>NZ_CP107903.1 GCF_036013955.1 Streptomyces sp. NBC_00459
CGTGCTGCGCACGATTGTTGCGCTCCGCTCCGCGGGAGCGCCAAGACCCTCACTGCGTGAGGGTCCATCAACTCGCCTGCGAAGCAGGCGAGTTGGACTCGTTCCGCTGCGCTCCACGAGCCACGGCCGCGATGCGGCCGGCCCGGCTCCCGTCCGATCCGGGGCCTCCGCTGCGCTCCAGCCCCAACAGTCCACGCCCCACGGGGAACGGTGGGGAAAAGCAGCAGCAGTAAGGGGAGGGGGTGGGGGGCGGAAAGCAAGGTGACAGGGAGTCAGGACGGCATGGAAACACTGGGTCGGGGGTGGAGTTGAAACCACGATCGCGTGACCTCCCGTCAAGCTGCTTTCCGGCCTGATAGGGACAGGCTAACAGGATCGCGCCACGTTCGAGGGATTTTCTCGCTTGTTGCTGCTTCATTTTGAAGCACGAGATAGACTCTGGACTCAGAGCACGCCACCCCAGAACGCTCAGAGGCTTATGGAGATCCACCGCAGACCCTTTTCGGTGATCCGGTGAGGCAGAGCAGTCAGTCAACCGAGCCAGTCCAACCCCAGCCCTCACAGCTCATCTACGTGCAGGTTTCCTGCTCACCGCCGCTCGAATCGACCGGACGACACCCAGCAGAAGGCAGACAGAAATGTCGACCACGAACCGCGCAGATCAGCGCGAGGCAGCCCAGCGAGAAGCAATTGACGCGGTCCTCCGTGCCCTCGAACTGCCTGCAAGATCGCTGGTGCCGGAGGGTGGCCTCCGGACTCAGGTGATCATGGCGACCGGGTCCGGGAAGACCCGGGTGGCGGTCCGCAGTGCGGAAGAGCTCCACGCGGGCCGCGTGCTGGTGCTCGTGCCCTCGCTGGACCTGCTCGCCCAGACCGAGGCCGCGTGGCGCGAGGGTGGCCGCCGGGGCGCGATGATCGGGGTCTCCTCCCTGCGGGGTGAGGAGGCGTCCTTCCCCAACACCACGGACGTGGACGAGCTGGTGGAGTGGACGCGGGGCCTGGACAAGGTCACCGTGTACGCCACGTACGCCTCGCTTGGTCTGGGCACGCTGGAGCGGGCGCACGCCGCCGGCCTTTCGGGCTGGGACCTGATCGTCGTGGACGAGGCGCACCGGTGTTCGGGCCGGATCGGTAAGCCGTGGGCGGTCGTGCATGACAACCAGAAGATCCCGTCTCTGCGCCGGTTGTACATGACGGCCACGCCCCGGGTGTGGCAGCTCGGGGACGAGGACCAGGACGGCGCGCCCGGCGAGCTGGTGGCGAGCATGGAGGATGATCCCAACTCGCCCTTCGGTAGCCGGTGTTTCACCCTGACGTTGTCGGAGGCGATCGACCGGGGGATCTGTGCGCCGTACCAGGTGGTGTGTGTGGACATCACTGACACGCAGTTCCAGGCGGCCATGCTGCTGGGTGCGGAGGGTCGTTCTGATGAGATGCGTGGGGCGCGTCTCGCTGCCCTGCAGACGGCGCTGGTGAAGGCGTCGTCCGAGGAGGGCTTCAAGCGCACGCTCACGTTCCATCACGTCGTGAAGGAGGCCGAAGCCTTCTCGGTAGGGATCCCGGATGTCGCGGCGCAGCTGCACGTCGATGATCCGGAGCTGTACCCGGCCACGGTGTGGGCGGACTGGCTGTGCGGCGATCACAAGCCGCTCCACCGCCGGCGGGTGCTCGGGGAGTTCTCCTCCCTGATCGCCACCGACGGCACGGTGGTGGAGAAGGCGTTCCTCAGCTCCGTGAAGGTGCTGGGTGAGGGCGTCGACACCCGCAACTGCGACTCCGTGTACTTCGCCGACGTGCGCGGCTCGATGCCGGACCTGGTCCAGGCGGTGGGCCGTGCGCTGCGGATGCAGCCGGGCGAGGGCAAGATGGCGTCGCTGGTCGTGCCGGTGCTCCTGGGTCCTGGGGAGACGGCGGACAACATGCTCACGAGTCGGGCGTTCGGCGGGCTGGCGAAGCTGCTGGAGGCGCTCAGGGCGCACGACGCCCGCATCGTGGAGCAGCTCGCTGAGCAGCAGGCCCCGAGCCGCTACAAGCCCGTTCAGAAGGAGTCCAAGGCCAAGCAGGGCGGTGGGGACGGGGCTGGGGGTCCGTCGGCTTCGGCGAAGGCGTTGTTGAAGTTCTCCACGCCGCGTGACCCGGCCGCGCTGGCCGCGTTCATCAACCTGCGGGTCCTCAACCCCGAGCACGAACACTGGCGGCGCGGTATCGAGGCCGCCGTGCTGTATGCGCGTGAGGCCGGCGACCTGAAGGTGCCGTTCACGTACCGCGTGCCGAAGGGGCCCGAGGCGGTGGAGGCGGGGTGGCCGGCCACGCTCGCCAACTTCCCGCTGGGGCAGTGGATCGCCGACAACAGGCGGTTCTACGCTCGCGGGGACATGGACGAGGATCGTGTCGAGCAGCTGGAGAAGCTGGGCATGGTGTGGTCGCACTTCGACGTCGCGTGGGAGGAGGGTCTGGCCGCCGCCCGTGGGTGGGCTGCCGAGAGCGGGCACCTCCTGGCACCGCTGGACGCCACCTACCAGGGTGCGAAGGTGGGCATCTGGCTCAAGAACGCCCGGGCCGCCGCGCGGAAGGCGGTGGACATCGAACAGCGGCGTGCCGAGGGTCTGCCGGTCGGTTCGGTGGCCGGCGCGCTGTCGGAGGACCGGCGGGAACAGCTGGAGGAGATCGACGCCTCGTGGTGCCCGGCCTGGCCCGTGGAGTGGCAGAGGGCGTTCCACCTCACCCGGCTGCACCTGGACGAGGCCGGCGAGCTGCCGACCGAGCCGGGTTATCTCCTGCGCCAGGGCGAGGATCTCGGACGGTGGGTCAAAGCGGTTCGCTTCGGCTGGGACAAGCTCACCACCGTGCAGCAGTGGATGTGTGAGCAGGTCCTCGGGATCGAGCCCGCAACCGAGGACGAGAAGCCGCCTCCGCGCCGCACGCAGGCCGACAAGTGGGCGCTCAACTTCGCCGCCGCACAGCAGTTCTACCAGCGCGAGGGACACCTGCGGGTACCCCGAAAGCACATGGAGACGCTGATGGTCGGCGGGGACGGCGACGGGGACCAGGAGGAGCGGGAGTTCAAACTGGGGGCCTGGATCGGCAACCAGCGCAGCAGGGCCGCGACGCTCTCCCCGGAACGTGTGGAGCAGCTGTCCGCGATCGGCATGCGCTGGGGGTAGAAGGTGCGTGTCACACAACGTAACAAGAGGTCGCTGACTGCCTGCTAGTCGATCGGCTCCTTCGAGCTTCTCCGAGGCCCGGACCATTCGGTTCGGGCCTCTGCGTTGAGCTACGGCCCTGTCCGCCCTTGTAGGAATAGAACGTCATCACGCAACGGCGACTTCGTCGCCTCGTAGGCGTAGTAGGGGCGGTAAACGATCGCTGTCGTTTCCCAAGAGCACTTCAAAAGCCTCGTCTCGCCCCGTCGAGGAAAACCACAACAAGAAAAAATCTTCGGGCAGTCGTGACGTTCTCGCTTTGGCCCTGCATAGGAGCGAGTGAGCGCGTACAACATGCAAGATGCTCACCTCCCGCGCGCGGCTCAGTAAATGGGGTCAGTTGAGGTGGCGTCACACACCGGAGTGAGATGTATGTCTGACATAGATGTGATCGCGGAGGCGGTGGGCGGCTTCCTCGCCGATCCGAGCGCGCTGCGGGTCCAGCACGATGCCGCCGTCGTCGCGGACCTCGCCCTGGGCGGCTTCCAGGGCCTGGAGTACGACCTGTTCGAGGAGCGTCTTCTCGGGGACAGCATGCCGATCTTGCGCGGCATGCTCCGCTCCGGCACGTTCATCACGCTCTCCGTCAAGAAGTTCGCGAAGCGGGACATCACCTTCTTCGTGAGCGGTGAGAACAAGCGGCTCCTGCACGACAGCGACGCCGACCGGGACGAGATCATCGTCGATGTCCTCATGGGCGCGCGGAAGACCTTCCGGAAGAAGGCCCTCGTCAACGGCGGCTGGAACCCTGACTTCAGGGGCCCCAAGGGGCCCTGCTGCCTGATGACGTACTTCATCGGCCGCTGCATGTGGGAGTTTCGCCGGGTCTACCTGCGTTGGGTCCGGCGGCGGGAGCGCATCGCGCGGGTGGAGGCCGCTCTGTTCGACCCGGAGGCGTTCTTCCGCCTGCTGTGCGCTCTGCCCCACCACGGGGAGCCGGAGGCGATCCTCTTCTCGGGGGACTTCACGGAGCTGCTGGACGCCCAGCCGGCCGAGAGCCGGGCCGTAGTCCGTCTGACGTGCGAGGGATACGCGGCCGGGGAGATCGCCGACCGGCTCAAGTCGACGCCCGGTGCTGTCCGCAACCGCCTGTACCGCTTCAGGCGGGTTCTCTACCAGGCCGCCAGCGAGGGGAAGATCTGGATCCCCGCGCAGTTGCACGTCAACGGTGCCCGCGAGCAGCAGGGGAGCACGACGTGAGCGTGCCTGACCTGGTGCTGCTGATCCTCGGGTTGGCCGTACTCGTCATAGCGGCCGTCCTGGTGGGCGTGATCGGCTTCGGTATCGCGCGGTGGGCCGGCTCGCCCGTCCCTGAGGCGGTGGTCAGTGGGGTGATGGCCTGTGCCGGCGCCTTGACGATCGGTCTCGCGGTGCTCGGAGTGCTCGTCACGGCCATCCAGTAGTCCTGGCCGCGCGTCACAAACGGGCGCCATTCCCCCATGACGTATGTGAAAGACACCGCTGGGGCCCCGACATGTCGGGGCCCCAGCGGTGTCTTTCGAACTTCCCCTTCTCCCCCGGTCCTGCCCGTGGCCCCGCCCGGTGCTTCAAGGGGTGATGGGACACCGGCATCCACGAGCCCGCGACCTAAGTACCAGTCATCGGTCATGGTGCCGCCCACCCGACAACACCACTACAGAAAGGTGCTGCTGATGAGCACTCACCAGCCGCCCAGGGGAACGAATCCCCACGCCGCGGATACTCTGGACGAGCCACCCTGGGCCAGAGCCGAGGCTTCACAGGGACGCTCTCAGGCAGAGAGCCGCAGGACCGCCGACCGCGCGGCGCACACCCCGCGGACGACACCACCGCAGGTGTCAGCGATCCCCGTTCTCCCCTCTCAGAGGAGTCCCACCATGTCCCGGGACATCGATCCCGCGCTGCCCGCGCAGCCCTGTCCCGACCGCCGGGCCGCCGTACTCGCCAACCCGAACCGAGCTCACCGCCTCACCCGGCGTCTGCGCATCATGACCGCCCGCATGCGGGCCATCACCTGGAAGCTGGTGACACTGTCCGGCGAGGAATTCGTCAAGGGCTTCGCCAACAAGGCCGGCGGGATCGCCGCACTCGTCCTGGGTGTGGCCGTCGTCGCCTACGTGCTGGGCGTGGACCCAGACGATGCAGTACGCCGCATGCTCGGCATGTAGCTGCCGTCGTGCCCGGAACCCGGCCGCCCGCGGTTCCGGGCACGACGGCGATATGCCACTCCGCTGCGGTTGTCCGAGCGGCCCTCGGGACGCCAGGCCAAGGACATCTCCACCTGGAAGGGCGTGCCCTTGGTAATGGGAGAGTCCCTCAGAAGGGAGGTTCGTCGCTGTATCCACCTGGTTGGGCGGGGGTCTTGGCAGGGGATCCGGTAGCCCATGGGTCGTCTGCCGGGTGCGATGCAGAACCACCCCACCCGCCGGAAGTCTGCCGGGCCGGCGGCACCGGCGCGGCGGGTGGAGGTGCCGGTGCTTCGTCCGGCTCGAGGCCGTCAATGTCGTCGTTCCACAGTCGGCGTAGATGTTCGCGGCAAGTCGTCGGATCGTTCTCGTCCCAGCGGTTGTCGTCCGGCTCCGGCCAGCGACGGCCGTCGGGATCCCGATGTTGCATCTGGCACAGGGCTCGCAGGAGAGCGTCGACTACTGGCCATTGGCTGGTGGTCTGTCCCTGCAGGAGACGCCGGATGGTTTCTCGGCTCACCTTGTAGGCGTCGGGCATGGTGCCGGTGAGCGCCTCGATCTTCGGGAGCGGGGGCCGTCCGGCTTCCCGGTAATGGAGGTAGAGCTCGGCAACGAAGTCCCGCTTGGGGCCGGGCGGCAGAACATCCTTACCGGGCATCCGCAGCATTCGTGGCATCCGGCAACTCTGTCACGGGCAGGCCCAGTTAGACACAGGAAGACCTATTTACGCCTGTTAGCACACCTCAGGAAACCCTATATCGCCTCATCTCAACCAGACTTTGCCTCGTATGAGCCTGTGTCAGCTGCTCTTAGACCACTGACGACTTGGGAAAACATGCTTTGGGAAAATGCTGTTTCCGCTGGTCAGAGGCCTATCCGAGGTGCTTTTGTTGGTGCCGTTCACCCTGGGACTTGCCATTCGTCCCAAGGAATGGACAGCGGCGCAGCCGTCACCGGAAACGGCGACGGCCCCCTGGGGCACAGGGAGCCGTCTGCAGAAGACCGAACATCCCCGACGAAGGAGAAGCCCATGTCCAAGCCCGAGAGTAAGGGCAACAGCCCGGACCCGGAACCCCTCCCCGCCCGGTGGATCCGGCGTGCCCGGCGGCTGCGCAACGAGGCGGGGCTGCATCTGCTCCGAGGTGCCGCAACCGCGGCCGGCGGCGCCGTCGTCGCGTACGGAGGCCTCTGGATCCAGACCCGCTGATACTCCCCTCCTGCTGGCGAGGAGCAGGATGACGGCGGTGGGCTCGAAGGCGCCCACCGCCGCTGGGCCGAACACCGAGCCCGCTCCATGCAGTCGACGGCGCTACGGCAGGTCTTCCAGTCGGGCGAGCAGGCCTGCGGCGGTGGCGACGGCCGAGAGGGCGTCGGCGCGGGTCCAGGTGAAGTTCTCCGTGGTACCCGAGTCGTCGTGCGGTGCGCCGCTGAAAAGGTTGTAGGCGCTCTGGGTGAACACCGCCCAGCGCTCCTCCTGGTTCCGTTCCCCGGCCTTCTTCAGCAGTGCCTGGTCGTGGAGCTTCTTGGTGTCGCAGGCCTCGCGTACGGGATCGAGGGCCGCTCGGGCCAGGGATACGGCGTGCTCGTACCGTCCGTCGCGGATCGCAGTCTTCGCCTCGCGGATGCGTCGTGCGCCGGTGGCTCGGGCCTCCACGGTGGTGACCGAGATGAGAACGTCGACGAAGGCGCCGGCATCGAGCTGGGTGAGGGTGTTGCTCCACTTCGCGTGCGGGATGCGGATGATCTCCTGGCCCTGAGCAACGGGCCAGTTCTTCGGGTCTGCCAGGGCGGTCAGGGTGAGGTCGGCGAGCAGGACCAGGTCCGCGCCCGCGCGCATTTTTTCCAGGCCGCGCAGCTGCTGGTCCGTCACGGTCGTCTCCAGCGTGAGGTGCTTCTTGAACGGCCTCAGCCCGACGGGTCCCTTGGGGGCGTGGAGGACGCCGATGTAGCTGGCGGGGTTGGGCATCTCGTGTGTCGAAAGGCTGCCAGAGACGAGGAAGGGCGCGTCCACGGTGTAGTTACCGCGGGCGGTCACCTCGAAGGCTAGGGCGAGACGGTGCACGTCCCAGCCCTGACTGAAGGTCACATCGTGCTGCGCCTGGACGTCGACGCTGTAGTCGTTCATGCCGAATGAGAAGTCGGTCATCGTTCCTCGCCTGGTTGAACCTTTGCCTGATGGTCGCAGGTCAACCGGCCCCGGCGGCAGCGGTTTTCCCCGGACCTGTACGTGAGGAACGCGGTCCGGCTCGGTGGCCCGGCGGGCGCCGCTCTGTCGAAGAACGCAGCCCGGGCCTGAGTATCTGCGAGTCGCACAATTCTCCAGATCCTCGTACCGGATGGTGTCCCTCCCACCACGGGCGGTACGCCGGACAGTCGGTTCGTGGACACCCGGCAAACAAGGTGAGGACCGCCGGATCACCGGCGGTCCTCACAGGAGGGTGTTGCCTCAGTTGCCCTTACACAGGGTCCGGATCTTCTGCTGCGCGCCCTTGATGGCCTGCACCAGGTCGATGCGGGCGCGCTCCTGCTTCATGGCGAGTTCGAGCCGCTCGATGTACTTCTCGACCGTGAGCCTCTGCGCTCCGATGGGGGGAAGGACCTTCGTGAGGTAGTGGTCGAAGCTCGTGGCGACGGCTACCAGCTCGGTGCGGATCGGCTTCATCTGGTCCTCGTCGGCGATGTCCTTGACGAGGTTGTGCAGCCGGGTCAGCGGGGTGAAGTCAGCGGCCTGGCAGGGCTTCTGTGCGTACTCGCAGAGCTTCTCCAGGAGCTCCTTCAGGTATGTAGTGGCGTTCTCGAAGTCCTTCGAGTCCTCCTGGTTCTTGTTGATCCGCTTCATCAGGGCGAAGACCTGCTGGTGGTGGCGCAGGGCGAGGTAGGTGAGGATGCCCGTGGCGGCGCCCACCACGACGGTCACCAGGAGAGAGCCTGCGCTGGTACCAATCGCCAGGATGGTGGGGTTCGTGATCATTTGGTGGTCCGTTCAAAAGATTGCTACCGCTTGCCTGGTTAGTGGCCAGGCATGTGAGCGGTGCGGATGGCGGGTCCGGTGATGCCCTATGCGCCAGCGGCGCTGTGGTGTAGGGCGTCGAGATCGTGGACGATGAACTTGCGGTACCCCACGTCGATCGTTTCGTCGGTGCGGAGAGAACGGATCGCGTTCTCCACTGAGGAGATACCGAGTTGCAGTGCGGCGGCCAGATCCTTCTGGGACGGGCCGACGATGATGGTGCTGCGTGTGACGGTGGGGTCGGGTACGCCGACGGTCTCGGCGAGATGAGCGAGAAGCATGGCGACGCGCTGGGACGGGGGAAGTGCGAAGGTCGCATAGATCCGCTCGTCCTCGCGGTTGCGGTCCTCAATGCCGCGCAGCAGCGCAAGTTGGACTTCAGGGTGCTGCCGCTGCAGAGCGATCATGTAGCGGGTGCGCCAGGGGATCACGCATGTCTCGGACAGGCATGTGGTGAGCACTGAGGAGTCGGGGTTGATGAGCTTGGCCTCGCCCACGAGTTGGCCGGTTCCCCTGAACCGGGTGATCGTGGGGTCCTTTCCGGGTCCCATGGGGAACCGTTCCTGTCGGAGGCACCCTTGTACGACGATGAAGACACTGCGGTCGTCTGGCCCGAGCGGGAGGGGTTCATTGCGTTCGAAGACGCGGACACGCTGGTCCCACTCGTTGGTCATCATCTGCCAGGTCTTCTGGGGGAGATGGTCCAGAAAGCTTCCTTCTGGCATCTTGTGCCGACCGAGGAGAAGGTCGGTCAGGCGCGGTGCGCGGGCAGTGAAGGTCATCCGTCACTCCCCAGTCCGCGAGGCTCCCGCGTCCTGCCGGGCGCGGAAGAGCAGGTTTCGTGACGGTGCGTCGCTTCCCGGATAGTTTTCCAACAGCCGGTCCAGCGGGACGACGCCGCCGACGATGGCGGTGTGCACGGGTCTGATGTCCTTTGGTCGTTCATGTGGTGGGTACGCCCGCTTTGTTGCGGGCGTACCCGGGTGGTGGGTCCGGCGCCACTCCCCCTGCGCTGGGCAGCCCGGTGTGGTGGGACCGGGCCGCGCACGGCGAGAACGTCAGTTGATAACGCTACCTTGAGCGGCAAGACAATATCCACCCACCCGGTCGCGGTCGGCGAAGATCCCGCTCACCGAGGGCTTTTCACTTTGGTTCCCGCTAACGGCCAATCGGTTTCACGGTGACTTCCGTCACACCGATTCCATAACGTCGCCACCAAAAGAAAGTAATTTAATTGCCGGACTGTCAAATGCAGAATTCCCGGATGTACAGATTCCGCCATCTATCAGATGAGCAGCACGTGGCGCACATGTAAACAAGGCGCAAAAAGGGGAGGTCTCGGAGCACCACACTCACGAGACCTCCCGGGAATGGCCCGGACCCACCAAGGTCAGACCAATGCTCAGTTAACACCATGACCCTGCCGAAGACACGGTGACGCCCTTCTTTTCCACGCCATCCGCCCCACTCGTAGGGCTTGCCCGTGCGTCAGCTGGGGGATCAAACAAGCACAGAGAGCGGGATCACATCATCACAAGGCGTGGGCGTTTTGCTCCGTAAGGGCGATTTACGCTTCTCGTGCCAGAGGGCCCCCAGGCACCGCTCGGACCACATGCGACAACTGTGATCACAAAACATCCGGCCCACCTGGCAAAACAAGGCAAGGGTCCCCTCACTTCCTCGACAGCCCTCGGTCCTTGAAATCTTAAGAATAAATCAATAGCGCCGCGCCGATTATCTACCCCCCCCCCCCCACGCATAGGGGATCAGCGCCAATTAACGGAACATCAAACGGAGGGGATTCCCGTACCCATTTTAAGCAGGATTCCCGCCGTTATCGCTTCGGTTAATACGCCAGCCGAGCACACGACAGATTGTCGATAGATGCCCTTGACCACTTGCGCCCCATTCACGCCCCTCGGGAGGACTCTCGCGCGGCGCACAAACTTTCACGCCGTCAAATTCTTTCTATAGGCGTGCAGTTACCGTCAGGTTCGTCCAGCCGTTACACAAAGTGCTCGCATACGCACCATCCGCCACAGGTTCGCCAGGGGGCGCACGGGGCTCGTAAGGCGCACTTGATCAGCGCTGCGCCCCCTGCAGAACATGGAGGTCGTCTCGGGCACGACAGCCACCGTCGGCGGGTGCCTCGTCGCCCGGACCCGGCCTGACCGTGTCGCCCGCCGACGTATGCGGGCAGCTCGGTCAGGAGACACGCAGAAAGGCGCCAGCCGGTCCGATCACGCCGGGCCCGAACTTGTCGCGGACCCGGTCGGCGGCTTCTTCCGTGATCAGGCGGGCGTCCCGGCCGGGATCGAGGCTGAGCTGCTCGACAACAGCATCGGCACCGACCGCGTCCTCGCCCTTCAGCGTGATCCCCCTCAGTCGCCCGCGCTGGAGACCGGCGGCGTCCATCAGCTGGTAGGCGGCCGTACGCAGGTCGTCCTCGTGCGCCGACGGCTCCCGGAGCCGCCGGCTCTTCTCCCACCGCGCGTCACCGGCGAAGACCAGCCGGAGCGTCACCCCGCGCGCCGCCTGGCCGCGGCGGCGCAGCGTGATGCCGAGCCGTACGACCAGTTCCAGCAGCCGGGCCCGTACCTCTGCCCCATCGAGGCGGTCCCGCCCGAAGCGATGCCCGACACTCACGGATATTGGGAGGGCTCTGGGGGTGACGGGTCGGAGGTCCCGGCCGCGCGCCCGCTCGGAGGCGGTCCGCCCGGCCCGGGCACCCGCTGCACGGTCCCCGCCGGTAGCGCGGCGAGCAGGGCCACGGTGTCGATGCCGTAGCGGCGCAGCGTCGCCGCGTGCTGAGGGCCGATACCGTGCAAAGCCTCCACCGGCAGCGTGGCGAGCCACTCCTCGGTGCTCTCCGGGCTGACCGCCAGGACACCGCCGGGCCCGGTCACCCGACCGGAGGCAGTCGCCGCGACCGTCCAGGAAGTCCCGATCCCGATCCGGAGATCCACCCCGAGAAGGGCGACCGACCTCAGCCGTACGACACCGGCGATCCCGCACTCGTCCATACCGAGGTACCCGACGGCGCCACGGAGTTCGACCAGTGCCGCGCCCGGCGGGATCACCTGCACCACCGGCGAGAACCCGTCCAGCACCTCCAGCACCCGGTGATACCCCTCCTCCGGCAGCCCCACCGGACACCGCACATGCATCACCGACCCCACCCTCCCCGCTCCCGTCCGCTGCCCCGCCATCCCGCACGGTCGACGCCGACCGCGACACCTGCAACACGAGGCAGGAGGTCCTTCTGGAGGAGGCCGTCACCGCCCCCGCCCAGGACGCCAACTGCGTGCTGAGCGGCGGGTCCTGGTAATTCCCCCTACGACGACACCTACTTCACGCAGGCCCGCGCCCTCGACATCGACCACCTGGTTCCCCTCGCCGAATCCTGGGACTCCGGCGCCTCCACGTGGACAGCGGCCGAACGCCAGGCCTACGCAAACGACCTCGGGGACGAGCGCGCCCTGATCGCGGTCTCCGCCACCAGCAACCGGTCCAAGTCCGACCAGGACCCCGCCACCTGGCAGCCCCCAGCGGTCGGCTACCGCTGCACCTACGCCGCCGACTGGATCACCGTCAAAACCCGCTGGAGCTTGACGATCGACCCCGCCGAACAGAAGACGCTCACCGACATCCTCTCCAGCTGTCCGAACAGCCCGATCGAGGTCACCCTCGCCCGCTGACCCGGCCCTCCTCAGGAAAATGCGTCCGGTTCGGCGGGCCGACGCGAGGAGAATCGTGTGTATGGTCCGTTCGTCCAGATTCCCCATCTCCGACCACGAGTACGTCCAGCGGGTCCGCCGTCACCCGCCCAGCTCCCTGCTGCCCCTGATCGCACAGGTGAGCTCGCTGCTGCCGACGAAGGTCGACTGGCAGCAGGACTGGGTGAGGCTGAACCGGCACCGGAGCATCAAGGGGCTGTACCGGCCGTGGGCGTTCGCCGACGCCGCATGGGTGTCACTGACCCGTGGGAACGAGCATCGGCAGCGGCTTGCGGCCATGGACGACCTAGAGGAGATCCATGCCCAGTACGTGGCGCTGGACGACCTCTACCGGCACTTGCCGGTCGGTGATCGGATGTCGGGACTTCTGTTGCGGGTGGCCGGGCAGCAGTTCACCTGGCAGGAGGACGACTTCTCCGAGCTTGCCCGCAGTGTGGCCATGTTGGTCCAGACGGAGCCGACGAAACCGCTGAAGGCCCTCGTCGACGGCTGGGAGCAGGAGGTGCTGGGCTGCCCCGTCTCGGACTACGTGTGGCTGGGGCAGCTGCTGTTCACCGCGGCGACCTACCGGCAGGGCCGGGTCGACCTGGACTGGGTGCCCGAGAACGAGCTCGCCGTGTTCACGGAGCTTACGAGCCGCGCCGCCGTGGAGGCCGTCCTCGAACGGCACTTCGCCACGGGGGCAGAGGAGGAACGCGCCCGTGCTGCCGCAGGACTGATCTCGTCCGACCCGCTGATGCGGAGGTACACGCCCAACCCGCTGCGCTCCAGGCCCCTGGTGAGGGGTTTCGGGTGCGACTACCTGATCCCGGTGACGCCCGCGGCGCTGGGCAAGGTCAGCCCGATGGGCCTCTACTACACAGGGATGGAGCACTTCGGCCCCGGCAGCAAGGCCTTCGAGCTGTTCGCGGGAGACCTGGGCGAGCTGTTCGAACAGTACGTGGGCCGGCATCTGCGGCTGCTCCCGGATGCCGAGGTCCATCACGAGATCGCCTACGGCAAGGGCGGCGGCCAGAACAGCGTCGACTGGATCGTGGTCCTGCCCGGCCTCGTGCTGCTGCTGGACGCCAAGGCGGCCCGGCCCACCGCAGGCCTGCGGCTCGGGCCGCAGGAGACGTTCGGCGAAGAGCTGAATCAGAAGCTGGGCAAGGCCATCGGGAAGCAGATCCCGAACACCGCGAAGCTCATCCGGGAGCGGCACCCGAAGTTCGCCCACATCCCCCACGACCGGCCGATGTTCGGCATCGTGATGACGATGGAGCCGTACCACCTGGTCAACACCCCCGAGTTCCGGCACGTCCTGCCGACCTCGGACGTGCCGACGGTGGTGGCCTCGGCAAGCGAACTGGAGGACGCGGTCGTCGCGACGGACCCCACGCTGGAGGAGGCAGTCCTGGCCCGGATCGAGCAGCCACCTCCCGCCGGATGGTCCCTGCGGGCCCTCGCCGACGGACGGCCCGTCATCAATCCGATCCTGGACGAGGCGTGGGCGCTCTACCCCTGGGGCGCGGAACCCGCCACGCCCCCAGGCAGCGGGGCTTCAGCAGAGTCCTGACCGGGAGCCCCGACAGCGGCCGGCCGCCGGAGGGGGAACTGGCCACCCGTGGCGGTGAACGCGCTCTGGCGGGTGCGGGGCCGTGGCCAGTACGTTCCCGGTGGCCAGACGACCGAGGGGGAGGGCCAAGGGATGAGCGAGCGCGGCGCGTTACTGGGACTGCGGGCCTTGATGTAGGTGGTGATCGCCATCGAGGTGCCGGTGTACCTGGTGTGGCTGGCCCAGGTCGGCTACCTGGCCGGGCAGCAGCTGCCCCGCGGCGACGTCGCGCGGTGGGCGCCGCCCGTGCTGCTGCCTCCGGCTGCCGTGCTGTTCTGCGTGATGGCGGGATGGACCTGGTGGATGAGCGTGATGGCCGGCACCCGTTCCCCGCTGCGGGAGCGGTGGATCGTCGCCTCGCTGGTGTTCGTCGCTGGCTTCTCGGTGTTCTGCGGGGTGGCCTCGGTCGACGACCCGTCGGTTTCGGTGAGCCTGCTGAGCGCCGCCGTGACCGGGCTCGGCATGACCGGGCTGTTCTTCATCCCGGCCGCCGCCTCCCGCCAGCTGCCCGACGTCATCCCCCGGCGCTCCCGGCGTACGGCATCCCCTCCGGGTGAAGCGGACCCGCAGTAGGCCCGGTCGGTCCGATTGCCCGCCGCGCCGGGCGGCGGGCATGCTGCGCGTTCTGGAGATGAAGGGGTGAACGTGTCCGAACACGACGACGCACATGCGACGGAAGCGTCGCTCAGGAAGGCCGTGGAGCAGCTGAGCGGCGATGGGACGCGCAAGGGCGGCGAGGCCGTCCAGGAGGTCGTACAGGCGCCCCATGAGGGCGCCGGGCAGAAGTGGACGCCCGAGCAGGAGACGCAGATCTGGGCCATGGTGGAGCAGATCCGCAAGGTGCGGGACCTGAACCGGCCGGACGCGGGCTGGTGGCGCCGACGCCGGGAGTGGCGGGCCCGGGAACGCCTGGTGGACCTGATGATGACCGGCGGCCCGGAGCTGCTGAACGAGGCGGAACTTCGCCACTGGAAGAGCCACGCGATGGTGGAGCTACTGCTGGAGCTCACCGGCAGTGCGATGAAGAAGGACGACACCACGAAGGCGCTGACCCGGATGGAGACGCTGCAGGCCGCGACGTACGAGGACTGGCAACAGGCCACGAAGACGCTGGCAGACCGGCAGGCCGCCGGCTGACCTTGCGGCGGTGACAAGGGCCCCGAACCGGAGCGCGGTTCGGGGCCTACCTGTGTACGGCACGGGCTACGGGTGTGTCCTGCCCGGAAATTCGGTCGGCGGCTGCGACAATGCATACAGAGGCAGCGGGATGCTGGTTGTGGGCCGATCCGCGTCTGCCTGTCGCCTGGCCGTGGCCGGGTTCGGACCTTGCGAGGTTCCATGTCTCTCAGCGAGTTCGTCGAGGTGTACTGCACCACCGGACAGCTGATCACCATCATCTTCACCTTCTTCAACGGCCGCGGTGGTGGTGGCAACTGAGACTGAACGCTTCCCGCTCCGTGCCGGTCGGCAGGGAGCGGGAAGCACAACGAACCTGTCAGCCATGACGGTGTATCTGCCCTCGTGGAATGCGTAAACGCCTCGTCCCCGGCAACTGAGTTGCCGGTGTGACTGAGTACTTCAGTTGGCCAGTTGAGCGTGCCGTCCAGTGCGCGGCCCGCCGACCCGACTGCCATCGCGTTACCCGACGTTGAGGTCCTGATCCCAGTCCTCGATGGTGCAGTCGCCTGTGTGTACCTGCGCTGGGTCATCGGCGAGGTCCCAGTCGGCCACAAAGGAGAACGTTCCGCTGACCGTAGCGTCGCCTTGCAGGTCGTCCGTCCCGCCCCCGTCTGAGCTGCTGCGGACCACGGACGCTGCGAAGCCTGCTTCGAAGGCGCCCTGGAAGGTGAACTCGACTTGCCCGGCGTAGCGTAGGAAGTCGAGAGAGTCGATGTTGAGGTTGATGAAGTCGCTGGTGGGCGGCCCGGCGGTGATCGGGTCACTCGTATCCATGGACTCGAACCCGGCTGTGACGCGGCTGCGGATCTCCTGGATGAGCTGCACTACCGGATCTTGGAGGACGTCCTCCAGTTCGGCGGCGCACAGGTTCTCCAGGAGTGCGATCGTGAGCCGTCCTCGGTCGTCCAGTGCCACGTCGATGCGCTGCCACAGCCCATCCTCGTCGTCGATGCATACCTCTGCCTCCCGGAACGACCGGTAGTCGCCGATGCCTTGGTCTGTCATCGCCAGGACCCGGACGACCGCGGGGGCGGTGTCCAGGAACTCACGCCGGATGTCGGGTTGGCTGAGATCGGCGGTGGCGGCCTCAAGCACGTGGGCGGCCACCTTGCCCGACCTGCCGAAGTTCTGAACTCGTTTGAGCACGGCAGGACGGCGCTTCTCCGCGCTGGCCAGATAGTTCATCGTGACGCCCGCTTGGCGTATGGAGTTGCTCTTGCCCTCCACTCCGTTGCACGGGCGGCAGATCGGGGCGAGGTTCTGCGGGTCATGGAGGTCGAAATCGGCCCGTAGACCGTAGGCCGTCTTGAGCTCTGCCAGGTCCGCTTCGGTGACGTCCTTGGGGATGATGTGGTCGATCTCGGAGAAGCTGAACTCCACGGGCTTGGTACACCAGTAGCACTTCGAATCCCACGCTTCCCACAAGGCCATACGTAGAACTCTGTTGGCCCGGCCTGCTCGATAGCGGACGACGGTGGCTGTCGTGTGTCCCATGCTCTTCCCCCCAGCAGGCACCAGTTGCGTGAGCAACCGTTGTACCGCAGGTCGTACGAGCGCGCCGACCAGTCCGACGAACGAAGATCTAGACGGCGAGCGCGGGGAGTAAGGTCCCGCGCAGGCCGGGTGGTCCCCCGCCGGGACGGCGGTAGGGGCCTGGGTTTTCAGAGGGGTACCGGCCTGTGAGGTTTCCGTCAGTGGCTCAGGCAGAACAAAGTGCCTCTCTTCCAGCAGATGAAGCTCCTCCTCGATGCCCAAGCCGAGCAGCTCTGCCACAACATCGACACGGAATACTCAACCGGCCAACCCGCACGCTCACTGGCCAACTGAAGCGCTCAACCGCGTTCGATGGTCGATGGTGGGTCACGCTGGTTCGACGGGGAGCCATAGCTCGCACGTCGCGGTGCTGAAATCGTCCGCGCGCTCGAGGACGGAGACGACCGAGGGGCCCGGGCGCAGCCGCCACGGGTTGGAGGGGAACCACTCGGTCGCGGTTGCCGCCCAGGTCGTCTGAAGGGCCTGTGGATGCGGTCCGCTGGTACGGAAGACTGCCCACATGCCAGGTGGTACCTCGATGGTGTCGAGCCCGTCCGGGACCGGTGTGTCCCGGCTGAGGGCGACTCCGTGCAGGTAGGTCAGTTCACTGCCCTCACGGCTGTCGGGATCGAGGTCGTCGGTGACCTGCAGCAGGCCCTTCGGTTCGGTGTCGCTGAGGGCCTTGAGCCGCAGATGCTCCTCCGGCGGCAGCGCGGCGATGTGCTCCTGGATGTGCGGGTTGACGCCCTGGTGAATAAGCGGAACCCGGGTTGCGTGTCCAGCCAGCCGGAATGCAGGGCGGTCGACGAGGCGGGTGTCCATGGGGATACTCCCTTCAACAGTCAGGCGGAACCTGAGCTGCGGTTGTGTGCGCAAGGGGCCTCCATTACGGCGAACGTCACCGGGGCCGACACCGTGGACCGCCCGGAACGCGCGTCCGAACGCCTCGCTCGAGCCGTATCCGTGCCGGACGGCGATACCCAGCAGATCCTCCTTGCCCCGCACGACGTCGGCGGCGGCAACTGTCATCCGGCGCCGCCGCACGTACTCCAACAGCGGCATACCGGCCAACGACGAGAACATCCGACGCAGGTGGTACTCGGTAGTGCCGAGCGCCCTGGCCAACTTGTCGACGTCGAGCTCCTCGACGAGGTGCTCCTCGACAAGATCGACAAGTTGGTTGAGTGCCGAGATCATTAGGAAGCCTCCCTTTCGACTCCCACCCTGGCAGCAGGCACCCCGGCAATACCCGACCGTTGCGATCCGATCCGGTCAGACGCCTGGACTGACGCGGTTCGCCACTTCCGACCTATCGATCTGGGGCTCAACTCGCCGACTCGACCTCTCACTCGCCAACTGAAGCGCTCAGTCACAGTTAGCGGGACTCTCGGGGCTTGGTCACTACAGCTCGATCTGGATGTGCTCCACGTCGGTGAACTCCACGCCCAGGCCGGCCGCCCGGGTGTTGTTGTTCCGGAAGTACATCTCCGCAAGTCCTTTGGCTGCGATGCGCTGGAGCTGCTGCTCGTTGGCGCCGCTGTCGCGGGCCTCGAAGAGGCGGTCCGCCCAGCGGGGCGGCAGGGCCTGGGTGATGTCGCGGATCCGGGCGTCGTCGGTCGTGCCCGGCGCGGCGGTGAATCCGAACCTCGCCCGGGTGGAGACGACCAGACCGCCCGTGCTTGAGGCCTTCTTCTTGGCTTTCGCCCGGATCTGCGGCTGCCACCGCTTCCTGACCTCCCGCTCGATGCGCTCGCGCAGGTCGCGGCGGGGCCGCTTGAACTTGCCCGCGACGTACCGCTCCACGGTGCGCTGGGAGATCCCGAGCGCCTGCGCGGCGGCCTTGGTGCCCTTGAGCTGCTTGACCAGGTACTTCACCTGCGCCTGGGCGCTTTGCGGGATGCGGCAGGCGAACGCCCCTTCCAGCGCCTGGTCCAGGCTGTCCCCGAGCGAGTCGGTCATGGTCGGCTATTCCCCTTCTCCGGCGGTCGGGTCGTTCTTGATGAGGTTGGCGATGTTGAACACCGCGCCGGCTTCCTCGAACTGCTGCTCTGCCCACAGCACGGTCTGGGTGCCCTGGTGCTTGACCATGCCCGGCGAGACCCCGAGCCGGAACGTGCCCGCCGCCAGCTTGCCCTCGTCCGTGTAGGGCAGGACGTCCAGCGGGGACGGGCCCGGGGAGGGGTAGACGATGGCGTCGGTGCCGATCGCGACCGGGTACAGATCGGCCGCGGCGGCGGTCTTCATCAGCTTGCGGTGGATGCCGACCCGCTGGCTCGCGAGCACGGCGGCCCGGATGTCCGGGCGCCACGTCTCCCGCTTGAGTGCCGGCCACGGCTCGTAGTACGCGACCTGGCCCCGGTTGCGCTGGCGCAGTTTGCCGATGCCGCCCTTCGCGGTTGCCTTGATCGCCTTTGCGAGCAGCGCCATCGTCGGGTCGGTGTTCCTCGATCGGGCCATCGCGTCCAGGAACTCCTGGCCGTTCATCGCGGTGGTGACACCGAGGTCGGCCATTGTCGTCACGTACGCCTCGCGCAGCCGCTTGTACCAGGGGTCCAGGTAGCGGCCGGTCTGGGTTCGCACGTGTGCCTCGATCGGTGCGACGTCGAAGCCGAGCTCCACCGCGTACGCGACGGTGGGTGTGGCGTACCAGGCCGGTCCGGTCGGGTGGTCGCCCTTCGGAGTGAACGGGCTCGGGAGCCGGCCGTGGTCGACAGCGCGACCGAACACGCGGGCGAGGTCGACGTGACTCAGGTCGACCAGCCAGGAGCCGGGCAGCGAGGCGTCGAACGTCGGGTTGTTCTTCAGGTGGGTCGGCCCGTTCAGCCCGACCGTGAGGCCGTTCGCGGCTGCGGCGAACGACATGTTGATGTCGATGGCGATCAGGTACGGATTCCGGCACTCGTCATCGGTCAGCGGCCGGCACCAGTCGTACGGCTCCTCCATCAGCATCTCTGCCGGGGTCCGCAGGTGGTGGCGCTCGAACTTCCCCTTGAGGACCGGGTGCTCGTCCGGGACTTCGCACTCCACGACGTCGTACACCGCCGTGAGCGCGTCCGCGTTGAACGCCCGCTCGAAGTTCCCGGTCGACTCGTCCTTCTCCGCGCGGGTCGGCGGGCGCAGCGCGGTCATCAGCTCCAGGCCGGTCGTCGACGCGGTGCCGCGCGGCGTGATCACCAGCTGCGCGTACGTGCCGAGATACCGGGCGAGGTCGGCGGGGTGCATGAACGGGATCTGCGGGTCGTCCTTGTTATCCCACTCCCTGGCGTCCAGCGCGTTCCACGAGGGGATGCACACCTGCACGCAGCGGCGCCAGGAGCCCTCCGGGTCCCGGTAGATCCGCGCCCACGGCCCGAACCCAAGCTGGGTGAGCTGGAGTTCGGCCTTCTTGATCTGCTTGACCACCTTGTGGCTGTCCGGGAGCCGGCCCGCGCGCCGCTCCTCATCCGACAGGGCGGCGGGCAGGCCGTAGCGCTCCAGCGCGGCCGGGGTGAGGACCAGGACCGGGTCGGCGTCACGGCCGTTGCGGTGCAGCCGGGCCTGCCCGAGCCGGGCTTCGGTCAGCGTCCAGTCGACCAGCGCCGGGATCGACTTGGCGGGCACGTCCAGGACCAGGCCGCCGACACAGTACGCCGACACCTGCCCGTCCTCGCAGTCGACGACCGCCAGCGGCCCGTTCTCGAAACGCGCGTCGGCCACGGCCGCCGTTGAAGTGGTGGCCTTCGCGGCCTTCTTCGCGCCCGGGCGCCGTGACGTCGACGACGACCTGGTCGTGCTCGCCGCCGGTCGGGCGGGTGCCTTCGCGGCGGCCGGCGCCGACGGAGCAGGAGCCGCCTCCGGGGCGGGCGCGGCGGTGAACGCTTCCGGCACGGCTGGCTCGTCAGCCGCCTCGATCTCGGGAGCGGGGAAGCGCGCGGCGAGGCCTTCGAGCAGCCGGGCGTAGGCGGCGCGCTTCGGCGGCCGCGGCTCGGTCCGCCCGGTCTCCCAGTTCCCCACCGCCTCCCGGCGCGCGTCCAGCGCCGTGGCGATCTGCGCCTGGCTCAGGCCCGCCGCCTCACGCAGACGCTTGCGCTCTGCGGGGACCGGTAGATCATCCTGCGCGACTTGCTCCAGCAGCGCATCGACAGCACTGAACAGCTCGTTCTCAGTGGACACAGAGGTCACCTCCAATGAACATCATACCTCAATCGCTCCCTTATTCGCGCATTGGATCGCTCATCCAATCGCACATCTCGTCAGATGTAACACGGGGTTGCGAAAGACGTGCAACGGCTTCCTCCCAGATCAGGGCTGCAACAAGGGGGTGTTGCACAGCGGCGTCGGGCACCGCGCTGCGGCATGGCGACGGTGCAGCGCCGGGGCCGACTGCCAGGCTGAGCGCGTCCGGCCCGCAGGTGATTGGGAGATCCGCCGTGTCCGTCACGTTCCGCATCAGGTGCTGCCTGTGCCGCAAGAACATCCCGCTCGCCGGGGACGTCATCGCCCTCGATGGCGAGTGGCAGCGCCGATACGCAGCCATGCACGGCACCCTCGCCTGCGAACGCTGCGCCATCGACTACGGCTGGAACTGCTGCACGACGACCAGAGGCGCCTTCGTCGACGGACACATCGCCGCGCCCGAGGATGAAGACGACGTCGACTCCATCAGCCACCAGCTGGAGCGCGGCACCCACCGCGCCCTGGTGACGCTCTACCCCCGCTCCGGCCTGCTCCAGGGAGCTGAGGCGTACCTGCGCAGCGTGGCCGCCCGCAAGAGCACCGACCCCGAGATCGCCGCAATGTTGCGCACGGCCATCCAGGAGTGGGACGAGCAGCACAGCACTGCCGGCGCCCCGCAGACAACCGGCTGAGGCTGCAGCCGTCCTCTCCGGCTCGGAAGCTACGAGGCCGTTGGCGCGGTGCAGGTCATCGGGCAGTGCTCTCAGCGGTCGCCGCGGGTCTCGTTCACCATGACCGTCCACTGGTCGGGACCCTGACCCGGCTTCGGCGCGGGGCGTCCGTGCACCGGGCGCGGGAAGGCGGAGGGCAACTCCGGGCTCGGCGGGGCCTCATGGTGCCCGGCGTGGAGGCGCTGTGTCCTACCGGCGGAAGCCTCGTCCGGGATCGCGGACGCTGTGGCTACCGAAGGGCTCGAACCAGGCGGCCGTCCTGAGGTCGCCCACACCCATGGACTGGTTCGCTGGGTCCTCCGGGTCTGCGATGCCGCCGAGTTTCGGGTCGAAGAGCATCAGGACGTCGTGGTCCTGGAACAGCAGTTCGGAACAGTCGTCCCAGCTGTAGTCGTCTCCGTGTTCGGGGAGCGTGTGGTGGGGGTCCGTGGGAGGGCGGTCTTCCAGGTGGGTGGGGGCGTCCTCGATGGCCAGGTGCAGGGCCATCTCCTCCGCGGTGCAGGTGGGTTCGGGCCACTTGCCCCGGGCGAGATCTGCGGCCAGGTCGTCGAAGGCGCGCGCCATGCGCCGCCGCCATCGGTGGTCGGCCGTCCAGGTGAGCGTAGGCAGCCGGTCGAAGACTTCCCAGGTGGTGGCGTTGGCGTCCGGCAGGAACTGGTCCCCCAGGCGGTGTGCGTCGTCGTAGGCCTGGTCTGCGAGGAGAACCAGGGCTGTGTGGAGCAGGTCGGCGGTGCGGGGGGTGAGCTGCCAGCCGCACTCCTCGCAGTCGGGGTCCTCGCCCTTGCAGGGGCAGTCCCGGACGGCGAAGAGGGCGGCGAAGTTCGGCGTCTGCTCACCGGCTGTGGGCCTTTTGCGCTGCTGGCGCAGGCGCCATCCGTGGACGAACCGGGTGACGACGGGCGCTGCGCTCCAGTCGGCCAGTTCGTCGCCGTCTTCGATGCTCAGCACCTCTGCCGAGCTTTGGTCTTCCAGCGTCTGGCTGCCGGTGACGTCGCTGTCCTCGGTGAGGGTGATCACGGCGCCGGCCAGGTCGCGTGGGTCGTCGTCGCCGAGTTCGGACGCCGGCAGCGGCTCCCAGCCGCGGCGGGCAGCGGCGTGAAGGAGCGCGTCTTCGTCGGTGATGTGGAACTCGCGCAGGTGGGTGATCCGCACGACCTTCCCCGGCAGGTCCTTAAGCCGGGAGTGGCCCGCCGCTGCGGGCGCTGCCGAGGAATCCGGTTCGTCGTCGAACGGCTCCGGGTCCGGGTCCGTCGCCGTGAGCAGGGTTCCGGGTTCCGCGGGCCAGGTCCCGCTCGCGGCTCGCGTGACGGCCTCGCGCAGGGAGCCGGCCGGTGCATCCGGCATCTGAGCCGTGAGAGCGGTCAGTTCGTCGTCGACGGCTGCGGCGTCACGCAGCGCCAGGACCCGGCGCAGAATGCCTGTCGCCTCGAAGGCGTGCTCGGGGTTTTTGCAGGTCAAAACGGCGGTCAGGGAACTGGGCCCGTAGTCGTGCACCAGCAGGGCCAGCACCCGACTCTTGCTGGAGGTGTGTTCGCACAGGAAGTCGATGGCCCGGGCCACGGACAGCGATGACGTCATCGCGGGACTCCAAAAGGGGAAGAACGCGGGGCGCACCGGACGGGCGGCGCACGCGCACAGACAGGAACCCGCTGGTGAACACGGTGCGGCCGCGTCCCCGGACGGTGAAAGAGGCAAGTTGGGATGCCAGTTGGTGTCCTCGCTACGAACGATGACCCTGACTCGGCTGACACAGACACTACCCGTGCCTGGCGGCGCGTACCCCGGACATCTGTAAAAGAGCGGGATCTGCCGGGGCACCGCCACCGCCCGCCAAAGGTCAACTCGGAGCAACGAAAGAGCGCCACGCTGCGGTAGGAGGTCGTGCAGCGTCTGTAACGACGGCGCGATGCAACACCCCGGCCGAACAGGTTGGCTCATCGTCCTACGGCTGCTGACCAGCCTGGACGGCGAAACGCACGGGAAGGCCCTCAAGATCCTCCCCGCAGCCCGACCAGTTCCCGATCCTTCTGCCGTGTGCAGACGCCGGTCCGCGCCCAAACGGTACGGCCTTTTCGTGAATGGGTGGTCAAGGTCGCTCAGCAGTGCAACCTGGCCTGCGACCACTGCTACGTCTACGAGCTGCAGGACACCAGCTGGCGGCACAAACCCGGTGTGATCACGGAGGAGTCGGCCGTCCGGCTCGCCGAGCGGATTGCCGAGCACGCCCGGGCCCACGCTCTGCCCGAGGTCCGCGTCGTGCTGCACCGCGGGGAGCCGCTGCTCGCCGGGAGACAGCGAATCGAACACATCGTCTCAGCCCTGAGGGCCACGCTGCAGGCAGTGTCGCGCTGTGATACCTCACTACAGCGCAACGGGACACTCCTCGATCCTGAGTGGTTGGATCTGTTCCGCCGGTACGGGGTGTCGGTGGGGGTCAGCCTCGACGGCGACCGCACGGCGAACGACCGCCATCGGCGTTCCAGGAACGGCCGGAGTAGCTACACCGCAGTTCTGAAAGGGCTGGAACTGTTGAGGCGACCGGAGAACAGAGCGCTGTACAGCGGTCTGCTCTGCACGGTGGACATAGCCAACGATCCGGTGGCGGTGTACGAGGAGCTGCTCTCGCACGAGCCCCCGATGATCGACTTCCTCCTCCCCCACAGCACATGGGAGCACCCGCCGCCAGGCCACGACACCGCGGCGACGCCCTACGCCGACTGGCTCCTGGCCGTCTTCGAGCGCTGGTACACCGCGCCGGTCAGGGAGACGGGGATCCGTCGCTTCGAGCACATCATGGAACTGTCGCTCAGCGGCCGGCTCCCGTCGGCGCCCGTGGTCTCCGACTTCATCGTGGTGGAGAGCGACCTGTCGGTGGAACTCCCCGACAACCTCAAAGCCGCCTACGACGGCGCCGCGGCGACCGAACTGAACCTGCTCGACCACGACTTCGACACGGTGGCGCGTCATCCGGGTGTGGTGACGGCCCGAGGAGCGCAACCGGTCCCGCTCGCCGCCGACTGCCTCGACTGTCCCGTCGTCCGGCTGTGCGGCGGAGGACTGCGGACCCACCGCTACCGCCCGCGCAACGGATTCGACAATCCGAGCGTCTTCTGTGCCGATCTCGGCCGGCTCACCACGCACATCCGGGACCGTGTGGTGGCCGACGTCAGGGAGCTGTTCGGGAGGGCCTCGTGACCGAACCCATGGCGTTACGCATGACGGCCGAGGACTTCCCGAGCGGGATCCGGTGCTGCTGACCGAGACCCTGCTCCACGAAACGAACCACGTAGCCCTGGCGGCGCTGACCGACCTGGTCGACCTGACCGACCCGCAGGACCGGACCCGGCACCGGGTGGGCTGGCGCCCCGATCCCCGGCCGTTGGGCGCCGTGTTCACCGGGACACACGCCCACATCGGCGTGCTGGAGTTCTGGTCGCGCGTCTACCACACGCTCGACGGCGCACCGGCCCGCGCGGCCGAGGCACGGCTGCACCAGTACGGACGGCAGGTGGCCGCGGCTCTGCGGGGCCTGTGGCGCAACGAGGCCGCTCTGACGTCCCGGAGAACCTACTTCCTCGAATGCATGACCGACGAGGCGGAGTTGCACGGCTTCCCTGTGCGCGGACCTCGCGTGATCCACCCATCCGTGAGATCGGGCGTCATGGGACGCACCCCCTCTCGGGTCGACCAACAGTGCGGTAAGCAGCGGTTCCGCCGTCGTGCAGAGCGCGGGCGGTGCGGTCGATCAGGAGGAGGAGAGGGCGTGGGCGGAAAAGGTCGCGCGGCGGTGCGCCTGCAACGAGCCGTGGAACTGCCGGGTGTGGCGGGAAGACGGCCGACGAGACGACACCGGGGGCGGATCCACTATGAGGATGCGGTGGCACGACGGAGACGCGACGGCGCGGCGGGTGGTCGCGGGCGCGCGGGAGGCGGCGGCAGGCGGCACGCTCCCGGCCTCTGTCCGGCGCAGCCCGAGGCTGCCCGCGCCATGGGGCCGTGCCAGGCAATTGGAGTCACCGTGAGCCACTTCTATCTGAGTCACGTTCGCACCGTCGACGAGGAGTGGGTCGCGTCGTTCTTTCACGACCTCTGCCGGGTCGTCGCTGAGCGCACCGGGCGCTCCCCGGAGGTCGTGGGCGTCCACGGGAAACCTCACTCGCCGGACGTGTCGGCGGATCTGCTGGCCCGGTCCACCGTCCTGGTCGTGCTCCACTCACCGCGCTACTTCAGCCAGTCCTACTGCCGGGCCGAGCTGTCCTACTTCCAGCGCCGGCTCAGCATGCAGCGGTCCAGGACCGGCCGCAGTGCCGACGCGGTCATCCCCGTCATGTGGGAACCCGACCCCGCCCACCCGCTGGACGCCGTCGCCCCGCAACTGCCCCTGCGCGCCCGGTCGGACGCTTTCAGCGCGACGGACTGCACCTCGGCAACCCCCGCACCGGCTTCGCGAACCCACCGTCTGCTGCGCCGTGTTCTGGGTCTTGTCCCGCTGTCGACCACCGTTTCGCCGGAACCTGTCGACGGCTTCGGTGGCGTCGGCAAGACACAGATCGCGCAGGAGTACGTCCACAGTCATCATTGGGAGCGCGAGGAGGGCAACGGCGCGTCAGCGAGCAGGCTGTGGTCCCCCGAGCCTGCCAATTCTCCGCATGGGGCCAAGTTTTGGGGCGTCGGCGTGAACCCCCGATAGATCGTCGTTGACACGAAGCGAGGTGAACGCGTAGCTCCCCAGGTCCTACGATGCGCCGTCATCAGACCTTGTTCTCCAGGTTAGGGAAGAGGCCCAACGCTGTGAAGGTCCTGCGCCATGTCGGTGATTCGAACCGCCGACGTGGCAGCCCACGTCTCGGGAAGCGTCCCGTTCGCTTCGAGTCGAATGGGGCCCCGGGCCGTCACCGGTAATGGGAAGCCGTCGCCGACCGAGCCGCTTCCCGCCCGGTACACCGCCTCATCGCCTCAGCCCGAACTACGCAAGGACACCCGCCGCTCCCCAGGATTCTCAGGCCACCAAGGAGCGGCGGGGCCCACACCAGACCCAACCCCCTGCAGGGAGGCAGGCCGTGTCAGGCCAGCATGCCATTTCAACCAAGGACGTCAGTACCTCAGGCCTTGATGGGCGCCGACCTCGCTCAGCTCCCGCGGACGCTGGTCCTTCTACCCGCAAGGCGCACGAGGGCTGGCCCGCACTGTCCCTGTGGGGCAGGCGCCTGATCGCGACCGCGACGCTAAGTACAGCACTCATGCTGCCGCACCATCCTGCACAGGCACTGCCAGCCGATCAGGTCACGTGGGTCGGCGTCACCTCCCCTGCACCGTGGGCGACGCCTCAGGAGGTTCCGCCTACCGTGCAGTCCCAGTCGTCCGATTGGACCCCCGCTGCCAAGGTCGCGGGCGCCGCTGTACTCGTCGGCGCCGCGGGGACGTGGGGCGTCTTCTGGTTCCACCGCCGGTGGCGCAGGAATGACCAGGCCAACAAGGACGTCGACAAGACCATCGCGGTCCTGGACGAAGTCTCCGTCGAAGCGTGGCGTATCAAGCGCCTCAACGGCAGGGCAAAAGATGATGATCTCGGCAAATTGGCGGACCTGATCCCCGGCATCGAGCACTCCACCACACAGCACCAGGACACCCTGCACGAACACCTCACCCACGTGAACAACTTGATGACGGCTCTGGTGAGCAACCCCGTGGAACTCGACACTGTCGAGAGCGTGCTCATCGCTTCAGCCGCCCTCGCCGACGTCCCCGAACCGATGCGCCTCGCCCATCTCGCCGAGCGCATCGGCCTCCAGATCCAGACAGTCGATCAACTGATCACGGCAGTCACCAACGCCACCACCGGAGCAAAACGACTCCGCAAATGAAGCGTGAATGGGCGACTGTTTGGGCGTCCGTGGCTCAGAAGCCATCCGCTTTCCGAACGTGATCGGTTGGCTCGGGGTGGGTGGGCATGATCTCCGGCCGGAGGCGGGAGAGATGGGCGTGGTTCGTCCGCTCGTCTGGCTCGTGGAGGTGGCTGGTGGCGTCGGTGCTTGGTCTGCTGGAGGCCCGGGAGAAGAAGGTCCGGGAGGAGATTGCGCGGTTGCGGGAGGAGGCCGAGCGGGTGCAGGCTGCGCTCGGGGCGGCGGAACGCGCGCTTGAGCGGCTGGTGGATGCCCGGGGGACGGTGGCCGAGGTGCTGGCCCAGCCGCCTTCCGCGGTCGCCGAGCCGCAGCGGGGTTCGGTGGCGGGATCGCCGGTGCCGCACCGGACCGACGGCATGGCGGCGTCGGTCCTCGCGCCGGACTACCAGCGGATTGTGTCGGTGCTGGGGTCGGAAGCGGGCCGGGAGGGCATGCGCTGCCAGCAATTGGCCGTCGCGTTGGGGTTGGAGGCGGTCCCGGCGAAGGTGGAGGGGCTGAGGTCGAAGGCGAAACGCCTGGTGGAGCGGG
Source organism: Streptomyces sp. NBC_00459 (assembly GCF_036013955.1). Lineage (NCBI taxonomy): Bacteria > Bacillati > Actinomycetota > Actinomycetes > Kitasatosporales > Streptomycetaceae > Streptomyces > Streptomyces sp. NBC_00459. The sequence continues at coordinate 27,739 of NZ_CP107903.1, forward strand.
GGTGGGCCCTGCAGGTGCGACCGGGGGTGTTCACCACGCTCGCGGTGCCGGCCGGCTGAAGCCGGCTGGACGGTGTCCGGCCAGGCGGCTGCTCATGAGCATGGCCATCGACCACAGCACCATGGCTTCGTGCATGGCGGGCAGTGTCTCGTAGTCGCGCGCCAGGCGGCGCGAGCGCATCAGCCAGCTGAGGGTTCTTTCCACCACCCACCTGCGTGGCAGCACCACGAACCCCGTGGTGTCGTCAGTGCGTTTGACGATCTGAAGGGTGAGCCGGAGCTCCTCGGCCGCCCAGTCGACGAGCCGGCCTGCATAGCCGCCGTCCGCCCACACCAGTCGGATGGAGAAGTACTGCCGTCGCAGCCGCTCGAGCAGAGGGACGGCGGCGTCGCGGTCCTGGATGCTTGCCGCGGTCACCGCGACGGCCAGGACCAGGCCGAGGCAGTCCACCACCAGATGCCGCTTTCGGCCGCCCACCTTCTTCCCGCCGTCCCACCCGGACGTCGATCGCGGGATGTTCGCCGCCGCCCGCACCGACTGCGAGTCCACGATCGCGGCCGTCGGGTCCGGCAAGCGGCCATCCTTCTCCCGGACGCGGTCGCGCAGCCGATCGTGGAGTTCGGCGAGCAGACCCGTGACCTGCCAGCGGCGGGCGAAGGCATGCACGCGCCGATACGGAGGGAAGTCTGCGGGCAGATTGACCCACTTCACGCCGTTGTCCACGACATAGCGGACCGCGTCGAGCATCACGCGGTGGCAATAGCCCTCCGGCCGCCCGCCCCGCCCCGCCCCTCCAGCCAGGCCGGAACCGGAAGCAACGGCCGGACGACCCTCCACTCCGCCTCCGTCATGTCGGAGCCATAACTCGGAGTGCGCTCCGGCCCGTCCGCCGCGTTGCCGAACCTGTGCGCGAGGCAGTCACACGACGGTGGCAGCGAGTTGGACTCCACGCACGCGAGCGCGAAAGACTGCGGCAACAGGGCCTCCTGGTACTCGGTTTGGTTCGCACCCCCGAACTACCAAGAGGCCCTGCTCTTATGCGCGTGCCCCCGCGCGACCACCCGATCAGGAATCCTGTTCGACCAGACCAGCCCCGTGATCGATAAGCGGATGGCGTCTCAGAACAAGTGCTCGTAGGCGACGGCTGTGGTGATGGCGTGTTCGATGGAAGCACGGCCATCCGCGGCGCCTCTTTGCTGGCTTGCGCGGTGAGGGCGGGTACGGTGCGGGGATCAAGAGGGGCGACGCTCACGGGGGCATTGCATTGCCATGCTGATGTCATACGATGCAAGGGCACCCGGGGACTCACCGGGAGTGGACGGGACTCTCCGAGAACTGGCCACGCTGGAAGCCCCCGAAGGGCCTGATGCTGGGTGCAACCAGCAATCAGGCCCCTCAGAGGTGCCGCAGTCACGAGCCCGGCCGAGAATCAGGCGGTCGGGCTCACTGCGTGAGCGCCTACCAGTCGGCCGTACTCTGCTTCTGGTCAAGACCAGAAGGACTGCAGCAGTACCCATATGACCTTGACAGTCACCGGCGCCCAGTCGAGCAGCGTCTGTCGTTTCGACGGCCGGCTGCACCGTACGCAGTGACCATCAGGAGATTCCTCCCTGGCCATGTGCCTCCTCCTTTCAGCCCCAGTAGGGGTCCTGAGTACCGCTCAGGACTTCGCCTCGACATAAGGCGAACAACTCGGTGGGACTCTCCGGAAGGAAGCAGCCCCCAGCATACGATCCCGCCGAGGACCCGAAGACCCAGGGGACCACAACTTCTGGGCTACAGCAGCAATCCAACCACTAGATGTGGGGATTGGCTTGTGCATCCATCGCGTAGCGCGTGTCGCACAAGTATTGACGTATGCCGACCTGCCACACTGGCTGAATTCCCGTGTCTCCGCACACCGATCGCCGCCACAGGGCCTGCGGAAATACCGTGTGGGAGCCACAAAGACAAGTCGTACGCCTCGCGTCATCAAGGCGGCGGAGAGTCCAGCAATGGACCCGACTGCCCAGCAAGCGCCACGTCAGCGGTACGCCCAGCCACTTGATCGCGATAGTCGATTCGCGATCAACCACTCGAACGTCTGTTTGATGCAGCCTCCCGTAAGCAACTACCGTTGCACTGCACGGGAGACCATCGAGAGGGGCCGACGTGACCACCACCCCTGACAGTGCCACCATCACTGCCCAGGACCGCTCCCAGAGCCGAGCCGGTGCATGCGATGAACGAAGCCACGAATCCTGAGGGACCCAAGCGGTCTCTCCCTGGACGACCTCCAGGAATCCGAGCGGACAGCTCGGGACTCACCGACCGGCAACGGCGCGTGAATGAGGTCATCACGCCCCCACGCGCAGGGTGGAGATGTCCATCGCTGCCCTGCGCCGTGGGGCCGTGATGACCTCGTTCTGGTACTGGACGGACGTGATGTCGTCGCCGCCCAGGTCCATGTCGAAGCCCGCGTCACGCAGGGCGCGGATCTTCTCCTCTTCCTTCACCTTGGTCTCGATGAAGCCCTCGATGTCGGGGTGGTCGACGTCGAGGATGACCATCTTGGCCGCACGGCGGGTGGCGCCGCCCGACTTGATCGTTCCCGCCGACGCGTCCGCGCCGCGCATGAAGGAGACCGGGCCCGAGGCGTTGCCGCCGGAGGAGAGCAGCTCCTTGGAGGAGCGGATCCGGGAGAGGTTCAGGCCGGCGCCCGAGCCGCCCTTGAAGATCATGCCCTCTTCCTTGTACCAGTCGAGGATCGACTCCATGGAGTCGTCGACGGACAGGATGAAGCAGGCCGAGACCTGCTGGGGCTGCGGGGTCCCGACGTTGAACCAGACGGGGCTGTTGAAGCTGAAGATCTGGTGCAGGAGGGCGTACGCCAGCTCGTGCTCGAAGATCTCGGCGTCGGCCGGGGAGGCGAAGTACTTGTAGTCCTCACCGGCCTTCGTGTACGTCTTCACGATGCGGTCGATGAGCTGCTTGAGGCTCACCTCGCGCTGCGGGGTGCCGACAGCACCGCGGAAGTACTTGCTGGTGACGATGTTGACCGCGTTCACCGCCCACTCGGCGGGGAACTCGACGCCACGCTGCTCGAAGTTGACCGAGCCGTCGCGCCAGTTGGTCATGACGACGTCACGGCTCGCCCACTCGACCTCGTCGTACGGGTGCACGCCGGGGGTGGTGTGGATCCGCTCGATGCGCAGCCCGTTGCCATAGGCCTCAGCGATGGTCACGCTCTTCATCCTCACTCTCGGCTATCTGGTGTTGCAGGCGTCCGCTCGCTACGGCCCGCAACAGGTCCTCTCATTGCCGCCGCCGGCCGGATCCACAGACACAGGCTCCGGGTCCGGCCCGCCGGTCAGTCGGCGGCGTTGGCGAGCACGGGGACCTGAGCAGTCCCCCCGGACCCGCGATCGTCCTGCCGGCGCCCCACATCCGGGTCTTCGTCGTCCACGGCGGGGCGGCACGGCACTTCCCTGAGCTCCGCGATCGCGGCCTCGAAGTCGTCCAGCGAGTCGAACGCCCGGTAGACGGACGCGAATCGCAGATAGGCGACGAGGTCGAGTTCCTGCAACGGACCGAGTATGGCCAGCCCCACGTCATGGGTGGTCAACTCGGCACTTCCGGTGGCGCGCACCGCCTCCTCGACCCGCTGGCCGAGCTGCGCGAGAGCGTCCTCGGTGACAGGCCGCCCCTGACATGCCTTGCGCACGCCATTGATGACCTTCGTACGACTGAACGGTTCGGTGACCCCGGACCGCTTGACCACCATGAGCGAGCACGTCTCGACGGTCGTGAACCGGCGGGAGCAGTCAGGACACTGGCGGCGCCTGCGGATCGACGTGCCGTCGTCGGTCGTACGACTGTCGACCACGCGGCTGTCGGGATGCCTGCAGAAGGGGCAGTGCATGTTCTCCAACCCTCCCTCACAGCAGACTCAATAGCCCCGCAAGGGCCCTTGAGCCCCTCGAAGCAGCGATCTGCGACTGAGTCACCGTCCACCGCGAGCCGGTCGCCGAGAACGGCGACATCGTGGCCGCGATGCTGGACGGCAAAGCCACCGTCAAGCGCTTCAAGCGCGAGGACGGCCACGCCTGGCTCCTCCCGCACAACTCCGCGTATCGCAGCCTCCCTGCGGGCCGAAAAAGGGTCCCGCTCGACACACGCGAAACCCAGTACAGCCAGGTGATTCACGCCGCCCGGTACTGCCCGCGCTGAACGCGGACAACCCGGCCAGCCTTAAGAAGCCCGTCGATGTAGACGGACACCCCATTGCGGGTGCTCAGCTTGCCCGCCGCAGTCATCGCCTCCGCAATATCGCCGAGCGTCATGGGACCGTCCGCCCCCTTGAGGAGCGTGACAATGGCCTCAGCCTTGGTGAGCTCTTCTATCCCCTGACCAGGGATTACAGCAGTCTCAGCGAGCTTCCTGAGAGCATCGCGCTCAGCCCTCAACCCCTCGATGCGGGCACCAATCAGGTCACGCTCACGCTCCGCCTCGCGCAGACTCTTCTCAACACGCTCAAGGTCATCCGTGTAGTCACCCATAGAGGAATCTTAGACATAAAGCTTAAGAAAAATCTAGAGTTTAATTAAATCTCTTTAGGGTTCACTGGCGGTGCCCCGCACCCGGGTACGGCCGTCCGACCGAGCCGGCTGCAGGGGTGCGGAACCGGCCGTGCTCGGCCGTTCAGGAACCGAGACGGTCCATCCGCTGGAAGACTCTGCCCGTAAGCAGTCGCACCGAGCGGGGGATGTGTAGCTGTGGCGAAGGCGAAGAACCGCAAGGGGCACTACCGGGCAGCGCACTACGTGAAGCCATCCTCGGCATCCAGCCGATGGAAGAAGCCGTCACTGGGACTCCTTCTGGGCGCTGCTGTGCTGGCCATCGCCGCATGGAACACCCTGTTTCCAGACAGCCCCGACGACTCGGTCAAGACGCCCCAGCCGTCCGGTGTCTCAGCTTCCGCCGTACCCGGTCACTGAGCCCGCCCCCGGCGGAAGACCGAGAAAGGCCGCCGCCTTCCCTTCTCAGAGACGGTGCCGGGAGCAGCTACCGGGATCTCCGCGCCAGCCGACGCCTCCGCCGTGCGCAGCTGCTGCCAGACAAGCTGCCACAGCGCGATCCGGTCCTCGGGGACACCACAGGCCGAAAGGTAGGCCTCAGTTGTCTCCCAGGTGGCCGGAAGCTCGGCGCGGTTGACCAGCCGGCCGACGCTGCCAGCAGAAATACGCCCGTCAGAGCGCCGGCTCACTGCCTGCTGAGTCAGTCCGCTGACCACCCGCACGTCCGCGAGGGAGGTGAAAAACCCTGTGACGGTACGGATCGCAGCCGGATCCGGCCAGGGACGCTCCCCGACGGCCTCACCGGCCGCAACCGGTACGGCCGGCAGATCAGCGTGATTGCGTGCGAGCGCGACCTGGGCACCGCTGTTGCGGTCCCGGGCCTGCGGAACGGGGTGCCCCCTCGCTCCCAGCGTCAGACGCAGATGCCGGTAGAGGGAACCCAGATCGAGCAGCGCGGGACCGCCGGGTATGCCCTGGCGCAGCGTGTCGAGCAGCGCCCCGGTGAAAGCCGTATAGGTCTCCCCCACCGGCGCCAGAGCCGTACGGGTCTCCGCGGCGGCCGCCAGAAGAAAACTGCCCTCCACCGCCGCCTGGTCAGCAAGCCCCGCCCCGGCGCTCATTCTCCCCAGCGCCCGACCGCTGTAACAGCAGTCCAGGATCACCACGTGCCGCTCGGCCCTGGAATCCAGCAGAAGAACCTGGCGCACCCAGTCATACGGAAGAACCGTCTCGATACGGCCCGCCTCGGTGTGCGGCAGGGCCAGACTCAGCTGATCCTGCGCATCGACCAGCCCGTGCCCGGCGAAGTAGACGATCAGCGTGTCGGTGGCCTCGGCGGCTGCCTGCCGCACCGCGCCCACCACCGTGTGCGCGGCAACCGGATTCTCCACGACGCTCACATGCCGGTCCGGCAGCTGCAGCGACAGCGGCCCTCGTAGAAGACCGGCCAAGGCGTGCACGTTGTTAGAGACGGCCGGCAACTGCTCCAGATACTCGTACCGGCCCGTGCCCACCAGCACGGCCCGCGACGCCCCCGGATCCGGCAGCACGCTCACTGCTCCCCGCCCTCATCACCGTCAACAGCCTCCAGCACCCGAACCGCCCGCCCGAGTTCCTCCTCAGAACAATCCGTCAGGACGATGACCGTGGCCCCGCGGCGGATCTCCACACGTGGCCGATCCGGCCGGCTCTGCCGCCACGCCGCCACCGCCAAAACGAACGACGCCGCACTCCACCCGTTCCCCGTCACCAACTCGAGCACGTCAAGGACCGTGCCCATCTCCCCCGGCCCAGGCACACTCCCCCGCACCTCAACCACGGCAGACCGGCGCACCCCCGGATCGGCACGCAACCAGCCCTGCAACGAACGCAACTCCCCCGCGCCCAGCCCGACCCTCACCTCAAACCGCACCCAGACCTCCCCCGACCGACGCACAACACCCGACGACAACACACAACCGATCAGGAAACCCGCGACAACACAACACCCCAACAGTGACCAGGCAAAACATCGTTGAACAGCACGACTCATACGCCGGGCCCCGGAGGTGTCTTCACTCCCCGGGGGCCCATGGCGTCAGGTCGGGGGCTATCAGGATTAATTCAAGACACTCCCGCCATGGAAGCGTTCGGCCGGGCCTTCAACGCGGTCACCGCGCCGCGGCTGTGGTGGGCACATCGGCGTGCCGCACGCGTGACCTGACGCAGGAGTTCGTCGGGGCTGAGGCGTGTGAGCGGGCGGTTGACCGCTGTGTGTCAGTGGCGCTCGATAGCCTTTGCAGTATGGGAACTTACGACGACAAGTCACGTGACTACGACCGTCGCGCCGGCCAGGCGCTGGTCGCCTTCTACAACCTGGCCAAGGCTGGTGGCGGGCATAGCGGGGAAGCGGTAGCGCCTGCGTACCGCGACCTGCTGGATGCGGCTGAGTCCACGTTCCGAGCGGGTGTCGAGGCGGGTGACCTGGAGAAGGCCAAGGCTGGCTGGGACGAGCTCGTTGACGTGACTGCGCACATCGCGCACGCCAACGCCCGAGTTGGGACGGTGCTGCTGGCGACGGCGGTGAATCGTCTGGAGGAGACCCCGGAGGAGGTCGTCGCCCAGGTCATGGTGGAAGTGGAGAAGCACAGTTCCTGCCCCCCCGAGGCGAAGAACCCGTCAGCTGTGGCTGTGGATCTGCCCTCGCGGAATGCGTAAACGCCTCGTCCCCGGCAACTGAGTTGCTGTGACTGAGCACTTGATTTGGTGAGTTGAGCGCAAGGGGAGTCGCGTTGAGGCTGCTGCGTTCCCAGGGGCTTTGAGAAGGTGACGCCGTCGTGGGCGGACTCAGTCAGTGGACGGTCATAGGCGAAGGCCGGGCAGCGGTTACGCAACATCTGACGGTTGACAGCGTCGAAGGGCACCGAGACTCTGAGATATGGAGCCGCTTTCTTTGATCGCTACCGCCGTCATGGCCGGTGCGGCCGTCGGTCTGAGGAATACCGCGAGTGACGCGGTCAGGGATCTCTACGCGGGCCTGAAGAGAAGGATGAGCAACCAGGACGCCGAGCGCTTACCTGCCACGTCGGCTCTCGAGGGCGCCGACGAAGAAGCCGGGGAACCGGAGAGCACGGACGAAGTCACGGCGCAGGATGCGCCTGAGACGCGCACTACCGACCCGGCCGGTGCCCGGGGAACGTCCGGCGGACATCACGTCGCCGTCATAGACAGTGAGGGCATCGTTGTGGGAGACCACACCAGGACGCAAATGACCTTCAACGGCAAGAAGAGCCGGAAACGGCGCTGAAGACGTCCTTGGGTTTCGACTGCATGCGGGAAGGGATCGCCGTGCGCGTGATCGGTGCTGCCCTCGGGGTGATCGTGGTCGTGCGGCTCGGTGCATGGGCATGGTCGGCCGCTGGCCGGGCCTGGCATGCCTTCATGTCGGCCCTGCTGGACGCCCTGATACACGTTGGGTTGGCCGTCGGAGTCCTGTGCACGGCGGTGGTCGTCCTGTTCGTCGCCGGTTTGGTCGTGAGCGCGTTCCACGAAGCGCTGACGTCACGGCGTAAGAGGCGTACGTCGCCACAGCGACGCCCGGTTACGGCCGAGCCGGACGCCGTCCCGCAGACCCCTTCAGCTCCCGCGACGACTGGTCCGGTAACGCCGGTCATCACGGGCACCCCCATCTACAGTCCCGACACCTCAAACAGTTCCGAGACCACGCCCATGCCGGACACACCGGTCATCCTCATCATCGGCATCCCGGACACACCAACCACCCTCATGATCGCGGTCCCCGCGTCATCACCGACTTCCCGAGGCAAGCGCGCCACACCACCGACCACTTCGTTCCCACGGGACGATGCCGACGTCACTCGCGGGCGAAAGGTCCCTTCCCCCGGTGGCTCCCGGCCCCCGCGCCCCGTTCCCGCGCGCCCCAGCCGTACGCTAGACAACGCGGCGGCTGGCCAACAGGCACCAGCTCAGCAGGTCTGCTCGACAGGCCTGGAGCAAGCCAGTCCGGACGAGCCGGTTCCACCAGTCCTGATGCTGGAAAACTGCCGCGGCATACAGATAGGCGATCGCACCAAGAAGTACGTGCTGTATGAATACCGCGTTCAGGCCCCCGCACCCCAACTCGCCACACTGCTGCGCCGAGCAGACATCCGTGAGGACCTGGTCCGCCTGTGGCTGTCCCCCGGAGACGATGCCCGACGCGCAGCAGTGGTCAACAAGCTGTGTCAGGGACGTCCGTATCACCTGGTGCCCCGTGCCGCCCTCGACCTGGGTTCCGCACGGCGGCCGGGCTCCGCCCACACCTCACGTCCCTCGTCGCCAGACGTTCGCCTGCGGACAGTCCAAAGCCCCGACGGACCGGTCGTCATCCGCCGCTCAGAAGGAGTACAGATCGGCGACCGCACACGCCAGGACTGCCACTTCGTCTACCAGTGCAAGGGGCCGCGGATGGACACCCGCGAGCTGTTCGCCGCTTCGCCTTCCACTGCCTCCGCCCTTGTGGACGCCCTCATCAGCCGTAGCAAGTCCGTCGACACGGAACCTTTTCAGGCGGCGTTCACCGACGCTCTGCGGGACTGTCCGGTGTCGTCCTCCGAGCGGGGCACCGTGACCCGGACGCCCTCCACCACCGTCGTCGACGGCGTGGACGGCGTCAGCTACGGACGGAAGAACAAGATGACCGTCGATAGCGCCATCGACCCCGTGGTGTCGGCCCGGCGCGTGCACAGGGAGGTGGTGCGGCAGCAGCACGCCGTCCAGCGTTATGCCGAACGTCAGATGCGCTCCGCCCCGCCGGATAGCCGGCCGAGTGTCAGTGACACAGCGAGCGATCTCGACCGGACGGCATGGCGTCCTCAGCATCGGTACGAGTCACCGTCGGAGCGCGGCCCCGACCGGGACTTTCCCTCAGCACCCGGCATGTCGTTCTGAAGATGGGCGCCGACGGCCTGCCGACCTGGTCGCCACGTCACCGCCCGGCCTCGGTGAATGAGCGTCCCTCGGATTCTTGGGCCGTCCCGCCGCCCGTGTGCCTTCGCTCCACTGCTTGATGAGCTCGGACAGCGTCATGGGCGGGGCGAGCACGTCATGCAGGGTGTGGACGCGGGCCTTCGCTGGTTGTCGCGCTCCGACGATAGCTGAGTGCCACCCGGCGTTGATCAACAACTCTGAGCACCAAAGCGGCCAACTGAAGCACTCAATGGCCAACTGGAGCGCTCAGTCACAACAACCGGGGACGAGGCGCTGACGTGGGGCCGGAGCTACAACTCGATGTCGAGCCGTTCCACGTCGGTGAACTCCACGCCCAGCCCGTGCGCACGGCTGTTGTTGGCGCGGAAGTACATCTGCGCGAGGCCGTCGGCCGCGATCTGCTGGAGCTGCTGCTCGTTGGCGCCCTGCTCGCGGGCGGTGAACAGGCGGTCGGCCCACTGGGGCGGCAGGGCCTGGGTGATGTCGCGGATCCGGGCGTCCTCGGTCGTATCCCCGGCGGCTTCGAATCCGAAGCGGGCGCGGGTGGAGACGACCAGCCCGCCCGTGGACGCCGCTTTCTTCCGCGCCTTCGCGCGGATCTGCGGCTGCCACCTCTTCTTGACCTCGCGCTCCAGGCGGCCTCGGAGGTCCTGGCGGGGCCGCTTGAGCTTGCCCGAGACGTACCGCTCCACGGTGCGCTGGGAGATCCCGAGTGCCTGGGCTGCGGCCTTGGTGCCCTTGAGCTGTTTGACCAGGTACTTCATCTGCGCCTGGGCGCTCTGCGGGATGCGGCGGGTGAATGCCCCCTCCAGCGCGCGGTCCAGGCTGTCCCCGAGTGAGTCGGCCATGGGTTACTCCCCTTCTCCGGCGCTCTGGTCGGTCTTGATGAGGTTGGAGAGGTTGAAGACGCCGCCGCGTTCCTCGAACTGCTGCTCTGCCCACAGCACCGTTTGGGTGCCCTGGTGCTTGACCATGCCGGGCGAGACCCCCAGCCGGAACGTGCCCGGTACGGGCTTGCCTTCGTCGGTGAGCGGCAGGATGTCCAGCGGGGACGGGCCGGGCGAGGGGTAGACGATGGCGTCGGTGCCGATGGAGGTCGGGTACAGGTCGGCGGCGGCCGCCGTCTTCATCAGCTTGCGGTGCAGGCCCACGCGCTGGTTGGCCAGCACGGCGGCCCGGATGTCGGGGCGCCACGTCTCCCGCTTCAGCGCCGGGTATTCCTCGTAGTACGGGACCTGGCCCCGGCTGCGCTGGCGCAGTTTGCCGATGCCGCCCTTTGCCGTCGCCTTGATCGCGGTTTCCAGCAGCGCCATCGTCGGGTCGGCCTGCTTGCGCTGCGCCATCGCCTCGAGGAATTCCTGGCCGGTGAGGTCGGTGGTGACGCCCATGTCGGCCATCGTCTCCACGTACGCGTCGCGCAGCCGCTTGTACCAGGGGTCCAGGTAGCGGCCGGTCTGGGTTCGCACGTGCGCCTCGATCGGCGCGACGTCGAAGCCGAGCTCCACCGCGTAGGCGACGGTCGGGGTGGCGTACCAGGCCGGGCCGGTGGGCCGCTCGCCCTTCGGCGTGAACGGGCTCGGCAGCCTGTCCCCGTCGACGGTGCGGCCGTTGATACGGACGCGGGACAGGTCGACGTGGGAGAGGTCGACCAGCCATGAACCGGGCAGCGACGCGTCGAACGTCGGGTTGCCGGTCAGGTGGGTCGGTCCGTTCAGCCCGACGGTGAGGCTGTTCGCGGCCGCGGCGAACGACATGTTGATGTCGACCGCGACCAGGTACGGGTTCGCGCACTCCTCATCGGTCAGCGGCCGGCACCAGTCGTAGGGCTCCTCCATCAGCATCTCTGCCGGGGTCCGCAGGTGGTGCCGGGCGAACTTGTCCTTCAGCTTCGGGTGTTCGTCGGGGACCTCGCACTCCACCACGTCGTACCGGGCGGTGAGCGCGTCGTCGTTGAAGGCGGGCTTGAACTCGCCGGTCGCCTCGTCCTTCTGCGCACGGGTCGGCGGGCGCAGGGCGACCATCAGCTCCAGGCCGGTCGTCGCGGTGCTGCCGCGCGGCGTCATCACCCGCGCCGCGTACAGACCGAGGTAGCGGGCGAGGTCAGCCGGATGCATCGTCAGCAGCAGCTGCGGGTCGTTCTTCGTGCCCCACTCCCGGGTGTCCAACGCGTTCCAGGACAGGATGCACAGCTGGACACAGCGCCGCCGGGAGCCCTCGGGCTCACGGAAGACGCGGGCCCACGGACCGAGGCCGCGCTGGGTGAGCTGAAGGCCGGCCTTGGCGATCTGCTTGACCACCTTGTGGCTGTCCGGCAGCCGGTTCGCATGCCGCTCCTCATCCGACAGGGCGGCGGGCAGGCCGTAGCGCTCCAGCGCGGCCGGGGTGAGGACCAGGACCGGGTCGGCGTCACGGCCGTTGCGGTGCAGCCGGGCCTGCCCGAGCCGGGCTTCGGTCAGCGTCCAGTCGACCAGCGCCGGGATCGACTTGGCGGGCACGTCCAGGACCAGGCCGCCGACACAGTACGCCGACACCTGCCCGTCCTCGCAGTCGACGACCGCCAGCGGCCCGTTCTCGAAACGCGGGTCCATGGCGGCGGCCGGCGCCGTGGTCTTCTTCGCCACCGACTTCTTCGCACCCGGGCGCCGCGACGACGCGGCCGCCGGCTCGCTGCGGCTCGCTCTCGGACGCGGCGCCGCCTTGGGCGCCGGCGCTTCCGGCGCCGGAAGGTCAACCGGGACCTTCGGCGGGGGCACGTATCCCCCATCGCCGGTCTGCCCGATCGTCTCCGCGAAGTCCGGCATCGGCGGCGGCTTGTACGGGTCAGGAGTTGGGGCGGGGAACCGCACGGCGAGGCCCTCCAGGAGCCTGGCGTAGGCGGCGCGCTTCGGCGGCCGCGGCTCGGTCCGCCCGGTCTCCCAGTTCCCCACCGCCTCCCGACGGGCGTCCAGCGCCGTAGCGATCTGCGCCTGACTCAGGCCGGCGGCCTCACGCAGACGCTTGCGCTCCGCGGGGACCGGCAGATCATCCTGCGCGACTTGCTCCAGCAGCGCATCGACGGCGCTGAACAGCTCGTTCTCAGTGGACACAAAGGTCACCTCCAATAGACAACATACCCGATCGCGCATTGATTCGCGCCCTCACTCGCGCATAGATCGCGCACATGATTGAAATGCAACACACGGGCGGGTAAGCGGCGCAACGGCTGTTCGTACGACCGAGATTTTTACTTGGCGGACGAGCGCAGTAGTTGTCGGACGCCGTCAACGTCAGCGGCAGGTGTCAGCGCTGGGTGACGGCTCGGGAAGCATCCGCAGGCTGTAGAGCACGTTGTCGTGGAAGCGGTCGATGATGTCGCCGCAGGTGACCATCTCGGCGGCGGCGAGGTCCTTCGAGGGCCTGGCGCTGGGCGGCGTCGCGGGGGTCGATTCAGCCGTCGACCCAGATGCGGAGGAGGACCTCGGCCTCGGCGGGCTGGATGGGGCCGCGGATGTCGGGGCGGGGGTTCTTCCGCCCGGTGACGGCGTCGCCCTGGTGAGGGGCGAGGACGTCGAGGCGCGGTGTGGCGGTGTATGCCGCAGGCCGAGCGCACCGCCGGTGTAGCGGCGTCCCGCTCAATGAGGGCGTCTCGATGGATGCGCGTCGAGTGGCGGAGGAACGGGTCCAGCCATGCCGAGAGCGTCTGCCACATGGCAGGAAGCCGGCAGGCTCGCGATCCTGGGGCTATGTCCAATGTGACGGAGATCCGCGTGCACGGCGTCAGCGGGACGCCCCCGGAGAGTCTGCTGGAGGTTGTCGATCTCAGGCAGGTCGACGGGGATGACACCGCACGATTCCTGCAGCGCTCAGTGCCGCCGCCCGAACCGCCCGTGAGAGAGGCATTTCACTGGGGGAACATGACCTCCGGGTCGATCCTCAAGGCCATGTGGCTGCTGCTCGCGCCGTTCGGACTGATCAATCTGGCCCGCTACACCCTCCCCATGGCCGTCACGACTCCCGGAGTCGCCGACACAGAGCAGAAACGCTGGGCGCGTGTAACCGCCGACGTCTTGCTGCGGCTGCTCGGCCTCGTACTGACCCTGCTGCTCACCGCAGCGGTCGCCTTCGTCGCGCTCGACCTCATCGCGTGGCAATGCGGCAACAGCATCCGCTGCGTCGCCGACAACAGCTGGCTGCCCTTCTCCGACAAACACCCCTCAAGCTGGCGGCTGCGCATGCTCCTGGGCGTCGCGCCACCAGTCGCACTGACCATGCTGCTGGTTCAGTTCGGCCGTCAGGTCTACCTCTATCCACCCCGGGTGACGCCGGCACCTGGCGCAGCGCAGCCACCGATGGAGTGGCTGGACGGCGTGGGCGCCCTCGCTCAGAAGGAGTTCTGGGCCGCGTCGCCGCGCGCCCCCATGCTGCGGCTCTTTCACACCACTGCCTGCGTTGCCCTGCTCTCCATGCTCGTCGCCTTCGCCCTGATCAAACCGGTCGCCGGGCTGCGCGGCGGCGACGAGTGGGTGGACGAGGTTCTCTGGGCTCTGTTCGGGGCCGCCGCGCTGATCGGACTGCTTTGCACCGGCTGGACGGCATGGGGCTACCACCCCAAGGGCGACCGGCTCAGATCCGATCCCACCAGCAACGACGCCATCCAGATCCCGTGGGCCTTCCGCGTGGTCCGCTGGCTCACTTGGGGCGTACTGCTCGCCGTGTTGGTGATCGCCTTCTTCTTCGGACCGCGCTACTCCTCTCGGGGCACAGGTCTGCTGCCTGTCCATCTCAGCGGCTTCACCTGGGTGCTCAACCTTCTGTACGCAGCCGCTGCTGTCCTGCTGCTCTTCCTGGTGGGCATCACGTTCCTGCTGAGCCGCCTCATCCCGGATGCTGCTCCGACAAAACATTTTCGGCGGATGTGGGGCGGCATGGCCTGCCCCACTCTGGCGAGCTTGGCCGTTCTCCTGGCAACCGGCTTCACTGCTGGCTTCGCGATCCAGATGTCCAGGCTGCTGGGCGACCTCGTACAGCCGAAGGAGAACCCCAGCCAGGACAAGGCTCCGCTCGTCCTCCCCGACGTATTCCATCTCACCGCTCTGCTGTGGGCGGGCCTTGTGGCCGTCGCCTTTGTATGCGGGCTCTGCCTGTTCTTCTGGTACTTCTTCCCCGGGTTGGGCCGTTCTCTCAAGGGCCGGATCAGTGACGACTACAACGACGTTTCACCCGCGGACCTACCGGAGCGCACGGTGTCGAAGATCGCCAAGGCATGGCGGCGGGGCTCCCTGAAGTTCAGGCTGCCTTTCGTCCTGGTGGTCTTGTCGTCCTTCAGCTTCATCTTTTCGCTGGCTCAGGGGTGCCTCGCCGGCCATGCGCTATGGACGCGGTCCGGCGTGGCGTTTCAGCGAGTGCAAGAGCTGCTCTACGAGCGCGTCTGGTTCGACGTGAAGTTCTTCGGACTGGCCGATGACGTCGGAGCTTGGGCTCTCACCGGACTGGCAGCCGCACTGGCGTTCGTCGGCATGCGAGCCTTCCGTGATCCGCGGTGGCAACGCCCAGTCGGTGTGGTGTGGGACCTGCTGGCATTTTGGCCGCGTCTGGCCCATCCCATCGTGCCTCCCCCGTACGGCGGGCGGGCCGTACTGGCATTGGCCAAGCGCGTCCAGGACAAGACTGGCGGCAGCGGCAGGGTCGTTCTCTCCGGGCATAGTCAGGGCAGCGTGATCTGTGTAGCCGCCGTACTCCGGGTGGGTGCCGAGACAGCACCGCAGCCGACGACAGGGGCGCAGCCGCCGTTGTCCCGGGTGGCGTTGCTGACTCACGGTTCGCAGCTCTTGTGGGCATACTCACGGCTGTTCCCTGCGTACCTCGGGGAGCGCCTGTTGCGGGACGTGTACGAGAAGAAACTCGAAGGGCGCTGGCGCAACCTGCATCGATGGAGCGACTACCTCGGCGCTCCTGTCCTCGCCCACCCGGTCTCGGGACGGCTACGGCCGACACTGGACGACGCTTGGGAATCGATCGACGGGAACAGGCCCGCAATCAACCAGTACGGCACCACAGTGGGCCCTGACATCTGGTACCGCGCCATCGGACCGGAGATCCAGCTTCGCGACCCGCACCGGGTCGTCGCCACCGATGGCTACCCTGTGGCTCCGCTGTTGGCGCACAGTTCCTACTACTCCGATCCGGCCTACGAAGAAATGGTGCAGCAACTGATCAACCAGCTTTCCGGCTGACGTGTCCAGATCGTCTCCCTCGACAGCCCAACAGAGCCCTCGGGGCCGTACGCCGCGACCAGCGCGCCCTTCCCGTGGCAGAACAGACAGCGTGATTGCTCGTCACTTCGAACGACGCCTCGCAAGCGAAATCCGTCGGACTGACCAGCGCCTGGAGCAGCCCAAGCCCAGCCGATGGAACCCATGTGTTACCGCCCTCGGCATCCGTGGCAGTGAGCTGTGCCGCGGCCCGGGCTCCTATTCGTGACCCCGGATCATCTAAGCCGTCGCCCACTGACACATGTCATGTCGCCAGCACTGACACCACTCTCGCGTCGTCCGGCAGATCTTGCGGTGGTCGCGGGCTGGCGCCCCGTCTGGAGCGTCCTTGACCACTTGTCGTCGCGTCGGCGAACGGTGAGGGATCTGCTGGGCATGCGGGATCAGCTGCTGACGATCATGTCGCTACCATCAGTCACTCAAGGTGATCAGTGCGGATGCCGGTCTGCTAACTATCGCCCTCCAGATCCGCCAACCAGTTCCCTCCGCAAGCTGGCGACCTGCACCGAAGAGAGTGGTCTGGAGTGCCGGGCGCAGCATGACGACGGCATAGAACCGGGGCTGCCAGGCTGAGCAGGTCCGGCCCGCAGGGTGATTGGGAGCTCCACCGTGCCCTGGTGACGTTCTATCCCCGCTCCGGCCTGTTCCAGGGAGCGGAGCCGTACCTGCTCCGTACGTAGGACAACATCCGTCTGGCGATTCAAGCGAACAGTGCTGCGAGGGCTGCGGTCACGGTCGCGGCGAGAGTGAGGACCGCTGTGAAGGCGGCGGCGGCCCGGGTGAGTGCGGTGGGGTACGTGGCGCCCTCCATGCGGGCGAGTTTGCCCGCGCCGGCGGCGGCCAGCAGTGCGACAACGATCACGAGCGCGGTGGTCAGAAGGACGACGGCCACGAGGACTCCCGGTAAGTGGTGGGGCGTTGACGTGGTCGAAGGTCATGGAACCGGTGTTCGCCGGGGTTCGCCGGGACGAGAATGAACACCGGCGAACACATCGGAGCCTCGGGGAAGGTACATGGACGAGCAGAACGGCCACAGCCCGCAACTCACCAAACTGCGCGGGAGACTGGCCGACGGGCTGGCCCGGACCCGGTTGAACCAGACCCAGCTGGCCCGGCGGGCAGGTCTGGGACGGACCACCGTCTCGGAGGCGCTCTCTCCTCAGAAGCCGGTGCCGTCCGCGGAGACGGTGGCGGCACTGTCACGCGCACTGCAGCTGCCCGAGGCAGAAATGCTGGCGTTGCAGCGCACCGCGGTCCAGCAAGCAGGCACAAGTACGACAGAGGGGCCGGGCCGACCCATTGGAGAGTGGACGCCGCATGACCTGGAGGTCCACCGGGCCGGACCCGGCCCGACGGCCGCGGGCCCCGACATGTCTGCAGAGCGGGCTTGGCCCGCCTATGTGCGCCGCGAGCATGACCGGGTGCTGGACAAAGCAGTCGACGACACCATGGCCGGCCGCAGTCGGATCATGGTGCTGGTGGGCGCCTCCTCGACAGGCAAGACACGGGCGTGCTGGGAGGCCGTCCAACCCCTTGCCGATCAGGGGTGGCGGTTGTGGCATCCCTTCGACCCGACCAGGGCGCAGGCTGCGTTGGAGCAGCTGCACCGCGTCGGGCCCCGTACGGTGGTGTGGCTGAATGAGGCCCAGCATTACCTCGGCGACCGGGCAGTAGGTGAGCAGATCGCGGCAGCCGTGCACCGTCTACTGGTCAGCCGGGAGCGCGGGCCCGTGCTGGTGCTGGGCACGCTCTGGCCCGAGTACGCCACCCAGTACACGGCTCTGCCCTTACCGGCCGAGCCGGATCTGCACAGTCGAGTACGAGAGTTACTCGCCGGCCACCTCTTGGCAGTACCCGATGCTTTTGACGCCCCGGCCCTGGCTGAGGCCAGGGCTCTCGCCAAGGATGGCGACTGGCTGCTGGCCGACGCCCTCACCCGTGCACACGCCGACGGCCGGATCACCCAGGACCTGGCCGGTGCTCCCGAGCTCCTCAACCGCTACCAGCATGCCGGCCCAGCCGCCAAGGCAGTGCTGCAGGCCGCGATGGACGCGCGCCGCCTCGGCGTCAGCTTGCACCTCCCCCAGGCCTTCCTCACCGATGCCGCCACTGACTACCTCAGCCAGAGCGACTACGACCAGCTCACCGACGGTTGGGCAGAGCAGGCATACGCCGAACTCTCCAAGCCTGTCCACGGCAAACAAGCTCCCTTACGACAGACCACCCCCCGCCCCCTGCGACGCCCGCCCGCCCCTGCCTCCGCCGCCACAACGGGCGCAGAGGCAGGGAGAGGACCTCAGTTCCGGCTCGCCGACTACCTCGAGCAACACGGCCGCACCAGCCGCCGTCACCTGTGCCCACCTGCATCCTTCTGGCATGCCGCCCTCACCCATCTCGCTCACCCCGATGACCTGAACCGCATCGCGGATGAAGCTGAGAAACGCCTTCGGCTGCAGTGGGCTCACCACTTGCGCCACCAAGCCGCCGCCCACGGAAGCCCTGTGGCCCTGGCCTTACTAGCGGTGCTGCGTGCGGAGGCCGGGGACCCGGACGGCGCCGAAGTCTTAGCCCGGCAGGCCGCTGGCCATGGCAACACCGACGCCCTGCGCCAACTGGCTGAGATGCGGGAAGAAGGCGGGGACCGGGATGGTGCCGAAGCCCTGGCCCAGGAGGCCGCTGGCCTCGGCGACACCGACGCCCTGCGCCAACTGGCGGTGACACGCGAACTCGCCGGGGACCGGGATGGTGCCGAAGCCCTGCTTCGTCAAGCCGCTGGCCTCGGCGACACCGACGCCCTGCGCCAACTGGCTGAGATGCGGGAAGAAGCCGGGGACCGGGATGGCGCCGAAGCCCTGATCCAGCAGGCCGCCGACCACGGCGACACCGACGCCCTGCACCAACTGGCGGTGACACGCGAACTCGCCGGGGACCGGGATGGCGCCGAAGCCCTGGCCCGGAAGACCGTCGTCTACGGTGACGCCATCGCCCTGCGCCAACTGGCTGAGATGCGGGAAGAAGCCGGGGACCGGGATGGCGCCGAAGCCCTGATCCAGCAGGCCGCCGACCACGGCGACACCGACGCCCTGCACCAACTGGCGGTGACACGCGAACTCGCCGGGGACCGGGATGGCGCCGAAGCCCTGGCCCGGAAGACCGTCGTCTACGGTGACGCCATCGCCCTGTGCCGGCTGGCGGTGATGCGGGAGTCTGCCGGGGACCGCGCAAGCGCGGAAACCCTGGCCCGGCAGGCCGCCGACCACGGCGACACCGACGCCCTGCGCCAACTGGCGGTTATGCGGGAGAAAGCCGGGGACCGGGATGGTGCCGAAGCCCTGAGCCAGCAGGCCGCCGACCGCGGTGACACCATCGCCCTGTCCCAACTGACAATGATGCGGGAGTCTGCCGGGGACCGCGCAAGCGCGGAAACCCTGGCCCGGCAGGCCGCCGACCACGGCGACACCGACGCCCTGCGCCAACTGGCGGTTATGCGGGAGAAAGCCGGGGACCGGGCGAACGCGACAATCCTGGCCCGGAAACTTGCCGACTACGGCGGAGCCTCTATCGAATACGAACACACGGCCTGGGCATCGATGCTCCGCTTGCGATGGCCACACGGTATGGACCCGGACGGCACTCCGACGGCCCCCTGGCAACCGATGATGGATATCCCGTACAGCCCACTCACACCATCCGCCGCTTCATCGCCATAGGCATGCTGTCACTTCGCGGTTCGTTGGCCCGGTGCTGGTCACGGCGCGCATGAACCTCGAGCACGCCCACGAAACACCAGCCACGGCCGTCTAGCGTGCTCGGACGACGCCCCTCACTCGCTGGTCGTCATGGAATCGGCAGGCAGTGGTGCTGCGTCCCCGTACAGGCACACATGGACGCCGTCCTGGGGCCTCTGGCCGCTGGCGGCAGCCCCGGTCCTCGGCGATGTCGTCCTGATCGACTACAGCTGGAACTCCTGCACAACGACCGAGGGCGGCTTCGTCGATGGCCACGTCGCCGCGCCCGAGGGGGAAGTCGACGCCGACTCCCTGGAGTCACCACCTGAACCGCGGCACCCACCGCGCGCTGGTGAGCTCTACCCGCTCCAGGGAGCGGAGCCGTACCTGCGCTCGCTCGCCAATCGCAAGGACGTCGTCGCCAGGCTGCGTACAGCCCTTGCCGAGTGGGAGGAGGTGCAGCGCCGCGCCGTCCCCACCCCTGCGTCGGCGGTCGGCTGAGCGGCGCGCACTCTGCCGCCAGCCGCCCGCGCTCTCCAGAGCTGGCTTACGAGGCGGCCGGTGCGGTGTGCTGGAACGGCGCACTGGGCGCTCGCCGCGACATCGGCCGCCGGAGCCCGGACGGGCCTCGGACGCTGAGTTCGCCGTTGTCCGCCCGGCGCAGCATCTCGCCCGCGTTCTTCAGCGCCATGACGACCCGGGTGCGCAGGCGGGGGTGGAACGGCATGGCAAGCGGGACGAGAGCGGCGATGGCGGTCGGGTTGGGGATCGAGCTGTTACGCAGTTCGCGGACGACCTGGTTGAAGGCGTAGCCGAGCTTGTTCGGCAGCTGGACGTGGGAGCGCTGCAGAGAGGACAGCAGCAGCGCCAGCATGTCCTCGTACGCGGTGCGCAGGGCGTTGACGCTGTCGTACGACACGATGTTGGCGGCGAACAGCCCGCGGCCGCGCTCGAGGCGCTCGAGGATGGCCTTGAGCATCTTCAGGTCGATGTCGCCGGCGTACCGCAGGGGCTGTTCCACCCGGGCCAGCAGCTTGCCGCCCTCCACGCCTTCCCTCCAGGAGAAGCGACTCAGGAGGTGGAACCACGCCTCCTGACTGCGCAGCGAGTGGACACCGCAGCCGATAAGAATCTGGTAGAGGATCTTGGCCCGCAGCGGGCGCGCGCCGCGCAGGACGGCCCCGTACGTGACGTGGGAGTAGCCGGGGGCCTGTTGGGCGAGGGTGCGGTGGCTGAGCCCGTTGAAGTCCAGCAGCGTCTGCAGGAGCTCGCGCAGTTCGCCTTCGTCGGTGACCTGCGGCGGGATGAGGTTGCCGGTGCGATCCCACCGGCGCAGCGCCTCGCGGCACAGATCCCCGGTGACCCCGGCGGCGGCCAGGCGCAGGCTCTCCCAGCGCGCGCTCCAGTCTTCGGGATCGCCGCCGCAGGCCAGGACGTAGCCGTTGACGGTCGCCCAGGTGGGCAGTTTCTTGCCCGCGTGGGCGTTCGACAGCGTCGCGGTGGACATCCCGCTGTGCTGGGACATCATCGCCAGCGGCGGGTCGCCGGCCTTCTTGCGCAGCGCCTGGAGGTCGCGGGCGAAGGCCACCAGCGGGTCGTTGCTCTGGGGCAGTTGGTTCATGGGACGGGCCACGGCGTCCATCTCCTTCCCGAGCCCGGAACGGGGCCGGGGCCCGTCGGTGGGACGGGCCCCGGCAGGGGATCGGGTCAGAGCAGACGCTGACGTAGTTCGGCCGCCAGCAGTCCGCCGGCACCCAGGATGGCCAGGGCCTCCTCCAGCTTCATCCCTCGGGCGAGCAGGACGACCAGCGCGCCCAGGAGGATGACCAGCAGGAGTAAGGACGCCAGCGGCGAGGATTGCGTGGCGCTCGCCGGGGTGTGCGCGCACGGCCCGTTCTGCTCAGCAGGAACGGGCTCAGGAAGCAGGAAAGACAAGGAAGTTGACTCCCAACAGGAGGCGGGTGGTCGGTAGCGGTCCGGAACTTGGTGCTCAAGTGCCTTGCAGGGCACAGGACTTCACGCCGGTGGTTGCAGCCACATGCGTCAGCGAAGCCCACGTTACCCAGGCTTACGCTTGACGATGCCGATTCAGTTCCCATTGGAGGCAAGCCGTAAATAAAGCGCTGACCTGTTATTTAACGGCTGGAACGGAATTGTTTAAGGAATGGTTCGTCGCCGGATTGAACATCCCGCGAATCAGGCGCGTAGTCGCAGGCCGCGGCGGGTTTGGCCTGGCCACGAGAAACTATCTGCCTACATCTCTTGGCCAAGGTTAATTATCCCCCCATGATTGAGCTCGTTCCCACGTGCGCGTGACGTACGCGGCCCGCGGGTCGCGCATGCGCGTACAAGAGAGGCGCAGGTCCAACGGTCCGGACACGCACCGCAGAACGCAGGAGGCCCCGTTGCAGCGGGGCACCTCCGCAAGGTGGCACGGCCAACAGGTCAGCCACTGGACTTCCTTCCGCCCGACGATGACGACTCTCGCGGGCCGAAGGGCATACGGCAAGAGGGCAGGGCCCGGCGGAATCCGCCGGGCCCTGCCCTCTTGCTCACAGCCGCTCCCTCGTCACCGCCTGCCGGCGTGTCTCAGACGTCGGGACGGTGCGGGCCGCCGAAGTCCTCGTCGGTGAACGTCCCGAGCGCTGGCAGGAAGCGCAAGTCCCTGCAGGTCTCCCGGTTCTCCACTCGCGCGACGATCTCGTACGGCCTTCGCCAGGCTACGAGTCGACGAGGTACGCCTTCTCCCCCATCATCAGCGGCGCATCGGCGGGCCCCTTGATGTAGGGGCCACGCCAGATCACCCGGTGCTCCTGGCGACTGGGGTACCACTGCCGCACCTTGTGCATCCGCACCGGCCACCGGTGGTGATACTCCCGCTTGGTGTCCCCGGCCGGGTCCGATGGACGGGGCGAGGGTGCGACGAGCCGGATCACCCGCACATCGGGATCCTGCGGCACGGACGCGTCACTACTGCCCGCAGCCGTGCCCCCGGTGGCCCGAGGCGAGCTGATCGCCGTGATGCCCTGGGAGTTCAGCCGGAAGAAGGCGAACATGTAGCGGCCCACGAAGTCGTCGTACGGGTCCTCCACCCGGCCGCCGCCCCACTCGCCGGTCTCGGGGACCGGCTCGGCACGCCACTGGGAGGCCTGGGCGCGGGCGTTTTCCATCTCACGGTAGAGCTCGGAGAGGTGCGCGAGCGTTTCGGAGCTCTCCTCCGCGAGGCAGGCGTCGCCGCGCATCCCGTACATGCCGTCCGGCATCAACGGCGGCAGGGGGCTGCCGGAGGCGCGCGCCTGGGAGACCGCCTGGCGCCATCCGGTCGGCTGGACCGGACCGTCGCGGTCCATGAACGTGGTCACCTGCACGCCGGGGTACTGGGCGGTGGGCAGGATCTGGTGCTGGGTGACGAACTGCCAGCCGAACGCCTTGATGTCCGACAGTGAGCCGGTGCGGTTGACGACCACGACCGGTTCCGGCAGCACCAGCAGCGCGGTGGGTACGAGGATGTCCCGGTCGCGGTGAAGGGTACTGACGTCGGCCGGCTCGAGGGTGGCGGCCGCGGCCATGACCGCTGCGTGCGCGGCCGGGGAGATGACGAGGACCTCAGCCTGTCGCAACACTTTCTCGATCTGGCGGATCTCCCACCCGGCGGCTTCCCCGGCCGCCCGGGGCCACGGCGGCCGGTGGCCCTGTTTGCCCAGCGTCATCGACCATGCCGCATCCCGCGCAGTGTCCCCGGGCCGGTCCGCGATATCGGCGAGATTGCTGTGGAGCAGCACGGCGTACAGCTCGCTGACGACGTTTTTGATGTTGGAGGCGAGCATCGTCTGAACCCACGAGTTCCCGGCCAGAGACCGCCCGGTCTGCTCCCGCAGACGCCGCGCTGCCCGGGCAGCACCGGTCGCCGTCCACTGCTCGGCCTTGTCCCTGCTGCGCTCCTTCTTGCCCCGGCTCGCCTTGCCCACCCGACAGCCTCCCCCACCACCATGGCCAGTTGCCGAAGCCGTACCCGACCTCCGAGATCCGGACACGGCACGATCCAGCCGATGACCGCTGCCTTCAGGAGCTGGCTGATCACCCTGCTGACGCTGCCTCATCCTTTACGCCAGGGTGCGGTGATCGGAATCGACAGACGGAGGGGGCGTCCGTGGAAGCACGGATGTGGGACGCGCTGGTCGGCGTGATGAAGGAGGCGTACACCGCGGGACTGGGCGAGGGCGCCGTGCCGCGCCCGGTCATGATGCCGCTGGTGCACGGCGAACTGGTCGGGCTGATCTGGGTGTGTCCCGCCAGGTGGGGATGAGGTGGAGGGCGCTGAGGTGTTCCTCGCTGCGGCGTCTGCTCTGGTAGGCGGTGTGATGCTGGGTGAGGTCGGGGCTGGTGCGGGCGAGTTCGGCGGCGCCGGCGTGAACGGTTTCGACCAGGTGCTGGACGTCGTCGGGCAGCGTGAGAGTGAGGGTGCGCTGAGGCAGGCCGGCGAGGCGGCCTGCAGCGGCGTGTGTGAAGAGGGCGGGTTCCAGGGTGCGCCAGGCGGCCGGGATCAGGGTGCGGCCCCGGTGGTCGGTGGGCTGCAGGATGCTGAGGCGGGGCACCCCTTGGCGGCGCAGCCAGGCGGGCCTGCGGTCTGCGCCCGTTCCCCACAGGTTCTCGAACCGCCACAGCCGGCCCAGGCGTTGCAGGAGCTTCTCGAGGGAGGCGAGGTCGCTGACCATGACGTCGACGTCGATGTCGAGGCTCATGTCGAGGAGGCTGGTGGTGACGATGACCAGGCGTGCGGGGCGCTCGCCGGCGGAGCCGAGCCGTTCGCGGGTCAGGCGGGTGAGGGCCTCGCGCTGATGGCCGGGCAGGCGGGCGTGCAACAGCAGCAGCTGGCCCGCCGGGCCAGGGCAGGGTGTCGTGGAGGTGCTGGTAGGCGGCTTGGGCGTCGGCCATGGTCGCGCACGCCACCGCCGCGCAGCCCCCGCCCTGGACAACGGGGGCGATCTCGGCGCTGATGCGCTCCAGCCGGCTCTCCCGAGCGGGGGCATCGTCCGGGTCGGTGTGGGAAGAATGGCGTACCGGGTACAGGCGCAGGGATGCGGTCCGGCGGTGCCGTTGGGCGTGGGCCTCGCCCGCGCGGGAGTCCATGCGGGTCAGGGAGGCATCGGCGGCCGCGGCGAACAGCCAGCCCGGGTAGGCGGGTGCGCAGTCCAGACCGGACGTGCTGCTGGGCCGGTTTCCTGCGCCGGCGAGGTAGCTGCGCACCAGCTCGGTGCTGACGCGGGCCGGCATCGTGGCGGACAGCAGGACGACCGGGCAGCCCAGTGCGCCCAGCCAGTGCAGCAGCCGCCCCAGCAGCTGCTGCATGAACGGGGTCAGGGCGTGGGCCTCGTCGACGATGACGGTCCGCCCGGACAGGGCCAGCATGCGCAGCGCGCTGAAACGGACCGGGAGCGCCGCCATCAGGGCCTGGTCGTGGGTGGCGACGGTGAACTGTGCCAGCAGCGCCCGGTCCCAGCCCCGCAGCCAGCCGTCCGGCACGGTCACCCGCTCCTCAGGGCGCTGCGCCCCGTCCGGGTCTTCCCGGTCGTCGGGCCCCTCGGGCCAGAACTCGTCGGTGGTCGACGCCCCGTCAGCGGCGACCTGGCACTCGGTGTAGGCGGAGTTGTTCCAGCTGTGGCTGTACACCAGGGAGACCGGAGCCCGCTCGGGGCGGTGCGCGGCCACGTACCGCTCAAGGATCTCGTAGGAGGCGTCCGCGGTGGCGGTCGTGGGCAGCAGCCACACGATGCCGGCGGTGGCGCCGTCGGCGTTGAAGATCCGTGCGGCTTCCAGGCCGGTCACGGTCTTCCCGCCGCCGGTGGCATCGGTGACCACCACGATGCCCGGTCCCTTCTCCTCCACCACCTTGGTGAGCTGCCTGATCAGGGAGGCCTGTAGGTCGTTCGGGGCGGTAAGACCGCGGTGGGCCTGGGCGAAGGATGCCGGAGGGAGTGCGACGCGGGGCAGACCGGAACCGTCGAGCAGAACCGGGGCGTCCTTGACGGCCTGCGCGTAGTGCTCGCCTGCGCCGAAGGCGGGTGCTTGCGCCTTGGGCAGCCAGTAGTGGCGCTGGCTGGCCAGCCGGTCCGCGATCACTCCGACCCCGGTGATCAATACCGCGGCCGGCACCGGCACCCGCGAGGGCACCATGGTGACACCGGTCAGATGACGCACCAGGGCGAAGTAGCGGCGTCGCAGATCCTGCCACGCGGGGCCGCCCAGAACGAGGTTGACCCGGGATGCCCTGGCCGCGCCGTCGATGTCGAGCTGCAGGAACCGGCCGTGGTGGCCGCCCAGCATCTGCGCCACCAGCACCCCCGCACTGTCCGACGTGTCGACCTCATAGCCGGCCTCCGCCAGCAGCTGCAGCACACTGTGCATGGAGGCCCGCTCGTGCGGCATGCTCCCCCAGCTGCGTGTGTCCGCCCGCAGCACCTCACTCACCCGCGCCCAGGGATGCGCCTCCCGCTCCTGGAAAGACGACAGCTTGCCCAGATCATGCAGACCGGCGAAAACATCACCAGGCACCGGGCCTCCGCCACCGTCACGCCCAGCCCGTCGGCGATCAGCCGCCGCTGACCACGCGTCAGGAACCGGTCCCACACCTCACCGGCGACCGCCGCCACATCCAGCAGATGGAACAGCAGCGGATACACCGCCAGAAACCCCCGGTCGAACTTCCCCCACGGCGTCAAGTCGATCCCGCCGAACCGGGCATCCTCCCGCGCTCCCACAACCACTCCCCGCACTCAACTACACCATACTCAAGGGGCGTTGACACCATCCTGCCGCATCCGATCACTCATTTCCGCAGGCCGCTTCCCGGAACTGCCAAAGCGGGAGGCAGTGTTACTCTCCCGCGCAGGAAGGCGTACTCCCAACTGGGCCCGCCTCCCCATCGGACAGATACCGTGGAAAACTGCGGAACACACCGGCAGACACCCCGGCCGGGCCGGACGCCACAAGCGCGTCGCATTGCCCAACCGGCCTGGTACCGCAGCATCTTGTGAAGTGGGGACAGTTGAAAATACTCTCCCCCAAGCCGCGCGAGCCGTGCTCAGCTGCCAGCCCGGCAGTTCGGTACCGCTGCGGAAACAGCATCCCGGCACAACCACCACACCCGACCCGGTAAAGTGAATAGGTTGCGTCCAGGGAAGTGGTGTACGGGTTCGACCTGATCCGGGGGTTTGCTCCGGCTTCTGGCTGATGCCCGCATAGATGAACGGCCACCGGCTGATCTTCGAAGTGTCGAAGCCTCGAAGGAGATCAGCACGATGACCGCACCTGACAGTCTGCCCCTGCACGCCCTCGCCGAGGACAATCTCGCCGCGGCGAGTCCCGATCTGCTGCGCGCGATGGTCAAGACGTTCGCCGACGCACTCATGTCCGCGGAGGCCGACGCCCTCTGCAACGCCGAATACGGGCAGGTCAGCGACGAACGCGTCAACCACCGCAACGGCTACCGCCCACGCGAGTGGGACACGAGGGCCGGCACCGTCGAACTGGCCGTCCCCAAACTGCGGCAAGGCAGTTACTTCCCGCACTGGCTCCTGGAACGCCGCCGCCGGGCCGAGCAGGCCCTGATCTCGGTGGTCGCGACCGCCTACCTGCTCGGCGTCTCCACCCGCCGGGTCGAGAAACTCGCCGAGTCCCTCGGGGTCACCCAGCTGTCGAAGTCCCAGGTCAGTGCGATGGCCAAGCACCTGGACGAGCAGGTCGCCGCGTTCCGCAACCGACCCCTCGACGCCGGGCCTTACGCGTTCGTCTGGGTCGACGCACTGACCCAGAAGGTCCGCGAGGGCGGCCGGATCATCAACGTCCACGCGCTGATCGCGGTCGGCGTGAACGCCGACGGGCACCACGAGATCCTCGGCATCGACGTCGCCACCTGCGAGGACGGCGCCGGCTGGCTCGCCTTCCTGCGCTCGCTGACCGCCCGCGGCCTGTCCGGGGTTCAGCTGGTCGTCTCCGACGCGCACACCGGCCTGGTGAACGCGATCGGTGCGGTCCTGCCCGGGGCTTCGTGGCAGCGATGCCGCACGCATTGAAGCCGTAAGGATTCAACATGGTGTTTCGCTGTCTTCTGTGACGGATGCGAGTACGTCGGCGGCCGTGGCGAAGCGTCGTTCGGCGGGCATCGGGACGTACGGGTCTTGTTCGAGGAGGGGACGGACATCCTCGATGGCGTTGCGGATGGTGCCGCGGCTGACACCGAACAAGTCAGCCAGGGTCTGCTGGTTGCATAGATCTCGCTGCGAGAGGACCGTCGCCAGGATCCGGTCCGCGTCAGTGATCTTTTGGCGGAAGACGCCGCCACGGGTTCCCGGACGCCGGGCGCCGCCGCGCTGGTGATGCCGGCGTCGTTCGAGCGCGGCCTGGTAGGGCACGGTGATCCGGTCGATCAGCGCCTGGAAGTCCGGACGGGGCATGGCGGTGAGTGCGGGGTGGGACAGGGTCTGGGAGAGATCCATTCGGCTGGTCGTCGCGCCGTCCTGCGCCCAGTCGCGCAGTTCCTGGGCGGAGGAGAAGTAGTGCGCGGTCTGCGAGATGGCGATTTTCTGCGCGTCGATGAGTGTGCGGGTCTCGCCGATGACCTGGCCGATCGTGACTGCGTTGATGGCGAGCAGGTCGACTAGAACCTTCTGGGAGCAGACGCGGCGCAGGTAGATCACCGTGACAAGGATGCGGTCGGCGTTCGAGAGCAGGGGTTTGCCGTGCGCTCCGGGGGCCTGCAGGCGTCGGCCGCCGCGCTGCTGGAACTTGCGCTGTTCGGCCTGGGCGGCCTGCGCGGGAGCCAACTGGGCGCACAGTGCGTCCAGTTCGGGTGAGGTCATGCCGCTCAGACGCGGGTCGGCGAGTATCGCCAGGACCTGTGACCTGGTGTGGTCGCGATCGCTGGTGTTGATCGCGCAGTCGCCGGTGGTGTTGACCGGGACGATCGTGTAGTTCCAGGATCCGTGCCGGTCATGGTGTGTGATCGGCAGTGAGCGCAGGTGCTCGCGGCTGACGGAGATTCCCACCGGGTAGGACCCGGTGTCCAACTCGGCGTGAACGCGCAGGCCGGTGCGGGTTCGGGTCGCGGCGATGCTGTTGACCACGACTTCGTGGCTGGTCAGGGGCCTGCCACGCCAGTTCATGGAGATGTGGGAGAACAGCCGGTGCTCGATTTTGTTCCATTTCGAAGTGCCCGGCGGAAAGTGACAGACGCTCACCGTGAGACCCGTCTGGGCGGCGAACGCGGCGAGTTCGGCCTTCCACAACCGGTAGCGGTAGCTGTTGGACCCTCCGCAGTCCGCGGTGATCAGCAACCTGTCGGCATCCGGGTGGTCCACCCGGCCACGGGCCCGCCACCAGCGACGGATCGACTCGACGGCGAACACCGAGGTGTCGTGATCGGTACCGACGTTCACCCAGCCGCTGTCGTAGGCCAGATCGTAGATGCCGAAGGGTATCGCCACGTCGACGTCGGGGCCGATGAAGTAGAAGCTGTGGTCTTCGACCTGCACCGGATCGCCTGCGGGGCGCCATTGCCGCCCGGGGTTCGGCAGCTGTCCTATCTGTTCCTTCTTCTTGGCATCGATGCTGATCACCGGCTGACCGCCGGACTGGTGCTCTTTGACCTGTTCGTTGATGTAGCGGAACTGTGCGTCCCGGTCGGGGTGTTGCTTGCCCTCCAGCGTCTTGGCGCTGGTCTGCAGACTGAAACCCTGCTCTCTCAGCAGCCGGCCGTCGGGGCGGAGATCGGGTGCCCCTGCCTGGTCAGCTCCTCGGCGAGGTTGCGCAGGGACTTGGTGGTCCAGCGCAGCGGTGACATCGGATCGCCCCGTTCGTCCGGCTCCACCAGCTTCAGCAACGCCGGAACCAGGCAAGGATCCTGTTCCTCGGCCAACTTGCGGCCACCCCCCGGGCGCCGGACACAGCCGTCCCGCAGCGGATCCGCACCGGCCTCCAGCTCGAACACCCCGCTGCGGACCGTAGTCTCGCTCACTCCGGCCAGCCGCGCCACGGCCCGTACCCCACCGTGTCCGAGCAGTCGCGCCTCCTGCGCCAACATCAGACGCCGCTGACGCTCGTTCAGATGCGGCAGCAACACCGCGAAACGGTGGTCGAGTTGGGACAGCAACTCCTCCGTGATCGCCATACCAGGCCAACGAGCCGCTGACCGCGAAGCAACAGGTTGATTCTTGACGGCTTCACTACGCCCGAAATCTGCTCTGCCAGGTCCCGAAATCGGCCCAGCCGTGGGTGGCCACGCTGCTGCGGACCGTCTTCGAACAGCCCGACACCGACGCTGTCCAGGCCCAGATGCGGCACGTCCTGGACGCGTTGGAAGCCAAGTTCCCCAAGGCCGCAGCCCACTTGGACGCCGCCCAGCACGAACTGCTGGCGTTCACCGCGTTCCCGCGCGAGATCTGGCGGCAGATCTGGTCGAACAACCCGCAAGAACGCCTGAACAAGGAGATCCGCCGCCGCACCGACGTCGTCGGGATTTTCCCCGACCGCCCCGCCCTGATCCGGCTGGTCGGCGCGGTGCTGGCCGAACAGAACGACGAATGGACCGAAGCCCGCCGCTACATGGGACTCGACCTACTGGCCAAGGCCCGCCTCCACCCGATCGAGTCAGAAAACGACGAGACCGCCCTGCCCACCGAACTCACCGCATAGCCTCAAAAACGAGATCACCGAGTGGCCGTCAATACACCACTCCAGCGGACGTGACCAGTGAATAAAAACTGCCCCTTGGGCCAGAGAACCAGCAGGCCAGCAGGGGTCCTCCCCACACGCGTGGGGGTCCGTCTCAGGCATGGGAGACCGACCACATGCAGGCTGCGCACTTCCCACCCGTGGGGGTCTGCCCAGGACGTTGATGGTGCCGAAGGTGCGCTCGATGTACTCCCCACCGACTTGGGGGTCTATCCATCACCTGCGCGCACGCGGCCGCTCTGTCCGCGCCTTCCCCGCGCCTTCCCCGCGCCTTCCCCGCGCCTTCCCCGCGCCTTCCCCGCGCCTTCCCCGCGCCCGCGGGAGTCTCTCCTTCTGGATCATGATCACGACGACGAGGACGATGTCTTCCCCACACCCGTGGGGGTCTGTCCTACAACCGGAAGCTCTACCGCCAGGACTGTGGGGGTCTGTCAACCTTTCCCCGGTCGACAACGATCGTCTTGAGATGCTCCCCACACACGCGTGGGGGTCCGTCGTAGCCGCCGGTGCGCCAGTGCAGTTCGACGGCGTCTTCCCCCCAAACATGTGGGGGTCAGTCCTTCTGCCAGATGAAGATGCGCGATGCCAGCATGTCCTACCCACGCACGTGGGGGTCCGTCCATATCTTCCGGCGTTTCTCCGGGCTGGAGAAGTCTTCCCCACACGTGTGGGGGTCTGTCCGCGGGATCGACGAACAGCAACGAGGCCAGCACGTCTTCCTCGCGCTTGCGTAGGTCTCTCCGCATCCGTGAGGAAAGCCGAAAGCACCGTCCGGTCTTCCCCGCGCCTGCGGGGTCTATTGGCGCACTGGGCCCGCCAATCCAGCCCACAGCGTGTTCCCCGCAAAGCTGTGGCCCTGTCCATAGCGCGTGAGCCTGCAGCGGGCACCTGAGGCCGAAAGCCGTTACCGATCCTGCTGTGTGGACACCCGTTGTCAGACCCCGTGCCTAGTCTTACGGCGACAAGTCGGCTTCGGAGCAGGGGGTTTGCGTGGCGTTCGACGGTGGGCGAGTTGCTGCTCGCGGGTTCCAGTACCAATATCTGCGCACGGTGGAAGCGCTGCTGGCCAGTGCGCGGAACGGTGAAGCATCCGTGTGCCGTATCGAGGGGCCTGGGAACGCGGTGTCACTCCAGCATGCGGATTCAGTCGATTTCGATCTGGCCGACGCCGCTGGCCGCTCGCTGATGGCGGTACAGGTGAAGAGCGCCGGAGCGGGGCGGACTGTGAGGGCTCGAGAGGCGGTGACGGTGCTGGTGCATCTGGTCACCGGCTTCGAGGCCGAGCAGTACCGGTTGATCACCTCGGCTGCGCCGGACGAAGGATGTCTGCGGCTGGCTGAGGTGTTGCGCCGTCATGGCGGTGATGTTCCTCTACTCAAAGCGGACTTGCGGGAGCTTCTGGTTCGGTCGCCGGCCGTGTGGGGTATCTGCCAAGCTCTGTCCGAGGAGCATTGGGAACGTCTGGGGCGTGCGGGGATCGAGTTCGATGGCCGCAGCGACGGACAGTTGCGTGAGGATCTCCACAATGCACTGCGCACCGAACGGGAGCATGCCGGGCAGGGGTTGTCGCGCAGGGCCGGGGGGCTGGTGCTGGGCCATTTGGTGGCCGAGGTCATGCGCCGGGCGGCCGATCCTGACCTGGCGCACTGGGGCGTGCGGGAGTTTCGCCGGTCGGTGCTGGTCGGCGACGAAGAACTGATCTCAGCTGTCGGCCGGCACGGGCTTGGGATCGTCTACGGACAGGTGCCGCCCCTTCCTGAGGTTGAGCGCGCGGATCTCGTCGATGGGATCGGAGACATCCTCTCTTCCGGTGGGGACAGCGCCGTGGGCGTCCGGACGTGCGTCATCACCGGGCTGTCGGGGCTGGGCAAGTCGAGCCTGGCCGCGGCGCACATCGCTGATCAAGCCTTCCGCTATGACGCGGTGTTCTGGGTAGACGCCGAGAGCGAGGAGGCCTTGGTCGCGTCGTTTGCCCGCGTTCTGGCACATCTGACCGGCAGTGAGGAACCGGCCGAGGTAAGGGATCCGCGGCTGGTGCGCGAGCGGGTGCATGCCGAGTTGCAGTCCCTGCCGGGCCCGTGGCTCATGGTGTTCGACGACGCCAGTGCGCCCGTTGCCCGTGCCTGGATACCGCGTAGCGGGCGGGGCCGGATCATTGTCACCTCTCTGGGCGGCCACTGGCACGGGGTGCAAGGGCGCATCGATCTGAGCCCGATGAGCAGCGAGGAGGCCCTCCACTTGCTGCAGCTGCGGCTGGGCTTGAGTGAGGGTCAGGTTGAGCGGTACGCGTCGTCGCTGTCCAGGCTGGCCCAGGTCTTGGAGTGCTGGCCGCTTGCGATCGAGGTGGCCTGCGGCTATCTGGTCACCTGCGGTATCGGCGTGGACCGGCTTCCCGCTTACACGAATACGCTGATCCGCCGGGCCGCGGACGACGAGCGGTCGGTGCCTGCCGGCTATCCGCGGACGCTGACGGCGGCGGTCGCGCTGAGCACCGAGCGGCTGATCAGCAGTGCCCGCTCCCGTGGCTTGCTGCAGCCAACCCTGGCCACGGTGGCCGCACTGTGCTGGCTCGCCCCGCGCCGGGCGCCGGTGCATCTGGCGTTGGCGAGCGCGTTCGTCGGCCCCACAGATCTGCCGCCGGCTCCCGGATGGGTGGTGTTCGACGAGGCGCAGGTCCCGGTGCGCGAGGTCATCCGCGAACTGACCGATGTCTCCCTTGTCCGGTACGACGAGCCGCTACCGACCCGCGAGGAGGCATTTCCCGGCAGTGAGGACACCGTGTCGATGAACGCGGTGCTGCAGGACATCCTGGCCCGACACCTGGGGCTGTCGCAGTCGGACGTAGCTGCGGGTCTGGCACACGTGGCCTGCCACACCGACCGCTGGCTGCGCGGGGCCTTGTTCTCCGGGCAGGCCGAACGGTCCTGGGAACTGGCCCAGCACGCCACCGCACTGGTCGAACACATTCGCTCAACACACACGGCCAACGGGTACACGGCCCTGCTCATGGGCAATCTGGCCGCGTTTCACCATGCTCACGGCCAGTACGACGCCGCCCGTGCCCTGCTGGAGCTGGAACTGGAGTGGCTGGCACGAGCCGACGACCCGGACGAAGGGCTGGCCGCCCAGACGCACACCCTGCTCGCACACCTCACCCAACTGCGCAAGCAGGCCGACGCCGGCCACCGCATTGCTGCCCATTTACTGCCCGTGCTGTCCTATCTCCGCCGGCTCGACGGGCCGCTGCCCGAGCACGTCGCCCACCTCGCAGCCGAGGCGTCGCGGATCCTGCAGAGTCACCTGCGCGACGAGCCGGACCCCGCGCTCGCGCAGCTGCTGGAGGACTTCCGTGTCCTGGCAGATGCCCTGCCCCCCACCGAGTCAACGCAGGCGACGAAAGACCTCCTCGCCATCCAGGACCTGTTGGGCCACAACGAAGGCGAACGCGCCGAACACGCCGCAGCAGCAGCCTTGGCCAGGAGCACCGATCCATGGTCGCGGGCCACGGCCGACCTCAAACGCCTCCTCATCGAGGCGCTCGTCCTCCAGGACAAGTGGGAGCAAGCAGATGCCGCGCTCAGCGACTTCCTGCCCTATGCCGGCCCCCGCACCCTGTACGGATTCGCCCTGCACCACCTGGTGCACAACGTCGGCTGCCACTGCGCCTGGACGTGGGTGACCCGGGGAGAGCAGCGTGCGGTGGAACTGCTGGGACGGCTGCTGGAGGAAACCAGCATCGCCGAGAATCCGGCGCTCGAGACGGCCACCGATGAGGCCCGGTTCATCCTGCTCCACGTGGTGCACGACAGTTGGCGGGCCATGAACGGAAGCTCCCAGGACGAAGGGTTCCTGGAGCAGATGAGCCGGCTCAACGACAAGGCGTTCACCGAGCCGTACGACCCGGACAACGTGTGGGAGCGGATCTACTCCGGACTGATGCCGCGGCTGTCGGCCGTGATGGGTGAGACGGTGCACCGCCACTACCAAGAGGAGGCAGACGCCATCCTCGCCACCGGCCTGCCCATGCTCGATGGGGATCCAGCAGTCAAAGACGTCTACGAGGCAGCCCGCTGCCACGCGGTGCTGTCGCTGTCCACAGATCCGGTCTACGGCAGCCTCGCCGGACGCTCCACCATCGACCTCCTCCTGCCGGAAGCCCGAAAGTTCCTGCCCGGACCGAAAGCTCTGGTCATCCTGCAACCCCACAAAACGGTCGGCGCCACCTCCCCCGAGACTGGCGAATCCATCGAGCTCCAGGTCCACCGAGCCTGCGACAAAGGGCTGCGCCGACTGGCCGGACCGCAGCCCACCCTCATCTCACCCCAGCACCTCACCCTCGTACTGACCGGTCAGCAGCTCGCCCTCGAACACGACGACGGCACCGTCATCGCCCGCGCGACCGTGCAGACCTCCAGCCAATGGCGACAGGCGGCCCGCTCCCACCGCACCACGGTGGTCTACTTCGGCTACGGCTTCGCCCTCCACGACTCCCCCATGCACCGGCGACTCATGGCCACACCCGCCGAACTGGGCCACCACATAGACAACGCCAGCGACAACGGCCTCCTTGCCGCAGGCCTCGTATCCGTCCGCCTCCAGATCGCCCCCTCCGTTCAGCACCAGCCGCCGGTAACAGCCCGCCAGCAGCCCCGCCGGTCAACCCGCGCCCAACGCAAGAAACCCCACAGGTAAGCGCACCCACCGCACTACTGACGTCCCCAACTCCACTTACCAGTTGGGAAGTTCAAGCCGAACCACCAAAGGCAACCGCCGCCAGGCAGTGGTCCTCACCAACACGGTCAAGTCATGTAAAGTGAGCAAAAGATGACCTGCTGATCTTCGAAACTGCAGGTGGTTCAGGGTCTTCCCCACACGCGTGGGGGTCACTCCCACGCGACCTCTGGGTTATGAGCCCAGCGAGCGTCTTCCCCACACGCGTGGGGGTCGCTCCCCCAGCGAGCTCGCGCTCGTGTTCGATGACCTGTCTTCCCCACATGGTTGAGCGCTCCGAGCTAGCTGTCTCGCCTGGGCTGCGGGGCCGCTGTGTGGTCCTTACTCCTGTGGGGGCCAACGCGCATTTCGCGGTCACATTCCTACGGCGCCCAGGAGCAACGCGGCTCGGTCGTCGTCGGTGGTCTCCACAGCTGCTGTGAACGTGGTTTTCGGCTTGGGCGGCCTGGGCGGCACGGTAGCGCCAGGGGTCATTGCTGCTACTTGAGTGTCGGGCTTGGCGAACAGGTCGTAGAGGTTGGGCATGTGGCCTCCTTGGTGGGCTCGGGTGTGGTGCTGCCCGGGCTGTGCGCGAGGCCGGCCAGGACGACGAGGAAAGCAAGGGCAGAGGCTACCGTCAATGTGACGGCGTCGCGGAAGACGGTGAGGAAAGTTCTGACGGTTTCTTCTCCGACACCGGCCACTTCGGCGTAGGCCTCGGCAAGGTGATTGCGTACCGGCCGGGGGCCCTGGGCCGCCATCTGGGCATCGGTGCGCCCGAAGACGGCTCGTGCCGACAGGACGGATGCCGCTCCGGCTACTGCCAGGACGGCCAGAGTGCAGGAGCATGCCCACAGGGCGGTAAGGGCCCAGTGGTGCTGCAGGACGTCCGTGGCTTTGGTGGCGATGGCTGCTGTCAGTGCGAGGGAAACCGTGGCAAGCGCACCGGCCCGGTTGCGGATCCGGTCCAGGTCGGCGATCTGGCGGTCGAGTTGACGGCGGCCTTCCTCGATGATCAGCACCAGTTCGTCGTCGGAGTGGGTGTCCAAGCTGATGGTCGTCGGTGCGGGTTCGGCGAAAGTGGGCACTGTGTGGCCGGGGTGCAGCAGCGCAGCACAGTAGATGAGGTAGAGACGTGCTTCAGCGAATCGGCCGGTGACGGTGGGCATTCAGCTGCCCCGCAGCCAGGCGGCCAGATGGTCGGCGATCTGCGTGGTGAGGGAGTCGGGGAGAAAGAGCCACTGTCCGCCGGGGTTGAGGTCGATGAAGGCGGGTCCGGTGTCGTCGAAAATCCAGTCCTGGCAGGTGAATGCGGTCTGCAAGTGTCGGGCCAGGCGGGTGGCGTCGCGTTCCACGGTGTGCCAGCGAGTTGACGGTGTGAACGAGTGGTGGGCTCGGGCGACTTGGCGCCAGTCCAGGGGCAGTCCGTCGGCGTCGAGTTCAGCAGTCCAGGCACGGCCCGCGACGGTGACGATCCGCAGATGGGTGCGGGCAGTGAGCATCTGCTGTGCCAGGAACGGCGCATCAAGCAGATCGACTCCGGCCAGCTGGGCGGCGGTGACGGCCTGGGTGTGGATGACTTGTTCCTGACCGTCACCGCCGGTGAAGTTGCCGGGTCCGAGCGGCTTGATGACGAACGGTTCGCCCAGTTCGGCGGCCAGTACGCCAGGATCGCCACCGATGAGGGTGTCCGGGATCCGCAGCCCCAGGGTGTGGGCGGCGCGATATTGCACGATCTTGTTCTCGGCGGCGAAGAGTGCGTCCACACCGCACAACCACTCGGTGGCGTCCTGGCGCAGTAGCGCGGCCAGCGCGGTCATTCGCGAGGCCAGGCGAGCTGCGGCCTGGCTGCCCAGTACGACGTTGGCGTCCCACCCCGCGGGGGCCAGGCGTCGAATCCAGCCGCGGCCGGGCATATCCGGCGCAAGACGGGACGGTTCGCCAGCCAGATCGAAGACAATGCACTCTGCTGGACTCAGGCGGCCCAGTACAAACGGCAGCGAGGCGGCGTCGGTGACAATGGTCCCCTGCCGAGGAAGCCGGTCCACCACCACGCCGATGTGCGGGTCTTCCGCATCCCCTATCAGCAGGATCCTGGCAGGCCTTCCTTCCGGGGAGTGCACTGCGTCGGTGCCAACAGCGGACGCTCCCGAATGAGATCCCATAGCAAGAGAGCATAGAAGAAGAGCAAAGGAAGCCATCGGCGTATCCAGTTGGCGAGGACCTGTTCTGGGATCCTGCCAAGCAGGGCATTCCCCGGGTACGGGGCGGCGTCCTGTATTTCGTCGCCAAGAACCGCAGCCTTCACGCAATCCGCCTCGAGGACTCCGTATGACCGCCGTCGGCACCAACGAGCGGTGCGAGCCGGGCGCCCAGGGTGCACCCGACACAAACCTGGAACTTCCCCCGCCCAAGGTCTTCGCAGCGCAGTGTGATGGTGCCTATGCGCTTCTCGTAGCTGGAGTCACCGACCGCTTCGAGGTTGCCCGCCATGACTGAAGCGGATCCATGCCGGCCGCGCGGGCCCTGGGACTGGCTCTGCCGTAGTTAAGCGGCCCTTCAATATGGGCCACTTGGCTCCACCTGGCTGAAGAGCGGCGCGTGACGGCTCGAAGCGGCCCCACCGCCGTTCGCCTGCGGGTACGACCATGAGGTGGGGCCACCACCGACCGTCATCGAACACCGGTCGGCGCCCGCGATGACCACTTCGATGGGGCCAATCGCCGACGTCGAACCCACCTGGGACACACGTCTGGGTCAGTCTGTCTGCGTTCCAGGGGGTCTGCAGTCGAGGACTCTGGCTCGGACAGCGACATGGTGCTGCCCGGCCAGGCGCTCTTGCTCGTGCTGTATCTGCTGCCGGGTGTGGCGGGGTGAGCAGCGCCGCCGTGCCGATGGGTGCCACAGGTCGCAGTCGAAGAATCCGATGAGGAAGATCCCTGCTGTACGGGGTCGGCGCAGGTAGCGGGCTACCAACTGATCGGCAAGCGCAGTCGGCAGTTCTCGGTTCCAGCAGCCTTTGGATTCGATGACCACGGTGAAGGGCTCGATGTTCTGGGATGGGTCGGTCGCCTGGATGTGGATGTCGGCGCGGCTGCCTCCGGCGCCGGGGCGGTCGACTTGGACTTCGCGGTTGAGGATGACGCGTTGCCCGCCGAGGTGGATCTTCAGAAGGCCCATGACGAGGTCGCTGAAGTCTTCCTCCCACATCGGCCACATCGCGGCGTCGCCGGCCGGGGCGGCCCGGTTCCACAACAGGATGGCCAGCCCGTTGGGACCCGAGAGTGCCTCCTGGACACGGTCCAGTGCTTCCAGAACGACGTCGAGGAGCTGAACCTCGTCGTTGATCACGCGCAGACTGTGATCAGCCGCTAGTTTCCTCAGCTTGTCCACGGAAAGCGGCCCGGTCCGGCTATGGGCCGCCCGGCGGGCGGCGTCGCGTGCCAGACGCCGCAGCCGGGCCGGGTAGCGGGTAGTCGAGGCGGCCAGACGGCTCAGGTGGTCGGCGGCCTGGAAGGTGCCTTTGTCGCCGATCAGCCCGGGAAGGGCATCGGCCAGTTCATGGAGGGTCTCCTGCATGGTGATCTTGTAGGCGACGCCTGGCTCGTACTCGGGCCGGGGCTGGCTCAGTTCGTCTCTCGCGCACAGCCGACGGTAGAGATCGGCGAGATCAGCTTCGCCGAGCCCTTCCGTGCCCGCGGGCCAGCGGCCGGTTCCGAGCGATGCGATGCGGTCGGTCAGGGCACGAAACAGCTGAGGATCGTCGAGCCGCCGGCGGATGTGGGGCCAGTTCTCGTGCAGGCCCGGGCAGGCCATGAGGGTGTATGCGGCGGTGATCCACCGTTCTGGGTTCGGATGCGGCGCGCTGTGGGGTGGGCCGGCCACCGCAGTGTCCTTCACCAGGGTCTGGGCGACGCCGTCACCGAGGTGGAAGAGCAGGACCACCACGGTGGCCCAGGTTGCGTCATCGCGGCCGGGCTGCGCGGCCCAGTCCCGGACGAGGCCGACGGCGTCGTGCGCGCCCAGCGTGTGCAGGAGTCGGACCAGGCCGCCGAGCAGGTGGGACTCCAACGCCTCCAGGCATGCCACCAGTTCGGTCTCGAACGCGGCTCCCGCATGGCGGGCGGAGCGTTCGAACAGACTGCGGTTTAGCTCTTGGTCCTCTTCCAGCGGCATCATCGTGGCCAGCGACAGTGCCCAGCCCGCCCACCGGTCCGTGTCCGTGCCTCCTGCTGCCTCCCAGTCGCCCTCTGGCAGGAACGCGGCTGCGGACAGTTCCGGTACGTCGACCCACTCAGTGCCCCAGGCGGTGACGTGATGCGCTGTGCGCACGGGGGCTGTCGCCAGGACGCGGCGGGCGGCCGCGGCCAGTTTCCCGCCCAGGACGCTGTTCGCGTGTGGGAGGGAAGGTGCTGTGGCGACCGCACCGAGCCGTGAGGGCTGTGTGGCCGGAAGGCCATCGCTGGTTCGGTAGAGATGACCTACGACGGTGAGCCAGGCGGCGCGCACGGTATCCGGTCCGGCCGTGCGCACCACATCGAGGGCCGCAGTGAACTCGCCTTCGTCGAAGGTGTTGCGGCGCCGCTGTTCTTCCTCCCATTCTTGCCTGCACAGCTGCCACTCGGGGGGCGGGGCGTCCCACCAGGCGGTGGCGTCGTGGAGTTCTTCGTCGGCCTGCCGGGCCCTTTCGATGGCCTCGGTCAGTGTCTTGTCCCGGGGCCGGGGCCGGAGGCTGAAGAGCGGCTGGGCGGTACGCCGTGCCTCACTGGGGAGGTCCGGCCACCGCTCGGCCCAGTACAGCAGGTCCTCGTCCGGGAACAGGCCTACATCCGGCGTGGCAAAGGTGATCTCCAGGACGTCATCTTGGCTGCTGTGGTGCAGGACGTGCCCGGCGAGGCGGCGGCGCATAGCGGGGACGCTTCCCAGAACGTCACGCAGATCTTCGAACGGGGTGCGGGCTTCGATACGGTGGGAGAGTTCGGAGTAGGCCGCCGTGGCAGCGAGTGCTCGAGCCGCCTGAGCCTCCCGGGGATCCGGGCTCGTTGTCCCGTACCGGTTCAGGAGGCGGATGCACTGAGCCAGCAGCATCACGGCGACGAGTGAGCGAAATCGAAGCGCCCTGCGCCCTCCTGAGAGGCTGCGTCCAGCAGGGTTTGGCTACCCGCTGACGGTGTCCGGCCGACAGGGCGGGAAGGTCAGCGAGCAGCAGCACCAAGGGGGCGTGGTCCAGCAGCTCCTCGAAGAGATCCGGATCGCTGACCGCCACACGGGCCGCGACCTCCTCGTGCTCCGGCAATACATGACGTGCGGGGCCGTTACCCGCCCACAGCAGTTCGGCCCGCACTGCGGGAGCGATGCAGGAACGGAGGTATTGGGCCGCCAGGTGTTCCTGGTAGCTGTGGTGCGCAAACACCCAGCGGCGTCGGCCCACCGGTGTCAGCAAGCCGGACTCGGTCAGGTGCATCAATTCGCGGCGACGACAGTCCAACTCCGGGATGAGCCCAGGGATGCCGGAGCCCATAAGGCTGTCGAGGTGCAGTGCCCCGTGCACCGCCTCGCCGTCTGTGAGGACCTGGGCGCGGCTGAACTGGAGGGCGGCGGCGGCCCATCGGGCCACTTCCAGCAGGTGGTCCACCGCCGGTTGTTCCTGGCGCTGGGCGAATCCTTGCTGCCAGGTCTCCGTGCACAGGGTGCGGCAGGCCTGGTCGTAGGCTTCGGCCACAGTTTCCGGGAGCTTCTCGCCTCGTGCCTGGGCCTCCAGGAGCGGGTTGAGGGTGACAGGTTGCTGGGCCAGAGCCTCGGCACTGCGACCAGTGACCTGTTCGGTGAAGACGGTCGCGTCCAGGCCACGCTGCTCGGCCGCGCTGTGTACGTCGTCCCGGGTCAGCGCGGTGAGCGTCATGAGTGCCACCTGGCCGGTCTGCGGCCACAGTGCCCGCAGTCCCTCCTCCAGCGCGTCGGGCCAGCGGCTGGTACGGCAGGCAATCCGCAACCTCAGGCCCTGCCGCTGCCACGGTTCCATGACCCGTATCTGGTGCAGG
Organism: Streptomyces sp. NBC_00459; assembly: GCF_036013955.1. Classification (NCBI taxonomy): domain Bacteria; kingdom Bacillati; phylum Actinomycetota; class Actinomycetes; order Kitasatosporales; family Streptomycetaceae; genus Streptomyces; species Streptomyces sp. NBC_00459. The sequence continues at coordinate 68,721 of NZ_CP107903.1, forward strand.
AGGATCTTGTCGAGGCGGGGAAGGTCGTTCATGCCCTCGTCGAGCCCGTCCAGCAGCACATACCTTGCCTGGCCGTGGTCTTCTGCCTCATGCAGATGCCGGTGCAGGGTGCTGCTCGCGGAGGGCGTGTCGAAAATGTCCCAGCCCAGATGCAGCAGGGGTGCGGCTTTCAGACCCTCCTCGCGAAGCAGAGCATGTTACTGGTCCAGGGTCACGCTCTTGCCCGCGCCGCGCTCCCCCAGCATCACAACGACCGGCACGTCCCGAAGCTCGTCCAGACGTACCGCAGCGCTGGCATCAGGCTTGTCGTCCAAGGAATCAGACGTGCCGCTCGTACTGCCGTTCAGACACTGCAGGGACCGCCGCCACGAATACCGCATCACACCATTCTCGCCCCAGCCGAGGCACCTCCTGGCCCCCACCGCCAACACTCCCCGCGGGCGTGCCGGTCCGGTGTACGGATGCATTGGCCTTCAGGATCGTCTCCACCCGCGGCAGCCCGCATGTGCGGTGGTCGGGGCACGCACCAGGCGACCATCTCCGCCTCAACCCCTTGTGTTTCGCCTCGAAGTGGACCACGGCATCAGATCAGTCTGCGCGGACATAGACCCCTCGCACGGGAGCGTGACCTCGCGATACTGCCGGGGAACCGCCCCGGGCCCGGCACCGGGAAGCCACCGTGGGCATTCCCAGCCGAACCGCTCCGCCGACACGGCGAGGAAATGTCAGAAGCCGTATCTCAACCGATCATGGAACGTGTGGGTCGAACAGGTTTCGCGCCGGGGTGATCTTCCCGCTGTACGCGCATGAAGACAGGGCCTCTCGGTAGCTCGGGGATGCGAATCTGACCGAGCAGTGCCGGGAGGCCCTGATGTCGTTGTTGTACGCGTCCGAACCCGTTCAGTTCAACTCGGCTGCTCCATCGTGTGATTGCCTCGCGCATGTGTACGGCAACGCGGCCGACCATCCGGACCGGGTACGCCGGTATCCCTCCGACATGTCGGACGCGGAGTGGGCGGCCGTCCGGCCGTTGCTGCCGGTGCCGGCCTGGCTTCAGGGGCGGGGCGGGCGGCCCGAGGGTTACTGTCACCGCCAACTGCTGGACGCGATCCGCTACCTGGTCGCGGGCGGGATCTCCTGGCGGGCGATGCCCGCGGACTTCCCCGGCTGGGGCCGGGTCTACGCCTTCTTCCGCCGGTGGCGCGAGCACGGGCTGATCACAGAGTTCCACGACCGGCTGCGCGGACGGGTGCGTGAGCGGGAGGGCCGTGAGGCGGAGCCAACGGCCGGGATCGTCGATGCGCAGTCGGTGAAGGCCGCGGCCTCGGTGCCGTCCGTCTCACGCGGCTGGGACGGCGGGAAGAAAGCGGGCGGCCGCAAGCGGCACATCGTGACCGACTGCCTCGGCCTGCTCCTGGTCATCGCGGTCACCGCCGCGAACACCGGCGACCGCGACGCCGCGACGGGCCTGCTGACGCGGCTGCGCCTCATGCACCGCGACATCACCCTCGTCTGGGCCGACGGCGGCTACACCGGCGGCCTCGTCGACTGGTGCCGGCAGAAACTCGCGCTCACCCTCCAGGTCGTCAAGCGCACCGACGACATGCAGGGGTTCGTGGTGCTGCCCAGGCGCTGGGTGGCAGAGCGCACGTTCGCGTGGCTGATGCATTCGCGCCGGCTGGCCCGGGACTACGAGACGTTGCCTGCCAGCAGCGAGGCGATGATCCGGTGGTCGATGGTCACGCGGATGAGCCGGCGCCTGGCACGGCCACGGGCCGCCGGCCTGCGCTGAACATCCCCGACGTCTCCTGCACGAGCCACCCGCGCTCCGCCAGCCGCCTGGCCTTCGAGCGCACCCCCTCGACCTTCGCCGACGTCATCTGAAGGCCCAACTCCCTCGCGATCTCCCTGGCCTTCAGCGGTCCCTGACCCGACGGCTGCCGCTCATCGAGCACGCCCAGGATCCGCTGATAGTCCGGCACCGTCACCGGCAATCCCTCGTGCCAAGGAGGCACGATCGAGCCCGGCACCGGCGCGGGCGAGGGCACGGCTTTCTGCTCCGTCTCAGTCCCGGTCACGGCGGTGGTCTCGGCAGCCGAGGCTGCCAGGGCCTCGACCAGCTCCTCCCGCGCGATCACACGCCGGTCCAGCTCGATCTCGGCGGCCTCCAACACCCCAGCCAACCGGGCGACTTCCTCTCGCAGCCCTTCCACCCGCACACGGGCCGCTGTCTCCCGCTCCTCCAGCATTCCCAGCACCGACGCCATAGCGCACCCCTCGCTCACGGAGCGGAAACAAGACGCCGCATGCCTCCCTCGCTACGAGCGAAACCATGCCTGACCAGCAGAGATCAAGCGATCACGTTCGGTTGAGACACGGCTTCTCAGGCAAACCGCGATCCCCAGCTCAGGGCCTGAAGCGCCAGGAGGCCGGGGCGACAAATGACGCTCATGGTGTGCAGTTCACCGGCGTTCTCCCCCCAGCCTCATCCGCAGCTCCAACACTCAGGCCCGCCGACGAACACGACCCATGTAAAGATGGTGTACCGATCTTTAAAGCCCCAGTTCAGCAAGGGTCTTCCCCACACGCGTGGGGGTCTGTCCATGCTGCTCGGCGAGAGCGATTTCTACGGCCTGCCTTCCCCACACGCGTGGGGGTCTGCCCTACCCCGGAAGCGGATTGATCAGTGCACAGCCACCTCCCTAGATCAGGGGTTCTGCCCCGGGAGGATGTCCGTCAAAACGGATCATGCCCACTCCTAAAGCGGATGGAGATGGCTCGCCACTTGGGCGGGACCGCAGGAGCCGCGCCTAAAGCAAGCTGGCGCGCATCAGTACATGGCGGAACTGGTACGTAAGCCCTTCTGTCCGCAAGATCCCCCCAGCGTGTGCCAATTCGAGGAAGGCACTGTGCCGGGCAGGAAGATGTCCGCGCAGGCAGAAGTAAAGGTGCGTAGCGCGGAACACCGGCCACGCCGTGAACAGAGGCGGGCCCGATATCGCGCCGGCGATCGCCGCTGTGATAGCGAAGGCGACCATGCTGTTCTCGGGCGTGAAACCTCTCGGGTCCGTGGAGACCCATGCGGCCGCCGCCGCGACGAAGGTCGCGGCGAACATACACAGTCCCACCACTACCGATGTCATCTTGTCGCGTTCGAGGAGGTCGTGGGGGCTTTGCGCATGGCGCGGTGACCGCCCTGCGTCCGTGTGGGTTGTCCTGGTGAGGATGAACGCAGCGAACGAACCACCGAAGGATCCACACGCCACGGCTACCACGGCGCCGAAGCCGAGCATCCACCCTGCCTCGTGGGTCTGGTGGGGGGTGGCCAGACCGGTGGTGCACGTGACCACAGCGACGGCGCCGCACAGAGCCGGAGAGAGGCGTCCCAGCCGCCAGATGACGCCTTGTAGGTCCGCGTCGTCGCGGAAGGTGCCCTTCGTGGTCTGTCTGCGCTCGGCCTCGGAACGCCGTGCGATGCCGTAGGTGAGGGTGAATGCACCGCCGCACAGGGCACCCCAGAGGCTGCCTTCGGCCAGGGCGGTGGCGGTCAGCCGACTGGCCATACAGGCCAGGAGTATCGCGGCAACGAACAGTGCGCTATAGGCAAGGAGGATGTACAGCTGGGCCTTCCAGTGTTTGTGCAACCGCCACCACCGGATGCTGCCGTCTGCGGGCGAGGAATGCTGGGCAAGGAACGTCAGCCATCGGACGGCCTTGCGTGCTGGGAAACGGTGGTCGGCCGAGTGGCCGGCAGCTGGCTCGAAGACCGCCGGGACGATGGACGCCAGCAAGTGGCGCTGGATCTCTTCGGCTGTGGGGAACTGACGAATGTCGGCGAGGTCCATGGGGTTCTTGCGGTTGAACTCGAATACCTTCAGGCCGAGCCAGTGCATCAGCGGCGTCTCCAGGGCACGCGTGAGTGTGGGAGCGGTGCCGTTCTCCATCGCCGTGAGGAGAGGTTCCCATCGTTCCTGGCTGTCAAAGGCAGTCAAGAACTTACGGAAGTGACGCGCGGTGAGGGGTTCCAGGTGTACCGCGAGGGCGCCGCGCACCAGGTGGCTGCTGCCTGTGGCTTCCTCGAGCGCCTCTTCGCGGGAGGCGAGCAGGCAGGAACGGTCGGTGCTGAGGATTTCACTCAGCCGGGTGAGGAAGGTGTCGCGGGCGGTGACATGTATCTCGTCGAAGCCATCGAGGAACAGCAGCACTCGGTCGCTCTGCAGGGCCTGCTCGAGTTCACCGGCGGGCACGGTGCTGTCTTCTCCCACGAGTGCGGGGTAGCGCTCGGCCAGGCGTGTGGCGATCCATGAGTAGAAGGGTGTGCTGGCGTCCCAACCCGCCAGCGAGACCACCACGGGCACGGGAGAGGAACTGTCTTCTTCCAGGAGCTGTCGGGCCAGCAGAGCGAGCGCGACACTTTTGCCAGATCCTGCCGACCCGCTGAGCAGTAAGCGGGCGGGCTGGGCGTTCTTCCACAGGCTAAGCAGGTGGCGTACATGCCAGCCAGAATCGCTTCCGTACATCGAGGCAGAACTGTGGGCTGCCAGATCGTAGGCGGGGACCCAGGGGACGTCCGTGGAGAATTTCTCGATGCCGCGCAGACGGAGATCACTCTTGATGCGCTGCAGTTCGGCTCGCCGCAGGGCCGGAAGCCAACGGGAGTACTCCCCGCTCATGTCGGTACCGCCTCCTCTGCCGCGCTTGTTCAAGAGTCTGCTGACGAGCCAGGCCAGCAGCGTGAAGACGAGGACCAGTAGTACGTCGACGATGTTGAACTGTCCGCCGAGGATCCGTTTGAGGTTCACGAATGCGGCGATGATCGCGCAGCCGACCAGAACCGTGACAAGGATGTGGGCAGCCCCAGCCACCGCCCAGGGCGCAATTGGTGAAGGGGAAGCCTGCACAGCGTCGGGCCGCAGTGGAGGTAGCTCTCCTGCCGCAGGAGAGCCGGTCGTCTCGTGAGCCGCTGTCACCTCCTTCGTCGATGTGGTGGTGCCCGGGTGACCGTGCCGTTGTACGAGGTCGGCGAATCCGTGCTGGGCCAGCGCCTTATGGATAGGTACCGCATGCAAGCGCCGCCAGTCCATGCTCTGGTTGTCCTCGACTGCCACACCGACCAGCCGTCCGTGGCAGAACACCGCCGCCCCGGACGCGCCAGCCCAGGGACGCTCCCCGTCAGCGCAATGCGCGGGCCATACAGGGCAGTCGAGTACCCAGCCGGACGACGCGGTCGAGACGGCCGGCAATTCGCCGCGCAGGTACTCGAACTGCGCGTCGGACCCGTCGTCCTCGGCGGCGAAGGCAGGAAACCCTGCGCCTTCGAACGGAAGGGGTATCACCCCATGTGGTCGCCCCCAACGCACTGCTTCCCCGTCGATGTCCAGCGGGGTGTCGAGCCACAACAGCGCTACGTCCAAGGTATCCGGCGTCGGCGTCCCGCCGCGAGGGTCCGGCCAGCACACTCGTGCCTCGCGGATGACGGGATCGCTCCCGAAGAGTGGATGCCCCACGCGCGTCACTACCCGTTTGGCCCACTTCCCCTGGGGCAACACCACGTGCAGCGCGGTCAGAACTAGCTGTGGGCCCAGCAGGTATCCGGATCCCGAACTGCTGGACCCGCCGGTACGCACCAACACCAGTCGGCGTGGATCCACTTCTCTACTCCCACGGTTCGGGGTCCGCCGCCGCATCCTCTTGATCACTCACGGCATCACCGGAGGGGTCTTGCCGGCTCTCGTGGCGGCCGGGGTCGTTTCTGTCTGGCTGGCCGGTGCGGGGGTCGTCTTCGTTGCCCAGCCCGCCGGTCTTGCGGCTGATTCTGGCCCGCTGTCCCCCCAGCGCCTCGTCTCGTACCTGGAGTGTCAGCTTCAATGTCTGCCGGCGCGTGTTCCCCACATCGCCGCCCGCCTCCACACCCGCTTTGGCGCCCAGCGCCCCCACTTCGACCTTCACTCCGCCCTTGCCATCGCTGCGGAACTCCACATCCAGCGACAGCTCGGCCTGCTCCACCTCGAACCGGAACTGTTCCGCGGCCCCTTCGTCCTGAGCCTGGTAGAGCTCTCGCCGCAACTCGGCCAATGCCTGAGCCAGAGGAATACCCATGCGCCGCCCCCTGTCCAGCGCCCCCACGGACGCCTCCACTGCTATTTTGTCCCAACTGGCTCTCATTACGCAGCACTTCGGGCTACACCGTCTCCCTCCCGATGGCGGTCTACCTGCGTGTTCACCGTGTTCCTCTGCGGCATCGGTGTGGGCTGGGCGGACTACTGCAGTCCGTTGCCCTCATCAGGAGGCCAGCCACGCAGGCCAGTACATCGTGCGGGGTGTGCTGGGTGAGCAGCTTGTGCAACTGCGTGGCTCCTCTCCTGTCGTTCGCGCGCGAGGACGGCTGTGATTCGCTCGCCCACGACGTCTCGCGGGCGCCGGCCGCTGGCGGCTGCTTCCCTGCGGATGACGGCGTCGTTTGACTGAGGTCGACATTGAGCAGGGCGCGGCCCTGGCGGTCGGGGTAGTGCGTGGTCAACCCGTCGATCGGCAGAACGTCGTCCAGCCGGCACCGCAGCCGTTGTAGCGCGCGGCGGGTGACAGCGGCCATGCCAAGCTCCAGGTGGGCGGCCAGTTGAGTCCAGGCTGATGGCCATCAGAACCCACGGCCGCACACCGGGGTATCCCAATGGCCGTTGACAGGCGCAGCGAACGACCAGCGAGGCCACGCCACTTGACACCCCAGGCGAAGATGCCCCGGGGCACCGCCGGACGACAAGCCGTCGAACCGAGCATCCATTAGGGTTGGGAGAGAAAAACTGCAGGTCAGACGGCTACCCCTATGGCCTTCTCATCTCGCTGCGCTGGAGATTCTCAACTGATGTCACCAAGCCTCCTCATCTGATGTCACCGCTTATGCGCTGTGACCGGCATAGACGCATAGCATCCAAGTGAGAACTGAAAATGACATCGAAATGAGGAGTCGCACCGGACACGTGCCCGTCCCGCTGACCGGCCACGACTACCTCGAACTGCTGCCCGTGCGCTGGCAGGCCATCACCGCCTCCGGCATCCGCATCCACCACCGCACCTACGACGCGGACCCCCTCGCCCCCCTACCGCGGCCAGCCCTCCCCCATCACGGCGCGCGGCGGGAAATGGGAGATCCACCACAACCCCCACGACGTCCGCCAGATCTGGATCCGCCTGCCCGACGGCGAACTGACCGAGATCCCGTGGATCCACCGCGACCACGTCCACCAGCCGTTCAACGACCACACCTGGCAGCACATCAGAACGCTCGCCCTGCACGACAACCACAGCGATGCAGAACAGTACGAGGCCGACCTCGCCGACGCCCTCGACCAGCTCATGCGCCGCGTCCACAGCGGCCACGCCACCACAACCGAACAAGCCCTCATCGCCCGCACCGCCGCCATCCCCCTCCCCACAGCCCGCCATCCGGACCACGACACCCCACGACCCGCCGACAGCCCCGCACAGCAAGGCGCCGAGGGCGAGGACGACAGCATCGACGACCTCGACGACCTGCCCGACGACGACTCCCCCATCGTGGCCACCGGATTCGGGCTCTACAACGCACACGAGGAAGCCGACAAGTGGTAAACACGCACGCCCACCCCACGGCCCAGAACCTGAACAGCGCACCAGCCGACACCACCACCGGCACGGACGGCAGGGAAACGGCCGAGCCGTCCTGGCCCCTGACCACCTGGCAGGGCTGGCACCAATTCGTCACCACCGAACCCCCCACCCCGCCCCAGCCCGACCAGCCACCCCGCAGCCCGGAGGAACGCCTCGCCTACCACTCCGCGTTCGTCACCATCCGCACCCCCGCCATCAGCCAACTCGCCACCCAGGTCCGCACCCTGATGATCCTCGGCCGCCACCAACAGGCCACCGCACGGCCCTCGCTGATAGTCACCGGCCCCGCCGCAGCCGGCAAAACGACCGCCCTCCTGAACGTCGGCCGCACCTGCCACCTCGCCCACACCCGCAAAAACCCCACACCGCCCGGATCAGCACACGCCGCAGTACCGGTCGCGTACGTCCTCGTCCCGCCCGGCGCCACCGCGAAAACCCTCATCACCGAATTCGCCCGCTACCTCGGCATTCCCACCACCGCCCGCATGACCCAGACCCAGACCACCGACGCCGTCTGCCACACCTACACCCAAGCTGGTGTCCAACTCGTCCTCATCGACGAAATCCACCGCCTCAACCCCCGCACCACCACCGGCGCCCAGGCCGCCGACCTCCTCAAAGACCTCACCGAACGCCTCCGGGCCACGTTCGTCTACGCCGGCATCGACGTCACCGACACCCCCCTCTTCTCCGGCACCCGCGGCGCCCAGCTCGCCGGACGCGCCACCCTCATCACCTGCGGCCCCCTGCCCGCCCGCCACGGATCACGTGAACCCTTCCGCGACGTCATCACCGACATCGAAAACAACCTCGACCTCACCCACCACAAAAACGGCACCCTCCCCCGCCACACCCCCTACCTCCACCAACGCACCGCCGGCCGCATCGGATCCCTCACCCGGCTCATCCGCCAAGCCGCCATCACCGCCATCTGCGACGGCACCGAACTCATCACCAAGCAATCACTCGAGGCCATCCGCCTCGACCACCTCGCCGAGCAACACAGCCGCCCCACACCAAAGCCCTGACCGCCCAACTCAGGTGTCGCCCCATTCCCACAACAGTGCGAAATCGGCCGTACTGAACTGTTCAGGAAGCGACATGGCCCCATCGCTGGGAAACTCTGTCCTGGCAGGCAGTCGCACTGAACGGGGGCGTGTAGCTGTGGCGAGAGCAAAGATGAAGGCGCAGTCCCGCAAGGGCTATTACCGGGCAGCGCACTACGTGAAGCCATCCTCGACATCCAGCCGATGGAAGAAGCCGTCCCTGGGGCTCATCCTCGTCGCCGCTGTGCTGCTCATCGCCGCATGGAACACCCTGTTCTCAGACGGCTCCGACAGCTCGGACAAGACGCCTCACCCTCAGCCGTCCAGTGTCTCGGCCTCTGCGGTCCCCGGTCAGTGATCCCGCCTGCGGCGCAAGGCCGACAGGGGGCGCTGCCACGCTCTGGCCTTCTCAGGCCCGCCGTCATCGGTGACTTCCGGGCTCGCCGTCTTGGCCGGCAGGTTCTGCGCGCGCAGTTGCTGCCAGGCGGTCTGCCACTGCGTGATCTGTTCATCGGGAACACCGCACGCTGAGAGGTAGAGGGCCGTGGTACCCCAAGTCGTCGGAAGAGTGCTGCGGTTGAGCAGACCTCCGACGGTGCCGGCCGCTATGCGTCCGGCCGAACGCTCACTGACCGCCCGATGAGTCAGTCCACTGACCACCCGCACCTCCACGAGAGCGGTGAAGAACCCGGTCACGGTACGGATCGCGCGCGGATCCGGCCAGGGACGCTCCCCCGCATCAGTACCCCCCGCCCCAGCAGCAATGGGCGCGGCAGGCAGATCCGCGTGGTTACGCCCGAGCGCGACCTGGGCACCGCTGTTGCGGTCCCGCGCCTGCGGAACAGGATGCCCGCGCGCCTCCATCGTCAGGCGCAGGTGCCGGTACAGAGCCCCGAGGTCAACCAGCGCGGGACCGCCCGGTATGCCTTGCCGCAGGGCCTCCAGCAGAGCCCCGGTGAAGGCCGTGTAGGTCTCCCCCACCGGCGCCAAGGCAGTACGGGTCTCGGCAGCGGCCGCCAGCAGGAAACTGCCCTCCACCGCCGCCTGGTCGGCAAGCCCCGTCCCCGCGCTCATCCTCCCCAAAGCCAGGCCGCTGTAACAGCAGTCCAAAATCACCACATGCCGCTCGGCTCGGGAGTCCAGCAGCAACACCTGTCGCACCCAGTCATAGGGCAGACCGGTCTCGATACGGCCGAACTCGGTATGCGGCAGAGCCAGAACGAGCTGATCCTGGGCATCGACCAGTCCGTGCCCGGCAAAGTAGACGATCAGTGTGTCGCTGGCCTCGGCGGCCGCCTGCCGCACCGCGCCCACCACCACCTGCGCAGCAACTGGATCCTCCACGACCGTCACATGCCGGGCAGGCAACTGCAACGACAACGGCCCGCACAGCAGACCAGCCAAGGCCTGCACGTTCTGCGAGACAGCCGGCAACTGCTCCAGATACTCATACCGGCTCGTGCCCACCAGCACAGCCCTTGAGGCCCCCGGATCGGGCAGCACACTCATCGATCCCCGCCCTCACCGCCGCCGACGGCCTCAAGCACCCGAACCGCCCGCGCGATCTCCTCCTCAGAACCCTCCACAAGGACGATGGCCGTCTCCCCGCGCCGGATCTCCACCCGCGGCCGCTGCGGCCGGCTCTGCCGCCACGCCGTGACCGCCAGCACGAACGACGCCGCGCTCCACCCATTGCCCGTCACCAGCTCAAGCACATCCAGGACCGTGCCCATGTCCCCCGGCCCCGGCACACCACCCCGCGCCCCCACCGCAACAGACCGGCGCACCACAGGATCCGCACGCAACCAGCCCTGCAGCGAACGCAACTCCCCCGCACCCAGCCCAACCTGCAGCTCTAACCGCACCCCGGCCTCCCCTGATCCGTACGCGCACCCACCGACCATGCACAACCGATCAGGAAACCCGCTCCAGCACAACACCGCCCCCGACCATACAAAAGGCCCCTGAGCAGCCCAAACACCCGCCGAGCCTCTTGACCCTACCGATACCTACAACAAGCCCAACTCTCCTCAACACACCACCAACAACTCCAGCTCAAGCCCCTGACCACCCTCCACAAGCCACTCCCTCCAGCTTCTCAGCAAACCAACAACACACCAGGCCAGCCGCCGTCATGCACACCAACAAGCCCCCCTCCGAGCGTCAGCCGGGCCGCCCGCGACCGAGCCGCCCACCCGCTCCTGGGCGGTTTCACGATCGAAGACGCGCCCGGGCCCGGCCCTGCTGCGGCGGCCGCACCGTCCCGTGCGGCTCGGCGGCGTACCGCCCTCAGGCCGCGCCCGGACCCGGCCGCGCATCGCCCGTCCACGCGCCGCCGCACGGAACCGACTGCTCCCGCGGCGGCGGTGGGGCCGGTGTCGGGTGTGCAGCAGCTGCTCACGCTCGCCGGGCAGGACGGGGGTGCACGATGAGGGTGCCGATCCGTCACATTGCCGGGCACCTGGTGTGGTCGACGCAGGGCAGCGTGTGGGCCCTCTACCGCCTTCACCCGGGCCCCGACGCACGGGGGCAGTCCGAGGAGACCGTCCAGGGCACCCACGTGCCCGCCCAGGTCCGGGACGAACAGCTCGCCAAGATCACACACTTGGTGCGGTCCCTGACCGGGGCACCGCGGCTGTTCGGACTGTGCGCGCAGGTCGATCCCGGCGAGATCGCCCTGCGCATGATCGAGGGCATCGAGCCGGCCGACACGGCACCCGATGACGGCCCGCACCCATGGGTGGAAAACGTCGAAGCGACCCTGGATCTGCTGGACAGCCAGGAGATGCACCGCCGCACCCTGTGGCTGGCTGTTCCATTGCAGACCGAACAGGCCGGTTGGCAGATGTCCGCCTCCCTCGGCGCGGCGTGGGCGGAGCTGTCTGCGGTGCTGGGTCTGCGCACGGCGCCGGTGGCCCGGCGCGAAGTGAGCACCTACCGCGAGCAGGCAGCCCGGGTCGAGGCCGCACTCGCCGGCGGCATCGCCTTCCGCCCGGCCCGCCCCGCGGAGATCGTATGGATGATCCAGCACGCCCTCCATCGCGGCCTTGCCGAGCCGCTGCTGACGGAAGCCGAAACCAGCGACCTCTACGGCGGGCACCTGCGCGACGGTGTGCTGCGCTCCCCCAGCTACGCCGACCTCGGACAGGTCCGCCTGCAGGAAGGCGGCATCGATCCCGTCCTCGACGACACCACCGAACTCAAGAGCGCGGGCCCGATCACACGCTCGGGCCGCACGACCTGGTGGCGGCTGAACACCAGCTCACCGATCGGACGGCGCTGGCTACAGATCGAGTCCAACGCCGGGACCGGCTACGTCCGCGACCTGTTCTGACGTGCAGTGCATCGGCGATTTTCGCTCCCTAAGGAAGGGCCGCGCGGCCTGGAAGGTGTCATCATCGGCGACCATCCCGCGGTCCACTACGTCTTGGACGGCACCCGCCCGCACCTGATCCGGCCACGGCGCCGCAACGGCGTGCTCCGGTTCGTGGTCGACGGGCAGGTGGTGTACTCCGCCTACGCCAGGCATCCCGGCACACGCCCCAACAACTTCCTGGCGAGGGCCCTGCGCCTGGGGCGCTGAGAAAGAGGGACGATGGCCGATGTGCACCCGCGCCCCTCTTCACAGCGCCGTTGACGCCACTCAGCAGTTCTTCACCCAGTGGACCCAGTACCAAGGCGCATCGTCGTCCCAGCTGAGGGCACCTCCGTCGTGCCAGCGCGAGACGCCACTGTCGTCCAAGAAGTTGGCAACGGTACCCGTGGTTTGGTTGTTGATCCACGACCCGTTAGCCGTCCACGGGATCCTGTAGCGGGCGCAGCTGTACATGGGGATCGACGAGCCCGTGAAGTTGATGCCGCTGTAGGCGCAGAAGTATCCGTAGGGAACAACATCGTCGCAGACGTTAGCCAGGGCCCCCTTGGTCATGTCACGGGGGTGAGCTTCGCCAGGGACAGCCACGAACATGAGGTTCTTGCCACCCAAGTCGATCACGTTGGCGGCCACCTGCTTTCCGCCTGTCTGGGCGCGATACCGGTCTACCTCGTCCTGGAGCGCCGCTGTTTGAGTAGCGGTGAGGCCTGCCTGCTTGGCCTGGGCTGCGTAGGGACTGACAGAGCCCGGCGTACCGGCTGATGCGGCGCCGGTACCGAGGCTCAGAGCCAGAACGGCCGCAGCGACTGCGAGCATCGCCTTGAGCCTCGCCAATCTGCTTTTCATAGTGACCTCTTTCCATTTCGTGTCATGGATTGCTGCTGATGTCTCGACTTGGGCGCCACGAAGGCAGGCAGCAACGTTTTGAAGGCTCCTGCACGTGAGCAGGGGTGATGACAGGTCTTGAGACGACGACTCGATCAGGGTTCGGGTGGCCGAGCAGGCTCTAGCCTTCGGCACCTGCCACCGGGAGTCTTGTACGAAGACGCAATCACAGCGGGGGAACATCAACAATGACCGAACCGATCGACCGACCCGGCGAGTACACCGGCCGTCCGGCCACGTCCTTACGCGGCATCGTCATCCGCTACCGAGGCCACCACATGGGTGGCCCGCGGCCCGCACGGGTCACCCTTCCCTCGGCAGCCGTCACCGTCCTCCTGGGCTGGGGCCAGCCGCTGACCATCCACACCGGTCCAGAGCAAGCGGCCGTCGGTCGGTGGCCTGCGATGATCGCAGGCCTGCAAACCGCGCCCATGCTGGCGGGTTTCAATGGATCCGCATCTGCCGTCGAGATCGAACTCACGCCCCTCGGCGCGTACCGGCTCCTGAACCTCCCGCTGCACCACCTGGCTAAGACGGTCATCGACCCGGACCACATCATGGGGGAAGGCTGGGCGGCGAACGCCACCGAACAGCTGGCCGCTGCATCGCGCTGGCCCCGCCGTTGGCAAATTCTCGACGCCCTGCTCACTCGACGACTTCACGGCGAAACGCCTCCATCGCCTGCCGCCACCCAGACATGGAACCTGCTGCGTGATCGTGGCGGCGCTGTGTCCTTACCCAACCTGGCCCTGGCCATTGGCCTCGGTCAGCGCCGCATACAGGGGCTGCTGCGCGAGCACATCGGGCTGCCCGCTCAAACGCTCTCCCGCATCATCAGGTTCCACCAGGCGTTGGCGGTGGCACCGAGCGGCCTGGACTCGTGACGGCGGTCAGTAGATACTCCCCGTAGGCGGCCACTTAGCGCCCCATTCCTGGCCAAGGATTGCCCCACGGACGGCCATATATCTCCCCGGACCTGGACCGATACCGGTCGGCGAAGCTGACCGGTGTGAAGAACAGCAGGGAGATCATGGAGATCCTTGAGGCATACGACCTCACGGGGAGTTACCGAGCAGCGGCCGAGCTGGCCGGCTGCGACCACCACACGGTGGCCCGGTATGTGCAGGCTCGGGCCGAGGGCAAGAGCCCGACCGAGCGGCAGCACCGGGCCCGCCCGATCGACGAATACCTCGCGAAGATCGAGGAGTTGGTGGTGAACTCCCACGGCCGGATCCGTGCCGATGTCGTGCACCGGCGGATCACGGCGATGGGCTTCACGGGCGGGGAAAGGACCACCCGGCGGGTGGTCGCGGAGGTCAAGACGAGCCTGCGGGCCGGATCGCGACGGGTCTATCGGCCGTGGATCACCGAGCCCGGATTGTGGCTGCAGTGGGACTGGGGCGAAGGGCCGCGGATCGGCGGACGCCGTACTTCCTTGTGGTGCGCCTGGCTGGCCTGGTCCCGGTTCCGCGTCGTCATCCCGGTGTTCGACAAGACCCTGCCGACGATCGTGGCCTGCCTGGACTCCACTCTGCGGCGAATAGGAGGGGTGCCTGCCTATGCGCTGACCGACAACGAGAAGACGGTCACCACGATGCACATCGCGAACATCGCGGTCCGCAACCCGGACATCGTCGAGGTGGCCAGGCACTACGGGCTGACCATCCGTACGTGTCTGCCGGCCGACCCGGAAACCAAGGGCGGATCCGAGGCCACGGTCCGCATCGCGAAGGCCGACCTGGTGCCCACCGACGCCAACCTGCTCGAGCAGTACGGGTCGTTCGGACATCTGGAGGCGGCCTGCCGCGACTTCTGCGACGAGGTCAACAACCGGGTCCACCGGGCCAGCCGGCGCAAGCCCGCCGAGGCCCTCGCCGAGGAACGGCAGCGGCTGCACCCGCTGCCGAAGGAGCCGTTCGCGGTCGCGTTCGGCACCACGAGACGGGTCAACTGGGACGCCACCATCTCTGTTGAAGGCGTGCGCTATTCGGTCCCGCACCAACTCGTCGACACCCGGGTCTGGGCCCGTTTCAACGGCGACGAGCTGATCGTCACCGCCGTCGCGGACGACGGGCCGGCCGAGGTCGCCCGGCACGACCGCTCGACTCCCGGCAGCCCGCAGATCAAGGACGAGCACTACCCGCCCCGCGAAGACAAGGAGGGCGACCGGACACCGAAGGCCAACTCGGCCGAGGAAGCGGCCTTCCTCGCGCTCGGTCCCGGGGCGGCGTCCTGGCTGATCGAGGCCGGCGCGGCCGGAGCCCGCAGGGTCAAGTCGAAGATGGCCGAGGCCGTCGCGCTGGCCAAGCTCCACTCCGCCGCCGATGTCGACCGGGCCCTGGGCTCGGCGGCGGTCGCCGGACGGTTCGCGGAGAACGACCTGATCCGCATCCTCACCTACCAAGTCGGCCTGGAGACAGTCGAACCCACGCGGCCTTCCGAGAACCACAGCCTCCAGCCGGGCACCTCCGCCTGGTCCAACTTCGGCGTCGCCGACGAGAAGGAAGAGCACTGATGGCCACCCCGATCCGCACCGTCACCGGCACCCACGGCGATCCCCTCGCCGAGGCCATCGAGCTGACCCGGCGGCTGAAACTCCCGCACATCCGGAGGGCGTTGACCGACCTGATCCCCACCGCGAAGGCCCAACGCTGGGACCCCGCCGAGGTCGTCCGCGTCCTCCTGTCCGAAGAGGCTGCCGGCAGGGACGCCGCGAACCTCCGCACCCGCCGCAAGCGGGCCGGGTTCCCCGCGGGCAAGACCTTCGGCGACTGGGACGAGACCGCCTCCTCAATTCCCCGGCCGACCCAGGACTCGCTGAAGATGCTCGAGTGGGTCACCCGCAAGGAGAACCTCTGCATCTGCGGACCCTCGGGCACGGGCAAAAGCCACTTCACCGAAGCCCTGGGACAGGCCGCCATCGAAGCCGGCATGACCGTCGCCTGGTTCACCATCGAAGACCTCGGAGCCCTCGTCCGCCGCCACCGAGCCGACGACTCCCTGGCCAGAGCGATGGCCCGGCTGATCCGGACCGACCTGATCATCGTCGACGACATCGGACTGCTGCCGGTCTCACCCGATGCCGCCGAGGGCTTCTACCGGCTGGTCGATGCCGCCTACGAACGGCGGGCGCTGGCCGTCTCGAGCAACCTCCACCCCTCCGGCTTCGACGAGATCATGCCCAAGACCCTGGCCACCGCGACCGTGGACCGGCTCCTGCACCACGCTCACGTGGTGGTCACCCAAGGTGATTCCTTCCGGCTCAACCAGGCCACCAGCGGTCAGGGGGTGATCCCCTTGCGCTGATCCACCCACCAACAGCGGGGAGATATCTGGCCGCGGTTGGGGAAGATCTACTGGCCGCCAGCGGGGAGAATTACTGGCCGCCTCCGGGGAGAACTGAGTGGCCGTTGACAGACTCGCTGGCCGACCTGGCCAGCCGGGCTGGGTACTACGATCAGTCCCACATGTACCGCGACTTCAGGACCCTCTCTGGCCGGACACCACGAGAACTGCTCGACATCATGAGCCGCACCTCACCCCGGCACGGACTCGGGCACATCCAACCCTTCAACGACTTCGGGTCTGTGACCCAGCCAGCCCCTCTCCATGACCGCTGTCCACAAACAGATCACGACCAGAGCTCAAGGTGGGCGAGGACGACCCGGTGAGAACGCCTGGCGCCGGGCTTCCCGCCCCGCTCCCAAGGTTGGGACCTCCAGGACGCGACAGAGATCGCCTGGCTGCGGAAGCGGGAACTCGAACTCGCCGGACAGGGCGATCACGGCCAGGGCACCGTCGGTGTGCGGGACGTCGATGTGGAATGCGTCGGTCATGGGCGTGGGTTCTCCTGCCCGACGGAGACGTCGGCGGTCGGGGCGGCGGCGCTGTGGGCGGTGGTGGTGATGCCGGCGGGAGCGGCATCGGGGGTGGGGACGGACAGGGCCAGCAGGGCCACGTCGTCGCGTTCGGTGTCGGGGAGAGTGTCCAGGAGCGCGACGGTGTCGTCGATCAGGGCGCCGGCACTGACCGGCGCGGGCCGTCGGGCCAGGAAGTCGGTCAGACCCGTGTCGGCGAGCATGTCACCGTCGGCGGTGCGGGCCTCGGTCAGCCCGTCGGTGTACAGCAGCAGTCCCTCGCCGGGTGCCAGGTGCAGGGTGCGTGAGGCGAAGGCGGCTTCGGCGAACGCGCCGACCAACATGCCGCCCTCGGCGCGGACCGCCTCCACCCGTACACCGCCGCCCGGCGCGGGCATGGCTGCTGGCGAGGCGGCAGGAGCCAGTGCCCGTTCCGGCGAAGGTCCTTCGTCCAACCAACTAGGGCTGGCGGGATTCGTAATCATTCCTTGCAAATCGAACGCCACCGTCGCCCTCCGCGACCGCTCCCCAAGATCTGTGCTGTTGGTGATCTTCACTCGGTGGAGTGAAGTTATGTCGTGGTTGGCGTGTGGATCGGTGCGGTGTGCTGCGCTGGTCTGGGCGGGGTGGTTCGAGCGGTCGGAGGGGTGGCCGCGATGTCGATGGGTTCAGGGTCGGGGCGGACGATTCCGCCGTTGACGGTACGGATGGCGCGGGCGAGCAATCCACGGGGCACAGCGGCCATGTGGGTGCGTGACCGGTTGGACGAGCTGTTCACCGATGAACATTTCGCCGACTGGTATCCAGTTGACGGGCGGCGGGGGTTGTCGCCGGCTCGGCCGGCGATGGTGGCGTCCGCGAACGACGAAGGGTGCAGATCTTCTGGGGGTGCCTAGTTGTGGTGATTCGCAGAGGTTCGGGGGGGTGGCTGGTCGTACCGGCTTCTACCGTCGCCGGGGTCGAGCCCGCCGTGAGGCGTGCGGGTGCTGGGCGAGGGTGGGTGTGGTGTGCCGTCGTTGATGGAGGCGTTGGAGGCCAGGCGGGCCGAGGTGCTGGGCCAGGCCCGGCAGCTGCGTGAGCAGATCAGCTTCGACAACGCCGTTTCGGAGGCGTTCAACAGCGTGCTCAAGACGGAGTACGTACACCGGCACCGGTTCGCCAGCCGCAGCGAGGCCCGGCTGAAGATCGCTACGTGGACCACGGACTTCTACAACACCCGGAGGATCCAAAGCACGTGCGACTTCGTCAGCCCGGTGGATTTCGAGCAGCAGTACTGGGTTCAGTAAGTCCGGCAGCAAGCAGCGTAAACCGTCTCCACGCTGCGAGGGGATCGACAGGTCGTACCGGACCTACCCCCGAACACACGCAGAGGGGCAAGTCAGGGCAGGGTTCGGAAGGCGCGCCGAGCGCCGACTACCGACGCGGTGACACGGGCCGTGACGCACCCGCCGCGCCCACCCGTGCCGGGGCGCGCCCTCACGCGTGCACCGCGTGAGCTTGAAACCGCGCCACGCCCGCCACGCGGCACGCGTCGGGACCCTCCCGGAAACCATCGCCGGCCTCCCGTCCTACCGTCACGTCTCGCTGCACACATCCACTCGCACACGTGCGCACGCTTTCGTGCCCGCGACGCATCCCGGGCCGTAACAACACCGATCAAAGTTGAACGTGTTCAAATAGCTCTGTGCGGGCGACCGTGCAGCAGCTGGCGCGAACACGCGGCAGGCACCACTAGGAGGACATCGTGGGCGCAGGCATCATAATCTTTGCATTCTTCTTCTACGTGCTCCTCATGGCAGCGTTCTGCATCCTTGTCGGTGCGAAAACGTCCTCGCGCATGGGCTGGGTGATGGCAACTCCCCTAATTTTCCTGCCCCTTACCCTATTGATCGCCGCTCTGATCCCTTGAGTGGCTTACCAACTCCCAGGCGGGCGCGTCGGCCTGGCGAAACGCGGTTGGGTGTAGATCCAATGAAGGTGCTGTTGATCAGGCCGTGGGTATGGCCTGGTCGCGGTAGCGCGTCTGGTGGTTGCGGAAGAATTCCTGCTACTGGCGCCAGGTCCAGCAGGTGTCGAAGTCGCCGTTGGCGCGGACGGCACGCAGCTTGAGCACAGCTTCAGCTCCGGAGAGGCCCCAGCGGGCGCCGGTGACGTCCAGGCGGTCTGTGACCAGGTCGCCCTTGCCGAATACCTCATCCGCCGAGGTGGGAGCCGGTGTGCGGGATGCGCGGGTTCTCGGGCACGGACGCTCGAATCGGTACTCTCGCGCGGCTGGCGATCACCCCGGCATGATGGCTGGTCGTGCTGCCGCGACTGGCCTATCTGGGTGTGCCGAACGTGTTCGCCCTGCTGCGCCTGCTGCCGATGAGCGACCACGGCAAGGACACGGAGCTCCTCGCCCTCCGGCATCAGACAACGGTGCTGGAGCGCCAACTCGGCGGCGAGAAGGTTCGGTTCTCCCCGAGCGATCGCGCGTTCCTGGCGGCGTTGCTGCACCGCCCGTCCTCACAGGTGCTGCGCAGCATACGGCTGATGGTGTGTCCGGACATGGTGCTGCGCTGGCACCGCGATCTGGTCGCACGCCGCCACGCTGCGCGCTCGCGGCCCAAGCGCCCGGGAAGGCCGCGGACCGTGCGCTCCATCCGTCTGCTGGTGCTGCGGCTCGCCCGCGAGAACTCCAACTGGGGATATCGCCGCATCCACGGCGAACCCCTCGTTCTGGGCGTCAGGGTGGCAGCCTCCACCGTCTGGGAGATCCTCCTGGAAGCCAGGGTGCACCCGGCACCCGAACGCGCTACGAGCACGTGGGCGAACTTCCCGCGCTCCCAAGCCGACGCTCTGCTGGCGTGCGACTTCCTGGAAACGATCACCTTGTCCGGGCGCGGCTGTATGTACTTGCGGTGATCGAGCACGCCAGCCGGCGGATCCGGATCCTCGGCGCCACTGCGCACCCCACCGCATCCTAGGTGACGCAAGCCGCGAAGAACCTCGTCATGGACCTCGAAGACGCCGGCTGCCGGGCCAGGTTCCTGATCCGGGACCGGGACCGGAAGTTTCCCGCCCTGTTCGACACCGTCCTCAACCATGCAAGGATCGAGGCAGCACTCAGCGGAGCACGGAGGCCGCGCATGAACTCGATCATGAGCATTGGGTGCAGACCTCCCGGCGCGCGCTGCTGGACCGCACCCTGATCTGGAACCAGCGACACCTGCTCCACGCGCTACGCGATTTCGAAGACTTCCACAACCCCCACCGGCCCCATCAAGGCATCGTCCACACCCGCCCGCTACGCCCCTTGCCGATACCGATCAGCGATCCGGAGCAGATCACCCACCTCGACATACGACGACGCCAACGACTTGGCGGCATCCCCCACGAACACCATCATGCCGCCTGAACTGGGCGGATGAGGCTTTCGGCAGGCGCAACGTCCTCGTTCAGCCGGCCCCGCTCCACCGGACGCTTCGGCTGCCCCCGCGCCCGGTACACATCCGACAGCACCCCCACTGCCACCGCCACGGTAGAAGCAAGCCGCCCCCAGCACACGACCAGCACCTATCCGGCCCTGGGCTTTCGGCTGGGGCGATCAGTCACTCCCTTACGGGGTTGAACAACAGGCTCACAACGGCCAAGAAGCCTTTGTGAGCCACACGCACCCGGGTGTGCGAGCCCGCCGGGACTGGACAGCGTGCCGGCGGGCAATGACGTTACGGTGCCGGCGCAGTACCGTGTCCGGCCGCACCCACAGCCGCATCCGGCGCAGCACTTCCCGTGGCAGGCCATGGAGGAGCGACGCCGAAAGCGCCCGCTCACTCGCGTGGAACCGGACCTGCTGCCCGTTCAGCTGCCGTTCCACAACGCCGATCTGGTGGCACAGAGCGAGGATCTCGACATCATTCTCCCGGTCGCTCATCGGCAGCAGTCGCACCAACGTGAACGCGGTCGCCACCCCCAGGTACGCCGGTCACAGCAGCACCACCGATCATCATCCCGCGCCAACCGGCGCCCCGCGATACCGGCGACTCGTTCGGCCCCGGCCAACGCCCAAACCCGATCCCACCTGCGTGGACGACGTATTCGGCAAGGGCAAGGTCGTCGACAGTTGGTTCAGTTGCAAGGGAGGGCTGCCGCCGGCAGCCGGAGGCAGCCACACTGTGGGATACAACTGAGACAACTCGCCGACGGGGGACATATGCAAGACGACGCTGCGATGAGAGGTGGCCAGTCGGTCGGCGTGATGGAGGCGCTGCTGGTCATCGCCCCCGACCCGGAACTGGACGCGGAGGCCGCCGAGTTGCCCGTGCGTCAGTTGCGGGCCGAGATCGCCGGGCTCGACGTCGACTCGGTCCGCCCCGGCCCCGCCGACGCGGCTCCTGACGGTGCGAAGGGCACCGATCCACTCGCGCTGGGGGCGATCGTCGTGGCGTTCAGCGCGTCCGGTGGGGTGTTCACCGCCCTCATCGAGACCGTGCGTGACTGGCTCGATCGGTCCTCCGCTCGGCATCGCGTCTCGGTGACCATCGACGGCGACACAATCGAACTGGAGCGTGCGTCCGACGCCGAGCGCCGGGACCTGGTCGCCGCGTACATCCGCCGCCACACCGGCAGTTAGCGATGGGCCGCCGGCTGGCGCTGCTGATCGCCACCTACGACTACCGGGACACCGGACTGCGGCAACTGACCGCTCCGGCGCACGACGCGGAGGCGTTCGCCGCAGTGCTGCGCGACCCGGCCATCGCCGGGTTCGAGGTCACCACGCTGGTCAACGAACCGCATCATCGGGTCGGCGAGGCCATCGGCGACTTCTATCGCGACCGGCGACGCGACGACCTGACCCTGCTGTACTTCACCGGCCACGGTCTGAAGGACGACGCCGGTCGGCTGTACCTGGCGATGACCAACACCCGCCGCGACAGCCTGCTGTTCACCGCGCTGCCCGCCGAACAGATCGACCAGGCCATGTCCGGTTGCATGTCCCGGCAGAAGGTACTGATCCTCGACTGCTGCTACAGCGGGGCCTTCCCCGCCGGGCGGATCGCCAAGGCCGACACCGCGGTGCACGCGCTGGAGCGTTTCCAGGGCCGGGGCCGTACGGTGCTGACCGCTTCCGACGCCACCCAGTACTCCTTCGAGGGCAACCAGGCACACGGCGAAGCCGTGCAGTCGGTGTTCACCCGTTACCTGGTTGCGGGCCTCCGCGATGGCAGCGCAGACCTCGACGGCGACGGCGACATCACCATCGACGAGCTGTACAGCTACGTGCACGACCGCGTCGTACAGGAGATGCCCCAGCAGCGGCCCAAGAAGCAGGACAACGTCGAAGGCCGCACCGTCATCGCCAGGAACATCAACTGGACACTGCCGACCTATCTGAGCAATGCGATCGACAGTCCCATCGCCACCGACCGGCTCGCTGCCCTGGACGGCCTCACCCGTCTGTTCCGGATCGGCAACGACACCGTCCGCGGCCGGGTCCACGAGGAGATCCGGCGTCTCACCGACGACGACAGCAGACTCGTATCCGCTGCCGCCATCGCACAGTTGCGGGACATCCGGCCCGAGCCGCGGGAGGCGAGGGGCGAAACCCCCGAGAGGCCCGGCGAATCGTCAGCAACCCCGAGCGAACCGCCGACCACTCCCGCCTCCGAGACATCCGAGCCGGTGACGGACGCACCAGAGCCGGTGCCCCAGACACCCGAACCCGCGGCTGGGCCGCCCGATACATCGGCTCCCGAACCACAGCCGGACTCCCCCGCCCACGAACCACGGAGACGGATCCCGCGCCGCACGGTCCTGCTGGGCGCGCTCGCCGCCACCACTGCCGCCGGCATCCCCACCATGGTCGTTCTGTACGACTCCGGCAAAGGCACCGACTCGGCCAAGCCCGAGGCACCCGACCCGTTCACCTCGGTGCTGTTCAGCCCTCACGGAAAGAAGCTGGTCACCGCCAGCTATCTCGAACCGGTCGTCCTGTTCTGGGATGTGACCACCGGTCGGCGGACCGCTGCTGTCCGTACCAATACGGACGACAGCGGGGTCTACTCGATGGCCTTCAGCCCGGACGGCACAACCCTGGCCACCGCCCACGGAGACAACGCGATCCGACTCATGGACATCGCCACTCGTCGAATCACCACGACACTCATCGGCCACACCAACAACACCGCGACCGATGGGACCGGCGGTAGCGCAGCCACCGCGGTGGCGTTCAGCCCTGACGGCAAGACCCTCGCCAGCGGCGGCGTGGACCAGACGGTCCGGTTGTGGAACGTCGCCACCGGCACCAACTTCGTGACGATCACCGACCACACCGGCCGCATCAACTCGGTGGCGTTCAGCCCGGACGGCAAGACCCTCGCCAGCGGTAGCTTCGACGAAACCGTCGGCCTGTGGAACGCGGCCACCGGCCGCTCCATCAGCACCATCACCGGCTTCGACGCCGTTGTCGGTTCCGTGCTGTTCAGCCCGGACGGCAAGACCCTGGCCATCGCCCCGTACGGCTCACGAACCGTCACGCTGCGGGAGATGGCCGGCGGCCGCACCACCACCGTCGGAGACAGCAACAGTGGAGTGTCCGAGGTGGCGTTCAGCCCTGACGGCAAGACCCTGGCCATCGGGCAATACGACGGGACGGTCGTCCTGTCGAAAGTCGCCACCACCCGCATCATCGCCACCCTCAAGGGCGGCCATACGGGCCAGATCGCCGACGTACGGTTCAGTCCCGACGGTAAAACCCTGGCCACCTGCAGCTTCGACGGAACCGCCCGGCTATGGAACCTCGCTACCAGCCGCTCCACCTCCACCTTCACGTTCCCGGACCCGGGAGTGTCCTGATAGATCCTCCCCCGTAGGCATGCGGCCGCATGCCTACCCCTTGCTGAGGGTTTGGTGCTGTTTCATGTAGATACATTACGTTTTAGTGGCTCCAGTGGATTGAGGCAGGAGGGGCCACTGAGTGGCTGGGTTGCGGCGCGTCAGTCGAGGGTTGTCTCGTTCCGGCGTCTCCTGTCTCATCCCAACCCGGCCCGGCCCGGCTCCTTGGTTTTTGCCCCCTGGCCGGGTCGGTCACCGCGCGGTACATCGGAAACACGACCCCGCGCGACGGTTACCCCAGCGATCTGTCCGAAGAGCGCTGGGAGCTGATCGAACCCGTACTCACCCCCTGGCGGGCCCGGCGCCGCCGTGACGCCCTGGACATCGGCCGCCCGCCCGTGCACGATCTGCGGCAGATCATGAACACGATCCTCTACGTGGACCGCATCGATGCCCCCTGACGCTACCTGCCGCACGATTTCGCCCCGTGGGCCACGGTCTACGGCTACTTCGCCAAGTGGCAGCAAGACAGTGTGTCGAGCAGCTCACCGGCGTGCCGCGACGCCGGTCCGCAAGGCCGAGGGCCGTGGAACCGAGCCGTCCGCCTGCGTGCTGGACTCCCAGACCGTGAAGACCTCCGCCAACGTGCACCTCGCCGACCAGGGCACCGACGCCGGGAAACGGATCAACCGACGCAAGCGCCACCTGGGCTGCGACACCCTCGACCTGCTGCTGACCGTGCTGGTCATCGCTGCCAGCCTCTCCGACACCGCGGCCGGCGTGACGCTACTGTCCCGGCGGATCGCCGCCACCCACCCCAGCGTGCGCAAGGCCTGGGTGGACGCCGGCTACCGCACCACGGCCATCGACCACGAGCCCGGCTCGGCATCGACGTCCACCCCGCCCAACGCGAGCCCGGCACCAAAGGGTTCAAGGTCATTCCGAGACGGTGGACCATCGAACGGAGCATCGCTGGCTCATGCACCACCGACGCCTCGCCCATGACTACGAAAGACACCCACACCGCTCCGAAGCCATGATCCACCTCGCGATGATCGACCTCATGGCCCGCCGCCTCACCGACGAAGCCACTCTGAACTGGCGCGGAACCTGACCGGCGCCGGTGCCCTTGTACCCCCGGCCCCCAAACGTCAATCACCGGACCAAACGCTCAGTCAGAGGTGGGCCGGTGAAGACCCCGATCGACTGGTCGCACCTCCTGGGTTGCGCCGCTGGGCGCCGTGCACCTGGGACCGACCGGCCGCCGACGCGATGCTCGTCACTACCGCCCAACTGCGGGACTTCGTCGAGCGGTTGACGCAAGCCGCGGGCACTGGAGACCGGGCGGTCCGGAGATCCTGATCGTGATGGACACCGGCTACGGCGTCACCTGCTCCCACGCCTTGGCCGACCTGCCGGTCGTGCTCGTCGGTGTGGCCCGCGGCTGGAGCGCACGGAAGAGGAACTGCCCGTCCTGCACGGCACGTTGGTGCGACTTCAGGCCGAGCACCTGTTGGGCGACCGAGACCCGAAACCGGTCTGGCCGTGGTGCTCAGCCGGCGCCGCGACGCCGGTGGATGTGGACCGATGGAGGCAGTCGTTCCTCCTCCTTCTGTCGCGGTATGCGACCTTGTTCACCGGGGTCGTCCGCCCCATCGCCGGGTAATGGGATTCCAAAGGGAAACCCATGAGTAGGGATATTTGACCCTGTCGGGATGCCCTCGCCCGTGGTGAGGATGGGCGAAGGCGAGAACCCTAGCTCGCCTTCATCCAAGGACGGTAAGCCCATGACAACAGGACACGCGCGCAAGAAGAAGCGCTCCAGGACCGTCGCCATCGGCCTCGGCTCGGTCGTCGCCATTGTGGGAGGTGCGATCGCCGTCCCGGCCGCGATGGCTGCCCTCGTGCCTCCGCCGGCTTCCACACCGTTCCAGCTCAAAGGTGCCGAGACTTTCGACACCGACAAGCTGATGGCGGCCATCTGCCCGGGTCCGACCTCGGACCTGCCGTTCCAGGACGTCGTCTCCGTCTTCATCAACCTGAACACCGGGGAGGTGACGCCGGACACGGCGAACGGTGCCGGAGACCCGGGCAAGACCCCGGCGGGCACACCACCGCTCGCCCGCGTCTCCGCGCACTGCGAATACCCGGTGACCAGTGTGAAGACCTCGGTGGGCGCCCCGACCGACGCCTCCGACCTGATCATCAACTGCGGCAACGCCGTCGAGGCCGGTCAGCAGATCACCCAGAGTCTGTCGACCAGCAGCAGCGTCACCCACAGCGTCAGCGTCAGCGCCGACTTCAACCTCAGCATCATCAAGGAGGTGTTCTCGTTCGGCGGAGGCGCCGAGGTGACCACCGAATGGTCCTTCGGCGAGGAGGTCATCAAGGCCAAGACCGACACGATCAACGTACCGCCACGTACCGTCGCCTTCCTTGAGCGACTGCCGCAGCTGCGGACCGTCACCAGCACCCCGGTCGCGGTCATCGAGAACTTCACCACCATCACTCCCGACGCGGTCACGAAGGAGAACGGCTGGCGGGGCAACGGCAGCATCCGTATCACCTCGTCCGGGTTCACCATGGCCGCGACGGGCGACGTACTGGACAAGGGCGGATTCCCGGCCGGCGCGATCCGCACGCAGGACCGTTCCGTCACGGACGAGGACTGTGCCTGAGCGAACCGCCGATCGTCCAGCTCCATGGCCGGGGCGTACGTGAATCGATGTGGCAACGCACCGCCTCGGCCCCCTGCCGGTCCGACAGGCAGACCAAGAACTGCAGCACACGCGCGGTGGCCGGTTGGGCGGGGAAGATTCCCGGGTGTCCGCCGCGCGGGTACCAGCCGGTGACGTTCTCGTCGCACCGCAACTCGCCGAGGCGGTTTCTCACCCGCATCGCGGTCGTATCGCCCGGGTTGCCCGCCTGCCCGATCTGCGCGGTCGGAGACGGGCATTGCTCACTGGAACGGGGGCGGAGCGACAACGGACACCTCGCCGACTGCGTCCGCCTGCGAAACAGCCCCGAGCAGGTTCGCTGAACATGCCGTCGCGGCGAGAGAGTTCAAGCCTCCCGACAGAGTGAAGCCGAGGTGGACCGAGGCCTGTGGGGCAACCTCTTCTATTTGAGGTCTCCGACCGGCTTCGGTGAAGAAGGTGTGCACGTACCTTAACGATTGAGATTTCAAGATTATTTTCAGTGGGATGTCTGTGACATTGAGGTCCAGGGGGAAGTACTCGACTCCAAAACGACCTAACTGGATCCAGAGTTGACCTACAGAATTCACGGACCTTCCCGGACACTCGGCGTGCTCCTGGCTCCTCTCCTCACCGCGACGCTCACGCTGACCGGCACGTCATCCGCGTACGCCGCCGATGACGACCACGACGGCGCCGCCGCCACCTACGTGGTGAAGCTCGCCGACGCTCCGGTCGCCGCGTACCGGGGTGGACTGTCCCGCTTGATGCGCACTGCCCCGGTCCCGGGTCGGCGCCTCGACCCCGGCACGGGCGCCGTCAAGGCCTACCTGCGCCACCTCGACCAGCGCCGGGGCGAGGCACTGGACGCCGTACCGGGCGCCGAGAAGCTGTACGACTACGACTACACGTTCAACGGATTCGCGGCCCGCCTCACCGGCAGGCAGGCGGCGAAGCTGGCAACGACGCCCGGCGTGGTGTCGGTGACCCGCTCCAAGGTGGAGAAGCCGGTCCTGCCCGTACCCGTGCCTACGCCCGTTCCCGCACTGTCGGACCGGGTTTCCGGGGACCGGGTTCCCGGGTCCGGCGACGGCGTCCAAGCCCCAGCCCGAGCCCGAACGGGGTCCGCGCCGCAGGCGCCCGAGAGGTCAGCCACCTCAGGCTCGGCAACCCCCGCGAGCCCACCTGACGTACCGCGCTTCCTCGGTCTCAGCGGCAACAAGGGCCTCTGGTCCGCGCTCGGCGGCCCGACGCACGCCGGTGAGGGCATGATCGTCGGCGTCATCGACCCGTTCGACCCGACGAACCCGATGCTCGCCCCGCTCCCGGAACCCCGCCCCGACGCGGACGTCATCGCCAAGAAGTGGCGCGGCACCTGCGACGAGGGCGATGACAGCGACCCCGCCCACAAGGTCACCTGCAACAACAAGGTGATCGGCGCCGCCTGGTTCCGTGCCGAGGTGCCGGACCCCCAGCCGATCGACGTCCCCTCGCCGCTCGACATGCACAGCCATGGCACCCACATCGGCACCACGATCGCCGGCGACTACAAGACCCCCGTGTCGATTCCCGGCACCAACGTCAGCGGCGCGCTCAGCGGCCTGGCCCCGGCGGCTCGGCTGGCCTTCTACAAGACGTGCTGGAGCGGCGGCTGCGGCGGCGCGGACAATCTCGCCGCGATCGACCGCGCCGTGGCGGACGGCGTGGACGTCATCAGCTTCTCCATCGGCGGCACGCTGACCGACCCGTCGTCGGTGGAGGCCATGTTCAACGCCGCGAAGGCGGGCGTCTTCGTCTCCGCCGGGGCCAGCAACGGCGGCCCTGACACGGTGGAGAACACCGCCCCGTGGATCACCACGGTCGCCGCGGAGACCCACGACACGGGCTACGAGGCGACGCTGGTCCTCGGCGACGGCCGCCGCGTCACCACCCCCGCCTTCTCCGAAGGTGTCTCCCGGGCGCCGCTCGTCAACGCCACGGACGTCAGCAGGCCGGACGCTGCGCAGGCCGAGTACTGCGCACCGGGCACGCTGGACCCGGACCTGGCGAAGGGGAAGATCGTCATCTGTGACCGGGGTGGCACCGGCTTCGACTTCGACGGCAGGATCGACGAGTTGCGGAAGTCCGGCGCCGCGGCCGCGGTGCTGGCCAACACGCCGATCAGCTACCAGGACATCGCCGGCAACTGGCAGTTCCCCATGATCATGGTGGGTCCCGGGGACCGGGAGACGCTGAAGAAGTACGCCGCGACCGCGGGCGCCACCGCCGCCCTCACCCCCACCGCGAGCAAGCACGTCCGCGCCCCGGTCATCACCGACTTCTCCTCCTCGGGCCCCGACCCGTTCAGCGGCGGCGACCTGCTCAAGCCCGACATCGCCGCGCCGGGCAACCTGATCGCCGCGGGCACCGTGCCCGGTGGATTCGCCGGATACCAGGGCGAGTTCGGCTTCATGGACGGTACCTCGATGGCGACCCCTCACATCGCCGGTCTCGCCGCGCTGCTGATGCAACTGCACCCCGACTGGTCGCCGATGGAGGTCAAGTCGGCGCTGATGACGACGGCGACCACGACCGACAACCAGGGCAAGCCCATCAGCCGCATGCCCGACCCCGCGAAGGAGACCGAGCTCATCACGGCGGGCCCGCTCGACTACGGCTCCGGCACCCCCCGGATCACCCGGGCGGCCGACCCCGGCCTCGTGTACGACTCCACTCCCCAGGACTGGACGGCGTACCTCTGTGCCCTCGACGCCCTGCCGGCGGCCGGCGACGGCATCGACGCCTGCGCCACCGCACCTAAGACCGACCCCAGCGATCTCAACTACCCGTCCATCTCCGTCGGGGACGTCTTCGGCGCCCAGACGGTGACCCGTACAGTCACCAACGTCGCCGCCGAGACCGCCACCTACCGGGCGACTCTCCAAACGCCGCCCGGCTACAAGGCCCG
Organism: Streptomyces sp. NBC_00459; assembly: GCF_036013955.1. Lineage (NCBI taxonomy): Bacteria > Bacillati > Actinomycetota > Actinomycetes > Kitasatosporales > Streptomycetaceae > Streptomyces > Streptomyces sp. NBC_00459. The sequence continues at coordinate 97,985 of NZ_CP107903.1, forward strand.
GGTCACCCCGCAACGCCTCACGCTCCGGCCCGGTGAGTCGGCCACGTACCAGGTGAAGTTCACCCGGACGACGGCTCCTTACGACGCCTGGTCGAACGGCACCCTCACCTGGAGCGACGCGCACAGCCGTCACCGGGTGACGAGCCCGGTCACCCTGCGCGCGGCCCGCTTCGACGCACCGGCCGACGTCACCACCGAGGCCGACTCCACCACCCTCGCCACCCGGGTGGGCTGGACCGGCGAACTCACCGCGAAGGCCGGCCTGTACGCCGCCGAGAAGACCACCGGCACCCTCACCGGCGTCGACGAGTCCGACTTCGGGGCCGATCCGCACACCGGGGACGCCGTGGCGAAGACCAGTCTGCACGTCCCGCCGGACGCACCGTTCACCAGGGTCGCGATCACCTCCGCCGACCACCTGGCCGGCAGCGACATCGACCTGTACATCTTCGACAAGGACGGCGCGCGCGTCGGCCCCTGGCCCGGTACCGGATCCGACGAACACGCCGACCTGCCGCCGGGCGACTACGACGTGTATGTCCTGCAGTACGCGCTGCCCGAGGGAGCGACCGGCCAGCAGTACACCCTGCGCACCTGGAAGGTCGGCCAAGGCGACCCGGCCGTCCGCGCCATCGTCTCCCCGGCCACCCAACAGGTCACCTCGGGCGACCGCACCGAAGTGACGGTGTCCTGGCCCGACGCCGTACGGGACAGCGGACCGTACGTCGGCGAGGCCGTCTTCACGGACGGCTCCGAAACAGTCGGCCGCACGGTCCTGACGGTCACGCCGTAGCGTCCTGCGCCAGTAGTTGATTGTTAGTTGGTGTGTGACTTCTGCTGCTGGCGCGTCAGTTCCTCGTCGGGGCCCCAAGCTGGTGCCGTTGCTGCTGTCCGCTGAGGAGCGGGCGGTGTCGGAGCGGTGGACGCGTCGGGCAGCATCGGCCCATGCCCTGGCTCTGCGGGCACGGATCGTCCTGACGTGTGCGGGGTCGGAGGTGCCGCCGATGGTCGCGGTCGCCCAGGAGCTTCGGGTGACCGCGGACACGGTCTGCAAGCGGCGGCGGCACCTCCTCGCCGAGCGGCTGGCCTGTCCGACCGACGAGCCGAGGCCGGACAGGCCGCCCACCATCAGCGTCGATCAGGTCGAAGCGGTCGTGGTCACCACGCTGGAGCAGCTCCCGAAGAGCGCCACTCACTGGTCCCGGAAATCGATGGCCCAGCACAGCGGCCTGTCGACGGACCCGTTGTTCGTGGAGAAGGTCTACGACGTCGTGGGGCTGTACTTCAACCCGCCCGAGGGTGCGGTGGTCCTCTCAGTGGACGAGAAGTCACAGATCCAGGCGCTGGACCGGTCCCAGCCGGTGCTGCCGATAATGCCGGGCATGCCCGAGCGGCGCACCCACGACTACGTCCGCAACGGCCTGACCACCTTGTTCGCCGCGTTCGACGTCGCCACCGGCGAGGTCATCACCGCCCTGCACCGCCGCCACCGGGCAGCGGAGTTCAAGAAGTTCCTGATCCGGATCGACAAGGAGGTCCCCCGCACACCTACAGATCCACCTGATCGTGGACAACTACGGCACCCACAAGACCCCTGCGATCAGGGCCTGGCTGGCCAAGCACCCACGGTTCGAGCTGCACTCCACCCCGACTGGCTCCTCCTGGATCAACCAGGTCGAGCGGTGGTTCGGCTACCTCGCCCACCAGATGATCCGCCGCGGCGCACACAAGAACATCCAGGCCCTCGAAGCCGACATCCGAGCCTGAGGCAAAGACTGGAACAAAGACCCCAAGCCATTCATCTGGACCAAGACAGCCGAAGAGATTCTCGACTCCCTCGCCCGCTTCTGCCGACGGATCTCCGGCGCAGGACACTAGAACCCCGCAGGATGCTCCAACGACTGCAGCCACGGGCCCCGCTTCTCCCTTTGGAAGGGGGCGGGGCTCTTCGCTGCCAGGCACCCGACTGTGATGTCCACCGCAGTACGCATGGTCGAGTCGCCGGCCGCACGATCACCAGCACCTTGCGACAAAGCTCCGGCAGTACTTCGTCCCCGACCACTGCGGTCCACTCGACCACCGGCCCGCTCCCCGCCTCGCCGCCCGCGGCAGGGCCCCGCGATCCGGCCGGAGCCGAGCTGGCCCGGTGCCGGTCGATGTTCCATGTGCCTCTGCACTGCTCATGACCTTGCCCTGCAACAGAGCTTGACAGCCCTAGATAACCAGCGACCTCGGAGACTCCCGCGCACTCATCGCCGTGTCCGCCTGGATCGCCGTCTGAATCGCCGTCAGAACCCGCTGGGGCCTGAGTAGGGCCGGGGACTGGAAACTGAGCAGCAGCCACCGCGCCAGTCCCCGACCCTACTCAGGCCCGCCAGGACTAACCCCCCAATTTCGCGGGCGTCCGTCGGTGCAACCTCTCGTCGGTTCGGCAGTCTTACTTCCCGGGGTGCACATGACGACAGAGCATCAGGTTGCCTTCTTCCTGAGGGAGCTGGAAACGGGCGACACCTGGCGACGGGCTGCAGCGGCGAAGGGGCTCGGCAAACTCGGCGGCACCGAGCATGCCGCGGTGCTCGTCCGGGCAGCCGCCGACCCCGCGCCCGAGGTGCGAGAAGGCGCGGCGGCGGGCCTGGGCAGGCTGGGGGTCCCGGAGGCCGGGGCTAAGGTCTTGCCCGCGCTGATGGACGACGACGATCCGTGGGTGCGCAGGCGGGCCTCCTTGACGTCGATCCGGCTCGGGTTGAGCGACCGCGAGGTCGTGGATGCCTATGGGCGTTTGCTCGGCGATCCCGACCATCACCTGCGGATCAACGCCTTGGAGGCGTTGCGGGAACTTGGCGTGCCCGGTGATGTTCCCGCGCTCGTCCGGCTGATGGGTGATCCGGCACACCGCCTCTCGGGTCTGGCGTGGGCCATGGTCTGGGACTTCCGCAAGGACCCGGACGTCGAGGCGGAGCTGGTCCGTACGGCCCAGTGGGGCGGGGACGCCGTCCGTACGCGCGCCTTGTTGATGCTGCCGGACCAGCCCACTGAACGGCTGCTGCCGTCGCTGCTGAGCGTTCTGGCCGAGGACCCTTCCACCGAGGTGCGCTGCGCCGTGGCTTTCCGACTCGCATGGGTGAAGCGCCCGGAAGTGCGGGACGCGCTGTTCGCGACTCTGGAGGCGGAACGGGACCCGGAGATGGCCATACAACTGCTGTCCCTGCTCGGGCGATCCGGTGACGAACGGCTGCTGGATCCGGCCTCGCGCTGGCTGAGCGACGAGCGGGCCGGCCCGTCGGCCGCCATTGCCCTGGGATCCGTCGGCGGCAGGACCGCCACGAAGCTCCTGCGGGCCGCACTCACCACACAGGCAACGCACGCCCCCACACTCGCGGCAGCGGCCAAGGCCTACGGCAAGATGGGGAGATGGGACGCCGTGTGGCTGCTGCTCCCCCTGCTGGACCATGCCGCGCCCGAGGTGTACGAAAGTGCGCTCCGTGGCCTGGATGCCATGGCGGACCCCGGGTTCCGGCCGTGGGAACGCGCGGCGGTCGCCCGGGCGCTGGTGACCCGTCTCGACGTCGCCCCCACTCTGGTCGGGGTGACGGAGAGGGTCCTCACGGGTCTGGCGGAAGCCCTGCCCGGTCTGCGGAAACTGGTGGACCGGACCGCCTCCCCCATTGTCCGAGCCGCCGCGCTGTCTCTCCTGGACCCGCACAATGCGGCGGACGCCGGCACGCCGCACGATCTGCCGCTCTTCGTACGGCACTTGGACGACGTACATCCGTGGGTGCGCCAGGCCGCCGCAGAGGGGATCACCCACTGGGTGGATGAGACGGGCACGCTCCCTCCGGGCGAGGAGCGGCTGCGCGACCGGCTCACCGCCCTGGAATCGGACCCAGACGATTTCGTACGCGAGGCGGCGGCAGAGGCACTGCGGGCCCTGGACGACTGTCGGAACAACTGATGGCAGGGGTGACAGTGACAACACCGGTGACACCCCACCCGGCTCTCCGGATCCGCCCAGCTCAGCACAGGACCGTCTCGGGCTCGTGCAACTCCAGCCACGGCGCCAGGTCGAGGGGCCGATCCAACCCACGCCGCTCGGCCCGCGCGCTGATCGGGCCGTCCCAGTGAAGGGTGAAGGTGACGTCGACGATCCGGCCGACGAGCTCCAGGACGCGCGAGTCGTCGGTCAGCAACTGAAGCTCGGTGAGTCGATGTTCACGGCTCACTCCCGCCGACCCGCCTGACGAGCGAGCACCCCGTCCGGGTCGCCGGAATCCGCTTCGATCTGCAGTTCCTCAAGGACGGTCTTCCAGTGATGAGGATTTCGGCTCCGACCGCAGTTCCGTGAACCCGTTCAGAAGGTCTGGAAGATACCCTCGAGATCATCGTGAGCCCATGCCGCAAACTCCTCGAAACCCAGGTTCCCGATGCTCAGGTCAGTGGCTGGGAGTGCGCGGGCGTTTGCCCGGGGCGCACTTCCACGGTGCGGACCGCTCCCTGAACAGGAGGCGTGCCATCGCGTAACTCTCCTTGGTGTACGCCCAGTTCAACCACGAGGAGTACACGATGGCCCTGTCCCGGTCTGAACTGATACGGCTGCTGGAGTCACTACGCTCGACCGACGGAATCGAGCTCATCAGCGCCATCGCCGAACGGATGGTGCAGGAACTGATCGAGGCCGAGGCGACCGCACATGTCGGTGCGGAGTGGAACGAGCACACGCCGACGCGGACCAACGTCCGCAACGGGCACCGCGAGAAGGCGCTGACCACGCTGGCCGGCGACCTGGACCTGGAGATCCCCAAGGTCCGCACCGGCAGCTTCTTCCCCAGTCTGCTGGAGCGACGGCGCCGCATCGACCAGGCCCTCTACGCGGTCATCATGGAGGCATACGTGCACGGCGTCTCCACCCGCAGCGTCGATGACCTGGTCAAAGCCCTCGGCGGGGACAGCGGCATCTCGAAGTCGGAGGTCTCACGGATCTGCGCGGCGCTGGACGAGCCGCTGACCGCGTTCCGCACCCGCCCGCTGGACCACGTCCGCTTCCCCTACGTCCATCTGGACGCGACCTACTGCAAAACCGCGCGGGGCAGGCCGGGGCTCCGGTCCTGCCCCGCCACGGGGCTCACCGCGTGAGGGTCAGGCGGTCTTCACCAGCTTCCACTGCTGGTTGGTGCCGCCGGTGGTGGGCCACTGGATGATGGCCGCGCCGTCGGCGGTGGAATTCGCGGAGATGGCGACGTTGTAACCGTTCGAACGCGACTCGATGCTGAAGTTGCCGTTATCGGACGGGGCGATCTGCCACTGCTGGTTCGGCTGGCCGGTGGGGGTCCACAGGTGGAACTGGGTGTCGGGCGACGTGGTGGCGGAGGGGATGTCCAGTGCCTTGTTGCTGGCGACACCGGTGATGGAGTAGTAACCGGCGCTGTTGCGGGCCAGCCCCCACTGTTGGTTGGTGCTGCCGGTGTCGGGCCACTGGATGATGGGCGTGCCGTCGGCGGTTCCACCGCCCGAGGCATCGAGGGCCTTGCCACTCCTGACGCTGATGATCTTGTAGGTGCCGGAGAGGTCAGGGACGGTTCCGGGGGTGATGGACAGGTTGGCATACTGGACGGGGTAGTACCCGGCGGTGCCCAGGCCGGCCATGCCGCCGCTGTAGCTGTTGTCGGAGACTGTTCCGACCGTGCTGCCGTCGATCTTGGCGGTGATGGTGGAGCCCTGGAAGCCGAGGGACAGCTTGTGCCAGCTGTTCGTTCCAGGGGCGGACACGGTGCCTCCGGCCAGGGTGGTCCAGATCCACTGGTTGTTCGTGGTCCAGCTCGTCTTCAACAGCGACCATGCGCCGGTGTCGGACAGACGCAGGTGATAGGCGTTCAGACCACCGTTGTTACGGCCCTGGGTGCCGACCCTGCCGAGAATCTCGGCGGCGCTGCCGGCCTTCTCCAGCAGCACGTCCGAGCTGACCGTGTAGTTGCTCCAGCCCAGCTCCCCCATGATCGTGTAGGGCTGGGTGCTGTCCTCATGCGTCCACTTCAGCGGCTGGACCTGCGCCATCTGGCGCAGACACCGGCCGCTGCGGCCGCCGGCACACGAGGCCGACTCGAACGCGCCGTTCATGGTGGCGAAGTACTTGGCCTCGCGTCCGGCGCCATAGCCGGCGAAGGTGTCGGAGTACGGCAGCGCGAGCTGGCTGCGCTGAGGGGAGGTGACGGTGCCGGGGGCCTGCCCGCTGGTGGTGGTCACCGTGTAGACCCGCCCGGGCTGCAGGGTGAGTGTGTACGTCCCATTGCTCGCCGTCAGGTCGGAGCCGCGCACCATGCTGGGTGTGTCCTTGCCGGGCTGCGACAGGTCGGTGGACCACACCGGCAGGGTCCCGCCGGGCAGCCCGCCCGCCACCTTGAGCGTGACGGTCTGCGCCTCGGTGGCCTGCGTCGTCTCCAGGACGGTGCTCCAGGCGCTCTTGTCGGGCGCGGCGTAGCTGACGTAGCTGCCGTTGAGGCGGTTGCCGCCCAGGTAGCCGCCTGCGGTGTCGAGGTACTTCCAGCCGGGCGCGGTGAACTGGGTCGTCTGCGCGAGGACCCAGGCGGTGCGGCCCACGCGGTAGTTGCCCGACCAGGGCTGGTTGGCGTTGATCAGGCCAACGGTCTCGAAGTCGAGGTTCTGGTAGATGGACGCGACGATCGGCCAGTTGATGTAGGCGGTGGTCCTGGCGTCGAGGTAGCCGCGGTTGAGGGCGCGGGCCACCGGCGCGGCGCCGGTCTCGGCGTCCTGCGAGCCGTTCTCGCTGGCCCAGATCGGCTTGCCGAGCGTCTTGGCGTCGGAGGTGGACGAGCAGGTCGTCATCTCGGAGATGCCGTCACAGGTGTAGTGGCCGCCTGCGATGTCCACGGCGTCGTACAGGGCGCTGTTGGTCTTCATCTCGGTGGCGATCTTCCAGGCGTTGTCGCCCCAGTTGTCACCGCCGACCAGCTTGACCGAGGAGTAGCCGTTCGCCCGCAGGGCCGCCTTCAGGCTGACGTACCAGGTGGCGTTGTAGTCCTTCTCGTTCCAGCCGCCGAGGTAGTCGACCGTCACACCGTGCTGCTTGGCGCAGTCCAGCCACGAGAGGTAGTAGTCGATCATGTCCTGGGAGTAGAAGTTGCCGTTGCCTATCCAGCCGGGAGCGCCCCAGGGCATGCCGAGGACCTTGATGCCGGGGTTGCGGGCCTTGGCCTGCTCCATCAGCCAGAACTCGTAGCCGGCGTCGCAGTTGACGGTGCCCTTGGTGTGCTGGTGGCTGGCCTCGGCGCCGTCGGTGGAGTTGGTGTCACCACCCATCTCCACCTTGAGGATCTGCAGGCTCGCGCCGTAGCCCGGCTTGAACAGGTAGTCGAGAACCTGGCCGCGCTGGGTGGCCGGGTAGTCGTACAGCAGGCGGGTGTTGCCGCCCCCGCCGCTGATCGCGCCGACGCCGTCGAAGGTCCGGCCTCCGCTGGCGCCGTCCACTGTGATCGCGGTGGTGGTCGCGGCGTACGCGGGCGACGGTGCTCGCCCGGTGAGCAGGGCGAGCGTGAGGAACAGGACGGAGACGGCCGCGAGCCGTCCGATGTGCCGGTGAGGCCGGGGTCGGGGCCGAGGCAGGGTGTTGGGCAAGGGTCGGTCCTCCTGGGGAGCGGTGTTCCCGTGCCGCGGCTTCGGCACGTACGGGGTGGGAGGTGCGCGGGGGGTGAAGGCCATCCGGAGAGGCCCCGGGCCGTGTGCCCGGACCGCATACGCCGGCGACGCTGCTGCGGAGCGGGCGCCGGCCGGGTGCCCCGAAGGTGATGGCGTCGCCCGCCCGGCCGGCGTCTGTGCGGGTCAGGGCCCTGTCGCGGGGCTCAGGCGAGGGTCCACTTCTGGTTGGCCGCTCCGGTGCAGGTCCAGAGAATCAGCTTGGTGCCGTTGGCGGTTGCCGCGCCCGAGGCGTCCAGGCACAGGCCCGAGACGTTGTTGGTGAGGGTGCCGTCCGCGTGGGCGGTCCACTTCTGGTTGGTGCCGCCCGTGCAGTCCCAGATGATGACCTTGGTGCCGTTGGCGGTGCCGCCGCCGTCGGCGTCGAGGCACTTGTTGCCGTAGATCACCAGCTCGCCCCTGGATGTCTGCCGGAGGGTCTGGTTACGGCCCCCGGAGCAGTCCCACAGCTGTGCCTGGGTGGCGTTGACGTAGGTGTTCTTCTCGATGTCGACGCAGCGGCCCGAGGCGGTGCCGGCGAGGGCGGTGCCGTCGGTGCCGGGGATGCCCTGGACGCGCAGGGCGTCGATGTCGGGTGCGGCGCCGCCGGAGACAGCGGCGAATCGCACCGTGTTGGTGCCCTTGGCCAGGTGCGCGAGGACGGACACGGTCCGGTAGGTGGTGGCGGAGCCGGTCGGCGGGAGGGAAACGACGTACGGGTACTGGCCGTTGACCTGGACGGTGGCCTTGCGGCTGGTGGTGGCGCCGTTGGCGTAGGTGATGTCCACCAGCTTGGTGCCCGCCGACGAGGCGGTGACGCCGGTGAACGTCGGGGTGGTGGCGGTGGTGGTGTCCTCGTACGTCGTGCCGGGGGCCTCGGTGCCGGAGACGGTCAGCAGGACCGCGTCGTTCGCGGGGACGGCGGTCGTGTAGCCGGTGGCGAACGAACCGGCGTCGGTGCGGGTCCAGGCGTTGCGCACGGTCGCGGTGGCCGGGGTCAGGCCGAGGTCGGCCCAGCGGACGGTGATGTTCGCGGCGGAGTCGGTGCGGTTGAACAGCAGCACCGCGCGCTTGCCGGTGCCGGAGAGCACCTTTCCGTACACCTGCAGATTGCGGGTGTCCTCGGCGACCTTGACGCCCTGCAGGCCGCGCGTGTCCTGGTCGATGGCGAGGACCTCGGGGTTGGTGAGGATGTCGCGGGTCTCCGGGGTCATCGTGGCCACGTTGTTGCCGGCCAGCAGCGGGGCGCCGGAGATCGACCACAGGCTCATGTGCAGCCGGTTGCGTGCGGCGGTCATGCCGTTCAGGCCGACCATCAGCATGTCGGGGTCGTTGTAGGAGCCGGTGTGCTGGGCGGCGGGCTGCAGTGCCTGGTCGAAGTTGCGGTACATCTTGGCCAGGCCCGGCGTCTCCTTGTAGAAGAGGACGTCGTCGCTGGTGCGCCACAGGTCGCCGTGTCCGGTCGCCCAGTTCCAGGGCAGGCCGGTGCCCCACTCGCAGAAGGACAGCACCAGCTTGCGGCCGGTCACCGCCGACGCGGCCTCGTTGGCGGCGGAGATCTGCTTGTACTGGGTCTCCTGGTCCAGCTTCTCCACCCGGCCGCCGCACCAGTCGATCTTGACGTAGTCGAAGCCCCAGCGCTGGAAGGTCTCCAGGTCCTGCTGGTAGTGGCCCTCCATACCGCTGTTGGGGGTGGCGGGCCTGGTGGTGGGGTAGTAGTAGCCGCAGCCCTGCTTGCCCGCGTCGGTGTAGATGCCGGCCTTCAGACCCTTGCCGTGGAGGTAGTCGGCGATCGCCTTCATACCGCCGGGCCACAGGTTCTCGTCGACGACGATGTTGCCGTTCGCGTCACGGGCGCCCTGCCACCAGCCGTCGTCGAGGTTCACGTACTTGTAGCCGGCCGCCGCCATACCGGAGGAGACCAGGGCGTCGGCCTGCTGCTTGATCACGTTGTGGTCGATGCCGCTGAAGAAGCTGTTCCAGGACGCCCAGCCCATCGACGGCGGGGTGACGTCCGTCTGACTGGTACTCACTGCAGCCGGTACGACGGACAGCGGAACCGCCGGCTCCTGGTGGTCGAGGGAGGCCAGACCCGCGACCACGAGTCCGGCCGTGACGAGCTGGGCGGTGAAGGGTCTGGTCCGACTACGGGCATGGGTAGGCAACATGTGGCTCTCCAGGGGAGGCGGAAAGGGTGGGGGCTTTCGCAGCGTGGTCCGCCCGGCCTGCGCCGCGCTGCACCTCGCGTGTCAGGGCTTACTTCATTCCGGTGGTGGCGATTCCCTTGACGAGGTAGCGCTGGCCGACGAGGAAGACGACGAAGACCGGGATCAGCGTGACGACCGACATCGCGAACAGCGATCCCCATGAGGCTCCGCTGGTGGCGTCAACGTAGTTGCGCAGGGCCACCGGTGCCGTCTGCAGTTCCGGCTTGGTCAGGTAGATCAGCTGGCTCAGGAAGTCGTTCCACGTCCAGATGAAGGTGAAGATCGCGGTGGTGGCCAGGGCCGGCACCGAGATCGGGAGCAGGATGCGGAAGTAGATGCGCCAGTACCCAGCTCCGTCGATCTTGGCCGCCTCGTCCAGCTCGGTGGGCAGACTCCGGAAGAACTGGACCATCAGAAAGATGAAGAAGGCGTCCGTGGCCAGGAACTTGGGGACGATCAGCGGAAGGAACGTGTTGACCCATTCGATCTTCGAGAACATCACGTACTGCGGAATGATGAGGACGTAGATCGGCACCATGAGGGTCACCATCATCATGCCGAAGAAGAACGCACGTCCACGGAACTTCAGCCGCGCGAAGGCATAGGCGGCCATGGAGCAGCTGACCAGGTTGCCGAGCAGTGCCCCGAGCACGACGATCGCCGAGTTCAGGAGGTACAGGCCGAACGGGTGGGAGAGTGCGCTCCAGCCGTCGGCGTAGTGCCCGAAGTCGGTCGTGGTCGGCAGCAGTGAGGGATCGCGGAAGATCAGGGCGTCGGGCTTGATCGAGCTGGCGATCATCCACAGCAGCGGGTACACCATCACGAGCCCGAAGGCGATCAGCACGGCGTGCTTGAGTAGCGCGCGCATACGGGCCGCCCGCCTGCGGCGTTGTGCTACGGGCGACAGGACAGAGCCGGGCGAGGGAGCGGTTGCGGCCTGCATGGGTGTCATCTCACTTACCGTCACCGTAGAACACCCATCTCTTGCTGAAGTAGAAGTTGACGGCGGTCAGGGCGCCGACGATCACCACGAGCAGCCACGCCATGGCGGAGGCGTAGCCCATGTGGAGCCGGCCGAAGCCCTCGTCGTACAGGTACAGCGAGTAGAAAAGGGTCGAGTCCGAGGGCCCGCCCGTCCCGCCGCTGACGACGAACGCCTGGGTGAAGGACTGGAAGGAACTGATCACCTGGAGCACCAGGTTGAAGAAGATGATCGGGGTCAGCAGCGGCACCGTGACGTGCCGGAACTGGTGCCAGCGGCCGGCGCCGTCGAGCGCGGCGGCCTCGTAGTACTGCTCGGGGATCTGCCGCAGCCCCGCCAGGAAGATCACCATGGACGAGCCGAAGGTCCACACGTGCAGGACGACGAGGGAGTACAGGGCGGTGTCGGGGTTGGAGATCCAGCCGGGCCCCTGGACACCGAACAGTGCGAGGAACTTGTTCACCAGGCCGTCGATGCCGAAGACCTGCCGCCACAGGATGCCCACGGCGACCGAGGCGCCGAGGAGGGACGGTAGGTAGTAGACGGACCGGTAGAACGCCAGTCCCCTGATGCCCCGGTTGAGGACCATCGCCAGGGCGAGGGCGACCGCGAGCAGCAGCGGCACGCTGAGGACGACGTAAAGGAAGGTCACGCTCAGGGACTGGCGCAGGCGCGGGTCGTCGAGCATCTTGCCGTAGTTCTCGAAGCCCACCCACTGGGGAGAGCTCAGCAGGTTGTAGTCCGTCATCGAGAAGTACAGCGAGGCGATCATCGGGCCGAGCGTGATGCCGGCCATGCCGACGAACCACGGCAGAAGGAAGACCCACGCGGTCCGTTCTTCCTTTCTGGCCGCCTGGCTGAGGGGTTTGCGGAGCACGGTCATCGTCCTCGGGTTCTTGGAGCGGGATCGGGGTTCAGGAGTCGCTCGACGACGGCTCGGCCTGGCGCGGGGCGGCCGAGGTGCTGCGTACGACGGCCACGTCCGCCGCGTCGAGGAAGAGCGTCTCCCCGGCCTCCAGTTGGCGCCCGGTGATCAGGTCGGTGCCGGAGCGGTCGAGGGTGACGGCCACCTCGTCCTGCCGGTGGTTGAGCAGGAACAGGTACGTGCTCGTCTCCGTCCGCCGCTCGGTGACCTCGACTCCCCGAGGTGCCTCGTGCACGGGCAGCACGTCCGCGCGGTCCAGAACGTGTCGCACCAGCTCTTCGAGGGCGTCGTCGTCCAGACGGGTACCGATGTACACGGCGCGGCCCAGGCCGAGGTCGTGCTCGACCACCGCGGGCCTGTCGGCGAGATGGCCCCCGCGGTAGGTGGCGAGCGGTCGGGCGGTCTCCGTCACGAGGTCGTCCTGCCAGCGGGAGGCGGTCGCGGAGAATCCGTCCAGCGCGGAGTGGCCCGCCCCCTGGACCGGGACGGTGGCTCCGTCGGGCAGCGGGGAGAACTCCTGGACGTGCGCGCCGATGACCTCGCGCAGGGCACCCGGGTAGCCGCCTTCCACGATCCGGTCGTCCTCGTCGACGATCCCGGAGAAGCAGGAGACGACGAGATGGCCGCCGTCCGCCACGAACTTCCGTACCGCCGCGCTCTGCTGACTAGTCATCAGGTACTGATTGGGGATCACCAGGACGCGGTAAGGCGACAGGTCGCCGTCGAGGGTGACGACGTCGACGGCGACCTGGCTGTTCCACAGGGCACGGTGGTGACGGGCCACGGTGTCCCGGTAGTCGAAGGCGTTGTCCGGGTGGGCGCAGCCCTCCACGGCCCACCAGTTCTGCCAGTCCCACACGATCGCGACCTGTGCGGCGGTCCGTGCCGTGGCGACCTCGTCGACGGTCCGCAGCTCGTTGCCGAGCGCCTTGACCTCCTGCCAGGTCCGGGTGTTCTCACCGCCGTGCGGGAGCATCGCCGAATGGAACTTCTCCTGCCCCTGGCGTGAGGCCCGCCACTGGAAGAACATCACCGCGTCGGAGCCGTGCGCGACGGCCTGGTAGGAGCCCAGGCGCATCCGGCCCGTCTGCTTGACCTGGTTGTTCTTCCACTGGCTCACCGCGCCTGCCGCCTGTTCCATCAGCATCCAGGGACGGCCGCCTCCGAGTGAGCGCATCAGGTCGTACTGGAAGGCGGCGACGGCCATCGCGTCGGGCTTTCCCGGGTCGGGGTAGCAGTCGAAGGCGACGACGTCGAGTTCCTTCGCCCAGCGGTGGCTGTCGGTCAGCCGGCACTGGAAGAAGTTGGTGGTCGCCGGCACGTCGGGCGTGATCCCGTGGAGCAGGTCGCGCTCCTGCGTGACGAGTTCCAGCAGAAGGTCGGAGGTGAAGCGGGAGAAGTCCAGCTCACGGGAAGGGTTGACCCAGCCGCGTACGGGCTTGGGCAGGTGCACCTGGGACCAGTCGCTGTAGCGCTGGCTCCAGAACGCCGTGCCCCACCGGTGGTTGAGTTCGTCCAGGGTGTCGTAGCGCTGCCGCAGCCAGGTGCGGAAGCGGTCGTCGCACAGTTCGCAGAAGCAGTCGGAGTGGTACTCGTTGCCGATGTGCCACATGGCCAGCCCGGGATGCTGACCGTACCGCTCGGCCAGCGCGGTGGCGATGCGTCGGCTGCGGTCCCGGTAGACCGGGGAGGAGGGGCAGAGATGTCCTCTGCTGCCGATGCCGTGCCGCACTCCCTGCCGGTCCACCGACAGGGTTTCGGGGAAGTCGGTGGCGAGCCAGGGCGGCGGCGCGGCGTTCGGTGTCGCCAGGTTGACGTGGATGCCGTTCGCCCACAGCAGGTCCATGATCTCGTCGAGCCAGGCGAAGTCGAACCGGCCGTCGGCCGGCTCCAGCACGGACCAGGAGAAGACGCCGAGGCTCACCAGCCGCACGCCCGCGGCGCGCATGAGCCGGACGTCCTCCTGCCACACCTCCCTCGGCCACTGCTCCGGGTTGTAGTCCCCGCCGTAGACGACTCCCGGCAGTCGACGGCCAAAGGTGTTCATGCGCGAATCGTGCGCGCGCGGGTCGTTCATGCGTGGATCGGACACGGCGGGTGACTCCTTACCGATGCGCTCCTGCGACGGGCGGCTGACTGCTCAGAGCTCGGACTTGATCTCGGAGATGAACTTCTCGGCCGCCTCCTTGGGCGACAGCCGCTTGAACAGCACGTCCTCGTTGAGCCGCTGGAAGATCTCGGGGACGGCGGGCCCGGCCTCCGCGTTGGGAATGTGCAGGGCGGTCGGCTTCAGGGAGTTGACCCGGCCCAGGTAGTCGGCGATCCGCTTCTCCGCGGGGGACAGCTCCGGCGTGATCGCCTTGAGCACGTCGGGGTTGTTGGGAACACCGCGGTCGAACTTCTGGATTTTGCCCGCCTCGGGCGAGTTGACCAGGAAGTCGAGCAGCTCCGCGGCCTCCTTGGGGTGTTCGGTCCGCGCGGAGGCGCCGAAGAAGATGCCGGGCTTGGTGTAGGCGCCGACCTGGGAGGCCCCGCTCTCCCCGGGGAAGAGGAGCAGCCTGGCCTCGCGTCCGCTGGCGCCCTCGAGCGCGCCGAGCTGGGTGACGGACACGTCGGTCATGGCCGCCTTGTGCTGGGCGACCAGGCTCTGTTCGACACCGGCTCCCGACGACAGCGCCTCGACCGCCGCGTCCGCGCTGGTCGTGCCGCCGCTGTCGCGCAGCTTGACGACCCATTCCCAGTAGGCGGCCACGGTGCCCTCGGTGAACCCGATCCGGCTGCCGTCCTCGGTCCAGTAGTCCTCGCCGTGCTGTCGCAGCCAGGTCCCCAGGTCGTTGGGGTAGAGCGGCATCACCGTGCCGACCAGACCCTTCGTTCTAGAGACGGCCTGGGAGATCTTCACGTAGTCGTCCCACGACCACTTGGTGTCGTCCGGAAGGGGAACGCCGGCCTGCTTGAACACCGCCGGGTCCGCGGCGATGCCGAAGGCGCTGTCGCCGGCCGGGACGCCGTAGAGTCCGCCCTTCACGGTCGTCATCGCCATCGAGTTGGCGGGCAGCCTGTCCGTGTGCAGGACGTCCTTGACCTTCTTGAGGTCCATCAGCTGCCCGTTGTCGATGTACGAGTACATGAACGGGTCGGTGATCTGCAGGACGTCGGGCATGTCACCGGCGGCGGCCCCGGTCGACAGCTTCTTCCAGTAGTCGTCCCAGTTGGAGTACTCGGGCTGGACGTCGATGTCCGGGTGCTGCTTCTCGAACGCCGCGATGATCTGCTTGGTCATCTCGTGCCGGGAGTCCGATCCCCACCAGTTGAACCGGATGACGGTCCTGCCATCGCTGCCGGCGGAGTCTCCGGCGCAGCCCGCGGAGAGGACGAGGGCGAAGACCGAACAGGTCAGCCCGGCCGCGCGGAGTCGAGCGCGTCTGCCCGGACGGGACGAGTGGTTCATGGTGGGGCTCCTCTGCTGCCATCACTGGGCGGTGCGCCCAGACGGGGGATACGCCGTCTCGGGAAGTCGACGCAGGGCGTCGGCCGTCTCGCCGCGTGGCGGCCGACTGCACGACTGGGCTGCTTTGCTGGCCGCGAAAGTTACTTACGATCCGGTTGCCCGGGGTCGGCCCGGCTCATCGGATCCTGGCGGGCCGCAGCGGCTCTGACATTGGTTTTTATGAACGTACGCTGGAGCCTTGAGCCGGTGTGCCGAGCCGATCCGCGGAGTTGACCGCGAGTACCGTCCCGAGTTGATGGCTGTGTGCATCAGCAATAGTGAACGTTCACGCGGTGAGCGTAGTAATCGCCTACATCCCGGTCAAGACTTCTCCGCGTAACACTTGGGCCGTTGGTGCGACTTCACCACTTCCGGGAGGGGTGGGCGGAGGCGGAACGGACCGCGCGGGAGCATGCCGGGTCAACGTGTTCCCCGACGCGGCCGGGAGGTTCGGTGGTTTCCGTCCACCCGAACACCTCGTGCGCGACAGCCGATGGGTGGGGCCGACGGGTTACACGGCGTGGTTCGTCCTCGCCGGTCCGGACGACTCGCGCAGCACGAGACGGCAGTCGAGGTCCAGACGCAGCTCCGTCTCCGTCTCCTCGCGGATACGGGCGAGCAGGGCCCGCATGGCCCGCCTCCCCATGGCCTCACGGTCGAGGTCCACGGTGGAGATGGACGGATTGAAGTAAGCGGTGAACTCCTGGTTGTCCCAGCCGAAGACACTCACGTCCTCAGGGACGCGCCACCCACGGTCCTGGAAGCCGCGGATGACACCCATGGCGACGTCGTCGTTGGCGGCGAGCACCGCGGTGACGCCGGAGTCCGCCGAGAGCCCCCGGGCCGCTTCGTATCCGGACCGCACGGACCAGTCGCCGTCGATGACGGCGTAGTTCTCCAGGCCCCGATCGGCGACTGTCCGCAGATAGACCTCGCGTCGCTTGCGTGCCGACATCCAGTCCGTGCTGCCGGCGACATGGACGAAACGCCGATGGCCCAGGGATACGAGGTGATCGATGATCATGGCGGCCGGCTCACCGTCGGCCGTGATCCCGTGAGACCTCATCCGGTCGTCGTACTCGCCGATGACGACCGTAGGAGTCTGGTCCAGCCCCAGCTTCACCAGGTCGCCGATGGGGGTGAAGGTCAGGACCCCTTCGGCCTGGCCGGAGTCGAGCAGGGCGCGGACACGGTCGCCCCTGACTCGTTCGTCCCCTTCCAGGCCGACGATGTCGAGCAGGTAACCGGCCGCCTGTGCCTCGGCGGACGCTCCCCGCAGGATCTGCGAGGGCACGAAGGTCGTCATGGCGGGCAGGACCACGGTGACACGGTTCGACCTGCGGGTGCGCATCGACCGGGCCACCAGGTTGGGCCTATAGTCCAGGTCGGCCACGGCCCGCTCGATACGGGCGACGGTCTGCGGCTTCATGCCTCCGTTGCCCCGCAGAAAGCGCGAGACGGTCTGATGCGAGACACCCGCGTGCGCCGCGACGTCGAGAATAGTGGGACGCTTCCTGGACGGCGTCCTCGGCCGTCTCATGTCCCGCTCCGCTCTCTCCGGTCCCGTGTCCGCGTCCACCGTGCCGCCCCCCGCCGCATCTCAACGCCCACGCTCCGCACGCCCATCGGTACTGTACTGCCGGGTACGCCCTGGCAGGCCGGGGCCTTGGCCCTTGCCCTTCCGCCGGAGCCAGCCGCATCCGCCGGTCGGGACCGGCAGTTCGGCCGATCGTCCGGCCCGGTCGGCCGCATGCTTCCTGTCCTGGCCGTGCGGCCGGCCACCGGGTCCGCCGTCACCGGGCGGCACGCGTATTTCATGTCGGACCCTCAGTCCAGTGCTGGTTCGTGTGCGTCTCGTCGTTCCAGCAGGTGTACTGCAGCAGCCGCGCCCCGTCCGTCGTGAGGGCCCGGTCCACGTCGAGACACTTGCCGGAGTGGCGGGCGACGATCTCGACGTGGCCGCTGCCGATGTCGTTCAGCCGCCACTGCTGGCTGGTGCGACCGTCGCAGGTCTGCTGGACGATCGCGGCCTTGTCCGCCGTGGAGGAGCCGGCCACGTCCAGGCACAGTCCCGAGTGCCGGGAAACGAACCGGTAGTAGCCCGCGCCGAGTTCGTGCTGCCGCCACCGCTGGTCGTCGACGCGCGAGCAGCCCGCCTGTTCGATCTCGGCGCCGGCGGCGGTCGAGGAGGCGACCGCCTCTGCACACTTGCCCGAATGCCGGGCCTCAAGCGTCGTCGTGCCGGCCAACCGGGACAACTCCGACGAGAGCACGGGGGCGTAGAAGTCGGTGATCCCGGCGATGTTCGGATGTGTGCCGCTGCCACCGCTGCCCGGATAGCCGTCCACGAGTCCGTCGAAGGTGTACGCCACCCGTTGAGCGTCGACACGCGTGTCGAGCGCCGCGTCCCCGAACACGTCGGCCACCGCGACGCCCCACTTCTGGGCGGCCTGCAACTGCACCTGGCGCAGGGCGAGCTGGGTGTCCCAGTCACGCGAGCCCATCTTGTGGACGGCCACGTAGACCAGTTGGGCGGTCGGCCACTTCTGCCGCATTGTGTAGATGGTGGTTTCGAGTGCCCCGGCGTAGGTGCCGGGGTCGAGGGTGGCGGGGTCCTGGGAACCGCCGACCGCGCCGAGCTGGTAGGTGTGCGTGTCGTGGATCTCGATCGCGTCGTTCGTGCCGCCGTCGAAGACGACGAAGTCGGGCGCCTGCGAGCTCGCCGCCTTCACCTGGTTCAGGATCTGTCCACCGGTGGCGCTGGGCGCCGGTCCCACCGTCGCTCCGTTGCGTGCGTACTTCGTCAGCGTCATGCCCTCGCGTTCGGCGACGAAGTTCACGAAGCTGCGCGTGTACTGGTGCCCGTGGACGATGCTGTCGCCGAAGGCGTACACGGACGAGCCGGCGAGGGATCCGTGGGCGGGGTGCGCGGGCCGGGTCAGGCGGAAGTTGTCGATCGACTGCGCACCGGTGCCGTAGTAGTTGCAGGCGACGAGCTTCGCCAGGTTCTGTCCGGTGATGCTCCTGGTGGTGGAGACCAGGACCTTCGGCGCGGCTTCCTTGCTGGTGACCGTGTACTGGACCGTGCCGAGGGTGAAGTCCATGTGCAGGTCGACCGTGTACCACTTGGTCCGGTCGAAGCTGATCCTGGTCCAGGCGGGGTTGAGCGCGTCCGGGGCGGAGGCGGAGTCCGAGTCGGGGCCGGTCGCGGCGTGGCGGAACTCCGCGCCGGTCGCGGACATGCCGAAGACCAGGCGTCCGGCGCTGTCACGCAGTTCCAGGCCGGTCTTCATCCCGGTGCTGTTGATGGCCGTCTTCCAGTCGAACCGCAGGTCGAGCGTCTTCTCGTGGGTGATCGAGGACGTGAACGGCCGTACCGACGTGGTGTAGTCGCCCATGCCCTTCGTGACGTCCAGGACGCCGTTGCCGATGGCGGCCCCGACCGGAAACCCGAAGTTCGCGGGGTCCGTCTGAGCGTCGAACGTCTCGTTGACCAGCGTCGCGCCCGGCATCTCCACGGCGGAAGCCGCCGGAGCGGCGAGGAAGGCCGCGAGGAGCAGAATGCCGGCGGTCAGGGAGCCGGCCCGTCTTCGGGGCCCACGACCCGTTCTGCGCATGACCGTATACACGTGATCTCCCTTGATCTCTGGTGGTACCGACCGATGCCCGGCGGGGAGGAGAGGGCCCGGTCGTGACTCGGCCCGAGGACGTACAGAACAGCCACGAAGTACCGGGAGCGATGAGGCGTCCGGCGACAGCAGGGGCAACTTAGTGATCGTTCACCTGAGCGGTCAAGATGTATGCGGGTGATCGTTCACTACGCGAGGTCCCGACGATGCCACCGGATCCGACCTGCGCCGCCCCGCAACGAAACTCGCCCCGTCCACACCATTGACACGCAAGCGTTACAGCCAGTCTTATGTGCGCCATCGTTGGTTTCGGTCACCATCTGAACGCCAGGGCCCGCCGTCACCTGTCGGCTCGATCGCGCTGCGCCCGGCACCCCAGCTCCGAAGGTTCCTGACGGGCGCCGTCGAACCACATCGTGATCGTTCACTGTCCGGCAGGACTCCACCCGCCACGGAGGTAGCGCAATGAAGTCGAACACCAGCCCCTGGTCGCGCCGCAGATTCCTCGCCACGAGCGGGGCCGCGGCCCTCGGAGGCATGGCGCTGAACCTCGCCGGCGGCCTCCCGCGGGCCGCAGCGGCCGGCGGCGTGGTGTCCTACGTCGACACATCGAGAGCCACGTACGACAAGATCGTCCTGATGGTGGACGGCAAGCCCTTCTTCCACAGTGGCGTCCAGTTCCGGTACGAGAAGCACAAGTACACGTTCGGCTGGACGGACGCGCAGTTGAAGCCGGTGCTCGGGATGATCCGCGACGACGGGTTCACCGTGGTGAACATTCCGATCTGGTGGTCGCAGGTCGAGACCTCGAAGGACACCTTCGACTGGACCGAGATCGACCGCTACCTGGCCTGGTGCGGGGAGTACGGCCTCAAACTGGAACTCCTGTGGTTCGGCCACGAGTCGACAGGCGCCTCCCTCGCGCCGCGGATGCCGGCCTACGTGATGAACGACTACCAGTACGTGGTCAGGCCCGACGGCACCAGGCTGTCCCTGAACGGCAACCCCCTCCTGGACAAGACCGATCCGAACCTGCTCGCCAGGGAGAAGTTCGTACTCGGCCGGCTCATGACGCACCTCGCGTCCGCCGACACCGCTCACACCGTCATGGGCATCCAGGTGCTGAACGAACCGAACGTGGCGAACCAGCAGGGCGGTTCGTCCCTCGACCGGAGCTACAGCACCTCCAGCACCGCCCGCTGGAACAGCGGCGGGTACACCGACGCGTCGAAGTTCCGCAAGGACGTACTGCTGGACTACCTGACCCAGCTGGGACAGGTGATCAAGCAGTCTGAGCACTCGGTGTACACGCGGGTCAACATCGCCGGCAGCGGGGACACGGTGCCGGTCGCCGAGAACGAGGCCCTCAGGAGCCAGGGGACGTCGACCATCGACTTCTTCGGCAAGGACCCGTACTCCTCGAACCTCGACACGCTCTACAACTACGGGCAGGACGCCGTCTGGGCCCAGGGGAAGAACTTCCCCATGATCATGGAGAACTTCGGTGGCTCCCCGGCGGCGGACGTCGAGAAGTTCAACGGCATCGCCGGCAACACCGCCTTCAATCTCTATGCCTTCCTGGACCCGGATGCCGCCACGGGCAGCAGCAACCTCGGCCTGTACGACTTCAATCCCACCACCAAGGTCGTCACGCGCAAGGCCGTCTCGGACAAGGTCGCCCGGCTCAACCACGTACTGAACAAGATCCACAGGGACCTCGCCTCCAAGGCACCGGTGGAACGCGGCGGAACCAACCTGCAGACGTTCAACCGGAACGCGACCGCCTCCAGCACCACCACCAAGCCCCTGGGTGGCGTCAACATCACGTTTACGACATCGAGCGGTGCGCAGGCGTTCGGCGTCAGTCGCGGTGCGGCCGAGTTCGCCTTCACCAGCACGACCCAGGCCACGTTCACCCTGCCGGGAACCATCGGTGTCGTACGGTCCGTCGAGACCGGCCGGTACGACGCGAACGACACCTGGGTGAAGTCCGGCACCAAGGCGTACAACACCGTGTCCGGGGACACCGTCATCGCCCTGGCGGCCGGCGAATGCGTGCGGGTCACCCACCTCGTCAGCGGCGCGCGGTACAAGCTGAGGAACACGTCCTCGGGCAAGTACCTCGACACCGATGCGAACGGCGCGGTTGTGCTCGCGTCCGCGACCACCTACGACGACCAGGACTGGATCGTCACGAAGGACCCGTCCGGAGCCTGGACCATCAGGAACGCGCGCACCGGACGCCTCTACCTGGAAGCCGGCGCCGCCGACGACAGCGTCGTCTGGAACTCCGGCACCGTCGCCGACGCCTCGCTCTGGACCCTGGAAGGGGTCGCGGCAGGCGGGCTCCGTGCCAGGAACACCCGCACGGGAAGTGCCTACCTGTACGGGAACTCCGCGGACGAGGCGAAGTGGAACACGGGAACGCAGGACGCGAGCACGGTCTGGGAGTTCCAGCCCAGGTAGATCCCTCCCGCCGCCCCGCACTTCCGCCGCCCCCTCTCCGGCGAGGCCGCAAAGCAATCCGGGCAAGGCAGGCGATACAGGCGGGGCAGGGGACGACCCAAAGTGCTCGTGTAATGATTGCCGCATGACTCAGGCCGACGTATTGCGGGCTCTGGACGCCAGGGCCGCCGGCCAGTGGGGGCTGGTGACCACCACGCAGGTGAAGCCGGACGGCGTGCAGGGCGTGCAGTTGCTGCGGCTGGAGCGGGCCGGGGCACTGGAGAACGTCGGCCACGGGGTGTACCGCCTGGTCTCCTCTCCCCCGCCGGAACACCTCAGGATCAAGGTCGCGTGGCTGCGGCTGGACCCCGGGACCCCGGTACGGGACCGCCTCACCGACGCCCCTGGATCGGGCGTCGTCTCCCACACCTCCGCGTGTGCGGTGCACGGCCTGGGCGGCCTGCCCACAGACCCCGTGGAGCTGACGGTCCCGTCCCGCCGCACCACCCGGGACGAGACCGTCGTGCTGCACCGCGCGGCCATGGACGCCGACGACATCACCGTCGTCGACGGACTGCCGGTGACCACTGTGCCGCGTACCGTCGTCGACCTGCTGGACGACCGTGCCGACGCGGCCCGTACGGGCGTGTTCGTCGCCGAGGCCGCCGCCCGCGGCCTGGTGCGCGTCGACGACCTCGCACCACGGGTCGCGGCCTTCGCCGGTGCCTACGGGCTGCCCTCGGAGGCGACCGGCGCGGATCTGCTGGAGTTCCTGTGCGAGCGGGCGGGGCGTGCGCTGCCGGCGCGGAAAGGCGGTCGGCCCGCCGCCAGGGCCTCCGCTCCGGAGAGGAAGCGGCCGACCATCTGGGAGGTCGCCGAGCGGGCCGGCGTGTCGCACCAGACCGTGTCCCGGTTCCTGAAGAACGACAGCGGCATGAAGCCCGCGACTCGGGCGAGGGTCGAGCAGGCTGTCGCCGAGCTGGACTACCGGCCCAACCTCATGGCGCGGTCGATGCGCACACGGCGGACCCACCGGATCACCATCGTGCTGCCCGAGCTGAGTGGATTCGTTCCGATTCCCCTGCTGAGGGGCGCCTCCGCCGCGGCGCATGAAGCCGGGTACATGACCGACGTCGTCGGGCTGGAAGGCGGCGAGTCACGGCGCGCCAGCAGCGCATTGTCCCTGCTGGAGACCCGGCAGACGGACGGGGTGCTGTCACTGGTTCCGCTGGGGGACCTGGCCGACGGCCCGGCCGACGAGCGGCGGCCCGTGGTGGTGCTGGGCGAGTACGACGACAACCTCCAGTCCCGGGGACGGCTGGCCGACGGACGGCCCTCCGAGGAGATCCTGCGTCACCTCGCGGACCAGGGCCACCGCCGGTTCCTCCACGTCGCCGGATCGCAGGACTGGGCTTCGGCACGCAACCGGCGTGCGGTGTACGTGGAGGCGGTCGAGCGACTGGGCCTTGAGTCCTTCGGCGTCGTCGACGGGGACTGGTCCGTTCGCTCCGGCTACGAGGCCGCTCGGGATCTGCCCGCCGATTCCGGTGTGACGGCCGTGCTGGCAGCGAACGACTACGTCGCCCTGGGCGTGCTGCGCGGCTTCCAGGACCGCGGCGTCCGGGTGCCCGAGGAGATGAGCGTCTTCGGCTGGGACGACGAGGAGTTCACCCGGTACTTCTCACCGAGCATCTCCACCGTGCACGTCAACAAGGAGGAGGTGGGCCGCCAGTCGATGCTGTCGCTGCTCGCCCTTCTGCGCGGCGAGCCCGAGCCGAGGTCCGAGGTGACGGATCTGTTCCACCTCGTGCCGCGAGGGTCGAGCGGCCCGGTCGGCCGCTGAGCCAGGCGGGCGACGGGCGGCGGGCGTTCCAGATAGGGCGCCACACACAATGTGAACGATCACCACGCAACTCTTGACCACGAAGGTGATCGTTCACTACGTTCTGACCGTCGCCCCGGTTCGTCGCGGCGAGCACGAGTTCACCCGACGGAGCAGTCCCCCTCTTCCGCACGGTCACGCGCGTAACGCCGTGGGCCGAACCGATTGAGCCGGCCTCCTCCGTCAGCGGTCGACGAACCCCCGGTGCCGCGCCCAGGCACCGCCGAGCTTCCACGAAAGAGTCTCAATGACCGAGTACAGCCAGCCCGTGCGGGTGGCGATCGTCGGTGCCGGAAACATCGCCGAGGGCTGCCACATGCCGGCCGTCGAGGCCCAGAACGGCGAGGCGACCGTCATCGCCGTGGTCGACGTCGACCTGCCGCGCGCCGAGGCGTTCGCCGCCCGCTGGAGCGTTCCCGCCGCCTACGACAGCCTGGACCGGATGCTCCGGGAACAGCAGCCGGACCTGGTCGTCGTCTGCACGCCCCCGATCGCCCACGGCGAGGCCATCACCGCCTGTCTGGACGCCGGTGCGTCGGTGTGGTGCGAGAAACCCCCCACCCTCTCGGTCGCCGAGTACGACGACGTCGCCGCCCACGAGCGCGAGGGCGGCCCGTACGTCTCCTACGTCTTCCAGCACCGGTTCGGGTCCGGCGCCCGGGCCCTGCGGGAGCACATCCGCACCGGCCGCCTCGGCGCTCCCCTGGTCGGCGTCTGCCACACCCTCTGGTACCGGGACGACGCCTACTTCGAGGTGCCCTGGCGCGGCAGGTGGGAGACCGAGGGCGGCGGTCCCACCATGGGCCACGGCATCCACCAGATGGACCTCATGCTGTCCCTGATGGGCGAGTGGACCGAGGTCCGCGCAGCCATGGGCACGCTGGCCCGCGACGTGGAGACCGAGGACGTGTCCATGGCGATGGTCCGCTTCGCCGGTGGCGCCATGGTGTCCATGGTCAACAGTCTCCTCTCGCCCCGGGAGACCAGCTACCTGCGCTTCGACTTCCCCGAGGCCACCGTCGAGCTGAACCACCTCTACGGCTACGACAACTCCCACTGGACCTGGACCCCCGCGCCCCACCGGGCCGACGCCACGGCCCAGGAACTGGGAGCGCCGCTGGATGACGAACCCAGTTCGCACGCCGCGCAGTTGCGCGCCCTGGTGCGGTCGCTGCGCGCCGGGGAACGCCCCGAAGCCAGTGGTGACGACGGCCGCCGCGTCCTGGCTTTCATCGCAGCCCTGTACGAGTCGGCGGCGACCGGGCGACCCGTCACCCCGGACATGATCACTCCGGACGGTCCCTTCTACCACTCCATGAGCGGTCGCGTCGGCGCCGCCCGGGACAGCGTCGACAAGGAGCCGAGCCGTGTCTGACACCCCCTTCCGCATCGAGCACGACAACGCCGGGACCGAATTCGTGGTGTCCGCCGCGGGCAGGGACCTCGCCACGTACGTCTACCGGCCGGACACACCCCTCGAAGAGTCCCCCAAGCCCTACTTCTACCCGTTGAAGACCCTCTCCGGCGCACCCGTGGGCGTCTACCGGCCCTGGGACCACCGCTGGCACAAGGGCCTGCAGATGACCTGGTCACACCTGTCCGGCGACAACTTCTGGGGCGGGCCCACCTTCGAGGAGGGTGCACCCGGCCACGGCTACGTCTGGCGCGAGAACCACGGCAGTCAGGTGCACCGGGCCTTCGCCTCGCAGGAGGCGAGCGGCAACGAGGTGACGGTCGTCCAGAACCTCGACTGGATCGCCTCGAGCGACGAGGTGTGGCTCGACGAGACCCGCACCCTGCGCTTCCACGGCGCCGATGCCCGCGATGGTGTCTGGGCGCTGGACTTCACCACCGCCCTGACCAACATGCGTCACCAGCCCCTGGAACTGGGCAGTCCCACCACACACGGCCGCCCCAACGCCGGTTACACAGGGCTGTTCTGGCGCGGGCCCCGGTCCTGGACCGGGGCGGACGTCATCGCCGACGGGGGTCATGAGGGCGACGCCGTCATGGGCACGCGGGGCGCCTGGGCAGCCATCAGCGGCGAGCACGACGAGCTGGACGGCGGCGCCACGGTCCTTGCCTACGCCGGCACCACCAGCGCCGCCACCCCGCTGACGTGGTTCGCCCGCAGCAGCGCCTTCGCCTGCCTCAACCCGTCGCCCGCCTTCGACACGGAGATCAAGCTGGAACCCGGTGAGACACTGTCCCTGAGCCACCGCTTCGTGTTCGTCGACCGCGTGCTGGGTCGTCCCGAACTGGAGCCGCTCGCGCGGGAGTTCGCGCTGTGACAGGCCGGTCAGAATTTCCCGGAGCCGTGGGACTCAGCCGGCTCGAGGTGTATCCGTGGCCCACGGCGGACGAGGAGCACGGCGGCTCGCCCCACATGCACCTGGCCTGCGCGGAGTGTTACGTCGTCGTCAGCGGCCACGGCCGGCTGGAGACCCTCGACCACCAGGGGCCCGCGACGACCGAACTGCTCCCCGGTGACGTGGTCTCGTTCACCCCCGGCACGATCCACCGAGCGGTCAACGACGGGGATCTGCGCGTGATCGTCGTCATGCAGAACAGCGGCCTCCCGGAAGCGGGCGACGCGGTCATGACCTTTCCACCCCAGTACCTCTCCCCCGACGCCTATCCGGCCACGGCCTCTCTCCTCGACGCCGACGGCAGCCCCAGCCCCGAGCGCGCACGGGCCCGCAGGGACTTGGCCGTCGAGGGATTCACCGAACTGAAGCGACAGTGGCGGCTCGGCAACCACTCCGCGTACGAGGACTTCTGCGCGGCAGCGGTGCGGCTGGTCCAACCCCGCCTGGACACCTGGGAGAAGACGGTCAACGACGGCGCGCTGACCGCCGCGCGGACAGCGCTGCGGCAGATCGACGCGTTGAGGCACGACGACTTCCACCACCTGTCCGACGCGAAGGTGTCGCGTATCGCCCAACCGCCCCGGCAGACCCTGGGCATGTGTGGCTTCCTGCACGCCTACGTACAGGAAGCCGGGACCGGCACAACGACCTGACTCACATGACCGGCGCACATGGTCGGCCGACGTGGTGGAAGAACGGGCCCCACAAAACTGGCCGCCCGGGGCCGAACGCAGGAAGGTGGACCCGATGAGTTCGATACGGCCGGAAGGCGGTGGGCACGCCGACGCGGCGACCACTCCGATCCTGTCCGGGATGTACCCCGACCCCTCGGTGTGCCGGGTCGGCGAGGAGTACTACCTGGCCAACTCGTCGTTCGAGTACAGCCCCGGTGTGCCGATCTGGCGTTCCCGGAACCTGGTCTCGTGGCGTCAGATCGGCAATGCCCTGACGAGGGACGAGCAGTTTCCTGCGGGCCGTTCGCCGTCGAGCCGTGGCATCTACGCCCCGACACTGCGCCACCACGCGGGACGGTTCTGGCTGATCACCACGAACATCGACGACGCCCGTGGCGGCCATCAGATCTACCACGCGAGCGACCCCGCCGGACCGTGGTCCGCGCCGGTGTGCCTCACCGGACTCGACGGCATCGACCCCGACCTGGCCTGGGACGACGAGGGAACGTGCCTGGTCACGTACTGCTCGTGGTCGGAGTCCGAGATCGGCATCAGACAGGTCGCGGTCGATCCGGAGAAGGGCCACGTCCTCGAAGAGCCGCGGTGGATCTGGCACGGCACCGGCCTGGCCCACTCCGAGGGGCCGCACCTGTACCGGCGCGGCGACCGGTGGTACCTGGTCATCGCCGAAGGCGGCACCGACCGGGGCCACGTGGTGTCGGTCGCACGCTCCGGGAGCCCCCGAGGACCGTTCGAGGCCGCCCCGCGCAATCCGGTCTTCACCCATCGCAGTACGGCTCATCCCGTCCAGAACGTCGGTCACGCCGATCTGGTCGAGCGTCCCGACGGGACGTGGGCGGCGGTGTATCTCGGCACACGGCCACGCGGCCGCAGTCCCCGCTTCCACGTCAACGGGCGGGAGACGTTCCTCGCCGACGTCTCGTGGGTGGACGGCTGGCCCCGGTTCGAGGCGGCGAGACGCCATGTCCCCACGGGACAGCGGGACTTCGAGGACGACTTCTCCGCGCCCGGACCGGATCCCAGGTGGGTCTCCCCGGGGCAGCGTCCCGACCGGTTCGTCCGCGGTACGCCGGAAGGGGTGGTCGTGGGTCACGCACCGAGCGGGACCGGCGAGCCCTCGGGTCTGTTCACGCGGGTCGGCGGAGACCACTGGGAGGCCGACTTCGTCGTCGATCCGGGCGAGGGCGCGTGCACCGTCGCCCTACGGCTCGACGGTTCCCACTGGTACGGCCTGCGCGTCGCCGACGGCGAGGTCACCGCCGTCGCACGGGTCGGACAGGTCCGGTCAGCCCTGGGATCCCGCCCACTGCCCGACTCCCCTGTCACCCTCCGCGTCCGATCCACGGAGCCCACCTGGAACGGGCCCGACGACATCGAACTGGGTCTGGACGGCGCGGGCGGCTTCGACGTCCTCGCCCGCCTCGACGGACGCTATCTCTCCACCGAGGTGGCCGGTGGGTTCACCGGACGCCTGGTCGGTGTGTGGACCGAGTCGGGGGAGGTCCTGGTCCGCCGTGTCCGGTTCACCGAGCGGCGCGCATGACACCACACCGCACCGGAGTCACGCCTGGACCCCGGCCTCGGCCTCAGCCTGTGCGGCGAATTCCGTTCCGGACCCGGGCCGCGTGAAACTGTCCGGGAAACGGGCAGGCGACGGTCCGCGGCGAAGAAAGTCCTGGCGTGCGCCAGCGCGTCGGCATCCTTCAGGATGTCACCTGGTGCGGTGTCGTTGACGTACAGGATGCCACCGGAATTCGTGCATGTACGCGGCCAGGTTGTCGAGGGTGTTTCTGCTCGACCGTCGCGGCCTCCGGCGACGGATCCGCCTGGTCATCGGCGGCCACGAACTCGGTCACGTGTCAGTCGCTTGACGCCTCTTCCATGATCGTCAATTGCACCGGTGAGCGTACAGACCCGGGTGGGCACGCCGAGGTGGGCGATCACCGGCCTCGAAGCTTGGACGATTCGAGGCGAGGGCCTACGGGGCGTTCATCACGCGGTCACGGTGCCCCGGTCAGTCCGACCGGACGAGTTCCTCGACCCGGGCGATGAGTTGCTCCGCATACTGCTCGGACTCCGGCTTCATCAGGACGCTGCGCAGGACGCGAGCGCCGTCGGTGTCCGCGGTGATCTTCGGGTGGCGTGCCGTGAACGCCTCGCGGCCGGCCTTGAGGGTGCTCAGGAAGACGGGGGTGGCGCTTTTCATGCCGTTGGTGAGGGCGCGCGCGGACTCGGCGTCGATCGCGCTCAGCGTGGCCGGGTCGGTCGAAGGGAAGTAGCTGACGATGTCCATCTCGGGCCGCTGGTACAGCTCCAGGAGGTCGGACGCCGTGATCAGGTCGGACCAGTGAAGTGCGGCGCGTCGGCCCGCGGCCAGTACGCGGCCGAGGCCGGCGGGCGTGGGCGGAAGGAGCTGGAAGGTGAGCCACAGGGCCGCGGCGGCGGCACCGGCCCGGGAGCACTCCAGGCTGATCTCGCCGAGGTGGAGTTCGCTGGACGTGAAGTAGGTGTACGGCGAGTCGTGGAGGTAGAAGCGGCCCACCTCGGGGTCGCGGAAAAGAACGGCACCACAGCCGTAGGGCTGGAGTCCGTGCTTGTGCGGGTCGATCACCAGGGAGTCACACTCGGCGATCGCCCGCCAGGGTTCCGCGGGAATCCCTTCAGGACCCTCGGCGCCTGCCAGCAGGGTGAAGAAGCCGCCGTACGCGGCGTCGACGTGCAGCCGGACACCGTACCGCTCCCGCAGGGCCAGGGCGTGGTGTACCGGGTCGACGGCGCCCAGGCCGGTGGTGCCGGCGGTGAGCACCACCGTGCCCACCTCGCCTCCGCGCAGGAGGTCCTCCAGGGCGTCGAGCCTCATCCGGCCGTGGTTGTCGGTGGGGACCGGGTGGCCCTTCAGGCCGAGGACGTGACACATTCGGCCGTGGGTGTAGTGGGCGTCGGCGCTGTATGCGACACCCCGGCCGGGGTGCAGTTCCCGGGCGACGAACAGCGCTTCCAGGTTGGCGATCGTGCCGCTGGTGGTCAGGTGGCCGAGGTGGGTGTCGTATCCGAACATCGCGGCGAGCTGTGCGACGACCTCACGTTCCATCCTGGCGGTGGCGGGTCCGCCGTCGAGGGCGTGGTTGTTGGGGTTGATCAGCATGGCGGTGAGGTAGCCGACCACGGCGGCCGGGTGCGGCGGCTTGAGCATCTGTCCCGCATAGTGCGGATGGAAGAAGGGGTAGTTGTCGCCCAGCCGCCCGGTGAACTCCTGGAAAGCGGCGGCGAAGCGGTCGTCGTCTATGTGGAGTGACGGATGCGGCTGATAGGGGCCGAAACTGTCGGCCCACTCCTGTACCGCTTCGGTGGCTCGGCCCAGCCAGTGCTTCAGGTCCACGGGTCTTCCCTTCTACGAATCCCGCCGGTGGGTGCCCAGCATAGGACTTTGTTGACTGGTCAGCAATTGACTGGTCAGCAATTGAGTAGTTGGTAGGTGAGGACGCAGTAAACTGTCGAGTCGAAGCAGGACGGACCATCAGCACAAGAGAGCGAGGACAGGTTGGATGCCACTACCCGGTGGGGCGCTGAGGCCGCCCGTGCCGCCAACAGCCCGGGCGTGCACGACTTCGGGCTGCTGATCAAGACGGCCACCCGGCTGGAACAGCGGATCGACACCGCCTTGCGGCGTGAGTGCGGGATCAGCCACTCGATGTTCGAGGTCCTCATCCGGCTCTGCCGACAGCCGGGGGAGGAGGTCCCCCAACGCGAACTCGCAGACGACCTGACCCTGACGAGCAGCGGTATCACCCGGCTGGTCGACCGTATGGAAGAAGCGGGTCTGGTACGCCGCACGCCCGCCCCGGGTGACCGTAGAAGCGTCCTGGTGGAGCCCACCGAGCACGGTCACACCGCGTTCCTCCAGGCCGCCGCCGTGCACTCGCAAGCCGTCGAGCGCTACTTCGTCAAGCCGTTGTCCCGCACCGACTACACGCGGCTGACCAGCTCACTGGGCGCGATCCACGAAGCCCTTCGCGAGGGATAGAGCAGCGCCCACAGGGTCACCCTGGACAGGCCAGCCAGACCGGAGCCGCATCCACTCACGGGGCACGCCGATCACACCAGAACCGGGACTGAAGGGTTCCAGCCGCCCGTCGGCCCCTGACTGAACGACCCCACCTCGCCGACAGGAGGCCGGAGTGGTCTGTGAGACAGGTGCGCTCCAGTGATTCGGCCGCCACGACATGCTTCGGCGAGAGCCTCCAAAACGTCCGCACCTCGTCTACTGCGAGCGCAGTAGACACAAGTGTCTGCGATCGCCCAACGACAAGAGATCGCAGGACTGTGAGCGTAGGGGTGGGCCGAAATCACCGGCCCGGTCGCGTGTGTGCATTGCTGGAAAGGCTCGTCCATGTCTCCTCTCGCCCGCTGGTGTCACAGGCACCGGCTCGCCGTCGTCCTGATCTGGGCGGGCTTGTTGATCACCCTCGGCGCGGCTGTCGGCGCGGCCGGCAGCGCGTTCGGCAACAGTCCGACCTCGCAGGACACCGACTCGGCCAGGGCCACGACTCTGCTCCAGAAGGCCTCGAACAGCGCGGCCGGGAAGAGCGGCCGCGTCGTGTGGCAACTGGAGGGCGGCAAGGTCACCGACCCCGCTGCCCAGAAGGCGATGACCGGTGCGCTGGACCGCATCGCCGACGCCCCGGGCGTCGCCGCGGTGAGCAGTCCCTACACGCCGGAGGGCAGGACGCAGGTCAGCAAGGACGGCGAGACGGCGTACGCCACGATCGCCTTCGACCGTGACGTGGCCGATGCCCAGGTCGACCACGTGACGGAGCTCGCCACCGCCCCGGAGTCGGGAAGCCTGCGCATCGCGCTCAACGGACAGGCCTTCACGATCAATCCCGCGCCGAACCCGGTCGCCGACGTGATGGGCATCGCCCTCGCCTTCCTGGTCCTGCTGTTCGTGTTCCGCGCGGTGTGGGTGGCCGCGCTGCCCATCATCACGGCCATCATCGGCGTGGGCACCTCCGCGGTCGCGGTCATCCTGCTCAGCCACGCCATCACCCTGTCCGACACCACACTGACTCTTGGTTCTCTGATCGGCCTCGGCGTGGGCATCGACTACGCCCTGTTCGTCGTCAACCGCCACCGCACCAACCTGATGGCGGGCATGCCCGTCGCCGATTCGGTCGCCAAGTCCCTCAACACCTCGGGCCGCGCCGTGGTGTTCGCCGGGCTGACCGTCGTCGTCGCCCTGCTCGGCATGCTCACCCTGGACGTCGGCATCATCAACGGCATGGCCATCGGCGCGGCCGTCACCGTCGTCCTCACCGTGCTGGCCGCGATCACCCTGCTGCCCGCGCTGCTCGGCATGATCGGGCCACGGGTACTCAGCCGCGCCGAGCGCCGGGAACTGGCCGGAGAGACGTCGCGTCGAGTAGCGCCCCGACCCGGACTGTGGGCCCGGTGGGCCGTACAGGTCCAGTCCCGGCCCAAGGTGCTGGGTGCTGTCGCGCTGGCCATTCTGGCGGCACTCGCCCTGCCCACGCTGTCACTGCGCCTGGGCACCTCCGACGACGGCAACCTGCCCACGACCTCGACCAACCGCCAGGCCTACGACATGATCGCGGACGGTTTCGGCCCCGGATTCAACGGTCCGCTCGTCCTCGCCGTCCAGGCACCCACCGCTGCTGACAGGGCGGCCGAGGCACAGCTCGTCACCACGCTCCGGCAGGTCGACGGAGTCTCCAGTGCCGCCGCGGCCCCCATGAAGGAGGGAGAGACGGTCGGCGTCATTTCCGTCGTGCCCACGACCTCCCCCCAGTCGGCCGCCACCTCCGACCTGATCAGTCACCTGCGGGACAAGGTCATCCCGTCGGCTGAACAGGGCACCTCCATGAAGGTCTACGTCGGCGGAGTCACCGCGAGCAACGACGACTTCGCGTCCGTACTGATGAACAAACTCCCCCTGTTCGTGCTCGTGATCGCCGCACTCGGTTTCCTGCTCCTGACCATCGCCTTCCGCAGCCTGCTCATCCCCGCTGTGGGGGCCGTACTGAACATCCTCAGCATCGGCGTGGCCTTCGGTGCCATCGTCGTCGTCTTCCAGTACGGCTTCGGCGCAGGTCTCCTCGGACTCGGCGCCGGTGGTCCCATCGAGTCGTTCGTGCCGATCCTGGTAGTCGGCATCATGTTCGGCCTGTCCATGGACTACCAGGTCTTCCTCGTCAGCCGGATGCGCGAGGAATGGGCCCACACCGGCGACAGCCGCCGTGCGATCCGTGTCGGCCAGGCCGAGACCGGCAAGGTCATCGCCGTTGCCGCCACCATCATGTTCTGCGTGTTCGGCTCCTTCGTCTTCGGCGGCATGCGGGTCATCGCCGAGTTCGGCGTCAGCCTCTCCCTGGCTGTCGCCGTGGACGCACTGCTGATCCGCATGGTCGTCGTCCCCGCACTCATGCACCTGTGCGGCCAGTCCAACTGGTGGCTGCCCCGACGCCTGGACAAGGCACTGCCGAATGTGTCCGTCGAAGGGCCGACGGACGAGCCGGCACCCACGCAGCGCTGGTTGCGCCAGCCCCAGTCCACCGGTGTGGCCGACTAGGCCACGGCTCGACGGACACAGCGACCCCCGGCTCCGGCGCAGAGCGGGTCCCCCGGTCTGCGCCGGAGCCGCTTTGCCTACAGTGAGGGAATGGACGTGAGGAATGTGTGTCGGCAGTGGCTGGCCCGTCACGACCGGGTCAGGGACATGCTCCCCGCGGTGCCGCTGATCGTGATCACCGCGGCAGCGACCGCCGTCGGCACGTCCGCTTGGCACGAGCCTCACTGGGGCGAGGTGGTGTGGATGGGACTGTCCTGCGCACCGCTGGTCGTCCGCAGCCGCTGGCCACTTCAAGTCGCACTGGTCACCCTGGCGGGCGACCTCACGCTGATGACCATCGCCTCCCACACCTCCCTGACTCCGGCAGCGAGCCTGATCGCCCTGTACACACTCGCCACCCTCGGCACCCGGCGCATCGCCTGGACCGTGGGCCTGGTCGCCGCGCTGGCGATCACCGGTGTCTACGCGGCCACCCATGCCGAGTCCGTGGTGGGCGGGGCGAGTCTGCTGCGACTGGACTTCGCGATCGCGGCAACCGCGCTGGGGCGGGTTGTCCGCAGTCGCCGTGACCACCTCGCAGAGGCCAGGGCACGCGTCGAACTCGCGGAGCGCACACAAGAGCAAGAGGCACGGCGCCGGGTCTCCGAGGAACGCGTACGCATCGCGCGCGACCTGCACGATGTCGTCGCCCATCACATCACCCTGGTCAACGCCCAGGCCGGAGTGGCCCACCACCTCATGCGCACCAACCCCGACCAGGCGTACGAGGCCCTGGCCCACATCAAGGACACCAGCCGGGCCGCCCTCGACGAACTACGCGCCACCGTCGGCTTGCTGCGCCATCCCGACGACGCGCCCGGATCACGAGCGCCCATCCCCCGTCTGGCCGATCTGGACACCCTCGTCAGCGGGTTCCGGGCCAGCGGGCTGGTGGTCTCGGTGGACGTCACCGGCACCGCCGCGCCCCTGGCACCCGCCACCGAGCTGACTGCCTACCGCATCATCCAGGAAGCCCTCACCAACACCCACAAGCACGCCTCCGCGAGCCGGGCCACCATCCTCCTGGACTACGGTCCGCACCTGCTGCGGGTCAGCGTGACGGACGACGGGCGCCCCGGCGCCCCCAAGGGCGCCGGCACCGGGCACGGACTGATCGGCATGCATGAGCGTGCCGTCGCCATCGGCGGAACCGTCACCGCCGGCCCGCGACGCGACGGCGGCTTCCAGGTCCTTGCCGAACTTCCGCTCTCGCTCACCGACACCACTGTCTCGAACGCCTCCTGAGGACACTCCGCTGATGACCATTCGCGTCCTGCTAGCCGACGACCAGGCCCTGCTCCGCGGCACCTTCAAACTGCTCATCGACGCCCAGCCGGACATGGAGGTCGTCGCGGAGGCATCCAACGGCCGTGAGGCGGTTCAGTCGGCACGGTCCGAGCGCGCCGACCTCGTGGTGATGGACATCCGGATGCCCGAGGTCGACGGGATCGAGGCCACGCGGCTGATCGGCCAGGACGAGGACCTGGCCGGGCTCAAGGTCCTCGTCCTGACCACCTTCGAGGAGGACGAGCTCGTCATCGACGCACTCCGAGCCGGGGCCAGCGGTTTCCTCGGCAAGGGCGTCGAACCAGCACAGCTCCTCGACGCGATCCGTCTCATCACCGCGGGAGAGTCCCTGCTCTCCCCCGCCGCCACCAAGGGCCTGATCTCCCGAGTCCTGTCCCAGCCTTCCCCGGGAGACCTCGTCGACCGAGAACGTCTGGCCTCGCTGACACCCCGGGAACGCGAGGTGCTGACGCTGGTGGCCGCGGGCCTGTCCAACGACGAGATCGCCGAACGCATCTTCGTCACCCCGGTCACCGTCAAGACCCACGCCAACCGGGCCATGGCCAAACTCGGCGCCCGCGACCGCGCCCAACTCGTCGTCATCGCCTACGAAAGCGGCCTGGTCCGCACCGGGGAGCGGCGGAGCTGAGCCTCTTTCAGCAGCCTGCGGCGGATGCGAGGGGGACTTGCCAGTCGCACACCTGCTCACAGCCTCACCCGCCTGCTGTGCCAGGGCCGGCCCGGACATTGGTCCGTGCTGCTTCCCCTACCGCTCTCGCACCTTGCCGGACTCCCACGCCCAGGCGGCGATCTCGACCCGGTTGCGGGCATCGATCTTCTGCTGGATGTTCGCCAGGTGCGTCTTGACGGTGGACAGCGAAACCACAAGTTGATCGCAGATCTCTTGATTGGTGCGGCCCACCGCGACGAGGCGGGCCACATCCAGCTCTCGTTCGGTCAACGGGGAGGGAGAATCAGGGTCGGGCCGCGTGGCGGACAGTTCCTTCAGCAGTCGAACGGTGACGGCGGGAGAGACCAGCGCGTCTCCGCGGGCGGCAGCCCGCACCGCTTCCACCAGCAAACTGGGCGGGGCGTCCTTGAGCAGAAAGCCGCAGGCGCCGTTGCGCAGCGCGGTGTGCACGTAGTCGTCCTGGTCGAACGTGGTGATGACGACAACCCGCATCGGATTGGGAACTCCCGGGCCTGCCAGCGCCCGCGTCACGTCCAGGCCGTCCAGTTTCGGCATCTTGATGTCGACCAGGCACACATCCGGCCGCAGCCGACGGGCGAGTTCCACACAGGCCGCGCCGTCGCCCGCCTCCCCTACCACCTCGATGCCGGGCTGGGCGGTGAGGATGAGCCGGAAGCCCATGCGGACCAGCTCCTGGTCGTCCGCGATCAGCACGCGGATCACCGTGTCGTTCACGCCGGTGATCCTGCCACAGCCGCCAGCACCGGAAGGGCAGCGACCACCCGCCAGCCCCCGTCATCGGTGAGGGCGGCGGTCAGCGTGCCTTCCACCGCCTCGACGCGTTCTCGCAGACCGACAAGACCGAAGCCGCCACGCCCACCGACCGGGGCGGGGTGGCGTGCGGCCGGTGCGGTGTTGAGCACCTCGACCCGCAGCCGATGCCGGTCCGCGTCGACTCGTACGGCCACTGCGGCGCCGGGCGCGTGTCGGCGTACGTTGGTCAACGCCTCCTGCACGACGCGGTGCACGGAGGTCTCCACCTCGGGGGCGAGGCGCGCCTCTCGGGCTGCCGCAGCCACGTGCAGTTGAGCTTCCGCCTCGTCCGCGGAGAACGCGGAGACCAGCCGGGCGAGCTCCGCCCACACCTCACCGGGCCGGATACCCGCGTGGGCGTCTTCGCGCAGGACTCGCACCAGACGGCGCATCGAGTCCAATGCTTCCGATCCGGACCGGGTGATGTTCTCCAACAGCGGTGTGATCTGCTCCGGCGCGGTGTGCTGCAGGGTCAGCGCGGCATTGGCCTGCACGATGATGCCGGTCACGTGATGGGCGACGAAGTCGTGCAGGTCGTGAGCGAGTTCCAGGCGCTGGCGCTGGCGTACGGCTGCGATGTCGCGAGCCCGCTGCCTTTCCAGCAGCCGGGTGCGTAGGCCCCAGGCCACCGCGGTGCCTGCGGCGAGCGTCATCAGCAGGGACAAGGTCACGGCGGTATCGCTTCTGTTCACGTAGTCCGGGTCGAACAGGCGCAGCGGAATCGCGATGGCCGCGACAGTCAGTACGGTTGCGACGACCGCCGTGGTTCTCGGACCCGGCACCGCCCCCACCGCCCGGGACAACAGCACCAGCAGAACGATGCTCTCCAGCACCCCCCAGGTTCCGAAGTCGAGCGGGCTTGTGAACACGGCGCTCCCGACCGTGAGGAGCAGTGAACCACCGGCCACGAGCACAGCACGTACCTGCACGCTTGGCCGGTGGCGAGGCCACAACAGGGCCAAGCAGGCCAACGGGCCGGACACGACCGGCAACTCGCTCGTCCAGGAGTAGTCGGGCGGCTTGCCGGCAAACACGTCCACCAGGCCTGCCAGGCCGAGGATGATCCAGCCGGCAACGATCAGCACCCGGCGGACCAGCGGATTTTCGAAGTTCACGCCCCGCAGGATACGGAAGGGGTGCTTTCGGACGCGCTCGGCCGAATGGCTGATGTCCGGCCACAACAACCGGCCGTTCGGCCGAACGCGCCGGGCCTCACGCGCCCCGATCGTGGACGGCATGCACCTGATGACCACCGTCCTCCACGCGGAGTCCCACCGATGAACACATCCACCGTCCTGACCGGCTCCGGCCTGTTCAAGTCCTACGGCATGACCCGCGCCCTGGCAGGAGTCGACATCGACGTGATGGCCGGCGAGTCGCTGGCCGTCATGGGTCCCTCCGGTTCCGGCAAGTCCACCCTGCTGCACTGCCTTGCGGGGATCGAACGACCCGACTCCGGTGAGGTCCTGCTGGGCGGCCAACGGATCGACCAGCTGCGTGAACCGGACCGCAGCGAGCTGCGCCGCACCGCGTTCGGCTTCGTCTTCCAGTCCGGCCAACTGCTGCCGGAACTGCCCGCCGACGAGAACGTGGCCCTGCCGCTGATGCTCGACGGCACGGCGCGCCGGGCGGCCGTCGAGCAGGCCCGGCAGTGGTTCGGTCCGCTGGGCCTGCAGGGCCTGGAGGAAAGGCGTCCCGGGCAGTTGTCCGGAGGCCAGGCGCAGCGGGTGGCCATCGCCCGTGCCCTGGTCGGCCGCCCGAAGGTGATCTTCGCGGACGAGCCGACCGGCGCGCTGGACCAGGCCACCGGAATGGAGGTGATCCGTCTGCTGACGGAGGTCAGTCGCCGCCAGGGCGCCGCCCTGGTCCTGATCACCCACGACACGAACGTGGCCCGCTGGTGCGACCGCACAGTGCACGTCCGCGACGGACGGCTGGGCGGAGAACGAGCTGCGGCAGAGACCGGGATCGGCGCGAAGCAGGGGGACCCGCGATGAGGGCACTGGACCGAACCACCTGGACACTGACGTGGCGGCTCACCCGGGCCGGCGGCCGCACCGGTCTGCTCGCGACCGGGCTCGCGGTAGCGGCGGCGGTCGTGTCCACCACCTTGTTGCTGCTGTGCGTCGCGATGAATCTGGGTTTTCAGCACCGTTCGGATCGTGCCGATTGGCGAAACCCGGTGGAGTCCTCCCACCCAGCGGCCATCGAGGCGGTCGGGACGACGTTCACCCATGGTGTGCCTGTCACTGTCGTGGACGTCGCGCGGCTACCGGGTAGCACGGCTCCCGTCCCGCCCGGACTCGACCGCTTCCCCGCCCCCGGCGACCTGTGGGTCTCCCCCGCGCTCGGCGCCCTGCTCGACAGGCTGCCCGCCGACCGCCATCCGGTCCCCGGTACTCCCACCGGAACGCTGGGCCGAGCGGCACTCGTCCGCCCCGGCGAATTCGTCGCAGTGGTCGGACACCGTTCCACCGATCCGGCGGTCACCGCCGAGCGCGCGCCCGATCCGCGCCGGGAAGGCGACACTGTCTCCCCCACCCGCATCGCGTCCTTCACCGGTGCGCCGCTGACGGACGGCATGGGCGGGACGTACGAGTCCCTGGCCCGGGTCGCCACCATCCTCGTCATCGTTCCGCTGCTCGTACTGGCGGCCTCCGCCGCACGGCTGTCGGTCTCGCGCCGCGACCAACGCCTCGCCGCGCTGCGTCTGATCGGTGCCACGCCGGGCCGAGTCGCCGGGCTGACGGCTGCCGAGGCGCTGCTGACCGGAACGGCCGGTGCGCTGCTCGGTGCTGTGGGTTACGCCGTGCTGCTGCCGGCGGCGGCGAGCCTGCCGCTCGCAGGCGGCTCCTGGTACCCGGCCGACCTGTGGATCGGCGCACGATCGCTGCTCGCGGTGACTGCCGGAGTGATCGCGCTGGTCGTCATCAGCGCGCTCGCGGGACTCCGGCAGGTGGTCGTCGGCCCTCTGGGAGTGGCACGCCGCTCACGCAGCCGCAGGGCAAGCGCCGTGCGGGGCCTGGTCTTCGTGTCCGTCATCGCTGGATACGCCTTGATCAGCAAGAAGTACGGCAGCGACGACTCGATGGCGTTGTACGCGTTCGCCGCGGTCTTTCTGGCGCTGGCCGTGATCGGGCCCTGGGTGGTCCACCTGCTCGGCAGACTCGTCACCGCCCTGGCCAAGCGGCCGGCGACGCTGCTGGCGGGGCGACGGCTCCTGGACGACCCCAAGGCGGCCTGGCGGATCGTCTCCGGTCTCACCCTGGCCGGTTTCGTCGCCGGATTCTTCGCCCTGCTCGGCATGGACACCGCCACGCCGTGGGGAGGACGTCCCGACCAGCTCGCCATCGCGGCCCCGGTGCACAAGGCGGCGCAGGTGCGGGCTCAGGCCGAGCGGCGCTTGCACGCCGCCGGGGTGAGCGCCGTGGTCGGCGTGGACGACGGCTTCGTGGCCACGTCCCCCTACGACAGCCGTCAGGTCACCGCCACCGTCTCCGGCGGCCCGACCGAACTGGACCGTGCCCGCACCGCGTTGACCGGACTGACGCCTGACCAGTACCCGATCACCACCATCGATGTGAACTGGTCCGAGACCCAGCTCACCCGTGACTTCACCACCATCACCCGCGTAGTACTCGTGGTGACGTTCACGATCGCCATCACCTCGGCCGGCATCACCGCGGCCGCCGCCGTCCTGGACCGTCGCCGCACCTACGCCCTGTTGCATCTGGCGGGCACTCCGCTGCGGGTCCTGGACGCCGCCCGCAGCCGGGAGACACTCATCCCGGTCACGGTCCTGGCCGGAGGAGCCGTCGCGACAGGGCTGGTGTTCGGGGGATCAACGATGCTGACGGGCGGCAGCTCGTCGTTCGACACACATAGCATGATCGTTCTCGCCGTGTGCTGTGCCGCAGGGGTCGGCG
Source organism: Streptomyces sp. NBC_00459 (assembly GCF_036013955.1). NCBI lineage: Bacteria > Bacillati > Actinomycetota > Actinomycetes > Kitasatosporales > Streptomycetaceae > Streptomyces > Streptomyces sp. NBC_00459. The sequence goes on from NZ_CP107903.1 coordinate 137,634, forward strand.
GAATTCTCGCGGCCGGCGGCCTGAGCCGTCCCCTGCTTCGGGCGGTCACACGGCAGGCGGGAGCACGGGGAGAGTGAGTAGTACGGGGCTGAGCCCGACGACCTGGCGTCGTCCAACTCGGCACCGGTCCTCGTGCGCACGGTGTCCACCCGCGCACGTTCCGAGAGATTCCCCGTGAACCATCGGTGGGGCCAGGCGTGTGGTGCCTGGCCCCACCGATGGTTCTGCTTCAGCGAACGCACGACATCTGTGCTCGTGCGGGACTGCTCCGCGCGAGGGGCAGCCACGGGGCGACGAGGGAACGTTCTCCGGCTGCCCCGTCGTCGGGGCGGCCCAACCGCGTTCGTCGGCCCGCCGACGACAGGCTCTACCGTGCGGCGAGCCCTGACCCCCACCACGGGACCGGGTCGCCGACGTCATTGACGGCAAAGAAGTCCCTGACGCCGGCTCTCTCGGCGGCGTCAGGCTGCACGTTGAGGCAGTCGGATCCGCCCCAGGCGCCTGACATCACCTTGGAGCACGGGCTGCCCGGGCCCAGGTCGGGAAGCGACAGAATGTGGCCCAACTCGTGGACGACGATGCGAGACGGCTTGTACAACTGCGCGTCACCGACCTCCAGGTACACCCAACCGCGCCCCGCACCCTTGATGTTGACGTGGGATTGGACCCCCCTGGCCGTCTTGTACTCCATGACCCGCAGCGGCGCTGGGGTGTCCTGTTCAACAAATCTGATCGAAGGAACAGATGTGTTCCAGATCGTGATCGCCTCGCGGGCCGCGTCGGTGTAGGAGCCGGCCAGCAGAAGGTCGATGGGGATGATCTCGGGTGCCGGGTCGGCCGCGTTGACCGGCGCGCTCACTCCCAGCAGGACACCGGACGTCAGGATCGCCGTCGACAACAGGTTCAGTGCTCGGGCCATTGAGATGCCTCCATTCCATTGCCAACGGAGGCTAGAGATCTTGTGTGTGGTCCTCAACGCACCTTCCGGCCGCTTCGTTCGACGAATGGCCGGTATCAGTGATCCGCCCCTCAGGTCCGTGGCCGCCGCTCGACAAATGCGCGGAGCTGATCGCATCTGTCGGTACATCAGGCCGATCAGGCAGATGGTTCGCCCCGCGCGGCGGGAACACCGCAACCCGGTCAGCGTCGCGCAGAGGCCGGCGTGGTGGCGATCCGTCAGACCATCGCCCGAGCCCCGAATCACCCCTTGTCCGATCGGTCTCCGTTCTTGTGATGTGCGCGTCACAGCGCGCTGCGCCGGCGTCTTGAACCAGCCCGGTCTCCGGCGTATTTTTGAACGAGATTGCCATTCTCAAACTTGAGAATGGCAATTCGACGATGCCGCGATGGCACTCGAGACGGGTGTCGGCGCGGCCTGGAACTGCACAGTGAGTGGAGGCGAACAGTGTGCGGAAGCTGCAGAACAAGGTGGTCTTCGTGGCAGGTGCCGCCACCGGGCCGGGTGCCGCCTCGGCGCGGCGGCTGGCACAGGAGGACGCCAGAGCAGTCCTGGGTGACCTGAATGCCGACGGCGCCGAGGAGACCGTCGCCGACATCCGCGCCGGAGGCGATGACGCGGTCGCGCTCGAGTTCGACACCTCCGACAACGCCTCCGTCGGGCGCCTGGTCCCGACCGCGGTGGGGACGTACGGAGGACTGGACGCCGTTCATGCCAACGCAGGGGACATGGGAGCGGTACAGAAGGACACCGACGTGACCGACATCGACCTCGCGATCCGGGACCGCACCATCGCGGTCAACCTGCGCGGCCACATGCCGGTCTCCCGCCATGCCGTGCCCGAACTCATCGCCCGCGGCGACGCGATCGCCTACACCTCGTCCATTGCCTCGTTCACAGGCGATCCCCAGCGCCCGGCGAACGCCGTGACCGAGGCGGGCATCAACGCGCTCGCACGCCATGTGGCGTCACGCTGGAGCAAGGAGGGCATCCGGGCCAACGCGGTCGCGCCCGGCCCGATCCTGACACCCGAGATCGAGGAGGGCGCACCGCCGGAGACACTGCGGGCCATGCTCGCCAGAAACCGCGGCACTCGCCACGGTCGCGCCGAGGATGCGGCCGGGATGGTGACCTGCCTGGTCTCCGACGAGGGAGCACGGATCAACGGACAGGTCCTCACCGTCGACGGCGGCACCGTACTGCGCTGACACCCACACCATGTACGAGCCCACCGAGCAGTCGGCCACACCTCTCAAAGGGCCAGGCCCGCCCGGACCGATCGAGACGCTCACGGCAACATGCCTGCTCGTCTCCCACATCGAGACCGCAGTCGTCGCGAGGCTACGGCCAGTTGCATCGCGCCCACCCTCGCGAGAATTAGATTCTCCAATATCGCAATGATCATTCTCTCGCGCAAGGATCCCAAGCCTGTACCCACCGTAGGCCATCCATCCCCGCACACACCCGCGGCAAGCTGCCGCCATAGCTTCATGGACGCGAGGTTCTTCCCATGCGCACGAGCACGAGATTCCCCACCCGGCGGAGGTCACTGGCCGGAGCAGCCGCCACGCTGCTGACAGTGACAGCCGTCCAGGCCGTCGGGGCTCAGGCGGCCGAGCCCTCCGTGACGCTCTCCCCGGCCGTGGTCTCGGTCGACTTCGGCTCCAGCGAGGGCCGGCTCCCGCGCCCGGAGCGCCTGAACAACTTCGGCAATGTGACCGCGTGGCCCGACCAGCGCGCCGGCGACGCGAAGTTCCTCAACAAGCAGGGCCTGCACGGCGACATCTACCGCATCTGGCTCAGCAGCCCGAACGCACCGGACAGCATGGATGTGTTCAACGCGTGCGATCTCAGCAGCCGGCGGTGCGACCTTTCCGAGTTGGACGCCTACCTCACCGAGGCGAGTACGGTGTCCGACTCGGTGCTGATCAACCTCAACCCGACGGACTTCGTCGAGGGTAGGCGCCCGATGAAGGACCTTGAGCCGATGCTCGAACTGATCGTGCGGAGCGTCAAGGCGAAGTACCCCCGCGTCAAATACGTGGAGGCGTTCAACGAACCGGACTGGCAGTTCTACGGCCTGCAGCGCAGGCAGGGAATCCCACCGGACAGAACAACACTGCAGCCGGGTGACCTGTACCGCTTCTACGAGCCCTATTACGAGGCAGTCAGCAAGGTCAACAGGGGCCTCAGACACGCGGATCGGATCGAGCTCGGCGGGCCGGCGCTGTCCTGGCTGGACCCGAAGTGGATGAAGCCCTTCCTCGACGACTTCGCCGCCGACCGCAACCCGCGCAAGCGTCTGGACTTCCTCGCCTACCACGCGTACCTCGCCTGGGACAACGACACCTATCAGACCCCGACGATGTACAAGAGCGACCTGAGAGTGGTGGCGTCGCAGCGCACGACCCTGCTCGGCTGGCTGAAGGAGCGCCGCATCCACCAGCGCATCCCGAGCTATGTCACCGAGACGGGCATCTACCCAGGGCCGGCCTACGACGACACCGACCCGAAGCAGGACTACATCAGGCAGGCGGCCGGCATGGCCACCTACTCCTACTACTTCGCGAACCAGCCGGACACCTACATGTTCAACTGGTGCGTCCGGCACCGGGCCGAGGAGCGCAAGGACCAGCTGGTGACCCGCACCCCGAACGGGCCGCTCAACGACACCTTCACGCCCTACGGCAACACAATGCTGATGCAGTCCCGGATGAAGGACACCAGGGTGTCCGCCTCCGTATCGGGAGCGCTCGAAGGGGACAACGGCGTCTACGCGATGGCGTCGAAGGACCGGACCGGCGCCTCGCTGATGGTCTGGAACTGGCAGCACGTGGGCGACCGCAGCTACCGGGCCACCATCGACATGGCCCGGATGCCTGCGGAACTCAGGAACCGCCACGTCCGCCAACTCACCTACCGGATCGACCAGAACACCAGCAACTACTTCTCCGACCCCGCCAAGGCCGGACTCCAACTGGTCAGCAAGCAGATCGTCAGGCCCGGCAGGGCCCACACCGCCACCATCGATCTCGCGCCCAACGCGATCTACCTGATCGTCCTGGAACGCATCTGAGTCCGAAAGGCCTCTTTGCCCTGTTGGACGTCCCGCTTACCGAATGCGAGAAGGGCGGCGACAGTCGGGCCCGGCCATTCCCACAAGCGCCGTCGGCAAGGCGTGAACGCGCCGACGGCGACCGCCCCCGGCCGGGGGGCCGCTGCGAATCTCGCCTGCACCACCCGGCCGCGCTCAGGGCCTGACTGCGGGCCGCACCCACCGAATCATCCGGATCTGTGCCGAAGGCCCACTCCGGTGCGGGGCAGATGCCGACCAGCAGGTCGCGGAGCCGGTTGATCAGGCGAACCCGGGGGGGCGATCAGGTCGGCCCGGTAGTCGGTCAGGATCCGGTGGGTGGTGACCGGCTCTGGGGGCGTGTCCAGGTACTGGAAGTCCCGGGGACGCATGCGGGCCTGGTCGGCAATGACGCGGGCGTCGGTCTTGCTCTCACCCTGGTAGGCGCCGGACATGCGGTTGACCGTCCGGCCGGGCACGTAGACGACCTGCCGGCCGCGGGCGATCAGCAACGCCAGCAACAGCAATCAGTGGTCGGAGCGTCCCGGAGGACCGGACGGCCATTCTCCTTGAGCCATCAACGGCAACTCCGCATCAGCCACACCCGGTTCGCCCGGACCGCCAACATTCTTACGGACCCCGCATGGGAGATGTCGGCGGGTCCCTTGCCCATAGGCCCGGAGACACCCGCACAGCCCGCGGCGATGTTGAGGGCACCACAGCCGCGCACAGCGTCCGCGACCGCCTCCTCGTCGGTGACGTCCGCGGTGCGCCGGCGCACGACGTCGGGGAGGTGGCCCGGGACCGGCGTCCGGTCGAGCACGGTCACGCCGACGCCCTCCGTGAGGAGAGCGACGAGGGCTTTCGGCCACTGAGCCGCAGATCCATGTCAGTCCTGGTTCTCGCGGGGCCGGAGGGCGAAGTCGAAGGGCACAGCTCCCGGGTCGATCATCGTGGTGCCGCCGTCGACGGTGAGGGTGCTCCCGTTGACGTACGACGACCGGGGACCGAGCAGCCACAGCACGGCGTCGGCGATCTCCTCCGCGAGCGCGGGGCGCCGCTGTGGTACGAGGGCGGTGACCGCCTCGTACGCCTCGTCGACACCCAGGCCGAGAGGCTCGCCGAACTCGCGCATCTCCTGGTCGGCCATCTCTGTGCGGGTCCAGCCCGGGCACACCGTGTTGGCCCGTACTCCCAGTGGCCCGAACTCGGTGGCGATGGACGCCGTCAGCATCGCCGCCCCCGCCTTGGAAGCGGCGTACGCGGCCATGCCCGACGGGGCTCGCAGCCCGGCGATGGAGCCGACAGTGACGAACGCGCCACGGGAGCGGGCGAGTTCGGGAACCGCGGCGCGGGCGAGGAGGAACACTGAGGTGAGGTTGGTGCGCAGGGTGGCGTCCCAGTCCTCGTCGGAGAGGTCGAGGACACCACCGGGGCGCATGATCCCGGCGTTGGCCACGACTCCGTCGAGCCGCCCGTACTCGGCCACGACGGCGGCGACCAGGTTCTCGACGTCCGCGCGGACGGTGACGTCGGCGACGTGTGCGGTGCCTCCGCAGCCGTCGGCCACCTTCGCGAGGGCCTCGCGTCGCCTTCCGCAGACGGCGACGCGGGCTCCGGCCTCCGCCGCGCGGGCCGCGACGGCGGCACCGATGCCACTGCTTGCTCCCGCGATCAGGTACACCGGCCCCGAGTTCCCGGTCACGGCGCCTCCACCGTGCGGGACCGGACGGAGAACGCGGCGACGACCGCGATCACCGTGAAGGCGATGGCGCCGTACGTGGCGTAGATCGACGGTGCGGGCACCTTGTAGACGGCGCCGAACAGCGCGCCTCCGGTGATCACCACGCCCACGGCGGTCGCGGTCCATGCCTTGGCGGGGCTCACGTGACCCTTGAGCCCGCGCGGTGCGCCGAGGCACATCGCGAGGTAGATCGCGGCGAGACAGAAGATGCCGAAGGCGGACAGCCAGGCGTACCAGCTGAAGTAGTCGGGCAGGCCCGGGACCTCCACACTCTTGGGGAGGACCTGACTGACGAGGACGGTGAGGAGGTAGACGGCGGCCACGATCACGGTGCCGCCGATCGGGGTGCCGCGCCGTGCGCTGACCCGGGTCAGGGACTTGGGCAGCCAGCCGTCACGGGCCATGGTCAGGACACCGCGGGTCACCGCGACGGAGATACCGATGTACACGGCCAGCATGTCGAGCAGGATGACCAGTTCGACCAGACGGGCGACCCAGGTGGCGCCGAAGGCGCCCGGCGAGGCGAGGGCGACGAGCGGGGCCCCGGCGTTCTTGGCGACGGCGTCGACGCTGAAGTGGAAGCCTGCGATCTGGGCGTAGCAGCCCAGCAGGAAGAAGACCGCGGACGCGATCAGGGAGATCATGACGGCCCGCGGGATGGAGCGCTTCGGCTCGGCCGTCTCCTCGGCGAGGTTGGCGGCGGACTCGAAACCGGTGAAGAGCAGAACGCCGTAGATGACGGAGAAGGCGATGCCGCTCCACCCCTGTGCGGAGCTGGACGGTTTGAAGGCCGTCAGGCTGTTGTCCCCGCCCACTTTGACGATCAGGTAGACGAAGAACACCGTCAGAACGGCCACGGAGACGAGCGCGAGGGCGAGCTGGACTTTGACGGAGACCTGGACACCGATGTGCACGATGGCGGTGACCACGGCCAGGACGACTAGCTGCCATGCCCACACCGGCACGGCGTCGAAGCCGAACTCGGCCTTGAGGTCGTCGTAGACGGTTCCACCGATCAGCACGGCGATGCCTGCGCCGAGGACCAGGACTCCCGCGTAGTAGACGTATCCAGCGGCAGCACCAAGGCGGGCGCCGAGCCCCTCGGTCACGTAGTTGTAGAGGGAGCCGGCGGCCCGGATGCGGCGGGCGTATGCGGCGACGATCCAGCCGATGGCCAGCATGCCCACGGTGCCGAGCAGTACGGAGAGCGGAGCCGCGGCGCCCGCGCCGTTGCCGGTCGCGGTGGTGATGCCGACCAGCATCGGCAGCAGGACGGACACGGAGAAGACGGGGCCCATGAATCCGACGGACTGGGCCACGACATCGGTGAGGGACAGCGAGCCGGAGGACGCGGGCGCCTCGGATTCGGTTCTGGGCGGTGCGGTCTGGCGCGACATGGACGCTCCATCCGGGAGGGTGCGCCGACGCAGGCGTACGGCGCAGGGGACGGGAAGACAGCCAGCAGGGCCGCTTATCGTTTGGGTCCGTACAATATGGATCACGAGGCGCACAGGCAAGACGTCAGGCCACGATTGATGAATCCGCAATCGGCTTGCAGGGCAGGCTTCGACGCCTCTACTGTTTGGCCCCGAACGAACTATTCCGACGGGGCGGATCGACCAAGAGTGAAGGATCACCCGCCGCACACCGGCGAAGAGCCGCGTAAGCGGAAGGAGAGAGCCCTGACGCGGGCCCTTGCCATGACACATGACCACACCGCCCGGCCCCGCCGACGACCGCCAGCCCCAGCACGGCGTCACACTCGACGAACGCACCGTCGTCCCGGCGGAACGGCACCACGATCCGGCCGTGGAGTTCACACTTCCGGCGCCCCCCGAGTACCACCTGGCCCTGACACTCGGCCCGCCCTGGTCCGTCCACGACAGGACGACCGTCGAGCCGTGGATCGACGGCGAGTTGGAGCAGCAGCGCCTGGCGTACGCCCTGGACCTGTCCATCCTCGGGATCCGCTTCGGAGCCCCAGGCCCTGGCCGCCCTCGGCGACACCGTCGAGCGCGTCCCGCGTGCGGAGATCGACTGGATGACCGTCGAGTCCGACGCGCCGGACCTCATCCCGGCGGGGCCGTGGTTCCAGTGGCACACCGACCGGTTCACCGTCCCACCCCAGGCCGTGGAGCTCACACGGAGCCCGGCCGACCCTCAGGCGTCCCGGAGCGGGCGGGCGCTCGGCGTGCGGTCCACCCCGAGCTCACCGAGGAGACCCTCGGTCAGTGACTCAACCTCGGCGGCGCACGTCAGGCCTAGGAACACGGCCTCGACCCCGCGCAGTTGCTCGCCGAGGCCCGTGCCCGCCGGGAGGAGCCCCGACGGCGCACGCACAGCCCGGTGGACACGTTTCTGCGCTCCGCGCGATCCGTCACCCCAGAACACCCGGAGTGCACGCACGGCTGTGAACGCCCCAACGCCCGGGGAGTTCCCGACGCCCCACCCGCTTGCGCGCCGCACCACCCCATCATATTATTTGACCTCAAACGATATCTGGATGGACCGGAGGCCCCCGGTGTCCGACCGCACTCCCCCCTCTTCCGCCGAACGGATCACATACCTCGCCGCCGAGCTCTCCGACCGGGGCATCGACCTGGTCCGCGTGCTCTGGAGCGACCTGCACGGCGTGGCACGCGGCAAGGAGATTCCGACCGACGAACTCCCCCGGTTCGCCGACCACGGCGTCGCCTTCTGCCAGGCGCTGATGGTGACCGACCTCGCGGGCAACCCCCTGCACGTCCCCGAGTCGGCGGGCAGCGGCTGGCCCGACGCGGACGCCCGCATCGACCCCGACACGCTCGCCCTGCCCGGCTACGCGCCCGGAATCGCCTATCTGCTCGCCGAGGTCACGGACCCGGCGGCCCACGGGGCGCCGCTGCGCTTCGACCCGCGATCCCTCCTGCGCGGCCAGGTCGACCGGCTGACGACCCGAGGACTTCATCCGGTCGCCGCCCCCGAGCTGGAGTTCTACCTCCTACGCGAGGACCGCACCGCACCGCACGGCTGGCGACGGTATCTGGAGCGGGACACGGCCGGTTACGTCGTCGGCACCGCCTACGACCCGGACGACATGCTTCCGCTGCTCATCCGGGAATGCCGTGCCCTCGGTCTCGGCGTGCTCGCCGGCATCCAGGAGTTCAGCGGCGGGCAGTACGAGATCAACCAGGGGCACGGCCCGGCGCTGGCCGCCGCGGACAAGGCATTCCTCTTCAAGTACGCCGTGAAGGAGATCGCAGCCCGAAACGGGATGCGGGCCACCTTCATGGGCAAGCCCTTCGCCGACCGGTCGGGCAGCGGAAACCACGTGCACCTGTCGCTCACCGACGCTCAGGGCCGCAACCTGTTCGCCGACGACACCGCCGCCGACGGGCTCTCGCCGCTCGCCAAAGCCTTCCTTGCCGGGCTGTTGGAACACGCCCCCGCCCTGATGGCGGTGCTCAACCCGACCGTCAACGCCTACAAGCGCCTGGCCGCCTCCGGTTCACTGGCGCCCACCGCGGCCAACTGGGGCTACGACAACCGGCTCGCCTACGCCAGGATCCCTCCCGAACGTGGTCCCGGCGCCCGAGTCGAGGTCCGTATCGGCGACGGCGCGGGCAACCCGTACCTGACGATCGCGGCCCTCCTGGCGGCCGGGCTCGACGGCGTGGAAAACGGTCTCGTACCCCCGCCTCCCATCAGCGGCGACCGCGGAGACGAGGGAGCCCCGCTGCCGACCTCGTTCGGTGAGGCGCTGACGGCCCTCGAACAGGACAAGGTGCTCGGCGAGGCATTGGGCGACCGATTCGTGCAGGTGTTCACCGAACTGAAGCGCATGGAGCTCGCCCGCTTCGCGCAGGCCGTCACCGACTGGGAGTTCAACGAGTACTCCTGGATGCTGTGAGGACCCGAGCCGTCCAGAGACACCCACTCTCCGCATGCGACTGGTGCTCGGTGAGAACTGGACGATGACCGGCGGCCGGGCCGACCTTCACCTGCTGGTGCGTTGGGCGCACGAGGTCGAGGACGTCGGCTTGGACTCGGTGATGCTCAGCGGCACATCGCCCTGGGGCCGGACGCCGGAGCGGGCGGCGTCATGGGCAACCCCCGGGACTACGCCCTGCCGGCCAACCAGGCCCCGTACACCCCCTGGCCCAACTCCCTGATGCCGCTGCGAGGGGCCGTGCCCGGGCTTCGATCCATCACCGAAGCGGAGCAGCGCGCCTCGGCCAAGCTCGGCGGCGTTGCGATCCTGCAGATCGCGGCGGATTCGAGCCTGGTCTGCGATGACGTCGGCGTGCACAAGCGGAAGAAGCGTGAAAGCCACACCCGACGCCTCTGGCGGGTCAACCATACAAAGGGCTCACCGCGTTCCGCAGAACAACGCAGGGAAGCGATGTCCGAGAATGAAATGTCTCATTCGCTGCCTCCAGAAACATTGGCTCCGGGCCCTGGCCCGCGACAAAACTCTTGGGATCCCAGATTCCTCTTCATGGCGGCGAGTTCCAGACGAGTTGCGCGAAAGGACCGGAGCCAACACCGGGTCGGTTGGGATGTGCTCGCGCAAGGCGCGGCGGGGGAAATTCAGTTACTCATCCGACACAGGCTCAGGCTGCCCGGACCAGGCACCCTCCGCAGGCGACACGGACCCCAACTCCACGGTGGTGTAAGCTACTTGGCGTCTCCCCCAGGACGTCTGATCCGCCGTTGGATTTACACTCCCAGTCAGGGTCAGGCAACCTTCGCCAGCTTCCACTGCCGGTCGGCACCCGCCTGAGTCGAACTTCTGGATGACAAACGTGCCGTCGGCAGAACCGCCCCCCAAGGAGCCGGCGAGGAACCATATCCCGCTCACGCGAAACACTCCCGTTCGAGGTGAATTCATATTGGAGATTTCACCTCTCCACAATGCTCCATCGCTACCTGAAATTGGGCACAAAAAGAATCCCGAAGTCGATGCGGTACGCTCCGACATCAACAAGACGCGTATGACAACTGGAGGGCAGAGATGTCTTCATATGTGGCGCTTGGTGAACAAGTGGCGTCCGGACTCGACCGGCGTACCGAGTTGAAGGAGTTCCTGCGATCGCGCAGGGCCCGGCTCAGGCCAGAGGACGTGGGCCTGCCCTCGCACGGACGGCGGCGGGTTCCCGGGCTGCGGCGCGAGGAGCTGGCGCAGCTCGCGGGGGTGTCGTTCGCGTATTACACACTCCTGGAGCAGGGTTACGGCGAGACCATGTCGGCCGAGGTACTGGACTCCATCGCCCGCGCCCTGCGCCTGACCGAGGAGGAACGTGAGCATCTGATCCGGCTGGCCCAGCCCGAACGGCACAGGGCGACGCAGGCAGCATCCACGGAACAGCCACTGCGGCCCAGCCTGCAGCATCTGGTCGACACGCTCGGGGTGCCCGCCTACGTCATTGACCGGCGCCTGAACATTCTGGGGTGGAACCGACTCGCCACCGCCGTCTTCGGGGACTGGGGCAGGCTGGCGCCCGACGAGCGCAATGCGGCCAAGCTGGCCTTTCTCTCGCCCGAGGCACGCGAGAGGTTCGCCGATCCGGACAGCATTGCTCTGAGCATCGGGAAAGCCTTGCGCATGAACGCCGGCAAAAGCCCCGAGGACCCACACTTCTCCACGCTGATCCAGGAGTTGTCGCAGAAGAGCGAGGAATTCCGGGAGCTGTGGGCACGGCACGAGGTGAGCTGCGGGACCATCGGCGATGTCGTACGGATGCGGCACCCGCTGGTGGGCGAGTTCGACCTCGTCCACGAACCGATGGCCCTGCCCGGAGGCGCCCCCATGCGGCTGGCCACGTACCACGCCGAGCCTGACTCTCCCTCGGAGAAAGCCCTGCGCGTGCTGGCCAGTTGCGAGCCGGAGCCGCTGCGCTGAGGTGTGGGTCCCGCCAGGGGCTGTGCCGGCATCACGCGCTGACCCATTCATCGGTCCCGTCCGAGAACTTCTGGTGTTTCCAGATGGGCACCTCGCGCTTGAGGTCGTCGATCAGTTGCCGGCAGGCTGCGAAGGCATCCTGTCGGTGAGGACATGCGACAGCGACCACGACCGCCGTGTCTCCCACCGCGAGTTCACCGACCCGGTGCACCGCGGCGAGGGCACGCACCGGGTGGTTCGCCACGCCCTTCTCCGCGATCCGTCGCATCTCGGCGCCCGCCGTCGGATGGCACGAATAACCCAGTGCGTCAACGCCCACGCCCCCGTCATGGTTGCGTACTGTTCCGACGAACAGCGCGATTCCACCAGCCGCTTCGTCACCGACAGCCTGGAACACCTCGTCCAGGGAAAGCGGTGTCCGCCGTATCGCGAGCAGCGTGATCGGTTGCGGGTGCGGCCGCTCACCGGGGTGCTCGTGCGGTCCGTCGGCTGCCATGTCTTTGTACCTCCCTGACCTGGTCGGTCACTCGGTCAGCCCCCGATGGCTGACATGGGCCGCTCCGGCTGGACGAACGACGGGTCGTCCAGGCCCGCGCCCCTCTTCTTGCCCCACATCGCCAGCCGCCAGATGCGGGCGATCTCCTCGTCCGGCGCGCCCGAGCGCAGCGCCGCTCGCAGGTCCGTCTCCTCGGTGGCGAACAGGCAGGTGCGGACCTGGCCGTCGGCGGTCAGGCGGGTGCGGTCGCAGGCCGAACAGAACGGGCGGGTGACGGAGGCGATGACGCCGACCACATGGGGGCCGCCGTCGACCAGCCAGCGCTCCGCGGGGGCTGAGCCGCGCTTCGCCGCACCCTCGGGGGTCAGCTCGAAGCGGGTACGCAGGGAGGTGAGGATGTCTCCGGAAGTGATCATGCCGTCGCGCTTCCAGCCGTGCTGGGCGTCCAGGGGCATCTGCTCGATGAAACGCAGCTCGTAGTCGTGCTCGACCGCCCAGGCCAGCAGGTCCGGAGCTTCGTCGTCGTTGAGGCCCGGCATCAGGACCGAGTTGACCTTGACCGGGGTCAGACCCGCCTCGCGCGCGGCGTGCAGGCCCTCGACGACGTCCTGGTGACGGTCGCGGCGGGTGAGGGTCTTGAAGACCTCCGGGCGGAGGGTGTCCAGGGAGACGTTGACCCGGTCCAGGCCCGCCGCTTTCAGTGCGGACGCGGTGCGCTTGAGGCCGATGCCGTTCGTCGTCAGGGACATCCGGGGGCGGGAGGCGAGGGCGGCGACCCGCGCGACCATGCCGACGAGGCCGGGGCGCAGCAGGGGCTCGCCGCCGGTGAACCGGACCTCCGTGATGCCCAGAGCCCTGACCGCGATGTCGATCAGGCGGACGATCTCGTCGTCGTTGAGCAGGTCGGGCTTGGCCAGCCACTGCAGGCCTTCTTCGGGCATGCAGTAGGTGCAGCGCAGGTTGCAGCGGTCGGTCAGCGAGACCCTCAGGTCGGTGGCCGCCCGGCCGTATGTGTCGATGAGCACGTGCGGCCTCACACACTCAGGAGTTCGGCCGGTGATGTCATCAGGGCTGTGGGGACGGCATGGTGGATGGGACCGCGGACGCGGGACAGGGGCAGGCAGGTCCCCTTGTTGATGTGGGCGACGATCTCCGCGGTGATGGAGATCGCCGTCTCCTCGGGGGTGTGGGCACCGAGGTCCAGGCCGATCGGTGAACGCAGACGGGCGAGATGCTCCTCGGGTACGCCGGCCTCGCGCAGACGTTCCAGGCGGTGTTCGTGGGTGCGGCGGGAGCCCATCGCGCCGATGTAGCCGACCGGGAGGTCGAGAGCCGCGCGGAGCAGGGGGATGTCGAACTTGGCGTCGTGGGTGAGGACGCAGATCACGGTGCGCGCGTCGGTCTCGGTTCGTCCCAGGTAGCGGTGCGGCCAGTCGACGACGACCTCGTCCGCGTACGGAAAGCGTTCCGGGGTGGCGAAGACGGGCCGGGCGTCGCAGACGGTGACCTGGTAGCCCAGGAAGTGGCCGACCCGGCTGAGGGCCGCGGTGAAGTCGACGGCGCCGAAGATCAGCATGCGGGGCGGGGCCGCATGGGTGTGGACCAGAAGGGTCAGTTTCTCCGGGCAGGTGTCGGCGTCCCCGCCGACCTCGACGCGGCCGGTCCGTCCTGCCCGCAGCAGCGCGCTGACCTGGCCGACCACCGTCTGGTCCGTCTGCCGGGTGCCCAGTGTCCCCGTGTACGCGCTGCCGCCCCCGAGGACGGACAGGGTGCGGCCGAGGAGGCGCAGTGGCCCGTCGATCACCTGAGCCACGGCGACGGGCACGCCGGTCAGTACCTGTTCCAGGGTGGTGGTGAGGTGGGGATGCTCAGCGGGGTCGATCCGCTGGACCAGGACCTCCAGTTCGCCGCCGCAGGTGAGCCCGACGGCGAAGGCGTCGCTGTCGGAGTAGCCGAAGGAGACCCGGACGGGGGGTTCGCCGGATTCCAGGACCTGCGTGCACAGTTCGTAGACGGCGCCTTCGACGCATCCTCCGGAGATGCTGCCGACCGCGTTGCCGTCGGTGTCCACGGCAAGGGCGGTGCCGGGGGGCAGGGGTGCGCTGCCGCTGACCTGGATGATGGTGGCCAGCGCGAACGGGCGGTCCTGGCGGCACCAGCCGTACAGCGTGTCCGCGATGTTCAGCATGAGTGGCACTCCTGGGGGTGTGAGGCGCCCGCCGCCGCGCCGGCACAGGGGGGACCGGTGGCGCGGCGGCGGGCCGTTCGACGGGACGGTGCTCAGGGCTCCCCGGCCGGGGGACCGGAGAGGTTCCTTTTCTGTCCCGGGGTTCAGAACAGGGCTTCGGCGGTGATGGGCAGTTCGCGGACCCGCTTTCCGGTGGCGTGGAAGACCGCGTTGGCGATGGCAGGTGCCACGCCGACCTGCACGAGTTCCCCGAGGCTCTTCACACCGATGGGGCCGGCGTCGTAGTCCTCCCCGTCGAGGTAGACGGCCTTGAGATCGGGGATGTCGGCGTTGACGGGCACGAGGTAGTCGGCGAGGTTGGCGTTGACGATCCGCCCGTCGCGATGGTCGGTCACCGTGTGCTCCAGCAGGGCCGCACCGATACCGCCCACCATGCCGCCGACGGCCTGGCTCTCGGCGAGCTTCGGATTGATGATCCGGCCCGCGTCGTACACCCCGAGCATCCGCCGCACCCGCACCAGCCCGAGCCGGGCGTCGACAGCGACCTCGGCGAACATCGCGGCGTAGCCGTACATCGAGAACCGGCTCTCCTCCTCGGGCGTGTACGACCCGCGCGACTCCAGGTAGGCATGGTTGTTGCGGGCCAGAAGCTGCCGGTAGGTCTCCCCGCGCGTGGGGTCGCCCGTGACGTGCAGCCGACCGCCCCGGACCACGATGTCACCGGGCGCGACTCCGTGCAGCGGCGAGCCGTCGTCCGCCACCGCGAGGGCGACGGCCTGCTCACGCAGCTTGTCGCAGGTGTCCTGAACGGCGGATCCCACACTGAGCATGGTCTGCGAGGCGCCCTGAGCCGGGGCCGGCGGCATCGCGGAGTCACCCAGCTGGAAAGTGATGTCGCGTACCGCCAGGCCGAGGGCGTCTGCGGCGACCTGGGTCATGGACGTGTACGTGCCCGTGCCGATGTCATGGGTCGCGGACTGGACGACCACCGTGCCGTCCGCATCCAGCCGGGCATGCGCCTGGGCCCGTCCACGGAACACGTCGTAGCAGCCGGTGGCCACCCCGGTGCCGGTCAGCCAGTCCCCGTCACGGGTCGAGCGCGGCCTGGGATTGCGCCGCTGCCAGCCAAAGGCACGGGATCCGACACGGAAGCACTCGCGCAACCGCCGTGTCGAGAAGGGCTGCTGCGTCGAGGGATCCTCACCGGGTTCGTTGCGCAGCCGCAGCTCGATCGGGTCGACACCCAGCTTGTAAGCGAGTTCGTCCACCGCGGTCTCGATGACGAAGGCGGAACTGCTGTAACCAGGACCACGCATCCACAACGGGGTACTCACATCGAGCGGCACGATCTGGGGGTTCTGGCTGACGTTGGGCACGGCGTACAGCATCCGCCCGAGCGCCAGGTTGGCCTCCCAGAACTGCTCGTAGCGGGAGGTCTCGTACTTGAAGTCGTGGGTCATCGCGGTCAGTCGTCCCCGCCCGGTGCTCCCGACACGCAGCTTGTACTCGTAGGCGGGCCGGTAACCCACCATGAAGTACATCTGCCGGCGGGTCAGCGCGAGCTTCACCGGGCGGCCGGTCTCGCGTGCGGCGAGCGCCGCGATGGTGACATGCGGCCACGTCTTCAGGCCGCTGCCGAACGCGCCGCCGACGAACGGCGACAGGACACGCACATTCTCCAACGGGATCCCGAAGACCGCCGCGAGCTCGTTCTGCGCGCCGATCACATACTGGGTCTTGTCCCACGCGGTCAGTTTGTCGCCCTCCCATCGGGCGATGGTGGCGGGCGTCTCCATCGGATTGTGGTGGTTGCGCGCGAGCCGGTAGGTCATCTCCAACCGGACGTCCGCGGCGCCCAAAGCCGCCTGGGCGTCGCCCCGCGCGTATGGCAGGGCGAAGGGAGCGGGTCCGGCCTGGGCCGGACTGCGGGTCAGATCGGTCGACGGCCGCTCCGCGTCGTAGGAGACCCTCACCAGGCTCGCGGCGTGCTGCGCGACCTCCAGCGTGGTGGCCACCACGACCGCGACCGGCTGGCCGAAGAACCGGACGGTGTCGTCCTGGAAAACGTGCAGCCGCTCCCCCGGGAAAGCGTTGCCGATCGGGTTCCGGCGGTAGGTCAGGCTGGGCTTGTCGAGATGGCTGATGACGCCCAGGACCCCGGGGTGGGCAACGGCGGCGCGCGTGTCGATGCCGGTGATACGGCCGCGCGCGATGCTGCTGTCGACGATGACGGCGTGCACGACGCCCTCGATGTCGTGGTCGGCGGTGTACTTGGCCTGGCCGGTGACCTTCAGCCGTCCGTCCACCCGGGACAGCGGCGCTCCGACGGCTGCCTGTGGTTGCGGGCTCATTTGCCACCTCCTACGACGCGCAGCTGGCGCTCGACGGTCCGTTTCAGCAACTCGACCTTGAAACCGTTGTGTTGGAGAGGGCGTGCCCCCTCCGCCGCCTGCTCGGCGGCCTTGGTCCACAGCGCCTCGGACGGCCGCTTCCCGATGAGCTGCCGCTCCACGGCGTGCAGCTTCCACGGCACGGTGCCCACACCTCCTGCCGCCACCTTCGCCTCGCGGATCACCCCGCCGCTGACGTGCAGGGCGACGGCCGCCGAGGTGAGCGCGAACTCGTAGGACTGCCGGTCGCGCACCTTCAGATATCCCGACCTCAGCGGGCGCGGAAGGGGAGGTATCTCCACCGCTGTGATCAACTCGCCCCGGCGCAGGGCCTGTTCGCGGTTCGGTGTGCTGCCCGGCTTGAGCAGGAAGTCGGCGAAGGGCACGATGCGCTCGCCGCCCGGCCCCAGCAGGTGCACGGTCGCCTCCAGCGCCATGAAGGCCACGGCGACGTCGGAGGGGTGGGTGGCCACACATGTGTCGGAGGTGCCGAGGATCGCGTGGGCACGGTTCACACCGTGCAGAGCCGCGCAACCCGAGCCCGGCTCACGCTTGTTGCAGGCGGCGGTCACATCACGGAAGTAGGTGCACCGGGTGCGCTGCATGATGTTGCCACCGATGGTCGCCATGTTGCGCAACTGCGCCGACGCGCTCAGTTCCAGCGCCTCCGAGACGACGGGGTACAGGACGCGCACACTGCGGTGGGCGGCGGCCTCGGACATCCGTACCAGCGCACCGATGCGCAGACCGCCCCGCCGGGTGGCCGTGATCTCCCTCAGCGGCAGGCCACTGATGTCGATCAGTACCTCGGGGCGTTCGACGGTCTCACGCATCAGGTCGACCAGCGTGGTGCCACCGGCGATGTAACGCCCGCCGTCACCGCCCGCGGCAAGAGCCTCACGCGTGGTCGCGGCCTTCGTGTAGGAAAAGGGATACATCGGTCCTCACTTCCGGCCGGCGGCTTGCTCGACCGCCTGCACGATCTTCACGTAGGCGCCACAGCGGCAGATGTTGCCGCTCATGAACTCCCGGATCTCCTCCGGTGAGCCGGCGTGGCCCTCGTCGATGCAGCCGACGCCGGACATGATCTGGCCGGAGGTGCAGTAGCCGCACTGGAAGGCGTCGTGGTCGATGAACGCCTGCTGCAACGGGTGCAGTCGGTCGCCCTCGGCCAGGCCCTCGATGGTGGTGACCTCGGCGCCTTCCAGCCGGACCGCCAGGGTCAGACAGGAGTTGACCCGGCGGCCGTCGACGAGCACCGTGCACGCGCCACAGGCACCGGCGTTGCAGCCCTTCTTCGAACCGGTCAGGTCGAGGTGTTCCCGCAGCAGGTCCAGCAGAGAGGTGCGGTTGTCGACCGTGACAGTGCGGCTCCGGCCGTTGACGGTCAGGGTGACACGGCTGCTGGGCGACGCCGCGGCGGCGACGGCGGGCTCGGCGTCGAACACGGCCGGTCCCGCTGTCAGGCCGCCCGCGACCACCGCACCGCCCACGACGGTGGTCGTCGCGATGAACGCGCGTCGGGAGGGGGCCGCCGAAGACGCCTCGGGGGATCCCTCGGGGGGAACAATCGTTGACTCGGGGAGTTCGATGGACATGCCCACTCTCTCGGTCGCGCGATGGACGGGGGGGAAGTAGCAAGTCGTGCCGCGAGTGGTTGCGCCACGGAGTACGTGCAGGACCCGGGCCCCGGGGTTGCCGCCCCGGAAACGGGCAAGCGCGTCCCGGGCGGAGAACATGTCGGCGTGCGCCGGCACGTCGGTGTCCCTCAGGACGCCACCGGTCCGGTGCCGTTGCCTCGCAGGTCCCCACCGGGGTTCATCTGCGGGTACGCGGCCCAGTTGCTGATCGTGGTGACCAGCGGTTCGGCCGGCCGGGGCAGGTCACCCGCGGAACCTGGTGTCCCCTTGACCGTCGCTCTACCGGATCATCGGTGCGGCTTGGCATCCACTGTGCGGCACTCGGCGCCGGACAACGAGCGGACAGTTTTAGGACGACTCGGTTACGCACCAACGCTGTTGGTACTTACGGCAGTAGCAGGCAGAGCGGGCCGACCGTGGCCACAGGTCGTGCCACCATGGTGGCCGCACGGTTCGAGTACGGCCACCAAGTCCCACGTCGAGGACGACCGGACTGCCGTATTCGGCGCGAGTGACGCATGCCGGGGACCCAAGCAGCTTGGGGACCCCGGCATCCGCGAGAGCCTCGGCCACTCTGCCGGGAGTGCATGGCGTGCATGCCCCGCCAGCTCTCGATCAAAGTCAACAGCACGTCCACGCCGCGCGGTCCTGTCAGCAGTCGACCGGACAGCGGTCGGATGCGGGACGGACCGAACTCAGCAGCCGTGCCTACCACTTGACATATAGTTTGGGTCCAAACAATATTCGCAGTCACGAATACCGACCCGAGCACCTGTGTCCGAAACACGGGCACCGAGACGGGCTAGGAGACCGACATGAGGCACGAAGTGAACCGCCGTCAGGCGTTGCGCGGAGCAGTGGCGGCGGCCACGGGAGTGGCGGCGGCCGGAGTGCTGCCGGCAGGGGTCGCCCAGGCGGCAGGGACGGCAGGGACAAGCGCCGACCTTGTCATCCACAACGGACGCGTCCTGGTCATGGACGGCAAGAACCGCGTGGCGGAGGCGCTGGCGGTGCGTGGTGGGCGGGTGGTGGCGGTCGGCCGGGCCCGCGACGTACGGCGTCTGGTCGGCCGTCGGACGCAGGTGCTCGACGCCGCCGGCGGGACGGTGCTGCCCGGGATCAACGATTCACACCTGCACCTCAACTCGTTCGCCCTGGCCATGCCGCCGTTCACGTACGACGTGGACACAGCGACGATCGAGGACCTGGTGACCGTGGTGCGTACGGCCACCCAGGCGGCGCCGGCGCCCGGCACATGGATCCGCGGCAGGGGGTGGAACGACAACCGCCTGCCCCGCGCACCGCGGCGAACCGATCTCGACGCGGTCTCGGGCGACCACCCGGTCGTCCTCACGGACTTCTCCTTCCACGCGATGGCCGTCAACTCGGCCGCCCTGCGGCTGGCCGGCATCACTCGCGACACGGTGGCGCCGACCGGCGGCGTCATCGAGAGGGACGCCGACGGTGAGCCCACCGGTGTGCTGCGCGAGACCGCGCAGGCCCTGGTGCGCGCGGTGGTGCCCGCGTTCACCCGGGACGAGGTCTCGCGTGCCATCGACTCCGGCATCGGGCTGCTGCACGCCCAGGGGATCACCAGCCTCACCGACCCGGGCATCGACCTGGCCACGCTGGCGATCTACGCGGAGAAGGCACGGGCCGGCTCGCTCGACGTCCGACTCAACACGCTGTTGTCGGGCGGCACCGCGCCACAGCAGGTTCGCGACATCCTGGGCGCGTACCGCCCGCTGAAGGGGGTCGACGCGCGGACGCTGCGGGTCGCGGGCGTCAAAATATTCGCCGATGGCATCCCGACCGCGGCGAGGACCGCGTGGATGCATGAGCCGTACCTCGACGGAACCAACGGTGGCCTGGTCATCGAAGGCGCGACACACGCCGAACAGCTCGCGAACCTGCACGAGATGATCAGGATGGTCGTCCGCGCCGGGTTCCAGGTCGGCACACACGCGACCGGCGACGCGACGTCCGACGCGGTCGTCGACGGCTACCTGAAGGCGATGGGGACCAACTGGCGCCGCATCGACCTGCGCCACTACGTCATCCACGGCGACTTCACACCCCGGGCGACGCTGCGGACGATGGCGCGCCACGACATCGGCGCGAACATGAACGCGACCATCAAGTACCTGCTCGGCCGCACACTGGATCCCGTGATCGGCCCTGCTCGTACGGACTACGAGTTCCCGTACCGCAGCGCTCTGGACATGGGGGTGCGGGTGTCCAGCTCGTCCGACGCGCCGGTGACGTACCCGAACTGGCTCCAGGGCGTGATGGCCGCCGTGCTGCGTGAGGGCATGTTCGGTGGCATCGCGGGCGAGGCGGAACGCATCACCGTGCCCGAGGCACTGGCCACCTACACCCGTACGCCCGCATGGCAGGACAAGGCGAACAGTTGGAAGGGCACGCTGGCCGAGGGCATGGCCGCGGACGTCTGCGTGGTGGGTGGCGACGTACTGGGCGTCGACCCTCATGAGCTGATCGACCTTCCGATCACCACGACGATCGTCGGTGGTCGTGTGGTCTACGAGCGTACGGCGAGCGCCACGGCCACAGCCGCCGCGGCGGCGGCGAAAGCATCGGGGAACGAGCGTGGGCATTCCTGCCTGCAGGACGGCAAGTGCTGCTGCCGGCTGACGGAGGAGATGCGGGCCGGTCAGGTGTAGAGCCCGCCCTCTGAAACGTCGATGGTCCGCCTGTCCAGAGACAGGCGGACCATCGACGTTTCAGAGGGCGGCCCCGCGCGCTGCCCAGGGCCCAGCTGCGGACTGTCCTTGCCCAAAGTGACGCGTCGGGCGTGAGAGGGACTCACGCCCGAACCCGTGAGAGCCGGGAGGCAGGATCCTCCCGGCTCTGGGTGGGAAAGCCTGTCCGGTCAGCAGCGGGCGCCCTCGGGGAACCGCGCGCCTGCCAGGAACTGCAGCAGCTTCCGGTTGTAGACGTCGGGCTGCTCCCAGTGCGGGGAATGCCCGGCTTCGGAGAACGTGAGCAAGCAGGCGTTGGGCAGGTGCTTCAGCACCTGCCTGGTCAGCGGCGGAGGCATGTACTGATCCGCGCCGCCCGCCGTGAGCAGGGTCCTGACCCGGATGGTCTCCACCATGTCCCAGGTGATCCTGTGCGCCAGCTTCGGCGCCGGGGACCCAGTGCCGGGATGCGACCGTTTGAGGATCTCCTCCCAGTCACGGACGCCTTGCGGGTTGGCCGCGCGGTAGCTCACGCCGAGTTCCTTGAAGGAATCCGGAAGCTGGTTGAACGGGTCCGGGTGTATCCGGTTGAGGGTGTCGATAAATGCGGGTTCCTGAATGCCCATCTGACTGTTGGCGGCGACAAGGCTGAGCAGTCGCTCAGGGTAGGAGAGTGCGAAGTCCGTGGCGACGAAGCCTCCGAACGCCGTACCGACCAGGTGGAACCTGTCCAGCCCGAGGTGGTCCGCCAGCATCCGCAGATCCTCTGCCGACGGCGGGTCCTCGGGGGTCGCGGCCGAGGACTGGTAGTACCCGCGGCGGGAGTAGGCGATCACCCGGTAACCGGCCCCGGCAAGTGCGGGCTGCTGGTACTGCCATGCCAGTGCGCTGCCGCTGCCCGCGTGGTCGAGGATGACCGCCGTACCCCTACCGCCGGTGTCCCAGTACCACAGGACTCCACCGGGTACCTCGACAAAACCCTCGGTCACCGGTCGCTGCTTCGGGAGGGGCGCGGAAAGCGGATCACCGGAACCGCCTGTCGCAGCGGCGGCCGGCGTCGCCCCCAGAGCCACTTCTCCGGCCGACACGGCGACCGCGGTCGCCAACATCGCATGCTTGAGAACGGCACGTCGGGACGTGCCGTTCGTGGATTCAGCTTCTGACATCGTTTCTCACTCTTTCGGAGATGCCTTGCAGGGAGTTCGATCACGGCTGACTGGACGCCGCTCACGGGTTTGTGCGTATCTGCGGTGGCCGGCGGCGAGGCCGTCACCGCACTTCCCGGTCGTAGAGCGGTCCCGGGGCACCCTCACGCACGGCCGTCCTGCGCCCGGGGGCACCAGCTGCTGGTGCCCCCGGGCGCTCTGGCTCGACGGCCTTTCGAGGGTTGATCAGGTGAGTTCGGCCGCGGCATGCGCGGGCGTGGTCGGTTCCGTACCGGAGTCGACCGGCTTGCGGCCCAGTTGGTCGGAGGCCGTCCGGTGCGTCTCGCGCACGCCCAGCAGTACGACCAGGGCGGAGACCAGGCACGCGCCCGCGCAGGCGGTGGCGACCCAGATCCATCCGCCGTCGGCTGCCACCACCAGACTGGCGGCGATGGCCGGGGCGAAGCCGGTGAGGACCTGCGCCAGCTGGGTGGAGACCGCGATGCCCGTGTAGCGGACGTTGATGTCGAACATCTCCGCCGTCATCGTGTACGCGACGCAGTTGGACAGTGCGTACCCGACCGCGATCACCAGGAAGTGGCCGAGGAAGACCAGCGGCACCGACTCCACACCGATCGCGCCGAACAGCAGGAAGATCGCGACCATGTCGATCAGCGCACCGGTCACGAAGACCGGCTTGCGGCCGAAACGGTCGGCGTAGCGGGCCCCCACGATCTGGACACCCACGGCCGCTGTGGTGGACACGAGCTTCACACTGAGCATGGTGCTGGCGGATATGCCCGCGTTGAGCGTGCCGTAGGAGAGGGCGAAGACGCCGCCGATGGTGGCAAGCACCGAGTAGAGCTGGAGGCCGACGACGCGCAGGATGGCCAGCGGGTAGCGGGTCAGCACCGTGACGATCGGCAGCCGGGCCTTCTGGTCCTTTTCGGCGACGGCGCTCTTGGCGGATTCGAAGGTGGGGGGCTCGGGGAGCCTCGCTCGCAGGACGAGTCCGGTGATCACCAGACACGCGCTGAGCATGAACGGGATGCGCCATCCCCAGGACATGAACTGGTCATCGGGGAGCATCGAGAAGACGAGGAAGACCACGGTGGCCAGAGCAGACCCGGCCAGCATGCCGCTCGGCGTCCAGCTGGCGAAGAACGCCCGGCGGCCCTCCGGCGCATGCTCGAGACTGAGCGAGACGGCGCCGGCGGTCTCGCCGGCCGCGGAGGCTCCCTGCAACAGTCGCAGCACGGTGAGGGCGATCGGGGCCCAGATGCCGATGGAGGCGTACGTCGGCAGCAGGCCGACCGCGAAGCTGGCCACGCCCATGAGGAACAGGGTCAGCACCAACATTGACTTGCGGCTGATCCGGTCGCCGAAGTGGCCGAAGAGCGCGGCCGCGAAGGGCCTCACGACGTAGCCGGCACCGAAGGTCGTGAGTGAGGCCAGGGTGGCCATGGCCGGGTCCGAGGCCGGGAAGAACAGCCTCGGGAAGACCAGCGCCGCCGCGCTTCCGTAGAGGTAGAAGTCGTAGTACTCCACCATGCTTCCGATGAAACTGGCCTGGCCGGCGAGTTTGGCGTTGCGCTCGGTGGTCTGCGGTGTTTCAGGCGTCGTTGCCATGGGCGTGCTCCTGAGCGGGGTGAGTCACTTGGGCGCTCGGCGGTGGGGGGAAGGCGCTGCGGGCGCGGGGCGCGGAGGCGGGGAGCGGGAGTTGCCTCCGCGCCGAGGCTACATACAGTTGACGAACACGTCGAGAGGTTCTGTAGACAGATTCAATCGCGTATCGCCCACTTATGCGGCTATTCACCCAGAAGAAACCCTCCAGGCAGCAGGAGCCTACCCGGCGACTCACATTTCTGTATCCAGGTTTGTGTGAGGTGGAGGGAAGGGATCTTCTGTGGTTCCACCGTCCGGGAGCGGGATGCGGTGGACGTTCAGGGTCATGGCGACCATGGAGTAGTAGCCGACCAGGGCGGTGAGCTCCACCACTCCCGGGACCCCGAAAGACCGGAGTACGCCGCCGTAGACCTCGTCCGAGACGTCGTGCGCCCGCAGCAGACCCGCGACGAACTCGTACACGGCGCGGTCGCTCGGATCGTCGAAGTCCGGTATCCGGTTCTGACGCACCGCCTCGGCGAGCCCGGACGGGACGCCCGCGTTCGCCGCGTGCGTCGTGTGCAGGATCCATTCCAGGCGACTGTCCCAGTGGCGGGCGGTGACGAGGATCGCCAGTTCCTTCACGCGCGGGGAGAGCGAGGTGCCGTATCTGAGGAGTGCCCCGAGGTGCTGCCAGCGTTCAGCGAGTTCCGGGTTGTGGATCGCCGCCCTGATGGGGCCCACCACCCTGCCGCGCGGGCCGCTGATCATCGTGTCGAAGACGGCACGCTGGGCCGGGTCGAGCTCGTCGCCCGCCGGGAGCGGGATCCGGGGCGGCGGCCAGGTGTCCGCGGCGGTCATACGACGCCCTCCTCACGCAAGGCCCTGATCTCGTCCTTCGCGACGCCGAGGTCGCGCAGCACCTCGTCGGTGTGCTGGCCCAGCAGCGGTGGGGGCTGCTCGTGACTCAGGGGGTTGTTCGCGAAGCGCAACGGGCTGGCCACGAGCCGGACGCTGCCGGCGAGGGGGTGCGCGACGTCGACGACCATGCCGCGGTGCCGGACCTGTTCGTCCGCGAGGACTTCGTCGACCGTGTTGACGGTGCCGCAGGGTACGCCGGCCCGGTCCAGGCGCTCGATCCAGTGACGGCGTGACCCATCGGCCAGGACCGCGGCGATCAGCGGGCGCAGCTCGGCAACGTTGCGGACGCGGGCGCGGTTGGTGGCGAACCGTTCGTCCTCGGCAAGGTCGTCGCGGCCGAGCGCCTCACAGAACCGGCCGAACTGCCCGTCGTTGCCGACGGCGACCGCGAGGCCGCCGTCCTCGCAGGCATAGACGTCCTGGGGCTGGATGTTGGGGTGCGAGTTGCCGGTACGAGCCGGGATCCTGTTGTCGACAAGATGGTTCATGGCCTGGTTGGCCAGTGTCGCGACCTGGACGTCGAGCATGGCCAGGTCGATGTGGTCGCCCAGGCCCGTCCGGCCGCGGTGGGCCAGTGCGGCCAGCACGGCGACGGCGGCGTACGTCCCGGTGGTCAGGTCGACGATGGGGATGCCGACCTTCTGCGGACCACCGCCAGGCCGGTCGTCCCGTTCGCCGGTGACGCTCATCAGGCCGCCCATGGCCTGGATCGCGAAGTCGTACGCGGGCTGCGCGCGGCGGGGTCCGGTCTGGCCGAAGCCGGTGATGGAGCAGTAGATCAGGCCCGGGTTGATCTCTCGCAAATCCTCGTAGCCGAGGCCCAGCCGGGCGAGGGTTCCGTACTTGAAGTTCTCCAGCAGGATGTCGGACTGCGCCGCCAGCTCCCGGATGATCTCCTGCCCCCGTGGCTTGGACAGGTCGACGGTAATGGAGCGCTTGGCGCGGTTGGCGCCGAGGTAGTACGCCGACTCGTGGGTCGGAGTGCCGTTGGTGTCGGTGAGGAACGGCGGGCCCCACGAGCGGGTGTCGTCACCGCTGCCGGGACGTTCGACCTTGACGACGTCGGCGCCCATGTCGGCGAGGAGTTGCCCGGCCCAGGGACCGGCCAGCACCCGGCTGAGGTCCAGGACCCGTATGTGGGACAGCGGACCGGAGCGGGAGGGAGGAGGAGAAGGCGGAGGGATGGAATGTGTGTTGGTCATGGAGCCCAATCTGAAGACAGAAGTAGATACTTTTAGAGCCCTCTTGTATCCAGAACCTGGATTCAGTTAACTACAGCGAGCCTGTGGAACCAACACTCTCCGGAGACATCCCATGAAGCTCTACTGGTCCCCGAAGTCCCCGTTCGTCCGCAAAGTCATGGTCTTCGCCCACGAGACGGGCCTCGTCGACCGGCTGGAACTGGAACGCACGGTGGTGGCGCTCACCAGGCCCAACCTCCCGCATGTGCGGGAGCACAACCCGCTCGGCCGGATCCCCACCCTGCTCACCGACGACGGGATGTATCTGCCCGAATCGGTCCTGATCTGCGAATACCTCGACTCGCTGCACGACGGCCGGCCGTTCTTCCCCCGGGCACCGCAGCAGCGCTGGGCTTCACTGCGCCGCCACGCGCTGGGCAGCGGACTGCTGGAGACCCAGATCCTGTGGCGCAACGAGGCGCTGCGCGAGGAGCGCTACCGGCTCCCCGCGATGCTCTCCGCCTGCGAAACCAAGGCCGAGGCGACCCTGGACCTGCTGGAACGCCAGGTCGAGGACCTGGAGAAGGCGCCCTTCGACATCGGGCACATCGGCGTCGGCTGCGCGCTGGGCTACCTCGACTACCGCTCGGCCGACTTCACCGATCGCCGGTGGCGCACCGGCCGCGACCGGCTCGCAACCTGGTACGAGACCTTCCGCGCCCGGCCGTCGGCGCGGGCGACCGAGCCGTACGACGGCTGAGCCGAGCACTCGGGCAGATGGGCCTTATTCGGCCCCTTCCAGTACGAATCGCAGCGATTCGCGGATCATCTTCGGGTCGTGCGCGCCGGCCACCGAGGCGATCACCGTCAGGGCGGTACGAGCGAGATGCTCGGCCACCAGGTTCGAGGCCGCGCGAGCCCGCCCTTCACGAGCCGCCGCGTAGATCTCGTCGTGTCCCGTGCGGCCCATGGTGATCAGGGCGAGGCGGTAGCTGGGCGCGTTGTGGTAAAGCCGCAGGTAGCGCACAGAGTGGTCCCACATGCTCTCGACCTGCGTCCGCAGCCGGTCTTCGGTATGCGACAGGAGCAAGAAGTGGAACCGGCGGTGGTGGGCGATCGCGCCCTCCTCGTCCCCTGTCTCGGCCGCCGTGTTCATGGCCGACATCTCGGCCTCCAGATCCTCCAGTTCAGCCGACGTCAGCTGAGGTACGGACAGGAGCACCGCGAGCGGCTCGCTGACCAGCCGCATCGAGTAAAGCGTCTCCAGGTCCGGGATCGACAGCGGCGCGACCCGGATCCGGCGGTTGAAGTCCAGCTGCACCAGTCCCTCGGTCTGCAGCCGTCGCAGCGCCTCACGCAACGGTGTACGGCTGACCTGCAGGTCTGCTGCCAGCTGCACCTGCGAGACCCAGGCACCCGGCTTGAGGCGGCCCTGCAGAATCGCGTCGCGCACATGCTCGTACGCGAGTCCCATGGCATCGGTCTGAGCGGCGGGCGAAGACGGAGTAGTGGACACAGGCTCCACAGTAGTGGCTTCCTCCCTGATCGGATCGATCTGTAGCCATGAACAAATTCTGGATACAGAATGGGCAGCGGTTGTTGAGTTGATCGCCGCAGCCACTGCGGCGGCCGGCGATCCCGGACGGACCGTCGGGTACAGGGTCAGGTGCTGGATCGGGTACAGGAGAGCCGTCGCATGCTCGTCTTCGTCATGGATCCCGTCGAGGCGCTCGCGCCGGAGCACGACACCTCGCTCGCGTTGATGAACGCCGCCTGGCAGCGGGGCCACCAGGTCTGGCACTGCCTGCCGTCCGGTCTGTCCCTGCGCGACGGCAGGGTACGGGCACGCGCACGGGCGGCGGATTTCACCTCGGGGCTGTCACTCGGCGCACCGGAAAGCCTCAGCCTGCACGAGGCCGACGCCGTCCTGGTCCGCACGGATCCGCCTTTCGACGCCGAGTACCTCGCGACCACGCTCCTGCTCGAGCACCTGCGCGGCGACACCCTCCTGGTCAACGACCCGCGCGGTCTGCGCGAGGCCAACGAGAAGCTCTACGCCTGCCGCTTCCCGGACCTGATGCCGGCGACCCTGGTGACCGCCGAACCGGCACTGCTGCTCGCCTTCGCCGGGCAGCAGCGGCACGGCGCGGTACTCAAGCCGCTCTTCGGGCACGGCGGACGGGGCGTCCTCCGGCTCGACCCCGGGGACGGCAACGCCCGCGCCATCGCGGAGACCATGACCGAGCGGGGCCGTGTCGTCGTCATGGCACAGGAATTCCTGCCCGAGGTCGCCGAGGGCGACAAGCGAATCCTGCTGCTCGACGGGTACCCGCTCGGCGCGGTACTGCGGCGGCCACCCACAAACGACTTCCGCGCGAACCTCGCGCTCGGCGGTGAGGCGAGAGCGGCCGAGCTGGACGCGTACGACCTGCGGATCGTCGAGCGCATCGCACCCGCCCTCCGTACCGACGGGCTCTACCTCACCGGCATCGACGTCATCGGCGGGCGCCTGAGCGAGGTCAACGTCACCAGCCCGACGGGTCTGGTCCAGCTGAGGGAGCTGGCCCGTGTGCGGCACGATCTGGCAGTCATCAGGTGGATAGAGACGACCATTCCTGTATCCAGGTTGGCGACGTAATGCGCTGAATTTACTGAAAACTCCAGGCCTTTTAGCAAACCTGGATACAGATTCTCTTGGAGAGCTTGACTTCTGTGTGTAGAGTCCACTGACATGACCCCACCTCTACTGACGGCACACGGTGTCCGCGTGGAGATCCGCGAGGCAGTGGCCGAGGTTGTCCTCGACCGCCCGCCGGTCAACGCGGTCACCGTCGAGATGTACGAAACCCTTGTCACCGCCTTCCGAGAGCTGTCGGTACGTACCGATGTCCACGCCGTGATCCTCCGCTCCGACGGACGCCTGTTCAGCGCGGGCGCCGACATCAAGCAGCCGGTCGAGGCGGTCAGCGCCTCCGAGAGCGCGGCCGAACGCCGCCAGCGCATGGCCCGTACCGCGTACGAGGCGATCCTGGACTGCGCCCTGCCGACGATCGCCGTCGTCAACAGAGCCGCACTCGGCGCCGGCGCGGTACTCGCCGCCTGCTGCGACATCCGGTACGCCGCCACCGACGCCCGGATCGGACTCCCCGAGATCAACGCCGGACGCTGCGGCGGCGGCAGCCACCTCATGCGGCTGCTGCCGCAGGGCCAGGTACGGCTCATGTACTTCACCGGCGACCCGGTCGACGCCGAGGAGGCGTATCGCATCGGTCTCGTCCAGAAGGTCTTCGGGCCCGAGGCCGTACTCGGCGAAGCCCGTGCGCTCGCCGCGCGGATCGCCGCCAAGAGCCCACTGGGGCTGCGGCTGGCCAAGCAGGCCCTCAACGAGGCCGAAGACCTTCCCGTCCGCCCCGGCTACGCCGCCGAGCAGGTGTACACCCTGCGGCTGGGTGCCCACCCGGACGCCGCCGAAGCGGCGAAGGCCGTCCTCGAAAAGCGCGCCCCTGTCTGGTCCTGGCCGGACGTGGCAGAGAGCTGAACACCATGTGCGAGTTCATCACCAGGACCATCGACGTCGTCACGCCCGGCGGCTCGATGCCGACCCTGCTCACCGCCCCCGCCACCGGTGGCCGACACCCCGCCGTCGTCATCTACATGGACGCCCTCGGCGTACGCGAGGCCCTGCGCGACATCGGACGCCAGATCGCCGCCCGTGGTTACACCGCCGTCCTCCCGGACCTTTACCACCGCATGGGCACCGGCCTGAACTGGACCACCGAGCAACTCCTGAACGACCCGGCCGCGAAAGAGGAGATCCAGCGCGTCACGCGCAGCCTGCCCGACGCGCACGTCGTCGAGGACACCACCGCGCTGGTGGCCGCCCTCGCCGCCGAACCGCTCGTCGCCGACGGCGCCATGGGATGCGTCGGCTTCTGCATGGGCGGACGGCACGTCTTCCGCGCCATGGCTGCCCTGCCCCGGACGCTCACGGCCGGCTCCGCCCTTCACCCGTCCGGTCTCATGGACGAGCGCTACGGCCACCCCCTCGCGTACGAGGACACCGCACGCATCACCGGCGACATCTACGTCGGCCTCGGCGACGCCGACCATCTCTCCCCGCTGGAGGCCATGCGTCCGCTGCGCGACACCCTGCGGGAGCACGGCGTACGAGCGACCGTCGACGTCCACGCCGACGCGGAGCACGGCTACATGTTCCCCGGCCCCCGTTACAGCGAGCGTGGCGCCCGCCGCTCCTGGGAGGAGACGTACGCGCTGTTCGCCCGGGTCCTCGGAGAGAAGAAGGACGAGGGCGTATGAGCACGATCATCGTCGAGGAACGGGACGACACCACGATCGTCACGCTCCATCGCCCCGACGCACGCAACGCCCTCAACGCTCAGATGGTCGGCGAACTGCACGCCGTCTGCGCGCAGTTGGAGACATCACCGAAGCCACTGCTGCTCACCGGAAGCGGCGGAGTCTTCGCGGGGGGCGCCGACATCGCCGAACTCCTCGACCGCGGCCGCGACGAGGCCCTCCTGGGCATCAACAGCCGCCTGTTCGACCGCATCGCACGCCTCCCGCTGCCCACCGTGGCCGCCGTCGACGGCTACGCACTGGGCGGCGGCGCGGAGTTGGCATACGCCTGCGACCTGAGAATCGCCTCCGAGAGCGCCGTGTTCGGCAACCCGGAACCGGGCCTCGGCATCATCGCCGCGGCCGGGGGCTGCTGGCGCCTTGCCGAACTGGTGGGCAAGTCCGTGGCCAAGCAGGTACTGCTGGGCGGAAAACACCTGGACGCCTGGCGGGCTTACACCCTCGGCCTGGTCTGCGACGTGGTGCCCGCGGATCAGCTGAGCGAGCGGGCGCACGCACTGGTCGAGCGCATCACCCGCTCCTCCCCCACCGCGCTGCGGCTGACCAAGCTCGTCGTCGACGCGCCCGGCGGCCACCCGTGCATCGACGACCTCGCTCAGGCAGTGCTGTTCGAGTCGAGCGACAAAGCGGACCGGATGAGCCGGTTTCTGAGCGGTGGGAGGACCAGGTGACATCCCTTCCTCATGTTCCCCGGACTGTGGGCGTGATCGGCGGCGGCCGGATGGGGGCGGGCATCGCCCAGGTCTTCGCCACCGCCGGCAGCGAGGTCGTGGTCGTCGAAGGTTCAGCCGCCGCGGCCGACGCCGCCCGCTCACGCATCGCGGACAGCCTCGACCGGGCCGCCGCACGCGACAAGCTGCCGGTACCGCCCAGCGACGTGCTCAGCAGACTGCACTTCGTCACCGACGCCGTCGAACTGCCCCTGGAGTCCGACCTCGTGATCGAGGCCGTACCCGAGAACCCCGAACTCAAGGTGTCCGTACTGACCGCCGCCGAGCGTGCCGTCTCGGAACACACCGTGCTGGCCAGCAATACCAGCTCCCTCTCCGTCACCGAGCTGTCCGCAGCCCTCCAGCGCCCGGAACGCTTTCTCGGGATGCACTTCTTCAACCCCGTACCGGGCTCTCGGCTGGTAGAGGTCGTCCTCGGCCCCGCGACCGCGGTGACCTCTCAAGTCCTCGGTTATGTAAGGGCGTTGGGCAAGACAGACATCGTCGTACGCGACTCCCCGGGCTTCGCCACCAGCCGCCTCGGCGTCCTCCTCGGCCTGGAGGCGATCCGCATGCTGCAGGAGGGCGTCGCCGACGCCACCGCCATCGACACCGCGATGGAACTCGGCTACGGCCACCCCATGGGCCCGCTGCGCTCCACCGACCTGGTCGGCCTCGACGTACGCCTGGCCATCGCGGACCATCTGCACCGCACCCTCGGCGACCGCTTCGCCCCGCCCTCGCTCCTGCGCGACAAGGTCGCGGCGGGCGAGCTGGGACGGAAGACGGGCCGAGGATTCCACTCCTGGACGAGCGGGGTCTGACCGTCACTCCGACGCCCACGCAGGCGGAGGACGAGAACGGCGCCCCGCCCTCGGGTGACCCCGACGCCGACCGACCGGGTGCCGTTTTCCTCCGCCATCACCAGCCGGGACAGGCGCAGACATCCACTTCGAGTATCCGAGTATGTGACCGAGGAGCCAATCAAATGACGCGTGTGAGTCGAAGGGCAGCGCTGGGCATGGCCGGCGCCATGGCGGTCGGGGGGCCGCTGTGGGCGGCCGACACCGCCTCCGCGGCGCCGCTCCAGGCAGCCGACAGCCCCTCACCGGTGCCGGCGGCGCTGCTGGAGGCCCGGCGGCAGAAGTCCAATCCGTCGTTCAGCCTGCTGACGTATCGCCACATGGACGAACTTTTTGCCACTGCCCCGGTGCAGACAGGACACTGGACCCATACGCTGCAGCGTTCCCCGTTGCGCCTGCCCCCCGACCTGCAGGTGCGGATCGGCGACCGGACCGCAGGCCTGGAAGACACGCTGGAAGATCTGCGCGTCAATGCGATGCTGGTCATGCGCGACGGCAAGCTGGTCAGCGAGATCCACCGCAACGGCGGCAGCGAGCAGACACGCTACATCGGCTTCTCGATGTCAAAGTCGTGGATCTCCATCCTGTTCGGCATCATCCAGAGCCAGGGCCACATCGGCAGCAGCGATACGCCAGTCGTCCACTACCTGCCCGAACTGCGCGGCACCGCATATGACAACGTGACGCTCAAGAACCTGCTGACCATGCGTGCCGGCACCTCGTGGATCGAGGACTACGCCCCGGGCAGCGCCCTCGACGCGGTCCGCGACGGATCCACCAATGCCGAAACGATGTTCTACGAGGACTACGCCAAGGAGTTGAAGGCGGTCGCGCCGCCCGGTACGAAGTTCAACTATTCGACCCTGGACACTGAACTGGTCGGCAAGATACTGGCGCGGGTCACCGGCAAGTCGATCGCGGAGCTGATGACCGAGCTAATCTGGCAGCCGGCGGGCATGGAATCCCCCGGGTATTGGGTCATGCAGGGCCCGCACGGCCGCCAGCACGAATGGTACGGCGCGGGGTATGCCGCGACGATGCGCGATTTCGGACGTCTGGGCCAGTTGATGCTGGACGGCGGGTCGGTGCGCGGTCGCCAGGTGGTGCCGCGGGCATGGGTGGAGGAATCGACCACCACGCCGTTGCCGGACAAGACCTACTTCTATTTCTGGTGGGGCTTGCCCGGCATCGATGGTTTTGCCGCGAACGGATTCGGCGGTCAGCATGTCTATGTCGATCGAAAGACCCGCACAGTCATGGTCATCGCCTGTTATGGAGGCCCTCCCGGCACGCAAGATTTGTTCAAGCAGGTGATTGCGGCCTTGGGGCACGCCCGGCCGTGAACCGGGTCTTCGCCTTCGGTGAGGCTGCGCCAAAGGGGCCTTGTCCCAAGGCCGGATGGTTTGCGTTTTCGCAGGTCACACAAGCGATTTGAAGGTTTCTCGACGCAGAGCAGGGCAACGGAGCTCGTTGGTACAGGCGGTCGACCAAGTCCGAAACGATCCGCACAGATCCAGCAGCAGCATGCGGACTTCGTCCTCGCCCCAGGTGTACTCGCGCTGGTAGTAGTCGATCTCATAGGCCACATCACGGAACAGTTCCCTTCAGGCTGAAGCCCTGGGACCTGATCTCGTCCGAACCCATGACACCACTCCCCCACCTGCCCGGCGTATCGCCTCACGCTCCCAACTCCCCCCTGGTTGCGTACAGATAGCGTGCGACTGGCCGGGGGGCGAAAGCGAGAGTGGGTCGGGGGGAAGAGGCAAGCGGCAGCACGGTCCTGCGGGCTGCCGGGGACTTGTGATCGGCAAGGCCAGGGGTGCCGCCGCTGGAGAACAGTCGTAGGCGTCAGCTCTGGCCGAAGGCCGCCGCGGTGGCCACGCACGAGAGCGATGTGCTCGCCGAGGTCACCGGACGCAGGCTGCTGACCAGGCACTTGCGGACCGTCAGCGCCCTGGCGGACCCGACGGTCCTCGAGCCGGTGATCGCCGCTGTGGCCGAGGGCTCAAAGGGGCGGGCGCTGTGTCGCCGGTCGGGCGCCTGTCCATGGGTGAGTGGGACTGCCGCATGGACAGGCGTGACCGTGGGCCTCAAGCCGCTTCGAGGAAGGGGTAGTCGGTGTAGCCCTCGGCCCCCGGCCCGTAGAACAGTTCCGGCCGCGGCTCGTTCTCCGGGTGGCCGCCCTGCCAGCGCGCGACCAGGTCGGGGTTGGCGATGAGGGCCCGGCCCACGACCACGGCATCGGCGTGGTCGGCCTCGATGTGCTGGAGCGCCTGCTCGCGGGTGGTCTGGCCCCCGAAGGGGCCGCTGTTGACGATCAGCTTGCCGTCGAAGCGCCGCCGCAGCTCCTGTACAAGGTCGCCGCCCGGCTCGGCGTGCAGTACGGAGAGGTAGGCCAGGCCCAGCGGGCGCAGTCTGTCCATCAGGGTGCCGTAGGTGGCCAGGACGTCGTCCCGGTCGGTCTCGAAGACGTCCCCGAGGTCGACCTCCGGCGAGATCCGCAGCCCGACCCGCTCGGCGCCGACGGCCTGGGCGACCGCCGTGACGACCTCGACGACGAAGCGGGCGCGGTTGTGCGGCGAGCCGCCGTACTCGTCGGTGCGCTGGTTGGCTGCCGGGGAGAGGAACTCCTGGAGCAGGTAGCCGTTGGCGCCGTGGATCTCCACGCCGTCCGCTCCCGCCTGGATGGCCCGGCGGGCCGCGGCGACGAAGTTCTCCAGGGCTGCCCGGATCTCCGCGGTGGTCATCGCTTCCGGTACGGGGTAGGGCTGCTCGCCCTTCTCGGTGAACGTCTTGTTGTCGATGGCGATCGCGCTGGGGGCGAGGATGCGGCGACCGCCGTTGATGTCGGGGTGGGTGCCACGGCCGGCGTGCATGATCTGCAGGACGATGCGGCCGCCCTCGGCGTGCACCGCCTCGAACACCCGCTGCCAGCCGGCTGCCTGCTCGTCGGTGGCGATGCCCGGCTCGCCGACGTACCCCTGCGACGCGTGGTCGGGGTAGGTGCCCTCGGTGATGATCATTCCGGTGCTCGCCCGCTGCCGGTAGTACTCGACCATCAGGTCCCCGGGGATGCCGGAGGAGCCGGCCCGGACCCGGGTTATCGGTGCCATGACGATGCGGTTGGCGAGCTCGATCTTCCCGAGGGAGACGGGGGAGAAAAGCGACTGGACGGGCGAAGCTGCTGAGGTGTTGACGGTCATGGGTTTCTTTCTGCGATACGGAGGGGAACGGGATGAAGGCCTGCGGCGCAGGGGGGCCACGCTGTCCCGGCGCAGGCGCGGTTGCGGTCCTCGGGCAGGCGCGGGCCCCCTGACGGTGACGCGTTTGCATGACCGCGACCGGGGTGTGGACGGCGAACGCTGTGAGAGCCGCCTACCGCCGGCGCCGGTCAAGCGCAACTGCCCGCCGGAGTGGGGGCGTTCGCTGCTTGCGCACGATCGGCAGTCAGCCAGGTGACGGAGTCACGGGTGCCGGAGTCGGTACGGGTCGGTGTCTGCAGGCCGTGCCGCGACCGGCTCCCTCGTCGCACCCCCGCGACGAGGACCGATACTCGACTTCACCGGGAACGCGCTTGGGGCGGTGGCGGGAACAGCGATCTCAGCGCTCCTCAATCTCACCGGCCTGATGCACTTCCGCCGGACGATCGCCCATCGGGCAGCCTGCTCGGGAGAGCGCGAGGCTAGCTGAGCGGGACGTCGGCGACGGCCTTGAGGTGGCTGAACGTCTCCAGGGAGTACCGGCCGTGGTAGCGGCCCAAGCCGCTTTCGCCGACGCCGCCGAAGGGCAGGCCGGGCATGAGCAGTTGCATCACCGGCTGGCCCCAGGCGACGCCGCCGGAGGACGTCTCCTTCACGAGGCGCGACTTGGTGGCCTCGGAGGTGGTGAAGGCGTAGAGGGCGAGGGGCTTGTCGCGTTCGTTGATGAAGGCGATGGCGGCATCGAGGTCTTCGACTTCGACGACGGGGAGGATCGGACCGAAGATCTCCTCCTGCATGACCGGTGATGCGGGGTCGACGTCGGTGAGCACCGTCGGGGCGATGTACAGGTCGTCGCGGTCGTGCCGGCCTCCCACCGCCGCCCGGCCGGAATCCAGCAGGCGGGTGAGCCGGTCGAAGTGCCGCTCATTGATGATCCGGCCGAAGCCGGCCGCGGTCTGCGGGGTGGAGCCGAACTGGGCGTCTACCGCCGCACGGAGGGCGGGGACCAGTGCGGCGGCGGTGGCCGGATCGGCCAGAACGTAGTCGGGGGCTATGCACTGCTGCCCCGCGTTGCCGAACTTGGCGCCGACCAGCCGCTTCGCGGTCTCGTCCACGTCGGCGTCGGGCGCCACGAAGACCGGCGACTTGCCCCCGAGCTCTAGCGTGACCGGGGTGAGGTTCTTGGCTGCCGCGGCCATGACGATCCGGCCGACCGTGCCATTGCCCGTGTAGAAGATCTGGTCGAAACGCTGCGCCAGCAGGGCCGTGGTCTCCTCGGCGCCTCCCTCGACCACGGTGAGCACATCGGCGTCGAAGTACTTACGCAGCAGGCGTGAAGCGAGGGCCGAGGTGTGCACCGACATCTCGCTCGGCTTGGCCACCACGGTGTTCCCGGCGGCCAGCGCGCCGATGATGGGGTCGATGAGAAGGTGCAGCGGGAAATTCCACGGGGCGATCACCAGGACGACGCCGAGCGGGTCGTACGTGGTGTAGGCCGTGGTCGTGGGACCGAAGTGGGCAGGAACCTGCACCGGGCGAGGCTGAAGCCAGTTCTCGAGGTTCGCCAGTGCCTCGTCGATGTCGGCGACGGTGAAGTCGATCTCCTGCGTTTTCGCCTCGGCGGCGTTCTTCCTCAGGTCCGCCCAGAGCGCATCGAGCAGCTCCTGCTCGTTCTCCACCAGCAGCGCCCGCAGCCGCTGCAACTGGTCGACTCGCCAGTCCAATGGGCGGGTGACACCGGTGTTGAACGTCGCACGAAGGCGGCCCACCACCTCCGCAGCCGTCTCACTCCGGTGCGTCCTCGACTCGATCCCCTGTGTCGCGCTCATGGGATGTACTCCGTTCCTGATCCAGGCCACGCCCCGGCCGTCTTCCGGTCGGGCACAGTGGCCAGCGTGCTGGACGATCCGGCATCCACCCAGGTCACGGCTTTGCGTACGCGCGCGATGCCTACCACTGGTTGGGTCAGGAAGGTGTGCGTGCGACCGTGGATACTCGAGACATGGACGAATACCCCGAACCGGTGCACGAGCTGGCCGCCGGCGCTCTGGACCCGCGTGCCGAGCTCAGTGAGTTCCTGCGCACCCGACGCGCCCGGCTGAAGCCGGAAGACGTGGGACTGCCGGACTACGGGCGGTACCGGCGGGTGCCGGGGCTGCGCCGCGAGGAGCTGGCGCAGCTGGCCGGGGTGTCGGTGGCCTACTACACACGGCTGGAACAGGGCAACGGACGGACCGTGTCGGCGGAGGTCCTCGACGCCATCGCCCGCGCGCTCAGGCTGAGCGACGCCGAGCACGCCCACCTCACGCACCTGGCGAAGCCGAAGCAGCAGAAGAAGAAGCCGGCCGGCCGCGCCCAGCAGGTGCGGGGCCCCCTGCGGACGCTGCTGGACACCATGGACGGCGTCCCGGCGATCCTCGTGGGGCGGCGCTCGGACATCCTCGTCTGGAACCGGATGGCCGCGGCGGTCTTCGGCGACTGGGCCGAGCTGCCGGCGAGGGAGCAGAACTGGGCACGGCTGGTGTTCCTGCGGCCCGATTACCGCGACCTGTTCGTGGACTGGGAGCGCAAAGCGAGCGACGTCGTCTCTCAGCTGCGCATGGACGCCGGCTCCCATCCGGACGACCCCCTGCTGTCCGCGCTGGTGGGCGAACTCTCCGTGAAGAGCGAGGAGTTCAGGCGGCTGTGGGCCACCCACGACGTCAAGGAGAGGTGCCACGGCATCCAGCGCCTGCACCACCCGCTCGTCGGCGAACTCGACCTCCGCCTCGAGTCGTTCCACCAGGCCGACGCCCACGAACAGATGCTGGTGACCTACCACGCCGAACCGAACTCCCCGTCGGCGGAGGCTCTGCGACTGCTGGCCAGCTGGGGCGCGGACGCCACCCGGGCGGGAACGGGCACGTCGTCGGCACGCACGGCTTGATCAACTCCCCCCCCTGATCACCGGTAGCCGGCTGGGCGCCACGACCAGCGACCTCATCCACACCAGGCACCTGCGAGGGGGTGTCCGATTCAGGACGGCCCGGCCGGCGCGAGCCTGCTGCGGTGGGGGCAGTAGAGGACCCCAGCGGTCAGGAACCCGAATGCATGCGATGACGAATAGATGATCAATAGACGAGTGCACTTGCCACGCCCCGCACAAGTGCTGAGCACCGGTCCTCCAGCAGCCGGGCGGTCTCCGACAGCAGACGGTCGGCCACCGCGTCGACGGTGCGGGCCTGCCAGGGTTCGAGGCTGGTGCCCTTGACCCACTGGTTGAAGGCTCCCATCGCCGGTCCGCAGTACACCAGGTAGTCCACCTTCCGGTCGGAGACGCCGGTGCGGGCCAGTTCGAATCCCTGGTTGAGGTAGGACCGGAAGGCGAGGGCGAGCCTGTCCTTGGTAGGCGCCTCCCGCTCTCCCTCCCCCGTCCTGGCCGCGGTATCACGCCATGCCTCTTCGAAGGAGCGTCGCATGAAAGTGTTCTCGATCTGACTCCGCGTCGCCGCGTCGATGTCGTCGAACGTGTCGTACATCCGCCACAGCTGGTAGAGCCGGTCGGCGCGGGCCGGGAAGAAGACGCCGCGCCGGACCACCCTGGCGCGGACTCCGAGTTCGAACCGCTCCTCCCACGGCGCCGGCTCGGTGTCGTGAATGTCGAGCCGCTGCAGCATGTCCTTGGCATCTGCGCTGGTCGCCGCCTCCACGGTGCACTGGTTCACCGACCCGGTGACCAGGAACTCCGCGCCGAGTACAAGGGCTGCCACCGCCGCCTCGGGCGTCCCCATACCACCTGCGGCGCCCACGTGAACCCGCGGCCAGGGTCCGGCGAGGGCGTCCCGTAGGCGCAGCACGGCGGGCAGCAGCATCGCCAGATCCGCAGTGTCCGTGTGCCAGCCACCGCCGGCCTCGACGCACAGGTCGTCCGCCATCGACAGGTCGGCGGCGCGCGCGGCCTCGTGCGGCGTCAGCTCACCGTTTTCAAGGAGGGCGCGCACCATGTCGTCCGGGGCGGGACGCAGGAACATCTCGGCCGCGTCCGTACGGGACACCTTGGCGATGACGCGCCCGCCTTTGAGGCGGTACTTCACCAGAGCCGGTGTGATCCGCAGGAAGCCCGAGGCCTCCACGGTATGCACGCCCAGGCTCAACAACAGGTCGACCAGTGCTCGTTCCGCCTCCGGGTGCGCGTGCCTGTGCAACAGGTTCACCCCGAACGGCCCGCTGGCGCCGAGCACGTTCTGGATGGCCCGCACCCTGGTCTCAACGTCCGTGAGCGACAGGCCCCCGGCACCGAGAATGCCCATCCCGCCGGCTTTGCCGAGCGCGATGACCAGGGCCTCGGAGGAGATGCCGCCGTACATCCCGCCTGCCAGGTAGGCGAGGCTCAGCCCGTAGCGGCTGCGGAAGCCCGGAGCGCCCAGGTCCCGGGGGGACAGTGCCTGACGTGCCATCAATGTCGGCGCAGGCGAGCGCGGCATGTCCCCTTCCGGCTCCGGCTCCTGTTCCCGCGCCGGTATCCGCGCTGATGTCCACTCCGGTATGCGCTGCGTCTCCGGCTCGGCCATGGGCCGCGAGTCCGTGAGTTCACGGATCTTCTCGACCGTCTTGGTCAGAGTCCGGCCGGGGCCCAGTTCCTCGAAATCCACTTCGCCCCGGGTCAGGAGGTAGCGGACGATGTCCACCCACCGCACGGGTCCGGCGATCTGACCGGCCAACGTCTCCCGCACGCGTTCCGGCCGGTACGGGAGTGCGTCCAGGTTCGCGATCACCGGGATCAGCGGCGGCCGGAACTCGGTGGCTTCCAGCAGTGGCCGGAAGTCCTCGGCCGCGTTCCGCATGTAGCGGGAATGGAAGGGGGCGCTGACGTTGAGGACCGCGACCCGTGCGCCCCGGTCCTCGAACACCGCGCGCGCCCGGTCGATGTCCGCCGTGGGACCGGCCAGTACGACCTGCTCCGGGGTGTTGTGGTTGGCGACGTCGACCGCGTCCAGCCGCGCCTGTGACAGCACAGACTCCACCGTGTCCAGGTCCAGGCCCAGCACGGCGGCCATGCCCCCTCCGGAGGCCTGTCCCATCAGCTCGCCCCGGCGCCGGACCAGCCGGAGCCCGGTGTCGAAGTCGAAGACGCCCGCGGCGAACAGCGCCGTGTACTCGCCGAGGCTGTGCCCGACGAGGAAGTCCGGTGGCCGCGGATCCTGCCGGTTGCGCCGCAGGTAGGTGAGGGCCTCGACCACGTACAGCGCGGGCTGGGTGAACTCGGTGCGCCGCAGGCGCCCTTCGGGGTTGTTCAGGCACAGGTCACGGATGGAGTACCCGAGGATCTCGTCCGCCTGCGACACCTGTTCGGGGAAATCGTCGAAGAGATCCGCGCCCATGCCCTTGGCCTGGGAGCCCTGACCGGGGAAACCGTAGACCTTCATGCGGGCGCCTTTCGCGACGGTCGGCGGGAGCTGCGGGTCGGCCCGGACGGCCGCCGCGTCGGAGGGGGTGGGTGGACCGCCAGCGCCCGCGCGGTCCCGTACCCGGGTGAACAGCCGGGTGTCCCGGGAGAACTGGTTGAGCAGCGGCATGGACCGCGAACGGGAGCCCGGCACGGTGGTCAGGAGAGCGCGGGCGAAGCTGTGCAGGGTGCCGGACGGCCCCGCGTCGAGGTAGAGGTGGGGGCCCTCCGCCTCCAGCGCCCTGACGGTCGCGCCGAACTCCATCGGCTGCCGCACGACCCGCCACAGGTGCTCCACGGTCACCGGTTCCACCCGGCCGGCGGTGACGCTGGAGACCAGCGGGATCTGTGGCGCTCGCAGGTCGACGTCGCTCCACAGTGCCTCGAAGGCCGGCCGGGAGGCGTCCATCAGCCGGGAGTGGAAGCCGTGGGAGACGGGGATCCGCTGGAACGGCACCTGTCGTCCGGACAGGAGAGCCTCGGCGCGGGCCAGGGCTTCGAGCGGGCCCGCGACCACGAAGTGGTCGTCGTAGTAGCGCGCCGCCAGGTCCAGGTCCCGGTGCAGGGCCGGTTCGCCGAGATACAGGGCGGGAGGGGCGAGTACGGCGAGCATGCCTCCGGGGACGTGCTCGGCGACCGATCGTGCCATCCCGACGAGGCGGCGCAGGCAGTCACCCTCGTCCACCACGCCGGCCAGCACCGACGCCGTGAACTCGCCCAGGCTCACGCCCAGCAGGAGATCGGGGGTGACGCCGTGGGAGATCAGCGTCTCGGCCAGCGCCAGCTCGACCATCACGATCGCCGGATTGGTGAAGAGGGTGTCGGTGAACGGCTGTGAGACAGGTCGCCCGGGATCGTACATGCGGGCGATGACGGAGTCGCCGGTCTCCGGCTCCACGAGGGCGTCCAGCCGGTGCAGCGTTTCCCGGAACACCGGTTCGGAATCGTAGAGTTCGCGGCCCATCTGGTGGTACTGGGAGCCCTGACCGGAGAACATGAAGACGGTTCTGGGCGTGTTCACCGTGCACCCTCCCCGGAGTCTCCAGCCGTCTCCCCGGAGTCGCCCGCCGTCTCGCCGGGTTCGCGCAGCTCGGCGAGGGTGGCGTCGGGATGCCGCACGATCCTCGCGAGGAGGCGTTCGTAGTCGCGGGCCATGCGCTCGGCAGTGGCCAGGGTGAACAGGTCGGTGCTGTACTCCAGGTAGCCGACGATGCCGTCGTCGGTCTCCCGGACCACCAGGCTCAGGTCGAAGCGAGCCGTGCCCGCGCCGTTCGGCAACTGGCTCACCGCAAGCTCGTCCGGACCGTCGCCGGGCGCCGTCTCCCGGACGGGGAGCAGGTTGAACGTCGTCTGGAACAGCGGGGAGTGAGCCGGGTCGGGCCGGGGCGTCAGAGTCCGTACGAGGTCCAGCAGGGGCACGTCCTTGTGGGCGTGGGCCTCGCTGGTGACATCCTTGGCCTGCGCCAGCAGTTCGGCGAAGGTCCGCTGCGGGGCCGCATCGAGGCGTATCGGCAGCGTGTTCACGAAGTAGCCGACGACGTCCTCGAGTTCGGTGCGGGGACGGTTGGCGATCGGGGTGCCGATGACCAGGTCGTGAGTGTCGGTGTGTGCGCCGAGCAGCACGGCGAAGGCGGACAGCAGAACCATGTAGGAGGTGGCCCGGCGGTCCTGACCGAGCCGCTGGAGTGCGGTGGCCACGTCGGCAGAGACGCTGATCTCCACCGAGGAGCCCTGATAGGTCTTCACCGGGCACCGTTCGTAGTCGGTGCGCAGTGGCAGACAGGCCGGCAGTCCACCGAGCTGTCGTTCCCAGTAGCCGCGCTGGCGGTCGATTTCGGCCGGCGGGACGGCTGTGCGCTGCCAGCGGGCGAAGTCGGCGTAGCTCATCGGCGGCGGCGTCAGTTCCGGTTCGCCGCCCGTGGCGAACGCCCGGTACAGGGCCATCTGTTCGGACAGGACGATGTTCACCGACCAGCCGTCGAAGACACCCCACGGACGGGTAAGGACAAAGATGTTCCGGCCGTCGGCCTGGTTGAGCAGGTGGGCGCGCAGAGCGCAGTGGTCCTCGGGGGCGAAGGGGCGCAGCCGTTCGGCACGCAGCCACGCGGCGAGACCCGTGTCGTCCTGCGGGGCCGGTGCGAGGGTCACCGTGAAGCCGGCGCTGTCGTTCACACGTTGGGTGACGGTGCCGCCGGGGCTGCGGTGGTAGCTGGTGCGGACGATGGGATGACGCTCCACCAGGGTGCGCAGGCCACGGGCGAAGGCGTCGATGTCGAGCGGCCCGTCGAGCAGGAAGGCGAGCTGGACGTTGTCGTGTGTGACGGCCAGGTGTTCGGGGCGGTCGAGGAACCACAGGTCACGCTGCTGGAGGGAGAGCGGTGCCTCCTCGCCGTCGGACGCGGCGGCCGGATCCGCGGGCTGGGTCGGGCTCTCCTGGGCGGTGGCCAGGTCGTCCACCGCTGCGGCGAGCTCGGCCAGACCGGGCGCCGTGAAGATGGCCTGGAGCGGCAGGTCCGCGTTCAGTTCCTTCTTCACGCGCAGCGAGAGCCGGGTGGCGAGCAGGGAGTGGCCGCCGAGGTCGAAGAAACTGTCGCTCAGGCCGACCCGGGTCACCCCGAGGACCTCTTCCACGATGCGGCACAGCACGCGCTGGGTGGAGGTACGTGGCGCGGTGTACTCCGCACGTGCCAGGTCGGCCTCGCTGGGCGTGGGCAGGGCGCCCCGGTCGACCTTGCCATTGCGGTTGACGGGCAGCTCGTCGAGGACGACGTACACGGTCGGCACCATGTAGTCGGGCAGCCGCGCGGACAGGTGCTCCTTCAGCGCACCGGCCGGCGAGGCGCCCGGGGCGGCCGTCTCGCGCCATCGCCGGGTCGGGCTGACGTAGGCGACGAGAACGCGCTCGGCGCCGGAGCCGTGCGGCAGGACGACGGCGCGGTGGACGGCCGGGTGACCGTGCAGGACGTTCTCGATCTCCCCGGGCTCGACCCGGAAGCCGCGGATCTTCACCTGGTCGTCGACGCGGCCGAGGTGTTCCATCTGCCCGTCGGGACGCCACCGGACCTGGTCGCCGGTGCGGTACATGCGCGTTCCGGGCTCGAAGGGGTTGGCCACGAACCGCTCCGCGGTCAGCCCCGGCCGGCCGAGGAAGCCGCGGGCCAGCTGGGACCCGGCGATGTACAGCTCGCCGGCCACGCCGACCGGCAGCGGGCGCAGCGCCGGGTCGAGGACGTACGCCTGGGTGTTGTACACGGGAGCACCGACGGGAACGCCGGTGGCGCCGGGCTCGGTGACGTACGGCGTGTACATGCCTAGGGCGCCGCCGACCTCGGTGGGACCGCACACGTTGTAGAGCCGTGTGTCGGGCAGGAGGCGTGTCATGCGTTCGGCCAGTTCCACGGGCAGCGGTTCGCCGGCGGCCTCCAGCCGGACCAGACCGGTGCACCGGGCGGCGGCCGGTTCGGAGAGGAACTCGGCGAGCATGGAGGGCACGAAGTCGATGTCGGTGACACCCTGTTCGCGGATCACGGAGGCCAGGTACTCGGGGTCCTTGTGGCCGCCGGGGTCGGCGATGACGATCGTGGCACCGACCTGGAGGGGCCAGAACAGTTCCTTGACGGAGACGTCGAAGCCGATCGAGGTCTTGAGCAGGACCCTGTCGCCCTCCTTGCCGCGGTAGACGCCCTGGTCCCAGGCGAGCCAGTTCAGGCCGGCACGGTGGGTGATGACGACGCCTTTGGGGCGCCCTGTGGTGCCGGAGGTGTACAGCACGTACGCCGGATTGTCCGGCAGCACCTCGACACCGGGATCGGTGGCGGGCAGGCCGGAGACGTCGGGCAGTTCCGTCAGGACGAGCAGCGGCCGGCCGTCGGAGACCATCTGCTCGCGGCGCTCGTCGGGCAGGTCGGGGTCCAGAGGCAGGTAGGCGGCGCCGGACCTGAGGATGCCGTAGATCGCGACGAGCAGGTCGAAGGAGCGCCTCATGCTGACGCCGACCAGTTGTTCTGGCCCGGCGCCGCGGTCGGCCAGCCAGTGCGCGAGCCGGGCGGCACGGGCGTCGAGTTCCGCGTACGACATGGTCTCGTCGCCGTGCACCAGCGCGGTCAGGTCGGGGGTCCGGGCGGCCTGGGCGGCGAAGGCGGCGGTGAGAGTGGGCGCCGGCATCTCGGTGTCCGTGTCGTTCCACTCGGTCAGCAGGCGCCGGCGCTCCGGTTCCGGCAGGACGTCGATGTCCAGGGCCTGTGTGCCCCTGCCGTCGTCGGCGGCGAGGGCGTCGCTCAGGCCGGCGAGGGCGGTGATGAGGTAGTCGGCGACGGCGTCCGCGGACAGGGTGTCGTCGACCTGGAGGTCCAGCGACAGTTCGCTGCCGAAGTCGTCGACGGACACGGACACCGGGTAGTTGATGCCGTCCACGGCGGCGAGGAACCGCACTCCGGCGTCGTCGATG
Source organism: Streptomyces sp. NBC_00459 (assembly GCF_036013955.1). NCBI lineage: Bacteria > Bacillati > Actinomycetota > Actinomycetes > Kitasatosporales > Streptomycetaceae > Streptomyces > Streptomyces sp. NBC_00459. The sequence goes on from NZ_CP107903.1 coordinate 182,577, forward strand.
CGGACTCCGGCCGCCTCGTCGTGGCCGGGTTCGAAGTGGCGGAAATTCCCGACCGCGCTGAACAGCGGCACGTTGCCGTCCACACCACCGCACCGCTGGGCGAGGCCGATGGGTGTGTGCTCGCGGGCGACCAGGCCCCGCAGTCCGGTGTCGACCTCGTCGATCAGCTCCCGGACCGTGCGGCCGGCCAGCCGGACCCGCAACGGGAGGGTGTTGATGAAGTTGCCGAGCATCCGCTCGACGCCGGGCACGTCCTGCAGCCGCCCGGACATCACGGAGCCGAGGACGATGTCGTCGCGGTTGCTGCACGCGGCCACCACCCGTGCCCAGGCTGCGTGGAACAGGCAGGCGGGGCTCAGCCGCAGCCGCTTGGCGTGGTCGCGCAGCCGCCGGGTGAGTTCCTCGGGCAGGGGGCGGCGCAGCTGGACCACCCGGCGGGCGTCACCGTGCACGTCGGCCAGTCCGAACGGGAGGGTCGGCTCGGTGACGTCGCCGAGGACGGCGCTGAAGTACTCCTCCGCGTCCCCCGAGGCCTGCGCGTGCAGGGTGTGGGCGACGAAGTCCCGGTACGGCGCCGGGGCCGGCAGCAGGTCGGCGCGGTCGGCCAGGTGCAGGGCCAGCTCCCCCACGGTCAGCCGCAGGGAGGTGGCGTCCTCGATGAGGTGGTGGGCGGTGAGGACGAGATAGCGGCGCTCGGACTGCGGATCCTCGGCGACGGTCAGCCGAAGGAGCGGGGCCCGGTCGAGGGGCAGGCGGGCGGGCCGGGACAGCAGCGCCCGTGCCTGCTGCTCGGCGTCGGAATCGGCGGACAGGAGGACGCGGTCCACCGGCAGGCGGGCGGCGCGGTGCACGACCTGTACGGGGTCGGGCAGGCCGGTGGTCAGGACGGCGGTGCGCATCGCGTCGTGGCGGTCGACGACACGCTGGAGCGCTGCGGTGAACCGGGCGCACGCCTCCTCGTCGTCGGCCACGTACAGGGTGGAGACGAGGTAGGGGTCGTGATCGGGGTCCATCAGGTGGTGGAAGAGGATGCCGTCCTGGGTGGACAGCAGTGGGTAGACGTCCTGGATGTTGGGCGCACCGCCGGGCACGGCGGCCGTGACGGTGTCGATCTGCTCCTGGTCGAGGCCGATCAGGGGCAGCATCCGCGGAGTGATGCGGGTGCATCCCTCGGGGATCAGGTTGGGCGGGACGCGGTACCTGTCCGTTCTGTCGGCGCCGTCGATCCGGGCGGCGAGGGCGGTGAGGCCGGGGGCGGTGAAGACGTCCTGCACGGTGACCGGCAGGCCGTGGTCCTTCAGCCGGGCCACCAGCACGGTGATCATCAGGGAGTGTCCGCCGAGGGCGAAGAAGTTGGCCTCGGCGCTGACACGGTCCGCGTCGAAACCCAGCAGTTCGGCCCACACCTCGGCCAGCAGCCGTTCGGTGTCCGTGCGCGGAGCGACATAGGCGCGCTGGCTGAACGCGTCGATGCCTGGGGCGGGCAGGGCCTTGCGGTCCAGCTTGCCGTGGGCGCTCACGGGCAGGACGTCCAGGGCGACGAAGGCGCTGGGCACCATGTACTCGGGCAGGACGCCCTCAAGGTGCCGGATGAGGTCGGGCCGGTGATCCTCCAGGGTGTGTTCCGGGGACAGGACCGTGTAGGCGACGAGCAGTTGACCGCCCGGTGGGTCCTCGCGGACGACGACGGCGCACGAGCGGACTGCGGGGTGCTCGACGAGGCGCTGCTCGATCTCCCCCGGCTCGATGCGGAAGCCGCGCAGCTTGACCTGGTCGTCGGCGCGGCCGATGAACTCCAGGTTGCCGTCGGGCAGCCACCGTACGAGGTCGCCGGTGCGGTACATGCTGGTGCCCGGCCCGGTGAACGGGTTCGGCACGAACCGCTCCCGGGTCAGCTCCGGCTGGTGCAGATAGCCTCGGGCGAGACCGGCGCCGGCGATGTACAGCTCGCCGACGCAGCCGACGCCCTGCGGCCGGTGGGCGCCGTCGAGGACGTACAGCCGGATGTTCTGGATGGGCCGGCCGATGGGCACCGTGCGTGGGGCGGGTCCGGCGGGGCAGGTCCAGTGGCTGACGTCGACGGCGGCCTCGGTGGGCCCGTAGAGGTTGTGCAGGGGTGCGGAGTGACGCTCGTAGTGGCGGGCGCAGAGGTCCGGGGGCAGGGCCTCGCCGCTGCAGAAGACCTGACGGACGCCGGTGCAGTCCGCCCAGCCGGGCTCCTCCACCATGCTGCGCAGCATGGACGGCACGAAGTGCAGGGTGGTCACACCGAGCTCGCGGATCGCCGAGACCAGGTAGGCCGGGTCGCGGTGGCCGTCGGGCCGGGCGACGGCGAGGCGGGCGCCGAACAGCAGGGGCCAGAAGAACTCCCACACCGACACGTCGAAGCTGTACGGGGTCTTCTGCAGGACGACGTCGTCCTCGGTGAGCCGGTACTCGTTCTGCATCCACTCGATGCGGTTGACGGCCGCCCGGTGTTCGATCATGACGCCCTTGGGGCGTCCGGTGGAGCCGGAGGTGTGGATGACGTAGGCGAGATGGTCGGCGCGCAGCCCGAGTTCACCGGTCGGCAGGTTCTCCTCACGGCCGCCCGTGACGTCCTGCCCGGTGCTGTCGCGGAGCGTGCCGTCGGGATGCAGTCGGAGCACATGGGCGGCGGCGCCGAGGGGTTCGGTGTCCAGCTGCGGCTGGGTGAGGACCACCTGGACTCCGGAGCCGGTGACCAGGTCGGTGCGGCGGGCGGCCGGGTGGGTCGGCTCGATGGGCATGTAGGCGCCGCCGGCCTTCAGGATGCCCAGGATGCCGGCGACCATCTCGGCGGAGCGCCGCAAGTGCAGGCCGACGACCGTGTCCGGTGCGACGCCGTGGTGGCGCAGGCCGTGGGCGATCCGGTTGGCCCAGGCGTTCAGCTCCGCGTACGTCCAGGAGCGGCCGGCGTCGACGAGGGCGGTGCGCCGCGGGTGCCGGGAGACCTCGTCCTCGAAGAGCTGGTGCAGACAGCGGTCGGCGGAGTAGGGCCGCTCCGTGTCGTTCCACACCTCGACCACCTGGCGCCGCTCGTCGGCGTCCACCATGGCCAGCGCGGACACGGGCAGGGACGGATCCGTCGCGACGGCCCGCAGCAGCCGTGTGTAGTGGCCGATGAAGCGGCCCACCGTGGCCCGGTCGTAGAGGTCGGTGTTGTACTCCACGGTGCCGGCCAGTCCGTCCGGGGTCTCCCGGAGGTCGACCGTGAGGTCGAACTTGGTGAATCCGAGCTGGACGGGGATCGGGGAGACGTCGAGGTCGCCGAGGGTGGCCGTGCGCTCCGTCTGCTCCTCCTGCAGCACGAACAGGGTCTGGAAGACGGACGAGTGGCTGAGGCTGCGCTCGCTGTCCAGGGCGTCCACCACGGCGTCGAAGGGGACCTCCTGGTGGTCGTAGGCCTCCAGAGCCGTTCTCTTCACCCGGGTGAGCAGCTCCGGGAAGGTGGGGTCGCCGGAAAGATCGGTGCGCATGACGAGTGTGTTGGCGAAGAAGCCGACCAGATCCTCCGCCTCGCGCCGGCCCCGGCCCGCGACGACCGTGCCCACGGCGATGTCGGTCTCGTGGGTGTAGCGGTTGAGGACGACCGTGTAGGCCGCCAGCAGGAGCATGTACAGGGTGACGTCGTGGAACTTGGCGACCTCGCGCAGCTCGCCGAGCAGATCGGCCGGGCAGTGGAAGGTCTCACCGGCTCCCGCGTAGGTCTTCACCCGGGGGCGTTCCCGGTCGGTGGGCAGGGTCATCCGGGGGTCGACCCCGGCCAGCTGCCGCTTCCAGTAGTCGAGCTGACGCTCCTGCACCTCGTCGGCGAGCCGCTGCCGCTGCCAGTGCGCGTAGTCGGCGTACTGGACGGGCAGTGGCTTCAGCGGCGTGGGCAGGCCCGCGCGGAACGCCTCGTAGAAGGCGACCAGGTCGCGGAAGAAGACGCCGACCGACCAGCCGTCGAAGACACTGTGGTGGGCCGTGACGAGCAGGTGGTGTTCCTGCTCGGCCTGTCGCAGCAGACGCATCCGGATGAGCGGGCCGCGTGCCAGGTCGAAGGGTGCGGCGGCCTCCGCGCGGCAGACCTCCGGCAGCAGCGAGGGGTCGGCGAGGTCCTCCTGCGCGACGGTGAAGTCTCCGATGTCCCCGACGATCTGGTGCGGTACGCCGTCGTGGTCGGCGAAGCGGGTGCGCAGCACCTCGTGCCGCTGGACGACGGCCCGCAGGGCACGCAGCAGCGCGGGCCGGTCCAGACGTCCGCGCAACCGCATCGCCATGGGGATGTTGTAGGCGGCGCCGGTGCCGTCGAGCTGGTCCAGGAACCACAGGCGCTGCTGGGTGAACGACAGCGGCAACGGCGAGCCATCGTCCCGGGGCAGGCGCGGGACGGTCCGCAGCTCGGCGAAGTCGATGCCCTGTTTGCGCAGAAGCGCGGTCAGCGCTCGCTGCCGTTGCGGCGGCAGTGAGCGGATCCTCCGCAGGAGATCCTGGTTGATGTCCTGGCTGTCGGTGCTCATCGCGTCCCCTCTGTCTCGGCTGCCGATGTCCGGGAGCCGGTCTTTCTTCCACTCGGCCTTTTCCTGGGTTTCACCTCGGCGGGCGCGCGTCGGAGCCGGACTCCATGGCCGTGCGGAGACTGCGCGGTCGCATGTCGGTCCAGTTCTTCTCGATGTAGTCGAGACATTCCATGCGGCTCGCACCGTCCAGTACGACGTCCCATCCCGGCGCCACGTCGAGATGTCCGGGCCACAGCGAGTGCTGCTCCTCGTCGTTGCGGAGCACTTTGTAGGCGCCGTCGGCCTCTTCGAAGGGATTGGACATACCGCACCTCGTTACGTCGAGTGGAATGCGAGCAGAATTTGAGTGGAATGACGAAGCTCAGTGGAATTCAGAATTCTCGTCCGCCAGCTTGTTCAGCTCTTCGTCGGTCAGGCCTTCGATGAAGCCGATGCTTTCCAGGATTGCGTCCACTTCGCTCGCGCCGGCGGCCACCGGTGCGCGGCGGTCGAGCGCGGCGGCCAGCTCACCGAGCCGCGGCGCGTCGAAGACGGCCTGGACGGTCAGTTCCACACCGGTGTACTGGCGCAGCAGGTTGATCAGGCGGGTCGCCAGCAGCGAGTTGCCGCCGAGCGAGAGGAAGCTGCTCGTCGCGTCCAGCCTGCCCGCGTCGACCCCCAGCAGCTCGGCCCAGACGGCCACCATCGTCCGCTCGGAGTCGGTGAGCCGAGCGTCCGGCGATAGGCCGGCGGCGGACATGGCCCGTCCCGGGGATGCTCCGGTCCCGGCCGGGACCGTGCCCCGTGCCCTGCGGCCGATCCAGTAGCTCCCCCGGTCGAAGGCGGTCGCCGGAAGCGGGACCAGTCGGCGGGATCCGCTGTGGAGCCCGCTCCACGGCACTCGGGCGCCCCGGACCCACAGCTCGGCGAGGCGTTCCAGGTCCCGGTCGGCGACGAGGGTGGCCAGGAACTCCTCCCCACGGGCGCCGGAGAGCACCGCGTCCATCACGCCGGCGTCGGTCTCGGCGTTGCCGAGATGGACGGGCACGACCGCGCCGGAACCGTGATCCGTCCCGAAACCGCTGTCGGGGCCGTGCGCTCGCAGGTAGTGGGTGAGGGCCTGGGTGAGCTCCTCCCGGGAGCCCGCCACCACGGCGAGTCGCTCGGGCAGTGCGTCACGCCCCAGCTGGGTGCTGTACGCCAGGTCCGCGAGCTCCGCCCGGTCGTCGCGCTCCAGGAAGTCGCGCAGTTGTCGCGCGGCCGTGACCAGCCGCTCGGAGTCCCCGGCGGACAGCACCACCAGCGAGGAGCCGGTGTCCTCGGCACTCGGCGCGACGGGTTCCGCGGCCGGGGGTGCCTCGACGACCAGGCTGACGTGACTTCCGCCGGCGGCAACCGAGTTGATGAGCGCGCGGCGCGGCACCGGCAGGCCTTCCGCGTCGGCCGTGGCCCGGGGTTCCCAGGCCGTCAGCCGTTCGCAGAGGCCGAGCGCCGTGCCGTCGAGGTCCAGGTTGGGATTGGGGGAACCGGCGTCGACCAGAGGCGCGAGTTCCTGGTGGCGCAGTTGCAGGACGACCTTGGTGAGCTGGGCGATGCCGGAGGCCGGTTCGGGGTGCCCGAGGTTCGACTTCACGGTGCCGACCGCCACCGGTTCGGCCACTGAGCCGAACACCTCGCGCAGGGCCCTGACCTCGACCTCGTCGGAGAGCGTCGTGCCGTTGGCCGCGGCCTCGACGTATCCGATGGAGCCCGCTTCGACGCCCGCGTGTTCCAGCGCCCGCCGCATGACGCGCACCTGGGCACGATGACTCGGTGTCATGAATCCGTTGGCCCGGCCGCCGTGCAGTGAGGCGGTGCCCTTGATGACGGCGTGGACCGTGTCGCCGTCGCGGACCGCCGCGCTCAGCGGCTTCAGCAGCACGGCGCCGACGGCTTCGGCGGGCAGGTAACCGTCCCCGTCACGGAAGCTGCGGCTGCCCGGGTGGCTGCCGAGAAGCCGCATCTCGGACAGTGCCACGTATTTTTCCGGGTGGACGGTCAGGTTCACCCCGCCGGCGATGGCCAGTTCGCTCTCCCCGCGCAGCAGGTCGGCGCAGGCGAGGTGGACAGCGGTGGCGGACGACGCGCACATGTTGTCCAGGGCCAGGCTGGGGCCTTCGAGGCCGAAGAAGTGGGAGACGCGGTTGGCGATCAGGTTGTAGGAGGCCGCCGAGGTCAGCGCCGCCAGGACGGGGTCCGACTCGTCCGCCCGGTACATCTGGTAGGCCGCTCCCACGTACACGCCCACGCGACGTCCGTAGCGCCGCTCGATGACGTCCTGGGTCACTCCGCTGTCCTCCAGCAGGTGCCACACGGTCTCCAGGAACAGCCGCTGCTGCGGGTCCATCGCCTCGGCCTCGCGGGGCGAGATACCGAAGTGCAGCGGGTCGAACCGGTCGATCCCGTCGAGGAACGCGCCCCACATGCCGCGCCTCGCGCCGTCCTCACCCGGTTCCGCGCCGTACAGGCGTTCCCAGCGGTCGGCGGGGATCTCGGTGACGCAGTCCTTGCCGGACCGGAGGTTGCTCCACAGTGCGTCGAGGTCATCGGCCTGCGGGTAGCGCCCGCCGATGCCGATGATCGCGATCTCCTCGCCACGGCCGGGTGGGGGCGTCCCCGGCTCGGTGCCCAGGTCGCGGATCGGCGTACGGAGGCTCGCGGCGGCCTCGCCGCCGGAGTCCGGGCGGGGTCGCTCGGGCATCGGGGCGTCGGCCGGGGTGGGCCGGGACGGGCCGTCGTCGGGCACGGGCGAGGGTGGCGCCTGCTGAGGCGCGGCGGGCTCACCGAGCAGGGCGCGCAGGGCCGGCGCGTGTTCCGTCGCGAAGTACCGTGCGAGTTCGCGCACCGTCTGCACCTCGAACAGCAGTGTCCGGGACAGCGGGCCGAAGGCGTCCTCCAACTCGGCGGTGACGCCGACCGCGATGACGGAGTCCATGCCATAGCGCTCCAGCGGCGTGTCGGGTCCCAGCCGCTCGGGGCCCAGCTTGAGTGCCGCCGCCAGTCGGCGCCGCAGGTGGCCCACAGCCCGGTCCTCCAGGCCACGCTCATCCTGACCGCGGTTCTCCTGACCGCGTTCCGCTGCGGCCTGGGACTGCGCCGTGCCGGGGCGCGAAGCCGCGTCCGCACCGGGATCCGCGTCGGTGGCCCCGGGTGCGGTGGGCGTGTTCTGGGCGAGGCCGGTGAGCCGGGGAAGCAGCGCGTCGCGCCGGCCCGCGAGGACGACGAGGCGGCCGTCCGACAGCCCGTTCTCCTCGGCGGCCCGGGCGCAGCGCAGTGCCCGCACTCCGCGGACGGTGTCCAGCGGCACGACCCCGGTGGCGCGCAGTCGTTCCCTGAGGGCGCCGTCCGTTCCCATGCCGCCCTCGTCCCACAGCGGCCAGCCGACGGACACCGTGGCGCCGCTGCGAAGACCGGCGGCGACGAGGCGGTTGCGGTAGGCGGCGTAGGCGTCCATGAACGCGTTGGCGGCGGCGTAGTCGGCCTGCCCGGGGTTACCGAAGGCTCCGCTGGTCGAGGAGAAGCACAGGAACGTCTCCAGCGGCTGGTCCCGGCTCAGTTCGTCGAGGTGGACGAGCCCGGCGACCTTGGGCGCCAGGACGCGTTCCAGCTCCTGGGGCGACTTGCGGACGATGAGCTTGTCGTCGGTGACTCCGGCGCTGTGCAGGATGCCCGTCAACGGCCCGTGCGTGCGCCGGACATGGTCCAGCAGGCGAGCGACGGCGACCCGGTCGGCCACGTCGGCACGCTGGTGGTCCACCGTCAGGCCGGTCGAGCGCAGCGCTTCGAGCGCCTCCTCCTGCGCCGGGTCCAGCGCCGACCGTCCGGTGAGGACGACGGTGGCCCGTTCCACGGAGGCGGCGATCTCCCTCGCCATGATCAGGCCGAGGCCGCCGGCGCCGCCGGTGATGAGGTAGACCCCGCTCTCCTTCCAGGGCCGGTCGGCGGGCCTGGCGGAGGCGATCTCCGCCAGCCGCGCCACGTACCGCCGGCCGTCGCGGTGCCGTACTTCCGGCTCCGGGTCGGCGGCGGCTTCGGCCACGAGACGAGCGGCGACCGTGGCCGGTGCGGCGCCGTCGAGGCACTCCAGGTAACGCGTGTGCAGGAGCGGGTTCTCCAGGCCTGCCGTCCTCAGCAGACCGGCGAGGCCGCCGAAGCAGGCGAGGCGCTCCCGCTCGGCAACCGTGGCCGGATCGCCGGCCAGCACGGCCTGGAGCAACGTCGGACGCCGCACACCGGCCGTGAGGAGGTCGCGCACCAGGGTGAACACCTGCCGGGTCACCTCGGTGTACTGGTGGTCCAGCGGGCCGTCCGGAATCTCTACGAACCGGCATACCGCGTTGGTGGACAGTCCGGTCCGAAGGGCCTCGCGCTCCTCGGGTGTGAGCCGGCCGACGACCACCACGTGGTGCTCGGCGAACCGCTCCGCCGGGGCCGCGTCGCGGGGCCGCGCGTCCTGGGCCGTCCATACGGGGCGCAGCAGCAGCACCTCGCCCGGTGCCGCCGTGCCCTCGGCCGGCCGGAGCGGCTGCGGCTGTGCCACCTGTGCGGCGGGCGGGACGAGCGGCTCGGGCGACACGACGCCCGAGCCGAGGTCCGGCCAGCAGCGTTCGCGGGCGAAGGGATAACCGGGCAGGCTGATCCGGCGCGCGGGCGGCCCGGCCGGGTGCAGCGTCTCCCAGTCCACTTCGGCTCCCACGGCCCACAGGCCCAGCAGCCTGTCGTACGTGCCTCGCGCGGACCATTCCGCCACGGCGGACGCCAGTTCGTCGTCGGTCCGTCGGCCGGCCGTCGCCTCCCGGTCGGGCTGGACGGCGCCCCGGACCCAGCCACCGGGCCGCCGCGGGCCGGCGGCGAACGACTCCAGTCGAGCCCTGGCGTCCGCCACCGAGGCAGCGGCGAAGGCCAGTCGCTCCTCCAGCGCGGTCCGCCCCGTCTGGAGCGTCCACGCGACGTCGGGGAGTTCGCTGTCGCTCAGCTCCGCCAGCCGGGCGTGGAGTCTGCGGGCCTGGTCCACGAGCTGCTCCTCGCTCCCCGCGGAGAGCACGAGCAGCGCCGGCCTGCCGTCGGCCGGGGTCCGGGCGGGGCGCGGGAGCGCGGGCTCGTACTCGGGGTCGTACTCGGAGATGACGATGTGCGCGTTCGAGCCGCCGGCGCCGAAACTGGAGACACCGGCGATCCTGGGCATCGTGCGGCGCTCTCCGTCCACCTCCAGCTCCGGGCGCCGCCACGGCTCCAGGTGCCGCTGCACCCGCAGCGGGATCCGGTCGAAGTCGATGTGCGGATTGAGGGTCTCGGCGTGCAGGGTCGGTACGAGCTCCCCGTGCCGCATCTGCAACAGCACCTTGGTGATGCCCGCGATACCGGCGGCGCTCTCGCTGTGCCCGATGTTCGACTTCACCGAGCCGATCGCGCAGTTCTCCGGCAGGCTTCCCGCGCTGCTCAGCCCCTTGACCAGCCCGGTCACCTCGATCGGGTCGCCCAGTGACGTTCCCGTGCCGTGCGCCTCGATATAGCTCAGGGTGCGCGGGTCGACGCGGGCGGCCCGCAGCGCGTCGGCGATGACCTCGCCCTGTGCCGCCGGGCTGGGCACCGAGTAGCCGGGGCTGCGCCCTCCGTGGTTCACCGCCGTTCCCTTGATCACGCCGTGGATGTGGTCCCCGTCGGCGACGGCCCGCTCAAGGGGCTTCAGCAGGACGGCCCCCACCCCTTCGCCGGGAACGTAACCGTCGCCGCCCGCGCCGAAGCTGCGGCAGCGTCCGTCGCTGGAGAGGAAGTTGCGCAGGCCCAGCAGCAGGTACTTGTTGGGGTGGGAGGTGAGGTTCACGCCGCCCGCGATCGCCGCGTGGCACTGACCGCTCCGGATGGCCTCACAGGCGAGGTGAATGGCCGTCAGCGAGCCCGAGCACATGGTGTCGATGGTCATGCTCGGCCCGGTGAAGTCGTAGAAGTACGACACCCGGTTGGCGATGGTGGACGCGCTCCCCGACAGGGCGAGCAGTCGGCCGCGCTCCTGGGCCTGCGCGCCGTGGAGTTGGAACTCCTGGTACATCGCGCCGACGTACACACCGACCCGGCCCGCCCGGGCCAGCCGCTCGCCCGTGTATCCGGCGTCTTCGAGCGTGTGGTGGGCGGTCTGCAGGAACAGGCGTTCCTGGGGGTCGAGGTGTTCGGCCTCCAGCATCGATATCTGGAAGAAGAGTGGGTCGAACAGGTCGATGCCGTCGAGGAAGCCGCCCCACCTGCCCGGCGTCCGGCCCGTGTCGGCGCCGTCGGTGTAGCGGCGGTGGTCCCAGCGTTCCGCCGGCACCTCCCGGACGCAGTCACGGCCCGAGCGCAGGTTGTCCCAGAACTCGTCGAGGTCGGCCGCCTCGGGGTAGCGCCCGGAGAGACCGACGATCGCTATGTCGCCGTCGGCCCGGCCGGGCACATGGGGCGCGGAACGCTCCACCGTGGTTTCGATCACGGCCGACGGCAGGTCCGGGAGGGTGCGCGTGCTCAGTCCGGTCAGGTTCGCGCACACCTGGCCGCGCTCGTCGAACACCGTGATGTCCAGCTTCGGCGACGCGCCGACGGGGCCGGTTCGCTGCTGTGGCCGGATCCAGGCGTACGCCCTGGCGGGGCTGGTGGCGGGGGCGTCCACGTGCTGGAGGGCGAACGGCAGGGCGGGGCCGCCCGGCCGGCCGGGTGACGCCGTGTCCGTCAGCCGCAGGCCGATGGTGGCCTGCAACGCGCCGTCGATGATGCTCGGGTGCAGCCGGAACCCGTCCAGCGGCTCCGCTGCCGCCGGAAGGCGCAGTTCGGCGAGCACCTGGGGCTGTCCCGCCTCGTCCGCGCCCACGTCCAGCCGCACCAGGGAGCGCTGCGCGGGGCCGTAGTCCAGCCCCGCGTCGGCGTACAGGCCGTAGATGTGCTCCGCGGAGAACTCCCCTCCCCGGCAGGCCTCGCGCAGTTCCGCCAGGCTCGGCAGGCCGAGGTCGGCGGTTTCCCGCAGGCTCGCCCGGCCTTGGCTGCACAGGGTGGGTCCGCCGTCACCGTCCACGTTGTGGATGTCGTACTCCCAGCCGCCCGTGGCGGCGGTGCGCACGCCGACCCGCAGTACGAGGCCGTCCGGGCCGCAGACCGCGGGCCGCAGCCACATGACGTCGTCCAGCCGGACCCGGCCCCTCGACCGCTCGCCCACCGCTCGCTCGACCGCCGCACGCGCCATCTCCAGTTGCGCGGCTCCCGGCAGGACGCGGCTGCCGCGCACCCGGTGGTCCCGCAGGCATGGCTCACTGCCGTCGAACCGTGTCTCGTAGGCGTGGCCGTCGTCGTCCCCCACCGTGCGTTGCAGCATCGGATGAGGGCGTGCGGGTCCCGCGGCGACCGGCGTCGGCGCCTGGGCGGCCGGGACGGGTCCGCCTTCGGCGGAGGCTAGGTAGTCGGCCATGGCTCGGACGGTGCGGTGTTCGCCGAAGGCGGCGGACACGAGTGTGAGGCCAAAGCGGTCGTTCACCCGGTCAGTCAGTCGGGCGAGGTCCACCGGGTCGAGGCCGAGCTCCTCGAACGTGTCGTCCGGGTGCACGTCCGCTGCGGGCACGCCGAGAAACGCGGACACCTCGCGGGTGAGCGTGGCGCAGACCGCGGGCTCCGGGTACGTCGCCGAAACGGGCGCGGCCGGGGGCTGCCGTTCGGCGAGCACCTCCTCCAGGTGGGCCGCCAGCTCGGTGACCGTCGGATACTCGAACATGATCGTCGGCGAGAGCGGGAGGGAGAGCCGGTCCTCCAGCTCGGCCTTCAGCGACAGCAGGTCCGCCGAGGCCAGTCCCAGTTCGTAGTAGCCGGCACCGGTGCGGATCCGTCCGGGCGCCCGCCCCAGCCGCGCCCCGATCAGGTCGCACAGAACGGCGACGACGTCCTGACTCCCGGCGGCGGAAGACTCTCCCTGCCCGGGCGTCACGGGCGCCGGGGCGAGGACGGTGTCCTCCCGGGGCTGGAGCGCCGTGGTGTCCCGGACCCGCTTGGCCACGTACTGGGCGACCTCTGCGACCTTCAGTCCCTCCGGGTCGTAGAACTCCATGGTCAGCCGTACGAGTTCGGCGTCGCCGCGCACCGACTCGGCCGGGATCCTGATGAAGCAGCGCCTGCCCAGGGGGGCCGTCGCCCGGAACGACTCGAAGACCAGCGGCAGATACAGGCCGAACTCCTGCGGCAGACGGGAGTCCGGGTTCTCCGCGCCCTCGTGCAACAGGCCGAAGGCCACTCCCCCGCACAGGAGCCCTGCCTCGAACAGGGCCGGCTGGAAGAGGAACGCGTCCGCGCTGCCGTGGTGTTCGGGCGCGAGTTCCACCTCGGCGACCCAGTCCGAGGGACGCCGGCGGAACACGCCGTCGGTTTTCATCAGGCCCGAGTGGACCAGCTCGTGCTCCCTGCACCAGGTGTAGATGTCGGCGAGCGGGGTGGTCCGGACCGCTCCGTCGAGCGGCAACGGCAGCCGCTCCTCGAAGGCGGGCGCGGCGCCGGTGTGCGCGGTCACGATCGCGTACGTCACGTCCGGGGCGTCCTGCCCGTGCCGGCCGCGGACTTCGATCCGCAGTCCGCCCGTCGGTGCGGGGCGCCCCTCCACCGTGGTCAGGACCTGCTCACCGGGCTGGACGGCGAGCGGCGCGAGAATGGTGAAGTCGCGCAGTTCGACGTCCCGGACGGCGTGACCGTGCCGCCCGAGGACGTGCAGGACCAGGTCCAGGTGCCCGACGGCGGGCATGAGGCTGCGTCCGCGTACCACATGCCCCTGGAGCAGCGGGTTGTCGTGGGTGAGCGTGAACGTCTCGGCGAAGATCGGTGATTCGGTCATCGGTATCCATCCAGGAACAGCGGCGAACCGGCGGCACGGTCGGGGCGGGAGAGGATCAGCTGGGACATGGCGGAGCGGCGCCGACGGCACGCAGCCGGTCGGTGATGTGCGCCGCCGCGCCTTCCATGAGGGTGTCGGCGATCGCCTCGACAGTGCGGACGCGCCAGGGTTGCAGGGTGGTGCCGGCGACAACCTGGTTGAACGCGCCCATCGCGGGGCCGCAGTGGACCAGATAGTCGACCGTGGACCGCGTGTCGCCTGTCACCGCGAGCCGGTGACCGCGCTCTGCATAGCCGCGGCACACGGCCGCCAGCTCCGCCCTCGGGTCAGCGGAGGGCCCGGCACCCGCGGGCGTCTCGCCGCCCAGATAGCGGTCGAGCAGCCGGGTTCTGGTGGCGTCGTCGAGGGGGGCCGGAGAGGCGTGTGCGCGCCAGAGGTCGTACAGCTTGCCGGCCCGGGCCGGGAAGAGCAGGCCGCGCCGCAGGTAGCGGGCCCGGGCGCCCAGGTCGAACATCTCGGCCCAGGGCGCGGTCGTCACGTCGTACTCGTGGGCCTCCTGGAGGATGTCCTTCACCGCGGAGCTGGTGGCGGCCTCCACCGAGCACTGGTTGACCGAACCGGTCAGGACGAACTCCGCGCCGAGCAGGAAGGCCACGGCGGCTGCCTCCGGGGTTCCCATGCCTCCGGCGCATCCGACGTGCACGCGCTGCCCGGGCAGGGCGGTCGCGTCCCGCAGCCGCAGCACGGCGGGGAGCAGGGTCGGCAGATCGGCCGTGCCGGTGAGCCAGCCGCCGTCCGCCTCGACGCACAGGTCGTCCGCCATGGGCCGGTCTTCGGCGGCACGGGCCTGCGCCTCGGTGATCTCCCCGGCGGCGAGCAGCCGCTCGACCAGGCGATGCGGTGCCGGGGAGAGGAACTCGGCGGCGATGTCGGTCCTGTTCACCTTGGCCAGGATCCGTCCGCCCCCGAGCCGGAACCGCACCAGCGCCGGGGTGATCAGGGGGAACCCGGAGGCCTCCACGACGTCCACCCCCCGCCGGAGGAACAGGTCGACCAGCGCGGACTCCTCGTCGGGTGCGCCATGCCGGTGCAGCAGGTTCGCCCCGAGGATGCCGTCCGGGCCCAGGTCGTCGGCGAGGTCGCGCAGTTGCCGGTCCACCTCGGGCAGGGTGAGACCGGCGGTCCCCAGGAACGCCAGGAAGCCCGCCTTGGCCGCCGCGCGGAGCATCGCCGGGCCCGAGATCCCGCCGTACATCGATCCCGCCAGGTAGGCGCGCCTCAACCCGTACCGCTCACGGAAGCTCCGGGCGCCCAGGCCGTCGGCCTCGACGGCGATCCCGGGAGATACCTCCGGGGCGGCGGTGCGGGGGGCCGGATCCGGACGGGACACGGGAGCCGGCAGCGGCTCGGCCCGCTGTCTGATCCGGGCGACCAGCTTGGTGAGCACCTCGCCGGGACCGAGTTCGACGAACTCGAAGTCGCCCTGCCCCATCAGGCTGCGCACGGTTTCCGTCCACCGCACCGGCGACACGATCTGTGCCGCCAGTGTCTCCTTGAGCGCTTCGGGACGGTACGGCCGCGCGTCCACGTTGGCCAGCACGGGGACGGCCGGCGGGCGCAGGGTGAACTCGTCCAGGAAGCGGGCGAACTCCTCGGCGGCGCCGCGCATGTACCGGGAGTGGAACGGCGCGCTGACATTGAGGCGGGCGGTGCGCGCGCCCATGGCTTCGAAGGCGGCGCAGGCGGCGTCGATCCGCTCCACCGGGCCGGAGAGCACGAACTGGTCCATGGCGTTGAGGTTGGCCAGGTCGAGGCCGTCGAGACCCGGCTCGGCGAGCACCCGTTCGACGGTCGCCTCGTCGGTCCCGACGACCGCGGCCATGGTGCCGCCGTCGGAGGCGGCCATCAGCTCACCGCGCCGTCGGACCAGCCTCAGTCCGGTCTCGAAGTCGTAGACGCCCGCGGCGAACAGCGCCGCGTACTCACCGAGACTGTGACCGACCAGGTAGTCCGGCGGCACCGGATCCGCAGCCACCCGGTCCAGATGGGCCAGGGCACTCACCACGTAGAGCGCCGGCTGGGTGAACTCGGTGCTGCCGAGCCGGCGTTCGGGGTCCTCCACACACAGTTCCCGGATCGAGTAGCCGAGGACCCGGTCGGCGATAGCCGTCTGTTCGGGAAACCTCTCGAACAGCTCCGCGCCCATCCCCCGCCGCTGCGAACCCTGGCCCGGGAAACCGTAGACCTTCATGCGCTGTGCCTTCCTCGGTGTCCTGCTTGTCTGGGGAGGGCGGGTGGCCAGCGTGCGGACCTTCGCCAGCACGGCGGGGTCGTGGCCGAACGGGCTGAGCAGGGACAGCGACCTGGACCGTGTCCCCGGCGGTGCGTTGCCGCGCACGAAGTTGTCGAGGGTGCCCGAGGGGCCGAGGTCGAGGTACAGGAAATCGCCCCGGTCGCGCATGGCGGCCATGGTCCGCTCGAACTCGATGGGCTCACGGACCACCCGCCGGAAGTGCTCGGCGCCCGGCCGCTCGACCAGGCGTCCGTCGACGCAGGACACCCAGGGGATGCGCGGCGGTGCGAACCTCGTCCGGTCGAGGGCGCCACGGCACTCAGCGAGCACGGGGGCCATCAGCGCGGAGTGGTAGCCGTACTCCACCGCCACCCGCTGGTGCGGTACATCGGCGGCACGCAGCGCGGACTCGGCCCGGACCACGGCCTCTTCCGTGCCCGAGACCACGAAGTGGCCCGGGTGGTTGCGGGCCGCGACCTCGCACTCGCGCAGTGCGGGCACCCGGTCCAGGACGTCCGGCCCGGCGAGCACGGCGAGCATGCCGCCGCGGGGGCCTCTGCGCAGGGCGGCGGCCTGTCCGACCAGCAACCCCATGCAGTCGCTCGCGTCGAGGCTGCCCGACAGGGTGGCCGCCGCGTACTCACCCAGGCTGCAGCCGATCAGGTAGTCGGGCTCGACGCCCGCCGCCCGCAGAGTCTCGGCCAGCGCGAGTTCGATCATGACGATCGCCGGATGGGTGAACCGGGTGTCGGTGAACGGCTCGCTCTTGCGCTTCGACGCGTCGAAGACCCGTGCGAGCACGGATTCGCCCAGTTCCTCGGCGACCATGGCGTCGTAGCGGCGCAGCGCCGCGCCGAACACCTCATCGCCTGCGAGGAGTTCCTCGCCCATCCGGTAGTACTGCGAGCCCTGGCCCGGGAACATGAAGACGACGGGCAGGGGTTGCGTGGGAGTGTCAACGGCCATGGCTCTGGGTCTCCCTGGTCGCAACGGCCCGGTAGTCGCTCCAGAAGGGCTGTGCGCCCGGCTCCGGCGCGCGGTGGTCGTGCCAGAAGAGCCCCGCATCGGGCACGGTGGGCTCAGCCGCCCCTCGGATGACGACCCTGCGGTCCCACTCGGGTCCCGGGAGCGGCGTCCGGGTGCCCCGGTGGCCTGCGGGAGCGGGGGCGAGCAGCAGGTGCGCGTTGGTGCCGCCGTCGGCGAAGCAGCTCACTGCGGCGGCCTCGGCCGAGGCCGGCCACGGCTCGGCCAGCCGCGGGAAGTACAGCGACGAGGCATCGAGGTCGAAGTGCTCCAGTGGTTGCTGCCCGGAGCCGAACGGCGCCTGCTGCCGGTGGTGCAGCATCAGGACGACCTTGATGAACGAGGCGATCCCCTCCGCGGCCAGGGGGTGGCCGATGTTCGGCTTGACCGAGCCGAGGGCCACCGGCTGCGCCGAGCCCGCCCGGTAGACCGTCTCCACCGCCTTGAGTTCCAGCAGGTCGGTGACGGCCGAGCCGGAGCCGTTGGCCTCGACCCATCCGACGTCCTGTGGGGACAGGCCGCTGCGCGTCAGCGCCTCGGTCATCACCTCCTTGTGCGCCTCCAGGTTGGGGGTGGCGGGGCCGGCGGTCCGGCCGTCGTTGTTGACGGCGATGCCCTTGAGGACCGCGAGCACCTGGTCTCCGTCCACCCGCGCCCTGTCGAGAGGTTTGAGGACGACGACGCCGATCCCCTCGCCGAGCACCAGGCCGGCGCCCCGACGGTCGAAGACATGGAACTCCGCACCGGGGTTGAGCAGTCCGCGCTGTCCGAACACCTGGTAGGGCCGGTCGTCGGTGAGCAGGCTGACCCCCGCGACCACTGCCGACTCGATGTCGCCCGAGCGCAGTGCCTGGGCGGCGGCGTCCATCGCCACGAGGGCGGAGGAACAGGCGGTGTCGACCACCAGGCTCGGCCCCCGGAAGTCGAAGAACTGGGAGACGTTGGCGGAGAGGTAGTTCTGGCCGGTGACCACCACCGGGTTCGCCGCCCGCTCCAGGCGCGCGGTGTCCGGGGTGTGCGTGGCCCTCCCGCCGACGTACACCCCGATCCGGCGGCCCTTCAGCTCGGCGGGCTCGTATCCGGCCTGGTGGACGGCGTTGCTCACCTCCTCCAGGAGCAGCAGCGCCTGCGGATCCATGGCCGCGACATCCGCCGGGGACAGCAGGAAGGACTCCGGGTCGAAGCCCAGCACGTCCGGCAGCAGGCCGGCGTGGTATCCGAGCGGCCTGCCGAAACGCCGGTCGGACACCGGGCCCAGTGCCGACCGGCCCTGCCGCAGCAGTTCCCAGTACTCCTCGGCGGACCGGGCCCCGGGGAACCGGCAGGACAGGCCGATCACCGCGATGTCCGCGGTGGTGCGGGCCGGCTGCGCGACAGTCGCCGCAGGGTGCGGGGCGGGGACCACGGCGGCCCGTGCGGCGGAGGTCGGCGTGTCCGCTGCGGCCGCACCGCCGAAGGCCGCCAGCAGGTTCTCCTCGTGCCTCTCGGCGAGGTACTCGGCGAACCCGTCGGCCGTCGGGTGTTCCAGGAGTGCCGACGGGTCGAGGGACACGTCGAGTCGCTTGGCGGCGGTCTGGACGAGCTGGGCGATCAGGATCGAGTCGATGCCGTAGTCCTGGATCGGCACATCGCCCGCCAACGCGGCCCGGTCGAACCGCAGTTCCGCCGCGAGCCGGTCCAGCAGCCAGGAGGCCGCCGACCCGACCGCTCCTCGAACCGCCTCGGCAGTGGGCCCGGGGTCTGCTCCGGAGCGCGTCGCGGATGCTGCGGTCTCCGGCGCCGCATCTGTGGTGGGCGGGCGGTGGTCCGTCAGCCGGCCCGGACGCCAGTCCGCGTCCGGACGCACCACCGCGGGCAGCACCACCCGGGCGCCGCTCGCGATCGCCCGTTCCAACAGGACGAGTCCCTGCTCGTCGGAGAGCGCGGCCAGTCCGGAGGACCGGTAGGCGGCGCTGCGCACCTCGCCCGCACCGGTGTCCTTCCAGCTCGGCCACTGCACGCTGACCAGTGGCAGCCCGTAGGGGCGTGCCTCGGCGACCGCGTCCAGGTAGGCGTTGGCCAGCGCGTAGTCGCTCTGGCCGACGGCGAGCGCGGGCACGGCAGCGGCGACCGAGGAGTACAGCACGAACAGGCTGAGCGGTTCGGCTCGGAAGCACTCCAAGAGCGCGTCGAGGCCGAACACCTTCGGGCCGATCACCCGGGCCATACCGGTCTGCGGCTTGCGTACGAAGGCGGGGTTGTCGAAGTCGGTGAATCCGGCGCTGTGGATCACCCCACCGATCGGCCCCAGTCTCAGCTTCACCTCCGCGAGGGTCTTGGCCAGGGTCTGCCTCTCCTCCAGCGGCACGGCGCAGACCTCCAGCTCGACCCCCTGGTCGGCCAGCTCGGCGAGCGGGCGCAGCCTCCGGCCGAGTGCGGTGTCCGCGGCGATGTGCGTGGCCCATTCGGCCTGCGGCGGCAGTTCCTCGCGGCCGGTGAGCACCAGCTTGCGGACGCCGTGCCGGGCGACGAAGTGCCGGGCGGTGAGCAGTCCGATCCCGCGCGTCCCACCGGTCACCCACAGCACGTGGCCGTCCGGGAAGCGCAGGGTGCCGGCCTGCTGGTCCGGCAGTTCGCGCAGCTCCGCGCGGTGCCGGACGCCGTCTCGGTAGGCGACGTCGGCCGGTAGCCCGGCGACGCCGAGTTCGTCGGTCACCCACCGGCACAGCTGTTCGTCCGAGGTGTGCCGCTCCACGTGGACATGACGGGAACGCACATGGCGGTACTCGCTCTGGAGCATCCGGTAGAGGCCGGCCCGGGCCGCGCCGCCGAGGCCGGGCGTGCCGGTTTCGGTGTCCCGGGAGACCAGCAGGGCGCACAGTCCGCCGCGGCCGTGGTCGACGAGGCGCTGCAACCAGCCCAGCCAGGGCGTCAGCCGCGCGTGGTCGGCATCGGGGTCGGGATCGGCGCAGCCTGCCAGGTCGACCACGGCGTCGAAGCGGTCCCAGCGGGTGGCCGGGTCGGCGAGGTCGGCGGCGAGCCGGTCGTGGGTGAGCACCTCGGCCCGCGGCAGGGCGGCAGCGAGACGGAGGGCCAGTTTCTCCGTACCCGGTGCGGCCAGCACCGCCGTCCGGGCCGGGAATGCGGTGCGGTCCACCGGGTCGGCGGGCACCCAGTGCCGGGTCAGCAGCGGACTCTTCGTGGTCCCGTCCGCGCCGAGGGCGGCCAGTTCTGCGTCTGCTGCGGCCAGCCGGACCCGATCTCCGCCGAAGGGGTAGCCGGGCATTGCCACCCGGCGCGGCCGGCCCGTGGGATGCAGGGCCGTCCAGTCCACCGGCCGGCCCGAAGTCCACGCGGCGGCGTATCCGGCGAGGTCGTCCGCCGGCGGGCCGGCCGCGAGCGGCCTGCGCAGGTCCGCCACTCCCGTCCAGCTGTCGGCCGGTTCGGCGCCGGCTGCGAACTCCTCCAGCCGCTCGGCCAGTTCCGCGAGGTCGTGGAAGACCACCGCGAGCCGGTGCTCCATGGCCTCACGGCCCCACTGCAGAGTCCACGCGACCTCCGCGGGCGCCGCCTGCGCACCCTCGGCGCGCAGGTGTACGGCCAGTCGGCGGGCCTGCGCGGTCAGCCGGTCGGCGTCGCGGGCGGAGAGCACGGCCAGCTGCGGACCGGCGGAGACGTCCTGGGGCCGCGGTTCGCCCAGGTACTCCTGCAGGACGAGACACGCGTTGGTACCACCCGCGCCGAAGGAGCTGACGCCTGCGGTCCTGGGCTGTGCCGTGCCGTCCGGGAGGACGCCACGAGGCCAGTCGGCGAGTTCGCGCTGGACACGGAACGGGGTTGCCGCGAAGTCGATGTCCGGGTTGAGCCGGTCCGCGTGCAGCGAGGGAACCAGCTCCCCGTGGCGCATCTGGAGCAGCACCTTGCTGACGCCCGCGATTCCGGCGGCGGCCTCGGCGTGCCCGATGTTGGACTTGACCGAGCCGATCGGCAACCGGTCGGGCAGGTCGTCGTGGAAGGCGCGCAGCATGCCGGAGACCTCGATCGGGTCGCCGAGCGCGGTGCCCGTGCCGTGGGCCTCCAGGTAGTCGAGGTCCGCGGGGCGCAGTCCGGCCCGGTCGAGCCCGGCCCGCAGCAGGTCGCCCTGTGCCCTCGGGCTGGGCGCGGTGAAACCCTTGGCCGCGCCCCCGTGGTTGACGGCGGAGCCCTTCACCACGGCCAGGATCCGGTCGCCGTCGGCGAGGGCCGCGTCGAGGCGCTTGAGGAGGACCGCGCCCGAGCCGTCGGCCGGGACGTATCCGGTGCCGCCCGCCCCGAAGCTCCGGCACCGGCCGTCCTCGGAGAGGAAACCGCGGGCCGCGAGCTGAAGGTATTTCACGGGGTGGCTGGAGATGTTGACACCGCCCGCGACCGCCGTGTCGCAGTCGCCGTTCCGGATGGCCAGGCAGGCCTGGTGGATGGCGACGAGCGAGGAGGAACACATGGTGTCCACGGCGACGCTGGGCCCGGTGAAGTCGAAGAAGTACGACACCCGGTTGGCCACCGACGCGTACGACGAGGTGGGCGCGAGGCCGTTGCCGCGCAGCGCGTCCTGGACCCCGTACAGCTGGTAGTGGCCGTAGGCCAGGCCCACGAAGACTCCGGTGCGGGTGCCGCTCAGCCGATCGCGGGTGCAGCCGGCGTCCTCCAGCAGATGCCAGACCGTTTCGAGGAAGACCCGCTCCTGGGGGTCGGTGTGCTCGGCGTCGAGCCGCGACATGCGGAAGAACAGCGGGTCGAAGCGGTCGGCGTCGCGGACGAAGCCTCCCCACTTGCCGTACGTCCTGCCGGTTGCCGACCTGTCTGCGTCGTAGAACCTGCTGTGGTCCCAGCGGTCTGCCGGTACCTCCTCGACGCTGTCCCGGCCGGCCCGCAGGTTCCGCCAGAACTCGTCGAGGTCGTCCGCCTCCGGGTAGCGGCCCGCGACACCGATGATCGCGATGTCGTCGCCGGGGCGGACCGCGGGAACCGCCTCCGTGGCCGGTTCGGCGGCGGCCGTGGCGGGTGACCCGGCCGCGGCGAACACGTCGGGGTGGTCGGCGGCCAGGTGGTCGGCCAGTTCCCGGACCGTCACGTACTCGAACAGCAGTGTCTTGGAGAGCGGGCCGACGTGTTCTTCGAGCTGCCGGATCAGGTTGAGGGTGATCAGGGAGTCCACGCCGTAGTCCCCGAAGGGCTCCGTGAGGGCGATCTCCCGTTCGGGGAGCTTCAGTTCGGCCGCCAGCAGGCGCAGGACCAGGTGCTCGGCCCGGTCCCGTACGTCACCGGCGGGCGCCTCGGCCGGCCGGGTGGCGGTCTTCGGGTGCGTGGACGTGCCATTGAGGGCAGTGAGAACGCGCTCCGGGGAACCGGGGGTGAGCAGCAGTCTCGGTGCGTCGCCCGCCAGGGCGCGTTCCAGGGCGTCCAGAGCCGGCCCGGTCGGCACGGGACGCATGCCGAGCGTCCGGGCCATGTGCTCCTGGGCCGAGGCGTCGATCCTCATGGCACCCTCGGCCCAGACCGGCCAGGCGGCGGCAAGGGTACGGCCCCGCCGGTCGCCTTGGCGGCGCTGCCGTTCCCGCTGCTCGGCGAAGTGGTCGAGGAACGCGTTGGCGAAGGCGTAGTCGGTCTGGCCGACGTTGCCGAAGACCGCCGCGGCCGAGGAGAACGCCACGAAGTAGTCGAGCGGTTCGTCGAGCGTCGCCTCGTCGAGCAGCACGGTGCCGCGCACCTTGGCGGCCAGCACCACCTCGGCGTCGGCGCGTTCCTTGCCCCGCAGCAGGCCGTCCCGGAGCACCCCGGCTGCGTGCACGACGCCGCTGACCGAGCCGTGGGACCGGCGGGCCCCGGCGATGAGCGCACGCACCTCGGCCGGGTCGCCGACATCGGCGCGCACGATGTCCGCGCCGATGGCGAGCGCACGGTCACGGGCCTCGGGGCCGGGAACGCTGCGGGCGGCCAGCACGATCCCGCCGTCGGACACGCCTGCGGTGTGGCGTACGGCGGCGATGTGCTCGGCGAGCAACAGGCCGAGGGCGCCGGTGCCGCCCGTGACAATGTGCGCACCGGAGCCGGTGAACGCCGATCCGGCACGGGCCGGCAGACTCACCTGCCGCCAGCCGCGGCGCATGCGGCCCTCGGCACCGACCCGGACCTCGGCCTCGCGCTCGGCCCCGAGTTCGGCGATCACCGCGTCGGTCAGGCGGCCCGACTCGACCGCCAGTACGCCGAAGTCCACCAGCGGATGCTCCAGGCGCACCGAGCGGCCGAAGGCGGCCATCGCTTGCTGGGCCGGGGAGGCGGCCGGGTCGGGGTGGACGAAGAGGTAGCCGAGCGGGCCGCGCCGCTCCCGCTGCCAGGCCTGCAGGAAGGCCGTGGCCGCGTGGAAGCCGTACTCCACCGCATCGTCCGATTCCGGGTGGTCGCCGGCCACATGCACCACGTGCACCGGGCCCGCCGGGAGGGCGCGGACAGCGGCCTCGGCGTCGAATCCGGCGGACACTTCGATGCGCCGGGCGGCCAGTCCGGCCGCCGCCAGTGCGGCGTTCAGGTCGGCGCCCCGCGAACCGGCGTCCAGTACCAGGACGGATGCCGGCTCAGCACGGCGGATCGCCGGGGCCGGCTGCCAGTCCGGTGCGAAGGCGGCCACCGGCTCCGCTGCGGGCGGCGCGGGGATCTCCGCTGCCGGCGGCCCGGGATGAGGCAGCGCGGCGACCGGCCCAGGGGTCGACGGGTCGGGCTCCGGAGCGATCCAGTGCCGGATCCTGGCGAAGGGATGGCCGGGGAGGTGCACACGGCGTACGGCCTCGCCCGCGTGCGGGACCGGCCGTTCGACCTCGGCGCCCCGGAGCCAGTCGGCCGCGACCGTGGCCAGGTCCTGCCGCGTGGCGGCCGGGCGCGCGGCGGGACTCCGCTCGGCCCGCCCGGTGCGTACGGCGGACGGGCGGCCGTCGAGGTACGCGTCGAGTTCGGCGTGCACCCCGGAGGTGCTGTCGGCGACGACAGCGAGGCGGTGGGTCATCGGGTCGCGGCCCGCCCAGAGGGTGTACGCGAGGTCGCCCGCCCGGATCTCGTGCTCCTGGAGGTGGTCGGCGAGCCGTCGGGCGGAGGACCGCAGCGCCTCGGGGGTGCGGGCGGAGAGGACGAACAGCCGTTCCCCCGTCAGCTCCTCGCGGGTGTCGGGTGCTTCCGGTTCCTCCAGTACGACGTGCGCGTTGGCGCCGCCGAAGCCGAAGGAGCTGACCCCGGCGCGGCGCGGCGCGGGCCGCCCCGCCGCGTCGACGGGGTGAGGCCACGGCGTGGTCTGCGAGGCGACGTACAGCGGCGAGCCGGCCAGTTCCAGATAGGGGTTCTGTTCCTGGAAGTGCAGGCTGGCGGGGATGGTGCGGTGGCGCATCGCCAGGACGGTCTTGATCAGGCCGGCGATGCCTGCCGCCGCCTCCAGATGGCCGATGTTGGTCTTCACCGAGCCGACCGCGCAGGTCGGCGACTCGGGTACCGGCAGGCCGGCCGAGCCGTACAGCTCGGCGAAGGCGTCGCGCAGACCGGCCGTCTCGATCGGGTCGCCGAGCGCGGTCCCCGTACCGTGTGCCTCGATGTATCCGACCGTGGCCGGGTCGATGCCGGCGCCGCGGTAGGCCTCGACGAGCAGCGCGGTCTGGGCACCGGGATTCGGGGAGGTCAGCGACGTGGTCCGGCCTCCGTGGTTGACGGCGGCGGCCTTGATCACCGCGTCCACCGGATCGGCGTCGCGGACGGCTTCGGTCAGCTTCTTCAGTACGACGACCCCGACACCCTCGCCCCGGACATAGCCGTTGGCACTCGCGTCGAAGGTCCGGCACCTGCCGTCGGGGCTGAGCATCTCGCTCTTGCTCAGCGCCACATAGAGGTTGGGGCTGAGGATGAGACTGACCCCGCCGGCGATGGCCAGGTCGCACTCGCCGTCCCGCAGTGCCCGGACTGCGTGGTGGACGGCGGTGAGCGAACCCGAGCAGGCGGTGTCCACCGCCATGCTGGGCCCGCGCAGGTCCAGCAGGTAGGACACGCGGTTGGGGATGACCGACAGTGCGGCGCCGGTGATCGTGTGGCCCTCGGTGGCCCGGCCCGCCGCGCGCTGGACGTCGACGTAGTCGGAGTTGGTGACGCCGATGAAGACACCGACCCTGCGGCCCGCCAGCGTCGACGGCGGGATTGCCGCGTTCTCGAGGGCCGCCCACACCGTCTCCAGCAGCAACCGCTGCTGCGGGTCCATCAGTTCGGCCTCGCGTGGCGAGATGCCGAAGAAGGCGGCGTCGAACTTGTCGACGTCCAGTACGAACCCTCCCCAGCGCGAGCGGGACTTCTCCTGCGTGCCGGAGTCACCGTCGTACGCCCGCCAGTCCCACCGCTCGGCCGGGATCTCCTCGATCAGATCGTGGCCGGCGAGGAGATGAGCCCAGTAGGCGTCCAGGTCGGCCGACTGCGGCAGTCTCGCGGCCATGCCGACGACGGCCACGTCCGTGGAGCGGGGGACGGCCGGGGCGGCCCCGGCAGCCGGGGCCGCCGTGACGGTTTCCGGCCGCCGGTCCGTCTCCCGGTCGGCGTCGGCGTGTCCGGCCGGTGTGGAAGCGGCAGGTGTGGGAGCGGCCGGTGCCGGGTCGTCACCGCCGTACCGGGCTCCCAGGGCGGCGCCGTGGTTGTCGGCAAGATGGCGGAGCAGCCGGGACAGGGTCGGGAAGCGGTAGAACGCCGTGGGGAGGACCTCGGCACCCACCAGGTCGGACAGCTCCAGGCTCAGTTCCGTGAACCGGATGGAGTCGAGCTTGAACTGGCCGAACGGGATGTCCGGGTCGATCTGTTCCGGCGTCAGGCCCGCGGCACGGGCGACCATCGCGGCCACTTCCTCGGCCAGCCTTTCCGCGACCTCGCCGGAAGGGGCCTCGCCGGAGGGCACCTCGCCTGCCACCTGGACCGGATCCGGGACGGAGGGCGTCACCGGGCTCGGTGTGCGCGGGGTCCGATCGGTCCGGGCCGCCGGGCCGCCGGACAGGCCGGCCAGTGCCTGGCGGTCCAGGCCGCCGTCCGCGGCGCGGGGAAAGTCGTCGACCAGGACGATCTCGTCGAGGTGCAGGTGGGCCGGCAGCAGCTGCCGGACCAGTTCCGGCAGGGACGCGTCCGGGGGCATGCCCGGGTCTGCCTGGTAGAACCCCCGGAGAATCGTGCCGTCCTCGCCCTCACCTGCGACGACCACCATCCGCCGTATCCCCGGCAGCCGGGCCAGGTTCGCCTCCACCTGACCGATCAGCGCCTCGTCGGCCCCGGTCCGGGGCATCGTCGGCCGCCGGACCCGCAGTTGGGCGAGACTGCCCGCAACCGGCCGGCCTGCCGGCCTGGATGACCCGGCCGAGGCGACGGGCCGGTCCGGGTCCTCGATCAGCCCGGTGAGAACCGTGACGAACCGGTCGGCGATGGCGGCGGCCGTGCTCGGTTCGAACAGCTCCCGGTCGTACTTGACCGTGAACAGGAAGTCGCCCTCCCCCTCGACGATCTCCAGCGTGAGGTCGAACTCGCCTTCCTGGTGGACGCCGCCGACCATCCCGTGGACAAGCCCCGCGTGCTCCTGCGGCCGTACCCAGTTCTGGTAGTAGAAGGCTGCCCGGAAGAGGTCGGGGCCGGTGAGCCGGCCCGCCTGCCGAAGCTGCTCGATCAGCGTGATC
The DNA here is from genome assembly GCF_036013955.1 of Streptomyces sp. NBC_00459. Lineage (NCBI taxonomy): Bacteria > Bacillati > Actinomycetota > Actinomycetes > Kitasatosporales > Streptomycetaceae > Streptomyces > Streptomyces sp. NBC_00459. Next base: position 208,956 of record NZ_CP107903.1, read on the forward strand.
AGCGGATACTCGCCGTGTTGCAGAGCGGCGAGGGTGTCCCGGTGCACCTCGGCGACCACCGATCGGAACGCGTGGTCCAGCGGCACACGGCCGTCGATGACGACCATGTTCATGAAGCAGCCGAGCGTGTCGTCGAACCGGTCTCCGGGGCGTCCGGCCGTCGGGGTGCCGACGAGTATCCGGTCCTGGTCGCCGTAGTGACGCAGGACCGCGTAGTAGCCGGCGAGCATGACGCTGAACAGCGACACCCGTTCCGCTGCGGCGAACGCCCTGGCTCGGGCGACCAGCGCCGCGTCGATCCGCCCTTCGACGCTGCCCCCGAGGTAGCGGGGCTCCGTCGGCCGGGGCCGGTCCGTGGGCAGGGACAGCTCGGGCACCGGCCCGGCCACCCGGTTCAGCCAGTAGTCGCGCAGGCGGACTCCTTCCGGGCCCGCCAGCAGGTTCCGCTGCCACGCCACGAAATCGGCGAAACCGGCGGCGGGCGGGCTCGGCGTCCAGTCCCTGCCCGCGGCCCGGGCACGGTAGGCGTCCTCCAACTCCCGCAGGACCACACCGATGGAGACACCGTCGAAGACGATGTGGTGGACGACGGCCAGCAGTGCGCGCCGGCCGTCGGGCAGGCTGTAGAGCGTCACCCGCAGCAGGGGTCCGCCCGCCAGGTCGAACGGACGGGCGCGCTCGGCGCGCATCCGCTCACGCAGCGCCTCCTCGTCGGCGCTGTCGAGGCGTTCGTGCCTGAGGTCCGCCTCCTGACGCACTGCCACGTGCTGCGCCGGCTGCCGGTTCTCGACCGTCACCGTCGTGCGCAGCGCCTCGTGCCGGTCGACCAGGTCCTGCAGTGTGCCACGCAGTACCTCGGCGTCGACCTGCGGATCGAGCCAGAGCGCCAGGGGGACGTTGTAGGCGGCGTTGTCCGGCGCGACGCGGTTCACGATCCACAGCGCGCGCTGCCCCTCGGACAGCGGACCACCGATCGCACGAGCGGGTGTCGGTCGGGGGCCGGGTGCGACGGTGGGAGGCGGCTCGGGGGCGGCGTCCGGTACGGGGCCGAACATCTCCTGGTCCGTGTAGTGCCGGGACAGCTCGCGCAGGGTCGGGTGCTCGTAGAAGTCACCGAGCGACACCGTGACGCCGAACTCCTCGGTGATTCCGGAGACGATCTTCATGCCGGTGAGTGAGTCGAACCCGTAGTCGGCCAGCGCGCGGTCGGGATCCGGGGCCTCGTCGAGCTTCAGGGCCCGCGCCACGATCGAGGCCAGTCGGGCCGTCAGCGCCTCGGTGGGGGCCTGCTCCGTCCGGGCCGGTTCCGGCACGGGAGCGGAGGACACCGGCGCCGCACCGGCCTGCGGTACGGCGGCCTCCTCTGCGCCGAGCCGGCCGCCGTTCTCCGCGACGATGACGTGCTGGCCTCGCGGCCGGCTGTCCGGGCCACGGCCGTCCGCCACCACGACCTGCTCGAAGCCGCCCTCACGCAGCAGCCGCTGCCAGGTGGCCGGAACGGTCAGGGGCGAGTCCGGCAGGCGCAGTTCCCCGTCGTCGAAGAGCCACCAGCCGTCCAGCACCCCGCCCACGACCGTGGTGTGGTCCCAGACCTCCGTGAGTTCGTTGAGGACGAGCCAGCCGTCCGGCCTCAGCAGCGCCTTCGCCTTCGCGAGCGTGGCCCGCAGGTCGCGCGTCGCGTGCACCACGTTGGTGGCGAGCACCATGTCGTACGACCCCGGGGTGAACCCCTGTGCCTCGATGCCCTTCTCCAGGTCGAGCACCTGGTACTCCAGGATGCCCAGGTCGCCGAAGACTCCGGTCAGGCGTTCCTCCGCGTTCTCCAGGAACCGCGGCGAGATGTCGGTGAAGCAGTAGGTGACCTGGCCGGCGTGGGGTGCCAGCACCGGCAGGACCGTCTCCGTGGTGGCCCCGGTGCCGGCGCCGAGTTCGACTACGCGCAGCCGCTCGCCGGGCGCGAGCCGTGCCAGTCGCTGACCGAGGTAGGACCGCACGGCGGCGCCGACCAGTTCGTTGAACGAGTCGGAGAGCGCGTTGGCCTTGTAGAAGCTCTCCACCAGTGCCATGGACGAGCCGGGGAACATGATCTCGGTGGCACGGATCTCGCCGCGCAGGATCTGTGGGTACGAGCGCAGGAACAGCCGGGTCAGAGTGACCGTGGCGGCCAGTTCGGGATGGTCCGCGGCGATCCGGTCGAACTCCGGGTCCAGTGCCTCGGGGCTGGGGTTCTGTGTGGGGGCGCCGGGCAGGAGACGGCACCGTTCACCGTCGAACTCCACGTAGCCCGCGTTGCTCAGGATGTTCAGCAGCGCGCCGTACAGGCGCTGGTACTTCGGCTGGATGCCGAGGCTGCTCGGCAGTTCCCGGCGGTCGAAGCCTTCCCCGGGGTCGAGCAGCACACCCATCCGGCGGAAGACACCGAGCACGGCGGGGCGGCACAGGGCCGCGAGCCGGTGGTGACCGGTGAGAACGCTGTCCACGTCGTCGGCGCGTCCGGCGCGGGAACGCTCCAGTTCACCCGCCACGCGCGCCAGGGACGGGCCGTCGGCCGGCGCCGCGGGCGGTGCAGAGACGGTGCCCAGTGCCGCCAGAGCGAAGTCGCGGGCGCTGATCGGCATCACCTGCGCCAGCGGGTTGCCCAGGATCCGGTGGAAGGCCGACAGCCCGTCGGCCACGGACAGTTCGCCGATGCCCAGGCCGTGGAAGATCTCGCGCAGACCGGGCCGGGCGCCCGAGCCGATTCCGCCCCAGTAGCCCCAGTTGACGACCCGTACGGGGTACCCGCGCCGTCCGCCCAGGTGCAGGGCGTAGGCGTCCTGCAGGGCGGCGGCACAGCTGTAGGCGCCGTTGCCGGCGGTGCCGGCGAACGCGCCCACCGAGGAGAAGAACGCGAGGAAGTCGAGCGGCTGGTCCCCGAAGACCTGGTCGATCGCCACGCTGCCATCGGTCTTCACCATGAGCGCGGCGCGGAACGCCTCGTCGTCGAGTGCCGAAAGCGGGCTCGGCGCAAAGGTCATACCCGCGTGGATGACGCCGTGGACCGCGCCGAAGCGGGCGCTCACCTCGGCGGCGGCTGCTCGCAGCGCCTCGGTGTCGCAGCAGTCGGCCCTCAGGTGGAGCACCTCGCCGCCGAGCCGGCGCGCCCGGTCGGCGCAGGCGCGCTGGTCGGCGTCGAGCGCGTTGCGGCTGATCCACACGACCCGGGCCCGGTAGCGCTCCGCGAGGTGGAGGGTGAGTTCCCGGCCGATGCCGCCGGCGCCGCCGACGATCACGTACACACCGCGGTCCCGGAAGGGCGGCAGCTGTGGCTCGGGCAGGTCGACCGGTTCCAGCGCGGTGGTGTAGCGGGTCCCGTAGCGCAGGAGCACCGTCCGCCCGGAGGAGTCGCACGGCTCGGCCAGCACGGTGGCCAGCAGCCGGTCCCATGCGGCGTCGTCGGCCGTCTCGCGCTGCGCGAAGTCGAGGCAGACGGTCTTGAGTTCGGGGGTTTCCTTGGGCAGCACCCGAGCCAGTCCGTGCAGACCGGCGGCGAACGGGTTGGTGACCGGCGCGTCGAACGCTCCCACGGCGTCGTTGGTCACGACCTTCAGCCGTACTCGGCGCCCGTCACCGGCGGCCAGGTGCCCGGCGGTCCGGAACAGGGCGAGGATTCCGCGCCGGTAGCCGTCCTCCAGCGATCCGGCACCGCCACTGGCCGAGAGCCGGATGCCGCCGAGGTGGTAGACCCGGTCGACGGGGCCCGCCTGGGCCAGTTCCGCGACCAGGTCGTCGCGGTCCAGGTCGACGAGCCGCACGTCGTCGTCGCGGTGGTGTCCGGCGATGCCGTCGGCCAGCCGCGCGGCGTCGGCCGAGCTGAGGATCAGCACCCTGAGAGGGCCCGCGGTGGGCTCGTCACGAGCGATGGCGGGTCGCTGCGCGGGCACCCAGGTCGGGCGGTAGCAGACCATGGGCGACGGTTCGGCGCCCGTCCGCGCCGATGTGATCGGCGCAAGGTCGGAGGGCAGGCGTTCGGGGCGCGGCGGTATCTCCGGCAGCCAGTAACGCTTCCGGGCGAAGGGGTAGGTGGGCAGGCCGATGCGGCGGGCGGTGTCCTCGGCGCGCAGCTCGGACCAGTCGACCTCGGCGCCCTGCGTCCAGTGCTCGGCCAGCGTGCGCAGATCCCGCTGCCGCTGGGCCCGGCTCACCCGCTCCCGGTCCTCCTCCGAAGGCCGGTAGCGGGCCGCAACCCGGCCGGTGGTCGCTCCCGCCGCCGAACCCTCGGCACCGAACGCACGCAACAGCGCTCCGGCCTCGGCCAGGTCGCCGGCGGGGAACGCCAGCCTGGCGGCCATCGGCGTACGACCGGTCTGCAGGGTGTGGGCGACGTCGCGAAGCAGGATCCGCGACGGCTCGGCCTCGGGGCCGGAGTCGGCCAGCAGCACACTGAGAGCCCGCACCGTCGTGCCGCCGGTCAGCAGACCCGGGGTCGGCCCCCTGCCGAACTCCGCTTCGAGCTTCTCGGCGAGGACCGTCAGCTCGGCCGCGCGGAATCCGTACTCGCCCAGCGGCGTGACCGGGTCGAGGTCGTCGGCGCCGACCTGGAGCGCCTCGGCGGCCAGCCGCAGGCACGCGGCCTCGACCCGCGTGTCCCGCACGGCCGGCCCGCCCGGGGGCGGCGCGGCGGTGCCGGCCGTGTCCAGGAAGTCGGCGAGCCGGGCGGCCGACTCACGGAGCCGGACCTCGTCCCGTGCGGACAGGACGATCAGTTCCGGACCGGCCCCGCTCCGCGGCGGGAGCGGCGCGGCCTCGTCCGCCGCGAGGTACTCCTCCACGATCAGGTGTGCGTTGGCGCCGCCGCCGCCGAAGGAGCTGATTCCGGCCCGCCGGGGCAGTTCGACGCGCTGTCCGTCGGCGCGGACGACGACCGGACGCTCCCAGGGCTCCGGCTCCTGCGGGACGTAGAACGGCCCGTCGGCGAAGTCGATGTCGGGGTTGAGCTCGGCCGAGTGCAGCGACGGCGCGATCGTCCGGTGCCTGAGCTGCATCAGCACCTTGGTCAGGCCCGCGATGCCCGCGGCGGACTCCAGGTGACCGATGTTCGACTTCACCGAGCCGACCGCGCACCGCGCGAGCCCCTGCTCAAGGCCGTCGTCGATCCGCGTGCGGAACGCCTTGACCAGGCCGGAGATCTCGATCGGGTCGCCCAGCGGCGTGCCGGTCCCGTGCGCCTCGACACAGCCGACGGTCCGTGGGTCGATGCCGGCCCGGCGCAGTCCGGCCGTGATCACCTCCGCCTGGGCCTGCTGGCTGGGCACCGTGTAGCCCCCGGTCTTGCCTCCGGAGTTGACGGCGGAGGCCCGGATGACGCCGTGGATCCGGTCGCCGTCGGCCACCGCGCGCGACAGCGGCTTGAGCAGTACGGCGCCCACGCCTTCGCCGTCCACGAAACCGTCCGCGCCCAGGCCGAAGCTGCGGCAGCTGTCCCCCGGTGAGGTCATTCCGGCGTCGGAGAGGGTCCGCAGGTGCGAGGTGTCCAGGATCAGGTTCACGCCGCCGACGATCGCTGTCGAGCAGTCCCCGGCACGCAGGCTCTCGCAGGCCAGATGGACGGCGGTGAGGGAGGACGAGCACGCCGTGTTGACGGTGAGGCTGGGGCCACGCAGGTCCAGGATGTAGGAGACCCGGTTGGCGATGGACCAGTGGCTGGAGCGGGCGCTGTTGGCCACGCCGAGACCGGCGGCGCGTCCGCCCATCCACTCGTAGTCGCTGTGCATCACCCCGACGAACACACCGACCGGGTTGCTCTGCTCGGCGAGCCGGCCCGGCGGCCAGCCCGCGTCCTCCAGCGTCGCCCACACGGTCTCCAGGAAGACCCGTTCCTGCGGGTCCATGCTCTCGGCCTCCACGGGGGCGATACCGAAGAACAGCGGGTCGAACGCGTCCGCGTCGTCGATCAGCCCCGCCCACCAGCGGCGGTCCGGCAGATCGGCGCCGGTCTCCGGCTGTCCGTGCCCGCGTCCGGGCAGGAACTCCCCGATGCAGTTCTCGCCGCCGTGCACGCGGGTCCACAGCTCTTCGGGGGTCGCGGCGCCGGGATACCGGCCTGCCAGCCCGATGACCGCGATCCCCTCCGGAGCCTGGGGTGCGCCACCCGCCTCCCGCAGGAGTCGCAGCAGTTCCTTGCGCTTGTCATCCATGACGTTCCTCCCGCATGCCGCACGGCACACGCCGTGTCCCCAGCCCCGCCGGGCGTTCCGTTCCGGCCTTCCGCATGGTCATTCCGCCGTCACCCGGCCGTTCGCGGCCCCATGACCGAGCAGCCGCAGCAGGGCGTCGACCTCCGCGTCGGGCAGAGCCGAGACCATTCGGTCCAGCTCGTTCCCGGCCAGGGCGGGCGCCACCGCGCCGGAGCGCGGTTCGGGCCCCGGTCCGACCGGCCGGACCGCGGGTGCCCTATCCGGCGAGCGCGCTTCCCGCGGTCCGCCCACCGCCGCCCCGGTCGGCCCCGTGTCGGGCGTCGTCCCGGGCAGGACGCGGGCCAGGGCGTCCGGCCGCTCGGCGAGCAGCCAGCGGGCGAGCCGGCCCATGGTGATCTGCTCGAACAGCAGGGTCGCCGGGACCCGGCCCACGTGCTGCTCGATGGCCTTGTTCAGCTGGAGCACCACGAGGGAGTCGACACCGTAGTTCTCGAAGGTGGCGTCCGGGTCGAGCTGCTCCGGGGACATCTCCAGCACCTCGCCGAACACCCGGCGTACGAACTCCTCGGCCGCGGCGTACCGGTCCGCGGCATCCTCACCGTCCCCGGCTCGCACGCTCTCCCCCACCATGGACCGAGCCACCGGGTCGGCTGTGCCGGGCGCCGCGGAAACGGCGGGCACGGCCGCGGCGTCGACCAGCACCCCGTCGCTCTCGGCGACGATCAGGCTCTGGCTGACCTCTCCCTCCTGCGGCAGCCCGTGGGTGACGACCCCGCGGAAGCCGCAGTCGTGCAGGACGTCCCGCCACGACCGTTCGCCGAGCATCGGCGTGCCGGGGATCCGGTGCTCCGGGTCCTCGTACGCCCACCACCCGTCGGTCAGGCCGAAGACGAGGGTCAGCACGTGGTCGGCCCGGACGCCCTCGTTGACCAGCAGCAGGCCGTCCGGCCGGAGCAGCCGCTTGACCCGGTTCAGGGTGTCGTGGATCCGCCGGGTGGCGTGGAGGACGTTCGTGCCGAGCACGATGTCGTAGCTCTGCGAGGGGAACCCCTGTTCATCGAGGTCACCCTCGATGTCCAGGACCCGGAAGTCGGTGAACGGGTGGGTGTCACCGAACGTCTGCCGTCCGTGCCGAACAAAGCCGGCCGATATATCCGTGTACGTGTACTGCACCTGTCCGGCGAGGGACGCAAGCGCCGCCAGTACCTCACGGGTGGTGCTTCCCGTGCCCGCGCCGACCTCCAGCACCCGGATCCGCGCCGTCGGGTCGGCGGCCAGCCGCCGCTCGGCGTACCGTCGTACCGTCGCGGCCAGATGCGCGTTGAGCCGGTCGGTGACGGGGTTGCCCTGGTAGACCTTGGTCACCGCGTCCAGGGACCCACCGGGGAAGAGCACCTCGGTCGCGGCGGTCGTTCCGGCCAGCACCCCGCCCAGCTCGCGCGTGCAGCGCAGCAGCAGACCGGCCACGGCCGCCGTCCACGGCTGTCCGGCGGGCAGTTCGGCGCACGCGGCCTCCGGGTCGGCGAGAACCCGCCGGGCCTCCTCCCCCTCCACCGGGGGCAGCGCGAGCACCTCGTCGCCGTCGCGCCGCACCAGGCCGCCGAGTTCGAGCACGTGCAGCAGGACTTCGTACAGGCGGTGGTGCCGGGAGACCACGCCGAGTCCGCGGCGCATCTCCGGCACGGAGCGGCGTTCGCCGGCACGGCACAGCAGGCCCGCCCGCTGGAACGTACCCAGCAGCAGAAGCTGCCCGAGGCGCTCCAGGGCGTCGGACGCGACGGTCTGTCGCCCGATCCTTTCCGACTCCTCGGCGCCGGTCCGCAGGGGCTGTGCGCCGACGTCGGCGACAGCGGCCGACGGGTCGGCGCGGTGTGGTCTGACCAGGACGGACGGGTCGACGCCGAGCGCCTCCAGGATCGGCCCGGAGGCACGGGTGGCCAGGATCTGCGGCAGACCGGACGCCAGGAAGCGCGCCACGGTCTCCATGCCCTCCTGGGCACCGATCGGCCGGATTCCGGCGGCGACGAGCCGGCGCAGCACCGCCTCGCGGTCCTCGTCGCCGCCCGCGTGCCAGTAGCCCCAGTTGAGGGTGCGGACGGGGAAGCTGGCCGTGCGGGCCAGATGACGGGCCAGGGAGTCGGCGAACGCGCAGCCTGCCGCGTACCCGGCCTGGCCGGCGTTGCCTGCGACGGCGGTGCCGGAGGAGTACAGGAGGAGGAAGTCCAGCGGCTCGTCCCATACCGCGCGGGCCAGGTTCCACGTGGTGTCGACCTTGGCGGTGAGGACCGTGCGCAGGGTCTCCTCGTCGAGTTCGCGGACGGGTGCGGCATCCAGCAGCATCGCCGAGTGGATGACGCCGTGCAGTGTTCCGAACCGCTGCTTGGCGCGGGAAACGGCGTCTTCGAGGGCCGCCGGGTCGGCCGCGTCGCAGGCCAGGTACAGCACCTCCGCGCCGGCCCGTTCGATCTCGGCGAGCCGTGCCCTGCGGCGCTCGTCGGGTTCGGTGCGGCCCACCAGGACCAGCTTGGCCCGGTGGGCGCGCGCCAGGTGCAGGGCGGTGTCGTGGCCGACCGCGCCGAGACCTCCGAGCAGGAGGTACACCCCGTTGTCCCGGAAGCGGACGTGGCCGCTCTCGTCCGCCGGGGGGAGTTCGACTGGCTCCAGGCGCAGCGTGCGGCGCACTCCGCCGCGCAACGACACCGCCCGTGCCCGGACCGGGAACGGTTCGGCCACCAGCCGGGTGACCGTGTCGCCGCTCTCCTCGCCCCTGACGTCCACGAGGACGGTCCTGAGCGCGGGGAACTCCTTGTCCAGGACCGAGCAGTAGCCCCACAGTCCGGCGGACCAGGGCCGGGACCCCTCGTCGTCGCAGAACGGGAAGGCGTCCGTGGTGACCACCTTCAGCCGCACCGCTCCGGACCCGGCGTCTCCGGCGCCTCGGCCCAGCAGGCGGCGTGCCAGCCGGTGCAGGGCGACGACCTCGTCCTGGGCCGTGCGGGCCTCGGTGCCCGCGGAGGCGTCCTGGGCGCCGCCGAGGAAGTACACGAGACCGGGCGGGGTTCCCTGGGCCAGGGCGTCTTCGGCGCTCCTTTCGAATGTGCTGTCCATCGCGAGCCAGAGGTGGCGGACTTCGTCGCCGCGGCCGAGGTGCTCGTGCCCGAGGGCCAGGGCGAGAGTGCGGGCCGACTCCGGTGCCGCGACCAGAACGGTCTCCCGGCCCGTTGCGCTGTCCGCACCGGGGGCCGGGGCGGGTACCCAGCGGGGCCGGTAGCCGAACTGCTCGTATCCGCCGTGCTCCTGACCGGACGGCTCGCGCGCGGGCCGGCAGGCCAGGTCGTCGAACCGCACGCACACCCGGCCCGCGTCGTCGAGCAGCTCGATGTCGTACCGGTGCCCGCCGCGCGCCCGCACATGCGACCAGCCCGTGGCCGGGACCGGTCGCAGCAGTTCGATCCGCTCGGCGGCGAAGGGCAGGAGCGCACCCGCACCGGGGTCGAGCAGGGCGGCGAGGGTGTGCAGCGCGGCGTCCGCCATGCCCGGGTGCAGGGTGTGCCGGTCGGTTCCCTCGTGCTGCCCGGCGGGCAGCACGAGGCGGGCCAGCGCCTCCCCGTCGCCCGTCCACACCTGTTCCACGGCCCGGAAGTACGGCCCGTACCGAAGCCCCTGACCGGCCAGCCGCTCGTACAGTTCGCCGCCCGTACGGACGGTGAGGCAGCGGGACCGGACCTCCTCGACGGACACGGCGTCGGCGCCGGACCACGGTTCGGCGTCCGCCAGAAGCCCCTGGGAGTACAGGACGGCCATGTCGTCCTCACCGCCGCGGATCTCGTAGCGGACGGCGCCGCCCGGTCCGCCGGTGTCCGGCACGGTACGTACGACCAGTTCGGCGAACCCGGCGTCCGCGTCGACGGGTTTCGTCCAGCGCACATCCCGCAGGACACGCGGTCGGCCCGCAGGGGCGGGCAGCGCGGTGAGCACCAGGTCCAGGTGGGCGACCCCGGGCAGGATGCTGCGGCCCAGCACCAGATGGTCGCGCAACACCGGTTCGGTGGCAGCCAGCCGCCTCGGGGTATGGGCCGGCGACGGCCCTGCGGGGGCGGTGCCCGCCGGGCGCCGTACGATCCAGTGCCGTTCCTGGGCGAAGGGATACGTCGGCAGCGACACTCTGCGGGCCGGGCGGGGCCGGATCTGCTGGAGCACCTCCGCGTCCAGCGCCAGGCCGGAGGCCCAGAGCCGGCCGAGCCGGTCGAAGTCCCCCGCCGCCGCCAGCGCGAGCGCCAGGTCCCGGCCCTCCCGCACTGCGGTGAGCAGATCGCCCACTGCCTCGTTCGCCCGTGCGCTGGAACGGATCACGCGGTCCCCGGCCTCGCCTCGGACGAACGCCTCCAGCAGCTCCGCCGCCTCGTCGATTCCGTGGACCACCGCCGCCAGGCGCTCCGTCATGGCCTCCCGGCCGGCGTGGAGCGTGTGCGCGACGTCTGCGAGGGCGGGCGGGCGGCCAGCGGCGCTCTCGCGGCGCAGGAACCTGGCCAACTGCTCCGCCTGGGCGCGCAACCGGTCGTCGGTGCGCGCGGATAGCGTCAGCAACTCCGGTCCCGGCGCGCCCGGTGCGGAGGGAGTGTGCCCCTCCGGCGCGCCGAGGTACTCCTCGATGATGACGTGCGCGTTGGTGCCGCCCGCGCCGAAGGAGCTGACGGCGGCTCGGCGTGGCGCGGGCCCGGCGGGACCGGACGGGGGCCGCCAGTCGGCGAGTTCGCGCTGGACCCGGAAGGGGGACCGCTCGAAGTCGATGACCGGGTTGAGCCGGTCCGCGTGCAGCGACGGGGCCAGTTGCCCGTGCCGCAGTTGCAGGACTGCCTTGGTGACGCCGGCGATGCCCGCGGCGCCCTCCAGGTGGCCGATCGCCGACTTCGCCGAACCGAGGGCGCAGAAGCCCAGGTCGTCGGTGTAACGGCGGAAGGCGCGTTCCAGGGCGGTGTGCTCGATGGGGTCGCCCAGTTCGGTGCCGGTGCCGTGGGCCTCGACGTAGCCGATGGTCCGCGGGTCGATGCCCGCCCGGGCCAGGGTCTCCTCGACCAGAGCCTGCTGGGCACGGGGGTTGGGCACGGTCGGGCCGCTGGTGTGGCCGCCCTGGTTGACAGCGCTCGCCCTGATCACCGCGTGGATGCGGTCGCCGTCCGCCTCGGCCTGCGACAGCCGCTTCAGCAGGACCGCGCCCACGCCCTCGCCTGGCACGTAGCCGGTTCCGCCGGCGCCGAACGAGCGGCAACGGCCGTCCTTGGCAAGCATGTTCAGCCGGCTGAGGTGGACGTATCTGGCCGGGTGCGCGGCGATGTTGACGCCGCCCGCGATGGCGTATCCGCACTCGCCGCGACGAATGCTCTCGCAGGCGAGGTGGAGCGCGACCAGGGACGAGGAGCAGGCGGTGTCCACCACCATGCTGGGGCCCCGGAAGTCCCCGAAGTACGAGACGTGGTTGGCGATGGAGGAACGGTTGGTCAGGACGGTGACGGGGTTGCCGCGGAAGGACTCCTCCGCGGCGAGGACCGCGTAGTCGCCCCACATCACGCCGGCGAACACGCCGACGTCGCGGCCCTCGGCCGAGAAGCGCGGCCGGGGAAGGGCGTCGAGGGGGTATCCGGCGTCCTCCAGCGCGGCCCAAGCGGTCTCCAGGAACAGTCGCTCCTGCGGGTCCATGGTCTTGGCCTGCATCGGGGAGATCCGGAAGAACAGCGAGTCGAAGGCGTCGACGTCGTCGAGGAAACCGCCCCACCGGCTGTAGCTGCGGCCCGCCGCGGAGGGGTCCGGGTCGAACACCTCCCCGGCGTCCCAGCGGTCGGCGGGCACCTCGGTGACGCAGTCCCGTCCGGCCCGCAGGTTCTCCCAGAACTCGTCCAGGTCGCGGGCCTTGGGGTATCGCCCGCTGATCCCGATGATCGCGATGTCGTCCTCGGCGCCGGCGCCGACGACCGCCGTCGGGGTGACGGGGACCGTGACCGTCGGCGGCCGGTACGGGGTGTGCGCCGCCGGTTCGCTCCCGACCGGCGCCGGGTCCGCCGCGGGCACCGGCCCGGCCTGCGCCGGCGCCTTCTCCTGGCCGAACAGCCGCACCACGGCGTCGGAGTGCTCCAGGAGCAGGTAGTCCGCCACCTCCGCCACCGTGCGGTACTCGAAGAACAGGGTTCCGGGCAGGCCGGGGAAGTCCCGGCCGAGGAGGGAGTTGGCCTCCATCACCAGCACGGAGTCCATCCCGTACGAATCCAGCGTGCTGCGACTGTCCAGCCTGGCCGGCGGGAGCTTCAGCACCTCGGCCAGCCGCTGTCTGACATGCTCCAGGAGTCGTGGGCGCAGTTGGGCGGCCGGCTCTTGCCCGGAGACCGGCGCGGGCGCCACGACCGGCCGCGCCGCCGGACCGGAGGCCGCCGCGACCCCCAGCACGCGATCGATCACGGCCCGGTCACCGACGGCCGGTATCAGGACTGGCGACGTGTGGACCCAGGCGCGTCGGAACATCCGCAGTCCGTCGTCCGCGGTCACCGGCCGCATGCCGGTAGTGGTCCGGTAGCGGGTCAACTCGGCGTCCCCGAGTGCGGAATCCACACCGCCGACCGTCCACAACGGCCAGTCGAGCGACAGGGTGCGTCCGTGGCGGCGGCCTTCGGCGACCCACTGGTCGCGTCGCTCCGCGTAGCCGTCCAGGAAGCGGTTGGCCGCGGCGTAGCTGCCCGCGCCGAAGTCGCCGAGGGCGGCGGAGACGGACGAGAAGAGCACGAAGAGGTCGAGCGGCTCGTCGCGGGTCAGCACGTCGAGGTTGACGGTCCCGCGGGTCTTGGCGGCCAGCACCCGTGCGAACCGCTCACGGTCCGCCTGCGGCAACGGCGTCGGGTCGAACACACCGGCGGCGTGGAACACTCCGTCGAGCCGCCCGAAGCGGTCCCTGAGCCGGGCCAGGGCCCGCCGTACGTCGTCGGGTACCGCGACATCGCCCTGGACCGCCAGTACGTCGGCGCCCAGTGCCGTCAGCCGGTCCACCTCGGCCCGGGCCGCCTCGCCCAGCGGTGACCGGGCGAAGAGCACCAGCCGGGCGCGGTACCGCTCGGCCAGGTACCGCGCGAACACCAGCCCGATTCCGCTGAGGCCACCGGTGATCAGGTACACGCCTCTGTCCCGCAACGGAACGTCGGCCGACGATGAGGGCGGCATGGCAGCACGCACGACGCGGACCAGGCGCCGCCCGGACTCGTCGTAGCGGATCTCCGCGGTGCGCGGGGCGGACCCTGGCGGGACGGCGAACTCGTCCAGCAGTGTGCGGGCGAGCCGCTCGGCGTCCGGGGCGGGGCCGTCGTAACGGACGGAACGCAGCCATGACCCCGGCCGTAGGGCCTCGACGACACGGGACAGGCCGGACGTGGCCTCCCGTGCGGGTACCGCCCGGCCCGCCGGTGCGGTGTGTCCGTACAGCAGCCGGAGCCTGCCGTGACCGGGCCGCGCGGCCTGCGCCAGGTACAGCATCGGGAGGAGTCCGGTGTCCAGCGCCGCGTCCAGCAGGGCGAGTTCCCCGGCCGGTTCACCGTCGTCGGGTCGCGGGGCGCCGTCGGGCGTCAGGTCCCACAGATGGAGGACGTCCAGCGCGGACCGGGCGTCGCCGTCGGTGACCTCGGCCAGCAGCCGCCGGTAGTGACCGGTGTCCAGCGGGTCGACGGTGTACTCGTCCCGGCCTTCGGCGTGGAACCGGTCGCCGGCCACGACCCGCACCACGCGGGACCACCGGCCGGATCGGGCCAGCAGCCGTGCCGCCTGCGGTGCGGCAGCCAGGACGAGCAGCGTCCCCGGGCCTGGGTCGGCCGGCCCGGCGGGCTCGGGGGCGCTCTGCGGCTCCCAGCCGTACTCGTAGAACAGTGCTTCGGCGACGGTCTCTCCCGTCGTGGGCTGTTCGGGCTCGGCCGGGGCGCTCAGCACACGCCCGGCGAAGTCCCGCAGCCGGACGAGTTCGGTGCCCTGTTCGTCGACGACGAGCACGTCGAAGCGCTGGACGGCCGCCTGGCGTGGGCCGGAGCCGCTGGAAGGCACCGCGTGGGCGAAGCAGACCGGCGGCAGTGGCCGCAGAATCTCGATCGTCCCGAGGGAGAACGGCACCACCAGGTCGTCGGCGCCGGGCGTGGTGTGGCGGTTCATCCAGTGGACGGACCTCAGCAGGCCGTCCAGCAGGGCGGGGTGCAGGGTGAAGCCGTTCGTGGCCGTGGCCGCCGGCCGTTCGGGCAGCCGTACTTCCACCAGGACCTCGTCCGCGCCGATCCGCACCTCCTGGATCACCTGGAAGGACGGGCCGTAGTGGAAGCCGGCCTGCCGGTAGTCGCGGTAGACCTCGGTGCCGACGCGTGCCGTGGCGCAGCGGCTCCGCACCGCCGCGAGGTCGAGCGGAGGCCCGGCCGGCTGCTCCGGGCCGGTGGTGGCGTTGCCGCGTACATGGGTGACGCGGTCCTGCCCGGCCTCGCTGAACACCTCGAACGCGACGGTGCCGGCAGGGTCCACGCCCTGCGCACCGTCCGCGCGCAGGGCGACGAACACGTCGAGGGTGTCGCCCGTCACCTCGACCGGGCGTCCCCACATCACGTCGCGCAGTGCGGTCGGCGCGCTGCCCGCTGCCCGCTCGACCGCGGCCCTGACCATTTCCAGCAGGGCGGTGCCGGCCAGCAGCCTGTGCCCGGCCACCTGGTGGTCCTCCAGCAGCGCGTCGTCGCGGCGCAGTGTGGTGCGGAACCGGGTCTCCGAAAGGGTCGAATCGTTGGCGTCGAGCAGCGGGTGGAGAGCCGCGGCGCCCACGCCGGCCGGCGTCTCGTCGAGGCCGCCCAGCCAGTAGCGTTCCCGGGCGAAGGGGTAGCCGGGCAGCGGGACGCGGCGCGGCGGGCGGCCGGCGGCGTTCGGGGCGGGGGTGGGGAACGCCACCTCGTCGACCGGATCCGCTCCGGCCAGCCACCGGTGTGCCGCGGCCTGCGGGCCGACGCCCACGGTGTCCGGTGAGGGGTCCGGCACGGGGCCGGTTCCGGCGCGGCCGTGCCACAGCCCGGCCGGGGCGTCGGCGCCCTCGGAGAACGCGAGCAGTGCCTCGGCCACAGCCTCCCCGTCGTCGCCGACCACGGCCAGCCGCTCGGCCATGGGCTCACGCCCGTACCGGAGGGTGTGGGCGACATCGGCGAGGTCCACGCGCTCGGTGCGCAGGAACCGGCCGAGCCGTCCGGCGTACTCGCGCAGCCGTTCCTCGTCCCGTGCGGACAGGACGTACAGCAGCGGTTCGGGAGTGCGCTGCCCGGCGGCAGGGAGGGCCGGGGCGGGCTCGGGGCGTGGTTCCTCGGCGAGCACCAGGTGGGCGTTGGAACCGCCGGCGCCGAACGAACTCAGGGCGGCTCGCCGCGCGCCGCCGTACGGCCGCGGCCAGTCGGCGAGTTCCCGCTGCACGCGGAACGGGGAAGCGGCGAAGTCGATGTTCGGGTTGAGCTCTTCGGAGTGCAGGGACGGGACGAGACGGCCGTGCCGGAACTGCAGCAGCACCTTGGTCAGGCCGGCCACTCCCGCCGCCGCCTCCAGATGGCCGATGTTCGACTTCAGCGACCCGACGGGGCAGTACTGCCGTTCCCCTTCGGCGTCCGCCGGGTCGCCGACCTGGCCGAACGCCTTGCGCAGCCCGGTGATCTCGATCGGGTCCCCGAGCGAGGTACCGGTGCCGTGGGCCTCGACGTAGCCGATGTCGCGGGGCGCGGTGCGGGCCCGCTGCAGGGCCCGCTCGATCACTTTCTGCTGGGCGTTGGGGTTGGGCACGGTGTAGCCGTTGGTCCGGCCGCCGTGATTGACGGCGTCGCCGAGGATGACGCCGTGGATGTGGTCGCCGTCGGCCAGGGCCCGCCGCACCGGCTTGAGCAGGACCGCGCCGACGCCCTCTCCGGGTACGTATCCGGTGCCGCCGGCGCCGAAGGACCGGCACCGGCCGTCGGCTGACACGAAGCGCCCCTGGCTGAGGTAGACATACTTGTGCGGGTGGAGCGAGAGGTTTACCCCTCCGGCGATGGCCAGTTCGCTCTCGCCGTCGCTCAGGCTCCGGCAGGCCAGGTGGATGGCGGTGAGAGAGGAGGAGCACATCGTGTCGACCGCGAGACTCGGTCCGGCCAGGTTCAGCACGTACGACACCCGGTTGGCGATGGACGCCTGGAGGGAGCCGGGGACAGGTCCTTCGCCGCGCAGGACCCGGTCGGCGCCGTAGAGCTGGTATTCGGCGTACATGGCGCCGACGAAGACCCCGACCGGCCGGCCGGCGAGTTCCGCGGGACGGTACCCGGCGTCCTCCACGGCGTGCCACGCGGTCTGGAGGAACAGCCGCTCCTGGGGATCCATCAGCTCCGCCTCGCGCGGCGATATCCCGAAGAACAGAGGATCGAACCGGTCGACGTCGTCGAGGAATCCACCCCACTTGGCGTAGGCCCGGCCGGGGACCGGCGGCCCGTCCTGGAAGAACCGGTCGTGGTCCCAGCGCTCCCGGGGTATCTCGGTGACGCAGTCCCGGCCCTCCACCAGGTTCTGCCAGAACTCCGCCAGGTCGGCGGCCCCCGGGTAGCGACCGCTCAGCCCGATCACCGCGATCGCGTCGTCCGGGAGGTCGAGGTCGTCCTGTCGGTGGTGGGCGTCCCGGTCGACGGCGGCAGTTCGGGCAGATGATGCGGCGGGTGCCACCGTCGGCACCGGCACGGCCTCCGGTGCCGGCCGCGCCGCTCCGCTGAGCTCGCGAAGCCGTTCCGCGTGGTGGTCGGCGAAGTAGTCGGCGAGGTCGGCGAGGGTCGTGTACTCGAAGAAGAGGGTCTTGGACGATTCACCGAACCGCTCCTCCACCGCGCTGTTGAGCTTGACGATCAGGAGGGAGTCGATTCCGTAACGCTCCAGCGGAGCCTGCGGGTCGATGGTGGCGGCGTCCAGTCTGGTCTCCGCCGCGAGGATCTCCCGCAGGAGCCCCTCGGCCACCGACCGCAGGTCCGGGCCGGGCTCGGCGCCCGTCCGCACCCGATGGCCCGGGTCCGGCTCGTCCGGCCGCGCCGTGGGCAGTGCGGAAGGCGGTGCGGAAGGCGTCAAAGCGGCCTGTACGGTCTCGGGATCGCCGAGTGCGACCAGGACCGGCCCGCCCGGCAGTCCGAGAGCGGTCTCGAACGCCGCGAGGCCGGCCTGGGCGGGCAGCGCGGCGGAGCCCTGGCGCCGCTCGAGGAGGGCCTCCGATGCCTCGTCGGCCGTCATCCCGCCGTCCCGCCACAGCGGCCAGGCGATCGACACGGAGGTGCCACTGCGCCGGCCGGCTGCCACCAACCGCTGGCGGTGAGCCATGGCGCCGTCCATGAAGGCGTTGGCGAAGGCGTAGTCGGCCTGGCCCGCGTTGCCCAACGGCGCCACGACCGACGAGAAGGTCGCGAAGAAGTCCAGGGAGTGATGTGCCGTCAGCCGGTCTAGGTGGACCGTGCCGTGCACCTTGGGAGCGAGGACCGCCGCCAGATCCTCCGGGGTCTTGGTGAGCAGGAAGGAGTCGCGCAGGACGCCCGCGGAGTGGATCACGCCGTGCAGCGTCTCGTGCTCGGCCTCCACCGCCGCCAGGACGGCGCGGACGTCGTCCTCCCTGGAGACGTCCCCCCGCAGGTAGCGGACCGTCCCGCCGCCCGTGGCCGGCGTCTCGGTCCGTGCCCGGATGCGCTCGTCCGGAGCGGAGCGGCCGACCAGGAAAACCTGAGCCCGGTACCGGGCGACCAGATGGTCGGCGAGCAGCAGTCCGAGACCGCCCGCCCCGCCGGTGATCAGGTAGACGCCGCCGGCCCGCAGCCCCACGCCAGCGCCGACCCCGGGACGGGGGAAACCCGCCGTGTCGATCACCTGGTAGCGGCGGGCCAGCCGGAGGGCGTCCCGCTCGTACCGGACCTCGGTCTCCCGGTCGGTGGCCGCGCCGAACTCCTTCAGCAGCAGAGGCAGCCGCTCGGTGAAGCCGCCCGCGGCCACGCCCACGACCCGGTAGGCCAGCGCCGGGTTCTCCAGCCGTGCGGTCCGTGCGAACGCGGCGACCGCCTCGTGGACGGGCAGTCCCTCGTCCGGGCCGAGCGGGCGGGCGTCGAGCGGGTGGACGAACAGCAGCTGTGTCCGCTCCACCGGCCGCCGCGCCAGCAGCGCCCGGGTGAGGTCGAACAGCGATCCCACGCCCATGTCGAGCAGGTCGGCGCCGAACTCGTCGGACGGCTGTGCGGTCAGGGTCCAGGCGTGCAGGATCCGGCGGGGTGAGATCCGGTCGGCGTCCAGTGCCGCCAACAGTTCGGCGAAGGCTCCCGGCCGCCCTGGAGCAACCTCGTAGGTGCGGTCGTCGGTACGACGGAAACCGGACCCCGGCGTCACCAGGACCACGGGAGTGTCGTGCTCACCGGCGTCCCGCAGCGCCCGTCGCAGTGCCTGGCGCGATCCCTCGCCGTCCGCGAGCAGCAGGAACGGGCCGCTGCCCGTGCCCGCCGCCGCGCCGACGGCGGCCACGGGCGACCAGTGGCCGCGCAGGAAGACCGGGGCCTGCCCCGTCCTGCCGCTGGGTTCGACACCGGACGGCACTCGGCGCAACACGAGGTCGGACAGCCGGACGGCGACAGCGCCGTCCTGGCCCACCAGAACCAGGTCGAGTCGCACCAACTGGTCACCGCCGCCCCGGGGCGCACCGGCGGATCGCGTCACATGCACCGTGCACGGGCCGTCCAGCGACTTGTGCAGGCGGAGTTCACCGAGCCGCATGGGCAGATAGGTGGCTCCGCGGTCCTCGCCCGACACGGCCAGCAGGCACACCGCTGTCTGCAGGGCGCCGTCCAGCAGCGCCGGGTGCAGCACCGAGGTGTCCGGTCCGCCGAAGTCCGGTGCGGCCGGCCCGGCCGCACTCTGCGGCACATCCAGCACGGCCACCGCCTCCTGGCCGCCGCGGTGCCTGAACTCCCGCAGGGCGCGCAGGCTGGTGCCGTGCGCCACGCCGCGCTCGCCGAGCAGGTCGTAGCAGGTGAAGGGCTCGACGCGGGTCGTGCAGCGGCGCCGTACGGTGTCGAGGTCCACCCGCTCGGGCACGGGTGCCGGTGCGGCGGCACTGTCCGCCACCTCGACTTCGCCGCGCGAGTAGACCTGCTCGCCGCCGCCGTCGGACTCCGTTCCGTCCGCGGTCACGGTGAACCGCAGGATTCTGCCGCCCCGGGGCTCGCAGCGGACCCGCAGGGTACGGGCGCCGGACCGGAAGGAGAGCATCTGTTCGAAACCGGTGTCCCGGATCGCCTCGACGGCACTTCCAGCGGACACCAGTTCCGCCGCGGCCCGCGCCAGTTCCAGGTGCACGGCCGCGGGCAGCACGGCCGCGCCCCCGATGAGATGGTCCGCCAGGTACGGTTCCCCACCGGTGAGGGTGACCGTCGGGCAGCTCCGCCGCGCGTCCGCGGGGTCCGCGAGCCCGCGCAGCGGCGGCTCCGCGGGGGCAGGCACCGGCGCGGCGGACTCCAGCCAGTGCCGTCGCCCTTCGAACGGGTACGTCGGCAGCGGCACCCGGCTGCGCCGCTGGCCCCGGTGGAAGCGGGCCCAGTCGACGTCCGCGCCGGCCAGCCAGGCCTCCCGCACCGCGTGCAGCGGTGACTCCGCCCGGGCCGTCAGGACCACCTGCCCCTCCCGGGAGGCTTCGGCCATGGGCAGGACGCGCAGCCGCGGTTCCCGTCCCGGCGGCAGCACGCCCGCCCCGGCGAGCGCGTCGGCCGCCTCGTCCAGCCGGAGTGCACCGGCCAGACAGGCCGCGACCAGTTCCCCGTCGCCTTCGGCGAACAGCGTCTCGGGGTGCAGTCCCCAGTCCTGCCAGAGTCCGGCCAGGGCGTATCCGAACGCGAACGCCCTGCCGCGCGCGCCCTCGCGCAGGACACCGGCCGCGAGGCACTCCTCGTACCGTTCCGCGAAGACGGGTTCGGCGGCGGCCAGTACGGCTGCCGACCGGCCGTCGGCGTCCGCGCCGGAGCCGGGAAAGGCGAAGGCCACGGAAGGCGGGACGTAGCCGGCTGTCGCGGCGGCGCCCCCCGGACCGGCCGGGTCCTCCAGGAGCCGTACGGCCTCTTCGGTGTCCGTGCACAGCAGTGCCCGGCGGTATCGGTGGGCTGCCCGCCCGACCGCGAGGGTGTGGGCGACATCCGCCAGCGGCACGTCGGGGTGGCGCCGCAGATGCGCGGCGAGCCGCGCGCCGATCCGGTCGAGCGCGGACGGGGTTGCCGCCGACAACACCAGCAACTGGTCCGCGCGGGACGGGCCGGAGGGTTCCTGCGGGGGCGCCTCCTCCAGGACGGCGTGGGCGTTGGTGCCGCCGACACCGAAGGAACTGACTCCGGCACGGCGTGGATGTCCTTGCGCCGTCCATGGGGTGAGCTCGGCGGCGACGCGGAACGG
Organism: Streptomyces sp. NBC_00459; assembly: GCF_036013955.1. Lineage (NCBI taxonomy): Bacteria > Bacillati > Actinomycetota > Actinomycetes > Kitasatosporales > Streptomycetaceae > Streptomyces > Streptomyces sp. NBC_00459. The sequence continues at coordinate 229,586 of NZ_CP107903.1, forward strand.
GGTGTTCTCGAAGTCGATGGCCGGGTTGGGGCGGCGGTAGTTGATGCTCGGCGCAATGGTTCGGTGCTGCATCATCAGCACCACTTTGATCACACCGGCCACACCTGCCGCCGCGTCCAGGTGACCGATGTTCGGCTTGACCGAACCGATGGCGCAGTAGCCCTTCTCCGTGGTGGTGCGCCGGAACGCCTGGTCCAGTGCCGCCACTTCGACGGGGTCGCCCAGCCGGGTCCCCGTGGCGTGCGCCTCCAGGTAGGTGATCGTCCCGGCATCGACCCCGGCGGCCTGCTGGGCCATGGCGATGACCGCGGCCTGCCCGTCACGGGCCGGCGCCGCGTAACTGACCTTGTCGGCGCCGTCGTTGTTGGTCGCGGTCCCCAGGATCACCGCGTGGATCGTGTCGCCGTCGGCGATGGCGTCGGACAGCCGTTTCAGGGCCACAACGCCCACTCCGCTGCCGAACACGGTGCCGCTGGCGTCGGCGTCGAAGGCGCGGACGCGCCCGTCGGCCGAGAGGATCGAGCCCTCCTCGTAGAGGTGACCCTTGGTCTGGGGAACGCGTACCGACACCCCGCCCGCCAGCGCGAGGTCGCAGTCGCCGACCCGCAGTGCCTGCCGGGCCACATGGATGGCCACCAGTGATGTCGAGCAGGCGGTCTGGACGGTGTACCCGGGACCCTTGAGGTTCAGTTTGTAGGCGACGCGGGTGGCCAGGTAGTCCTTGTCGTTGGCAAACATCACCCTGAAGTACTCGGACGGCGCCGTCCGGTCGGTGCCGGGCAGCACGTTCTCCTGCAGATACGTGTTGTTCGCGGCGCCGCCGAAGACACCGATCGCCCCGGGGTGGCGTGCGGGGTCGCATCCGGCGTGTTCCAGGGCCGCGTGGCAGGTCTGGAGGAACAACCGCTGCTGGGGGTCGGTGACCTCTGCCTCGGCCGGCGTCAGTCCGAAGAAGGCGGCGTCGAACAGTTCCGCGTCCGGCAGCGCGCCGAACGCCTTCACATAGCGCGGGTCGTGGACGAGTCCCTCCGGGACCCCCGCGGCGAGCAGTTCCTCGTCGGTGAAGCGCGCTATCGCCTCCCGGCCGCCGCTCAGCAGGTCCCAGTACTCCTCCAGGTCCGCCGCTCCGGGAAGCCGGGCCGCCATCCCCACGATGGCGACGGCCCCGTCGTTCGCCTCGGCCGGGAGGGCCGCCGGGGCGCCGGTCCCGGGCCGGGTCGCCGCCTCACCGCCGGTCGCACCGCACAGCTCACCGACGAGGAAGCGGGACAGGCTCCGTGCGGTCGGGTGGTCGAACACCAGCGTGCGGGCCAGCCGCAGCCCGGTGTCCTGGGCGAGTCGGCCGCGCAGTTCCACCGCCAGCAGCGAGGTGAAGCCGAGGGTGACCAGGGAGGCGCCGGCCCAGTCGGGCGCCAGGTCGTCGAGGGAGTCCACGCCGAGCAGCGCCGCCGCATGGGCGGCGATCAGGCTCAGGGACTCACGCTCAGCCACGGTCCTGGGCAGCTCGGCCAGGCGGTCGAACGGTCCTTCGTTCTCCGTCCGTTCCCCGGCGGACGCCGGGTCGTCGGCACCGGCCGGCACAAGCGGCTCGACGGGCATGACGGGTGCGGCACCGCCGTCCAGTACGGCGGTCCAGTCCACCGGCACGCCCCTCACGTGGAGTTCGGCGAGCGAGGCCAGCAGGGCTGCTTGTCCGTCCTGGGCACGCCGCAGAGTGCCGACGACGACACCGTCCGCCTCGACTCCGGCGGCCTCCAGGACACTCGACACGCCCATGGCCAGGGCCGGATGGGGGCTCAGCTCGACGAAGGTGCGGTAGCCCTCCTCCACCAGGGCCCGTACGGTCCCCGCGAATTCCACCGTCTCGCGCACGTTGGCGAACCAGTAGGCGTTGTCCAGCTCGGTGCCGAGCAACGGCTCACCGCTGATCGAGGACCGCATGGGCAGTTCGGCCGGGCGGGGCGTGATCGCGGCCAGGTCCCGCATCATCCGGTCCCGAACGGCGTCGAGGTGTGTGGAGTGCACCGCCAGGTCCACCCGGATCAATCGCGCCCGGACGCCGTCCGCCGTGAGCTCCTCGACCAGGTCGACCACGTCCTGGCGGTCGCCGGACACCAGGACCCAGTCCACTCCGTTGACCGCGCCCAGCCCGATCCGGCCGTCGTAGCCGGCGAGCCGCTCGCGCACGGCATGCGGCGGGAGTTCGACGGACGCCATGGCACCGGCACCGGCCAGGGTCGCCTGGGCCTTGCTCGAATGGGCGGACAGTGCCGCAGCGTCCTGCAGGGACAGGGCGCCGCTGACATGGGCGGCGGCCATCTCGCCTATGCAGTGCCCGAGTACGGCCGCCGGTCGCAGCCCCCAGGAACGCAGCAGTGCGTGCAGCGACACCATGACCGTGAACAGCGCGGGCTGCACCACGTCCACCCGGTCCGGCGAAGCCGCTCCCGGTCGGCCGCACAGTACGTCCGTGAGCGACCAGTCGATGTGCGGCGCGAACGCCTCGGCACAGCGGTCGGCCTCGGCGCGGAACACCGGCGAGGACTCCATCAGGTCGGCGGCCATGCCCTGCCACTGGGATCCATGACCGGGGAAGACGAAGACCGGCCGGCTGTCGGTCACGGACACCACGCCGCGGGTCACTCCTGGGGATGGCCGGCCGGCCGAGAGCGCGGTCAGGCCGCGCAGGAGATCGTCGCGGTCGGTCCCGACCACGACGGCGCGGTGGTCTCCGGCAGGGTCCGTGGCCGCGTCGGCGGCCAGGGACCTGGCGATCTCCAGGGGCGACTGCTCCGGCCGGGCCTCGACGGCCGCCCTGACCTCGACCGCCCGTCTGCGCAGCGCGGCCTTCGACTTCGCCGCCAGCACCCAGGGCATCGCCTCCGCCCGGTCGGCGCTTGCCTCCGGCGCCGCGGCTCCTGACTCGGCTCCCGGCTCGGGGCGCGGGTCGGCAGGGTGGTCGGGCAGCCGGATCCGGCGCCGGCCCTGGCCCTCGTACACGTTGTCCCACTCGATCTCCGCACCGCCGAGCCAGGCACGGCGCAAGGTCTCCAGAGGGCTGTCGGAGCCGACCGTCAGCACGAGGTCCTCGGGCTCGGTTCCGGATCCGAGCGGAAGTACCTCGAAGGACGGCCTGCGACGCGCACGCCGACCGGACTTCGTGACCGTTTCCGGCTCCCCCAGCGACGCCACCGCGTCCGCCAGGCTGAGCGCACCGCCGACACACGCGGCGACCGTCTCCCCCACCCCATCGGCCCGCAGCGCACGTGGCCGGAGACCCCAGTGCAGCCAGAGCCGGACGAGCGCGTACTGGTAGGCGAAGACGGCGCCGGCGGTGCCCTTCTTGAGGGCTCCGGCGCGTCGGCACGCCCGGTGGAAGCCGGCGAACCGGGGATCGGTGCTGATGGCCTCGGCGGCCAGGCGGGCGACGTCCGGCACATCGGCCGGCAGCTCCAATACCAACGCACTCGTACCGGGGCCGCCGTCGCCTGCGGACGGTGAGGCCTCCAGCAGCCGGGCCGCCTCCTGCGGATCGTGACAGATCACGGCCCGCCGGTGGCTGCGCCCCCGGCGCCCCACGGCAAGCGTGTAGGCCGCGTCGGGAAGGTCTGCGACCTGGAGCCGGCGCAGGCGCCCGGCGAGTTCGGCAGCCGCCGCGTCCCGTGCCTGAGCGGTGTCACCCGACACCACGACCAGGGTCGGTGCCCCGGGCGATCCCACGGTCGACGGACTGCCGTCGAGCTTCGAATCCAGCGTGGACATCTTTCCTCTTCCTGGCTTGCCCGTCAGGTCCCGAAGGCGGCACGAACGCGTCCCGCGGCGGAACGGTCAGCGAACGTCCCGGGGGCTGACGGTCAGCTCATGCGCGTGTTCGAGTCGCTCTCGCAGAGTGCGCAGGAATCGCACGGCGTCCCGCCCGTTGACGATCCGGTGGTCATAGGCGACCCCGATCGCGGCCACCCGCCGCAACCGGACCTCGCCACGGTCGTCGACCGCCAGCTCGTCCCGGGTGTCGCCGAGGGAGACCGCGCAGGTGTTGCCGGGGAACACGATCGGGGTGGCCATGACCACACCGGCGTCGTTGTTGAGCGCGAGCAGCGCCGTGCCGCCCGCGAGGTCCGATCCCCGGAAGCCGTCCCGGACCGCCTTGACACGGAAATCCATCATCACGTCGGCGATCTCCACCACCGACAGTTGCTCGGCCTCGCGGACGACCGGCGTGAACAGTCCCTTTCCCACATCGACGGTGACCGCGATGTGGGACGCGTCGGCCGGCCTCACCCAGCCGGTCTCACCCGGCGCGGCGAAGAACAGCGGGAACTCCACGCGTAGCCGGGCCATGGCAGCGATGACGAACTCGGTGGCGCCTGCCATGGTGCCTAGACGGGCCGCGCTCTCCTCGACCTGCCCCATGTCCACATGGACGACCGTGAACGCGGCAGGGATCGTCCGCTGCGACTCACTGACGACGTTCCACACAGCCCGCTGATTCGGGCTCAACCGGTGCCCCTCGGGATTCGCCGCCGCTCCCGATCCGCCCTTCAGCTGGGCGAGCCGCTCGACATCGGCCCGTTTGACGACCTTCTGGTCCAGCAGACGCAACTCGGCTTCGTCGATGCCGAGTTCGTCCATCAGCTCACGCGCCGGGGCCGTCACGACCGGGGAGGGTGCCGGGGCGCTCACGGCGCGCTCCGCGTCGGCGTCCGGGGACGGCACAGGTGCAGGCGGGCCGTCGGCCGCGCTCCCCACCAGTCGGCCGATCACTTCGCCGCACTCGCACTCGGTCCCGTCGGGCACGATGCGCTGGAGGACACCGGAGGCGGGCGCGACCAGGTCCTCGGTGGCCTTCGAGGTCTCCAGTACGGCGACGGACGCGTCCGCCGGCACCTGGGCACCGTCGTCGAACAGCCACTCCACGAGGAGGTAGGAACTGTCATTGTTGTTCAGCTTGGGAACCGCGATATCAACCAACGAACATCTCCCGTACCGCGTGATGGATGGTCTCGCTCTGCACCAGTACGCCGCGTTCCAGATGGGTGGCGGTCGGGATGATGCTGGCCGCCGAGTGCACCAGCCGGACCGGCGCCGCCAGCTTCCCCCACAGCCTGCTGTGCACGGCCTGCGCGATCTCGGCGCCCCAGGTCCCACCGGCCGTGCTCTCCTCCACCACGCAGACCCGGCCGGCCGCCGCCAACATGGGCAGCAGAGGGTCGAGGTCGAGGGGGTACAGCCGGGAGGGGACGACGAGCTGGCAGGTGATCTCGTGGTCCAGCAGCAAGCCGCGCATCGCCGTGAGCGTCCGGTCGACGAGGCCTCCCGGCGCGATCAGCACCACATCGGCGTCGTCCGGCCGACCGGCGTACACGCGGGCGAACTCCTGCGCAGGATCGGCGAAGTCGAAGTTGAATATGTCATCGACGACACCGTCACGACGCATTCGACGGGTGTACAACACCTTGTCCTCGAACAGGACACAGGGTTCCGCCCCTCGGAACATGCGCTCCAGAACGACTCCGCTTTCATGGAACGGAGACAGTTCGTAAAGATTCAGTCCAGGAATCCCCACGAAATGCTTCTGCGGGCTCTGACTGTGAGTGGGGCCATAGCCGCGGCTTCCTCCGGTGGGACACCGGACGACGAGCTTCAGTGGGATCCGACGACCGTACATGGAAACCGATTTGCTCGCGAAATTCAGGATCTGATCGAAAGCGAGCGCGATGAAGTCTCCGAACATGATCTCCACGATTGCCGTGTTACCCGCGAGCGACAGGCCGGCGGCCACGCCCACGATGCCACCTTCACTCAGCGGAGTGGCGAGCACGCGGTCACCATATCGTTCGGACAGACCCCTGGTGACTTTGAATGCGCCTCCATAGGGGTCCACGATGTCCTCACCGAGGAGGTAGACACTCTCGTCCCGCTCGAACAGGCCGTGCAGGGCTCGGTTGAGATTCTCGACTACACGTTCGGCAACAGGCATCTGTCATCCCACGTGGACAGGGGGCGGGCGGCAACTTCTTTCACGACCTGCTCGACGAATTCACGCTGACGTATGTCGCACAGCCCAAGCCGGTCGGGAATCTCGGCCGCGTACCGGCGATACCAGTCTCGCTCGGCGGCCAGATCCACCTCTTCGGCGGGCCGGGTGTCGTCGCCTTTGCTGTGCGGCCCCAGACGCTGGGTCAGGAACTCGACCACGAGGGGTTCAGCGGTGTCGCGCACCCGGGTTACGGCCGGGCCCAGTTCGGCCCTGATCTCGTCGAGGTCCTGGGTCCGGACGAGTTGATGGCGGACACCGAAGGCGGCGGCACGGCCGGCGATGCTGCCCGCCAACTGCACACCGGTCGGGGTCGACTGGGCGATGCCGTTGTTCTCGACCAGGACCAGTAGCGGCACCTGCCACAACGAGGCCATGTTCAGGGCCTCGTAGACCGATCCCTCGCCCCAGGTGCCGTCACCGAGGAAGACTGCTGCCAGGTTGTTCGAGCCCTCGCGCTTGAGGTGCAGCGCCGTACCGACAGCGACCGGCATGCTCTCGCCCTGCACTCCGGTGGAGAGGTAGCGGCCTCGCAGGATGTGCTGACTTCCGCCGACACCCTGACAGACCGCACCCTCACGGCCCATGATCTCCGCCAGCAGTCCGTGCGGATCGTTGAACCGGGCCAGGTAGTGGCCGTGGCCGCGATGATTGCTGAACACGTAGTCGGCTTCGGCCAGCAGCGTCCGCAGCGCGACCGGTATGTATTCCTGCCCCAGGCAGGTGTGGGTGGTGCCGTTGAGCTGACCGGCTTCGAAGAGTTCCAGCAACTTGCGCTCGAAGTGACGTATCAGCAGCAGGAGTTCAAGGTCCGCATCATCCACGCCCATGACGGTTCCTCCTCTCAGACATTCGGACGGCGCCACGGGGCCGCGCGGCCGGATGAACAGGTGCGAATGCCAAAGCACCGGATGCAGCAATACACCCAGCACTGCCGATCCAGAAAATTCTGAACGAACAGAACATGAACAGAACAGACCGAAGAGAAGAGACCGGAGATCGGCTGGGGAATACGGGGGGCCACGGACTCCCATCAGCAAGCTCGTACGACGACAGCAGAGACGGTGCCGCACCATCGAATCGGAGCCAATTGACGGTAAGTCACATTCACAAGCGGCTCACTTGTATTTACATTCGGTCAGACCGGAGCTGCGCTCAACGGTAAGACATCAGGCAAAACAACCGACCGGACTCGCGACCGGGTTGCACCAGGGATCAAGTGTGGGGATTTCAAATGGTTCACGCGAGGAGTGTGACAGCTGGTACGCGGCCAGACAAGAGTAAGATCCGCAACCTCATCACAAAACGGACAGGCTTTCCACTCAATGGAAAGAGGGGGTCTGTTTTCCACATGTCGGTGCGTCAAGTAAGCGCCCTACCAACCCATCGGGGCATCAGTTCACTCCGTACCAGGCAGTCCGCGAGGACGATCCGGGACACATTCCCATAGGCGCGTTCCCGCAGGCGCGTTCCAATGGCATAGTCCATCGCATGGTTCGTCGCTTTGCCCCAAGTGGTGGCGCACGGCCTACCGGTAGTTCGTTACTGAACTTCTTCAGCGTTGCCACTCAAGGGTGAGGACGGCTTTGGCGATTGACGTCATGCGGTTTGGGCTGCATCGGGATCTGACGCCAAGGACGCCCTGGTCATCGCCGACCGGGTGCGACTGATCAACCGCCTGCGCGATGAGCCGGCCGCAAAGCCGTGCTGACCGAGGCGGGGACGGCGTTGATCGAGCCGGCCCGGACGGCTGTGCGCAGCCTGGAGACGGCCCGCGCCGACGTCGCGGCCGAGCATGAACTGGGGGAAGTGGGCCTGGACATCGCGGCCATGCCCTCCCAGGTGGTGGAGCCGCTGACCACGATGATCCGTGCGTCCAGCACCCGCTGTCCCTGGGTGCCGTGAACATCCGGACCGCCTTCACCTCCCGCGATGTCGTCGACATGGCGCGTACCGGCGCCACCGGGCTGGGACTGATCGCCGCATCGAAGCCGTTTGCCGACAAGGACGTGCTCTTCCATGCTGCCGGGGAGCAGTAATTCGTGCTGGTCGCCCCTCCCGACTGACCGTTCCCCGCGGGTCGGCCGGTCGCCTGCGAGGAACCGGCCGGGTCACCCCCGCCAGGCTCAAGCCGGCCGGGGAGCAACTCGCCCGGCGCGCCGAGGTCGCGTTCGCCGGGGCCATCAGCGGCCACCACAACCTGATGGCCAGCGTCATCTGCCGCGACGCCGAGGACTTCTACCACTGCCTCACCAACCAGGTCGCCGCCATCGACGCCTACGAGGTCAGCATCCACGTCCGCCGTCTCAGGCAGGCCGCCTCACTCATCTTCCAGGGCCGCCTCGTCCACACGTCACCCGCCTGACAGCCGGGCCCACTGCGGCGACTGATCCGGGCGCACGTTCCGAAACAACCGGAAGGTCATCACCTACGGCTCCCGCACCAAGGCCGACCGCCGCGACGCCTTCGTCCGGCGCGGACCGGGGAGGTCCGGCGGACACGCTGGTTCCCTTGTGCTCCCGGCGCCCGAGCGAGGAGTTCGCCGTCCACGTCACTCGCCGGGCGCCCGCATAGGTCGCCGGTAGTGCTGCTCAGCGCGGGTGGCGAAGACCCTGGCAGAGGGCTGTGATCACGTCCGCATTCATCCGGGTGGCCACTGCGGCCCGGCTGCCCTGGTTGGCGCCGTGGAACGTACCGGGATACAGGTGCAGTTCGGTGAGCACGGCAGCCTGCGCGAGCCGCTGGGCGTAGGCGATGGCCTCGTCGCGCAACGGGTCGAACTGGGCGGCGCCGACGAACGCGGGCGGCAGTCCGGACAGGTCCTCGGCGCGGGCGGGAGCCGCGTAGCAGGGCACGTCGTCCCTTCCCCGTACGCCGTCTCCGAGAAAGTGGTCCCAGCTGAGTTCGGCGTCGGGCCGGCTCCAGCCCGGGGTGTCGGTGTAGGCGCGCATCGACTCGGTGAGCAGGCGGTCGTCGAGCACGGGGGTGAGCAGGCACTGGAAGCACAGGTTCGGGCCGCCCCGGTCCCGGGTGAGGAGGGTCAGCGCGGCGGCCAGGGCCCCACCCGCGCTCTCTCCGAAGACCCCGATCCGGGTCGCGTCGATGCCCAGGCCTGCCGCGTTCTTGGTAACCCACTCCAGGGCGGCGAAGCAGTCGTCGAGCGCGGCCGGGTAGGGGTGCTCGGGCGCGAGACGGTACTCCACCAGTACGACGGCCGCTCCCGTCTCCGCTGCCAGGCGGCGGGCGTCGGCGTCCGAGGCGGCGATGGAGCCGAGGACGAAGCCGCCGCCGTGGAGGTACAGCAGTCCCGGGACCTCGTCCTGGCCCACGGGACGGTGGACGCGCACCGCGACGGGCGGGGCGTCCGTGGGTCCGGGCACCAGCTCGTCCCGGACGGTCAGCGGCACGGGCGGCTCGTACGGGGGCTGGTAGGCCAGGCCTCGGATCATGCCGGCGCGGGCGGCCTCGTGGTCGGTGAAGTCGAACAGGGCGACGAACTCCAGGCGGGGCGCCAGCTCGGGGTCGATGGGGTAGGACGGGTCGGTCATCGGAGGTCCTCTGCGGTGGTGGGCCAGGGGGTGCGGAAGGAGTGCCGGCCGGGACCGGCCTCGACGGGCGCGCTACCGGGCATCTCCACGGTGGCTGTGGCGCCGTCCGCGACGAGGACGTCCAGGCGCAGTTCACCGTTCTCGATCCGCCAGGAGGACTCCGCGCGGCCGTACGGCGTCTCGTGTGCCGCGTCGGCCCAGGTGATGCCGCCGCCGGGCAGCGGGCGGAACCGGATCCGTCGGTAGCCGGGCTCGGCGGGTGCCAGTCCCGCGACGGTGCGGTGGAGCCAGTCGGCGACAGCCCCGTAGGAGTAGTGGTTGAGTGAGTTCAGGGGCGAGGGGTTGAGGCTGCCGTCGGGCAGTACGGCGTCCCAGCGTTCCCAGATCGTGGTGGCGCCACGGTCCACCTGGTACAGCCAGGAGGGGCACTCGCGTTGGGTCAGAAGCCGGTAGGCGGTGTCGGCGTGGCCGGTGTCGGTGAGCGCGTCGCAGATCAGCGGGGTGCCGAGGAAGCCGGTGCCGATGCGGTGGCCTCGTGCGGCGACCAGCGCGGCCAACCGCTCACCGGCCCGGCCGCGTTCGGCGTCATCGTCGATCAGCCGGAAGCACAGCGCCAGCGCGTACGCGGTCTGGGTCTCCTCGTGGAGCAGGCCGCCACCGCGATGGAAGCGGTCCCGGAACGCCTCGCGCACCGAGTCGGCGAGCGCGTGATAGTGAGCGGCGTCCTCCTTCTCCCCCAGCACCTCCGCGGTACGGGCCAGCAGCCGGGCCGAGTACGCGAAGTAGGCGGTGGCGACCAGTGGTCCGGAGGTGCTCGACTTCGGGGGCATCGACGGGGGCGCGGTCGGGTCGAGCCAGTCGCCGAACTGGAAGCCCTCGCCCCACACATGACCCGGTCCGGCGACCGCGTCCACGGTGTCGACCCAGCCACGCATGGACGGGTACTGGGCACGGAGCACCTCAGTGTCGCCGTACCGCTCGTAGAGGGTCCACGGGACGACGACGGTCGCGTCGCCCCAGCCCGCCATGGGCCGATTGCCGCTGGGCGGCGGGGCACTCTGGAAACGCAGCGGAACCGCGGGGCTCATCACCGGCGGCACCCCGTCCTCGTCCGCGGCCTGTTCGGCGGCCAGATCCCGCAGCCAGGAGGCGAGGAAGTCCCGGACGTCGTACAGGAAAGAGGCAGTGGGAGCGAAGACCTGGGCGTCGCCCGTCCAGCCCAGCCGCTCGTCGCGCTGCGGGCAGTCGGTGGGCACGTCGAGGAAGTTGCCGCGCATGCTCCACACGACGTTCTCGTGCAGTCGCTCCAGGGAAGGGTCGGAGCAGGCGAACCAGCCGGTGCGCCGCAGGTCGCTGTGCAGGACCACGGCGGTGATGTCTCCGGGACCCAACTCACCGGGCCAGCCTTCGAGTTCAGCGTAGCGGAAGCCGTGGAAGGTGAACCGGGGCTCCCACTCCTCCGCATCCGCGTCGCCCCGCAGGACATAGCGGTCGGTGGCCTCGGCGCCCCCCAGTGAGCGGGCGGACGGCGTCCCGTTCTCCAGGACCTCCGTGTGGCGCAGGGTGACGGTGTGGCCGGCCTCGCCACGGACGCGGATGCGCAGCCGGCCGACCAGGTTCTGCCCGAAGTCGACCACGACGCGCCCCTGGTCGTTCCCGCTCACACAGACCGGTCCGAACTCCTCGACCCTGCGGACCGGCGGGCTGTCCGCGGGGAAGAGGACAGAGGGGTCGAAGCCGCCGAGGATCTGTACCGGCGGCCAGGCGGAGTCGTCGAATCCCGGTGCGCTCCAACCGGGCTGTTCGAGGCGGGCGTCGTGCGTTTCGCCCTCGTACAGCCCGGTCACGACGACCGGCCCGGTGCCCGCGCGCCAGCCGGGTCCGGTGGTGACGGTCTGGGTGGTGCCGTCGGCGTAGGTGATGTGGAGTTCCGCGAGCAGGCCGGTGCGCGAGCCGTACAGGTTGCGGGTGCCGCCGTTGAAGCCGAGCAGTCCCCGGTACCAGCCGTCGGCCAGGTGGGCGCCCCAGGCGTTGGGGCCCGGCCGCAACAGACCGGCGACGTCGAACGTCTGGTACCGGTGCCGGTGGTGATAGCTCGTCCAGCCCGGGGCGAGCACGACGTCGCCGACGACCGTGCCGTTCAGCTCCGTCTCGTACACGCCCAGGGCTGTGATCAGCATGCGGGCGCTGTGCACCGGCCCGCGCACGGTGAAACCGGTACGCAGCAGCGTGCCGGGTCCTGGCGAGTCGGAGGGGGCGCCGGCCGGGGAAACCGATGGGGCGGAAATGACCTGTGCGGTCCACTGGTGCTGGGGCATTTCGTCCTTCTGGCGAAGCGGGGCGGGTGCAGGTGCGGGGCGCGGGCGGGCCGAGGACGGCTCGATGAGTGACATTCGCGACCGCCGCCCCCGGCCCTTCCTCCTGCTGATTCAGAGGCGGGATCGGCATGCGCTGCCCGGCAACGGCGCCGCGACGGACGGTGTGATGCCGGAACAGCCCGTCAGTCCGTTGGTCGGCGGGATCAGGGTAGGCCGTAAAAACCATCACAGCAATGGTTTTTATGGCTGGGTACGATGCCGCCATGCCGAGGCAGAGAAGAACCGGAAGCTACGCGGTGGGCCGTGCCCGGCAGGACGCCATCCTGGACACCGCCACCGAGCGTTTCGCCGAGACCGGCTATCACCGCACGTCGATGGGCCGGATCGCGGCGGACGTCGGCCTCAGCGAGCCCGGGCTGAGGCATCACTTCCCCACGAAGAAGCACCTGCTCGTCGCGGTCGCCGGCCGCCGCTTCGACCTGCTCGCCGCCTGGGCCAGGGAAGCGCCTCGGCCCGATGACGGCACCCGCCCCTTCCGTGTGATGCTCAGCATCACGGAACGAATGGTCACCCAACCGGGACTCATCGAGCTGTTCGTCCTGATGTCGGCGGAGGCCGCCGGCCCCGGCAGCCCCGCACACGACCTGTACGCCACCCACTACAGCCAAGTGGTGCGGGCGATCACGGGAGAGTTCCACAGCGCCGCCGAACAGGGCTTCCTCAGGGCCGACATCGACTATGAGGCCGTCGCCCGGCGCTACATCGCCATGAGCGACGGACTGCAGCTCCAGTGGGTGCTGAGCGGTGGCACGCTCGATCTCGTCGGACTCATGCGCGGCTATCTTGAGCAGCTCGCCCTTACCTTGCAGACCTCGCCGGCCCCTCTCGATCCGACTCCAGTCGTCTGAAGCCGCCCTGCCGGGCTCGACTCTCCGGGGTGCCCAAGTGCCCGAGTGGCCGAGCGGAGATCCGAGGTCGCCGATCCGGACCATGGCGCGTACCGGTGATCGGGCACGGACGCGGCCTGCGCGACCACGGCGACGAGTGCACTGCCTGGTGACCTCGCCGGATCAGCGGCGCCCGTGACGGGAAGTCCGGTCGGTGCACGGGCCGTTGGCACAGCCGCGCTCTCCCCGAACTCTCCCGAACCCTCTTGAGGAGCCCCGCTCTCAGGGAGCGTGCCGACCGGCCCACCGGCTGCCGATCGCGGCCCCGGCGATGTCGCCCGCTCGCCTGTCCGGCCCGACGGCGGCGCGGCCACACCGACAGGATCACCCTCACCCACGGGCTGAAGGAGGAGAGCACCCGCACCATCCTCGCGAAGCACCCGTGGGCGCCGATTCGAAGGCACCGTGTGAACGCGACACACCGCGCACGCCGCGCGCCCTGGGCCGGGCTTCGCCGTCGCCTTCGCGTCCGAAGTTCCGGCTCCTGCTTTCCGCAACCGGGCCCGTGGCGATCACGCCGACTCGCGGACCACAATCCTGCCCGGCGGGGGCGTCAGCTCGCCCGGGTCGATGCCGAGGGCGTTGCGGGCCGCGATCCGTCCGAGGATTTCGGCGTCGATGTGGACCGTGGTGAGTGCGGGGGTCGACAGGGAGCCGTACTCGGTCTCGTCGAAGCCGATCACCGCCACGTCCTCGGGCACCCGCAGCCCGAGGTCGCTCAGGGCCGTCAGGGCGCGTAGCGCGATGTCGTCGTCGAAGGCGGCCAAGGCGGTCACGTCCGTGTGGGCGGCGAGGAACGTCTCGACGGCGGCGGCGCCGGCCCGACGGGGACGCGGCACGACAAAGCGCTCCAAGAGCGGAAGCCCCAGCCGCCGAACGGCCTCCTGGGCGAATCCGAGCCGGGCCTCGGTCAGCGGGTACTCGCGGTCGGTCATGCCCATCGCGATCCGGGTGTGCCCGCGTTCGGCGAGGTATCCGATCTGCAGCGCGGCGTTGGCGGCGAACCCGTTCTCCCAGTCCTCCTCGGTCGGTTCCTGTCCCTGCAGGTAGGCCTCGCCGAGCCGCAGCACCGCCCTCGGCGCGATGGTGTCCAGCACCTGCTGCGTAGCCTCCGGGATCGCGTGCCCATGGCGGACCAGGAGGATGTGGCCGTGCTCGGCCAGTTCCTCGTCCAGGCCCCGGACGTAACTCCGGGAGAAGTTGCCCTCCATGCCCCAGTCGACATTGAGCACGACGATGCGCGACGAGCCCTCGCGCAGCGCGCGGGCGATGCCGTGTACGACGTATCCCAGGTCCTGAGCGGCCTCCATGACCCGCTCACGGGTGGCCGCCGAGATCGTCTGCCGTGGGTCGTCGTTCAGCACGAAACTCACCGTGGCCCTCGACACGCCGGACGCCTTCGCCACGTCGGTCAACGTCACTCGGCCAGAACGGCCCATGGCGGCACACTCCTCTCCGTCGGACCGGGCACACCCGCTCGCATGTGGTGTCGCCAAAATAGTGGCGACCGGCTTCTAGAACGATTAAGCGTCGGACCTCAGCGTACGCGGCTAGATCGTTACAGTCCTTCACCACCTGAGCCAGACCGATGTGCGCCCGTACGCTCCATGTCTCAGGACTCCCTCTTCTGCCGCCACCCCGAAACCTGGCTCAGCGGGGGTCCGTTCAGGCGGATCGCCCGAAGGCCCCGCCGCCCGGAGAGCGAGCTGCGGAGCCATGCTCAGATATTCCGTCCGCGCTCGACGCTATGGAAAGCAGCCGCCGCGCCTTCAGTTCGGTTTCCTGCCACTCCCGCTCGGGCTCCGAACCCCAGGTGATTCCTGCCCCCGTGCCGAATCTGAGGAGCCCCGCCGACCTGTCGATCCAGAAGGTGCGGATACCGACGGCCAGTTCCCCGCAGCCTCGGTCCGCGTCGACCCAGCCGATCCCGCCGCAGTAGGGGCCACGCGCCGACGTCTCCAGTGCCGCGATGATCCGCAGGGCGCTCTCCTTGGGAGCCCCGGTGACCGATCCGGGCGGGAACGTCGCCGCCAGCAGCTCGGGCCAGCCCGCGCCGTCGCGCAGTCGCCCGCGCACCGTGGACACCAGGTGGACGAGCCCTGGATGCTTTTCCACGGCGCACAGATCGGGGACGGCCACGGAGCCGGGGACACAGACGCGGCCGAGGTCGTTGCGGACCAGGTCGACGATCATCACGTTCTCCGCGTAGTCCTTCTCCAGCAGGTCCGCCTCGGTCCGGCCGGTTCCCTTGATGGGGCCCGACGCGATGCTCCTGCCGGCGCGTCGCACGAAGAGTTCCGGGGAGGCGGTGGCCACCTCGATGCCGTGCCGGGGGATACGGACGACACCTGCGTACGGTGCCGGGTTGTGCCGGGCCAGCAGTCCGGCCAGCGCCGCGACATCGGCGTCCGCCGCGACCGGCGCGGACAGGACCCGGCAGAGGTTCGCCTGGTAGACCTCACCCGCGGCGATGTGCTCGCGGATACGCGTCACCCCGTTCGTGTACGCGGCACGGTCGAGCGAGGTGGACCACGTCCCGGTACCCGGCCCGCGCCACGGCGACGCAGGCAGGACATGGCCCTCGGCCTGTCGCACGTCGCTGAACCGGGCGCACGTCAGGTGACCCTCGAAATCGGCCACGACGGCCCAGAAGCCCTCGGAGTCCAGTGCCGAGGGGTCGCTGGTGACGTCCACGAGACCCGTTGCGAGATGCCCGCCGAGAAGGGCCATCGGAGCAAGCAGCCCCATTCCGCACCTCCTGTGATGTGTCGTGCCGTGCATCGAGCTGTCAGGGCTCCCCCGTACGGAGCACTCAGGCCACAACGGCCTCGCGTTCGGCGCCCCATTGAGCCGCGCGCAGGGTGTTGACCATGAGCATGGCTATGGTCATGGGACCCACGCCGCCGGGGACCGGAGTGATGCGACCGGCGATGCCGTCGAGCTCGGCGGACCGGACGTCGCCGCTCAGGCCGGCGGGCGTGCGGTGGATGCCCACGTCGATGACGACCGCGCCGGGCGTGACGTGTTCGGGGCCGATGAGGCCGCGGACGCCGGTGGCGACCACGACGATGTCGGCGGGCCTGGTGACGGCGGCGAGGTCGGTGGTGAACTCGTGGGCGACCGTCACGGTCGCTCCTCGCCGCAGCAGCAGGTGGGTCAGGGGCTTGCCGACGAGTTCGCCCCAGCCGACCACGGCGACGCGGGCGCCCTGGATGGGAATGTCCTCGGCGTCGAGGAGTTCGATGACGCCGCTGGGTGTGCACGGGCGCAGGCCGCGCTCGCCCCGGGCCAGCAGACCCGCGCTGGCGGTGGTGAGGCCGTCGACGTCCTTGGTGACGGGTATGCGGTCGATCAGCGTGGCCGCGTCGAGCTGCCGGGGCAGCGGTAGCTGGAGCAGGATGCCGGAGACCCGCGGGTCGGCGGCCAGTTCGTCGATCACCCCGGCCACGTCGTCCTGGGTGGCGTGCTGGGGCAGGAATCGGTGGAAGTCGCGCATGCCGGCTTCCTTGATGGCGCGCCGTTTGGCGGCGACGTACACGGCGCTGGCCGGATCGTCGCCGACCAGAATGGTCGCCAGGCCGGGAACCCTCCCCGAACCCGCGGCGGTGGCGACCTCCTCGGCGACCTGTGAACGGATCCGCTGGGCGATGGTGGTGCCGTTGATCGTGGTGGTCATGGTGGCGAACCGCTTTCTTGCGATGAGGAACGATTCGCCCGGGTGAAAGGGGTGTGCCGGGCGCGGTTGCCGTGGCCGCGCGTGTACGGCGCCGCGGCCGGGCCGGCCGTCGCGGCGGCCGGCCCGCCGCATGGGGTGTGGCGCACGACAGGACTGTCCATTCCCTGCACCGGGCGGTTTCCCTGTCCGTGGGATCTCCCGCGTCCCTCCGTCAGGCGAAGACGATGGTGTGGTTGCCGTCGCGGATGACGCGGTCCTCGGCGTGCCACAGCACGGCGCGGGAGAGCACCGCGCGTTCCACGTCGGCGCCGCGACGGGTGAGGTCGGTGGCGGTGTGGGCGTGGGTGACGCGGACGACGTCCTGCTCGATGATCGGCCCCTCGTCGAGGTCCTGGGTGACGTAGTGGGCGGTGGCGCCCACGAGTTTCACTCCCCGCTGCTTGGCCTTGGCGTAGGGGCCGGCGCCGATGAAGGCGGGCAGGAAGGAATGGTGGATGTTGATGATCGGGACGCCGACGTTGTCGATGAAGTCGCCGGAGAGGATCTGCATGTAGCGGGCGAGGACGACGAAGTCGACGTTGCCCCGTAGCAGCCGCAGGTGCTCGGCCTCGGCGGCGGCCTTGTCCGCGCCCTGGCAGGGGACGTGGAAGAAGGGGATGCCGAAACCGCGTACTTCGTCGGCCACATCGGGGTGGTTGGAGACCACCATGGCGACGGTGACGGGGAGTTGGCCCTGCCGGTGGCGCCAGAGCAGGTCGAGCAGGCAGTGGTCGGACTTCGAGGCGAAGATCGCGACCCGTTTGGGCACCGACAGGTCGCGCAGTGTGTAGCTCAGCCCGAACGTGTTCACGAGGTGCTGGTCGAGGTCCGCCCGCAGTGCGGGCAGCGCGACCCGGAGGTTGTCCAGGCCGAAGACGGTGCGCTGGAAGAAGGCGCCGCCCTGCGGGTTGTCGGAGTACTGGTCGAGGGAGACGATGTTGGCGCCGTGGCCGCCGAGGACCGTTGTCACGGCGGCGACGATGCCCGTTGCGTCGGCGCCCTGCACGATGAGCGAGGCCTGCTGGACGGGCGGCTTGCCCGTTGCGGTGCGGGCCGGGGCGTCTTGCGTGAGGGTCATGCCAGGCTTTCCTTCCGGAAGCGGGCGGCCCAGTCCGAGGTGGCCTTGAGCCCGCCGAACGTATAGAAGTGGATCTTCAGTTCGCCGTGGCGGCCCGGATCGTGGGCCTCGGCGAGGTCGTGCAGGAATCGGTCAGGGCCCGCGGTGCCCATGAGGTTGGTCAGGGAGAAGCCGTATTTCCTGACGACCGACGCGCTGGTGCCGACGCCGAATCGTGCCGCGTACCCCATGAGCCGGCGCACTCCGGCGGGACCGGGCACCCCGATCCTGACCGGGAGCCCGATACCACGGCTGCGGACCTGTTCCACCCAGGCGAGCACCGGGTCGACGTCGAACCCGAACTGCGTGATGATGCCGCCCTCCAGGGGCTGCTCGGCGAGTGCCACGTGCTTGTCGCACAGCGCGGACCAGAGGGTGGCGCCGTCGATCGCGGGGTGCCCTTCGGGGTATCCGCTGATGCCGACGTGGCGCACTCCGTACTCCTCCAGCAGCCTGGTCTCGATCAGCGACAGGGAGTCGGCGTAGGGGCCCTCGGGGTGTGCCGGATCTCCGCCGACGACGAACACGTTGTCGGACGTCCCGTCGGCGTGCAGGCCGGCCAGGAAGCGCTCGAAGTCGTCGCGCGATCCGAGGCGGCGGGCGGATATGTGCGGCACGGGCACGAACCCGAGCCGCTTGACCGCCCGGGCCGCGTCCAGGCGCATCTGGAGGTCCTCGTTGCCGAGGAAGGTGACATTGACCCGGGTGCCCTGGGGAATGGATTCGCTGGCTTCCTCCAGTTTGGGAATGTCCTTCGCCGTCATCTCCAGGGAGAAGTCCTCAAGCAATGATGTGCTGACCGCTGTTCGTGTCGTGGTGGCGGGAGTCATCGTCTTTCGTCTCGCTTTCTCGTCCGGGGGGCGAATGCTGGGCACCCGGGGCACCGCCGAGGCGGAGGATCAAGCCCTGCGCCGCCCCCGCGCGCCGTCACCAGGGCGCGGGGGCTGGACGGCGGAGGGAGCTCCGTGGCGCGGGGCCGGCGCGATGCGCGTGCGGCCGGCTGTCGTCAGCGGTCGCGGCGGTAGAGGGTGCGCGCGTGCTGGTTGAACGGGGAGGGCTGCACGGTGGCACGGATACGGGGGAATCCGAGGTCGGCCCCGGGGTCGGTGCCTGCACCGGGGTGCTCGCCCCAGGCCACCGTCACCTCTGTGCCCGGTACGGCGTGCTCGGAGTCGATCAGGGTCTGCGCGAGGACCGTGCCCATCGGGTCGATCGACGCGGTCTGCATCGTCGTCCCGACCAGGCCCGCAGCGGTCTCCACCCGGTGGCGGGCGTAGGTGAGCACGAAGCCGGGATCCTCGCCACCGCCGAGGTCACGGCGTACGTCATCGGCGTCGAGAACGAGGGTGACCTTGGTGCGGCGCACCTCGTCCTTGGCCTTCTCCAAGGCGTCGCGACCGACGAAGTCGTGGTTGAAGGAGATCATCTTCCCGTAGCCCAGCTCGTACGGGGAGACGTAGTAGTCCTCGATGTCCTCGCTGAAGTAGCTGCCGTTCAGCGGACGTTTGCCCTCGATGCCGAACAGGGGCAGCTGTCGGCGGTACTCCAGCAGTTCGGGGTCGGTGTAGATGCCGGGCACCGGTGAGGGGATCCAGCCGCTCTCCACGCTCGGCGTGGTGTAGGCCAGTGCGCCCACC
Organism: Streptomyces sp. NBC_00459; assembly: GCF_036013955.1. Classification (NCBI taxonomy): domain Bacteria; kingdom Bacillati; phylum Actinomycetota; class Actinomycetes; order Kitasatosporales; family Streptomycetaceae; genus Streptomyces; species Streptomyces sp. NBC_00459. The sequence goes on from NZ_CP107903.1 coordinate 248,905, forward strand.
TGGACCAGGCCGAGCGGCTCGCCGGTCTTCAGGAACTTCTCGTGGACGTAACCGGCGTGCTCCCAGTGGCCGATGAACTCGAATCCGGCCTGGCCGGCCATACCATGGCGCAGGGCACGCAGGGGGCGTCCGTCGAGGGTGACCGCGGTGGAGTGGAAGAACTTCGTCTCCGGCAGCGGTCCGCCGAACGCGCGCTCGACCAGTTCCACGGCCAGCGGGCCCTGGATCTGGTAGCGGAAGAGCTTCGGGTCGCCGCCGCCCTGGCGGAAGGCGGAGGACGGGTCGGTGACGAAGCCGACGTCGTAGCCGCCCTTCTCCGCGTGGTACTGCACCCAGTGCTGTGCGGCCGGGATGCCGCTGAGCAGGTACTTGTTCTCGCCCTCACGGGCGAGGATCCCGTCGGTGACGATGTGGCCGCCCCGGGTGACCGGCACGTACTGCTTGGCCTGGCCGATCGCGAACTTCTCGAAGTTGTTCGCGCCGTGGTCGGCCAGCACCTGCGTGGCGTCGGGGCCCTCGATCCACATGTCGTACATGTGATGCGAGAGGTTGAGCAGGGCCACGCCCTCGTGCCACGCGGCCTGCTCCCGGCGCCAGCCGGAGAACTCGCGCGCGACCACCTCGGGGGTCCACGGCTCGGCGCCCGGCTTCCACAGCAGATTGATCGCCGATCCGGCCTTGTCGATGCCGTCCTGGAGGGAGGGAATTGTCATCTGCGGGTCCTTCTCGTCGTTCGCCGGAATGTGTTCCGGCGTGAACTAGATCGATCTAGTGCTATATCGATCCAGCACGTTAGCGCAGCAACCTCATTCAGGTGACTACGGCGTTACGAATGCATTGCGTGCGCCACTTGCACCCTGCGGGCGCTCGCCGGCGCTCACGGACACGCGCCGGTGCCCAGGCGTCTCCCCAGGCATCCAGGGGCACTCAAGGTCGGGCCCGTCGCGGTCGAGGGCGCCACGTACGCGGCGGCCATGCGCACCGCGTCGAGGCTCGCGCGGACGTCGTGCACGCGAACACAGAACGCGCCCGCCGCAGCGGCGAGCGCGGAGACGGCGGCCGTCGCCGGGTCCCGCCCTCCGGGCGGCACGTCGCCGGCCCCTCCGCTCGCGAGGGCCGCGCCGATGAAGCGTTTTCTCGACGCGCCGACGAGCAGGGGGAACCCCGACTGCCGCAGCGTCCCCAGGCCGGCCAGGAGCGTCCAGTCGTGCTCGGTCCGTTTGGAGAAGCCGAGTCCTGGGTCGAGGACGATACGGGCCGGGTCGATCCCCTGTGCCGTCAACTGCCTTACGCGTGAGTCGAGTTCGGCAGCGACCTCGGCGACGACGTCACGGTACTCGGCGTGGCGGTCCATCTCCCGGCTGGGCGCACGCCAGTGCGTGGCGACGTACAGGACGCCGGCCGCGGCGATCGCCGGTGCCATGTCCGGGTCGGCCAGACCGCCACTGACGTCGTTTACCAGACACGCTCCCGCTTCGACGGCGGCCCGGGCCACGGGGGCGTGCATCGTGTCGATGCTCACGCGCACCCCGGCGCGGGCGAGTTCACTCACCACCGGGACGGTCCGGGCCAGCTCCTCGGCCACGGCCACGGGCCGCGCTCCCGGCCGGGTCGACTCGCCGCCCACGTCGACGATGTCCGCACCCTGGGCGGCAAGCTCCAGCCCTCGGGCGATCGCCTGCCGGGTCCGCGCGTACAGGCCGCCGTCGGAGAAGGAGTCGGGTGTCACGTTGAGGATGCCCATCACCAGACACCGGCCCGGCCGGGGCAGTCCCTCCGGCCGTGGGGATGCCCCCGGCTGCCGGGCGGCCGGGCTTTCCGTGGTTGACATCGGCGGCAACCTCCTTGGTCCCGCTCCTGCGGGGACGAGATGCTAAATCGATTTTGTCGGACGACGCAAGAGTTTCGCTAAATCGTTCTAGTACGCTGCGCGGGCAGATGCAGGAATGGTGGGAGCGATCGTAGGGGCCGTCACACCCCCACCGGTCGAAAGCTGATGTTGCGCCCCGAACGGGCACGGGCCGGGCGTCCGCGTCAGGACTGCGGCGACCTCGCATACGGGTGGCCGGCGGGCCGGGGCAGTGCGGGAAGCGCAATCTTTGGTTGTCTCCCACGCCCTTCCGCGTGCCGGCCCATGTCCCGAGACTTCCCGCAATCGATCGCTCATCGGCCCGCCGACCGGGCCTGTGCGGCGCGGCGGGAGTGAGCGATGGACACCGTGCCCCATGGCCACCGGACAGCGCACACGCGGGCCCGACGCGGCCCGGACTCCCCTTCCCCTCGGACTCGTCCCCACCACGGCAATCGCCCTGAGCGGCACCCGGCGGTGGCATGTGCCCGCCCGGGACAGCGCGAACTCTCGACCATGGAGGTACAAGCAATGGCGCTTACCAGAAGAGGGTGGCCGGCCCTGGCCACGGCCCTGCTCCTCGCGTCGGCGGTGCTGGCAGGATGCGGCTCCGGCGGCGGCACCGCCTCGTCGGGCAGCACCGTCTCCGCCTCGGGCCTCAGCACGGCCGAGAAGAAGGTGGCGGCTCTCCAGGCCGGGGTCAGTGACTACCCCGTCCCCACCACCGACGTGCGGGGCGTCGCCGGGTTCAAGGGTCGCAAGGTCTACTACATCCCGTTCCTCCAGCAGATCCCCGCCTTCGCGGACGCGGCACGGTCGATGCGCGAGGCGCTCGCCAGGGCCGGGCTCTCCCAGCAGGTGTGTGACGGCAAGGCCCAGCCCAGCGCGATCGCCGCCTGCGTCCAGCAGGCCATCGCGGCGGACGCCGCCGGAATCATCCTGGAAGCCGTCCCCTACGGCATGGCCCAGAACGCCCTCGACACGGCCAAGGCCAAGGGCATCCCGATCGTCGTCGCGGACCAGGACCCCCCGGCCGGTTTCACCAACAGCAACCAGGTGGCCTACATACCGGGGGCGACCACTCAGGCGAGCGCCATCGCCTGGTGGGTCATCGCCGACTCCAGGGGCAAGGCCGATCTGATCATCACGGAGTCGGCCGACAACCCGTCGGCGACGAAGTACGTGACCGACTCGCTTCCCATCTACAAGAAGTACTGCCCCGGCTGCACCGTCGAGGTCAAGGTGATCACCGCCTCGACGCCGGCGCTGCTGGCCTCGAACGCGAGCTCCAACATCCTGGCCAACCCGAAGGCCACCTACTACTTCACCCAGTTCGAGGACAGCCTCCAGCCCACCATCCAGGGCATCCAGCAGTCGGGGCGCGCTTCCGGCATCTCCCTGTCCGTGACGGCGGGTTCGGTGAACGGCCTGGGCCTGCTCAAGGGCGACTCGGCGGTCAAGGCCGTCGTGGCCGTGGACATGGCCTATGCCGGATATGCCATGACCGACCAGATCCTGCGCATGATGACGAGCTCCGGGCCCGTCGAGGAGACCTTCCCGATGCGGCTGTTCACCGAGCAGAACATCGCCGGCATCAAGGTGACGGCCGCCGCCCAGACCTCCGGTGAGTGGTTCGGTGACGCGTCGTTCCACGAGGACTTCGCCAGGCTCTGGGGTGTCTCGTGACGAAGGGGTACACGCCATGAACACTGTTTCCCGGGCCCACCCACCGGACGCGGAACGGCCCCAGCGCCTCGAAGTGGCAGGGCTGTCCAAGACGTTCGGCTCGACACGGGCGCTCAGCGACGTCCGGCTGCGGGTCGCCCACGGAGAGCTGCACGGGCTCGTGGGCCAGAACGGATGCGGGAAGTCCACCCTCGTCAAGATCCTCACGGGTGTGCACTCTCCCGATCCGGGAGCGTCCGTGACCGTGGACGGGCTGCGTCTGGACCTGCCGATCCGCCCGCTGCGGCAACGGGCCGCGGGAGTCTCGGTCGTCCATCAGAATCTCGGCCTGGTCGACGACTTGACGGTCTGGGAGAACGTGCGGCTGGGCCACTACCGCGCGGGCCGTCTCTCCCGGCGGATCAACCGCCGGGAGGAACAACGGGCGGCGCAGCAGGTGCTCGCCGGGCTGGGCCACCCGCTCGACGCCGACCGGAAGGCCGGTTCGCTCTCGGCCCAGGATCGAGCCGTGGTCGCCATCGCCCGGGCGGTGCAGGACCATCCACCCGGCAGCGGACTGATCATCTTCGACGAGTCGACACGGGCCCTGGGCAGATCGGCGCGGACCCGTTTCTTCGAGATGGTCCGGTCCCTCGTCGCGGAGGGCACCTCGGTGCTGCTGATCTCCCACCAGTTGGAGGAGATCGTCGAGGTGACCGACCGGGTCACCGTCCTGCGTGACGGCACGGTGATCGAGGGGGGCCTGCCCACCCGCGAGGTGGACGAGACCTCGCTCACGCGCATGATGCTCGGACGCCACCTCGTCACCCAAGGCCCGCGGGCGAGCCACGCCCAGAGCCGGCCCGCGGCCTCCGTGCGGGGCCTCTCGGTCGGCGCGGTGAACGGCCTCGACCTCGCAGTCCGGCGCGGCGAGATCGTCGGCCTGACGGGTCTGGTCGGATCGGGGTTCGTGGAGGTGGCCGAGGCACTGGCGGGCGCACGCACAGCTCGCGCCGGCACCCTGTCCCTACGCGGGCACGACCTGGCCCTGGACCGTGGGCGGGGCAGCTCCGGGCCGTTCGTGCGGGCGGGGGTGGCGTTCGTGCCCGAACGCCGTCTGGAGTCGGGGCTGGCCGGTGAGCTCTCGGTGGCCGAGAACCTGACTCTGCCCCGGGTGGGCCGGCGCGGCGGCCCACTGCGGATCGGCGCGGCGTGGCAGGCCGAGGTGACCGCCGCGATGATCACGAAACTCGATATCCGACCGCCCGACCCCCACGCACCGGTCCACACGCTGAGCGGCGGCAACCAGCAGAAGGTACTGCTGGCCAAGTGGCTGGCCGACGCACCCGAGCTGCTCGTGCTGAACGAACCGACGCAGGCAGTCGACGTCGGCGCCCGCCACGACATCATCGAGGCGGTCCGGGCCGCCGCGCGCGACGGCTGCGCGGTCGTCATCGCCTCGATCGACCCGACCGACCTCGCGGTGCTGTGCGACAGGGTGCTGGTCTTCCGGGACGGCCAGGTCACCAGGGAACTCACCGGCGATCTGGAACAGGACACCGTCGTGCGCGCCGTCTTCGACGACGACGCAAGGCCTCAGGGAAAGGAACAGGCCGACTGATGGACGTCGCCCGCCGGAAAGATCTCGCCCCTCCCCCACCCGCGCCGCAAGCGGCGCACGGCGCGAAGCAGGTATCGGCCTCCGCCCAGGTCCGGCGCGTGGCATCGCGCTACGCGGTGATCGGTGTCTGGGCAGTCATGATCGCGGTGTACACGGTCGCGGAGCCAGGGCTGTTCCTGACCGAGGGGACCTTCCAGACCATCTTCGGCTCCCAGCAGGCCCTGGTGTTCCTGACCATGGCGCTGCTGTGCACCATCTGTGTCGGGGAGTTCGTGGACCTGTCCGTTCCGGCGGTCTTCGGGTTCTCCGCCACCGTCCTGCCCGTTCTTGTCGTCGACCACGGGTGGGGAGTGTGGCCGGCGGCGGCCGTCGCCCTCCTGGGCGCGATCGCCGTCGGCGCGGTCAACGGGCTGCTCGTCGTCGTGGTCGGGGTCAACACCATCGTGGCGACGCTGGGAATGGGCACCCTGTTGGGAGGCATCAGCCTCTGGATGTCGCATCTCAACACGGTCAGCGGTCTGCCGACCGGGTTCGGCAGGTTCGCGCTGTACCCCGTGGCCGGCCTGCCGGTCTCGTTCTTCTACGGTGTGGTGCTGGTGGCCGGATTCGCCTACGTCCTCGCCTTCACCCCGCTGGGCCGCCACATCCGCTTCGTCGGAGCCAACCGGGAGGTCAGCCGGCTCTCGGGCATCCACGTGAACCGGATCCGCCTCGGCTCCTTCATCGCCTCCGGCGCCATGTGCGGCGTCGGTGCGGTCATCGCCGTCGCGGCCCTGGGCGGTTACAACCCGACCACGTCCGACACCCTGCTCCTCCCGACGTTCGCGTCCGTCTTCCTCGGCACCGCGGTACTCCAGCCGGGGCGCTTCAACCCGGTAGGCACGTTCGTCGGCATCTACTTTCTGGCGACCGGGATCCTCGGACTCCAACTGCTGGGCCTGGAAGCCTGGGTCTCCTCCGTCTTCTACGGAGGTGTCCTCATAGCAGCGGTCACCATCGCGACCGTGCTGCGCCGCCGAACCACGTGACCGACGCGCGCTGCGAACCGACCGGCACCGTCGTCGTCGACGACGAGCCGGGCAGCGGTTCTGAGGGTCCCGTGCGCCCGCGTGTCGCCCGGGGCCGGTTTCGCCGCGCGCGCCACGGCAACGCAGGTCTTCGGCAGTGCCGGCGGCGGCGCGTCCGTCAGGGTGTGGTGCCGGCCAGGGGCCACATCGCGGCGCCGGCCGGGTCCTCGCCGTCCAGCGCGACGGTCAGCTCCCGGAGCCGTCCGAGGACCTCGTCCTTGCCGTCGCCCAGCATCGCCGTCAGGACGCCGTCGATCCGGGCCATGCGTGCGCGGCCGTCCACGACACCGGCGAGACCGGTCTCGGTGAGCTCGTGGAGGATGACGCGCTTGTGCACGGGGTGCGGCAGCCGCCGGACCCACCCGATGCGCTCCAACTGGGAGAGGGCCGTGGTCACGCTCTGCGGTGTGATGTGGAAGCGGCGCGCGAGGTCCGACGCGGAGAGCAGGCCGAGTTCGTCGAGGTGGACGGCGAGTCCGAGCTGGGTCACCGTGACCCCGAGCCCGTCGAGTGCGGTGTCGACGCGGCGGTGCACCGCCTGCTGGGCCCGCCAGAGCACATGGGGCAGCCCGTGCTCCCACGCGAATCCCACTTCGCCCGTTGCCAACGACATGGTCGCCCTCCGTTCCGAGTGAAGCCATTATCGGTGCGGAATATTGTTTCAGACATCTTAAAACTTTTCAGATGACTGATATAGCCTGACGCTCACGCGGACAACGAGGCCGTGCGAGTCGCAGTGCGGAAGGAATGCCATGCCCAGTCTCGAAGAAGAGATCAACAAGGCGGGAGGGCCGCTCGCCCTCCTCCGACAGGGGCGCTCCGGGGCGTACCCGTTCCCCATCAGGGCGGAGTTCAGCAACTGGCGCGACGAGCAGGAGGCGTGGCGCAGCACCGCGGCGCTGATGGACCTGTCGCACCACATGACGGACCTCGTCGTAGAGGGCCCCGACACCTACCAGTTGCTCGAACACCTCGGGGCGAACAGTTTCCAGGGCTTCGGCCCCGGCAGCGCCAAGCAGCTCATCACGGTCCGGCCCGACGGCTACATGATCGGCGACTGCATCCTGTTCTGCGTCGGCGACCGCCACGTCCGGATCGTCGGCCGCCCGCCGGCCCTCAACTGGGTCCAGTTCAACGCGGTCACCGGCGGCTGGGACGTCACCGTCCGCCGCGACGAGCGCACCGTGAACAACCCGAAGGGCCGGGAGCTCTTCCGGCTCCAGTTGCAGGGCCCGCACGCCGAGGCGATCTTCGAGAAGGTCAACGGCGGCCCGATGCCGGACATCCCGTTCTTCACGATGGGACGCTTCAACGTCGGCCCACACCGGGTCACCGCGCTCAACCACCGGATGTCCGGCTTCCCCGGCTACGAGTTCACCGGACCGTACGCGGACATCGAGGCGGTGAGCGGCATCATCCTGGAGGCCGGTGCGGAGTACGGCGTGCGCCAGGTCGGCGCCCGCGCGTACGCCTCGGTCGCCACCGAGTCCGGCTGGATCGCCAACACCCTGCCGGCGACCTACACCGGTGATGACATGAAGGCGTTCCGCGAGTGGCATTCGGCGCGCTCGTTCGAGGGCAACCTAGCGCTCGGCGGCAGCCTGGTCTCCGACCGGATCGAGGACTACTACAGCACCCCGTGGGACCTCGGCTACGGTCACGTCATCAAGTTCGACCACGACTTCGTCGGGCGCGAGGGACTTGAGGCGATCAAGGACCAGCCGCACCGCCGCAAGGCCTGGGTGCTCTGGGACCGCGACGACGTCGCGAAGATCTTCGCGAGCATGTACGAGAAGGAGGACCGGCGCTTCAAGTACATCGAGATGCCCGCCGCGTTCTACACGGCCTGCCAGTTCGACCGGGTGGAGAAGGACGGCGAACTCGTCGGAGCGGCGATGCTCACCTCGTACTCCGCGAACGTGCGCGGCTGGATCTCGCTCGGCACCATCGATCCGGCCGCGGCGGCCGGCGATCGGGTGGAGATCGTGTGGGGCGAACCGAACGGCGGGTCGCCGAACCCGGCTGTCGAGCGCCACTCCCAGACCCGGGTGCGCGGAACGGTCATGGCGCGCCCGTTCCCGACGAAGAAGCACTGACTCGGCCGTGACCCGCAGCGTCTGCCCGACGAGGAGGGCGACGCCTGCCGGGAAGGGCACCAGACCCGTCGCGCGACCTGTGGTGAGGCGCGTCGCACCACAGGTCGCGCGACGGGTCCCGGGGAAACGCAGCGCGACGCCGAAGCCACTCGGAACTCAGGGCTCCCACCTCTCGCGGGAATGCCGGGGCCTCTGCTAGCCTCCAACTAGATCGTTCTAGTAGCGACCAGCACATCTCATGTCGGACACGGCCTGAGGGAGACCCGAGCCGTGGCCCGCTGGAGGATTCCCATGGACCGCATGCTCCTGATGCGCAGCTTCGTCACCGTCGCACGGCTCGGCAGTTTCAACGGGGCCGCCCGAACGCTGAACTCGTCCGGCTCGCTCGTCTCACGACATGTCGCGGAACTGGAGCGGCAGATCGGTGTCCGGCTCGTCAACCGCACCGCCCGTTCCATCAGCCTGACCGAACAGGGCCTGCGCTACTGCGAGTTCGCCGCCCGGATCCTTGCCGAGATCGAGGCGGAGGAGGCCCGGATCGGACAGCAGCACGACCGGGCGGAAGGCCAGCTGAGTGTCGTCTGCCCCAAGTGGATAGGGAGTCTGGACGTCGGCGACGCGATCGCCGCGTTCGCCGCCGCGCATCCCAGGATCGCCGTCCGGTTCGAGCTGGGAGGCCTCTCGGAGCGCACCTACGACTTCCTGGACAGCGGCTTCGACGTCGCCCTGCACACCCGGGACCTGCGGGACTCCCGGGTGCACCTCAAGAAGATCGCGTCTCTCCCCTTCACCCTGTGCGCGTCCGAGGAGTACGTGAAGCGCCACAGTTCCCTCGCCCACCCCAGCGACCTGGCCGCACATGACTGCCTCGTGCATGTCAACGAGCCGGTCTGGCGTCTCGGGCAGGGGTCCACCTCCAGCCTGCACAAGATCCGCAACGTGGCCTTCTCCTCCAACTCGTACATCGCTCTGCAGAAGGCCGCCGTCCAGGGGCGCGGCATCGCCCTGCTCCCCCAGCGGTCGGCCTACGAGGACCTGGTTTCCGGGGCACTCCTGGCCCAGCTCCCCTCGGTCCCCGTCCCCGAGCGCCCGCTGTTCGCGGTCTACGGCCCCGGACAGACCGTGCCGCGGAAGACCGTAGCCCTGCTGGAGTTCCTCACCCGCTGGTTCAGGGAGAACCCGATTCCCGTGCTGGCGACCTGAGGCAACCGCGCCCGCAAGAGTCCTCTCGGTGACGGTCAGCCGGTCAGTGGTCCGACTGGTGTGCGCGTGGACGCGGCGCGCCGCGTGAGGGGCCACGGCGACGCTCGTCCACGGAAACCCCGACTACAGCGCGGAGACGTCCGTTCGCCGCCTGTCGGGCTTGAAGGGGAGTGCGGCCACCGTCGCCCGGATCTCGCGCTGCGAGGTTCCCGGCCTCCCCCACACCACCACCACCTCGGTCCCGGGCTCCGCGTGGGCCGGGTCGATCCCGCACAGGGAGATGGTCGACCGCAGGTTCACGCTGACCGTCCGGCCCGTGGAGGCGCCGACAAGCCGTCCCCCGACGAGAACCTGGTCGAAGACCGGGCCGCGCCCCCGGGGCAGTTCCATGGCGTCGGGCAGGTCGCCTCCGCCCATCGTCGCGGCAAGGACACCCGTGACGTCGGAGGTGTTCCAGCGCAGGCCGACGAGCGTCCTGTACGGCTCCCCCTTGGCGGCGTCCGCCACCAGCGCGTCGCGGCCCAGGAAGTCGCGGTCGGGGACGCCCTTGCGGAAGCCCCAGCCCAGTTCGGCCGGCTTGCGGAAGTAGTCGGTGACGCCGTTCTCCGGTACGAAGCTGCCTCCGGGAAAGGCCATCCTGAACTGCCTGGGCACGGCGGGGGTCACGACGGACGAGGCAACGTAGTCGAGGCCGTTCGTGGCGATGCCCGCCTCGATGTGCTGAACGGGCTGGGACCGGAAACCGAGCTGACGGATCCCGAACTGCCCTCCGCTCTCGACCGCGGCGGACCAGATCTCGTTGGCATGTCCGGCCGGGCCGTGCAGTTCGTAGCCGAGTTCGCCGGAGATGCCCGTACGGAGGATGCGTACGGGGATGCCGGCGACGCTGGACATCCGGCTCCGGCAGAAGGCGATGTCGCGCAGGCTCTCCCCGGTCAGCTTCTCCATCGTGTCCAGGGCCGCCGGACCCTGGATGCCGAAGATGAACAGCTCGGGGCTGACGTCCTGGATCTCCGCGTCCCAGCTCCCCTGGCTCAGCTGCCACAGCAGCCAGTCCCCGCTGCCGGCCGTGTAGAGGAACTCCTCCTCGCCCAGGTGGCACAGGACCCCCTCGGACGCCACCCAGCCGTTCTCGTCGAGCTGGACGTGATGCTTGATCTGTCCGACCTCGAAGCGGGACAGGTCCCGCATGCCGTGCCAGGCGAGGAAGGCTCGCGCCTGGCTCCCCCGGACGACGAGCTTGTGCAGCGGCGACCAGTCGCCTATGTAGCAGGAAGCGACGTGCGCGATGCTCTCGTCGATCCAGCCGGAGTACTCAAGAGGCAGCAGGGTCTGGGCGAAGTGACCGTAGGCCTGCAGGTTGTTGCTCACGGCCTGGGCCGACGCGGCAGGGCTGAAGTAGGCCGGCCGCTCCGCGACGAAGGGGGCGTCCTTCAGTCGCAGGACCGCCTCGTAGGTGGCGCGCTGGACTTCGGTGATGTCCACGGGTGATCCTCCCGCTCATGGGGCTTGGTCTGTCGGGCTGTGGGGCCATGGACCCGCAGGGCGGTCCAGACCATCTGGAATGTGCGAGTACTTCCGCCGCTCACACGTCCGGCGTGGTCTCCGGTGGGGTGATGCCGAACCTGGCCGCGCTCTCCGTCAGTTCGCGCCAGACCTTCGGCGCCACCGGTACCCCCTGCGCGGCCCGCTGCCCGGCCACGCCGGCACTGCGCTCCCCGGGGTAGTACACGCCGTCCGCGCCGTCGGCGACCGGGAGCCCTTTGAGGGTGCCGAGGGTGGCGTCGGCGTCCGCGGTGAAGGTGCCGGGGTCGCCGAAGGCCGCTGGGGCGAGGGCGATGAGCAGGGCGTTCTGGCGGTGCTTGCGGCCCTTCGGGTCGTCCGAGTGGAACGCGGAGAAGATCGGCGCGCCGACCAGCACGCTGGTGAGCAGCTCAAAGGCCAGGGACATGCCGGAACCCTTGGCGCCGCCCAGCGGAAGGGGCATGACCGCCTTCTCCGGGTCGGTGGTCGGCGTGCCGTCCTCCGTTGCGGCGGCGCCCTCGGGCAGCGGGGTACCGCTCGCCCTGGCCTGGCGGATCTTGCCGAGCGCGATGGTCGCGGTGGCCATGTCGAGCAGCAGCGGGGCGTGGTCCCGGGCGGGTACGGCGATGGCGAGCGGGCTGGTGGCCACGGCGGCGCCCTTGACGCCGGTGTAGCCCATGTTGGGCATGCCGGCGACGAACCCGAGGCCGACCAGGCCCTGTTCGGCGATCTTCGAGACGTAGTAGCCGATAGCGCCGGTGTGCACGGTCTGCCGTACGCCCACGGAGGCGATCCCGGTCTCCCGGGCCCGCCGCACCGCTTCCTCGGCAGCCATGGTGAGGGCCACCGGACCGGGGGCGCGGTCGGCGTCGAGGACGGCGGTGGCGGGCGTGCTGGACTCGACCCGGATGCGCGGCCGGGCGTTGGCCACGCCCTTGGCGAGCAGTTCCAGGTAGGCGGTGACGCGCCCGACGCCGTGGGAGTCCACGCCGCGCAGCGAGGCCCAGACGAACACGTCGGCGGTGGTGCGGGCGTGCTCGGGGCTGAGCCCGCCGTTTTCGAGCAGCTCGGCGGCGAAGGTGCGCAGGTCCTCGGCCGAGACCCGGACTTTGCCCGGCTTGGGGGGTGTGTCGGTCATGACGGTGGAAGCCTCCTGTGTCAGAGGTCTGCGGTCAGCGGGTGACGAGGACGTCGACGACGGCGGTGGTGCCGTCCGCCACGGCCTTGAGCGCGCGCTCCAGGGCGGGACCGAGGGAGTCGGGGGCGTCGACGGTCTCGGTGTGCAGGCCGAACGGCTCGGCGAACGCCGCCAGGCGCGGCAGCCGGTGCAGGTCGGTGCCCAGCCACTCGCCGGTCTCGGCCGCCGCGCCCTCGGGGTAGAACCTGCGGTGGTTGAGGTTCATCGACTTGTAGACGCGGTTGTTGAACACCACGATCAGCAGCGGGAGTTGATACGTCCTGGACGCGTCGTACGACGGGATCACCGGGTTGTAGGCGAAGGCGCCGTCGCCGATGGTGAGCACCACGGGGCGCTCCCGGGCGGCGAGTTTGACGCCGAGGGCGACCGCGATGCCCTGGCCGAGGCCGCCCTGCACGTAGAAGTACGAGTCGGGGGCGTCGGTCCGCAGGTGGCGCTTGACCACGCGGCTGTGGGTGATGGTCTCGTCGACGACGATGCCGTCCCGCCCGTCGAGGAGCGTGCGCAGGGTCGCGGCGACGAGCACCGGGTCGATGCCCTCGGCCCGCGCCGCTCCCGCCTCGGCGGCGGCGATCGCGGCCTGCTCGTCGGCGTGCCGTTCCTCCTGCGCCGAGCGCCGGGCGGTGACGGCCGCCACGTCCAGGCCTGTGGCCCGCTTGGCGAGCTGGCGCAGCGTGTTGGCGACGTCGCCCTCCAGGTACCGGTCGGCGAACAGCACCTGGTAGACGACGTGCGGACGCTGCGGGACCCCGTCGATGACGACGACCTGTGCCTTCGCGGGGCGCCTGCTGGGCGGGTAGAACGGGGCCCGGCAGTTGACCAGGAGGATCAGGTCCGCCTCGTGCAGCCAGGATCCGATGTCGCTGCCCGCGTGCAGCGGATGGGCGCGAGGGAAGTTCCCGCAGACCGCCGAGTCGGGCTCGACGACCGGGATGCTCCAGGCCTCGGCGAAGGCGAGAAGTGCCTCGAAGCCGCCGTCCTCGCGGCCCGCGGTCTCCGTGACAACCACGGGGTTGGTGGCCTCGCGGATCATCTGGGCGACGGCGTCGACCTCGTCGGGCGAACTGTGCGTGGAGCCCGGCGCGACGACGGGCTTCGCCTCGCGGCCGTCCCACTCCTCGAGAAGGGTCTCCAGCGGGATGTTCAGGTACACCGGTCCCGCCGGGGCCCGCCAGGCCAGTTCCGCGGCCCGGGTGATCATCGTGGGCAGGGTGTGGACGCTGGCGGCCTCGGTGGACCACTTGGTGAACGGCTGGGCCACGCCCTGCGGGCCGCCCACGATGGACAGGTTGCGGTACCACTGTCCGCCCGGGTCCGGCCCGGGTCCGTCGCCGTACGTGGTCGACTCCGAGGAGGCGACCACCATCGGTACTCCGGCCAGGAGTGCGCCGTGCACGGCCATGGAGCCCTGGAGCAGGCCGGGGGCCGCGTGCAGCAGAACCCCCTGCGGGCGGCGTCTGACGAGTCCGTAGCCGGTGGCCATGCCCACGGCCACCGTCTCGTGGGTGAGGTCCAGGTACCGCGGGGCGCTCTCGCCGTCGCGGTGACGGCGGGCCAGCGACTCCCAGACGGGGGCCCACTCGGACCCCGACGCGCAGAAGAGGTGGTCGGCGCCGACGGCGTCGAAGGCGGATACGAAGGCATCACCGCCGTCAATGCCCGGTGTATTGCCGGTGTCTGTCATGGCGTGTGGTTCCTCAGCCCTCGACCGGCCAGTTGAGGACCTCGGAGATGCCGCGGCCCATGATCCATTCGAGCTCTTCGGGCGTGAAGTCCCAGTGCTTGGTGAACTGCTCGATCGTGTCGGTGTAGGTGATGCCGTGGCCGAGCAGCCGGGTGATGTCGGTGCCGTAGAAGCAGCGCTGCGGGCCCATCCTGTCGACCATCTCGCGCACGTACTTCTGGATGTTGTTGTTCGGGAAGGGCTGGGTGGAGTAGCCCGGCAGGGCCGAGACCTTGACGTAGATGTTCGGGTGGACGGCCAGGTCGGCGGTCTCCTGGACCCAGTAGCCGATCGCGTCGTCGACGCAGCGGGCCATGATGCCCATGTGGTCGATGATGATCTTCAGCTCGGGATGCTTGGCGGCGATCTCGCCGAGCTCGCGCTTCCAGATCGGGGCGTGGACCATCGTCGGGATGCGCAGTTCCTCGGCGATCGGCCAGTACCACTCGTTGGTGCCGTCGATCATCCAGTTGCGGTCGATCGGCCGGTGGAAGGTCAGCCGCGTGCCCTTGACGTGCGGGTTCTGCGCGAAGTCCGCGAGCATGGCCTTGCCCTCTTCGGGCTTGTTCTGCGGGATGCGCGCCATGATGCCGAAGCGGTCGGGGTGCGCCTCGCATGCCTTCAGGGCGTAGTCGATGCGGTCGCCCTCCCAGGACGGCGGCAGGATCAGCGCGCGGTTGACGCCGGCCTCGTCCATGAGCTCCAGGGCCTCCTCGTAGGAGAAGGGGTCCTCACGGTGGCCGTTCAGCCGGATCCGCTCACGCGCGCCCGGGACCCAGGGGCGGTCCGGGGTCTCCTCCAGCCAAATGTGGATCTGGGTGTCGACGACGAACATGTCCCGAACCTCTTTCTCTACACGGGAGTGGGATGGGGGTGGGGATGGAGGGTGGGGGGTACGAAGGAACGCTAGGCGGGCCTCGCGTCCTTGCGGAGTCCCCAAAGGCGCAAGCTGTTCTTGCGGGAAAGTGCGCTGTGAGCAGGGCGTTCCCCGAATTCACGGGCGCCTGGTCGCGGGCGCGTCCTCGAAGGCGGCGTGCACGATGTGCTCGGCGATCGCCATGGAGGCCGTGGCCGCCGGCGAGGGGGCGTTGCGTACGGCGGTGACACGGCCCGCCCGGTGGATGCGGAAGTCGTCCACGAGGGTGCCGTCGCGGTCCAGTGCCTGGGCGCGGACGCCCGCTCCGCCCCGTACGACGTCCTGGACGCCGACGCCGGGGACGTACAGCCTGGCGTCCCTCATGAAGGCCGTCCGGGAGAACGAGCCGCGGTACTCCCGGATGCCGGTACGCCAGTGCCGGGCGGCCATCCGCCAGGTGCCGGGGTAGGCGGCGAGGCCGATGAGGTCCTTCGGTGAGACACGGGTGCGGGTGTAGCCCTCCCGGGCCAGCGCGAGGACCGCGTTGGGGCCGACCTCCACCGAGCCGTCGACGCGGGGCGTGAAGTGCACGCCGAGGAAGGGGTAGCGCGGATCCGGGACCGGGTAGACCAGACCGCGGACCAGGTCGGTCCTCCCGGGCCTGAGCAGCAGGTACTCGCCCCGGAACGGGACGATCCGCGGCTCCCGTCCGTCCAGGGCCAGTCTCGCCACCACGTCCGACTGCAGGCCCGCGCACAGGATCAGCCGGTCCACCCGGACACGCTCCCGCGCGGAGGCCACCTCGATGCCGCCGGGTACGTCGGTGATGCCGGTGACCGGGAAGCCGAGCCTCACCTCGCCGCCGGAGCCGGTCACGTCCTGGGCGAAGGAGCGGGCGATCGCCGGGTAGTCGGTGATCGCGGTGCGCGGGGAGTGCAGGGCGGCGACTCCGCCCACGTTCGGCTCCAGCTCGCGGATCTCCTCCTGGGAGATCCTCCTCAGATCGGGTACGTGGTTGTTCCTGGCCCGCTCGTAGAGGCTGTTCATGCGGCCGAGTTCGTCGTCGCGGACGGCGACGACCAGCTTGCCGATCTCCTGGTACGGCAACCGGCGGTCCTGGCAGTACTCACGCAGCAGGGACACGCCCCGGACCGTCAGGCCGGCCTTCAGACTGCCAGGGGCGTAGTAGATGCCTGCGTGGACGACGCCCGAGTTGTGGCCGGTCTGGTGGAGCGCGACCTCCCTCTCCTTCTCGAAGACCAAGACCCGGGTGCCGGGCCGCCTCAGGGCGATCTCGCGGGCCGTGGCCAGTCCCACGATCCCGGCCCCGACGACGCCCACGGTCTCGTCAGGCACCGGTCTGCTCCGGAGTACCGAAGTGGACGGCCACCGTCTTGACGCGGGTGGAGAACCGCAGGACCTCGTCGCCCTGCTCCTTGTACGCCGTGCCGGAGTCGCGGAACCCGCCGAAGGGCAGGTGCACGTCCCAGCCGGTGGTGGTCGTGTTGACGGCGACCTGCCCGCACTCGGCCTCGTCCGCGAAGCGGTACGCGCGGGCGAGGTCGCGGGTGAAGACGGCGGCGGCCAGCCCGAAGCCGGAGTCGTTGACGGCCTCGACGGCGGAGGTGAAGTCGTCGACCTCACGGACGGCGAGGACCGGGCCGAAGACCTCCTCGCGCCAGACGGCCGTATCGGGGGTGACACCGGCGAGCACGGTCGGCCGCACGTAGCAGCCGTGCACGCGCTCACCCTCGGTGTCCGCACGGCCGCCGGTGAGGACGGTGGCGCCCTGCTCGACCGCGCGTCCGATGTCGGCGAGGACGGAGTCCCGGTGCCTGGGGCTGGACAGCGGGCACAGGGTGGTCGCCGGATCGCTGCCCGGCCCGACCTTCAGCGTCTCGACCTCGGCGACCAGCAGCCGGGTGAACTCCGCGTACACGGGCCGCTCGACGATCACCCTGCTGGTGGCGGTGCAGCGTTGTCCGGCCTGGCCGAAGGCTGCGGCGACTACGGCCTTCGCGGCGGTCGGCAGGTCGGCGTCGGCCAGGACGACGGAGGCGTTCTTGCCGCCGAGCTCGCCCTGGAAGCGGACGTTGCGGTCGGCGAGGCGGCGCCGGATGCGGTTTCCGACGGAGTTGGAGCCGGTGAAGGTGACGCCGGCGATCCGCGGGTCGTCCAGGAGCGCCTCCTCGATCTCGGCAGTACGGCCCGTCACGACGTTCAGCACACCAGCGGGCAGTCCGGCGTCGTGCAGGGCGCGCGCGAAGTGCAGTCCGGAGACAGGGGTCTCGGTGGCGGGCTTGAACACGGCCGCGTTACCGGCGGCCAGGAGCGGGGCGAGCTTGCGGGCCGGGGTGATCAGAGGGTCGTTCCACGGGCTGATCACGAGGATCACGCCGATCGGCTCGCGCTGGGTGTGCGTACGGTGGTTCGGGCGTACGTCGTGCAGGAGGGTGCCGTAGCCCTGGCGCGCCAGCCCGGCGTAGTACTCCAGGAAGTCGGCGGCCTTCAGGGTCTCGCCCCGGGCCTCGGCCAGGGTCTTGCCGTTCTCGGCGGTGACGTCGGCCGCGACGGCGTCGGCCCGCTCGCGGATCAACCGGGCCGCGTCGGTCATGATCCGGGACCGCTCGAAGGGGCTGGTCCGCTTCCAGACGGCGAAGCCGCGCGCCGCGTGGTCGTAGGCCCGGGTGACGTCCTTGGCGGCGAGGGCGGGGACGCGGACGATCGGGGTGCGGACGTCGGCCGGGTCGTGGACGTCGATCCACTCCCCGGTCGTGACCCACTCCCCGCCGGAGAGGATTTCCACCGTGCGCATGAAAGTTCACTTCCTTCGTCCGCCGCGATGACGCGGGCTGTACCTCACAACGGCCATGCGGGCCGGATGCGACAAAACACCATGTGGGAGCGGGCCACCAGCCCCTCCGGGGCACTCAATGCTTGCGCCGTGCGCGGGGTCGGCGGGCACCTGATCCGTGCTGGAATCTGCGGGCCGGACGGCATGTGCGACGCCGCCGGGACCCGTGACACAGCCGAGGAGACACAGACATGGCCTGCACAGTCATCGCCCACTACCGCTGCGCGCCCACCGACGAGGCCACGGTCCGGGCCGCGCTGCTGAAGGCTCAGGAGGCGACCCGTACCGAGCCGGCCAACCTCATGTACGAGGTACACACCGTGACCGGTGAGCCCGGCGGTTTCCTCCTCTACGAGCGATACACCGATCAGGCCGGATTCGAGGCCCACAAGGCGGCCGAGCACTTCCAGGAGCTGATCGTGAAGACGACGTGGCCGCTCCTGACGGATCGGTCGGTGACGTTCGCCGAGTCGATCTGAACCGGTAGGGGGCCGGGATCCCCGGCCCCTCCCCCGTCAGAACTCGTTGCCCCAGACGTAGCGGGCGACCGTCTCCACCAGCACGATCTTCCCGTGCTGTGCCTCCGCACTCAGCAGCGGCCGGTCCGCCACGTCGGCGAAGCCCCGGGACGGCGACACGGCCGCGTCCTCCAGGTCCTTGAACTCGCCGACCGCGTCGATCCTGGCCATCACCGTGTCGAGGTCCTCCAGCTGCGGCACGGTCGCGTCCACGACGCCCAGGCACACGTCCCGGTCCTCGGGCAGCGCCCTGACGAGGTCGAGTTCGGCCGCCGTCCCCTGGTCGAACGGCAGGACCCAGCGGTCGGCCGCGATCGCGCCGTACAGCCTTTCGGCGCGGGCCATGTCCACCGCCACGGGCGCCGCCCAGCCGGGTGCCACACCGATCCGTACACCCTCCTGGCGCTTGCCCGGCCGTACCGCCAGCGCGTCGACGGCCAGCGCGTCCTCGAAGGACAGCGCGCCCGGGTCGGCCGGGTCGGTGGCCAACTGGGCCAGCAGGAGCGGGTTGTTGAGCTGGATCAGACGGACTCCCCTGGTGACCAGCAGCTCGATCTCCGCGTGGATGATCTCCGCGAGTGCCTCGCCCAGCTCACGGGCGGAGGCCGGGCCGAGGCCGGGCCTGAACGTGGTGGCGGCGAGGTACGCGGGAGAGGGCAGCGACGCCTTCGGAGCGATCACCGTCAGCTCGGCGAGGCGCGCCGCCCAGTCCGCGAGCAGCGGGCCGTCGGCCTTGGGCAGCGACTCCGCCACCCAGCGAGTGAGTCCGTCGGCGCCCGTCTCGTCCGTACGGCGGAAGCCGGAGACGGCGTCGAGGACGGCGCTGCGGAAGTCCTCGCGCGGGAAGTCGCCGTCGGTGACGACGGTGGAGCGCAGCCTGCGCTGGTACGCCACGGCCTCCTGGACGGCCCGGAGCTCTGCGTCCAGCAGTGCCTGCGGGTCGCCGCCCGAGGTGCGGGCAGCGGTCAGCTCGGCGGGGCGGACCAGGCTGCCGTGGTGGTCGATCCGGTAGTTGAACGTATCCGCCATGGCTCAGACGTCCTTTCCGGGCGTGGCCAGTGTGCCCGCGACGCCCCAGGCGGCGAACTCCAGCTCGTAGCCGAGGGATTCGAGGACCTCGTCGGCGATCTGCTGGTCCTCGTCCGCGGTGCCGCCAGCGATGCCGAGGCCGCCGATGATCTCGCCGTCCTTCTTGATGGTGACGCTGCCCTCGGTGGCCATGATCGGCAGGGCCGCGCCGGGGAGCTGGGAGAGCTGGGAGAAGAAGACGGGCTGGGTCTCCTGCCACTTCTTCAGCATCCTGCCGGGCCGTTGCATCACGGCGGCGGTGTAGGCCTTGGCGCGGGCGATGTCGGGGGTGAGCGGACGGGCCCCGTCCGCGCGGCGGACGCTGATGACGAAGCCGCCCGTGTCCACGACGGCGACGCTCACCGCCTTTCCGCCGGACAGGGCGTGCTTCAGGGCCGCGTCGACGATCGCGTCGGCGGCGTCCAGGGTGAGGCGGCTGGTCATGCTGCTTCCTTAGGTGCGGTGAGGGTGCGGCGCAGGTGGGCGACGGCCGCGTTGTACCGGTCGGGGACCTCCCAGTACATGGAGTGCGGGGCGCCGGTGACGATCTCCAGGCGCGAGCCGGGCAGCAGCTCGTGGGCGCGGGTCACGGTCTTCACGCTGAGGACCGCGTCCTTCTCGCCGGCCAGGAAGGCAACCGAGACGCCCGCGTCCTGGATGTCCTCCAGGGTCGGGCCGCCGGTGTCGAGGTTGCGCAGGTCGGCCATCTTCGCGACGTTGAAGGTGCCCATCTGCTGGAAGAGGAAGGTGAGATCGGCCCGCTCCCGCTGGAACCGCCGGGTGAGCAGGCGGTCGATGACGGGGAGTTTGACGGCCTCGGCCCGGTCGGCGGCGGCGAGCTCCTTGAGTTCGGGGTGGCTGATGCCGCCCAGGGAGTGTCCGAGGACGACCGAGCCGACCCGTTCGGGGCGCAGCAGGGCGGCGCGGAGCGCGGCGACGGAGCCGATGGACTGGCCGACGAGCATCACATCGGTCAGGTCTTCGTGGTCGAGGACGGCGACGATGTCTCCGGGGAAGTCCTGCCCGTCGAACTCGGGCCTCGACGAGCCCGGAGGGGTGGGTGCGTCGGAGTTGCCGAAGCCGCGCAGGTCCACGGTGACGACCGTGAACTCGTCGCGCAGGGCGGCCACTTGCTGCCACCAGGCGGCATGATGCCCGCCGCTGCCGTGCACGAACAGAATCGCCGGACCGCTGCCGTGGCGCTCGTAGTAGAGGGAGGTGCCGTCGGAGTCGGCAATAGGCATGAGAGTGAACTCCTGTACAGGCGATGTCAGTTGGGGCGTTTGCCGTGCCAGACCAGTTCGATCATGGTGTGGTCGGGGTCGTGGATGTAGCAGAACTTGGACTGGTTCTCCGGGCGTTGGATGGGGCGGGTGTGCCGGATGCCCAGCTCCTGGAGATGGGCGAGGAAGTCGTCCCAGTCGTCGACCTCCACGGCGAAGTGGTAGGGCGCCATACGCTCCATCTCCTCGACCGGGGTGAAGTGCAGGTCGAAGTTGCCCCGGGTCATCAGCACCACGCGGGTGTTGGACTTGGGCATGATCCGCTTCATCCCGAAGACCTGGGTGTACCAGGCGGCGGTCCGGTCGGGATCGGTGGTGGGAAAGTTGACGTGGTGGATGTAGCGGGGCTCACTGCTCATGACTGGCTTCCTTCGAGTAGTACGGGGTTGGACAGCACACCGATGCCGCTGATCTCGACGTCGACGGTGTCCCCGGGGGCGATTTGGCACGTGGACTCGGCGCCCATCCACAGCACGTCGCCCGGATGCACGGTGATGTGCCGGGTGATCTCGACGAGGTGGTCGAAGGGGTCGAACACCATGTCCCCGGTGGGGAATTCGGCGCGGACCTCGCCGTTGAGGCGAAGCGTGGTGGTCTGCGCGAGGGCGTCGACGTCGGTCTCGATCCAGGGCCCCATGGGCTTGAACGTGTCGCTGTTCTTGCTGCGCCAGAACGAACGGTCCTGGTGCTGCCAGGTGCGGGCGCTGACGTCGTTGCCGATGGTCCAGCCGAAGACCGACCCGCGCGCTTCCTCGTACGTCGCGTGCCGCAGCGTCCGGCCGACGACGGCGACGAGTTCGGGCTCGGCCTCGAACCGCCCTTCCACCTCCGCGGGCTTGACGATCGGCGAACGATGGCCGGTGAGCGCGTTGTTGGCCCGGTAGCCGACCTCGGGGCGGTCCGGAACCGCGGCACCGGCGTGCGCGATGTGCCGCGGATAGTTCAAGCCGACGGCGTAGAACACGGGCGGGACGACGGGCGGCAGCCAGACGGCAGAGTCGCGCTGGACAGTACCGAGGACATCCGGGTCACCGTCGATCGGCGAGCCGGAAAGCAGCTCGACATCCGTCTCCCGCACCCGGCCCCACACCGCGCGCCCGCCCACCGAGACTCGCGCGTACCTCATGGCGCCAGCAAGTGGGAGACCCTCTTGGTGACCAGGTAGGCGTCCAGCGCCTCCGGGCCGCCCTCACGGCCGTAGCCACTGTCCTTGACGCCGCCGGAGGGCGCCTCGTGGACGGAGCCGCCGCAGTGGTTGATCGACAGGATCCCGGCCTCCAGCTCGGCCGACAGCCTCTCGGCGGTCGCCGCGGAGTCGGTGAACCCGTAAGCGGCCAGGCCGTACGACAGTGCGTTCGCCGTCCGCAGTGCCTCGTCGAGGCCGGTGAACGAAACGATGGGCGCGATCGGGCCGAACGGCTCCTCGTGGAGGAGTTCCGCGTCCTCGGGCACCTCGGTCAGGACGGTCGGTGCGAAGAAGTACCCGGGGCGGTCAAGGCGTTCGCCGCCGGTGAGGATCTTGGCGCCCCGGGCGACGGCGTCGGCGGTGAGCCGTTCCAGGGACTTCAGCCGGCGCTCGTTGGCCAGCGGCCCCATGGTGGTGCCCTCCGTCAGGCCGTCCCCGACGACGAGGGATTCGGCGGCCTTCACGAACTCGGCGGTGAACTCCTCGGCGAGGCTGTCGTGGACGAGGAAGCGGCTCGGTGAGGTGCAGACCTGGCCGGCGTTGAGGAACTTCGCCCGGGCGGCCCTGCGCGCGGCCTTCACGGGGTCGGCGTCCGCGCAGACGATCACCGGGGCATGGCCGCCCAGCTCCATCAGGGAGGGCTTCATCACCTTGCCGGCCTCGGCGGCGAGGAGCTTGCCGACGGTCACGGAGCCGGTGAAGGCGACCAGGCGGGTGACCGGCGAGGCGATCAGGTGTGCGGAGACCTCGGCCGGCTCGCCGAACACGAGGTTCAGCGCCCCGGCCGGGACTCCGGCGTCCGCGAAGCAGCGCACCAGCTCCATCGCGGTGGCCGGGGTCTCCTCCGAGGCCTTGATGACGATCGAGCAACCGGCGGCCAGGGCCGAGGAGATCTTCCGCATCGGCCCGCCCGCCGGGAAGTTCCACGGCACGAAGGCGGCGACGGGTCCGACGGGTTCGCGGCGCACGGTGAGCAAGGTGCCGGGTTCGGAGGGAATGACCCGGCCGTAGGCGCGCCGGGCGTCGTCGGCGTGCCAGCGCAGCGTGTCCGCGACCCGCCGGGCCTCGCCGGTCGCCTCGGCCAGCGGCTTGCCCTGCTCCAGGGTCATGGTCCGGCCGACCTCGGCGGCACGCCCGGTGAGCAGGTCGGCGGCGGCGTGCAGGATCGCGGTGCGCCGGGCGACGGGGGTGCCGCGCCACACTCTGAATCCCTCGGCTGCGGCATCGAGGGCGCGGTCGAGGTCGGCGGTGGTGGCGAGCGGTACCTCGCCGATCGTCTCCCCGGTGGCCGGGTTCACGATCGGGGCGGTACGTCCGGCTCCGCCCTGGCACCACTCGCCCGCTATGTACATGCGGACGGCGGGGTAGCCGTGGTCGGTGGTCATGGCTGGATGCCCTCTCAGGCTTGGGGGATTCAGGAGGCGGAGGCGTCCTGCTGATCGCGGTTGGTGCGCAGCGCCCAGATGTGGTGGGGCGGGGCGGCCTCGTGCACGCGCGTTCCGTACGAGTCGTCGACGCGGTCCATGTCGGCGGCGTACTCGACCCGGCCGCCGCAGGGGGCGTGCAGGAAGCGGAAGACGTTGGAGCCGACGGTGTGCCGACCGAGCCGGCGTGCTTCCCGCCAGCCTTTGTCGATCATGTGGTTGCCGCCCTCGACGACATCGTCGAAGCCCGGTACCTCGTAGGCGATGTGGTTGATCCCCGCCCGGTCGGGACGGTGGCACAGCAGCATGGTGTGCTGGTCCTCGTCGCCCGGGGCCTGCATGAACACGCCCATGGGCTCGACCACGTCGGTGGGCCGGAAGCCGAGGCGCTCGGTGTAGAACGCGAACGCCTCCTCCCTGCCCTCCTTCGGGATGTTCAGCGCCACATGACACATGCGCAGCGGGCGCACCCGGGTGATCGGCTCCAGGACGGTGTTCCAGCGGTCAACACTGCCCAGCGTGTTGGCGGGCCGCGGTGTGACGGACGCCGGCTTCGGCCGGGCCAGGGTCAGACCCACCCCGAAGCCGGTCCCATCGACGGTGTGGTGGACGCCGTCGGCGCTCGCTCGGACCGTGCGGTCGCGCCCCGCCTCGGCGACCAGCCGATGGAGCTCCTGCCCGGTGTCGACGCCCCACACCACCTCGCGCAGAGTGGGGCCGTCCTCGACCGGGGGCGGCAGCGACGGGCCGGGGCGGGTGTCCAGGTGCAGGCTCTGCCCGGTGAGTGTCTCGAACACCGCGTGCTCGTCGGTCCTCTCGACGAGGAACAGGCCGAAGTCGTCGAAGAACCGGACGCAGGTGCCGAGGTCGTCCACACCGTAGGTGACCGATTCGATTCTCTGGATTCCCATGGATTCCTCGCTTCGTCGCAGCTCACGCTGCGGGTCTCATTCGGTCACCGGCCCTCGGCTGCCGGTGTCGGTGATCGTAAAATCGCGGCTCGGGCGACCTCAATAGATTCGCGACGCAGGCATCGCAAACGTTTCTTGCACAATCTGTCGGCCGGCCGGAGCCATGGCCTGGCCCGGTCTGCTCACCTGCTGATGGCCGGTATCGGATTTCCGGAGAACCACTCGGTCAGGAAGTCGAGGAAAACGGTGACTTTCCGCGGACTGGCCTGACCGGGTCCGTGGATCGCGTACAGCGGGCGGTCGGGTACGGAGAGCCCGGGAAGCAGGACCTCCAGCGCACCGGACATGAGGTCGTCGTAGACCGGCCGCTGTGGGAGCAGGGCGATGCCGCGTCCGTGCACGGCCGCCTTCTGCAGGGCCAGGTAGGAGTTCGACGAGAACGCCGCGTTGTGGATCTTGTGCAGGGTGGAGGCGGGGCCGTGCCCGATGCGCCAGACGGGGTCGTTGACGTGCACGAGGCAGTCATGGCCGGCGAGGCCGTGGGGCTCGGTGAGCGGCCCCTTGCGGTCCAGGTATTCCTTCGACGCGCACAGCACGAAGGGCAACGAGGCGATTTTCTTCAGCCGGACGCTGGAGTCCCGCAGATCTCGGGTGTGGAAGGCGATGTCGAATCCACTGTCCAGAAAATCGTAGGTCCGGTCGGACATTCCGCCGAGTTCGAAGCGGACGTGAATCTTGGGATGAGCCACGGAAAATGCGGCGATGGCATCCCCTAGATCCAGGCTTCCGATCCATTTGGGACAGATGATGCTCAACGCCCCCTCGGCACGATCGTGAAGCTGGGCGATCCCGGCGTCCTCGGCGTCGATCTCGTCCAGGATGCGTGCGGCGAATTCGGCGTACCGGTGGCCCGGTTCGGTCAGGCTGACCGATCGGGCCGTGCGATTGACCAGGCGGACACCCACATGTCTTTCCAGTTCGGCGACATGCCGGGACACCAGCGAGCCGGAGGAGCCCAGTCTCTTGGCTGCTCCGCTGAAGCTGCCGACCTGCGCGACGGTGACGAAGCTGTGCATGAGAAGCAGACGATCCATGTTTCCTCCCGGGGTGCTTCCTCCCCGCTCACGCGATGCCGGTGGGACACAGCTGCACGTCCCTGGGCATGCGGACCCGATTCGGGCCGACGGATACCGCTACGGGCGCTGTCGCGGCCGGTCTCCGCCGGGGACCACGCGCTCGAAGCCTCGGATGTCCGGGAAGGGAGGCTCGCGGTCGGGCTGGAGATCGACTTGGAAGGTGTTCAGGCACATGCCGAGCATGGTGAAGTTGCCCAGCGCACCGATGGTGTCGACCAGCCCCTTGGATCCGAAGTGCTCCAGGGCGGCGGCGAAGGTGGCGTCGGAGACGAAGTGCCGGTCGAGTACTTCGTGGCAGAACCGGTAGAAGGCCTGGTCGGCCTCATTGCCGAAGACCGCTTCGCGCCCCTCGGCGATGGCCTTGACCGCGCCCTCCGGAATGCCGGCCGCGATCGCCTGGTGCGCATGGGCGTTCCAGGAGTACTGCGCGTCCCAGTTCCGCGCGGCCATCAGAAGCGCGAGTTCGCGCAGATGCTCGGGCAGGCTGCAGTCGAAGCGGGCGAAGGCGCCGAGGGACTCGGCACGTTCACACATCTCCGGGCTGTGCAGCCAGACCCGGAACGGACCGCGGACGGCACCACGACGGCCTGCGATCCGGGCGGCCAGTTCCTGCTGACGCTCGGTCATTTCCTCTTCGGTGAGAACGGGGAGCCTCATGAGGCGATACCTGCCTTTTCTTCCCGGCACGTTGCGGGCGCTCACAGATGCGGAACGCGACGCCGCGGGGTGCCAGGTGACCGTACAGCCGGGTCCGGGGTCGCCGACCCCTCCAGAAGCGCAAGGTAAAGCTGCACGCCAGAGGGCATCCAATCACCGGGCGGCGCCCTAGTGTCGACCGACGCACGACCGTGGACTGGAGAGGAACCAGGGATGACCACCATCATCAAGGCCGCGTCCGTACCCCGGCTCGACCGGGGCGGCGCCGTCCTGACGACGCCGCTCATCACCACGTCCTCGGCGGGAGGCGAGAACCTCATCACCAGCGGGATGAGCGTCTACCCCGTCGGTTCCGGAGCACCGCTGCACTCGCACAACTGCGACGAGCACGTCACGATCCTGGAGGGCGAGGCGGAGGTGGTGGTGAACGGCGAGGTGACCAAACTGGAGCGGTTCGACACCACCTACGTCCCCTCCCCCCTCCCCCACCTGTTCCGGAACATCGGCGACCGCCCGCTGCGCATCCTGTGGGTGTACTCGTCCGGGCACGTGACGCGGACGTTCACCGAGACCGGCAGGACGGTGGAACACCTTTCGGCCGAGGACCAGATGGGCTGAAAACATCCGATGACCGTCACGGCCCGCCCCATGCCAACGGCACCAACCCGGACGGACCCAATTCAGAAGTATTCGGGTGAGCAGATTCCACGCTTTCTGTCAATTCAGGCATTATGCCGACCAGGTTCCATGGACTGTGTCAATACTTGAGACCGAGGGGAATCATCACTCGCTATACGGACGCCCCACGGGCTGACGTACGAGCTAGAATCGATCGTCGATTTCTTTCAAAAGGAAGGGAGAGGTGCGTATGAGTACTGCATATGGGGTGACCGTGGACATTGCGATGCGGGACGGCACAGCCGATGCCTACCTGGCACACCCTGATGGAGCAGGACCGTTTCCCGCCGTTCTGCTCTACATGGACGCCTTCGGGCTGCGACCGCATCTGAAGAAGATGGCCGATCGTCTGGCCTCGGCCGGCTACGCGGTTCTGATGCCCAACGTCTTCTACCGCCATGGACGGGCGCCGGTGATCGACCTGCCGGAGTTCGTGGACCCGGCCGAGCGCCCGGAACTCTTCCAGCAGCTCGGGCCGATCATCCGGTCCCTGACCCCGGAGTCGACCATGGCGGACGCCGACACCTACCTGCGCTGGCTGGCCGAATGGCCGCTGGCCAGGAGCGGACCGGTCGGCATCACCGGCTACTGCATGGGTGCCGGCCTGGCGCTGCGGACGGCAGGCACCTATCCGGACCGAGTGGCCGCCGCGGCCGGCTTCCACGGCGCCAACCTCGCCTCCACCGCGCCGGACAGCCCGCACCTGCTCGCCGACCGCGTCAAGGCCGAGCTGTACTTCGGCCACGCCGACCAGGACCGGGCACTGCCACCCGAGCAGATCGACCGTCTGGACGCGGCCCTCGACGCGGCGGGCGTACACCACCACTGCGAGGTGTATACCGGCGCACACCACGGCTTCACGCAGGCGGACACCGCCGCCTACGATCCCGAAGCCGCGGAACGCCACTGGGCGGCGCTGCTGGACCTCTTCGGGCGCACGCTCTGACGCGCTGAAGAAATACCGCGGGCCGAAACCCGGCTCGCTCCCACCGGTGAAATTCCGGTGAACAATTCCATTGCACACAAAATTGCGTCCCGGTCGGTAGTCCGGGGCACAGCCTTTCACTTTCACATCCGGCTGTGTCAATATTCCTCTCCTCCAAAGAGGCCCAGTGTGCTCCCTCGTACGAATCCAATTGCACTGGGAGTACTTTTGTCTGGGACACGTTTTGTCATCGCCGGCGGCGGTCTTGCCGGGATGACCCTGGCCCACTATCTGCACCGGCACGGTCTGGACGTCGCCGTCTACGAGCGTGACACCGGCATCGCCGCCCGCGAGGCGGGATACCGCATCCACATCAACTCCACCGGCACCTCCGCCCTGCACGCGGCCCTGGAACCGCGGCTGTGGGAGCTGTTCCTCGCGACCTCCGGCATGCCGAACGACGACATGCTGCTGTTCGACGAGCAGCTCAACCTCCGCCCGGGCCGCGACAAGTCCGCCACCGAGGGCACCGGGGTACCCACCGACATCCCCGAGCACCTGGTGGTGTGCCGCTCGACACTGCGCCGGATCCTCTACCTCGGGCTGGAGAAGGTCGTCCACTTCGGGGCCAGGGTCACGGGATACCGCTCCAACCCCGACGGGACCGTCACCGTGCTCCTGGGCAACGGGGAGAGCGTCGAGGCCGACGTGCTCATCGCCGCGGACGGCATCAACTCCGACGTACGGGCCCAGAGGCTGCCCCAGGTGAAGGTCGCCGACCTGGCCGCCCGTCACATCGCCGCGAAGGTCCCCATCACCGAGGAGACCAAGGCCAAGCTTCCGGCACAGCTGTTCAACACCTTCTCGCTGGCCTACGCCTCCGACTGGACCGGACTCACACTCGGCCCGCTGGAGCGCAGCAACCCCGGCTCTCCGCTGGTCAAGGAGCAGGACCCGGACTTCCAGGACGAAGCCACGAGGAACTACGCGCTGAGCATCTTCAACTCCGTGGAGAGCCTCATGATGCCCGACGCCGAACTGTTCACCGCCACTCCCGAGCAGCTGAAGGCATACGCGCTGGAACGCGTGGCCTCCTGGCACCCGGCCCTGGTGGAGACGGTCCGGCTGTGGGACACGGCCACGGTGCAGGCGCTGACGTTGCGCAGTTGTGTGCCCGTCAGCGCCTGGGAGCCCTCGAACGTGACCGTGGTGGGCGACGCGATCCATGCCATGAGTCCGTCCTGTGGCATCGGCGCCAACACCGCGCTGCGTGACGCACACGTTCTCGGTGGGGAACTACTCGCCGCCGCGCGGGGTGACAAGGACGTCGTGGACGGCATAGGCGCCTACGAAGAGGCCATGCGGGACTACGGGTACAAGGCCCTGCGGATGTCCGCGGCGGTGGGCGAGAAGGTGATCGGCCACCTGCCGCTGCCCGAGTAGGCAGCTCCTGCGCGGCCACGCCCGGCCCGCGGGCGCCGCGCGGGGCCGACGGTCATCGGTGTCGGAGCCCTCGGTAGACGCTGGGGCCCGGCACCGATGACGGCCGGGCCGGACCGACGCCAAAGACCTCGGCCGGGCTGCCGGCGCCAGAGGGTCTGCCAACTGCCAAAAGCGTCCACGCCGACAGCAGCGCGCGAATCCCGATACGTCTGTCGGAGAGTTGTCCGTACGGGTTTAGGTTCTCCGCCACCGCTTGGCACAGGGCTCCCACGAGGGCTTCATCGCGTCCCCGGAGGCGGCGAGGTTTTTCTGCGCCCGTTGTGCGGATTTCTCTGTTTTTCGGGAATTGCTGTACTGGCAGAGTGTCGCCTCTCGCTGTCTCATATCTCTCCGCAGGCGCGGAATTTGTCGTAGCAGATGAGCCGGACGTTCATGCCGCGGCGAAGCAGCGGCAGTGGGCGCACAGGCCGTGGAGTTCGGAACAGACGCCGTCCTGGACGCATACCGGGGCGGCGCTGACGTCTGTGATCCGGGCGGCCGGATCCAGTGCTCGTGGGTCATCGTGCCGGACCGTATGTGGTGCAGGACGACACGGACTTCGGCGGTCAAGATCCGCGGGCCAACCTCGTCGCGGTCTCCTTCGAGGGTCAAGGCGGTCGCTGGGAATAGCGTGCCGGACGCCGGCTGAGCAGACGAAGCCGAGTGCCAGGGCGGTCTTAGCGACCTTGCCCGACGCGGGGCAGGCGCCGATAGCAGTCAGCTGACCAGAGCGAGTTCCGCCGATGAGGGAGGCGAGTCGATGCGGCCCGTGTGTCCGCCATGACGTCACGGGGAGGACCGGCCGACGGGCTTGCGGGGACGCAGCTGACGCCGGTTCGACTCCACCGCGACCGGCTTCAGCACCGATGGTCGCCGGTATTCGTATACAAGAAATTTGGAAAACAATTCTGCATTTCACAGCGCCCCCGTTCATGCTCGAAAAATTTCGACATATTGCCGCTCGATCACAAATCCGTCGCCCTGGTCAAGCGCGAAAATAGTCACATGCGGAAGGGTGCCCATCGTCGAAATCCAAGGTGTTATGGTCCATTCGACTCCGAGGCGGGACCGCGCTATGCATCCATCTCCACCGACAATCGGGCAACAAAGGTTGCAAACGTGACCACTGCGACGTCCAGCTCACCGTCTGCGATCTCCCGGAAATCAAATCGCTGTTCAACTTCCCTTTCTCGCTCTCACGCAATTACCGCACCTCCTGACCATCCTTGAAGGAGTTCTCCGTTGTCTGCCGACAGTACGATCACCACTCCCACTCGGGCGGGTGCCGATCAGACGGGGGCCTCCCCGGGCACCCGGCACCTCGGCGTCGCGCTCTTCGTGATCGCCGCGGCCCAGCTGATGATGGTCCTTGACGGCACCATCACCAACATCGCCCTACCCTCCATCCAGACCGACCTCGGCGTCTCCGAGGCGAACCTGGCCTGGATCGTCAACTCCTACGCGCTCGCCTTCGGTGGCCTGCTCCTACTCGGAGGCAAGGCCGGCGACCTGTTCGGACGACTGCGGATGTTCCAGGTCGGCATTCTCACCTTCACCCTCGCCTCGCTGCTGGGCGGACTCGCCGCGAACGAAGAGCTGTTGCTCGGCGCCCGTGTCCTGCAGGGCGTCGGCGCCGCGCTTGCCGCTCCCAGCGCGCTGGCTCTGATCACCACGACTTTCCCGACGGGCAGGTCACGCAACACGGCCATGGGTGTGTACGCGGCCATGGGCGGCATCGGCGCCACGGTCGGAATGCTGCTGGGCGGTACGTTGACCGACGCTCTCGACTGGCGCTGGGTGTTCTTCGTCAACATCCCCATCGGCCTGGCCGTCCTCACCGGAACAAAGAGCCTGGTCGAGGCCGAGCGTCACCCAGGCCGCCCGGACATCCCCGGCGCGATCACCGGCACAGGTGGCCTGCTCGCGCTCGTCTACGCCATCACCCGAGGCGGCGAACACGGTTGGACGAACGGCCTGACACTGGTCTCCTTCATGACGGCCGCCGTGCTGCTGTCCGTGTTCCTGGTCCTCCAGTCCCGCGTATCGGATCCGATGATGCCGTTGCGCATGTTCAAGGACCGCAACCGCAGCGGCAGTTACACCACGATGCTGCTGATGGGCGCGGGCATGTTCGCCACGTTCTACTTCCTGACGCTGTACATGCAACTGGTCCTGGGCTACAGCGCCGTCAAGACCGGCTTCGCCTATCTGCCCTTCAGTATCGGTATATCGGCTGCCGCCGGCATCAGTTCCAAGCTGGTCACCCACTTCGCACCGCGGCTGATCGCCGCACTGGGCCTGACGATAGCCGCGGCGGGCATGTTCTCGTTCGCGACCTTGGAGACCGACTCCTCGTACGCGGCTCATCTGGTGCCCGCGATGTTTGTCACCGCCATAGGGCTGGGGGCGGCCTTCGTCCCGCTGACGGTGACCACGGTCAGCGGCGTGGACCACCGGGACACGGGTGTCGCCTCGGCACTCCTGAACACCGCCCAGCAGATCGGCGGAGCGCTCGGTCTCGCCGTCCTGTCGACGATCTCCACGTCGGCAGCCGACGACAAGCTGCCCGAGGCGGCTTCCAGCCTCTACCGGGGCCTCGCAGTCAAGGACTTCGGCCTGGTGTCGAAGGCGAGCGCTGCGCTGACGCACGGCTACACCATGGCCTTCGTCGGCGCGGGCGCCATGTTTCTGGTCGGCGCGATGGTCACAGCCCTGGCTGTGAACGCCGGCAAGCAGCAGCACACGGAGGGCGCGGCGCCCGTCCACATGGGTTGACAGACCACGAAGAAGGCCCGGCCCACCCCTGCGTGGCGACGGCATTCCCAGCTGTGCGGCCCAGTGGGTCCAACCGAACCTCAAGTCGGCCAGAACGATGTGTGGCGCGAGACATCGCATCGTGATGCCTCGCGCCCGCAGAGAGAAGACACGCACGATGAACACCCCACGCTGTGCTCCGAAGGAGCACCGGTCCGACGCCCCGTGGCTGCCCGCGTCCCTTCTGGCCGCTGACCGAGCCTTCACCCTGCTGGGCAAATGCTGCAACGGTCTGATCATCGCGGCCTTGGCCAAAGGTCCGGCCGACTTCGCTCAGATTCACGACCATGTTCCCGGCATCGGCGACCGCATGCTCGCCGAACGCCTCAGGGAATTGGCCGCGGTTGACCTCGTTACTCGTACTGTCCCGCCCGGCCCCTCCTCGCGAACCCTTTACGCGCTGTCACCGCATGGCAACGCCTTCCTCATTCCCCTCGCCGCCGTGATGGTGTGGGCGGAGGACCATTTCCCCGCGACCGGCTCACCAGCGACGGAATGACCGGCCGTACCGGATCGTCGAGTTCCGTTCCCGCGCAGGTACAGGTACCGGCGGTCCGGGAGCGGCAGCGGTGTGAGACACACAGCTGCCCGGTGTCCTCGTTCCGGTGTGTCGCACGCGCCATTGACCTGGCTCTCCGCTCTCTCCATGGATGCATACAGGACACCGGTCGGCTGAAAACTCGCCGCCCAAAGGAATCAAGAGGAAACATCTGTCATGCGTAAGGCGCCCCTGCTTTCCCTCACCCTCATTGCTCTGACACTCTCGATGACGGTCGGCTGCACCGACAACGAGCCGGAGCCGGCTCTGGCCGCGAACACCGCGTCGGCAATACAGAGCCCCGGCCTGACACGTGCCGTTGGCGGCACTGGCTCGCCCGCTGCCGGTTCGACGAGCGTCCCGGACTCCGCAGCAGAAATTCCCACCGGCAGTGACCCGTCACTCACCATCGACAGCAACTACAGCGCGCGGACCACCGACTGCGCAGGGCGCGACGTCGTCATCGAAGGCCAGGCGAACACCATCGGGCTCACCGGAACGTGTGGAACGGTCGCCATCGGCGGCCGGTTCAACACCGTCACGGTGGAGACAGCCAACACCATCAAGATCACGGGCAACTCCAGCACGGTGATCGCGGAGACGGTCGGCGCCATTCGGCTGGACGACGCCGCCTTCATCACCGTGAACTGGGTCAACGGGGCCGGTGGCAACGAACCCGCCATCTCCGGAAACAGCAAGGCCTCCACCGTGAACAAGATCAGCGGCCAGGAGTACGAAAACCGGATGAGGCCCTGAACGGGCCTACGCCTGGGCCACCGCGTCGGCGCCTCCACCATCCGACGCATCCCGCGCAGCGCCGGCCCCGGCCCCGCACCCTGACGAAAGCGC
Source organism: Streptomyces sp. NBC_00459 (assembly GCF_036013955.1). Classification (NCBI taxonomy): domain Bacteria; kingdom Bacillati; phylum Actinomycetota; class Actinomycetes; order Kitasatosporales; family Streptomycetaceae; genus Streptomyces; species Streptomyces sp. NBC_00459. The sequence continues at coordinate 282,030 of NZ_CP107903.1, forward strand.
GGCGCCCCGACCTGGCGCGAGTTCGTACGCGCCCAGGCCTCCGGCCTGCTCGCCGCCGACTTCTTCCACGTGGACACCGCCGCGCTGAACAGGCTGTACGCCTTCGTGGTCATGGAGGTCGGCACCCGCACCGTGCACATCCTCGGCGTCACCGCCCACCCGACCGCAGCCTGGGCCACCCAGCTCTCGAGGAACCTCCTCGCCAACCTCGCAGACCGCTCCGCCCGCTTGCGCTACCTGCTACGCGACCACGACAGCCGCTACACCCAGGCGTCCGACGCCGTCTTCACCGCCGACGGCATCGAGACCCTGAAGAGCGCGCCACAGACACCGCGGATGAACGCCCACGTGGAGAGGTTCATCCGCAGCGTGCGGGCCGAGTGCACCGACCGGATGCTGATCTACAACGAGCAACACGCACGGCGTGTCCTCGCCGAATACGCCAAGCACTACAACTCCGGAAGGCCGCACCGGGCCCTGCACCTTCGCGCACCAGCCGACGATCCGGACGTCATCCCCTTCCCAGCCCAGCACATCCAGCGCCACGACGTCCTCAGCGGACTCATCCACGAGTACCGCGACACAGCCTGACAAAGATCACGACAGTCTGGCGAACGCCCAGCTCAACGCATGTGCGGGACTTTGGGCACCCAACAGGGAACGCATCGATCCGGTCATCAGCCAATCCCTGAGTGCACGCGACATCACCGCCACCGTCTACGACTACGCCTGAGCCCGGCTCTCCGCCTGGCCGCCGAGCCGCAGATTCACTGTCAACCTACGGGTGCACCTCGACCGCAGGCCACCGGCACCGGGCCACGACCCGGATGCGCACACCGTGCCCTGTCTTGCCGTCCGGTGGCGCGGGACTCCAGCTGACCATCAGGTGGAGGAGCGCTCCATCGCCCTGTCCAGATGCGTGATGACGGTCGGCACGTCACCGCTCTCGGTCCGCCGGATCAGTTCCAGGGCCGGTCGGACGATACCGGTCGGCCGTGCGATCAGCCTGGCGAGCACAGCGGCCCGGATGTCGAGGCGCTCGATGGTGGCCTCGCGCTCCCGCTCGCTCTGGCCGGCGAGCAGGACGGCGTTGTACCAGGCCTCCTCACGGGACTGGCGGATGCTGAAGTCGAGGATCTGCTCGTCGGTCCGGCCGCCGACCTTGTCCAGCAGCGACAATAGGGGCGACAAGGCGTCGACCGAGCCCTGCACGGCCAGCACCACCCGCGCGAGGATGTCGTTGATCAGCAGGAAGTCGCGGCGCAGCGCATGGATGTCCGCGCCCGGGCCGGTCCGCGCGGCCGCGACGGCCAGGTCAAGATTGATGTGCGCGTTCACGCCGAGCAGCAGGTGCTGGACGATGACGGTGTCGGCGTCGTCCAGCAGCCCAAACGTCTCCCGCCAGCAGCGCGGCCCGCTCCGATCGCGACGCCAGGCGTCGTACGCCTCGAAGTAGCGGTTGCCGAAGTGGGTGTCGAAGCGATCCATGCGGGGACCGTCGTCGAACAGGTCTTCATGGATGCTCTTGCGGACCTCGACGGTCACCTGTCGGTACAGCGCGGCGAAGTACCCGATCCGGTCTCCCGTACGGACGGCCTCGCGCACGATCCCGGCAAGGCCGTCGACGACATCGTCGATGTTCTCCGCCACCATGTCCGGCTCCCCCCTCGTGACTCCCTCACCCCTAGGACTGTAGGCCAAATGCCTTGCTTGAAAGAGGAGTTGACGTTTCCCTGATGCGGCTTGGTGACTGAAAGGTGGATCGAGGCACCGGTGGGACTGTTCCCGCAGCGGGCAGAGGTCGTCGCCGTCGAGGGCTGGCTCAAAGGCGTCGCACCGCGATAGCGGGATGCCGGTCCTGCCGTCGCACGAGCTCAGCCGGATGAGCTGTCTGAGGCCGAACGGCGGCGGGTCCTGCTGGAGTTGATCACCGATCACGCGGGTGCCATCCTCAGCCACCCCGACCCCGGGGCCCTCTCCGCCGACACTGGCTTCAGGTCCCTGGGCTTCGACTCCGTGACGTCCGTGGAGATGAGCAACAGGCTGGGCGCGGCGACCGGGCTGAGCCTGTCGGCGACCGCGGTCTTCGACCACCCCACCCCCGCCGCCGTCGCGGACCATCTCGGCGAACGGCTGGCCGAGATCAGTGCCCCCGTCGCGCCTGTGGCGTCGTGGGCCGGCCGCCGGGAACGGCCGGAGGGCGCGCTGCTGCGCCAGGCGGTCACCCAGGGGCGGGTCGCGGAGGGAGTGGGCGTACTGGCGGCGGCGCGGCTGCGGCCGGTGTTCTCCCATCCCCCGCTGCCCGAGCACACGCCCGCCGCGACCTGGCTGCGCCGGGCCGGACGACCCGTGCTGATCTGCGTGGACTCCTTCATCCCCGCCGCCGCCAACCTCACCTACCAGCGGCTGGCCGTCGCCCTGGAGAGCCGGTACGACGTGGCGGCCGTCCAACTGCCCGGCTACCGGGACGGCGAGTCGCTGCCCGACAGCGCCGACTCCGTGGCCGAGGCCGTGGCCACCGCCGTCGACGCGTCGAAACGCTCACGGCTTTCGACAGCAGCACTGGCACTGCGAAGTCGCTGCCGGGGTGCTCGGCGGCTGCGGTCTCAGAGTGTCCCTGGACATCCTGCGTGAGCTGCTCGACGGCACCACCGGCGGGTAGAGCGCCTGCCCGCGCCCGATCGACACGCCGCCCTCCACCTGACGAAATCGGGTGCAGGGCACCGGCGGTGGGCCGAGGCACTGCCGCCACACACAGGCGGCCTTGGGGTTGTAAAGGCCGCTCCAGGTGTTCGGGCCCACGACCCCGTCCTCCTGGAGACCGTTGCAGCGCTGCACCCACGTGATGCCGTCGTACGGGTTGGTGCCGTGGTCACCGTCCCTGGACATGCAGGTGGGGGAATCCGCTGTAGTAGTCGATCAGGCACTGGACTGCTTCGTCGCGGGTCCGTCCCGATTGACGTACACGGTCGGACGCGACGAGTCCGAGATGTAGTTGCAGAAGTCCTCCGCGGACGCGGTGGGGCCAAAGGCGACCATGCCCCCGAGGGCCAGGGTGCCGACGGCCGCAGCGATGGTCAGCCTTCGGATCAGCGCGAGCATGCGGATACCTCCGGATTCGGACGGTCCCACCATGGGCCGAGCACAGGCCCCCGAAGCCGACCGACTACGGGCGTCGCACCGAAACCCTCACCCTGCCAGCCTTCAGGAAAGAGCAAGGCCACGTGACAACACGCTCAGCTCACCCCTGCCGACCAGCTCCAGGACGCACTCCTCCCACTCACATGACTCCCACAATGACGCCCCGCCTCCTATGACACAGACAGGCGGAGCCGGCCGCTGTGCGGGTCGCCGGGTCGATCGCACAGCGCAGCACGGCCCCCGTGGAGGCGACCCGATGACGACCGAGGCAACACCCGAAGCGGCGACCGGAACGGTGACCGCAGCGACGAACAGCGCGACATCGGCCGCCGGGCCCTCCGACCCGCGTGGACCGGAAGCTGTACGTCCAGGACGTCACCCTGCGGGACGGCATGCACGCCCTCCGACACCGCATTGACCCCGCCGACGTGGGCCGTACCGTGGCCGCGCTCGACGCGGCAGGGGTCGACGCCATCGAGGTCGCCCACGGCGACGGCCTCGCGGGCGGCTCGGTGAACTACGGCCCGGGCAGCCACACCGACTGGGAGTGGATCGAGGCAGCGGCCGACAGCATCCGCTCCGCGGTCCTCACCACGCTCCTCCTGCCCGGCATCGGCACCATCACCGAACTGGAACGCGCCCACGCGCTCGGCGTCCGCTCGGTACGCGTGGCGACCCATTGCACCGAGGCCGACATCTCCGAGCAGCACACCGCCAAGGCCCGCGAACTGGGGATGGACGTCGCGGGCTTCCTGATGATGAGCCACATGGCCCCGCCCGACGAACTCGCCGCCCAGGCAAGGCTGATGGAGTCCTACGGCGCGCACTGCGTGTACGTCACCGACTCCGGCTGCCGCCTCACCATGGACGGAATGCGCGAGCGCGTCCGCGCCTACCGCGACGTGCTCGACCCGGCCACCGAGATCGGCGTGCACACGCACGAGAACCTGTCCCTGTCGGTCGCCAACAGCGTCGTCGCCGTGGAGGAGGGCGTTACCCGGGTGGACGCCTCCCTCGCCGGCCAGGGCGCGGGGGCGGGAAACTGCCCGATCGAGGCGTTCGCCGCCGTGGCGACCCTGCACGGCTGGCAGCACGGCTGCGACCTGTTCGCCCTCCAGGACGCCGCCGACGACCTGGTCCGGCCGCTGCGGGACCGCCCCGTACAGGTCGACCGGGAGACGCTGACCCTCGGCTACGCGGGCGTGTACTCGTCCTTCCTCCGGCACACCGAGATCGCCGCCGCACGCTACGGCGTGGACGCCCGGACCCTGCTCCTGGAAGGGGGCTGCCGTGGTCTGGTGGGCGGCCAGGAGGACATGATCGTGGACATCGCGCTCGACCTGGCAACGTCCGGGCACACGACCTCCCGACGCTGACTGCCCGCCTCGAAGCGGCGGCTGTCAGGAGGCCGGCGGCCCTCAGGACCGTGAAAATCACAACTCGGGCAAACGCGTCGGCTCGTCCAGTCCTGCCCGCGGTCACTGCGGGCTTGGACCGGTGCCATGCCACAGCCGCAGGACGTCGAGATCACCCCACGGCTCGGCACGGCCCTTCGTGCCTCCGCGGACGTCACGCTCAGCATCACTGTCTCCGCCGACGCCCCGCCCGATCGCGTCCGGCCCGCGCTGCGCCAGGTCCGGGAGGCCCTGTGGCAGGTGGGCAGCACCACCCCGCTGCCCACCGGCGACCTCCCCACACCGTCGTACGTCTCCCTGCCGGCCGGCAGGGGACACGGCCCCTGGACCATCACCGTGGACTTCGACTTCGCACCGCGAGAGGAACGCACACGCGTGCCGGATCTCATCGCCGGCATCCTGCGGGAGTTCCAGGTCACGCCCGCGCACCTGGACGTCTTCGTGGACGACTCGTAGTGTCGTGCGCCGGAAGTTGCGGGCTCAAGTCAGTCTCAGGGTCCGGTGGTGGTCGGCCGGTGGCCGGTGGGTTGATTCTGGTGAAGTAGTCGGCGAGGAAGTTGAGGATCTCGTCGGCGGTCTTGGTCCAGAGGCCGACAGGACCGCCTTGTCGATCGCGGCCAGGAACCTCTAGTAATCGTGGGTGCGCCGCTCGCGCATGCCCGGCAGCATCGGCAGTACGGGCGTCAAGGGCCCCTGGCCGACGAGGCCTCCCGATAGAGCGGCTCCGTCACGCTGGTGGGTTTCACAGAACATACGGACGCCTGGCAGAGCCTGAAAATCTCCCCTGCCGTGAGGGCTCACGAGAGAGCGGTGCGGTTCCGGCGGCCAGGAGCAGAGTCACCAACCGCGTGAGCCAGGTGCGAACTCGGATGCCACCTCGCCACATGGGGCTGCCCGCCATGAGCACCCCGTCCGTCCGACCGGCCCGGGACGGACGGATACAGTGCGCGCGACGGTAGCCTGGTTGATTTAGGAGGGGAAGCGTGACCGCCACCAGCGAAGCTCGCTCCGACGACAGCGCATCGCACAAAACCCAGCGGACCCGACTGCACCGCCTGATGCGCTACCTCCCCCTGATCGCCCCCGTCCTGCTGTGGGCCGTGCCCTGCTGGGTGCTGCTGTACGCCGGCCAGCACTGGCCGCTGCCCGTGACGCTGGGCGGCACCACCCTGTTCGCCCTCGGCCTGATCGGCATGCCGCTCGCGATGGTGCGCGGCCACGGCCGACGGCAACAGGACTGGGCGGCGATCATCGGGGACACCCTGCTCGGCACCAGCTGGGTCCTGTTCACCTGGTCCGTCCTGCTCGGCGTCCTGCTGCGCCTGACCCTGACCGTGACGGGCGTCGGCGACGGCCAGGACCGGGCCCGGATCGTCACCTGGGCGGTCCTCGGCACAGCCGCCGCACTACTTGCTTGGGGGTACGCCGAGGCCCGCCGAGTCCCACGGGTGCGCCGGATCGACGTACAACTCCCGCGCCTGGGAGCCGGATTGGACGGCACGCGCGTCGTCCTCATCACCGACACCCACTACGGCCCCCTCGACCGCGCCCGCTGGTCGGCGCGGGTGTGCGAGACGGTCAACACCCTGGAAGCCGACCTGGTCTGCCACACCGGCGACATCGCCGACGGCACGGCCGAACGCCGCCGCGCCCAGGCCGCCCCACTCGGCACCGTGCAGGCCAGCCGGGCCAGGGTCTACGTCACCGGCAACCACGAGTACTACAGCCAGGCCCAGGGCTGGGTCGACCTGATGGACGAGCTGGGCTGGGAGCCGCTGCGCAACCGCCATCTGCTGCTCGAACGCGGCGGCGACGCCCTCGTGGTCGCCGGCGTGGACGACGTCACCGCCGAAGCCTCCGGCCTCGCCGGCCACCGCGCCCACCTCGCCGGAGCCCTCAACGGCACCGACCCCGACCTGCCCGTCCTGCTCCTGGCCCACCAGCCCAAGTTCGTCGACCGGGCAGCAGCAGCCGGCATCGACCTCCAGCTCTCCGGCCACACCCACGGCGGCCAGATCTGGCCCTTCCACCACCTCGTCCGCCTCGACCAGCCCGCCGTCTCCGGCCTCAGCCACCACGGCACCCGAACCCTCCTCTACACCAGCCGCGGCACCGGTTTCTGGGGCCCACCCTTCCGCGTCTTCGCCCCGAGCGAGATCACCCTGCTCGTACTCCGCTCCCCGCAGCAGTCCCCTTCTCGACGGCATCCGCGATGACACGGAACGCGAAGTCTTCCTGCACGACTGGATCGCAGGCCGCAGACCTGGCGACATCCCGCCCGAGATCACGGCCATCATCGACCGGCACGCACGTCCTACCGTCGTCGTGGACTCCTTCTTCCGCCGTCTGTGTACCGAAAGCAAGCAGACGCCGTACCCGGCGGCGGAGATAGAGCGGCAGTTGGGCGCTGGCGTCACAACCCCGAGTTGATCAATGCCCTCGCCTCGGCCTGTCAGCGGCAGCCAGGGGGCGGTGTCTCCGGTTCTGGGACTGATCAGGGTGACGCCGCTGTGGGCCTGAAGGGCGACTCGCAGGGCCTCGTTCGCCAGGGTCAGGCGCCGGATGTGGTCTTCGTAGATGTACAGGTGGCGGGTGAGGCATCCACTACCTCCGACACCGAGGACGCCAACTCCCGTGCCCCACGCGGGCAGTACGCGCTCGCGCTGTACGATCTCGCCGACTACCCCCGGGAAGAACACCTGGACCAGGGCCGGCACCTGGCTGCGCAACTCCGCCGGCGGGACCACCGGAAACACCGTGTCCTACTACATCGGCATCAGCCACCGCATCTGTCTCTCGCGCGACAGCGACGGCTACGACCACTTCACCGACGGCACCGACAGCGGCCGCATCGCGGGCTACGCCTACCGGACCTGCAGCTAGAACCGGTGCGGCACAGTGTGTGAGGGATACCTGGCACCCTCGCCCACCGCCGGGCCCGGCCCGCCGGTCCTGCGCCGCAACTCCTTGATCTCGCCCCTCTCGTACGAGCCCCACGTCTCGTACCAGCCCCGTGCCAGGGCGAGAAGCCGTTCCCGGGCGGTCTCCGCAAGCCGCAGCCGAAGCGCCTTGCGCCGCGCAGATGGAAAGGGACGTGCGGGCCGTGCCCGGCAACACTGTCGAGGCAAAAGCCCATGAAGGCAGACGTGACGCTCGCGGGCCTGCCGTGGGTGTGCCGTCGCAGTCCGCGCCTGGCGATCGGACTGCTTCGGGCCGGGGCGGGCACTAGAACCACCACCGCCCGTCCGGTTGTGCCCCGGTCGCGCGCAAACGCTACGGGAGTCCCTTTGCCGATCAGCCTGTTCGTCGCCCGACGTCTCCGCAGAGCCGCACGGGTGGCCTTCGGATGGGACGAGTTGCGTCCCGGTCAGCTCACCGCGATGAAAGCGGTCATGCGCCGCAGGGACGCCATGGTGGTGATGCCGACCGGCTCGGGCAAGTCGGCGGTGTACCAGGTGCCGGGCATGCTGCTGCCCGGTCCGACGCTCGTCGTGTCACCGTTGATCGCTCTCCAGCGGGACCAGATCGCCGGACTGCTGCGCAGCAGCGGCCAGAGAGCCGTCGCCGTCAACTCGTCGATGTCCAGGGCGCAGAACGAGCAGGCATGGGAGAGCGTGAGCGACCGAACGGCCCGGTTTCTCTTCCTCTCCCCGGAACAGCTCGCCAAGCAGGACGTGCTGGAGCGGCTGGCCGCGCTGAGACCGTCCCTCTTCGTCGTGGACGAGGCGCAGTGCGTGTCCTCCTGGGGCCACGACTTCCGGCCGGACTACCTCAGGCTCCGTCAGGCCGCCGAGAGCATCGGGCGCCCTCCCATCCTCGCCCTCACCGCCAGCGCAGCCGCACCGGTCCGAGCCGACATCGTCGAGCAGCTCGGCATGCGCAAGGCCCACGAGGTGGTGGCCGGGTTCGACCGGCCCAACATCCGCCTGGAGATCACCCACTTCCTGGACAACGCGGCCAAGCGACGCGCGGTGGTGGAGCGGGCTGCGGCCGAGCCCAAGCCGGGCATCGTCTACGTCGCCACCCGTAAGGACGCCGATGCGTACGCCGCCGAGCTCAGCGAACTCGGCCTGAGCGCCGCCGCCTACCACGCGGGCAGCCGGTCGGCCGACCGCAGCGCGGTCCACGACCGCTTCCTCAGCGGCGAGTTGGACGTGGTGGTGGCCACCTCGGCATTCGGTATGGGCATCGACAAGCCCGACGTACGGTTCGTGCTGCACGCCTCGGTGCCCGGGTCCCTCGACGCCTACTACCAGGAGATAGGCCGGGCGGGCAGGGACGGCGAGCCGTCCCGGGCCATCCTGCACTATCGCGTCGAGGACCTGGGCCTGCAGAAGTTCTTCTCCACCGGCCGCCCGGACGCGGATACCATCGCCGACGTCTCCCGCCTCGTACGGGACCGTGCGACCCCGCTGACACCGACGGATCTCCAGGAGGAGACCGGCCTGTCCGCCGGCCGCCTGACCGCCGTCCTCAACCTCCTGGAGAGCGCCGGAGCCCTCACCACGGAACGCGGAAAGGTGGCACCGGTACCCGGGGCCGATGCGGAGGAAACCGCCACGCGGGCCGTGGAGTTGGGCACCGCGCACGAGAGCATGGAACGATCCCGGGTCGACATGATGCGCGGCCTGGCCGAGACCACCGGCTGCCGACGGCGTTTCCTGCTCGGCTACTTCGGCGAGCGCCTCAACTCCCCCTGCGACAATTGCGACCGATGCGAACAGATGCCCACCGGCGTCGAAGCCCCAGCCGGCGCCGTCCCTGGCCTGTCCCGCCCCCGAACCACCTCACCCACACGCCACGACCACCCCTTTCCGCCCGGCACCGCGGTCCACCACCCGCAGTGGGGTGACGGCGAGGTCCTCAGCGAGGAGGAGAACAGGATCACCGTCCTGTTCGCCTCGGTCGGCTACCGAACCCTGTCACTGCCGGTGGTCCTGGAGAAGAAACTGCTCACAACCGCTTCCTAGACGAAGGCCCGGGCGGCCCGGCGCAGCACCGCGTACAACCCCGTGCTCACCGCGAACCCGACCAGGAAGGTCACATCCCCGAACGACGGCCACTGCTCCGGCACCCACCCCACGTACTTCTCCTGGTTCGCAGGCGGCCTCGCCTGCCGTACTGCCCTTCCCGGGCAGCAGGAATGATGCCTGCATGGCGACCAACCTTGAGCTCTTCGCGGACTACTCCCAGATCCACGTTCTGGACGACGACTCAGAGGCAACCGAGACCGGCATCGGTGACGTGTGGACCGAACAGGCCGTCCTGGACGGGCTCGGCGTCGCCGAACACGCCCTGGCTATCGGCACAGCGGTCAACGTAACCGTCGACGTCACCTTCGACCTCTTCACGGGCCAGCCGGACGATGACAGCGCCGAGTTCGACCACGTCGTCGAGGCAAGTCTCAACCTGGCCTCGGGACGACTCGTTGTGTTGGGCTGCACCGACTACGTCCCCGACGCGGCACGCTTCGACATGCCCGCCGGATGGATCCGCATCCGGACGTCCCGGCGGAATCTCGAAGCCGCGGCCTTCCCCGACCTCGAGTGCGAGGACGAGCCCGAAGACATAGAGGAGATCCGGATACAAGCATGGCCGGCACCGCAATCTGAGCCCAACATCATCAAGCGCTGGGCCCCGCCGGACGCATAGATCGCGAGTTGCTCTTCGTGGTCGCTCTGTCGTCGCGCACCGAGCACTCCTCAAGCACCCAAGCCCTGCCCGGGACATCGTCATCGTGAACGTCGCCGAGCCACTGGCTCCTGCTCACGCTGAGAATCGGCCGACAAGAGGCCGGCTCGGCGAGGTCGAAGGTCTTCAGGTCAGCCTGGTCGGCGCAGAGTAGAACCTCTGCCCGCTGGATCGGGGCCACGGGCAGCGTACGGCCGTGGACCTGGGTATCCCCCACCACACGTGGGTGGGGGATGAACCCATGAAGGTGGGCTGCCGCATGGCTCAACCAGGATCGAGAACAACTTCGAATGAGCGTGCGTCAAACGCCCTTCAGAACACGGTCCAGTGCCGCCCGGCCTACGGGTCCCCAGTTCGGCTTGCCGCCGGGAAGGCCCCGATCTCCGTTCTGCCCCATGAGCATCAGAAAGAGGCTCTTCATGGCGGCCAGCCCTCGGGCGCGCCGAATCGCCGCCTCGTCTGCACGCGCGTACGTGTCGAAGAACCGTGAGGCCGTGCCTGCGGGCAGCAACACCCATGCGGCGGCGAGGTCCAATGCCGGATCACCGGCGAACATGTCACCGAAGTCGACGATGCCCGAGAGCGTTCCGTCCGAGACCACGACGTTCGCGGGATGGAGGTCACCATGGACCCAGAGCGGTGGCCCCTCCCACTCGGGCGCTGCGACGGCGTCTTCCCAGACGGCCCGGACATCGTCGGCGAGGTCGTCGAGAGCAACGGCGTGGAAGAAGTGGTCGAAGCCGCCCGTGCAGTTCCTGGGATGGGCACCGCGGTCCTTGGCGATCGGCGCCTCGGCGGGCGCCTCCACATGGAGCGCCCGGAGGAAGTCCGCCAGCGTGTCGGCCGCATGCACACCGCGGCTGATCGAGCCGTGGTCCAGCGGCTCGCCGGGAACCCACGTCATGACGGTCCAGTGCTTGGGGAAGCGATCGGACGGCTCGCCGAACCGCACCGGGACCGGCACCGGGAGCGGCAGGCGCGGGGCCAGCACGGGCAGCCAGCGCCGCTCCTTCAGCTGGAGCTCGGGGGTGGGGTCCATACGCTGCATGCGCACGGCCAACTCGTCCCCAAGACGCCACATTTGGTTGCCCCAGCCGCCCGCCACCTCGCGGATGGCCAGCCCTGCAAGGTCTGGATGCTGCTCCTGCAGCAGGTTGCGTACCAGGTCTGCGGTGATCTCGATCTCGGTGTCGGTCATGCGAAGTCACAGTACCGAGGCGACAGGCGGAGCGGCTCTCACTCTCCGGAACGTCTCACTGCGTGGCTCCGTTCGCGAGAACGGACAGCCGATGTTCGCGGTTGGGAGGCAGCCGGCCCGGCGAACGCGTCGAAACGTTCACGGCTTTCGACAGCAGCACTGGCACTGCGAAGTCGCTGCCTGGGGGCGGCTGCGGTCTCAGAGTGTCCCTGGACATGCAGGTGGGGGAATCCGCTGTAGTAGTCGATCAGGCACTGGACCTGCTTCGTCGCGGGTCCGTCCCGATTGACGTACACGGTCGGACGCGACGAGTCCGAGATGTAGTTGCAGAAGTCCTCCGCGGACGCGGTGGGGCCAAAGGCGACCATGCCCCCGAGGGCCAGGGTGCCGACGGCCGCAGCGATGGTCAGCCTTCGGATCAGCGCGAGCATGCGAATACCTCCGGATTCGGACGGCCCCACCATGGGCCGAGCACGGGCCCCCGAAGCCGACCGACTACGGGCGTCGCACCAAAACCCTCGCCCTGCCAGCCTTCAGGAAAGAGCAAGGCCACGTGACAACACGCTCAGCTCACCCCTGCCGACCAGCTCCGGGACGCACTCCTCCCACTCACATGACTCCCACAATGACGCCCCGCCTCCCATGACACAGACAGGCGGAGCCGGGCAAGCAGTAACAGCAAAGCCCTTCCGGGCGAGCAGTCACACAGAATTCCCACAGCATTCCTGTGGCTCATCTCACGTTTCCCGATGGAGCGCATGAGATTCACTCGCACCGAAATCCGAAAAGTCTCCACGATGCTCCAACAACCCGGACATATCGATAGTCTCTAGGTAGGGCAAATTTCCTGGACCGGCACGCATCAACGCCTGCAGGATCTGCAAGGATCGAATTCAGGAAAAGCTGCGGGGACGGACCGTGCTGGATCTTTCCGGCGGTCCAGGACTCCACGCCGGGACCGGGGGGAAAGCCACCGATGGATGACATGGTGCTGCAGGCGCAGAAATTCATCAACACCACGTACGCGGGAGTCCCCGGTATACCCACGGTCGTCGAGGACGGCACAACCGGCTGGGACGTCATGTACGCGCTGACCCGGGCTCTCCAGTACGAGCTGGGTATCACCGCACTGTCCGATACTTTCGGCCCGACCACACTCGGCAAACTCACAACGCTTTACCCGGTCATCGACGGGACGAACACGAACGCCAACATCAACCGCATCGTCCAGTCCGGCCTCTACTGCAAGGGATACGACGGCAGCGGAATATCCGGATCGTACGACTCGACGACCGGCTCCAGCGTGACCCAGCTCAAGGCCAATATGGGCGTCGCGGCTACCTTTCCCGGGAACGGTGTCACACCCAAGGTCTTCAAAGCGCTGCTGACAATGGATCCCTACGTCCTTATCAGCGGCGGCAGCGACCAGGTGCGCGCGATCCAGCAGTGGATGAACGCGAGTTACATCAACCGCGCAAATTTCTTCATCATCCCCTGCGACGGCTACTTCTCGCGGGACGTCCAGAAGGCGCTGATGTTCGCGATCCAGTTCGCCATCGGCTATGACGACGCCACAGCGAACGGCGTCTTCGGACCGGGGACTCAGGCCGGTTTGAAGGCCAATACCCTGTCGGTCGGTTCGAGTGGCACCTTCGTTCAGCTCTTCACTGCCGCCATGGTCTTCAACAAGCGCTCGGGGGCGGTTTTCTCCAGTTCCTTCGGATCGGATCTGGCGGACGCGGTCTCGAACTTCCAGAGTTTCGTGCGGCTTCCCGTCACCGGTACCGGAAACTTCCAGACCTGGGCCTCCCTGCTGGTCAGCACCGGAGATCCGAGCCGCTCGGGCACTGCCTGCGACTGCGTCACCGAGGTCACCGCCGACCGTGCGGCAGCGCTCAAGGCGTCCGGATATTCGATCATCGGCAGATACCTGACCAACGTCGCGGGCACCACCCTCAACAAGAAGATCCAGGCCGGAGAGTTGGACACCATCGCCGGTGCCGGCCTGCGGGTGTTCCCGATCTACCAGACCTACGGCGGCTCGGTCAGCTACTTCAACCACAGCCAGGGGGTGGCGGACGCGTCGGCCGCCATCGACGCAGCCCAGGGTTACGGCTTCAAGAGGGGAACGCGGATCTACTTCGCGGTGGACTACGACGCACTCGACGCCGATGTCACCAGCAATATCATTCCGCATTTCCAGGGAATCCAGGACCGTTTCGACCAGTATGCGGCCGGCTACAAAATCGGCGTATACGGACCGAGAAACATATGCAGCCGCGTCGCCGCCTCCGGTGCAACCTCCGCGAGCTTCGTCTCGGACATGTCGACCGGATTCAGCGGAAATCTCGGATTCTCGATGCCGGAGGACTGGGCCTTCGATCAGATTTCCACGATATCCATCGGATCGGGAACCGGCGCCATCCAGATCGACAACGACATCTCCTCCGACCGGGACAGTGGGCAGAACACCTTCGATCCCGTCCCCACGCAGAAGCTGGACGTCGCGTTCGACACGGCAAACCGTGACGCACTGCTCGCCGACATTCGGGCGACCATGCAGTCCCTGGGTGTGGACGAGACGACCTGGTACACCAATCATTCGACGGAGGACGCCCTGAACGTCGTTCTCCAGTACGACTCCTACATCACCGGACTCGCCCGCTCGCTGAAAATGCGCAAGTCTCTCATTCAGGTTCCGATCTTCTGGGAATACCGGAAGTACACCTATCTGGACGATGCCGCGAACACCTTTGTCCAGGAGTACTACAGCTACATGGAGCAAATGGAGGCATGGAACAACATGCCCGTCTGGCAGCAGCTCATCACTCCGGTCCCGGAAATGCCGGTCGGTTCCAGGGAGGATGCCAGTGCAGGGCTGGGCCAGATTTTCGCCGCCACCGCCATCAGTGCCCGCAATTACTGCTCCTCGGTGGGAATCACCGACGAGGCGACACTCGATGCGTCGGACTGGCACACAATGGAAACCGTCTGGAACAATCTGTACACGGACAACGAGTACAACATCACCACTGCAGCCCTCGTCCACATATCCGATGCTCATTCCATCGGTCAGCGCGTTCCCGGTCTGGATTATACGGACGCTGAAACACAGGCCGTCCTTGCACGCTACAACGGCACCGGCGACGATGCGACGGAGTACGGGGTGCAAAACCTGAGCGTCTACCAGACGTTCGAAAAGTACAACGCGCCTGCCCGAAACCTGTGACCCATGCCGAGCGAGTGAAAAAGAGTGCGGAAATGACTGGAGATCCGATGTCCGAACAGCAAGGGAACGCGAAGAAGACCGCCCGGCGCCCGACCCGCCGGTCCGTTCTGACGACCGGCACCGGGGTGCTGGCCGGTACGGCCCTGTCCGGCTTGGCGGGGCAGGTCCCGGCGATGGCCGCCGGCAGGGGCAGGACAGTGCAACCCACCCGGCCGCCCGCACCTACCGACGAACACCCGACGCCGAAGAAGACCCCGGCCAGCGCCAACGGCTGGGCGACGGAGGCGAAGGCCAACGACGGCGGCACCATATGGTCCAGAGCCGTCAACGGCAGCGATCTCTCGGTGGAAGTACGGACCGGGGACGTTGCCGCGGTCCTCCTCTACGTGGTGCGCCGTTTTCACTACGAGATCGACACCCTGCGGACCGGCGACGTGGTGGGCTTCAGGAAGCTGGGCAGCACCAGCCTCTCCTCCCCGCAGAGCAACCAAGCCTCGGGGACCGCGATCTCGATCCGGAGCGGCTGGTACCCGGAGGGCATATCCGGAGGCTTCTTCGCGCCGCAGCTGGCCGTCATCCGGGACATCCTCGCCGAGTGCGACGGCACGGTGCGGTGGGGAGGCGACGACAAGCGGCCCTACGAGGCACTGTTCTACATCGACGTCCCGCCCAGCAGCGAGGAACTGAGCACGATCGGCAGTCGCATTCTGGGCTGGAACCAACAGCCCGGCCAGGGGGCAGGTCAGCTCCCGGACCCGTCGCAGCCGACGCGCCGGTCCGCCGCCCTCGCCCTGGAGCGTGTCCAGCACGGTTCGTGACCTGACCTTTCCGCGCACTGACCCGCCAGGACGGACCGGCACCGGTCCCCACCACATCGCGCCGGATTGACGGCCCCGGCATCCCGCCTACCGCTGCCGTCGTCCGCCGCAGGGGTGACCAGCGGCCGTTGTTACTCTCTCCTCTGAAGGACCCCCGCTCCGGGCACGTCCCACACATCGGCAGCCCTCATACGGCGCCCTCGGCCACCCCCCTAGGGACGATGGCGGCGAGCCGCCCCGCCCGGGCCACCAGGACAGGACAGATGTGAATACCAGCGCTGCTGGCGCCGCCCCTCGTACACGGTCCGCGCAGGAAAGCCGCCGCATACGGATCCGGGCCGGTTTCGGTCTCGGTCTACTACCCGTCTCTTTCGTGCTCGCCGCCCTGATCTGGCTCTACTGCGCGGACCAGTACGCCCATTCCGGCGCCGACTGGACCACCCACTGGCCCCTGGGGCTCACGTTCTTCGCCGCTTCCGGACTTCTCGGACTGCTGGCGTTGGCCCTGCCTCGACGATGGCTCGTGTGGCTGCAACTGCTCCTGCTGCTGCCGGCCATGGTGCTGTTCGCCTTCTGACAGAGCTGAGACCTGTCCCGTAGAGATCTACGAGTTATCGGGGCCGTGATCGGCTACCGCCTGCTCTGATCGCCTGTCAGCTGAGTGCGCGAGGGGGCCTTCCCCCGTGAAGGTGGGCACGCGGTTATTGATCACGCGGCGAGCGTGAGTTTAGCGGTGTGGTGTCGGTGTTCGTATTCGTTGGGGCTGAGGTGGCCGTTGGCGGAGTGCCGGCGGCGGGTGTTGTAGCGGGTCAGCCAGGCGAAGACGGTCCTGCGGCAGGTGTCGGCGTCGCCGTAGTCGTGGGCGCCCTGGAGAGGCTCGCGTTTGAGGGAGGCGTGGAAGCTTTCGCAGGCCGCGTTGTCGGCCCTGGTGCCGACCGCGCCCATCGACGGGATCACTCCGAGTTGGTCGCAGAGGCCGGCGAAGGCCCGGGAGCCGTACTGGGCGACGCGGGCCTCGGCGTCGGCGAGCCACTTGTAGTAGCTGGACCGGTTCACGTCCAGGACCTGGCAGAGCCGCTTCACCTCGTAGGTGTCCCGGTGGTCGTCAACGAACTGGAAGCGGCTCATCACCAGTTCGTCTCCCCGGCGAAATACTTGGCCGCCTTGCGGAGGATGTCCCGCTCGGTGGCGAGCTTGCGCTCACTCGCCTCCAGCTCGGCCACCCTCGCCTCCAACTGCCGCACCCGCTCGTCCGGATCAACGGACGCCACCGCCTCCCGGGGCCGGGCGGCCGGCCTCGCAGCCGCAGCGGTGACGCCACGGCGTTCGCGGTCCCGCAGCACCCACTCCCGCAGAGTCGCCCGGTTGACGCCCAGGTCAGCGGCGATGCTCTTGTAGGTCACCCCGGGTGTGGACTCGTACAGGGCCACGGCATCAGCCTTGAACTCGTCCGAATAGTCCTTCATCGCCATCGGCGGTCTTCTCGCTTCCTCCGGATCAAGCAGATCCAGTATCAGCGTGTCCACCACTCAGGTGGAGGCCCCGCCCGCCTATGCACCCGACTTGCACCCTCAGCAGGGCATTTGGTCGCTGGTTGGACGCAACCTCGGCAACCTTGCCGCAGCTGACCTCGCCCAGATCACCGGGGCTGTGAAGCGCAGGCTCAAGCAGATCCAGTCCCGGCCCGATCTGGTCGACGGCTGTCTGGCGGGCACTGGCCTGATGATGGGCGGCTGACCGACCTGCCCCGTCCTGTCCGTGAGGTGAGGGGGTATTCGATGGCAGACCAAGCCTCCCGGCTGACAGGCTTTGCCCATGAGTCTCCAGCCCAACGACGTATCCGACCCTTCCTGGCTGGGCAAGCCGATTGACGCTCGCCCACTGTTCGGGTCAGAGCTGGCGTCGCTCCTCGACGTGCTAGGCGGTCTGCGGCGCAGTGAGTGGAGCAGAGCTGCGGTCCCAGGCTGGACCGTGCAGGATCTTGCCTCCCACATCCTCGGCGACTACCACGGCCGCCTCGGCTGGAGCGCAGAGAGCCACCAGCGCGCCATGGCCTTTGGGGAGACGCTGGAAGCGTTCATCCACCGGGTCAACCAAGAATGGATCGACCTCCACGCCGATCACAGCCCCGCCGAGATCATCGAGGCCCTGGAACTGTCCGGGACCCAGGTCGCCCGTCAATTCGAGGGTGACGACCTCGACGCAACGGGTCTAGGAGTGTCCTGGGCAGGGGCCGACCCGGCACCCAAGTGGCTGGACATCGCCCGGGAGTTCACCGAGTACTGGACCCACCGCCAGCAGATCCGCCACGCCACCGGCCGGGACACCGATCCGGAGCCCAACGCTCTGTCCACGGTCCTGGACACCTTCATGAGGGCCTTGCCTCACACTCTGCGTGACACTCCCGCACCCGCCGGGACACAACTCCAGGTGGTCATCGATGAGCCAGCCGCCGGCACCTGGACCGTGACCGCCACCGCGGACCGCTGGTCACTGGCCGCAGCACCCAGCGGTCGGCCAACCGCATCAGTGGGACTGGACCCAGAGACCGCCTGGCGACTCTGCACCCGCGGCATTGATCCTGGCACTGCCCTCGCCCGGGCCCGCATCAGCGGAGACCGCCAGATCGCCGAAGCCGCCTGCCAGATCGTGTCCATCGTCTACTGATGGACGCTGCGCGTCGAGGTACATCGCCCTGGTGTGACGGCACCTCTCATAGACGGCAGACCGACATCACGCATTCCAGTTCAATAGCCCAGCTGACGGCCCCGCGGGGCCGGATCACAGTCGAGTTGCTCAAAGTAGTGGGCAACGATCTCGGTGCCGGGCAGCATTCGGGCGTGTCGCGCTGCCAACTCCGGCCGGGTTGCCCCTCAACGGGTGTCCGGGCGTCGGGGTACACCCGTATCTGCTCAGGACGGTACAACCGATGGTGTTCAGCTTGGCCGCGACGAGGGCACGGCGAAATCGGGACGCGCTTCGGGCGGGGGATGTGGAACACTTCGCCGGGTGATCGTCATGCAGCCTGTCCTGGAGATCTACGCCCCTGACGGCTTCGACCTCTGGCCCATAGCCGCGATCGAGCCGTTCAGCTTCCTGCCTCTCAGCGGTGATCTCTCACCCGCCGAGGTCGGGACGGCGGTGATGCGCATCGCGGGCTGCAATGACATCGACCCCGACGGCGACCGCCCGCCTCGTCCGGCCGACGCGCTCAGCTCGTTCCTCCACGGACTGCTGACCTTCGAGTGCCTCTTCGCGGCCGGCGGCCTGCGGGTCACCGACAGCTCCACAGGCGTCACCTTCGCACCCGGCTGCTGCGACGGCCTGGACGACTGGCGCGACTGGCACCAGTTCGTCGACGACGGCACCCTGCTCGGCTTCGGTCACGAGCCCGTTTCACCGGTTGCGGAGCGTACGGGCGACACAATCCGGCTCACCGTCAACGCCGAACAGAGCGACAGCCCGCTGATCGAACTGTCCGACACCGAGCTCCGCCAGCTGCTCGCCGGTGCCGAACGCGACCTGGCCGACTTCCTCGAACTGGCAGCAGACTGGGCCTCCGAACACCTGCCGGCCCACTGCGCTCCCGTCACAGCCGCCCTCGCCCGCCTTCTCGATCTTCCCGTGCCGGCCATACCGCAGGCGCCGTAGTACGGCGGCCCAGCCGTTCGCCGATACAACGGCCTCGGGGCTGTCATCGTGTGCGACGCGGTGAGCATGTTCGCGTCTACCCGCCTGGGCACTTCGACGTGTATGCCGACACCGGGGACGGCGGAGAATGCAGCGTATGGATGATGCCTTCACACTCCTTCGGCAGGCCGTCGACCTGCTGCCTGACGACGCAGTGGCAGAGAACGGACAGACGGTCGGGGACGTGCGCGAGGACATCCGGCGCCAAGAGTGGGAGATGGTGCTCGGCGTTCTCATCGAGATCGGGGATGTCCACCCCGTGTCCGTGGACTTCTGGGAACTCCTCGCCGAAGCAGCTCGCCAGATGATGCTCGATCGCAGCCGCCGTTGGTGCGAGTGGCGGGGCTGGGAAGCCCAGCACGGCACCGTCCGGGCGACCCTGAGCCTGGTGGGTTCGGGGGAAGGCCGACGCGAAACTGTCTTTGCCGCAGACGGACAGCTTCGGCCGATGTGGGACATCGGCAACCGCACCGCTGAAGGGGAGCGTGAGCTGAACGTCGCAAGGCTCTGGGTGGAGTATGCGCAGGAGCTCTGCCCGGGACAAACCGCGGACGTTCGGCTGGCTCCCCTGAGCCCCGAGCAGTGGAGGCATCTGACGTGCGGTGATGTGATCACCATGCACGAAGCCCGACCTGTTGTCGGAAGGGCCACCGTGATCGAGGTCTTGCCGCCGCGCGCCTGAGCCCATCTCGTGGCTCCTGGTGCGCGGCAGTAGCACGAGGCTCGTCAGCTGCTACCGGGGCACGGGATGAGTCGGCCTGCGTTGGTGCGGAAGTCGGGCATGCCGAGGTGAACGATGCTGTGCCGGGTGGCGACATCGTGCATCACCTGGAGCTTTTGCTCGGCGGCGAGGCCGGCCTCGATCGCGGCGACCTCGACGAGCCAGCCCTGCTCTCCGGCCGCGTGGAGACGGTGGAGGACCAGGTTGGCGCGGATCTCCTCCAGGCGGGGCATCTGCTCAGAGTCCGGCCGAAGGACGGGGGCAGCGCACGCAGGCTTCTCTGAACTAGCCGTTGCGCGGTGATCGAGTCAGGAGGTTCTTACTCGCAGTTGAGTTCGTGGTAAGCCCGAAAGTCGAAGTGAACCGCTCCGGGTTCGATAGGGACTCGATCATTTGAGAGGATCGAGTCATGGCACGCCCTTCCCCTTACCCCCTTGAGCTGCGCAAACGTGCGGTCCGCATGGTCGCCGAGGTGCGGCCCGAGTACGACACCGAGTGGTCCGCGATGAAGGCGGTCGCCGCCAAGCTGGGGATCGGGACGACCGAGACGCTGCGCAAGTGGGTCCGCCAGGACCAGATCGACAACGGAGCCCGGCCGGGGACCACGACAGAGGAGTCCGCGCAGGTCAAGGCGATGAAGAAGGAAATCGCCGAACTCAGGCGGGCGAACGAGATCTTGAAGGCGGCGGCGAGTTTCTTCGCGGCCGAGCTCGACCGGCCACACACGCGCTCGTAGCGTTCATCGACGAGCACAAGGGCCGCTTCGGCGGTGTCGAGCCGATCTGCCGCGTGCTCACCCAGCACGGCTGCAAGATCGCCCCTTCCACCTACTACGCCTGCAAGAAACGCCAGTTGGCGCCCTCGCCGCGGTCCGTGCGGGACGAGGGGCTCAAGGAACAGATCAAGGAGGTCTACGAGGCCAACTACCGTGTCTACGGTGCGAGGAAGGTCTGGCGCCAGCTGAACCGCCAGGGCCAGAAAGTGGCCCGCTGCACGGTCGAGCGTCTGATGCGCGAGATCGGCATCGCCGGCGCCGTCCGCGGCAAGAAGGTCATCACGACCATGCCGGACCCGGCGGCGGCCAGGGCCCCGGACCTGCTCGACCGCGAGTTCGTCGCACCGGCGCCGAACCGGACCTGGGTCGCCGACTTCACACACGTCGCCGCCTGGGCGGGCGTCGTCTATGTCGCCTTTATCGTGGACACCTTCTCCCGCCGCATCGTCGGCTGGTCCGCATCGCTGTCGAAACAGACCCAACTCGTCCTGGACGCCCTGGACATGGGCCTGTGGCAGCGCGACCGAGACGGTCGTCCACCCATCCCCGGCGAGTTGGTGCACCACTCCGATGCCGGGTCGCAATACACATCATTTCGCCTCGCCGAACACCTGGACTCGGTCCGGATCGCGGCCTCGATCGGGTCGGTTGGCGACGCTTACGACAACGCGCTCATGGAGTCGACGATCGGCCTGTTCAAGACCGAGGTCATAAAGCCGCAGCGGCCGTGGAAGACGCTGTCGCACGTCGAGCTCGCCACTGCCGAGTGGGTCGACTGGTACAACCACCGCCGACTCCACGGTGAGATCGGGCACATCCCACCCGTCGAATACGAAGCCAACTTCTACCGAGCAACCACGAATCTCCAGGTCACAGCCAACATCTGAGATCTCTATCGAACCCGGAACGGTTCAAAGAAGCGCAGGCTGGCGTTCAATGCTCCAGACTTGATCTCCTGCAAGGTCCAGGGGTGGCCGGAATAGTCGTCGGTCGCCACGCCTTTATGCTCAAGCAACAGCTCGACCAGTTGGTGAACCTCTGTGGTGCCGCCGATTCGTCCGGAGATGTCAATCTTCACTGCCCAGGTGGGGCGATGCCCGACGGCCGCTTCCAGGGCCGCCACGTCGTCGGGATCCCAGTCGGAGAAGAGGTAGCCGGTCTGCTCATCGTCAATCTCGATGTAGAGGTTGTCCTCCACAGTCCAGGGATCGCTCTGCTCGGGCAGATGTCGATCGAGCGACGCGACTGTCTCAGCACGCTCACCTGCAGGGAACACGAACACACTGCGCATGGAGTGGATCGTAGGTGTGCAGCTCCTCAGCGACCACGGATATCCACTGGGCATCGATCAGCTTGCTTTCATGAGGTGCTGGTGGAGGCTCTCGGCGGAGCACGGAGGCCGCGGTCGATGGTGCTGTGGCTGATGGGGCGGCGGTCGAGCTAGGCAAGTTCCTCCGGTGAGGCTGGCCTGGAGTCTCTCGACATCGCCCAGCCAGCCTTCGCAGTCGGCTTCGGCAATGCGGGCGAGGAGGTTGTCGCGGATGTCGACGAACCGTGCCCGTTGGGCTGGATCCGGCCGGAGGAGCGAGCATCTGACACAAGCTGCTCTAAAACTACATTCGCTTGGTTGGGGTCTGATCGACACGCGGTGTCAAGTGACGACTGCCACGGAAGCGGGTCGGGGAACGGCATCATCTCCCATCCCAAGGGCCAGTCAGGATCTCGTTGTTCTGCAGCCTCGACCTCAAGGCGCCGGGGAACACGCCATGTCCACCATCGAGCACCTTCCTCGGGGCGGTCAGGCCATGGAATCGTCGCGCGGCGATAGCGAACGTCGATGCAATCGAGTTCCGGTTGCCTGAGCGCGCGAACACGTGAGGGCAGCAGCGGCCAGACTCCCGCGAGCGCGCTCCGGCACGAGAGATCGTGGTCGAGCTCCGGCGCGCACCACGAGTAGCCCTCCTCTACCTCGTGCACCAAGGCGCTCCACTGTGCGAGGAGGGAGTTGAGGGAGTGGGCTTGTGCTCCGCCTCTGGTGCTGGTGACACGGGCGAGGGCTGCCCTGACGGCGTCGTACTCTTCAGCGCTCAGAGCGATTTCGTCCGCGTGACCATCTGCCGGATCCATGCGGCGACTCCTGCTGAACTTGATGGGACGGCGCGGGTGAACTCACCTGTTGTCGGAGCTGATTGTCGCGCTCAGAGCGCGCAAGGCGTCGTCGTATTGGCGGCGGTCGAAATGGAACGGGCCGAACGCCGTATAGTCGCGTGTTGTGCGGTGGGGCTGCTCGATACTGAACTTGAATGGGTGATGTCGGGGAACGGTGAGCGTGGTGGTACCCCGAGCCGTTCCACGTATGGCTGTTGCGTCAAGATGACCGCATGACCGAGAGTCAAGCGGATCTGCTGGCGTTGCTGTGCGGGCTCGATGACCCGGAGTGGCTGGAGTGGCCGCAGCACTACAACCGTGCCGAGACTGCGGCCTTGTTCAGCGGTCTGGTGAGCCGGCTCGAAGGTGACTTCGCAGCTCGGTGCACGGCTGAGCACGACACTCAGGACTCCAGCGAGTACGGACGTGTCGTCGTGCCTGCGGACGCGACCGTATGCGGAACCCGGATCGTGGTCTGTGTGAGCAAGTTCGGCTCATTGGCTCTGGTCTGCGCGGACAACCCGGGAGCCTTCTTCGGGACGGAGGATGCCCAGGCTGAGGGCGCACTGGACGGTGTCGACCTTGCCAAGGTGAATCGCGCGTTGGTCGAGCTCGGCTACGTGGTGGTCGCCGAGGAAGTGTTGGAGCTCGACTACGACGGGCCGAGCCGACTGCCCTCGCACGTTCAGCGGCCCAGCTGGTGGCATCGCTTCTTCGGCATCTTTTGACAATCACGATCACAGGGTCAGGCCGGTGCCGGCGAGGCAGCCGTCGATTACCCCCGGTTGGTACTGCAACATCTTCAGCTTGCGCTTCACAGCGCGGGTGATCTGGCCGAGGTCCGCGGCGGCGAGGTTGCCGATGTCGCGTTTGACCAAGGACCAGATGCCCTCCTGCGCGTTGAGGTCGGGTGCGTAGGTTGGAAGCTGGAACACGGTGAGCCAATCAGCGTTTGCCCCGAAGAACTCCCGCAGGGGCGCGACCAGGTGCATGCGTAGGTTGTCCCACACCAGAACGATCGGCCCGCCGAGCTGTGTACTGGCGCGGATGACCAGGTCACGATAGTCCTTCCAGCCGAAGCCCTTCGGCTCCTCCTTGCGGCCCCGGTACTCGCGGATCGCATAGATCAGACGGGACCGCTCACCAGCCTTGTAGCAGGTCATGCCCGCCATCGACACACGGCCCGATCCCCGTCCGCGCACCCGGATGACCGGAGTGCTGCCCTTGCGACCCCACGTCTTGGCGCGCGGCGGCGTCATCGACTGGCCGGCCTCGTCCTCGAAGACCACCCAGGCTCCGTTCGCCGCCGCGGTGCTCTTACCCGCGGCCACACCTCCCGCTTCCACAGCTCCACCGCGTCGTCGTCACGCTCGATCGCGCGCCGGGCGGGCTGCTGCCACGACCAGCCATGGCGCCGCAGCAAACGCCATGTGCCCTCCACGGTGTACGAGACGTGGAACAGGCGGCCGATCATCGTCTTCACCCGAGCCAGGGTCCATCGCTGGTCGATCCACCCGTGTGCCAGAGGCCCACGCTCCAACTCGCGCTCCAACCTGGCCATTTGTGCGTCAGACAGCCGAGGTCGACCAGGTGACCCCTTGGACGCCACCCCGGCGTGGCCGCCCTCACGCCACTGGCGTCGCCAGCGTTCCACCGACCGCTCCGAGACCCGCAATGCGTCAGCGACCTCCCGGCTCTTCGTCCCACTCTCGAAGCAAGCCACAGCCTGGAGCCGGACCCGCTCCCGTGCGTCCCTCTCGGTGTCAGTCAAGCCGCCACCCTGCGGATATCTCACCTCGCCAGGACTACCGAGGCCACCTGCGCGCTGTCCGGCGAACAGCCCGACATCACCCGATCAAGTTCGGTAGCGTCCCAGGTAACGAGGTCGGCTGTCGCGGTGATGCGGGCAACGGGGTTGTCTCGAATCTCCTCCAACAGGCCGCGCTGGGCCGGGTCCGGCCAGACGAGCGAGCAACGAACACAGGCGTGTTCATGAACACAAGGGCTTGAAAAAACGCGCGAGCGCAGGTGCCGATGGACGCCTTGCGCTTCTCGAAGTGCGCAAGGAAAGCGTCCCATTCCTCCTCGGTGTGCGTCCGATATTCGTCGCTGGGTCGGGTGGTCCGGCGACGGCCGATGAAGGCGCGGTGGGCCTCGATCGTCTCGGCCGGGTAGATCGCCTTGTAACCCATCGTCGTATCAAGACTCTTATGCCCGCAGATCACTTGGGTGATAGGCGGTGGCAGGCCGTTCATGATGGCGTCGGTCACGAAGATCCTTCGGAAGTCGTGCAGGGAGAAGACGAGCGGTTCGCCGGCGGCATCAGTGAGGCCCGTGGCGGCCAGCGCGTTGATCAGAAACTTGCGGAGCGCGGTCGGGGTGAAAGCGCGGTGTTCGGTGCCGATATCGCGCTGGAACACCAGCGGCATCGGCGGGTTCCAGACCCGCTCGTGGACGTCGTAGGAGGTCACCGGCGGGATCACACCGCTGCTTCCTCGCAGGCGGCGGATGATGGTGGAAATGATGTCCGCCAGTTCCGGGCTGACCAGCAGGAGCCGTTCGCTGTCGGTCTTGGACGGGGCGACCTGCAACAGGGGCACGACTTCGCCGGTGGTTGGGAGCCGGGTTTCGGTGATGCTGTGGTGGGTCAGCTCCAGGAGCTCCTCGTTGCGGATGCCAGTCAGGCGCAGGACCTCGATCGCGGCGAAGGCCCAGAAGGCTTCGCTCTCCTCGTAGGTGAGGTTCCGCCGCTGCCCGGTCAAGGTCTCCTCGGCCCAGGTCAAGTGCCCGGCGGCCTTGGGCGCAACGGTTCTGCGCAAGGCTCCGGCGGTGTCGGGGATCAGATCCCCGGGCCTGGGTGTGCTCGGCCGCGGTGCGTCGCCTGCGGTCCACTGTGTCGCCCAGCACCGGCAGGGCGGGAAGCCATTCGCGAGTGCGCTGGTCCATCCGGGCCTTGCGGTGTTTGCGGTCCTTGGCCTTGCTGATCTCCTCATTGCTGATCGGGCGGGGCACCACCCACGGTGCCCCGCGGGCTGGCTCTGCCGCAGCACAATGGGCGACGTCCAGATAGAAGGCGCGGACGCGAATGAGCTCGTCCTTGGCGTTCAGCCTGGGACTGACGACCTCGACGGCGGTGCCGTCTGGACCGATCGTGCTGCGTCTCTTGGTGGCGATGTCTGTCGTCCAGGCTCGGGCCAGTGCCGATGGCAGCCTCAGGGAATCGATGCCCGGTGAAAGTGCTTCGACCCTGGTCCAGAACAGCCCGGCCAGCGTGCGCGACACAGTGTCCAGGCTGGTGTAATCCAACGATGGCTGCCGTTCGTGCAGGTTATCCACGATCAGGTCGCGGACCGGGCGGCACCGGATCGGATAGCGATCCACGAGTTCTTCGATGCTCAGCCGGCCGACGGCGAGCCTGAACGCCCGGATTGTGGCCGGGGCGTACTCAGGGACGAGATCCAGTGCCCGCGGCCGAAGGTAGAAGTCGACTTTGCGCTGACCCCCGCGGACATCGACTCGACGCATGGTGTCGACCCGTTCCACGCAGCCGCCGACGGTGATGTCCGTGACCGACCCGCCCTCGTGGCAGGCTCCACGGCCGACCTCTGCGGACCGTGTCACCTTCTTCGTACCGCAGCTGCGACACCAGCGTGCCGAAACAGCGAGGGCTCAACCCAGTGAACGGGGCTGCCCAACACGGCTGCGACGCTGTGATCACAGCAGAACACCGCGAGATCATTTCGCCTCGCCCAGGTGCCCCGTTCACGGCCGTTCTGGACGGTCCCACCGAATTTCGAGCAGCGCTCCTAACCGACCCTGGTGACCTGGGTCAATCAAAGAGGGCAACAACTCCATTTACCCAGATCGCGACGAACGCAAGAACCCCCACCAGGCAGCCGACACCCGCCAGCACACCGCCGACCGTCCACGGCTCGGAGGGCGCTTCGTACTTTTCCTCCAAGCCGTCCTTGTAGGAGGCGGGGTCGTCCCAGCCGACGGGGTGCCCCAGCTCCTCGGCGCAAGCAGTCCGCACCGCGACCAGCTGCCTCTTCGCGAATGAGGTGGCAGCCATCGCCTCAGGGTCGCGCCAGGCGAGGGCCTTCATGCGCCACCCGGGAGACCCGTACCGCGCCTCGAAGGCGGCGGTCTCGTCGGCGTTGCGGTCCTCTTCGAGGTACATCCAGCGTCCGGCCTCGGCGGAGTCGCCATAGAGCCGGTACACCTCGGCCAGACGCCGACGGAGCGTCAGGTCGTACGGGAAGGAGGAGACGAGACCGCGCAAACGCTGGCGCGCGACCGGAACCCGGCCGGCGGCCAGGTCCACATCGACTCGGGCAAGGGTCTCTCTCAGCGGCATGACCACATGATCGGTTACCACACTGATCCACGTCGACCTGGTTTTCGCTCAGCACTCACTCGCTCTCAACAGCATCGACCGAACCCCACTGAGACTGGACACCATCACTTACGGGACAAGTCTTGGACAGCCCTGTCTTCGACCACGGTGGGTCGGCCGGACTGTGTGATGGAAGATGTGGGCCCTCCAGGCCCTTCGCCAAGTCGAGGACGTACACGGTGTTGGTGTCCGTGTCGGGGCGGGCGACGAGTTGGCGGACCGCGTCGAGCGCGTCTCCCCCGCTGAAGGCGGCCTGCTGCTGGTCGCACGTGGTGTAGAAGTGGTAGGCGCCGATGCCCTCGTCGGCCGGCGTCAGAAGCTGGGCGGGTGTGGACAGGCGAGCGAAGGTGTCCGGGTGCGTCATCCCGCTCCTCCTCGCGTGGTGAGCAGGTAACGACTTCCCGGAGTGCGGTCGTCGGCGCCCGAGGATCCAGCCCGCGTCGGTCAGCGTGGCCGGGTATCTGCTGACCTACACGCTCACCAGGGTTCCGAGGTGAACCTGGTCCTCCAGCTGATCTTGAAGCGTTATGAGAAGAGCTCGATCACCCTGACCACGAACAAGACCTTCAGCAAACCGCACATGTTCCGGCGAACCTGTGTCAGGCAGTGCCGAAACATCACTGGTTCGACCTGGGCAGAGAGAGCAGGTCGGTGCCGTTACCGTTGCCGCTCTGTCTGGATGCCGATGACATAGTGGATCGCGGATGCGACGTTGTCGGCGACATGGGTGGGTCGGTAGGCCGCCTCGGTCCACGGTCGGCCGCCTGACACCCAGACGCTCGAGACATCAAGCCTGTGCGCACCGGCGATGTCGGCCTGGGGTGAGTCGCCGATGATCCAGGCCTCCTGGAGGGAGGCTCCGACGGCCGTTGCCGCCGCCTTGAAGATCGCCGGATCGGGCTTCTTGTGGCCCACTTCCTCGGAGATCGTCCATCCATGGACCAGCCGGTCGAGTCCGGTGTTCCGGATCTTGGCTTCTTGTTGCACGGTTCGGCCGTTGGTGACGATCATGCAGGACCAGCCCTCGGTGGTTGCCTTGCTTAGCGCGTTGCGGGTGGCTTCGGCCAGGACAACCCGATCCGCGGCGCCACGATCGAGAAAGACGCGGATGGCGGTCTCGCGCAGGGACGCTCCGTACCGTTCGGCTACGGCCGTGGCGAGAGCTTCCCTGGATGTGTATCCGCTGGCGTCGGTGGACATCAGCCATTCAATGTCGGATTCGGGCAGTGCGTGCTCGGCCAGGAAAGCGGCCGTCGCGTCCCGGAAGGCGGCATCGCGATCGACCAAGGTGTTGTCGAGGTCGAGCATCAGCAACGGCATGCCCGGCAGTAGATCACGTCCAGTACTGCGAGGGCAGGCACTGTAAGACGTTTGGCGGTCCCCCGCGATCTCCTGACCGGCGCTGGTCGCTCTTGTCGGTCCCCACCAGTTGGCGGGGGCGGACCCGGCGGGCGGGCACCGAGTAGAGGTTGCCGCCAGTGGCTATCGGGCAGTCCTTGCCGACCGGCGCCTCCGCGATCCGCGATGTGCGATGTGCCCGGCCCGGAAAAGACGCTTGGCCATGCCGAGGCGTTCATACGTGGCGATGGCCGGGGCGTTGCCGGTGAGCACCATGAGCGTGGCCCGGCCGTGCTGGTTGACGAGGGTGTCCACCAAGAAGCCGTACACGGCCCGCGCAAGACCGCGCCTGCGGGCGCCTGGGTGGGTGACCACACCGCCCATGAACCCGCATCCGGCCGCGGTCCATGTGTCCGCCGCCACCGCCAGCGGTTGCGCCCCGACGCTGCTGTCCACTTCGCCGTCGCCGCGTCGTGGCACCAGGCGCGTACCCCCCGGCCCCAGTCCGTCACCGCCTTGTCCCTGGGCGGCCCAGACCGGATGCCCGTCGCCGGCCGCGGCTGCTCGATGTCGCTGAGCCGTGCAAGTTCCTCGATACGCCGTGCCTACCAGGCGTTCTTGGAGGCCCGCTGCCACCCAGCCCTCATCGATTGCCACACATGATCACGTATCTGACCATACTT
Organism: Streptomyces sp. NBC_00459; assembly: GCF_036013955.1. Taxonomy (NCBI): domain Bacteria; kingdom Bacillati; phylum Actinomycetota; class Actinomycetes; order Kitasatosporales; family Streptomycetaceae; genus Streptomyces; species Streptomyces sp. NBC_00459. The sequence continues at coordinate 311,273 of NZ_CP107903.1, forward strand.
GGGGAATGCGAATGCGAGGTGGCCGCCGACATCCTCCGCCCTCGATCTCAATGGCCCCCGCCGCGCCCTCACCCACTTCGATCAGGCACGACACGTCCGGTACGCGGCCGACCGCTAGGTCCGCGACCACATCGTCGGCCTCACCCGCACCGTCCCCGCCCACCTGCAGACCGGTGCCCCGGACGCCGCGTGCGCCGTCGCGACCAACGCCTGCACCCGGAACGCCACCCTCAACTCTTCACGGCCTTCGAACGCCCTTGAGACCCTCCGCAACGAGCTCACGACCACCGGCACATGCGGGTGGTCCGACACTTTCTGCTGCTCAGCGCCTGCCCTCAGGGAGACCCGGTCACCACGAGAGCCCGTCGCTCTCCCGCCAGATCTCGTGGACTTGCAGATCCGGAGACGAGTAGAACAGCACACCACCGTCGTAGAGGCGGTAGCGATACCGGCCGACCCGCTCCAGGTGACGCCGACGCGACGGGTCGCCTTCGGGCAGAACGAGCGCAACGGACCCGCGACAGTCACGCAGGACGCCCCGCGACGTGATCTTCCCGGTGATGATCGCCACGAAGGTGTCGACCATGAGCTGGGCTGCGTTGCCGTGCATCGGGTCGGGGCCGCAGAATCCGGTCATGCCCGCCACTCCCGTGATCTCGATGTCCTCGGAGCCGGGCGCCCGCCCAAGGGCGATTGCTTCCCGTACTCCGGTGATCGTGAGGCGGTGGTCGTGGGTGGTGTGACGGTCCGGGCACATGACGCGAACGCTCCCGGCTTCGGCATAGGCCATGGGCGATGCGTCGGCCTTCAAGGGACGAACCTAGCCGTGCGCGTGCATGGTCTCGGTCTCCCCGTCGTTGGGGGCAGTGCCAGACCCCGCGCTGAGAACTGCCCCTACAGGCCGAGAAAGTCGGACGGGCCAGCCTCTCGCTCGTCACCCGCATCTCTTCGGATCACGGGGAGCACGCCACCGGCCGCGCGCGCTACATCCGCTTCAACTTCACCGGCACCCGCAACACCATCTCTCCGGAGGAACACGCTGGTATTCCCGTTATCTCGCACCCGCCGACCAGCCCACGGCCCGGGTACTCGACGGAGTCCACGGCAAGTACTCCAGCCGTAGATCACGATCTTGTGAGTGGGCGCGCCGCTGAATTCGCGCGGCCACCATTGACCCTCTCGACGAGACCGCCGCGCCATCGGCGGCGTCCATCCCTCTCCGCCTACTTGAGTCCACCGAGACGAAGAGCGTCCTCGATCTCGCTGAGTTTCGCGGACGGCAGGACGCCCGCCTGCCCGATCAGGTCTTCCCTGGCCAGGGTGACCAACCAATTGCAAGGGATGAGGTCGGGACGTGGAAGTGCGACTCTCAGGACGCCTTCGAGAGGCAGTCCTTCGGGAGCACCTACTGCCACCTCAACGGCCACGCCGCTGAGATCGGTGCCTGCGGGAGCGACGACCTGCATCGCCAAGAAACCGGACGCATCTTCTCCCGACAGCAGGACAACTGCCCGCTGCTCGTTGAAATCAGCCCACCAGACTTCGCCACGCCGCATATGTCCTCCTGATACGAGACGGCCCGCCTGCGTGGCCCCATCGACCGCCGCCCACTCCAGGCACAGATCGTCATGTCGGCTGGTCAGGGTCGACGACAAGACGGCCGAGGTCACCCATGGTCATCGTGAGCTGTGTGCACAAACGAAGATCATGCGGTGGCCGCAGCTCACAGCGTAGACCCTGCCCGGTGGCAGGAGGCGTTCGAGGCTCTGACGAGCCGGACAGCGGCGATGTTCGCGCGAGTCGAACCACGCCTTCGGGCGCGGGACTTCGTGCGCGGGCTGCTGGCGGACCGGCCGTGGAAGAACTGCTGGACAATCGCCGAGTGGGCCGGAGAGGCGAGCCCTGATTTCATGCAGCACCTGCTGGGCCGGGCCAAGTGGGATGCTGATCCGGTAGGCGATGACGTACGGGAGTACGTGGTGGAGCATCTGCACGACCCAGATGCGGTCCTGGTCGTCGACGAGACCGGAGACGTGAAGAAGGGCACGCACACCGTCGAGGTGCAGCGCCAGTACACCGGCACCGCCGGCAGGATAGCAAATCCCAGGTCGCCGTCTGTCTCGTCTACGCGGGCCGCCGCGGACACGCGGCAGTGAACCGCGAGCCGTGCATTCCGAGCTCGTGCACATGCGACCCGGACCGCTGCCGGGCTGCGGGCCTGGAGGAGGACACCGTCCTCGCGACCAAGCCTGAGCTGGCCGCCCGCATGATGGGCCGTTTCCTTGACTCCGAGCACCGCGCGGACTGGGTGGCGGGAGACGAGGTCTACGGCGGCAACCCGAAACTGCGGTTCGCGCTGCAAAAGCGCGGGGTCGCCTGCGTGCTCGCCATGGCCTGCTCCCACGAAGTCACCACCGCGGCAGGGAAGTTCCGAGCGGATGCCCTTGCCGCCATGGTGCCCAAGCGGGCCTGACAGAAGCCACCAGCTCCTGATCCGCCGCAACCGCACCACCGGTGAACTGGCCTACTACCGCTGTTGGTCGCCCCGCCCGGCGCCCCTGACCACACTGGTCCGCGTCGCCGAGTCAAGATGGCGGATGGAGGAAACCTGCCCCCCGGAAAGGGTCTTGGCTGGACTGGACGAGCACCGGGTTCGCCGCTTCACCGCCTGGTCCCGCTGGCTCACCCTGACCATGCTCGCTCACGCCTTCATCACCGTCGTCCACGCCGACGAACGCGCCCGCCAGGTGGGTCCCTCGCCTGCGCGCAGAGCGACGTCGTCACGGACAACACCGGCTGGCGCGGGCACCGACTACAACAGCACGAGCTGGAACGTCAGCCAGCTCATCGCCCCCAGTGCAACGTCTCCGGCAACATTGAGAGCACCGGCACACTCAACGCCACATTGTCCGGCGGCTACTTCTGGACCTGCGGCACCTCCCGCGGCAGCGCGATGACCCTCAACAGAGACGCGGAGCGGCAGGGTCGGTCGGCGGCAGGGGAACGTGCGCGATGCCGTGCGGATCCCAGTGGTCGTCGGGTCGCGATGGCGTCGGCGGCGATAGTGCTCGCGGTGCGGGGTGTCTCAGCCCCAAGGTGTCTCAGGCGGCGCAGCTCCCATGGACGAAGCGGACGGGCGTCGCGGCCACGTGCCGCAGCGGTCGCTCAGAGGTGGCCGTCCAGGAACTGTCGTACCTCGGTGATGGTCGTCGGCCCCGTGCCGTGCGCCACCGCCTCCCCCTCCTTCAGCAGGACGTAGGACGCGGCTCCGGTGATCCCGTATCGCTCGGTCGCAGCCGGACAGCGCGTGATGTCTACGCGGATGGCCGTCAGTCGGCCCGTGTAGTCGTCGGCGATGCCACCCACGACGAGGTCCATCACCCGGCAGGGCTCGATTGCCTTGGGCCATGTCCCGGTGAAGTATGCGAGGACCGGAACTGTGCTCATCCCGAGGATGAAATTGAACTCCGCGTCCTCACGGGGTCGGTGAACCCGCTTCGCCATGGAAGCTCCTGACCTCATATTCCGTCATTCCATCCCCATCATCCCTCGCGCGGTGTGCCGGCCCGGCCCGGCTCGGTCGGTCGTCCGGTGGTTGACCTGTGGGAAGGCAGGCACGGGGCCGTCGCAGAACCACGGTGGTCCCCCGGCACGAGCGGCCCAGCCCCCTGTGCCTGGTGACCCGACCTGGCCGCCCCGCCGGTCATCCGGTCATCCGGCTGCAGCCCGCGTGCTCCTGGGGTCAGCTCGTGCCAGGACAGCGCCCTCCACGCCACGGGCTTCCCGAGGGCTCGTCCGGTCTGCACATCAGCCCCCGACTGTCTCAACCGGCCGATGCCGCTCTTCGACAGGCCGCATGAACCAGCTGACAGCACCGAGAACGAGGCATGATTCCTGGATCGCTCGCGGACGCGGACGCGGTCGTGGACGGTCGGCGTACGCGTCAGCTGACCCGAAGACCGACTGCCAGCGTCAGTTCAAGGACCCGGTCTGGCGACGCGAGATCCGGAAACAGCTCCCGCAGCTGCGACATCCGGTACCGGACCGTCTGGGGATGGACGAACAACGCCGCCGCCACCTCGTCCCGCCTGCCCTGGTGCAGCAGCCACGCTCGCAACGTCTCCTCCAGCCGTCGCGCCGTCGGAACGGACAAGGTCCGCAACGGTGCGAGGGCTCGGGCACGCAGGTCTGCGAACGCGTCCGCGTCGGCGCTCAGCACCAGCTCGGGCAGGTGGTCCTCGGTGTCGCGGATGTCGGAGGAGAGGGAGCGCGCGCGTGCGGCTCGTGCGTACGAGGCGGACGCACGAGTCCATGGCCGGGGCGGGCCGGCCACGGCGGTGCGGTCGGTCAGCTGCCGCAGGAGATGTGATCGGTCGGCGTCGGGGACGAGCAGCACACCGGTGGCGTCCGGCAGATCATCGAGGACGAGGGTGCTCGGGTCGAGTGCGCGGTAGGCCGGCCGGGCCTGGGCGGCGGGCAGCAGGACCGCGGTCAGTGAAACCGGAGGCTGCCACCCGGCCCGTTGAGCAGAGGCCAGCAGTACGTCCGGGCTCGCGCCGGCGAGGAGGTCGCGGGCCAGGTGTTCCAGGTGGCGCTCCTGGTCCCTGCCCCGGGCGGCCAGTTCGTCGGCGTGGCCCGCGGCGCTCGCGGCGGAGAGCTCGTCGATGTAGGCGAAGGTCAGTTCGGCGAACTTGGCGACCTCGGCGGCGGGCAGACCCGCGGGTACGGCACCCGCTGCCAGGCATCGCCAGGCCACGCGGGCGCCGACGCGGTAGGCGCTGAGCAGGGCGTCCATCGAACGGCCGTCGCGCACCTCGCCGCGGCCCAGCTCGTAGGCCGCGTCACCGGCGTCGCCGCCCGTGGCGTTCCCACTCGCGAGGTCCAGGTAGTGTCCCAGGGCGGTGCGGACGGCTCGGCGGATGGTGGCGCCCATGTGGCCCGAAAGGGCGTTGGCGTAGGAAGGGACCTCGTCGATGATCGCCTGGACGACCTCGTCGGCGGTGGCCTTCAGCGCGGCCCGAAGTGCGGTGACCGTCGTCTCATCCAGGACCAGTTCGCTGGCCCTCCGGACTGCATAGCTCATTTTTTGTTCCCTGCGAACAATTAGGCCGACCAGATTCACGTCCTACGGACAGGACTTTACGCCCTGAGGCGCAGCAAGCTGGAGTCATGACGAGTGCAGCCCTCCGCAGCAGGGCGTGGAAAATGCTGGAGATGGTCACGACGCCGCTGCTGCCGTCGGACTACCTCGACCTGGTCAGCCCGCTGCGTGCGGGCGCCGACCTGCGTGGGCGCATCGAGGCCGTGCACCCCGAGACGGGTGACGCCGCGACCATCGTGATCAGACCGGGACGGGGCTGGCGCGGCCACACGGCCGGTCAGTACATGCGGATCGGCGTCGACATCGACGGGGTGCGCCTGTGGCGTGCCTACTCCATCACCTCGCCGACGAACCGCAAGGACGGCCGCGTCACGATCACCGTGAAGGCGATCCCGGACGGCAAGGTCAGCAACCACCTGGTCCGCAGGGCGAAACCGGGCACGCTGATCCAGCTCGACCAGGCGACCGGTGACTTCGTGCTGCCGCAGGCCAAGCCCGCCAAGGTGCTCTACCTGACGGCCGGCAGCGGCATCACGCCTGTGATGGGAATGCTGCGCGACACCGAGTTCGACGACGTCGTCATGATCCACTCCGCACCACAGCCGCAGGACGTGATCTTCCGCACCGATCTGCACAAGCTGGTCGCGGACAAGAGGCTGCGTCTCACCGAGGTGCACACCGACACGGACGGCGTGCTCGACATCGCCCGTCTCGACGAGCTCGTACCCGACTGGGCCGAGCGCGAGACCTGGGCTTGCGGGCCCGCGGGCATGCTCGACGCCGCCGAAGTGCACTGGACCGAGCACGGCGTACGGGAGCGCCTGCACACCGAACGCTTCCGCCCCAGCATCGTCGTCGCCGGCGACGGCGGCGAGGTCACGTTCAGCACCACCGGCAAGACCGTCGACGCGGACGGCGCCACGCCGTTGCTGGACGTCGGCGAGGAGGCCGGCGTGCTCATGCCGTCCGGGTGCCGCATGGGCATCTGCTTCGGCTGCGTCACACCGCTCAAGGCGGGCGCCGTACGCGACCTGCGCACCGGTGAGATCACCGAGGCCGAGCCGGGCGTCCTCATCCAGACCTGCGTGTCCGCCGCCGCGGGCCCCTGCGACATCGAACGGTAGGAACACCTTGACCGCCACCGACCCCACCGCCCACCTGACCGCGGAGCAGATCGAGGAGCTCGGCCGCGAACTGGACGCGATCCGCGACGAGGTGCTCGCCGACCGCGGCGAGAAGGACGCCGCCTACATCCGCAAGGTCATCTCGGCGCAGCGCAAGCTCGAGCTGGTCAGCCGGGGCGTGCTGCTGTTCTCGCTCTTCCCGCCCGCGTGGCTGATCGGCACCGCCGGTCTGTCCGTGGCGAAGATCATGGACAACATGGAGATCGGCCACAACATCCTGCACGGCCAGTGGGACTGGATGCGGGACCCGAAGATCCACTCCACCACCTGGGAGTGGGATCACGTCTCGCCGTCCGAGCAGTGGAAGCACTCGCACAACGAGCTGCACCACACGTACACCAACGTGATCGGCAAGGACAACGACCTCGGCTACGGCATCATGCGCGTCGACGAGGACCAGAGGTGGCACCCGTTCCACCTCGGCCAGCCGCTGTGGAACTTCCTCAACGCGTGCTTCTTCGAGTACGGCATCGCGGCGTACGACCTGGAGCTCGGCAAGAACCTGCACAAGCGCCGCCGCAAGAACCCGGAGTTCCGCGCGCGGGCCAGGGCCGTGGGCCGCAAGATCCGCAAGCAGGTGCTCAAGGACTACGTGATCCACCCGCTGCTGTCGGGCCCCTCCTTCCTCCCCACGCTCGCCGCCACGTTCACCGCGAACCTGGTCCGCAACATCTGGACCCACTCGGTGATCATGTGCGGGCACTTCCCCGAAGGCGTACAGGTCTTCGAGCGCCGCTCGATCAAGGGCGAGACGCGCGGCCAGTGGTACCTGCGCCAGATGATGGGCTCGGCGAACATCAGCGGCAGCAAGGCCATGCACTTCATGACCGGCAACCTGTCGCACCAGATCGAGCACCACCTCTTCCCGGACCTGCCGAGCAACCGGTACGCCGAGGTCGCGGTGAAGGTGCGCGCGCTGTTCGAGAAGTACGAGCTGGAGTACGTCACCGGTCCGCTGCCCAAGCAGGTGTTCTCCGCGTGGCACAAGGTCTTCCGGCTCTCGCTGCCGAACAAGAAGCCCAAGGTCAAGACACCGGATCGCGAGCAGGAGCTCGTCGCGGCCTGATTCCCGGTATTGGTTCAGTTCTTTCGGCCGTACGGCGCCGCCGCCGGGTTCGGTGAGATCCGTTGCGGACGGTGGGCGTCCGCGAAGGCGGACCATCCGACGCGGGATGCGGGGCAGCCCGGCGTCCGGCTGCACTGCCTGGACGTGCGCAGGAATCTCAGCGCACAGCCCCGGCGTGGTGTCGCCACGCGCTGTCCCAGCCCTGCTGCCGGGGCGGGTGGGTGAGCCGAAGTGGGACAGGTGACAGAGCCTGGTCTGTTTCGGCGCGGGGCGGGTGGTACTGCGCTCCAGGCGCGGCACCGAGACGGCCGGCCTCCCCCGAGGTGATCGCCGGGACCGCGCAGCTGCCGGAGGCGACGGCGCTGGACGGGGTTGTGTGACCTGCACGGGCGTCTTGAGTGCTCGGCTGTCTCATTGAACTCGTCGGGCGATCCCGGTCGCCCTGCCCATCAGCCATTCGAGCGGTCCCCGTGGGAAGAAGCGGGACCATACGGTGGCCAGGACGGCGACAGAGGTGACGAAGCCGAGCAGGACGTACAGCGGCTGAACGGTCAGGGTCTCGGTGTCCAGGAGCCAGATGGCAACGATGTGGGAGACGTACGCCGTCAGCGACATCGTGCCGACCGCGATGACGGGCTTGGCCAGGCGGCGCAGCCGGGGAAGGGCGTCCATGGCGGCCAGGCACACGGTGATCACGAGGATCGCCACACCGGTGGCGCCCACGATGGACAGGGTCGCCTCGCTGTGCGGGGCGGAGGCCAGCATCCCGGCGGGGATGTCGCCGAAGATGCCGATGCTGTCGGGCGATACGGACGGCATCGACGATCCGGACGGCATGGATGACATGCCCGAACCGTGTTCGGCTTTCCGGACGGCTTCGGCGGCACCGGGCACGAGACGCACCGCCAGCCAGGAGCCGCCGTAGGCGGTGACGGCGAGGGCGACACCGGTTAGGGCAAGGCGTATCCGGACAGCCGTGGCGGCCAGGTCGCAGCGGGCGACAGCCATGCCGGCGATGACGAACGGGACCCAGGTCAGGGCCGGATAGCCGCCGGTGAAGAACAGCGAGACGGGCCCGTCGGCCTGGCCGTGGGAGAGGAATACGCGGCCGCCGACCACCGGCTTCAGCGCGTACAGCAGCTGAGGGCCCACCAGGGACCAGCCCAGCGCGATCAGCGCCAGCGGCTTGGTGCCCAACCGGTACAGCGGGAGCACGAGCAGGAAGAACAGCCCGTAGAAGGCGAGGATCGGCACGACCGGGGTGCCGGTCAAGGTCAGGGCGGTGCCGAGGGCCATCAGGATCACGGCCCGGATGACGACCTTTGCGACGGCCTGGCGGCCGGCCAGACCGGTCTTCGGTGTGTGGCGCCCCGTGATGAGGGCGACCGCGAAGCCGGCCAGAACGGCGAACAGGGCGGAGGAACGGCCTTGTGCCAGCTCCATCAGGAAGCCGATGACACCGCCCTGGCCCGGGGCGGGGCCCACATGGACCGCGTACATGCCGAAGACGGCCAGGCCGCGGGCCAGGTCCAGTCCGACCAGCCGGCCCATGCCGGGCGCGCCCGTCGTGGGCTCACCGCGCTCATGGTCAGGGGATGGTGCGACGGCCGACGAGGAGTCTGCGCGCTGTGTCATGGCTCTCAGGCTGGAGTCCGGGCGAGCCGCGGTGTATCCGGCAGAGGGCTGCCGTGACCCTGCCGACCGGAGGGCGATACCCCGCCGGGTGGCTGGAGCTGCCACCCGAGACGCTGCAGGGACGCTCCGGGGCTTTAGGGTCGAGGCGGTACGAGCCGGGCGGTAGGGACGAAGGTGAGGCGGAGGGCACGTGATCCGGGTAGTGGTGGTGGACGACGAGGCTTTGGTCCGCTCGGGGTTCGGGCTCATTCTCGGCACGTCCGAGGACATCGAGGTCGTCGCGACCGCGAGCGGCGGCGATGCCGTGGACACCGTCCGCCGGGAGCGGCCCGACGTGGTGCTGCTGGACATCCGGATGCCGGACGTCGACGGACTCACCGTCCTGCGCGAGCTGCGGACGATGCCGGCTGCCCCGGTGGTGGCGATGCTGACCACGTTCGACGCCGACGAGTACATCCTGACCGCGCTGCACTCCGGCGCGGCCGGATTCCTGCTCAAGGACACCGAGCCGGAGCAGCTCGCCCACCTGGTACGCACCCTCGCCGCGGGAGGTGTGGTGCTGTCCGCCAAGGCGTCGCGGACCCTGCTGCACAGCCACCCGGGCACCCGGCCGGCCGTCGACGAGGAGGCGGCCCGCGTCCGGCTGCTCACCGCCCGTGAGCGCGAAGTCCTCGTCCTGGTGGCCGAGGGGTTGTCGAACGCCGACATCGGCGCGCGCGTCCACCTGGGTGTCGGCACAGTGAAGGACCACGTCAGCGCGATCCTCACGAAGCTGCGGGTGACCAGCCGGGTGCAGGCCGCGCTGCTCGCGCAGCGGTCCGGGCTGCTCGATGAGCGCCCGCAGCCCAAGGCCACACGATGAGCCGGGCACGTGCTCTGTGGGATCGGGTGCCCGCACCGGTCGTCGACATCGTCCTGGTGGCGGTGGCGGCCGTGGACGTATGGCTGACCATGTGGGACCACACGCGCCTCGGCGTCGGGCCGGCCACGCTCGGCTGTGCCGCGTTGGTCTTCCGGCGCAGGTTCCCGCTCGGCGTCTTCCTGCTCACCCTGCCCATCGCACTGACGCAGCCGGTCGCCCTCGCCCCGCTTGTGGCACTGTTCACCCTGGCCGAACGCTCCCGCAGCCGCCCTCTCCTCGCAGGATGCGTCGCCCTGACCGCCATGGCAAGCAGCTTTCCGTGGCCCTTGGCCAGTTTCTCCGAGGTCGGCCGGACCATGACGCTGATCGACTTCGTGTACAGCCTGGCCACCGCTGCCGCCCCGGTCCTTTTCGGGCAACTCCTCCAGGCACACCGGGACTTGGCGCGGCGGCTGACGGAGATCGAGGAGGCCAGGGAGCATGAGCGGGCCCTGCATGCCCAGGCCGTGCTCGCCCGCGAACGTGCCCAACTGGCCCGTGAGATGCACGACGTGGTCTCCCACCAGGTCAGCCTTATCGCCGTCCAGGCGGGAGCCATGCAGGTCGCCGCCAAGGACCCGAACGTCAAAGAGGCCGCCCGTACGATCCGTTCGCTGAGCGTCACCACACTCGACGAACTGCGCACCATGGTCACGCTGCTGCGCGCCTCCGGCGGCCAGGCCACCGAGCTGACTCCTCAGCCCACCCTGGCCGACCTGCACAAACTGGTGGAATCAAGCGGCACTCACGCACAGCTGACGGGCGAACTCCCGCCCGTCGTGAGCACACCGGCCCAGCGGGCTCTGTACCGCACGGTCCAGGAGGCGCTGACCAATGTCCGCAAGCACGCCCCCGGCGCCACGGCCTACGTCGAGCTGTGGCAGGACGGCAACCACGTCGGCGTGACCGTCGCCAACACCTCTCCCACGCGCCCTTCTCTGTCCCTTCCCGGATCACAGCAGGGTTTGGTCGGCCTGCGGGAACGGGCTGACATCCTGCACGGGACACTTCAGGCGGGCCCGACCGCGGACGGCGGCTACCGGGTGCGGCTGCGGATTCCGCTCGGCGCGGACTGACCGACCAGGACCCCTCGCCGGCTCAGTGGGTCTGCGCCGGCTCACCAGACCCACCGCTCTGGGAGCGCGGCGACGGCGGAGCTCGAGATCAAGAGCCTTTACACGCCGCCGAACAGCGCAGTCGGCTGCGCCGGCCAGTCGCACACCGCACCACATCTGTAAGGGATGGCGGACTCGGTGTGCACGCGGAGCCTTTCACGGTCATGGCTGTTCCGTCGGTGTCGGTGCGTGTGGTCGTCCGGCCGGATCGGGGCGGTGGACGACCGGACAGCCCTGAGTGCGGTGGGTGGGTCATCGCGTGGGGACCAGGAACTGGGTGGCCGCCAGTTGCCCGTACAGCCGGTCCTGGACCACAAGTTCCTCGTGGGTGCCCACCGCCCGCACCCGTCCGGTGTCCATGACGACGATCCGGTCGGCGTCTGTCACCGTCGACAGGCGGTGGGCCACCACCAGCACGGTGGTTTCGCGGGCCACCTCCGCGACGACGTCCCGCAGCACCAGTTCGTTGACGGCGTCGAGCTGCGAGGTCGCCTCGTCCAACAGCAGCAGCCGGGGCCGCCGCAGCAGGGCGCGCGCGATGGCGATGCGCTGCCGCTCACCGCCGGACAACGTCGAGCCGCGGTGTCCGACCGGGGTGTCCAGGCCGTGGGGCAGACGGCCGACAAGGGTGTCGAGCTTCGTCCGGGCCAGGACGCCTCGGATGTCGTCGTCCGTAGCGCCGGGCGCGGCGAAGAGCAGGTTCTCCCGCAGCGTGCCGGCCAGCACCGGAGCGTCCTGCTCCACGTACCCGATGGCGGACCGCAGCTCGGACAGGGACCAGTCCCGTACGTCCTTGCCGTCGACCAGGACCCGGCCTCCGGTGGCCTCGTAGAACCGCTCGATGAGCGCGAAGACCGTCGACTTGCCCGCACCCGAGAGACCGACGAAGGCCGTCATCCCCGCGCCCGGCACCTCGAAGCCCACCTTCTGATGGATGTACGGCAGGGCCGGACGGTAGCGGAAGGACACGTCCTCGAAGCGGACCGAAGCCGGGCGCTGCACCCCGGTCCCCTGCCTGGGCAGAGCGCCCTTGCGCTGAGCGGGTGGCTCCGTCGAGAGGCGTTCCACGTACACGATCCGGGAGATCGCTGCCGCACCCTCCTGGTAGTGGGACACGGCGTCGACCAGCTTGGACACCGGTTCGATCAGGTAGAAGAGGTACAGCAGGAAGGCGATGAGGGTGGACACGGGGATCTCCCCGGACGCCACCCGCGCCCCGCCGACCGCGAGCACCGCGAGAAAGGCCAGTTGTACGGCGAGTTCGTCCGCCGAGCCTGCCACGGCCTCCCACTTCGCGCTCTTCACGCCGTGCCGCCACGCCCGCCGTGCCGCCGCCTCCACATGGGCGGTCTCCCGCTCCTCGGCACCGGACGCCTTCACTGTGCGAAACGCCCCGAAGACCCGCTCCAGCGCCACGGAGATCTCCCCGACCGCCTCCTGCGAGCGTTCGGTGGCGCGGGCGATTCTCGGCATCACCAACGCGGCGGCCCCGCCGACCAGCACGACCACGCCGAGCGTCACGCCCAGCAGAACGACGTCCAGGAACGCCATCATCACGATCGCCGCCACGAAGGTCACCGCGCCGGTGGCCGCGGAGACGACCGCCTGGGTGCTGACCGCCCGCAGCAGGGTGGTGTCCGAGGTGACCCGGGACATCAGGTCGCCCGGCGGGATCCGTTCCCACTCCGCGATCCGCAGCCGCAGCAGCCGCCCCACGAGGGTGCGCCGCGCGGCCAGGACTACCGACTCAGCCGTCCGCTCCAGCACATACGCGCCGAACGCCTCGACCGCCGTGCCGAGCACCACCAGCACGGTGAGCGCGATCAGGATCCCGGCGATGGTCCCACCTGTCGCGAGCCGGTCCACCAGAGTCTTCGTGGCCAACGGCTGCAGCAGTCCCCCGGCGGCCCCGACCAGAGCACACACCAGGCCGAGCGCGACGGGCCACCGATGCGGCCGGACATAGGCGCACAACGCCTTGACCGTCTCCAGGGCGGACAGGGGGGCCTCACAAGGCTCATCCGTCGTCGGGGCGGATGCGGTGTTCACGACGTTCCTTTCTTTCCGGGGTCTGCCGGGCACCGCGTCAGCGGTGCGGCACATCAGGGCTGAGCCGGCGTCGACTCAGCGGACGACTGCGGCCGCCATCGTGGCGAGGTGCACCAACACCTCGGATGCCTCAGGACGCACGACGAACAGGACGAAGGCCCCGGCCGCCAGCGTCAGGCCGAGGAATTCCACGAACCGGCTCCTGCCAGGGGTGACGTCGCGGCGCGGTACGTCGACCGATGGTCCGGGGAAGTCCTGGCGCTCCTTGTGTCGCGCACGGTGTGTCATGCCTCCAGCCTGGAAGCCCGGCCGCCTCGCGCCCATCCGGCAACCGCCGGGTCCGCCCCCGCCGAGTGACTGGAAAAGACCGCTGGCCGGTCCCGCCGGACCGGGCAGGGCGTGACGACTCCGCCGGTCGGCGGGGCGGTACCCGCCGACCGGCGGAGTCGTCACCGAAGCCTGCCGGATGGTCCGCGCCATGACGTCCCCGCGAGATTCTCCGTATGACAAAGTCGCAGCCGCTGCAGGAGACGTCAGCTCCGCAGGAGAACCCGCCTCCGCAGCCCCGAACCTCCGCCGAGTCGGCGGCCCTACCAGCCTCGCCCGGCCCTTCGACGGGACGCCTCGTCGGGGTGGACCTGGCCCGTGCGCTGGCGGTGTTCGGCATGTACGTCGTACACATCGGTCCCCCGCTTTCGGCCACGACCGGCGTCGCCAGCTGGATCCGGTACATGGCGGACGGCCACTCGTCGGTCCTGTTCGCCACCCTCGCCGGATTCTCACTGATGCTGCTCGCCGGCCGCCGCGAGCCCAAGACCGGCCTGGCCGGCCGCCAGGCGAAGGCCAGGATCGCGATCCGCGCCGTGGTCCTGCTCGCGCTGGGCACCGCGATGGCGATGGAATACGGCGGAGTGATCATCCTCGGCTTCTACGGCGTCTACTTCCTGCTGGCCCTGCCCCTGGTGCGACTTCGCGCCAGGACCCTCGCGATCATCGCGGCCGCCCTCGCCCTCGTCACACCACAGCTGGCGTTCGTCCTGAACTCGCTGCTGACCGAGCCGATCCGACAGGGCATCAACGCATACGACCCGCTCCACCTGCTCAGCGACGTGGGAGTGCTCGATCTGCTGTTCACCGGCTTCTACCCGACGATCACCTGGATTTCGTTCGTGGTCGCCGGTATGGCACTGGCCCGCCTCGACCTGTCCGCGACCGCCGTCCAGTGGCGCCTGGCCGCGCTCGGCGCCTCCCTCACTGTGGCCGCGTACGGCATGTCCTTGCTGCTGGCCGGCAAGAACGCGTTGGACAGCCTGGCGGAAGGCGGGCCGTCGTCCGCCAGCTCCGGATCGATGTCCGGCGGCTCCGGATCGATGCCCCTCGACAGCGGATCGTTCGAGCCCCAGGCATCGATGCTCCTGACGGCCGGGCCGCACAGCGGCACCACGTTCGACATCATCGGCAGCGCGGGAGTCGCGATCCTCGTGATCGTGGGTGCGACGGTGGCGATGGACCGCCTGCCGCGACTGCGCCGCCTGGTCGGCCCGGTCGTCGCCGTGGGCACGATGTCCCTGACCGCCTATGTCGGCCACTTCGTCGCCCAGTCCTGGCTGCCCGGGCTCGGGAACGGGTCCGGCACCGAGCAGTCCTGGGGGCCGCTCCTCATGTTCGTCCTCGGGGCGATCGTTTTCGCCGCGATCTGGTCCCGCTTCTTCCGCCGCGGCCCGCTGGAGTACCTGCTCAACGCCGCCACCACGCCGGCGAAGCACCTCCGATGAGACCAGGCCGGGGTGGCTCGACCTCCATGTCCCGCCCCGGCCTGGACCGCTCATCGATCCAGCAGGCGCATAGTCCCTACAGGCTCCACCTGTAACCCTGGATCGTCGCCGACAGGTGCACCGAAGGCCGCAGGTTCAGCTGGGCGACGATGTGGACCCACTTGTCCTGCGGGGCCAGGGCCACGTGCGGGGTGACGGTGCCCGTGATCAGCCTGCGGATCTCGGTCAGCTTCTCGTGGATCACCGGCGGTTCGTAGGACTGGAGGGCATCGCCGTCCGCGGTGAACCGGTAGCCGTCGACACGTGTGCAGATCAGCGGCGGCGAGCCCTTCTGCGCGATGAGGTCGCGCAGTATCGCGAGCTCGGAGCAGACCTGGCCACAGGTCAGTTCGGCGCCCCGGGAAAGCTGCGGCATGTGCAGGCCTGCCGCATCTTGAGCAAGTGTCGCAGACCTGGCAACAGGAGCTCCAAAACGCAGGAGCCCACAATCAGGTCCGTCAGCTGGGAATCTGGAGGTCCGTGCAGTGGTGGCGTTTCGCTGAGGCTCGGGCGAAGCCGGTGAGCAGGTCCTCGGCCACGTCTCGCCGCGCGGGGGTGTCGATGGGCTCCCCGGTGTGGAGCGTGAACAGTGCCCGAGCGCTGAAACCGGGGCACTTGGCGCTCGCCCACGTGCCCCAGGCATCGCTTCCTGCCCTCCGGCTGTACTGCAGGCCATTATTATCCTCATCCGTTGCCGACCGATGCCTCTGGGCGAACGGGCCGAACCAGGAAGCGAGGCGGTAGCGGGCCACACCGTGCACCTTGTCCTCACCCAGCAGGCAGCCCTCTACCGGGGCCATGGCCGACGTCTCCGTTTCCATGATCGGCCGGACCAGGCTGGCCCGGCCACGCAGCGGCACCCCCTGGCAGGTCCCCTCGGCGACGCCTGCTCCCGACGGCTTGGGCGCTTCCGGGAGATCCGGGATCCGACCGCCGAGGTCCGCATCGCACGACCACCGGCCGGCTGCCTTCACCGCGGTGGCGGTGACCAGTTCGGCAATCTTGCGAGCTCTGTCCAAAGACCGGTCGTCGGCGAAGATCGCCTTCGCCGAGACGGCTGTCAACGGCCACTCAGTTCTCCCCGGAGGCGGCCAGTAATTCTCCCCGCTGGCGGCCAGTAGATCTTCCCCAACCGCGGCCAGATATCTCCCCGCTGTTGGTGGGTGGATCAGCGCAAGGGGATCACCCCCTGACCGCTGGTGGCCTGGTTGAGCCGGAAGGAATCACCTTGGGTGACCACCACGTGAGCGTGGTGCAGGAGCCGGTCCACGGTCGCGGTGGCCAGGGTCTTGGGCATGATCTCGTCGAAGCCGGAGGGGTGGAGGTTGCTCGAGACGGCCAGCGCCCGCCGTTCGTAGGCGGCATCGACCAGCCGGTAGAAGCCCTCGGCGGCATCGGGTGAGACCGGCAGCAGTCCGATGTCGTCGACGATGATCAGGTCGGTCCGGATCAGCCGGGCCATCGCTCTGGCCAGGGAGTCGTCGGCTCGGTGGCGGCGGACGAGGGCTCCGAGGTCTTCGATGGTGAACCAGGCGACGGTCATGCCGGCTTCGATGGCGGCCTGTCCCAGGGCTTCGGTGAAGTGGCTTTTGCCCGTGCCCGAGGGTCCGCAGATGCAGAGGTTCTCCTTGCGGGTGACCCACTCGAGCATCTTCAGCGAGTCCTGGGTCGGCCAGGGAATTGAGGAGGCGGTCTCGTCCCAGTCGCCGAAGGTCTTGCCCGCGGGGAACCCGGCCCGCTTGCGGCGGGTGCGGAGGTTCGCGGCGTCCCTGCCGGCAGCCTCTTCGGACAGGAGGACGCGGACGACCTCGGCGGGGTCCCAGCGTTGGGCCTTCGCGGTGGGGATCAGGTCGGTCAACGCCCTCCGGATGTGCGGGAGTTTCAGCCGCCGGGTCAGCTCGATGGCCTCGGCGAGGGGATCGCCGTGGGTGCCGGTGACGGTGCGGATCGGGGTGGCCATCAGTGCTCTTCCTTCTCGTCGGCGACGCCGAAGTTGGACCAGGCGGAGGTGCCCGGCTGGAGGCTGTGGTTCTCGGAAGGCCGCGTGGGTTCGACTGTCTCCAGGCCGACTTGGTAGGTGAGGATGCGGATCAGGTCGTTCTCCGCGAACCGTCCGGCGACCGCCGCCGAGCCCAGGGCCCGGTCGACATCGGCGGCGGAGTGGAGCTTGGCCAGCGCGACGGCCTCGGCCATCTTCGACTTGACCCTGCGGGCTCCGGCCGCGCCGGCCTCGATCAGCCAGGACGCCGCCCCGGGACCGAGCGCGAGGAAGGCCGCTTCCTCGGCCGAGTTGGCCTTCGGTGTCCGGTCGCCCTCCTTGTCTTCGCGGGGCGGGTAGTGCTCGTCCTTGATCTGCGGGCTGCCGGGAGTCGAGCGGTCGTGCCGGGCGACCTCGGCCGGCCCGTCGTCCGCGACGGCGGTGACGATCAGCTCGTCGCCGTTGAAACGGGCCCAGACCCGGGTGTCGACGAGTTGGTGCGGGACCGAATAGCGCACGCCTTCAACAGAGATGGTGGCGTCCCAGTTGACCCGTCTCGTGGTGCCGAACGCGACCGCGAACGGCTCCTTCGGCAGCGGGTGCAGCCGCTGCCGTTCCTCGGCGAGGGCCTCGGCGGGCTTGCGCCGGCTGGCCCGGTGGACCCGGTTGTTGACCTCGTCGCAGAAGTCGCGGCAGGCCGCCTCCAGATGTCCGAACGACCCGTACTGCTCGAGCAGGTTGGCGTCGGTGGGCACCAGGTCGGCCTTCGCGATGCGGACCGTGGCCTCGGATCCGCCCTTGGTTTCCGGGTCGGCCGGCAGACACGTACGGATGGTCAGCCCGTAGTGCCTGGCCACCTCGACGATGTCCGGGTTGCGGACCGCGATGTTCGCGATGTGCATCGTGGTGACCGTCTTCTCGTTGTCGGTCAGCGCATAGGCAGGCACCCCTCCTATTCGCCGCAGAGTGGAGTCCAGGCAGGCCACGATCGTCGGCAGGGTCTTGTCGAACACCGGGATGACGACGCGGAACCGGGACCAGGCCAGCCAGGCGCACCACAAGGAAGTACGGCGTCCGCCGATCCGCGGCCCTTCGCCCCAGTCCCACTGCAGCCACAATCCGGGCTCGGTGATCCACGGCCGATAGACCCGTCGCGATCCGGCCCGCAGGCTCGTCTTGACCTCCGCGACCACCCGCCGGGTGGTCCTTTCCCCGCCCGTGAAGCCCATCGCCGTGATCCGCCGGTGCACGACATCGGCACGGATCCGGCCGTGGGAGTTCACCACCAACTCCTCGATCTTCGCGAGGTATTCGTCGATCGGGCGGGCCCGGTGCTGCCGCTCGGTCGGGCTCTTGCCCTCGGCCCGAGCCTGCACATACCGGGCCACCGTGTGGTGGTCGCAGCCGGCCAGCTCGGCCGCTGCTCGGTAACTCCCCGTGAGGTCGTATGCCTCAAGGATCTCCATGATCTCCCTGCTGTTCTTCACACCGGTCAGCTTCGCCGACCGGTATCGGTCCAGGTCCGGGGAGATATATGGCCGTCCGTGGGGCAATCCTTGGCCAGGAATGGGGCGCTAAGTGGCCGCCTACGGGGAGTATCTACTGACCGCCGTCAGACGGCCACAGAGGCGTCCTGGTTACGGCACGGGAGCACCACGGAGGTGGTACTCAGATCCGTGAAACCGCGCCAGCCACCGCCAAGCGGGGTGGGCGGCACAGACGTCCGCTCTGGCTGAATCTCGGTGAATATACTCATGCCGAAGTCGTCGGCGCCGAGAGCCGCACCTGGAATCCGGCCGAGGGCGAGGATGATGTCTGCGACACGGCAACTGTCATAGTCGAGGCCAGCGCCGAAGCTCGACCTGGTGTAATCCAGGCCCGCTGTGTCCAAATCGGTGAACACAGCCGACTCGTCGTACGGAATCAGCCCCTTGCAGTAGGCGGCGAGCTTGTCCTCATATCGCCACCCCCGGGCAGTGTCACTCAGGCGATACCACGCAAAGCCCGCCACACAAGCCAGCACAAGCGGCAACGCCACGTACAGCGCCACCCGGCGCATCCCCCACATCGTTTCCCGCGCCCCTTCCGCCTGGCTGCTCCCGTCCCCGGGGCACCGTACCCTGCTGCCAACCATGTCGAGTTCCAACGGCAAACGGCCTCGGCCTGCGACAGGTTCAAGGACGGGTTCTCGGAGCGAGGTCACACGAGCAGATGCTTCACAGCCGACCGAAGCCGGTGATCCCCTGCATTCTCGACCGCGGTGTCCTTCCTGGCGGACCCACCGATGGCACCGGGCAGCACATCGTCGGCCTGGCCATCAGTGTGGGAAGCCGCGGGGTGGGCGAGTGACTGTGGATTCGCGGAACTCGGCTATCCGCGACTGGACTTGGCGCATCAGGTGGGTGTCCTCGATCCGGTCCAGGTAGAGGCAGCGGGCTGCCAGACCCGGGAGGTCGAAGGCGAAGTAGAGGGACATCAGCGGGTTCACGAACAACTCGCTGCCCCGGGTGCGGTCAGTGAACCGGACATCGCCGAACGAGCCGCGCACGGCTGCCGCGATGGAACCGTTCACGATGCTGGGGTACTCCGGGGTGTGGTGCTGAGCGTGCGTCACCGCGTCAAGGTAGAGAGCACCCTCACGGGTGGCACGCGGTATCGAGAACGCACCGAGGTACGCGCCGTCGCGCTCCAGGGCGGCGATATTCTCCAAGACCTGCACATGGTTCACGCCGTGATACGCGTCCACTCCGAAGCCGACCGAGGCGACGAGGCGGATCGGTACGTCGTCCAGCGCGGCCAGCGCAGCCACGCTGGCCAGATCCTCTTCCGGAGTACCGAGCCCGGCTTCGTCACCGCGCATCAGAATGTCCGTACCCCCGTCGACCAACACCACAGCGTC
This sequence comes from Streptomyces sp. NBC_00459, assembly GCF_036013955.1. NCBI lineage: Bacteria > Bacillati > Actinomycetota > Actinomycetes > Kitasatosporales > Streptomycetaceae > Streptomyces > Streptomyces sp. NBC_00459. Next base: position 331,015 of record NZ_CP107903.1, read on the forward strand.
GACGCGGTGCAACTCGATCAGCGCTCGATAGGCGGCGCGCAGCGGACGCACTCCGGTCTGAGGGAAGGCGTACACGGTGCACGGGTAGCCGTGCTCGTGCAGCCACTGAGCAAGCGTCCGCTCGGGGAAATAGCTCTGGTGCAAAGCGGAGTCGGGAGTGATCGCCGCCAGGTCGGGGGCGACCCAGTCGTCGAGCGGAAGACCCTCGAGTGCGCTGAAGGAGAGGTTCGCGAGATGTACCTCCTTGCCCTGGTGCAGAAGGGAGAGAGCCAAGGGCAGGCCGGAGTAGATGTCGAATCCGCCACCCGCGCCCGCTACGAGGATCCGTTCGGCATCGGCAAGGCGAGTGAACAGCGGGTTGGCGTGGAGAGACGTCATACCGATCATTGTCCCGGGACCCGGCACCAGGCGCTTCCGAGTTCTCGCCCGACGGCAAAGCCGCGGAGCAAAGGGAATGAAGGACCCAGTGCAGGACCGTCAGAGCCGATCCGACGCGGTAACGGGACGCTGGCCAGCACCCGTTCATGAGACCACCTGAAGCAGTTCACACATGCGGGGAGGTGATGGTCCGGGAAATCCGGGCGTCTCGCGTTCCGGCGGCTCCAAGGCCGCCTGCAAAGGCGCGACACCGGGGCAGTCGGTTCGCCGATCAGCGGCGCGGCTACTTTGTCTCCTTGGTGTGAACGGACACCACGGCGCGGCCGTCCCGGCTACGACATACTCCGCCCGGTGGGAACCGAAGAGACGCTGAGCGCCTCTCTCGTGCGACCCGCACTGGTGGCGGAAACCGGCGTCGAAGTCGCCCGGGACAGTTCCCGACGCTTACGGCACTCGGCCCGCTGGCAGCGCGCCGGCCCCGGTCTCTCTCCCCCGGCGACGTCGCGCTCTTCGGCGCCCCTGGACAGCCTGCCGCTCCCGGGAGCCACAGGGAGCCGTGGTCCACGCTGATGTGGACACCCGTCTGGGGCGCTGGACAGGCGCCCCAGACGAACGATGATCAGACGGCGGGGACGACGCCACTCTCCTCAATGACGATCTTCTTTGCGGTGGTGCCGGAGCGGCTGCCGAGCGCCTCGATCGTCTTGACGATGTCCGTGCCCTCGACGACCTCACCGAAGACGACGTGCTTGCCGTCGAGCCACGGGGTCACCACCGTGGTGATGAAGAACTGCGAGCCGTTGGAGTTCGGCCCCGCGTTGGCCATGCTCAGCAGAAACGGCCGGTCGTGCTTGAGCTGGAAGTTCTCGTCGGCGAACTTCACACCGTAGATGCTCTTGCCGCCCGTGCCGTTGCCGTTGGTGAAGTCGCCACCCTGCAGCATGAACTCGGTGATGACCCGGTGGAAGGGCGCACCCTTGTAGCCGAACCCGTTCTGGCCGGTGGCCAGCTCACGGAAGTTGCGGGCGGTCTTCGGCACGACATCGTCGAACAGCCGGAACACGATGCGACCGAGGTCCTCACCGTTCGCGGAAACTTGGAAGTACACGTTCTCACTCATGGCAGTGATTCTCCACCATGGATTCAGGCCCACGAAATTCAGCGTCGACTCCCTCTCCTCCCATACCACCGCTCGCCTCCCGCAACGGCCGGATGGGGCAGCTGCGGGGAGAGGCCGAACGTCGCGCCGCAACAGACCGAACTGGTGGTCAAGGTCGGTGTGGACATCGCCCGGCACAGCGCAGACCAGCGGTGTCATCCCGTACGCCGGCACCGTGCCCGTACAGGCGCCGGCGTCAAGGAGGTGTCGATGTTCCGCGAAGACCGCACGCGAGCCCTCGCCATGAACCATGACTGGGACAAGGTCGGGCCGGCCACAGGGCGCCGGAAGCGTCGCCCCCCTGGAGCGTCACACGCCTCACGCCAACGGCACGCCGGGCGACGGCGGTCCTGGTAGAGGTAGGTGCGGGTATCGCGACCTCACGTTGACGAAAACATGGAGCCCAAGCGCCGAACCGCATCCCCTGCCGCCTGCGCACCCGTTCGATCACGCCCTTTGGAATTCCCGTTCCCGCCGCCGACCGCGACCAGCAGGGTGTCCCAGTTCACATGAAACGTGGCGTCGACGGCGGAACATCCAGGGGTAGTTGAGGGTTCATCTGTATGTGGCTGCGGAGGGGACAGTGTCCCCGGGCCTCACCCATAGCCCATGGGGAAGATCGTTCGGCTGAAGCCCCATGGAGCCCTTCGCCGCGAGGCGACCGCCCTCCGCACGCCACCACCTACCGCCCCGGCTGGTCTCCCCCGTCCAGCCGGGGCTTCACAAGTCGCGGCCCGTCCAGTTTCCCTGACGCTGCGCAGCGCCGGGCCAGCCTTCCACCTGCATTTCCCCGCAGGAAGCGGGGCGTCCTTCCTCGGACCACCAACTCATCCCCCGCCCCGAGTCGCGGCGGCCAGAGAACAGCAACATCAACGTCAACATCAAGTTGAGCGTGTGCGGCCAGCATGTTGGCCGTTGGCAAGGCCCTGCGCCGGCTAACACGAGCTGGCGGCGATTCATCGGGCAGCGTGCAGCCTCACCCGATACGAAGCTCACGAACCATCCGTGACTTTCGAGAGGAAGCCCCCCGCGCGGACCGCCGGCACCCCGCCGCCTCCGCAATCTGCGCACTCGCCGCACTGCTCCCCCCGGCCACCGCGCAAGCCGGGTGTGCAAGCGGGCCATGTTGCAGCTCGACCTGCCTGCCCCCGCAGAGATCTCTGCACCTCAGTAGTCGCTGAGGTGGAACTCGTAGCCCTCGCTGTCACAAGGGCCGCCGCCGTAGAGGTGGAGGTTGTCTCCGGTCAGATTGTGGTTCTCCTTGCACCACCAGCAGGAGCGTGCCGTCCATAGACTGTGCGGAGGATTTGAGCCGAACGAGACGGATGGTGGCATGGCCGGACCAGACGACGACGCTGGCCGTGTGATCGCCGGGCGCTACCGGTTGCTGAGCAGTCTGGGAACTGGCGGAACGGGGCGCGTCTGGCTCGCCCATGATCAGGAACTGGCATGCGATGTTGCGCTCAAAGAGGTTGCCGTGCCGCCGGGGACCACCGAAGCGGACCTGACTGCGCTCATCGCCCGAGCCCGAGGTGAAGCGCAGCACTCCGCCCGGCTGCGGAGCAACCCTCACGTGGCCACGGTGTACGACTGCATTGTCGACAGCGGCCTTCCTTGGATTGTCATGGAGTACGTGCCTGGAGCGCTGGATCTTGAGACAGCGGTACGCGAGTTCGGCCCCCTCTCACCGGCCGAAACAGCGAGGGTCGGCCTGGACCTCATCGACGCGCTGAGTCACGGCCACCAGTTGGGCATTCTCCACCGGAACGTCCAACCCTCCAATGTCTTGTTGACCCGGCAGGACACTGCCGGCACCCAGGGCACCGGAATCGGACGGGTGCTGCTCACCGACTACGGCGTCTCCCTCCGGCAGGACTCGGGCGAGCCGAGACTCACCACGGATTCCGAAATCATCGGGACCCCTGGCTACCTGGCACCTGAACGCGCTCACGGCTCAGCTCCCACGCCGGCATCGGACCTGTTTTCGCTCGGCGCCACGCTCTACTTCGCCGTCGACGGGCACAGTCCCTTCGACCGCACGTCCTCCGCGGCCACACTCAGCGCGCTGCTCGCCGAGGATCCGGCGCCTCCCCGTCGGGCCGAGGGCCTGGCGCCCATCCTGCTGAGACTGCTGGCCAAGGACCCTGCCCAGAGACTGGGCGCCGACGAGGCAACTCACCTGTTACACCAGTTCACCGCCCCCTCCCTACCGGGAAAGTACGAGCCGACCAGCGCGGCTGGGCCGCAGTCCTCCGCGCAGGCGCCGATCCCGCAACCGCCTGAGCTTCCATCAGCTCCGCATCCTGAATCGCACCCGCCGCAGGTGCCCCGTACGACGAGGCACGCCGCGCTCCCATGGAGCCGTCCGAGGGCCGCACCTGGTGCAGCCCGTCGGCAGCCATCTCGCAGGACCCGCCTCATCATTGCCGCGACCGCTACCGCGCTCGTCTTCGGAATCGGCGCCGGGACATGGGCACTTGTCACAACTCCCAGTGAACCAGACGAGTCATCCCGTATCGCCTCCCCCAGTACCTCCCCGAGCGTGCCCTCGCATTCCCTGGACTCCTGGGCCAAGAAGATCTGTCACGCTCAGCAGCCGCAGGCCAGGAAAATCGAGGGCGCCCACACCGCAATCCTGCAGCAGGCCTCGGAAAACAGCACCCCGGAAGAAGTCCAGAGGGCCGATTCACAGGCCTTCCAGGACATGTCCGACGCCTACAAGGCGATCGGCGACTCCCTGAAAGCCGCAGGGCCGCCTCCGGTGTCCGACGGCCGGAAGAGGCAGCAGGACGCCGTCAAGGAACTGGAGTACATCTCCGCGTCGTACGCGAACCTCAAGAAGCAGGTCGACGGACTGGACACCACAGACCAGAGCAAGTTCGCGGACGGCCTCACGAAGATCGCCCAGGAGCTGGACAAGCTTGGCCAGAACCCCAACGGCGCGCTTGTGAGGCTCGAAGAAGGCGACGTAGGTGAGGCCATGCAGAAGCAGGAACTCTGCAGGAGCGCGTAACAGCAGGAGCAGGTTGTCGATGCCGGTGTGCGGCCGCAGGCTGTTGGCACTGGCACTGGCACTGGCACTGGCACCAACAGCGGGGCGCTGGGGTCGGGCTCGATGTGGCAGGTCGCGGAGAAGGGCTCTGTTCCGGCCGGGGGCGGTCATGGAGGCTCGAACGCCCCGCCCCTGTGCCGAGGATGACTCGGGCCGTCCGAAATCGGGGGCGGGACGTCGAGGCTATCCGGCCGAAGGAACCGCCGAGTCGACCGACTTCTTCACCCCGGAGGGCCAGGCGGAGCAGATCGACAGGCTGCTGGCCACCGGGAAGTCGCCTGGACGCAATCCACCGAGACAGGCAGGGAACACCCGCCCAGGCCGGTGGACGACTACTTCCCGGCCTGGTCCTGGAACTCGACGCCACGCTGATCACCCGCCAGGCGGAGACAGAACAGTCCGCGCCCGCCTACAAGGGCAGGTTCGGCTTTCATCCGCTGCTGTGTTTCCTGACGAATACCGGCGAGGCCACGTCTGGGAATGGGCCCTCGCCAGGTGAGACGCAGGGTCGGCCGAGAGCTCAGCGCGACCGGTGGCACCCGCTACGGCAGCAGGGCCCGGACCGCGCATGTTGCGGTCCGGACCCTGCCCCGTGCGGTGCCGTCCTGCGGCGGCGGTGCGTCAGCTCTGCGCGGTGCCGTCGGCCGCCTGGTCGGTGCCCTCAGCTGCGCGTGTCTTCTCGCGCATCTTGCGCACCAGCTCCGCCTTCTGGTCGGCTGCACCCTGGCGGTCGAGGTTGCGGTGCGGACCGTTGTTCTGCCGTTCGGCGCGGGACAGCTTCTTGCGCTTGCCACCGCCCATGCCCACAGGGTTGTTGATGTTCTTGCTCACGGTCACGGGTTCTCCCGGTAATGATGTGAAGTGATCTAGGGATTCATCGGTGGGGGACGGGCGGCGACATCGAAGGATGTCAGCAGCGGCCCATCACACTCTCACTCGTAAATCGGTGTCTGGAAGAACATGACAAAGACATTACCCGGTTCCGTCGGCGCCGCACACCAACCTTTTCACCGCCCCGGCGTCGACCGGGCTGTCGGCGAGTGCCCCGGGACAGGCGTTCCCTTCCGGGATTCTCAGCACCGTCAGCAGGCGCCGGCGGTCGCAGCCCGCCCGGGGCAGTGTCGACTCGGCCTCGCCGTCGCCGCGTTCCAACGGCACGAACGTCTGATTTTGTGGCCGTCCGCACGCTGTTCGGTCGATCGGAACCGATGTAGAAGTGAGGGCTGTGCAATATCCGGTCGACTGGTGCCCTGGGGAGGGCACAGCGGTCTGCCTGATCGTTCTCGTTTCGACCGATCGGTTCAAGGGGGATCATGCGCATACGTTTACGCGCCTGGATGCTGGCGGGCGCGGGCCTGCTCACCGTGAGCGGCGGTCCGGCGTACGGGGCCGGCACGTCGCCGGCCGAGCCGGCGGCGGGGTCCGTGCAGTACAGCGTGCAGGATCTCGGCACCCTGGGCGGTACTCGCAGCAAGGCGACCGCCATCGACCACAACACGGTTGTCGGGAGCTCACTGACGAGCGGCAACGCCGCCGAGCATGCCTTCGCATACGACCTGCGAAAGCACACCATGACCGATCTCGGCAGCCTGGGGGAATCCAGCCAGGCAACCGACGTGGAGGGGAACTACGTCGTCGGGGAGTCGGACCTCTCCGCCAACGGCCCCACTCATGGATTCGCCTACAACATCCGCACCCGTAGTCTCGTTGACATCGGCACTCTGGGCGGCAGCCGTACCAACATCACCGGCCTCAACGGTGACACCGTGGTGGGCACGTCGTCGCTGCCTGGCGACACCGTCACCCACGCCTTCGCGTACAGCCTGCGTGCCCGGACCATGACCGATCTCGGTAGCCTCGCCGGCCCGTCGGGCCACAGCACCGCGGCGGCCGTCAGCGGAGCGATCGTCGTGGGCAGCTCCTCCCTGCCGGACGCGCCTGCCAGCACAAAACACGCCTTCGCGTACAACCTGCGCACCCGCACGATGACCGATCTCGGCACCCTCGGCGGAACCTCCAGCACAGCCAACGACATCAGCCATTCCACCGTGGTCGGTCAGTCCCGAACCATCGGCAACGGGTACTCCGGGTACGCCTACAACCTCCGCACCGGCATCCGCACAGACCTCGGCCCCCGCTTCCTCACCGCCCAGCTGATCAGCGGGAACACCGTGATCGGCGGTGACAGCCTGCTCTCCAGCTCGTTCGACCTGAAGACGCACACCAGTGCCACCATCGGCCCCGGACGAGGTGTCACCGAGGTCAAGCAGATCAGTGGGAACACCATGGTCGGCGACAACTTCGCCCCCAACTCCTTCGCCTTCGTCGCCCACGCCGACAACGGCGACTTCACCTACCTGCCCTCCCTCGGCGGCACCAACTCGTCCGCGACACAGGTCAACCGCCACGGCGTCGTCGCGGGCAGCGCAGCCCTCCCGCCCACTGACCCGTCCACCGCCAACGGGCCCTTCCACGCCACCGTCTGGACACCACACACAGCGGCACAAGAAAGCTGAACCAGGTCTGTCAGCGGCTCCCTCATCGAGGTTTCACCTGATGGGACCGAGGCGAAGATCGGCGTGGGTGTGTTCCTGAGCAACAGCGAGAGCAGGAGCGAGAAGCTCACCGCCGACAAGCGCACCGCCCGCACCGCCCTCGGACTCAAATGGGCGGCGGCCGGGTGGCCGTGTCGGACCGTGCGAGGGGCCGTGCCGCGTCGGCACGGCCCCCGCTGGTTCCGTCGTTTCAGGAGCCTGTACGCGAGGGTGGCCACAGGAGTTCGGGCGCGTTCTTCGTCGTACGCATGCCGGTGTACGACCCGTTCCAAGTGCGGGCGATCGGTACGTTGCGCGGGGTTTCCGTCCTTGGCGACGCAGGCCGGACAGGTCATGTCACGGGCCGGCAACTCCTGGCTGACCAGCGGTTCAGAACCTCGATGAGCTCGTTCGGACGCATGGTTCGGTTCCTCCCCTTCAGCGCAGTTGCTCGGCCAGTCCCACGATGATGCCCTCCGGGCCGCGGAGGTAGCAGAGCAGATAGCTGTCCTCGAACCGGGCGATCTCGCCGACGAGTTCGGCGCCGTGAGGGCGCAGGCGGGCAACGGTGTCTTCGATGTCGTCGACGGCGAACATGACGCGGTGCGTGCCCAGAATGTTGTGCGGCCGGTTGCGCGGCCCGGCGCTGATCACCGCGGGGCTGCGGTACTTCGCCAGTTCGAGCCGACTGTGACCGTCCGGGGTCCGGACCATCGCGATGTCACAGCGGACGCCGTCGAGTCCGGTGCACTGATCGGCGACGAGGCCCTCGACCTCGGCCCTGCCCTCCAGCTCCATACCTAGTTCCACGAAGAACGCGATGGCGGCGTCCAAGTCCTCGACGACGATGCCGACGTTGTCCATCCGCTGAATCGCCATGCTGGATTCTCCTTCTTCCTCGTGCGACCGGTGGTGGCCGCTGATGCCCCTGGGACGGAGCCGGTGGCACGTTCTCGACATCCTCACCACCGAACTCCGAAACAAATCTGGATCACACCTCAGCACCGCTGCAGCAGACCCGCGAGCCGTGCGCTACCGCCGACGGGGAGCGCGGCGCAGGTAGCCGCTCCCGTGAGGACGATCAGCCGCAGCGTGCCGTCCTCGTCCTTCCATGCTTCCTCGACGATTCACAGCGTTCGCACCTGCTCATCGCGCCACCACAATCAATTCACGCTGCCGGGTCACCCCTTGGCGGGTGGAGCCGCCCGTGCCGGCCGCTTTCAGGGCGTTGGTCTCCGTCGACGCCGGCCGGGTCGTGTCGCACTCGAGGCGCGGCACCGAATGGGGTTGTCGTTCCCGGAGGTTGCCGGCGAGGCCGCGCGGCTGCCGGACACGACCGCTCTGGACGGCGAGCCGGTCGTACCGAACATCGCGGGCCGCCGCGCGTTCGAGCGGTTGCGGAATCGGAACCGGCTTGCCCGGCACGGTGCTCGGGCGGCCCTGCGGCAGAGGAATGGTGGGCCACTTCGTCGCGTTCGATGTGCTCACACTGTCCGGGACGGACACGGACTCCTGACCGTGTCGGCGCGGCGCGGGGTCACCCTGGAGTTGTTCTTCGTCGCGCGTCGACTGTCGGCGCCATGGGCGCCAGGGCGGGATCCGGTTGGCCCTTGTCACCTTCGGCTGGTGATCATCCCTCAATTGCCGCTGCCGGATCGCCTTTCGGACCGTTGGACTCCCCCAGGGCTGCGAGGGAGACCATGGGCTTGTCGCAAGCGGACGGTCGGTGTCTTCGTACGGGCAGGAGGCGTGCTGGGAGGGCGTCCGGCCAAGACGGATTGCGCTCTCAGCCGCAGGCAGCCACCACGGACAGGTTGCTCACCCGCGCCATCGGGATGACGGCGGCGCTGTGCGCTCCCGCCACGGTCAGCCGCAGCATCCCGCCGTCCGCCGATCGCAGGATGCCGCAGGTCGCTGTCGAGTCGTGTTCGACCTTCAGGTAGGCGGGCGGGGAACCGGCGGTTGTGGGGGCGGGGGCCCACCAGGTCAGGCCGACGCCGGCCAACAGGCACAGCAGGCCCGCGGCCACGGCGGCGCGGGCGATGTCGAGCCTGGCCCCGGCATGTCGGGCGGCAGCGACCCGGAGAGCCCGGACCGATCCGTACCGTTCGTGGACATCGGCCAGGGTCAGTGTCAGGGAGCGACCGCCGGCCTGGGCGGCGAGCGCCTGCCACAATCCGATCACGCTGGAGGCGAGGCCAAGCGCGACCAGCGTCGTGACGGCGATCCGCCAGCCGACGGGCATGTCGCCGACCACGTCCCGCCCCTTGATCACGAAACCGGTGGTGACCAGAGTGATGAACGCGGCGAGGCCGTTGCGCCACTTCTCGGCGCTGTCCTGTACACGAGGCAGCGAGTCGTCGATGAGCCGCTCGAACTCGGCCCGTTCGGCCAGATCGAAGGGCGTGGGCGGTCGGTCGGGCAGCTGGGCCCGGTAGTGCGGCGGCACGCTCATGGGGTCGCCTCGTCCGGGCTGCCCGAGTCGAGCACCAGCTGGACCCGGAAGGCCACGCCGCAGCCGGTGACCTGCTCGGGGGCACCCGTGTGGGGTTCGCCGCAGCCACAGCTGACATCGATGACCACGGTCCGCGGCAGGGGCTCCCCGCGGTGTCCGCCCCTCACCGCGGTGACCGCCTGACCGACCTGCCGGTCGACGAACTGGTGACCACAGCGAGGGCACGGGCCGCCGACGGTCGCCGTCACCACTCCCTCGCCGACGACCATGTCTGCCTGCATCCCTCCTGACTGGATCAGGTGGAAGGCACGTTCGGTCCATCGGAAGGCCGTGGTTGCCTGGTAGGCCACATCGGCCCCCTCGACAGCGGTCGGCTCGCTCGGTATCAACCTCATCCTCCCCCGCTTGCGTGGAACTTCACCAGTGTAGTAACCGGTGATGGCAATATGGTCTGTGTGCGCGACTGGGTGGCACGACTGACTGGACGGCCGCGCGCGGGAGTTGAGGCGCGCCGGTCGTCTCCGTCATCGCGTCCGGTCATGGATGCGGCCGGACTCGACGAGTTCGTGGAGCGGCAGCGAGCACTGGGCGCGGGCCCGGCCGCCAAGCCCACCGACGTGATGCGCCTCGCCGAGGCTCTGGTCACACGGTTCGAACTCGCGGGGCGGCCCGTGGACCTGGACGACGCCATAGCCGCCGGCCGACGGGCCCAGCAGGGTTTCCCGGCCGACCACCCGCACTGGGCCGAAGCAACCGGCAGGCTGCGGCAGTGGTTGTCGGAACGCCACCGGCTGCGCGCCGACCCCGAGGACCTGGACGAGACGATCGCACTCACCCGCGTGCTGATCACCGCACGTCCGGCCGGCACGGAACCGGCGGACCTGATCGACGAGTTGGGTGGGCTACTGACCACACGGTACGACCGGACAGGATCGATCACCGACCTGGAGGACGTACTGAAGGCGAGCAGCCAGGCGGTCAACAAGACCGCCACCCATGATCCGGCCTGGGCGGGCCGGATGGGGAACCTCGCCATGGCGCTGCGCCTGCGCTTCCTCCGGACCGGCGCGGAAGCCGACCTCGACCTGGCGGTCCACACCGCCGAAGTGTCCGTCGAGTACATGGATCCTGGCCGCTCCGGATACGCGACCGTCCGGTCGAACCTCGGCATTCTCCTGCGCTCACGCTTCGAACGATCCGGTGACCGGGACGACCTCGACAGAGCCATCGGCCTCTACCGGCAGGCCGTCGAGCACAGTTCCGCTGATCCGCTGACCCGGTCGGTCCTGCTGTCCAACCTCGCGTCCTCCCTGCACGACCGGTTCACGCACGCCGGGAACGACGCCGATCTGGACGAAGCGATCCCCCTGGTGCGCAGTGCGATCGACCTCACCCCGCCTCACGATCCGGCGAAAGGACGCCATCTGGCCAACCTCAGCAACGTCCTGCTGTGCAGGCACGACCGGGACGGCACCGAAGCCGACCTGGACGAGGCACTCGAAGTGCTCCGCGCCGTCGTCTTCTCGCCGACAGCGACGCCGAAGCTCAGGGTGACGACGGCGCTCGTCTGGGCGGGGACAGCCGAACGCCGGGGCGATGCCGAGGCGGCCCTGCTCGCGTTGCACAGCGCGGTGGACCTGCTCCAGGTCGTCGCCTGGCACGGCCTGGACCGGGTCAGCCGCGAGTCGGCGCTGGACGACGTGCGCGGCCTGGCACGCGATGCGGCCGCCGTCGCAGTACGCCTGGGCAGGCCTGAACACGCGGTCGAAATGCTCGAACAGGGCACCTCGGTGCTCTGGGGACAGAGCCTGCGTCTGCGGTCCGATCTGTCGGAGCTGGCCGTGACCGAGCCGGAGTTGGTGGACCGACTGCACACGGCACGCCAGGGACTGGACGGCCGTACTGCGGACGACGTGCAGCGGGTGCGGCTGAGCAGGCTCTGGGACGCGACGCTGGAGGAGGTGCGCGGCCTCCCGGGATGGACGGACTTCCTGGCCCCCGTTCCCTTCGACCGCCTGCGCCACGCCGCGGACGAGGGACCTGTCGTATGGCTCAACATCTCCGCGGACCGCTGCGACGCGCTGGTGGTGAGGGACGGACGGGTGACCGTGGTGCCCCTGCCCGGGCTGAGCGAGGAGTCCGCGCTGGAGAGGTGCAACACCTATCTGGAGTCCCTGTCCTACGCCGCTCAGTTCAGAGGCCCTGAGGATTTCCTCGTGCGCGAGCGCTTCCGCGAGGAACTGGTGGACATGCTGGCCTGGCTGTGGGACACGGTCACCGAGCCCGTGCTCGATGCCCTCGGGTTCACCGGCACGCCGGGGGAACCACTGCCACGCCTGTGGTGGTGCCCGACGGGATCGCTGACGTTCCTGCCGTTGCACGCGGCCGGACACTACGGCTCCGGCGCGGATCGAACCCGGACGGTGCCCGGACGGGCCGTACCCTCCTATGCCTCCGGTCTCGGCTCGCTGCTGCGGGCCCGCCGCGACCGCGACAGAACCCCCGCCCGCGTGCTGGCCGTCGGAGTGGCCGAGGGAGACGGCCAGCAGCCCACCCTGCCCGAGGTGCGCCAGGAGATCGCCGGGCTCACCGCCGTCGTCCCGCCCGAGCGGCTCACCATCCGGACCGGGCCACAGGCCACTCGCGCCGCGGTGATGCGGGCGCTGACCGAGCACTCGTGGCTGCACCTGGCCGGGCACACGCAGCCTGATCCCGACCGGCCCCTGCACACCGGGATCGTGCTGTCTGACGGGCCGCTGACCGTCCTCGACCTCGCCGAACAGCACCTGGAGGGGGCGCAGTTGGCGTATCTGTCCGCCTGCATGACGACGTTGGGCAGCGGCCGGCTCGTCGATGAGGCACTGCACCTGTCGGCGGTCCTGCAACTCGTCGGCTACCGGCACGTGGTCGCGACCCAGTGGCACATCGAGGATCAGCACGCCGCACGGATAGCCGAGGCGGTCTATTCCCGGCTGTCCCGCAGCGGCGATCTGGACGCCGACAGCGCGGCGCGCGCACTGCACGACGCGCTCGACGAACTGCGGGAGCGGGCCCACCCGGTGGACTGGGCGGCGTATGTGCACAGAGGACCGTGAGAGCCAGAGACCGACAGGGATGACGAATGCACCGGAAGCTGCGCAAGGAAGTCAGAGAGATCGAAAAGCTTATCGCGGACAGCGGGCGAAACGCCGCGCCGAGTCCGGCGCAGCTGGCCGACCATGCCGCGGTCCTGGTGCGTGCCGGGGACGTCTATCGGTCGGCGGACCGGCTGCAGGACGCGGCCGCCTGCCTGACCGAGGCCCTTGACGCCTACCGGCGGCTCGATGACCTGCCCGGCGAGATGCGCACCCTGTCCGGCATGACTTTCGTCCTGCGCGCCCAGGACCGGTTCGCCGAGGCTGCGGACTGCTGCCGCCGATCACTCCTCATAGCGACAGATCTGGGCTGGGAGAAGATACGGGACACTCTCCAGTGGCGGATCGCCGCGATGGAGGCGGCCGACCGGGCGGGCATCGACGTGCCTGACGAGCTGGTCAAGGCGGCCCTGCACGGCGAGCCCGGCGAGGACTGGGTCTACGAGATCGACAGCAGCCGGGTCCAAGGAGACCACGCACCCCCGGAGGCCATCATCCGGGCCTGGCAGGTCGGCCCTGACCGTCTGCTCACCGGTGTGGTCATCCCCAACGCCAACTACCGACCGCGCAGGAAGCGGTAGGCAGGTGCAGCACGGCCCGCAGACCGCGTAGTTGCATTCTGTGGCGCTCGCCTCGAACGAATCGTTCGGCGACATCGGTGACGCTGGCCTCCCACCGCTGACGCAGCGCGGTATCGGCGGCCGGGAGCTCGCGTCCCGGGCCCGCTCGGTCAGCAGCGTGTCGTGCGCCGCCCGGGTCCATCGACTGGCGCCGGTCGCGCCGGACCATCGGCTTCGTGCGCGGCTGTGGCTTCGCCCTGCGGGCCGAGCTGTTTCCCTTGCCGGCGAACCGTGCGGGCGGGAAGGTACGTATGGGCGATGCCAGGCGCCGGTGCCGCGTGCCGTCCGCCAACCGCCGTTGCGACGCGGTAACAGTGGACCGTGTCCAGCTTCGGCTTCCACCTCACTCGCGATGGGTGGCCGGCCCGTTGCCGCGCCGGTTGTGGCCACCGCGAGCGCGTGACCGATCGGTCGTGCGGCGGGCAGCCGTCGGCGGCACACCAGGGGCAACTGTTCGTTGCACCAGAGCAGAGAAACGACACCGACACCGACACCGCTGCCGAGGAGCGCTCGCACACAGCCGGGCCGTGCAATCGCCGTACGAAGGTTCTGATCTCCGAGCAGCAACATCAGTCGCACTGGGCCGCTCGCCGACAGGCCGGACGGCGGCGCCGATCGCCGGAAGAGAAGACGGGTGTGAACCCGTGGTCGAGAGGGAGGTACCCATGTCAGTGTCCGACGGCTTCTTTGTGATCGACCCCCTGCCGAGGACCAACCGGTACAACAGGACGACCCGGACCGACGAGGCCACGCGATGACCCAGAACGCCGAGCAGCCCATTGCCCCGGAGACCGCTCGGTTCTACGACGGTGGCGTCGACGCCGACAAGGGACAACCGGAGGTTCTGCCCGATCCTGCCAGTCGTGCGCGGATCGAGCTGGTTCGGACCACCGAGAACGGCTGCGAAGAATTCAAGATGCAGCGCCGCATCGCCTACAACGACCGGCACCTCGGCGAGCTCCTGGTGCCCCGGAGGACCCGCACTTTCTGCAGCGATCTGACTTCGGTGCCCACGCTCTTCACCTGGCTCGTGCCGAAGACCGGGGAGCACCTTCCGGCGACGCTGCTGCACGACGGGCTGATCCACCCATCGGGGGACCCGACGTACACCTCGACCAACGGCCATGTCGTACACCGTGTGGAGGCCGACCGCGTTTTGCGCGACGCAATGGCGGACGCGGGCACCGCGCTGATCCGGCGGTGGCTGATCTGGTCGGCCGTGGCGATGGCGACCATGCTCGACGGCAGTGGAACGGGCTGGTCGAAAGGGCGCAAGTGGTATTACCGCCTGACTGCGGGCGTGACACTCCTGCTGGTCTTCGCGCTCGGCATCTACGCGTTCTTCGACCTGTTCGACGCGCACATCCCGAAGCTGCCCTGGATGGGAGACCGTCCGTGGTTCGTCGAAGTCGTCGGAGGGTTGTCGGGCGCGGTGGTGATCCCGCTCGTGCTGGCGCTGTTCTGGGGACGTTTCCGGATCGCCGGCGCGGTTGTGGGGGTGAGCCTCGCGGTGCTGCTGCCCGTCACGGTCGCTCTGCTCGTCCCGACCCTGATCTACCAGTTGCTGGAACTCACTGCGAAGGCGCCGAAGTTGGCACGCGGGCTGGCACTCGCGCTGGGGGCGGCGGCGCTCGCGGTATGGCTCACCTTGAGTCTCCGCCAACTTTGAGTCGCAGGTCAGAGAGCCGGTGTGACCAGAACTCGGGGCGCTCACACTGCTTGTGGGCGGCTGTCCGCTCCCCCGCTCACGCTGTGCCTGATCGCCGTCCCCGCGGTACGGCTCACTCTCCGGACGGGCTCCAGCGAACCGCTCGTCCCGCACAGAGACACCTTCTGCTAGCTTCCGTTCATGGGGCAACTCCACGCTTCAGAGCGGGACTTGGTGGGCATGGCGCATGGCCCAGCCCGATCCACGGTGCCCGCTGGAGTCGGGCGCTCTCTGGGAGCCGTACCACCGGCTCGATCAGCAGGAAGTAGCCATCGGTATGACGATTGTGTTGGGCAAGCCGGGAGCCGACGGGCTGAGCAGGATTGTGGACGTGCTGCGGGAATGGCAGTACGACGGGGCGCCGATGCAACTGCACCCGGGGGACCTGGGCTGGTTCTGGCGGTTCGGTGCAGAGGCGACCGCCGCGGCGGTCCGCACCTGGAGCCGGAACGGACGGATTCTCGCCGTCGGGCTGCTGGACGGTGCCACGCTGTTGCGGCTGACGATCGCGCCGGACGCCGTGCGGGACGAGGAGCTGGCGCAGCAGCTGATCGAGGACGTGACCGGGCCTGAGCGCGGTGTCCTGGTGGAGGGAGAGGTGTCCGTCGAGGCGCCGACGGGCGCACTGGTCCAAGATCTCTTGTTCGAGAACGGCTGGATCACCGACGAGCCGTGGACGCCGCTGCGTCGCGACCTGGCGGAGCCGGTGAAGGACCCAGGCGTGCGGATCAAGGTGATCGGTCCGGAGCAGGTGGACATGCGGACCGCCGTACAGCGGGCATCGTTCGACAGGTCGACGTTCACAGACGATCACTGGCACGCGATGGCAGCCGGATTGCCGTACGCCGACGCCCGGTGTCTGGTCGCGTACGACGACCAGGGCAACGCGGTGGCGGCTGTAACGGTGTGGTCGGCCGGTCCGGGGAAGCCCGGGCTGCTGGAACCAATGGGCGTGCACCGGGAACATCGCCGTCATGGCTACGGCAAGGCGATCACCGTCGCCGCGGCGGCCGCACTCCAGGAGCTTGGCTCGTCGAGCGCGATCGTCTACACCCCGAGCGCCAACGTCGCCGCCGTCACCACCTACGAGGCAGCCGGTTTCCAGCGACTCCCTGAGATCCGGGATCTGCGCCGGACTTGTCGGAGCCAAGGACCGCCGGGATGAACGGCATGGACCTGACCGGTCAGGTCCTGCACCGGACCGCCCTGATGGTGTCCGCGCCGCGGATCACTCTGGTGTGACGAAGGCCGGGGTGAAGGCATTTCCAAGTGCTACGGACCCACCAGCAGCGCGGCCAACTCGCCTCGACTGCTCGGGGGGAGGTCACTGACCTGGCCGTCACCGACTTCGACGACTCGCCACATCCCGTCCGAGCGAAGGGCCACGTCGGTTGTCACGAACCGGCATCCCAGGCTCCGCACCGCAGACACGATTTGGCCGAGGTCAGGTACCGGCCCGCGCTCGAACGGGTCGTCCGGGTGGGGTGTGACCAGTCTGGGTTCGCCGTCCAGCCACCACACGCGCGCTTCAGTCGCAACGGACTCCGGCTTCGAAAACTCCTCGAAGCTGCGCAGAACGATCCCACCAGCAAGGAACTCCTCCTGCAGTTCCACGAAGCGCCGCACGATCCGTGCCAGCCCCGCGGCGTCGGCGAGCTCGGGAACGAAGCACGCCTGCTCCCACTCGTGCTTGCGGGATTTGACGTAGTCCTTCACGATTCCCGGGCCCGGCGCCAACGGTTCGGCGAGAACAGCAAGGTCTTCTGCGGCCAGAACCTCACCCGGCTCGGTGGGACGCCACACGCTCGCGGGCGTGATGTCGACGAACTTCGGATACCAGCCCGGCAGTTCGTGAGCGGCCCGGTATTGCTCGGGAGCAACGAGCAGCGGGGTGCCGCGTCGGCTCAGCGCCTCAGCCAACGCGGGGTATCGATCGCCCGGAATCATCCAGCCCCGGTACCAGGCGCTCCCCAGCCCAGCCGGTACCTGGGCAACAGCTTGTTCTGCGTCACCCTGCAACAGCGCATCGTGGTCGACCAACCCGACCACCCCGCCACAGGCGCGCACCTCCTGTGCTTCCTGCGCGAAATGCTCGTCCACGCGTCGTGGATTCAACGGATCACGGCAGTACAGGACAGGAATCGGCACGACTGACACGCTACGGAATCTCCAGAGAGTCGGGCCACTGATTTCGCGCTGTCAGGCGCGGCGATCCGCCAACCGGTTCAGCCGCATGTACGGGGGCACGTCAGCCCGGTCACCTGACGGTGCGCGCGATCGTGCGTGGGACGCGTGGGTTTCCCCCACCTGCGCCGACTCTCTTCGATCCACCTGATCGAATAGGTTCCCCGCGCGGAAGACGTCGACGGTTCTACTCGGCTGGGTGGTGACGACGTGCACCCCTCGCGACGAGTCTTGATCCCGTATCTGAGCTGGACCTACGCGATTCAGCCGACCGCCGTAGGTGTGGGAGGTGCTACGCGTGTCGCCTGCCGTCGGATCCAGAGGCCGCCGGCCCCGAGGCCTGGGCGCCGACAGGTGCGACGGTGGCGCCGGCCCACCCGGTCGACGTCCTCACCCGCCTCCTCTTCAGCATCCTTGCCACAGGACTCGCCCCGACCTCCTTCTGCACCAACGAGGACCGCGCCCACTTCGACGGCCTCCGCGTCGACTTCACCGCCGAGGCGGTCAACACCCTCGGCTCACGACCCACCCCGACCCACCGCACCTTCAACGCGGTCGACCCCTATGACGACGACATCTCCCTGGACACGTTCGTGACATGGCTGCAAGAAGCGGGGCACCACCTCCGACACTCCCCCACACCTACTGGTCCCCCCGCCTCGAAACCGGCCTTCGCTCCCTCTCCGAACATCGCCGCCGCCACTCCCTCCTCCCCCACCTCCACGCCTTCACCCCGCCCACCCCCAAGCCCGGCTGCTTCGCCCCAGCCGCCCGCTTCCGCACCGCCGTCCGGGAGACAGGTATCGGCACGGACAAGGAGTACTGGCCTTCCGCATCGTTCACGCAGCCGATCGGTGCCTGCCGGTCGAGTGCGGTGTGGCAGCGATGCTGGTCGCAGGTGTGCAGGTCTCCTTTTGCGATCCTTGTCGCCGGGTCCGCGTTTGGAGGGAGAACGGGATGGAGCCAATGGAACTCCGCCGAGCCGTTGAGGCAGGCCGGGCGACCGCTTCGGAGCTGGGCCTTCAGGTCGACGATGTGATCGTCATCCACAACTCGGACCGCGTCGCGCTGCGCCTGGTCCCTTGTGATGTTCTGGCTCGGGTCGCGCCCTCGGGGCATCTGGCGGATTCCGAGTTCGAGGTCGAGGTCGAGGTTGCCCGCCGTCTCGCCGACGTCGGCGCTCCGGTGGCTGAACTCGACCCGAGGGTCGAGCCCCGAGTCCATTTGCGCGACTCCTTCGCCGTCTCGCTCTGGACCTACTACGAACCGGTGGAATCAGAGATCGCGCCCACCGACTACGCACACGTGTTCCTGCGCCACCATGCCGCTCTGCGTCAGATCGATCTGACTGCTCCGCACTTCACCGATCGGGTCGCCGTGGCGCTGAGCGTGGTGAACGACGGGGAGCACTCCCCTGAACTGTCCGATCCTGACCGCGAGTTCCTCAGCGACACACTCGGGCGACTGAACGCCGCGATCGGAATCGACAAGGACGGCGACCAGCTGTTGCACGGCGAGCCTCATCCGGGCAACCTCCTCAACACGCGGCGAGGGCCACTTTTCGTAGACCTCGCCACGTGCTGCCGTGGGCCGGTCGAGTTCGACCTCGCCCATGCGCCCGAAGAAGTGGGAGAGCACTATGCGGGGGCTGACCCCGGTCTGATTCACCGGTGCCGCGCCCTGAACTGGGCAATGTTCTCGGCCTGGCGCTGGCGCCGGAACGACCAAATGCCCGACCGGGGCCACTGGAGAGTGGAGGGCCTCAACCAGGTTCGTGCGGCACTCGATCGCTGCGGACCGGGCTGAACCGGCACCCGTTCAGGAACACGATGCGTGGGTCGTCGCCCGCCGTCGCACCTACGTGACCGCAGACCCCTTCAGTACCCCAGCATCATCGAAGCCGAAGATCATTACAGGTCCGAAGCACGCCTTAAGTGGTGGCAACGCCCTCTCACCGCGAGTTGGAGTCGAGCAGCCCGGCCATTGTCGCGGCGGCTTTGTGTCCCGATCCGGTGAGGATCACCACCACGTCATCGTCCGGACGAAGGTGTCCTGCAGCAAGGAACTGAGCCAGTGCCGGGACGACTTGAGCGCTGGTGGGTTCGGTGTACAGGCCGGTCCGGGCCAGTGCCAGGACGGCCGGACCCAGGTCTGCCTCGTCCACCGCGGTCATCGCGCCGCCGCCGGAGCGGACGGCGGCGAGCACTTCTTGATCGCGGACTGGTCGGGTGATGGCGGTGCCCTCAGCGAGTGTGGAGTGCCACTGGGTCGGTTCGACGTGGTCGTGGCCTGCCGCGAACGCTCGCACCAGGGGGCTGCAGCGGGCGGGTTGACTGACCAGGAGCCGAGGCGGGCTGGCGATCTCGCCGGCCCGGTACAGCTCGTCGAAGCCTTGTGCGCAGCCGAGGACCAGGCTTCCGGCGCCTGCGGGCATCACAACTGCGGTGGGGGCGGTGAAGCCGAGGTCCTCCCAGATCTCGTAGGCGATCAGTTTGATGCCTTCCAGGAAGTGGGGCTGCCAGTTGTGGCTGGCGTAGAAGCGTTCACCGGCGCGCCGCAGCGCTTCGTCGGCGGTGTCCTGTCGGGTGCCGGACCACAGTTCGACCTCGGCGCCGTGGAACCGGCTCTGCAGGAGTTTCGCCGGTGAGGTGGTGGCGGGTGCGAGGATCTGCGCGTGGATGCCCGCAGCGGCGCAGTACGCCGCCACGGACGAGCCGCCGTTGCCGCTGGAGTCCTCCAGGAGCGAGGTCACGCCCTGGGCGCGGAGCACGCTGAGCATGACCGAGCTGCCCCGGTCCTTGAAGCTGCTGGTGGGGTTCTGGGCCTCCATCTTGACGGCGACGTCGAGCCCGGCCAGACGGCGGGGCAGCAGCGGTGTGCGGCCTTCGCCAAGGGTGACGGGGGCGAGGCCCGGCATGCCCAGAGCGGCTGCGTAGCGCCACTGCGACGGTATGCCGGGGTCGATGTCGGCTCGGGTGATGCCGGGGCGCTTCGCGACGGTCAGCGGTGAGCCGTCGTCACCGCACCACCGCGGCCGATCGCCGGGGTACCGGCGGCCCGCTCGGTCCACGAGCGCAGGCCATGCGGTCGGCTTGTCCAGTGTGACGGGGCCGGCGGTGTTCATCGTTCCTCCACTACGTGGTCAGGGGTGGGGGCGCGCCGGAGGGAAAGGTCGGTCACCAGCCCGTGATCCGTTGCCAGAGGTCGGTGATGCGGGGGACGGCGCCGGGGGTGGGCGGTTCGGCGCTGTCGATGACCTGGTAGCCGTGGTGCTGGGCGGCGGTGGCGCACGCGTGGTTGGGCAGGATACGCAGGCGGGCGCCGACGGGCAGATCGGGCAACGGATGACCGTCGCGGGCGGTGAGGATTCCGTGTTCCTGGCTCGCCCCGGTCATGACCAGGCCAGGGATCAGGTTGCCGGTGAGATCGGTGACCAGGCCGTATCCCTGGTCGACGGCCTGGTTCGCGGTGCCGCGGTCTCGGGACATCGCCATCCAGCCACCGTCGGTGAGGATCCATCCGCGTCCGGGCCGGTGCCCGATCACGGTGACGGCCACGGACAGTGCGAGATCCTCGATGCCGCACACGCCCAGGCCGGCCATCACCAGGTCGAAGAAGACGTAGTTCCCGGCGCGGACCTCGGTCACTCCGGTGAGGTCGGTGGCAGCATGCGCGGTCGGGGTGGAGCCGACGCTGACGGTTGCGACCTCCATCCCCTTCTGGCGCAGCCGTTGGGCGGCCGCGACAGCGACGTCACGCTCGTGGGCGGCCGCCTTGCGCTGCCCTTCCGCGGTCGGGGCGAAGTAGGACTCACCGGCGTGTACGAGAATCCCGTCCAGACAGCCGGCCTTGTGGAGCTCGTGTCCGATGGCGAGGAGTGCGTCGTCGTCGACCAGAACACCGCCCCGGTGGCCGTCGCAATCGACCTCGATCAGCGCCGGGATGCTCACTGCCGCCTCACGGGCTGCGGCGGTCACGGCGCGCGCCTGCTCAAGGCTGTCGAGGAGGACCTGCAGCGTGATCCCGCGCCGCAGCAGCGCCACGACACGGGGCAGTTTGTGCGGAGCGATTCCGACCGCGTAGGTGATGTCCGTGTATCCGCCGTCGGCGAAGGCCTCAGCTTCGGCCAGGGTCGAGACCGTGATCGGTCCCGGCCGACCGCCGTGCATGAGCGCGGCAACCCGCAGACTCTTCGCCGTCTTCACATGCGGCCGCAGAGCCACCCCCAGTTCCTGCAGTCGGCCGGCGAGACGCTGAGCGTTGCGCTGTGAGCGGGACACGTCCAGTACGGCGAACGGCGTGTCCGGGTCGGCCAGCGTGGTGTGCGGGGCGGAAGCGGTCACAGCGAGACTCCCAGTGGTTCCAGCACGGCAAGATCCAGGTGAAGGCCCTGAGGACCGATGCGTGAGCTGTCGAATACGGTGATGTCGTGATGGCTCGTCCGGCCTGGTGCGTGGCCGGTCAGCACGTCGCCGAGTGGGGTCACTGGCGCGTCGGCGGGAGCGTGCTGCAACTCGCCCAGTCGGCGGGACTGCTGAGGAAGGTCGCAGGACAACGCGGCCCCGTGCGAGCAGCGGCGGGGGAACACTTCCCGCTTGCCGGGGGCGTTGACTGCGGCGTGCTGGTCACGGTTCCTCACTTCGCGTAGTTGTAGACAGTGGCGCGGGAGATGCCGAGGAGGTCTGCGATCACCTGCGCCGCGTCGCGGGAGTCGAAGAAGCCGTCCTCGCGCAGCTGCCTGACCAGTTCTCGCTTGGCCTCCCGGGGAAGCGCGCGGGGGCTGACCGCCCGCTCGGCCGCGCGGCTTTCCACGATCTGGCGCAGCTCCCGGGAGTTGCGGTTGCGCAGCGCCTCCAGGGGCTCCCCGCGATGCTCGGTCTCGGTGGCGACCAGGTTCGCCAGGGTCAGGGCCAGCGGTGAGAGCACGGACACATCGAGGTTGAGGCACAGGGCTGCGATGTAGTCGCCGGAAGCGTTCTTGATGCCGATCGAGGTGCTCTTGACCGGTCGGCCGTCCGGAAAGCGATTGGCGTAGTTCTGGATGACGCTGGGGTACTCGGGGTCGCTGATCCTTGCCAGGCCCAGCTCGGTGGCCGAGTCGCCCACCTGACGTCCCGACAGGTTGTTCTCGATGGCCCGAATGGCGTGGTCCGGATTCCGCAGGTCGTGGAGGACGACCTCGCACAGGCCCGGCAACGTCCTGCCCACGGCCGTTGCGATCTTCTCCACCTCGCGAATGAGGTGCTCGTCCGCGTCCACAGCGCCTGCGGAAGCGGCAGGCACCGGATCGGGCCGACGGCCCGGCACGTCGTTCACAGTTCCCTCGTCCCTCATCCCTCTGATCGGACCACACCGTGCTGCAGAACGAGCAGGAGCGGTCGGCGCCGTACGGAACACGCATCGGCATGTCCGTGAATGCCTGGGCGAATCCCAGCGACATCAACTTATAGTCTATCTCTAGACAAATAATCTAGACGGATTTATATTCTCTCGTCCAGGGGCAAGACAGCCGCTCGGCGACGACGAGGGCCGACCCGTCTCGACAACGCGAACGACTCCCCAAGGGCGCCACTTCCCCTGCTCTTCCTGCACGGACTGTCCTCCGGCGACTTCGTGCCCGCCATGGAGCAGTTCCTCGGCAGCTCGGCCGGGCTCTCGACGGCCACCGTGACCCGGCTGACCAGCAATGGAGCGATGACCACGCCGTCTTCCAAGCCCACGACCTGTCGGAATCCGACTACGTCTACGTGTGGGCCGACGGCGTCCACCCCAAGATCCGCCTCGGCCAGGGCCGTTCCTGCGTCCTGGTTCTCATGCGTGTGCGCACCGACGGCCGCGCGGAACTCATCGCACTCGCCGAAGGACTGCGCGAGTCCACCGAGTCCTGGGCCGACCTGCTACGTGACTGCCGGCGGCGCGGACTGCGGCCCCGGGCTCGTGGTCGGTGACGGCGCGATGAGCCTGTGGCGGGCTCGCACGGAGGTTTTCCGCAGGCCAGGCACCAAAGGTGCTGGGTTCACATAACCCCGCGACGTGGTCAATGCCCTGCCGAAGTCGTCCCGGCCCGGAGCGGAGAAAGCATTGCAGGAGATCTACAACGCCGAAGACCGCGACCACGCAGAGAAGGCCGTCAAGGACTTCGATCGCACCCACCGCGCGAAGTAGCCAAAGGCGGTGAAGAAGGTCACCGACGAGACCGGTGAACTCCTGGCGTTCTACGATTTCCCCGCCGAACACTGGATCCACCTCAGAACAACGAACCCGATCGAATCCACCATCAGCACCGTCAAGTTGAGGCCCCGGGTCACTCGCGGAGCTGGCAGCCCCGCAGCGGCCCTGGCCATGGTGTTCAAGCTCACGGAGTGCGCCCAGACCCGCCGGCGCGCGATCACCGCACCCCACCTTCTCGCCCTCGTCCGCAACGACTCGCGCTGCCGTGCGACCTGGTCTGGGCCACCGCTTGGGAGGAAGAGGCCAATATCGAGCTGGCACCGCGACTACGGCCTGCCACAGTTGCCGGTCGTGAACTGGCCAGAACCCTCAACCGCCCACGAACGCGAAGACCAGTGGTGCGCGCTCCGTGGAAGACCCGAACCCTCGTCGCGTGCGCGGCCTTCCCGACCGACGAGCTCACCGGGACGCGCTCAACCTGGGGCGATGCGTCGCGGTCGCGTCAGGAATGGCCTGCTTCCTTCTCGGATGTCGAGACGCAGGTGGGCATCCGGGGCCTCCCGGCCACCCGGCGTCACGGCCATTCCCGCACCATGACGCCCCGGCTGCACACTGCGGACGGGCTACGTCATCAACGCGATGTGCGGATGCTCGGGCTCTACCGGGCAGACGAACAGGTGCTTCCGGTAGCCGCTGCCTATCTGGACGCCGGTGGCGTTGTAGCCGCGGTGGCCGGGGTACGGTCCAGCACCTGGGTGGGGGTGAGGAGACCAGCTGTTACCGGCGTCGTCCCCTTCCTCGAACGTGGCGACGGTCATCAGGACCTCCATGCCGGTGCCGCACTCGGAGCAGGACTGCGAGCTGGGGTCGGTGGAGTTCCAAGCGGGCCAGCCGCCGACCTTCCAGCCGGGTGCGTTGGACAGCACACAGTCGTAGTACGTGACCGGGTCCATGTCTTCCTCTTCTGCCTGCGGCACACTCCATTGCTCGATCTGCTCCCGCAGTTCTTCGTTCAGCTCCAGACGGTCTGGGTACTCGGTGATCTGCTCCGGTTCGAGCACGCACTGTTCCGGCAGATAGCCGTCGAACTGCACTGCGGGCGGCTCGGGGGGCGTGTCGAGGATGTCGGTGACGGCGGCTGCCGAACGCCAGAAGAGCAGGGTCCTGGGCATGATCGGATGATCGAAAGGACACCACAGAACCTGCAGCAGGTCCTTGCCCTCCGGCGGGCTCAGATCGGGCACATCCCGTACGTACAGCTGCGCGACGGGCAGCATCGCTATGGGACCGTCGTACGCCTGGACCACCCGCCTCACCGGATACGTCCGAGGGGGCCGGATCCGCTCGAGAGTCTCCCGTTCCTCCGGAGTCAGGTCCCGGCCGTGCGAGGCGGCGAAGATCCTTCGTTCCAGCCGCAGATTCGTCGGGGACTTGGCTGGGTTGATGCCATCCACCACATGCGGTTCCTCACAGTGCGGCCAGCGCTCCTCAGCGGGCCACAGCAGCGGCCCGCCGATCGAGCTGTCGTGCCACGTCGGCGCCCCGGGGCGGGGGTGCAGACGGGTCGCCGTGCGGGCCAGCGGAGCCATTTGGGGAAAGACCGCGGCAACGTCGATCGGCCGTGGCGGAGTGACAGGAGTGACATTCATGACCGCAATCTTGCCAATCGCCTCTGACAACGGCCCTCCTTGCCGCCCCCCGAAGAGCTCCGGCACAGGCGCCACCCGGGAGAGCGCTACGGGTGACGAACGATGCCCCGGCCGTCGTACAGGCGGGCAACGAGCGCCTCGTACGGGCCGTCCGGCACCGCCAGCCGGCAATGCACCGTGCCCGGCCGCCGGGTGAGTCCGGCGATCGGCCAGACGAGCCGGGCCTTGGGCGGACGGACGCCCGTTCGCCTGGGTCGACGACGAGATCACTGACGCCGCCGAGACTGGGTATCCACCCACCACCCGGCCCAGGGGATCCTCCATGGCGTCGCGTCGTCCCGCGGCCTCACGACCGGGACTTCGCAGGCCTCAATCAATGGCTCCAACTGGCTTGAGGTTCTCCGCGATGGTCCACAGGACTTGACAGTTACTCCCACGGGCAACGGGACGGATCGGCTTCATCAGGCCGGCAAGAAGGCACATGTCAGAGCCGTGCAGCAGGATACGCATACGCATGTGGGAGGGGATTGCCATGGGAATCGGCTACAAGACGTCCTGGCTGGCCGTGCCCGGCAGTGACAACAGACAGGTCGCCGACGCGCTCGGGTTGCTCACGCGAGTGGCAATGGACTGGGAGGCGGGGACACAAGCGGCATACCGACGAGGCGTCTTCGTAGCCTCTCCCGTGGACGGCTGGACGCTGGCTCACAGCCGGATCCACCTCCCAGTCGGACTTGAGGACAGCGGTCCGTCCTTGCTGTCCTGGCTTCGGACACTCGGCCTGCGGCTGGGTGACCTTCAGTACTTCCGCACCGATCGCATCGGCGAATTCCACGCCTGGGCAAGAGTGGAGGCCGGCCAAGTCGTCCGGGCCTACTGCTATGACAGCTCAGCCGGTGACGGGCCCCTGCGAGTCGGCGAACCAACCGAGATCGAGCGCCAACTCGGTGTCGGAATCAGGGGGGCGGAAGAGGGGATGGCGTCCTGGGACGAATCCGACTGGGACGACTGGTATGCCGCCATGCCGTCCGAAAGGCACGTCATGGCGATCGCAAGGCACTGGGGAATCTGTCCTCTCGACATCCCGGAAGCGCCACCGCCGGGCGATGGCATCTATGGCTTTCCACCCGGAGCGGAGTGACTTCCGTAGGTGCCGCGACAAGCAGCCCGTTGAGGGCGCACCGTGAGCTCGGGAAGCTGCTTTGCTCCACCGATCGGATCACAATCAATTTCAGGATTGGGCTTGGCAGTTGAGTGTCAGTCAGATCGGGACGAGCTGTTGGGCGCGCGCCGATCTTGTGCCTGATGACCTGTGGGAGCGCGGCGCCACTGTTGCCTATTCGTCCACCCGAGCGCGATCGGCGTCCCGGGCGGCCTTCCTCGGACCAGGTGGCACCGCCGCATGCCGCCACGATGAGGCCGCCGATAGACGATCACAGTCGACGATCTGCCTACCGAGCACGCCAGGTGCCGGACGGCACTGGAGTGCTGAGCCACAGTGATGACATTCAGTCGAGCCAGCGGGCCTTGTCCCCGATACCGACATGGCCGGGCTTCTCGACCGCCGCGTACATTCCGAAGGCGTTGCCGAGCTCGCGGGCGACCCAGCGCAGCACGGCGCGGTCATGCGGGACAGTCGGAGTCTCCTTGGTGATCATCACGCAGCGGTCGCACCTCTGGGTGAAGCGCAACCGCAGTGTGCCGATGCCCATCCGGCGGCCGGTCCAGTCGTGCTCGGGGTACCCGGTCGCGTGGTCGCCGGGCACGTCGTCGAGCACCAGGTTGGGCCGGAACCGGCTGGCGTCTGTCGCACTGTCCGGCAGCGACGAGCCGAGGCTGCGCAGCGCCGTCGTCGTCAGTACATGGAGCGCGGTGTCGGGCCGGTGCGGCTGGTGCTCGACCAGTGTGACCCTGGCCTGTACAGCCGCGCTGAGCCGACTGCCGGCGTCAGGCGCATCGGAGCGGAACCGCCGGCCGTCCGGCAGGACCAACTCGGCCACGCCCGGCCCGAGGGTGACCGCCCGCAATCGCATGAGCGCCGGAACAGCACCGGCCCAGGTGACCTCTTCCCGCTCGTCGTGGACGGCGATGCTCCGGTCACCCTCGATTCCGAGCACCCCGACCGTGGCGGCGGTCAGTCGCTCACCACCCACCGACTTCACCGGATATCGCCACAGTTGGTCGACCCGCATCCATCGCCCCCTTCATCCCAGCGGCCCGGCGACCGTAGTCGACGCCTGCCCGGGCAAGCACCGCGACCGTCACCGTACTGGGGGAGCATGCCGTCGTTCCACCGCCGCCCGGCGACCGTCGGCCAGGGCCCGTACGGCGTCCTCCCAAAAGCCGAGTGCCTGGAGGAGGGAGTCGAGGTTCACGCGCCGGCCACCTGCGGATCGCGCCATGCGCCGGCCGATCTCGACGTCGACGCCGGAGGCGGCCCCGTGCGTGACGACCTGGTCCTTGAGGCCCTGATCGACCAGGGTCTTGCCGACCGAGCCGCCCTCCGCACAGGCCGACCGACCGGACAAGCCACAAGAGAGACCAGGCGGCAGAGCCGAAACCCCCGGGCCCCGCCATTGTTTTCATGCGAAGATCTACAGGCCCTTTCGGGCTCCACCCTGCCGAAGTAACGATTCCTCGGAGAGCCATGCGCCGCACCCACCTCTTCTCTGCTGCTGTCCTCCTGTTCTGCACCGCCTGTTCCAGCGGTTCGGACAATGGCTCCGGAGAGAGTGCGAAGAAGGCCGTGGAGCACGGGGCGGCCGTGCGCGCCGCGATCGAGAGGACGAGCGCGGACAGCGCCCGCGTGAACGAGAAGATCGAGCTGCGGTCCGTCGACAGCCCCACGACATACGTGTTCGCGATCGCCGGCGCCTTCGACCTGGCTGGTGACAGGGGACGGCTCACGGTGGAGCTCGAGGACAGCGGCATGGACCCCGTCGAGGAGGTCTTCGTCGGCGACACCGTCTACGTGCATGGCTCACGGGCGGTGGACGAGGGCAAGTGGGCCTCTGCCGTCCGGAGCGAGGCCTTGACCCGCTTTTTCCTGCGGGCGCCGCTGAACGACCCCGAGCACCTGCTCCGTCAGGTGAAGGCGATGCGGCAGGTGTCGAACGAGGGCGAGGAGCGGGTGAACAACGCCCCTGCGGTGCACTACCGGGGCACGATCGACCACACCACCGCGACACTGGGGATGACGGCAGAGACGAAACAGGGGTTGAACAACCTGCGCGAGAAGCTGGGCGAGGACATGCCCGTCTACGCAGACGTGTGGGTCGACGGGAAAGGACGTGCCGTCCAAGCCCGGTTGTCCTACTTCGGCGGCATGAAGGCCATGGCGACGATGACACTGTCGGACTTCGGTACGCCGGTGAAGGCCGAGGCGCCGCCGGCCAAACAGGTCGTCCCCGTAACGGTGGGAGAGGACGTCCTGCTCGCATGAACGGGGCCGAGCCCGGCACCGAGGCCCCTGGCCGACAGCCAGACCGAGGGGTAGGTCACGGGGGACGACACGCCGTCTCGCGCGGCCGGGCTCGACCGGCTCGCCGGGCGCCTGGGTTCTCACGGCTCGGATCTGCGGTACGCCAACCCCGCCGTGATGCGAGGACACTGCCGGGTCGTCGAAAGCACCGGGCAGACAGCCGCCACCCGCCTGCTGCTGCACACCTGCTCCTACGCCGAGGACGCCTCTCGTCTGCCGGGCAAGCGCTGGACGGGCTTGCTGATCGGTCTGCTGCCGCAGCGACCCGCCCGCTTCGGGCAACCGCACGCCGCTGAGCCCGCTCTGCCGAACGGGTGCCGAGTGACCGCCTGTCGTAGCCGCAGGACATGGGCCTGCTTTGTCGGCGGCCATGGAGAAGTCCCCCACGTACGGCCACTTGTGCCGTCACTCTCCGTCGACGTCCCGCGTGCTCGGGCTGCACGGTGTGGATCAGGACAGGGGTGCCTTCCCGGCGGGGCCACTGTCGACGCGGACGTCATCGCTGTCGGCGGCAGTCCTGGGAAGACAACCCCGTCCCTGAGCCGTTGAATGCGATGGCACGGTCGACGCCTGGCATCCGGCGCGTGGCCGTCCAAGGCTTGTCCGAGCGAGGGAAAAGGGTGATCACGCGATGAAGGCGGTGCGGTTCCACGAGTACGGCGGGATCGATGTGCTGCGGGTGGAGGAGGTGGAGCAGCCGACGCCCGGCCCCGGACAGGTGCTGGTCGAGGTCCGCGCGGCCGGGATCCAGCCCGGCGAGGTGATGATCCGCAAGGGCGCGCGTCACGGACGCTGGCCTGCCACGTTCCCCTCCGGGCAGGGCAGCGATCTGGCCGGTGTCGTGGTGGAGGTCGGCCCCCAGGTGCGCGGCTTCGCGGTGGGCGATGAGGTCTTGGGCTTCACCCATGACAGGGCGAGCCATGCGGAGTTCGTCGTGGTCGACGACGTGGACGTGGTCTCGCGTCCACAGGGGCTGTCCTGGGACGTGGCCGGGTCGTTGTACGTGGCCGGCACGACCGCGTACGCCTGCGTGTTCGCGGCGGATCCCGGGCCGACGGACACGGTCGTGGTGTCCGGTGCGGCGGGCGGCGTCGGGTCTCTTGTCGTGCAGCTCGCGCGGCGGCGCGGCG
This sequence comes from Streptomyces sp. NBC_00459, assembly GCF_036013955.1. Classification (NCBI taxonomy): domain Bacteria; kingdom Bacillati; phylum Actinomycetota; class Actinomycetes; order Kitasatosporales; family Streptomycetaceae; genus Streptomyces; species Streptomyces sp. NBC_00459. Next base: position 360,670 of record NZ_CP107903.1, read on the forward strand.
CCACGGTGATCGGGCTGGCGAGCGAGGGCAACCATGCCTGGTTGAAGGAGCGCGGTGTCGTCCCGGTCGCATACGGGGAGGGCGTGGCTGAACGGATCCGGGAGGCTTCCGGCGGGAACGTCGACGCATTCATCGACACGTTCGGCGACGGCTACGTGGACCTGGCGGTGGAGCTGGGTGTGCGGCCCGAGCGGATCAACACGATCCGCGATTGGCAGGCCGCGGCCAGGGTCGGGGCGCAAACCTACGGAGAAGGTGCGGCGGCGTGCGCGGTCGTGCTCGGCGAACTGGCCCGGCTTGCCACGCGCGGGGAGCTGGAGGTGCCGATCGCCCGCACCTACCCGCTGGAGCAAGTGCGAGACGCGTTCCGCGAGCTGGAACGGGGGCACACCCACGGCAAGATCGTGCTCCGTCCGTAGCCCCGGCAGGCCGAGGCGACCGTCGAGCCGGCACCCCGGAACATCAACGCAGTGTAACCGTTGGCGGCCAGATGACTCCCCGTCAAGTGGCCGCCAGCGGGGAACCACACAACTGGCCACTGACACTGCTTGGGCGCGAGATGCCGGAGGGGCCGCCGATCACGGTGACCTACCGGCTCGCCGGACCGCCGGGCTGGCGGGCTGGCGGGCTGGCGGGCTGGCGGGCTGGCGGGCTGGCGGGCTGGCGGGCTGGCGGGCTGGCGGGCTGGCGGGTTACGGATACCCACTCCCCCCTGTATCCGTCTGCTTGCCCCACCAGGTATCTTGCATCGCATGGAACCAGGTGATTCGACCAAGCAGGCCCGGGCAGCCGCCCAACTGCGCAAGGGCGTCCTGGAGTACTGCGTACTCGCCCTGATGCGGGACCGCCCCCGCTACGGCGTGGAACTCCTCCAGGCCCTGGAGGCCTCCGGCGCGCTGGCCACCAGCCAGGGCACGGTGTATCCGCTGCTCTCCAGGCTTCGCCGCGACGATCTGGTCACCACCACCTGGCAGGAGTCCGTCTCCGGCCCACCCCGTCGCTACTACGCACTGACCGACAGCGGCCGGGCCGCACTCGACGAGTTCACCCGGGTCTGGCCCGACTTCCGCAACGCCGTCGACGCCTTCCTGACCGCCCCGCATCCCTCCACCGGAGACCTCGAATGAAGACCTCTGCCGATCTCGCACGCGACTACCTCTCCGCCGTCGAGCGCGAGGCGTCCGCACTCCCCGCAGACCGACGCCAGGAACTCCTCGCCGACCTCGCCGAACACATCGAGGTGACGCGGGCCGAACGCCCCGACGCCGCGATCGGCGTGGTCCTGGCGGAGCTGGGCGACCCCCGCGCGATCGCGGCGACGGCGCTGGCCGAGGCAGGCAAGGGGGTCGACGGGGCCCCGGCCCGGAGCAGCGTCGGTGCTCCCACCCGGCGTGGCAAGGTGCACCCCCTGGTCCCACTCCTGATGCTCACTCTCTCCATGCCCTTCATGATGGTTTTCCCCGACAACCCCGGGCAGTTGTTCGGCGTCCTGTTCCGCATCACCGGCGCGGTACTTCTCTGCACCTCACTGCACTGGACCGCCGTCCAGAAAACCACCGGTGTGCTGCTTGCCGCCGTCCTGCCGAGCGTCATCATCGGTACCTGGAACCTGTCCACCGGCGGCCCGGAGGCCGGCACCCCGGCCCTCCTGGCCAACCTGGCGATGCTCGCCCTGATGGCCGGCACGGCGGCCTGGCTCTGGCGGGTCCGCCGCGCCTGAACTGCTGATCCGGTCTGCGGGTTCGTCAAGAGCCGTTGGCCGTCCGGTGCGGTCACGGACGGTTGCCGGTCAGTGGAAGAGACGACGGCCGTCGTCGTGCCAAGCGCTCCAGCCCATGGGCGGACGCTGCGGTCACTCACCACCCGCGGGCGACATCATCTTCAGCAAGCAGGCCCTCTTCCTCGCGCGCCACCCGTCTGTCTAGCGTGCTGTCATGGATCACCGACAGCAGCCGTCCGTACGCTCGTCCGACCGCTTCGACCACTGTCCATGGCTGTTCGAGAAGGAGGCCACGGAGGAGCGGCGAGCCGCGCAGGGGGAGCGGCAACGATCCCTCGGCGGGGACAGCGAGGTGGGCGAGCGTTGCTATGTGGCCGAGTCTGCGGCGGTCTTCCCCGACGTCCTGCGACTGGGCGACGACTCGTACATCGCCGCCCACGCCTACGTCACCGGCACCCTGACCACGGGCACGGACTGCACGCTGAACCCGTTCACCGTGGCCCGCGGCACAGTCGCTCTTGGCACCGGCGTACGCATCGGCGCCCACACGTCGCTCCTGGGCTTCAACCACTCGACAGCCCCCGACCAGCCGGTCTTCCGGCAGCCCCAGACCAGTCGGGGCATCACCGTCGGCGACGACGTCTGGATCGGCTCCCATGTGGTCGTCGTCGACGGTGTCACGATCGGCGACCACTGCGTGATCGGCGCCGGGGCGGTGGTCACGAAGGACCTACCGGCATGGACGGTGGCAGCGGGGAATCCGGCGCGGCGGATTCGGGACCGGCGCGAGCCGGGGGGACATCGACGGCCAAGCACCCCCAGCGGCGATGACGGTGCCGGCGATGCCCTGGCCCGGTTCGCCGACACAGCCCGCGCCCAGGCCGCCGGCATCCTGGCCCGCTGCTGGAACGGGGACCACTACACCGACCGCCCGGGCGCCGCGCCCAGTGTGCGGGCACACTGCGACGCCGTGGAGATCGCCGACCTGCTGCTGTCGTCCGCGCCCGAGCAACTGGACAGGACGGAACACATCGAGCGCCTGGTGTCCCTCCAGGACCGGACGACCGGTCTCATACCCGAACTGGGCGAACAGCCGCCGCCCCTGGACGCCGACGGCTTCATAGGCGAGGGCCCGGCCCTCTACCACGTCCTCTCGGTGGGCTACGCGCTGGACCTCCTTGGCACCCCGCTCCCCCAACCGGTGCGCGGAGTAAGCAACATGACGGCCAGTCAACTCGTGTCACGTCTACAGGGGTTGCCCTGGCGGGACAACGCATGGGGCGCGGGCGCCTGGATCGACTCCTGGGCCACAGCCGCCCATTGGAACCTACGGCACCCCGCCACCGCCCACCTCACTCCGGCCACGCTCGAAGCCCTCTTCGGGTGGCTCCTCACCCGGGCCGACCCCTGGACCGGCATGTGGGGCAGCCCCTCGACCACCGCCGGACGCCTCCAGGTGGTGAACGGCTACTACCGGCTCACACGGGGTTCCTTCGCGCAGTTCGGGATACCCGTCCCGCGTCCGGAGCGGGTCGTGGACGCGGTACTGGACCACAGCCGGGACGCCCGCTACTTCGGAGCCGGCCGCGAGAACGCCTGCAACGTACTTGACGTCGCGCACCCGTTGTGGCTGTGCACAAGGCAGTTGGGCGGCGCGGGCGGAGGCGACGACACCTACCGGGCCGCCGAGATCCGAGCCTGGGCCGAACGCCGACTCGCCGCCGCCCTTGCGACCTGGCAGGACGGCAAAGGCTTCGGATTCGGACCGGGTACGGCGGGTCCGGGCCCGGAACCCGGCCTGCAGGGAACGGAGATGTGGCTGGCCATCGTCTGGCTGCTGGCAGATCTGGTGGGGCGGTCGGACAGCCTCGGGTATCGGCCACGTGGGGTGCATCGCCCCGAACCGGGCGACGGAACACGGCACTTGCACATGCCTTGACCGGGGTCGGTTCCGGCGGCGCGGCTCCCGGAGTCGCCGGCACCGACTGCCACAAGCGACTCCGCGTTCGAACATCTCCACGTACCGCCCATCCGAAGGCCGGTGAGGTTCTCTTGCCCATCGAAGGAAGTACGCGCCGCGACTAGGCCGTTTCTGATGGCTCTTGGTGGGCTGGGTGGATCTCGGGGTCGACCGGGCAGGACGTTCGTATGGTGCGGCGACATGAGCTCACGGACGTGCAGTGGCAGCGGATCGAGCCTCTTCTGCCCGACAACGGCAGACCGGGCGGGCAGTGGGCGGATCACCGCAGGGTGATCAACGGGGTGCTGTTCCGGGCCCGGACCGGGGTGCCCTGGCCGGACCTGCCGGAACGGTACGGTCCCTGGCAGACCGTCTATGAACGGCATCGCCGCTGGTCGGCCGACGGCACCTGGCGGGCCATCCTCCAGGAGCTGCAGATCGAGGCGGATGCCGGTGACCCGGACGCGGCGCTCGCCCGCGAGGAGTCCCGGCAGGAGTGGGCGGTGAACATCGACTCGACCTCCTGCCGGGCGCATCAGCACGCGGCCGGAGCGCCCCGCAAGCTCCCGGCCGACCACCCGCAAAAGGGGGCGGGACGCGTGAGGAGGCCGATGGGCGTGAGGCGTTGGGGCGCTCGCGGGGCGGGCTGACCAGCAAAGTCCATCTGCTCTCCGACGACCGGGCCCGCCCCCTGCACTGGCTGACCTCGCCCGGGCAGCGCGGTGACAGCCCGATGTTCGCCCCGGTCCTGGACGGCTTACGCATCCGGCGCCGTGGACCGGGCCGCCCGCGCAGCCGGCCGGACCGGGTGCGCGGTGACAAGGCGTACTCCAGCCGCGACAACCGCGCCTACCTGCGACGGCGCGGCATCAAAGCCACCATCGCGCAGCCCGACGACCAGCGGGCCCACCGCAGGAACCGCGGACGCTCCGGCGGCCGGCCCCCGGCCTTCGACAAGACCCAGTACCGCCGCCGCAACGCGGTCGAACGGTGCATCAACAAGTGGAAGCAGTTCCGCGCGGTGGCTACCCGGTACGACAAACGCGACTACATCTTCAACGGCACCCTCACCGTCACCGCGATCGTCATCTGGCTCCGCGACACCGTCCAAGAGCCATCAGAAACGACCTAGGTCGGTGGCGAGTGCGCAGCGGAGGACTCAGGCGTGCTCGACAGTGAGTCCCCTCCCCCGCGTTCCGGTCGCATGCCTGGTAGGGCATACCGGCTGAGGTCGGGGGTGTCGGGCTTGCCCCGCCCCGCTGTCAGCACCAGGATCTCGTCCTCGGCGCTCCAGACGCGCTGTTGGGACTTGTCGGGGCACAGCCGCACGGTGTCGTGGGGGCGGTACGCGTGCGGGTCGTGGGGGCGGTAGCCGATCGCGCACTCGTCGCGTTCCCATGCCGCCGCGACCACGGTGGCGAAAGAGGTTTCCCGGCCGGCCAGTACGTAGTGGTCGGCTGTGCGCAGAGCGAGTGCGCCACCGCGCACGGCGAAGATTTCCTCGAACACGGCGGCCAGGTCGGGGTTGTGCACGATCTGCGCCATCAGCAGGGCGGTGAGCTCTCCCCGAAGGACGATGTCGGACGCGCGGCCGACCGGGGCGATCCTCCGGCTGCGGTGGTCGCTCATCTCGGCCACCACGGGCAGTACCCGGTGTGTTGTCTCCTCCCACGAGCGCAGGGTCAGCATGCTCAGCAGCGTCCGGTCGTCGGACCGCTCGGGACATGTCTCCTGGTCCGCTCCGAGGGCGATGACGCTGTCGTAGACGCTGAGGTCGAGCCCGCTGAGGGTCTCGGGATCGGCCGGGTCACCGGTTCGGTGCACGACGCGCAGCGGCGAGGGGTCTTCACGGCCCGGGGTCCCGTTCTGTGGGGAGCCGGTGTCCGTGGCGGCGACCACGTCGAGGACGGCGCCCGGCAGGGCGGTCCGGCGCAGCATGTCCACGATCAACGGGGCGCGGCGGTTCCATCCCAGGAGAAGCAGCCGTGAGGGAGATTCGGGCCGTGGGCGGGGTGGTGCCATGGCAGTGGTGTCGACCTGTGCGCGGGAGTCGGTGAGCGGGACGGGGCGGTCGTCGTAGGCGACGGTCACCAGCCGGTCCCCCGGTTCCAGCACGGTCCGCGGCGCCGGAGTGAGCAGCGGAGAGTTGTCCGCCCGCAGGATTCCCACAACGCAGGACGTCTCAAGGCGCAACGCCACCTCCTCGAAGGTCAGTCCCACTGCCTCCGGGATGTCGCTCACATGGAACTCCGCTCCGGAGAAGTCCAGGAGGTCGCGCAGTACCGACGACATCCCCGAGTGCGCGGCGGACTGGAGAAGCAGCCGTGCGGTGGTCCGGTCGGTCTCCAGGACGGTGCCGTGCGGTCCGGCCGCGAGCCGCGCGGCCGGCACGTAGCGTCCGTCGCGTACGGCGGCCACCACGCGCGGGCCGTTCTCGGCGTGGAGCAGGGTGCGCAGTGCCAGCAGGGTCCGTACGACCGTCAGGTCGCCGTCGGTGTCCTCGGCGGGCAGTACCGTCACCGTCCGGGCCGTGCCCGGCGTGACCAGGGCCAGGGCGTCGGGGTCGGTCGGTGATCCGGTGCGGCATTCCAGGCGGACGCCCTCGGTGACTCCCAGGGCGGCGGTGAGGGCTGATTCCATGGTGGCCGGGTCCCGGTCCGCGAGGATGCTGATCACATGTCGAACGCCGGCGGGGCGTGCGGCGATCAGCTCACCGACCAGGGGGAAGATCTGATCGGACCAGCCGAGCACCACGGTGTGGTCCTGTTCCAGGATCCGGGAGCGGCCCCGTCTCAGTTCCGTGAGCCGGTCCCCCAGGCTGGTGGTGACGACTCCGACGACTGTCGAAACGCACAGCAGAGCGATCAGACCGAGCAGGACGGACAGCACCATGCGTACGGGCGCACCGGTCGCTGCGCCGAGGCGCAGGGTTTCCGCGCTGGTGCGCCACACCTGGGTGAGCCGGCCGGACAGGGAATGCGGGGCGTCGGGGTCCGTCCACACCAGCAGGGCGCTGACGGGTACGACGATCGCCAGGCAGCACAGGGCGAGCCAGCCGAGCAGTGCTCCGGTGCTGCGGGCCAGTGTCCTGTCGAACAGGTAACGCGTCCGGTGGTGCAACGGAGTTCGTTCCTGTCGCCGTTCCACGTCTCCCCCTGATCTCCGCACCGCCTCCGGAGATCGAAGCGTGCCGGTCCCGCCGTCCGCGACACGCCGTTCCACCGGGACCTTCACTCTTTCGGGCAGACGCACGGACTGAAACCTGGGCGGGGCGGGCTGGCTCCACGGGGGGCACAGTCAACGCGGCACTCACCTCGCCGGTATCCCCCGATGCCCGAAGACCGTGCCGCCATCGCCGAGTTCAGCGCCCTGCCGACAGACGTCCACCACATGAGTTCACCGGCCCGCAACGAGCTCAAGCACGCCTACCGCTTCCGAGGCACCTCAGGGTGCCCCAGCTCACACCCCACGTGGTGTCAACGGCGGAACATCCAGGGGCAGTTGACCGTTCATCTGTATGTGGCTGCGGAGGGGACAGTGTCCCCGGGCCTCACCCATAGCCCATGGGGAAGATCGTTCGGCTGAAGCCCCATGGAGCCCTTCGCCGCGAGGCGACCGCCCTCCGCACGCCACCACCTACCGCCCCGGCTGGTCTCCCCCGTCCAGCCGGGGCTCATTGCCACTCGGCCTCCGGACCCGCTGCCGCCCGGCGCACCGCGACTTGGGCCCGGTCGCCACGTTCCTGCGAACGGCCCGACTCAGCGCTCCCGTTTGGCAGGCGGCGAGGTCATCCCGCGACGACGGCCATCCGGTCGCTGATCCCCTGTGCGGTGGCCAGAACCTTCTGGGCGATCTCCGTCTCCGCCTCCGGATAGACCCGGGAGGCGAGAGCGGCCACACTCACTGCCGCGACCACTTGGTTGTTCTCGTTCCGGATCGGCGCGGCAATGCCCACCACGTCGGGGTCCAGTTCGCCGCGGGTGACGGAGTAGCCGATACGGCGGATCCGGCCGAGGCGTTCCATCAGGGCGTCGACGTCGGTGAGGGTGGCCGAGGTGAAGCGGAGAAGCTCGGCGTTCTCCAGCAGTCGGCGAGCCTCGTCGTCCGGGCTCCAGGCCAGCAGGACGAGGGCGGAGGCGCCGGCGTTGATGGGCAGGGCGCTGCCGCGCTCGTAGGAGATGCGTACCGCGCGAGCGCTCTCCGCGCGGTCCACGCACACCACCAGGTCCCCGGTGCGCCGGGTCAGCAGCACGGTCTCGTGCACGTCCTCGGCGAGCGACTCCATCAAGGGCAGCGCGACCTCGGAGAGCCCATAGCTGCGGCGGGCCAACCGGGCGATCTCCAGAACGCGCAGGCCGAGCCGGAAGCCGCCACCAGGGGCTTCTTCGAGGAAGCGCCCGGCCACGAGGCTCTGCAGGTAGCGGTAGGCGGTGGAGCGCGCCACGCCGAGCCTCTCGGCCACGTCGGTTCCCGAGACGACGAGCTGGATGTCGTCGAACATGGTCAGGATGTCGAGTGCCCGGTCGGCCGTGGAGTTGCGGTCGCGATAGCTGGGGGACTCGTTTCCTGACATGCGAGACACTGTAGCGGGTGGGCGCGGACCGGTGGGGGCCGCGCCCGGTCGCCCGCCTGTCGGCTCTACAGCCGGTCCTTGACCACGGTGTTGCGCAGTTCTCCCACGCCCTCCACGGTCGTGACAAGTTCCTGCCCGGGCCGCAGGAACACCTTCGGGTCGCGGCCGGCGCCGACTCCTCCCGGGGTTCCGGTGAGAATCAGGTCGCCGGGCAACAGCGTGATGATGGTGCTGATGTAGGCGATGGTGTCGGCAACGTCGAAGAGCAGGTCGGCGGTGTTGGACTTCTGCATGGTGTGGCCGTCGACACTGCAGGAGATGGTCAGGCCCGAGGCGCCGGGCGGGAGTTCGTCGGGGGTGACGAGCGCGGGTCCGACCGGGGTGGTGGCCTCGAAGGTCTTGCCGGAGAGGAACTCTCGGGTGCGGTGCTGCCAGTCCCGGACGGTGACGTCGTTGGCGACCGTGTAGCCGGCGACGTGCTCCAGTGCCTTCTCGTGCGGCACATGGCGGCCGGGGCGTCCGACGACGATCCCCAACTCGGCCTCCCAGTCGAGGTCGTCGCTGACCGGCGGCATGTGGATGTCGTCGTGCGCGCCGACCAGGGAGCCGTCGTACTTGGCGAACAGGGTGGGATGCGCGGGGGTCGGGCGGCCCATCTCCTTGATATGCGTGGCGTAGTTGAGACCCAGGCAGATGATCTTGTTCGGGTGGGGGACGAGCGGGGCGAGTGACGCCTTCCCCGACGGCAGGCGCTCACCGTCCGTGGAGACTGCCCGTTCCTGCCAGTCGTCACCGGTGGCGAGCAGAGCGCCGATGTCGGAGTAGGGCAGCAGGACCAGTTCGTCGCCTTCCTGCCGGGCAGCGGCGGTCTTCCGGTCGTCGGCGACACGGACGGTGCTGAGTTTCATCGGGGTACTCCTGTGCGGTCGTGCCGGATCTGGGGCACGGGATCGGGGGTGGGATCGGAAGGAACGGTGGCGGGTGTCGGGGTGGCGGTGAGACGGCGCAGTTCCGCGCCGACATGCTGGGCTCGGTCCGGGCTGAACGCGGCGGCCACCAGACGGTCGGGGCGTACGAGCGCGAAGCGTCCGGTCAGCCCGGCGAAGAGGGCGTCGAGTCGGCCGTCGGCATCGGCGACCCCCGTCCGGCCGGCCCGGTCACGAGGTGAACGGTCGTCCAGGAAGATCGCCAGCGCGGTGGCGTCCGGGAGGCCGGCCCGCAGGGCCGCCTCCCAGTCCGCGTCGGTCACGTCGATCCCGAGCAGGCTCCACCCCTGCCCGAGGACATCGTCGAGTCGGGTGAGGCGGTGGTGCGGCCCGTGCAGAACGCGCGGCTGGGGCAGCATCATGCCGACGAGTTCGCGGCCGGGGCCGTCCGTACGGACGACGACTCCGGCCCGTACCCGGGTGTCGGGGCGGTAGCGCATCTCGGTGAGATAGCGGCGTCCCGGCGGGGTATGCATGGCCGTTCGCACCAGCAGGTCGCGCAGCAGGGCGCGAGGGCGGCTGGTGGTCATGACGATCCGGCCGAGTCGTACGGACAGGTCGATCACCGCCCTGGCGTGGGGGCGCCGCTCCGTGTCGTACGTGTCGAGCAGCGCGTCTCCGGCTCGTCCCGCCAGGGCCTCGGCGATCTTCCAGCAGAGGTTGGCCGCGTCCCGGACACCGGAGTTGAGGCCCTGGCCGGCGAACGGCGGCATCATGTGCGCGGCATCGCCGAGCAGGAAGCAGCGGCCGTCGCGCAGGCGGTCGGCGAGCAGCGCGTGGAAGCTGTAGACGACCGCGCGCTCCACCTGCCCGGGTGTGATCTGCCGGTAGGGCTCAAGGAGTTGGCGCACCAATTCGAACGGCGGAGAGGCGCCGGCCTCGCACTCGCCCGGCTTCAGGCGGAACTCGTAGCGGCAACGGCCGTCCCGGCCCGGGACGATGACGACGGGGCGGTCGGGGTCGCCGTGGTGCATGCCGTAGCGCTGGTCGTGCGAGTCCCCAAGGGTGTCGGCCACCAGCCACACATCCGGGAAGCTGAGGCCGTGCATGGGAATGGACAGCAGGTCGCGCACGGTACTGCGACCGCCGTCGCAGCCCAGGACGTACGAGACGTCCATCTCATCGACAGGCCCGTCCTCCGCACCTGTTCGCAGCGACACCCGCACCCGGCCGGGGTGCTGGGTGAGAGTTGTCAGCCGGGTACCGAAACGGACATCGACGCTGGGGAGGTGGCGCAGCTGCTCGCACAGCACGCGCTCCAGGTCTGGCTGGGCGAAGGGGTTTTTGAACGGATGTCCGAAGCGCTGGTCGCCGGTGCCGCGTGCGTGGACGAGCGTCCGTCCGCCGATGCCGAAGTACTTCGTCCCTGTGCCCGGCACGAGGATCGGGTAGACCGCCTCGTCGAGGCCGTCGGCCGATTGGAGAGTGCGCAGGGACTCGTCGTCGAGGCTGATCGCCTTGGCGTCGTTGCTGGTGGTGGTGTTGCGCTCGACCAGCAGTACCCGTACGCCCCGCGAGCCCAGCAGATGGGCGGCCGTCAACCCGGTCGGGCCGGCGCCGACGATGAGCACGTCGGGCCCTGTTTCCGGCGGTGGGTGCGTCATGAAGGGCCTTCTGTCGTTCGGACCGCTGGTCACTGGACCGGCTGGTAGGCGGGGCCGCCCTCGGTCAGCAGCCGTTCGGCCTCGGCGAGCACGTCCGCCGGGTCCTGGTCGAGGTCGATGCTCTTGCGGAACGGCTGGCGTACGTCACGCTCCAGCCGGAGGTAGACCTCGTTGCGATTGCCCTCGGGGTCGAAGAAGTAGATCCCGATCGCGTTGCCGTGGGTGACTTCCTGCTGGACCTCGATGCCCTCGCCGCGGAACCGGTGATGGAAGTCGATGATCGACTCCAGGGAGTCCACGCGCCATGACACCTGGTGGGTGAGCTTGGCGCCGGGAGGCGCGGTGCGGCCCCGCTGCAGGACGAACTCGTGATGCTCCTCCTCGGGACGCGAGGAGAAGAACACGATGCCCCGCTCCTCGTCCTCGTCCGTGACGGTCAGCCCCAGAACACGGGAGTAGAAGTCGCGCATCGTCTCCAGGTCGTCCACCCAGAAGCCGGTGTGACCGAGTCCAGTGATCGCCATGACCAGTGTCTCCTTTAACGGGATACCTGTTTCGCTTAACAGGACACTAGATCGCAGGGCACATCGACGTCAACGGGGGAAATTGCACGATCCCGGCCTCTTGACTACGCAAGTATTTGAGGTGCAGCGTCCTGTTCTACGCAACATACGTCCGAGCAAACAGGACGCTGGTCTGAGCTTCTGGTGAGCCTGCCGGGAACCGCTCACGCCGCTACTGGAGGCAACCCATGACCCGTTCCGATGCCGGGAGAACCACCGCCCAGGCCGCCACCGAAGGCCCGCCGTCGCTGGACCGCGCCACCCTGATCGCCGCCTGCATGGCCATCTGCGTGGCCCAGGTCGGCATCCCGCTCGCGTCCCCGATCATCGGAGAGATCCAGCGGGACTTCGGAGCATCGGCCGCCGCGCTCGCCTGGATTCCCGCGGCGTTCATCCTGCCGACGGCCATCCTGGAGCTGAACTTCGGCGTCCTCGGCGATCTCTTCGGACGCAAGCGCCTACTCGTTCTCGGCGGCCTGCTGATCACGGCCGGCTGCCTGGTCGTCGCGACCTCGGGCTCGCTGACCCAGCTCATCGCCGGTCAGGCGGTCGCAGGGCTCGGTGCCGCAGCGGTCTTCCCCTCCTCGCTGGCGGTGATCGTCGCCGCCACCCCGGAGGCCGCCGCCCGTGCGCGAGCCCTGTCGTACTGGGCCGTCAGCCTGGCGTTCGGCGCCATGATCGCCCCGCTGATCAGCGGGTTCACCGCCGAACACACCGACTGGCACTGGGCCTATGTACCCCTCGCGGTGCTCGGCCTGGTCACTGCGGCCGTCAGCGCCCGGTGGATCGTGGACTCCCGGGAGCCGGCCGGGCGGGGGCTCGACTGGCCGGGCCAGATCACGGTCGCCGTGTCCCTGCTGGCGCTGCTCTACGCCGTCATCGAGGGTGCCAACGACGGCTACACCGCGACCCACATCGTGCTCGCCTTCGCCATCGCCGTCGCCGCCTTCGTGGGCTTCCTCGTCGCGGAGCGCAAGTCGAGGACGCCGATGCTGCGGCTGGAACTCTTCCGGATCCCCTCCTTCGCCGCGGCCGCCGCCATCGGACTGCTCGCCATGTTCGGCTTCATCGGCACCGCCTACGCGCTGAGCATCAAGCTGGAGGCGGTCTACCACCTCTCCCCGCTCCAGGCCGCTCTGCCCTTCGCACTCATCCAGGCGGTCCCGCTGCTCCTCACACCCGTCCTGCCCAGGTTGCTCCAGCGCGTGCACCCCCGCGCCCTGCTCGTCGGCGGCCTGCTGTCACTCGCCGCAGGGGAGATCTGGATGGCGATGCTGCCGGGCGACGCCACGGATCTGGCGTCGATGGCCGGATCGATCCTGCTGCTGGGGGTCGGCTTCATCACGATGTTCTCCGCACTGACGGCCGTCGCGGTCGGCGCCGTCGGCATCCGGCACGCCGGTATGGCCAGCGCCGTAACCAGCCTCGTCCGTGAGACCGGGCAGGCCCTCGGCCCCGCGATCGTCAGCGCGGTCGCCCTCGGCACGGCGAGCAGCGCTCTCGCCGCGAAGCTCGCCGATGCCAAGCTCCCCGCCGAGGCCATGGGCGCGGCCAGTGCCGTCAACGCGGACGGGGGTGCGATCGCGGTCGCCAACGCCGATCTCGGCGAGCTGTCGCGCACCCTGGTGCCACTGGCCCGCCAAGCCCTCGAATCGAGCCTCGACCTCGGCCTGTACCTCTGCGCCGGCGCCAGCCTGGTGGCCGCGCTCATCGCAGTGCTCGCCCTGAAGCACAGTGCCGCCTCGGGCGCACCCGGCGGCCTGAACAGCGAGGAAGCGGCCGACACCGCAGCGGCACACGAGGACACGGACACTCCAGCCCCGAAGGTCAAAGCACTGCCCAGCCACTGACCATCCGCAGCCCGTCCGCAGGTCACTAGGCAGCGACACGGGCACGGGCAGGGATTTCGCCAGGCCAAACACGGCAGAACTGGATCGGGACACCAATGACGTTCTTGGACAGCAGTATCTGGGAAGGCCTCGTCTTCTCCGGTGGGTGGGTCAACGGCTCCGGTGGGGAGTACGACGCCGTCGAGCCCGCCACCGGCAAGACCCTGGGCCGCGTCGGCTGCGGCACACCGGCCGACGTGGACAAGGCGGTGGATCAGGCTGTGCGGGCCCAGCGCGAGTGGGCCGCCCTGCCGTACTCCGACCGTGCCGCCGTACTGCGCCGCGCCGCGCGCCTGTTCGAGGAGCACCGACAGGAGATCGAGACCTGTCTCATGCGGGAGTCCGGTGCGGTCCGGCCGTTCGCCGCCCTGCAGGTCAGCAGCGGTGGCGCGGAGGAGTGCTACGAGGCCGCCGCCCTTGCCGGGGCACCCTACGGTGAGCTGCTGCGTTCAGGACAGGAACGGCTGTCGTTCGCCCGCCGCAGGCCCGTGGGAGTGGTCGGCGTCATCGCCCCGTTCAACGTGCCGATCACTCTGGCCATGCGGGCGGTCGCCCCGGCGCTCGCGCTCGGCAACGCGGTCGTCCTCAAGCCGGATCCCCGTACCGCGATCAGTGGCGGCGTGGTCTTCGCCCGCGTCTTCGAGGAGGCGGGTCTGCCTCCTGGTCTGCTGCACGTCCTGCCCGGCAGCGCGGACGTCGGTGCCGCCCTGGTCGAGCATCCTCGGGTCCCCGTCATCGCGTTCACCGGCTCCACCCGGGCAGGCCGCGCCATCGGCGTGGCCGCGGCCCGGCACCTCAAGCGGGTCCATCTGGAGTTGGGCGGGAACTCCGCGCTCGTCGTGATGGACGACGTCGATCTGGACAAGGCTGCTTCGGTGGGCGCCTGGGGATCCTTCGTGCACGCCGGGCAGATCTGCATGGCCAGCAGCCGCCACCTCGTCCACGCCTCGGTCGCCGACGAGTACACCGCGCTGCTCGCCCAGCACGCCGACGCCCTTCCGGTCGGCGACCCGCTCGGTGAGAACGTCGCCCTGGGACCGATCATCGACGCCGGTCAGCGCGACAACATCCACCGCATCGTCACCGAGACGGTCGAGGCCGGTGCCCGGCCGGCCGCGGGCGGCACCTACCAGGACCTGTTCTACCGGCCGACCGTGCTCACCGACGTACCGCTGACCGCGCCCGCCTACGCGCAGGAGATCTTCGGGCCCGTGGCACCCGTCGTCCCCTTCCGGGACCTGGACGAGGCGGCCAGGCTCGCCGCGGGCACCGAGTACGGGCTGTCCCTCGGTGTCCTGACCCGGGACGTCATGAAGGGTCTCGCCCTGGCGGAGCGCGTACCCAGCGGCCTGGTGCACATCAACGACCAGACGGTCAACGACGAGCCGCTGGTCCCGTTCGGCGGGGTCGGCGACTCCGGCACCGGCTCCCGCCACGGCGGCAGCGCAGCCAACCTCGAAGCCTTCACCGAACAGCAGTGGGTCACCGTACGGGGCGAAATCCCCGACCACCCCTTCTGACGGGGCTCTTCCGACGCCCGTACCCAGCTCGTTTCCCCCACCCGTACCCAGGAGCAACGATGCCCCCGAACCCGATGACCGTCGTGCCCCGTCGAACCGGACATGCCTCCGCTGCCACCTCCGCCCCCGCGGGAGCTGTGTGGCCCACCGACAACAAGTTCCTCAACGGCCCCTTCGCACCCTGGACGGAGGAGAACGAGGCGTACGACCTTGAGGTGGACGGCGAGATACCGTCCGACCTCGCGGGCGCGCTGTTCCGCGTCTCTTCCAACCCTCGTTTCGAGCCCCGCAACACCGACCGCTACCACTGGTGGGAGGGGGACGGAATGGTGTGCGGCATCTACCTGCGTGAGGGCCGGGCCGCCTACCGCACCCGCTGGGTCGAGACCGACTCGATGAAGGTCGAGGTGGAGGCCGGCGAAGCGGTCTACAGCGGCTTCGTCAACGGCGGCACCCCGGGCCGGCTGCCCGAGGGCGCCCCGCCCGCCAAGAACGTGGCCAACATCAACGCCGGCATCTTCGACGACCACCTGATCGTCTACTTCGAGGGCGGACTGCCGCACGCGCTGGACCCCGAGACCCTGCGCACGATCGGTACGTACGACTTCCACGGCGGCGTCGACGTCCTGTGCACCGGCCACTACAAGACCGACCCCGACACCGGCGACATGCTCTTCTTCGCCGCCACCGGCCCGGTCGTCACCTGGTATCGCGCCGACGTGAAGACAGCCGAGATCATCGACTCGCACTCCTTCGATATCGGCGTGCCGGTCCTCATGCACGACTTCGCGGTGAGCGACACCTACGCCGTCTTCTTCGTCACCCCTGCCCAGTTCCGCCTCGACCTGGTCATGCAGAGCAGGCCCGGCGTTGTCTGGGACGAGAACTCCCTCGAACACGGTGTGCAGATCGTCCTGATGAACCGCCACACCCACGAGGTCACCTGGCACGAACTCGGCGGCCACTGGGCCAACACCCACTTCTTCAACGCCTACGAGCAGGACGGCGAGCTCGTCATCGACGGGCACCGCATCAGCCGGCTCGGCAATCCCGTCGACCGCCTCTCCACGCCGCTGGGCTCCCACGAGTGGTTCCCTCCGGCCCAGCCGTACCGATGGCGCGTCGACCTGGCCACCGGACGGGCCACGGAGGAGATGATCAGTGGCATCTTCGGTGAGTTCCCGAAGATCAACGACGCGTACACGGGTCGGCCGAACCGCTACGGCTACTACGTCACCACGCGCGGCCTGGCCGACGACACGATGTCCGACGGACTCGCCCGCCACGACCACCTCCTCGACCGCACCACCGTCGTCGAGGGACCGGACGGCCTGACCAGCCCCGGCGAACCGGTCTTCGTCGCCCGCGAGAACGCCTGCGGCGAGGACGACGGCTACCTGCTCACCCTGTGGTGGAACCGCACCACCAACCTGAGCGAACTGCTCATCCACGACGCCGCCGACCTGCGCCGCACCCCGCTGGCCAGGGTCAGGCTCCCCAGCCGCGTGCCCTTCGGCTTCCACGGAAGCTGGGCCGACCACGTCGTCCTGGACCGGGCCATCGCGGCCCGTAGCAACGACGGCCGGTAGCGATGCCACGTCAGAGCCTTCTCCCAGCCGGCTCTGGCGGCCGCCACCTCACAGCGGTCGGGAGGGCTGAGCCGGCCCAAAAGGGGGTAGTCGAGCCGAGAAAGGCACTCGCCGGTACCGAAGAATGGAGCCGCATGCCAGGCATGTTGGAACGTATCAAGCAGTTCGCAAAGAGTCCCCAAGGGCGTCGCGCGGCCGAGCAGGCGCGGCGGGCCGCAGCAGACCCCCGTCGCCGGGCCCAGGCCAAGAGCCTGCTGAGCAAGTTCCGGGGCCGTCGCTGACGACATCCGCCCCGCACAAAACGTATTCCGGAATGCCGCGAGCACCCGGTCCTCCAGTGGCAGGCTCCAGGGCCTGTCCTTGCGGACCGGGACCGCCGCAGCCTCAACCCACAGGTACCGAAACCACGTCGGCTCCTTCCCCTGCGGCCCGACCTCTTGGGCAGGTCACGGCAGGCCAGGCGTGGACCAGGCCGAATCCCACCGCCAGGACCTCCACGCAGCATCGGCGAACGGGCCCGAGCGTTCCCCGATCATCGCGAGAGCCCGGGCACGGGCGTCGTCGACGGCTCGATGCTCGCTGTCGGTGACGATGCCGAGCCGTCGTGCATGGGCGTACTCGTCTTCGTCCTTCCAGTGCCACCGGCTCAGGTCGGGATCGACGACCAGGTCCACAGCCAGGTCGAAGGTGTCGAAACCGATGGCGGTCCGGACCGTGGGCCGCTCAAAGTTCACGTACCAGTTCCGCAGCCGACGGCCGCCGTCGACAGGGTCGGCCGGGACGAAGAAGGCGTTGACGCTGAACCACATCCCTGGCTGCTTCCACAGCAACAGCTCGGTCTCCTGCCACCGGCTGTCCGCGAGCGCCCACTCCCCCGCCGCCATCGCCTCGAACGCCTTCGCACGCACCGAACGGTCGCCGTCAGCACGGGCCTTGGCATACAGGGCGGGCCAGCGGGCCTCCGCCCCCGGCGCGCAGGCCGTCACCAGAACCGCACCGGTGTCGGCGACGACACGCAGCGCCTGCTCGCTCCACACCCGCCCGCTGCTGTGCACATCGCGCCGTACGACCGTCTGCCCCGTCTCGAAACTGCGCACGCCTCCTCCTCCGTCCGGGCCGGAACGCCCGGCACGGGCAGCACGGTTCAGCGCCGGCCGGGCGGCTCGGTCAAGGCACCGCCTGGGAGGGGAGAGGTTACCCCGCTCCTGCTTCGGCCCGGCGTGGCTCGGACGTCCGCCTGTCGGTGTACGAGCAGTGCTTCGCGGGCGCCGTTCCTGGCGAAGACCGCAGCGAGGGTGACTCATGTCGGCCCACGCTCGCCTCCAACGCCCTGTCGCTGCCCTGACGGACCGACGGCTCCCGCCCTTGTGAACAGAGAGGGAGCCGTCCAGCGTGTCGCACGCGTACTGCCGTCAGCGGGTCATGCGTGACGGCTCGAATGCCGGTTGCCGGTGACGAGACGGTAGAGGGCGAGCAGGATGAAGGAGCCGACGATCGCGGCGATCCAGGTCGAGATGTCGAAGAACCCGTCGATGGAGTCGACGCCGAAGATCACCTTGCCGAGCCAGCCGCCGAGCAGACCGCCGACGATGCCGATGAGCATGGTGATGATGATGCCGCCGGGGTCCTTGCCCGGCATCAGCGCCTTGGCGATGGCGCCGGCGAGCAGGCCGATGATGATCCACGCGATGATGCCCATGGTCTTCTCCGTTTCCTCACAAGAGGCTGTGTCAGCTCATCGTCTGCACCGATTACGCCCGAACAAACGCCTTCTCCGTATCAAAGCCCCGCCGGCCCTTGAACCAGATGAACGGTCCGGCAACGCAGAGGCCCACACGTCACGCCCGCATCAGCGGCACACCGGGCGACCGCACCAGCCAGTACGCGGCACTTCGCCCCGCCGGACGGATCCGACGGGGCGAAGCAACCGGGCCCGGTGGAACCAAGAGCGTCACTCCCTCGGCACCGGGCCCCGTCTCACTTGGTGAGGACGCCGGCGCCCGCGGTCCCCGCCAGCTCCGTCGCCAGGTTCTTCGCCGTCGTCTGGAGGCCCGCCGTCAGGGCCGGCTTCCAGTTGACCGTCGTCTTCAGCTTCTTGGAGTTCGCGGCGTTGTACACGGCCACGAGATCCGTCGCCGTGCCGTTGACCAGGTTGCCGGTGCCCGCGACCGAGCCGGTGCCGTCGCCGCTCAGCAGCTTCGCGGCCTTGCCGCCGGAAGGGAGCTTCCAGGCGTTGAACTCGGCGACGACCTGCGCCTTGGCCCGGGAGTTGACCGTGTAGAGGGGCGCGTAGCCGTTGATGGTCGTCGTGTCGAAGTAGTTGTTGTAGATGTGGATCTGGCCGATCCGGGCCAGCGGGGCGCGCTGGACGATGCCCTTCCACACGTTGTGGTGGATGGAGACCCGCAGCTTTCCGACGCTGTCGGTGTCGCTGCTGCCGATCAGCATGGTCTTGTCGTGGTTCGTGAACTGGTTGCGCTCGACGGTCACCAGGTCGGAGCCGTTGGTGATGTCGAGGGCACCGTCGTGGATCTGGTACTCCCGGCCGTAGTACTTCGGGTTGGCGCTGTCGAGGTGCGGCGCGTCGGTGAACGTGTTGTGGTCGGCCCATACATGGGTCGCCCCACGCAGGGTGACGGAGTCGTACGCGGAGTTCCAGTTGCCGGTGGAACCGTCCGTCGGGTCCCACTGCGGGAAGCAGTCCTCGGTGGCGCTGAAGGTCAGGTTCCGGATGATGACGTTGTCGACGCTCTTCGCCTGGAGACTGCCTCCGGTGATCCCGGCGTTGGTGCCCGGCACTCCCACGAGGGTGGTGTTGGCCGGCACCTTGAAGACGATGTTCTTCGCCTGCGCGGCCTGGGCGGCGGCCCGCGCCTTCTCCTGCGTACCCGAGGGCAGCTTCGAACGGCCGTACGTGGCGGGGTCGTACGCCTTCAGATAGGCGGCGAGCGAGTATCCCGTACCGGCTGTGTAGTCGGCGCAGGTCAGCTTCTTGCCCGCATCGTTCGTATTGGCGTCGATCGTGCCCTTGATCTGGATGATCTTCGCCGTCGAGTTGGTCGCACTGCCCAGCGCCTTCACCAGCTGCGCGCGGGTGCTGACGGTGAAGACGTGCGCGGAGTCGGCCTGCGCGCCACCGGTCGTGCCGGTGCCGGAGGCCGCCCAGCCGTCCTTGGCGGGCAGCACCTGGTGAGCCAGGTCGACGGCACCCGCGTTCGCGTTCATGGCGAAGACTGCGGCGCCGAGGCCCGCGGCGGCCACGGCCGCGGTGGAGACCAGAACGGTGCGGCGTGTGCGGAGGGAGCGGCGGTGGGAAGGGGAAGCCACGGATGAGTCCTTACGTGGTGGTGGAACGTGTGCGGTGTGTGAAGCTCCCGTGTGCGGGGCTTTCGACTCGTCAGTGGTCGCGGAACACCGAAAGGTTGCCCACGGGTACCTGTGATTTTTTGAGGCCCGTTTGACGGGCGCCGAACCCAACGCCCGCACCCACAACGGCTCCTGACAGCACTTCCCCCCGACGTACGGTCAGGGCTGCCACCGGTCTTCCTGCCGCGATCGTGGGTTCACCAGCGGATTGCGGCCGCCACCGGCAGATGGTCACTGCCCGTGGCCGGCAGCGTCCACGAACTCTCCGGCTTCACCCCGCGGACCAGGATCTGGTCGATCCGCACCACGGGGAACCTCGCGGGCCAGCTGAAGCCGAAGCCGTTCCCGGCCACAGCCTGGGTCGAGCGCAGCTGCGAGGTGAGGCCGGCGAACGCGCGGTCCTCCGTGGTGCCGTTCAGGTCGCCGAGCAGCACCACGCGCTCGTTCCTCTCGGCGGCGATGGCCTTGCCGAGTGCCCGCGCGTTTCTGTCCCGCGAGTCCGTCCAGAAGCCCGCGCTGGGATTCACCCGCGCTGACCCCAGGTGGGCCACGTACACCGCCAGGGGACCCTGCTCCGTGGCCACCGTGGTCCGCAGTGCCCGGGTGTCGGCCATCTTGATGTCGACCGGCTTGGTTTCCGCCAGCGGCCCGTAGTCCGTCTGGATGTCGACCGGCCGGGTGTCCGACAGCGGTAGCTTGCTCCACAGCCCGACCGTGCCCAGCACCGTGTGGTGGGGGTACGCCTTCGCCAGTTCCTTCTCGTACAGCGGCTTCGCCTGCGGGGTGATCTCCTCCAGAGCCAGCACGTCCGCGCCGGCCGCGGCCAGGTCGCGGGCGGTGCCGGCCGGGTCGGAGTTGTTCGCACCGACGTTGTGGCCGGCCACGGTGAGGTCGCCGCCCGGGTGGGACTTGTCGCTGAGCAGGTCGCCGTAGAGCTGCAACCACACCAGGACCGGCAACAGCAGCGCGACCACCGCGGAGGCGGAGCGGCGCCACAGTGCCCCGGCCAGCAGCAGCGGGACGAACAGTCCGAACCACGGCAGGACCGTCTCCGTCAGGCTGCCGAGGTTCCCGATCCGGTTCGGGATCCTCGCGTGCAGCAACATGCACAGGCCCAGCAGCAGCGCCGTTGCCGCGAGCACCGGACCACGCTTCCAGGGCCCCGGGCGGGAGCCGATACGGATCGCCCGGCGGATGCCCGCCCGCCAGGTACCGGGGCCGGTGTCCCGGGGGTCGCCGATGCTCCGCCGGGTCTCCGCCGCGTCCGCCCGCGTCATCGTCCGTCCTCGCTCGCTGCCGGTCACAGCCGCGTCCTCGGGTCCTGGGCAGGGTCGGCACACATACGCGCGCAACCGCGATCGATCTCTGCGGTGGCCACCCGTTGGGCGAGCTGATTCCGGTGATCCGGGGAATACCGGCCGCTGTTGACGTGGAACGCGGCTCGATGCGCATTCGGTGACGGACCCGAGGAAGGCCTCGAAGCCGCTGAGTCCGAGGAGATCCAGGAGACCCAAGAGACGCAAGAGACCCAGGAGTCCGAGAAATTCTGCGACTGGTGTCCGAAGGACATTGATCGTGCCGAGAAAGGGGTTTGAGCCATGCTGCCAGTCAAGGCAGTGCCGTGTTGTCGGCGCGTATGTCGTTTTCGATACGCCGACGATATGTGTCGGCTCGTAGCATCAACCGCATGCGTGTGTTGATCGTCGAGGACGAACCTTATCTGGCAGAGGCCATCCGCGACGGCCTACGCCTGGAAGCGATCGCGGCCGACATCGCGGGTGACGGAGACACCGCTCTGAAACTGCTGAGCATCAACACCTACGACATCGCCGTCCTCGACCGGGACATTCCTGGACCGTCCGGGGACGAGATCGCCGAACGTATCGTCGCCTCCGGCAGCGGCACGCCGATCCTCATGCTCACCGCTGCCGACCGTCTCGACGACAAAGCCTCCGGGTTCGAACTCGGCGCCGACGACTACCTCACGAAACCCTTCGAACTCCGAGAACTCGCGCTCAGGCTCAGAGCGCTCGACCGCAGACGTGCCCACAACAGGCCGCCCGTACGGGAGATCGCAGGTCTTCGGCTGGACCCCTTCCGCAGAGAGATCTACCGGGACGGTCGCTATGTGGCGCTGACCAGGAAGCAGTTCGCCGTGCTCGAAGTCCTCGTCGCTGCCGAAGGCGGTGTCGTGAGCGCCGAGGAACTTCTGGAACGCGCCTGGGACGAGAACGCCGACCCGTTCACCAACGCCGTGCGCATCACCGTCTCGGCACTGCGCAAGCGGCTCGGCGAACCCTGGCTCATCGCCACCGTGCCAGGCATCGGCTACCGCATCGACACGCGACCGGAGTCCGGACAGGAGGGGCGCGAGTGTGGATAGGGCACCCGGGTTGAGCGTTCGCGTCAAACTCACCCTCAGCTACGCCGGCTTCCTCATGCTTGCCAGCGTCCTGCTGCTCGCGGCGGTGTGGGTGTTCCTCCTGCGTTACGTCCCCGACCAGGCGCTCATCGTCCCCGGTTCCGCCGGCAGTCTCACCAGCGGCGTTTTTCCCATCCGGTCCAACCTCCTGCGCGTTTTCGCTCCGCGGGCAGCCGCAGTGCTGGCATTCCTGCTGGTGTTCGGCCTCGTGGGAGGGTGGATCCTCGCCGGCCGGATGCTCGCCCCGCTGACCCGCATCACGGGCGCCACACGCCTGGCCACGAACGGATCGCTCGGCCATCGAATCCGACTACCGGGTCGCAAGGACGAGTTCCGCGAATTCGCCGACGCCTTCGACGCGATGCTCGCACGGCTCGAAGCACACGTCGCCGAACAGCAGAGATTCGCAGCCAACGCCTCTCACGAGTTGCGCACCCCGCTGGCCGTCTCGAAGGCGCTTCTCGACGTGGCCCGCGCAGATCCGAAGTACGAGGCCACCGAGGTCATCGACCGCCTCCACGCCGTCAACACCCGAGCGATCAACCTCACGGAAGCGCTGCTCCTGCTCAGCCGCGCCAACCAGCGGTCCTTCCCCCGGGAACCTGTCGACCTGTCCCTGTTCGTGGAGGAGGTCACCGAAACACTCCTTCCCCTCGCGGAACGGCAAGGCGTCACCATCGAGGCCTCCGGCGACATCACCCCCGCCATCGGATCTCAGGCGCTCCTGCTTCAGCTGACCACGAATCTCGTGCACAACGCGATCGTCCACAATCTGCCTGAACAGGGCACCGTGTGGGTCAACAGCCGCGTCCGCCCCAAAACCGTGGTGCTCACTGTCGAGAACACCGGCGAGCAGCTCACTCCAGAGCTGGTCTCGACATTCACCGAACCTTTCCGGCGCGGCACCGAGCGCGTACATGCCGACCACGCAGGCGTCGGCCTCGGCCTGGCAATCGTCAAGACCATCACCCACGCACACGACGGAACGCTCATCCTCACCCCGCGTTCCGCCGGCGGGATCCGTATCACTGTGGAACTACCCGTGACAGCCTCACACGCAGACAGGCGATGAATCGGGGAATTGACGCGCCGCCACAATGGTGAGCAGGCAGTCATGCACTCTTTTCCATACTCGGCCGACGAGTGCTGAAGGGCCCGGACAACGTCACGCGGCGTGCAGGGCAACTGCCGTACAACCCTTTGGGCGTCCAACGGGTCTCACCTTGTGTCCGAAGCGTTCCGGGCAATCCGGAGATGGCCGCTTCGCGCCACGGGGACCTGCACTGACCATGCATGCCTTTTCGGTGTCCCCCACTTCGGAGCACGTCACAGCCCGTGTCATGACACGTGGCTCAACCACGACGAGCAGGGGGAAACACCACATGCGTCATCTCAAGACCGCCACTGCGGCGCTGGCCTGCGCCTTCGCTCTCATCCCGGCCGGAGTCGCCACCGCCGGGACCGGCCCGGCGCCCGCTCCGACCGCGCGCACCACTGCGGCGGCCTCCACCGCGCCGTCCGCCGACGGTAACCCGGCAAGCCAGCGGGCCCGGGCCGCCGGGGTGTGCGCGGACGCGTACCAGATCGGTTCCACCGGCTACATCACACGCGCCGGCAAGACTGTCGCCTCCGTCAAGCAGTTCTACTCGCCGTCCTGCGCCCGGAACTACGGCTATGTATGGGTCTGGCAGAGCTTCCGCGACGCGGTCGGAGACTACGACGTGACCTCCGCCGTCTACAGCTACTCCCAGGACGAAGTCCTGGGCAAGCGTTCCTGGACCAACACCACCGCCCAGGAATTCTGGTCCAACGGCACCAGCACCGTGAGTGAATGCACGGCCGGGTCGGGCACCGTACGGGCCGCCGGTGACCCCGCACCTGTAGGGGGTTACTCCAGCAAGCGCTGCTGAACCCCTACCCACGGCGGGGGAAGCGACCAACGGCTCAGAGCCCCTGCACCGCATGGTGGCCCGACCGCCTTGGCATCGCGGGCTGTCGCCCTTCCCCCGAGCCACTGCCGGAACTGCTCCGGCAGTGGCTCGGGGCAGCGTTCACAGCCGCCGCCAGCGGGCCGAGGCGAAGGAGAAGACGCCGAAGAGGATCAACCCGATCGCGACGGCGACCAGGAGCCACGGCCCCACCGGCGTCTGCGCGAAGCTCCGGAGCGTCGCGTCCACGCCCTTGGCCTCGTCCGGGTCGAAGCGGACAGCTGCCACCAGAACGAAGACCCCGGCCGCGGCGAACACCACACCACGTGCCACACCTCCGCCCACGCCCAGAGCGGTGACGACCTGCTTCGTACGACGGCTCATGGTGGCGGTGTCCAACTGCCGCAGGAAGCGCCGAAGGGCCGCCCGGACGGCGAGTACCGCGCCGATGCCGATCAGGAGACAGCCCGCAGCTCCCACCAGCACCTGGCCGTACGACAGTTCGAGCGCCGATGCCGTCCAGTCCTGCGACTGCTCGTTGCTGCTGGAGCCCTGGCCACCGCCGGCGGCGTACACCGCCGTGGCCCAGCAGACGGAGGCGTAGAAGAGCGCCCGGCCGCCGTCGAGAAGTCGTGAACCCGCCTTCCGCCGGGGCCCCCTGGTGAGCACGGCGCGGGATCCGCGCCAGAGCGCCATGGACGCGAAGCCGACCACCAGCGCCCACAGCATCGCCTTCCCGAAGGGCTGCGTCGCGATCTCGTGCAGCGCGCCCTGTCGGTCCGCCTGGCCGCCACCGCTCCCGACGGCGATCCGGATGGACAGCAGCCCGATCAGCACATACACGATGCCGCGCGCGACAAAACCCGCTCGCCCGGCGGCGGTCAGCGTCTCGCGCTGCGTGGAACGGGCCGCGGACTTCGCGGCCCGTCCGCGCCCTTGCGTGTTGGACGACGTCACGATGTCCTCCCCATGGGGTGGGCACTCGTTTTACGCCCACCGCCCTCAAGTGCCCCGGGCCGGGGGCTTGATGCGCGCCCCCGCGACGAACCCCGCCCGCGAAGACACGAGCCGACGTACATCCGCGGAACACCGGGAGGTGATCCGCGAACCAGGTGTAGTGTCAGGCGCTGGAAGTAAAAACGTGTGTTCACTGCTGGGCATCGGCACCGGCCGACGGAGCAGGGGCCACACGCGCACACGCGGTCTCGGACGAGCCGCCACTTCTTCACATCGAAGGAGTGCGCAGTGAACGTCCGCCGTGTCCGCCGTGATGGAGCCGCCGAGAATGTCGGCGCCCCGACCGAAGCCTCAGGTTCGCCACGCTCCCTCCGCGAAGCGGGGATGGCGCTCGCAGGGCTGTCAGCGGTGTTTCTGTTCGAGATGCTCGACAACTCGATCCTCAACGTCGCCTTGCCGACCATCGGCCGCGAACTGTCGGCGTCGACGACTGTGCTGCAGTGGGTCACGGGCGTGTATGCCGTCGTGTTCGGAAGCCTGATGCTGGCCCTCGGCGCGCTGGCCGACCGGGTCGGCCGCCGCAGGGTCATGCTGGTCGGGCTGGTGCTGCTGGGTGTGGCAAGTCTGGCAACCGCGTTCGTCACCACGGCGGAACAACTCGTCGCGGTCCGCGCGGCGACGGGCGTCGCGGCCGCGATGACGACGCCGGGCTCCCTCGCCCTGGCGTTCCGCCTGTTCGACGCAGACGGGCTCCGTGTCCGTGCGACGACACTGATCTCGACGGTGGGTCTGATCGGACTCGCGGTCGGGCCCACGGCAGGTGGCTTTGTCCTCGCGTTCGCTCCGTGGCAGGTGCTGCTGCTGGTGAACGTGCCGATCGCCGCACTCGCGTTCATCGGCATTCGGCGCGGCATCCCCGCTGACAAGGCGGACGAACTGCACCGTGACCCGGTCGATGGCGCGGGCGCCCTGCTCGGTTCGGTCACGATCGCGCTCACGCTGGTCGCCCCGACGCTGTTCGTCGGCGCCGGCGCCGCATCGCCTCTTCCGTGGCTGACCACGGCAGCGGCCGTCGTGATGGCAGTGCTGTTCGTCGTCCGCGAGCGTTCCGCCCGCTGTCCGCTGCTCGACCTCGAACTCGTCGCTCGCCCACTCGTATCGAGCGGTCTGGCGTTCAAGGCCGCCGCAGCCCTCGCGACCGCCGGCCTCGGCTACCTCGTGACCCTGCAGCTCCAGCTCGACTGGGGCTGGACGCCCGCACAAGCGGCCCTGGGAATGTTGCCGCAGGTGGCCGTGCTCATCGCCGGCGGCGCTCTCGTCGGTCCGCTGGTCACGCGTGTCGGTCTCGACAAGGCCGCCCGGCTCAGCGCCGGAGCCGTCGTGTGCGGGCTCGCCGTCTACGGGCTGTTGGGCCGCTTCGGGTACGTGTGGGTCGCCCTGGCGCTCGCGCTCGTCGCCGCCGGGATGCGCGTCGTAGGTGTCGTCGCCGGGACCAACGTGATGCGTGGCCTCCCGGCCAACCGCACCACCATCGGCGCGGCGCTGGTGGACACCGCAGGCGAGGTCAGCACCGGGATCGGCATCGCTGTCAGCGGCACCATCCTCGCAGCGCTCTTCACCGGCGATGTCGCCACGTCGAGCTGGAGCACGGACCAGACCGCGGAATTCCGCGAGGCGGTCACCTCGGCCGGCCTCGCGCTCACCTTCTTGGCTGGGACGCTGGTGGGATGGGGCATCATCCGTGCCCGACGCATCACGGACGGCCCGACGCCATCGACATCGCCCGCGGCCGATGCCGAGGCCGACAGCGTGTAGGCACGCAGGCACAGGCTTTGGCGCCGCACAAGCGTCGGCTCCCGGGTCGGCCCGGCCGAGTGGACAACACGCCCCGATCGGCCATCGCGTCCAGGCGCCCAACGGGTCGATCACATGCGTTGACGCAACGTTCTGCTGCTCAGCCTCCGCCGGGCCGGTCGGCACCGGCCGGGCGGAAGCACGCCGACACGGTCTTGCCGTGTCGCTGACACTTCATCTGCAAGTCATCAGCGAGCATCCGCACGATGCCCACCCCGCGACCGGAGGTCTCGCCCGCCTGCGGACTGCGTTGGCGTGGCAGTGTCGGGTCCTCGTCATGGACGCTCACATGAAGGCAGTCGCCGTCCCAGGTAAGGATCAGATGCGCGTCGCTGTGCGCGTGGACATGTGCGTTGGTGAGCAGTTCGGACACGGTCAGGACGACAGCGTCCACTGTCTCGGGCTCGGCAGCGGTCCAAGGAAGTGACTCCAACTGCCTTCGTGTCCATCGCCGACCGGCGCGCACGCCCCCTGACGCGGGAAACGAGTGCGCCCAGCCCATCGCCTTGATCGCCACCGGCTTCCCCTTCCTGCCGTCCGAATCCGGCTCGTACACAGCGTGTGCCCACCAGCCGCGAGCGCAGACGTCCCACCGGCCGAGGCATGACAGGGCCGGCTGAAGGCAGCCCGTTCGCCTGGCCCGACCGACCGGCATGCCGGCCCACGGTTGCGCCAGTCGCGTCTTCAAAGGACCTCGCTGCCTCGTACTGGCCGACCGTAAGGAAGTAGCGCAGCGCTTCTGATGTGTTGTCGTTCAGAGGCGCGTTCGCCGCCGTGCGCAGGGCGGCGCTGATGTCGGGATCGGCCAGGATGTGGAGGATCGCGATGCGCAGGTCGTCCGCATCCATCTCGTCGTAGGGAGAGTCCGTGTTCGCCGCCGCCACGACTGCGGCGGTCGACGGCGTTGCGGCAGTGGCCAAAGGGCCGGAGCGAGGGCGCCGACAGCCAAGGCACCCGCCAAAACCGATCACAAGGCGACCAAAGTCGGTCCTAGAATGCCCTCTTGCACCTGCACGCTGCCGACGCCGCATCGCGTTCCGGTACGTGTGGTTGGAATCGGGGGGTTTGGTGGGGGAACGAGGGGTGCCTGCAGGCGTGTTGCGGTTCATCGCACTGCGGGCGTGGGTGTACCGCGCGCTTATCGGTGCTGCCCTGCTGACCGTGCTGCTGACCACGACCGTGCTGGCCGCGCTCACCGCCTACTCGGGCGCGATAGGCGACGCGGCGCTGCGGCGGTCGCTCGCCGAGCAACGTACCGCTGCCGAGGCCGCTTTGGTGGTCAAGGGTGACGTGCCGGCCGAAGAGCGGCAGGCTGCCGACGACGCCGTGCGGGCGGGGGCCCGGACCATCTTCGCCGGGCTGCCGGTGCGGGTGCGTACCCTGCTGCGTTCCGGCCCCTACGCCCTGCCGCCCACGCTGCGGCCGGCGTCAGAGCGGGGCGAGAACCCGGACCTCACACAATTCGCGGACCTGGATCGCACGCAGGTGCGGACCGTCGCAGGGCGGCTGCCCCGTGCGGCGGTGACAGCCGGCTCCATCGAGGCGGCACTGCCGCAGAGCGCCGCCCAGCGACTCGGGGTGGCACCCGGCGCCCGGCTGACCGTCACCGACCGGCTGGGCGGCCCCGCGGTGCGCGTGCTGATCACCGGCGTGTACCGGCCGGTGGACCTCCGGGCACCCTACTGGCAGTTGGACGACCTGGGCGGCCGGGGAGTGCAGGCGTCGAGCTTCACGACGTACGGCCCGTTGCTCACCGCTGCGGGCGTGCCGGCGTCGGGGCGGGTGAGCGTCGGCACGTCGGGCTGGCTGGCGTCGGCCGACTACTCCTCGCTGACGACTGAGCGGATCGACTCGCTGCGCGCGGCTGTCCGCTCGGGGAGCGCGCAGTTGCGCGAGCGGCCCGCCCTCGGCGGTGCGACCGTGGCGGCCACCGCGTTGCCGGAGGTGCTGGACCGCATCGAACGCTCCCTGCTCGTCACGCGTTCCAGCATGCTGATCGTCGCCGGTCAGCTCGGACTGCTCGCGGCCTGCGCCCTGTTGCTCGTCGCCGGGTTGCTCAGCTCCGAGCGCGTGGTCGAGACCCGGTTGCT
Organism: Streptomyces sp. NBC_00459; assembly: GCF_036013955.1. Lineage (NCBI taxonomy): Bacteria > Bacillati > Actinomycetota > Actinomycetes > Kitasatosporales > Streptomycetaceae > Streptomyces > Streptomyces sp. NBC_00459. The sequence continues at coordinate 389,691 of NZ_CP107903.1, forward strand.
CCGTGCGCGCGGTGCCACCCGGGCACGGCTGGCGGGCCTGGCCGCGCTGGAGTCCCTGCTGATCTCCCTACCGGCGGTGCTGGTGGCACCACTGCTGTCGGGGCCGTTGACGCGGCTGCTGGTCGGGCAGGGTGCGCTGGGCCGGACCGGCGTGCACGTGGACGTGCCGGTCGGGGGCCGGCCCGAGGTGTGGTCGGTCGCCGTGGGCGTGGCTGTGCTGTGCTCGCTGGCGGTGGCTGTCCCCGCGTGGCGGGCGTCCTTCACGCGCACTGTCGGGGTGCGGGCCGGGGCGTTGCCCGCATCGCTGCGCGCCGGGGCGGATGTCGGGTTGATCGCCGTGGCCGGTGTCGCCTTCTGGATGCTCGGAAGCCAGCGCTCCGGTGCTGTCACGACCGACCGTGAGGGGGTCCTCGGCGTCGACCCGCTGCTGGTGGCGGCGCCCGCTCTGGTCCTGCTCGCCGGAACGGTTCTGGTGCTGCGGCTGCTGCCCTCGCTGGCGCGTGTCGGCGAGCGAGTGCTGACCCGCGGGCACGGCCTCACCGCGGCCATGGTCGGCTGGCAGTTCAGTCGCCGACCGATGCGAGGGGCGGGCCCGGTGCTCCTCCTGGTCATTTCCGTGGCGTTGGGCGTGATCGCGATCGGTCAGAGCGCGTCCTGGCACCGTTCCCAGGACGACCAGGCCGACTTCCGCGCGGGTGCCGAGGTGCGCGTCATGACCTCCGGGAGCGGCGGTGTCGGCCGTACGGACGCCTACGCGAACCTTCCGCACGTTGCCGCGGTCGCCCCCGCGGTCCGTGGCACCGTGTCGCTCTCCGGCAGCCGCACCGCGACCGTGGTGGCCCTCGACACGGCGGAGGCTGCCGGGGCGGTTCTGGCGCGCCACGACCTGACGGACGGTCCGCTGCTCGCCGGGCTCGCGCCGCGCGGAACGCCCGCAGGCGTCGGGATACCGGAGGGCACGGCCCGGCTCACACTGACCGCTGCCCTGCACAGCACCAGGCCGGGGCCGGGCGCGGACGCCACACTCACCGTGCGGGACCGTTACGGAACCTCCTACGAGATACCGGCCGGCCACCTCGCCGCGGACGGCCGCCCGCACCCGCTGACCCCGGATCTGAACGGCGCCCAGGGCCCGTTGGCGCTGACCGAACTCACCCTGAGTACGTTGCAGCCGACCGACCGTGCGCACCGGCACCGCCTGGTCCTCGGCGCGCTCACGGCGACGGCCGGCGACGGTGACGTCCGGCAGTTGACCTTGCCGACGAGGTGGGCGACCGCGTTCCAGACCGACTCGGTCACCTTCGCCCCCGACGACAGCGCCCGGCCGACCCGCCCCCGGATCACGTCGACGGCACCCCTCACCATGACGTACAGCACCGGATACCTGCCGCCGGACGTTCCGCCGGCTTCCATGCCTCTGGAGGTCCGGCTGAAGGTCGTCCAGCCCGCGGCGCCCGAGATCGTCGCGGTCGCCACCCGCCAGTTCCTGACCGCGTCCGGTGCGCGCGAGGGCCAGCGCGTGGACGTGACCTTCGACGGCCGTTCCGTGCCCGTACGGATTGTCCGCACCGCGAGCGCCCTGCCCACGACGGAAACCACCGCGCAGGACGGTGGGGCCCTGCTGGTCGATCTCCGGGCCGTCAACCGGGTGTTGGAAGCCCGGTACGGAACCGGCCTCACGCCCACCGAGTGGTGGTTGCGCACTGCCGCGCCCGGTGCCGCGGCAGCTGCCGTGCGGGCCCTGCCCGACGTCGAGCCGGAACAGGTGGTGGTGCGCGACGAGATGGCGGAGGAGCTGCGCGACGATCCGTTCGGGGCGGCCCCAGAAGCAGCGCTGATCGCGGCGGCCGCGGTGACGGTACTCTTCGCCTCGCTCGGCTTCGCGGTGAGCTCGGCAGGCGCGATGCGGGTCCGGGACGGCGAGTTCGCCGTGCTGCGCGCCCTGGGGACACCACGCCGTCGGCTGGCCCGGCTGGTCGCCGTGGAGCACGGCGTGCTGGTGGCCCTGGCGCTGTTGGTCGGCACGGCCCTGGGCACGGTGCTGACGTACGCGCTGGTTCCCCTCGTCGTCCTGACCGGGCAGGCCACCCGGCCGCTCCCGCCGGTGCTGGTCGAAATCCCACTCCTGCGTCTGGCCACCCTGCTGGCGGCCCTCGCAGCGGGCCCGGCCCTTGTGACCGTGGCCCTCGCGCTTCGGCGGGCGAAACCCGTGATGACTCTCAGGGACGAGGTGACGCAGTGACCGCGCAGCCGGTGCCCCCGCCGAGCGAGGGGACGAGGGCGGTGCCGCCGCACGTACGGGTCGGGTTGCGGACCCGTCTGAGGGCCTTCGCCGGCACGTCCGTGGCCCTCGCGCTGCTGGTGACCGTGACCGCCGCGCTGGCTGCCGCGTACCCGCGTGCCGTCGACCGGTACGGAGACGCGGGGCTGCGCCGGGCGGTCGAGCAGGCCTCTCCCGGCCGGACGACCGTGCAGGTGGACGCCCCGCCACCCTGGACGGACACCATCGAGGAGGCGGAGGCCGCCCTGCGCACCGGTCCGCTGGCCGCGGCGCGGGCCGAGGTTCTCGCCACCGCGAAGGCGCCGTTCGTTCCCGACCTCGCGCAGTCGTCGTACGGCGTACGCACGACCGTCGGCCTGGCGGCGTCCGACCCCTGGCTTCCCCAGCCCGCAGGCATGCCCGCCCAACTGCTGCTCGCCGCTCAGCAGGATCTCGCCTCCCACGCCCGGCTCAGCGCGGGCCGGTTGCCACGCACCACGGGTGAACCGGTGACCGCGGAGACCGCGCAGGTCGAGGCCGCCGTCACCGCGGACACCGCCCGCACGCTCGACATCCGGGTGGGCTCGGTGATCCACCTGCCAAGTCCGGTACGCGCCCCGCTCGCCGTCCGGGTCACCGGGATCGTCGTCCCGCGCACCCCTGCGGGCGCCTACTGGTCGACACTGCCGGTGCTGCGCACCCCCGCGCTGAACCGCCTGCCCGGCAGCCAGCTGACAGAGGTCTTCTGGCTCGGCGGCCTGCTCCTCGCCCCGGAAGCCGGCCCGGCCCTCCTGTCCACCGCCGGCCAACCACACCGGTACTGGCAGGTGGCCCCCGACGTCGCCACCCTGCGCGGCCACGATCTCGACCGTCTGGCGTCCGCCGTCGCCGCCTTTGAGTCAGGCCCGGGAGTACAGCGCCTGCGGGCTGTCGTCGACCCGCGCCTGGAGGCCCAGACGAATCTCGACGAGGTCCTCACAGACCATGCCGGACTACGGTCGGGAATCGCCCCGCTGCTTCTCCTCGCCGCCGTCGGGACCGGCAGCCTCGCCCTGATCGTCCTGGCCATGGCGAGCGGTGTGGCAGCCGATCGCCGACGCGCGGAGCTGACGCTGCTGCGTGCTCGGGGCGCCTCACTGTCCGGCCTCGCCGTTCGGCTGCTGGCGGAGACGGCAGTGGTGGCCGTGCCGGCCGGCGCCCTCGGACTGACCGTCGCCCTGCTCGTCCTGCCAGGTGACCGAAGCGCGTCCGCTGTCGCCGCCGCCCTCGCCCCCACTCTGCTCGCCTGTGTCGCGCTCCCGCTGCGCGCTGTGGTGGCGCACCGCACGGTACGCATGCACGACGGCCGGGAGGGCCTCACCTCCACCCGGCCGTCCCGGCACCGTACGGTGGCCGAACTGACCGTGCTGGTCATCGCGTTGGGGGCGGTCGCCGCACTGCGTCGGCAGGGATCCGGCAGCACCGGTCTGGTGGCCACCGCCCCGCTGCTGACGGGCGTCGTCGCGGCTCTGTTGCTGGCACGCCTTCACCCCCTGCCGCTGCGTGCGCTGAGCAGGGCGACCACACGCATGCGCGGCCTGGTGATTCCGCTGTCGCTGGCCCAGGTGGCCCGCGCCCCCGGCTTCGCGGTGCTGCCGCTGCTCGCCCTGCTCACCGCTCTGACCACAGCCGCGTTCGGCGGCTCGGTCCTGGCGGGGGTCACAGCGGCACGCGACCAGGCCGCGCTTCTCGCCGTCGGCGCCGACGGCCGTGTCGAGACCAGCACCGGTGAACTCCCTCAGGGCCTGCCCGACCGAGTCCGCCGACTGCCCGGCGTACGGAACATGACGGAAGCGAGCGTCATCAACGAGGCGAAACCGCAGGAGGGCAGTCAGCCGGTACCGCTGGCCGGTGTGGACCCCGACGCCTACGCACACCTGTCTCAGCGCACGGGACTGGGACCGTTCGACGCGGCGAGCCTCCGGCACGAGGACGCCGGTACGACGGCCGGCGCCGACCGGCCCCTGCCCGCGCTGGCCTCACCTCGCGTGGCCGAGGACTACGGCACCGGCCCCTACCCCGTCCTGCTCCCGGACGGCACCTCGGTCACCGTCCGGATCGTCATGGTCCGGGAGCACACGGCGGCTGTGATCGGTGACGACTTCCTGATCGTGGACCGCGCCGGTCTTCCCCGCACCACCGCGCGCACGACGACCCTGCTGTTGACCGGCGACGCCCTGAACGGCCGGGCACTGCGCTCGGCGGCGGACGGCACGGCGACATCCGTCCGGCTGCGCATCGAGGAACGCGCGCGGTACGTCGACTCACCGCTGCAGTCCGGCGCGGAACGCCTGTACGGTGCCGCGGTCGCCGCGGGCGCCGGCTACGCGGTTCTCGCGCTCCTCCTGACCGTGCTGCGCACCGCGCCCGAACGCAGCGCTCTGCTCGCCCGGTTGCGCACGATGGGCATGAGCCGTTCCCAGGGCCGCCGACTGCTGATCCTCACAGCCCTCCCGCAGGCGTTCCTGGCCGCGGCGGGCGGTCTGCTCACCGGTTGGGCCGGCATTCACCTGCTGTCGTCCGGCGTCGACCTCACGGCCATCGCCCTGGCCTCCCCGTCCGCCGTCGAGGGGGCCGCACTGCGCACAGATCCGCTCTCGCTGGCGGTTCCGGCGCTCACCGTGCTGCTGCTGGCCGTCTGTGTGCCCGCCGGCCAGGCCTGGTGGACCGGCCGCCGTGGCTCGGTGCGCGAACTGAGGATGGGTGACGACTAGACAGTGAGCAGAACCCCGAGACCAAGCCCCCGCCCCCGGCACCGGCCCGTGTCCCTCTGTCCGCCCAGGAGCAGCCGATGACCAGCAGCCCGACCTTCCACGAGCTCACCGACCGTGCCCTTGCCGCGCGCAACGCCGCCGTCTACGGTCACGACGCCCTGATCACCTGCGACCGGCTGGTGCGGATCTTCTCCGCCGACGGCGTGGAGGTCCAGGCGCTGCAAGGCCTCGATCTCCTCGTGCGCAAGGGGGAGTTGATGGCCCTGGTCGGTGCCTCCGGCAGCGGCAAGTCCACCCTCATGAACATCCTGGCCGGACTGGACAAACCCAGCGCCGGCGTGGCCCGCGTCGCCGGCCACGACCTGGTCACGATGTCCTCCAAGGACCGTCTCGCCTACCGTCGCAAGACCGTCGGCTTCGTGTGGCAGCAGACCTCCCGCAACCTCCTGCCCTATCTCACCGCCGCACAGAACGTCGCCCTGCCCTTGCAGTTGGCCCGCGCACGAGGTTCGCGCCGAACCAGGGCCGATCGCGCCATGGAACTCCTGGACCTGCTGGACGTAGCGGAATGCCGCGACCGTCGGCCGCACCAGATGTCCGGCGGCCAGCAGCAGCGCGTCGCCCTCGCGGTCGCACTGGCCAACGATCCCGCGGTCCTGCTCGCCGACGAGCCCACCGGCGAACTCGACTCCCACACCGCAGAGCAGGTGTTCGCCGCGTTCCGCACCGCCAACGAGGAGTTGGGGACCACCATCGTGATCGTCACGCACGATCAGTCCGTCGCCGGTGAGGTCCGCCGTACGGTCGCCATCCGGGACGGCCGCACGTCGACGGAGGTCCTGCGCCACAGCGAAGTCGACTCCGCCACAGGCCAGGAGAACCTGGTCGCCCGCGAATACGCCATGCTCGACCGGGCCGGCCGCCTCCAGCTCCCCGCCGAGTACACCCGGGTCCTGGGGATGCGCGACCGCGTCGCCCTGGAACTGGAACCCGACCACATCGCCGTCCGCCCGGACGACACACGCAACGGCGGTCACGGCCAGGGCCCAGCCGCGGAACAGTCGGGGCTCTGAAACCAGCCAGACGCGTCCGGCGGACCCACTCCTCAGCCAGGGGAGGCGCTGCCTGAGGGGCGGAGGGCACGGTGTTCCGCGGACATCGGCTGTGTGGAGGAACACTCGTCGACTGTCTGCAGAAACGCGGTGCGCCCGGTCCTCCGATCGCTCCAGCGGTCTGCCCTGCGGATCAGGCCGCAGAGCAGAAGACCCTGGGGGAACGCATGCCGGACTCGACGTCTGCAGTGTGATCCAGACAGCTGGTCCTAAGAGTCGGTGATCTCTCCGTCCTTCAGCTCCAGCACACGATCTGCGAGGTCAAGAAGCGTTCTGTCGTGGGTGGCCACGAGAGCCGTGATCTGTTCGCTGCGGACGACCGCGCGCAGCAGTTCCATCACGGAGTGCCCGGTCTCCGCGTCCAACTGGCCGGTCGGCTCGTCGGCGATGAGAATCGAGGGACTGTTGGCCAGGGCGCGGGCGATGGCGACGCGCTGGCGCTGCCCGCCCGACAACTCGCTCGGGCGCTGCGCGGCATGGTCCGCGAGACCAACGAGGGACAGCAGCAGCTCGACGCGCTCCCGCCGTTCGCGCGGGTCCGCCCTTCGCAGCCGCAGCGGCATGCCCACATTTTCCGCAGCCGTGAGGATGGGAATGAGCCCGAACGACTGGAAGACGAAGCCGATGCGCTCGCGGCGCAGCGCGAGGAGGGCGTCCTCACCCTGGTCCCGCAGATGCAGCCCGTCGACGGTGACGCGTCCGCTGTCCGGCTCGTCCAGACCACCGACGATGTTGAGCAGAGTGGTCTTGCCCGAACCCGAGCGTCCCTTGAGAGCTACGAGTTCCCCCTGAGGGACCTCGAAGGACACACCGCGCAGAGCATGAACGGCACTGGCGCCTCGACCGTACGACTTGTGCACATCCGCCACCTGCAGCATTGCTGCGGTCACCGCCTGGCCCATCGCGCCCCCTGTATGCTCCGCCGATTCCGCAGCGCGCCAGTGTCTCACCCGGCACCACAACCGGCAAAGCATGTTGTGGTACTGCGCTTCAGTTCCCGTGCGTCGGCCCCTCCCGTGAGTGACGGTGGTCGGCAGATCGCACCTCGCCACGAAGTGGACCATGACGCATCGAGATCCACTTTTGAACGCGCCCTAGGTCACCCGGACTCCCACAATGCAGGTGTCGTCGTCCGTATCGGACTTGCTGTAGGTGAGCAGGCGGTCCAGTTGCTGGTCGAGCGTGGGCGGTACCGTGCGCGCGGCCAGCAGAAGCTGGGCCAGCGATTCCTCCACGGACCGGTCACGGCGTTCGATCAGGCCGTCCGTGTACATCAGCAAGGTGTCGTCGACGGCCAGTTGGACCTCGTGTTCCTCGTACGTCGCCTCCGGCAGGGCACCGAGCAGCAGGCCCGTGATCCAGGGCAGCGGCGTCGCCTCGTTGCCGCGTACCAGGACGGGCGGCAGATGACCCGCCCTGGCCCAGCGCAGGGTGTGGCGGTCGGGGTCGTACAGGCCGCAGACCGCCGTGGCGGTGACGGTTCCGGTCAGATGGTGGGCCACCATGTTGAGCCAGGACAGCAACTGGCCCGGTCCTGCGCCGGTCACGGCGAGACCACGCAGCGCGTTGCGCAGGACGACCATGCTGGTGGCCGCCTCTATGCCGTGTCCGGCGATGTCTCCCACACAGAGCAGCACCAGCCCGGACGGCAGCACCACTGCGTCGTACCAGTCGCCGCCGACCAGGTGCTGGGTCTCCGCGGGCCGGTAGCGGACGGCCACGCGCAGTCCGGGCGCCTCCAACGGAGCCTGCGCCGGGGGCATGATCGCGTGCTGGAGCTGGAGGGTGAGCTTGTTGCGTTCGCTCGCCTGCTGCTCGGAGTGGGCGAGTTGGTCGCGGGTGGCGGCGAGGGCGACCTCCGTCCAGTGGTGGGCGGAGATGTCCTGGTAGGCGCCCCGGACGACGAACAGCCGGCCGTCGGAGTCGAGGACCGGCTCGGCGACGACGCGGATGTGCCGGGTCACGCCGTCGGGCCGCTGGAGCCTGAAGGCCGCGGACGCGGGGCGACGATGGTGCAGCAGGGTGCGCAGGAACCTGCCGATGGCGACGGCGTCGTCGGGGTGGGCGTGGGCGGGGAGATCCTCCAGCGGGACCGGGCCGCTGACGGAGGGCTTGCCGTAGAGGCTGAAGAGCTGGCCGTTCCAGGTGATCTCGCCGGTGAGGAGGTTCTCCTCGAAACCGCCGATGCGGCCGAGGCGTTGGGCGTGCTGCAGCAGGCTCGCCAGCCGTGCCGTCTCGTCCTCCATGCGCCAGACGAGGAGGACACTGCCACCGTGCCGGCTGGCGCTGATGTCGGCGACCGCGGCGAGCGGGACGTCGTCCACCAGGGCCGTGAGCCGCATACGGCGGGCACGGAACGGCTCGCCCGTGGCATAGACGCGTTCGATCTGCTCGAACAGTTCGCTCTCACCGGCGGCCATCGGATACGTCTCCAGGAGCAGGGCTCCGTTGACGGCGCCTCGCGGTCGCCCGGCCGGGTCGAGGAAGCAGATGTTGACGTGGTGGATACGGAAGTCGACCAGCTCGCCGGTGGCGTCCAGGTGCGGGACGAGCACCAGCGCCGGGTCGTGGAGTCCGTCGGCCAGGTCCATCAGTTCGGCCGTGGCCGGCAGGACAGCGGGCCGCGTATCGCTGTCGGGGTGCTGCGGGGCGTAGGTCTCCAGGGTGTGCGCGCACAGCTCGGCCAGGGCCTCGACCTGACGCACGATCTGCGGGGGCTGGGCTTCCAGCGGCGTGGGCCAGACGATTTCCAGTACTCCGTGGATCCGGCCGCCGGTGCCCGCGGGTACGGCGGCCCTGCCCCCGTCGGGGTGATGGGACCGGCCGATGGAGGGCAGGCCGGTCTCCGACAGGCTGCCGATCCACTGCCCCGTTCGCTCGCCGAGCCCGCGGCGGGCCACAGTCACCACGCCCGGCGGCACGTACCGCCAGCGTGCTGCCTCCGCGGCCGGGAATCCGGCGCTGCCCGCCAGGCTGAGGGAGCCGTCCGCGCCCAGTGCCCAGATCGCCACGGCTTCCGCGCCGAGCGGCGTCAGAGCGTGTTCCAGCAGGGAGTCGGCCACGGCCTGGGCGTCGTGGGCGGCCAGCGCGCCGCTCTCGGCGGTCCTCAGCCGTACGGCGAAGGAACCCGTCCCCCGGGGGTCGGCGGCTTCGCTGTGGTCCGCCGTGGTCGTGAGGAAGGCGGTCGTCACGTCGGAGACCCGGTCACGCGCGGCCTGGTTGATGACCTCGACGGCGAATGCGAGGGGTGTCACGCCCGCTTGTTCGGTCAGCTCGGCGAGTTGCCGTGCCGCCTGCGACGGCCCGCACCCGAGCCGCTCGACGAGGATGCCCTTGGCCAGTTCGATCAGGGCGCGCCCGTCCGCTTCCGCCTGGGCCGTCTGCACCTCACGGCGCAGTCGCTCCACCGTCGCCGCGAGTCTGCCGACGGGGGAAGGCTGCCCCTCCCTGTCCTCTTCTTTCGTACTGGCTCCGGCTTGACCGCCGCTGCGGGCGACTGGCACCAGAGCCGGTGGGTTGTCGGGCAGCAGGCCGGTGTCCGCCGTCGGATCCTCTGCGTCCTGCGGGTCGGAGTCGCTCACGGTTGACCTGTTCCTCGGCTCGGGCATGCAGGGACATCACGCGGTCGGCTTGTACGCACGGCGGCGTGACTCCGCGTCATACGGACAGCCGGCGTCGGACGCGGCCGATGAGGTCGTTGGTGTCGACCGGCTTGGTGACGTAGTCGTTCGCGCCCGAAGCGAGGCTCTTCTCCTGGTCGCCGGGCATCGCCTTCGCGGTGACGGCGATGATGGGCAGATCGGCGTACTGGGGCATCGACCGAATCTCGGCGGTGGCGCTGTAGCCGTCCATCTCCGGCATCATCACGTCCATCAGGACAACCGAGATCTCCGGATGGGCGAGCAGCATCTCGATGCCCTTGCGGCCGTTGTCGGCGTGCAGGACGTGGAAGCCGTGGAGTTCGAGCATCCCGCTCAGCGCGAAGAGGTTGCGCGCGTCGTCGTCGACCACGAGCACCGTACGACCGAGGAAGGCACCGTCGACGACCTGCGCGGCCGGGCGCTGGGACTCCTCGGTACGGACCAGGGACAGCACGTCCCCCGGCTCCTCGGCGGAGAGATGCAGGGTGATCCGTTCGCGCAGTTCGTCCAGGCTGGAGAGGAAGTCCAGCGGGCGGCCGTCCGCACGGGAGCGCAGCGCCTGCTCGTGCGCCAGGTCCCCGCGGTGGCCGGTGTGCACCAGCACGGGCACGCCGGCCAGTGCCGCGTCACCCTCGATGGCCTCCAGCAGACGCGTGCCCTCGTCGTCGGGCATGCCTAGTTCCAGGACGACGCAGTGGCAGGGCTCGGCGGCCAGCGTGGTCGCCGCCTCCTGTGCCCCGATCGCCGTGATGATGTCGATCACCCCGAGCCGGTTGTCGTCGGGCGCGAGGTCCGCTACCGCGCGTTCGGCGACGAGGGTCAGCAGTCCGCGCGGGCGGTCCTCGACGACGAGCAGGCGGCGTCGGCGCTGTACGGGTACGCCGGGGGAAGCGGCGTCCGGCCGGGAGGCCTGCGGGAGTTCCCGGCCGGTGGTCCGGGGGTGTTCCGTCGGCGAGGCGGCGCCGTCGAGCACCTCTTCGAAGTCGGCGCGTGCCACGGGGAGGTAGAGGGTGAAGGTACTGCCCTGACCGGGCGTGCTGTCCACCGTGACGGCGCCGCCCAGCAGATGGGCGATCTCCCGGGTGATCGACAGGCCGAGACCGGTGCCGCCGTACTTGCGGCTGGTGGTGCCGTCCGCCTGCTGGAAGGCTCCGAAGATCGTCTCCAGCTGCTGCTGAGGAATGCCGATGCCGGTGTCCTTCACCCTGAAGGCCACGACGGGACCGCCCCGAAGAACGCCCGTGGGCACCTCCCGGTCCCCGGCGGGTTCGATGCGCAGTGCGACGCCGCCCTGTTCGGTGAACTTCACCGCGTTCGACAGGAGGTTGCGCAGGATCTGGCGTAGCCGGGAGTCGTCGGTGAGCAGGTCGGCGGGCGTTCCAGGGGCGGTGGCGACCGTGAAGTCCAGGCTCTTCTGCGTCGTCATGGGACGGAACGTCGCCTCGACGTACTCAAGGAGCTTGCGCAGCGGAACCCGCTCCGGTGTGACATCCATCTTGCCCGCCTCGACCTTGGACAGGTCGAGGATGTCGTTGATCAGCTGCAGCAGGTCCGAGCCCGCCGAGTGGATGATGCCCGCGTACTCGACCTGCTTGGGCGTGAGGTTGCGCGAGGGGTTCTGTGCCAGCAACTGGGCCAGGATCAGAAGGCTGTTGAGCGGGGTGCGCAGTTCGTGGCTCATGTTCGCCAGGAACTCCGACTTGTACTTCGACGCCAGGGCCAGCTGCTGTGCGCGCGTCTCCAGCTCCTGCCGCGCCTGCTCGATCTCCAGGTTCTTGGCCTCGATGTCGCTGTTCTGCGAGGCCAGCAGGGAGGCCTTCTCCTCCAGTTCGGCGTTGGAGCGCTGCAGTTCGTCCTGCTGCACCTGCAACTCCTCCGAGCGCGCCTGGAGTTGGGCGGTGAGCCGCTGGGACTCCCCCAGCAGTTCGTCGGTGCGGGCGTTGGCCACGATGGTGTTGAGGTTGACGCCGATGGTCGGCATCAGCTGGGCGAGGAAGTCCTGGTGGATCTGGGTGAAGGGGGTGACGGAGCCCAGCTCGATGACACCGAGGACCTGGTCCTCGACCACGATGGGCAGCACCACCAGGGCGCTGGGAACGGCCTGCCCGAGGCCGGAGGAGATGGTCACATAGCCCGCCGGCAGCTCCTCCACGCTGATGGGGCGGCGGTTGCGCGCGGCCTGTCCCACCAGCGAGCGTCCGACGGGGATGCGCTCGGGCCGGTCGGTGTCGTCGGGATAGCCGTACGAGCCCACGAGCCGCAGCTCGGGACCGCGTGCGGTGTCCTCGGCGAGGTAGAAGGCGCCGTACTGCGCGGAGGCCAGCGGTGCGAGCTCGTCCATGATGAGCTCGGCGACGACGGGCAGGTCGCGATGGCCCTGCATCAGGCCGGAGATCCGAGCGAGGTTGGTCTTCAGCCAGTCCTGCTCCTGGTTGGCCCGCGTGGTCTCCCGCAGGGACTCCACCATCGAGTTGATGTTGTCCTTGAGGTCGGCGACCTCGCCCGACGCCTCCACGGTGATCGAGCGGGTCAGGTCGCCCTCGGCGACGGCACTGGTCACTTCGGCGATGGCACGGACCTGGCGGGTGAGGTTCCCGGCGAGTTCGTTGACGTTCTCCGTCAGCCGCTTCCAGGTGCCCTCGACGCCCTCCACCTCGGCCTGTCCGCCGAGCCGGCCCTCGCTGCCGACCTCGCGGGCGACGCGGGTGACCTCGGCGGCGAACGACGAAAGCTGGTCGACCATCGTGTTGATGGTGGTCTTCAGCTCCAGGATCTCGCCACGGGCGTCGACGTCGATCTTCTTCGACAGGTCGCCGTTGGCCACGGCCGTCGTCACCAGGGCGATGTTGCGGACCTGGCCGGTGAGGTTGTTGGCCATCGAGTTGACGTTGTCGGTGAGGTCCTTCCACGTACCCGCGACGTTCGGCACATGAGCCTGGCCGCCGAGGCGTCCCTCGGTTCCGACCTCGCGGGCGACACGGGTGACCTCGGCGGCGAACGCGGAGAGCGTGTCGACCATCGTGTTGATGACGTCCGCCAGGGCCGCGACCTCACCCTTGGCCTCGACCGTGATCTTCTGGGACAGGTCTCCACGCGCGACGGCCGTGGCGACCTGGGCGATCGAGCGGACCTGGCCGGTCAGGTTCGACGCCATCACGTTGACGTTGTCCGTCAGGTCCTTCCAGGTCCCGGACGCGCCCCGGACGATCGCCTGTCCGCCCAGATTGCCCTCGGTGCCGACCTCGCGCGCGACGCGCGTGACCTCGTCCGCGAAACCGGACAACTGATCCACCATCGTATTGATGGTGTTCTTCAACTCCAGAATCTCACCACGGGCATCCACCGTGATCTTCTGGGAAAGGTCGCCCTGAGCCACCGCCGTGGCCACCTGCGCGACATTGCGGACCTGCGCGGTGAGGTTGCCCCCCATGAAGTTCACGGAGTCCGTGAGGTCGCGCCAGGTGCCCTTCACGCCCTTGACGTCGGCCTGTCCGCCGAGCCGTCCCTCGGTGCCGACCTCGCGCGCGACGCGCGTGACCTCGTCCGCGAAACCGGACAACTGATCCACCATCGTATTGATGGTGTTCTTCAACTCCAGGATCTCACCACGGGCATCCACCGTGATCTTCTGGGAAAGGTCGCCCTGAGCCACCGCAGTGGTCACCTGGGCGACGTTGCGGACCTGGGAAGTCAGGTTGCCCGCCATGAAGTTGACCGAATCGGTCAGGTCGCGCCAGACGCCGCCGACTCCGGGCACCTGGGCCTGCCCGCCGAGTCGTCCTTCGCTGCCGACCTCGCGGGCAACGCGGGTGACCTCGTCGGCGAAGGCGGAGAGCTGGTCGACCATCGTGTTGACGGTCTCCTTCAGCTGAAGGATCTCGCCACGTGCGGGGACGTCGATCTTCTGCGACAGGTCGCCCTTGGCGACCGCGGTCGCCACCTGCGCGATGTCGCGCACCTGTGTGGTCAGATTGCCCGCCATGGCGTTGACCGAGTCGGTCAGGTCGGCCCAGGTGCCCGAGACCCCCGGCACTTCGGCCTGGCCGCCGAGCGTGCCCTCGGTGCCCACCTCGCGTGCCACCCGCGTCACTTCGGAGGTGAAGACGGACAGTTGGTCCACCATGCCGTTGAAGACCGTGGCGATGTCGCCGAGCAGGCCATCGCCGTCGGACGGCAGCCGGGTGCCGAAGTCTCCGTCCCGTACAGCGGTCAGTCCGGCCAGGAGCTGGCGCAGTTCCTGCTCGCCCGGGGCCCGGTCGACAGCTTCGATCGTCCTGCTGCTCATGCGCACCCTCGTTCCGCTCCCCAAGAGCCCTCACCCCGAGGACTCGGAACCCGCGCCGGGCCCGTTGAAAGGCCCTCTCAGCGACCGTATTTCCGCAGTTCACTGATCGGCCGAATGAGAAAATCCGGTGAAGATTAACTCAGTTCCGTCGGACAACCAAAGCCTGGCACGGAGATCTCGGCCGCCCCGAAAAGACCCGCGACGGGTGGCATACACAGGCGAACGCGGGGTACTCGAAACGGTTCGGCTCGACCTCCTCTCCGCACTGCCCGGAGGCCGTCTCGGCCGCCGAGGACGCGGTGCGGCCCGCCTGGATCAACCGTGCGGCCGCAAACCACTCCGACGTCGCCGACCGACAACCGCGAACCTGAGAGTCGCACGCATGTATGGCGGAAGACCCTATGATCACTCCGCCCCAGCGTCCGCTGCGGCTGCACACGTCTCCGAGACAGGCCACGGACGATGACAAGTACCGCCCGCAAAGCTCCCTGGATCCTTGCCCGCTCTGCGCAAACGGCGATAGCGGCGGCAGCGGCGGCGGACGCGTTCCGTGTGGTGGCGGTCCGGGATCAGTACCTGCACCAGTCGGACGCGTCACCGCACAAATCGGGTTTCATCTCCATGATCTTCCTCTATGTGATGACTCTCGCGACCGTGCTGTTCCTCGCGTGGCTCGCCCGGTCCCGGCACAACGCCCAGGAACTGTCCCCCCAGGCCCCGGTCCCGAGCCGGGGCTGGATGATCGGCGCATGGTTCATTCCGGTCGTGAACCTCTTCGTCCCTCGCCGGTTCGTCCTCGACATCGGGCGCGCGAGCTCCCCGTCGTGGGAGCAGAAGCGGGACACGACACTGGTGAACCTGTGGTGGGGCGCCTGGACCACGCACGCGCTCGTGCTCGTGGTGGCGCAACAGGCGGCCCCGGGGTCGATGACCCTCCTGGTGGCGGCAGAGGCCCTCATGATCGCGGCGGCCGTGCTGCTGGCGTTCGTCATCGAACGCATCACGGCGCTGCAAAGCGCCGCGCTCAGCACCACCGCTCCGGTCGCTCCTTTCCCCCGGGCGTGAGGCGTTCCCCTGCTCCGCCCCGTCCTCAAGGTCGATCCGCGACACGGATTCCGTGGAGTTCGCAGAGGCGGCGTCCACCGATCCCGGCCATTCCTACCGGGCCCTCTGACAGTCGAGCTCGACCGGTCGGATCCGTGCCGGCGCTGCCGGCTGATTCGGGGTTCAGTGACCGTATGTCAGAACTGGGTGGGTAGGTATGGGCTGTGGACACTCCTGACGACTCCCTGCCGCCTGTCGATCAACCTGCCGAGATCGCGTTCGCACGCGGTTGCCAGGCCCTGGAATCGTGGGACTGGGATCACGCACGCTGCCTGTTCGAGGAGGCGGTTCGCGGTTCCGGCCCGGAGATGCTCTGGCGCGTGGCCGAGGCCTGCCTGGAAACCGAGGAGAGCGCGTTCTGGATGAGTCGGGCCGTCGTCTCGGAGAGCGAGCCGGGCGGCATCACGGTGGACCCGGGCGTGCTGCCCATCCTGGGAGGTGGCGAGGAAGGCGACATGTTTCAGCAGAGCTGGAAGATAGCCGTCGAGTCGACCGATCCGGCCCGCGCGGTCGCGGCCCTCACGGCCGCTCAACACCGCGTGGCGTGCGTGCTGGAGGACGGCCGCGAACTCCCGCGGGAGGAAGCCCTCGATCTCATGGCCGACACCGACCTCTACAGCCCCAACTACGTCGCCGTCGACGACACGGTCCCCCGCCTGGTGATGGACTGCAAAGGCGGAATGTATCCGCACATGGCCCGCACCGCACTGCGCATCGTGGCAGACGAACTGCGCAAGGCCGGGATACGGCAAGCACACCTGTACACCCGTCCCGCATCGGACCTCTCGGGCAGCTAGGTTCACCGGCCTGGCGCGGCAGCAGGGTCGGGCGAGCGCCCGGTCAGAACCAGTGCAGGCAGTGCGGGGAGCGGTCGGCGCGGAAGAGGGAGTCGGCGAGGACGGCCGCGCCTGGACGGTGGGCCTGGACGTGTCCGGCACGTACGAGCGTGCTCGGGGCGGTGCCGCCGAGGTAGACGGAGCCCAAGTCCCGCACGTCCAGGGACAGGTCGGGATTCCGGTCCGTGGGGACACAGTCGGCCTTGCCGTCCCGGACGGTCAGCAGGAAGCGGCTGTGTTCGCCGAGGAACGGGTCGTCGATGTCGAGGACGAGCTCACCGTCCGTGAACCAGCCGCGCGCCGTCAGCGCACGCGGGACGTCGAGCAGCCGCACCCAGAGCCAGTCCATGACGCCGCTCACCTCGCCGGCGCGGAAGTCCGCGAACTGCCAGCGCAACGGGTGCTCGGGCGGGACCTTCTTGAACACGACCTGAGAGACCAGGTCGTGTCCGAGTACGAACCGGGCCAGGGCCGTGAAGACGGCGTCGTCGGTGACGATGGTCTCGT
Organism: Streptomyces sp. NBC_00459; assembly: GCF_036013955.1. Classification (NCBI taxonomy): domain Bacteria; kingdom Bacillati; phylum Actinomycetota; class Actinomycetes; order Kitasatosporales; family Streptomycetaceae; genus Streptomyces; species Streptomyces sp. NBC_00459. Next base: position 406,189 of record NZ_CP107903.1, read on the forward strand.
CGACCGTCAGGGTGCCGGACGCGATCGAGTAGCTGGCGTACCCGTCCGGGACGCCGTCGGCGTCCCGGTGCACGGCGACGTAGCGCGGCGCCGGCGAGATCGGAGGCTGCCCCGCGCGCAGGGCCCACCAACGGTGCGGCCGAGACAGTGCGCCGGGCTGGGCGCGGCGGTACTTGTCGTAGACCTCCTCCAGAATCTCTCCGCATTCGGTACGACGCAGTACTTCGACCGAGCCGTGGTCCGAGCCGGTCGCCGGTACGTCGGCCGCCGCGCGGCCCCGGGGAGCGGCGAGGGCGGCCTTGTGGCGCGGCACCGTCAGCTGTGCGGTGCAGGTCGCCGGTCCGTAGCCGAACCTGCCGTAGATCGTGGCCTCGGAGGCCAGCAGCACGGAGAGGAACGCCCCTTGGGCCCGAAGCTCGGCGAGCTGATGCCGCATCATCGCGCTGAGCACGCCCTGGCGCCGGTGCGAGGGCAGCACGCCGACGGCGGTCACCCCGGGGGTCGGGACAATGGTCTCACCGGGCAGGGTGAGCTCGAAGGGGTACGCGGCGGCGGTGCCGACAGGCCGCCCGTCCGCGGTCACGGCGAGCAGGCAGCGGTCCATTTCGAGCGCCGACCACCAGAGCCCGCCGCCCTCGGTCGGGGTTTCCGGGAAAAGCCCGAACGCGGCATGGACCGTGTCGACGAAGACGTCAAGGTCCTCTTCGGTCGCGGAACGAATCTCCATTGCTGCCGCCGCCTCCTCGAAATACCGGCACCACGACTCATGGTGTGTGGCCACAGTGCAGTGTCAACCCATGGCCCGGGCAAGCGAATTACTGCCGGGCCGGCAGCCCGACACACAGCACATCGCCTGGAGCACGCGTGCCGGCGACTCGACGAGCAATGCGCATGACCTGCGAATCGGGGCTCGGCAGCACGTGAAGGGCGTACCTTCCCCGGTGCGCAAGTGAAGGTCACCGAGCAGGCCGACACGCTGCGAACGCCGGTCAGGGGCGGCCCGCAGGAGCACATCGCGGTCAGCGAGTGACGGGTGATCATGCGGTGGTCGGTGCCGTGAGGCCCGTGGGGTTCGGGTGACCGAATGCCGTCTTGCCCGGACCCGTGGGGCTCCGTCACTGTCGTGGGGCACGGCCCGCCCACCGATGACCGACCACCATCGGAGACTCCCCATGCTGCGGGTGCACTTCACCGCCGAAGACCTCGCGCACGTCCGCGTCGCCGCCGCCCCCGACCCGCTGTGGGAACTCACCAACAGCGTGCAGGTTCTGGCCACCGACGCGAGCGCCCTCGCGTACGGGGAGTGGCGACGGCTCGTCCGGCCGGGCCGGGGCCCTGCCGACGTGCTGCTCGCCGGGCTGATGCCGTCACGCGGCTACGCACCCGACTTCCTCACTCCTGCCCTGAGGGGCTCCCCCACCCTGGACAACGCGATCGACACGGTCCTGAGCACGCCCCGGACGGTCCTGCGCGACGATCTGGCCAGCCTTGCCTCCTCCACCGAACGGTCACGCCCGCTGCCGGCCGCGACCCGCGCACTGGCCGACGGCGACGCCGACGCCCTGCGTCGACTCGGCACCGCCCTGCACGCCTACCACCGGCGGGCACTCGCTCCGCACTGGCCGCACATCCAGGCGCAGGTGCACGCCGATGTCGCCGTGCGCACCCGGGCGGTCCTCGACGGCGGCGCCGACGGGCTGCTCGCGAGCTTCACTCCCCTGCTGCGATGGCGGCCGCCCGTCCTGGAGGCCGATTACCCGGTCGACCGCGACGTGCTGCTCGGCGGGCGCGGGCTGCTGCTCCAGCCGTCCTTCTTCTGCCACCACAGGCCCGTCATGCTCGCCGAACTGCAGGCCGATCTGACACCCGTCCTGGTCCATCCGATCCAGCACACCCCGGGCTGGGCGCGGGCGCGCGGTGCGGGCGGACAGGGCTCGGAGCTTGGCGCCCTGCTGGGACGGACCAGGGCGGCGATCCTGGAGGACGTCGTCACCGGCCGTACGACGGGTGAGCTCGCACGGCGGTTCGGGATCTCCGCGGCGGCGGTGAGCCAGCACACGGCGGTTCTGCGCCGGGCGGGCCTGTTGCTGAGCATGCGCCGGAACAAGTACGTGGTGCACACCATCACGCCCACCGGCCTGGCCCTGCTCGCCGGCATCCCCGGCGTCCCCGGCGTCTCCGGCGTCCCGCCCGAGCTCTGACGACTGGCACATCGCTTCGTTTAAGCCAGGCCTTCAAGGTGTGGTGACGGTGTGGCGGCGGGCGACAGCCTGGTCACGCGGGGCCGTTCCAGGACCCGCGAGCCCCGTATGCCGCATCCTGAGGGAGAACCACACATGCCCAGCAAACGCTCCGTGCTCGCCGCGATCGGCGCTCTGGTCTGCCTGCTGGCGGCCATGTTCGCCGCGGCGCCGGCCCAAGCGGCCGTGCCCGCGGAACACGCTCCGGGCGGACAGGTGCTGATCGTGCCCGCAGCGCCTTCCGGCGCCGCGGCGGTGTCCGCCAGGTCCGCAGCCGTCAGCACACCCACGTCCTCTCCGGCCGTCCGTACGTCGCACATTCAGCCGGGCGCCTCCTACACCTGCGCCAGCGGCAACCTCTGCGCCGTCGTCTGGGACCCGACCACCTCCGACTACAAGGTCTTCTTCTTCTACAACTGCAACAGGTACTACCTGTCCAGCTGGGACGGCTCCGGCAACTACTACGACGCCCAGACCGGCGGCGTGACCTCGTACTTCTACGGGCAGAGCGGCAACGTACTGAAGTCGTTCACCCCGGACTCCACCAACCACGCCTACAACTGGACTCCCGTCTGGTCCATCCGCAACTGCTGACCGCACGCTGACGAAGACCCCGGTGCCACCGCGAGGGAGCGGCACCGGGGTCTTCGTATTGCGGGAATCGGTCCCGCGAGTCGGACGCCGGCAGTCGGCTGGGGAGTTCGGCAAGCGCGAAGTGCCCACATCCAAGCGGACCTTGTCGTCGCGCCGGCCCAGCGCGGACGGCAAGGCGTTCCTGTTCCCGCTCGCCCCGCGCCCGTCCGGTGTGAGCCAGACCACACGCCAGGAGTGCATAGCGGGGTGGGTGCCAGTGCCTTTATTGCAGGTGTAGGGGCGTGCTGAAACAAGGGACAACACTGATGGGGCAGTTGCGGGCCGACGAGTTCGACCGGTTCGTTGCGGCTCGGTGGTCGGCGTTGCTTCACCTGGCGCGGCTGCTCACCGGCGGAGACCGGCACCGGGCCGAGGATCTGCTCCAGGAGGCGCTTGTCAAGCTGTGGTTCGCGTGGCCGAAAGTGGCCGCGCAGGCTCCCGAGGCATATGTGCGCAGGGTCCTGGCCCGTGCCGCGGCACGCTCCGCACGGCGTCGCTGGTGGGGCGAGCGCCCCGTGGACCAACTGCCCGACCCGCCAGAGGTGAGGGACGAGAGCGCCGCCGTGGACGAACGGACCCGGCTGGAAACGATGCTGGCGTTGCTGCCGGCGCGACAGCGGGCCGCGGTGGTGTTGCGCTACTACCAGGACCTGCCCGAGCGGCTGGTCGCGGAGGCGCTGGGGTGTCCAGTGGGTACCGCTCGTTCGCTCACGGCACGCGGCGTCGCACGGCTGCGGCTGCTTCTGGCGGAGGAAGTCGAGGCGGTGGAGTGAGAGAGGGAGCCATGGATCACTTCGAGCAGGAGCTGGCGCGGATGATGCGTGACAGCCGGCAGGACACACCCTACGAGGACCGGCACCGACGTCGGCTCCAAGCAGGCGTTCGCGCCCGCCGAGGGGCCCGGACGGTCTGGACGGTCACCGGATCCCTGCTGGCCGTTGCCGGAATCGGAGTCGGCCTGATGGTCCTGCCGAACTCGTTCGCACAAGGCGGACCCACCCGCCCTCAGCCCCGCCCCGTCACCTCTGCCGAGTCGGTTCCGATGCCGTCGGCGGTCCGTCCCGCCTCCACCACCCAGGAGGTGCCGATGCCGACCAGGACGTCAGCCACCAGGCCGGTGCCGATGCCGAACCGCCCCTCGAGCGCCGATCCGGTCCATATGCCGACCCGGACATCGGCGGCCCGCTAGCGCCGTCGCCGGCTTCGAGTGATCCCGTCCCGCTCTCGACGAGTTGAAAGCTGCCCACGTGACCCGTGAGAACGCGACCACGCCTGCCCATTCCCCGCACAGGGCGGCGCGACTCCGGCCGAGCTCGTGGGAGCGGCGACTGCGTCTCTTCGGGTACGCAGGACAGCCTCGTACGTCCACGCGCGAGCGCCTGGTGGCGCCGTTTCCCGAACCGGAGCCCTGGTTGTGGCACACGCTCGGACTGTCCACGGTGGCGGCGGGCCGACTGGCTCGCTGGTCCGGGTGGGGCGGGCCGCTGCTGGTGGCACTCCTTGCCGGGCTGGCGCGTTTCTGGCGTCTGGGCAGCCCGCACGCTGTTGTGTTCGACGAGACGTACTACGCCAAGGACGCCTGGTCCGTGCTGCGGCTCGGCTACGAGGGCACCTGGCCGGACAGGAAGATCTCCGACCCGCAGATCCTGGCCGACCCTCAGGTGATCCCGCTCTCCGACACGGGGGCCTATGTCGCGCATCCGCCGACGGGCAAGTGGGTGATCGCGGTCGGCGAGTGGATGTTCGGCCTCGACCCGTTCGGATGGCGCTTCATGACGGCGGTCCTGGGCACGCTGTCGGTGCTGATGCTGTGCCGCACAGGACGACGCCTGTTCCGGTCGACGCTGCTGGGCTGCCTGGCCGGAGCACTCATGGCGGTGGACGGTCTGCACTACGTGATGAGCCGCACCGCTCTGCTCGACGTCGTCGTCATGTTCTTCGTCCTGGCCGCATTCGGCTGCCTGCTCATCGACCGGGACCATGCGCGGGCCCGGCTTGCGGCAGCCCTACCGGTGGGCGACGACGGCCACGGGCGCCCGGACCAGGACACCGGCGACCGCGCCGGGACGGGCATACGTCCCTGGCGGCTCGCGGCCGGCTTCTTTCTGGGCCTGGCCGCCTCGACCAAATGGAACGGCCTGTACTTCCTGGCGCTCTTCCTCGTCCTGACCCTCCTGTGGGACGTGGGCGCCCGTCGCGTCGCGGGGGCACGCCACCCCTACCGTGCGGTGCTGCGCGCGGATTTCGGCTGGGCGGCTGTGTCCCTCGTTCCGGTTGCCGTGGTGACGTACCTGGTGACATGGACAGGCTGGTTCCTGTCCGACAACGGATACGGGCGCCACTGGGCGGACGGCCGTGGCGGCACGTGGTCCTGGATCCCGGCCCCGCTGCGCAGCCTGTGGCACTACGAGTACAGCGTCTACCAGTTCAACGTGGGACTGCACATCCCGCACAAATACGAGTCGAACCCGTGGAGTTGGCTGGTCCTCGGCCGTCCTGTGCTGTTCGATTACCAGTCACCGAAACCCGGTGCGGACGGCTGCCACGCGGCGGCCGGCTGCTCACAGGCGATCCTCGCCCTGGGCACGCCGCTGCTGTGGTGGTCGGCGTGCTTCGCCCTGGTGTACCTGTTCCATCGCTGGGCGCTGCGCCGAGACTGGCGCGCGGGCGCCGTGCTGTGCGCGGTGGGTGCGGGTTATCTTCCCTGGTTCCTTTACCAGGACCGGACGATCTTCTCCTTCTACGCCGTCGTCTTCGTGCCGTACCTGTGCCTGGCCGTGACGATGATGCTGGGTGCGCTGCTGGGGCCGCCGGGCGCGGATGCCGCACGCCGCACACGGGGTGCGGTGGCCGCGGGCACGCTGGTACTGCTCATCACCTGGAACTTCGTCTACTTCTTCCCGATCTACACGGGACAGACGATTCCGTATTCCGGCTGGCTCACCCGCATGTGGCTCGACACCTGGATCTGAGCCCGTCCTGAGCGGCTACGGCTGCTGTCGCGCCCCGGGACCAGGAGCCCCTCCGTGCCGCACTTGCCATGGGGCCCGCTGGGGCGCCCCTACGGCAGCCGACGACGGCGAACGTGCCCTCGACGGCCTTCGGCAGGGCGGTGGTTGCCGGGGTGCCGCGTCCGCCGTCCGGCGCCTCGCCCTGGTGAACCCGGCATGGCAGAGGTACCGCCACCCACACCCACCTCACCCGGCACCGCTGCCCGGCGAAACTCCCCCGCCGTCGCGGCCCGTCTCATCCGGACGGTCAGGGCCCGGTACCGGGTGCAGATCGGGGTCCGGCCCGTGGTGACGCCGGACTGGTCGATCGCCGAGCACGTCGGCCGTCGCTCCCCGCACCGGTTGCAGCACCTGCTAGGTCGGTCGAGGTGGGACGCGGACGGAGCACGGGGCCTCAGTCGCCGCGCCCGACACCGCGATCGGGTGCGCTCATGTCTCCTGTCCCGGGCGTGCCGCCGGCGAGGCCGTAGCGCAGATACACGGTGCCCTTCGGACCGGCTACCGGCGGTTCGAGGAGCGTGATGTTCGTGGGCACCGCGCCACCCTCGAACACCTTTTTCCCGACGCCGAGCACGATCGGGTGCACCCAGAGGTCAAGCCGGTCGAAGAGCTTTTCGCGCAGGAGGGTCTGCACCAGGTTCAGGCTCCCGACTACCTTCACGTGCTCGTGCCGGTCACGGATCTCGCGCACCGCACCTGCCAGATCCGGGCCGAGCTGCGTGGAGCCGGCCCACGAGAGGTCGGGCCCGCCACGGGACGCCACATACTTCGGGACGCTGTTGAAGAGCGTGGCGATCTTGTTGTCCTCACCGCCCTCCTGGTGCGGCCAGTAGGCGGCGAAGATGTCATACGTCCGCCGGCCGAGCAGGAGGGCGTCCGTGCCCTCGTACGCGGCGGCGACCTGCGCCCCCGAGACCTCGTCCAGCAGGGGCGCCTGCCAGCCGCCGAACGGGAACCCCACCGGGTCCTCGTCCGGGCCGCCGGGCGCCTGCCCGACCAGGTCGAGGGTTGCGAACAACTCGATGTGGATGAGTCCCATGCCGTACTCCCGATGAGTTGGTTGTCCCCGGTCGGAAGGTAGACCTGTGGGCGTCGGCAGACTCATCGCCGCGACGACTCCAAGTTTCGTACGGCATCCGACGTCCGGCATCCGGCCGCCGGGCGATCCCTGTGGGCGGGGCGGTGAGCACCGGCGGGGGGCCACCGGCCGACGCCGACCGCCGTGGGTACCCACCGTGGAGGCATCTCGCACCGCAGGCGCCCAGGAAGTGGGCCTAGGCTGTTGTCAGGCCCGAGAAATAGGGGAAACAAGCGATCATGGCGATTGGGGACAAGCCCATGTCCGGACGGCCCCGGCCGTCGATGGCGGATGTCGCCCGTCACGCCGGTGTCGCGCCGCAGACGGTGTCGCGCGTGTCCAACGGCCACACGAACGTCGACCCGGCGACCAGGCAGCGGGTCGTGGAGTCGATGCAGGCGCTTGGCTACCGGCCGAACGGAGCCGCCCGTGCGCTCAAGAGCGGACGGTTCAACACGATCGGTGTCATCACCTTCACGCTCAGGACGTTCGGAAACACGCGCACGCTCGACGCCATCGCAGCGGAAGCCGCACGCGCCAAGTACGCCGTCACCCTCATCCCCGTGTCGGACCCGACCATGGGCAGGGTTTCCGGCGCCTACGACCGGCTCAGCGAGGCGGCCGTCGACGGAGTGATCCTCGTCTTCGAGGCGCATCTCCTCGACGACGCGGAGTTCAGCCTCCCGCCGGGGGTCCCGATGGTGGTCGTCGACTCCGACACCGGCCCCGGCTACACCGTGGTGGACACCGATCAGGCCCAGGGCGCCCGTCAGGCGACGGAACATCTGCTGGAACTCGGCCACCGGCAGGTATGGCACATCGCCGGACCTCCGACCTCGTTCTCCGCGGCCCATCGGGTCGAGTCCTGGCAGCGCACCCTGCGGCAGGCCGGCATCGTCCCGCCCCCGGTCCTGTACGGCGACTGGACCACCCGTTCCGGATACCGGCACGGGTTGACTCTGGGGCGAAGACCGGAGGTCACGGCGATCTTCGCCGCGAACGACCACATGGCGCTCGGCGTCATGCGCGCGCTGCACGAGCTCGGCCGCCGGATTCCCGAGGATGTCAGCGTCGTGGGGTTCGACGACATGGAGGAGACCCATGCCTTCTGGCCGCCGCTCACCACTGTGCGGCAGGACTTCGCCGCGGTCGGCCGGCTCAGTCTTCAGAAGCTGCTGAGCAAGATCGGCCGTACTGGGCCCGACACGATCGACAAGACCTTGGTCCCCACCAGGCTGGTGGTCCGCGCCAGCACCGGAGCGCCGCCGCCCTCATCGGGAGACCATGCGCGGTGACACCGAACCGTACGGGCCCGGCGAGAGTACTCGCCGGGCCCGTACGGTTCGGATCAGTGGTCGATCGGATCAGTGGTCGAGGGGAACAGGTTCCGGAATCAGCTCCTGGTCCACTGCTGGTTACTGCCTCCGCTGCAGTACCAGACATCGACCGACGTGCCGTTGCCGGTGCCTGCTCCGGACGCGTCCAGACAGAGCGCCGGGTTCGCGACGCTGGTCACGGTGAGGTCCGCGTTCACGTTCCACTGCTGTGCCGTCGTACCGGTGCAGTCGGAGATGACCACGGGGTCTCCCGCCGTGGCTCCGGTGCCTCCCACCGTCATGCACTTGTTGCCGTAGACGGTGAGTTGCTTGTCCGCGTCCCAGTTCCAGGACTGGTTGCCGCCGTCGTTGCAGTCCCAGAGGTCGAGCTGGGTGCCGTTGGTCGTGCTGAAGCCGGGCACGTCCACGCAACGGTTGGAGCCCACTCCGCGCAGGACCTCACCGGGAGGCGCGGGCGGCAGGTTGTTGACGGGCGGGGTCTTGCCGAAGCCGTAGCCCCAGCGCAGCAGCGCGACTCCGGTGGCGTTGTTGTCCACCAGGTTGCCCTTGGCGTCCAGCGACTCGATCGAGTAGGCGTCGCCGAACCTCAGCCCCGGCCAGTAGACCAGTCCCATCCCCTTGCTGCGGGCGGTGTTGGTCACGGCCGCGAGGTAGGACGTGTAGATGTTGCCGTTCCACGCGCCGTAGTTCAGACCGGTGGTCATCGGGGAGCCGGCCTCGTCGATGATGGTCCGGCCGGCGTACTTGCCGATCCGGGCTTCGAGGTCGGCGACCCAGTCCGCCTGCTGGGTGTAGCTGGCCCAGAAGCCGTAGAAGTGCAGCGAGAGCAGTGTTCCCCGCAGTGCGCGCGCCGCGCCGACACCGGTGACGTTGTCGTTGTAGCCGGTACCGCTGATCACGACACGGCCGCGCGGGACGTCCTTGTGCTGGGCCAGCCAGCCGCTGGTGACGGACACCCACTGGTCCAGGGTGTAGCCGTGCGGCTCGTTCATGGGCTCGAAGTAGACCCGCGGGTTGTGCTTGTACTCCCGCACAACCGTGTTCCACATCTTCTTCCAGGCGGCCGTGTCGTCGACCAGGCCGTCCTTGCTGGAGTCGGCCTCCCAGTAGCTGACGATGACCTTGTCACCGTAGGCCGTCGCAGCGTCGATCGTCGCCCGGTACGACTTCCACCAGGTGGTGCCCACGGTCGCCGGGTTGATCGGCAGTCGCAGCGTGTTGGCGCCCAGGTTCTTCTTGAATCCGCGCACCATGCGATCCGTGGTGCGGTACACGGTGCGGTAGTTGTCGGTCACCTTCAGCCCGCTGGGCACCACGGCGTCACTGGCGTAGTTGTCCCGCGGGTCTGCCCAGTTCACCCCACGGAAGTCACTGGTACCGCCCTTCGACGAGGGCTTCGCCGTCGCGTGCGAGGCGGCCGATCTCTCGGGGGCCGACTGGGCGAGGGCGGGGGCCGGGGCGGTCAGGAACATGAGTGTCGCGCCGAAGCCGGCCATGAGCACACTGGCCAGTCTTCTCGACCTCGTCGGGGTCTTGGTCATGTCGTCTCCAGTGACGGGAATCGCGGAGGGCGGAGTTCGGGTTCGTCACCTGAGCCGAGGCAGTGATGAACCAGGGTCCGGATACAAGCACTCGGACCCCGTGTAAACCGGCCATGGTTACGTAACCATGGCCGGACACTGGCACGTTGCCCGCACCGATGACAAGACCCGTGACGGTTCCGAAACACTCCGGACCCATTCCACCGGCCCCGGAGCGGGCGTTGGCCGGTGCAGCTGAGGGCGACCGTTCGACGGGTCGTCGGCGGCGGGCAGAGTGGTGGCATGCTCGGGGTCCGGTGGAACGAGTCGGCGGCGCCCCCACACCGGGACCCGCGGTCTCGGGCCCTCGACCAGGAACAGTCCATGCCCTCCTCCGACGGCAGTAGGACCGGCCGGGTTGGACCACGACGGTGACGGAACATCTGCAGCGTTCACCTCGACGCCGATGCGGATCCCCCACTGGACCTCGTGTTTCACCGTGCACGACACGCCGACTGCGTACCGCGTAGGTTTACCCGTGCCTACCGCGTCGGTTTGTCCAGAGCTCCAACCATTGCGGGATGCCCATCGAGCGCCTGGCACGCCAGACTTCTCCCCGAGCCGGATTCATCATGTGGCTTGCGACAGTGGAGCCACGGCGTCGGCAACGGGCGTTCGCGCTCGGGTTGCCGGCGGACGTGGCACGCCGGAACTGCTGGACGCCGGCGTCCGTGACCCGTATCGATTCCATGCGCACAAGGGCGCAGCGGACTCTTCGGAGCCGAATCCAATGGCGGCCAGGCAACTCGAACTACGTAAAGACACACGGGGGATCACCATGCGACGTACTGCGCGCGAGAAATTGAAGGCCTGCACCCTGGGAGCCGCGGTCCTCACCGCACTCCTCTCCGCCACGGCCTGCGATCCGGACGGCACGAACAACGGCACGGGCACCACCTCGTCCACCCCGTCCGCCCCGCCGAGCGCGACCGTCTCCACCCGGCCCAGCGGAAGTGGCGGTGCGACCGACGGCTCGCAGGACTCCGGCGGCGGCTCGGGGAACTCCGGTGGGTCGAGCAGCACCGTCGGCCAGGGCGCCACCACCGCCTGCGGCGAATCGAACATCTCGATCGCCGCGACGATCTACCCACATGACTCGGTCCGGCACCTCCTCCTCACGGCCACCAACACCGGCAGCAAGGAATGCACGCTCTACCGCTACCCGATCGTCCGCTTCGACAACGGTCGCGAGGATCAGGTCGGCCCGATGGAGTCCGAGATGAAGGAAGTCAGGATCGGGCCGGGCAAGAGGGCGTACGCGGGCATGCTCCTCTTCCGTACCGGTGCGCCGACCGAGGCCGTGGAGACGATGGCCGTCAGTCTCCAGGGCCGCGTCTCCAACGCCGATCCGGACAGCGGACCGATCCAGGTCCCGCTGCCCGACGAGGCCGACTTCCTGAACATCGATGACAACCCGGCGGTCTCGTACTGGAACATCAGCCGCGAGAAAGCCGAGAGCTACATGTTCAAGGCTGCCGGCGGCAACTGACCCTAGCTCGCGGACCGCTCCCGCCCTCCAACACGTCTCTCGGACCCGGTTGGAGGGCGCGGGGCTGCGCGGCTGCGCTGTCGACGACGGCGTCACGGGAGCGTACGACCGACCACGACACCCCCGCGGGCCTCGCGACCCGCGACCCGCGACGCGCAGATGACCGCGTGGTCCGAGCGGGGCATCCCGACAAGTCCAAGCTCGTCCGCCTGAACGCCCTGTTCCAGCCCGTCCCGGTCCCCGACAGGGACAGCGATATCCTGATGCCGTCCGAGAACTTCCAACTGCCGACCGAGCACCTCCCCAACGCCCAGCTCAGCATCTACTCGAACTCAGACCACGGCCTTCTCGCCTTCAGTGCTCCTTGCAAGTCCGGCCAGCGGGTCAACGTCTTCCCCGACCGCTGATCGCAACTCCGCAGCGAGACCCTCACCGACGCCACCGACCCTGGTGCCCAACGCTCAGCAGCCCTGCCCCACCGGGGCCCTGCCCGGCGGGGCGGCGCCCTCGTGACGAGGTTCCACGACCCGTCCGAGAACCCGTCTCCCGAACCCAGCGGAGCTCCCCTTGACAGACCGCGCCGTGCGCCGCCGCCGTCGAGCGCTGTTCCTCCTGTTCTTCCTTCCGGGTATCGCCATGTCGTCCTGGGTGACGCGCACCCCGGATGTCCGCGATCAACTGGGTCTGTCCATCGGACAGATGGGGCTGGTCCTGTTCGGTCTGTCCGTCGGCTCCATGATCGGCATCCTGTGTTCCGGCCGCTTCGTGTCCCGGTTCGGCACCCGGCCGGTCATCGCGCTCGGCACTCTCCTGATCATCACGGGCACGGCCGTCATCGGCGTGGGCAGCGCCGTGTCGTCGGCACCCCTGGTCGCCGCGGGGCTGTGCCTGTTCGGCGCGGGCATGGGCGGCGGCGAGGTGGCGGTCAATGTGGACGGCGCCGACGTGGAGCGCATCACCGGAACCGCGGTGCTGCCCACTCTGCACGGCTGCTTCAGCCTGGGCACGGTCATCGGGGGCTCGGTCGGCATGGCGGCCACCGCCGTCGCGTTCCCCGTCCACTGGCATCTGACCATGGTCGCCGTGCTGGCCACGGGTACTCTCGTCCACGCCATGCGCGCCATTCCCACCGGTGTCGGCACCAGCGTCGTGCCGTCGACGCCGGGTCCGGGACAGGCGCGACGATCCAAGCCGCAGGTATGGAAGGACCGGAAGCTGCTGCTGATCGGCGCCATCGTGCTGGCCATGGCACTGGCCGAGGGCGCCGCCAACGACTGGCTGCCGCTGCTCATGGTCGACGGCCATGGCCTTGACGCCGCGATGGGCTCGCTCGTCTTCGTGGGGTTCGCGGCGGCGATGACACTGGGCCGCTTCAGCGGCGGGTTCTTCCTCGACCGTTTCGGCCGGGCCGCTGTGGTGCGCGCGAGCGCCGTATCCGGTGCCGTCGGACTCCTCCTGGTCATCTTCTCCGACAACGCTGCCGTAGCCGCGACAGCCGTACTTTTCTGGGGACTCGGTGCCTCCCTCGGTTTCCCGGTGGCCCTGTCGGCGGCGGGCGACTCGGGCCCCGACCAGACCGCCCGCGTCTCGCTGGTCGCCATCATCGGCTACGCCGCCTTCCTCGTGGGACCGCCCGCCCTCGGATTCCTGGGCGACCACTACGGGCTGCGTACGGCCATGGTGGCGGTCCTGGTGTTCGTCGTCTCCGCCATCGTCATCGCTCCTGCCGCCGACACCCGTGACCGCACCGCAGCGGCCGACGCCGGTGCCCGCGCCGCCGGCGCGACGGACTTGGCACAGCGCACGCAACCGGCTGCACACATCCCGCAGAACAACACCACCGAGACCGATCATGAGCCTGCGGGAAGCGGCCGGCACGATCGGTGCCCTCCTTCCCCGTGACATCGCCCGGACCGATCTCATCGCGTAACGCCCAGGAAGCAGACACCAACGGCCCCGACGGGCTGTGGGGCGTCGAGGTTCTCGGTCGTCGCGGAGGGTTCGACAGGGCCGCCACCGTGCCGGACCGCACTCGCCGGATTCCCGGCCGCCTCGACATCGCGATCGGACACGGCATACCCGACTGAATGCGCAGCGCCGGATCCTGGTCTGCCAGCCCTCTGACGTTGCCGAGGGAGCAGATCCTCGACACGTTCACGAGGCTCCTGGTCGCCGTCCCGGGCTCCATCCTGCGTTTCGGGACGACGGTCCTCCCGTGGCGCGAGTCCGGTTCGGCGACTGAAGCCGCGATAAGAGCAACCTGTCAACAAGCCAAGCGTTTCTCCTCGATATGCGGCCTGCGCCATCCAAATGGGACGCCCTCCGAGGTGCGGGCATTGAAGTGTCAACAATGTTGCTGATAGTTCTCTGCCATCGCGCGCGTGTCCTGGACGGTGCCGCCCTCCTTGGGCGTGCATCGTCCCCCGCTCTTGTCTTGTCTTCAGGGAGTTGTTCGTGAGCAGAGAAAGAACACGTCGGGTGCGTAACCGACGGACGTGGCGGGGCATAGCCGGCGTGGCTGCCGGCGCGGTCCTCGTAGGTGGCGGATTCGTCGCGGCCAACGCCGCGACGACCACCGGCGCAGCGAAGAAGGCCGGCGTCCACTACCCGGTCGACAAGAAAGCCGGCGGGGTCGCGGCCGTGGTCAGCGCCGCCAACGCGTTCCTGAACACGCTGGACTCCGACCAGCAGGCGGAGACGGTTCTGGACTTCTCCCAGGCGAACGCGACCGCGTGGTCGAACCTGCCGTGCGGCGCGTCCTGCCGGCCCGGCATCCAGACCGGCTCGTTGAGCGACGAGCAGCTGGCCGCCCTGAAGAACGTGCTGAAGGTGGCCTTGGGGACCGGCAAGGACACGGGCTACGAGCACGTCCTGCAGACCCTCCTGGCCGACGACCAGCTGGCCTCGGCGGAGAGCTCCGGCTCCGGTCCCTCCGCGCCGTCGGCCAGCACGTCGAGCGACCCCTCGGCCACCGCCTCCACCTCGGCCGACCCCTCCGCCACCGCCTCGGCGGACCCGAGTTCCACGGCGACCGACGCCCCGACGGGCACCCCTCCGTCCGGTGCCCCCGGCGGCGGCGCCGGTGGTGGGTACGGCAGCGGCATCTACTTCCTCGCGTTCCTGGGCACCCCGTCGGCGGACGGCACCTGGCAGCTGCACTTCGGCGGCCACCACCTCGCCGTGAACATCACCTACAAGGACGGCAAGGTCTCGGGCGCCAGCCCGTTCTTCACCGGCGTCGAGCCCACGAGCTGGACCGCGGACGACGGAACCACGTACGAGCCGCTGGCCAACTTCCGCGACGGCCTGCTCAAGCTGACCAGCAGCCTCAGCACGGAACAGCTGGCCAAGGCCAAGCTGTCCGAGTCGTTCAGCGACGTGCTGCTCGGCCCGGGCGAGGACGGCCAGTTCCCGGAGACCAAGGAAGGCATCAAGGCCGGCTCGCTGTCACCCAAGCAGAAGAAGCTGGTCCTGGAGGCGATCCACCCCTGGATCGCCGACGTGGACGACGCCACCGCCAAGCAGCTCACGAAGACGTACGCACGCGAGCTCGACCAGACCTTCGTCTCCTACTCCGGAGGCACCGGGCTGGACACCCAGGGCGACTACGTCCGAATCGACGGCCCGAGCGTGTGGATCGAGTTCGTCTGTCAGAACGGCTTCGTCTACCAGGACAAGGTCCACTACCACACCGTGTACCGGGACCACACCCGCGACTACGGCAGCGAGTTCTCCTTCTCATGACCCGACCGCGAAACTGGCTGACCGCAGCACTGCGTCTGGTGGCCGGGATCGCGATCGTGGTACCGGCGGCGCTCCTCACCGGGGCGTCGCCGGCCGCCGCGCATCCGATGCCCCACTCGGTGGTGGAACTCGACGTGCACCAGACCTCGGTGAGTGCTCGTCTGGAACTGCCGACCGACGACTTCTCCCGGGCCAGCGGGATCGATCTGAGCAACGACACCGGGGCCACACTGGCCCACCAGGCCAAGTCCGTACGGACCTACCTCGGCAAGCACATCCACCCGGCCACCGCCCAGGGTGCGGCCTGGCAGGTCAGCATCGGCGGCCTGAGTCTCAGCAGCACCGAGCAGACCTCCACCGGCCCCTACCGCGAGCTGGTCGCCGAGGCCGTGCTCACCCCGCCGGCCGGCACCGACGTACGCCGTTTCACCTTCGACTACGACGTGATCGTGCACCAAGTCGTCACGCACACGGTTCTGGTGACGGTACGTCAGGACTGGGCCGCCGGGCAGGTCGACGGCGAGAACACCACTCAGGTCGGCACCATCCGGACCGACACCCGGACCATGACCGTCCCGGCCCTCAAGGTCGATCTCGGCGAAGGCAGCGCCTGGCGCGGTTTCCTCGCCATGGTGAAGCTGGGCGGGGACCACATCCTCACCGGCACCGACCATCTGCTCTTCCTCCTCATCCTGCTCCTGCCCGCGCCGCTCGCGGTCACCGGACGGCGCTGGGACGGCCTGGTCGGCGCGCGGTCCGCGCTCGGCCGGATCGGCCGCATCACGCTCGCCTTCACCGCCGGACACTCCGTCGCGCTGGCCGCCACCGCGCTCGGCCGACTGGACATCCCCGGCTGGCCGGTCGAGGCGTTCATCGCCGCGAGCATCCTCGTCGGCGCGATCCACGCCGTCCGCCCGCTCTTCCCGGGCAAGGAGGCACTCGTGGCAGGGGTCTTCGGGCTCGGCCACGGCATGGCGTTCTCCTTCGTACTGGCCGAGATGCATCTGTCCACCGGGCAGCTCGTGACCAGCCTCCTCGGCTTCAACCTCGGCATCGAGCTGGTCCAGCTCCTGCTGGTCTGCCTCGCGCTGCCGTCTCTGCTGGTCCTCGCGCGTCTGCGCATCCAACCCGCGCTACGGCTGACCGGCGCTCTGCTCACCGGCACGGCGGCCCTCGGCTGGCTGGCCGATCGCCTCGGCCTGCCCAACCCCGTCGCCCGGACCGCCGACAGCGCCGGATCCCATACGACGCTGATGCTGACCGCCCTCACGGTGACCGCGTTCGCCGCCACCGGTTGGACACTGGCCACCCGTCGGCGTACCCGGCCGGAATCGCCGGAGCCCTCCGCAGGGACAACGCCTGAACCGCATGATCGGAACAGATCGACGGAGACCGCCGACTCGGCGGCGACGTAGAGCCGTAGCCCCGCACGGGTCAGGATCCATCCGCAGAACGGACAACCACCAGTCCCCTGTTCGACTCACGATCAGGGGACTCGGTCCGTCGGGGGACCAGGGCCTGCTTGGGCCGAAGTCCCACCGTCTGGAGGGCTACCTGCGAGGGAGTGAGGTGTTGATGATCGGCAGCCGCTTGGTCGCGCCCGCCACGTAGAGGTCCGTCGGAGCCGTGCGCAGCACGAACCTGTCGTCGTAGCCCCGGACGCGCACGGACATCACGAAGAAGCCGTCCTCCTCGGCGGTCGTCTGCACGCGGTACTCGTTCTCCCAGTAGGTCTGCAGGAAGACCTCGGTGCCCGCGCGCTCGACACCCTTGGGGACAGTGACCTTGCCCTGGACGGTGAGGATGGTGCCCTTCTTCACTTTCTTCTTGTTGACCGTGTAACTGACGGAGCTGGTCTTGGCCTTCGTGAGCACGGGGGTCTGCGTGTAGTAGCCGTCCTGCGGGGTGTTGGGGTTGCCGTCCTCGTCGAAGGCGGCCGTGATGGCCACCTTGCGCTGGACGTTGAGCAGGCTGCTGCCGCTCACGTGGTCGATGTCGACGTCGCGGATGGTGAACTTCCCCTCGGCGTCGGTGACCGGCTTGCCCAGTTCGCGCGGGTCGTAGTACGTGGGGTCGATCGGGTCGCCCCACGGATTCCAGGTGGTGAAGCGGATGACTTCCTGGACGGTGACGGGGATGTTGGGCGCCGGGGTGCCGTCGGCCTTGGTGACGGTGCCGGTGACGTCGACTTGGCGGTTGTTGTAGTCGGTACTGGTCGGGTTGGTGGTCACGGTCAGTACGTAGGCGCGGCCGGGGGCGGCGTCGGAGGGTTTCGCCGAGGCAGAGGGCACGGACAGGGCGCCGGCGGTGAGCAGCAGCGCGGCGGTGGCGGAAAGCCGCGTCGGCAGGGACTTCCTGGGCACAGTTCAACTCCGAGTTCGTCGGGACCAGAGGAGTCGCGCCGGGCGGCACCGGTTCCGCCGCGGCGCAGGTGTGCGACACACCGGGTTCGACCGGCCGGGCAGGGCAGAAGTTGTACCTGTGCGCCCGCTGTTACACGGCTGTGGCAGAAGTCCCGTTCGTGACGCCGACGTTGCCGGTGACTGTGCTGTGTCCGGCGAGGGCGGTGGCCGAGCTGGAGCACTGGGCGTGCGCCGACTACCCCGTCCAGATCTGGAGCGGTTGAAGGCGC
Organism: Streptomyces sp. NBC_00459; assembly: GCF_036013955.1. Taxonomy (NCBI): domain Bacteria; kingdom Bacillati; phylum Actinomycetota; class Actinomycetes; order Kitasatosporales; family Streptomycetaceae; genus Streptomyces; species Streptomyces sp. NBC_00459. The sequence continues at coordinate 423,933 of NZ_CP107903.1, forward strand.
TGCGCGCGGGAGGTCGTCAGAACGTTCTTACCTGCCGAGTCGCCCTCATCGCACAGGGCCGCAGGAGTAGGCGGTTTCCGCCGGTCTGCCGCGATTGCCGTGCCAGTCCAGTATCAGGACCGTGGCGTCGTCCTTGAGGTTGCCGTGGCAGGCGCCGAGCACTGCTGCGGTCAGGCTCCGGACGGCTTCGCGCGGGTGCAGCGCACGTGTGTCGTGGACGACCGCGGCCAGGTCGACGGCCGCGGCACCGCGCTCCTGCATCCCGTCGGTGAGCAGGACCAGACGGTCTCCCGGGCACAGTTGCAGTTCCTGCAGGCGGTAGGAGCTGGGTGCCGCCACGCCGAAGGGCAGGTTGGCGGCGAGGGCCAGCTCTTCGACGGCGTCGCCGCGCAGCCGCAGTGGCCGGGGATGGCCGGCGTTGACCAGCTCGCACAGGCCTGTTTCGAGGTCGACGCGCAACAGCTGTCCGGTGGCGAGGCCTCGGCTGTGGCTCAACAGGGTCTCGTGGGCCTGCCGGGCCTGCTTGAGGGCGTCGCACCCGCTGCGGCGGGCCCGCCTTAGCGCTCCGACCAGCAAGGTGGCCAACAGGGCGGAGTCCGTGTCGTGGCCCATGGCATCGGTGATCGACAGATGCAGGGTGTCTCGGTCGAGCGTGTAGTCGTAGGTGTCGCCGCCGATGTCGTCGGCCGGGACCAGTCCGGCGGCCAGAGTGAACTGCTCCGCCTCGCAGCAGGGGGCCGAGGGAAGCAGTTGGTGCTGGATCTCCGCGGCCAGACTGAGCTTGGTGGTGCGCCTGCCCAGGTGGTAGAGGTCGGTGAAGCGGCGGTCGGTGACGATGATGTAGGCCAGCGCGTGTGCGGCGTCGCGGACCTGGCGCAGTACGGTGTCGTCGGCCGACTGCAGACCTACCTCCAGAACGCCGATGCAGTCGCCGCGGTTGGTGACCGGCGTGATGACGTTCCGTCCGCCTTGTCCGTCCGGTTCCACGTGCTGGCGTTGGCTCCGCAGAACGCCGTCGTAGACGCTGCCCTGAAGAGCGACCGGCCCGTCATCACCGACAGCCTCGTCGCCGGCCGCGGCGAGCCTGATCAGCCGCTGGCCGATCAGGTCGACGAACAGGAATGACACACGCTCGGCGCCGAACCGCTTCTGCAGGTCGTGCGCCACCACGTCGACGGACTCACCGGGCGGGGCCGCTTCCGCAGCGGCCAGCAACTCGCCCAGTTCCAGATCTTCACCCTTCACGACAACCTCCTGTCTGCTGCCGCAACTTCTTCCCCGAGTCCGCGCAACATCACCTGATCCGCATATTTTGCCTGGTCAAAGGCCATGTCAGATCGGTCAGGACGTGAACTCTGCGGACTCTGACAGCGGTTGGGCAGCACGGAAGGCGATCCTCGCCCCGTCGTCGAACGAACCGAGGAGACTCACCCACCCCGCGGCAACTTGGCCCCGTGCGCCGTGCCGAAGCCGTCGGCGAGTACCTGGAAATCCACGGAGCCGTGGCCGCGGAACTCTTCCGGGAAGCCCTGCGCGGGATGCAGGCGGAGACCGAGGCGCTCGGCATGTGAACGGGACGCCCCGGCTGGTCCCCGCACCTCTCCCGGACAGAACGCACGCCTGAGCGCACAGGTCCACCAGTTCTCGTGCTCATCGCGCCCTTCGCGGCGGCGTGAAGACGTAGAGATCGAGGATGTCCGGGCAGGGAGCGATGCCCGGGCCGCCGGCCCGTACCCAGGCGGCGATGTCCTCGGTGGCGTCGGGGTCGTTGACGAGGCCGAGCCAGACCGGGCGGGCGCCCGCGGCTCGTGCGGCGGCGGAGGGCTGGACGACGACCACGTTTGCCTGGTCGCACACGTCGAGGCAGGCCGAGATGCGTACGGGGGCGTTCTCGGCCAGGCGCGCGGCCTGTCGGGCGTGATCGACCCCGGTCACTTTCGGGCTTCCGCAGCAGCAGTCCCGGCAGATCACGATGCGGCACGGTGCCGGATGGGCAGGGGTGTGCTCTGTGCGGCCTTCCTCAGGTCGCTGCCGAGACGTCACTGGTCGTGCTCCTCTCCCTGGGGGATCCGTTCCGGGTGGCCTGGTCCGGCCGCAGGAATCGGATCACGGGGTGGCCGTGGTCGTGGCTGACTTCGGCTCGGACGCCGTAGACCTGTTCGATGAGTGCGGGGGTGAGAACCTCGGCCGGGATGCCTTCCGCGACGGCGCGTCCGTCACGCAGGACGAGCAGTCGGTCGCAGTACATCGCGGCGAGGTTGAGGTCGTGCAGGGCGACCACGGTGGTGACCGGCAGGCTCGCGACCAGGTCCAGCAGGTCGAGCTGGTGCTGGATGTCGAGGTGGTTGGTGGGTTCGTCGAGAAGGAGTTCGCGGGGTTGCTGGGCGAGGGCACGGGCGATCTGGGTGCGCTGGCGTTCGCCGCCGGACAGGGTGTGCCATGACTGGGAGGCGAGTTCGGTCAGTCCGGTGCGTACCAGGGCTTGCGTGACGGCCTCGGTGTCGGCGGTGGTGGCCGGTGTCCAGGCTCGGCGGTGCGGGATTCGGCCCAGGGCGACGACGTCTCGGACGGTCAGCTCCGTCTGGGTGTGGGCGTGCTGCTCGACGGTGGCGATACGACGGGCCGTCGCACGGCGGCCGACCTCCGGGAGCGGACGTCCGTCCAGGGTGACGACCCCGGCAGTGGGTGCGAGGGTCCCGGCCAGGAGCCTCAACAGTGTTGATTTCCCTGAGCCGTTGGGGCCGAGCAGGCCGACGGTCTCCCCCGGCCTCAGGGTGAGGGTGACGCCGTCGACGACCACCTTGTCGGCGATGCGCCGGACGACGCGGTCCGCGTGCAGGCTGGTCATGCCTTCCTCCGTCCGCGATAGAGCACGGCCACGAACGCCGGCACTCCGATCAGGGATGTCACCACGCCCACCGGGATCTCCTGAGGATCGAGGACGGTACGGGCGACGGTGTCCACCCACACCAGGAAGACCGCTCCGGTCAGCGCCGTGACCGGCAGGAGGCGGGCGTGCCCGGAACCGGTGAGCGCCCGTGTCACATGGGGCAGGACCAGACCGACGAAGCCGATGGCGCCGGCACAGCTGACCAGGGCGGCTGTGAGCAGCGCGGTCACGCACAGCAGGATCAGCCGGGTGCGGGCGACCCGGACTCCGAGCGAGGCGGCGGCCTCCTCGCCGAAGGCGAACGCGTCCAGGGTGCGGGCATGGCCGAGACAGACCAGGAGGGCGACGGCCAGGACGGCCGCGCAGAGCACCACCTGGCTCCAGTCGGCTCCCGTGAGGGAACCCAGCAGCCAGAAGAGCACGCCCCGGGTGGTCTCGGCGTCGGCGGAGGTCAGCACGATGAACGAGGTCAGCGCGGAGAACAGCTGCATGGCCGCGACCCCGGACAGCACGACCCGGTCGACGCTGTCGCCGAGGGTGTGGCTGAGCAGCAGCACCATCGCGAAGGAGAGCAGCGCGCCCAGGAAGGCACCCGCCGACATGGACACGACTCCCCCGCCCACCCCCAGCACGACCACGGCGACCGCTCCCGTGGACGCGCCGGAGGAGACACCGAGCACGAACGGATCGGCCAGCGGGTTGCGCAGCAGCGACTGCATGACGGCCCCGCACACGGCGAGCCCGGCCCCGCACACGGCGGCGAGCAGGGTCCGCGGCATACGCAGGTCCCAAACGATGCCGTCGCGCAGCGGCGCCAACGTGCTCTCACCGAGGCCCAGATGGGCCGCGACGGACGCCCACACATCGCCCGTGGAGATGTCGGCGGGCCCGATCGTCACGGCGACCGCGACCGACGCGAGCAGTGCGACCAGTCCGCCGCCGGTCAACAGCAGGAGACGGGCGTTCACTTGGCGAGCCCGAAGTCGCGCAGCCCGGCGGCGACCTTCTCTATCCCTTCGACCGTGCGGATGGACGGGTTCATCGCCTGCCCGCTGAGCAGGACGTACCGCTTCTTCTTCACTGCGGTCAGATTGCGGGTGGCGGGGTTGGTCTCCAGGAAGCGGATCTTGGCCTTGGCGGTCTCCGCGGTCTGCTGCTTGCGGGTCAGGTCACCGATCACGATGACGTCGGGGTCGCGGTCGGCGACGGTCTCCCAGCTGATCTGGGGCCACTCGTCGTGCGTGTCGGCGAAGACGTTCTTCGCGCCGACCACGCTGGTGACGGCGCCCGGCGCGCCGCAGCAGCCGGCCAGATAGGGCGACTGGGAGTTGGCGAACCAGTACATGAGGGAGACGTCGGAGGCGTGCAGTCCGGCGGTGGCCCGGCGCACCCGTTCCTGCAACTCGGCGACGAGCTTCTCGCCACGTTCCTCGATGCCGAACGCCCGTGCCAGGTCACGTATCTCGCCGTACACGGCGTCGAGCGTGAGCGGTGTGCTGCGCGATCCGTCGCCACCGCTGTCGTTGTCCTTGCCCGCCGAACAGTCGGAGGGCGAGACGTACGTGGGCACGCCCAGCTTCTCGAACCGGGCGCGGGTGGCGACGCCGCCCTTGCCGAGGGTGGACACGAACGACGCGGTGACGAAATCGGGTTCGGCGTCCAGGACCCTCTCGAAGGAGGGCGCGTTGTCCGCGAGCCGCGGCACGGACGCGTTGGCCTTCTCCAGCCCCTTCATGACGGGGTCGGTCCAGGTCGCCGTACCGGCCATGCGGTCGGCGAGACCGAGGGAGAGCAGGATCTCCGTGGTGCCCTGGTTCAGGGAGACGGCCCGCTTCGGGGCAGACGTCAAGGTGATCTTGTCGCCGCAGTTGTCGATGGTCACCGGGTAGCCCGCAGCGGCGGTCTTCCCGGGGTCGTCGGTGCCGCTCTTCGAGCCGACGCAGGCGGTGAGCAGCAGGGCGGACGTGAGCAGAAGTGCGGGGGTACGGAGCACGGGTATGCCTCAGGGGTCGGGGCTCGTACGCGGAGCCTGGCCTACGGACGTCCCTCCGCACGGAGTGCGGAGGTGCCAGCAGGTCTTCGGACTCGGGTTCGTCCGGACGAGGCGCCTTCCCGGTCTCCCAGTGGCGTTCTGTGCCCCGCCCGTCCCCCTCACCGCTGCGCGTCAGTTCCGGATTCGCACCGGATTCCCTGGCCTCGGATGTGGCTCGACTGGCCCGATGAGGCTATCAAGCCTGTCGTACGGTCGGTTCGCGCGATCGGTCCCGGATCACGGGACGCACGAACGTGCCAGTGGGCAACGTCGGGTATCCGTTCCGACGACTTGGGCTTCCGCATCGGGGTGGGGTGAGGCGTCGTCATGGCCTCACCCCACCCCGGATTCCGAGTCTGTCAGCGCCGTCGGCCGGACCAGCCGCTCCCGATTCCCGCAACGTGCAGGGCCAGGAGCATCAGACCGAGAAGCATGACGTTCGTGGAAGTGAAGACATCGTTCGTCGAGATTTCGGCAGCGTTGATCAGGAACGCGATGAAGAACAGGACTGCCGCGGCTATACCAAGCATGGAGCGGATTCCTCTCGAAAGGGTGAGATCCGTGTGCCCCTTTATCTCGCTCTTAGGCCTCCGGCGATGGCGTCCCGTCGTGGGTGAGCAGTCCGACCGACGCGACGGCCACCGGGAGTGGCTGCCGGCCCGAAGGCCCCGAGGGTGCGAAGCGGTCAAGGCTCACACCGTCTGTCATTCGCCGAGCATGAGCGGTCGCAGATATAGCATCATCCGACTTTTCTTGAGGCTTCCCCGGCCAGTACAGGAACAACAAGGCTGACGGCGGTCGGCCCTACGTAGGGTCCCGGGCAATGACGAGGAAGGCGCTGGCCCGAGCCTCGCGGTGACCAGAAGGAGATGCCGGTATCAGCAATGTGGAGATTTGCCTCAAGGAGATCATGGCCTCGATCGAGGGCGCGTTGGGAACTGCTCTGGTCGACTACACCAGCGGTATGGCGCTGGGCACTCTCGGGGGTGGCAAAGACCTCGACCTGACGGTTGCCGCGGCGGGCAACACGGACGTGATCCGAGCCAAGACCCGCACCATGGAACACCTCGGACTCAAGGGCGAGATCGAGGACATCCTGATCACGCTCGGCAGCCAGTACCACATCCTCCGGCCGCTCAAGGGCCGTGGTGGCAACGGATTGTTCCTCTACCTCGTGCTCGACGCGAAGAAGTCCAATCTCGCGATGGCCCGCCACCAGCTCAAGAGCGTCGAGGGCCAACTGGACGTGTAGAAAGCTGCGTTCTCCGTGGCCCCGCACGCCCACCACTTGAAGATTTCTTCAACTGGGCACATCCGGATCAGATCAATCCCATGGGCGTGCGGGGTCGGATGCACGAGGATCGGTCGGCAAGACCGCCTGCGGTGGCACGTACAGGGCCACCGAGCCCGGAGGCAGCCCGTCGAATGCGGCAGGGAGCGAGCGATTCACCATGCAGGTCCCCCTCTACCAGGCCAAGGCCGAGTTCTTCCGGATGCTCGGCCACCCGGTACGCATCCGGGTCCTGGAACTCCTACAGAACGGCCCCGTCCCCGTACGTGACCTGCTCAGCGAGATCGAGATCGAGCCCTCCAACCTCTCCCAGCAACTGGCGGTACTGCGCCGCTCGGGGATCGTGGTGTCCATCCGGGAGGGCTCCACCGTCAGTTACGCCCTGGCAGGCGGCGATGTGGCCGAGCTCCTGCGCGCGGCCCGCCGGATCCTTACCGAACTGATCACCGGCCAGGGCGAGTTGCTCGCCGAACTGCAGCAGGCGGACCCCCAGCGGGCCCTCACCCCGGGCGGATCCGACCGACGCTCCTGACTCCATGGACCCGGTGGCCCACCCCTCGGACACCCAGGGGCCGCTGCGGGTAGGAGACCTGCCCCACCCGCACGCAAAAGCCCGAGGCGCCGGTCGTGGAAGGCCGGCGCCCCGGGGTCGGTGCGGGATGTGTCAGCTCACGGAGCCGATGCGCTCGACGCGCTCGTCGACACCGTTACGGAGTTCACTGAGCGTCGTGCCGGGCGGGGCCGTCGTCGGTGTGGAGGTGGGCGGCTGCGTCTCGTCCGCGCAGGTCGCGCCCGAGGCCGGAACCTTCAGATCCACCAGGTAGTTGATGACCGCGTCCGTCGCGCAGGCACTGCGACCGAACGCGGTGTGCCCCTCGGCCTTGAAGGTGAGCAGCGAGGCGTTGTCGAGCTGGCGGGACAGCGCCACCGCGTCCTGGTACGGGGTGTCCGGGTCGCCGGTGGTGCCGAGGACGAGGATCGGCGCCGAACCCTTGGCCCGGTAGGAGCCGTCGTAGCGGCTGACGCGCTCGCCGAGCCACTGGACGCAGGCGGTCGCGTGCTGGTGGTCGTACGTGGGAGGGCCGTACGCCATCGCCGGGCCGAGCAGCGGCGCGGCCTTCGCGAAGGCCGTGACGTTGCGCTTCAGCAGCCGCAGGTCGCGCGGGTAGTCCCGGTCGACGCACTCGACGGCCACGTTCGGGCCGAGGAAGTCGAAGCTGGCCGGGGACGGCGGGCGCAGCAGGAAGGACGTGTTGTCCCGCAGCTGGGCCTTGCGCAGTGCCGCACCGAACTCGGGCCAGATGACCTTGCCCTCGTTGATGTTGAACATCAGCCGGTAGACCAGCGTGTAACCGTTGGCCTGGCCGCCGTTCGCGGTCGTCACAGGGTTGGCGTCCAGGTCGGCCTTCAGCTTCTCGAACGCCGCGCGCGGGTTGCCGTCGCCGAACCCGCAGGTGGCCTGATCGGCGGCGCACCAGTCGAGGAAGCGGCCCATCGCGCCGTCCAGCGCCAGGTACTGCGGCCGGTCGTAGGCGTACGGGCGGTTGGCGTAGTGCACCGGGTCGTATGCGCCGTCGAGAGTCAGGGCCCGCACCCGCTTCGGGAACATGGCAGCGTAGACGGTCCCGATGTACGACCCGAACGACCGCCCGTAGTAGGTGAGTTGCTTCTCCCCGAGCGCCTCCCGCAGCAGGTCGATGTCCCGGGCGACGTATTCGGTGCCGATGTAGGGCAGCAGCTCACCCGTGTTGTCCACGCAGGCCTGGTCGAATTCGGCGGCCTGACGCAGCGCCGGTCCGAAGGCGTCCGGGCCGGGAACGCCCTTCGCCTCCGTGACGGCCCGCGTGTACCGCGCGTCGTCGAAGCAGGTCAGTGGCGAACTGCGGCCGACGCCGCGGACGTCGTAGCCGAAGACGTCGAAGGAGTCGCGCAGTGCGGCGGGCAGATCCGCGTAGTTGTTCCGCACGAAGTCCACACCGGAGTTGCCGGGGCCTCCCGGCTGCATGAACAGTGTGCCTTTGCGCTTCGTCTGGTCCGCGGCCTTCTTGCGGACCACCGCGAGGGTGATGGTCTTGCCCTGCGGCTTGCGGTAGTCGAGCGGAACATCGGCGTTCGCACACTCGAAGCCGCCCTGACAGTCGGTCCAGGCGAGCGACGGCACGGGCGGCTTCTCAGGCGGCTTCGGTGAAGCCGCCACTTGGGTCGCCGTCCCGGTCACGCCGGCCAGAAGTGCGGTCAGCGCGGCCCCGACGGCTGTGAGCCGTCCGAAGTGTCTCGTTCTGTGACGTGGAGTGGTCATACTTTCCTTCCCCCTGGGTCAATGTTTCGCCAAGCGCTCACTGTGCACAGCGAGTTCGGCTATCTGAACAGACGGAAAAGGACCGAGAACGGTGCCACGCCGACAACTCTTTCTTCATCCGATCTCGATCCGCGGACGCGGCCCCGGTGTTCCACTGAGCCGTACACCGGCTCCACAACCCGGACACCTTCCACCCCACTGGAGGCAACACATGGCAACAGACGAAGCACAGCCCCGGGTCGAACCACTGCCCGTCGAGCGGTGGGCCCCCGAGGTCCGCGCCGTCTGGACGGCGGACAGCCTCAAAAGCAAGGAAGACCAGCTGCCCGCTCACCTGGCGCACATGCCGGACACGCTCAACCTCACTCGGATCCTCGCCCACCATCCCGAACTCGCCGTCGCCCTCTACCCGCTGTCCACCCTGGTCAACGCCGGTCTGCTGTCACCTCGGGACCGCGAACTGGTGACGCTGCGCGCCGCCTTGCGCAGCAGGTCCGGGTACCTGTGGTCCCACCACTACGAAACCGCGCAGACCGTCGGTGTCACTGAGGCGGAGGTACTCCGCACCGCCGAAGATCCGTCGGCCGTCGCCTGGAGCCCGCACGAGGCGGCACTGATCACCTCCGTCGACGAGGTCTGTGACGCCTCCGCCATCGGCACCGTCACCTGGAAGCAACTGCGCCGAACGTACGACGACGCGCAGGTGCTGCAACTGCTGGCCCTCATCGGCACGTACCGGTTCCTGGCGACCGTGCTGAACACTGCCGGGGCCGCGCTGGACGAGTGGCGCCCCGAACGTCCCCTGCCGACCGTGACCGTCGCGGGGGAACGGGACACGACGCGATGAAGACCCTGTGACCCCTGTGACCCCTATGCCCTCTGTGTCTCGGCGTGATCCATACGCCTCGGCCCGGGCAAGGCAGACTCCGTCACCTACCGCCCGGCCTCGACAGCCAGGCTTCGGTCGGCGCGAAGCACGGTTCACCGGAGGTCGCGACGGCTCTGGAGACTCTCCGCCTGTCAAGGTGCTCGACCGATGCCGTCGGCTGGATCGCGTCGCGCACGTCCCGAAGGCCCGAAGCCGGTCGTCAGACGGCTTCGGGGTGGCTGCCGGGTCCGCTGGTACGGGGGCCAGAGGTGTGGGCGAAAGAGTGGTGCCCTCCTCGCCGGGTTCCAGGAGGGTGTTGGCGGCACCGACGATGAGCGGGTCGGGGGTGCCGACCGCCTCGGGATCCTTGCTGGTGCAGTCGATGCGGGACAACAGACTGCGCATGGCTTCCAGCCTGGCGCGGCGTTTGTCGTTGCTCTTGACGACGGTCCAGGGGGCGCGTTCGGTGTCGGTGGCGCGGAACATGTCGACCTTGGCCTCGGTGTAGTCGTCCCACTGGTCCAGCGAGGCAAGGTCGGTGGGCGACAGTTTCCACTGGCGCACCGGATCGACCTGCCGGATGGCGAATCGGGTGCGCTGTTCGGCTCGGGACACGGAGAACCAGAACTTGACCAACAGGATGCCGTCGTCGACGAGCATCCGCTCGAAGGCCGGGCACTGTTCGAGGAACAGCTCGTACTGGCCCTTCGAGCAGTAGCCCATCACCCGCTCCACGCCGGCCCGGTTGTACCAGGAACGGTCGAAGAAGACGATCTCTCCAGCCGTCGGCAGGTGTTGGATGTACCGCTGGAAGTACCACTGACCTGCCTCCCGCTCGGTCGGCTTGTCCAGGGCCACCACTCGGGCGCCGCGGGGATTGAGCCGCTCGGTGAGGCGTTGGATGGTGCCGCCCTTGCCTGCCGCGTCGCGCCCTTCGCACACGACGATCACGCGTGCGCCGGTCTCCTTGACCCACCGCTGCAACTTGAGCAGCTCGATCTGCAGGACACGCTTGAGCTGCTCGTACTCGCCACGGCCGACCTTGCGGTCGTACGGGTGGTTCTCGCGCCAGGTCTTGAGGGGGCGGCCGGTTCCGTCCAGCAGGACCGGTCGCTCTTCCCGGCTGGCGTCCACGGTCAGCCCGTCCAGCAGCCTGTCGGCCTGATCTTCGTTCATCACGCTACTCCCCTTGGGCCTGTGTCCCGAGTACTGGTGCACTCACCTTCGACCGCCCCGGGCAGGTGCCGGCCCATTCATGGAGGCCTCACCCGCCCCGGGCGGACAAGCCGATCGGCATGGCCCCAGCGAGGTCAGAAGGGCATGCGGCGGCGGGTACGACGGCCGGCCGAGCCGCTACGGCCCACGGCGCGGGAACTCGTGTGGAACGGCTTGCTGAAGAGCCGGCCCAGGATGCCGGGCGCCTTGCCGCCGGCCCGCGCACCGGCGCCGAGCGTGCGCTGCGTGCCGCGTTCAGGGTGACGGGAGAGGCGGGGGACGAAGAAGGCCAGCAGGGCCAGGACCACACATACTCCGATGACTGCGCCAATGATCATGAGTCGACTCCTATGACTGGTCGGGAGAACACGGGTGCCCCGTCACGTTCCGGCTATGTGTCCGGCCCCTCCGCGACTCCTGCGGCGATGGAGGGTGGTCCCGCCGAGCGGCAACCGGCATTCGATGACGATCCGAGCCGGTCGTGCGGCTCACGCAGTTCAGCTTCCGGCCGATCGACGGAAGCCCTGTCGCGGCCCTCACCCGTCATTCGGGCGGTTGACATGGACTGTACGGTACAGTTTAGATAGCCGTATGGCTACATCCCTTGAGCAACAGCCACACACCAACAAACTCCTGGTCGGCCGATTCCTCACCGATGTATTCGGCGCGCGAAACGCGGACGCGGTGTCCGGCTACGTCACCCCGGACCTGGTCCAGCACGGTGCCGACATCCCGGACGGCGCACAGGCGTTCGCCGATCTCCTGCGTCGCGACTTCGACCGTCGACCGTCGGCGGACCAAGGCACAACCGATGTCTGCGAGGTGCGGGACCCGGTGTTCGTCATCGGGGAGAACGACCTGGTCTGCACGTGCCACTACATGCCGCAACCGGATCCGGACTCCCCCGGCTCCACCTTCGACTACTACGCGTTCACCACCTACCGCATCCGCGACGGACGGATCGCCGAGCGTTGGCCGTCGCACAACAAGATCGCCCCACCACGGCTCCCCGCACCGGGCACACCGACGCGAACGACCACCGTGTCGTCATCCCCTTCGACCGACATCGAGGCGAACAAGCGCCTGGTGGTGGACTTCTACCGCTGCGTCTTCGACGCGCAGAACCCGGATGCGGTCCAGGACTTCGTCGCCGAGGACTACCTTCAGCACGTCTCCCACTACCCGCCCGGCAGGGCAGGGCTGGAGGAGTTCGTGCGCAGCCGATTCCCGGACGGACCCGTACCCCCGTCGGCCGAGCTCCTCATCCCGCCTGCATTGATCGTCGCCGAGGGCGACATCGTCGTAGTCGCCGGACTGCTCCCCCAGGCCGAACCCGACGGAAGCGGCGCGCTCTACCCGTACTACGCCTACGACGCATACCGCGTGCGCGGGCATCAGCTCGTGGAGCACTGGAGCGGCATCAGCAAGTCATCCCCGCCCGAGGCCCCGGGCCCTCCGCCCGCCGCCCAGGCTTGACCGGTCGCCCACACCTTCCTCTGCGTCCCGCCCGACCACAACCACGGCCCTCCTGCCGCACCGCTCAACGCCCTGCCCTTCCCGTACTGGGAGTGGATCCACAAGTCCGTCGGATTCATCAGCCACAGCGCGTAGGGCCGCGCCCGTTCGCGCCCAGGACTCGGGGAGGCCGACCTCCGGGTCGGCCGAGGCGTGACCTCGGCCGATGATGTACGCGGGCCCGTGCGATGCGATCGGCCAGCGTTTCGGCATGCACAAGGAGACCGCTCAACCCCCGCTGCCCGAACATGAGTTGGTGGCCACCAGCAGCACCGTCGTCCACACGAACCGCTGGATGACCGTCCGTGAGGACAAGACCCTGCGACACGACGGTGCCCAGGGAATCTACGGCCTGGTGGAGAAGCCCGACTTCGCTCTCGTCATCCCGTACGCCGACGGCGGTTTCCATCTTGTCGAGCAGTACCGGTACGCGGTCAAAGGTCGCTACTGGGAGTTCCCGCAAGGCTCCTGGGAGGACAAGCCGGACGCGGACCCGATCGCCCTCGCGCGTGGTGAACTTGCCGAGGAGACCGGGCTGACCGCCGGCACCATGAAGCCGCTGGGCCACCTGTTCGAGGCATACGGATACTGCAACCAGGGCTTCCACATTCTTCTCGCCACGGACCTCACCGCCGCGAGACCAACCTCGACGAGACCGAGGCGGGCCTGATCAGCCGCTGGTTCTCCGAAGAGGAGGTATGGCAGCTCATCTCCCAGGGCCGTTTCAAGGACGCGCCCTCCATAGCTGCCCTTGCCCTCTTCCAACGCCATCGCGCGGAAAGCGGTGAGCAGCGGTGAGCAACTGACGCCATGGGCGCCCGGGGTGAGCCCGGCCGGTCCGCATTCGACCACCTGATGGTGCGCAGCGGGAGCGCTCAGGAACGTGGCGGTGCCGACGGTTTCGGGTGCCCCGCCGCCCCGCGCGTGTCAGGAATACGCTCTCGACAGCCACGGGAAGACCTGACCGATCGCGGAATCGGGGGCATCCGGCAGTTCCTCGGAGCGCAGGCCCCGTAGGAAGATGGCCGTCACCCACCGGGCGTACGCCTCGAAGTGGACCGGGTCGCGGTCGGCCTCCAGGTCCAGCAGCGCGTCCATCTGCGGCCCTGCCACCGCCATCCGCACGAACAGTCCGGCGTGGACCTCCGCGTCGAGCAGGGCACAGCCGCGCTGCCGCGCATCCTCGCGGAGCGCCGCGGCCACCAGACCGACGACGTGCGGCACGCCGAGCGACCGAAGAGTCTCGGTCAACTCGGGGCGACGGGCCGCCTCGACGGTCAGGACGCGGATGAAGGCCAGATAGTACGGGGCGGTCGTGGCCTGGAGGAGCTTCAGGACGATGCGCGCCAGCCTCTCCTGGGGATCATCGACGGAGGCGAGCATCGCCTGATCCAGGTCGAAGTCGAGCGAGGAGCCTCCACAGGCGATCACCGCGCGGAAAAGTTCCAGCTTGTCGCCGAAGTGGGCGTAGACGGTCGTCTTGGAGACTCCGGCCTGCGCCGCCACGGCGTCCATCGAGGTTTGGTCGAAGCCGAGCTCGAGGAACAGCTCGACGGCCGCGTCGAGTATGGATTCCCGTTTGCTCCGTCCACCCGCGCCCGCGCGCTGGGGACGCCCCTGTGCAGCCATCTCACTCCTCGCCAGGTTCCGACCCAGGTGAGAGCCGGTGTACATCTCCTCTTGACCTTTTACTGAACCCTACCGTACGGTTCACCTGTACTGAACAGTGCAGTTCAGTTTATTTGTGAAGGAGCACTCCATGAGCAAGCCACCCTCTGAGCACCTCAGCGACCGCGGCCGGCGGATCCGGGACGAGGCACGCGCTCTCGTTCCCCTGCTGCGGGAGGAGGCCCGGGAAGGAGAAGAGCTCGGAGCCCTGCCCACTGAGACTCTGAGGGCGATCCACGAGGCGGGTGTCTTCAAGACCGCCCTGCCCGTCGAACTCGGTGGCTACGCACTCGGGGCGCGAGACACCGTGGAGATCATCACGGCACTGGGCGAAGGCGACGGATCCGCCGCCTGGACGGTCTTCGTGGCCGGCGGCATCCGCAACGTACTCGGCTTCCCGCAGCAGACCGTCGACGAGGTCTTCAAAGAGATCGACACCTGGATCGGCCCCCTGGTTGTCGGCGCCTCCGTGTTCTCCACGAGCGTGGGATCGGCCCGCCGGGCGGACGACGGCTGGCTGGTCTCCGGGAAATGGGCGTTCGGCAGCGGCTGCAAGCACGCGGCCTGGGCGGCAGTGGGCGTGACCTACGAGGACTCGGACGGCCGGCCACGCCGGGCGATGGCACTGCTCAGCCGCGAGCAGTACACGATCCTGGACGACTGGAAGGTCATGGGCCTGAAGGCCACCTCCAGCAACAGCATCACCGCCGTGGAGGAGGCGTTCGTCCCCGACCACCGCTTCGTCGACCTGGCCGACTTCCCCGCGGTCATGGACAGCGTGCGGGACCGCTATGCCGGTATCGGGTTCCGCAACGACACACGCGCGCTCATGCTGATCACCTGTCTCAGCAACGTGGCCGTAGCCCTCGGCATGGCCCGCGGCACCCTGGACTGCTTCGTCGAGCAGGCGAAGACCCGCAAACCGTTCAACCTGCCCTACCCCACCGTGGCGGACATGCCGTCGACGCAGGTGGCCGCCGGTACGGCCCGCGCGATGGTCAACGCGGCGGAGGCGACCGTCCTCGGCCATGCCGACGAGGTGGACCGCCGCGCCCTGGCCGGAACCGGGTTCACGGGCGACGAGGAGTCCGAGATCACGATGGACCTCGTCTACGCGGTACGGCTGTGCGCGGACGCCATCGACAAGCTCCAACTCAGCCTCGGCTCCTCCACGGTGAGCCTCAGCAACCCGATCCAGCGCTTCGCACGGGACGTGCGCGTGCTGGCCACTCACGGCGCGATCCGCTTCGACCCGTTGGCCGAGCTCAGCGGTCGCCAACTCCTCGGACTCGAACCGTTTCCCATGTTCGCCGGTGGCGTGCCCCAGGTGGGCTGAGCCGACCGCCGCAGTGAAGAAAGAAGGTGGTGACCATGTCGATCAATGAGCACGGGCCCCATGGGCTCGTGAGTTCGGGCTCCGGCCTCCATCCGCAGCCCACGCCGGTGGCGCCGACGGACCCGCAGGCCCTGCGGGAGGCGTTCGGCACCTACCCGAGCGGGGTGATCGCGGTGTGCGGAACGATGGACGACGGTCCCGTAGGAATGGCGGTGAGTTCCTTCACCTCCGTGTCGATGGCTCCGCCCCTCGTCTCGGTGTGCCTCCAGACCTCGTCCCGCACCTGGCCGAAGCTCAGGCAGTTGCCGCGGCTGGGCCTGAGCGTCCTGGGCGAGCAGCAGGGCGCGGTGTGCCGCGCCCTGGCAGGCCCGGAGGAGACCCGGTTCGCCGAGGTCCACTGGGAAACGACCGGAGAAGGAGCGGTAGTGCTTCCCGGGGCGGTCACCTGGTACGCCTGCACGCTCCGCGCCGAACTCCCGGCGGGCGACCACACCATCGCCCTGCTGGAGATAGACCGGCTGTGGGCGCTGCCGCCGGCCGAGCCCCTGGTCTTCCACGGAAGCCGCTTCCGGCGCCTCGACGACGGTGACCGGTCGGCCGTACCCGCCTGAGACGGGCCGGCCATCGTCAGCCTTCGCCTACAGGACGAGGTGTTCGTCCCGTCGCACCTCTTCATCGACCTCGCCGGCTTGCCCCTTGAGGCTGCGGCAGGTGCGCGGCCGTTGCGCAGGTGCCGGTCTCGCACAACGCGGCCTGGCGCTGCTGCTCTGCGCGTCACTCGCGAACACCGCGATCGCCTTGGGGACGGCGCGGAAAGCACTCGACCGCTTCTCTGGGCAGGCGGCCGAACACAAGCCCCTCACGACTGCACCCCGCCCGAGGAGTTCGAGATCAGCCTCTCCGTCGCGTACGTGCGGCGAGCAGGTGCGAGGACGCGATCAACCTCCTGCGGACGACGATCGGCTCACCCACCGCGATCCTGTCGAACCCCGTTCAGCGGTTCGTCCGGGACGTCCGCGTCCTCACCTCGCACGGTGCGATCCGCATCGACCAGTCGGCGGAACAGAACGGGCGCCGCCTCCTGGACCCAACAGATTCGACCCGAGACAAGGAGCCCATCCGCGCATGAACGACTTCACCGTCATCGACGGCATCGCGCACATCACCGATCCCGCGCTGTACGAGACCTGGCTCGACCGCGAGGACTACAAGTCCGCCGTCGCACAGGCCGACACGCCCGAGCGGACCGCCATCAAGCGTCTGCTCGTCGACTTCGAGGCGGACCTCGCCCGGATGGTGCGCGACGGCTCGGTGCAGGAGAACGTCGTTGACGTGATGAGGCGATACATCGTCGAGGACTACATCCAGCACGACCCAAACACGCCCGGCAACGGCCTCGACAACCTCATAGAGCACTTCCGCCACGTTCCGACCGGCAACGGCACTCCGCCGCCAGTGGTGAACGTGGTCCTGGAGGGCGATCTGGCCTGCGTCATGATGAAAGCGCCGACGCCGGACCCGGTGAGCCCCGGCAAGACCTACGACTGGTACATCCTGACCGTGTTCCGCGTGCGCGACGGCAAGCTCGCCGAGCACTGGAGTGCCTTCCGCAAGATGGCCGCGCCACTGCCGGGGAACTGAGAGGCGAGCCCGGCCCAGTCACGGATCCTCGCCGCAACGCCCGCTCCGGCCGCGCCGCCACACGCTCCCCATCGCGCAGCGAACGCACAACTCCCCGATGAGGCAGGCCAGTTCGAGGCCGTCCGGGTCGCTCTCCCCGAACACGAAGGCCCCGCCCCAAACCCGTAGCCGTAGCCGTACCGCCGGCCGAGATGCCTCTGCACCGCCGTCCGCCGCCGCGCCCTTGCGCAGTGAAGAACGCGTCCGGCGATGCCCAAGGACGAAGAAAGAGAACCGAGATGACCATGACGTTGCCCAAAGTGAGCAGGTTCCCCGAGTCGCCCTATCTCAGCGAGGAGGGACGGCGTATGCGCGACGCGGTGCGCGCGGCGGCGCCCGGACTCGCCGAACGTGCCCGCGAGGGGGAGTTGCTGGGCGCACTCGCACCCGAGACGGTCTCGGTGCTGCACGAGATCGGCGTATTCCGCATCACCGTCCCGCTGGAACTGGGCGGGTTCGCACTCGGCGCTCGCGACACCACCGAGGTCGTGCGTGAGCTCGGACGCGTCGACGGCTCGGCCGGCTGGACGGTGATCGTCTCCAGCGCGTCCCGGAGCGCGCTCGCACTCGACGACCGTGTGAAGGACGAGGTCTTCGCCGACATCGAGACCTGGCAGGGGCCGCTCCTGTTCGGAGCCACCGTCTTCGCGCCGAAGGTCGGCGACGGGCGCAAGGTCGAAGGCGGCTGGATGGTGAAGGGCCGCTGGGCGTTCGGCAGCGGCTGCAAGATCGCGAAGTGGGGCTCGGTCGGTTTCGAGTACGACGACCCCGACACCGGAGAACGGCGTCGTGCGATGGGGCTCCTCTCCCAGGACCAGTACACGATCGTCGACGACTGGCAGGTCATGGGCATGAGTGCCACGTCGAGCAACAGTGTGCGGGCCGACGAGGAGGTGTTCGTCCCCGAGTACCGGGTCATCCACACCATGGACATGCCCGCGCGCATGGACGCCCTGCGCGGCAAGTACCAGGGAGTCGGGTTCATGCACTCCGCGATCGGAACCATGGTCGCCACGACGACGGCGTTCGCGGCGCTCGCACTGGGCATGACCGAGGGCGCACTCGACGCCTTCGTCGAGCAGGCCGCCAAGCGGCCGCCGTTCAATCTGCCGTATCCGAACATGGCCGCCATGGCCTCCACACAGGTCGTGGCGGGCAAGGCGAGGGCCGTCATCAACACGGCCGCATCGGTCATCGAGCGCCAGGTGGACGAGATCGACCGACGCGCGATGGCGGGCGAGGACTTCCACCCGTGGGAGGAACCGGAGATCACGATGGATCTCGTCCATCAGATCCACGCGTGTCTCAGCGTGATCGACGGACTCCAACTGACGCTGGGCTCCTCGACCGTCGGCCTGTCCAACCCGATCCAGCGGTTCGTTCGGGACGTGCATGTGCTGGCGACCCACGGCGCGTTCCGGATCGATCCGATGGCCGAGATCAACGGTCGGGACATCTTCGGGCTGGAGCCGCTGCCGGTGCTGGCCGCCCTCAGCTCGCCCACTCCCCCGAAGCTGCCCCCGAACGCGGCCAACGGCAGCTTCCCCGGCCCGGTGCCGCGCCCCGCGTGAACCGATTCCGCTCGTATTCGCGCCGGAGCGCCATCGACCGGTGAGGCGGGCAGCGGTGCCACCGGCCGGGTGACGAAGTCACAGCACTTGAGGAGGGGCCTGCGGCAGAAACGGAACCCGCGACCGGCGTACCGCAGGCCTCTCCTTCCTGGCCCACATGCGGTCGGCCGGACCCAACGGCCAACGCAAGACAGCAGATGCAAGACAGCAGACCCAAGTCACCAGTTGACACCAGTTGAAACCCAGGTCACTCCAAGCAACACGATCGCCGCCGACGCCTCCCCGCCGCCGTGCCCGTGACCGATCGAGCCGCCCTCTGCAATAGCCGCCGCGCCAATGGGGCCGCGGCGCATCCGTAACGGAGGCTTTCCCATGACCACTTCCGTGCCGACGGACGACACCGTCCCGCCTTCGTCCGAAGCAGGCTGGAAGTCCTATCTCGCCGACCTCTGGAATGCTCCACCGCGTGCCAGGGCCGCGCTGGCCGGCTGTCTCCTCCTCATGCTGGTGAGTCCTTCCGGTCTCTCCGCCATGACGACGTTCGTCGTGCCGTCGTTCGCCAAGGACACGGGCGCCGCCGAATCCGCCGGCATCCTTGTGTTCGTCACCTTCCCGCTACTGATCGGGCCGATCACCCTGCCCTTCGCGGGCCGTTGGGTGGATCGGCTGGGCGCGCGCAGGGTCGCGGTCCCCTCCGCTGTCCTCTACGCCGGACTGACCGCCCTCGTCCCGCTGTGCGGGTCCAGCGTGCCCATGCTGGCGGTCGTGCTGATCCTGGCGTCCACGTTCGGCTTCATGTCAGGGCTCGCTGTCGTCTTCAAGGTTGTCTCGACCTGGCTGCCGCAGCACAAGGGCGTCGGATTCGCTCTCATCGGCGTCGCGTCCAGCGTGGCCGCCGCCGTGTTCTCACCCGTGTTCCAGTGGCTGATCAGCGGTAGCGCCGGACTCGGCTGGAAGGGTGCCTACCTGCTGGTGGCTGCGGTCATCGCACTCGTGGCGATCCCCACGGCCATGTTCCTCATCTCGGAGCCGACGGCACCGCGTGCGACCGGGCCCGACGTACAGCTGCCGCGTCTTCCGGGTGTCCCGTTGCCCAGGGCGGTCCGGACGCGGGTCTGGATCTCCATCACGGTCTCCCTCGCCTTCGCGGCAGCCGGCCCGATGACGGTGCGGCAGAACGCGGTCGGATTCTTCAGTGAGCGCGGATTCACCGAGGCGACGGTCTCACTGTCCTTGTCCGCGCTGTTCGCCGCGTCGGTCGTCGGACTTCTCGTCGGTGGGATGGTCCTGGACAGGACCGACCGGCCCTTGGTGGTGGTTCCGATGCTCGCGGCGGTGCCGGTGGGGCTCGTGATCGCCCTCGTGAACCACGGCTCGATGCCGTTGCTCTTCATCGCCATGATTTTCCTCGGCTTCGCCACCGGCGCCGAGTCGTCGCTGGGCCCCTTCCTCATCGCGCGGTACTTCGGCCTCGCCTCGTTCGCACAGTTGCAGGGGCTGACGCTGGCCATCTCCACCCTGTCGCTCGGCATGTCGCCGTTCCTTGTGAGCGCGGTGCAGACCGCGACCGGAAGCTACACGGTGCCGGTGATCGCGCTCACGTCGCTGACGGTGGTAGCCGTCGTCCTGGCGGCGATACTGCCGAAGTTCCCGCCACAGTGGAAGGTCGGAAACGCTCCCGATCAGACCGCTCAGTCGGCATGACGGGCATGACGGCTTTCAACAGCATCCCAGGCAGGGTCCGACACGCCGTAACCGCGCATCACGTCCCCTCCTCGCTGAGCGAGGGATGTACGAGCAGACCGGTTGCGGGCGCGGTTCCGGGCGGGTTCACGTCCGCTGCTCTCGGTTCGTTACGGCGTGGTGAGTTCGCCGGTGCGCGGTGCCGCGGTCACGCCGCCGTCCATCAGGAGGTCGGCTCGGCCATGACCCGCGCGGACATCGCCGCCTTCGTCGTCTCCCGGTCGGCCGACCCCGCTACCACCGGGCCACACCGGTCGTCATCAACTGAGACCCCGTCCGACGACGCCGCCGAAACCGTGATCGGAGACCTCAGCGACCGGGCCGCCCGGAGACATGGGTCACACACCTCCATGTCACAGGGCGTCGGGCTACCTCGTCTCAGGGGGTGTAGCCACTGACGACCGCGGAGGAGCACACGATGGACGCGCGACTGAACTTCTTCACCAGCCCGAACGCCGGCAAGGCCCTCAAGCACTTCATGTCGGCGGGCAAGGCGCTCAAGGAATCCCCGTTGCCCAGCGCGACGCAGGAGTTGGTGGCGCTGCGCGTGAGCCAGATCAACGGCTGCGCCGTCTGCGTCGACATGCACACCAAGGACGCCGCCGCTGCCGGGGAGGCCCCGGTGCGACTGCACCTGGTGGCGGCGTGGCGGGAGGCCACGGTCTTCACCGAGGCGGAACGCGTCGCGCTGGAGCTGGCGGAGCAGGGAACCCGGGTCGCGGACGCGGCCGGCGGGGTCAGCGACGAGGTCTGGGCTCGTGCCGCCGAGCACTACGACGAGGAGCAGCTCATCGCCCTGGTGTTCCTGGTGTCCTTCATGAACACGGCGAACCGGTTGAACATCATCACCCAGCAGCCGGCCGGCGACTACGAGGTCGGCCAGTTCCACTGACCCGGACGTCGCGAACCGGCCCGAGGGCGTTGTTTCGCGCCCCCGATGGATCGGATGATCATCAGAAGATGCCCGCGCCGACGAGTACGGTCGCGCGGGCGGACCACGAGGGGGAGTCGGCGTGAACAAGGTCGAGGAGTTCGAGGAGCTGCGGGCGCTGCTGTTCTCGATCGCCTACCGGATTCTGGGCAGCGTGGGTGACGCTGAGGACGCGGTGCAGGAGACCTGGCTGCGCTTCGACGGCTCGGCGACCCGGCCCACGTCGACCAAGGCCTTCCTGTCCGCCACGGTGACGCGGATCTCGATCGACGTGCTGCGCTCCGCACGGGTGCGGCGGGAGGAGTACGTCGGGCCGTGGTTCCCCGAGCCGCTGCTCAGCGATCCCTATCAGGATCCGGCACGCTCGGCGGAACTGGCCGACTCGGTGTCGATGGCCGCGCTGCTGCTCCTGGAGCGGCTCAGTCCGCTGGAGCGGTCGGTCTTCGTGCTGCGGGAGGTGTTCGGCTTCGGCTTCGACGAGGTCGCCACAGCGGTGGGACGGTCGGAGGCGGCGTGCCGACAACTCCTGGTACGGGCGCGGAGGCACATGCAGGCCGGACGGCCACGGTTCGCAGCGGACTGTCAGGAGCGGCAGGAACTGGCGACGCGGTTCTTCGACGCCCTCCGCGAAGGTGATCTCGTCGGCCTCCAGGATCTGCTCGCCGCCGACGTGTCCATGGTCGGGGACGGCGGCGGCAAGGCCCCGCAGCTGGCCAGGGCTGTGCTCGGTGCCGAGAACGTGGCCCGGTTGCTCGCCTCCGTCTTCCCCTTGATGGCCCGGATCGACGTGACCTTCGAGCCGCACGAGGTCAACGGCCAGCCCGGAGCGGTTTTCCGCGACCGGGACGGCAAGGTGCTCCACATCCTGGCCCTCGATGTGCTCGACGGGCAGATCCAGACCATCCGGTCGGTGATCAACCCGGACAAGCTCGGCCACCTCGGGCCGGTCGCTGACGCCTGGGCTGTCGACCGCGAGGTGAGGCGGGCCCGCCGACAGACGGGATGACCTGCCTCGGGCCGGGCGCGGCTCGGAGTACGCGGAAGGACCCGGGGTGTACTGCGGGAGCGCGGGGGTTCCTGCCTGAGGTGGCCGACGGGACGGTCCCGTCACCGACGTCGGCACCCCGACAGGAACCCCCAGTTGCCTCAGCTTCAGGCCGCCGCGCCCGTACGCGGCCACCAGCAGCGCCCGGTCCTGAGAGGCGGGAGCAGCCACGGGCGGCCACGACCCTGAGCGCCGCTGCCTGCCGCCCCCGCTCAGGACACCGCAGCGGGCCGTTCGGCGTGGGTCGTCTCACGGGGAACCAGGCAGCTCTCCAGGAACGCCAGGGCGCGCAGGTGGTACGAACGGGCGGCCCAGCCCAGGCTGATGTTGTGGCCGGCGTCCGGCTGGCGGTCGACGGTGACGCGGGGGGCGGCGACGAACTGCGCGGCCAGGTCGGCCAGCGTGTCGGCGTCCTGCCGCCACCACGCCTCGTGTTCGGCGAACGTCAGCCGCACGGGGACCCGGACGCGCGGCGCGACGGAGCGGAACAGTCCGGGTCGGCTCGCGAGTTCGGCCCGCTCCCGGGCCGGCATGTCCTCGGCCTTGCAGCGTGCACCACTGAACGTGCCGGGCGGGTAGAGGCTCAGCGGGCCCCAGTTCTTCGCGGACCGGCCCCGGTCGAGCAGGACGGACACCTCGTGCGGATCGACGGCGTATTCGTGGCCGCAGCCGGAGATGTCGAGGCCGAGCAGCCCGGGTGGGGTGTGGTCGGCGGCGGTGGCCAACGCCACGTTGCCGCCGTAGGAATGGCCGACCAGGAAGAGACCGGAGCCCGTGGCGAACCGCGAGGAGAAGTCGTCAAGGGCGTCACGCAGGGCGACAGCCTGGTCCATCAGGCCGAGCCCGTGGGGCAGTTGGGCGGCGGAGAGGCGGTAGCCCGGGCGGTCCACCGCGATGACGGTGTAGCCGAGTGCCGCGCCCAGAGTCATGAGTGACAGCTGGGGGTGGGCCCGGCCGTCGAAGTAGTCGGCGTTCGTGCCGCTGTTGTGGACGGCGACCACGACGGCTCGGGCGGGTGTCCCGACGGGTTCGCTGAGCAACGCGGACAGGGGGATGCCCGCGGCGTCCAGGGTGATCCGGCGTACGCCCCGGGATGCCGGCGTCCCGGACGGTGAGAACGGCTTCGCCGCCTTCGGTTGCGTTCTCCACTGGACCGGCGGAGGCGAACGACGGAGGTGGCCACCGGGAGAGATCCGGACGACGGTCGGCCACTCATCACCCAGGCCGTGGCGCCTTTCCCCGCCGCGCCATGGCTCCACACCGTTCCGGCCCGGTCGCCCCGCTCCGGTGTCGCCGTCGTCACCCGAGACGCCCCGGCGGATCTCCTCGGAGGTCGCCACCGCGGACAGCGCGGGGGCGGAGTTCAGGATGGCGGACTGCAGGTCCCTCAGATGCGTGGAGGGCTCTATCCCCACCTGCTCCATCACCTCCGAGTAGAAGGCCCGGTAGCTGCTGAGCGCCTCGGCGACCTGGCCCGACCGGTAGAGGGCGATCATCCGCTGGTACTGCAGCGTCTCGTTCAGGGGATGGAGTCCGGCCAACTCGTTCAGTTCGGGGATGAGATGCAGGTCTCCGCCCTGTCCGAGGCAGGCGTCCAGGCGCAGGATCTGCGCGGAGAGGCGCACCTCCTCCAGTTTGACCGCGCAGGCGTCCAGCACCGAACCGCGCCGGACGTCGACGAGTACGTTGCCGCGCCACAGTGCGAGGGCCTCGCCGAGCAGTTCGGCAGCCTCCGCGTTTTTTCCGTTTCGCATGTACTGGTGCCCGGTCTCGACGGAACTCGTGAATTCCTCGAAGTCCTTCCGCATGGACTGCGGAGCGCTGAAGAGATATCCCCCGTCGTAGGTCACGATGAACCCTTCGGCACAATCGGTCTCCCGCTCCGGGCCGACGGCCTCGGATCGCGCCTCCCTCAGCATTTTCCGCAGCTGCAGAATATAGGTCTGCAGAGTGGTGGAAAGACTTTTCGGGGGCACTCCCGCCCAGACCTCTTCGACGATTTCGGAGACCGTCACGACAGTGTTGGCCCGCATGGCCAACAATGCGAATATCTGTCGGAGTTTCGGTGCGGAGGGAACCACGTATTTCCCACCCACACGTATTTCGAGCGTGCCGAGAACATTAAGTTCCACCAACATCCCCCATCCTCCCCCGGATCGCCACCTCTCCCCAAGGTGACGGGGTTACTGTACCGAGCCGCACAACCCGGAAAGACAAAGGAATACAGGGGGTACGCGAGGGGTACCCCCTCCCACAGAACTATCGAGAACCGGACAAAATGTGGATTCCCTTCGGTCTGGATTTTACTCCGACTTGACTTTGCGACCGAACCGTGAACGCCGGCAATGAAATGAGGGTCGAATACACGCCAGACAATGACCGAAAGGAAGGGAACCTTCTGGTCCCCGGATGTCAGTACGTCGTCGCGGACTGCTGCAACTGAGCCGCGAGCGACACCAGCAGTGCCTCGTTCGCGTACCGCGCGCCCAGCAGCACACCGATCGGCAGACGCCCGGAGTTCCGGCTGAGCGGAACGGTGATCGACGGCATGCCGGTGAGGTTGTAGACCCCGGTGTACGGCATGAACGCGGTCATCCTGGCGAACTCGGCCGCCGGATCGGCGTCGTCGCGCAACTGCCCGATCCGCACGGGCGGTTCGGCCAGCGCCGGGGAGAGGATCACATCGTAGGAGGCGAAGAGCAGGTCCGTGAGCATCTGCCCGAGGCCCCGGAAGGTGGCGAGCGCCGTGTGGTAGTCCCGCGCGGACACCCCGGCGGCGACCTCCCTGAGCCAGGCCGTGAAGGGCATCAGCTCACCCTCGCGCCCCGGTTCCACCTCGTACGACGCCGCCTCCACCGACCAGACCCGGGTGAACGCCTCGACGACACCCCCGTCGGGCGGCATCTCCAGCTCCTCCACCTCGTGGCCCAGGGCGGCCAGGGCCGCGGCGGTGTTGTCGAGGGCCTCCTCGCAGTCGGGGTGCAGTATCGCGCCGGGCACCATGGGCTCCTTCAGCACCGCGACCCGCACGACACGCGGCTCCCGGCGTGCGTGCTCCAGCAGGGACACGCCCCCGGGGTGCGCCGGCGCGGTGTACACGTCACCCGGCATCGGCCCGGACATCACGTCGACGAGCGCCGCCGCGTCGGCCACCGTACGGGCCAGTGCGCCGTGCACCGACAGTCCCGTGACGTCGGGGCGCCAGGGTCCGTTGCTGATCCGGCCCCGGCTCGGCTTCAGTCCGACCAGACCGCAGACGGAGGCCGGGATACGTACCGAGCCGCCGGCGTCGGTGCCGTGCGCGAGGGGTGCGAGGCCCGCGGCGACGGCCGCCGCCGCTCCGCCGCTGGAACCGCCGGGCGACCGCCCGGGGTTCAGCGGATGACGGGTCGGCGGACCGAGCCTGTTCTCGGTGTAGCAGGGCAGACCGAACTCCGCCGTGTTGGTCTTGCCCAGCATCACCGTGCCGGCCTCCCGCAGCCGGGTGACCACATGGTCGTCGGTGTCGCTGACGTGGTCGGCGAAGACCGCCGAACCCCAGGTGCACCGCACCCCCTCGACCTGGACGAGGTCCTTGATCGGTACGGGTACGCCGTGCAGCGCTCCCAGCCGGGTACCGTCCCGACGCGCCAGCACCGTTTCCCGCTCGGCACGCTGGGCCTGGGACCGGGCGAGTTCCGCGGTCACCGTGAGGTACGCGCCCAGTTCCCGGTCCGCTTCCTCGATCCGACCGAGGTAGTGGTCGGTTAGTTCCACCGGGGACAGCTCGCCCTCGGCGATGGCCGCGGCCTGTTCGAGCGCCGTCATCTCGTGGAGGTCGGACATCGGGTCAGTTCCCCTTCCGGCCGCGGGCCAGCCTGAGCAGCCCCGGTGCCAGGGCGGCGAGCGCGGCGGCCCGGCGCAGCCGGGTGGCCACCCGTCGCCGCGTCGAGCGGGCCTGCTGGTGCACGTCGATGTACACCTCCGGGCGCACGGTCGCCCCGGAGAGCAGCTTCACCACCATGTGCGAGGTGATGGCGCCGAACACCATGGCAACATAGGTGACCTGGGGGAAGCTGTAGTCGGGCCGCCCCAGGTTCGCCCTCACCTCGACGAGCATCTCCACCGGCACGTACCGCAGTGGCACGGCCCGCAGCAGCAGCTGCCAGGAGGTCAGCCGGTCCAGATCGGCCTCGGCGATCGCGCCGTCGAACGGCTCCTTGATGTACCGGTAGTCGTAGCAGCGCACGTACTGGGCGCCCGCGATGTCCCACCCGGTGACGAGCGGCAGCCGCCGTTCCACGGCGACGCGGTGGAGCAGGTGCTTGGCCCGCCAGCCGTCCATGGTGGTCACGTCCACGCCGTCCACGATGACGTCGCAGTCGCCGACCAGCTCCTTGACCGTCTCCTCGCCGACCCCTTCCGGGAAGACCCTGACGTGGGCGTGCGGATTGATGGCCGCCACCCGCTCACCGGCGACCGTGGCCTTGTTGCGGTCGACGTCGGTGGCCGCCGCGCTCTGCCGGTTGAGGTTGTTCACCTCGTACGTGCCCGGGTCGGCCAGTACGAAGGAGCGCACTCCCAGCCGGGCGAGCGGCTCCACGGCGGCCCCGCCGATGGACCCGCACCCGGCGACGAGCACGGTCGCGCCCCGCAGTACGGCCTGCTCCCCCGTGCTGACCACGCCCTTGTTACGGGTGGTCAGCTCCCCGTAGAAGACCTTCTCCTGCGTCTCGGCACCACTACTGCTCATCTACGACGCCTCCTTCATGCGGTACGCGCCCGACCTGCGGGCGCTCATGGCCGCGACCAGTTCCATGAGCGTCATCGCGTCCGGTCCGGCGCCGAGGTAGTCCTCGATGAGGTCCATGTAGTCGCCGAGGTCGGCGTGGACCGGCGCCACGAAGGGAACGGCGATGACGTCCTGGTCGTAGATGGGGGCCATGAGGTCTGTCTCGGGCAGCCGGGGCGAGGTGCCCCGGTCGATCTGGAGGTCGAAGCCGGTGAGCCGGAAGTGCCGTATCGCCACCTTCTCCTTGGCGTCGCCCAGCATGAGGCGCATCCGGTCGCCGGACGCGGAGATGACCCGGCCGAGGCCCAGCAGCAGATGCCAGGGCACACGTTCGGTGCCGGCGCCGGGCGGCAGTTCGAGGTCGCGTACGAACCGCTTGATCTCGAAGGCCTGGTGGGTGCCCAGGCCCTCGGCCGCGAACCGGCCCAGCAGGTCGATGTCGTGCGCCGCCTCGGTGGAGAACCGGCCGCGGTCGGGGTGGTCGAGCGGCATCGGGACCGGGTCCTGGGAGCAGCCGAGGCTGATGTAGCCGCGGATACGGCCCGTCCGGGTGCACAGACTGACGGTGTGGACGTTCTGCACACCCTCCGGGTGGCGGACGGTCTCCCGGAACACCGCCCGCTCGTACACCAGTTGGGGAGACATCCAGCCCAGCCGCAGATACTGCACGAGCCTGAACCCCATGATCCCGTTGAGGTAGCGCAGCGGGAGCTGGTCGTCCTCGACCGTGAGGGTGATCAGTTCGTCCCTCGGGTCGTACACGGAATAGAGCGGGTCGCCGATGACATGGTCGGGCAGCGACCGGAAGTCCAGGGTCGAGTGGAGCCGCATGATGTCCGAGACGTACCGTTCCCGCTCCCCCGCCGGTAACTGTTCCGCCGTGTCCACCGCGTCGGCTGTGTCGGTCGCGTCGGTCATATCGGCTCCCCCTCGGCGTAGAGGCTCTCGGTGATGGCGAGGGCCAGCACCTCGGGGGTGCCCTCGTAGATCCGCGCGCCGTAGGCGTCGCGCAGCCGCTTCTCCATGCCGAACGACTTCACGTAGCCGCGGGCTCCGGTGAGGGACATGGCCATGTCGGCGACGTCGATGGCGACACGGTCCGCGAAGAGCTTCGCCGCCGCCGGTTCGTACTGCGGGGCGGGGAGTTCGTTGTCGACCTTGTGGGCGGCCTTCAGATACAGCAGTCGCGCCGCGTCGACCTTCGCGGACATCTCGGCGAGCTTGGCCGCGGTGAACTGGTGTTCGCGCAGGGGGCGTCCGCCCTGGACACGGGTGTCGCACCACTCCAGGGCCTGCTCGAGGGCGCCCCGGGCCACGCCGACCGAGATCCCGGCGACGGACGCGCGGGCCATGTTGCTCTGTGCGATGTTGATGGCCATGCCGTCGCCTTCCTCGCCGACCATGTTCTCGGCGGGGATACGGACGTCGTGGAACTCCAGTTCGCTGCCGAGGCAGAGCCGGTAACCCATCTTGTCGGCCACCGGCCCCCGGACCACACCGGGCAGGTCGAGCGGCACCATGAACGAGGTGAGGCCGGTGGCGCCGGGTGCGCCCTCCATGTTGGCGAACACCGAGGCGAACGCGGCTACCTGGGCGTTGGTGATGAACCTCTTCCTGCCGTTCAGGACGTAGTGGTCGCCGTCACGGCGGGCGGTCATCACATCGCGGGCGTGGACCGCGTTGGCCGGGATGATCAGGTCGCAGCCCGCCTCCTCCTCGGTGACCGCGTTGCAGGCCAGGACCGGGGCGTCGCCGGAGAACATGGGCAGGAAGCGGGCCTGGAGCCGCGGGTCGCCGGAGAGCAGCACCGGGGTCTGGCCGAGCATGGCGGCACCGAAGATGAGTGCGGTGCCGGCGCAGACGGACGCCACCTCCTCCAGCGCGACCGAGCAGCCGATCATGCCGAGACCGAGGCCGCCGTACTCCTTGGGCACGGCGACGCGGGTGAGGCCCAGGGCGTGCCCCTGGGCGACCATGTCCCAGTCGAAGTCGTCGGCGGGCGCCGTGTCGAGGTCCGTCACTCGGGGCGCGACCACCTCGCGGGCGAATTCCCGTACCTGGCGGCGGAGTTTCTCCACCTCGCCGGGAAGGACATCGAAATTGAGCTCAAGTTCTTCGGTGTTCATCATGTCTGTCTCGAAACTCCACAACTCTGATCCGATTGCCTGGGAAAGTGCCGAAGTGCTGTACCGGACGGTCCGTAGGGGCGCCGGAGATGCCGCGCTCTCAGACGGGAAGCCCTTCCTTCGCCGCCAGTTCGGGATAGCGGTCGAAGGCGGGCCGCAGGATGGGGACGAGTTCCAGCACGCGGGCGACCTTGCCGCGGATCCGTACCTTTCCGGTGGCGATGGCGGTCGGCATCATGAGCTTCCCGAGCCAGAGCTGGTGCGCGGTGTCGGACGACATCCTGATTCGGATCGTCGCGTCTTCGGGCGCGTCGGCCCCGACCGTCAGCGCGTCCGCGGACACATGGACAACGCAGTCCGGGTTGGTGTGGGTCAGCCTGATGGACAGGTTGCTCGCGCGCAGCTGCGAAGTGAACTGTTCGTCCTTCAACAGGATCTCGAAGAGGTTGCCGAAAACCCGCTCGGCTACCTCGGTCGACTCGAAAACAGTCATGGTTCCCTCTCCCGTCAAACATTCCCAAGAGCGAATCGCCGCGTCGGCGTTCACCGCATCCTAGGAATCGGCCGGGGGACGGACCGGCGAATCGACAGAGCGGGAAAAGGAAGAGGACGGAGTATTGAAAGAGAACGCGCATCCGGTGCCACCCACGCGGACACGAGGCGAGGCGGCACGACACCGGACCGGTCCCGTTCCGTCCGGGCACCACTGGGCGTTCGGGCCCCGGGCACCGTAGATTGAAGGGGTGACAGCCGACCGATCCCGCGCCTCCCAGGAATGCCTCGTCTTCGGCCCGCTGGAGAACGAGATCATGGAGGTTCTGTGGCAGGCTCCCGAACCGATGACCGTCCGGGAGGTCCTCGGCGCGCTCAACGCCGGCCGTGAGACCCCGCTGGCGTACACCACCGTCATGACCGTGCTGAGCCGCCTCGCCGAGAAGGGCGCCGCCAACCGCACCAAGGCGGGCCGGGGTTACGCGTACGCCCCCTGTGTCACGGACGAGGCGGCGATGGCCGTGCGCGAGGTCATCCGCGACTTCGGGGTGAGCGCGGTCGGTCACTTCCTCGACGAGATCCGCAATGTCCCCGACCTACGCGAACGCTTCGAGAAGCTGCTGCACGAGGGCCCCGGTCACTGAGCCCGCGGCGAAGGAACCTCAGTGGCGCCCTCCTGCCGCGGCAGCAGGGGGCCGAGTGGGCCGAGGTCGAGGTTCAGGTCTTCGGGGCTCAGGTCGTACCGCTCGCGCAATTCGGTCATGCGGTCGTCGAGGATCATGAGGGTCATGCCGATGCGTTCCTCCTGTTCCTCGGTCAGGTTGTTCCTTTCGACCCGGCGGATGGCCTGCCGTTCCATGAGCTGGCGCAACAACTCCACGACGGTGAGCACCAGTCGGACGAGGTCACGTTCGACCGTGTCCTTGTCCAGGTCCAGGCGTCGGGCCGGGGACTGTCCGCAGTGAGATGCCGGCCCGGTGCCGGGCCCGCCGTCCGATGTCACGTCAGGATTCCTTCCGTGGCTCCCTCGACCGAGGTGAGCAGGGCACGCAGGGAGACACGGACCAGTTCCACGTCGGCGATACAGAGGCTGAGGTCTCCCGTGATGACGACACCGCCCGCCAGGAGCCGGTCGAGGAGATCCACCAGAGCGACCTCCGCCTGCGGCGGGCCACCGGCCGTCACGTCGTCGTCTGCGGGATCGTGGGGTCCGCCGTTCCGGCCTGTTCCGGCGGGGGCGGGGCGAAGGAGTACGGGGCCCACGGTCCGGTGATCTCGAGTCGGACACCGGTGGTCCCGGCGGCGAGCAGTTCCACGCGGTCCTGGAAGCTCCGCGTGTGCTTCCGCGGGACGAGGTAGGCGGCGTTGACGACGTTCTCCCCCGGTTTCGCCGACAGGGCGGCCGGCTGAGGACGATGGTGCCGTACGTCGGCGGCCAGGTTCGCTTCCACGAGCGCACGGTCCACTCGTGCGCCGAGGTCGGCGGCGGTCTGCCGGGCGAGTTCGTGGCCGTCCCGGCTTGT
This sequence comes from Streptomyces sp. NBC_00459, assembly GCF_036013955.1. Classification (NCBI taxonomy): domain Bacteria; kingdom Bacillati; phylum Actinomycetota; class Actinomycetes; order Kitasatosporales; family Streptomycetaceae; genus Streptomyces; species Streptomyces sp. NBC_00459. Next base: position 454,929 of record NZ_CP107903.1, read on the forward strand.
GCGGCGCACGCGCAGGTAGTCACGCCCGGAGCGTGGCCGGTCCTGCGGGGGCGGGTCGGCGGCGGTCGGCGGCTGGGCGTAGATCTTGACACCCCATTCGTCGTGGCCCTCCAGCTGGTTCAAGGTGGTTCGGAAGTGGCTCTCGTCGGCGCGCAGACGTCTCAGCAGGCCGTCGTCGTCGAGGTACACCGTGGCCAACCGGAGGGGTAGTACCGCGGTTCGGGAGGCCAGCGCGGCGATCACCTGGTGATGGTCGCGGGCCAGCCGTTCCAGGTCGGTGATGTCGTCGAGCCGCTGTGCGACGGCCTCTTCGGTGAAGGCCTCCGCTGGTACGTCACTGACGACCGCGGCTGTGCCGGCACCGCACAGGATCCGGACCGGCAGCCCGTCGACGCCGCGCAGTTCCCGGACGCACCCGGCGAACCGCGCCTTTCGCGATTACTTCACCATCGCCGCCCACCCGCACACCCACGACCTACTATGCTCACGTAGTAGATACATGGGGCGCGGCATCCGGTGCGGGACGCCCCTCTGACCGGAGGTGCGAAGTGAGCGGGGCATTATCAGCGGGCGCGCCCGTGCGGGGACGTGGACTGATCATGACGGTCCTCGGTTGCTGTTTCCTGATGGTGATGATGGACAACACCATCCTCAACGTCGCTCTGCAGACGATCCAGGAGGACGTCGGCGCGACCAACGCGGAACTCCAATGGGCCCTGGACTCCTACATCCTGTTCTACGCGGCCCTGATGTTCTCCTCCGGAATCCTCGCCGACGCCTTCGGCCGCCGCCGCGTCCTGGTGATCGGACTGGTCGTCTTCGGTGCGGCATCCACCTTCGCCGGCTTCGCCGACACGCCCCAGGAACTCATCATCTGGCGCGGTGTCATGGGTGTGGCCGGGTCGGTAGTGCCCCCCGCCACCCTCGCGGTGATCAATGACGTCTACGCCCCGGAGGAACGCGGCAAGGCGATCGGAATCTGGTCGGCGCTGGGCGGTCTTTCCATCGCTCTCGGCCCGATCGCCGGCGGCTTCCTGCTCGAACACTTCTGGTGGGGCTCGGTCTTCCTCATCAACGTCCCCATCGCCGCCGTCTGCGCCCTCCTTCTCCTGGTGGTCCTCGCCGAGTCCCGCTCGGCGACCAGGCCACGCATCGACGTCATCGGCGTCCTGCTGTCCATCACGGGTATCGGCTCGCTGGTCTACGGGGTGATCCGCGGCGGCGAGACCAACGACTGGACCAGTGCCGAGGTCCTGGGCACGATGGTCGCGGGAGTCGCCCTGCTGGCCGCGCTCGTCCTGTTCGAGAGCCGCACGACACATCCGGCGCTCGACGTGAAGATGTTCCGCAACAAGTCCTTCGCAGCAGGCACCGCGAGCCTCTCCCTCTCCTTCTTCGCGCTGACCGGCGGCACCTTCCTGATGGTCTTCTACGTCCAGGCCATCCGCGGTCACACCCCTCTCGAACTCGGCCTCATCCTGCTCCCGGTGGCGGTGGGCGCCGTCGCCTCGGCCATCCTCAGCAACCCGCTGGCCATGCGCTTCGGCCCCAAGGCCGTCGTCACCACCGGACTGCTGCTGCTCGCCCTGTCGTTCACCGGCCAGGCCGGCATCGGAGCCGACACGGCGTTGTGGTGGTACGAGATCCTGCTGGGCGTCTCCGGCTTCGGCCTCGGCCTGGTGATGGGCACGACCACGACGACCACGATGGCCGTGGTGGCGCCCGAACAGGCCGCCATCGGCGCGGGCGTCAACAACACGCTGCGGCAGATCGGCGCCGCGCTCGGTGTCGCCGTCCTCGGCTCGATCCTGTCCGTCTGGTACCGGGACGAGCTCGGCGGCGCCGTCAACGTACTCCCGGAGGGTGCACGGGAGGCCGCCTCGGAGTCCCTGGGCGGCACGATGGTCGCCGTCCGCGAACTCCAGGAGACGGGCACGCTCCCGGCCGGGACGCGCGACCAGGTCCCCGGGTTGCTGGCCACGGCCCAGGACGCGTACCTGTCGGCCATGCATGTGAGCTTCGGCGTGGCCGCCGGGGCGCTCGTGCTGGCAGCCGTGGTCGCCGCGATCTGGCTGCCCGGCCGGATCGACGCCCCCACGGGCACCGACACCGCCGCGCAGCCGGGCGGCGCCACCCAAACCCCCGACTCCGCCGCCCAACCGGCGCGATGACCGGACCATGACGCTCCTACAGGGCCCGGCACCACCGGGTGACCGGCCGCACGGAACGCCAGGGCGTCCCCGTGTGCGCCGGTCATCCGGCCCGGGCGGGTACGACCACGCGGTGCTCGTCCACCCTCGTTCGCCCTCGTCGACCCGGGCCGTTCCCGGCTGCCCGCGTCCTCGGCCGGCATCAGGGCTCCGTCTGCCCCGGCCGTCACCTGCCCCGGACCCGTCCGCCAGGGCTTTCAACCGCTCGGGTCCGCAACGGCCCCCGTCGTCAGGAGAAACCCGCGCCCCCGCACGGTCTCTATGGCCAGCCCGACAGACACGACCTTCCGCCGCAGCCTCATCATGTGCAGGTCGAGGGCGTTCTGACTGGCGGAACGGTTGGCGGACAGCAGCCGCTCCGCCAGGTCGGCCCGGCTCGCCATCCCCGGACGACGCTGCACGAGGCCGCGCAACACCGCCGCCTCGGAGACCGTCAGGGGCAGGACCGCACCGCCGTAGCGGAGTAACCCGTCCTCGTCCACCACAGGAGGAGCGCTCTGGGACGTGGCCTTGAGATGCAGTGACGCGATCCTGGTCTTCAACTCCCAGGCTTCCACGGGCTGTCGTACCCAGTCCTCGTGCACACCCGCCAGCTCGGGCACCCGTGCACCCCTGGCCACCACTATGAGGCAGGGCAACCCCCGCATACGGAAACCCTCCAGCTTTCCCGACTCGGCCGGCCAGCGGACGATCTTCACATCCGGCGTCATGATGTTCTCCACGTATGCGTTCCTCCCGTGTTGTGGCACATGATGACGCCGCGTCGGCGACGCGGACGCCTGTGGAACCCCGGCGAGCCTGGCGGAGCGACCCCCTACAGACAAAGGGGCACGCGGTACGCAACCCCGGCGAAATATTGACGGACGCCCATGAAAAGATGGTTTTCGGCCCCGTGGTGGAGACGGAGTGCCGCAGTCCCCTGAATGTGCCTTGTCGCTGTCATGCCCGCACCTTCTGCCAAACAGGGTTGGCGTAGCACATACTTCTGGACCACCACTCGGGAACCGCTTGAGAGCAACCCGAGAACGCCCTGCCGAGGACTTGCACGTCGTCCTGCAAGCCTGTGCTCCGGGCGCGGGAGACGACGCCGGGTCGGACGGCTCGACGACGAGGAGTTCGACAGGCTTCGTTGTTGTCGGCCGAGAACGCGCCGTGGTCTCCGGAGACCCTTCACTGCTTGGCCGAATCGGTGTACGAGGCGGGCGGAACGGCCCGGTTCGGCCGTGCCCTCGGTCATCCTGCGGTGCTCGTACTCCGGATACGCCGATCGGGCCCGAGCGCCGGACTCGGCGACGAACCCGTGTACGGCAACCGCGACGACGTCCCGCACCAGGCTCTCGGGCGAGCTCCGCAGCGCACGCGGAGCCGGAGTATCGTTGCGTCCCTTGGCCTACACGTGCCGCGGACGGGCACTGTGGTGGTACCGGTATTGAGCAGGCAGGTGCAGCATGATCGGCGCCGTCAGGATTCCCAGAGTCCGTCGCTTCGCCACCGCGCAGTTCGAGCCGGAACGTCAGGTGGAACTCTGGGAGCAGCACAACGCGGAGTCCTTGATCGCCCTCGACTGTCGGCCGCCTGTGGCCCGGTCGTTCGCGGCGGTAGAGGTGAACCTCCAGCTCGAACGGGTCCATCTCGCCCGGGTGCGGGGGACCCGGCATGTGGTCGAGCGCTCTGCCGAGCTGGTCGAGGCCAGACCCACCGAGGCGATCGCCGTCTATATGACCATTGCGGGAGAGGCGGTCTTCGAGCAGGACGGCCACCGTCGGGTGCTGCGGCCCGGGCAGCTCCTCGTCTGCGACGCCGACCGTCCCTTTCTCCGCGGGTTCGGCCGGGGGCTGGAGGAACTGGCCGTGAAGGTTCCCCGTTCGGAGTTCTCCGCGCTCACCGGCCTGACGTCCCTGCCCACGCCCGTCGTCGTCGACGTGGGCCCCGGCGAGAACCCGCACGGTCGGGCCCTGGCCCGGCTCGCGGCGCGGGCGGTCCGCCGGGACCGCCCTGTGCCGGCGGACGAGCAGGCAGTCGTCGAACTCGTATCGGTGCTCGGCGCCTCCGACCACGTCGGCCTGCCGGTGGCACACAGAGCGGCGGCTCGGACGTTCGTCGAGGAGCACTTCACCGATCCGACGCTCCGCGCGGCCGACATCGCGTCCGGCACGGGCATCAGCGAGCGACACCTGTCGCGTCTGTTCGCGGCCGCCGGCACCAGCGTGCCCGCACACATCCTCTCGCGCCGGCTGGACGCGGCGTACAGCATGCTGACCTCCGGTCCGGCCGGCGGCCTGCGCACGTCGGACGTGGCAGCACGGTGCGGCTTCACGTCGGTCGCGTACTTCTCCCGCACCTTCCACGAGCGGTTCGGCATCACCGCCGGCAGGGTTCGAGCCGGGTCCGCCTGACCGGTCGCGGCCCGCGATCCTCATTTCCGCCATCCCGGTCCGGATCGTTGGGCCGGCCCGGGCACGTCCACCGACACTCGTACGCACCAGCCCGGTTGCCCTTGTCCGGGACGAGGAAAGGTGTGGAACATGCCTGCGTTCGACGATGGTCAGCCCGAGACCCGTCCGCCCGCGTCGTCGGTGGTCGAGACCGACGTCCTGATCGTCGGCTCCGGACCGGCCGGTGCGTCGGCGGCGTTGTTCCTCTCGACACTCGGGGTCGACAACATGGTGATCACGAAGTACCGGTGGACGGCCAACACGCCGCGGGCCCACATCACCAACCAGCGAGCGATGGAGATCTTCCGCGACATGGGCATCGAGGACCAGGTCCTCGCCGACGCCACACCGCACCGTCTGGTCGGCGACACGGTCTTCTGTACGTCGATCGCCGGTGAGGAGATCGGGCGCATCCACACCTGGGGCACCCACCCGGCGCGGGAGGCCGACTACCAACTGGCGTCGCCGTGCCTCGTGGTGGACATCCCGCAGACCTATCTCGAGCCGATCCTGGTCAAGAACGCGACCGTGCGCGGCACACAGACGCGGTTCTCCACGGAGTACGTCTCGCACGCGCAGGACGCGGACGGCGTCGACGTCCTGGCCCGGGACCGGCTGACCGGGGCGGAGTACACCATCCGGGCCAAGTACCTGATCGGGGCCGACGGTGCCCGGTCCAAGGTCGCCGCGGACATCGGCCTGCCCTACGAAGGCGAGATGGACATCGCCGGGTCGATGAACATCACGTTCAAGGCCGACATCGAGGCCTACGTCGGCCACCGGCCCTCGGTCCTCTACTGGGTGATCCAGCCGGGCGCCAACGTCGGAGGCATCGGGGCCGGCCTGGTGCGCATGGTGCGTCCGTGGAACGAGTGGCTGATCGTCTGGGGCTACGACATCAACGACGAGCCGCCCGTCGTCGACGAGGCGTCCGCGACCCAGATCGTGCGGGATCTCCTCGGTATGCCCGACATCGACGTCGAGATCACCGGCACCAGCCTGTGGGGCAACAACGAGATGTACGCCAGGCACCTCCAGAAGGGCCGCGTCTTCTGTGCCGGGGACGCGATCCACCGGCATCCACCGAGCAACGGACTGGGCTCCAACACCTCTATCCAGGACTCCTACAACCTGGCCTGGAAGCTCGCTCTCGTGCTGCGCGGCCAGGCCGACCGGAGTCTGCTCGACACCTACTCGGCCGAGCGGGCGCCGGTCGCGGAGCGCATCGTGCGACGGGCGAACCGGTCCAGCCGTGAGTTCGTGCAGTTCTTCGAGGTGCTCGGACTGCTGGACGCCACGACGGAGGACGAGATGGTCGCGGCGATCGAGGAACGGAAGGCCAACACGCCCGAGGGCGCGGCCAAGCGGGCCGCCCTGGTCGCCGCGATGGAACTGAAGAACTACGAGTTCAACGCCCACGGAGTGGACCTCGGGCAGTACTACCAGTCGGCCGCGGTCGTCCCCGACGGATCTTCGTTGCCTGCGCCCAGCCGCGATCCCGACCTGTACTACGAGATGTCCACCGTGCCCGGCTCGCATCTGCCGCACGCCTGGGTCGGTGACACCATGCGCAGGACGGCGATGATGGACCTCGCCCCCTACGACCGTTTCACCCTCGTCACCGGCATCGCCGGCGAGGAGTGGGCCTCGGTGGCCGAAAAGGTCGCGCACGAGTTCGGGATTCCGCTCGGGACCGTCGTCATCGGGCCGGGCCGGGAGGTCACCGACCTCTACTACGACTGGGCGAAGCTGCGCGAGGTCGAGGAGAGCGGTGCCGTACTGGTGCGGCCCGACAAGCACATCGCCTGGCGCTCGGTGACGATGCCCGAGGACCCCGAAGGAGCACTGCGTACGGCGATGCGCCAGATCCTGGGGAAGGCATGAGCGGCATGCGGTTCGCCCGCGACACACTCGCGCAGCGCGTGCTGTTCGCCTCCGGCGCGGCAGCGGAGAACCTGGTCGCCGAGATCAAGGAACTCGGCGCGTCCCGGGTCATGGTGATCGCCGGGGACGCCGAGCGTGAACTCGCCCGACGCGTCGCCGCGCAACTGCCCGTGGCCCACTGGCACCACGAGGTGGCCATGCACGTGCCGGTCGAGGTCGCCGAGCGGGCCAGAGAACAGGCCGCGGCCCATCGCGTCGACGCACTCGTCTGCGTCGGCGGCGGCTCGACGACCGGCCTGGCCAAGGCCGTTGCGCTCACCACCGGTCTGCCCATTGTCGCGGTGCCGACCACCTACGCGGGCTCGGAGGTCACCAACGTCTGGGGACTCACCGAGCACGCCCGGAAGACCACCGGCACCGACCCCCGGGTTCTCCCGCGCGCGATCGTGTACGACGCGACACTCATGCTCACCCTGCCGGTCGGCCTGAGCGTGGCATCCGGCCTCAACGCCCTAGCACACTGCGTCGATTCGATGTGGGCGCCACGGGCCGACCCGATCGACCGGGCCCTGGCCGGCGAGGGCATCCAGGCCCTGCGCATCGGACTGCCGCTGGTCGCCGCCGAGCCGGGCGGCCTCGACGGACGTGAACACGCCCTGTACGGCGCCTATCTCGCCGCGGTGGTGTTCGCCTCGGCGGGATCGGGGCTCCATCACAAGATCTGTCACGTACTCGGCGGCATGTTCGACCTCCCGCACGCCCAGACCCATGCGGTCGTCCTTCCTCATGTACTCGCCTTCAACGCACCGGCAGCGCCGGACGCCGAGCGGCGTATCGCCGCCGCCCTCGACGCCGGGTCCGCCACCGGCGGGCTCGCCCGACTGCGCGCTCAACTCGACGCACCCCGGGCTCTTCGCGACTACGGCATGCCGGAGTCCGGCATCGTCCCCGCCGCGGAAGCGGTCCTTGCCGCTGTGCCACCGGGCAATCCGGCCCCCGTGACCCTCGACAACATCACCGGGCTGCTGCGCGCGGTCTGGGAAGGAGCAGAGACCCGATGACCAGCAGCGTCTCCGCCGAACAGGAGCGTCGCGAGGCGGACCTGGTCGAGCGCGTCGCCCGTTCGTTCGGCGACTGCCCCGACCCGCGGCTCCAGCAGCTGATGACCTCCCTCGTGCACCATCTCCACGCCTTCGCCCGCGAGGTCCGCCTGACCGAGGAGGAGTGGGCCAAGGGCATCGAGTTCCTGACCGCCGCCGGGCACATCACGGACGACAAGCGCCAGGAGTTCATCCTGCTCTCCGACGTACTCGGCCTTTCCATGCAGACCATCGGCATCAACAACGAGGCGTACGGCGACGCGACCGAGGCGACCGTCTTCGGTCCGTTCTTCGTCGAGAACAGCCCCGAAGTCCCCCTCGGCGGCTCCATCTCCGCCGGTGCGACCGGCGAGCCGTGCTGGGTCGAGGGCACCGTCTCCGACAGCGACGGACACCCGGTCGCCGGTGCGCGCGTCGAGGTCTGGGAGGCCGACGCGGAAGGCCTCTACGACGTCCAGCACGACGACGGCCGGACCGCGGCCCGCGGCCATCTGTTCACCGATGCCGAGGGACGCTACTCGTTCTGGGGCATCACACCGACGCCGTACCCCATCCCCCACGACGGTCCCGTGGGCAAGATGCTCGCGGCCGTCGGCCGATCCCCGATGCGGGCCTCGCATCTGCACTTCATGGTCAGCGCCGCCGGGCAGCGCACGCTGGTCACCCACATCTTCGTGCGCGGAGACGAACTGCTCGACTCGGACACGGTGTTCGGGGTCAAGGCGTCCCTGGTGAAAGGGTTCGAACGCCAGGATCCCGGCTCCCCGACGCCGGACGGCCACGCGGTGGAAGGCTCATGGTCACGGGTCTCCTTCGACATTGTGCTGGCCCCGACCGGTACGTGACCGTTCGGAACGTGCGGCACTGGCGGGAACGGACACACCCCGCGCTCACCGTGACCACCTGTCCCGGCACCCGGTCCCCACCCCATCTCCCCCGGCATTCCGGGGACGCAGCCGACCGCTCCGCTCCACCTGACCCCAAGCCCGCGTCGGGCAACGCGAAGGGCCCGTCCGATGTACGGACGGGCCCTTCAACCGAGCGCCGGGCAGGCCTTGCACCTGCATTTCCCCGCAGGAAGCGGGGCGTCTTTCCTTGGACCACCAACGCGCGACCAGCCAACCGGAGTTGCGGCGACCAGCTCAAGATCAATCCTAGCTCATCTGTCCGCCCGGAGTCACCAGTCCTGATTCGTACGCCACCACCACGGCCTGCGCCCGGCTGTCCAGGTCCAGCTTGGTCATCGTGCGGTTGAGATGGGTCTTGACGGTCGCCTCGCTGATGTAGAGGCGGTCGGCTATCTCCAGGTTGGACAGCCCGCGTGCGATCAGTTTCAGAACCTCCAGCTCGCGGGCGGTCAACGCCTCCAGATCGGGGGGCTGTTCGCAGGCGGTCTGCCGGGCGTACGCCTCCACCAGGCGGCGGGTGACGCTGGGCGCGAAGAGCGCGTCACCTCCGGCGACGGCGGTCACGGCGGCGAGCAGCCGTTCCGGGCCGGAGTCCTTGAGCAGGAACCCGCAGGCTCCGGCACGCAGTGCCCCGTACACGTACTCGTCGAGGTCGAAGGTGGTCAGCATCAGGATCCGGGGCGGGGGGTCGCCAGCTCCGGCGAGGATGCGTTCGGTAGCCTCGATGCCGTTCATGCCCGGCATCCGGACATCCATCAGGATCACCTCGGGAGCGGTCTGGGCGGCCAGCTTCACACCCTCCGCGCCGTCGCTCGCCTCGCCGACCACCTCGATGCCGGGTGCGGCCTGTAGCAGCCCTACCAGGCCCGCCCGGATGAGGAACTGGTCGTCCACGACGAGCACTGTGGTCATGTGGTGGCGTCGTCCCCCTGTTGAACGGCCCGCGCGGAGGTGGGCAGGATCAGCCGCACGGCGAAGCCACCCTGGTCCTGCGGGCCGATGTCGATCTCCCCGCCGTAGAGCTTGGCCCGCTCCCGCATGCCAAGCAAGCCGTGTCCCCCGCCGGTTCGCACTCTGTCTGGAATCACCCCCTCTCCGTCGTCCGTGACCGAAACAGCCACCTGGTGCGGTTCATACCTCAGCCATACCCGTGCACTCGCGCCGGGCGCGTGCTTGAGAACGTTGGTGAGGGCCTCCTGCACCACCCGGTACGCGCACAGGTCCACACCGGGGGCCAGGGGACGCAGGATCCCCTCGACGGTCAGGGTGACCAGCACCCCGCCGGCGCGCACTCGTTCGATCATCTCGCCGAGACGGGCCAGGCCCGGCATCGGGCCGGCGGGCGCGCCGTCTTCGGCGGCACGCAGCAGCATGAGCATGCGGCGCAGCTCGTCGAGAGCCTCCTTGCCGGTGGCTTCTATGGTGTCGAGCGCGGCACGCGTGACCGTGCGGTCGGTGTCGAAGACGAACCGGGCGAGACCGGCCTGCACGGAGATCACGGACATGTGGTGGGCGACCACGTCGTGCAGTTCACGGGCGATCCGGCCCCGTTCCTCGGCCACCTCGCGTCTGGCCCGCTCGGCCTGTTCCCGGCGCAGCTGCCGGGCCAGCTCCGTCGAACGCCGGGCGAGGACGCCGAACCGCCACAGCATCGCCGGATAGACCACGGCCTGTGCGGCCATGGACGCCCATGACGCCCAGGTATCGGTGTGGTTGGCGACGCCCGCGTAGATCCAGACCGCACCCATCAGCGCGGAACAGGAGACGGAGACGCGCGACTCGCGCTGGGAGGCGACGGTGTAGACGCCGAGCATGGGGCCGAAGCTGCACACCACGGGCCAGTAGCCGACGGTGATGTACACCAGCCAGATCGCGTGAACGACGCAGCAGACCACGACAGGAGCCCGGCCGCGGAGCACCAGCGGCAGGTGAACCAGGACCACCAGCGCATAGGCGGTCGCGTCGAGCGGATGCTGCCCCTGGCGCGCGGCCTCCGGCCCCAGCAGCACGGCCACAACGGTCAGCGCCGCCACGATCAGCGTGTCGACGACGAGGGGGCGGTTCCGCATCGCAGCAGCGTAAGGCCCGCCGAACCGACGGGGCGTCAAACTTCCGCGGTACCACGAAAGTTGCAGGAACCGCGCGGCTACCACCGTGGTCTGTACGGGAGTTCAACCCCGCATGGGACGCGGGGCGTGGGCGGCGAACGTACGTTCTGGAATCACAAGGTTCGGGTCCGTCGACCTACGACTGCTCTCGCGGTCTCGCGGACTCCCGCCATGCCTTTCGGACAAGGAGCTGCCCGTGTTGAATGCTGTGTCGCAACGTGGCCTGATTCGATCCATCGTGACCGCGTTGTTCGCTGCCCTGCTGGTGTTCGGTGCCGGCGCCACACTCGCCCCGGCCGCGCACGCCTCCGCCCAGGCGGAATGCTGGACACCCACCGCCAACGGCGAGGGACGCGCGGTGATGCTGTGGGGAGTCAACCTCAAGAGCGGTCCGTACGCGGACTCGGAGGGGTGTGCCAACACCGGATGGGCCGCCGAGGGCAAAACGGTCTACTTCTACTGCTGGACCAAGAACTCGTACGGACACGTGTGGTGGTACGTGCGGATCGCGGGGACCCAGACCTTCGGCTGGACGTCGGACGACAATGTCTTGGGCACGTCGGTGGACGAGAACGGCGACGGACAGATCACCTTCTACCAGTGCTAGTCCGAGTCGGCCCGTCTCCTCGTTGACGGGAAGGCCCTGCGCCACCGCAGATCCGGTGGCGCAGGGCCTTCCCGCGGTCCTGTGGCGTTTCGTCACACCCCCGCATCAGGTGCCGACAGGCAAGCGGGACCACCGAGCGATCGTCACGACCGGTGGCCGGGTGCCGCGCCGACCCAGCGGTGATAGGCCTCCACGTCGACGTTGCTGCCGCACACGATGGTGACCACGTGCCGCCCGGCGAAGCGGTCACGGTCTTCGAGGATCGCCGCGATGCCGAGCGCGGCCGACGGTTCGACGACGAGGCCGGCATGGTCGAGGAGCATGCGCATCCCGGCGATGATCGACGTCTCCTGGACCAGGACGGCATCGTCGGCGACCAGAAGGAGATCGTCAAGGACGGCCGGGATCGGACGCCGACCGGCGACGCCGTCCGCGATGGTGTCGGTCGAGTCCGTGGTGACGACACGCCGCCTGCGCCACGAGTGTGTCATCGCCGGAGCGCCCAGCGGCTGGACGCAGATCACCTCGACCTCGGGCGCCAGGGCCTTCAGCACATGGCCCACACCGGTGGCCAGCGCCCCGCCACCGAGAGCGATGAGAACGGCATCGAACGGCAGTACTGCGTCCACCAGCTCAAGGCCGATGGTGGCCGCGCCCTCGCAGGTCTCGATGTCCAGACTGTCCTCGACCAGACGGATGCCTTCGTACCGTGCGATGGCCGACGCCCGCTCACGAGCCAGCTCGTGGTCGCCGTCCACCAGTTCCAGCCTGGCATCCAACGCGCGAATGCGATCGAGCTTGGCGACAGTCGCGAAGCGGGATGCCACGACGGTCACGTCGAGCCCCCGGCCGCGTCCGGACCAGGCGAGGGCCTGGCCGAGATTCCCCGCGCTGGCGCACACCACGGCCCGCGGGCCGTGGTCGACGAGCCGGCTCGCGACCACCTCGGTCCCGCGGGCCTTGAAGCTGCGTACCGGGTTCGCCGTTTCGAGCTTGATACTCACCGTGCACCCGAGGCCGGGCTCCAAGGCCTCACAGCAGTACAGCGGAGTACCGAGAAAAACCGGGTCGATCAGTCGGCGAGCCGCCCGGATCCGAGCATTGTCGAGGCGCGTCCCCTGCATGACACCGCAGCGTAGCGCCGCCGACACTGTTCGTTGTGCCGCTGCCCGGCGTCACCGGGCGACCTGGGCTCGATGCCGTCTCGGACCCCGGGCCCGGCACCACGTCCGGGCACTGGTCGGGACGCAGCCGTCGGCGCCGGTTTGTCATCCGCGAGCGATGGCGAGGCTGAATCCGTCGGCGCCGGGGCAGTCGGAAAGGCAGGCACCGCCGAGCGGGCGTGCCGCGAATCAGCTAGGGAGTTCAGCGCATGGCAGGACCAGAACATACGGAGAGCCACGGGAAACAGCCCCTGGCGACGCGGGCCGCCGGGCTCACCGAGACGCTGGAAGCCCTCGGGACCGGGGCCTACCTCGTCGACGAGCAGGGCCGTATCCTCGCCGTCAACTCCCGAACCGAGCAGTTTCTGGACCGGTCGGCCGAAGACCTCGTCGGCCATGACGCGCACGACCTGCTGCACCGGGACATCCACGGCCAGCCCCTGCCCCGGACCCAATGCCGGATGCGACAGGCTTTCCACGCCGGACGCACCGCTCAGGCAGACGAGGACTACTTCGCCCGCGCGGACGGCTCCCTGTTGCGCATCTCGTGGCTGATAACCCCGTTCGACCTCGGTGAGCACGCCCACAGCACACTCGTCCTCTTCCAGCCCCGGCATCGGGGGGAACCCGACTCACTACCACCGCAGGCGACCACACTGCTGACGGAACTCGAACGCCTCGCCCTGCTGGCCGCGACCACCACACAACTCACCTCGACCCTCGATGTCGAAGAGGCGCTGCGACGGCTGGTGACCCTGGTGGTGCCCCGGCTGGCTGACTGGGCCATCATCGATCTGATCACGGAGCGCGACGAGGTGTGGCGCACTGTCGTCGCCGAGACGGACGGTGAGGGCCTGGTGCACCACGAGGAGTTGCAGGGACCGATGCCACCGATTCCCGAGGAGTCTCCGATGCCCTTGTCCCGGGCCCTGCGCGGGGTCGCTTCGACGCTGGCCGGCCCGCAGACCTACCAGGGACCACCGGACTCCGGCATCGCGGTCGAGCAGCGCCGTCTGTTCGACGCCACCGGCATTCACTCCGCGGCCATCGCACCCATCCGCAGCACCCGCGCAGTCCTGGGAGCCCTGACCCTGGGCCGCGCCAAGCAGCCGGGAGACTTCGGCACTCCCGATCTCCCGCTGATCGAGGACATCGCCCGCCGCGCCGGCCTCGCACTGGACAACGCGCGTCTCTACCAGCGTCAGCGCAAGGTCGCCGAGACCATGCAGAACCACCTGCTGCCCCAGATGCCACGCGTCCCCGGGCTGCAGATGACGGTCCGCTACCTGCCCGCGCCCGACGCCTCGCAGGTCGGCGGTGACTGGTACGACGCCTTCTCCCTGTCCGACGGCGCCACCGCGCTGGCCATCGGCGACGTCGTCGGCCACGATCTGGAGGCCGCGGCCGGCATGGCGCAGGTGCGCAACATGCTCCGCGCCTACGCCTGGGCCCTGCAGGAGCCCCCCAGCCAGATCGTCGAGCGCCTCGACGAAGCGGTGCTGCACATCACCGACGTCGCCATGGCCACCATGATCCTCGCCCGGATCGAAGAGACTCACAACGGTCAATGGAAACTGTCCTGGACCAATGCCGGTCACCCGCCGCCGCTGTTGATCAGCCATGACGGCCTGGCCGACTACCTCACCGACGGTCACGGGATTCTTCTGGGCACCGGATCCCAGAAACCCCGTATCGACGCCACCGCGTTGTTGCCGTACGGATCCACTCTCCTGCTGTACACCGACGGCCTGATCGAAGAACCCGGCCACACCCTCGACGAAGGCCTGCAGCGACTGCGCCGACACGCCGCCGCCCTCGCCCACCGCCCGCTGACCTCCTTCACCGACCAACTACTGGGCCGGGTCCGCCCCCTCGCCAACGACGACGACGTCGCCCTGCTCGCCTTGCGCGTACCCGCCCGGACGTGATCCGCCGAACTCCCCTACTGATCCGGACGTGTTGCCGCCGGTCCTGGCGACAGAGCGGGTGCGCCGGGTGCCGACGGACCCGATGAGTTCTGGTCGCCTGTGTGGGCAACGGATCGCTGCCGGGCGCTGTGGGACCAGTGGCTCGCGGTGACCACATCGAGGTAGCGACCGCCGTTCGCGCCGAGGTCGGCGCCCCGAGGGTCAGGGACATCTTGCCCGCGTTCCCGTTGGGCAACGGGGAGTCGGCCGACACCGCCTGGCGACTGGGCCGCGTTCGGCAGCAAGTTGTTGGCCCAGGGCACCGCGGCCGACGGTCGACAGCCGGCGACCGCTGTCGGCCGATTCAGCGCGGTTGATGACCGGCGACCACACAACCGAGGCCCCACGCGAGATCGGCAAGCTGTTCCTGGAGAACCCGGGTTGGGCACCACGTGGGCTTCCGTGCCGGTTCAGGCCTGGCTACGCCAGTGAGTGTGCGGGCCATGAGGGCGGTCATCGCCCTTTGGCAGGCCGCCGGACCCACCGTCCCCTGGCCCGACCTGAACTCCGCCCGACAGCCGGCTCCGCCCCCGTACTATCTCTACACCGGAGACAGGCTGCATCAGGTGCGACCCACGCAAGACTCAATCAAGCCAAGCGGTATCACCGCCCAGCCCAGGCGCCTACTCTGCGAGTTACCTCACAGCCCGCGAACTCGCCCCGAGGAAAGGTCAGCATCATGCCCGACAGCAAGACACCCGCCACCGAACTGACATCGCAGTACATGGCCCAGGTGACCAACGACCTCGACCGCAACGCCAAGGAGCAGGACCGCATCAGCGCGGAGATCGACGCGCTGCAGGAACAACTGCGCGCCCTGCAACACGACAACACCGTGCTGACGAACATGCGAAACGCACTCGGCGTCACCGACACCGCCACTCGGCCCACCCCCGAAGCGGACGCAGCACCCTCAGCGACTCGACAGAAGGCAGCTCCGCAGCCCGGTGCGGGCAAGCGGACGCGGGCGAAGAAGGCCGCCACCGCGCAAAGCGGCGAGACGGTCAAGGAGCCGGCTGCCAAGAAGTCCGAGACCGCACCGAAGACGACGGCCGCGAAGACGACACAGCCCACCCTCGTCGAACTCATCCGCCGCCACCTCACCGGTCAGAACGAACCCCGCTCCGCAGCCGAGATCGCCACGGCACTCGGCGAGGCCCACCCCGACCGCAACATCAAGACCACCGTCGTACGCACCACAGTTGAAGGGCTCGTCGCCAAGAGCCATGCCCAGCGCACCAAGCAGGGCAACTCCGTCTACTACACCACCACCGACACCCAGGACACGACCCCGTCGGCATCGGCTCCGGCCGAAGACCAGGCCGAGGTCAACTGATCACCCAGGCACTGTTCACCGGGCACGACGTGACCCTGCCGCCGGTCAACAGCGTTTCCAGGCTGGGGAGTTCCTGCGCAGCGGTGCCGTCCATCGATCAAGTGCGCGCTTGCGTGTGCGGTGCCGTCCGCCGTGAACGAAGGCGGGCGTCACCAGAGGTGAGGTGAGCGACGGCGATCCCGTGCGGGAGTTCGAAGCGAAGGGCGGGAAGACGGGCCACTGCGGCAGCGGCCCGGCAGCGCCGTCGCCGCCCATGAGTT
The DNA here is from genome assembly GCF_036013955.1 of Streptomyces sp. NBC_00459. NCBI lineage: Bacteria > Bacillati > Actinomycetota > Actinomycetes > Kitasatosporales > Streptomycetaceae > Streptomyces > Streptomyces sp. NBC_00459. Next base: position 470,907 of record NZ_CP107903.1, read on the forward strand.
CGGCACCCTCGGCAGGCGCTCGTCCCAGCACTCCATGCGGGAGCGGACCTCGGTTGATGGGCCCGCCGCGATGAGTTCCTGTCGGGTCGGGACTCTGTTCCGGTGACCGTCACCGAACGCCTCGCAGGGCTGACTTTCGTCAAGGACCTGACGGCCCGCGCCCGCGGCACAGCGGCCGTGTCCTCACCCAACTCCCCTGCGGCCACGCCTTGCTGTTCGGCCGGGCCGAAACTCACCCAGGACGAGGGGTGCACACAAAACCTGGGAGGCGCCACGTGGGCGCCTCCCAGACGAGTCCAAGGGCGAGGAGAGCGAACGGACTTGAGTTCATTTACAGTGAATGAGAAGGAAGCCCCTTCATGGCCTCGCCAAGAGCAACGCTAGCACTCAGGCCGGTATCAAGTCGCGCAGATTTTCGAGGGTGATGACCCGGGAGTCCGGGTGCAGCCCCTCGGGGGGTTCGAGACCGATGTACGTCACAGGCCCGTCCGGGACCTGGTCGCCGTCCCACAGGTCCATGTCCATCCCCGTGCCGTCGCCGGACATCAGGTCGATCAGGTACCCCACCGTCAACTGTTCACGCTCGACGACGGCGCGCACCACCTTCGCCACCGACACCTGGTTCTCCTCGACCCGGTTGGCCGACGAGATGCCTTTCAGATACAGGTGCAGCCACTTCGCACGCCACCGGCCGTCCTCCTCACGCCGGAACACCAGCGGCAGCGCCACCCGACCCACGCCGCGCAGCTCCGACTTCATCCGTACCGTGCGCGGCTCGAACGGCCGGCCCTTCTGCTCGCCGTCGCGCAGCATGAAACCGAAGAACGACTCCTCGACCTCCTCGAAGCCCTCACCGGCGAAGATGTTGACCTGCGGAACGATGAACGTGCTGCGCACCCGGTCCAGGGACAGGTCGATGAACTCCGAGGCCCCGTCGGGTGCCTCCGTGACATCACCGGAGTGCCGGCCCCCGACGGCCGTGAGCGACGTGTAGGAAAGCCAGGAATCGGTGCTGTAGTCGGTGTGGAGAAGCAGCGCCGAGAGGTCGAAGTCGGTCCGCGCCGCGCTCTCCTTCCAGTACACGAAGAAACGCAGTCGTTCGCCGTCGACCGCCGAGACCGAACCGCGCGGCAGTACGCCGAGCCCGGACGCGGTCGCCCTGCCGCTGAGCGGGAGTGCCACGTCGACCACGTCGGGATCGATCAGCAGTCGGCCCGGCTGCGGGAGCCGACGGCGCAGCTCGGTGTCGAGGGCGGCGATCAGGCGGTCCCGGTCCGGGGCCGGCACGGGCGGCCGGTAGTCGGCACAGACCCAGGCACGACCTCGACGGTTGACGAAGACGCGGGGGTCGTCGGTCTCCCGGCCCCGGTTGTGGAAGTGCTCGCGGACCGAGAGGACGACCCGGCCGGAGACCTCGGGGGCGACCCGTACGGCGGCGTCCACCACCGCGTCCCGCTCCTCCTGGTCGGCGGCGATACGCAGCAGCAGGTCCAGGGCGCGGAACAGCTTGCCGGGAGCCGCCTTCAGCAGCTGCACCGCGCCGAGTACGTCGAACTCGTCGAGCAGCTTCTCCAGACGGCTGTCGAACGACCGCGCCTCCTTCTCGCCTCGTGCCACGGCGAACACATCGGCGGCGTGCGGCCAGCGCGGGTACTCGTGCGGGTGGAGACGCTCACCGAGTCGCTTGAAGGGCTCGCGGTGCGCGTGCACGTCGGCCAACTTCGCGGGGTTCGCCGCGACCACGGCGTCGAGGCCCGCGAGCAGTGCACGGCGGGCCGGCCGCGACAGAGCCCGGAACCGGGTCGGCTCCTGCAGCGTGACGTCGCCGCCCGACAGCGCGCAGGCAAGCCGCAGCACATCGGTGACGGTGTCCAGCAGCAGGTCCGCTCCGACGGCGAGCCGGGCCTCGTTGACGACGGCCCGGTTCTCCCGGACCGGGATCGTCTCCGGCTGGGGGCCGAGCGCGCACTGCTCGGCGAGGGTCCTGAGGTCGCGCAGGTGGTCCTCGCCCAGTGGCGTCGTGCTGCCCGCCAAGGCCAGGTACAGGTCCGCGAGTTCGGACTCCAGGTCCCGCCCGAGGTGCAGGACGGTCACCCGGTCGCCTGCCGAGGCGATCAGCTCGTCCTGCGCCGCGAGCATCTCCTCGTAGGTGTGCTGGTAGCGGCCGTACGTCGGGAGGCTGAGCAGATCCAGCACCCCGTGTGCAAGCTGCGTCAGGACGTTCTCACGCGACTTGTCGTCGCCGAGCGCCTTCACCACGCACCGCATCCAGAACTCTTCGGTGTCCGGCACGTTCGCCGGGAAGTCGATGAAGTAGGAGTTGTGCCGGACGTGGTCGCCCACCATCTCGCTCACAGTACGCAGCGTTCGCTCGGCGGTGTACACGACTGCGGCCCGGGACAGCCCCGACAGCCTCTCCAGCAGCTCCGCCGAGAGCTTGAACCCCACAGAGGTCAGCGCGGCGTCGAACTGCCGCGCGGCAGTGGCTCCTTCACCGGCGGAGCCCTTGGGAGAGGAGAGGCGGTGGGTGTGCCGGATGACCAGCGATTCAAGACTGTGCGCCATCCGGGGATGATCGCAGAGGTGTGCGAACCGGCGCACAGGAGTTTTTCGCGCTCCGCCCCCTAAGGGATGACCGCAGGACGAAATGGGGGTACATCCGGATGGCGGATACGGCTGGCGGCCTGCAGCATTGACTGACATGACGGAGGAACAGTCGATCAAGGAACGAATCAACCGGCGTCGCGGCCTGCGGGCCACCATGGCCTGCGCGGTCATCGCGATCAGCGCATTGGCCACGGTCCTGCCCGCCGCTGCCGTCGCAGCAGTTGGGCCGACTGTGAAGCCGGCCCCGCTGAGTCTGCCCGCCCCTACGGGCAGGTACGAGGTCGGCGAAGTGCCCGTGCATCTCGTGGACCGCTCCCGGCCCGACCCTTGGCACAGTGGTCACAACCACCGCGAGCTGATGATCAGCGTGTACTACCCCACGAAGCGTGCAGCAGGCCGCCCTGCCGCGCCATACATGCTTCCCAAGGCGGCAGCGCACTTCGACTCGGTGACCGCCAACGACTACCTCGGGATGAACCTGCCGACCGGACAGGTCGATTGGGCGGCCACGGTCACGCACGTGGCACAGGGCGCTCCGGTTGCCGAGGAGGGCGGGAAACGGCCGGTGCTGATCTACTCACCAGGACTGGGCGAGCCCCGGACCTGGGGAACCACCCTGGTAGCGGACCTCGCCAGCCGGGGCTATGTCGTGGTCACCGTCGACAACACCTATGAATCCCCGGAAGTGCAGTTCCCCAACGGCTCACTCGCCACCATGGTCACACCGACGGACCCCGATGCGTTCATCAAGAAGTCCCTCACTGTCCGGACGATCGATACCGGTTTCGTCCTCGACCAGTTGGGCGTGCTCAACACCGGCCGCAATCCTGACGTGGACGGCCGACGACTGCCGAAAGGCCTCGCGGGAGGGCTCGACCTGTCCAAGGTCGGCATGTTCGGTCACTCGATGGGCGGCACGGCCACGGCCACGGCCATGGATGCCGACCCGCGAATCAGAGCGGGCATCAACATGGACGGCAACCTCACCAACTTCGACGGCACACTCATGCCGGTGGCCGAACACGGGCTCGCACGACCGTTCCTCCTCATGGGCAAGGACGGAATGACGGACACCGGGCCCGGCTGGCAGGCGTTCCGCGCCCACACCCCCGGCTGGAACCGCCAGCTCACGCTACGCGGTTCGGAGCATGCGTCGTTCACGGACGCGGAGGCGCTGCTCCCCCAGCTGGGCCTTCCCCCGGCCGACCAGACACAGATCCTCGGCACGATCGACCCGGCCACGGCGATCCGCACCAACGAAGCCTACGTTTCCGCCTACTTCGACCACTGGTTGCGCGGGCGATCCGACCGTCTCCTGAACGGGCCGTCAGACCAGTACCCAGCAATGGAGTTTGTCGACTGAGGCTTCGGCATCTCTTCGAACATGCAGGTCGGACGGACTCCGGCGTGGCACTCGCTCGGGATACTCGTGCTGGTCCCGGGCGGGCGTCTGCGGTCTTGCTCATCCGTCATGTCATCGGTCGAGGCTTTCGCATTCGGGTCGTTGGACCCGGCCCGGCCAGCCGGGTTGTTGATGTCGAACAGCCGCTCACGGACCTGCGTGGACTCCGTGACGCTCGATGTCTGCGAGCTTCACGCCACCACCCTGATCAGCGTGCACGACACTGACCGCCCTACGACTCCTGGGGACGCCGGCGAGTGCGCCAGATGCGTCTGAGGGCATCGAGTTCCGTTCGGGGGAAGTACCTGCCCCACTTGTCGTGGTATCCGGTTTCGCCGTACGCCCACGCGACCTCGTCGAAGCAGCGGATCACGGTGCGAGCGAGCACGTCGATGCCGAGCCGACTCGACCAGATCTGGGTTCCGTCGTTGTCGTGATCGCTGCCGTCGCGCAGTTCCAGGACCCGGATCCGGACGTCCTCGCCGTCGCGGTGGAAGATCCACCGGTAGGCGGTCGGTTCGGCTTCGAACTGGGCACGGGTCTCCGTCCCGCCCGCGACGAGCCTGGCCACCGCCGTCAGGAACTCCTCGGGCGCGTCACTGATGTAGGACGCGGTCAGTTCGGCCTTCGCCCGGTGATCTTCGACAACACAGTCCGCCCACCCATGTGCCAACGGTGTCCAGGTGATGCGCATGCCGACTGTCACCTGTCCTCCCTGGCGAGAAAGTGCCGGAGGTCGGCCGCCAGGGAAGTCATCTGTTCGCCGGCCTCCAGCCAGGTCGTCACCGAGGCGTCCCAGACGCCGGCTGCCTGCGGCCACGGCCGCAAGGTCCAGTTCAGTGCGACGTGGCCGCCAGACCGGAAGACGGCTGACACCGACAGGTCCCGGTCGTCGGTCCGCCAGATCCGTTCACCGTCCCATCCCCGGTAGTCCGCGGCGAGTTCGTCCAGGAACAGGGCGAGATCGCTGTCCCAGGTCCAGGCGACGACCTCGTCCACACGAGCGGTCAGGCCCGGGGCCCGCAGCTCGACCGCATAGTGGACGGAGTCCTCGTCGAAGTTGAATCGATCGCGGAACTCCACGCCGACGGACGCGTTGTGGCCGCAGCGGACAGACACGCCGCGCCTGCCATCGGTCTCGTCGGACAGGGAGGTCATGGGCGGAACGCTAGTCAGCGTCGCTCCGGACGTCATCCGGATTCGTCGTCGACGGAGTGCGACGCGGGAACGGCTTCGCCGATCTCCCGAACGCGCTCCGCACGTGGTGCCCCTGCCCCCTGCCCTCTGCGTTCCTCGGACCGATCGTGTCGCGAGCCCCCTCTGTTAAATCGTTTCAATTCACAGCGAAACCATAAGTGATGAAAGCATTGACTGACCGGACGTGGAACCTTAACCTCCGGGCAATCACATTGAAACCTTTCACCAGCCGAGGGTGCACCAATGTCCTGGGACCTGTCGCGTCGAAGACTTCTCCAACTCGGTGGCACCACGGCCGCCTCGGTCGTACTGACCGGGTCCCCGGCACTGGCGGCCGACGGGCCGGGCGCCACCAAGAACCCCGGCCGGCCGCCCGTGCCGACCGGGACGCTGGCCGATCTGCTCCCCCAGGCACTCGGCACGAGCGCCGGGCAGAACCCTCGGTTCAGCTGGCAGGTGCCCGACTTCTGCGCCGGCACCCTCCAGCGCGCCTACCAGCTGCAACTGGCCGCCGCTCCCGACGGTTTCGCCGACGAACGGCTCGTCTGGGACTCGGGCAGGCGCAAGTCCGCCGACTCGACCGCCGTACCATACGGTGGGCCGCCGCTGCAGCCCCGTACCGCCTACTGGTGGCGGGTCGCCAGCTGGGGCGACAGACGGTCCGCATGGTCGGAGCCGGCTCTGCTCGCCACCTCGGTCGAGGACCAGTGGGAGGCCGAGCCGATCTGGGCGCCGGCCGGGCCGGTGATGACCGACGGCACCCTCACCGCCCGGCTGAAGATCACCACTGTGGCCGCCGGGGTGTGGTTCCGCGCCGCGAACACCTCCAACAACTACATGTGGCAACTGCGTGCCGGAAGCGCCGGCGTCCTGCGCAAGCATGTCTGCGTGAACGGCACGTACACCGTCCTCGGCGAGATCCGGCTGCCGTTCGCCGTCACCACCGGGGAGTGGGTCGATCTCGCTGTCACCATGACGGGCTCCACCTTCACCACGACCGTCAACGGCACCGTCGTCGACACCACCACCGACACCCGCTACGCCTCCGGCAACATCGGACTGCGCAACGGCCTGACCGAGTCCCAGGTCTACGACCGGATCACCTTCACCGCCGCCGACGGAACGATTCTCCTCGACGACGACTTCGCCTCCGACAAGGGCACCTTCTCCGTCGGCACGGTCTCCGGCGGCACACTGACCTTCCCCACCGGGGCCACCTCGCTCTCCTCCTACGGGGCCGACGACACCTGGGCGCTCCTGCGCCACGAGTACGCGACCGCCACGGGCAAGGAGCCGGCCGCCGCCGTCCTCTACGTCGCGGCCAGCTCCCCCGACCCCGCCCGGCAGTACGTGGCCAAGGTGTGGAGCAACGGCACCGTCGTCGGGCACGCGTCCGTGCGCTCCGGCACCGGGACCGCGTACCAGGCGTTCGACATCACCTCGACCCTGCGGAGCGACGGCGGGCCGAACACGCTGGCCGCGCTGTGCTGGACCACCTCGCAGCAGAAGTTCCTGGCCCAGCTGGAGGTCACGTACACCGACGGCAGCCGGACCACCGTCGCCTCGGGGGACCACTGGAAGGCGCGCCGCCAGGGCGGGCTGCTGCCGGCCAAGGGCAGCGCGGGCAGCAGCTACTTCACCGTCCCCCAGGAGTACTGGGACCTGCGGCAGGAGCCCGTCGGCTGGACCGGGCCCGGCTTCGACGACAGCGGCTGGGACGCTCCCGTCGTCCGCTCCGCGATCAGTGGACTCGTCCCGGCCCCGATCGAGCCGCCGCGGCTGCACGATGTCACCCCTGCCTCCGTCACCAAGGTCGCCGACGGCCGCTGGCTGGTGGACCTCGGCCGGGAGATCGTCGGCGGACTGGCCCTGAAGGTCACCGGGAGCGCGGGCGACACCGTCGAGGTGCGCCTCGGTGAGGAGTTGAACACCGACGGCACCGTCAAGTACCAGACGCGGGCCACCAACACCTACCGCGAGGTGTGGACCCTGCGCGACGGGCAGCAGAGCTTCGAACACTGGGGCTACCGCGGCTTCCGCTGGGCCGAACTCCGCACGGCGCTCGACCTGTCCGGGGCCGTCGTCACCGGGCGTGCCTGGCGCCTCGACTGGGACGACAGCGACTCCTCGTTCAGCAGTTCCGACCCCGACCTCGACCGGGTCTGGGAGCTGTGCCGGTACTCGATCGAGGCCACCCGCGGCGATCTCTACACCGACACCCCGACCCGGGAACGCGGCCCCTACGAGGGCGACGCGCTGATCAACCAGCTCTCCGAGTACGGCGTCCAGCGCTCCTACGCGCTGGCCCGCTGGTCGAACGACTACCTGGTCCGCAAGGGCACCTGGCCCACCGAGTACCGGCTGATGTGCGCGCTGTCCGCCTGGGAGGACTACCTCGCCACCGGCGACGACCGGCAGCTCGCCAAGGACTACGACCTGCTCGCCGCGAAGAACCTCACCTCCTATCTGGACTCCCAGGGCCTGGTCCGCAAGGCGCCCGGCAGCAGCAGCCAGGACCTGGGCGACCTCGTCGACTGGCCGACCGCCAGCCGCGACGGCTACGTCTTCACGAACGTCAACACCGTTGTCAACGCCTTCCAGTACGCGGCCTTCGACGCCCTGGCCAAGTGCGCCGCGGCGCTCGGCAAGGACGCCGACGCGACGGCCCTGCGCGCACGCGCCGACACCCTCGGCACCGCCATGCGCGCCACGCTGTTCGACAGCACGGCCGGCCGGTTCCTCGACGGCGAGGGCACCACGCACAGCGCCCAGCACGCCACCGCCTTCCCGGTCGCGTTCGGCGTCGCGGACACCCTCGACGCCGAGGTCCGCGCCCGGCTCGGGGACACGCTCGCAACGGGCGGCATGCGGATGAGCGTGTACGGAGCGCAGTTCCTCCTCGACGCCCTCTTCCGGCTCGGCCGCGCCGACGCCGCACTCGCGCTGCTCACCTCCACGGCGACCAACTCGTGGCTGCACATGCTCGACGAGCTGAAGGCCACCATCGTCACCGAGGCCTGGGATCCCGCGCTGAAGTCCAACATGACGTTCTCCCACGCCTGGGCCTCGGCTCCGGCCAACGCGATCCCCCGGCACGTGCTCGGCGTCAGTGTCACCGCGCCCGGAGCCGCGGAGTTCCTGATCCGCCCCAGGACCGGCGCCCTCACCGAGGTCACGGGCACGGTGCCGTCCGTGCGCGGCCCGGTCGAGGTCGCCGTACGGCGGTCGGCCGACGCCCATACGACACGGGTGACGGTGCCGCCCAACTCCAGCGCGGTGCTGGAGGTGGAGATCGGCGACGCCCACCCGGCGCAGTACCGGGTGACGGCGACAGCACCCGGTGGACAGGGACGGGTGCCGGTCCGATTCATCACCGACCTCACCGGGACGGTGCTGCGCATCGGGCCCGTCGGCTCCGGTACGACGAAGGTCGAGCGCAGGGTCTCCTGACGGCGGGGCTGAGGGTTCCGGCCCAAGGTCCCGTCCTTCGCCCAACTCGCCCGTACGCCACGGCAGTCGACTGCCGTGGCGTACACCGGCCCTCCCCCGGCAGGCATGCTGGGGTCGGGAGGCGATCGCGTCGTGGTCGGCGGAGGCCCGGTCGGCATCCTCATCGCCCCGGTCGTGCGGGCCACCGGATCCGACGTACCGGTGGTGGCGCTCAGCGCCCACCGGCGGCAGCTCCCCGAGGAGTTGGGGCCGAGCGCCTGGGACCCGGACCGTGGACGACGTGAGCGGACCGGTCGGTCAGCGGACCGCAGACGCGGGCGCGGACGTCGCCTTCGAGGTGTCCGCGCAGCGACAGGGGGATCGCGTGGGATGGTGAGGTTCACGGCCCGTGAACCTCACCATGGTGACTTCCTTGCGGGCCAGGCGCCCAGGAAGCGGCAGCACCGGGAAGGCGGGACCAGTCACGCGATCGCGTCCGAGGCCGCGGCCAGGCCGAAGGAGAAAGAGGCGAAGCGGAAGTCTCCGTGCAGGGTCAGTTGTAGGTCCTGGACACCGTTGCCGGGGGCGGTCGTGTCGGCGCTCACCGTTGTCCACGTACGGCGGCCCCCGGTGACCGGCGGAGTTACGTGTGCGAGGAGCCGGTCGCCGGCCCGGACCTCAAGGCGTGCCTCAGCCGGTCCGGTGCTCTCGCGCGCGACCTCAGCCTCGAATCGGGTGGCACCGGACAGGTCGACGGAGCGGAACAGCAGAGTCGCGGGGCGAGCGGCATCGGCCGGGGTGACCGCGTCGCCGGCGGCACGGGTGGCGTCGACGAGGGTGATGTCCGCGCAGTCGTCGAAGTCGGCGGCCAGGACGCGTCGGCCGACCACCTCGCGGGGTGCGGGGGCCGTCCCGGTCACCGTCAACTGCGCGCTCCGGACGACGTGTTCCGCGGAGCGGGCGACGAGGATCTCGTAGGCACCGGGGTCCACGGTGAAGGCGTCGGTGGCCACGTCCCAGTGGGCGAGCCGGTCGGCGGAGAGCCGGAAGGCGACCTCCCGGCTCTCCCCCGGCTCCAGACGCACCTTGCGGAAGTCGGCGAGCCTCAGCCGGGGTGCCTCGTACCGCGCGTCCACGGCACGGACGTAGAGCTGGACCACCTCGCTGCCGGGTCGCGCCCCGCTGTTGGACAGCGTCACCGTGATGTCGAGGGCGCCGTCCTGCGGCACCGCCGGTGTGGACAGCAGCAGGTCGCCGTAGGTGAAGTCGGTGTAGGACAGGCCGTGGCCGAAGGCGTACAGGGGTGCTTCGCGGTGGTACTGGTAGGTCCAGCCGGCCTTGATGACGTCGTAGTCGAGCCGGGGCGGGAGTTCGTCGTCGCCGCGGTACCAGGTCTGGGGCAGCCGGCCCGACGGGTCGGCGTCGCCGAGGAGTACGGCGGTCAGCGCCCTGCCCGTCTCCTGGCCGGCGTGGGAGGTCCACAGCACGGCCGGCAGGTGGCCGGCCGCCCAGTCGACCGCGTAGGGGTAGCTGCTCATGACGATCAGCGCGGTCTCCGGGCGGACGGCGGCCACCTCGCGCAGCAGGGCCTCCTGGGTGGCGGGCAGAGCGGTGCCCGTACGGTCCTCGGTCTCGCGGCCGTTGATGAGCGGGTGGTTGCCGAGGACGACGATGGCGATGTCGGCAGCCGCGGCGGCGCTGCGGGCGTCGGCCGCACCGTCCCGCAGCAGCTCACGCTGCCAGCGTTCGGCGTTCTGCGGGCTGTCGGCGGTGGTGGCGACCCTGCCGTCGTCCGGGTCGACGACGGCGTAGCGGCCGGTGAAGACGTTGCGCAGGAGCACGGAGTCGGCGTCGCCGGAGGGATCGGGTTCCAGAAGGAAGGTTTCGTTGATGAACCAGGTCTTGATCACCTCGGGGTCGGCGACGAGCGAGTCGTCGTCCCTTCGGGTGAGGTACCGGCCGGTGTCGGCGTCGCGCAGTGTCAGCACCCCGTCGCCCCACTCGGTGACGTCGAACGCGGTGCCGCCGAGGAACTTCCCCGTGGTGCGGGAGCGCAGGGCGATCCGGTCGGCGGCCTCCACGACCACGACGTCACCCGCGGCGGCGCGCAGTGCGGACGCGATGCCGACCCGGTAGGGCAGGGTGCCGCTGTACCAGTCCTCGTACAGGGCGTCGGCGTGCGGGCCGATGACGGCGATGCGCGGTGTCCCGTCCGCCCGGAGGGGCAGCAGGCCGTCGTTCTTGAGGAGCACCACCGAGTCGGTCGCGGCGCGCAGGGCCAGGGCTCGGTGTTCGGCCGAGTCGATCACCTCCGGGCCGATGCCGGCGTACGGGTCGAGGTCCGGGTCGAACTCGCCCAGCCGGAAGCGGAGTTGCAGCTGGCGTCGGGCGGCGCGGTCGATGTCCGCCTCGTTGATGGAGCCGCGTTCCAGCGCTTCGCGCAGTCGGCCGATGGTGATCGAGCTGTTCTCGTTGTGCTCGGTGAAGCTGTCGATGCCCGCCCTCAACGCCGCCGCGTGGGCCTCGGCATGGTCGTCGAAGTAGTGCTCCGGGTCCACCAGGTTGCCGGGTGCCTCGGCATCGCTGACGACGAACAGTTCGTGCCCGGTCGGTACGGCCCAGCTCCGCAGTTCGTCGAGGAGCGGACTGACGTGGCAGGGGCGGCCGTTGACGAGGTTGTACGCGGCCATGGCGCCCGTCGCCGCGCCCGAGGCGACGATCGGGCGGAAGGCGGCCATGTCGTACTCCCGCAGGACGCGCGGGCGCAGACCGGAGGAGGTGACGCAGCGGTCGTCCTCGTTGTTGTAGGCGAGGAAGTGCTTGAGCAGCCCGGCCGCGCGCAGATACGTCGGATGGTCACCGGCCAGTCCCCGGCAGTAGGCGATGCCGAGGCGCGCGGTGTGTGTCGGGTCCTCGGAGTAGCCCTCCTCGTTGCGGCCCCAGCGCGGGTCGCGCAGCAGGTTCACCACGGGGGCCCATGCCTGGAGGCTGATGCGGCCGATGCCGTTCGGCGCGGAGCGGTGGTGGTGGAAGGCGCGCAGCTCGACCGAGACGGCCTCGGCCACCTCACGGACCAGGCCCTCGTCCCAGGTCGCGCCCAATCCGACGGCCTGCGGAAAGACGGTCGCCTCGCCGAGCCAGGACACACCGTGCAGAGCCTCCGTGCCGGTCCGGAACGCGGCGACGCCGAGGCGCTCGACGGCCGGCACGCACTGGTGCAGCAGCGCGATCCGCTCGTCGAGCGTGAGCCGCCCGAGCAGGTCGTCGACACGCTTGTCGATCGGCAGACCAGGGTCACGGAACGGGAGGCGGTGGGCGGCGGACTGGGACGGAGAACCCACGAGGCAGACCCCTAAGACAGACTGAGTGCGGTTTCGTTGAAGCGCTTCGACGAAGCTGCCACCGGCCCGGCGGGCTGTCAATGACACGCGAGAAGGAAAGTTTCTCACCTTCTCGACTCTTGTTTCGCAAGAAATATGTCATTAGCGTTCGCGGCCGAGTGAAGCGCTTCGACACCCAGAATCCGAAGGAGAAGAGCCACCGCCATGACCGATGAGTTGCCCTGCTCCAAGGACCCGTCATGACCTCGCGCAGCCTGACCGACCGCCTGGGCGGACTCGCCTTCGGCGGGGACTACAACCCCGAGCAGTGGGACGAGCCGGTGTGGAAGGAGGACGCCGAGCTGATGAGCCGGGCCAGGGTCAACCTGGCCACCGTCGGCGTCTTCTCCTGGGCGCTGCTGGAACCGGAGGAGGGCCGCTACGACTTCGCCTGGCTGGACGCCCACCTGGACCGCCTGCACACGAACGGCGTGGCCGTCGACCTGGCCACCCCCACCGCCTCCCCGCCGCCCTGGTTCACCCTGGCCCACCCGGACGCGCTGACGGTCCGGCCGGACGGCACCCGGCTCGTCCACGGCAGCCGGGACACGTACTGCCTCACCGCGCCCGCCTACCGCGACGCGGCCCGCCGTATCGCCGGGGCGCTCGCCGAACGCTACGGAGACCATCCCGCCCTCGCGCTGTGGCACGTCCACAACGAGTACGCCACCCTCTGCTACTGCGACCACACGGCCGCCGCCTTCCGGGTGTGGCTGCGCGCCCGGCACGGCTCGCTGGACTCCCTCAACGACGCCTGGGGGACGGCCTTCTGGAGCCAGCGATACACCTCCTGGGAACAGGTGCTCCCACCGCGTACGACGAACTGGCACCACAACCCCGGCCAGGAACTGGACTTCCGCCGCTTCTGGTCCGACGTGGTGATCGCCGCCTACCGCGAGCAGCGTGACGTGATCCGCGCGCACAGCGACCGTTCGGTGACGACCAACCTGATGCTGCCCTCGTACCAGAACGTCGATCTGTGGGCCCTCGCCCGGGAACTCGACGTGGTCACCTGCGACCAGTACCCCGGCGCACCCGGCCCGGGCGCCGCCGCCGATGTCGCCTTCCACGCGGATCGCGCCCGGTCGCTGGGCGGCGGCAGTCCCTGGCTGCTGACGGAGCAGGGCACCAGTACCGTCTACGACGGCGATCGGGTCCTCGCCAAGGACCCCGGTGACATCCTGCGCCACACCCTGGGCCACATCGCGCGCGGCTCGGAGGGCGCCCTCTTCTTCCAGTGGCGGCAGTCCCGGGCCGGCGCCGAGACCTGGCACTCGGCGATGGTGCCGCACGCCGGGCCCGACAGCCGGATCTTCCGCGAGGTCACGCAGACCGGGGAGGCGGTCGCCCGGCTCGACGAGCTGGCGGGATCGACGCTCTCCGCGCAGGTGGCCGTCCTGCACGACCCGGACGCCTGGTGGGCGCTCGGTGTGGACGGCCTGCCCTCCGCGGAGCTCGACTACCACGCGGCTCTCGCCCGGACCCACCGCACGCTGTGGGACTCCGGTGTCACTGCCGACTTCGCCCACCCCGTGCACGAGTTGAGCCGCTATCCGCTCGTCGTCGCACCCGCCCTGTTCCTCCTCTCGGACGCTGCGGCCGAGAACCTGCGCCGTTACGTCGCCGACGGCGGAACGCTCCTGGTCCAGCACGCGACCGGCTACGTCGACGACCGCCTGCACGCCCGCCTGGGCGGCTATCCGGCCGCTCCCCTGCGTGAGGCGCTGGGCATCCGCGTCGAGGAGTACCGGCCGCTCCGGCGCGACGAGCGGGTCACCCTGTCGGACCGAACGCGGGGCACCGCCTGGAGCGAGTCCCTGCGCGCCGAGGGCGCCGAGACGCTCGCCGCCTACACGCACGGGATGCTCGCAGGCCGCCCGGCGCTGACCCGGCACCGCTTCGGCACCGGTCAGGGCTGGTACCTCTCGACGTGCCTCGACGACACCGGGTACGCCGCCCTGGTCGCGCGGCTGCTCACCGAGGCCGGCGTGGGCCCCGAGATGCCGGGCCTGCCCCCACAGGTCGAGGCCACCACCCGACTCGCCCCGGACGGCCGTCGCTGGCGCTTCCTGATCAACCACAGCACCGAACCCGTATCTCTGCCCGAGCCCGCCCACGACCTGCTCACGCACGGCACGGTGTCCGAACTGCCCGGCGGCGGCTGCGCCGTGCTTCGTATCGCCTGAGCGGGGCCCGGGCTCCCCCTGTCCCTCTCCGGAAAGGCAACCATGACCAGCGCACCGCAGATCCTCCGATGGGGCCACCGGGCCCTGGAGGTCGAGATCGGCGTCGGCGAAGACGGCACCGCCCGCCTCACCCGTATCGGCCTCCCCGGCGGGACACCCCCCGAGCCGCGTTCGTGGCCTCCGCTGCCCCTGGTGGAAGTGACGGCCGCGGGTCACGGCCGGGCCTGGTCGGGCGGACGCCTCATCGACACGTCCCTCGGCGGACGGCTGCGGCACCGCACGCACCAGGTGACCCGCGACGGCGACTGGCACGTACTCACCGTCGAACTCCACGATCCCGAGACCGGGCTCGTCGCCGAGGTGACCTACCGCTCGCCGGAAGGAGTGCCCGTGCTGCGCGCCGAGGTGCTCCTGCGCAACGACGGGGCAGCCACCCTCCACCTGGAGTCCGTCTCGTCCCTCGTCGTGGGCACTCTCGCGGACGGTCCGGAGGCCATCGACGCCGCCGACCTGCTGTGGGCCGAGAACGACTGGGTCGCCGAATGCCGCTGGCAGCGCAGGCCGATGCGCGTGACCTCGCCGGGCCTGGGCGACCGCGTCGTCTACGACAACGGCAAGGGGGAGTTCACGCAGACCGGGCGGGGCGTGTGGTCCAGCTGCGGCCGGCTGCCCATGGGGGGTCTGACCGACCGTCACCCGGGCCGCACCTGGCTGTGGCAGATCGAGCACAACGGCGGCGGCTGGCACTGGGAGTGCGGAGAACGCGACACGCTGGCCTACCTGGCCATGTTCGGCCCGAACGACACCCACCACGGCTGGCGGCATCCGCTGGAGGCGGGCGCGGAGTTCCGTACCGTGCCCGTCGCCCTCGCCTTCAGCGACGACGGCGGCCCCGACGAGGCGTTCGCCGCGCTCACCCGCTACCGTCGCGCCCTGCGCCGCCCGCACCCCGACCACCGGCAACTCCCCGTCATCTTCAACGACTACATGAACTGCCTGATGGGTGACCCCACCACGGAGAAGCTGCTGCCACTGATCGACGCGGCGGCCGAGGCGGGCGCGGAGTACTTCGTCATCGACGCCGGCTGGTACGACGGTGAGAACGGCGGCTGGTGGGACAGCGTCGGCGCCTGGGAACCGGCCGCCTCCCGCTTCCCCGGGGAGCGCGGGATCCACGAGGTGCTGGACCGTATCCGGGAACGCGGCATGGTCCCCGGTCTGTGGCTGGAGCCGGAGGTGATCGGCGTCCGCAGTCCCATGGCCAAGTCCCTGCCCGACGAGGCCTTCTTCCGCCGCGACGGCATCCGTGTCACCGAGACCGGCCGCCACCACCTGGACCTGCGCCACCCCGCCGCCCGCGCCCACCTGGACCAGGTGGTGGACCGGCTGGTCGGTGAGTGGGGGGTCGGCTACCTCAAGCTCGACCACAACATCGACCCCGGCTCCGGCACCAGCGCCCACCCCGGCGAGACCCCGGGCGCCGGACTCCTCGGCCACAACCGTGCCCATCTCGCCTGGCTCGACGGCATCCTGGACCGCTACCCGCACCTGGTGGTGGAGAACTGCTCCTCCGGCGGTATGCGCTGGGACTACGCACTGCTGTCCCGGCTGCAGCTGCAGTCCACCAGCGACCAGCAGAACCTCCAGCTGTACGCCCCCATCGCGGCCTCCGCGCCGACCGCCGTCACCCCCGAGCAGGGCGCCGTCTGGGCCTACCCGCTGCCGGAGCACTCCCAGGACGAGGTGGCCTTCACCATGGCCAACGCCCTCCTCGGCCGCATCCACCTGTCGGGCCTCCTGCCCGAACTGCGGCCCGAGGCCCGCGCCCTGGTCCACGAGGGCGTCGCCGTGTACAAGGCCCTACGCGCCGACCTGGCCCGGTCGGTGCCCGTCTGGCCGCTCGGTCTGCCGGTCTGGGACGACCCCTGGCTCGCCCTGGCCCTGCGGACTCCGGACACCACGTACGTCACCGTCTGGCGCCGCCCCGGCGCCGAGGCCACTACGGTCCTCCCCCTGCCCCATCTCCGCGGCTCGGCGGCACCGGCCGAGGTGCTCTACCCCACCGCACACCGGGCCGTCCTCTCCTGGGACCCCGACACCGCCGACCTCACGCTGACGCTGCCCACGGCTCCGTCCGCCGTACTGATCCGCCTCACCCACACGGTGCCCGAGGCGTCCTGACAGGCCATCGCCGGACCGCGACGACGACAACCGCACCACCGAAAGGACTTGACCCCGTGTCGGACAAGCAGCAGACGGACGCCACCTTCCCCAACCCCGTCATCCCAGGCTTCCACCCCGACCCCAGCATCTGCCGCGTGGGCGACGACCACTACATCGTCTGTTCCAGCTTCGAGTACTTCCCCGGCATCCCCGTCTTCCACAGCCGCGACCTGCTGCACTGGACACAGATCGGCAACGCCCTCGACCGGCCGAGCCAGCTTCGCCTCACGGACACACGGTCGTCCGGCGGTATCTACGCCCCCACCCTGCGCCACCACGACGGCCGCTTCTGGCTGATCGTCACCAACGTGACCGAGGGCGGCGGCAACATGCTGTTCACCGCCACCGATCCCGCCGGGCCCTGGTCCGATCCGGTCCGTCTGCCCGACGTCCCCGGCATCGACCCGGACCTCGCGTGGGACGAGGACGGCACCTGCTGGTGCACGGTCGCCGGGGTCTCGCAGGTCCGCATCGACCCGTACACGGGGGAGTCGTTCGGACCGCGGCGCCAGCTGTGGTCCGGCGCCCCCGGCGCCAAGGCTCCGGAAGCTCCGCACCTGTACCGGATCGGCGACCACTGGTACCTGCTCATCGCCGAGGGCGGCACCGAGCGCTGCCACGGCGTCTCGATCGCCCGTGGACGGACGCCCACGGGCCCGTTCGAGCCGTGCCCGGACAACCCCATCCTCACCCACCGCGGCACCGACCACCCCATCCAGAACACCGGCCACGCCGACCTGGTCCAGCGGTCCGACGGCTCGTGGTGGATGGTGTTCCTTGGCGTCCGGCCGGGTGGTGGAAGCCCGGGCTGGCACGTGCTGGGCCGCGAGACCTTCCTGGCACCGGTCGAGTGGGTCGACGGCTGGCCTGTCGTCGGCGAGGTGACATCCGAACTGCCCGCGCCCTCCTGGCCGCTCGTCCCCGGCCCCGTCCAGTCGGTCCGGGACGACTTCGATCTCAGCGAACTGCGTCCGCAGTGGATCTCCGTGCGCGACCGTCCGGCGGAGCACTGCACCACCAAGGAACGGTCCGGCTGGCTGACGCTGCGCGCCCGGGGCGGCTCCCTGGACGAACCCGACGTCGTGTTCGTCGGCCGCCGCCAGCAGCACCTGACGTGCGAGGCGCGCACGCGGATCGACCCGGCGGAAGGGCGCGGCGGACTCGCCGTACGCCTGGACGAGGAGCACCACTACGAGATCGAGGCGTCCGAAGGAGAGGTGCGCGTCCTCAGCCGGATCGGACCGCTGCGCACCGTCGTGGAGTCCCGGTCCGTGCCCGCCGGGCCCGTGGTCCTCGGCGTCCGCGTCCGCGCCACCGTTCCCCTGGACGCCCGCACCGGGCCCGACACCCTCACGCTCGGCATCGAGGAGCCGGACGGCACGTTCACCGCGCTCGGCACCCTCGACGGCCGCTATCTGTCGACCGAAGTGGCCGGCGGCTTCACCGGCCGGGTCATCGGCATGTACGCCGCGACCGGCACCGTCCACTTCGACTGGTTCGACTACGAGCCGCTCACCCGCTGATCCCTCACCGCGCGACAGGACACCGCGTCGCCGGCCGGAGACGTCCGGCCGGCCCCTCCATCGACCGTCTGCCGCTCCATCCCCCCACGAGCGGAACCCCCCGCTCGGCCAACAGAGAAGGATCAAAGATGAAGGGAACGCCACACCCCACCCGTCGCCGCAGTCGCGGCCCCGGCCGTCTGTTCGGCCTCCTCCTGGCGCTGGTCGCCGCGATCGGGCTGACCAGCACCACCGCGTTCGCCCTGCCGAGCCACAAGGACACGTCCCTCGTACGGCTGCAGCTCGCCGATCTCGCCGCCGCCCCGAAGGACACAGTGGCCGCGATGCAGCCCAGCTGGAATCTGGGCAACACCCTCGACGCCATCCCTGACGAGACCTCGTGGGGCAACCCCCTGACCACCAAGGCCCTGTTCGACAAGATCAAGGCCGAGGGCTTCCGCAGTGTCCGGATCCCCGTCACCTGGAGCGGCCACCAGTCCGCCACCGCCCCTTACACGATCGACGCGACCTGGATGAACCGCGTCAAGCAGGTGGTCGACTGGGCGCTGGCCGACGGTCTCTACGTCGTGCTCAACGTCCATCACGACTCGTGGCAGTGGATCACCACCATGCCGACCGACCACGACAACGTCCTGGCCCGCTTCAAGGCCACCTGGACCCAGATCGCGGGCAAGTTCCGCGACTCCCCGCAGTCGCTGCTCTTCGAGAGCAACAACGAGCCGCAGTTCAACAACACCACCGACGCCCAGGGCATCCAGTACAACAGCGAACTGAACACCGCGTTCCACACGTTGGTGCGCCAGACCGGCGGCAACAACGCGACCCGTCTGCTCATGCTGCCCACCCTGCACACCAACGCCGGCCAGGAGTTCCTCGACGCCCTGGTCGGCGAGATGAAGGCGCTGAACGACCCCAACCTCGTGGCCACCGTGCACTTCTACGGCTGGTACCCGTTCAGCGTGAACGTCGCCGGCGGCACGAAGTTCGACGCCACCGCGCAGAAGGACATGAGCGACACCTTCACCCGGATCCGCAACACCCTGACCTCCAAGGGCATCCCCGTCTATCTGGGCGAGTACGGCCTGCTGAACTACCCCGACCACAACCACCCCGCCCGCGTCGAACTGGGCGAGGGGCTCAAGTACTTCGAGCAGTTCGGCTATGAAGCCCGCACGGCCGGCGTGACCACGGCTCTGTGGGACGCCTTCAACTTCCTGAACCGCACCACGTTCCAGTGGCGCGACCCCGCCATCATCGACCAGATCAAGTCGAGCTGGACCACCCGCTCCGGAACCGCCTCCTCGGACCGGGTCTTCCTGGCGAAGTCGAGCGCGATCACCGCCCAGACGATCACCCTGAACCCGAACGGCGGTAGTTTCCTGGGGGTTTGGCAGGGCAACACCATGCTCACTCCGGGCCGGGACTACACCGTCTCCGGCAACCAGCTCACGCTCTCGGCCACCGCGCTCACCCGGCTGGCCGGCAACCGCGTCTACGGGGTCAACGCGACCGTCGAGGCCCGCTTCAACCGGGGCCTGCCCTGGAAGATCCACGTGACCACGTACGACAGGCCGGTGCTCTCGAACGCGACCGGCAACACCAACGGTGTCACCATCCCCACCCAGTTCCGCGGTGACCTGCTGGCGACCATGGAGGCCACGTACGCCGACGGCAGCAACGCCGGCCCGACGAACTGGACTCCCTACCAGGAGTTCAACAACGCCTTCTCCCCCGACTACCCGGGCAACGCACTGCTGCTCACCTCGAACTTCGTCAACTCGCTGCGGGACAACGCGCAGGCGACCCTCGTCTTCCATTTCTGGAGCGGTGCCACCGTGACGTACCGCGTGACGAAGTCCGGAGGTTCGGTGACCGGCACCGTCGGCTGACGGACGCTGTTTCGCCCCGGGTGCCCACCCGGCACCCGGGGTTCTCCCCCGGTCCGCTCAACCCTTCGGCGGGGCCGTGCTCTCGCGGACGGTGAGGGTGGTGGCTATCTCCACACCCACCTGGGGCACGTCCTCGCCACGGCCCAGTGCCAGTGCCAGTTCGGTGGCGGCCACCGCCATCTCCGCCAGGGGCTGGTGGACCGTGGTCAGCGGCGGATCGACCCAGGCGACCGCCGGTACGTCGTCGTAGCCCACCACACTCAGGTCGTGCGGGATGCTCAACCCGAGTTCTCGCGCGGCCTGGTAGACACCCATGGCCTGCATGTCGTTGGCGGTGAAGACAGCGGTGGGGCGCTCGGGACGGGAGAGCAGGTCGCGTGCCGCCGTGTAGCCGTCCTCACGGGTGAGGAGGGTCTTGACCACCAGGTCCGGCTCCACCGGCAAGCCGGCTTCCGTGAGCGCTGAGGTGTAGCCGGCCAACCGCGCGAGACAGAAGGGGTGATCAGGACCGCTGATCATGGCGATGCGCCGGTGCCCCAGCCCGATCAGGTGCCGGGTCGCGGCCTGGCCGCCCCTCCAGTTGGTGGCCCCGACGAACGGCACGTCGTCGGGGAGCTCCTCGTTCGGGTCGAAGACGACGAACGGGATACCCCTCGCCTTCAGTTGGCCCCGCTCCTCCTCCGACAGCTGTGCCACCGACAGGACGCACTGCGGGCGCCGTTCCACGGTGTCGTCGATGGTCCTGGTCGGAGTGTCCCGGAGACCGAACTCCGACACCAGGACACCGATCTTGTTCCTGCGGGCCACCCGTTCGACACCACGGATGATCTCCACGGCCCACATGCTCTCCAGCTCGCGGAAGACCAGCTCCACGAGTTTGCTGCGGTTCTTCGGCGGCTTGCGGTAGCCGTACCGGCGGATCAGCTCCTCGACGCGGGCCCGCGTCTCGTCCGACACCCCGGACCGGCCGTTGAGCACCTTCGACACGGTGGGCACCGAGACGCCGGCGGACTCGGCGATGTACGCGATGGTGACCGCTGCCGGCCCTTTGCCGCGCGTGCTCCGCTCTTCCGTCTCGTCCGTCGACGGAGTGTCTGATCGGCTGTCCGGCACGGTGGTCGGCCCCCATCCCCTAGCCCGGTGAAGCGGTCATTCTGACATCCCTCGCTGTCGGTACTTTCGTGCCGCGAGTGAGTGACGTGTCCGGACGGTTTTCGATGGTCACTCCGGCCGGTTCCACCGCTACCGGGGCTCCCTGGCCCAGACCACTCGGTCAAATTTCGATCTCTCCCGCCCGAGCCGACGACAGAAGCGTGTTACCGGCGGTAGGTTCCGCCTGCCACTCTCCACTTCACAGGAGTTCCGCTTCATGCGCCGTATTCTCACCTGCCTCACGGCCGCGGCCGTCACCTGCGGCGGGTTCGTCGCAACCGCGTCCCCAGCAGCGGCAGCGGACCCGGCCTCCGGGTCCTTCAGCACCCTCACCTACAACGTCGCGGGCCTGCCCTCGATACTCTCCAGCGCGTCCACACCGCGCGACACCAGCACCACGGCCATCGGCCGGCGCATAGCGCCGTACGACATCGTGCATGTCGAGGAGGACTTCAACTACCACGCCAACCTCTACGCCGCGGACACGGCACACGCCTACCGCACACCCACCAGCGGTGGCGCCGGCATCGGCAGCGGCCTCAACACCCTGTCCAAACTCCCCTACGACGAGGACGACTTCGAGCGGGTGCGCTGGAACTCCTGCCAGTGGGACTCCGGCGACTGCCTGACGCCCAAGGGGTTCACCTTCATCCGCGAGCGTCTCGCAGAGGGTGTCTACGTCGACTTCTACAACCTGCACACCAACGCAGGCACCAACGAAGGCGACCTGGCGTCCCGCGCCGACAACCTCAACCAGCTGACGGCATTCATCAAGACCCACTCCGCCGGCAACGCGGTCGTGGTCATGGGTGACACCAACACCCGCTACACCCGCTCCGCGGACACCATCGCCGAGTTCGGCGCCGCCAACGGTCTGACCGACGCCTGGGTCCAGCTGATCCGCGGCGGCACTCCGCCCACCAAGGGCAGCGACGCCCTGGTCTGCGACCAGACCGGGACCACGGTGCCCAACACCTGCGAGGTCGTCGACAAGGTTCTCTACCGGGGCAGCAAGCTCGTCTCGCTCAACGCCACGTCCTACAACAACGAGCACGCCAAGTTCCTCACGGACGCCGGTCTGATGCTCTCCGACCACGACCCGGTCTCGGTCGGCTTCTCCTGGTCGCGCAATGCCGCCTTCCAGCTCAGCGACCAGTTCGGCGGCCCGCACGGCGACTACTACAACGACATCGACGCCGTACCGGCGGGCGCCCGCCCTGTCAGCCTCACGCTGCGCAGCGGCTCCCGCGTCGACAGCGTCGCCCTGACCCTGGACAACGGCAAGACCCTGGCCCACGGCGGTACCGGTGGCACGGCGTCGTCCCTGACTCTGGGCAGCGGTGAATACGTCACCACCGCCCAGCTGTGCCAGGCGGAGAAGGGCGGCCACACCCGGATCTTCTACGCCAAGTTCGACACGAACCTCGGCAGGAGCCTGTCCGGTGGCAGCACCACGTCCGACTGCGTGACGCGCACCGCGCCGACCGGCTGGCAGATAGCCGGGTTCCACGGGCGCTCCGGCGACGAGGTCGACAAGCTCGGCTTCATCTACACGAAGCGCTGACCTGCTCCACCGCGCAAGCGCACCGAATACGCGGCGGCGGCCTCCGGGCCGTCGCCGCTTTCGCGACTGCTCCCACCGGGCCGGCTCTCCGACATCGGCGCGGTCACCGTCGCACGGGCGGGGGCCAGCCGCCCGCCGGGTCAACGCACGGCGCGCTCTTCACTGCCGGCTCCGATGCGCCTGGCGGAAAGCACCGGGGGTGACTCCGGTGTGGCGGGTGAAGAACTTGCCGAAGTTGGTGGCTTCGGGGAAGCCGAGACGGCGGGCGATGGTCGCGACCGGTTCGTCGGTGTGGGCGAGCAGCCGCCGGGCCTCCAGAGCGACGCGGCCGTCGATGACGTGCTTGACGGGTTGTCCGGTGGCAGCCGTGCAGGCACGGGTGAGGGTCTTGACCGTGTAGCCGAGGTGGTGGGCGTAGTCGGCGGCGCGGCGGGTGGAGGCGTAGGAGCGTTCCAGTTCGGCACGGAACCGGGCGTAGACCTCGCCGCCCGCGTGCGGATCGCCGCCGTTGCCGGGGTGGGGAAGCCGGTCGATCTGCAACAGCACGGTGGCCAGCAGGAGTTGCAGGATCTCCGTCGACACCGTC
Organism: Streptomyces sp. NBC_00459; assembly: GCF_036013955.1. Lineage (NCBI taxonomy): Bacteria > Bacillati > Actinomycetota > Actinomycetes > Kitasatosporales > Streptomycetaceae > Streptomyces > Streptomyces sp. NBC_00459. The sequence goes on from NZ_CP107903.1 coordinate 494,045, forward strand.
TGCTCCGGCCGGCCGTACTCGGCCCGCAACTGGCCCAGCAGGGTGGAGAGCACCGCGTATGTGGGGCTCGCCCCGAGTTGCCAGCACGCGGACCCGGACCACTCGTTGACCAGCCGGTCGGCGCTGCTGGTGTGGGGCGGGAAGGCCGACGTGAACAGCAGATGCGTGCCGTTGGCGGTACCCGGCCGCACAAAGCTCTGTACCTGACCGGGTCGCACCCACAACAGGGTGCCGGGACGGCAGGGGTGCGTCACGAAGTCGATCGCGTGCTCCCCGCTGCCCTCGGTGATGAGGGTGAGGGTGTGGAAGTCGACCCTGTGCACCAGGTCGGGCCTCCTGCGCCGGCGCAGTCGCCGGTCGTGCAGGGTCGAGAGATCGATGATCTCGAAGCCGTGGACGTGCTCCTCGGGCGGATTGAAGTCGAGCCGGAGGATCGCGCCGTCCCCGTGCTGTTCGGCGCCGTCAGGAATCGCGGAAAGCATCACGATCTCCAGATGTCCTCGATTTACCATGCCATGTCTCCAGGCTATCTCGCCTGCCTGCGGTTGTACGACAAGAGTGGAGGACATCGAGGCGGCGAGAGGCGGCCTTAACCCCAGGGAGCAGTCCCATGAACGGCACGGTAACGGTCCTGGACAAGGGCTCGGTCCGCATCCACAGTTACATGTCCCCGGCTGACACCTTCCACGCCACCACTCAGCTCATCGAGACGCCGGCCCGGATCATCGTGATCGACGCCCAGCTGAACCCCGCCTATGCGGACGAGGCCGCTGCCTACGCCGAAGGGCTCGGCAAGCCGCTGGACCGGCTGATCGTCACCCACGCCCACCCGGACCACTACAACGGCATCGCCAGCTTCGGCGTACCGGTCCACGTACTGCCCCTGGTGCGCGAGCAGATCGCCGCGCGCCCCGCCGCCCGGTTGCCCGACGGCCTGGCCGTTCCCGCGACCGACCTGAACCCGAGTGTCGACATCACGCCGGGCACCGAGGTGATCGACGGCGTCCCGTTCGTGTTCGAGGCCGTCTCCGGCGGTGAGGCCGCGGACCAACTGGTCGTCAAGCTGCCCGAGCAGGGTGTGCTGGTGGCGCAGGACCTCGTCTACCACGACGTCCACCTGTACCTGGGCAACAACGACGTCACCGGCTGGCAGCAGGTGGTCGACGCGCTGGCCGCCGAGTCCGGCTACGACACGATCCTCGCGGGTCACGGCCTGCCCGCCGGGCCGGAGGTCTACGAGGAGATCCGCCGCTACCTCGCCGACGCGCACGAACTGCTCGGCGACGACGGCCAGGCGTACAAGAAGGCGATCGTGGATCGCTACCCCGCCCATGTCGGCCCGTTCATCATCGACATCGCCAACCGGTCCCTCTTCCCCGCCGGAAACTGAGCCCCCACCCCGCTCTGCTCGTCGAAACCCATATCCCAGAAAGACCTGTCATGTCGTCAGCTCGTGTGCGTCATCCCCGCGTCGCCGCCGTAGCGGTGGCCTCCCTGTTCGTCATGGGCGCCGCCACCGCCCCGGCCCTCGCCACCCCCAACGCGGCCGGAGGGCACTCCGCCGTCTCTGTCCACCACCACGCTCCCCTGCCCACGAGTTACTCGATACCAGGCAGCAAGACCTACCCCGAGGGCATCGCCCGCCAGCACGGCACGCCCTACTTCTATGTCGGCAGCACCAGCGACGGCACCATCTACCGCGGTGACGTCGACCGGCCCGCCACCAAGGTGTTCCTGCCGGGCGGCCAGGACGGGCGTACGTCCGTGGCCGGTATGAAGACCGACCGCGCCGGGCGGCTCGTCGTCGCGGGCGGCGCCACCGGCAAGGTCTTCGTCTACGACACCCGTACCCGCGCCCTGCTCCACGTCTTCGACACCGGCCGTGCCGACGTCTTCCTCAACGACGTGGCCCTGGCCCCCAACGGCGACGCCTACATCTCCGACTCCGTCCACCCCGCGCTGTGGCACATCAGCGCCGCGCAACTGAAGAACAAGCGCGTGCAACTGCCCCTGAACGTGGGGGTGGACCTGAGCAGGTCGCCGATGGTCTATGACGACGGTTTCAACGGCAACGGCCTGGTCGTCACCGGCGACGGACGCTACGTCCTGCTCGCCGACTACAACGACTACACCTTCTACCGCGTCGACACGATCACCCACAAGGTCGTCCCGATCGACCTCGACGGCGCCAAGGGCATCTCCGGCGACGGCCTGCTGCTGCAGGGCCACACCCTCACCGCGGTCACCGAACTGGACCATCCCGAGGGGCAGATCGCGACCCTCGAACTGAGCCACGACTACACCAGGGCCAAGCTCGTGCGCACCGTCCACGGCCACGGCATGCACAGCCCGTCCACGGCCGCCTTCGACGGTCATGACCTGCTGATCGTCAACTTCCAGTTCCAGATCGCCGACCCGCACCTGCCGTTCAACGTGGTGCGAGTCCACGCCCGGTAGCCTCTACGTCACCGACTCCGTGCACGGCGTCATCTACCGCGTCCCCGCACACGGTGGCAAGGCGACCCTCTGGGCGGGCGGCGAGGCCCTACGGCCCAGCACGTTCGCCGGCGCCAACGGACTGAAGCTGCACAACGGCGCCGTCTGGGCCACCAACCTCGACAAGGGCACCGTCCTGCGCATCCCGGTCACCGCACGCGGCACGGCCGGAAAGATACAGGTCCACGCGACCGGCATGCCGTCGAGGCCCGGCCGTCACACGACGGTCACCGGATGCCGGACCACGCCGTTGAACAGATAGCCCTGCGCGTTGGTCACGGCGACGTCCGGCTGCGTACGGCCGGCCGTGTCCGTGGCGCGGGCCAGCAGATGGGTGGCGCCGGGCTCGTCCGGCAGCCACCCGAGGGACCAGCGGGTCCAGGTAGCGGCGCGGGGCCGGTCGTGCAGACGGGCGGGCCGCCAGTTCGTGCCGCCGTCGGTACTGACGTCGACCCGGGCGACGGCACCCGCACCCGACCACGACCGTCCGTGCATTTCGTGTCTGCGACCCGCCTCGACGGTCGCCCCGCTCGCGAGTTCGAAGGCACTCTTCGTGGTCTGCCGGGTAAGCGGGGCGCTGCCGCCCTCCGGGTAGGAGGGGCCGAAGAGCCGGTAGAAGGTGGTGTTCCACGGCGAGTAGAGCGGCTCCGCCGACACCTCGATGTCGCCGACCCACTTGATCGACGCGATCCCCACCCAGGAGGGCACCAGCACCCGTACGGGGTATCCGTGGTCGTACGGAAGCGGCTCATCGTTCATCTCGTACGCCAGCAGTACGTCGTCCAGCGCCTTGGCCAGCGGCAGCGGTCGGCGCACCCGGCCCAGGCTCTCGCCGCCGCTGACGTACTCGGCGTCCAGGCCGCGTGGCTGCACGTCCACGGCGCGCGGGGAGAGTCCGGCCCTGCGCAGCACGTCGGAAAGGCGTGCCCCGCGCCAGCGGGCGACGCCTATCGCTCCCAGGGTCCACGCGGTGCCGGTGACCGTCTCGCCCTGCTGCGTCGTGTAGTAGGAGCGCCCGTTTCCGGCACACTCGACGAAGGCGGTGCGGGTGACCGCCGGCAGGGCTCGCAGATCGTCGTACCCGAACTCCACCGGCCGGTCCTCGCCGTGGGCGCCGCGCAGTCCGCTCCCCCACAGTCGCAGTCGCCAGTCGTCGGCCTCCAGGACGGGGGTGGCGGTGTGGTTGCGCACGAAGAACCGCTCGTTGGGGGTGTGGTGGCCGGTTCCGCGCAGTGCCTCCCAGCGGGTCTCGGCGTTGGTGCCGCGCGTGATGAACCACTCGGGCGGCAGGGGCTTGACGATCGGTCCGGCGGCGGCAGCGGCGTGGGCGGGCAGCATGGTGCCGAGCGCGGTCCCGGCGGCGGTGGCGGCCAGCAGGGTGAGCAGCCGACGGCGGGTGACCCCGTCGGCCCTGGCGTCACCGGCGAGCCACTGACGCAGCCTGCGGCGGTCGTAGTCGGTTTCGTAGCGGTCGCCGGCGGGGTTGGGGGTGACCGAAGGCATGGCGAGTCCTCGTCATGAGAGGGCGGAACGGCGCGGGAGGGGGCGGTGCGGTCACGTCGCACCCAACTCGACTGCCTCATAGGGCAGTTGACGCCGACGTCAGAAAGCGTGTGATCAGCCGGTCGTCCGACACAGCGCGGCGGCGACACGGACGAGGTCCACGGCGCGGCGGCGGGTCAGAGGCTCTGACAACGGCATGGCGGGATGCAAACACGTGCGGCGGATCGTGTCAACGGAGCCTTCGCGTCACTCCCGTCCCCGGCTCGGGGCAAGTCGTCGTCCGGAACCGGTACTTACCCGCGTCGAGGATCTGCGCGGTGTCGCCGACCGGTTCGGTCTGCCGGTGGAGAATCCGCGACAGCGGTGCGGGAGCCCCGACTCGGGCGTCCCTGGCTCCGGGGCGGTCGACCGCAGACTCGCGGCCCTCGACACCGAGACCGACCGCCTGACCCGTCTGCGCACCGGCCTGGCACAGCGCGCATAGGGGCAGCGATGAAGCCCTCATGGCGGCAGGTTCCCTTACAGGGGGCGGCGAACGTGGTGAGCAGCACGGTCGTACCGCCGGGGCACCTCCACGCGCTCGCTCGCCACTCGGCTACTCGCCTGTCTCGTGCTCCGAACGATCCCTGCCCGGCGGCTCGTTGCGGGTGATCACGACCGGCGCGTCCGCCTCCGCCCGTGCGCGGTCCGACGCCGTCGCGATCTCCTCACGGGTCCATTCCCTGTACAGGCGCTCCCCGTGGGCATCGGTGATGTCGATGACCACACCGGTCCACTCCTCGGCGGGCTGTTCGGGGACGAGTCCCAACTCGTACACAGCGTCCTGGAGGAGGGATTCGGTGACGCGTATGCCGGTGAGTCTCTCGGCCAGAGCGAAAACCGCCGCCTTCCGGTCGACGTCCGGGGCGCTCTCGTCGTGCTCCCCCTCGGAGGTCAGGGGGAAGCCGACTTCCCGCAGCAGGGGGACCAGCTCATCGGGGGTGCTGCCGTCGCGCGACGAGGGGCCTTCGAACGTCGTACGGAGCTCACCGTCCTCGAACCAGTGGAAGAGGTGGATGGGCTTGCCGCCGTTGGTCGAGTGCCCCACGACCCGGCCGCCCTTCGACAACGTCTCCACGCACTGCGCCGCGATCCCCAGGCCGCCGTCGAAGCCAAGGACGAGTGTCCAGTCGCCGTTCTCGCCCGGAACGCTGAACGCGCCCGCGACGTAGGACTCGTCCCAGTAGTCGCCATCCACCTCGTCGCGGTGAGCGCCCTCCGCCTCGATCAGACCGGCCGTTCCCGCTCCCGTGCCGCGCGGTTCCGCCTCCATCGCGCGCAGCACCTCGCGCGGGGTCCGCCCCCGTATCAGCGTCAGGGTGTATCCGCCCTCCATCATGTGGCGGAAGAGCGGCGAGCTACGAATCCAGGCGTAGTTGTGTGCGGTCACCAAGTTCATACGGCGCAGTGTGCCTAATGCCTCTGACAACGCGCGGTGGAGTCGCTCGTCGCGCTCCTCGGCCGCCTTGCCCCGGCCGGCAACCGCTGACATTGACGGAATACGACGGCGATCCATAAGGTTTCAAGCAGTATTGGGTGTCGGCGCCAAGCCTAGGTTTGCCGACCGGCACCACGCCAGGCACTGGGAACACAAGGGGGATGAGCGTGCGGCACAGCAGCGGCTCAGGTTCCTCCGTCGCGGCTGCCGCGGCACGTTCCCGGTTCTCCCGCCGCCGGCACATCGACCTGCAGCGCATCAGCAGCTGCCTCTGTCTCGGCTGACTCGCAGCGACTTCCCTGCCTTTCTCGTCCTGCCTCTCCGTCCGCACCCACCCGTGCGTGCGTGACGGCTTTCAGAGGTACGCCGACGAGCCCTTCACCCACCCTGCCCCGGCCGGAGCCGATCCGGGCCACCGGCAACGAAGGAGCACGCATGACCGTCCAGGACACCACCGCAGACCTGTCCGCGTTCACCCACGACTGGCAGGAGTGGCACACCGCGCAGGAGGCACGGCTCACCGCCCCGCACGGATTCCTCGCCATCACCGGCCTGCACTGGCTCAGCGACGAGCCGCAGCGTTTCCCCGACGCTCCGGGCGCCTGGTCGACCGGCTCCGACGGGGTCGTCGTGTTCCTCGACGACGGTGAGGAACTGGTCGTCGACGGCACCCCCGTGCACGGCGAGCACCACTTCGGGGTGCTCCCGGAGCGCGGCGGAGTCGACGCGGTCTGGGGTGACGCCGTGATCGAGGTGGCAAAGCGCGGCGGTCACGACATAGTCCGTCCCCGGCACCCGAACGCCCCTCTGCGCACCGCGTTCACCGGCACGCCCGCCTACGCCCCGCATCCCCGTTGGGCGGTGACCGGCCGCTACACGGCCTTCGACGAGCCGCGGCCGACGACCGTGGGCGCGGCGGTCGAGGGCCTTGAGCACGTGTACGACGCTCCGGGCCGGGTCGAGTTCGAGTTGGAGGGAGAGTCCCTGGCCCTGACCGCGTTCCCCGGACACAGCCCGGGGAGTCTGCTCGTGCTGTTCACCGACGCCACCTCCGGGGTCACCACCTACGCGGCCAACCGGGCACTCGCCCTCGACGCGCCCACCGCCGACGGCACGGTCGTCCTGGACTTCAACCGGTCGGCGAACCTGCCCTGCGCCTACACCGACCTGGCCACCTGCCCGCTGCCGCCGGCCGAGAACCGGCTGCCCGTCGCGGTCGAGGCCGGGGAGAAGATCCCCCGCGAGCGCGGCGGCTCCTGATCGTCCGGTCCGGCGCCGCCTCGACGACGACCACGAACGACCCGGAGGGACGAGCACCATATGAGCACCCCCGCGATCGACTCACTGGCCCTTCTCACCCCGGGCAACTTCGCCGACGACGACCCGTACACCGGCCTGGAGGAAACCCTGCAGTTGTTCGAGTACGGCGAACGGATCGGCTTCGACGGTGCCTGGATCCGGCAACGCCATCTCGAACACGGCGTCGGGTCGGCCGCGGTGTTCCTCGCCGCGGCCGGTCAGCGCACCGAGCGGGTCGAGCTGGGTACCGCCGTCATCCCGATCGGGTACGAGAGCCCGTTCCGCCTCGCCGAGGACCTGGCACTGGCCGACGTACTGTCCCGAGGCCGGCTCCAGGTCGGCCTCAGCACCGGCATGCCGCACGCCGCACTCCTCGGCGACCTGGTGCACGACGGGGACTGGCGAGGCTTCGACCTGTCGTACGGCAGGATCGCCCGCGTCGTCGACCACCTCCGCGGCGACTACCTGGGCGGCCCGGACACGGTCATCCAGTCGCCCGGCAACACTCAGCGGCCACGTCTGCAACCGCACGACCCCGGCCTGGTGGACCGGGTCTGGTACGGCGGCGGGAGTCTGCGGTCGATCCGGTGGGCCGCGGAGCACGGCCTGAACCTGCTCACCGGCAACATCGTGACCGGCGAGGGCACCGACGACTTCACGGCGGCCCAGCTCGGACTGGTCTCCGAGTACCGACACGCCCTCCCCGAGGGCCGGCCTGCCCGGCTGGCGCTGGGGCGGGTGATCGTGCCGTTCGACAGTGCGGACGCGTCCACGCGGGCGCGCTACCGGGAGTACGCCGCCGGTCGGCACGCCCGCACTCTGGCACCGCAGGGTCCGAAGCGGACCCTGTTCGCCCCGGACGTGGTCGGGACCGCGGAACAGATCCTGGAGCAACTGGCCGCGGATCCCGTGGTCGCGGCCGTCTCGGAGTTGCGCCTGGAGCTGCCGTACGAGTTCGACCGGGGCGACTACGAGCAGATCCTGCACGACGTACGGCACTTGATCGCGCCCGAGCTGGGCTGGCGTCCGCACACCGCACTGCTGCACGGAGCGAGCCGGTGAACGGACGTGCCGCGCCCCTGCCGTCTGCCGGTCGCGCGCTCAGAGCAGGTCGAGGGCGTCGAAACCGTAGCTCGGGCTGAGGTAGCCCCCGCCGCCCGCCGAGCCGCTCGCGGCGTCGATGCGCAGGGTGTTGGTGCCGGTCAGCAACTGGGCGGCGGGGATGACGTATGCGTACGTGTGGTTGTTGCCTCGGTAGCTGCCGACGGTCAGGGTCCGGGTGGACGGCTCGGTGGCCGCGGCCGGGACCGCGGAGGTCCAGGTGTTGTTGACGGTGATCTGGGGGCGTCCGTTCGCCTTGGCGGTGGTGATGCCGATTCGCAGGGTGCGGTCGGCGGCGGCCTGGGCGGCGGTGAGGCTGAAGGAGATGAGCAGGCCCTGGTTGATCTCCTTGAACTGGTAGGCGGGCCAGGCCGAGGGCGTCGAGGTGCCGATGACGTAGGTGCCGGCGGTCCAGGCGGCGGCGCGGGAGTCCGAGGGATGGGCGTAGGTGACGAGGGAGGCGTTCTTGAAGCCGGTCGGGGCGCCGTTCCAGTCGCCGATGCGCCAGAGGGCGGTGTCGGCGGCGGGGTCTGAGGTGATCGTGATGGTGTGCAGGGTCGTGGCGGCGCCCGCGGTGACCGTGACGTTCTCGGTGTGCACGGCGAGTTCGCCCTTGTAGACGGTGAGGGTGTAGGTGCCGGGAAGGATGCCCTTGACCGAGTACTTGCCGGTGTCCGCGTCCGCCTTCCCCCAGTACTGGGCCACCGAGTTGGCCACGCCCACGACATAGGGGTACGAGGTGTCCCGTCCCGCGAGCCCGTTGCCGACGATCCGCCCGCGACCGCCCGCGCCGGTCCAGCCGGTGAGGCCGAGTGCGTCGACCCAGGCGGTGTTGTCGCGCCCGGACACGGCGGCGGTCGGCGCGGATCCGTCGGTGAAGGCGAGGACGTACGGGCCGTGCAGACCGAAGCGCTCGGGCTCCGTCTGGCCTTCCGCGTAGTAGAGGTGCTCGTAGAGTCCGGCGCCCGACTCGTTGCCGTGGCGCAGGAGTTGGCGGACGAAGGGGCCGCCCGAGTCCTTCTCCTTGTTGGTGCGCACGACCCAGATCGAGGCGGCCGAGGCACTGAAGCCGAAGTAGTCGTAGTCGATGGTCCGCAGGTTGGCGAAGTGCTTGGACCGGGTGGTGCCGTCGGTCTTGGCGAAGACGTCGGCCGACTCGATGACGGTGTCGGAGTTGGACCAGGTGTCCGGGTAGGTGGTGGGGAAGATGCCGGGCTTGAGGCGCGCGATGTAGCGGCTGGCGGTGACGGAGGTGTCCGGCTTGTAGGTGAACAGGTAGATGTTGTTCTCGCCGCTGCGGGCCGCGTAGTAGTGGATCAGGGTGCCGTGGACGACCTTGATGAGGACGACGCCGGTGGTGGGCGTGGAGACGGTGACCGTCGAGGCGCCGAGACCGCTCTCGATGTGGGAGTTCTTGCCGTCGTAGCCCTGGTACTGGGTGCCGTTGTAGGCGAATGACGAGAGGTCGCCGTTGCTGTGGTCGACCTTGAAGACCAGGCCGGCCCCGGTGTCGACTACGTAGTTGGTCCCGTCGTCGGTGTAGCCGAAGCTCGCGGCCGAGGCGGTGACGGGGGTGGCGAGGGCCAGGGCGAGTCCGGCGGCCGAGGCGAGGACGGTACGGCGGGAGAGCGGGCTGTCGTAGGACATGCGGACAACTCCAGTGACGCGAGGGAGGGTTGGGGAGGGGGCACCCCAACCCTGCCTGTCAGGGCGACTCCGCACGAAGATCACCGAGCGATGATCATGAAGCTGTAACAGCACGTCACACTCGGTCCCAACATGCGGGATTCGACGGCGAATCGGCTTGATCGTGAACGCTTCTTTTCACTTCTGTGGCATTTACTGATTGGAAGGGTTGATTTCCGTACGCTTCTGGCCGTCCACAGAAAGGGATCTTCCGATGCGCCACACCTGGGCCACCGTCGTGGTGAGTCTCGCAGCCGCGTTCACCACCGCCCTGTCCACCGGTGCCGCCGCCGCACCGAGCGGTCAAGGCCCTTACCACCACCGCCAGTTGCTTGCCCGCGACGACTTCCGGCACGGCACCGGCCAGTGGTCGGCCGAGCTGGAGAAGGGCGGCAGCGTCACGGCGAAGCACGGCGTGCTGGACGTGGACGTGCCCGCCGGGGCCTCGGTGTGGTTCAAGCGGCCGTTCTCCGGCCGCTACGAGATCGACTTCACGGCCACCCCGGTATCGGCGGGCGGTGTCAACGACCGGGTCAGCGACCTCAACTCCTTCTGGAACGCCCGGGATCCGAAATCCCCGGCGAACCTGTTCGCCACGACCCGCAGCGGCGCCCTGGCCGACTACGACCAGCTCACCACGTACTACGCGGGCCTCGGCGCGAACTCCAACACCACCACCCGGCTCCGCCGTTACGTGGGCGTGGCGGGCGAGCGGCCCCTGATCTACGACTACACCTCGCCGCTGCTCACCGCGAACGAACCCAACCGCATCCGGCTGGTCTCCGACGGCAAGCACATCCAGTACTGGGACAACGGCGAGCTGGTCTTCGACTACATCGACGAGAACCCGTACACCAGCGGCTGGTTCGCCTTCCGCACCACCTGGAGTCACTTCCACATCAGCGACTTCCGCGTCTGGCGCCTCCAGGGCGGTCACCGTGGCTGAGATATCACGCAGAGACGCCCTCAAGGCGGCAACGGCAACCGTCGCGGCGACCCAGCTCTCCTGGGCGCTCGCCGCCGATCCGGCCGCGGCCGCGGAAGCGGCGCCCTCCACAGACCCCGTGAAGCTCACCTGGCTGGAGGGCGGCACCCCCGCCGCGGCCCCGGGCACCACCTTCGGCGTGGCCTGGCCCCAGGGCGCACTCCGAGCCGACCAGGCCTTCGCCCTCACCGCCGCCGACGGGACGGCCGTCCCCGTGCAGTCCTGGCCCACCGCCCACTGGCCCGACGGCACCCTGAAGTGGACCGCCCACGCGGTCGGCTCCACCGCCGGGCCCGCCGAGAGCTACACCCTGGCCCCGGGCACGCCCGCGAAGGCCGACACCGCGCTCACCGTGGACACCAAGGGCGGCACGATCGACGTCGACACGGGCGTCATCCAGGTCAGCATCGCCAAGTCCGGCGCCCACGACGTCATACGCGCCATCAGGCGCGGCAACGCCCGAATCGCGAGCAAGGCCGAACTGGTCGTCCTGCGCCAGCCGGAGCTCGACGACGACCTCGACGGCAGCGCCTCCAGCGCCCGCTGGGAGCGCTTCACCGGTCGCGTCCACTCCGTCACCGTCGAGCAGGCGGGACCGGTCCGCGCCGTCATCCGCATCGAGGGCGAGCACGAGCGGGGCCGCCGCTCCTGGCTGCCCTTCGTCGTCCGCCTCTACCTGTACGCCGGCTCCGAGGCGATCCGTGTCGTCCACACCATCACGTACGACGGCACACAGCAGGCCGGAAAGGCCGGCGGCGACTTCATCAAGGGCCTGGGCCTGCGCATCCGCGTCCCCCTCTCCGACGAGCTCTACAACCGCCACGTCCGACTCGCAGGCGCCGACGACGGCTTCCTCACCGAAGCCGTCCAGGGCATCACCGGTCTGCGCCGCGACCCGGGCGCGGCGGTGCGCGCCGCGCAGGTCAAGGGTGAGCGGCTGCCGGACATCTCCACCTGGGACACCCGGGTCTCCTCCGCCCTCCAGTACGTCCCGGCCTGGGGCGACTACTCCCTCGCCCAGTTGTCGGCCGACGGCTTCACCGTCCGCAAGCGCACCAAGGCCGGCCACGGCTGGATCCACACCACCGGCGGCACCCGTGCCCCGGGCTTCGGTTACGTAGGCGGGGTCAGCGGCGGACTCTCCTTCGGCCTGCGGGACTTCTGGCAGAAGCACCCCGCCCAGCTCGACGTCCGCGGCGCTGCCTCCGACGAGGCGACCGTCACCCTCTGGCTCTGGTCGCCGGAGGCCCAGCCGCTCGACCTGCGCTTCTACCACGACGGCCTCGGCCAGGACACCTACGACGAGCAGACCGCCGGACTCAACATCACCTACGAGGACTACGAACCCGGGTTCGGCACCCCGTACGGCATCGCGCGCACCTCCGAGCTCTATCTGTGGGCCAACGCCGCCACCCCGACGTCCGACGCACTGGTCGCCCAGAAGGACGCGCTGACGGCTCCTCCGCAGCTCGTCGCCGCCCCGGAGACCCTGCACAAGGCGGGCGTCTTCGCCGGCCTCTGGTCACCCGTGGACCGATCGACCACCGCCAGGAAGACCGTCGAGGACCGCCTCGACCTGCTCTTCGCCTACTACCGTGACCAGCGCGAACAGCGGCGCTGGTACGGCTTCCTGGACTACGGCGACGTCCAGCACACCTACGACCCGGCCCGCCACACCTGGTGCTACGACGTCGGCGGCTACGCCTGGGACAACTCCGAGCTCTCCACCGACCTGTGGCTCTGGCTGGCCTATCTGCGCTCCGGACGGGCCGACATCTTCCGTTTCGCCGAGGCCATGACCCGCCACACCGGCGAGGTCGACGTCTACCACATCGGCAAGTGGGCGGGCCTGGGCACCCGGCACGGGGTCCAGCACTTCGGCGACAGTGCGAAGCAGGTCCGTATCTCGACACCCGTCTATCGCCGCCTCTTCTACTACCTCACCGCCGACGAGCGCACCGGCGACCTGATGCACGCCCAGGTCGACGCGGACGAGACATTCCTGAGGCTTGATCCCAACCGCAAGGTCCGTACCGACGGCTACACCCCCGGGGACCGCCACGCCCTGTCCATCGGGTTCGGCACCGACTGGAGCGGCCTCGGCTGGGCCTGGTGGACCGAGTGGGAGCGGCGCGGCCCCAAGTGGCAGACCGCGAGGAAGAAACTGCTGGCCAGCGCCTCGACGATCGCCGCCCAGCCCAACGGCTTCGTGCAGGGCAGCGGTCTGTACGACCTCGACACGGGCGCCTTCGCCGTCCAGACGGCCCCCGTCATCGCCGTCTCCCACCTCTCCGCGAGCTTCGGCCTGCCCGAACTCGCCGCCGAGTTGATCGGCGCACTCGACGAGAGCGACATCCCGGGCTTCCGGGCCGCCTGGCTGGACTACTGCCGCTACTTCAACGCCACCTCCGCCGAGCAGAAGGCCCGCTACGGCGCGAGTTTCAAAGTGAGCCTGGTCCAGGGCCACTCCCGGCTGGACGCGTACGCGGCGAGCCTGACCGGAGAGGCCGCGCTGGCCACCCGGGCCTGGAACAAGTTCCGCGTCGGCGACGGCTACCCGGACGCGAGCACCTCATGGGCGACCACGAGGATCGACGGCCCCACCGTGCTCAACGCCGGCACCGACGCCCCCTGGATCAGCACCAACTCCACGGCGCTGTACGGTCTCGCGGCCATCGAGAACCTCGCCCTGGCCGGTGACACGCTGAACTGATCCAGGGTTGGTGCAAGGGGCGTGCGTCAGGTGAGGGGGACAGGGGCGGAGCCGATCAGCCGCCGAGGTGGCGTTCCAGCCAGTCGGCGGCTGATCGGCGGAACAGTCGCCGGCTGTCCGCGCGCAGGAAGTCGTGGCCCTCGTCGCGCAGGGTCAGGAGTTCGGCGAGGATGCCGCGGTCCCGGGCCGCCCGGACGAACTGCTCGGACTCCCCCGGCGGCACGTTGGTGTCGTGTTCGCCATGGACGGCGAGCACCGGGACCCGCAGTGCGTCGACGCGGCTCATCGGAGAGAGGGAGCGCAGCAGCGCGCGATCGTGCTCCGGATGGCCGTACTTGTGCACCGCCGACTCCGCGATCCATGGCTCCGTACCGGCGAAGAAGGTCAGGAGGTCCGACATACCGCAGACGGCGACCCCGGTGCGGAAGAGGTCCGGATGCCGCACGAGGGAGGCGAACGTCAGATAGCCGCCGTACGAGCGCCCCATGACCGCCAGTCGGGTCGGGTCGGCAGGACCCGCCGTCACCGCGTGGGCGGTGCAGTCCGCGACGTCGTCCAACGCGGCGAAGCGGCCGGTGCCCAGGTCGGCGTCGACGAAGGACCTGCCGTGTCCCGAGGAGCCGCGGACGTCGGGGGCGAAGACGTCCAGACCGCGGCCGAGCAGCTCGTGGTAGAGCGGGTTGAAGACGGGCCGTTCCTGCTCCTCCGGGCCGCCGTGCAGATGGATCACACAGGGCGCCGGCTCGCCCGGGGCGCGTCCTGGCGCCCTGTAGTACCAGCCGCTCAGGGGCAGCCCGTCCCGCGCCGCGAGACGCAGGGGAACAGGACGCACGGGTGGGCGACCCGGCGGTACGGCGTCCCTGTCCCGGGAGGACCACGGGGTGCGCAGCAGGGACACGCCCTCGTGGGCCCACCACACACCCGGGCGGCGTTGCGAGCCGGACAGCGCGAGCAGCATGCGCCCGGGGCCGGCCGCCACCACCCGTGTGACGACCTCGTGCGGCAGGGAGACGGGCCTCGCCGGCCCCACGCTGTCCGGAGCGTGGCACGCCGGGGACGTCTCGACGAGTTCGAGTTCCCCGGCGCCCTGCGCGTTCCACACCAGTACGGCTGTACGGCCGTCGTGGGCCATCGCCAGCAGTTCCAGTTCCTGGTCCTCGCGCTGCGCCACGACCGCTCTCTCGCGCATCTCGCCGTCGGCGTCGAGAGCGAGGGCGAACAGCGCCGCGTACTCCCGGTCGGCATCGCTGCGCAGCCAGAGGGTCAGCCCGTCCGGGGAGAACCGGCCGATCCAGGGATCCCCGTCGGCGACCGGCACCGTGCAGGTCGTCGCCGCGTCGGCCATGCGCCGCACGACCGCCTCGCGCCGTCCGCGCGGCCCCCGGCGCAGCAACACGAGCGTTCCGTCGCGGCTGAGGTCGCACACGCGCAGGGTGGCAGCCTGCGTCTCCGTGGCGAGAAGCACCGGGGAGGCGAGGCCGTCGGGGTCGATCAGGTACGCCGACAGCCCGCCGCCGGGCCGGACGGCCGGGGCCTCCGGTGCCCTGAGGTCGACCGGCGCCGGGGCCGTCCGCCGCCCGGAGTCGTACCGGGCCCCGCCCAGGAGCGTCGCGCGGCCGTCCCGGTCGGCCCAGTCGGGTGTGAGCCGGGCACCGACCGGGTCAAGGTCCGTCGAGGCGTGTCCCACGCGCTCCGGATGCGTGTGGGCGGTCGCGGTGACGGCGACGGCCGACCCGTCGTGCGTCCAGCACCCCAGATGGGCGGAGCTTCCGGGGTCGGCTCCGGCCAGGATGCGGCGGCCGGTGCCGTCGGGACGTACGCACAGCACACGTGTGTGCTCGCCGCCGCCCGGCGCGGTGGTGTACGCGATCCAGCGGCCGTCCGGTGACCAGGCCACCTCCTTGACGGGGTCCGGGGAGGAGTCGAGCAGCCGCACCTCGGCACCGTCCACCGGCCCGGCCCACAACTGCGGGACACCGCCCCGGTCACAGATGAAGGCCGCCTCGGTGCCGTCGGCGGTGGCGGAGGGAAACCAGCAGCCGTGCGCGTGCAGCCGGGTCACGGCGTCCCGCGGTCCCCCCGCCTCGGGCAACGGCACCGGGACAGGGGCGGCGGCGCAGACAGGCTCGTGCGCGTCCGGCGGCTGCGGAGCCGATGCCGCGAGGCCGAGTGCACCGGGATCCCCGACCGCAGCCGACGGCCGGGCCGTCGCCGCCTGCGGCGCATGCGTGCCCGGCTCGTCGGTCACTTGATCCCGTGCGTCTGCAGCCATGTCTCCAGCAGAGCCACCTGCCACAGGGCGTTGGCTCCGCGCTTGGTCCGGTGCTCGTCGGGCGCCGCCAGCAGTTCGGCCACGTACGACTCCTGGAACACACCGCGCTTCTTCGCCTCGGGTGCCTCCAGCGCCGCTCGGACCCGGTCGAGGACGGGGCCCGCCATGTGCTTGACGGCCGGGACGGGGAAGTAGCCCTTGGGCCGGTCGACGATCTCCCGGGGCAGAAGCTTCCGCCCTGCCTCCTTCAGTACGCCCTTGCCTCCGTCGGCCAGTTTCAGCTCCGGCGGACAGGCCGCGGCCAGTTCCACCAGTTCGTGGTCGAGGAACGGCACCCGGGCCTCCAGGCCCCAGGCCATGGTCATGTTGTCGACGCGCTTGACGGGGTCGTCGACGAGCATGACGTGGGTGTCCAGCCGAAGGGCCGCGTCCAGGGCGGTCTCCGCCCCGGGTACGGCCATGTGGTCCTTGACGAAGCGACCCGACACGTCGTCGTCGGGCAGCATGTGGGGCTGGAGGATGCGGGTGAGGTCGGCATGGGGCCGGTCGAAGTACGTCTCGGCATACCTGTCCGGCTCCTCCTCACGGGCGACCTCCGCCAGCTCCGGGTACCAGTGGTAGCCGGCGAACACCTCGTCCGCGCCCTGGCCGCTCTGCACGACCTTCACCTCCTTCGCCACCTGCTCGGACAGCAGGTAGAAGGCGACCGCGTCATGGCTGGTCATCGGCTCGCTCATCGCCGCGACGGCCCCGTCCAGTGCCGCCGACACCCGGTCGGAGGGAATCATCAGCCGATGGTGGTCGGTGCGGAACTCCCGCGCCACCAGGTCCGAGTACCAGAACTCGTCCCCCTTCTCTCCCCCTTCCGCCTCGAACCCCACGCTGAACGTCCGCAGGTCGCGCTGGCCCTCGTCGGCCAGCAACGCGACGACCAGGCTGGAGTCCAGTCCGCCGGAGAGCAGGACACCGACCGGCACGTCGGCCACCGTCCGGCGGCGTACGGCGGTACGCAGCGCCTCCAGGACCGCGTCGCGCCATTCGGCAGGGGCCATGTCCGCGTACTCGGGCCGCCGGGTGTAGGACGGCTGCCAGTAGCAGTGGTCGTGCTGGGTACCGTCCGGCTCGATGACGCGCACGGTGGCCGGCGGGAGCTTGCGGACGCCGTTGAGGACGGTGCGCGGCGCCGCCACCGTGGCGTGCCAGCTCAGGTACTGGTGCACGGCCACCGGGTCGAGGGAGGTGTCGACGTCCCCGGCGGCGAGCAGGGCCGGCAGCGTGGAGGCGAACCGCAACCGGCCCGGTGTCCGCGCCAGGTACAGGGGCTTGATCCCGAGCCGGTCGCGGCCCAGCACCACCCGGCCGGTGCGGTGCTCGACGAGGGCGAAGGCGAACATGCCGTAGAAGTGCTCGACGCAGGCGGTTCCCCACTCCTGGTAGCCCTTCAGGACCACCTCGGTGTCGGACGTCGACTCGAAGCGGTGACCCAGCTTCTGGAGTTCCTCGCGCAGCTCCTGGTAGTTGTACACACAACCGTTGAAGACACCGGTGAGCTGCCCCCGGGCATCGGTCATCGGCTGAGCTCCGAGGTCCGACAGATCGATGATCTTCAGGCGGCGGTGCCCGAGCGCGACCGCGCCCCGGGTCCACGACCCCTGGCCGTCGGGGCCACGGGCCGCCAGCCGGTCACTCATGCGTTCGACGGCGGCGAGGTCGGGTCGCCGGCCGTCGAAACGGATCTCCCCACTCAGGCCGCACATGGCCCACCTCCTCCCTTCCGCACACCGTCAGGGGCGGGGGCGTGTTTTCGGAGCATGACGAAACATCTCCTGAGCAGATGGGTGAGGGACAGAACGTCGTACGACGGCGGTGCCAACCCGGCCACGTCAGCGGCCGATGGCCTCCGGTGCTCCGGAGGCGAACGGCGGACCTGTCACGTCCGCGTCGGTGTACGGAAGGTCGACCCGGCCGAGCGGGGTCGGTCTGTGGTTTCTGCGCTCGCCCCGGGTCTCGGCGATCAACAGGTCGACGCAGCCCAGCAGATCCTCTTCCCGCGCCGTGCGGCGGATGCGCTCGGCGGCGCTGCCCTCGGCGAGGGCCTCGTTCGTCAGCGCCCTGACGGTGTACCAGTCGCCGTGGGATTCGAGCGCGGGGCGCAGCCTGGCGAGCAGTTTGCGGACGACCTGCGGTGCGGGCTCGTCCTGGTGGGTCCCGGGGTCCACGAGGGTGCCCTCAAGACCGGACCGGGCGGCCCGCCAGGCGGCGCCGCGCAGCCACTCGTGTCGGCCCTGGCAGGGCGGCGCGTCGTCCTGCCCAAGCCGTTCGAGAGCCTCGGTCACCAGTGCGCGGAACAGTCCGGCTATGAGCACGACGGTCTCCGTGCGCGGGCAGGCGTCGCAGATCCGCAGTTCCAGGGTCGACAGATGGTCGGAGGGCCGTATGTCGTAATAGATCATCCCGGCGTCGGTGATGATCCCGGCCCTGACCAGGTCGTCCACCGCGGCGTCGTACTCGGTCGCGCTCGCGAAGCAGCCGATCGGGCCGGCGGTGGGCCAGCGCTGCCAGAGCATCGTGCGCCAGCTTGCGTAGCCGGTGTCGGAGCCCTGCCAGAACGGTGAGCTGGCGGACAGTGCCAGTAGCACGGGCAGCCAGGGCGAGACCTCGCACATCACCCGTACCGCCGTGTCGCGGTCGGGGATGTCCACGTGGACCTGGGCGCCGCAGATGAGCTGCTCATCGGCTACCTGGCGGTACTCCTCGACCATGTGGTGATAGCGGGCGTCGGCGGTGGGCCGCCCGGTGGAGGCGGGGGCCAGGGGAGCCGTGCCCGCGGCCATCGCGGCGAGACCCAGCGAGGCCGCGGCCGCGTCGAGCCGCCTCCTCGTGCCTGCGAGGTCGGTGTACAGGGCGTGCAGCGATGTGTGCACTTCGCTGTTCGACTCCACGATGGACCGGTGCAGTTCACCGGTGAACGTCCGCTGGGGAAGCCGTCGCAGCACCTGATCGGCACGTGGCACGAGCAGGCCGCTCTCCACCTCCAGAATGTGGAACTCTTCTTCCACTCCGATGCGCATGCTCACGGTCACTCCTTGAGGACGCGACGGCTGTGACAAGCACCGGGTTCCCCGGACTTCGCCGCACAAGCTCAAATTCGCACCTTTGGCCTGCAATCATCGCAGATGAGCGCACGAGCGCATCTCGTACAGGGCGAGCGAAGCGGACGGGGCGGGCGGGGTTTCGGCTCAGCCGTTCAGGCGAGCGACAGCCCGCGCACTCCGGCTCAGCGGAAGCCGTGTCCGCCGCGCCCCCGGACGCCGAACAGTCCTTTTCCGGGGCGGACGGCTCTCACCGCCCCGGAAAGGGACAGCCGGGTGTCATGCGGCGCCAGTGACCCCCGGGGCGATGAAACGCCTGTGCAGGGGACGGAAGTCGGTCTCCGGAGCCCCTTCGATACCGGCCTTCTCGATCGCGGGGGCCAGTCGCCCGGCGAAGAACGTCCGGAAGGCCTGCTCCGACTCCCATACGTCGACGACCCGCAGCCCTTGAGCGTCGAACCAGGCCATGTGCACTTCACCGCCGACCGGAGCCGTCTCCTCCCAGCCGACCGTGTCCCGCACCATGTCGTACTGCTCGGGACTGACCCCGGCCCAGCTCATCGACATCACTACAGCCATTTTCCCGCCCCCAGTTTCCAGCTCCGTGTGTGCTCGGACATCGTCCCGCCGAACGCGCCGACGGCGAAGAGCGCACAGGGGCGCGACCTGGTCATGCTCCGCCCCCGCACGCCCTGATGCGGGTGGCGTCGATCCGCGAGGAACGAGCATCGGCGGGGCCGTGTCCCGTCAGCGGCTCCGGCGGGCGTTGAGCCGGGCCGCCTGGCGGGTCAGGTGGTCGCGTTCGGCGAGGCTGGGTGCCTTCCGGGCCGCCTCGGCGTAGAGCCGTGCCGCTGTCTCCAGGTCGCCGTCGCGCTCGTGGAGGTACGCCGCCACGGCGGTGTGGCGGGGCAGTGAGTCGTCCAGCGCCGCGAGTGCCGCCAGCCCGGCGCGCGGTCCGTCGGCCTCGCCGACGGCCACCGCGCGGTTGAGGCGGACGACGGGACTGTCGGTCAGACGTGCGAGTTCGTCGTACCACTCGACGATCTGGACCCAGTCGGTCTCCTCGGCGGTCAGGGCGTCGGCATGGAGGGCGGCGATGGCGGCCTGGGCCTGGAACTCGCCCAGTCGGTCCCGGGCGAGGGCCGCCTGAAGGATGTCGACGCCCTCGGCGATCGACCCGGTGTCCCATCGGCCGCGGTCCTGCTCGGCGAGCGGCACGAGGCTGCCGTCGGGCGCGGTGCGGGCGGCGCGTCGGGCGTGGTGGAGCAGCATGAGGGCTAGCAGCCCCGCGACCTCGGGGTGGTCGATCGCGGCGGCGAGCTGTCGGGTGAGCCGGATGGCCTCCGCCGCCAGGTCGACGTCGCCGGAGTAACCCTCGTTGAAGACCAGGTAGAGGACGCGCAGAACGGTGGCGACATCCCCGGGCCGGTCGAACCGTACGCCGGAGACGGTGCGCTTGGCCCTGCTGATGCGCTGGGCCATGGTCGCCTCGGGCACCAGGTAGGCCTGGGCGATCTGGCGGGTGGTCAGCCCGCCGACGGCACGCAGAGTGAGCGCGACCGCGGACGAGGGTGTCAGTGAGGGGTGGGCGCACAGGAAGTAGAGCTGGAGGGTGTCGTCCCTCGCGGGCGTGGGCCCTGGCGTCGGTTCCTCGTCGACGTGTTCCTCCCGCCGGCGGCGGGCGGTGTCCGCGCGGGTCGCGTCGAGGAACCGGCGCCACGCCACGGTCACCAG
The DNA here is from genome assembly GCF_036013955.1 of Streptomyces sp. NBC_00459. Taxonomy (NCBI): domain Bacteria; kingdom Bacillati; phylum Actinomycetota; class Actinomycetes; order Kitasatosporales; family Streptomycetaceae; genus Streptomyces; species Streptomyces sp. NBC_00459. The sequence continues at coordinate 514,403 of NZ_CP107903.1, forward strand.
CCAGCCCTTCGCGTCCCTCGGCGGGTCGGCCGGCCAGACACGGACCGCCTCGACCAGCGCGTCCTGCACCGCGTCCTCGGCCGCCGCGAAGTCTGCTCCGCGGCGGACGAGGACGGCGAGCACGCTCGGTGTGAGGCTCCGGAGCAGGGCCTCGTTCACCTCGGAGGTCATCGCGTCAGTGGCACTCGGTGATGGTGGGCGGCGCGGACAGGAACGGGCGCAGCTCCAGCCACTCGTGGATCGGCTTGCCGCCCGCCCCCGGGGCGGCCGACAGCTCCCCGGCCAGTTCGACGGCACGCTCGTAGCTGTCGACATCGATCACCATCCAGCCGGCGATGAGGTCCTTGGTCTCGGCGAACGGGCCGTCGGTGATCGGCGGGCGGCCCTCACCGCCGTACTGGACCCACGTACCCTCGGGGGCGAGCGCCTGACCGTCGACGAACTCGCCCGTCTTTTCGAGCCGGTCCGCGAAGTCGCGCATGTACTGGACGTGGGCCGAGATCTCCTCCGGCGTCCACTTGTCCATGGGCACGTCGTTGACTGCGGACGGGGCGCCTCGGTAGTGCTTCAGCAGCAGGTACTTGGCCATGATGTGTCTCCTCCGTGCTGGTGCGACGACCCATTGTGGCCGCCTTCACCACGGGGACGGAGCCAGGCACGGGTTCTCGACATCGCCATCGGAAATCGTCGAAAGATTTTTTGCTGGGAGCCCGGGAGCGGGACTTGGGCGTCAGGACCCGGCGTCAGGACGTGGTTGTCACAGGGTGACCGCGCCGGCCACCACGGCGGCGATTCCGGCGATCATCAGAATGATGATCACACCGATGGTCCCCTCGTTCTCCCTGCGTTCGGCCACCAGGTCGGGGGTGTACACCGTCAGGTCGTCGGGGGCGTAGTGGATGGTCAGATCGCGGCCGAGAGATCGGCTGGGATCGGTGATGCCGTCACGGGACAGAACGGTGACCTGGGTGCCCTCGTTGGTGGTGAAGACGATGACGGGGGCGTGGTTGACGATCTCGTCGCCCTCTCCGTCCTGGTAGACGTCCCTGGTGACGGCCACGACGCGCGCCGGCACGGCGACGGCCGAGGCCAGCAGGGCGTCGCGGGCGCGCACTGCGCGGAGGTCGCGGCCGGTCGCCGTGAGGGCGGTGAGCAGAGTGCCGAAGCCGAGCAGCGCCCATGGGTAGCCCCAGGCGACGGTCGCGTGAATGACCAGCCCGATCAGGAGCAGGGCGACCGTGCAGTTCGGGGCGACCAGGCCCTTCTTCTCTCCCCAGATGTCGAGCACGACGCGGAACCGGTCCGGTCGCCCGCGTGGGTAACGCACCGCGAGCTCACGGCCCACCCAGGCCTCATCGATGCTGTCGCCGTGCTTGCCGGCGTTCGGCAGGGCGAACTCCCGCCCGCTGCCCGGGTCCTGGAACACGACCGTCACCGGAATCCCGGGGCGCTTGGAGGCGCCGTGCTCCGGCTGCCCCACCTCCACGATCCGTGCCGTCACCCAGACCGCGCGCTGGGCCGGAGTGAGCCGGGCCAGCGAAAGTCCGTAGCCCAGCGCCGCCAGACCCGCCGGAACCACCCACCACAGTTCCAGCAGTTCGTCCACGCTCACTCAGACCTCCAGGCGGAACAGATTGCGGGCCGGGTCGACGACGGCGGGTAACCGCAGCCCCATCCGCAGGACGGGGTCCGCCGAGCGCTTCCAGGTCGTCCCGAACGTCCGGAAGCCCGGTCCGCTGATCGGCAGCCCGACGGTGAGGCCGGCCGAGTCGTCGTCCTCCCATTCGGTCAGGCCGATGACTTCGGCCGTCGCCGCGATCCCGACTTCGAGCGGACAGACCCGGTCGACCCTGGCGGGCTCGGGACCGCCGAAGGCGTCCGCCACCTCAGGTTTCCGGACTCTCGGGCCCGCTTCCCTGTGGAGTCACGGGTTCACGCCGTCCCCGGCGTAGAGGTAGCCACCGGGACGGGCGGGGTCGGCGATCAGCAGTACCTGGTCGCCGGGGCGGGGTATGCGCAGCTTCGAGACGATGGTCTGGAGGGTGAACCGGTCGGCGGCGCCCGGCGGTTGGAGGACCAGGTCGACGACCGGATCGAAGTTGACCAGCTTGCCGGTGTCGCCGATCGACACGACCGTGGCGGGTACGGTCTCCGCCCCTGCGGCGAGCAACTGCCGTACGTCGAGGCCCGAGTTGTACGCGCCGATCGACTGCTGGACCTTGGCGAAGTCCGACTGGCCGAGGAACGCTCGCGTGGTCCGGCCGTAGAAACCCTTCCCGCTCGCCACCTTGCCCACGATCTCGGCTGCCCGCTCCTCGCGGCTCTTGCGGCGCCCGAAGATTCCCATGGCGTTCTTCCCTTCTGACGATGTCGGTTGCGCTCGTTGTCGTTGTCGTTCTGCCTGACGATGTGGACGCTAGGCGGCCCTCGGCGCCTACCGATCCCAGGTTCGTACGCGTGTTTCCCTCCGGCGTACGCTCCTGACATGCCGCCCTCCACCCAGCCGACCGGCGAGCGCCGACCGCGCGTCCTGGTCATCGACCACGCCTGGCGCGGCCTCGGCCCTGGGCTCGAACCGCTGAGCGGCCCCGGCGGGGCGCCATTGACCCGGACGGTCAAGCTGATCGTGCTGCCGCTGATCGCCAGGCCCGCGCTGCGCCCCGAGCTCGCGGCGGACTTTCTCGCACCGGCCGGGGCCGCGCTCCTCCAGGAGCTGATCCGGGAGTCCGCCGCGCTGCTGACGGCGACGGCCCAGTGGTTCACGCTGCTCAAGAAGGCACGCCGGACGCTGGGCATCGTGGCGGGAAACCCGCAGGACCTGTACTTCCAGCGCTGCTTCGAGCTGGCCAACGACCACGGGACGCCCCGGGCCGGTGCCGACACGATCGCCCGGGCTGTCGTCGAGGAGGTGGCGCACGCCCCCGGCGGACGCACCGTGGACGCGTTGAAGGACCATCTGGCCAACGCCGCCCGGCGCTCACGGCTCGAAGCGGAGCTGGCCGCCGCCTGGGGCAACCGCCCTCCGCCCGCCGACGCGGCTGCCGCGACCACGGCTCTCGCACGGGCAGCCGAGCTTCTCGACGCCTGCGGCCCCACGGGCCCGCCGGGCACCTCACCGTCGTACACCGCCATGGTCGAGGCAGGTCACGGGGAGTTGTTCGGTCGGGCGCTGTGGGAGCACGCGAGCGGTGTCTGGGGCCGCGACGGTCTGCCCACGCATCTGGGGCTTACGGGTCGGCAGACACCGCCGCGCCCGGAGGTCGGCCTGGGTGCCTCGACGGCCACGCTTCCCGCGCCGCTGGACCGCACGCTCTTCGAGCGGCTGTTCACCGTGCTTCAGTCGTCGGCCCACCGGGAGGAGCTGGCGCCGGTGGCGGAACTCGTCGCACGGGAGGCCGACCGCAGTTGCGCGCCGCTCGGCCTGTGCGACGAGAGCCTGCGCGTCGCCGTGGTCCTCGGCGGCCGGCTCGCCGCGGGCCTCGACCCGCTGGGCACCGGCGAGGGCCCACCGGGGCGGACCGCCGCGCACCACGCCGTCAACAGCCGCTGGCGACGGGAGGCGTCGGTTCTGCGCGCCCGCAGGATGACCGTGTCCTCCCGCCCCGACCCGGACGGCGGCGTCCTGGACGCCCTCGCGCGGGACCTCCGTACCCCGTGGGCCGCCTACATGCGGCGGCTGTGGGTGCGGCTGCACGGACGCGACGTGCGCGACGCACCCCTGGAGGACCTCGCGTCGGCCTGGGCGGTCCTCGACGGGGTCGCCCGCTCGGTGATGATGGACCACCGCGCGCGGGTCCGCTCGGCCCTGCGCACCCTGTCGGCGGACCCCTCCCCGGCGGCCGAACCGAGGAGCGCGTGATGGCGCCGGGACACGTCGACGTGCGGGTGACCCGCGGCGCGGACGGCACGATCCGGATCGCCGCCGGGCCGGACCTCCGTCGCGTCGAGGCGTACGGCGAAGTCGTCGCCGGGGGCCCCGATTTCACCCGGGCCGTCCTGGACGTCGCGGGCGCCGTGCTGGCCTGGCCCGTCCTAGGCGAACCGGGGTTGCCGTGGGCGGAGGTCCATGACGCGGGGCGGGCCCAGCAGTGGGTGTGGGCGCTGTACGGCGAGCGGGTCGCCGGCGCCGTCCACGACTGTGCGGCGGGGCAGGACGACGTACGGGTGACGACAGAGGTGACGGTACTCGCGGGCGCCGCCGCCAGGCTGGGCCTCGGTCACTGGGCGGCCCGCTGGTGGCCCGCCTCGCACCAGGACGGGATACCGGCGCTCGAACCCGGCCTGCTGGGCCTGGAGTTGGCCGCGCTCACCCACCACTGTCAGCAGCTGTTCGACGACGAGGGCGACCAGCCCGACGACTGCGCGGCCGAACTGATCGAGGAACACCGGGCCATCATCGGCCCGCTGATCGAGTGGTGGCGCGCGACACCGGTGCCGGCGGACCTGGCCCGCCATCTGGAGAGCGTGCTGCGGCTGGTCGACGACGCTGCGGACAACGCCGGACTGGACGGGCTGGCTCTGCGCCACCTCCGCTCGTCGCTCGACGGGCGTGGTCCGGCCGCTTCCTCGGCCGGCCCCGGCACACTGTTCGCCCGCCACGGCGGCTACGCACTCGCCGCGGGCGAACAGCTCGTCACGGGCGGCCGGGTGATCGCCCGGGGGACGGGAACCAACGACTGGCGCCGCTACCCGCCCGGCCTGGTCGACGCCGCCGAGAACGCGGTGTCCTGGACCGCTCGCGCGCTCGGCGCACGGCGGCGGATCGAGGTCGAGGCCCTCGCCGATCCCGGCGCACCCGTCACCGGCGCGCCGCTCGTCGCGGAGGTCCACGTGAACGGCGACGGCCCGCACCGGGTGCCCCTCGCCAGGCGCGACGACCTGTGGACCGGTCAATCGGACCTGTCCCCGGATCTCCCGGCCGCGGTGTCGGCGCCGCGTATCGAGGTGGGTGTCCTGCTGCCCGGCTTCGACCCGGGCCCCCACCCACCGGGCGAGGCCGACGGCCACGCCGGGCGTGAAGCCGTTCGCGCCCTGGTCCGGCGGCGGCTTGTGGCCGCGACCCGGCCTCCGGCGTACGGCGTGTCGCCGCACGACAGCCACTCGGCACCGTTCCTGGCCGAGACCGCCGCCACCGCACTCGACGAGGACTACTGACCTATGCGGGACGACGAGGTCGTACACGGCGAACAGGTCGCACACGACGAGCAGGTCGAACAGGTCGACGGCGCGGGCGTGTCGGCGCTGTACGGGGAGCCGTTCGACGGCGGTTTCGCCCTGGCCGAGGAACATCAGCTGGCCGCCGACCTCACGGCCGCGTGTGCCGTCTACGAGGAGTTGCTCACCCTGGCGGAGTCCATCGAGGACTCGCCCGACGTACGGTTCCTGCGGGCTCATCTGCTGTCGAACCTCGCGAGCGTCCGGCTCACCGCCACGGACCTCGCCGGGGCCGAGGACGCCGTCGAGCGGTCCCGCGCCCTGCTCGACAGCATCGCGGCCGCGCCGATGGGGCCGCGCGGCCGTCAACTGTGGCTGGAAGTCCTGCTGAAGACTCTTTTCGCCACGGCCGACCTGCGGCGCAGGACGGGACGTCTGGACGAGGCGCTGGCGTGTCTCGACGAAGCGGCGGCCAGGCTGCCCGAGTTCGACGATCCGGAAGGACTGCGCGGCGCCGAACTCGGCTCGAACCGCGTGCATCTGCTGATGGAGCGCGGCGAGTGGGGAGCGGCCGAGGAACACGCGACGGCGCTGCTGTCCACCCTGGAGGCGACCGGGCTGGAGACCGTGCCGCGGCTGCTGACCGCGCTCGGTCTGATCTGCTCCTCGACCGGGCGCTACGACGAGGCCGAGGACTGCCTCGCCCGTGCGGAGGAGCACTTCCGGGCCCTGGGGGACATCGGCGAGCAGCACTCACTGATCGCGCACCGGGCGCACGTCGCGCTGGACCGGGGCGAACTCGACGTCGCGGAGCGGCTGTTCGCCGAGGCGTCCGCGTTCTTCGAGCGGCAACGACGCTTCGGCGACCTGGCTGTCTGCGAACAGGCCCGCGCCTTTCTCGCCGGCCGGCGCGGCGACAGCAGTGGCGCGGGCGACCTGATGGCGGCGAGCCTGGCCCGCTTCGAGGAACTCGGCGCCTCGATAGCCGCCGCCGACACCATGCTGCTGGGCGCCCAACTCGCCTACGACCGGGGCGACATCACCGAGATGAAACGGCTGGCCCAGGAGGCTCGGGACATCTACCAAGCCCGGGAGGTGTACGAGCGGTGCGCACAGGTCGACCTCATGCTGGCGAGAACCCTTGAGGACAACCTGAACCGGACCGACCACGGCGACCACCAGACGCTGTCGATCGACAACGCGCTCTCCCTCGCACTTCCCGCCGCCCTGACCCTTCAGGCGGCGCGCTTCGACTTCGCCACCGCCCGCGCACGCCATCAGTGGCTCCAACTGGCTGACGACGCGATGGAGTTGGCCTTCCGCCTCGCCGTACGCCGACAGGACCAGGGTTTGTTGTTCGAGCTGGTGGAACACCGCAGCGCGGGCGCTCTGCTGGCTCTGGACCGTACGCCGTCGGCAGCGCCCCACGCTTCGCCCTCGGGGTCCGCCGAGGGCGCCGATTCGGTCTTCCCGAGTGCGGCCATGAAGGCGTACGCGCACCCCGACGGCCCGATGACCCTCGGCGGGGCGGCGGCAGAGGTCGCCGCCTCCGCGGGCCTGCGCGTCGCGCCGCCGCCGAAGGTGCGGATGGCGGCGCAGGGTGCCGGTCGCGTGGCGCTCCAGGAGTACATCGCGGGGGCCGAATTCCGCTATCACCGGCGGATCGTGAACGACGAAGAGGTCCCGTTCTGGTTCACCGACGACCTGACGGGCCGCCCGGTCGTCCAGGTCCGGCTGGCCGACGCCGGCGACCTGTTCATGACCTGGACCTGGGCCGGCGGCGCCCGGGGATTCGGCACCGGCCAGGGGCCCGCCGGCGAAGTCAACCGGGCGGTGCGGGAGTTGGCCGCCGCGTTGCCGGGGACGGGCGAGGGAGCGACGGGAGTGCGACGTGCCTTCGACTCGGGTGCGATGACGGAGCAAGAGGCCGAGCACCGGCTCGCGCGGCTGCTGGCAGAGGCGCTGTGGCCGGAAGGGCTGACGGCTCAGATACGCCAGGTGTCCGAGCGGGCGGGCCGCCCGCTGGTCCGGATCCAGCCCTCGCCCCGGGTCGCCCAGGTCCCCTGGGAACTCCTCGCCGTCGACGGCTCCACCGACGAACGGCTCATCGAGCTGGCGGACGTCGTGACCACCGCACCGGTGTCGGTGCGACGCCAGACCGACACCGCACGCCCGGCGCGGGACCGGGACACCGCCGCGCACACCGGACCGGTCGTTCTCGTCCTCGACCCCAGGATCCCCGGATTCCGGGCCGACTCCACGCTCGGCTCCGTCCTGGGACCGCCCGGATCGGACCCGGAGCTGTCGTCCTTCGTACAGCGGCGTCTCGACACCGGCGCCGTCGTGCCGGCCGTCGCCACCCCGGCGGAGGCGTTCCGCCGCACCGACCTGGACCGGGACTGGCTGGGCCAGGTGCTCCGCAAGGGGGCCCGCAGGCTCCTGTACGTCGGGCATGTGAGCGGCGCGCCGGTAGAGGGCGGGCAGAGCGAGGACGGCACGCTCCATCTGTGCTGCGGCCCGGGAACCGCCGGCCTGGCCGAACCTCTCCGCGGTGGTCATCGCCCGTTGTCGGCCAAGGACCTCCTGCTGGGCACACTGCCCCTGCGTGCGGACGGCGAGCCGGGGGCCCTGCTCTGGCCCTCGCCGGCGCGGGTCGCCCTCATCGGCTGCGAGAGCGGCGGAGACCTCCGCTTCGCCGAGTCGTTCGGCCTCGCGACAGCGATGATCCACAACGGTGCCGAGCTGGTCACCGCCACCCGCTGGGTGCTGCCGACCAGCTTCGCCTTCCACCACCTGGCCGGCCTGCCCGAGTCCGTACGCCCGCTGACGGAGGCGGTCATCGCCGTCGACACAGCCCACGAACACGCCGATCCCGTGGCCCGGCTCGGGCGCTGGCAGCGCGAGCGACTCGACCGGTGGCGGAGCGGGGGCCGGATCGAGCACTCACCGCTGCTGTGGGCGGCCCTCACCTCGATCACCGTATGACCACGTCACCCCGAACGAGGGAAGGACGAGCTGTCAGCCGTCGACCGTGAGCGTCGGGGCGGGGCCGGTGCTGGCGCGCAGGGAGATGGGCGGTGCGAGGAGATGGTGGCGTGGGGCCGCGTCGGGGTGGTCGAGCCGCTCGACGAGCAGTTCGACGGCGAGCCGGCCCAGTTGCTCGGCCGGTACGTCCGCCGCGGTGAGCTGCGGGGTCACGGTCTCCGCCCACCGTCCGGCCACGACCCCGGTGAGGGAGAAGTCGCGCGGTACGTGCCGTCCTGCCACGGCCAGGCCCCGGTAGAGACCGCCGAGCGCGGCCTCGTTCAGGGTGACCAGTGCCGTGGTGTCGGGGTCCTCGTGAAGGATCCGCTCCAGGCAGTCCTGCCCGGACGGTGCGTCGTCGCCGCAGCAGTACGTCCGTACGGTGAGCCCGCGTTCGGCCGCGGCCTTGGTGAAGCCGTCGAGACCGCGGTGCGCCGACTCGTAGCCGGCCCGCAGCAGGTGCTCGGGCCGGTTCACGAAGGCGATCCGGCGGTGTCCCAGGTCGGCGAGGTGGTTGACGCAGGCCGCCGCCAGTGCCGTGTGGTCGAGACCGACCCACCAGTCCTGGTCCGAGCCCGCCGTGCGGCCGATGCAGACGGCGGGGAAGTTCTCCTCGCCCAGGTGGTCGACCCGGTCGTCCTGGAGCCTGATCTCCATGAGGATCGCGCCGTCGACCCGGCGCTCCGCCAGCAGCCGCTGGAACGAGCGGTCGCTGTCCACACCGCTCGGGGAGAGCAGCACGTCGTAGTCGTACGCCGCCGCGGCCTCCACCACGCTGCCGATGAAGTCGAGCTGCATGCCGGTGTAGTGGTTCCCGGCCGGCGGGAAGACCAGGCCGATGGTGCTGGTCCGGCCGTTGGCCAGGGCACGTGCGCTGGCGTTGGGCCGATAGCCCAGCTCGTCGATCACCTGCTGGATCCTGCGCCGGGTCTCCTCCGAGACGGAGCGCTTGCCGCTCAGCGCGTAGGACACGGTGCTCCGCGAGACACCGGCCCGCTTGGCGATCTCCCCGATGTTCACGCCACTCCTCTGTCGAACCGGTTCGCGTGAAGGCACGCTAAGAGCGGAGGCGGCCGATGTCAATGACGAACACGGATCTCCGAACATCCGTCAGCCTATCCATGTTGAAGGTATTGCTCACCGCTTTTCGGCGGTGCTAACTTCCGGCACGCATTCTTCGAACCGGTTCGACAGTCATGACGGATCACCTCACGGAGACCTCAGTGCGACGCACCCGCAGCAGAACCACAGCCGGCGCCACCGCCGTCACCGCCCTCGCCGCCCTGCTCGCCGTACCCGCCACCGGCGGCACGGCCCGCGCGGCGGAACCCGAACGGCTCACCATCGACCTCGCCACCGACACCGGCGCCTTCCACGGCGGTGCCTCCGGCTCGCTCTACGGCGTGTACGGCGACGGCGTGCCCAGCCGCAACGTCCTTGAGGGCATGCACGTCCGTACGGTGTCGACGAAGGCACAGGACGGCCCCCAGCACCCGGGTGCGGACGCCCTGGAGATGCTGCCGCCGTTCGTGGACTCGGGCGGCAAGGACGTCTACGTCTACATGACCGACATCTACCGCGGCTTCCCCTACCAGTGGCCGGGGGCGGACGGTCCGGCACGGCTCGCCGACTTCAAGGAGAAGATCAGGAAGCAGGTCCAGCAGGTCCTGACCCTGGACGACGCGTACAAGGACCACGTCGTGTACGTCCCCTTCAACGAGCCCGAAGGGAACATGTTCGGCACCGGCGAGTGGAGCTACAACAAGGTCTCCTGGCTCGACGACCCGCAGTACTACTTCGCGGCCTGGAAGGAGGTCTACCACCTCATCAAGGGCCTCGACCCGGACGCCCGCATCGCGGGACCCAACACCAGCGTCCTCTACGACCAGGTCAAGGGCTTCCTGCGATACGCCAAGTCCAATGCCGTGGTGCCGGACGTGATGACCTGGCACGAACTGTCGTCACCCGCGGCGGTCCGCACCAACGTGGCGAAGTACCGGCAGATGGAGAAGGACGTCGGCGTCGGCCCGCTGCCGGTCAACGTGAACGAGTACGGCCACAACTACCACCTCTCCGTGCCCGGTCAGGTCGTCCAGTGGGTCTCCGCCATCGAGGAGTCGAAGATCGACGCGGACCTCGCCTACTGGAACATCGACGGCAACCTCAACGACTCGGCGGTGGAGGCCAACAAGGGCAACGGCCAGTGGTGGCTGTTCAACGCCTACGGGCAGATGTCCGGCCACACGGTCGAGGTGACCGCCCCGCATCCCAACCAGCAGTACACCCTCCAGGGCGTCGCCACCCTCGACGAGTCCAAGAAGCAGTCGCGGGCGATCTTCGGCGGCAAGAGCGGTGACGCCGACGTCGTCTTCCGGAACATCGACCCCGCACTGTTCGGCAAGGCCGTGCACGCCACCGTGCAGGAGATTCCCTGGACCGGCCAGGTCGGCGACTCCGCCCAGCCGCTGCGGCTGGCCGACCGGGAGCTGACGGTCGGCGCGGACGGCGCCGTCACCCTGCCCATGACCGGCATGAACGAGATGTCTGCCTACCAGGTCATCCTCTCCCCCGGCGGCCACGGCGCAGTGTCCGTCGAGCCCTCGGTGAGCTGGCGCAGGACGTACGAGGCCGAGAACGCCACCTACACCGGCGGCGGTTACTCGAAGAACGGCCCCGAGGGCACGCCCTCCAACGTGGGCGGGTTCGCCACGTCCGGGACCTACAACGTCGGCGGCCTGCGCACCGGGTCCGACGGGGTCCTCGGCTTCGACGTGGAGGTCCCGCAGGACGGCACGTACGACCTCAGTGTGTTCGCCAACTCCTACAACCTGTACGACCTGGTGAAGGCGCAGGGGCCCACCAACGTCTTCCTGCGTGTCGACGGCGCCGATCCGCAGGAGCTCAGGCTGCCGCTCGGTTACAAGTGGGTGGTCTGGGGCCACACCGACACCACGGTGAAGCTGACCGCCGGCAAGCACCGCATCACCCTCGCCGCAAAGGACCCCGACCTGGGTGCCACCAAGGGCGACGCCATCATCGACAAGGTCGACCTCGCGCTGCGGGACGCGCGGGTGACCGCACCCGCGGTCTACGAGGCCGAGTACGCCACCCTCGCCGGAACCCTGCCCACCTACACCCGCCCCGGCGCCTCGGGCCCCGGCACGGTCCCGCTGGCCAAGGGCGACTCCGCGACCTTCTGGGTCCACTCCCCCACCGACGGTGAATCGACCGTGTACGTCGACCACTTGGGCGGCGGCCGAGCGAGCCTCTCCCTCAACGGTGAGAAGCTCGACGTTCCCAAGGTCGGGGGTGACAAGAAGGGCAGAGACCGGGTGCGGGTGTTCCTGTCCGGCGGCATCAACAAGATCACCGTCACCGGCGCCTCACGGACACTGGTCCTCGACCGGCTGCGGGTCAGGAGGTCCAGCGGCACGCTGACGACCAGGATCTACCAGGCGGAGGACGGCCGGCTGAGCGGTGCCGCCAAGGTGACCGACGCGTACCCCTTCGCCACCGGCGGCAGGGCGGTCACCGACATCGGAGACGGCAGGGCCAACGCCCTCACCCTCGACGTCGTCGCCGACAAGGCCGGCCGGCACGCCGTGACCGTCCGCTACTCCAACGCGGAACAGCCGCCCGCCACGCACTACAACCCCGACCCGATCGCCCGGCACGCCGACCTCTCCGTCAACGGCGGGCCGGCCCGCCGGGTGCTGTTCCCGACGACCTTCCACTTCAACAACTTCTGGGAGCTGACCGTCCCGCTCACCCTGAAGAAGGGAACCAACCGGCTCACCTTCACTGCCGAGGAACTGCCCGACTTCAACGGCGACACCTACAACCAGTACGACCAGCGATCCCCGTACGCACCGGTCATCGACCGCATCGCCGTCACCCCCATCACGGAGAAGCGGCCCGGGTGACGCCCCGGCCCGGGCCCTCCTCGGCCCGGGCCCTCTGCCGTCGGCGAATCTGCTGCGGGCCGAGAAACCGGCCTCCGTCGTCGAGTCGGGTCGAGAGTGGGAAGCGCGGAGCCATCCGCCGATCGACGAACCACGACCCACGATCGATGACTCAACGACTCGACGAGGAGCCCCTATGTCCCTGCTCACCACCGCCGGTCCCTGGCCGGCGCTGCTGCCCCGGGCCGAGGAGGGCGACACCCCGCCCTCCCGGTTCGACGACCATCTCGCCGCCCAACTGCTCGCCCAGCGCATCGTGTTCCTCGGAACGCAGGTCGACGAGGTCTCGGCGAACCGGATCTGCGTCCAGTTGCTCCTGCTGTCGGCGGAGGACCCGCGCACCGACATCAGCCTGTACATCAACAGCCCCGGCGGCTCGGTGACGGCGGGCCTCGCCATCTACGACACCATGCAGCTGATCCCCAACGACGTGTCCACGCTCGCCATGGGATTCGCGGCCAGCATGGGCCAGTTCCTGCTCAGCGTCGGCGCGCCCGGCAAGCGGTACGCGCTGCCGAACGCGCGGATCATGATGCACCAGCCGTCGGCCGGTATCGGCGGGACCACCGCCGACATCGAGATCCAGGCGGAGAACCTGGAGTTCACGAAGCGGGCCGTCGAGCGGATCACCGCCCAGCACACCGGCCAGAGCGAGGAGACCATCTCGCGGGACGGCGACCGCGACCGCTGGTTCACGGCCGAACAGGCCAAGGAGTACGGCATGGTGGACCGGGTGGTCGGCTCGCTGGCCGACGTGCGCCCGGCCGCCTCGCGACGACGGATGGGGCTCTGACATGGGGACGTACACGATTCCGAACGTCGTCGAGCGCACCCCGCAGGGCGAGCGGTCGTACGACGTGTTCAGCCGGCTGCTGTCCGAGCGGATCATCTTTCTCGGCACCGAGATCGACGACGGCGTCGCCAACGTCGTCATCGCACAACTCCTGCATCTGGAGTCGTCGTCACCGGAGCAGGAGATCGCGATCTACATCAACTCGCCCGGCGGCTCGTTCACTTCGCTCATGGCGATCTACGACACCATGACCTACGTGCGGGCGCCGATCTCGACGTTCTGTGTCGGCCAGGCGGCCTCGACCGCGGCGGTACTGCTTGCCGGAGGCGATCCCGGCCGCCGGTTCGTCCTCGAACACGCCCGGGTGCTGCTGGGCCAGCCGGCCAGCGGCGGCCACCGGGGCACAGTGTCCGACCTGGCCGTCCAGGCCAGGGAGATGGTCCGCATCCGCGCACAGGTCGAGGAGGTGCTCTCCCGGCACACGCACCACGACGTGACGACCCTGCGCGCGGACATGGACCGCGACAAGGTGTTCACCGCCGCGGAGGCGGTGGCCTACGGCCTGGCCGACGAGGTGGTGAGCCGCCGCCTGGCCGATGTCTGACGGCGGCACGTCGGACGGGCGCGCGCCAGCCTGCTAGGCGACCAGGCACAGCCCGTTGTACGGGGTGGAGGTCGTCGCACGCGCCCTGGTACGGCTTCGGGTGTGCCGTGTCAGCTCGCTCTGGGTCAGGGACAGCAGGTCTCCCAGGCCCAGGCCGAGGGCCCCGGCGGCCGCCGCGAGGACCTCCGAGGAGGCTTCCTTGCGGCCCCGCTCCAGCTCCGACAGGTAGGGCATGGAGATCCTGGCCGCGTCGGCGACATCCTTGAGGGTGCGTTCCTGGGCGAGCCGTTCGCGGCGCAGGACGTCGCCGACCAGATCTCGGAAGAGCGGTTCCCTGGGTGCGGGCCGCTCCGGGGTCATCGGGGCGGCGGGAGCCGGAGCCGGTGCGGTCTTCGGACGCAGCGGGATCACGCGGGCCTGGTTCGGCGCTTGATTGCTCACCTCCTCAGCCTAAAAGCGATCGCTTCCGAGGGAAGGGGTCGGCATTCTGCCCTGGGTGGAATCACCACGACAGGACGAACGGGCCGAGGGGCGAACATGCTGCGGGACACATTCGACGAGGCGGCGGAACTGTACGACCGGGCCCGCCCCCGGTATCCAGAGACGCTCGTGGACGACCTGGTCCGCGCGGCCGGCCTCGGCCCGGGCAGCCGAGTCCTGGAGATCGCCCCGGGTACGGGTCAGCTCACCGTCCCGCTGGCCACTACGGGATGCCGGCTCACGGCCGTCGAGCTGGGCCCGTCCCTGGCGGCCGTGGCCCGGCACAACCTGCGGGCGTTTCCGCTGGCGGAGGTGACGGTCGCCGACTTCGAGCACTGGCCGCTGCCGCCCGAACCGTTCGACCTGGTCGTCTGCGCGACCGCGTTCCACTGGCTCGACCCGGCGGTACGGCTGCCCAGGATGGCTCGGGCGCTCCGGCCCGGCGGGCTTCTCGCGCTCGTCACCACGCACCATGTCAAGGGCGGCACCGTCGACTTCTTCCAGCGGGTGCAGCGCTGCTACGAGCAGTGGGACCCGGCCACGCCACCCGGCCTCCGGCAGGTCGACGAGGCCGACACCGCGACCGACACCGGCGAGCTGGACCGGTCCGAACACTTCGACGGTGTCGAAGTCCGGCGCCACGCACAGGACATCGCGTACTCCGTCGACGAGTACATCGACGTCCTGCTCACCTATTCGAACCACCGCGCGCTGGACGCGCCCTCACGCGACGGCCTGCTCGCCGGTATCCGGGACCTGATCGACACGCGGTACGGCGGCCGGGTCGACAAGCGTTACCTCCATGAGCTGATCATGGCGAGACGAGTCTCCTGAGCGCACCACGAAGCCCTTCACAGCGAGTACATCGGGTGGGGTGCACCAGGACCGGGTGCTCTACGCCGATCCTCCGGGTGGCGTGGACCGCAATCGCTCCACGACGTCTACGCAGGCGCCACGATCAGCCCCGCAGTCCTTACTGCCAGGTCAACACCCATGGTTCTGCGGGCTTTTCGCACCGTGTGTCCACCGGTTTTTTTGCAGGGAGCAATATTTGTGGCATGCCCTGCGCCCGACCGGGTACGCGCAGTCCGGTAACCGTTCCATCGTCCGCAGCTCGATGTTTTCGTGGGAGAGGTACAGGTAATGGACACCGCCATGATCCGGTCGAAGGCAGAGGTCGCCATGGACACCGCCGGAGCCAGGACGGGTGACGCCCCACTGCCCGGGATCCCGGAACCGCGAAAGGTGGCCCCGCGTGACGCGCGGGAGCTGTCCCGCCAGTTCTTCAGGCGCATGAACGAACTCGAAGAGGGCACGCACGAGCACCAGTACGCGCGCAACACCCTGATCGAGATGAACATGTCGCTCGTGCGGTTCGCCGCCGGACGTTTCCGGGGCCGCGGCGACGACATGGAGGACATCGTCCAGGTCGGGATGATCGGCCTGATCAAGGCCATCGACCGGTTCGAGCTGTCCCGCGAGGTGGAGTTCACCTCGTTCGCGGTGCCGTACATCGTCGGTGAGATCAAGCGGTTCTTCCGTGACACGACCTGGGCGGTGCACGTACCGCGGCGCCTCCAGGAGCTGCGTGTCGAGCTGGCCAAGGCTCGCGAGGAACTGTCGAGCAGGCTGGACCGTGATCCGACGGTCGCCGAACTCGCCACACTGATGAACCTGTCGGAGGAGGAGGTCGTCGAAGGCCAGATCGCCTCCAACGGCTACAACTCCGCCTCCCTCGACGCCGCGTTGACCGGCGACGGGCCCGACGACGGTGAAGCGGTACTGGCCGACTTCATCGGGGTCGAGGAACACGGCATGCGGCTGGTCGAGGACTTCCAGTCGCTCGCCCCGCTGCTCGCCGAACTCAGCGACCGGGACCATCGGATCATCCATCTGCGGTTCGTCGAGGAGGCCACCCAGGCGGAGATCGGTGAGCTGCTCGGCTGCTCGCAGATGCATGTCTCCCGCCTGATCAAGCGCATCATCACGCAGCTGCGCGAGGGCATGCTCGGCGAGCTGGACTACGCCTGACCTGCCTGTCGACCCTGTCGACCTGCCCGTCCCCATCAACCGGTGAGTCGAGACCAGTGAGTCCGGTCTCGACTCACCGATCGGGGTTGAGGGGATTGAGCGGCAGCACGGCCCTGACGTACTTGCCGACCGGCACCCGGCGGACGGTCACCTCGGTGGCGAGTGCGTGGACGATCTCCAGACCGTGCCTGCCGATCCGTTCCGGGTCCCGGGGGTAGCGCAGAGGCAGCGCGGCGCTGCTGTCGTAGACGGACACCGTCGCCGAGCTCTCCGTGCCCTCAAGTTCGAGAACGTACGGGCCGTGACTGTGCCGGTCCGCGTTGGTGACCAACTCACTGACCACCAGAACCAGTTCGCCGTCGATACGCTCGTCCGTCGGGGCGTACCACTCCTTCCTCAACTGCTCGAGGAATTTCGTGGCGAAGGCACGTGCCTCGGCGATGCAGCCCGGCTCGCCGGTGAAGTGCGTCGCCCTTCGTAGCGGTTCGACGGGGTCGCCGAAACCAGTCGGTATCACTGCTCCGCCCAGCTGTTCGATCATGTGCTGCTCTCTCGGTGGCCGGATCCGGCCGGACCCGGTCGCATCACTGCTCGTACCCAGAGTCGCGCTTCGCAGTCCACCGGTCTCCTCGGCCTCCCCCGGAAGTCAGGAGGACGGCGAGGTGGACTCCGGCTGAGGCGCTAACCCGGAGAGGCCGTCGTCGGGCGGGGACTGAGGTGAAGCGGGGGCCGAGGACGGTGGCTCGACGGCCGGGGGCGAGGAGGGGGGTGCGCTCGACGTCGGCGGGCAGGGTGTGACCGACGGGCTCGCGGTGCCCGGTGACGCGGGCGAGGCAGGTGTCCCGGTGGAGGCGGTGGGTGAGGACACGCACGGCAGCGGTGACTGCGGCGGCAGCAGGCCGGGCGACGCGGTTGTCGGCTCCGAGGACGCCGCCGATGGCGCCGACGAACTGTCCGACGGGGTCGGCGGGTCGACCGGCGGGTCGGTCTTCTGGTCGTGCCGCCCCGTGTCGCCGTGGTGGCGGTGGAACCAGTCGCCGTGCTCGGGGTCGTAGACGACGAAGATGTTGATGACTGTGGTTGCGGGCGCCACGACGACCACGTTCGAGGAGCGGTAGGAGGGCCACGCGTCGCCCTTCGTGCGCGGGGCGCTCTGCTGTCGTACGGGGTCGGTGAGCGGGTTGCCGCAGGCGCAGCGCACACGCGGCCGGCCGCGGTCGTCCACTAGGACTGCCGTGCCGGTCTGGAGAACGGCCTGGTAGCTGGTGGCGGCCGCGTCGCGGTAGCCGTGGTTGGTGACGCGGGTGTCCATGCGCAGTTGTACGGGGGTGAGTGAGCGCAGGTACGCGGGGACCCCGGCGGGCTTGAGGCCGAGGACCGAGGCGAACGCCCCGTTCTTCGCGGGGGCCGCCCCGAGCACCCGGATCTGCTTCTCCACGTCGCAGCTGGCGACCTTCCGTGTGCCGCCGTACAGACCTGGGGCGCCGCCGTCCACGCCTCGTACGGCGTTCGAGGTGGCTGTTGTCGAGACCGTGGCGGTGGGGGTCGTGGCCGGTGGGGCGGAGCTGTCCTTGGCCGTGGACTCGGTGAAGGGGTCCGGGCCCGACTTGTCCGCGGCCTGGAGGAAGACCTCGCCGCTCGCCCGGTCGGTGGTGCCGTCGGAGCGGGTGAGAACGACGATCAGGGCCACGGCGGCCACGACCGAGGTGGCGAGCACCGCGATGCGGGGCACCGACCTCCACCAGGGCCGGTCGTGCCCGGGTCCACTTCCGGGCCCACCACCGCCCGCGCCTCCGTCACCGCCGCCTCCCGCACCTCCGCCGTCGGCGGGCGGCTGGGACGGTGGTCCCGCGGGCGGCTGGGAGGGGCCCGACAAGGGGCCTGAGGGTGGTCCTGTGGGGCGGCCGGAGGACGGCTGTTCGACGCTCACGGGCTCTTCTTCCGACGTGGGCTTCTGCGGCCATTGATTCCGATTCGCGCCGCTTTCTTCCACAACATTCCCATTGTGTGCCCTGGCCCCGGGGAGCCCGCAAGCGGACGCCCCCGCTCCTCCCGACAGGCGCCCCGCCCGAGTGCTGCTTAGCGTGGCAGGGTGAGCACGCGAACCCCCGCTCCCGTGCCGGTGCTCGCCGAGGAGCGGACCGTCTCCCGGCACGGCTGGGTACAGGCCCTGGCCGCGGTGCTGACCGGGCTGGGCGCCATGGTGCTGACCGCCGGGCTGGGGCTGTGGGCCGCCGGTGCGGGCGATCTGCCGGACGGCGCGTTCCCCCGGGTCGTCGCGGCCACCGTCGTGACAGCGGTCGGCGGCAGTGTCGAACTCACCGGCGACGCCGGTGACCTGGCCGAGACAGCCGGCGGCCTGACCGTGATGCCGCTGTCGGTGACACTGGTCGGGGCGCTCGTGACCGGTGCGGGTTTCCTTCGGCCGCTGCGGCACCGGGCCGTCGCCGGGGCTCCCGAGCTGGCCGGCTGGGCGGCGCGCATCGCCGTGCTGTGGCTGCTGGGCCTGACCGGTCTGGCGTTCGCGGCCCGGCAGACCTTCGCGGTCTCGCTGGGCGACGGAACGCTGGGTGACATCGGCGACGTCTTCGGCGCCGCACCCAGGATCGGCTTCACGACCGACGTACCGCCGACGCTCCTCGCCGGTCTGCTGTGGCTGGCGGGCGTACTGGCGCTGGCCCTGCTGGTCTCGCGCGGGGCCCCGCTGCCGGCGCGTCTGCTGCGCTTCCAGGAGTCGGTGCGTCCGGCCGCGTACGCCATGGTCGTGCTGCTGCTCGCCTTCGTGGCCCTCGGCACCGTGATCGGGCTTGTCGTGGCGGTGACGCGCGGACAGCCCGCGCAGTCGCTCGCGCTGGTCCTGCTGGGCATGCCGAACCTGGTCTGGCTCGCCCTCACCACCGGGCTGGGCGCGACCTGGGAGGGGCGAGTCGACGGTCCCTTCGGGCTGCCGATGCCGCATGTCCTCGACGAGGTGCTGCGCACCCCGGACACCGCCACGCTCAACCTGGACACCCTCTCCGGCTACGACGGCAGGGTGTGGTGGCTGGTGGCCGTCGACGCGGTGCTGCTGCTGGCCGCCGCGTTCCTGATGGCGGCGCGCTCACCGGCCCGGATGCGGGCCTGGCAGCACGCCGTGCACATGGCGGTCGCGCTCGCGCTGACCGTCCTGATGATCTGCCTGATCGGCCGGATCTCCGCCCACTACGGCCTGTCCGTGCTCGGCATCGGCGACCTCGGCGGAAACCTCTCCGGCAGCCTGTTCCTGCGCCCCCAGCTGTGGGGCGCGCTCGGTCTCGCGCTGCTCTGGGGGCTGGTCACCGGGTTCCTGGGGGCACTGCTGGCCCGGCGGGTGCACCGGCGGGGCGAGGTCGAAACCCGTTAGGCGTGGTTCTGGCGGCCGTGGGAGCGTGACCCTCATGACGTTGACCGTCGAAGACCGGCTGACCGTCACGGAGTTGATCGCACCGCACGGTCATCTCGTCGACGAAGGACACCTCGACCGCACTGCGGAGGTGTTCACCACTCCAAGGGACTGGGCGCCATGGCGGACGGCACCTGCGGCTCGGTGACGTACGACGACACAGTGGTCCGGGTAGACGGGGGCCGGCGGATCTCGTACCGGAAGGTGTCCGCACGGCGGGTGGCGTTGGGCGGGTTCGGGCACAGGTGACGCCGAATCCACCCGCCCGAAGTCCGGTTACCCCGAGCGCCGGTGGCCCTGCCGGGTGAACACCGGGCGCGCCCAGGCCGGCGGTCTCGGTGGCCGCTCCTCACCGGGCTCGGGCAGTCGGACCACCTGTGTGGGGGTGTGACCGACGTGCACGGGCCCTGTCGAGGCCGCGCGGAGGGCGGCGACGAAGTCGAGGCAGGAGTCGTAGCGGTCGTCGGGGCTCTTGGCGAGGGCCTTCGCGAACACCGGGTCGACCGCGGACGGGAGTTCGGGGCGCTGCTCGGTCAGCGGTGGTGGCTGGTCGTACTGGTGGGCCCACAACAGGGCCATGTCGTCGTCGCGTTGGAAGGGCGGGTGGCCCGCCAGGATCTCGTGGACGACGCACGCGAAGCCGTAGACGTCGCAGCGGCCGTCGACCGGGCGGCCCGAGATCTGTTCGGGCGACACGTAGTCGAGGGTGCCGACGAACTGGCCGACGGTCGTGAAGCCGGTGAGCGACAGCGACTTCTTCGTCAGGCCGAAGTCGGTGAGGTAGACGTGCTCGGGGTGGTCGGTGTCGGTGCCCCGGGCGACCAGGATGTTGCCGGGTTTGACGTCCCGGTGGACCAGGCCGTGCTCGTGGGCGGCGTCGAGCGCCGAGGCGACCTGAGCGGCGATGCGGATGGCGGTGGGGAGCGGCAGCGGGCCCTTGCGGTCCAGGAGATGACGCAGGTCGCTGCCTTCGACGTACCGCATGGCGATGTAGAGGATGCCGTCCGTCTCGTCGGCCTCGAAGACCGGGACGATGTGCGGATGGTCGATCGCGGCGGCCACCCGGGACTCATGGGTGAAGCGTTTGCGGAAGGTGTCGTTGCGGGCGAGTTCGGGGGCGAGGAGTTTCAGGGCGACGGTCCGGTCGAGCCGCAGGTCCTTGGCCCGGTAGACGACGGCCATGCCGCCGCGGCCGATCTCCTCCTCGACGCGGTACCCGGCGATCTGCTTCCCGAGCAGGTCGGAGGGCCGCCCCGCGTGCGACCGCGTGTCGTGGTCCGGGTCACGCCCCATCAGCCGCCACCGCTGCCCATGCCGCCGCCGTCGTCCCTGACGACCTGGGTGGGCGCGTGGCCCAGGTCGGGCACCACCTGCGTCGGCTCCCGCTCGGGGGCGGCGGGTTCCCGGTCGGCGGCGTACGTGCTCAGCCGCGTGCCGTCGGTGTACACCCACCGCTCGTGCTCGGCGTCGTACAGCCACACGGACTCGCCGTCGACGACGATCCCGATCCGTTGTCCCCGCGTACGCCCCCGGAACGCCTCCCGGTCGAGTGCGCCCCCGACCAACTCCTCCACGGCCCCGCGGTAGCCGGCCAGCGCTTGTTCGGCACGGGCCAGGAGGGGGCGTGGGTCGGCGGTGCGGGCCAGTGGGGCGCCGGCGGCGGGCGGGTCCTGCGGTACGGCGACCAGGAGCCGTCCGTCGACCCAGGCGGACCAGCCGTTCGCGCACCGGACGTGCCCCCAGTCGCCGCGCCGCTCGACCAGTTCCACCGGCAGCAGCGCGTCGAGGGCCACGGTGGGCCGGGACGGGTCGGGCGCGTCCCAGGCGGCCAGGCCGTCCTGCGGGACGACGTGCGTGGGCCGGAATCCGGAGATCTGGTATCCCGGGGACGTCATCTCACCCACCCCCTCTACTTCCGCATGACGGCCGGTTCGTGGCGCCGCAGCAGCCGGAGGACCAGGTACCCGAAGACCACCGACAGCACGACCAGCATCCCCGCATTGAGCAGCCAGACCCCGGCCGAGTGTTCGAACAGCGGGTCGCCGGTCAGCTCGCCGGGGACGATCCGCGACAGCCCGATCGTGCCCGCCATCGCGCCGAGCGCCCACCGGGAGGGCACCAGCCAGGAGAGCTGTTCGATGCCGGGGACACCGTCGAGTTTGAGCAGGGCCCCGCAGAACACCACCTGGACGATGGCCAGCAGCACGAGCAGCGGCATCGTCACCTCCTCCTTGCGGACGAGCGCCGACACCAGCAGGCCGAGCATCATCGCCGTGAAGGCGAGCAGCGCGACGGCGACCGTGAGCTCCACGAGGGGTGGCATCAACACGCCTTCCCCGCCGGGTGCGCCGAGATCGACGCCGAGCAGGGCGACGAGGGTCAGCACGACGGCCTGGGCGACGGTGATCGTCCCGAGGACGACGACCTTCGACATCAGGTACGCCGATCTGGACAGCCCGACGGCCCGTTCCCGTTGGTAGATCACGCGTTCCTTGACCAGTTCGCGCACGGCGTTGGCCGCCCCCGTCAGGACGCCGCCGACACACAGGATGAGCAGCGCGTTCATCGCCGTCTCCTGGGTCAGCCTGCTGCCCGCCAGTGCCCGGGCCATCGCACCCATCACGAACGGCAGCGCGACCATGATGGCGAGGAAGGTGCGGTCGGCGCTCAGCGCGGCCGTGTAGCGGCGGACCAGGGTGCTCAGCTGGGCGCCCCAGCTCTGTGGCTTGGGCGGGGGCGGGGCGGCGTCGACCGGGCCCGACCTCGACAGCCGGGGCTGGGCGGTCGAGTTGACGATGTACTGCCCGTGGAACGGTGAGACGCGGTACTCCCCCGCCCAGTCCCGTTCCTGGTCGCGCTCGAAGGCCTCGAACGCCTCGGGCCACTGCTCGTACCCGAAGAAGGCGAGGGTGTCCTGGGGCGGCCCGTAGTAGGCGACCTTGCCGCCCGGCGCGAGGACGAGCAGCCGGTCGCAGACGTCGAGGCTGAGCACGCTGTGGGTGACGACGATGACGGTCCGGCCGTCGTCGGCGAGGCCGCGCAGCATGTGCATCACCGATCGGTCCATCCCCGGGTCCAGGCCCGAGGTCGGTTCGTCGAGGAAGAGCAGCGACGGCTTGGTGAGCAGTTCCAGGGCGACGCTGACCCGCTTGCGCTGGCCGCCGGAGAGGCTGTGCACGGGCTGGTGGACGCGTTGTTCCAGGCCGAGTTCGCGCACCACCTCGTCGACGCGGGCCCGTCGTTCCGCCTTCGCGGTGTCCTGCGGGAAGCGCAGTTCGGCGGCGTAGGTGAGGGCTCCGCGCACGGTCAGCTGGGCGTGCAGGATGTCGTCCTGCGGGACCAGGCCGATGCGCTGGCGCAGTTCGGCGTAGTCGCGGTAGAGGTCACGTCCGTCGTAGAGGACCGTGCCGTGGTCGGCGGGGCGCAGGCCGGTCAGGGCGTTGAGGAGGGTGGACTTCCCGGCGCCGCTGGGTCCGACGACCGCGAGCAGGCACTTCTCCCCCACCGGGAAGGACACGCCCTCCAGGAGTGTCTTGCGTCCGTGGTCGACGGCGACGGTGAGGTCCTGGACGTCGAGGGACACCTCGCCGGTGTCCACGTACTCCTGGAGCTGGTCGCCGACCAGGCAGAACGCGGAGTGGCCGACGCCGACGATGTCACCGGGAGCGACGATCGCCCGGGCGACGGGCGCGCCGTTGAGGAACGTGCCGTTGTGGCTGCCGAGGTCGACGATCTCGTACGTCCCGTCCGGTCGGGCGCGCAGTTCGGCGTGCCGGCGGGAGACGACGAGGTCGTCGACGACGAGGTCGTTGTCGGCGCCGCGGCCGATGCGGACGGTACGGGCGGACAGTGGCCGCACGGTGGTGGGCCGGCGGAAGGTGCCGGTCATGGCCGGCATGGAGACCGCCGAGGGGCGTTCGCCGTCCGGCGGGGGTGGGGTGACGAGGACGGCTCTCGGACCGTCGGCGGGGCTGCCGAAGCGCAGGACGCTGCCGGGTCCGACGTCCCGTTCGTGGATGCGCACGCCGTCGGCGTATGTGCCGTTGGTGCTGTTCTCGTCCTCGACCGTCCAGTGGTCCGTCCCGGGCCGCAGCACCGCGTGGTGCCACGAGACGCGGGCGTCGTCGATGACGATCTCGCTGAGCGGGTCGCGTCCGACGTGATAGTCGCGGCCCGGACTCATCACCGTGGAGCCCGTCTCCGTCTCCAGGACGAGTTCGGGCGCGGTCGGCGCGACCGAGCGGTCTACCATGACCAGAATTCTAGCGATTCGTCCGCATATACGCCTGGCCAGCCGCAGGGACTACGGCGGCCTCGGCGGCTAGGCGACCGGTACGACCAGTGCCGGGTTGGTCCGCTGCATCCGCAGAGCGTCCACGGACTCGGCGAGCAGTTCGTACTCGGCGGTCTCGTCGTACGTGGCGATCCGTACGAGCCGGCCGGCCGCCAACTCGTCGGCGACCAGCTCCTGTTGATAGGGGTCCATGGACCAGGTGCGCAGCAGGCCGGGCACGTCGGGCGTGGTGGCGGTCACCGGGATGAGCGAGTTCGGGGGGAAGTACGGTTCGTCGGGCTGCGGATCGAGGCGTTCGGCGATCCAGTTCGCACGGTCCCGCAGCCACCACAGGGCCAGCGCCAGGGTGGGTGCGCGGTAGGTACCCAGCGGTACGCCGATACGTCGGCCCGCGCAGACGCCGTACGCCGTGACATGGCAAAGGAACTCGTCGTGCACGATCTTTCCCCCGATCGCCCGCCGGCCGTGCCTCGCTTTCCGTGCGACTCGCTCGCTGTACGCGTTGGTGCTGGTCACTCGATGGTCACTCAGTGGTGCAGCGTTCTACCAGTTAAGTGTCTTCACTATTGACACTCTGTCACCACGCCTTTCCAGCCAGTTTCCAGGCATTCTCCTGGCATATTCCTGGCAGGTATGGACCGGAATCCGACGGGACAGTCTCTTTTCCTGCCGCAGGATCTACGGAGATTCTCGAAGATCATGGGATTCGCGATGAGTTTTCCACTTCCCAGTGGTCTCAAGAGCGAAGACCACTGGAAATGGAGGGCCCCATGGCCACCAGCGAAAAAGTCGACAAGATCGACGAGGAATTCACAGCCGTACTGCGCAAAAGCCCGGCACCCGGGGGCTGGACCTACCTGGTCTGGCCGGAATCCGCCACGTTCTTCGGTACCCGCGGCCTGGTCAAGGTCGGCGGGACGATCGACGGGCACCCTTTCCGCAGTTCGTTCATGGCGCTGGGCGACGGCACCCACAAACTCCCCGTGAAGGCCGAGATCAGGAAAGCCATCGGTAAGGAAGAGGGTGACACCGTGACAGTACGGCTGGCGGAGCGGCTCCGTTCATAAGGGGCGCGGAAAGATCAGCTCTTGATGACCGCGTCGATCCGGGCCAGCTCGTCGTCGGAGAACTCCAGGTTGGCGATGGCCGCGACGCTGTCCTCCAGCTGCTGTGGGCTGCTCGCGCCGACGAGGGCCGAGGTGACCCGGCCGCCGCGCAGGACCCAGGCCAGGGCCAGCTGGGCCAGACTCTGGCCGCGGGTCTTGGCGATGCCGTCGAGGGCGCGCAACTGCTGCACGAGGTCCTCGGTGATCCGGTCGGAGTTCAGGAAGGGGCTGTCGCTCGCCGCCCGCGAGTCCGCCGGGATGCCGTCGAGGTAGCGGCCGGTGAGCAGGCCCTGCTCCAGCGGGGAGAAGACGATGGAGCCGACCTGGAGCTCGTCCAGCGCGTCCAGCAGGCCCTCGTCCTCCGGGCGGCGGTCGAGCATCGAGTAGCGGGGCTGGTGGATCAGGAGCGGCGTGCCCAGCTCGGCGAGGATTCGGGCGGCCTCCCGGGTCTGCTCCGCCGAGTAGTTGGAGATGCCGACGTAGAGCGCCTTGCCCTGCTGGACCGCCGTGTGCAGGGCGCCCATCGTCTCCTCCAGCGGAGTCTCCGGGTCGGGGCGGTGCGAGTAGAAGATGTCGACGTAGTCCAGGCCCATGCGGGTCAGGCTCTGGTCCAGGGAGGAGAGCAGGTACTTGCGCGAGCCCCATTCGCCGTACGGGCCCGGCCACATGAGGTAACCCGCCTTCGTGGAGATCACGAGTTCGTCGCGGTACGGGGCGAAGTCGGCCTTGAGGGCCTCACCCAGCGCGGACTCGGCGGCGCCGGGCGGCGGGCCGTAGTTGTTGGCCAGGTCGAAGTGGGTGACACCCAGGTCGAAGGCGCGCCGCAGAATGGCCCGCTGGGTGTCGACCGAACGGTCCGGTCCGAAGTTGTGCCACAGGCCGAGCGACAGCGCGGGAAGCTTCAGGCCGCTGCGTCCGGTGCGCCGGTAGGGCATGTCCGCGTAACGGTCGGTGTGTGCGGTGTACAACGCGACTCCAGAAGGGTTGGCACGACGGATGTGATCAGTCTGGTCCCACTCTTCCCCCGGAGACGGGCAGTGGTCCAACAGGAGAATCCGATGGAATTCAGCGGTTAGGCTTCTCAATCATGGAACTACGCCATCTCCAGCACTTCGTCGCGGTCGCGGAGGACCAGCATTTCACCCGGGCCGCCGAACGGCTGATGGTGTCCCAGTCGGGTCTGTCGGCCTCGATCCGCGCACTGGAGCGCGAGCTGCAGACCCCGCTGTTCGTGCGTACCACCCGCCGGGTGACGCTCACCGAGGCGGGACGGGCGCTGCTGGGCGAGGCCGAGCGCATCCTGGCAGGGGTGCGGGCGGCGCACGACGCCGTGGCCGCCGTACAGGGCGTGCTGCGGGGGACGCTCTCGCTGGGCGCGGAGCAGTGCATCGGAGGGGTGGATGTCGCCGGGCTGCTCGCCGCGTTCCGGCGGCGTCATCCCGATGTGGAGATCCGGCTGCGCCAGGCGGGTTCCGAGGCGATCGCGGACGAGGTCGCCGCCGGGCGGCTCGACCTGGCCTTCGCCATCCGCACCCGTGGGGACTCCGACCAGCTGCGTTCCGTACCGCTGAGCAGCGAGCCGATGACCGTGCTGTGCCATCCGAGCCATCCGCTCGCCCTCGCGGGTGCGGTGACGCCGGAGGAACTGGGCGGTGAGGCGTTCGTCGACTTCCATCCGGACTGGGGGCCGCGCCGCATCACGGACGAGGTGTTCGCAGCCGCCTGCGTACGGCGGACCGTGGCCCTTGAGGTCAACGACGTGCACAGCCTCCTGGACCTGGTGGGTGAGGGGCTCGGCGTCGCGGTGGTGCCCCGGCACTTCGCGCACAAGCGCGCGGCCCTGACGGCACTGCCCGTGAAGGGCACCGGGGAGACGGTGTACGAGACGGTCGCCATGCTGCCGCCGCCGCAGGCCACGAGTCCGGCGGCCCGGGCGCTGATGGAACTGCTGGAGCGACCCGAGCGGCAGGCCTGACACCGCCGGCCCCCTTCTCGATGCCGTGGGCATCGCGGTGCCTATGGTGGGTGGCATGGATGCCAAGGACGTTCTCATCGACGCGTACGGCCGGATCCAGGAAGAGGTCCACGCAGCAGTGGACGGCCTGTCCCCGGACCTCCTCAACACTCGGCCCGCCCCCGATTCCAACTCCGTCGCCTGGCTGGTCTGGCACCTCACCCGGGTCCAGGACGACCATGTCGCCGGGGCGGCCGGGTTCGACCAGGTCTGGCTGAGCGAGGGCTGGGAGAAGCGCTTCGCACTGGGACTGGAGGCCGGCGACATCGGCTACGGCCACAGCGCGCGGCAGGTCGCCCGGGTGCGGGTGGAGTCGGGTGACCTGCTGCTCGGCTACTACGACGCGGTGCACGCGCAGAGCCTCAAGTTCCTGCGGGGCCTGACCGCGGGCGACTTCGAGCGGGTCGTCGACGAGCGCTGGGACCCGCCGGTCACTCTCGGCGTACGACTGGTCAGTGTCCTGGCCGACGATCTGCAGCACGTCGGCCAGGCCGCCTATCTGCGGGGACTGCTTCAGAGCGCCGAGGCGTAGCCCGGCAGGACGACGTCCTCGATGAGGGCCTTGCGCTCGTCGAACGGGATGAACGCGCTCTTGACCGCGTTCACGGTGACCGTGCGCAGGTCCTCGACCGTCCAGCCGGCCTCCTCGACCAGGAGGGACATCTCGCGGGTCATCGTCGTCCCCGACACCAGCCGGTTGTCGGTGTTGAGGGTGACGCGGAAGCCCAGGTCGCGCAGGGCGGTGATGGGGTGCTCGGCGATCGACGTGGCCGCGCCCGTCTGGAGGTTGGAGGTCGGGCACATCTCCAGGGCGATCCGGCGGTCGCGCACCCAGCCCGCGAGGTGGCCGAGCTTGCCGTCCACGATGTCGTCGGTGATGCGGACGCCGTGGCCGATGCGCTGGGCGCCGCAGACCTGGAGGGCCTGGTGGATGCTGGGCAGACCGTGGGCCTCGCCGGCGTGGATGGTGAACGGCACGCTCTCGCTGCGCAGGTGTTCGAAGGCGGCGAGGTGGTCGGCGGGCGGGAAGCCGTCCTCGGCGCCGGCGATGTCGAAGCCGACGACACCGGCGTCCCTGAAGGCGACGGCCAGGTCGGCGGCCTCACGGACGCGGTCGAACATGCGCATCCCGCACAGGAGTGTCCCGACCCGCACCGGGGTGCCCGCGGCGGCGGCCTTCGCCATACCCGCCGCCAGGCCCTCCTGGACCGTCTCGACGACCTCGGGGAGGGTCAGGCCACTGTTCACGTTCAGTTCGGGGGCGTAGCGCACCTCGGCGTAGACGACACCGTCCTCGGCGAGGTCGAGGACGTACTCCTCGGCGGTGCGCAGCAGCCCCTCGCGGGTCTGCATCACGGCGAGGGTGTGCTCGAAGGTGGCTATGTAGCGCACCAGATCACCGGAGTTGGCGGCCTCGTAGTACCAGGCGGCCAGCTCGTCCGGATCGGTGGTGGGCAGGGTGTGACCGACCTCGGCTGCGAGCTCGACCAGGGTGGCGGGGCGCAGGCCTCCGTCGAGGTGGTCGTGCAGCACGGCCTTGGGGAGGCGGCGGAGGGTGGCGGTGTCGACGGGGGACGCGGTCATGTGCGGTGTTCCTCGGCAGGTGGTGGTGCGGTGGGATGGGTCAGTCGGTGGTGGGCTGGAGGAGGTCCCAGCGGTTGCCGTACAGGTCCTGGAAGACGGCGACCGAGCCGTACGCCTCATGGCGCGGCTCCTCCAGGAAGGTCACGCCGGCAGCGGTCATCCGGGCGTGGTCGCGGGCGAAGTCGTCGGTGTGCAGGAAGAAGCCGACACGTCCGCCGGTCTGGTCGCCGATCCGGGCACGCTGGTCCTCGCCCTTGGCCCGGGCGAGGACCAGCCCGGCGGACGTGTCTGCCGTGCCCGGCTCGACGACGACCCAGCGGGAGCCGTCCGGGCGCGGGGTGTCCTCGACGAGCCGGAAGCCGAGCGCGTCGGTGTAGAAGCGGATCGCCTTGTCGTAGTCGTCGACGACGAGGGTGACCAGGGCGATGCGTCTCATCGGCTCTCCTCGGTCTGTCGGGGTGGTGGCGCGGTGGCCTGTCCGGCCGACCTGCGCATCACGTGCGGTTGACGGGTGAGGTTATACGTAACACCCGGGGTGTGTCACCTCCGTGTCCGCACGTGTGATCCGCTCCCCGTCCACGGGTCCCGGGAACGATCGCCGGGACGTGATCGTCGAGCAGATGTGAACCATGAGCGTGCCGTACCAAGGGCCGGCTCTCCTGCGCTGGGGAGCCTGGTCGCTTTTGTGCTGCTGACCCTGCTCGCCGTCACGGTCGTCGCGCGGGGCGGCGCCACCCTCTTCGGCGACCGGGATCTGCTGGAGTGGTCACTCGCCCACCGCCCGGACCTGGCCGTCACCCTCGCCCGCGTGGTGACGCACACCGGCACGGGCTTCGTCCCGTACGTCCTGGTCGCCCTGGCCGGCCACCTGCTCGGCCGGACCGCACGGCAGCGGATCCAGGCAGCCGCCGCCTGTCTCGTCTGTCTGGTCGCCGCCCAGGCGGTGCGGTTCTCGGTGATGGCGCTGCTGTCCCGGCCCCGGCCCGCCACGGCGCACTGGGCGACGGACGCCGGCCACTGGTCGTTCCCCTCGGGCCACACCACCACGTCGGCCATCACCGCCGGACTGCTCGTCCTGGCCGTCCGGACACGGGCGCCGCGCGGCCGGTATCTGATCGCCGCCGCCGTCGGCTGCTGGGGCGTGCTGGTCGGGCTGACCAGGGTCTATCTGGGCGTCCACTGGTTCTCGGACGTCGTCGGCGGCTGGCTGTTCGCCGTGTGGTGGCTGGGCCTCGTGGCGTACGGGGTGGCGCGCTTCGCGCCGGACGCCTGGGCGCAGGTCCAGCGCGGCGAGGGGACCGCGCGGCCTGGGAAGACGCTGTTGCCCGGCATACCGGGGCCGGGATCAGAGGGCGGATTCGTCCGTGGCAAGGTGGGGATCGCGTCGGAGTCCGACTGCGGCGCACCCCCACCGAGCGCTGCCCCTCCAGGAGTTGAGTGCCATGTCCGAGCTGCCGAAGCCGACCGGATCCCCCCTCCCACCAGAACGTGACGTTTCCCAGCGCTGACACCACCGCGCACGGCTATCTGGCGTTGCCGCCGTCCGGCAGCGGACCCGGCGTCATCGTCATCCAGGAGTGGTGGGGCTGACCGACCACATAGCGGACGTCACCGACCGCCTCGCGCGGGAGCGCTTCGTCGCCCCCGCCCCCGACCTCTACGGCGGAAACGTCGCGCACGAGAGCGAGGAGGCGCTGCGCATGATGCTGGCCCTGCCGGTGTCGAAGGGTGTCGAGCTCCTCTCCGGCGCGGTCGACTATCTGCTGGCACGGCCGGAGGTCACCTCCGAGACGGTCGGCTCGGTCGGTTTCTGCATGGGCGGCGGCTTCATGCTCCACCAGGCGGCGGCCGACCCGCGCGTCAGCGCCGCCGTGCCGTTCTACGGCGTGATCCAGGGCGAGTTGCCCGACTTCTCCGGGCTCAAGGCCGAGGTGCTGGGCCACTACGGCGAACGCGACGCGAGCATCCCGGTGGAGAAGCTGGACGCGCTTCACGAGGCCGTCAAGGAGCAGTCCGGTATCACCCCGGATCTGCGCGTCTACCCGGCCGACCACGCCTTCTTCAACGACTCCCGCCCGGTGTACGACGCGGAGTCGGCGACCCGGGCGTGGGAGAGCACGGTGCCGTTCCTGAAGGAGCAGGTGCGCTGAACGCCGGTGCGCTGAACGCCGGTGCGCTGAGCATGGGCGCCTGACGCGAGGGAGGGCGGGCCCGGGGGTGGTTTCCCCGGGCCCGCCCTCCCCTTTTCGGACTTGTACGTCGGTGGCGGTCCCCTGCGTCAGCCGCTCGCGCCCGCGAGCCATGCCGTGGCGTTGAGGGCGAGGGGCGCGTTGGTGGCGCCGGTGTCGTTCCAGCCGTCGTACAGGGTGTTTCCGGACTGGCCGGTGCCGTCGTCGATCGGGGAGCTGTCGCCCCAGAACGCGATCCGGCCGCTGCCGAAGGTGCTGGTGAGGAAGAAGGCGCCGGTGTTGCCCGAGTAGCCGGAGCGGTAGAGCAGGCCCTTCACGGCGGAGTTGTCGGCGGGCTTGAGGGTGGCCGTCGTTCCGCTGGCAATGAGGCTCTTGGTGACCGTGCCGAAGGTGCCGTGCAGGACCGGATCGGACGCGGCGGTGATCGCGGCCGGGTAGCCGGAGCTGATGCTCAGGGAGTCGATGGAGAAGCCGAAGGGGTCGGTCGAGTCGACGCTGTTGTTGGTCATCAGGTCGTTGAGGATCTCGACTGCGTCCTCTCCGTCGTTGTTGCGGTCGGCCCCGGTGTGGTCGGAGATCATGAAGAGGCCGCCGCCGTTCTGGACGAACTTCATGATGGCGGTCTTCTCGGCGGTGGTGAACAGTGTGTTGGGCTCGGGAAGCACCAGTGTGTCGAACTTCGACAGATCGGTCGCAGTGGATCCCCCGTAGGCGAGGCTGGAACCCGAGGCCAGCGTCTTGAGGCTGTAGTCGCCGGTCTCCTGGAGGGCGACACCCCAGGAGGAGAGCGCCCCCGTCCAGTCGGTCTCGTCGGAAGGAGCCGAGTCCTCGGAGAGCGGGTCGGGCTGGCTCTTGGAGATGATCCAGTCGGCGTTGCCGGCCGTCTCGGCGTGGGCGTTGTCGAACAGGATCCGGTGGGGGGTGGCCGCTGTCGCGGCGGTCGCGTCGGCGGTGGCCTGGACGGCGACGCCGGTGGCGATCAGGCCGAGTACGGCCAGGGCCGAGGTGAATCTGTGGCGGGACCCGGTGATGGCGTACATCTGGCATTCCTCCATGGGTGGGGGGAGAGCTGGGGGAAAGCGGTGCGGGTGACGAATCTGCGCGCGTAGACCGGGCGTTGAAGGGATCCCGGTGCACACAAGGCAGGACCGTACCGACAAGATCCACGCCACCGGGAGGCCCGGCCGGGGTTTCACGTAAAGCTCTTACGCACATGCAACCACCGGCCGGGGCAAGGTGTTTGGGGCGATTACGACCGGTGTGACGCACCGAGTCGGGCCAACTCGTCGTCCGTCAGCCGCAGTCCGCCCGCCGCCACGTTGTCCACCAAGTGGTCCGGGTTGCCCGTGCCCGGGATGGCGAGCACATGCGCCCCCTGGTGCAGGCTCCACGCGAGCCGGATCTGGGCGGGGCTCGCGCCGTGCGCGCGGGCGACGGCGAGCACCGCGTCGTCGTGGGTGTCGGCGGCGCCCCGGGCTCCGCCGCTGCCCGCGACAGCGAAGAAGGGCACGAAGGCGATGCCCGACTCTCCGCACAGCCGCAGGAGTTCGTCGCCCTCGGGGTCCGGACGGTCCAGCGCGTACCGGTTCTGCACGCACACGACCGGGGCGATCTCCCGCGCTTCGGCGAGGTGCTTCGGCTCGATGCCGGAGATCCCGAGGTGGCGGATCAGACCGGCCTCACGCAGGTCGGCGAGCGCTCCGAAGTGCTCGGCGACGGAGTCCTGCTCCAGCCTCCGCAGATTGACCACGTCGAGGTGGTCGCGGCCGAGCTGGCGCAGGTTCTCCTCGACGTGGCCCCGCAGTTGGTCCGGGCGGGCCGAGGTCGCCCACTCCCCCGAGTAGTCGCGGTACGGGCCCACCTTGGTGACGATGACCAGGTCGTCCCCGTACGGCGCCAGCGCGCTGTTGATCAGTTCGTTGGCGGAGCGCAGCGCGGAGAAGTAGAAGGCGGCGGTGTCGATGTGGTTGACGCCGAGTTCCACGGCCTTCCGCAGCACGGCCAGCGACCGCGAACGGTCGCTGGCCGTACCGAGGTGGAAGGCCGCGCTGCCGGTGAGCCGCATGGCTCCGAATCCGAGCCGGTTGACGGTGAGATCGCCGAGTTTCCAGGTGCCCGCGGCGTCCGCGGTGATCGTTTCCGTGGTCATCGGCGGAGTCTCGCATGCGCGTCGGGCACCCGGCCGATGTCGTACCCGCCTTTTGGTGTCCTTTGCAGATGGGTGGTGGACGGGTGAAGGTGTGCTGTCACCGCTGCCCCCGCACTCGTCTGCTCGCTCAACCGTGACGCCGATGTCGACGCTCCCTCGGAGGACGAACGTACCCAGGTGCGTTCCGCTGGTGGCGGGCGCCGCTCCCCGGCCCGGCGGTCAGCGGTAGTAGGGCTCGACCGCGGCCCGTACCTCCTCCAGCAGCGCGGGACCGTCCTGCGGCACGGGCAGTCGGCCGCTGCCCGGCCTGATGTCCAGGAGCTGTTCGTTGGACAGGGCGAACACCACTCGCCGCAGCCCTGCCCATTGGATGACGGCCTCGCACATCCCGCACGGCTGGCAGCTGGTGTACATCGTGGTGCCTGCCGCCGTCTGCGCGTCGAGCTCTCTTGCGGCCCACCTCGCCAACTTGAGTTCCGGGTGTGCGGTGACGTCGTTGTCGGTGAGAGTGGTGTTGTACTCCTCGGCCAGGATCGTCCCGTCCGGTCCTGCGAGCAGGGATCCAAAGGGCGGGTTGCCGCTCGCGCGTGCCTCGGCCGCGAGCGAGATGGCCTGTCGGAGGAGGGTGTGGTCGTCGGGTGTGGTCAAGACTGCTCCATCGTGGTGCGGGACGGGGTGCCGGGCTCGTAGAAGTGTGCGGCCACAGTGGCGAGGGCCTGCCAGGCCGCCTGCGGGTGACACGTCGCGCGGGGGTCGCCCGGGTAGGTGTCGAGGACGACGGACTTGGCGCCCAGCAGCCGCAGTTGGTCGAGATCGTCCATGATCTGGTCGATGGTGCCCTCACCGGCGAGCCGTCCCGCTCCGTCGACCGGTTCCTTGGTGAGGCGCAGGGCGATACGGGGAGCCAGTGCGGGCACGGGCAGGTGCCGCTCGTCCGCGTACGTCTCCAGCCTGCCCGCGGCTTCGCGCAGCCATGGCACGGTGGGGCGCAGCGGATGCCATGCGTCGCCGAGTCGCACGGCCCGGCGCAGCCCCGCGTCGCTGTTTCCGCCGACCCACACCGGGATCCGGCGCTCTCCGTAGGAAGCGGTGTCCTTCCAGGCGGCCCGGATGCCCCGCAGGTGGTCGTCGGTCAGCTGTCCGCGCTGTGAGAACGGGATGTCGAGGGCGGCGAACTCCTGCCGTGCCCAGCCCACTCCCACGCCGAGGACCAGCCGGCCACCGCTCACCTCGTTCAGATTGGCCGCCATTCGGGCGGTGAGCAGCGGGTGCCGGTAGGGGGCGATGAGGACCGTCGTGCCGAGCTGGATACGGGTGGTGAGGCCGGCCAGCCAGGACAAGGTGGTGAAGGGCTCGTAGAAGGGTGCCGGATAGCGCTCGGCGACATCCGGCGTGATGGCTATGTGGTCCGAGATCATCAGTAGGTCGAAGCCCAGGCCCTCTACGGTCCGGGCCCAGCCGCGCAGCACTCCGGGGTCAGTGCCCGGGCCGAAATTGGGGACGTTCACTCCGATCTTCACAGGGCCCAACCCTAGGCAGGACGTATGGGTCCTCAGAAGGGATTCCCGCCTGTTCAGGGGCGGTTCAGCCGTGGATCCGCCGGTAAAATGGGCGCATGACCGAGAGTCTCGACGCGACGGACTGGGCGATCCTCACAGAAGTCCAACGGGACGGCCGGATCCCGTTCACCGAGCTGGCACGGCGGGTGAACCTGAGCGCGTCGGCGACCAAGGAGCGAGTGCGCCGACTCGAGGAGGCCGGGGTGATCACGGGGTACCGTGCGGAGGTGGACCCGGAGCGGACCGGTTACCCGGTGATGGCGGTGGTCCGGCTCAAGTACCCGGGGCCGGGAACCCGGCACGAGCCGCTGCGCCGGCTGCTGGAGGAGCGCCCGGAGATCCTGGAGTGCCTGCGCACCACCGGAGACGACTGCTACATCATGAAGGTGGCGGCCACGTCGATGGCCCATCTGGAGGAGATCGTCGACGAGCTGGCCGAGTTCGGGAGCACCACCACCAACCTCGTCCTCAGCCGGACGCTCCCGTTGCGCGGCCCGGGAGTGCCTCGGGGGAACACCGTCAGGTAGACGCGGATGCTGATCCCGCCTGCCCTGCATGAGCGAGCCCCTTCCTGAGCTCCTCACGGAGCAGAGGCCAGCCGATCCAGTGGCTCCCCCACCCGTGAGGAGAAAACCCCGACCGCCTATCGCGGTCGGGGCCTCCGGTCGGGGCCTCCATGCAGTCTCAGCCCTGGCCGAGTCCCCCGTTGTCGTCTCTGGAGAAGCGGGCCTCATGCTTCTCCAGTAGATGCCCTGCAAGCAATTTCTGGTGCTACGGATACACGTAGGTGTTCAGCGTGGCCACCGCCGAAGCGGTATTGCCCAGGTCGTAGCGGTCCACGGCAAGGAAGTTGGGCTTCTTGCGGGCGGCCGGCTGGCAGAACCGCTGGGCCCGGTCGGCCAGTTTGGTGTTGTCGTTCGTCGCCGTGGAGGCGATCGCCACGTCCCGGAAGTGGTTCATGACGAACAGGGGCTTGAAGGCGCCTTCGGTGCGGGTCAGCGGGGTGTTGGAGTCGGCGCCGTACCAGCGGCTGTAGCAGGACCAGTCGGAGGTGCCGATGCCGCCGCCCATGGACCAGTAGTTCTCCACGGTCCACTCGCGCTGGTACATCACGCCGAAGGTGTCCCGGGTGAGCCCGGCGGTCTGGTCGGCGGAGCGGCTGTGGTCGGTGAAGATCAGCAGCCGGTCGTTGGCGGCGACGAGATCGGCGATCTTCGGCCAACCGTTCTGCCGTACGCCGGTCTGGTCGGGCCGGTAGAGGACGTCGGACAGGCCGCTGACGCGGGCGAGTTCACCGCGCAGGACGCCCGGGTCGACGTAGTCCTCCAGGAAGACGGTGACGACCTGGGTGGGATTCTGCTTGAGGAAGTCGACCATCCGCTGGAGGTCGACCCAGAGCGCGACCGGGCTGCCGACGAGGGTGCAGCTGTTGTGGCAGAGGATCGCGCCGTCGGAGGTCTGGTGGATGTCCAGCATGAACCCCCTTACACCGTCGGTGAGTTGCTGGTTGATGCCGCGCGACTGGTTGGGCACGAAATTCACGAAGGGTGGGGCGAAGCCGCCGTCGACGCCATTGGCGTAGGCGTTGTGGGCGGTGAGGAACGTGACCTGGTCCAGGGTCCGCTGGTCGGCGGACGGCATCGGGGCGACGGTGGGGGCGACCGGGGTGAGGTACCAGGCGGCCAGGCTGCCCGATCCGCCGATGGCGAGCTGGTCCGGGTAGTTGGCGCCGGACGGCTTGGCTGCGACCGTGAGGTAGCGGGTGGTTCCCGGGGCCTTGAGGGTGTACTGGTCGGTGCCCGACGGGGCGATCTCCCAGGCCGCGTCGGCGCTCGTACAGGCGACGGTCCTGGCCTGGTCGCCGGAGCGGCCGAGACAGGAGCCCGCGGTGTCGGTGCTCTCCAGGAGATACGAAGTACCGCTCGCACGGAGCGTCCACTGCTGGTGGTCCTCGTTGCCCTTGGGTCTGTGCTGTTCGACGGCTCCGGCGTCGTCGGCGGCGTTGAGTCCGGTGGTGGCGCTCTGGACGTAGTAGGCGCCGGCGGCCGGAACGGCTGCGGCCAGGGCGGGCGGTGCGGGTGCCACAACCACCGCCGCCAGTGCGGCTGTTGCGGTGAGCAGTGCGGTGCGGGGGGTCGGCATCTACGGGGCCCTTCATCGACTCGGCGGCTCGACGACATGGTCGGCAGGGGCATGACATCACGAAGCCAGGCATGAAGTCAGCACACCCGCCACACCAGTACCGCAACCATCAACACCGGTCTGTCTCTTCGGTCTGACCTTTGATATGTTTCGACGCCACCGAGGCTGCGGGAGGCGTTCGAACTGTGGACTTCGAGCTGACCGAAGATCAGGAAGCGATCCGCAAGGCCGTCGCCGGACTGCTGCGCGACTTCGACGACCGGTACTGGATGGAGAAGGACCGCGACCACGAGTTCCCGGCCGACTTCTACGACACCGTCGCGCGCGGCGGCTGGCTGGGGCTCACGATCCCCGAGGAGTACGGCGGCCACGGTCTCGGCATCACCGAGGCCACGCTGCTCCTGGAGGAGGTCGCACGGTCGGGCGGCGGGATGAACGCGGCCAGCGCGATCCATCTGTCGATCTTCGGGATGCAGCCCGTGGTGGTGCACGGTTCCGAGGAGCTCAAGCGCCGGACCCTCCCCCGTGTCGCCACCGGCGACCTCCATGTCTGTTTCGGCGTGACCGAACCGGGGGCCGGACTGGACACGACGAGCATCACGACGTATGCGCGCCGGGACGGCGACCACTACGTGGTGAACGGCCATAAGGTGTGGATCTCCAAGGCGATGGAGTCGGAGAAGATCCTGCTGCTGACCCGGACGACGAGGATCGGCGAGGTCGCGAAGAAGACCGACGGGATGACGCTCTTCCTCACCGATCTCGACCGCGCCCATGTCGACATCCGCCCCATTCCGAAGATGGGCCGCAACGCCGTCACCTCGAACGAGCTGTTCATCGACGATCTGCGGGTGCCGGTGGAGGACCGGGTCGGCGAGGAGGGCCAGGGATTCCGTTATCTCCTCGACGGGCTCAATCCGGAGCGGATGCTGATCGCCGCCGAGGCGCTGGGCATCGGGCGGGTGGCACTCGACAAGGCTGTTCGGTACGGCAAGGAGCGGGTCGTGTTCGACCGGCCCATCGGCATGAACCAGGGGGTGCAGTTCCCCCTCGCGGACTCGCTGGCCCGGCTGGACGCGGCCGAGCTGGTGCTGCGCAAGGCGACCTGGCTGTACGACCACGGGCGGCCGTGCGGGCGTGAGGCCAACACCGCCAAGTACCTGTGCGCGGACGCCGGGTTCACGGCGGCGGACCGGGCGCTTCAGACCCACGGCGGGATGGGCTACTCCGAGGAGTACCACGTGGCCCGCTACTTCCGTGAGGCGCGGCTGATGCGGATCGCGCCGATCAGCCAGGAAATGATCCTCAACTATCTCGGCTCCCATGTGCTGGGGCTGCCGAGGAGCTACTGACGTCTTGGGTGACCGTCGGCCACCGCTCGGCCGTGCCGCTTCGACAGGGAGTCTTTGATGGGGAGTCAGTGATGAGCGACAACAGTGGACTGTTCGATCTGACGGGCCGGTCCGCGCTGGTCACCGGGGCGGCGGGAGGTATCGGAGCCGCCGTCGCCCGGGCGCTCGCCGGCGCCGGGGCCGCCGTGCTGGTGACGGACGTGGACGGGGACGCGGCTGCCGCGGTCGCCGGGAGGATCTGCGCCGCCGGTCTGACGGCGGACAGCGCCGCCCTCGACGTACGGGACCGGGCAGCCGCCGATGCCGCGGCGGCGCGGGCGGCCGAACTGGCGGGCGGGACACTGCACATCGTCGTCAACAACGCGGGGGTCACCGCGCCCGCCATGTTCGACAAACTGACGGAGGACGACTTCCGCCGGATCGTCGACATCCATCTGATGGGAACCTTCCACTGCTCCCGGGCGGCACTGCCCTTCCTCCCGGAGGACGGTACGGGGCGGATCATCAACGTGACCTCGTCGGCCGGTCTCGTCGGCACGCTCGGCCAGGTGAACTACTCCGCCGCGAAGGCGGGCGTCATAGGTCTCACGAAGTCACTCGCGCGTGAACTGGCGCGCCGGCAGATCCTGGTGAACGCGCTGGCACCGCTCGCCGCGACGCCGATGACGGAGACGATCCGCACCAACGAGAAGTTCGCGGCCCCGATGCTCGCGCGCATCCCGCTGGGCCGTTGGGCGGCGCCCGAGGAGATCGCGGGTTCCTTCGTCTTCCTCGCCTCCGACGCCGCGTCCTTCATCACCGGGCAGGTGCTGCCGGTGGACGGGGGTCTGGTGATGTGAGGGGACGCCGGACAAGTCATGTGACAGGCGGCGCGCGTCCCGTATTGAATGGTCCGGCCGAAGTGGTGCCACCTACGAGAGGCCTGACCCGTGCAGAGCGCCGGACATTCCGCCAGTGACCCGCGCTTCGACGTGGTGAAGGTGCCCAAGGCGTCGGACGTGCTGGCCGCCGAGGTACGCGAGCGGATCCTCTCCGGCGAGTTCACCGAGGGCACGGCGCTGCCGCCGGAGCGTCAGCTGGTCGACCAGACAGGGCTGAGCCGGGCGACGGTGCGCGAGGCGCTGCGCATCCTCGAAGTCGAACGGCTGGTGCGGATCAGGCCGGGGCGCGGCGGCGGCGCCTTCGTGCACCGGCCGGGCCACGAGTCGGTGACGAACACGGTACGGCTGGTCATCCGGGGCCGGCAGATCCGCCTTGAGGCGCTGCACGAGACGCGCGAGGCGATCGAGCCGACCTGCGCCGCACTGGCCGCGAAGCGGCGCACGTCGGCCGACCTCGCCGAACTGGACGCGGCGCACGCCGAGTTGACTGCCGCCGCCGACGACGACGTGCCGCGCTTTCTGCGGGCCAACGTCCGCTGGCACACCGCCGTGGCGAAGGCGGGCGACAACGAGTTGCTGATCGGTTTCATGACGGCCCTCTCCCAGTCGATCTACGCGGCCACGGACATCGACCGGTTCATGGACGCGGAGATCCGCGAGGTCACCACCCGTGCCCACGCGCGGATCACCGAGGCGATCCGGGCACAGGACGGCCCCGCGGCGATGCGGCGGATGACCCGCCATGTGTGCGGGTTCGCCCGCGCGGCGGCCGAGGTGGATCAGCGGCAGCGGGTGGGCCTGCCCGAACCGGGCGACGACTGACAGCGCACTCCCGACCTCTCCCGGGCAGGCCCCGCCTGTGCGAGAATGCTATTTCCATTCAGCGTAAACAACACTCTTCACTTTCGGTCTGACCTTTACTAGCATCCGAGGTCGACCGACCAGTGGCACCGGTGGCAAGGGAGAGGGTGCGCATGGGCGAGGCCGACTCCGTACTGACCGTGACCGCCGACGGCGATGTCCGTGTCGTCACCCTGAACAGGCCCGACAGCCTCAACGGGGTCTCCGGGGAGTTGCACCGGCGACTCGCCGAGGTGTGGCGGGAGTTGGCGGACGATCCCAAGGCGCGAGCCGTCGTCCTCACCGGTGCGGGACGGGCGTTCAGTGCGGGCGGCGACTTC
Organism: Streptomyces sp. NBC_00459; assembly: GCF_036013955.1. Lineage (NCBI taxonomy): Bacteria > Bacillati > Actinomycetota > Actinomycetes > Kitasatosporales > Streptomycetaceae > Streptomyces > Streptomyces sp. NBC_00459. Next base: position 554,323 of record NZ_CP107903.1, read on the forward strand.
GACCATCTGCGCCGCCATCACACCGACCCCGAGCTGCGGGAGCGGTCGATCCGCCTCGACCGGACGATCCAGACGGAGATGATCCGCTTCCCGCTGCCCGTCGTGGCAGCGGTCAACGGCCCGGCGGTGGGACTCGGTTGCAGCCTGGCGCTGGGCTGCGATCTGGTGCTGATGGCAGACGACGCGTATCTCGCGGACCCGCACATCTCGGTGGGCCTGGTCGCCGGCGACGGCGGTGTGACCCTTTGGCCGCTGCTCACGAGTCTGCTGCGGGTGAAGGAGTACCTCTTCACCGGGGACCGCATTCCCGCCGCGACGGCGGTCGAACTCGGCCTGGCCAACCGGGTGGTGCCTGCCGCCGACCTCCGCCGGGAGGCACTGACGCTGGCCCACCGGCTGGCGGCCCAGCCCCCGGAGGCGCTGCGTGCCACGAAGGCGGCACTGGCCGTGGTGGTGGAACAGGCGACCCGGGGTGGCATGGAGGCGGCCCTGATGGCGGAGCTGGCCACGATGACCAGCCCGGACCACATCCGGATCGTCGACGAACTGGCGTCGCGGGCGGAGCGCCGGTCCAGGGGCGGGGAGGGATAGCCCGTGGAGACCGAGGAGTTCGTGCTCGTACGCGACCTGCTGCGTTCGTTCGCCACCCGGTTCCGGGTGGGCTCCGCCGACGACGTCAAGCCCTCGCTCGGGGCCGCCGCGCAGGAGGCACTGGGCGAGTTGGGCCTCGCCGAGCTGCGCCGGTCCACTCCCCCGGCCGCCACCGTCCAGGAGTGCGCGCTGCTCGCCGAGGAGCACGGCAGCCTGCCGCTGGCCACCTCCCTGCTCGGTACGGCCCTGCTCGCCCCGGAGCTGCTCCGCCTGGTGGGAGTACCCGCGGCGCCCGGCAGGACCCCGACGATCGCCCTCGCCCGCGACCTTCGCTTCCCCGCCGCGAGCCCCTCCCCGCTCGTCGCCTGGGACAGCGAGGGCGCGGACGAGGCGCTGTGCGTGCTCCCCGACGGCACCGTGACCGCGGTCGGACTGGGGCCGGCGGCACCGAGCGTGGACCTGTTGCGCACGATCCGCACGGCGCTGCCCTCGCAGCACGTGGTGGGACGCCTCGATCCGGCCGGACACCTGCGCTGGCAGGCGTACGCGCTGATCGTCGTGGCCTCCGAACTCGTGGGCGCGGCACGGTCGTTCGTCGCGCAGAGTGTGGGGTACGCGCGGGAGCGCGCCCAGTACGGCCGGCCGGTCGGGTCGTTCCAGGCGGTGCAGCACCTGCTCGCCGACGCGACCGTGCTCGTGGAGGCCTGTACGAGCGCGAGCCGGTATGCCGCCTGGAGTCTCGACCACGAGTCGCCGCAGCGGGCGTTGGCCGCGGCGCGGGTCGCGAAAGCCGAGGTGAACAGGTCGGCGGTGGAGGCCGTGTACGCCGGTATGCAGGTCTTCGGCGGGATCGCCCAGACTTGGGAGCACATCGCGCACCTGTATCTGCGCAAGGTCCGCGTGGGCGCCACGGTCCTGGCCACGACAGCCGATCTGCTGACGGTGCTGGCCGAACCGGAGGCGACCCGATGACCGACACCCCACTGGACTTCGGCGACCCTGCCGACCTGAACCGGCTCCGCACGGAGTTCCGCACATGGCTGGCCGAACACCCGTTCCCTGAAAGGCACTTGGACGAGCCGGTGCCCGTTTTCCTGCACCGCTGGCACCGCCTGCTGCACTCCGGTGGCTGGGTGGGCCTCGATGTTCCGGAGCGGTACGGCGGTCGCGGTCTGACGGCACTTCACCAGGTGGCGGTCAGCGACGAGTTGGGGGCCTGCGGGGCTCCGGGCGTTCCGCGCATCGGCTATCTCGCGCACGCCCTGCTGGAGTTCGCCTCCGAGGATCAGCGGCTGCGCATGCTGCCGAGGATGCTGGCGGGCGACGAGGTGTGGTGCCAGGGGTTCAGCGAGCCGGGCGCGGGGTCGGACCTCGCCGGGATGAGCACCTTCGCGGAGCGTCGCGACGACCACTACGTGGTCCGGGGCCAGAAACTCTGGACCAGCTACGCCCAGTACTCCGACCTGTGCCTGCTCCTGGCCCGTACGGACCGCGAGGGCTCACCGCACCGCTCGATCACGGCGTTCGCGCTGCCCCTGGACCGCGCGGGCGTCACGGTACGGCCGCTGCGGGCCGCCAACGGGGACGACGAGTTCTGCGAGCTGTTCCTCGACGACGTCCGCCTGGAGGAGTCCGAACGGGTCGGCTCCGAGGGCGACGGCTGGCCGCTGGCGATGACGACGGTGTCGTACGAGCGCAACGCCCTGGACACCGGCCATCTGTCGAAGTACGGCCTGCTCGTCGAACGCCTCCGCTCCACCGTCCGGGAGCGAGCCGACACGCTCCCGGACGGACTGCGCTCCGAGATCGGGCAGTGCCAGGTGGACTACGAGGTCCTGGTGGCGCATGCCCGGCGCCGTACCGCCGAGCGCCTGAGCGGGCAGCCCGCCGGCCCGGAGTCGTCCGTCGACAAGCTGCTGATGACAAGGGCCGAACAGCGACTGTACGAGACGGCACTCAAGGTGTTCCCGGAGCAACTGGCCGAGGACGGCGGGGAGCTCTTCGGCGAATACCTGTATTCGCGGGCCGCGTCGGTGTACGGCGGTACCTCCCAGATCCAGCGGAACCTCATCGCGAAACGGGTCCTGCATCTGCCTTCGTCCGGCCGGCCTTGAGCACTGGAGCCTTCTCGATGCGATACGACGATGAATTCCTGACCATTCCCCATGCCATCGGGCTGGCCGCCGAGCGCTTCGGCGACGACATCGCACTGATCGACGGGGACCGTCGGTGGAGTTTCCGCGAGCTGGAACAGCGAATGGTGGAGGCGGTGAGGGCCACCATCGCGCTGGGGATCGAGGAGGGCGACCGGGTAGGGCTCTGCGCACCGAATTCCGCGGAATGGATCTTCGCGGCACTCGGTATTCAGGGCGCGGGAGGTGTCGTCGTGCCCCTCAACACACGGTTCAAGGCGGGCGAGATCTCCTACATTCTGCGCAAGTCGGGAGCCAGGGCCCTGTTCGCGGCCCCTTTCCTCGACAGTGACTACGTCGCCGAACTGCTGAAGCACGACCCTGAGCTTCCGGCGCTCCGCAGAACGGTGTCGATTCTCGGGCCGAAGGGTGCCGCGGACCTGTCGTGGACCGAATTCCTGCGGGCCGGTGAGGAGGTGTCCGCCGCCACGGCCGGGGAGACGATCGGGCGGCTCACCCCGGACGACATCTCCGACGTGATGTTCACGTCCGGCACGACGGGTCATCCCAAGGGTGTCGTCCTCACCCATGGCCAGTCGCTGCGGGCGTACGGCTGGATGGCCGAGGAGTACACGTTCCGACGCGGGGACACCTTTCTCGTCATCCCGCCGTTCTTCCACTGCTTCGGCTACAAGGCGGGCTGGCTGGCCTCCTTCCTGCACGGGGTGACGGTCGTTCCGATGCCGGTGTTCCACCCCGGAAAGGCGCTGGAGATCATCGACAGAGAACGGGTGAGCATTCTTCTTGGCCCGCCCACGATCTTCCACGACCTCATCAACCACCCCGAACTCTCCGGACACGATCTTTCGTCGCTCAGGGTTTCCATGACGGGCGGCACCACCGTTCCGGAGTCGCTGATCCGCGCCATGAAGTCGGAGCTCTCCTTCGACATCGTGATGAGCGCGTACGGACTGACCGAGTCGTCAGCATTGGTGACGACCACGCGTATCGGGGATTCCGAGGAGACGGTGGCCCGAACGACCGGACGTGTCATTCCGGACGTCGAGGTGAGGATCGTCGACGAGGCAGGCCGGGAACTCCCGGCGGAACAGGACGGGGAAATCCTCGTGCGGGGATACAACGTCACCCGAGGCTATTGGGACGACCCCGAGGCGACCGCCGCCACCATCGACGGTGAGGGCTGGCTGCACACCGGGGACCTCGGACGGCTCGACTCGATCGGGAATCTCTCGATCGTCGACCGGAAGAAGGAGATGTACATCGTCGGCGGATTCAACGCCTATCCGGCGGAGATCGAGAGACTTCTGCTGGCCTACGAGCCCGTCGCGCAGGTCGCCGTCATCGGTGTGCCCGACGAGCGGCTCGGCGAGGTCGGCTGTGCCTTCGTCGTCCCGAAGAAGGGGTACGAGGTCGGCGAGAAGGACGTCGTCGCGTGGTCGCGCGAGCACATGGCCAACTTCAAGGTGCCGCGCCACGTCCGTCTCACCGACGAACTCCCGCGCAACGCGAGCCAGAAGGTCCTCAAGGACGAGTTGCGCGCCCGCTTCGAAGCGAGGGCCTGACATGGCTGACGGAGCCGTCCCGGCCGGGGCCGTCGGGCCGCTCGACGGCATCACGGTGGTGACGTTGGAGCAGGCCGTGTCCGCTCCCATGTGCACCCGTACCCTCGGCGACTTCGGCGCCCGGGTGATCAAGGTGGAGAACCCGAAGGGCGGCGACTTCGCCCGGCACTACGACGACGTGGTCAACGGCCTCGCGGCGCACTTCGTGTGGATCAACCGGGGCAAGGAATCGGTGGTCCTGGATCTCAAGTCACCTGCGGGAATGGCGGTGTTGCACCGGCTGCTCGCCCGCGCCGACGTCCTCGTCTCCAACCTCACCCCCGGCACGACGGCAAAACTGGGCATCACCCCCGGCGACCTGGCCGTACGGCATCCGGAGCTGATCGCGGTCGAGATCGACGGGTACGGTCCCGGCGGCCCCCTCTCGCACAAGCGCGCCTACGACCTGCTCGTCCAGGCCGAGGCGGGGGCGTGTGCGGTGACGGGTCTGCCCGGGGCGCCGGCCAAGCCCGGGCCTCCGATGGCCGATGTGTGCGCCGGGCTGTACGCGGCCCTGTCGATCATGGCGTTGCTGTACGAGCGGGGGCGCGGGCGGCGCAGCGGTCCGGCGTCGGTCGCGGTGAGCCTCTTCGACACCATGACGGAGTTGATGGGCTATCCGCTGACGTACACCCAGCACTCGGGTGTCGATCAGCAGCCCTGGGGCATGGGGTCGCCGGCGGTGGCACCGTACGGGGCGTACGCCACGGCCGACGGTCACACCGTCGTCCTGGGGACGACGAACGACCGCGAATGGCAGCGGCTCGCACGGGAGTTGCTCGGCCGGTCCGATCTGGCGGACGACGAGCGGTTCGCCACGACGCCCGGCCGGGTCGCCCACCGGGCCGTGCTGGACGCCGAGATCGGCGCCTGGTGCGCCCGCCACGAGCTGGCGTACGTGCAGAGCAGCGCGGACGCCGCCGGGATCGGCAACTCGCGGTTCAACAAGCCGAGCGAGGTGGTCGCGCATCCGCATCTGAAGGCGCGTGACCGGTGGCGGGAGGTCGGGACGCCGTACGGGCCGATCTCCGCGCTGCTTCCCCCGCCGGTGATCTCCGGCTACGAGCAGCCCATGGGCGCGATTCCGGCGCTCGGTGAGCACACGGCGGCCGTACTCGCCGAGTTGGGTGTCGACGACCGGGGCGAGGAGACGGGCGGGGGCGAGGAGACGTGAGTGGCGGGGAGCCCGTGCTGCTCCGCACCGACCGGGACGGCGTACGGACCCTGACGCTGAACCGGCCGCACCGGAAGAACGCACTCGACGCGGAGCTGTGGGCCGCGTTGCGGGACGCGTTGACGGCGGCCGGGCGGGACCATGACGTGCGGGCGCTGGTGGTCACGGGGGCCGGGGGCGCGTTCTGTTCGGGAGCCGACATCTCGGGTGGGCTCGGCAGCGTCCACCCCCTGTACCGGATGCGGACGTTGAGCGACATCGCCCTGCAACTGCACGAGTTGCCGGTGCCGACCATCGCCAAGGTGACCGGTGTCGCGGTCGGGGCCGGGTGGAATCTCGCTCTGGGCTGCGATCTGGTCGTGGCCACGCCGGAGGCACGGTTCTCGCAGATCTTCGCGCGGCGCGGGCTCTCCCTGGACCTGGGTGGTTCCTGGCTGTTGCCGAAACTGGTCGGGCTGCAGCAGGCCAAGCGGCTCGCGCTGCTCGCCGAGACGATCGGCGCGGAGGAGGCGCGGTCGCTCGGGCTGGTGACATGGGTGGTGGCGGCGGGCGAGGTGGATTCCTTCGTCGACGGTCTCGGGGCGCGGCTGGTGGCGGGTGCGCCCGTCGCGCTCGCGCAGACCAAGGCTCTGCTGAACGAGGGGGCCGACCGCACACTGCGGGACGCGCTCGCCAATGAGGCACGGGCCCAGGGGGTCAACTTCGCCACGGCTGACGTGTCGGAGGCGTTCACGGCGTTCATGGCGAAGCGCGAACCGACCTTCGACGGGCGGTGGGCGGTACCCGCGACCGACCAGCAGACAGCCGAGGAGACAGCCATGGAGACAACCGGCTCGGCGGCGCCGGGTGCCCGTTCGGTCAGGAGGCCGTAGTGCGTGAAGCGGTGATCGTGGCGGCGGTGCGCACCCCCGTCGGGAAGCGCGGCGGCGGCCTCGCAGGTGTCCACCCGGCCGACCTGTCCGCCCTCGTCCTGCGTGCGCTGGCCGGGCGGACGGGCATCGATCCGAGCGTCGTCGACGATGTCGTCTGGGGTTGTGTGTCGCAGGTCGGCGACCAGTCGAGCAACATCGGCCGCTACTCGGTGCTGGCGGCGGGCTGGCCGGAGAGCGTTCCGGGGACGACGGTCAACCGGGCGTGCGGGTCGGGCCAGCAGGCTCTGGACTTCGCGGCGCAGGCCGTGATGTCGGGGCAGCAGGACGTGGTCGTGGCCGGCGGGGTCGAGGTGATGAGCCGGGTTCCACTGGGGTCGGCGCGGGCCTCGGGGATGCCGTACGGGCCCCAAGTCCTCGCGCGGTACGACGGCTTCTCGTTCGATCAGGGTGTGTCGGCCGAGCGGATCGCCCAGAGGTGGGGGTTCACGCGGACGCGGCTCGACGAGTTCGCGGCGCTCTCGCACGAGCGGGCCGCGGCGGCCCTGGCCTCCGGGGCGTTCGCGGAACAGATCGTGCCGGTGGACGTCGGCGACCTGACGGTGGGAGCCGATGAGGGGGTGCGGCGCGGAACGGGCGTCGAGAGCCTCGCACGGCTCAAGCCCGCTTTCCAGGACGGCGGTGTGATCCACGCGGGAAACGCCTCACAGATCTCCGACGGCGCTGCCGCGCTGCTGGTGACGACTCCCGGGAAGGCGCGCGAGTTGGGCCTCGTGCCGCTGGTGCGCTACCGCGCGGGTGCGGTCGTCGGCGCCGACCCGGTGCTCATGCTGACCGGCCCGATCCCCGCGACCGAGCGAGTGCTGCGGAAGGCGGGCGTCGGCCTGTCCGAGGTCGGCGTCTTCGAGGTGAACGAGGCCTTCGCGCCCGTACCGCTGGCCTGGCTCGCCGAGACGGGCGCAGACCCGGCACTGCTCAACCCGCTGGGCGGGGCCATCGCCCTCGGGCATCCGCTGGGGGCGTCCGGCGCGGTCCTGATGACCCGCATGATCCATCACATGCGGGAGCGTGGCCTGCGCTACGGCCTGCAGACCATGTGCGAGGGCGGCGGCACAGCGAACGCCACCCTCGTCGAACTCGCCTCCTGACGGGAGCAGTTGTGCGCCGAGAGATCTTCACGCCCGACCACGAGGCCTTCCGCGGGCTGGTGCGGGACTTCGTGGCGAACGAGGTGGTCCCCCACTACGCCGATTGGGAGGAGGCCGGACGGCTGCCCCGCGAACTCTTCGAACAGCTCGGCTCGCTGGGCCTGTTGGGCATGTCCGTCCCCGAGGAGTTCGGCGGGTCCGGCCTCGACGACTACCGCTACAACGTGGTCCTCCAGGAGGAGGCGGCCCGCGCACTGGTGACGCTGGGCACGGTACGCACCCAACTCGACGTCGTCCTGCCCTACTTCCTCACCTACGCCGACCAGGAGCAGCGCGCCCGCTGGTTTCCCGGACTCGCCGCGGGCAAGCTGCTCACGGCCGTCGCCATGACCGAGCCCGGCACGGGCTCCGACCTCGCGGGCATCCGCACGACCGCCGTCCGGGACGGCGACTCCTATGTCCTCAACGGGGCCAAGACGTTCATCACGGGCGGGCTGCTCGCCGATCTGGTGGTCGTGGTGGCCCGGACGGCCACCGATCCCGGCGACCGGCGCGCGGGGCTGACCCTGCTGGTGGTCGAGGACGGCATGCCCGGGTTCACACGGGGCCGAGTGCTGATGAAGATGGGCATCAAGGTGCAGGACACGGTCGAGCTCGCCTTCGACGACGTACGTGTCCCGGTCGCCAACCGGCTCGGCGAGGAGGGCGCCGCCTTCGGCTATCTGGGCCACAACCTTCCGCAGGAACGGATGACCGTGGCGGTCGGCTCGGTCGCGCAGGCGCGGGCCGCCCTGGACACGACGGTCGAGTACGTCAAGGAGCGCCAGGTCTTCGGGAAGCCGGTCGCCGCCTTCCAGAACACGAAGTTCGAACTCGCCGCCGTGGCAGCGGAGTTGGAGGCGGCGCAGATGATGCTCGACCGGGCGGTCCTGGAACTCGTCGACGGCCGGCTGTCCGGCGCGGACGCGGCGAAGGTCAAGCTGTTCTGCACGGAGATGCAGGCCCGGGCCGTCGACCGCTGCCTTCAACTCTTCGGCGGATACGGCTATATGCAGGAGTACCCCATCGCCCGGCTCTACACGGACGCACGCATCACCCGTATCTACGCCGGGACGAGCGAGGTCATGAAGGTCATCATCGCCAAGTCGTTGGGACTGTGATGCCGGATTTCCGTTCCCCTTCCCACACAGCCGATTTCGAGAGCCGGACGGGTGCCGCGTTCGTCGCGGGCGGCACCGGCGGCATCGGTGCGGAGATCGTACGGACGCTGGCCGAGCGGGGCAGCGACGTGGCGTTCACATACCGCGCCGACGAGACGGCGGCGGAGTCGATCGCAGGCGAGGTGAAGTCGTACGGCCGCCGTGTCCTGTCCCTGCGGCTGGACCTGGGGGACGAGGTGGCCACGGCGGAGGCGGTGGCCGAGGCCTGCGAGGCGTTCGGAGGGCTGCACACGGTCGTGTACGCGGCCGGTCCCCACGTACCGATGAGGCATCTCAGCACGGTGAAGCCGAGCGAGTACCGGGCCCAACTCGACGCGGACGCGGTGGCGTTCTTCAATCTGGTCCATCCCGCGCTGCCGAGGCTGCGGGAGACCCGGGGAAGCATCGTGGCCGTGACGACGGTGGCCACCCGCCGCTACCCGGTACGGGACGGGCTGTCGGCGGGCACGAAGGGTGCCGTGGAGGCGGTGGCCCGGGCGCTCGCGGCGGAGGAGGGGAGGTACGGGATCCGCGTGAACTGTGTGGCACCCGGCATGCTCAACGACGGTATCGCCGGCCGCCTGATCGCCTCCGGGGAACTGGACGAGGCCGCGCTCGCGATCACCCGGCGCAACATCCCGCTGCGCCGCTTCGGGGCCGCGAAGGACATCGCGGAGGCGGTGGCGTTCCTCGCCTCGGAGCGCGCGGGGTTCATCACGGGACAGGCCCTGGGGGTGGACGGCGGATACAGCGTCTGACGCGACTGTTCACTCGGGGGCGGTGATGCGGGCTCCGGCTACGAACGCCGCCCTTACGGTGTCGGCCGTCAGTACGTCGAGTGCTTCCCGCAGGGGTACGTGGAGCAGACACAGGTCGGCGACCTCACCCACCGCCAATCGCCTTGCCCGGGCGGGGCGTTGGGGCTCGCCGGTGAACAGGCTCAGGGCCGCTTCCGCATCCAGCGCCTCTCCCCCGGCCCGTTCGACGGTGGCCCGCATGACCGCCCACGGGTCGTGGGTTCCGTAGGGAGCGTCGGTGCCGGCGGCGAGCGGGATGCCCGCGTCGGCCAGGGATCGGCAGCGGTAGAGGTGGGGACGGTCGTCGGGGTCCACGTCGGTGGCGTAGGCGTGGCCGCGTTCGGCGGGGAAGTGCGGCTGGGTCACGACCGTCACGCCGAGGTGCCTGATCCAGGGGATCGTCTCGGCCGGGACGACGGACGCGTGCTCGATGCGGTCGCCGGCGACGGGGCCGGCCTCGTCCAGGGCGAGGAGGGTCACGAGCAGTTGCACCCGGGTCACGCAGTGGACGGCCACCGGGCGGGGCCGCAACGATGCGATTCTGGCGGCGAGTTCGGCCGGGACGGGCAGGGTGGCGTCGTCGAGCATCAGCTTCACGGGCGCGTCGACCGTCATGACGAGCAGCCGTTGCGGCAGTACCGACAGCAGATCGAGAAGGCCGTCCGCCGGGTGTGGATCGGCATTGGTGAACCCCGTGACGCCGAGCGCCGCCGCCCTGTTGCCCACGCCCTCCAGGTCAAGGCGCACGGGCGGAACGTGTCCGCGCAGTCGCTCGTCCTCCCGCCAGAATCGCCCGTCGCCGGCCTCCGTATGCAGACCGGCCGCCCGCAGCGCGGCGCTGTTCCACACCCACAGGGCGCCGGTCCGGTGCTGGACGCGGACCGGCCGGTCCGGGGCGAGGCTGTCGAGGGTCCATCGATCGAGGTCGCCCGCGACGCTCTCGTGGTAGCCGACGGCCCGTACCCACTCCTCGGGCGCCCTTGCGCGCAGGGCCGCGGCGAATCCGGCCCGGCCGACGACATCGGCCGGGCCTACCTGGACGGACGCGGCGTCGGCGGCCAGCGCCGCGAGGTGGACGTGATGGTCGTGGAGGCCCGGAAGCAGGGCGCCGCCGTGCCCGTCGACTGCTTCGGTCTCCTCTCTCCCGTCCAGCCGCTGCCCGATCTCGGCGATGCGCCCGTTCCGGACACGTACGTCCACTCGCCCCGCGCCCTGGACCTCGACTCTTCTGATCAGCACGGCGACGGCACCAGCGAGGCCGCGCAGGCCGACATGGCGAGGCTCAACAGTTCGCCGCCTCCGGTGGCGAGGGAGCGGGCCGTGGCACGGGCGGCGTAGACGCCGGTGACCGGGTCGGCGAGCGCGTCGCCCAGGAAGACGGGGGCGCCCTGTGCGTCGAGGCCGGTCAGACCGCCCGCGACGGCGGCGTCGTCGCCGAACGCGATGCGGTCGTCGTCCCTGCCGTACCCGGTGATGCTCACCCAGACCCGGCCCGGACGGGCGGCGAGGAACTCCTCGGCGTGGACCCCGAGCCTGCGCAGTGCCCGCGCCCGTGACGCCTCGATGACGACATCGGCCCCGGCGATCACCTCGGCGAGCGCGCCCGGGGCGAAGTCCAGTACCAGGCTGTCGTGCCCGTCGTGCAGCCAGCGGTAGAAGGCGGGCGATCCGGCGCGGGCGCCGTCCGGGCGGGTCGTGCTCTCCACCTTGACCACCTCGGCGCCCGCCAGACCCAGGAGGCGTGCGCACAGGGGGCCCGCCCAGAGCGCCGACAGGTCGACGACGCGCAGGTCGGCGATATCGCGTGGGTGCCGCTCGCCGAGCCGCTCGGTCCGTACCGGGGGTCCGCTCACGGAGGCGTGCTCCGAAGCCGCGATCCCCAGCAGTTGTGCGCTCGCCGCCACTTCGGCGCCCTTGGCCCGCTTCACCACCTCCTGGAGAGGCTCGCCCTCCATCCCCTTCAGCAGGGCGATGAGAGCCGGTACCGCGGCCAGGTCGTCGGGACGGGCGAGGTTCACGGCCGTCCAGCCGTCGGCCGCTTCGAGGAGGTGGCAGGAGCCGCCCGCCGATGTCCGGCCCGGGAGGACGTGGCCGGCCAGCCGGGCCCGCAGAAAGAGGGCCGTGGGCAGGTCGATGGGCACGCGGGTGAGGGCGGTGAACTCCTGGGCGACCGAGGCCAGCGGAGGCAGGTACGGCTCGACCGAGTCCATCCAGCTGTCGAGAGCGTCATTCTCCAATGGCCAAACGCCCTTCTCGTCCGAGGTGGCCCCAAATTACACTCCGGTCGTGACCTTGCCCTCCCCCTTCATCCTGGTCGACCTCGACCGTGGACCGAATCCCGGCCTGGGAACGTCTGGAGTTACCGGGCGGATGCTCGTAGGCGTCGCGGAGAAACCTGTCGGGGTCGACGGCTGCTTCGACATCCTCCTCACCAACGAGCCCGATCCACCACGCCCCTGGGTCAGTTGCGCCGACGCGTACGCCACGGCCCGCCGTCTGGCGGAGATCGTCGCGGACCGTCCCGCCGCCTCGGTCGCCCTGACGCAGGTGCTGCGGATGGGTCCGGCGCTCGCACCGCCCGACCGTCTCGTGGCCGAGTCGCTCGCCTACTCGACGCTCCAGGCGTCGGCCGTCTTCCGCGCCTGGCTGGACTCGGCGCCCGCGCGTACGCCGCGGCCCTCCGCCGAGCCCGTCGCGCTGGCCCGTGACGCTGACAGCCTCTCCATCACGCTCGACCGGCCGCAGGCCCGCAACGCCATGGACGCCGGCACGCGGGACGCCCTGTGCGAGGCGCTCGAAGTCGCCGTACTCGACCCGTCGATCATCCGCGTCGACCTCTACGGCAACGGGCCGGCCTTCTGCGCCGGCGGGGACCTGAGCGAGTTCGGCTCGGCCAGGGATCCCGCGCAGGCCCATCTGGTCCGGGTCCACCGCAGTCCGGCCGCCCTGCTCCAGCGGTGCGGCGCGCGGGTGACGGCCCATCTGCACGGCGCCTGTATCGGGGCGGGCATCGAGCTGACGGCGTTCGCGGGTCGGGTACTGGCCGCGCCGGACACGGTGATTCGCCTGCCCGAGGTGGGGATGGGGCTCATTCCGGGCGCGGGCGGCACGGCGAGCCTGCCGCTGCGGATCGGGCGGGAGCGGACGGCGTACCTGGCGTTGTCGGGAGAGGCGCTGGGGGCCGGGGAGGCGCTTCGGTGGGGACTGGTCGACGAGGTCCTTCAGGGGGACTGAGCGTTCCTCGCGATGCGCGGTTCTGAGTCTGCGGCCGTCCGTGGCCGGTCGCGCAGTTCCCCGCGCCCCTTGAGAGGTGCTCTACCGCGAGCCGGAATCGGTCGCCTCGCCCCGTCACTTTCCTGTCCACACCGGCGCCCTTCGCTCCGCGAACGCCCTCGCTCCCTCCGTCGCGTCGGCGCTGCGGAACACCGCCTCGATCTCGGCCGGTTCGGCCCAACGGCGTTCCCGCATCAGCTTCTTGGTCATCGCGACGCCCAACGGGCCGTTCTGTGCGATCCGTTCGGCGAGGGCAAGTGCCTCCGCACGGACCGTGTCAGCCGGGACGACCCGGTTCACCAGGCCGATCTCCCGGGCCCTGGCCGCCGTGACCAGTTCACCGGTGAGGCCCATTTCCAGGGCGACAGCGAGCGGGACACGATCGGCGAGGGTGGTGGCGCCGCCCGCCGCGAAGAGGCCGCGTTTCACCTCAGCGACTCCGAGGTACGCGGTGTCGGCGGCGACCACCAGGTCGCAGGCCAGGGCGAGTTCGAACCCACCGGCCACAGCGGACCCGTTGAGGGCGGCGACGACCGGGGTGGCGACGCCCTCGCGGTGGAACCAGAGAAGGCCGTCGAAGCGGGCGCCGCGTGCGAACGCCTTCAGGTCCATGCCGGCACAGAAGGCCGGGCCCTCCCCGGTGAGAACGATCGCCCGGACGGCCGGGTCGGCATCGGCCTCCTTGAGGACTGTCGACAGCTCGTCGAGGAGCTCAGGGTTCAGGGCGTTTCGCGCCTCGGGCCGGTTCATCGTCGCCACAAGGACGTCGCCCACCCGTTCGGTCAGGACCAGGTCCTCCTGCGCCATGACAACTCCCTTTCGAATAGAGGCGGTCCGGTTCAGTCGGACGCGGGCAGGGGCTTGGCCGCCTTGATGGTCATCGGGGTGCCGTCGCAGGCCAGTTCGCCCGCTCCGGAGGCGGTGCAGAGCAGTTCGAGGGCGCCCGTGGCGTCCACGTACCGCTTGCCGATGAGGGTGCCCGAGCCGGTGTCCTTGACCTGCGGCACGGACGCCGCGGGCACCATGGGGGCGCCCGCGCAGGTGAGTTGGGGCTGGGCTTTCGCGGGGGCGCGGATCACCACCACGCGGGTGCCGCAGGCGGTGCTGGCGAGCTGGTTGCCGGGGCGCAGCGTCGATGCCGGGGTGGTCATGGCCTGGGTCCCTTTCGAGCGGACGGTCGGGGTCGCGCGGATGGCCGGGGACGCGGGGTCGTTCCGCCACCCGGAGTTGTCGCCTCCCGGAGTCACTCCGGGTCGCGCAGCCGGTCCGGGTCGCGCAGTCGTTCCGCGAGGAGGCTGACGTCGTACGACTGGCGGGCCATCCAGAACCGCAGGAAGCCGGTGAGGGAGTAGCGCAGGAACAGCGCCGAGCCCACCACTCCGGCGGCGATTCCGGCGAGGCCGAGAGCGAGGCCGTCGTTCTGGACCAGGGGGTCGAGGGTGTTGTGGGCGACCAGGTAGCCGGAGGCGCCGAGGATCAGGCCGAGCGCCATCAGGGCTCCGCCGAGGCGCAGCCAGAGACCGGAGCGGGCGGCGGCCGGGTCGGGGATCTTCAGTTCGGTCAGTTCGCGGACGAAGCGGTCCGCACGTGGCTCGGTGGACGTCATGCGGAACTCCCGAGGTAGAGAGCGGACAGTTCGGCGCGCAACCCGTCGTCGGGGTGGCCCTGCCGTTGGATCCGGCCGCGCACGAGGACTGCGGCGCGGTCGGCGATGTCGAGTACGGCGGCGGCGAACTGCTCCACGACCAGGACGGCCACGCCCTGCCGGGCGATCTCGGCGACCTGCTCGTACAGTCGGGCGACCACCAACGGGGCGAGCCCCATGGAGAGTTCGTCCAGGAGCAGGACCGCCGGGTCGGTGGCGAGCCCTCGCGCCAGGGCGAGCATCTGCTGTTCGCCGCCTGACATCGTGCCCGCCGGCTGCGAGGCACGCTGGGCGAGGACGGGGAAGCGGCTGAACGCGATCTCCTCGATCTCGGCCCGGCTGCGGCCGGTGTAGGTCATCATCAGGAGGTTGTCGCGCACCGAGAGGTTGGGGAACACCCCACGACCCTCGGGGATCAGACAGACTCCGGCGCGGGCCAGGTCGCGTGGCGCGGCGCCCGTCATGTCCCGCCCGCCCAGCAGGAGTTGGCCGGACTTTGCAGAGTGGATGCCCGCAGCGACGTTCAACGTGGTCGTCTTTCCGGCGCCGTTGGGGCCGAGCAGCGCCACCACCTCGCCTGCGGCGACGCTCAGATCGACTCCGTGCAGGACGGTGATCCGTTCGTGGGCGGCGCGGATGCCGCGCAGTTCGATCAGCGCGTTCACGCGTCCCCCAGATAGGCGGCAAGGACCGTCTCGTCGTTGCGGATCACCTCGGGTGGGCCGACGGCGATGACCTTCCCCAGGTCGAGGACGTACACGTCGTCGCACACACTCATGACGAGGCTCATGTCGTGTTCGACGAGGACGACCGCGGTGCCGTCGTCGGCGAGTGAGCGCAGAAGGGCCGCGAAGCGCTCGGTCTCCTCGGCGTCCTGTCCGGCGGCGGGTTCGTCGAGCAGGAGCACCTTGGGGCGCAGTGCCAGCGCCCGGCCGACCTCGACGAGACGGCCGACACCGGTGGGCAGGCTGTCGGGGGCGGTGTCGGCGATGCCGGTGAGCCCGAGCCGGTCGAGGATCTCCGTGACGACGGCGACCGCGCGCGGCCGTTCGGGGCCGAGTTCGGCGGCGACGAGCAGGTTGTCGCGGACGCTGAGCCGGCCGAACAGTTCCAACCGCTGGAACGTACGGGCGAGTCCACAGTGGGCGCGGGCGGAGGGGCGCATCCGGGTGACATCCCGGTCGCCGAGGAGGACCCGCCCCGAGGACGGTCTGCGCAGCCCGGAAGCGACGTCGAACAGGGTGCTCTTTCCTGCCCCGTTGGGCCCGATGAGCCCGGTGACACGGCCGGGCTCGGCGGTCATGCCGACCCCGTCCAGCGCCCGGTTCCCACCGAAGGAAACCGTCACTCCACTAACTCGCAGCGACGCCACGGGCCAGCACCTCCCCGTCCTCCGGGCGCCAGGCACGCCGTACGCCCCACCACTCGACCGGAATCTCCGGCTCGGCCGCCGGTGCCTGCCGGACACCCGCCCATGTCCGTAGTGCCAGTGCCACGACGACGGCTCCGCCCAGGAAGGTCCAGCCGTCGATGACGTCGCCGAGGCGCAGCAGCCAGGCCGTGACCAGCCAGGCGACGAGCGCCGTGAGCGCGACGCGGTCACGGCCGAGCGGCTCCCACTGGCGCCGGAGGTGGGACGAGATGCCGTCCGGGCTCTTGCCCAGGCCCATGCCTGCGAGGGCGGGCAGCAGGGCGACCGGATTCTGCAGCGCGGGCGCCACCACGATCAGGGCGTTGGTCGGTCCGACGAGGGCCGTACCGGTGAACAGGCCGTTGCCGACCGCGCCGAGGCCGCCGATCACCGCGACCAGGAAGATCGGCAGTCCGGCCACGAGGTTGAACTGGTCGGGGGTGATGGCCCGTTGCTGCATTCCGTAGAGCGCACCGCCGAGGCCCGCGATCCCGGACGCCAGCGCGAACACGAGCACCTTGGCGACGAGCAGGTTGCCGCCGAGGGTGGCGTAGGCGGCCTCGCTGTCGCGCAGGGCGATCAGCCGCCGTCCGAACCGGCCCCGCCGCAGCGCCGCCACACCGATCGACGCGAGGGCGAGACAGACCGCGGCGAGCACCATCAGCTCCTCCCCGCTGTCCAGCCGCAGCCCGAACAGCGAGGGCCCGGTCACTTCGACCGAGCCCTGGTCGAACAGCGCGATCTCGACACCGAAGACATGGAACGCGGGGAGGGTGAAGATCCAGCGGTCGAGTACGACGGCGAAGGCGGCGGTCCCCAGCGCCAGGTACACACCGGACAGCCGCAGCGCGGGCAGCGCGATCAGTGCCCCGGCGACCGCCGAGACCAGCACCGCCAGACCCAGCGCCCACAGCTGACCGTGGTCCCCGAAGTGCGCCCAGACGACCGCGCCGATCCCGGCCATGCTCAGCTGGCACAGGGAGATCTGGCCCGCGTAACCGGTCAGGGGGACGTACGAGAGGGCCACCACGCCGAGCGCGAAGACCGGCCCGTAGGTGATGAGGTCGGCCTCGCCGAGCATCGAGGCCAGCACGATGCCGAACGCGACGGTCGCCGCGGCGAAGACCAGCGTGCCGCGTGGCGTGGGCACCGGGACCGGGGCCAGCCGTCGGTCGCGTCCGCGCAGCCGCCGGTGCGGGAACAGCAGCAGGGCGATGAAGAGGAGCAGTGCGGGGGCGGCCAGGCGCAGGCCGGGCAGGTAGTCGTTCTGCGGCAGGTAGCCGGTCAGATAGCTCTCCGTGCAGCCGATGACGACGGCCCCGATGAAGGTGAGCGGCACGCTGCGCAGCCGGCCGAAGACGGCTGCGGTGTAGGCGCTGACGATCAGCAGGGAGAGCTGCGCCGCGTCGAGGGTGACGCTCGGTGCGATCAAGATGCCGCCGAGCGCGGCGAGTTGGGTGCCCATGATCCAGGCGGCCTTGTTGGCCCGTACGGGATCGGCGCCGGTGAGTCCGACGAGTGCGCGGTCGTCGACGGTGGCGCGCATCTCGGCGCCGGCGCGGGTGCGGTAGAGCAGGACGCGCAGTCCGGCGGCGACCGCGAGGGCCACGCCCATGGTGATGGCCTGGTGCCAGGTGACGGCTGCCGGACCGATGTGGAAGGGGGCGCGGTCGGCGAGGAAGGCGGGCAGCGGCCGGGCCACGTTCGGGTCCCAGATCCAGCGGGCGACCCCGATGAGTCCGCTGAGCAGCGCGACCGTCATCACCAGCCGTTCCGCCTCGCCGAGCGCCTGGACCGGCCGCAGGATGAACCGCTCGACGAGCAGTCCGAACGCCGGAGCGAGCAGGAGCAGTACGACGGCCAGCGCGACCGGCACCGGCCAGCCCCAGCCGACGGTGAGCTGCCAGTAGGTGAAGGCCGAGAACATGCCCGCGGCGCCGTGCGCGAAGTTGAAGACGCCGGTGGTGGTGTAGGTGAGTACGAGGCCGCTGCCGATGACCGCGTAGATCGCGGCGGTGCTGAGGCCGACGATGCCGAAGGTGAGGAACTGGTCCATGACGCGCCGTCACTCGATGTCGGGGTCGGCCGACCGAGTGGTCCCCTCTCTGGGGGTGGAAACTAGCTTCTCAATTGGAGAGAATCAAGCATTCGGACAATGCTGGGAGAAACGATGACCGGACAGCGCAGGGGAACCGCGATCGCCATGACCGAGCCGGAAAGGGACGCGTTTCTGCGCACCCGGCCCATATGCCGGGTGGCCACCGTCGGGGCGGGCGGACACCCCCACGTCAGTGCCCTGTGGTTCGTGTGGGACGGGACGGCCCTGTGGCTCAACTCGCTGGTCCGCAGCCAGCGTTGGACCGACCTGGACCGGGATCCGCGGATCGGCGTGATCGTCGACGACGGGGGCTCCGACTTCACGCGACTGCGGGGCGTGGAGCTGCGGGGCCGCGTGGAGGTGATCGGCGAGACCCCCCGGAAGGGGGCACCCGTGGATGAACTCCGGGAGCCGGAACGGCTGTTCGCGGACAAGTACGCGGACGGCCGCGACTTCCCGTACGACGGGCGGCACGCCTGGCTTCGGGTGACGGCGGAGAAGGTGGTGAGCTGGGACTTCTCGAAACTGCGGCGGGACCGTTGACGCCTTCACGACCTCCATGAGAACCTTCCGCTCACTTTGAGAGAATGGAATTCTCAATGTCCACTGACGACCTGATGGACATCCAGCAACTGCTGGCCCGGTACGCGGTGTACATCACCCAGGGGAACCTGGACGGCGTGCTCGCGGTCTTCACCCCCGACGGGACCTACAGCGCCTTCGGCGACACCTACGCCCTCGACGAGTTCCCGGCACTGGTCGCGGCGGCGCCCAAGGGTCTCTTCCTCACCGGGACGGCCGTCGTCGAGCCGGGCGCGGACGAGAACTCCGCGTCCGGCACACAGCCCCTGTGCTTCGTCGACCACACCACCCACGATCTGCGCATCGGCTACTACAACGACACCTACGCGCGCACCGCCGACGGCTGGCGGTTGCGCACCCGCGCCATGACGTTCATCCGCCGCAGCGGCGCGCACGACTCGGGACGCCCGCACGCCTACCAGCGCCCGGGGACATGAACGTCACCGAGTTCCGCACGGACCTGCGGCGCTGGCTCGACACGAACGACCTCTCCCCCGGCCCCGGAGACTCGCTCGACGCGCAGGTCGCGCAGCTCGCCCGGGTCCGGCGCGCGCTGTACGAGGCCGGGTGGATGCGGTACGGGTGGCCCGCCGAGGTGAGGGGGCTGGGCGGGCCCGCCGTACTGCGCGCGGTACTCGGCGAGGAGGTCGCCACCCGGGGCCTGGCCGAGCCAGGGATCTACTCCATGGTCGAGGTCCTGGCCCCGACGATGATCTCGTACGCGCGTCCGGAGCTGGCCGCCGAGACGGTCCCGCTGCTGCTCGGCGGACGGGAACAGTGGTGCCAGGGCTTCTCCGAACCGGGCTCGGGCAGCGACCTGGCCTCGATCACCACCAGGGCCGTCCCCCGGGGCGACGACTGGGTGGTGACGGGCCAGAAGGTGTGGACGAGCCTCGCCCAGTACTCCGCCCGCTGTGTCCTGCTCACCCGCACGGCCCCCGGCCACGCGGGCATCACCGCGTTCTTCGTCGACATGGACACCCCGGGGATCACCGTCCGCCCGCTGCGCACGATGCACGGCGTGGACGAGTTCGCGGAGGTGTTCTTCGACGACGTGGTCGTCCCCGGCGACCGGATGCTGGGCCGCCCGGGCGACGGCTGGCAGCTGGCCATGGACCTGCTGCCGCACGAGCGCTCGACGTGCTTCTGGCACCGGATCGCCCACCTCTACACCCGACTCGACCACCTGCTGGAGCAGACGCCCGCAGCCCGCTCCGCCCAGGACGACGACACCCTCGGCGCCACATACCTCGCCCTGCACACCGTCCGCTGCCGCTCCCACGCGACACAGCGACGCCTGGCGGAAGGGGAGCACCTGGGCCCGGAGACCTCGGTCGACAAAGTCCTGCTGGCCACGGCGGAGCAACAACTCTACGACACCGTACGGGACTTGCTGCCCGGCGTGCTGGAGCTGACGGAGACGTCCTGGCGGTCGGAGTACCTGTACTCGCGCGCGGCGACCATCTACGGCGGTACCGCCGAGATCCAGCGGAACATCATCGCCCGCCGGTTGCTGAACCTCGGAAGGGAGTAGTCATGGACGCCGCCGAACAGGACCTGCTCGCCGGGACACTCCGCAAGACGATGGCGACGGCCACGGGTCCGGCGCTCGACACCGCGCTGACCGACCTCGGCTGGGCCGACCTGCTGACGGAGGTGCCCGAGGTCGCTGTCCCGCTCGTCTTCCGGCTGCTGGGCGAGACCGGCGCCCACGCCCCGCTCCTCAACGACGTGGTGCTGCACGCGGCCGGCCGAACGATCGGCGGCACGCTGCCGGTGCCGTACACGGGCGGCTCGTGGGTGGTGTGGGAGCGTGGTGGGGGCGAGAGGCAGGATCTCTGCCTCGACGGTGAACTGCCCTTGCGGGTCTGCCCTGTCGGGGAGCCTGTGCCACTCGGCGCAGGTCGGCGGGCGCTCGGCTGGTGGCTGCTGGGCACCGGGCGGGCCATGCTCACGCTGGCCAGGACGCACGTGCTGGACCGGACCCAGTTCGGCCGGCCCCTCGCTTCCTTCCAGGCCGTACGGCACCGGCTCGCGGAGACACTCGTCGCCCTCGACGGCGCCGAGGCGACTCTCGTGGCCGCCGACGACGACCTCGGCGCGCTGCTGGCCAAGGCCGCGGCCGGGCGGGCGGCGCTGACCGCGGCCCGGCACTGCCAGCAGGTCCTGGGCGGTATCGGCTTCACCGCCGAGCACGATCTGCACCGGCATGTCCGGCGAACACTCGTACTGGACGGACTGCTGGGCAGTTCACGGGAGTTGACACGGGAGGCGGGCGCGCTCGTACGGGAGGGGCGGTCGGCTCCTCGGCTGGTTCAGCTCTGACACCCACCCTCCTTCTCACCTTGGGAGCCCCTGTGAAGGATCTCTGGAGTGACCTGCTCGCGTGTCTCGAACTCCGACCCGCCGACGCGGACATGGAGTTCGCGGGGGCCAACCAACGTCTCGACCATCACCGGCTGTTCGGCGGGCAGTTGCTCGCCCAGTTCGTGCGGGCGGCCTCACTGGCCTGCCCGGACAAGGCGGTGAAGTCCGTACACGCCCTCTTCGCCCGCGCGGGGCGGCCCGACGAGCCCGTCCGGTACGAGGTGACGTGTCATCACCAGGGCTCCACCTTCGCGACGTTGGGGATCATCGCCCGTCAGTCTCCCGGGGTCATGGCCACCGCCGCGGTGTCGATGCACGCCCCCGAGGACGGCCCCGACCACCAGACACCGTTCCACGTCCCGGCCGTTCCCGGCGAGGAGCACTCCGTGGAGCTGGGTCTGCTGCCCTGGGACACCCGCGCGGTCACCGACCTCGACACCCCCGAGCCGGAGGCGCCCGAGTACGAACTCTGGATGCGCACCCCGGCCGCCGAGCCCGAACTGGCTCCGGCCCTCACGGCGTACGCCACCGATCTGAGCCTCATCGGCACCGCGCTGCGCCAGGTCGAAGGGGTCGGCCAGCACGATGCGAACAAGGTGTTCACCTCGGCCGTGACGGCGCACACCGTCCGCTTTCACCGGCCCTTCCGGACGGACTCCTGGCTGCTTCTGCGCCAGCACAGCCCCCTTGTGGCGCAGGGCCGTTGCTACGGCCGCGGTGACGTTCTCACCGAGGAGGGCTCCCTGGTCGCGTCGTACGCCCAGGAAGCCCTGCTCCGTTTCAAGGACTCGGGGAGTTGACGGTCCGTCAATTCACGGCGCGGGTACCTCGATCACCGTCGCCGAGCCCATCCCCCCGCCGGCGCACATCGCCGCGACGCCGATCCCGCCGCCGCGTCGGCGAAGTTCGTGCACGAGGGTGACCAGCATGCGGGCACCCGTGGCGGCGACCGGATGACCGAGCGAGCAGCCGCTGCCGTTCACGTTGACGAGGTCCGGGTCGAGGCCGAGTCGCTTGACGGCGGCCACGGGCACGGCGGCGAAGGCCTCGTTGATCTCGTAGAGGTCGACGTCGGAGAGCGAGAGCCCGGCACGCTTCAGTGCCTTGGGGATCGCGGTCACCGGGGCCAGGCCCATGTCGGCCGGGTCGACGCCCACCGATGCCCACGCCCGGACCGTACCGAGCGCCGGGAAGCCCAGGCGATCGCTGGCGATGACCAGGGCCGCCGCCCCGTCGTTCGCACCGCCCGCGTTGCCGGCGGTGATGCTGAACCCCTCGATCTCCGGGTGGAGCGGCTTGAGCGCGGCCAGTCGCTCCGCGCTGGTGTCGCGGCGCGGGTGCTCGTCGACGGAGAACAGTCCGTGCGGGGTGTCGATGGGGACGAGTTCGGCGTCGAAGCGGCCCTCGTCGATCGCGCGTACGGCGTTGCGGTGCGAACGCAGCGCCCAGTCGTCCATCTCGGCTCGGCTGATGCCTGCCCGGACGGCAGTGTTCCAGCCGACGGTGATCGACATGTCGGTGTTGGGGGCGTCCGGCCGGGCCGGGTGGGTCGGTGACATCCAGGGTTCCCACTCACCGTCGGCCTTGGTCACCGAACGCGGCGAGGTGGAGGCCGAGTTGACGCCACCGGCGATGACGAGTTCGTCCATGCCGGCGCGGATGCTCGCCGCCGCGCTCTGGACGGCGGCCTGACCGGCGGCGCAGTGCCGGTTGTGGGCGAGCCCGGGCACCCAGGTGAGGCCTGTGGTCAGCGCGGCGTGCCGGGCGATCACTCCGCCGCCGTAGAGGCTCTCGCCGAGGACGATGTCGTCGATGAGGGTCGAGTCCAGTCCCTCCGTGGCGGCTGCCGCGGCGACGATGTGGTGGGCGATGTCGAAGGCCGTGGTGTCGCGCAGGGTGCCCTTGAAGGCGGTGCCGACGGGGGTGCGCAGGGCGGACACGATGACTGCTTCAGGCATGGCTGGTCTCCAGGTCGGCGAGCAGGGCGCGGCGCAGCAGCTTTCCGGTGTCGGTCTTCGGCAGTTCGGCGCGGAAGACGACGGTGTCGGGTGTCTTGGCGGAGCGCAGACGCTGCCTGACCCAGGCGCGGATCTCCTCCGGGTCGCCCTCCCCGACGAGCACGGCCACGATCCGCTGCCCCCACTCGGGGTCGGGCACCCCGATCACCGCCGCCTCGACGATGCCGGGACGGGTGAGGAGTACGTCCTCGATCTCGGCCGGGGCGATGTTCTCGCCGCCCCGGATGATGGTGTCGTCGGCGCGCCCCTCGATGAACAGATAGCCGTCGGCGTCGAGGCGCCCCCGGTCCCGGGTGGCGAACCAGCCGTCGCCGTCCAGTGCGGCAGCGCGTCCGCCGTACTCACCGGAAATCTGCTCCCCACGTACGAACACCAGCCCGGTACTGCCGACTTGGACCGGCTCGCCGGCCTCCTCGCTGTCCTCGCTGCGGATCTGGATCTCGACGCCGGGCAGTGCGCGCCCCACCGAACCGAGCCGGTCGCGCACCGCCGGTTCGTCGGAGGCCAGCGCCTCGCGGTGGTCGTCGGGTCCGAGCGCGGCGATCGATGACGTGGTCTCGGTGAGGCCGTACGCGTTCACGAACCCGGTGTCCGGGAAGGCCCGCAAGGCCCGTTCGACGACGGGTCGCGCGGTGCGGGCGCCGCCGTACGCGAGGTTGCGCAGCGTCGGTGTAGCGGCGGTGGCGCCGTCGGGGATCTCGGCGACGATCCGGGCGAGCATCGTCGGGACGACCAGCGCGTGGGTGACGCGTTCACGTCGGACGGTGGCCAGCCAGTCGGGCGCGTCGAAGGCCGACTGGTAGACGATCCGGCGCCCCGAGTAGAGGTTCGTGAGCAGGTTCATCAGACCGGCCACGTGATACGGGGGCACCGCCACGAGCGTCGTGGCGTCGGGCTCGGCCGATCCGAACTCCTGCGTGTTGAACACATAGGCAAGGAGGTGTCGGTGACGCAGGAGGGCCGCCTTGGGCTCGGCCGTCGTTCCGCTGGTGTAGAGCACGACGGCGACGGCGTCCTGGTCCTGGGGGGCCGGTTCGTCGTCGCCCTCGCCCATCTCCCGCCCGGCTTCGAGGAGTTCGTCGAGATCGGCGGGGCGGAGCACCAGGGCCCCCGGGTGGCGGGCCAGCAACCGGGCCAACTGGTGCTCGCCGAGTCGGTAGTTGAGGGGAATGAAGGGGACTCCCGCCAGGGCCGCGCCGAACAGGGCGACGGGGTGGGCGAGATGGTTGGCGCCCAGATAGAGCACGGCCGATCGGCGCCGGAAGCGGTGCGCGGCGGCACGGGCGCGGTCCAGCAGCTCCGAGGCGGTCAGGGAACGGTCGTCCGCCGTCACCACCACCCGGTCTCCGGCCGAGCTCGCCATCTCCAGAAGCATGGTTATATTCATGAGAATGCTATTCTCATCTCACTAGAGCCCTGCTTGCAAGAGAGGAAAACCTTGATGCAGATCAGTGGCAGCTCAGCAGTCGTCGTCGGCGGGGCGGGAGGCCTGGGCGAGGCCACCGTCCGCCGGTTGCACGCGGCGGGCGCGAAGGTGGTCGTCGCCGACCTCGCCGACGAGAAGGGCAAGGCGCTGGAGCAGGAGCTCGGCGTGCGCTACGTCCGGACGGACGCCACCAGCGAGGACGACGTCCTGGCGGCACTGGCCGAGGCGGAGTCGGCGGGCCCGCTGCGGATCTCGGTGGACTGCCACGGCGGCCCGGCGAGCGGCGGCCGGCTCATCGGCAAGGACGGCACCCCGATCAGCCTGGAGGGCTTCAGGACGACCATCGACGTCTATCTGACCGGCGTCTTCAACGTGCTGCGCCTGGCCGCCGCCGCCATCGCGAAGCAGGAACCGACGGAGGACGGCGGCCGAGGGGTCATCGTCAACACCGCTTCGATCGCCGCGTACGAGGGCCAGATCGGCCAACTCCCCTACGCTGCCGCCAAGGGCGGGGTCGTGAGCATGACGCTGGTGGCCGCCCGTGACCTGTCCCCGCTCGGCATCCGGGTCGTCACCATCGCGCCGGGCACCTTCCTGACTCCGGCCTACGGCAAGGCGGGTGACCAGTTGGAGGCCTACTGGGGTCCGCAGGTTCCGCATCCCCGGCGGATGGGCCGCTCCCCCGAGTACGCGGCGCTCGTCGAGCACATCTGCGAGAACGGCTATCTCAACGGCGAGGTCGTACGCCTCGACGGAGCGCTCAGGTTCCCGCCGAAGTGAGCGACGTCAGTGAGTCGTTGAAGTTGTTGAAGTCGAGGTCGTTGGAGGGGAAGGCCGCGTTTGTCGCCGGGGCCAGCCGGGGCATCGGGCGCACGGTGGCCGTGGCGTTGGCGCAGGCCGGGGCGTCGGTGGCGGTGGCCGCGCGGTCCGAGGAGGCGGGCCGGCTGCCGGGGACGATCCACTCGGTGGCCGACGGGATCACCGAAGCGGGTGGCCGGGCGCTGGCGGTGCCCTGCGATGTCAGCAGCGAGGAGTCGGTGGAGGCGGCCGTGGCGGCGACCGTCGCCGAGTTCGGCGGTATCGACATCCTGATCGCCAACGCCGGGGTGCTGTGGCTCGGCCCGGTCGAATCCACCCCGCTCAAGCGCTGGCAGCTGTGCCTGGACGTCAATCTGACGGGCGTCTTCCTCGTCACCAAGGCCGTGATCCCGTATGTCCGGGAGCGCGGCGGCGGTTCGCTGGTGGCAGTGACGACCGGCGGGGTCGGAATGACCGACCGGGGCGCCAACGCGTACTGGGTGTCCAAGGCGGCCGTCGAGCGGCTCTATCTCGGGCTCGCCACCGACCTGCGGGCCGACAACATCGCCGTCAACTGCCTCGCCCCGTCCCGGATCGTGCTGACGGAGGGGTGGCAGGCGGCGGGTGGTGGTCGCGAGATCCCGCCGGAGATGGTGGAACCGCCGGAGGCGATGGGCCGGGCCGCGGTACTGCTGGCCGGCCAGGACGCGGGCGGGATCACGGGGACCGTCCAGCGGTCGGAGTCGGTCGGCTGAGGAGCGAATTCCGGATGCCAACTACTGTGCAGGACAAGGTAGTTGACATCCGACAGTCCAGGTGTTCGTCCTACCGCCCCGTTCTCCCCCGTACCGCCGCACAGGCGCCGCCGTCGATGAGCAGGTCGATGCCGGTGACGAAACTCGCCTCCGCCGAGAGCAGGAAGGCGACTCCGGCGGCGACCTCCTCGGCGCGGCCCGCACGGCCGGTCGCGGACCCGCGTACGAGCGCGTCCATGGCCGGCTGTTTCGCAGCTTCCCGGCGGCCCTGCGGGGTGTCGATGACGCCGGGCGAGACCGAGCAGATCCGGGCACCGAGCGGGCCGAGCCGAAGCGCCTCCTGCCGTACGAAACGATGTACCCCGTACTTGGCCCAGCCGTAGGCGGTGCCGCTGTCCTCGACGGCCGGTCCCAGGGCTTCGTGGAGCCGGTCGAGGAAGGCGTCGTCGAGCGGATCGTCAAGGACGGCGGCGACGGCCGGACCGGCCTCCAGATTGCCGAGCAACGGTGCCATCGAGGCGAAGCACACCATCGCCGTGCCGTCCGTGGCCAGTGGGCGCAGTGCTTCCGCCAACAGCGCGGTGCCCACCAGGTCCACCGCGAAAATGGTCCGCCAGTCGGCCATCGTGGGCGAGATACCGGCGGCGTGGGCGACGGCGCGCAGGGTGCCGAGTTCGGTGGTACGGGCGGCGAGCCGGGCCAGGCCGTCCCGGTCGGTGATGTCGAGGACGAACGGTTCGATCGACGCGTCCCCTTCGGCCGACAGGTCCTTCGCCGCGGCTGTCAGCGTCGCCTCGTCCCGGTCGACGAGCAGCAGTGTGTCCACCGTAGCGACCAGCCGCCGGGCGCAGGCCAGTCCCATTCCGCGCCCGGCGCCCGTGGCGATGCCCACGGTGCTCATCCTCTGCCCTCCTCGCCGGCCCAGAGCTTCTCCAGCATCGGCTGTGCCGCCCGGTCCACGAGTTCGACGAGTACTCCGTCGGAGCCGCGCAGAAAGGCGAAGGCGGATCCGGCGGAGCCGAGGCGGGATGCCTCCACCGTGTACCCGAGGGCTGCGAGTCCGGCGCAGTCCGCGGCGACGTCGTCGGACCAGTAGCCGACGTGGTGGACTCCCCCGCCGGGCAACGCTTCCCAGAGGGTTCCCGGGATGCTCCGCAGGATCTCCAGCCGGGGTGAGGTCCGCGAGTAGACGCAGCTGAGCCGTACTTCGGCGTCGCCGGTGGGGAGCGTCACGGTCAGCGGGCCGGCGATCTCCGCGCACCACTCGTATCCGAACGCCGCCGACAGCCCGGCCAGGGTGCCCTCGAAGTCCTCGGCGACGATGCCTAGGTGGAACTGGTCCTCGCCCCTCATGACTCGACCACCTCACTCTCACTGGAACAGCGCAGGACAGGATCGTTGTGTTCACCCAGCCCGGGCGGCGGCCCGTAGCCGGGCTCGTGGCCCGCGATCCGTACCGGGCTGCGGACCAGCCGGTAGCCACCCGCGGTCACCACGGCCTCGGGTGTGGCAGCCAGCGCCTCCGGCAGGGTGCGTACCGCGGCGGCCGGTACGCCCAGGGGCCGCAGCCGGGCTTCCCAGGCCGTGGCGGTGTCACCGGCCAGGGCCGCCGTAACGGCCTCCAGCACCTCTTCCCGCCGCACCGCCCGCTCGGCCATGGTCGGAAAACCGCGGACGCCCGCCTCGGCCGCGAAGGACTTCCAGAAGCCGTCGTGGGTGATGAACAACGCCAAGTGGCCGTCGGCAGTGGGAAAGAGCTGCGCCGGTACGTAGTAGGAGTGCGCTCCGAGCGGCAGCCGCCGCGGCTCGGTGCCCTCGTTCAGGTAGGCCGAGGCACGGTAGTTGAGCTGCGACAGCATCACATCCCGTAGGGAGACGTCCACTTGGCCGCCACGCCCCGCGATGATCTGCGCGAGCAGCCCCAACGCGGCCGTGAGACCGGTCGAGTTGTCGGCGGCGGAGTAACCGGGCAGCGTCGGCGGGCCGTCGGGATCGCCGGTGAGCGCGGCAACTCCGGTCGCTGCCTGGACGACGTAGTCGAAGGCGGGTTCGTCGCCCGTCGCCAGCCCGAAGCCGGTCAGCGCGACGCACACGAGCCGCTCGTTCCACTTCCGCAGCGCCTCGTAGGTCAGCCCCAGCCGATGGATCGCCGAGGGTTTGAGGTTGACGAGCAACGCGTGGGCGTCGGCGGCGAGTTCACCGAGTCGGTCCTGGCCCTCCACAGTCGTCAGATCCAGGCAGACGCTGCGCTTGCCCCGGTTGAGACTGGCGAAGTAGGCGTCGCTCACCTGCCGCGAGATGTCACCGCCGGGCGGCTCGATCTTCGTGACCTCGGCTCCGAGGTCGGCGAGCATCATCGTGGCGTAGGGGCCCGCCAGCATGTGGCCGACCTCCAGGATTCGGATGCCCTCTAGGGGCCCGGCCGTCGACCCGGAGGTCATCGGACTTCCACCGCCAGCGCCGAGAGCATCTCGCGCGTACGGCGCTTGGAGGCGACCAGTTCGTCCCGGCCCTCACCGATCGGCAGCAGCCGTACCGACAGGTCGGTGACCCCGGCGTCGGCGAAGCGGCGGAACCGGGCCAGGATGGCCGCCTCGTCGCCCGCCGCGCACAGGTCGCCGATGTCCCGGGCGTCGCCGTAGTCCAGCAGTCGCTGGTAGTTGGGCGATATCTCGGCCTCGCCGAGGATGCGGTTCGCGCGCTCGCGGGCCGCGTCGACCTCCGTCGGACGGCACAGGCACACCGGGATGCCCGCGACGACCCTGGGCGCCGGGCGGCCAGCGCCCTCGGCCGCCTTGGTGATGCGCGGGACGACATGGTCGGCGACCGCGCGTTCGTCGGCCATCCAGAGGACGGTGCCGTCGGCGCGCTCGCCCGCGAGGGCCAGCATGACCGGGCCGAGCGCGGCGATCAGGACGGGCAAGGGGCCGACCGGGCCGAGGTCGAGCGGGTTGTGCACGGTGAAGGTGTCGTTCTCGACGTCTACCGGGCCGGGTCCGTGCAGGGCCGCGTCCAGGACGTCGAGGTAGTCGCGGGTGAACGCGGCGGGCCGCTCGTAGGGCAGTCCGAGCATGTCCCGGACGATCCAGTGGTGCGAGGGCCCGACACCCAGAGCCAGGCGTCCCCCGGTCGCCGCCTGGGCGGACAGGGCCTGCCGGGCGAGGGCGATCGGATGCTGGGCCTGGAGCGGTACGACCGCCGTCCCGATCTCGATCCGTTCGGTCCGTGCGCCCATCAGCGCGACGGCCGTCAACGCGTCGAAGTCCGTGGGTATCTGGGGCACCCACGCGGTGTCGAGGCCCGCCTGCTCGGCCCACGTCACGTCGTCGATCATCCGCGCGACCTTGCGCGCGGAGTCCCCACGCTCCGGCCCGATCATCACACCGACTCGCACAGTGCCTCCAGATGTTCCGACAGGGTTCCGAGCAGAGTTCGAGCAGGTCCTACGGGCGCGTGCCCGCACTCCCCGCGCCTCCCGCAGGCCTTGTGAGCGCCCGCATCTCCGCCACGAGCACGTCGAGGGGCGTACCGGTCGGGAAGACCGCCGCCGCGCCCGCCGCCCGCATCCGGGGTACGTCGGCCGGCGGGATGGTGCCACCCACGACGACGGCGATGTCGTCGGCCCCGGCGGCCCGCAGCGCCTCGACCACCTTCGTGGTCAGGGCGAGATGCGCGCCGGAGAGGATGCTGAGCCCGACCACGGCCACGTCCTCCTGGACGGCCGTCGCCACGATGGTGTCGACGCGCTGGCGGATGCCGGTGAACACGACCTCGAAACCGGCGTCGCGCAGCGTCCGCGCGACGATCTTGGCCCCGCGGTCGTGTCCGTCCAGGCCGGGCTTGGCGACCAGGATCCGAGTGGCGGCGGCGCCCATCAGAACACCACCGGCTGCTGGAACTCGCCCCAGACAGCCTTCAGCGCGGCGACCATCTCCCCCACCGTGCAGTAGGCGTTGGCACAGTCGATCAGTACGGGCATCAGGTTCTCCGTCCCGTCCGCCGCGCGCGCCAGCCGGGCCAGTTGCTCCCGTACGAGGGCGGCGTCCCGGGTGGCCTTCACGTCGGCGAGTCGCTTCAGCTGCCGGTCGCGGCCCTCCGCGTCCAGTTTGTACGTCACCAGGTCCGGCGGCGGCTCGTCCGACACGAACCGGTTGACGCCGACGACCGGGCGGGTGCCCGCCTCCACGTCCAGGTGCAGCTGGTAGGCCTCGTCGGCGATGAGTCCCTGCAGATAGCCGTCCTCGATGGCGCGGACCATGCCCCCGTACCGCTCCAGGTCGTCCATGATCTCGACGATCCGTGCCTCGGTGGCGTCGGTGAGCGCCTCCACGAAGTACGAGCCGCCGAGCGGATCCGCGACCCGGGTCACGCCCGTCTCGTGGGCGAGGATCTGCTGGGTACGCAGTGCCAGCGTCGCCGAGTCCTCGCTGGGCAGTGCGAACGGTTCGTCCCAGGCCGCCGTGAACATCGACTGGACGCCGCCGAGTACGGAGGCCAGCGCCTCGTACGCCACCCGGACGGTGTTGTTCTGCGCCTGGGGCGCGTAGAGCGAGGCTCCACCGGCCACACAGCCGAAGCGGAACATCGACGCCTTGTCGGTCGTCGCGCCGTACCGCTCCCTGACGATGGTGGCCCAACGCCTGCGTCCCGCACGGTATTTGGCGATCTCCTCGAAGAAATCGCCGTGGGTGTAGAAGAAGAAGGAGATCTGCGGGGCGAACTGATCGACCGTCATCCGGCCGCGCTCCAACACCGTGTCGACGTACGTCACCCCGTCGGCGAGCGTGAACGCCATCTCCTGTACGGCGTTGGCGCCCGCGTCGCGGAAGTGCGAGCCGGCGACCGAGATCGCGTTGAAACGGGGTACCTCGGCCGCGCAGAACTCGATGGTGTCCGCGATGAGACGGAGGGAAGGCTGGGCGGGCCAGATCCAAGTGCCCCTGGACGCGTACTCCTTGAGGATGTCGTTCTGGATCGTGCCGGTGAGTTTCGCGCGCGGCACACCCTTGCGTTCGGCGGCGGCCACGTAGAAGGCGAGGAGGATCGCCGCGGTGCCGTTGATGGTGAAGCTGGTGCTGATCCTGTCGAGGGGAATGTCCTCGAAGAGGATCTCGGCGTCGGCGAGGGTGTCGAGGGCGACGCCGACACGCCCGACCTCCTCGGTCACCTCCGGGTCGTCGGAGTCGTAGCCGCACTGCGTGGGCAGGTCCAGCGCCACCGACAGTCCCGTACCGCCCTGTTCGAGGAGATAGCGGTAGCGGCGGTTGGACTCCTCGGGCGTGCCGAAGCCGGAGTACTGGCGCAGCGTCCACAGCCGTCCCCGGTAGCCGGTCGCGTAATTGCCGCGCGTGAAGGGGTAGTTGCCGGGCTCGGGCGGGTCGGCGCCCCGGTCGGCGGGTCCGTAGACCGCCTGGAGCGGGATGCCTGAAGCGGTCTCGTCGGGTCGTGTCATCTCAGCTGGTCCTTCATCACCTTGCCGGTGGCGTTCAGCGGCAGTTCTTCGAGGAACTCCACGAACCGGGGCGCCTTGAACCCGGCCATCCGTTCACGGCTCCAGGCGATCAGCTCGTCCGCCGAGACAGGTTCGCTACGGACGACGAACGCCTTGCCGACCTGTCCGAGCCGCTCGTGCGGTACGCCGATCACGGCGGCCTGCGCGACGGCCGGATGTTCGAGGAGGAAGCCCTCGATCTCGGCCGGGTAGGCGTTGAAGCCGCCCACGATGAACATGTCCTTCTTGCGGCCGACAACTCTCAGGCGCCCCCGGTCGTCGAGGGTGCCGAGGTCTCCGGTGTGCAGCCAGCCGTCCGCGTCGATCGCCTCGGCGGTGGCGGCGGGATCGTCGAGGTAGCCGCGCATGACGCTGTAGCCGCGGATCAGGACCTCGCCGTCGTCCGCGATGCTCACCTCGACGCCTTCGCAGGGGGTGCCGACCGTGGTCGCGATGTCCTCGAAGGAGTCGCCGGGGCGGGAGGCCGTGGCCGTGCCCGCCTCGGTCAGGCCGTAACCGGTCATGACGTGCTGGAAGGGCAGGTCGCTGACGATCCGGCGGATCAGTTCCACCGGGATGTCGGCGGCGCCGGTCACCGCCACCCGCAGGGAGGACAGGTCGTGCCGGTCCCCCGCCGCCAGGAGCGAGTGGTAGAGCGTGGGCGGGCCGGGCAGGACCGTCACCCTCTCGCGCTCCACAAGCTCCAGGACGCGGTCCACGTCGAAGACGGGCACCGGCAGGATGGTCGCCCCCCGGATCAGGGCGGCGACGAGGCCCGCCTTGTAGCCGAAGATGTGGAAGAACGGGTTGACGATCAGATAGCGGTCGCCCTCGCGCAGGGTCGCCAGATCGCACCACTCGCCGTACAGGCGGAGCGTCTGCGCGTGGGTCATCAGGACGCCCTTGGGCCGCCCGGTGGTCCCGGACGTGAACGTGATGTCGCTGACGTCGTCGCCGCTCACCTCCCGTTCGAACGGCGAACCGCTGGCCAGGAAGCCGGACTTGAGGTCGATCACGGGCACGCCCGACGGGCCCTCGAAGTCGAGCCCGAGGAAATCCTCCTCCACCATGACCAGCCTGGCCCCGCTGCGGCGGATGATGTCGTGGGCCTCGTCCGCCTTGAACCGGGTGTTGACCGGGACGAGCACCCCGCCGGCGGTGAGCAGCCCGAAGGCGGCGACGATCCACTCGGCGGAGTTGGGCGCCCAGATCGCGACCCGGTCGCCCTTCTCGATCCCGGCCGCGGCGAAGGCGCCCGCGGCCGTGCGGACCCGGTCCACCAACTCGGTGAAGGTGAGCCTGAGTTCGCCGTCGACGACCGCTTCGGCGTCACCGAAGCGGTCGGCCGCGCCCAGCACCATCCGCGGGATGGTCTCCCACTTCATTCCGGGATCAGCCTGGAGAGGTTGCCGCCCATGATCTTGGCCTGGTCGGTGACGCTCAGGTGCTGGATGGCATCGACGTAACTCTGCGGCTGGGCCAGGCCCTCGGGGTGCGGGTAGTCCGAGCCGAACAGCACCCGGTCCACGCCCATCAGGTCGATGAGATCGCTGAGGTCGTCCTCGTAGAACGGGCTGACGTGGATGCTGTCCTTGACGGCCTGGACCGGGTCGCCCAGGAACTCGTTCGGCATCTTCTTGTAGACGTCCCGGAGTTGGTCGAGCAGCGGCGCCACCCAGGAGGAGCCGTTCTCGATGAGCGCGATCTTCAGCCCCGGGACCCGGAACAGGGCTCCGTGACACACCCAGGCGGCCACCGCGTCCTGGATCGGCCGCCACTCGGACACCGTACGGAAGGCGTTGGGCTTGAACGGGAGCATCTCGTTGGTCCCGCCCTCCCAGTCACTGGTGTACCGGGCGTAGCCACTGTCCGAGGAGTGCATCGCGACCAGTACGCCGGTCTCGACGACGCGCCTCCAGAACGGGTCGAACTCGGGCGCCGCGAAGGAACGCGAGCCGCCGTGGCCGGGCACCGGGGCGGGGCGCACCAGGATCGCCCGGGCGCCGCGCTCGACCGCCCAGTTCAGCTCCGCTATCGCCTTGTCGACGATGGGCAGGGTGATGACCGGGGTGGTGAGGATGCGGTCCTTGTAGTTGAAGCCCCATGTCTCGTGCAGCCACTCGTTGAGCGAGTGGATCACCGCGTGGATCAGTTCGGGATCGTCCCGCATCCGCTCCTCGATGAGGCTGGCGAGCGTCGGGAACATCAGCGTCCGCTGCACTCCCAGCTCGTCCAGCAGCTCCAGCCGGGGCCCCGGTTCACGGAAGGCGGGGATGGAGCGCATCGGCTCGCCGAAGATCTCCCGGCGGCTCTTGCCGTCCGGGTTGCCGAACTTGAAGTAGTCCTCCATCGCCCCGGGGCGGGCGACCACCTCGAAGGTGGGGTTGGGGATGTACTCGCTGATCTGCCCCCGGATCGCGATCTTCGTACGGCCGTTCACCTGCACGTACTGGATCGCGCCTTCGTATTGCTTGGGGAGGTGCCTGGTCAGCGCCTCTTCGGTCTCGTACAGGTGGTTGTCCGCGTCGAATAGCGGATACGGCAGCTCGCGCGACGGCATTGAGATCCTCCTTCGCTGATTGTGAGAATCTTATTCTCACTTCTTGCGGCTCGCAATGTCCTTGCGGAGAACGAACTTCTGGACCTTGCCGCTGGCGGTGCGCGGGAACTCGTCCACGACGTGCAGTTCCTCCGGCCACTTCTGCCGGGCCAGGCCATCCCGGTCGAGGTGGGCGCGCATCTCGTCGAGGGTGGGCGCGGGGTGACCGGGTTTCAGTCGCAGGACGGCCGCCGCGTGTTCGCCGAGTCGATCGTCGGGCGCGGCCACCACTGCGGCCTCGGCGACGGACGGCAGGGCGAGGAGCACTTCCTCGACCTCCAGCGCGCCGATGTTCTCGCCGCCGCGAATGATGATGTCGGCCTTGCGGTCGGTGATCGTCAGATACCCGTCGCCGTCGATGGCCCCGATGTCCCCGGTGCGGTACCAGCCGTCGGCGTCGAAGGCCCGGCCGGTCAGCGCGGGATCGGTGTAGCCCAGGCAGAGATCCGGTCCCCGGCTGAGGATCTCGCCGTCGTCGGCGAGCCTGACCTCGACGCCGGGCAACGGGTCACCGTCGGTGTAGAGCCGCTTGATCTCGGGCGCGGTGTGTCGGGAGCCGGTGACAGAGGGGTGCTCCGTGCTGCCGTACGAGCGGAAGACGGTGATCCCGAGGCGGGCCAGCCTCTCGGTGACCGCGACCGGGACCGCCGCGCCGCCGAGGCCCGCGTACTTCATGCCGGCCAGGTGGGCGGGCGTGAAGTCGGGATGGTCGAGGAGGCTCGTCATGTAGTACGCGGCGCCTCCGCCGACCGTCAGCCCGTCGCTCTTCATCAGGCCGAGGGCCGCGCCGGGGTCCCAGGCGTCGGCGAGGTTCACCGGGGTGCCGTCCAGGACGGGGATGAGGAAGGCGTTGACCATGCCGATGAAGTGGCCGACGGGCGCCGAGGTGAGTTGGCGGCCCCGGTCGGGCGGGTAGAGCCCGGCCAGTTGCCGGGTCTCGAAGCCGAGGGTCTGGTGGCTGTGCACAACTCCCTTGGGATCACGGGTCGTTCCGGAGGTGAACGCGATCAGGGCGGGGCTCGCCGGATCCGTCGTGAGGACTCCGGGCAGGGGTTCGTCGGCCAGCAGGTCCTCGAAGTCGCGCCCGACGACGCCGACCACGGGCACGCCCGCGCTCAGGTCGGGTTGGTGTTCGAGGTGGCCGAAGCGGGCGGCGGTGACGAAGACGCGCGGGCGGACGGCGTCCAGGATGTAGCCGACCTCCCTGCGCCCGTAGAAGTGGACGACCGGCACGACGACCGCGCCGAGGAACGCCGACGCCCAGAAGACCGCAGCCGCCTCCATCCAGTTGGGCAGCTGGAACGCGACCACGTCACCGGGGCCCACCCCACGCGCCCTGAGCCCGGCCGCCAGCCGGCGCGCGACCCGCTCGACATCGGCGAAGGTTCCCGTCCACGGCCGCACCTCCGAGTGCACACGGAACTCAGTGTCGGGGGCGGCCGCCAGACCGCGCGTCAGCAGGTCCCCGAGCGTGTCGCGGGTCCACCAGCCCTCCGCCTCGTAGCGCTGAACCAGCTCGGCCGGGACTGCGCGGGTGGGGATGGTTCGCATCGCGGGAACTCCTTCCCTTGTAACGAGAATTGCACTCTCGCAGAGAGAGAAGGTAAATTCCATACATGGTACGAGACCACGGTTTCCACCCGGTCCGGATCAAGCGGATCGTCCAGGAGACAGCCGACACGCGCACCTACGTACTCGACGCGCCTTTCCCCTATCTCGCCGGACAGTTCCTGACGGTACGAGCGTGCGGCGCCCTGCGCAGCTACTCGATGTCGAGTTCCCCGGACACCGACAGCGAGTTGATGACCACGGTGAAGCGCGTTCCGGGCGGTCTGGTGTCCAACTGGATGCACGACCACCTCGCACCCGGCGATCTCATCGAGACCACGTCTCCGGCGGGGGTCTTCTGTCTGCGCGAGGGGACGACACCCCTGGTCGCCCTCTGCGGGGGCAGCGGGGTCACGCCGATCCTCTCCCTCGTGAAGACCGCGCTGGCCACGACGGAGCGGCGGGTGCGGGTTCTGGCGGCCAACCGGGACGCGGACTCCGTCATCTTCGGCGACACGCTGACCGAGCTGGCGAAACGGCACCCGGGCCGGTTCGACATCCGGCACCATCTCGACGACCGGCAGGGCCTCGTCACCGCGGCCGAGGTGCGGGAGTTCGTGGCCGGCGACCTGGGCGCCGACTTCTACCTCTGCGGACCGGCGCCGTTCATGGCACTGGCCGAGAGCACGCTTCTCGGGCAGGGTGTCGAGGCGGGACAGATCGTCGCCGAGCGCTTCACGGCGCCGGATCCGGCGGTCGAGGAGTCCATCGGCGACGCCGAGGCGGTACCGGAGACCGGCAGCGGGACAGTCACCGTCGTCCTCGCCGGAAAGCGGCGCACGGTCGACCAGCATCCCCGCGAGTCGCTGCTGGAGAGCGCCCGCCGGGGAGGTCTCATGCCGCCCTTCTCCTGCGAGATGGGCAACTGCGGCACCTGCATCGCCCGGCTCACCGAGGGCGCGGTCAGGATGCGCGTCAACAACGCGCTCGACGACGACGAGGTCGCCGAGGGCTGGGTGCTGACCTGCCAGGGCGAACCGGTGACCGCACACGTCACGGTCGAGTACGAGAGCTGAGCCCGAGGACCGAAGTCCGCGCCCCACCGACCGAAGAGGCACACATGGTTGATCTCGAACTCGAACTGGACGAGGGTCTGGCGGTCATCACCATCAACCGCCCGCACTCCCGCAACGCCATCGCACCGGCCACCATGGACGAGTTGGACGAGGCCCTCGACGCGGCGGCGGGCGCCCGGGCCCTGGTCATCACCGGCGCCGGCGACAGGGCCTTCGTGTCGGGCGGCGACCTCAAGGAACTCGCCGCGATCCGCACCGAGGACGAGGCGCTGGCGATGGCCCTGCGGATGCGTGGCGTCTGCGACCGGCTGGCCGCCTTCCCCGGACCGGTGATCGCCGCCCTCAACGGGCACGCCTTCGGCGGCGGAGCCGAGGTCGCGGTGGCCGCCGACATCCGGATCGCGGCCGACGACATCAGGATCGGCTTCAACCAGACGGCCCTGGCGATCATGCCCGCGTGGGGCGGCGCCGAACGGCTCGCCGCACTGGTCGGCAGGGGCCGCGCGCTGCTGCTCGCCGGCACCGCGCAGATTCTCGACGCGCCGGAGGCCGAACGCCTCGGCCTGGTGGACCGCGTGCTCCCCCGGTCCGCCTTCGAGGAGGGCTGGCGCACGCTGGCCCGGAAACTCGCCACCCGCCCGGCGCAGGAGATCAAGCGGGTGGTGTCGGGCAGCCTCACGTCGCACCAGGCGGCCCACGCCTTCGCCCGGCTGTGGGTGTCCGACGAGCACTGGCAGGCAGCGGAAAGGGTGATGTCCCGTGGATGACAATGGAGTTGAGACCTCAGACGGAGATGTCGGCGAACACCGGGTCCTTGTACAGGCCCGGCCCGACGACTCCTCCGGACCGGCCGAACGCCGCACCGCACAGACCGACTTGGCGGCCGTACGGGTCGAGTCGAGCCCGATCGGGCCGGTCGTGACCCCGCCGGACCCCACTGATCTCGTGATCCTCTGTCTGCACGGCGACCGGCATCTCTCCGATACGCCGGAGTCGGCGCTCGACCTGGCCGAGCGGCTCGCCCTGCGCACGCGGGCGGTGGTCGTCTGCCCGCGCTACCGCACGTCGTTCCCGGGAGCTCTCGACGACGTC
The DNA here is from genome assembly GCF_036013955.1 of Streptomyces sp. NBC_00459. NCBI lineage: Bacteria > Bacillati > Actinomycetota > Actinomycetes > Kitasatosporales > Streptomycetaceae > Streptomyces > Streptomyces sp. NBC_00459. The sequence goes on from NZ_CP107903.1 coordinate 592,034, forward strand.
CATGCCGTGTACGACTCCTGCCGGGCCCGGGGTCCGGTGGCGCTGGCCGGGGAGCGGCTCGGCGCCGGGCTCGTCGCCTCGCTGCTGGTGCGGCTGCGGGACATGGGGGCGACGGCTCCGGAGTGTGCGGTGCTCGGCTCGGCGCTGCTCGATCTGACGCTGGACGCGCCGAGCCTGTTGTTCAACGCGGCGGCCGAGCCCTCCTTCGACCTCGACGAACTCCGGCTGCGCGCCGCTCTCTACGCCGCCGGCACCGAGCCGACCAACCCGCTGCTCAGCCCCCTGCACGCCAATCTGCACGGGCTGCCGCCGGTGCAGCTGCTGGTCGCGGGCACCGATCCGCTGCTGGACGACTCCCTGGGGTTCGCCGCCCGCGCGGCCCGTTCCGGAGTCACCGTGGATCTGCGGGTGTGGGAGGACGCCGAGCGGCTGCGGACCGGGACGGTGACGGCCATGGCCGGGTTCATTCGGGCGTGGAGCCGATCAGAAGGGTCATCACGTCCCGCATGATCTCGGGGTAGTCGGACTGCTCGTCGTCCAGCAGCCACTGGAGCTGCATCCCGTCGAGCATCGCGACCAGGGCACTCGCCGCGGCGCGCGGGGTGAGGCCGCTGGGCAGGCGGTCGCCGTAGATCTCGGTGAGTTGGGCGACGGTGTTGTCCTGGATCGAGCGGTAGTGGTCGTGGAAGAACGCTTGGGAGGGGTCGTCGCCGATGATCCCCTCCGCCACCAGCACGCTGTGGATCTGGACGAGCCCGGCGTTCTGGTGGTCGTACGCGACGACCCCGGCGACCAGACTCGGCAGGTCCTTGTACGCATGGCCCGCCAGGTGTTCACGGGCGAGGTCCTCCCGGCGCTGGAGGAGCGCGTGCAACAGGCGCTTCTTGCTGGGGAAGTAGTGCAGGACGCCCTGCCGGGTCAGTCCCGCCCGCTCGGCGACCGCGTCCATCGAGGCCCGCTTGAAGCCGCGCTCGGCGAACACTTCCAGGGCGGCACCCAGGATTTCCTCACGCCGGGCCGTCGTCTCCACGCGTCACCTTCTCCGCCGCCGGCACACCGATGTGCCAGTACGGTCACCACACCACACAAGTGCCTTCTGCGGCCACTGCCGGACGCCGTCATTTCCGGCAGCTCACGCACGACACGCCAACACCCGCCGGACAGACGGGCGTTGGCGTGTCCTGAAGGCTCGGCCGCGGTGACGGACCGGTGTCAGCCGTTCCCGGCGGGCGGTTCGAAACCGGCGACGATCACCATGTTGGTCTCGGCTGCCGCGTGCCGCAAAGGCTTGGCCTGCTCGTACTCGGCGGACTCGTACCAGGCGCGGGCCCCCTCCACCGACTCGAACTCGAGGACGACGGTCCGGTCGCCGTGCCACTCGCCTTCCAGTTGCTGCGGCCCGTCGTCGACGGCCAGGATCTTCGCGCCGCTCGCGGCCAGGGTCGCCCCGGCGGCGCGGGCGTAGGCCTCCAGGCCCACCGGGTCCTTGATGGCCTCGGTGACGATGACGTATCCCTTGGGCATCCAACCGTCCTCTCGAACTCACTGCGCGAATAGGCCCTAGCTCAGCACGATGGCCCGCTCGGGGCAACTGCCGACGGCGGTGCGCACGGCGTTCTCGTGCTCGGCGGGAATCTCGGGCACCAGCACCTCGGCGTACCCGTCGTCGGTGAGGTCGAAGACCTCGGGGCACAGGGTCCAGCACACGCCGTGCCCCCGGCAGCGGTCCTCGTCCACGGCGGCCTTCATCGGGCGCTCTGTTCTGCGGACGTGAACTCCAGGCCGAGGTGGGTGAGCCCGCGCAGGATGTAGGTCGGCAGGTACCGGTATCGGCGGGCACCGGCGGGGCCGTGCGCCGCCTCGGAGATCCTGATGTCGGTCGTACGGTCGAGGATGCGCTCGATGGCCACGCGGCCCTCGGCCCGGGCGAGGGGCGCGCCGGGGCAGGTGTGGACGCCGCGGCCGAACGCCAGGTGATGGCGGGCGTTGGCCCGTGTGGCGTCGAAGGTCTGCGGGTCCTCGAAGTGGCGCGGGTCGCGGTTGGCGGCGCCGTTCAGGACCATGAGCGTGGTGCCGGCCGGAATGTCGACCCCGCCCACCGTGGCCGGTACGCGGGAGAGCCGGAAGTCGCCCTTGATGGGGCTCTCCATCCGGAGCACCTCTTCGACGAAGTTCGGGATGCGGTCGCGCTCGGCCCGCAACAGCGCCTGGATCTCGGGCTGTTCGGCGATGATCTGGAGCGCGTTGCCCAGCAGCCGGACGGTGGTCTCCTGGCCGGCCGCGAAGAGGTTGGTGGCGACTCGGGCGACATCGGCGACGTCGGGGGTCGACCCGTCGGGGAAGGTGGCGATGGCGAGGCCGGTGATCACGTCGTCGCGGGGTTCACGGCGGCGGTCCTCGACATAGGCCGCGAACCGTTCGTACAGGTACTCCAGCGGCGTGTGGGCCATCTCGCCCTGGGTGCTGCCGACTCCCGCGTCGGAATGCGGCCGGTTCTGGAGCTTCTCCGCGAACTCGTCCCGGTCGGCCTCGGGTATGCCTAGCAGGTCGGTGATGACCCGCAGGGTGAAGGGGCCGGCGAAGCCACCGATGAAGTCGCCCTCACCGGAGGCCAGATACTCGTCCAGCTGGGCGTCGGCGAGATGCCACATGGACGCCTCGTTCTCCTTGAGGCGCCTCGGCGTGATGAGCCGCATCAGCAGCCCGCGATGGGCGGTGTGCAGGGGCGGGTCGAACGTCGGCAGCTGGTCGCTCATGGGGAGCTCGTCCCGGTGGCGCTCGATCAGCTCGCTGACGTCGTCGCCCTCCAGCGGGACCGGGAACCCCGGGAAGGGCCCGGTCACCGACACGCACGAGGAGAACGTCTCGGCGTCGCTGAAGACCTGCACGGCCTCGTCGTAGCCCGTCACCATCATCACGTCGTGATGGTTCTCGCGCTGCACGGGGCACTGGCCACGCAGGGCCTCGAAGTACGGATACGGGTCCGCGACGGCCCCCTCGTCCCGGAAGAAGTCGATCGCCTCGAAGTCGTTCACGGCCTGTACCGCTCCCTTCGTCACCCTGACGACAGACGATAGCAATGCTCGCGAATAATGAGAAGCACATTTCCGCTCAGGAGAACTATCCTGTCGACCGCCTCCCGGAGATCAGTGGCCGTTCGATCCGCGCCATGGCCGTGAGGGCGTCGTCGGCCGTCCGCATCACGGTCGCGCCCGCCGTGGTGCCGGCCCCTTCGGCGAGGTCCGCCAGCAGCCGGGCGTCCTTGCGCAGCAGCGGACCGCCATGCGTGGCGATCCGGTCGAGGGTGCCACCGGCCTCGGCGACCCGGTCGAGCGCGAAACTCGCCCCGCTGCCGTGTGCGAGGACGTCGGCGAGGCCGGCGGGATCCACGTCGAGGGTTCGCCCGAGGGCGAGTACGTCCGCGGAGGCCGCGAGATTCGCCGTGAACAGGGCGTTGTTCAGCAGCTTGGCGACCTGCCCCGAGCCCAGCGGACCCATATGGACGACCGGATCGCCGTACGTCTCGAACACCCGTCGGCAGAACGCCACGGTCCCGGACTCGCCACCGACCATCACCAGCAGCCGCCCCTCGGCCGCCGCAGCGCCACCTCCACTGACCGGCGCGTCGACCAGGGCGACCCCGCGCAACCCGGCCCGGTCGGCGAGCCGACGGCAGGTGTCGGGGTGGACGGTGCTGTGCACGGCGATCACCCCGCCGCGCCGAAGCCCGGCGAGCACACCATCGTCGCCGGCGATGACCTCCTCGATGTCCGCGTCGTCACCGACACAGACACACACGAGGTCACTTGCGGCGGCCAACTCGGCTGCGGATACGGCACGTTGAGCAGGCGTACCGGCGAACGGGGTCAGCGAGGCGGGTCTTCTCGCCCACAGCGTCGTCGTGAAACCCGCGTCGACGATGCGCCGTGCCATGGGCCCGCCCTGATTTCCGAGCCCGATGAACCCCACACGCATCAGCCGGTCTCCTGCCCGGTCACTCCGGTGACGGCCGGATCCTCCGCCTTTACGGCCCGTTCGGGACGCTCGGGCCGCCAGAACGTCGCCAGCAGCCCCGCCGTCGCCACCACGGCGACCCCGAGCGCGATGGCGCCCCCGGCCCAGCCGGTGACCTCGATGTCGGCAGCGTGGTCCACGGAGACCTTGCCGGGACCCAGTACCCCGAGCGCCAGGGAGATCGCGGCCAGCATCAGGACGTACTCGTAGCCGTCCTTGAACACGAAGAACCCGTTGGGCCGGTGGGCGAGGAGCCCCGCGACCAGCATCACCGAGACCACCGCCGCGCAGGCCAGCGGGGTGAACAGGCCGAGGACCAGGAGCGCTCCCGCGCCGACCTCGGTGACCACGCTCATCCACGCCTGCAGCGTCCCGTGCCGCAGCCCGAGCCCGCCGAACCAGCGGGCCGTGCCCTCGATCTTTCCGCCGCCCCGCCAGTGGTTGAGCCCGTGCGCGATCATGATGACGCCCAGGACCACTCTCACGACCAGTACCGCGACTGCTTCCGCGTTCGTCAACTCGCCCTCCCCTGCTGCCGTTCGGCGACTTCCGCCGCCGCTGCCGCTTCTGCTTCCTCGCGTGCGAGCACGCACTCCTCAACGAACGAGAGCACCTTGAGGTGATAGGCCAAAGACGTCAACCCAATGCTCAAGTTGTGTCCGCCGCCCGCCTGTTCGTCGACGGCTACCCGGGGCGACGCGGTGAACAGTGAGGCGATGTCGGCGAGGGCCGACGGTCCGGAGTTCCACACCCGCTCGTGTTCGCCGAGGGTGTAGTGGACGGGGACGCGGATCAGGGGGGCGAGCTGGGGAAACGTGTCGATCCAGCTCCGGGCCACCACACCCTCGTAGGCGGGTGAACGCGAGGAGATGCGGGCGCCGCCGACCACGTCGTCGGCGTACAGACGGGACGGCTGCCACAGCAGGTCGCGTACTCCGCTGTTCGGCGGCCGGTGCCGCCAGTCGCCGAGGATTCCGGCCGCGTCGTCGTGGTGGCGGCGTCCGGTGCCGGCGATCTCCAGGCCGAGCAGGTCCGGTCCGCGCCGCTCGTCGGCCGCCATGCGGATTCCGAGTTCGCTGCCGATGGAGTGGGCCCACACGAAGACGCCGGCTCCGCGCGGTCGGGCGGCGAGGAGTCGTTCCACGGTCCCGTAGGCGACATCGACGCGTCGCTCCGGGGACGTGAACTCGTCGGCGTACGGGGCCGAACTGCCGTATCCCGGACGGTCGATGGCGATGACGGTGAAGCCGAGGGCCTCACCGGTGCGCAACAGGGACAGCCGGGGCCGGTCCGGGTAGTCGAAGTAGCCGGAGAAGGCAGCCCCGCCGTGCAGCGCGAGGACGACGGCGCGCGGCTGCCGTGCCTCGCGCAGCAGTGCCGATACGGGGATGCCGTCCACGTCGACGACGACGTGTGAGGCAGCGGTCATGTGTCGGTCCGGAAGAGGATCGCGCCGCTGGGGGTGAGTCCTCCGGTGCTGACCACGGCGACCCGGGCGTCCGGCACCTGGCGCGCGTCGGCCTCCCCGCGCAGCTGGGTGATCGCCTCGTGGACCAGCCCCAGGCCGTGGGTGCGGCCGTGCGAGAGCTGGCCGCCGTGGGTGTTCAGGGGCAGCAGTCCGTCGCGGGCGATGTTCTTGCCGCCGTCCAGGAAGTCCTTGGCCTCGCCGATCCCGCAGAAGCCCAACGCCTCTATCCAGGACAGGCAGTTGAAGGTGAAGCCGTCGTAGAGCTGGGCGACGTCGACGTCGGTCGGCCGCAGCGAGGTACGGGTCCACAGGTGGGCGGACTGGCCGAGCACCTGGGGTTCGTGGGTGAGCGTGCTCTGGTCCCACTCGATGCGTTCGAGGATCTGGGTGCCGACCGCCTCCACGAGGACGGGCGGTCTGGCCAGGTCGCGGGCCGCGTCGACGGCGGACACGATCACGGCGACCGATCCGTCGCAGGGCACGTCGCAGTCGTACAGCCCGAAGGGGGTGGTGACCGTTCTGGCCTGGAGGTAGTCGTCCATGGTCAGCGGGTCGCGGTAGATCGCGGTGGGGTTGAGCGCGGCGTTCGCCCGCTGGTTGAGGGCGATCCAGCCGAGAGTCTCGCGGGTCGTGCCGTAGCGGTGGAAGTGGCGTTGCGCGTTCATGGCGAGGGTGTGCGAGGCGGAGATCGCGCCGAAGGGCTTCATCCAGCCCGCCGCCGGTGCGCCCGCGCCGGGCGGGGCGATCCGGCCGCGCTTGACCAGTTCCCCGTACGACGACTCCCAGACCGTACGGAAGCACAGCACATGCCGGGCCAGCCCGCCGGCGACCGCGAGCATCGCCGCGATCAGTGAGCCGCCGGGGCCGAAGGTCTCGCTGCCGCCGTTGTACCAGGTGGGGCGGACGCCCAACGCGGCCTCCAGCGCCATCACTCCGCCCTCGGCGAAGCCTCCGTACGCCCCGGCGCCCGGGTAGGCCGCCAGTCCGTCGATGTCGGCGATGGTCAACCCGGCGTCGGCGATGGCGCGTTCGCAGGCCTTCACCGTCAGGGACAGGGGCGGCACGAGAAGGCGGCGCCCGACCTCCGACGCGCCGACGCCGGTGATCGCGACCTTGTCCTCGAACTTGTCCGGCGTCGCCATCGGGCGTACATGGGACCGGAACCGGGCGGGCTCGATGGCGTCGGCGGGGAAGGCTGTCGGTGACTCCTGGTCGGCCGCCGGACGGAACAGGGGCAGCCACGCGTCCCCGGCCCGCTCGAAGACGACCTCCATGCGCATGCCCAACTCCAGCCGGTCGGGCTCGCATTGGACGATGTTGGTGGTGAGGCGGACCCTGGGATCCTCCTCGATCGCGACCTGGGCCACGACGAACGGCGTCGGCAACCCGGGTGCCGGGAAACGGTGGTTGACGGTGAAGCCGATCAGGGTCGCGAAGCCGGAGACGGCCCGCACGCCGGTCTCTTGCCCGTGGCAGTGGCGGCACACCGGCTGCGGCGGATGAATGAGGACCGCGCAGGACCGGCACTCCGTCAGGCGCAGCCGGCCGTCCGCGCCGGAGGTCCAGAAGAAGGCGTTCTCCTCTGTGATCTCCGGCGCGGCCCGCCCCGGCATGTCGGGGGTCTCGTCGGTCATTCGGCGATCTGCGCCTTCGCCCTGCGAACCGTCACCGGCTCGGCGAGCCGCTGCTCGTCGCAGACCTGCTGCAGCTTCTCCAGCGTCTCGTCGAGTCCGGCGCCGAGCCGGGGGCCCGGGGTGAAGGTCGCCGGGAGATGGCGCATGCCCTGGATGATGCCGATGGTCTCGTAGTGCACAGTGCCCTCCGGGTCGCACCGGTAGTCGGGCATACGGTCGAACACCTGGGTGACCATGCGCTTGAAGACCGTACGCGCGACGTTGGATCCGATGCAGCGGTGGATGCCGAGGCCGAAGCTGCTGTGCCGGTTGGCCGGGCGTTCCAGATGGATGGTGTCGGGGTCGGGGAAGACGGAGGGGTCGCGGTTGGCCATCGCCCAGGACAGCCAGAGCCGTTCTCCCTCCTTGAACCGTGTTCCGGCGATCTCGCAGTCGGCGGAGAACGTGCGTCCGTCGCCCGGCGCAGGTGCGAAGAACCGCAGGAACTCCTCCGTGGCAGAGTCCAGCAGGGTGTCCCGCTCGCGGCTGAGGCGGTCCCGCTCAGCGGGATTCTCCCCGAGCCACTCAAGCGCGTGCGCGGTGAGCGCGGTCGTGGTGTCGAAGCCGCCGCCGATCAACAGGGCGAGTACGCCCAGGAGTTCACTGTCCGGCGGGGTCCTGCCGTTGATGTCCGCGTGGATCAGGGCGTCCACCAGACCGGGCCTGGGGTTGGCGCGGATCTCCGCGATGGTCCTGGCCAGGCCGATGCCCATGTTCCGGGCCAGTTCGGCGACCCGCTTCATGTCGGGCGAGTCCGGCGGTGTGTAGACGGAGGCGTGGGCGGGCTCGTTGTAGACGGTCCAGTCCTTGAGCGGGATACCCATCATCGCCAGGGTGAGGACGGCCGGGACGACGTTGGCCAGGTCGTCTACGAAGTCGATCCGGCCGGACTCGATCTTCTCGTCGATGGCGGCCCGCACCACCTCGTCGATCACCGGGACCCAGCGGCTGATGGCGGCCGGCGAGAGGTAGGGGTTGAGCGACTGGCGGTAGTGGCGCTGCTCGGGCGGGTCCATCTCCAGGAACCCGCCCTGAACCTGTCCCCGTTCCTTGGACGGCGGCGGGATGGTGATGCCCTGGTATCCGCGCCGCTCCCCCCTCACGTCGTGGTCGTTGGAGATGAACTCGGCTGCCCGGGCCAGTTCGAAGACCTCGCGGTTGCCGCTGGCGACCCAGTGGCCGCCGTGCGTCTCGGTCCAGGCGATCGGGCACCTGGACTGCAACTCGTGGGTGGTCTCGGTGAACTGGTGCCGGTACTCGGGGGTGTGCCGGTCGAAGTGGACCGTGTGCTTCTTGCGGTCGGCGTCGTCGTCCGTGGTCATCGGTTGTCGTTCTCCCCTCAGGAAACGAAGATCGCGCGTTCCGGGCAGGACCTGACCGCCTCGACGACCTGGTCCTGCTGGTCGTCCGGAACCTCCTCGTCGGTCACCGACGAGTGACCGTCGATCTCGCTGAGCTCGAACACCTTCGGAGCTCTCATGGCGCAGAGCGTGTGACCCTGACAGCGCTCCGGGTCGACCCGTACCTTCACGACCTGATTCCTTCCTGCCGCAACTTCGGGTTTCCTGCCGTTACTTGGTGCCTGCTACGGCGACCGGGAGCTCTCGGCTCCGCTACTTCAGGTCCGCCATCGACTTGCCGACGTCGGCGAGCGTCATCGGCTTGCCATAGGAACCCTTGTACTTGTAAGCCGGGATGTCGCAACGGTAGGAGCCCTGATCCGGCTTGAAATCGGCGACGGTCCAGCCCTTGTCGGTCGCCTGCACCACGTTGAAGCACTTGGGCGGGTTGGTGACCTTCGTCAGGTCCATGGGGGCCTGGAGACCGCCCGCGGTCCACTCCGTCTGTTTCATCGCGTTCTCGTACACGCACTTGCGGGTCAGGTCGTCGCACTCACCGGCAGCGGTGGCGAACAGCAGCCAGGCGGTGAAGGAGCGCAGCGCGGGCAGGGTGACCTGGGCGTCGGGCGCGTACTTGGCGAACAGCTCCTGGACCTGCTTGGTCGCCGGGTTGTCGGCGGCCTGCTCCAGCGGGGTGACCCCGCTGAGATCGGCGTAGTTGTTCTGCTCCGCGATCGCGGTTCCGGCCAGCTTGAGGAAGGCGGGGCCGTAGGCGTTGTTGTTGGTGTCGATCCAGTCGAGCTTGTAGCCGGTGTTGGTGAGCGCCTGTTCCAGCTTGGCGAGCTCGGCGAAGGAGCCGTTGAAGATGAGGCCCTTGATCTTCTTGCTCTTGATGGTCTGCGCGTACGGCGTCCAGTCGGAGACGCCGGCCGCCGGGTAGACGTCCGCGTAGTCCAGCTTGCCGCCGAGCGCCGGGATCAGTTCCTTGTCCTGCTCGGCGATGACCTTGGTGATCGGAACGTCACCGGAGATGACGCCGACGTGCTGGGCGGAGTCCGGGAAGGCCTCCTTGATCAGCCAGGAGTAGTAGCCGGTGTATACCGCGTAGCCGACTCCCGCGCTCTGGGCGAGCACCTGGAGGTCCGCGCCGACGGCGTTCACCATGCCCGACTGCGCGGGGAAGTCGGGCAGCAGACAGTTCAGCCGCGCCTTGACACCGAGCCCGTCGAAGGCGGCACCGCCACCGACGAGCGCGAAGTCGTCCCGGCAGGCCTCGATCATCCGCTGCTGCACCTCCATGAGCTTGGAGTCGCGGGTGACGGGGACGATCTTGCGGCCGTTGATGCCGCCGGCGGCATTGCACCACGAGGTGAACACCTTGGCCGCGTTGACGAACTCCGGGTTCTTGGTGAACCCGATGTCGCTGAACACACCGACCTTGATCTCGCTGTCGGTGACTCCCTGTTCGGTCACGGACTTGGGGCTGCCGGAGTGGCAGACGTTCTTGAGTGTGCCGAAGTCCGCGTTCGCGGCGGCACCGGACGCGGATGTGGACGGCTCTCCGGCACTGGATGTGTTCGTGGAGCGATCGGAACACCCGGCCAGGGCCAGGACGAGCGCGGTCGCGATGAGCAGTCGTCTCATCGGTCCTCCCGGTGAAATGGGTTCTGGAACCGCGGTGATCACCCAGGTGCGGTGATCAGGTGACCGCGCCCGCCTCTTTCAGTTCGAGGATGCGGGCCCAGTCCAGGCCCAGTTCGAGGAGGATCTCCTCGGTCTGGGCGGCGAACTCGGGCGCAGGCCCGAGTGGTACGGGGGTGGTGACGTCGAACTGCACGGGGCTGGCGGCGAGTTGGAGTTCGCCGGCCGTCACGAGGTACTCGTTGGCCCGGACCTGGGCGTCCTCGCCCACCTGGAGGGTGTTCTGTACGGGGGCCCAGGGTCCGGCGAGGGTGGCGAAGCGCTTCGTCCAGTCGGCGAGTGTGCGGCCCGCGAGCACCTCGCGCAGGATCTTGACGGCCTGCTCGGTGTTGGCGGCAATGAGGTCGGCGGTGGCGAAGCGGGGGTCCTCGGCGAGGTCCGGGCGGTCGATGTGGTGGCACACGTCGGCCCAGAACTTGCCGGGCTGCATCATCACGAAGGCCAGATGGTGGCCGTCGGAGGTGACGTACAGCCCGGACAGGGGGTTGGCCGGGGAGCCGTGGGCGCCCGCCGGTGGCGCGGCCCAGGGCCTGCCGAGATGGAGGGAGAGCGCGGTGGCGTGTCCCATGGCCCAGACGCCGCTGCCGAGCAGGGACACGTCGACGACCGAGGTCTCACCGGTGCGTTCGCGTCGCAGCAGCGCCGCCGCGATACCGCCGGCGAGGTTGGTCCCCGAGATGGTGTCCCCGTAGGCGGGTCCGGGCGGGTTGATGAGACCTTCGCTGCCGGCCGGGGTGATGCTGGCCGCGGTGCCGGCCCGGCACCAGAAGGCGGTCATGTCGTAGCCGCCCTTGACGGCCTCGGGGCCGCGTGGTCCGAGGGCGCTCCCCCGGGCGTAGACGATGTCCGGGTTGACGGCGCGGATGTCGTCCACGTCGATGCCGAACCGTTCGCGGTGTCCGGGCAGGAAGCTGGTGAGGAACACGTCCGCGCGCCTGGCCAGGTCGTAGAGCACCTCGCGGCCCTCGGTCTTGGAGATGTCGAGGCCCAGGCTGCGCTTGCCCCGGTTGGCGTGCTCGACGTTGGGGTTCGGGTCACCCTCGACGACGAACGTGCCGGTCCGCCTGAGCCCGCGTTGCGGATCGCCGTTGACCGCGTGCTCGACCTTGATGACGTCGGCACCCCAGTCGGCGAGTACGGCTCCGGCCGAGGGGACGAAGCCGTACATGGCGACTTCGAGGACCCGGATTCCCTCCAGGGGCCTCACCGGACGACCGCCGCGAAGGACTTGTACTCCAGGAACTCCTCAAGCCCGGGGACCCCGCTCTCGCGGCCGATGCCGGACTGCTTGTAGCCGCCGAACGGCACGTCCGCGGCGAAGTAGTTGCCGCCGTTGATGCTGAACGTGCCGGTACGGATGCGGCGGGCCAGGGCGACGGCCCGTTCCTCGTCGGCGCTCTGGATCCCGCCGGACAGCCCGTAGACCGAGTTGTTGGCGATGCGCACGGCGTCGTCATCGTCGTCGTACGGGATGACCGCGAGCACGGGGCCGAATACCTCGTCCTGGGCGATCTCGCTGTCCGGGTCGACGTCGGTGAGCAGGGTGGGAGTGAAGTAGAAGCCGGGGTCGACCTTCGTACCCCCGCTGACGAGCTTCGCGCCCGCGGCGACGGCCCGCTGGACCATGCCGTCGACCTTGTCGCGCTGTCTGGCGCTGATGAGCGGCCCGGCGAAGGTCTTGGGGTCGGTGGGGTCGCCCATGCGCATCCGGGCAAGGCCGGCGGCGACCTTCTCGACGATCTCGTCGTGATGCGCCCGGGGCACCAGAAGCCGGGTGGTGAGCGCGCAGCCCTGTCCCGAGTGGGAGCAGATGGTGCCGGCCGCGAACATGGCGGCGGTGGTGAAGTCGGCGTCGTCGAGGATGATCATCGCGGACTTGCCGCCGAGTTCCAGGAACACCTTCTTCACGGTGCGGCCGGCGACCTCCATGATCCGGCGGCCGGTGGCGGTGGACCCGGTGAAGGAGACCATGTCGACGTCGGGGTGGCCGGTGAGCACCTCGGCGGCCTCGACGGAGGTGGAGGTCAGCACGTTGACCACGCCGGGCGGGATGTCGGTGTGCCCGGCGATCAGTTCACCCAGGAACAGCGTCGTCAGGGGCGTGTCCGGGGCGCCCTTGAGGACGACCGTGCAGCCCGCGGCGAGCGAGGGGGCGAGCTTGGCCAGGGCCAGCTGGTTGGGGTAGTTGTACGCGGTGATCGCGGAGACGACCCCGACGGCCTCCTTCTCCACCCAGCGGCGGTGGCGCTGACCGCGGATCTCGACCTCGCCGAGGTCCTCGGTCAGGGGGTACTTGCGCAGCAGGTCCGCGTAGTAGCGGACGAGTTTGACCGGGTCGTCGAGCTGGGGGCCGTAGGTGAGCATGCGGGGTGCGCCGACCTCGGCGATCGTCAGCTCGCGCAGCTCTTCCAGGTGGTCGGTCAGCGCCTGGTGGAGCTGGTCGAGACAGCGGATGCGGAACTGGACGTCGGTCGGCCAGTTCGTGGTGTCGAAGGCGCGACGGGCGGCGGCCACGGCGGCCTCCGTCTGGGCGACCGTGGCATCGGGAGCCTGGCCCAGGACCTCGCCGGTGGCGGGGTTGAGCGAGGGGAAGAGGTTCTCGGTCCCGACGAGCGATCCGTCGATCAGCAGCCGCTTCACCGCGAACTCCCCTTTACGTCGCCGACCTGCCGCCTCACAGCCGGACCCCCTGGCCGCCGTCGACGGCGACGACCTGGCCGGTCAGCCAGCCCGCGGCGTCGGAGAGCAGGAACAGCACGGTCGGGGTGAGGTCGCCCGGCTGCCCCATCCGGCCGAGCGCCAGCCTCTGCGCCATCGCGGCCTGATGTTCCTTCGGCAGGACGGTGCCGGTGGCCTCGGTGTCCGTCGGTCCCGGGGCGATGCCGTTGACCCGGATGTTCCGGCCGCCGAGTTCGGCGGCGAGCGAGGCGGTGAGGTGGTTGATACCGGCCTTGGCGAGCCCGTAGTACCCGGTGGCCATGTAGGAGGCGGTGGACGACTGGTTGACGATCGCGCCGCCCTCGGTCATGTGCGGGACGACCGCCCGGGTGCAGTAGATCGCGCCCATCAGGTTCACCTGGAGGAAGCGGTTGAGGTAGTCCAGGTCGACGGTGGTGAGACCGTCGCGCTTCATGCTGTGGTAGATCGCGGCGTTGTTGACCAGGTAGTCGATCCGGCCGAACTCCGCGACCGCGGCGGCGGCCATCGCCTCGGCCGACTCCGGGTCACCGACGTCGACCCTGACGAAGACCGCCCCGTCGATGTCCTTGGCGACCCGCTGCCCCTGCTCCTCGTTGATCTCGGCGACGACGACGCGGGCACCCTCGGCGGCCAGCGCCCGAGCGTAGTCCTCGCCGATTCCCTGTCCGGCACCGGTGACGATCGCCACCTTGTCCTGGAACCGCATCCTGTCTCCTTGCTCGGATGGGCGGCCTTGCTCCAACGTGGCGGAAACTACATTCTCACTTTCAGCAAATCAACCATCCGAACACGAGAATGTGCCGCATCACAGTGAGTTGACGGCAACCGGAGCACCTCGACGCATCGCCCCCGACGCCTCACTCCCCACCGGGAGATCCGCACGACACTTCCCGGCGACCACCAGCGAGAATATCATTCTCGCTCAGGGAAGGAATATTTTCATGATCCACGTGGGAGACCGCATGAAAACCGCAGTTGTCACCGGAGGCAGCTCCGGGATCGGGCTGGCCGTCGCCGAGCGACTGAAGGCCGACGGCTATCACGTCGCGACCCTCGACCTGAACCCATCCGACTCGGCCCCGGCACTGTCACAGATCGCCGACGTCACCGACCGGGCCCAGGTGGACAAGGCGCTGGCCGCCGTCCGGGAGCGGCTCGGACCATGCACCATCCTGGTCAACGCGGCCGGAGTGGCCGGCTACAAGCGGTTCCAGGATCTGACGTTCGCCGCCTGGCAGCGGGTCGTCGACATCAACCTCAACAGCGTCTTCCACTGCGTCCAGGCCGTACTGCCCGACATGCTGGAGGCGGGCTGGGGACGGATCGTCAACATCTCCTCCTCCAGCGCCCAGTCCGGGCAGCAGTTCATGACGCACTACGTCGCGGCCAAGTCGGCGGTCAACGGCCTGACCAAGGCGCTGGCACTCGAACTGGGCCCGGCCGGCATCACCGTCAACGCGGTGCCACCGGGCTTCATCGACACACCCATGCTGCGCAGGGCGGAGTCGCGCGAACTGCTCGGCGGGACGGTCGAGGAACACATCGAGCGCACCCCCGTACGGCGGGTCGGACGCCCCGAGGACATCGCCGCGGCCTGCGCGTTCCTCGTCTCGGAGGAGGCCGGGTACATCACCGGGCAGATCCTGGGCGTGAACGGCGGGCGCAACACATGAACCACCCGCGCCGTATCGCGCCGCTCCCGCACGCCGAGTACCTGAAGGCGCTGGGCCCCTCGGCCCCCGACCCGCAGAAACCGCCCTCGAACGCGCTCGGACTGCTCGCCCGGCACCCCGAACTGGCCAAGGCCTTCCTCGCGTTCAACAAGTACCTGCTCGTCGACTCGACGCTCTCGAAGCGCACCCGTGAGCTGGTCGTCCTGCGGGTGGCATGGCGGCGGCAGTGCCGGTACGAGTGGGCGCAGCACGTCCTGATCGCCCGGCGCGCCGGGATCTCCGACGAGGAGATCGACCTGGTCCGGACCGGCGCCCCGACACTCCTCAACCGGGCGGTGGACGAGCTGGAGACGGACTCGCGGCTGTCCGACGCGACCTACGAGGCACTGGGCGCGGACCTGGACGAGCAGCAGCTCCTGGACCTGGTGTTCACGGTCGGCACATACGGCGTGCTGGCCACGACCTTCAACACCTTCGAGGTGGAGCTGGATCCAGGAATCCCTCACGAGAACTTCAATAGCCACACATGAGAATGCTATTCTCATTTTGGAGAAGGGAGTGATCATGCCACACTTCGCCAAGCCGGCGGCCGGAAGCTGGACCGAGCAGTACCCCGAGTTGGGCACGAGCCCCGTGAACTACGAGGACTCGATCGACCCCGCGTACTACGAGGCCGAGCGGGAGGCCGTCTTCAAGCGGACCTGGCTGAACGTCGGGCGCGTGGAGCAGGTGCCGAAGACCGGCAGCTACTTCACGAAGGAGCTCGCGGTCGCGGACACCTCGCTGATCGTCGTGCGGGGCAGGGACAAGGAGATCCGTGCCTTCCACAACATCTGCCGACACCGCGGCAACAAGCTGGTGTGGAACGACTTCCCCGGTGAGGAGGTCAAGGGCACCTGCCGTCAGTTCACCTGCAAGTACCACGCCTGGCGCTACAGCCTCGACGGCGATCTCACCTTCGTCCAGCAGGAGCAGGAGTTCTTCGACCTGGACAAGTCCGACTACGGCCTCAAGCAGGTCCGCTGCGAGGTCTGGGAAGGCTTCGTCTTCGTCAACCTGGACCCGAACGCGCCGCCGCTGCGGGAGTACCTCGGCGACCTGGCCAAGGGCCTGGAGGGCTATCCCTTCCACGAGATGACCGAGGTCTTCACCTACAAGGCCGAGATCGGCAGCAACTGGAAGCTGTTCATCGACGCGTTCGCGGAGTTCTACCACGCCCCCGTCCTGCACATGAAGCAGGCCGTCAAGGACGAGGCCGACAAGCTCTTCAACGTCGGGTACGAAGCACTGCACTACGAGATCCACAGTCCGCACTCGATGATCTCGTCCTGGGGAGGCATGTCGCCGCCCAAGGACCTGAGCATCGTCAAGCCCATCGAACGCGTGCTGCGCAGCGGCCTGTTCGGACCGTGGGAGGCGCCCGACATCGAGGGGCTCGACCCCCTGCCCCCCGGCCTCAACCCGGGCGGGCACCGAGCCTGGGGGAACGATTCCTTCGAGTTCTTCCCCAACATGACGCTGCTGATCTGGAAGCCCGGCTGGTATCTGACGTACCACTACTGGCCGACGGCGGTGGACAGGCACATCTTCGAGGCCAACCTGTACTTCGTGCCCGCCAGGACGGCCCGCGAGCGGCTCAAGCAGGAGCTCGCGGCGGTGACGTTCAAGGAGTACGCCCTCCAGGACGGCAACACCCTGGAGGCCACCCAGACCATGCTCAAGAGCCGGGTCGTGACCGACTTCCCGCTCTGCGACCAGGAGTTGCTGCTCCGCCATCTGCACAAGACGGTCGCCGACCACGTCAAGGAGCACACCGATGCTGCCCAGTGAGTTCGCGGCGCTCGAACCGTTCACCCCATGGGTCCTGGAGACCGAACGGGAGCGCTACAGCAAGCGCCTGGCCAGCTCCATGGAGGAGATGCAGGCCTTCTACGACGTGGCGTTCCCGCTCCTCGAGCAGGCGTCCGACCACCTCGACAACTACCCGCTCGACGAGCTTCCGGAGCCCGAGCGCAATCTGCTCCTGCTGATGTTCTCCCTGGTGAACGTCTCGTTCCCGGTCGAGGTGTGGAAGCAGGCCCGGGTACCGGACAGCGGGGCCGCCTACATGGACCTCGTCGTCGAACCCAGGGTCTGACCGGCCGTGGTCACGCTCAAAGCGACGCGTGTACTGCACGTCGAGACCGGGGAGTTCGAGGAACCGGGCCTCGTCCAGGTGGACGGCGAACGCATCGCGCGAGTCGGCGCCGATGCCGATACCGGGGGTGACGTACTGGATCTCGGAGACGTCACCCTGCTGCCCGGTCTGATGGACATGGAGGTCAACCTCCTCATGGGCGGCCGGGGCGAGACCCCGGTCCTGTCGATGGTCCAGGACGATCCGCCGCTGCGCATGCTGCGGGCCGTGGGCAACGCCCGACGCACCCTGCGGTCCGGCTTCACCACGGTCAGGAACCTCGGACTGTTCGTGAAGACCGGCGGCTATCTGCTGGACGTCGCCCTCGCCAGGGCCGTCGACGCGGGCTGGATCGAGGGGCCGCGGATCATCCCCGCGGGGCACGCCATCACCCCGACCGGCGGCCATCTGGACCCGAGCGTGTTCGGCGCGCTGGCCCCCGGCATCATGCCGCTCTCCGTGGAGGAGGGCGTCGCCAACGGGGTCGACGAGGTGCGCAGGGCCGTGCGGTACCAGATCAAGCACGGGGCGCGGCTCATCAAGGTCTGCGCGTCCGGGGGTGTCATGTCCCACACGGGCACCCCCGGCGCGCAGCACTACTCCGACGCGGAACTGCGGGCCGTCGTCGACGAGGCCCACCGGCGCGGGCTGAAGGTGGCCGCACACACCCACGGGGCCGAGGCGGTGCGCTCGGCGGTGGAGGCGGGCATCGACTGCATCGAGCACGGCTTTCTGCTGGACGACGAGACCATCGCGCTGATGGCGGCGCGCGGCACCTTCCTCGTGCCGACCACCGCGCTGATCGACGGTATGGACGTGTCCCGGGCTGCGCCCGAACTGCGCGCCAAGGCCGCCGAGGTGTTCCCGCACGCCCGGTCCGTCGTCGCCAGGGCCGCGAAGGCCGGAGTCCGTATCGCGGTGGGCACGGACGCGCCGGCGATCCCGCACGGGCGCGGCGCCCAGGAGATGGTCGCGCTCGTCGAGCGGGGCATGGAACCGCTGGAGGTGCTGCGGGCCGCGACGGTCAACGCGGCCGAGCTGATCGACGCGGACGACCGCGGACGCGTCGCCGAGGGCATGCTCGCCGACCTGATCGCCGTACCCGGCAACCCACTCGATGACATGTCGGTGCTGGCCGACGTGCGGTTCGTGATGAAGGGGGGCAAGGTCTTCCGCCACGAGCCGCGGTAGGTGACACCAGGCCACGTGGACAGGGCCGCTCAGCGGGGTATCGCCCACCCCCGCCGAGCGGCCCGCTCCCGTGTCGGCCGCCGCAACCCCCGGCCGTCTACTGGCCCTTGATGTGCTCCTTCATGCCCTCCAGCCGGGTCAGCACCGGATACCCGCTCACGCTCAGCGCGTTCCCGTGTCCCGTCTCATGGATGTCGAACACCGACTGGACGGCCGCGTAGAAACCCTGCACGTCCAGGCTCTGGTTGACGGCCCGCTTGGCCTGGCGCAGCCCGAAGGGCGGCATCCGGGCGATACGGTCGGCCAGGTCCATGGTCGCCGCGTCGAGTTCGTCGAGCGGGACCACCTGGTTGACCATGCCGACCCTCTCCGCCTCGGCCGCCGTGACAGCCCTCCCGGTGAAGAGGATCTCCTTGGCCTTGCGAGCGCCCAACTCCCAGGTGTGCCCGTGGTATTCGACGCCCCCGATGCCCATGTGGACGACGGGGTCGGAGAATTCGGCGTTCTCGGCGGCCACGATGAGATCGCAGGGCCAGCAGAGCATGAGTCCGCCCGCGATGCACTTGCCCTGCACGGCGGCGATCGACGGCTTGGGTATGTTGCGCCAGCGCAGGGTGTATTCGAGGTACCGGCGGCTCTCCGCGTTGTAGATCCACTCCAGGGTGATCTCCTTCGGGCCCGGCCAGCGGTCCTTCAGGTCGTGCCCGGCGGAGAAGTGCCGCCCGTTGCCGCGCAGCACGACGACGCGTACGTCCTCGTCGGCCGCCGCCCGGCTCCACGCGTCGTCCAGAGCGTCGAGGAGCGACATCGTCTGGGCGTTGGCCACCTCGGGCCGGTTGAGCGTGATGACCGCGATCCGGTCCTTGACCTCGTACAGAATCTGGTCCATCGGGGTGCTCCCTCTATCGGTCCCGGCGGCTATCTGGGCAGGCCGAGGATGCGCTCGGCGATGATGTTGCGCTGGATCTCGGAGGTGCCGCCGGCGATGGTCCCGCCGAAGCTGCGTGCGTACCGTTCGAACCAACTGGCGGAGAACACCTCCATGTTCATGTGGAAGTGCGGGGCCGTCGGCACGGGGTGGCGCAGGGCGTCGGTGCCGTGCGCCTCCAAGGCGCGCAGGGTGGCGTTCTGCACAGCCTCCGAGCCGAACAGCTTGAGCACGGAGACCTCGGCCGGGTTCCGGTCGGTGCCGAGCTGGCGGTAGCCCAGCAGCTTCAGAGCCTGGAAGTCCATGAGGAGCGTGGCGTACCACTCCTCGTCGCTCGGCGCGTCCCGGATCAGGTCCTCCAGCCGCTCCGCGTAGCTCAGCCACAGCAGGGTCCGCTCATGCCCGAGCGAGCCGTTCGCCACCTTCCAGCCCTCGTTCAGCGGGCCGATCAGGTTCTCCCGGGGCACCCGGACATCGGTGAAGAACACCTCGTTGAAGTCGAAGTCGTCGGGGTCGGCGATGGACCCGAAGGGCCTCCTGACCACGCCCTCCGTGCCGGTGGGGACGATCAGCACGCTGATCCCCTTGTGCTTGGGCGCGTCCGGATCGGTGCGGACGAACGTCAGCAGCACGTCCGCGTCGTGCGCCCCGGAGGTCCACACCTTCTGCCCGTTGACGACGAAGTGGTCGCCCTCCAGGGCCGCGCGGGTACGCAGCCCGGCGAGGTCGGACCCGGCGCCCGGCTCGCTCATCCCGAGGGCGGCCGTCAGCTCCGCGCGCAGAATGGGAGCCGCCCACCGCGCCTTCTGGTCCTCGGTGCCGAAGCTGAGTATCGAGGCGGCGATGATCCCCACGCCCTGCGGATTGAAGCTGTGGTAGATCCGGCGCCGGGACATCTCCTCGGCATGGGCGAGCAGTTGGGGCAGGGTGGCGTTGCGTCCGCCGTACTCGGGCGGGTTGCCGGGCACCAGCCAGCCCGCGTCGAACAGCTTCCGCTGCCATGTCCGCGCCCAGGGAGGCACATCCGCGCTCGACTTCGCGCGGGGTACGGCCTCCTCGGCGGTGGGCAGGTTGGCGTCGAGGAAGGCGGCGAACTCGGCCCGGAACTCCTCGATCCCGGGGTCGGCGGCGAGTCTCATACCAGCAGCGCCTTCCTGTGCACGGCCGCCGTCCCCAGCAGCAGGTCACCGGCCTTGGCCCTTTTCAGATGGATCTGGAGTTCGTTCTCCCAGGTGTAGCCCATCGCGCCGAACAGCTGGAACCCGCTCTGGAAGCAGAGCCGTTGACACTCCCCCGCCGCCGCCTTGGCCATTGCGGCGGCCCTCGCCCGTCCCTGGTCGGCCTCGGCGATGGTGAGGGCGGAGTAGAGGGCGAGCGCCCGGGCCCGTTCGATCGCGACGTACATGTCGGCGGCCTTGTGCTTGACCGCCTGGAAGGACCCGATGGGCACCCCGAACTGCTGCCGCTGTCTCACATGCGCGACCACCAGGTCGAGGATGCGCCGACAGCTGCCGACGATGGAGATCGCCAACCCCGTCAACGCCAACTCCGGTACCCCGGCCACAAGGTCGTATCGGTCGACCCGGGCAACATGGAGGGTCGGGTCGAAGACGGCGATCCGTTCGGCGCGTACGTCGGCACCGCTGCGGACGACCACGCCGTCCCGGGTGAGCAGGGCGATCTCGTCCGCCCGGTCCGCGTCGAGGACGAACCCCCCGACGCCGTCGAAGACCGCCGTCCCCGAACCGATCGGCAGTCGTCCGGCCAACGGCGCGAACCAGGTGGCCGTGGCCAGGAAGGGCGTCGGATCAGCGGCGTACCCCAACTCCTCCAGAATGATCGCCAGTTCCACCGGAGGTGCCTCCAGCCACCCCAACTCCAGGTAGGTGGCCCAGAGTTGCTCCTCGGGCAGCGCCCGCGACCTGGCCACCGTCTCGCGGACCATGCGCTGCAGCAGTCGCTGGTCCTCGTCGAATTCAAACTCCACGGGCGACCTCCAGAAGAACCTTGCCGATGGCACCGCGGCCCACACGCAGCGCGGCACCCACCTCGTCGAGCGGGTGGACGGCATGGATACGGGGGTGAACGGCCCCCTCGGCGAACAGCCGGTGCAGTTCGATGCGGGCGGCTGCGAGCCTCTCCCGGTCGTGCCGCGCCCAGCCGCCGAAGTCGAAGCCATGGATCGTGACGCCCTTGAGCATCGCCAGGTTCAGCGGAATGCTCGGGATCTCGCCGCTCGCGAACCCGACACTGACGAACCGGCCGCCCCAGCGCATCCCGCGCAGCGCCTGTTCGGAGTGCGGCCCACCGACCGGGTCGACGACGACATCGGCGCCGCCCGCCTCCTGCAGCGCCCGTTTCAGGTGCTCGTACGGCAGGACGGTGTGGGCGCCCAGTTCGGCGCAGACGGCGCGTTTCTCCTCGCTCGACGCGACGGCGATCACCTCGGCGCCCAGCAGCAGGGCGAGTTCGACCGCGGCGAGGCCGACCGCCCCGGCGGCGCCGAGCACCGTGACCCGCTCACCCTCGCGCACGTCGGCGACGAGGCGCAGCGCGTTGAAGGCCGTGGCGTGGGAGACACCGAAGGCCGCAGCGCCTTCCATGGGCACGGCGGCCGGGATGCGGTGGAGGCTGGCGGCCGACACGGCGACGCGTTCGGCGAAGGCGCCGATGAAGGCGGAGCCGAAGACCCGGTCGCCGACGCGGAAGCCGTGCCCGTCCCGGGCGACCGTCCCGGAGAACTCGCTCCCGGGGATGAAGGGCACCTCGGCCTTCACCTGGTAGGTGCCCTCGATCACCAGCACGTCGGCGAAGTTGACCGCCGCGAAGTGCACGTCGACGGGCACCTCGCCCCGCGGTTCGGGGACCTCCTCGACGACCGGCGGTCCACCGAGGGTGTGACAGCGGGCGGCCCTCATAGCCGCGTCGTCGCGGCCAGTTCGGCGGCCTGGGCTGCCATCGTCAGGACCGTGTCACCGTAGAAGGCCATCTTCGGGTTGCCGCCCTCGCCCTTGACGTGCCGGGCGTAGCCGCCTTCGAGGACGATGGCCATCTTGAAGCGGGCCAGCACCACGTAGTAGTCGATCTCGCTCACGTCCCGGCCGCTGACCTTGGCGTAGTGCTCCAGAAGGTCGGCCCGGTCGGGCATGCCCTCGTAGCTGACGTACCCCTTCTGCGTACGGTCCTCGTCGGCATCGGGCCAGCCCATGATCACCCAGGCGAGGTCCAGGAGCGGGTCGCCGACAGTGGCCATCTCGAAGTCGACGAGGGCGGCGAGGCGGGCGGGGGCGCCGTGCCGGAACATGACGTTGGCGAACTGGTAGTCGCCGTGGATGATGCCCGGGGTCCAGTGGCTGGGCCGGTGCGCGCGCAGCCAGGCGGCGGCGGTGTCGAGTCCGGGTATCTCGCGGAACGCGAACTTCGCCAAGTGGGCCTGCCAGCGGTCCACTTGACGGTCGTGGAAGCCGTCGGGCCGACCGAAGCCCTCCAACCCCTGTGCCCGCCAGTCGACGTTGCCGAGCCGGGCGATGCCCTCCACCAACTCGTAGGCCAGGCCGGGGCGCAGGGCGAGGTCGCTCTTGAAGGGCTCGGGCCAGCCGCCCTCGACGTTCATCGGCGACCAGCCGTCGACATGGCCCATGAGGTAGAAGCAGGACCCGATGACGTCGGTGTCCTCGCACACCGCGACGGCCTCCGGATGCGGAACGTCAGTCCCGCCCAGGGCGTTCAGCACCCGGAACTCGCGCAGCATCGTCTCGTTGCGGCCCGGCGGGACCTTCTCGGGCGGCTTGCGCAGGACCAACCGGCGGTCCCCGCGCCGGATTTCGTAGATGTCGTTGGAGGTGCCCCCGGAGATGAGGGAGACCTCGACGGGTTCGCCTGGGGCGATGTCCTGGCCGTCCAGCCAGCGGGCGAGCGACTCTGTGTTCACAGGTTCTCCAGCTGCTTGCGGGCCCACTCCCGGCGTGCGGGCAGATGCTGGGTGGGCCAGAGTCCGGGGGTGGCCTCGTAGCCGCGCAGAAGGTCACGGGCCACGGTGATCTTGTGGACCTCCGTGGGTCCGTCGACGACGGCCATGACGGCGGCGCCGGTCCACATGTCGGCGAAGGGCATCTCGTTCGAGACGCCCAGGGCGCCGTGCAGATGCATCGAGCGGTAGACGACGTCGTGCAGCACCTTCGGCGTCAGGAACTTGATCGTGGCGATGTCCTTGCGGACCCGCTTGTAGTCGTTGTACTGATCGATCTGCCACGCCGTGTAGAGGACCATCAGGCGGAACTGGGTCAACTGCGCGTAGGAATCGGCAAGATCGGCCTGCACCAGCTGCTTGTCCGCGAGCCGGCCGCCCTGGGTCTCGCGCGACAGCGCGCGCTCGGCCATCATGTCCAGCGCCCGTCGGCACTGCCCCACGACCCGCATCGCATGGTGGACGCGTCCGCCGCCCAGCCGGGTCTGCGCGATGGCGAACGCCTGGCCCTCCCCGCCGAGCAGCGCGTCGCCGGGGACGCGGACCCCGTCGTAGGCGATCAGCGCGTGCATGCCGTCCTCCGGGCCCTCGCCCAGCAGCCCGACGTTGCGTTCCATCCGGATGCCGGGGGTGTCGCTCGGCACCAGGAACATCGACATGCCCTTGTACGGGCTGACGTCCGGGTCCGTCACCGCCATCACGATGACGAACTTCGAGGTTCGGGCGTTGGAGGAGAAGTACTTGCGGCCGGTGATGACCCAGTTGTCGCCGTCGCGCACCGCCCGCGTGGTGAACATCGTCGGGTCGGCGCCGGCCTGCGGCTCGGTCATCGAGAAGCAGGAGAAGCACTCACCTTCGAGCAGCGGCTGGAGATAGCGCTCCTTCTGTTCCTCGGTGCCGTAGCGGGCGATGATCTCCGCGTTGCCGGTGTCCGGAGCCGCCGTGCCGAAGATGACGGGTGCCCAGCTCGACGCACCGAGGATCTCGTTGATGAGGGCGAGTCTGACCTGTCCGAAGCCTCGTCCGCCGAGTTCGGGGCCGAGATGCGGGGCCCACAGCCCCTGGTCGCGGACCTGTTGCTTGAGCGCCCGGACGATCGGGCCGGTCTCGTCGTCGAGGGGATGGTAGGCCCGGTCGGGGTGGAGGAGGTCCAGTGGGTCCACGCGCTCGGCGCGGAACCTCCTGATCCACTCCAGCTTCTCCTCGAACTCGGGCTCGGTGGAAAAGTCCCATGCCATGTCAGACGACCCTCGTTTCGACAGCTCGATGCCGCGCGGGCACTGCTCCGGACGTCCGCGACGCGGCTGAGAATATCATTCTCACTCCACGCAAGTAAGGGTCTCTAAAGTTGCGGTGCGTGATTCGGTAGGGAGCTTCGGTTGATTACCGCTGAAGTGCAGTATCGTTCTACGCGTGACCGCCATCCCCGAAGAGCCCGCCTGGCGCCAGCGCGCCGTAGAGCGATCCACCCGCGCCGCGAAACAGCGCGC
This sequence comes from Streptomyces sp. NBC_00459, assembly GCF_036013955.1. NCBI lineage: Bacteria > Bacillati > Actinomycetota > Actinomycetes > Kitasatosporales > Streptomycetaceae > Streptomyces > Streptomyces sp. NBC_00459. The sequence goes on from NZ_CP107903.1 coordinate 616,355, forward strand.
CGAGCAGCGCGTCCAGCGCTTCCTGGACGCCGCACAGGAACTCATCGCGGAGAAGGGGACGACCGACTTCACCGTCCAGGAGGTCGTCGACCGCTCGAAGCAGTCGCTGCGCAGCTTCTACCAGCACTTCGACGGCAAGCACGAGCTGCTGCTCGCCCTGTTCGAGGACGCCCTCTCCACATCGGCGATCGAGATCCGCGAGGCCACGTCGGGTGCGGGCGAGCCACTGTCCCGGCTGCGTATCGCCGTGGAGCTACTGTTCGAGCAGTCGCTGCCCAACCCGGGTGTCCAGCGCCCTCTGTTCAGCGACTTCGCGCTGCAACTGCTGGTCAAGCATCCGGCTCAGGTGGCCACAGCGCACCTGCCCCTGCTCAACCTGTTCACCGAGCTGCTGGAGCAGGCCGCCGAGGCAGGCAGCGTCCACGCGGACAAGCCGCGCAGGCTGGCGGCGCTCCTCATGCAGACCGTCATGTTCTCCGCCCAGGCCAACGGTGTCCCCTCGGACAGCCACGCCCATCCGGTGACCGCCGACGAGGTGTGGCAGTTCTGCCTCGGCGGCATCTCCGGCGCCTGAGCCACGCCGCACCCACCAGACACAGATCGCCCGCGTTGCCGAGAACAACATTCTCGGCAACGCGGGCGATCGGCGTTCCGGCCCGGTGGGGCCTCAGCTCAGCGGCTTCGCCAGCACCGCCTTGCGGTGGCTGAACGTCTCGATCGAGTAGCGGCCGTGATAGCTGCCCATCCCGCTCTCCCCCACCCCGCCGAACGGCAGGTCGGAGACGGTGAGATGGGCGAGCGGCAGGCCGTAGCCGACGGCACCGGAGGACGTCTCGGCGGCGATCCGCTCCCTGGTCGTGCCGGACTCGGTGAACACGTACAGCGCGAGCGGCTTGTCGCGGTCGTTGATGAAGCCGATCGCGTCGTCCAGTCCGGGCACGGTGACGATCGGCAGGATCGGGCCGAAGATCTCCTCCCGCATCACGGGCGAGGCGGGGTCGACGTCGGCGAGGACGGTCGGCGCGATGTACTTCGTCGTACGGTCCTTGACTCCGCCGGTGACGACCCGGCCCGAGTCGAGCAGGCCGCCGAGGCGGTCGAAGTGGCGTTCGTTGACGATCCGGCCGTACTCGGTGGAGGTGGCCGGGTCCGCGCCGAACAGGTTCTCGACGGCCTTGGCGAGGGCGGGCTCCAGCGCGGCGGCGGTGTCCGGGTCGGTCAGGACGTAGTCGGGGGCGACACAGGTCTGCCCGGCGTTGAGGAACTTGCCCCGGACCAGTCGGTCGGCGACGACGTCCACATCGATGCCGGTGTCGACGAACGCCGGGGACTTGCCGCCGAGTTCGAGGGCGACCGGGGTGAGGTGCTCGGCGGCGGCGCGCATCACGATCCGGCCGACGGTGCCGTTGCCGGTGTAGAAGATGTGGTCGAAGCGCTCGGCCAGCAGGGCCGTGGTCTCCGGGATGCCTCCCTCGACGACGGCGACCGCGTCCGTGTCCAGGTACTGGGGCAGCAGCCGGGCCACGACGTCGGAGGTGGCGGGGGCCAGCTCGCTCGGCTTGATCACCACCGCGTTGCCGGCGGCGATCGCGCCGACGACCGGGGTCAGCAGGAGCTGGACCGGATAGTTCCAGGGCGCGATGACCAGGGCGACGCCCAGCGGGTCGTACTGCGTCCAGGCCGTGGCGTCGGCGCCGAGGCGCTCGGGGACCGGCGCGGCCTCGGGGCGCAGCCAGCCGTCGAGGTGGTCGAGGGTGTGGTCGATCTCCCGGATCGTGAAGTCGATCTCCGTGCGGTAAGCCTCGGTCGAGCTCTTGCCGAGGTCCGCGTGGAGTGCGGCTGCCACGTCCTTGCCGTGCTCCGTGAGCAGTGCGCGCAGCCGGCCGAGTTGGGCCTTGCGCCACTCGACGGGCTTGGTGCGGCCCGTGCGGAAGGTGGCACGCAGGCGCGCCACGATGTCGGCCGGCTGCTCGGGGGACGTGGGGTGGTTCACGATGCCTCGCTCACGGTGTTCTGATGCGGTGGTCTCCGGCACGGAAGGCCGGCTCGATGCTCTCGACTCACATGCCAACCTTTCACGCGGCAGAATATATTCCACATACACGAAGATGACTTTGAGTAACTGATTGTCGCTGTACGTTTCAGATCCGGGCGGTGATCAGGCCGTGCGTCAGTCGTCGACCTGACCGAGGAAGGGCCGGACCTCGACCGGCATGGTGGTCGCCAGGGCGGCCTTGCGGCCCCACTCCAGAGCGACGTCGAGATCGGGTGCCATCAGGAGGCAGATCCCGCCGAGAAACTCCTTGTTCTCCGCGTAGGGCCCTACGGTCTCCTCGATCTCGCCTCCCATGGGCCACAGCACGGTCGCGGCGTCCGGGCGGTGCAGTCCGCCCGCGAAGACCCACGCTCCGGCCTCACGCAACTCGTCGTGAAAGGCACTCAGTCTGTGGTTGATCTCCACCATGGCCTCCGGTGCGGACGGTTCACCGACCGGCTTCATGGCGCTGAGCAGGTAGTACTTCATCACGTCCTCCTGGGCATCACGGCTCTGCCCCATCTCCTACACGAAGGGAACACCTCTGGGGAGGCACAACGCACCGCGACACCGGGAGAATCTTGTCCATGACCGCCATCGCGCACCCGCTCGTCACCGTCGCCCGTCGGCTCGCCGCCGACGTCCTGGCCCCGCAGGCGGCCCGGGTCGACCAGGAAGGCGTGCCCGCGAGCAGCATCAAGGCCATCAAGCGGTCGGGGCTCCTCGGGGTGAGCGCACCGAAGGAGTACGGGGGCGCGAACGCGCCGGCCTCGGTGGCCCGGGAGGTCGCCGAGGTCCTGGCCGGGGCCTGCTGCTCGACCTGGTTCGTGCAGACACAGCACCACACCCCGGTGAAACTGCTGACGGAGTCCCAGCTCCCGGTACGGGAACGCCTGCTGGGTCCGCTGTCGACGGGCGCGCTGCTGTCTGGGATCGCGTACGCGCACCTGCGCTCCTTCCCTCACGTCCCCGTGCGGGTCGGGTACGAGCGGGGCGGCTGGCGCTTCGACGGGACGGTGCCCTGGTACACGGGCTGGGGGCTGAACGACGTCATGCTGCTCGCGGGGCTGTCCGACACGGACGAGGTGGTGTTCGCCTTCGCCGACGCGCGCGAACAGTCGGGGCTGCGCGCCTCGCCGCCCATGCGCCTGGCGGCACTCACGGCCGCCCGGACCGTCTCCCTGGAGCTCAAGGGCCTGCGGCTGCCGGAGGAGGCGGTCGTCCTGCGCACCCCGCGCGAGAAGTTCGCCCTCGTCGACCTGCCCCGGGCCGCGAACACGAACCCGGCGGTGTTCGGAGTGGCGTACGCGGCCCTCGATCTCCTCGCCGCCCACCCGGACGCCACGGCGACCGCGCGCTCACTGCGCACCCGCCTCGACGCCGTACGCCGCAACGCGTACGCACTCGCGGACCACCGCCGGCCCCAGGAGCACATCGCGGACCGGCTGGCGCTCAAGACCCGGGCGTACGACCTGATGCGCACGGCGACGACCGCGGCGATCGTCGCCGGGGGCGGCCGGTCGCTGGACCTGAACAGCCCGGCCCAACGTCTGGCCCGCGAAGGCCTGTTCCTACTGGTACAGGCCCAGACGACGGACATACGCGGCGCACACCTCGCCTCACTGGCCGACTAGCCCCTGAAAGGCTCGCGGAGCGCGCTTTCAGGGGCGCGGGGAACTGCGCGACCAGCCCCCGCGGGCCCGCAGCATGCGAACTGCCGATCTCGCGGAGCGCCTAGCTCGCGAACGGCACCTGTGCCGCCGGGGCGGCGGCCGACGCGAACGGATGCCGCCACAGCCCCCGCGCGGCCAGCCTCGGCAGCACCCCCTCGCCGAACCAGTACGCCTCCTCCAGATGCGGATAGCCGGAGAGGACGAACTCGTCGATGCCCAGGGCGTGGTACTCGGCGATACGGTCGGCGACCTCGTCGTGGCTGCCGACGAGCGCGGTGCCGGCGCCGCCGCGCACCAGGCCGATACCGGCCCAGAGGTTGGGGTGGATCTCCAGCCCGTCCCGGTTGCCGCCGCCGTGCAGGGCGAGCATCCGCTGCTGCCCCTCCGACTCGCTGCGGGCGAGGCCGGCCTGGATGTCCCGTACGGTCCCCGGGTCGAAGCCCGCGAGGATCCGGTCCGCCTCCGCCCACGCCGCCTCGGCGGTGTCGCGGGTGATGACGTGCAGCCGGATGCCGAACCGCAGGGTGCGCCCCTGCCTGGCGGCCAGCCCTCTGACCCAGGCGATCTTCTCGGCGACCTGTGCGGGCGGTTCGCCCCAGGTGAGGTACACGTCGACGTACCGGGCGGCGACCTCACCGGCGATGGGTGAGGAGCCCCCGAAGTAGACCTCGGGGACCGGATCGGGCACCCGGGCCAGCTTCGCGTCCTCGACGCGGAGGTGTTCGCCGGTCAGGTCGACCGTCTTGCCCTCCCACAACTCCCTTACGACTTCGAGGAATTCGCCGGTACGACGATAACGGGCGTCCTTGTCGAGAAAGTCGCCGTAGGCCTTCTGCTCATGGCTCTCGCCGCCCGTGACCACGTTGAGGAGGAGCCGTCCGCCGGTCTGGCGCTGGAAGGTGGACGCCATCTGCGCGGCGAGGGTCGGGGAGACGAAGCCGGGGCGGAAGGCGACCAGGAACTTCAGTCGCTCGGTGTGCTGGCTGACCATCGCGGTGGTCAGCCAGGCGTCCTCGCACCAGGCACCGGTGGGGGTGAGCGCGCCGACGAAGCCCAGGTCCTCGGCGGCGCGGGCGATCTGACTCAGATAGGCGACCGTCGGCGGCCGGTTCTGTCCGAAGGCGGTGGCCGGGGTGCCGTGGCCGCCGCCGACGACATGGCGGCTGTCGCCGTTTGTGGGGAGGAACCAGTGGAAGGTGAGGGACACCGAAGATCTCCGATCGGGAACGTCGCGTACGTGGCGCAGGTCGCGTTACAGCAGTCCGTGCCGGGGCGGTCTTGTGCCGTTCAGCACGTAGCGGCCGATGTGCTGGATCTTCCAGCGGGCCGGGTCGTGCAGGGTGTGGGTGCGGGCGTCCCGCCAATGCCGGTGCAGGTTCAGGGAGTTGAGGGCCGAGCGGGTTCCGGCGACCTCGAAGAGGGCCCCGGTGATCTCCACGGCGGTGGTCGTCGCGTGCGCCTTCGCGACGGCCACCGCGATGGACGCCTCGGCCGCCGAGTCGTCGGTGAGGTCGGCGCCGGCCGCGTCCACGGCACGGGCCGCCTCGCGCAGCAGCGCCTCGGACGCCCGTAGCTGGACGGCGAGTTCACCGAACCGCTGGATCAGCAGCGGGTCGTCGGCGGCGGTCTCGGCGCCGCTCTCGAACCAGGGCCGGCTCTTGCTCCGGACGAACTCCGCGGCCTCGGCGAGCGCGCCCCCGGCGATACCCACGTCGATGGCGGTGTGCAGCAACTGCGCTACGGCGCCGTGGAGTTGCGGCCCCTGGAAGGTGAGGTGGTGCGGGAGGACCCGGTCGGCCGGGACGGGGACCGCGTCGAGCCGGACGGTGCCACTGGCCGTCGTGCGCTGGCCCATGCCGTCCCAGTCGTCCACGACCGTGAGGCCGGGCGCGTCGTGCGGGACGTACGCCACGTGCAGGTTGTCGTCCTCGGCGCGGGCGAGGACCGGGACCCAGTGGGCGAACAGAGCGCCGGTGGAGTAGTGCTTCACGCCGGTCAGCGTGAACGAGCCGTCGGGCCGCCGGTCCAGGCGGGTCCGGATGTCCTGGACGTGTTTGGTGCCCGCCTCCGACTGGGCGTTGCCGAACCGACGCCCCGCGAGGATCTCCCCGAAGAAGAACTCCCTTTGTTCCGCAGTTCCCTGACGGCGGATCACATTGACGTACACGAAGTGGTTCTGCGGGATCTGGGCGAGGCTGGCGTCGGCCGAGGCGAGCAGCCGGAAGATCTCGGCCAGGGTCTCCTGGCGCACGTCCGCTCCCCCGTACTCGGCGGGCACGGTGACCGCGAGCAGTCCCGAGGCCGAGAGGCGGTCCAACTCCGCTCGTGGGAGACGACGTTCGGCGTCCCGCGCGGCGGCCCCGGTGCGGAACTCGTCCGCCAGGGCCGCCGCCACGGTCAGGGCCTCCACGTCGTCGGCGACGACTTTCGCGGTCATGGGAGTCAGACCGCCGCGGCGAGGAGCGGGGAGCGGCCGAGCGCTGCCGAGAACTGGTCCAGGACCTGGGTGAGGGCCTCGGCGGTGGCCGGGGCGACCGCGATGGAGCCGTCCTCGTGTGCGGTGATGTCCTTGTCGAGGGTGAACCATCCCTGGACGATGTGGGCGGCGCCCATGGAGTTGAGGACCGGCCGCAGCGCGTAGTCGATGGCCAGGACGTGGGCGGTGCTGCCTCCGGTGGCCAGCGGCAGCACGGTCTTGCCGGTGAGGGCGTACTGCGGGAGCAGGTCGAGGAGCGCCTTGAGGACACCGGAGTAGGACGCCTTGTAGACCGGGGTGCCGACGACGACACCGTCGGCGCGTGCGAACAGCTCGGTGGCCTCGACGATCGCCGGGTGCCGGAAGTCGGCCCCGAGCAGGGCCTCGGCGGGGATCGTGCGTACGTCGAGCGGGATCACCTCGTGTCCCTGGGCGGCCAGGCGGGTGTCCAGGTGGCGCAGGAGCTTTCCGGTGCGGGAGGAGACGGAGGGGCTGCCGGAGACGGACAGGATGGTGGCCATGGGGTCCTCTTTCGGGAGGCTTGCCGGGGTTCCGGGGAGCCTGTGGGGTGGCAGGCGTCCCGGGCGAGCGGGACGGGCGTCAGGCGTGGACCGCTACGGACTCGGGCTCGTTCTGCGGGAGTTGGGCCTCGAGTTCACGGACCAGGGGCAGGACCCTACGGCCGAAGTACTCGACGTCCTCGTGGTAGTGGAGGAAGCCGAGGAGGAGCAGGTCGACGCCGAGCCTCTTGTAGGCGACGATCCGCTCGGCGATCTGTTCCGGGGTGCCGATGAGCCCCGTACGGAAGCCGTCGTTGTACTGGACGAGGTCCTCGAAGGTGGAGTCCTGCCACATGCCCTTGCCGTCGGCGGCGGACTGTCCGGCCTGCTTGACGGCGGCGCCGAACCCCTCGACGGCCTCCCGGTCGGCGTTGGCGACGATCTCGCGGAGCGTCTCGCGGGCCTCGGCCTCGGTGTCACGGGCGATCAGGAAGCCGTTGAGGCCGAACTTCGGTGCGCGGCGGCCGACCTGGGCCGCCGATGCCCGTACGTCGGCGATCTGCTCGACGACTCCGTCGAAGTCCTTGCCGTTGGAGAAGTACCAGTCGGAGACCCGGCCCGCCATGGCGCGGGCGGCGGTCGAGTTGCCGCCCTGGAAGATCTCGGGGTGCGGGCGTTCGGGGGTGTTGAGGGGCTTGGGCTTGAGGGAGAAGTCGCGCAACCGGTAAAAGTCACCGGCGAGTTCGGTGTGGTCCTCGGTCCAGATCTGACGGAGGGCCTGGATGAACTCCTCGGAGCGGCGGTAGCGCTCGTCGTGCTCCAGCCAGGGCTCGCCGAGCGCGGTGAACTCGCCCTTGAACCAGCCGCTGACGACGTTCACGGCGAAGCGGCCGTTCGACAGGTGGTCGGCGGTGGCGCCGAGTTTGGCGAGGACACCGGGGTGCCAGAGGCCGGGGTGGACGGCGGCGATGACCTTCAGACGCTGGGTGGCGAGGAGCAGGGCGAGGCTGAAGCTGGTCGACTCGTGCTGGAACTCGGCGCCGTAGCTGGCCATGTAGCGGACCTGGCTGAGCGCGTACTCGAAGCCGTTGTTCTCGGCGAGAACGGCGAGTTCGCGGTTGTATTCGTATCCCCAGTCGGTGCGCTGCTCGATCCGGCTGGTGACGAGTCCGCCACTGACGTTGGGGACCCAGTAGGCGAATTTCACGGGCTCTGCGGACATGCGGAACTCCTGTTGCGGAATGCGTTTTCGGGCACGCCAATTCCCGTCCGGAGCGAAGTCCGGCAATTTCCAGGCGGTTGCGGAAACGGAACGGGCGCGGCGGATCGGGACGAGGATCAGGCCGCGGAGCAACAGGAGGCGCTGGAGACGCGCGCGAGGTCGACGTGGCGTCGCCGCGTGAGGTCCAGTCGCATCTTCATGTCGTCGATCGTGACAGTCACCGAAGACGGCAGTCAAGGAAAACCCGACCGGTCTCGTATCGCGGACCACCTGATTTCACGAAGGCGTGACAGGGAAACCCTTGAACCGCTCCCTCGGACGCCCGCATTCTGCTGCGGTGCGTATTGAACAGCTGGAATACATCGCGGCGGTCACCCGGCTCGGTTCACTGCGCCGGGCGGCGGAGGAACTCCGCCTGTCGCAGCCCGCGTTGAGCGAGACCGTGCGCAATCTGGAGCGGGAACTCGGGGTCGACCTGCTGGAGCGGAAACGGTCCGGGGCGACGATGAGCGCGGAGGGCCAGGAACTGCTGCCGCACATCATCGACGTCCTCGACGCGGTGGACCGGCTGCGAGGCGCCGCGGGCGAACAGCACCGCATCAGCCGTATGGTGCGCGTCGGCACGGTGAACGCGGCGACCGTGCCGCTGCTCATCCCCGCCGTACGGGAGTTCCGCGCGACGCACGAGCTGACACAGGTGGAGGTGGTGGACGTACAGCAGGCGGAGATCCACCGGGGGCTCACCGAGGGCGGTTTCGACCTCGGACTGGTGAACCAGCTGGAGGGCGACGACGTCCCCGCCGGCTTTGAGAGCACCGAACTGCTGCGCGGACGGCCCGTGGTGTGCGTACGTCCGGACAGTCCCCTCGCGGCCCGGGCGGCGGTGTCGGTGGCCGATCTGCTCGCCGGGCCGCTGATCGCGATGCGCTCCGGTTACGTCATGCACCGCTATCTGCACCGGCTGCTGGAGGGCCACGGCGCGGCCTTCGCGTACTCCACGGACGGCGCCGAGATGGGCAAGCTGATGGTCGCGGAAGGGCTCGGGGCGACGGTGCTGCCCGACTTCAGCGTGATCGGCGACCCACTGGAACGGCACGGCATCCTCACCTACCGGCCGATCGCGGAGGACGACACCACCCAGGTGCTGCTGACCCTCCAGCGCCGCCGCGCGGAGTCCGTACCCCTGGCCGCGCGCGATCTGCACGAGGTGTTCGTGCGAAGAGCCGGGGAGCTGGGCGGAACACTCACCGTGCAGGGTGGATGACACAGAATCACCGCACTGCACATAAGGGATGAATAAGAGCACAATGTGAGTAAGCGGCGTTCACCGCATACCGCAACAGAAGCGGTCGGGCCTGCACAGTCGAAGGAGACGAGTCATGGCCAATGTCTCGCACACCAGAGGCGACATCCACAGTCACCCTGATGTATCCGAAATGCGGGCACGGTACGCCCGTATGCTCGGCGGTCGCGATGTGGCGCTCGTGGACGGACCGGTGTTCCTCGTCGGTCTGTACTGCGCGGCATCCCCGTGGATCCTCCACTACACGACAAGCCAGCCCCCGCTCGTGACCCACAACCTGATCATGGGCATCGCGATCGGTCTGCTGGCCCTCGGGTTCACCAACACTCCGGAACGCATGTACGGCCTCAGCGGGGCCCTGTGCGCGATGGGCATCTGGATGATCGTCTCGCCGTGGATCGTCGGCGACAGTCCGGACGCGGGTGTCGTGCTGAACAACGTCATCATCGGCGCCCTGGCCCTGTTCCTGGGGCTGTTGAGTGCGGGCGCGACAGCGAGAAGTGCTCCCAGGGCGTAGGTGGGCACAGACGGAAGCGGCCCGGTCCCTGCCAGGGACCGGGCCCGCTCGCCTCTCAGCGGACTGTCCCGGGCCACAGCGGGCAGGAGACAGGAGGTAGCCAATACCGGCGAAGTGGGGCGGAAATGACGATCTCGAGCATCATCGGTGCCATCATCATCGGCACTGTCATCGGCATCCTGGGTCGGCTCGTCATCCCGGGGCGCCAGCGCATCGGAATCCTCTGGACGATCGTCGTCGGCATCGCGGCCGCGCTCCTCGGATCGGCGATCGCCGCCGGGTTCGACGTGTCGGACACGGACGGAATCGACTGGGTCGAGTGGCTCATCCAGATCGGGCTCGCCGGCCTCGGCGTGGCCGCGCTGGACCGGGCGAAGGCGCCGCGCCGCGCACACAGCAGGCGGCGGTGAGAACGATAGGCATCGGGAGCGACCGGCGCTCACCGGACCGGCGCCGGGCAGTCGTCCGAGACGTCGAAACTCCGTTGCGGGCAGCGAACGACCGGGGCTAGCTTCGGCGGGCCCACCGCACCGTGCCGACGACCGGCGCGGTGCGGCCGTCGTACTGCCCGTACGGCCCCACTCACCGTCACGGAGACCTCTTGCCCCCGCGCATCACCGCACTCACCGATCCCGAACCCGGCGCTTCGAGCCGACGGCTCGCCTGGCTGGCGGCGGATCCGGGCGGTGTACCCCTCGGCTCCGCCTTCCTGCGTCTGTTCACCAGGGAGGGCCAGGAACATCTCGCCGAGCTGGAGATCGCGGTCCACCGCTCCGAACGCCGGCAAGGGGTCGGCACCCGGCTCCTGGAGGCCGCCGTCATCGCGGCCCGGAGTGACGGACGACGGTCGGTCGTGGCACAGGCCGAGGAGGGCTCCCCCGGCGACCGATTCCTGGCGGACCGGGGTTTTCGCCGGGTGCTGACACTGACGTACGCCCGTCTGGTGCTCGCCGACGCCGACCTCACGGAGATCTCCCGCCTCGCCGAACTCCCGCACCCCGGCTATCTGTTGACGACCTGGGAGGGCGCCGTGCCGCCCGAGCTGGCACAGAGCTACGCCGACTCGCACCGCGCCATGGACGACATGCCGATGGAGGACACCGACTACGGCACGGTCGTCTGGGACGTCGACCGAGTCCTGGCGGCGGCCGAGGCCGTCGCCGGGCGCGGGGACCTGCTGCACACCGTGGCCGCGCTGGATACGACGGACGGATCGGTCGTCGGCTTCTCCGAGCTGGTGGTGCCGGGCGACGGACAGGGAGACGGGCAGCACTACGGTACGGCGGTACTGCCCGAGCACCGCGGACACGGCCTCGGCCGCTGGATGAAGGCCGAGTCGATCCGCCGGGCCCGTCGGCGCCACCCCGGGCTCACCGGGCTGCTCACCGACACCGCGACCGGCAACGCGCCGATGCTCGGCATCAACGACGAGCTGGGATACGCGCCCACGCACAGGGCGGTGGAGTACCAGCTCGGGCTGTGAGACCGGCGCCGCCCGGCGACCCGGCCGCCACGGGTCAGGACTCGTACTCGTACACGTACGGAGTCGTGGTGGTGAGCGGTTCGAAGCCGAGGCGTTCCAGGACGGGCCTGCTCTGGTGGGAGGCGTCGACCTGGAGGTAGCGGTAGCCGCGCTTCACGGCGTCGCGGGCACGGTGGGCGACCAGGGACCGGTAGATGCCCCGGCCCCGCCAGCCCTCGACGGTGCCGCCGCCCCACAGCCCGGCGAACCGGGTACCGGGTACGAGTTCCATGCGAGCCGCGCTCACCGGCTCCTCGCCGGCCAGCGCCACGACGGCGGTGACCGAGTCCGGGTCGTCGGTGAGCCGGGCGAGCAGCTGGCGCCGCAGCCGGGAGCTGTCGGTACCGAAGGCCTTCTCGTGCACGTCCGCCACGAGGTCGACGCCGGCCTGGTCGGTCACGGGAACGAGGCGGATGCCCTCGGGCGGATCGGTGTCGAAGGTCAGACCGGAGACCTCACCGATCATCAGCGTCTCCTCCGGTTCGGGCGTGAATCCCGCCGTCCGCAGCCGTTGCCCCAGGTCGATGGGGAGGTCGTGGCCGTAGAGCTTCCATTCGAATGTCTGCCTGAGGTCGCCGTAGTAGCGGATCTGCTCGGCGATCGCCTCGTCGGCGCGCACGGCGTCGAGGTCGGACCAGACGACGCCGTTCCACCCCTGGGCGTCGGCGACCTGGCGCACCACCCCTCCCACCCGTTCGATCCGGGCGCCTGGCCCGTCAGGCTGGGCTCCTTCGCGCATGTCCCGGTCGTAAAGGGCGAGCACTCCTACATGATCCATGCCGTTACTCCAGCATCCCCATGCGGCAAGCGCAACGGTATTGGCGCCCGCAATGCGTCACCTTTCGATCATTCGCGGATGCGAAGCCCGATTCGACGTCGCCACGGTGTCGTCCGGCTCCTGTCCTGCCTCCCCGGCCGTACGGAAGTACCCTGCACCCTGACACCGCACCACGAGGAGGCCCGGTCAGCCATGGTGAAGGACGACGAACTGCCCCACCTGCGCCGCTGCGTGGAACTGGCCGCCGAGGCGCTCGCGGCCGGGGACGAGCCGTTCGGATCCGTGCTGGTGGGCGGGGAGGGCGCGGTGCTGGCGGAGGACCACAACCGGGTGGCCTCCGGTGACCGCACACGCCACCCGGAGTTCGAGCTGGCCCGCTGGTCCGCCGCCCATCTGACACCGGAGCAGCGCGCGGCAGCCACCGTCTACACCTCCGGCGAGCACTGCCCGATGTGCGCCGCCGCGCACGCCTGGGTGGGCCTCGGACGGATCGTGTATGTGGCCTCGTCCGAGCAACTGGCCATCTGGCTGGGCGAGTTGGGTGTCCCCGCACCCCCGGTCCGGACACTGCCGGTCAACGAGATCGCGCCCGGCGTGACCGTAGAGGGACCGGTGCCGGAACTGTCCGCCCAAGTACGCGACCTGCACCGCCGGTTCCACACCGCCGCACCCCGACAGGGCTGAGCCCCACCGGAGTTCGCCACTACCCGAGTTCGAGCGTGGTCACCCCGAAGATCCGCTCCTGCGCGAACTCCCGCACGGGGCCCGTGTACATGCGTGCCGTCTCGAAGGACGGCGTGAAGCCCACCTCCTCCACCATCGCGACGGCAGCCGCGTTCGGCTCGGGGATGTCGATCGCGACCTCCGTCCCGGCCACGTCGGCCGTCAGCGCGGCGAACAGTGCGCGAGCGTCGTCGGCGGTGTCGGCGAACAGCGGGCCGATCCGCGACGCGTCCCGGCCGGGGCGGACGACCCCGTAACCGGTGACGGCACGGCCGGCGGGTCCGTGCCCACCGGCACTTTCCCGCACCAGGGCCCGATGACCGGGAGCCGTCAGCCAGTACTCCAGGAAGCGGGGCCGGTCGGCCGGGTTGCAGAGCGCGTCGTACGCCGTGATCGCCGCCAGGTCCTCCCGCCGTACGGGACGCACCCGGGCTGGGGTGTCGGCGGCGGGAGCGGTTCCGGTGAACCGGACGGTTCGGTGGGCGGGCTCGAAGCCTGAGCGGCGGTAGTTGTCCTGCTGGGCGACGACTCCGTCGAGGCCGACGGTACGACCTCCGGCGTGGGCCAGCGCGGTCTTCCAGGTGAAGATCCCGTAGCCGCGCCCGCGCAGATCGGGACGGACGAGATAGAAACCCAGAAAGGCGTAAGCGTCACCGTAGTTGACGACCGAGACCGCCGAGACCGGCTCCCCGCCGACCCTGCCGATGAAGAAGCCCTGGGGGTCCTGGGCGAAGAAGCCGGCGGTGTCCGACAGCCCAGGGTTCCAGCCCTCGTCGGCCGCCCATCCGGTGACCACCGGCCAGTCATCGGGCCTGGCCCGGGTGACGACAAGGTCTTCGTGAGCCGGGAGGAGGGGGCCGGCGGAAGAGGTCATGGATGTACTCCGTTCCGTTCAGTGGGGGGATCTCGGCCCCATCCGACCATGGATCCGGAAGGGGCCGCGACCACCCGGCACCGCGGCCCGCACGCGGGGCCCACACGCCAAGAGGCGAGGCTCTGTGAGCCCGCATATCGTGTTCGAGGGCGCCGTCCCGGTCCGCAGCCGGGCCCGCCCCTGGAGGCACTCATGCGGTCCGCGCACCGACGCCGGGCGCTCGCCTCGGCCGCGACCCTCGCCCTGCTGGGGACGGGTGCGCCGACGGTGGCCACGGCGGACGACGACCCCGGCCTGTCCCGCTTCTACCACCAGAAGATCAAGTGGTCGGCCTGCGCCGACGAGACGGCGATGGACGACGTGCCTACGGACGACCTCCAGTGCGGCAAGGTCACCGTCCCGCTCGACTACGCCGAACCCGGCGGCGACACACTCGACCTGGCGATGGCCCGCTACCGGGCGACGGGTGGGTCCCGGGGTTCCGTGCTGCTGAACTTCGGCGGGCCCGGCGGCGCGGGCGTCAGTCAACTCGCCTACGAAGGCAAGGACTTCATGGGTCTGACGAACGGCTACGACGTCGTCACCTTCGACCCGCGCGGCGTGGGCAGATCCTCTCCCGTCAGCTGTGGCGAAGGCACGGACACGGACGCCGAGGTGACCGGCGGCGAGACCGGGGCCGATCCGCGTGCCGTCCTCCGGCAACTGCGCAGGGCCGCCCAGGCCTGTGTACGGCACTCCGGGCCCGTTCTGCGCCACATCGGCACCGTCGACGTCTCCCGCGACCTCGACGTGATGCGTCAGGCCCTCGGCGACAAGAAGCTCAACTACCTCGGATTCTCCTACGGGACCCGTCTCGGCGCGGTCTACGCCGCCCAGTTCCCCAAGAAGGTGGGCCGGTTCGTCCTCGACGGCGTCGACACCCTCACCGAATCGCTCGCCGAGCAGGGTCTCGCGGGCGCTGCCGGGCAGCAGACCGCCCTGGATGGCTTCCTCAGCTGGTGCGTTGCGGACATCGCCTGCCCGTTCGGGCAGGACGCCCGCATCGCCCGCCGACGGGTCGTCGACCTGGTCGCCTCACTCGACCAGGACCCGGTGCCGACCGGCTACGGCGACCGCTTCTCCGGCCAGGACCTGGTGGGCGCCATCGGCCAGGGGCTCTACAGCAAGCGGATGTGGTCGCCCCTGGAGCGGGCTCTCGCCGCGCTGGTCGAGGACGGGGACGCGCGAGGAGTCATGGCGTTCGGCGGCTCGGGCACCGCCGTCCCCGCCCTGCCGAGGCGGAGCCTCGTACCGCGGAGCAGCCCGTCCCCGGACTCCGACGGCCACCTCGTCGACGAGGTGGAGGTGCCCATCGACAACCTCCCCGCCGCGCTGATGGCGGTCAACTGCGCGGACGACCCCGACCGGCCCACCGCGGCCCGGATCACCAAGGATTTCGCCGCCCTGCGGGCCGCGTACGAGAAGGCCTCCCCGGTGTTCGGCCACTACCGCCTCACCGAGGTCCTGACGTGTTACGGCCGCCCGAGGGGCACGGACTTCATCCGTACGCGGGTACGGGACGTCGACACGCCGAAGATGCTTCTGGTGGGCACGCGCGGCGACCCGGCCACGCCGTACCGCTGGACCACGGAGACGGCCGAGCGGCTGGGCTCGTCGGCCGTCGTCCTCGACAACAAGGGCGAGGGCCACACCGGGTACGCGTCCTCGAAGTGCGTGCACCGGACGGTCGACGCGTTCCTGCTGTACGGCTCCCTCCCGCCCGACGGCAGTTCCTGCGCCGCGGACGACGCGGGCTGAGGCCGCCTGCGATGCCGGGCGGAACCGGTCGCACTCCCCCGCTCCCGCTCGCTCCGACCACTCCGAATGCCTGACGTCCGAATCAGCCCTGTGGTGCACATATGGCGCACGCCCTCGGCCCTGCCACGCTGCTCGTCGGCGTGCTGCGCTGCTGACCGCCGCGCCACCGACCCCCACGTCCCCGGTCTCCGGCCAGCGACCTGTCCGCGCTCACTGCTCCCTTCCCTCGCTGCCCGCCGAAGGCGCGCCGAGGAGGTCCGACAAGCCTCGGTCGACGGCGTCGCCGAGGTCCTCTCTCCCGGCCGCCACGACGGCGAACGTACGGAGCAGGAAGCGTCGCAGGGCCGGTGTGCCGAACTGGAGCAGGGCCAGGCCGTGCGGCGAGTGGAGTTCCAGGACCGTGTGTGCGGCGCTGCACGGCCAGATGTGGACGTCGCCGCCCCCGGCGGGCCGCCGTACTCCTTCCTCCAGCAGGCTCCGGGCGAAGGTCCAGCTCACCTCCTCGCCGTCCAGGGCGACCTCGGCCGGGAAATCGATGTGCACGGCCAGCGGATCCGTCGAGACGTAGCGGAGCGTGGCGTGGACGGGGAGCTCCTGCTCCTCCGAGGTGATCAGGCGTGCACGCGCGGGCTGTTCGAGGGTGACATCCATGGCAGTCTCCGCTCCGGTTCGGGCCGACGATGGTGATGCCGACGCGTTGTGCCGACGTGGTGTTACGACCCCGAAATGGCCTCTCCGATTACGCGGATTCCGCAGCTATTAATGTGAGCTGCATCACCAAGTCGCGTGGTTTTCCGCAGGGATCAAGGACCGCTGGGCGATTCGGGGGCAACCTGACGATGCGCCCCGGCAACACATCGCCACGCATCGCACAAAAGACCGTCGAACACGCGCTTGAATGAGTGGCCACTCATCTCCATCGATCCACCAAGTCGCGTACCCCGCCTACGACTTGGCACACCAGACGCGTACCGTTTTCGCATCAGGAAAATCGTCCAAGAAGACTGTGGCATATGCCAGAAGCACCACCGTCCCGTGTGTTGCCAAATCCCTTACAGGCCGTCGCAGGCTGTGCAACAGTCGTAACCGGTCCTTCCGTCAGCCTTGGTCGTACCGTCCCTTCATCGGAGTGCGTCATGCCGCCCCATCTCTCCGCGGACCGTCCAGCCGCCCAGCCGCCCTCGCGCGGCTCGGTCGAGGCGCTCATCACGCAGACCCGACAGCTCAAAGGTGACGTGGACGCCGTACGACGGGACACACCCGCCGACGGATCGGACCCGCAGGGCCGCTGGCAGCGCGCTCTGTACGACCTGGCGCTGCATCAGCTCAGCGACCTCGACGAACACCTGGCCCAGCTGCGGGACGGGCCGCAGCGTCTTCCCGAGGCGCCCCTCGCCGCCGAGGCGGTCCCCGCCGTCCGAGCCGTGCCGACGGCTCCCCGGCGCGACTCGCTCCTCAGCCGGGTCGGCAGCGCGGAGTGGAATCTCCTCAACGACGAGGCAAGCTGGTCCGGCGAGCTGTACCAGATCCTCGGCCGGGACCCCGCCGCGGACCCGCTCACCCTCGACGAACTGCCCTCCCTGGTGCTCGACGAGGACCGGCCGAGGCTCACCGCGATGGTCACGGACTGCCTCATCGACGCCAAGCCCATCGACGGTGAGTTCCGCATCGTGC
Source organism: Streptomyces sp. NBC_00459 (assembly GCF_036013955.1). Classification (NCBI taxonomy): domain Bacteria; kingdom Bacillati; phylum Actinomycetota; class Actinomycetes; order Kitasatosporales; family Streptomycetaceae; genus Streptomyces; species Streptomyces sp. NBC_00459. The sequence goes on from NZ_CP107903.1 coordinate 633,449, forward strand.
GGCCCGACGGCGGTGTCCGGACCGTGCACATGATGGGCGAGCCCGTGCTCGACGCCGACGGCAGCACCGCCTCGATGTGGGCCGTGCTGCGGGACGTCAGCGAACTGCGCCGCAGCCAGCGGACGGTGGGCGAGACCCATGACTCGTTGCAGCGTCACCGGCACCACGCCCAGTCCGAGCGTCGGCTCGCGGTCGAGCTGCAGGAGGCCGTGCTGCCGCCATGGCGTGGCTCCCTGCGACTCCCGCACCAGGGACCGCAGGCTCTGGACCTGGCCGCCCACTACCTCCCCTCCTCGACGAGCGCGCTGATCGGCGGCGACTGGTACGACGCGCTCGAACTGTCCGACGGCGACACCTTGTTGAGCGTCGGAGACCTCACCGGCCACGGGGTGACCGTGACCTCGGGCATGGCGATGCTGCTGGGGGCGCTGCGCGGCATGGCCGTCGCCGGCACCCAGCCGGGGCAACTCATGACCTGGCTCAACCAGTTACTCGACGCGTCCGTCCAGCCGGCCCTGGGCAGCGCGGTCTGCTGCCGCTACCGGCCCGAGTCCCGAACCCTCACCTGGGCCCAGGCGGGCCACCCCGCCCCGCTGCTGTTCCGCGACGGGACGGGGCGCACGCTGAACCCACCGGACGGCGTCCTGCTCGGCGCCACCTCGGGCGCCGTCTACGGGCAGGCCGAAGAGACCCTCGCACCCGGCGATGTGCTCCTCCTGCACACCGACGGACTGGTGCCCGGCGGCCGGGAAGGCACCACCGCCGCGCACCGCCTGCTCGAACTGGCCCCGCGCTTCGACGAGGCGCGGACCGCGCAGGAGTGCGTACGGGCGGTGGTGGAGGAGTTCGGCGAGACCGAGCGCGAGGACGACGCCTGCGTGATGATCGCCAGGGTGGCCCCGTAACCGTCGAGGCCCCGTAGCAGGCAGGGGCGAGGCGAGGCCCCGTAGGCCGGCTACGCCCGTGTGCTGTTGGTACCCCTTCCTTTCACCTGCTTCGGCAGCGACAGTTTGATCTCTTCCCGGAGTTCGCCGATCTTCGGATAGCTGGAGTACTCGGCGGTGAGCCGGTACATCTCGCGCAGCCGGTCCCAGGTGCGGTGGGAAGAGTTCGAGCCCATCGACACCAGGGCCAACCGCGCGTATCCGGCGGCCTGTTCGGGGTCGTCCGCGATGAAGCAGGCGGAGGCCATGGACAGGAAGTCGAAGATCTTCGACCGCTGGCGGCCGTCGACCCTCAGTTCCAGGGCCTTCTCCGCGTAATACTGGGCCTGTACGGCCGCGGCAGGTTCGTGCTCGGCCAGGGTGCGATAGGCCAGCGCCTGCATGCCGTACAGGTCCTCCGCCTTGAACATCTGCATCCAACTGGGCGGCGGAACATCGCCCTTGTCGGAGACGAAGAGATCCTCGGCCTGCCCGAGAGTGCGGCGCATCGCCTGACCGCGCCCCATCGACGCCTGCGCCCAGGCCTCGACGGTGTACAGCATGGCCTTGGTGCGGGGCAAAGTCTCCTCGCCCGAACCGGAGTTGGCGAGCTTCATGAGGTCGAGCGCGTCGTCGGGCCGGCCAAGGTGCACCATCTGGCGAGCCGCCCGGGAGAGCGCCTCCCCGGCGCGCGGCCGGTCGCCGCCCTCACGGGCCGCGTGGGCGGCGATGACGAAGTACTTCTGGGCCGTGGGTTCCAGGCCGACGTCGTGCGACATCCAGCCGGCGAGGACGGCGAGGTTGGCGGCGACGCCCCACAGACGCCGCTGAAGGGGTTCGGGATGTCGGTAGGCGAGCATGCCGCCCACCTCGTTGAGCTGACCCACCACTGCCTTGCGCTGGAGCCCGCCGCCGCGGGCGGCGTCCCAGGCCCGGAACACCTCGACGGCGCGTTCCAGTTCCTCGATCTCCTGCCACCCGATGGGGGCGGCCTCGTACCGGTCGAAACCGGCGGGGTCGGCGTGCAGGGGATCGTCGAGGTCGGGTGCGTCGGCGGAGAGAGTCGGGTCGGTGTGCAGCCAGTCGTGCATGGCACTGCTGAGTGCGGAGCCTGCGGTGAGCGCGACGCCCGCACCCACCAAGCCGCGTCGGTTGAGCATGAGGTCCATTCCCGTGAATTCGGTGAGGACCGCGGCAGTCCGTTCGGGCGCCCACGGCACACCGTCGGGAGCTTCAGCACTCCCGGCGCCCGGCCGTTTCCCCACACGCCCGTGCCGGACCAGACCTAAGTCCTCTATGGTCACGACACGGCCGAGACGCTCGGTGAACAGTGCAGCCAGTACGCGCGGCACGGGATCTCGCGGGATCTCTCCCGTGTCGATCCACCGCCGCACCCGCGAGGTGTCGGTCGCCAGCTGGGGGTGGCCCATGGCCGCCGCCTGCCGGTTGACCAGCCGCGCGAGCTCGCCCTTGGACCAGCCGGCCAGGCCGAACAGGTCCGTCAGACGAGTGTTGGGTTGTCCGCTCACGTCAAGCCCCCAGGTTCTCGGCTGAGTTGACAGTAACCGTCTGTCAGTTGCTGAGCGACTATTCGCCAGGGTTCGCCAGGGTTCGCCAGATGGTGTGCCACTGGCCGACGGGTGTCAGGTAGGAACGCGCCACCCCGACCCGGTCACCGAGGAACACTCCCCAGGGTGCACCTGGGAGGCCGGGCCGGGTAGCGCACGACCACCGTCGGCACACGAAGGGATCTGTTTCTCCCATGTACGCAGCATCGTCCTCCGTGTCCGCCCCTCCAAGGCTCCTGCACCCCCGCCCGGGTGGCAGCGGCCCTTACCTCGACCCCGCACGACCGGGGGCTCCCGTACTCGGCGCCGGTGCCGGCCGGGCGCGACGGCTGCCGGGGATCGGCACCCAGCCGCTCAGCGGCAGACTCGACCTGTCCGGTCCCCAGGGCGCGCAGCTGCGCACGGCCATCGCGTCGGTGCACCGGATCTGCCCGGAGTTCGCCCCGGTTCAGGTGCTGCGCCGCAGTGGACGCTCCGTGCTCCTGGTCGGGACGACGGGGCGGAGCACGGCCGTCGCGAAGTGTTTACTGGACCAGTCCCCAGCGTGGGCCGAGCGCATCCGGCACGAAATAGCCGCATACCGCTCGTTCGTGCGGCACCGCCCGCCGGTGCGGGTGCCCCGTCTGATCGCGGCGGACCCGGACAACTGCACGCTGGTCATCGAGCGGATGCCGGGCCGGGTCGCGGCCCTGCAGAGGCATCCGGCCGAGACACCGCCGCGTGCGGACATCAGGGCGGCGCTGGGCGCGATCTGCCGGCTCAACGCCTGGCGTCCACCGGCGGGTACGTTCGACGCCCCGCTGGACTACGCGGCACGTATCTCCCGGTACCACGAGCTGGGGCTCCTCACCGACCGGGACATGGGCGATCTCCAGAAGCTGGTGCACGGGATCGCGCACTCGGCGGGCCGCCAGGGCATGGGCCAGTTCTGCCACGGCGACGCACTCCTGTCCAACATCCTCCTCTCCCCGGCCGGTCCAGTGCTGGTGGACTGGGAGCACGCGGGCTGGTATCTGCCGGGGTACGACCTGGCAACGCTGTGGGCGGTCCTCGGTGACGCGCCGGTGGCAAGGCGGCAGATCAGCCAGCTCGCGCAGGCGGCGGGACCGGCGGCACGGGACGCCTTCCTGGTGAACCTGATGCTGGTACTGACGCGCGAGATCCGTACGTACGAACTGGCCGTGCAGCGTTCGATGCACGAGGCGACCCCGGCGGCACCGGGACCGGCCCATCCCGGTGCTGCGCCGTCCGGTGAGGAACAGCGGCTGCTGCTGAGGCGGCTGCACGACGACTGCCAACTGGCCCGACGGGCCGTGCGCGCGGCGGTCGGTACTCGCTGACGGGGGGCGTGGGCCCGCGATGCGCCTGAACAGCGGCGCAGCGCGGGCCCACGCCATGTCCGGGCGCAGGTCGCCACGAAAGTTCCCGCACCTCTATTGACATGGGAAGTCTCCGGCCTCTGGGCATGATTGACGGACCGTCGGGCAGCCGAGCCGCTAATGTGCGTAACGGCTCCGCACGTCCGCCGCTCCCCCACGCCCGCCCGACCCCGGAGGCCGCATTGCGAGGACATGCCACCGACCCCGCCCGCCCCACCGATCCCGGACACAGACGCCTGCGCAGAGCCGCCGGCGCGCTCGCCTCGGCGGCACTGCTTCTGCCCCTGCTCGGCGCGGCCCCGGCCGACAGCGACGCCTCGGCCACCGGGCTGCAGCGCTCCTTCTCCGCTGCGGCGAACAAGTACCACGTGCCGCAGAGCCTTCTGCTCGCCGTCTCCTACATCCAGTCCCGCTGGGACACACACGCCGGGGCGCCCAGCGTCACCGGCGGCTACGGCCCGATGCACCTCACTGACGCCCGTACCGCCCTCGCCGACGCCCCGCACCACAGCGAGGGCACGGAGGACGCGCGCGGCGACAGTGCCCGTCCGGCCCTGCACCCCACCACGGAGGTGCCGACACAGGCCGAACTCCCGCCCCGTCTGCAGACGTTGACGAAGGCGGCCGAGCTGACCGGCCTGCCCGCCGAGCAGCTCCGCACCGACCCGGCCGCCAATGTGGCCGGCGGCGCCGCGCTGCTGGCCGCCGCCCAACGGGACCTGGCCGAGCCGCTGAGCGCCGACCCGGCGGACTGGTACGGGGCGGTGGCCCGCTTCTCCGGCGCCGACGACACCGCGACGGCCGCGGCGTACGCCGATGACGTGTACGACGTACTGCGCACCGGCGAGGAGCGCACGACCGACGAGGGACAGCTGGTGGCCCTGGCCGCGCGTCCCGGACTGGCCCCCGACACCGCCCAGTTGCGGCGGACCGGGCTGCGGAAGGTGTCCGCGGCGGGCACCGAGTGCCCGTCGACGGTGTCCTGCGAGTGGATTCCGGCGCCGTACGAGGAGTTCGGCGAGGGCGACTACGGCAACCACGACCTGGGCGACCGGCCGGCCGGCCAGAGCATCCGGTACATCGTCGTCCATGACACGGAGGGTGCCTGGGACGGCGTACTGACCATGGTCCAGGACCCGACCTATGTGTCCTGGAACTACACGCTGCGCTCCACGGACGGGCACATCGCGCAGCACGTGAAGGCGAAGGACGTGGCCTGGCACGCGGGCAACTGGTACGTCAACGCCAAGTCGATCGGGCTGGAGCACGAGGGGTTCCTGGCGAACCCGGACGCCTGGTACACGGAGGCGATGTACCGGGCCTCGGCCCGGCTGGTGAAGTACCTGGCGGACAAGTACGGCATCCCGCTGGACCGGCAGCACATCCTCGGCCACGACAACGTGCCGGGCCCGACCACCTCGACGGTCTCAGGAATGCACACCGACCCGGGCCCGTACTGGGACTGGCAGCACTACTTCACGCTGCTGGGCCGCCCCTTCGAGCGGACGGCCCACGTGCGGGGCGACAGCCCAGTGGTGACGATCCGGCCGGACTACGCGTCGAACCGGCCCACGTACACGGGCTGCGTCACATCGGGCCAGGCGTGTGCGGCGCACGGGTCGAGCGAGGTGCGGCTGTACTCGCAGCCGGACACCTCGTCGGCGCTCGTCAAGGACATCGGGACGCATCCCCCGGGCGGCGTCTCGACGATCGGCGTGAACGACATCGGGTCGCGGGTCTCCACCGGCCAGCAGTACGCCGTCGCGGAGCGCAGGGGCGACTGGACGGCGATCTGGTATCTGGGCCAGAAGGCCTGGTTCCAGAACCCGGCCGCGAACCCGACGGCGGTGGCTTCCGTCGGCGCGGTCGTGACACCGAAGGACGGTCTGACGGAGATCCCGGTGTACGGGAGGGCGTACCCGGAGGCCTCGGCCTATCCGGCGGGTGTGCCTGCCCAGGCGGTTTCGCCGCTGCCGTACAAGCTGCCCGCGGGCCAGACGTACGTGGCCGGGGAGAAGGTGCCCGGCGAGTACTACTACGCCGTCACCTTCGACGCCGCCTCGCACCGGGTCGTGGTGGGCAAGGATCAGTACTACGAGATCCAGTTCGGCCACCGGGTGGCGTTCGTCCGGGCGGCGGACGTACGGCTCACCCTGTCCTGAGCCACCGACGACAGAGGTGAGGGCCGGTTTCCGCCGCGCGGCGGAAACCGGCCCTCACCTCTGCGGATGTCGCTTCAGGCCGTCTGGAAGAGCTCCGCAGGCAGCGGCTTCAGCAGCGCGTAAAGGTCGTCGGTGATCGGTCGGTCCCAGGCCGCGATGGTCACCAGGACGTTGTCGCTGCGGTCGAACTGCACGCAGGCGATCCGGCTCTCGGAGAGCTTGAGACGACGCACGATGAGGAGGTTGTCGCCCTGCATCACCGGGACGTCCTCGGTGCCGACGACGGTGACCTCCTCCTCGTTCTCCAGGGCCACCAGCAGCTGGGCCACCTCGAACGGGACCTCGTCCTCGGCGACGTCGCGGGCCGGGGAGCCCTCGGGCAGGTTGCCGATGACCATCGCGGGGCCTCGGCCGCCGAACAGGTCGTAGCGCAGGAACACGCCCTGGCAGCTGCCATCGGGGGCGGGCAGCAGGCCCGCGCCGAGATTGCCGGGCCAGTCGCCCGGATCCATGGCCAGGACATCGAAGTCGGGGCCGGCGGGAGTGGCGCTGCGGCGGCGGAGGAACGACATACAGCCATGGTACGTGCCCGCCCGAGGCTCCTGTTCCGCGGGCGCCGCCTCCGCACTATGTCCTACTGGGCCCTACTGGCTCGTCTGCTTGCGCCGCTCGTGATGGCGGGCGACGCGGGCCCGGTTCCCGCAGGAGGGTCTGCACCACTCCTGCCGCGGATGTTCCTTGAGGAAGTAGCGCACACAGCGCGGCGCGTGGCAGGCCCGCAGCCGTTCCCGGTCCGCACTGGCGAGAAAGGCGACAGCGGCCCGAGCGAGCACGGTCACGACCTCCCCCTCGCCCCGCAGGCCCTGGAGTCTTACGACGGGTTCGGCGTCGTCGGCCCAGTCGAGCACGGGGACGGTGGGCGTGCGGGCGGCAGCCGCGTTGAGCCGGCGCAGCGCCTCGGTCGAGGGCAGCAGCCGTGCCGCGTCCGCCGGGCTCGGCTCCCCGGGCCGCACCGCGCGCGCGAAGAGGGTCCGCACGGCGACACGCAGTTCCCGTACGGCGGTCAGCGCAGCCTCGTCGGCGACGAAGCCGTCCGTGTCCGGCAGGGTGTCGCGGTGTGCGTGCACCCAGGTGGTGAGGCCGGCGGTGTCGGTGAGGTCGTCGGCGATGCCGCCGTCGCCGTCGTGGCGGACGGTGAGAGCGAGGTCGAGGGTGAGCCGCGCGTCGTCGGTGATGTGGCTGGTGATCAGGTCCCGCATGTGGCTAATGCTAATCCCCGAGGCATCCATTAGCACCGCAGGGGCGGCCCTGTCGTTCGCGGGCAGCCCCTGCCACTGCCTTACCTCAAGGTCAACGCGGTCTCAGGTCAGGTCGAACTCCCCTTCCCGTGCCCCCGACACGAACGCGCCCCATTCCGCGGGCGTGAAAATCAGGGAAGGGCTGTGCGGGCGGCCACTGTTGCGCATCGCGATGAACCCCTCGACAAAGGCGATCTGGACATCCCCCCGCCCACTGCTGCTGGACTGCCAGTCGGCGTTGCTGAGGTCCAGCTCCGGCTTGTCCCAGCCCGCGAGCGGGTGCTCCTGGATCGTGCTCTCGGCCACGTCCGTGCTCCTCCCGGTTACGTCGTCCGCCGCCAGCCTAGCCATCGGTTCCTGCCGCCGACAGGCCACGTGAGGGGGACGCTTCAGGAGGTGGGCGGTTCACTGCCGACGAGCCACATGGAAAAGAACTGGGAGCCACCGCCGTAGGCGTGCCCGAGGACCCTGCGGGCCCCGTCCACCTGGTGTTCTCCGGCCAGCCCGCGCACCTGAAGGGCCGCTTCCGCGAAGCGGATCATGCCCGAGGCGCCGATCGGATTGGTCGACAGAACGCCGCCCGACATGTTGACCGGGAGGTCCCCGTCGAGTTCGGTGACCCCGGACTCGGTGAGTTTCCAGCCCTCGCCCTCGGCGGCGAAGCCGAGGTTCTCCAGCCACATGGGTTCGTACCAGGAGAACGGGACGTACATCTCGACGGCGTCGATCTCCCGGCGCGGGTCGGCGATCCCGGCCTGCCGGTACACGTCGGCCGCACAGTCCTGGCCCGCCTTCGGGGACACCGCGTCCTTGCCCGCGAAGAGCGTGGGTTCGCTGCGCATCGCGCCGCCGTGCAGCCAGGCGGGCGGGCGCGGTGAGCGGGCGGCACCTGCACGGTCGGTGAGGATCATCGCGACCGCGCCGTCCGAGGAGGGGCAGGTCTCGGAGTAGCGGATCGGGTCCCACAGCATGGGCGAGGCCTGGACCTTCTCCAGCGTGATGTCGTGCTCGTGCAGATGCGCGTAGGGGTTCAGTAGCGCGTTGCGCCGGTCCTTGTACGCGACCAGCGAGCCGACCGTGTCGGGGGCACCGCTGCGTCGCATGTACGCGCGGACATGCGGGGCGAAGAAGCCGCCCGCCCCGGCCAGCAGCGGTTGCTGGAAGGGGATCGGCAGGGACAGTCCCCACATGGCGTTCGACTCGGACTGCTTCTCGTAGGCCAGGGTGAGGACGGTGGCATGGACCCGGGACCTGATGAGGTTGGTGGCGACGAGGGCCGTGGACCCGCCGACCGAGCCTGCCGTGTGCACGCGCAGCATCGGTTTGCCGACCGCGCCGAGCGCGTCGGCGAGATACAGCTCGGGCATCATGACGCCCTCGAAGAAGTCGGGCGCCTTGCCGATGACGACGGCGTCGATGTCGGCCCACGTCAACTCGGCGTCGGTGAGCGCCCGTTGGGCCGCCTCTCGCACCAACCCGGCCATGGACACGTCCCGGCGGGCGGCGACGTGCTTGGTCTGTCCGATCCCGACGACCGCCACGGGTTCACTGGGCATGACGGGGCTCCCCTTCGAGTACGGCGACCAGGTTCTGCTGGAGACAGGGTCCGGAGGTGGCGTGGGCGAGCGCCCGGTCGGACTCGCCCCGGTGGATACGAGCGGCGGCCTCGCCAATGCGGACAAGACCGGCGGCCATGATCGGGTTGGCGGCGAGGGCACCGCCGGAGGGGTTCACACGGACGTCGTCGCCCAGCCGGAGCGCCTTCCTGAGGACCACCTCCTGCGAGCTGAACGGCGCGTGCAACTCGGCGGTGTCCACGGGCCGTTCGAATGCGCCGGCCTTCTCTGCGGCGAGCCGCGTCGACGGCGAGTCGGTCAGCTCTCGGACGCCCAGCGAGTGTGCCTCGATGCGGTGGTCGATGCCCCGGATCCAGGCGGGCCGCTCGCACAGTTCCCGGGCGCGGTCACCGGCCGCGAGGATCACGGCGGCGGCCCCGTCGCCGATCGGCGGGCAGTCTCCGGTACGCAGCGGATGCACGACGTACTCCCCGTGCGGAACCGAACCCCGCAGCTGGGCATGGGAGTTGGCCTGGGCGTCCGCCCGGCTCCGGGCGGCGACGGCGGCGAGCGCGGGCTCGTCGGTGTAGCCCTCGTCGATGAGCGCCTGCGCCTGGAGCGCGGCGAGCGCCACGGAGTCCGGCCACAGGGGGGCCACGTAGTACGGATCGAGCTGCCGGGTCAGGACGTCCCGCACCGAGCCCGGCGACGACTTGCCGTACGCGTACACGAGGGCTGTGTCGGTGTCACCCGTGAGCAGTTTGGTCCATGCCTCGTACAGCGCCCAGGCCCCGTCCATCTCCACGTGCGACTCGGAGATGGGTGGCCAGGCGCCCACGCCGTCGAGCGCCAGGGTGAAGGAGAAGGCGCGGCCGGCGAGGTAGTCGGAGGAGCCTGAGCAGGTGAAGCCGATGTCGCTGGTCTTCAGGCCGGTCGCGTCGAGCACCTCGTGCAGCACGGGCATGAGCATCTCTACTTCGGAGAGCTCGTCACTGGTGCGCCGGTGATCGGTCTGGGCGAAGGCGACGACGGCGATCTCGCGTGTCACAGCGACTCCTTGAACGTCTCGTAGTCCGCGTCGGGTTCGCCGGTGGGCCGGTAGTGGTCGGGGTAGCGGCCCCCTTCCGTCCACACCGGTTCCACCCGCAGCCCCATGCGGACCTGGTCGTAGGGGATGCCCCCGATCCGGCCGTGCAGAGCGAGGTCGGCGCCGTCGAGGGCGATGTGCGCGTAGACGTAGGGCACTTCGATGTCGAGGTTGCGCGCCTTGATGTTGACGATGCAGAAGGTGGTGACCGTGCCGCCGGGGCCCACCTCGACCTGCTCGGCCGTGGCGACACCGCAGGTGGGACACGCGCCCCTGGGCGGGACGTACACCTTCCGGCAGGACGGGCAGCGCTCGCCGACGATCCGCCGCTCGGCGAGGGCGTTGATGTAGGCGGTCTGGGCGCGGCCGGGCGAGTAGGTGTAGTCGAGGCGGGCCTGAGCGACGATGCCGGTCACCATGGACTCGAACTGCCCGTCGTGGTCGCCCGTTTCACCGCCGATCGCGCTGTCGTCGGGCTCGAAGCAGGCGATGTCCGTGATCGCTCCGGAGCGCTCCGCCGCCCAGCGGATCCGGACGCGCATACCGGTGTGGACGGCGTCGGGGCCGGGAGCGTCGAGAGCGTGCAGAAGGGCCGTGTCGGCGCCGTCGAGCCGGACCAGGACCCAGGCGAAGGGTGTGTCGAGGGGCTGGCCGCGGCGCGGGGCGTGGTTCCACGCCCAGGTGGTGACGGTGCCGGTGGGTGCGACCTGCACGAGGTCGCGTATCTCGTCGGCGGTCACCGGGTCGTACTCGACGGGCGGGACGAGGGTGCGGCCGTCGGTGGTGCGGACGCCGAGGACCACCTGTTCTCGCAGGCCGGTCAGGAAGGCGCTCTGGACGGGGCCCAGAGAGCGGGTGAAGGGAAATTCGACGACCAGGGGGGCTTTGAGGACTTCGGTGGTCATCCCGGGTACTCCTTCGCGGGGTCAGGGCCTGATCCGCCGGACAGGCCTAGGCCCGCCGGTAGACGGGCGGGCGCTTCTCGGCGAAGGCACGGGTGCCTTCCTTGGCGTCGGCGGTGTCGAAGACGGGCCAGCCGCGCTTGAGTTCGGCGGCGAGGCCCTCGGTCTCGGTCAGCTCGGCGGTCTCGTAGACGGATGCCTTGACGGCCTCCACGGCGAGCGGGCCGCAGGCGTTGATGCGCTCGGCGATCTCCAGGGCCTTGTCCAGGGCGGTCCCGTCGGGGACGACGTGTCCGATCAGGCCGATCGCGGCGGCCTCCTGGGCGCTGTACGGGCGTGCGGTGAGCAGCATTTCCAGGGCGTGGGTGCGCGGGATCTGCCGTTGGAGGCGGACCGTGGAGCCGCCGATCGGGAAGAGTCCGCGCTTGACCTCGAAGAGTCCGAAGGTCGCCGACTCGCCGGCGACCCGGATGTCGGTGCCCTGGATGATCTCGGTGCCGCCGGCGACGCAGTACCCCTCGATCGCGGCGATCACCGGTTTGCGGGGGCGGTGGTGGCGCAGCATCGCCTTCCAGTGCAGGTCCGGGTCGGCCTTGAGCCGGTGACGGTATTCCTCGCCCTCCAGACCGCTCCCGGCCAGGGCCTTCAGGTCCATCCCGGCGCAGAAGGCGCCTCCGGCCCCGGTGAGCACGATCGAGCGGACGGCGTCGTCCGCGTCCGCCTCGACCCAGCCGTCGTACAGCCCGACGAGCATCGGCAGCGAGAGCGCGTTCTTGGCTTCCGGCCGGTTGAGTGTGAGCACCAGTGTGGCGTTCTCACGCCGAACGGTCAGGTGTTCCGTGCCACCCATCGCCCATCTCCCCTCTGAAAGAACGAGAACAGGTGAAGAACGAGAACAGGTTGCAGGAGCGGAGGAAGCACTTCAAGGGTTTTCTGACAGGTAGTCAGATTTCTTCGGTGCCGCCCCTTCACAGTTGCCGCGCCCTTTGCTCTGATGACGGCGAGCCGACAACCGCCAGGGATGCCCAGGGTCAGGAGGAGCGGTGGAGTACAACCTTGCCGACCTGTTCGAGTCGGTCGTGGATGTGGTGCCGGACCGTGCGGCACTCGTGTACCTCGACCATCCCGGTACGGGCGCGGAACGCCGCCTGACCTACGCGGAGCTGGACGCCGCCGCCAACCGGATCGCCCATCATCTGATCGACAGCGGGATACGCCCCGGCGAGCATCTGGGCCTGCATCTCTACAACGGGGTCGAGTACCTCCAGACGGTGCTCGGGTGCCTCAAGGCGCGGGTCGTACCCGTCAACGTCAACTACCGTTACGTGGAAGAGGAGTTGGTGTACCTCTACCAGGACGCCGCCCTCGCCGCCCTGGTGTTCGACGCGGAGTTCACTGAGCGGGTGGCGGCGGCACAGCCGCAGGCCACGGCGTTGCGGCACCTGATCCGCGTGGGCGAACCGGAACCGGGCTCGCCCGAGTTGGGGGCAGTGCCCTTCGCCGAGGCGGAGGCCGCCGGGTCACCCGAGCGGGGCTTCCCGGCCCGTTCGGGCGACGACCAGTTCATCATCTACACCGGCGGCACCACCGGTATGCCCAAGGGCGTGATGTGGCGCCAGGAGGACTTGTTCTTCGCGGGACTTGGCGGGGGCGCCCCCACCGGCGAGCCGGTCAAGTCCCCGCAGGAACTGGCCGAGCGGGTCGCGGCCGGCGGTGAGGGGATCACCTTCTTCCCCACTCCCCCGCTGATGCACGGCACCTCGACCCTGACCGCCTTCATCGGCTTCAACTTCGGCCAACGAGTGGTGATCCACCGCAAGTTCACCGCCGAGGACGTGCTGCGCACGATCGAGAAGGAGAAGGTCACCAGCGTGTCCCTGGTCGGCGACGCGATGCTGCGTCCCCTGATCGACGCCCTCAACGGACCCATGAAGGGCACGGACTGCTCAGCCCTGTTCAGCGTCTCCTCCTCCGGCGCGATCATGTCGGAGACGGTGCGCGCCGAGTTCCAGGCCCTGGTCCCGAACGTCATGCTGCTCAACAACTTCGGGTCGTCGGAGTCCGGCTTCAACGGTACGGCGACCGAGGACTCGGGCCCGGAACGCGGCTTCCGTATTCGGGTCAACTTCCGGACGCAGGTGGTGGATCCGGCCACCCACGAGCCGGTGCCGGCGGGCGAGGTGGGCCGGATCGCGCAGTGCGGCAACGTACCGCTCGGTTATTACAACGACCCGCGGAAGACGGCGGAGACCTTCTTCGAGAGGGACGGCGAGCGGTGGGTGCTGCTCGGTGACATGGCGACGGTCGACGAGGAGGGCGTCGTCACCGTCCTCGGCCGGGGCTCGCAGTGCATCAACACCGGAGGCGAGAAGGTGTATCCGGAGGAGGTCGAGCAGGCGCTCAAGTCCCATCCGGACGTGTACGACGCACTCGTGGCCGGTGTCCCGGACCCGAGGTGGGGAAACCATGTCGCGGCGGTGGTGCAGTTGCGGAAGGGGGCGCCGCGGCCCTCGCTGGAGGACGTCCAGTCCTACTGCCGTACGCATCTGGCCGGCTACAAGATCCCCCGCCAGCTGGTGATCACCGAGACGATACAGCGGTCACCCAGCGGCAAGGCGGACTACCGGTGGGCCCAGGAGGTGGCGGTCGGGGCGGACCGGTAGGCGGGGGTCGCGACTCGCCGGTGGGCCGGCGGGGACGACGGCGTACGCTGTGCGCGCGGTTGACCCGGGTGTTTGAACGGAGGGTGACGCAGGGCCGTACGCGAGGTCGGCGGCCCTGCCCTGCGGGCCCGGTCCGCCGTGCCATCAGCGGCTTCGCACGGAAGGACCCACGGGTGTCGCACCACACGCCCCCTCGTCAACTGCCGGAGACGGACGCGGACGCACCGGACGGGGCCACGGCCGAGGAGGCCTCGACCGCTCCCGCGGTGAACGGCACCGAGCCCGGCGCTCCGGCGGACGTGGAGTCGGCGGACGAGGAAGCGGCCTCCGCGACGGACGCAGCTGCCGTGCCGGCGACGACCGCGGAGGCGGAGGCGGACGGGCCGAGCACACGCCCTGCGGTGGAGGACGCAGCCGGCGGCATGGAGGACGGGAAGGCGCCCGACGAGGCCGTCGTCCCCCTCGCCCGCGCGGCCTCAGACGACGAATCCGCCGACGCGGCGGCCTCCGGGTCCACGTCCACCGACGAATCAGACCCGGGCGACACCGCCTCCTCCTCTGCCCGCCCCGGCTGGTTCGGCTGGCGCCGTCGTTTCCCCCGCACCGCACGTGCCGTGCGGGTGGGCACGAGTGTCCTGGCCGGTGTGCTGGTGCTCGGCGTGCTCCTCATGCCCAACCGCCTCGACCGGGTCACCCTGCAGTCGTTCCTCCGTCTGCCTGTCGAGGCGATCTTCCTCGCGGCCGTCCTGCTCGTACTGCCGTCGAAGGCGCGGCGGATCACGGCCGTCGTCCTGGGGGTGTTCGTCGGGCTGTCCACCGTCCTGAAGTGCCTCGACATGGGCTTCTACCAGACCCTGGCCCGGCCGTTCGACCTGGTCTTCGACTGGATTCTGCTGAGCAACGCGGTGGACTTCCTCAAGGACTCGCTCGGTCGCTCGGGCGAGGTGCTCGCGGTGATCGGCGTGATCGTCCTGCTGATCGCCGTTCTCGTGCTGAGCGCGCTCGCGATGGTGCGGCTGGCCGACCTGATGGCACGGCACCGCCCCGTGTCCGTGCGCGGCACGCTGGTCCTCGGCACCGCGTGGATCGTCTGCTTCACCATGGGCGCGCAGGCAGGCGGCGTGACGATAGCCACCAAGGGCTACTCCCAGTACCTCACCAACAAGGTGCAGTACGTCCGCGAAGGCCTCGGGGACGCCGAGGTCTTCGAGAAGCAGCTGCACGTCGACGCCTTCGCCGACACCCCGTCCGACCAGCTGCTGACCGGACTTCGCGGCAAGGACGTGCTGTTCACCTTCGTCGAGAGCTACGGCCGGGTGGCGATCGACGATCCGACGATGGCCCCGGAGATCGACAAGACGCTCAAGGAGGGCGACGCCAGGCTCAAGTCGGCCGGGTTCGCGGCACGCAGCGGCTGGCTCACGTCACCCGTGACGGGCGCCGGCAGCTGGCTCGCCCACACGACGTTCCTGTCCGGTCTGTGGGTCAAGAACCAGCAGCGGTACCGGACCGTGACGACCAGTGACCGCGCCACCCTCACCAGCTACTTCCAGAAGACAGGCGCCTGGCGCACGGTCGGCATCGTCCCCGGAGTCCGCAAGTCCTGGCCAGAGGGCAAGTACTTCGGTCTCGACCACATCTACGACTCCACGCACCTCGGCTACCAGGGTCCCTACTTCAGCTGGACACCGGTGCCGGACCAGTTCAGCATGGAGGCCTTCCAGAAGCTGGAGCACGGGAAGAAGGACCGCGATCCGATCATGGCGGAGATCATCCTGGCCTCCAGCCACAACCCCTGGTCCCCCATCGCTCACATGATCGACTGGAACGACCTCGGGGACGGTTCGGTCTTCAACAAGATCAAGGCGGAGGGCACGAACCCCACCGAGGTCTGGAAGAGCGCCAAGCGCGTGCGGACCGAGTACCGCAAGGCCATCCAGTACTCCCTGGACAGCCTGGTCCAGTGGGTCCAGCGCTACGGCGACGACAACACCGTCCTCGTCCTCCTCGGCGATCACCAGCCCGTCCCCATGGTCACCGGCGGCAGCTCCAACAAGGACGTGCCGGTCACCATCGTCGCCCGCGACCCGAAGGTGCTGGACCGCGTCGCCGGCTGGGGCTGGACGGACGGACTCAAGCCCGCGGCCAACGCCCCGAAGTGGGGCATGGACAAGTTCCGGGACCGCTTCATGACGGCGTACGGCCCGGAGAAGTAGCGCCGTCCGCGCCGAGGAACGGTTCCGGCCATACGCGCGGCGAGCGCGACGACGTCCGCCAGTGGGACCGGATCGCCGGGGCCGCCCCCGATCGCCGGCGTCGGTGCGGCGATCGGGGGCATACGGTCCCGCATGGCGGGGCCGCGCGCGTCCCGCTGTGCGTCGGTGGCCAGGATCATGGCCCGGTCGAACGGCAGTTCCCCATCGGGGAGTTCGGCGGGCGCCCGAGGCACCGTCCGTGCTGTCGGCACCGCGGCGGCGGAGCAGGAGGACGGGCGGCGCGACTTCGGGGCCCCACACCCGCTACCCGGGGGAGATGCCTTTCGCCTCGACTGTGGTGAGTTCGGTGCCCACGCCGACGCACGCAACCGGCCCTCGGCGGTAGTCGGCCCCCGTTCCCCCGAGGGCTCACCCTCACCGGATTCCGAAGCACGGCCTCTTGCACGCGCCACGCCCTCCTGGATTACTGATCCCGAACACCTCGACCGAATGATCGGTCGCCCGTATTGGCACTGACGGTTGCGATGTGAGGGAGACGGCCGATGGCGGATGCGACGGAGTGGCTGGACGCGGGCGAACGCCTCGGCATCGAGGCCCTGCGCACACTCCAGCTGGAGCGGTTGCGGACCTCGCTGCGCCACGCCTACGAGAACGTTCCCTTCTACCGCGACTCGTTCGACAACGCGGGTGTACACCCGGACGACTGTCGTTCCCTCACCGACCTGGCGCTGTTCCCCTTCACCACCAAGGCGGACCTGCGCGACAACTACCCCTACGGGATGTTCGCCGTTCCCCGCGACCGGGTCCGCCGCATCCACGCGTCGAGCGGGACCACCGGACTCCCCACGGTCGTCGGCTACACCGACAACGACCTGTCCCTGTGGTCCGACCTGGTGGCCCGCTCGATCCGGGCGGCGGGCGGACGGCCCGGTGACACGGTCCATGTGGCCTACGGATACGGCCTGTTCACCGGCGGTCTCGGCGCGCACTACGGCGCCGAACGGCTCGGCTGTACGGTGATCCCCGCCTCCGGGGGCATGACGGCCAGGCAGGTCCAGCTGATCCAGGATCTGCGGCCCGGGATCATCATGGTGACGCCCTCGTATCTCCTGACGATCCTCGACGAGTTCGAGAAGCAGGGCGTCGATCCCCGGGGTACCTCCCTACGGGTCGGCATCTTCGGCGCCGAACCATGGACCGAACAGATGCGCGAGGAGATCGAGGGGCGGTTCGCGATCGACGCGGTCGACATATACGGCCTGTCGGAGGTGATCGGCCCTGGGGTCGCCCAGGAGTGCGTGGAGACCAAGGACGGGCTGCATGTGTGGGAGGACCACTTCTTCCCGGAGGTCGTCGACCCGATCACGGGCGAGGTGCTGCCGGAGGGGGCGAAGGGGGAGCTGGTGTTCACCTCGCTCACCAAGGAGGCGATGCCGGTGATCCGCTACCGGACGCGGGACCTGACGCGTCTGCTGCCCGGTACGGCCCGCGTCTTCCGGCGGATGGAGAAGGTCACCGGCCGCAGCGACGACATGCTGATCGTGCGTGGAGTGAACCTCTTCCCCACCCAGATCGAGGAGATCGTGCTGCGCACACCGGGCATCGCACCCCACTTCCAGCTCCGCCTGACCCGGGAGTCCCGCCTCGACCTCCTCACCGTCCGGGCCGAGGCGCGCCCCGGCGCCACCCCCGAGATCCGGGAGGCGGCGGCCCACTCCATCGCGACCGCGGTGAAGGACGGCATCGGGGTCTCGGCGGCGGTGGAGATCGTCGAGCCGGAGTCGCTGGAGCGGTCGGTGGGGAAGATCCGGCGGGTGGTGGACCTCAGGTCGCGCTGAGACCTGACTGGCGGGAATCCGCCAGGTCAGCTGCCGTTGTCAGTGGTCGGTTCTAGTGTGGGTGGCGAAATGAGCATCCGCGCCGAGGAGATGAAGAGGTTCCCATGACGACCCTGCCCGACCGCCCGAACAGCGCACTGCTCATCATCGACGTCCAGAACCAGGTGGTGGACGGCGCCCACAACCGCGACGAGGTGCTCGCGAACATCAACACCCTCGTCGACAAGGCCCGTGCGGAGGGCGCGCCCGTGGTCTGGGTGCAGCACTCGAGCGACGAGCTGAAGGCGGGCGACAAAGGCTGGGAGTACGTGCCGGAACTGGTCCGCCGCGACACCGAGCCACTCGTCCACAAGAAGTACGGCGACTCCTTCGAGGACACCGAGCTGGAGGACGTCCTGGCCGAGCACGCGGTCGGCCGGCTGGTCGTCACGGGCGCCCAGACCGACGCCTGTGTCCGCTCGACCCTGCACGGCGGCATGGTGCGCGGTTACGACGTGACGCTCGTCGGCGATGCCCACACCACGCAGGACCTCACGAAGTACGGCGCTCCCAAGCCGGCCGAGGTGATCTCGCACACCAACCTCTACTGGCAGTACCAGACCGCCCCCGGGCGCACTGCCGGGACGGTCAGCACCTCGGATGCGACCTTCACCGCCGCCGCCGAGGGGTGACGGTCAGGAGTCCGCGAACCGGTCCCTCAGCTCCCGTTTGAGGATCTTCCCGCTCGCGTTGCGCGGCAGCTCGTCCACGAACACGACCCGCTTCGGCGCCTTGAAGTGGGCGAGCTCCTCGCGCGCGTGGGCGATGAGTTCGGCCTCCGTCACCTCTCCGCGCGGGACGACGACCGCCGTGACCGCCTCGATCCAGCGCTCGTCGGGAAGGCCGACGACGGCCACCTCGGCAACCGCCGCGTGGGTGTACAGGGCGTCCTCGACCTGGCGTGAGGCGATCAGTACGCCGCCGGAGTTGATGACGTCCTTCACCCGGTCGACGACGGTGTAGAAACCGTCGGCGTCCCGGACGACCAGGTCACCGGAGTGGAACCAGCCGTCTCGGAAGGCGGCGGCCGTCTCCTCGGGCTTGTCCCAGTACCCCTCGCACAACTGCGGGGAACGGTAGACGACTTCGCCGGTCGTGCCGTCGGGCACTTCGTCGCCGTTCTCGTCCACCACCCGAGCGTCCACGAACAGCACCGGGCGCCCGCAGGAGTCCATTCGGCCCTTGTGCTCGTAGGGGCCCAGAACCATGGAGAGGGGGCCGATCTCGCTCTGGCCGAAGCAGTTGTAGAACGCGAGTTTGGGGAGTCGCTCGCGCAGCCTCTCCAGAACGGGGACGGGCATGATCGACGCCCCGTAGAACGCCTTGCGCAGTCCGCTCAGGTCGCGGGTCGCGAAGTCGGAGCGGCCCGCGAGGCCGATCCACACGGTCGGTGGTGCGAACAGACTGTCCGCCCGGCCGGCCTCGACGAGGTCGAGGATCGCGTCACCGTCCGGTCCGTCGAGGATGATGTTCGGGGCGCCGACCGCGAGATACGGCAGCAGAAACACATGCATCTGCGCCGAGTGGTAGAGGGGCAGCGAGTGCACGGGCCGGTCCCCGGGGCTCAGGTCGAGGGCGGCGATCGCGCTCAGGTACTCGTGCACCAGGGAGCGGTGGGTCATCATCGCGCCCTTGGGCAGCGCGGTCGTCCCGGAGGTGTACAGCAGTTGCACCAGGTCCTCGGCGCGCGACTCCGGACCGTCGTAGGGCGCGGTGTCGGCCAGCCGGGCGAGCAGTGAGTCGTCGGCGTCGCGCAGTGGCAAGGTCCGGACGCCGTCCGGGAGTCGGTCGACGAGGTCCGGGTCGGCCAGGACCAGGGTGCTGCCGGACTGCTCCACGATGTAGGTGAGGTCATCGCCGGTCAGGTTCTGGTTGACCGGGACGTGCACGAGTCCGGCGCGGGCACAGGCGAGGAAGGCGATCAGATAGGCGTCCGAGTTGTGGCCGTAGGCGCCGACCCGGTCGCCGGGGGCCAGGCCCTCGGCGCGCAGTACGCCCGCCGCACGGGAGACGGCCTCGTCGAGTTCGCCGTACGTCCAGGCACGCTCGCGGTACTCGACCGCCGTCCGCGCCGGAACGCGCTGGGCGCTGCGCCGCAGCACCCCGTCAACCGTGCTCCCGTATTGCTGCGTCATAGCTCATGATCCTCGTTCCGTCACCGAACGAGGTCAAGCACCGGAGGGGGTCAGGGAACATACCCGTTGGTACGCTCAACCGCCCCTTCCCTCTATGACGTTGGGAGGCACGATGCGCACCCGTTTGAGACGGCTGGTCGTCACCGCCGCCGCATTACTCACCGCCACGACAGCACTGCCCTCCGCCACGGCGCAGAGCGGGCCGTCACAGGCATCGCAGGCGTCACAGCAACACCCGTCCCACGGCGGGCTCTCCGCCGTGATCCGCTATACCGAGTACGGCATTCCGCACATCGTCGCGAAGGACTACGCGAACCTCGGCTTCGGCAGTGGCTGGGCCCAGGCCGCCGACCAGGTGTGTGTGCTCGCCGACGGTTTCGTGACCCTGCGCGGCGACCGCTCGCGCTGGTTCGGGCTCACCGCCGAAACCGACTTCTCGCTCTCCGACGCCTCCGACAACCTCTCCAGCGACCTGTACTTCCGTGGAGTGCGGGACAACGGCACGGTCGAGCGACTGATCGCCCAGCGGGCGCCGCAGGGCCCGAGCAAGGCCGTCAAGGACCTGATGAACGGCTGGGCGGCCGGCTACAACGCCTGGCTGAAGCAGAACCGGGTCAAGGACCCGGCCTGTGCGGGCGCCGCCTGGGTCAGGCCCGTGACAGGTCTCGACGTCGCCACCCGCGCCTACGCCCTCGCGGTGCTCGGCGGGCAGGGCGGCTTCGTGGACGGGATCACCGCCGCGCAGCCGCCCTCCGCGTCCACCGCGGCCACCAAATCGGCCCTCCCTGACGCCTCTGCCGCCGCCAAGGGCGCGCGCGAGCTGTTCGACATCTCCGACATGGGCTCCAACGCCGTCGCGTTCAACGGCAGCACGACCGCGAACGGCCGTGGCCTGCTGCTCGGCAACCCGCACTACCCGTGGCAGGGCGGACGCCGGTTCTGGCAGTCCCAGCAGACCATCCCGGGTGAACTGAACGTCGCGGGCGGATCGCTGCTCGGCTCGCCGACGATCTCCATCGGGTACAACGCGAACGTGGCGTGGAGCCACACCGTCTCGACCGGTGTGCCGCTGAGCCTGCACCAGCTGAAGCTGGACCCCGCCGACCCGACGACGTACCTGGTCGACGGCGTGCCGGAGCGGATGACACGCCGGTCCGTGACCGTCCCGGTGAAGGACGGTACTCCGGTGACCCGCACCCAGTGGTGGACCCGCTACGGCCCCGTCGTCCTCTCCCCCGGCGGCGACCTCCCGTTGCCCTGGACCACGACGACGGCGTACGCACTCAACGACCCGAACGCGGTGAACCTGCGCTTCTACGACACCTCGCTCGGCTTCAGCAAGGCACGCAGCACTGCCGACGTCCTCGACTCCCTCGGCCGGCACCAGGGCATCCCCTGGGTGAACACCGTCGCCGCCGACTCCTCGGGGCACTCCCTGTTCGCCCAGTCGCAGGTACTCCCCCGGATCACCAACGAGTTGGCCGCCGCTTGTTCGACGCCGCTCGGCAAGGTCCTCTATCCGGCGGCGGGGGTCGCGGTCCTCGACGGATCCCGCACCGACTGCGCCATCGGCAACGACCCGGACGCGGTGGCGCCCGGAATCTTCGGGCCCTCACGGATGCCGACGCTGAAGGACACGCCGTACGTCGAGAACTCCAACGACAGCGCGTGGCTGACCAACCTGGACCGGCCGATCACCGGCTACGAGCGGATCTTCGGCCCGGTGCGCACGGCCGCCTCACCGCGCACCCGTGGTGCCGTCGCCGATGTGGCGGCGCTGGCCGCGAAGGGCGGGCTGACGGTCGCGGATCTCCAGCGGCAGCAGTTCGCGAACCGTTCGACGTCGGGCGCGCTGGGCGCCGCGGACGCGGCCCGGGCCTGCGCGGCGTTGCCGGGAGGTACGGCAACAGGCAGCGCCGGTACGGCAGTCGACGTCAGTCAGGCGTGCGGTGTGCTGGCGTCCTGGGACCGCACCATGAACAGCGACAGCCAGGGCGCGCTGCTCTTCGCCCGGTTCTGGCGGCAGTGGCTCGGCGCCGTGCCGTCCGCGCAGCGCTGGAAGGTGCCGTTCTCGGCGGCGGACCCGGTCGACACCCCGAACACGCTCAACACGGACGCGCCGGGCTTCGCCAAGGCTCTCGCCGACGCGGTGACGGAGCTTCGCACGGCGGGCATCCCGCTGAACGCCAGGCTCGGGGACCACCAGTACGTGGTACGGAAGGGTCAGCGTCTGCCGGTCGGCGGCGGCACCGAGTCCCTGGGCGTGTGGAACAAGATCGAGCCCGTGTGGGACACCGCGAACGGCGATTACCGGGACAACGCGTTCGGGTCCAGCCACATCCAGGCCGTGGGCTGGGACGGCAGCCGCTGCCCGGTGGCCCGCACGCTGCTGACGTACTCCCAGTCGTCGAATCCGAACTCGCCGCACTTCGCGGACCAGACGCGGCTGTTCTCGGCCGAGAAGTGGGTCAGGGCAAGGTTCTGTGAGAAGGACATCCTGTCGTCGCCCGCGCTGCGGGTGATCCGGGTGCACGGCTGACCAACTGACCGACGTACTCAGAGTCGGCCCACCGTGGTCCCGTCCCTTCGCCGGGGCGGGACCACACCGCGGTTCGCACCACGATTCGTACAGCGGTTCGCACCGCCATCGCACGGCCGCTCACACAGGCCGCGTACGACCCTCCCAGTACGGGTCGCGCAACCGCCGCTTGTACAGCTTGCCGTTGGGATCGCGCGGCATCCGCTCGATGAAGTCGACGCTCTTGGGCCGTTTGTACCCGGCGAGCCGGCGCGCGCAGTGGCCGAGGATCTCGGTGGCGAGGTCGGGCCCCGGGACATGTCCGGGCGCCACTTCCACGACCGCCTTGACCTCCTCGCCCCAGTCGTCGTTCGGGATGCCGAAGGCAGCGGCGTCGGCTACGGCGGGGTGGGCGAGGAGGGCGGACTCGATCTCGGCGGGGTAGATGTTGACCCCGCCCGAGATGATCATGTCGATCTTGCGGTCCCGGAGGAAGAGATAGCCGTCCTCGTCCAGGAGGCCCAGGTCTCCGACGGTGAAGAAGTCGCCGATGCGGTTCTTCCGCGTCTTGCTCTCGTCCTTGTGGTAGGCGAAACCCCCGGTGCTCATCTTCATGTAGACCGTGCCGAGTTCGCCCGGCGGCAGCCGGTTCCCGTCGTCGTCGAAGATCGCGAGTTCGCTGATCGGCCAGGCCTTGCCGACCGTGCCGGGCTTCTTCAGCCAGTCCTCGGCGGTCGCGAACGCCCCGCCGCCCTCGCTGGCCGCGTAGTACTCCTCCACGCAGTCGCCCCACCAGTCGATCATGGCCCGTTTCACATGGTCGGGGCAGGGCGCGGCGCCGTGGATGGCATGCCGCATGGACGTCACGTCGTACGCCCGCCGCACCTGCTCCGGCAGCGCCAGCAGCCGGTGGAACTGGGTCGGGACCATGTGGGTGTGCGTGCACTTGTGGGCGTCGATGACACGGAGCATCTCCTCCGGCGTCCACTTGTCCATCAGCACCAGGCGGTGCCCGATGTGCAGGGACGCGCCCGCGAACTGGAGTACTGCCGTGTGGTAGAGCGGCGAGCAGACAAGATGCACGTTCCCGCCGAACGGCTTGATCCCGAAGATGCCGAGGAACCCGCCGAGGTACGCCTCCTCGGGCGGCTTGCCCTGCAACGGACGCCGAATACCGCGCGGGCGGCCCGTGGTGCCCGAGGTGTAGTTCATGACCCAGCCGAGGGTGCGCTCGTCGGGCGCCGATTCGGGCTGTCCGTCGAGGAGTTCGGTGTACGGCCGGAATCCGTCGACCTCGCCGACCGCGTACCGCCGCTCCACCGGGAGCTGCGCCTCGTCGGCGGCGGCGCGGGCCGCATCGGCGAACCGCTCGTGTGCGATGAGCACCTTGGCGCCGGAGTCGGAGACGATCCAGGCGATCTCGGGCCCGACGAGGTGGTGGTTGACGGGGACGAGGTAGAACCCGGCCTGGGAGGCGGCCAGATACGCCACGAGGAACTCGACGCCGTTGGGCAGGACGACGGCGAAGGCGTCACCGCGTCCGAGTCCGGCGGCGCGCAGCCCGTGCACCAGTTGGTTGGTGGCCGCGTGCAGGCGTCCTGCGGTCCACTGCTCACCGTCGGGCGCGATGAGGACCGTACGCTCCGGGTCGACGGCGGCCTGCGCCCAGAATCCGTTGGCGGTCCGGCTCACGGTCTCGCTCACGACTGGTCGCCCCTTCCGTCGGCGTTGCTTCCGTCGGCGTTCCGTCCCGCGATCCGGTTGACTCGGTTCACGGCTTCCTCGAAACCGCTGGTCAGGTCGTCGAAGACGGCCTGGACGCTCCGCTCGCTGTTCATCCGGCCGACGATCTGACCGACCGGTGTGCCGAGGAGCGGTGCGACCTCGTACTTCTGGATGCGCGAGACGGCCTCCGCGACGAGCAGACCCTGCAGGGGCATGGGGAGGGTGCCGGGTCCGTCGGTGGAGTCCCAGGCGTCGGTCCAGTCCGTGCGAAGCTGACGTGCGGGTTTGCCGGTCAGTGCGCGGGAGCGGACGGTGTCGCCCGAGCCGGCCGCCAGCAGCTTCTGCGTGAGCGCGGTCGAGTGCATGTCCGCCTCGGTCACGGTCAGCCACATGGAGCCCAGCCAGACCCCCTGGGCGCCGAGGGCCAGCGCGGCGGCCACCTGTCGTCCGCTGCCGATTCCGCCGGCCGCGAGCACCGGCAACGGGTCGACGGCGTCGACGACTTCGGGGGTCAGCACCATGGAGGCGATCTCGCCGGTGTGGCCACCCGCCTCGTAGCCCTGTGCGACGACGATGTCGATACCGCCCTCGGCGTGCTTCCGCGCGTGCCGGGCGCTGCCCGCGAGGGCCGCGACGAGCACATCCTGATCATGCGCGCGGGCCACGACATCGGCGGGTGGCGAGCCCAGAGCGTTCGCCAGCAGTTTGATCGGGTAGTCGAAGGCCACGTCCAGCTGGCTACGGGCGACCTGCTCCATCCACCCCGTGATGCGCCACCCGGACGCCTCGCCCTCGGCCAGTTCGGGCACGCCGTACTTGGCCAGGGTGTCCCGGACGAACTGGCGGTGCCCCTCGGGGATCATCGCCTCGACCTCGGCCTCGGTGACCCCCTCGACCTTCCGGGCCGGCATGACGACATCCAACCCGTACGGCCGGCCGTCGACATGTGCCTCGATCCAGTCCAGGTCGCGCTTGAGGTCGTCCGGCGCCGTGTATCGGACCGCGCCGAGCACCCCGAAGCCGCCGGCCCGGCTGATGGCCGCGGCGACGGCGGGGAACGGCGTGAAGCCGAAGACGGCGTGCTCGATTCCCAGTTTCTTGCTCAGCTCCGTCTGCATGGCCGCAGGATGCCGCAGTCCTCCGGACGAGGGAAGACCTTTTCTGATACACCGTCAGATTCTTGGCCACGGAGGCCCGTACGGCTGACGCACGGTTGACACACACCTCGGTTGACACGAAAGTTTCACCCCGCAGGGCGGTCCCGAAAATTGCTTTCAGGCGGTGCGGTGGGAGGCTCCCCGATGAGGGAAGACGCGGCAGGCAGCAGACTGACACGACGTCAGCTGGCCAGACGCACCATGGCGTTGGGCGGATCCCTGGCCTTCGCCTCCTTCCCGGCGGGACCTGCCGAGGCCACCCCCAGGACGACGGGCCGGCACCTGACCCTGCGCCACGGCTCACCCGAACGGGCCGGTCTCCTTCCCCAGCACCTGGACCAACTGGTCACGGACGCGGAGGCGTTCCTCCACCCCTCCCCCAGTCATCCCTGGTACGCGGGCGCGGTCCTGCTCGCCGGGCGTGGCTCCACCGTGGCGCTCCATCAGCCGATCGGCATGGCGGTGCGCTATGCGGCGTACGACGAGAAGACGGACACCGGTGTCGAGTTTCCGGCCCCGGAACAGATCTCGATGGCCAGGGAAACGGTGTTCGACCTCGCCTCGGTCTCCAAGCTGTTCACATCGATCCTGGCCGTGCAGCAACTGGAACGGGGTGCTCTGGAGCTGGAGGGAAAGGTCGCAGCGTATCTGCCGGAGTTCGCACGGGCCGGCAAACAGGAGGTGACGATCCGTCAACTCCTCACCCACACCTCGGGCTTCCGCGCCTGGATCCCGCTCTACAACGCCCCGACCCACGAGCAGAAGCTCGAACTCATCTGGAACCAGGCGCCCCTGAACACGCCGGGCACCAAGTACCTCTACTCGGACCTCAATCTCATCTCGCTCCAGCTGGTCCTGGAGAGGATCACCGGTCTCCCGCTGGACACGCAGCTCCGCGACGAGATCACCGCTCCCCTCGGCATGCACCGCACGCGCTACAACCCGCCCGCCTCCTGGAAACCGAGGATCGCCGCCACCGAGGACGCCCGCAAACCCTGGTCCGGGCTCGACCGGGGCCTGGTGTGGGGCGAGGTCCACGACGAGAACGCCTACAGCCTCGGCGGAGTGGCGGGCCACGCCGGTGTGTTCTCGTCGGCCTGGGACCTCGCCGTTCTCGGCCGCACACTCCTCAACGGCGGCGCCTACGGCAGGGCACGGATCCTGTCGCCCGCCTCGGTCGAGCTGATGTTCACCGACTTCAACACTGCCTTCCCCGGCGACGAGCACGGCCTAGGTTTCGAGCTCTACCAGCACTGGTACATGGGCGCGATGGCCACACCGCGCACCGCAGGACACACCGGCTTCACCGGTACCTCGATCGTCCTCGACCCGACGACCGACTCCTTCCTGGTCGTGCTCGGCAACTCCGTTCATCCCGTGCGCAATTGGCGCTCCGGCTCCGCACCCCGGGTCGCCGCCGCGAACAACCTGGCCCGCGCCGTGCCGGTTCGCCCACGCCAAGGACGTAGAGCCTGGTTCTCCGGCATGACGAGTTCGACGACGGCGACACTCACCCTCCCGCCCCTCGCCACCACTGCCGACTCCCGCCTGCGCTGCACCCTGTGGTGGGACACCGAGCCGCAGTCGGACATGCTGTTCCTGGAGTCCTCGGCCGACGGCGGCGCGACCTGGCAGCCGGTCCCGTTCACGGCCTCCCCCGCCGGCGGCACCCCGCAACAGCATCCGACGGGTTCGGTCACCGGCTGGTCGGGGCGCGTCTGGCACCGCCTCACGGCGGACCTGCCCGCCGCGCCGGCCCTCGTCCTGCGCTGGCGGTACACGACCGACCGGCTGTACGTCGGCCGTGGAGCCTATGTCGACGGCCTGAGCGTGCGCGGCGGTGACGGCACCATGTTCGACGAGACGCGTCCGGCGGACGCGGCACGTATCGAGGCGATCGGCTGGACGGCGTCCGCGAACTGACCCGGCGCCAGGCGCACTTGAGCGCGACGGCCGCCGGATCAGCCCTCGTCCGCCTCCAGCACCGCCATGGCGGCGTTGTGCCCCGGCACCCCGCTCACACCACCCCCGCGCACCGCGCCCGCCCCGCACAGCAGGACGTTCGCGTCCGGGGTCTCCACTCCCCAGCGCCCGCTGCCCTCCTGGGCGTAGGGCCAGGTCAGGTCGCGGTGGAAGATGTTGCCGCCGGGCAGGCGCAGGTCGCGTTCCAGGTCGAGTGGAGTCTTCGCCTCGATGCAAGGGCGGCCGTCGGCGTCGGTGGCGAGACAGTCCGCGAGGGGCTCGGCGAGGTGGGCGTCGAGCTGGGCGAGGGTGGATTTCAGCAGCTCGTCCCGGACGGCGTCGTTGTCGCTCGCGAACAGCCGTGCGGGTGTGTGCAGGCCGAACAGGGTCAGCGTCTGATAGCCCTGCTCGACGAGGTCCGGACCGAGGATCGTCGGGTCGGTGAGCGAGTGGCAGTAGATCTCCGACGGTGGCGCGGCGGGCAGTTCACCAGCTGTCGCCTGGGCGTGGGCGGCGGCCAGTTGCTCGTACCCCTCGGCGATGTGGAAGGTCCCGGCGAACGCCTCGCGCGGGTCGACGGACGTGTCCTTGAGCCTAGGCAGCCGGGTGAGCAGCATGTTCACCTTGAGCTGGGCGCCCTCGGCGGGGCTCGGCGGCGCCTGGCCCGTCAGCGCGGCCAGTTCCTGCGGGGATGCGTTCACCAGGACGTGCCGGGCGCCGACCGTGCCCTCTCCGTCAGCTGTCCGGTAGGTCACCTCGGCGGCTCGGCCGTCGGTGTCCACCCGTACGACCTCGTGGCCGGTGGCGAGCACGGCTCCCGCGTTCCGGGCGGCGCCGGCCAGCGCGTCCGTGAGGGCGCCCATACCGCCCACGGGCACGTCCCAGGCGCCGGTACCGCCGCCGATGACGTGGTAGAGGAAGCAGCGGTTCTGCCGCAGGGAGGGGTCGTGGGCGTCGGCGAAGGTGCCGATCAGCGCGTCGGTGAGGACGACACCGCGTACGAGGTCATCGGCGAAGTTCGCCTCGACGGCGGCGCCGATCGGCTCCTCGAAGAGGGTGCGCCAGGCGTCCTCGTCGTCGACGCGGCTGCGGAGTTCGTCGCGGGTGGGCAGGGGCTCGGTGAGAGTGGGGAACACCTTTTCGGCGACGCGGCCGGTCATCCCGTAGAAGCGCTGCCAGGACTCGTACTCGCGTTCCCCTCCGGTGAGGCGCGCGAAGGCCTCCCGGGTGCGGAGCTCCCCGCCGCCGACGAGCAGCCCGGTGGCCCGGCCGTCCCGTTCCACGGGGGTGTACGAGGAGACGGTGCGTCCGCGCACCCGGAAGTCCAGGTCGAGATCCCGCACGATCTTCCGGGGCAGCAGACTGACCAGGTAGGAGTAGCGCGACAGCCGGGCGTCGACCCCGGCGAACGGGCGGGTCGACACGGCGGCGCCGCCGGTGCCGGCCAGCCGTTCCAGGACCAGCACGGACTTCCCGGCACGGGCCAGATAGGCGGCGGCGACGAGGCCGTTGTGGCCACCGCCGACGATCACCGCGTCGTATCGGTCGTGGCGGTCCGGTCGGCCGGCTCGGTCGGGGCGCTCATGTGCGGGCATGGTTCTTCGTAACACGTGATGATCCACCCCGGCCAGAGCTGTACGGCCGAGGGGCCCCGGCACACTCAGTGACCGGACGCCCGCTGCTGCCGCAGAACCGCCACCCTCCGGTACAGCTCGACGGCCTCGGCGCCCCGGCCGAGCTGTTCCAGGCAGTGGGCCTCGTCGTTGCGGCTGGCGAGGGTGTCGGGGTGGTCGGCGCCGAGCACCTGCTCGCGGGCCGTGGCGACCCGCCGGTACTCGGCCAGGGCATCGGGCCAGCGGCCGAGCCAGCCGAGGCCGACGGCCACCTCCCGGCGGCTGACCAGCGTGTCCGGGTGGTCGGCGCCCAGGATCCGTTCGCGGATCGCGCACACGTCACGGGACTCGGCGAGCGCCTCCTCCCAGCGGTCGAGACGGCCGAGGTTGACGCCGAGACCGTGCCGGGCACGCAGGGTCTCGGAGTGCGCGGGGCCGTTGACGCGGGTGCGGTCGTCGATCAGGTCGCGGTACAGCTTGAGGGCCTCCACGCTGCGGCCGAGCCGCCCGAGGCTGATCCCGACCTCGTAGCGGGCGGCCAGGGTGTCGGGGTGATCGGGGCCCAGTGCCTCGGCGCGCGCCCCGGCGACCTCCTGGTAAGTCTGGAGAGCCTCGGGCCAGCGCCCCAACTGACCGAGTGCGTAGGCGACTTCGTACTGAGTGACCAGTGTGTCCGGATGGGTGGCGCCGAGCACCCGGGCGCGCGCCGCCGCCACCTCGCAGGCCATGCGGTACGAGTCCTCCAGGCGCCCCAGACGACTCAGGTTGAAGGCGAGGTTGTGGCGGCAGCGCAGGGTGTCCGGATGGTCGGGGCCCATCGTGCGCTCCCGGGCGGCCAGAACGGCCGTATAGGCCTGGTGTGCGTCGAAGTGACGGCCCAACTGCCCCAGGACGTAAGCCATTTCCTGGCGGGCGGCCAGCGTGTCCGGGTGGTCGGCGCCGAGCACCCGCTCCCGCTCCCGGGCCACATGGGTGTACTCACGCAGGGCGTCGGCGGCGCGGCCGGTGCGGCTGAGGGTGAAGCCGACCTCGTAGCGGCTGGCGAGAGTCTCGGGGTGGGCGGGTCCGAGGATGTGTTCGCGTTCGGCGGCGACCGCGCGGTGCACCTCGCCCGCCTCGGCCCAACGCCCGAGGCGTCCCAGGCTCAGGCCCGCGTTGTGCCGCCCGGCCAGCGCGTTGAGCGCCTGCGGCGAGGGCGCGGGCGGCAGTTGTGGCAGGGATGCCTCGGGGCGGCCGGTGACCGGCCGGGCGATCCAGTCGCCGGTGAGGCCTGCCGACGGGTCCGGGGGTACGGCGCCGGTCCCGGCGCCGGTCGCCTTGTGGCCGGAAGTCATGCCCCGGGTCCAGGACGGCAGCCGGGGTTCACGGACGGCGGGTTCGGGGGGCCGGAGGTGGGGCTGTGGGGAGACGACGGTCGGCACATACAGCGGGGTGGCCCGGCCCGCGCTGATCCGGCGGGCCAACTCCCTTGCGTCGCGAGGGCGTTCGTCAGGCAGCTTGGCGAGGAGGGCCAGGATGACCCGCTCCAGGAACTCGGGGATCTCGGAGCGGTGGCTGCGCGGGGGCTCGGGTGGGGTGTCACGGTGCCCTATGAGCACCGCCCAGGCGTCGTCGAGGTCGAACGGCGGTACCCCGGTGGCCAGTTCGTAGAGGACGCAGCCGAAGGAGTACAGGTCGCTGCGCTGGTCGACCTCGCTGCCGCTGATCTGCTCCGGCGACATGTAGTGCGGGGTGCCCATCGCGATTCCGGTGCCGGTGAGCCGGGAGGTGAAGCCGATGTCGTGGCCGAGGCGCGCTATGCCGAAGTCGCAGATCTTCACCGTACCGTCGGTCAACCGCATGATGTTCGCGGGCTTCAGATCACGGTGGACGATGCCCTGTTCGTGGGTGTAGGCGAGGGCGGCAGCGACCTGGTCTGCGATGTCGACGACGTCCGGGACGCGCAGCGGATGGTGCTTGTTGTCCTCCAGGAGCTGGCTCAGATTGCGCCCGTCCAGCAACTCCATGACGAGATAGAGCACCCCGTCGGACTCGCCGAAGTCGTGCACGACGGTCACCCCGCGGTGCTGCAACGCGGCGGCCACCCGCGCCTCGCGCCGGAACCGCTCCCGCAGGACACGCGTGAAGGAGTGGTCGTGGTGCGGCCCGAGGGGCTTCAGACACTTCACGGCGACCTGGCGCCCCAGCGACTCGTCGCGAGCACGCCACACTTCCCCCATGCCGCCGCGCCCGATCAGATCGATCAGCCGGTACCGGCCCTGGATCAGTCTGGTGTCCGCCATCTCGTACTGCCGCCCCCGGTCCTGTTCGCCCTCCCCTGGCCCGTCCAGTATGGCGAGCTATCCTCCGAGTTTGTACGGCGCGGGGCGCGAGCCGGGGCCGAGCCGTGCCATGGCCCGCAGCACGTGTTTGGGCGGGAGTTGCCAGCGAAGACGTGCGGGAACGCGGCGCAGCAGGGTGCCGGTGGCACGCAACTGCCGGGTGACGGCGGCCGGTTCGGCTGCGGCTCGGCCGTACAACTCATGGGCGTACGGCGGCAGAGAGGCGTACGCCAGCTGCGCCACGCGCCGCCACACCAGCTCACGCGCCGGGACGAGCAGCGGATGCGTCGGCGGGCGGAGGAGGAAGTCGTCCACCACGCGCGCATCTGCTCCGACGGCCAGTTCGGGCCGGACCTTCTCGAAGTAGGCGCGCATCTCGGCCTGGTTCGCCGGTACGGCGTCGGGGTCGAGACCCACCAGGCGGGCGCTGACCAGGTGTTCCCGGATGTACCGGTCGGCGTGCGCGTCGGCGATCGGGTATCCGGAGCGGCGCAGGATGTGCAGATAGGAGTCGATCTCGGCGCAGTGCACCCACAGCAGCAGTCCGGGCTCGTCGACGCCGTAGCGCTCCCCGGTGTCCGGGTCGACGGCGGACAGCATGCGGTGGATCTTCCGGACCCGGGCGCCCGCCTTCTCGGCCGCTTCCGTGGTCCCGTAGGTCGTGGTGCCGACGAAGCTCGCGGTGCGCATCAGCCGGCCCCAGGCCTCTTTCCCGAAGTCCGAGTTCTGCGTGACCCCACGCACCGCTCGCGGATGCAGCGCCTGGAAGTACAGCGCGCGGACTCCGGCGACCCACATCATGGGGTCGCTGTGCAACTGCCACGTCACGGACCGGGGGCCGAACAGTCCCGGATCGCCTACGCGTGTGCCGTCCACTCGACGCCTCCCCTGTCGGGCTGTCTGAAAGGACACGCCCTCCCCCACGACGTCACCCCACATCCTTCCCCCAGCACCTCTGGGTCATTCCCGCAACGGGCCGTGATGCTACCGGCCCCGGGTTCAGCCGCCCTTCCCGGGTGCGGGTGCGGCGACACCGGCGGGGGCGTTGCGGAGCATCGCCTGGTAGAGGGCGTCGTGTGCGGGTGAGGGGGGCAGGGTTCCGCGGGCGGGCGCCTCCAGGGACTGGATCATCAGGGCGACGACGCGACGCCAGGCGTCGGGGGCGGCTTCGCCGGTGGCGTTGACGACGCCGGCGTTGGCCATGTGGATCAGTACCAGGTCGGAGGGGTCGAAGTCCGCGCGGAGCCGGCCCGTGGCCTTGGCGCGGCTGATGAGCCGCACCATGCCCTCGTACGCCTCGTTGCGGCGGTCCTCCATCGCTTTGGCAGTGGGGAAGGTCGTGGTCAGGACATCGGCGAAGCCGTAGTCGGCCGCCTGCATCGCGCAGGCGGTCTCGATGTAGCCGACGAAACCGTGCCAGGGGTCGGGGTCGTCGAGGGCGACGGCGACCGCGTCCGCGTAGGCGTCCATGCGATCGGCGAAGACGGCGGCGACCAGCTCCTCCTTCGTGGGGAAACGGCGGAAGATCGTGGCGATCCCCACCCCCGCCTCACGGGCCACGGAGGCCATGGAGGCGTGCAGACCGTCGTGCGCGAACACCCGGCGAGCGGCGGCGATGATCCGCTCCCGGTTGCGCTCGGCGTCGCTGCGCAGCGGCTGGGCGGCGGGTTCGTCAGAGCGCTGGGCGCGAGGGTTCATACCCGCCAGTTTAACAATCGGATTGCCCTATCCGGTTCTCGTGCTACCGTGACCACGGAGAACCGGAAAGGTCCATCCGGATACTAAATGGATATCCCTATCCGAATGAACCCCTGTCTCCATCACGCCATACCAACGGAAGGAACGCCGTGACCAGCATCGCCATCGTCGGAGCCGGCCCCCAGATGGGCCTGGCCATCGCCCGCACCTTCGGCACCCGGGGATTCGACGTCGCCCTGATCTCGCGCAACCGCGAGAAGCTCGACGGAGTCGTCGGCAAGCTCGCCGCCGAGGGCATCACCGCCGCCGCGTTCCCCGCGAACGTGCTCGACCGCGCCGGCCTCACCCACGCGCTCAAGGAGGCGTCCGCCGAGTTCGGTGGGATCGACGTCCTGGAGTACTCCCCCGTGGGATCGTTCGGCATCACCACGCTGACCGCTCCGGCCACCACCGAGCCGTCCGATGTGGAGTTCGAGATGAACTTCCAGCTGTACGGCGCCATCGCCGCGACCAAGGCGGTGCTGCCGGCGATGCGTGAGGCCGGTGCGGGCACCCTGCTCTACACCACCGGTGCCGGCTCGATCTGGCCCGACCCGCGGGTGGCCAACGTCAACGCAGCCGCGGCGGCGCTGCGCAACTGGGTGATGAACCTGCACAAGGAACTCGCCGACGCCGACACCGGCATCCAGGCCGCCCACATCGGCATCGACTCGTCGATCGGCGTCTCCGTCATCCCGGGCATCGAGGCGGCCCAACCCGAACAGATCGCCCCGCTCTACTGGGACCTGCACACCACCCGGCGCGACGAGGCCGAGGCCGTCTTCCGCCTCGACGGCGAGGCATTCCCCCGAGCCTGACACCTCAGCGGCCCCCGCCGCACCTCGTCCCGGACCAGCTGTGCCGTGACCGGGCCGAGGACTGCCTTCCGGCATGCGTCCTCGGCCCGGCCATGGATCCCGCACGCCCGTACACCGTCGAAACGTCGAAACGTCGACTGTCACCTTCCCCGAGGGACGGCGGTCAGCGACGAGACCGGACTGGTCTCCAGCCGATGGTCACGGATCCGCCTCCCGGACGTACGCAGGACCGTCCGGTGCTGCCCGAGGGTTCCTGAGACGTCACGCGGGGACCTCGTCATCCCTGCAGTTACGGATCACCAGGCCGTCGTTGTCCTTGGCCTCGTCGTTCCCCCAGCGTTGGAGGTAGTACGCCGACACAAAGGCACGGCCCTTCCCACCGGGCGCCACCTCGTCGAGGTCGGTCAGCAGCCACCAGTGGTTGTACGAGTCGCCCACCCGCACCTCGTCGCCCGCCTTCTTGCACAGGACGTAGTTGGTGCCCTTGAGCAGCTTGCCCTGGGGCGCGCACTGCGGCCTGCTGTCACCGACGCAGTCGACTGCGTCGTAGCCGGTCGCGTCGGCGAAGGTGTCCACCCAGTACTTGGTGGGCTCGCCGCCTCCGCCACAGGCGTTGGTACTGGTCACCTTGGGGAAGACGTCGTCCGGTGAGAGCCGGTACTCGGTCCCCTGGATCACCGGGTGCACCATCTCGTCGGTTTCGCCGTCGTTGTCCCCGTTGCTGTCGAAGAGCTGCTCGTAGTGCAGATGCGCCGAGGTCGTACCGACCAGGCCCAGCCGCCCGAGCGTGGTCCCGGAGGCGACCTGCTGTCCGAGGCGCACATCGACGCGGTCCATGTGCAGATAGACCGTGAACCAACCGTTGCCGTGGTTGATCTCCAGGCCGCCCGGCTCGAAGCGCTCGGTGACCGTGCCGGCCGCGGACGCGGCCACCAGCGAGCCGAGGGTGCTCCCGCCGACCCGGTACATGTCGAGCTTCTTGTCGTCGGGCGCATGACCCCGGTACGTCTGCAGCTGCCAGGTCTGCCCGCAGGCGAAAGGCAGTTTGAAATCGGGCCTTGCGGCCGGTGCCGCGAGCGCCGAACGCGCGGTCCCCGGCGCGGCGGAAGCCGTCGATACCGTGGCCGCCAGAGCAGTCAGGACCGCCACGAACATGACCAGAACCGCGGCCGCCCGGCCCGGACCTCTTTCTCTTCGGAGTCGCACGAAACCCCACCCTTCCCTGTCACCGATCCACATGGCTGTTCCGTGGGCACGGTGCCCCATCCGGCGAGGAAAGGGACTCCCGCAAGTTCCGGATGTCCTCCCCCGCCGCCCCACGGCTAGCCTCCGAACGTCGGTTCAGGGACCGCACAGGCATCACAAGGGAGGGAACACTCCTGCGTGTTGGGGCGGGACTGCGGTGGCTGCCGGCCGCCGTTCTGCGGCACAGTGACCGCCGAGCCATCGACCTCCACCCCCAACCTGCCTACGAGCCTTGGGCCGAGATGATGACCCGGTCCACGACGCACCATCCGTTCCTGACGCAGCGACTGCGCGAGTGGTCCTTGTTCCGGGCCGTCACTCTGGGGCAGCCATGCCGTCCGGACGCCTTGCTCGAGTCGTCCAACTGGCTCCAGCTCAAGGCGGCCGAAACGTCGAACGCCGCCGTCCTCGCGATCCTCGCCGCCGGCGGTCGCACCAAGCGGATCCGCAACACCGCCCGGACCAACCTCCGGCAGCACGGCTCGTCCTGAGTCACAGATCAACTGATCCACAGATCTTGACCATTGCTCCTTTGCCCATTGCTCCTCCGGCGAGGCGATTCCTCAGCCACGTCCCGAACGCCTCACGTCCGCGCCCGGGCGAAGACGTCAGCCGAAGGCGGTCACCGGGCCACCGTCTCCCCGCGGTCAGGGCAGCGCCGGCCGACGGGATGAGAGGAGGACGGGGAGTAGTACCGCGGTACCGATCGGCTCCGCCCGATTCGGTTCCGCGGTACCGGATGGTCGCCCGTTACCGCTCCTAGGTTGAGATCGCGGGTCAGTCAGGACCGGCTCACCCAATGATCTCTTCTCCTGGTGGGAGTAATTCCGTGGCCACCTTTCTCTATCGGCTCGGCCGGCTGTCGTTCCGGCGGCGACGCATCGTCGTGATGCTGTGGGTCGCCGTCCTGGCCGCCATCGGCATCGGCGCCATGAGTGCGCCCGGCACATCCTCCGGGGCCCTGAGCGTTCCGGGCACACAGTCGCAGCGGGCGATCGACCTGCTGCGGAAGGAGTTCCCGCAGGCCTCCGCCGACGGCGCCACGGCCCGTGTGGTGTTCGAGGCGCCCAGCGGGCAGAAGCTCACCTCCGCCGCGAACAAGGCCGTGGTCGAGTCCCTGGTGGCGAAGCTGGAGAAGTCGCCGCAGGTGTCGGGCGTCACTGATCCCTTCAGCAGCGGCCTGTTCAGCAAGTCCGGCACCATCGCCTACGCCCAGGTGTCCTACAAGGTCCCCGAGGCCGATGTCAGCGGCGCGGCCCACGCCGTCCAGGCCGACGTCGTCCAGCAGGGCGAGAAGGCCGGCCTGAAAGTGAGCCTGGGCGGCAACGCCGTCAAGGACAAGGCCGCGAGCAAGGTGGCCGAGCTGATCGGTGTCGGGGTCGCCGCCATTGTTCTGGTGATCACCTTCGGCTCGATGATCGCGGCCGGACTGCCCCTGCTCACAGCGATCCTCGGAGTGGCCGCGGCCGTCCTGTCGGTCACGCTCGCCACGCACTTCTTCGATCTGGCCTCGGCCTCAACGACCCTGGCACTGATGCTGGGTCTGGCCGTCGCCATCGACTACGCCCTGTTCATCGTCTCCCGCTACCGCAACGAGATCCGCGACGGCCACGAACCGGAGGAAGCGTGCGGACGTGCCCTGGGCACCGCCGGGTCCGCGGTCGTCTTCGCCGGCTTGACCGTGATCGTCGCGCTGAGCGGCCTGACCGTCATCGGTATCGGCACGCTCACCTCCATGGGGCTGGCCTCCGCCTTCGCCGTGGCCGTCGCCGTGGTCATCGCGCTGACCCTGCTGCCCGCCGTGCTCGGCTTCGCCGGTATGCGGATCATGAAGAGCAGGATGCTGACCCCTCGTATGAAGGCGCTGGAGCGCGGCGAGGGCGAGTCGATGGGTGTGCGCTGGGCGAAGTTCGTCACCCGCAACCCGATCAAGGTGCTCGCGGTCGCGGTGGCCGCCCTGGCCGTGCTGGCCATCCCCGCGATGTCCCTGCGGATGGCCCTGAACGACGACTCCGGCAAGCCCCCCGGCAGCACCCAGCGCATCGCCTACGACACCCTCAGCAAGGGCTTCGGGCCGGGCTTCAACGGACCGCTCACCGTAGTCGTCGACGCCCGTGACAGCGACGATCCCAAAGCAGCCGCCCAGGACGCTTACACCATGCTGAGCAAGCTGGACGATGTCGCCGCCGTTCGTCCTCCCTCCTTCAACGAGGCCGGTGACGTGGCCCTGCTCGGCGCCATTCCCAAGAGCGCCGCCACCAGTGAGGCCACCAAGGACCTCGTGGGCGAGATACGCGGCCACGGCGCCGCCCTGCACCAGGACACCGGCGCCGACCTGATGGTCACCGGTCTGACCGCCGTCAACATCGACGTCAGCACCAAGCTCTCCGACGCCCTCATCCCGTATCTGGCCATCGTCGTGGGTCTGGCCCTGGTGCTGCTCCTGCTGGTCTTCCGGTCGATCGTGATCCCGCTCAAGGCCGCCCTGGGCTTCCTGCTCAGCGTGGTGTCGACCCTCGGTGTCCTGGTCGCGGTCTTCCAGTGGGGCTGGCTGAAGGACCTCTTCGGCGTCGACCAGACCGGCCCCATCGTCAGCCTGCTGCCCATCCTGCTGATCGGCGTCGTGTTCGGACTCGCCATGGACTACGAGGTCTTCCTCGTCTCCCGGATGCGGGAGGAGTACGTCCACGGCGCCGAACCCACGCAGGCCATCGTGCGGGGTTTCCGGCACAGCGGCCGGGTGGTGACCGCCGCCGCGGTCATCATGGTCTCCGTCTTCTCCGGATTCCTCCTCGACGACGCGGCTCTGATCAAGTCGATCGGTCTGGGGCTCGCCGCCGCCGTGTTCTTCGACGCCTTCGTCGTCCGGATGACCATCGTCCCGGCGGTGATGGCCCTGCTCGGTCACCGTGCGTGGGCCCTGCCGAAGTGGCTCGACCGGGTCCTTCCGAACGTGGACGTCGAGGGCGAGAAACTGCGCCACGCGCTCGAAGCCCCGCAGACGGACTCCGCGCCCGAGCCCGTACTCGCCGGTGTCGCCGCCGGGATCCACGGGGGCTCGGACAGCCACAGCGCCCCCCACGTCCTCACCGGCGTCCACGCTTCCGGCGCCCCGGACGCGCCGGCACCTGCCCCACAGGCCCCGGGGAGGGGACACGGACTGTCCGGGCTCAAGCAGCGCCTGGCACGGGGCGGTGACACCAACGTCCCCGCCGGAACGACGGAGTCGGAGGCACCGGCACGAAGGAAACTGCTGAGGAACCCGATGCGCAGGCGCTGACGAGAGCGAGCCGCAGCACCGGCTACTGACGTGGCGGCCCACGCTCACCGGCCGTCTCCCCTGCCCCGCCCGTCGGCCCGATCCCCGGGGCCGACGGGCGCCTGACATCGCGAAGGACCTGTCCCGTGACCGCATCGAATGCCCCCGTTCCCGCCCCACGCCAGGACGAGCGCCAGTTCCTCGAGGCTCTGACGAACGATCCCGAGCAGCGGGTGATCGTCTCGGTCATCTCCCGGCTCGCCTCGTGGCGGCGGGCCGACCTGGCCCGTCCCCGGGTCCGGCGGTGGGGGGTCCCGGTCTTCTGCTTCATGGTCGGCAGCGACGCCTACGCCAATCCCCACAACGTCACGGACCCCCAGCTGCCGATCATCCTCGCCTTCTGCATCCCGCTGCTGTGGCGGGAACGACGCCCCATGCTGGTCTTCGCACTCACCACGGCCGTTTCCGTTGTGTCCCTTCCGCTGGGTGTGCTGACGGGCGCCGAATTCGCCCGGGTGGTCGCCCTCTTCAATGTCGGCCGTCACTGCACACCACGCCAACTGGCCGTCGCCACCGGCGTCACCCTCGTGCAACTCGTCGCATGGGCCTACTTCTTCTGGCGCGGCCAGCAACTGGAGTACGTCACGCGCCCGGAACCCGTGACATTGATGGTGATGGTCGCCGTGGTGGCGTTCGCGGCACTGGGCCTGCTCCTGCGGCTGGCCTACGCCTACATCGACGTCCTGAGGAAGCAACGCGACCAGCAGGCCCGTCTCGCCACCGCCCAGGAACGCGCCCGTGTCTCCCGCGAGATGCACGACATCCTCGGCCACACCCTCGCCGTCATCGTCGGCCTCGCCGACGGTGCCGCACCCCTCACCGAGGCCAAACCCGAACGCGGCGCCCAGACCCTCCGACTCATCAGCGCCAGCGGCCGCGACGCCCTCGCCGAACTGCGCCGCCTCCTCGCCGTCATCGGCGACGACAACGACCGGCCGCACGATGCCCCACTCGCCCCGCAACCCGGCCTCGCCGACCTCGGCCCGCTGATCGACCGCGTCCGCGCCGCCGGCCCCACCGTCACCCTCGATACCGACGGCGACCTCACCGCGCTGGCCCCCGGCCTCCAGCTCGCCGTCTACCGCATCGTCCAGGAAGCTCTCACCAACACCCTCAAGTACGCCGCCGCCGACACCTCCAGCGGCGTACGGATCTCCGTCGGGCACGGCACGGTCCACGTCGACGTCGAGGACACCGGCCCCCTCCGCGCACCCCACACCCGGAGACGGAGCACCGAAAACGGCCGTGGCCTGATCGGCATGCGCGAACGCGCGGCCATCTACCAGGGCCAGGTCACCGCCGGTCCCAACCGTGAGGGCGGCTGGAGCGTCCACGCCCGTCTCCTGAGCACCCCGCCCTCTCCCTAGCCCTCGACTCCTCCCCATGAGCAGGGAGGTACGCCCATCCGCGACCGGAACGGAGATCCCCCGCACATGACCACCGTGCTCATCGTCGACGACCAGGCCCTGCAACGCCTCGGCTTCAGCATGCTCCTGGAACAGCACCCCGACCTCACCCTCATCGGTGAAGCCACCCACGGCGCCGAAGCCGTCCGCAAGGCCGCCGAACTGAAGCCCGATGTCGTCCTCATGGACGTCCGCATGCCCGGTATGGACGGCATCGAGGCCACCCGACGCATCATCGAGTCCGGCGGCCGCTCCCGCATCCTGGTCCTGACCACCTTCGACCTCGACGAATACGCCTACGACGCCCTGCGCGCCGGAGCCTCCGGGTTCCTGCTCAAAGACGCCCTGCCCGACGAACTCGTCGCCGGCATCCGCGCGGTGGCCGCCGGGGACGCCGTCATCTCACCCGGTCTGACCCGCAAGCTCATCGACGCGTTCGGCAGCCGTCTGCCGGGCCACACGCCCGACCAGCAACGGCAGCTGGCCCGTCTCACCAACCGCGAACGCGAGGTACTCACCGCCATGGCGACCGGCTGGAGCAACACCGAGATCGCCGAACGCCTCTCCCTCGCCGAGTCCACCGTCAAGTCGCACGTGAGCAGCATCCTCACCAAGACCGGGGTACGGGACCGGGTACAGGCCGTGATCTTCGCCTACGACACCGGCCTCGTCAGGCCGGCCTGAGCATGGCCGGAGCACTTCGTGGCGGGCCCGGACGGCGGTTCCTGGGCCGGAGGAGACGGGCGGCGCCTTCTCCGCCACAGCAGCGAGCCGCCGATCGCCGTCAGAGCGACCAGGGCGAGGGCAGGACCGCCCAGCGTGAGGACGCGCTGGAGGGAGGTCGCGGCGGCGTATCCGACACCCGCTTCCGCCGCGGCCCACACACAGGCGGCGACGACGCTGTACGGAGCGATCCGCCGGTAGGGCAGTCGGGTGGCACCCGCGGAGTGCGGTGCGAGGGTGCGCACCACCGGCAGGAAGCGGGCCACGAAGACCGCCCGGCCTCCGTGACGCGTCATCAGCGTCTCGGCCCGGCTCCAGGCGGCATCCGGAACGCGACGGCCCATGGGGCCGCCGCGCAGCCGGTCACCGAGGTACCTGCCGGTGCGGTGGGCGAGGAAGTCGCCCACCACCACGGCGCCGGCCGCGGCCGCGACGACGAGAAGGAGGTTGACCTGGCCGGTGCGGGCCAGTGCTCCGGCGGTCAGGAGCAGGGTCAGCGTCGGGACGAAAGCGCCGAGAAGAAGGACCGACTCGGCCAGGACCGCAGCGGCCACCACCGCGTACGCCGCGGCCGGCGGGAGATGGCCGAGGATGTCGGAGAGCGCGTTCACCGACGCACCTCGTCCGGCCTCGGCACGAGCAGGTCCGTTTCCGCGGAGACGAGGGGTCGCTGCAGATGCCAGACGTAGGCGGGGGGAAGGTTGGCCCACACCGTCCAGCGGCCCGTGGCGTAGGTGCGCTGGTAGGCGGCCATGATCTCGTCCACGGCGGCGTGGCGGCGGGCTTCGGCTCGCGATGCCGTCAGGGCGCGGGCCTTGCGGGTGCCGAGGTAGGCGAAGTAGGTCAGCGTGCCGCCGGGGTGGAGGAGTTCCAGGTAGCGGGCCATGATGCGCTCGACCTGCACGGGCGTGAAGTTGGTCAGAGGCAGCCCGGAGACGATGACGTCGTAGCGCTGGTCGGTGTCGAGCTGCTCGACGTAGGTCTGATGCACGTTCACCTGGGCGGATGTGGCTGTCAGGTGCGGGTGCGTGGTGACGAGAGTGCGCAGTCGCCCGGCGAAGCGCGGGTTGGCCTCGACGATGTCCAGGCGGCTGCCCCGGGACAGCTGCGGTATCAGGGCCCGGGTGACCGGGCCGGTGCCGGCGCCGGCTTCCAGGACTGCCAACGGGTGGGGTGCCTGAGCTCGTACGGGGTCGGTGAGCGCACGGGCCAGGGCCTTGCCGCTGGGGGCCACGGCCCCCGTGGTGCGCAGATCACGGACCGCTTCGATCAGGAACATCCAGCCTTCGGCGTTGCGCTGCGCAAGGACACGGTCGTGGGAGGTGGTCCAGTCGTTCATGGAATCGACGCTAGAAAACTGCACCCGGCATGGAATCCGCCGTTCTGCGACGCCGTGCCCCTACGAAAGTAGGGGGTGGACGTCATCGATCGTCAGATGGAGCAGCTCAGCGGTCTGCCTAGGATGACGCAGGTGAGCAGCAGAGAAAGCCGCAGATGGGCGGCGTACGGGCGTGGGTTTCTCGTAACTCTGTGCGTGCTGGCTGCCCTGCTCAACGACGTGGCGGTCCAAGGGCGCCACCTGGCCCCTGTCACAGCCACAGCGCTGGTGTGCGGAGCGGCTCTGCTCGTGCCCCGGCTGCGATGGCCCGCCGCGCCGCTGCTGGTCACCGTGGCCACGGCGTGGTGGGGCTCCTTGCTGCTGCCCATGCTGGCGGTCGTCCTGTACGACCTGGCCGTGAACCGCCGGGCGCGCATCGCGGTGGCCTGTGCCGTCGCCGCGCTGGGCGCAAACCTGTTCAGCTACCGGGACACCTCCCTGTGGACGGGCCAGTCCTACGCGGCCACCGTGGTCCTGCCGGTGCTGGCCGTGCTCGTCGGGCTGTGGCTGGGCAGCCGGCGCCGACT
This sequence comes from Streptomyces sp. NBC_00459, assembly GCF_036013955.1. Classification (NCBI taxonomy): domain Bacteria; kingdom Bacillati; phylum Actinomycetota; class Actinomycetes; order Kitasatosporales; family Streptomycetaceae; genus Streptomyces; species Streptomyces sp. NBC_00459. The sequence goes on from NZ_CP107903.1 coordinate 675,664, forward strand.
GCTCCTGGCGCTGGCGGCCGACGTCGAGCACCTGAGCGTCGAGGCGCGGCTGCGCGAGGAGGCGGCCCGCATCACGGAACGGTCCCGTATCGCCGCCGAAATGCACGACGTCCTGGCCCACCGTCTGAGCCTGATCGCCCTGCACACCGGTGTCCTCGTCACCAGGAGCGACACACTGCCCGCACCGGTCGCCGAACGCCTCGGACTGCTGCGCACGACGTCCGTCGAGGCCCTCACCGATCTTCGCGACGTCCTCGGTGTACTGCGCGACCCCGACGCCACACCGGCCGGCTCAGCCCTCACGCCGATGATGAGGGAAGTGGAGGAACTGGCCGACGAGGCCCGCGCCGCCGGCCAGCAGATCGAGCTGACCACCGAGGGCCTTCCCGAGCAGGCTCCCACCACCCACCGGCTGGCCGTGTACCGCGTCGTCCAGGAGGCACTGACCAACGCCCGCAAGCACGCCGACGGCGCTCCGGTGACCGTACGCATCGACTACGGGCCGCCCGCCACACTCGTCGAGGTCACCAATCCCCCTGGCACTCCCCGCACGGACACGGTCGGCAGCGGGTACGGACTCGTCGGCCTGCGCGAACGGGTCACCGCCCTCGGTGGGCACCTGGACTCCGGGCCGGCCGGCGCGGGCGCCTGGCGGCTGGCCGCACGCATCCCTCACCCCGCCGGCATCGAGCAGAACGGCACCCGCACATGATCCGCACCATGATCGTCGACGATGACGCCCTGGTCCGCCTCGGCCTGGCCGACCTTCTCGACGGCGACCCCGGCATCGAGGTGGTCGCCCAGGCCCCCGACGGCCTGTCCGCCATCGAGCAGGCCACCGCCCACCGCATCGACGTCGCACTCGTCGACGTACGCATGCCCCGCATGGACGGCATCACCGCCACCGCCCGACTGCGAGCACTCCCCCACCCGCCGAAGGTGATCACCCTGACCACCTTCGACCTCGACGAGTACGTCTACAACGCCCTCGCCGCCGGAGCCGACGGCTTCCTGCTCAAGGACACCGACCCCGCCGAAATCCTGCGCGCCGTCCACCTGGTGGCCGCCGGCTCGGCCATGCTCCACCCCACCGCGGCCCGCCGTCTCATCGACCGCTATCACGCGGCCAACCAGCCCGATGCAACCGCCGCCAAGGCCCGGCTCGACCGGCTCACCCCACGCGAACGCGATGTGCTCACCCTGCTCGCCCACGGCGACACCAACGCCGACATCGCCACCCGCCTCGCCATGCGTGAGAGCACCGTCAAGGCCCACGTCAGCCGTGTCCTGACCGCACTGGAGGTCACCAACCGCGTCCAGGCCGCCCTGCTGGCCCGCGACGCGGGACTCACAGGTTGACGAGCGGTTCGAGGCCGTCCGCGTGACGGCTTGTGCATACCAGCCGGGTCAACCGGCCTGCCGGGTGCTGCAGATGGTCCTTGACACGTTCTGGAGGTTGGCGTCGAACCGGCGGAGGCGCGGCCCGTGCGGAGTCCGCGCGGGCCGCGCCCCGGGTGTCGGTGCCGGTCAGATGCAGGCGTCGTTGGCCCACTTGTGCGAGGAGATGTTGTTGTTCAGGGTCTCGCCCTGTCCGGGGCCGGCGACCTGGAAGTACCACTGCGACAGGTCGGCGTAGTAATAGCCGTTCTCGATGCAGGCGTACGTGCCTCCGTAGGCGGTGTCCCAGTAGACGTGGACCCGCGAGTAGGAGCCGGGGTAGCCGCGGTTCTCGATCGAGCCCGCCTGGTTGCGCATGTTCCCGCCGGGCGAGCAGGTGGACCAGTTGGTGTCGTCGCCGACCCAGGCGCAGTACTTGCCCGTCCTGTTCGCGCCGTCCCAGGCGTAGAAGTTGCCGTCCGCTGCCGCCACCGAGGGCGCCGCGGCGGCGGTGGCGGACTTCGAGTCGGGGGCGGGCGCGGGGGGTGCGGCGGCGCCGGCGATACCCGGTGCGGCGAGGACGCTCAACCCCGCGAGGGCGAACCCCGCGAGGGCGGTGCCGATCTTCTTGGGTGATGCGGACATGACTGTCTCCCTGATGGTCGGTTTCGTGGTCGCGCGGTCAGTGCCCGGAGGGAACGGCACGGGCCCGCAGAAGGGCGGCCCTCTCCAGCCGGAGGCGGCTGTCCACCGCCGCGCGGTACTTCTTCTGCAGGCGCTTGTCATAACGGGCGTCCAGCCGCCGTGCGGTGGCGGACAGCCCGGAGCTGTGCGCGCACCGTGCTTCGTCGACCGCCGTACGCACTTCCTGTTTCCGGTCCTCGGCCCTGCCGGAGGCGAATGCCGCGCGGGCCTGGCCCGGATCCGCGTAACGGTGACCGTGTTCGCGCATGCACGCCGCCCATTCCCGCGTGGAGTCGCGGAACCTGGGATCGGCGAAGACGTCGGTCCGGCGGATCGACCCGAGCGAGTCCGTCACCGCCTTGGCCCGGAACCAGTTCCCGAGGCCGCCGTAGAGCTTTCCCTCCGTCTCCGCCAGGCAGCCGTCGGTACTGCGCCCCGCGGTCACGCCGGTGGGCAGGCGCACCTCCAGTCCCCCGGTTCTTCCGCTGTAGGCGTCGACCGCCTGTGTCCTGCGGTCGGGCGGCAGACCTTGCAGGTAACGGCGGTTCGGATCGGAGCGCCGCACCTGGTCGATACGCCACCGCACGTCGCTGCCGTACCCGTGCCGCCGCGCCCAGGCCACGTCGTCCACCACGTACGGGAACGACTTGTCCTCGGGCACCGGATTCTCCGGCACCTTCCACACCTGGAATCCCTTGCGGGCCATGCAGCTCTGCACCATGGCCTGTTCGGCCTCGTACAGCAAAGACTTCTCCCGCGCCGTCAACGGCTGTTCCGTTACGGCAGGCTTCGTCCCCGCCGGCTGCTCCGCCCGCGCCCGCGGACCCTCCCCGTTCGGACCGCAGGCGGCCATGGCAAGGGCCAGAAGTCCCGAGACGGCGGCCAGTAACAGACGTCCCGACGCGGTGTCCCCCGTGCTGCCCATGGAGTCCTCCTCTCCGGCTCCGGCCTGCGGTCAGCGGCCTGTGGCGGTTGGCGAAGTCGGCTCGCCCCCGAGACTGCCCAGCCGACGCCGGAGGCGCCATGTCTTTAGGCACCGGCCTAAAGACGCAGCCTCCTGCGGCATCGGCTTTTCGGCGTAATTTCGGTCTGGTCAACCCTGTGGTGATGCATGGGATGCTCTGGATGGAACGGGACTCGCGGGGCTATTTGTCCGACACCTGTCACGCCTGACGGCAACCCCTCCGGCGCCACCGCGGAGGGACGGTCACCGCCGTGCGAGGAATCTGCCGGAACCGATCACGGGGGCCACGTGCTCAGGCTGCATTTCACCAAGGACGACCTGCTCAAAACCCGGGTCGCCCGGGAACCCGACCCGTTATGGGAGACCGTGCTCAGCGCTCATCTCCTCGCCAAGGACCAGGGCCAGGCGGTTTTCTCGCACTGGCGCGACCAGGCCCGCAGCCGACTGGGCCGGCTGCCCCGCCAGGAACTGCGCCTGATGCGCACGATCGCCCCGCCTCACGGCAGTTCTCCGGACTTCCTCAACCCGCCCGAGGCCGCCCAGGGGGTCTCCGAAGGCATCGAAGCGGTGCTGACCACACCGAGACGCCGACTGCGCGCCGAGATCGGGCTCATGGACTCCGCGCCGACATGGCTGCGCCCGATCGCCGACGGGGAGCCCGCCGCACTTCGGGACCTGGGGCGGGCGCTGCACGGCTACTTCGACTCCGCGCTGGCCCCGTTCTGGCCCGCCGTACGCGCCCAGGTCGAGGCCGACCGCGCGCTGCGCGCGCGGGCCCTGCTCACCGGGGGCACGGAGGCCCTGCTCGGCTCGTTGAGGCCGACGATCCACTGGCGCCCGCCCGTGCTGGAGACGGACTACCCGGTCGACCGGGACGTGCATCTGGAGGGGCGCGGGCTGTTGCTGGTGCCGTCGGTGTTCTGCTGGCGCAGGCCGATTACTCTGGTCGACCCCACTCTGCCGCCCGTGCTGACCTACCCGGTGGCGCGCAGTGCCGGCTGGTGGGAGGGGCAGTACGGCGGCCCGTCCAGGGAACGGCCGCTGGCGAACCTGCTGGGCAGGGGACGGGCGGCCGTCCTGCGAACGGTGGAGAGCGGGTGCACCACCACCGAGCTGGCCCGCCGCATGGGGGTGAGCGCGGCGACCGCCAGCGAGCACGCCAGGATCATGCGCGAGGCGGGCCTGCTCGCGTCGGTTCGAGACCGCAACACGGTGGTGCACGCGCTCACCCCGCTGGGTGTCGACCTGCTCGCCGCCAACTCCGGGTACCGCCCGCCGGCCGACGCCACGTCCTCATCTCATGGCACGACCGACGCCCCGCCGTTTCATGGGCGGCGAGGGCGCCAGGCCATCAGCAACTCCTCCCACCGATAGAGCGGGACCGGCCCCTCGGCCGACTGACGTTCCGCCGATGAGCGCTCCAACCCGCCTTGAGTACGGAGCCGTTGCACGTCGGCCTCCCGCCGGTCAGGATCCAGCCGGGCCAGGTCGGTCTCGTTGAACCGGTGGGCAGCCGACGAGGAGTTCGTACGCGAGCCGGGCGAATCCGCCGCACGGGGGCCTGAGCGCGAGTTGTGGACTCCGGTGCAGGCGTGCCGTGACTCAGCCGGCGGAGGAAGGCTCGGGCGCCGGCTCGGATGACGCGACGCCCGTCGAACCCTCGACATCCCCGTCGGCGTGCCGGAGTTCGTGCCGCCAGGAGGCGCCCCAGGCGAGCACCGCCCCACCCACCGCGTAGGCACCGAGCACCCAGAGCGCCTGTGTGGTGGCGTGACCCGAGAAGTACACCGTGTTGCGGACCAGGGTCGTACCGGCTCCCGGCGGCAGCGCCTGTCCGATGGCGCTCCAGAACGACGGGAGCAGCGGCGCGGGGTAGACACCGCCGGAGCTCGGGTTGCCCAGCACCACGAAGAGCAGGATGACCACGCCGGTGCCCAGGAGACCCAGCAGGGTCTGCAGGGCGAGTGCCGTCGCCGCCGAGGCGAGGACGACCAGGGTGCCGATGGCACTCAGCGTCCAGAAGTGACCGCCCAGCGCGTCGAACACCGGTCCCACGATGACAGCTCCCGCGATCCCCGACACGGCCGCGTACAGCACGAGGACGCCGAGGCGGATCAGGGTGCGGTGCCTGTTGGCGGGCCGGGAACCCGCCGCCATGCCCATGATCGTCGCGGTCAGATAGCCGCCGATCACCCAGCCGAGCACGAGGTAGAAGGACGTCATACCGCGGCCGTCCCCGGCGTTCGGGAGCCGGATGTCGGTGACGTCGATCTGCCGTTTCTGTGCCGTCTCGATCTTCTGGGCGATCTGTGTGGCGGTCTGCGACACCGACGGCCCGCCCGCCGAGGCGACCAGGAGGGTGTCCTTGGTGCCGGTCGCGTCGAAGAGGAAGGCGGCGTCCGTCTTCCTCATGAGGACCCAACTCCGGGCGACCGCGGCGCTCGGTGCCGCCGTGGCCTCGACCGGATCGCCGTCGAGGGCGTTCAGCTGGGCGACGATCTTCGCGGACGCCTGTTGCGGAGCCGCGACGGCGACCGGGATCCGGTGCGGCGTGGGCGAGTGGAAGGCCCCGACGTAGGACACGACGAAGGCGAGCTGGACGAGCAGGCCGCCCAGCACGAGCCCGAAGGCCCGGAACGTAACGGCGTCCCTGAACTCGGCTGCGAATCCGCGAGTCTTGGCGTCGCGTTCGGTGAGGGATCCACCCGAGGAAGAGCTGGAAGGTGCTTTCACGGGCGAATGATCGCACAGGCGAATGAACCCTTCGTTCCGCTTCACGGAACCGCCACTCACGTGCGAGGGCCATTGGTCCTAGTGCTTTGTGCCGAGGCACAGTGCGCCGGGAGACCGATTCCCGCTCCGTCGGGCGACCATAGTGTGAACGCATGAGCGAAGCGGTGCAGAAGTCCCCCGGCTACCGGGCGGTGGACATCGTCCGCGGCTACGCGGAACGTGACGCCATCGCGGTGCAGGACGCCATGGCCGGTCTGGACCCAGCCGCCTGGACGGAGATGTACACCGTCCTGAGCGGCCTGCTGCACTCCACCGTCGGCATCGTCGGGGTGACCGGCGGGCAGTGGACGGCCGGCCAACTGGTCGAACACGCCGACGAGGTGGCCACTGCCGCCCCGCCCCACTACGAGTTCGCCATCGCCGAGGCAGCGCGGGCCTGGGCCCACGGGGACCAGTCGGCGCTGCGGGCGCTGCCGGGCCAGGACCTCCTGGGGGCCGTGCATGCGACAGCCGTGTTCGTCGCCGCTCTGGGGCTGGCGCTGTGGGGCCGGACCGGATTCCTCGGTGTCCTCGCGGCGTACGACGACACCGTCACCGCCATCCTGAACGGCCAGGCGTCCGGTCTCTGACGGTCTCCTGCGGTTGCTGCGGGGGAAGGCACCGCTGGAGATCTGGACGCGGATGCGGTGGCGTGGACCGTCCCTGCTCGTCGACGTCGCAGAGGCGGACGAAAACGTCGGCGGACGGCAGGCCGGAGCGGAAGAAGACCTCGGCTTCGACCTCGCCGATCACCTCGACACCCTTGTCCAGTACGGGAGTTGTGCAGGTGAGGACATCCGGGCGGGCTTCGAGAGCGGTGTTGCAAGCGGGCGGCGGCCAGGACGGGAAGTCGCGCCGGCTCTCCTCACCCATCACGAACAGGCGGACCGGCGCGCGGTCGGACGGCTCATGGCCTCGCGCGTATGCCAGCCCGAAGTCGACTGCTTCGGCTGTCGCCGCCTGCCCACCCCCATGGAGATGTGCGCCCAGGGACCGACCGTGCCGACCGGGGCCGCGATGTCGGCGACCCGCTTGCTGTGGTCGAGGACCTGCCGGAACGGCGAGTGTCGAATGGTCGGGCCGCTAGACGCGAGTCACACGCCGCACCAGATCCACCCAGGCGGCCTGAAGGCGTGCGACGGGGACCTCGCACTCCTTGTGCAGGTAGTCCGCCGTCTCGAAGTTCACGAAGGCGAGCAGGGCGTGGGCGAGCATCTCGTGGTCGCCGTCAACTCCCGTTTCTTTCAGGAGGGTTGAGACGTGACAATGGAAGGCGCGGCCGATGACGGAGGCGTTGCGACGTTCATGGACCACCTGACGTCCCAGTGCGGCACCCATGTCCACGTCGGCGGCGATACGTTCCATCAGGGCACAGCCGAACGCCGCCAGTCTGTCCCGCGCGGGTGCGCCCGGACCCAGCGGCGGAGGGCCTTCCGTGTACACCGCCTCGAACTCCGCCTCCGCCTCACCGAGGAGGGCGAGCAGGAGACCGTCTCGGTCGCCGAAACGGCGGAAGAGCGTGCCCTTTCCGACCCCGGCGGCCTCCGCGACCGACTGCATCGTCACGTGATCGGCCCCTCGCTCGGCGACCAGCAGGGCCGCCGCCGCCAGCAGTCGGGCACGGTTGCGGGCGGCATCGGCCCGCTCGGTGGAGACGTCACCCGAACCGTCCGTCATGGCGTTCCTGTCACTTGTGCGTACACGCTTCCGTCCGCGATCCACCGTATTCGTTGGCGGTCATCGCTCTCCTCGGGTGCGTCCATGGGCGCCGGCGGTGTGCCATCCGGTTCACAGGGGTGCATAGGGCGGGCGACGGAGTCCGGTCCGGAGCGGCACGTGTGAGCGTGGCCGTGTCCGAGGCTAACGACGCGGAGCCGTGCCGGCACCCGACCCTGGTCCTAGGTGGTCTCGGCAGATGGGCCTAGTACCACGGTCTCGGATCGTGTGGCCGGCGATCGATGCTGGCCGTTGCCCGGTCATGGTGGGTGCGCGCCTCGGCCGGAGCCGTGATCGGACGAAGGCCGCCCCCACGTCCGGCGAATGCCCAGGTGAGCCACCCCGTCCGACGGAGGATTCGAGCGCGCCGACCTGACCGGCCGCATCCCTGTTCTTCGGGCTCCGGCTCCGTCCGCAGGTACCGACCCCAGATCCGGGCCTTGCGATAGGGGCCGTCCCCGCCGCTGTCGTACTGCCGCGTGTCGAAGTCGACCCGGTACAGAAGCTCGCCACTGAGCGCACGAGCATGTTCGTCGGGTACAGGCGCACCCATGGCGTCGATCGTTCCGGGAAACTCGACCTGCCAAGGACCGTCCCAGTCCGGGTCCCTGACGACCGTGACCCTGCTACCCGGTGCCAATGCGCCGGTCGGCCACGTCTGGCTCAAGGGACGACCGAGGATGCGCTCCATCACCTGGCGGTCGTCTGCATCCGCAGGAACGGGGTCGGAACTGTCTGTCATCCCGCCCACCCTGCCCGTACCGCTTCAGAATCACCAGAAGACAAAGGACTTCCCCGTAGCGGTCGCGGGTTGTCGGCATCCGTCAGGCCCGGGAGAGGAATACATAGGCCACGCCTATACGGGGCATCGATTTTTGGTCGTGGACCCCCTGAAGCGGGGCCGGTTCACTGTGGCCCAAAGCTGGCGCGGACCGATCGGGCTCGGTGTCGCGCGATCAGGGAGGCTGCAATGACGCATACCCCGGGCAACGGACGAGCCGAACAAGCCGCGCGTATCGCGGCGAAGCCGTGGTACCGACAGTTGTACGTTCAGGTGCTGGTGGCGATCGTGATCGGCATCGTGCTGGGCTGGCGGTGGCCGGATCTGGCCACCGACATGGAGCCGATCGGCACGACGTTCATCACCGCGATGAAGATGCTGATCGGCCCGATCGTCTTCCTGACGATCATCGGCGGTATCGCCGGGGTCGCGGACCTGAAGAAGGTCGGCCGCACGGGGATCAAGGCGCTGGCCTACTTCCAGGCCGGCACGATCGTCGCGCTGCTGACGGGCCTGGTGGCGATCAACATCTTCCGGCTCGGCGACGGCGTGCACGCCGACCCGGCGACGCTGCAGACGTCGGGAGACGCGAGCCAGTACGTCGAGACGGGCGAGCACCAGCACTGGTGGGAGTTCCTCACCAACATCGTGCCGAACAGCTTCTTCGGCCCGTTCGTCGAGGGGAAGATCCTTCAGGTGATCTTCCTGGCCGTCGTCTTCGGTATCGCGATCAAGATGGTGGGAAAGACGGGTGAGCCGATCATCGCGGCCGTGGGGCGACTGACCGAGGTCGTCTTCAAGGTCCTGTCCTTCGTGATGAAGGCCGCGCCGCTGGGCGCCTTCGGCGCGATGTCGTACGCCATCGGGAAGTTCGGCCTGTCCACATTGACCAGCCTCGGCTCGCTGATCGTCCTCTTCTACGTCACCTCGGCCCTGTTCGTCGTGGTGGTGCTCGGCGGGGTGCTCGCCCTGTATGTGCGGCTGAACATCTTCCAGCTCTTCCGCTACTTCAAGGAGGAGTTCTGGCTGATCCTCGGCACCTCGACCGCCGAGCCCGCACTGCCCGGGCTGATGCGCAAGCTGCAGTTCATGGGCACCGAGCGCTCCACGGTCGGCCTGGTCGTGCCGACCGGCTACAGCTTCAACCTCGACGGCGCGGCGATCTACCTCTCGCTCGCCACCCTCTACATAGCCCAGGCCACCGACACGTCTCTCTCCGTCGGCCAGCAACTCGGGCTGCTGGCCGTCATGTTGCTGACGTCCAAGGGTGCGGCGGGCGTCGCGGGCGGCGGGTTCATCGCGCTCACCGCGACGCTGTCGACGGTCGGTTCCGTCCCGGCCGCGGGCATCATGCTGATCTTCGGCATCGACAAGTTCATGTCGGAGTGCCGGGCCCTGGTGAACTTCTTCGGCAATGCCGTGGCCACCCTGGTCGTCGCCAGGTGGGAGAACGGGCTGGACCTGGAGCGGGCTCGGGTGGTGCTGGCCGGGAAGGCGGGCGAGCCACCACTGACCACCGAGGCCGAAGCCGACGTCGAAGCCGAGTCCGAGTCCGAAAAGGCCGGGGCCGGGCTGGAGACGCACCGCCCGGCCGTCGCGCCCCCCGCTGCTCAGACCGCCGAGATGGCCCCCTGATGACGTCCGTCCTGATCGCCCCGGACAAGTTTAAGGGCTCCCTCAGCGCCGACGAGGTGGCCCGCGCGCTGGAGCGCGGGCTGCGGGAAGCCGCCCCGCACACCCACGTCACCCGACTCGCCCTGGCCGACGGAGGAGAGGGCAGCGTCGCCGCCGCCTGCGCGGGCCGCTTCCGCGCGGAGACGGTCATCGTCAGCGGACCCACCGGGCGGCCCGTCACGGCACCCGTCGCGATCGACGGCCGTACGGTCCTGGTCGAAGCAGCGGCCGTCTGTGGCCTCGGCGTCCTCCCGGAGGGCCGCAAGGCACCACTGACCGCCACCAGCCGGGGCATCGGGCAGGCCGTCCAGTACGCCCTGGCAGGCGAGGTCGACACCATCGTCCTCGCCCTCGGCGGGGTCGCCACCACCGACGGAGGCGCGGGTCTGCTCCAGTCCCTCGGCGCGGTACTGGTCCGCGCGGACGGCACCCCAATAGGCCCCGGAGGCCAAGGACTCGCCGACGTCCACACGGCCGATCTCGCCCCGGCCCGTGCCGCGCTGGCCGGGGTCGACCTGGTCCTGGCCACGGACGTGGACAACCCGCTGCTCGGACCGACGGGCACCGCCGCCGTCTACGGCCCCCAGAAGGGGGCCTCCGAGCGCGACGTACGAGAACTGGACGCGGCTCTGGGCACCTTCGTACGACGACTCGACGCGGCCGGTGTCCCGGACGCGTCCCGCCTCGCACGCTCCGCCGGGGCCGGGGCGGCCGGTGGGCTCGGATATGCCGGGATGCTGCTGGGCGGACGGGTGTGTTCGGGGGCCGACTACTTCCTCACCCTGCTGGGCGCCGACGCGCTGCTCGCCGCGAGCGACTTCGTCGTGACCGGCGAAGGGAGCCTCGACGAGCAGTCCCTGTCGGGCAAGCTGCCTGTCGCGCTCGCCCGGCGGGCCCGTCGGCAGGGCGTCGCGGTGCACGCCGTCGCCGGCCGCTGCACCCTGCCCGCCGAACGCGCCGCCGCACACTTCAGCTCCGTACAGGCTCTGACGGAGCTGACCGACCAGGACTGCGCGAACGACAGCGCGCTGTCCGCGCGACTGCTCACGCGGTGCGGGCGGACGCTCGGCGACCGCTGGATCGGCGGGCGCGCGGACGAAACGGCCCAGGCGGAATACATGGATCGGGCGGACTAGGCCGACCGGCGATTGGCTGGGGAGAGAGAAGCGGGACTGAGGGAGTGCCTGCACGGGCCCGTGACGCCGCCCCCGATTGCCGATCGGTCTATGTTGGCCCTGCCCCAGGACAGATCAACCGGCGGAGGCACCGTGGACGCGCGGCAGTTGGAGTACTTCCTGGCCATCGTCGAGCACGGCGGCTTCAGCAAGGCCGCCACCGCGCTCCATGTGGCCCAGCCGTCGCTGTCGCAGGCCATGGCCAACCTGGAGGCCGACCTCGGGGTGGCCCTCTTCCACCGGGTGGGGCGCGGTGTCGTCCTCAGCGAGGCCGGCACGGAACTGCTGGAGCCCAGCCGCCGCGTCCTACGGGACCTGGCCGCCGTACGCGACACCGCCGCCGCGCTCGCCGGGCTGCACGGCGGCACGGTCGAGGTGGCCACGATGCCCTCGCCCGGCATCGAGCCGCTGACGACCCTCATCCACCGGTTCGCGGAGCTGCACCCGTCCGTGACGGTGAGCACCCAGGCCGCCTTCACCCCCGACGAGGTCGTGTCCCTGGTGCGCAGCGGGGCCTGCGAGCTGGGCCTGCTGGGCTCGTCCAGCCCCCTCAACCCGTCCGGGCTCGACGTCCTGGACGTGGAGGACCAGCCGTTCGTGGTCGTCGCGGCGCCCGGCGGGGCGATCGAGGACGACGTCACGATCCGGCCCCGGGACCTGGCAGGGCAGAAGCTCATCGCCTCCCGCACCGGCAGCCTCATGCGCAGCATCGTCGACGACGTCACCGCGGGCGGCACCGGCACGGAGATCGTCACGGTCGTCGACCACCGCACCTCGATCCTCCCGCTCGTCCTGACGGGGGTGGGTGTCGCCGTCCTGCCTTCCTCCTGGACCCGTCTGGCGCGCCGCTGCGGAGCCGTCGTGGCCCCCATCGAACCGACGGCACACCTTCACGTGGCGATGGTCAGCCTGCCCGCGCACCTCACTCCCGCGGCCCGCGCCTTCCTCGCCCTCACCAGGTCCCTGGCCGAGCGACGGTCCCGGCGAACCGCTCAGGAAGGGTGACGCGCAACCGATCGGGTGCGCCTATGGGTCGTATCGGAAGCAGGTCTTGGACGTGCCCCGACGCCGGTGTGTTGACTCGGAACAGACCGCACGACAGTGAGCCGGAGGCAGCCATGACCGCACCCCGCACGTTCCGTATCGCCGCCATCCCCGCCGACGGCGTGGGCAAGGAGGTCGTCGCCGCAGGACGTGCCGTCCTCGACGCCCTGGCCGAGGACTCCGGCGGCGCCTTCGCCTTCCGGTGGGAGGAGTTCCCCTGGGGCTGCGAGTACTACGAGCGCACCGGGAAGATGATGGACGAGGACGGCCTCGACCAGCTCAAGGACTTCGACGCCATCTACTTCGGCGCCGTCGGCTGGCCCAACGTCCCCGACCACATCAGCCTCTGGGGCCTGCGCCTGAGGATCTGCCAGAACTTCGACCAGTGGGCCAACGTCCGTCCCGTGCACTTCCTGCCGGGCGTCGTCAGCCCGCTGCGCAAGGCCGACGACACCGAACTCGACTGGGTCGTCGTACGCGAGAACAGCGAGGGCGAGTACGCCGGCCTCGGCGGCCGCAACCTCTCCGGCCGCGGCCAGGGCAGTGAAGTCGCCATCCAGTCGGCTCTGTTCACCGAGGTGGGCTGCGAGCGGATCATGCGGTTCGCCTTCGACCTGGCCCGCACCAGGGCCCACAAGAAGGTCTCCTCCGTCACCAAGAGCAACGCCCAGCAGTACGGCATGGTCCTGTGGGACGACGTCTTCAAGCGGGTCGCGCTCGACTACCCGGACGTGGAGACGGAGAGCGTCCTGGTCGACGCCATGTCGGCGAAGTTCGTCCTGAAGCCCGAGGACCTCTCCGTCGTCGTCGCCTCCAACCTCAACGCCGACATCCTCTCCGACCTCGGCAGCGCCCTGGCCGGCAGCCTGGGCCTCGCCGCCAGCGCCAACCTCAACCCCGACCGCCGCTTCCCCAGCATGTTCGAGCCGGTCCACGGATCCGCCCCGGACATCGCCGGCCAGGGGTTGGCCAACCCGATCGGCGCGGTCGGCAGCGCCGCACTGATGCTGGAGCACTTCGGCCTCCCCGACCAGGCGGCCCGTCTCAACAGGGCCATCGAGGCGACGACAGGCGCAGGCATCCTCACCCGCGACGTCGGCGGCACGGCCACGACCGAAGACGTCACCAAGGCCCTCATCGACGCACTGACCCCCTGATCCCCTGTCGGCGGATGAGGGCGGGATTCATTTCGCACCCTGACGTCGCCACCGGCCCTCCGGCCGGCCCACGCCGACGGGCCGGCCGGACGCGCTACAGGGGTGCCCGGGATGGAGAACCCGAGCGTCGCGCAGTGGGCGCACACTGACCGATGCGGCGCCGATCAGACCGAGCCGCCGTCGTCGGCGCCGGCCGTCCCTTTCCTGTGCCAACCACAGATCCTCGCCCCAACGGCCTCGGCTCGGCTCTAGCGCCGCACCCTCGGCATCCCCAGCCCGATCCACGAGATGATCTCCCGCTGGATCTCGTTGTTGCCGCCACCGAAGGTGAAGATCACCGCCGAGCGGTAGCCGCGTTCCAGTTCGCCGTGGAGTATGTCGCCGGCCGAGCCCTCCTTGAGCGCGCCCGGGGCGGCGACGATCTCCAGGAGCCAGGCGTAGGCCTCGCGGCGGGCCTCGGAGCCGTACACCTTGACCGCGGAGGCGTCCTGGGGGGTGAGGGTGCCTTCCTGGACGGCGTTCACCATCTGCCAGTTGAGGAGTTTCATCGCGTCCAGCCTGGTGTGGATCTGGGCCAGGCGGCGGCGGACCCACGGCAGGTCGACGACGCGGCGGCCGTCCGCGAGCTTGGTCTCCATCGCCCAGCGCTGCACGTCGTGCAGGGAACGGATGGCCATCGTGCCGTGAGCGGCCAGGGTGACGCGCTCGTGGTTGAGCTGGTTGGTGATCAGCCGCCAGCCCTGGTTCTCCTCTCCGACGCGGTGGGCGACGGGGACACGGACGTTCTCGTAGTAGCTGGCAGTGGTGTCGTGCGAGGCGAGGGTGCGGATGAGGGTGCAGGAGTAGCCGGGGTCGGTGGTCGGCATGAGGAGCATGGTGATGCCCTTGTGCGGCGGGGCGTCCGGGTCCGTGCGCACGGCCAGCCACACCCAGTCCGCCGTGTCACCGTTCGTCGTCCAGATCTTCTGGCCGTTGACCACGTACTCGTCGCCGTCCCGTACCGCCCGCGTCTTCAGGGCGGCCAGGTCGGTGCCCGCCTCCGGCTCGCTGTAGCCGATCGCGAAGTCGATCTCACCGGCGAGGATCTTCGGCAGGAAGTACGCCTTCTGCTCCTCGCTGCCGTAGCGCATGATCGTCGGGCCGACGGTGTTGAGCGCCATCAGCGGCAGTGGTACGCCCGCCTGCGCGGCCTCGTCGAAGAAGATGAACTGTTCCATCGGGGACAGCCCGCGCCCCCCGTACTCCTGCGGCCAGCCGACACCGAGCCAGCCGTCGGCGCCGAGACGGCGGATGGTCTCGCGGTAGAAGCGCTTCTGGGCGACATGGTCGCTGAACCGCGAGTAGGCGCGGTCCGGCACCAACTCGGCGAAGTAGGCGCGCAGTTCGGTGCGCAGCTGCTGCTGCTCGGGCGTGTATTCGAGATGCACGGCGCCTCCTGCTGGCTCCCCAAGGCCGGACCTGTCGGCGCACACGGTAGAACGTGTTCCAGAAATTGGGAATGGTGGTGCACGCTCAGGTCCGCACATGCCCGAGGGGGTCCCGGATGTCCGGGACCCCCTCGGGGCAGTGCGGTCAACTGCTCAGTGCGCCGCGGGAGCCGCCTGCGGCTCGGCGCCACTCGCCCCGACGGCCGCTGCCGCCTTCGGTACGAGCAGCCGTTCGGCCAGCAGTCCGAAGACCAGGCCGAACGCGGTCCACATCGTCGCCTGGATGGCGAGCGTGGCCACGCGGTACCTCCACAGCAGGCTCGCGGAGAAGCCCTGCGGGACCTCGTTGGTGAACGACGGCAGGAAGGCGTACGCGAGTCCCACGACCAGGACGAAGAAGGCGCACGCGGCAAGCGTCGCGTTCCAGTTGCCCAGGCGCGGTGCGAGACGCTTGCCCAGGATCACCGCGCCGACGGCCAGCAGCACGCTCAGCGCGACCATCAGGAAGAACAGCGCGGTGCGCTGGTTGAGGGTGTCGGGGTCGCCGACGGCGGGCGGGTTGGCCGGGTACTTGAGGAACGGCACGACGTACACGGCGAGCAGTCCGGCCCCCGCGAGGAGCAGCGCCGTCGCGCGCGGCCCGAAGCGGCCGATCCGGCCGAGCGCGAAGCAGTACGCGAGGGCGGCGATACCGCCGAACGCGACGCCGTAGACGAGGACACCGGTCCCCAGACCCACGGTGGACTGCAACGCACGGGAGACGAGAGCCTCTTCGGCATGCCCGCTGTGGGCCTCGTGCATCTCCTCGAACGCGATCGCGTCGTCGACGAGCGGCTCGGCGAGGAGGTACGCGACGACCCAGACGAGCACGCCCGCGACCAGGCCCGCGAGCATGCCGCGGACCAGGAGGTTTCTGACAGTGGTGGAGTTCATGAGCTCGTACGTTTCCCTGTCTTCGTCAGTGGCAGGGGAAGCCGAGCAGGTGACGGGCGTCGTGCACCCACTCGTGCACGCCCTCGCCGGAGACCAGGGAGGTGGCACCCTGTTCGGCGCCGACGAAGTAGAGCAGCACCAGCATCAGCACACCGAAGAAGACCGCCCAGGGGGCGATCGCACCGATCGGCAGCTTCTCGGGTACGGCGGTGGGCGCGGCGGTCGGCTGGACTGCGGACTGTGCCATGACAGGACCTCCTGGGGGAACTCGCGTCCCGTATCGGTGGTGCAGAGGACGACAGTCACGGGTCTGACTTGCCCCCGGACCGCACCGGGCGGGTGCGTACGGGGCTTACAGTGGCGCGACCGTGCCGGATTCCCACCGGCTTCCGTCGAACCGTCGTCAATATCGACGAGAAGGTACCGCGAAGCGGGGGTGCGGCCAAGGGCGCGCGGGACGGCGTACGGCGCGCCGGTGCGCCGTACGCTGCCTCAAGTGCCGTACATGACAAGAGCATTGGGGCAGAATGAGCGCGGGAGCGACCGGATGACGAGCCGAGTGATGTTGATCTCACCGGCGATCAGTGCGGCCCTGCGGGAGGCCCGTTTCGACGACGACTGCCCCCTGGACGCCTCGGGCCTGCGGCTCGCGCGGGCGGCGGCGGGGTCTCTCCCGCCGGTCTCCCGGGTCTGGGTCTCCCCCACCGCGCGCTGCCGTGAGACGGCTCGGGCGCTCGGCCTCGACGTCGGTCCGGTGCCGGGCCCGGCGGGTCTGGACGCGGGCCGCTGGCGCGGCGCGACCCTGGCCGAGGTGACGGAGAAGGAACCGGAGGCGTTGGCCCAGTGGCTGACGGATCCGCAATCGTCCCCGCACGGCGGTGAGTCGGTGGGTGCGCTCTGCGATCGGGTCGCCCAATGGCTGGACGACACAGCAGCGCAGGTCACGGGCCGGTCCGTCGCGGTCGTCGAGCCGGAGGTCGTACGCGCGGCGACGGTACGGGCGCTGGGGGCGCCCGAGTCGGCGTTCTGGCGGATCGACGTTCCGCCGTTGACGGCAACGGAGTTGAGCGGCCGGGCGGGACGCTGGAACGTGCGGCTGGGCGGGCAGTTCGGCGCGCCTCACGAGGAGTAGGCGGGGCGCACCGCACAACGGCCGGGGAACGGCGCGGGTGTGAACCCGCGGGTTCACGGAACGCCGCGTCTCACCCGGCGTCGTGCCCGGAGCCCGGTGTCCGAAGCGTCCATGCGAAGTCCGTGCACGCCTGTGCGCACTCCCGGCAGGCCTTCGCCGTGTCCTCACCACCGGGGTGGTCGTCGAAGACCTGGGCGGTTTCCAGGCAGACCGTGCTGCACCACTCCAGCTGGACCCGGAGGGCAGCCTCGTCGAGGTCCGCCTGTTCGGAGAGCAGCCGGCACGTCGCGTCGCACACCTCCGCGCACAGAATGCCCTTGCGGCGCGCGAGGGCCTCGTGGGGAGGTCCGTCCGGGTCCGCGAGACTCGCGCGCAGTGCGCACGCCCGCGCGCCCTCGGTGCACGCCTGGGCACAGACGAAACGGTCCTCCAGGAACCGGAAGAGTTCCTGTTGCGTGGTTGGCGTAGTTGTAGGGGTCACGTCGGTCGAGTTGCCTGAGCACGGCCCGCCAAACCCTTGGATTCAGCTGTCGTAGTCGATCGTCAGAGTCTCCGAGACCGGGAACGACTGGCAGGTCAGGACATAGCCCGCAGCGACCTCCGCGGGTTCGAGGGCGTAGTTGCGGCGCATGTCCGCCTCGCCCGAGGTGACCAGCGCCCGGCAGGTGCCGCAGACGCCGCCCTTGCAGGCAAACGGCAGGTCCGGCCGGGTGCGCGCGGCCCCGTCGAGGACGGTCGCGTCCCGGGACAGCGCGGTCGTGGTGGAGCGGCCGTCGAGGGTGATCGTGACCCGGCTCACCGGGCCCTCGGCCACCGCGTCCGTGTGCCGGACCTGACGGACCGGCTGGTCGTCGGCGTAGAAGAGTTCCTGGTGGACCCGGTGCGCGGGCACGCCCAGCTCCGCCAGCAGCTGCTGGGCGTCGCGGACCATGCCGTGCGGTCCGCACAGCCACCAGTGGTCGGTGCCCGGGACGTCGACGAGGCCCGCGAGGAGTGCGGCGAGCCGTTCGGCGTCCAGTCGCCCCGACAGCAGCTCGGCCTCGCGCGGCTCACGCGACAGTACGTGCCCCAGCTGGAAGCGCGTACGGTACAGGTCCTTCAGGTCCGCCAGCTCGTCGGCGAACATCACGGTGTCCGTACGCCGGTTGCCGTACAGGAGGGTGACCTGTGAGCGGTCGTCGGCGGCCAGGACCGACTCGGCGATCGACATCATCGGGGTGATGCCGGAGCCGGCGGCGATCAGGACGTGGCGGCCGGAGACGGTCAGGTCGGGCGTGAAGGCGCCGGTAGGGGTCATCACGTCGAGCAGGTCACCCGGGCGCACCTCGTCGACCAGCCAGGACGAGAACAGGCCGCCGGGCACCACCCGTACGCCGATGCGGGGTCGTTCGCCGGCCGGGGCGCAGATCGAGTACGACCGCCGCTCCTCGCGCCCCTCGAACTCCCGGCGCAGGGTGAGCGACTGCCCCGGCGCGAAGGCGTACTCGGCGGCCAGGTCCGCCGGCACCTCGAAGCCGACGGCTACGGCGTCCGCGCACAGCCGTCGTACGTCGGCGACTTTCAGGGCGTGGAAGACCGGGCGGCGGCGGACAGGGGCGGGCGTGGCTGCCGAGGCCGTGGTCGGGGCGGTGGGCGCGGCCATCAGATCTCCTTGACGTACTCGAACGGCTCGCGGCAGGCGTGGCAGCGCCACAGGGCCTTGCAGGACGTGGCAGCGAAACGGGAGGTCTCCTCGGTGTCCGCCGAGCCGCAGCGGGGGCAGGGCACTGTGCGCCGGGTGGGCAGCAGCGAGAGGGCGACCGGGCCCTGCGGTGCGGCGCCGGGCGGGGCGATGCCGTGCTCGGTGAGCTTGCGGCGACCGGAATCGGTGATCCAGTCGCTGGTCCACGGCGGGGTCAGCACCGTACGGATCTCCACGCGCGGGTACCCCGCCGCCCGAAGCCGGGCGTCGACGGCGGCGCGCATCTCGGCCATCGCCGGGCAGCCCGAGTAGGTCGGGGTCAGGCTCGCCACCACCGTCCCGTCCCCGGTCACCTCCACGTCGCGCAGGACGCCGAGGTCGGCCAGGGTCAGCATGGGCAGCTCGGGGTCGGGCACCCGCTCGGCGATGCTCCGGGCACGCCGGACGTCCTCGATCCCGGTCACAGACACGGACGTGGTCACCATGTCGCCTCCGGGTGGGCGCGGGCCACGCTCTGCAACTCGGCGAGCAGCGGGGCGAGATGCTCGGTGTGCCGTCCGTCGCGCCCTGCGCCGTGCGCTGCCGGAATCTGCGGCATGGGCAGCCCGGCGGCTTCGGTGACCTGCCGCAACACCTCGACGACTTCGCCCTCGACGTCGTACGCCGTGAACAACTCGCCGAGATACGGCGTGACTTGGTCGAGTGCCGTGCGCATCCGGCGGTGCGACTCATCGGTGCCGTCGCCGAGCCGGACGGCCCATTCGGCCGCGTACTGCCGGTGGTACGTCAGCTCCTTGACGCCCTTCGCGGCGATCGCGGCGAGCACCGGATCGCGATGGGCGGCGAGCCGATCGAGGTGCGCGAGCCGCCAGCTGGACAGCACCAGCAGCCGCACGATCGAGAACGCGAAGTCCCCGATGGGCAGTTCGGCCAGGCGTACGTTGCGGAAGTCGCCGACGTCCCGGAAGTAGGCGTACGCGTCCTCGTCGCGCCCGGTGCCGTCGACCTGGCCCGCGCGCGCGTACAGCAGACGGGCCTGGCCGAGCAGGTCGAGGCCGATGTTGGCGAGCGCGACCTCCTCCTCCAGCTCGGGGGCGAGGGTGCACCACTGGGCCAGCCGCTGGGCCGACACCAGCGCGTCGTCGGCGAGTTCGACGCAGGTCGCGGCCAGCTCGCCCGCGTCGACGCCGTCGGGCACGGTCGTGTCGACGCCGTACAGGGGGTCCTCGAACCCGGTGCCGAAGGCCCAGCGGGCGTCACTGCCGTCGTCGTGCCCCTCGGCGAGGGAGAGATAGACGTGGTCGTCGGCATGGTCGATGCCGTGGTCGGTGTCGCTCATGTCTGCTGCTCCTCTCCTCGGGCTAGATGTGGGGGACGTCGTCGGGGATGTCGTAGAAGGTCGGGTGGCGGTAGACCTTGTCGGCGCTCGGTGCGAAGAAGGGGTCCTTCTCGTCGCGCGAGGAGGCGGCGATGTGCTCGGAGCGCACCACCCAGATGCTCACGCCTTCGTTGCGCCGCGTGTACAGGTCGCGCGCGTGGGTGAGCGCCATCCGGTCGTCGGCCGCGTGCAACGAGCCCACATGAACGTGGTTCAGGCCGCGCTTGCCTCGCACGAACACCTCGTACAGCGGCCACTCGTCGGACATCTCGCTGCTCATGCCACTGTCTCCTTCGTGGTCCGTGCGCGCTGCTTGGCGGCGTGCGCGGTGGCCGCCTCGCGCACCCAGGCGCCCTCCTCGTGTGCGGTCCGGCGCCGGGCGACCCGTTCGGTGTTGCAGGGTCCGCCGCCCTTGATGACACGCATCAGCTCGTCCCAGTCGGGGGTGCCGAAGTCGTGGTGGCCACGCTCCTCGTTCCAGCGCAGCTCCGGGTCGGGCAGGGTCACGCCGAGCTTGTCGGCCTGGGGGACGGTCATGTCGACG
Organism: Streptomyces sp. NBC_00459; assembly: GCF_036013955.1. NCBI lineage: Bacteria > Bacillati > Actinomycetota > Actinomycetes > Kitasatosporales > Streptomycetaceae > Streptomyces > Streptomyces sp. NBC_00459. The sequence continues at coordinate 696,103 of NZ_CP107903.1, forward strand.
AAGCGCTGTCGCAGTTCGTCGTTGGTGTGCCGCTTGATCTTCCAGGCCATGGACTGCGCGGAGTTGGGCGAGGCGTCGTCGGGCGGGCCGAACATCATCAGGGAGGGCCACCACCAGCGGTCGACGGCGTCCTGGACCATCTCGCGCTGTGCCGTCGTACCGCGCATCATCGTCATCAACAGCTCATAGCCCTGCCGCTGGTGGAAGGACTCCTCCTTGCAGATCCGCACCATCGCGCGCGCGTACGGCCCGTACGAACTCCGGCACAGGGGCACCTGGTTGCAGATCGCCGCGCCGTCCACGAACCAGCCGATCACGCCGACGTCGGCAAAGCTCAGCGTCGGGTAGTTGAAGATCGACGAGTACTTCTGACGGCCCTCGATGAGCCGCTCGGTGAGGTCGGCCCGGTCGGCGCCCAGCGTCTCGGCGGCGGAGTACAGATAGAGCCCGTGCCCTGCCTCGTCCTGGACCTTCGCGAAGAGGATGGCCTTGCGGCGCAGCGAGGGCGCGCGCGTGATCCACTCGCCCTCCGGCTGCATGCCGATGATCTCCGAGTGCGCGTGCTGGGCGATCTGCCGGACCAGCGTCTTCCGGTAGCCCTCGGGCATCCAGTCGCGCGGCTCGATCCGGCGGTCCCGCGCGATCGTCGCCTCGAAGTGCTCCTGAAGCAGCCTCTCGGAGGCCTGCCCGGCACCGCCCGTGTCCGAGGCGGCGGAGTGTGTCGTCGTCATCGATACCCGCTCCCCAACCGACCATTCGTTCGGTCCCAGTGTGACGACTTTTCCCCGCCCGCACAAGCCGTTGCCGGGAGCATCGGCCCTGTGCTCCCGAAGACGCCGGGAAGTGACAAGTAGCTCTACGTGATCAGGGCGTCGCCCCGCCTCCCCGTGGGGGCGGCCTCCGGACGGAGGCGGATGCAGCAGTGGTTCAGCAGGTCGAGGGCATCGGAATGCCGCTGCCGAACTCGTCTCGAATCCTCTGCAGGGCTTGGATCCCGCGCCCCTCCAAGATCAGGCAGTCGATATGCGACCAGCGCAGGTCTGTACCGTCCGGGGTTTGCTTGAGGGTATCGATCTCGGCTCGCAGCTGCGCGACTGCGGCGACGGTCTCATCGTCCAGGCCTAGGAGGCTTTCGCGCTGGGGGTGAGGTCCCGCTTGTCCGGACTGTATCTCGCACGGCCGACGCGCTCGCCCATGCCAGGAGCGCACGGGAAGCCCCCGCTCAGATCACAGATCACGGGGTACAGATCACCAGACACTCTGAACGAGGCGCCGTCAGCGCAGGTCGATCCTCACGATCGAGCAAGATCACGGGTGTTGGGTGAGTCCTCGCCTTGCGGAAGCCATACGGGGCCGACGTCAGTACCCTGACGCGGTGATGAACCACGCCCTCTTGTCGAAGGCCGTGAGCGGCACCGTCAACCCACCTCTGCTCCCTCTGCCGGATCGTGTCGCAGAGCTTCTGTCGGAGCTGGGAAGCCCGCCGCGGCTGGCGGCCCACCTTCGCGCCGTCCATGACGTGGCGCACCAGTTGGTCGAGTGGCTGGAGCAGGAGTACCCCGCTGTGGCCCTCGACCGCGAGGCGGTGCTTTTCGGGGCGGCCACGCATGACATAGGAAAGACGGTGCACCTCGCCGAGCTCGCCGGGCCCGGATCGGCGCACGAGGAAGCCGGGCAGACTCTTCTGCTCGGCCACGGCATCAGCCCGGAGCTGGCGCGCTTCGCGGCTACTCACGCGTCATGGGTGGACAAGCGGGTCGGCCTGGACGACCTGCTGGTCAGCCTCGCCGACAAGATCTGGAAGAACAAGCGTGTTACCGACCTGGAGGATCTCGTCGTGGCTCGGTTGGCCGAAGCGACCGGCCGGGCTGCATGGGAGGAGTTCATCGCACTCGACGGGATTCTGGCCTGCATCGGCGACACGGCCGACGAGCGCCTGGCGTTCCAGGCGTCCTTCCCGATCTACGGCTGAGGGATCAGGGCTGACCGGACGTTCCAGCCGGCAGGTCGTCGTGGCCCGGACGACGGTCAGGCATTGAGCAGTGAGCGACCTGCGTGACCGAGCCGAGGGCCCTTGAGGGAGGCGGTGTACACGCCTTGGGCGGTGGCGCACAGCCGCGCGCTCATCATCCTGGGCACAGGACGCCCGTCCGGACGAGCTCCGGGGCGGGCGCGTCCAGGGCCCCGTAGTCGCGGGGAGTGACGAACCGGGGGCTCCAGTCGTCGAGGGGCAGCACGTCTCCACGGTGACGGGCACGCTCCACTCGCTCCAGCGCGCTCCGGACGCAACCGGACCTCGACGCCGCCCGGGTGCGGCACGGCAGGGGCTCGAACGGCCAGGACACCAGGATCTGCTCAGCCGACTCGACCCGTACGACGGAGGCGCCGTCCAGCTCCACCGGCGTACGCCGCCTGCCGTCATGCCGTGTCGTCCGCGCGCATCTGACAGGAGAGGCGTGATGCGTCGGTTCCCACGCCGAGCGGATCGTCCCGGAGTTCCAAGCTGATCGCTACAACGGTGGCGCTGGGCTCCGTATGCTCCAGGAGTATGCTGGACCTTCCCTCCTCACGCGTGGAACGTTCCACATTTGAAACGACTCAGCCTTGAGCCGGAGAGGTCCCTGCACTAAGAGAAGCCGCGAAAGAAATCCGCGCGTTCGCTCTGCTCAGAGCCGCGCGGGCGCGGTGCTGCTGCGCACCACGAGGTACGGCGTGGAGGCCATGACGACGGAGCGGTCGCGCCGTTTCTCGATCCGCTCCAGCAGCAGCCGGGCCGCGGTCTCGCCCATCATGGCGCCCGCCTGGTCGACACTGGTCAGGCTCACCGGAGCGAGCGCCGCCACTGAGGTGTTGTTGTACCCGGCCAGCGAGAGGTCCTCGGGGATGCGCAGGCCGAGTTCGGCGGCGGCCCGGAAGACGCCGGTCGCGGCGACGTCGGCGCCGGCGAAGATCGCGGTGGGAGGACGTGTGGAGGTGAGCAACTCCATGGCGCCTCGGTAGCCGCCCTCGTCCGAGTAGCCCGAGTTCACGACCCGGGCCAGGTCGGACAGGCCGTGCCGGGCCATCGCCTCGCCGTAGGCGGCCCGGACATGGTGTTCCGGCCGTTGCTGCCACTGGGTGCCACGCACCGTCGGGTGCGACAGATGGGCGATGTCCCGGTGCCCCAGCCCGACCAGGTGGTCCACCACGAGATCGACGCCCAGCCCGTCCTGGTTGACCACACAGTCGTATGCCGGCGAGGGGTCGTGGTGGCCGAGCACCACCGTCGGCACGTCGGCCGCGATGCGCACCACCTCCGTGCGGGACACGGCGGGTGCGATCAGGATCAGGCCGTCCATCTGGCGGTCCACCATGGCGTGGATCAGCTTCGTCTGGTCGTCCATCTCGGCGGAGCCGCTGGAACCGATGAACACCGCGTACTCACTGTCCCGCAGCAGTGCGTCGACCCCCTCCAGGAGGTCTGCGTAGAAGGCGTTGCGGATGTTCGCCAGGAGAACGCCGATCGTGTAGGTGCGGCCCCGCATGCCCCGGGCGGCGGCGTGCGGCCGGTAACCCAGCTCGGCCATCGCCGCCTGCACGCGCTCACGCATCGCGGGGCTCACCCCGTAGGCGTTGGTCAGCACCTTCGACACGGCGGAGGTCGACACGCCCGCACTGCGCGCGACGTCGGCGATGGTCGCTCTCTTCGCGCCGCCCGTTGATCCCATGAGGGTCCCCACCTCCGTTGCCCCGCGCCGCTCTGCCCCACGTCGGCGTTTCCGGAACGTTACTCGCAGATGACTTGACGGCTCCGGGCGGTTCGCCTCAATCTGTGGGGCATTCCCTTTGTGGCACGTTACACGAAAGGCCTCGCACAGCAGGCCGAGTCGACGGCCACATCGCAACACAGCGCGCCCGGACTCGGTGAACGGCCGCGACGGAAGACGGACCGATCCGGCAGCGAGCCGCACCGCTCCCCGCCACCCTCTTGGCCAAACCACACCGAAACGATTCACCGACGCTCGAGCGAAGGAACATCCATGAGGTCAAGCACTCTCGTCAGGAGAAGGGCTGTGGTGGCCGCAGCCGCTGTGCTGCCGTTCGTGCTCGGCGCGTGCAGCGCGGGTTCGCTCGGTTCGTCGGAGGAGGACGGGGGTTCGATCTCGATCAAGCTGTTGGTCGACAACGCGCCCGACAACCTGAACGCGGCCAAGCAGCTGGCGAAGGACTTTGAGGTGAAAAACCCGAAGATCAGGGTGAGCGTCGAGACGCGTCCGGGCGGGACCGAGGGCGACAACCTCATCAAGACGCGGCTGCAGACGGACAGCATGTCCGATGTCTTCGTCTACAACGTGGGATCACTGTTCCAGCAGATCGACCCGACGAAGACGCTCACGCCGATCACGAAGGACGCGTATGTCAGCAATCTCGACGCGTCGTTCCTCCCGCAGGTCACGGTGGGGGGCCAGACCTACGGTGTCCCGTTGGGCTCGGCTCTGGGCGGCGGTGTCCTCTACAACAAGAAGGTCTACGCCAAGCTCGGTCTGACGGTGCCCAGGACCTGGGCGGACTTCATCGCCAACAGCGAGAAGATCAAGGCCGCCGGTATCGCACCGGTCATCCAGACCTACCAGGACACCTGGACCTCCCAGCTTCTGGTCCTGGGGGACTTCCACAACGTGGCGGCGGCACGCCCGGGCTTCGTCAAGGACTACACAGCGAACAAGGCGAAGTTCGCCACCGACGCGAACGCGTTCAAGGGCTTCGAGCACCTGCAGCAGATCCACGACCTGAAGCTGCAGAACTCCGACTACGCGTCGGCCACGCTGGTCAAGGGCCTGCAGATGCTGGCCACCGGCAAGGGCGCCCAGTACCCGATGCTCTCCACCGTCATCGGCGCGATCAAGGCGAGCAACCCGGCCGAGCTCGACGACATCGGCTTCTTCGCGCTGCCGGGTGAGAACGCCGGCACCAACGGCCTGACGGCGTGGTTCCCCAACGCCCTCTACGTCCCCAGGACCACTACCGGCGACAAGCTCGCCGCGGTCAAGAAGCTCCTCGCGTTCGCCGCGAGCCCGGCCGGCTGCACCGCGCAGGCCAAGGCGTCGACACCGACCGGCCCGTACCTGGTCAAGGGCTGCACCCTGCCGTCGGACGTGCCGACGATCACCAAGGACGTCGCCGCGTACTTCACCAGCGGTACCCAGAGCCCGGCCCTGGAGTTCCTCTCCCCGGTGAAGGGCCCCAGCCTGGACCAGATCAGCGTCCAGGTCGGCTCCGGCATCACCAGCGCGAAGACGGGCGCGTCCCAGTACGACAAGGACACCAAGAAGCAGGCCCAGCAACTTGGCCTGCGCGGCTGGTAGGAAGCCCCGTCCATGCCTCCCCGCGTTCGGCAAGGGGTGCGGGGAGGCACCCGAGAGAGGTCGATCGATGACCACGGTTGCACCGACCGGGCCGAAGCGGGCCGAGCAGCCGGAGGCGACGGCCAGGGCGGGCAGAGGCTGGCTCCTGCGTGTACCAACACCTCACCGATACAAAGGAGTTTCGTGTGACCAGTTCCCATGCAGAAGGCATCCTCCTGCGGATACACAGACGACGGCGCCGTCCCGTCCTCGCCGCAATGCTGGCCGCCACCCTGGCCGTTATCGGTCTGCTCGCGGCCGGTCGGGCGCAGGCGCTCAGCGGTGACGTCCGTATGCACGACCCGTCCGTCATCAAGGTGGGCAGCTGTTACTACGGTTTCTCCACCGGCTTCGAGAACGACTCGCTCAACCCCAGTGGCTCCATCACCGAGCGCAGGACATGTGACGCCACCGCGGCGACCGGCTGGACCAAGATCGGCAACGTCTGGGAGTCGACGCCGTCCTGGATCACCACCAAGCTCGGTGCGACCCCGCCGAACATCTGGGCACCCGACATCAAGTACTTCAACGGCAAGTACCACCTGTACTACGCCGGTTCACGCTGGGGAACCTCGTACGCGGTGATGGGTCTCGCCACCGCGACCAACATCGAGGGCCCCTGGACCGACCAGGGCTTGGTCACCGACGTCAACTACCCCATCGACCCCAACGTCGACTGGGGACCGGACGGCCGGCTGTATGTGTCCTGGGGCTCATGGACCGGCTCCGGCACCTATATGCACGTCCTGGACGAGTCGACCGGCAAGCTGTCCACCAGCGACAACAACCTCTGGCACATCGCCGTCGACATCGAGAACCCCACGATCATTCTCAACGGCGGGTACTACTACCTCTTCGGCTCCAAGGGCCTGTGCTGCAGCGGAACCAACAGCACCTACTACACGGTGGTCGGACGGTCCACCAGCATCACCGGCCCCTACCTCGACCAGAGTGGCATCAACATGGCGTCCGGTGGCGGGACACCGGTGCTGGCGGGTGCGTATCCCAAGGTGGCGGCCGGGGGCGCGGACGCCTTCGACGACGGCACGTCGAAGTTCCTCGCCTACCACTACTACGACGGTGCCAACAACGGGCAGGAGTCCCTCGACATCCGCCAGGTCACCTTCGCGGGTGGCTGGCCCGTCCTCGCCGCGCCGCTGGGCTCCGCCAACAACCGCCTCCTGAACCGCAACAGCGCCAAGTGCGCGGACGTCTGGTTCGCGAGCACCGCCGACGGGGCAGCCGTCAACTCCGGGAACTGCAACGGCGGATCCAACCAGCAGTGGGCGCTGACCCCCTCCGGTTCGAACTACCGCCTGGTCAACGTCAACAGTGGCAAGTGCCTCGAAATCCCCGGTGGCTCCACTGCTGACGGTGCGACGACAGACCAATGGACCTGCGACGGCGGCACACACCAACTCTGGCGCAAGACGTCGGTGATCGGCGCCTATGTCACCTTCACCAATGTCAACAGCGGTCTGTGCCTACAGGTCACCGGAGGGTCGACGGCCAACGGAGTCGCTCTGAACCAGGCGAGCTGCAACACGGGCACGAACCAGCAGTGGCTCGTGGTCTGATGCTTCGCACGCGTCTGCGGCGCCGGTCGGCGCCGCAGACGCGTCGCCCGTCCTGTCAGAACAAGTCCGTCAGCGCAGCCGGGCGGTCACGCGGTACCGGCCGGACGCCAGCCGGCAGGTGTACACCCCGTCGGTGTGACCGATGAAGCGCACGCCCTCCGCACGCGCCAGTGGTGCACGTCCTTCGCGGACCGAGTCGGCCGTCACCGCAGGAAGCCGGAGGGTCGCCTCGCTGTTCGCGGGCACCACCACGTCGTACACGAGGCCCCTGCCGCCGTCCGTGACCTGCCACTCGCTCCGGATCTCCCCGTACGGCGACTCGTACACCCCCAAGACCTGGGTGATCCCTCCCGTGGGATCGATGTGGGGTTGCAGCAGGAAGTGCCTGAAGCCGGGGCTCTCCGGGTCGCGGGCGATGCCGGCCATGTAGGCGTACATCCACTCCATGATGGCGCCGTAGGCGTAGTGGTTGAAGGAGTTCATCCCGACCGGCCCGAACCCGTCCTCCTGCGAGTACGAGTTCCAGCGCTCCCAGACCGTGGTGGCGCCGTTCTTCACCGAGAACAGCCAGGACGGCAGCGCGTCCTGGTGCAACAGCTTGTACGCCAGGTCGGCGCGGCCCTCGTCGGTGAGGACGGGGGCGAGGACGTTGACGCCCAGGAAGCCGACGGACAGCGTGTTCTCCGCGTACCGGACCCTGATGCTGCCGGGGTGCGCCGCCTTGTACGCGTCGTCGTTGCCGATGTTGTCCGCCAAGTGCCCGACGAGCACCCGACGTTGGGCCTCCGTCTCGTAGAAGCCCAGCTTCAGCACCCACAGCAGCGCTGTCTGGCTGTTGTCCTCCGTCTTCTGGTTCGGGTCGGAGCCCGGTTCGATCGGAGAGGCGTCGCCGAGGCTGGACCTGACCGTCACCGTGCCGCCGTCGGTGCTCAGGTACTTGGTGATGAACGCCTGCCGGATGCGGGCGAAGCGCCGGTCGTACGCCGCCGCCTCCGCCGTCCTGCCGGTCGCGCGGGCCATCTGGGCCATCAGCCGGGTGCTGTAGCCGTAGTAGACGTCGCTCATCAGCTGGGCGCTGGTCTTCTGCGGCCCCAGCCAGTCGCCGGTGAGGGACCCCTGACCGGCGTAGGTGTCGCCGGTCTGCTGGTGGATCCAGTCCAGGTAGCGGGTCATCGCGGGCCAGTTGTCCCCGACGACGGTCGCGTCGCCGGTCATCTGCCACACGGTCCACGGCACGATGACACCGGCGTCGGCCCAACCGCTGCCGCCGCCCGGGAAGTTGAACCGTCCCGTCGGGGCGAGTCCGGTGAACTGCGCCTTGTCCACACCGTAGATGGCCTGGGAGTCGACGACGGTGTCCTGGAAGTGGCTGAGGAAGACACCGGCGTCCACGTTGTACAGACCGGTCGTGGCGAAGACCTGGGTGTCGCCGGTCCAGCCGAGGCGTTCGTCGCGCTGGGGGCAGTCGGTGGGCACCCAGAGGTAGTTGCCGCGCTGACCCCAACGGATGTTGCTCATCAGCTGGTTGATGTCGGCGTCGTCGGTGGTGAGGGTGCCGGTCTCGCGGATCGCGGACGTGGCGACCCTGCCGGTCAGGCCGGTGATCGTGACGGTGTCCGTCGCGGTGACGGAGACGTAGCGGAAGCCGTAGAAGGTCAGGGAGTCCTGGTGGGTCTCGCCGTGCCGGTCGCCCTTCAGGACGTAGGTGCTGGTGGCCTTGGCGCTGCGGAGGTTCGCCCGGTAGAGGGAACCCGCCGGACCGTCCGCGCCCGCGCTGTCGTCGTTGAGTATCTCGCCGAACCTGAACTCGGCCCTGGCTCCGGCCGGTCCGCGCAGGCTGTAGCGGGCCACGCCGACCATGTTCTGGCCCAGGTCGAAGACGACGGTCTCACCCGCGCCGATCGTGACCGGGGCGGAGGCCGCCTTCGCGGGGTCGGTCACCGTCCGGGCGGGGTCGATGACGATCCGGCCCCGGCCGTTGCGGCTGCCGTCCTGTCCGGTCACCCCGGTGGCGACGGTGACCGACTCCGGTCGACGGTCCCACTGGGGCATGAAGCGTGCCGTCTCGCCCGGATAGGCGATCAGTCGCGAGTCCGGGAACCTGTCGTCGAAGGGGACTCGTTCCACGTCCGACCAGTCGGAGTCGTCGAATCCGTGCGCCGTCCAGCCCGGCAGCTCCCTGCGGGCGTCATAGGTCTGACCGTCGTAGATGTCGTCGGCGCGATAGGGGCCGTTGTCGGTGGCCTTCCAGCCGCCTCCCGGAGCGGTGACGACCGTCTGCGACGTTCCGTCGGCGTACCGGATCAGCAGCTTGGCCTTGACGGCGAGAGCGTTGCCGTCCGCCGAGTAGTACGTACTGCCTTCGGAGATACGGCCGTTGTACCAGCCGTTGCCCAGGACGACCGCGAGGGTGACGTCCGGCTCCCACGTCACGAGGCCGGTGACGTCGTACGTCATGTAGTTGACGCGCGCGTCGTAGTTCGTCGAGCCGGGCGGCAGCAACTCGATCGTGGAACCGTCGTCCTGCTCCACGGTCACCTGCCTGCCGTTCACATAGGCGACGTACACCCCGAGTGCCGAGACGTACAGCCGCGCCTCACGGATCCGCGGGCGGTTCCTTCCGGGGCCGGCGCTCCTGAGGGCTTTCTCCTTCCGCAGCATCGGCGCCCCGGCCGAGTTGGGGGTCTTCCCCTTCATCCCGATCCACCGCGCGCCCTCCCAGCCGCCGACACCGTCGGTGCTCATGAGGCCGGTCTCGAAGAAGGAGGGGGACGCGGTGCCCACCAGCCGGTCTTCGGCGTCCCACACGGTGACGGTCCAGTGGTAACGGGTCGACGCGCGCAGCGACTTGCCCGCGTAGCGGACGGCCACCGAATCGGAGGTGCGGACCCGGCCGCTGTTCCAGAGGTCCGCCCGGGCGGCGGTCAGCTTCTCCGGGGAGCTCGCGACGAGAATCCGGTACGCCCCCTGGCTCCGCCCGCGCGCCGTCGACCGCATGCGCCAGCCGAAGCGTGGGCGGGAAGCGTCGACGCCCAGCGGATGTGCGCGGTGTTCCACGGTCAGTCCGAGCACTGCGCCACCCTCCCCACCGCGGGGCGCCTGCGCCGCCGCGCTCGTTCCACCTCCGACGACACCGGCCCCGAGCGACACGGCGCCGGCTGTCGCGGCCAGCACGGTGCGACGACGCACCGCCGTGCTGTCTGTGCGGGGAGACGTCGTCCCCGCACCGGCCTCGCGGTCGGCGCCGTCCGCGCTGTGTGCTTCCTGGCTCACGTCTACGTCCTTCTTCCGGTTGTACGGGAGTCGGTCAGGGGTGCGCGCACAGTGAACGTGCGGCTCCCCGAGCCGACGGTGTGGGGGGCAAGGCAACCCGCGGGCCAAGGGTCTTCAGGAACTCGGGGCCGGCGGTGGTGGGTGCCGTGAAGCAGCCGTGGTCCGGGCTGGTGTCCTCCTGGAGGGCACCCCCGTAGGACGTCGTCACGCCCGCCTCCGGCCTACGGCGTGATGTCAGCTTCCGGCCTTGTAGTCGGTGTCCATCTCGGCGAGAAGCCTCTTGGGGGTGGACTGGTCGCTGAAGATCTCCTGGAGACCGCTGAGCATGGTCTGCTGGACCTTGGCGTTGGGCCAGAGCTGGTCCATGAACGGCACGGTCCGGCCGGCCCCGATGAACCGGGACAGTTCGGCCAGCGACGGGTTCGGGGCGAAGCCCGTGCCGGGCAGGGAGGGCAGGCCGCCCTGTTTCTTGACGAACAGGTTCATGCCCTCCGGGGACATCACGAAGTCCACGAACTTCAGGGCGAGTTCCTCGTTCCTCGCCTTGGCGTTGACGCCGTAGCCGGCGCCCGCGGCAGCCGGTATGAGGGTCTCCGACGGATCGTCGGTGGCGGGCAGCGCCCGGAGCGTGAACGTGCCCTTCGGGTTCTTCTGCTCCAGGAGGGCGATCACCCAGTTTCCCTGGATGATGCCGAGCGTCTTGCCCGTTGCCGCGAGACCTTGACTGGCTTCGTAGTTGGTTCCCAGGGGGTCCTTCTGGAAGCAGCCCGTCTTCTCCATCGTCATGTACTTGTCGAGGGCGGTCAGCCACGGTGAGCCGGCGAAGTCGGCCTGCCCCGCCTGCATCTTCTTGTCGAAGTCGCGGTCGTCGCCGTAGACGGTCGTGGCGACCAGCGCGTACAGGGCCAGTTGGGTCACCCAGTTGTCCTGGTTGCCCAAGGCGAAGGCGGGGGTTCCCCCGGCCTTCGCGGCCCGGCAGAAGGCGAGCAGCTTCGTCCAGGTGTCCGGAGGAGTGAGGCCGGCGTTCGCCATGGCCTGCTCGTTGTAGACCGCGCCTATGCCGTTCTGCCCGAAGACCGCCGTGTAGGTCTTCCCCTGGTACTGGGCGACGCTCTTGATCGCCTCGGGCATCCTGGCGGCCCACGGCCGGTCCGAAAGGTCGCGCAGATACCCGGGCTCGGCCAGGACGTACGTGGCACCCGGGTTGCCGTTGCCGGGCCAGACCGACATCACGTCGGGTGCTGTGCCCGAGGACAGCTGGGTGCGGATCTGCTGCTGGTACTGGTCGGCGCCGCTGGTGGTGTAGCGGACCTTGACACCCGGGTTGGCCTTCTCGAACGCCTTGACGACGTCCTCGACCGAGCCTTGGTCGATCGATGCGAGCGTCAGGGTTCTTGAACCACCCGAGCCGCCCGAGCCGCCGCCGGAGCCCGCTTCGGTGCCGCCACCGCACGCGGCCAGCACGGCCATGGAGGTCGCCGCGGCGACCAGGATCGGGAGTGTGCGTGTCTTCATGATGTCCTTCTCGGGGGAAGAGCCACCGGGCATGAGGATGCAGGTCGGTCGGGCGTCGGGGTCATCCCCGCAGTCCTCCCGCGAAGCCGTTGATGATGCTGCGCTGCAGCAGGAAGTAGACGAGCAGGACGGGCAGGACGCTGATCACCAGTGCGGCGAAGATGAGGTTCCAGTCGGTGACGTACTGGCCGACGAAGCCGGCGATCGCGACCGGCATGGTCTGTCTGTCACTGCCGCTCAGGTACAGCACCGGGGTGAAGAAGTCGTTCCACACGGCCACGGTGTTGAGCACCAGGGCGGTGACCGTGACCGGTTTGAGCATCGGCAGGACCACGTACCGGAATCCCTGCAGCGGGGTGCAGCCGTCGAGCAGTGCCGCGTCCTCGAAGTCGCGGGGCAGGGCACGCAGGAAGCCGACGTAGAGGAAGACGGTGAACGGCACCTGCAGGCCGGAGTAGAAGAGGACCAGCGCCCACGGAGTGCCGAGCAGGCCCAGGTCGCGCATGGTCTGGTAGAGGGGCAGCGAGGCGAGTTGGAAGGGGAGGACGAGGCCGATGAGGAAGCCCAGGTAGGTGCCCCGGGACCAGCGAGTTGTGGCACGCGCCAGGGGGTACGCCGCGAGCGAGGAGACCGCCAGCACGATCACGACGCTGCACACCGTCACCAGCACACTGTTGGACAACGCCCCGCCGAGCGCGCCCTGTTGCCAGGCCTGGGTGAAGTTGTGCAGCGTGGGAGAGGTGGTCGGGCTGATCGGTGACGAGGTGTCCGACGCCGGCCGCAGGGCGAGATTGACCAGGACGTACACCGGGAAACCGACGACCAGGGCGATGGCGATCATCGTGAGTTCCAGCGCGAGAGTGCGGGGGCGGTAGCGGTTCACGACGTGGCCCTCTCGTTGCGGGTCAGCACGGTGTACTGACCGGTCGAGACGACGGCCACGATGATCGTGAGGACGACCGCGAGGGCGACGCTGTAGCCGAACTCCCCGAGCGTGAAGGCGTCTTTGTAGATCAGCGTCGAGAGGGTGTCGGTCGCGTGTCCCGGCCCACCGCCCGTCAACGCGTACACCTGGTCGAAGAGTTTGATCCCGCCGATGATCGACAGCATCAGGTTGATGGTGAGGGCCGGGGCGAGCAGTGGCCGGGTGACCGACCAGAACCGCCGGACGTGGCCCGCGCCGTCGATCGCCGCGGCCTCATGGACCTCCTTGGGCACCGACTGGAGCCCCGCGAGGAAGATCACCATCGAGTAGCCCGCGAACTGCCAGACGATCACTCCGACCACCGACCACAGCGCGACCGTCGGACTGCCCAGCCAGTCCTGTCGCAGGCCGTCCAGCCCTGCCGCGTCCAGCAGGCTGTTGACCGCGCCGTCGGGACCGAGCAGGTTGCGCCAGAGGTAGGCGGTGACGATCGGGGTGATCACGGCCGGGGCGAAGAGGACGACTCTGAGCAGGTTGCGGGACCTGATGGCCGAGTTGACCCCGAGTGCGAGCAGCAGGCCCAGTGCGTTCTGGATGACCGTGATGGACCCGGCGATCAGCAGCGTGTGCCGGATGGCCCGCGTCGCGTCGGGATCGCGGAACAGCTCGGAGAAGTTGGCGAGCCCCACGAAGGAGAAGTGGGGATCCAGACCGTCCCAGTCGGTGAAGGCGTAGTGGACACCGCGGACGCTCGGCACCAGGACGACGAAGGCGAACAGCAGCACGGCCGGCAGTGCGAACCACCAGGGCGGTGTGGTTCGCGCCCGCCCCCGCATCCGGCCCCGGACCCGGACCCGGGAAACCTGTTCGACTTCCGGAAGCCGTTCGTGGTCCGGACGTCGGCCGTGGTCCGGAAGCCGGTCATGGTCCGGAAGCCTGTCGTGCGGGGCCGTGGTCACCGGTGAACCTCCCTCCTTGAATCGATTCAATACCGCCGCCCGGCAGGGCTGTGATCAGCGGGGCGCATGGAGAGCGGCCGTCGCCGCCGGCTGCCGGACGGTGAGGTCCGACGTCATGTCGATGGTGCCGTCAGCCCGATGGGTAACGTTGCCCATCGGGTGTGGCCAGACCCTAGAGAGGGTCTGGCGTGACGTCAAGATGCCGCGCACGCTGCACGATTGTTACGACGGTGGCCCCGCGCAGCCGTGACAAGGCGTCCACCGGGTCACAGGCCCGTCCGTAGACTCGGCGACAGTCGTTCCCAGGGAAAAGGAATCGAATGGAGCCGCCAGCACGACGCCGTCGCGTCACGATCGTCGATGTCGCACGCCACGCGCAGGTGTCCACCACCGCGGTGTCCAAGGTGCTGCGCAACGCGTACGGGGCCAGCCCCGAGATGCGCGCGAAGGTGCGCCGCGCGATCGACGAACTCGGCTACCGGCCGAACGCGGGCGCCAGAAGTCTCCGCGGGCAGACGTACACCATCGGCGTGATGCTGCCCGACATCCGCAATCCCTTCTTCCCCGATGTGCTCGACGGCATCACCGACCGGCTGGGGGACACGGAGTACCAGGTGCTCCTGGGCCCCGGCTGCAACGGCGAGAAGGAGGAGGCGCGGGTCACCGAGGCGATGCTGGACCACGGCATGGACGGCCTCATCCTGGTCGCCCCGGTCTCACCCCGCAGCCACCTCGAACACGTCGCCTCCTCCGTGCCGACCGTGGTCGTCGGCCGGCACGGATCGTCTCCGCTGTACGACACGGTGGTCGACGACGATGTCGAGGGCGCATCCCTGACCGTCGGCCATCTCGTCGGTCTCGGGCATCGCCGCATCGCCCACATCGAGCATCACGAGACCGACCCGATACGCCTCGTGGAAATGCCCAACGCCCGCCGCGCAGACGGATACCGGCAGGCCATGCGGATGTTCGGGCTCGGGGAGTGGATCGATGTGGTCTCCACGACCTACACCCAGGAAGGCGGTTACCGGGGCGCGCAGGAGTTGCTGGCCCGACCCGTGGTTCCCACCGCCGTCTTCGCCGGGGCGGACATCGTGGCCATGGGCGTCCTGGAGGCGATCAACGAAGCCGGGCTCACTGTTCCCGGCGACATCTCGGTGGCCGGCTACGACAACACCACCTTCGCCGCGCTCGGCCCGATCTCGCTGACCAGCGTCGACCAGGCGGGCCACGAGATCGGCAGGAACGCCGCCCGCCTGCTCCTGGAGCGGCTCGCCGACCGGCACAAACCCACGGGCCAGGTCCGTCTGTCCCCCACTCTGGTGCCGCGCCGGACCACGAACCGGCCACCGGAGTAGCTCGCCGACCCGAGCCGCACGGGCATTCAACCGTTCGGTTGAATGCGCGATTCCACCCATGGAAAACGTTGCCCACCGATGGATGGCGGCACAGGATGGAGGCCGCCCGACTCCCCTGGCCGTCCCCGGGCGTCGGAGCGCTTCTTCGTCACCCCCCATCAGAGAGGCCCCCCAGCGTGCCCAGCTTCCTCAGCAGACGACGTGTCCTCGCAACCGGAGCGGGTGCCGCCCTCGGTGTCGGCGCGGTCACCGCGAACGCCGCCCCGGCGTCCGCCTCCCCCGTCACCTCCCACGGCACCACCCGGGGTGAGGAGAGCAGAACCCTCGACGAGCTCTACCGGACCGCTCTGGCGGAGGGCGGCAAGCTCGTCGTCTACGCCGGCGGCGACACCCCCACCCAGCAGGACGGCACCAAGGCTGCCTTCAAGGCCCGCTTCCCGGACCTCGACCTGACGCTGGTCGTCGACTACAGCAAGTACCACGACGTCCGCGTCGACAACCAGTTCGCCACCGACACCCTCGTTCCGGACGTCGTCCAGTTCCAGACCCTTCAGGACTTCGACCGCTGGAAGGCGCAGGGCCGTCTGCTGCACTACAAGCCCGCCGGGTTCTCGAAGGTCTACGACAGGTTCAAGGACCCGCAGGGCGCGTGGGTGGCCACCGGTGCCATCGCCTTCAGCTTCATGTACGACACGGCGAAGGCCGGCTCGAAGACACCGCTCACCCCGCGCGACCTCGTCGACCCGAAGTGGAAGGGCCGGATCGCCTCCTCCTTCCCGCACGACGACGACGCGGTGCTCTACCTCTTCACGCTGTACGCCCGGAAGTACGGCTGGGACTGGGTGGCGAGGTTCGCCGCCCAGGACGTGCGGTTCGCCCGCGGCAGCAACTCCCCGGGCGACGCCGTCTTCGGCGGCCAGAAGACGATCGGCGTCGGCACCGCGGGGTCAGCGGTCAGCACTTCTCCCGTGACGTTCGCCATCGGCGCCGGCCATCCGTTCATGGCCTGGGGCCAGCGCACGGCCGTCCTCAAGCAGGCGAA
This sequence comes from Streptomyces sp. NBC_00459, assembly GCF_036013955.1. NCBI lineage: Bacteria > Bacillati > Actinomycetota > Actinomycetes > Kitasatosporales > Streptomycetaceae > Streptomyces > Streptomyces sp. NBC_00459. Next base: position 712,136 of record NZ_CP107903.1, read on the forward strand.
GAACACCACGGCCGCCAAGCTGTTCCTCAACTGGCAGCTGTCGAAGGAGATGCAGAACGGCTCCTTCAACGGCTGGTCCGTCCGCACCGACGTCACTCCCCCGGCAGGTCTGAAGCCGATCTGGGAGTACCCCGACGCCCACGTGGACGGCTTCCCCCGCTTCATGTCCGACCGAGCCGAGGTGGAACGCTGGAAGCAGACCTTCGCCCTGTACTTCGGCGAGGTCAAGGGCGACCCGACACCCGGCTGGCTCGGGCTGCACCCGGGGGCGTAGAGGTGGTGGGGCGGGGCGTCGGCCGATGCTGCGACAGCGGCCACGGGTGAACCGGCGCCCCGCTCTCCCGTGGGCACCGGCGCCTGCCGACGCGCTGACCGACGTACCCGTCAAGTGGAGCTCTGCCCGGGGAGAGGCTGCTCACTGTTTCCCTCGATCAGACCTCGGCCAGAGGAAGCGTCACTTCGAAGCGACAGCCGCCGGGGACATTGCGTACGGCGGCCTGTCCGCGGTGTGCCTCGACGATGCCGCGGACGATGGCGAGACCGAGGCCGGCGCCGGCCGGCGGCGTGCGGGCATGCGTGCCGCGCCAGCCGGTGTCGAAGACTCGTGGCAGGTCGTCGTCCGGGATGCCACCGCAGCCGTCGGTGACGGACACGACGACACCGTCGTGGGATCGCTCGGCGGCGACCGCGACCGTACCGTCCGAGGGTGTCCGGTGGATCGCGTTGACCAGCAGATTGCTCAGCACACGGCTCATCTCCTTGCCGTCGACCTCGACCGGCACCGGCTCGATGCGATCACCGATCAGACATACGCCGTGCTCTCGGGCGAGGGCGTCCGCTCCCGCGAGGGCGTCGCCGACGAGGTCGTACATGGAGATGCGCGAAGGTGAGAGGGCGAGCGCCCCGGCGTGGATACGGGAGAGCTCGAAGAGGTCCCCCACCATGTCGTTGAGACGTTCGACTTCCGTGCGCATCTGGCGGAGGTAGCGGTCGGGTTCGGCGGCGACGCCGTCCTCCAGGGCCTCGGACATGGCGCGCAGCCCGGCGAGCGGGGTGCGCAGATCGTGCGAGATCCACGCGACCAGTTCGCGTCTCGATGTCTCCAGTGCGCGCTCGCGGTCCCGGGATGTGGCGAGCTTCGCACTGGTGCTGGCCAACTCCCGGCTCAGCGCGGCGAGTTCGGCGTTCGCCGAGCCGTCCGGAGCAGCGAAATGGCCGCCGTCGCCGAAGGAACGGGCAGCCGCGGTGAGCGCCCTGCTGCCGGCCACGACCCAACGTCCGAGCAGCAGGGCGACAGCCAGGGAGACGAGCGCTGCCATCGCCACGACCATGGTGACGACGGTCAGATCGTGCGCGGACAGGAACATGGCCCTCGCCACGGCCAGTGTGCCCGCGAGCATGGCCGTCACTGCCACGGCCGCGACCACAGCCAGGGACGTGGTCAGTGAGCGTCGCCGGATCAGCCACAGGACACCCGCCCCGAGCAGCCCCGCCACAACGGCGCCGAGAAAGGCGAACAGAGCGATCAGCAGGAAGTCGCGCGTGGTCATACCGCCTCCTCGAACGGCGTGGCATCGAAGCGGTAACCCACTCCCCATACCGTCTGAATGAGCTGCGGCCGGGCCGGGTCGTCCTCCACCTTTCCCCGCAGCCGACGTACATGGACGGTGACGGTGGACAGGTCACCGAAGTCCCAGCCCCACACCTCACGCATCAGTTCTTCGCGGCTGTAGGCGCGGCCGTGGTTGCGCAGGAGGAAGACGAGGAGGTCGAACTCGCGGAGTGTGAGGCTGAGTTCGGCACCGTTCTTGGTGGCACGCCGGGCGGCGGGGTCGACGGTGATGCCCGCCCCGTGCACCGGGTGGGCTGCCGCGGCGGGCCGGGTCCGGCGCAGTACCGACTCGACCCGCAGCACCAGCTCACGGGGGCTGAAGGGCTTCGTGACGTAGTCGTCGGCGCCCACTTCGAGGCCCAGGATCCGGTCGCCCTCGTCGCCGCGGGCGGTGAGCATGATGACCGGCACGGGTCCGCGGGCCCGAATCCGGCGGCACACCTCCAGGCCGTCCATGCCGGGCAGCATCAGGTCGAGCACGACCAGGTCCGGCCGGTTCGCGGCGGCCCGCACCAGTGCGGACGGCCCGTCACCGGCCCGTTCCACGTCGTAACCGGCTCGGTCGAGATAGCCGGAGACGACCTCGGCGACCGTTGGGTCGTCGTCCACGACCAGGACGCGCATCCCGCCCCCACGCTCACGTGGGGCAAGCTCGGAACCTGCGGATTCGTGCGGCTGCTGCATGCCCCCAGCTTCCCACCGGCCTCGCCTCCGTGCGGTACGGCCGACCCGACGTCCGCGTTTCGTAAGAACCTGGGCGGCACTGTCCGTGGCGACTCGAACCGGGGCCTGTCGCGAGTGTCACCACCCCGTCAGCAGCAGGTGGTTGAGGAGCAGGGCGAGTACGGCCTGTGCGGTGAGCCAGGCGCGTGGCCGGGTCAGGAGTGCGCACGCCGGGAGCAGCCACAGGGCGAAAGGCAGCCAGATGCGCTCCGTCTCCGCCTTGCTCATGCCGGAGAGGTCGGCGGTGAGCAGGGCGAGCAGCGCGGCGAACACCAGGAGGGCGAGCCTGGATTCGGGGGCGTCCACTGCTGTACGCAGACGCCTGCGGAAGCCCTCGCGCACCGCAGCCGCGCCGGCCCGCCGCAGGCCCGCGACCGTCGCCGGACCCACGACCAGAGCCGTGCACGCGAGGTTGGCCCACACCCAGTAGCCGTACGGCCGGACGCCGCCGGCTCCTTGGTAGTAGCGGGTGACGAGCAGGTGATAGGCCTCCCACCAGTCGAAGCCCGCGAAGGTGAAGGCGGCCGGGACGACCACGAGTCCGGCGAGGAGGTACGGGAGCGGACGCAGCCGTCGGGAGCCGAGCAGCAGGGCGGCGCCGGCGATCACCGCGAACAGTGTCAGTCCGTACGAGAGATACGCGGTGAGGCCGAAGAGGAGTCCGGAGGCGAGGCCCGTCGCTCCTGGCCGGTGTCCGGTGACCGCGAGGGCGAGGAAGGCGACGGCCCAGGCGGCGACCGCCGCGAAGTACCCGTCCGCGGAGGTGCCCATCCACACGGCCGCCGGAGCCAGGACCAGGAAAGGTGCGGCACGGCGGGCGAGCGCCTCCCCGCACAGCGCGCGCACGGTGACGAGCACCGCCACCGCCGCTGTCGCCCCGGCGATGATGCACCAGACGCCCGCCCAGGCCCCGCCGCCCAGCCCGATCCGGTCGAGGAGGACGAACGTGAGGGTGGCCCCGGGCGGATGCCCGGCGACATGCGCGGGCCACGCGTCGGGTGAGTGGATCAGGATGTGGCGGGTGAAGTCCCGCAGGGCGGCGGGGATGTCGTCGAAGCGGTTGACGGGTTCGATGACCTGGAGGTACTCGTACCTGGTCGTCAGCCGCCGGGCGATGCCGCGCTGCCATCCGTCGATCAGGGCGAGCGAGAACGTCCATGCCATGGCGGTTCCGCATGTGGTGACCAGCAGCGCGCGCCAGGGCAGCCGGGCGGCGAGGAGCGGCCCGTACGCGACGACGGCTACGGCCACGACGATCGCGGCGGGGGTGCCGGGGCCGACATGCGGCTCCCAATGGCCGTACAGGGGAGGCCGGCTCACACGAAGGGTTCCGTAGCGGTCCTGGACGGCGGTACCGATCACAGCGGCCGTCGTGACGAGCAGCGCTGCGGCCAGGGCCGCGGACAGGTCGCGGAGATGATCACGGTTCACACCGGCACGCTAGGCCGCGGTCGGCCGGACAGGGCTCCGGCAGGCCATGACGTCAGCGTTTCGTCATGAGTCGCATGCCCTGTTCCCCGCGTGTCCCGGCCTACGGTCGGAACATGCGCGCCCTTCTCCTCCCCACCTCCCCCGGTTTCTGGCGCAGTCCGCTGCGCGGCCCCTGGTTCACCTCCGTGCTCGGCGTTGTGCTGCTCGGCGGGATCACGGTGCTCTTCGTGACGGGCCTGGTGTCGTACGCGGCCTACAACCCGGGCCTGTCGACGGTGAACGACAAGACCCCGGACAAGGGCCTGCTCGGCTTCTACCTCTTCGCCTGGCCGACCGACCCGCCCTGGCTCTACCGACTCACCCAGGGCGTCCACGTCACCCTCGGCATCGCGCTGATCCCCGTACTGCTGGCGAAGCTGTGGTCGGTCCTGCCTCGGCTGTTCACCCTGCCGCCCGTGCGGTCTTTCGCGCACGCGCTGGAAAGGATCTCGCTGCTTCTGCTGGTCGGGGGCGCGCTGTTCGAGTTCACCACAGGCATGCTGAACGTCCAGTTGGACTACCTCTTCCCCGGTTCCTTCTATCCGCTGCACTTCTACGGGGCCTGGGTGTTCTTCGCGGCGTTCGTGACGCACGCGGTGCTGCGTGTACCGGCGGCGCTGCGCAATCTGCGCCACCTTCGCGACAAGGAGAACGACCTCGTCCCGCCGGACCCCGCCCCGCCAACCTTCTCCCGCCGGGGTGCCCTCGGATTCGTGGGCGGCGGTTCCCTGCTCCTGCTGGTCACGACGGCCGGCCGGAACTTCGACGGGCCACTGCGGGAAACGGCTCTGCTCGCGCCGCACGGCGGCCCCGAACCAGGGTCGGGGCCCGGCGGCTTCCAGATCAACAAGACGGCCGCGTCTCGTGGGATCAGCATGACGGAGACCAGTGACGAGGCGTGGCGGCTGGTCGTCGAAGGGCAAGGACGGACGGTCCGGCTGAGCCGGGCGGAACTGCTGCAACTCCCGCTGTACAGCGCCGCGTTGCCCATCGCCTGCGTGGAGGGCTGGTCGACCTCCGACCAGTCGTGGCGAGGCGTACGCCTACGGGATCTGGCGGCGCTCGTCGGGTACGGGAGCGATGCGCCGCCCGACGTACTGGTGGAGTCGCTCCAGCGGCACGGGGCGTTCCGCCGGGCCGCCCTGCGCGACAACCAGGTGCGCGACCCGCGTGCCCTGCTGGCTCTCTTCGTCAACGGCGCGCCCTTGACCCGGGACCACGGCTACCCGGCGCGGGTCATCGTGCCCGCTGCTCCCGGGGTGCTCAACACCAAGTGGGTGGCGCGGATGACGTTCGGGGACCTGTGATGCGACGACCTGCGATGCCACGGCTTCCGGTGCGCCGGTGCCTGGGGAGCCCGTTCCAACTCCTCCTGCTCGCCTGTTCGTTCGCGCTGGCCGGGTATGCGGGGGTGCGGCTGTTCGCGGACGACTGGTTCTCGGTCGCGCTGTGGTTCGTGGGCGCGGCGCTGATGCACGACCTGGTGTTGCTACCGCTGTACGCGGGCGCGGACCGGGTCGTCACACGGGCGCTGGGCGTGTTCGGCCGCCGGGACCGAGCTGTCTTCGTGCGCGTCCCGGCGGCGTTCTCCGGCCTTCTGCTGCTGATCTGGTTTCCGCTGATCAGCGGGCGGGTGGCGGACCGCTACCGGTCGGCCACCACCCTGTCCGGCGATGTGTTCCTGTCCCGCTGGCTGCTGATCACGGCGGTGCTGTTCGGCGGCTCGGCGGTGGTGCTCCTGCTGCGGTCGGCGTGGTTGCGCAAGGCCACGAAGGAGCGGCCACCGGTCGTCCACTGACCCCCCGGGCGCCAGCCCGCGTTCGTCGCGAGCCGGAGCAGGGCCGGAGTGCCGAGGCGGGCCCAGGGGAAGAGCGGCCCGGCGGACCCGTCAGCGGCGGCGGGGAGGCGGACGACATGGACGGTGACACGTTCGTCGACCTCGCCGTCCGGGACGGTCTCGGTGATCAACAGGCCGCCATGGCTGAGGAGTTGGGACATCCGCCGCAGGAGGGCGCTCGGGTCGCCGCCGATGCCGATGTTGCCGTCGATGAGGAGGACGGTGTCCCAGCGGCCTTCGGCGGGGAGCGGTTCGAAGACGGAGCGTTGCAGGGCCTGCCCGCCGAGCCGCACGGTGCGGGCGACGGCGGCTTCGCTGACGTCGATGCCGAGCGCGGGCAGCCCCCGGGACGCGAGTTCGGCGACCAGCCGCCCCGGTCCGCATCCCACGTCGAGCACGGCCCCTTCGCAGTGCTCCAGAACCTTCATGTCCACCGCGTCGGCCCTGGCACACCAGCGTTCCACTTCCAGCGGCAGCAGCCAGCCGTCGGAACGACGCAGGAAGAGCGGGCCGCCTCCGGCGGCAAGAGCATCGGAGTACGGGTCGGCGGCCCATGGGCGCGGGGTACCGGAGGACGCGACGGACACGGGACGGTCCGAGCCGACCGTCCTCGGGGAGGTGATCTCATGTGCGGTGCTCATCGACCGGCGACCGCTCCGAGACGCCCCAGCTCAGCGGCGAACCGGCTTGCCGGGGCCGATGCGGCGACCGCCGCCGCGTCGCGGGCGGTGTCCACGTCCCGGAGGCACGGCAGCTCGCGCACGCGCAGGCCCGCCCCGACGAGTCGCTCACGCTGCACGGCACCCGTCGTGGGCGTCGACATCGGCACACCCCGCAGCAGTTCGGGGTCGGGGTGGGCGAGACCCAACGCCCAGAAACCACCGTCCTCGGCCGGGCCGAAGTACGCGTCGCAGCCGGCGAAGTCCACGGTGAGCAGCGCGGGCGTCACCTGCGGGGTGTCCATGCCGATGAGCAGCGCGGGTCCGTCGCAGCCGGCGAACGCGGCGGCCAGCCGCTCGTCCAGGCCTCCCGCGCACTGTGCGACGACGTCGAAGCCGGGAGGCAGCCAGGGGCCCGGAGCGCCGTCGAGCACCAGCACCCGACGCCGGGCGGGGGTGGCCGCCACGGTCCGCAGGGTGTCCACCAGTGCCGCCTCCGCGAGCGCCGCCGCTTCCCGGGGCGTGAACGGCGGGGTGAGCCGGGTCTTGACCCGGCCAGGTCGCGGTTCCTTGGCGATGACGAGAAGTGTGGTCACTGAGCGGTTCCTCCTGGATGTACGGAGAGCGAGCCGGCGGTCGTCCCGTCCCGGGACGGGACGGCCGCCGGTGGTTCGGACAGGACCCGGCGCATGTCCCGTACCGCCTGCCAGGTGCCACGCCAGGTGCCGGTGACCTTGGAGGCACCGCTGCGCGGCAGGTACGGCACGTCGTGCTCGGCGACACGCCAGCCGGAGTCGGCGGCGCGGACGACCATCTGCAGCGGGTAGCCGCTGCGGCGGTCCGTGAGCGCGAGGTCGAGCAGTTGTTCGCGGCGGCCGGCGCGGAGCGGGCCGAGGTCGTGCAGGCGCAGCCCTGTGCGACGGCGCAGCATCCGTGCCAGCACGAGGTTGCCCACCCGGGCGTGCGCGGGCCAGGCGCCTCGGCCCTGCGGGCGGCGCCGCCCGAGCACGAGGTCGGCCTCACCCGCGCGCACCTCGCGCACGAAGGGCTCAAGCAGGGACGGGTCGAGTGAGGCGTCGCAGTCGCAGAAGCACACGATGTCCGCGGTGGCCGCGGTCAGCCCGGCGTGGCAGGCGGCGCCGAAGCCTCGGCGTTCCTCCTGCACGACGGTCGCGCCGAGGGCGCGTGCCAACTCCGGCGAGCCGTCCGTGGATCCGTTGTCCACCACCAGCGCGCGCCAGGTGGGCGGGATGCGTGCGAGCACCCAGGGCAGGGCCTCGGCCTCGTTCAGACAGGGGAGAACCACGTCGACAGGCGCCGTGGCCGTCTCCGCTCCCTGTTCCGACGCTGATGCTGATTCTGATTCGGAAGAGGTCGTCACGGCTTCCACCCTACGAAGACAAAAGGGAGATAAAGGACTCGCACTCCTTACGAAATGCGGACGCCGGGTCGGATCCGGGCCAGGCGCGGGGCCAAGGGCTACTCCCCTTGAAGTTTTGCCCTCGCGAATTCCCGCATGCCCTCCGTGAACCCGACCTGGGCCTTCCAGCCCAGCTCGGCCCGCAGCCGGGACGAGTCCGCCGTGATGTGGCGTACGTCCCCCAGGCGGTACTCCCCGGTCACCACGGGCTCGGGCCCGCCGTACGCGGAGGCCAGCGCCTGTGCCATCTCCCCCACGGTGTGGGGCTCGCCGCTGCCGGTGTTGTACGCGACCAGCGCCCCGGCCCGGGCCTCGGCCTCCAGTGCCGCCACGTTGGCCGCGGCCACGTCCCGCACCTGCACGAAGTCCCGCCGCTGACCACCGTCCTCGAAGACGCGCGGAGCCTCACCCCTGGCGAGCGCCGACCGGAAGAAGGACGCGACCCCGGCATAGGGGGTGTCGCGCGGCATGCCCGGCCCGTACACGTTGTGGTAGCGCAGCGAAACCGCCGAGCCGCCAGTCGACCGGGCCCACGCCGCCGCAAGGTGCTCCTGGGCCAGCTTGGTCGTCGCGTACACGTTGCGGGGGTCGACCGGAGCGTCCTCGCCGACCAATCCCGGTGTCAGGCCCTCCTCGCACCGCGGGCACCGGGGTTCGAACCGCTCCGCGTCCAGATCTGCCACGGTCCGGGGGCCGGGTCGTACCGCACCGTGCCACTCGCAGGTGTACGAGCCCTCGCCGTACACGACCATCGACCCCGCCAGCACAAGGTGACGCACCCCCGCGTCGGCCATGGCGGAGAGAAGCACGGCCGTACCGAGGTCGTTGTGCGACACGTACTCTGCAGCGTCACCGAAGTCCTTGCCGAGCCCCACCATCGCGGCCTGATGGCAGACGGCGTGCACACCCGGCAGTACGGCGGCGACGGCCTCGGCGTCGCGAACGTCCCGGCCGTCACACAGGTCGAACACGACCGCCTCGTGCCCTCGCGCGGTCAGCGCCTCGACGACATGACTCCCGATGAACCCGGCTCCGCCGGTGACCAGTACTCGCATGACCGGAACGCTAGGAGCAGGGGTGCTCCGCACGGCAGTCCCACGCCCGTGTCGTCACAGCTCCGTAAGACCTCGGCAGACGCGAAAGCCCCCATTGCCTCGCCCCGAAGGGATGCGGCCCGGACGACGCTCGCGCCTCACGCCCGCTTCTTCGCCCTGCCGATCGCCCTGGCCCTGCGGTCGAACTCCCGGTTGAGCAGCGGCGGCAGCACGCTACCGAACCGCGCCGGCGCTCGTGTGCCAGTGTCCGGGCAGATCGTGAAGCACCGTCGATCCATGCCCGCGACGATCGCCGCCGCGACCTTCTCCGCGGTGAGCCGTCGGCGAGAGGACGCTTCGCTGTCGCCGGTCGTCAGCCCTCCCGTCCCGCCGACTCCTGCGCGAGGCCGACGTCGCGGACGGACAGCAGCGAGACATGGGTGGGGGCGTCGGGCACGTCGGCCGGCCGACCGACGGCGAACTCCTTGCGCAGCACCGGGACCACCTCCGAACCGAGCATGTCGATCTGTTCCAGCGCCGCCTTGAGCGGGACTCCGCCGCCGTCCACCATGAACAACTGGCGCTGGTAGTCACCGGCGTACTCGCGGAAGGCGAGTGTCTTCTCGACGACCTGCTCCGGGGTACCGACGGTCAGCGGGGTCTGCTCCATGTACTCCTCCATGGACATCCCACCGCCCATCACGGGTGACTGGTCGAAGAGCGGGCGGAACTCGCGGACGGCGTCCTGGGAGTTGCGGCGCATGTAGACATGGCCGCCCAGGCCGACGATCGCCTGCTCGGCACTGCCGTGACCGTAGTGCGCGTACCGCTCCCGGTACAGGTCGATCATCTTCCCGGTGTGCTCCTTCGGCCAGAAGATGTTGTTGTGGAAGAAGCCGTCACCGTAGTACGCGGCCTGCTCGGCGATCTCCGGGGAGCGGATGGAACCGTGCCAGACGAAGGGCGGTACGCCGTCCAGCGGGCGGGGCGTGGAGGTGAACCCCTGGAGTGGTGTGCGGAACTTCCCCTCCCAGTTCACTGTCTCCTCGCGCCACAGCCGGCGCAGCAGCGCGTAGTTCTCGACGGCAAGGCTGATTCCGTCACGGATGTCCTTGCCGAACCACGGATAGACCGGGCCGGTGTTGCCGCGGCCCATCATCAGGTCCACGCGGCCGTCGGCCAGATGCTGGAGCATCGCGTAGTCCTCGGCGATCTTCACCGGGTCGTTCGTGGTGATCAGCGTGGTGGACGTGGACAGGATGATGCGCTCGGTGCGGGCGGCGATCCAGCCCAGCATGGTGGTCGGGGACGACGGCACGAACGGGCGGTTGTGATGCTCGCCGGTCGCGAAGACGTCAAGGCCCACTTCCTCGGCCTTCTGTGCGATGGCGACCATCGCCTTGATCCGCTCGTGCTCCGTGGGCGTGCGGCCCGTGGCCGGGTCCATGACGACATCACCGACGGTGAAGATTCCGAACTGCATAGCGATCAACCTTTCTTGCAGTTGATACATCAACCACTATCCGCAACCCATCCCGCCGCACACGTATTCCGGCCGCACGCGTCAGTCATCACCGGGCATGCGTTGGCCGACCATCGGCGCCGGCGCCGGACACGCCGACACTTCCACCGCTCAGGCCCATTTCCAGCGCACTGCCCACCCCGCCCCCACTTCTCCACCCTCTTCCGCCGGACCTGTTCCTGCCCGACGGCGGCTCTCTCCGGTAACTGCCGCTGTTTATGGGTGAGTTGTCCGCACATCTCGATCATCTTGCTACCGGCCCCGGCAGGGCGACCGTCGAGAAACCACTCAGGCCCTAGCGGTCGAGCCAGCGTCGCAGCGCCTCGAGCGAATTGCTCGGATGCGTGTTGAAGCTCAACCGGATGCCCGGCTGGAGGTCGACGAGTACGTTGACTATCCGCTCGAACAGGACGGTATTCTCCGGGACATTCCGAATTCCGCCCCCGATGAGCGCCACCCCGAACGAGTGCCCGTCGACCCGCCGACGCAGCTCGGCCTCGGCCTCGTCGGGGTCCAGGCCGATTCGGCACTGCTCGCCGTCGATGCCCGCAGCCTGGAGCGCCGACCAGGCGCGGTCCATCTGGGCGGCCAGCTCCTCGACCGTCGCGAACTCCGGCGGCAAATCCTCCGGCGCAAACGCGTCAGCACGGATGCCGATGGTCAGCACGCGGCGATTGAGCGGAGGCTTCACCTGAGAGTTCTTGTGGGACATGAGATCGCTCCTCCACGGCAACATGACCCCCTCTGTCGGCACACCCTTGGGCGCTCAGTTCCGCGAGGGGGGAGTCGAAGAAAGATGACACGTCTACTGTTGACGCGTCAAGCAGACGCGCTGACGACAGGCGACCCCGCCCAGGCCTCGGGGCGTTGACGTATCAATGGTTGATGCATCATCTTTATGTCAGGTGGTGCGCATGCCTCTGCGTCTCTTGGCACAGCGGAAGCTGCCACCACAGAAATGATCAGCCCGAGGAGGAACAACCGTGATCGTGGTGACCGGCGCCACCGGCAACGTAGGCCGCGCCCTCGTCGAACGACTCGTCGCCGAGGACCAGCCCGTCCGCGCGCTCACCCGCAACCCCGGACGGGCCGCGTTCCCCTCCGGCGCGGAGGTGGCCAGGCTCGAACTCGACCGGCCGGCCCACCTGTTGGACGGCGCGACCAAGCTGTTCCTTCACATACAGGCCACCGGGGACCGGACCGGCGGCCTGCTGGACGCCGCCCGCGCGGCAGGTGTCCGGCACGTCGTGATGCTCTCCTCGGGAATCATCGACGAGGGCGCCGACGACGAAACCCACCCGATCCGCATCTGGCACGCGACCGCCGAACAGCAGGTCCGCGACAGCGGTCTGGAGTGGACCTTCCTGCGCCCCATCTCCTTCGCCACCAACGCCCTCCAGTGGGCCCCACAGATCCGCGTCGGCGACACCGTCCACGGGCCCTTCGCCGAAGCCTGTACGGCACCGATCCACGAGGACGACATCGCGGCCGTCGCAGCCCGCGCCCTCATCGACCGCGGCCACTCCGGCGCCGTACACCGCCTCACCGGCCCCGAGCCCGTGACCACCACCGAACAGATCACCACCATCGGCCACACACTCGGCCGCGACCTGCGTTTCATCGAGGTCCCGCCGGACCAGGTGGGCCCGGACCTCTTCCCCCACGTCCCGCCCTCGATGCTGCAGGGCATCCTCAAATCCTTCGCGGCCACCGCCGGCGTACACCCGGAAATCACGACCACGGTCGAGACGATCACGGGCACTCCAGCCCGCACGATGAGTTCGTCCGGGTCGTCGGTGACGATCAGGAAAACCTTGCCAGCCACCTTGTAGACGTCCAACTGCTCGGTGAACGGGCGCCCGTGGCTGACTCCCGGGAGTGCGAGTGCGCTGTGGCGGGCGGTGTCCTGAAGCTTCGTGCCGCTGACTGACATGCCGGAGGTCAGGCGCGGCGGCCGTAGGTGTGCGGGTCGACGGGCTGCTGGGACCTGGCGAGCCCGTCGACGACAAGCCGGTAGGAGTCGGTCACGAGCTCCTTCACCAGCGCCTCGTCGATCGTGTTTCCGCCCTCCAGCGTGATCCAGTGCTTCTTGTTCATGTGATAGCCAGGAGAGATCTCCACGTGCTCGTGTCGCAGGGCGGCCGCCTCCTCGGGTGCCGACTTGAGAATCACCATGGGCTCCCCGGTCACCTGCGTCATGAGCATGAAGACCTTGCCGCGCACCTTGTACACCTCCCACTCGGGGCCGAACGGGTGCTCCAGCCCGGCTCCGGGGAGTTCCTCGGCGTGGTCGGCCGCCGTCTTCTGCAGCGCCTCTCCGTCCATGGTCATCAACCCTTCATCGATCCGGACGCCCCGACCGGCGGAACAGGGCGCGAGGTGCCGCTTCCGGCATGAACAGCGGTACGGGCAACGTGGCCGCGTCGTGAGCACGCGGGAGAGCCGGTGCAGGGACATGGTCGCCGCGCACTCGTCCGGCATCCGTGCACCATCCTCACCCTGGAAACGGCAAGGCTGCCGGTGGACTGCGGACACATGATGGTCGACAGGTGACACTCACCATCGCGGTCAGAACCAGGTTTCTCCGCCCCCTTCGTCGCGGGGCCCGACTCCACCGCACGACGAAGGGGAGGAGTCAGTCCCGCCGTGCGGCTTCCAGCCCCGGCCGGTGCGCCGTACAGCCTGGAAATGACCACCGTCGAGGACTTCCGCGCCGACCACGACGACCATGCCGACCTGCGCGCCCGAGCACCGAATTTACTTGATGCATCACCTTTACATATGATACGTCAACCAAGTGCCAATGACATCCAGGCAAGATGCGCAGATCTCGAGCCCCAGCAGATACTTGGCTAGCCACACATTCCCTGTTACGTTGATTATGTGTCCAGCCACCTAAATGGGTGGCTGCACGAGAGGAGTCGTCATGAAGGCCATCCTGTTCGACCGTTTCGGAGGCACGGAAGTGCTGCGCGAGGCGGACGTCGAGGTCCCGCAGCCCGGTCCCGGGCAGATCCGCGTCCGCGTCAGGGCGGCCGGACTGAACGCGCTGGACGGCAAGATCCGCTCCGGGGCAATGGAGGCCAAGTTCCCCACGCCTCTGCCCGCCATCCCCGGCGGCGAGCTCGCCGGTGTGGTGGACGCCCTGGGTGAGGGCGTACGGGATGTACAGGTGGGCGATGAGGTGCTGGGCTGGTCGGACACCGGCTCGTACGCCGAGTACGCGCTGGCAACCACCGTGGCCCCCAAGCCCGCCGGCCTCGACTGGCAGCACGCCGCCGCGCTGCCGACTGCGGGCGCGACGGCCGAGCGGGTACTGGACCTGCTCGGTGTCACCGCCGGGGAGACCGTGCTGATGCACGGCGCGGCCGGAGCGGTCGGAACCCTGGCGGTCCAGCTCGCCACGGCCCGCGGGGCGCGTGTCATCGGCACCGCCGGCCCCGCCAACCAGGAATACCTCACCGCGCTCGGCGCCACCGCTACCCTCTACGGCGAGGGCCTGGTCGAGCGGGTCCGGGCGCTCGCACCCGAGGGCGTGGACGCGGTGTTCGACCTGGCCGGGAAGGGAGCCCTGGAGGACTCCATCGCCCTGCGCGGTGGCACCGAGCGCATCGTCACCATCGCCGACTTCAGCGCGTACCAGCTCGGCATCACCTTCTCCAGCGCTCCCCGGGAACGCTCCGCCGCCGGCCTGGCCGCGCTGGCCCAGGACGCCGCGACCGGCAAGGTCGTCACCACCGTCACCGCCTACCCGCTCGACCAGGCCGCCACGGCCCAGCAGGTCAGCGACGCCGGGCATGTCCGGGGAAAGCTCGTCCTCACCGTCGACTGATCACGACCGCCACACCTTCCGCCACGCTCTCCCGCTTTCCCGATCACCACTCGGCCGGTCACAGCATCGAAGGCCCCCTCGTGCTGAACTCCCTGTGGACATCGGCCATCGTCGGTGACGTCTCGGTCCCGCACCGCCTCCGCATCCTCTATGCGGGCTACGGCGCCCCGCTGGGGAACTGTGCGCGTGGGCCCGACCATGCGGCCCTAGCCGGGTCGGCACCAACCTGCCCACCCGCGCCTGAGGACATCGGTCACGGCACGGCCGACCTCTGGGGGACCGAACCATGAACGACCTCACACCCGACACCCCCACCACAGCCGGCGAAGGGCCGATGAGCTACGCGATCTTCCAGCTCGCCCGCGCCCACCGGGCCCGCGCCGCCGCCATGCTCCGCGAGATGGACCTGCATCTTGGACAGGAACTGCTGCTGATGCACCTCCTCGACCGGGACGGCCAGACCCAGTCCGAACTCCTCGAAAGCGTCGGCCTCGACCACTCCACCGTCTCCAAGTCCCTGCGCCGCATGCAGGACGCCGGCCTGCTCCTCCGCGAACCGGCCCAACACGACCGACGCGTCATGGTCGTCCACCTCACCGACAAGGGCCGCGCCATGCGCGAACCCCTCGCAGCCATGTGGCGAACCCTGGAAGAGACCTCCGCCCGCAACCTGACGGCCCAACAGGCGCAGTCCTTCGTCCGCACCGCCCACGCCATCGCCGACGCGATCAACAGTCACACCCTTCCGCAAGAAGAGTCCAAGCAACTTCCCTGATCACAGCCCGTGTTGGCGCGCCTTGCAGGACAGATGGCTGGACCTGCGGAACTTGTTCGGGGCAAGGGCAACCCCTTGGCCGGCGGTGACCCGCACAAGCGGACCCACCCGCCCACGGGCCCGCCCGCCCTCGTGATCCGGACCCACCCCACCCCCGTGGTCCGGACCCACAGCACCCGCATCCGCGACCACCTCTCCCCTCCCCACCCCTCCCCCGCCCGCTCATCTCTCTCCCTCCACTACTGACCTGATGGAAAGCGAGACCCCCATGACCACCACCCTCCCCGTCCTCGTCGTCGGAGCGACCGGCTCCCTCGGCGGCAAGGTCGTCGACGAACTGCTCAAACGCGGCAAGAACGTCCGCGCCCTGGTCCGGCCGACCACCGACGCGAGCAAGCTGGAAAGCAAGGGTGTCGAGATCTCCCGCGGCGACATGCTCGACCTCGACTCGCTCATCGCCGCCATGACCGGCGCCGACGCCGTCATCACCACCGCCGCCGGCTACACCCGCGGCGGCAAGAACGCGCACGACATCGACACCGTCGGCAACGCCAATCTCGCCGAGGCAGCCCACCGCACCGGCATCCGGCGGTTCGTCCTGACCAGCATTCTCACCAGCGACCGGACGCCTCAAGTCCCGCACTTCTGGCACAAGAAGCTCGCCGAGGACAAGCTCGAACAGCTCGGCGTCCCGTTCGTCGCACTGCGTCCGGGGGCCTTCCTCGACCAGATCGCGACCATGGCGGGCGATCCGATCGACAAGGGCCGCCTGATCTGGATGGCCAAGCCCACCGTCCCGCTGACCTTCGTCCACACCTCCGACCTCGCGGCATACCTGGCGGCCGCCGTCGACGCCGAGACCGACAACGGCGAGCGCATCGACATCGGCTGGGACCGTCCGATCAGCATGCGCGAGATGGCCGACCTGATGGGCCACCGGGCCGGAAAGAAGATCAAGGTGCAGGCCGTCCCTTCGACGGTCACCCGTGCCGCAGGAGCCGTCGTCGGCCGCTTCTTGCCCCTGGTCAAGGACATGGCCGCGATGTTCGGCTGGTTCGACACGGGCCGCTACGTCGCCGACACCCGCCGCCAGGAGGAAGTGTTCGGCCCCGCCCCCACGGCCGAAGACGCCATCGTCCAGTACACCGACGAGCTCACCAGGACACAGCACCGGTGACGGGCCGCGCCCTGGTCCCGCTGCCCGGGCGCGGGGCCCATCGATGTTGGGCATCACCGGCCCAGCACCCGCCCGTCCGGAAGGGCCCCGGCTTCGAGGCCCAGGACGGTCAGGTCGCCTTTGCTGCCAGGGAGTACTGCGATCGGCCGATCAGGCGGGTTCCTCGTCCAGCTTCGCCACCACTCGGTCGGAGATATCGGCCAGAGTCCGCAGCTCCGCCGGGGTGACATGGTCCAGGAACAGCTCCCGTACCGCTTCCACATGCAGCGGAGCCGCCGCCTCGATCGCCACCCGCCCGGCATCCGTGATCACCACGAACGCTCCCCGCGCGTCCTCGGCGCACTCCTCGCGGATCACCAGCCCTCGTCCTGCCATCCGAGCGATGTGGTGGGACATACGACTCTTCTCCCACTCGAGTGCCCGGGCCAGATCCTGGTAACGCTGCCGACCGTCCGGCACATCCGTCAGACTGACCAGCACGCCGAAATCCGCGGCCGAGAGCTTCGACTCGCTCTGCAGCATGCGCGACAGGCGACCCCCCAGCCGCTCATGCAACCGAACAAAACTCCGCCAGGCGTGCTGCTCCTCCGCCGTCAACCACCGAACCTCTTCATCCATACCAGCGAGTGTAAAGCAGTTGACGGATCACCCAGATACCCGAAGGGCAACCCATCGGCCAGGCCGTGACGTCCTCCCGCCGTCAGGCGTACTGCGGCGTCCACCGCGCTGGGGTCCCCATCGGCTCGGCGGCCGTTCGCTACAGATCGTCCGCCCATCAGGCATACAGACCCCGGACCCTTGAGGACAAGGCCGAAGTCGTCCGCACCCTGTGCGTCAAGGTCGACCTCATGGATGCGGCCGACGCACACCGGCCCGTCATCGACGGTACGTAGAAGGCGCGATCGCGTCCTGACCTGGCGAAGCCATCAAGCTGACCCCCGCGTTCTTCGTCTCGCTCAAGGACGACTCGACAGTGACGCTCACCTTCCATTTCTGGAGCGGTGTCATGTGACGTACCAGGTCACCAAGTCCGGGAACTCGGTGACCTGGTACGACCGTCTGACACGTCCTTCTGCGGACGGTCGCTCAGTTGATGCGGACGATCTTCC
This sequence comes from Streptomyces sp. NBC_00459, assembly GCF_036013955.1. Taxonomy (NCBI): domain Bacteria; kingdom Bacillati; phylum Actinomycetota; class Actinomycetes; order Kitasatosporales; family Streptomycetaceae; genus Streptomyces; species Streptomyces sp. NBC_00459. The sequence continues at coordinate 729,306 of NZ_CP107903.1, forward strand.
AGAGTTGGTCGTCGATGTTCAGGTCGTTCCACTGCACGACCGCCGCACCGTTACTGGTGGAGGACTGGGCGACGGCGGCGTTGAAGCCGCTGCCCACGTTCTTGAGTTTGTAATAGCCGTTGCCCGCGTCGGTGAGGGTCCACTTCTGCGAGTTCGCGGCGGACGGCGTGTTCTGGACGACAGCGGCTCCGGCGGTGGTGGAGCCGTTACGGATGTCCAGGTTCAGGTTGCTGTTGGCGTTCCTGACGGTCCAGGCTCCGCCGCCGGCGGACTGGAAGGTGAAGAGCTGGCAGAAACAGGCCGAGTTCTGCCACTGCTGGGTGGCCGTGTTGGTGGCGGTCGAGCCCTGCGGGATGTCCAGGTACCTCCCGCTGTTCTTGTTGACGAGGACGTACTGTCCGGTGCCGAGCGGTGGCAGAGCGGTCTGGGTGACGTTCCAGCGCTGGCAGGCGCAGCTGGTGCCGCTCCACTGACCTGCGGCGGTGCCGGTAGCGGTGGAGGCGTTCGGGATCTCCAGGTACTTGCCGGTCACACGGTTGGTGATGCTGTACCCGCCGACCGGGTTCGGGGCGACGGCCCACTCGTGGTCGAGGGTGCCGTTGTCGTCCCACTGGAGGATCTTGGCGCCGTCGGCGGTGGACTGGTTCTCCACGCCGAGGACCTTGCCGCTGGCGGCGTTGAAGATCTTGAAGTAGCCGGAGCTCTGCTGGACGAAGCGCCACTGCTGGTCGGTGGCGTTGTCGGCGTTCTGCTGGGTGGCGTTCGTGCCGTTGATCGTGGAGCCGCCCGCGATGCTCAGCATGAGGTTGCTGCCCGCGTTCGACACGGTGTAGGTGGCTCCGTCCGAGATGCCGCCGCCCAGGTCGATGGTGCTGTAGGTGACGGGGTTGGAGAGGTTGCTGCCTCCGTTGCCTCCACTGAGCACGAGCAGGCTGTGGCCGTCGGACAGTGGCACCATGCCGCGGCTGTAGCCGTTTGCGACGTTGGAGGTGATACGCGTCCAGGTGTTCGCAGCGCCGTTCTGGGTGTTGAGGAACAGGTCACTGGTGCTGTAGGCGCCGACGACAAGCGTGCCGTTCGGACCGCCGGTGGGCAGCCACGTGATGTACGGGGTACTGGTGGGGACCACACCGTCCGTCGACCGCAGGGGAATGCCCGTGACGGAGTCGAACGCCTCCGGGTCGGCGGAGATCTTGTAGTACACGGCGAAGTTGCCCGAGGGGGAACCGCCGTACTCGTACGTCATGACGTAGTTGCCGTTGGGCAGCTTCGCGACGGTGGCCATACCTGGCCGCTGGCTGAAGGTGGGCATCGCCACGTCGTCCACGACCGGACCCCAGGTGCTGAGGTCCGTGGTGACCTGGTGCACGAGCTTCTGGCCGTGGTCGGGGTCGCGCTGGTCGGAGTAGTAGACGATCAGCTTGCCGTTGGCGTAGAGGAAGAAGGGCTCCCATACGGGGGTGTTGCCGTTGCCGTTCTGGTCGTAGGCCGGGCCGCCGGTGGCGATGTTGCTGACGAACGTCCAGGTCTGTCCGCGGTCGGTGCTGGCGTAGACATCGATCTTGATGGCGGAGCGGTCGGCGGGGACCGAGGCACCGGCGGCCAGGATGGTGCCCGCCGGGAAGCCGCCCACCGCGGTGGGCAGTTCGAACAGCTCGGGCTGCCAGCGCATGCCCCAGCCGTTCTGGGTGTCGGCGACCTCGGAGATCTTCGACCAGGAGTTGCCGTTGTCCGTGCTGCGGTAGATCGGGAGGACCGGCGTGCCGGTGGTGTACTGCTCGAACGTCGCGAGGATGGTGCCGTTGGCGGAGCCGTTGTGCTGCATACGCATCGCCCGCGGGTAGAGCGACCCGGGTGAGGGGGCGCCCGACGGCGGGGTGTACATCGTCTGCGAGGGCCGGGCCAGGGCGTCCGCCCGGCCGACAGGCAGGGTCATGGTCATCACCGCGACGAGCAGGACGAACGCCAGGGACAGGAAGGAGACAGGTGGACGGGAACGCGGAGCGGCGCCGGGTCTGGCGCCTGTCTGCGCAGGGGACATTGCGGCTCCCAGGGGAAGGTGTGTTTCGGTGTCCGCCGGCTCGGAACGGCCCAGAGTGACGCGGCGGGGTTCGATGGGCGCGTCGCCCGCGGGACAAGGCGACGCTGCCGGGCGCGACTCGCGAGCGCGGGGGCGCGGCGCGACAGGCGCGGCCTGGCGGAGGTGGAGCGCTCCGGCGTGTGGGTGCGCCGGAGCAGTGACACCAGGAGGTGGGTCAGTGAGGAGATGGGTCAGTGGGAGGGTGGAGGCGCGGTCGACCCGCGGACGATCAGTTCGACGGGTGGGTCGTTCGCCGGCGGCAGGTCGGCGTCGGGGTTCTCCATGGCGTGGAGGAGAAGCCTGATCCCCTCCCTCGACGCGGCCTCGAACGGCTGACGGACAGTGGTCAGAGGCGGGGTGACGTAGGCGAAGACCGGGTTTCCGTCGAAACCGACGATGCTGATGTCCTCCGGCACCCGACGACCGCTTTCCCGCAGGCCGTGGATCAGTCCGATGGCCATCTCGTCGCCTGCGGCGAACACCGCGGTCACTAAACGGTCCGAGGCCAGCTCCAGGCCGGCGGCGTACCCGGAGGCCGCCGACCAGTCGCCGTTGAGCACGGGGGGTTCATGCGCGCCCCGGGCCGCCAGCGCCGCCCGCCACCCCTCGATGCGGTCCGTGGTGGCGTACCACCGCCGCGGACCGGCGAGGTGGTGGACGGTCGCATGCCCCAAGTCCAGGAGGTGATCGGTGGCCGCGCGCGCCAGCTGATGGGCGCCCACGCCGACGCTCAAAGTCCGGGCGGCACTGAAGGCGGGTGGAGCTCCGAGGAAAAGAACCGGCACGTCGACGCCGAGCGGGACTTCACCTTCGACGATGGGTTCGGAGACGACGATCCCGTCCACGCCCTGCTCCAGGAGTGACTCCAGCGCGGCGGCGATGCTTCGTGGGTTGCCGTCCGGGGTGTTGAGCACGCGAAGCGCGTATCCGGCGTCCCGTACGGCTTGTTCGATGCCCACGAGCAGGGAGGCGGTTCCATACCCGGCCGTTCCCAGAGCGACCACACCGATGGAGCGGGTACGGCCGGAGGCCAGTGCCCGGGCGGCGTGGTTGAGCCGGTAGCCGAGTTCCTCGGCGGCCGCCAGGACGCGGCGGCGGGATTCCTCGGACACGTACGGCTCGTTGTTGAGGACCCGGGAGACCGTCTTGCGTGAGACGCCGGCCAGCCTGGCCACGTCCTCACTGCGCGGCGCGGAGGAGCCGACACCGCGCTCCAGCCCTGATGTCATGACGTCTCCCCATGGCCGTGTGTTCTTCATCGAACGAGGTCATTTACATGACCGCGCGGTCTGACCGCGCGGTCAATGTCTACGCATCCGCCGAGCGCACGTCAAGAGTTCCCGCGACGTCAATCGCTTCCTATGGGAACGAACCGCAGGGCCGCAGCCGGGCGAAGGCGGGTGCCACAGACGCCCGACGAAGCATCTCGGGCATACATTCCCGCAGCTCAAGTGACTCTTCCTCGATACACGCCAACGCGACGGCCGACCATGTCGGAACGGTCCCTCCACTCCGGCCGCCTCCGGGTCGGACCCCCGACCGGACCTGATCCATCACGAATTACCGAACGCGCAGCCTTGACAGCGAGCACACAGAGCGTCCACGCTTCCTGGCGTCCAGCGATCGCGTTTGTTCGATCGTGTTTGGTTCTGGTCACTCAGCGGCTGTCTCTCCGCCTCCCCCCTCCGGCTGACGCGCCATGTCTGGGTACCGCCAGCCCTGTCAGGAGTCAAAATGCACCATTCATCCCTTGGCCAGTCCATGCCTGGCACCAGCCGCCGCACCGTGCTCCGCGGACTCGGCGGAGCCGCGCTACTGGGCGCCGGCATCCCCCTGCTGAGCGCCTGCGCCGGCAGCTCCGCCTCGTCGGACTCCAAGACCGTCACCGTGGGCTCCAACGCCTCCGACGCCGTCCCGAAGAAGGGATACGGCGACATCTACGCGGCCTTCACAAAGCAGTCCGGGATCGCGGTCGACATCAACACCAAGGACCACAACACGTTCCAGGAGCAGATCAACACCTACCTGCAGGGAACGCCGGACGACGTGTTCCAGTGGTTCGCCGGCTACCGGATGCAGTTCTTCGCGGCCAAGGGGCTCGCCTCCCCGATCGACGACGTGTGGAAGACGATCGGGGGCAACTTCCCCAGTGCCATGCACGACCTGAGCAAGGGTCAGGACGGCAAGTACTACCTGGTGCCGCTGACCACGTCCCCGTGGGCGGTCTTCTACCGCAAGAGTGTCTTCCAGCAGTACGGCTACGAGGTTCCCACCACGTGGGACGCGTACGTCGCCCTGTGCAAGCAGATGAAGAAGGACGGCCTCGTCCCGATCGCGTACGGCGACAAGGACGCCTGGCCGGCGATGGGCTCCTTCGACCAGATCAACTTCCGCCTCAACGGCTACGACTTCCACGTCGAGCTGATGGCGGGCAAGGCTTCGTGGACCGACGCGAAGGTCCGCAAGGTCTTCGACACCTGGGCCGAGACCCTGCCCTACCACCAGGAGGGCGCGGTCGGCCGTACCTGGCAGGACGCCGCCCAGACCCTGGTGGCCAAGAAGGCCGGGATGTACATGCTCGGCATGTTCGTGGCCCAGCAGTTCAGCAACAAGGCCGACCTGGACGACCTCGACTTCTTCGCCTTCCCCGAGATCGACCCGGCGTACGGTCAGGACACCGTCGAGGCGCCGACCGACGGCATCATGCTCAGCAAGAAGCCCAGGAACCACGCCGGGGCCGTCGAGCTGCTCGAATTCCTGGGTACGGCCCGGGCCGAGGAAATCTACCTGAAGGCCGACCCGAGCCTGATCGCCGCCTCCACGAAGGCCGACACCTCCGCCTACAGCACCCTTCAGAAGAAGGGCTACGAGATGATCAGCGGCGCGAAACACCTCACCCAGTTCATGGACCGTGACAGCCGCCCGGACTTCACCTCCACGGTGATGCAGCCGGCGCTGCAGAAGTTCGTCCGCGACCCCAAGGGGATCGACGGCCTGCTGTCCTCGATCGAGCGCCAGAAGAAGACGATCTTCGCCTCCGGCTGAGCCCGACCCCCCTTCTGAAGCGGATGAACACCCACACCATGAGCTCCGAAACGACCACGAAGACCCCGGAGGCGGCCGAGGTGCCGCCTCCGGGCGCCGCGACGCCGAAGAGTCGGGTTCCACAGGGCCACCGGCGCCTGCTGACCCGCCGTGACCGGATCACGCTCGGCCTGATGGCCGGCGTGCCGACGATCCTGCACATCGCCCTCGTCTGGGTCACCGCCCTGGCCTCCATCGCCCTCGCCTTCACCACCTGGGACGGCATCGGCTTCGACTCCATCAAGTGGGTCGGGCTCCAGAACTTCAAGGAGCTCTTCGAGCAGAACCCGCAGTTCTGGCCCGCTCTTGAGCACAACGTGGTCTGGTTCGTCGTCCTGATCGCGATCCCCACGCCACTCGGCCTGTTCCTGGCCGTGCAGCTGGACAAGAAGATCCGGTTCAGCCGGGTCTACCAGACGGCGTTCTTCCTGCCGGTCGTGCTGTCCATGGCGGTCATCGGCTTCGTCTGGCAGCTCGTCTACAACCCCGACACCGGCCTGATCAACAGCATCATCGGGGCCAACGAGCCGGGCAAGTACATCGACTGGATCGGCGATCCGGACCTCAACCTCTGGGCCGTCCTCGTCGCCGCGTCCTGGCGGCACACCGGCTACATGATGATCCTCTACCTGGCCGGTCTGAAGGGTGTGGACCCGTCCCTGCGCGAGGCTTCCTCGCTCGACGGCGCCAACGAGTGGCAGACGTTCAAGAACGTCATCTTCCCCACCCTGCGCCCCACCAACACCATCGTCCTGGTCGTCACCATCATCGAGGCCCTGCGCGCCTTCGACCTGGTCTTCGTCTTCAACAAGGGCGCAGAGGGCACCGAGTTGCTCTCGATCCTGGTGACCAACAACATCATCGGCGAGTCCAGCCGCATCGGATACGGCTCCGCGATCGCCGTCGTCCTCCTGGTGATCTCGCTCGTCGTGATCATCCCGTACCTGATCAGCACCTTCCGGAAGGAGCGGCGCGCATGAGCACCACCGTCATGACCAAGGTCCGTACGCCCGTGCGTCCCGCCCGGGTTCTGCTGCACCTCTTCCTCGCGGGCGCGGCGCTGGCCTGGCTCGCACCGCTGCTGTGGGCGATGTACTCGGCGATGCGCCCGTACGCGGAGACCAGCGAGAAGGGATACGTCTCCTGGCCCGACAAGCTGAGCTTCGACAACTTCACGAACGCGTTCACGCAGTCGGACATGGGGCACTACTTCGTCAACACGCTGATCATCGCCGTCCCGGCGGTGCTGGTGACCCTTTTCCTCTCCTCGATGGTGGCCTTCTACGTCAGCCGCTTCGACTTCCGCCTCAACCTCGCCCTGCTGCTGGTCTTCACCGCGGGCAACCTGCTCCCGCAGCAGGTCATCATCACCCCGCTGTACCGCATGTACCTGCTCATCGACCTGCCCGGCATCACGATGTCCGGCAAGCTGTACGACTCCGCGCTCGGCCTGGTCCTCATCCACATCGCGTTCCAGTCCGGCTTCTGCGCCTTCGTGCTCGCCAACTACATGCGCTCGCTCCCGCACGAACTGACCGAGGCCGCGCTCGTCGACGGCGCGTCGGTGTGGCGCATGTACTGGCAGATCGTGCTGCCTCTGTGCAGGCCGGCGATGGCCGCCCTGGGCACGCTGCTGTCCATCTGGATCTACAACGACTTCTTCTGGGCCCTCGTCCTCATCTCCACCGGCGAGAACATGCCGATCACCTCCGCGCTGAACAACCTGACCGGGGCGTACTTCACCGACCCCAACCTGGTCGCCGCCGGTGCCCTGCTCACCGCGATCCCCACCCTGATCGTCTACTTCGTGCTGCAGCGGCAGTTCGTCAGCGGCCTCACGCTGGGCGCCAACAAGGGCTGACACACCCCCACTTGCCCCTCCCCTACACCCTTCCGGAGCACCACCAGTGAGTACCGCACGCCGCCTTCGCATTCCCGGAATCGCCTACGGAGGTGACTACAACCCCGAGCAGTGGCCCGAGGAGGTCTGGGCCGAGGACATGCGCCTGATGCGCGAGGCCGGGGTCACCATGGTCAGCGTCGGCATCTTCTCCTGGGCGCTGCTCGAACCGGCCGAGGGCGTCCACGACTTCGGCCGCATGGACCGACTCCTGGACCTGCTCCAAGAGAACGGCATCGCCGCCGACCTCGCCACGCCCACGGCAGCACCGCCGGCCTGGTTCTTCCGCGCCCACCCCGAGGCGCTCCCGGTCGACAAGGACGGCCGCGGCCTGTCGTACGGCAGCCGCCAGACGTTCTGCCCGTCCAGCCCCGCCTACCGCCGAGCGGCGCTGCGGATCGCCGAAGCTCTCGCCGAGCGCTACGCCACCCACCCGGCCGTCGCCATGTGGCACATCCACAACGAGTACGGCTGCCACAACGACGCCTGCTACTGCGACACCAGCGCGGAGGCGTTCCGGGGGTGGCTGCGGGCGAAGTACGGCGACGACCTGGACGCCCTCAACCACGCCTGGGGCACCACGTTCTGGAGCCAGTGGTACTACGACTGGGACCAGATCCTGCCGCCCCGCGCCACCGCGGCTCCCCCGAACCCCACCCACCAACTGGACTGGCGCCGCTTCTGCTCCGACGAACTGCTCTCCCTGTGCACGGCCGAACGCGAGGTACTGCTCCGGGCAGCTCCCGATACCCCCGCGACCACCAACTTCCTGGTCCTGCGCACCATCGACGCCCTCGACTACTGGCGCTGGGCACCCGAGTTGGACATCCTCTCCAACGACCACTACCTCCTGTCCGACGACCCGGAGGCCGAGGTCGACATCGCCCTGCACGGCGACCTGATGCGCTCACTCGCGGGCGGTCCGTGGTTCCTCATGGAGCACTCGACCGGCGCCGTCAACTGGCAGGCCGTCAACCGCGCCAAGCAGCCCGGGGAGATGCGCCGCAACGCGCTCGCGCATGTGGCCCACGGCGCCGACGGCATCGCGTTCTTCCAGTGGCGGGCAGCGAGAGCGGGCGCCGAACAGTGGCACTCGGCGATGCTCCCGCACGCCGGCACCGACAGCCAGATCTGGCGCGACGTCGTCCAACTCGGCGCGGACCTCCAGGCGTTGGCCGAAGTACGGGACTCCACCAGCACAGCGCAGGTGGCGATCGTGTGGGACTGGGACGCCCGCTGGGCACTGGAACTGCCTTCCCAGCCCAGCGCCGAACTGCACTACCAGGACCTGGTAAGGGACTGGTACACCCCCCTGTGGCGGGCCGGGGTCGCCGTCGACTTCGTACGCCCCGACGACCCCGAACTCGACCGCTACAAACTCGTCCTGGCACCCTCGCTGTACCTGGTCACGGAGGCAGCCGCAGCGAACCTCACCCGGTTCACCGAACGCGGAGGCACGCTGACCGTCGGCTTCCACAGCGGCATGGTCGACGAGAACGCCCATGTGTACCTGGGCGGTTACCCCGGCGCGTTCCGCGACGTCCTCGGCGTGGTCAGCGACGAGCTCTTCCCCCTGCTGCCGGGCGAGACGACCGGCCTGACCGGCGACGTGACACCGGGCGCCACGGCCGACCTGTGGTCGGAACGCATACGGCTCACCGGCGCACAGGCCATCGCATCCCACGCCGACGGCCCCCTGGCCGGCCACCCCGCCGTCACCCGCCACCAGTACGGCACCGGCACCGCCTGGTACCTGGCCACCCACCCCGACCGGGACACTCTCGCCGCCCTGCTCGACCGCATCCGTCAGGAGGCCGGCGTCAAACCGGAGCACGACACACCCGCCGGGATCGAGGCCGTCCGACGCCGAGGCTCGCAGGCCGACTACCTGTTCCTCATCGACCACACCGGAAAGGGCGCCGTAGCACCTGCCGAAGGCGTCGAACTCCTCACCGGCACACCGGTCACCGGAACCGTCACCGTCCCACCGGGAGGCGTCGCTGTGATACGCGAGCCCCGCTGATCGACCTGCCGGTGGGGCGTGGTGATGAACAGGCGGTTGTCGCTGGGGTGCAGGCACACCGACGTGGGGTGGGAGGGGCGGACACGGTCAGGGTGTGGAGCAGGTGCCCGTCGGGGTGGGAGCGGCGGACCGCGCCGGCGCCCCGCATCGCGCCCCAGAGACAGCCCTCGTCGTCGACGGTCATTCCGTCTGGGCTTCCTTCACCGTCCCGCAATCGGGCGAAGGTCTCCGGACTGCCGGAGAGGTCGCCCGAGACGGGGTCGACCCGGCAGCGAGGATGGTGCCGGCGGCCGTGTCGGCGAGGTACATGGTCGTGCCGTCGGGGTGAGCAGGGCGATGCCGGTGCCCGCGGCGGCGATCCACGCACCCGGCTGGTCGTGCACGGGGGCGATGGCACCCAACGGCACTTCCAGCCGGGCCAGTTGGCGCGGGATCGCCGACTAGGTGCCGTCGCGGAGTTCGAAGAGTCGGCCGCTGAGGAGGTCGACGTACGCATACCGGCCGCCGATCCGGCCTCCGCCCTCGGCGAGCTCGTACGCACCGTCCACGACGACCGCCGTCAGCGCTGATGCATCGGTGACCGCCCGGTGCAGACTGGCGGGGACGTCCGCGCCGACCAGGACGCGGGGTCCATCACGTACCCGAGCAGGTCGGATCGCTGGTTGCAAAGAAGCGTAGTCCAGGGCGCCTTCGTACCGTTCGCCGTCGGCGGCCTCGGCCCGCGCTGACCAGTCGGGGTGGCGCAGGAAGGCGACCAGGTCGCTCTCGCCGAGGTCCACCGCCTTGTCCTCGTCGATGCGCACGGCACGTGTGACGCCATTGACCCGGATGGTGGCGAGCTTCACTTGTTCTCTCCTCGGTGGGTACGCGCGAGACCCAGTGCCTCGTACACGGGCTCGTCGCTGAAACGGAACAGGTCGATCTGTGTGCGTGCGGTGAGCGTGACCTCGCACCAGGACGGGACCACGAACAGCTCGCCCTTGGTGATGTCGAAGACCTTGTCGCCGACTGTCGCGACTGCGTCGCCGTCGAAGACCTGCCACACGGCCGAGCCGACCGAACGCACGGGGAAGGTGCGCGTTCCTGGCGCAGTCGGCGCATCTCGGTGCGGATAGTGACCAGGGCGTCCTTGCCGGTGGTGGCATTGGAGAAGCGCACGACGGCGTGTCCCGGCTCGATCAACCCGACGGATCCTTCGGACTCCAGTTCCAGTTGGGCCGCGAGCGCCGCGTCCTTGTACTCCCACCGGTACGCGGCCAGGGGAGAGTTCGGCCGGTCGGGCAGGCTGATCGGGCGCAAGCCCGGGTGCCCCCAGAGCCGCTCGCCGCGGGAATACTTCGGCGTGGCACGGGTGGAGAGCTCATCGGGCCCGAACTCGAAGAATCCGGCGTCCAGTTGGGATACAAGCGGGACGTCGAGGCCGTCGATCCAGGTCATCGGTTCGTCGGTGACGTTCTGGTGCTCGTGAAAGGCCCAGCTGGGAGTCAGCAGCAGGTCGCCGCGACGCATGGCCACCCCCGACCTCGTGGACGGCGATCCAGTACCTGGGGGGCCGCAGGAGGTCGCCCTCTCGCACCGGCACAGTCAGGGAGCCTTCCGGTTTGTCGTCGACGGTGAGTGGTCACGTACGGCAGCCCTTTAGGCCCGGGTTCGACAGCGGCATCGCTCGCCGATCGCTGCGTCCGCGTCGACGTTCGTCCCCGCCGCGCCCTATCGGCACCAGCCGTCCGGACCGCTCAGCCGGGAGCAGTTCCGCCCACCGCCACAGATGCGGGACTGCGGTCGGCTGCGGAGATATCGGCATGAGTTCACTGGCTTGTGTCCACAGCGGTGCCAGGCCGGCGTCCTCGATCAACCGACCCAGATGGCCGTCCCCGCGCGAACCGGCGAACGCCCCACGCCGTCCAGACGCCGCCCCTGTGAGGCGAGCAGTCGGCGACACGGGGCGTTGGGGGCAACGATCAGGCGGGCTTCTCCTCCTGGTTGGTGATGAAGTCGGCCGGCACCTCGGGGCTCCAGACGGCTTCCGGGCAGTCCCAGTCGTTCGGCTGCCAGTTCTCGGTGATGCAGTCCATGTCGCTGGAGTACTCGATCCAGCTGCCCCAGGGGTCCTGGATGTAGTGGAACAGGTTCGAGCCGAGAGTGTGGCGGCCCAGGCCCCAGCCCTTCGCGTAGCCCACGGAGGCCATGTCCTGCGCGCCCCGGGCGATCTGGTCGATGTCCGACACCATCCAGCTGGAGTGGTGCAGGCCAGGGTGTGTCGCCGGGACGAAGCCGAAGACATGGTGGTCGCCGGGTCCCGAATTCATGAAAACCGGCCCGTTGATGATGCGGTCCGACAGGCGCAGCCCGAGTGTGCGGGTGTAGAAGGCCTCGGAGGCGCCCACATCGGAACTGAAGATCAGCATGTGCCCCAGACGCTGGGGGCGGGCCTTCTCCCTCGCGGTCAGCCAGCGAGCCTGATCGACCCGCCGGACGCGGTCTCCGACATTGGCGTCCTGCGCGTCCGTGGTGCCGAACTCGCGCCAGGAAGCGATCCCCTCGTCACGGAGGTTGATCAGATTTCCCTCGTGATCCCGCAGCCACAGTCCGCCGGGCACCTCGGCCGGCGCGTCCAGCAGCTTCAGCCCCATGCCCTCGACGTGGCGCTGCCACTCCGGCAGTGAGTCCGGTTCGACCGCGAAGGCCACGTGATGGAGCCGCTTGGCCGACCCCTCCATCAGCACCGCCTGATCCTGCTCACGTCCGTCGCAACGGATCACGACCGCGTTGCCGCGCTCCGCCGTCTCTAGTCCGAACGCGTCGTAGAAGCTCGCGCCCGTCTCCAGCGAGGGCACTTGGAGTCCGTAGTGCAGGAGGCCTTTGACACGCAACATTTTGTGCTCCTCATGGTTCCGGTGGACCTGCGTCACTCACGCACCACACCTCCCTAAGTGTGTACACTCCCCAGGTGGCGCGTCTAGAACCCAGGGGATATTTAACGCCTAATTACCCAAAAATCATGCGAGCATCTCCTCCATCAACCCCAGCTCCACACATCACGCCCCCTTCCGTGGCCAATGTGTATCCACTATGGTTCTGTTTCCTTGAGAGAGCCGCGTGTCGGAGGAATCATGCAATTTTCTGAATGGTCGCTGGTGCAGTACCGGGTGGACGACTCGGAGAAGCTCGCCGTAGGTGTGAGCGTGGGAGGGAGCATCGTCCAGGGGCCGCCCGGGACGGAAGGCCTGTCGCTGATGGAGGTGCTGAGCCGATGGGACTCTCTCGCACCACTGCTGCGGGAATGGGCCCCGGCGGATTCGGACGTCATCGCCGGTGCTTGGCTCGCTCCCCCGCTCACCTACCCGGGCAAGGTTCTCTGCGCGGGCGCCAACTACTGGGACCACTGTGCCGAGATGGGCGTGGAGCCGCCGGATGAACTGGGTGATCCGTTCTTCTTCCTCAAGCCGCCCACGACGACCGTGACCGGACCGGGAGACCCTGTTCCACTGCCCTCCTACCCGGGCGCCCGCGTCGACTGGGAGGCGGAACTCGCCGTCGTCATCGGCCGCACCGGCCGCAACCTCTCGCCCGAGCAGGCCCTCGATCACGTGGCCGGTTACCTGGCGGCGAACGACATCTCGGCCAGAGACCGGCTCACCGCCCCCAAGCCGGTGGGCAAGCCGTTCACCTACGACTGGGTCGGCCACAAGGGCCAGGACGGCTTCTGCCCGCTCGGCCCGGGAGTCGTGCCCGCCTGGCAGATCCCCGACCCGCAGAACCTGCGGATCCGGTTGAGTGTCAACGGTGTGGTGAAGCAGGACTCCTCGACGGCGCAGATGATGGTGCCGACAGCAGAAGTGGTCGCGGCGGCCAGCCGCCTCACCCGGCTCGAGCCCGGGGACGTCATCCTCACCGGCACACCGGCCGGCGTCGGAGCGCCGCGCGGGGAGTTCCTGACCGCCGGGGACGCGGTCGTCGTCGAGATCGAGCGGATCGGTCGCCTGGAGAACACGGTGGTGGCGTCATGAACAACACGGCTTCCGAACTGGGCTGGCCGGACCTGCTGCCCGTGCCCGACGCGATGCGGGCCATGGTGTTCCATCGATTCGGACCACCCGACGTGCTGGAGCAGGCCACGATCGCGACGCCCCGGCCCGGTCCGGGCGAGGTCCTCGTCCAGGTCGCTGCGGTCGGCATCGGCCGACTGCTCGACCTCACGGCCCGCGCGGGCAACCACCCCTACGCCAAGATCGAGCCGCCCCACGTGCTCGGCGCCGACCATGCGGGCGTCGTCGCCGCTGCGGGTGAAGGTGTGGACTCCGTCCGGGTCGGGGACCGCGTCGCCGTGTTTCCCGCAGTCGCCTGCGGCAGCTGCGCCTTCTGCCTGGAGGGCCGCGAGGAAGTCTGTCCCGACCTGGGCGTGATAGGCACCCATCGCCCCGGTGCGTACGCCGAGTACTGTGCGGTGCCCGCGCGCAACGTTCACCAGGTGCCGCACGACATTCCCGCCGCGATGGCGGCATCCCTGGCACTCGTCGGCGCGGTAGCCGCCAACCAGCTGACCCAGGCGGGACTGTGCCCCGGGCAGTGGGTACTGGTCCAGGGCGCCGCCTCCGCCCTCGGCTCCACCACCGCCGCCTACGCCCAGCACCTCGGCGCGAGGATCATCGCCACCTCGCGCTCGGCGGAAAAGCGCAAGGCTCTGGCCGCGGCCGGCGCCGAAGTCGTACTCGACACCACCGCCCCCGACCTCGTCGACCGCGTGCGCGAGGCCACCGGCGGTCACGGCGTGGACATCGCCGTCGACAACCTCGGTGACCCGGCGATCTGGGACGCCACCCTCGACACACTGGCCCGCGGCGGCACCGTGGTCACCTCCGGTGCGTTCCTCGGCGGCAAGGTCCAGATCGATCTGCGGCGCCTGTACTCCGACTGTCACCGCATCATCGGCGTACGCACCGGAAACGCCGCCGCGGTCGACGCGCTGTGGACCGAGGTCGAGCGCGGCTTCCGCGCTGTCGTCGACCGCACCTTCCCCATCGCCCGGGCTGCCGACGCCCACCGCTACATGGAGGACGACAGCAGCCTCGGGCGGGTTGCGCTCACTCTGGGCCCCGGGGACTGGAGCGTGTAGAAGCCGGCCCCGGTCGGTCCGACGGGGCTTCCGGGTGACGACGTGGTGTCGTCACCCCCAAAAGGCGGGGCCGGGTGAGGTCGACCGGGTCACGGCAGCCTGGCTCAGCCGGCGTTGTGCTCCGGTCGAGCGTTTCCCCAGCGGTGACGAGGTTTCTGAGCACCGCTACGGCAACGCGCCGCCTCTCCCTCCGTGTCCACGCCGACGGACGTATCCGTGAGTCCGTCCCGGGCGGGTCGGTTCGAGAAGCAGGGCACCGGAAGACGGCCCGCCACAGCCCGCCCGGCAGGCAGGCAGGGCGTCAGGACTGCCCGTTGCCCGCGATCCCCAGCGCAGTGCGCGTGGCCGCGGGTTCGTACTCCGGCGCGACGTCCGCCAGCACGTTCAAGGCGGTACGCGCGAGATGGCGAGCCATCACGCGTACCGCTTCGTCCTGGTCGCTCTGTCGCAGCGCCTCCAGCAGTGCTTCGTGCTCTGCGTGCGCCCGTGCCCATGAGCTGGGTACGCCCAGTTGGGCCAGCCGGATGTAGCGCTCGCTGTGCTCGCCGAGCGACTCGAGCATCCGCTGCAGATGCGGTCCCACAGCCTGCGTCGGAATGCGGTGGAATTCCCTGTGCGCCGCATGCCACTCGTCCGGCCGGTCGTCGCCCGCCAGTTCCTGCATACGCTTCAGTGCTTCGCCCATGCGCTGGAGGTCCCCGGGCGCAAGCGACTTGGCCGTCACGCTCACTGCGAGGGCTTCGAGCATGATGCGGGCCCCATAGACGCCGTCGAGGTCCTCCGGGTCCACCGCCCGCACCCTCGCCCGCTGGTCGGGCTGCGCGTCGATGAGCCCCTCTTCCTGGAGCAGCCGGAACGCCTCGCGCATCGGCGTGCGGCTGACGCCCAGCTTCCGTGCCATCTCGGCCTGGAGCAGCGCAGACCCCGGCGGCAGTTCACCGCTGAGGATCATCCCCCGCAGGCGTCCGTGGACGTCGAGGGCGAGTCGGCGCCCGCCCGCGGCCGGCCCGGGTGTCCCGCCCGTCGACTCGAACGGGACCTGCGACGCACTGCTTCCGTTGTCCGCCGACCGTGGTTCCTCAGGGGTCTCGCCCCTCCTCCTGCTCATACCCGGAGTCTACCCAGGTGTATGCAGTGGTGGTACGCCAAAACCGGCAGGGAGCATTCCCTGCCGGTTCTTTCCCTCGCTGACCGCACCAAGGGCGGGGCTGCACTGTATCCACTATTCGAACGTGGTCGCGGTCGCCGTGCCGTCGGGAGGCTCAGCGCTCCGCTCCGGGGCCGATCAGCGACTGGAGCGGGCAGGAGGGCTGCCAGGCCGGAGTGAAACGGCGGCGCAGGTCGGCCACCGCCTCGATGCCACGCAGGGTCACGTCGGGTGAGATGGACAGCCCTGCGGGCCCGAGGAGGCCGGGTGCCGCAGCCTGGGCGGCGGGCTTCGGCAAGCCGTGTCGCACCAGAGCAGCTTCTACGCCCGACGCCCCGGAGGCCAGAAGCTCTGCCGTGCTCACCCGGCAGACATCGCGGTAGGCGCGGATGTGCGGCGTGGTGGCGGCTGTGCGCGGCACCACCACCACACCGGTGAGGATGTCGGGTGCCACCTGAAGGTGGCCGCCGAGACGCGGGTACCCCTTCTCCGCGGCAAGGGCGTCGAAGGGCGGATGGAGAGTGGTCCCGTCCACAGCGCCTGTCGGCAGCGCCTGGAACCTCTGCAGAGTGCCGCCCACCGATACGAGTTGGCCGTCGGAGACCGGCGCGCAGGCGATGTCGGTGAGTACGGCACGCAGGACGAACGCGAAGGCGCTTTGCGCGTTGTCGACCGCCCACCGGTCCGTCGGCAACGGTGGGCCGGGACGCCGGTGCACGGCGAGTTCGCCCATACCCTCGGCCTGGACGGCCACCGGGTCCCGCTTCAGCAGTCCGCGCAGGAGGTGGTCGGGAGACGTGTGCATGATGTCGTAGTCGCCGTCGTTCCAGCCGGCCATCTGCTGGTCGGAGGAGACGACCTGGACGAGGTCCACCTCCAGTCCTGCCCTCTGGAAGTACCCGGAGTCGAGGGCGTGGTAGAGATGGACGGCGCCCGCGCCGGGGAAGATGCCCACGGTCAGGCGTCGCGTTTCGGAGTTTTCTGAGCGTTGCATGCGGACCGTTCCTTGGAGTCAGTGGGGATCGCCTGGGGTGCCGGCACCGGCCAGCCAACTCGCCCCTTCGGCGTAGAGGCTCTGGACGACGTCACCGGTCAGGCCCGGCAGCCCGGCCTTCACCGTGAAGCCGGCCTTGGTCTGCAGGTAGCCGAGGTGGCGGTAGCCGACCGGGAAGCGGCGCAGCAGCTGCGGGTCCAGGTTGAACGACGCGGACGGATCGACCACGTCGAGGCGGTCCTTCTCGTAGATCGGCTGTCGGCGCACGATCTTCCACACGCCCTCGTGGCGGGCGCAGAAGTCGTAGAAGCGTCCCGTACAGACGACGTCGACCTCCACCCCGTCGACCATGGCCCGCTGGTTGATGGTCGTCTTGGTCTGGGCGACGGCGCGGTCACCCACCACGTCGGCGGTGTGCCCGCCGAGGAAGTGCAGGATGCTGACCCCGTTGTCGAATCCCTCCCGGCTCACGGCGATGAAGTCCGTCGCCGGGCCCTGGAACCAGGTGGCTGTCATCCAGCCGTCTGCCGGGTGCCAGACGGTGGCGAACCGTTCCCAGTCGCCTGCGTCACGCCACAGCGCCCAGTTCTCGACGAGTTGACGGATCTCGAAGTGATCAGTCTCGATTGTCGGCATTGAAGACCTCCCTTTCACCGGCGGTGAATCGCAGCGGTGAGTTGGCGACAGCCAGGACGCTGATGGCTGGTCGAGAATCAGTTCCTCCACGCGGACCGAGCACTCACACCGGTGCTTGTCGCAGGGCCAGCTCCGCGTCGTGCCCGTAGATCCAGCCGTTGTGCGCCAAGGGATCCTCGTTCGCGAACGACGCGTCCCTGGCCCTCTGCGCGGGCCCGTCGGGCAGGTGGTTGCTCTCCGCCCTGCCCCGGCTCATCAGCTGCACCCGGGTGGCCCGCGGACGACGGACGTCCTCGTAGCGGCGCAGCGCGGCAGAGGGTTCTTCGGGCTGGTCGGCGAGGCAGCCGGCCAGGACGGCGGCATCCTCCATCGCCTGCGCCGCCCCCTGAGCGAAGAAGGGGAACATCGGGTGCGCCGCATCGCCCAGCAACGCGACGGGCCCGTTCGTCCAGCGGGGCAGTGGATCACGGTCGAGCAGCGCCCACCTCCCCACGCGCTCCGCCGCCGCGAGCAGTTCCGTCAGGCCCTCGGACCACCCGGCGAACTCGGCGCGCAGGTCCTCGATCCGGCCCTCGGCCGACCAGGATTCCGTCGTCCAGTCGTGTGCGGGCCCGAAGGCGACGATGTTGATCTGTGCGCCCGCGGAGATCGGGTAGTGCACCAGGTGGCGGTCAGGGCCGAGCCACAGGGTCTGGACCGGGCGGCGTGCGAAGGCCGGCGCGCTCTGGGCCGGTATGAGGGAGCGGTAGGCGCACATGCCCGAGAAGCGTGGTGCCTCCGCTTCTGCCACGAACCGACCGACGGTGGTGTGCACGCCGTCGGCACCGATGACGACGTCGGCGACCTCCCGTGATCCGTCGGTGAAGGTCAGCTCGACGCCTTCGTCGAGTCGGTGGAGGCCGGCGAGCCGCAGGCCCAGACGCAGCGACGCCTCGGGGACGGCCGACCGCACCGCGGCGAGGAGATCGGCGCGGTGCGCGACGTAGCTCTGCTCACCGAAGCGCCGTTCGCATTCCTCGCCGAGCTCCTGGGAGAAGAGCACGCGCCCGTCCTCCCAGCGCCGGAACTCCCATCCGGCCCGCAGCGGCACCGCGCGTTCCCGGAAGCGGTCCAGTCGGCCGAGGCTGGCCAGCAGTCGCACGGCGTTGGGAGAGACGACGAGACCGGCACCGACCTCGGTCAGGGCAGGAGCCTGCTCGTACACCGTCGCCTCGATCCCCGCCCGGTGCAGGAAGGCCGCGGTCGCGAGGCCGCCGATTCCTCCGCCGATCACGGCCACGCGCAGGTCGGGCGTGTGCTGGTTGTCGTGTCTGTTCATTCGCAGACTCCTGTCTGTGCGGGAGCGAGGACGATGTCGAAGCGGACGCTGGACCAGGCACGGCCTGCCACGTCGCGTCCGTCGGGGGTGGGGGTCGCCGCGGCATGCTCCACGAAGTCGTGGATGAGCGAGTCCTTGACGCCGAACACGGCGTCGGAGGTGAGGAGTTCGTCGCCCCGGACGAAGATGTGGGTGATCAGGGTCCGCTTGCCGTCGGCACGGACGTCGAAGTGCAGGTGTGAGGCGCGCATGGGGGAACGGCCGACCGCGGCCAGCAGCGCACCGACGGGGCCGTCGTGCGGGATCGGGTACGGCGTCGGGGTGATCGCCCAGAACCGGTAGTGGCCCCGCTCGTCGGCGACGAGGTGACCCCGCGCCGCCATGCGGTCGTCGTCGTACTGCACGTCGTAGAAACCGTCCTCGTCGGCTTCCCACACCTCGATGCGCGCACCTGGCACGGGTTCGCCGTCGGTTCCGGTGACCGTGCCCTCGACCCAGCACGGCTGCCCGGCGGCACCGAAGGAGATGTCCCCGCCCAGCGGGATCTCGGGTGAGCCCTCGACGAAGAACGGCCCGAGCACGGTCGCCTCTGTCGCATTCGCGTAGGCCTCGTTGTTGATCGCGATCGTCTGCATGGACGCCCCGAACACGTCCGACAGCAGAATGAACTCCTGCCGCTTGTCGTCGGTGATGTCCCCGGCCGCAGTGAGGAACTCGATCACGGACGCCCATTCCGCCTCGGTCAGCCGCACCTCGCGCAGGAACGCGTGCAGGTGCCGGGTCAGCGCCTGCGTCAGCTGCTTCAGGCGCGGGTCCTTCGCGGTCTCGAACGAGGCCACGACCTGCTCGACCAGGGCCTGCTCACGCTGAGTCTGCTCGGCAGTCCGGTTCTGCTCACTCGTCGTCATCAGTCCTCCATGCCATCGGTCATCGTGCTCGGGTCCGTCCCCCGCCAGGCGAAACGCAGCAGGCGCTGGAGAGAGCCGGCCGTCACCGGACGCGGATTGCCGGCCGGTACCACGTCCAGGACCGCCTGCACCGCGTCGTCGACATCGGACTCCTTCAGCCCGTAGTCGCGCAGCGCCTTCGGCGCGTCCACGTCGTGCCGAAGGCGCTGGAGTCCTTCGATCGCCGAGCGCGCTCCGAACGCGGCCGCGATCCGCCGCTCGGCCTCCGGGGCGCGGGTTGCGTTGAAGGCCAGCACGTACGGCAGCACCACCGCGTGGGTCTGGGCGTGCGGCAGGTCGTACCTGCCGCCGAGGACGTGGCAGATCTTGTGGTGCAGCCCCGATCCCGCCGACGAGAACGCCACGGCCGACAGGTACGTCCCGTACAGCGTCCGCTCGCGGCCCGGAAGGCCGGCCGGGTCGGCCATCACCGCGGGCAGCCCGGTCGCCAACGCGTGGATCCCCTCCCCCGCCAGCGCCCGGTCGATCGGATCGACGCGAGGGCCCCACATCGCGTCGACGCAGTGCGCCAGCGCGTTCAGCCCCGAGGCGACACTCATCGGCACCGGCAAGGACACGGTCAGCGTCGCGTCGTACACCACCGAGCGGGGCAGGACTCGCGCGTCCACCCCCGTGGTCTTGCGGGCCCGCTCGGTCAGACCCCACACACTCGTGGCCTCCGAGCCCGCGTAGGTGGTGGGGACGGCCACTATGGGCAGGTCCGCGGTCAACGCGATCGCCTTCGCCAGTCCGGTGGTGGAGCCTCCACCGACACTGACCAGGCAGTCCACCTCGTGCACGGCCGCGGCGGCACGTGCCCGCTCGGCGACCTCCACGGGAACATGCATCACCACCTCACTCCACCGCAGCGCGACCGGAAGGCCTGCGGTGACCTGCTGCGCAAGATCTGCCTCCGCCTCCGCAGCGATCACCATCACCCGCGTGGCACCGAGCCGCTCCACCTCGGCCCGTAGCGTCGACGCCGCCTCGCCCGAGGCGAAACACACCCGCTGAGGCAGCGTCTCGTGCTCGAAACGCATCAACGACCTGTCTGCCGAGTCGGTGTCATGACCGCCGCGGTCCCGCGGCGTCACGGTCATGCCCATGCCCGGACTCCTTTCATCGGTGAGTGGGACCGGCGGCGACCTCCGCAGCCGACGACAGCGGCGTTTCCCTCGCGTCATCCCGTGAAGGTCCTCGCGGGCCCGGTGGTGAGATTCCGCGATCGGTCCCGTCCGGGTCAGTACGATGTCCGCTGAATGGACATCGAGTAGGGAGCCACGACGGCCAACAGCAACGACCGCGGGCGCACGGTCACCTCGCGGGCCCTGGCGATCCTGGGGGCGTACACGCCGCAGCGCCCGGAGCTGACGCTCGCCCGGATATGCCGGATCACCGGCCTCAGCCACGCCACCGCGCACCGGTTGGTCGGCGAACTGACCGCGTGGGGAGCACTGGAACGTGTCCCCAGTGGCGCCTACGTCATCGGCCTGCGCCTGTGGGAGCTGGGCAGCCTCAACCCGCGGGGGCTGCCGCTGCGCGTCCGGGCGATGCCGGTGATGGAGGACCTGCACGCCGCCACGCAGCAGCACGTACAGCTGGCCGTCCTCGACGGCACCGACGCCCTCGTCGTCGAACGGATCTCCACGACAGGAGCGGTTCCGGTGGTCTCCGGGGTCGGAGGACGGCTGCCCCTGCACGCGTCCGCCGTCGGGCAGGTGCTGCTGGCCCACGCCGGCGAGGAGCTGTTCGACGAGGTCGCACGGCACGGCCTCTCCGGCTTCACACCCAGGACCATCACCGATCCCGCCGCACTGCGTGTGGTGTTGGCGGAATGCCGGCGGACCGGCGTCGCCGTCGTGCGCGAGGAGATGAGCCCGGACGCCTACTCGGTGGCGGCACCGATCACCGGCTCGAAAGGGCACGTCGTCGCGGCCCTGTCCGTGGTGGGTGCCGATGCCCGGACCCACCTGCTGGTGCCGGCGGTCGTGCTGGCCGCCCGCGGCATCTCGCGAGCCCGAGGGGCCGACGCCGAGGCGTGAAGGGCTCGCGCTGAGCAGCCTCACCCCACCCGAAACCGGATGTGTATACACCCAGGTTCGTCACATCGCATCAATCAGGCAGCGCAGAGCGTTTTCCTGCACGTAACCCTTTACAGGCTCGTACCAGTGTGCACACTTAGCGGTGCGAGGCGAGTAACACACGATGCCGCCGGAACATCGGGAAGAGCCGCCGCCCTCGCCTCGGAGAGAACCCTCACCGCAACAGCAGAGCCATGTGAGAGGAACCGTCATGCACGAAGACAGCCGCAGAGGAAGTCGTGGCAACGCCACCTGGCCCCCCGTGACACTGCTGGTACTCGCGATCTGTGGGATCACCGTCGTAGCCGACGGGTACGACGTCGTCGTCTACGGCGCGGTGATTCCGTCCCTGCTCCACGAACCCGGCTGGGGCCTCACCCCCGCCGGTGCCGGTCTGATCGGTTCATTCGCTCTCGTCGGGATGCTCATCGGAGCCACGACGGTCGGCACGCTCACCGACACTCTGGGCCGACGCAAGATGCTGATCGGCTGCCTGATCTGGTTCTCGGTGATGACAGGCCTGTGTGCGACGGCCACCTCGCCGGAGGTGTTCGGCCTCTTCCGCTTCCTCGCCGGCCTCGGTCTCGGCGGTGTGCTGCCAACCGCGAGCGCGCTGGTGGGTGAGTACTCGCACCCCAGGACGCGCAACCTGGTCTTCGCGACCCTCTTCAGCGGCTTCCCCGTAGGCGGCATCATCGCCGCCCTCACCGGAATCTTCGCGCTGCCCCGGTTCGGCTGGCAGGTGATGTTCCTCCTCGGCCTCCTCCCGCTGCTCCTCGTCCTGCCGCTGGCCATCAGGTTTCTGCCGGAATCGATCACGTTCCTCCGGGCGAAGGGACGGCACGCCGAGGCCGACAGGATCGCGGACCGCTGGAACATCACCTCGGACGACCCGCAGCAAGGCGTACCGGCGCCCGAGCAGAGCCCGTCCGGTACCGACACGGGCAGCCTGTCGCCGGTACGGGCACTCTTCTCACGCAGCTACGTCGGAGCGACGGTGTGCTTCCTGGTGATGACGTGCCTGTGCCTCTTCATGATCTACGGCTTCAACACCTGGCTCCCGGAGATCATGCGCCGCGCCGGCTACTCCGCGGGCTCCTCGCTCGGCTTCCTCCTCGTGTTCAACATCGGAGCCGTCGTCGGCACCATCGTCATCTCCCTGGCGGCCGACCGATTCGGATCCAAACCGATCATCACGACGACCTACCTCGTGTCCAGCATGGCCGTCGTACTGCTCAGCCTGCGGCTGCCCACGACGGTGCTGTACGCGGCCGTCGCGCTGGGTGGTGTCGGGGCGATGGGCACGCAGTCGTTCGTCCTCGCCTATGTCTCCAAGCACTATCCGGTACGTATGGGCGCCACGGCGATGGGCTGGACGCTGGGGTTCGGCCGTCTCGGCTCGATGCTCGCCCCGCCGCTGCTCGGGGTCATCATCGGAGCCGGCCTGGCGTTCCAGTGGAACTTCTACGCGCTCGCCGTACCCGGCGTCATCGGCGCCCTGCTGGTCGGGCTGGTTCCCCGCGCACCGGAAGCGGCAGTGGCCCCAGGTCACGGGGGTGTTGGCGGGACCGCGCGTCCCCTCGCGGGCCAGACATGAGAAACGCCCCCGGGGTGACGCCCGTGCAGCTGCCTGACCCTCGCCACGGATAGACCGCGCAGTGGGCAGCAGGACCTCAAGTTGGGGCCTTGCTGCCCCGCTGCCCTGCCCTCCACGCCGCCACCGAGGCTCGATCGGCTGCTCACCGCCTCACGCATGCCTCGATGACCACTGCGACCTGTTCCGCGGCCGGTGAGTTCGGGCCCGCTCGGCGCGCCAGACCCAGGTCGACGGCTTCCGTCTCGACGAACGGCAGGTACGTCACACCGTCGAGGCGGAGACTCTGCACCGACTCCGGGACCAGGGCGACTCCGTGGCCCGCTGCGACGAACACGACCAGCGTCGCGCTCTCGCCGACCTCGACCGGAGCGGACGGTTCGAAGCCGGCCCGGGCGCACGCTGCGAGGACCCGGCCGTGCATGGAGGAACGGTCACGGGAGGGGTGGACGACGATCGATTCGTCGGCAAGTGCCACGAGGGGGACCTCGCGCCGGCCTGCCGGCGGATGGCCGGTGGGCAGGACCGCCACCAGCCGTTCAGACCGGAGGGTGGTGACCTCGACGGCGGCTCCACCGGAGTGTCGGTGCGCAGGAGGGCCAGGTCGTGGCTGCCTCCGAGCAGTCCGTCGACCAGTTCGGGATTGAGCAGCTCACCGCGCAGTTCCAGGGACACGCCCGGCAGTTGCGCGCGTGAACAACTGCGCGCCCAGCTCGCTCCATCTGCTTGAGCTGCTGGGAGAGGGCCGACTGGGCCACGTGCAGGCGCTGCGCGGCGCGGCCGAAGTGGCACTCCTCGACGAGAGTGAGGAAGTCGGGCTGTACGCCGGGGCATGAGCCCCGCTGTCCCGCGACGAGCGTCCCGCGTCACACCATTACGCTCTCGGAATCGGTCCCGGGCCCCTTCCAACGCACGGGCAGACACTTGCTGCCGACCACCCTCCGCGTGATCGCAGTTTCCTCCGCCATCCAGGACCACGGTTTCCGCACTGCCCAACGGCGTTGGGATTGCCGTTAGTCGTGAGCCAGTCCCAGAAAGCTGGAGTGTGCCTCGCCCGTGAGGTCCTTGAAGCCCCAAGTGATGGCAGCCGTGTCGGCCCGGCCCTCCGGACCGAGGTCCAACTCGTCTCGGGAGATGCGACAGAAACCCGCGGCAGCGGGCCTGCGGAGACACCTTGACCGCTTCGATGAATCACCACAGAGCACATCGGTGCGACCCGCACGGGCCCGTCGGCGTCCGCACACGTGACCCCGCGCCCGGTCAGCGTTGATACTTCCGAGAGCAGGCATCTGAAATCGTCAACCCGTACGCCAACTACATCTGATACTCCGTCATAAAACTCGGCATTGAGTCAGCATCAGCCCCGCCAGAGCCCGCCCCCGACCGCCGTTCACCGCCGAGATCGACAACTGACGTAACCCACTCTGACCAGCAAAGACACAGGCCAGAGGCCATCTTTTGATCCCACCAGGAGGTACCCATGAAGATGCTCATCAACGTTCCGGAGACCGTGGTCGCGGACGCACTGCGGGGCATGGCAGCGGCGCATCCCGAGCTGACCGTCGACGTGGAGAACCGGGTGATCGTACGGCGGGACGCGCCCGTTGCCGGGAAAGTGGCCCTCGTATCCGGTGGCGGATCGGGGCACGAGCCGCTGCACGGCGGCTTCGTGGGGCCGGGGATGCTGTCGGCGGCCTGTCCGGGTGAGGTGTTCACGTCTCCCGTGCCCGATCAGATGGTGCGGGCCGCGGCTGCCGTGGACAGCGGGGCAGGCGTCCTGTTCGTGGTGAAGAACTACACCGGCGACGTCCTCAACTTCGACATGGCGGCCGAACTCGCCGAGGACGAGGGCATCCAGGTGGCGAAGGTCCTCGTCAACGACGACGTCGCCGTCACCGACAGCCTCTACACGGCCGGGCGGCGCGGTACGGGCGGCACGTTGTTCGTGGAGAAGATCGCCGGTGCGGCGGCGGACGAGGGCCGCCCGTTGGAGCAGGTGCGCTCCGTCGCCCAGCAGGTCAACGACAGTTCCCGCAGCTTCGGCGTCGCGCTCGGCGCCTGCACCACCCCGGCGAAGGGCAGCCCCACCTTCGATCTGCCGCCGGGCCAACTGGAGTTGGGCGTCGGCATCCACGGCGAACCGGGCCGGGAGCGGCGGCCGATGATGACCTCGGGCGAGATCGCCGACTTCGCGGTGGAAGCCGTACTGGAGGATCTCAACCCGCGCAATCCCGTGCTGGTCCTGGTCAACGGGATGGGCGCGACGCCGCTGCTGGAGCTGTACGGGTTCAACGCCGAGGTGCAGCGGGTGCTGGCCGGGCGCGGAGTGTCCGTTGCCCGCACGCTCGTCGGCAACTACGTCACCTCGCTCGACATGGCCGGCGCCTCGGTGACCCTGTGCGAGATCGACGAGGAACTGCTGCGCCTGTGGGACGCGCCGGTGCGGACGGCGGGTCTGCGCTGGGGCATGTGAGCCCCGGCGGACGCACAGGGCAGTCGTCGCCCGGGGAGGCGGCCCGCCCTCCGGGAGAGACAGCGACCGACGTACCTACCACGCAAGGAGATCTAGTGCTCGACGCCGACTTCTTCCGCCGCTGGATGACGGCGACGGCCGTGTCCGTCGGCCGCGAGGCGGAGCGGCTCACCGCCCTGGACTCGCCGATCGGCGACGCCGACCACGGCAGCAATCTGCGGCGCGGCTTCGACGCCGTGGCCACCGTCGTGGCGGAGAAGGTGCCGGACACCCCCGGTGCCGTCCTCGTTCTCGCCGGAAGCCGGCTCATCTCGACGGTCGGCGGAGCCTCGGGCCCCCTGTACGGAACGTTGCTGCGCCGGACGGGCAAGGCGCTCGGCGAAGCTGCCGAGGTGAGCACGGAACAGTTCACGGACGCGCTGCGCATCGGGGTGGACGCGGTGATGGCGCTCGGTGGGGCGGCCCCCGGCGACAAGACGATGATCGACGCTCTCGTGCCCACCGTGGACGCCCTCGCCGACTCGTTCGCCGCCGCACGCACGGCCGCCGAACAGGGCGCCCTCGCGACCACGCCCCTGCAGGCCCGGAAGGGCAGAGCGAGCTATCTCGGCGAGCGCAGTATCGGTCACCAGGACCCGGGGGCCACCTCGGCGGCGCTGCTGATCGCGGCTCTCGCGGAGACCGCCGGTGAGTGACGGGACCGGCGTGAGCGGCGAGAAGGGCGGGCAACTGGTCGGGGTCGTGCTGGTGTCGCACAGCGCGGCGGTGGCGGCCTCGGTGGCGGATTTGGCCCGCGCGCTCGTCGGCGGCGGTGCGACCGTTCCCGTCGCCGCGGCGGGCGGTACCGAGTCCGGCGACTTCGGCACGAGCGCCGAGCTGATCACCGCGGCGGCCCGTTCCGTCGACCGGGGTGCCGGGGTCGCCGTCCTGACGGACCTGGGCAGCGCGGTCCTCACGGTGAAGGCGCTCCTGGCGGAGGGCGACGAACTCCCGGACGGCACCCGCCTGCTGGACGCCCCGTTCGTCGAGGGTGCGGTGGCCGCGATCGTCACGGCTTCCACGGGAGCCGGCCTCGCGGCGGTCGAGGCGGCGGCCTCGGAGGCGTACACGTACCGGAAGGTGTGAGGGAACGCGGGAAGGGAGCGGCGGGAGCGGTTCGCGGACCGGCCCGCCGCTCCTTTCCCGGAACGGTTCGTCCGGAGCGGGTCGGACTCAGTCGTCTGCCAAGGTCTCGTCGCTCTCGGCGCCCGCAGCGCCCTCGGCACTCGCGCCGACGAACTGCTTCGCCAGCCGCTCCCCCGTCTCCACCGCCGCCGCGTGGTTCTCGATCGGCGACACTCTGGAGTTCTTGAAGACGATGTACGTGACGCCGGAGGCCGTTCCGCCGCCGTGCGGGTCGGGGTTGATGCCCAGCGCCGCGGCGGTGGCGTAGGACGCCTCGCCGATGATGTCGTGCGGGCCGGTGTCACCGACGACCGCGTACTGCACACGGTCCTTGTAGACGACGGCCGCGACCGAGCCGCCCCGGATGCCGTAGTCCCGGTAGTTCCAGATGCTGCCGGCCATCGGGACGACGATGAACGGCAGGCGTTCGGGGTCCAGATAGCGGCCGTCGGACTGCTGGAAGGCGGTGGTGTCGGCGAAGTAAGGGTCGGTGCGCCCGTTGCACCGCGGACCGGGTTGACCGTCGCAGTCGATGTCCATGTCGGCCTTCCAGAAGACGACGTCCTCGGTGCCGCAGACGGGGATGTCCGCGTGGGCCCCGGCGTCGCTGCGGTAGTAGCCGTTGGACACGCGGACGCAGTCACGCACCTTGGCCAGCAGGTCGGAGGCCCGGACACTGCCCTCGTACCGCACCGGCTCGTTCGGGTGGACGGACGTGGGCAGCGTCGTCGGGGCGAGCAGGGCGGCGCCGGCCACGGCCAGCGTCAGCGTCTGGACACGCACGATAGGGGCCTCTCCTGGGGGAACTGACGGACACTCGGTCCAATCTGGTGCCGGTCGCGTCACGCGGCCACCGTTAGGGGGCCGTACGGTGCACACACCGAACTCCCGACAGGGGCCGGGCGCCTGAGCCCGTGTCGGCTCCGGCCGCCCGGCCGCCCGCGCCGGCGCGGGTCCTGCGACGACAGCGGTTCCGCGCCAATGACATGAACTGCCCTGACAACGGGGCCTGTTCAGCCTTGATGGGCATCAGCATACGTAGTCGCGGCAGGCAGAGAGCAGCCGCACCCCTCTTGATGCGCCCACCCCATCGGGTCCATATTGGTCCGGACCAATACCGTGCAGGAGAGGACGGAGGGGGGAGCAGCTGTGCGACGCGTCGCCCGGTACGTCACGTCCGTCTGCGGGGTACTGCTGCTCACCGTCTCCTGCGCCTGGAGCGGGGACGGGAGCGGCTCCGACGGCCGACTCCCGCCCGCCCCGGCCGGGGTCACGGCCGCCGCGGGCAGCGCGACCAGCGCGCACGTGATGTGGAACCGGGCGCCGGACGGGCCCGAGGTCTCCGCGTACGAGGTGTACCGCGGCACGGTGAAGGTGAAGGAGGTGCCCGGCTCGGAGCACATGGTGGACATCGTCGGCCTCGCCCCGTCCACGCCGTACGTCTTCACCGTGCGGGCCCGGAACACCGACGGGCGCGCCGGACCACTCAGCGAGGGCGTCCGCACGACGACCCCCGCCGCGTCCGGCGCTGACACCAGTGCCCCGACCCGTCCCGGCCGCACCCGGGGCAGGCCCACCGGCAGCCGGTCGGTCCAGCTGTCCTGGGGCGCGTCGACGGACGAACAGGGGGTGGTCTCGTACGACGTCCACCAGGGCGGGTCGAGGATCCACACCGTCAGTGGGGAGCGGACGACGGCCGTGGTCACCGGGCTGCGGCCGGGCACCCGCTACACCTTCACCGTCCGCGCCCGCGACGCCGCGGACAACATCTCCCCCGCCGGCGACCCCGTACGTCTCACCACCGCACCCGGCACCGACGACGGCCGCGCCACCGCCCCCACCGGCTTCCGCACGACGGCCCGTCGCGCCGACGGGGCCTACTACCTCGATCTGTCCTGGATTCCGCCACATGCGGACGGTCTCGTCACGGAGTACGAGATCCAGCTCGACGGGCGTCCGGCCACCTCCCTCGTGTGGGGCGGGCCCGCTCCGCGCGAACGGGCGTCGTACAGCTTCTACGCGGGCCGGGACGCGGGGATCGCGTACCGGGTGCGGATCAGGGCGCGGCTCCCGGACGGGACGTGGGGCGGGTTCTCGGCGGAGCGGACGGTGGTGACGGCGCCGTAGCGCGATGCCGTCGGGCCATGGCCCTGATCACCTTGACAGCCCATCAGCGGTCCGCCGTACGAACGAATCCGTCACCTGCCCGGTGGCCGTCCAGGTGCGGGTCGGGACGGGAGCACTTTGGCTGGCCCCGAGGCGGCACGGGCGATCCCCGACCCTCGGCGGCGCATGGGACGTACCGCCAACCGTGCCCCCGAAGGGCAGTCCACATGCGAACCGTTCCCCTACTCCTCCGATCCGGCCCGACCGTGGCAGCCGCCGCCGTGCTCGCGCTGGCCCTCACCGCCCCGACGGCTTCGGCGGCCGGGATCTCCGTGAGCACCAGCGGATCCACGGTCTCGGTGACCACCAGCGCATGCCCCACCACCAGCGGCAGCGGCTACGGCAGCGCCTCGCTCCTCAACAGCAGCCAGCGGACCTTCACCGACGGGCGTGTGGTCACGCTCTCGGGGACGAGCACCGGCCAGTCCGCCGTCTGGTCCAATGTCGGCACCGGCACCTACACCGTCACCGTGCGGTGCGCGAACGGCACCACCGCCGGTTCCCAGGCCGTCATCGTCAGCACGGCCTCGACGCCCACCATCTCCGCCACTGCCTCCCCCACCCGGGGAGTCATGGGCGGACTCGGCGGCGCGGCCAAGGACTACGGCACCCTCACCTTCGCGGCGGGCGGCGCGCTGGTCGCGTGCGGGGTCGTGGCAACGGCCTGGGCACTGCGCCGGCGTTCCAAGCCCTATCGGCTCTGAGCCGGGACCGCACACGGTCGGTGGCCGTCCGGGCGAGCACCCTCGCGCGGGCGGCCACCGACCGTTGCGCGCGCCTAGGGCCGGACCCCGACCACCACATGCGCGTACAGCTCGTCGGACTCCGCGAGCCGGGTCACCAGACCTGCCGCCTCGAACGCCTCGACCGCCGACGGTGCCTGGCGTTCACTCGTCTCGATCAGGAGGCAGCCGCCGGGGGCCAGCCAATGCCATGCCCCCGCAGCGACCCGCCGCAGCACGTCGAGGCCGTCGCCGCCGCCGTCCAGGGCGACCAGGGGTTCGTGGTCGCGGGCTTCCGGGGGCAGCAGACCGACCTCCTCGGTGGGGACGTAGGGCACGTTGGCGGCGAGGATGCCGACCCGGCCGCGCAGGTCGACGGGCAGGGCGTCGAACAGATCGCCCTCGTGGGCGTGGCCGCCGTACGCGGCGACATTGCGGTGGGCGCAGCGCACGGCCACGGGGTCGATGTCGGCGGCGTGCAGTTCGACTCCGGTGAGTACGGCGGCCAGCGCGGCGCCGACCGCGCCCGAGCCGCAGCACAGGTCCACGACGACGGACGCGTCCGGGGCCTGGACAAGTGCCTCGGCGACGAGGAACTCGGTACGTCGGCGCGGCACGAAGACACCGGGCTCGACGGTGATGCGCAGCCCGCTGAACTCGGCCCAGCCGAGGACGTGTTCGAGCGGCAGGCCCGAGGCCCGGCGGGCGACCATGGCGGCCGCTTCCTCCGGATCACGGGCGGCGGAGAGTATCAACCGTGCCTCGTCCTCGGCGAAGACGCAGCCGGCCGCGCGCAGGGCGGCGACAACGGAGGCCGAGGAGGAGTTGAGCGAATGAGAACTGGAGGGCATGGGAGCCGAGAGCCTTTCGGGAGCCGAAGGGCGCTCTCGCGGTCGGCTAGGCGGACCCGGCGAGGTCGGACACGGTTCCGCGGCGCCCCAGAGGGGCGCGGGGAACTGCGCGACCAGCCACGGCGGCGCCGCAGCGGACCGACAGCCCTTCGCCGCACTTCCGGCGGAGCGGGTCCGTGCTGCCTTGAGGTGAGAGCACCCGAGCTGACACAGCGGTAATGGGTCTCACCTCCCAGGTGATGTGTCCGGCTGGGGCGTTCCACAGCCGGACGGCTACATTACCCGAACAGTTCGGCCCGGGCGCCCCAACTCCGGTTGTTCCAGCTACGGCACCGCCAACTCCCGC
Source organism: Streptomyces sp. NBC_00459 (assembly GCF_036013955.1). NCBI lineage: Bacteria > Bacillati > Actinomycetota > Actinomycetes > Kitasatosporales > Streptomycetaceae > Streptomyces > Streptomyces sp. NBC_00459. The sequence goes on from NZ_CP107903.1 coordinate 759,948, forward strand.
TCGTCGCCCAGGCGTTCGGGCACCCTGGCGGCCAGGAACGCGGTTCTGCGGCGCAGCCGGAAGCCGAGGGACTCGTAGAGCCGGATGGCGTGGGTGTTCCGGGCGGCGGTGTGCAGGAAGGGCGTCTCGCCGCGTTCCCGGATGCCGTGGGCGACAGCGAGGATCAGCCGGGTCGCCAGGCCCTGGCCGCGCACCGCTGGGTCGGTGCAGACCGCGCTGATCTCGGTCCAGCCGGGCGGGTGCAGCCGCTCCCCCGCCATGGCGACGAGGGCGCCCTCGCGGCGGATGCCCAGGTAGGTGCCCATCTCGACGGTGCGGGGCAGGAAAGGGCCGGGCTGGGTCCGTTCGACGAGGTCGAGCATCTCCGGCACGTCTGCCGGGCCGAGGCGGACCGCTTCCTGGTCCGGCGCGGCGGCGAGGCCGTCGTCCACGAACTGAACGCCATCGATCTCGAACGTGATCTCCCAGCCCGCCGGAAGCTGTCCCGCGAAGCCCGCCAGTGGCACTTCGGCGCCGGGGCCCGCCAGCGCGGCGACGTCGGCCCAGTCGTCGGCGTCGGGTTCGTCGGGCAGCGCCAGCCACGGCGACACGTCGACGGGGTAGCGCAGCACCCGGCCGCGCCGCTCGGCGAAGTGGGCGTGCGGGCCGGTCAGCGAGGCCAGGGCGGGGTTGTCGAGGACGTGCGGCGCGCCGGCGCTCATCGGGCGACCTCGATCACGATCTTGCCGCGTGCGTGGCCCTCTTCCACCGTGCGCAGCGCCTCGCCGGCGCGGTCGAGTGGGAAAGTGCTGGTCACATGCGGGTCCAGGTCGCCGTGTACGACCAGGTCCGCGACCGCTTCGAGGACGGCTGCGTTGCGGGCGCGAGCGACGCGGGCACCGCCCAGTCCCTCCGCGACGTCCGCGGGGGCGCCCGCCGTGATCAGCTTCGTGCGGTCGGTCAGCAGGGTCGCGGCCGCCGCGAGCACCTCGCCGCCGACCAGGTCGTAGACGCCGTCGACGCCCTCCGGGGCCGCCGCCCGCACCCGTGCGGCCAGGTCGGTGCCGGACGGGACGTGGACCGCGCCCAACGACTCGACGAAGTCCTTCTTGCCGTCGCTCGCGACTCCGACGACCCGCAGTCCGCGGGTGCGGGCGATCTGGAGGATGGCGGCGCCGACCCCGCCACCCGCACCGGTGACCACCAGGGTCGCGCCCTCCGGCAGGGCCAGCTGGTCGACGCCGTCGTACGCGGTGGCCGCCGCGACGGGCAGGGCCGCCGCGTCCGTGAACGACAGCGAGGCGGGCTTGGGGGCGGTCACCGTGACGGGCAGCAGCGCGTATTCGGCGTAGCCGCCGGCGACCGGGTTGCCGAAGACCGCATCCCCGACGGCGAAGCCGGTGACGTCCTCGCCGACCTCTTCGACCACCCCCGCGACCTCGTTGCCGAGGACGGCGGGCAGTTCGCGCGCCACACCCCCCGCACGGGCGTAGCCGGTGCGCTGCTTCCAGTCGACGGGGTTCACGCCGGCCGCGTGCACCGCCACAAGAAGTTGTCCCGGGCCGGGGCGCGGCCGGTCCACGTCGACGAACGCCTCGGTCTCCGGGCCGCCGAACCGTGTGAAGACGTACGCCTTGGGCATCTGCTCCCACTCTCCAAAACCAGAACCAACAGACCGGCCGACGCCGATCACCGGAACCCGCACTCATCGGCAAGGTCGATCGCGCGAGGGCTATTCCCGGGGTTGCGAAGACTTGGGGAGAGTTCATACGCCCGCAATGATCACCACGGGACCGGGGTCCGGGGCACGCACGGCGACCCCGTACGGTGGTACACGTATCCACTGACCAGGCCTGACCGTGAGGCGCCCACCCCATGAACGTCACCCGAGGCTTCACCGGACGCCCGCGCGTCCAGAACGCCGGGCTGCCGCCCGGCCAGTACGACGCGGGCGACGACTGGCCCGTCCTGTCCGCCGAGGTCACCCCCGACCTGACGCCCGCGGACTGGTCCTTCCGGATCGACGGCCTGGTGGCCGCGCCGCGCACCTGGGACTGGGCCGAGGCCCACGCGCTGCCCGCGTCGGCGTACGAGGGTGACATCCACTGTGTGACGAGCTGGTCGAAGTTCGGGGTGCGGTTCGGCGGCGTGTCCCTGGACGCGTTCCTCGAAGCGGCGCGGCCCGACGCGTCGGCCACCCACGCCGTCGCCTACTCGCACACCGGCTACACCACGAACCTCCCGCTCGCCGACCTGACCGGCGGCCGGGCGTGGATCGCCTGGGAGTACGAGGGACAGCCGCTCCCCGCCGAGCACGGCGGCCCGGCGCGGCTGCTGGTGCCGCACCTGTACTTCTGGAAGAGCGCCAAGTGGATCGCCGGTCTGCGGCTCCTCGACCACGACGAGCCGGGGTTCTGGGAACAGAACGGCTATCACGCGCGCGGGAACCCGTGGGAGGAGCAGAGGTACTCCGGTGACTAGGACCACCTCCGACACCACGGCGCCCGGACTCTTCGTGCCCCCGACCCGGTTCGCCGTGCCCGGTCGCATCGCCGTCAGCAACCGCGAGGCGGCCCGCTGGCAGACGGCCACCCTCACCGAGGTCCGGCGGGAGACACCCCACGCCTCCACCTTCCGGTTCGCGGTGCCCGGCTGGGCCGGTCATCTGCCCGGCCAGCACCTGATGCTGCGGCTGACCGCCGACGACGGCTACACGGCCCAGCGGCACTACTCGATCGCCTCACCCCCGGAAGACGCCGGGCACATCGAACTGACCCTGGACCATGTCGAGGGCGGCGAGGTCTCCGGCTGGTTCCACACACTGGCAAAACCCGGCGACGAGGTGGAGGTGCGCGGTCCGCTCAGCGGTTTCTTCGCCTGGCCGGGCGACCGGCCCGCGCTGCTGATCGGCGCCGGTTCCGGGGTCGTACCGCTGATGTCGATGATCCGGCACCACCGTATGCGCAGCCTGACCGTGCCGCTGCGGCTGCTGGTGTCGGCGCGCGGTCCCGAGGAGCTGATCTACGCGCGGGAGTACGGGGCCGAGACCACGCCCGTCTTCACCCGCCGGGCGCCCGAAGGTGTGCCGGTCGGACGGCTGTCGGCCTCCCAGGTGGCGCCGTTGCTGGCCGCCGAGCAGCCGCCGGGCGGTTGGGAGGCGTACGTGTGCGGCTCCAACACGTTCGCCGAGCACGCCTCGCGCCTGCTGGTGGCGGCGGGCCAGCCCGTGGACCGGATCCGGATCGAACGCTTCGGCTGAGAACGCCGGGAACGCTGGGGACACCGCCCTCGGTGGTGCGCCGGACCCACGGGGGCGCGGACCGGTCGTGCGCGCCCACACTCGTGCGCGGCTGCCGTTCGGTCGGTGTCGCGCGCGACGATGGACGGGTGGGCGTCCTCAGGGGAACACGGGTGTACGGCCGGCGTTGGCGGCGGAATCCGTTGCGCCGCCGGTCGGACGTGCTGGAGGCGTGGGCGCTGCTCGTCGTCGCCGTGGCGCTGTGCGTCGGCGCGCCTCTGGCCGGGGCGGTCGCGGCCCGGTGGGCACACGACGGGGCACTCGCGACGGCCGCCGTTCAGCGTGCCGAGCGTCATCGCGTCCACGCGGTGGCCGTCGGCGGAACAGGAGCAGGGGTGCCTTCCGTGTCGGCCGGCAGACAGCACCTGTACCGGGTGCGGGTGCTGTGGACGGAACCGGGTGCGGAGGTACGTACGGCGACGGCTCACGTGCCGCCCGGTACACGGCGCGGTGACACCGTCGACCTGTGGCTCGACGCGCTCGGGCGGCCCGTGGCTCCGCCGCCCAGCGCCGTCGCGGTCCACCAGCACACGGTGGCGGTGGGCATCTGCGCAGCGGGCCTGACCGCCGGTGTCGTCCTCCTCGCCCGAACCGCCTTACTCCGTACGGTCGTTCAGCGCCGGCTCGTGGAGTGGGAGCGCGCGTGGGCGCGTACGGAGCCGGAGTGGACGGGACGGCGGTCGTGACGGGCAGGGCTGGTCGTCACAGCATCTCCTGCATCCGGCGGGCGATGCGGCGGTGGTCGGTGAGCGCGTCCCGCAGGCCCGGCAGGACGGGCTCGCCCCGGTCGACCAGGACACGTCCGGCGACGACCGTCGTCCACGCGCGGGCCGGTCCGCAGCGCAGCCACGCCTCCACAGGGTCGCTCAGCGCACCGGCGAGCGCGACCTCGTGCAGGTCCCAGACCACGAGGTCGGCGCAGGCGCCGGGCCGCAGATGCCCGATCTCGTCGGCGCGGCCCAGGCAGCGCGCCGAGCCCCGGGTGGCGATGTCGAGGGCGTCGCGCGCGGTCATCGCACCGGGTCCGCCCCGGTAACGCCCGAGGAGAAGAGCTCCGCGCGTCTCCATCCAGAGCGAGGCGTGGTCGGTGGAGGCGGAGCCGTCGCAGCCGATGCCGACGGGCAGGCCCAGTTCACGCATCTCCTGCACGCGGGCGGTGCCGCCCCCGATGAGCATGTTGGAACTGGGGCAGTGCGCGACGCCGACGCCCGCGTCGGCCAGTCGGCGCAGTTCGGCATCGTTGGGATAGATGCAGTGCGCGACCCAGGTGCGGTCGCTCATCCAGCCGGCCTCCTCGAAGTACTCGACGGGCCGGCAGCCGTAGGTCTCCAGGCAGTACGTGTCCTCGTCATGGTCCTCCGCGAGGTGCGTGTGGAGGCGTACGTCGTACCGTTCGGCGAGTTCGGCGGTGGCCGTCATCAGCTCCTTGGTCACGGAGAAGGGTGAGCAGGGCGCCAGGGCGACCCGGATCAGCGCGCCCGGTTCCGGGTCGTGGTGGGCCTTGATGAGGCGCTCGCTGTCGGCGAGGACCTCGTCCTCGGTCTGTGTGACGCTCCGGGGCGGCAGTCCGCCGTCCTCCACGGACCGGGTCATCGAGCCGCGCGTGGCGTGGAAGCGGAAGCCGATGTCACGGGCGGCGCGGATCTCGGCGTCGACGAGTCCGGGTCGCGGATGGACGTACAGGTGGTCGGAGGAGGTGGTGCAGCCGCCCATGAGCAGTTCGGCCATGCCGACGTACGCGGACACGTACGCCGCTTCCTCGTCGAGCGCGGCCCACAGGGGGTAGAGCGTGGTGAGCCAGTCGAAGAGGGTGCCGTTGACGGCGGGCGCGTAGGAGCGGGTGAGGTTCTGGTAGATGTGGTGGTGCGTGTTGATCAGGCCGGGGGTGACGAGCCGCCCGGCCGCCGACACGGTCGTGCGGGCCTCGGGCTCGGTCCCGGCGGCGCCCACGGCGGTGACACGCCCGCCGTCGACGGCCACCCACCCGCCGGGAATCTCGCGCGCGCCGTCCACGACAAGCAGCTCGGCGTCCCTGACCAGCAGTTCCACAGCAGTCGGCATGGCGCCATCGTAGAGGTGAGCGGTCCTCGTACGGGTCCTGCCCAGGACTTGAGCCCTGGCGGGTCGGCGACCCTCCCACGTACGGTGTGATCATCCGCAAGCGCTTGCCACCTCCCCGCAAAGGCGGTCCGACATGGCCCAGTTCGACCTCCCGCTCGACGAACTCCAGGAGTACCGCAGCGAGTCCGCCGAACCCGAGGATTTCGACGCCTTCTGGTCCAAGACCCTCCAGGAGACCCGGGAACACGACCTGGACGCCCGTTTCGAGCCCGTGGAGACGGGGCTCACCACGGTCGACGTGTACGACGTGACGTTCGCCGGGTTCGGCGGTCACCCGGTGAAGGGCTGGCTGCGGCTGCCCGCCGGAGCCTCGGAGCCGCTGCCGGTGGTCGTGGAGTTCATCGGGTACGGCGGTGGGCGCGGTCTGCCGCACGAGAACCTGCTGTGGGCGTCGACCGGCCGTGCCCACTTCGCCATGGACACGCGCGGTCAGGGCAGCGCCTGGGGCGGCGGTGGCGGGACGGCGGACCCGGTGGGCAACGCGCCCTCGTACCCCGGATTCATGACCCGTGGCATCGACGCCCCCGAGAACTACTACTACCGGCGGGTGTACTCGGACGCGGTGCGAGCGGTGGAGGCGGCCCGCTCGCACCCCCTGGTCGACCCGGCGCGCACGGTGGCCCTCGGGTCCAGTCAGGGCGGCGGGATCACGCTCGCGGTCGGCGGACTGGTCCCCGACCTGGTCGCGATCGCGCCGGACGTGCCGTTCCTGTGCGACTTCCCGCGTGCGGCGACCCTCACGGACCGCCACCCCTACCGCGAGATCGGCAGCTACCTCAAGACCCACCGCGGCCGCACCGCCGACGCGCTGAACACGCTGGCCTACTTCGACGGCGTGCACTTCGCGGCACGCGGCCGGGCCCCGGCGCTCTTCTCGACGGCGCTGGAGGACCAGACCTGCCCGCCGTCCACGGTCTTCGCCGCCTTCAACGCCTGGGCGAACGACGACAAGAAGATCGAGGTCTACGACTTCAACGACCACGAGGGCGGCGGCCCGTTCCAGGAGGCGACGAAGGTGGGCTGGCTGCGCTCGTACGCCTGACGGGCCTGCGCGCGCAACTGGTCGTTTCCGACGCCTTCCGTGCGATCCGACCAGTCGGTATGTTCATCGGTGCCGGGTCACAGCGTCGTGGCCCGGTGTTCCGGCGAACCGCGGAGGGCCCATGTCCGAGCACGTGCCACACGTTCACGGCGACTGCGACGCACGCTTCTCGGCGGTGCGCGCGGCGTTCGAGGAGAACTTCCGCGACCGCGGGGAGCTGGGCGCGGCGGTGAGCGTCACGGTCCGCGGCGAGACGGTGGTCGACCTGTGGGGCGGCTGGGCCGACGCGGGCCGCACGCGCGCATGGGAGCGCGACACGCTCGTCAACGTATGGTCGACGTCGAAGGGTCCGACGGCGCTGTGCGCGCACATCCTCGCCGACCGGGGGCTGCTCGACCTCGACGCCCCGGTGGCCGACTACTGGCCGGAGTTCGCGGCGGCCGGCAAGGAGGGCGTGCTCGTACGGCATCTGCTGTCGCACCGGTCGGGTCTGTCCGGTCTGCGGGAGCCGCATTCGCTCGCCGATCTCTACGACTGGGAGCTGACGACCCGCCGGCTCGCGGCGACGAAGCCCTGGTGGGAGCCGGGCACTCGATCCGGTTATCACGCGCTGACGTACGGCTTCCTGGTCGGTGAGGTGGTCCGCCGGGTGTCGGGGCTGCTGCCGGGCGCCTTCCTGGAGCGGGAGGTGACCGGGCCGCTGGGCATCGACTTCACCATCGGGCTGCCGGAGAAGGAGGCCGGGCGGGCCGCCGAGCTGGTGCAGCCACCGGCCGCCTCGACCAGCGAACAAGCGGCGATCTTCGCCCAGTTGACGCCCACGGCGATCGCAGCGCTGGCCAATCCCCTCGCGGGCCCCGTCGAGGCGAACAGCCCCGAGTGGCGGGCCGCCGAGATACCGGCGGCCAACGGCCACGGCACGGCCCGCGCGATCGCCGCGCTGTACGGCGTCTTCGCCGGCCAAGGCTCGTTCGGTGGCCGGCGCGTCCTCTCCGCCGAGGCGGCCGAGCGGGTGCGCGAGGGACAGGGCAGCTGCCGGGACCTGGTGCTCGGCGCCGGTTTCGGCCACGACACGGAGATCGCGCTCGGGCTGTGGCTGAGCGGCCCCAATGGCTCGTACGGGCCGAATCCGAGGGCGTACGGCCATGACGGCTTCGGCGGTTCCTGCGGGCTGGCCGACCCGGATGGCGGAGTGTCCCTGGGGTATGTCATGAACCGCATGGGTCCCCATATCGCCGACGACCCGCGGAAGATGGCACTGATCGACGCCCTGTACAGCGCACTCCGAAGCAGGTAAGGACCACAGGTACGGAATGATCCGTACAGGGTGGGTGGCAGGTGCAGTCAGATGACAGATTCCGTGAAGGCCGTGTGCGCATAGCTTCGAGGCATGACATCCGACGGCGCGCAGCAGAGCGTGCGCCGTCGGACGATGTCCTACGTCTCGAAAGGCACACATGAGTACGTTCACCACCTCCGACGGCACCGAGATCTTCTTCAAGGACTGGGGCACGGGGCAGCCGGTGGTGTTCAGCCACGGCTGGCCGCTCAACGCGGACACGTGGGACGGCCAGTCCCGCCTGGTCGCCGAGCACGGCTTCCGTGCCATCGCGCACGACCGGCGCGGGCACGGCCGTTCCGCCCAGCCGTGGCAGGGCAACCACATGGACCAGTACGCGGACGACCTGGCGGAACTGATCGAGTCGCTCGACCTCGACAACGTTATCCTCGTCGGCCACTCGACCGGCGGCGGCGAGGTGACCCGCTACATCGGCCGGCACGGCACGGGTCGCGTCGCCAAGGTCGTACTGCTGGGTGCGGTGCCGCCGCTGATGCTCAAGACGGACGCCAACCCCGAGGGCACGCCCATCGAGGCCTTCGACGGTATCCGGGCGGGCGTCGAGGCGGACCGTTCGCAGTTCTACTGGGACCTCAGCGAGGCCTTCTTCGGCTTCAACCGGCCGGACGCGACCCCCTCCGAGGGCATGCGCCGCGCGTTCTGGCTCTGGAGCATGCAGGTCGGGCTCAAGGCGGCCTACGACTGCGTCAAGCAGTTCTCGGAGTCCGACTTCACCGAGGACCTGGGCCGCATCGACGTACCGACGCTGATCGCGCACGGCGCCGACGACCAGATCGTGCCGATCGCCGCGTCGGCGGAGAAGACGGCGCAGCTGGTCAAGGACTCGACGCTGAAGGTCTACCCGGGCGCTCCGCACGGCCTGGTGGGCGAGTTCGAGAAGGCGTTCAACGCCGACCTGCTGGAGTTCATCAAGAGCTGACGGGCTGTCGCCCGGCGGGTGTCCGCGTCGCCACCACCATCCGGCAGCGCGGACTGCCGTCCGGCCCGCGCCCGAACTCGGGCAGGGCACGGGTCTCCACATCGAAGCCGGCGTGCGTCAACTCCCTTCGCACGTCGGCCAGTCGGAAGGCCCGGTAGTACATGACGAACGGCGGCCGCCACACGGCGTTGCGCACCCTCATCACCGCGTCGAAGCCGAGCAGCGCCCAGTAGGCGGGCGTTCCCGGGCGGGCCGGGGCCACGACGGGGAAGGCGAAGCGCCCGCCCGGCCGCAGTACGGAGTGGACCTGGGCGAACAGTCCCGGCAACTCGCCCGGCAGGAAGTGCCCGAACGCCCCGAAGCTGACGACCAGATCGAAGGCGGGGGCGGACCCGGCGAAGGGCAGGGCTCGGGCGTCGCCGCGCACCAGGGTGACGCGCGAGCCACCGGAGAGCTCGCCCGCCCGCTGCCGGGCCACCTCCAGCATGCCCGCGCTGATGTCGATCCCGGTGACACTCCCCCTGCACACCTCCGCCAGCACCGCCAGACCGGCGCCGGTGCCGCAGCACAGGTCGAGGCCGTCGTCGAAGGGCCCGAGGGGGCCGAGCGCCGACGGCACCGCGTCGAGGATCGTGTCCGGCGTACGGAACGGGGTGTGGTCGAACTTCGGTGCGAGCAGGTCGTAGCCGTGCTCGACGGACGACAGCGCCTGCACGGCGAGCTCACGGAGCGTGGGGCCTTCGGGGCTGAACATCGGCCCAGCTTAGAAGGAGCCCACGGGTCGCCGCCTCGGACGCCCGCTCGAAAGGTTCGCCCGGTACGAGCGGAAGATCGGTGTGCCCGACAGCCGCGACCAGGCGCTGGCGTTCACGGCTCGGGTCGGCGAGCGCGAGATCCAGGGCTGCGATCTCCTGCACCTCGACGAGGACGGTCCGATCGACGAGTCGACGGTCATGGGCGCCCGGTTCGAGCGGATCGCGCGGGAGGCTCGGGACGCCGGGTCCGCCTGAGCGGGCACGTTTTGGTTGGATGGCTTCATGACCACCGACGAGCACGCGCGGATGATGCGGGCCAACGAGGCCAACTGGGACGCCCGTACCCCCGTCCATCTCGCCAGCCGTTTCTACGGCCTGGGCGAGAGTCTCGATCCGTCGCGCTGGTTCGCCTCCTGGGAATGGGAGGACCTCGGCCGGCTGGCCGACCGTGATGTGCTCCACCTCCAGTGCCACCTCGGCACCGAGACCCTCGCCTTCGCCGAACGCGGGGCGCGGGCGGTCGGCCTCGACATCTCCGAGGCGTCCGTGACGGCCGCGCGCGGCATCGCGGCGAAGGCGGGCCTCGACGTGACGTACGTACGAGCGAACGTGTACGACGCCGTGGAGGCCCTGGAGCAACGGCGGTTCGACGTCGTGTACACCGGGAAGGGCGCCCTGTGCTATCTGCCCGACCTGGACCTCTGGGCGCAGACGGTCGCCCAACTCCTGCGCCCTGGTGGCCTGTTGTACATCGTGGAGTTCCATCCGGTGCTCAACTCGCTCGGCCCGAAGCCCGCTCCGGACGACACCGGTGAACTCCTGCTTCGGCACGACTACCTGGGCGCACCGGGCGCCGCTGTGCACCGCGATGCGACGTACACCTACACCGACGGGCCGGCCGTGGTGGGGGCCACCGAGAGCTTCGAGTGGATGCACGGAATGGACGAGGCGGTCAACGCGTTGATCGGGGCGGGACTGACCATCCGGCGGTTGCGCGAGAGCGACGAACTGCCCTGGCCGCGCTGGCCCCGTATGGAGCGTACGGAGTCGGGCTGGTGGCGGTTGCCCGAGCCGCGCATCCCGCTCCTGTACGGGCTCCTCGCGAGCCGCTGAGCCACAGCTCACCGCCACACCCGCGCATCGTGTGGTACGGTGCTGTCAGCACTTGTGTACGCCCTGTTTCGGGCGCCGGTGCAGTTCCTCCTCAGTTCGCCGACCTGCCCGTCGGATTCCCGATCGGCGCATCGGCTCTTCCAGTACCACCTCACCACATGCGACGTCGTTCTGCCGCACCCGAGGTGTTGCTGTCTCCCGCCGCCCGCAGCGCGCCCGGCGCGCTCAGTTCTCGCGGCCCTCCCCCTCCTCATTCCTCCGCGTGCCTCATGCGGCATGCGTCCCCGTCCGTGAAAGGACTCCCGACCATGACCACCACACTCGAACATCGCCCCGCGCAGAGCGCGGAACAACTCCCCCCGGCCCGGATCGCGACCGGTGTCCTCGACATCGACGGAAACGGGAAGGGGTACCTGCGGGCCGCCGACAGCTGCCTGCCCGCACCCAACGACCTCCAGGTCTCCCCGGCCCTCATCCGCCGCCACGGCCTGCGCAAGGGCGACCTCGTCGCCGGCGCGCAAGGCACCCAGCGCGCCCTCACCGAGGTCGGACTGGTCAACGGCCGTGCGCCCGAAGAGCTCCGCGGCCGTCGCCACTTCCGCGACCTCACCCCGTTGCACCCGCGCGACCGGCTCCGCCTCGAACACCCGGCGGCCGGACTCACCGGACGCGTCACCGACCTGATCGCACCCGTCGGCAAGGGCCAGCGCGGGCTGATCGTGGCTCCGCCGAAGACCGGCAAGACCGTGCTGCTCCAGCAGGTCGCGGCGGCCGTCGCCGGCAACCACCCCGAATGCCACCTGATGGTGGTGCTCCTCGACGAGCGGCCCGAGGAGGTCACCGACATGCGGCGCTCCGTGCGCGGCGAGGTGTACGCCTCGACGTTCGACAAGACGCCCAAGCAGCACATCGCGCTCGCCGAACTCGTCGTCGAACGGGCCAAGCGGCTCGTCGAGGCGGGCGAGGACGTCGTCATCCTCCTGGACTCCCTCACCCGGCTGTGCAGGGCCCACAACAACGCGGCGGCCTCCGGTGGCCGCACCCTCAGCGGCGGGGTCGACGCCACCGCGCTGCTCGGGCCGAAGCGACTGTTCGGCTCCGCGCGTCTGGCCGAGGAGGGCGGTTCGCTCACGATCCTCGCCACCGCCCTGGTGGAGACCGGCTCCCGCGCCGACGACTTCTTCTTCGAGGAACTCAAAGGCACGGGCAACTCGGAACTGCGGCTGAGCCGCGAGCTTGCCTCCCGGCGCGTCTACCCGGCCGTCGACATCAACCCGTCCGGCACCCGACGCGAGGAACTCCTTTTGTCCCCGGCCGAGTTGACGACCGTTCAGGGGCTGCGGCGGGTCCTGCAGACACGGGACGGCCAGGCGAGCCTGGAGACCCTCCTGGAGCGGCTCCGCAGCACGCCGGACAACGCGACCTTCCTGCGACGGATCCAGCCGACGCTGCCGGCCGAGTAGCCACGCCTCCGGGTGCCCATGTGCCCCCGGGTGTGGCATCCGGGTGTTCGGGCCCGGTCTTCGGCCCCGGCAGCACCGCGTTCGGCACGTCCATTCTTACGTTTGCGGTATGACCATCAGATTCTCTTCCCGGATCGCCGCCTCCTGCTGTGCGCTGTGCGTGACGGGCGTGCTGACGCTCACGCCCGTCCCGGCGTCCGCGCGCACCAGTGCCGACCCGGTCACGCCGACCACGGCGGACGCGCGGCTGCTGTACCGCTCCGGCACACAGGCCCGGCTCCGCTCCGGCGCACCCCGCCTTCCCCGGGACGTGTCCGCGCTGTCGTGGCTGGTGGCCGACGCCGGCACCGGTGATGTCCTCGCCGCGCACAACGCGCACCGCGAACTGCCGCCGGCCAGCACGCTCAAGACGCTCTTCGCCCTCACCGTGCTGCCCACGCTGCCCGCGGGCCTGCGCCACAAGGTCACCGAGTCCGATCTGGCGGGCATCGGGGCCGGCAGCAGCCTGGTCGGGGTCGCGGCCGGGCGTACGTACCGTGTCTCCGATCTGTGGCGGGGTGTGTTCCTCAACTCCGGGAACGACGCCGTGCATGTCCTGGCCGCCATGAGCGGGGGCTGGCGCGACACCGCCGTCCGGATGCAGGCCAAGGCCCGTTCCCTGGGCGCCCGCGACACCCATGTGCGCTCACCCGACGGCTACGACACGTCGGGGCAGGTGTCATCGGCGTACGACCTCGCGGTGTTCGGCCGGGCCGGGCTGCGCAACGCCGACTTCGCCGCGTACTGCGGCACTGCCTACGCGAAGTTTCCGGGCGGGGGCGGCTGGTCGTACGAGATCCAGAACACCAACCGGCTGCTGACCGGCGCCAACGGCGTCGAGCGCTACCGGGGGGTGATCGGCGTCAAGAACGGCTACACCAGCAGGGCGGGCAACACGCTGATCGCCGCCGCGCGCCGAGGTGGGCGCACCCTGGTCGTCACGGTGATGAACCCTCAGGACGGCGGCGGGTACGCCGTCTACGAGGAGGCCCGCTCACTGCTCGACTGGGGCTTCGGGGCCGCCGGACGCGTCACTCCCGTCGGCTCGCTGGTCGCCGCGCGGCCCGCACCGCACGCCGGCCCGGAAGCGCCGGCGTCGTTGCGGGTGCCGGCATCCGTACCGGTGGCCGCCACCGTGACGCCCGACAGCGGGCCGGGCTGGCCGGAGACCTGGACGATCCTGGGAGCGGCCGTCCTCGGCGCCGGAGCGGTGTCGCTGGTGCTGCGGTTCGTGGGCCCGAAGCGGGTCTGACCGGCATCGTCCACCGGCAGCCACAGCAGCAGCCCGAGCGTGACCCAGACGTACGCGCTGCCGCCGACGAAGCCGTCCACGCCGGACGCGTCGTCGAACCACAGCCACACCACGCTCGTACACAGCACCGCGTACACAGCGCCCGCCACGCGCGCGTGCCCGGTGCGCACCAGTACCGCGAACGACGGCAGCAGCCAGACGAGATGGTGCACCCAGGTGATCGGGCTGACCAGACACGCGGTCAGCCCGGTGAGAGCGAACGCGGCCCACCAGTCCCCCACGGCGACGGCCCGGCGGGCCCGCCACGCCCAGACCACGAGGACGAGCAGGACCACCACCAGCCACACGACACGGCTCGGTTCGCCCGGCGCGGCCAGTCGCGCCAGCACGCCCTGGAGCGACTGGTTGGAGACGTACGCCGTCTTCCCGATGCGCCGGGTGTCCCACAGCGCCTCGCTCCAGTAGAAGCGCGAGGCATCCGGCGCGATCCACACCGCGAGCGCGGTCGCCGCACCGGCGACAGCCGTCGCGACCCCGGCCGCCCGCCGCCGCCCGGCGAGCAGCAGCAGGCCGATGAACAGGGCGGGTGTCAGTTTGACGGCGGCGGCGAGACCGATCCCGATGCCCGCCCAGCGGGCCCGCCCGGTCGTCAGCAGCCAGGCGTCGGTGAGGACGAGGGCCAGCAGTACGAGGTTCACCTGGCCGAAGCTGACGGTGTCGCGGACGGGTTCGAACAGCGCGAGCGCGCAGGCGGTCAGGGCCCAGCCGTACCAGCCGTACCGGCGCAACAAGGGCCCCGCGGTCATCCGTACCACCGCGCCCAGCGCCGCCAGATTGAGCAGCAGCGCCGCGGTGATCGCGGCGTGCAGCCCGAGCAGCGCCATCGGCAGCATGCTGACGGCCGCGAACGGCGGATAGGTGAAGCCGTACGCCGTGCCGGGCACCCGGTAGTCGTAGATCCGGCCGCCGTGGTGGACCCAGGTGTCGACGGTCCCGTAGTAGACGCGCAGGTCGAACCAGCCGCGCAGCAGGGGCACGGTCGCCGTGAACACGGTCACCGTGACGGCGAGGGCGAGCACCAGGAGCAGCCGTTCGCGGTCGGTGCGGGGAAGTCTCACCGGGCTCATACCGTGCTCTCCCTCAGGGGTACCTGGGCTGCCTGGTGGGCCTGCCAGAGGACGACGACGGCCAGCACCCCGCCAGAGACGGCCAGGACCAGTTCCTCGGTCCCGGCGGGCGCCCCGCTCGGCATGGCCAGGAGCGCGACGACCCCTGTGACGGCGGCCAGGCGATGGCGTACAGAGGCGCTGGGCGCCGCGGCGGCGATGAGGAACAGGGCCCACAGTGCGTACCAGGGCCGGATCGCCGGGCCGAGGACCACCACGACGGCCAGGCTGAGGCCGAGTGCGTAGAGCGGGCTGAGGCGTGGGCGGCGCAACCATATGAAGGCGATGGCGAGGACGGTGACGGCGATGCCGAGCAGGTGCCAGGCCGGGACGGCGAGCGGTGCCAGATCGCTGCCGGTCTTTGTGAGCGCGGCTGCCGTCGCGCGGCCGAGAAGGCTGGTGAGGGCCCAGTTCTGGGGTGACACCGGGGTTTTGAGGGCGCCTATCCAGCCGTATCCGGTGCCGGCCAGCGCGGTGACGCCGACCGTGGTCGCGGTTGCCGCGCCCGCGGTGGTCAGTACCGCCCGCAGGGGGCTGCGGCCCGCGCGGATCTGGAGCGCCACGACCGCCGCGAGGCCGAGAACGGCGGGCGCCTTGACGAGGGCTGCGAGCGTCACGAGTACGGCGCCGAGGACCGGCCACCGGCCGAGCGCCGCCACCAGGCCGACGCCGAGCAGCCCGAGCATGATCGCGTCGTTGTGCGCGCCTGCCACCAGGTGCAGCAACACCAGCGGGTTGAGGGCGCCGAGCCAGAGCGCGGGGGCCGGGTCTGCGCCGCTGTGCCGGGCGAGGCGGGGCAGCGCCGCCGCCATCAGCGCCACGCCGAGCAGCGCGACCAGCCGCAGGCCGAACAGGCCGGCGGGGATCTCGCCCCGGGTCAGTCCGGAGAGCCCGGACGCGACGGCGAGGAACACCGGGCCGTAGGGGGCGCCGGTCTGCTGCCACACCGGGGCGACCTCGGCGGCGAGCGGGCCGCCGAGCAGGGCGGGGCCGTGCGTGTACACGTCCATGTGGGCGTCGACCATCGCGCCCTGGGCGAGGTAGCTGTACACGTCCCGGCTGAAGAGCGGTGGGGCGAGGAGGAGCGGGGTCGCCCAGACGACGAGGACGAGCATCAGGGATCGTACGGTGGGCGGCTCGGGGCCCCGGACCAGTCTGCCGAGCAGGGTCCAGGCGGCGATCAGCAGGACGACGCCGAAGTAGACGCCGACCAGGCCCAGTGCGGCGCGGCCGGTGGAGGGGGCGATGAGTTCTCGTACGGGAAGGGCTCCGGCGGTCTCGCCTCCCAGCGCGAGGCATGCGGTGCCGATCAGGCCCATGGCCTGGCAGCGGGGGAGGTTTAGCGGGAGAGCCTTCACTTGTGCAGCGTGGCAAGGGTGGGTGGACGGGGGGCTACGGGGTGCCTTCCGGGCGGGGGCCTGCGTGTTACCGGTGGGTGGTCGGCCGACGGCTAGAAGACCGATACTCCCGTCAGTGTCGTGAAGCGGTCCAGGGCCGCCACCCCCGCCACCGAGTTGCCGCGCTCGTCGAGCCCTGGGCTCCACACGCACAGAGTGCAGCGGCCCGGGACGATCGCGATGATGCCGCCGCCGACCCCGCTCTTTCCCGGGAGGCCCACTCGGTAGGCGAAGTCGCCTGCCGCGTCGTAGGTGCCGCAGGTCAGCATGATGGCGTTGATCTGTTTGGACTGGCTGCGGGTCAGGAGGCGGGTGCCGTCGGCCCGGACGCCGTGGCGGGCCAGGAAGTTCGCGGCGAGGGCGAGGTCTGCGCAGGACGCCTCGACCGAGCACTGCCGGAAGTACTGCTCCAGCAGGTCCGGGACCGGGTTGTCGATGTTGCCGTACGAGGCCATGAAGTGGGCGAGGGCGGCGTTGCGGTGGCCGCGTACCGCCTCGGAGGCGGCCACCTCCTGGTCGAAGGTGAGGCCCGGGTTGCCGGACTCCGTGCGCAGGAAGTCGAGGAGCGTGCCGGCCGCGTCCCCGGTACGGGTGTGCAGGCGGTCGGTGACGACGAGGGCGCCCGCGTTGATGAACGGGTTGCGCGGGATGCCGCTCTCGTACTCCAGCTGGATCAGGGAGTTGAAGGGGTTTCCGGAGGGTTCGCGGCCGACGTGCTCCCAGAGTTCGTCGCCCTCGCGGGCCAGGTCCAGGGCGAGGGTGAACACCTTGGTGACGGACTGCGCCGAGAACGGCTCCCGCCAGTCCCCCACCCCGTACACCGTGCCGTCCAGTTCGGCGACGGCCATACCGAAGCTGCGGGGGTCCCGCGACGCGAGGGCCGGGATGTAGTCGGCGGGGCGCCCGCTTCCCGGGGTACGGGCGATCTCCTCGGCGATTCGGTCCAGGACCGGCTGGAAGGTCGGGGGCGACGGAGCGGGTTCCATGATCGTCATTGTCCCTCGGGATCGGTTCCGGTGCGGGTGCGCTCCGCTGGAGGGCGGTCGTTCGGCTGCGGGTCAGTGAGGGCTTGTCGCGCAGTTCCTCGCGCCCCTAAGAGCGGGGCGCGCCTGTGCCCGCCACGATTTCCGGGCGCAGTAGTTCCGCCAGGCGCTCCGCCGGCAACAAGCCCTTCTCCAGAACCAGTTCCGCTACGCCCCGGCCACTGACGAGCGCCTCCTTGGCGATGTCGGTGGCTGCCGTGTACCCGATGTACGGGTTGAGGGCGGTGACCAGGCCGATGGAGTTCTCCACACTCGCCCGCAGCGCCTCGGTGTTGGCGGTGATGCCGTCCACGCAGCGCTCGGCGAGCGTGAGGCAGGCGGCGCGCAGGTGCGTGATGGACTCCGAGAGGGAGTGCAGGATGATCGGCTCGAAGGCGTTGAGCTGGAGCTGTCCGGCCTCGGCGGCCATGGTGATGGTGACGTCGTTGCCGATCACCTCGAAGGCGACCTGGTTGACGACCTCGGGGATCACCGGGTTCACCTTGCCGGGCATGATCGACGAACCCGCCTGCACCGGCGGCAGGTTGATCTCGCCGAGCCCGGCGCGCGGCCCGGAGGACAGCAGGCGCAGGTCGTTGCAGCTCTTCGAGAGCTTGACGGCGACCCGCTTGAGCACGCCGGACATCTGGACGAACGCCCCGCAGTCCTGGGTGGCTTCGACGAGGTTGGCTGCCGTGACGAGCGGCAGTCCGGTGATCGCGGAGAGGTGGCGGCGGGCCGACTCGGCGTATCCGGCGGGGGCGTTGAGGCCCGTACCGATCGCCGTGGCGCCGAGGTTGATCTCGTGGATCAGCTCGACCGCCTCCGCGAGGCGGCTGCGGTCCTCCTCGATCATCACGGCGTACGCCGAGAACTCCTGCCCGAGCGTCATCGGAACCGCGTCCTGGAGCTGCGTACGCCCCATCTTGAGGACGTCGCGGAACTCGACCGCCTTGCGGGCGAAGGCATCCTGGAGGACCTTCATCGCCTTGAGCAGTTCCTGTACCGCGAAGACGGTCGCGACCTTGACGGCCGTCGGGTACACGTCGTTGGTGGACTGGCCGAGGTTGACGTCCTCGTTGGGGTGAAGGTGCAGGTACTGGCCCTTCTCGTGGCCCAGCAGCTCCAACGCCCGGTTCGCCACCACCTCGTTGGCGTTCATGTTGGTCGACGTGCCTGCCCCGCCCTGGATGACGTCGACGACGAACTGGTCGTGCAGCCGGCCGCCCCGGATCTCCTGGCACGCCTCGACTATCGCGGCGGCCTTCTTGGGCTCCAGCAGCCCGAGTTCCTCGTTGGCGAGGGCGGCGGCCTCCTTGACTGCGGCGAGGGCGTCGATGAGATGCGGGTAGGCGGAGATGGTCATGCCGGTGATGGGGAAGTTCTCCGTGGCCCGCAGGGTGTGGACGCCCCAGTACGCCTCGGCGGGAACATCACGGTCGCCGAGCAGGTCGTGTTCACTGCGGTGGACTGCGGCGGCACTGCGCTGGGCTGCTGCGGTCATGGCTGGGTGGGCCTGCTTTCGTGAGGAGGCTGGCATTCCAGCCCGTCTGGGGTCCCCCCTCTGGGGGAGTTTGAGGACGAGGCCCGTTCAGGGCCGAAGCGGGGGTCTGGGGGTGGCAGCCCCCAGGGATGGGACGGGTAGGGGCGGCGGGGGCGAAGAAATCCGCGCGGATCCCCCTACCGCCGCGCCACCGGATCGAGCGCGCGGGCCGGTCGGACCCGTCCGACCTCACGGCCGCCGCCCAGCAGAGCCTCGCCGTCGAACTCGGTCAGCAGCTCCGGGTCCACGCCGGCCCGGGCGAGTGCCGCAGCCGTCACCGGGACGCGGGCCCGGTTCGCACCGTCGGCGATCTTCACCGCCACGGCCCGGCCGTCCGGGAGTGCGGCGACCTGGACGCCCTCGAAGCCGTCCTTGCTGAGCAGTCCGGGTACGGCCCGCATCAGCGCGGCCACGTCCCGTCCGGAACCGGAGGCCATCTCGGCGTGGTCGCGCATCGCGTCGGCGACCAGCGCCTCCGGGGTGTCCGGGGCGGCGGTGGTGATCCGGGCGGCGGCACGGGCGAGGCCGTGCAGGGAGATGGAGAAGAGTGGCGCTCCGCAGCCGTCGACGGTCACCCGGGCGATGCGCTGCCCGGTGAGGTCCTCGACGATCTCGGCGATCGCCTGCTGGAGGGGGTGGCCGGGGTCGAGGTAGCTGTCGAGGGGCCAGCCGTTGAGTTCGCAGGTGTAGAGCATCGCCGCGTGCTTGCCGGAGCAGTTCTGGGCGAGGCGGGAGGGCAGTCGGCCCTCGCGTATCCAGCCGTCACGGACGACCGGGTCGAACGGCAGGTCCGGCACGTTGCGCAGGTCGTCCTCGGCGAGACCGGCCAGCTCCAGGATGCGCCGGGAGCCGGCCAGGTGACGTTCCTCGCCGGAGTGGCTGGCGGCGGCCAGGGAGAGCAGCTCGCCGTCGAGGGGCAGGCCGGCCCTGAGCATGGCCACCGCCTGCACCGGCTTGAGGGCCGAGCGCGGGTAGAAGGCCGCCTCGATGTCGCCCACCTGCAACTCCACCCGGCCGTCGGCGCCGAGGACGACGACGGACCCGTAGTGGATGCCCTCGATGACCCCGCCGCGCACCAGGTGCGCGACGGGCGAGTGGAGGGGTTCGCGGATCGCGGGAGCGTCCGCGAGAGAACTGCCGTACATGGCTGCCTGCACTGCTTCCTGCATTACTGCATCCTGCATCACTGCGTGGTTCACGCGTCGACTCCGGGCGACCCGCCGGCTTCGGTGGACCGGCCGGCCGTGTTCGCCTCGGCGGCCTTGCGGGCCACCTGGGCGCGGACGCCGTACCAGCCCGCTACCAGTGCCCCGGCGATCAGCGGCAGACACAGCACGGTGGTGCGGCCGGCGCCGCCGTCGGCGTACATCAGGACCAGGACCGAGGCGAGGAAGGCCAGGGTCACGAGCTCGGTCCACGGGGAGCCGGGGAGGCGGTAGCTCGGGCGGGTCAGCTCGCCGTTCTCGGTCTTCCGCCAGAACACCAGGTGACAGATCATGATCATGCCCCAGGTGGCGAGGATGCCGATCGCGGCGAAGTTCAGCACGATCTCGAACGCGTCGGCGGGGACGACGAAGTTCAGGCCGACGCCGAGTACGCAGAAGCCGCTGGTGAGCAGGATGCCGCCGTACGGGACCTGGCTGCGGCTCATGTTGCCGGTGAACTTCGGCGCGGAGCCGGACATCGCCATCGAGCGCAGGATGCGGCCGGTGGAGTACAGGCCCGAGTTCAGGGACGACATGGCCGCCGTGAGGACGACCAGGTTCATCACGCCGCCGGCCGCCGGGATGCCGATGTTGGAGAGGACGGTCACGAAGGGGCTCTCGCCCGACGTGTACTTGTTCCACGGCAGGAGCATCGCGAGGAGGACGACCGAGCCGACGTAGAAGAGGCCGACCCGCCACATGATCGAGTTGATCGCCTTCGGCATGATCTTCTCGGGGTTCTCGGTCTCGCCCGCCGCGACACCGACGAGTTCGACGGAGGCGTAGGCGAAGACGACGCCCTGGATGATCAGCAGCATGGGCAGCAGGCCGTTGGGGAAGACGCCGCCGTTGTCGGTGATCAGGGACGGGCCGGGGGTGGTGCCGTCGACCTCGTGCTGGGTGACCAGCAGGAAGATGCCGATCAGCATGAAGACGACGAGGGCGCTGACCTTGATGATGGCGAACCAGAACTCCATTTCGCCGAACATCCGCACCGAGATCAGGTTCACGGTGAGGACGACCGCCAGGGCGATCAGCGCGAGCACCCACTGCGGGATGTCGGAGAACAGGCCCCAGTAGTGGGTGTAGAGGGCCACCGCGGTGATGTCGGCGATACCGGTGGTGGCCCAGTTCAGGAAGTACATCCAGCCTGCGACGTACGCGCCCTTCTCACCCAGGAACTCACGGGCGTACGACACGAACGCGCCGGACGAGGGCCGGTACAGGACGAGTTCGCCCAGTGCCCGGACGACCAGGAAGGCGAAGACGCCGCAGACGGCGTAGGCGATGAAGAGGGACGGGCCGGCGTCGGCCAGCCGGCCGCCGGCGCCGAGGAACAGGCCGGTGCCGATGGCACCGCCGATGGCGATCATGTTGACGTGCCGGGCCTTCAGCGACTTGCTGTAGCCCGCGTCACCGGCGTCGACGTGTACGGCCTTCTTCTGCGCCGTACCGTTCGCCGTACCGTCCTGCAGGGATTGCTCGCTCACGCCTCGGGTCCGCCTTCCGGGGATGTTTCTGCGGGGGTGTCCGTGTGCGCGGCGCGCACGATGTCGGTGAGGGTCGTGGAGACCCGGTCGAGGTGGTGGGACATGGCCGACACCGCGTCGTCCTCGCTGCGGTCGATCAGTGCCTCGACGATCGCCCGGTGCTCGCGGTTGGACTGCTCGCGCCGGCCGCCCAGTTCGTTCAGGAAGGCCGACTGACGGGCCAGCGCGTCCCGGATCTCCTCGATCACCCGGCGGAACACCGGGTTCTGGGCGGCCTGCGCCACGGCCAGATGGAAGAGGGTGTCCATGGCGACCCACGCGGTGGTGTCGGTCTCGTGCTCCATGCGCTCCAGCAGGTGCGCGAGGTGGTCGAGGTCCTCGGGGGTCCGTCGTACGGCCGCGTAGCCGGCGACCGGGATCTCGACGTGCCGGCGGACTTCGAGGAGGTCGCTGGCCGCGTAGTCGCCGAAGGTGGGGTCCTCGACGGTGCCGGAGACGACGAAGGTGCCCTTTCCCGTCTTGGAGACGGTCAGGCCCATGGTCTGCAGGGCCCGCAGGGCCTCCCGCAGCACGGGCCGGCTCACCTCCAGGCGTCGGCACAGCTCGGCCTCGGAGGGGAGCTTGTCCCCCACGGCGTAATCTCCGCGCTCGATGGCGCTGCGCAGATGACCGAGGACCGCTTCCATCGCGCTGACGCGCCGCGGTACCGAGCCACCTGTCTGGCTGTCTGACAGGTTCACGGGGGTGATCCTGCGGGTGAAGGGAGGGGACTGTCAAGGGTGTGCGGCGGGGGCCGTCCTCACGGCGGCCCCCGCAACCCGCCCCGCCTCAGTTCAGTACACCCGCGCCCAGCAGCCCGAAGAGCAGCACACCCACGATGATCCGGTAGATCACGAAGGCGTTGAAGGAGTGCTTGGCGACGAACTTCAGCAGCCAGGCGATGGAGCCGTAGGCGACGACGAAGGACACCGCCGTGCCGACGGCCAGCGGCGCGGCGCCCACGCCCGCGCCCAGGGCGTCCTTCAGCTCGTACAGCCCGGCGCCGGTCAGCGCGGGGATGCCGAGGAAGAAGGAGAGACGGGTGGCGGCGACCCGGTCGAGATCGAGGATCAGCGCCGTCGACATGGTGGCGCCGGAGCGGGAGAAGCCGGGGAACAGAAGGGCCAGGATCTGCGAACTGCCCACCAGCATCGCGTCCTTGAAGGTGGTGTCGTCCTCACCGCGCTTGTGCCGGCCCATCTGGTCCGCGGCCCACATCACGCCACTTCCGACGATCAGCGAGGCGGCGACGACCCACAGCGAGGCCAGCGGGCCCTCGATCAGTGGCTTGGCGGCGAGGCCCACGACGACGATCGGAATCGTGGCGCAGATGACCCACCAGGCGAACTTGTAGTCGTGGTGGTGGCGCTCGTCGCGGTTCCTCAGACCCCTCCCCCAGGCGGAGACGATCCGGACGATGTCCTTGAAGAAGTACACGAGCACCGCGGCGATCGCGCCGACCTGGATGACGGCCGAGAACCCGACCACGGCGTCGTCGTCGACGGGGATGTTCATCAGCCCCTCGACGATCTTCAGATGGCCGGTCGAGGACACCGGCAGGAACTCGGTCACCCCCTCGACGGCTCCGAGGACGACGGCCTGACCGACGGAGATGGCGCTCATGGAATCCAGTTCTGCTGGGGAGGGGCGGGCTGGCGGCGGAGTCAGTCCTACTACACGCCGGCAAGGCCCGGACGCCGTCCGCCTAGAGCGCGCCGCCCAGCCATACGCCCGCGAAAGCGGCCCCGAGACCGGCGACCACACTCACCATGACGTTGGCGACGGCGAGGAGACCTGCCCCGTCCTCGGTCAGCCGCAGCGTCTCGTACGAGAAGGTCGAGTACGTGGTCAGCGCGCCGCACAGTCCGGTCCCCAGGAGCAGCTGGAGGTCAGGGCCCGGGGCGGCGCCGGTGAGCAGGCCCAGGATCAGGCAGCCGGTGACGTTGACGGCGAGGGTGCCCCAGGGGAAGACCGTGTCGTGGCGGGACCGGACCATCCTGTCGGTGAGATAGCGGAGGGGCGCGCCGACCATTCCGCCCGCGATCACGAGCAGCAAGTTCACAACGACCTCTTACCCTTCTTGTCCGCTTCGCCCGGTTTCCCCTCGGTCCGGCCGCCGTACCGGATGACCTCGCCGTCGATGAGGACGGTCACCCATGGGGCGCTGCCGGTCGGCCCGGTCATCGTCGCCTCCGCTTCAGCACCCGGCGAGTGGCGGTCGCCGCGAGCGTCACGGCCGCGAGGGCCGCGAGCAGGGTCGCGGCGAGGTACGCGAGGCCGGTGCCCACGTGACCGTGGTCGACCAGCTTCTGGATGTCGACGGCATACGTCGAGAACGTGGTGAAGCCGCCGAGCACTCCGGTGCCGAAGAACGGCCGTACGAGGCGATGGACGGTCCGGATCTCCGTGATGACCACCATGAACACGCCGATCACGGCACAGCCGACGACGTTGACCCAGAAAGTGGTCCAGGGAAAACCGCCGGTCTGCGCGGGCCAGGCGAGGGAGGCCGCGTACCGGGCGCAGGCGCCGATCGCACCGCCGATCGCGACCACCCAGAGCACCGGGGCCTGACCGCGCAGGACGGAAGGGCGCGGCTGGGCGGCGGCAGTCCCGGTCCGGATGTCGGGGGCTTGCATGGCCGTACGTCTCCTACTCGCCGGCGCCCGGGCGTGCGGGCGCGTCTCTGTGCGCAAGTAGGGACCGTTGGCGGCGGCGCTGCCGCGGTTCGGGTACGGCGGGCCCCACCGCCGCGCCGCGAGCTGGAATCGCGGCCGGTCAACAGGGTAACGCCGGGGGCGTGGGGGCTGCACCCGGATCGGTCGGCGCCTGCTGTCGACACGTCGTGGTCGCGGCCCAGCGACTGCTGCTGAGCCGAGTGGGCGGGACCGTCGGCGGACAGCTACCACCCCTTTTCGAACATGCGGGCCACCTCGGCGATCCGCACCTCGTCGGGGCGGTAGAAGGTGCGCCAGCGGATCCTCTTCGTCCGGACCGCGCCGATGCCCGCGAGCAGGCCCAGGTGGGTGGTGGCGACGGAGAGCGGGACGCCTAGTTTCGCGGCGACGGCCGCCGCCGTGACACCGTCCTCGACCGGATCGCCGTGTCGTTGGGGCGGGAAGTGCGCGACCGGGTCCTTCAGCCACTCCAGGATCTTCAGGCGTTGCCCGCCCACCGGTCTTTTCAGCATCGCGCCTCCTCGTCCCGGTCACCGCGGGATGTGCCTCCCAATGTCCCGCAGTTGGGGCCGCCGCGTCCGGGGCTTCGCACCTCTTGGCCGAGGTCGAACTCTTTCCGTCGCGTACGCACGTTCGACTGAGCCCTTGCATCCCAACAAGCAGGGGCCCGGCCACCCCCCTCAGGCAGCCGGGCCCCCGTCACTTCTGGCTCAGCGGTGGCTGAACCACGTCATCGCGGGGAGCGCCTTGTCGTCGTAGCCGAACAGGGCCTGGTTCTCCCAGCCGTTGCCGGAGGAGGCGTCCGTGGGGTCCCAGCCGTTGCCGGTGACCGCGGTCCAGGTCGCCTCCCAGTAGAAGACGCCGAGGCCGCGGCCGTTCGGAACTGCCTCCACGATGTTCAGGATGTCCCGGAACCAGGCCGACTGTCCGGCCGTGGACGCCGCGTACCCGGATACGAGCTCACCAGTCGTGTCGATGATGTTCTCGTGCGAGTCCTTGCTGTCGAGACGGAAGGGGTAGGCCGTCTCGGCGACGAACACCGGCTTGCCGTAGCGGGAGGCGGCGTCGTCCAGGGTGGTCTGGAAGTCGTAGAGCGAACCGTGCCAGTAGCCGTAGTAGGA
Source organism: Streptomyces sp. NBC_00459 (assembly GCF_036013955.1). NCBI lineage: Bacteria > Bacillati > Actinomycetota > Actinomycetes > Kitasatosporales > Streptomycetaceae > Streptomyces > Streptomyces sp. NBC_00459. Next base: position 784,950 of record NZ_CP107903.1, read on the forward strand.
CAGGCCGATGGCGTCGAACTTCACTCCGTTGGAGACCGCGCTGTCGAACCACCAGCGGGTGCCCGACAGATCGCCGCCCTTGGCCAGGTGCAGAGCGACGGTCGTACCGGAGTTGACCGCCTTGACCGCGTTGTAGCCGGAGTTGAGCAGCCCGGCGAGCTGCGACCAGTTGTCGGTCGAGCCCTCGGACCACAGCATGCCGCCGTTGATCTCGTTGCCGACCTGGACCATGTCGGCCGTGGTGCCCTGGGACTTGAGGGCGTTGAGGACGTCGTACGTGTGGTTGTAGACGTCCGTCTTCAGCTGGCTGTACGAGTGGCCGGCCCACGCGGAGGGCTTGCTCTGGGCGCCCGGGTCGGCCCAGATGTCCGAGTAGTGGAAGTCGACCAGCAGCTTCATGCCCTGTGCCTTGATGCGCTTGGCGATGGCGAGAACGCGCGCCTTGTTGTTGTAGCCGTCGGCCGGGTTGACCCAGACCTTGACGCGCGCGTAGTTCATGCCGGAGTTCTTCAGGACGGTGAGCGCGTCGCTCGTCGTCCCCGAAGCGGTCTTGTAGACACCGCCCTTGGCCTCGCTCTTGGGCAGGGAGGAGATGTCGGCACCCTTGACGGGCACCCCGCCCGTACCGGAGGCGAAGGTCAGGTCGTCGACGTTGATCCAGTTGCCCGCGTTGGCATCGGAGTTGACGCTGATCGTGCACTGGTTGTTCGTCACCGCGATGGGGACCACGATCCGGATCCACCCGCTGGCGGAGACCGGCAGGTCGGTGCGCTGTTCGGAGCTGCCGCAGTTCTTCAGCGCTATGTAGGCCGACTTCTGGCCGCCGCCCGAGCGCACCCACGCGGTGAGCTTGTAGTTGCCGTTGGTCAGCCCGGACAGGTACTGGTAGGTCTCCACCTTGTAGGCGGAGGCGGAGTAGTGGGACAGGCGGTAACTGCCGCTGCGGCCACCGGACTCCACGTACGAGGCGCCCGTGTCACCGTACTCCGACCAGCCGCCCGGGACGGCAGCGCCCGAACCGTCGGCCTCGAAACCGCCGTTGGTGAGGGTGCTGGCCGCCTGGGCGGAGGTGGCGGGGAGTGCGGTGAGGGCGAGGCCTGCGGCGAGCGGGAGCAGCAGGGCCTTCAGCGTGCGCCGGGTCGTGCGCGCTGGTGTGCGTCTGGGATGGAACATCGTCGTCCGTCGTCCCTTCGACGTGATGGGTTGGGGGTGTCCCTCCTGAGGGGCGGGAGGGGGCCCCTCCGCCCGCGGCTCTCGTGGCACGCACGGGCGGAGGGGAACTTGCGGCTCAGCCGTCGAGTCGTACGACCCGGACGGCTCCGGCGGGCAGCGCGAGGCGGCCCGCGGCTCGTTCGCCCGTCAGCAGTTCGGTGCCGGGTGCCTCCAGGGGCACCTTGGCGTCCGACGCGGTGTGGTTGACGGCGAACAGGTAGGTGCCCGACTCGCCGGTGCGGCGCACGAGTTCGACGTCGTGCGGGAGGTCGGCGCGGGGCGCGATGTCGGCGTCCTCGGTGGCCCAGCCGAGCAGGGCGTCCAGGCCGTGCGCGTCGAGGCGGGTCGACACGTACCAGGCGGTGCCCTCGCCGAGGCGGTGGCGGGTGACGGCCGGGTGGTCGGCGGTGAGTCCGTCGGCGTACGTCCACACGGTCTCGGCGCCGCGCGGGACGACGAACTCGGTCCACACGTCACCGGTCAGCTCGGAGCCGTCGGGGCCGGTGATGCGTACGGCGTCGCCCTGGAGGAGCGGCGAGAACTCCTCGACGGTCAGGCCGAGTACGTCGCGCAGTGCGCCCGGGTAGGGGCCCTCGTGCACGGCGTCGTGCTCGTCGACGATGCCGGAGAAGTACGAGACGACGAGGGTGCCGCCGTTCTCGACGTACTCCCTGAGGTTGTTCCCGGCGGCCTCCGTCATCAGGTACAGGGCCGGTACGACGACAAGGGGATAGGCCGACAGGTCGGCTTCCGGGTGGGCGAAGTCGACGGTGAGGTGACGGTCGTACAGTGCCTCGTAGAAGGCGTCGGCGCGCTCGCGCGGGTCGTGGTCCTCGCTGGGGCGCCACTGGAGGTTCTGCGCCCACCAGGAGTGCCAGTCCCACAGGACGGCGACGTCGGCGACCGTTCGGGTGCCGCGGATCGACGCCAACGAGTCGAGGGAGGCGCCGAGTTCGACGACCTCGCGCCAGACGCGGGTCTCCGTGCCGCCGTGCGGGAGCATCGCCGAGTGGAACTTCTCGGCGCCGCGCCGGGACTGGCGCCACTGGAAGAACATCGCACCCTCGGAGCCCCGGGCCACATGGGCGAGGGAGTTGCGGGCCATCTGGCCCGGTGCCTTCGCTGGGTTGCGCGCCTGCCAGTTGACACCCGAGGTGGAGTGTTCGAGGAGGATCCAGGGGGCGCCGCCGCCGACGGAGCGGGTGAGGTCTGCGGCCATCGCCAGGTTGACGTGGGTGCGGCGGCCGTCGGTGATCAGGTAGTGGTCGTTGGTGACGATGTCGACCTCGCGGCCCCAGGCCCAGTAGTCGACCGAGTCGCACTGGCTGAGCGCGGTCATGAAGTTCGTGGTGACCGGGACACCGGGCGACAGGCGGTGCAGGATGTCCCGCTCCATCACGAAGTTCTCGCGCATGGTGGCGTCGGCGAACCGCTTGTAGTCGAGGGCCTGGCCCGGGTTGCCGACCGTGGGTGCGGCGCGCGGCGGGTTGATCTGCTCGAAGGCCGTATACCGCTGGCCCCAGAAGGCGGTCCCCCAGGCCTCGTTGACACCGTCGACCGTCTCGTACGCCGTCTCCAGCCAGCGGCGGAAGTGGGCGGCGCAGGAGTCGCAGTAGCAGGCCGACACGGGGACGCCGTACTCGTTGTGGACGTGCCACATGGCGAGCGCCGGGTGGGCGCCGTACCGCTCGGCGAGTTTCGTGGTGATGTCGGCGGCGGCGGCGCGGTAGTCGGCGTTGCTGTGACAGATCGCGGCGCGGGAGCCGAACTCGTAGCGCACTCCCTCGGGCGTGACCGGCAGTGCGTCCGGGTGCTCGCGGTAGAACCAGGCGGGCGGTGCCACCGTGGGCGTGCCGAGGTCTGCGCGGATGCCGTTCTCGTGCAGGAGGTCCAGGAGGCGGTCGAGCCAGCCGAAGTCGTACTCGCCGGGTGCCGTCTCCAACAGGGCCCAGGAGAAGATTCCGACGCTGACCATCGTGACGCCGGCCTCGCGCATCAGCCGGACGTCCTCCTGCCAGACGCTCTCCGGCCACTGCTCGGGGTTGTAGTCCCCGCCGAAGGCCAGCCTGGTGAGGCCCGTGGGGGTGGTCTCCGGCATGGAATGTCTCCCGGTCGGTAGGTCACTGTGGAACGAATCTTGGGAACGTGCACACACAGGCTTCGCGGTGCGGGCCCTAGATAACCTCACGGCAACAACCATTGACAAGTGTCCAGTGTGTTTCTCTACTGTGAACGCTCACAGAAGGATGGCGGGTCTTCGCAGCAGGCGAGGACCCCACCAGGTCAGGGGAGAACGTTCCATGCCGAACACGAAGCAGTGGCGCCTCGTGGCAACCGCAGTCGCCGTCACGCTCGGCGCCACCACACTCGCCGCATGCGGGTCCGACGACGACAGCGACGCCCAGTCGGGCCCGGTGTCGCTGACGTACTGGACCTGGACGCCCGGCATGGACAAGGTCGTCGACCTGTGGAACAAGGGGCCGGGCAAGGAGCAGCAGATCACCGTCACGGTGAAGAAGCAGGCCTCCGGCGACACCCTGGTCACCAAGATCCTCACCGCGCACAAGGCCAAGAAGGCGCCGGACCTGGTGCAGGCCGAGTACCAGGCCCTGCCGACGCTGGTCAGCAATGACGCGCTCGCGGACATCTCCGGCGAGGTCGGCGACGCGAAGAAGGACTTTGCCGAGGGTGTCTGGCAGCAGACGACGCTGGGCACGGACGCGGTGTACGCGGTGCCGCAGGACATCGGGCCGATGATGTTCTACTACCGCGAGGACCTCTTCAAGCAGTACGGCCTGAAGGTCCCGACCACGTGGGACGAGTTCGCCCAGACCGCCCGTGACCTGAAGAAGAAGGCCCCGGACAAGGACCTCACCACCTTCTCGGCCAACGACTCCGGTCTCTTCGCGGGCCTGGCCCAGCAGGCCGGCGCCAAGTGGTGGACGACCTCCGGCGAGAAGTGGAAGGTCGGTATCGACGACGCGGCGACCCAGAAGGTCGCCACGTTCTGGGGCGGCCTCGTCAAGGAGGGCGCCATCGACAACCAGCCGATGTACACCCCGGCCTGGAACAAGGCCCTCGACACCGGCAAGCAGATCGCCTGGGTCAGCGCGGTGTGGGCGCCGGGCACGCTGACGACGGCCGCCCCGGACACCAAGGGCAAGTGGGCCATGGCCCCGCTCCCCCAGTGGTCGGCGAACGAGGACGTGACGGGCAGCTGGGGCGGCTCCTCGACCGCTGTCACCACCGATTCGGGCCACAAGTCGGCCGCCGCGAAGTTCGCCGCCTGGCTGAACACCGACCGTGCCGCGCTGGCCGCGCTCGCCAAGGAGGGCGGGATCTACCCGGCCGCCACCGGCGCCCAGCTCAGTGGCGCGTTCGTCAAGTCGCCCGAGTTCTTCTCCAACCAGGCGGACTTCTACACCCAGGCCGCCGAGATCGCGAAGACGACGGCGCCCTCCGCGTGGGGCCCGAACGTCAACGTGGCGTACACCTCCTTCAAGGACGCGTTCGCCTCGGCCGCGAAGAACAAGTCGGACTTCGGTGCCGCCCTGAAGACGATGCAGGACGACACGGTCGCGGACCTGAAGAAGCAGGGCTTCGGAGTCGCGGAGTGACCAGCGCACGCCGGAGGTCGTACGGGGTCAGGTCGGCCCCGTACGCCTTCCTCCTCCCCGCGGTGATCCTGTTCGCCCTGTTCTTCGCCCTGCCCATCGGCTACGCGCTCTGGCTGAGCCTGCACAAGGTGAAGGTGTCCGGCCTGGGCCTCGGTGCCGGGGCGCGCAAGGAGGTCTGGGCGGGCATCGGCAACTACACCGACGCCCTCACCGACAGCGAGCTGCTCAGCGGCGCGCTGCGCGTGGTCGGCTACGGCGCGATCGTGGTCCCGGTGATGCTCGGTCTCGCCCTTGTCTTCGCGCTGATGCTCGACGCGGACAAGGTGCGGCTCACCCCCTTCACCCGGCTCGCGATCTTCCTGCCGTACGCCGTCCCCGGCGTCGTCGCAGCGCTGCTGTGGGGCTTCCTGTACCTGCCGGACGTCAGCCCGTTCTACTTCGTCCTCGACAGACTGGGGATGCCGCAGCCGGACCTGCTGGACGGCGGTCCGCTGTATCTCGCCCTCTCCAACATCGCGGTGTGGGGCGGCACCGGCTTCAACATGATCGTCATCTACACCTCGCTGCGGTCCATCCCGGCCGAGGTGTACGAGGCGGCGAAGCTGGACGGCGCCACCCCGCTGCAGATCGCGCTCAGGATCAAGATTCCGATGGTGGCGCCCTCCCTGGTGCTGACCTTCTTCTTCTCGATCATCGCGACGCTCCAGGTGTTCAGCGAGCCGACCACGCTCAAGCCGCTCACCAACTCCGTGTCCACGACGTGGAGTCCGCTGATGAAGGTGTACCAGGACGCCTTCGGCAAGGGTGACATCTACTCGGCCGCGGCCGAGGCGACGATCATCGCGATCGTCACGCTGGTCCTGTCGTTCGGCTTCCTGCGAGCCGCGAACTCCCGTAACAAGCAGGAGGCAGCACGATGAGTTCCCTTGCCGTGGGCAAGGCCGAGACGGCGGCGGGCACCAGGCCCGGCACCTCGCAGCGCCCGCCGCTGCGCGGCCGGATCGCCCTCGTCCCGACGATCACCCTGCTCCTGGGTGCCCTGTACTGCCTGCTGCCGGTCGCGTGGGTGGTGATCGCGGCGACGAAGTCGGGCAGCGAGCTGTTCTCCACGTTCACGTTCCTGCCCGGGAGCGGCTTCACGGACAACGTGAAGGAGCTCAGCGCCTACCGCGACGGCGTCTACTGGAAGTGGATGGGCAACTCCGCCCTCTACGCGGGCCTCGGCGCCCTCCTTTCGACGGCCGTCTCCGCGGTCAGCGGCTACGCGCTGGCGATCTACCGCTTCCGCGGCCGGGAGACGGTGTTCAGCGTCCTCATGGCGGGCGTGCTGATGCCGCCGGTGATCCTCGCGATCCCCCAGTACCTGCTGCTGGCGAAGGCCGACATCACGGACTCCTACGCGTCCGTGCTGCTGCCCCTGATCCTCTCCCCGTACGGCATCTACCTCGCGCGGATCTACGCGGCGGCGGCGGTACCGGCCGATGTGGTCGAAGCCGGGCGGATGGACGGCGCGGGCGAGTGGCGGATCTTCACCAGGGTCGCGCTCCCGATGATGATCCCGGGGCTCGTGACGGTGTTCCTGTTCCAGTTCGTTGCCGTGTGGAACAACTTCCTGCTCCCCTACATCATGCTCAGCGACGACGAGAAGTTCCCGATCACGCTGGGTCTGTTCACGCTTCTCGAACAGGGAGCGGCCACTCCGGCGCTCTACACGCTGGTGATCACGGGCGCGTTCCTGGCGGTCCTCCCGCTGATCGCTCTGTTCCTGGTCATCCAGCGGTTCTGGAGCCTCGACCTGCTCTCCGGAGCCGTAAAGTCATGACCATGAGCAATACCGGGGGCCGGCGCAAACCGCCGACGATCCACGACGTGGCCCGCGAGGCGGGAGTGTCCCGAGGCACCGTCTCGCGCGTGCTCAACGGCGGGCACTACGTCAGCCCGACCGCCCACGAGGCGGTGAACGCCGCGATCCGCAAAACGGGTTACGTGGTGAACCGCCACGCCCGCTCGCTCATCACAGGCCGCTCGGACTCGATCGGCTTCCTGCTGACGGAGCCTCAGGAGCGGTTCTTCGAGGACCCCAACTTCAATGTCCTGCTGAGGGGTTGCACCCAGGCGCTGGCGGCGCACGACATCCCGCTGCTGCTGATGCTGGCGGGCACCGAGGACGAGCGGCGCCGCATCACGCGGTACATCACCGCCGGTCATGTCGACGGGGTGCTGCTGGTCTCCAGCCACTCCGGTGACCCGGTCGCGCAGGAGCTGTGCGAGGCGGGCGTACCGCTGGTCGCGTGCGGCAAGCCGATCGGCCTCGGCTCAAAGGTGAGCTATGTGGCGGCGGCCGACCGCGACGGCGCCCGGGACATGGTCCGCCATCTTCTGTCGCTGGGCCGCCGCCGTATCGGCGTGGTGACCGGCCCGCTCGACACCCCGGGCGGTGTGGAACGCCTCGCCGGCTACCGCGAGGTCCTGGCCGAGGAGGGCATCGAGTACGACGACCGCCTCGTCGTCTCCGGCGACTACAGCCGGGCCAGCGGCGAGGCGGGCGCGGAACGGCTACTGGCCCAGTCCCCGGACCTGGACGCCGTGTTCGTCGCGTCCGACCTGATGGCCCAGGGTGTGCTCACGGCGCTGGAGCGCGCGGGACGCAGTGTCCCCGGGGACGTGTCGGTGGGCGGCTTCGACGACTCCTCGGCCGCCCTGGCCGCCCGGCCCCAGCTGACGACCATCAGGCAGCCCTACGACCGGATCAGCGCCGAGATGGTCCGGGTGCTGCTCGCGCAGATCGGCGGCGAGGACCCGGCTGCGGTGATCCTGCCCACCGAGCTGATCAAACGGGGGTCTGCCTGAGTCGGCGGTCACACCGCCTCGGCCACGCCGTTTTTATGCATACGCATTAACATGGGGGCATGGCAACGAACAAGGCCGGTGCGGGGCTGGCGGACCAGTGGCGGGACATCCTGGCGGCGCACGCCCGCACGATGTGCGAGATCGACCGCGTACTGCATCCGCACGGCCTGGGCGCCAGCGACTTCGAGGTACTCGACGTCCTCGTCTCCGAGGCAGATGTCTCCGACCCGGGCGAGGAGTGCCGGGTGCAGGACATCGCCGGGCGGGTCCACCTCAGCCAGAGTGCGCTGTCCCGGCTCATCGGGCGGTTGGAGAAGGACGGGCTGGTTGAGCGGAGCATGTGTGTGGAGGATCGGCGGGGGGTGCGGGTGGCTTTGACTGCGCGCGGTCGTGAGCTGCACGACGAGGTACTGCCGCTTCAACGGGCTGCTCTGGAACGGTCCTTGGGCGATAGGTAGTTCGTTTGGTGCGCGCCGGTGGGGCTTCTCGCGCAGTTCCCCGCGCCCCTTTGGGGCGCGCTCCTCTCAGGTCAGTAGTTGTCTTACCGCCTTGAACGCCGCCTCTACCGTCGCCGGGTCCGCGCCCGGGCGGGCCAGGGCGCTCATCGGGATCGGAGGGACCGGGGGCAGACCCTCGTACGGGGTGAGTCCGTCGGGAGCCGGGCCGACCGTTGCCAGGAGGGCCACTCCCCGGCCGGTGCGCGCGAGGTCGAGGACGCCCGCCAGATAACCCGCGTCGCCGACCACCGACGCCGCGACGCCCTGCTCGGCGAGGGTCGCGATGGCCCGGCGGCGGATGGCGCAGGGGTCCTCGATCGCGACCAGCGGGACGGGGTCCGGGGCGGCCGGGGGCACCCAGCCGGGCGGAGCGTGCCAGGTCAGCGGCAGGCCACCGACCGGCGTACCCTCCGTCGCCGCTGCCTCCGTGACGTACACGGCGACATCCACACTGCCGCGCTCCACCGCCTCCACCAGCCGTGCCGACCGGTCGATACGGAACCGCACCCGACAGCCGGGGCGCACCGCCTCGACGGCGGCGGTCAGCAGGGGCAGAAACTGGTCGGCGGCGTGCTCGGTGGAGCCGAGCGTGATGGTGTCGCCGTCGACGTCGAGCAGGGTGCGTACAGCCTCGTCGTGGACGGCGAGCACGCGGCGGGCCTGTTCCAGGAGCAGTCGGCCCTCCGGGGTGAACCGTGTACCCCGTCCCTCACGCTCGACGACGGGCCGCCCCAACATCTTCTCCAGCCGGCGCACGTGCTGGCTGACCGCGGACTGGCTGAGGGCGAGCGCCTGGGCCGCACGATGGAAGCCGCCGTGGTCGGCGATGGCGGTCAGGCTGCGCAACGCCACGATGTCGAGGACAGGTTGGGGCATACGGCGACCGTAGCCCGCGCGAGCCATCGATCGCCATTCTCGATCGATCACGGATTCCGATCGATTTCGATGCGGAATCGTCGTTGGACGCGGTGCGCCGACGCCGGTCATGATGAGCGCATGGCGTATCCGACCGCATTTGCTGCCCTTCTCACGCAGCGCCGAGTCATCGACTTCGGCGTGGCGTGCAGCGCGCGCTGTCGTTGATCCCACGCCGCCGCCCGGCGTTTCCCCACGGCCTCCACTGATCGGCTTCCCGCTGCCCGCGCGCCGATAGGCCGTCCCAGCGCTCCCCTTCTTCTCTCCGTTCCCTGTCTCCGCACGCCCCTTTCACCTGCCCTGAAACGGGAGTTACCCCCTCATGTCCTCTTCCCCGTCCTCACCCACCTCCTGGGACGAACCAGAAGGTCTCGCCGCGCGCGGCACACTGATCGTGTTGCCCGGCCGGGGCGAACACGGCGGTGTGTACGCGCGGTTCGGCCGCCGTCTCGCCTTCGACGCCTACCGCGTACGGGCGTTGGGCGATCCGTCCGCCGACCCGTCCGTGCTCGACGAAGCGGCCAAGCTCCTCGCCGACGAGTCGCTGCCGGGTCCGAAGGTCCTGGTCGGCTCCGACACAGGTGCCCGGTACGCCCTTCAGGTCGCCGCCGAGCACCCGGCGGGCGTCGACGCACTCATCCTCGCAGGCCTGCCCACCGGCCCCTGGGAGCCAGGGAGTTGGGACGACGAACTCGCGGCGCGGACCGCCTGCCCCACCCACCGGGCACGTCTCGCCGACGACCCCGCCTTCCGCCCCGGTGCGATCGAGGCAGCTGTCGGGCTCCCGGAGCCGCGACTCGACCAGGTCCAGGTGCCCGTACTCGCCCTGCACGGCAAGGACGACCAGGTCAGCCCGCTCGACCGGGCACTGAGCGTCTACGAGGGCCACGGACACGTCCGGGCCGTGACCTTCGCCGGCGGCCGGCACGACGTGCTCAACGACGCACTGCACCGCACCGCCGCAGCCACGGTCGTCCTCTTCCTGGAGCGGCTGCGCCTCTCCCCCGAGCTGCCCTTGATCGCGGAGGGTCTCGCATGAGCAGGTCACGTGTGACGACGACCGTCGCCGAGTTGCGCGACGCCCTCGCCTCCGAGCACCCGCCCCTGGTCCTCGACGTCCGCTGGGCGCTCGGCGATCCGTACGGCCGCGACCACTATGCCGACGCGCATGTCCCGGGCGCGGTGTACGTCGACCTGGACACCGAGTTGGCCGCGCCGCCGACCCCGGAGGGCGGCCGGCATCCGCTTCCGGACCTCGCGGAGTTCCAGGCGGCGGCCCGCAGTTGGGGACTCCGGCGGGGCCGACCGGTCGTCGTGTACGACGACCTGGGCAACACCGCCGCCGCTCGGGCCTGGTGGCTGTTGCGGTACGCCGGAGTGGCCGACGTGACGCTGCTGGACGGGGCGTTGGGGGCATGGCGGGCGGCCGGACTGCCACTGGAGTCCGGCATCCCGGCCGATCCGGAACCCGGCGACGTCGTTCTGAGTGCGGGCGGACTGCCCCTCACCGGTGCCGACGGCGCCGCCGAACTCGCCCGCGACGGACTCCTGTTGGACGCCCGCGCCGGCGAGCGGTACCGGGGCGAGGTGGAGCCGGTCGACCCACGCGCCGGACACATCCCGGGCGCGGTCTCCGCTCCCACCGGGGAGAACCTCGCGGCCGACGGGACCTTCCTGTCCCCCGAACTGCTGCGCAAACGATTCGAGGACCGGGGTGCGGATGACGCGTCGCGCATCGGCGTGTACTGCGGATCCGGTGTCACCGCCGCACATCAGATCGCCGCACTCGTCCTCGCCGGTTTCGACGCGACCCTCTTCGCCGGTTCCTGGTCCGCCTGGTCCGCCGATCCCACCCGCCCGTCCGCGACCGGACCCGAGCCTTCCTGACCCCGCGGCCCACGGCTGCCCAGGCGCCCGAGCCCCGCGAGAGGAACCCCGCCATGACGACCAAACCGCTCGACGCGGCGCCACTGGCCCCGCCACCGCCCCTCGCCCCTCCCCCGGACCGGGCACCCCGGGTCACGATCCGCGGTACCGCCCGCACCACCCGCCGCCTCCGGATTCCCCGGTCGGTACGCCGGTCCGCCGGCCCCGTGGGTCTCGTACTCCTCTGGTTCCTGACCTCGTCCACCGGTGTGCTGCCCGAGTCGGTGCTCGCCTCCCCCGTGGACGTCCTGAAACAGGCCGTCGATCTGACGAAGAACGGTGAACTGCCCAGCGCCATCGCCGCGTCGGGGCGCCGGGCTGCCATCGGCTTCCTCATCGGAGCGAGCGTCGCGCTCGTTCTCTCCCTGCTCGCCGGACTGTTCCGGCTCGGCGAGGACGTCATCGACTCCTCGATGGGCATGTTCCGGGCCATCCCCTGGGTAGGTCTGATCCCGCTGTTCATCGTCTGGTTCGGCATCGAGGAGACACCGAAGATCGCGTTGGTCGCCCTCGGCGTCACCTACCCGCTGTACTTCAACATCTACGGCGGGATCAGGTCCACCGACGCCCAACTCGTCGAAGCCGCACGGATGATGGGACTCGGACGGTTCGGGCTGATCAAGTACGTCATCCTGCCCAGCGCGCTGCCCGGCGCCCTCGTGGGGCTCCGGTACGCGCTCTCCACCGCCTGGCTCGCCCTCGTCTTCGCCGAACAGATCAACGCGGACGCGGGGCTCGGCCATCTGATGAGCAACGCCCAGCAGTACTTCCGTACCGACATCATCGTGCTCTGCCTCGCCGTGTACGCGCTGCTGGGCCTCGCCTGCGACTTCGCCGTACGGGTCCTGTCGCGCCGCCTGCTGACCTGGCGGGCCAACTTCGAAGGCGAGGCGTGATCGCCATGGCCGACATCCCGACCAACAGCGTGGAGATTCGGGGGCTTTCGCGGGCCTTCGACGGCAACACCGTCCTGCACGAGCTCGATCTCGACATCCGGGAGGGCGAGTTCGTGGCCCTGCTCGGGCACAGCGGCTGCGGCAAGTCGACGCTGTTGCGCATTCTCGCCGGGCTCGACGACGAGATCGGCGGCGAGGTGACCGTGCCCGCGCGGCGCAGCGCGGCCTTCCAGTCGCCGCGGCTGCTGCCCTGGCTGAAGGTGTGGCGCAACGTCGTCCTCGGACTGCCCGGACGGCCCGATCGCGCCCTCGCCACAAAGGCGCTGGACGAGGTCGGCATCGCGGACCGCGCGACCGTCTGGCCCAAGACGCTGTCCGGCGGCCAGGCCCAGCGGGTCTCGCTGGCCCGCGCCCTGGTCCGCGAGCCCGAACTCCTGCTCCTGGACGAGCCGTTCGGCGCGCTCGACGCGCTGACCCGGGGCAGGGTGCAGCAGTTGGTCGCCGAGCTGTGGCAGCGGCACGGCTGCGCGATCCTCCTGGTCACCCATGACGTGGAGGAGGCGCTGCTGCTCGCCGACCGCGTCCTGGTGATGGACGAGGGCCGTATCGCCCACGACCTCACCGTCGACCTGACCCGCCCGCGCGATCTCACCTCGCCCGAGTTCGTCACCCTCCGCGCCCGCCTCCTCGGCTGGCTCGGCGTCACCGCACACACCCTCGAAGGGACCCCCTCGTGATACGCAGACTCGCCACCGCCGCGCTGAGCCTCACCGCCCTGCTGGCGCTGACCGCCTGCGGCGCGGACTCCTCGGCGGACGCATCCGGAAGCGGCTCCCGGGTGACCCTGACCCTCGGCGACCAGGCCAAGACACTCCAGACGCTCGTCAACGCGTCCGGCGCCCTCAAGGGCGCCAAGTACCAGGTGAAGTGGGCCGAGTTCGAGGGCGCGGCCCCGCTGTTCCAGGCCGTGCAGGCGGGCGCCGCCGACACCACCTACTCCGCTGATCTGCCCGCGTTGCAGGCACTCAGCGGCGGGGTGAAGTTCAAGAACGTGGCCGCGCTGAAGAACGACGGCCACCACACCGGGATCATCGTCCGCAAGGACTCGGACGTGCGAAGCGTCAAGGACCTCAAGGGCAGGAAGGTCGTGGTGTCCTCGGCCAAGGGCAGCATCGCCGAGTACCTGCTCGCCAACGTCCTGGAACAGAACGGCCTCAAATACTCCGATGTGAAGGTGCAGTATCTGCTGCCGACGGACGCGCAGGCCGCCTTCGCCTCCGGGAAGATCGACGTCTGGGCCACCTTCGGTGTCTACCAGGCCGTCGGACTTCAGCAGGGCGGCCGGCTGCTCATCGACGGCGCGGACGGCCGTATCAGCGGCTACGGCTTCATCGGTGCCTCGGACGAGGCCCTCGCGGACCCGGCGAAGAAGGCGGCGCTCGGTGACTTCCTGAAGCGGCTCGGTACGGCACTGACGTGGACGAGCACGCACCAGGACGCGTACGCCGACGCCATCGTCGAGCGCAACGGAGCCGACCCGGCGATCGCGAAGACGCTCGCCTCCGCCGCGTACAGCAAGGTCCTGCCGATCACACCGGAGGTCAGCTCGACCGTCCAGGACGTGGCCGACCTCATGAACGGCATCGGTGTCCTCGATCCGAACGTCGACGTGGCGAAGTCGGCCGACACCTCCGTCCTCAAGTAACCGGAACCGCAGTACCGCTGTACCGCAAAGGAGTTCACCATGCCTGTCGAGTTCATCAGTGCCGTGCACACCGATTCCGGGGCCTCCGGCCCGGCCGCGGCGAGCCGCACCGGCTTCGATCCCGACCACCTCCGAAAGTACGCCCGCGCTCTCGACGACGGGGGCTTCGACCACACCCTGGTCGCCTATCACTCGGCCTCGCCGGACGCCTTCCAGGTGGCCCAGTTCGTCGCCACGCACACCGAACGGATCCGCCCGATCCTGGCACACCGGCCGGGCGTGATCTTCCCGACGCACGCGGCCAGGGCGCTCGCGACCCTGGACCGGATCAGCGACGGCCGCCTCACGCTGCACATCATCTCCGGGGGCAGCGACGAGGAGCAGCGCCGTGAGGGCGACTACCTCGACAAGCGGGAGCGGTACGAGCGTTCGGACGAGTACATCCAGGTCCTGCGCAAGGTCTGGCTGGCCGAGGGGCCGGTGTCCCACAAGGGCAAGTACTTCCGCTTCGAGGGCTACCACTCCGATGTGAAGCCGGTGAACGGGCTGGTGCCGATCTCCGTCGGAGGGTCGTCCGAGGACGCCTACCGGGTGGGCGGGCAGCAGGGCGACATCTTCGGACTGTGGGGCGAGCCGCTCAAGGAGACGGCCGAGCAGATCGCCGCCGTGAACGCGGTCGCCACTGCCGCCGGCCGCCCCGACCCCCGTATCTGGGTGTCGTTCCGTCCGATCATCGCGCCCACCGACGAACTGGCCTGGGAGAAGGCGCACCGCACGCTCGGCGTCCTCAAGGACCAGGCCTCGAACACCGAGCTGCTGCGCCATTACCGGACCAACGGCCGCCCCGCGAACGTCGGTTCGCAGCGACTGCTGGACATCGCCGAGCGGGGCGAGGTGCACGACCGGTGCCTGTGGACCGCCCCGGCCATCGCCACCAACGCGGCCGGAGCATCGACCGCCCTGGTCGGCTCACCGGAGACCGTCGCGAAGGCGCTTCTCGACTACGTCGACATCGGCTGCGACCTGCTGTCGATCCGGGGCTACGACCCGCTCAACGACGCGATCGACTACGCCCGTTACGTCCTTCCGCTGGTCCGCCAGGAACTCGCCCACCGCGCGGCGACGACCTCCCGGGCGGCCTGACCCCACCAACTCCCCTTCCCTTCCCTTCCCTTCATTTCCCTCCCATCCATCCATCCCATCCTGTCTGCGAACACCCATATGGAGACTCCGTGTTCCGCCGCTCACGCTCACTGCGCACGTCCGCCGCCGTCCTGCTGCTCGCCCTCACGGCGGCCTGCGGGAACCAGGCCCAGGCCGAATCGCCGTCCGACCAGTCCGACGTCACCCTGAAGGTCGGCGCGACCGGCTGGAAGGTCGAGGAGGCGGTTCTGAAGTTCGCCCACCTCGACGACACCCCGTACAAGGTCAAGTGGAACGTCTTCCAAGGGGGTGACCTCCAGCTCCAGGCGATCCGCGCCGGTGCTCTCGACGTCGCCTCCTCCAGCGAGATCCCGCCGATCTTCGCCGCCGCCGACGGCAAGCCGAACTTCAAGGTCGTCGCCGTGCAGCGCGGCGCCACCCTCAACCAGGAGGTCGTCGTCCCCAAGGGCTCGAAGGTGACCGACATCGCCGGGCTGAAGGGCAAGAAGGTCGGCTACGTCCAGAACACCACCGCCCACTACTTCCTGTACCAACTGCTGAAGCAGGCGGGCCTGAAGTGGTCCGACATCGAGGCCAAGCCGCTGCTGCCCAACGACGGCCTCGCGGCGTTGAACGGCGGCGGCATCGACGCCTTCGCCTCCTACGGCACGTCGATCATCACCGCCCACCAGCAGGGCGCCACCACGGTCGGCTCGGGCAAGGACATCCTGTCGGGCAACTTCCTCTGGACGGCCCGCGACAGCGTGCTCAAGAACCCCGCCCAGCAGGCGGCGACGGCCAATCTCATCGCCCGGATCACGCAGGCGTACGCGTACGTCAGGGACGGCCGCGAGGCAGAGTTCGCCGAGGTCGTGTCCAAGAACACCCACCAGCCCGTCGCCCAGGCGAAGAAGGACCTGGTCGACGCTCAGACCCAGCGCCCGACACAGGCCCGCACGGTCGGCGACGACACCATCGCCTCGCAGCAGAAGGTGGCGGACGCCTTCACCGAACTCGGCGCGCTCAAGGCGCACTTGGACGTGAAGTCGTTCTGGTCCACCAAGCTCAACACCGAGCTGGCCGCCGACCTGAAGAAGACGCTGTGACCACCCGCATCGCCGAACTGGCCGCCGACTACGACCGGTCGGGCGCGTTCCCCGCCGAATCCCTCGAGGCCGCCCACCAGGCGGGCCTGCTCACCGCCACCATCGGCGAACGGTACGGCGGCCAGGGCGCCGGCGTCGAGGAGACCGCCCGCATCCTGCACACCCTCGGCCGCAGCGACCCGTCCGTCGCCCTGATCGCCGCGATGACCCTCACCACGCACGGCAGACAGTCCGTCCAGCCGCACTGGCCCGAGGAGTTGTACGCACGGGTCGTCAAGGAGTCGTTCGTACGCCCTGTGCTCATCAACCACGCCCGAGTGGAACCAGAGTTGGGCTCCCCCGCCCGGGGCGGACTGCCCGCCACCCGGGCCCGGCACACGGGGGACGGCTGGTCGGTCAGCGGGACGAAGCGGTTCGTCACCGGCGCCGAGGGCCTCGACTGGTTCCTGGTGTGGGCCACCACCGACGAACCGGAGCCACGCGTAGGCACCTTCCTGGTCGCCGGCGACTCCCCCGGCATCGAAGTCACCGGCCGCTGGGACCAGTTGGGGCTACGGGCGAGCGGCAGCCACGACGTGACGTTCCGGGAGGTGGAGGTGCCGTACGAGCACGTCATTGGCCTCGCGCCGCACGGTCCGGCGGCCGAACAGGACAACCGGGCGGGCGCATCCCTCCATCTGCCGCTCGCCGCCCTGTACTTGGGAGTCGCGCGAGCCGCGCAGGCGTACTTCCACACGTTCGCGCAGACCCGCGTGCCCGCCAACCTCGGGCACCCGGTGGCCCGTACGGAACGGTTCCGGCGAACAGCCGGTGAGATCGAGGTGCTGCTCGACGGGGCCGAGCAGCTGATCTTCGGTGGTGCCGCTCGGGTCGACGCCGCCGATACCTCGTACACCCCTGAACAGGCCCTGGGAGCAAGGGTGTTGGCAGACCGCCATGGCGTACACGCCGTCGGGCTGGCCGTGCGGCTGCTCGGCAATCCGGGGCTGGCCCGGGGCAACCCCCTGGAACGCCACTTCCGCGACATCCAGTGCGCGCCGGTACACGCTCCCCAGGAGGACATCTCCGTGCTCGCCATCGGAACCAAGGCCCTGGAAACGCAGGCATCGGACGCGCAGACCCCGGGCGCCGAGGACCGGGACCGGTGACCGCCCCGACCATGACCGCGTCCGCCCAGCTCCTGGGCCTTCTGGCCCGTGATCTGCCGCCCGACCGGCTGGCCACCGACCCGGTGACGCTGGCCGCGCACGCCATCGACCGCTCCGGTACCCGGGCGTACGGCGGTCCGCTCGCCGTCGTCCACGCGCGGCGGACCGAGGACGTGACCATCACCCTCAGGCACGCGCACGCCCTGCGGGTACCGGTGGTGCCGCGCGGCGCGGGAACCGGGCTGTCGGGCGGCGCGACGGCCGGCGAGGGAACACTCGTCCTCGACCTGTCCGGCATGAACCGCATCCTCGAACTGTCGGCTGACGACCAGCTCGCCGTCGTCGAACCCGGCGTGATCACCGCCGAGTTGGACCGAGCGGCGGGCGCGCACGGCCTCCGGTACGCGCCGGACCCGGCGAGTGCGGCCCTGTCGACGATCGGCGGGAACATCGCCACCAACGCGGGCGGACTGCGCTGCGCCAAGTACGGCGTGACGCGGGACAGTGTGCTCGGTCTGGAGGCGGTGCTCGCGGACGGCACGGTGGTGCGCACGGGCCGCCGTACCGTCAAGGGGGTCACCGGCTACGACCTGACCGCGCTGCTCACCGGCTCGGAGGGCACCCTCGCGGTGATCACCTCGGCGACGCTTCGGCTGCGCCCGCTGCCGGTGGCCACGGCCACCCTCGCCGCGTACTTCCCGTCCTTCGAGGCAGCCGCCGAGGCGTCGTACGCGATCGGCAGGGCCGGGGTCGTACCGGCGCTGGCGGAGCTGGTCGACGGGCCGGTGCTGCACGCCGTCGACCCCGCGCTGCGGGAGCGGGGTGCGGCGCTGCTCCTGGTGCAGTGCGACGGGGCGGGTGCCGGGGTGGAGGCGGCGGCGGTAGCCGAGGTGCTCGCCGGGACGGTGGCGACGTCGGTCGAGCGGACCGAGGACCCGGCCGAGGCCGAGGCCCTGCTCGCCGCCCGCCGGGGCGCCCTGCCCGCGCTGGAGCGGCTGGGCCGCCCGTTGATCGAGGACATCGTGGTACCCCGCTCCCGGCTCGCGGAGGCTGCCCGGGAGATCCGGGCCGTCTCACGGCGCCACGACGTCCCGGTGTTCACCATCGCGCACGCTGCCGACGGGAACCTGCACCCGATCATCGTCGTCGACCCTGCCCTGGACGGGCTGCCGGACGCGGCCTGGGAGGCGGCGGGAGAGATCTTCGCCCTGGCGCTGCGGCTCGGCGGAACGTTGACCGGGGAGCACGGAGTCGGCGTGTTGAAGCGGCAGTGGGTCGCCGACGAACTGGGACCGGCCGCCCATGCGTTGCAGCGGCGCATCAAGGACGCCTTCGACCCGCGGGGCATCCTCAACCCCGGCAAGTCCCTTTAGCCGGGCGGGGGTTCAGTACTGGAACGGTCGGGCCAGCAGGGTGCGTACGCCCTCGGAGGTGATCGACATCCCGTGCGGGGAGGCCGCGTCGATGGTGAGCGAGAGGTCGCCCGTGGGCCACTGGTCGGCGAGCGCACCGAGCGGGATCAGACGGTAGCGGGAGACAGCCGGCAGCAGCCCGGCGAGTTCGGGTTCCGAGGTGAACACGGGCACGGCCTCCCGTCCGTCCGGCTCCTCCAGGACGGGCAGCGCCACGGTCGAGGGATTGCGGGCGTCCACGTCACTGACGTCGTCCGGCACGGGGACCAGGACATCGCTCATCGCGAGCACGTCCAGCGCGGCCGGGTCCTGGGTGTTGTCGGCCAGGGCGTCGAGCGCCCGTCGGGCCGGTGTGGCGGTCTGATGGTGTGCGGGCGTCTCCATGGTGGTTCCTCTGGTTGCGGTGGGTTGCGCGGGCCGCCCGGGACACGGTCGGCCCCGGGCACAGTGTGCGTCGCCTACCCGACCGGGTCACGGCCATGCGTGGCCCGGACAAGGAACGTCCGGGCCACGCTGTGTCGGGGTGCGGAACCGGTGCCGGGCGCCGGGGCCCGGCACCGGCGTGTCGCTACTTCAGGTACGGCCCGGCGGTCCCGATCCTCCCGGGCCCGCCCAGGACGTACACCCGCAGATTGCCCTTGCCCGGCGCCGCCACGGTCAGCGTGCCGTTCGAGACTGTCCGTACGTCACCGGTGACGGCGTCGGTGTACGTGCCGTTCGGGATGCCGGTGTAGGTGGCACCGCCGGTGACCGTGACCAGCGCGAAGCTGTCCGTCGAGCCACTGGTGTACCGGCGTTTGAAGGCCATCTGGCCGCTGATGCCGTCGGTGGAGTACTGGCCCATCTGGAGGGCCGGCACCGCCCGGCGGATCTGGTTCAGCCGCTGGAGGTGCTTGACCAGCGGCTGGGCCAGGGTCGTCGCGACCTCGCCGCTCGCCGAGCCGACCGTGCCGAAGTCGGTCGCGGTGACGGATCCGGCGAGGTGGTCGCCGTAGTACGCCCGTCCGGTGGTCGCCAGTGGGCAGGTCGGCCCGCAGTCGATCTGCTTGCCCTTCTGGAACTCGATCTCGGAGCCGTAGTACAGCGTCGGGATGCCCCGGAAGGTCCACATCAGCGCCATGTTCTCGGCCCAGGCGTCGGTGCCGCCGCTGTAGCGGTTGCTCGACTTGTTGGGGCCGTAGTCGTGGCTGTCGACGTAGACGACGTTGTAGGTGGCGTCGTTGACGGAGTCGTCGGAGTCCTTGCCGTTGCCGTAGGCGTTGGGCGCGTCACCGAAGTTCATGTGCATGCGCATGTCGATGATGTTCATGCCGGAGAACTGGCTGCGGTCGGGTGTGTGGTAGCTGTTGCCGCTCAGGAAGGCGTTGGTGGACGTCGGCTGGTTACCGGTGCCCAGGTTGTTCTCGTAGGTGAACTGCTCGATGGCGGCCGTCTCGTCGTCGGCGCTGTACTCCTTGCGTTCCTTCCAGGTGTAGAACTGCGCCGAGTGGTTGACCGAGCCGCGGTTCCACTTGTCGTTGACGAAGGCCGCGACCTCGCCGAAGACGAAGAAGTTCTTCGCCGCCTCCGTACCGAACTTCTGCGTCACCCGGTCGTGGATGGCGGGCAGGAAACGGCGGTTCCACGTCACTCGGGGAATGTGGACGGCCGTGTCGATGCGGAAGCCGTCGACACCCATGTCGATGTACTTGTCGTAGGCGCCGATCAGGTAGTTCTGGACCGTGGTGTTCTCGGTGTCGAAGTCGGCCAGGTCCTCGTGCAGCCAGCACGAACGGGCGTCCTCGCCCTCCCAGTTGCCGATCCAGCACTGGTGGTAGTACGCCTTGGGGAACATGCCCGAAGTGGGGCTCGGCCACTGGCAGTTGTAGAGCGTGTAGCCCTCGGCGCTCTTGCCGCCGGTCGGCCTGCCCCAGTTCAGGCAGGTGTTGCCGGTCGGTTCGGCCGTCGACCACAGGTCGCCGTTGTAGTAGGACTTCCCGGACTTGGGCTCGACGGTCAGACCGTCGTACTCGAAGCCCTCGGCCTTCTCGTCGTAGTACCAGCTCCACTGGGTGTCCCGGACGCCGTACACGGTGGGGGTGAACAGGCCCTTGGCGCCCCAGCGGGAGCTGTGGTTGTAGACGACGTCCTGGTAGATCTTCATGCCCTTGGCGTGGGCCGCGTTGATGAGGTCCTGGTAGGAGGCGCCGGCCGACTCCAGGCGCGGATCGACCTTGTAGAAGTCGTAGCCGTGATAGCCGTGGTAGTCGTAGTCCGACCGGTTGAGGACGACCGGGGTGATCCAGAGCGCCGAGAAGCCGAGCGCCTTGACGTAGTCGAGTTTTTCGACCAGTCCCTTGAAGTCGCCCCGGAACATGGGGTCGTTGTTCGCGGCGTTGCCCGACTTGGTGTGCTGGCTGCCGCCGCGGTCGTTGCCCGTGTCACCGTCGTAGAAGCGGGCGGTGAGGACGAAGTAGATGGGGTCCTTGCGCGGATCGGTGCCGAGCGGGGTGCCGGAGGCCGGTGCGGGGGCCCGGTCGCCGGTCGTGGTGGTCGCGGCGGCGGAGGCGGACGAGGTGTTGCCGGCCGCGTCGACGGCCTTGACCGTGTAGGTGTAGGTGGTCCGCTCCTCAAGTCCCGTGTCGGAGAACACCGTTGAGCCGATGTCCGTGACGAGGGTGCCCTTGGTGCCGCCGGTGCGCGTCACCTGGTACTTGGTCACGCCCTTGTTGTCGGTCGACGCGTCCCAACTCACCACGACCGACGTGCCGGTGGCGCTCGCGGTGACCTTGGCGGGCGCGGTGGGGGCCTCGGTGTCCGGTGGTTCGGCGGCGCACGGGTCGGTGGCGTCGGCGGTGACCGTCCGGTCCTTCACGGTCGTGGTGCCGGCCTGGATCGTGTAGTCGGCGCTGTTGTTGTTGTCCCAGACGCCGTTGCCGTTGTTGAAGGCCGCCCTGAGGGAGGTCGCGGTGCCGATGTCGAGGGTCCTTTTCCACCAGCCCGTGCAGGCCGCGGTCATGCCCACGCCGGGGGCCGTGGTCCAGGCGCCGCCGGTCGGCGCGTAGTGGATGTTGGCGGTCGTCCAGCCCGAAGTGGCGGTGGAGTAGAAGACGGTGGCCTGGTTGCCGGTGCCCGTTCCGCTGTCGGCGCACGGATCGCTGTGGGCGATCACGCCGTCCTTGACGGTGATGGTGCCGGTGCCGAGCGCGTAGTTGCTGCCGCCGTTGTTGTCCCAGGTGCCGCTGCCGTTGTTGAAGGTGGCCTGGAGACCGGCGGCCGAGCCCAGATCGACGGTCTTCCTGACCCAGTCGGTGCAGGCCGGCTCCATCGCCGTACCGGGGACGGTGGTCCAGGAACCGCCGTCGGGTGCGTAGTGGAGATAGGTGGTGGGCCAGCTCTTGGTCTTCGTGTAGTAGAAGACGGTCGCCGAGTTCGACGCGGCGGCGGCCGTCTTCCCCATGGGCGCGGAGCCCGTGTCCGGCGGGAGCGCGCCCACGAGCACGGCCGCCGCCACGAGCGCCACCAGGGGGTGCGGGCGGGCACATCTCATGACTGTGCGCCTCATGAGCGACTCCAATACGGCCTGAAATGCGGGATTCTGGACTGCAAGAAGAACCGGAAAGTTCCTGAAATAACTTGCAGCGCGGAAGCTACAGGTACATGACAGGCACGTAAAGGGATCTCACCGCGATCGCCGGCGATGGTGAAAACGGACCAGTAGTGGTGACCGTCGCCCACGCGCACGCCAGGAGCCCGTCCCTAGCGTGGGCGTATGCCGATGCAACCCTGGTTCTCCGATGCCAAGCTGGGCATCTTCATCCACTACGGCATCTACGCCGTGGACGGCTGGGCCGAGTCGTGGTCCTTCTACACGGGCGAGGCCACGCACGAGGAGTACATGAAACAGCTCGACCGTTTCACCGCCTCGCGCTACGACCCGCAGGCCTGGGCGGAACTGTTCGCCAGCGTCGGCGCCCAGTACGCCGTCCTCACGACCAAGCACCACGACGGCGTGGCCCTGTGGGACACCGAGCACCACAATCTGGACGTGGTCCGGGACACCCCGGCCGGCCGCGACCTGGTCACCGGCTTCGTCGACGCCCTGCGCGAGCAGAACCTGAAGGTCGGCCTCTACTACTCGCACTCCGACTGGAACCACCCCGACTACGCGAGCGCACGCCACCCCGGCCCGCACATCGTCGAACCCAACGACTACTCCCACGCCCGCCCCGGCGAGGAGGACCCGGAGGCCTGGGCGCGCTACCTCGCCTACCGTGACGGCCAGGTGGGCGAGCTGGTCGAGCGTTTCCGTCCCGACGTCCTCTGGTTCGACGGCGAGTGGGAGCGCACCGAGGAGCAGTGGCGGATGCGGGAGCTGTCCGAGCTGATCCTCGCGGGCAACCCGGACACCGTCCTCAACGCCCGCATGCTCAGCTACGGCGACTACGCCACCCCCGAGCAGGGCGTTCCGCTGATCACCCCGGACGGCCCGTGGGAGCTGTGCCTGACGATCAACGACTCATGGAGCTACCGGGCCAAGGACCGCGACTTCAAGTCGGTCCGCCAGCTGGTGCGCTACTTCACGGAGACGATCGGCATGGGCGGCAATCTGCTGCTCGGCGCCGGCCCGATGGAGGACGGCACGATACCCGCCGAGCAGGTCGAGCGCCTGGAGGGGCTCGGCGCCTGGGTCACCAAGCACGCCGATGCCGTGTACGGCTCGGTCGCGGGGCTGCCCGCCGGGCACCACTACGGCCCGAGCACCCTCTCCGCCGACCGGCGCACCCTCTACCTGATCTGTTTCGACGCGCCCCGCGAGGCCGTGTCGATCCGGGGCCTGCGCAACACCGTGCGGCGCGTCTCGGTCGTCGGCACAGGCGCCGAGCTGGGCCATCACGTCACCGGAGGCCTGGACAAGGTGCCGGGCGTGACCTGGATCGACGCGCCCGGGGCGGCAGACCTCGACGAGTACGCGACCGTCCTGGCCGTGGAGCTCGACGGTGAACTGGACCTCTATCGGGGCACGGGCCGCGACTGAGAGACGAACGCGCCCCGGCCGACCTGCTGCCGGACCCGGTGTCCGGGAGCAGCAACAGGTCGGCCGGAGCGTTCGGCGAGGGCACATGCCGCCACGAGGGCCCGAAGGACTGTGGCGTCCATGCCGTGCCGGGCAGGGCCGGGCGAAGGTCAGCTGGTCCAGCTGTGGGCCACGTCGACGACGACCCGGTCTTCCAACTGGATCACGCGGAACGGCAGTCGCGCGCGCACACCGACAGCGACCTGTGTCTGGCCCTCGAAGGTGCCGCCGAACCGGGTGTCCCGGAAGGTGCTGTACCCGCTGATGTTCACAGTGGGCAGGGGCTTGCCCACCTTGCCCGGGTAGGTCGGCACGCCGGCCTCCAGGTCGTAACTCCACGCACCGACGCGGATGTCGAGGATCGCCCCGCCTGCGACCGGTATGTACTGGCCCGAGGGGTCGGCGTAGAACCGGTCCACGTACTCGACGTTGTAGTCGATCCGGCCGCCGCCGGGCACGTCGAACACGATGCGGTCGTAGCAATCGTGCCGTCCGGTCCTGATGTCCTCCAGGTGATCGGCCCCCATGGCACCACCGCCCTTGGCGCCACTCCCCCAGCCCGTCGGGCAGGCCGCCGCCGCACGCGAGCCCTCCGCCGGGGCCGCGCCCGCGGTGCCCGTCACCGTCCCCAGCATGGCGCCCGCGAGCACGAGCGCCGCCATTGCCGCTCTGATACCTCGCATCATGTCCCCCTTGGTCGTGCCTGGTCGCACTGCTCTGACACCGGGTGAGACGGCCCGCAGCACAGGAAGGTTGTACGCCGGACGGGGCAAATGGGAAATCCCGCGCCAAGACCGACCGTCACGAAAACAGCATGGCAGGACGGTCGGTCGAGCCACTGCCTCCAGCGGGCGCGGGGCTGATCACCCGGGGCGCGGTGTGTGCCGCATACCAAGTCGCTTCGCGCCGCGAAGGCCAGGTCATTCGAAGCTCGCGAAACCCTCGGTGTCGAACCAGGTGGGCGCCTCGGCCTCGGACATCGCCTGCTTGATCCGGAACAGCGCGAACTCGTTCAGCTCCGGCAGGGCGTCCACCGTGAACCAGCCCACGTCCAGGGACTCGTCGTCGTTGACCCGCGCCTCCCCGCCGACGGCCCGACAGCGGAAAGTGATGTCCATGTACTGGCAGACGTCCCCGTTCTCGTACGTCACCGGGTCCAGAGCCTGGACGAGTACGACCCGTTCGGGCACGCACCGGACCGCCGTCTCCTCGTAGACCTCCCGCACCGCGCAGGCCGCAGGCTGCTCTCCCGGGTCCGGGATGCCGCCGACCACCGACCACTTGCGGGTGTCGGTACGGCGTCCCAGGAGCACTCTTCCCTCGTCGTCGAAGACGAGGGCGGTGACACCGGGGAGCCAGAGCAGCTGGCGGCCGGCGGAGGCACGGAGAGCACTGATGAAGTCAGGAGTAGCCATGTCCCCGACCCTAACCGGGCGTCCCTGTCACTCCTGTTGATCACGGGGGCGTGCGACCGGCGTACGACTACACGCCACCGGCGCGCCGCCCGCGCACACCTGCGCCGATCGCCCAGCCGAGACCGCCGGCGGCGACCAGGACGAGGAGCATCTCGGGCAGGATGCCGAGCTTGGTGGCGGGCGTCTCGGAGGACCGCAGCGGCACCTTCTGGACGAGCGAGTCGGCCACGAACATCCCGGTCCTCTGGGTGATCCGCCCGTCCGGCATGATGATCGCGCTCACCCCGCTGGTCACCGGGACGGTGACGGTCCGGCTGTGCTCGACGGCGCGGATACGGGACATCGCGAGCTGCTGGTAGGTCATCTCGCTGCGGTCGAAGGTGGCGTTGTTGCTCGGTACGGAGATCATCTGGGCGCCGTGGGTGACGGTGTCGCGCACCGCCCAGTCGAAGGCGGCCTCGTAGCAGGTGGCCAGGCCGACCTTGGCGCCGTCCATGGTGAAGACGCCCGGCTCGGTGCCCCGGCTGAAGTCCTGGTGGACCATGGTGGTCCAGTTCTTGTTGATGTGTTCGAGCATCGAGCGCAGCGGGAGGTACTCGCCGAAGGGCTGGACCTGCCGCTTGTCGTATGTGTCGGTCGGCCCCTTGTCCGGGTCCCACAGGATCTGCTCGTTGTAGAGCTTGCCGTCCCGCTCGACGACCCCGCCGACCGAGATGGGCGCGTCGATCGCCCGGGCCGCGTCCTCGATGACCGCGGCGGCGTCGGGGTTGGCGAAGGGGTCGATGTCGGAGGAGTTCTCCGGCCACAGCACGAAGTCGGGCTGTGCCACCTTGCCGGCCTTGACCTGGGCGGCCAGCCGCTCGGTCTCACGCGCGTGGTAGTCGAGCACGGCACGCCGCTGGGCGTTGAAGTCGAGGCCGGCGCGGGGCACGTTGCCCTGGATGACGGCGACCGTCGCGGTGCCGACCTCGGCCTTGTCGCTCACCAGAGCCCGCGCGGCCAGGGCGCCCACCACGGGGACGACCACGCTCAGCGCGGCGACGACCGCCGCCACACGCGGTACGGCGCCGGTACGGCGCCACTCGATCACCCGGCGCACGACCTCGTACAGGCCGAAGCCGCACAGAACGACCGCGAAGCCGAGCACCGGGGTGCCTCCCAGCGCGGCCAGCGGCAGGAAGACGCCGTCCGCCTGACCGAAGGCGATCTTGCCCCAGGGGAAGCCGCGGAAGGGCACGCGCGCGCGTGCGGCCTCGCCCGCGATCCACACGGTCGCCGCCCACAGCGGCCACCCGGGCAGTTTCGACACGGCGGCGATGCCCGCGCCGACCAGCGCCACGAAGACCGCCTCGATGACGACCAGCGCCAGCCAGGGCCCCGGGCCGACCTCGACACCCGTCCACACCAGCAGCGGCAGCAGGAAACCGAGACCGAAGAGGTAGCCGAGACCGAGTCCCGCCTTCCAGGACCGGCCGCGGAGCAGCCAGCCGAAGATCCCGAACGCGGGCAGGGCGAGCCACCACAGGGTGCGGGGCGGGAAGCTGACGTACAGCAGCACTCCGGCGAGCGCGGCGGTCGCGGCCGGCCAGAGGCGCAGCAGCAGCCGTGCGCCGCGCGAAGCGGGCGCGAGCTGCGGTTCGAGCTGGTCCGGCTCGTCGATGGAGGGAGCGGTGGCGGTCACTCCGGGAGTGTACGGCGCCTGCCCCGGGCGCCGACAGCACGGTCCGGCCCGTGGCGGCGGGCCCGCTCCGACCCGTCTGCTGCATCGTTTCTGCGCAACTCGTCCACAAATGACACACCAGCCGTTACGGTGTGCCGGAGCCTCTGACGTGCGCGCCTTTGACGGCCCCGTGCGGTCGGGGCCCTTCACAGGCCGGAGGGCGACGGGTTGGGGTCCACGGGGATGAAGTCGGCGGCCGGTGTGCCGCCGGACGGTGAGAGACGCAACATTTCCGACGCGGCGGGTGTCGTCGTACTCGGCGCGTGTGCCACCTGGTCGCTGATCTCGGCGGCGGCCCAGGGCGGCCGCCCCGAGGGCGTGCTCCTCGCGGTTCTCGCGGTGGCCGCCGGTTACGCGGCGGGACGGATCTGCGGAGCGCTGCTGCCGGTCGCCGCCCCCTGTACGGCGGCGCTGGCCGGGCTCGGGCTCGCGGTGGCCGCGCCCCACACTCTGCCGGGGCCGCAGTCCGCCACCCCGCCCGGGCATCTCGGGGCCGTGGCCGCGCTGCTGGTCCTGGCGACCGGTGCCGCCTGCTGTGCCGCCTGGGCGGCCCGCCCGCCGCTGCTACGACTGGCGCTGCTTGCCCTGGCAGTGTTGATCACCGCGGGATCGGCGGCTGTCGGCCCGCTCGCCGGATTCGGCCTCTGCGCCGCCGTCCTGCTCTGTTCACTCGCCGCCGGGCACATGCCGCGCCGGGGCGTGGGCCTCGCCGGGCTGGCGCTGACGACGGCTCTGGTGACGGGAACGGCGTGGGCGATCGCCGAGGACGTGCTGCCGACCGGGCTCGCCGACTCGCTGGAGGGGCAGATGGGCGGTCACCGGGTCGACCTGTGGCGCGACGCCCTGCTGCTGGCCCACCGGGATCCGGCGCTGGGAGTGGGTCCGGGTAGGTTCGGGGAACTCGGCCCGACGGCTTCCCAGACATTGCCGGCCGAGGCCCGACCGCACTCCGCGCCCCTCCAGCAGGCCGCCGAACAGGGTGTGGTGGGCGTGGTTCTGTTGGCGGCGGTCTTCTGCTGGGTGCTGTACGCCCTGTGGCGCACTCACCGTCCTACCTCCGTGGCACTGACCGCGGGCGCGGCCCTGACAGGTCTGGCCACCCTGGCGACGGTCGGAAACGTACTGAGCTTCACCACGGTGACCGTGGGCGCGGGCCTCCTCGCGGGCCTGGCTACGGCCCGCCCGGTCGTCTACGAGACACCGTTCACGGCGCCGACACGCGCACGGGAACAGCGCGAACACCGGTAGGCCTCCGGCGGAGCGACCGGAACGTCAGTGCGCGGCCCCCGCCGCACCCGACCGCAGACGATCCGTGATGACACGTACGGCCGCCTCCGCGTTGTCCACCGTGATCGTGAACGTATGACCGTCCCCGAGGCGCAGCACGACGCCCTCTCCCCGGCGGACGACGACCGCGGTGCCCTGATGGGGCCGCCAGCGGTAGCCCCAGCCGCCCCACTGACGCGGGGTCACCCTGGCCACGAATTCGGCAGCGACGATCTGGGACAGCGGAATTCGGCGGCGCGGCAGGCCGACGTGGCCGCAGCGCACCTCCAGGAAGTCCTGGTCGACCTTCACGGCGACGTGCACGAACGCGATGGTGCCGAAGAGGACGAGGAGCCCGGCCGCGATGCAGCCCACCACGGACATGACGAGCGGTGCGACGCCCGACGTCCACGCCGAGTCGACCGCCAGCTCGATACCGAGCGCCATGAAGGCACAGCCACCGAGCGCCAGCAGCCACTGCGCGCGGTTGGTCGCCCGGCCGGTCCAGATCTCGGTCGGCAGGGATTCGTCGCGGGGGAGGTCCCTCATGTTCACGAGACTACTCAGGTTCCGCTGCGCGGGCACCGGCTTGCGGAGGGTTACTGCTCCGCCTGGCCGCCTCGTGGCCCTCGGTCAGCGGACGGAGGTGGCCGCCTGCAGCAGGCGGCCTTCCTCATAGGCCAGCGCGGCGGCGGGCAGCGGGCCCGCGGTGCCGTTCAGCAGGGCGGTGAGCGTGCCGTCGGCCGACGCCTCGGGGGCGGGGTGCGCGCCGAGCCTGCGGAGCGTCTGGGCGGCCACCGCGCCGGCCGAGCCGTGCAGGACGAGCGGCGGGCGGGCCGGCTGCTGGACTGCCGCGCGGATCCGCTCGGCGACGAGCTCGTAATGGGTGCAGCCCAGGACGACGGTCGTCACCTCGTCGGGGGTGAGGGCGGCCGCGGCGGCGATGGCGGCGTCGATCGCCGCCTCGTCCGCGTGTTCGACGGCCTCGGCCAGGCCCCAGCAGGGCACCTCGGTGACCGCGACGCCCTCGGCGAAGTCCTGGATGAGGCCGCGCTGGTAGGGGCTGCCGGTGGTGGCGGGGGTGGCCCAGATCGCGAAGGGCCCGCCTCCCGCGGCGGCGGGCTTGATAGCGGGAACCGTGCCGATGACCGGCAGTTCCGGTTCGAGACGGGCGCGCAGGGCCGTCAAAGCGTGCACGGTCGCGGTGTTGCAACCGACGATCAGGGCGTCGGGCCGCTGCGCGGCGGCGGCCTCGGCGACGGCCAGGGCGCGCTCGGTGAGGTCCTGAGTGGTGCGCGGGCCCCAGGGCATGCCCTCGGGGTCCAGGGAGAGCACGAGATCCGCGTCGGGTCGCAGCCGCCGTACCGCCGCGGCTGCCGGCAGAAGTCCGATTCCGGAGTCCATGAGCGCGATCTTCACCCGGTCACTATAAACGGCGTGCCCTTACGGACCTCCGGGGTGGGGCAGACTGCGGCGGGTGAGCGCCGTTGTGTGGATCGCCGTCGGATCACTCGCCTCCTGGCTGTGGCTGCTGCTGTGCCAGGGCTTCTTCTGGCGTACGGACGTCAGACTGCCGTCCTACGACCGGGAGCCGGAGTCCTGGCCGTCCGTCTGTGTCGTCGTGCCGGCGCGCGACGAGGCCGCCGTGCTGCCCGCGAGCCTGCCGTCCCTGCTCGCTCAGGACTATCCGGGGCGGGCCGAGGTCTTCCTGGTCGACGACGGCAGTTCGGACGGCACCGGGGAACTGGCCCGGGAGCTGTCGAGGCGCCATGGCGGGCTGCCGCTGACCGTGGACTCGCCCGGTGAGCCGCCCGCGGGCTGGACGGGCAAGCTGTGGGCCGTACGCCATGGCATCGGCCTGGCACGCGCGCGTGGACCCGAGTTCCTGTTGCTGACGGACGCGGACATCGCCCACGCGCCGGACAGTCTGCGCGAGTTGGTGGCGGCAGCGCGGGGCGGCGGTTTCGACGCGGTGTCGCTGATGGCCAGGCTGCGGGTGGAGAGCGTCTGGGAGCGGCTCGTCGTGCCGGCCTTCGTGTACTTCTTCGCGCAGCTCTATCCCTTCCGCCGGATCGGCAGGAAGGGGTCGCGGACGGCGGCCGCCGCGGGCGGGTGCGTGCTGCTGCGCACGGAGGCGGCCGAGCGGGCCCGGATCCCGGACGCGATCCGCCAGGCCGTCATCGACGACGTGGCACTCGCGCGGGCCGTCAAGGGCGGCGGGGGCCACATCTGGCTGGGGCTCGCCGAGCGCGTGGACAGCGTGCGGCCCTACCCGCGTCTGCACGACCTGTGGCGGATGGTCTCGCGCAGCGCGTACGCGCAACTGCGACACAGTCCGACGCTGCTGCTCGGCACGGTGCTCGGCCTGGCGCTGGTGTACCTGGTGCCCCCGTTCGCCCTGCTGGCCGGGCTCGCCACGGGGACGACGTCGGCGGTTCTGTGCGGCGGCCTCGCGTGGCTCGTGATGGCAGGGACGTACACCCCGATGCTGCGCTACTACGGGCAGCCGCTGTGGCTCGCTCCCCTGTTGCCGTTCACCGCGTTCCTGTACCTCCTCATGACGGTCGACTCGGCGGTGCAGCACTACCGCGGGCGCGGCGCCGCCTGGAAGGGGCGTACGTACGCGCGTCCGGAAACCGCGGCCGACGAGGGTTGAGCCGCATGGGTCACTTGCGGCCGGGGGTCCAGTTCATGCCCCAGCCGTAGACGCGGTCGACGGTCCGCTGCGGGCTCACCCCTCGGTCGGGCACCAGATAGCGGGCCTCGCGCTGGACCATCAGATCGCCGCCGTTGTTGGTGATCAGAGCGAGCGCGCACACGGTGGAGGGCACCGTGCACTCGTCGAGCGAGAAGTCGACCGGCGCGCCGTTCGCCGGCGTCAGCGTGACCGTGGCGTGCAGGTCGGCGAAGGAACGCGCCCCCGCGTAGATGGTCACGAAGATGAGGATGCGCCGGAAGGCCTGCTTGTGGTCCAGGTTGACGGTGAGGTTCTCGCCGCTCGACACGGCCCCGGTGCGGTCGTCGCCGTCGAGGTGGATGTACGGCGGCTGGTGCAGCGCGCCGAAGGCGTTGCCGAGGGCCTGTACGACGCCCTTGCTGCCGTCGGAGAGTTCGAAGAGGGCGCACAGGTCGAGGTCGAGGTCGGAGTGCTGGGCGACCGCGCGGCCGAGCTTGCTGCCCCACCCGGAGAACTGCTTGTGGACCTGCCAGTTGAGGTTGACGCGCAACGCGCCCGAGGTGCCGCCCTGCTTGGTCAGCGAGACGGACGGGGCCTCCTTGGTGAGCGTCACCTTGGTCAGGCGTACCGGCGCCGTGGGCGGAGCGGGCGGGGTCACGGGCCGGGCGGGCGGCGGGGGCATGGTCACCGGGGGTGCGACGGGCGGCGGCGCGGGCGCGGCGGCCTGCGGGGCGGGCGTGTGCCCGGGCTCGTCCACGGTGATGCCGAAGTCCGTGGCCAGGCCTGCCAGTCCGCTGCTGTAGCCCTGGCCCACCGCGCGGAACTTCCAGGCGCCCTGCCGACGGTAGAACTCGCCGAGCACGAACGCGGTTTCGACGTCGGCGCCCGCGTTGTCGAAGCGGGCCACCACTGTGCCCTGCGCCGCGTCACGGACCTCGATGTACAGGCCGGGAACCTGCCCGAACGTTCCTCCGTCGGCGGAGGCGGCGAGGACCACGGTCTCGACGGCCGGCTCCACGCGCGCGAGGTCGACGAGAAGGGTGTCCGTCACCCGCCCGCCGCTGTCCCGCTTGCCCTCGTGCCGAACCGCTCCGGAGGAGTGCACGGGCTGGTTGTAGAAGACGAAGTCGCTGTCGGAGCGGACCTTTCCGGCCACCAACAGCAGCGCGGAGGCGTCGGCGTCGGGCACCCCCGGCCCGGAACGCCAGCCCAACTCGACCCGCAGTGCCGTCGTGGGCACCTGAGTGTTCGATCCCTTAGTCATGGACATGACCGCCCCCATCTCTGCCGGACTCGCGACCAACCTATTCTCCCGGGCCTGTGAACTCCCGTTGAACTGCCCTGCCGAACTCGGGAAGAACGCGGGGCGACCCGTCGGTAACCCACCCGGAACCTGGCCTTTACCTGATCTCAGTGTGACCCGGTGCCCTTTTTTGGCGAGTTCGCTCGCATTGGGGGTCCCACGTCGCAGCCGACACGGAAATCAACCCTCTTATCGGTCTCCCCAACCAGCTCATGTGGGTTTAACTTATGTGCCATGACCTCCCCCCGCTCCACCTACGGCGGCGGCTACTACTCCGCCTTCCCGGACACTCCGATCTACGACTCGCTCGTCGCCGAGCGGGGGGCCCCGCAGATCGCCCCGATCCGGGTCCCCGCCGCGTACGACACGGGCAACAACCTGCCCGCGCTGCCGTCCGCGCTTCCCGCGCTGCCGGCCGGCCCGTCCCAGCAGGCGCCCTCCTACGGCTACCAGCAGGCGCAGCAGCCCTCGCCGCTGCAGCAGGCACCGGCGGCGTACATCCCGCAGCAGGCACCGCAGCGCGGTTACCCCGGCGGCGGCCAGCCGATGCAGCAGCAGCGTCCGGCAGCGGCCACCGGTTACGAGGCGATGCGCCCCGCGGCTCCCCGCCCCGCCCCGACGCCCTACCAGGACCCGTACAACAACCAGCAGTACCGCGGGTACTGATTCTCGCCCCCGGAGTGTCCGTGCCTGCTGGCACGATGGCGGTATGGGGAATGCGGAGCTGCACTCGATTCACATTCATCCGGTCAAGGCGTTCCGGGGCCAGGCGCCCCGGCAAGCCGTGGTGGAGCCCTGGGGGCTGGCCGGAGACCGACGCTGGGTCCTGATTGACGCCGGGGGAAAGGTCGTCACTCAACGCCAGCGGCCGCGTCTGGCGCAGGCCGCCGCCGAGCTGCTGCCCGGCGGCGGAATTCGTCTGTCCGCGCCCGGTCGCGCGCCCCTGACCGTGCCCCTTCCGGAGGTCACGGACACGACGACGGTGGACATCTTCGGTACCAAGGTGCAGGCGGTCCTCGCGGGCGACGACGCGCATGACTGGTGCGGCGGGTATCTGGGCGAGGACGTACGTCTTCTGCACATGGACGACCCCGGCACGCGCCGCGCGATCGACCCCGAGTTCGCGCTGCCCGGCGAGACGGTGAGCTTCGCCGACGGCTATCCGCTGCTGCTCACCACTCTCGCGTCGCTCGACGCCCTCAACTCCCTGATCGCGCAAGGGGATCATCCGCAGGAGGGGCCGCTGCCCATGAACCGCTTCCGGCCCAACGTGGTGGTGTCGGGGACGGCCGCCTGGGCCGAGGACGGCTGGTCCAGGATCGCCATCGGCGAGGTCTCCTTCCGGGTCGCCAAGATGTGCGGGCGGTGCGTGGTGACCACCACCGACCAGGACACCTCCGAGCGCGGGCGGGAACCGCTGCGCACACTCGGGCGCCATCGCCGCTTCGGCAACCAGTTGATCTTCGGCCAGAACCTGGTGCCCGAAACTCCCGGCACGATCAGCGTCGGCGATCCGTTCGAGATCCTCGAATAGGTGAGCGTGATCTCCGGTCCTCGCCTTCGGACGTGATCTTCCGATTGGTCCCGGGGGCGGGAACACCGGCCCAGGGCTTGGCCGTTGTGTTTGTGAGAAGTTCATGAGACGGCCGGTGAGAACCGGTGAGGGGTGATTTCGCTCTCTCTTTGACCGGCATCGTGCGTGAACTGCTCCGACCGGGGTTATCACGGAGCGGGAAGGGGGTGCGGCTGTGCGGGCGATCGGCGGACTCTGGCGCTGGCGGCGCAATCCGCTGCGCCGCGCGACCGACCTCGCGGAAGCCTGGATGGCGCTCGCGGCCCTGTTGCTGATCCTGCTGGCGGCGCCCCTGATCGGCGTCCTCGTCGGCGGTGCCGCCCAGGACGCGCTGCAGCAGGCCGTACGGGACCAGCGCGAGGCCCGCCATCTCGTGACGGCCACCGTGGTCAAGAAGCTCGCCCGCTCCCCGTTGGATCCCGAACCCGAGTCGGCCTCCCCGCGGGAGGCGAGCAGCCGCGTGGAGGCCGACTGGACGGGGCCGGACGGCACGGAACAACACGGCAAGGTCATCGCGAACCTCAAGTCCCCGCGTCCCGGCGACCACTTCACACTGTGGACGGACGAACAGGGGCGAATAGCCCCCCGCCCCCTGGACGCTGCCACGGCCACGACGCACGCGGTCCTCGCCGGGTTCGGTGCGACCCTCCTGTCGGCCGGGTTCGTCGAGGGCTGTCGGCGACTGCTCCTCTGGCGCATGGTCCGTCGTCGGTACGCCCGTTGGGACCAGGCCTGGGACCGGGCCGGACCCGACTGGGGCCGGACCGGGACCGGCAGTTGACCGCCTTCCGGCTCTGGTCAACCCACCGTGCCCGCGCACGCTACGGTGGACCGGCCGACATCGTGCGGCACCTTCCGCGACATCCCGCGTTCCACGAGGTGGGGGCACAGCAGCGCCATGGCACAGGGCACGGTCCAGGTGACGCACACCGGTACATCGAGGTGGCGGCGCCGCACGGGTGAGTACGCGTCGCTCGCAGCCGCCCTGGAGGCCGCGGCGGACGGTGACGTCCTCACCGTCGCGCCCGGCACCTACCGGGAGAACCTCGTCGTCGAGCGGGCGGTGACGCTGCGCGGCCCCGAGGGCTCCCCCGGCTCGGTGCGCATCGCGCCCGTTGACGGCGTTCCGCTCACGGTGCGCGCCTCGGCGGTGGTCCAGGACCTGCATGTGGAGGGCCAGGACTCGACCGCGGCGGCGGTGCTCGTCGAGGAGGGCACACCGGAGCTGCTGGACCTGCGGATCGTCACGCGGTCCGCCGCGGGCATCGAGGTGCGCGGCGGCGCCCGCCCGACGGTGCGGCGCTGCACGATCGACAACCCGGCGGGCGCCGGCATCGCCGTGGTGGACGACGCGGGCGGGGTGTTCGAGGAGTGCGAGGTCGTCGCGGCCGGCCAGGCGGGCGTGACCGTGCGCGACGGCGGCCATCCACGTCTGGAGCGCTGCCGGGTGCACCACGCCTCGGGCGTCGGTCTGTCGGTCTCGGGCGAGAACTCGGCGCTGGAGGCGGTCGGTTGTGAGGTCTACGAGGTCAAGGGCAGCGGCGTCCAGATCACCGGCCGCGCCACCGCCCACCTCACCGACTGCGGTGTGCACCGCACGTCCGCGGACGGCGTGACGCTCGACACCGACGCCGTCCTGACGCTCGCCGACTGCCGTATCCACGACATCCCGGAGAACGCGGTCGACCTGCGGTCCCGCTCGGTCCTCACGCTGACCCGCACGACGGTGCGTCAGTTCGGGCGCAACGGGCTGTCGGTGTGGGATCCGGGCACGCGGGTGGACGCCAACCAGTGCGAGATCTTCGACAGCACCGGCGACTACCCGGCGGTGTGGATCAGCGACGGCGCCACGGCGGTCCTCGAGTCCTGCCGGGTGCACGACGTGCCGGACGCGCTGTTCGTGCTCGACCGGGGCTCGCGCGCCGACGTCATCGACAGCGACCTCTCGCAGGTGCGCAACACAGCCGTGTCGGTCAGTGACGGCGCGACGGCTCAGCTCGACGACTGCCGGATCCGGGACGCGGCGACGGGTGCCTGGTTCCGCGACCACGGCAGCGGCGGCACGCTCAACGGCTGCACGGTGGTCGGCACCCAGACGGGCGTGATCGTCACCAAGGGCGCCGACCCCACCATCGAGCGCTGCACGGTCGACTCCCCCGCCGAGGCGGGCTTCTATGTGTCGGCGGGCGGCCGGGGCAGCTTCCTGCACTGCCGGGTCACGGGCAGCGAGGGCTACGGCTTCCATGTGATAGACGGCTGCCGTTCGACGCTGACGAAGTGCCGTACGGAGCGGTGCGCGCGCGGTGGTTACGAGTTCGCCGACGGCGGGTCCGGCACGGCCGGCGGGGGCGGACCTCTCGTCGAGGACTGCACCAGCGACGAGAGCGCGGCGCTGCGGACGCCCCCGGTGCCGGAGACGGTCGTACAGACGGTTGTGCAGGCACCGGGGCTGCTGGGCGCCATCCCGGGCCAGCGCACCACCGAGCAGGACCCGTCGGTGGCCGCAACGGAGCCGGAGAAGGCCGCGCGGTCCCCGAAGGACGTCCTCGGTGAGCTCGACGCGCTGGTCGGCCTGGAGAGCGTCAAGCGCGAGGTGCGGGCCCTCACCGACATGATCGAGGTGGGCCGCCGCCGACAGCTGGCCGGCCTCAAGGCGGCCTCCGCCCGTCGCCATCTGGTCTTCACGGGCTCCCCCGGCACCGGCAAGACGACGGTCGCCCGGCTCTACGGCGAGATCCTGGCCGCGCTCGGTGTCCTGGAGAAGGGGCATCTCGTCGAGGTGTCCCGGGTGGACCTGGTCGGTGAGCACATCGGTTCGACGGCCATCCGCACCCAGGAGGCCTTCGACCGGGCGCGCGGCGGTGTGCTGTTCATCGACGAGGCGTACGCGCTGTCCCCGGAGGACTCCGGCCGCGACTTCGGCAAGGAGGCCATCGACACGCTGGTGAAGCTGATGGAGGACCACCGGGAGGCCGTGGTGGTGATCGTCGCCGGCTATACGGCCGAGATGGAGCGCTTCCTGTCCGTCAACCCCGGAGTCGCGTCCCGTTTCTCGCGGACCATCACCTTCGGTGACTACGGCCCCGAGGAGCTGCTGCGGATCGTGGAGCAGCAGGCGGAGGAACACGAGTACCGGCTCGGCCCGGGCTCCTCCGAGGCGCTGCTGAAGTACTTCGAGGCGATCCCCAAGGGAGCGACCTTCGGCAACGGCCGCACGGCACGGCAGACGTTCGAGGCGATGGTCGAACGGCACGCGGGCCGGGTCGCCCAACACGCCGAGCCCAGCACCGACGACCTGACCCTGCTCTACCCGGAGGACCTCCCGGAACTGCCCTGAGCCCCGCCCTCCGGCCGCGGCCCGGGCAGCGTCTCGCGGGGCAGCAGCCGCCCCAGCAACTCTTCGCGCTCCTCGGCGAAGGCGGGGTCGGCCTGGTAGTCGGAGTGGCCGAGGATCGGCGAGGGCAGCGGATGATCCTTGTTGCGGCCGTAGGCGAGCGGGTCCTTGAGCGGTGCGCGGTCCACCTCGGGGCCGCAGTCGCCGGGCAGGTGCACGGGGCCGCCGATGGGGTCGGTGAGCCGGTACAGGTTGCGCCAGCAGGCCACGTCGTGATGCAGCGAGGTGAGCGCGGCGGGCCCGAAATGGGCCGGGAACCAGCGCCCGTACAGCCTCTCCAGCGGTGAGCCGTAGGTCAGCAGCGCGACGCGCTTGCGCACGGAGGGCTTCAGCTGCCAGGCGGCGGCCGCCGCGAGGACGCTGCCCTGGGAGTGCCCGGAGATGACCAGACGTCCGCCCGTGGCCTCGGTCCAGGTGGCCATCCGCCAGGTCAGGTCGGGCACGGCACGCTCGGCGTAGCAGGGCGGTGCGAAGGGGTGGGAGGCACGCGGCCAGAAGGTGCCGACGTCCCAGAGGATGCCGATGGTGCGCCGCGCCGCCGGGTCCTTGTAGGCGCGCCGCCCCCAGGTGACGAACAGCAGGAAGCCGAATCCGATCAGCCAGGACCCGAGGGCCTGGGCGGTCTCTGCGGCGCCCTGGACGACCCCGTACGCGCCGTGCGAGGCGTCTCCCGGCGTGTCGTCCGTGGCCTGGGCTCCGATCAGCGCGGCGGTGCCCAGGAGCAGCGTCACCGCGGAGGTGATGCCGACGATGCGGGGCGCGCGGTCGGTCAGGGCGGCCATCGCGCGCATGCTCGCGATCCGGCGGGTACGCGTGGGGTCCAGGGGCTCCCGGGAACCGTCGTCGTAGTCCTGCTCCACGGCGTCCAGCTCGGCGCGGCGCAGTTGCAGGGTGCGCCGGGCCAGCCAGCCCACGAGCCCCAGCACGACCAGGAGGACGGCCGGGATGACGGATGCCTGCCAGGTCAGCAGGACGGGCGGGCCTTCGATGGTGCCGCCGGTGCCGTCCAGCCAGTCGGCGACGCGCTGGGACACACCGCCGGACATCACACCGCCCAGCGCGCAGGCGAGCGTCGCCACGGCGGGTCCGCCGAGGCCTCGCATGGCGGCGCGCGGGTCGGGGTGGGCGCGGTACAGCAGGTGGGCGACACCGGCCAGGAGGACGACGACGATGCCCTGGAGCAGCGTGAGGGCGCCGAAGGTCGTGTCGCCCGGCAGCCGCCCCGCGGACTTCCACCCGGGGCGCGACCAGCCGGCGTACACGGCCGTCAGGAGCAGCAGGGCGAGCGCGCCGCCCGGGAGGAGGCGGACGAGCCGGGCGTCGAGTTCCCGGTCCAGGCGCCTCTCGCTGCGCCCCCTGCGGCACACC
This sequence comes from Streptomyces sp. NBC_00459, assembly GCF_036013955.1. Classification (NCBI taxonomy): domain Bacteria; kingdom Bacillati; phylum Actinomycetota; class Actinomycetes; order Kitasatosporales; family Streptomycetaceae; genus Streptomyces; species Streptomyces sp. NBC_00459. Next base: position 823,149 of record NZ_CP107903.1, read on the forward strand.
ACCCACACCACGGCGACGGCCCCGGCGATCAGCGCGACGTACAGAAGCCCGGCCAGGACCGCCAGGGTCGCGGGGCCGCCGGGCGCGCGGTCGTGGCGGGCGGCGGCGGAGCCCAGGGCGGCGGCGACCGTCAGCAGGCCGGCCGCGGTGTGCGCGGCGCGCAGCCGGGCGACCAGCCGCCGTCCGTACCAGAACCCTGGCCGCCCCAGAGCCGTACGGATGTTCTCGTCGGCGGGCTCGGGGGCGTGGACCATCGGCCGCTGGGACTCGTACGCGCTCCAGGTGCGGCGGGACAGGAACCACAGCAGGCCGGTGAGCGCGGCGGGCACCACGGCGGCCAGGGCCAGGCGGCGGCCCGGCGCGCTCCACCAGCCGCCGCCCGACTCGGTCGGGGACAGGAATCCGAGCCAGGAGTGCGCCTCGGCGCACGCGCGCGTGCCCGCGCACTGCCAGGCCGTGAGGTCGAGGGCGACCTCACAGGCGGCGGCGACCAGGAGAACGGTGAGGCTCAGGCCGGCCACACGCACCAGCAGACCGTAGAAACGGACCGTGCCCTGCCGGTTGCGCGCGGTGGGGCGCATCCAGTGGGCGAGGTTGACCACCATGAACGGCAGCAGCAGGAGCCACAGGGCGCGCGTGCCGTTGCCGGAGGTGAGGTTGCACCAGACGTACGCCTCGCGGACCGGTGCGCCGTGCGGGTCGGCGGGCCCGGCTTCCGCCTCGGCGTCGTCCGCGCGCCGGAACACGGCGGCCGTGTTGTCACCGGTGACGCGGACGGTCCGCGGATCGTTGAGCATCTTCTCGGGCGTGGCACCGCCCACGCCGTGAACCAGTAGTTCCAGGGCGATGCCGGTGTTCTTCGCCGCCCCGGTCCGCTCGGCGCCTGCGGGCGGCTCGGACGCGCCGTTCGCCTCGGTCGTCGAGGCCCGTTCCTGTGCGTGCTCCACTGTTTCGCACTTCCCCCGTTGCTCGTACTTCCCCCGTGCCGCGCGGACGGCCCGGCCCCTGTCCGGAACGATGCCGCGCGGGACTGGAGGATCTCCGCCCGGCGGGCTCCGTACACCTCTCGACACGGAATCTCCCCGATCCGTGTGACAGGCGAGGAGCCGGTGTTGCCAGAGTGACATGTCCGCGTCGTGACGGGCAGTGGCGCGACGAGTACCGGCCCATGCGAGTATGGGACGTCCGCCGGGCCGGTAGCAGGAGGAATGTCCTTGTCAGAGCGGGTTCGCAGCAGGTTCGCAGCGGGTGTGCGGGACGTGTCGGAGTTGGTGGGGGCGAGTGGACCGGCAGGCCCGGAGGAACCCCGGAAGGACGTGGAGCGGTCGTGAACGACAACCAGAACCTCCTCGCGGAGCAGCGGCGCGCCCTGATCCTGGACGAGGTACGGCGCCGCGGGGGCGTACGTGTCAACGAACTGACCCGCAAGCTCGGCGTGTCCGACATGACGGTCCGCCGTGACCTCGACGCGCTGGCCCGCCAGGGCGTCCTGGAGAAGGTGCACGGCGGCGCGGTGCCGGTGGTCGAGGCGAGCACCCACGAGCCGGGGTTCGAGGCCAAGTCCGGCCTGGAACTGACGGCCAAGGAGGACATCGCCCGGGCCGCGGCGGAGCTGGTCGCGCCGGGCTCGGCGATCGCCCTGTCGGGCGGTACGACGACCTACGCGCTGGCGCATCAACTGCTGGACGTGCCGGATCTGACCGTGGTGACCAACTCGGTGCGCGTGGCCGACGTCTTCCATGCCGCGCAGCGCGTGTCGGGGCAGCGGCAGGGAGCTGCGACAGTGGTGCTGACCGGTGGGGTGCGGACGCCGTCCGACTCGCTGGTGGGGCCGGTGGCCGACCAGGCGATCGCGTCGCTCCACTTCGACGTGCTGTTCCTCGGCGTGCACGGGATATCGGTCGAGGCGGGGCTGTCCACGCCGAACCTCGCGGAGGCGGAGACGAATCGGCGGCTCGTGCAGTCCGCTCGGCGGGTCGTGGTGGTTGCCGACCACACCAAGTGGGGGACGGTGGGGCTCAGTTCGTTCGCGGCGTTGGAGCAGGTGGACACGTTGGTGACGGACTCGGGGTTGGTGCCTGAGGCTCGGGCTGAGGTCTCGGAGCATTTGCGGCGGCTGGTTGTCGCCGGTGAGGTTGGTAGTTGAGGGGGACGCCTAAGGGGATGTCCTGGTCGGTGCGTTTGCGGGTGCGGGTTCGTTGTGGCGTGTCGCGCGGTTCCCCGCACCCCTTGGGTCAGTTGGGCCACACGCCTGTTTTCAAGAAGCCCTCGATTCTTGCCCCGTACGGCGCGATGTTCAGGTTCTGTTCCTTCAGCCAGGTGTCCGAGTAGTACTTGTCCAGGTAGCGGTCGCCGTGGTCGCACAGGAGGGTCACCACGCTGCCCCGCTGGTCCTTTGCGACCATCTCCGCCACGATCTTGAGGGCGCTCCACAGGCCCGTGCCCGTGGACGCGCCCGCCTTGCGGCCGATGGCCCGGTCCAGGGCTCTCACCGCGGCGATGCTGGCAGCGTCCGGGACCTTCATCATGCGGTCGATCGCACCGGGGACGAAGCTGGGCTCCATGCGGGGACGGCCGATGCCCTCGATGCGGGAACCGCAGTCGCAGGTGACGTCCGGATCACCGGTGGTCCAGCCCTCGAAGAAGCAGGAGTTCTCCGGGTCGGCGACACAGATACGGGTGTCGCGCTGCGTGTAGTGGACGTAGCGGGCCAGCGTCGCCGAGGTACCGCCGGTGCCGGCCGTGGCGACGATCCACGCGGGCTCCGGGAAACGTTCCAGCTCCAGCTGCCGGAAAATGGATTCGGCGATGTTGTTGTTTCCGCGCCAGTCCGTTGCCCGTTCCGCGTAGGTGAACTGGTCCATATAGTGGCCCCCCGTCTCCGCCGCGAGGGCTGCCGATGCCTCGTACATTTTCCGGGAGTCGTCCACGAAGTGGCACCGGCCGCCGTGGAACTCGATGAGGCGGCACTTCTCCGCGCTGGTCGTGCGGGGCATCACCGCGATGAAGGGCACACCGATCATCTTCGCGAAGTACGCCTCGGAGACGGCGGTGGAGCCGCTGGACGCCTCGATCACCGGGCGGCCGGGGCGGATCCAGCCATTGCACAGTCCGTAGAGGAAGAGCGAGCGGGCGAGGCGGTGCTTGAGGCTTCCGGTGGGGTGGGTCGACTCGTCCTTCAGATACAGGTCGATACCCCATGTCTCGGGCAGCGGGAAGCGCAGCAGGTGCGTGTCGGCCGAGCGATTGGCGTCGGCCTGGACCCTGCGGACGGCCTCTTTGAGCCAGGTGCGGTAGTCGGCGTCGCTTCGGTCCACGTCGAGCGTGTCCAGTGTTTCGGCGTTCCCGGTGGGGTCGGGGATGCTCACGTCAGACTCCTTGTGCCGCACTCGCCGACGGCACCTTGGGCAGCCGGACACACCGATCATAGACACCTTCCACACGCTCCTCACCTGCATAAACATCCCTTTGGGCGCCCCAAAGGGAGGCCTGGGGTGGGAGGGCGGGGACGGCCCGGACGGGGGCCGGACGGACCAGGGGCGCATCCCGGTGAGTGCTTCCGCCCGTTGCCGGAGAGCGCCGTACGCACTGGTGCTGGACGCCGGGGGCGGGCAGACTGCTCGGCACGGGGGCGCACACTGGATCACGTTCCACGCGGGATCACCACGCATCTCGGCGGAAGCCGACAAGGGGGCGGAGCATCATGGTGGAGCCGGAGTTCACGGCCACGGGCGTGCGGATCGGGAAGAGGCTGCGCTCCCTCACCCGGGCCGGGCAGGTCCGGATCAGCGGCGGCAGGCTGGAGTTGCTCACCAGTTACGGGAGCGAGATCGACAGCGCTCCCGTGCAGGCGGTGCGCGCCTCGAAACCCTGGTTCGCGGCCGACGACCGGGCACTGGCGGACCTCAACGGCAAGCGTTACCTGCTGACTCTGGGGGAACACGACCCCGCGCCGGGCCGGCCCGGCCCACCTGCGGCGCGCCGGTTCATCGAGGCCGTACGCAGGGCGGCGGGGCGCGGGCACTGAGCAGGGCGGGGACGGTGGGGCCGTACCTCGCGCGGACACCGGGCGTGCCGGGAGAACCGTGCCGCGAGTTGCGGGTTTCCACCTCCTGAGCCACGCTTGTCACACATCACTCTGGGTTTACCGGCGATAACGCTGCGAACCAGCCCGCCGGCCATCGACAGCAGGCGGCCCAAGCACGCAGGCACTCTGCTGGATCGGATCTCGTGTCTTCTTCCGGACCTCAATTCGGGGAGTCGCAAGCCGTGATCAGTCACCCAAGCAGGCACTGCACGGTGGAGCTCCAAGCCCTGCCGTCGCGGATCGGCCAGGTCCGCAGAATCGTCTCTGCACAGTTGCGCTACTGGCATCTGGATCCCTTGATAGACCGGGCCTCGCTCGGTGTGACCGAACTGCTCACCAACGTCCACCGGCACGCCCAGCCCGACAAGATGTGCACGGTGGACATCGAGGTCCTGCTCGACCGGCTCACGGTCTCGGTGCGCGACCACGATCCGCGCATCCCCGAGCTGCGGGACGCGGACCCCACGGCCACCTGCGGACGCGGCCTCGCGATGGTCGCCGCGGTCAGCGAGAGCTGGGGAGTGCGGCCGGACGGCGAGTCCGGGAAGGTCGTGTGGTTCACCCTGCCGACGCTCGCACCGGTGGTGGCGAACCCGCAGACCAGGCCCGCGACCACGGCGCCGGCAATTCAGACGTTCGAGGAACAGCTTCGTGACGCTCCCGGGTGCGACGAACAGTCGTACGACAAGGGGCGCAAGCCGGGGGTACTCCGGCGCAGGCCGGAACACGCTCCCGCCCGGTCGGCCGTTGCCGGCTGACCGGGCGGTGACCAGCGGTGTCCCTCCCCCGTCTCTGTCCGTACGTCAGTCGGTGGCGATGGCACGCAGTACGTCAAGCCGTGCCGCCCGCCGGGCCGGGCGCAGACCCGCGAGTCCTCCGGCCGCGATGCCCACCAGGGCCACGATCACAAGCTGCGCGGGCGGCAGCGCGAAGGCGAAGGCGCTGTCGTCGGCACCGTCCGCGGCCCTCACCAGCACCCAGCCGAGGAAGCCGCCGAGGACGAGCCCGCCCAGTGTTCCGAAGGCGGCGACGAGGACCGACTCCCAGCGGACCATGGCGCGCAGTTGGGCGCGGGTCTGGCCGACGGCCCTCAACAGGCCGAGTTCACGGGTGCGTTCGTGGACGGCGAGAGTGAGCGTGTTGGCGATGCCGAGGAGCGCGATGAGCACCGCGAGGGCGAGCAGCGCGTAGACGAGGGTGAGCATCATGTCGATGCCTCCGGCCGACGACTCGGCGTACTCGTCGCGGGTCTGCACCTCGGGGTCCCCGTAGCGCGCGGCGACCTGTTCCACGGCGGCCTTGCCCGCGTCCGCGTCGACGCCGTTCTTGAAGGAGACGGCGATCAACGAGTCGGAGTCCTGGGTGCGGTGCGGGGCCCAGGCGGCGCGGGTGATGACGTACTCACCGGCGAGTTCCGACCGGCCGAAGACCGCGCGGACCGTGAAGTTCTCCGTCCGGCCGTCGGTGAAGGTGAGTCGGGTGGTGTCACCGGTCTTCAGGCCCTGCCGGTCGGCTTCCGCCTCGGTGACGGCGATGCCGTCGGTGCCGAGGTCGTCGAGCGAGCCGCGGATGTCGCCGAGGTCGAAGACCCTGCTGAGGGTGACGGGGTCGGTGACGGTCAACGCCCTGCCTCGGCCGTCGACTTCGGCGACTCCTCGGCCGAGACCGACCGCGTCCGCCACCTCGGGGCGCTGGGCGATCGCGGGTGCGAGGCCGGGGCTGAGTCCGCTGCCGCCCGCCCCGAACGACGGGGTGCTCACAGCCACATCGCCCGCGAAGGAGCGCGAGACTGTCTGGTCCATGGTGGCCTTCAGTGAGGCACCGAACACCGTGAACAGGGAGACGACGGCCACGCCGATCATCAGTGCGCTCGCCGTGGCGGCTGTCCGCTTCGGGCTGCGCAGGGCGTTGCGCCGGGCGAGGCCGCCGGGGACTCCGCGCAGCCGGCCGAGGGGACCGCCGAGGACCTGTACCACCGCCGTCGAGGCGACCGGGCCCAGGACCACGAAGGCCGTGAGTGCCAGTACGGCGCCGAGTCCCGCCAGCCACAGGGACGGTGAGACCAGGACGCCGATCAGCGTCATGGCGATCGCCAGGGCGCCGAGACCCGCACCGGTGACCGCCCGGACGGAAGAGGCGCCCGACCGGTCGACGGCTGTCTCGCGCAGCGCGGCCAGGGGTGCGGTACGGCCGGCCCGTACCGCGGGCAGCAGGGCCGAGCCCAGGCAGACCACGATGCCGACCGCGAGCGGCAGCAGCATGGACAGCGAGCTGATCACCAGGTCGCCCTCGGGGAACGGGAATCCGATGACCGGGAACAGTGCCTGGAGGCCCGCGGCGATGCCGATACCGCCTGCGAGGCCCGCCGTCGACGCCGTCACGGCGACCGCCGTCGCCTCGACGAGCGTGGCCGCGGTGACCTGACGGCGCGAGGCTCCCAGCGCCCTCAACAGGGCGTTCTCGCGGGTGCGTTGAGCGACGACGATCGCGAAGGTGTTGTGGATGGAGAACGTCGCGACCAGCATCGCCACACCCGAGAAGACCAGGAGGAAGAGGGTGAAGACGGTGAGGAACCGGCTGGAGATCATCTCCGTGTCCTCCTCGGCCGACTCCTGACCGGTGATGGCCTCAACTCCCCTGGGGAGTACGGATGTCAGCCGGTCCACCAGCTCCTTCTGTCCGACCCTGGGACCGGCCCGCACCTGGATGCTCGTCGCCTCGCCGGGTTTCGCGGTCAGATATTTCTCGGCGTCGGCCTGGGTCATCCCGGTGAACGTCACCTGTGCCATGCCGTCCTCGCCCGCGAAGGTCGCGAGACCGACGATCGTCACCCTGACCGGGTCGGGCGTACGCAGGACGGTCGTGTCGCCGATCGTCAGGCCGCCCTTCTTGGCCGTCCCCCGGTTGACGACGACCTCGCCGGACCTCAACGGGGCGCGTCCTTCGGCGAGTTGGTACGGATTCAACTTCGGGTCGGTGATCCAGTTGCCGGCGAGAGTGGGCGGGCCCTGGCCGCCGATGGGGTCGCCGTCGGCGGCGACGAGCTGGCCGGCACCCTGGATGTCGGGGGCGGCGGCTGCCACTCCCGGGACCTGCTGGACGGTCCTGACCAGCTCGGTGGACACCGGCTGTCGTACGCCTTCGCTCTCGCCGGGGGTGGTGATGGCGTCGGCGCTGCGGACGACTGCGTCGGTGCCGCTGGTCGCCTCGCCGAACATGGTGTCGAAGCCGGCGCGCAGGGTGTCGCCCATGACCAGGGTCCCGGCCAGGAAGGCGACGCCGAGGAAGACCGCCAGGAACGTACCGGCGAAGCGGCGCTTGTGGGCGCGCAGCGAGGAGAGGCTGATGCGGACGGTGGGCGGGAGGGTGCGCGCGGGGGTGGTGGTCATGACGGCACCTCGAAGGCTTTCAGGCGGTCCAGGACCTTGTCGGCGGTCGGGGACTCCATCCGGTCGACGAGACGGCCGTCGGCCAGGAAGAGGACCTGGTCCGCGTGGGCGGCGGCGACCGGGTCGTGGGTGACCATGACTACCGTGCGGTCCATGTGCCGCACCGCGCGGCCGAGCAGGCCGAGGACCTCCTCGCCGGAGCGCGAGTCGAGGTTGCCCGTCGGTTCGTCGGCGAAGACGACGTCGGGCCGGCCGGCGAACGCCCGTGCCACGGCGACGCGTTGCTGCTGGCCGCCGGAGAGTTCGGAGGGACGGTGGTGGAGCCGGTCGCGCAGGCCGACCACGTCGACGAGCGAGTCGATCCACTCCGGATCACCCGCTCCGCCCGCCAGAGCGATCGACAGCGTGATGTTCTCGGCGACGGTCAGCGTCGGAACCAGGTTGAACGCCTGGAAGACGAAGCCGATCCGGTCGCGGCGCAGGAGCGTGAGGCGTCGGTCGTCGAGCGTGCCCAGTTCGGTGTCGCCGATGAAGGCGGCTCCGGAGGTGAGAGTGTCCAGGCCTGCCGCGCAGTGCATCAGGGTGGACTTGCCGGAGCCCGACGGCCCCATGATCGCGGTGAAGCGCCCGGCCGGAAACCCGACGCTCACCCCGTCGAGGGCCCGTACGGCGGTGCCGCCACCGCCGTACACCTTCACCGCGTCGACGACATGTGCTGCCGTACGGGTCGTGGTGGCGGTGGTGGTCATACCGCACCGCCCTTGCCCGCTCGGCCGCCCGCGGCACCGAACTGCTCGTCCAGGACGGAGAGCCGCCGCCAGTACTCGTCCTCGTCGATCTCGCCGGAGGCGAAGCGCCGGCCCAGTACGGCGAGCGGCGCGTCGCCGGAGAGGCGGTCCTGTGCGTCGTGGCGGCCGTCCGTGACACGCCATGGGCCAGGGCGACCGCGCAGGGCCGTGCGGCGCAGGACGGTGACGACGCCGATCACGACGGCCGCCCAGATCAGCGGGAAGAACAGGATCCACGGGCCGGGGCCGCCGTTCCAGTTCGCGAGGGTCTGCATGTCGAGTCATCTCCCAGGTCGGGACTGCGTTGATGACTCGAGGTTCGCGCCGGAAGGGGGTCCGGGTCGTCGTACGGCCGGCGGGAGTGCGCGTACCTCCCCGGGAGTACGCGGGGCGTTCGCGGCTGCTTCCCGGGGTGTCGCGCCACGGAGACGTCCACGGACGGCCGGACCGGTCGATTCCCGGCCGGCCGTGCGTGCGGCGGGCTCTGCCGGCGACTACGTCAGCGACCCCAGGGGATCGTCCAGCACCGGCTGCCACGCCAGCTCGGCTGCTCCGACGAGGCTGTTGTGGTCCAGCGTGCACGCGAGGATGGGGACGCTGCCGCTGCGGCCCCACAGGCTGCGGTCGGCGACCACCGCGCGCAGGCGGTCCGGGTCGGCGTCGAGGAGGGTGCGGTGCAGGCCGCCGAGGATGACGCGGTCCGGGTTGAGGATGTTCACGAGGCCTGCCAGGCCCATGCCCAGGCGGTCGATCAGGGTCTCGGCGGCCGTGCGGATCGCCGGGTCCGTGTAGTGGTCGCGGATCAGGTCGTTGGCCTGCTGGAGCAGGGACACCTCGGGGCCGGGGTCGCGGCCCGCCGCCGTGAGGAAGGCGAGCGGGTCGGCCTCGACGTCCAGGCAGCCCCGGCTGCCGCAGTGGCAGGGGCGCCCCTCGGGGTTGACGGTGAGGTGACCGACTTCGAGCGCGAGGCCCGAACTACCGGTGTGCAGGCGCCCGTCGAGGACCAGGGCCCCGCCGACACCCCGGTGCCCGGTGGCCACGCACAGCAGGTCGCGGGCGCCGCGTCCGGCTCCGTGCCGGTGTTCGGCGAGCGCGGCGAGATTGACGTCGTTGCCCGCGAAAGCGGGTCCGGCGATGCCCGCCGCCCGTACCCGATCGGCGAAGATCTCCTGTACCGCCGCGCCGGCCGGCCAGGCCAGGTGCAGCGGGTTCAGGGCCAGGCCCTCTGGTTCGGCGACGGCCGACGGCACGGCGAGACCGGCGCCCACGCACCGGCGGCCGGTGTCGCGCAGCAGGTCGGCGCCCGCCTCGACGACGGAACCGAGCACCTTCGCCGGGTCCGCGTCGATGGTCTCGCAGCCGGGTGCGGTGGCGACGATCCGCCCGCCGAGCCCGACCAATGCGGCCCGGAACCCGTCGGCGTGCACCTGTGCGGCCAGCACGACCGGCCCGTCCTCGGCGACGTCGAGCCGGTGCGAGGGGCGACCCTGCGAACCGGCCGCGGCCCCGGGCCGCGCGTCCACGCTGATCAGCCCGAGCGCCTCCAGCTCGGCGGCCACCGCGCCTGCCGTCGCCCGGGTGACGCCCAGCTCGGCGGTGAGCACGGCCCGGGTGGGCGCCCGTCCGGTGTGCACGAGCTCCAAGGCGGGACCGAGTGCGCCGCGCCCCCGGTCCAACCGCGTCCTTGAGGTGGTCCCCTCAACCTTGCTCATGAGGGCGAGTCTCCCATGATCCGTACGACCGCCGACCGCGGCGTCGGCCTAGAAACCGCTGACCCGGAGCGTGATGTTCAACCGGCCGCTCAGCCCCAACTCCGGCGGCGCCGTGCCCGCGTACACCCGTGGCACCCCGTGGTACACGAGCCGGGAGGCGCCGCCGAACACGAACAGGTCGCCGCTGCGCAGCTCGACGTCGGTGTACGGCCGGGTCCGGGTCGCCGCGTTCCCGAAGCGGAAGAGGCAGGTGTCGCCGAGGCTCAGGGACACCACGGGCGCGTCCGACTTCTCGTCGCTGTCGCGGTGCATGCCCATGCGCGCGTCGGCGTCGTAGAAGTTGATCAGCGCGATGTCGTAGTCGGCGTCGCACTCGTACGCCGCTGCGGTGGCCGCCTCCCTCCCCAGCTCGCCCAGCCACTCGGGGAACGGTTTCACGGGCGAACCGTCGCCGTCGACGACCGTGCCCGCATAGCCGTACGGATACCAGTGACGGCCGAGACACACCTGCCGGGCGGTCATCGTGCCGCCGCCGGGCGTCCGGACCGTGCGCAGGCCTGCGGGCGGGCGCGCCCAGTCGCGGCAGGCGTCCAGCAGCTCGCGCTGACGCCCCGGGTCCAGCCAGTCCGGCGTGTGCACCGCGCCCGGCGCGATCTCCGTACGGGCTCTGGGGAACAGCTCGGCGTCCATGGTTCCCCATCCTGCCGGACCGGGCCGACGGGGCGTGAGCTGCTGGTCGGTAGGGTGGGGCCACGATGACCGACCGTATGAAAACTCCCTGGTCCGAGCTGACACTGACCCGTTTCCCCGCCGATCCGCGTGAGCGGCTGCGCGCCTGGGACGCCTCCGACGACTACCTGCTCGGGCACCTCGCGGAGTCCGGGACCGAGCTGTCCGGCACGGTCGTGGTCGTCGGCGACCGCTGGGGTGCGCTCACCACGGCGCTCGCGGCCCACCGGCCGACGCAGATCACCGACTCGTTCCTGGCCCAGGAGGCGACGCGGGCGAACCTGCGGCGGGCCGGCGCTGACGAGGACTCCGTACGGCTGCTCACCACGCAGGATCCGCCGCCCGAGCGGGTCGACGTGCTGCTCGTGCGGATTCCGAAGAGCCTGGCACTGCTGGAGGACCAGTTGCTGCGGCTGGCGCCCGCGCTGCACGAGGGCACGGTCGTCGTCGGCACCGGCATGGTGAAGGAGATCCACACCTCGACGCTGAAGCTGTTCGAGCGGATCATCGGCCCGACCCGGACCTCCCTCGCGGAGAAGAAGGCTCGGCTCATCCACGCCACCGTCGATCCGTCGGTGGACCGGGGTGCCAGCCCCTGGCCGTACCGCTACGAACTGCCCGACGACATCGGTCCGGCGTCGGGGCACCCTGTCGTCAACCACGCGGGCGTCTTCTGCGCCGAGCGACTCGACATCGGGACCCGGTTCTTCCTCCCGCATCTGCCGGAGGCGTCGGGCGCCGCCAGGGTGGTGGACCTGGGCTGCGGGAACGGTGTCGTCGGTACGGCGGTGGCGCTGACCGCGCCGGAGGCCGAGCTGCTGTTCGTCGACGAGTCGTTCCAGGCGGTGGCCTCGGCGGAGGCGACGTACCGGGCCAACGGGTTGCCGGACGGGCGTGCCGAGTTCCGGGTCGGGGACGGGCTGGCCGGGATCGCGGACGAGAGCGTCGACCTCGTGCTCAACAATCCGCCGTTCCACACCCATCAGGCGACGTCGGACGCCACGGCCTGGCGGATGTTCACGGGCGCGCGGCGGGCGCTGCGGCCGGGCGGTGAGCTGTATGTGATCGGCAACCGGCATCTGGGCTATCACATCAAGCTGCGCAAGCTGTTCGGCAACAGTCGGCTCGTCGCGAGCGACGCCAAGTTCGTGGTCCTGAAGGCCGTGAAGCAGTGAGGCGGTCAGAGACACTCGGGTGACCAGGCGGCCAGGTAGCGAGGTGACAGTGAATTTCGACCACTTCACGGAGTGCTCGGGGCCGGCTCTCCCCGCAGGGCTCGGGGTGACGCGCCGAGTTCGCGGCGGCATGCCTTGTTGAAGGCCTGCAGGTCGGGGATGCCGACGGAGGCGGCCACGGCGGGGATGGAGAGGGTCGAGGCGCGCAGCAGATGGCGGGCGCGGTCGAGTCTGCGGCGGCGGATGTAGCCGACCACCGTGTCGCCGGTCGCTGCCTTGAACAGCCTGGTCAGGTGGTTGTGCGAGACGCCCGCAGCCTGGGCGACCGCGGGCACGGTGAGTGGTGCGGCCAGTCGGCCCTCGATGTACGCGATGGCGGCGCCGACCGCCGGGTGCGGGCCGGGGCCGGGTCGTTCGGTGTCCGGGGTGAGGTGGGCGATGCGCCACAGCGCGGTCCAGATCTCGGCTCGTGTGTGCTCGGGTGCGCGCGGGACGGCGGCGATCGCCGCGAGCAACAGGCCTGTGAGGGTGGGGAGTTCGGGGCCGGCGTCCTGGACGACGGGTACCGTGCACGACGGGCCGACGGCCGGGATGCGCAGATGCGCGTAGAGGTGCTCGGAGCGGCCCTGATAGCGGAAGCGGACCGTGCTGCCGGGCGGTACGAGGCTGACCCGGCCCGGGCGGACCAGATGCGCCGTGCCGTCGACGGTGAGCTCGGCCTCGTACTGGTAGAGGTGCAGCTGCCACAGCTCGGGCAGCCGGAAGACGTCCGTACGGCTCGCGACGCCGTGCACGCCGACGCCGGCGTTCGCCACATGGGGCGGCTCACCGAGGTGCAGCTCCGTTTCTCGCATGGTGAAAAACTACCAGTCGCTGTCTCTGTCAGCTCAGCACGCCGATGATCCGCGTCACCGCCCGCGCCATCGCCTCCCGGCCCACGCCGAGGTACTTGCGCGAGTCGACCGCCTCAGGATGGGCGCCGAGGAACTCCCTGATGGCGCCGGTCATGGCGACGTTGAGGGCCGTACCGACATTGACCTTGGTGATGCCGGCCGCGACGGCGGCCACGAGCTGGTCGTCCGATACGCCGGACGAGCCGTGCAGGACCAGCGGGACGTCCAGGGTGGCGGACAGCCGTTTCAGGAGATCCTGGTCGAGTGCTGCCGTACGGGTCGTCATGGCGTGCGAGCTGCCGACCGCCACGGCCAGGGCGTCCACCCCCGAGTCGGCGACGAAGGCACGGGCCTCGGCGGGGTCGGTACGGGCTCCGGGTTCGTGCGCGTCCAGCGGGGGCCGTCCGTCCTTGCCGCCCACCTGACCCAACTCGGCCTCGATCCAGAGCCCTTGGGCGTGTGCCCAGTCGGCGGCGGCCCGGGTCGCGGCGAGGTTCTCGGCGTAGGGCAGCCGGGCCGCGTCGTACATCACGGAGCTGAACCCGGCGCCGGGGGCTTGGCGCAGCAGGCCGTCGCTCTGTACGTGGTCGAGGTGCAACGCGACGGGCACGGCGGCGTGTTCGGCGGCCGAGGCCGCGGCGCGGGCCAGCGGGAGGAGTCGTCCGTAGCGGAACTTGACGGCGTTCTCGCTGACTTGGAGGACGACGGGCGAACCCGCCTCCTCGGCACCGGCGATGACGGCCTCGACATGCTCCAGGGTGATGATGTTGAACGCGACGACCGCCGAGCGCGCTGCCGCGGCCCGGGTGATGAGTTCGCCGGTGGTGACGATCGGCACCTGTCGCTCCTTTCGGTCAACAACCTTGTAAGAAGGGGGTGTCGACGGGGACTCAAGGGTTGAGGATCACCGAGCGGGTGAGGTGACGCGGGCGGTCCGGATCGAGGCCCCGAGCCGCCGCCACCGCCACCGCGAGGCGCTGCGCGCGCACGAGTTCGGCGAGCGGATCAAGAGTCCCGGCCAGCCACAACGCCCCTGTGGCCCGCACCTGTTCGGCCAGCCCTTCCGGTGCCTCGCCGAACATCCAGGTCGCCGTACCCCGGGTGGTGACGCTGATGGGACCGTGCCGGTACTCCATCGCCGGGTACGCCTCGGTCCAGGACAGGGACGCCTCGCGCATCTTCAGTCCGGCCTCGTTGGCCAGCCCCACCGTCCAGCCCCGGCCGAGGAAGGTGAACTGCGCGCACTGGACGAGCCCTTCGGGCAGCGGGGTCGCCAGCGCCGTACGGCAGTCGTCGACCACTGTCTCGTCGTGCAGTCCCAGGTGGGTGCGGAGAAGCGTGAGGGCGGTGGTGGCGAACCGCGTCTGGACGACGGACCGTTCGTCCGCGTAGCCGAGTACGACGAGGTCGTCGGCGGCTTCCACCACGGGAGTTCCGGGGTCGGCGGTTATCGCGGTCGTCCGTGTCCGCGTACCCGAGGGCGCGGTGCCCCGCAGCCGCCCGAGCAGTTCGAGCACCTCGGTGGTGGTGCCGGACCGGGTGAGGGCGACGACCCGGTCGTAGGGGCGGCCGTAGGGGAACTCCGAGGCGGCGAAGGCGTCCGTCTCGCCCTGGCCCGCGCCTTCCCGCAGGGCCGCGACCGCCTGCGCCATGAAGTACGAGGTGCCGCAGCCCACGATCGCGACCCGCTCCCCCGCCACCGGCAGCGCGCCGGCGTGCCCGGCGGCCTCCGTGGCGGCGCGGGTCCAGCACTCGGGCTGGCTGTTCAGCTCGTCCTCTGCATGGGTCATGCCGTTCTCCTCCCCCAGAATGTCCACGGAATGCTCTTTCGTGCAAGATATAGCTACTTTTCAAGCATAATCAAGCATGGAATCGAAGGAGTGACGTGAACTTTCGGTGCGCTAGGGTCGCCGAAGATCGAGGAACGGAGAGTCCGGATGTCCCGGGACGCCCGCTGGAAGTCCCTGCTGGAGCTGCTCGTCGAGCGGGGGCGGCTGGAGGTCGAGGAGGTCGCGGCCGAGCTCGAGGTGTCGGCCGCCACGATCCGCCGTGACTTCGACCAGCTCGCCGAGCAGCAGATGCTTGTGCGCACCAGGGGCGGCGCGGTCGTGCACGGCGTGTCCTACGAACTGCCGCTGCGCTACAAGACCGCTCGCCGTGCCTCCGAGAAACAGCGCATCGCGCGCGCCGTCGCGGGCCTGGTCACCCCCGGTGAGGCGGTGGGCCTGACAGGCGGCACGACCACGACGGAGGTGGCGCGCGCGTTGGCCGTACGCGGCGATCTGACCGCCGGGGCGCCCGCGCTGACGATCGTCACGAACGCGCTGAACATCGCCAACGAGCTTGCCGTACGACCCCAGTTCAAGATCGTGGTCACGGGCGGCGTCGCCCGTCCCCAGTCGTACGAACTCATCGGACCGCTCGCCGACGGTGTGCTGGGCCAGATCACGATCGACCTGGCCGTGCTGGGCGTCGTCGCCTTCGACGTCACGCACGGAGCGGCGGCCAACGACGAGGCGGAGGCCGCGATCAACCGGCTGCTGTGCGAGCGCGCCGAGCGTGTGGTGGTCGCCGCCGACTCCAGCAAGCTGGGGCGGCGGGCCTTCGCCCGGATCTGCGCGGTGGGAGCCGTGGACACACTGGTCACGGACACGGCGGCGGACGAGGAGACGGTGGGACGGTTCGAGGAGGCCGGACTCAGGGTCATCACCGTCTGAGTGCTCACGGTCCGAGTGATCAGGTGCGAGCGATCACGGCCCGAGCGGCGCACCCGCTCCCGGCACTGCCCGCCTCAACTGCCCCTGCTCAGCGGGCACTTCTCTCACCGTCGAGCCGTTCCACGCGGGCCACGTTCCCCCGGTCCTCGGCGTCCTCGCTCGCCTCGGCGGCGAACCAGGCGTCGAGGATCTCCTTGAGCAGCGGTTCCGACGTCAGTCGCAGGCTGAGCGCGAGCGCGTTGGCGTCGTTCCAGCGGCGTGCGCCGTCCGCCGTGTAGGCGTCCGTGCACAGGGCAGCGCGCACACCGGGCACCTTGTTCGCGGCGATGGACGCGCCCGTGCCGGTCCAGCAGCACACGACGGCCTGGTCGGCGCGCCCGGCGGCGACCTCCCGGGCCGCCGCCTCCGAGCAGGCGGCCCACTGCGGATCGTCGCCGGGGCTCAGTGCCCCGTACGTCACCACTTCGTGGCCGCGGTCACGCAGTTGCCCGAGGAGGGCGCGCGCCACGGGTTCGTCCATGTCCGAGGAAACGGAGATCCGCATGCTCCGAGACTACCCAGCCGTGGAACGGACGGGCGCAGCCAGTCGCGGGATGAGCGCCTCGGCATTGCCACGGTTGACCGCGTGCAGTTGGCCGGGCCCCCAGCCCTCGTACGCGTCGAGGCCGTTGTCGAAGCCGGTGCCCCACTCCTCGGGAAGCATGGGGAAGTCACTGCCGAACAGGATGTGGTCGGGGTCCGCGAAGGCCAGCAGCGAGGGCAGGGTCGTGGGGCTGCCCGCGAGGGCGGTGTCGAAGTAGAAACGGCGCAGGTCGGTGAGGAAGTCCTCGGGGGTGGTGTCGGGGTCGAGGCGTCCGGCGAGGGCCAGCCGGTGGGCGGCGTACGGCAGGAAGCCCCCCGCGTGCGGGAGGATCATCCTCATCCGGGGGTGGCGGCGAGGCACTCCGCGCATGGCCAGATGAAGAGCGGTCCGGGTGGTGTCGTAGGGAAAATCGACCAGCGGGCCGGGGGGCAGCGCGGGGTCGGGCGGGCCCGGTGGGGCGGTGGGGTGGACGAGCACGACGGCGGACCGGCGGTCCAGCTCGGCCCACAGGGGCTCGAACTCCGGGTCGCCCAGGTAGCGGCCCTGGGCGTTGGACAGGACCATCACGCCGTCGGCGTTCAGCTCGTCCAGGGCGTGGGCGGCCTCGGCGAGCGCGCCGTCGACGTCCGGGAGGGGCAGCACGGCGAACAGACCGAAGCGGTCGGGCCGGTTCTTGACCAGTTCGGCGGTGTACTCGTTGACGCTCCGCGCCCCGGCCCGGGCACCGTCCGGATCGCCGGGGGCGGCCAGGGGCGCGGCGTACGACAGCACGCCGGTGGCGATGGACCGGCGGTCCATCATCGCGAGCGCGCTCGCCTCGTCCCAGACGGGCGCGGGCCAGCCGAGGCCGGCGGCGCGCCCGGCCATCGCCCTGGCGCGGTCGGGCGGCATCAGGTGCTGGTGGACGTCGATGCGGTGGGGATCTGTCCGAATGGGGTCCGTCATACGTCCCGAGCCTCCTCGGATTCGGCCGATGCGGTATCCAAGTGCGATATCGGCTACCACACGACGATATGCGGCATGAGGCCCACATCACCTCTCGGAGCGGTCCCGCCCGGCTGGTCAGCCCCCGTTCTCCGGGGAGCAGCAGCCGTCCCGTCGCATCTGGCGGCTGACCTCCAGCCAGTCCTCGGCAGACGCCGACCGCCGTGGGTCGAGGCGCCGTGCGGCGGTGACCTCGAAGGCGTCGACAAGGTCCGCCTGCTCGAAGGGGATGCCGCCACGCAGGACCGCCACGGTGCGGATCAGGGTGGCGAAGTCGGTGAACGGGTCGCCGTCCACGACCGTCAGGTCCGCGAGCTTGCCCTCCTCCAGTGTGCCGAGGTCCGCGTCGGCGCCGAAGACCCGTGCGGGCAGCAGGGTGGCGGTACGCAGCGCCTCCGCCGGTGACAGGCCGACGCGGTGCAGTGCGCGCAGGGACAGATGGAGGTGCAGGCCCACCGGGACAAGCGGCTGGTCCGTACCGAGCGCGACCAGGCCGCCCGCCGTAAGGATCCGCCGATAGACATCCAACTCCCGGTCCAGAGTCGTCAGTTGGGCCCCGGTGGGCGGCATCGCGGCCTGTTGCCGGACGAGCGCGGTGTCCCACGGCGGCATGAGTGTGGTGACGCGCGGGTCGTCCGCGAGCGCGGGGTCGGCGCCGAGCAGGGGAAACGCCGTGAACGGGGTGGCGACGAGGTGGAAGTCGGTACGGGTGTAGATCTCCTCCACATCCTGGTACGCGCGCCCCGAGGCCGTGGTCGCGTGCCCGAACTCCAGCCGCTGTGTGGCCTGCAGATGGGTCGTCAGATCCTGTCCGAGCTGTACGCCGGGGCTGCACAGATGACTGCCGCTGCGTACGCCGAGCCGGTCGTGGGCGAAGTCGGCGGCCTCCTTCATCACCCAGCCGGGGGCTCGTACGTACGTCTTCACGAAGTCCCACTCCAGCGCCTCCGCACGCGCCAGTGAACGGCGTAGGCCCTCGGGGGTGCGGTGGGCGCGGGCCATGCTGTACGCGACTCGATCCCCGTCGAGCAGTTCGCCGGTGGACAGCAGCCGGGGTCCGGCGAGTGCGCCCGCGGCCACCGCCTCCCGGATGCGGGCCTGCTCGTAGGCGAAGCCGCCGAGGGAGACGGCCGTCGTGATGCCGTACGCGACCTGCAGCGCGGTCTGACGACCTCCGTAGGTGGACTGCCAGGGGTGGGTGTGCGCGTCCCACAGACCCGGGATCACGGTGCGTGCGCTCGCGTCGACCCTGCGAACGGCCTGGCGGCCGGCCCGGTGCGGGGCGACCTCGGCGATACGGCCGCTCCGGATCACGATGTCGATGTCCTCGCGGACGTCCGGCCCGGTGCCGTCCCAGAAGCGTCCCGCGTGCACGACCGTGTCGGCAGGGCGGGGCCTGCGGTAGTCCAGTGGGACTCGGACGGTACGCGTGCTGCCGTCGGCGATGCCGATCAGGCGCAGGGTGCCCGCCGAGAGGTAGAGGAGGGTGCGGGCATCGGCGGACCAGGACGGGTGGTCTGCCGGTTCGGTGGTGAGCCTGCGGGGCTCGCCGTCGGGGGTGCCGTCGGCGCGGACCGGCAGCAGCCACAGCGCGGACTCGACGACGACCGCCATCCATCGGCCGTCCGGGGACCAGACAGGGCCACAGGCGTAGCGGTCGGCGATCGAGGTGTGCGGGGCGAAGGAGTGCAGGGCGGCGGTACCGGTGGTGGTGTCGACGACTCGGATGAGGTTGTAGCCCTCGCGGAAGCGCTGGTTGACACGGTTCCGGTCGCACAGGGCGACGTACCGGCCGTCGGGCGACCAACTGGGCCGGCCGGGCAGGCCACCGGCGCCGAGCGCCGCGGCGAGGACCCGTTCGGCGCCGTCGGGCAGGTCGCGCACCACGAGGTTGCCCGACATGTCCAGGCAGGCCAGCCGTGTCCCGTCGGGCGAGAGGGCGGGGAAGACCCGGCCGCCCTCGGCGAGCACGGTCTCCGCGCCGGAGTCGAGGTCGCGGCGCCGTACGGTGAACAGACCGTCGCGGTCGTCGGCGTACACCAGAGCCGTGCCGTCGGGGGTCCAGGTCGGCGCCAACACATAACGCGTGGTGGGGACTTGGAGAACCTTGCGGGGTGGACGGCCGCCTTTCGTACCGGCCGTCCACAGTGCGTTGAGCGCGGCGAAGGCCACGGATCGGCCGTCCGGGGAGAGCGCGGGCAGGTGGAGCGCGCGGACGGGACGAGCTGCGGAACCCTCGAAGTCGTACGCCTTGGTGCGGTAGTTGGGCCGGTGCACGGGCAACGTGGCCGTGAACGGGATCTGTTCGCCGTCGTCCGGCGCGTCCGGGTCTACCAGACGGAAGTGGCCGTCGATGTTCAGCAGCAGCCGTTCGCCGTCCACCCAGCGGGGCGGCGCCGGGAGAAGGTCGCCCCCGACTGCGATCGGCGCGCCGTCGACGACGAGGGTGCAGGAGGCGGCGGGCGCGGCCGTGGTGCGCAGATAGGCGAGGCGTCCGGCGGGCGAGACCGCGGGGGTCATGAGCAGGGCGCCGGACTCGTCGGTGTGCTGCACGGTGACCGGTCCCGAGCCGTCGGCGGCCACCGACGCCACAGTGGCCGCGCGGAGGGTGCCCGGCACGGGGACGGTCGCGCGTACGAACAGCACCCGCTCGCCGTCGGGTGACCACGTGGGGTCGAAGTCCTCCCAGGCGGCGTTCTGTCCGGGGCCCTGCTGGCCGGGGCGCCCGGTGAGCCGGGTCAGCGCGCCGGTGCGAACGTCCACGACCCAGACGCGGTACGGGGCACCGGTCACGGTGTCGCCCCCGCGCTCGGAGGCGAACGCGATCCGGGTGCCGTCCGGGGACCAGGCGGGTCCCCGGTCGTCCCACGGCCCGTCGGTGAGCTGCCGCAGGCCGGTGCCGTCGGGTCGCAGCGTCCACAGATGGAAGCCTCCGCCTCGGTAGGCGCATACGACGAGACGGCTGCCGTCGGGCGAGAACTGCGGGCGCGTGGGTTCGAGGCCGGGCGCGGTCAGGGCGACGGCCGTTCCGCCGCCACGGGGCACGGACCACAGCACGTTCTGGACCTCGGCGACCAGCCGGTCTCCGGAGGGAGCGAGGGTCGCGGAGCCACCCGTGGCCGCGGTGAAGGTGAGGCTGGTCGCCGTACGGGGCGCGGCGGACGCGGCCTGCGTAACGGCGTCGGCGGAGGTGGCCGGCGTAACGGCGTCGGCGAGCGCGGCGGCCGTGGCGGTAGCAGTCGCGGTGACCTGGAGGAATCTACGGCGGGAGAGCGGGCCGATCCGGGTGTCGTCCGTGGTGCTTGAGGTGTCTTCGGCGTCCAAGAGGTCTCCCCGTGCGCGGAGTTGGCGTGTCGGACAGGTCGGGCAGCAGCGACCAGTGGAGAAAACGTACGGGGCGGAGCCCGTTTCCGGACCCCGCCCCGATGCTTCTCGGCCGATCTTCACCCCTCCCGGAGATTCCGGGCCGGGTGTCAGCAGCAGCGACTCTGCGGATGCGTCTCCCGGTGCAGGGTGCGCAGCACCTCGTACTCTCGCCGGGTCGGTACGGGGGCTTGTGGGTGGTGGTCGCGGTGGCGCTCGCAGTACCGGTCGTACTCCGCTTCCCCGGTCAGTTCACGCAGGTACCAGCGCACGGTTCGGGCCCAGCGCCGGGCGTTCACGAGCGGGCCCCCACCAGCGGCTCGGCGGTGTCCTCCCGTATGTCGAGGCGGGATTCGACGTACGGCGACTCGGTCGTCGGGAGCGGGACGGGCGAGCGTACGGCTCGTACGCACACCACGGCCGCGTTGGCGATGACCACCGAGACGAGCAGCAGGAACACGGCGATCAGGACGCCGTCGACCGTGGAGTTGGTGACCACGGTGTGCATGTCGTCGAGCGTCTTGGCAGGCGGCAGGACCTGACCGGCGTCGATGCCGTCGGAGTACTTGGCGCGCTGGGCGAAGAAGCCGAGCCGGGGATCGTCGGAGAAGATCTTCTGCCAGCCGGCGGTGAAGGTGATCGCGACCACCCAGGCGAGCGGGACGCCGGTGACCCAGGCCCAGCGCAGTCGGCCGGATTTGATCAGTACCGTCGTGCAGACGGTGAGGGCGACGGCGGCGAGCAACTGGTTGGCGATGCCGAACAGCGGGAAGAGCTGGTTGATTCCGCCGAGCGGGTCGGTGGCGCCGGTGTAGAGGAAGTAGCCCCAGGCAGCCACGACGAGTCCGCTGCACAGCCAGATTCCGGGCTTCCAGTTGACCCTGCCGATCGGCTTCCAGACGTTGCCGAGCATGTCCTGGAGCATGAAGCGTCCGACCCGGGTGCCCGCGTCGACCGTCGTCAGGATGAACAACGCCTCGAACATGATCGCGAAGTGGTACCAGAAGGCCTTCAGGGCCGCCCCACCGAAGATCCCCGAGAAGATCTCCGACATACCGACCGCGAGGGTCGGCGCGCCGCCGGAGCGAGCGATCAGTGTCTGTTCCTCGACGGCCTTCGCCGCCTGTGTCAGCTGGTCGGGGGTGATGGTGAAGCCGAGGCCCGCCACCGCGTGGGAGGCGGATTCGGCGGTGGTGCCGAGCAGCCCGGCGGGGGCGTTCATGGCGTAGTAGAGGCCGGGTTCGAGGGTGGCCGCGGCGATCAGAGCCATGATCGCGACGAACGACTCCATCAGCATGGCGCCGTAGCCGATCATCCGGACCTGGGACTCCTTCTGGATCAGTTTCGGAGTGGTTCCGGAAGCGACCAGCGCGTGGAAGCCCGAGAGGGCACCGCAGGCGATCGTGATGAAGAGGAACGGGAAGAGCGATCCTGCGAAGACCGGGCCGGCGCCCGAGGAGGCGAAGTCGCTCACCGCGTCCGCCCGCATGACGGGCGCGGCCACGACGACGCCGACCGCGAGGAGCGCGATGGTGCCGATCTTCATGAAGGTGGAGAGGTAGTCGCGCGGCGCGAGCAGCATCCACACCGGGAGGACGGAGGCGACGAAGCCGTATCCGACCAGACAGAAGACCAGGGTCGTCGGGCTGAGGGTGAAGGTGTCGGCGAGCGAGGAGTTCTGGATCCAGCTGCCGCCGATGATCGCGAGGAGCAGCAGGGCGACCCCGATGAGGCTGGTCTCGACGACCCGGCCGGGGCGGATGACGTGCATCCAGAACCCCATGAACAGGGCGATGGGAATGGTCATGGCGACGGAGAAGGTGCCCCACGGCGAGTGGGCGAGCGCGTTGACCACGACCAGGGCCAGCACCCCGAGCAGGATGATCATGATGGCGAACACGGCGATCAGGGCCGCCGCACCGCCCGCCCTGCCGATCTCGTCCCGGGCCATCTGCCCGAGCGACTTCCCGTCCCGCCGCATGGACAGGAACAGCACCACCATGTCCTGCACCGCCCCGGCGAAGATCACTCCGGCGACGATCCACAGGGTGCCGGGCAGATATCCCATCTGGGCCGCGAGGACCGGCCCCACCAGCGGCCCGGCGCCCGCGATCGCGGCGAAGTGATGCCCCAGCAGCACCCGGCGGTCCGTCGGCTGGAAGTCGACGCCGTCGTCGAGACGTTCGGCGGGAGTGGCCCTGCTGTCGTCCGGCTTCAGTACTCGCCGGACGATGAAGCGGGAGTAGAAGCGGTAGGCGATGACGTACGACCCGAGGGCGGCCATCACCAGCCAGACCGCGGAGATCTCCTCCCCCCGGGCCAGCGCGAGGACGCCCCAGCCGATCGCACCGACCAGGGCGACGGCGGCCCACAGCAGCATCGAGCGCGGAGTCATACGGCCGGGACCGGAGGGCGTGGACGGCGGGCCTTCCGGCGCCGGGAGAGCGGATTCGGGCATGACTGATGCGGGCATGGCGGCTCCTCACCTTGACGGTGGTGGGTGATGGCTGAGCACGCGTCGGGCGCGCGGTTCAGCGGGGGTGACGTCGGTGGCCGGCCGACCCGGTCAGGGGTCGCGGCCTTCCTTCCTGGTCAGCGCGTAGGCGGCGAGCAGGCAGAGCCCGCTCCCCGGCACCCAGGCGAGCTGGTACCAGTAGAAGAACGGCGTCCCGGCGAGATGCGGGCTCGCACCGGAGTACCAGGGGACCCACAGCAGCCCCGCCGCGGGCGCGAGGAGCAGCACGGCTACGGCGACGTGTCGTAGCCGCTCATGCCCGGTCCGTGTCATGACCTGCGCTCCCTTCCCGCTCGTTGTGGGTCTGTGCAAGAGTTGCCCACCCGCCGGAAACGGTTGACACCGAATTTCCAGAAGATTTCCCGCCGGTTCCCTGTCCACCGAACCGGCCACCCGCGCAACTCTCCGGCGAGGGGTTTCAGGCACACCAAGGACGGTGACCCATGGCGGACAGCGCCATGACCACGACGTTCCTCGCCGTGATCGGCGGGGCGTCGCTGCTCGCCGTGACCGCGCGCCGCCTGCGCCCCAGCGACCGGCTGCCCTCCCTGGAGGGCTGGGCGCTGGCCGACCGGAGCCTCGGCCCGGTGTGGACCTGGCTGCTGCTCGGCGGCACGATCTTCACCGCGTACACCTTCACCGCCGTGCCCGGACTGGCGTACGGCAACGGGGCGCCCGCCTTCTTCGCGGTGCCGTACACGGTGATCGTCTGCCCGCTCGCGTTCGTCCTGCTGACCCGGCTGTGGGCGGTGGCCCGGCGGCACGGTTACATCACCGTCGCCGACTTCGTGCGCGGGCGGTACGGCTCGCCGCCGCTGGCCCTGGTGGTCGCGCTGACCGGGATCCTCGCGACAATGCCGTATCTGGCACTCCAACTCCTGGGCATACGTGCCGTGTTGACCGCCGGCGGTCTCTATCCGCGGGGCGCTGCCGGGGACCTCGTCATGGTCGCCCTGTTCACGGGCCTCGCGGTCGCGACCTACCGCCACGGGCTGCGCGCGCCCGCCGTCATCTCGGCACTCAAGGCGGTGGCCGTCTTCGTCTCGCTGGGCGTCGTCTGCTGGCTGGTCCTCGACCGGTTCGGCGGACCCGGCGCGGTCTTCGACGGAGCTGCGCGCCGCCTCGGCGGAACGGACATCGCCCACTCGCCCCTGCTCCTGTCCCCCGAGCAGCAACCGGCCTACGCCACGCTCGCCCTGGGCTCGGCACTGGCTCTGCTCATGTACCCGCACGTTCTCACCGCCGGTTTCGCCGCCGACAGCACCCGCACCGTCCGCAAGGTCGCCGTGTCGCTGCCCGCGTGGACGGGGCTGCTGGCGCTCTTCGGCTTCCTCGGCATCGCGGCGCTGGCGGCGGGGGTGCGGGCACCGGAGGGCGGTGCCGAGGCGGCCGTGCCGATGCTGGTCGACCGGTTGATGCCGGGGCCGCTGGCGGGCCTGGTGTTCGGCGCGATCACCGTGGGCGCGCTGGTCCCGGCCGCGGTGATGTCGATCGCGGCGGCCACCAGCTTCGTACGCAATGTGTACGTCGAGTACGTGCATCCGACGGCCACGCCCAAGCGGCAGGTGCGCATCGCCAAGGCGGTGTCGCTCACCGCGAAGGTGGGGGCCGTCGCGTTCGTGTTCGGACTGCGCGACCAGGACGCCGTCAATCTCCAACTGCTCGGCGGCGTCTGGATCCTGCAGATCTTCCCGGCTGTCGCCGTCGGGCTGTTCACCGGCCGGCTGCATCCGCGCGCGCTGCTCGCCGGGTGGGCCACCGGCATGGCTGCCGGAACGTACATGGTGGTGCGCGAGGGCTTCTCGTCCATCGTGCCGTTCGGTCCCGGCGACCAGCCCCTCCAGATCTACGCGGGTCTGGCCGCCCTGCTGCTCAACCTGGCCGTCGCCGTGCTCGGCACCGCGGCCCTGACACGTCTCGGCGTCCCGCGTGGCGCCGACGCGACCGACCTGCCGTCCCGCCTGACCGTCAGGCGACGCCCCGAGACGGGAGCGAACAACCCGTGAGACGCAGACAGCACACGCCCCTGCCGGTGATGCCACCGGTGGCCGCGGCCCTGGCCGAACCGGCCGTCGCCGCGCCGTCCGTTCCGCGACCCGCCTCGGGGAGCGACGTCCTCGCCCCCGTGGTGGGCGATCCGGCCGAGGCCGAACGGGAGTCGGCCCTCGCCGGCCTCTTCGAGGTGCACTACGCCTCGATGCTCCGGCTGGCCGTCCTGCTCGGCGCGGACGATCCGGAGAACGTGGTGGCCGAGGCCTACTACCAGCTCTACCGGAAGTGGCGGAGGCTGCGGGAGACCGGGGCGGCGGAGGCGTATCTGCGCTCCACCGTGTGCAATCTGACCCGGATGCGCATACGCCACCTCCAGGTCGCCCGCAGGCATGTGGAGAACCCGCCCCGCCCGGACGACTGCGTCGCCTCCGCCGAGAGCACCGCACTGCTCCACGACGACCAGCGTGTACTGATCGGCGCCCTCCAGCAGTTGCCCGCCCGACAGCGCGAGGCTCTCGTCCTGCGGCACTGGCTGGGCCTCAAGGAGAGCGAGATCGCCGCCGCGATGGGGATCTCCTGCGGATCGGTCAAGACGCACACCGCACGCGGCATCGCCGCTCTGACCCAGGCGATGGAGACACGGCGATGAACGACACCAGCCCGGACCGGGCCCACGAGGACTTCACGGCACAGGACTTCGCAAAACAGGACGTCACGAAGCCGGATCTCACAGAACAGGACCGCATGGAACGGGAGTTGCGCGCCGCCCTGGAGACTCTGGCCGGCGGAGTGAGCGCCGCCCCCTCCCCCGACGCCTACCGCACGGCACGCGGCGACTGGCTGCGCCGGGAGAGACGCCGCCGGCTCGTCCTCGCCGTACTGATCACCGTCGTCTTCGCCCTCGCCGTACTGATCGGCCTGTGGGTCCTCAACCACGCCCCGTCCGACCCCGGCGTCATCTTCTCGGGCACCCGTAACGCGGTCGTCCCCGGCGCGGTCTCCGGCCTCTCGCCCTGACCGGCGCTCTTGCCCCGATCGCCGGCACCGCCCTAGCCTCAATTTGTGCCACAAATAAACAAAATCCGAACACGTAACCCCGTGCCGGGCAACCCCCTCACCCGACTCCGCATCGCCATCACCGTCTTCTTCGCCCTCGACGGCTTCGTGTTCGCGGGCTGGGTCGTGCGCATCCCCGCCATCAAGGAACAGACCGACGCCTCCGCCAGCGCCCTCGGCCTCGCTCTTCTCGGCGTGTCCGGCGGAGCCGTCATCACGATGACCCTCACCGGGCGCCTCTGTCGTCGCTACGGCAACCACCAGGTCACCGTCGCCTGCGCCGTCCTCCTCTGCCTCAGCGTCGCCCTGCCACCACTCACGCACTCCGCGCTCGCACTCGGCGCCGTCCTGCTGATCTTCGGCATGGCCTTCGGCGGCATCAACGTCGCCTTCAACAGCGCCGCCGTGGACCTGGTCGCCGCACTGCGCCGCCCGATCATGCCCAGCTTCCACGCGGCCTTCAGCCTCGGCGGCATGATCGGCGCCGGACTCGGCGGACTCGTGGCCGGCGTCCTGTCCCCCACGCGCCATCTGCTCGGCCTCACCGTGATCGGACTGCTCGTCACCCTCTTCGCGGGCCGCACCCTGCTGCGCCACCAGCCACCGAGCCCGCCGGAGAACTCGGCGCGGAAGGCCGGCCCCGCACGCCGCATGGACTCCCGCACCCGTCGACTGGTGACCGTCTTCGGCCTGATCGCCCTCTGCACCGCCTACGGCGAAGGAGCCCTGGCCGACTGGAGCGCACTGCACCTGGAGCAGGACCTGGACGCCACACCGGGTCTCGCGGCGATCGGCTACTCCTGCTTCGCACTCGCCATGACCATCGGCCGGCTGACCGGCACGACGCTGCTCGAACGCCTGGGCCAGACCCGCACCCTGGTGTACGGCGGTGCGACCGCGGCGGCCGGCATGCTGCTCGGCGCGCTCGCACCCTCCCTGTGGGCGGCGCTTCTCGGCTTCGTGATCACCGGACTCGGGCTCGCCAACCTGTTTCCCGTCGCCGTCGAACGCGCCGGCGCCCTGGCGGGGCCCGACGGAGTCGCGGTCGCGTCCACACTCGGCTACGGCGGCATGCTCCTGGGCCCGCCCGCCATCGGCTTCATGGCCGACTGGCTGTCCCTGCCCATCGCCCTCACCAGCGTGGCCGCGCTGGCCGCCCTCGCGGCCCTGATCGGCGTGACGACTCGCCGCGCCGCGACGAACTGACGGCGCGTCCCCAGAAGTCGGCCACGTGAAGCCGACCTTCATTTATTGCGTATGCATTACATGCGCTTACATTCGATGCATGTGCATGTAGTGTCTCCGTCATGACCTCTCCGCTCAACACCCCGGCGTCCGACGGACGCTGGACTCCCCGACTGTGGGGCACCCTGCTCGTGCTCTGCGCCGCGATGTTCCTGGACGCGCTGGACGTGTCGATGGTCGGTGTCGCACTGCCGTCCATCGGCTCCGAACTCGACCTCTCCACCTCGACGCTGCAATGGATTGTCAGCGGCTACATCCTGGGATACGGCGGACTCCTGCTCCTCGGCGGCCGGACCGCCGACCTGCTCGGACGCCGTCAGGTTTTCCTCGTGGCACTCGGCGTCTTCGCGTTCGCCTCGCTGCTCGGCGGGCTCGTCGACTCGGGCCCGCTGCTGATCGCCAGCCGGTTCGTCAAGGGGCTCAGCGCCGCCTTCACCGCCCCGGCCGGCCTGTCCATCATCACCACGACCTTCGCGGAGGGCCCGTTGCGCAACCGGGCCCTGTCGATCTACACCACCTGCGCGGCCACCGGCTTCTCGATGGGCCTGGTGCTCTCCGGCCTGCTCACCGAGGCGAGTTGGCGCCTCACCATGCTGCTTCCCGCGCCGGTCGCCGTACTCGCCCTGGTCGCGGGCCTGAAGCTGCTGCCGCGCAGCGAACGCGAGAAGGACCACAACGGCTACGACGTCCCCGGCGCGATCCTCGGCACCGCCTCGATGCTGCTGCTGGTCTTCACCGTCGTCCAGGCCCCGGAAGTCGGCTGGGCATCGGCCCGTACCCTGTTGTCCTTCCTCGCGGTGGCAGTGCTGCTGACCGTCTTCGTCCGCGTCGAGCGGCGCTCCGCCGGGCCACTGATCCGGCTCGGTGTGCTGCGCTCCGGTCCCCAGATCCGCGCCCAGCTCGGTGCGTTGACCCTCTTCGGCTCGTACGTCGGGTTCCAGTTCCTGGTGACCATCTACATGCAGTCGCTGCTCGGCTGGTCGGCGCTGCACACCGCCCTGGCCTTCCTGCCCGCAGGAGCGATCGTCGCACTGTCCGCGACGAAGATGGGCGCGATAGTCGACCGGTTCGGCACCCAGCGCCTGATCGTGGCGGGCTTCGCGCTGATGATCACCGGATACGCCCTGTTCCTGCGCGTCAGCCTCGACCCCAGCTACGCCACCCTGATCCTGCCGTCGATGGTGCTGATCGGCGGGGCCTTCGCGCTGGTCTTCCCCTCGCTCAACATCCAGGCCACGAACGGCGTCGACGACCACGAACAGGGCATGGTCTCCGGCCTGTTGAACACCTCGGTCCAGGTGGGCGGCGCGATCTTCCTGGCCGTCGTGACGGCGGTGGTCACCGCGGGCACCCCCGAGAACCCCTCACCGCAGGCCGTCCTCGACGCCTACCGGCCCGGACTGATCGTCGTGACGGGCATCGCCCTCGTCGGCCTGCTCGCCACACTCCCCGGTCTGCGCACCCGGCACCCGAGCCGGTCCGTCGTGGTCGCGAAGTCCCTTCAGCAACAGGAGGAGACAGTGACCGAACCGGTGGCGGCCCGCGACTGAGGGCATTTCCGGCCACCGTGCCCGGCCGGGGCGGCTTGCCCGGCCGGGCACCGGCCTGTTTGACTCGGTGGATGGACAACTACGGGGGACACATAGGGCAGGGCCGCGCGCGAGACTCCCAGGCCCGGCGGGACGCGGTGACCGTGGAGATCGGATACGCCCTGTGCAGCGCCCTGTTCCTGGCGGTCGTCGTCTTCGGGGTGGTGGCCGGTCCGGCGTTGGCCTTCGAGCTGTCCGACACCGTGCAGGCCACGCTCGTGGCCACGGGGGCGACGCTGGGCGCCGTCCTGTTCACGGTGCGGGTGGTGAGCGTACTGAACCGCTTCTCCCGCGAGAACGACGGCACCGGTGGGGCTCAGCCGAGCCAGCCCGGCCGTACCAACCCCGACTCGTAGGCGAGCACGACCAGTTGGGCCCGGTCACGGGCGCCCAGCTTCACCATCGTGCGGCTCACATGGGTCTTCGCGGTGAGCGGGCTGACGACCAGGCGCCGGGCGATCTCCTCGTTGGACAGGCCGATTCCGACCAGGGCCATCACCTCCCGTTCCCGCTCGGTGAGCCGGGTGAGGGCGTCGGCGGCGGCCGGTTCCTTCGAACGGGCGGCGAACTCGCCGATCAGGCGCCGGGTGACTCCCGGTGAGAGCAGCGCGTCGCCGACGACCACCGCCCGTACGGCGCGCAGGAGTTCGTCCGGTTCGGTGTCCTTCACCAGAAAGCCGGAGGCACCGCAGCGGATCGCCTCGAAGACGTACTCGTCGAGTTCGAAGGTGGTCAGCATGACCACCCTGACATCGTTCAGCGCCGCGTCACCGGTGATCCTCCGGGTCGCGGCCAGGCCGTCCAGCACGGGCATACGGATGTCCATCAGGACGACATCGGGCAGCAGTTCGCGTACACCGCGCACCGCCTCCTCGCCGTCCGCGGCCTCCCCGGCCACCTCGATGTCGGGCTGCGCGTCGAGCAGCGCCCTGAACCCGGCGCGGACCAA
Source organism: Streptomyces sp. NBC_00459 (assembly GCF_036013955.1). NCBI lineage: Bacteria > Bacillati > Actinomycetota > Actinomycetes > Kitasatosporales > Streptomycetaceae > Streptomyces > Streptomyces sp. NBC_00459. Next base: position 852,915 of record NZ_CP107903.1, read on the forward strand.
CGACTGGTCGTCGGCGAGCAGTACACGGATCACCGGTCCTCCTTCACCTTGAGCGGCAGGACCGCAAGCACCCGGAAACCGCCGTCCGCGCGCGGCCCCGCCTCGATCGTGCCACCGAGAGCGGCGGCCCGCTCCCGCATCCCGGCCAGCCCGTTCCCGCTGCCACCCGCGTCGGCGGCGGTCGCGGGCCCGTCGTCGTCGACGCGCAGCCGCAGGGCGCCGTCCGCTTCGTCGACCCGCACGCGCGCGTGCCGTGAACCGGAGTGCCGTACGACATTGGTGAGGGCCTCCTGGAGGATCCGGAAGGCGGCCAGGTCCGTACCCGGCGAAAGCTTCGGGGCCGCGCCCCGCACCTCGACGGTCAGCCCTGCCCCCGCCGCCTGCTCCACCAGCTCGGACAGCCGGTCAAGACCAGGCGCCGGAGCGCGCGGCGCGTCCCCCGGCGTACGCAGTGTGTCGAGCACCTGACGCACCTCCCCGAGCGCCTCCTTGCTCGCCGCCTTGATGGTGGTGAGCGCGCTGCGGGCCTGCTCGGGGTCGGAGTCGAGCAGCGCGAGACCGACCCCGGCCTGCACGTTGATGACCGAAATGCTGTGCGCGAGTACGTCGTGCAGCTCGCGCGCGATCCGCAGCCGCTCCTCGTCGGCCCGCCGCCGGGCGGCCTGGGCGCGCTCGGCGCGCTCCCGGTCCCACTGCTCCCGCCGTACCCGGACCAGCTCGGCGACCGCCACGATGGCCGCCACCCAGGCGGCGACGACGATCTCCTGCCCCCAGGAGGCGGCCTGGTCGCCGGACGGCGGCAGCCAGTGGTACAGCCAGTGCGCGATCAGGACGTGTCCGGCCCAGAGCATCCCGACTGCCGTCCACGCGGCCCTGCGGTGCCCGGCGACAACGGCGCCGAAGCAGCCGAGGGCCACGGTCAGGAAGACCGGCCCGTAGGGGTATCCGGCGCCGAGATAGACCATGGCGGCCGTGGCCGTGCCGAAGACGACGAGCACCGGGTGCCGCTGCCGCCACAGCAGCAGTCCCGAGCCGACGACGAGCAGGAGCCGCGCGAAGAGGTCCAGGTGGGCGCGCTCGCCCACCTGTTGGTCGGCAGCGTAGTTGGAGCCGGCGAGCACGAACACGGTCAGCAGGAGGGTGGAACGCCAGGGCCATCGGCCGCCTCCACCGTCCGTCCCGGGCCGGACCTCCCCGTACCGCCCCTCTCCGTACCGACCCTCCCCGTGCCGGTGCTCCCGCCATGGAGGCCCGTTCCCCCACCACCGAGGCGGGCCTCCCCCGCGTCCGCGCACCCTCTGCTCGTCCATGTCCGCCACGCTAGACGGCACCGCCCCGCGACGGCGTCCGCCGGGCGAGGTGATCACCCGTACTCCCCGGGGAGTACGAGGGCAAGGCCGATCTCGACCGCCTCCGGGCCGCGCCCCTACTCCTTCTCGGGAAACACCAGCCCCACCCCGTGACCGATCCGGCTGACGGCATACCGGAAGAACGTCTCCCGGTCCTCCACCACCCGGTTGAACTGGCCGAACAGCTCGAACCCGACCAGCCCGTACACCTGCGCCCAGGCCGCGACGAGCGCCATCGTCACCTCCGGCGGGAGGTCGGAGGCGAGGTCGGCGGTCAACCGCTCCGCCTCGGGGCGCAGTTCGGCGGGGATCGGGGTACGCGCCACGCCGACGCTCCGGTGGGCGTCGCGCACGATGCCGGTCAGCAGCAGGCCGACCCGGGAGGCGGCCGGCACAGTGGTGTCGGGCGCCTTGTAGCCGGGAACCGGCGAGCCGTAGATCAGCGCGTACTCGTGCGGATGGTCCAGCCCCCAGCCGCGCACCGCCTCGCACACCGCGACCCAGCGCCGCAGCGGACCGGTGTCCACGGCGGCTGCGTGGGCGGCCTCGGCGGCCTCGCCCAGGGAGTCGTAGGCGTCGATGATGAGAGCGGTCAGCAGGTCGTCGCGGCTGGGGAAGTAGCGGTACAGCGCGGAGGAGACCATGCCGAGCTCGCGGGCGACTGCCCGCAGCGAGAGCTTGGCGGCGCCTTCCGCCGCGAGCTGTCTGCGCGCCTCGTCCTTGATCGCCGAGGTGACTTCGATCCTGGCGCGGGCGCGGGCTCCTTGTGCGGTGCTCATGGGTGCGAGTGTTCCATGTTTTCGGATCAGTGCACACAAACGAGAGCACCGAACCGAAAAGAGAGCAGTGCTCTTGCTTTGGATCACCGATCTCCGGCAGACTGCTCTCAAGCGAGAGCAGTGCTCTCGCAAGCAGCTCTCCCACACTCACTGATGCCAGAAATCCAGGAGGACATCATGCCGTCGTCGTCAGCCCACTATGTGAAGCCCAAGGCGTTCGACAAGGCCATGAACGGCTTCGTCGGCTGGCTCGCGCGCCACGGCGTGAGCCTCATGGGCACCGCCGAGCTCTCCGTGCGAGGCCGCAGGAGCGGAGAGTGGCGCCAGCTGCCCGTCAACCCGCTGCCCTACGACGGCGGCCCCTACCTCGTCTCGGCGCGCGGCCACTCCGAATGGGTGCGGAACATGCGCGCCGCCGGCGGCGGACAACTCAAGGTCGGCCGCCGGGTGCAGGAGTTCACCGCGGTCGAACTGCCCGACGCGGAGAAGCCGGTCGTGCTGCGCACCTACCTCAAGAAGTGGGGCTGGGAAGTGGGGCGCTTCTTCGGCGACGTGGACGTGAACTCCACCGACGAGGAACTGCTCGCCGCCGCTCCCAGGCACCCCGTCTTCCGGATCACCGTCAAACCGTGAACACCCCCTGGGCCCTGTACTCCCGTACGACGCCTCAGGGCCTGTCGAGCGCGGTCAGGACGCGCCCCGCCATGGGGTGGGTGCGCACCAGCTCGCCCAGCGAGGTGGAGCCGCGGGTGATGTCCCGGAAGGCGTTCCACGCCGGCCGGAAGCCGGTCAGGGCGGCGTGGAACATGCCGGGCCGCCGCTCGAACGCCTTCAGCATGCTCCGGCCGACGGCCATCTCGACGCCGAGCCCCGCCTTGATCGCGAACGCGTAGTTCAGGGCCTGGCGGCGCGTGTCCACGGCGTCGTGGGCCTCCGCGATCCGGACCGCCCACTCCCCCGCGAGCCGCCCCGAGCGCAGCGCGAACGAGATGCCCTCGCGGGTCCACGGCTCCAGCAGGCCCGCCGCGTCACCGCAGACCAGCACCCGGCCGCGGGAGAGCGGCGAGTCGTCGGCACGGCAGCGCGTCAAGTGGCCGGAGGAGATGCTCGGTTCGAAGCCGGCCAGCCCCAGCCGGGCGATGAAGTCCTCCAGGTACCGCTTGGTCGCCGCACCCTCACCGCGCGCCGAGATCACGCCCACCGTCAATGTGTCCCCCTTGGGGAACACCCAGCCGTAACTGCCGGGCATCGGGCCCCAGTCGATGAGCACCCGCCCCTGCCAGTCCTCAGCGACGGTCCGAGGCACCGGGATCTCCGCCTCCAGGCCCAGATCCACCTGGTCGAGTTTCACCCCGACGTGTGCTCCTATGCGGCTGGCACTGCCGTCCGCACCCACGACGGCACGCGCGAGCACGGTCTCGCCGCCCTGCAGGACGACGGCGACCGTCCGCCGGTCCGGCACCGCCGAACCGTGCTGCTCGACCCGCGACACCGTGACACCCGTACGCAGCTCGGCGCCCGCCTTCTGGGCGTGCTCGACGAGCTGCTGGTCGAACTCGGGCCGGTTGATCAGACCGAACAGCATCTGCTTGGAGCGGCGGGTGCGGGTGAAACGGCCGTTGTTGGAGAACGTGACGGCGTGCACCCGGTCCTGGAAGGGCAGCTCGAAGCCGGGCGGCAGCGAGTCCCGCGAGGGGCCGATGATTCCGCCGCCGCACGTCTTGTAGCGCGGCAGTTCCGCTTTCTCCAGCAACAGCACACTGCGGCCCGCGACCGCCGTCGCATACGCGGCCGAAGCCCCTGCGGGTCCCGCGCCCACCACAACGACGTCCCACACCTGTGCCACGTCGTCCGCCGAAGAGTTCTCGCTGCTCACGATGGTCTGCTGCTCCTGGTCCATCCGCCTGCCGCACCTGTTCCTCCGCATCCTACGGCGGGCGTCGCCACAGTCCGCTGTGGGAGGATCACAGGACTTCCCTGGTACAACGTCGCACCCACAAGGAGCGTGCCCATGTCCTCGAATCCGGTCGCCGAGACCGTCGCCTCCCTCATGCCGAGGGCACGGGCGGAGCTCACCGAACTGGTGGCGTTCAAATCGGTGGCGGACTTCGAGCAGTTCCCGAAGAGCGAGAGCGAGGCAGCCGCGAACTGGGTCGCCGACGCGCTGCGCGCCGAAGGCTTCCAGGACGTGGCCCTGCTCGACACCCCGGACGGCACACAGTCGGTGTACGGCTTCCTGCCGGGCCCCGAGGGCGCGAAGACGGTCCTCCTGTACGCCCACTACGACGTGCAGCCGCCGCTCGACGAGTCCCGCTGGGTGACCCCGCCGTTCGAGCTGACCGAGCGCGACGGCCGCTGGTACGGGCGCGGCGCCGCCGACTGCAAGGGCGGCATCGTCATGCATCTCCTCGCGCTGCGCGCCCTGAAGGCGAACGGCGGCGTCCCGGTCAACGTCAAGGTGATCGCCGAGGGTTCGGAGGAAATGGCCACGGGCGGTCTGCAGCGGTACGCCGAGGAACACCCCGAGCTGCTCGCCGCCGACACGATCGTCATCGGCGACGCCGGCAACTTCCGGGTCGGTCTGCCGACGGTCACCTCGACGCTCCGCGGCATGACCACGGTGCGGGTCAAGGTCGACACCCTCGAAGGCAACCTGCACTCGGGCCAGTTCGGCGGGGCCGCGCCCGACGCGCTGGGCGCGCTGATCCGCGTACTCGACTCGTTGCGGGCCGAGGACGGTTCGACGACGATCGACGGGCTCACGGACGAGGAGTCGTGGGGCGGGCTCCAGTACGACGAGGAGCAGTTCCGCACGGACGCCAAGGTGCTGGACGGTGTGCGGCTGATCGGCTCCGGCACGGTCGCCGAGCGGATCTGGGCGCGCCCGGCCGTCACGGTCCTCGGCATCGACTGCCCGCCGGTGGTCGGCGCCACCCTGTCCGTGCAGGCGAGCGCCCGCGCGCTGGTCAGTCTGCGGGTGCCGCCGGGCGTGGACGCGGCGGCGGCGAACAAGCTCCTGGAGGCGCATCTGACGGCGCACACGCCGTGGGGCGCGCGGGTGAGCACGGAGCAGATCGGCCAGGGCCAGCCGTTCCGCGCCGACACCGCCAGCCCTGCGTACACGGCGATGGCCGAGGCCATGGCGGTCGCGTATCCGGGCCAGGAGATGCAGTACGCGGGCCAGGGCGGCTCGATCCCCCTCTGCAACACGCTCGCGTCGCTCTACCCGCGGGCCGAGATCCTGCTGATCGGGCTGAGCGAGCCGGAGGCCCAGATCCACGCGGTGAACGAGAGCGTCTCCCCGGAGGAACTGGAGCGCCTGTCGGTGACAGAGGCCCTGTTCCTCCGGAACTACGCCACGTCCTGAGCCCGCCGGGAACCCCTACTCCACCTCGGCCTGTCCCACCGCCACCCCCGCCTCCAGATAGAGCGCGGCACCGCGCTCGCGCGCCCGCAGCGCCCCGCGCAGACGCTCGTAGCGGACGGGAGGGAGCAGGTCGGCGGCCTCTTCCTCGGTGACGAAGCGCCAGCCGCGCAGTTCGGGGCCGGGCAGGAGCAGACGCCCGGCCTCGGTGCTGTCGAGCCGGCCGCCGTCGAAGAGCAGACGCAGTCCGCCGTAGCCGGGCGGCGCGGGCGGCTCCCAGTCGATCACGAGGAGCCGGGGTACGTCGGTGAGGTGGAGGCCCGTCTCCTCGGCGACCTCGCGGATGCCCGCGCGCGCGGGTGCCTCGCCCCGCTCGACGACCCCGCCGGGGAACTCCCAGCCCGCCTTGTAGGTCGGATCGACGAGCAGGACCCGGTCCTGCTCGTCGAAGAGCAGGACCCCGGAGGCCACGGTCTCGCCGGTGGGTTCCGGGGTCTGCACGATGTCGCACACGGGCGCGGTCCCGGTGCCGACGGCTTCGGCGATCCGTACGGCCGCCTCGTACGGTGTGAGGGCGCTGGTGTCGACCGGGTGGGCGTCGGCGGTGAGCCAGGAGGCGAGCGCCGTCCGGTACGGCTCGATCTGGTCGTACGACCACTGCCGTACGCGTATCTCTCCGTCCGGGAGATCCGGTGGGATCTCCCGGGTGGCTATTCGCTCGCGCAGGATCGTTTCCGCCGGGGCGAGGAGCACATGCCGGACCGCGATCCGGCGGGCGGCGAGACCGCCGAAGATCTCGTCGCGGTACTCCTGGCGGAGCAGCGTCATGGGCACCACGAGGGTCCCGCCGAGCTCGGCGAGCATGGCGGCGGCGGTGTCCACGACGAGCCGCCGCCAGATCGGCAGGTCCTGGAAGTCGCCGACCTCCGCGAGGCGCTTGGGCGGCAGTAGTTGTGCGAGTGCGCCGCCGATGACCTCGGGGTCGAAGAGCGTGCTGTTCGGGATCAGTTCGTTCAGCTCCCGTGCGGTGGTGGTCTTCCCCGCACCGAACGCGCCGTTGACCCAGACGACGATCACATTTCCCCCTCTTCTGTTGGACCCCTGAGGCTTGCCCGTTCCACCCTGCCACGGAAACCAGATCCAGTTGAGGCCGCCGACACAGTGGCGCCGGTGCCCCGTCACACGGGTGCACCGGCGCCACTTCGACCACTTTCGGGCTCGTCAGCCAGTGGTGCTGTTGCCTCCCAGCGGGCTCTCGTCCACGGCCAGGCTGTCGCTGGCGACGGTGTGGTCGAGGGTGCTGAGCGTGTCGTCCACGCTCAGATCACCGAGGGCGTCGGCCCCGAGACCGTGGGAGGGGGTGATCGCCGCGACGACGAACCCGGTGGCGAGGGAGGCGATGGCGAGCATGCTGCGCTTCTTCATGCCCGGTTCAACTGCCGAACCGGGCCGCGGGTCACGGTGTCCGCGCATCGCGTCACATTCCCGGCGGCCACGCCGTCCTACTCCTGAGGCACAGTCCACGGACCAGAGGAGAGACCGCATGTCGACAACCGGGGCGACCAGCAACACGGAGACGCTCAACCGTCTCCACTCCGCCGTGAACAGCGGCGACCCGGACATCATCTCGAAGGCCATCGACGAGTTCGTCGCACCGGACGTGCTCTTCCACGCACCGGTGCCGATGGGCTCGACGGGAGCGGAGGCCCTGAAGCGGGTGTGGGAGGTGCTGCTGCGCGCGTTCCCCGACATCCGCGTCACCGTCGAGGAGACGGTCTCGGAGGGCGACAAGGTCGCCTCCCGGAACACGGTGACCGGCACCCACCGGGGCGACTACCAGGGCCTGGCGCCCACCGGAAGGACCATCACCTACAGCGAGATCTTCATCTGCCGGTTCGCCGACGGGCGCATCGCCGAGATCCGGGGCGTCGTCGACGTCCTCGCGCAACTGCGTCAGCTCGGCGCCCTGCCGGCCTGACCTCGCACGGCACGGCGTGACCTCCTGGCCCGGCCGGATACCTGCACCACGGCTGCCGCCAGGAGGTCCTGTCCTTCACGTCACTTCACCGGTTGCCGCCCGGATCAGGCGCTCGGCCCGTGGCTCTCAGACGCTCGCCTCGGCCGTGTCGTCCGCCCGGCGCGTCAACGCGGCCGCTGCCGCGCCGACCAGGCCCGCGTCCGTGCCCATCTGCGCCGGCACGATCTCCAGTCGCTGGACGAACGACAGCGTCGCATAGGTCTTCAGGGCCGCACGCAGGGGCGTGAACAGCACATCGCCGGCCTTGCCCACACCGCCGCCGATCACGGCGACGTCGATCTCCACCAGGGTCGCGGTGGCGGCGATGCCCGCCGCGAGCGCCTGGGCCGCCCGCTCGAAGGAGGCGACGGCGACCGGATCGCCGATCCGTGCCGCCTCCGCCACGGCGGCGGCCGAGGTGTCGCCGTCGGGGCCCGGCTGCCAGCCGTTCGCCAGTGCGCGGCGCGCGATGTTGGGGCCGCTGGCGATGCGCTCCACACAGCCGCGGGAGCCGCAGGCGCAGGGATCGCCGTCGAGTTCGACGCTGATGTGCCCGATGTGGCCGGCGTTGCCGGTGGGTCCGGGATGCAGCCGTCCGTTGAGCACCAGGCCGCCGCCGACGCCGGTCGAGACGACCATGCACAGCGCGTTGTCGTGGCCGCGGGCAGCGCCCTGCCAGTGTTCGGCCGCCGTGATCGCCACCCCGTCGCCGATCAGTTCGACCGGCAGCCCCCCGGTGACGGCCCGGACGCGTTCGACGAGCGGAAAGCCGCGCCAGCCGGGTACGTTCACCGGGCTCACCGTGCCCGCGGAGGCGTCCACCGGCCCCGCGCTGCCGATTCCGACGGCCGTCGCGCGTACCCACAGCGGCGATCCGGTCAGCTCGGCGAGAACCTCCTCGACGGCCCGCATCACGGTCTCGCCGGCCTCGAGAGCGGGCGTCGGTCGCTGTGCGCGCAGCAGGATCCGGCCGTGGCCGTCCACCAGCGCTCCGGCGATCTTGGTGCCGCCGATGTCGAGCGCAGCCACGAGGTCGGTGTGCATCAGTGTCAGATCTCCCTGTCAACCATGGCAAAAGCGGGCAGGCCGGTCTGATGGTGGGGGCGCAGGCCGGAGTTGGTGGTGGACAGTGTCCCCTGCATCTGACAACGTTGTCCAGGCTCTATGCTCGACGCCACATCCTCATACACAACCTGGGACGACGCATCCCCCGTACGCCACACGGTCCGAAGCATCGAAACGCTTCACCGTGGACCGCCGTCATCCCGTGGACGACAGGACAGGACAGCGCATCGTGGCCGACACCGCCCGCCGCCCGGAGAACCGCTACGGCAACCGTCCGACCATGAAGGACGTGGCCGCGCGCGCCGGGGTCGGCCTGAAGACGGTCTCTCGTGTCGTCAACGCCGAGCCGGGGGTCACCCCGGAGACCGAACGCCGCGTGCAGGAGGCGATCGACGCGCTGGGCTTCCGCCGCAACGACAGCGCGCGGGTGCTGCGCAAGGGCAGCACGGCGAGCATCGGCCTCGTTCTGGAGGACCTCGCCGACCCGTTCTACGGCCCTCTGAGCCGGGCGGTCGAGGAGATCGCCCGGGCGCACGGCGCCCTGCTGATCAACGGGTCGAGCGCCGAGGACCCGGACCGCGAGCAGGAACTGGTGCTGGCGCTCTGCGCGCGGCGGGTGGACGGGCTGGTGATCATTCCGGCCGGTGACGACCACCGGTACCTGGAGCCCGAACTGAAGGCGGGCGTCGCCACGGTGTTCGTGGACCGGCCGGCCGGGCAGATCGACGCCGACGTCGTCCTGTCGGACAGTTTCGGCGGCGCCCGTGACGGTGTGGCCCATCTGATCGCGCACGGCCACCGGCGGATCGGCTTCATCGGGGACATGCCCCGCATCCACACCTCCGCCGAGCGCCTTCGCGGCTACCGCGCCGCGATGGAGGACGCGGGGATACCGGTCGAGGACGCGTGGATCTCCCTCGGCGTCACCGACCCGGAACGGGTGCGCCGCGCGGCCGAGGAGATGCTCACCGGACCGTCCCCGGTCACGGCGGTCTTCGCGGGCAACAACCGGGTGACGGTCACGGTCGTCCGGGTCCTCAACGAGCAGCGCCGTCCCGTCGCCCTCGTGGGCTTCGACGACTTCGAACTCGCCGACCTGCTCCAGCCCGGCGTCACCGTCGTCGCCCAGGACGCGGCCCAACTCGGCCGCACGGCCGCCGAACGCCTCTTCCGCCAATTGGACGGCACCCTGCTCACCCCCGAGCGCATCGAACTCCCGACCCGCCTGATCACCCGGGGCTCGGGGGAACTGCCCCCGGTCGACTGAGCCGGGGATGCCCACACTCCGTTCCCTCGGCCTCGCCGAGGCGCCGCGCGAGCACCCGCTCACCTATCCGGGCGTGTGGCCCAGCGAGTCCGGGATTCTGGACGGCGACCATTTCCTCCCGCTCCCCGCCGGCCCGCCGCCCGACCTCCCCCGGCTCTTCCCCGACCGCGTGCCCGTCCTCGCCATCGGATCCAACGCCTGCCCCGGTCAACTCCGGCACAAGATGGCGGAGTTCGGCATCCGTGAGCCGATCCCGATGATCCGGGCCCTGGTCACCGGGATCGAGGTCGGTGTCTCGGCCCATGTGAGCCGGTTGGGGTACGTGTCCGCGTCGCCCTTCGACGCCCCCGGAAACGTAAGGGAGTTGTTCGTCACCTGGCTCGACGCGGACCAGCTGGCCGTCATCGACGCCAGCGAGGGAGTGCAGGTGCCGACAGGGCCGTACGACCGCGCCTGGCTGCCCTGCTCCGAGGTGGGCGTCGAGTTGGAGTCCGGCGAACGGCTCTCGGGTGTGTACGCGTACGTCAACCGGCGCGGGGTGCTGCACGACGGGTCCGGAAGTCCGCGCCTGCATCCGGGAGAACGCCGGCTGCTCACCGAACTCCTCGGCGCGTCACCGGCGTTGAGGGACCTGTTCGGCGTGACGCCCGAGGAGTTCTGCGCCCGGGCGCGCTTCGACCGGGACCGGTGCGACCGGGGCACCCGGCTGTTCGCGGCGGAGGGGCTGGTGGTCGCGTCCGGTCTGGAGCCGTACGTACCGGCTCAGCAGACCGGGAGTCCGGGTACCGGGGCGTCGTTGTCGCCGCCCTGGAGGTAGACGTCGCTGACGTAGACACCGGCGTTGCCGCTGTCGTCGTCGGTCTTCGCCCACCAGACGTTCGTCCACTCGCCGTAGGTCTCGCGCCGGCCCAGGTTCTGTTGGCAGTAGAAGTAGTTGGTGCCCGAGTTGAGGACGCCGACCTCGGTGCCGGAGGCGGTGTACGACTTGGCGGTGCGCCAGACCGAGCAGTCGTACTTGCCGTCGCCTCTTGACACGCACGCGGGGTCGGGGGTGGAGGTCGCGCCGCCGCTCGTGGTGCTCCCGCCGGTGCTGCCGGTTCCTCCGGTCGTCCCGGCCCCTCCGGTCGTGCCCGAACCTCCGGTGGTGCCGGTTCCGGTGTCGCCCGAGGTACCGCCGCCCGTCGTGTCGCTCCCCGAGGTCTGCGACGGGGCCGGGGTCGCGTCGCCACCGGGCTCGGTGTCACTTCCCTTGCCCGGCGCCTTCGTCGGGCTCGGGGACGGGGACCTGCTTGTGCCCTTGTCGGTGGGCGTGGGGCTCGTGGAGAGGTCCAGGTCGGCCCGGCCGCTGCCCGTGGTGGGCGCGTCGGCACGGCTGTCCTCCGACGCCCCGGGGCGGGCGCTCGCTTCGCTCTCGGCTCCGTCGGCGACCAGCGCCACGGTGACACCGGCGGCGGCGAGGACCACGGTGACGGCCACGGCGGCGAGCAACGCTCGTCCCCTGCGGCGCGGCCGGGCGGAGGCGGGAGCCGCAGTGGAGAAGGTGGTCGGGGCCGCGAGGTGGCCGGGGTCCGGTACGCCGGGGGCGGCCAGGGGCCCGGCGGGGCCGAATCCAGGGGTTCCGGATGTCATCGGCTCGGGCGGGCCGAACCCGGGAGGCGCCTGGTGTGCGGCTTCGGGGGCAGGCGATGTCTGCTCTGCGGGACCGAACCCCGGCGGGACCGGCGTCGCACCGGACTCCGGCGCCTCCCCCGTCTCTCCGTTCGCCGCCCGTACCTCAGAGGCCTCGGGCGTCGCCGCCGCAGCAGCAGCCCCGTACGGTCGCAGGCCCGTGGTGGGTGTGTCCGTCGCACCGCTCGTGGCCGACGCCACCGCCTCCAGCATGCCCCGTGCGGTCTCCGCGTCCGGACGGTCCTCCGGCACCTTGGCCATCAGCTGCCGCAGGATCGGGCCCAGCGCACCGGCCTGGCGGGGGTCGGGGAGAGGTTCGGAGACGATCGCGGTGAGCGTTGACCAGGTCGACGTACGGCGGAAGGGCGAGTTGCCCTCGACCGCCGCGTACAGCGTGGCGCCCAGGGCCCAGATGTCGGAGGCGGGGCCGGGGTCGTTGCCCTGGGCCCGTTCGGGTGCCAGGTAGTCGAGGGAGCCCACGAGTTCGCCGCTGCGGGTGAGGTTCGTGGCCGAGCCGTCGCCCGGGTCCTCCATCGTGGCGATGCCGAAGTCCGTCAGGACGACCCGGCCCGAGGTCTCCAGCAGGATGTTGCCGGGCTTCACGTCACGGTGCAGGACGCCGACGCGGTGGGCGGCGGCGAGCGCGTCCATCACCTGGGCGCCGATCCCGGCGGCCTCGTGCGGGTCCAGGGTGCCGCGCTCGCTCAGGACGTCGTCCAGGGAGCGGCCGTTCACCAGCTCCATGACGATCAGGGGGCGGCCGTCGACCTCCGAGACATCGTGCACGGCGACCACTCCGGGGTGGCGTATTCGGGCCGCCGCACGGGCCTCGCGCTGCATCCGCAGCCGCAGGGCGGCCAGTTCGGGCGCGGCGGCGTCCGTGAACGTACGAAGTTCCTTGACCGCGACCTCACGGCCGAGTACCTCGTCGACCGCACGCCAGACGACGCCCATGCCGCCGCGCCCGAGCCGGCTCACGACCCGGTAGCGGCCGGCCAGCAGCCGACCGGTCTCGGCCGTCCCGTCCACCGCCCGCTCCGCCGGCTGTCCGGCCGCCTGCCCGTGTTCCCCCGAAGACACCACTGCCCCGTTCGTGTGACCCACTCGTACGTCCGTACAGATTACGGGGCTGGTGTGACACCGGGAGACCATGGCCTCTGTTGTGACCTGGGCGCTACCTGGACGACGCCGCCGTGAGACCGGCCCGTCCCGGCCGCGCGAAGCCGTCCAGGTCGGCCCGGGTCAGGCCGTCCGTCGCCCGGGTCACCTCGGAGACATCGAGGGCGCCGCAGTCCAGGCCGCGCAGCAGATAGCCGCTGAGGGCCTTGGCCGTGGCGGGCTCGTCCATGACGTCGCCGCCGGCGCGGTTCGCGTAGCGGGAGAGGCGGGCGGCGGCCTGCTCGTAGCCCTCGCGGTAGAAGGCGAAGACGGCGGCGTACCGGGTCGGGATGTGCCGGGGGTGCATGTCCCAGCCCTGGTAGTAGGCGCGGGCGAGGGCACGGCGGGTGAGGCCGTAGTGCAGGCGCCAGGCCGCGTGGACCTGCTCGGTCGGGCCGACCGGCAGGACGTTGGTGGAGCCGTCCGAGACGCGTACGCCGGTGCCCGCCGCCGCGACCTGCATGATCGCCTTGGCGTGGTCGGCGGCCGGGTGGTCGCTGGCCTGGTACGCGGCGGAGACGCCGAGGCAGGCGCTGTAGTCGAAGGTGCCGTAGTGCAGACCGGTGGCCCTGCCCTCGGCGGCCTGGATCATCCGGGCGACCGTGGCGGTGCCGTCGGTGGCGAGGATGGACTGGCTGGTCTCGATCTGGATCTCGAAGCCGATCCGGCCGGGAGTGAGCCCGCGCGCCTTCTCGAACTCCTCCAGCAGCCGGACCATCGCGGTGACCTGCTCGGCGTACGTCACCTTGGGCAGGGTGAGGACCAGCCCCTCGGGGAGTCCGCCGGCCTCCATCAGGCCGCTCAGGAAGATGTCGAGGGTGCGGATGCCCCGGTCGCGGACCGGTGCCTCCATGCACTTCATGCGGATGCCCATGTACGGGGCGGCCGTGCCCTTCTCGTAGGCCTCGGCGATCAGACGGGCCGCGCGGGCCGCCGTCTCGTCCTCCTCGGCGTCCGGGCGCGGGCCGTAGCCGTCCTCGAAGTCGACGCGCAGGTCTTCGATCGGCTCGCGCTCCAGTTTGGCGCGGACACGGTCATGGACGGATTCGGCGAGGCCGTCGGGCAGGTCCAGCACGGCGGCGAAGGAGGCGGCGTCCGGGGCGTGTTCGTCGAGGGCGGCAAGGGCCTGGTCGCCCCAGGAGCGGATGGTGTCGGCGGCGAAGGCGTCCCCGGGGACGTACACGGTGTGGACGGGCTGGCGGGTGCCGGGGTCTCCGGGGTAGCGGCGTCCCAGCTCCGCGTCGACCGGGGCCAGGGAGGCGCTGATCGCCTCGCTGACGGTCCCCGCGAGGCTCGTCGTCACATTCTCCTGCCGACCCTGCACCATCCCAGACCCTCCATTTTCCGCACTACGGAATTATCAATCCGCATACCGAAGCTATCCGTCGATCTTCACCCCGGTCAACACCGTCTCGAAGCGGGATTCCGGATCCTCTTCCCCTGGTCACTGCCGAACAGGGGTCGTCTTCCGTATTCATTGGGCAAGATTCATTCTGACTCCGAAGGGGAGGGGATCGCGTGCCGAGAGAGGTCGGAGTGACGCGTCGCCAGGGGCTCAAGTCCGTGGCGGTCGCCGCCATAGCGGGGCCGCTGCTGACCACGGCGGGATCGTCGAATCCGGCGGCCGCCGGCGAACATCCGGGCGCCCTGAACGTCATGACGTACAACGTGCGCTTCGGGACCGTCGTCGACGAGACACCGCCGTGGTCCGTGCGCCGCCCGGTGATGCGGGAACTGCTGCGCCGCGAGCGCCCGCACGTCATCGGCACCCAAGAGGGGCTCTACCAGCAGGTGCGCGGTATCGAGCAGGATCTCGGCGGGCACTACGACTGGATCGGCACCGGCCGAGGGGGTGGCAGCAAGGACGAGTTCATGGCGGTCTTCTACGACACCCGAAGACTTGAGCCGCTCGAATTCGATCACTTCTGGCTGTCCGACACCCCCTACACGATCGCCTCCAACACCTGGAAGGCGGACTGGCTGCGCATGGTGACCTGGGTGAGATTCGCCGATCTCGCCGACGGGAGGCGGGAGTTCTACGTCCTCAACACCCACCTGGACAACGTCAGCCAGTACGCCCGGGAGCGCTCCGCGAAGCTCATCGGCAGGACGATCGCCGGGTGGGACCCGGCGGCACCGGTGATCGTCACCGGCGACTTCAACTCGCCCGCCCACGACAACCGGGTGTACGACCTGATGCTGGCGAACGGGCTCGTGGACACCTGGGACGCGGCGGCCTCGCGCAGCCCGGCGTACGGAACGTTCAACGCGTACCGGCCGCCCAAACCCGGCGGTCGGCGCATCGACTGGATCCTGACCTCGCCCGGGGTGACCACGAACTGGGCGGCGGTCAACACCTTCTCCGTGGACGGGCTTTACCCCAGCGACCATCTGCCGGTGCAGGCCTCGCTGACCCTGGGGTGAGCAGAGGCCCCCGCGACCGGTCGTACGGTCGCGGGGGCCTCGGACGGCTCAGGAGGCTCAGCCCTTGCGGGCGTTGATCTCCTCGGTGAGCTGCGGGACGACGTCGAAGAGGTCACCGACGACGCCGTAGTCGACGAGGTCGAAGATCGGGGCCTCGGCGTCCTTGTTGACGGCCACGATGGTCTTCGAGGTCTGCATGCCGGCGCGGTGCTGGATGGCGCCGGAGATGCCGTTGGCGATGTACAGCTGCGGGGAGACGGACTTGCCGGTCTGGCCGACCTGGTTGGTGTGCGGGTACCAGCCCGCGTCCACCGCGGCGCGCGAGGCGCCGACGGCGGCACCGAGGGAGTCGGCGAGCGCCTCGATGATCGGGAAGTTCTCGGCGCCGTTGACGCCACGGCCGCCGGAGACGACGATCGCGGCCTCGGTCAGCTCGGGGCGGCCGGTCGACTCGCGCGGGGTGCGCGCGGTGACCTTGGTGCCCGTGGCCTGGGCGGAGAAGGTGACGTCGAGGGCCTCGACGGCGCCCGCGGCCGGGGCGGCCTCCACCGGGGCGGAGTTCGGCTTGACCGTGATGACCGGGGTGCCCTTGGCGACGCGGGTCCTGGTGGTGAAGGACGCGGCGAACGCGGACTGCGTGGCCACCGGGCCCTCGTCGCCGGCCTCCAGGTCGACGGCGTCGGTGATGATGCCGGAGCCGATGCGCAGCGCCAGACGGGCGGCGATCTCCTTGCCCTCGGCGGAGGAGGGGACCAGCACGGCGGCCGGGGAGACGGCGGCGTACGCGGCCTGGAGGGCGTCGACCTTCGGGACGACCAGGTAGTCGGCGTACTCGGCGGCCTCGTGGGTGAGGACCTTGACGGCACCGTGCTCGGCGAGCGCGCCGGCGGTGGCGGCGGCACCGGCACCCAGGGCGACGGCGACCGGCTCGCCGATGCGGCGGGCGAGGGTCAGCAGCTCCAGGGTGGGCTTGCGGACGGCGCCGTCCACGTGATCGACGTAGACGAGAACTTCAGCCATGGGACTTCTACTCTCCTGCTTGCGGAAGATGAGGGGCGGTCTGCGGGACGGGGCCGGGCGAGCCTCGAACGGGGCCTAGATGAACTTCTGGCCCGCGAGGAACTCGGCCAGCTGCTTGCCGCCCTCGCCCTCGTCCTTGACGATCGTGCCGGCCGTGCGCGCCGGGCGCTGGGTCGCGGAGTCGACCACGGAGTACGCGCCCTCCAGACCGACCTCCTCGGCCTCCAGGTCGAGGTCGGACAGGTCCCAGGACTGAACCGGCTTCTTCTTGGCGGCCATGATGCCCTTGAAGGACGGGTAACGCGCCTCGCCGGACTGGTCGGTGACCGACACGACCGCCGGGAGGGAGGCCTCCAGCTGCTCGGACGCGGAGTCGCCGTCGCGGCGGCCCTTGACGACACCGTCCTCGACGGAGACCTCGGAGAGCAGGGTGACCTGCGGGACGCCCAGACGCTCGGCGAGCAGCGCCGGTACGACACCCATGGTGCCGTCGGTGGAGGCCATGCCGGAGATGACCAGGTCGAAGCCGGCCTTCTCGATCGCCTTGGCCAGCACCAGGGAGGTGCCGATGGCGTCGGTGCCGTGCAGGTCGTCGTCCTCGACGTGGATCGCCTTGTCGGCGCCCATCGACAGGGCCTTGCGCAGCGCGTCCTTGGCGTCCTCGGGGCCGACGGTCAGGACCGTGATCTCCGCGTCGTCGGCCTCGTCGGCGATCTGCAGCGCCTGCTCGACCGCGTACTCGTCGAGCTCCGAGAGCAGACCGTCCACGTCGTCACGGTCGACGGTCAGGTCATCGGCGAAGTGCCGGTCGCCAGTGGCGTCGGGCACGTACTTCACAGTGACAACGATCCTCAAGCTCACGCCGGCTCTCCTACTGCATCGTCTGTTCCGGGCTGCCTTCCTGCAGGCAGCATAGGCGCCTCAAAGCGGCAGATCCCGATGGGGGCGACCCGCGCTCCGAACGAAATATTACTCGCCAGTAGACCCACTTCGCGCCCACTGAGCAAGCGCTTTGACGTGTGACCTTCGCAACGCAGCGTAACCGGAACCCGGCAGCCCCGCAGCATCGCCAAAATCACATTGTACCGATCGGTCGATCACCGTCGGTCAGTCTCGGAGTCCGTTGAAGCGGCCCTGGTGATAGAGAAGCGGACGCCCGGAACCCGCGGGATCGCCCAGCACGACCTCGGCCAGCACGATCCGGTGGTCCCCGGCCGGCACGCGCGCGACGGGCCGGCACACCAGCCAGGCGAGGACACCGTCGAGGACGGGCACCCCTTCGGGACCCTCACGCCAGGCGGTGGGCGCGCCGAACCGGTCGGCGCCGCTGCGGGCGAAGGTCGCGGCCAGCTCGTGCTGGTGCTCACCGAGTATGTGGACGCCGACATGGTCGGCCTCGGACATCGCGGGCCAGCTGGAGGCACCGGTGCCGATGCCGAAGGAGATGAGCGGCGGCTCGGCGGAGACGGAGGCGAGGGAGGTCGCGGTGAAACCGACGGGCCCGGCGCTGCCCCGGGCGGTGATCACCGCGACCCCTGCCGCGTGCTGCCGGAAGACGGAACGCAGGAGGCCGGGAGAGGCGGGAAGGATGGACTGAGAGGTACCGAGAGCGGGCGTGGCCGTCATGGAGTTGTCCTTCTGCGAGAGACGGTGAGCTGGTCGGCGGCTGCTCAACGGCCCGGACAGCGCGCACTCGCGGTGCGCACGAGGTCCACGTGGACGCGCGCGTGGAGAAGGAGTTCCGGAGGCATAGGGTCAGGCTGACGATAGATGGTGGGCGCAGTCAAGTGGCTTCCGGCATCTGGGAGATGCGTCACCGAACCCACCGTCAGCGGCGGTGTCGGATGCCCGGAGTGCCTCAAACGGCCTCCCCCAGCGCGGCGATGACCTCTTCCTTGCGCGGCTGCCCGGTCGCCCGCCGCACGATCCGCCCGTCGGCGTCGAGGACCAGCACAGTGGGCGTCTTCAGGATGTCCAGCCTGCGTACGAGGTCCAGATGCGCCTCGGCGTCGATCTCGACGTGGGTGACGCCGGGGACGAGGCCGGCCACCTCACCGAGGATGCGACGGGTGGCCCGGCAGGGCGCGCAGAAGGCACTGGAGAACTGGACGAGCGTCGCCCGCTCGCCGAGGTTCTCGCCCAACTCGGCGGCGCCCAGCCGCTTTCCGTCGTCGCGCACACGCACGCGCACTCTCCCGCTCCGCCGCCGATGCAGCACTCCGAAGGCGCTCGCCGCCGCGAGCACTGCCACACACATCACGATTCCGGTCATCCTCGACTCCAGCGTTCATCAGACTGCAAAGATTCCCGCCTGCTCGAATCCTTGCTTGTTGCGGAAT
The DNA here is from genome assembly GCF_036013955.1 of Streptomyces sp. NBC_00459. NCBI lineage: Bacteria > Bacillati > Actinomycetota > Actinomycetes > Kitasatosporales > Streptomycetaceae > Streptomyces > Streptomyces sp. NBC_00459. The sequence goes on from NZ_CP107903.1 coordinate 871,365, forward strand.
GATCGCTTCATGGACATCGATGTGAGAGGGCCGCGTTTCGGGGCGGCCGTGACGACCGTCGTGCTGGCGGTCGTACTGGTCACCGGGAGCCCGTGGCTGCTGGCCTGGCAGACGCTGGCGTTCGCGCTGGGCGCGGCGGGCGGGGTCGGGCGTTCCCCGTACGGCTGGCTGTTCCGCAAAGCCGTCCGTCCGCGGCTCTGCCCGCCGACGGAGTTCGAGGCGCCCGAGCCGCCGCGGTTCGCACAGGCGGTCGGTCTCGTCTTCGCGGGCGTGGGGCTCGCCGGGTACGCGCTGGGTGTGGAGTGGCTGGGGCTCGCGGCCACCGGCGCGGCTCTGGCGGCGGCGTTCCTGAACGCCGCGTTCGGGTACTGCCTGGGGTGCGAGATGTACCTCGTCGTACGGCGGGTGACGGTACGCGCGGAGTAAAGGCGGTTTAAAAGCACAAGGTGGATCAAGGGATGACGTGACGATTATCTCGCCACGCACAGGCACGAGGGCTGGTCACTCGTCCGTTCTTGGGGCACGATCTGCGCAACGCTGTAAAACCTACGGCTGCGTAACTTCCCGCCGGGAACCGCCTTCCCAGGCAGAGCAGAGAGAAGGGTCATCCCCGTCCATGGCTGAGCTTGTCTACCGTCCCGCCATCGGTCTCGCCCAGACACTGTTCAAGGCCTGGGACCTGAAGATCGACCTCAAGGGAACGGAGAACATCCCGCGCTCGGGTGGGGCGGTGCTGGTGAGCAACCACATCGGCTACCTGGACTTCATCTTCGACGGGCTCGCGGCTCTCCCGCAGAAGCGTCTGGTGCGCTTCATGGCGAAGGAATCGGTGTTCCGGCACAAGGTCTCCGGCCCGTTGATGCGCAACATGAAGCACATCCCCGTGGACCGCAAGAACGGCGAGGCGGCATACGCGCACGCCCTGGAGGCGCTGCAGTCCGGCGAGATCGTCGGAGTCTTCCCCGAGGCCACGATCTCGCAGTCGTTCACGCTGAAGAGCTTCAAGTCCGGCGCCGCGAGGATGGCCCAGGAGGCGGGCGTCCCGCTGATCCCGATGGCCGTGTGGGGTACGCAGCGCCTGTGGACCAAGGGGCACCCGCGCAACTTCAAGCGCAGCCACATCCCCATCACGATCCGGGTCGGCGAGGCCATCGAGGCGTCCCGCGACAAGTACGCCGGCGCGCTCACGCGGCAGGTGCGCGAGCGCGTGAACGAGCTTCTGGAGGCGGCTCAGCGGGCGTACCCGGTTCGCCCCAAGGGGCCGGACGACACCTGGTGGATGCCGGCGCATCTCGGCGGAACCGCGCCGACGCCGGAAGAGGTTCGGGAGACCGAGGCGCGCTAGTTTTTCCGGGCCTGCGCGTGGTTCGTCGGCTGCCGGCCTGTGGGGGCTGGTCGCGCAGTTCCCCGCGCCCCTAAAAGCGGTCGGTCACCTCACCGTGATTTGTGCCCCGGGACTGAACTTCTCCAGGAGTTCGGCCAGTTCCGCGCCGGCCGCCCCCGCCGCCGCTGCCGTCATCGGGGACAGGCACTCCAACAGGAAGATCGCGGACGTGGTCTGTTCGGTGAGCCTCGTGCGCGGGCCCTGGCGCCAGTTCCAGCGGCGGCATGTCACGCCCGCGTCGTCGCACCAGACGACCTCACCGGCGTCGGGGTGCTCGACGGTCTCCTCGCCCCCGGCCACGGTCACGAAGTCCTCGGCGCCGGTGGCGCGGACGAGCCGCATCCCACCCCGGATGCGGTCGAGGTCCTCGCCGCCGACCGGGACCAGGTGCGCGACGCTGATCGCGTTGTAGACGTCGACCAGGACGTTGATCCGGGGCAGTCCGGCCTCCGTCAGGGCCCGCTTGGCGAGCGCCTCGGCCGAGTTGCGGGTGCGTGAGGGCTTGGAGCCGAACGCCGTGTACGTGTCCCGCCAGGCGACCATGTGCGGGTCCTCGTGCGGGGCCCGGCCGTCCAGGCGTACGGCGAGCCGGCGGGCCGCGTCGTCGAGGAGGGTCGAACTGGCGTCGGTGCTGGGCCCGTTGACGAGTCCGTGCGCCTCGATCGCGACGTGGGTGAAGCCGGGCGCGAGCGTGCGCACCTCGTCGGACACGGTCAGGGTGAGTGTCATCGCCTGCCTCAGAGTGCGGTGGGGAGCGTCTTCCAGAGATACGGCCTGTCGGGCGCGGCCTTCAGCGCGCCGAGCACGACCGGGTGAGGTTCAGCGTACAGTACTGGATAGTCCATCTCATTGAACTTTACATCCGGGATCCACGCCAGTCGCTCACCGTCGAGGGAGAACCGCGCGTCCACGCCCGCCTTGTTGCGCCGCGGGTCCTGGCGATGCCAGGCACCGTTGAACCGTACGGCGATCAGACCGTGGACGACATGACCGCCCCCGTCGTCGTGCGTCAGCCGCTGATAGCACAGCGCCGTGGGGATGTCCTCGGCGCGCAGCAGTGCGGTCAGCGCATGGGCCTTGGCGTGACAGATGCCGGTGCGCTGCTCCAGGACCGTGGAGGCCCGCCAGGTGACCCGCGGGTCACCGCTGTCGGCGGAGTGCGGGATGGTGTCGCGCACGAATTCATAGGCGGCCTGCGCATAGGCATACGAGTCCGCCGCACCCTTGGCGAGTCTCGCGGCGGTCTCCCGTACCAGCGGATGATGATGGTCGATGACCTCGTCAGCTGCCAGATACGCGGACAGGTCAGGGGTGTTCTGGATCAGCTCCATGGGTCGAGAGCATAGAAAAGCGATCACCCGAGAGTCAATGACTTTTCAGGTGATCGCATATCTATGCACGGAAGAGGGTGCTAGCGCGCCATCTCCTCCTTCAGCGCCGCCACGAACGCGTCCACGTCGTCCTCGGTCGTGTCGAAGGCGCACATCCAGCGGACGTCGCCTGCGGCCTCGTCCCAGAAGTAGAAGCGGAAGCGCTTCTGCAGGCGTTCGCTCACGTCGTGCGGAAGGCGGGCGAAGACCGCGTTCGCCTGGACCGGGTGAAGGATCTCGACCCCGTGCACGGCCCGCACACCCTCCGCCAGCCGCTGCGCCATCTCGTTGGAGTGGCGGGCGTTGCGCAGCCACAGGTCCTTGGCGAGCAGCGCCTCCAACTGCACCGAGACGAAGCGCATCTTGGAGGCGAGCTGCATGGACAGCTTGCGCAGGTGCTTCATGTGGCTGACGGCGTCCTGGTCGATGACGACGACCGCCTCACCGAACAGCGCGCCGTTCTTCGTCCCGCCGAGGGAGAGGATGTCGACACCGACCGCGTTGGTGAACGTCCGCATCGGGACGTCGAGCGAGGCCGCCGCGTTGGCTATGCGGGAGCCGTCCAGATGGACCTTCATGCCGTGCGCGTGGGCGTGGTCGCAGATCGCGCGGATCTCGTCCGGGGTGTAGAGGGTGCCCAGTTCCGTGCTCTGGGTGATCGAGACGACCTGTGGCATCGCGCGGTGCTCGTCGTCCCAGCCGTACGCCTGCCGGTCGATGAGGTCGGGGGTCAGCTTGCCGTCCGGGGTGGGCACCGTGAGCAGCTTGAGGCCGCCCATGCGTTCGGGGGCGCCGCCCTCGTCGACGTTGATGTGCGCGCTCTCGGCGCAGATCACGGCGCCCCAGCGGTCGGTGACCGCCTGGAGCGCGACGACATTGGCCCCGGTGCCGTTGAAGACGGGGAACGCCTCCGCCGTGGCCCCGAAATGGCTGCGGACGAGCCGCTGGAGGTTCTCCGTGTAGTCGTCCTCGCCGTACGCGACCTGGTGCCCGCCGTTGGCCAGGGCCAGGGCGGCGAGCACCTCGGGGTGGGCCCCCGCGTAGTTGTCGCTGGCGAAGCCTCGGGCCTCCGGGTCGTGGTGACGGCGCGCGTCGGTCTTCGGAGGGTTCACGGCTTCTCGGTCAGCCACAGACGTTTCCCGTTCACTTCGGCGGCGGGCTGCTCCCAGACGCCGACGATGGCCTCGGCCAGCTCCTTGACGTCGGTGAAGCCCGCGAACTTCGCGTTGGGTCGCTCGGCACGCATCGCCTCGTGCACCAACGCCTTCACGACCAGGATCGCAGCCGCCGATGTCGGCCCCTCGGCGCCCTCCGACGCCCCGGCCTTGCGGAAGTAGTCGGCCATGGCGAGCGTCCACGCCTCGGCGGCGGCCTTGGCGGCGGCGTACGCGGCGTTGCCCGCGGTGGGGTTGCTCGCGCCGGCGGCGCTGGTCAGGACGTACCGGCCGCGGTCGCTGCGCTGGAGCGCCTCGTGGAAGGCGAGCGAGGTGTGCTGCACGGTGCGGATGAGCAGCAGTTCCAGCAGGTCCCAGTCGTCGAGGACCGTCTTGGTGAAGGTCTCGCTGCCGCGCCAGCCGCCGACGAGATGGACCAGGCCGTCGACCCGCCCGAAGTCCTTCTCGATACGGGTGGCCCAGTCCCTCGTCGACTGGAGATCGAGCAGGTCGACGGTGTCGCCGACGACGGTGGCACCGCCGTACGCGTAGCTCGCCGCGTCCACGGCCTCCGCGAGACGCTCCGGGTCGTTGTCCGAGCCGACGACGGTCGCACCCGCCTCGGCGAGCCGCAGCAGCGTCGCCCGGCCGGCCGGTCCGCCGGCGCCCGCGACCGCGATCACCGCACCGCTGAGAGCACCGTTCCCCATGTTCATCGCCTCCTGAGCAGTGATTTCGGTGGCACGGTCGCTCACGCGGCGATCCGCTCGGCGCTCTCCGCCGTGATCCCCCTGGTGGAGGCGATCACGTTCTTCAGCTTCTTGGAGAGGGCCTCATAGAACATGCTCAGCGGAAACTCGTCCGGAAGCACGTCGTCGACGAGCTTGCGGGGCGGCTGGCTCAGGTCGAGGGCGTCGGGGCCCTTGGCCCAGCGGGAGCCCGGGTGCGGAGCGAGATACACGGAGACCAGCTCGTACGCCTTGAACCAGTGGACGAGCTTGGGCCGGTCGATGCCCTCGCGGTACAGGGTCTCGATCTCGGCGCAGAGCTGGTTGGTGACCTGCGGGGCGCGCTGCCAGTCGATGTGAAGCTTGTTGTCGGTCCAGCGGATCACGTCGTGCTGGTGCAGGTACGCGAAGAGGAGCTGGCCGCCGAGGCCGTCGTAGTTGCGGACACGCTCGCCGGTGACCGGGAAGCGGAACATCCGGTCGAACAGCACGGCGAACTGCACGTCACGAGCCTGCGGGATGCCCTCCGCCTCCAGCTTCACGGCCTCCTTGAAGGCGGTGAGGTCACAGCGCAGCTCCTCCAGGCCGTACATCCAGAACGGCTGGCGCTGCTTGATCATGAAGGGGTCGAAGGGCAGGTCGCCGTGGCTGTGGGTGCGGTCGTGGACCATGTCCCACAGGACGAACGCCTCTTCGCAGCGCTTCTGGTCGTGGACCATCGCGGCGACGTCCGCGGGCAGTTCGAGGCCGAGGATGTCGACGGCCGCGTCGGTGACACGGCGGAAGCGGGCGGCCTCGCGGTCGCAGAAGATACCGCCCCAGGTGAATCGTTCCGGCGCCTCGCGCACGGCGATGGTCTCCGGGAAGAGGACGGCCGAGTTGGTGTCGTACCCGGCGGTGAAGTCCTCGAAGGTGATGCCGCAGAACAGCGGGTTGTCGTAACGCGTGCGCTCCAGCTCGGCCAGCCAGTCGGGCCAGACCATGCGCAGGACGACCGCTTCGAGGTTGCGGTCGGGGTTGCCGTTCTGCGTGTACATCGGGAAGACGACCAGGTGCTGGAGTCCGTCCGCGCGGCTCGCGGCGGGCTGGAAGGCCAGCAGCGAGTCGAGGAAGTCCGGCACCCGGAAACCACTGTCGGACCAGCGGCGCAGATCCTTGGCGAGCGCCTGGTGGTAGTCGGTGTCGTGCGGGAGCAGCGGGGAGAGTTCCACGACGGCGTCCACGATCCGGCGTACCGCGAGATCGACGTCAGCGTGGTCCGGGGCGTCCTCCCGGTCGAAATCGATCGACCCGTCCTTGGCCTGCCATGGCCGGATCTGCTCCACGGCATCCTTGAGCACGGGCCATGCCGGGTGCTCCACCACCCTGCCGAGCGCAGCAATGCGCTCGTCCGGAACCGCCTGCACAAGAATTTCCGTCATGTCCCATCCTCCACGGGAGAACCTCGCGTATGGACACCGTATGCGTACGAGGTTCCCGACCACAAGCCAGGAAAGGGGAGATTATCCTGTGCACCATCATGGTCACCGTATTTTTTCCTGCCGGAAACCTTGAGGACAGTGACTTCCCTACCCGACGGTGACCGGTTCACACCCCTTCCCGGATCACTGCTTCCGGCCATCCGTTCCGGCGCGTCCGTAGGGGTTCAATGCCGGGCCGGGCGGTTAGGCTGCGGCAGCCGAGCGCCGTCGACGGAAGCGAGTTGACCTTGAACTTCCTGACCATCGGGCACCGCGGAATCATGGGCGTGGAACCGGAGAACACCCTGCGTTCGTTCGTCGCCGCCGAGCAGGCGGGTCTCGACATGATCGAACTCGATCTGCGTCTCAGCAGGGACGGCACCCTGGTCGTCATGCACGACGCCGACCTGGACCGTACGACGGACGGCACCGGGCCGGTCGCCGAGCGGACTCTTGCCGAACTGCGTGCCCTGGACGCGGGCCGCGACGAGCGTGTCCCGCTCTTCGAAGAGGTCCTGGACGCTGTCGGCGTACCGCTCCAGGCCGAGATCAAGGACACGGCCGCGGCCCGGGCGCTGGCCGAGGTGATGGAGCGCCGGGGGCTGACCGCGCGGGTCGAGGTGTCCTCGTTCCACGAGGAGGCGATCGCCGAGATCACCCGCCTGGTGCCCGGGGTACGCACGGCGCTCATCGCCGGCCGTTACGGCACCGACGTGGCGGACCGCGCGACCCGCGCCGGCGCCTCGACCGTGTGTCTCGACATCCGCCGCCTCACCCTGGAGATCGTCGAACTGGCACGGAAGTCGGACCTGTGGATCATCGGCTGGGTCGTGAACACCCAAGACCACCTGCGCCTCGCACGCGCCCTGCAACTGGACGGCGTGACCACCGACTACCCGCAGATCAAACGCACGGGCCGCTTCACCGCGTAGCGAGCACCTCGGGGATCACACCAGTTCCTTGACCAGCAGCTCGAACTGCAGATCGTCACGCTGCGGCACACCGAACCGCTCGTCGCCGTACGGGAAGGGGCTCATCTCTCCCGTGCGGCGGTAGCCGCGCCGCTCGTACCAGGCGATCAGGTCGTTCCGTACGGAGATCACGGTCATGTGCATCGCCCGCGCGCCCCAGGTCTCGCGCGCCGAGCGCTCCGCCTCGGCGATGATCACCTTGCCGAGGCCGGCGCCCTGGAGGGCCGGGCTGACCGCGAACATGCCGAAGTAGGCGTGGTCGCCGCGGTGTTCGAGCTGACAGCAGGCGACCACCCGGCCGTCCTGTTCGACGGTCAGCAGTCGGCTGTCGGGCGACTTGATCACGTCGAGTACGCCCTGCGCGTCGCTCCGCTGACCTTCGAGGATGTCCGCCTCGGTGGTCCAGCCGGCCCGGCTGGAATCTCCCCGGTACGCCGACTCGATCAGCGCGACGAGGACGTCGACGTCGGCCTCCGTGGCGTCACGGAAGGTGGGTCCAGGGGCGGCGGTGTCCATGGCGGCGGTTCTCCGGGGGCTCGGGGGGCTCGGGTCGCCCCTAGTGCGCGGGCACCGACGATCGTAACTCCGGTCGCAGGCGATCCCACTAGGCTCCGGTCGCATGGTGCATGTACTGAGCAGCCGGATCCTCCTCCACCCCCTCGACCCGGAGCGTTCCCGGGTCTTCTACGGCGAGCGCCTGGGGCTCGGCGTCCACCGCGAGTTCGGTACGGGGCCGGAGCGGGGCACGGTCTACTTCCTCGGCGGAGGGTTCCTGGAGCTCTCGGGGCGGGCCGAGGAGCCCCCGTCGCCGTCCGTACGGCTGTGGCTGCAGGTGGCGGACGTGACGGCCGCGCACGACGAACTTGCGTCCCGGGGCGTCGAGGTCCTCCGGCCGCCGGTGAAGGAGCCGTGGGGGCTCGTCGAGATGTGGATCGCGGATCCGGACGGCACCCGGATCGTGCTGGTGGAGGTACCGGCGGACCATCCGTTGCGCTACCGGCCCGGTATCTGAGACTCGCGGGCTCAGAAGCGCAGCGCGCCCCTCCGCCCCTCCAGCCGGCCGAGCAACTCGCCCAGCAGTCCCGCGAGTTCCAGCTGACCGGTGCCATCGACGCCGGACAACACGCCGTTCTCATAGGCGAGTTGCTCGGGCAGCACACCGTCGACGAGGTCGCGTCCGGCGTCGGTGAGACGCACATGGGCGACCCGCCGGTCCCGGCTGTCACCGCGCCGCTCCACGAGGCCCCGCTCGGTCAGCTGCTTGAGCCGCTTGGTGACGGCGGCCCCGGAGGAGAAGGTCTCGCGGGCCAGTTCGCTCGGGGTCAGTTCGTGGCCGGTGCGCCGGAGCGCGCCGAGCAGCTCGAACTCCGGGCGGGTGAGGCCCACCCGGCGCAGCGGAGCGTCCTCGGCCTGCTGGAGGAGGGCGGCGCAGCGGTTGATCCGGCCGATGATCTCGATGGGGCCGGTGTCGAGGCCGGGATGAACGGCCTGCCACTGCCGCACCACTGCGGCCACGGTGTCGTCAGCCCGGCGGAGGGGGACTCGCGACCCGGCGGTCCGCTCCTCGGCCGCCGCTGCTCCCCCGGGCGCCGCGCCCCCGTTCACTGCCGTCATGGCCGTACGTCCTCCGTCGCGGGTGTCGTCCGTGCGTCTACCGGCGTCCGCCTGGAGGCGGATCCCCGGGCCTCGTGCCGTCGCCGCGAGCGTACGGTGTCCGGACCGTTCGGCGAGCACGACCCGCTCCTTGGGGCGGGTGCGCTGCCACCACTCGCCGGCCGCCCTGTCCGCCGTGGTGCGCAGGTCGGCGAGGGCGGCGGCGAGGCTGCGGCGGGCGGAAGCCACGGATTCGGGTACGGGACGTACGTCCGTCAGAGCGCGTTCGGCATGGGTGCGGGCGTGTTCGACCGCCGCGACCGCGTGCTCGACGCGCTCGCCCGCGCGGTGGTTGGTGACCGCGACGGCCGCGACCGAGCCGAGCGGCGCGCCGACGAGCGTGTCCACGATCCGCTCGGCCACCAGGTGGCCCGGTTCCTGGAACCCCGTGACGCGAGAGAGGCGCGATCGGCAAGAGCACAGCCGGGGCAGTCCGGGCGGCGAGGGGCGGGTGTGAGCCGAGCCTGCTCCACAACGGCTCCGGTGGGGCGACGAGTTCGGCGGCGGACGACTTGCGCGCGAAGGGCTCGACGAGTCGCGGGAACTGTCGGCCGCCACACAACTCCCTTGCCCAGGTGCGGAGTTCGTCGTGCCCGCTTTCGGCGGGCGCGGTGAGCGTGAACTCGGCGCGCACAACCAGCTGTTCGAGGGTGCCTCGGGTTCGGGCGCGAACGGCGCCCGGGCGCCCGCCGGGCCGTCCGGATCGAGGCCTCGGCGGCGCCCCTCGACCGGACGTACTCATGACCGCCGATGCCGGTACCGGCGGCGAACACCTCGACATGAACGGCGTCGGCGGTCAGGGCATGGGCCGCGGACGCGGGCCCGGGCGGCGTACGGGCGGTCGTGGGCGCAGAGCCCGCACAGGGCGCGCCATCGCGTACATCGCGGGGTCGAGGCGGTCCGGCGCCGCCAGGGTCAGACACGGCGGCGCGACGGCGGCGACGTCGAAGATCAGCAGGTGTTTCACCTGCAAAACATCTGCTCTCACCTGCGGTGCTCCGGCAAACGCTCCCCCGCGTACACCCTTGCGCTCGTATGCGCACCGGCCTGCGCGGGCATCCCTTCAGCGGAGGTCTCGGGGGTCGAGGGGGAGGTTCGTGTGCACGGTCCGGCTTCGCCCGGGTGGCTGCTGGTCGCGCTCTGCGCGGCGACCGGGGCGTACTGCCTGCTGCGGATGCGCAGCACCGTCGAGGAGCAGCGCCGGGCCGCGGGCGGTGAGGCGCTGATGGGCTTCGGCATGGCCGCGATGGCCGTGCCCGCCGCCGTAGTCACCCCGCCGCGCTGGGCCTGGCTGATGTACACGGCCGTGTTCGGTGCGGCGGCGCTGCGCACGCTGTGGGCGGCCCGCACCGGATCGCATCATCTGCACCACCTGATGGGCGCGTTCTCCATGGCCTACATGGCTGCCACGATGGCCACCGCCCCTGTTCGGCACCACGGGGCCGGCGGCTCCGGAGTCCCGCTGCTGACGTCGACGCTGCTCGTCTACTTCACCGGGTACGTGCTGCTGTCCGGCGTCCGTCTGGTGTCCCTGCCCGTCCCGGCCGACGGCGGCGGGAGCCGGACGGCGTCGCTCGGCTGGGGCGACCGGCCCGAACTGGCGCACGCCTGCCGACTGTCCATGGGCATCGCGACGGTCGCCATGCTGATCACGCTCTGACTGTACGAAACCGTGGTCTGCGTCACTTTGCCGCGGCGGACCGTAGGTCTGAGCACCACCCCGCTCATAGGCTGCACCCATGATGGTCCCCGCGGCACTGCTGCTGCTCGGCGCGCTGACCGCCGTCGTCGCCCCGCGGCTGCTCGCCCGCGCGGACTGGCCGGACCGCGAACCGGTGGTCGCCCTGTGGGTGTGGCAGTGCGTGGTGGCCGCCGTCCTGATGTGCTGCGCGCTGTCGATGACACTGAGCGCGGCGACCGCCTGGCAGGCCGTGCGCGGCCATGTGTTCGCCCCGGCGCCGCACGAGGTCGTGGAGGCCTACGTCCTCGGCGCCTCCCGGCCCTGGGCCGCGACGACGGCCGTCGCGCTCGCATGTGGCGGGCTGTGGACCGCGGCGATGCTCGTCCGTGAGGTCGTGAGGGCACGCGGGCGGCGCAGGCTGCGGCGTACCGAACTCCTCGTCCGCGCCCCGCTGTTGCCCGGCGAGGAACCGGGCCCCGACCGGCTCGTGGTCCTGGAGGGCGAGCGCGCCGACGCCTGGTGGCTGTCCGGCACCACACCCGGGCTCGTCGTCACCACGGCCGCGCTGCGCCGCCTCAAGGGACGTCAGCTGGACGCCGTACTCGCCCACGAGCAGGGGCACGCGAGGGCCCGCCACGACTGGCTGCTGCACTGCTCGGGCGCGCTGGCCAACGGGTTTCCGCAGGTCCCCGTCTTCGCCTCGTTCCGGGGCGAGATGCACCGGCTGGTCGAACTCGCCGCCGACGACATGGCGTCCCGCCGATTCGGCCGGCTGACGACCGCCCTCGCCCTGGTCGAACTCAACGAGGACCGGGGCGTGTTCGGCCCGTCCCCGACCCCGCAGGCCCATCTCCCGCTGCGGGTGCACCGGTTGCTGACCGCACCGGACCGGTTGACGGCGGGCCGGAGGCTTCGGCTGACGGCGGCTGCGGCCCTCGTGCCGGTGATCCCGGTGCTGGTCGCGTTCGCACCGGGGCTGCGGGCGCTCGGGTAGCGCGCCGCCGTACACCTCGGCTGGCCTCCCGCCCGGTGCGTCGGCGAGGATCGCCTCATGCGCACCCCCCACCTCGCCCCCCGGCTCCGGCGCCCGGTCCCCCACCCGGCCGTCCGCCTCATCGTCCCCCTGGCCCTCTCCTCCGTGCTCCTGCTGACCCTGGTCGCGATCGACTGGCATCCGCTGATCACCCTCGACGGCGACATCGCGCGCGCCACCCATCGCTGGGCGGTCGACGAACCCGGGCTCACGCACGCCTTCCGGATCCTGACGGACTGGGTCTGGGACCCGCTGACGATGCGCCTGCTGGTCGCGGCCGTCGCGGTGTGGCTGGTGTGGCGGCACTCCGCGTGGTGGCTCGCGCTATGGCTGGTGGTCGCCTGCGCACTGGGCACGATGCTCCAGCAGGGCCTGAAGGCCGCGGTCGGCCGCGCCCGTCCGGTCTGGCCGGACCCTGTCGACTCCGCGCACTACGCGGCCTTCCCCTCCGGTCACGCCATGACCGCCACTGTGGTGGGCGGCCTCCTGTTGTGGCTGCTGCGTCGGTACGGCGCCGGAACCGTCGTGTGGCGCACGGCGGTCGCCGTGGCGTCGGTGTCGGTCGTGGGCGTCGGCCTGACCCGGATCTGGCTCGGCGTCCACTGGCCGTCGGACGTGCTCGGCGGATGGCTCCTCGGGGCCCTCGTGGTGGCGCTGGCAGTGGTGTCGTACGAGCGGTTCGAGTCGGCGCCCGAACCGCGCTGACCTCGCTGTTCACGCCTCCACTTGCGGACGGTCCCATTCAGCCCCGATCACCCCGGACCCGTACATACGATCGACGACGGCTGCGGGACACACCCGTCCGCGCCATCGCGGGAAGTCGACAGCAGGGGGAAACTTGTCCAGTATTTCGAGACGTTCGCTGCTGGGTTACTCGGGGACGGCCGCGGCGGGCGCCGCCCTGGGGACGGCGACACAGGCGGAGGCGGCGGAGGACGATCCCACCGCGATGCCCGAGTTCCCGTACAACACCGAGTTCAGCGGCGACACCAACATCCCCAACCCCGAGTACAGCGAGCCCGACGGGCATGTGAGCCTCTCGTTCAAGGTGAGCTGCTCGACGAGCGGCGCCGCCCGGCCGAACCATATCGACCCCATCGACATCGCGAACGCGCTCAACGCCTACCTCGAATCGCGTGGTTGGCCGCCCATGACGTTCTACGGCACCCCGGTGCCCGCACCCCTGAACTGACGTTCGTCACGGCGGCCTCGCGCCGGACGCCTCCCCGGGTAGGGTCCAGCGCATGGCTGCCGTGCTGTTCGACTTCTCCGGGACCCTCTTCCGTATCGAGTCCACCGAGTCCTGGCTGCGCGCCGTGCTGGCCGAGCGCGGTCTCGCCCTGCCGGATCCCGAAGTGGCGGTGTCGGCGAGGGCGCTGGAGGCGGCGGGGGCACTGCCGGGCGGGGCCTCGCCGGAGCGGCTGCCGGAGGAGTTGGCCGCCGTGTGGGCCAGTCGTGACCGGAGCGCGGAGCTGCACAGAGCCGCGTACACCGGGCTCGCCCGGCAAGTGCCGCTTCCCGACCCGGCGTTGTACGACGCGCTGTACGAGCGGCACATGACGCCGGCCGCCTGGACCGCGTACGACGATGCCGTCGAGGTGCTGGGCGCGCTGCGGGAGCGTGGGATCTCCGTCGGGGTGGTCAGCAACATCGGCTGGGACCTGCGTCCCGTCTTCCGGGAGCACGGGCTGGACCCTTACGTCGACGCGTACGTCCTGTCGTACGAGCACGGCATCCAGAAGCCGGACCCGCGCCTGTTCAAGGTGGCCTGCGACGCGCTCGCCGTGGCCCCGCACGAGGTGCTCATGGTCGGCGACGACCGGCACGCGGACGGGGGCGCGGCGGCTCTGGGATGCGCGGTGCACTTTGTGGACCATCTGCCGGTGGCGCGACGGCCGGACGGTCTGCGACCGGTGCTGGACCTGATCGGCTGAGGCCGCGCTCCGGGACGGGCACGCCCGTCTGAGGTGATCCCCCGCGTCACCCCAGACAGGCGGCCGCCCGAAACCGCCCGCACGGAGCGGCTCCGGCTGCGTCGACCCTTGCCAACTGACAAAATGTCAACGCAGAAGTAACAGCATGTCCCCACGCGGCGCCTCGGTCAATGAGGAATCACTGCTGTCCCCTGATACGGGCGTCCCGCTGGGCACCGAGATGCCCAGCGGGACGCGTCTCAAGGGTCTGCGGGCGACCGACGTCAGTCGAAGTAGTCCGGCTGCGTCTGGACGTTCAGCTCGCGCACTCGTACCTTCTTCGCCGGATCCGTGCGCCTGTCGTCGAGCTTCAGGACGTCGAAGCCCTTGGCGATGTCGTTCGAGTAGATGTAGCCGTTGTAGTAGTACGCCGACCAGGGGCCGGCGGTCGTGACGCGGTCGGTGGTCACCGGGCCGCGCTCGAAGTAGGCGATCTCCTTGGGCTTCGCGGAGTTGGTGAAGTCCCAGACGGAGACACCGCCCTGGTACCAGGCCTGGACCATGATGTCCTTGCCCTTGACCGGGATCAGCGATCCGTTGTGGGCCACGCAGACCTCGGTGTCCGCCTGGTAGCGGGGGATCTTGAAGTAACTCTTGAAGACGAGCTTGCGCTTGTCACCCTTGCCAACGATGTCGTAGATGCCGTCGGCCCCACGGTTCGGCCCGATCTGCGCGTTGCAGGTGGCCGCGCCGCCGCCGCCCAACTCATCGGTGAAGACGACCTTGTTGGCCTTCTGGTTGAAGGTCGCCGAGTGCCAGAAGGCGAAGTTGACGTTGTCCTGGACCTGGTCGATGACCTTCGGGTGCTCCGGGTCCTTGATGGAGAACAGGATGCCGTCGCCCATGCAGGCGCCCGCCGCGAGGTCCTTGGAGGGCAGCACGGTGATGTCGTGGCAGCCGGTCGTCTTGGAGACGCCCGGGTTGGTGGGCGAGCCGGGGTTGCCGCCGCCGTCGGGGCCCTCACCGGGGAACAGCACCGGGAAGCCGACAACCGCCGCCTTCTCCGGGGCGTTTCGTGGCACCTTGATGATCGAGATGCCGTCGTGCGGCGGCTGGCAGTCGGGGAAGGCGGCGCTCGGCGAGTACGAGGAGACGTAGATGTAGACGTTCTTGCGTTCGGGCACCAGGGTGTTGGTGTGCGAGCCGCAGGCGGTCTCCACGGCGGCGACGTACTTCGGGTTCGCCTTGTCCGTGATGTCGAAGATCTTCATACCCTCCCACGACGACTTCTCGGTCGCGGGCTGCGAGACGCTGTTGCAACTGCTGTCGCTGCGCGAGGAGTCGGTGGACAGGAAGAGCAGGTTCCCGGAGACGGAGATGTCGTTCTGGCCGCCGGGGCACAGCACCTGGGAGACGGTCTTGGGTGCCTTCGGGTTGCTGATGTCGAAGACGCGGAAGCCGTCGTAGTTGCCGGAGAAGGCGTACTTCCCCTGGAAGGCGAGGTCCGAATTGGTGCCGGGCAGCGCGTCCTTGGGGATGTTGGTGAGGTGCGTGATGTTGTCGGAGTGGACTATCTCGTCCACCCCGGGTATCTCACCCTCGGCCAGGGCTTCCCTGACCTGGGTCTGCACGCTCTTGGAGATCTTCTCCGGCACCGTCGGACCGTCCCCCGGGTCGGGGGTCGCGACTGCGGGGCCGGCGGTCAGCAGAGCGGCCAGGAGTCCGGCCGCTGCGGCGGCAACTCCCAGGTGTCTGTGCCGCCTTCGGGGATCATTCAACAGGGTCACTGCATCCTCCCTGATAGCCGTTCGGGTCAGAACGGTTCACGGTCCTCCGAAGTATCGTCTTCATCATGCACCGATCAAAAGGGAGCAACGTACTTGTAATGAAAGTTTCTGATCACCGGCGAATGGAAGCGTGCTAGGACGGAAACAGCACTCACGAGGTGCGCCCGTACTCACGAGGTGTCCGTCAACCCATCCGACACTGGAGGCTGTTGTGCCCGTCCGCCGCGCGTCCCGCACCTTTCGCCCGGTCCTGGCCGTGCTCGCGCTCACCCTCGCACTCGGTGCCTGCGACTCGGACTCGTCTCCCGCCGCGGATGCCAAGTCCGCGAAGGAGACCGGCCCTTCGGTGATCGCGCCCGGCCTGCCGGGCGAGGCGGCCCAGACGCTCTCCCCGGAGGAGGCGAAGGCGCAACTGCCGGACGACTCGCCCAACTCGGCGGACATCTCGTACGCCCGCAGGATGATCGAGCACCACGCCCAGGCGATCGAGATCACCGAACTCGTTCCGAAACGCGCCGAGTCGACACCGGTGAAGCTGCTGGCCGAGCGCATCGCCGCCGCGCAGCGGCCCGAAATCTCCGCGATGCAGGGCTGGTTGAAGGACAACGGCAGCGACGACAAGCCCGCCGGTCACGAACACGAGGCGATGCCCGGCATGGCGACCGAGGCTCAGCTCGCCACGTTGCGCGCGGCGAAGGGGAAGGCGTTCGACGAGCTGTTCCTGACCTTGATGATCACGCATCACGAGGGAGCAGTCACGATGGCGACCGAAGTGAAGGGGCAGGGCAACAACGTCCGGATCGAGGAGATGGCCGACGACGTGATCGCGCAGCAGACGACCGAGATCAACAGGATGCGTGGAATGTAGACGGCACACGCCGAGTTGGGCAGAACTCCCCCGGGAACCCTTGCTCAGCGCCGGGCATGACGAGGCGTCAGGAATCCGGCATCGCGAGCCTGGGAGATCAGCCTGAGGGATCGGCGTCGGCTGTGCCCGGTCGCGCACATCACGGCGAGAACGGGGTCGGCGCCCTCTTCCTGGGCCGCCCGGTACTCCTCCGCGACCAGCCACCGCCCCTCGACACCACGCGGCCAGGCGGGTCGGGCACGGCGAGACCGCAGGCCCGCCTCGCCCTCCCCGGCCGCCGTGGGCCCGTCGCCGCACACCTCGAAGAGCGGCGCCTCGATCCAGTCCGCGAGCCCCGCCAGATCGTCGAGCGACAGCGCGGGCTGCGCCCGGACGTCCTCGATGGAGACGCCCGCGTCGCGGACCACGGCGAGTACGTCGACGTGGGCGCCGTCGGTGAAGGCGAGCCGGACCTCGAACCATGCCGTCGTCGCCGAACCCTCGTGCTCCTGCACTTCCCAGGCGGGCCGCACCGACACCGTGCCCTCCGTCGGGCAGCGACCGGAAAGATTAAGAAAGGATGTTTCCAGCACATACGGAACGTAACCGCATCATCACATTCCATACGAACGGACACGCGCGCCCGGCCCGTCCCGCACCCTGTCAGCGCAGCTCCGGGAGTGCGATCCTGAAGGTGTCAGCAACAGGGAGTTCCGCAGCGTCCCGCAGTGAGGGGTTCCGCCGTGTTGCGTGTCGCCGTCGTGGGTTCGGGTCCGAGCGGGGTCTACACCGCACAGAGCCTGGTCCAGCAGGATCCGGGGGTGCTGGTCGACGTCCTCGACCGGCTGCCGGCGCCGTACGGCCTGGTGCGGTACGGCGTGGCGCCGGACCACGAGAAGATCAAGTCGCTGCAGAACAACCTGCGCACGGTCCTGGAGCACGACCGGGTGCGTTTCCTGGGCGGGGTCCGGATCGGCCGCGGCCCCGGCGAGCTGCCCGGCGCCCGGCTGCGGGAGCTCTACCACGCGGTGGTCTACTGCGTCGGCGCGGCCACCGACCGCCACCTGGGGATTCCCGGCGAGGAGCTGCCGGGCAGCTGGTCGGCGACCCAGTTCGTGTCCTGGTACAGCGCCCATCCGGACGCCGTCGACGACGGTTTCGTCAGCGGGGCGCGCTCCGCCGTGGTCATCGGCGTCGGGAACGTGGCGGTGGACGTGGCCCGGATGCTGGCGCGCGGCCCGGCCGAGCTGAGCCCCACCGACATTCCGCAGGCGGCGCTCACCGCGCTGACCGCGAGCCGGGTGACCGACATCCACATGGTGGGCCGGCGCGGCCCCTCGCAGGCCCGCTTCACCACGAAGGAGTTGCGCGAGCTGGGCTCCCTGCCGGACACCCAGGTCGTCGTGGACGAGACCGAGTTGGCGCTCGATCCGGCGTACGCCGATCCGTCGGCCCTGCCCGCCGTGCAGCGCCGCAACGTGGAGGCACTGCACGGCTGGGCGGACGCTCCGGCCGCGGGTGCCGACCGCCGCATCCGGCTGCGTTTCTTCCGCCGTCCGGTCGAGCTGCTCGCCGCCGGTGGCCGGGTGGGCGCGGTGCGTTTCGAGCGGACGGTGCCGGACGGGGCCGGCGGTGTGACGGGCACCGGGCGGTACGAGGACATCGAGGCGCAGCTCGTCCTCCGTTCGGTCGGCTATCGCGGGGTCCCGCTCGACGGGCTGCCGTTCGACGCGGCCCAGGGCACCGTGCCGCACCTCGCGGGCCGCGTCCTGCGCGACGGCAGCCCCTCCCCGGGCGAGTACGTGGCCGGCTGGATCAAGCGCGGCCCGACCGGCGTCATCGGCACCAACCGGCCCTGCGCCAAGGAGACGGCGACCTCCCTGCTCGCGGACGCCGCCGTGCTCCTACGCCAGGAGAGGCCCGAGGACCCATTGACCGCACTGCGCGCGGAGGGGTTGCGGCCGGTCGGATGGGCGGGCTGGCAGGCCATCGAGCGGGCCGAGGCGGACCTGGGCGCCACCCTGGGGCGGGGCGTCGTGAAGCTCCCCGACTGGGACTCGTTGCTGGCGGCGGCACGGGCAACGGACGTCTGACCTGGCCCTGGCGGCATCAGAAGCACCTCGTTGGGCATGACACACATCGGCAACAGGCCAGACATCAACAAACTGTTCAATCCCCTTACGGTCTCGTCCTGTCCGCCGCTCCCCCGTCACGCCCGAACACCCCCCGCCGCTCCTGGAGTGCCCATGGCCCCCACCGCACCCCCATCCGTGCATCCCGTCGACGAGATCCCACCCGTACGCCATCTCGCCGCCTTCGGTCTGCAGCACGTGCTCGCGATGTACGCGGGCGCCGTGGCCGTCCCCCTGATCGTCGGCGGCGCGATGAAGCTGTCGCCCGCCGATCTGGCGTATCTGATCACCGCGGACCTGCTGGTGTGCGGGATCGCGACGCTCATCCAGTGCGTGGGTTTCTGGCGCTTCGGTGTCCGGCTGCCGATCATGCAGGGGTGCACCTTCGCGGCGGTGTCGCCGATGGTCCTCATCGGTACGACGGGCGGCGGGCTCCCCGCGATCTACGGCTCGGTGATCGTCGCGGGGCTCGCGATCGTCTTGCTCGCGCCGGTGTTCGGACGGTTGCTGCGGTTCTTCCCGCCGCTGGTGACCGGCACGGTGATCCTGATCATCGGGCTGTCGTTGCTGCCGGTGGCCGGCAACTGGGCGGCCGGTGGGGTGGGTTCGGCGGATTTCGGTGAGCCGAAGAACCTGGCGCTGGCCGCGTTCGTGCTGGTCGTGGTGCTCGGTGTGCAGCGGTTCGCGCCGGTTTTCCTGAGCCGGATCGCGGTGCTGATCGGCATCGTGGTGGGGCTGGCCGTGGCGATCCCCCTCGGGTTCACGGACTTCGCCGGGGTCGGGGACGCCGACTGGGTCGGCATCAGCACTCCGTTCCACTTCGGGGCGCCCACCTTCGAGGCGTCGGCGATCGTCTCCATGCTGGTGGTGGCGCTGGTGACGATGACCGAGACGACCGGCGACCTGATCGCGGTCGGCGAGATGACCGGCCGGAAGGTCGAGCCGCGCTCCCTCGCGGACGGGCTGCGGGCCGACGGTTTCTCCACCGTTCTCGGCGGCGTCTTCAACACCTTCCCGTACACGGCGTACGCGCAGAACGTCGGCCTCGTCGGGATGACCCGGGTACGCAGCCGCTGGGTCGTGGCGACCGCCGGCGGCATCCTCGTACTGCTCGGTCTGCTGCCCAAGCTGGGCGCGGTCGTCGCGGCCGTGCCGGCGCCTGTGCTGGGCGGAGCGGGCCTGGTGATGTTCGGGACGGTCGCCGCGAGCGGGGTGCGCACGCTGGCCCGGGTAGAGTTCGGGGACAACCACAACCTGACGGTCGTGGCCGTCTCGGTGGCCGTGGGCATGCTGCCGGTCGGCGTGCCGACGGTGTACGCGAAGTTCCCCGACTGGTTCCAGACGGTGATGAACAGCGGCATCAGCGCCGGCTGTCTGACCGCGATCGTACTCAACCTGCTCTTCAACCACCTTGCGGGGAAGGGGGGTTCAGTCGGCGGTGACTCGGTCGAGGCGGTCGGCCTGCCGGGCGGCGGCGGACAGGAGACTGTCGAGAAGTCCCGGGAAGAGGTCGTCTAGGTCGTCCCGGCGCAGGCCGTTCATCTTGGCCGTGCCCCGGTAGACCTGCCGGATCACCCCGCTCTCGCGCAGCACCCGGAAGTGGTGCGTGGTCGTGGACTTGGTGACCGGCAGCACGAAGTGCGAACAGGAGAGCTCGTCGCCGGTGGCGGCGAGCTCTCGTACGACCTGGAGGCGCATCGGGTCGGAGAGGGCGTGGAGCACGCCCTCCAGCCGGATCTCCTCGCGCACCGGGTGCGGAAGGTCACGGCTGCTGGTGCCGGGGGCTGCGGTGATCACGGCGGCTCCGCTTCGTCTTGGGACGTTCATTGTACGAGAACTCTCGTAGTTTGACATTCGCCTTACTACGATGTCTATCGTACGAGTCGTCCAGTGACCTCGTGACGTACGACGAGACGAAGGGAGTCCGCCGTGAGCGCGCTCTTCGAGCCCTACCGCCTCCGCGACCTGACCATCCCCAACCGTGTGTGGATGCCCCCGATGTGCCAGTACTCGGCGGCGCCCCAGGGTCCGGAGACCGGCGCTCCGAACGACTGGCACTTCGCGCACTACGCGGCGCGGGCAGCCGGCGGCACCGGCCTGATCGTCGTCGAGGCCACGGCCGTCAGCCCCGAGGGCCGGATCACCCCGTACGACCTGGGCATCTGGAACGACACACAGGTCGAGGCGTTCCGCCGGATCACCCGCTTCCTGGTGTCGCAGGGCACCGTGCCGGGAATCCAGCTCGCGCACGCCGGCCGCAAGGCCTCCACCGGCCTGCCCTGGCAGGGCGGCGCCCCGCTCGGCCCGGACGCGCACGGCTGGCAGCCGGTCGGTGCGAGCGCACTGCCGTTCAACGAGGAGCACCCGGTCCCGACCGAGTTGACGGTCGATCAGATCCGGGAAGTCGTCGGCCGGTTCGCAGACGCGGCCCGTCGGGCGCTCGACGCGGGCTTCGAGGTCGCCGAGATCCACGGCGCGCACGGCTATCTGATCAACGGTTTCCTGTCCCCGCACTCCAACCACCGCACCGACGCCTACGGCGGCTCGTACGAGAACCGGGTCCGCTTCGCGCTCGAAGTCGTCGACGCCGTACGGGAGGTGTGGCCCGAGGACAGGCCGCTGTTCTTCCGTGTCTCGGCGACCGACTGGCTGGCGGACGGCGGCTGGAGCGCCGACGACACCGTCCGTTTCGCCGCCGAACTCCATGCCCACGGCGTGGACCTCCTCGACGTCTCGACCGGCGGCAACGCCTCCGGCGTACGCATTCCGACCGGCCCGGGCTACCAAGTCCCCTTCGCCGCCCGGGTGAAGGCCGAGACCTCGCTGCCCGTCGCCGCCGTGGGGATGATCACCGACGCCGAACAGGCCGAGAAGATCCTGTCCAACGGCGAGGCCGACGCGGTGCTCCTCGGCCGTGAGCTGCTGCGCAACCCGTCGTGGGCCCGGCACGCCGCCCGTGAACTCGGCGGCGAGGTGCGTGTGCCGGACCAGTACCACCGGTCCGTCTGAAGCCCCGCACCGCACGTCACGGTGACTGCCGTCGACCCGGGATCAGTTCGTCCTGAACCAGGACGCGGGAACGGCGGCGGCCAGCGTCCGGTACCCCTCGGGGTTCAGATGCAGCCAGTCCCCGTCGTGCAGGTCCGGGCGCAGCCGGCCCGGATCGGCCGGATCGCGTACCGCCCGGTCGAAGTCGACGACGGCGTCGAAAGCGCCTCCGGCGCGGATCCAGTCGTTCACGGCCTGCCGGGTCGCTTCGCGCAGGCCCGCGGGATCGTCGTACGGCGTGTTGCCGCGGAAGGGCGTCAGGGTGGCGCCGTAGACGCGGATGCCCTGGGCATGCGCGCGGACGACGATCTGCCGGTAGGCGGCGACCAGGGCGTCGGTGACGCGCTGTTGGGCGGCCGGTGTGGCCTCGGCGGTGCCGATGTCGTTGACGCCCTCGAAGACGATCAGCCAGGAGACCCCGCTGTGCGCCAGGACGTCCCGGTCTAGCCGGGCGAGGGCGTTGGGGCCGAGGCCGTCGTTGAGGACCCGGTTGCCACCCGCGGCCTGATTGAGGACGGCGATGCGCTTGCCGCCCGGAAGGCCTCTGAGCCGGTCCAGGAGCTGGTCGGGCCAGCGGTTGTTGCCGTTGGTGGTGGAGCCCCGGCCGTCGGACAGCGAGTCGCCCAGCACGGCGACGGCACGCGTGGCCCGCCCGGAGAGCACCTCGACGTCACTGAGCAGGTACCAGTGGTTGACCGGGGTGGCCCCGGTCAGATCCTGCTCGCCCGTGCCGTCTCCGGTGCGCAGGTACGACGTGGTGCGCGAGCCCGGGTGCGAGGTGAGCGCGAGCGAGGCCTGGCCGCCGGCGAGGTACGTCGTCACGGTCAGGTTGGTCGCGGGGCGCAGCCCGAAGTCCAGCGGGTCGGAGACGACCTGTGCTCCGGCGGGGACCGTGGTGGACCGGCGTCCGTCGAACGTCACCTCCCGCAGGGTGCCGGGTTCGACCGCGCTCACCCCGGCCCGGCCGTCCAGCGGAAGGGCGACCGTCACGGCCGTCAGCGGCAGTGGGGTGGTGCCGAAGGCGTTGGAGAAGCGCAGTCTGATGCGCTCGCCGCCGGTGGAGACGCGCACGGTCTGGCGCAGGGTGGTGTCGACGAGGACGGCACGTTCCCCGGTGAAGGGCGCGGGCGGCATGTTGCCGGGCTCGGTGAGCTGCGGCATCGACGTCCAGGTGTTGACCCAGTGCGGGGCGGACCGGGCCGGTTCGGCGACCGTCGGCGGCGGGCTTTTGACCAGGGCCACCACGGCGGAGGACGCCACGACCAGGGCCAGCACGAACACACAGGTGGCGACCGCGTAGGCGAGCGCCGCTCTGGCGGACGGCCACTGGGGCCGGGGCGACTGCGTGGGGCGGAGCGACTTCACGGGCCGGGTGCCTTCCTCTGTCCGGATCCGGACGTCTCCCTCGGATCCGTCGGGCGTCTTCGTCGGTACCGCTCGGCTTCTGCTTCAGATCATGCGGAGCGGGAGGTGACCGGGTGCGCGCTCGTGGCACGCACCCGGCACAGCTGGGCTCAACCGGCCGTGCAGGCCGTTCCGTTGAGCGTGAATCCGGACGGCGCCGCACTGTTTCCGGTGTGGCTCGCCTGATAGCCGAAGCCGACACTCGCGCCGGGCGCGATGGCCGCGTTGTAGGTGGCGTTGGTGGCCGTCACCGTGCCGGAGGCCGGGGCGAAGGTCGCGCTCCAGCCGGAGGTGATGGTCTGGCCGGAGGGCAGGGTGAAGCCCAGTTTCCAGCCGTTCACCGCTGTCGTGCTGTTGTTGGTGATGGTCACGGACGCGGTCAGCCCGGTGTTCCAGGCGTTGGTCGTGACCGCCACCTTGCAGGGGCCGGCCGGCGGTTGGGGCACTGGGCCGGCGCTGTCCAGGCCGAAGAAGGTGATCACACGGGCGGCCATGCCGGTGGTGATCAGGTTGTGGCCGACACCCTGGAGGCTGAGGGCCTCGACGGGCGCCTTGTCACCGGTGGCGCCGTAGCGGGTGCGGGTCCAGCCGGACTGGGGCGAGTCGGTCGCGGACGGTGTCTGGGTGAGTCCCTGCACATTGGTCCACTGCTTGATCTCCTCCCCGAAGTTGGGGTAGCGCAGGGTGTCGTCCTCGGTACCGTGCCAGAGCTGCATGCGCGGCCGGGGCCCGGTGTAGCCGGGGTAGGCGCCCCGCACCAGATTGCCCCACTCCTGCGGGGTGTGGATCACCGTGCCCTGGGCGCAGTCGCTGTTCCACTCCGAGCCGTTGGTGGTGGCGAAGCAGCCGAACGGCACGCCCGCGAAGGCGGAACCGCCCGCGAAGACGTCCGGGTAGTCGCCGAGCAGGACATTGGTCATCATCGCGCCGGAGGAGACCCCGGTGGCGAAGACCCTGCTGGTGTCCGCGTTGTAGGTACGGGTCACCCAGTCGACCATGGACTTGATGCCCACCGGGTCGCTGCCGCCGCCCCGGGTGAGCGCCTGCGGCGAGGAGACGTCGAAGCACTTGCTGCTGCGGGTGACGGAGGGGTAGATCACGATGAAGCCGTAGCGGTCGGCCAGCGAGGCGTACTCGGTGTTGGAGTAGAACACGGGGCCGGAGCCGGTGCACCAGTGCACGGCCACCAGAACGGCCGGGCGCGTGGTGACGCTGTCCGGTACGTACACGTACATCTGCAGGTTGCTGGGGTTGGTCCCGAAGTTCGTCACCTCGGTGAGCGCGGCGGCGGCCACGGCGGGGGCCGCCGCGGGCGGCTCCGTGCGGGCCGACGCCGACGGTGCCGCGAGAAATGTTGCCGCGAGTAGCGGCAGCAGACCTCCGAGAAGCGCGACGAGCACCGAACGCAGCGGTCTTTTCGCGATGTTGCCGACAGTGGTGGACACGTCCTTGTCCCTTCCTGATCACGGCTCGTGGGGTACGCGTGGCGGAAGTCGAAGTCCCGCTCTGCGGGGCTGCCCGCCCGCATCGTGGCATGAGCATGGCCGCCATGGAAGCGCTCCCACACGTCGAAAACATTCGCCGACCAGCGGTTGCACACCCGGTCGGCACACATTGCGCGCAAACCGTTGACCAGAAAGCGCTTACCCCCTACCTTCCGTTCAACGATGTGACCCATCGATGTCGATCCGCGTTCGACAACACGACCCCGAAGCATGCGCCCCGGGGGCAGCGAATCCCCTGGAGCGCCACTGTCCCCCCACTTCTGGCTCGTCGTCACCGCTCCACCGGCTCGCTCGCAGCACACAACATGGCGCACAACAGAGTGAATGACGTTCACATAGCTGATCGCCCTCTCGATCAGTCGGCCCTCCCGAAGGGACGCACCCGCATGCGCACACACCCCCCACGTACACAAACGCAAAGATCTGTGGCGGCAGCAGCCGTGGCCACGGCTCTCGCGGCCGTCGCCGTCCTGACCGTCCCCCAGTCGGCCGGTGCGGCCGAGAACGCACCCGTCGGATTCGGCGCCGGAACGACCGGCGGGGGCAGCGCCACCCCGGTCACCGTGACGACACTGGCCGCCTTCAGGACGGCCGTCACGGGCAACGCGGCCAAGGTCGTGCGGGTCAGCGGCCTGATCACGCTGAGCGGTCAGGTAGATCTCGGCTCCAACACCACGGTCCTGGGCGTCGGTTCGTCCTCCGGGTTCACCGGCGGCGGCCTGCGGATCAAGGAGGAGACGAACGTCGTCGTCCGCAACCTCAACATCAGCAAGCCGCTCGCGCCGTCCGACGGTGTGACCGTCCAGGAGTCCACGAAGGTGTGGATCGACCACAACTCCTTCTCCGCGGACCGCACCCACGACAAGGACTACTACGACGGTCTGCTGGACATCAACCACGGCTCCGACAACGTGACGGTGTCCTGGAACACCTTCAAGGACCACTTCAAGGGCTCGCTCGTCGGCCACAGCGACAACAACACGTCCGAGGACACCGGCCATCTGAAGGTGACGTACCACCACAACCACTTCAACAACGTCTACTCGCGCATCCCCAGCCTGCGGTTCGGCACCGGCCACTTCTACGACAACTACGTCCAGGGCGCCGAGACCGCAGTGCACTCCCGCATGGGCGCCCAGATGCTCGTCGAGAACAACGTCTTCCGTTCGACGCTCGTCGCGGTCACCACGAACCGCAGCAGCGACGTCGACGGATACGCCAACCTGCGCGGAAACGACCTCGGCGGAGCCGCCACGGAGGTCTCGCGGGTCGGCACTTTCACCACCGCTCCGTACAGCTACACCGCAGAGCCGGCCTCGACCGTCGTCGCCTCGGTGACGTCGGGCGCAGGCGCCGGAAAGATCTGAACAGTCCCCAACTCCCCACAGCAGGACCGACCGGAAGAAGGCATCGGGACATGACTTCCGCAGTACGTCCACGCGCGCGCGGGCGCGCACTGACCGGCACCCTGGCCACCCTCGGCCTCTCGCTTGGCATGATCATGACTAACGGGGCACTCACCCCGGCGAGCGCCGCGACCTGGCCGACCGCCAACGGCAGCCAGGGCGTCTCCGCGACCATCCCCGTCTCGGGCACCAAGGACTACGGGATGAAGCGTCTCTACGGCACCGGGGCCCTCGGCTCCGACAACCAGGACGAGGACCAGGGGCCGATCCTGGAGCTGGCGGCGGGCGCCGTCCTCAAGAACGTCATCATCGGCGCCCCGGCGGCCGACGGCATCCACTGCAAGGGCAGTTGCACCCTGCAGAACGTCTGGTGGGAGGACGTCGGTGAGGACGCCGCCACCTTCCGGGGCAGCTCCTCGTCGAACGTCTACACGATCTCCGGCGGCGGCGCCAAGGAAGCCAGCGACAAGGTGTTCCAGTTCAACGGCGCCGGGACGCTCAACATCTCCAACTTCGCGGCGAAGAACTTCGGCACCTTCGTCCGGTCCTGCGGCAACTGCTCCACGCAGTACAAGCGGACCATCAACCTCACCAACATCGAGGCGACCTGGAAGGGCGGCAAACTCGCCGGCATCAACACCAACTACGGCGACAGCGCGACCCTGAGGGGCATCACGATCGTCGGGGACTCCAGCAAGAAGATCGTCCCCTGCCAGAAGTACATCGGCAACAACACCGGCAAGGAGCCGACCACGAACGGCTCCAACGCCGACGGCACGTACTGCAAGTTCGCGACGAGCGACATCACGTACCGCTGATCCATCCCCCTTCCGGCGGCTGTACGAGGCGGCCTGCACCCGCCTCGTACAGCCGCCGTCCTCTTGGCCCGTGGCCCGCGGACCGGGGACCGGGGACCGGGGTGCAGACCCCCGATCGGTGATGGTTCACGGACGGCTTCCTGGAGTTGCCGCTGAGCATCGTCGCGGCGGCCGACGCGCTGTCGTCGGTGGAGGGGGACGTGTGGACGTGTCCGCCGTACCGCCCGTGCTGTCGGGGGAGTCGACAGGCCGAGCAGCGGCCTCGGCGCAGTGCCGCAGCCGGGCGCCGGCGTGGCCAGGAGGGCGGCGGGCACGCCCATGCCGCAGCCGACCGGCCCGCCGAGCACGACGTCACGGGGTCGGCGCCCCCACCGCCGGTTCGACGCCGCCGGACACGACACCGCTCACGCGCCCGGCGGCTGACGGGGCCCGGTGGAGCCGGTGCGGGGCCGGAGGTCCCGTACTCCCGCTCCCCCGCCTGCCTCGACACGCGTCAGCGCGTGTTGCGCCCCCACATGGGGTCGAACCGCTCCCATGCCTCGTCCCACTCCTCCATCCGCCGTCGCTCCAGACGGCCGCGGAGGAGACGCCAGCCGACGTAGGGCACGGTCGCCCCGCTCGCGCCCGCCAGAGCGCCTACCAGGGCGGCTCTGAGGCGGGCCTCGGACTCGGTGGCGGGCTTTGTCACCAGGCGGCCCTGCGGGTCCGTCCAGACCGTCGCCGGACTGCCCGCGGTACTGCCCGAGTCGACCCGGGCCTGACCCGTGTGCCGGGTGCCGTCCGCGGCGCTCCAGCGGACCTTCGCCCACACCTTCTCGCTGCCGACGGTGCCGGGCGCGTCCTCCACGACCAACGCCGTCACGGGGCGCCACTCGGCGCGCTCTCTCGCCAGCCCCTGTTCGACGGAGTGGGTCGACGCCAGGCCGACGAGGACTCCGGTGAGCACGATGAGTGCCCAGGTGGCCAGTACGGCCCAGCCCTCCACGGCATCCACACGGCGCCTCAGCGGATTCCGCCGCCAACGCCACAGCCACACCCTGGGACCACGGAATGCCGCCATCGAAGGCATCCTCCTCACGCGCACACGGACATGCCCTGCCGTCCTCCCATACGCGCGATGTCCCGCCGCTGCTCACGGCCGACCCGAGGTCTCCGTCACATCCCGCCGACAAACCGCTCCGACCTGCGACGACGGCGTCTCCAGAGGTGACTGTCAGTGGTGGGGTGCAGACTGGCCGATGACTGGACAAAGACGTCCCGGAGGTGATCGGCATGACCGAGGTACTGCTCACGGTCGGCACGCGCAAAGGCCTGTTCATCGGGCACCGGCGCGGCGACACGTGGGAGTTCGACGACAGCCCTTCTTTCAACGCGCAGGCCGTGTACTCGGTCGCGATCGACACCCGGCGCGAGATCCCCAGGCTGCTGGTAGGCGGTGACAGCGCACACTGGGGGCCGTCGGTCTTCCACTCCGACGACCTGGGCCGGACCTGGACCGAACCGGCGCAGCCCGCGGTCAAGTTCCCGAAGGACACGGGCGCTTCACTGGAGCGCGTCTGGCAGCTCCACCCGTCGACGGCGGAAGCGGACGTGGTGTTCGCGGGCACGGAACCGGCTGCGTTGTACCGCTCCGAGGACCGCGGCGAGTCCTTCGAGCTGGTCCGCCCGCTGTGGGAGCACCCCACCCGCTCACGCTGGGTGCCGGGCGGCGGCGGTGAGGGTCTGCACACGATCGTCACCGACCAGCGCGACCCGCGCGCGGTGACCGTCGCCGTCTCGACGGCCGGTGTGTTCCGTACGTCCGACGGCGGCGAGAGCTGGACCCCGTCCAACTCCGGTGTCTCCGCGGTGTTCCTGCCTGATCCGAACCCGGAGTTCGGCCAGTGCGTGCACAAGGTCGCGAAGGACTCGGCCAACCCCGACCGGCTGTATCTGCAGAACCACTGGGGTGTGTACCGGAGCGACGACGCGGGCGGGCACTGGACGGACATCGGGGCCGGCCTCCCCTCGACGTTCGGTTTCGCGGTGGCGGCCCATCCGCACCGCGGGGACACCGCGTACGTCTTCCCGATCAACGCCGACGCCGACCGCGTCCCCGCCGACCACCGCTGCCGTGTCTTCCGTACTGCGGACGCGGGCAAGAGCTGGGAACCACTGTCGGCGGGCCTGCCCCAGGGGGACCACTACGGCACGGTGCTGCGCGACGCGTTGTGCACGGACAACGCGGACCCGGCGGGCGTTTACTTCGGCAACCGCAATGGCGAGGTGTACGCGTCGGCTGACGACGGCGACACCTGGCAGCAGTTGGCCTCCCATCTGCCGGACGTGCTGTGCGTGCGGGCCGCGGTGATCGGCTGAGGACCGTTCGAGGGAGGAGGCCCGGGCCCAACCGGCAGAACCGCAGGGGGCGGTATGCGCGGACGGAGTCACAACGGTCAATGGTTCGGTCATCCATGGTCGGCCTCGGACCACCGGTTGATCTCTGTCGCTTGTACGGCAGTAGGGTGACGCCGTGGCACCACGACCGTTGCACGAGATTGTCGAAGCGGGCTGGGCGAAGGCCCTCGAACCCGTCGCCGAACGGATCGCCGGGATGGGCGACTTCCTGCGCGCGGAGATCGCCGCGGGACGCACCTACCTCCCGGCCGGACCGAACGTCCTACGAGCCTTCCAGCAGCCCTTCGACGACGTACGGGTCCTGATCGTCGGACAGGACCCGTATCCGACCCCGGGGCACGCGGTGGGACTGTCGTTCTCGGTCGCGCCCGAGGTGCGTCCGCTGCCCGGCAGTCTCATCAACATCTTCCGGGAACTCAACAGCGACCTGGGGGTGTCACCGCCGTCCAACGGCGATCTGACGCCGTGGACGCGGCAGGGGGTGCTGCTTCTCAACAGAGCGCTCACCACGGCTCCGCGCAGCCCCGGCAAGCACCGCGGAAAGGGCTGGGAGGAGGTCACCGAACAGGCGATCCGAGCCCTGGCCGGCCGGGGCAAGCCCCTGGTGTCGATCCTGTGGGGCAGCGACGCCCGCAAGCTCCGCCCCCTCCTGGGCAGTCTGCCGTCGATCGAGTCGGCCCACCCGTCCCCCATGTCGGCCGACCGCGGCTTCTTCGGCTCACGCCCGTTCAGCCGTGCCAACGACCTGCTCACCCAACAGGGCGTCGCTCCGGTGGACTGGCGCCTGCCCTGACCGGCCGGGCCGGGCCGAGGGACGCTGCCGATCGAACACCACGTGTACTGACCGATATGCGAGCCCGAATGACCGGCATATGAGTTTGATGCCCTATTGCCGGACAGAAGGCAACTCGTCCCCTTGGTGAGCAAGTCCGCTCATCGCACCGGGACATGCCGACCGCACACGGTTGACCAGCAACGGAACACCGGGACGACCGAATCCGACCCTCCGACCCCGCGTGAAGATGTCACGTACTGATCGCTTCTGATCCGTACGTAACTCATCAGACAAAAGCGGACGGATACCGCTCACCTGCCCCCTCCCCGAACAGGGGAGCCCAATAAGCCAGTAACATGCGGCGCCATGAGCTCCCCCACTGGGCCCGCCGGCCTGCCAGTACGAATGCCGCGCCCCCGCCAGCCGGGCCGGCACCGCCGCCCCGAACCGCTGGCGGCTCCCGAGGGTGCGCCCGCGCTCGTCCTCGCGGTGCCGGGCGCGCCCAGCGCCGCCACTCGGAGCCTCGCCGAGGAGGTCGTGAGCATCGCCCGCTCCGAACTCCCCGGCCTCGACGCCCGCATCGCGTACCTCGACGGTGACGACGCGGAGTTCCCCACGCTCCAGTTCGTGCTCACGCACACCGCGCAGGAGCGCACCGCCCGCTACGAGCAGGCCCGCGCCGCCGGTGTGGACGCCAAGGAGCCCGAAGGGCCCGTGGCGGTGGTCGTGCCGCTGCTCGCCGGTCCGGACAACGCGCTGCTGCGCCAGATCCGCCAGGCCGTCATGGAGAGCCGTATCGCGGCCGACCTGACCGACGTCCTCGGCCCGCATCCGCTGCTCGCCGAGGGACTGCACGTACGGCTGTCCGAGGCGGGCCTCGCGCGCGCCGACCGGGCCCGCCTGTTCACCGTGGCGACCGCCGCGGACGGCATCATCCTGGCCTCCGTGGGTGGCGAGGAGTCCGTGCAGGCGGCCGGGATCACGGGCATGCTGCTCGCCGCGCGCCTCGCCGTGCCGGTGATGGCGGCAGCCCTCGACCAGGACGGTTCGATCGCCGCCATCGCCGAACAGCTGCGCGCCTCGGGCTCGCAGAACCTCGCGCTGGCGCCGTATCTGATCGGTCCGGAGATCGAGGCCGGTCTGCTGGAGGCAGCGGCCCAGGAGGCGGGCTGTGCCTCCTCCGACGCGCTCGGCCCGTACCCGGCGATCGGCAAGCTGGCGCTGGCCAAGTACACGACGGCACTGGGCATCGCCCCGCAGCAGCAACAGGGCGCCCCGGTCCGCTGACCAGGACCGCACCCCGTACGAAGCGGTCCGACGACCGGAACACCTGGTACGCCGAAGGGCCCGCTCCTCTCAGGGAGCGGGCCCTCGGCGTGTCCGGCCCAGGGGCGTGCGCTCAGCCGAAGATCACACAGGACACCGCCGGGACCGCGATCGATCCGGCGCGACGGGGGATGCCGGTGTCAGGGTCGAGGGCGAACCAGGTCACGTCGCCGGAGCGCTCGTTCGCGACGTACAGGTATCCGCCCGAGGCGGCCAGCGCGCGGGGCCAGTGGCCGCCGCACGGCACCGTGTCCACCAGCCGCAGGGACGCTCCGGCAGCGCCGACGGCGAGCAAGGAGACGACGTCCCGGCCGCGCGTCGCCGTCCACACGAAGCGGCCGTCGGGCGAGGCGACGATGCCGGAGGGGTAGGCGTCGCCGTCCGGGGCGCCTGCCAGCACCGGTGTCTCACTCAGGGGTGCCAGGAGGCCTTCGGCGGCGTCCCAGCTGCAGACGGTGACGGTGGGGGCCAGTTCGTTGAGCACGTACGCGTACGAGCCGTCCGGGTGGAAGGCCAGGTGGCGCGGTCCGGAACCGGGACGCAGGGCGGTCTCGCGATGCGGTACGAGGCGGCCGTCGCGCAGTCCGCACACATGGACGGAGTCCGTGCCGAGGTCGACCGTGACGACCCATCGGCCGCTGGGGTCGGGCTGCACCTGGTGGGCGTGCGGCCCCCGCTGACGTACCGGATGCGGACCCGAGCCGGTGTGCCGGCGCACGTCGGACACGATGCCGGTGAGGGCGCCGTCGACGCCGACGGGCACCGCGGAGACGCTGCCGGAGCCGTAGTTGGCGGTCAGCACGTGTCCGGCGAAGAGGCCGAGGTTCGTGGGCCCGCTGCCGCCGACCGACACGGGCGGCCCGGCCGGTACGGGCGTGTCACCGCTCACCCGGTAGGCGGCCACGGCGCCCTCGGCCATCTCACTGACGGCGTAGAGCGTGTGCCCGTCGGCGGAGAGGGCGAGGTACGACGGGTCGGGTACGTCGTCCGCCGCGCCGAGCACGGTCAGGATGCCGGTGCCGTCGTCCACGGCTGCGACCAGCACACCCGGGCCTCCCGCCGCCGTGAACGAGCCGATGAACGCTCGCCGTTGCCGCACTGCCGTCCCCTCTCGGTCTCCTCTGCCGGACGGGGCGACCGTACCCCATCGGTCTAGACCAAAGGGCCGGGTATGGACGAGAAGACTCAGGCCTCGGCCAGCGGCGAACCGGCTGGGCCGCGCAACGGAGTGGCCAACTCGGCGAGGGCCCGCTCCAGTCCGTGCAGGTGGGCGAGTGCGGGCTCGGTGACGTGGGACCGGTCCGCCGGGGCTGTGACGGTGTCCGCGCGGCCCTCCGTGAGCGCCTCCACCGCCCTCTCCACGCGCCGGCAGGCGGCGGCGAACCGGACGTCGTGGGAGGCCTCCGGGTCGGCGGCAACGGCGGCCAGGCCGCGGATCTCGCGGGCGCAGTCGTCGAGGAGCGCCAGTACCCGGCGGGCGCGGCGCTTACGGGCGCGTACGGGGTTGAGCGGATGCACGAGCGGCGCGACCGAGAGCCGGACACGCCCCAGCAGCAGTTCCAGTTCGGCCACGCGCGATGCCGGGTCGGCGCCCGGCGCACCGGCGAGCCGGGCGGTGGCCTCGGCCGTGCAGGCGTGGACACAGCGCAGGGCGCGCTGGATCCAGGCGTCGGTGGTGGCGTGCGTGGTGATCGGCAGTACGAGGAGCACCGCCAGCAGGGCACCCAGGGCGCCGACACCGGTCTCCGCGAGCCGTACGCCGAGCAGTGCCGGGTCGAGGACGCCCAGAAGCCCGTACAGGAGCTCGGCGAGCAGGGTGACCGAGAGCATCATCCAGGTGTACGACACGGCGGCCGAGTAGAAGATGCCGAACACGCATACGGCGACGAGCACGGCGGTGGGAACGACCGCGCCCGCCGCCGGGACCGCGACGGCGAGGCCGAGCGCGATGCCTAGCACCGTGCCGAGGATGCGGCGGAAGCCGCGGACCAGGGTCTCGCCGCGCGAGGTGGTGTTCACGAAGATCCACCAGGTGGCGCCGACGGCCCAGTACCAGCGGTCCCCCGACACCAGTTGACCCACGACCAGTGCGAAGCCGGCGGCGGCCGTCGCCTGGACGGACTGACGTGTGGTGGCGCGGGCCAGGCCGCGTTCGCCGACCGGGGCGACGGGGGCCGGCGGCGGGGGCGTACGGCGCTCGTAACACCACAGCCCGAAGCGCACCGCCGAGGCCGTCAGCAGGGACAGGAGGACGGCGGCGTACAACTCGGGCAGTTGCTCCGGTCCCGTGTGCAGGAACTGGGCGACGAAGAAGGTCATGAACGCGAAGACGCCCAGGCTGTGGCCGCGCGGGCCCCAGCGGCGCGCGTACACGCCCGCGCCGACGACGGCGAGGAGGGCGAGCCCGCGGGCGACCGGCCGGTCGTGCAGCTCGGCCGCGGCGGCGAGGACCGGGAGCCCGACGGCGGGCAGCAGCGCGGTGGTGACCGCCTGTCCGCGCACCGTGGCGTCGGTGACCGTGAACAGGGCGAGCAGCGCGGCGAGTCCACCGGTCACGGCCCCGGTCAGCGAGTGCCCGGCGAGGCCGCAGACGGTGACGGCCAGACCGATGCCGAGCACGCCCCGCGCGGCGAACCGCAGCCGGGCACGGCCCGGGTCCGGCGCCATGAACACCCTCTTCAGCACTGCTGTCCCGCCCCACTGGAATCGGCATGGAAAAGGCGCCGCGGAGTCCGCAGCGCCATCGACGCGATCATTGGAGCATTGCCGCCACTACTGGCTCAAGTCGGGTCGCATATGCTGAGCCATTGGCACAGACATATCGGTCCGAGAGCGGCCACCGCCGAGCCAACGGATCAACGAACCAACGGATCAACGAACCAACGGACCGACCATGAGGGAGGCCGACGCCATGGCCGTGGACGAGCTGGACACCCGCATCCTGCGGCTGCTGCTGGAGCAGCCCCGCACCAGCGTCCGCGAGTACGCCCGTGTCCTCGGCGTCGCGCGCGGCACGCTCCAGGCCCGGCTCGACCGTCTCGAACGGGACGGCGTGATCACCGGCACCGGTCCGTCCCTGTCCCCCGCCGCGCTCGGCCACCCCGTGCTCGCGTTCGTGCACATCGAGGTCACCCAGGGCCACCTCGACGAGGTCGGGGACGCGCTGGCGGCCGTGCCGGAGATCGTCGAGGCGTTTTCGATCGCCGGCGGCGGTGATCTCCTCGCGCGGGTCGTGGCCCGCGACAACGCACACCTGGAGGACGTGATCCAGGCACTGATCAGCGTGCCGGGTGTGGTCCGCACCCGCACGGAAGTGGCCCTGCGCGAGCGGGTCCCGCACCGGCTGCTGCCCCTGGTGGAGTCGATCGGCCGCACGCCCACCGGCTGATCCCGCACGCCGCCTCGGCGCGGCTCCCGCGGCCTGCGTGGTCCTGGAGGACGTGGAGGACGCGGCTCCGACCCCGGGTTCGCGGCGCCGGGGCTGCTTCTGCGGGGCGGCCGACGGGAGTTCACGGCCAGGGCGGCGGACGACGGCTCGTCGGGACGGCGAAGCCGAGCGGGCGGCAGGGTGCGCCCGAGGGAGTCACCCGTGCGGCTGCCGGGAGTCGCTCGGTCCCGCCCCGGCCATCAACTCCCGGCATTCCGCGGCCAGTAGCCGCATTCCGTTCGCTTCGGCCCCCGCCAGCGCCGACCGGAGCAGGGCCACGCCCTCGGTCCGCTGTGCGCCGCCCTTCCCGCGCAGCAGAGCGCGGGCCTCGTTCACCCGGAGGCGGGCCGTCTGGGGTGGCGAGCTGCCGACGACCAGGCGCTCGGCCCGGCGGAAGTGGCCGAGGGCCGTCGCACTGTCGCCTCCGGCCAGGGCAAGCAGACCCATGGCCCGTTCGGTCGGCCCGACCAGCACCACCGGCCAGCCCGCCAGTGCTATCCCCGCCGGTCTGCGGGCGAGCGCCTCGCGCAACACCGGTACGGCATGGGCGAGTTCGGACTCGTAGCCGCCGCGCGCGTCGAGTCCGGCACAGACCTCCGCGAGCAGGACCAGCGCCGGTACGGACCAGCCGTGCGGCGGCAGCGAGGCGCAGTCGCCGGTCTCCCGGAGAAACGCCAGCAGTCGGTCGGCGGCTTCGTCGTGGTCGCCCACCTCGCAGCGGGCCAGCGCGAACCCCGCCCGCCAGACCGGGAAGTACCCGTGCCGTTCGACGCCGTCGGCGAGCCCGGAGCTGAAGAGTTCGGCCATTCTGCCCTGCTCTCTGAGCAGCCAGTACACCTGGCCCAGCCGGGTCTGCAGCAAGGTGTCGGCGGGTACGGCGAAGTCCGCCTCCAGGCCGTCGACGATCTCCCGCGACTCGCCGAAGATCCAGTCGGTCGCGGAGTCGAACCGTCCGCACCACAGGTCGAGGAGGGTGTCCAGGGTGCACTGCTGCCAGCGCGCCAGGGTGCTGCGTGTGCGGGCGGCGTGCCTGCGGTGCTCGGCCACCGTCCCCGAGGCACCGTGCACACGGCCGACCCGGAACTGGTCGATGGCGAGCGCGACGAGGGACTCGCCCAGGAAGTACGGGGAGCGGGCGCGCAGGGCGCAGTCCCGCAGCCGGAGGGAGATGGTCAGCGATTCGATGGCCGGGACGAAGTCGTAGAGGCCCCAGCGGCACTCGGTGAGCACTTCGCAGCGCGTCTCGTCGTCCTGGTTCCCGGTGGCGAGCCCCTCCAGGGTCCGCCGGGCCAGGTCGGCGCCGCGTTCGGGTCCGGCGCCCGGCCAGGCGGTGTCCTCGCTCACGGACATGGTGAGCTTCTTCGCAAGATGCGCGCCGAGCCGCAGACGCAGCCCGGCCGCCTCGGCGCCGTCGTGGGTCCTGAGCGCGGCGAGGGTCTCCCGGACGAGATGCAGGAGTTCATGGTCCACGCGCCCCGGATCGGACCAGCGCCGCGCCCGCCGCACGACGGCCACGGCCTGCGCCTGAGGATCGCCCGTGCCCCGCTGGTACGCCCGGCGGTAATAGGCGTCCGCCTCCTCCATGCGTCCGGCCAGGTAGCTGGTGTCGCCGCGGTGCAGCAGCCGGTCGAACTCCGCGCCGTACCTGGAGGGTCGGGCCGGGACCGCACCGCCGGTGGGCGTCGGTGCCGCGCGCCGGACGCCGGACGCCCGCGCGTGCGGTACGTCGTGGGTGTCGCCGCGTGTCTCGGGGGCCAGGCCGAGCAGTTGGCCCTTGGCGTCGAGTGCGTCGTCGCAGCCGTCAGCCAGTTCACGGGTGACCCGGCGGTGGCCGTTCTCGATGCGGCTGAGGTAGCCCCGGCTGCAGTGCACGAGCCCCGCCAGGTCGGCGAGGGAGAGTCCGGCGGCGAGCCGCCGGCGCCGTAACTCCCGGCCGAACCGGCCCGACTCCTCCGTCACGCCGTTCGCCACGTCGCCCATGCGGTCCCCAACTGCACGCCATCGCCTGTCTGTTGCCCGGTGTTGCCAAATATGCCCTGGCAACACCGGATCTCTCCCACTGTCGGTGAGATCGGACAAAGCTGACCCAAAAGGCGTACGGAGCGCCCCATCGAATGTATGGAGAAAGCATTGAGGATCAGGATCGGGCGAAGGGAGTCGCCGGGCCGGGCCCGTGGGGGCCCTCCCGTTCCTGTCCCCTGTCTCCTCGGTACTGGTCCGAGGTGTCGAGGGGGAGGTCCCGGGTGCTCCACGGGGGTGGGCACCTGGGACTTCCACAACCTCCACAGCCGGTCACCGGGGGCAGAGCCGTGCGCTGTCCGGTGAGGCATCCGATCGTCCTGGTCCCGGGAATCCTGGGCAGTGTCCTGGAAGGCCCGACAGGTCCGCTGTGGGCGCCCGGCAAGCCGTTGCTCCAGTCCCTGGCGGAGCTGCGGGGCGCGGACACCTCCGGGCATCCGCTGACGCTGCGCTGCGACACGTCGTCGGTCAGGGCGTCCGGACTGTTTCCCGGTGTAGCCGTACTGCCCGGCCTGTCGCGGACCAAGGGCTACGCGCAGACCGTCGACTGGGTGCTCAGGCATTTCGCGGTCACGGACGGTCCGGGCGGCGGACTGCTGACGTTCCCGTACGACTGGCGGCTGGACAACCGGGTGCATGCCCGCAGGCTGGCCGAGGTGATCGACCTGCATGTCGCCGAGTTCCGGGAGCGGACCGGCGCCAGGGACGCCAAGGCCGTCGTCGTCGCCCATGGCATGGGTGGTCTCATCGCCCGCTACTACGTCGAGGTGCTGGGCGGCTGGCGCGACTGCCGGGCGCTGATCACCCTGGGCACCCCGCACCGCGGCTCGGTGCGCGCACTCGACACTCTCTCGGGAGGCTTCCGGCACCTGCCCGGCGTACGGACCCTGACCCGCGGTTTTCCCTCCGTGCACCAACTGCTGCCGGTGTACTCGGTCATCGACACCGGGGCGGGGCACATCCGGATCGAGGACGCGGCGCCGCTGCCCGGGGTGCGCCAGGATCTCGTGGGCGACGGCCTGGGCTTCCACCGGGAGATCGCGGCGGCGGCCGCGTACAACGCCGAGAGCTTTCCCGCGTACGCGCACCAGCATGTGACGCTCCCTCTCGTGGGCACACGGCAGAGCGGCACCCTCCAGTCGGCCCGCTGGAACGGCCACGGGGTGGTGTGCTCGGCCGAGCCGCCGGGAGCGCTGGTGCCGCCGGTCCTGGCGGACGGGGACGGTGTGGTCCCCCGGGTCTCCGCGATGCCGTCCGCGCTTCCGGCGGACCGTTGCCGGTTCGTTGCGGCCGCGCACAGCGCCCTCCAGTCGCCGCGTGTGCTGACCGGCCGGCTCCTCCCCCTTCTGCTGCGTCTCCAGTCGCCCGGCCCGATGGACGTGCACGACCCGTCGGATCCGGTCGCGCGGGTGGCCCCGGCCATCAGCAGCGAGGTCGACGACGCGTACCCGGGCTCGGCGCCGGCGACCCTGCGCGCACAGGTCGTGGGAGCCGCCCGGCCACCGGA
Source organism: Streptomyces sp. NBC_00459 (assembly GCF_036013955.1). Classification (NCBI taxonomy): domain Bacteria; kingdom Bacillati; phylum Actinomycetota; class Actinomycetes; order Kitasatosporales; family Streptomycetaceae; genus Streptomyces; species Streptomyces sp. NBC_00459. The sequence continues at coordinate 909,110 of NZ_CP107903.1, forward strand.
GCGGCTGTTCGCGCGGGTGACGGGGGAGGACGGCGAGACGCTCTGCCTGGTCCTGCCGCAGGTCGCACCCGCGCGGTACGAGATACGGCGGGTGCTGTCGCCCGGGCTGTACGAGATCGAGATCGCCGCGCACTCGGGTTCACCGGTCCCGGATCGCGTGCAGGACTGTTTCGCGGTGCTGCCGGTCGCCGCCACGCGCTGAGGGCTCCGCCGGACGGGCGTTTCTCTCGCCGCGGAGCCACGGAGCGATACAGCCCCGCGCGCCTTCCGGACACGGGCGCGTGCTGGTCCTGTTGTGCGTGCTACGGCTTGCGGCGGGGCTTGCCCTGACGGGTGCCGCCGGCCTTGCCGGAACCGCCGCTGCGGGTACCCCGGCCCGCCGCTCCGCCCTTCCCGGCGCCCGCGCCCCGGCCCGCGGACCGTCCTGCGGCGGGCTTGCGGGCCGTGCCCTCCGTGCCGGAGCGCTTCTTGGGCTTCGGCTGCTCCGCCTTCGGCTCCTCACGGCGGCCGCGTGAACTGTTGACCGTGCGGCCCCGCACGATGCCGATGAAGTCCTCGACCAGATCGGTCGTGCGGTCCTCCGGCCAGGACAGCGCGACCTGGGACTCGGGCGCGTCCGTGACCGGGCGGTAGGTGAGGTCCTTGCGGTGGTGGAGGCGGGCCAGTGACTGGGGGACGACGAGGACACCGATCCCGGCCGCGACCAGCTCGACGGCGTCCTCGGTGGTCGCGGGGCGCTCCAGCGCGGGGCGGCCGGGGAGGGTCTCCCAGGCGAGGGTGTCGTCCAGGGGGTGCAGCACGATGTCGTCGGCGAGATCCTCGACGCCCACCTCGTCGACCGCGGACACGACATGGTCCTTGGGGACCACGACCACCGAGGTCTCGGTGTAGAGGGGGATCGCGCTGAGCACCGTACGGTCGACCGGCAGGCGTACGAGGCCCGCGTCGGCGTCACCGGCCAGCATCAGGGCGTGCGCCTCGGCGGCGGACACCTGGAGCAGGGTCAGGGGGACGTCGGTTCGCCGCTCGTTCCAGATCCGCACCCACTTGGCGGGGATCACTCCCGGGACGTACGCGAGCCGGAACGCGGGGGAATCTTCCGAGCCAGTCACCGCGCCAGGCTACCTTCCGTACTCCTCCGGTCGCGCTCCCGCCCTGCTCACCGCCGCCCGCCCGTCCGCCGTGGTCGGCGCTGGTTCATACGCTCGATACCCTTGAACCATGACGACGCAGCAGACCTCCCAGACCATGAAGCCCGCGACCGCGGCGAAGAAGCTGGGTGTGTACCTCCAGGCCACCCCCGCAGAGTTCCAGGAGGGTGTCGTCACGCGCGCCGAGCTGACCGCGTTGCAGGCCGACCCGCCGGCCTGGCTGCGCGACCTGCGCCGCGACGGCCCGCACCCCCGTCCGGTGGTCGCGTCGAAGCTGGGCGTCTCCATCGCCGGGCTCGCCCGCGGCGGGGTCACCGAGGCTCTCACCACCGAGCAGATCGACGCCCTGAAGCAGGACGACCCCGAGTGGCTCCGGCACGAGCGCGCCGTGCAGGTCGATGTCCGCAAGGAAGCGGCGCGCATCAAGGAACTGCACCAGGAACAGCAGGAGAAGCGGGAGAACCAGGGCAGGTAGGCGGCGCGGGCCGGGGCCTTCGGGGCACCCGGTACCGGCCTCCGCCGAGGCGCCCTCTCCCGACATGCGCGTGACCCCCGGGTCGCCGATCATTGTCTCTGCCGTACGGCAGCGTTACGACGACGAGAGGTGCGGTGGCCATGGACGCCTTCCGGCCGCTGCTCTTCGAGGACGTCGAGGCGCTGCTCGCCGGGCCGACCGCCGGGGACCTGCCCCGGCTGGTCCAGGAGTACGGGTTGCTGCGTCAGCTCGTCGAGGGCACGGCCGCCGGGGTGGTCGTCCTCGACACGGAACTGCGCTTCGTGTACGTCAACCCGCACATGGTCCGGATCAGTGGCCTGTCGGCGGCGGAGCTCCTGGGTCGGACCCTGGCCGAGGCTTCGCCGGAGGTCGACCGGCCCGAGAGCGTGCTGCGCCAGGTCCTGCACGACGGGCAGCCCCGTGAGCTCGTGGGAACAGGGCACACGCGCGCGGACACACCCTTCACCCGCCGCGCCTGGCACGCCACCTACCACCGACTCCAGGACGAGCGGGGCCGGGTGCTCGGGCTCGCCGGGATCTTCCTGGAGATCAGCGCCCCGCAGCAGCACGTCGACGAGCTGGAGCGCGCGCACCGCCGGATGACGCTGCTGGACACCGCCACCGCGCGCATCGGCACCACCTCGGACGTGCAGGCGACCTGCGTCGAACTCGCCCAGTTCATGGTGCCGGACCTGGCCGACGCGGCCGGTGTCGAGCTGAACCTCGATGTGAAGGCAGGTCCGCACCGACCTCCTCCGGGAGTGCTGCGACTGCGCCGGGCGGCCCTCGCGGCGGTGCCCGGCATCAAGGACGCGGTGCTCGCCCTGGCCGGTCTCGGCGACACCCTGGACTATCCGCCGGGCACGGAGATCCGCGCGTGCCTGGATGCCGGTCTCCCCTGGCTGAGCAACGGCATGGCCGAGCAGGAGTGGCCGTCGGGGGCGGTGCACGCGGACCGGTCCACCTCGTACCGGAACATCGGCGTCCACTCGGTCCTCGTCCTGCCCCTGATCGCGGGCAGACGTCCCCTGGGCACCCTGTCGCTCGTACGCGCGTTCAACTCCCAGGGCTTCACCGTGGACGACGTTTCGGTGGCCCTGGAACTGGCGCACCGGGCCGCCCGCGCCCTGGAGCGCGCCGCCCTGCACACCCGTGAGCACAGCATGGCCCTGGAGCTCCAGCACGCGCTGCTCAACGACACCGGCGCGCCGCCCGACCCGCGCGCACCGACCGCGTTCCGCTATCTGCCCGCCGACGACGTGGCCCTCATCGGAGGCGACTGGTTCGACTCCCTGCCCCTGCCCGACGGCCGGAATCTGCTGGTCATCGGGGACGTCATGGGGCACGGGGTCGAGGCCGCCGTGGCGATGAGCCACTACCGCTCCGCGCTGCGCGCCCTGGCCATGGCGGGCCTCCCCCCGCACCTGCTGCTCACGCACGCCGACCGCACGGTCGCCGAATCCGGGTTCGACCGGGTAGCCACCTGTCTGCTGGCCCTGGAGGATCCCGTCCGGCAGACGGTGTCCTACGCGAACGCCGGCCATCTCCCGCCCGCCTTCCTCTCCCCGGACGGCACGGTCGGCCTCGTGGAGATCCCGGTCGGCCCGCCCCTGGGCACCGGATTCGGCAGCTATACGACGCTCACCCGCCCGACGGTCCCGGACGGCGTGCTCCTGCTCTACACGGACGGGCTGGTGGAGCGGCGCGGCGAGGACATCGATGTGTCGCTGCGCCGCCTCACCCGGCTCCGGCTGTCGCCGCGAGCCTCCCTGGACGTCATCCTCGACGAGGTCCTGGCCCAGCTCGCGGACGCTCCCGCCGAGGACGACATCGCCGTGCTGGCGGCCCGTTCCCGGTCGGCCTGACCGGCCTCGAACACCGCAATAGCGTGGCCCTGTACCCGGCCTGTCCGGTCGGCCGACCGGGCGGGGGCGCCACCCCCGACGAAGGGTGACGCCCCCGGAACCACGCTCCCGCCGCTATCCGGCGGACTCCCCCGCCGTGGGCCGCCGCGAGGCCGCCATCGCCTCGTCGACGTCCGTCAGGGGACGCAGTCGGTAGCTGTACGAGTAGTCGCGGCCCGCGAACAGCTTGTACTCGTCGTGGGTGTGCGCGCCCCAGCTGTTGTCGCCTCCGACGCCCATCTGACGGTGGCTCAGGCGCAGGACGACCTCGTCGCGCGGGGTGAGCTGGTAGTCGTGGCGGGCCCCGACCGACAGGTCCTCCGGTGTGAAGCGCGAGGCGTTGACCTCCAGGAGCGGTTCGGCGGAGACCAGCAGACCGGAGCCCTTGCGGTCGGTGAGGGCGATCCAGCGGACGTCGGTCTTGTTGCCGTTCTCCTGCGGGCGCAGATAGCCGCTCCACTGCCCGTCGACGGTGCCGGAGTACAGGCCCACGTCGGTGGCGTTGTTGCGGTCCCAGTGGTTCTCCTCGGGTCCGCGCCCGTAGTAGTGCAGCCGGTCCAGGCGGCCGGGCAGCAGGAGCAGGTTCCCGACCTCCGGGATGTACGGCAGTGAACTCGCCCCCGGGTGCAGGGTGTTGTCGACCCTGATCTCACCGTTTCCGAAGACGGTGTAGGTGGTGGTGTACGTCGATGCCGGTGTCGTGGGCAGCGTGCCGGCGACCTTGATCTCGACGGCGCGGCCCAGCAGGGCGCGGACGCTCACGCCGGTCACCGCACGCCGGGTGCCCGCGTCGCGCCAGGTCTGGTTGCGGGTGTGCTGGCCGTTGCCCCGGTCGTTGTCGGTGGGCGCCCGCCAGAAGTTCGGGGTGGGCCCGGAGGTGATCAGCTGGGCGCCGCCCGCCTTGTACGACGTGATGACGCCGGTCGCCTTGTCGACGGTGACCGAAAAGCCCTTGCCCTTGACGGTGACCGATGTGTCGCCGTCCTCGTGACGGAGCGCCGGGACGCTGTTCAGGGGCCTGGGCGTGACGGCGGGGCTGCCCGCGTCGAGGGCGAGTTGCTGCCGGGCCACCTCGAAGCCGGCCTTGGCCCACTTCGTGCTCTCCCTGGTGGTGAAGGACAGCTGGAGGAAGTACTCCGCACCCGGCGCCGGGTCGTCCGGCAGCTCGAAGGGCACGGTGATGGCTTTGCTGGACAGGGGCGCCACGTCCAGCTGGGCACGGGTCAGCCTGCCGCGCCGGACCACCCTTCCGTCGGCGACCAGTTCCCAACGTCCGTCGAATTCACGGAGGTTGGTGAAGAGGTGTTCGTTGGTGAGGGTGACCGCACCCGGCGTCGCCCCCGAAGTGATCTGCACCGCCTGGTAGATCCGCTTGACCTCGGCGGACTTGCCGGTCAGCCTGCGATCGGCGGTGATGATGCCGTCCCCGGCGAAGGCACCGTCGTTGGGATTGTCGCCCCAGTCGCCGCCGTAGGCGTAGAACGTCTTGTCGCGGGGCCGCTTCTCGGCGAGCCCGACGGTCGCGGCGTCGAACCAGAACCGTACGCCGTCGTCGCCGGGGCCCCGGCTGCCGTCGGCCAGCTCGGCGGCGCTCAGCGCGCGGGCGTAGACGCGGGCCCGCCGGATGGTGCCGCTGAACTCCCGCGTGGGGTTGTCGATGTCGGTCGCCAGCGCGAGGGACGCGGTGTTGTTGTCGGGCCGCCGGGTGGTGTTTCTGGTGACCCGTGCCACGCCGTCGACGTGGAGGGTCAGCGTGCCCGCCGTCGCGTCGAAGACACCCGCGACGTGGTGCTCCTTACCGGTCCAGTCGTCGGGCAGCGCCCACCACGCGCTGATCCACTGGCCGCCGCCGTAGATGAAGAACTCCAGGGCTCTGTCCGACTGCTTCAGGGCGTACTGGGTGTCGCCCTTGGCGATGACGGGCTGGTGGTAGCCGAGGAAGTGCGGGGTGATCCACGCCTCCAGCGTCAGGGACCCGGTGAGGTCGAGGCGCTCGTCGCGGGCGAAGACCGTGCCGCCGGAGACGCCCTCGTCGCGGGTGAAGGTGCCGGCGGGGGCGATGATCTCACCGTGGAGCGCGGCGGGCCCGGTCTCGGTGAGCAGCTTGCGCGTCGGGGTGGGCCAGGCGAGGGCCTGGTCGACGAAGTCCCAGATCCAGCCGCCCTGGAGGACGGGGTAGCGGCGGACGAGGTCCCAGTACTTCTTGAAGTTGCCGTTGGAGTTCCCCATGCCGTGGGAGTACTCGATCATCACGTACGGCCGGGTGTCGTTGGTGTCCTTCGCGCGTTGCTCGACGCGGGCGGGACTGTCGTACATCTCGGAGCGGATGTCGCTGATCCCGGGGCGGTCGTCGCCCTCGTACTGGATGACCCGGGTGGTGTCGTAGGAGCGGATCCAGTCGTACATGGCGTTGAACGTGGTGCCGCCGCCCGCCTCGTTGCCGAGCGACCAGATGACGACCGAGGCGTGGTTCTTGTCGCGGTGGACCATGTTCTGGGCGCGGGCCACGCACGCGGTGGTCCACTCGGAGTGGTTGCCGGGGTACTGGCCCCGGACGCCGTGGGTTTCGAGGTTGGTCTCGTCCACGAGGTAGAGGCCGTACTCGTCGGCGAGTTCCAGCCACACCGGGTTGTTCGGGTAGTGCGAGGTGCGGACGGAGTTGATGTTCAGCCGTTTGATGATGCCGATGTCCTCGACCATGTCCGCGCGGGTGAGCGCCGAGCCGTGGACGGGGTGCATCTCGTGCCGGTTGGTGCCCCGGAAGGAGACCGGCTTGCCGTTGATGCGCATCAGCCCGTCCTTCAGGGCGAACTCGCGCAGGCCGACCCGGTGGGAGAGGGTCTCGATCACTCTGCCGGCCGGGTCGCGCAGGCGGAGCACGGCGGTGTAGAGGTTGGGGTGTTCGGCCGACCACAGCCGCGGCGCGGGCACGGCCTTCGCGGCCTGTACGGACTTCTCCTCACCGGCGCCGAGCGCGACGGTCTGCTGCAACGGACGCGACCAGACCGGGTGCCCGCCCGCGTCGTACAGCTGGGTCTCGACCGAGTACTGGCCGGCGCCCTTGCCGCCGTAGTCCCGCACGTTCGCGGTGACCGACAGCTGGGCCGCCGTGTAGTCGTCGCTCAGCGGGGTGTCGAGGCGGAAGTCGCGCAGCCGCACGGCGGGCGTCGAGTAGAGGTACACCGAGCGGAAGATGCCGCTCAGCCGGATCATGTCCTGGTCCTCCAGCCAGTCGCCGTCGGAGTAGCGGTAGACCTCCACGGCTATCTGGTTGGTGCCCGGCTTCAGATACGGGGTGATGTCGTACTCGGAGGGGTCGTAGGAGTCCTCGTGGTAGCCGACCAGCGTCCCGTTGATCCATACGTAGTGGGCCGACTTGACGCCTTCGAAGTGCAGGAACGTACGTCGTCCCGACCAGTCGCGCGGGAGCGTGAAGGTGCGGCGGTACTGGCCCACGGGGTTGTGCACGGTCGGCGCGGCCGGCGGCTGCACTTCCTCGCCCCGGCCGTTGGCACCCCACCATGGGTAGTCGCTGTTGATGTAGATCGGGCTGTCGTACCCGTGCAGCTGCCAGGCGGAGGGGACGGGGATGGTGTCCCAGGCCCGGTCGTCGAGGTCGGTGCGGTAGAAGTCGGTGTCCCGGTCGTCGGGGCGGTCGACGTACGCGAACTTCCAGGTGCCGTCGAGGCTCTGCCGGTACGGGGAGCGGGTGCGGTCGGCGGCGAGTGCCTGGGCGAGGGTCGCGTACGGCATCAGCGTGGTGTGGGCGGGTTCGGTGCCGACGCGGAAGACGTCGATGTGGCCGTTCCACTCGGGGGTGACGTCCGACGTGTCCGCAGCGGCGGCCCGGTGTGCGGCGGCCGGTCCGGACAGGGCGAGCGCGCCGAGGACGGCGGCTCCTCCCTCCAGGAGACGGCGGCGGCTGACGGCCCGCTGGGCGCGGGCCGGCCGATCGGCGAAGGACTCGTGGGGGTGCGGCATGACCGTGGCCTTCCTCGGTACGACAGTGCGCTGCACGGACTGAGGGTGCGTCGGATCTTGTTCGTTACTGTTGACAAACCGACCCGGAATCCGGCAGCGCTGTGGTCATCGGTGGCGGCTCAACCCACCTGGGCGGTGCGGGAGATGATGCTGGGTCAGCACACAACTGCTGGTGACAGTGGGAGCTGCCGAGCCAGGCTCACCCTAGGACTTCGAACACAGCCGAAGCAAGAATCTTGTCGGACTCTGTTGGATCCTGATGGCTCACCCAGTTCCCCTCTTGCCCAGTGACCCCGGGACACTCCTCGTCAGGCGGGGGCGTCCCACAGCACGTTCAGGGCGGACGGCTTGCGGAAGACCAGGCCCCGCACAGCGGCGGAGTGGTCCGGGTCGAGACGCAGGCCGGGCAGGCGTTCGAGGAGGCGGTGGAGGGCGATGCGGGTCTCCAGGCGGGCGAGGTGTGCGGCGAGGCAGTGGTGGGGCCCGTGGGCGAAGGCCAGTTGGAGGCGGGCGTTCTCGCGGCGGACGTCGAACCGGTCGGGGTCGGGGAAGACGGCGGGGTCGCGGTTGGCGCCGGTCAGGGAGACGGTGACCAGGTCGCCGCGGCGGATCGCGGCCGGGCCGAGGACGGTGTCCCGGGTGGCGTAGCGGTCCACGACCGCGGCGCCCGGTTCGAGGCGCAGCGACTCCTCGATCGCGCCGTCCAGGAGGCCGAAGTCGTCCCGGACCAGAGCGAGTTGGGCGGGATTCCGGAACAGGTGCAACAGCGCGTTGGTGATCATCGCCTCGGTGGTCTCGATGCCCCCGAACATCAGCACGGCGACATTGGACGCCACCTCGGGCACGGTCAGCCGTTCGGCGGCGGAGACCAGGAGGGAGGCGGTGCTCCGTCCGGCGACGGTGGTTTCCACGGCGGCCCTCAGCTGCGCGTAGGCAGCCGTGCCGGCGGGGCTCGCCGTGTGTCCGGCGGTGATGTCGGAGACCGACCGCACGATGGCGTCGTACCAGGCGAGCACGGTGTCCGCGGTGGTGCCGGTGAGGCCGAGAGCCTCGGTGACGACGGCGACCGCGAGGGGTCCGGCGAAGGCGCGTCGCAGATCGGCGGCGCCGGTGGTCGGGAGTGCGGTGATGAGCCGGTCGGTCTCGCGTTCGATGCAGGCGGTGAAGCCCTCACGTACCGCCCTCGGACGGAAGGGGGCGTTGAAGGGTTCGCGGTGGCGGGTGTGCCGGTCGCCGTCGAGGGAGAGCATGCTGGGGCCGACGACCTGGGCGGTGGAGAAGCGGGGATCGTCGACGGTGAAGGTCGCGGCGTCGCGCATCACGCTCAGGGCGAGGTCGCGCCGGGTCACCAGCCAGCCGTTCAACTCCGGCAGCCAGGAGACGGGTTCGTGGGCGCGCAGCAGCGCGAGCCTCGGATGCGGGTCGTCGGCGAGTTCGGCGAGGGTGGTGGCGGCGCCGAGCGGGCAGGTGTCGACGAGGCGGGGTGTCATGCGGTGCGAACTCTCTCTCGGTGGCCGGTGCTCGGGCATGGGTCGCTCACTCGACGAACAGTCCCCGCGCCGCGGCCCGTGCGTCGAACTCCTCCAAGTGGGCCTGTGCGTCCGGCAGGGCGTCGCACATGGCCTCCAGCAGGACCTGCCCCAGCAGCATCGGAGCGCTCACGGTGTCGAACACCAGGCCGGTGCCCACGGCCGCCGGAAGCAGCAGATCGCTGTGGGCGGCCACCGGGGCGAACGTGCCGTCGGCGATCGTCACCACGGTCAGCCCCGCGTCACGGGCATGGCCGAGGGCGTCGAGGACCTCGCGCGGGTGGCGCGGCAGCGCGAAGCACAGGAGTGCGCTCGCACCGGCCTGCCGGGCGGCGTCGATCCGGTCGGCGAGCAGCGAGCCGCCCTCGTCGAGCAGCCGTACGTCGGGGTGGACCTTGGCCGTGAATAGGCGAACCCCCGTGCCTGGGCCGCAGCGGCGCGCAGCCCGAGCACCGGCAGCGGCCGGGAGGCGGCCAGCAGCCGCCCCGCTCGTTCCACGGGTCCGGGGTCCGCGAGCAGGGAGACGAGCTGCCGCAGGTTGTCGATCTCGGCCTGCACGGCTTGCTGGTACGGGTTGTTCGACCGTTCCCCGGCCTCCGCACCGGCGGGGGCGACCTCCCGGACATGTCTGCGCAGCGCCGGATACCCGTCGAAGCCGAGTGCGACCGCGAACCGCGTCACCGACGGCTGGCTGACGCCCGCCAGGTGGGCCAGTTCCACGCTCGACAGGAAGGGCACGTCCGCCGCCTGCCGGACCAGACAGTGCGCGATACGGCGCTGTGTCGGGGTGAGCCGGACGCCCTCGAAGAGCTGTTGGAGCCGGGCGGAGGAACCGGCCCGGGAGGCCGTGTCGGTGCCGTCGCTCATCTGCTCCCCGGGGCGGTCGTGTTCGGTCCCCTCTCCCCTGCCCGTGTACCGGGCGGGAGAGAGGGCGGACGGTGTGCGCGGCGAACCGGGTCAGCTCACGAGACCGGTGCTCGTCAGCCACTCCTTGGCGACGGTGCTGGAGTCCTCCTTGTCGTTGACGAGCTTCTTCATCATCTCCAGCAGGTCCTCGGTGGTGAGCTTCGCGGAGACGCCGTTGAGCGCCGCCTTGGCCGTGTCGTTCACCGCCGACTTGTAGACCAGGGGCGTGACGTTCTGCGAGGAGAAGAGGTTCTTCGGGTCCTCCAGGACCACCAGCTTGTCCTCGACGATGGCGGGGTCGGTGGTGTAGAGGTTGGCGGCCTGCACGTCGTCCGACTTGAGCAGCTTCACCAGGGTGGTCTGGGCACCCGCGTCCAGCGGCTGGAACTTGCCGAACTCGACGCCGTAGACCGTCTTCAGGCCGACTCCGCCCTGGGTGCGGGTCTTGAACTCGGAACCGGCCCCGATCGTCATGTCCTTGGCGACCGGCTTGAGGTCGGCGAGGGTCTTGAGCTTGTACTTGGCGGCGGTCTCGGCGGTGACGGTCACCGAGTCCTTGTCCTCGGCCGCGGCGGAGTCGAGGATCTCCACGGTGGAGGGGAGCTTCGCCTTCAGCTCGGCGTTGACCTGCTCGGTGCTGGTCGCGGTGCTGTTCTTGTCGACCGCCACCGACAGCAGAGCGCCGTTGTACTCCGGGAAGACGCCGATACCGCCCTTCACGACCTGGTCGTAGTAGACCTCGCGGGCGCCGATGTCGAACTTCCGGGTCACCTTCAGGCCCTTGGCCTCCAGGGCCTGGGCGTAGATCTCGCCGAGCAGCTGGTTCTCGGGGAAGTTCGCCGAACCGACGACGATGGATTTCCCGCTGCCGCCGGTGTCGCTGTCGCCCGTCAGCGGATTGCTGCTGCTGTCGTCGCCTCCTCCGCAGGCGGTGAGCGAGAGCGCGGCGATCAGGCCGAACGCGGCGCCGCGGTAGATGCCTCGGTTGGTGCTCATGGGGTGTCTTTCCTTTCTCGGAGCCCGGAGGCTCGGAAAATCAAGGGTTCAGAGGGCTCAAGGGGTTCAGAGGACTCGGAGGAGACTCAGGACTTGGTCGGCGAGACCCGAAGGCCCGGCGAGACGACGACGCGCCGCAGCGCGGTGAAGGCGACCTGGACGACGAGTGCCAGTACGACGACGACGGTCGAGCCGCCGATGACCAGCTCGTAGTCGTTGCGGGAGAGCCCGTCGACGATGAAGCGGCCGAGGCCCCCGAGACCGGGGTAGGCCGCGACGGTCGCGGTGGCCACGACCTGGATCGCGGCGACCCTGAGGCCGAGGAGGATCAGTGGCAGCGCCATCGGCACCTCCACCCGGACCAGGACCTCCCACTCGGTCATACCGACCCCGCGCGCCGCGTCCCTGGTGGCGGGGTCCACGCCGCGGACGCCCTCGAAGGTGTTGATGAGGATCGGCGGGACCGCGAGGGCGACCAGGGCGACCAGTACGGGCGTCGTGCTGAGCCCGGCGAGGGTGACGACGAGGACCACCAGACCGAAGGTGGGGATCGCCCGCGCCAGGTTCGCCACGCTGGCCACGGCGAACGCTCCACGGCCGGTGTGTCCGACGAGCAGCCCGAAGGCCAGCCCGATGAGGGCGGCGAAGAACAGGGAGATGCCGCTGTAGGTGAGGTGTTCGAGAAGCCGGTGAGGGATTCCGTCGTCGCCGTGCCACTGCTTCGAGGACGTCAGCCAGTCCCCCACGAGCCGGACCTGGTTCAGGAAGTCGTTCATGACGCCGTCACCTTGTTCCGGGACCACGGGGTCAGCAGCCGCTGTGCGAGCACCAGAAGTGCGTCGGTGGCGAGTGCGAGCAGCATGATCAGCACGATCGCGGTGATGATCGGGGTCGGGAAGTCGAGTTGGAGACCACGGGTGATGTAGTACCCGAGTCCGCCCTGCCCGATCAGTTGTCCCACCGCGACCAGGCTGATGGACGACACGGCGGCCACACGTACACCGGCGATGACGACGGGTACGGCGATCGGCAGTTCGACCTGGACGACACGCCGTATGGCGCCGAATCCCATCGCGGTGGCCGCGAGCCGGACCGGTTCGGGGACCGAGGCCAGCCCGTCCACGACGTTGGGCACCAGCACGGACAGCGTGTAGATCGTCAGCGGAATCATCACGGTGCGTTCGGTGAGCCCCGTGTACCGGACGAAGATCATGAACAGGGCCAGCGACGGGATCGAGTACAGGATGTTCGCCACGGTCAGCACGGGCGGGTACAGCCAGCGATAGCGGTGGCAGAGGATGCCGAGAGGTACCGAGATGATCAGTCCGAACAGCACCGGCAGCAGACCGAGTCTCAAGTGGATTCCGGTGTAGTCGGCCAGTTCACCGGCGTGATCGCCGATCCACTGCCACCGGATGAGCGGTTCGTCGTCACTCATCGTTTCCCACCGACCGTCTCGCCTGCGCCGCCGTCCGTCAGGGCGGTGTCGGGCGTGCCCGCGGACAGTTCGTGGGCGTCCGCGACTCCGACCACGGCGCCGTGCGCGTCCACGCCCACCGCGAGCCTGGCGGGCGACAGGAGCGCAGAGTCGAGGGCGGCCCGTGCCGAGTCCCCGACGAGGCTGAAGGTGTGGCCGAGCGGTGCCAGCGGTACGTCCGCGAGGGTGCCGCTCGCCGGCAGGTCGGCGACCGCGGCCCAGCCGAGCGGCCGTCGGGCGTCGTCGACGACCAGGACCCAGGGCTCACCGGCCGTCCGTGCCGACGCCACCGGCGAGGTCGCGGGCAGCACCGGACCGTCGCGCAGCGGCACGTCGGCCGCGTTCACGAAGGACAGCCGACGGATGCCCCGGTCGTGCCCCACGAAGTCGGCCACGAAGTCGTCGGCGGGATCGGCGAGCAGCCGTTCGGGGGTGTCGAACTGCGCCAGCTTGCCGCCGGTGCGGAACACGGCGATCTTGTCGCCGAGTTTGATCGCCTCGTCGATGTCGTGGGTGACGAACACGATCGTCTTGTGCAGTTCCTTCTGGAGCCGGATGAACTCCGCCTGCAGCTCCGCCCGGACGATGGGGTCGACCGCGCTGAACGGCTCGTCCATCAGCAGTACGGGCGGGTCGGCGCCCAGTGCCCTGGCCACCCCGACGCGCTGCTGCTGGCCGCCGGAGAGCTGGTTCGGGTAGCGCTTGGCCATCACGCTCGGCAGCCCCACCAGTTCCAGCAGTTCCGCCGCCCGCGCGCGGGCCTTCTTCCGGCTCCAGCCGAGCAGCAGCGGAACGGTGGCGATGTTGTCGAGGATGGTGCGGTGCGGGAACAGTCCCGCGTGCTGGATCACGTACCCGATGCCGCGGCGCAGCTCGGGGGCGTTGACCTCCCGGATGTCCTGACCGCGCAGGCTCACCGTCCCGGCCGTGGGCTCCACCATGCGGTTGACCATGCGCAGGGTGGTGGTCTTGCCGCAGCCGGAGGGACCGACCAGGACCGTGAGGCCACCCTCGGCCAACTCCAGCGACAGTTCGTCCACCGCTGTAGTCCCGTTCGGATAATTTTTGCTCACCGCGTCGAATCTGATCAAAGCTGCCCCTCACCCGGCTGTATATGATTATGCAGACTTACTCGTGACTGAATGGCAGTCAATGCCCAGATGTAAACGGCACGTTACATTCACACGAAATCAGGCCAGGACGTCTGAAATGCACGGAGACACCGCCATGAGACCGGTCTGGTTCACCTTTCTGAACGGCTCGGACATCGAACGGCTGGAACTGACCGACGCCGAGATCCTCGACGCCGTCGAGGAAGGGCTGCGTGCCCAGGGGCAGGGCGAGACGGTGATCGAACCGCGCGTCCACCTCGTGCCCGACGCCGCGTTCGACGGTCACTTCAACGTGCTGCGCGGCGATGTCGCTCCGCTCTCGCCGGCCGGGGTCGAGATCGTGGGCGACTTCGTCGGCAACTACCGGGCCGGTCTGCCCTCCGAGACGCGTACGCGGCCCTGAACTTCGCCGGCGCCGCCCTGGATCCGGAACCGAACGGCTGCGGCGACAACCCGGTGGTGCTGCCCGACACCGGCGAGATCCTCTCGTCCGGCAACTTCCACACCCCGGCGCCGGCCCTCGCCCTCGACACCCTCGCCCTGGCCCCGACCCGGACGGCATCGATCTCCGCGGAGCGCATGCGCCGACTGCTCGACCCCGCCGTCAGCGGGCCGCCGGCGGACCTCTCTCCGTACGGACCGGAACGCTCGGGCTTCGCGCCTCTGACCAAGACCGCGCAGGACTCGTCGCCGAGATCCGCATGCCGTCCGCACCGGTGTCCACCGACCCCCGGCACGGCGCGGACGCCGTCGAGGACGACTCGACCAACGCGGCGCTCGGAGCAGGGCGGCCCGCCACCGTCCTCGCCCGGCTGCGGCTGCTGCTCGCCGTGGAGGCGGTGGTCGCCGCGCAGGCGGTGGACCTGGCGGCACCGCCCGCCGTGGGCCGTGGACCCCGGCTTCTGCCTCGGGCGATCCGGGCGGCCGTACCCCGCCTCGAAGACAACCGGCCCCACGGGGTGGACGTGGAGGCGGTGAGTCACGGCATCCTTGGGTCCGACGACGTCCGGGGCGCACTGCGCGCGATGCTGGAAGAATCGTCAGCCCCGGCGGGAGGAACGTCATGACCAGCGTCGACGTGCACCAGCATCTGTGGACCCCCTCGCTGCTGGCAGCCCTGCGCTCGCGCCGCGAACCACCGTTCCTCGACGGCTGGAACCTGCACCTGCGCGGTGAGCCGCCCTACGAGATCCGGCCCGCCGACCACGACATCGCCGGCCGTGCGGAACTCGCCGCCGCCGACGGCCTCGGCCGGGTGCTCGTCTCGCTGTCCGCCCCGATCGGCGTGGAATGGCTGCCCGCTGCGGAAGCCCGGCCCCTGCTGGACGCGTATCACGACGGATCGGCCGATCTACCGAAACCTTTCGACGCCTGGGCCGCCGCCTGCGTACGGGACATCGATGCGAACGCAACGGCCAAGGACCTCGACCGGGGCTTCGCCGGTCTCCAACTCCCGGCGAACGCCCTTGCCGACGCCGCCGGTTACGCGCGGTGCGCCCCGCTCCTCGACCTGCTCGAAGAACGCGACCTGCCGCTGTTCGTCCACCCGGGACCGGCGCCCGGCGAGCCGGAGGGCCCCGGCTGGTGGCCGGCGCTGGTCCCGTACGTCCAGCAGATGCACGCCGCCTGGTTCGCGTTCCGCGCATTCGGCCGGCCCCGCCACCCCCAACTGCGCGTGTGCTTCGCCCTGCTGGCCGGGCTGGCTCCGCTGCACGGGGAGCGCTTCACGGCCCGGGGCGGCGGCTCGGACGGACACGTGGACCCGGGAGTCTTCGTCGACACGTCGTCCTACGGCCCTCGCGCCGTCGACGCGATCGTCCGTGCCCTCGGCGCCGGCGCCGTCGTCCAGGGCTCGGACCGGCCCTACGCGGAGCCGCCGCTGCACCCCGGATTCGGCCTCGGCGGAGCGGCGGCGTACGCCTTCCGAATCGCCAATCCGCGGCGGCTGCTCACAGGGAAGAACCAGCGAAATATTTCGACGTGAAAAGCGAATGATGCGAGAGGTATTGACGCACGCCACGCGCCTCCTAGTATCCAAGATGCCCGAAGACACGGCCAATGTTCGATATGGCGAACACTGATAGCCGAACTCCTCCGCCACCCGACTTCGCACACCTCTTAGCCCCCAGACAAGAGGAGCGCTCATATGTCATGGCTACATCAACCCCGCACGCGTCGGACCGCGCTGACCGCGGCGACCGGCCTGGTCGTGGGAGCGGCCCTGCCCGGAACAGCAGCCGCACAGACGCTTTCGGCCACCGCCGCGCAGTACGCGAACCCCGTGCTCTGGCAGGACTTCGCGGACATCGACATCATCCGTGTCGGCGACACGTACTACTACTCGGCGTCGACGATGCACTACTCCCCCGGGGCGCCGATCCTCCGCTCGTACGACCTGGTGAACTGGGAGTTCGCCGGTCACTCCGTGCCGGTCCTGGACTTCGGGTCCAAGTACGACCTGAACGGCGCCCGCGGCTACGTACGCGGCATCTGGGCCTCGTCGCTCGCCTACCGCCCGAGCAACCGCACCTTCTACTGGCTCGGCCAGATCGACTTCGCCCGCACCTACGTCTACACCGCCACCAATGTCGAGGGCCCCTGGAACAGGCTCACGACGCTCAACACGGCCTACTACGACGCGGGTCTGCTCGTCGACACCGACGACACCCTCTACGTGGCGTACGGCAACAGCACCATCAGCGTCGCCCAGCTCTCGGCGGACGGCCGTACTCAGGTCCGGGCGCAGCAGGTGTTCAGCACGCCGTCGAGCATCGGCACCCTGGAGGGCTCCCGCTTCTACCGGATCAACGGGAACCACTACATCTTCCTGACCCGCCCGGCCAACGGCCAGTACATCCTGAAGTCGACGAGCGGCCCCTTCGGCCCGTACACCCTGCGCCAGGTCCTCCTCGACCTGCCCGGGCCGATCTCCGGCGGCGGCGTCCCGCACCAGGGCGGGCTGGTTCAGACACAGAACGGTGCCTGGTACTACCTGGCCTTCGTGGACGCCTTCCCCGGCGGCCGGGTCCCCGTCCTGGCCCCGGTCACCTGGACCTCGGACGGCTGGCCCGTCGTACAGCTCGTGAACGGCAGATGGGGCACGTCGTATCCCGGCCCCGTCGTCCCGTCGCCGCCCCGGCAGGTCGCCCCGATGACGGGCGTCGACACGTTCGACGGTACGACGCTCAAGCCGAAGTGGGAGTGGAACCACAACCCGGACAACACCAAGTGGTCGGTCGCCAACGGACTGACCCTGCGGACCGCGACCGTCACCAACGACCTGTACTGGGCCCGCAACACCCTCACCCACCGCATCCAGGGCCCCACCTCGACCGCCACCGTCCAGCTCGACTTCTCGGCGATGCGCGACGGGGACCGCGCCGGACTCGCGCTCCTGCGTGACTCCTCGGCCTGGATCGGTATCAGGCGGGACGGCGGTGCGACCCGGGTGGTGATGGTCAACGGGCTGACCATGGACGGCAGTTGGAACACCACGAGTACGGGGTACGAGGCCGCGGGCGCCGGCGTCTCCGGGGGCCGGGTCTGGTTGCGCGCGACGGCCGACATCCGGCCCGGCTCGTCGCGTCCGGGGACGTTCTCCTACAGCACCGACGGCGTCGACTTCGTCCGTCTGGGGCCCGCTTTCACCATGGGCAACAGCTGGCAGTTCTTCATGGGCTACCGCTTCGCCCTCTTCAACCACGCCACGCAGGCGCTCGGCGGCTCGGTCCGCATCACCCGCTTCGAGCTGTCCACACCCTGACCGCACCGCAGGCACACGGCGATCGGCACACATCCGCACCCGCATCCCGCATCCCGCATCCCGCATCCCGCATCCGCACACGACCGTACAAGGAGAGCAGATGACCGTTCTCAAGCGAACAAGTCGGCGTCGGGCACCGGCGCTCGGCCTGTTGGCCGCGACCGCGCTGATGGCGACCGGCACGACCGCCACGGCCGTGCCCACGGACGCCGGCACGGCGGACGTCCGGGCATCGACGTTAGGTGCGCAGGCGGCGCAGTCCGGGCGGTATTTCGGGGCCGCGGTGGCCGCCGGCAGGCTCGGCGACGGCACGTACACGGGCATCCTGGACCGTGAGTTCAACTCGGTGACGCCCGAGAACGAGATGAAGTGGGACGCCACCGAGCGCTCCCGCAACTCGTTCACCTTCGGCTCCGCCGACCAGATCGTCAACCGGGCGACGGCCCGCGGACAGCGCCTGCGCGGCCACACCCTGGTCTGGCACTCCCAACTCCCCAGCTGGGTCAGCTCGATCACCGACGCGAACACGCTGCGCAGCGTGATGAACAACCACATCAACACGGTCGCCGGCCGCTACAAGGGCAAGATCCACTCGTGGGACGTGGTCAACGAGGCGTTCGCCGACGGCGGCAGCGGCGCCCACCGTTCCTCGGTGTTCCAGAACCTGCTCGGTGACGGCTTCATCGAGCAGGCCTTCCGTACCGCTCGGAGCGCCGACCCGGCGGCCAAGCTCTGCTACAACGACTACAACATCGAGAACTGGAACGACGCGAAGACCCAGGGCGTCTACCGCATGGTGCGCGACTTCAAGGCGCGCGGAGTGCCCATCGACTGTGTCGGCCTGCAGTCCCACTTCGGCGCCGGCGGCCCGCCGTCGAACTTCCAGACCACGCTGTCGAGCTTCGCGGCGCTCGGGGTGGACGTACAGATCACCGAACTCGACATCGCCCAGGCATCCTCGTCGGCCTACACCAACACCGTCCGCGCGTGTATGAACGTGGCCCGCTGTACCGGGATCACCGTGTGGGGCATCCGCGACAGCGACTCCTGGCGCAGCAACGAGAACCCGCTGCTGTTCGACCGCAACGGCAACAAGAAGGCGGCGTACAACGCGGCGCTGACCGCGATGGGCGGCAGCGCGGCCACCGCGGCGACGCAGCCGGCGAGCACCCGCTCGGGCGCCCAGGCCGCAGCCCTGCCGGGCAGCTTCAAGTGGAGTTCCAGCGGCGCGCTCATCGGGCCGAAGCCGGACTCGACCCACAACATCGCGGCGCTCAAGGACCCGACGGTCGTCCACTACAACGGCAAGTACCACGTGTTCGCCAGCACCGCGAGCGCGGGCGGCTACAACCTCGCGTACCTCAGCTTCACCGACTGGTCACAGGCCGGCTCGGCCACCCACCACTACCTGGACCGCACCGCCATCGGCACCGGCTACCGGGCCGCACCCCAGGTGTTCTACAACGCCCCGCAACGCCTGTGGTACCTCGTCTACCAGACCGGCAACGCCTCGTACTCCACCAACCCGGACATCAGCAACCCCAACGGGTGGAGCGCACCGCGCAACTTCTACTCCTCGATGCCGGACATCATCAGGCAGAACATCGGCAACGGCTACTGGGTCGACATGTGGGTGATCTGCGACAGCGCCAACTGCTACCTGTTCTCCTCCGACGACAACGGCCACCTGTACCGCTCGCAGACAACCGTCGGCCAGTTCCCGAACGGCTTCACCAACACCGTCATCGTGGCCCAGGACTCCAACAGGTACGCCCTGTGGGAGGCAAGCAACATCTACAAGGTGCAGGGCACCAACCAGTACCTGATGCTCGTCGAGGCCATCGGCTCCGACGGCAGGCGCTGGTTCCGCTCCTGGACATCCGGCAGTCTCGCCGGCTCCTGGACGCCCCTGGCCGCCACCGAGAGCAACCCCTTCGCCCGGGCGAACAACACCGCCTTCCCCGCCGGAGCCTGGACCCGGGACATCAGCCACGGCGAAATGATCCGCGCCGGCTACGACCAGACGCTCACCATCCCCGCCTGCAGGCTCCAGTACCTGTACCAGGGCATGAACCCCAACGCCACCGGCGACTACAACACCCTGCCCTGGCGCCTGGGCCTGCTCACCCAGACCAACTCCAACTGCTGACGGACCTCCGGTCCCGATGACGAGCCGGGGTGCCGGGTCCTACGACCCGGTGCCCCGGCTCACCTCGCGATCGCGCAGCCCTCGCGGGTCGACGACCTCCCGGATGAGCCGCAGTTCGGTCTCGTCGGGCAGGCGGGTCTCGGGGGCGTCGGTCGCGTCGAGCGCGAAGCCGGTGTTCGCGTGGACCTCCTCCGCGGTGACGCCTGGGTGCAGCGAGCGCACGCGCAGACGCCCGTCGTCCCCGTAGTCGAGGACCGCGAGGTTGGTGACCACCACGCCCAGGTGGTGGAATCGCAGCCCCTTGCCGCCGCGCGCACGGTCGTTGCCCACCCCGCAGACCACGTCGACCTTCTCGACGAAGACCTTCGGGGTGTGCCGGGCCACCCAGTAGTCGGTGCGGTGGTTGGCCGTGTTGCCCGGGGCGCCGCGTACGCCGATGAGTTGCCGCGTGGGACGACGCCAGTCGCCGATCAGCGAGATGTTCTGGTTCCCGTACCGGTCGATCTGGCTGGCCCCCATCATGCTCTGGCGCCGGCCGCTGGCGACGATGTCGAACACTCGTCGGTACGGCACCCACCCCTCGACGACGCCCCCGTCCGCCGCTGTTCGGCCGAGCGGCGGCGGATCGCTCATGAAGTAAGCCTCGCCGTCGGTCAGTACCAGGTCCGGGCTGGTCGTCAGGCGGGCGAGGCGCGCACCGACCGAGGGCAGCACACCGGCCGTGTGCGCGAGCACCTCCCCGGCGTCTCGCCACACGTCCGCGCAGGCGGCGGCACACACCTCGGCCCGGGTGATCTCCGTCATCGTCCCTCCTCCTGTCCGCGGTTGGCGTGGAACTCCGCCACGGCCTCCTGGTACGCCTGCTCGTCGCCGTCGAGGAACGTCTTGCGGAACAGCCGCCAGGAGTCGGCGTCCCGCGCCGCCGACGCGTAGTGCGCCTGGAAGGCCTCGTCCCGCCCGTAGTCGGGATCGCAGGAGGTGAAGTGGGCGCCCCGGGGTGTCTCGACGACCCCGTCGACGAAGAGACGGCTGATCAGCAGTGACTGCGCGGGGCCGCCGGCCAGCAGGTCCCCCGCCTCCACGATCCGCTCGGTGCTGACGTAGCAGCGGTCGGCCGCCATCGCGAACAGGTCGTCGAAGTACGGGTCCGGGCCCAGGTACTGGGCGTTGCCCGCCCGGTCGGCCCGGTTGACGTGCACCAGAGCGACATCGAGCCGCAGTGCCCTCATCGCGACGTACTCCTCGTCGGCGTACGGGGAGGCGATGGTCACCAGATCCGGGTTCATCGTGAGGACGTCCGAGCCGAGGCCCGCGCGGGTGGGCAGGAAGGACAGACGGCTCGCGGCGGCCCGCAGGCCGGTGACGAACATGCCCTCGTCGTACTCGGCGGTCTCCACACCACCCCGCTCCCGTACGGCCCGGAAGTGCGGGTCGAGGGCGATGCTGTCCAGCGACACGAAGCCGTAGACGAGCTTGCGGACCCTGCCCGCCGCGCACAGCAGCCCCACGTCCGGGCCGCCGAAGGTGACGACGGTGAGGTCGCGCACGTCGGTGCGCAGGAGTTCACGCACCAGTGCCATCGGTTTGCGCCGCGATCCCCAGCCGCCGATTCCGATCGTCATGCCCGACTCGACGGTGCCGGCGAAGTCCTCCAGGGACATCGACTTGTCACCCATGGACAGATCCCTCCCACGCTCTCACCCTTACGGAGTCTTACCTATCAAACACTTGTTAGGTTACGTTGACCAGACCGACACCCCCTCGGGAAGCCGGGCCCGAGGATTCGTCCCCGCCCGGCGAGCGGCGCGAGAAGGAGACCCGGTATGAGCGCCCCCATCGCCCCTGTCCATCCCGCCCTGCACACCGCGCTGTGCGACCTGGTCGGCGTCCGTTACCCCATCGTGCAGACCGGCATGGGGTATGTGTCCGGCCCGGAACTGACGGCGGCCACCGCGGCGGCCGGCGGGCTCGGCATCCTGGCCAGTGCGACGCTCTCCCTCGACGAGACCCGGGACGCCATCCGTGCCGTCCGGGAACGCACCGACGCGCCGTTCGGTGTGAACATGCGCGGCGACTCCCCCGACGTCCTGGAGCGCGGCGCCCTTCTGGTGCGCGAGGGCGTGAGGATCGCGTCCTTCGCGCTCGCCCCGCAGGAACGCGTCGTCCGGGAGCTGAAGGACTCCGGGCTGGTCGTCATCCCGTCCATCGGCGCCCGACGCCACGCCGAGAAGGTCCAGGCGTGGGGCGTGGACGCGGTCGTCGTGCAGGGCAGCGAGGGCGGCGGTCACACCGGGGGCGTCCCCACCTCGATCCTGATCCCGCAGGTCGTGGACGCCGTCGACATCCCGGTCATCGCGGCCGGCGGTTTCCGCGACGGGCGGGGGCTGGTCGCCGCACTCGCCCAGGGTGCCGTGGGCATCGCGATGGGCACGCGGTTCCTGCTGACCAGCGACAGCACCGTGCGCGACTCGGTCAAGGCCGAGTACCTCGGGCGGGGCGTCACCGACACCGTCGTCACCCCGGTCCTCGACGGCATCCCCCAGCGCGTCCTGCGCACCGAGGCGGTGGAACGGCTGCTGCGGGAACGGGCGCCCGCGCGCCTGGTCCGTTCGCTGCGGCACGCCGTCGCGTTCCGCAAGGTCTCCGGCACCTCGTGGTCCGACCTGGTCCGGGAGGGACTGGCGATGCGGCGCGGACATGAACTGGGCTGGTCCCAGGTCGTGATGGCGGCGAACACCCCGATGATGCTGCGCGCGAGCATGGTCGACGGCCGGACGGACCTGGGCACCCTCGCCTCCGGCCAGGTCGCGGGCGTCATCGACGACCTGCCCAGCTGCGCCGAACTCGTCGAACGCATCGTCGCGGAGGCCGACGCCGTCCTCACCCGTCTGACCACCGCCGGAGCGAAACAGTGACCGGTGACCACGGTCGGCCGCGCCGCGATCCGGCCCGCGACACAGGGAGAGAGCCCATGGGCACGGAAATCATCAGGGCCGCCGTCGACGGGCGCGGGATCGCCGAGGTGGTCGTCGACTGCCCGCCGGTCAACGCGCTGCCGGTGGCGGGCTGGTACCAGCTGGCGGAGACGGTCGAACAGCTCGGCCGCGACCCGGACGTGCACGTGGTGCTGCTGCGTGCCGAGGGCCGCGGGTTCAACGCCGGTGTGGACATCAAGGAGTTGCAGGCCGACACCGGCCACACCGCCGTCATCGGGGTGAACCGGGGCTGCTTCGCCGCGTTCGCCGCGGTCTACGACTGTGCGGTGCCGGTCGTCACCGCGGTCCACGGCTTCTGTCTGGGCGGCGGGATCGGCCTGGTCGGCAACTCGGACGTGATCGTCGCGGCCGAGGACGCCTACTTCGGGCTGCCGGAGGTGGACCGGGGTGCGCTCGGCGCCGCGACGCACCTGTCCCGACTGGTCCCGCAGCACAGGGCCAGGGCGATGATGTACACCTGCGCCACCGCGTCCGCCGCCGAACTGCACGCCTTCGGTTCGGTGTTCGACGTCGTCCCGGTCGACCGGCTGCGGGAGCGGGCACTGGAGATCGCCGCCGACATCGCCGCGAAGAACCCGGCGGTGATCCGCGCCGCCAAGGAGGCGTTCAACGGCATCGACCTGTGGGACGTCAAGCGCAGTTACCGCTACGAACAGGGCTTCACCTTCGAGATCAACCTGTCGGGCGTCGCCGCCGAGGTCCGCGACGCCTTCGGCGGCCGTACGGACGGGGAGGGGTGAACCGTGGATCTCACCTGGAGTCCCGAGGAGGAGGAGTTCCGGCAGGAGGCGCGAGGATGGCTCGCGGCGAACGTCCCCGGGAACCCGCTGCCGTCCGGTGACACCCGCGAGGGCTTCGCCGCCCATCTGGAGTGGGAGCGCACGCTGTTCGAGGCCCGCTGGTCGGTCGTGTCCTGGCCCGAGGCGTACGGCGGCCGGGACGCGTCGCTGTGGCAGTGGCTGGTCTTCGAGGACGAGTACCACCGGGCCGGGGCGCCCGCCCGGGTCACCCAGAACGGCATCTTCCTGCTGGCCCCGACCGTCTTCGCGTTCGGTACGCAGGAGCAGCAGCGGCGCATCCTGCCGAGGATGGCCGCCGCCGAGGACCTGTGGGCGCAGGGCTGGTCCGAGCCCGGCGCGGGCAGCGACCTCGCCGCCATCCGCAGCCGGGCGGTCCGCGACGAGGGGGCCGGTGGCTGGCGGCTGACCGGCCAGAAGACCTGGACGACCCGCGGCGCCTTCTGCACACATCTCTTCGGTCTCTTCCGTACGGACCCGGAGGCGGAGCGGCACCGCGGCCTCACCTACTTCCTCGTTCCGCTGGACGCGCCCGGTGTCACGGTCCGCGGCTTCGAACGCCTCGACGGCGACGAGGGGTTCGCGGAGGTATTCCTCGACGACGTCCTCGTGCCCGACGCCGATGTGCTCGGCGGGGTCGGGGAGGGCTGGCGGGTGGCGATGGCGACGACCGGGTCCGAGCGCGGGCTGACCCTGCGCTCCCCCGGCCGCTTCCTGCACACCGCCGACCGGCTGCTCGACCTGGCGCGGACAAAGGGGCCGGGGGCTCACCGGGACCGGGTCGTGCAGTCGTGGATCGAGGCCCAGGCCTATGAGTTGTTCACCCTGGAACAGGTCACCTCGATCGTCGAAGGTCGGCAGATCGGCGCCGAGTCCAGCCTGAACAAGCTGTTCTGGTCCCAGCTCGACATCGCCCTGCACGAGACGGCCAACGATCTGCTCGGCCCCGAGGCCGAGGTCGACGGGCCCTGGAGCCGCGGTTTCCTCTTCTCGCTGGCGGGCCCGATCTACGCAGGCACCAACGAGATCCAGCGCAACATCGTCGCCGAGCGGCTGCTCGGCCTGCCGAGGAGGTGACCGGAAGCGATGCGCTTCGCCGTAACCGAACGGGACACGGCTCTCGCCGAAGCCGCCGGTGAGGTGTTGGCCAAGCAGGCCGGCGCCGAGCAGATCCGGGCAGGCTGGCCGGGTGGCCGCACCGAGAGCGTCGACGCCGTGTGGCGCACGCTGGCCGGGGTCGGTGTCACCGGCGCCCTGGTGCCCGAGAACACCGACGGCAACGATCTCGGCCTCGGTCTCGACGAGAACGCGCTTCCGCCCCTGCTGGAGACGCTCGGCCGCAGCGGACTGCCGGTCCCCGCCGCCGAGACGGTGGCGGTCGGCGCCCCTCTGCTCGCCGCCGCGGGCGCGCCTCAGCTCCCTTCCGTACTGAGGGGATCGGCACTGCTCACGGTGTCCCTCGCCCCCGATGCCCCGGTCCCCTTCGCCGCACGCGCCGACCTGATCGCCGTACCCCACGGCGACGGGCTGCGCCTGTACCCGCGCGACGAGGTGGAGACCGAGCCGGTCGGGTCGGTGGACGGCTCGCGGCTGCTGGCCAGGGTCCACGCTCCGGCGGGCGGCGGGCTGTTGCTCGCCGAGGGGCCCGATGAGCTGGCCGTCGTGTACCGCCGCGGGGTGCTGGCCACAGCCGCCCTGCTGGTCGGGCTCGCCGGGCGGATGCTCGAACTGACCGTGGCCCATGTCCGGGAGCGGCACCAGTTCGGCGTACCGGTCGGTTCGTTCCAGGCGGTCAAACACGCCCTGGCCGATGTGGAGTTGGCCGTACGGTTCGCCCGGCCGGCGGTCCTCGCGGCGGGCTGGGCGCAGGCGGCCGGGGATCCGGAGACCGCCGTACGGACATCGATGGCGAAGGTGCTCGCCTCGGAAGCGGCCCGGAAGGCGGCCCGTACGGCGATCCAGTGCCATGGCGCCATGGGATACACCACGGAGTACGACCTCCATCTGTACGCCAAACGGGCCTGGGCACTGGCCGCGGACTGGGGCGGGCCGACGGAGCACCGGGAGTTCATCGCGCGGCGGCTGGGCATCGCCGGAGCGGCCGGCATCGCCAGCGAAGGGGCGGACACATGAACGGAATCTGTCGGGATCGGGTCGTCGTCGTCACCGGAGCGGGCCAGGGTCTCGGTCGCGAACACGCCCTCGCACTGGCGGCGGCGGGAGCCATGGTCGTCGTCAACGACCTGGGCGAGGCCGCGAAGGCGGTGACCGAGGAGATCGGGGCGGCCGGTGGCACCGCTGTCGCCGATCTGGGCGACATCAGCGACTGGGGGTACGCGGAGCGGCTGATCGGGCGGGCCGTCACCGAGTTCGGCACGCTGCACGCGCTGGTGAACAACGCGGGCATCAATCGGGACCGGATGCTGGTCTCGATGACCGAGGCGGACTGGGACCTGGTCCTGAAGGTCGATCTCAAGGGGCATGCGGCGCCGCTGCGGCACGCTGCCGCGTACTGGCGGGAGTTGAGCAAGCAGGGACGGCCGGTCGAGGCCCGCGTCGTCAACACCAGCTCGGGCGCGGGGTTGATGGGCAGTGTCGGCCAGGGAAACTACGGCGCCGCGAAGGCGGGCATCGCGGCGCTCACCGTGATCGCCGCCGCCGAACTGGCCCGGTACGGCGTCACCGTGAACGCGATAGCCCCCTCCGCGCGCACCCCGATGACCGAGGCGGTCGAGGCGTTCGCCGAGAAGATGCGCGCACCGGAGTCCGGCTTCGACGCCCCGCACCCCGGCAACGTATCGCCCCTGGTGGTATGGCTGGCCTCGGCCGAGTCGGGTGACGTCACCGGCCGTGTCTTCGAGGCCGAGGGCGGCACGATCGGTGTCGCCGACGGCTGGCAGCACGGACCCCAGCGGGTGCGCGACCGCCGCTGGACTCCCGATGAGATAGGCCCGGCGGTGCGCGGGCTGCTCACCGAAGCGCCTTCGCCCACGCCGGTGTACGGCGCCTGAGGGCGGCTTACGGATACGCGGCCCTGGCGCTCGGCCGCCGGGCCGTCCGCCCGCGTGCGCCGGTGCGCGCGGAGACTTCGGCCCGGCCCCTCCTGGAAGCGCCCAGCAAGCCCGAACCGGCGCCACCGCGACACGGTCGCCGCCGGTGGTCCGGTGGCCGGACCACCGGACCACCGAGCCACCGAGCCGAGGTCACGCGAAACCCTCGGCGCGTTCAACGGCGCGGCCGGAGGCAACGGCCACGTCAGCGGCCGGTGCGGATCAGCCCCGTGAGATAGCGCCACAGCGAGGAGCGCTGCCTCGCCGACGAGTCCGGCAGCTCCGTCTCGGCGGACTGCGTCGCCGGGTCGTACGCCAACCGTCGCTCGGGCACCGGGGCGAGTTCGTACCGGACCGGAAGCGACCGCAGGCCGCGCATGAACGGCGAGGAACGCCACGGCAGTTGGTCGACGGGCAGGGCGAGGTCCAGGTGCGAGAACCGCTCGAACAGCCGGCCCACTCCGACCGACGCCACCGTCGACGCGAGCTCGCGCGCCGGGCACTGGCGTGGGCCGGCACCCCAGGACAGGTGCGCCCGGGTGCTGACCGTGGTGCTCGGGCACATGTTCTCGGCGAAGAGGGGGTCGGCGTGGGCCGCGGCGGAGGAGACCCACACCGGGTCGCCCGCCCGGATCGTGTAGTTTCCCAGCGCCGTGTCCCTGGCCGCGAAGCGGGGCACGAAGTTGACCAGTGGCGGCTTGCGCATGACCACCCGGTTCATGGTCTCCCTGACCATCCCGGCGGACAGACTGGCCCGCACCCCTCCCTCGCCCGAGATGACCTCGACCACCGTGTTGGAGATGAGGATGCCGACGTGGTCGGAGGTCATGCCCAGCAGCATGAACAGCTCGCGGGCCAGTTCGTCGAGCGAGAGTTCCGGATGCGCCGCGATCAGGTACGACGGGAAGTCGTCCCCGGGCTTCTCCAGTTTCACCGCCGCCAGTTCGGCCAGTGTCGCGAGCAGCCGCTCCAGGGCGGGCTCCGCGTCCGGCCCCGCGTCCAGCACCCGCCACATGTCCATCAGCGCGTCGTCGCCCTGCGAACCGGGGAAGCCGAGCAGACGACTGGCCACCATCAGCGGCAGGGGCCGGGAGAACTGGGCGGACAGATCCGCCAGACCCGTGCTGCCGCCCTGGCCCATCAGGCTGATCAGTTCGTCGGCGTAGCCGGTGACGGCCCTCTTCAACCGCTTCGCCTGGGGGTGGCCCGGATCCTGGAACGGTTTCAGCGCCACGTCCCACGCCGCCCGCAACGGCCGGTATCCGGGGCCGCCCTGGATCAGCACATGGTTGACTTCCAAGGACGGTCCCAGCGGCCAGTCGGCGGGCACTCGGCCCTCCGAGCGGGCCCGCCACTTCTCCAGCCCCTTCGGCCACCCGTCGTCGTCCTGGAGGACCTGGAGCGACTCCTGGTAGCCCAGGACCAGCCAGGCGGGTACGCCCAGCAGATCGACCGGTGCGACCGGGCCGTGCCGCTGCCGCAGCCGTTCGTACACGAGCGCGGGACGCGTCTCGTAGTCCCTGGTCAGCAGCGGTTCAGGAGCCAACTCCTCTAACCGTGTGCCATGCAGATCCACGGATCCGCCGTCGCCCCACTGGGATTTCATCGTCTCGCCGCCCCTCCAACACTCCCCGTACCGGCACACGTCCAGCCGGTAGTTGGAAACGGTGGGGACCCTACCGCAGGGCATACGGCAGAGTAACAACGGGGGCACAACCCACAGTTGAGGACCCGGTGAAGACGGCTTCCACATGGCCGCCGCGAGGCCTCCACATCCTCTTCACGCGAGAGGGGTCAGGCCGCCGTATAGCCGAGCTGGCGCCTCATGTACGGGGTCATGAGGGTCTTGGCCTTCGCCAGGGTGGCGGTACGGCCGCCGAGGACCGCGGTCTCGCCGCCCGGCACGGGCACCATGGTCACTCCGTCGGAGGAGCCGAACGGCACGACCAGCGGGGTGCGGTGGATGGGGCGGTAGAAGCGCGGCTGCCTGCGGTGTCTGCCCGAACCCTGAAGGTACGCGCGGATGTTGTGGAAGGCGAGGTCCGCCTGGGCGAGCGCGACGGGGGTGATCTTGAGTTCGCTGACGTCGTTCACGTCGCCGACCGCGAACACGTCCGGCCAGCCTTCGACCCGAAGCGTCCGGTCGACCTTCACATGCCCGGAGGCGTTCAGCCAGTCGCTGTGACCGGCCATGCGCAGCCAGAAAGTGTTGGGGGTGATGCCCGTGGCCCAGAAGGAGCGGTCGGCGTCGATGACGTTGCCGTGGGCGTCGCGATAGGTGCCGAAGTCGTTGCCGGGCGACATGAAGCAGTCGAGCCGGACCTCCACGCCATGGGCCTCCAGCCAGGCGCGGGCCCTGTTCCCGGCCCGTTCGCTGCCCGTGGCGTGAAGCAGCGCCGGCCCGGAGTGGGCGAGGGTGACCTGGGCGTCGGGCCTCGCCAGGCGGATCTCGGCGCTGAGTTCGACGCCGGAGGGCCCGCCGCCGACGACGAGGACATGTTCCGCGGCGGCGATGTTCCGCTGGTGCCCGGCGAACGACCGGGCCGCCTCCTCGACGGTGGTGCCGGTGAAGCGGGCCGGTTCGGGGTAGTCGGCGCCGGTGGCGATCACCACCACGTCGTACGGGAGTCGCTCGCCCGTGGCCAGCACCACCTGTCGCTCGGCGGTGTCGACGCGGACCGCCTTGCCCACAACCACCCGGCCGTTGCTCATCAGCCGGTCGTACGGAATGAACGGAGTGACCGTCCATTCCGGATGCACACCGGCGCGCAGAGAGGCAATACGGTGGAAGAAGACCTCCTTGCGGTCCACCAACGTGACGTTCGCCGTCTCGTCCAGTCGTTTCGCCAGCCGCACGCCGGCATAGCCGCCGCCGATCACCACTACGTCGCCGTCACGCACACCGAGTCTCCTGTGCCTGTGGGGGGAGCGAGTACCCGGGCGTGGGGGGCGCGTGGACACTCGACTGACGCAGAGCGTAGCGCTTGAAACTTAAAGAGCTGATGAACTTCGGTGTGCATTCTGTGAAGCGACGGCGCGGATGCCCGCTCTCACGGCATACGGCGCCGGCTCCGGCCGTCACCGTCACCCCCTGATCCGGCGTAAGTATGGTGATCCCGTGAAAGCACTGCTGTTGCCCGGTGAGAAGAAAGGTTCAACCAGGTGAGCTCCAGGATCCAGCCGACCGCGCAGGTCGACGAAACGGCCACGATCGGCGACGGGACGACGGTCTGGGATCTGGCCCAGATACGGGAGGACGCCCGGCTGGGCAGCGGGTGCATCGTGGGCCGGGGAGCGTATGTCGGCCCGGGGGTGCGGATCGGCGACAACGTGAAGCTCCAGAACTACGCGCTGGTCTACGAACCCGCGGTGCTCGGTGACGGGGTGTTCGTCGGCCCTGCGGCGGTTTTCACCAACGACCACTTCCCCCGCTCGGTGGACCCGGAGGGCCGGCTCAAGCGCGGCGGCGACTGGGAGGCCGTGGCGGTGGTCGTCGACGAGGGTGCGTCGGTGGGGGCCCGTTCGGTGTGCGTGGCGCCGGTGCGCATCGGCCGTTGGGCGCTGGTCGCCGCGGGCGCCGTGGTGACCCGGGACGTACCGGACTTCGCGCTCGTGGTCGGCGTTCCGGCCCGCCGGATCGGCTGGGTCGGCCGGGCCGGCGTACGGCTCACCGAGCGGGAAGACGCGCCGGGCGTATGGGAGTGCCCCGAGACGGGCGCGCTGTACGAGGAGAAGGACAACGAGCTCGTCGAGCGCGCGTAACTTTTGCGTCCCACAAAACGCAAATCTTCGAACATCTACAGGCATAACATGTGTGCGAACTATGCAGACCAAGCACAATGAGCACACTGACCAGTGCCCAGGGGGGGTTACCGGGTGGATACGCCTGTGCCAAAAGCGAGGAGCGACAACCGCTCCGACGCCTTACGTCCGACACCTGCTGTCTGATGTCTGATTCCTGACGTCCATTGCCCGATGTCCGACGTTTGTCTTCGCCGCGCGCCCATGCCGTGCCGTGGCGCTCACCAGTCTGTTCACCACAGGACCCACAGGGGGGTTGGTGTGCCCAAACCATGACCACCACACGTCTGACAGCGCTCGGTCGTGAGGAACCACCGCTGCTCGCGCTCGCCCAACGCCTCCTCGCGCTCGCCGAGTCGGGGCTGCCGTCGATGCTGCTTCCCGGCGGCGAAGCCTTCGTCTTCACCATGGTCGGCCGGGAAGCCCCGGGCGGTTCCTGGACCTTGGAGCGGCGCGGCACCAGCACCCGGTACGCGGCCATCACCGCGCTGGGCGCCCAGTACCTCCCGGAGGACCGCCAGCGCGCGGTGCTCGGCGGGCACACGGCCCAGGAGTTCACGGGTCTGCTGGTCCAGTCGCTACCCACGGTGACCAACCTCGGTGACGCGGCGCTCATCGCGTGGGCCGCCGCCGAGACCGACCACCCCAAACTGTCCGACGCGCTCGCGCGCGTCGACGCACTGGACGACGAGGGCCGGCCGCAGTACACCGTCGAGGCGGCATGGGTGTTGTCCGCCCTCGCGGCGGCGCGCAGCACGGTCGATGTGGAGAGACGTTTCACCGCAGCTCGCGACCGCCTTCTGCGGGCCCGGATCGGGGACAGCCCGCTGTTCCCGCACGCCACCGGACCCGGCCTGGTGCCCTGGTACCGGTCGCATGTGTCCTGCTTCGCCGACCAGACGTATCCGCTCCAGGCCCTGGCCCGCGCACACGCCAGCGGCGACGGTGACGGCGATCCGGAGGCGCTGGCCGCCTCCGAGGCGTGTGCGGCGCGCATCTGTGAGCTGCAGGGCGACGGCGGGCAGTGGTGGTGGCACTACGACGCGCGCACCGGCGGTGTCGTGGAGGGCTACCCGGTCTACAGCGTCCACCAGCACGCGATGGCGCCGACCGCCCTGTTCGATCTGACCGACGCGGGCGGCAGCGACTTCGGCGCGTCGATCCGCAAGGGCCTGCGCTGGATGACGGACGTGCCAGAACTGGCCGCCGGGAACGAGGAGTCGATGATCCTCGACGAGCTCGGCGTCACCTGGCGCAAGGTCTACCGGGGCGACCCGAAGAAGGCCGTACGCGCCGCCCGGGGACTCGGTACCCGAGTCGCTCCGAACCTCCGGCTGAAGTCCCTGGACCGGGTGTACCGCCCGGTTTCCGTGGACCGCGAATGCCGGCCGTACGAATTCGGCTGGATGCTCCACGCCTGGCTGGGGGGACGAATATGAGCGAGCGCCGGACCCTGTTCGGGGTCGAGCTGGACCCGCTGACCATGGACGAGACCGTGCAGCGCTGCCTCGAAGCTGTCCGTGAGGGCAGACAGTTGGAGATCGGGGTGGTCAACGCCGCGAAGCTGGTCAACATGCGGCGCGACCCGCGGCTCGCCGACGCCGTGTCGGGCTGCGATCTCGTCGTCGCCGACGGACAGGCCGTTGTCTGGGCCGGCCGGGTGCTGCGCGCCCCGCTGCCGGAACGGGTGGCCGGTATCGACCTGTTCATGCGGCTGCTTGCCGAGGCCGAGACGGCGGGCATGTCCGTGTACTTCCTGGGCGCCAAGGAGGAAGTGCTGGAGGAGATGCTGCGCCGGGTGGCCGACCGCTTCCCCGGCCTGAAGGTGGCCGGCAGCCGCAACGGCTACTTCGCAGACTCCCAGCAGGAATCCATCGCCGGCGCGATCGCCGACAGCGGCGCCCAGATGCTGTTCCTCGGCATGACCTCGCCGAAGAAGGAGATCTTCACCGCCGCCTACGGCGAACACACCGGCGCCCGCGTCGTGCACGGTGTCGGCGGCTCCTTCGACATCCTGGCCGGGATCACCAAGCGGGCCCCCGAGGTCTGGCAGCGGTGGGGAGTCGAGTGGCTCTACCGCGCCTTGCAGGAACCGCGCCGCCTGGGCCGGCGCTACCTCACCACCAATGCCGCCTTCCTTCTCATGACGGCGCGGGAGCTCATCCGGCTCACCCCGTCGCCCGCCTCCGCGAACAGGAGCAACTGATGCGCGTAGTCGTGGTCGGACAGGGATACGTCGGCCTTCCGCTGGCCATCCGCGCCGCCGAGGTCGGACACGAGGTGATCGGCTACGACGTCGACTCCCGGCGGATCAAGACCCTCGCCGCCGGTGAGTCGTTCGTCGAGGACGTCTCCTCCGAGCGGATCCGCGCGGCGCTGGACAACGGCTCGTACCGCCCGAGCGAGTCGGCCCGTGACTGCGGCGGTTTCGACATCGCCGTGGTGACCGTGCCGACCCCGCTGCACGAGGGCACGCCCGACCTCCGTTACATCAGGGAGTCGGCGGTCACCCTCGCCCGGTATCTGCGCCCCGGGGCCACCGTCGTCCTGGAGTCGACGACCTACCCCGGCACCACCCAGGAGCTGTTCGCGCCGATCCTGGAGGACGGCTCGGGCCTCAGCGCGGGCGCCGACTTCCACCTCGGGTACAGCCCGGAGCGGATCGACCCCGGAAACGCCGTCTGGGGTTTCAAGGAGACCCCGAAGGTCGTGTCCGGGGTCAACGAGGCCTCGCTCAAGGCCGTGCAGGACTTCTACGCGCAACTCGTCGACACCACCGTGCCGGTGAGCTCGCCCAAGGAGGCCGAACTCGCAAAGCTGCTGGAGAACACCTTCCGGCATGTGAACATCGCGCTGGTCAACGAGATCGCGATGTTCGCCCACCACCTGGACATCGACGTCTGGCAGGCCATCGACGCGGCCTCCAGTAAGCCCTTCGGCTTCATGAAGTTCACGCCCGGACCGGGTGTCGGCGGCCACTGCCTGCCGATCGACCCCTCGTACCTGTCCTGGCGGGTGCAGCGCGAACTCGGCCAGAGCTTCCGCTTCGTGGAGCTGGCCAACGACATCAACAACCACATGCCCGAGTACGTGGCCCGACGCATCAGCGACCTGTTCAACGAGAGACGCCGTGCGGTGAACGGCTCACGCATCCTGTTGCTCGGTCTGGCGTACAAGAAGAACACCAGCGACGCCCGCGAGTCGCCCGCCCTGCGCATCTCCCAGCTTCTGCTCGACGCGGGGGCCCAGGTCAGGGCAGCCGATCCGCACGTGGTCGAGAGCCTGCCGGTGGACAGCCGGCTGGTACGGGTCGAACCGACCCCGGAGGAGCTGTCGGCCGCCGACGTGGTGGTCCTGCTCACCGACCACGACAGCTTCGACTACGAACTCATCACCGAACACGCCCCCTTTGTCCTCGACTGCCGCCGACGGCTGGCCGCGGGACCCACGATCGAGGTGCTCTGAACCATGACGCGAGTCGTCTGCGTCGCCGGGGCGCGACCCAACTACATGAAGATCAAACCGGTGATGGACGCCCTGGAACGCCGGGGCACAGAGGTGCTCCTCGTCCACACCGGCCAGCACTACGACCCGGCGATGAACGACGTGTTCTTCGCCGACCTCGGCATCCGGCCGCCCGACCGCTTCCTCGGGGTCGGCTCCGGCAGCCACGCCGAGCAGACCGGGCGCGTGATGACCGCGTTCGAACCGCTCCTCGACGAGGTGTCCCCGGACATCGTCGTGGTGGTCGGCGACATCAACTCCACCCTGGCCTGTGCCCTGGTCACCGCGAAGGCCGGGCCGCTGCTGGCGCACGTCGAGGCGGGCCTGCGCAGCCGCGACTGGAGCATGCCGGAGGAGGTCAACCGCGTCGCCACCGACCGGGTCAGCGACTATCTGCTGGCCCCCTCGCCCGACGCCGTCGAGAACCTGCGCGCGGAGGGGTACCGGGAGGACCAGATCCACCTGGTCGGCAACGTCATGATCGACACGTTGCTGGCGAACCTGGAGCGGGCCAGAGCCTCCGCCGTCCTGGACGAATACGGCCTGGCCAAGGGCGAGTACGGCCTTGTCACCCTGCACCGGCCGGCCAATGTGGACGACCCCGAGGTCCTCACCGGGCTGCTGAAGGCCCTGGGAGAGATCGCGGGCCGCCTGCCGCTCGTGCTGCCCGTGCATCCGCGGGCCGCGGACAAGCTGGCCAAGATCGGCGTCCCTGGGGGCATCCGGCTCGTACCGCCCGCCGGATACCTGGACTTCATCGCCCTGCAGGATTCCGCCCGCGTCGTGCTGACGGACTCCGGTGGCATCCAGGAGGAGACCACCGCACTGGGTGTGCCGTGTGTGACCCTCCGGGACAACACCGAGCGGCCCATCACCGTCGAGCAGGGCACCAATGTGCTGGCCGGCCGGGATCCGGCGCGGATCGTGTCCACCGTGAACCGGGTGCTGGACGCTCCGCCCGCACCGCGCAGACCCGAGCTGTGGGACGGCCGCGCGAGCGACCGGATCGCCGATGTGCTGCTGGAGGGGGGAACCGCGAGCACCCGGCAGAGACCGACCGACCTGCCGAGAACCGTGGACGGCACGTTCCCCATATGATCCGCTTGAAACACATGCTCGTAGAACATTTGGCCGCAATGGGGGACCGCCATGGATCTCGCTGAGATCTTCCGTGTCACGCGCAGGCGTTGGTACGTCCTGTTGCCCGGACTGCTGCTGACCGCCGGGATGGTGGCCGCCGTGGTACTGCTCGTTCCGGTCACCTACCAGTCGCAGAGCACGGTGCAGCTGCTGAACTCCCCGAAGGCCACCGTCGCCTACGGCGGCAATCCCTTCCTCAGCACGCAGACCTCGCTCACCGGCATGGCCGACAGCCTGGCCCGCAACCTCAACTCCGACGGCTCCGTCCGGGAACTCAAGTCCCGTGGCGCCACCGGTACGTTCGAGGCCAAGATCGCCGACAACGCCCAGGGGCCGCTGATGTGGCTCACGGTCACCGGCACCGACAAGGCAGCGGTCCTGGCCTCGGACCGCATCCTGACCGCGTATGCCACGGACCGGCTGAAGCAGTTCCAGGAACAGCAGTCGGTCGAGCCGAAGGCCATGATCCAGATGATGACGATCGTGGTCCCTCAGCCGCCGGTGGCGCAGACCAAGACCCGGCTCGAGTACATGATCATGGCCGGCGGCATGGGCCTGGTGCTGAGCCTGGTCGCCGTCTTCTACGTGGAGGCTCGCCGCCGAACGCGCCCGGCGGCGAACTCCGAGGAACCCGAACCGTCGGTCGACGCGCCCGAGCCGGAGCCGGCGGCCGAGTCCCGTGCCACCGCCCCCCGGCCGGCGGCCGAGGAGTCGGTCGCGGAACAGACGATCGCTCTGCGCACCCCGCCCGCCTGGGCGCGGTCCGCCAACAGGCCCGCCGCGGAGCCGAGAGCGGGACGGGCCGCCACGGTCGTGGCACCCGCCGCCGAGCCGCTCGACGAGGAGTCGACTCATGGACAGCGTTCGCACACCGGACAGCGGGACCGCTGAACCCAGCAGCACGCCCGCTCCGGCCGCTGCCCCCTCCCTGGGCGGGAAGGTCCGTTCGGCTGCCCGCTGGAGCCTGATCAACACCGTCGTCATGCGGCTGGGCAACTTCGCGACCGGCATCCTGCTGGCGCGCTTCGCCCTCGGACCGGCGGAGTGGGGCGTCTACGGCATCGCCCAGACCGTGCTGCTGGTCCTGTTGTCCGCGAACGAACTGGGCGTCGGCCTGGCCATCGTGCGCTGGGAGGGCGACGCACGGCGGTTCGCGCCGACCGTGCTGACCCTCAGCGCCCTCTCCAGCGGCCTGCTGTACGTGGCGCTGTTCGCGGCGGCGCCGACGGTGGCGGGCCTGCTCGGCTCGCCGGACGCGGCGAACGTACTGCGGGTGATGTGCCTGTGCGTGGTGATCGACGGGGTGGCGCAGGTGCCCGCCGGCTTCCTCACCCGGGAGTTCGCCCAGGGCAAGCGGATGATCGTCGACGCGCTCAACTTCGTGGTCAGCACCTCGGTGACGCTGCTGCTGGCCTTCGAGGGCTGGGGCGCGATGAGCTTCGCCTGGGGTGCCGTGGCGGGGAACGTCGTGACGCTGATCGGCTGTGCGCTGGCGGCGCCGGGCACCCTGAAGTTCGGCTGGGACCCCGATCAGGCCCGGGCGCTGCTCAGGTTCGGGCTTCCGCTGGCGGGGGCGAGCATGCTGGCCCTCGCGGTGGTCAACGTCGACACCATGGTGGTGGGCGCGACGCTGGGCAGTGTCTCCCTGGGCTTCTACGTGCTCGCCTTCAACATGTCCGGCTGGCCCGTGCGGATCATCTCGGAGGCCGCCCGCCGGGTCTCCTTCGCCGGCTTCTCCCGCCTGGCCGACTCACCGCAGGCGCTCGCCCAGGGCTTCAGCCGCGCGCTGGGTGTGGTGATCACCGGCACCGTCCCGCTGTGCGTCCTGCTGGCCTGCCTCGCGGAGCCGGCCATCGTGACGATCTACGGAGACCGGTGGGGTCCCGCCGCCGCGGCACTGCCCTGGCTGATGGTCCTCGGCCTGATCCGCATCGGCAGTGAACTCGCCTACGACTGCCTGGTCGCGATCGGACAGCGCCGGTCGCTCTTCTTGGTGCAGGGCCTGTGGCTGGCGGCCCTGGTCCCGGTGCTTCTCGTCGCCGCCCGTCTGAACGGAATCGTCGGGGTCGCGCAGGCCCATGTGCTGGTCGCCGGCGGCCTGGTGGTGCCCGTGTTCCTGGTCGCCCTGCACCGTGGCGGCATCGGTTTCGGCCGGGTCGCCAGGGCCTGCGCGTGGCCCTTCTTCGGCGGGGCCGTGATGGCCGCGATCGTCCTCGGCCTCCAGCGCCTGTTCGGCGACGGCCGGCTCGCGCTTCTCGCCATCAGCACGATCGCCCTGGCCGGCTACACGCTGTGCGTACTGCCCAGCCGCGACTTCCTGCGCGGTGTCGACGGCGGCGACCGGCCCCACCGCGGCCGACACCGGTCCTCCGCACCGGTCCGGCCTCCCCAAGAGGACATGAGGTGAACCTGATGTCACCGCGCATCAGCCGGAACTCGCTCGTGGGACTGCTGCTCGCGGCGTTGCTGGTGGTCCTCGGCGCGGCCTGCTCGGGATCAGGATCGGACGACCGGTCCGCGTCGCAGGACTGCACGGACGACGGGCCGACCTGCCGTACCAGCGGGTCCTCGCCGCCTGCGAGCCCCACTCCGTCGGCCACTGTCGGCGAGGCGACGAGCAGCCCCACCGCCTCGCCGTCCCCGACGAAGAAGCCCACCCCGACCACCAGGCCCACCCCGCCCCGGCAACCGACCGCGACGGCAGGCACCGGCAGCGCGTCCGGCGCCCCGGCGGCCAGGACCGGCTGCGCCTCCCCCGGCGACTGCGGCTTCCCCGACGCCGACACCACCGGCCCGCGGATCGCCCTCAAGCCCCAGAACACCGGGTACTGGGCCATCCGTACCGACGGTCTCGTCATCCGGGGCCGGGACATCACCGGCTCGCTCGACATCTACGCGAACAACGTCACCGTCATCGACACCAGGATCACGTCGGACAACTGGTGGGGCATCAACCTTCGCCCCGGCTTCAGCGGCCTCAAGGTCCTGCACTCCACCATCACGGCCGTGCCCGGCAAGGGTCCGGACAACGGCGGTGTGGACTACGCGGTGTCCAACATGGGGGTCAGCTCCATCGAGGTCGGCTGGTGCGACGTCTCGGTGTTCGGCGACGCCCTGTCCATGGGGCAGGGGAACCTGCACGACAACTACGTGCACGACATCGAGCCGTTCATCAACCTGGGCGGCGAGTGGCAGCACACCAACACGGTGATCAGCGGCGGCGGCAACACCGGCCACCTGATCATCCGCCACAACACCCTGCTGAACCCGACCAGCCTCAAGCAGGGCGCCTCGGGGAGCATCGGCCTGTTCGCGGACACCGGCGTGGTCCGCAACGTCACCGTGGACGACAACTGGATAGCCGGCGGCGCCTACGCCCTGTACGGCGGCAGCACCGGCGCCACCGGGATCAGGGTCACCGACAACATCTTCTCGACGGAGTACCACCCCGCCTCCGGCGGATACGGCGTCGTCGCCCACTGGAACACGGGCGGTGCCGGAAACGTGTGGCGGAACAACCGGATGTCCGACGGCAGGTTGATCCAGCCGGAGCCGTCGTCGTGAGCGGGTTCGTGCGCCGGGTCGCACGGGCGCCCTGGACCCTGCTCAAGGCGCTGTTCGGCTGGCTGGTGCTCTTCGAGGTCAGGAACAAGGTCCTGCTGGCCCCCACCGCGGTGCGGCTGCGCCGGATCGAGGCCGCCGAGACCCGACGGCTCGCCGCCGGCCTGCCGTCGCCGCCCTCGGCGCTGGTCACCACGGTGATCGCGACCCACCGACGTCCCGAGGCGCTGTGTGCCGCGGTGCGCTCGGCTCTGGACCAGACCGTTCGCGACCAGGTCGTGATCGTGGTCGAC
Organism: Streptomyces sp. NBC_00459; assembly: GCF_036013955.1. Taxonomy (NCBI): domain Bacteria; kingdom Bacillati; phylum Actinomycetota; class Actinomycetes; order Kitasatosporales; family Streptomycetaceae; genus Streptomyces; species Streptomyces sp. NBC_00459. Next base: position 947,716 of record NZ_CP107903.1, read on the forward strand.
GACGGCGCCGGGCTGCCCGGCGAACTCCCCGACGACCCGAGGCTGTTCGCCGTTTCACTGAACCACAACACCGGCGTGGCGGGAGTCGTGCGCAACGTGGGCATCCGCCTCGGCCGCTCGCGGTACGTGGCGTTCCTGGACGACGACAACCTGTGGGAACCCGACCATCTGGAACGGGCGTTGGCGGTCCTGGAGTCCCCCGGCGGCCCCGACGGCGTCTACACGGCGCTGCGCCGCGTCCTGCCCGACGGCAGCGAGAAGGACATCCTGTCGGTGCCCTACGACCGGCGCAGGGCCGCCCGCGAGTCCTTCCTGGACACCAACGCCTTCGTCGCCCGCCGCAATCGCTCCCTGCACTTCAGCCGCCTGCGCCGGACACCGGAGGTGATGCCCCGGGAGGACTGGGAGCTGATCCACCGGTACGCCCGCAGGCACCGGGTGCTCCATGTGCCCCACCCCACCGTCCGATACCTGGTGAACCCGGCCAGCTTCTACACCGAGTGGTGACAGCCGGATGAAGCCGCCCTGCTACGCCGACCGTTGTTCCTCCCCCGCCGTCCCTCTCCCGTTCCGAACACAGGTGGTTGATCCCATGCCCCGCTCCCGCGCCCTCAGGAACAAGTTCGTCGACGCACCCGGCTCGCTGGGCGAACGCATGCGCATCGCCCGCTGGGAGCGGTTTCGACGGTGCTTCCCCGGCATCGAGAACATGAGCGTCCTGGACCTGGGCGGGACGGCCGAGATGTGGCTGCGCGCACCGGTGCGCGCCAAGCACGTCCACCTGATCAACCTGGCGGAACACCCCGCGGAACTGCCCGACTGGATCACCGCCGAGGTCGCCGACGTCACCGACGAGACGGTCGCCGCCGAGCTGAGCGCCAAGGGCGGCTACGACCTGGTGTTCTCCAACTCGACGATCGAGCACGTGGGCGGCCACAGCCAGCGCCGCAAGTTCGTCTCGGCCGTCGAGTCACTGGCGCCGCTGCACTGGATCCAGACGCCGTACCGGTACTTCCCCGTCGAGCCCCACTTCGTGGCGCCCGGCTTCCAGTTCCTGCCGCTGGCCGCCAGGGCACGTCTCGTACGCCGCTGGCCGCTGGTCCACAGCCGCCCCGACAGCCCGGAGTCGGCGATGGACGCGGTGATCAACATCGAGCTGCTGACCCGCACCGAAATGCGCTATCTGTTCCCCGACTCGGTGCTTCTCAGCGAGCGGGTGCTCGGTGCCCCGAAGTCACTCATAGCCGTCAGAACGGAGCCCGTATGCTGAACAACCTGGTCAACAGACATGACGCGGACCGGTTACTGCGCAAGGTACGGCGATTAGAACTCGACCCGGTACTGGCCAAGTTACGGGTGCGGGGCGGTGCGCGAGTCGTCCAGCACTGGTCCCGGGTCGACCCGTCGCTGACGGAGTGGTGGGCGATACCGGCGGTCGTCAAACGCTGGAACCTGCTGATGACCGGCGACCCCGACACCTCCTTTCCCGAGTACGTGGCCGCCGAGCATCTCGCGCCACGCACCGATCTGCGGGGCCTGTCGTTGGGGTGCGGCACCGGCGGCAATGAACTTCTCTGGGCGAGGACCGGCGCGTTCGGCCTCCTGGAGGGCGTGGACGTGGCGCAGCAGCGGATCGACTTCGCCACCCGCACCGCCACCGAGCAGGGCCTCGCCGACGTCCTGCGCTTCCGGGTCAGTGACGTCAACCGGATGACCGGCGACGGGGAACGGTTCGACGTACTGCTGGGTCTGCAGTCACTGCACCATTTCGACGACCTCGACGAGACCCTGCCGCGACTGTCCCAACTGATCGAGCCCGGCGGGACGTTCGTGGTCGACGAGTTCGTCGGTCCCACCCGGTTCCAGTGGACCGACGGCCAGTTGGAGGCGGCGAACGACCTCCTGGCCCAACTGCCCGAGGAACGGCGGCGCCTGGCCGACGGCCGGATCAAGCACCGTGTCGTGCGGCCCAGCAGACTGTCGATGGTGCTGGACGATCCCTCGGAGGCGGTCGACGCGGCGGCGCTGCTGCCGGGCCTGCGGCGCGAGTTCGACGTCGTCGAGGAACGGCCGTACGGGGGTACGGTGCTGCACATCGCGTTCTCGGGGATCGCACACAACTTCCTTGACCAGGAGCCCGAGACGCTGGCGCTGCTGGAGTTGTGCTTTGCCGCGGAGGACGCGGTGCTTTCTGATGTGGGGCACGATTTCGTGGCCATGGTGTGTCGGCCTCGGAGTACGGCAGCGGGCTGAGGGGGTGCCTCGATCTGCTGGCGGCCGGCTGCGGCGCCGTCGTGGCTGGTCGCGCAGTTCCCCGCGCCCCTTCGGTGCGCCCCTGTGGGCGCTCGCTGTTACGGGCCCGGTGTTTTGCTTAGGGCGCCCGGTCTGGCCAGTGCGGCTGCTGCCGCTCTGGCGGCCGGGCGGCCCAGAGCAGCTCGGGACGTCTCCCGGAGGAGGACCGCTGCGCGGAAGGCGGCCGTGGGGAGGGCGCCGTGGCGCTGGCGGTACAGGCGGACTCGGTTGAGGGTGAGGAGGGTCCACAGGCGGGGTGACACCTGGGAGTCGCCGCCCAGGTGTACGGCCTCGGCCGTCGGCTCCAGTTGGGTGGCGTATCCCCGGTCCCGTGCGCGCAGGCAGTACTCGGTCTCCTCCGAGTAGAGGAAGAAGGACTCGTCCCAGAGGCCGCAGGCGGCCAGGCAGTCCTCCGACATGGCCATGAGCGCACCGGTCGCCCAGTCCGCGCGCGTGGGCCGCCGGTACGCGGCGGGGTCGGTGACGAGCTCGCTGAGAAGGGGGAAGCGTCCGGCCCTGGTGTTCCCGATGAGGGCCTCGCCGAGCGCCCGGGGCACACTCGACTCGCGGCGCAATGAGCGGTGGGGCGTGTCGCTGCCCTCCTCGTACAGAAGGGGTACGGCGATCCCCACACCCTCGCCGAGACTGTCGACGAGGCGTTTGGCGCAGCCCTCCCGCATCCGGATGTCGGGGTTGCAGATGAGGACGGCACCGTGCTCACCGGCCGCACCCAGCGCCGCGTTGACCCCGGCCGCGTACCCGGCGTTGCGGCCGGTCTGGACGACGGTGGCGTCGGGGGCCAGTGTCCGGAGCACCTCGACGGTGTCGTCGGCGGAGTCGTTGTCGGCGACGACGAGCCGCCAGTCGAGGCCGGCCATGCCGTCGGGAAGCGCGGCGAGGAAGCCCGGGAGCACCGAGGCGCTGTTCCAGGTGACGACGATGACGGCGACGGGACTCATCGGGACTCCGCGAGTTGGGGGAGCTGGGCTTCGGATGCCTTACGGGGAGCGGGAACCTCAGCGGCTGCCGCGGCCTCGGCCGCCTCCCGGCGGATGAAGCCGAGGTAGCTCCCGCCCGCGCCCAGGGTCAGGAAGAACATCCCGGCGTACATGGGGAAGCTGAGCGCGTCGAAGGTGGCGCTGATGACCAGGGCGACCAGCGCCGAGGCGAGGAACGCCTGTCCCAGTTCCCGGTCCGAGTCGGTGCGGGCGAGGCGGCGGACGGCACCGCCGGTGTGTATCCCGGTGACGAACAGGGCGAGCAGCGCGACGAGTCCCACGATGCCCATCTCGGCGAGGGTCAGCATGTACTGGTTGTCGGTGAAGAAGTACAGGTCGGGGGTGAAGGTGCCGAATCCCCTTCCGAACCAGGGGTGTTCGTTGAGATAGGGGACGATCGCGCTGTACTTCACGGTGCGCGCCTGGGTGCTGCTGTCGGAGCCCGCCAGGAAGGTGGCGAACAGGTTGGTGATGGTTCCGATCAGCCCGGGGATGATCACCTTGAAGCCGGCCACCGAGGCCACGATGATTCCGATCGCGGCCCAGCGCCGCTGCGGCTTCCAGCGGGGCACCATCACCAGGATCACGATGGCGGCGCCGATGATGGACGTCCTGGACACCGTCAGCGGGAGTGCACCGGCCATGATCGCCACCGGGGCCCAGCGGCGCATCGCGCCGGCGTGACGGCGTACCGGATCGAACGCCTGGTGGACGGCGAAGGGCACGAGGATGGCGAGCATCCCGCCGAACTCCAGCGGATGGGCCGTGGTGGAGCGTGGCCGGGTGAACGAGCCGCGGTCCATGGCGCTGATCCCGGCGGTGCTCGACTGCAGGCCGGGGATGTGGATGGAGTCGGCGATGTTGGTCGCCGCGAAGAAGTCGTAGTAGCCGATCAGGGCGACCACCGTGCCCAGGACGACGAGCCGGCGCATGAGGGTCTCCAGGCGGCTGCGCTCCTGGATGCCTGCCGACGCCAGCACCACCAGCGCCACCCACACCCCGAGCCCGATGAGCCCCCGGTCGGCCCCGAGGACCTCCTCGTGCGAGCTGTCGCGGGTCGCGTCCGCGAGGTAGGACAGCAGCACCGCCATGGCGAGCACGCACATCGCCACACGCGGCAGCCTGGTGCCCTGGGCGGGACGGATACGGCCGCCGAGCCAGGTCGCGAGGTACCAGAGAAGTCCCAGCAGGGCGAAGACGTTGGCCGGGGTGCCGACGCCGCCCAACGCGGGCAGGGTGAGGTTGGACGGGACGAAGAAGGCCAGCACCAGATAGCCGGAGAGGATCGTCGTGGCGTCCAGTCTCCGCACCAGCAGGCCCCTGGGCTCCCGCTCGGGAGGCTGGGCGCGATGGCGCCGGGGGACGTATCCGGCCGTGGCGCGTCCCCGGCGGCGGACCACCGCGACGCCCTCGGCCAGGATGGACAGCAGGAACGCGCTGACGATCCCGACGATGAGGACGGACGCGATGTTCTGGTAGCGGGCCTTCGACTGGGAGACCGGTGTCTGCGGCAGCACGACCGGCGTGGCCTGCACGGAGTACTTCGCGGGCACCTTGGAGGCGGCCTGCAGGGCCTTCAGCTGCTCGGCGGTGAACTTGGTGAGGGTGGTGGTCTCCCGCAGCACCTTCGCCCGGTCGGTCCCGGTCACGCTCAGGGTGAGCAGCGGGCTGTCGGCCTCCGGTGCGAAACCGGCCGTGTACCGGTCGGTGACGCCGCGGGAGTGCAGTTCCTTGGCCGAGTCGCTCGACTGGAGCGTCCTGATCAGCACGTCGGCCGTGACTACCAGCGAACCGCCCGCGTTCGATATGGGGTTGCCGAAGGTCGGCGCCAGATCGGCGACCGCCGTGGAGTCGAGCAGCGTGACCGAGCTCTGCGACTCGTAGGACACCGGGATCGTCCGGTACAGATAGCCGCCCGCGAAAAGACTGAGCAGGGTGAGGGGCACCATGAAGTACCAACGCCTGCACATGATCGCCCAGATGTCGCCAAGGCTCATCGGTTCTCCCCCCGGCCCGGTGCTGCGTGACCGGACGTCCGGGCTCCGGCCAAGCATAGGCCTCGTGATCTGGTGGCGATCCGCCCCCGCGCCTGCGAGGATCGGTGCCGACGGAAGGAATCCCTGTGTCGCCCCGTGACGTCGCCGAAGCGCTGCTCCGCCGCTGGTACGTGCTTGTGCTCGCGCTCCTGCTGACAGCCGCCGGGGCCTATCCGGTGCTCCGGCCCGCTCCGCAGTACCTGAGTTCGGCGGTCGTCGTCCTCAAGCCGCCGGTGACGGGAAACCAGCCGAACCAGCTGACGAATCTCCAACCGCCGCTCGCCACCCTCTCGTACGGGGTCATCCAGCAGCTCGAATCGCCCGCCGGGCGCAAGGAGCTGAGCGCCGCCGGCGTCCACGGGACGTACCAGCTGATCCCGCGCAACAGCGGTACGAGCGCGACGCCCGCCTATCTGATCCCCTCGTTGCAGGTCCAGGCACGGGCATCCGACCCGGTCGAGGCCGACACGGCGGTCCGCAGGATCATCGACGTCTACTCCGGGCATGTGGCGGACGTCCAGGAGGCGCAGGGGATCTCGGCGGCGGCGCGGATCAACGCTTCCGTCCTGGTCGCCCCGAGCGCCGCCCAGGTGCTGGGCACCAAGAGCCGTGCGCTGGCCGGTACGGCGCTGCTGGGCGCGACCGTCGCGCTGCTGAGCGCACTGTGGTTCGACCAGTACGCGCTGCGCCGCAGGAGCAGGAAGGGCGGCTCCTCGGACCCACGCCGTTACGCGGGTACGGCAGCCGCCGCCGGCTGAACCGGGCGCCGTCGGCGCGTACCGGGCGGAGCGCTCGCGCATCAGATGCCGCGGCGCTTCCAGGACTGCCACCACAGCCATTCCCGTCCGCGGTCGACCACGGCCGACCACACCAGCGGCTGGAGGTACGGCATCAGCGCTGCACCGACGCGTTGGCGCCGGTGCAGCGCCTGGTACTCGGGCAGGGAAGTGAAACCGGGACGGCACTCCGCGGCGAAGGCGACGAGGTCGTCGACCGGGACGACGTCGGTGCGCCCCCGGTCGTAGGCGCGGTACGCGCGTCGCAGGGCGTAGCGGGCGAGCCGGGTGTGCACCATGTCGGCCAGCCGCTCGGCCTGCGGGAGCTGGTCGGCGCATTTGGCCAGGACGGAGTCGAAGGCGACGAGGCGTTGACGCAGGTCGTCGAGCTGACCCCCGAAGTCGGTGGTGGACATGTTGTTGCCGTGGACGCGGTAGAAGGCCTGGTCGGCGCCGCGTACGTAGCCGACGTCGGCGCGGGCGGCGAGCCGCATCCACATCTCGATGTCGCCGGCGTGCGGAAGTTCGGGGTCGTAGCCGCCCACCTCGCGCTGCAGGCTGGTGCGGACGACGACCTCGGGCGAGGTGATGCAGCCGGTGCCTTCCCGGAACCGGCGCTCCAGCCACCAGTGCCCGGGATAGACGACCGAACCGGTGCTCTGCGTACGGGCCTTGGGCAGCGGGCCGCCGTGCTGGAAGCGCAGGGGGCGGCCGTAGGCGAACCCCGCCTCCGGATGGGCGTCCAGCAGGGCGGCGGCGCGCACCAGTGCGCCGGGGACGAGCCGGTCGTCGGCGGAGAGGAGTGCGACGTAGTCGCCGTCGGCCCACTCCAGGAGGCCCTCGTTGTAGGTGGCGATGTGGCCCTTGTTGGTCTCGTGGACCCGGACCTGGATGCGTGAGTCGGCGGCGGCCAGTTTGAGCGCGATCTCCGCCGAGTCGTCGGGAGAGGCGTCGTCGATGATGAGTACCCGGACGTCAACGCCGTCCTGCTCGTCCAGGACGCTGCTCACGCAGTCGGCGAGGAAATGGCCGTACTTGTAGCACGGGATCACAACACTGACGGTACTCATCGGTCGGGAAGGCCAATCCCCGGCGGTGGCCTCCCGCGAACGTGCGGGAGGCCACCGGCGGTGGGTTGTGGTCGGTCAGTTCTTCTTGCGGACGGTCTTGCTGGTGAGGGTCCAGACGCGGGACGCAACCGTGTGGTGCTGCTTGTCCCGGGCCGTGACCGTGATCTTGAACCGCGTGCCGTCCGGCAGCGGGGTGGACAGGTGGACGGACACCTTGTGGGTGGCCCGGTTGTAGGAGAGGACGGCCTTGACCTTGAGCTTCCCGGCGGCAGCGGCCTTCGCGCCCGGCAGGACGGTCACCGTCGCCTTCACCGTGGACAGCTTGGCGGTGCTGGGCAGCGTGGTGACCAGCGGGTTCGCCGCGTCGGCGGTGCGCGCCAGCGCGGAGGTGCCCGCCTCCGAGGAGGTGCCCGACGTCAGCGACGCGGACGGGTCGTCGGCGGTGAAGACGGGACCGACCCAGTAGTTCGCGGATCCGTAGGAACTGTTGGGGAAGGCCACGTCACTGCCGTACCGGTACAGCCCGTTGCGGGCCGTGCTGATGTCGGCGGTGGCGGTCAGCGGATAGGACTTGTGGGCCGACGCGAAGTAGCCGCCGTCCACCGCGTAGTTGCCGTTCGGCGCGTGGTAGGAGACGACGTACGCGGTGTCGGCGCTGATCGCCACCGGGGTCGCGAAGGTCATCGTCTGCCAGCCGGAGGCGGACTCGGTGGTGAAGGTGCCGGAGGCGAGGAGCGTGCCGTCGGCGGACCAGAGACTGCCGGTGTGGGTGCCGGTGTTCGTGGCGCCCTTGTAGAAGGTGACACCGGTGACCCAGCCGCTCGCCGAGGACTGGAACCTGGTGCCCAGTTCGAGGGAGTTGGGGTCGTCGGTGACGGCCGCCCTGGCCGGCACGGTGCTGGAGTTCCACAGCGTGCAGGGGCAGGTGACCGCGGGCGGGGTGGAGCTGGTGGTGAACGACCACGTCACCGGGGCCGACATGGCGTTGCCCCACAGGTCCTCGGCCTGCACGGACGCGGTGTACGTGGTGTGCAGTTCCAGTTCCGTCGACGGGGTGAACGTCGCCTGGTTCGACGCGGGGAGCGTCTTGGTGCCCGGCACGGTGTTGCCGTTCGGGTCCTTCAAGGTGAACGTCAGCGTGTCGGAGTCGATGGCGTGGTCGAAGACGGCCGACACCGGTGCCGTGATCGAGGCGCCGGTCGCCCCGGACGTCGGGGAGGTCGACGTGACGACGGGCGGGGTCGTACTGGCCGTCGAGGTGTCGAGCACCACGTCCACCCAGTAGTTGCTGCCCGAGGACGCCGAGGACGGGAAGGCGCTGGTCGAGTTGTAGCGGTAGACGCCGTTGCCGCCGTCGGTGCCCGACTGGAGTGCCGTGAGCGGGGCCAGGCCGGCCGCGCCGGAGGAGAAGTAGCCGCCGTCGTAGGAGTACCCGCCGTTCGGCGCGAAGTACGAGGCGACGTAGGTGGTGTTGGCCTTGACGGTCACCGGGGTGGCGAAGTTCAGCTGCTGCCAGCCGGAGGCCGTCTCGTTGGTGAAGGTGCCGGTGGCCAGGCGGGTGCCGGAGGCGCTCCACAGGCTGCCGGTGTGGGTGCCGGTGTTGGCCGGCGACTTGTAGAAGCGGACGCCGGTGATGGAACCGGCCACCGTGGTACGGATCTTGACACCGAGCTCCAGCGGACCGTTGTCACCCGCGTTGAGGGTGCCGGGCACCGCGGTGGCGGGCCAGACGGTGCAGGGGCAGGCCTGGGGACCGACGGTCACCGGGATGGTGGTGACGGCGCCGATGTTGACGCTGTCGTCGACCGCGCGGACCTTGATGGAGGCGGTGCCCGGGGTCGTCGGCGTCCAGCTGTAGGTCCAGGACGTCAGGCCGGTGGCGGCGTTCCAGGTCGTGCCGCCGTCGGTGGACACCTCCGTGCGGGCCACCACTCCCCCGCCGGAGTCGGTGGCGGTACCGGTGATGGTGACCGGCTTCAGCGCCGGGACGGTGACCCCGGAGGCCGGGCTCGTCACGGTGACGGCCGGGCCGGTGGTGTCGGTGGACGCCGTGGCGGAGACGAGGTTGCTCTGGAGGGTCAGCGGCTGGACGCCCATGTCGGCGAGGACGTTCACCGTCGCCTGCTGCATCCGGGCGTCCTCGGTGACCACCACGTCTTCGGGGTCGTACGTGGGCAGGTTCGTCAGGCCCCACGACCACTGGACGGTTCCCGCTCCGAAGACCAGGGCCCCGGAGTCCTGGTCGCGGAACTCGACGAGATTGTGCGTCGCGGTGCCGTTGCCGTACATGTTGCCCCAGTCGAGGCGGTACTTGCCGTCGTCGATGTCCACCGTCGTGGACGACAGGTGGATCGCTCCGGCGGGCCTGGTGCTGTTGACGATGTCGCTGTCCCACTCGTAGCCGAGGGTGCCGGCCGGGAAGGTGGCCGTCTGGCTCGACGTGAGGTTCGCGATGGAGGTGTTGCGCCAGATCCGGTTCTTGCCGTAGGAACCGGGAACCGTGATCGAGTCGGCGCGGTAGCCGTTCACCGTGAACATGGAACCGGTGAGGATGTTCGGCGGCTGGTAGGTCTGACCGTAGGAGGTGCTGGTCGGGTCCATCCAGGTGCCGGTCCAGGTGCCGCTGGGGTCGGCGATGCCGTTGCCCTGCACCATCTTGGTCATCTTGTAGCAGACCAGGGTCCGGTTCGCCGTGCTCGTCCCGTCGTTGCTCGGGGCGAGCCGGGTCTTCCAGAAGACCTCGTTGCCGCTGAAGTAGGCCTGCCGGACGCCTGCCTTCCTGGCCGCCAGGACGTTGGAGTACTGGCTCTGCGTCCAGTACTCGTCATGGCCGGAGGACAGGTACACCTTGTGGTTCTTCAGCAGGGTGGCGCCGTTGGTCGACGACACGTCCACGCCGGACAGATAGCTGACGTCGTACCCGTTGCGCTCCAGCCAGGACAGCATCATGAACTCGGAGCCGTAGATGCCGTTGTCACCGCCGATGTCCAGCGGCCGGTTGTAGCTGACCTCGTAGGCACGGCCGTCCGGCGCGGGTCCCGCGCCGCCGTAGAAGTCCTGGCCGCCGTAGTCGTTGTAGGCCTGCCAGGTCTGGTCGCTGGTCTGCACGACGACGTCGGAGGTGCTGGAGTCCTTGCGGACGACGAACGGGTACGGCATCAGACCGTCGCCGTCCGTCTGCGTCAGGTTCGCGATGTACAGGCCGGACACGGCGTCGCTGGGCACCGCCCAGGTCGCGGTCACGGGCCAGTTGCCGCAGTCGACCAGTCCCGTGCTGCTCTTGGTGGTGCAACTGGCGGGATTGTTCGAGTAGTTGGCCGAGTAGGTCACGGCTGCCTGGGCCGCGGTCGAGATCAGGCGCGCTCCGTCGCCGCCGTACCAGCCGAGGCGGTAGATCTCCACGTGGTACGACACCGGGGACTGGATCTTGAACTGGACGGTGTCACCGGCCTGGACGCTCTCCTTCGTGGAGAAGCCCTTGATGCCACCGTAGGAGTTGGGCGAGTACCAGTCGGACATAGGGCTGCCCGCCTTGGAGTTCTCGCAGACGATCGGGTTCGAGCCCGTTCCGCACGGATCGGACGCGGCCTGGGCGGGGAGTGCCTGCGGGAGTACCGCCCATATCAATGCTGCTACGACGGCGAGGCGCCCGCCCCGGATCCGTCTGCCCCATCTGTTCATATGTACCTCTCAGCGGTGCTGTGCAGGGCCGACCCTGAATGTCGGCGTGGAGCGTGAAACAGGGGACCGATCAGCTCTGGAGCGCCTTGGCGAGCGTGTCCACGACGCGTTGCTGCTGATCGGGGCTTATCTGGGGGAAGAGCGGCAGCGACAGCATCCGGTCCGCCGCCTTCTCGGCGTGGGGGAAGTCGCCGCGGGCGTGGCCGAGATGTCGGTAGGCCTCGGTGAGGTGGACGGGTGCCGGGTAGTGCACCCCCGCGCCGATGCCTTCCGCGTTGAGCTTGCCCACGATGTCGTCCCGGTCCGTGCCGGCGACCTGGACGACGTACAGGTGCCATACGTGGACGTTGCCGGCGTCCGTCGTCGGGAGCACGACCCGCCCGGCGGACGCCAGATCGGCGAGCAGCGTGTCGTAGCGGGCCGCGGCGGCCCGCCGGGCCGCGTTGCCGTCCGCCAGCCGGGCCAGCTTCGCCCGCAGGACGACGGCCTGGAGCCCGTCCAGACGGCTGTTGAACCCGGGTACGTCATGGCGGTACTTGGCGACGCCGCCGTGGTTCGCGGTCGCGCGCACCAGGCCGGCGAGTTCCTCGTCGTCGGTGAGCACCGCGCCCGCGTCGCCGTAGGCGCCCAGGTTCTTGCCCGGGTAGAAGCTGGTCGCCGCGATCCCGCCGCTGCCCGGTGGGCGTCCCTCGCGGGTGGCGCCCTGGCACTGGGCGGCGTCCTCGACGACCCGTACGTGGTCGGGCACCTGACCGGTCAGCGCCGCGACTTCGGCCATCTGTCCGTACAGGTGCACCGGCACCACGGCGCGGGTGGCAGGGCCGACCGCGTCCAGGGCGGCCTGCGGGTCGAGAAGGTAGGTGTCGGGCAGGCAGTCCGCGAGGACCGGCCGCGCGCCGATCCGGGCCACCGCACCCGCGGTGGCGATGAAGGTGTTCGCGGGGATGACGACCTCGTCGCCGGGCCCCACCCCGCTTGCGCGCAGGGCGAGTTCGACCGCGTCGGTGCCGTTGGCGACACCCACGCAGTGCGCGACGCCGCCGAAGTCGGCGTACTCGCGCTCGAAGGCCCGCACTTCGTCACCGCCGATGAAGGCGGTGTTGGCCAGGATCCGTTCGAATCCGGCCCGTACCTCGTCGGCGACCTCCTCATGGGCCGCCTTGAGGTCCACAAGCGGTATCTGGTTCATCTCAGCGGTCCCCCCACTGTTGTTCGTGCTGCTGTTCGTGTCGCGAGTTCGTCCAACGCGGGCGCCGCCGCCTCGCGCAGCCGTCGGGCCGGGCTCCCCACCCAGACCTCGCCCGGCGGCACATCACCGAGCACGGCGCTGCCCATCCCGACCAGTGACCAGGCGCCGACCACCGTGCCCTCCCTGACCAGGGCTCCGGAGCCCACATAGGCGCCCCGCTCCAGCCGCGCTCCCCCGCCCAGGCGGACACCCGAGGCGATCGTGGCGAAGTCCTCGACCACGTCGTCATGGGTGAGGACGACGTGCGGCATCACCGCGACATGCGCACCCACCCGCACGGCGGCTGTCAGGACGCAGTGCGCGAGCAGCACCGAGCCCGGGCCGACCTCCGAGGTCGCCGAGACCGACGCCGTCGGGTGGACGACGGTGGCGTAGCGGTCCGCCGACAGGCCGAGCCTGCGGACCAGGCGGGCGCGGGCCGCGTAGTCCCGGGGGTTGCCCACACAGATCACGACCCGTGCCTCGGGCAGGTCGTGGACCAGGTCGCAGCCGCCGAGTACGGGCACGCCGTCCACCTCGGTGCCGTGCAGGGCGGAGTTGTCGTCGAGGTGCCCGAGCAGCTCGATGTCACCCGCGTCCCGTACGGCCTGTGCGGTCTCCCGGGCGAAGCCGCCCGCGCCGATGATCAGGAGTCCGCTCATCTACGGGCCTGTTCGCGCAGCGCCGCCACGACGCGGTCCTGCTGGGCCTCGGTCAGCGTGTGGAACAGCGGCAGGATCAGCGAGTCGCGGCTGATCCGTTCGGTGACCGGCAGCGGAGCGGCGGGGTGACCCTCGTAGGCCGGTTCGAGGTGGGAGGCCATGATCCCGCGCCGGGCGGAGACCCCGGCCTCGGCGAGAGCGGCGAGCAGGTCGTCCCGGCCGACGGGGAAGTCCTCGTCCAGCAGCACCCAGTAGGACTGGAAGTTGCTCTGCCCGTGCTCGGGGTCGCGTACGGGGGTGAGTCCGGGGACGTCCCGCAGCAACGCGTCGTAGCGGGCCGCCAGTTCGCGTCGGCGGGCGATCATCGCGTCGAGCTTGCCGAGCTGGACCAGGCCGATCGCGGCCTGGACGTCCGTCATCCGGTAGTTGTAGCCGACCTCCAGATAGCTCTCCAGGACCGGCTTGCTGCTCGAATGGCGCTCGGCAGCCGAGGCGTTCATCCCGTGCTCGCGCAGCCGGCGCAGGCGTACCGCCCACTCGGCGTCGTCGGTGGTGATCATGCCGCCCTCGCCGGTGGTGACGAGCTTGCGGGGGTGGAAGGACCAGGCGGCGATGAGCGCGCCCTGTCCGACGGGCTTGCCGCCGACGGTCGAGCCGATGGCGCAGGCCGCGTCCTCGACGAGGGGCAGGTCCCAGTCCGCGCAGGCGGTGCGCAGGCTGTGCACGTCGGCCGGTACGCCGCCCTGGTGGACGGCGAGGACGGCCTTGGTGCGAGAGGTGCGGACCGCGTCCACGGTGACCGTGGTCAGGTTGCCGCTGGCGGGGTCGACGTCGGCGAACACGGGCTCCGCGCCGACGTAGCGCACGGCGTTGGCGGTGGCGATGAACGAGAGGGACGGCACCACGACCTCGTCGCCAGGGCCGAGGCCGAGCACGACGAGCGCCAGGTGCAGGGCGGTGGTGCAGGAGCTGACGGCGATGCCGTGTTCGGCGCCCACCCGCTCGGCGAAGGCCTGCTCGAACGCGGCGACCCGGGGGCCCTGGGCGACCCACCCGGACAACACGGCGTCGGAGGCGGCCTTGGCCTCCTCCTCGCCGAGCCAGGGGATCATCACCGGGATGCGGTCGGTGCTCACTTGGCCGCCTCCGCCGTTGCGGCGTCGGCGGCGCGCTCGGCACGCCACCACTCCACCAGGTCCCTGAGCCCCGTACGCATGTCGATCCGCGCCGTGAAGCCGAGCCGCTCGGCGGCCCGGGTGGTGTCCGCGAGCCGCCGGACCACGCCGTTCACCGCGCGGGCGGGCCCGTGCTCCGGCTCCAGACCCGACGCGCCCATGGCCTCCAGCAGGCCGTCGGCGAGTTCGCGCAGCGAGGTCTCCGTGCCGCTGGCGACGTTGAACACCTCGTCCGTCACATCCGACTCGGCGGCCAGCACATTGGCTCTGGCGATGTCCCGGACGTCGACGAAGTCCATCGTCTGCGTGCCGTCACCGAGGATCAGCGGCGGCTCTCCCGCCTCGATGCGCTCCATCCAGCGGATGAGCACCTCGGTGTAGAGGCCGTGGATGTCCATCCGGGGGCCGTAGACGTTGAAGTAGCGCAGGGCCACGTAGTCCAGTCCGTACATGGCGTGGAAGCTGCGCAGCATGCCCTCGTTGAAGGCCTTCGCCGCGCCGTAGAACGTGTCGTTGTTGTACGCGTGGTGGCGCTCGGTCGTCGGGAAGGTCTCGGCCATGCCGTAGACGGAAGCCGAGGACGAGGCGATCACCTTGCCCACCCCGGCCTCGGCCGCCGCTTCCAGGACGTTGAAGGTGCCGTCGACCATGACCTCGTTGGCCAGCCGGGGTTCCTGCGCGCACTGGGTGATGCGTATCGCGGCGAGGTGGAACACCAGGTCGGCGCCCTCGGTGACCTTCCGTACGGTGGCGGCGTCCCGGATGTCGCCCTCGACGACCTCCACGACGCCGCTGGGCATGGCCTTGGCGAGGTTGGCCCGCCGCCCGCGCACGAAGTTGTCCAGCACCACGATCTCGCGGGCGCCGCCCTCGGCGAGGAGGTCGACGAGGTTGGAGCCGATGGTGCCCGCTCCCCCGGTGACCAGGATCTTCTTGCCTCGTACGCTGCTCAACTGCCCTGCCTTCTCAGTGAATGGGAACGTCAACGCCCGGCACGCAGTCCGACGACCGCGCCCTTGAATTCGAGACTCCGGGAAGCCGCCTCGAGAATGTCCAGCACCCGCAGGCCCGCACGGCCGTCGGTCAGCGGCGCCCGGCGCTGTCTGATCGCGTCGCCGAACTCGTCGACCATGCTGCGCAGCGCCTCCTTCTCGCCGATGGCGGGTGCGACCATGTCGCCGGAGCGGTACGACACGAGCATGTCCCGGCGCTCGTCCGCGCCGATCTCCTGGGGCGCGGCCAGGTCCACCCCGCGGTCGAAGATCGCCACGCGCTGGGCGGGGTTGAGGTCGTCCCAGATCAGGGTGCGCTTGGAGCCGCCCACCATGGTGGTACGGACCTTGGTCGGCGACAGCCAGTTGACGTGCACGTGGGCGATGGCCCCCGTGTTGAGCTGGAGCGTCAGATAGGCCACACAGGCCTGGCCCGCGCCGATCGGGTCGGCCCCGTGGGCGGCGACGGCGACCGGCTCCACGTTGTCCGGGAGGATGAAGTCCAGGATCGACAGGTCGTGCGGGGCGAGGTCCCACATCACGTCGATGTCCTTCTGGACCAGACCGAGGTTGATCCGCACCGAGTCGACGAAGTGGATGTCGCCGAGTTCCCCGGAACGGACCAGTTCCCGGATGCGGCCCACGGCGGGCGTGTAGCAGTAGGTGTGGTCGCACATCAGGGTGAGCCCGCGCTCCTCCGCCTCGGTCACCAGGCTCATCCCGTCTGCGTAGGTCGCCGCGAGCGGCTTCTCCACGAGGACGTGTTTGCCGGCGCGCAGGGCGGCCAGGGCGATGTCGAGGTGGGTCCCGGCGGGCGTGGCCACGGCGACGGCGTCGACGGTCGGGTCGGCGAGGACGGCCGCGTAGTCCGAGGTGGCCTGGACCGTCGAGTAGCCGCCGAGGACCCGCTGGGCCCGGTCCACGTCGAGATCGCACAGCCAGCGCAGCCGGAACTGCTCGCTGGCCTGGAAGTTGCGTACGAGGTTGGGGCCCCAGTAACCGGCCCCGACGACCGCGATCCCCAACGGCTGCGTGCCCTGCGTCACTTGGTTCCTCTTCCGTCGGTCCATCAGTAGGCCCCCGTTCCACGCACCACGGCGGACCCGGTGCGCGCCAGAATCTCCAGGTCGAGCCCCATCGACCAGTTGTCCACGTATCCGAGATCGAGCCGGACCGCCTCGTCCCAGGCCAGGTCGGAGCGTCCGCTGACCTGCCACAACCCGGTGAGGCCGGGCTTGACCAGCAGTCGGCGCTTGACCTCCGGCGTGTACTCCTCCACCTCCTCGGGCAGCGGCGGACGGGGGCCGACGAGCGACATGTGGCCGCCGATCACGTTGATCAGCTGCGGCAGTTCGTCGAGCGACGTGCGGCGCAGCACCGAGCCGACCCGGGTGATCCGCGGGTCTTCCTTCACCTTGAACAGCAGGCCGTCGCTGTTCTCGTTGAGGTGCTCCAGTTCCGCCCGGAGTGCCTCCGAGTCCGGCCGCATGGTGCGGAACTTGAACATGGTGAAGTGGTCGCCGTAGCGGCCCACCCGCTGCTGCCTGAACAGGGTCGGCCCGGGGCTGTCCAGCCGCACGATCAGGGATATCAGCAGCATGGGCAGCGCGAGGAGCGCCAGGAGTACCGCCGCGAGCGAACGGTCCAGGATCTCCTTGGGCAGCCGGGAGATCCGGGTCAGGTTGGGCGCCTGTATCCGCAGCAGCGGCACCCCGTTGGTGGGGCGTACCGCCAGCCGGGAGGCGGACACGTCGGTCAGCACGGGGGCCAGCAGGAAGTCGACGCCCTGCACGGCCGCTGTCCAGGACATCCGGCGCAGGACGGAGGCGTCGGCCTCGGGGACCGGCAGTGCCACCACGGTGCTGATGCCCATGACCCGGACCACGTCGTCCATGTCGCCGATGCCGCCGAGGACGGGGAGCCCCAAATTGTGGATCTCCGCCCGGTTCTTCGGATCGCTCAGACACACCCCGGCGACGTGCAGTTCCTGTGTGCCGCCTCGGCGCAGGACGGCGATCAGCTCCACGATGCCGCGTGACGGCCCGACCAGGAGTGTCGCGCTCCGGTCCCGGCCCCGGGCCCATCTTCGGTGGAGCCGGCGGCGGAGTGCGTAACGGCCCGGGAGGGCGATCACGACGGCCGGCACCGCAGCCATGACCATGTCATGGAGAAGTCCCTCGTCGTGCGCGAACAGGTAGTGCGCGACGGCGGCCAGCGCCGGCAGCGCGAGCGCGCCGCGGAGCACCCGTCGATACTCCTCGGTTCCCAGACCCAGGGCGGTGCGGTCGTAGGAACGATGGGCGACCATGGCCACGATCCACATCGGGGGCAGCACCAGGGCCACCGCCCAGCGGCCGTACACCGCGTGGACGAGGAAGGCCGCGGCAACGGCCGCGAAGCCGTCCACGATCAGCAGAGCGATCCGGTATTTGCGATCCCAACGTCTTCGGCGAGCTTCCGGAGTCCTGCGTTCCACAACCAGTTGCTCATGCGTGACCTGAATGGCCATGCTCCCCCCACCACATGCGCGGCTACCCCCCGATCGAAGTGCCCTCCACACAGCGACACTGGAAAACCAGGGAGCGTCAGCGGTTCCCCAACCGCCTCATGCCCCCCAGCATGCTTTTGCCTACAAGTTCAAATTCGTGCAAAAAGCCACACCGTGACATGAAGTCAAGGACAGTTCCCCACCCAAACCGGTCCGGCGGCACTCAATCTAGACCACCAAACGCAATGACGGGAACGGTTGAACGAAACACACATCGCATTAGTGACACTGGCGGCATACTGCCCACGTGACGAGCATCGTGATCCCGGCCCACAACGAGGCGCGAGTCATCGGCCGACTCCTCGATTCCCTGGCCGACTCCGCCGACGACGAGACCGACATCGTGGTCGTGTGCAACGGCTGCACGGACGACACCGCACGGATCGCGAACACTCACGGACCGCGCGTCCGCGTGGTCGAGATCCCCACCCCGTCCAAGCACGCCGCCCTGCGCGCGGGCGACGACCACGCGCGTGGCTTCCCCCGCCTCTACGTGGACGCCGACGTGGTGATCACAGGCGCGGACGTACGAGCACTGGTCGAGCCGCTCGACGACGACACCTCGGAGATCCTGGCCACCGCCCCCGAGCGGCAGATCCCGCTGACCGGCTGCGGCTGGCGGGTGCGCGCCTACTACCGGGTGTGGCAGCGCCTCCCCGCCGTGCGCGAGGGGCTGTTCGGCCGGGGCGTCATCGCGGTCTCCAAGGCCGGGCACGCCCGGATCGCCGCACTGCCCCCGCTGATGGCGGACGACCTCGCCGCGTCCCTGGCGTTCGCCCCCGGGGAGCGGCTCGTGGTCGGCGGGGCCGGGGTCGTGGTGCACCCGCCGCGCACCTGGCGCGACTTGATGAAACGGCGTGTCCGGGCCGCGGTGTCCACCGCCCAGGTGGAGCAGCACCAGGGCCCGGAGGATGCCTCGGCGCGCACGAGCGTGGCGGATCTGAAAGCCCTGGTCCGCAGGGATCCGAAGCTCCTGCCCAGTGTCGTAGTCTTCGTCGCGGCGGCGGTCGCCGCCCGGCGGGCATCCAGAAAAGCCATCCGGGCACAGGACTTCGGTACCTGGCTACGGGACGAGAGCAGCCGGCAGAACTGATCGCACCGCACCTGGAGTTCTCGATCATGTACCTCACCGACCGTTCCGCCCCCGCACAGGCGGACACCGAACAGGGCCGAAGACGCGGCCCTGGGCGCAAGGTCGCCCCGGTCGTGCTCGTGCTGGGCTCGGTCAGCCTGATAACCGACATCTCCTCGGAGATGGTCACCGCCGTTCTGCCGCTCTACCTCGTCACCACACTCGGTTTCACCCCGCTCGTGTTCGGCACCCTCGACGGTGTCTACAACGGCGTCAGCGCGCTGGTGCAGCTGACCGGCGGTCACCTCGCCGACCGGGTGCGCAACCACAAGCTGCTGGCCGGGCTCGGGTACGGTCTGTCCGCGCTGTGCAAGCCGCTGCTCCTGCTCGTGAGCAGCATCGGCGCACTCGGCACGGTCCTCGCCCTCGACCGCACCGGCAAGGGTCTGCGCACCGCCCCGCGCGACGCGATGATCTCCCTATCCACACCGTCCGAGAGGCAGGGCCGCGCGTTCGGTGTGCACCGGGCGATGGACACCACGGGCGCGATGCTCGGCCCCCTGGTCGCCTTCTTCATCCTGCGGGCCGCGACGGACGGTTACGACGCCGTGTTCGGTGTGAGCGCGTGCGTCGCCGTGCTCGGTGTCCTCGTGCTGGTGTTGTTCGTACCCCGCAGGGGGCAGGTCGCGCAGACGGACGAAGCGGGCGGTACGGCGGAGAGCAAGCCGCCCGTACGCGTACGCGAAGCCCTGGCGCTGCTGCGGCTGCCCCGGCTGCGGGCGCTCGCCGTCTGCGCCGCGCTGCTCGGCCTGACAACCGTCAGCGACGCCTTCGTCTATCTGCTCCTGCAACGGCGCGCGGGCATCGCCGACGAGTGGTTCCCGCTGCTGCCGCTGGGCACCGCCGCGGTGTTCCTGCTGCTGGCCGTGCCCCTCGGCTCACTGGCCGACCGGATCGGGCGGCGCGCCGTGTTCCTCGCCGGGCACGCCAGTCTGCTCACCGCCTACGCACTCCTGCTGTGGGCCCCGGCCACACCGGCCCTGCCCTTCCTCGTACTCGCCCTGCACGGTCTGTTCTACGCGGCCACCGACGGCGTGCTCCCGGCCGCCCTCGCCGACATCGTGCCCGAGCAGCTGCGCGCCAGCGGCCTCGCCATCGTCGGGACCAGCCAGGCGCTGGCCCGGTTCTGCTGTTCGCTGGCCTTCGGCGCCGCCTGGACGGTGTGGGGCGACGGCCCGGCACTGGCCGGATCGGCGGTCGGTCTGCTGTGCTGCGCGGCCGTCGCGGGCATGCTGCTGCGGCCGAGCGGCGAGACCCGATGACCACCACAGCCACAAAGCCCCAAGGATCCACATGACATCGCTGCGTCGCCGCCTGCTCATACTCGTCACGGGGGTGCTGATCCTCGCGGGCGTGGGAACCGGTGTGGTCCTGCACGCCGCCGATCGCGCGGATCGGGCGAACCGGCCGCAGCCGGGCGGCCCCGCCGTCAGCACGGGCAGGCTGACCCTCGACCAGAAGAGCCGCCTGACGTTCGTCAACGCCGCCGCCGGCCCGCACCGCACCGCGGTCGCCTCGGTCCCGTCCACCGACCCCGGGGCCGGCCGGACCGCCTCCGACCTGAAGTGCGCGCGTTTCTACGCGGCGGCCGGCACCGGAGTCTGCCTCCAGTCCGTCCCCGGCGTCCTCAAGCAGAGCAACCGTGCCCTGCTCCTGGACGCCAACCTCCGTACCCTGCGCACCTACCCGCTCGCGGGCGCCCCGAGCCGGGCCCGGGTGTCGCCCGACGGCCGCTTCGTCGCCTGGACCGTCTTCGTCTCCGGCGAGTCCTACGCGTCCGCCTTCTTCTCCACCCGGACGTCGATCCTGGACACCCGCACCATGCGGCTGACGCCCAGCCTGGAGACGTTCTCCATCACCCTGGACGGCAAGTCCTACCGCGCCTCGGACGTCAACTTCTGGGGCGTCACCTTCGCCTCCGACGACGACACCTTCTACGCCACCCTCAACACCGCCAACAAGACCTACCTGGTCCGCGGTTCGCTCTCCGAGCGCAAGGTCACCACCCTGATCGAGAACGTGGAGTGCCCCTCGCTCTCCCCGGACGGGACGCGCGTCGCCTTCAAGAAGCGGGTCCTGTCCCGTACGGCCCTCTGGCACGAGTACGTCCTCGACCTGAAGACCCTCAAGGAGACGGCGCTCGCCGAGCGCCACAGCGTCGACGACCAGGCCACCTGGCTCGACAACGACACCGTCGCCTACGCCCTCCCCACCGACGGCGAGATCGGCAGCAGCGACCTGTGGACCGTACCCGCGAACGGCACGGGCAGCCCCCGCCTGTTGATCGCGGGGGCTTCCTCGCCGGCGCCGCTGTAGGCGGAGGGGTCAGGGGGCGCCGCGATCGCAGGAGAGGTCCCGCAGCCGCACCGCGTCGGCCATCGCCTGCATACCGGTGTCGTTGGGGTGCAGATGATCGCCGTTGTCGAAGAACGGCAGGATCCGCTCGTGGTCGTAGGGGCTGCGCAGGATGCGGTCGAAGTCGGCCACCGCGTCGAACTCGCCGCTGGTGCGGATGAACACGTTGACCTCCCGGCGTACGTCCTCGGCCGACGCGTCCCACTCGGACCAGCCCTTGAAGGGCCCGACCGTGGCCCCGACGACACACACTCCGGCCGTGTGGGCGCGGTCGATGATCCGGCGGTAGCCGTCGATCAGGTCCTCGGCCGTGACACCGGTGTGGGCCTTGATGTCGTTGACGCCTTCGAAGAGAACAACCGTGCGTACACCCGGGTGGGAGAGCACGTCCCGGCGCAGTCTGTTGAGGGCGCTCTGCCCGGCTCCGTCGGCGAGGACCTTGTTGCCGGAGATCCCCTCGTTGGCCACCCCCTCGACGCCGGTGTCGTCGGCTGACTGAAGGCGGCGGGCCAGGTAGTCGGGCCAGCGGCGGCTCCGGTCGGTGGTGGACTGCCAGCCGTCGGTGATGGAGTCGCCCAGAGCGACGACCGCACCGACGTCCGGGCCTGTCCGCACGGTGACGGCGTCGAGGTAGAACCAGGAGCCGGTGGTTCCGGTCCAGTTGGCCGCGCCCTCCTCCGCCACATGGTCGCCCGCAGTGAGGTAGGACGTCTGCATGGCCATGCCGTGACCCGTCGCCGGGCCGCCGGCATCGGCCTCGTACAGGCTGACCACCAGCGAGGTCGCGGCCGGCAGCCGTCCCGGCAGCGGATCACTGAGCGCGGTCTCCCCCGCGGGTACGGTGACGGACCGCTCCGCGCCGAACGTCAGAGGCCGGTTGCTGCCCCGGACCAGGGCGGCGCCCTCCTTCTGTACGCCCACGTACGCACGGCCGATGGTCAGGGGCCGGTCGCCGAAGGCGTTGGACAGCCGGACGCGCAGGTGGGTTCCGCCGGCGCTGGTCCGGACGACGAGCCGGTAGCCGCGGTCCGAGGCGGCCTCGCCCATGCGGTCGGCGCTCGCACCCCAGGTGACGATCTCGTGCGTCGCGGTATGCGCGGAAGGCGTGGCGGGGGTTGCCGTCGCCGTCGCGGTCGAAAACTGCGCGGTGGCGGTCAACGCGACGACCGGCAGGGCGAGTCGCCGCAGCAGGCTCACGAGGCGGACGGTGTCTCGACGCACCGCTTCACCGCCCCAGGTCGCGCAGCGTCACGGACCGGCCGGGTGACAGGGTGAGTTTCCGTGCCCTCGTCCCGTACGCCACCGTGGTCGTGCGACCGCCGACACTCGTCACCGTTACCTCGGTCGGCCTGCCGTGCCTCCAACTCAGATCCACGGTGAATCCACCACGTACACCCACACCCGTGATCGATCCGGACCCGGCCCAGGCGTCGGGCAGCGCGGGCAGCAGTTCGACATGGCCGGGGCGTGAGTACACCAGCATCTCGATCATCGCGGCGGGCGTCCCGAAGTTGCCGTCGATCTGAAAGATGCCGCGGCCCTGCTCGACCTGGTAGATGTCGAACAGGTTGGACGCCGTGCCGTTGCTGCCGTCGACGGAGGGCCGCAGGTTGTTCACGACGAGCTGATAGGCCTTGTCCGCGTCCTTCAGACGCGCCCAGCACAGACCGCGCCAGGCGTTGGCCCAGCCGAAGCTCTCCATCCCGCGCGCGGTGAGCAGTGCCGTCGCGCCCTCGACGATCTCAGCGGGCGTCGAGCCGTCCGGGCGGATCCGGTCTCCGGGGAACAACTGGACGAGCGGGGACAGGTGACGGTGGGTGGTCTCCCCCAGGTTGTCGGGGGACATCCACTCCTCCAACCAGCCGGTCTTCGGGCTCACTTGGGGCAGGTAGAGCCGTTTCTGCAGGCCGGCGACGGTCCGGGCGTACGTGCCGTCCTCGCCCAACACGGCACACGCCGTGCGGTAGTTGTCGAACAGGGCCCAGACCAGTTCCTGGGCGTAGGTGATGCCCTTGGCGTCGAGCGGGCCGTGTTCGGGCGACCAGTCGCTGTCGGCGACGAGGACCTCCTGCTTCTCGCCGGTGACCGGGTCCGTGACCGTCGTCGTCAGCAGTCTCGCCTCCCAGAACTCACAGGCGCCCTTGAGCATCGGGTGGATACGGGCGAGGTGGGCACGGTCCTGGGTGAACTCGTAGTGCTCGTAGAGGGAGTTGCACAGCCAGGCGTTGCCGGCGGGATGCCACCACCAGCCCATGCCGCCGTGGATGCCGGTGGAGATGGCGACGGTCCAGCCCGCGATCCTCCCGGTGGAGTTGCGGTAGCGGTTGCGGGGGTCGTTGAAGTGGGTGCGGGTGAGTTCGGTCCACGAGGGCAGCTGGGCCAGGCAGTAGTCGGTGAAGGCGTCGAAGCAGTCGGAGAGGGCGGCCCGGTCGGCCATCCAGTAGTTCATCTGGAGGTTGATGTCCGTGTGGTAATCGCCCATCCAGTCGGGGTCGTTGCCGTCGAGCCACAGACCCTGGAGGTTCAGGGGCAGACTGCCGCGTGATCCGGCGATCATGAGATAGCGCCCGAACTGCAGGTAGGACGCCTCAAGTTCGGGATCGGGGGTGTCGTCCGTGTGACGCGCCCGGATCCGCTCCCAGGTGTCCATGCCCCGTTGCTGCGCGGTCGAGGTGCCGAGCGACACGTCCATGCGCTCGAACAGCCTTCGGTGGTCGGCGACATGGGTGTGCAGCAGGGTGGTCGCGGAGTGCCCGGCGGCATCGAGGACCTTGGTGCGGGCGAGCTTTCGGGGGTCGAGCGCCGGGTCTCGGTAACCCTTGGCCGCGTCGGGCGCGTAGTCGGTGCCGCCCGTGACGATCACCGTGAGGCGTCCGCAGCCGCGGAAGGAGATCCGCGACCCGTCGACGGCGACGGTTCCCCCGCTGCCGTAGGCGGTGACGGCCGCCCCGTACCGCAGTCGGTTGGGCAACTCCGCGCCGAAGGACGCGTATCGGAGCGCCGGTACTCCCGTGGTGGTCTCGCCGTGGGTGCCGTCCAGGCTGATCTCGCCGGTGTAGTGTCCGCCGCCGTCCTGGGTGAAGTGCAGGACGAGGACGTCGTCGGGGGCGCTGGCGAACACCTGCCGCCGGTACGTCACACCGGAGCGCACATAGGAGGCGGTGACCAGTCCCTGATGGAGGTCGAGGGCGCGTCGGTAGCCGGAGACCGTCGAGAGGTCGTGGTCGGGTATGTCGACGGTCAGCTTGCCCAGCAGGGTGAACGACCCGAAGTTCTCGCGGGCGTAGGGGAATTGGCCGTCGTCGTCGAGGGTGGCGTTGGTGCCTCCGGTCCACATGGTGGCGTCGGTGATGAACAGCCGTTCCCGGCCCGGGTCGTTGCTCACCAGCGCCCCGAGCCGGCCGTTGCCGACCGGGAGGCCCTGAGTGATCATCGAGCCGTCGTCGGCGGGGGCCTGCCACCACAGTTCGCTGGAGGCGCGGTCCGGCAGCATCGGGGAGTCGGCAGGTCTCGCGGGTGCGGCGGAGGCGGTGAAGGCGGGCGCCCCGCCGAGGGCGGCGAGGGCTCCGGAAACCGTGGCGAAGGAGAGAAGGCCGCGTCGGCTGGGGAGGGTTCGCGGCGAATCGGGGCGTGGGGTGTCCATGGATGCGCTCCCTTGCGAGTCGGCCGTCAGGACAGGTTCGGTACGGCGATCCGGTCGATGTCCGGGGCGTAGCCGTCGCCGCTGTCGAAGGTGACGGTGTTGGCGCCGGCCTTGAGGCTGAGCGGCACACTCACCGTTTCGACGGTCCCCCAGTCGCCGGTGGAGGGGAACTTGTGGCTGGTGGCACCTCCACCGTTCGCGGAGATCCGCACGGATCGCGCGTCGCCGCTGACGTAGGCGATGTCGACGACGTATCGTCCCGCCTTCGCGACCCTGACGCCGTTCACTGTGAGCTTTCCGCCGACATAGAGGTTGCCGACCTTCTTGCCTCCGGAGCAGGCGCCGCAGTCGGCCACCGAGGCGTTGCCGCCGAGGGTGTTGGTCCCCGACTCCGCCTCGTAGACCGTCTTCGTCAGGGCCGGGCCCTGCGGGACGACGGTGAACAGCCGCGAGCCGTGCGTGGGCAACGCCTGGGTGACCTTCTCCTTGTACGTGCCGAGGTTCTCGTGGTTCCACAGGTCGCGGACCTTGGCCTTGCCGGAGAACCCGAGGGTGGACCAGTCGGCGGTCACGGACGCGGGCGCGTTCCCGAGGTTGAACAGGGCGACCGTGAAGCTGCCGTCGGGGTTCCCGGCCGCCCAGACCTGCTGGTCGTCGGAGGGTGTGAGGGGCCTGGCGGGCGGGGTGGTGCCCTGGTTGACCGCGATGACCTCCTTGTTGGTGAGCAGGGAGAGCCCGTAGGAGTCGAGGCGCGTCAGGTCGTCACCGGTGTACAGGGGTGACTTGGCGATGGCCCACAAGGTGGCGTAGCTCTGCCGTTCGGCCTTGGTGAGCCCGTCCATCTCGCCGTTTCCGACGTTGAGGGAGTCCAGGTCGTTCCAGCCGCCGGGACCGGCGTGACGGGTCCAGGCAGGGGTGTCGTCCCAGCGGTCCTCGACGGAGTTCTCCCAGGTGACCAGCGTGTTGCAGTAGCACTCGACGTCGGTGTCGATGCGCCAGCCGCCCGAGTACCGCTTCCAGTCGGCGACATGGCCGATGTCGAGGGACCAGGACAGTTCGAGGCGGATCGGCCGACCGGTGGCGGCGATCGCCTTCTGCCAGGCGGCGACGTCGGCAACGTTGTCGTAGTTGTCCCCGCTCTTGAACGAGCCGGGACCGACGCCGTCCAGTTTGAGGAAGTCGTAGCCCCAGTCGGCGAACAGACGGGCCTGGGAGTCGATGTACTTCTGGGCGCAGGGACGGGCGAAGTCGATCTTGTACGCGCTGTCCCACCCGTTGGTGGTGCGCAGATCGCCGTGGACGATGTCGGCGGTCGTGCAGCCGTCGGCGTTCCAGAGAGGCACCTTGCCCCCGCCGTACGCCTCCTTCTCCAGCCCGACCGGCAGATAGATGCCCGCCTTGAGTCCCTTGGCGTGGAGGTCGTCGGCGACGGCCCTCATCCCGCGCGGAAAGCGCCCGGGGTCGGCGGCCTGTCTGCCGTACTCGTCGAAGCGGGGCTTCCAGTCCATGTCGCGCCACCAGCCGGCGTCGATGTTGACGTACTCGTAGCCGTACGGCTTGAGCTTGGCGGCGAGGGCGTCGGCCTGCTTCAGGACGTTCCTCTCGGTCAGGTAGCTGTAGTCGCCGTCCGGGTTGAGCCCCGGATACCTGGACGACTGCATGCTCCAGCTCGTCCAGCCCATGTACGGCTCGGCCGCGGGCACCGGGACGGCGTCCACGGCCGGGGTGGAGTCGTCGGCCGTGGCGGCGGGGGTGAACGCGGCGAGGCTCGCGGTCAGGGCGAGAACGAGCAGGGTGCTGGTGGTGCGACGGACACGGCGGGGGGACAACCGCATGGGGGCAAACCTCCGGATCAATGAAGGGGCGTTGAAGGGCCGTTGAAGGGTTGTGGGGGCGATAGAGATTTATGGCGTGCGCGAGATGCATGGCGTGCGCATGACATGCGAAAGGTGTGGTCGGATCTCAGCCTGTTGCGGCTCCGCGGCGTCATACCCGCTCCATGGGAGTGTCGGATCGGGTTCGCGAGATGAAGGACTGGATGGCGGTGGCCGCCGCACCACGGGCCCACTCCTCGAAGGGCAGCGGACGCGTTCTGACGTCGCACCGCGCGGCAGCCCCGAAGGCGGAGGCGGCGAAGGAGTCCCTGATCCGCTCGGCGAACAGGTCGTAGGCGGCGAGCCCTTCGCCGGAGATGATCACACGTTCGGGTCCGAGCAGATTGACCACGGATCCGATGGCCCGCCCGATGGCCGCGCCCGCGCGTGCGTACACCTCACGGGCTCCGGGGTCGCCGCGGTGGGCGAGTTCCAGGGCCTCGGCCGCGTCGGCCACGTCGATCCCGGTCTCCGCCCGTACGTCGCGCACGATCGCCGAGTCGGAGGCGATGGCCTCCACACAGCCCCGGTTGCCGCAGTGGCACAGCGGGCCCGCGGGGTCGAGGGAGAGATGCCCGATCTCACCGGCCACACCGTGCGCACCCGAGACCACCCGGCCGCCCACGACGAGACCGCAGCCGATACCGGCACCCACCGTCACCAGCGCGAAGTCGGACAGGCCCACGCCCGCGCCGAACCACTGCTCGGCGACGGTGAGCGCGCGGACGTCGTTGTCGACGGTGACCGGCAGACCGATGGTCATGGCGGCGAGGCTGGCGAGCGGAACGTCCCGCCAGTCGAGAAACGGGGAGTACCGCACCATGCCCTCCGCGCGGTCCACCTCACCGGAGACGGCGATTCCCACGCCCCTGACCGGCACCCCGAACCCTTCGGCGTCGGTGAGCAGTTCGAGGACGAGACCGCCCAGGGTGGCGAGAACACCCCCGGGCCGTCGGTCACCGAGCGGGGTGTGCCGGGCGACCCTGATACGGCAGCACAGATCCGTCAGCACGGCGATGATCTCGTCGCCCGTCACTTTGACCCCGATGAACAGCGCCCGGTCGCCGTCGACCCGCACCGGGTTGGCGGGCCTGCCCAGCGCCCGCCTGTGCTCCTCGTCGACGTCCTCCAGCAGGTATCCCGTCTCGATCAGCGGCCGGACGGCCTTGGTCACCGCCGCGGGAGACAGTGCGGCCCGCCGTGCGATCTCCGCCCGCGTGAGCGGACCGTGGGAGAGCACGATGGTGAAGATCTGGGCAGCGGCGGGCGTATGGGCCGGAAACGTCTCGGAGGCCGGGAACTCCTCGGAGGGCAAGGGCGAGCGCATGGGCGGAACGTACGGTTCATTCTTTTCTGTTGTCAATAAAAGAAGCACGATTGCTGTGAAGTCGCTGTACGCCCTGTGGCGAGAGTGCTGGCCGCGCCGTTCAGGCACACCTGGGCCGCGTCGCATTGTCAGTGGTCTGCTGCATGATCGGCACATCAGTTCGTCTACCGGGTTGGGGAGCTATGCCGATCACGAACAAGCAGGTGGCGGGGCACGCGTTTCTGCGGCTGCTGTACGCGGACACGTACTACCCGGATCACGTCGTCGACAGAGGCACGGCGATTCTGCTGCGGCTGTGCGAGCGGATCGAGGCTGAGCAACCGTCGGATCTGACGGCCCTGTACGTGCTCACGCAGGCCGCGACGGAGGAGTTCAACCTGCTGGAGGCGGAGTTCGATGCGGCCGGGAGCGAGATCGAGACGGTGGCGCGCGAGGAGATCGCCGAGGACTTCGGGTTCGTCGCGTCGGCCTACGGCTTCGCCGACGCGGACGTGGAGGAGCTGATCGCCACCCGGAATTGGTGAGCGACGATGCCGCGTTCGACCGTGTGGCGCTCGCGCTGGTCGCCTTTGCCGAACTGCCGAACCCGTCAAGGGACGGCATCTCCCGACAGCCCATGACTGTCATGGACCTCTCGGGTGCCCCGAAGCAGCGAACGGTGGGTAGCTCCACGGCGGAGGTCGCATCGCCGCCCGCCCCCTGGTGCGGGCCGTGATCGCTGGGACAGTCCCTACGACCGACGGCATCCGCGACCTGTGGACCGTGCCGGCGAACGGCGGGGGCAGCCCCCGGCTGCTGATCGCGGGGGCTTCTCGCCGGCGCCGCTGTGGCCGTCGAGGAAGGGACCACAGACGTGTTCGTCCGGTTCGAGGGATGCCGCGATGGCAGGAGCGGTCCTTCGTCCGCCCACGGCGGCGGTGCGGTTCAGCCGAGGAACGACAACCGCACCTTGTGGTTCGCGTTGCCGACGTCCGTGTCCGCCAACCTCCGCAGGACAGTCTTCACCGTGGTCGAGCGGTTCCGAGCACGGATGTCCGTCGAGGGGCACATAGGGGCGCATAGGGACCTCGGCGGTTATCCGATGAAGTTGTTGACGACGGTGGCCTTCCCCGCTTCGAGTGCTCGGTCCATCACGTAGCTGCCGACCGCGATGTCGAGCACGCCCAGTCCGAACGGGGAGAAGATGACGGGCTTCCCACTCGGGACGTCGACCGTCCCGTTCAGCAGTCCGCCCAGCGTGCCGCGGATGAACTCCCGGCTGCCGGTCGCCTGTTCGGCCAGGTGCGGGGAGGTGTTCGCCTTCAGGCAGTGCTCGACGTCATCGACGATATTGGTCGAAGCCAGGATGACCTCGGGCGGCAGGTCGCGCAGCGAGATGTTGAGGACTGTCTGGTCCGGCGTGAACCGGTGATCGGTGTCCACGTACGGCTCGCCCGCTGTGGTGGCGAAGACCACCAGGTCCGCCTTCAGGACCGCGTCGAGTCCGACCGGGTCGACACCAAGGCCGGTGTCCGCGCGCACCCGCTCCGCGAATCCCGCGATCCGCTCGTGGTCGAGGTCGTGGGCGATGACGTTCGCGATGTCGACAGTGGAACTGTGCAGGTGGTCGAGGACGGTGGACGCGATCACCCCGGTGCCGACGACCCCCACCGTGATGCCGGCCCCCGTGCACAGCCGCTCCGCCGCCACCGCCGCCGACGCGGCCGTACGGGCGGCGCTGATGTGCGCGGACTCCAGGCACGCCAACGGGCGGCCCGTCTCGAAGTCGTTGAGGATCAGCACCGCCGAGGCCCGCGGGATACCGCGCGACAGGTTGTCCGGGAAGCTGGAGATCCACTTGATGCCCATCCGGTTGACATCGGCCCCGATGTAGGCGGGCAGAGCGATGACCCTCGAATTGGGCTTGTGCGGGAAACGGAGGAAGTAGCTGTCCGGGTTGATGGTGTCGCCGGCATCGTGAAGGCGGTAGGTCGATGCGACGATTTCCCGCACCTTCGCCTTGTCGCCGCCGAGGATGTCGGCGATGTCCGGGCCGGCGACGACGATGAAGTCAGACATTGCTGTGCTCCTTTATCAGGGTGGGGTGCGCCTTCAACCACTGTTCCGAGTAGATGGTGGAGAGGTACTTGTCCCCCAGATCAGGGGATATGACGACGACCCGGGAGCCGCGGGGAATCTCGTCCCGCATTCTTCGCACCGCCGCGAGCACCGTGCCGGTCGAACCCCCGACGAGAAGGCCGTACGCGCGGGCGGCGTGGTGGCACAGGGCAACGCTCTCGTGCTCCGGGATGAGCACCTTGTGGAAGCTGCCGTCGTCGGAGTAGATCTCCGGCAGCCGACTGGCGCCGAGGCCGGGGACATAGCGGCGCTTGGAACTGCCGCCGAAGGTTATCGATCCCTCGGCGTCGACTCCGACGACACGGTGGGACAGGCGGTTCTCACGGCGGTACTCCAGGCAGCCCATCAGTGTTCCCGACGTACCGACGCCAACGAAGAGGTAGTCAATGGGGCCGAGTTCCCGGTCGATCGACCGGGCCGTGGTGTCCTTGTGCGCCTCCACGTTGGCCCGGCTCTTGTACTGGTTCAGCCATACCAGGTGTGGATCGGCTTTCAGCATGTCACCGACGAAGGCCAGGCGTTTGTGGAGGAAACCCCCGTTCGCGTCGGGCTCCTCGATGATGACGACGTCCGCTCCCAGGGCCTCCATCGCCAGCACCGCCGACTCGACCGTGTTCACGTCGGCGACGATGGTCAGCGGATATCCCTTGATCGCGCAGACAATGCCGAGCGCGACCCCGAGGTTCCCCGACGAGGACTCGATGACCCGGCTTGTGCCGGGTACCAGGGACCCCTCTTCCTCAGCCCGCTCAACGAGGTTGAGCGCGGCCTTGAATTTTATGGAGCCCGCGGGGTTCAGTCCCTCGATCTTCAGGAAGACTTCCGAGCCGGGGAGAAAATCGGCGAGCTCCAGGAACACGTCATCATGGATGATTTCGTTCACGCTCCGATAAATCAATCGAATATCCTTCCAATCGGCGTCTGCAGAGTGACCGAACGGTCGGGCTTCAATAATTGACAAAGCGTCATATTCCATGCCACGCATGCCGAAGACCACGCGGTCGGAGATCTCGGGACTGCCGAGGAGAATGGACTCCGGTTCGACCGGAAGGGCCTTCTCGGTGACGGTCTGGTTCGAGTGGTGGGGTGTCCGAAGAACTGGGTCCTGTCCGCAACTGGAGCGCGCCGTCGACGATCCGGTACTCGGAGTCGTCGTCCTCGAACCGGAAGGGGCCCTTCGCTGGATTGAGGTGTCGAAGCCGGAGGGTGGGCGCCCGACGCTCAGGAGGTCACTTCGGGCGACGGCAAGCCGGCCTTGGGCGATCCCGCGGCGGGCGATCCGGGCGGCACCGCCGCCGTCGACTCGGAGCGCGCCAGCCTGCTGCCGACCGCCATGATCAGACCGGCCGCAACGGCGAAGAGCGATGCGAGGACGACCATTCCCGATGCTCCCCAGGTGATGAGTACGGCGACCAGAGCGGGTCCCACGATGTTCGCGATGGAGCCGCCGAGACTGAACACGGCCAGGTACTCGGCCTTCTTGGAGTCCGGCGCGTGGCGGATAGACAGCTCCCACGCGCCCGCGCCCTGGAGAAGCTCGCCGCAGGTGAGCAGGACGGTCGCCACCACCAGGATCGTGATGCTCAGCCAGACGTCGGTGTACATCGTCGGGATCAGCACCAGGCTGAAGAGGCCGAGCGCCAGGCCGGACCGCAGAAGGGAGCGGGTGCCGTCCGCGGTGCTCTTGATGTTCTTCGCGAAGTGCACCTGGAAGACGATCGCGAGGACGGTGTTGAGGAAGAGGAGCGCGCTGAGCAGGGCCTCGGGTGCGTTCGTCGCCTCGACGAGCCACAGCGGGATGGCCACGCCGAGGAGAACAGGGTGCAGGAAGAGGATGCCGTTGACGGCGGAGAGGGCCAGATAGCTGCGGTCCTTCGCGACGTCGACGAGCCCGGCGTACCACTTCTGCGTGGCCGGCTCCGAGGGCGGGGTGTCGACGTCCACGAAGCGGAAGACCACCGACGACAGCACGCTGCACGCGGCTCCGGCCAGGATGACCGACCGCAGCCAAGGCAGCCCGCCCATCGAGATCAGCGGTGCGGCGGCCAGGGTGCCGATCGACATCCCGACGTTGATGACGGAGCTGATCACGCCGAGCATCCGGGTGCGGTCGGCGCTGCCTGCGGTCGTGTTGACCAGGATCTGGACCATGGGAAAGATCGGCCCCTGCGACACCAGGACCATGGAGGCGCACAGGGTGAACGTGACCATGTCCTCGGAGAAGGCCAGCGCCACCAGCCAGGTCGCACGCCACAGTTGGAGCGACCGCAGCAGGGTGAGCGGGCCGAAACGCTTCGCGAGGAGCGTGACGGGGACCGTGGTCAGGAAGCCGACGAGACCGGCGATGGTCAGGCCGAGCCCGACCTGGGCCGCCGTCAGGCCTATGCCCTTCAGGAAGTACAGCGTGCTGCCGGCCAGGTAGAACCCGCTGCCGGAGGCGTTGACGACGACTCCGACGGCGATGACGCGGTGGTTCCGGCCGGGGAGCGAGTAGTCACTGACCAGTTTCTTGAATGAGTTCTTGATCATCACTCGGCCGCCGGTGACGAGAACGGGGTGAGCCGGATGTCGATGAGCGACTCCGCCTTGTCGAGGATGTGTCGGCACTCCTCGGGGCTGTCGCCGGTGACGATGACGGCAAGCACCCGTGGCTCCAGACCGCGTGGCGGCAGCCGGAGCGGAATGGGCGGTTTGATCAGGCGCACCACCTCCACGACCCCGTCGAGCAGTTCGGCGGCGGCGGTGTCGACGGACTCCACGGTCCCGTCCTCGGCCGGGAAGAGGAACCTGATCTCGACGCACCGGTCGCGTACCTGCTCGGTGTCGGGCCGGTGCCCCAGCGCGATCGACACCGCGGCGGACGTCAGGTCGACACCGATGGCGAGGTGGCCGAGGAGGGGGATGAAGTCGCCGCCGAGCCGTCCGTTGAGCTCGATCAGCTTCGGTCCCGACGGCGACAGCCGGACCTCGGCGTGCGTCACGCCATCGGTGATGCCCAGGTCACGGTGGGTCTGGACGAGCATGCTCCGCACCGCGTCCGCCCACTCCTCGTCGCGCCACGGGGCGACGAGGTGCCCCACCTCCTGGCAGTAGGGCTCGAAGCCGAGGCGTTTGCGCGCCACGTTCACCGGCTGCACCTCGCCCTCGAAGACCACGGAGTCGATGCTGATCTCCGGGCCGTCGACGTACTCCTCCACGATCGAGCCGCTGAGCGGGGTCAGTCCGGGGAAGCTGCTCGCCGAGGTCATGGCGAAGTGCTCGACGAGTTCGTCCCGGTTGTTGGCCTGGGCCACGCCCACGCTGCCCGCGAGCGAGCGCGGCTTGATGACGACCGGGTAGCCGAAGGACTCGGCGGCCTCCAGGGCCTGCTCCTCGGTTTCGACACGTGCGAACCGGACGAGGCCGGTGGTCTGCCGGGTCCGGGTGGAGAGCTTGTCCCGGCAGTTCGCGGCGGCCGCCGGCGACATGTGGCGCATGCCGAGCCGCGCGGCCGCGGCCGCGGTGTCCTCCAGGAGAACCTCGGCCCACGTCATGACGCCGACGTTGCCGTCGTGCTCCGCGAAGAGGTCGCCGATCGCCTCCACCAGCGAATCGGGCTTGGTGTCGGGAACCCTCCGGTGAGCCGTGATGTATTCGTGCTCCCAGGTCGCCTCCGAGGTGCTGACAAGGGCGATCCGGGTGCCTCCGGCGACCGCCTTGTACGCGTACTCCCGGTAGACGCGCTCACCGGAGCCGACGAAGACGACCAGCTCGGGGGCGGCCGGGTCGACGGGGCGGCAGCGGAAGTCGTAGGCACCGACGGTCCGTTCGACCTTCGCCAGCACCTCTGCGCTGGAGCGCCCGCGGAACCGGAAGCGCGCCCCGGAGTTCTCGTAGCCGTGCTCGTATCCGGGAGTGGCGACGATCGTCTGTCCGCGGATCGGGCTGACTGTCTCGTACGGGCCGTCCTCGGCGGAGAGGGCGAGCTCGGACGCGACGACGCGGCACGGCCGGACCTCCGGCGTCTTCATCAGCAGCCAGCCGACGCGCTCGGTCTCCTCGACGGGCGGCAGCGACCGCGCCTCATCGGGAACCGTGTCTCCGACCTGGAGCGCGAAGGTGACCTTCATGAGGTCGATGCCGTGGACCTCACGCCACAGGAAGGGGACTTCGGCACCTCCGGGGCGGGCTCCGATCTCCAGGAACTGCACCTCCGGCGCGTCCTGCGGCCCGGAGACGAAGAGTTCCAGGTGGAAGACGACGGGACCGGCGCCGAGGGCGGCGGTGGTCCGGGTGGTGAAGTCCTCGACGCGGGACAGGAGCACCGGGTCGTCGATCTCGACCGACCCCAGCGGCTCGCCCTTGGTGTAGCCGAAGCAGGTGTTGACATACCGCGACGCCCGCCAGGCCCCGAGCCCTGGCCCGCCCCCCAGGCTGACCCCGTCGACGTGCAGGATCTCGTACGGGAGGTAGGGCTGTATCAGGAGGATCTCGTCGGGCGGGAAGACGAACGCGGCGAGGTCGTCGGCGGAGTCGAGGCGTGTGACGCCGATGCTGGACGTGCCGCTCACCGGCTTGAGCAGGACGGGCCAGCCGTGCTCGTCGGCGAACGAGCGCACCACCTGGTGGTCGACCGCGTGCGCGGTCGCGGGCACGGCGACACCGGCTTCGGTCAGGCGTTCCGCCATGACCAACTTGTCGCGGAAGGGCGCGAGTTCCGGCGGGGTCTGACCGGGGACACCGAGTTCCTCGCGGAGGACGGCGGCGAGGTCGAGGTCCGATTCGTTGAGCGCGACTATGCGGTCGGGTACCCCGTACTGGGCGATGAGCTCATCGACAGCGCCCCTCAACAGAGGCTCGTCCTCCGTGCTGGCGATCTGCTTGACCGCGGCCGCCGTATCGGGAATCGAACCGAGCGACCATGGCGCGGCAATGTACGTGACCGTGTTGGAGGCGTGGTCGATGTACGACTCGTACTCCGCGAAACGATCGGTCCATTGATGCAGGATCATGACATGCTTCGACACTATTCCTCCAAGACAGCGCAACAGGTGAATTCACAACTGGCGGCTCGACCAGTCGGCGGTTCATCAGACGGGAGCGGGCGATTCGGCGCGACTGTCCAATAGCCAGGGATTCGCGCGAACTCCACCCGATCACGGCCGGAAGGGGTGCAGGGCGTGTCACCCGGCAACCCGGCGACAGAGGCCGCATGACCGGCGGCCGCATCACTCGATCCGGGAATCCGTCTCATGGGCGGCGGCGAGGAGGATCTCCTCGATCAGGCGGAGAACGCCGGTGATCCTCTTGTAACCGGTCGCCGAGGAATTCTCCTGGAGCGTCGAGGTGAGCACCTCGCCCTCCTGTACCTGGAGGTAGAGAGGCGCGCCGATGTTGCGGCCGGTGGTGCCGGTCTCCAGGCCCTCGGGGATGGACAACTGGTCCTTCTGATATTCACCCATGTAATTGAAGAAGTAGGTGAAGAGCCCGCTCACAGATCCATCGAAGCAGCCGTTCACCGTGCCCGTGAAGCCGTGTTCGGCCGCGATCTCCAGCATGTCGTCGACGTTGTGCTCGCCATGTCGGTAGGACCTGAACAGCTCCCAGTGGACCTTGGTGGCGAAGGCACCGAACGGCTCACCCGGCTCGGTGCGGACGACAAGGGGAATCAACTGGTCCTGCGTCGTGAGCAGCTTTTCCCAGCGCGGGTCACTGCGGTTGTTGGTGAAGACCGCGACCATGATCTCGTCCAGGCCGTCGTACTGCGCGGCGGCGCGGCAGTAGGCACTGAGGACGACCGAGGGAAGCGAGATCTGGTGGGCCCGGGCGATCCGGCGAACGGCGTCGGTCTGTTCCGCGGTGCCGTAACGGCCCCAACGCCCGTGGACCGACTCGGGCGCCTCGTCGCGGACCATGGCCGGCGCCCTGTCGAAGATTTTCTGCCAGTGCTTGCGGGCCGAGTTTCGGCGCGTCTCTTTGGCCGCGGACCACTGCTCCTCCGCCAGAGACCGGCACGTCGGAGCCTCACCCCCCAGGGCGCCCGCGGAGAGAAGTGTCAGGAACTCCCGCTGCAACTGATTGACCGACCAGCCGTCCGTCGCGATGTGGTGGAGACAGATGGCCAGCCAACGGAGTTCACCGTCCTTGGCCACCAGCGTCATCCGCCAGGGCGGTTCGGTCGCGAGGTCGAAGGGCTCGCGACCGAGGGAATCCGCCGCCTGCACCGGCTCGGTCTCCTGCGGCGGGCCGGCGACGACAACCGGTTGCGGGGGGAGAATGATCTGCGTGGGCTTCTTGCTGCCGAGGTCCTCGTAGCGTGTACGCAGAGCCTCGTGTCGCTCCTGCAGGACGGTCAAGGCCTCTTCGACCTGCTGGGAGGTGGTCGCTGCGGGCAGTTTCCACACCTGGGGGAGATTGGCAGCCAGCGGGTCAATGTTCTGGATGGAACGTAAAAGCGACAGTTGGCCAAAAGTGATGGGTGCCCTGGCGACTTCATTCGCTTGCATATGCAATAACCCATTCATGCCGTGACGTTGGTTGAACCTATCGCGATGCCAGTTACCGACTCGGCCGCCGTGATCGCGCTCTCGTCGCAGGCTTGACCGACCCACCCTGACACCCGTCGTGCAGGCAGCACCCCAAGGCCCCGGAGAGTCCTTCTCGAGATCTGAACAGATACCCGAGGCCTGACGTGGCGCCGTTGACACGTGAGCACACGTCACAGCAGGACCAGCCTCAAGGCATCACTAAAGCGAAGTAAAGTTAATCCCCCAGATTCGGCACTCACACGCGATCGCCATTGATCGGAGCCCTGGTCAAGGGTGCGCAGACACCGGTAACCGTTTCAATCCAGCTTCGTTGCATGACTCGATGGTGCGAAGAGAGTCAACATGAAATATGTCGCTGCCAATGTCCTGAACTTAAATCCACCAGCGGATTGCGGTCAAGGGGTGCTCACTTTCCGAGACAGTTGCCCGGTGGGCGCGGATAGCGGAACCATTCCCTCCAACCGAGGGCGGACATGTCCAGTTCGCATTCGGCCTGCGGTATTTGTTCCTTAGTACTCCATTCATAGTTCGCTATCACTGCTGGTCAGAGCCGCGTCTTGAGTGCACTCGGCTGACGTCACGTCAGGTTGTGTGACTGCTGCGCCGCGGGTGTGTCACTGAGGGACGGTCAGCTGCCAGGCGTAGCCCGGATTTCAGCCACGGTGAGCGGCGCGAGACCGCCGGAACCGTTTCTTCCACTCCCCTTTTCGGCTGCCGCTGAGGCCATGTTCGGCCGACTGCCAGCGGATCTTCCGGTCCACCGGATCGATCAGGCCGCACACGTGGGCGCGCGTCCTCCGCCGCGGATCCACCCGACCGACGCCTCGTTGTGAGGCGGTTCGATCAACGCCCACTCATCCCCCTGAGCTCCTTGCGCGCCATGCCCGACTTTCACCCACCACCGCGCAGCCCCCGGAACGGGCGTCCGGCGCCCTGGTCACGTCCCGTCCGGAGCGAAGAAGGCGGAGAGTGCTGCCGCGACCGCCTTGGCGTCGTTCTCCATCGGGATGTGGCCCGCGTTCGGGACGCGAACCAGGTCGGTGTTCAGCATCTCCTCGGCGAAGCGTTCGGCGTACGCGATGCCCTGGAAGGTGTCGTCCTCTCCCCACACCAGCAGCTTCGGCACCTCCGAGCGGCGCAGCGCCGGAACCAGGTCAAGGGTGTATCGGCTGTCCGCCGCGCCGGCCAGCGCCATCCAGGAACGGCCGACGCGCCGACTGCGCCAGGGATCGAGGTACTCGGAGATCTCCTCCTCGGCGGCCGGCCGTCCCAGCGCGGCGGTGATCGCCGTGCGCCGGGCAGCAAGGAGTCCCTCCACGCTCGTGGCGGCCACCACCTCGGGGTTCCGGAACCGCTCCACGCCCGGCACCGGCCACGAGTCGTAGGTCACCGAGTTGACCAGGGCCAGCCGGGCCACCTCGGTGTTCCCTGCGACCGCGAGATGCTGAGCAATGGCTCCGCCGATGTCATGGCCCGCCACCCTCAGCGGCTCATCGGCGCCCACAGCGGCGGCGAAGCGCCGCACCCAGTCGGCAAGCGCCGGCACGGTGGCGGATTCGGCGTCCAGCTCCCCGGCCGACCGGCCGAGTCCGGGCAGGTCGACGGCAATGGGCCGCAGCCCTGCCGCTGCCAGCTCCGTCAGCACCGGCAGCCATACCCGGCTCCAGTAGGTCCCGTGCAGCAGCAGGACGGGCGGACGGTCCGCGCCGGCGTCCGTTCCAGCCGCGGTGAGGTAACTGGCGGGCCGACCGTCCACGTCGACGGCCTTGCGAGTGATGGTTGTCGACGACATGCCGCCTCCGGAGTCGTGTCCTCAACATTGGAGGACACGACCTTCCTGCCCTGGAGACAGGCCCGTCAAATATCATTTCCGGCATGGGGGCATAGGTCGTCCGCATAGCTGCTGGTGAACGGCCGGGGCACAGGGGGTGGGCAGGTTGCGACTGTCGCAGTTGCGGGTCTTGCTGGCCGTTGCCGAGCACGGGGGGTTCACCGCCGCGGCGGAGCGGACCGGTATGTCCCAACCGCACGTCAGCCGGTCGATCGCCGCACTGGAGGCCGATCTGGGCGCGGTGTTGCTGGTGCGGCGCCGAGACGGTGTCACCCTCACCGAGGCCGGGCAGCGGGCCGTCTCCCGGGCCCGGGAGACGGTACGACACTTCGACCTGATCCGCCCGGACGTAGCTGCTGCCGTCGGGCAGGTGACAGGACCCCTGCGGCTTGCGAGTCTGCCGAGCACCACCGGGACGCTGATCGCCGCCCGACTGCGCACGTTCAGCGACCGTTACCCCCAGGTCAGCGTGCGTCTTCTGGAGGGCTACAGCCCGGAGATACGCGGATGGCTCGAGAACGGAGCCGCGGAGATAGGCGTGGTGATCCTCCCGGAATCCGGGATGCACACCGTGCCGCTCGGGGCGGACACGATGGTCGCACTGCTGCCGCGGGGGCACGCTCTCGCCTCGGCGGAGACGGTCTCCGTGCGAGCGCTGGCGCGCGAACCGTTCGTCCTGACGACCGGCGGGTGCAGGCCGGTCATCCTGGACGGTGTTCGCCGGGCCGACAGCGTCCTCGACGTCGCCTACGAGGCCGGCGAACTGTCAGCCATCATCGCGATGGTGGACGCGGGTCTGGGAGTCAGCATCGTGCCCACCCTGGGCCTGCCCACAGATCTCGGCAATGCCGTCACCCGCCCACTGGACGTGCCGATCTCCAGGGCCCTCGCCCTGGCTGTGCCCTCCCTCGACAGCTGCACTCCGGCCGCCCGTGCGTTCCTGGACCACGTGCCTGTCACGTGAGGTGGTGCGGGATTCCACACCGTCACCCAACTCGATCAGCCCAGGAAGCTCAATCGCACCTGACGGTTGGCGTTGTCCTTATTGGTGTCCACCAGGCACACCGACTGCCAAGTCCCCAGCTCCAGTTGCCCGCTCACCACCGGCAAGGTGGCGTGCGGTGGGACGAGCGCCGGGAGTACGTGGTCGCGGCCGTGGCCGGGGGTGCCGTGGCGGTGCTGCCAGCGGTCGTCGGCGGGGAGCAGGGTGTGCAGCGCGGCGAGGAGGTCGCTGTCGCTGCCCGCACCCGTTTCGATGACCGCGATTCCGGCGGTGGCGTGCGGGACGAAGACGTTGAGCAGACCGTCCCGGCCGCCCGCCACCTCCCTCAGGAAGGACTCGCAGTCATGGGTGAGGTCGACGACCGTCTCCTGGGTGCCGGAGACGATGTTCAGGACGTGAGTGGTGAAGGCATGGGACATGCGCCCCATCATCACCCGGCCGCCGGGAGCCACGCCCGGCAAGGCTCCCGCCCCTTGATACGAGTGGTCCATTCCGCGAGACACCATTGACCGTGGCCACGCCACCTGGCTACTTTCAGCGGCATGTTGCGTTCAGCCATGCTCACCACGCGCGGTCATATCGACCTGCTGCGGGTGGCCTCCGCCGCGTGTCGTCGCGGCTGCTGACGCCCTTTTCCCCTCCCTTCACGCCCGCCTGGGCACCGCCCAACCCGCACGTCCGCGATCTGCCCTGAACCGTCCCGGACGCGGCGGCGCCGAGGCACACCCCCACCCCGGTCGCTCTCCTCCTCGTGGAGCACTCATGAGCATCAGCCATGCCCCACCGGGCTCCTCCGAGCCCGATATATCGGTCAAATCCAGTTCTGGTACGTCCGAGGCCGCCGCCGGTGACGCCGAACGCACCCTTCCCGACCTCGAACCCATCGTCCCCAGCTCCACGCGCCGCACCCGTGTCCCCCGCTGGCTGCGCCGCACCTCGGGCCCACTGCTGCTCCTCGCGCTCTGGCAACTCCTCAGCAGTACGGGCGTGTTGACCTCCGACATCCTCGCCTCACCCGGCCGGATCGCCGAGGTCGGCAGTGATCTGATCGCCGATGGTTCACTGGGCAACGCGATGGCCACCTCGCTCCAACGGGTCGCCCTCGGACTGCTCCTCGGCACTGTCATCGGCACCGGACTCGCCCTCGTCTCGGGCCTGTTCCGGGTCGGCGAGGACCTCGTCGACGCGCCCGTCCAGATGCTGCGGACCGTACCGTTCGTCGGTCTGATCCCGCTGTTCATCATCTGGTTCGGCATCGGTGAGGCACCGAAGGTAGCGATCATCACCCTCGGTGTGACCTTCCCGCTCTACCTCAACGTCTACGCCGGAATCCGGGGTGTGGACGCCCAGTTGATCGAGGCCGGGGAGTCGCTGGGGCTGTCCCGGTGGGGTCTGGTCCGGCATGTCGTGCTGCCGGGCGCGCTGCCCGGGGCGATGACCGGGCTGCGCTACTCGCTCGGCATCGCCTGGCTCGCGCTCGTCTTCGCCGAGCAGATCAACGCGGACGCCGGTATCGGCTTCCTCATGGTGCAGGCACGGGACTTCCTGCGGACCGACGTGATCGTGGTCTGCCTCATCGTCTACGCGTTCCTCGGCCTGCTGGCCGACTTCGTCGTCCGCTCCCTCGAAAGGCTGCTGCTGCAATGGCGACCCACCTTCACCGGACGGTGACCTCACCGGCCGTACGGGTCGAGGGGCTGACCCGGTCCTTCGACGGCCGCGCCGTCATCGACAACCTCCATCTGGACGTCCGGCCCGGCGAGTTCGTGGCCCTGCTCGGCCGCAGCGGCTGCGGCAAGTCGACGCTGCTGCGCATCCTCGCCGGGCTCGACCGCGACATCGCCGGCACCGTCCTCGTACCGCGCCGCAAGGCCGTCGCCTTTCAGGCTCCCCGGCTGATGCCGTGGAAGAAGGTGTGGCGCAACGTCCTGCTGGGGCTGCCCGGCAAGCCCGGACGTGAGGTCGCCGAGCAGGCGCTCACCGAGGTCGGCCTCAGTCACCGTTCCGACGCCTGGCCCAAGACGCTTTCCGGCGGCGAGGCCCAACGTGCCTCGCTGGCCCGGGCGTTGGTGCGCGAGCCCGATCTCCTGCTGCTCGACGAGCCGTTCGGCGCGCTGGACGCGCTCACCCGTATCAAGGCGCAGCGCCTGGTCGGCGAACTCTGGCAACGCCGGGGCTGCGCGGTCCTGTTGGTGACGCACGACGTCGAGGAGGCGGTTCTGCTCGCCGACCGCGTCCTGGTGATGGACGAGGGAGTCATCGCGTACGAGACGACGGTCGACCTCGACCGCCCCCGCGACATCACCGACCCACGCTTCGCCGAACTGCGCGGCCGGCTCCTGGAACGCCTGGGCGTCGACACCGCCGCCGAGGCGGCCTGAGCCCGAGCCCTCGCAACTCCCCTTCCTCCTCCCCTGATTCGCCCTCCCCGCCGCACAGAAACGATCGGAACGAACGACCATGCGACGACACCTCGTCCCCGCCGCTCTGCTCCTCCCCCTCGCCCTCCTCGCCTCGGCCTGCGGCGGGAACTCGGCCGCCAGCTCCTCCATCGGCTCCGGCAGCGGTACCGACGGCAAGGGGTCCCTCACGCTCAACGTCGGTGACCAGAAGGGCGGTTCGGAGGCCGTGCTGCGGGCCGCAGGGGAGCTCAAGAACCTGGACTACAAGATCAAGTGGTCCACCTTCACCTCCGGCCCGCCGCTTCTCGAAGCCGTCAACGCCAAGGCCGTCGACATCGGCAGCGTGGGCAACACCCCGCCGGTCTTCGCGGCCGGCGCCGGTTCCAAGATCACTGTGGTGGGCGCCCTGCGCGGCGGATCCCAGGGTGAGGCCATCCTGGTGCCCAAGGACTCCAGGCTCAAGAAGGCCTCCGACCTCAAGGGCAAGTCCGTTGCCGTGGCGCAGGGTTCGTCCGCGCACTACCAGCTGATCGCCTCCCTCAAGCAGGCCGGGCTCACCCTCGACGACATCAAGGTCAAGTACCTCCAGCCCGCCGACGCCCTGGCCGCGTACACCAGCGGCAGCGTCGACGCGTGGGCGGTGTGGGACCCGTACACCTCACAGGTGCTCAAGGGCGGCCAGGGGCGCGTCCTGGCCGACGGCGAGGGTGTGGTCAACGGGCTCAACTTCCAGGTGGCCGCGCCCGCCGCGCTCAGGGACGCCAAGAAGGCGGCCGCCGTCAAGGACTTCGTGGAGCGGCTGCGGCGCGCCCAGGACTGGGTGTACGCGCACCCCGACGCCTGGGCCAAGGTGTGGGCGAAGGACACCGGGCTGCCGTACGACGTTGCGCTCGCGTCGGTGAACCGGTCCAACGCGACCCGTATCCCGGTGGCGATCGACGACGCGCTCGTCGCCTCCGAGCAGCAGATCGCGGACACGTTCACCAGCCTCAAGCTCATCCCGAACAAGGTCGACTTCGCGAAGTACGTGGACCGGCGCTTCAACGACGACCTGCCCCCGTCCACCACCGCCCCGCGACCCAGCAAGGAGTCGTGAACGCTCGATGAGCATCCAGCGCGTGGTCGCCCTGCACGGCGGCTCTCGCGACAAGCTGGAGATCTGTCCGAACCTGTGGGCGGGCGTCGGTCTCGTCCGGGGCGGCGCGGGCACGGCGCTCGTGGGCAGCCATGCCGAG
Source organism: Streptomyces sp. NBC_00459 (assembly GCF_036013955.1). Taxonomy (NCBI): domain Bacteria; kingdom Bacillati; phylum Actinomycetota; class Actinomycetes; order Kitasatosporales; family Streptomycetaceae; genus Streptomyces; species Streptomyces sp. NBC_00459. The sequence continues at coordinate 990,621 of NZ_CP107903.1, forward strand.
GTCGCGGAGCGGATCGAGGAGTACCACGCGCTGGGGGTGGAGCATTTCGTGCTCTCCGGCCATCCGTATCTGGAGGAGGCGTACTGGTTCGGCGAGGGTGTGATTCCCGAGCTGGCGGCGCGCGGGCTGCTGGAGCGTACGCCGAGGGCGGCCGGGGGTTCGCCGCCGCTGGTGGCGAGCGGGCGCTGAACGCTTCGGCTGCGTCGCGGGAAGATCCTCGCCCCTCTCCCGGTTAGTAGAAGCGTGAACGATACCGGGATGCGCGAGGGCGTACGAGAAGTCGATGTCGTCGTCATCGGCGCCGGCCAGGCAGGTCTGTCCAGCGCCTATCACCTGCAGCGCACCGGCTTCGCGACGGAGCGTGACTTCGTCGTGCTCGATCACGCCCCGCATCCCGGTGGCGCCTGGCAGTTCCGCTGGCCGTCGCTCACCTACGGCAAGGTGCACGGGATGCACGCGCTGCCCGGCATGGAGCTGACGAACGCCGATCCGACGCGGCCGTCCGCCGAGGTCATCGGCGAGTACTTCGACACGTACGAGCGCGCCTTCGATCTGAAGGTACGGAGGCCGGTGGAGGTACGGGCCGTGCGCGAGGGCGACGGAGACGGGCGGCTGCTCGTCGAGACCTCGGACGGTGACTGGTCGGCGCGGGCGCTGATCAACGCCACCGGCACCTGGGACCGGCCGTTCTGGCCGCGCTATCCGGGCCAGGAGACCTTCCGGGGACGGCAGTTGCACACCGCGCAGTACCCGGGGCCCGAGGAGTTCGCCGGGCAGCGGGTGGTCGTCGTGGGCGGAGGGGCGTCCGGCACCCAGCACCTGATGGAGATCGCTCCGTACGCGGCCGAGACCACGTGGGTGACCCGGCGTCCGCCGGTCTTCCGCGAGGGGCCCTTCACCGAGGAGTTCGGGCGCGAGGCCGTCGCCCTCGTCGAGGAACGGGTCCGCCAGGGGCTGCCGCCGAAGAGTGTCGTGTCGGTCACCGGCCTGCCCCTCAACGACGCGATCCGGCAGGCACTCGCCGACGGCGTCCTCGACCGGCGCCCCATGTTCGACCGGATCACCCCGGAGGGCGTCGAGTGGGCCGACGGACAGCGCGTCGACGCCGACGTGATCCTCTGGGCGACCGGATTCCGGGCCGCGATCGACCATCTGGCACCGCTCAGACTGCGCGAACCCGGCGGCGGGATCCGCGTCGAGGGGACGCGCGTGGTCACCGATCCGCGCGTCCATCTGGTCGGCTACGGCCCGTCGGCGAGCACGATCGGCGCCAACCGCGCAGGGCGGACGGCCGTACGGGACATCAGGCGGCTGCTCGACCAGGAGCCGGCCACTGTCTGACGTCCCGTAGGGCCGCATGGCCCGTCAGTTCACTTGGCGGGCTGCCCGCTCCGCTGCCCCTGGCCCGGACTCTTCCGGTCCTTCTGCTCTTTCTGGTTCTGGTTGAACTCGGCGACGTTGCGCTGGTGTTCGGCGTAGTCGGCCGTGAAGCGGGTGTCCCCCGGCTTGACGGTGACGAAGTACAGCCAGTCGCCCGGCGTCGGGTTGATGGCGGCGCGCATCGCCTCCTCGCCGGGGTTGGCGATCGGCGTGGGCGGCAGGCCCATGCGCTGATAGGAGTTGTACGGGCTGTTCAGGCGGGTGTCGTTCGCCGTCGTCCTGAGCGTGGACCTGTTCAGCGCGTAGTTGATGGTCGAGTCCATCTGCAGCGGCATCCCGCGTTCGAGCCGGTTGAAGACGACCCGGGCCACCTTTCCCATGTCCTGCTTGCCGGCGGCCTCGGCCTGGACGATGCTCGCGATGGTGACGGCCTGGTAGACGTTCATGGCGTTGCGCTGCGCCCCGGCGGTGACCGGCGGACCGCCGAACTTCCGGTTGGCGGTGTCGACCATGAACGACAGCAGGGATTCCGGTGTGGCCTTCTCCTTCAGCGGATAGGTCGCCGGGAAGAGATAGCCCTCGGGGTTGCCCTCGGCATCGGTGGGGAGTTTCAGCCGGGCCTTGGCGAGCGACTTCTTCGTGCTCCCGGCCGGCAGGGCGAGGGCCTTGTCGACAGCCTCGTACACCTGCATGGAGCGCCAGCCCTCCGGGATCAGGAGGGAGGTCGGCCGGGGGTCCCCTTCGCTGTCGACGCTCAGCAGCGGCACCGCCACGGCGGTGGCCGCGACAACGGCACCGGTCGCGATGAGGACGGCCCGGCCACGGCGCGTCAGGCGAATCGTGCTCCGTGACGGAGTGTTCATCTGCATGCGGGCACGGTAACCCGCAGAACGTCACAAACCCGGCATATATTCATCTTGTCCGACCACACATGTCACCCGGTCGGCTCCAGTTGGGCATCACGGCGCACCAGCGCCGCGTACCGCCCGTCCTGCCGCAGCAGTTCCTCGTGCGTACCCCGTTCGACCGCGCGCCCGGAGTCCAGGACCACGATCTGGTCGGCGCCCCGAACGGTGGACAGCCGGTGCGCGATGGTGAGCGTGGTGCGGTTGGCCGACAGGGCGTCGATGGCTTCCTGGACGGCCGCTTCGGTACGGGTGTCCAGGGCGCTGGTCGCCTCGTCCAGGATGAGGACGGGCGGGTCGCGCAGGATCGTACGGGCGATGGCGAGGCGCTGTTTCTCACCGCCGGAGAAGCGGTGACCGCGCTCACCGACGACCGTGTCGTACCCGTCGGGCAGGGACGAGATGTGGTCGTGGATCTGCGCCGCCCGCGCCGCCGCGTGCAGTTCCTCGTCGGTGGCGTCCGGCTTGGCGAAGCGCAGGTTGTCGGCGACCGTGGCGTGGAAGAGGTACGTCTCCTGGGAGACGACGCCTACCGCGCGGGCGAGCGTGTCGAAGTCGAGGTCGCGGACGTCCACGCCGTCGATGGTGACCCGGCCGCCCGTCACGTCGTACAGACGGGGCACGAGGTGGCCCAGCGTGGACTTGCCGGCGCCGGTGGGGCCGACGATCGCCAGGCTGCCGCCCGCCGGGACGGCGATGTCGACCCCGTCGAGGATCGGGCGGCTCTTGTCGTCGTAGCGGAACTCGACGCCCTCCAGCCGGACTTCACCCTTGACCGTGTCGAGGTGGACCGGGTTCTCGGGCTCGGTGATGTCGATGGGCAGGTCGAGATACTCGAAGATGCGCTGGAAGAGCGCGAGCGAGGCCTGGATCTGGACGCCGGTGCTCAGCAGGCTGACGGCCGGCCGGAACAGGCCCTGCTGGAGCGAGACGAAGGCGACGAGCGTGCCGATCGAGACGGTCGGGCCGCCGAACTGGAGGGCGAGGCCCGCGGCCCAGTAGATGACGGCGGGCATGGCGGACATGACGATGCCGATGACGGCCATCCGCCAGCGACCGGCCATGCTGGAGCGCACTTCGAGGTCGACCAGCCCCTCGGACTCCGCGGCGAAGGACCGGGTGAGCGAGTCGGCGCGGCCCATCGTCCGGCCGAGCAGGATGCCGCTGACCGACAGCGACTCGGTGACCGTGGCGGCCATCGCGGCCATCTGCTTCTGGCGCTGGGTGGTGATCCGCTTGCGTTCGTTGCCCACGCGGCGGCTGATCCAGACGAACACCGGCAGCAGGAGCAGCGACACGGCGGTCAGGCGCCAGTCGAGGGCGACCATCGCGACGATCGTGGCGACGACGCTGGTGAAGTTGGAGACCAGGGAGGTCGCGGTGGAGGTGACAGTGGCCTGCATACCGCCGATGTCGTTGGCGATGCGCGACTGGACCTCGCCCGTGCGGGTGCGGGTGAAGAAGGCGAGCGACATGTTCTGCAGACGGCCGTAGACGGCGGTGCGCAGGTCGTGCATGACGCGCTGGCCGACGGTCGTGGAGATCAGCGTCTGCAGCACACCGAGGACGCCGCCGAGGACGGCGCTGACGATCATCCCGAGGGCGAGCAGGCTGAGCAGTCCGGTGCGGCCCTCGGGGATCGCGACGTCGAGGATCTCCTTCAGGAGAAAGGGGGTGGCGACGGACACGAGGGACGCTGCGGCCACCAGCAGGCCCACCACGGCGAGCCGGCCGCGGTAGGGACGGAAGAGCTTCAGGATGCGACGGACCTGGCGCGGCTGGTCCGCCGAGTCGGCGGACGGGGTCCAGGCGGGTTGACGGTCGGGTTTCATGGGCTCCTTCGGGAGACTTGGTGAGGACGACTGGCGGAGCATAGCTCATTGTTACCTATACTCACAATGAACTGCATCCTGATATTGTTCCCCCATGAGTTCCCCCGACGCCGACGGTCCGCTCGCCGACCAGTTGCTGAACCTGACCCGCCGTCTGCACCGCAGCCACAAGCACCAGCTGGAACAGCGCGGAGTCGGCATCACCCCGGCCCAGTCCCGGCTGCTGCGCACTCTCTCGCACCACCTCCAGCATCACGGTTCTCCGCCGCGGATGGCAGATCTCGCGGAGCGCCTGGAGGTCGTACCCCGGGCGGTGACGACACTGGTGGACGCGCTGGAGGCGAGCGGCAAGGTGCGCCGGGTGCCCGATCCCGACAACCGCCGGGTGATCCGGATCGAGCTCACGGACGACGGACGCCAGGCGCTGAGCGAGCTGCGCGGAGCGCGCAGGGCGGCGGCGGAGGAGATTCTCGCGCCGCTGACGGACGAGCAGCGCACACTGCTGGGCGGGCTGCTGGACACGCTGATGGACGGGGGCGGAGCGCCGCCCGAGCGGCGCTGCTGACCGGAGCGCCACTGTTTCTTCACATTCGACCGGGCCGTGGGTCCGCCCCCTGGAGCACTGGGGCGGACCCACGGCCCGGTCGAATGTCGGAGGTACCGCAGATCAGCTCGCGGGCTCCTTGGCCTCGGCCACCTGGGCCGGAACCACCACCTCCGCGGATCCCTCCGCGTCCGCCGCGTCGTCCTCCTCCGAGATCACGATCTCCCGGTCCAGCACCTTCTTCGCGCGCTCCAGATCCAGAGCCCCCTCCCAGCGGGAGACCGCGAAGACGGCGACGCAGTTGCCGAGCAGGTTCGTGACGACGCGCATCGAGTCCATGATGCGGTCGACGCCGAGCAGCAGTGCGACGGCCCCGGCCGGGATGGCCCCGAGCGAGGAGGCGGTCGCGGACAGGGCGAGGAAGGCCGAACCGGGGATGCCGGCCATGCCCTTGCTGGTGAGCATGAGCACCAGGATCACGGTGATCTGCTGACCGAGGCTGAGGTCCACGCCCACGGCCTGGGCGATGAACAGGGTGCCGATCGAGAGATAGAGCGACGCGCCGTCGAGGTTGAAGGAGTACCCGGTGGGCAGCACCAGACCCACCGCGTCGTCGCGGGCGCCGGCCTTGCGCAGCTTCAGCATCACGCGCGGCATCACGGACTCGGTGGAGGCGGTGCCGAGCGCGAGGAGCATCTCCTCACGGATGTAGCGGAGGAACTTCCAGAGGCTGAGCCCGGTGACCATCTTGAGAGCGACGGCGAGCAGCGCGATGAAGAGCGCGGCAGCCGCATAGCAGAGAATGATCAGCTTGGCGTACGTCTCGATCACGCCGAGTCCGTACTGGCCGATCAGGACGGCCATCGCGCCGAACACCGCGATCGGGGCGAGCCGCATGATGAAGCCGACGACCGCGAAGATGATCTCCTGGGCCTGCTCGATGGCGGGCAGCACCTTCGGCACCTTGGTGTGGCCGAGGTGGAGCAGCGCCGCGCCCACCAGGCAGGCCAGGATCAGCACCTGGAGGAGTTCGTTCTCGGCGAAGGCACCGATGAAGCTGGTGGGTATCGCGTTGACGATGAACTCGGTGGTCGAGGGCAGCGAGCCGCCACCCGTCTTCGCGTCGATCGCCGAGGTGTCGAGCGTGGACGGGTCGACGTTCATGCCCGAGCCGGGCTGGACGATGTTGGCGGCGAGGAGCCCGATGACCAGGGCGAGCGTGCTCGCCACCTCGAACCAGATCAGGGCCTTGAGCCCGATCCGGCCGAACGCCTTGAGATCTCCGGCCTTGGCGATGCCGACGACGACCACACAGAAGACGAGCGGCGAGATGATCGTCTTGATCAGCCGGGTGAACCCGTCGCCGAGCGGCTTGAGATCCGTGGCCACGTCGGGCCAGAGCTTGCCGACGACGATGCCGAGCACAAGCGCGACGGCAACCTGCGCGAACAGTGAGGTACGCAGTATGCGTGCGACGCGTCGCGGCAGGGACGGTACGGACTGCGGCACGAGCACTCCTCCAAGAAGCTTCTGGGATGCGGAAAAGCGATTCCGCGTCGCACACTATTGAGGAGTCGTGGATCCCGACTGCAACCTGCGTATTTCAGCGGTGTAAATCATCGGCCGTCCCCACCGCACGCACCGCTCTCTCAGCAGCGGTCGCGGTCCTCCGTGAGCACCCCCTGCACGGTCACCAGCGAACGGTCGTGGCATCCGGCCGAGCCGTACAGCCGGTGGCGCTCACTCGTCTTCCCGACGGCGTGACGCTGGTCGCGCGGCACGTTCGCCGTATACGTCGCGTCGCCCGTGTACGCGTCGTCGAGCCACGACCACGCCGTACGCCGCCCCCCGAACGTCTCGGCGACCGCCTCCCGGTCGCCGAGCGTGAGCACGGTCCGCAGCCGGTCGCCCGCGCCGAGTGTGGTCGTGCCGTCCATCGTGTACGTCCGCTGCGTGCGGACGGTCCTGGCCGGCCCGCGTCCGTCGACGGTGACGTTCTCGGCGTCCGTCCAGGTGGCGGTGAGGCCGTCGGTGTTCTCGCCGTCGGTCCAGCGGTGCACGGAGGTGTTGGCGAGGGCGCGGCCGACCGTGGTGACAACCCGGCCGTGCGAGGTGTCGACATACCCGGTGACGGTCAGACGGTGACCGCCATCGGTGTCGAGACGGTTCTGCCCGTCGGCCGAACCAGGTGTGTATGTCGAGGAGTTGGCGAGGCCACTCGCATGGCGGGAGGTGAGCCTGCCGGTGACCCGAGCGCGCTCGGCGTCCTGCCAGACGAGGACGTTGACGGGGGTGCTCCAGCCCGCCTGCCCTTCCGGCACGCCGACGACGGAGACCTCCACGTCGTGCGGCCGGCCGTCGTTGAGGAGCCCGGCGAAGGGGGTCAGATCGTATTCGATCGGTTTGATGTCGAAGGCGCGCGGTCCCGGAATCACGTACCAGAGAAAGGGGTTGGACCAGCCACCGGTCCACACGGTCGGGAACGGGGCGGCGATTCCGGCCAGTTGGCCGTCTACCTTGATCTGCACCTCGCGGTACGGGCCGTCCGTGGCCTTGCAGGAGTAGGGGGCCGCGTCGGGGACGGTGAGGTACCAGTACTCCTCGCAGCCTCCGCCGGAGCCGGTCGCGTACACCTCGGCGACGATGCGTTCACTGTTGCGCGGAGTGGTGAGGGTGCCGTCCTGGAGGGTGAGGACGCGGTCCGGAGTGTCCTTCGCAGCGGGGGTCCCAGCCGGCTCGTCGTAGAACGTCAGCGTGACCTTGACGTCGAGGATGCCGGTGTAGGTGTCGTTGACAACGTTTCCGATGAGCATCTCGACGGGCCGGGCCTTGCTCAGGGTGTCGCTGTAGCGCGTGACGTCCTTCTCGACGGACCAGGAGATGCCGTCGGGTGAGGGCTGCGGAGTGGAGGTACGGAGGACTTCGACGCCGCCGATGTGCAGGTAGCCGAGGCGGTCGTACTGACGTCCCTTCACCTTGCCGTCCATCCGCAGAACGACCTTGCCCCAACTCGTGCCGCAGCCGCTCGGGGGCTCGTATGTGCCCTGGTAGGGCGTGAAGTCCTTGAACTGGGCCTCGGCGACGACGACTTCGCAGGACTTGGAGCCCACCGGCCGCGTGACCGCGGGCGCGGCGGTGACCGGGTCGTGCCAGTCGGTGCCGAACTCCGCGGGGACATCGACGGACCGGGCCGCCGCCTCGGCCGACCGAGCGGGGTCCGCTCCTAGGAGGGTGCTCGCCAGGAGGGTCGCTCCGGCAAGCATGGACATGATGATCCGGCTTCTCATGGCCGGTGTTCTACGGGCAGTCGGCCCCACGCGGCAATGAGGCGATCAACCGCCAATCGGGCCGAAACCACGCCTCTCGCCGGAAAACCGTTTGCCTCCGACCACGCGGTGACGCGAACCTTTCACGGCCCGTTGTCGGCCTTCCCGGCCCCTCCCACCCCCACATCCACCCCCTCATGCGAGATGCGAGTCACTGGGACGTCATGAAGATCCAAGACCTTCCGTATCGAGACCCGGGTGTACCGGACGCACGCTCGGGCCCCAGATTTCTGTGGTGGCTCTTCCGCAACCAGCTCGGCGGGCAGCTCACCGCCCTCGCCTGGGGACTGGTGCACTTCGTGGCCGTCTCCGGGCTGCCGTTCGGCGTCGGGTTCGCCGTGCAGGCCGTCGTCGACCGCTCGGGCGAACGGCTGGCCCTCGCGGGCGGGCTGATGGTGCTGTGCGGTGTGGCCATCGCACTCGGCGACAGCATGCTGCACCGGGCCGCGGTCACCAACTGGATCACAGCGGCGGCCCGCGTCCAGCAACTGCTGGCCCGCAGGACCGCCCAGCTGGGCTCGGCCCTGACACGGCGGGTCGCGGCCGGCGAGATCGTCTCGGTCTCCACGGGTGACGTGGAGAAGATCGGCTGGTTCGTGGAGGCCCTCTCCCGGTTCACCGCCGCGGCGGTGACCGTCGTACTGGTCTGCGCCGGCCTGTACGTCTACCAGCCGGAACTCGGCATCGTGGTCGCCGTGGGCATCCCGGTCCTCGCCATCGCCGTGCTGCCGCTGCTACCGCGGGCCACCCGGCGGGCCGACTTCCAGCGTGAGAAGGCGGGCCGCGCGACCGAACTGGCCTCGGACACCGTCGCGGGACTGCGGGTGCTGCGTGGCATCGGCGGCGAGGAACTCTTTCTCGACCGCTATCGGCGGGCCTCGCAGGAAGTCCGCCACGCGGCCGTGCGCAGCGCCCGTATGTGGGCGCTGATCTCGGCGATCCAGGTGCTGCTGCCGGGTCTGCTGATGATCGCGGTCGTCTGGCACGGCGTGCACCTGGCCCGGCAGGGCCGGATCGCCGTCGGCGAACTGGTCACCGTGTACAGCGCGGTCATGCTGCTGACGTATCCCCTCCGGCACTTCGAGGAGATCGCCATGGCGTACTCCTTCTCCCGGCCCTCCGCGAAACGCGCCGCGCGGGTGCTGTCACTGGAGCGCGCCACGGACACGGCGGGCTCGCGCGAGGCCGTGGTGCCGACCGGGGATCTGTACGACCCCGCGACCGGGCTGCTGGCACCCGCCGGGTGTCTGACCGCCGTGGTGTGCGGCGATCCGGACACGGCGGGTCTGCTGGCGGAGCGGCTCGGCGGCCATCCTTCCGAGAAGGGCACATCGGCACTCCTCGGTGGTGTGCCGCTGGACGAACTGCCGCTCTCCAGCACCCGCACGGCCGTTCTCGTCCAGGACAAGGACCCGGTACTGCTCTCCGGTTCGCTGCGCGAGCTGCTCGACGTGCCCGCCTCGGGTGCGGTGAGCGCCACCGAGGCGCTGGCCGCGGCACAGTGCGGCGACGTCCTGGAGGCGCTCGTGCAGGGGTCGTTGGACGCCGAGGACCCGCTGGACGCGCGGATCACCGAGCGCGGGCGGTCGTTGTCGGGCGGCCAGCGCCAGAGGCTGGCGCTGGCACGGTCACTGATCACGGACCCCGAGGTGCTCGTGCTCGACGAACCGACCTCGGCCGTCGACTCGCACACGGAGGCCCGGATCGCCGACGGGGTACGGGAGTTGCGCACCGGCCGCACGACGGTCGTGTTCACCTCCTCGCCGCTTCTCCTGGACCACGCCGACCGGGTCGTGCTGATCCACGAGGGCGAGGTCGCGGCGGTCGGTGTCCACCGCGAACTGGTGCACAAGGAACCTCGGTACCGGGCCGTCGTGACCAGGGAGACCGAGGACGAGGAAGCCATCGGCCGCGAGCTGGACGACCTGGACGACCTGGAAGAACTGGAAGCATTCAAGGAAATCGGAGAGACGGCATGATCGGCGTGGCGCCACCGGCGTACGACCCGGCGGCCCCGACGACGGCGAGCACCCTGCCGGTCGGTGCCCCCGCGACCGTACGCGCCTACGTGGGCGAACTGTTCCGCAGGCACCGGCGTGCCTTCCTGCTCCTGGTCACCGTCAACACGGTCTCCGTGGTGGCCTCCATGGTCGGCCCGTACCTGCTGGGCGACCTCGTCGAGCGGGTCTCGGACGACGCCCGTGAACTCCATCTGGAGCTCACCGTCGGCCTGTTCGCCGTCGCGCTGGTCGTGCAGGCCGTGTTCGTACGGCAGGTGCGGCTGCGCGGCGCGATGCTCGGCGAGCGGATGCTGGCCGACCTGCGCGAGGACTTCCTCGTCCGGGCGGTCGGGCTGCCGCCGGGTGTCCTGGAACGGGCGGGCACGGGTGACCTGCTCTCCCGCATCACCACCGACATCGACCGGCTCGCCAACGCGATGCGCGAGGCGGTGCCGCAGCTCGCCATCGGCGTGGTGTGGGCGGCGCTGCTGCTCGGCGGTCTCGTCGTCACGGCACCGCCGCTGGCGCCGGCCGTGCTCCTCGCGGTGCCGCTGCTGGTGGTCGGCTGTCGCTGGTACTTCCGGCGCGCACCCTCCGGCTACCGATCGGAAGCCGCCGGATACGCCGCCGTCGCCGCCGTGCTCGCGGAGACCGTGGACGCCGGGCGGACCATCGAGGCCCACCGCCTCGGCGACCGCCGGATCGAACTGTCGGACCGGCGGGTCAGGGAGTGGACGGCCTGGGAGCGCTACACGCTGTGGCTGCGGTGTGTGCTCTTCCCGGTCATCAACGCCACCCATGTGACGGTGCTGTGCTCGGTGCTGATGGTCGGCGGGGTCTTCGTGCTCCAGGGCTGGATCGACGTGGGCCAGCTGACCACGAGCGCACTGCTGGCCCAGATGCTCGTCGACCCGGTGGGGATCATCCTGCGCTGGTACGACGAGCTCCAGGTCGCCCAGGTGTCGCTGGCCCGGCTGGTCGGGGTCCGGGACATCGAACCGGACGCCGGTGACCCCTCGCTGGCCCCGGACGGGCGGGACGTGCACGCGGACCAGGTCCACTTCGGCTACCGGGAGGGCGTGGACGTGCTGCGCAAGGTGTCCCTGGAGGTCGCGCCGGGCACCCGGCTGGCCCTGGTGGGCCCCTCGGGCGCGGGCAAGTCCACGCTGGGCAGACTGCTCGCCGGGATCTACGCACCCCGGACGGGCCGTATCACCCTGGGCGGCGCCGAGCTGTCCAGGATGCCCGCCGAGGAGGTCCGCTCGCACGTCGCGCTGGTCAACCAGGAGCACCACGTCTTCGTCGGTTCCCTGCGCGACAACCTTCTGCTGGCCCGCACGGACGCCGGGGACGCCGAGCTGTGGGCGGCGCTGGGCGCGGTCGACGCGGACGGCTGGGGCCGGGCGCTGGACGAGGGTCTGGACACCGAGGTCGGCTCGGGCGGCTTCGCGCTCACCCCGGCGCAGGCCCAGCAGATCGCGCTGGCCCGGCTGGTTCTGGCCGACCCGCACACCCTGGTCCTGGACGAGGCGACCTCGCTCCTCGACCCGCGCGCGGCCCGTCATCTGGAGCGGTCCCTGGCCCGGGTCCTGGACGGCCGCACGGTAGTCGCCATCGCCCACCGGCTGCACACGGCCCATGACGCGGACGTCATCGCCGTCGTGGAGAGCGGCCGGATCACCGAGCTGGGCAGCCACGACGAGCTGGTCGCGGCGGACGGGGCGTACGCGGCCCTGTGGCGGTCGTGGCACGGGTGACGCACCGGTGATCGGGCAGCGGGGCGGGGCCGGGTCGGCTCCGTCCCGTTGCGCGGTCCCGGCGGTGGGTGGAACGCTGGAGGCGGCTGCCCGCCCATCCGGGCGGCGCCGGGGCCGGTCCCCACCCACCTGGAGGTACCCGTGGACAGTGACGAGGGATGGGGAGACGACGTCTACCAGCCCGACGGATCCGAGGTACAGGACGACGCGGGCCTCCTGGACGCCGAGGACACCCTGGTCACCGACGGGGTGAGTGACCCCCTCGACCGTGGCTGGTCCCCTCCGGACCGTCCCTGGGCGGTGGAACGCACCGGTGTGACGGCGGCGGAGCGCCGGCAGGGAGAGACCCTGGACCAGCGCCTCGCCGAGGAACTGCCGGACATCGCGGCACCGGACGGCGACGGCATCGGCGACTGCGCGGGCACGGACGGCGAGCCACTGGACAACGAGGTGGGCACCGCCCGCTCCGGTCGTCTGGTGGCCCCCAACGAGGGCGCGCACGAGGACGGGGAGAGCGGGCTGATCGCCACCGACGTGGGTATCGACGGCGCTGCGGCCTCGGCCGAGGAGGCCGCGATGCACATCGTCGACGAGGACGCCCTGTCCGGCTGAACGTCCCCCTGACCGAGCGAGGAGAACACGCATGCAGCAGGACAAGCAGCTCGCCTACCAGCCGGTCGTCTTCCGGGACCGGACCGCCGGATACGCCTTCCTGACCCGGTCCACCGCGACGAGCGAGCAGACCATCGAGTGGGACGACGGCGAGACGTACCCGGTCGTGGACGTGGAGATCTCCTCGGAGAGCCACCCGTTCTACACCGGCAAGGCCCGGACGGTGGACACCGAGGGCCGCGTCGCCGCCTTCGAGCGGCGATACGGCGCCGGGGAGGGCCAGAACTGAGACGCCTGTCTCAGTATCCGGCCTCAGATGAGGTTGAGCGCCGCAGCGCAGCCCACTCCGCCGAGCAGCATGAACGCGGGCATGAGCACCTTCAGCTCGACCCAGCTGCCCGCCCGGAACCGCAGCGCCTTCGGCGGGCCGATCGGGTACCAGCGCTTGCGGCCGATCGGGATGGGCCACAGGACCGGGCAGCCCGACACCGTCAACGCGTCCCCGATGTCGTGCACCAGCGCGCCGAGCACGATCGGCAGCCCGAGCCACAGATACGTCTGCCCCGGGTCGGTGAACAGCCAGTCCGCGCCGTTGCCGGGCTTGTCCAGGACGCCGGCCAGGATCCAGGCGCTGGTCGCCGCCAGCAGCCAGACCAGGACGTCGGCACTGGAGCCACGCGTCGCCCGCCACAGCAGGCCTTCGATGGCGAGCACGATGTGCACGAAGAGGATCGCCAGCACCGCCCAACGGCCCCCGGCGATCGCCACCGCGGAGGCACCCCCACCGGTCAGAACCGCCCACAGCCAGGTGTGCGTCAGTGTCCGGTGCCCGCCCGAGCGGCGCGGGTCGCCCTGCTTCTTCGTCGCCTTGTAGACGGCATAGGAGAGCTTGTCGACGATCTCGCACAGGCCGCGCGAGATCGGGCCGAAGGCGTTCGAAATGGTCGCCGCCTTGTGGTCGAGGTCCGGGGCAAGCGCGGCACCTGCGCAGATCAGGGCACCGACCAGGAGCACCGGCCAGGGCATCGGCTTGCCCGCCGCGGCCGCGGCGGCTCCCACACCGAGCCAGGCTGCGGCCCCCGAGAGTGAGTGTGCTGGTCCCATCATGGCCGTGTTCCGCCCTATTCCTCGTACGCCGCTGTCCAGTTGACCGGGTGCGCTGACGCTCCGTCGGCGACACAGCGTAGCGGCCGTGATCTTCGGACGGGCATCCGATTCCCCCTTCACCTGGGATCACAGGCAAGATGGGGGCGTGACCCTCATCGATCAGCTGCCGCAGACCGCAGACCCCGACGCCCTCTACGAAGCCTTCGAGTCGTGGGCCCAGGAGCGCGGTCTCACGCTCTACCCGCACCAGGAGGAGGCGCTGATCGAGGCGGTCTCGGGTGCGAACGTGATCGTGTCGACGCCCACCGGCTCCGGCAAGAGCATGATCGCGGCAGGTGCGCACTTCGCCGCGCTGGCCCGGGACGAGGTCACCTTCTACACCGCGCCGATCAAGGCCCTGGTCTCGGAGAAGTTCTTCGAGCTGTGCAAGATCTTCGGCACGGAGAACGTGGGGATGCTGACCGGCGACGCCTCGGTCAACTCCGATGCTCCCGTCATCTGCTGCACGGCCGAGGTGCTGGCCTCCATCGCGCTGCGCGACGGCAAGCAGGCTGATGTCGGCCAGGTGGTGATGGACGAGTTCCACTTCTACGCCGAGGCCGACCGCGGCTGGGCCTGGCAGATCCCGATCCTGGAGCTGCCCCAGGCGCAGTTCATCCTGATGTCGGCGACGCTGGGCGACGTCTCGATGTTCGAGAAGGACCTGACCCGCCGCACCGGCCGCCCGACCTCGGTGGTCCGCTCGGCGATCCGCCCGGTCCCGCTGTCGTACGAGTACAAGCTGACCCCGATGACCGAGACGCTGACGGAGCTGTTGGAGACCCGGCAGGCCCCCGTCTACATCGTGCACTTCACGCAGGCGCAGGCGGTGGAGCGGGCTCAGGCGCTGATGAGCATCAACATGTGCACGCGCGAGGAGAAGGACAGGATCGCCGAGCTGATCGGCGGCTTCCGCTTCACCACCAAGTTCGGCCAGAACCTCTCCCGTTACGTCCGGCACGGCATCGGCGTCCACCACGCCGGCATGCTTCCCAAATACCGCCGCCTGGTCGAGAAGCTGGCCCAGGCAGGCCTGTTGAAGGTCATCTGCGGCACGGACACGCTCGGCGTCGGCGTCAACGTGCCCATCCGCACGGTGCTGTTCACGGCGCTGACGAAGTACGACGGCAATCGCGTACGGACCCTGCGTGCGCGTGAGTTCCACCAGATCGCCGGCCGGGCGGGCCGCGCGGGCTTCGACACAGCGGGCTTCGTCGTCGCGCAGGCGCCCGAGCACGTCATCGAGAACGAGAAGTCGCTCGCCAAAGCGGGCGACGACCCGAAGAAGCGCCGCAAGGTGGTCCGCAAGAAGGCGCCCGAGGGGTTTGTCGGCTGGACCGAGAGCACCTTCGACAAGCTGATCACCTCCGATCCGGAGCCGCTGACATCCCGTTTCCGGGTGACCCACACGATGCTGTTGTCGGTGATCGCCCGCCCCGGCAACGCCTTCGACGCGATGCGGCACCTGCTGGAGGACAACCACGAGCCGCGCAAGCAGCAGCTGCGGCACATCCGGCGCGCGATCGCCATCTACCGCTCGCTGCTGGACGGCGGCGTGGTCGAGAAGCTGGACGAGCCGGACGCGACCGGACGCATCGTGCGCCTGACCGTGGATCTCCAGCAGGACTTCGCGCTGAACCAGCCGCTGTCCACCTTCGCGCTGGCCTCGTTCGACCTCCTGGACCCGGAGTCGCCGTCGTACGCGCTGGACATGGTGTCGGTGGTCGAGTCCACGCTGGACGATCCGCGCCAGATTCTCGCGGCCCAGCAGAACAAGGCGCGCGGCGAGGCCATCGGGGCGATGAAGGCGGACGGTGTCGAGTACGAGGAGCGTATGGAGCGCCTCCAGGACGTCTCGTACCCGAAGCCCTTGGAAGAGTTGCTCTTCCACGCCTACGACACCTACCGCAAGAGCCACCCGTGGGTCGGCGATCATCCTCTCTCCCCCAAGTCCGTCATCCGTGACATGTACGAACGCGCCATGACCTTCACCGAGTTGGTGTCCCACTACGATCTGGCCCGCACCGAGGGCATCGTGCTGCGCTATCTCGCCGGCGCCTTCAAGGCTCTCGACCACACCGTCCCCGACGACCTCAAGTCCGAGGATCTGCAGGATCTGATCGCCTGGCTGGGCGAGATGGTGCGCCAGGTCGACTCCAGCCTTCTGGACGAGTGGGAGCAGCTCGCCAACCCGGAGGTGATGACCGCCGAGGAGGCCCAGGAGAAGGCGGACCAGGTCAAGCCGGTCACGGCCAACGCGCGGGCCTTCCGTGTCCTCGTCCGTAACGCCATGTTCCGCCGTGTCGAGCTGGCCGCCCTCGACCAGGTGGACGCCCTGGCCGAGCTGGACGCGGAAGCCGGCTGGGACGCCGACGCGTGGGGCGAGGCGATGGACAAGTACTGGGACGAGTACGAGGACCTCGGCACCGGCCCCGACGCCCGCGGCCCCCGGCTGCTGATGATCGAGGAGGAGCCGCAGAACAGGCTGTGGCGCGTCCGGCAGGCCTTCGCCGACCCGAACGGTGACCACGACTGGGGCATCAGCGCGGAGGTCGACCTCGTGGCCTCCGACGCGGAGGGCCGCGCAGTCATCAAGGTCACCGACGTCGGCCAGTTGTGAGCACAGGAGAATCGCACCCATGACGAACGCAGCCGAGAGACTTGTCGACCTGCTGGACCTGGAGCAGATCGAGGTCAACATCTTCCGTGGCCGCAGCCCCGACGAATCCCTCCAGCGGGTCTTCGGCGGCCAGGTGGCGGGCCAGGCACTGGTCGCCGCCGGGCGCACCACGGACGGCGAGCGTCCGGTGCATTCGCTGCACGCGTACTTCCTGCGCCCGGGCCGCCCGGGCGTGCCGATCGTGTACCAGGTCGAACGGGTCCGTGACGGCCGGTCGTTCACGACCCGGCGGGTCACGGCAGTGCAGCAGGGCCGCACGATCTTCAATCTCACCGCCTCCTTTCACAAGCCCGAGGAAGGCAGCTTCGAACACCAGCTGCCGCCGGCCCGGAAGGTCCCCGACCCGGAGTCCCTGCCGAACGTCACCCAGGAGATCAAGGAGCATCTCGGCACGCTGCCCGAGCAGTTCGAGCGAATGGCGCGCCGTCAGCCCTTCGACATCCGTTATGTGGACCGATTGCTCTGGACCGCCGAGGAGGTCCAGCAGTTGGAACCGCGCAGCGCGGTGTGGATGCGCACGGTCGGCCGGCTGGGGGACGACCCGCTCGTCCACACGTGCGCACTGACGTACGCCAGCGACATGACGCTGCTCGACGCCGTCCGCCTTCCGGTGGAGCCCCTGTTCGGCCCGCGGACCTTCGACATGGCCTCGCTGGACCACGCCATGTGGTTCCACCGGCCGTTTCGCGCGGACGAGTGGTTCCTGTACGACCAGGAGTCCCCCATCGCCACCGGCGGGCGCGGGCTGGCCCGCGGCCGGATCTACGACGTCGAGGGCAGACTGCTCGTCTCCGTCGTCCAGGAGGGGCTGTTCCGGAAGCTGGGCTGAGGAGCCTCGTCCGGTCAGACTCGTGCGGCGGCGCGCTTCCGGTCCCGTGCGGGGCGTGGGTTTCTGCCGCGCAGGCGGCTCAACAGACCGCGGGTTCGCTCAGGTGCCTCGGGGTGGCTGTCCTGCTGCGGGGGCAGGAACCGGGCAGCCTCCTGTTCGAGCTCTCCGCAGGAGGGTGGGGCCTGTTCCGACCTCGGGCGCGGTGCGGGACGGTGGTCGCGGGCCTCGGCCAGGGTTCCGGTCAGGTCTGCGCGGAGCCAGCCGATCTCGTCCGGGTCGTCCGCCGTCATGATCCGTTCCGCGAGACGGGCTGCGGGCGAACCCGGCACCCCATGGGCCGGCAACTCCGGCCGGAGTCGGTTCAAGTAAGCGCGTTCGTACGGGTCGTTGACGATTTCCGCGATATGGGCGGGGTCGAGGAAGGACGCCACCACTGCGGCCCGTGCCCACGGTTCGTCGGCCGGTCGGAGCAGGAATCCCAGTTGTCGTCCCCGCCAGTTGCGAGGCCGCAGGTCAAGGCCTGCTTCGAGTTGGTCCCGCAGGCTCCGGGTGGTGCGGCCGGTCAGCAGCGGGGCAGTGTCCTTGCCTGCGGCGAACTGCCGTAGTTCGTCGGCGAGATACAGCCAGACCACGGCCCTGTAGCGGTTGACATAGAAGGTCACCGGCGTCACCAGGCCCTGGCGCGCCAGGCGGGTGAACCGGGTGGGCGTCACGTCCATGAGCTTCGCGCCGTCGGCCGTGCCCACCGTCCGGACGCGTTCACGCAGCGTCTCGGGAAAGTGTGCGTCCTTGCGCAGCCGGTCGACCTCGTCACGACCGACGCGGCGGCCGCCGCCCCCTTCGTCGGGAACGGTCCGGACACACCCGAGTTGGACCGCGAGGTCGAACTCGCGCCGTTTCAGCCCCAGTTCGCGTGCGGCACGGCTCGATGCGAAGGGCGTGCCGGAGGGGTGGAGCGTGCCGGTGGCCGGTGCGGTGGCCGTCTGGGTGGGTTTCGCGATGCTGACGCCGGACATGGTCGGTCTCCCCCGTGGAGTGGTTGGCCCGCGCCGTGTGCGCCGGCCTCGGGAAAAACCGTAGCCGGTTCCGCGCCCGGACCTGCGAGCCTGTGGATAACTCTGTCCGCGAGGCAGTATCCGCAGGTCAGATATCTGATGCCGAATTCTGCTCCGGTTGCCTGGCATCCACGTCGAGGTGTTCGCCGACCCGGTTGACGAGCAGTGTCATCTCGTACGCGATCTGGCCGATGTCGGCCTCGGCGGCGCTGAGTACGCACAGACAGCTGCCGGTACCGGCCGCCGTGACGAACAGCACCGCATCGTCGAACTCGATCATCGTCTGACGCACCTTGCCCGCACCGAAGTGGCGTCCCGAGCCTTTCGCCAAGCTGTGCAGGCCCGAGGACACGGCGGCGAGGTGCTCGGCGTCCTCGCGTCGAAGTCCTGTGCTGGCGCCTGTCACCAGCCCGTCGTTCGACAGGACCATCGCATGCCGTATGTGTTCGACACGCTCGGTCAGATCGTCCAGCAGCCAGCCAAGTCCTTGGTTCTGCGCCATGTTTCAGATCTCCCCGTGCGGCAGGTCCTCCAAGCCGAAGGATCCGGTCAGCCACACTTCCCCACGGCCGCCCTCCGAGCAAGGAGGATGGGTGCATGGCAGAGAAGATGACTGACGAGGAATGGCGTGCCTTCCTCTCGCACGGCACCCGTACCGGAAAGCTTTCGACCGTCCGAGCCGACGGGAGCCCTCATGTGGCCCCGATCTGGTTCCTGCTCGACGGTGACGACCTTGTCTTCAACACCGGGAAGGACACGGTGAAGGGACGCAACCTGGCCCGTGACGGCCGGGTCGCCCTCTGTGTGGACGACGACCGGCCGCCGTTCGCCTACGTGGTGATTCAGGGCCGGGCGACACTGTCGGAAGAACTCGACGACGTCCGGCACTGGGCCGGGCGCATAGCCGCGCGCTACATGGGCGAGGAACGGGCCGAGGAGTTCGGCGCCCGCAACGGCGTTCCGGGGGAACTGCTCGTCCGCGTGCACATCGAGAAGGTGCTGGCGCAGACCGCCGTCGCCCACTGAGGGAGGACGCGGCTCAGCCGCGTCCTCCCTCGCGTCAGCTCACAGAGTCGAGCAGCCGGGCGGTGTGCATCCGGCCGGCGTACTCGACCAGCCGGATCAGCACTTCCTTGCCCGAGTCCCGGTTGCGGGCGTCGCAGAGCACCACGGGCGTGCCCTGGTCGAGGTCCAGGGCACGCGACACGTCCTGGGCGCCGTATGCGCGGGAGCCCGCGAAGCAGTTGACGGCCACCACGAACGGGATGTGCCGGTGCTCGAAGTAGTCCACAGCGGGGAAGCAGTCCTCCAGTCTGCGGGTGTCGGCGAGGACGACCGCACCCAGGGCGCCCTGCGAGAGTTCGTCCCACAGAAACCAGAAACGGTCCTGGCCCGGCGTGCCGAACAGATACAGGGAAAGGCCTGAGCGGATGGTGATGCGGCCGAAGTCCATGGCTACGGTCGTGGTGACCTTCTGGTCCACGCCGTCCGTGTCGTCCACCAACTGACCTGCCTCGCTCAGCAGTTCCTCGGTGCGCAGCGGTCTGATCTCGCTGACCGCGCCCACCATGGTGGTCTTGCCCACGCCGAACCCGCCGGCGACCAGTATCTTCAACGCCAGGGGCGACGTCTCGTCGTCCGTGGCGTCGGAGTGCTCGGAGACCATCGATCACTTCTCTCGGGAGGGCCGGCAACGGTCGACGTCGATAGGTGCGTGCCGCGTCCTCGCGGTGGGTCCGCGCGCGGCGTCGCTGCGTGTGTGCGAGGTCAGCATCATGACAACTCCCGGCCCCTTCCGGGGGTTTGGACCGCTAATAGACCGATGTGACCGGCTCGCACCCGTTCGGTGTCCGGAAGGATGCACAACTCGGCGGGGTCCGGCTGGTTCCGCGTCAATCATCTACAGCGCCCTCAGTCCTTCGATCACCTCGCGCAGAATGCGTTCGTCGGGCAGTTGTGCGGGCGGCACCGGACGACTGACGGTGACGCAGCCCAACTCCAGCAGGTCGCCGAGCAAAACCCTCACCACTCCCACGGGGAGATCGGCATCCGCGGCGAGTTCGGCGACGGACTGCGTCTCCGTACGGCACAGGTCGATGAGCGTCCGGTGCTCGGGACCGAGCGCGGTGTCGTCGTCCATACCGGGCGCACCCGGGTCGAGCGTGACGAGCGCGATCAGGTCGAAGCGCACCCCCGTGGGGCCGGATCTCGTGCGTCCGCCCGTCATGGCATAGGGGCGGACCAGGGGCCCGGCCTCGTTGTCGTACCACTGGCTGCCCGGCTCCTGCATGGTGCCTGTCGTGTCCTCGGTCATCTGTGCGGACCGCCCTCTCGCCTCATCCGGCGGCGGGCGGGCGGCCCGCTGCCCGCGGGGCCGTGTGGAGGTGCTCGCCCACTCGTTTCACCAGCCGCGCCATCTCGTATGCCACAAGGCCTATGTCGGCGGTCGCGGCGGTGAGCACCGCGAGGCAGGAGCCGTCACCCGCGGCGGCGACGAACAGGAAGCCGTCATCCATCTCCACCATGGTCTGACGCACGCCGCCGGCGCCGAAGTGCCGGCCTGTGCCCTTGGCCAGGCTGTGGAAGCCGGAGGCGACCGCGGCGAGGTGCTCCGCGTCCTCACGTCGGAGATCGGTGGAGGCGCCCACCGCGAGACCGTCGTTGGACAGCACCACCGCGTGCCGTACATCGCTGACGCGCAGTACGAGGTCGTCCAGCAGCCAGTCGAGTTCGCCGGACCGCCGATCCGCCCTCGTGCTCGGGTCCTTGATCATGCGGGGTCTCCTTCACTGCTGTCTCTGCCGGTTTCGGGCCCTCGGGTGACCCCGCTGCCGGGTGACCTGCCGCCACCGCGCACCCAGCCGTCGCGGTAGGCCACCATGCGGTCGCGTACGGCCTCGGGGGTGCGCTTCTCCTCGCTCCGCGAACCCTGCGGCCGGGTCGGCTCCTCGGGGCGCTGTTCGCGCAGTTGGGGGGCGAGGTGGGCCTGCCGCACGCGCCGTGGGAGGTCGTCGGAATCCTCCGCGTCGCCGGGTTCCTCGGGCGGGCGGTGCAGCCGCAAAGCGGTGACTCCTCGCGGTGGGGTTTCGGGGACGGTCTCCGCGGGGGTCTGTGTGTGAGCCACCAGCGCGGGGCGGTCCGCCGAGGCCTGGACAGGTTCCTGGTGCGGGACGGCGGCAGCGGGCACGCGCGCGTACTCGCGTTCGGCAGCCGGCTCCCGGTCCACTGCCGCGCGGGGGGAGCGTTCCGTCCCGCCACCGTGCAGCAGAGCCGTGGGCAGCAGCACGACCGCGGTGGTTCCGCCGTAGGGCGAGGTCCGCAGGTGCACCTTGATGCCGTGGCGCGCGGCGAGTCTGCTGACCACGAAGAGGCCGAGCCGGTCGCTGTCGAACAGGTCGAGCGTTTCGGACTGTTCGATGCGACGGTTCGCCTCGGTGAGGGTCTCCTTGCCCATCCCGAGGCCCCGGTCCTCGACCTCCACCGCGTAGCCGTTGCCGACGGGTTCGCCGGTGATGCGCACCCTGGTGTGCGGGGGTGAGAACTGGGCGGCGTTCTCGACGATCTCGGCCAGGAGGTGTGTGAGGTCGGCGACGGCTGCGCCGGTGACGGACGCCTCGGGGAATTGACGTACCTCCACGCGCGCGTAGTCCTCGACTTCGGAGACCGCGGCGCGGACCACGTTCGTCAGGGAGACCGGCAGCCGCCAGGCCCGGCCGGGTGCCGCTCCGGAGAGGATGATCAGGCTCTCCGCGTGGCGCCGCATACGGGTGGTGAGGTGGTCGAGCCGGAACAGGTCGCTGAGTTCGTTCGGGTCGTCGGACCTGCGCTCCATGCTGTCGAGGAGGCTCAGTTGGCGGTGGACGAGGACCTGGCTGCGTCGCGCGAGGTTGACGAAGACCCCGGAGATTCCGCTGGCCAGTTCCGCACGTTCCACTGCGGCGCGCAGGGCCGCGCGGTGCACGGTACCGAGGGCCTCCGCGACCTGTTCGGTCTCGTCCTCGGCGGGTGGCCCGGGCGGTGCCTCGGCCCGGATGTCGATCTCCTCTCCCGCACGCAGCTTCAGCATGGCCTGCGGAAGTTTGTGGCGGGCGATCTCCAGAGCGGTGTTGCGCAGACTCACCAGTTCGACGACGAGACCGCGTCCGATGCGTACGGAGATCACCAGGGATGCGACGACGGAGGCCAGGCCGAACAGCACCGCGGCGCCGGCCGGCGTGAGCAGGCCCCGGGTGAAGGGGTCGGCCCGGTCCGCGACGTCGTGGCCCGCGTCCGTCTCGATGGCCCGCATGCCGCCCTGCACGCGTGCGTGCGCCTTCGCCCAGCCGGCTTCGGGCGCGGCTGCGATCGCCTTGACGCCCGGGCGGCTGGCGAGAACCTTGTCCTCGACGGCGGCCACAGTGGCGTACGCGGTGCCGGCCGCGATGTTCTGCCAGGTGGCGCGTTCCGGGCCGCGCAGGTCCGAGGCGGTGGCTTCGAGGAGGGTGCGTCGGGTGTCGACGGCCCCGGTGAACAGCCGCAGCCGCGGTCCGTCGAGGCGCCCGGCGAGCCGCGCCGCGGCGAGCAGGGTGTCCTCCTGGGCCAACGCCTCTCCCGCGCGGGAGAACTCGAGCAGTACGCGCGCGTCGGAGCCGAGTTCGGCGTCCTGGATGCCGGTGAGCGCGCCGCCCACGGCGAAGGCCGCCGAAATGCTCCTGGTGTACTGCGCGTACGTCTCGGCCCATCCGGTACGGCGGTCGAGCACCGAGGCCCGCAGGGTGCGCAGTTGTTCGACGCCGGCGACGAAGGTCTCCAGGCGCTCCGCGACTCCGGCGGGCAGTTCCTCACCGTCGGCGACGGTGTTGCTGTCGCCGAGGCGCAGCTTCGCCACGGACCTGTCGGTGCGCGCGCCGAGCGTCCTGAGGTCGACGGCCGGAACGGCCGCCGGATCGGTGGCGTGGCGTACGGCGGCCGTGCGTTCGGCCTGGAGCGCGGCGACGGCGGCGGCGACCGGCGCGCGCACCTGGGAGTCGACGCGCTGCAACTGCCGCAGCCGGGCGACGTCCTGGGCTGTGGTGACGGTGGCGTACGCCCACAGCGCGAGCAGGGAGACCACCGGCACCATCAGGAGGCAGACGATCTTGGCGCGGACGCTTCCCGGCCGCACTCGCCAGCGTCCCGCGCGCGTGGGCACCTCGTCGGGCAGGGCTCCGAAGGATTCCTCGGAGTCTTCGTCGGCCGGCGGACCGGCGTGCGCGCGACGTCCGCGCGGCGGGGGCGCCGTCCCGGCGCCGGGTATCGGGGTCCTACGGGGTGTGCGCATGGCCTCCTCGCTCGTAGTGGTTCGGGGTGTGCTCGCGGGCGTCGCCGCCCCGGGGCGTGCCCCTAGCGGGCCGCGACACTGTCGACCGGCCGCTGGGCGGCCGCGGATGCCTCGCGTTCCCCGGCCGTCGGCGACAACGCGACGAACGCCGAGGTCAGGAAGAGGTAGGACCCGAGGCCGACGGCGAGGGGGAAGATGAACTGCATCGCCGTGGCCCCGGGCAGTGTCTCGCCGGATGGCGTGACGTCCACGTGCACCGCGAACATCCCGGTGTAGTGCATGCTGCTGACGGCCGCTCCCATGACCAGCGAGGCGACCGTCACCGCTATCGGCGACTTGATGTTGAGAGCCGCCCACAGGGCGGCGGTGGCCGCGACGACGGCGATCACCACGGAGAGAGCGACGAGCGCCGGGTCGTACTTCACATCACCGTGCAGCCGGACCGCGGCCATGCCGAGGTAGTGCATGCTCGCCACACCCAGCCCGGTGGTGAGTCCACCGACGAAGAGCGCGCGGGCACGGTCGTGGCCGTAGCCGACGGCGAAGACTCCGGTGGAGACGACGGCCATGGCGACGAGGAGGCTGAGGATGGTCAACGGCACGTCGTAGCGGATGTCGGTGCCGCGGACACTGAAGCCGAGCATGGCCACGAAGTGCATGGTCCAGATGCCGGTGCCGATCGCGGAGGCCGCGGTGACGAGCCAGTTGCGGCGCGAGCGGCCGGTCGCGCCGAGCGCACGGACGGTGCAGCGCAGCCCGAGGGCGGCGCCGATGCAGGCCATCACGTACGACAGTACGGGTGTCAGCCAGCCGAAGGTGGCGTGGTCCAGGTGTCCCATGACCACGGGACGCTAGTGGGGGCACAGGAGCACAAAGGGGGCGCATTTCGAAAGGTATTGAAATATGGCAGGGAATTGCGCCTGAACGATCGCGTCCCGCTCGAACATGTGCGCTGTGGGGTACTTCTCGTCCGTGCGGGATCATGCGGAACATGAGCGACGACCACACACACGTCCAGGAGTTCTTCGCCGCCCGCGCGTCCGACTGGGACAGCAGGTTCCCGGACGACGGGCCCGCCTACGCCGCCGCGGTGGCCGAGTTGCGGCTGTGCGAGGGGGCCCGCGTGCTGGACGCGGGCTGCGGTACCGGGCGGGCCCTGGCGCCGCTGCGTACTGCCGTAGGGCCCTCGGGAGTGGTCCTGGGAGTGGATCTGACCCCGGCCATGCTGGAGGCCGCGACACGAGCCGGACGAGGCCTCGACGGGCAGTTGCTGCTCGCCGACGCTGCCGCTCTTCCGCTGCGTCCGGAGTCACTCGACGCCGTGTTCGCGGCGGGCCTGATCGCGCATCTGCCGCATCCCGGCGAGAATCTGCGGGAACTCGCGCGCGTGGTACGTCCCGGCGGCACCCTGGCGCTGTTCCACCCGATCGGCAGGGCCGCTCTGGCCGCCCGGCAGGGCCGGCGGATCACCCCGGAGGATCTGCGCGCGGAGGCCAACCTCGGTCCGCTGCTGACCGGGTCCGGGTGGCACATGACCTCGTACGTGGACGAGGACGCACGGTTTCTCGCACTGGCCGTGCGACAGGCCTGACCGGGTCGTTCGTCGACGTACGGGCCGCCTCACCGCACCTGCCCTCTTCTGCCGCCCGAACTCCGTCTCTACGTTGGACAGCAGCAGATGAACGATCAACCATGCCAACCACACAGGGGGACGGTGGTCCGCGTGTTCGGCGGTATCCGGAAATCGTTGACCAGTTTTCTCCGATCCCGGCGCTCGGAAGCGAGCGTGGGGCGGGAGAAGCGCACGCACAATCTCTTCGAGGCCGCCGCCGTGTATGTGTCGGCGTGCGCGGAGGACGACCAGGACCAGATGGACGAGGCCGTGGCCTGGGTGTCCCCGGAGGCGCTGTCGTTCGGTGTGAACGAGCTGGCCTGCCGTGCCGTCATCGCGCTGGCCAGAGAGCGCGACGAGTCGCCGCAGACGGTCGCCCGGGAACTCCTTGGACTGCCGACGACCTGACCGAAGCGGGTACATCCGGTCGATTCCCCCCTGTCCGACAGGAAAACAGCAGCTCCGGGTGGGGTGGGAGTCGTGACAACGACCTTCGGATCGGATTAGGGTGCGCGCCGATGGACGAACCGATGGGGAGGCTGTGATGGCAGAGACGGACGAGGGAGCCGTCGCCACCGCGGACGACGCGCTCTATGTGCTCACGGCGATGCTGCTGACGCCCGCGCAGTTCCCGAGTGTGCTGGGCGACGACTATCCGGAGGCATGTGCGGCGCTCGGACTCGCGCCTCTCGCCGACGGGTACGGGCTGGTGCTCGGCCAGGACGGGGACGGCGCGCGGTGGACGGTCGTCATCGACGATGTCTCCCTGGTAGCGGTCGCGATCGCGTCGTGGGACTGCGGCATGGAGTACGACCTGTCGCCGGAGGAACACACGGTCGTCGCGGCTCTGCCCGGCTGGCCTCTCGCGGTCGCCGTCGCGGCTCCCGACGTACCCGCCCCGCACGACCCGGGTCCCGAACTCACGGACCGGCCGCCGCTCGCTCCGCCGGACACCTCGTCGTGGGGCCCGGCACAGCGGCGTCTCGGTGCCGACGAGATCGCGCGCCAGTGGGTGGTCTGGCGGGAGCAGCTCAGCGACGACGACTTCACACCTCCGGGTGGCAGGTCAGCGGCGCCCGAGGACGAGCCGGACGTGGCTGGCGCGGACACGGATCGGGCTGTGGACGCCACAGACCCGGTCGAGGGCGGGGCATCCTCGACCGAGGACGCCCCGGGCCGGGCCGAGGGCACCGAGAGCGGGCCCCGTGCCGGCATTCGGCGCGTCCTCGCGGAGGTACGCGCATACGTGGAGACTCCTCCGCCGCTCGGCCGCGTCCGCTCCTCCTTCGCTCCGGGTGACGCGCGGACACTGCGCGCCGACGGTCCCGGCTGGTCGATGGTGGCCAGGACGGACGACATCGCCTTCGTCCTGCTCGACGAGGAGCCCGGAGAGGTACTGCCGGTGGGCCGGGGCCCGGAGCTGCCCGGTCTCCTCGAAGCGCTCGACAGGATGGCCGTACGCCCCAGCTGAGCCCCGCCGACCGACGCCGCCCGGATCCTTGTGGTCCGGGCGGCGTCGGCACGCCGAGGCGCTCCGCGGGAACTCGGGGTGTCAGCCGGAGTAGGGCACGCGCGGCATCGAACGGCGCCGCCTCAGCGGCCGATCTCCTTGCGTGTGACGCGACGCAGCCTGCGCCGCTGTGCGGGGTCCAGTGCGAGATAGGCAGCCGCCGGGACTCCCAGCACTATCAGCATTGCGGCCCACCAGGGCAACCAGATCCACAGGATGATCCCGGCTGCCACGCCCCCTGCGGCGATCTTCGCGTTCCTCGACATGAGTGTCGCCTCCTTCGCGGCCAGTGCCGCTCTCTGCCATGAAAACGGGTCCGCGCCTCCCACGGTTCCGGACCGCGACCCTGAGACGTCCCTGAGACTCGACCCCTACTCGCCCCTGAGAGGCGCTCCCACGTCGTACATGTGCCGCAGGGCCTGCCGGTACGAGTCGACGAGCCCCGTCTCCGTATAGGGAATACCCACCTCACGGCAGTAGGCGCGCACCGTCGGCTGGGCGAGCCGCAGATGAGGGCGGGGCATGCTCGGGAAGAGGTGGTGTTCGACCTGGTAGTTGAGGCCGCCGAGAAACCAGTCGGTCAGGGCGCTGCCTCGGACGTTGCGCGAGGTGAGCACCTGGCGGCGCAGATGGCCCCAACGCTCCCCCTCGGGGTCGGGCATCTCCATGCCCTTGTGGTTGGGGGCGAAGGCCATGCCCAGGTGGAGACCGAGCAGAGCCTGGTGGAGCGCGGCGAAGGCGAGTGCCCGGCCCGGAGTGAGGGTGGTCAGCAGCAGTGTCGCGTACGAGGCGACATGGGTCAGCAGCAGCGCGGCTTCCACGGCTCGTTCCCGGGGCGCCTGTCGGCGCAGGTCCCTGAAGCCGGAGATCTTCAGAGCGATGCCTTCGAGAAGGGTGAGCGGGAAGAAGAGCCATGCCTGATTTCGGGTCAGCCGGCGCCGAAAGCCGGTGCGATGCCGCGCCTGTTCGCCCGTGAACACCAGGACGTCGGCGACGACGTCGGGGTCCTTGTCGATGTGGTTGGGGTTGGCGTGGTGGCGGTTGTGCTTGTCGATCCACCAGGAATAGCTCATCCCCAGCAGCAGGTCGGCGTGGAGCAGGCCGATCGCACGGCTCATGGCCCTGTTGCCGGTGATCTGGGCGTGGCCCGCGTCGTGGCCCAGGAAGGCCGTGCGGGCGCAGAACACGGCGAGCGGCGGGGCGAGGAGCAGGACCCACCAGGAGCTGCCGATCAGCACGATGCCCGTGACGACGGCGGCCAGGGCGAGCAGGTTGCCGACGATCCCGAGGGCGTACCAGGTGTACCGCCGCTCCAGAAGCCCTTGCCCCTTGATGGCGCGCAGGAGGGGGGCGAAGTCGCTGCCGCCGGGCTGCGCTGCTGGGGTTCCCGGAGGTTCGGCGAGGGCGGCGGTCTGAGGCATGGTCGGTCTCCGGGTCTCTTCGGGGATCGGGCTGACCTCAGGAAACGTACGAAACGGTCACCCCTTGCGGCCATGGCGCCACCACCCGTGTCCATCCGGGGGAAAGCCCCGCCGTCATGAGGGGGTTGAGGACACCTCCGGGAAAAGTGACCTGGGTCACGGCTCAGTCATGGCGGGCGGGTCACCCCGGTGCTGTACCCTCGGCGACTCGAACCTCCGGTAGTCAAATTTGAGGAATGCGGCCATCGCTGTGCAGAGGATTCCCGCGGCAACCCCCTCCGAGATCTCCGAACTGGCCCGCTGCTGTGCCGTGTTCGTGCCCGGCGAGCCGGCCCGCACCGGCCTGGTCGCGTTCTGGCGGCCCGACGGCGAGGCGCCGCCCGCCGTGGCCGCCGGAACCGTCGACGACCTGACCGTGATCCTGCCGGGCGACCTTGGCGTCGAACGGACACAGGTGACCGCCGTCCTGATCCCGGTGCGTGCGGCGTTGCCGGTCCTCACGCGGGCGCGTGGCGCCGCGCAGGGCCACAGGGCGACGGCGTTCTGGGGTACGGCCGCCGTTCTCGCGCTGCAACTGGCCGCGCGCGGCCTGCTGTTGCCCGGGCTCTCCACGGGGGACCACGACGCCTGGCGGGCCGGGCCGCTCGCCGCGCCGGACGTGGAACGTGTCCGTGAACTCGCCGCCGCGATGCCCCCGGAAGCGCACGCCGTGCCGCTGGAGGGCACGGAGCCGCCGCGACTGCCCGACCCGGAGCGGCTGTTGCGCGCCTTCCTGGACGCGGTGGCCGACGCACTGCCCCGCTCCCCCGCCGCCTCGCTCGCCACAGGCGGGGCCGCCTACGCGGTACGGGAACCTCAGCACGTGCCGGAGCAGCGTGAATGGGCCGCCGAGGTGGCCGCCGGGCACGACGCGGGTGTACGGATCTCACTGCGGGTGGAGGTACCGGGGCTGGCGTCGGCCGGGCCGGACGAGACCGCCCTTCGGTTCCGAGCCGTGCTCCAGGTCCACAGTGTGAGCGAGCCCGGGCTGATGGCGGACGCGGCCGAGGTGTGGGCTTCGGCCGGCGCCCCCGGTCGCGCCTTCGGCCCGCGCGCGCGGATGGACGCCCTGCTCGCGCTGCGCCGCGCGGCCCGGACCTGGCCGCCGCTCACGCCCCTGCTCTCGGCAGCCGTTCCGGACGCGGTCGAACTCGCCGACGAAGAGGTCACGGAACTGCTCGGGGAAGGCGCCCGCGCCCTGTCCGCCGCCGGGGTCGAGGTGCACTGGCCCAAGGAGCTGGCCCGCAAACTGACGGCCCGTGCGGTCGTCGGCCCACCCGAGGAGGGCATGGGCCCGGGGAAGACTCCTTCGGACACGCCGTCGTTCCTGTCCGCCGACGCGCTCCTCGCCTTCAACTGGTGGTTCGCACTGGGCGACCAGCAGCTCACGCGCGAGGAGCTGGACCGTCTCGCCGAGGCGAACCGCCCAGTGGTGCGGCTGCGTGACCAGTGGGTCCTCGTCGACCCTCGGGAGGTACGCCGCGCTCACGCACAGCAGGACCGCAAGATCACCCCCGTAGACGCCCTCAGCGCCGCCCTGACGGGCTCCACGGAGGTCGACGGCCGCTCGGTCGAGGTACGGCCCACCGGGTGGCTGGCGGCCCTGCGGGACCGCATCTCGGACCCGGACACGCAGGACCCCGTGGGTCAGCCGGCCGCGCTCGACGCCACACTGCGCGACTACCAGCTGCGGGGCCTCAACTGGCTGGCCCGGATGACGTCCCTGGGTCTCGGCTGCTGTCTGGCCGACGACATGGGCCTCGGCAAGACGATCACGCTGATCGCGTTGCATCTGCACCGGCAGACCGACGCGTCGGCGGCAGGGCCCACTCTCGTCGTCTGCCCGACGTCCCTGATGGGCAACTGGCAGCGCGAGATCGAGCGGTTCGCGCCCGGTACGCCCGTACGCCGCTTCCACGGGTCGCGGCGCAGCCTGGAGGCCCTGGCCTACGGCGAGTTCGTGCTCACCACGTACGGCACGATGCGCCTGGACGCGCGGCGGCTGGCCGAGGCGCCTTGGGGCCTGCTCGTGGCGGACGAGGCACAGCACGTCAAGAACCCGTACTCGGAGACGGCCCGGGAACTGCGTTCCATCGGCGCACGCGCACGCGTGGCGCTCACCGGCACGCCGGTGGAGAACAACCTGTCGGAACTGTGGGCGATCCTGGACTGGACGACCCCGGGACTGCTGGGCCGGCTCGGCACCTTCCGCTCGCGGTACGCGCAGTCCGTCGAGGGCGGTCAGGACCCGGCCGCAGCCGAGCGTCTGGCCCGGCTCGTACGCCCGTTCCTGCTGCGGCGGCGCAAGTCGGACCCGGGCATCGCTCCCGAGCTGCCGCCGAAGACGGAGACCGACCGTGCCGTGTCGCTCACCAAGGAGCAGACAGGGCTGTACGAGGCGGTGGTACGGGAGACGCTCGCGGAGATCTCCGGCGCCGACAACATGGTGCGGCGCGGGCTGATCGTGAAGCTGCTGACCGGTCTGAAGCAGATCTGCAACCATCCGGCGCAGTTCCTCAAGGAGGACCGACCGCACATCGCGGGACGCTCCGGGAAGCTGGAACTGCTGGACGAGTTGCTCGACACCATCCTCTCCGAGGGAGCGAGCGTTCTGGTCTTCACCCAGTACGTCCAGATGGCGCGGCTCCTGGAACGGCATCTGGCGGCACGCGGCGTGCCCACGCAGTTCCTCCACGGCGGCACGCCCGTCGGGGAACGCGAGGCGATGGTCGAGCGTTTCCAGGAGGGTGGGGTTCCCGTCTTCCTGCTGTCGTTGAAGGCCGCCGGCACCGGCCTGAACCTGACCAGGGCCGAGCATGTCGTGCACTACGACCGCTGGTGGAACCCCGCGGTCGAGGCCCAGGCCACGGACCGCGCGTACCGCATCGGCCAGAACCGTCCGGTGCAGGTGCACCGGCTGATCGCCGAGGGCACGATCGAGGACCGCATCGCCGAGATGCTGAACCGCAAGCGGGCGCTGGCCGACTCGGTGCTCGGCTCCGGCGAGGCCGCGCTCACGGAACTCACGGACACCGAACTGGCCGACCTGGTGCGACTGCGAGGGGGCGCGTGATGAATCAGCACAACGGTGACCGGTACAACGGCGACGAACAGAACGGCGACGACTACGACGACGAGGCGTACGGGAGGGACGCGTCCGGCGCCGACCTGGAGCGCACGTTCGCCGCGCTGCCTCCCCCACAGGGGCGCGGTTTCGCGGAGACGTGGTGGGGGCGTGCCTGGCTCAAGTCGCTTGAGGACGCGGCACTGGACTCCGAGCAGGTGCGGGCGGGCCGCCGGCTCGCGCGCGCGGGAGCCGTGGGCGCGGTGTCGGTGCGGCCGGGGCGCATCACCGCCGTCGTCCAGGACCGCGACCTGTCCACGCACCGCTCCGACGTCCTGCTGCAGGAGCTGTCCGACGAACAGTGGGACCGCTTTCTGGACATGGCGGTCGAGCGGGCCGGTCACATCGCGGCCCTGCTGGACCGGGACATGCCCCCGCACCTGGTGGAGGACTCCGCTGCCGCCGGAGTCGAACTCCTGCCCGGCATGGGTGATCTGGAGCCGGAGTGCGACTGCGGCGCCTGGGACCACTGCGGTCATACGGCCGCGCTCTGCTATCAGGTGGCGCGACTGCTGGACCAGGACCCCTTCGTCCTGCTGCTGATGCGGGGACGCGGCGAACGTGCCCTGCTGGACGACGTCCAGAGCCGTGGCGCCGTACTCGCCGACGAGGAGGCCGGGCCGGAGGGCGTGGACGCGGCCGAGACGTACGCGGCCGGGGACATCCTCCCGGCGCTGCCTCCCCTGCCCCTGCTGCCCGACGCGCCCGGGACACCGCCGGCGCTGGACACCGACGTCCCGCCCGCGCCCGGGGTGGATCCTGGCGCGCTGGAGTTCCTGGCCGCGCGGACGGCCGTGGAGGCGCATCGCCTGCTTGCCGAGGCGCTCGGTGCCGGTCATGGACGGCGGCCGGTCGAGGCGGAGTTGACGATGGCCCAGGACGCGGTGCGACTGGCTGCGGGCAACCCTTCGGGGGCCGTTTCCGACCGGCTCGCGGAGGGGTCGGGACGCGGCCGGGACCAGTTGGCGTCCGCCGTCTGCGCCTGGCGGTTCGGTGGCTCGGCGGCGTTGTCGGTCCTGGAGGAGGAGTGGACTGTCGAGGGCGATGTGCTCGCACGCGCGCGTGCCGCGCTCGACTCGGCCTGGGACGAGGACGAGCGGCCGATACTGCAGGCGGCGCGCAACCGGTGGACGGTGGTCGGCACGGGCAGTCAACTGCGCCTGGGGCGGGACGGCCGCTGGTGGCCGTACCGCAAGCAGGGCGGCCGTTGGGTGCCCGCCGGGCAGGCGGCCCAGGACCCGGGGACCGCGCTGGCCCTGATGGAGCGGACAGCCGAGGCGAGCGAGGGCAGGTGATCAGGCCCAGGGGCTGACCGCCTTGAAGGAGCTGTCGGCGCGGAAGGTGACGGTCTCCTGGTAGGGGTCGATGCGCAGCTCGTAGTTGTGGTGGCGGAGGTAGCGGCCGGGGTAGTTGTACGACTCCAGGCCGACCGAGCCGGTGGCCGAACCGGGCCGGGCGCAGTAGGTGGCGTCGCTGTTGAAGGTCGTCGAGCCGTTGCTCGCGTCGAAGCGGATCCGGTAGTCCTTGTGGCGGAGGTAGCGGCCGGAGGAGTCACGGAACGAGTAGCAGGTGGGCTCCGCCAGGCCGGGTACGACGGTGAATGTGGCGCTCTGCTTGACCTCCGTGGTGCTGGAGGAGGTCACCGGGTCGAGGTGGCCGAGGCTGTCGGAGCGGACGGCGGCATAGCGGCCGGTGAAGTTGACCGACCGGAGCGAGCGGGTGGTGTTCGTCGGCAGAGTGGGGAGCGCGGCGATGCTCCCCAGGGTGGGGACGACCTTCTTGATCAGGCCGCTCGAGTCGAACTCCAGCTTGTCGATGGTGGTTTCGCGGTGGGTGCCGTCGCCGCCGGGGAGGGCGAAGCGGTGGTAGGCGATGTACCAGTCGTCGGTGTTCGGCACCTGCACCACGGAGTGGTGGCCGGGGCCCTTGATGCCGAGGGCGAGGTCCTTTTCCAGGAGCGGGCCCCGGTTGGTCCAGGGACCGGTGGGCGAGGGGCCGGTGGCGTAGGCGACCCGGTAGTTCTCGTCGCGTGTGTCGCCCTCCGACCACATGAAGTAGTAGGTGCCCTTGCGCTTGATGACAAACGTGCCCTCGGTGTAGCCGCTGGGGGTGATGTTGACGACCTTGGAGGTGTCGAAGGAGACCATGTCGTCGTTCAGAGGGACCACGTACGCCCGGCCGTTGCCCCAGTAGAGGTACTGCTTCCCGTCGTCGTCGGTGAAGACCGCCGGGTCGATCATCTGGCCGGTGTAGGCGCCGCGGGCGATCAGGGGTTTGCCGAGCGGGTCCCTGAACGGGCCGGTGGGTGAGTCGGAGACCGCGACACCGATGTTCGTGTCGGCGGAGTAGTAGAGGTAGTACTTCCCGTTCCTCTCGGCCGCCGTCGGGGCCCAGGCCCGGGTGTCGGCCCAGCTGACGTCGGGTCCGAGGTCGAGGATGACTCCGTGGTCCTGCCAGTGGACCAGGTCCTTGGAGGAGTACGCCTTGAACTGCGTACCGCTCCAGCCCGCGAAGCCGTCGGTGGTCGGGGAGATGTAGTAGGTGTCGCCGAACCGGACGATGTTCGGGTCGGCGGTGAGCCCCGGCAGGACTGGGCTGTTCATGATCAGCGCCGAGACCGTCCAGGTGCGCTTCTGGCCGTCGGAGCCGGTCACCTCGTACGTGAGCGGCTCGGTGAAGTCGCGCGAGGTACCCGAGGCCGGGCTGATGGACGCGCCCTCGACGAGGGAGAACTGCGGGGCGAGCGTGGTGAGGTCGGTGCCCTCCGTCAAAGGGAGGGTGATTCTGCTGTGCGCGTCGTCGACGATGGCGGCGATCTTCAGCGCGGGGTGGGTGGCCGTGGTGATGCCCGTGGTGTTCCCGCTGAGTTGGACGACCTCGCCGGGAGCCAGCGCCCGGTTGTAGACACGGAAGTCGCGGAGCTTGCCCTTGAAGAGCTTGTCGCCGGTGTAGAGCGACTTGCCTATGTGGTTGGCCGTGGTGCTGCCGGACCCGATGGAACCCGGGGTGACGGTGACCGACGTGTTGCGGGCCACCTCGACGCCGTCCTGGTAGAGGATGCCCGTGGTGCCGGTCTGGGTGTAGGTGACGTGCTTCCAGACCGAGCGCTGCAGTGGGGCGGAGGTCCGGGTGTTCTGCTCGGTGGTCCAGTTCCCGGAAGCGATGCCGGTCCGCAACGGGTCGCCGGTGCTGAACAGGTACCCGTTGCCGCTGCCGTCGGTGGTGTTGCCGAAGCCGTAGAGGAAGTACGGCGTGGTCTGCGTGGCGTCGATCTGCACGTCCATCGAGACGGTGATCGAGTTCATGCCGGTCATGATGTTGTCCGGCACCTTGATGTAGGTGCTCGACCCGTTGAACGAGAGCCCTTCGCCGGCACCCGACCAGCTCGCGGTGCCGTTGACGGTGCCGTTCCGGCCGTGGCCCGAGGCGTCCGCCGCCACGGTGCCCGAGGTGGCGTCGAGTTTGTACCAGAGAGCCAGGCCGTCGGTGATCTCCGCCGCCCGGGCGGGGGCCGCCGGACCGACGATGCCCGCCAGGATCGAGGCGACGGCCACGGCGGCCAGAGCGCCCGGCCGGGATCTTCGGCGGTCCCGAGGTCTCACGCTGCGCATGAACTCACATCCCTGAAGAAGACTTTGAGGCCGGGGCGAGAACGCACCGGGGCGGGGAGAGCGACCGAGGGGCGGGGGCCGCGCCGCAGTGGCACGACCCCCTGACCGGCACACGGTCACAGGGCGACGAGCTGCCAGTCCTGGTTGGGGCCGTCGGTGGTGGGCCACTGGATGACCTTGACACCGTCCGTGGTGGCGGCGTCCTTGACGTCGGCGCACCATCCGTTACGGACGTTGACGAGCCGGTAGTAGCCACCGGCCTGTGAGGGGACCAGGTTCCACCACTGGTTGTCGCCACCGTCGTCGGTCGACTGGTCCAGGATCGCGCCCTTGAGCGAGTTGTCCGGGCTCTCCAGGAGTTTGCCGCTGCGGACGTTGGCCAGTCGGTAGGAGCCGTCGGCGTTCGGCAGCAGCTTCCACTGCTGGTTGGTGCCGCCGGTCGAGGGCCACTGGATGATGGCGGCGCCGTCGGCGCCGGAGGCGTCGCTGACGTCCATGACCTTGCCGCTCTTGCGGTTCACCAGCCGGAAGGTGCCCAGGTCCGCGGTGAAGGGCCGGTCGTAGATCTCCAGGTTGCGGATGGACGCCCAGACCCCGGCGGGCAGTCCGGTGACCGTCACCCGTACGTAGCGTGCCTGTCCACTGAGTACGACGGTCTGCACCTGGCTGGTGCTGGTGGTGTCGGTACGGTCGGCGAGCGTGGTCCAGGTGGCGCTGTCGGTGGAACCCTCGATCCGGTAGCGGTAGTTGGTGGCGTCCAGCTCCCATGCGATCCGGGCGCCGGTGAGGGACTTGGCCGCTCCCAGATCGACCTTGAGCCAGTTCCCGGTGTTGCCGTTGTTCGCGCACCAGCGGGTGACGGTGGCCCCGTCGACAGACATGGCCGCGGTGTTGCCCTTGGACGTCTCCTGGCTGCTGGCGGTGGCTGCCTTGCCCACGGCGATGTCGGCCGGCTGCACCGTCCGGTCCAGGGCCACGCCGACCACGCTGTCCTCGGGGATGCGGGTCCGATCGATCCCGGTGACCGTCACCTTGCCGTCCGCGCCGACGGAGTACGGCAGGTCGGTACCCGAGGCCACGTCGTAGACGCGTGTGACCTGGGCGTCCCCTATCGAGGGGGTGGTGAAAGAGGTGCCGCTGTAGCCGGGCAACAGGTGGAGGTAGAAGGTGCTCCCCTTGTACGTGTAGCCGTACTTGCCGTCGAGAGGCTGCCAGGGGCCGCCGGTGGTGCCGTAGACGGCCTCGCCGCAGGTGGTCATGAAGGAACCGATCCTGCGCACCAGGTCCGCCTGGGCGGTGGGGACCGCACCGGTGCGGTCCGGACCGACGTTGACCAGGCAGGTCATGTTCCGCACCCAGGCGTTGACCAGGATGTTCATGGCCGTGCCGAAGCCCATCACGCTCGCGCCGGCCTTGTAGCCCCAGGCACCACCGATGGTGAAGCACTTCTCCGCCACCTTGCCGGTACGGATCGCACCGGACGGAACGGAAGGGCCCTCCTCGCTGGTGAAGTCGCCGATCCAGCCGGAGCGCAGGGTGGTGACGATGTCCGGCTGATGCTTGCGCACGAGTCCGGTCAGGCCCAGCGGCTTGCCGGTGGCGGGGTCGGTCTCGCTGTGGGCGGAGTCCACCGGCCACTCGTTCGCCGGGTCGCGGAACCTGCCCGGTTCCCAGAAGAACGCGGCGGACGCGTCGGAGCCCTGCTGGCCGAGCCAGCCGCCGTCCCACCACAGGTCGTCGATCTTGCCGTACTGGGTGACCAACTCCCTGACCTGCTGGTACAGCTCGTTCTTCATGATCCGCGCGTTCTCCTTGTGCGCGGGATCGGTGGTGTAACCCCACTTGTTGGCCAGACAGTTGGTGCCGTTGACGTCGTAGTAGCCCGGGTAGCGCCAGCTCAGCGGCGAGATGTACAGGCCCACCTTCAGGCCGGCATCGCGTACGGCGGTGACGTACCGGCCGATGAAGTCCGCCTGGAGCGGGGCCTGTCCCGCGTGCCAGGCGTTCGGGTGGGTGGAGGGCCACAGCGCGAAGCCGTCGTGGTGGCGGGCCGTGAGCACCGTGTACTTCGCGCCCATGTCCTTGGCCAGTTGGGCCCAGTCGGCCGGGTTGTAGGCGGTGGCGGTGAACTGTTCGCCGGTGGCGTCGGTGACGTACTTCCGGTAGTTCTCCGGGGTGACGGCGGCGTTCTCCATGAACCACTCGCCCTTGGCCGGGCCGGAGTAGACGCCCCAGTGGATGAACATGCCGAGCTTGGCATCCCGCAACCACTGGATCTTCTCGTCGGACTGCTGCTCCACGCCCATGTCGATCTTGGGGATCCGCAGCGGCGGGAGCGGCAACGGCTCACCGGCGGCAGCAGCATGGGCGGGTACCGCCAGTGTCGGGGTGACGGCGGCGGCGACCGTCATGGCCGCCATACCGGCCAGCACTCTTCGTCGAGTGATCGGCTGTGACAAGGTCCTTCTCCTGACTGTCCACAAGACAGCACACAGGTGCTGCGACTCGGCGTCGGGTCGAACAGATCGGATACGTCACCGCAGGGACGGCGAGACACAGGGGAGCCGCACAGGAACATGCGTTTCGCCGGGTGACATCGGATGTATTAATCAGCAACAGAGCTTGCCATGTCTAGAGGTCGGCCGAAAATTCGCATAATCGCTCAGGTCATCGCATCAGGGAGGAGGGAGCGATCCCGCATACATAGGATGTGTAATCGCGATCAAAGCGTTGACGAAGCCCCACTTCCCCCCTACCGTCCTCCAACGGAGTCGCACACAACCAAACAAATCGCAAGCTCCACCGAGGTGAAGCATGATGCTCCGACGCGCCCTCACCTGTGTGTTGGCCGCCCTCCTGAGCGTGACCGCCCTGCTCATCATCGGCTCAGCCGCCCAGGCGTCCACGGTCGTCATCACCAACGCCACCCAGTTCACCGACACCACCGGCGCCGCCGTCCACGCCCACGGC
This sequence comes from Streptomyces sp. NBC_00459, assembly GCF_036013955.1. Classification (NCBI taxonomy): domain Bacteria; kingdom Bacillati; phylum Actinomycetota; class Actinomycetes; order Kitasatosporales; family Streptomycetaceae; genus Streptomyces; species Streptomyces sp. NBC_00459. The sequence goes on from NZ_CP107903.1 coordinate 1,028,273, forward strand.
GGCGGGGTGATCGAAGTCGGCTCGTACTACTACTGGTTCGGCGAGAACCGAAACGCGGACAACACCTTCAGGGCCGTCTCCGCCTATCGCTCGTCCGACCTGAAGACCTGGGAGTTCAGGAACGACGTCCTGACCCAGGCCGGCGCCCCCGAACTGGCGGTCGCCAACATCGAGCGGCCCAAGGTCATCTACAACGCCGTCACCGGCAGGTTCGTGATGTGGATGCACAAGGAGAACGGCACCGACTACAACCAGGCCCGCGCGGCTGTCGCCGTCTCGGACACCGTCGACGGCGACTACACCTGGAAGGGCAGCTTCCGGCCTCCGACCGGCACCACGTCCCGCGACATGACCCTGTTCAAGGACGACGACGGCACGGCGTACCAGATCACCTCCGCCGCCGGCAACGCCGACCTGCAGATCTGGAGACTCACCGCCGACTACACGGCCTACGAGAGCCTGACCGCGAACCCCTGGGCAGGCACCTTCCGTGAGGCTCCGGCGCTGTTCAAGCGGGGCGGCGTCTACTTCATGCTGACCTCCGGCAACAGCGGCTGGAAGCCCAACCAGCAGAGGTACGCCACGGCCGGCAGCATCGCCGGCCCTTGGACGCCCATGACCGATGTCGGCGACGACACCGGCTACGGCTCCCAGACCACGTTCGTGCTGCCCGTCCACGGCACCTCGGGCACCTCGTACCTCTACCTGGGCGACCGCTGGGGCAACTCCATGGGTGGCACTGTCAACGACTCGCAGTACGTCTGGCTCCCGCTGACCTTTCCCACCCGGACCACCATGAACCTGCCGTGGTACCCGCAGATCTCGGTCGACACCGAGGCCGGCACGGTCACCGGCACGGGCGGCGGCCCCTACTACAACCTGGCGGCCCGGCACAGCGGAAAGTGCCTCGACATCTCCGACAACTCCGCCGGCGACGGTGCGGTCGCCCTCCAGTACACCTGCGGCAGCGGCCTCAACCAGCAGTGGCGGTTCAAGGACACCGGCAACGGATACGTCCAGATCCTCGCCCAGCACAGCGGCAAGTGCCTGGACGTCGCGGGCAACTCCACCGCCGACGGCGCCTTCGTGAACCAGTACCGCTGCACCACCGGCACCAACCAGCAGTGGCAGTTCCAGGACCTGGGAGACGGCTACCACCGGCTCGTCGCCCGGCACAGCGGCAAGTGCCTCGACGTGGCGGACGCTTCCACGGCCAACGGCGCACGCCTCGTCCAGTGGCCCTGCGGCACCGGCGCCAACCAGAGGTTCCAGCGGCGCGCGGCGTGACGACCGTCCCGGGTCCACCCGGAAGGCAGATACGGGACCGCTGAGCGACCGGACATCGCATCCGGTGAACACATCCTATGTATCTGGAACTTGACCTGAAGAACCGAACATGCATGCCGCTCGAAAATGCAGGCCTGATCTGGCGATTCTCTTCACGGGTCTAGACAGAGCACCTACTGGCACCCGTTAATACATCCGATGTCGATGTGCCGGAAACACAGTCAGGCCGCCGCCAACCGTCCCCGTACACCGTCACCGCAACCAGCGCCATCGATCGACAGGAGTGGGCCATGTCCTCACCACGAATGAATCGCCGTACGTTTCTCGGCGCGGCGGGTGCAGCCACCGCCGCGACCGCACTGCCGCTCTTCCCCGGCTTCTCCGGCCTGCTGTCGCAGGCGTCCGCCGCGGACGCGCAGACCAACCTGAGCAAGATGGTCGACTTGCGGTTCGGCATGTTCAACCACTTCAGTCTGGGCACCTTCACCAACGAGGAGTGGGCGGAGCCCAACCAGAGCCCCGCCCTCTTCGCTCCCCCGAGCGTCAACTGCGCACAGTGGGCCGACGCGGCGGCCGCCGCGAAGATGAGCTACGGCATCCTCACCACCAAGCACCACGACGGCTTCGCCCTGTGGCCGAGCGCCTTCGGCACCCAGAACGTCGCCAACAGCTCCTACAAGCACGACGTGGTGAAGGCCTACTGCGACGCCTTTCGCGCGAAGGGGCTGAAGGTCGGGCTTTACTACTCGATCTGGGACCGCACCTTCGGCGTCGAGGCGTGGGAGAGCCGGCACAAGGTGTCCGGGCTCCAGATCACCGACGCCATTCAGCCCAAGCACATGGCCTTCGTGCTCGGTCAGATCCGCGAGCTGCTCACCAACTACGGCACCATCGACATGTTCATGACGGACGGTTACGCATGGCAGGCGGGGCAGCAGGCCGTCTCCTACCAGGCGATCCGTTCGCTGGTGAAGGAGCTGCAGCCGGACTGCGTCACACTCGACATCGGCGGACTGTACGAGCCCTTCCTCAGCGACGCGATCTTCTTCGAGGAGCCGCTGGGCGTCACGGCACCTGCGGGCAACACCTATGCCGGTATGCAGGGACAGACCATCAGCAACGGCTGGTTCTGGCACCCCTCCACCCCGACCGAGGGCCTCATGAGCAAGTCCTCGATCCTCTCTCACCTGGCCGACCTGGAACCGAAGTACACCTCGTTCATCCTCAACTGCCCGCCCAACCGCAACGGTCTGCTGGACACCAACGTCGTCAGCCGGCTCGCCGAGGTCGGTGCGGCGTGGAGCCCGAACACCTCCAGGCCGCCGCTGCCCGCCCAGCCTCTTCGCGCGGAGCACCCCGTCACACCGGTCAACGCGTACGCCACCGGCTTCCACACCGGCGAGGGTCCGTTCAACGCCGTCGACGGACTCAGCGACGTCCGCTACGAGACCTGCTGGTCGACCTGGGGACTGCCGGCGCCGCTGCCACAGTCCATCACCATCGACCTGGGCGGTGTGTGGAGCAACGTCTCCACCCTGGAGTACCTGCCCAAGCAGTGGAACCGCAACAACTCCACCGACGGCGACATCACTTCGTACACCATCTCCACCAGCACCGACGGTACGACCTTCACCCAGGTCGCCACCGGCAACTGGACCGGCGGCAACCGCACGCCGAAGCTGACCGAGTGGCCCAACCGGAACGTGGGCTTCGTACGGATCCAGGTCAACGCGGCCACGGGCGGCTACGCCAACGTCAGCGGCCTCAGGATCGGCGGCCGGTCGGTCAAGCCGGCGCTGGTGTCCACCGCGCTGCCCGGCGACGGCACCGTCTACCGACTGGTCGCCCGGCACAGCGGCCAGGCCGCCGACGTGGTGGGCAGGCGCACCACCGACGGCACCCCGATCCAGCAGTGGCCCCTGCTTGACCAGACGAACCAGAAGTGGACCTTCATCAAGACAGGCGACGGCTACTACAAGATCAAGGGAGTGGGCAGCGGGAAGCTCCTGGAGATCGGGGGGCTCTCCCGCGCGGACGGCGGCACCGCCGGCATCTGGGGAGACGCTGCCGCTCCCCAGCAGCACTGGGCCGTCACACCCACCGGTGACGGGCACTTCATACTCGTCAACCGCTACAGCGGGCTCGCGCTCGCCGTGGACGAAGGCAGCACCGCCGACGCGGCCGCCGTCGAGCAGCAGCCCTACACGTCACAGACCCACCAGCAGTGGAAGATCATCCCCTTCTGACCCTGCCGTCCGCGGGCGCGGGTCCTTGGGCACCCCGCGCCCGCGCAACGCATGCCTGATTCCCCTTCCGCCGAGGACGCCGGCACACCGGTCGCCATCGGCGTCCGGCCGTACTTCATCGGGCTCCCCCCAGGACCCCACCCTCATCGAGGCACCCGCAGAAAGACAGGGAACGCACATGTCCGCTGTTCTCGCACGGCTGTCGGCGATGATCGTCGCCGCCTGCCTGCTGTTCACCGCCCAGGTCGTGGCCGCACCCGAACGGGCTGCGGCGGCCGATCCCGGTTACCTGATGACGCACTTCATCGGGGACGGTTCGACCGGTCAGCAGATGTACTTCTCGTACAGCGCGGACGGTCTGAACTGGAACGACCTCAACGGCGGCGGGATGACCCTGCGTTCCACCGTGGGCACGCGTGGAGTGCGTGACCCCGCCCTGGTGCGCTCACCCGACGGCAGCAAGTACTGGATCATCGCGACCGACCTGTGCATCGGCTGCGGGCAGTCGTGGCCGGACTCGATGTCCAACGGCAGCCGCAGTCTCGTGGTGTGGGAGTCGACGGACCTGGTCACCTGGTCCGAGCCGTGGCTGCTCAACGTCGCCGGCGCGATCCCCGACGGGCGCAACGCCTGGGCCCCGGAGGCGATCTGGAACCCGGCCACCAACGACTACGTCCTGTACTGGGCGACGAACGCGACACGAGACGGTGTACTGAAGCACCGCATCTACTACGCGCGCACCAGTGACTTCCACACGATCACCACCCCGCAGCTGTACATCGAGCGTCCCGGCACCCAGAACATCATCGACACCCAGATCGTCGAGGTCCCCTCCGGCGTCGGCAACTACCGCTACGTACGGGCCTCCAGCGCCGGCCAGATCACGTTGGAAGGCAGCAACTCGATCCTCGGCACCTGGACCGACCTCGGCAACCTCTCCGGCATCGGCCTGACCGGTTCGCAGGTCGAGGGCCCGATGTGGATGAAGTTCCGCGACCGCAACGAATGGACCCTCTACCTCGACCAGTACGCCGCCGGAAAGGGATACATGCCGGTCGCGACGACCAACCCGTCCACCGTCGGCACCTACCGGCTTCCGGCGTCGGGAAGCTACAGCCTGGGCACGACCACCAAGCGCCACGGCTCGATCCTGAACCTGACGGCCGCCGAGGACGCCCGCATCCAGGCCCGCTGGGCCAACGTCACGGCCAAGCGACTGCAGTCCTTCAACTACCAGGACCGCTACGTCCGTCACACCAACTTCGACGTACGCATCGACCAGAACGTCACCAACGACGACGCCAAGTTCCGCCCCCGCCCCGGCCTGGCAGGCACCGGCACCGTCTCCTTCGAATCGGTCAACTTCCCCGGCTACTACCTGCGCAGCGACGGAACCGACTTCCAACTCGTCTACAACGACCGCACCACAGCCTTCGCCGAGGACGCCACCTTCCGCCAGGTCGCCGGACTCGCCGACGCCACCTGGTCCTCCTTCCAGTCCTACAACCACCCCGACCGCTACATCCGCCACTACGCGTACCAACTGAAGCTCGCAACGATCACCACCGCGGTTGGACGCAGCGACGCCACCTTCCGGCTGACGAGCTGAGCTGACAGTGCGCCCTGATGACGGCGCACCCCATGGGACTCTGTGCGGTGGATCCGCCATCGAGCGGCACGCACGCGTGGACCGCGATCCGCAGGGATGTCAGGCCAGTGGTGCGGTGAGTTTCCGGGTGCTGGTGCCGGCGCCGAGGTCGGCGGCCAGGCTGCACGCGACGTTGTCGATGCCCAACCGGTAGCCCGCGGTGTCCGGATACTGCACCAGACTGCCGGTCACGCTACCCGCGGGCTGTTCGGCCGCCTCGCGTTCCAGGACCGGCCGGCACAGCGCGGCGGCGGCGTTCTTCAGGGCGGCGTCCGTCGTGTAGCCGCCTTCGAGTTCGGCCACCTTCACGACCTCGGCGTCGTGCGGATCCTCGCACGCCCGCTTCGCCGCCTGTCCGGGCTGGGCGGCATCGGCGTTGAAACAGTCGCCCGTTCGCAGCATGTAGTACGGCACTTCGTCGCCGGCCAGCGGGACGAGCGACTCCAGGTCACTCGGGAACTCGCTCGGCAGGTCGGTGGGGAACTCGCTCGGAAGGCCGCTGGGGAGCCCGGACGGCAACGTGGGCAGCCTGGTGGGAAGTCTGGTGGGCAGTTCGGTCGGGATACTGAACGACGGCTCGGGGGTTCGACTTGAGCTCTGGCTGCCCCCGGGCGGGTTCTTGTCCGGGGTGTCGTCGCTTGCGGAGACCATCAACACCACCGCGGCGACGACTCCGACTGCGACGATCGCCGCGAGCAGGATGAACAGAGGGCTCGGACGCCTGCCGGGGCCCCGGTGTCCGCCCGGGCCGTCGGGCGGTTCGGGCGGCACCAGTGGCAGCCCGCCGCCGCCCTGCACAGGCGGTCCGTCGCCTCCCGGGGGAGGTCCGTAGCCACCGTTCCCGTAGCCACTGTTCCCGTGGCCTTCGTAGGGAGGGCCGTAGCCGCCCCCGGCTGGCGGGCCGAACCCACCGGGAGGTGGGCCGAAGCCACCGCCCGGAGGCGGACTGTCTCCCGGTGGCCCGGGCGGCTGAGGCGGTACGGGCGGCATGGCCATACCGTCAAGACTCGCCGCGAAACGGTCAGCACGCGACCCCCACGCGGAAGTTGATACGGGCTCATGCCATGGACCGCACGATTCCGGAGAAATCCGTGCCAGGCCCGGTCACAGGGGATCAACCGGAGCACAGTTGCATACACCAGTGACCGGGGACGCCCATCGGCAGGACAGGCGTCCCCGGCTCGCGGCTCAGCCTCGCGTGCCCAACAGGTGGTCCATCGCCAGCTGGTCGAGCTGCTCGAAGGCCATCCCGCGTGCGGCCGTCGCCTCCACGTCGAACTCCTCGAAGGCCGAACGGTCGGCGAGCAGGCCCGCGAGCCCGTCCGCAGCCGTCTGCTGCGCCAGCTCGTCCAGACGCGAGGCGCGCAGGGCCGCCTGGACCTCCGGGTCGGCGCGGAAGGCGGTCGCACGCTCCTTCAGGATGAGGTAGTTGCGCATGCAGCCGGCCGCCGAGGCCCACACGCCGTCGAGGTCCTCGGTCCGCGGCGGCTTGAAGTCGAAGTGCTTCGGGCCCGCGTAACCGGCGCTCTCCAGGAGGTCGACCAGCCAGAAGGCGGCACGCAGGTCACCGGCGCCGAAGCGCAGGTCCTGGTCGTACTTGATGCCGGACTGGCCGTTGAGGTCGATGTGGAAGAGCTTGCCCGCCCACAGGGCCTGGGCGATGCCGTGCGCGAAGTTCAGCCCGGCCATCTGCTCGTGCCCGACCTCGGGGTTCACGCCGTACATCTCCGGGCGCTCCAGGCGCTCGATGAAGGCCAGGGCGTGGCCGACCGTCGGCAGCAGGATGTCGCCGCGCGGCTCGTTCGGCTTGGGCTCGATCGCGAACTTCAGGTCGTAGCCCTGGGAGATCACGTACTCGCCGAGGAGGTCGAAGGCCTCCTTCATGCGGTCCAGGGCGACCCGTACGTCCTTGGCGGCGCCGGACTCGGCGCCTTCTCGGCCGCCCCAGGCGACGTACGTCTCCGCACCGAGTTCGACCGCGAGGTCGATGTTGCGGATCGTCTTGCGCAGCGCGTAGCGACGCACGTCACGGTCGTTCGCGGTGAACGCGCCGTCCTTGAAGACGGGGTGCGTGAAGAGGTTGGTGGTGGCCATCGGCACCTTCATGCCGGTCGCGTCGAGTGCCTGGCGGAAGCGCTTGATGTGCGACTCGCGCTCGGCGTCCGAGGACCCGAAGGGGATCAGGTCGTCGTCGTGGAAGGTCACTCCATGGGCACCCAGCTCGGACAGACGCTGCACCGTCTCGACCGGGTCGAGAGCACGGCGGGTGGCGTCGCCGAACGGGTCCCGTCCCTGCCAGCCGACGGTCCACAGGCCGAAGGTGAACCTGTCCTCGGGGGTGGGCTGGTAGTTCATGCCGCGGCTCCTTGCTTGCTCCGACTATTTCGTCATGGCGGTTTACAAATTAGTATGCGGAAGCATCTCTGGGAAGAGACAACGTGTCCCTGAAACGTTTCCCTGAGCAGAGACTGAGGGTGGGGCCGGGTCGCCGCGACCCGGACAAGCACCGGAAAACACCAGGCCAGATCCCGCGGAGCCGCGGAAGAGGGAGAGTCCGATGTCAGCAGCCGAGGGTCCGCTCGTCGTCGGCGTGGACACGTCGACCCAGTCCACCAAGGCGCTGGTCGTCGACGCGGCCACCGGACAGGTCGTGGCGAGCGGCCAGGCACCGCACACCGTCACCACCGGAGCAGGGCGTGAGAGCGACCCGCGGCAGTGGTGGAACGCCCTGTGCGAGGCACTGAGCCAATGCGGTGACGCGGCCCGCGAGGCCGCCGCCGTGTCGATCGGCGGTCAGCAGCACGGGCTCGTCACCCTGGACGCCCAGGGCGAACCGATCCGTCCGGCAATGCTGTGGAACGACGTGCGCTCGGCGCCCCAGGCCCGCCGGCTGGTCGAGGAACTGGGTGGCGCGAAGACCTGGGCGGAGCGCACCGGAAGCGTGCCGGGAGCCTCCTTCACGGTCACGAAGTGGGCCTGGCTCGCGGAACACGAGCCGGAGGCGGTCCGTGCCGTCAAGGCCGTACGGCTCCCCCACGACTACCTCACCGAACGCCTCACGGGCCAGGGCACCACCGACCGCGGCGACGCCTCCGGCACGGGCTGGTGGGCGTCCGGGACGGAGGCGTACGACGCGGAGGTGCTCGCGCATGTGGGGCTCGACCCCGCGCTGCTGCCCCGGGTGGTCCGGCCGGGTGAGGTCGCCGGGACCGTCCGTGACGGCCACGACCTGCCCTTCTCCAAGGGCACCCTGGTCGCCGCGGGCACCGGGGACAACGCCGCCGCCGCACTTGGTCTGGGGCTGCGCCCCGGCACTCCGGTACTGAGCCTCGGCACGTCGGGCACGGTGTACGCGGTCTCGACACACCGGCCGGCCGATCCGACCGGCACCGTAGCGGGCTTCGCCGACGCGCGCGGCGACTGGCTGCCGCTGGCCTGCACGCTCAACTGCACGCTCGCCGTCGATCGCGTCGCGGCCCTGCTCGGACTGGACCGCGAGGCCGTCGAACCCGGTACGGCCGTCACCCTCCTGCCCTACCTGGACGGCGAGCGCACCCCGAACCTGCCGGGCGCCTCGGGGCTGCTGCACGGGCTGCGTCACGACACGACCGGCGGCCAGCTGCTCCAGGCCGCGTACGACGGGGCGGTGCACTCGCTGCTCGGCGCCCTCGATCTGGTGCTCGACGTGGACGCGGACCGCTCGGCGCCGTTGCTGCTGATCGGCGGCGGCGCGCGGGGGACGGCCTGGCAGCAGACCGTACGGCGGCTGTCCGGGCGGCCCGTCCAGGTGCCCGAGGCCAAGGAGCTGGTCGCGCTCGGTGCCGCGGCGCAGGCGGCGGGCCTGCTGACCGGCGAGGACCCGGCAGCGGTGGCCCGCCGCTGGGACACGGCCCGGGGGCCGGTACTGGACGCGGTGGAGCGGGACCAGGCGACGCTGGACCGGATCGCCGGGGTACTCTCCGACGCATCGCCGCTGCTGGAGCGGGGGACGGAGGCCGGCTGACGGCTGCGACGGGCGAACGGGAATCGACGGTGCCGAACCGCCATCCGCCGAAGGACGCCGACGTACATCCGTCCGCGAGCGTCGGCTCACGGACATCGACTGAGGACTGACGGAGGCATGACCGCACCGCTGCACGAGGCCCGTCCGCCCGGCGCCGGCGCCCGGCTGCCCGACACCCAGCAGGGCATGCGCCGCCGCAACCTCGCGCGGGTGATGCACACCGTCAGCGCCGAGGGACCGTTGTCCCGCGCCGGGGTCGCCTCACGCATCGGGCTCACCCGGGCGGCGGTGTCGACGCTCGTGGACGAGCTGATCCGCTCGGGGCTGCTCGAAGAACTGGGCCCCGAGCGGCCCGGCCGGGTCGGGCGCCCCGGGTCCGCGCTCGCCGTGAGCGGGCGTGGTCCGGCCGGGATCGGCGCGGAGGTCGGCGTCGACCATCTCGCGGTCTGCGCGGTCGATCTGCGGGGCGTGGTGCGGGCACGCGCCGTGCGGCACCGCGCCAACCGTGGGCGCTCCCCCGAACCGGTGATCGAGGAACTGACCGGGTTGGTGCGGGAGGTGATCTCCGAGGTGGAGCGTGAGGGCCTGTGGCCGGCCGGCCTCGCGGTCGCCGTGCCCGGGCTCGTGGCCCGCGACGGGCGCACGGTCGTCCGCGCCCCCAACCTCGACTGGCACGACACGGATCTCGGCGCGCTCCTGCCCGCCGGGTTCCCGCTGACCGTGGACAACGAGGCCAACCTCGGCGCGCTGGCGGAGCTCTGGCTCGGAGACTCCACTCCGCCCGACTTCCTGCATGTGTCGGCCGAGATCGGCATCGGCGCGGCGGTGGTCGTGGACGGACGGCTGCTGCGCGGGACTCGGGGGTTCGCGGGCGAGTTGGGACATGTCCCGGTCTATCCGGACGGGCCGGAGTGCGCGTGCGGCGGGCGCGGGTGCCTGGAGCAGTACGCGGGTGAGGAGGCGGTCATGCGGGCGGCGGGGGTCGAGCCTGGCGAGGACCGCGTCGGGCTCCTCGCGGAGCGCGCCGCCCGGGGCGACACGGACGTACGGCGGGCACTGGACGGGGCCGGTACGGCACTCGGTATCGCGCTGACCGGAGCGGTCAATCTGCTGGACCCCGAGATTGTCGTCCTGGGCGGTGCGCTGTCCGGGCTCGCGCCGTGGCTGCTGCCGTCGCTGGAGGCGGAACTGGCCCGGCGCACGGCGGGACCGGCCTGTGCGGTGTCGGTGTCGCGGCTGGGCCCCGAGGGCCCCCTGCTGGGCGCCGCGCACTCGGTGGTGCGGGCTGTGCTGGACGATCCGGGGGCGGAGGCCGGACGGGGCTGAGCGGCCCCGACCGAGGCCTCGATCCCAGCACAGGGCACCACCGTCACCCGTTGGAGTGGCGGAGTTGTCCACGATCACGCGGTCATCCACCGAAATCCACGGGCCGTTCCTGCCCGATCGCGATGCGCCCTGGCGTGATCCACGTGAGGCGCGGCCCCTCATGGTGTTCGGTGGCACTCCAGCGCTGGGCCGAACCGTTCGCGGGCATCTGCATCCACCTGGCACACCCACGCGTCTCACAACCAGTGGTCCCCGGTCCCGTGCCCTCTGTCGAAAGGCATTTCACGCATGGAGCGGTCCAGGTCGTTCCCCAGCAGACGGCGGCTGTTGAAGAGCTCGGCACTCACCGCCGGCACTTACGCCCTCCTCCCCGCTCCCCGGGTCGGCGCACAGCCACGGTCCCTCGACTACCCGCTCGCCACGTGGGAACCGGCGACCACGGCCAACTACACGGCCTCCAGCCGTCCGGACACCCAGGTCGACCTCGTCGTCATTCATGTCACCCAGGCCTCCTACCGCAACACCCTGGCCGTCTTCCAGCACCCGAAGAAGAGGGTGTCAGCGCACTACGTCGTCCGGTCCGGCGACGGACACGTGGCGCAGTGCGTGCGGGAGCACGACATCGCCTGGCACGCGGGCGACTGGAACCACAACCTGCGCAGCATCGGCATCGAACACGAAGGGTGGGTGGACCGCCCCGGCTATTTCACGGACGCCCTCTACGAGCAATCGGCGAGACTCACCGCGACGATCTGCACGCGCTACGGCATACCGAAGGACCGTACGCACATCATCGGGCACTACGAAGTGCCTGGCACCGATCACACCGATCCGGGGCCCGACTGGGACTGGACGCGCTACATACGCCTCGTCAACACCGCCTGAACGAAGCGGTGGTGCCGTCGGTCCGTCTCCTGGCGTCGAAACGGTTGTTCCCGTCCGACCTCCGAGTGACGATGTCACCAGCCGCATCGTCTTCCGGGAGGCCCAGTTGACCGATCCATGGGTGGCCCTGGAACAGGGAGCCGACCCCGTCGAACGGGGGCGGGTGCTGCGTCGCGCGCACGAGACGTTCACCGAGGCGGGGACAGTGACCCGGCCCGTGCGTTCCGTGGTGGCCGACTCCTGGAGACGTTCCGCCAGGGCAGGGGTGGGACCGGACGGCACAGCGTGCGTGGAGTTGGTGGACGGCGATCTCGGTGCCTACCGCGCGGAGCATCCGCTGGCCCGGGTGATGCCCCTGTTCCGCGAGCTCATGGGCACCTTCGCCGCCGACGGCGAGCATCTGCTCGCGGTGTGCGACGCGCAGGGCAGGCTGCTGTGGGTCGAGGGCCATCCGACCACCAGGCGGCAGGCGGGACGGATCAACTTCGTACCGGGGGCACGCTGGGCGGAGTCGGCCGTCGGTACGAACGCGCCGGGTACGGCGGTCGCCGTGGACCGGCCGGTGCAGGTGTTCGCGGCCGAGCACTTCATCCGGCAGGTCCAGCCATGGACGTGCGCGGCGGCTCCGGTGCACGATCCGCGCACCGGGCGGATGCTGGGTGCCGTGGACATCACCGGACGGGACGGGCTCGCGCATCCGCACAGCCTCGGGTTCGTGCAGGCGGTGGCGCGGGCCGCAGAGTCCCAGCTGGCGCTGCTCACCCCGGCCGGCCCCGCCACGGACGCGCTCGAACTGACCGCGATGGGCCGCGACGAGGCTCATCTGCTCGCCGCCGGGCGCGCGTTGAGACTCAGTCGTCGGCACAGCGAACTCCTCGTCCTGCTCGCCCGCCACCCGGAAGGGCTGACCGGGGACGAACTGCTGTGCGCGCTGTACGAGGACGAGTCGGTGACACCGGTGACGCTGCGCGCCGAACTGGCCCGGCTGCGCCGCCTGCTGGCCCCGGGACTGCTGGCGTCGCGCCCGTACCGGCTGACCGTGCCGGTCGAATCGGACATCGGCGTCGTGGAACGCGCGATCGAGACGGGTGCGGTCACGACGGCGGTGCGGGCGTATGCCGGTCCGCTGCTGCCCGGTTCCCGGGCTCCGGCGGTGGCCCGGCTGCGGCGCAGGCTCGCCGACGGTCTGCGCACCGCGCTGGTGGCCCGCCGGGACCCGGACCTGCTGGCCGACTGGGCCCACGCGCCGTGGGGTGAGGACGACCTCGACGTATGGCGTGCGCTCGCGGCAGTGCGACCGACGGCGGCCGTACGGGCACGCCTGAAGGAACTGGAGTCGGAACAGGCGGCGCCGCGGGGTTGGGCACATCAGGCCACCCGGTTCTGACGGAACGCCGGCACCGGAGGCCGGGGGCAGGCCTCATGGCTCACGCGGATGTCCGGCGCCTCGGCCAAGCGCTGCGGCACCCTCGTAGGCATCACGCATCACGCGTCCGTGCCTGATCCCGCATGCGATCGACCGTGTGGCGCCCGTGCGCAACCTCTCTGCAACCTCGGCGCTTCTAGCCTCGCGGCGAGAGCGGCCCAACGGCGGGCGGCTCTGCTGAAGGAGGCAGGCCACATGACCCGTTACGCGGCGCCCGGTACCGACGGCGCGATCGTCTCCTACCAGGCGCGCTACGACCACTTCATCGGCGGCGAGTACGTGCCGCCGACCCGGGGGCAGTACTTCGAGAACCCGAGTCCGGTGAACGGGCAGCCGTTCACGGAGATCGCGCGGGGCACCGCCGAGGACGTGGAGCTCGCGCTCGACGCGGCGCACGCGGCGGCACCGGCGTGGGGCCGTACATCGGTGACCCAGCGGTCCGACATCCTGCTGAAGATCGCCGACCGGATGGAGGCGAACCTCGAAGCACTGGCGGTCGCCGAGACCTGGGAGAACGGCAAGCCGGTACGGGAGACGCTCGCCGCCGACATCCCGCTCGCCATCGACCACTTCCGCTACTTCGCGGGCGCGATCCGAGCGCAGGAGGGTTCGCTCGGCGAACTCGACGACGACACGGTGGCATACCACTTCCACGAGCCACTCGGTGTGGTCGCGCAGATCATCCCGTGGAACTTCCCCATCCTGATGGCGGTCTGGAAGCTGGCGCCCGCGCTCGCGGCGGGCAACGCGGTCGTGATCAAGCCTGCCGAGCAGACGCCTGCGTCCCTCCACTACTGGATGAGCCTGATCTCGGATCTGCTGCCGGCGGGCGTCGTGAACATCGTCAACGGCTTCGGGGTGGAGGCGGGCAAACCGCTCGCGTCCAGTGCGCGGGTGGCGAAGGTGGCGTTCACGGGTGAGACCACGACGGGGCGGCTGATCATGCAGTACGCCTCGGAGAACATCAAGCCGGTCACGCTGGAGCTGGGCGGCAAGTCGCCGAACATCTTCTTCGACGACGTATGGGCGGCGGACGACGACTTCCGCGACAAGGCACTCGAAGGCTTCACCATGTTCGCCCTCAACCAGGGCGAGGTGTGCACCTGCCCGTCCCGAGCGCTGGTACAGCGCGGAAACTACGCCGACTTCCTCCAGGCCGCTGTCGCCCGCACCGAGCTCATCAAGCCGGGACACCCGCTCGACACGGACACGATGATCGGCGCGCAGGCCTCCAACGACCAGCTGGAGAAGATCCTTTCGTATCTGGACATCGGCCGACAGGAAGGGGCCCAGATCCTCACGGGTGGCGAACGCATCGACTACGACGGCGAGTTGAAGGGCGGCTACTACGTCCAGCCGACGATCTTCGAGGGCGACAACCGGATGCGGATCTTCCAGGAGGAGATCTTCGGGCCCGTGGTGTCCGTGACCTCGTTCGACGACTTCGACGACGCGATCAAGATCGCCAACGACACTCTGTACGGTCTCGGGGCGGGTGTGTGGACCCGGGACATGAACACCGCGTACCGCGCGGGCCGCGCGATCCAGGCGGGCCGGGTATGGACCAACTGCTACCACGCCTATCCGGCGCACGCGGCGTTCGGCGGCTACAAGCAGTCCGGGATCGGCCGCGAGAACCACAAGATGATGCTGGAGCACTATCAGCAGACGAAGAACCTTCTTGTTTCGTACAGCCCGAAGAAACTTGGGTTCTTCTAGAGCCTGAAGTCGGTTGCCTGGAGGCGTCGTTGCGCTCCAGGCAACCCGGCACAATAGCCATCCAATGCAATCGGTCCGGTTCTTCTCGTCGGTCTCCGGCGCCCAGCCGTGCTCCACTCGGACCGGTCGCGGACCAAACTGTGCTGGAGAACGTCACCGCGCGAGCCGCCGGATCATGAGCGCAACAACCCGTCGAATGCCCGCAGGTCGTTGACATTTGCGTGCAGGATGTCAACGAGCCTGTAGATGTGGTGTTCTCGGGCTGTCACCGCTGGGAGTCGAGGACGTGATCGACGAAGGCGAGCGGATCCCGGTGCGAGCACGGACGCAGGCAGACATGGTGCCGTGCCCGACTTGTGGGGCACCGTCCGGGCCGGTGCATCGCTTTCACCTACGGACAGTGCTCGATGTACCGGTCGACGGGCGACGAGAAGTAGTCCGCGTGCGGCGACTGGTGTGCCCCAAGCGAGGCTGTCGGCACACCTTCCGTGAGCAGGTGCCCGGCGTACTGGAGCGACACCAGCGACGCACAGCCCGTCCGACCAGGCAAGTCAAGGCCGTGGCCGAGGAGTTGGCGGGCCGGGCCGAGGCTCGTTTGCCGTCGTCTCGCGCAGCCGCAGCTGTAGCTGGGCCAGGAGCATCTGATCGGCGTCATGGAAGTCCAGACCTGACACCTCCCTGATCCGGCGCAACCGGTATCGCAAGGTGTTGACGTGCACCAGCAGTTGGGCAGCAGCGTCCTCGGTCACGCATCCCGCGTCCAGGTAGGCGGCGAGGGTCTCGGTGAGGACGCCGTCTGGTCCGTCGTGCTCGACGAGGCGGCGCAGCGGACCGGTGGCCGGCGGCAGGCCGAGCGACTGGGCGACGTCGCCGAGGCGGTCGAGCAGCACCTGGAGTGCCGTCTCGTCGAGGGTGGCCACGGCGGGCGCCGAGCCCCCGGCACCTCGCAGGGCGCGCAGCACGGCGTCGGCCTGGGCCCGGACGGCGGGCACACGGCCGGGCCCGGCGGCGGGCCCGGCGACCGCGGCCAGATAGTCCCCTCCGGGCCCTCCCGGCGACCGGGCGACGAAGTCCGCGGCCAACGAGCGGGCCGCGGCCAGAATCTCGTCTCGCGACGGCTGCGGCCAGGCCACCAGCACGTACACCGCACGGTCACCGCGCACGGCCACCGCCGACGGGCGCACTGCGGTGAGGTAGAGCGTCAGGGCGTCCTCCAGCCTGCGAAGGCCGGCGGCTGCGACGGCGGCCTCCGCGGAGGCGGTGTCCGAGGCGGCGTCCGAGGCGGCGTCCCGTGGGCGCAGGCCCACAGCGATCAGGCACAGCGCCCCGGTGTGCAGTTGTAGCTCACGGGCCGCGCCTTCCCCGGCCGGGCCCCCGGCGAGCACTGCCGCGGCCAGTTCGCGCCGCTGCTGCCGGGCCCAGGCGGAGCCGTCGGAGCGGGTGTTGGCCAGGTGCAGGGCGACGACCGGGGCGAACAGTTCGAGCCATCGGGTGTGTTCTTCCGGCAGCGGGGCGGTGACGACTGCCCAGACGTAGCCGAGGACTTCGGAGTTGGCACGTACGGCAATCGCCACCCGGGGCAGGAGGCCCGGTTCGTACGATTCGATGTACACCGGCGTGGTGGAGGAGTGCAGCCGTTCGAAGGCGCCCTGCTCCGCGAGCTTGTGCAGCCGGCTCGGATGCACCGCGCGGCTGAGGATCGTCTCCACCCTCGATTCGTCCGTGTCGTCCTGTCCTGCCGACCAGGCCAGCACCGCCGAGGCCGCGTCTTCGATGGTGACCGGGGCCTGGATCATCGCGCTGACCGTGTTGGCCAGCGCGAACAGGTCGCTGGTGGCGCCCGCGGGCTCCCACTGCGCCCGCGAGTGGTCCAGCAGGCGCTGCCGCAGGATCGTCGCGACGTGCATCCATGAGGCGTCCGGGTTGACCTCGACGACCGGCACCGGGCAGTCGGCGATCTCGGCGGGGACCGGTCCCTTCACCGCGAGGCCACGCGCACCGGAGCGCTGCGCGGCGCTGCCGAGGGTGAGCAGCTCTGGCCCCCGGGTCACGCCCACGCACAGCACCAAGCACCCCGCCTCCATTCCCTCCGCGTCGGCCGGGTCGTGAATGGCCACCCCGGCGAGGGGCTGGTCCGCGCCGCCCGGATCGACGGCGAGCCGCAGCAGGGGCTCGCCGATGTCCTGGACGAGGCGATGCAGGGTGGGGGCTTGCTCCATTACGCCACCCTAGTCGGATTGTCGTAGGCACCCAATCGACGACCTCAGGTTTGATGCTCAGCACAAAACCTGGTGGGGCATGATCCGGCAGGCTACAGCCCATGGTCGTGAACACGGAGGTACGGGAGCTGACCGGCGTCGAGGAACTGCTGGCGGCGACCGACCTGATCACCGAGGTATGGC
This sequence comes from Streptomyces sp. NBC_00459, assembly GCF_036013955.1. NCBI lineage: Bacteria > Bacillati > Actinomycetota > Actinomycetes > Kitasatosporales > Streptomycetaceae > Streptomyces > Streptomyces sp. NBC_00459. The sequence goes on from NZ_CP107903.1 coordinate 1,045,215, forward strand.
AGGCGGAGATTCCGCCGGTGCCGTTTCCCTTCATGCGGGCCCTCAGCCAAGCCGGGGCACAGGTGCTCGGCGGCCTCGTCGACGGGCGGCTCGCCGGAGTGGCGGTGGGTTTCCTCGGCTCCGATCCGGACGGGCCCCTGCTGCACTCGCATGTGGTCGGCGTCGGTAAGGAGTGGCGGAGCACGGGTGTGGGCCGGGCGATCAAGCTCGGCCAGCGCGAATGGTGCCTGGAGCGCGGCGTCAAGCGGATGGCCTGGACGTTCGACCCGCTGCGGACCGCCAACGCCTCCTTCAACCTGGCCGGACTCGGCGCCACGGGCGTCTCGTACCACGCGGAGTTCTACGGACAGATGAACGACGCCTTCAACCGCGGGATACCGACGGACCGGGTCCTGGTGCACTGGGATCTGGCGGCCGCCGAGCCCAGCCGCTCGCCCGCTCCGGCCCGTTGTGACAGCCCTCTGCTGGATATCGGTGAGACGGGAGGGCCGGTGCGCCGGGCCGTGGACCCCCGGCCCGGTGAGGAGGTGCGGCTGCGCGTCCCGGCGCTGCTGCCTGATGACGTTTCCCTGGTCCTGGACTGGCGCCTCGCTCTGCGCGAGGCGATGCGGCCGCTGCTGCGGTCCGGATACCGATGGACGGGAGCCGACCGGAACGGCACCTACGTCCTCACCACTCCCCTTGACCCGAAGATCCCGACGAGCCCGAGGAACCGATGAACCTGAAGATCGAAGCTGTCGAACTCCGGCGGGTCGCCATCCCGCTGGCGTCCCCGTTCCGCACCTCGTTCAGCACCCAGACCGAGCGCGATGTGCTGCTGGTGCGGGTGATCACCGACCAGGCCGAGGGCTGGGCCGAGTGCGTCGCGATCGCCGACCCGCTGTACTCGAGCGAGTTCACCGACGGTGCGCACCGGATTGTCGCGGACCATCTGCTGCCCCGCCTGTTCGCCGCGGAGCGGCTCAACGCCGATCTGGTGGCCCCGCTGCTGGAGCCGGTGCGCGGGCACCGGATGGCCAAAGCGGCGGTGGAGACGGCCGTGCTCGACGCCCAGCTGAAGGCCGCCGGAGTTCCGCTGAGCCGCCACCTGGGGGCGACCGCGACGCATGTCGACTCCGGCGTGTCGGTGAGCATCTACGACGCCGTACCGGAGCTGCTCGACGCGGTGGCGGGCTACCTGGACGCCGGATACCGCCGGATCAAGCTCAAGATCGAGCCGGGCTGGGACATCGAACCGGTCGCCGCGGTGCGGGAGCGATTCGGCGACGACGTGCTCCTCCAGGTGGACGCCAACTCCGCCTACACCCGCTCCGACGCCCGCCACCTCGCGCTCCTCGACGCCTTCGGGCTCCTCCTGATCGAGCAGCCACTCGACGAGGAGGACATCGCCGGCCACGCCCAGCTCGCCCGCGTCGTGCGGACCCCGATCTGTCTCGACGAGTCGGTCGTCTCCGCCCAAGCCGCGTACGAGGCGATCCGCACCGGCGCCTGCGGAATCGTCAACATCAAGCCCGGCCGGGTCGGCGGCTACCTCGAAGCGCGCCGCGTGCACGACGTCTGCGCGGCAGCCGGCATCCCCGTCTGGGCCGGTGGAATGCTGGAGACCGGGATCGGCCGGGCGGCCAACCTCGCCCTGGGCGGCCTGCCCAACTTCACCCTGCCCTCGGACATCTCGGCCTCCGACCGCTACTTCGAGCAGGACCTGACCGAGCCGATCACGATGACCGAGGACGGCCGCATCGAAATCCCGACCGGGCCCGGCATCGGCGTCGCCCCGATCCCCGAAGTACTGGCGGAACTCACGGTCACCGCGCAGGTGCTCAAGCCATGACCCTCCTGGACGAACTGACCGCGCGCACCGAGGAGATGGCCCGGGCAACCCTCGACCTGTGCCTGGTGGAGTCGCCGTCCGAGGACTTCGGGCGACTGGCCCGGGTCGCGGACCATACCGCCGAGCTGGGCACCCGCCTGCTCGGCCGCGCGCCCGAGTGGATCACCGAGCAGGACCGGCCGGCGCTGTACTGGGAGCCGGCGCCGGGTGGCGTGCTGCTGCTCGGCCACCTCGACACGGTGTGGCCGGTCGGCACCCTGGCCCGCTGGCCGAAGCCGTTGTGCACTCGGACCACCCTCAGTTGCCCCGGCGTCTTCGACATGAAGGCCGGGGTCGTGCAGGGCCTGTACGCGATGGCGGCGCTCGGCTCACCCGCGGGCTGCGGCATGCTGCTGACCACCGACGAGGAGATCGGCTCACCCGTCTCCCGACCACTGATCGAAAGGGTTGCCGCCCGTGCCGGGGCAGTTCTGGTGCTGGAGGCCAGCGCGGACGGCGCACTCAAGACCGGCCGCAAGGGCGTCAGCCAGTATGTGGTGCGGGTTCTGGGGCGGGCCGCGCACGCCGGCCTGGAACCCGAGAAAGGCGTGAACGCGCTCCTGGAGCTCGCCGAACAGGCCCGCACCGTCGCCTCGTTCGGTTCCGGCGGGCTCACCGTCACTCCCACTCTCGCCGCCGCCGGCACCACGACCAACACCGTGCCGGCCGAGGCCCACTTCCACGTGGACGCCCGCGCCGCCACCCGCGCCGAGCAGGACGCCCTGCATGCCAGGATGGCCGCACTGTCTCCGGTGCTGCCCAGTGCCTCGGTCACCGTCGAGGGCGGCCCCAACCGCCCGCCGATGGAGGCGGGACAGGCCCTGCCCCTGCTGGATCTCGCGCGCCTCGCCGCCAGGGACCTCGGTCTCGGAGACATCCGCGCGGTCAGTGTCGGTGGCGCGTCCGACGGCAACTTCACGGCCGGGATCGGCATCCCCACCCTCGACGGCCTCGGCGCGGTCGGCGCACACGCGCACGCCGAAGGCGAGTACGCCGTCATCGCCGAAATGCCCCGCCGGGCGGCCCTCGTCGCCGGCCTCGTCGCCCGCCTGCTGCCACCTGTGTGACGTCGCCGCAGCCCTGTCTTCCGTCCCTCAGTCCAGGAACCGGCGATGCCGAGGCTCTCGGGCCACGGCGTACCACGCACCGTATGTCCGGACAGGGCGCCGGACCGCGCGCGGCATGTGGCCGGACGCACCCCGATGCGCAACGGGCCGACATATCCGGAAAGGGAAACAAGCAGGCTCTCCTCGCCCTCACACGCCGACGCATCAACGTTCTGTGGGCAGTGATCCGCGACAAGCGGCTTGACACCAGTGTTGGAAAGTCCCGTAACTGATCAGGTAAATCGACAGCCCTCCGCTGAACAGCGAGGATGCAGGGTCATCGATCCGTTCGTCCATGGACCACGCGGCCCTGGTAGCTATGACCGATGAGATGGACACGCCGCGTTCCGTCCAGCGCCTTGACGAGCTGCTGATCGACTGACCTCCGCCACCCGCGACTTGACGAGGGATGATCCTTGCCGTGGCTGGTGTGATTGCGGCGTCTGAGCCGTCTCGGGTAGTCCCGTTCACCAGGCTGAGCCCACGACAGTCCGGCAAGATGATCACCGCGTTGAGGCGTGAGGGTGCGGACTCCGTCCGCGAAGGCCGACCGCGGAGTCCGCCGCTGGAGGGCCGGTTTCCACCACGCGATGCTCGGAATCGCTCGCCGTCACCCCGGGCGCGGAGAGGCACAGGGCCACGTTGTGTTGGCCCGTGGATCTGGCGATGGACGCAGGGCCGCTAGCCTGTATACAAATCTGCGTGCGGCAGGGTCGACGAGGAGTGCCATGGTCCGGGCGACGGGCAAGAGCGAAGCGGTCTACGAGCGGCTGAAGGGCGACATCGAGTCGTTGCGCCTGCGGCCGGGGGCCAAGTTGAGCGAGGTCCAGCTGGGAGAGGAACTCGGTGCCTCGCGGACGCCGGTGCGGGAGGCCATCCGACGGCTGGCGGCGGAGGGATTGATCGACTTCGTGCCGGGCGAGGTGGCCCGGGTCGCGCCGATCTCGTTGGGAGGGGTACGGGCTCTGTTCGAGTTCCGGATGCTGCTGGAGCCACGGGCGGCTGCGTCGGTGGCGACGGCGGGCGCGGTCGACGAGCGGGTTCGGGTGCCGTTCCTCGAACTGCTGGAACGGCTGGAGGAGTTCGATGAGTCGTTCCGCGCGTTGGCCCCAGCCGCGCAGGCGCGTTCGTACCAGGAGTTCTACGAGGTGACAGAGGGCTTCGACCAGGCGGTGATCGCCACGTGTCGCAATCCCTACCTCGCTCGCACGATCCGCGACCTGCGCAGTCAGACCGTACGGCTGCGGCACCTCTCGCACAGCGGTCCGCGTCGCATGCTCACCTCGCTGGAGGAGCATCGCGCGATGCTGAAGGCGATCCTGCAGGCGGACGCCCAGGCGGCGGAGGCGGCCTGCCGGCACCACCTGGCGCAGACGCTGCAAGCTCTCATTGAGAGTCTGACCGGCCAGGATTTCATGATCGCCGCGGACGTCCAGCTGGACGTCATCAGCTGAACTCAACGCTGTTCCAGTGAGTGGCGCTGAGGTCTGTGGTTTTCTTGGACGCAGTGATGTATACAGAACTGAATACATTACTGTCCACCGCGAGGGGCCGTTCCATGCCGCCTATTGTCGGCGCCGCCGACCTGTTGGAGTTCGCCACAGCCGCCACCGAGGCCCACGGCGTTCCGCCCGCGGACGCCCGTCTGCTTGCCGACACGCTCGTGACGGCGGAGTTGTGGGGCCATCCGTCCCACGGGATGCTGCGGCTGCCCTGGTACCTCGACCGCCTCGCGAGCGGTGCGACCACTGCTGTCGCTGCCCCGCAGACCGTGAGCGACAACGGCGCCGTCCTCGTCGTCGATGGTCACGACGGCCTCGGACAGGTACTCACCGACCGTGCGGTGACCTGGGGTGTGGAGCGTGCCCGCCTGCACGGGATCAGCGCGGTCGCGGTGCGCAACTCCGGGCACTTCGGCACGGCTGCCTACTTCACCCGCAAGGCCGCCGAGGAAGGCTGTGTGGCGCTGCTGGCCACCAACGCCAGTCCGGCGATGGCTCCTTGGGGCGGGACGGAGAAGCGGGTCGGCACCAATCCATGGTCGATCGCCGCGCCGGGCGGTCGGCACGGCACGGTAGTGATGGACATCGCCAACACCGCGGTGGCGCGCGGCAAGATCTACCACGCCAAGGAGCGCGGCGAGCCGATCCCGAAGGGCTGGGCGGCCGACGCGGACGGGGTGCCGACGACCGATCCGCGGCGCGCCGTCGAGGGGCTGATCCTGCCGATGGCGGGACACAAGGGCTACGCCATCTCGTTCATGTTCGACGTGCTCGCGGGCGTGCTGACCGGCAGCGCCTTCGGCTCGGCGGTGGTCGGCCCCTACCAGCCCACCGGCCGCAGCGGCGTCGGTCACCTGCTGATCTGCGTCGACATCGCGTCGATGGCCGACCCGGACGAGTTCGGGGCACGGATGGAGGCCCTGGTCGAGGAGACCAAGTCCACGCCCGTCGCGCCGGGCACCGCCGAGGTCTTCGTCCCCGGCGAACCCGAGGTCCGCACCGCGGAGCGCCTGCGTCGCGAGGGCATCACCGTCGCCGACGACACCTGGGCCGCCCTTGCACACATCGCCGACACCACCGCGGTACCCCTGCCCCTCCCCGTCCACTCCCAGGAGCTGCCCTCATGATCGCTCTGACCGTGTCCCTCCAGGTGGTCCCCGGCCGTCGTGACGACTTCCTCAAGGCGATCGAGGAGAACGCCGAGCGGTCGTTCAGGGACGAGACGGGCTGTCGCTATTTCGACGTCGTGTGCGACCTGGCCGACGACCACCATTTCGTCTTCCACGAGATCTACGACGACGAGGCCGCAGTCGACGCGCACCGTGCCGCGCCCCACTTCAAGGTCTGGCGCGAGGCGGCGGCGAAGTACGTCGTGCCCGGCAGCCAGGTCAACACGCTCTCCCGCCGTCTGTTCCACCACTCCTGACCTCTAGATCGGAGCCGCCCCGTGTGCACCAAGCCCGCCGAGCCGAACCTGCTCATCGACCCCGACGAGGTCGAACGCTTCGACCGTGGTGGCGGTGTGGCCACCCTCCCCTACGTCGGCAAGTGGAACTCCGGGACGGCCGTCATCACGACCGGCCAGACCGTCTTCCAGCCCGGCACCGGACTGCCCCTGCACAGCCACAACGTCGAGGAGTCCGTGCTGATCCTGGAGGGCGAGGCGACCGCCGAGATCGACGGTGAGTTCTTCGACCTGGAGGCCGGCCGGGCGACCTGGGTCCCGGCGGGCGTCCCGCACCGCTTCTTCAACCGGGGCGAGGGCGTCATGCGGATCTACTGGGTCTACGGCGGCCGGGACGTCACCCGCACCATCACTGCCACCGGTGAGACCTTCGAACACCTCTCGGCGAGCGACAAGGGAGGGGCCCCCACCTCATGAGCGCAACCATCCAGACCCTCGACCCCGCGACGGGCGAGTACCTAGCGACGTACGAAGGCTGGGACGCGGACCGGATCGAAGCCGCCGTCGAGCGTGCACATGCCGCGAGCCGTGCCTGGGCGCTGGTGCCGGTGGCCGAGCGGGCCGCGCGCGCCGCCCGCCTCGCCCGCACCCTGCGCGAGCACAAGGACCACCTCGCCACCCTGGCCACCACCGAGATGGGCAAGCCGGCGGCCGAGGCGGAGGGCGAGGTCGAGAAGTCGGCGGTGACGGCCGACTACTACGCCCGGCAGGGGCCCGGGATCCTCGCCGACGAGCGCGTCGGGGTCGAAGGCGCGGAAGCCTGGGTGGCGTACGAACCGCTCGGGCTCGTCCTCGCGGTCATGCCGTGGAACTTCCCCGTCTGGCAGGTCATGCGCTTCGCCATCCCCTCCCTGGTGGCGGGCAACGGTGTGCTGCTGAAGCACTCCTCCAACGTCACCGGCAGTGCCCTGGCCCTTGAGGCACTCTTCGTCGAGGCGGGCTTCCCCCAACACCTGGTGACCACGCTGGTGATCGCCGACGCGGACGTCCCCGAGGTCACCGCCCGTCTCATCGAGGACGACCGCGTGGCAGCGGTCACCCTCACCGGAAGCAACCGGGCGGGCGCGGCCGTCGGCTCGGCGGCCGGGCGGGCGGCGAAGAAGTCCGTACTGGAACTCGGTGGTTCGGACGCATTCGTCGTCCTGGAGGACGCCGACGTCGAAGCGGCCGCGGCTGCCGCGGTGAAGGCCCGCTTCACCAACTCCGGGCAGAGCTGCGTCTGCGCGAAGCGGTTCATCGTCGCCGCGTCCGTGGCGGATGCCTTCACCGAGGCGTTCGTGACCGGCGTCGAAGCCCTACGCGTCGGCGACCCGCGCGACCGGGACACCCAAGTCGGCCCGCTCGCCCGCGACGACCTGCGCGTGGCGATCCAGCGACAGGTCGAGGAGTCCGTCGCCGCCGGTGCCCGCCTGCTGACCGGAGGCAAGCCTATCCCCGGAGACGGGTTCTTCTACCAGCCGACCGTCCTGGCGAACACCGGCCCGGGCATGCCCGGCTTCGACGAGGAAACCTTCGGCCCACTCGCTGCGATCACCATCGCCCAGGACGACGAGGACGCCGTACGGCTCGCGAACGCCACGGTGTACGGGCTCGGTCTGAGCGTGTGGACGGCCGACGCCGCTCGCGGGGTTGCGCTGGCCCGTCGTATCACCAGCGGGGCCGCCTTCGTCAACGCGGTGGTCGCCTCGGATCCGCGGCTGCCCTTCGGTGGCACGAAGCGCAGCGGTTACGGCCGGGAGCTGGCGTCCGCCGGTATCCGCGAGTTCACCAACACGCGCACCTACTGGGTCACCGTCTGACCGGATCACGTCCACGCCGGACCCTGCCTCGGGACCGGTCTGCCACCACCTCGGCAGACCGGTCCTCGTGCTGCCCGCTCGTGGCTCTGACCTGGTCATCTCTCGCCGATTTAAGGTCGACAGAGCTCTATACATGACTGAATTCATAGCTGTATACAGACACTGTTACGGCTACATAGAGAGGAGATGACCATGCTGGTCCTCCTGGGATTCGCGATGATCGCGACGTTCCTCTACCTGGTCATGAGCAAGCGTGTGGTACCCGTCGCCGCGCTCATCCTGGTGCCCCTCGTCTTCGGCCTGGCAGCGGGAGGAGGGCTCGGGCTCGCCGACGACATCACCAAATCGATCGAGGACGTCGCGCCCACCGCAGCCCTGCTGTTCTTCGCCATCACCTTCTTCGGCATCATGATCGATGTCGGCCTTTTCGACCCGCTGATCAGGGCCATCCTGCGTGTGGTGGGACACGACCCGGCAAAGATCGTGGTCGGCACCGCGCTGCTCGCCACGATCGTCTCCCTCGACGGCGACGGCTCGACGACCTTCATCATCGTGACCTCAGCCTTCCTGCCGATCTACCTCCGTCTCGGCATGAGCCCTGTCGTGCTGACATGTGTGACGGCCACGGCCAACGGAGTACTCAACACCGTGCCCTGGGGCGGTTCCACCGCCCGTGCGGCGGCGGCCCTCAAGGTCTCGCCGATCGACATCTTCGTGCCGATGATCCCCGCGATCGCAGCCGGGCTGATCGCCACCCTGGTCTTCGCCCATCTCCTCGGCCGCAGTGAACGCCGCCGACTCGGCGAGGTCGAGCTCCGTGACGGCGTCCTGCACAAGCGCGGTGGCGCCGGTCAGCCGGCACACACCGGCGATGCCGCGCAGGCCGCTACCGCCGCGACCTCGGGTACGACCCCTGTCGCCCTGGCGACCGGCCCATCCGACGGTGACGGCGGCGCCGAGTCGGGGGCGGACGCGCTCATCTCGTCCGACGGCACCATCAACCGGCCCAGCGCGCGGCCCAGGCTGCTGCTGTTGAACCTTGTTCTCACCCTCGCCGTGATGACGCTTCTGGTCGAGGGCACCCTCGAACCCGCCGTCCTCTTCTTCGTCGCGGTAGCGATCGCACTGGTGCTCAACTTCCCGCGTGTCGCGGAACAGCGCGAGCAACTGCAGGCGCATGCCTCCAGCGTCGTAGGCGTCGTCGGCATGGTCTTCGCCGCCACCGTCCTCACCGGTGTCCTCAGCGGCAGCGGCATGGTGGAGGCGATGGCCGACTGGCTGGTGGGCGTCATCCCTGACTCCCTGGGGGCGCACTTCCCGGTCATCACCGGTCTGCTGTCCATCCCCATGACCTTCTTCACCAGCAACGACGCCTTCTACTTCGGCATGCTTCCGGTCCTCAACGAGACCGCCTCCCACTACGGCGTCACCCCGCTCGAGATGGCCCGCGCCTCCCTCGTCGGCCAACCCCTGCATCAGTCCAGCCCGATCGTCGCGTCCTTCCTGCTGCTCGTGGGCCTGGCCAAGGTCGACCTCGGCGACCACCACCGCAGGACGATCTGGCGTGCCGTCGTCGTCGGGCTGATCATGCTCACCATCGGCGGCCTGACCCTCGCATTCCCCCTCTGACCCGGTCCTTCGCCGCCCGTCAGCGGTCAACACCCTGGAGGCCGACCTGGTCTGCCACACCGGCGAGATCGCGGACAGCACAGCCGAACGCCGCCGCCCCCAAGCCGCCCCACTCGGCAGCACGGTGCAGGCCACTCCGGCCAGGGCCTGCGTCACCGGCAACCGCGAGTACTACGGCGAGGCCCGGGGCAGGGTCGACCTGATGGACGAGCCAGGCTGGGTGCCGCCGCGCAACCGGAGCCCCAGTGGCAGGTGTGGTCCTTGCCCCGCGCTCCCGATGCAGGCCCCCTGGGCCGGTGAGAACGCGAACGGGAGATGGCCCGGTCGACACCGGAACCTGATCGGCCAAGCTCAACACGGCTGCGGCCGACGCCCATTGAGGGGAGTCGGCCGCAGGCGTAGTCGACAAGCGGTGTCGTTCAATCGGCTCTCGACGACACCGCGGAAGCCGTTGACGGTCTCGACGAGCTGTGCGCAAGGATCTGCCGGACGTGTTGAGAGCCTTGGATCACGGAGCGTCCGGTGGGGTGTGGTCCACTCCCCCGCCCGCCCGTCGATCGGGGATCCGGGGCCGCCAGGGCAGCGACGCGCGGTGGGTCATCGCACGTCGAACCGGTCGATCACGAGGTGGGAGCCTCCGGCCTTGGTGAGGGTGAGGCTGTGTCGTCCCTGGGCCAGTCCGCTCACGCTGTAGACCGTCTGTTGGGCGTGGCGCCCGGCGGCCTTGGTGTTGACGGAGCACCGCGAGGTTCCGTCGAGTGCGACCGCGACCCTGCCACCGCCGGGGCTGGTCTCGGTGACCAGGTCGATTCCGGTACCGGTGAAGGTGACGGTGACCGAGTCGCCGTTGGCCGTGGCGGTGTGGACGTCGTCGCCGTAGTCGCCGAGGCCCCGATCGGCGAGGGCCTTCCAGGACGGTCCGGTGTAGGTGACGGAGGCGGCGGTGTCGTTGTACACGCCGGTGACCCGGAAGCCGTCCACGGTCGCGTAGTTGCCGTTGCGCTTGACGACCTGGATGGTGTGACTCCCCACCGACAGACCGCTGACGCCGTAGACGGTCTGCTGTGCCTGGCGGGTGGGTGCGGAGGTGTCGAACAGTCCCTTGGAGACGCCGTCGAGGAAGACCTCGATCTGGCCCTGGTCGCTGTTCTTCTCCCCGATGACGGAGACCCCGGTGCCGGTGAAGGTCAGGGTGGCGCTGTCACCGTCGACCGTGGTGGCGTGCAGCGCGTCGTGGAGGTCACCGAAACCGCGGTAGCCGCTGCCGCTCCAGTACCCGGTGTAGCTGATCGCGGTGTCGTTGTCGTCGACCAGGCCCGTGAGCGGCCGGTACGCGGCTGTCGGGCCGGCCGCCGCGATGATCGCGCGGGCCGCCGCGGGCCAGGCGCCGGCGGAGACGATCGTCGACTGGACCAGGGTGATGTCGGTGCCCCGGTTGTCGTACGACGACCGGTCGGAGTAGTTGTCGTGGATGTTGTTGTCGTGGATGGTCGGCGTCCACATGCCCACCCAGTTGCCCCCGCCGATGCGCCCGACGTTGTCGTGGGTGTTCCAGTAGGAGCTGCCCTCGTCGTGGTAAATGATCTGGTTGGTGTGGTTGGTCACCTCAAGCAGGTTGCCCGAGGTCACGGAGGTGGCGGAGCCGTCGCCGTTGCCCTGGCCGCCGTTGGTGTAGATCGGGCCGCCGTCGTGCAGCACGTTCATCACGTCGTGGACGTGGTTGTCCAGGATCCGGTTGTGGCCCGCGTAGATCGTGCCGTGGCGGCAGGTGGTCAGGCCCTGGGCCGCCTGCATACCGCAGGGGGAGGCGTAACCCCAGCCCCAGCCGAGCGATATGCCGGAGTAGGGGGTGTGGCCGATGTCGTTGTTGGCGATGGTCAGATCGCGGGTGTAGCCGCCCCAGACACCGACCGCGTCGCGGTAGTCCAGGCCGACGTGCTCGATCAGGTTCTGCGAGACGGTGTCGCCGGTGGTCATGCGGGTGGTGTCGGTGAGGTAGTAGTCGTCGACCTCGCCGACGTAGACCCCGCCGCCGGAGGTGTCGTGGATGAAGTTGCCGGTGACCGAGGTGTCCTGCGTGCCGTCGGCCAGGTCGACGCCGTTGCCGCCGAGGTGGGCGATCTCGTTGCCGGTGAGGACGATGCGGGAGCCGCGGTGGATCTGGACGGCCGCCGGGATACGGAGCGGGGCCTGGGTGTCGGCGTCCCAGAGCACACCGGCCTGGTTGTCGATGTAGCCGACGGTGGAGGGCAGCATCCAGGTCGTGTAGGCGAAGGTGAGGCCCTGGAAGGTGATGTCGTGCACCGGGGCCATGGTGTCGGGGACGACGGTGAAGCCGTCGATCACCATGTACGCGCCACCGGTCTTGACCAGCTTGATGGTGTGCTGCCCCTTGGGCAGGCCGGACACGGAGGCGATGACCTGCTGGGCGAGCCTGGTGGAGCCGGCCGCACTCACGCTCCGGGTCCTGCTGCCGTCGACGTAGACGTCGATGCCGCCCTCGTCGCTGTTGACCTCGGAGAGTACGTCCACGCCGGTGCCGGTGAAGGTGTAGCTCACCGAGTCGCCGTCGGCGGTGGCGGCGTGCACGTCGGCGTACAGGTCACCGTAGGGGCGGTCGGTGTAGGCCTTCCAGTCGCCGGTATAAGTGATGCCCGGGTCACTGTCGTTGACCGGGGTCAGGTGCCCCGGGGTGCCGCTCGCGTCCACCAGCTTGTCCAGGACGGGAAGTTCCACGTCCGCGTTCTTGAGATTCTCCCCCGTGCGCGGCATGTAGTAGAGGCGGCCGGCCGCGCTGTCCAGATAGAACTCGCCCTTCTCGTCGAGGAGTTGGTAGGCGTTCTCGACCCAGGTGACGCCCTCCAGCTTCGGCAGGCCGGCCCCGTTGAAGGGGAAGCCCCGGTTGACCACCGAGGTGTTGTTGTCCACGAAACAGGCGGGGTCGACGTTCAGGCTGGACCCGCCGCCGCTGGGCACGGTGATGCTCGCCAGTGGGCACCTCATGTGCTTCCAGTCCCTGTCGTACGCGACCTCGACCGAGGAGGTGTTGGTGAACGACGCGTAGGAGGTGTCGCTGGTGGTGAAGCTGGACCCGCTGAGAGTGAAACCGCCCGGGTTGAGCGGACCGCGGGCCCGCTGGGCGCGTACCCCGTCGACGAACAGCTGTCGGCTCCGCGTACCGACCGGCACCGAGGCCCGGTAGATGTTCTTCGCGCTGTCGTACAGCGAGAACCCGGTGACCTTCCTGGCGCCGTTGAGTACCGGCTTCTCGCCCGGATAGGCGGTGTAGACGACCTGATGCCCGTTCTTTCCGGAGTCCGAGGGTCCCAGGGTGAACGCCTTCGACAGGCGGTAGTTCCCGCCTCGGAGATAGACGTCGATGTCGGCGGCCATCCTGGAGGCCATGCCACGGACCTTGTTCTTGGCACCGTCCAGGCTGCAGGGCGCCTTGAGCGTGCAGGCGATGCCCGATCCTGCGGGTGACGCGTACAACCGGGTCGGCGTGGCGGCGGACGCCGGGGTGACCGTGACCGCGGCAGCGGCGATCAGTACGGCGCCCACCGCGCCGATGCCGCGGACAGATCTGCGGCGGAACAGCAGCATTGATGCTCCTTCAGGGGAGTGCGTGACAATCCGCCGCCAGGAGCGGCGGGGGTTGACCGTCGTGCGTGCGCTGGGCTGTGGCTACTCTCAGCATCAGCGACATAGATCCGATGACTCAAACGTCAGGAGTGACCATTCCCGTCGGCCGGCAAGGAAGGCGAAGGGCGAGTCGCGCACAGCCCAATGCATCAACTTACGCCGTTCACATTGCAGTCGAGAGCATCACGCTTGCGGTTGACGTCCAGCTTGCACACGTCAGTCATCGGATCTATAGCGAACAGCGGGGAGACTACGGCGAAGTTGCCGTTGTCGGCAAGAGCTGAGGGCCACGGGAGCCGGCGGGTTCCCAACAGGGTGCGGCTCAGTGGCAGTCGACGCGGAAGTGGACGTGGGCAGGAAGCGTCACTGCGGTCGGTGCGGCCATGGCGGAACTCCGTGTGCCGGTGCGGAGGCCGCACCGGCACACGGAGTTCGTTTCGGAGATCGTGACCCGAACCCGCTCCGTCAGCTGACGGAGAACTGGCTGAAGTTCGCGGTGCCGATGGTTCCGGCGTGGGCCGTGGAGAACATGCCCGCGTCCAGGGTGGTGTTCGCACCGGTCAGTGTCGCGGTGCCGACAGTGGTCCAGGTGGTGCCGTCGGCGGAGTACGCGCCCGTGACCGACGTACCGCTCCTGACCAGGCGGAGCCAGACCGGGGCGATGGCGGCGGTTCCCGTCTTGAGGACGTTGGTGTCGAGGTAGCCGTCGCTGTTGGAGTCGTACGACAGGGCGATTCCGTTGCCCGGGGTGGCCGCGAGGACGAGGTACCCGGTGGACGAACCGGCGGAGGCGACGCTGTTGCGCAGCATCAGACCGGCCTTGGCCCAGCTGTTGGTCTTGTCCTGGCTGTCGACGTGGACGATGACGGTGGAGGAGGTTCCCGCGACCCCGGTCCGGTAGGCGGCGGCGTACTCGTCGTCGTACTGCGTGCCGGAGCGCCAGACGTCGATGCCCGCGCTGGTCAGGGAGGTCACTCCGCCGTGCTGGTCGACCGCGGCCGGAGTCGAACTGTAGGCCTTGTACGGCGAGGTGACGATCTGCAGGTTGCTGAAGGTCGCACTGCCGATGGTGGTGCTGTGGGCGGTGTGGATGACGCCGGCGTCCTGGGTGGCCGCCATGGACGACAGGGTCACCGTCGAGCCGACCTGGGTGAAGGTGGATCCGTCGGTGGAGTAGTAGGCGGACACCGTGGTGGCGGTGCGGGTGAGCCGTACCCAGACCGGCGCCGTGACGGTGGCAGCCGTGGAGGTGAGCTGGTCGAGGTAGCCGTCGCCGGTGGAGTCCCACTGGAAACTGACGCCGTGGCTCGGGGTCGCCGTCACGACCGCGTATCCGGCGGAGGAGCCGTCGTCCGTGAGGTCGTTGCGCAGGACGACTCCGGCCTTCGCCCAGCCGTTGGTGTTGTCCACGTTGTCGACCCGGGCGGTCACCGAGGTGCCGTTGACGGCCGAATCGGCCTGATAGACGGTGCCGTAGGCGTCGTCGGTCTGCCCGCCGGCACCCCAGATGTCCGCGCCCGCGTCGGTGATGGTGAAGACGCCGCCGCTCTGGCCGGTGGTGGCCGGAGTGGAGGAGTAGGCGCTGTAGGGCGAACCGACCGGGTCGGTGGTCAGCGGACGGTACAGCGGCTGGATGCCGGCACTGTTCATGGCCGTCCGCGCGCCCGACGGCCAGTTGCCGTTGCTGACGACGACGGTGCCGCTCACCACGTCACCGCGGCCGTTGGTGTTGGTGATGTTCGCGGAGCTGTTGTTCGTCCAGTTGTCGGTGAGGGTCAGTGCGCCGGTGTTGTTGGTCGAGCTGCTGTTCTCGTGGCCCCAACTGCCGGTGTTGCGGAAGACGTTGTTGGTGTCCGTGAAGTTCCGGGAGCCCTCGTCGTGGTAGAAGCCGAAGTAACCGCTGTTGCTGTGGCAGTAGTTGCGTTCGAAGGTGCTGCCCGGTGACGCCGACAGGGTGTACATGCAGCCGCCGTCGGTCATCTGCTGCATGATGTCGTGGATGTAGTTGTCGGTGACGTGGTTGTTCGCGGCGGTGGTCGCGGTGGTGTAGGTGGGCTGGTAGCTGTACAGGCCCCGGTTGACGTAGTCCTGGCTGCCGCCGATGTCGTTGACGCCCCAGCCGTAGCCGATGGTGAGGCCGGAGTAGGGCAGGTTGTACACCTCGTTGTGCGAGACGGTCGCGCCGTTCACGTAGGTGACGAGGATGGCCGACATGTCGCGGTACTCCAGCGCCACGTCATGGACGAGGTTGTTGCTCAGGGTGATGTTCTTGTTGGTCATCCGGCTGTCGCTGGGGTGGTGCGCATCCGCCTGAAGACCGCCGACGACGATGCCGCCGCCCGCGTCCTGGGTGAAGACGTTGCCGGTCGCGGTGACGCTGTCGGCGCCGAGTCCCACGCCGGTAGTGTGGGCGTTGGCGTCGTTGCCGATGCCCAGGCCGCTCTGGCCGAGCTGGGTGAACCGGTTGCCCGTGAACGTGATGTGGTCGGCGGCCGACACCTGGACGGCGGAGGGCATCTGCTCCCAGTGGGGGCGGGTGGCCTCGAAGAGCGGGCAGCCGCTCTGGCAGGAGGTCAGCGCGTCCGACGGGCGGTCCCAGGTACCGGTGAGGTACGCGCCGGTCTGCTGGCTGGCGTAGCCGTGGGTGGTGGGGTCCAGCCAGCTGGTGCCCGAGAACTGCAGCCCTGAGAAGGCGATGTGGGTGGCGGGTGAGGAGTAGGTCCCTCCGATGTTGATGAGCGACTGGAGCTTCGGCACCTCGACGTCGGCAGTGCTCATGTCCTGTCCGGCGAGCGGCTTGTAGTACAGGGTGCCGGTGGCGGTGTCGAGGTACCACTCACCGGCCGCGTCGAGGAATTCGTAGGCGTTCTCGATGTAGAGGGGGCCGGCCCGGAAGGGGCTCGTCAGGGTGTCGTAGCCGAACGTGTTGTTGTTCCACGAGGGCTGGGCCATGGTGATGGTGCCGCCGCTGATGCCGGTCACCGGGGCATAGCGGTCGGTGAAGGATCCGATGCCGTGGATCTCGGTCCGGGCGGGCTGCGCGAGGCTGTTGAGGTAGCTCAGCGAGCTGCTGGTGAACGTGTAGCCGCTGGTGGTCGCGGTCAGGTCGGAGCGGGTGATCGCGGCGCGGGCCCTGGTGGCCAGGACGCCGTCGACGGACAGGTGGCGGGTGTCGAAGCCGGTGCCGACGTTGCTCTTCCAGATGTTCTTGGCCGAGTCCTGCACGGTCCAGCCGGTGGCCTTCTGAGCGCCGGTGATGACGGGACGGGCGCCCGGCGCCGCCTTCCAGTTCACCGTGTAGCCGCCGGTGCCGGAGTCCGCCGAGGTGAAGTTGAGAGGCGCGGAGATCCGGTAGGTGCCATCGGCGAGTTCGACGGTGATGTCGGCCGTCATGGAGCTGTTGAGCGCCCGCACGTTGGTCTTGGCCTGGGTGATCGAGCACGGCGCGCTCGCGGAGCAGGCGGTGCCGGAGCCGCTCGGCGAGGCGTAGAGCGTCGCGCCGGCCGCGAAGGCGGGGCCTGCCTGGACGAGGACCGTGGCGGTCGAGGCGGTGAGGACGGCGGCTGTGGCCAGCCATGATCTGAGCCGATGGGTGACCGAGGGGCGGATGCGGGTTGTTCGCACGTGACACCTTCCGGGTGGTTCAGAGGGGCCTGCGTGCCCACGACGGGCAGGGGAGAGCCCAGAGGCACAAGGAGGGGAAGGGAAATAGGGCTGTAACATTAGACGTCATATGAATTTCGTCAATAGATCGCGCACGCGGACTTGACCGGATCCACCGGAGCCAGCCGGAGCCGGTCGGAGTTGGCCCGGGCATACGAACGCCCCCGGCCCGGTCGGCTCGGGGGCGAGGTCGGTGCGGGTGCCCTCAGGAGGCGGGGGAGCTCACGTTCGGCAGGCGACGGCGGCTCCACGCGGTCTGGATATGTGCCGCCATGGCCTGCGCGGCACCGTCGGGGTCCCGGGCCAGCAGTCGCTCGGCGACCGCGCGGTGCTCCTCGTTGGCCCGCTCGCACGCGGTCGTGTCCGGCGTGCCGTTGTACAGGAACGTCGTGCGCGCCTGGGCGTGGAGGATCCGGATGATGGAACGGCCGAGCCTGTTGTGGGACGCCTGCAGGATCCGGTCGTGGAAGGCCACATCGGTCTCGATGAAGCGCGCCGGGACGGCGGTCTCCTCGTCGAGCCGGGCGAGCAGCCTCTCGATGGCTCGCAGGTCGTCGTCGGTGGCCAGCTCCGCGGCCTGGGCCGTCATCTGGGCCTCAAGCGTCGACCGAATGTCGACCAACTGGTCGAGGACGACGAGCTGGTCGTCGTGCTGGACGGTCGCGGCGAGCACGACGGGGTCGAGAAGGTTCCACTCCTCGGGCGGGGTGACGCTGGTGCCGTAGCCCTGCCGGGCGAGGACCAGCCCCTTGGCCTCCAGGGACTTGACCGCCTCACGGATCGTGATGCGGCTGACGCCGAACGTCTCGCAGAGCTCGGGTTCCACCGGCAGGGTCGATCCCGGAGGAATGACACCCGACACAATCGAGTCGGTCAGGCTCTCCATGACGGCCTGCGCCAGTCGGGCCGGACGCTTGGGCCAGGGCTTGAGAACGGGAGACTCTCCTGCTCTGCCGGCACTGTCCTTGGCCATGCGTGTCCCCCTTGCTGATGCGGATGACGGCGAGTCTACTGCTTGGGACTTCTTGACAGCATTCGTATGACGACTTATGTTACACAAAAATTTCGCAGCAGTACTTCCTGCTCCAAGGGGTGCAAGCCGTGCGCGTTACCGAAGTCGAGTGCCATCCGGTCCGGGTGCCGGGAGCCAGTCCGCCCTTCGTCTGGCGGGACGGACTCCTCGGCAGCCCGTCCGAGGGCGAGGCCTCGGTGCTGCACATCCGCACGGACGAAGGGGTCGAGGGGGTGGCGATGGCCCCTCGGCGGGGCAGCGGCGTCATCCTGGCGGACCTGCTGGACCGCGTGCTCCGCAAGGAGTTGGTGGGGCAGGACCCGCTTCAGCGGGAATGGCTCTGGCACCGCATGTGGGAGCTGGACCGCACGGAGGAGCTACCGCTCTATCTGCTCGGGCTGGTCGACACCGCACTCTGGGACCTGGCCGGACGGCTCGCCGACCTGCCGACCTGGCAGCTGCTCGGCGGTTACCGCACCTCGATACCCGCCTACGCCTCCACCGTCACCTACTCCTCGGTGGAGGAGTACCTGGACATCGCCGACCAGGCCCTGGAGCTCGGCTACCCCGCCATCAAGCTCCACGCCTGGGGTGACGCCCGCCGCGACGCCCGCCTGTCGGTGGCTCTGCGCGAACACGTGGGGGACGACATCCCGCTGATGTTCGACGGGTCGGCGGGCTTCGACCTCCCCGACGCGATCCACCTGGGGCACGCCCTCTCGGACGCCGGCTACCTCTGGTACGAGGAGCCGATGAGGGAGTTCAGCATCACCGCGTACAAGCGCCTCGCCGACGCGGTGGCCGTTCCCCTCCTCGTGGCCGAGACCTCCGACGGGGCGCACATGAACTCGGCCGACTTCATCCAGGCCGGCGCCGCCACCTTCGGAGTCCGCGCCTCCACCCAGTTGCGCGGCGGCTTCACCGGCGCGATGCGCACCGCCCACCTCGCCGACGCCTACCGGCTGCGCGCCGAGGTGCACGGGCCGGAGATCCCCAACCGTCATCTGTGCATGGCCATCTCGAACACCACCTACTACGAGTCGCTGGTCATGGGCAACCCCATCAGCCGCGAAAGTGGCATCGACGCCCAGGGGCTCGTCCATGCCCCCACCGGTCCCGGCGTCGCCCTCCCGGCGGGCCTGGACTACCCCACCGTCCTTGAGAAGTTCGTCGACACGGAGACCGTCACCCCACCCCGGGCCTGATGTCCGGAACCCAAGGCCCGACCGCCTGCCCCGAACACCAGAACCACCCGAACGCGGCGCCTCTCACCGCTGTGCGCCATCTCCCGAGATCCGAGGTCAGTCATGAACAACGACGTTCCGGTTTCCTCCCGCCGCCAGCTCAGACACACGGCCGTCGCCGTCCTGGGCGCCGTCTCCCTGCTCGCGCTCGCTGCCTGCGGCAGCGCGGACCCCACCCCCGCGGCGACTTCCTCCCGGGCCGCGTTCAAGCCCGTCACCCAGCAGGAGGGCAGTGAGATCACGGTCTGGGCGGACGCCGGCCGTGTCCCCGGCGTGCAGGCGTACCAGAAGGCGCATCCTGACGTGAAGATGAAGATCGTCACTTACAGCGGCGACGCGAACGGGGCCAACGACCTGCAGACCAAGGTGCAGTTGTTCGACCGGACCGGCAGCGGCTGGCCCGACGTGGCCTTCAGCGCCAACGTCAACGACGGCAGCTGGGCCGCCCAGGGCAAGACGCCCTACGCCGCGCCCGTGAACAAGGGCCTGGTTCCGCTGTCGGTCCTGAACGGCTTCGCGTACGGCGCCCTGAGCCCCTGCAAGTTCGACGGCGGCACCTACTGCCTGCGCAACGACCTTGCCCAGAACGTGCTCTGGTACAACAAGGCCCTCATGGACAAGTTCGGGTACACGGCCCCGACCACCTGGGAGGAGTACCAGACTCTCGGCGAGAAGGTCGCCAAGGAACACCCCGGGTACCTGGTCGGAACCGCAGGAGACGCCTGGAGCCCGGAGGTCTACTTCTGGGCAAGCCAGTGCCCCGCCAGCACCACGACCGGGGCCAGGAAGGTCACCGTCGACCTGCAGGACCCCAAGTGCACCCGGATGGCCAAGCTGCTCGACGGTCTGATCGCCAAGGGCTCCGTCTCCAAGGACACCGTCTTCAGCGCCGGGTTCATCAAGAACCAGGCGGCCAAGGTCCTCATGCTCCCCGGCCCGTCCTGGTACGGACAGGTGCTCTTCAACTCCACGTTCAAGATCCCCAAGGGGCAGATCGCCGCTGCCGCACCGCTGAAGTTCGAGGGCGACGACAAGAACTACACCGGCAACGTCGGCGGTGGTCTGTGGTTCGTCTCCTCCCACAGCAAGAACCTCAAGGCGTCCTCCGACCTGGTCACCTGGATGACGACCTCCGACGACTACCAGGCCACCGCGGGCACCTACCCCGCGTACAAGCCGGCGGCCACCAAGTGGCTCGCCGGCCAGCTGAAGACCGGCTACTTCGCGGGCGACATCGGCCCCGCCTTCGAGGAAGCCGCGGAACTGATCTGGCCCGGCTGGTCCGCCACCCAGTACAGCCAGGAGGCGATCTACTCCTCGACCGTGATCCCGGCCCTGAACTCCGGTAAGACCCTCACCGACACCCTGGGCACCTGGCAGACGGCCATCACCGACAAGGCCAGGTCCCTCGGTTACACCGTCAACTAACGAAGCGGACCGATGACCACCCACCTCGCAACGGAACGGAGCGGCCGCCGCGGCGGCCGCTCGGCCCGCAACCCGGTCGGACGCGCCGGTTACGTCTTCGTCTCCGGATACGTCCTCCTCCTGTTCGCCTTCGGCGTCCTGCCCACCGGATACGCGGTGTGGCTGGCACTGTCCAACTCCCGCAACCAGCTCGTCGGGATCGGCAACTTCACCCGTACGTTCACCGACTACCGCTTCGGTCCGGCCTTCCTCCACATCGGCCTGTACCTGGTGATCTGGCTGGCCAGTCTGATGATCCTGGTGGTGCTGCTCTCCCTGATGCTGCACGGCCGTATGCGCAGGGCCTCCACCACTCTGCGGTTCCTGTTCTATCTGCCGGGTGCCCTCGCCGGGGTGGCGAGCGTCCTGCTCTTCCTGATCCTCCTCGACCCGGCCGCCAGCCCCGTCGGCTGGCTGCTGAAAGCCTTCGGCTGGGACACCCTCGCCCAGGTCAACGCGCCCGGCCATCTGCCTGTGCTCTTCACCGTCATCGCCTTCTGGACCGGGGCCGGCGGCTGGATCGTGGTCATGTACGGCGCGCTCAACAGCATCCCGGACGAGATCCTGGAGGCCGCCCGCATCGACGGCGCGAGCACGCTCCAGATCGCCCTGCGCATCCAGATCCCGATGATCACCAAGTGGATCGCGTACATGCTGATCCTGGCCTTCGCGGCCGGCACCCAGCTCTTCGTCGAGCCGCAGTTGGTCTCCCTCGCGAGCTGGGGCATGATCCCCGACAGCTGGTCACCGAACCAGCTCTCCTACCAGTACGCGTTCCAGGCAGGCGACTTCAACGGTGCGGCGGCACTCTCCGTCGACCTCCTCGTCCTGGGCCTCGCCTGCGCGGCGCTCGTCGTCTTCCGCACCGGTCTGTTCGACAAGGACGAAGGATGACCACAGCTCCCACGACCACGGCTCCCCGCCCAACAGCCCGCCGAACCCCGCCGCGTCACAGTGCCGGCGGCCCCACCAGCCCGAGGAAGCCCATGCGCCGGACGCGCCGCCCACGCTCACTGGCCGCCCGGCTGGCCTGGTTCATCGTGATGGGCCTGGCCGTGCTGTTCTTCTGTGTGCCGGTGGTGTGGCTCCTGCTGGCCACGACCAAGACCGACGGCCAGATCGTGCGGGACAACCCGTTCTCCTTCGGTTCCCTCACCGCGATCGCCGACGCCTGGCACCATCTCTACGCCTTCCAGGACGGCGCCATCCTCACCTGGCTGAAGAACTCGGCGCTCTACACGTTCGGCGCGCTGCTCCTGACCCTGGTGACATCGATCCCCGCCGGGTACGCGCTGGCTCTCACCCGGTTCATCGGGCGCCGGATGCTGCTGACCATCACCATGCTCGTGATGCTCATGCCGACGGCCGCGATGGTGCTGCCCCTGTACCTGGGGATGAACGCCGTGCACCTGGACGGCACGGTCTGGTCGGTGATCCTGCCCTTCTCCTTCTTCCCGTTCGGGGTCTACCTCACCTACATCTACTTCTCCTCCAACGTGCCCTCCGACCTGTTGTCCGCCGCTCGCATCGACGGCTGCTCGGAGTGGCAGGTCTTCCGGCTCATCGCGATGCCGCTGGCCAAGCCCGTGATCGCCCTGGTCGGCTTCTTCAACTTCGTCGGCAACTGGAACAACTTCTTCCTGCCGTTCGTGATGCTGCCCGACAGCTCGCAGTATCCGGCGCAGGTGGGTCTGAACAACCTGCTCGCCGCCTCACCGCTGTTCAACACCTCCAGCGGCACGGGAAACCAGATCATGCGCCCCGAACTGGCGCTGGCCACCCTGGTGACCATCGTCCCCGTGCTGATCGTGTTCCTCTTCTCCCAGCGTGCTCTCGTGGCCGGAATGCTCGCCGGCGCGACCAAGGAGTGAGGTGCGGCGGCAGCCGCACCATCGGCGCCGCCGTGTCCGACCGGCGTTCCCTGACGCCGTGTCGTACCCAGCACCACGCCGTGCGGACGGTCACGCCCGTGCGTCACCAGGCATGCCCGCGGCGAGCTGTCCGGCAACGCCGCCCGCACTCACCGGAAGGACCCCGATGAAACGGGTTGCCCAGACGATCCGCCTGCGGCCGGAGCACCGTGACCTGTATCTGCGCCTGCACTCCGCGGTCTGGCCGGGCGTCGAGGCCGCGCTGCGGGCCGCGAACATCCGTAACTACAGCATCTTCCTGCGCGAGGACACGCTGTTCGCCTACTTCGAGTACCACGGCGACGACTTCGAGGCCGACATGGCCGCGATCGGCGCCGACACGACGACCCGGGCCTGGTGGAAGCTCACCGGCCCCTGCCAGGAACCCTGGGCCGATACCGGCACCGGGGGCAACTGGTCGGACCTGACCGAGATCTGGCATCTGAGCGATCCCGGCACACCGTGACGGTCGTCCCCCCGTCCCTGACCCCTCTTCCCTCGCCCGAGCCACCTGACAACCACCCATGGCAAGGAAACGCCCAGTGAAACTTCTACGAGTCGGCGCGCCCGGCGAGGAGCGTCCCGCCGTCCGCACCGAGGAGGGCCGGCTGCTCGATCTGTCCCCCGTGACCGGCGACATCGACGGCGCTTTCCTCTCCTCGGACGGTGTCGACCGGGCCCGGGCTGCGGTGGCGGCGGGAAGTCTGCCCGAGCTCGACGTGGACGGTGTGCGGATCGGAGCACCCGTGGCCCGCCCCGGAAAGATCGTCTGTATCGGGCTGAACTACCGCGACCACGCCGCCGAGACGGGCGCGGCGATCCCCCCGCGGCCGGTGGTGTTCATGAAGGACCCGGGGACCGTGGTCGGGCCGTACGACGAGGTGCTGATCCCCCGCGGCTCGGTGAAGACCGACTGGGAGGTCGAGCTCGCGGTCGTCATCGGACGGCGGGCCCGCTACCTCGACGGTCCGGAAGCCGCGCGGTCCGTGATCGCGGGGTACGCGATCAGCCATGACGTCTCCGAGCGCGAGTTCCAGCTCGATTACTCGTCCCAGTGGGACCTTGGCAAGTCCTGCGAGACCTTCAACCCGCTCGGTCCGTGGCTGGTCACGGCCGACGAGGTGGGCGATCCGCAGGACCTCGGGCTGCACCTGAGCGTCAACGGCGTGAAGCGGCAGGACGGCCACACCGGCGACATGGTCTTCCCGGTCGGCCACATCGTGTCGTACCTGAGCCGGTACATGGTCCTGGAGCCGGGCGACGTGATCAACACCGGTACTCCCGCGGGCGTGGCCCTCGGCCTTCCCGGCACCCCCTACCTCCGCCCCGGCGACACCGTGGAGCTCTCCGTCGAGGGCCTCGGCGCCCAGCGCCAGACCTTCGGCCGAGCGTGAAAGGCGCCCCCTTGAGCAAGTCGAGTCAGTTGAGCAGCTTGAGCGGCCTGTCAGGGCTCAGGGCCGTCGTCACCGGGGGCGCGTCCGGGATCGGGCTGGCCACGTCCCGGATGCTGGCCGAGCGCGGCGCCACGGTGGCCGTCCTCGACCTCTCCCCCTCCGGTGTCCCCGAGCCGCTGATCGCCATCGAGGTCGATCTCGGCGACGACGCGTCGGTACGAGTCGCCGTGGAAGCCGCTGCCAGGCAGCTCGGTGGCCTGGACATCCTGGTCAACAACGCGGGCATCGGCGCCGTAGGGACCGTCGAGGGCAACCCGGACGCGGAGTGGCACCGCGTCCTCGACGTCAACGTCCTCGGAACGGTGCGCGCCACCCGTGCCGCCCTGCCGTATCTGCGGCGGTCGTCGCACGCGGCGGTCGTCAACACCTGCTCGATCGCGGCCACCGCGGGCCTCCCCCAGCGTGCCCTGTACTCCGCGAGCAAGGGCGCCGTGCTGTCACTGACCCTGGCGATGGCAGCGGACCACGTCCGTGAGGGCATCCGCGTCAACTGCGTGAACCCCGGCACCGCCGACACCCCCTGGGTGACCCGGCTCCTGGACGCCGCCGACGACCCGGAGGCGGAACGGGCCGCCCTCGACGCTCGTCAGCCCCTGGGCCGCCTGGTCACCGCCGACGAGGTGGCGGCGGCCGTGGTCTATCTGGCGAGCCCCGCCGCGGCCTCCGTCACCGGCATCGCCCTGGCCGTCGACGGTGGCATGCAGGGGCTCCGGCCGCGCCTGGCGGTCGGCTCATGAGAGCGACCGCGCTGGGCACCACCGGCGTCAGGGTCACCGAGCTGTCGTTCGGGGCCGCCGCCCTCGGCAACCTCTTCCGCCCGGTCACCGAGGAAGCTGCGTCCGCCGCGGTGGAGGCGGCCTGGAGCGCGGGCGTGCGCACCTTCGACACCGCCCCGCACTACGGACTCGGGCTGTCCGAACGCCGCCTGGGCGCCGCACTGCGCGACCACGACCGCGACACGTACACCGTCTCCACCAAGGTCGGGCGGCTGCTCGAACCCCACCCGGAGGGCTGCCTCGGTGACGATCTCGCCCACGGCTTCGCCGTGCCCGCCACCCACCGCCGGGTCTGGGACTTCAGCTCCGACGGCGTGCTGCGCTCCCTGGAAGCGAGCCTGGACCGCCTCGGCCTGGACCGGGTGGACATCGCCCTGCTGCACGACCCTGACCAACACGCCGAACAGGCCCTCACCGAGGCCTACCCGGCGCTGGAACGGCTGCGCGGCGAAGGCGTCGTCAAGGCGATCGGCATCGGGGTGAACCAGTGCGCGCTCCCCGCCCGCTTCCTGCGCGAGACCGACATCGACGTGGTGCTGCTCGCCGGCCGCTACACCCTGCTGGAGCAGGAAGGGCTCGCGGAGGTACTGCCGGAGGCCGCAGCCCGCGGCAGGAGTGTCATCGTCGGCGGGGTGTTCAACTCGGGTCTGCTCACCGACCCCAAGCCCGGGGCCACATACGACTACGCACCCGCCCCACCAGCCGTACTGGACCGGGCACTTCGCATGAAGGCGGTCACCGAACGCCACGGCGTACCGCTGCGCGCAGCCGCTCTGCGCTTCCCGCTCGGCCATCCGGCGGTCGCGAGCGTACTGTCCGGCGCGCGCTCCGCCGAGGAGGTCCGCGACACGGTGGACCAGCTGCGGCGAACGGTTCCGGCCGCGCTCTGGGACGGACTGCGCGCCGAGGGGCTGCTGCCCCCACAAGTCCCCGTCCCTGTAACCGCACCGGTCGAAGAAGCCGATCGGCCGAGGGACGAGCCGAGGAGTCGTGGAGGTGACCGCCATGAACCTGGGGGCGAACACCGCTGAGGGCGTCATCGACGCACACCACCACGTGTGGGACCTCTCCGTCCGCGACCAGGGCTGGATCACCGGACGTGAACTCGCCCCGCTGCGCCGCGACTTCCTGCTCGCCGACCTGGAACCCGAGGCCCGGGCCGCCGGCGTCACCGCGACGGTCCTGGTCCAGACGATCGACGTTCCGCAGGAGACGCCCGAGTTCCTGGCGTTGGCCCGGGACAGCGACATGGTGGCCGGCGTCGTGGGCTGGACCGACCTGACCTCCCCGGATGTCGCCCGTGCGCTCGCCGCGCTGCGCGAGGGGCTGGGTGGCGAGTACCTGGTGGGCATCCGCCACCAGGTACAGGGCGAATCCGACCCTCGCTGGCTGCTACGGCCGGACGTGCTGCGCGGGCTCGCCGCGGTGGCCGAGGCGGGGCTCGTCTACGACCTGGTCGTCAGGCCCCACCAGCTCGCGGCGGCCCACGAGACCGCCCAACTGCTCCCCGGTCTCACCTTCGTGCTCGATCACGCGGGCAAACCCCCTGTCGCCTCTGGCGAGTTGCGTCCGTGGGCGGAAGCGGTGCGCCTGCTGGCCTCCCTGCCCAACACCGTCTGCAAGCTCTCCGGCCTGGTGACCGAGGCCGACCGGGAGGAGTGGAGCGTCGAGGACCTACGGCCGTACGCGGACACCGTGCTGGACGCCTTCGGACCGCGGCGGCTGATGTTCGGCTCCGACTGGCCCGTCTGCCGCCTGGCCGCCACCTACGCCGAAGTCGTCTCCGCAGCAGGGGAGTTGACGGCCGCACTTCATCCCGCCGAACGCCACGAGGTCTTCGCCCGAACCGCCCTGCGGACCTACGGCCTGACCGTCACCGGCTCCTCCGGGGCCGATCAGGAAGCACCGTGCGCATAGTTCTCCCTGGGCGGCGGACGCGGCCGAGGCGAACGCCATCGTCACGCGTCTGGTCCGGGCGACCGGCGAGAGCGCGGTCGTCAGGGTCAAGTCGCTGGCGACCCAGGAGATCGGCATCAACGAGGCGCTCGCCGAAGCGGGCGTCCGCGCCCACGAGACCGATCTCGCCGAACTGATCGTGCGGTTGGGCGGCGACCGGCCCTCGCACATCCTCGTACCGGCCATGCACCGGAGCCGTTCCGAGATCCGCGAGATCTTCCGGCAGCAGATGGCGGAGTGGGGCCGGTGATCAATCGGGCGGTTTCCTCCTGGGGCCGTTTCCTGGCTCCATCGCTCACTCACCCACCGGCCGGAATCTGCACAGCCTCCGCTACCCGGCCGGTCTCGGCCGGCAGCCCAGTGGACCGCGGCCCATGCCGCCGCAAGCAGCGGATGAATCGCCTCGGACATGCCGTCAGCCTGGACCCGGCCGCGCCGCCCTGGCCCCTGTACGGCCCCTGGGTCCTGGCATCGCACCTCAGGGCAGGCGCCGCCCGGCCGCCGAACCCGACCTCGATCACCCGCTCCACCGCAGGTTCAGAGGCGTCGAAGCTCCCCCGCGCCGTCCCTCCGCCTCGCCGGGGATTCGGAACGTCAGTCGGCTGTCTCCCGTGCTGCCCAGTCGCGGATGAGGCCGATCGCGCGATCGGTCCGCTCCTCGTGAAGGTAGTGGCCGGTGTTCGGCCAGTGCTCGACGCGTGAGCCGGGCACCCGCAGCGTTCCGCGTTCCCACGCGGCGGCCTGCGCGGAGGTCCAGACGGTCAGCGCCGGCTGGGGGCGGCGGCGCAGATACGCCTCGCTGTGCGGGCGGACACCCACCGCGCCGTGGTTGGTGTACATCCCCGCGTAGGTCTGGGCGATCACATGGTCCGGCGTACCGAGCATGGTGCGGACGTGCGCGGTGCGCAGGCCGGGCGGGGCCTGCGGCGAGAACGCGTCGGCCACGAAGTCGGCGGCCGCGCGGGCCCCGTGCTGCTCGTACTCGGCGAGCCGGGCGGGGATCTGCTCGACCTCGGCGCCGTCCGCGCCGTGGGCCGGGTCGAGGGCGATGACCGAGCGGACGTGGTGCGGGTGGCGGACGGCGAGCAGGTTGACCACCTGGCCGCCCATCGAGTGTCCGACGGCGGTCACCGGTCCGGTACCCGAGGCGTCGATCAGCGCCGCGAGGTCGGCGGCCATCTCCGCCGGGGTGTTGCCCGCGTCCAACACCTCGGAACGGCCGTGGCCGCGCAGGTCGGGGACGAGGACGCGGAACCGGCCGGCGAGCGCCTCGCCGTGCGGTGACCACTCCCTCCCGTCGCCGCCCCAGCCGTGGACCAGGAGCAGAGCGGGGGCGTCCGGCGGGCCGAGGTCGGTGGAGAAGAGGCGGATACGGCCGAGGTCGAGAAGGGTCATGAGAGGTGGTCCGGTTCGGTGCGGTAGGTGGCGTGGGTGAAGTCCGCGTGGACGCCCGCGCCGTCGAGGTCCTGGACCCACAGTCCCAGCATGGCGCCCGTGAAGCCGAGGACCCTCAGCTGTCCGTCGTGGAATTCGTCGGCGTGCTCGTCCGACAGGACGGTGGCGTCGAGACACGGTCCCAGTGGCCGGATACCTCTGCGGCCGGTGTCGTACGAGAAGTGCAGATCAGAACCGTCGAGTTCGGCACGCAACAGGACGGGGTGCCCGGCTTCGATCGGGATGACGGGAGGGTGCGCGGTGAGCTTTCCGGCCGCACAGCTCAGGGCTCGCAGTACGGGGGATCCGTCGTCCTCGGCGGTGACGTACAGGTAGTGCCAGTTGCGGGTGTTGTAGTAGGCGGTGAGTCCGGCCAGGTGGTCGGGCGTACGAGGGGTGAAGGTCAGTGCGGTCTCGAAGGAGCAGTTCCGGGCCGTCACCCGGCGGGCGACCAGGCTGGGGGTGCGGCGGCCGGCCGGGGACTGGCCGCCCCGGATACGGAGCCGCCCCGATGCCGGTTCGATCCACTCGGGGCCGGCGGGGCGGCGCAGGGTCGACCAGTCGGGTCCGAGGGCCGGAGCGTCGAAGTGGTCCGTCACTGGAGGTTCGAGGACAGGGGCGGGCATGAGGTCCGGTGCCGGAACCGTGACGGCCGGGATCGCGCCCGCGATGCGTGGCCAGCCGTCCTCGGTCCAGGTCACGGGTTGCAGAGCGGTCTCCCGGCCGAGCACACAGCGTCCGCGCTCGGTCTGGGGGCGGGCGGTGATGTGGGCCGCGTACCACTGGTCCGTCGGCGTCCGGACCAGCGAGCAGTGGCCGGCTTTCTGGAGTTCCAGCGTCGCATCGTGCCGGGAGGTGAGCAGGGGTCCGGCCGGGTCGGGCTCGTACAGGCCGAGCAGTTCGCGGGAGCGGGCGACGGCCGCCCCATGCTCGTAGCCGGTGCCGCCTTCGGCGTGCACCAAGTAGTACCAGCCGTCCCGGTGGTACAGGTGCGGGCCCTCGGCGACCCCGGCGGCGGTGCCCACGGAGATCGTCCGGACCTCACCGAGCAGGGCGTGTGCCGCGCGGTCGTACTCCTGGATTTCGATGCCCGCGAACGACTCGTGCTCGGGCCTCCAGTCGTAGCGCATGTTCAGCAGCCAGCTCCGGCCGTCGTGGTCGTGGAACAGAGAGACGTCGAAGCCCCGCCCGTGCAGCGGTACCGGGTCGGACCACGGGCCCTCGATGGCGGGGGCGGTGGTGACGAAGTTGGGCAGGTCCTTCCAGCCCTCGGCATACGTGTCGACGACGGTGAAGACGAGGTGGAACAGGCCGTCGACGTACGACAGTCCGGGCGCCCAGATGCCTCCGGAGTCGGGGACGCCCGTCAGGTCGAGGAGTCGGGTGCTGTCCAGGATCCCGCCCAGGGAGCGCCAGTTGACGAGGTCGCGGGAGTGGTGGACGCGTACGCCCGGGTACCACTCGAAGGTGGACGTGGCGAGGTAGAAGTCGTCGCCGACCCGCAGGATCGCCGGGTCGGGTTCGAAGCCGCGCAGGACGGGGTTGTGGATCACACGTACCTCACTTGAGGCTGCCCATGAGGATTCCGCTGCGCCAGTACTTCTGGAGCGAGAACATGAAGACGGCGAGCGGCACGATGGACAGCAGCGATCCGGTCAGGACGAGGGTGTTCATGTCCCGGGCGTTCTGGGCCTGTTGGAGCCAGGAGTACAGGCCCAGGCTGACGGGGAAGGTCCGCTCTCCGGTGAGCATGAACAGGGGCAGGAAGAAGTTGTTCCAGATGTCGATGAAGACGAGCATGAAGATGGTGACGCCGCCGGTGCGCATCAGCCGCAGCGCCACCGCCCAGAAGATCCGCAGCTCGCTCGCGCCGTCGATACGGGCGGCCTCCATCAGCTCGGTGGGCACGGAGCTGTCCGCGTACACCTTGCCCAGGTAGACCGCGAACGGGTTGATGAAGTACGGGATGAGCACCGACCAGATGGTGTTGGTCAGGCCGATCTTCGCGAAGACGAGATAGAGCGGGAACGCCAGCAGGGTGCTCGGCAGCAGCGAGGCTCCGACGATGACCGCGAACAGCGCGCCCCGGCCCCGGAACTCGAACTTCGACATCGCGTAACCGGCGGCGAGCGAGATGAGCGTGCAGCCCGCCGCGCCGAGCGTCGAGTACAGGATCGAGTTGCCCATCCAGCGGGTGAACACCCCGTCGTGGTAGGTCCAGATGCCCTTGAGGTTGCCGGTCAGGTGGTTGTCGGAGAACCACAGGCCGAAGGTGGAATAGAGGTCGGTCTGGTTCTTGGTCGCGGAGACGATCAGGAACCAGGTGGGGGCGAGCGAGTACAGCACGAAGAGGACCAGCAGCCCCGTGGTGAGGGCCACCGCCCGGCGGGTGGGGCGCGCTCCGCCCCCGGTGGTGACGCCGCTCATGACACCTTCCTGTTCGTGACGTGGTAGAAGACGAAGGCGAGGATTCCGGTGACCACGGCCAGGACCAGCGACTCGGCCGCGGCGTACTGGTAGTTGCCGGTCTTGAACGCCTTGTCGTAGATCTCCATCATCGGCGTGAAGTCGGTGTTGATCGACTCCGGTGCGATCTGCCGCAGCATCAGCGGTTCGGCGAACAGCTGGAGCCGGCCGATCAGGGAGAACATGCCCGTCAGGACCAGGATGCCGGTGATGTTGGGGATCTTGACGGACCAGGCGATGCGCCACTCCCGGGCCCCGTCGAGCCGTGCCGCCTCGTACAGCTCACGCGGCAGCGCCTGCAACGCGGCGGAGATCAGGATCATGTTGAAGCCGACGCCCTGCCAGGTGAGCAGATTGCCCAGGGAGAGGTAGGTGTTCAGGCCGCCGAAGAAGTCGATGTCCGCGCCGGCCCGGTGGGCCATGTCCAGCAGCGGGGAGCCGGTCGGGCTGTAGAGGAACAGCCACATCACGGTCGACACCACGGCGGGCACGACGTACGGGATGAGCAGCGCCGCCCGGAAGAACCGCACCGCGCGGGCTGCCACCCCGTCCAGGAGCAGGGCGAGCAGCAGGGACAGCCCGAGCATCACCGTGAGCTGCGCCGTGCCGAACAGCAGGGTGCGCAGCATGCTCGACCAGAAGGCGCCGTCGCCCAGGACCCCGGAGAAGTTGGCGAAGCCGCTGAAGACGACCCGGGTCGGGCCGAAGCCGAGACCACTGCTCTTCTTCTCGTACAGGCTCTGGCTGAGGGCGTAGCCGATCGGTACGACATAGGTGGCCACGAAGCCCAGCAGAAAGGGCAGCGCGAAGAGCAGCCCGTTGCGGGCTCCCCTTCTCCGGGGCCGGGGGGAGGAGCGCCGGCCCGGGGAGCCGGTGGCGACCTTCGCGGGTCGCGTGAGGGTGGACACGGGTGTCTCCAGGGATGGGTCCTGCGGGGTGGGGTCAGCTGCCGGCGACGGCCTTGATGCCCTTGGACTTCAGGTCGTCCAGGGTCCACTTCTGCAGTGAGGCGAGCATGTCCTTCACCTTGAGCTGCTTGTTCATGACCTTGCCCCACTGCTTCTGCATCTCGGAGTACATGGACGCGTAGTCGGGCCCGTACTGCCACTGGTCGCCGACCCGGGCGGCGGCCGTGGTGATCACCTGCGCGCTGTCCGACTTCCCGTTGAACATGTCGGTCGGGATGATCTTGTCGACGTACGGCGAGACGTCCTTGACGGCGGGAAAGAGGCCGGACTTGGAGGCGGGGTCGGTGAGCGTCGTCAGCGACTCCTTGCTGCTGGACAGCCAGGCGGCGAACTCGGCGGCGCGGTCGGGGTACTTGCAGCCCTTGAGGACGGCGGTGGTGTCGAAGTTGCTGGACGTGCGCGGCTGGGCGGTGTCGAAGACGGGTGCGTCGGCGAGCTGCCACTTGCCCTTCGACTTGGGGAAGTTGGTGTCGTAGATCGGCAGCTGCCAGGTGGAGGTGGTCATCGCGATCGTCTTGCCGAGGTCCCAGGTCTTGAAGACGCCCGGGTCGGCGTACGAGGCGTTGGACGCGAGGTCGTTGTCCACCAGCTGCTGGACGACGTCACCGGCCCTCAGGGCCGCGGGCGAGGTGAGGCCGATGACCCAGTGGTCGCCGTCGACCTTGTACCACTGCGCGCCCGCCTGCCAGGACAGGTCCACGAGGGTACTGGGGTCCTCACCCGCCATGTTGAAGATCTTGACGTTCTTGTTCTGCTTCTGGGCCTTCTTGCCGGCGGCGATCAGGTCGTCCCAGGTCTTGGGTGCCACGATGCCGTACTTCTGGAAGAGGTCGGCCCGGTAGGCGGTGAACAGCGGCGAGGAGCCGGCCGGGATGCCGAAGGTGGTGCCGCCGGGGCTGACCGCGTTCCACGCCGGTGCGGTGTACGCGCTCCTGTACTTGGCCGCCACCTTGGTGATGTCGGTCAGCAGGCCGTCGGCGGCGAAGTTCGCCAGGTTCATTCCGTCCATCTTCGACAGACAGGGCGCGGTGCCCGCGTTCACCGCGGCCCGCAGTTTCTGGTAGGCGGAGTCGCCGGCCACGTTGACGAACGTGACCTGGGTGTCGGGGTGCTCCTTGTTCCACACCTTGGTCTGGGCCTCGATGCCCTCGGTCCAGCTCCAGAACTGCAGCGTGACCTTGCCCTTCGTGCTCTTGCCGGCGGAGTCGGAGTCACCGCCGCCACCACAGGCGGCGAGCAGGACGGACAGGGACGCCACGGTGGCCACCGAGGCGAGAGCTCTGGTACGGAACAGGGACATCGGCCCTCCACACAGGGAACTGGACGGCGCTCGCGGTGGGGGAACCGGCGCGGTCGGATAGTAATCGTTTGCCGTGGACCGTAAGACGGGAGACGTGCGGACCACAAGAGGCTCCGATGGGATTGTTTCGTCAAACTTTCCAGAACGTTACCTAACTACCATTTTGGCCTGGGTAATCACGCCATCTCAACACGTTCCGTATCCATTCATGTCGATCAAGTGACGTTGTTTTGAATGTTGACCTCCCCCGTGGTGGCTCCGTAGCTTGGAATACGTTTACTTAAAGAGCAGGAGTGCCATGTCCACGTCCCCGCTGCCCGCCACCGTGTTCGCGATGAACCCGGTACATCTGCCCGAGCTCTTCCCGCCATCCCTCATGGTCCGGCTGCAGGAGCTGGCGACGATCGAACCGGGCCTCGTCGTCCAGGACTTCACGGATCCCGCGGCGGCCCGCGCACTGGCTCGGGCCGAGGTGCTGATCACCGGCTGGGGCTGTCCTCACATCGGTGCGGAGGTGCTGGACACGGCTCCCCGGCTACGTGCCGTCCTGCACACGGGTGGCAGCGTACGCAGCATGGTCGGGGACGCCTTCTGGGACCGCGGGCTGACCATCTCCAGTGCGGTCGACGCCAACGCACTGCCCGTCGCGGAGTACACGCTCGCCGCGATCCTGCTCGCCGGGAAGGACGCCTTCGGGCTTCGCGAACGCTTCCGCGCCGAGCGAGTCCACCCGGCTCCCGGCGACTACGCCACGGTCGGCAACCTCGGCCGCCGGGTCGGGATCGTCGGCGCCTCCCGGGTGGGCCGCCGCGTGCTGGAACTTCTGCGGCCCTTCGACCTCTCGGTCAGCCTGTACGACCCGTACGTGGCCGACAGCGACGCCCGGGCGCTCGGCGCCGTACCGCTGCCCCTCGACGAACTGCTCCGCACCAGCGACGTGGTCAGCGTGCACGCGCCCGACACCCCTGAGACGTACCGGATGCTCAGCCGTGACGGGCTCGCCCTGATCCCCGACGGGGGTGTGCTGATCAACACCGCGCGGGGCGCCCTCGTCGACACCGAAGCCCTCACGGACGAGCTGGTCTCCGGCCGGATCAGCGCCGTACTGGACGTGACCGAACCGGAGCCGCTCCCCGTCGACTCCCCTCTGTACCGCCTGCCCAACGTCTTCCTCACCCCGCACATCGCCGGTTCTCTCGGCAACGAGCTGGCGCGCCTCGGCGGCGCGGTCGTGGCGGAACTCGAACGCCTCGTGGCCGGCCTCGAACCGGCCCACGCCGTGCGCCGGGCCGAGCTGGCCATCAGCGCCTGATTCTCCGCTCACCGGGCCGCCGCCCCGCAGCCGGCGCCCGGCCCTCTCCTCCACGGGCCGCCACCACTCCCGGTGGCCGAAGCCGCACCCGAAAGGAAACCCGCCCATGTCCGAAGCTCCCCTGCCCGAAGCTCCCCTGCCCGAAGCCCTCCGGCGCAGATCCCTGCTCAAGCTGGCCGCCGGTGCCGCCAGTGTCCTGACCGCCGGCCAGCTGTGGCAGGCCGGCCCCGCCGGTGCCGCGGAAGACGCGGCCTCGGCGCTCGACACGCTCGTCCTCGGCGACAGCGCGTCCGAGACGGCCCACGGGCTGACCGCCACGCTCTCCTCGGTCGTCACCGGCGGCCTCGACCAGCCGGCCCGGGTGCTCGACCCGAAGGACACCCCGGACTTCTGGGGCGGCACGCTGGCCGTGACCATGGCCTGCAGCCCCCGGGGCACCACCTACGTCACGATCAAGCTGTGGGGCTCGGACGCCGGCGAGGACCTGGGCCGACTCCAGCTGTTCGCCGCGGGCAAGCAGGTCGGCCACTACCACCTGGGCGCAGTCGACCCGCTCGACATCGCCGCCGACGACCCGCGCACCCCGGAGCGGTTCTACTTCCACACCCTGCCGCTGCCCGCCGACCTCACCGAGGGCAAGGAGTCCATCGCCCTGGAGGTCCGCTCCATGGGCCGGATCGCCGGGTACGCGCAGTCCGCCTCCGACTACTACAAGCCCATGTCCCGCCCCAGCCGCGGCGTCTACCGCCTCTACACCCACGACGAGCCGTACTTCAGGCTCGCCTCCGACGACGTCACCGGCACCCTGCCGGCCCTGGAGACGCGCTCGTCCCCGGGCCACGAGACCGTGACCGCGGTCAACAACCGGGTGGTCGCCCAGGCCGCCGCCGAGGCCTCCCGCACCTCTCCCCAACTCGACCTGTGGTACCTGGAGTTCCTGGCCCGCGCCTACACCATGCCGTCCACCGCCGCGTACCGGAACAGTGCGGTCCCGCTGCAGCTCATCAGCAGCCTGGACGGCGTGTACTGGAGGTACGTCGCGGACAGCACGGTGATGACGAACTCCAGCCAGCAGTGGATGGGACTGGGCCGGATGGGCCTCGTGCTCCTCCAGCTCGGCGACGCCCTCGGGCCGCTGCTGGACGAGCCGGTCATCGGCTCGCCGGGGACCGTGTCCAACGGCGGGTTCGAGTTCGGCACCTCCCTGCCCACCGGCTGGCGGGCGGTGACCTGGGCGGGCAGCGGCACCGTCGGCCGCGACACCACTGTGGCTCGCGGCGGGTCGGCCTCGGCGAAGGTGACCATCCCCTCCTCCGGCACGGTGGGTCTCGCCCCGGGCTCCCGCATCCCGCTGGAGCAGGGCACCTACACCTACGGCGCGTGGATCAGGACGGACGGCGTCGGCACCAACGGCGCCTACCTCGACGTGCTCTTCTACAACGCGTCCGGCACCCTGGTCGGCGGCGACAACAAGTTCTACGCCTCGGCGGGCACCCACGACTGGGAGCACGTCACCGCCACCCTGACCACGCCCTCCACCGCCACTCAGGCCGAGGTGCAGGTGCGTCTGGCGACCGCGGGCACCGCCTGGTTCGACGACCTCACCCTCACCCCGCCCGGCACCGCGACCGCCCAGCCGGTGATCCGCCGCGCCGCGTGGACGAAGATGCTGCTGGACAGCCGCGAGTACTGGCGTCAGCGCTTCCCGCAGTACACCAACCAGGCCATCATCTGCGCCATCGGCCTCTACCTCGCCGACCGAGGCCTGAGTCTCCTCGGCTCGGACCGGGCCTGGGGCGAGGCCAAGGCCCGCGACTACATCCGCCAGTCCGTGGGCCTCGTGCCCTGGCTCGGCCCGGAGAACGAGGACGGCACCCCGACCAAGCCCCTCGGCGGCTCGTACTACCAGGTCACCAAGGCCGGCATCTCCAGGGAACTCGGCTACGCCGGCAACTACGGCGAACTCCAGGACTGGCTCGCCCTGGTCCACGACGCCGTCATCGGCATTGGTGGCATCCAGGACGACTCCCTGCACGACCACCTGGTCAAGATGGTCAAGGCCCGCGCGGTCTTCCACCACCCCGCACTGGACGCGGACGGCTACCGCACCATGCGCATCGAGGCCGTCACCGGCTGGCGCGACGGCGAGTACCCCGGGGCGATCGCCTACGACGAGGGCAACAAGTGGGACGGCCACCCGCTGCGGCTCGCCTCACTGCTCAAGGACCCCGACCTCACGTCGTACGCGAAGCAGTCCATCACCGAGGGCCAGTTCTTCCACGTCCTCCAGGAGACGTACGACCTCGGAGCCTCCGCCCGCACCAACCTCAACCTCCTCTCCACCGCCGACGACTACGCGTACATCAGCGGCGCCACCGGCAGCGGGGCCCTGCTGCCCATGAGCCCCGGGCAGCCCGGCTTCGTCTTCAGCGACGAGGAGAACGGCCTGGTCGCGGTCAAGCACGGTGACGAGATCCTCTACGCCTCGCTGTACTGGCGGGCCCGGTGGGGCGTCAACCGCCTCGCCCGCGTGCACCTGATCGGCGCCGACGGAATCGAGCACTCGGCGACTGTGTCGCAGGAAGTCAAGTACGTCCCCGACGGCCGCGCGTACGCCGAGCCCGACTGGGTCAACTTCGAGTTCGCCGTGGGCGACCTGACCATCCCCGACGGCGGCTTCCCGCCGCCCGGCGACACCTTGCACCAGGCGTTCGCCGGCCAGGTGCTGCCGCTGGCCAAGGCACCCGCCGACGTACCGGACCTCCCACTGGGCACCGAGAGCCCGTACGCCGGCCGCGCCTCTTTCTACCGTTGTGCGTACGGCCCGTATCTGATCGCCATGAACACGACCTCGGACCGCGAGTACACCTTCAGCACGAAGGGCTTCGGTGCGTCCGTGAATCTGGCCACCGGGGCCAAGGTGAGCGGTAACGCCGAGCTGCGGGTGAAGGCGGGGACGACGGTGGTGCTGCGCAGGCGCTGACGGGCGGACCACCGCGTGTGACGTCGGCCTTCAGGACCAGGTGTGGTTCCGAAGGCCGACGTCGGCTGTTACCGGGCCTCTTCGCGAAAGGCGAGCAGTACGGCCGACCGCTCGGCGGGAAGGCCCACCCACAGGGCGCGGTTGTCCGCATCCCACCGGCACACCGGCTGCGGACCGGCGGAGAACAGCACGTGCGGCCCGTCGCCCGCCACCCGCGGCAGTGGAACGGTCACCGTCCCGGGCGCACCGTCGCGGCGCCACAGAGCCAGCAGGGTCGTACCGTCCTCGCTGGTCAACGCCAGCGCAAGCCAGCCGTGGCGCCAGCCGGGCAGGCCCAGCGGCCAGTACGGCTCAGTGCCGGGCAGCAGATGGCGGTAGGTCTTGTACGTGGCCACCGCCCGCCGCACCACGGACGCCTGATCCGGCGTCAGCAGGTCGGGACGGCCGCTGAGGTGAACGCGGCCGAGCATCGCCGAGACCATCACCATGCCCAGTTCCGCCTCGCCGTGCTCCGGCAGCGGGTACGCCCAGATCGCGCCCTGTTCCGGGGTGACCGCGGTGGGTGCGGCGGCCGCGACGGCGGGGATCAGCCGGAAGTCCTGCTGGTCGGTGACGGAGTGGATCGGCAGCCGGGAGAGGATCGCGTGGTCGGTACGGCTGCCTCCGGCCGCGCAGCTCTCCACGACCAGGGCGGGGTAGCGGTCAAGGACGCAGTCGAGCCAGTCGAGGTAGGCGCGGTTGTGGCCGAGGAGCCCGTGACCCGGTCCGTCGCCGGGATCGGGCCCGTCCGTACCGGGGCCGATGTCGATGTTGTGGTCGAGCTTCAGATAGCCGACCCCGTAGTCGCGCACCAACCGGTCCACCACCTCGTCGAGGTGGGCGCGGGCGGCCGGATGGCGCAGGTCGAGCTGGTGGCGGCCCCACTCCGCGAGCCGTACGCCGTCCCGCCGGAAGAAGGCCTCGTCGGGCAGGGCGGCGGCAACAGGGCTGCGGACGCCGACGACCTCGGGTTCGAGCCACAGCCCTGGGATCATGCCCGCCGCGCGGATGCGGTCGAGCACCTCCTTCAGCCCGCCCGGGAAGCGCCGGGACGACTCCTCCCACTCCCCCGGGGCGTCCCACCAGCCCGGTACCCCGCCGGGGCCGACCACGCCGGGCGGCTCGTCGTCGAACCAGCCGGCGTCGACGCAGAAGTACTCGGCTCCCGCCGCTGCCGCCGCGTCGACCAGGGGCAGCAGCGCCTCGGTGTTCGGCTCTCCCATCAGGCTGTTCATGAAGTCGTTGAAGACCACCGGCAGACCCTGGTGATCAGGGTGCGGTCGCCGGGTGGCGCGGCGGTGGCGGGTCATCGCGGCGAGGGCGGCCTCGAACCCGCCCTCCTCGACGAACGCGACGGCGGCCGGGACGGTGCGGAACGACTGTCCGGGGGCGAGGCGGCGGCGCCATTGGTGCTCGCGGTCGGTGGGGCCCGACAGGGCGACGTACACATCGCCGAAGCGGTCGCCGAGTTCGGCGTGCCAGGAGCCGTTGTGCTCGATCTGCCAGAGCAGGGCCCGCCCGGTCTCGGTCTCCTCCAGGCAGCCCATGGGCAGGTGTTCGGAGGAGGACCAGGCGCCGGTGCTGGTGAGGGCGACACGGTTCTTGGAGCCGGTCTGGCCGAACGGCACCATGCCCACGTCGTACAGGCCGCGTTCGGCCAGTGTGGCCCTGGACCAGCGGAACTCGCCGCTCCAGGGGTTGGCCGCCTGCCACAGGGCGAGGCCGTCCTCCCAGTGCCCGCCGTCGGTGAGGTGACGGGCGAGGTTGGCGAGGGCGAAGGACGAGACGTACTCCAGGGTGAGAGGGCGCTCGCCGTCGTTCTCCACGGATGCCTCGACATGCAGGACCGGCAGTCCCTCACGCACCCGGTGGATGGCCGTGACGCGCAGACCGGTGGTCTCGTCGGCCAAGTGGACCCGCAGGATGTGCAGGTCCGCGTCACCGGTCGGGTCACTTTGTTCCTCGTGTCCGGTGTAGCGCAGGGCGCGTGCGGCGGCGCCGTCCACATGGCGCTTGCCCGAGGTGCCGATCCGGCCGCCGCCGGCGAGCTGGATCTCGACCAGGGGCAGAGCCCGATGGGCGTACCGGGCGCACAGCTCGGGCTCGCGGGTGGGGTCGGGCAGTCCGGCGGCCGCGCCCACCGCGAGCAGTCGTACGGGTCCGTCGGGGTCGTGCGCGAGGAGCAGGGACAGTTCGTCCGTACCCCAGCGCAGGTAGGTGGTGGTGGACATGGGAGGTGGACTCCGGGGTGCTCAAGGGAGATAGGAAACGTTTACTGCATCTGGACAGTAGTTCCAGCCCTCTCGGCCCGCAAGAGTCGCTCCATGCAGTAACGTCGGACCGTGACGGACAACGGAAACGGCTCTCCGAAGAACAGAGAATCCAGACGGCCCAAGCGTGGACGCAGCGGCAGCACCCCCATCGGTGACCGGCCCAGCACCATTCGCGATGTGGCCGCCAAGGCGGGTGTCTCGGTAGCAACCGTTTCCCGTACTCTGGCCGGCAACTACCCCGTCTCCGCCGCCACCCGCGACCGGGTCATGGCGGCCGTGGACTCCCTGCACTACGTGGTGAACGTCCACGCCAAGGCGCTGTCCGGCCAGGTGGCAGGTCCGATCGCGCTGGTCATCCGTGACATCACCGGGCCGTCGCTGGCCCATGTCGCCGCCGGGGTGGAGCAGGAGGCCGCGGACCGCGGCAGGCTGAGCCTGGTCTGCGCCACCCACGGGGACGTGGCACGCGAGGACGACCTGGTGCAGCTGATGCGTGAACAGCACGCGGGCGCGGTCGTCCTGGTGGGCGGAGTGGTGCAGGACGACGCCTATCACGCGCGGATGGCCGAGTACGCCAGGGCCCTGGACGCCGCGGGCTCCCGGCTGGTGCTGGTCGGTCGCCCGCCGCTGCCCGACGCCCTTCCGTTGACGGTGGTCGACTACGACAACCGCGGCGGCGCCTTCCAGGCCGCGGACCATCTCCTCACCGCCGGCCACCGGCGCGTCCTCTTTCTCGGCGGCGACCCCCTGCTGAGCACCGCCGAACGCCGCCGGGACGGCTGGCTGCACGCGCTGCGCGCGCACGACGTCCCCCACGCCGAAGAACTCGACATTCCCGGCCCGTACACCCGCGTCTCCGGTTACCAGCGCACACGTGAGGCGCTGGCCAACAGCCTGGACTTCACGGCCGTCTTCGCCGGCACCGACATGGTGGCGACCGGCGCCCTGGCCGCCCTGCGCGAGGCCGGCCTCGACGTCCCCGGCGACGTCTCACTCGTCGGCTTCGACGACGTGCCCTTCGCGGCCGACCTCAGCCCGGCTCTCACCACGGTCCGGGTGCCCTACGAGGACCTGGGTCGCACCGCGGTCAGACTGGCCCTCGACCGCGCGGAGCGTCTGGCGGCCGACGACCACGTGGTCCTGAGCACCCAGTTGGTGATCCGGCAGTCGGTACGGGTGCTGCGGTGACGGCGTTCGACCGAGCCTCGCTGCCGAACCTCGGCCAAGGAGTTCCT
This sequence comes from Streptomyces sp. NBC_00459, assembly GCF_036013955.1. Classification (NCBI taxonomy): domain Bacteria; kingdom Bacillati; phylum Actinomycetota; class Actinomycetes; order Kitasatosporales; family Streptomycetaceae; genus Streptomyces; species Streptomyces sp. NBC_00459. Next base: position 1,085,720 of record NZ_CP107903.1, read on the forward strand.
GGGTTCACCGGAGTGACATCATGTCCAACCCCGTCGGCGACACGCGGCTCGCGGGGGCCATTCACCTCGACCCCCGCTCCATCGTCGGTGAGGTGAACCCGCGACTGTTCGGATCCTTCGTCGAGCACCTCGGCCGCTGCGTCTGCACGGGCGTCTTCGAGCCCGGCCGCCTGGCGGCCAGTCCACTGCGGCCTGGGCCGTCTCCCGGCACCCGGGGGTCACCGGGCGACACCACTTCCGGATCCTCGCGTGCAGCCGACGTCCAGAACTCGACGTCCGGACGCTCGCACAGCCCACCGACGGCACCGTCCTCCAGCCGTGGGCTGATACGTACACGCAGGTCAGAGTGGCCTCAACCGACGCTGACGGCAAGGGAGTCGAACTCACGAGCAGCGGATTCCGCCCTCCCGACACCTTCCCGGTGACGGGACGCGCCCGGCCGCAGCCACCCGGCGCCCCTCGCCACGCCCGGCTGTTCAAGCGACCGGGCGTGTAGGCAAGCCTGTTGCCGAGCCGTTGGACGCCCGGGGGCCGGTCCGGACTTCGTGCCCGAGGCCGAGATCCGGGCCGCTCCCGGGCCAATTCGCCGTCCGCCGTCGGCAACACTCCCGTTCCCGCAGGTCAGATCAGGTTCCGCGCGTGTATCACCATGAGACGAGGAAGCTGCTGGTGCGCCGAGTGGAGCCAGATCATCCTGGCTCCACTCACTGGTGCGGGTGTGTCACTGGAACTGTGCGAAGAACCTCCAGATCTCCGCTTTGGTCCAGGTGGTGACGCCGCTTTCGCCGGAGGAGCCGTCGACCGGACCGGGCATGTGGCCTCCGTCGAACGCGGCCCACTGGACCGGGTATCCGGCACGGCAGCCCGAGTAGGTGGTGGTGATGTGCGTTCGGCTGCCCGACGCGGGCTCGCGCGGGCTCTGGGACGAGCAGCCGTTGTTGCTGACGAATCTGTCGCGCAGGGACCGTCCTTGCCCGATGTTGAGGACGGAGTCGCTGATGCCGTGGATTCCGAAGTAGGCGATGGGCTGGGTGCCGCCGCTGCACCCGCTGATCTGAGCTCCGGACATGACCGCGACGGCCCTGAAGACATTCGCGCGGCTGCACGCGAGTGCGTAGCTCATACCGCCGCCCCAGCTGAAGCCCGTGGCGAAGCGCTGTGCCGGGTTGACACAGAGGCCGCCCTCGATTCGCCGGATCATGTCGTCGACGAAGGTGACGTCCTCGCCTCCCGAATCGGCCCAGCCGTTGCCGAGGCCCTGGGGGGCGACGAGGATCGCGCCGTTGTTCGACTGTTCCTGTTGGCCGTAGTAGGACCAGGCGGTCCCGCTCGTGCCGCCCGAGGCGACCTCGCCGGCGGTTCCGCCCCGCCAGTGGAACGCGAAGATCAGCCGGTAGGGGCGACTGCTGTCGTAGTTGGCGGGAACCCTGAGGATGAAGCTGCGGCTCTTGCCGCCGCTCTGAATCGTGTGCGTACCGCTCGCCAGAGTCGGGGCGCTGCCGCATCCGCCACCGCCGCCACCACCGGACGACAACTTGATCATCTGCCATTGCTGGTTGACGCCGGCCCAGTCGGAGTACTGGACGACGTTGCCGCCGTCGGCGGTGGATGCGCCCTGCACCTCCACCGCCTTGCCGCTGGTGCGGTTGATCAGCCGGACGTGGCCCGCGTCGGAGTCGGCCAGGCGGAACTGCTGGTTGGCTCCGTTGCTGGCGCCCCACTGCTGGATCGCGGCACCGTCCGCGGTCGAGGCGCCTGCCACGTCGAGAACCTTGCCCGAATGCCGGGCCCTGAGGCGGTAGAAGCCGCCGTCGGAGTCCACGAACTGCCACTGCTGGTTCGTTCCGTCGTTGCGCGTCCACTGGTTGACCCGCGCGCCGTCGGCGGTGGCCGCGCCGGAGACGTCCAGCGCCTTGCCGCTGTTGCGATTGACCAGCACGTACCAGGCACTGGTGTCCACCGTCGCCGCCTCGGCGGGCGCCGGATCCACCGCGGCGAGCATGCCGATCGCGAGGGTCGTCGCCACCACGGCGGCGATCCGGGACCACCAGCGATGCCTGCGTGGAGGGGCGGGGGAAGCCGCACCGTAGGTCTTCATCGATTCACCCTTCATTGGCGACAGGTGCCATCAGGTGCGGGTCCAGCGTTGGTTGCTGCCGTTCGAACAGGAGTAGAGCTGGATCAGGGTGCCGTTGGCGGTACCGCCCGCGACGGCGTCGAGGCAGAGGCCGGACTGGACGCCGACGACGGATCCGTCGGAGTTGAGGAGCCATTTCTGGTTGTCGGCGCCCCAGCAGCCGTAGATCTGGACCTTGGTGCCGGAGCCGGTGCCGGCGGCGTCCAGACACTTGTTGCCGTAGACCCTGAGCTCGCCGGCGGCGGTGTACGTCCACTGCTGGTTGGTGCCGTTGTTGCAGTCCCACAGCTGGAGCTGGGTGCCGTCGGTGGTGCTGCCGCTGGGCACGTCCAGGCAGCGGCCCGACCCGACACCCTTGATCGTTCCGGAACCCGAAGGGGGCGTGGAGGTGCCGCCGTTGAGTGCGTTGAGGACTGCGGTGTAGGCGGGCTTCTTGCTGCCGTCGCCGTTGAACAGCAGCGGCGTGTCCTGTGATCGCCAGGAGTCGGTGTCGCGCACACCCCAGACGGTGATGCCGAGGCAGCGCGAGACGGCCAGGCAGTCGTTGGTCACGTTGGCGTAGGTCGTGGCCGAGGCGCCCTGGATGTCCAGTTCGGTGACGGCCACGTCGACGCCGAGGGCGGCGAAGCTCTGCAGGGTGGTACGGAAGTTGCTGTTGTAGGGGCTGCCGCTGTTGAAGTGCGACTGGAAGCCGACGCAGTCGATCGGCACGCCGCGCTGCTTGAAGTCCCGGACCATGGCGTACATGGCCTGGGTCTTGGCCCAGGTCCAGTCCTCGACGTTGTAGTCGTTGTAGCAGAGCTTGGCGGCCGGGTCGGCGGCGCGCGCGGTGCGGAAGGCGACCTCGATCCAGTCATTGCCTGTGCGTTGCAGGTTGGAGTCGCGCCGGGCTCCCGAACTGCCGTCGGCGAAGGCCTCGTTCACGACGTCCCACTGGGCGATCTTGCCCTTGTAGTGGGCCATCACGCCGTTGATGTGGCCGATCATCGCCTGGCGCAGCGTGCTGCCGCTGAGGCTCTGCATCCAGCCGGGCTGCTGGGAGTGCCAGGCCAGGGTGTGGCCACGCACCTGCTTGCCGTTCTGCACCGCCCAGTTGTGGACGCGGTCACCGGCGGTGAAGTTGAACTGGCCCCGCTGCGGTTCGGTGGCGTCGATCTTCATCTCGTTCTCGGCCGTCACCGAGTTGAACTCGCGGCCCGCGATGGTGGTGTACGCCGAGTCGCCCAGCCTGCCCGAGGCGATGGCGGTGCCGAAGTAGCGCCCGCTCTGCGCCGCGGCGGCACCGAGCGTGCTCTCGGCGGCGTGTGCGGTCGGCGGCGCGACCAGTGTGGCGACCGTGGCGAGGACGCCGACGACCAGCGTCGGCAGCAGGCCGCGGATCCTCCGGCGAACAGCGGGTCTGGGAAGGGCATACGAACCCATGACGGTGCCTCCAAGGTAGAGATCACGGAAGGACTGAAGCGCAGGGGAATGCGTCGTCCGCTCCGCCGCGGCAGACGGACGGGGCGGGCTGGAACCCGGGCAGCACGGAATCGCCGGACACCGCGGTCATGGGACCGGGACGGTCTCAACCGGCACGGACGGCAACCGGCCGGCCGTCGGGTGACGTACGGCGAGCGGCCGGCGGCGGTGTTTCGACACAGGCATGGGGGGTCCTCCATCGCGGCTCACCCGGGAGACCGCCACGCGGAGTCGCGCACCTCTCCACTGCGCGGAGAGCCAGGATGCGCTGGTGTGAACCTCACCGGAACGAAACGGGGTGGCACAGGTGCTTCGGTGCGCTGAACTGTCGTGCAGCTGCGCGTGGATCAGCCGTGCGGCTGTGCGTGGATCTGCCGTGCGGCACAGATTGCCCCAGGGCCGACATTGTTCGATATCTCGAATTCTGGCCGGTTTCTCAGACAGGGATGATTGAGGCATTGACGATGGACCGTCAATACTCCCCGCAGAAAAAGTTTCGGACCATGTTCCGAAACCTTTCGGAATCCGGTGAGCTGGATCCGCAGATTCGGGAGGGGTTCCGATCGGCGCGACAGCTAGTCAGGCCAGCAGGGGAGGCATCGTTTGTGGACAGATCGGTGACAGGCCTTGACCGGAGGGCCTTGCATTCCTAGCTTGTTGGCGCAAAGCATCCAGGAATTCTTCGAAACTTTCGAGCTTTCCTGCCCCGGCACGTCCGGCTCCGCGGTTCATCGGGGTAACCCCCACCCCCGACAAAGGAGGCTCTCCGATGTGGTTTCGCCATCCGTCCCCAGTCCGCCTCAGACGATTGTTCGCCGTCCTTGCGCCCTTGCTGCTCATGGCCACCTTCCTCGGTGCCCAGCCCGCCGGCGCGGCGACCGTAGACCCCAACGCCTCGTATGTGCTGGTCAACCGCAACAGCGGCAAGGCCCTGGACGTCTACAACCTGGCGACCGACGACGGCGCCCGCATCACCCAGTGGTCCAGGAACGACCAGGCCCAGCAGCAATGGCAGTTCGTCGATTCCGGGGGCGGCTACTACCGCATCAAGTCCCGCCACTCGGGCAAGGTGCTGGACGTCCACAACTGGTCCACCGCGAACGGCGGCGCGATCGTCCAGTGGACGGACCTGAACGCCACCAACCAGCAGTGGCGGCTGGCCGACAGCTCGGACGGCTACGTACGGCTCGTCTCTCGCCACAGCAACAAGGCTCTCGAAGTGCAGGGCGCCTCCACCGCCGACAGCGCGAGCGTCGTCCAGTACGACGACTGGGGCGGCACCAACCAGCAGTGGCAGCTCGTCAAGGTCGGCGGCGACACCTCCGGCCCGTGCGATCTTCCGTCGGCCTATCGCTGGACATCAACGGGCGCGCTGGCGCAGCCCAAGCAGGGATGGGTCTCGCTCAAGGACTTCACCGTCGTCCCTTACAACGGCAGGCAACTCGTCTATGCGACGACGCACGACACGGGGACGAGCTGGGGTTCGATGAACTTCGGCCTGTTCACCAATTGGTCGGAGATGGCCTCGGCCGCTCAGAACACGATGTCGTCCTCCACCGTCGCGCCCACGCTCTTCTACTTCGCGCCGAAGAACATCTGGGTGCTCGCCTACCAGTGGGGCGGGACCGCCTTCTCCTACCGGACGTCGAGCGACCCCACCAACCCGAATGGCTGGTCGTCCCAGCAGGTGCTCTTCTCCGGAAGCATCTCCGGCTCCGGAACAGGACCCATCGATCAGACGCTCATCGGTGACGGGACGAACATGTACCTGTTCTTCGCCGGTGACAACGGCAAGATCTACCGGGCCAGTATGCCGATCGGGAACTTCCCGGGCAGCTTCGGCACGACCTCGACAGTGATCATGAGCGATACGACGAACAACCTGTTCGAAGCCCCGCAGGTCTACAAGCTGCAGGGTCAGAACCGCTACCTCATGATCGTCGAGGCGATCGGCGCGCAGGGACGCTACTTCCGCTCGTTCACGGCCACCAGTCTGAACGGCTCGTGGACACCCCAGGCCGCGACCGAGAGCAATCCCTTCGCGGGCAAGGCCAACAGCGGCGCCACGTGGACCAACGACATCAGTCATGGCGAACTGATCCGCGCCAGCGCCGATCAGACCATGACCGTCGATCCCTGCAATCTGCAGTTGCTCTACCAGGGGCGCAGCCCCTCCTCCGGCGGCGACTACGGCCTCCTGCCCTACCGTCCGGGCCTGCTGACACTGCAGCGCTGACGGCGTGACAGGAGTCCGGCTCCGGTAGGGAACCGGCGTGGCGGGCTCGGCGGAAGGCCGGGCCCGCCCAGGTCACGCGACAACGTCAGGGCTCATCCGGCGACGAAGCACCGGTCGGGGCAACGCTCACCAGCCCGAGGGCCTCGTACTCTTCGCTCATGAATCTCGGAAGATCCATAGCCTTAGTGATCGGCACATCGGTTCTGGTCAGCGCATGCTCCACCAAGTCCGCCCCGCCATCTACTGAGACAAGTAGCCGCCCGGTCAAGGCAGTTACCCCGTCCGAACGGCCCGGAACAGCTTCTCCGAGCGCGCGAGCCAAACTGAACGCCGCCGATCTGCAGGGCCGTTGGTGGACCTGGGCGGCTTCGAGCGTCAGCGACTCGAACCCTGTCGCGGACCAGGACGGCCACCTGTGCGCTCAGGGCCAGTCAAGCGGCATCTGGTTCCTGGCCGGCACCTTCGGCGGAAAAGTGAAACGCTCGTGCACAGTGCCCGCAACGGTGCCCATAGCCTTCCCTCTGGTGAACTTCGTCGGTAACACGGACGACTGCACCTCGTCCATGGCCTCGGCACAGGGGAGTGCGGTTGCGTCCAGGGAAGTGGTGTACGGGTTCGACCTGATCCGGGGGTTTGCTCCGGCTTCTGGCTGATGCCCGCATAGATGAACGGCCACCGGCTGATCTTCGAAGTGTCGAAGCCTCGAAGGAGATCAGCACGATGACCGCACCTGACAGTCTGCCCCTGCACGCCCTCGCCGAGGACAATCTCGCCGCGGCGAGTCCCGATCTGCTGCGCGCGATGGTCAAGACGTTCGCCGACGCACTCATGTCCGCGGAGGCCGACGCCCTCTGCAATGCCGAATACGGGCAGGTCAGCGACGAACGCGTCAACCACCGCAACGGCTACCGCCCACGCGAGTGGGACACGAGGGCCGGCACCGTCGAACTGGCCGTCCCCAAACTGCGGCAAGGCAGTTACTTCCCGCACTGGCTCCTGGAACGCCGCCGCCGGGCCGAGCAGGCCCTGATCTCGGTGGTCGCGACCGCCTATCTGCTGGGCGTCTCCACGCGCCGGGTCGAGAAGCTCGCCGAGTCCCTCGGGGTCACCCAGCTGTCGAAGTCCCAGGTCAGTGCGATGGCCAAGCACCTGGACGAGCAGGTCGCCGCGTTCCGCAACCGGCCGCTCGACGCCGGGCCTTATGCGTTCGTCTGGGTCGACGCACTGACCCAGAAGGTCCGCGAGGGCGGCCGGATCATCAACGTCCACGCGCTGATCGCGGTCGGCGTGAACGCCGACGGGCACCGCGAGATCCTCGGCATCGACATCGCCACCTGCGAGGACGGCGCCGGCTGGCTCGCCTTCCTGCGCTCGCTGACCGCCCGCGGCCTGTCCGGGGTTCAGCTGGTCGTCTCCGACGCGCACACCGGCCTGGTGAACGCGATCGGTGCGGTCCTGCCCGGGGCTTCGTGGCAGCGATGCCGCACGCATTACGCCCGAAATCTGCTCTGCCAGGTCCCGAAATCGGCCCAGCCGTGGGTGGCCACGCTGCTGCGGACCGTCTTCGAACAGCCCGACAGCAATGCTGTCCAGGCCCAGATGCGGCACGTCCTGGACGCATTGGAAGCCAAGTTCCCCAAGGCCGCAGCCCACTTGGACGCCGCCCAGCACGAACTGCTGGCGTTCACCGCGTTCCCGCGCGAGATCTGGCGGCAGATCTGGTCGAACAACCCGCAGGAACGCCTGAACAAGGAGATCCGCCGCCGCACCGACGTGGTCGGGATCTTCCCCGACCGCACCGCCCTGATCCGGCTGGTCGGCGCGGTGCTGGCCGAGCAGAACGACGAATGGACCGAAGCCCGCCGCTACATGGGACTCGACCTGCTGGCCAAGGCCCGCCTCCACCCGATCGAGTCAGAAAACGACGAGACCGCCCTGCCCACCGAACTCACCGCATAGCCTCAAAAACGAGATCACCGAGTGGCCGTCAATACACCACTCCAGCGGACGTGACCGGGAGTGCCGTCCTCGACGGCGCAACCCTGAAGTCCGAACGATACGAGGCGACAGCCGTGCGGATCAGTGCTGTGGAGGGCAATCCGGTCACCCAGAGCGGGGGCCGCTTCCGAACCCAGGCCTGCGGTCTCTGGGTACAACTGGACCCGCTGGCACCTGGCAACCACACTCTGAGCATCAGGGGATCATCGGGATCCTTCGCCGTCTCCGTGGACTACAGGCTTCGGGTCTCGGCCGGCTGAAGCACAGCTCGTACCTCAACCATCGCTCTTGCTGTTGGGCGGGTGCGCAGACGCCGGGCGCGGGGCCCGGGCATGGCGCACCCCCAATGGACGCTCGCCGCAGGACGGGGCTTCTCGGGCTCAGTTCTGAGCCACCGTGGAGGGGGTGGCCCCAGGGCGGCTCGGCCGCCGCGCGCCGGCTTCCGTTCGAACCGGTAGTGTCGCCGCCGCGCAGAGCGAGCTGACGCACACGGGGAGAGCGGGGCACGGATGCACGTCCTGGAGCCGGGGGATCCGCGGCGGATGGGGGACTTCACGCTGATCGGCAGGCTGGGTGCCGGCGGTATGGGCCAGGTCTTCCTGGGACGTTCGGCGGGCGGTCGGGCCGCGGCGGTGAAGGTGGTCAAGGCGGAGCTGGCCGAAGTCCCCGAGTTCCGGGCCAGGTTCCGCCAGGAGGTCGCCGCGCTGCATCGGGTGGGCGGTGAGTGGACGGCTCCGGTGCTGGGCTCCGACACCGAGGCCGCGGCACCCTGGGTGGCCACCGAGTACGTGCCTGGTCCTTCGCTGCACCAGGTCGTCGAGTCGGGTTACGGGCCGCTGCCCGAGGCCACACTGCATTCCTTGGCGGGGCGGCTCGCCCGTGCGCTGCGCGCCGTCCACGGCGCGGGTCCGGTGCACCGCGACGTCAAACCGTCGAACATCCTGCTGACCGTCGACGGCCCGCGCATCATCGACTTCGGCATCGCCCGGGCGCTCGACACCGTGGCGGGCAGTCTGCGTACCTCCACCGGGGTCGTGCTCGGCTCGCCCGGTTTCATGTCGCCGGAGCAGGTGCGCGGTCAGCGGGTGACGCCTGCTGCGGACCTGTTCAGCCTCGGCTCCGTGCTGGTGTACGCGGCGACGGGGAGGCTGCCGTTCGGCTCGGCCGAACTGGGGCTGCACGCGCTGATGTTCCGTATCGCCGAGGAAGAACCGGACCTCACCGGGGTGCCGCAGACGCTGGTCGGTCTGGTTGCCGCCTGTCTCGACAAGGACCCGCAGCGGCGGCCCACCGCCGAGCAACTCGCCGTCCACACCCGCACCGACGCGGACGACGGCCCTTGGCTGCCCGCAGAGCTGCTGGCCGAACTCGGCCGGCTCGCCGCCCGGATACTCGTCGCGGAGACACCGCCGCAGGGATCGCCGGCGCCGTCACGGTCCAAGCGGCGGTGGCGGCCGATCCTCGCGGGAGTCGTGGCACTCGCCGCGGTGGCCACGGGTACAGCGCTGACGCTGCTGCACGACGGCGAGAAGGATCCCGCGGCGGGCGCACCCTCGGCGACCGCGTCAGCCTCCCACTCGGCGTCGCCGAGTACCGGGCCGGGCGTCCCGGACGAGTTCGTCGGCGCCTGGGAAGGCGTGCTCGAAGGCGATTCCGCACTGCCGAAGCGTGTTCTGCGGCTGGAGTTCTCACCGGGCGGGCCGGGCGACAAGGTCGCCGCGTACATCGACACCGGCGGCGATCTGCAGTGCACAGGGCGCAGCAGGCTTCTCTCCACCGACGCCGACACACTGGTCGTCGGCAAGGGCCAGGTGACCGCGGAGGTCCCACAGGGACGCTGCACGCCACTCCCCCAGCAGACTCTCCGGGTGCGGTCGCGGGACATACTGGTGTGGAAGTCCGGCGGCCTGACCGCCGATCTCCACCGGTCGGCCGGCGGACGGAACGCGGTGCCGGACCAGTACGTCGGCACCTGGGTGCCGGCCAACGTGACCTATCGGGAGAAGGAGTTGATCCGGGTCACCCAGGGCCCGGTCGGTGGCCGCCTGGTGCGGATGTCGGTCACGGCAGCCGTGGATGACGGCACGGAGCAGTACTGCGACAGCACCTTCGTCATCGGCGCCGTGTCCCCGGTCCTGGCGCTCAGCCCGGCGGCGTACACCGCAGAATCGGGCAACGGCTGCCGCCAGCTGGACGCGGTCTCTTTCACTGTCGGCCGCGACGGCCATCTGCTGCTGTTCAGCATGGACGCGGACGCGGAGCCGGGAGAGTACGTGCGGAAGTCCTGACCGCCGCCCCGGACCGCGGTGACACCGTGTCAGGGCCGCCTGCAGGCGATCACTTCTGGGACGGCATGTCCGCCCGGTCACTGACCAGGATCGGGACCGTGGAGATCTCCAACCACTCGAAAACAGAGAGCGGTTGGGACGTCGTTGCAGGACGATGAGACCTGGAAGCAGGCCACCGCGCCCGCGGCTGGTCCCTACACGCGCGTCGCCGTGGCGATGCCGGAGCATGAGGGATGTCTGAGTGAACCTTCGAAGAACCATCACCGTCCTGTTCGGTGTGGCACTGTCGGTTCTCATGCTCGTGACACCGGTCAGCGCGCAACCGATTCAGACCGGAGTCTCGACCACTTACCAGATCAACGCACGGCACGATGGCAGTCTCGTCGACACCGCTGTGGGCGCGCCGCCGCTCAGCCAGAAGTGGTCCCGCGACCTGGGCGGGAGCGTCTCCTATCCCGTCGTGGCCGGCGGCCGCGTCTTCGCCACCGCTGCTTCGCCGAACGGGTACGGCACCTTCCTCTACGCCATTGACGCGGCCACGGGCCGGAATGCCTGGGCTCCCGTGGACCTCGGCGGCAGCTACTGGTGGTCCGCACTCGCCTACGGGGGCGGCCGGCTCTACGCCCAGAACCCCGACGGCGTGCTGACAGCTTTCAACCCGGCCAACGGGAAGGTGATCTGGACCGTCTCGCTGCCTGACCAGTATTCCTTCACCTCGCCGCCCACCTTCGCCGGTGGCGTGGTGTATACGGCCGGCTCCGGCTCGGGCGGCACCTTGTACGCCGTGGACGCCGCCGGCGGTGCGGTGATCTGGACCCAGCCCGTAGCGAACGGGGACAACAGCTCGCCCGCTGTCACGGCCAACGGCGTTTACGTCTCGTACGCCTGCGAGCAGACCTACGCCTTCGCCCCCAGGACGGGCAGCCCGATCTGGCACCACGACACCGACTGCTCCGGAGGAGGGGGCCGCACCCCTGTTCTCGCCGACGGCGGGGTCTGGGTTCGCGACGATGCCGGGATGGCCCCCTCGGTCCTCGACGCCACCGACGGGAAGGTCCGCGGTACTTATGAGGCCACGGGCTGGTCGCCGGCACCGGCCTTCAGCGGCCGCCGAGGCTACTTCGTCGATGACGGTGTCCTTCAGGAGCGGCACAGCCGCACTCTGGCCACGCGCTGGAAGTTCGAGGGCGACGGCCAGATCAGTACGGCGCCGATCGTCGTCAACGGCTACGTCTACGTCGGCTCGCGAAGCGGTCGGTTGTGGGCGCTCAACGGTGCCACTGGTCAGTCTGTGTGGTCCACCGACGTCGGCGCGTCGATCAACGAGCCCGACGAGCACAACGTGTCCGAGCCGCTGACCGGTCTCGGTGCGGGCGGCGGGCTCGTGGTGGTTCCGGCCACCAACCTGCTGGTCGCGTACGGGCAGTGAGCAGCGGGGGGGGGTGGCCGCCGGGACCGGCGGCCACCCCCTGGCCCCGACCACCGTCGACCACTCCGACGTCGGCGTTGCAGCCGCGCGAGGGCTCAGTCGTCGTTTCTGGTCTTCTCGCTCGGCAGGAGCCTCTGGCGTGCCCAGAGGCTCAGCAACGCCGTTCCGCCGACCAACAGCGGCACCGGGTCTCCGGCCGGTGGCGCCAGCACATAGGCCAGTACCGTCACCGTGCAGACCGTCAGGGGAATGAACGCCGCCGCACCCTCCATCCCCCATCGCAGGGCGGGTTGGGCAGAGCCCAGGACGCTCGCCCCGCCGGGCACCCAGGGGCCGACAGCAAGCACCAGCAGCCCCGTGGTGGCGCAGGCATCGACCAGTTGACCGGACATCACCTCAGGTCCGTGCGGGCCGGCCGTCCACAGTCGCAGCGTGTCGCCGGTCAACATGAGAGACAGCCCGACGATCCCGACCCACAAGGTGACTCTCCGGTCGCTCCGCACGAGACGGCGCAGCGCGAACAGAAAGCTCAGGAACACGACCTCCGCGACCCAGAGGACACCGACCATCCCCGCCCCCAGCCGCCAGCCGTCACCGGCCCCCCGCAGCAGTACCCATCCCGTCATGAACACGGCTCCGGCTGTGACGACCCCGTCGAGCACGCGCCGCAGCAACACGTGCCGGCCTGTACCGGCATCGGCCGCGACCACCAGACCGGCCATCCCCAGGCCAACCGTCAGCGTCACTCCGGTGACCACCACCGAACCCAGCAACGATCGCGCGTCCCGCCCCGAACCCGGAGGCTGAGCCGACAGCATGGTGACCGCCCCTCGATACACACCCCCGGCCACCGCCGAACCCCCCAAGAGCAGCAGACGCGTCCGCACCCGTCCGCTCGCCCTCCACGCACGGACCGCCAGGGAGCCCGCCAACCCCCAGCAACCGGCGGACGGTCCGAACGCCACCATCCGCGCGGCCCCGTTCCCGGCCGCCCACGGCGCGCCGAACGTCAGCACGGTTCCCACAACGCAGGCCACACCCACCGCGCCCCAGACCCACGTCCCGGTCCGATGGCAGCAGCCCGCCCGGACCCTGAGCACGTCCGGCGACTTCCCCAACCCCGACATCAGGTGCGCCCTTCCACCGGTCCCCGCCCGCAGGGCCTCCCCCACAACCCCCGGATCCGTGCAGAAACCGTAGAAGACCTGGCACCTGCCCCGAACCGAACCATCAGCTCATTCACTCGTACTGCGTAAGGGAAGGGAGGAGAGAGCACCGGCCCTCCGGTTCGTGCGGCCGGCCCGACAGCCTCGCCAACACCGAGCGTCCGGCAGTATGCCCCTGTGTCCCTCCTCACCGGAACCGATTCCCGCGCCGTCGAGCCGGCGCGGATCCGTCTGGCGGCGGCCGGGGCCGCGACGGTCACCGTCGGCGCGGGGCTGGGACTTCGGGCGGTGGCCACGGGCGGTCTGGCCAAGTACGGCGGAGACGCGCTGTACACCGTCCTGCTTCTCGCCCTTGTCGTACTGGTGGCGCCACGAGTGACGCCCCTGACGGCCGCCGCAAGCGCACTGGCCGTCAGTTGGGGGGTCGAGTTCCTGCAGCTCAGCGAGATGACGGCGGAGCTCTCCCGGCACAGTGCCGTCAGCCGCCTCGTGCTCGGGTCCACTTTCAATCCACCCGACCTGTTCTGGTACGCGGTCGGTGCGACAGCGGGCTGGCTCATCCACACCGCGGTGGGCTCGTACGCGGCACGTCGGCGTACAGGACCCCGTTGATTCCGGCCTCCTGGCGCCGAAGGGCGGCGACCGCGGAAGAGGCCGGCTCCATGGTCATCTCTCCCTGGTCCGGGGGGAGTTGAGCGGTTGCGCGGCGAGCCCCCGGCACGGTGCGAGCGGCACGAGAGAAAAGGACTGGCCTCATGTCGTGGACCGGGCGACCATGACTGCGTGAAGCCTTTGAAGATCGTCACGGGTGACGCGACCAACCCCCAGGCCAAGGGCCCGAAGGTCATCGCCCATATCTGCAACGACCTCGGCGGATGGGGGAAGGGATTCGTCCTCGCGCTCTCACGTCACTGGCCCGAACCGGAGCGCGAGTACCGCCGCTGGCACCGCGAGCGCGCAGGCAACGACTTCGCCCTCGGAGCAGTACAGATGGTCCACGTCCGATCCGACATCTGGGTCGCGAACATGGTCGCGCAGCACGGGATGAAGGTGGGAAGCCACGGTCCGCCCATCCGGTACGACGCCGTCGAGCACTGCCTGCGCGCCGTCGCCGGGCACGCTCTCGCCAACAAGGCCTCTGTGCACATGCCCCGCATCGGCTGCGGCCTCGCCGGCGGCAAATGGGAACGCATCGAGCCGATCATCAGCTCCACCTTGAGTGCCCGCGACATCGACGCCACCGTCTACGACTACACCTGAGCCCGCCTCTGCCTGATCTCAGGACCGCAGGTCCACTCTGAACCTACGGGTGTTCGCAGCCGCCCTGGTTCCGACGCCGGGCAACGAACGGGGCCCGTCCGGTGTACGGACGGGCCCCATGTGTCGAGCGCCGGGCAGGCCTTGCACCTGCATTTCCCCGCAGGAAGCGGGGCGTCTTTCCTTGGACCACCAACGCACAGCCGGCTGCCCCGAGTTGAGGCGACCAGTTCAAGATCGAGTTTAGCGCATACGGCCAGCGCTCTGCCATCAGGAAGGCCCCTGTGCCGGCGCCGCTCGACGCGGGCCGGATTTATTCGGTTGCCGGTCCCCGTGTCCGCCCCTCACCATGGGCGAGACACCGGGAGCTGCCCGGTGCTCCACGAGAGGAGGCACGACCGTGACCACGACTGTCCTCGGCCTGCCCGCAGACCGTATCCCTCTCGCCTCATGGAGCACCTCCAGCGATGTCTCACGACAATCTTTCGCAGTACCCCCAGCACTCTCAGCACCCGGCCTTTCCTGACGCCTTCAGCACCGACGCCTACCACTACGTCCCACCCCGGGACGACCTGCGCGATGTCGACGACCGGTTCGTCTTCGACTTCCGTTCCTACGACGACCTCGAGGACGGCCAGCGCTGGTCGACCTGGCTCAGCGTCGAACCCCTCTGCCGGGGCCCCGAGCCGCTCCCGGACTGGGTGGTGACCTCGCAGGGCGCGATCGACACCGAGCTCGGCATCCTCAAGACCGGTAAAGAGGCCGACGTCCACCTCGTCGAGCGCGCCGACCCGCTCGACCCCGCTACCGGTGTGGTCATGGCGGCCAAGCGGTACCGCTCTCCCGAGCACCGGAACTTCCACCGCGCGGCGTCCTACACCGAGGGCCGCTCGATGAAGCGTTCACGTGACGAGCGGGCCATCAAGCGGAAGAGCACCTTCGGCCGGCAGGTCGCGGCCGGCGAGTGGGCGGTGTCCGAATGGGGTGCGCTGGTGCGGCTCTGGAATCTCGGGCTGCCGGTTCCCTACCCGGTCCAGATCGACGGCACCGAGATCCTGATGGAGTGGATCAGCGTCGTCGACGAGGACGGCACCGTCCAGACCGCGCCCCGGCTCGCCCAGACCCGGCCCTCACCCGAGCTGCTGGCGTCGTACTTCGAGCAGCTCACCGACGCGCTCGCGACGATGGTGCAGAACGGCGTCGTGCACGGCGACCTCTCGGCGTACAACATCCTGGCGGCGGGCGAGCGGCTGGTCGTCATCGACCTTCCGCAGATCGTCGACCTGGTCGGCAACCTCAACGGGATGAGCTTCCTGGAGCGGGACTGCGCCAACATCTGCGGCTGGTTCCGCTCGCGGGGCCTCAAGGTCGACGAGCACGCACTGTTCGCGGAGCTGATGGCGCACGCCTTCTGAACGGGGAGGCCGGCGCCGGGGTCGATCCCGCCCGCCACCCGGTTGAGGGGTGGCGGGCGGGATCGACCTGCGCGAGCGGGGCCGGTCAGCGAGCGCGAACGTGGCCAAGTACTGGGACTTCTGGGGCGAGTTCAGCGAGTCGAACGCTGGATCAGCTCGTACTGGGCGGAGGTTGACTCTCCGGTGATCAGTCCATAGGTGCCGACGGACCAGAACTGTCCGGTGCGGCCGATGGGTGCGAGGGCCTCGATGTCGTACGCCTGGGTCCGGCCGCCGGGGACGGCGTCGCCCTCCACGGAGGTCCAGATGCCGTCCCGCAGGCGCCAGTAGAGGGCGGTGCCCTCATAGCCGTAGGGGTCGCCCGAGACCCAGACGGTGCCCTTGCCGTCGCCGGTGATGGCACTGGCCCACAGTCCGTCGACCGGCCCGGTGACGTCGCGCCATGTGCGGCCGTTCCAGTGCAGCACCTTGGTCTGCTGCTGTTCGTCTTCGACGTACGGGGTGAGAGCGGTGACCCAGGCGCTGCGGGCGGACTCCTGGTACACGGCCGAGACCGTGAGATCGCTGCCGGCCGGCGCGGTGTTGGTCCACGAACGGCCGTCCCAGTGCAGGAGCACGGTACGGCCCGCCTCTCCGGCGTACGCGGACTGCCCGACCGCCCAGGCATCGTGGGCGGTCCGCGCTTCGATGGCGGTGATGAAGACGCCCTTGGGAAGAGGTGTGCTCTGCCAGACGCCGTGGGCGTAGGAGTTGATCGCGGTGTCGCTCACCAGCCAGGCTCTGCCGGGGACGGCGGCGAGCTTCGCGAAGCCGTAGCCCTTCTCCTCAGGCAGTGGCATCCGCGTCCACCGCGTGCCGTCGTAATGGCCCAGGGTCTCGCCGTCCTGGCCCCAGCCGTACGCCCAGACGTCGTGCGCGGACACCCCGTCCACGGCGTGCCACACACCGGGCTCCGGCACAGCGGGGGTGGACTGCTGCTGCCAGGTTCTGCCGTTCCAGCGCAGGATGACGCCATGGCTGACGCCTTCGACGTACTGGGCTCCCACCGCCCATGCGGCGTCCGGACCGACCGACGCGATGTCGATGAGCGCGGAGTTGTTCGAGAGCGTCCCCGCCAGGGAGGTGCGCCAGGCCGGGGCCCGGCCCGAGGTCGACGCGGTGGGAGCCGCGTCGTCCGCCGCCGAGACTGCGGCCGGGGCGACGGTCACGGTAGCTGTCGTGAGCGCCACGATGATCGCGGTCCTGAGGTACATGCCTGTCTTCATGACTGCTCCCCGTCGTCTACGGGTGGCTGGGTGGGTCCTGCACGTTCGCCCCCCGTAATTGCCTGCTCACTCATGAGACCGCCCGCCCCGCCGGATGGTTGTGCCGGCAGCAGCGCGGAGCACGGACGTCGGCCTGGAGGGGGTGTGGGCGCGGCGTCGTCCGAACCGATGTGATCAGCGCAGCACCCTGACTCCCCGGTAGGGGTCCTGACAAGTGCTGTTCAGGGCCTCGGCACGTTGCGCAGGTTGGCCCTGGCCAGGTCGAGCATCTTGCCCACTCCCCCGTCGAGTACCGTCCTGCCTGCCGCGAAGGCGAATCCCTTCACCTGTTCGCCGGAGATGTGCGGCGGGATCGACAGTGCGTTGGGGTCGGTGACCAGGTCCACCAGGCACGGCCCGTCGTACGCCAGCGCCTCCCGCAGGCCTTCACGGATCCGGTCGGGCTTCTCGATACGGATCGAGTGGATCCCGACCCCCGCGGCGATGGCGGCGTAGTCCACCGGCTCGTGGTCGGTCTCGTAGTCGGGCATGCCGTCGACCATCATCTCCAGCTTGACCATGCCGAGTGAGGAGTTGTTGAAGACGATCGTCTTCACCGGCAGGTCGTGCAGTTTGACGGTGAGCAACTCGCCCATGAGCATGCCGAGTCCACCGTCGCCCGACATCGAGATCACCTGTCGGCCGGGGTAGGCGAACTGGGCGCCGATGGCGTGCGGAAGGGCGTTGGCCATGGTGCCGTGCAGGAACGAACCGATCACGCGGCGGCGGCCGTTGGGCGTGAGGTAACGGGCGGCCCAGACGTTGCACATGCCGGTGTCGACGGTGAACACCGCGTCGTCGTCGGCGAGTTCGTCGAGGACCGATGCCGGATACTCGGGGTGGATCGGCACCTGGTGCTCGACGTCACGGGTGTAGGCGGAGACCACGTTCTCCAGGGACTTGGCATGCTGGCGCAGGGTCCGGTCCAGGTACGAGCGGTCGCCCTTCGCCTCGACCAGCGGCAGGGCCGCGCGCAGTGTCTCCCCCACGTCGCCGTGCACGCCCAGTTCCAGCGCGGTCCGGCGCCCGATCCGGCCCGCGTCGTGGTCGATCTGCACGGTGTGCGCCTGCGGCAGGAAGTCGTCGTACGGGAAGTCGGTGCCCAGGAGCACCACGAGGTCGGCCTCGTGCATCGCGTCGTAGCAGGCGCCGTAGCCGAGCAGCCCGCTCATGCCGACGTCGTACGGGTTGTCGTACTGGATCCACTCCTTGCCGCGCAGCGTGTGCCCGACCGGCGCATTCACCCGGCTCGCGAGTTCCATCACCTCGGCGTGCGCGTCCCGTACGCCGGCACCGCAGAAGAGCATCACCTTCTCCGCCGCGTCGAGCTTCGCCGCGAGGTCACGTACCTGCTCGGCCGGAGGTACGACACGGCCGTGGGTGGTGACGAAGCTGCTCGTTCCGGTGGGGTTGGTGGCGGGCGCATGCGACAGGTCGCCGGGCATGACGAGTACCGACACCCCCTGGTCGGACAGCGCGCGCTGTACGGCCATCCGCACCATCCGCGGCATCTGCGACGGCTGGCTCACCATCTCGCAGTACTGACTGCACTCGGTGAACAGCCGCTCCGGATGCGTCTCCTGGAAGAACCCGGTGCCGATCTGCTTCGACGGGATGTGGGAGGCGATCGCGAGCACCGGGGCCCCGGAGCGGTTCGCGTCGTACAGCCCCTGGATCAGGTGGGTGTTGCCCGGACCGCAACTGCCCGCGCACACCGCGAGCCGCCCGGTCAGCTGTGCCTCGGCCGCGGCGGCCAATGCCGCCGCCTCCTCGTTGCGCACATGGACCCACCCGATGCCGTCGGTACGCCGGATGGCGTCCACGACGGGATTGAGGCTGTCGCCGACGACGCCGTAGACGCGTTCCACCCCTGCTTGTCGCAGGACGTCGATCAGCTGCTGTGCCACGGTCGGGTTGCGCATCGCAGGCTCCTTGAACGGGTTGCGAGTCAGGTCCGCCCTGATACCCCCGTCCCCACCGTCGCACACCGTCGCACACCGTCGCCCCGAGACATGATCGCCAGGGGCGACCCCGAAACGCGTCGCCGGGCACATCCACGGCCGACGGACCGGTCCACCTCGCCGGATCCGGGAGCAGCGCGTCAAGTATTGGCAATGGTTTCCATATAGAACGGAATCGGCCACGTTTTTGACATTCATTTCCATCTACTGTGGCGCACACACCCTTGCTGACCCCCTGTCGTGGAGGATCCATGTCCCCGTCCCCGTCCCGGCGCCTCGCCCTGATCACCGGCGCCTCGCTGGCCCTCCTGGCGGGGTGCGGCAGCTCGTCGGACTCCGGCGGTGACGGAAGCGGTGCGCAGGAGCCGGTCGCATCGTCCAAGATCGCCGTGGTCGCGTCCACCAATGTGTACGGCGACATCGTCGAGCAGATAGGCGGCGCGAAGGTCGACGTCACGTCGATCATCAGCGACCCCGACCAGGACCCGCACTCCTACGAGGCCAACACCCAGAACCAGCTGGCGCTGTCCAAGGCGAAGGTCGTCGTCGAGAACGGCGGCGGCTACGACGACTTCGTCGACCGGATGCTGAAGAGCGGCGGCTCCTCCGCAGAGGTCATCAACGCCGTCAAGGTCTCCGGGAAGACCGCCCCGAAGGGCGGCGAGCTCAACGAACACGTCTGGTACGACTTCCCCACCGTCGCGAAGATCGCCGACCGTGTCGCCGCCGCGCTCGGCAAGGCGGACGCCGGTGACGCCGCACTCTTCAACAAGAACGCCGAGGCGTTCAAGGCGAAGCTCACGGTGCTGGAGACGAAGGAAGCCCGGATCAAGAAGGAGCACGCCGGTGAGGGCATCGCGATCACCGAGCCCGTGCCGCTCTACCTGACCACCGCGAGCGGGCTGGTGAACAAGACGCCCGAGCAGTTCAGCGAGGCCATCGAGGAGGGCGACGATGTCTCCCCCCGGGTCCTTCAGGCCACGCTGGCGGTGTTCAGCGACAAGGAGGTCGAGGCTCTGGTCTACAACGAGCAGACCTCGGGTCCGCAGACCGAGAAGTCCAAGGCCGCGGCCAAGGCGGCCGGCATCCCCGTCGTACCCGTGACGGAGACGCTGCCGGCCGGCGAGAACTACCTCGGCTGGATGACCTCCAACGTCGACGCGCTCGCGAGCGCGCTCGCCAAGTGAGGCAGCCGGCCCCGGCCGCCGTACCCCGCGCCCGCCGGGGTGAGGGGCGGGCCGGGGGCAGCGGCTCCGGTGCGGTGGTCAGCCTGCGCGGCGCCGAACTGTCGTACGGCGCACGGGTGGTGTGGCAGGGCCTCGACCTGGACGTTCGGCCGGGGGAGTTCCTGGCCGTGCTCGGGCCGAACGGTTCGGGCAAGACCAGTTTCGTACGGGCCCTGCTGGGCCGGCAGCCCCTGTCCGCCGGCACCCTGACCGTCCTCGGCGGCCCTCCGCGCGAGGCCGGCCGGCACCTCGGGTACGTCCCTCAGCAGGCGGAGGTGTCCGCACAGGCGATGCTGCGCGCCCGCGATCTCGTGCGCTTCGGCATCGACGGGCACCGCTTCGGGCCCCGGCTGCGCACGGGCGCCGTCCGCCGCCGGGTCGACGAGATCCTCGCCTCCGTCGGAGCCTCGGCGTACGCCGACGTCCCCCTCGGCATGCTGTCCGGCGGCGAACGGCAACGCGTCCGTATCGGGCAGGCCCTGGCGACCGATCCGCGCATCCTGCTCTGCGACGAGCCGCTGCTCTCCCTCGACCTGAACCACCAGCGGGCCGTCACCGAACTCGTGGACGCCCGCCGCCGGTCCCACGGCACGTCCGTGGTCTTCGTGACCCACGAGATCAATCCGGTGCTCGGCCTGGTCGACCGTGTGCTGTACCTGGCTCCGGGCGGTCACCGGGTCGGGACACCGGAGGAGGTGCTGACCTCGGAGTCCTTGTCGCAGCTGTACGGCACGCGGGTCGACGTCCTCCGTGTCCAGGGGCGGGTCGTGGTCGTCGGCGCCCCCGACGGACCGGCCGCGCCACCCCATCACGCCCACGAGACCGCCCATGAGGCTGTCCTCCAGACCGAGAAAGTGCGCCCATGACGCTGGCCGAGGGGGTCTGGCACCAGATCTTCAGCTTCGAGAACTACGGCGAGCTCCTGGCGCTGGTCCGCAACTCCCTCATCGCGGGTGCCGCTCTCGGCCTCGTCGGCGGGCTGGCGGGGGTCTTCGTCACCATGCGCGACCTGCCCTTCGCGGTGCACGGCATCAGCGAGCTGTCCTTCGCGGGCGCGTCGGCGGCGCTGCTGCTGGGGGCGAACATCGTCGCCGGCTCGATCGTCGGATCGCTCCTCGCGGCCGGCGCGATCGGCCTGCTGGGCGCGCGGGCCCGCGACCGCAACTCGGCGATCGGCATCCTGATGCCGTTCGGTCTGGGCCTCGGCGTGCTCTTCCTCGCTCTCTACAAGGGTCGGGCGGCCAACAAGTTCGGCCTGCTCACCGGGCAGATCGTCGCCGTGGACACCCCGCAGATGACCTGGCTCCTGGGCACGTCCGCCCTGGTCCTGGTCGCCCTGGCCGTCATCTGGCGGCCGTTGACCTTCGCCAGCGCCGACCCTGATGTCGCCGCGGCCCGTGGCGTGCCGGTGCGCGGGCTGTCCTTCGCCTTCATGATCGTGCTCGGTCTCACCGTCGCCCTGTCGGTCCAGGTCGTCGGGGCTCTGCTGGTCCTGACCCTCGTCGTCACACCCGCCGCGGCCGCCGCCCGTGTCACCGCGTCCCCGGTACTGCTGCCGCTGCTCAGCGTGGTCTTCGCCGTGCTCTCCATCGAGGGCGGCATCCTGCTCGCCCTGGGCAGCTCCATCCCCATCAGCCCTTACGTCACGACGATCTCGTTCACGATCTACGCGCTGTGCCGCCTGGCCGGCACCTACCGCACCCGGCGGTGGGGAGTCAGGAGGACGGCGCCGCAGCCCGCCTGACACAGCCCCTTCCCACACCGGCCCGTCCCCGCACCACCTCTTGTCACTCACGGACGAACCCCGGTCCCGCGGGACTCACCTCGCGCACACAGAAAGGTGATTGCCCCGGTCCTCTCCTCCGGCGCTGCCATATTCGGAAGCCACTTCGGAGGTGGCTGTGACGCTAGAGGCGACAACATCCTGGGCCACACGCCTGCCCGACCGCACGGTCGACCGCATCACCGTTCTGGAGAGCCGTCGGTCGCGGGCGCTGGCAGAGGGCGGGCCGAGAAGACGCGGGGAGTTCGGCGCCCGGGAACGGATCGATCTGCTGCTGGACGAGGGCTCGTTCACGGAGACCGGGATGTTCGTCCGGGCGCGGCCCACCGGCGACGGCGCCCGCCGCCCGTACGGGGACGGCGTGGTCACCGGGCACGGCCTGGTCGACGGCCGTCCCGTCTGTGTGTTCGCCCAGGATTCCACGGTCTTCGGCGGCAGCATGGGCGAGGCCTTCGGGGAGAAGACGATCGCCCTGATGGACCTGGCGATGAAGACCGGCTGTCCGGTGATCGGGCTCAACGACGGCGGCGGCGCCCGGATCCAGGAGGGGGTCGCCTCGCTCGCCCTCTACGCCGAGCTGGTGCGCCGCAACGTACAGGCGTCCGGGGTGATTCCCCAGCTCTCGGTCGTGCTCGGGCCGTGTGCCGGCGGGGCCGCGTACTCGCCGGCCATCACCGACTTCACCGTGATGGTGGACGGTGCCTCGCACATGTTCGTCACCGGGCCCGACGTCATCGAGGCGGTCACCGGGGAGCGGACCAGCGCCGAGGATCTCGGCGGGGCCCGCACCAGCAACTCCGTCAACGGCAACGCCCACTTCCTCGCCGCCGACGAGGTCGAAGCCCTCGACACCGTCCGGGACCTGCTGTCGTACCTGCCCGCCAACAACCTGGAGCGGCCCCCGCAGTACGCGCCCGCCCAGGCGCCCTCCGATGTGTGTCTCGACGAGGTCGTGCCGGACCGGCTCGGGCAGGCCTACGACATGCGGGACATCCTGCGTGCGGTCGTCGACGGGGGTGAACTGCTGGAGGTCCAGGAGCTGTTCGCGCCGAACATCATCTGCGCGCTGGCCCTCGTCGAGGGCACTTCCGTCGGGGTCGTCGCCAACCAGCCGCTGCGCAGCGCCGGTGTGCTCGACATCGACGCCTCGGAGAAGGCCGCGCGGTTCGTGCGGTTCTGCGACGCGTTCGGCATCCCGCTGCTCACCTTCGCCGACGTCCCCGGCTATCTGTCCGGCATCCGCCAGGAACAGGCCGGGATCATCCGGCGCGGCGCCAAACTGCTGTACGCGTACGCCGAGGCGACCGTTCCGAAGGTCACGGTGGTGGTGCGCAAGGCGTACGGCGGCGGGTACGCGGTGATGGGCTCCAAGCATCTGGGCGCCGACATCAACCTCGCCTGGCCGACCGCGCGTATCGCCGTCATGGGCGCCGAGGGTGCGGTGGGCGTCCTGCACCGGCGTGAACTGGCCGCCGCCGACGACCCGGAGGCGCTGCGGGCCGGCCTGATCGCCGCATACGAGAGCACGCACGGGACGCCCTACCTGGCCGCCGAACGCGGGTACGTCGACGCCGTCATCGCCCCGCGCGACACCCGCGACCACATCTGCCGTGCCCTGCGCGCGCTGCGAGGCAAGCGTGCCCCGATGCCGTCACGCAGGCACGGCAACATCCCCCTCTGAGTCCCGGGTCCCCGAACCGCCAGAGGTCTCCGAGCCGTCCGAGCCGACCACGATCTGCCGTTCCCGCCCGTTCCCGCGATGTGAGGAGCCATGCCCGATGGACAGCCGCCGCCCCCCGCTCGCCCCCGCCCACCGGAGTCTGCCGGAGTACCTGCGGCACTGGGCCGAAACCACCCCCGACCGCCGGGCGTTCACCTTCGTCGACCATCCCGCCCCGCACTCGCGCGGCGTCCACCGCACCCTGACCTGGCGCCGACTGGACCTGCGCGTACGGGCGTTGGCCGCCCGCCTCGCCGAAGAGGCCGAGCCCGGCACCCGCGTCGCGCTGCTGTGCCCGCAGGGTACGGAGTACGTCACCGCCTTCCTGGCGGCGCTCACGGCCGGGCTGGTCGCCGTACCGCTGTATCCGCCCGGTCTGCCCGGGCACGGCGACCGCCTCGCTGCCGTGCTGGCCGACGCGGGCCCGGCAGTTGTCCTGACGACCAGTCACATATTCGCCGAGGTAAGGGAGTTCTGCGCCCCGCTGCCCGTGCGGATCGTCGCCGTGGACCGAGTGCCCGACACCGTCGAGGACTTTCCGCCGGTGACACCGGACGGTGATTCGATCGCGTACCTCCAGTACACGTCCGGTTCGACCCGTTCCCCGGCAGGCGTGGAGATCAGTCACGGCAATGTCGTCGCCAACGCCCGTCAGGCACTGGCCGCTTACGGCCTGGACGAGCATCCGGCGACCTGTGTGGGCTGGCTGCCGCTGTACCACGACATGGGACTCGTCCTGAGTGTCGCCGCTCCGGTCGTACGGGGACTGTTGTCGGTGCTCATGGATCCGGCCGCGTTCCTGCACGAACCGGCACGCTGGCTGCGGCTGCTCGCCGCACATCCACGCGCGCTGAGCGCGGCGCCCAACTTCGCCTACGACTACTGCGCTTCGGCCGTCACGGAGGCCCAGAAGAGAGACCTGCGGCTGGACGGTGTCGCCGCGCTGCTCAACGGCAGCGAACCGGTCCGCCCCGGCACGGTCGACCGCTTCCACGCCGCCTTCGCCGCCCAGGGTCTGGCGCCGGACACCCACTGTCCGTCGTACGGGCTCGCCGAGGCCACCGTCTTCGTCAGCGCCGCCCGGCCCGGGGAGCCGCTGCGCCGGTTCTCGCTCGACCGCGACGCCCTCGCCACCGGGAAGGCGCTGCCCGCGCGGGCCGACGATCCCAGAGCCGTGACGCTGGCCGGCTGCGGGACTCCGGCGGGCCAGCGGGTGTGGATCGCCGACCCCGTGTCCCGGGCCCGGTTGTCCGAGGGAGAGGTCGGCGAGATCTGGGTTCAGGGTCCCAACGTGGGCCGCGGCTACCGCAATCGGGACGAGCAGACCCGGCGGGTGTTCGGCGCCACGTTCGCCGACGACACCGCCGGTTCCGGTCGCTGGTTGCGCACCGGTGACCTGGGGACGTTCCTGGACGGGCAGTTGATCGTCACCGGGCGGCTGAAGGACCTCATCGTCGTCGACGGCCGCAACCACTACCCGCAGGACGTGGAGGCCTCGGTCCAGGACGCCGACCCCGCCGTCCGGCCCGACCGGCTCGCCGCGTTCGGTGTGCCGGGTGACGCCGGCGAGCAGGTGGTCGTCGTGGCCGAGCACGTCCGGGGCATCAGTGTCGCGGAGATCGACCTGCCGGGACTGGTGCGTGCCGTGCGCGCGGCCGTCTCGGGGCGCCACGGACTGCGGCTCGCCGACATCGTCATCGTGCCGCCGGGCACCGTACCCCGTACCTCCAGCGGCAAGGTCGCCCGGGCGCTGACCAGGCAACGATATCTGGACGGTGCCTATACGCCCGAGCCGGCGGAGCCGGGCGAATGAGGGGCGTCGACGAGGGTCCGATACGCCGGCTGGTCGCCGAGCGGGTGGCCGCCTGGAGCGGCACGCCTGCCGAGGACGTGCCCATGGACCGGCCGCTGGCCGACCTCGGTATGTCGTCGCGGGACGCGGTCGTGCTGGCCGGGGAGCTCTCGCGAGCGACGGGGCGGGAGCTGTCGGCGACCCTGCTGTGGGAGGCACCCACCGGGGATGCCCTGGTGGCGTATCTGTGCCGCGCGGAATCGGGGACACGGACGGGGAACGGGAGTGATCCGGTGGACGGGCGGACGCCTCCCCCGGCCGCGGTCGGCGAGCCGGTGGCGGTCATCGGGGTCGGCTGTCGGCTGCCCGGGGGCGTGCACGGGCCGGACGACTACTGGCGGCTGCTGACCGACGGCGTCGACGCCGTCCGCCGGGTACCCGAGGACCGATGGCGCGACTTCGGCCCGTTCCCGCCCGACGACGCGCCCCTGTACGGCGGTTACCTCGACGACATCGCGGGGTTCGACGCGGACTTCTTCCACGTCACCCCGCGCGAGGCAGCGGTGATGGACCCCCAGCAGCGGATCCTCCTGGAGGTCGTCCACGAGACCCTCGACCATGCCGCCGTCCCGGCCGCCTCCCTGGCCGGCAGCGCCACCGGTGTCTTCGTCGGCGTCTCCGCCGCGGAGTACGGCTCGCTCACCGGCGCCGACCCGGCGGCCGTCGACCCCTGGGCGCCCGCGGGCGGGGCGTTGAGCGTGACCGCCGGGCGGCTGGCGTACGTGCTGGACACCCGGGGGCCGAGCATGGCCGTCGACACCGCCTGCTCGTCCTCGCTGGTCGCCGTGCACCAGGCCTGTGTCAGCCTGCGCACCGGCGAGAGCGACACGGCGATCGCCGCCGGGGTCAACCTGCTGCTCTCGCCGACCGTCGGCGTGGCGTTCCGGCGGGCCGGGGCGCTCGCGCCGGACGGGCGGTGCAAGCCGTTCTCGGCGGCGGCCGACGGCATCGGACGCGGCGAGGGTTGCGCGGCCGTGCTGCTGAAGCGGCTGTCCGACGCCGAGCGGGACGGCGACCGGATCCTCGCCGTCATCCGCGCCACGACCGTCAACTCCGACGGCCGCTCCAACGGCCTCCTGGCGCCCAACCCCGCTGCCCAGAAAGCCCTGTTGACCACTGCCTACGCCCGGGCCGGGCTCACCCCGGCGCTCATCGACCACGTCGAGGCGCACGGCACCGGTACGCCGCTCGGCGACCCGATCGAGGCGGGCGCGCTCAGTGCCGTACTCGGTGCGGGCCGCGCCACCGACCAGCCACTGCTGCTCGGCTCGGTCAAGGGCAACCTCGCCCACCTGGAGTCCGCCGCGGGCATCGCCGGGCTGGTGAAGACGGTCCTCGCACTGCACCACGACACCGTTCCGCCGTCCCTGCACTGCACGGACGGGAGCGCCCTGGACGACGAACGGCTGCGAGTGGTCACCGAGTGCGAGCCGTGGCCGCGCTACGGAGGTACGGCCACCGCCGGGGTCTCCGGGTTCGGGTTCGGCGGCACCAACGCCCATGCGGTACTGGAGGAATGG
The DNA here is from genome assembly GCF_036013955.1 of Streptomyces sp. NBC_00459. NCBI lineage: Bacteria > Bacillati > Actinomycetota > Actinomycetes > Kitasatosporales > Streptomycetaceae > Streptomyces > Streptomyces sp. NBC_00459. Next base: position 1,112,473 of record NZ_CP107903.1, read on the forward strand.
CGGCCGGACGCCCTCCCACCGCCCCGGGAGGAGGAACCGGTCGCGCGCCTCCATCTCCTCTCCGACGTCGACGACGCCCGACTCCGGGACACCGCGACCCGGCTGGCCGACTGGCTCCGTACCCCCGCGGGCAGCACCGCGCACCCGGCCGATGTGGCGCGCACGCTGGCCGGGCGTGTGGGGAGGGGTGGCGTGCGCGCCTCGGTCGTCGCCCGTGACGGCTCCGAACTCGCGGACGGGCTAAGGGCGTTGGGGCAGGGCGACGCTCATGCGCGGGTGATGACCGGCGAGCGGGATCTCGTCGGGCGCGGCCCGGTGTGGGTGTTCTCCGGGTACGGCAGCCAGTGGGCCGGCATGGGGCGGCGGCTACTGGCCGAGGAACCCGCCTTCGCCGCCGCCGTGGAGAAGCTCGACGCGCAGATCGCCCCGGAGTGCGGGCTGTCCCTGTACGAGCACCTGGCGTACGGCGGCGACCTCGACCGTCTGGAGGTCGCCCAACCCGTGCTGTTCGGGCTTCAGTTGGCCCTCGCCGAGCTGTGGCGGTCGTACGGTGTCGAACCCGCCGCCGTCATCGGCCATTCCGTGGGCGAGGTGGCCGCCGCGGTGTGTGCGGGTGCGCTGGATGTGTCGGAGGCCGCCCGGGTGGTCTCCGTACGGGCCCGGCTGCTCAGCGGACTGCGCGGCGGCGCCATGGCTGTCGTGGACCTCGGTGACGGTGAACTCGACGCCCTGGAAAGGGACTTCCCGGGTGTTTGCGTCGCCGTGCACTCCTCGCCCGGACAGAAGATCGTCGCCGGGGAGGAGTCGGCGGTGGCCCGGCTCGTGCGGCGGCTGGAGCAGCGGGGGCGGACCGCTCGGGCCCTGCACGTCGTCGGCGCCGGACACTCTCCCCAGGTCGAGCCGCTGCTCCCGGAGTTGGCCGACGCCCTGGCCGACGTCAAGGGCGGACAACCCCTCGTACCCGTCTACTCCACCGTCCTGGACGACCCACGTGACGGCTCCCTCTTCGACGCCGCCCACTGGGCAGCCAATCTGCGGCGGCCCGTGCGCCTGGACCGGGCCGTCGCGGCGGCCCGCGCCGACGGTCACACCGCCTTCGTCGAGATCTCGCCGCACCCGGTCCTGACCCGGGCCGTTCTCGACACCGCGCCCGGCGTCCTCGCCATCGGCACCCTGCGCCGCGACGCCGACAGTTCCGCCGGATTCCTGGCCCAGGTGGGCACCCTGTACTGCGCGGGCGAGCGCCTGCCGTCGCCGCCGGGCCGCGTGATCGACCTGCCCGCGCCGCGCTGGCGGCACGGCCGCCACTGGTGGACGGACGGTCGCGCGGCGGCCACGACGGCAGCGCCGGCCGAGGTGACCGACGTACCGGACACGTCCGTCTCCGGCCGGCTGTGCCATCACATCGCCGCCGTCACCGGCCACCCGCCGACCCGCATCACGCCCTCCACCGCCCTGGCCGACCTCGGCCTGGACTCCCTGATGGCCGTCCGCATCCGCACCGCCGTGCAGGGCGAGTTCGGGATCGAGCTGCCGCTGCGCGAGTTGCTCGGCGCCACCAGCGTCCGGTCGGTGGCCGATCGCCTCCAACAGGCGCTCGCAGCAGGCGAGTCGACTTCTCCCCTGCGTACCCTGCGTGCCACCGGTTCCCGGACGCCGCTCTTCCTCGTCCACGCCGCGGGCGGCACCACCGACGTCTACCGGGCGCTGGTCGAACGGCTCGGTGAGGAGCGGCCGGTGTACGGCCTGGAACGGCTCCCGGACGCGCGTACGGTCACCGAGAAGGCCCGCCGCTACGCCGAGGCCGTCGCCGCAGCCCACCCCGACGGGCCGTGTCTGCTGGGCGGTTGGTCCTTCGGTGGCTTCGTCGCCCAGGAAACGGCACGGCAGCTCACCGCAGCGGGGCGGGACGTCGAGCTCGTGGCGCTCATCGACTCCGTACGGCCCCTCCCCCGGCCCGAAGACACCCCGGCCGACCGGATCCACGCCCACTTCACGGGCTTCGCCGGCCACGTCGCCGACGCGTACGGGGTCCGACTGGAGCTTCCCTACGACGAGTTGCTCGCGATGGACGACGACGGTGAGCGCATCGACACCGTGCTGCGGGCACTGCGCGAGGCCGTCGACGTACCGCCCGCCGCCCTGGAGCACCAGCGCTCCTCCTATCTGGACCTGAGGATCGGCGAGGCCCACCGACCCGGGCCCTACGACGGGCGGGTGGTCCTCTACCGGGCCACCGAGCCCGCGCCGCACACCGTGCGCGACCCGGCGTACGAACGGGACGACGAGGCGCTCGGCTGGGACGAGGTGTGCCCGCGCCTGACCGTCGTACCGGTCGCGGGGCACCATCTGTCGCTGCTCGACCCGCCGTACGTCGACGAGATCGCCACCCAGCTGCGGCGCGCACTGGACGAGCAGAGCCACTGAACCGGACGACGAGGAGCAAGTCATGGCCCAGCACAGCACCGGAGTGTCCCGACGCACCGTCACCAAGGCCGCGACGGCCGTCGGTCTGACCGCGCTGTTCGGCGGCAGAGCCACCACCGCCCAAGCCGTGACCCGGCTCTCCGCCCGCACCCTGGACGTCTCCGTGCCGTCCGCTGCCCTGGGCCGCAGCGCGCCGGTACGGCTGATCCTGCCGTCGGGTTTCGGCACGCAGACCGGGCGGACCTACCCGGTGCTGTATCTGCTGCACGGCGCCCATGACGACTACACGTCCTGGACCCGGGAGACGGACATCGAGGCCTTCACCGAGGGCCGGGACCTGATCGTGGCGATGCCCGACGCGGGGCCCACCGGCATTCCCACCGCCTGGCGCGGCGGCCCCGACTACGAGGCGTTCCAGCTCACGGAGGTGCCCGCGCTGCTCGCCCGCCAGTACCGGGCCTCCGGTGTCCGGGCCGTCGCCGGGGTCTCCACCGGCGGCTACGGCGCGATGGCGCACGCGGCACGCCATCCGGGCATGTTCGCCGCGGCGGCCTCGTACAGCGGCATCCTCGACACCATGGCCCCCGGTGTTCCTCCGCTCGTGGACGCCATCGTGGCCCGCGAGAACCTGGCGCCCCGCTCCCTGTGGGGCAGCCCGCTGTTCAACCTCCTGACCTGGCGCGACTTCAACCCGCGGTCCCGTGCCGAGGGTCTGCGCGGCACCCCCTTGTACGTGTCCAGCGGCAGCGGAGTCGTCGGCGGCACCGGTGACTGGCTGCCCGAGGCGCTGGAGAGCGCGCTGTGGCTCTCGGCGCATGCCTTCACCGACACGCTCGCGCTGCTCCGCGTCCCGGTCACGACCCACTACTACACGGGAGGCGGACACGGCTGGAACTACTGGAAGGGGGAGTTCAACGCGTCGTGGCCGATGCTCGCCAGGGCGCTGGGGGTGCCCGAGTGAGGCCGGTACCGTCGGGGCACGGAACGGAACGGCGGGGACGTCCGTCCAACCCAGGACTCGTCCCTCACCCCACGGGCACCAGCCCACGGGTGAGCCGCTTCCGGGTGAAAGGAGGGCCCTCCGTGGCGACCCCCGCCCCGCACGGCGCACCCGACGGCCCCGGAGCCACCCCTGTACCGCCCGAACTGGCCAGACTGCTGCGCGACCAGTTGGAAGCCGTCGCCGACGAGGTGGAGGAGGAGGTACGCAGGCAGGTCCCGGAGTACGCCGTCCGGTCGGCCGACGAAACGCATCGCGCACTCCTCAGATCGGGGGTCGTGCAGGCGCTCACCCTGTTCGTCGACCACATCGCCGACCCGGGCGCCCGGGGAGACTCGATCACCGCGATCTACCACGAGCTGGGGCGCGGCGAGGCGGTGGAGGGCCACAGCCTCGAAACCCTCCAGTCCGCGCTGCGGGTCGGAGGGTTGCACGCCTGGCGGCTGCTGGGCCGTACGACGGAGGAGCTCGGGCTGGACTCCGCTGTCATGGCCGGGCTGGGCGAGCTGGCGTTCCGGACCGTGCACGAGGTCGCCGAGGCCGCGGCGGCGGGCTACGCGGAGGGGCAGCTGCGCAGCACGGACGAGCTGGAAAGGCGCCGGGGTCGGCTGCTCGCCCTGTTGCTGGGCGAGCAGCCGACCCCGGAGGCGGTGCGGGACCTGGCTCACGGTGCCCGCTGGTCCGTGCCGCCCTATGTCGCGGTCGTCGTCCTCGCCGCCTCGCCGGACCAGCGGGACGAGGAGCGGCCGTTGGCGGCTGCCGGGGCGCTGGTGGACATGGAGTCCCGGCCGCCACGGATGCTGATGCCCGACCCGGACGGCTCGGGCGGCTTCGGCGGCCGGGCGTTCGCGCTCGCCCTGCGGGGGCGGCCGGCGGCGATCGGGCCGTCGGTCCCGCTCACCGAGGCCGCCCGGTCGCTGCGCTGGGCCACCCGGGCCCTCGGGTTGATGGGGCGCGGGATACTCCCCCGGCAGGGGGTGGTGCGCTGCGCCGACCATCTGTCGATGCTGCTGCTGCACAGCGACGAACCCATGCTCGACCTGGTCCGGGTACGCGCTCTCGCTCCCCTCGACGCGGTCTCGGAGCAGCAGCGCGGCAGGCTCGCGGAGACACTGCTCGCGTGGCTGCTCAGCGGCAGCAACGTGCCCGATGTCGCCGCCCGGCTGCACATCCACCCGCAGACGGTCCGCTATCGCCTGCGCCAGCTGGAGAAGGTCTTCGGCGAGGCACTGCACGACCCCGACGGCCGCCTGGATCTGATCCTGGCACTCACGTCTGCACAAAAGAACGAGGAATTCCTGAATTCCCGTCCATAACCTCCGGTGCGTCAACGCGAATACGTTCGGGACGTCCTTTCTCATAGGCGCTTGACCGCGCCCCACCCTCAAAGGATCCCCCATGCGTATCCGCTTCTGTCTCGCCGCGCTCGCACTCGTCGGCGGGGCCGGACTGACCACCCTCTCGGCACCCGCCGCCACCGCCGCCGCCTGTACCGATATTGACGTCGTCGCAGCTCGCGGCACGTTCGAGCCGGGCACGCTCGGCGCGATCGTCGGCGACCCGGTGTTTTCCGCGCTCCAACGGAAACTGACGGGCAAAAGCCTGTCCAGCTACAAGGTGAACTATCCAGCCGACCTTTCTCTCACGTCGGCCGCGCAGGGCAACTCGGATCTGGTGAACCACGTCAGGAGCCAGGCTTCCGAGTGCCCGAACCAGCGTTTCGTGCTCGTCGGCTATTCGCAGGGCGCGAACGTCGTCGACAACTCCATCGGAATCAGCAGTGCCGGTGCGGTGGTCGGCAGCCCGATCGTGGCCACCATTCCCGCCGCGCTGGAGGGGAGGGTCGCCGCGGTGCTGCTGTTCGGCAACCCGATCCGGGCCATCGGCAAGAGCGTCACCGGCACCTACCAGAGCCGCACCATCGACTTCTGCGCCAAGGGCGACCCCATCTGTGAGAACGGCGGGGGCGACGTGCTGGCCCACCTCGGCTACACCGCGAACGCCGGCGCGGCGGCCGACTTCGCGGCGGGCAAGGTCTGAGCCGACTGAGCCGACAGCCGTACGGGACACGGGAAAGGGCCCGGGAGGAAATCCTCCCGGGCCCTTCTTCCATGGGAGGAAGCTATTGGGGATCCCTGGCGAACTCCGTGAGGCTCGTGGAGACGGGTTCCGGACGGCCGTTGTTCTGCGTGGGTGCCGCCGTCAGCACGTCGAGGTGCTGATAGCCGTCGGCGACCACGGGATCGAGGTCGGTGGGGACGCGGCCCGCCAGCAGTCCGTCGCCCGCGAGGACGGTGAGCGTCGGGTCGGCCGTGAGCCCTTCCGGGTGCACGATGAGCCGCTTCACCTGCGGGGAGGTGGCCAGTTCGAGGTCGCTGATCAGCTTGGTCGGGAAGTACTGTTCGGTGAAGTCGAGCGGCTGCTCGGCGAGACTGCGGGCCAGTTCCTGGATGTCGGTGACCTCCTTGCCCGCGCCGGTGAACGGCGTCCCGTCCGCCGACCGGTACCCGGGGTCGTCCGGATCGCCGACCCGGTCGTAGTTCCGCCAGGTGTAGAGCGGCCCGTGCGGCCGGTCCGGGATCGCCTTGTACGCGGTGCCGAACAACCCCGGCTGCTCCTCGCCGCCGTTGGCGACGGGGAAGCTCTTGTCCACGATCGGCCCGCCGTCGAAGAACCCCACACTGCTCTGCAGGAACGCCAGCGGTACGGAGTTGTCGTCCAGCAGCGCGCCGAGGACCGTCTCGTTGGTGAGCCGGAAGTCCTTCACGGCCGGGGAGCCCGTGAGGAAGGCGGCGGCGTCCTTGGCGAACAGGAAGCGGTTCGTCGCCTCGATGTTGAGGTTGGCGGGCAGATAGGAGGGCAGGTCGGCCTCGCCGTCCGGGTCCTGTATCGCGCCGAGGCCGGCGATGGCCAGCAGGGTCATCGTCTCGGCGTTGAGCAGGACCGGCGCGGACAGTGAGCGCGGCAGCAGTCCGCTGTCGAGCCCGGCCTGCACGACGCCGTAACCGAGGCCGATGTCGGGCAGGTTGGTGTCGTCGGGGATGCTGCCGCTCAGGTCGGCCAGCGAGGTGGAGACGGTGGTGTCGAGGGCGAAGTAGCCCGCGCACTGGCGGTGTCCGGCGTCGGCGGTGGTGGCGGGGTTGCCGTCGAAGTCGGCGACCGCGAAGTACCCGGTGATCACGCCGCCCAGGGAGTGGCCACCGCACAGCACCTTCCGCTCACGCACGCCCTGGTCGGGCAACTCGGCGGTGAGCAGGGTGTATTGGTCGCGGACGGTCTGCTCGATGCCGAGCTTCGCCATCCACCCGAGCTTGTCGTTGCCGACGAACCCGGCGAACGTACGGCCCGCGACCTGCTTGCCCCGGTAGTAGTAGTCGACGGCCGCGTGCTGGTCGCCGGAGTCGATCCCGGTGTGGTCCTCCATGCAGTTGGACCGCCGGTCCAGGGCCCAGAACTCGATGTGCAGGCCCCGTTCGGCGGCACGCGCCACGGTGTTGCGGGCGACGCTGTCGAATGCACCGGCGCCTTCCAGGATGCCCGGCTGGGCGACGAGGATCCGGTCGGCGTCGGCCGACTTCGTGGGCCCTTCGGAGGAGCGGTAGCGCAGGTACGACAGCCAGTCGCACGCCGCCGGACGGGCCCCGAAGGACGCCGGCAGCGGTGCCTTCACCCGGACCACCGTCTCGGTCACCCCGGCGACCGCCGTGCTCGACGACGCCACGGTCGCCTCGGTGCGCGTGCTCTCGCCGTGCGCCTCCGGGGCCACCACGGTGAGCGTCCCGGTGGTGAGCAGCACCGCGAGCGCGGTACCGCTCACCCTCTTGGCGGACTTCCCTCTGCTGCGACTCGTATCCATGGCGCGACCGTAGGACCGCGCGGACCACGCGATCAGGCGGTGCTCACAAGAACGCAGCTCCCGGTGGTGCCTTTGTCATCAGGCACCAACCGGCCTTCTCCTCCTGCCTACAGCCCGTCGTTCTTCATTGCCGCGACGATCCGGACGTGGCGGTCTGCGGCCGTGCCGGACCACTCACTCTCGTAGTTCAGGCCGTAGGGCCAGAAGTGGCCGCCGCCGGTGGACAGTTTGGCGCCGGAGCCGTCGAACTGCCTTACCAGTGCCGTGGCTTGCGAGCCGGTCCAGGTGCCGCTGCCGCCCAGCGAGGACCAGCCCGAGCTGGTGCCCACGCCTATGGTGTGGGCGATCTCGTGCAGCGCGGTCCGCTCGGTCATGTAACTGCGGTTGCTGCCGAAGCGGATGGTCCCGTTGAGGCTGCCGTCGGCGGTGGGAACTCCGGGCTCGTAGCGGACGGTGATGGTCTTCCCGAGGTCGCTGAGGTTGTTGTAGCGGGACACGGCGGCGTTCATGGCCGCGGTGATGAGGTTGTATGCGCTCTGCTGGTCCGCAGTCGGGTTGCTCGCGCGGACCAGGGACCAGGTGATGGTGGCCGCCGCGGCCCGTTCCCCGGCCGCCGGGGCGGTCTGCGGGGCTGCTTGTGCGATGCCGGGTCCTGCCAGCATCGCGGCTGCCAGGGCGGCCACGACCGCCTTATTTCGCCAAGGGGCTCGCTGTGAACTCATGGGGGCTCCTGTGGGGGGGATGAGCCGTCGCGTTGGGGGACGACGGCGTCCTGAAAGCGCTTTCCCAGGTTGCCCGGAGGCTAGCCAGATGTTTCGAGCACGTCAACGAAGTGCACCAAGTCCCTCCATCACAACGGACCTTGCACACCATCTTGACGTGTTCATTTTTGTCATCAAGCATGCCGTCAGCTCGATTCCTTCTGTTCGGTTCTGTTCGCCTCCTTGTTGTGGAAGGGAGTGCCGTGTCCTCTCGGCACCGCCATCGCTTCGCCCGGGCCCTGGCCCCGACGGTCCCCCTGGTACTCGGCGCGGGCCTCCTGGTCCCACAGCCCGCGGCGAGCGCGGAAGCGGCGGCGGCGACGAGCACCGTCACCGTGCGGATCGATCCGTCGTACCAGCAGCAGGAGTTCGAGGGCTGGGGAACGAGTCTCGTCTGGTTCGCCAACGCGACGGGCGGCTATCCGGAGCCCGTCCGAAGACGGCTGGTGGACATGCTGTTCGGCAAGGACGGGCTCGATCTCAACATCGCGCGCTACAACATCGGCGGCGGCAACGCCCCGGGCGTCCGCACCGACTACATGAAGGCCGGCGCGACCATGGAGGGCTTCTGGAAGGCCCCCGCGGGCACCACCCAGAAGGACATGGACTGGTGGAACCCGAACGACCCGGACGACTGGAACTGGGACGCCGACGCGAACCAGCGCTGGTGGGTGGACCAGATCAAGGACAAGGTGACCACCTGGGAGGCGTTCAGCAACTCGCCGCCCTGGTTCCAGACGGTCAGCGGGTACGTCTCCGGGGGCTTCGACTCGAACGCGGACCAGATCCGCGCCGACCGTGTCGACGAGTTCGCCGCCTATCTGGTGCGGGTGACCGAGGAGATGGAGAAGCGGCACGGCATCAAGTTCGACACCATCGATCCGCTGAACGAGCCCAACACCAACTACTGGGGTACCCAGTTGGGCGCGAACGGTCAGCCCACGGGCGGCCGTCAGGAAGGCGCTCACGCCGGGCCGGCGCTCCAGCAGAAGGTCATCCTGGCCCTCGACAAGGCACTTGCCGGAGCGAGGACCGACGCCGCGATCTCGGCGATGGACGAGACCAACCCGAGCATCTTCACCCAGAACTGGAACGCGTACGGCGCCGAGGCCCGGGCCGCCGTCGACCAGCTCAACGTGCACACCTACGGCACCGGAATGCGCACCAGCGCCCGGGACATCGCCAAGGGCGCCGACCGGAAGCTGTGGATGAGCGAGGTCGAGGGCACCTGGGGTACCGGGTCCGACTTCACGAGCATGGAACCGGGGCTCGGCATCGCCACCCGGATGGTCGACGACATGCGTGAACTGGAGCCCTCCGCCTGGGTGTTCTGGCAGCCGATCGAGGACTCGATCCCGCAGGCGGCGGCCGGCAAGAACTGGGGCAGCATCCACGTCCCGTTCAACTGCACCGCGACGGACACTCTGGAGACCTGCCCGATCAAGGCCAACTCCAAGTTCCACACCATCCGCAACTTCACGCACTACATCCGCCCCGGCGACCACTTCGTGAAGACCGACGACGCGTCCACCGTCGCCGCCGTGAAGGCGTCCGGCCGTGCGGCGACGGCGGTGCACGTGAACAGCGGCACGTCCGCGCGTTCCGTGACCCTCGATCTCTCGCGCTTCGGCAAGGTCTCGCGGAAGGCGTCCGTGACACCCGTGGTGACGAGCGCCGACGGCGCGCTCGTACGGGGCACTCCGGTGCGGGTGACCGACCGGTCGGCGACGCTCACCGTCCCGGCGAAGTCGGTCACGACCTTCCTGGTCACGGGTGTCAGCGGAGTGGCGAAGGACGCCGCCCTGGTCCAGCCCGGGCACGTCTACCGGCTCCAGGGCTCCCAGAGCGGCAAGTCGCTGGCTCCCTCGGACGACGGCACCGGTGTCGTCATCCGCACGACCGATGCCACCAACCCCCAACAGCTCTGGTCCGTACGCCAGTTGACGCCCGGCACCGAGAACCGCGAACGCTACGCCCTCACCAGCGCCACCAACGGCAAGCGGCTCGCCGTGCGTGACAACGTGGCCGTACTGGAGAACCCGGACCCGGCTGCCGGTGAGCCCGACAGCGGCGCCCAGTGGATCCTGTCGACCACCGGAGACGGCACCTGGACGTTCGTCAACGCCGCCACCGGCCGCCTGCTCGACGTCACCGGTCAGTCCTCGACGGACGGCGCGAAGGTGTCGACGTACACACCGACCTCGGCGTCGAACCAGCGCTGGTCGGTGCCCGACGAGACGGTGCTGCGCACGGAGCCCGCGACGACGTTCACGGTCCCCGGGCTGCGGCCCGAGCTGCCGACAACGGTGACGCCGGTGTTCCGGGACGGTGCCAGGGGCGCCCTCCCCGTCGTGTGGGACCTGCCGTCGGACCGGGCCTGGCGCAAGCCCGGGACCGTGCGGGTCCAGGGTGAGGCGACCGACGCGCTCGGGCGCACGATCCCCGCGAAGGCTGTCGTCACCGTCGACACGATCGCCTCGACCCTGCCCGGCCGCGCCAAGACGTACGTGGGCGGGCACCCGGAGCTGCCGGCCACGGTCGTCGGCGTCGGTGCGCATGGCGGCCGGACCGACCTTCCGGTCACCTGGGATCCGGCGCCCGAGGGGGCGTACGACGCGACCGGGGCCGTCACCCTGCACGGCGTCGCCCGGATCGTCGGCGGCACCACGGCCGACGCGACCGTCCGAGTCCAGGTCACCGCACCGGTGACGGCGAACATCGCGCCCGACCCGGACGTCTCCGTCGCCGCCACGTTCACCGAGAGCGGGTACTCCGCGGAGAAGCTGCGCAACGGCGACCTGACCGAGAAGGCATGGTCGAACTGGAAGTCGGGGAACACCAAGAACCCCTCCGACACCATCACGTACACGCTGCCGAAGGCCCGCGACCTGAGCAGGGTCGTCGCGCACTTCTACCGGGACGGGTCCAGCGCGTCCTTCCCGCAGAGCCTCAAGGTGCAGGTGCGGGCGCCCGGCAGCGACACATGGACCGACGCGAGCGCCGCCGTCCCGGTCGGGACCGAGGGCACGCCGGTGATCGACGTACCGCTGACGGCGGGGCCCGCGGCCGGGGTGCGGGTGGTCATGACGGCACGTCAGGGCGGTTACCTCACCATGAGCGAGCTTGAGGTCTACGCCAAGTCGCCCGGCGTCTCCTCGGACTCGGCAGCCGCGTCGATCGAGGTGGCCGGCGTGCCGGTCGCGTCCTTCGACCCGGGGACGACCGACTACCGGGTCAGGACCGGCGATCCGGCGCGGGCCGAGGTCACGGCGACGGCTCGCGACCCCTATGCGGACGTCACCGTCGAGAAGGTCCACGAGCACGGCCGGACACAGGCCGTCGTCACGGTGACCGGTGAGGACGGGACGCGGACGACGACGTACCGGATCGCACTCGTACGGCGCTGACGGCACGCTCCGGAGGGAGGGGAACCGCTGCCCGGTTCCCCTCCCTCCGGCCGTCAGCGCCTGAGGTTCGCCCGGACGGACGCGGCGACGACCGCGTCCCGCTCGGCCCGGCTGAACAGGCCCTGGGAGAGCCAGGTGTCGGCGACGGCCCGGACCGCGTCCAGGAAGGCTCCCTGAGAGGCGAAGGGAGCCCGCGCCCAGAGCACGTCGAGGAAGGTCAGTCCGTCCGTACGGGCACGGTTCGGTACGCCGGAGGTGGCAGTGCCGAACACGACGACGGGCTCGGAGCGCTTGAAGTAGGCGTGGTAGCGGGCCGTGTCCGCGATGTGGAACGGGGCCAGGGTCAGACCGTGCGTGGTGAAGTGCAGCGGGCGGCCCTCGGGTCTGACCGAGGCGGCGAGGTCGCCCTGCAGCGTGAAGTCCTTGTAGAAGGAGAAGGTCCGGAAGGTCGTGGTCTGGCTCCGGGCGACCAACAGGACCGGGCCGTGGAACAGCGACTGGACCGTGGGGTCGTCCAGGGCCCGTTCGACACGCAGTCGATACGGGGCGGAGACGGTGATCCGGTCACCGGGCTGCCAGTTCCTGCTCAGGGTGAGGTAGCTGCCGGGAACGGCCCCGGCCGACTGCGGAACCCCGTTGACCGTGACGGTGAAGCCTCCCGTGGCCCAGGACGGCACCCGGAGTTTCAGGTCGAGGCTGCCGCCGCCCTCGCGGAACGTCAGGGTGCGCACGCCCTCGGCCGGGTAGTCGCTCGACTGGTCGATGACGAGGCCCCGCTCCGGCCAGCGCAGGGTGGAGGCGAGGTAGAGGTTGACGTACAGCGCGTTGCCGTCGGCGGACCGGAAGTACACCGAGTCCTGGTACTTGGTGTGGTTCTCCATCCCGGTACCGCCGCAGCAGGTACCGGTGTTGTCGTACCCGCGCACGACTCCCGGACCCATGCCGACGAAGTAGGTGACCTCCGGGCTGGTCGTGCTGCGGGCGTCCCGGCGGGAGGCGAGGATGTGGTTGGTCAACCCTCGCTCGTAGTAGTCCATGTAGGCGGGGTCGGGGGTGTGGAAGAACAGCTGCCGGCTCAGCTTCAGCATGTTGTACGTCGCGCAGGTCTCGGCGTTGTTGTCGGCGAGGGTCGCCGCTATCGCGTTCCGTGCCCGGAAGATCTCACCCTGCCCGGTGCCGCCCAGACTGTATGTCCGGGGGCCCACGACCATGCCCCAGAAGTTGCGGGCGGCGGTGGCGTACTTCGTCGTCCCCGTGTGGTCGAACAGCCTTGTGTAGCCGGTGAACTGGGGGATGTGCTGGTTGGCGTGCCTGCCGTCGAGGATGTCGCGGTTGGCCGCGCAGGCGTCCAGCAGCGCGGTGTTGTCGAAGCAGCGGGCGGCGGCGAGGTGTTCCGCCCTGCCGGTGAGGGCGTACAGGTCGGCCAGCACCTCGTTCATGCCGCCGTACTCACCCGCGATGTAGATCGACCACATGCGGTCCAACTGCGCCTGGGGCAGCCGACTGAGCCTGCTGTGCACCCAGTCGCCCATCGTCGAGGCGATGGTCAGGGCCTGCTGGTTGCCGGTCAGGGTGTGGGCGTCGAGGAGGCCGCGCATGATCTTGTGGCAGGTGTAGTAGGGCGCCCAGATGGTGGGGTACGTCGTGTAGCTCTCCAGCAGGATGAACTGCGTCTCCGGGTACGCGGCCAGGAACCCGGGATGGCTGGGTCGCGGCGATCCGTGGTCCGCCAGGGCCTGTTGGCACTCCCCGAGCGCGGTGACCAGGTAGTCGAGCTTGGTCTTCAGCGCGGCCTCGCGGGTGTCTGCGTACGCCTGCGCGACGAGGGTGAGGAAGTGACCGCCGAAGTGGCCGCGCAGGTTGCCGTCCGCGGTCTCCCAGCCGCCGGGAGGCTGCGCACCGCGGGTGTCGAGCCCCGCGTTGGCACGGAAGACGGCCAGGATGCGGTCCGCCGGGTAGGACCTGGCGAACTCCAGCATCAGGTCGCGCTTGCGGCGGAACACGCTGTCGCCCAGGACGACTTGGTCCAGAGGGAAGGGCCGTACGGACCAGGTGGACGGGGCGGGCACGGGGAGGGCCGTGGCTGACGCGGGGAGGGCCGGGGCCGCCTGCGCCGCCGGTATCGCGTATGTGAGCGGCGCGGCGGCCACACTCGCGGCGGCGAGCCCCAACAGGCCTCTGCGGCTGGGGGGTTGGGTCATCTCGGGCTCCGATCGTGGGGTTCGGCGGGCCTGGACTGCGGTTCTCCGGTGCTACGTCTCGGTGGTCGGCAGCCACACGCGCATCGTCGAAGGGCCGCGGTTCGCCCAGGAGTTGTAGGGGACGAGGACGATTCCCGTGCGCTCGGAGGCGGAATCGCCGGTTCGGTCGAGTGGCCGGTACGGCCATGCGGTGTCGCCGGGAACATCCTGTTCGACGAGTTCGCCCGGCGCGACCACACTGCCGTCCGGCCCATCCTCCGGCTCGGCGGACGGATCCACCCGTACGGCGTCGACCTCACGTCCGCCCGGCAGGTCCACGGACTCCGCGCAGTACACGAGCGGGCCGCGCTGGACGGCGACCGTGCCGCGTACGGCGTCGATGCGCGGGTCCGGCGCGATCCACCGTGGCGCCACGGGCAGTTCGAGCCGAATCTCGTCGCCTGGCAGGAAGAGCCGGGTGACCTCGGCCGTCCCCGGATCGACCGTACGGCAGGTCCCGTCCGGCTCGATCAGGTAGGCCGTGGCACCCTCCGTCCACGCGGGCACGCGCAGCGACAGGATCCAGGGGCGGGCCGGGGCCGAGCGGTCGATCCGCACCGTCACGTTTCCGCCGGACGGGTAGTCGGTGCGGACGCTCAGGGCGATGTCGTGGCCGCCGGTGAGGGTCGTGGCGATCTCCGCGTCGGCGTACTGGTGGAGCTGGATGCCCTGGTCGTCGGCCGTGGCCAGGTGGGCGGGGAGCTGGGCCAGGGTGCGTGCCACGTTCGTCGGGCAGCAGGACACCGCGAACCAGGGGGCACGCAGGCTCGATTCGGCGCGCGGGCTCACGGCGTCGGCGGCGGGCACCGGGCCCTGGTGTCGTCGGTGGAGGGTGTTGGCGTAGAAGAAGGACCGGCCGTCCTCGGACGGGGAGGTGGCGACCACGTTGAACAGGGTTCGCTCGGCCAGGTCGGCGTAGCGCGGGTCGCCGGTGGCCAGGAGCAGCCGCCAGCTGAGCTGTACGGAGGCGACGCCGGCACAGGTCTCCGAGTAGGCGCGGTCGGGCGGGAGGACGAAGTCGTCGCCGAAGGCCTCGTCGCGGTGGTGGGAGCCCATGCCACCGGTCAGATAGGTGCGCCGGGCGACCGCCGCCTCCCATTGCCGCCCGACCGCCGCGAGCAGCTCCTCGTCCCCGGTCTCCACCGCCACGTCGACCGCGCCGGACGCGAGATAGAGGGCGCGGACGGCGTGGCCGCGCAACACCGTGGCCTCCCTCACCGGCAGGTCGTCCTGGTGGTAGACGCGGCCGAACTCGCCGTCGGCGAGGGTGCCGTGGCCCCGGCGGCCGATGAACACGGCCGCCTGGTCGAGGTAGCGCTCCTCGCCCGTCAGGCGGGCCAGTTCCACGAGGGCCGTCTCGATCTCCGCGTGGCCGCAGACGCGCTCGATGCCGCCCCGGCCGAAGGTGGCGCAGATGTGGTCGGCGGCGCGTCGGGCGATCTTCGTCAACTCGCCCTCGCCCTGGGCGCGGGCCTGGGCGACGCCCGCCTGGATCAGGTGCCCGTAGCAGTACAGTTCGTGACCCCATTCGAGGTCGCTGTAGCGGGGCTGCTGTCCGGGGTGGCCGAAGGCGGTGTTCAGGTAGCCGTCGGGTTCCTGGGCGGACGCGACGGCCTCGGTGAGCGCCGCGATGTCCCGGTCGAGCGCGGCGTCGGTGCTGCCACCGGTGCCGGTACCGGACTGCCAGGCCATCGCTTCGAGGAGCTTGTAGATCTCGGAGTCCGCGAACTCCCGTCCCCGCCGGTCCTGTTGGACACGGCCCTCGGCGACGGCCCGGAAGTTGCCGGTCCAGCCGACGCGTTCCATCCAGTCACGGCAGTGGGCGAGGGTGGCGGTGGCGTTGACCTCCCGGCGCCGGGCCCAGAAGCCGCCGGTGATCCTCACCTCGTCCAGACCCAGTGGACGCAGTCGTCCCCGGGTCGGCGCCACGGGCAGCACGGTCGACAACTCTCGGTTATCGCTCACCAATTGATGCCTTTCATCCGGTTGGTCAGCCCTTCAGCGCGCCCGACATGAAGCCTCGTACGTAGTGCCGTTGCAGCAGCAGGAAGAGGAGGAGACAGGGCACGGCGAGGACCACCACACCGGCTTCGGTGGCGCCGTAGTCGACGGCGCCCATGCTCTGCTGGCGCAGGTTCGCCACGGCCAGCGGCAGAGGTGCCTTCTCGCTGTCGGAGATGAGGATCAGCGGGGCGATGAAGTCGTTCCAGGCCGCGAGGAACGCGAACAGGCCGACGGTGATCAACCCCGGTCGTACGGCGGGCAGCAGCACCCGGCGCAGTGCGCCCGACGTGCCGCAGCCGTCGACGAGCGCCGACTCCTCCAGTTCACGCGGTACCGCCTCGAAGGAGATCCGCATCATGAAGGTGGCGAACGGCAGTTGGAACATCGCCAGGACCAGGCTCAGTCCGACGAGTGAGTTCTGGAGGTGCAGCCGGCCTAGGAGGACGTAGAGGGGGATGAGCAGGGTGGCGTACGGGACCATGAGGATGGCCAGGGTGAGCAGGAACAGCAGGTTCTTGCCGGGGAAGTCGAAGCGGGCGAACGCGTAACCGCCCAGCAGGGACACTCCGAGGGTCAGGGCGACGGTGAGCACGGAGACGACGGTGCTGTTGAGGAAGTACTGCCACAGGCCCGCGTCGTAGTCGAGGAGCGTCCGGTAGTTGCCGAGGCCGTAGCCGGACTCCTGTGCGGTCCCGGGCTGGCCGCTGACCGAGGCCCAGGCGTTCCACACCAGGGGGAAGAGGAAGATGACGGCCAGCCCTCCGGCGACGACGTAGTAGGGCGTACGGCCGAGGGCGCGGGTCAGCACCGTGGTCTCCCTTCCAGTGGTGTTCGGGTTCTCATGACTCGTCGGCGCGGCGCAGGCCGCGGAACTGGAGGGCGTTGAGCAGGAGCAGCACGCCGAGCACGATCACCGAAAGGGCCGCCGCCGTACCGAGGTTCATCCGCTGGAAGGCCTCCCGGTAGATCAACTGGACGACGGTGACCGTGCTGTTGTCCGGTCCCCCCTTGGTGAGGACGAAGAACTGGTCGAAGGCGAGCAGCGATCCGGTCACGCAGAGCAGCAGTGTCAGCGCGAGGGACGGACGCAACAGCGGCAGCGTGATGGAGCGGAAGATCTGGCCCCGGCTCGCGCCGTCCATCCGGGCCGCCTCGAACACCTCGTGGGGGATGCGCTGAAGGCCCACGAGAAGGATCAGCATGTAGAACCCGGCGAACTTCCAGACGATGAGGAACACCGTCGAGAGAAGGGCGGAGGTCGGGGTGCCGAGGAAGGACACCGGGTCGTCGACCAGGCCCAGGTTTTCGAGGATACGGCTGAGGGGTCCGGTGGACGGGCTGTACAGGCCCCAGAAGAGGAGCGACGCGGAGGCGAGTCCGAGGGCGCTGGGCAGGAAGTAGACGGTGCGGAAGAAGCCCGCGGCCGGCCGGGACTCCTGCACCAGCAGGGCGAGGAGGAGGGCGAGGCCGAGGAGGACGACCGTGACGATCACGGTGTAGAGGAGCGTGAAGCGGACCGCCGGCCAGAACAGGGTGGTGTCGGTGGCGTCGGTGTAGTTCTCGGGAGCGTTGATCCCCCGGTCGCCGGCCAGGAGCGGCCAGTCGCTGAGGGACATCTGGCCGACGAGCAGCAGCGGCAGCAGGAAGAAGACGGTGACGAACACTGCCGTGGGGGCGGCGTAGGCGAGGCCCTGTACCTTGCGGGACCTCCATCGGGGTGCGGCGGTACGAAGCGGGGGGACCCGGTGTTCCGGCCGGGTCCGGGATTCGGCCGCCGTCGGGTCGGCCGCCTTCACCTGCATGGCTCTCCTTTGCCGTGCGACGTGGACGTGGGCTGGCTGTGCCGCTGAAAGGCAGGGGCGCAGCCCCGTCTTTCAGGGGCGCGGGGAACTGCGCGACCAGCCCCCACGCGCCCGCGGCTCGCACTCAGTCCGCCAGCGAGGCACTCACCGCGTCGTTGTCCTTGTCCACGTCCGCCCCGTCGCCGAAGGCGGCGTCGCGCATCAGGCTCAGCCAGGGGCCGTTGGGGTCGTTGAAGGTCTGGCCGAACTTCAGGGCGTACGGGGTCCTGCCGTCCGCCACCAGTTGGTTGATGGTCACCAGCCGTGGGTCCGCGTCGGAGTACTTGTTGGACGCGAGATCGGCGCGCGCCACCACGTCCTTGTGGGCGGCGACCACGTCGACCTGTGCCTGGTCACCCAGGGACCAGGCGAGGAAGTTCCAGGCCTGGTCGGCCGACCTGCTGGTGGCGGAGATGCCGATGGCGTCGCCGCCGACGAAGGTGGACTTGCCGCCGTCGGGTCCGGGGATGGGGGCGACGCCGAGGTCCAGGTCCTTGGGCATCAGGCCCAGGGTGGTCGAGGGCATCGGCATGACGCCGACCTTCCCCTTCGGGAAGACGCCGGTCCAGGTGGCGCCGGTCTCGTCGCGGGCGCCGGGGGCGACGATGTCGTCCTCGACCCAGCCCCGGTAGGTGTCGTAGACCTTCTTGGCCGTGGCGGAGGCAAGAGTCGCCTCGGTGCCCTCCGCGTTCAGCACGTCCTCCCCCGCCGCCCAGATGGACGGCCACCAGGTGAAGACACCGCAGCCCCCGCAGTTGCCGCCGAAGAAGGTGCCGTGGACGCCCCCGCCGAGGGCGTCCACGGCGCGGGCCTGCTGGTCCCACTCGGCGAGCGTGGTGGGCGGCTTCTCCGGGTCCAGCTTCGCCTGCCGGTAGAGATCCTTGTTGTAGAAGAGCACCGACAGGTCGAGGGTGTGCGGGACGACGTACTTCCGGTCCTCGTACGTGCCCGCCTTGATGTGCGACTGGGCGAGGCTGTCGGCGAAGGGCAGGCCGTCGATGCGCTCGGTGAGGTCGGCGAAGAGCCCGCTGGAGGTGTAGTTCGGGACGAACACCACGTCGGACGCGAAGAGGTCGGGCAGGTCCTTGGATCCGGCCGCCGCGCCCACCTTGGCCTGGTAGTCGTCGGTGGGGATGACGGTCAGTTCGATCCGGTTCTTGTGACCCGCGTTGTACGCCTTGACCAGGGCCTCGCTCTGCGGCCGGGTCGCCGCCCGGGTCCACATCGTGAGCGTGGCGCCGTCGTCCGTACCCGTGGCACCTGCCGCTCCCCCGCCGCCTCCCCCTCCGCCGTTCGAGCCGTCGTCCCCCGAGCCGCAGGCCGTGACCAGGCTCGCGGCGGCGAGAAGCGCGACGGCGCCGGTGGCGAGTCTGCTCAGGCGTCCACGTCCGTGTCCACGTGGTCCGGTCGTGCTCCCCATAACGATCCCCCTCGTGTGGGTTCTGCGCCGGAAAGAAGCCGAAAAGGCTTTCTGAAAGTAGGGACCCGGCTCATGGCCCGTCAATCCCCTTGCACAGAAGGGAAGTCGGCGACCCTTACATGGCGGCTGCCGAAACCTGTGAAAGTGCGTGTGACACGCCTCGGCCGAAACAACTCGCGTACGGTTTACGCACGCAGGACGAGAGAAGGAGTTCACCCATGGCACAGGCCACCGGCCCCTCTCGTGCGCAGCCCGCCACGCTCAGCGATGTGGCCCGCCTGGCGGGTGTGTCCATCGCCACCGCGTCCAAGGCTCTCAACGGCCGCAGTCAGGTGCGCGCCGAGACCCGGCAGCGGGTCGTCGACGCTGCCGAGCGGCTGTCGTTCCGCCCCAACCAGCTGGCCCGCGGGCTGCTCGCCGGGCGCACGGGCACGGTCGGCCTGCTCACCAGCGACCTGGAGGGCCGGTTCAGCATCCCGATCCTGATGGGCGCCGAGGACGCCTTCGGGGCGGGCGAGGTCGCCGTGTTCCTCTGTGACGCCCGAGGGGACGCGATTCGCGAACAGCACCATGTCCGGGCGCTGCTGGGCCGTCGGGTCGACGGTCTGATCGTGGTTGGCAGCCGGACAGATCCACGTCCGTCCCTGGGCCGTGAGCTTCCGGTCCCGGTGGTCTACGCGTACGCGCCGTCGGACGATCCGGCCGATCTGTCCATCGTCCCCGACAGCGTCGACGCCGGCCGGATCGCCGTGTCCCACCTGCTGGCATGCGGTCGCAGCCGGATCGCGCACATCACCGGCGACCCCGGGTACCTCGCGGCGCGGGAGCGCTCCGAGGGGGCCCTGGGCGCGCTCGCCGACGCCGGTCTCGTACCGGTCGAGGAACCTCGGTTCGGCGCCTGGTCGGAGGGCTGGGGGCGGGCGGCCACCGCGCTGCTGCTCGACCGGCATCCGGAGGTCGACGGGGTGCTGTGCGGCAACGACCAGATCGCGCGTGGCGTCATGGACGTACTGCGCGAGCGCGGCCGGCGGGTGCCGGAGGACGTGTCGGTCATGGGCTTCGACGACTGGCATGTCCTGACCTCCGGCGCACGGCCGCCGCTGACCAGCGTCGACCTGAACCTGGAAGAGGTCGGCCGGGCGGCGGCGCACGCCCTGTTCAGCGCGATCGGCGGGGTGCGGCGCTCGGGCACGGAGGCGCTGCCCTGCCGAGTGGTGATCAGGGGCTCGACGGCACCGCTGTCCTGAACCGGGCGATCCCCTCCCACTCGGCGAACTCGGGTCTCATCCAACCCTCTTGACACCTCATCAGCTCGCTCCTACGTTGCGAAAACCTTTCAGGTCTGTTTTCTGTGCTCTTCGGTTCATGAACGTCGGCGCCATCGCGACCACACGTCTGTCAGGCAACGGGACAGGGAGCCTCCGATGAGAAGACCGCACGCCTTGCTGGTACGACGCCGGCGCACGAGAGTCCTTCTCGTCGCCCTTCTGCTCACTCTCGCCTCCGTCCTCACCGCTCCCCCGGCCGCCGCAGCGCAGACCATCGGGTTCCCCACGTTCAACGGCCCCGCGGTCCCGGCCCCGCCCGTCGCCCAGACCACCGGCGACATGATGAAGTCCATCTACGACGCGGAGAGTTCCGGCACCGACTTCTGGATGGACCGTCTGCTGGCCCGCTCCGGGGACGACCCGGCCGGTCCCTGGCTGATGAGCCGTGGCCGCGGGCTCTTCATGAAGACCCACGACCCGGCGATCCTCGGTTTCGGCGGCCATGTCGCCTACTGGGAGAGCGTCAACGACCAGAACGCCTACAGCGTCGCGATCAGCCCGGGCACCTTCACCGAGCAGGTCTCCCAGCGCCGGCAGATGCCCAGCCACTGGAACAGCGTGCACACCAGCGGCTCGGTCACGGTGAACCAGACCAAGTTCATCACCGAGAACAACGTGGCCGTGACCAATCTGTCGATCAAGAACAACGGCAGTGGCTCGACCACCCTGCAACTGCGGGCGACCTCGCCGTACGCCACGACAGGCACCGGCAGTGAGCTGACCGGCCAGGCGAGCGCCTACAACAACCTGACCACCCTCCGCCCCCGCCTCACCGGCGACGGGTTCACGGTCACCAGCGGCGGCCTCAACCGTTCCGTGACGGTTCCGGCCGGGGCCACGGTGACCGCAAAGGTGGTGATGGGCTTCGTCACCGACGAGATCCCCCAGTCGCTCACCGAGTACAACGCCTACGCGGGCTACTCGAACGCGACCGCCTTCGCGACTCATGTCAGGGCCTACAACCTGTGGTGGGCGCAGAACGTGCCCTACATCGACGTACCCGAACCGGCGATCAAGAAGAGCGTCTACTACCGCTGGTGGCTGATGCGCTTCAACAACCTGGACGCCGACATCCCCGGGCAGACCTTCCAGTTCCCGACGTCGACCGAGGGCGTCCTCGGCTACAACAACGCGATCGCGCTGACCCAGCCGATGCACATCGACGACCTGAAGTATCTGCGCAACCCGGCCTACGCGTACGGGGACTGGCTCAGCGCCGGGCAGACCTCCAAGGGCGGACGGTTCCTCGACAACCCGGGTGACCCGGAGAACTGGTCCAACAGCTACACCCAGTACATCGCCGAGGCGGCCTGGAAGAGCTATCAGCTCCACGGCGGCCAGCCGGGCATCGCCGCCAGCCTGGCGCGCTACGCGGAGGGCGACGTCAAGGGTCAACTCGCCTATTACGACCACGACAACAACAAGCTGATCGAGTACGACTGGGGCGCGCTGACCGGCAACGACGCCGACGCGGTGTCCTTCCACTGGAAGCCCGGCAACATGGACCGCGCCGAGTCCGCCTACCAGTACAGCGGCGCGCTGGCCGCCGCGCAGGCCTACGAGGCGACCGGCAACACGGCCAAGGCGAACGAGATGCGGACGCTCGCGACGCAGATCAAGGACGCCATCGTCAACGTGCTGTGGAACCCCAACCGGCAGTTGTTCGAGCACCGGTTGAAGTCGACGAACGAGTGGGTGCCCTGGAAGGAGATCAACAACTACTACCCGTTCTCGGTCGGCGCCGTCCCCAACACGGCGACGTACAAGCAGGCCCTGCGGCTGTTCGACGACCCGGCCCAGTACCCGATCTTCCCCTTCTACACGGCCAACCAGGTCGACAAGAAGGCGGCGGCCGACGCCGGGGAGCCGGGTTCCAACAACTTCTCCACCATCAACTCCACGGTGCAGTTCAGGCTGTACTCCTCGGTGCTGCGCAACTACCCCAACTCGTGGATGAACGCCACCGACTACAAGAAGCTCCTGTACTGGAACACGTGGGCGCAGTACGTCGGCGGCAACACCCAGTGGCCCGACGCCAACGAGTTCTGGGCCGACTGGAACGGCAGCAGCATCAACTACCGTTCCTGGATCCACCACAACATCCTGGGCAGCAGCAACTGGACGGTGATCGAGGACGTCGCGGGGCTCCGGCCGCGCAGCGACGCCAAGGTGGAGCTCTCGCCGATCGACATCGGCTGGAGCCACTTCACCGTCAACAACCTCCGTTACCGCAACGCGGACCTCTCGGTCGTCTGGGACGACCCGGCCGACGGAGTGGTGCGCTACCCGGGTATCCCGGAGGGCTACTCGATCTACGTCAACGGCAACCGGGCGGCCACCGTCAACTCGCTGGTGCCGTTCACCTGGGATCCGGCCACCGGTGCCGTCACCACGAGCGGCACGGTCACCTACAACACGGCGGTCGCCGGACTCCAGGCACCCAACCAGGTCGTCCAGAGCAGCCCGCGCATGGTCGACATGCTCGCCAAGGCCGGCGTCGACCTCACCGCCGACCTGACCAACCTGGCCTCCGGGGCGACCGCTTCGGCCTCCTACACCGGGTCCGGCAGCTCGGTGTCGGGCGCTGTCGACGGCTATCCGACCAACGAGCCGTTCTGGGGCGCCGGCGGCTCCCCCAACAGCCAGGACTGGTACGAGCTGAACTTCGGCGCCGCGCGCACGTTGAACGAGGTGCGCCTGCACTTCAAGGACAGCCGCCCGGCGAGTACGACCTACCGGGCGCCGTCCGCGTACAACATCCAGTACTACGACGGCAGTTCATGGGTGAACGCGCCGAGCCAGACCAAGACCCCGACCGCGCCGCGCGCCAACTACAACCTCGTGCAGTTCCCGGCGATCACCGCCCAGCGCATCAGGGTCCTGGCCACCAATGCCTCCGGGGCCAAGACGGGCCTGACCGAGGTCAAGGTGTTCAACCGGGGCGGCGTCCAGCCACCGCAGCCTCCGGCCAACCAGGCGGCATCCGCGACGGCGTCCGCCTCGTACACCTCCGCCTGGGAGAGCGTCGCCGCGGTCAACGACGGCGTCGAGCCGCCCTCGTCGAACGACACGGTGAACCCGCGCTGGGGGACCTGGCCGGAGACGGGCCAGCAGTGGGCCGAGCTGACCTGGCCGACCGCGAAGACCCTCAACAAGGCCGACGTGTACTTCTTCGACGACGACCAGGGCATCGACATGCCGTCCGCCTGGAAGCTCCAGTACTGGAACGGCAGCGCCTACGTGGACATGCCGGGCGCGGGCGCCTACGCGCTGGCCAAGAACCAGTACAACACCGTCTCGTTCACCGCCACCAGCACCACCCGGCTACGGGTACTGCTCACCGCCACCGGCACCAGCTCCGTCGGACTCCTCGAAGTCAAGGCGTACGGACCCTGAAGGGATGTGCCTGAAGTGACCCGATCAACCCGCTCCAGATGTACGGCCGTACTCGTCGCCGTGCTCGCCATGGTGGTCGCCCTTCTGGTGGCGTCGCCGCCCGCGTCCGCCGCCGTCTCGTTCAGTTCGACGGGGGTGAACCAGAACGGCGGCAACTGCCTTGACCTGCCGGGCAGTTCGACGACCAACGCCACCCAGCTGCGCGCGTTCACGTGCAGCTCCGGCGCCAACCAGAACTTCGGTTGGACGCCGGTCGCCGGGACGTCCGACACGTACACGATCACCACACAGTCCGGTCAGTGCGTCGACGTCTTCGGGGCGTCCACGGCGGACAACGCCACGATCATCCAGTGGCCCTGCCACAGCGGAACGAACCAGCAGTGGCGGCTCGTTCCCGTGACGGTCTCCGGCACCGACAGGACCTTCAACCTGGTGTCCGTCAGCTCGGGCAAGTGCGTGACGCCGAGCGGCGGTTCGTCGGCCTCGAACACCAACCTGGTGCAACTGCCCTGTGCCACCGCGAACGGCAGGGTGTGGCGGCTGCCCGGCTTCACGAGCGGGGGCGGCACCGGCACGCACACGTTCACCAACCCGCTGTCCCAGCACGGGCCCGACCCCTGGCTGACGTACTACGACGGCTACTACTACCTCGCCACGACCACCTGGAACTCGACGGTCACCATGCGCAAGGCGAGCACGCTCGCGGGTCTTGCCACGGCGACCGACCAGGTGATCTTCAACCTGACCCGGCCCAACGGGGCCGGCACGATGTGGGCCCCGGAGTTCCATCTGCTCGACGGTCCGAACGGGAAGCGGTGGTACTTCTACTACACGGCCGGACGGGAGCCGTACGACCTGGGCACCCAGCGCATCCATGTGCTGGAGAGCGCCGGCCTGGACCCGATGGGCCCCTACAGCTTCAAGGCCGACCTGCTCGACCCGACCCAGGACAACACCTGGGAACTCGACCCGGGCATCCTCCAGTTGAACGGCCAGCTCTACCTGCTGGGCACCTTCTACAACGGCTCGCAGCCCATGTTCATCCGGCCGCTGTCCAACCCGTGGACGGCGAGCGGCACCCGCCGGGTGCTGTCCACCCCGACCCTGAGCTGGGAGACGGTCGGCGGCGCGGTCAACGAGGGCGCCGAGGTGCTCCAGCGGGGCGGGAAGACGTTCATCGTCTACTCGGCCAGCCACTGTTCCACGCCCGACTACAAACTGGGGATGCTGACGTACAACGGAACCGGCGACCCGCTCAACTCCTCCTCCTGGGTCAAGTCGCCGAACCCGGTGTTCCAGCGGTCCAACGCCAACGGCGTGTACGGCCCCGGCCACAACGGGTTCTTCAAGTCACCCGACGGGACCGAGGACTGGATCGTCTACCACGCCAACAACTCCGCCTCCGGGGGCTGCGACATGAACCGCACCACCAGAGCGCAGAAGTTCACCTGGAACGCGGACGGCACGCCGAACTTCGGTACGCCGGTGGCGCTCGGCGTCACACTGACCGCGCCTTCGGGCGAGTGACGGCCGCTTCGTAACCCGTCGCACCGGAACTCGCCGCCCCAGGAACCGACGGTTCGGGAACCACCACTTCCCGGACCGTCGGTTTGCGTATGAGGAGCAGCGCAGCGTCGTCGTGCAGCCGGCCGCCCACGTGGGTCAGCAGTTCCTCGTGGAGCGCGTCGAGCGTGCGGGCCGGCTCGTCGCAGGCGTGCCGGGCCAGCCCTTCGTGGAGCGGGTAGAAGGCGCGGCCCCGGTCGCGGGCCTCGGTGACTCCGTCGGTGTAGAGCAGGAGCTGGTCACCGTCGGTGAAGGGCAGTACCTGGAGGTCGGGGGTGTGCCCGGTCAGGGCGCGCAGTCCGAGGGGCGGCGCCGGGTGCGTGGGCTCCACGGTCACGAGGTCGCCCGAGGCGCGGACCAGCAGCGGGGGCGCGTGTCCGCAGTTCACCACTTCCAGCTGGCCCGGCCTCGGATAACCGGCGACGACGGCGGTGACGAAGTCGTCCGCGCCGAGGTTGCGGGCAAGACTCCGCTCGATCCGGTCCACGACGGCGAGGAGATCGGGCTCGTCGTAGGCGGCCTCCCGGAAGACACCGAGCACCAGAGCGGCGGTCCCCACGGCCGGCAGCCCCTTGCCGCGCACATCGCCGACGATCAGTCTCACCCCGTACGGCGTCGGTATCAGCGCGTACAGATCACCGCCGATCCGGGCCTCGGCCGCCGCCGCGCTGTAGCGGACGGCAGCCTGGAAGGGGCCGACCGTCGCCGGTACGGGGCTGAGCAGTGCGTGCTGGGCGGTCTCCGCGACCGAGCGGACGGCGTCGAGCACCCGTTCCCGGCGCCCGCGCAGCGCGCTGGCCAGGCCGCTCGCCAGGGTGACGGCGGCCAGGGCGGACAGTACGGCGGCCAGCTCGGGGCCCGGAACGCCGGCCTGGTCGCCGAGCGCGGCGCCGAGCACCCCGGCGAGGAGGCCGACGCAGAGGACACCGCGCGGTCCGTTGGTGGTGGCGGCCAGTGCGGGCCCGGCGGCGAGCAGCGGCAGCCAGCTCGTCCCGGCTCCGCCGACGAGGTCGCACAGGACGACGGCGGCGACGACCAGCACGGGCAGGGTGGGAAGCAAGGACAGGCGGTTCCTGAGCGCTCGCATGGACCAGCGGTCTCCACCTCGGTGTCGGGCCTGACTCATGTTCCGTCCGCAGTCCTCACCTGTGTACGGGGTGAATCCCCGAAATGCCTGTTTCGTCCAGGCATCCAGGTAACGCGATCAGCCGGGGCCGCATCAAGAAGAGGATTTTCAGATAGTGAGCGAGAGACTCCTGGTCACACGGTCGGCGACCGGGATCAGCCGCGCCCGGATCTCCGGCAGCCGGGAGAGCCGGTCCGCGGGCATGGAGACGCCGAGCGAGCCGAGCGTGTCCCCCCGGTAGACGGGGACGGCGACGCAGACCGTGCCGAGGGCGTACTCCTCCAGGTCGGTGACAGCCGGGGCCACGGGTGAGGAATCGATACGCCGGAGCAGTTCCAGTCGGCTGGTGATCGTCCTCGGGGTGAGGTCGTTCAGGTGGTGGCGGGAGAGGTAGTCCTTGCGGGCGTCCCCGTCCAGTTCCCGCAGCACGGACTTGCCCAGCGCGGTGGCGTGTCCCGCGTCCTCGAACCCCACCCAGAGGTCGACGCGAGGCGCCCGGGGGCCGTCGACGATCTCGGCGACCCGGATCTCGCCGTCCTCGTAGAAGGTGAGGTAGGCAGCGGTCGCCAGCTCGTCCCGCAGGGCGGCGAGCGTGGGACGGACACGGCTGAGCAGCGCCTGCCCGCCGCCCGCGACCTGCAACGACCGGACCTTGTCCCCCAGGATGAACCCGCCGTCGGCCAGTTTCCGCAGGTAGCCGTCGTGGACCAGGGTGCGCAGCAGGTGGTAGGCGGTGGCCAGGGGCAGCCCCGTCTCGCGTGCCAGCTGCTTGGCCGGCGCCCCGTTCACATGCGCGCTCACCGCCTCCATCAGGCGGAAGGCCCGCTGGACGGAGGTGATGAGCGTGGGGCCGTCGTGCGCAGCCATACGACCAGCGTGCGCCCGGTGCCCAGTGGGGGCAAGGCGTGCGGGGCTCCGGGGGTGATCGGCCGGCGCCGGTCAGCGCGGCGGCGCCGTACTGTTCCGCACCACCAGCCGCGTCGGCACCAGCGTTGTCCCGTGCTCCGTGGCGTCCTGCCGCATCTGCCGCAGCACACCCTCGACGCACAGCCGCCCCACCTCGGCGAAGTCCTGGTGCACGGTGGTCAACGGCGGCAGGAACGAGCCCGCCTCCGGGATGTCGTCGAAGCCGATCACACTGACGTCCTCGGGCACCTTGCGCCCGCTCTCGTGCAGGGCCCGCAGCAGCCCCAGCGCCATCTGGTCGTTGGCCACGAACACCGCTGTGCAGTCCGGCAGTTCGGCGATGCGCAGACCCGCGTGGTAGCCGGACTCGGCCGACCAGTCACCGCGTACCAGGGGCGGCGCGGTCCGCCCGGCCGCGAGGAGTTCGGCACGCCAGGCGTCGGTGCGGCGCTGCGCGGCGTACGACCCCTCCGGGCCCGCCAGATGCCAGACCGTGCGATGCCCGAGGTCCAGCAGATGGCGTACGGCGGTCCGGGTGCCACCTGCCTGGTCGGTGTCGACCACGGTGTAGCGGTCGCCCGCGTCGGAGTCGGCCACGACCACCTGGACGTGCGGTGGCATGGAGAGCGTCGACGCGTCCAGGAGGTGCACTTCGAGGATGACGATGACCGCGTCGACGGCGAGTTCACCGAGCCGCGAGAAGGCGCCGCGCACCTCGTCCTGCGTGGGCACGGCGACCGGCAGCAGGGTGACCGAGTACCCCTCGTGCGCCGCCGAGGTGGCGATCGCCTCCAGGGTGCGCACGTTGCCCGTGGTGGACAGGCCGAAGGTGATGACGCCGATGGTGCGGAACTCGCCGCGCTTGAGGGCCCGGGCGGCACTGTTGGGGCGGTAGCCCAGCTCCTTCATGGCGGCGAGGACCTGCTGCCGCGTCTCCTCGTTGACGCCGGGGAAACCGTTCGACACCCGTGAGACGGTCTGCGAGGACACTCCGGCGACCCGGGCGACGTCGGCCATGGACGCGCTCTGTGTACGGCGGGCGGCCCGCTTCCTGGTGCGTGCGCGCGCCCGCGCCGGCTCGGCCGAGGTGCCGTCAGCTGTGTCCACCCGTCAATCCTCGCTCTCGGGTCCACAGTTGCGCCCGACGACCCTTGACCAGTGTCGGGGGAGCGGTGTAGACATGCCGCCATCAGATGTTTACGTAAACATAACAGCCGGTGGACCTCTCGTGGGGGTCTTGCGGAGAGAGATGTTTACGTAAACATCGGGGCGGCGGCGGACCAGCGCCGGTTCCGAGACGGACGAGCGAGGCACGACAAATGACGACCCTAGAACCACCGGTGGCCGCGAAGCGCGCCCCGGCCCGGCCCGCGGCGAAGAGGGACCGCCGCTCATGGACGGGATGGGGGTTCATAGGTCCGTTCGTGGCGGTGTTCGCCCTCGTCTTCCTGGCACCCATCGGGTACTCGATCTATCTGAGCCTCTTCAGGGACCAGCTGATCGGCGGCACGAGTTTCGTCGGCCTGGACAACTACAAGCAGGCGCTGGAGGACGACCAGTTCTGGGACTCCCTGATGCGGGTGTCGCTCTTCCTGGCCGTCCAGGTGCCGATCATGCTCGGCATCGCCCTGCTGATCGCCCTGGCCCTGGACAGCGGACGCCTCTTCGGCAAGGACTTCTTCCGCATCACGATCTTCCTGCCGTACGCGGTGCCCGCCGTGGTCGCCACCCTGATGTGGGGCTTCATGTACGGCACGAAGTACGGGCTGGTGGGTGACATCAACAGCGCGTTCGACGTCACGCTGCCGGACCCGCTCTCCAGCGATCTGGTCCTGGCGTCGATCGGCAACATCGTCACCTGGGAGTTCATCGGCTACAACATGCTGATCTTCTACTCCGCGCTACGGGTCATCCCGCTCTCGCTCTACGAGGCAGCGGAGATCGACGGTGCCGGGCAGTTCCGCGTCATCACCGCCATCAAGCTCCCCGCGATCCGCGGTGCCCTCGTGATCGCGACGATCTTCTCGATCATCGGCAGCTTCCAGCTCTTCAACGAGCCGGCCATCCTGCGGCCCCTGGCGCGCAACGCCATCACGACCGACTTCACCCCGAACTTCTACACGTACTCGCTGTCCTTCAACGGCCAGCAGCACAACTACTCCGCGGCGGTCGCCATCATCATGGGGCTGATCACCATGGTCATCGCCTATGTCGTGCAGCTCCGCGGCATGCGCAAGGGAGCGTGAACCATGAGCAGCTCCGTCACCACCACCTCCCCGGACGCACCCGAACAGGCCGCAGGCGGCTCGAAGGGCGCGCCTCGACTGCGTACCCGCCGTAAGCACTCCCCCGGCCGCCCGAAGCGCAGCATCCTGCTGACCGTGCTCACCGGCCTGATCCTGGTCTACACGGTCGTGCCCCTGATCTGGCTGGTCATCAGCGCCACCAAGACCCAGGACGGGCTCGCCAACTCGTCCGGGATGTGGTTCAGCAGCGACTTCGCCCTCTGGCAGAACATCCACGACACGTTCACGTACCACGACGGCATCTTCGTCCGCTGGCTGCTGAACACCCTGCTGTACGTCGTGCTCGGCGCCGGCGGCGCCACCCTGCTGGCGATCCTCGGCGGCTACGCGCTGGCGAAGTTCACCTTCCCCGGCAAGCGGGCCGTGTTCGCCGTGGTCATCGGTGCGGTCGCCGTCCCTGGTACGGCCCTGGCGGTGCCCACCTTCCTGATGTTCAGCAAGATGGGCCTGACCGACACCCCGTGGGCGGTGATCATCCCCTCGCTCGTGTCGCCCTTCGGTCTGTATCTGATGTGGGTCTTCGCGACCGAGGCCATCCCCACCGAACTGATGGAGGCGGCCCGTATCGACGGAGCGGGCGAGGTGCGCACCTTCTTCCAGGTCGCCATGCCCCTGCTCGCCCCCGGCACCGTGACCGTCCTGCTGTTCACCACGGTCGCGACCTGGAACAACTACTTCCTGCCGCTGATCATGCTCAAGGACCCGAACTGGTACCCGCTGACCCTGGGACTGGACGCCTGGAACTCCCAGGCCCAGACGATCGGCGGCGACGTCGTCACCAACCTGGTGATCACCGGGTCACTACTCACCATCATCCCGCTGATCGCCGCGTTCCTGCTGCTCCAGAAGTACTGGCAGTCCGGCCTCTCCGCCGGAAGTGTCAAGGAGTGATCCATCCTCAGGCCCCACACCCCCCTCGGCTCCACCGCGTTTCACCCTCACACAGCATTCACCCTCACCCCGTCCCACCCACGAAGAAGTGGAAGCACCTCGATGCGTAGAACCACCGGCCGCCTGATGCGCGGCATAACCCTGCTCTCCGTCCTCGCCCTGGGCGCCACCGCCTGCGGCGGCTCGGACGACGACAGCTCGGACCAGAAGGCGGTCTCCGCCGCGGACATCCAGGCGGCCCTCAAGAAGGGCGGCACGGTCAATGTCTGGGCCTGGGAGCCCACGCTGAAGTCGGTCGCCGCCAACTTCGAGAAGAAGTACCCCAAGGTCAAGATCAACCTGGTGGCCGAGCGGTCCGGCGACAAGCACTACACCGCTCTGTCGAACGCCATCGCGGCCAAGAAGGGCGTCCCGGACGTCGCGCAGGTCGAGTACTTCGCGCTGAGCCAGTACTCCCTCACCAAGGGCCTGACCGATCTGGCCCCCTACGGTGCCGACAAGCTCAAGGCCAAGTACACGCCGGGCCCGTGGAACGCCGTGAGCGACGGCGACAAGGTCTACGGCCTGCCGATGGACTCGGGCCCGATGGCGATGTTCTACAACAAGAAGGTCTTCGACAAGTACAAGATCGCGGTCCCGACCACGTGGGACGAGTACGTCGAAGCGGCCCGCAAGCTGCACAAGGCCGACCCCAAGGTCTACATCGCCAACGACGCCGGTGACGCGGGCTTCACCACCAGTCTTCTGTGGGAGGCCGGTTCGCGCCCCTACAAGGTCGACGGCACCAAGGTGTCGATCAACTTCGACGACGCGGGTGCCAAGAAGTACACGGACACCTGGCAGAAGCTGATCGACGAGAAGCTCGTCTCGCCCATCAACGGCTGGACCGACGACTGGTACAAGGGCCTGGGCGACGGCACCATCGCCACCCTGACCACCGGCGCCTGGATGCCCGCCAACTTCGTCAGCGGTGTCCCGCAGGCGTCCGGTCAGTGGCGTGCGGCCCCGATGCCGGCCTGGACCAAGGGCGACAAGGCGAGCGCGGAGAACGGCGGCAGCTCGCTGGCCCTGCCCGAGCTGGGCAAGAACAAGGAGCTCGCCTACGCGTTCGTCGAGTACGCCAACGCCGGTGACGGTGTGCAGACCCGTGTCGACGAGGGCGCCTTCCCGGCGACCAACGCCCAGCTCCAGGACCCCGCGTTCCTGAGCAAGAAGTTCGACTACTTCGACGGCCAGGAGGCGAACAAGATCTTCGCCGACTCCGCCGCCAACGTCGCCAGCGACTGGTCGTACCTGCCCTTCCAGCAGTACGCCAACTCGATCTTCAACGACACCGTCGGCAAGGCCTACGTCTCCAGCACGAAGCTCTCCGACGCGCTGAAGACCTGGCAGGACGCGTCCATCAAGTACGGCAACGAGCAGGGCTTCACCGTCGAGAAGTAGCAGTCGAGCAGTAGCAGCAACGGCGGAACAGTGTCCGCCGAGCGGTAAAGCCGAGGAGCGGCCGGAAAGCGTCACCGCCGGCCGCTCCTCGTACCCCCTTGTCTCCCCCTCCCCTCCCCCGCGTCGAGCCGCTTCGCAGCGTCCCGGAAGGATCACCATGACCTCCGCCTCCCCGTCCCGTCTGCCGTACGGGCCGGACGGTGACTCCGTGCCCCGTCTCGCGTACGGCGCCGACTACAACCCCGAGCAGTGGCCTCGGGAGGTGTGGGAGGAGGACGTACGGCTGATGCAGGAGGCCGGCGTCAACATCGTCTCGGTGGGGATCTTCTCCTGGGCCCGTATCCAGCCGAACGCGGACACCTGGGACTTCGGGTGGCTGGACGAGGTCATGGACCTGCTGCACGAGGGCGGGATCGGCGTCGATCTGGCCACCGCGACCGCGTCCCCGCCGCCCTGGCTCACCACCGCGCACCCCGAGATCCTCCCGGTGACGGCCACCGGCGAGACGGTCTGGCCGGGCGCGCGCCAGCACTGGCGCCCCACCTCCCCGGTCTTCCGCAGCCATGCGCTCGGCCTGGTCCGGAAGATGGCGGAACGATACGCCAACCACCCGGCCCTGGTGGCCTGGCACATCTCGAACGAGCTGGGCTGCCACAACATCTACGACTTCTCGGACGACGCGGCCCGCGCCTTCCGCGACTGGCTGCGCGCCCGCTACACCACCCTCGACGCCCTCAACCACGCCT
The DNA here is from genome assembly GCF_036013955.1 of Streptomyces sp. NBC_00459. Classification (NCBI taxonomy): domain Bacteria; kingdom Bacillati; phylum Actinomycetota; class Actinomycetes; order Kitasatosporales; family Streptomycetaceae; genus Streptomyces; species Streptomyces sp. NBC_00459. The sequence goes on from NZ_CP107903.1 coordinate 1,145,134, forward strand.
GGGGCACGGCGTTCTGGTCGCAGCGCTACAGCGACTGGGCGCAGATCCTGCCGCCCCGGCTGGCCGGCTCGCACCCGAACCCGACCCAGCAGCTGGACTTCAAGCGGTTCTCCTCGGACGCGCTGAAGGACTACCTGGTCGCGGAGCGGGACATCCTGCGCGAGTACACGCCCGAGGTCCCCATCACCACCAACTTCATGGTGATGGGCGGCACGAAGGGCATGAACTACCCGGACTGGGCCGGCGAGATCGACTTCGTCTCCAACGACCACTACGTCCACCCGGGCCCGCAGGACCGCGACGAGCTGTCCTTCTCCGCCAACCTGACCAGCGGTATCGCGAGCGGCCGCCCGTGGTTCCTGATGGAGCACTCCACCAGCGCGGTCAACTGGCAGCACGTCAACGTGGCCAAGCGCCCGGGTGAGCTGGCCCGCGACTCACTGCTGCACGTCGCGCACGGCGCCGACGCCGTGTGCTTCTTCCAGTGGCGCCAGTCGGCGGCCGGCGCCGAGAAGTACCACTCCGCGATGGTGCCGCACGCCGGCGCCGACAGCGAGGTCTTCCGTGCGGTGGCCGCCCTCGGCCGGACCCTGAAGGACCTGGCGCCGATCGCGGGCTCCGAGCGCGAACCGGCCCGTGTCGGGATCGTGTTCGACTGGGACTCCTGGTGGGCGAGCGAGCAGGACTCGCACCCCACCGCCCTCCTCGACTACCGCCAGGAGGGGCTGAACTGGTACTCGGCGCTCCTCTCCCTCGGCATCCGCGCCGACGTCGTCACCACGCGCACCGAGTTCAGCCGCTACGACGTGCTGATCACCCCGGTCCTGCACATGGTCCCGGCGACGCTCGCCAAGGAGCTGACGCGGTACGCGGAGACCGGCGGCCATCTGGTCACCACGTACTTCTCCGGTGTCGTCGACGAGAACGACCACATCTGGCTCGGCGGCTACCCGGGCGCCCTGCGCGACGTACTCGGCATCCGCGTCGAGGAGTTCGGCCCGCTGCTCGACGGCGAGTCGGTCGAGGTGGACGGCGGCGGTACGGGCACGGTGTGGACCGACCGCATCGACGTGACCGACCCCGAGGTCGAGGTCCTCGCCCACTACCGCACGGGCGCCTACGCGGGCCGCCCGGCCGTCACCCGCCGTACGACGGGCGGGGGTTCGGCGTCGTACGTCTCCACGCGGCTCGGAGCCGACGGCCTCGCGGCGCTGCTGCCGGGGCTGCTCGCGCCGGCCGGTGTCGACAGCGAGCTGCCCGAACCCGCCCGGGGACGCGTCGAGTTGACCGTACGACAGGGCGGCGGAAGCCGTTTCCTGTTCCTGGTGAACCGGAGCGAGGAGGAGGTGCCGCTGCCGGGCCTCGAAGGCGAGCGGCTGACCGGCGGCACGGAAGCCGACGGTGTCCTCGTCCTCGCGCCGAGGGAAGTCGCCGTGCTGCGGCGCCCCGCCCACTGAGCCGACACCCGGCACCTCACCCGCACCACCCCTGAACTCCCCTGATCCAAGGGGCACACCGTCGTGCCCCGTGTCCGTGCGCACCCGCGTACGGTGCGGGCACGGCGGTCCACCGCAGCGACCACATCTGAGTTGGGAGCACACGTTGGCACGCCGTACCCGCACGCGACACCTTCTGGGAGTCGTCGGCATCACCGCCCTGGCCACTTCGGCCGCTCTGATCAGCGCGCCTTCGCCGGACGCGCAGGCGGCGGCCGAGGCAGCGGCCTCGTCCGTCACGGTCACCCCCGATCCCTCGTACAAGCAGGAAAAGTTCGAGGGCTGGGGCACGAGTCTGGTCTGGTTCGCCAACGCGACCGGCGACTACCCTCCGGCGATCCGCGAGAAGCTCGCGAAACTGCTGTTCGGTGACGACGGGCTGGCGCTGAACATCGCCCGGTACAACATCGGCGGCGGCAACGCCCCCGACGTGAAGGACTATCTGCGGGCCGGCGGGGCCGTCGAGGGCTGGTGGAAGGCGCCCGCGGGCACCACCCGCACGGACACCGACTGGTGGAGCGCCGACGACGCGGCCGACTGGAACCCCAAGGCGGACAAGACCCAGCGCTGGTGGGTGGACCGCATCAAGAAGGACATCACCCACTGGGAGACGTTCAGCAACTCGCCGCCCTGGTTCATGACGGAGAGCGGCTACGTCTCCGGCGGCTTCAACGCCAACACCGACCAGCTGAAGGCCAGTTCGGTCGACGACTTCGCCGCCTACATGGCGGGGGCGACGAAGCGGCTGGAGAAGGCAGAGGGCATCAAGGTCGACACCGTCGACCCGTTCAACGAGCCCAACACCGGCTACTGGAGCACCCGGCTGGGCGCGGACGGCCAGCCCGTCGGCGGCCGTCAGGAGGGCGCCCACATCGGCCCCGCGCTCCAGGAGAAGGTGCTCGCCGCGCTGGCCCCCGCCCTGAAGAAGGCCAAGGTCAAGTCGGAGATCTCGGCGATGGACGAGACCAACCCGTCCATCTTCGCGAACAACTGGAACTCCTACTCGCAGGCGTCCAAGGACCTTGTGGACCAGATGAACGTCCACACCTACGGCACCGGGCAGCGCACCACCGTGCGCGACCTCGCCAAGGCGGCCGACAAGCCGCTGTGGATGAGCGAGGTCGAGGGCGACTGGGGCGACGGGCAGAGCTTCACGGACATGCGTCCGGGACTCGGCCTCGCCCAGCAGATCGTCAACGACCTGCGCGAACTGGAGCCCCAGGCCTGGGTGTTCTGGCAGCCGGTCGAGGACTACGACAACATGAAGCCCGGCGGCGAGTCCGCCAAGGGCGGCAACTGGGGCAGCATCCAGCTGTCGTTCAGCTGCAAGAAGACGGACACGCTGGCCTCGTGCCCGATCTACACGAACACCAAGTTCGACACCGCCCGCAACTTCACGCACTTCATCAAGCCGGGCGACAAGCTGATCAAGGTCGACGACACCTCCAGCGCCGCGGCCGTGACCAAGGACGGCAAGGGCGCCTCGGTCGTCCACGTCAACAGCACCACCGCGGCCCGTGACGTGACCATCGACCTGTCCAAGTTCCGCACCATCAAGAAGAACGCGACCGTCACGCCGACCGTGACCAGCGCCGACGGCAAGCTCAAGCAGCAGGCCCCGGTCAAGGTCGTCGACGGCAAGGCGACTTACACCGTTCCGGCCCAGTCCGTGACCTCCTTCGCCGTCAAGGGCGTCTCGGGCGTCGCGAAGAACGCCGGCCTGTTCAGCAAGGGCCACTCCTACACGCTGACCGGCGTACAGAGCGGCAAGGCCGTGACCGTCTCCGCCAACGGCAAGAGCCTGGTCATCGGCTCGGCCAACGGCACCGTCGCGCAGCAGTGGCAGCTCGCCGCCCGGCACGGCGACAAGGGCGCCCGCCAGCGGTACGTGTTCGCCAACCCGGCCGAGGGCAAGCGACTGGCCGTCCGCGACAACGTCCCCGTGGTGGAGCCCGACACCGGCAAGCGGGATCCGGCCACCGAGTGGATCATGTCGACCACCGGTGACGGGACTTGGACGCTGATCAACGTGGCGACCGGCCGCCTTCTGGAGGTCGGCGGCCAGGCGACCAACGAGGGTGCCGCCGTCACCACGTGGATCGCCAACTCCGGCTCCAACCAGCGCTGGAGGGTCACGGACGTGACCGACCGGAGCTGATCCGGCAGTTCCTCCCGAAGGCCGTCTCCGCGTGAGGCGGCCTTCGGCGTGTCCAGGGGACCCCGGACGGGCCCGCAACCCTCTCGCAACGTCCCGCGCGGTCCACTGGGACGGTGGAGATGCCCGAGAAGGAACCGCGCGTCGAACTGACCCCGTCCGCCGCCGAACTGCTGCGAAGGCTGTACGCGATGCACGGTCCGCTGATGTTCCACCAGTCCGGCGGCTGCTGCGACGGCAGCGCGCCCATGTGCTACCCGGCCGGCGAGTTCCGCACCGGTGGCTCCGACATACTGCTCGCCGAACTGGCGATCGAGGGTGTCCCCGAACCGGTGACGTTCTGGATGTCGCGCAGCCAGCACGAGGTGTGGTCCCACACCCGGCTGATCGTGGACGTCGTACCGGGCCGGGGCAGCGGTTTCTCGCTGGAGGCCCCCGAAGGAGTGCGCTTCCTGATCCGCTCCCGGGTCGTCAACACCTAGACGCCGGCGCGCGCCCTCACGGCTCGTCGTCGTCTGGTGTGCTCCCCTTGCGCCCTGCCACAGTTGACGGGACATCAGGGGGTCTGAATGCGCGGAAGCGGACGGTTCAGAACGGGCAGAACAGCAGTCTCCTTGCTCGCGGTACTCGGAACGCTGGCCGGCGCGGCCCTGACAGGGGCGGCACCGGCCGGCGCCGCGCCGAGAGCCGCTCAGATCGCGCCGGGCGTGCGCTATGCGCAGTTCGACATCGTGGCGGCCAGGGGGGTGACCCACGCCCACCTGCTGAGCGTCGACCTCGCCAACGCGCGGGTACGGGTCAACCTCCTCTACGCGGGGGCGGTGGCGGCACGGGCCGCCGTCTCCAGACTGGCCGACGCCAAGGGCGCCGTCGCCGCCGTCAACGGTGACTTCTTCAACATCAGCGAGGTCCAGCATCCGGGGGTCGCGGCCACGGGCGCGTCCGTTGGCCCGGCGATCGCGAGCGGCGTCGTCCTCAAGGCGGCGGTGCCGAACGGTCAGCGCTTCGGCCCCTCGATGCCGCCCGGCGTCACCACCAGGGCCGTCCTCGGCGTAGGCACCGACAGAAAGGCCCGGATGGACAACCTCACCCTGTCGGGCAGCGTCGGCACGCCCGCGGGACGGTTCACGCTCGGCGGGCTCAACCAGTACGCGCTGCCGGTGGACTCCATCGGCGCGTTCACCCCGGCCTGGGGCAGCGTCTCCCGGGCGCGGGCGGTGTGCGGCACGGACACCGACCGGGCAGCGCCGTGCAGCACGGACACGTACGAGGTGACGGTGCGACGCGGCAAGGTCGTCCGGAGGGCGAACTCCCCCGGTGGCGGCGCCATCGCCGCCAACACCACCGTCCTGGTGGGCCGGGAGGCGGGCGCGCGGCAGCTGCGGAAACTGCCCGTCGGCGCGCCGGTCACGGTCAGGAGCCGTCTCGTGGCGGCCACGAGCCGGGTCCCCTACCGCTTCGCCCTCGGTGGCTACCCGGTGCTGAAGGCCGGCCGGCCGCTGACGGGCCTCGACACCGGCACCGCCGCCGTACGCACCGCTGCGGGCATCGCGAACGGCGGGCGCAAGCTGCTGCTGCTCGCCGTGGACGGTGCGCCCAAGTACCGCAGCGGCCTGACGGTCGCCGAAGTCGCCGCCACCATGAGGAAGTTGGGGTCGGACGACGCCTTCAACCTGGACGGCGGCGGCTCCACCACCCTCGCCGCAAGAGCACCGGGAACGAGCAGGGTCACCGTACGCAACCATCCGACCGGCGGCGCCGAACGGCCCGTCCCGAACGCCATCGGAGTCTTCAAGACGTCCTGACGCTCCGCTGCCCCGACACCCGTCCGTCAGGGCTTGAGACTGCTCACGATGTCCGCCGTCGCCGTGATCCCGCTGTGGATGGTCGGTGCCACGTTCGTGCCAGCCAGGTAGAACCCGAGCAGGACACAGACCACCGCGTGGCTGGGCTTCAGCGCGCCGTTGCGCAGGAAGACCACCGCCAGGATCAGGAGCAGCACCACCACAGAGATGGAAATGGCCATCGTCAACCTCCTCCGCCACGCCCAGTTCGCGGCTTTCGGCCGCAAGTGTGGCGTAGCGGAGGGTTCGTCCGGGCGGCTGACGTGTCGGCCGAACGTGTGGTCTCTCAGGGGGCGCGCAGGTCGACCAGCTCGGCGAGGGCGGCGCGGTGGCCGCCGGACGTGCCGTACGCGATCGAGTCGGCCTTGGCCCGCTTGAGGCACAGGTGGGTCGGGTGCTCCCAGGTCATGCCGATGCCACCGTGCAGCTGGAGTGCCTCCTCGGCGGCGCGGACGGCCACGGGAGCCGCGTAGGACTGGGCGACGGCGACCGCGACGTCGGAGTCCGCGCTGCCGGTGGCGAGGGCGTCCGCGGCGCTCCGGGCGGCCGCGCGCAGGCCGACGACCTCCAGCCAGAGCTGGGCCAGCCGGTGCTTGACGGCCTGGAAGCCGCCGACGGGCCGGTTGAACTGCTTGCGGTCCTTCAGATAGCGCACGGTCTCGGTCAACGCCCAGTCGGCGAGCCCGAGTTGCTCGGAGGCGAGCAGTCCGGCCCCGGCCCGCAGCGCACGTCGAACGGCGGGTTCGGCGTCGCCCAGCAGCCGGGCCGACGCTCCGTCGAAGGTGATCGTGGCGACCGGCCGGGTGAGGTCCAGGGAGACCTGCGGGGTGACGGTGACGGCGTTCGCGTCGGTGGACACCGCGTACAGCCCGCCGTCGTCGGCCGGAACCAGCAGGACGTCGGCGACCGTCGCGTCCGCGATTCCGGTCAACTCTCCGTGCAGCAGGCCGCCTTCGTGCAGGACGACCTTGTAGGCGCCGCCGGGGGCCACGTTCAGCGCGACGGCGAGGGCGCCGACCGTCCGGCCGGAGGCCAGTGCGGTGAGCAGCTCGCCCGTCGCGTCGCCGGTGCAGGCGAGCAGCGCCTCGGTGGCGACGACGGCACTCGTGAGGTAGGGGACGGGTGCGACGGCGCGCCCCAACTCCTCCAGCACGACGGCGACTTCGCGGTGCGAGGCACCCTGGCCGCCCTGCTCCTCCGGCACCAGGAGACCGGCGAGGCCCATGCCCTCGGCGAGGGACTTCCACAGGGAGAGGTCGTGCGGGGCATCCGTCTCCATACGGGTGATCACGCCGGCCGGATCACAGTGGTCGGTGAGCAGGTCCCGGACGGCGGCGCGCAGCGCCTCTTCCTCCTCCGAGTACAAAAGGTCGGGCTGGGTGCTCATCGGGCCAGGTCCTTCCAGGCGACGTCCTTGTCGGTGCGCGGTTCGCTGGGCAGGCCCAGGACACGTTCGGCGACGATGTTCAGCAGGACCTCGCTGGTCCCGCCCTCGATGCTGTTGCCCTTGGCGCGGAGGTAGCGGTAGCCGGCGTCCCGACCGACGAAGTCCACCAGTTCCGGCCGGCGCATGGTCCAGTCCTCGTACAACAGGCCTTCCTCGGCGAGGAGTTCGACCTCCAGGCCGCTGATCTCCTGGTTGAGGCGGGCGAAGGAGAGCTTCAGGCCGGCGCCCTCCGGGCCGGGCTGGCCGGCGACGAGCTGCTGGCGTGTCCGCTCCCCGGTCAGCCGGGCGACCTCGGCCTCCACCCACAGCTTCAGCAGCCGCTGGTGCAGATCGTGGGTGCGCAGTCCGGGGCGTTCGCGCCACGCCTCGGCGACGGGCCCGATCATGCCGCCCTCGCGCGGGATGCTCATACCGCCGATGGCCACGCGCTCGTTGTTCAGCGTGGTCTGCGCGACCCGCCAGCCGTCGCCGACCTCGCCGAGGCGATGGGCGTCGGGGATGCGGACGTCGGTCAGGAACACCTCGTTGAACTCGGCCTCGCCGGTGATCTGGCGCAGTGGCCGGACCTCGACACCTGGGTCGGTCATGTCGCAGAGGAAGTAGGTGATGCCCTTGTGCTTGGGCACGTCCGGTTCGGTGCGCGCGATGAGGATGGCCCAGCGGGCGAGATGGGCGCTGGACGTCCACACCTTCTGCCCGTTGACGATCCAGTCGCCCCCGTCCGACCGGACGGCCCGAGTGCCCAGCGCGGCCAGGTCCGACCCGGCCCCCGGCTCACTGAAGAGCTGGCACCAGACCTCCTCCCCCACCCACAGCGGCCGGAGGAACTTCCGCTTCTGCTCCTCCGTGCCGAAGCCGAGGATGGTCGGCGCGGCCATTCCCAGACCGATGCCGATCCGTCGGGGGTCGTTGTCCGGTGCCCCGGCGGCCTCCAACTCGGCTTCCACCACGGCCTGGAGGGTGCGTGGCGCGCCGAGGCCGCCCAGCCCTTCCGGGTAGTGCACCCAGGCGAGCCCGGCGTCGAAGCGGGCTTTGAGGAAGTCGAGCCGGTCAGTGCTGGCGGGCGGATGCGCGGCCAGCAACTCCCTTGTCAGTCGTGTGAGTTCAGCTGCGTCGGTCATACGGCGGCTCCGTTCTCCAGCGAGGGCAGCACGGCGACCCGGCCGGTGGTGACGCCGTCGGCGACGCGCTGCACGGCGGCCGAGGCCCCGCTCAGCGGCACGCGCTCGCTCACCAGCGGCTTGATCGCGCCCCGGGCGGCCAGCTCGGTGAGCTGGTCGTGGCAGTGCTGGACCAGCTTCGGGTTCTTGGTGTTGTACAGACCCCAGTGCAGGCCGAGGATCGAGTAGTTCTTCACGAGGGCGTGGTTGAGTCCGGGACTGGGAATGGCCCCACTGGCGAACCCGACGACGACGATCCGTCCCTCGAACGCGACGACCTTGGTGGACTGGGTGTAGGCCTCCCCGCCGACCGGGTCGTAGACCACGTCGACACCACGCCCACCGGTGGCTTCCTTCACCGCCCCGACGACGTTCTCCGTACGCCGATCGATGACGACGTCGCAGCCCAACTCCCGTGCCACGGACACCTTCTCGGCCCCGCCGACGACGCCGATGACGGTGGCTCCGGCGGCCTTCCCGAGCTGCACGGCGGCGCTGCCGACCCCGCCCGCGGCGGCGTGCACGAGCAGCGTCTCGCCGGCCTCCAGGGCGGCCCGCCGGTGCAGTCCGAACCAGCCCGTCTGGTAGCCGATGAGGAGGGAGGCGGCCTCGGCGTCGTCCAGCGAGTCGGGGGCCGTGAACAGCCCTCGGGGGTCCGCCACCACGTACTCGGCGAAACCGCCGTACGGCAGCACGGGGTTGCCGATCACCCGGCGCCCGTCCTCGGTCTCTCCGCAGATCTCCACCCCGGGGGTGAACGGCAGCGGCGGCCTGACCTGGTACTCCCCACGGCACATGAGCACGTCCGGGAAGTTGATGGTCGCGGCACGCACCTTCAGCAGCACCTGGCCCTCCGCGGGCACCGGCCGCTCCACCTCGCCGAGGACCATCACCTCGCCCGGCTCACCGTTCTGGTGCACTTGCCATGCCTGCATGGGGGGCCTCCACGGGACTGCGCTTCGTCTTCTCCGACTGACCGGGCTCGGTCGCATACTAAGCGGTCGCTTGCAGATCAGGGAACCGTCGAGAACCGTTCCGCGGCAGTCGCGTACATCACGGTCCACGTCACGATCGCGACCCCTTCCCACGGGCGGGCCGCGCCCGTACGTGCATCCGCTCCCCCTGCGGGCCGAACAGGCTGAGGAACTCCGCGGGCCCCTCCCCCACCGCCCCGAACCAGTGGGGCACCCGGGTGTCGAACTCGGCGGCCTCCCCCGGCCCGAGGACCACGTCGTGCTCCCCGAGCACCACCCGGAGCCGCCCCGACAGCACGTACAGCCACTCGTACCCCTCGTGCGTACGCGGCTCGGGCTCCTCGTGGATCACCGGCAGAATCACCTTGAACGCCTGGAGCCCGCCCGGCTGCCGGGTGAGCGGGAGATACGTCCGCCCGTGCCGGACGATGGGCTTCGCCCGCACGCGGGGATCGCCGACGGCCGGGGCCCCGACCAGCTCGTCGAGCGCCACACGATGCGCACGCGCGATCGGCAGCAGCTGCTCCAGGCTGGGGCGTCGCAGCCCTGACTCCAGCCGCGACAACGTACTGACGGAGATACCGGTCGTGGCCGACAGCCCTGCGAGGGTCACGCCGCGCTCCTTGCGGATCCGCCGCAGGCGGGGCCCCACCTCGGCAAGTACCTGGTCGGTGTCGTCGTCGGTCGTGGCATCGGTCGCTGCATCCATACGGATATTGCAGTTTCGGCAAAGAGGTTTGTCAATGCGGCAGCGAACGAGCGACGGTCGGGGTGGAGGTGGTCACCATGACCCAGGAGCACAGGACCAACACGTACGAGGCTGTCGTCATCGGAGGCGGCGCGGCCGGACTGTCCGCCGCGCTGGTCCTCGGCCGGGCCCGCTGCCGCACGCTGCTCGTCGACGCGGGCGAGCCGCGCAACGCACCGGCCGCGCACATGCAGGGCTATCTGTCCCGCGACGGCATGCCGCCTGCCGAGTTCCTGGCGGTGGGCCGCGAGGAGATCGCGCGGTACGGGGTGGAGCTGGTCCGGGACAGGGTGGTGGACGTCGTCAAGGGCGAGGACTTCACGGTGACGCTGGCGAGCGGCGACCGGACGGTGCACGCCGGGCGGCTCGTCATCGCCACCGGGCTGCGGGACGAGCTCCCCGCCGTACCGGGCGTCGCCGAGCGCTTCGGGCGGGACGTGATCCACTGCCCGTTCTGCCACGGCTGGGAGGTACGGGACCGGGCGTTCGGCGTACTGGCCTCGACCCCGGCGAGCGTGCACCAGGCGTTGCTGGTCGCCCGCTGGTCGAAGGACGTGACGCTGTTCCTGCACACCGTCGCGGAGTCGGAACTCACCGACGAGGACCTGCGCAGGCTGGCCGCGGCGGGCGTCGCGGTGGTCCCCGGCGAGGTCGCGTCACTGACGACCGACGCGGACCACCTCACCGGTGTACGCCTCACGAACGGTGCGACCCATGCCCGCGACATCCTGTTCGTCGCCCCGCGCGCCGTTCCGCGCAACGCTCTCTTCGAGACCTTGGGCGCGGAGCTGACGGAAACCCCGTTCGGGACGTACCCGAAGGTCGATGCGACGGGCCTGACGACCGTGCCCGGCGTCTGGGCGGCGGGCAACGCGATCGGCTTCGCGGAACAGGTCGTCCACGCGGCGAGCGGCGGATATCGCGCGGCCACGGCGATCGTGGCGGACCTGGTGTTCTCGGCCCTGGACCCCGCCGGCCCGTCCGGCGTCTGAGAACGGGGCCCGCTTCCCGGATGTGGATCCGCCACCCCCGTTGCACCATGGCTGCATGCTGCTGACCCGGCTCGCACATGTGTCCCAGGAGGTCGCCGCCACCTCCGCCCGGTCCCGCAAGATCGCACTGCTCGCAGAGCTGTTCCGGGAGGCCGACGCGGACGACGTGCCGATCGTCATCCCGTATCTCGCCGGACGCCTGCCCCAGGGGCGGCTCGGCATCGGGTGGAAGGTGCTGGACCAGCAGATCCCGGGCGCCGTCGACCCCTCGCTCACCGTGCGGGACGTCGACGCCCGCCTCAGCGCGATCGGCGCGGTCACCGGAGCCGGTTCGCAGGCCGAACGCAGGCGGCTGGTGGGCGAGTTGCTGGCGGCGGCCACCACGGACGAGCAGCGGTTCCTGTTCGCGCTGATCACCGGTGAGGTACGGCAGGGCGCCCTGGACGCCGTGGCCGTGGAAGGGCTCGCGACAGCCACCGGCGCACCGCCCGCGGACGTACGGCGCGCGGTGATGCTCGCGGGCGCCATCCAGCCCGTCGCGCAGGCGTTGCTGGCCGACGGACCCGCGGCCCTCGCCCGCTTCCGGCTCACCGTCGGCCGCCCCGTCCTGCCGATGCTCGCGCACAGCGCCTCCTCGGTGGCGGAGGCCGTCGAGAAGCTGGGGGCGTGCGCCGTCGAGGAGAAACTGGACGGTATCCGGGTCCAGGTCCACCGCGACGGCGACGACGTACGGATCTACACCCGCACGCTCGACGACATCACCGACAGACTGCCCGAACTCACCACGGCCGCACGGGCGTTGAGAGGTGACCGGTTCATCCTCGACGGCGAGGTGATCGCCTTCGACACCGCTGGGCGCCCGCGTTCCTTCCAGGACACCGCCGGCCGCGTCGGCTCGCGCGTGGATGTGGAGACGGCGGCCCGGGAGACGCCCGTCTCCCCCGTCTTCTTCGACGCGCTGTCGGTCGACGGCCACGACCTCCTCGACCTCCCCTTCGCCGAGCGGCACACCGAGCTGGCCCGCCTGGTCCCCGAACCGATGCGGGTACGACGTCTGCTGGTCGGCGGCGCCGCCGACCTCCCGGCGGCGGAGAGGTTCCTGTCCGACACGCTCGCGCGCGGCCACGAGGGCATCGTGGTCAAGGCTCTCGACGCCCCCTACAGCGCGGGCCGGCGCGGGGCGGCCTGGCTGAAGGTCAAGCCCGTACACACCCTCGACCTGGTGGTGCTGGCGGCCGAGTGGGGCCACGGCCGCCGTACCGGCAAGCTGTCGAACCTCCACCTCGCGGCCCGCAACCCCGACGGTTCCTTCGCCATGCTCGGCAAGACCTTCAAGGGCATGACCGACGCGATGCTGACCTGGCAGACGGAGCGGCTCCAGGCGCTGGCCGTGTCGGACGACGGCTGGGTGGTGACCGTACGCCCGGAGCTGGTCGTCGAGATCGCCTACGACGGTCTCCAGCGCTCCACCCGCTATCCGGCCGGTGTCACCCTCCGCTTCGCCCGTGTCGTCCGCTACCGCGAGGACAAGACTCCGGAGGAGGCCGACACCGTACAGACCCTGCTGGCCGCGCACCCGGAGGCAACCCGATGACGGCGAAGGCGAACGGGAGGCGCAGCGCCGGCTTGTTGCTGTTCCGCCGCCGGGACCGGCCCGGTCAGGCGCTGGAGGTACTGCTCGGGCACATGGGCGGGCCCTTCTTCGCCCGTCGCGATGCCGGGGCCTGGACGATTCCCAAGGGTGAGTACGGGGACGGGGAGACGGCCTGGGACGCGGCGCGCCGGGAGTTCGAGGAGGAGCTGGGGCTGGCGCCGCCCGAGGGCGAGGCCGTGCCGCTGGGCGAGGTCGGACAGGCCGGCGGGAAGGTCGTCACGGCGTGGGCGATCGAGGCGGACCTCGATCCGGCGGCCGTGGTGCCGGGCACGTTCCGGATGGAATGGCCCAGGGGGTCGGGGCAGGAGCGGGAGTTTCCCGAGCTGGACCGGGTGCGGTGGTTCGGCCTCGATGAGGCCCGGGCTGTGATCGTGACGGCTCAGGCGGGGTTTCTGGACCGGCTGACGGAGCACTCGGGGCACTGAGATCGTGTCGGTGGGCGGCGTACGCGTTGCGGGGGCCATCGGCGCGCGGGAAGGTCGAAGGACAGCCCTCAACCTGGAGGACGGCAATGCCCATCGCGACGGTGAACCCGGCGACCGGTGAGACGCTCAAGACGTACGAGGCCATGGACGGCGAGGAGATCGAGCGCAGGCTCAGGGCCGCCGAGACGGCCTTCCGTACGTACCGCACGACCGGCTTCGCCGAGCGGGCCCGGCTGCTGGGCCGGGCCGCCGGCCTGCTGGACGAGGACCGGGACGACATCGCCCGCACCATGACGGTCGAGATGGGCAAGCCGGTCACGCAGGCGCGTGCGGAGGCCGCGAAGTGCGCGAAGGCGATGCGCTGGTACGCCGACCACGCCGAGGAGCTCCTCGCCGACGAGGAGCCCGCCGCGGCCGACATCAAGGACTCCGGCGCCTCCCGGGCCCTGGTCCGTTACCGTCCGCTCGGTCCGGTGCTCGCGGTGATGCCGTGGAACTTCCCCCTCTGGCAGGTGATCCGCTTCGCGGCGCCCGCGCTGATGGCGGGCAACGTCGGCCTGCTCAAGCACGCCTCGAACGTGCCGCAGACGGCCCTCTACCTGGAGGACCTGTTCCGTCGGGCGGGCTACCCCGAGGGCTGCTTCCAGACACTGCTGATCGGGTCGGGCGCGGTGGAGGACATCCTGCGCGATCCGCGGGTACGGGCGGCCACGCTCACCGGCAGTGAGCCGGCCGGGCGTGCGGTGGCGTCCGTAGCCGGGGACGAGGTCAAGAGGACGGTGCTGGAGCTGGGCGGCAGCGATCCGTTCATCGTCCTGCCGTCCGCCGATGTCGAACGGGCCGCTCAGGTCGCGGTGACAGCGCGTGTGCAGAACAACGGGCAGTCGTGCATCGCCGCGAAGCGGTTCATCGTGCACACCGACGTCTTCGACGCGTTCGCGGAACGCTTCTCGACGGCCATGGCGGCGCTGAAGGTCGGCGATCCGCTGGCCGAGGACACGCAGGTCGGACCGCTCGCGACCGAGCAGGGGCGCGAGGAGCTGGAGTCGCTGGTCGACGAGGCCGTGGAGAGCGGCGCGACGGTTCTGTGCGGCGGCGAACGCCCGGAGGGTTTCACGGACGACGGCTGGTACTACGCGCCGACGGTCCTCGCCGACATCACGCCCGAGATGCGCATTCACCAGGAGGAGACGTTCGGCCCGGTAGCGACGCTGTACCGGGCGGCCGACCTTGAGGAGGCGTTGGCGATCGCCAACGACACGCCTTTCGGCCTCAGTTCGAACGTGTGGACCCGCGACGAGGCCGAGGTGGACCGTCTCGTACGGGATCTGGACGCGGGCGGTGTGTTCGTCAACGGGATGACCGCGTCCCACCCGGCGTTGCCGTTCGGGGGTGTCAAGCGCTCCGGGTACGGGCGTGAGCTGTCGGGACACGGAATCCGCGAGTTCTGCAACATCACGACGGTATGGCACGGAGCGTGAGCGTTCCGCGGCTACGATCCCCTCTGTGAACCGCGAAGTGACTCTGCCTCTGATCGTCGACGACCGCGGCACGTTGCAGGTTGCCGCCTCCGACGTCAGCAAACTGCTGCGCACGGTCGGAGGGCGCTGGCTGCATCTGGTGGAGGCGGGCCAGGACAACCTCGACGAGGACACGGTGGCCGCCCTCACCATCGAACTGGCCAAACTGGCCGACCGGATCGACGTGGCCTGCATCGCCCACAGCAGCGGGAGCGCCTCCGGCTGAGGTGAGGGATGCGCCGTGGGGGCGCGGGTTTCGTTCCGTCCACCGGTCAACTGCGGCTGGTCGCGCAGTTCCCCGCGCCCCTGCACATCGCCCCGCGTCCGAAACGCCGAAGAGCTGCCCACCTGGAGCTACCCCACCCAGAGGCGCGAGGAACTGCGCGACAAGCCACGACGCACCCGCAGCCCGAAACGCACCGCACCCCCTACCGCGCTACCGGATCGGCATCCCCGACAAGGTCCGCGCGATCACCAACCGCTGGATCTCACTCGTACCCTCGAAAATCGTGTAGATCGCCGCGTCCCGGTGCATGCGCTCGACCGGATACTCCCGCGTGTAACCATTACCGCCGAGGATCTGGATCGCCTGCCCAGTAACCTTCTTCGCCGTCTCGCTGGCGAACAGCTTCGACATCGACCCCTCCGCCGCGGTGAACGGCTTCCCGTTGATCGCCATCCAGGACGCCCGCCACGTCAGCAGCCGCGCCGCGTCGATGGACGTACGCATGTCGGCGAGCTGGAAGGCGACCCCCTGGTTGTCGATGATCGGGCGGCCGAACTGCTCACGGGTCTTCGCGTAGTCGAGGGCGACCTCGTAGGCGGCCCGGGCAGTGCCCACCGCCATCGCGGCCACCGCGGGGCGGCTCGCCTCGAACGTGGCCATCGCCGCGTTCTTGACGCGCTCGCCTCCGGACTTCGCCCGCTCATGGGCCCGGGCGAGGCGCTCGTCGAGCTTCTGCTTGCCGCCGAGGAGGCAGGAGCCGGGGATGCGGACGTTCTCCAGGACGACCTCGGCGGTGTGCGAGGCGCGGATGCCGTGCTTCTTGAACTTCTGGCCCTGGGACAGGCCGGGTGTGTTCGGCGGGACGATGAAGGACGCGTGGCCCTTGGAGCCCAGTTCGGCGTCTACGACGGCGACGACCACGTGGACGTTGGCGATGCCGCCGTTGGTCGCCCAGGTCTTCGTGCCGTTGAGGACCCACTCGTTCTTGGCCTCGTCGTACACGGCACGGGTGCGCATGGAGGCGACGTCGGAACCGGCGTCGGGCTCGGAGGAGCAGAAGGCGGCGACCTTGACATCGTTGGCGTCGCCGTACATCTGGGGGATCCAGGTGCCGATCTGCTCCTCGGTGCCGTTGGCGAGGACGCCCACGGCGGCGAGGCCGGTGCCGACGATGGAGAGGGCGATGCCCGCGTCACCCCAGAAGAGTTCCTCCATGGCCATCGGGATGCCGAGGCCGGTGGGGTCGAAGTACTGCTGGGCGTAGAAGTCCAGGGAGTAGATGCCGACCTTCGCGGCCTCCTGGATGACCGGCCAGGGGGTTTCCTCGCGTTCGTCCCACTCGGCGGCGGCGGGACGGATCACATCGGCGGAGAACCCGTGGAGCCAGTCACGGACCTCTTTCTGTTCGTCATTGAGCTCCATGGTGAATTCGGCCATGACCCCTCCATCGCTGCACTAGCATGTTACCTAAGGTAACTGGAGTCTGTTACCCGCCGGTAGGAAAAGTCAACTCCCGGACCCCGGTCGGCAACCCGTTCGATGGGCATGGACCGATCAGTGCTAGTTTGCGCGAGCGTCACCGAAATCAGCACGGGTGGGGAGAAACCATGGACACCACGCAGCAAACCGATCAGCAGCGGTCCGCCGACCGCCGCCGGCGCGAGCTGCTGGAAGCCGCGGACCGGGTGGTGCTGCGCGACGGCCCCGGCGCCTCGATGAACGCCATCGCCGCCGAGGCGGGCATCACCAAACCGATTCTGTACCGGCACTTCGGCGACAAGGGCGGACTCTACGCCGCTCTGGCCAAGCGGCACACTGACGCACTGCTCAACTCCCTGCGGGCCGCGCTGGACGCTCCGGCGGAGCGGCGGGAGCGGGTGGAGGCCACGCTGGACACCTACCTCGCGGCGATCGAGGCGCGGCCCCAGGTGTACCGGTTCCTGATGCACCCCGGGGACAGCGTGTCACCCGGCGATCCCGGGTTCGATGTGAGGAAGCACTCGCTGCCGCTGCTGCGGCTCATGGGCGAGGAGTTGGCCCAGGTGATCGAGGACCGGCTGGATCTCGGTCCCGGCAGTCAGCAGCTGGCTCGGGTGTGGGGGCACGGGATAGTCGGGATGATGCACGCTGCGGGAGACTGGTGGTTGGGTGAACGGCCCTGCTCCCGGGCCGAGTTGGTGCGGAGTCTGGCCGATTTGCTGTGGGGGCGGCTCGCTGCCGCCGGGGATCGCGTGGGGGGTCCGGGGTTCTGAGGGTCGTCCTTCGTGTGCGGGCCGGCTGGGGGCTGGCCGCGCCCACGCGGCGGAGCCGCAAACGTCACAGCCCCGCGCCCCTGAAGAAGGCCGGTCAACGCCCCTCGCGCCAAGAAGCTCGGGTCGCTTGCCGCATGAGCCTCTTGTGGCGCCAGCCCGTTACGCGGTCCGCGTACGTCCGGCCCTCCAAGTGGTCGCACTCGTGCTGGAGGCAGCGGGCGAAGAAGCCCGTGCCCGCGATCCTCACCGGATCCCCCGTCACCGTGAAGCCCTCGACCACCGCCTCGTCGTACCGCTCCGTGCCCGCTTCCAGGCCCGGGAGGGACAGGCAGCCCTCGGGGCCCCTCAGCACCAAGCCCTCCGTCTCCACCAGGCGGGGGTTGACCACGTGGCCGACGTGGCGGATGTCCTCGTCGTCGGGGCAGTCGTATACGAAGACCCGCAGGGATCGGCCGATCTGGTTCGCGGCGAGGCCGACGCCCTGGGCGGCGTACATCGTCGCGAACATGTCCTCGACGAGCCCGGCGAGTTCGGCGTCGAAGTGTGTCACTTCCGCGCAGGGGGTGTGCAGAACGGGGTCGCCGAGCAGTGTCAGGGGGCGGACGCGCCCCCGGGTGCCCGGGATGGAGCCTGGTCGCATGGCCGCAAGGGTACGGTCACCCATGTCGCGCGGGCGCCGTGGTGGTGCCGCGATGCGGATCCGGTGTACGGATCTCGATAGGCTGAGGTCCACACCACGTGGCCGGAGGCACAGGCGCGGCGCGTACGCAAGGAGGATCGAGATCTGATGGCAGGCAACTCGGACCCGCTCACTCCGCGGGCCAAGCTGGCCGTGACGGCCGGCAAGGCCGTAGCGGCGGCATCGCGTGCGGCAGGGCGCGGCAGCGGATCGGTGATCGGCGGCAAGGTAGCCCTCAAGCTCGACCCAGACCTCCTCGCCCGGCTCGCCCAGCATCTGGACGTCATCCTGGTCTCGGCCACCAACGGCAAGACCACGACCACGCGGCTCATCGCGGAGGCCCTGCGCGCCGCCGGGCCGGTCGTCTCGAACGCGCTCGGCGCCAACATGCCCGCCGGCATCACCTCGGCGCTCGCGGGCGGCTCGGACGCCAAGTTCGGGGTCATCGAGGTCGACGAGAAGTACCTCGCTGGCGTCGCCCGGGACACGGACCCCAAGTGCATCGCGCTCCTCAACCTCTCCCGCGACCAGCTCGACCGGGCCGCCGAGACCCGCATGCTCGCCGAGAACTGGCGTGAGGGGCTCGCCGGTTCGAAGGCGGTGATCGTCGCCAACGCCGACGACCCGCTGATCGTGTGGGCCGCCTCCTCCTCCCCCAACGTGATCTGGGTCGCCGCCGGTCAGATGTGGAAGGACGACGCGTGGTCCTGCCCGTCCTGCGGCGGCGTGATGCAGCGCCCCGGCGACGACTGGTTCTGCGGTCAGTGCGGTTTCCGCCGCCCGACGCCGAGTTGGGCACTGTCCGGCGACCACGTGCTCGACCCGCACGGGTCGGCCTGGCCGATCCACCTCCAGCTGCCGGGGCGGGCCAACAAGTCCAACGCTGCCGCCTCCGCCGCTGTCGCCGCCGTGTTCGGTGTACCGCCGCAGGTCGGTCTGGAGCGCATGTACCAGGTGCAGGCGGTGGCCGGGCGGTACGACGTCGTGCAGTTCATGCAGCGTGATCTGCGGCTGCTGCTCGCCAAGAACCCGGCTGGCTGGCTGGAGACGTTCTCCCTGATCGACCCGCCGCCGACCCCGGTCATCCTCTCGGTGAACGCGCGGGGCGCCGACGGCACCGACACCTCGTGGCTGTGGGACGTCGACTACACGCAGCTCACCGGGCACCCGATCTTCGTCATCGGCGACCGCAAGCTCGACCTCGCCGTGCGACTGGAGGTCGCCAACCAGCACTTCCAGGTCTGCGAGAACGCCGACCAGGCCGTGCAGATGGCGCCGCCCGGCCGCATCGAGGTCATCGCGAACTACACCGCCTTCCAGGATCTGCGCCGCCGCGTCGGCAACTGACCACTGCCGCCAACCGACCACTGAGGACGATCACTTCATGAGCGACAACCAGCTGCGTCTGGTGTGGATCTACCCGGACCTGCTCAGCACGTACGGCGACCAGGGCAACGCGCTCGTCGTGGAGCGCCGGGCCCGGCAGCGCGGCCTCGACGTGGCCCGGCTCGACGTGCGCAGCGACCAGCCGATCCCCACCTCGGGCGACATCTATCTGATCGGCGGCGGCGAGGACCGGCCGCAGCGGCTCGCGGCGGAACGTTTGCGCCGCGACGGCGGTCTGCACCGGGCCGTCGGCAACGGCGCGATCGTGTTCTCCGTCTGCGCCGGGTACCAGATCCTGGGCCACGAGTTCATCAACGACCTCGGTCAGCGCGAGCCCGGCCTCGGGCTCCTCGACGTGGTCTCGGTGCGCGGCGAGGGCGAGCGGTGCGTGGGCGACGTCCTCGGAGACATCGACGCGCGCCTGGGCCTGCCCCCGCTGACCGGCTTCGAGAACCACCAGGGTGTCACCCATCTCGGTCCCACCGCCCGCCCGTTCGCGAAGGTGCGGCTCGGCAAGGGCAACGGCACGGGGGACGGCACGGAGGGCGCGTACAACGACACGGTCTTCGGTACGTACATGCACGGGCCCGTGCTCGCCCGCAACCCGCTGATCGCGGACCTGCTGCTGAAGCTGGCCCTCGACGTCAACGCGTTGCCGCCGACCGACGACCGCTGGTACGACGCGCTGCGCAACGAGCGGATCACGGCGGCACAGCAGCCCGCCTGACCTGCGCGCACCCCCGCGCCCGTGCCGACCCGTACACCTGCCGTCCGCGTCCGCGACACCGGCCCGTCTGTCGGGGCATCCGCACAGGTGAGCGCGGGTGTCCAGCACGCGGACGGGTGCTACGGCCCAGGTCCCCGCCGCCGGTATGGTGGCGGGGATCGAGCCGGACAGCGTGGTCCGGTCCCGGCCCACGTGGAGAAGGTTTTCGGGCGATGCGCATTGGTGTCCTGACGTCCGGCGGCGACTGCCCCGGCCTGAACGCCGTCATCCGGTCCGTCGTGCACCGCGCCGTCGTGGACCACGGTGACGAGGTAATCGGCTTCCGGGACGGCTGGAAGGGCCTCCTGGAGTGCGACTACCTCAAGCTCGACCTCGACGCGGTGAGCGGCATCCTCGCTCGCGGCGGTACCATCCTCGGCTCCTCCCGGGTCCGCCCCGAGCATCTGCGGGACGGCGTGGAACGGGCCAAGGGACATGTCGCCGAGCTGGGGCTCGACGCGATCATCCCGATCGGCGGCGAGGGCACGCTCAAGGCGGCCCGGCTGCTGTCCGACAACGGCCTGCCGATAGTCGGTGTCCCCAAGACCATCGACAACGACATCGCGGTCACGGACGTCACCTTCGGCTTCGACACGGCCGTCGGGGTCGCCACGGAGGCTCTGGACCGGCTGAAGACCACCGCCGAGTCCCACCAGCGCGTCCTGATCGTCGAGGTCATGGGCCGCCACACCGGCTGGATCGCCCTGCACTCCGGCATGGCCGCGGGCGCCCACGCCATCGTCGTACCTGAACGCCCCTTCGACATCGAGGAGTTGGCCGCACGCGTCGGCGAACGCTTCGAGGCGGGCAAGCGGTTCGCGATCGTCGTCGCCGCGGAGGGCGCGAAGCCGCGCGCGGGCTCGATGGAGTTCGACGAGGGCGGCAAGGACGTGTACGGCCACGAGCGCTTCGCCGGGATCGCCCGGCAGCTCTCCCTGGAGCTGGAGGAACGGCTCGGGAAGGAGGCGCGGCCGGTGATTCTCGGGCATGTGCAGCGGGGTGGGACGCCCACGGCCTATGACCGGGTGCTGGCCACGCGGTTCGGGTGGCATGCGGTGGAGGCCGTGCACCGGGGCGAGTTCGGGCGGATGACCGCACTCCGAGGGACGGACATCGTGATGGTGTCCCTGGCCGAGGCGGTGGAGACGTTGAAGACGGTTCCTGATTCTCGGTACGCCGAGGCCGAGTGCGTGCTCTGAGGTAGTTACTCGGCTGCGGGTCCGTCGTGGCTTGTCGCGCCCCGCGGCGGAGCCGCAAATCGATACAGCCCCGCGCCCCTCAAAGGCACCTGCCCTGCCCCCGGTCTCAGTCGTGACCGGGGGCGGTCCTACTCTGGAGGGATGGAGCACAGCGGGCACGGTATGGACGGCATGGGGCTTTTGCCCTTCACCCTGGGGCGGGGGCTCGGGTGGTCCGCCGATCCGTTCTTCCTGGTCGCCTGTCTTGTGGGGCTCGGGCTCTACGGGTGGGGTGTTGCGCGGCTCGCGCGGCGTGGGGACTCGTGGTCCGTCGGGCGGACCGTCTCCTTCGTGCTCGGCGTGCTGACCGTCATGCTCGTCATGTGCACCAGGCTCAACGACTACGGCATGGTCATGTTCAGCGTGCACATGGTGCAGCACATGGTGATCAGCATGGTCTCGCCGATCCTCATTCTGCTCGGCGCGCCGATCACGCTCGCGCTGCGGGCGCTGCCGGTCGCCGCCCGGGGGCGCAAGGGGCCGCGTGAGCTGCTGCTCGCGTTGCTGCACAGCCGGTACATGCGGATCGTCACGCACGCGGCGTTCACCATCCCGCTGTTCATCGCCAGCCTGTATGTCCTGTACTTCACTCCGATCTTCGACTTCCTGATGAGTTCGAAGACCGGGCACATCACGATGATGTGTCACTTTCTCGCCGTCGGGCTGATCTTCTTCTGGCCCATCATGGGCGTCGACCCCGGCCCGAACAGGCCCGGCTATCTGATGCGGATGCTGGAGTTGTTCGCGGGGATGCCGTTCCACGCGTTCTTCGGTATCGCGCTGATGATGGCGTCGGAGCCGATGGTCGAGTCGTACAAGAACCCGCCCGCCTCCCTCGGCATCGACGCCCTCTCCGACCAGAACGCGGCCGGCGGGATCGCCTGGGCGTTCAGCGAGATCCCGACCGTACTGGTGCTGCTGGCGCTGCTCTTCCAGTGGTACGGCTCCGAGCAGCGCCAGGCCAAGCGTCAGGACCGGGCCGCCGACCGCGACGGCGACAAGGAACTGGAGGCGTACAACGCCTATTTGGCCTCACTGAACGCACGTGGGCGCTGAATCAACTTTTATTCCCCTTGCCTGAAACACTTTCGCATTCAGTAGCATGGACGTGACGTATCCGCCGGGGGGAGCGGTATGACACTTCATGCTTTCAGGAAAACCGTGCTGCCGCGGCTCACTGTCGTACTGATGTGCGTTCTATTAGCCGGCAGTTGCGACAGAGTCACGCCGTCGACAGTAGTGAAGGCGGTGGCTTCGGGGGTGCCGTCTCTCGCGCCGTTCTTCGACGAGAACAGCGGCCTGGGCCATGACGCCCAGGTCCGTTCGCGGCCCGCACACGGCAGCAGCCTGCAACAGGGCAGCACGCCCGGCCTGTACGGGGGCACCAGGAAGCCGACGGTCTGTGACGTCGACCGGCTGGAACAATTCCTCACCGACCCCAAGAACAACAGGAAGGCCCAGGAATGGGCACGTGTGGTCGATATTCCGCGGAGTGGGATTCCCGCCTATCTCGACCGGCTCACGCCCGTTCTCCTGCGCCACGACACCCTCGTGAAGAACCACGACTACGAGCAGGAAAAAGCGGTCCCCTACGACGCTCTGCTCCAGGCGGGAATCGCGGTTCTCGTCGATGAAGCGGGAGTTCCCACAGTGAAGTGTTCATGCGGAAATCCACTGAAGCCGTTCAAGGGGGCCACGGACCGTATATCCGTCGAGTTCGGGGACGGCAACGAGAAGTGGAGCGACTACGACGTCGACGAGGTCGTGCTCGTACGTCCCGCACCCGGCAAGGTCGACCGGTTCGCGCTGGTCGACGTGGACGAACCGGAGCGGGGCATCTACCGCCGAGCCGGGACCAGGGGCGAGGCGGACAAGGTCTTCGACACGCGCGAGCGGCATCCGGTACCGCCCCTCGCCGGGACGACCTTCGGCGCCGCGAGCAGCCGCCTCACGAGCCTGGGCCTGGCGACGGCGTACGACAGCGCCGGGCTGCCACCGTCCGACGCCGCCGTCACCGGGTCGGACCCGGGGCCGGGGACGGCGCTCCCGTTCGGCTCGTACGTGAGGCTGAAGGTGCACATCGAGTCCGGGTCGGCGGACGACGGCAGCGGTGGCGGAAGCGGCGGCACGACGCCCTCCGGAGCCGGCACAGGGTCGGAACCCGGTTCCGGATCGGGGTCGGGGTCGGGGTCGCCGCCAGGTTCCGGGGCGAGCTCGGCTCCGGGGTCCGACACCCCGTCACCCGGCGGGACCGACCCGTCGACCGCCCCCTCGACGTCTGCGCCGTCTGCGCCCTCGTCCGGTGACGAACCCACGCCCAGCGCGTCCGAACCGCCCTCATCCGATCCGGCTCCGTCCGGCCCGGGCAGCAGCACGCCCGACAGCAGCCCCACGAGCCAGGCACCCGCTTCCGAACCGCCTCCTCCGCCGCCCCCGCCCCCGTCTCCGCCGAGCGACCCGCCCAGTGCGCCCCCGGAAACGACCGACACACCTCCCGAGCCAAGCAGCTCACCTCCACCGCCCACCACCACCTCGCCGGCCTCGGAATCGCCGGACGCGTAGGCGCGCCCCAAAGCGGCGCGGGAACCGCGCGACCAGCCGCCACCGGCCCGCAGCCGACGAACCGTACATCCAGCAGGTAGACGCGGGAGTTCACCGGATGCCATCAGGACCCACATCGGGAGTGGGCCGGGTCATAGCCGGCCGATACCTGCTGCTCAACCAGCTCGGCAGCGGCGGCATGGGCCACGTCTGGCTCGCCCACGACCAGAGACTCGCCTGCGAGGTCGCCCTCAAGGAGATCGTCTTCCGCGATCCGTCCGAGGCCTCCGAGGAGCGCACCGCCCGGGTCGCCCGGGCCCGCGCCGAGGCCCGGCACGCGGCCGTGCTGCGCGGCAACCCGAACGTGGTGACCGTGCACGACGTACTGGAGCACGAGGGTTTGCCGTGGATCGTCATGGAGTACGTGCCGGGCGCCCTCGACCTGCGCGACCTGGTCGAGATGCGCGGCCCCCTCGCGCCCGCCGAGTGCGCCCGGATCGGGCTCGCCGTCCTGGACGCGCTGACCGCCGGGCACGAACAGGGCATCATGCACCGGGACGTGAAGCCCGCGAACATCCTGCTGGCGCCGGACCGCATCGGGACGCCGTACGCCCGGATCCTGCTCACCGACTACGGGATCTCGGTGCAGCCGGACGCGGGCGAGACGCGGTACACGCTGACGTCCGCCCTCATCGGCACCGCGGGGTATCTGGCGCCCGAGCGTGCCACCGGCGGGCCGCCGACCGCCGCCGCCGACCTGTTCTCCCTCGGCTGCACGCTGTACTACGCCGTCGAGGGCATCGGGCCGTTCGAGCGGGACACCCATCTCGCGGAGATCACCGCGGTGGTGATGGAGGAGCCCAGGAAGCCGGAGCGGGCGGGCGCGCTGGGGCCGTTGCTGGAGGCGATGCTCGCCAAGGACCCGGTCCAGCGGATCCCGGCGGCCCGCGCGGAATCCGCCCTGCACCGCATCGTCACGCCCCAGGCCGACGCGTACGAGCGCACTCGGACGGACCCGGGGTCGATGCCGCCGTGGGGTGCCTCGGAGCAGATGAGCGGCCACCAGCATGTGCTGCCACGGGACATGCACACACCCACGGACCCGGTCGCGTACCCGCCCGCCCCCGTGCCGCCTCCTCCCCGGCGCCCTCGCGCGCTCCCGGCCGCCCTGGGCGCCCTGCTCGGGGTCGCCCTGGCCGGTGTCGGCCTCTGGTTCACCCTGGGCAACCCGCCTGGGGGCGGCGACGGGCAGTCCGTGCAGAAGCCGTACGGCGACCCGGTCGGTCTCGCCGCACCTCTCAAGGAGGGCGACTGTGTGATCGCCGACTGGCCCGGCGGTACGCGCTTCCGGGGGACACCACGGCTGACGGTCGACCCGACCTGCCGGGACGCCCCGCCCGACGGGCAGGTGCTGGCGGTCGTGGAGGCCGCGTCCGCCGCCGAGGCGCGGGCTCAGGGGCCCGCCCGGTGCGAGGAGCGGACCCGGGAGCTCCGGGAGAAGCTGGCGGACGTACGCGGGTATGCCCTCGTGCCGGCCGAGGGCGGGTTCGACGCCGCCGAGGGGCGTACGGCCTGTCTGCTGCTCGGGTCGAACGGGCCGGTCTACGGGCCGCTCGGCCCGTACCGCGAGCCCGGGCAGGCGTTCGGTGACACGGCCACCATGCAGAGGCGGGACTGCCTCCGGGCGCCCTCCAGGCGGGACGCCCAGCTGATCGCCTGTACCGAGCCGCACGACGAGCAGGTCCTCGGTTTCACGCGGCTGGATGCCGGTGTCTCCTTCGAGAAGGCGCGTGACATGTCGGACGCGGCCTGCGCGAAGGACGTGCCGCCGACCGACTACGGCTTCGATCCGTCGGTCTACGAGGCCGGGTCCTGGACGAGTCGCGGAGCGTGGGACTCCGCAACGCATTTCGTCGTGTGCACCGTTCGGAAGCAGAACGGGGGCACCATGGAGGGAGAAGAGCCATGAGGAGGGTGTTGCGATGCCCGGTTCCACGAACGGTTCCACGAAGACCATGGGGGTGCTCACCGTGGGCGGGCTCGTCGTGGTGACGGCCTACACGGTGGCGCTCGGCAGCAACGGCTGGCTGTGGTTCGGCTGGGTGGTGCTGGGTCTGATCACTCTCGGGATGGTGGTCAGCCGGCCCACCTGACCTCCGTACACCCGAATGGACCAATGGGTCAATGGCGGGTCGGGTCAGTTCTCGAAGAGCCGGCCCGCCGAGTGGACGCCCGGCTGGTACTTCGGCAGCCGGGCGGTGATCTTCATGCCGGCGCCGGGCGCGGTCTCGATGACGAGGCCGTGGTCGTCGCCGTACACCTGGCGCAGGCGGTCGTCCACGTTCGAGAGGCCGATGCCGCCGGACGGGCTGACCTCGCCCGCGAGGATACGGCGGAGCAGGACCGGGTCCATTCCGGCGCCGTCGTCCTCGATGACGACCAGGGCCTCGGCCCCCGTGTCCTGCGCGGTGATGCTGATGTGGCTCTTGCCCGCGAACGCCGCCCTGCCCTCCAGACCGTGTTTGACGGCGTTCTCCACGAGGGGCTGGAGGCAGAGGAAGGGCAGGGCGACCGGGAGTACCTCGGGGGCGATCTGGAGGGTGACGGAGAGGCGGTCGCCGAAGCGTGCCCGGACGAGGGCCAAGTAGTGGTCGATGGCGTGGAGTTCGTCGGCGAGGGTGGTGAAGTCGCCGTGCCTGCGGAACGAGTAGCGGGTGAAGTCGGCGAATTCCAGCAGCAGTTCGCGGGCGCGCTCGGGGTCGGTGCGCACGAACGAGGCGATCACCGCGAGCGAGTTGAAGATGAAGTGCGGGGATATCTGGGCGCGAAGTGCCTTGATCTCGGCCTCGATCAGACGGGTCCGGGACTGGTCGAGGTCCGCCAGCTCCAGCTGGACCGAGACCCACCTCGCGACCTCCCCGGCGGCGCGGACGAGGACGGCGGACTCGCGGGGCGCGCAGGCGACGAGGGCACCGTGGACGCGGTCGTCGACGGTGAGCGGGGCCACGACGGCCCAGCGCAGGGGACAGTCCGGGGCGTCGCAGGTGAGGCGGAAGGCTTCGCCTCGGCCGGTTTCCAGGGGTCCGGCGAGACGTTCCAGGATCTCGGCGCGATGGTGTTCGCCGACGCCGTCCCAGACGAGGACCGACTTCTGGTCGGTGAGGCAGAGGGCGTCCGTGCCGAGCAGGGTGCGCAGTCGGCGGGCCGAGCGGCCGGCGGTCTCCTCGGTGAGGCCGGCGCGCAGCGGGGGCGCGGCGAGGGAGGCGGTGTGCAGGGTCTCGAAGGTGGCGTGCTCGACGGGGGTGCCGAGGCCGCCGAGGCGTTCGGGGCGGGCGGTGCGCCGGCCTAGCCAGAAACCGGCGGCCAGCAGCGGGAGGATGGCCACGCAGAGCCCGGCGAGGAATCCGCTCATGTCCGGGTCACCTCCGTACGCGCGCCCCCTGCCAGACCGTGGCCGCCGTGACCGCCGTGCGCCCCGGACAGCTCCTCCGGCAGATGGAAGCGGGCCAGGATGGCCGCCGTACCGGCCGGGACGCGGCCCGGGGTGGCCAGGGACACCAGGACCATGGTGAGGAAGCCCAGGGGCACCGACCAGAGCGCGGGCCAGGCCAGCAGGGCGTGCAGGGCGCCCGTGCCCGGGAATCCGGCCATGGTCGCGGCCACGGCGAGGAGTGCGGAGCCCCCGCCGACGAGCATCCCGGCGGCGGCGCCGGGCGGGGTCAGGCGCCGCCACCAGATGCCGAGGACGAGCAGCGGGCAGAAGGAGGACGCGGACACGGCGAAGGCGAGCCCGACGGCGTCGGCGACGGGGAGTCCGCCCACGATGGCGCTGGCGGCGAGCGGTACGGCCATGGCGATGACCGTACCGAGGCGGAAGTGCCGTACGCCTCGCGAGGGCAGGACGTCCTGGGTGAGGACGCCCGCGACGGCCATGGTGAGCCCGGACGCGGTGGACAGGAACGCGGCGAAGGCACCGCCGGCCACCAGTGCGCCCAGGAGGTCGCCGCCGAGGCCGCCGATCACACGGTCGGGCAGCAGGAGCACGGCGGCGTCGGCGTCGGCGGTGAGGGCCAGTTCGGGGGCGTAGAGGCGGCCCAGGGCACCGTAGACGGGCGGGAGGAGGTAGAAGGCGCCGATGAGGCCGAGGACGGCGACGGTGGTGCGGCGGGCGGCTACGCCGTGCGGGCTGGTGTAGAAGCGGACCACGACGTGCGGCAGGCCCATGGTGCCGAGGAAGGTGGCGAGGATCAGGCCGTACGTGGCGTACAGCGGGCGTTCCTCGCGGCCCTCGGCGAGGGAGGTCGACATGCCGCCGTTGGTGCCGCGCTCGGCCTGGGGGACGGCGGCGCCCCTGGCGAAGGTGAGGCGGGTGCCGCGGTCGATGTGATGGGTGCCCGCGGGGAGGTGGAGGACCTGGTCCTGGTGCGGGCGGCCGTCGACCGTGCCGGTCACGGTGACGGTGAGCGGTGCCTTCAGCTTCAGGTCGAGGCCGTCCTCGACGCGGACGACGCGCTGTTCGCGGAAGGTGGCGGGTTCGTCGAAGGCGTGGCGCGGGGCGCCGTCGACCTGCCAGGCGAGGACGAGGAAGAGGGCGGGGACGAGCAGTGCGGTGAGCTTCAGCCAGTACTGGAAGGCCTGGACGAAGGTGATGCTGCGCATGCCGCCGGCGGCGACGGTGGCGACCACGACGACCGCGACGATGACCCCGCCGGCCCAGTCCGGCGCGTCGGTCAGTACCGCCAACGTCAGCCCGGCGCCCTGGAGTTGGGGCAGCAGATAGAGCCAGCCTACGCCGACGACAAAGGCCCCGGCGAGCCGTCGTACGGCCTGGGAGGCGAGGCGCGCCTCCGCGAAGTCGGGGAGCGTGTAGGCGCCTGAGCGGCGCAGCGGAGCGGCGACGAAGAGGAGCAGCAGGAGGTAGCCGGCGGTGTAGCCGACGGGGTACCAGAGCATGTCGGGGCCCTGGACGAGGACGAGGCCCGCGATGCCGAGGAAGGAGGCGGCGGAGAGGTACTCGCCGCTGATCGCGGCGGCGTTGAGGCGAGGGCCGACGGTGCGGGAGGCGACGTAGAAGTCGGAGGTGGTGCGGGAGATGCGCAGGCCGAACGCGCCGACGAAGACCGTCGCCACGACGACGAGGGCGACGGCGGGGACGGCGTAGTTCTCGTTCACCGGGACCGGTTCCTGTTCATCAGCGGTCCTGGTCCTCGACCAGCCGGACGAAGTCCCGCTCGTTGCGTTCGGCGCGCCGCACGTACCAGCGGGCGAGCAGCACCAGGGGCGCGTAGAGGCCGAAGCCGAGGATCAGCCACTCCATGTGGTGGGCGTCGGGCATCGCCGCGAAGAGCAGCGGCAGCGGGGCGATGAGCAGGGCGAGGACCGCGAACACGGTGAAGGCGGCGCGGAGTTGGGAGCGCATCAGGGAGCGGACGTAGGTGTGGCCGAGGGTGGTCTGTTCGTCGATCTCGGTGCGCGGCCGGTAGTAGCCCGAGGTCCGGCGGACGCGCCGGGGCGGTCCGGTGACGACGACCCGGCGTTCGGAGGGGTCCTGGGGCATGGGTGGGGCTCCGCCCTTCAGCTCGCGGGCCGACGCATGAGCAGGTCGCGCAGCTCGCGGGCGTGCCGTCGGCTGACCTGGAGTTCCTCGGCGCCGACCAGGACGCTGACGGTGCCCGCGTCGAGGCGGAGTTCGCCGATGTGGTGCAGGGCGACGAGATGGCGGCGGTGGATACGGACGAACCCGCGGGCGCGCCAGCGCTCCTCCAGGGTGGAGAGCGGGATGCGTACGAGGTGACTGCCCCGGTCGGTGTGCAGACGGGCGTAGTCGCCCTGGGCCTCGACGTGGGTGATGTCGTCGACGGCGACGAAGCGGGTCACACCGCCGAGTTCGACGGGTATGTGGTCGGGGTCGGGTTCGTGCACGGGTATGGGCGCGGGAACGGGCGGGGCGCTGGTCCGCAGTTCGGCGGCTCTGCGGATCGCCTCGGCGAGACGTTCCTTGCGTACCGGTTTCAGGACGTAGTCGACGGCCTTGAGGTCGAAGGCCTGGACGGCGAAGTCCTCGTGGGCGGTGACGAACACGACGAGCGGCGGTTTGGCGAACCCGGTGAGGAGCCGGGCCAGGTCGAGACCGTCGAGGCCGGGCATGTGGATGTCCAGGAAGACGACATCGATCGCCTCGGGGCCTCCGGGACCCGACTGCAGGGCCCGGTTGATGCGGCGCAGTGCCTCGGTGGCGTCACCGGCTCCCTCGGCGCTGCTGATCCGTGGATCCGCGTGCAGCAGATACAGCAGCTCCTCCAGGGAGGGGCGTTCGTCGTCGACGGCGAGGGCGCGCAGCATGAAGGTGGAGTGTAGGTGGAATTCGTACGTGTGCACATGCGTCCGGCGTGCAGGCCGCAGCTGGGCGCGGTGCCCGGCGTCGCTGGATACAGTGCCCGGATGAACAGCAGGCCGGCACCTTTCGACGGAGTGGACCGGAAGATCATCACCACCTTGATGGCGAACGCCCGTACGAGCTTCGCCGAGATCGGCGCCGCGGTCGGGCTGTCGGCCACGGCGGTGAAGCGGCGGGTGGACCGGCTGCGCGAGACGGGTGTGATCACCGGGTTCACCGCGACGGTGGAGCCGTCGGCGCTCGGCTGGAGCACGGAGGCGTACGTCGAGGTGTACTGCGAGGGCGCGGCGCCGCCGCGGCGGCTGGCCGAGGTCGTACGCAACCATCCGGAGATCACGGCGGCGATGACGGTGACGGGGGGCGCGGACGCGCTGCTGCATGTGCGGGCAACGGATGTGGGGCACTTCGAGAACGTGCTGGAACGCATCCGCAGGGAGCCGTTCATCCGGAAGACGATCAGCTACATGGTGCTGTCCCACCTCCTCCCGGAAAGCCCGGAGGCGGGCGCCACCCATCCCGCTCCGAACACCGCTTCGGACAACGCATCAGACCTGCGTTGAGGTGGCCAAAGACGCAGGATTCCTGCGCGGACACGCAATCGTTGTCGCTTGGCGAGCGTAGGGCTCAGTTCCTACCGTGGTCACATCCCACTGGAACATTGCAGGAAGCGGAGGAACCCCTCTGTGCCCGACAGCCGTGTGCCGCGCCCCCGGCGCTTTCTCGTCTGTGAACCCAGACATTTCGCCGTGCAGTACGCGATCAACCCCTGGATGAACCCCGACACCAGGGTGGACGTGGATCTGGCCCAGGAGCAGTGGCGCTCACTGATCAGCGCCTACCGCGCCCATGGCCACACCGTGGACACCGTGGAGCCGGTCGCCGGCCTGCCCGACATGGTGTTCGCCGCGAACTCGGCGGTCGTCGTCGACGGCCGAGTCTTCGGCTCCTCCTTCCACGCCCCCGAGCGCCGCCCCGAGTCGACCGCGTACGAGACGTGGTTCAAGTCGGCGGGCTTCGACGTGTACCGCCCCGAGTCGGTGTGCGAGGGCGAGGGCGACCTGGTCCCGGCCGGCCGCTGGATCCTGGCGGGCACGGGCTTCCGTACGACCCGTGAGGCCCATCACGAGGTGCAGGAGTACTTCGGTGTCCCGGTGATCGGCCTCAAGCTGACGGACCCGTACTTCTATCACCTGGACACGGCGCTGTTCGTCCTCGACGAGAGCGACGACAGCCACGAGGGAAACATCGCGTACTACCCGGGCGCGTTCTCACCGGGCAGCCGTGAGGTGCTGGCGCGGCTGTACCCGGACGCGGTCGTCGCGACCCGCGAGGACGCGATGACGTTCGGTCTGAACTCGGTCTCGGACGGCCACCACGTCTTCATCGACCCGGGCGCCACGGCCCTCGCCGCCGAACTGACGCGCCACGGCTACCTTCCCGTCCCCGTCGACCTGTCGGAGTTCCGCAAGGCAGGCGGCGGCATCAAGTGCTGCACTCAGGAGATCCGCTCATGACCGCACTCGCGAGCACAGGCTCGAGCACCAGCACGCAGACCTCCGCGGAGCTGATCCGCGCCGAGGAACCGGTCCTCGCGCACAACTACCACCCGCTGCCCGTCGTCGTGGCCCGCGCCGAGGGCGCCTGGGTCGAGGACGTCGAGGGCCGCCGTTATCTGGACATGCTGGCCGGCTACTCGGCCCTCAACTTCGGCCACCGCCACCCGGCGCTGATCGAGGCGGCACACCGCCAGCTGGACCGGCTCACCCTGACCTCCCGGGCCTTCCACAACGACCGTCTCGCCCAATTCGCCACCTCTCTGGCCGAGTTGACGGGCATGGAGATGGTCCTGCCGATGAACACCGGCGCGGAGGCGGTCGAGAGCGCCATCAAGGTGGCCCGCAAATGGGCGTACGACGTGAAGGGCGTCCCCGCCGACCGGGCGACGATCGTGGTGGCGGCCGACAACTTCCACGGCCGTACGACGACGATCGTCAGCTTCTCGACCGACGAGACGGCCAGGGCGGGCTTCGGTCCGTTCACGCCGGGCTTCCGGATCGTGCCCTACAACGACCTGGCGGCCCTGGAGGAGGCGATCGACGAGACGACGGCGGCGGTCCTCCTGGAGCCCATCCAGGGCGAGGCGGGCGTCCTCATCCCGGACGACGGCTATCTGACCGGCGTACGCGAACTGACGCGCCGCAAGGGCTGTCTGTTCGTCGCCGACGAGATCCAGTCGGGTCTGGGCCGCACCGGCCGCACGCTGGCGGTGGACCACGAGAACGTCGTCCCGGACATGCTGCTCCTCGGCAAGGCCCTGGGCGGCGGCATCGTGCCGGTGTCGGCGGTGGTCGCGCGCCGGGACGTCCTCGGGGTGCTGCGACCGGGCGAGCACGGCTCGACGTTCGGCGGCAACCCCCTGGCGGCGGCGGTCGGCCAGGCCGTGGTCGAACTGCTGGAGACCGGCGAATTCCAGCGCAGGGCCGATGAGTTGGGCGTCGTCCTGCGCGACGGTCTGACCGGGCTGGTCGGCAAGGGCGTCGTCGGGTTCCGGTCTCGGGGACTGTGGGCGGGGGTCGACGTCGACCCGGCCATCGGGACCGGACGGGAGATCAGCGAGCGGCTGATGCGGGAGGGGATCCTGGTCAAGGACACCCACGGGTCGACGATCCGGCTGGCGCCGCCCTTGACGGTCACCGGGGAGGAACTGGCAACGGCCCTGGGCACGTTGGAGCGGGTGCTGACGCGGGGAGCCTGACGCGGACCGGCACGGCGCGGCTCCGCCCGCCCCTCACCCGGGTGGGGCGTCCTCCCGCCGTGCCGTCATCAACTCCAGTGCGCGCAGCGCCATGTGATCGCGCAGCCGGTGTACGCACGCGTTCCACTGGCGGGTGAGTCCCGGGCGTTCCTCCAGGTGCTCCCACACCTTCAGGAGGCCCGGGGCGACGCCCGCGCCCGGCATCCACAGATGGACCAGGCCGTCGACGACCGGGCGCAGTGCGCGCAGGCCGGCGCTGTCGCCGTCGACGCAGGCCCGCTCGACGACGAGGGCGACCGTGGTGAGCAGCCAGTCGTGCAGGGCCAGGTCCTCGCACAGGGTCGCCAGCCGCTCCGGTGTCGCTGCGGCCGTCGGTCCGAGAGTGAGGCGCAGCGTGCGTGTCTCGTCGTCGGCCAGCGCGAAGGCACCGTGGAAGCCCTCGCCGCCCACGGCGGCGGCCCAGCGCAGCCTCGTACGCCGGGCCGGGAACGCCGCTCGGTGGTCGAGCAGCGGTGACCGCTGGACCCGGCCGACCAGCGACGCGCTCACGGCTCCGGGGTCCAGTCCGTCGTCGTCGCGACCGGCCAGGAACCGGCTCCGGAGGTTCTCCGGAGCGCCGCGCCCGCCGGTCTCGACCACGCCCGGTCTCGTCAGATAGTGCGCCCAGGGCAGTCGGCGGTCCGCGCCTGCGACGACCACGGCACGCGTCGAACCCTGGACGATCCGGCCGCCCACCACACAGGCCCGGGTGAGCAGGGTGCCTATGCCACGCACCCGTCGGCCCGTCTCCGTGAACAGCGGACAGTCCACGCCGTACGGGAGATCGGCGGACACCACCCGGCGGACCGGTCGCTCGTGCACCCGGACCCTCTCGCCCGGCACGAGTTCCAGCAGGCGCGCGTCGGCGGGGGCGGGCAGGGGCGACCGGTTCATGAGCAGCCCGGTGCGGATCTCGCCGAGTACGACCAACGGGGAGCCGCCGGTCTCGGACCGCGCAGTCATACGTCACCGCCCTGGAGGTGCGAAGCGGTGAACACGTACTCGATCCGCTCGGTCGGGCCGGACGGCATGCCCTGCGTCAACTCTCCCGCGCGCTCGGTGAGTTGGCGTAGGGCGTCGGGGTCGGGGGCCGTGTGTTCCAGGATCACGCGTACGGCGTGCTCGACGGGGAGGAAGCGGCTCGCGAGGACCGAGAAGGTGCGGTACGCGGCGAACGGCGCCGCCTTCGGGGAGAGTCGCACCAGCGGCGGCAGGGCCGCCCAGTCGTCGGGGAACGTCTGTTCCCGCCAGTCGTGCGCGCGCACCACCGCCGCGCCCTGGTCCCGGAGCAGCCCGAGCCGGAGCAACTGCCATACGGCGGCGAGGAACGGGCACGACCACAGGCGCCCGCCGGGTTCCTCCGACCACAGCTCCACGTCCATGAAGACGGAGTGCCGTCGGGCTCCGAGCTGCCGGGGCGGCTGCCAGCCGGAGCCGGGGGACATCGCCTGGGCCTGACCGGTGACCGGTGACCGTACACCGTTGCTGAGCCAGCCGGACTCCTCCACCGGCGGACGCCGGCCGTTGCTGCCCACGGGCGGTTCCGCGACCAGGCGGGCGAGCAGCAGGTCGGCGATCTCGACGCCGTCGGCGGTGGCGCACGCCGACTCGCGGGCCAGGTAGTCGATGCGCAGACCGGCCTCCGCGGCGGCCTCGGTCACCATGGGGATCACCTGCGCGGGCGAGGAGAACCGGGTGAAGTAGTCGTCGACCAGGAAGCAGGTGCTGACCCGGCGTTTTCTGCCGGCCCGGACGCGGGCGGCGTCGGCCCAGGGCGCCACCTCCGCGAAGTGGGCGCGCAGCCGCTCCGGTCCGGCCGCGAAGTCCTCCATGTACAGGTGCCCGAGCTCGATGGACAGGTGGGAGTAGGGCACCTGCTCGGTGGGCGGTTCGGCGGAGTCCTCGCGATAGCTCCAGCCGGACTCCCCCGGGCCCTCCGCGCCGACGCCGGTCACAGGGTGGTCCACCTGTCGTCGTCGGTCAGCGCCCGCGCGAGGTCCGTGAACGCGTCGGCCGTCCCGGCGTTGGCGACCCCGGCCCGGCGCACGTCGTCGTCGGTGATCAGTTGCTCGTTCCACTGGAGTACGGGGTCGAGCGGCACGGTCCCGAGCGTGACCGTCCTGCCCAGCTTCGCCCGCGCGGACTTGCGGGTGAGGTCGGCGTCACGGATCTGGAGCCATCTGACCTGTTCGGGCCGCAGCGACTCGACGTTCGGGGAGTGGAGGTCGGGCACGGCGGCCCGTACGTATCTGATCCTCGCGGCGAGTGCTCTCTCGTCGTGGCCCCGCTCGGCACCCGTCCGCAGGATTCCGCGGTCGCCGTGCACCAGACCCTCCGTGGCCGTGATGTGCTGGTGGGTCCAGCGATGGAAGACGAGCCACCGTGACACGCGGTCGCTCAGCTCGGGCGCCGCGGTGGCCCGCAGGGCGATGTCGATGGCGTAGGAGCGTCCGGCGCTGAGGTCCACGATGGTCACGTCGAACTCCGCCTCCAGCGCGAGGAACAGATCCACGCAGCGCCGCGTCACGTCGTCGTCGACGGGGAATTCGCCGCCGCCTCGGTCGCCCGGCACCAGGCAGAGGCGGCCCGCGCGCGCGAGGGAAGCACGCACCTCCTTGCGCTCGGAGAGCGACCACACGTCCAGCCGGTCAGGCTCCCCGGCGTGTCCTTGGAGACAGGAGTGCACTCCGTTGCCCTCCACTCCCCGTACCGCTTCGGTCAGTTCGAAGACCGCGGCAGCCGTCGGGGACCCGAAGTCGAAGTCGACGTAGGCGACGTCGTCACCGTCGAGCGCACGCCGGTAGGCGATGTTGGCGCAGGTGACGGACCGTCCGGTGCCGCCCTTGTCCGAGGTCGCGAAGACGATCACAGCGTTTCAGCCGCCCCTCGTTGCCCGGGTCCGGGCTCGCACCAGTGCGTGGAGGTCACGCAGCGCTTCCTGGGCCAGCGCGACGGCGGTGCCGGGACGCAGTTCGACGAGGTCACGGACCTCCCGCAGGTCCGCTTCGATCCGGACGAGCAGGACCTCGGCCGAGGAATCGCTCAGCGGTGGGCTCATCATCTCCTGGGCGAAGAGGTGTTCCGCCTCGCGCAGCAGCTCTCCGGCCAGGTCCAGGAGCAGCGGGCTGCGGGCGGGCCGCGCGCTCACCGTTGACGCGGCGACGACCAGCACCTCGACCACCCGCTCGGTCAGGTACCAGGAGGGTGCGTCAGGGCTCGGGCCCTGTGTACCGAACACGGAGCCCGGCGCGTCCCACAGACCCGCCGCACGGCCCTGGGTGAGGCGTCGTCGCCAGAGGTGGTCGAAGAGCGCGTCCGCCGCCGACAGCATCCGGTCGCGCTGGCTCAGATCCTGGGTGAGACCGGCCACCTGAAGCATGCGTTTGAGCAGCATGGGTGTGTAGTCCGCCGTGCGCCAGCCGACCGGGGGTCCGCCGTGCCGGTCCGCTCCGGGCAGTGGCAACAGTTCCCCGGGGTCGTGGAGTTGTACGGTCCGCGCCCGTTCGGACGGGCGTCTCGTGATACCGCCGCGGTCCGCCAGTTCCTCCAGTACGTCGACCAGCGGGCGCAGGTCGTCGACCGGTGTCACATCGTCGACACCGCGGTGGCGCATCAGGTTGTGCACCACGACGGAGGCGACCTGGAGCGTCACGTAGTCGGACTCCTGGTCCTCCTCGTGGTCCCCCACCCGCCACCGCATGTCCTTGAGCGGCCAGCGTCCGCCGCCGAAACGCGCGAGCGCGGTCCAGTAGCTCTGGGTCAGTTCCCAGCGCAGGCGAAGATCGTGGGCCAACGTCTGCTGCTGCGGGCCGAGGAGTCCCATGCGCGCGGTCTGACTGGCGAAGAAGTCGACGATGCCGTCCATCGCCGCCACCGTGAAGTAGAGGGACGGGACGGGATCGGCGGTCATCTGGAGGGGGCGGGTGTCGTCCTCCGTCCCCATCGGTCCCCACGCCCAGCCGCACTGGAACAGCAGGGACTCGTCACCGAGGCGCGCGGCGACGGCCTCGGGAAGCGCCAGGCCCAGCAACCCTGCCCGGATCGGCTGCAGTTCGTTTCTGAGCCCGTCGAGAAGCGTCCTCCGGGGCTGGCTCCGCTGGTCGACGGCCCGCAGCAGTGCGGCGCCCTTCGGGGAGTCCTGGGGGAAGACGTCCACCGTGAAGCTGTTCAGCAGTCCCCGCATGGCGTGGGTCAGCCGGATGTTCAGGGCTCGCTCGGTGCGCCGCAGAGCCTCGGTCAGCTCCGCGCCCTGGACGTGTTTCGCGAAGCTCTTCACGAAGGCCAGCGCCGACAGGGAGAGCGTCACCGACATCGAGTACGCCTCGACCGTCTCCAACCGGCTCTGCTCGTCGGCCGGTTCGGTGTCCGGGCGCAGGGGCCGCAGATAGCTGCCCGGCGGGAACACCGGCCGGCCCTCGCTGTCGGAGTAGGTGTCCAGGTAACCCTCGATCACAGCGGTCACGGTTCTCGGGATGCCCGCCCAGTCGCCCAGCGGGGACAGGGCCCGCAGAACATCCGATCCGGTGTCGTCGGGTACCGAGAATCCCAGGTCGGGGACCTTCAGCGCGGGGTAGAGGAGACACACGAGCTGTTCGGCGTCGCTGATCGAGTTGGCGCCGTCGCGTCCGGGGTTGGTCCAGTCCCCCGGTGCGGTGGTGGAGCAGTTCAGGATCGCGTCCCAGACGGCGAGCAGGGCGCGGCGAGGCTGGATCATCATGGTCGGCGGTCCAACTACTTGGCGTGCCCGTGCACGAGGATCATGCCGACGTAGCCGTCCCTGATCGGATCGTCGGCGGCAGGGTCGATGTGGTGGAACTCCCGGCCATTGCTCAGGTCCGACAGACACTCCTCGACATCGGACTCGATGATGCCGAGGGCGGGAAAGGTCCGATTGCCGACCTCGTATCCGCTGAAGTTCCCCGTGCTGGAATTCTCCATGAAGGTGATGACGAAGGGTGCTCCCGGCTTCAGCAGGGCGATGAACTGTTTCAGGGCGGTGGTGAACTCCGCCCGGTCCGTGGTGATCGACTCCGCCACGAAGAACATGGTGCCGAGATCCCACCGCTTGTCGGGGGTGGACCTGAGGATGTCCCACTCCCGCACGGTCGCGCGCGCCCGCAGTTCTTCGCCAGGCCCCTGAACGGCGCGATACACCTCATTCTCGGCCAGCACCCGCCAGAATATTTCCCAATTACCCAAATACCCCTTGTCCAGCCGCCCGGAGAGCCATCTCCTGTTCGCTTCGGAAAACTCCAAAAGGCTTATCTCGGCGCAGAATGGAAGCATCGCAAGGGCCGGATAGAGATTGCTTCCAGACCCCACATCGACACCACGCGCACCCACATCGAAAGACTGACTGCAAAGAAAATCACGTACGATCTTCAGGATTTTATGGTCCTCATTGTGCAGGCGCGCATAATTGCGCTTGAGATAAGCCTCCGAGTCAAATGCATCCCAGTCGTACGCGGAGTTCCCTGCCATGCGTCTCCCCGGAGCCAGCCGAGCCTGGAAGGCTGAGGGTACTACCAACTCCCGCACCCCGGTGCTACTTTACGTAGGATCTGCACAGACTCTCGCGAGAAGGACCAAGCCTTTGCCCTCAGGTATGTCAACCAGCGGGCAAGATCAGTTCCGCTCCCCCCGAGAAAAGGATCTTGCCGACCTGTATCGGCTCGACCACGAGGCTTTCGGCGAGACCGACGGCTACACCCATCTCGTTCTCCGGCAATTGTTCGACGCCCATCGCCGTGACTTCCTCCTGCTCGAACGCGACGGAGTTCTGTGCGGGTACGCGCTGCCCGTACTCGTCGCCCGGGAGAACTACGCGTGCCTTCTGGCACTCGCCGTACTGCCGGAATTCCAGGGTCAGGGCTGCGGCCGATCCCTCCTGAACGCCGCGGTAGAGCAAGTCAGGGAAGCAGGAGCCCGACGTATGGAGCTCGTGGTGCGAGAGAAAAACCATGTGGCTCGTGCGCTCTACAAGAGTTACGGATTCCAGGACGGCGAACTCCTCACCGACTACTACGGTCCAGGAAACCATCGTTTTTCGATGAGCTACACCATGGACTGATATTCCACATGCCACCGGGAACGCGGGGGAGACAGCGGAATGGCCCGAAGAAGCAGCACGAGAGACGGCGCATCCGGCGCGGCCTCCGAGGCCCGAGCCTGGCTGATTCTGGCACTGGGCGTCGTCACCACCGGATTCGGTGTCGCCTTCGCCGCGGCCTCCGAGGAGGACGGCAGGATCTCGCTGGCCAACCAGGAGATCTCCGGTGTTCTCACCGCCCTCGGCGGCGGAATCGTCGGTGCGGTCATCAGCATCATGGTCGCCCGGGCCTCCGACCGAGAGACCCTCCAGCACATGCGGGACGTGCTGGAGGACTCCCTCACCAGCACCCTGCGGTCGGACAACGCCCGCCTGGCCGCCGCGAGGTACCCGTGGCACCACTACTTCGTGACGACCCTGCGCGGGAAGAACGTCTGGCGGTACGAGCAGTACCCCTTCCACCTCAGTGCCCACATCGGATCCCTGGCCGTGGAGATCGACGTCCAGGCCGACAGCGGGCTGACTCACAAATACCTGGTGGAAGCCTTCGTACGGCATGAGCGGCTGACCGTCGTCAGCCGCAAGGCGGGCGACGAGGCGAACGTCTTCGTCGAGGTCTATCCGCAGTTCGACGGCGAGCTCTCGGAGTACTTCGGCGCGGGTTTCGTCAGGACCTGGGACTCCACCAACATCGTCACCAAGGTCATCCTCAGCAAACTGCCCCTTCTCCCGAGCACCGAAGCCACTCTCACGGAGAGTGACTTCGCCGAGCTGGACCGTATGTGGGAGGTGGGATTCAAGCGTCTCAACGAAGTCCTGCCGGACTGCACCTGAGGCTGATCACCCCGTTACAGGAGACCGCCCCGACACATAGACTGACCTCCCCAGTGAGGAGCGACGCCCTTGTTCTATTACGTACTCAAATACGTGCTGCTCGGGCCGCTGCTGAGACTTGTCTTCCGGCCCCGGATCGAAGGTCTCGAACACGTACCGTCCTCAGGCGCTGCCATCGTCGCCGGCAATCACCTCTCGTTCTCGGACCACTTCCTGATGCCCGCGATCCTCAAGCGGCGCATCACCTTCCTCGCGAAGGCCGAGTACTTCACGGGCCCCGGCGTCAAGGGGCGGCTGACCGCGTACTTCTTCCGCAGCGCCGGGCAGATTCCGGTGGACCGGTCCGGCAAGGAGGCGGGGCAGGCCGCGATCCGCGAAGGGCTCGGGGTGCTGAGCAAGGACGAGCTGCTCGGTATCTATCCGGAGGGCACCCGGTCGCACGACGGGCGACTGTACAAGGGCAAGGTCGGGGTCGCCGTCATGGCGCTCAGGGCCCAGGTGCCCGTCATCCCCTGCGCGATGATCGGCACCTTCGAGGCGCAGCCGCCGGGCAAGGTCATCCCGAACATCCATCCCGTGGGGATCCGCTTCGGCAAGCCCCTCGACTTCTCCCGCTACCACGGGATGGAGGACGAGAAGGCGGTGCTGCGGGCCATCACCGACGAGATCATGTACGCCATCCTCAACCTCTCCGGGCAGGAGTACGTCGACCAGTACGCGGCCGTCGCCAAGAAGGAGGAGGCCGATCGGAAGGCCGCCGAGAAGAAGGCGGAGAAAGAGCAGCGGGAGCGCAAGTTCCCGCGTATGCCGCTCAGTTGACTGTGTCCCCCGGCCGCCGGCGTGGGCGATCTGCTGACAGCTAATCCGCATCGGTTCCGCTGCCTGCGGCGGATACCGTCGTCGCATGAGACGAGCTGTGGTGATCGGGGCGACCGGGCAGATCGGACGGGTGGCCGTGGGGGCGCTCGCCCGGGACGGGTGGGAGGTGACCGCCGTCTCGCGGGGCGGCGGCCGGGACGGGAACTGGCCGGACGAGGTGCGGGTCGCGGTCGCGGACCGAACCGACGACGTGGCGCTCGCGGCTGCCGTGG
This sequence comes from Streptomyces sp. NBC_00459, assembly GCF_036013955.1. Classification (NCBI taxonomy): domain Bacteria; kingdom Bacillati; phylum Actinomycetota; class Actinomycetes; order Kitasatosporales; family Streptomycetaceae; genus Streptomyces; species Streptomyces sp. NBC_00459. Next base: position 1,185,802 of record NZ_CP107903.1, read on the forward strand.
GCGACGGATGCGACGTCCTCGTGGACATGGTGGCCTACGGGCCCGAGCACGCACGACAGCTGGCCGGTCTCGCCGGGCGGGTCGGGTCGGCGGTGGTGATCTCCAGCGTGTCCGTGTACGAGGACGACAAGGGCCGGAGCTTCGACACCCAGGCGGAGCCCGGCGGCTTTCCCGAGTACCCGGTGCCGATCCCCGAGGAGCAGCGCACGGTCCGGCCGGGCGAGAACTCGTACGGCACCCGGAAGGCGGGCCTCGAACGCGAGCTCCTCGCCGTCGGCGACCAGTTGCCGGCCACTCTGCTGCGGGCGGGCGCGATCCACGGACCGTACTGCCGTACCCCGCGCGAGCTGTACTTCGTCAAGCGCAACCTGGACGGACGGCGTCGGCGGGTCCTCGCCCACGGTGGCACGAGCCGTTTGCATCCGGCGAGTGTCCACAACATCGCCGAGCTGATCCGGCTGGCCGCCGCACGTCCTGGTTCCCGGGTTCTGAACGCCGTCGATCCCGAGGCGCCCACGGTGGCGGAGATCGCCGGGGCGATCGACGCCGTGATGGGGGTCGAGGCGGAGAACGTCCTGGTGGACGGTCCGCCCCCGGCGCCCACCGTGGGCGACACCCCGTGGTCGACCCCGGTGCCCGTGGTGTGCGACATGTCCGCCGCCGAACGGGAGTTGGGCTACCGGCCAGTCGTCACCTACGCGGAGCGCCTGCCGGAGACCGTCGCCTGGATCGAGGCCCGGCTGGCCGGGCGGGACTGGCGGGAGGCGTATCCCAAGATGTACGAGACGTACGGCGACCTCTTCGACTACGCGGCGGAGGACGCCTGGCTCGTGTGACGGGAAAGGGGCGGCCGGATTCCCGGCCGCCCCTCACCCCGTTCAACTGACCGTTACGGCTACGACTACGGCTTCGGTGTGGCGTGCGGGGTGCAGGTCACGTCCGCAGCGTCCACCTTGCCGGTGAGCAGGTAGGTGTCCACCCGCTCGTTGATGCACGGGTTGACGAGCCCGGTCACGCCGTGGGAGCCCGCGTCCTTCTCGGTGATCAGACGGGAGCCCTTGAAGCGCTTGTGCAGTTCGACACCGCCCTCGTACGGAGTGGCCGCGTCCCGCTCGGACTGCACGATCAGCACCGGCGGCAGGCCCTTGCCGGACTTCACGTTCACCGGGGTCTGCTGCTTGACCGGCCAGGTCGCGCACGGCAGGTTCATCCAGGCGTTGGCCCAGGTCAGGAACGGGTAGTTCTTGTGCAGCCGGGTGTTGTCGCGGTCCCACTTCTTCCAGCTGGTGGGCCACCTGGCGTCGGTGCACTCGACGGCCGTGTAGACGGCGTTGCCGTTCTCGGAGGCCGCGTTGCCCGCGGTGTCGGTGAGGTCGGGGGCCGCCGCGTCGACGAGCGCCTGGGTGTCACCGGCGAAGTACTTGCTGAACACGGTGGCGACCGGAATCCACGACGAGTCGTAGTACGGGGCGCCCTGGAAGAATCCGATCAGTTCGGCCGGTCCCACGACCCCGCCGATCGGGTTCTTCTTCGCGGTGGCCCGCAACTCCAGCCACTTCGCCTGCACTTGGGCCCGGGTGGTACCGAGGTGGAAGACGGCGTCGTTCTTGGCGACCCAGTCCTGCCAGTCGTTCCAGCGCGTCTCGAACGCGACGTCCTGATCGAGGTTGGCCTCGTACCAGATCTTCTCGCGCGACGGATTGACGACGCTGTCCGCGATCATACGGCGGACGTGCCCCGGGTAGAGCGTGCCGTAGACCGCCGCGATGTACGTCCCGTACGAGACACCGAGGAAGTTGAGCTTCTTCTCCCCCAGCGCGGCACGGATGACGTCCAGGTCGCGCACGGTGTTCGGCGTGGTCATGTACGGGAGCATCTCGCCGCTGCGCTCGTAGCAGCCCTCGGCGTACTCACGGGCCGACTTGCGCTGGGCACGCTTGTCCGCCTCGCTGTCCGGCACCGGGTCCGGCTTGGGCGCCTTCACGAACTCCTGCGGGTCGACGCAGGATATGGGCGCCGAGTGGCCGACTCCGCGCGGGTCGAAGCCCACGAAGTCGTACGCCTTCGACACGTTCGTCCACAGCGGGTTCTTGGTCGTGACCCGGCGCGGGAAACGCAGTCCGGAGGCACCCGGTCCACCCGGGTTGTAGACGAGCGCGCCCTGGCGCTCGTCCTTCGTCCCCGTGTTGCCGATACGGTCGACGGCGAGCTTGATCTGCTTGCCGTACGGCTTCGCGTAGTCGAGCGGCACCGTGACATAGCCGCACTGGATCGGCTTCTCCAGGCCCCAGTCGGCCGGGCAGTCCTGCCAGTCGATTCCGGCCTTCGCGGCTCGTTCGGCGGCAATCGTCGCGCCGCGCGTCTCACGGTCCTTGCCGTGGCGGGCGTCCGCGCTGGCCGAGGGCGCCGCGACGGCGCCGGCTATCAGGGTCGCCGTGACGAGTGCTCCGGCGGAACCGAGCGCTGCGGCTCGTCTCGTCGGTGTGGTGCCTCTCAAGTGGGCCTCCCCCGTAGGTAGTTGTTCTTGGTCGGTAAGGGGGATCCTTGCCGCTGTGCAGGACCTGTGAACAGGGGGTGTGCAGGCTTCTTTACCAATCCGATAAACGGTGAGGGGAGTGCCGCTCAGCGGATATCCGCTGTGGTGTGGGGATTTGCCTGATCGGCGAACAGGCCGGGGGGCCCGGCGATCAGCTGTGGCGGGCGGGCTCCAGGAGCGCGAGCGCCTCGTCCAGTACCCGGCGCAGCAGCAGCGCGTCCGGAGCGACCGCGGTCACCAGCGCCGCGGGCCCGGCGAGCGGAACGAGCGCGGCACCCTCCCCCAGCAGTCGAGCCTCGACCGGCGCGTCCACGAACTCCGGCCGCACGACCACGAGTTGGCCGACGGCACGATGCCCTGCCAGCACGGCGGGCCCGTCCCAGCCGCCCGACGCTCCGGGACCGCAGGCCAGCTCCTGGTCGAGGACGACACGCCCGCCGACCCTTACCGTGAGCCGACTGCCGAGCCGTCCGGATTCCTCGCCGAAACGCCCGAGCACCTGCTCCTCGCGGAACACGAGCCGGGCACCCGGCGCGAGATCGACGCGCGTGCCGACGTACAGCTCACTCCCCTGGGCGCAGATCAACTGCTCGGGCAGCCAACGGAGTTCACCGCCGTCGGCGACACGGATCCGTACGTCGTAACGGGCCTCGCCCTTTGCCTGGCCCGGCAGCGCGATGGTGGCCGCGGCGGACGCCAGGTGCAGTCGGGCGCCCTGAGCCACCTCCGCCTCGACGGTGAAGTGGTCGCCGCCGAGGGGGCCGCTCATGGCGCCGACCAGCATGACGCGGGCCTCGTCGCCGTGCGCGCGGATACGACGCAGTGCCAGCGGGCCGTCGCCGTCGAGCACCGGCAGGGCGGTACCGCCCCGGCCGTCCGCCCGGGCGACGATCCGCGCGGTGGCCCGTACGCCGGTGGTCATGCCGTCCACGCCGCGAGCTGCGCCCGCACCCAGAGGGCGACCTCTGTGACGCCTGCCTCGCTGCGCAGCGACTGGAAGACGACAGGCCTCTCCCCGCGTGCCGTCTTCGCGTCGGCGGCCATCCGGCCGAGGTCGGAACCGACGTACGGTGCGAGGTCGGTCTTGTTGACGACGAGCAGGTCGGCGGTGGTGACGCCGGGTCCGCCCTTGCGCGGAATGTCGTCCCCGCCTGCGACGTCGATGACGAAGATCTGCGCGTCGACGAGGCCCTTGGAGAAAGTGGCGGTGAGGTTGTCGCCGCCGGACTCGACGAGCACGATGTCGAGCGGCCCGACCTCGTCCTCCAGGTCCTCGACGGCTTCGAGGTTGGCGGAGATGTCGTCGCGGATCGCGGTGTGCGGGCAGGCGCCCGTCTCGACGGCGGTGATGCGTTCGGGGGGCAGCACGGCCTCCCGCAGCAGGAACTCGGCGTCCTCGCGGGTGTAGATGTCGTTCGTGACGACCGCGAGGGACAGCTCTTCGCGCAGGGCACGGCAGAGGGCGGCGACCGTGGCGGTCTTGCCGGACCCGACGGGCCCGCCGAGGCCGATTCGCAGGGCACGACGAGTGCCGTCGGGACGGTGCGCGTCCGCGCTCACGGCTGCGCCGGCCTGGGGGTGGGAGTGGTCGAGGTGCATGAGGTACGGCTCCAAGTTCTGACTTCCGGCATTTGATGGGCATTTCAGCCCGTCCGGTGTTTGAGGACGAGGCCCCTTCGGGGCCGATGCGGGGGTCCGGAGGCGGCAGCCCCCAGTGGGGGTCCCCCCTCTGGGGGAGGGATGGGACGGGTAGGGGCGGCGGGGGCGAAGAACCCCTACGACGCGAACAACCGCATCGCCCACCCCGCATGCCACTCCGCCCCCACCTCCAGCATCGGCGCGGAGGCCGCGGGCAGCGCATCGACCCCGTCCCCGCTCTCCACCCCCCGAGCCACCTCCACCGCCCGGTCCGCGACGCGATCCAGCTCCGGCGCCAGCCGCGCCAACACCCCCGTCGCATCGAACGGATCAAGGCTCAGCAACCGCACAACCGCCGTCGCGGGCCCGCTGACGCTCTCGTACACGGAGCAGTACGCCGCGTCCTTCGGCCCGAGCCCCGCCGCCCGCGCCGTGAGCCCCAGCACCACCGGCTGATGCGCCCCTTTGGGGAACTCCCCTGCCAGCGCTTCGAGTTCGGCCGACGGCCAGGTCGCCCGAGCAGCCCGCATCAGCTGCCGCCCCAGCTTGCGCGCGGCGACGCGCAACGCCGGCGACGGCGTCCGCGCGTCCGCCGCACCGTCGAGCGCCACCGGATCGACGCCGAGCGCCGCGGCTGCGGCCAGCGAGGCCGACACCAGCCCCGTCGTGTGCAGCCGCCCCCGGCAGAACTCCTCCAGGCTCGCGGCCCCGGTGACACGCCCCGCCTTGACGGCGGCCTCGGCCCCGCCGGAGTGCGCGTGCCCTCCGGCGGGAAAGCGGCCGTCGGCCAGGACGAGCAGTGCTGCCCTGCTCATCGGAACCTCCCCATCAGATCCTCCTCATCAGAAGAGGAAGTACCGCTGGGCCATGGGCAGTTCGGCGGCCGGAGTGGCCTCGACCAGTTCCCCGTCGATGTGCACGGCGAAACTGTCGGGGTTGATCCGTACGTCCGGACGCGCGTCGTTCTCCCGCATGTCGGCCTTGGTCACCGCGCGGGTCGACTCGATCGCCACGAACCTCTTGCCGAGCTGAAGCCGCTCGGGCAGCCCGTCGTCGATCGCCAACTGGGCGACGAAGTTGAACGAGTTGGACGCCGGTGCCCGCCCGATCGCGCCGAACATCGGCCGGGGCAGGATCGGCTGCGGAGTCGGGATCGAGGCGTTCGCGTCGCCCATCTGCGCGTACGCGATCTGGCCGCCCTTGACGACGAGATGCGGCTTGACCCCGAAGAAGGCGGGCTCCCAGAGGACCAGGTCGGCGAGCTTGCCCGTCTCCACCGAGCCGATCTCCCGCGCGAGGCCCTGCGCGAGGGCCGGGTTGATCGTGTACTTGGCGACATAGCGGCGTACTCGATGGTTGTCGGCGCTGCCGTCGCCCGGAAGAGCGCCTCGCCGCCGCTTCATCACGTGGGCCGTCTGCCAGGTCCGCATGATGACCTCGCCGACCCGTCCCATGGCCTGGGCGTCGGACGAGATGATGGAGATCGCGCCCAGGTCGTGAAGGATGTCCTCCGCGCCGATCGTCGACGGCCGAATGCGCGACTCGGCGAACGCCAGGTCCTCCGGCACCGCCGGGTTCAGGTGGTGGCAGACCATCAGCATGTCGAGGTGTTCGTCGGCGGTGTTGACGGTGTAGGGCCGTGTCGGATTGGTCGAACTCGGCAGGACGTGCGGCTCGGAGACCACGGACATGATGTCCGGCGCATGCCCGCCGCCCGCACCCTCGGTGTGGTAGGCGTGGATGCCGCGCCCGGCGATGGCCGCGAGCGTGTCGGCCACGAATCCGGCCTCGTTGAGGGTGTCCGTGTGGATGGCGACCTGGATGCCCGTGCGGTCGGCGACGGTCAGGGCCGCGTCGATGGCGGCCGGGGTCGAGCCCCAGTCCTCGTGGATCTTCAGGCCGAGGGCTCCGCCACGGATCTGGGAGAGCATCGCGTCGTGCGAGACGGTGTTGCCCTTGCCGAGCAGGCCGAAGTTGAGCGGGTACTGCTCCATCGCCTCCAGCATCCGGGCGAGGTGCCAGGGACCCGGGGTCACCGTCGTCGCCTTCGAACCCTCGGCCGGCCCCGTACCGCCGCCGATGAGGGTCGTGATGCCCGACGCGAGCGCCTCGTCGGCGATCTGCGGGCAGATCAGGTGGACGTGCGCGTCGATGGCGCCCGCCGTCACGATCCGGCCGTTGCCCGCGATGATCTCGGTCTCCGGACCGATGACCAGGTCGGGATGGATCCCGTCCATCGTGTCGGGGTTGCCCGCCTTGCCGATGCCGGTGATACGGCCGTCGCGGATGCCGATGTCGGCCTTGACGATGCCCCAGTGGTCGACGATCACGGCGCCCGTGATCACCGTGTCCGGGGTGCCGTCTGCGCGCGTAGCACGGGCCTGGCCCATGGACTCGCGGATGACCTTGCCACCGCCGAACACCGCCTCGTCACCGGCGAGACCGGGGCCGCCGCTGCGGTCCTCCTCGATCTCGATCAGCAGGTCGGTGTCGGCGAGCCGGATCCGGTCGCCGGTGGTGGGGCCGAACAGGTCGGCGTACGCGGCACGCGAGATCTCAGGCATCGAGGGCACCTCCGGTCTCCCCGCGCAGTCCGGGCACGATGCGCGCGCCGGCGAGCGGAACGAGTTCTACGTCGACGGGGATCCCGGGTTCGAAGCGCACGGCGGTGCCGGCGGCGATGTTGAGCCGCTTGCCGCGCGCTGCCGCGCGGTCGAACTCCAGGCCGGGGTTGGCCTCGGCGAAGTGGTAGTGGGAACCGACCTGGACGGGCCGGTCGGCGGCGTTCAGCACGGTCATCGACGTGACCTCGCGGCCCTCGTTGTACACAACGGGTCCGTCGGCGAACAGGATCTCTCCGGGAATCACGGCAGTCCCTCCCCTCAGACGATCGGGTCGTGGACGGTGACGAGCTTGGTGCCGTCCGGGAAGGTCGCCTCGACCTGGACGTCGTGGATCATCTCGGGGATGCCCTCCATGACGTCCTCCCTGGTCAGCAACTTCCGTCCGGAGGACATGAGCTCGGCGACCGTACGTCCGTCACGGGCTCCCTCAAGGATGTGCGAGGTGATCAGCGCGACCGCCTCGGGATGGTTCAGCCTGAGCCCACGGGCCCGGCGCTTCTCGGCCACGTCCGCCGCCACATGGATCAGCAGCCTCTCCTGCTCGTGCGGGGTCAGTTGCACGGCTTCCCACCTCACATCCTCGCTCCGGACCGTGCGGGGTCCGGTTGCCCGATGCCACCAAAACCGCTGGTGGCGAGATGGGCACGCTAGTTGGCCGGAGTTTCAAGGACGTTAACCGGACTGTGATCCACCCGGGTCACTTGAGCAGGCGCGCCCATGCTCATCAGACCGCGCAGGCCGTCCTGGAGCACTTCCACCGGCGCTCCGCCGAAGAGGGCCATCTGTGCGACGAAGCCCTGGGCCGCAGCGATCACGGTCCGGGCGACGCTCTCGGCCGTTACGTCGGCCCGCATCATCCCGGCTTCCTGATAGCGCTCGACCAGCCGCACCCAGGACGTACGGACCTTGGCGTAGCCCTCGTTGAGCACCTTCGACAGCTCGCCGTCGCGCAGTGTCTCGGCCCACACCTGGATGATCAGCCGGGGAAAGACGGCCGCCCCTTCGTGCACCAGCCCCGGGCGCAGGCCCAGCATCCGGCCCATCACCTCCCCCACGATGACGTCCGGCGGCGGTGGCGGGCTCTGCTCACCCGCCGCCTCGAAGGCCTCCCCGACCTCCTGCAGCACCTCGTTGACGATGGCGGCGATCAGCTCCTCCTTGCCGCTGAAGTAGCGGTAGACGGCCCCGGCGGAGAGGCCGACCTCCTTGAGCACGTCCTGCATCGACGTGGCGTGGAAGCCGTTACGGGTGAAGCAGAGTGCCGCACCGTCGAGGATCTGACGGCGTCGGGCGTCGAGGTGTTCCTGGGATACACGGGCCATGCCCAGAACTTAAAACGAACATTCCTTCTTGACAAGAGACGCCTGTCGCAGGACGGTGGTGACGCACCAAAAACGAACGATCCTTCTTTTTAGATCCACTGTGATTCGAGGGGAAACCATGTCCACCACGTCCGCCGCGGCCACCCAGGGGCACCGCCGCCACATGATCGCCGTAGTCGTCCTGGTCCCCGTCCTGGTGGCGCTGGCGCTCTGGGCCTTCGCCTGGCCCGCCGCCCGCACCGCACCCCGCGACCTGCCGCTCGGCGTGGCGGGCCCGACCGCCGCGGTCACCCAGGTCGAGCAGCAGCTGTCGGCCCACGAGGGCGCCTTCGACATCCACCGCTACGCCGACGAGGCCGCCGCCCGTGACGCCGTCGAGGACCGGACCGTATACGGCGCCGTGGTCGTCACCGCCCAGGGTCCGAAGCTGCTCACCGCGTCGGCCGCGAGCCCCTTCGTCGCCCAGCTCCTCCAGCAGGCGGTGACGACGCAGGCAGCGCAGTCGGGTGCCCAGGTCACCACCGTGGACGTCGTCCCCGCCGCCGCGAACGACCCACGCGGGGCCGCCTTCGGTGCGAGCGTACTGCCGCTGGCGCTGGCCGGTGTGGCCGCCGGCGCGGTGGTCACCCTGCTCGGGCTGCGCGGGACGCGTGCGGCCGGCACCCTGCTCGGGAGCGCGGCGCTGGTCGGCGTCGTCGCCGCCGCGATCGCGCACAGCTGGCTCGGCGTGCTCACCGGCGACTGGTGGACCGAGGCCGCCGCGCTGGGACTGACGACGCTCGCCGTGAGTGGCGCGGTCGCCGGGCTCGCCGCGCTGCTCGGCACCGCGGGAATCGGCCTCGGCGGGCTGACCGTCGTCCTGATCGGCAACCCGTTCTCCGGCGCGTCCAGCGCTCCGCAACTGCTGCCCGAGCCGGTCGGCGCGATCGGCCAGTGGCTGCCGCCGGGTGCGGGCGCCTCCCTGCTCCGCTCGGTGTCGTTCTTCGACGGCGCGGGGGCTCTCGGTCCCGCCCTGACCCTGACGTGGTGGGCGGCGCTGGGCCTGGGCGCGGTTCTGCTGGGCAGCGCGCTGAAGCGTCGCACGGAGGAGAGGAACGACGGACCGGTCGCAGCCGCCACCGAGCGGGAACCCGCCCTGGCGAACTGACCGCCCGCCCCGAAACCGGCCGGGTGCCCCGCCAACTGGGCGGGGCACCCGGTCCCGTCGGTCCGGAGACCCCCAGCGGCCCAGTGGTCCAGTGGTCCCGGCGGCGCGATCAGCGGGCCCCGGGCCCCCGGTGCTCGGCCGCGATACCGAACCGCTGCCGTTCGACGGGCGCGGCGGCGGCCTCCCGGACGCTGGAGACGGCACTGACGACCTGCTCCTCCGCCGCGTCCAGCTTGTCGAGACGTTCGAGGTCGGCCGCGGAGACCAGGGCGACGAGGGGCTTGCCGTGCCGCGTCACGACGACACGCTCACCGCCGTACACCACCTTGTTGATCAGCTCGGCGAGTTCAGCCCTGGCTTGCGTCACCGGAATCTCGTAGGCCATGTGCTCCAGCTTAGACCGGCACCCTCGCGCTGCGATCTGTACGTCCTGTACATTTCTTACGGAAGCCACCGAGGAGGCGCGCGCCATGAACGACGTCGACGATCCGTCAGCCCGTTATGTCCTGCCCGAGTTCACCGAACGCACCAGTGCCGGGCACCGGACGCTGGATCCGTACTCGAAGCTGCTGGAGGAACGGATCGTCTTTCTGGGCACGCCGGTCGACGACACCTCGGCGAACGATGTGATGGCCCAGCTCATGCATCTCGAATACCTGGCGCCCGACCGGGACATCTCCCTGTACATCAACTCCCCCGGCGGCTCGTTCAGCGCGATGGCCGCGATCTACGACACGATGCAGTTCGTCACCTGCGACGTGGAGACGGTCTGTCTGGGGCGGGCGGCCTCCGCGGCGGCCGTGCTGCTGGCCGCGGGTACACCGGGCAAGCGCAGCGCGCTGCCGGGTGCCCGGGTGATGATCCACCAGCCCTCGCTGTCCGGGCCGGTCCACGGACAGGTGAGCGATCTCGCCATTCAGGCGCAGGAGTTGGGCCGGATCCGTACCCTGCTGGAGGAACTGCTCGTACGGCACACCGGACAGAGCCCGGAACAGGTCGCCGCGGACATCGAGCGGGACAAGATCCTCGACGCCCGGGCCGCCCTGGAGTACGGGCTGGTGGACCGGATCGTGGCCGGCCGCAAGTTCTCGCACCCCGCCCCCGGCACGAGGTGAGCCACCGATGCTTCCGCCCGAGATGCCTCCGCTGCCCGCTCTGACGCGCGCGGAGGGCGAGTTGATCGACCGTTACCTCGAAGTGGCCGATCTGCTCGGCCGTATCAACCCGGCGTACCACGGGGACACCTACCGCGGACTGCGGGCCGCGCAGGCGCTCGTCGCCAAAGCGGTCGCGCTGCGGGACGCGCTGGAGTTGATGCATCAGCGTGGCGAAGCGGAGGTGCATGCCCCTACGCTGGCGCGGGCGCTGCGCGTTCTCGACGGGGAGCGCCGAACGGCGCGTGTCACCGTTCCGCGTGAGCCCGCCAGTTGACCCACCCGGTCGGCGGACCCGGATCGGGCGAGCCCCTCCGCCCCGGCGGCGGACTGTCCCGAACGAGCCGGGAAGTGACTGGATGGCATCCCCCGTTCGGAGTAGTCGCGTGTCCCCCGACCGGCCCGTACGGCTTGCGCGACACGCGTGGTTCGGGGTGGGAATCGAGAAGGTTCCGTGCTGGTCCGGGGGTGCGCGACCCCCGCCGAACTTGCCCGAGGGCATGGGTGTCCACCCGAATGGGTCACGGGTGAGTAACGCCACAAAGCCCCGATTCCATTGGGATTTTCCTACTTCCATGAGCCAAGATCCCTTCCTGACGACAAGCCCCCGCCACAAGAGGCGGGGCGATCCGGGCGGACGCCGAGTCCTGCCGCCGCCCGGATGACCGGTCGACAGATGTGCATCGGCAGGAGTGGAGGACCCAGGCACGACGGGTCGCCGGAACGGTCACGCCATGACCGGGCCGAGCAGCCCTTGGGGTGAAGCCGCGTCAGCGGCCGGGCAACTTCGCCAGCCCGAATCCGACAGGTCATCCTTCACAGGCGGCTGACGAAGGGTTTCGCATGTCTGCGCTCAATCGTGTCCCGTCGCTGATGACCCGTGCCGGTACGGCCTCGGCTCTCACCCTCGCCGTCGCCGGCGGCAGCCTGGTGATCCCCGGGGTCGCCACCGAAGCCGCGGCGATCGCACCGTCGACGAAGGCACTCCAGATCGCGGCCTCCAAGAAGGGCTCGCTGTACAAGTACGGCGCCGCGGGACCGAAGAGGTTCGACTGCTCCGGTCTCACGCAGTACTCGTACAAGAAGGCGGGCAAGTCCCTGCCTCGAACGGCAGCGGCCCAGTACAACAAGACCAAGCACATAGCCGCCAAGAGCCGTCGGGGCGGAGACCTGGTCTTCTTCCACTCGGGCTCGAACGTCTACCACGTGGGCATCTACGCCGGAAAGGGAAAGATCTGGCACTCCCCGAAGACCGGGGAAGTCGTGAAGCTCCAGAAGATCTGGACGAAGAGCGTCTGGTACGGCCGGGTCAGCTGACCTCCGCGGGGCGGGGCGGCGGCCGTCAGTCGGCCGCCGCCCCGCCCCGGGACCCGTCACAGCGACAGAAGCTGCTCCCGCAGGAGCGGCGCGCAAGGGCCGGCAACACACTCGGGAACGTGATGGGCCCCTTGGGATCGAGCGCGTCGGTGATGAATCCCCGCCGCCATGGACGTACGGCGGTCCGCGCCCCCTCGGCCACCACCGCCCAGGACCCGCGCAGCGACCACAGCGTCCGCGCACCGAGGTACAACACGTAGGCCCCGCCAGGCGGTTGCTGTGCGCGGAAGAACGCGGGCACCGTCGTGGGCGCGGCAGCGGCAGCAGGACGCAGGGCCGAACCGTTACGGCTCCTGCTGGCCGACCGCCGTGACCGGGGGCCTGGCCGGGACAGTCCACGGGAGTTCGATCGACACCGTCTTGCCGCCCTCGCGGGTCGGGCGGACGCGCAGTTTGCCGCCCGACTCGGCGGTGAGCCAGCGGATGATGACCATCCCGCGGCCGTTGTCCTGCTGCACGGCGGCGGGCAGGCGTTTGGGGAAGCGCGGGTGACTGTCGGTCACTCCGATGCGCAGGTGTTCGTCACGTTCGAGGGCGATGTCCACCGTGAAGGTGGGTGACAACCCGAAGGTGTGCTGCACGGCGTTGGTGGCGAGTTCCGAGACGATCAGGCGGATACTGTCGGCGGCTTCGGTGTCACCCGACAGGCCCCATTCCGCCAGCACGTTGGCCACATACGCGCGGGCGGCGGAGACCGAGGCGGGATCGCTCGGCAGAGTGACGGATGCTTCCAGGTGGTCTGCCATGGCGACGTCGTCCCTTTCCCACAGGACCGCGGCCCGACACGGAGCGGCTGGTTCGAGTACGGTCCCGGACTGGTGCTTCGCGCCAGACTGCCATTCCCGCGCCGGTCACGGGGTGCGATCCACCAAGATATGCATATATCTGTCGCTCGAAGCGGTGAACTCTGCGACCCCAGAGCGTATTTGGGCGGCTCATTAGGAGTAAGGAGTGGCCCATGCAGTACGGTCCCGCCGTGCGCCGCCGAAAACTGGGTGCCGAACTGCGCGCGCTGCGTGCCAGGGCCGGCCTCACAAGCGGTGAGGCGGCCCGTCTGGTGGGCTGGCATCAGTCGAAGGTGAGCCGGATCGAGACAGGATCGAGCGGGGTGAAACCGGCGGACGTCCGGTTACTGCTGGACGCCTACGAGGTCCCGGACGGCGAGGCGCGCGAACTGCTGCTCGTACTGGCGGGCGGTGAGCACGGCGGCCGGCACCACTGGTGGCACGCCTACCGTGGCGTACTGCCGCCCACCTACCGGGATTTCATCAGCCTGGAGTCGCAGGCCAGCACCATGCGCACGCTGGAGACCTCGGTGGTCCCGGGGCTGCTGCAGACCCCGGAGTACGCCCGCGCGATGACCCGGGCCGCCGTGGACAGCCTGGAGGAGACGCGGCTCGACGCCCTGGTCGAGGTGCGGCTGGCCCGCCAGGACGTGCTGCGTTCGGATCCGCCGCTGGCGCTGAGCGCGGTCCTCGACGAGGCTGTGCTGCGCCGTGAAGTGGGCGGACCGGAGGTGATGACGCGCCAGCTGGACCGGCTCGTAGCGGCGGCCCGCCTGCCCCAAGTACGGCTCCAGATCCTGCCGTTCGCCGCAGGGGCATACATCGGCATCACTGGTCCTTTCGTTATCTTCTCTTTTCCGAGCACTTCTGACCTAGATGTGGTTGTTCTCGACCAGATGGTGAGTAGCCTCTACCTCGAACGGAAAGAAGACCTCCAGGCCTACAGCGAGGCCTTCAACACCCTTCAGATCCACGCCCTTTCGCCCGAGGATTCGTTGGATTTCATCGCCGGTCTGAATCACGGCGTGTAAGGAGGCACCATGTCAGCATTGCCTCGGAACGTACCGTCCGTCGTCGAACCACCCGGTGTGCGGTGGCTGCGCAGCAGCTACAGCACCGGCGCGAACAACTGTGTGGAGACGGCCCGTCCGGACACCGAAGTCCCGGCCGGACCGCTCGCCGTACGCGACTCCAAGAACACGACAGGGCCCGTCCTGCTCTTCTCCCCCGAGAGCTGGGAGGGCTTCCTCACCGCGTTCCGGTGATCGCCCTACGACGCACGGCCGCGGTCCGCCGACTCATGGTCGCGTGTCACTGATCGACAGCACTGTGGATCTACGCGTCTACGGTCGGTTCTCGCCGATCACCCGTACCGCCCGCGCGATCTGTTCCTCGGCCAGGTCCGCGCGGGCGGTCAGCCGCAGCCGGGACACTCCGTCGGGCACGGACGGCGGGCGGAAGCAGCCCACGCCCACTCCGGCGGCCCGGCAGTCGGCCGCCCATCGCACGGCACCCTCCGGAGACGGCGCGCGCACGGAGACGACAGCCGCGTCCGGCCGTACCGCCGCCAGTCCCTGAGCCGTCAGCCGGGTGTGCAGATCGCGCGCCACCGCACGCGCCCGTGCGGCCCGTTCGGGCTCCCGGCGCAACAACGTGAGGGCCGCGAGGGCCGCGCCCGCCGCCGCGGGGGCGAGGCCCGTGTCGAAGATGAACGTACGGGCCGCGTTGACGAGGTGCTCGATCACCGGGGCGGGGCCCAGCACCGCACCCCCCTGGCTGCCCAGCGACTTGGACAACGTGACCGTCACGACGACGTCAGGCGCACCCGCCAGCCCCGCCACGTACGCCGAACCCCGCCCGCCCTCGCCCAGGACGCCGAGTCCGTGTGCGTCGTCGACGATCATCCCGGCGCCGGACTCCCGGCAGGCGGCGGCGAGTTCGGCCAGCGGTGCCGCGTCCCCGTCGACCGAGAAGACGGTGTCGGACACGGCCACGGCGGGCCCGGTGTGCGTGCCGAGCGCCTTGCGGACGGCGTCCGGGTCGGCGTGTCCGACGACCTGGGTCGTGCCCCGGGCCAGGCGGCAGCCGTCGATCAGCGAGGCGTGGTTGCCCGCGTCCGAGACGACGAGGGAGCCGTGCGGTGCGAGCGCGGTGACCGCGGCGAGGTTGGCCGCATAGCCGGAGGAGAAGACCAGGGCGGCCTCGAAACCGCAGAAATCGGCCAGTTCGCGTTCGAGCTCCGCGTGCAGTTCGGTACTGCCGGTGACGAGCCGCGAGCCGGTGGCCCCGCCGCCCCAGCGCCGCGCGGCCCGGGCCGCGCCCTCGGTGACCTCGGGGTGTCGGGCCAGGCCCAGATAGTCGTTGCTCGCGAGGTCGAGAAGAGGGGAGTCGGCGGGGCGGGGGCGCAGAGTCCTCACCAGCCCGGCGCGGCGGCGCGCTTCGGCCTGCTCGTCGATCCAGCCGAACGCCATGGGTCCTCCGCACAGCTACTTGTTTGTAGGCAGTGGACAGACCCTAACCGGACCTTCTGCCACCCAGTGTGTGGCAATACCCACACGTCGAACCGGCTCTGTTGTACCAAGCCTCCTTTCCCTCAGCCCGTCGGATACGTAAGGATCGGCTTCCATGGACCTGCTGACGACGCTGGTGGACAAGGGGCTTCGGCGCGAGTTGCCGACCCGCGAAGAGGCGCTGGCCGTGCTGGCCACCTCCGACGACGATCTCCTCGATGTGGTGGCCGCCGCCGGGAAGGTGCGCCGGCACTGGTTCGGCAGGCGGGTGAAGCTCAACTATCTGGTCAACCTGAAGTCGGGGCTGTGCCCCGAGGACTGCTCCTACTGTTCGCAGCGCCTCGGCTCCACCACCGGCATCCTGAAGTACACCTGGCTCAAGCCGGACGAGGCCTCGAAGGCCGCGGCGGCCGGGCTGGCCGGGGGCGCCAAGCGGGTCTGCCTGGTGGCGTCGGGGCGCGGTCCGACGGACCGGGACGTGGACCGGGTGGCCGGCACGATCAAGGCGATCAAGGACCAGAACGAGGGCGTCGAGGTGTGTGCCTGCCTCGGGCTGCTCTCCGACGGCCAGGCGGAGCGGCTGCGCGAGGCCGGGGCGGACGCCTACAACCACAACCTGAACACGTCCGAGGCCACGTACGGCGACATCACCACCACGCACACCTACGAGGACCGGGTCGACACCGTCCAGAAGGCCCACGCGGCCGGGCTGTCCGCCTGCTCGGGCCTGATCGCGGGCATGGGCGAGAGCGACGCGGACCTCGTCGACGTCGTCTTCTCGCTCCGCGACCTCGACCCGGACTCGGTTCCGGTCAATTTCCTCATCCCGGTCGAGGGCACCCCGCTGGCCAAGGAGTGGAACCTCACCCCGCAGCGGTGTCTGCGCATCCTGGCGATGGTCCGGTTCGTGTGCCCTGACGCGGAGGTGCGCATCGCCGGGGGCCGTGAGGTCCATCTGCGCACGATGCAGCCGCTCGCCCTGAACCTGGCCAACTCGATCTTCCTCGGCGACTACCTCACCACCGAGGGCCAGGCCGGCCAGGCCGACCTCGACATGATCGCCGACGCCGGCTTCGAGATCGAGGGCACCGACCAGGTCACGCTGCCCGAACACCGGGCGGCCGGCGGCGGCTGCGGCACGGCATCGGCGGGGCCGTGCGGTACGGAGGCGGGAGCCTGCGCTTCGGACGCGGCGACGCCGGAGCCCCGTACGGACCTGGTCACCGTCCGACGCCGAGGTGCCGGAACGGACCTCGCGCCCAATGCCTGACCTGCCCCTGTCCGAGCTGCTCGACCTGGACCGGCGGCACGTCTGGCATCCGTACGGGCCGATGCCGGGCCGGGTCGAACCGCTCGTCGTGGAGTCGGCGAGCGGGGTACGGCTGCGGCTCGCGGGCGGGGCGGGCGAGCTGGTCGACGGGATGTCGTCCTGGTGGTCGGCGATCCACGGCTACAACCACCCGGTGCTCAACGAGGCCGCGCGCGAGCAGCTCTCACGGATGAGCCACGTCATGTTCGGCGGGCTCACCCACGAGCCCGCCGTACGGCTGGCGAAGCTCCTTGTCGACCTGTCGCCGGAGGGGCTTGAGCACGTCTTCCTCGCCGACTCGGGATCGGTGTCGGTCGAGGTCGCGGTCAAGATGTGCCTGCAGTACTGGCGTTCGATCGGCCGCCCTGCCAAGCAACGCCTGCTGACCTGGCGCGGCGGCTACCACGGCGACACCTGGCAGCCGATGTCCGTGTGCGACCCCGAGGGCGGCATGCACGAGCTGTGGCAGGGTGTCCTGCCCCGCCAGGTGTTCGCGGACGCGCCGCCAGCGGAGTACGAGGAGTCGTACGCCGACCACCTGCGCTCCATGATCGAACGGCACGCGGACGAACTGGCCGCGGTGATCGTCGAACCGGTGGCGCAGGGCGCGGGCGGGATGCGGTTCCACTCCCCCGCCTATCTGCGGGTGCTGCGCGAGGCGTGCGACGCGTACGGCGTACTGCTCGTGTTCGACGAGATCGCGACCGGGTTCGGGCGCACGGGCACGCTGTTCGCGGCGGAGCACGCGGCGGTGACGCCGGATGTGATGTGCGTGGGCAAGGCGCTGACCGGCGGTTATCTGACGATGGCGGCGACGCTGTGCACGGCACGGGTGGCCGACGGCATCTCGCGCGGCGAGGTCCCGGTGCTCGCCCACGGCCCGACCTTCATGGGCAACCCCCTGGCGGCGGCCGTGGCCTGTGCCTCGATCGGTCTGCTGCTCGACCAGGACTGGCAGGCGGAGGTCAAACGCGTCGAGACCGGACTGCGGGACGGGCTCGCCGGAGCGGCGGACCTCCCCGGGGTACGGGACGTACGCGTGCTGGGTGCGATCGGGGTGGTCCAGCTCGACCACGAGGTGGACATGGCGGCGGCCACGGCGGCGGCCGTCCGCGAGGGAGTGTGGCTGCGGCCGTTCCGCGACCTCGTCTACGCCATGCCGCCGTACGTCACCGGCGACGCGGACGTGGCCCGGATCGCGCGCGCGGTGTGCGCGGCGGCACAGGAGGGATGAGCATGCCGATCCTGGTGATCACGGGGACGGGCACGGAGGTCGGCAAGACGGTCACGACGGCCGCCGTCGCCGCCACGGCCCTCGCCGCGGGCCGTACGGTGGCCGTGCTCAAACCGGCGCAGACGGGCGTCCGGCCGGAGGAGCGCGGCGACGCCGACGAGGTCGCGCGCCTCGTGGGTGCCGTACGGACCCTCGAACTCGCCCGCTATCCGGACCCGTTGGCCCCCGCGACGGCCGCCCGACGAGCCTCGCTGCCACCGGTGCGGCCGGCCGAGGTGGCGGAGGCCGCAGCGAAACTGGCCGCCGAGTACGACGTGGTCCTGGTGGAGGGCGCGGGCGGCCTGCTCGTACGGTTCGACGACGAGGGTGGCACCCTGGCGGACGCGGCCGAACTGCTGGACGCGCCGGTGCTGGTCGTCGCGTCGGCGGGCCTGGGCACCCTCAACGCGACGGAGCTGACGGCACATGAACTCTCCCGCAGAGACGTCCACTTGACGGGCATCGTCATCGGTAGCTGGCCCGACTCCCCAGACCTGGCAGCCCGCTGCAACCTGGCGGACCTGCCGGTGGTCGCCGGGGCCCCTCTGGTCGGAGCGCTCCCGGCGGGGGTGGGGACGCTGCCCCCGGCCAACTTCCGCGACATGGCCGGACATTGGCTGGCGCCCGTGCTCGGCGGAACATGGGACGCGTCAGAATTCCGGACGCGAGAAGCGCCCCTTCTCTAGGGGCGCGGGGCTGTATCGATCTGCGGCTCCGCCGCGGGGCGCGACAAGCCCCCACCGGCGGAAAGCCGACTCACAACCCCTCTTCCCCAAGCAACCGCACCAGCTCGATCCGCGACCGAATCCCCAACCGTGAGAACACCCCCCGCAGATGGTGATCGATCGTGCGCGGACTCAACGCCAGCCGAACAGCGATCTCCCGATTGGTCGCACCGTCGGCCGCCATCCGCGCAACCATCAACTGCTGCGCCGTCAGGCGAGCGGTGAGATCCGCCGGCCCCGACGTGATCGTCACCGGCGCCCCCAGCGCCCGCAGCTCAGCGCGAGCCTGCGTCGCACAGTGCGGCGCGCCGAACGTCTCGAACGCCTCCAGCGCACTGTGCAACCGGTCGCGGGCCTCGGTCCGGTGCCGCAGCCGACGCAACGCGCTGCCGAACAACAGCTCCGTACGGGCGCGTTCGAAGTCACGCGAGCCGTGGGAGTGCAGATCGAGGGCAGTGCGGTAGTGATCGACGGCTTCGGCTCCGGGGGCGAGCAGAGCGCGGCAGCGGGCGCTGAGGGCCAGGTCGTCGGGGCTGCGGACGGCTGCGGCCCAACGGTCGTAGTCGGCGTGGGCCGCCCGTGCCACGCGGGTGTCCCCGGTGCGGACGGCGGCCTCGACATAGTGCGGGGTGGCCAGGTGCCGGATGGCCCGGTGGCCGTGACCGGGGCCGAATCCGGCCAGGGCGCGCAGCCGGGCGGCGGCGCTCTCGAAGCGGCCGGTGGAGAGGTCGAGGAAGGCCAGCGCCCACAGGGCGAGTGCGGCAGGCAGGCCAAGGCCGTGGGCCCGGGCGTGCGTGCGGGCGGCCTCGGCGCGTTCCCGGCAGACCTCGCCGTCGCCGGTCACCGCCGCGAACATGGCGAGGGCGGCCTGAAGATGACAGGCGCCGTTGTCCTGGCCGGTGGCGTACGCCTGCCAGAGGGCGTCGGCGGCGGCAGCCTCGGCGGCGCGTGGGCGTCCGGTCCAGAAGTCGGCGTAGGCCCGGAACTCCATGGCCTGCGGGACGGTGACCGTCTCACCCCTGGCGCGGGCGGAGGCGGCGGCCCGCACGGTGGCGCGTTCGGCGCCGGAGTGGTCACCGAGGAGCAGCGCGGCGATGCCGGAGTGGATGAGCAGGGTGGGGTCTCCGCCGGGACCGCAGCGCCCCGCGGCGGCCTTGAGGAGGTTGCGGGCGTCCTCGTACCGTCCCTCGACGGCGGCGGCGAGTCCAGCGAGGGTGCCGGGCGGGATGACACCGAGCCGTGCGGCCACGGTGGCCGCCTCCCGGCAGCGGCGGAGGTCACCGGTGTAGACGGCGGCCTCGGTGGCACGTGCCAACAGATGCACGGCGACGTCCAGAGCGGGGTTCGGGACGCTGCACGAGGACTGTGAGTCCGGGTGCGGGTACCGGGACGCGTAGGGGAACGCATAGGGGTCGTCCGGTGTGCCGAATCGTTCCGGCGAGCCGGAGCGAGGTCCATGATCCCCGGCGGAACGATTCAGCACCCTCCCCTCGCTCCCCTGCTGCAGCGCGGCCCTCGCATGCCGGACCGCGGCCGTCAGCAGCGCGTCGAAGGCCTCGGTCGCGTTGCCCGACCGCAGGGCGAGCATGCCGCCCAGCGCGCCCTCGTCCGAGGACGCGACCAGACCGCGGGCCCGGTCCCCCTCGCCGCGGTGCCAGGCGTCGGCGGCGGCCCGGGAGAGCAGCCGGGACCGTTCACGAGAGTCGGACGAGAGGGCGGCGGCGCGCTCGCCAAGAGCGCCGGCCAGGAGGTGGTCGCCCAGCTCACGGGCCTCGTGCGCGGCGCCGCCCAGTTCGGCGACAAGCCGTGCGCTGGGGCCGAGTGCGCCGGCGCCCCGGTGCCAGGAGCGCCGGGGCGACTCACCGTCGCCGTGCAGGACGCGGGCCAGCAGCCGGTGCATGTCGCGCCGGTCCGCCGAGGACCCGGACTCGTAGGCCGCGATACGCGTCCACGCGTCGCGGAAGACGACTCCGCTCGCCGTCGCGTGGGCGATCCCGGCCGCCTCGGCGGCCTCGAGGGCCCCGGTGTCGAGGTGGGCCGCGGCGACCGCGCGCAGGAAGGCATGGGTCGCCACCGGGTACTGGTCGGCGGCGGCGAGGAGCAGCAGCAGCCGGGTGTCGTCGGGCAGGGCACGGATAGCCCGGCGGTGCGCCCGCAGCAGTTCGGGGGCGATCGCGGCGGGTTCCGCCGGGAGGGGATCGAGTCCCGCCGCCTGCCGTTCGGTGAGGAGCGGTACGAGTTCGGCGGCGGCGCGAGGATCGCCGTACGCGGCACAGAGGACGCGCACGCGGACGCCTTCGGGAAGCGGGGGGCCGAGCTGCTGCCACGCGTCCGTGAGCTCCGGTGGCGAAATGCGCGGCTGAGGCGGGGGATTCACCGAGGTCACCACACAACTCACGTTACTGGCGAGTTACAAGGTGCGTAAAGACCGGCGATTTCACCGATGCGGCGCGCGTAGACCCGGCCTGACACTCCAGCCAACCCCACGCATATCAGGAGGCACCATGCAGCGCCGCATGCGACGCATCACAGCAGCCGTCTCGGCCGTCGTGTCCTCGATGCTTCTGTCCCTCTCGCTCTCCGCGGCACCCGCCCAGGCCGCGACCCACAATCCGATCGTCTTCGTGCACGGCATCAGCAGCTCGTCGAGCAGCTGGAACGACTGGGTCGCCGACTTCAAGGCCGACGGCTACACGGCCTCCGAGCTGGACGCATGGTCGTACTCCTGGTCACAGTCGAACGTCACGACGGCCCAGCAACTGGCCACCGAGGTCAAGAGAGTCCTGGCCGCGACGGGCGCCTCGAAGGTCGACCTCGTCGTCCACTCGATGGGCGCGCTCAGCGCTCGCTACTACCTCAAGAACCTCGGCGGAACCGCGTACGTCGACGACTTCGTCTCCGCGGCCGGCGTCAACCACGGCACGACGGTCGCCTCATGGTGTGCGTGGCTGTACACCTCGTGTTCCGAGATGTACACCGGAAGTTCGTTCCTCACCTCGCTGAACTCGGGCGACGAGACGCCGGGCAGCGTGTCCTACGCCAGTTACTGGTCCAACTGCGACGACGCGCTCACCCCGGACACGACCGCGATCCTGAGCGGCGCCACGAACGTCGAGGTCGGCTGCATCTCGCACGACGAGATGAACAACGACTATGGCGTCTACACACAGGTCCGCAACTTCATCGCCTGATCCCGCCGGGTAAGGCCCTGTCCCGCCGGGTACAGGCCTGATCCCGCCGGTTCCCGGCGACAGCGAGGGTGCGCGGGTCCCGTAAGGGGGACAATCGCGGTGAGACCATTCCTCCTCGGGAGGTCCCCATGCCGCTACGGTCCACCACAGGCTCCGGCAAGGTGCCACGGGATCCCGTGCACCATCCGCTGTTCGCCCGCTACTACGCCCGGTTCAGCGTCGCCGCCGAGACCGGTATCGGCCTGGGCGCCCTGCGACACCGGCTGCTCGCCGGGCTCTCCGGGCGGGTCATCGAGATCGGCGCCGGAAACGGCCTGAACTTCGGGCACTATCCGGACGCTGTCTCGGAGGTCGTCGCGATCGAACCCGAGCGTCTGCTGCGGCAGTTGGCCGTGGAGGCGGCGATGCGTGCCGCAGTGCCCGTCGATGTGGTGCCGGGCACGGCGGAGGCGCTGCCGGTGAAGAGCGAGGCCTTCGACGCTGTCGTGTTCTCGCTGGTGCTGTGCAGTGTCCGGGACCTGCCCAGGGCGCTCGGTGAGGTACGGCGGGTGCTGCGGCCCGGTGGCGAGGTGCGGTTCCTGGAGCACGGCGTCGGCGGCGGGCCCGCGATGCGGTTCACCCAGCGGGCCCTCGACCGCACGGTGTGGCCCGCGCTCGCCGGCGGCTGTCATGTGGCCCGGGACCCGGTCGCCGCACTGCGGGACGCCGGGTTCGAACTCGGCCCGTACCGGCGGCTGTTGCTGCCGGAGAAGGGGCCACGGCTGCCCACCTCCTACTGTGTGATGGGCAGCGCGTGGCGTCCCCCACAGCAGGGGACGGAGCCCGGGCCGGGGACGGAGCCAGGCGCCTCATAGGCTCCACTGGCGCAGTTCGTGCGTGATGTCGTGCACCGAGGCGTTGCCGGTCTTCACCAGCCGGGCGAGGTCGCGTACCTGCTCGGGAGAGGTGACGACCTTGACCCCGCTGGCGATGAGGTAGGCGTAGGCGACCGCGGACGCGAACAGCGCGTTGGAGCGTTCCAATGCGGGCACGTGCAGCAGGAGTTGAAGCAGGGCGGCGGCCCTGGCGTGCGGGTTGTCGTAGACGGGGATGTCGAATATCTCGGCCTCGTGGCGGGCTACGGCCGCGACCAGAGCACCCCAGTCGGAGACCTGGGGGTCTCCGGGCGTCTTCCGTTCGGCGATCATGAGCAGCCAGGCGAGGTCGATCCTGAGGTTGCCGGAGTTATCCAAGGGGTCGGTGACGACCTTCGCGCTTGCCTTCACGGTCCGTACCGAACTCTTCGGCGAAGACGGACTCGTACTGCTTCATGAAATCGGCGGCGGCCTCCACGAAGGTGTGGCCCGCCTCGCCGGTGTCCTGCTGGACCAGTTCTTCTATGTATCGGTTGACGCTCATCCCGCGGGCCAGAGCCTTTTCCCGCGCCGCGCGGGCGGTGCCCTCGTCCACCCGGACGTTCAGCTGAGTCTTAGCCATACCTCGAAGCTAGCGCGCAAGTGCTAGCACCCGCAAGAGGGGCACCCAGGAGCGAAAAGGGATACCGGGTGTGCGCCTCGTCACACTACGCTCGGCCGGGACAAGGAACGAGGGACGTCGGCACGACATCGGGACGGCCACGACCAGCAAGCATCGAAGGAGGCAGCCTTGTCCACACCTGCTGCGGAGCACGCCCCCGGGCACGCCGAGGCGGACGGGACCGCGGCCCGCGCCCGCGCGCTGACCAAGGCGTACGGATCGGGCGAGACGACCGTGCTCGCCCTCGACTCCGTCGACGTGGACATCGCGCGCGGGCGCTTCACCGCGGTCATGGGACCGTCGGGGTCGGGCAAGTCCACGCTGATGCACTGTCTGGCCGGGCTCGACACCGTGTCGGCGGGGCAGGTGTGGCTCGGCGACACGGAGATCACGGGGCTGAGGGACCGCGATCTGACCCGGCTGCGGCGGGACCGGATCGGGTTCATGTTCCAGTCGTTCAACCTGATCCCGACCCTGAACGCCGTCGAGAACATCACCCTGCCGATGGACATCGCGGGCCAGAAGCCCGACCAGAAGTGGCTGGACCAGGTCATCGACACACTGGGGCTGCGGGACAGGCTGAAGCACCGGCCGGCCCAACTGTCCGGCGGGCAGCAGCAGCGCGTGGCCTGTGCCCGGGCGCTCGCCTCGCGCCCCGAGCTGATCTTCGCGGACGAGCCGACCGGCAACCTCGACTCGCGCGCCGGTCTCGAGGTCCTCGGCTTCCTGCGCGAGGCCGTCGACGACCTCGGCCAGACGGTCGTCATGGTGACCCACGACCCGGGTGCCGCCGCCCATTCCGACCTGGTGCTCTTCCTCGCCGACGGACGGATCGTGGACGAGATGGCCCGGCCCACCGCGGAGGCGGTCCTGGAGCGCATGCGCCTCTTCTCCGGGGGACAGACCACAGCCCCCTCCCCCGGCACCCCCGACCACTCCGAGGCCCCTTCCCTCACCAAGCCCACCGACGAGGACTGACACCCCGTGCTGAAGGCAACGCTCAGGAGTTTCCTCGCCCACAAGGGCCGACTGCTGCTCTCCGCGCTGGCCGTCGTCCTGTCCGTGGCATTCGTAGCGGGCAGCCTGATCTTCTCCGACACGGTCACCCGCACCTTCGACCGGCTCTTCGCCTCCACGTCCGCCGACGTCACGGTGAACCCCCGGAAGGACTTCGAGTCGTCGGTGCCGACCGGTGAGGTCCTCACCCTGCCCGCCTCCCTGGCCCAGCGGGTCGCCGCTGTCGACGGCGTCGAGGACGCCCACGCGGACGCGTCCGTCGACAACCTCACCGTCGTCGACGACCGGAACAAGTCGGTCTCACCGACCTCGGGCGCCCCCACCATCGCCACGGACTGGTACCTCACCGACCGCAGCCCCGTCGAACTCACCTCCGGCCACGTCCCCCGGGGCGACGGCGAGGCGCTGCTGGACGCGGACACCGCCGACAGCAAGGACGTGGGCATCGGCGACACGCTCACCGTCCAGGCACAGCCGGGGTCGTTCAAGGTCAGGATCGTCGGGATCGCCACCTTCACCACCACCAACCCGGGCGCGGCGCTGCTGTTCCTGGACCCGAAGACCGCGCCGACCATGCTGCTGGGTGCGCCGGACCGGGCCACGAGCATCTCGGTGACGGCCGCGAGCGGGGTGAGCGACGCCGAGCTGAAGAGCCGTATCGCGAAACAGATCGGCACCACCGACTACGAGTTGGAGACGGCCGCCGAGCAGGCCGAGTCCGCAGCGAAGCAACTCGGCGGATTCCTCGACATCATCAAGTACGTGATGCTGGGCTTCGCCGGGATCGCGGTGCTCGTCGGGGTCTTCCTGATCGTCAACACCTTCTCGATGCTGATCGCCCAACGCACCCGCGAACTGGGCCTGTTGCGGGCGCTCGGCGCCGACCGGCGACAGGTGCGCCGGTCCGTGCTGACGGAGGCGGTGCTGCTCGGCCTGGTCGGTTCGACGCTCGGCCTCGCCGCCGGGATCGGACTCGCGGCCGGGCTGATCCAGCTGATGAGCGCGTTCGGCATGAACCTCAGCTCGGCCGACATGGTGGTGGGCTGGGCGACTCCCGTGTCGTCGTACGCCGTCGGGCTCGGGGTCACCTTCGTGGCGGCCTATCTGCCGGCCCGGCGCGCCGCGGTGGTCTCTCCCATGGCCGCGCTGTCGGACGCCGAGATCGCGGGCGTGGGGCGGCCGTTGCGGGTACGGGCGGTGGTCGGCGCGATCGTCGGGGCGCTCGGGGCCGCCGCACTTGCGGGCTGCGCCACGGCCGGTGAGACATCGGCCTCCGCCTCCCTGCTGGGACTCGGTGTGGTCCTCACGCTCGTCGCGACGGTCATCGCGGGCCCGCTGCTGGTCCGGCCGGTCATCCGGGTCCTGGGCGGCGCGTTCCCGGCGATCTACGGGCCGGTCGGCATGATGAGCCAGCGCAACGCCCTGCGCAATCCCCGCCGCACGGGGGCCACGGCCGCCGCGCTGATGGTGGGCCTCGCCCTGGTCGGCGGGATGTCCGTGGCGAGCGCCTCGATGACCAAGTCCTTCGACCAGCAGATCGACAGGACACTCGGCGCCGATTTCGTCGTACAGAACGACAACTTCGTGCCGTTCCCCGGGGAGCTCACCGACAAGGTGCGGGCCACGGACGGTGTCGGTCTCGTCGTACGGCAACGGTTCGTGCCGGTCGCGGTGCGGTTCCCGGACGGCAAGCGACTGGAGACGACGGCCGCCGGGTACGACGCGCGGCTCGACGACGTCGCCAATGTCGCCTACGCGCAGGGCGACACGGCCGCCGCGCTCGCGGACGGCCACCTCGCGATGTCCGCCGACTACGCCAAGGACCACGACGTGCGGGTCGGCACGGTACTGCCCGTGGAGTTCCCGGACGGCGGCCGGACCGAACTGACGGTCGCCGCCCTCACCGACCAGGACAGCGCCGAGGGCTTCGGTACGCAGGGCGGAATCTACTTCGGGATCGCCGTCGCCGAGAAGTACGTGCCCGGCGGCCAGGACGCCGCGCTGTACGTCAACACCGCCGACGGCACGAGCGCCGACACGCTGCGTCCCGCGCTGGAGCGGACACTCGCCGCGTATCCGCAGGTCAAAGCACGTGACCAGGCCGACTACAAGGAACTGATCCGCAACCAGATCGCCGTACTGCTCTATCTCGTGTACGCGCTGCTGGGGCTCGCGATCGTCATCGCGGTGCTCGGCGTGGTGAACACCCTCGCCCTGTCGGTGGTGGAGCGCACACGCGAGATCGGACTGCTGCGGGCCATCGGACTGTCCCGGCGGCAGCTGCGCCGGATGATCCGGCTGGAGTCGGTGGTGATCGCCGTGTTCGGTGCGGTGCTCGGGCTCGGGCTGGGGCTGGTGTGGGGCGTGTGCATCCACCGGGTGCTGGCCCTCCAGGGCATGGAGGCGCTGGCGATTCCGTGGGGCACGATCGTCCTGGTGGTCGTGGGCTCGGCGCTGGTCGGCATCGTGGCCGCGCTGTTGCCCGCGCTGCGCGCGTCCCGGATGAACGTACTGGCGGCGATCGCGCACGAGTGACGGGGCATGAAGGGAGGGGCGCGCGGTGGCCGCGCCCCTCGTCGCCCTCCGCTCCTTCGGTGCTGTCCGTGCGCTCCGTGCCGCATGTGCCGCATGTGCCGCATGTGCTGTTCAAGTCCCCTGCCGATGCGGGCTCCTCCTGCCCCGCCGACCGCAGCTGACCGAGGATCAGGCCACGCTCCGGGCGGAGTGGGCGGACCGCGATACGTGCAGTCGTGTCGCCGCCGATCGGGTTGTGCGTACGGCGTGGTGCGGGCCGGGAAGTGACTGCCGGTCAGCCGATTAAATGCCTGGTCAGAGCTTTGTTGCTGGCTCGGGAGATGGCCGGCCGCCCGAGCCGGGTACCGCCGTGCGGGTCAGTCGGGTGGGCGGCTCGAGTGGTGCGGGGCGCCGGTCTGACTGACGGTGGATCACGTCGGGGCCGGGTCTCGTCAGCTGACATCACGTCAGCGCCCCAGCCGCGGCGGAAGGACTTCGACCATGCGCTCTGCCCGCCTGCTCCTCGCTACCGCGACGGCCACGGCCGCTCTCGCGATCGCCGCACCCGGCGCCCTCGCCGCCGACGGCGGCGACTGGGACAACGGTGACTCTTCCTACAGCAAGGAGCACGACAAGGACAGCAAGCACGACAAGCCGAACGGTGGAATGCACACGGGTGGCGGTGCGCTCACCGCGGTGAACGAGGGCGACTGGAGCAAGGGCGACAGCGCGGACGAGAGCAAGAAGAGCGACTGGAGCAAGGACGACAGCACCGACGAAGGCAGCAAGGGCGACTGGAGCAAGGACGACAGCACCGACGAGAGCAGCAAGGGCGACTGGAGCAAGGGCGACGGCAGCAAGGGCGACTGGGGTTCCAAGCACGAGAAGCCCAGCGGTGGCATGCACACCGGTGGCGGCGCCCTCGCGTCCCCGACCGTCACGGCCGGCGGGCTGGCGGCCCTGGCGGTCGTCGGCGCCGGTGCGTTCGCGATGCGTCGTAGGAACGCGGCCGACGGGGCCTCCTGACCGATGCCTGACATAGCAGCCGGGGCCGTCGCGTGCGCACATCCGCCTGTGCGCACTGCGGCGGCCCGGCCCGTTCAGTCCCTCTACGCGCTGTGCACGTGTTCCAGTGAGGTGGTTCCCGATGGCAACCCCGTTGCCTTCCCCCGTTGAGCCCACATCGGTGCCGCCCCGGCGGCGCTTTGTCGTACGTCTGCTCGCGTGGACCGTCGTTCTCCTGATCCCGGCGGTCTTCCTCTTCTCCGGAAACGACGAGTCGTCCGACGACGTCCCCGCGCCGCGCGCCGCCGCGGCCCACGCCCCCGCCTCTTCGGCCGCGCCGAAGTCCTCGGCCACCCCGCGGGCCGGAAAGCAGTTGCCACGGGCCCGGCCGACGCGTCTGCTCATCCCGGCCATCGACGTGAGCGCCCCCTTCGTCGGCCTCGCCATCGGCGACTCGGGCCAGCTCGAACCCCCGCCCGCCGACGACGTGAACCTGGTCGGCTGGCAGGCGGACGGCGTGTCCCCGGGTGAGGCGGGCACCGCGATCATCGCCGGGCACGTCGACACGGCGACCGCCCCCGCCGTCTTCGCGGGGCTCAGCGAGCTGAAGAAGGGGGATCGATTCTCCGTCAACCGGTCCGACAGACGCACGGCCGTCTTCGTGGTCGACAGTGTCGAGACGTTCGCGAAGGACGACTTCCCCGACGAGCGCGTGTACGCCGACACCCCACAGGCCCAGGTCCGGCTGATCACCTGCGCCGGTGACTACGACCACTCGGTGAAGGACTACACCGACAACCTGGTGGTCTTCGCCCACCTCGTCTGACCCCTCGGCGTCCGGCGAGGGCCCACCTGGGGGATCAGCGGTGGCGAGCCGGAACACCCGATCCTAGCTTCGGCATATGACCAGACGACAGATCATTCACCTCGTATGCACCGCGGCTGTCGTGGCGTCGGGGCTTGGTGCAGCCGCCCCGGCGGACCATCGCACCACGCATCAGGCGGTCCGAACCCACCGGGTCCAACCCGGCGAATCGATCCAGCAGGCGGTGAACGGCGCCCGGCCGGGGGACACCGTTGTCCTCTCCCCCGGCACCTACCACGAGAGCGTCCGCATCACGGTGTCGAACCTGACGCTGCGGGGTTCCCTGGCCGGGCGCGCCGTCATCGTGCCCGGCCCGGCCGCCGCCGACAGCACCTGTGCCTCCGCGGGCAACGGCATCTGTGTGACCGGCACCAAGAGCAGTCCCGTCAAAGGCGTCAACCTGCGGTCGCTGACGATCCGGGGCTTCGCAAAGAACGGCGTGTGGGCGTCGTGGACCGACCAACTGAAGGTCGAGCACGTGACCTCCGAGAAGAACGGGCAGTGGGGCATCGCCCAGGAGAGGTCCGTGCGTGGCGTGTTCACCCGCAACACCGCCGACCGCAACGGTGACGCCGGGCTCTTCGTCGCCAACACCGTCGACCGGGAGGACGGGGCCCAGGACTCCAAGGGCACCGTGATCAGTCACAACCGTCTGCTCGGCAACCGTATCGGCGTCACCGTGCGGCGGCTGCGGAACCTGACCGTCGAACGCAACGAGGCGACGGGCAACTGCGCCGCGGTGTTCGTCGTCGGCGACGAGGGCAAGCCGCGCGCCGGGGCCATGACCGTACGCCGCAACCACATCCACGCCAACAACAAGCTGTGCCCGAAGACCCCCCGGCTGCCCTTCCTGCAGGGCTCGGGCATCGTCCTCACCGGCAGCGAGAAGACGCTGGTGACGAAGAACAGGGTCGAGGACAACGTGGGCACCTCCCCGCTGTCCGGCGGCATCGTGCTGTTCAAGAGCTTCGTGGGCGCCCCCAACGAGAGCAACGAGATCCGCGACAACGTGGTGCTGCGCAACAGCACGGCCGATCTCGCCGACCGGGACACCGGTAAGAGCAACACCTTCCGCGACAACACCTGCGGGGTCTCCGAACCCGCGGGCCTGTGCTGACCGACCGACGCACCACCCGCCCCACTCCCCCACACGGCACAACCACAGAGGCGAGGAAACACATGACGACCGTTGACCCGGCTCCCCCCACCGCCCCGGCCCCGCCTGCTCCCATGCGGCTGCGGGAGCTCGTGTTCGGGGCGGCCTGCGCCGCCGCCGTACGCGCCGCCGCCCGGCTGGGCGTCGCGGACGCCCTCGACGACACCCCCACGACCGTGGATGACCTGGCGGCGGCGGTGAAGACCCAGCCCCACACCCTCAGGCGGCTGCTGCGCGCACTGTCCTGCCAGGGCATCTTCGCGGAGCGCCCCGACGGCACCTTCGTCCACACGGAGATGTCCCGGCTGCTGCGCGAGGACGACCCGCACAGCCTGCGGTACATCGCGCTGTGGTGCACCGAGCCCTGGACGTGGAACGTCTGGCCGCAGCTGGACGAAGCGGTGCGCTCCGGCCGCAACGTCTTCGAGGACATGTACGACCGGGAGTTCTTCGCGTACCTCAACGAAGAGGCCCCCGAGTCGGCGTACGTCTTCAACCGGGCCATGACGACGTCCAGCGAGCAGTCCGCGCGGGACGTCGCGAACCTGCTGGACCTGAGCGGGGTGTCCTCGGTCGCGGACATCGGCGGCGGACAGGGGCAGGTCGTGGCCAGCCTGCTGGAGAAGCACCCCGGCATGCACGGCACACTGCTCGACCTGCCCGGGGTGGTGGAGAACGCCGATCCGCGGCTGCGCGACGGAGGTTCACTGGCCACGCGGGTGAACGTCGTGGCCGGGGACTGCCGGGAGGACATCCCCGTACAGGCGGATGTGTACATCATCAAGAACATCCTGGAGTGGGACGACGACAGCACCCGCAGGGCGCTGGCGAACGTCCGCAGGGCGGCGCGGCCGGGTGCTCGGGTCGTCGTGATCGAGAACCTCGTGGACGACACACCGTCGATGAAGTTCACGACGGCCATGGACCTGCTGCTCCTCCTCAATGTCGGCGGTGCGAAGCACACCCGGCAGAGCATGGTCGACCGGCTGACGGACGCGGGCCTGGTCATCGGCGAGATCCGCCCGGTCAACGCGTATCTGCACGCCTTCGAGTGCACCGTCCCTGGCTGACCCGCCCGGCCGACCGGACGAAACCCCGAGGCCGGTACCGCGACTCTCGCGGTACCGGCCTCGGGGTTTCTGCGCGCGTTCCGTGCTCAGCCGGCGTTCCGCTCCCACTGGTAGAAGCAGCGCGCCATGGCGTCCTTGGGGCTGCGCCAGGTCTGCGGGTCGTACGCGGAGACGTACTCCGACAGCTTGTCGCTGATGCCCCGGAACTCGGGGTGGCCGGCCACCTTCGCGATGGCGGGCGCCGGGTCCTGGTCGGCCTCGATGAAGTGCAGGTACACGTCGCCGTACTGGAAGAGGCTGCGGCGGGTAACTCCGACGAGGTGCGGGAGTTCACCACTGTCGGAGGCGGCGAACAGGTCGGCGATCGCCGGCGCCGATTCGGGTGCCATACGGGCGACGATCAGGGCGTGGTGCATCGGTTGTCCTTCCTGGGCCGGTGGCTCAGCGGGGCAGGGGCGCGTTCTGGCGGTCGCGGGCGACCTGCTCGATCCGGTCCCGGATGAGCGCCATCTGCGTACGGGAGTTGCGGTTGATGTTGTCCGTCATCCACTCGTCGTCGACCGGGGCGTCGGGCTTCATGGCGAAGTCCTGCGTCCAGCGCATCTGGGTGCCGCCCGGCAGCTCCGTGTACTCCCACAGGATGTTCATGTGGGCGAAGGGGCCCGTCTCCACCCGGCGGGCCCGGACGATCCGGTTGGCACGGTCGACGGTCCGTTCCGATACCCAGCTCCAGACCTTGCCGTTGTCGTCCGGGTACATGGTCAGGCGGAAGGCCGTCGTGTCGCCCTCGCGGGAGAGCACTTCGAGGGACGAGTACTCGGTGAAGAGCCGGGGCCAGTTCTCGATGTCGTTGGTGATGTCCCAGACGAGGTCGAGAGGGGCGTCGACGGTGATGCTGTTCTCGGTGTGTCCGGCCACTTTCAGGCTCCAGCCTTGAGGGTGCTGTTGACGAGGTCGAGGAACTCCTGGGGCGTCCTGCAGCGCTCCGAGTCGGGGGGCAGCGAGCGGCCGTACTGGTTCTCCAGCTCGCCGACGATGCCGAGCAGGCCGAGCGAGTCGAGGCCGAGGATCCCGAAGGGGGTGTCCGAGGCGCGCTCCAGCTCGCCGGGGTCGACGGTGACTCCGGCTCCCCTCTTCATGAGGGCGGCCAGCTCGTCGTAGGTCACTTGGGTGGTGAGCATGCGGGTGTCTCCTTCCCGCCCGGTGGTCATCGGGCGGAGTCGTCTCCGCGGCGCACTACCAGCGCCGCGTTGGAACCCATCAGTCCCCGGCTGAGGACCAGGGCCGTGCGCGGCTCGGCGGGGCGAGCGCGGGACATCACCAGGTCGAGGTCGTGGCAGATGTCGAACACGTTGGGGGTGGGCGGGATCAGGCGGTGCTCCATGGCGAGCACCGCGGCGGCGATGTCCAGCACGGGCGCCCCGCAGTAGGCACGCCCGATGCCGGTCTTGGGCGCCGTGACGGGGACCTTGGCGCCGTGCGCCCCGAGGGCGTCGGCGATGGCGCCGGCCTCGGCGCGGTCCGCCTCCGGGACGCCCAGGGCGTCGGCGAACACGACGTCGATCTCCTCGGGGGCGCACCCGGCCTCGTCGAGGGCGCCCCGGATCGCCTGGGCGAGTCCCTCCCGGGACCGCTCCCAGCGGGAGGCGCCGGTGAAGGTGGCGGCGTGACCGGCGACGGTGGCCCGGACGGTCGCCCCCCGCTCACGGGCGCGGTTCTCGTCCTCGACGACGAGCATCGCGCCGCCCTCGGCGGGCACGAACCCGCAGGCGGCCTCCGTGAAGGGCCGGTAGGCGCGGGCCGGGTCCTCGACGGTGCTGAGTTCGGCGTATCCGAGCTGGCAGACCATCGAGTAGGGGGCGAGGGGTGCCTCCGCTCCGCCGACGACGACAGCGCCGGTGCCGCGCCGTACGGCCCGGGCGGCGTGCGCGACGGCGTCCAGACCGCCCGCCTCGTCGCTCGCGACCACCCCGCACGGTCCCTTGAAGCCACCGCGGATGGAGATCTGGCCGGTGCTGGCGGCGTAGAACCAGGCGATGGACTGGTACGGGCCGACGTACCGGGATCCCTGGCCCCACAGCTTCTGGAGTTCCCGCTGCCCGAACTCGCCGCCGCCGGATCCGGCGGCGGTGACCACACCGATGTCATAGGGCTCCGCGGGCTCGCCCCGGGCCATTGCGGCGTCGTCGAGCGCGAGTGCGGCGGCGGCCATGGCGAAGTGGCTGAACGGGTCGGTCTGGACGAGGAAACGTTCCTCGATGAGGTCCGCGGCCTCGAAGCCCCGGACCTCTCCGGCCACCCGGAGCGGCAGGTGTCCGCAGCCGTCGCGGGTGATCCCGTCCAGGACGACGAGGCCTTCGCCGACGGACTTCCAGTACGAGTCGGTCCGCAGTCCGTTGGGCGCGATCACACCGATGCCGGTGATGGCCGCGCGCGGGTCGCGCCGAGTGTGACGAGTCGTCATCGTGTCCTCCCGCCCGGCCCGGTCAGCAGTACGGCCGACTGGAAACCGCCGAATCCGCTGCCGACGGAGAGCACGTTCCTGAGCCTGCGCTCGCGCGCGGTGCGCGGTACGTAGTCCAGGTCGCACTCGGGGTCGGGTGTTTCGTAGTTCGCCGTCGGCGGCACGACCTGGTGCTTCAGTGCCAGGACGCACGCCACGATCTCGATCGCGCCGATCGCGCCGAGCGAATGGCCCACCATGGATTTGATGGAGCTCATGGGGGTGTCGTAGGCGTGTGCGCCCAGGGACCGCTTCACGGCGGCGGTCTCGTGCCGGTCGTTCTGTTTGGTGCCCGAGCCGTGCGCGTTGACGTAGTCGATCGTCGTGGGGTCGAGACGGGCCTGGTCGAGCGTGGAGTCGATCGCCCGGGCCATCTCCAGTCCCTCGCTGGTCAGACCGGTCATGTGGTAGGCGTTGCCGAACGTGGCGTAGCCGCCGACCTCGCAGTAGATGTGGGCGCCGCGTGCCCGGGCGTGCTCGTACTCCTCCAGGACGAGCACCGCCGCGCCCTCGCCCATGACGAAGCCGTTGCGGCGGGCGTCGAAGGGCTTGGAGGCGTGTTCGGGGTCGTCGTTGTTGTCCGACGTCGCCTTGATGGCGTCGAAGCACGCCATGGTGATCGGCGATATCGGCGAGTCCGCCGCCCCGGCGATGCAGATGTCGGCCCGGCCCTCCTCGATGGTGTGGAAGGCGTAGCCGACCGCGTCGATCCCGGAGGTGCAGCCGGTGGAGACGGTCTGCACCGGGCCCTGGGCGCCGAACTGTTCGGCTACGACCGAGGCCAGGGTGCTCGGTGAGAACGCCCGGTGCAGTTGCGGGTCGGCGCCGCGGTGGTCCACGTCCCACCGCCGGCCGCCCTCGCTCACCTTGACGTAGTCGTGTTCCAGGCGGGTGGTGCCCCCGACGGCGCTGCCCAGGGAGACCGCGACACGCCACGGGTCCTGCGTGCCGGTGTCGAGTCCGGAGTCGCCGACGGCTTCGGCGGCGGCGACCATGGCGAACTGGATGTAGCGGTCCGCGTGCTGGCTCAGCTCCGGGTCCAGGCCGTGCGCGAACGGGTCGAAGTCGCATTCGGCGGCGATGCGCGAACGCAGACCCGCCGGATCGAACAGCGTGATGCCCCTGGTCGCGGTACGGCCGCCGGCGAGGAGGTCCCAGAACGCCGTGACCCCGGTGCCGCCTGGAGCGACCACACCGATACCGGTGACAGCCACCCGCCGGGTCACCGTATGGCCCCACTTCGCTCGGACACCTGTCCGTGGTCCGGAGCGGGCCGGTCCGGCCCGCCGACGGCGAACTCCGTGCCGGGGACGACGGTTTCGGTCACCTCCGTGTCGACGTGCCCGAGGCTGGGGCGCGGGGCCAGCGGGCCCAGGTGGAAGACCATGCGGGCCTCCACGTCACCGACGTTGCGGAAGCGGTGGCGCACGTCGATGGGGATCAGGAGGCCCTGATCGGGCCTGAGGGCGTGCGTCTCGCCGTCCAGGTCCACTTCGAGGGCGCCTGATACGACGTACACGAACTCTTCGGAGTACGGGTGGTAGTGCTCGCCGATGCGCTCACCGGGCTGGACGATCGCCAGGCCCATGAAACCGCTGGTGGAACCCACCGTGGCGGGGGTGAGCACGGCCCGCAGGTCGCCGCCGCGTCTACGGTTGGGTTCTGTCTCGCTCAGGTCCACGATGCATGGGTGGTGCTTGTTCATGGTTGACACCTCCGGGTGGGGCAGGGACGTCGTCCGGGCGGGGCGGCGCGCAGAGCGCCGGTGGTCCGTCAGGAACGCGCCGCGCTGCGGTCGGTGACGGGCATCATGTCGGCGTGCGACAGGAGGCGGTTGAGGTTGCGGTCCGTCTCCAGGGAGCCCTCGACACCGATCGCGGCGCCGTCGAGGAGACCCTCCAGCTCCGCTGCCTTGCCTGGCCCCCTGAGGCCGAGGGAGGACATCGGGTCCGCGTCCAGTTCGCCGGTGATGTCGACGAGTCGGACAACGATGTCATCGCGCTGGAAGACGGTGCTGCCGTACACCGGGCTGCGCGGATCGTCCGCCGCGGCCTCGTCCTGGTGGGCGAGCAGCCGGGCCAGGTCCATACCGCGGCCCGGCTTCGCCGGGTAGTACAGCGCGTGCCGCCGCAGCCCGGCGGGTGCCTTGTCGCCGGAGACCACGTGGTGGACGGCCGGGAGCGCGGCCCTGGTGAAGAAGACCCGCGCCGAGTCGGGGTCGCTGAGGTCCCGGTCCTGTTCCAGGTACGGGTTGATGGCCTCCTCGACCGCCCGCACCTCGGGCTGGCGGGCGACATGGCGCAGCGCGGCGAGGAGGTCGCCCTCGACCTCCACGGCCCGTACGACACGGTTGCCGTGCATGAAGAGGGAGGTGCGGCGCAGCCGTGTGGTGTCGTCGACCTGTGCCTCGGGCGAGGTGTAGCCGGCCAGGATCTCGGCGACCTTCGACTCGGAGCCGGGCTTGACGGTGAAGGTGAGGGCATGGCGTGCGACACCGTCGCCGACGCGAGCCGTCACCTGCATGGCCGCGGACGCCTGTTCCGGGGTGAGGGGCGCGTTGGGGGTCGTCTCGCGGAGGATGCTGTAGCGCATCGACCGGGTGTCCCGGACGCAGCTGTGCATCGGGCGGACGGTCTCGACGTGCTCCTCGCTGTTCACCCAGGCGAGGAAGGGCGGGGCGCTCTCCCACTCGCTGGTGATGAGCCACTGCGAGGGGTTCTCGATCGACTGGCAGAGCTGGTCACTGAGGTGACCGGGCACGGAGGCGACCTGGTTGCGCATGAGTTCGTACGCGTCCAGGAACTGCTGCTGGGCTCCTTCGTACAGGTCGAGCAGCAGGATCACCCGCAGCCTGGAGCCGTCGAATGCCGACTGCGATATGCGTCCCGAGATGGTCATCCGGCGCACCTCTCCTCTTCGTCGTTGAAGTTCGCCTTCGTGGTGGAAGTCCGTCGTGGAAGGCGGGGAGCGACCACCATGTCCGAAATGTCGGGGCCGCCATGAGCCGATCGTTGACGCGAGTCGCGATGTGCGCGACTCCCGCGGGGTCGGGCGAGTGAACCGTGCGCCATCCGGGTGTCCCCGGCGGGCGGAACGGTCCCCGGGGAGGCACTGTGCAGGGGCATCCCATCGCTGACCCGCGTCCCGGCAGGACCGGCTGACACTGGAGGCTCAATGAACCGCGAGGAAGAGGCCGACGGAGTCGGCCACCACACACCCGTCCTGATCGTCGGCGGCTCCCTGGTGGGGCTGTCCACCTCTCTGTTCCTCGGACGTCTCGGGGTGCCGCACACACTCGTGGAGCGTCACTCGGGCACCTCGATCCACCCACGTGGGCGCGGGAACAACGTGCGCACCATGGAGTTGTTCCGGGTCGCCGGAGTGGAGCGGCGCATCGAGGAGGCGGCATCGGTGCTGGCGGACAACCACGGCATCCTGCAGACGCCGAGCCTGGTGGGCGACGTGGGCGAGTGGCTGTTCAAGGAGATCGACCCCGGCGGCGGGCTCGCCCGGTTCAGCCCCAGCGGGTGGTGTCTGTGCAGCCAGAACGACCTGGAACCGGTCCTGCTGGAGAACGCGCGGGCGCTCGGCGGGGATCTGCGGTTCTCGACCGAGCTGATGTCGTTCGACCAGGACCACGACGGGGTGACCGCGCGGGTCAAGAACCGGGAGACCGGTGAGCACACCACGATCCGGGCGGACTACCTCGTCGCGGCGGACGGTCCGCGCAGCCCCGTCCGCGAGCAGCTCGGCATCGGGCAGAACGGTCCCGGCGACCTGTTCCACAACGTGAGCGTCACCTTCACCTCCCGCGGCCTCGCGGACGTGGTCGGCGACCGGCGCTTCATCGTCTGCTATCTGACCAGCCCGGACGCCGACGGGGCCCTGCTGCCGGTCGACAACCGGGAGCGCTGGGTGTTCCACGCGCCGTGGCACCCCGAACAGGGCGAGACGATCGAGGAGTTCACCGACGAGCGGTGCCGGGAACACATCCGGCGGGCCGTCGGCGTACCGGATCTGGACGTGGAGATCACCGGCAGGGCCGCCTGGCACGCCGCCGAGCGGGTCGCCGAACGGTACGCGGACCGCCGGGTGTTCCTCGCCGGCGACTCGGCCCACGAGATGTCCCCGACCGGGGCGTTCGGCTCCAACACCGGCATCCAGGACGCCCACAACCTCGCCTGGAAGCTGGCCGCCGTGCTGGGCGGCTGGGCGGGTCCCGGTCTGCTGGGGTCGTACGACATGGAGCGCAGGCCGGTGGCGGAGGCGACCAGCGCCCGGGCCTCCGCGCGGTCGGTCGAGCACAGCCACCCCGGATACACACCCGCTCCGGGAGCAGGCGGCTCTGGAGGCCCCGGAGGCAGGAAGGGCGGAATCCTCAACGTGGCCCTCGGCTACCGCTATCCGCGGGGTGCGGTCCTGGGCGCCGATCCGGCGGTACCGGTCGTGCCCGAGGGCGTGCGGCTGACGGGTGAGCCCGGGAGCAGGGCTCCCCACCTGTGGCTGAACCGCGCCGGCACCCGGATCTCCACGCTCGACCTGTACGAGGGCTCGCTGGTGCTCCTCAGCTCGGCGGGCACGGTCGGCGGAGCCGGCGGATGGCACGACGCGGCGACCGAGGTCGCGCGACAGCTGTCGGTGCCGCTCGACTCGTACCGGATCGGCAGCGGGCCGGACGCCGAGCTGTCCCCGGCGAGCGACCTGGCGTGGGCGGAGGCCCACGGCGTCACCCCGGAGGGAGCGGTGCTGGTGCGCCCCGACGGGTTCGTCGCCTGGCGTTCAGAAGGACCGCAGGCGAACCCCGAGGAGGTACTGCGGGAGGCTCTCTCGGCACTGCTGGACCGGATCTGACCGATCGGTTCGCGTCCGTGCACGGAAACTTCACTTCCGTGCACGGAAACGAGTTCGCCAGACAGGTCGCCGCTCTGCTTGGCTCGCTCCATGAGTGATCTGCACATCCGCCCGGCCACCCACGCGGACATCGATTCCGTGCTGCGGTTCTGGCGCGAGGCCGCCGAGGGAACCAGCATCAGCGACGACCGCGACGGCGTGGCCCGGCTCGTCGACCGGGACCCCGAGGCCCTGCTCCTCGCGGAGCGCGACGGGGTCCTGTCGGGCACCGTGATCGCCGGGTTCGACGGCTGGCGATGCCATCTCTACCGGCTCGCGGTGCATCCGGAGCGGCGGCGGCAGGGCATCGGTTCGGCGCTGCTGGCCGCCGCCGAGGAACGGTTCGTACGACTGGGCGGGCGGCGTGGGGACGCCATGGTGCTGGAGCGCAACAAGAGCGGACAGCATGCATGGCGTGCGGCCGGGTACGGGCCCGAGGAGCATTGGCGGCGTTGGGTGAAGCCTCTGACCGACTGAGCCACTTTGCGCATCCTTTACTATTAGTGGACCAGTTACTTCTCCGAGGAAAGGTGTGAGCGTCCGCCCATGGGCGAGCCTCCCAGTAGCGACAGCACCATTCGACGTCGAGCGGTCCCGCCGGCCCTGCCCGATCATGGGACGGAGGTGACCCGATGACAGAAGTGCTCCTCCTCCTGGTGGCGATCCTGCTCTCCCTCGCCTGCGGCGCCTTCGTCGCGGCGGAGTTCTCCCTGACCACGGTCGAGCGCGGCGAGCTGGAGCGCGCGGTGGAGCGCGGCGAGCGGGGTGCCGCCGGCGCGCTGAAGGCCGTACGGAACCTCACGTTCCAGCTCTCCGGCGCGCAGCTCGGCATCACGGTCACCAATCTCGTGGTCGGCATGCTCTCCGAGCCGTCGATCGCCGCGTTGATCGCGGGCCCGCTCGAATCGCTCGGCGTCTCGGCCTCGGCGTCCTCCTCCCTGGCCCTGGTGATCGGTACGGCGCTGTCGACCGTCTTCCTGATGGTCGTCGGCGAGCTGGTGCCCAAGAACTGGGCGATCTCCGCACCGCTGGCCGTGGCCAAGCGGGTGGCGACGCCACAGCGCTTGTTCAGCGCCGCGTTCCGGCCGTTCATCACGCACCTCAACAACACGGCGAACCGCATGGTGCGCCTCTTCGGCATCGAGCCCGCCGAGGAGCTGGCCTCCGCGCGCGGACCCCAGGAACTGGCCGCGCTGGCCAGGCACTCCGCCAAGCTGGGCGCCCTGGAACCCGACACCGCGGAACTGTTCGTACGGACCCTGAACCTCGCCGACCTCACCGCGGAGAACGTGATGACACCGCGCGTCCAGGTCGTCGCCCTCGACGCCCAGGCGACCTGCGAGGACGTGGCGAACGCGACGCGCGCGACCGGGCTCTCCCGGTTCCCCGTCTACCGCGGCAACCTCGACTCGGTCGTCGGCGTCGCGCACATCAAGGACTGCCTCGCGGTGCCCTCCGAGCGTCGCCCCCGGGTACCTGTCTCCGAACTCATGCGCGAGCCGCTGCTCGTCCCCGAGTCACTGACCGTCGACCGGCTCCTCGACCGCCTCTCCGGCAAACGGACGATGGCCGTCGTCATCGACGAGTACGGCGGTACGGCGGGCGTGGCCACGCTGGAGGACATCGTCGAGGAGGTCGTCGGCGAGGTGCGGGACGAGCACGACCCGCACGAGACGTCCGACCTCGACCCGGCCGGCGTGGACGACGAGGGCCGCACCCTCTACTCCGCGGACGGCGCCGCCCGCACCGACCAGCTCGCCCGCGTCGGCCTCCGGCTGCCCGAGGGGCCGTACGAGACCCTCGCCGGCCTGATCGCGACCGAGCTGGGCCGTATTCCGCAGGCCGGCGACACCGTCGAGGTGGCCGACTGGCGCCTGGACGTGGTGGACGCCTCGGGCCGCAGGGCCGCGCGCGTCCTGCTGCGCTCACCGCCGGTGAGCGAAGAACCGGAAACCGACAAGGACAAGGAAGGGGAGGCGAAGTGACGACCGTCCAACTGCTGATCGGGCTGGCGACTCTGGTCGTCAACGCCTTCTTCGTGGGCGCCGAGTTCGCGCTGATCTCCGTACGCCGCAGCCAGATCGAGCAGCACGTCGAGGAAAGCGCGGGAGGCGCCGACGGGGACCGCGCGGACGGCGACCGGCGGGCGAAGAGCGTGCTGTGGGGCTTGGAGCACGTGTCCGCGCTGATGGCCGCGGCCCAGCTGGGCATCACGCTGTGCACGCTGATCCTCGGCGTGGTCGCGGAACCGGCGATCGCACATCTGCTGGAGCCGGTGTTCCACGCGGTGGGCGTCCCCGAGAGCGCGGGCCACGCGGTGTCCTTCGTGATCGCCCTCGCCCTGGCGACGTATCTGCACATGCTGCTCGGCGAGATGGTGCCGAAGAACATCGCGCTCGCCGAGCCGGTGCGCAGCGCGCTGCTCCTCGGGCCGCCCCTGGTGGCCCTGGCACGGGCCCTGAAGCCGGTCATCTTCACGATCAACGCCTTCGCGAACACGCTCCTGAAGCTGATGCGCGTAGAGGTCAAGGACGAGGTCACGGCGACCTTCTCCGATGCCGAACTGGCCCGTCTGGTCCGGGACTCCGGCGAGGCGGGGCTCATCGACGACCGTGCGCGGGAACGCCTTCACGACGCCCTGGAACTGGGCCGCCGCCCTGTGCGTGACGTCGTGCTCCCGTTGGAGAGCGTCGTCTACGCACGCGTGGGCGTCACTCCGGAGGAGCTGGAGCGGCTCTCGGCCGAGTCGGGTTTCTCACGCTTCCCGGTGGTGGACGACGAACGCCGGATCGCCGGCTACCTGCACGTCAAGGACGCCCTGGACGCCGCGCCCCGCGACCTCGCCTTCCAGGTCCGGGACATGCGGACCATCGCGAGCGTACGGGCGGACACTCCGCTGGACGACGTCCTCACGGCGATGCGGCGCAGCCGTACGCATCTGGCGGCGGTGCAGGGCGAGGACGGACTGCTCGCAGGCCTGGTGACCATGGAGGACGTGCTGCGCGAGCTGTTCGGACAGCCGGTGTAGAACGCGGGGAGACGCCCTCCCCAGGCCGACCGACCGCTGGGTATGTGTACGGGTTATCATCTCTGTCGCCATGCAGAACAATGCCTCTTACACCAGCCTTGTCGCGGTCGGCGACTCCTTCACCGAGGGCATGTCGGACCGGCTGCCGGACGGTACGTACCGCGGCTGGGCCGACCTCCTCGCGGCCCGGATGGCCGCCCGCACGCCCGGCTTCCGATACGCGAACCTCGCCGTGCGCGGCAAGCTGATCGGGCAGATCACCGCCGAGCAGGTCCCCGTGGCGGTGGCCATGGAGCCGGATGTGATCACGCTGGTGGGCGGCCTGAACGACACCCTGCGCCCCAAGTGCGACATGGGGCGGGTACGCGGGCTCCTGGAGGAGGCCGTGGAACAGTTGGCGCCCGCGTGCAAGCAGCTGGTGCTGATGCGCAGCCCCGGCCGCCAGGGCCCGGTCCTGGAGCGCTTCCGGCCGCGCATGGAGGAACTGTTCGCCTGTGTCGACGACCTCGCGTCCCGGCACGGCGCCCTCGTGGTCGACCTGTACGGCGCCCCCTCACTCAGCGATCCCCGCATGTGGGACGTCGACCGGCTGCACCTGACGGGCGAGGCGCACCGAAGGGTCGCCGAGGCGGTCTGGCAGACCCTCGGCTACGAGGCCGAGGACCCGGAGTGGCGTACACCGGTCCCGCCCACGGCGCCTCCCGGCTGGGGCACCCGCCGCGTCGCGGACGCCCGCTTCGCCCGGCAGTACCTGCTGCCGTGGATAGGGCGCCGGCTGACGGGGCGCTCGTCGGGGGACGGCCGGACAGGCGCCCAGTTCAGCGCTGAGCTGGGCAAGGCCTTCTGGATCACCCCCGCGGACCACACGGACCCCGGCCCTGTGACGGACTGGCGCCGGGTAGGACTCTGACCCGAACCCCGCCCTCGGAACGCGAGCTTGGCCTGCGCCCTCTTCATGTGCGACCACATACCTTCGACCGGTTGAACGCACAACGGAAGGTTCTTTGATGGACAGTCACATCGTGCAGGTGAAGATCCACCCCGCCATCGGCGTCGCCCGGGTCGGCAACAGCGTGGAAGCACCCTTCATCGGCCCGGAATCACCGGACCAGAAACCAGCGGACGCCGGCTCCTACAAGGACGCTTCCGGGGCGCTCCGGAGGCAGGCCGCACGATTCCGCGTGTACGGCTACAACGCCGCGGGGGAGGTCGTACGGGAGCTGAAGCCGGGCACCGAGGGGGTCACCGAGATCCAGTGGACGGTGCGTCTGGCCAACAAGAAGGCCGCCTGGTACCAGTTCCATCTGGCGCTGGACATCCCCGAGGGCAAGACGCTCACGGCGGCGCAATACGCTCGGCGCAACGCCGACGTCGTGGGCGCCGCGCGGAAAAAGCTGGTCAACGACCCCGGAACTCGCACCGTTCGCGGCTCGAAGACCGAGACGCAGAAGTTCGACACCGGCAAGGTCATGGACAAGGCCGTGTACCTCGGCGAGATCTCCACCCGTTCCGACGGCCGCCTGGTGGTGCTCGGCGGCCGGGGAAACTCCGCCTCCTACAAGAACCAGCCGATCACCGGGGTCACCAACAACGACACCTGGTACGACGACGTGTCCGACGGCCCGGTGACAGCGAAGGTCAGTATCGACGGCCAGGTTCTGACCGCCGTCCCGGCCTGGGTCGTGGTGGGACCTCCGCACTACGCCCCCGGCGTGAAGTCCGTCCGTACCCTCTACGACCTGCTCTTCGACGTCTTCGTCCAGGCCGGTTCGCTGACCCGCCCGCAGCAGATCTCGTACACCGATCACATCGAGCCGATATTCCGCAGGTTCTGCGATCTGCAGTGGGTCAACCACGGTTTCGCGACCCAGTTCGGCTGGAACGGCCCCAACTTCTTCCTCTCCCCGGCGATGCGCGAGAGGCTCGCCGATCCGTCCAACCGAACCCGGGAACTGCGCCGCCAGGTGTACGCCTCCTTGCGCGACTACAACCGCGACGGAAAGTCCCCGCTGCCGTGGCCGTGGCTGTACGGCGACGCCATGGCCAGCAAGCCCAAGTCCGTGCTTCAGCACCTGGCGCTGTCGCCGACCCAGGACTGGATGCTGCAGCGTTGGGCGGACGGGGCGTTCGTGGCCGGACCCCTTCGGCAGCCGCGCCCCACGGTCGACGCGGCCCCGGCCGCCGAGCAGCCGGGACTGCTGGACCGGGCGGCCCTGGAGGGCTGCGCCGCCGACGCGTTCCACCCGGGGATCGAGGTCACCTGGCCGATCAGGCACGCGAGCATGTTCAGCGCACCCTTCCGCATCCGGCACCGCGCCCCCGCCACCGCGGAACCCGACTACGGGCCCACCCTCACACCGGAGGAGGCGGTCTCCGCCACCGGCCCCCTGCAGGCGCAGGGCCCCGGCGACCTCACCCGCTGGATGGCCGCCCCCTGGCAGGCGGACACCGCGAGCTGCCGCTCGGGCTACGAGGTGCTGGCCAACCTGGGGCCCCGGTACAGCCCGTACCTGCCGACCTTCTGGCCTGCGCAGGTACCCAACCATGTGCTCAGGCTGGAGGACTTCGAGAAGGTCAACACGCCGTCGGCCGGGAGCGACGACAGCGCCCGGGAGGAGGCGTTCGAGCGGCGGGCGACCTGGCTACGCGGACTCAGCGGCACCATGAACGAGCAGCGCACACAGATGATCAAGGACTGGTCCAAACTCGGCGTCGTCGAGGTGCGCGACTACACCGTGGGCGACGGGAAGTTCCCCGCACGGATCCTGGTGGAGTCGCGCCCAGGACAACCGCTCAACCAGGCACCGGCCACGGCGAACCTCGTCAACGTGCAGGTGCCCGAGGTGGGGCCGCACGTGTTGGCCGCGGCGGCGGGCCGCTCGTCCGAAGGAAGGATCGCCCCCGAAGCCGTCGAGGCCGAGTCCGCGGCGCGGGCGGTCGGCGAAGCGGCCAGGGCGACCGGCTACCGCGAGGAGGAGATCACCGCCGGATACCTCGAGAAACTCGACCCCTTCCGCGACGCGCAGTGAGCGCCGCACTCCCTCCCGGCGCGGACACCTACGACGTCGTGGTGGCGGGCGGCGGCCCGGCCGGCTGCGCCGCTGCGCTCATGCTCGCCCGGGCGGGCCGTACGGTTCTGCTGGCGGACGCCGGCACCGGGCCGCCCAAGGTCGGCGAGACCCTCGTGCCCGCCGGGCGGGTCCTGCTCGGCGACCTCGGCGTCGCCGACCGCGTTCTCGACTCCGGCCATCTGCCCTGCTACGGCAGTCTTTCGGCGTGGGGCTCGGCCGACCTGCACGCCGTGGACTTCATCAAC
Source organism: Streptomyces sp. NBC_00459 (assembly GCF_036013955.1). NCBI lineage: Bacteria > Bacillati > Actinomycetota > Actinomycetes > Kitasatosporales > Streptomycetaceae > Streptomyces > Streptomyces sp. NBC_00459. The sequence goes on from NZ_CP107903.1 coordinate 1,230,272, forward strand.
GACCCGCACGGCCATGGCTGGCACCTCGACCGGCGGTTGTTCGACCGGCGATTGCGCGACGCCTCCCGCGCGGCGGGAGCCGAGGTCGCCGAGGGCACGGCCGTACGCGAGACGACGCGGACGCCGGACGGCGGCTGGACTCTGGTCCTACGCGGCGGCACGGGCCCTGCCGGTACCGGGTCGGGGTGCGGGTCCGGGTCCGCGTCCGGGTCCGGCGGCGGAAGCGGTTCCGCAGGCGGAGGTGGGTCCGTGGGCGGGTCCGGTGGCGAGCGTACGGTGCGCTGCCGCTGGGTGATCGACGCCACCGGCCGCGCCGCCGCGATCGCGGTCCGGCACGGGGCCCGGCGGCGGGTCCGGGACCGGCTCACAGCCCTGTACGTGCCTCTGGCGGCGGACCCGCTGGACACCGACCGCCGCTCCCTCGTCGAGTCCGACGAGGACGGCTGGTGGTACACCGCCCCACAGCCCTCCGGCGGGCGCCTGGTCGCCTACTTCACCGACACCGACCTGCCCGCCGCCACACACACCGCACGCCACTTCCACCGACGGATGTCGGCCACCCGCCACGTGTCCCGATGGGTCCACCGGGACGGGCCCCCGACCACGTCACCCACCGCACCCCGCCGGGCCGCCGCGCACACGGCGCACCTGGACCGGGTGTACGGAGAGGGCTGGACCGCCGCCGGGGACGCGGCCGTCGCCTTCGACCCGCTCTCCTCCCAGGGCGTGCTGACCGCCCTCTACACCGGGCTGAGCTCGGGCCTGGCCGTCGATGACCGTCTGAGCCGCGTTGCTGACGGCGCGGACTCGGCTCTCGCCGCGTACGCGGAGCAGGTCGTGGCCGCACAGCGCGCGTATCTGCGCGGCCACCATGTCATCCACGCCCAGGAGGCCCGCTGGACCGACCGCTCCTTCTGGGCGCGGCGCGTGGCCAACATGCCCTGACAGCCTCGGCCGGTGCGACCTGAACTGCTCGAGCCGCATCGGCCTGAGCAGTTCAGGGGCACACTTCCGGTGATCCGCCGCGTTGCCAAGAGTTGCGCACCTTCCGGCGCGGAGATCACGTCGTACGGCGGCGTCCTCTCGTGGTTTCCTCCGAACAGGACGGTGGCGCCGACCTGCACGAAGCGCCAGTAGAATCCGTCCACGTGACCGCCGCACCCGCAAAGCCCCGCATCCCGAACGTCCTCGCCGGACGTTACGCCTCCGCCGAGCTCGCCACGCTCTGGTCGCCCGAGCAGAAGGTGAGGCTGGAGCGCCAGCTCTGGCTTGCCGTGCTGCGGGCCCAGAAGGATCTCGGTATCGAGGTGCCCGACGCCGCCCTCGCCGACTACCAGCGGGTCCTCGACACCGTCGACCTGGCGTCCATCGCCGAGCGCGAGAAGGTCACCCGGCACGATGTGAAGGCGCGGATCGAGGAGTTCAACGACCTCGCGGGGCACGAGCACGTCCACAAGGGCATGACGTCCCGAGACCTCACCGAGAACGTGGAGCAGCTGCAGATCCGGCTCTCGCTGGAGCTGGTGCGCGACCGTACGGTGGCCGTGCTGGCGCGGCTCGGGAAGCTCGCGGGTGAGTACGGCGAGCTGGTCATGGCCGGCCGCTCGCACAACGTGGCCGCGCAGGCCACCACCCTGGGCAAGCGGTTCGCGACCGCCGCCGACGAGCTGCTCGTCGCGTACGCCCGGGTCGAGGAGCTGCTCGGGCGGTATCCGCTGCGCGGCATCAAGGGTCCCGTGGGCACCGCCCAGGACATGCTCGACCTGCTCGGCGGCGACACGGCCAAGCTCGCGGAGCTGGAGCAGCGGATCGCCGGGCACCTGGGCTTCTCCACCGCCTTCACCTCCGTCGGCCAAGTCTATCCGCGTTCGCTCGACTACGAGGTCGTCACCGCGCTGGTGCAGGTGGCCGCCGCGCCCTCCTCGATCGCGAAGACGATCCGGCTGATGGCCGGGCACGAGCTGGTGACCGAGGGTTTCAAGCCCGGCCAGGTCGGCTCGTCCGCGATGCCGCACAAGATGAACACCCGTTCCTGCGAGCGCGTCAACGGCCTCATGGTGATCCTGCGCGGCTACGCCTCGATGACGGGCGAGCTGGCGGGCGACCAGTGGAACGAGGGCGACGTGTCCTGCTCGGTAGTGCGCCGGGTGGCCCTCCCCGACGCGTTCTTCGCGCTCGACGGACTGCTGGAGACCTTCCTTACGGTCCTCGACGAGTTCGGCGCCTTCCCGGCCGTCGTGGCCCGCGAGCTGGACCGCTACCTCCCCTTCCTCGCCACCACGAAGGTGCTGATGGGCGCGGTGCGCGCGGGTGTCGGGCGTGAGGTCGCGCACGAGGCCATCAAGGAGAACGCCGTCGCCTCCGCGCTCGCCATGCGCGAGCAGGGCGCCGAGCGCAACGAACTCCTCGACAAGCTCGCCGCCGACGAGCGCATCCCCCTGGACCGCGCGCAGCTCGACGCCCTGATGGCCGACAAGCTGTCGTTCACGGGCGCCGCCGCCGACCAGGTCGCCGTCGTCGTCGGCCGGATCGAGGAGATCGCCAAGCAGCACCCGGCGGCCGCGGCCTACACCCCCGGAGCGATCCTCTGACCCGCACGCCCCGGCTCACCCAGGCCGAGTTGGAGGCCGCCCGCGACCGTCTCGTACCGGACGTCACCGCGGCTGGCCTCCACGTCCTGTTCTGCGGCATCAACCGACATCTAAAAACACAGCGCTGACCTGCACAGGAACACGATTCTAAAGATCAACTGGGAAAAGACTGGGAAACGGTGAGCGTTTCCGCGATCCGCAACTCCATTCCCGGTGTCACGTTCACATACACGCCCTCTACTCCCCCGATTTCGGCGGTGCTGGAACGCCAACTCGGCCGGGATCGGGTGCGGTTCGCCCCCAACGACCGGGTGTACCTGGCCGCGCTGCTGCACCGGCTCCCGCGCGGTGTGCTGCGCCGGGCACGCCGCGCGGATGCGGTCGCGTTCGTCGATGGCGGGGGTCATGCGGATGCCTCCGGCAGCGTGATGCAGTCGCGGTGGTGCTTCTCGGCGAGGTCTCGGAGCCGTTGGGCCCGGGCCTGCAACCGGTGAGCCAGCGGGACCGGGACGAGATCGACAGACTGCTCCTCCAGGACCCCGGCCTTGGTGATGAGTTGGTCGGCGTGATGGTCGGTCCGGGTCCAGGGCCTGGGAGCTTATTCAAAGGGGGGTTGGGTACGGATCGAGAGCGAGATCGACTGGCATGAGCGCGAGAAGATCCTCAAGGCGGCGTTCCCGCTCGACGTGCACGCGGACCGGTCGGCCGCAGAGATCCAGTTCGTGTGCCGTTCGGAAACTCGTCGCTGCTGGTCAGGCCGCGTATCTGTACTCGTTGATCACGCCGCCGAGCACTCGAGTGCGTAGGAGCCGGTGAGCGGTCGGAGCGGTCAGGGGCGCTGGGTGTTCTCGGGCGAGCGGAGGGAGCTGTCCCCTGGCCTGGTGTGAGCGATGACCGTTGTAGTGCCGGGCATAGGCATCGAGGACCTGCCGAGCGTGCGTCTCGTTCCATATCAGCAAGTGGTCGAGGGCCTCGCGGCGCAGGGTGCCGATAACCCGTTCACAGCGCGCGTTCATCCGGGGAGCCCGAGGCGCGGTCCGCACGACCTCGATGCTGTCGGCTGCGAAGACCGCGTCGAAGGACTCGGTGTACTTTCCGTCCCGGTCGCGGAGCAGGAAACGCAGCGACTCGACCCGCACACCCAACTCGACGGCAAGATTTCTCGCCTGCTGCACCGTCCACGCCCCCGTGGGATGGGCGGTCACGCCGGCGATGTGCAGCCGGCGTATGCCGTGCTCGAGGAACACCAGCGCGTACACCCGGCGCAGGTCGACCAAATCGATGTGCAGGAAGTCGCAGGCGATGATCCCTTCAGCCTGCGCGGTCAAGAACTCACGCCACGTCGGCCCGCTGCGTCTCGGGGCCGGATCGATGCCGGCCGCCGTCAGGATCTCCCAGACCGTCGTCGAGCCGACCAAATGCCCGAGCCGAGCCAGTTCGCCCTGGATCCGACGGCAGCCCCACCGCGGATTCTCCTTGGCCAGCCGCACCACCAGCGCCTTCACCGCTCTCGCCGTCGACGGTCTGCCAGACCGGGTCCGGCGCTTGCTGTAGTCCCACTTCCGGGCGATCAGCCTGCGGTGCCACGCCAACAGCGTCGCGGGCGTCACCGGGAGCACCTGCGCCCACCGGCGCCGCGGGATCAGTGAGGACAGTGCCGCGAACCACAGCCGATCCGCCGGCTCGTACCGCACCGGTGCCGATAGCTGTCTGCGCAGCACCGCATTCTCGTGGCGCAACACCAGCAATTCCGCGTCCTTGGCCATGTCCCGGTGCAGCAGCACCGTCGGGACCGCGAGCAGCTTGCGTACCACCCGATAGACCAGTGAAACGATCACCCAGGCAGGGTTCCAGCAGACCGCGATGCCGCGCCAGCCCCCCTCCGAGCAGCAGCGATGAGTTTCCGAACGGCACAGGGTACAGACCTGCCGCCGTGAACTGCTGGACCGCACCCTGATCTGGAACCAGCACCATCTCCTCCACGCACTGCGGGAGTTCGAGCAGTTCTACAACGCGCACCGGCCGCACCAGGGCATCGCGAACGCCTGCCCGCTACACCCGCTCCCCGAACCGATCACCGATCCGGACGAAATCGCCCGCCTCGGCATACGGCGACGCGACCGACTCGGCGGCACCCTCCACGAGTACCAGAATGCGGCCTGAGCTGCACGGACGTGATGCTCGGCAGGGACAGCGACGCCAAAAACGCCCGCTCGCCCGCATGGAACCAGACTTGCTGCCCGTTCAACTGCCGTTCCAGAACACCGATCCGGTGGCGCAGAACGAGGATCTCGACATATTTCACCCGGTCGCTCATCGGCAGCAGTCGCAGCATCACGAACGCGATCGTCACACCCAGATACGCCCAGCCTCAGCAACACGACCGATCACCATGCCGCGCCAACCCGCGCCGCGCGACACCGGTGACTCGATCGACCTCGACCAACGCCCGAACCCGATCCCACCCGCGTGGATGAGGCATTCTGCAAGGGCATCCCGACGACGCTGTCGACCGACGGAGAATCGAACGGAAGCCGCTGTAGGACCTCCACAAGCGCCCCTGCTCCGGGGTTCCAGCCTCCTGTCCTCCCCAGCTCAGGTGTCCGACGCCATAGCCGCGAAAGAGCCCGCGTCAGTTCGCGTTCAGGTCAACACGGCCGACTGGGTCATTTCTCGTCGAGCCGTTCATCGAGGATCTCGGCAGCCCAGGCGCGCAACCGTCGGCGCATGTCCTCCACCTGGCCGCCATTGATGCCGTATACCTCGTACTCCCGGTCCGGCCAACGGTCGACCGCCCTCAGCGCCTGGGCGAAGTAACGCGGATCGAACCCGGCGTCGTGCTCAAACGCCAACTCCAGCAGTTGCCCACCCGAGTACCGTCCGGAGGCGAGCGCGGCATTCACGTCGAGGTAATCCCGTGGCGCGGCCCGTCCGAAGAGGGTGGTCACCTTGTTGGCCACAGCGTCATCGGCATGCAGGACCGGACCGATCTCCAACACGGCAGGCGGGCGAGCCCTCCAGTCGCACCCGAGCTCCACCTTCGCCGTGCGCCCCTGTCCATCAGCAACCGCGAACCGGGCGAACACCCCACCGGACTTCTCCACCTCAACAGTGAGGCCCACCGCCTGATAGGCCACAGTCACCGCATCGACGGCCTCGGAGAAGGCCACCGGGTCAGCGATGTCCGTGAACAGGTCGACGTCATCCGACAGCCGTTCCAGGAACCCATGCGCCTGAACCGCGTACCCGCCGGCCAGGACGAAGCCGTATCCCGCCGCAGCTCCAAGACCGATACGCGCGAGTCGGGCGTGAAAGGGATCCATACAGGCGGATACTACGCAGCCCTGCGGGCCAGTTGCGGGAATCGCCCTTCCCACATCAACCGCACTCGCGGCGGAAGCCACAGCCTCTGCCACACGGCCGAGAGCAGCACCGGGTCAAGGAACTTCCGCAGCTCCCCCGCATGCATGGCCTCCCGGATGACCGTCTCATAGAACATCCGCAGGTCCACGTCGTCCGACAGGTCGTAGACACGCTTCGGCGTCCAGTCCAGCACAGTCGGCAAAACCACCACCCCGGCCGCCGGACCGGCCAGCTCCTCCAGCGTCTCCGGCACCGTGTAGGGCCGGATCTCCGCATACCGCACCCGAGACTCCATACGCCCAGTATGCCCCTGCCCAAGCGCCGTCCGCCGGTCGCTGTGGTGTCCGCCTACGACGTCATCGACACCCGTGCGGAGGGCACCCACCAGGAGCACGCCCGCCACAGGCTCACCCCCCTACCGATTGCACCAGCTGAGAGGGGTCTGTAAAGCGAGCGGTGTAACTGGGTTTGGTGTGGCTAGAGTTGGCCTGCGGTGAGGCGGCCGTCGAAGGCCAGGTCGAAGGCGTTCATGGCGCCCTTCCAGCGCATGGTCCAGCGTTTGCGGCCGGCGCCGGTCGGGTCGAGGCTCATGACGGCCATATAGACGCACTTGAGCGCGGCCTGCTCCGTGGGGAAGTGCCCGCGGGCACGGACGGCCTTGCGGATGCGGGCGTTGACGCTCTCGATGCTGTTGGTCGTGCACACAATGCGGCGTATTTCCGCGTCAAACTGAAGGAAAGGCGTGAACTCCGCCCAGCTGGACTCCCAGAGGCGGACGATCGCCGGGTATTTCTTGCCCCAGGTCTCGGCGAATTCCAGGAACCGTGTCGTGGCCGCGTCCTCGGTCGGTGCGGTGTAGACGGGCTTGAGTGCCTTCGCGATCTTGTCCCAGTCCTGTCGGGCCGCGTAACGGAACGAGGCCCGCAGGAGGTGCACTACACATGTTTGCACCACAGTTCGCGGCCAGACCTCACCGACCGCGTCCGGTAGCCCCTTCAGTCCGTCGCAGACCAGCATCAGGACATCATCGACGCCCCTGTTCTTGAGCTCGGAGAGCACTCGCAGCCAGTGCTTTGCGCCCTCACCGCCGTCGCCGGCCCACAGCCCGAGGATGTCGCGGTGCCCCTCGGCGGTGACCGCCAGGGCCACATAGATCGGCCTGTTCGCCACTTGGCCATCACGAATCTTGACGTTGATCGCGTCAATGAAGACGACCGGGTAGACGCGGTCGAGTGGCCTGTTCTGCCATTCGGCCATGCCGTCCATCACCTTGTCGGTGATCGTGCTGATGGTCGTCTTGGACACGCTGGCTCCGTAGACCTCGGCCAGGTGCGAGGAGATCTCGCCGTGCGTGAGGCCCTTCGCGGACAGCGACAAACCCATCTCGTCGACGCCGGTCAGCCGGCGCTGCCGCTTCTTGACTATGGCCGGCTCGAAGGAACCCTCCCGGTCACGGGGGACGTCGATCTCGACCGGCCCGATGTCGGTCAGCACGGTCTTGGAGCGGGTGCCGTTGCGGGAGTTGCCGCCGTCCTTGCCCGCCGGGTCGTGCTTGTCGTAGCCGAGATGGCCGGTGATCTCGCCCTCCAGAGCGGACTCCAGAACCGTCTTGGTCAACTGCTGCAGCAGCCCGCCCTCGCCGGTCAGCTGCAGACCCTTGCTCCGGGCCTGCGCGACGAGCTGCTCGATGAGCTTTTGCTCGACCGCCGCACTCTCCAGTGACGGTTCCGCCAGGTCATCGGCGGTCGCGGACTCGGTCACGGTGTCAGTCACTTGATGTCTCTTCCATGATCATCAATTACACCGGTGAGCGTACAGACCCTCCCTGGAACCGCCGGCGCGGTCTGGGCGGGGTCGGTGACAGCCAAGTCACAGCGTCAGCAGACGCGCGATCAGCTCGACGCGACGCACCTGCGATGGAAACTGGACAACAAGCGTGACGTCTACCTGCAGCTCCTCAAGTGCGCGTCCATGTGGCAGTCGGCTTCCTGGGAGCTCCACAACGTCCTTTCCCTGAGCATCGACGGAGACGAGCGAGCTGAGACCCGCCGTCGGAAAGTCGGGCGGTGGCAGGAGTTCGCGGCGATGGAGACGGCCGCGAAAGTGTTCACCACGGATACCGCGGTTCAAGAGGCAGCGGACCAGCTGCAGAGAACTCTCCTCGCCCTCGACCGGGTCACCGAGGACCGCTACCACGGGCGGGAACCCAGCGAGCCGGACAGCCGGGAGGAAGCGTTCCGGACGCGGAGCCAGGCATGCTCGGCAGCAACCGCCACCCTGGCCAGCGAGATCGAGACCGCCTTGAGCCTGGCCACGATGCCTCCGTCCGCGATGCCCGGTTCCTGAGTGTCGCTCCGGCATTCCCGCTATGGCCCTTGAGCGAGCACAGGTTGGGTAGTACGACCGGAGCGCCGTGGCATGGAGAACCGATGGGGATGGGTGGACGAGATACTCGCCGCAGCCAGCCCTGATCCACGATTCCGGCCACGACCCTGTTGCCTGGCTGAATCCGGTGCCATGCTGCGCCGGCAGTGATCCTCTTCCTCTCCCGGGCGGGGGCGCCCCCGCTGGCCCCGCCCGTGTGCTCTCACCTGGGCGGGGTCGCGCCGTCCCTGACGCGGAACCGGCATGCTCAGGAAGACCCGCTTAACACCAGCCACCTAGCACGGCCCCACGGCGGCCCAATGCCTCTCTCCTGCGGCGCGACGGGTCAGGACGCCCGGAGGGGAGGACGGCTCCTCCCCAGGTCGGCGTACACCACGATCTGCCAGGCCAGGACGGCGGTGCTCAGTGCCTCGAGGACGGATACGGTGATCAGTGCCGCACCTTCTGGAGTTCCCGCCCAGTACACGACGAGGGCGGCCAGGGGAGCACCACAGAACGCAATCAGGTCCACGCCGAGCTGTATCTGCTTGCGGACCGTACGGCGGTGATCCGAGCGATGGGCCGACTCCCAGCCGAACACCGGCTCTCTATCGCTCCGCAGGTCCGCGAGCCGTGGCCCGACCTGTTCGCGTATGTAGCGTCCGATGGCCGAGATCTTCTCGTCGTTCATCAAGTAGGTCCACCCGAGCAACAGGGAGACCGGTGGCAGGAGAAGTAACGCGGCGCGCGTTTCGGGATTCAACGAGAGCGCCACGACGGCGGCCATGGACGCGAGCGTGGCGTAGAGCAAATTATCCCGAAATCCGATCCGAGCCTTCTGCTCGTCCTTGATGTGCTCGTACTCCAGCACGAGGAGCTGTTCCATGGAAATTTTCGGATCGTGCGACATGCTCTCCCCCTTGGCACGGTCGAAACCAGGCACGCGGTCCCCCGCCCCCCGGCCCGCCGCCACGGGGAAGATGCCCGGGTGCGCCGACCCGCACACGCACTGAGCGGACGTCAGCACGACTCGGTCGACTCCCTCGTGCGGGGCGCCACTTCGGTCATCCCGTCTCGTTCATCACCGAGCCGCCGCGGTCCTATGATGAGCCGGGAATCAGACGCACCGGTGTACGAGGGACGGTCTCCATGGCGGACGTCGTACCCGACGCGGGTCCCTCCTTCGCACAGTGCCGGGAAGCCGCTCAGCGACTGCGTTCCGCGGAGCACGGCAGGGCGGCCATAGCGGCAGTTCGGAGCCGAGGCGTATGTGGCATAGCGCGATCTCGCGGACCGCTCCCCCTCATGCTGTACGCGGGAGCTCGCGAGGGCAGACTGATCTGGCGGGACGCTCGCGGCTTCGCGCTCCTGGAGGCTCCCCTGCTGTCGCGGCATCGACCGCTCGACGGAGGTTTCCGTTCCGCTGCCCTTCGGCTGGCGGACCGCCACTGGGACCTGTTGGTCTTCACCGTGCCCCTGTTCCTGTTGATGACGACCGCCTTGGGCCTCCTGCCGTTTCCCTCTGCAGGGAGTGCGGTCCTCCTGCTGGCACTCGCCGCCATTGTGTACGTCGCCGTCTGGCTGACCAGCCTTGCCGTGATGTCGGTCGTGTGGCTGTGGCATACCTTCTCGGCCTTCGCCCGTGCGCCCGGTGAAGTCGCTGAATCGCTCTCCGGTGTGCACTGGACCGTTTCGTTGTGCCACGAGGAAGAGGCGGAGCGGGCGGACGAGTTGTTACGACGAGCCACGGGACGGCTTGGTCAGCTCGTCGCTCTGCGCGCGGGAGCGGCCTCTGCGGACCTCGGGTACCGGGTCAGCCGGGGCGAGCTCACTGAGACGCTCGTCCTGGTGCGACGCGGGATCACCACCGATGCCGTGCGCAGTCACGTCGACGCCTGGGACAGCGCCGTCGGCCCGCGCGACGACGGGGTGGAGGTCGTGATGATCCAGCCGACATCGAGGGCTCCCGACCCGGCGGATCGCCGGGTGGTCACCGGTCGCTTCCTGCTCCTGTATCTGGCCGCGATACTGGTGATGGTACCCGCCGAGGCGCTGATCGTCATGGGCCAGGAGGCCGCAGCCTGCTCAAACAGTGAGTGTGAGGGAAGACCGACGACATACCCGGACGCTCTGCGCTGGTTGAGTCAGCGCCTGCTGCTCACCGATCCACCGGACCTTTCTCCGGCGACAGGCGCGGCCACTGCCATCGGGTGGCTCACCGGCCTCATGGCACTGATGGTCATTCCGGTGGCTTACGTAGCCGGTCGCAACCAGATACGAGCACACACGATCAAGGTCGAACCGTACCGGCGTATGAGGAGCCTGATGGAGAAGCGCACCAGACTGTTGATCCTCGTCGTGACCTCGGGTGAACGCGATGCCGTTTTCCGGGCTGTGGCGGAGATCAACGGGAAGAAGCCGACCGCCCAGTTCCTCGGCGACCGAACCGTCTTCGATCTCGGCGTCGTCAGCGAGGTCGAGATTCACCTCGTGCAGAGTGAGCAGGCAGCGGGTGGCCCTGCCGGAGCGGCCCTGGTGACTTCTTCGGTGATCGACCGGCTGACCCCCGACTTCCTTGTCATGGTGGGGATCTGCTGTGGGCTGCGACCCCAGGAACAGACGCTCGGCGACATCGTCGTCTCCAGTCAGCTGCGGCTCATGGACCACCGGAAGGTCGCGGACAGACAGGGCGGCGATCCCTTGGTCATCCTGCGCGGCGACAAGGTCACTCCCTCCGGCTTGCTGCTCGACCGCCTGCGCGCGGCGGAGGTCGACTGGCCCGGGGCCCCGGTCCACTACGGCCTCATGCTCTCCTCCAGCGTCCTGATCGACTCGGTTTCCGTCCGCGATCAGTTGGTGGCGCTCGAACCGGACGGACGCGGCGCGGAGATGGAGGGCGGCGGCGTGTACGCGGCCGCTGCCAAGGGCAGGACCGACTGGATCCTGGTGAAGGCGATATCCGACTGGGGCATCGGCAAGAACGACGACGCGCAACCGTTGGCGGCTCGTAACGCCGCCGAGTTCGTGGTGCACATGATCCGCGGCGGCGCCCTGGACCGACGGACGTGGCACACCTCCGCCGCATCCGGCCCTTCGGAGTGACCGGAAAGGCGCCGGGTGCCGAAGGAGGCCGGGCGTCCTGCGCGTTGTCACCCGCTCCGCAACGACCTGTGGGCTGATTACTCGCCAACTCCCGCTATGGATCTCGGAGGCGTGACCTACAGTCCTTGCCATGGCAGGGACAAGGGGGCGTCTCGTCGGCGGCCGGTACCGGTTGGACGAGACCATCGTGTGCCGTTCGGAAACTCGTCGCTGCTGGTCAGGCGGCGTATCTGTACTCGTTGATCACGCCGCCGAGTATTCGGGTGTGCAGGAGCCGGTGAGTAGTCGGAGCGCTCATGGGCTTCGGGTGTTCGTGGGCGAGGGGAGGGAGCTGTGCCTGGGCCTGGTGTCGGCGATGACGGTTGTAGTGCTGGGCGTAGGCGTCGAGGATCTGTCGGGCATGGGTTTCATTCCATATGAGCAGGTGGTCGAAGACCTCGCGCCGCAGGGTTCCGATGACCCGTTCGCAGTGCGCGTTCATCCGGGGCGTTCGAGGCGCTGTCGGCACGACCTCGATGTCGTCGGCCGCGAAGACTGCGTCGAAGGACTCGGTGTACTTCGCGTCCCGGTCGCGAATCAAGAAGCGCAGCGAGTCCACCCGCACGCCTGACTCGATGGCGAGGTTTCTCGCCTGTTGTACCGCCCAGGGCCCGGTGGGATGGGCTGTCACGCCGGCGATGTGCAGTCGGCGTGTGTCGTGCTCGAGGAACACCAGCGCGTACACGCGGCGCAGGTCGATCAGGTCGACGTATAGGAAGTCGCAGGCGATGACGGACTCGGCCTGCACGGTCAGGAACACGCGCCACGTCGGGCCTCCCCGGCGCGGGGCTGGATCGATGCCCGCCGCTGTGAGGATTTCCCAGACCGTCGTCGAGCCGACCGGGTGTCCGAGCCGGATGAGTTCGCCCTGGATCCGTCGGCAGCCCCACCGCGGATTCTCCTTGGCCAGCCGCAGCACCAGCGCCTTCACCACTCGCGCGGTCAGCGGTCTCCCGGGCCTGGCCCGGCGCCTGCTGTAGTCCCACTTCCGAGCGATCAGCCTGCGGTGCCATGCGAGCAGCGTCGCGGGCGTCACCGGGAACGCGTTCGCCCACCGGCACCGGGGGATCAGCGACGACAGCGCCGCGAACCATAGCCGATCCGCCGGCTCGTACCGCACAGGCTTCGAGAGCTGCCTGTGCAGCACCGCGTTCTCGTGTCGCAGCACAAGCAGTTCCGCATCCTTGGTCGCATCCCGACCCAACAGCAACGCCGGGAACGCGAGCAGCTTCCGAGCCACCTGGTACACCAGAGAGACGATCACCTGGACAGGGTTCCAGCAGACCGTGATGGAACGCCAGACCCGCTCCGAGCAGCAGCGATGAGTTTCCGAACGGCACAAGGTAGCAGATGGGCGGCTCGGGGGATCCGGCAGGACGCTCTCGCCAAGGTCGTTGATGCCGTAGACGATGTTGTCGGCGAGCGCCTTCAGGGTCCGGAAGCTGCCTCGATCCAGCCGGAAGGCGTGCTGTGTGCCTGTGGCGTCGCAGTTGCCACCGACGATCTGGCCACGATCATTGATCCCGAACCCCTGAGTGAAGATCGACCATGGAACGTCGAAGCTGTCTTAGTGGTCTGTTCCGGAAGTCCTTCGGGGGTTGACCTCGGAGTCTGTGTTGTGCATGTCGTCTGCACCGGGCCTACTGCAGATCGAGCAGCATGGTGTCGGCATGGTCGCGGCTCTCGACCATACGAGGAACCCCCGATGTGCACCGTTCCAGCCAGTCGGCCCCGCTGCCCACACGAAGAGACGTCCTGGTCCGCGTGCCGCCGGACTCGGCGTGCACCGGTCCAGAGGCTGTGCGACGGGTTGCATAACAGGAAGGAAAAGTGTCGTCGAGAGTGTTGCCTCCCTGTTACGGCAGCCCTAGGGTCATCGCACCGGGTAGTGCTACCGGTTGCATCGCAGGCTTACGGTCGTTTGGAGGGTGGTGCATGGTCACTCTGGCTGACGTGGCTCGAATGAGTGGGACCTCACGGTCGACCGCGTCCCGGGCCCTGAAGGACGACCCGCGGATAAGTGCGAAGACCTCCGAGCGGGTACAGCTGGTGGCGAAAGCCTTGGGCTATCGGCCCAACCTGGCCGCCCGCACCCTGGCGACCGGCCGGTCGGGCATCTACGGGCTGATCGTGCCGAGCCGTCTGATGGGCGACGTGTACGGGGCACAGCTGGTCAGTGCGGTCACCGACGCGGTGAGTGCGCACGACGGCGGTGTGATGCTGTGGCTTTCCCATGACCGTCCCAGCCGCGCCATCCGGGACACCATCAACCACGGCATTGTCGACGGGCTGATCGTGTCCATCCTGGTGCAGGACCACCCGTGGGTCGTCGAACTGCTCGACAGTGGCCTGCCGTGCGTGCTGATCGGCCGGCCCGGCGGCCTGGAGGAGGCGAGCTACGCGACCGCCGACAACATCGCGTCGTCGTGGGCGCTGATGCGGCACCTGCGCGAAGAGGGCTACCGCCGTCTGGCCGCCATTCGCGGCCCGCTCGGCAACACCGACGCCGATGAACGGCACTCGGTGTTCGTCGAGGCGATGGGAGGAGTCGGCGAACTCGACGCCAACCTCGTCGCGGTGGGCGACTTCACCTACGAAAGCGGGTACGCCGCGGCGACGGCGCTGCTGCGGCACCGGCCCGACGGCATCGTCGCGGGCAACGACGAGATGGCCCGCGGCGCAATGGACGCCGTCCGCACCGCGGGACTGCGGATCCCTGAGGACGTCGGAGTCTGCGGGTGGGACGCGGTGCGAAGGCCGAACCACGGAGACATGGAGCTCACCACCGTGCGCCAGGACGTGCCGGCGGTGGGCCGGGAGGCCGTCTCCATCCTGCTCGATCTGCTGAAGGGCGAGCAGGGGCCGATCCGGCGAACGTTGCCGACACAACTCGTCGTCGGGCGGTCAACGGTACGCGGTACCCGATCCGGGGAGGAGATGCCGACCTAGGCCCGACAGCACGGGAACACAGGACCAAGCCGACACCACTGCACTAAGCATCATCAGGATGTCGGGGACGGGTGCCGACGGCGGGCAAGCCGCCGGCACCCCCTTCCGGACGTGACGCACTGTCAAGCGTTTTCGAGGACGACTCCTCAGTAGCGTCAACCACTCTCCGAAGGAGCACCATGATAACAATCGTCCCGGCCGCGCCCGGCCGGACTGGAAGAACGCCGAACATCCCAAGGAAACGGCGCGCGCGCCGCGCGCTGGCCTGGGGTGCGCTCGGCATGGCTGTGGCGCTGACTGCCACCGCATGCGGCGGCTCCGGCGGCAACGGCGGCCAGCGGGTCACCGTCACCTGGTTCGTCGGGCTCGGCACCGGCGCCGACCCGGGACAGCCGGCGAAGGAACAGAAGGTCGTCGACGCCTTCAACGCCAGCCAGAACCAGGTCACCCTCAAGATGCAGGTGGTCACCAGCGCCTCCGCATCGAATACGCTGGCCACGCAGCTCGCGGGTGGCAACGCGCCGGACATCGTCGGCCCCGTGGGCATCGGTGGGGCGCAAGGGTTCGACGGGCAGTGGCTTGACCTGGCGCCGCTGATCAAGAGCGAGAAGTTCGACACCTCCATCTACGGCACGGCGCAGATGGATGCCGTCAAGGACCACAACGGCGCGCAGACCGCGCTGCCGCTCGGCGTGTACCCGTCGGCCGTCTTCTACAACAAGGACCTCTTCGACGAGGCGAAGCTGCCCTACCCGCCGCAGAAGTTCGGGGGGATGTACCAGGGCAAGACCTGGGACGTGAACGCCCTGCGCGAGCTGGCGAAGAAGCTGACCGTCGACGCCAACGGAAACGACGCGACCAGTCCCACGTTCGATCCCTCGAAGGTCGTGCAGTGGGGCTTCGACCCGCAGTACCTCGAGGGGACGCCGCAGAACCACGGCACCCTCTTCGGCGCGGGATCGTACGTGGCCAAGGACAACAAGACCGCGCAGATCCCGGGGCCGTGGCTGGCGGAGTGGAAGTGGTACTACGACATGATCTGGAAGGACCACTCCGCGCCCAACTACAAGCAGCTGACGAGCGACACGCTCAACAAGGGCAACGCCTTCGCCACCGGCAAGGTCGCCATGTCGTTCACCCACACCTGGTACCTGTCCGGCCTGATGGACAGCTCCGGCAAGCCCCAGACGTTCTGGGACCTTGCCGCGATCCCGTCGTACAACGGGAAGATCACCGACAAGACGAGCTCGGACACCTTCCGCCTCACCAAGGGAAGCAAGCACCCCAAGGAGGCGTTCAAGGCCCTCGAGTACTTGATGACCACCGGGGCTCCTGACCTGGTGAAGACGTACAACTCGATGCCGGCGAACCAGAAGCTGCAGGCCGACTACATCAAGAGCCTGGACCAGACCTGGACGCAGGGCGTCGACTGGCAGGTCGCTCTCGACGGGCTGAAGTATCCCGACATCCCCAGTGCCGAGGGATACATGCCGAACTTCAGCAAGAGCGCCGACCTGACCAACAAGTTCGGCAACCGGTGGCTCACCACACCAGGGCTGGACATGGACGCCGAGGCCGCCACGCTGCGGACCCAGCTGCAGGCCCTGTTCAACAGCGCCTCCTAGCCCCCGCCCCGATCACCTGACCACTGGAGAATTCCATGCTGGATGTCCTCCAGTCCGGGACCTCGGCCGCAGCCGCGGCCGGGGTGCCCGGGGGCGACAGGCACAAGCGCGAGCGCCGCAATGGCCTGCTCTATGTCGCCCCCTGGCTTCTTGGACTGCTCCTGTTCTACATCGGCCCGATGATCGCCACGCTGGTGATGTCGTTCACCGACTACCACTACGTCAGCGACAGCAGTGCCGGCACCCGCTTCGTGGGACTGGCCAACTGGTCGAAGCTGTTCCACGACCCGACCGTCGCGCACAGCGCCGTCGTCACACTGAAGTTCGCGGTGCTGTTCGTGCCGGTCTCCGTGCTGCTGCCGCTGGGCCTGGCCTACTTGATGACCGCGCGGGGCCTGTGGGCCCGAGGGTTCTTCCGGGCGGCGTTCTTCCTGCCCGCGATCGTCCCCGGCGTGTCGGCGCTGTTCGTCTGGCAGAGCTTCCTCAACGGCGACACCGGATGGCTGAACCGGATGCTGGGCGCGCTCGGTGTCTCCGGCCCCGACTGGCTCGGCGACACGACCTGGACCCTGCCGAGCTACGCGCTCATCGCGACCTGGGGCGTCGGCAACGCGATGCTCATCTTCATCAGCGCCCTCAACGGTGTGCCGCGCGAACTGTACGAGGCCGCCACCCTCGACGGCGCCGGCCCGTGGTACCTGTTCCGCCACGTGACCCTGCCGATGATCTCACCGATGACGTTCTACAACCTGGTCCTGACCCTGGTGGCGCTGGGCCAGTACTTCATCGTGCCGTTCGTGCTCACCAACGGCACCGGCGACCCGAACGGCTCCGGGCTGTTCTACACGATGTACTTCTACAAACAGACCTTCCAGTTCTACGACGCCGGCTACGGCTCGGCACTCGCCTGGATGATGTTCGCCGCCATCACGGCCGCCACCGGGTTGCTCTTCTGGACGCAGCGGTTCTGGGTGCACTACGAGTACGAGGTGAAGAGCTGATGGCCGGAACCGCCATAAGGCCCAAGATCCGCGCCATGGTGACGGAACCGCAGCGCCGCTACTCCGCGGTCCCCAAGCGTCTGCGCAAACTCACCATCAGCGCCACCCTCACCCTGTTCTCCCTGATGCTGCTGGGGGTGTTCCTGGCACCCCTGGGGTACATGACGTCCACGGCACTCAAGGACACCACGCAGATCAGCGACGCACACCAGCCCCTGCTGCCACAAAGCCCACGTGAGGTGACCATCGGCGGCGAGCAGGTGCCCGTCATGCGCGTGACCGTCGAGGGGCACGTCCGCGAACTGGCGCTGGTCGAGAAGGGACGCACCGAAAGCGTCTTCGCCGACCCGGACCACCCGGACCAGCGCATCACCTGGAACGGGTCATGGCGGACACTGACACCGGCGTATGAGTTGAAGCCGCAATGGGGCAACTTCTCCGCGGTCTGGAAAGCCATGGACCTCCCGCTCCTGCTCCGCAACACCGTCGCCATCGCGGTCCTCGGTGCCGTCGGGACGGTCATCTCCTCCACGCTCGTCGCCTACGGGCTGTCGCGGTTCAGGGTGCCCTTCGCGCCGTTCATCCTGGCCTCCCTGGTGGCCGCGATCATTCTGCCGCGGTTCCTCACCATCATCCCGACCTACGCGGTGTGGCAGGAACTCGGCTTCGTCGGCACCTGGGTGCCGCTGATCGCACCGCATTTCTTCGCCAGCGCCTACAACGTGTTCCTGCTGCGGCAGTTCTTCCTGTCGATCCCCCGTGAACTGGACGACGCGGCCGCCATCGACGGGGCCGGCACCCTCAAAACCCTGTGGTACGTCATCATCCCGCAGGCACGCCCGGCCATCATCACCGTCGCGATACTGCACTTCCTGTTCGCCTACAACGACTTCTTCGAGCCCCTGGTCTACCTCACCGGCAAGCCCGATCTCATGCCGTTCTCCGTGGGGCTCTACCAGTTCCTCGGGCTGTACAACTCGCAGATTCCGCTGCTGCAGGCCGGAGCCCTGCTCGGCATGCTGCTCCCGATTCTGCTGTTCCTCTTCGGCCAGCGCATCTTCCTGCGCGGCCTCGACCTGTCCGGAAGCGGCAAGTAGCCCCGGGAAGCCGGCGCCAAGATGGTGCGCTCCCTGCCGACTGGCTTCGGACAGAACCCGTTGTCGCAGCGCCTGTAGGCAGCGCCGACCCGGCCGCACACCGACCGACCTCATTCGACCCGCAGAGGTAACCCCGTGACCCAGCCCGCGAACAACGCCGAACCCTCTTCTGCGGTGCCCGAGACCGCCACCGTCACCTTGATCGACGGCACGACGTTCTGCGTCTGCGCGCCCGCCGGGGACATCGTCCCCGGCGGCAACCTCGGCCTGTACTTCCGCGACACCCGAGTGCTCTCCCGATGGGAGTTGACCCTCGACGGCCGCCGCGTGCAGACCCTGTCCGTCCAGCCGGTGGAGTCGTACGCCGCCCGCTTCATCGCCCGCCGCACCAGCACCGACGGATCGGACGACAACTCCCTGCTGCTGGTGCGAGAGCGACTCGTGGGCAACGGCCTGCGCGAGACCATCACCATCCAGAACCTCGGCCCAGAAACCACTCCGGTCGTCCTGACCATCCACGCGGCAGCCGACTTCGCCGAACCGTTCGGGATCGACGGAAAGCAACCCGCCACTCATGAACCAGGACCCGCAACGGTTGCCGACGGGACACTGCTGCTCCGCCACCACGGCGAAGCCTCCCGCGGCCTGAGCCTGACCACCGCCACCGAAGCGGAGATCACCGCCGACCGCCTCACCTGGCAGATCCAGGTACCACCCCGGTCCACCTGGACCACGGAGATCACGGCCATACCGATCGTCGACGACAAGCCGGTGGAGCCGCGCTTCCAGCGCGGAGAGCCGATCAGCGACACCGCAACCGCCCGCGCCCTGAACTCCTGGCGGGAGAACAGCACCTCGCTGGCCGCCGACGACCCCCGCCTCGCCACCACCCTGATCCGCACACGGACCGACCTCGGCGCGCTGCGCATCGACGACCCCGCCCATGGCCGGGCCTTCGTTGCCGCCGGAGCGCCCTGGTTCATGACCCTCTTCGGCCGGGACAGCCTGCTCACCAGCTGGATGGCCCTGCCACTCGACCCGGATCTCGCCCTCGGCACCCTGCAGGCCCTCGCCGCGGTGCAGGGCCGCCGCACCGACCCGTTCACCGAGGAGGAGCCGGGCCGGATCATGCACGAGCTGAGGCTCGGCTCGAACAGCACCGCGATCGGCGGCCAGCGGTACTACGGCTCGGTCGACGCCACCCCATTGTTCGTAATGCTGCTGGCCGAGGCGTGGCGCTGGGGCGCCGACGAGACCGCCGTCCGGGCACTGCTGCCGGCAGCCGACGCCGCACTCAAGTGGCTGCGCGACTACGGCGACCGCGACGGCGACGGGTTCGTCGAATACCAGCGCACCAGCGAGCGGGGCCTGCCCCACCAGGGGTGGAAGGACATCGACGGCAGCATCAACAACGCCCAAGGCGAGCCCGGCGAGACGCCCATCGCCGTCGTAGAGGTGCAGGGATACGTGTACGCGGCGCTGCTGGCCCGCGCCGAACTCGCCACCGCCTTCGGCGACGCGACCACCGCCCTGACCTGCCGGGAGGAGGCCGCGACGCTGCGGCGGCGGTTCAACGAGCAGTACTGGCTGCCGGACGAGGGCTGGTACGCGGTGGCCCTGGACGCCCGCAAGCAGCCGATGGATGCCCTGACCAGCAACCCCGGCCACTGCCTGTGGACCGGAATCGTCGATGACGATCATGCCGAGCAGCTCATCGCTCGCCTCGGCGCACCCGAGATGGACAGCGGCTTCGGACTGCGCACGCTGGCGACGACCATGGGCGCCTACAACCCGGTGAGCTATCACAACGGCTCGGTCTGGCCGCACGACACGGCCCTGTGCGTGGCCGGCCTGATGCGATACGCCCACGTGCCCGGTGCCGTCGAGACCGCGCACCGGCTCGCCGACGGCCTCCTCGACGCGGCCGCGGCCTTCGGCGGCCGACTGCCCGAACTCTTCTGCGGCTTCCCCCGCGAGCAGCACTCACCTCCCGTGCCCTACCCCGCCGGCTGCTCACCCCAGGCATGGGCGAGCGGAGCTCCCATGTTGCTGGTCCGCGCCTTCCTCGGCCTCGACCCGCACATCCCGCAGGGCCGGATCACCCTGACCCCCCGCCTGCCCGCAGGGTGGGGGACGGTACGCCTCGACGGCCTGCGGCTCGGCCCGGCACGCCTCCAACTGTCCGCCGCCGGCGACACCGCCGAGGTCCACGGCACGCCCGCCGACTGGACCGTCGACATCCGGCCCCGCCAGGTTGCTCCGTGAGCCCATAGTGCCATCGGCGACGGTCCATCCGCATCGTCGCTCAGACACTCCTGCGACCACCCCGCCATCCGCGATCAACTCTCTGACCTGTGACGACGATGACTTTGGAGATCATAGTGGGACAGCCGATCCGCCCTGCGGTGTACCTGGATCCGGAAGCGTCCGTGGAAACGAGGATCGAGGACTTGCTGTCCCGGATGGCGCTTCCGGAGAAGATCGGGCAGTTGCTGATGCTCGATGCACAACATGGCGACCTGGTGGACATCGTGTCGGCCAAGCTGGCCGGGTCGGTTCTGCATGTGGCTCCCGCGCGGATGCCGGAGGCCGTGGAACTCGCCCGGCGGACGCGGCTCGGCATTCCGCTGCTGACAGCCGACGACTGCATCCACGGCCACTCGTTCTGGCCGGGCGCGACCATCTTCCCGACCCAACTGGCCATGGCCTGCAGCTGGGATCCCTCGTTGCTCCAGCGGGTCGCCCGTGCGGCCGCCACTGAAATCGCGGCGACCGGCATCCACTGGACGTTCTCCCCGGTGCTGTGCATCACTCGGGACCTGCGCTGGGGCCGGATCAACGAGACGTTCGGCGAGGACCCGTTCCTGATAGGTGAGTTGGGCGCGGCGATGGTCCGCGGCTACCAGGGCGAGGGCCTCAGCGACCCGACGGCCGTGCTGGCGTGCGCCAAGCACTTCGCGGGCTACTCCGAGACCCTGGGCGGGCGGGACGCGAGCGAGGCCGATCTCAGTCCGCGCAAGCTACGCTCGTGGTTCCTGCCCCCGTTCGAGCGGGCAGCCCGGGCCGGTTGCCGTACGTTCATGCTCGGCTACCAGTCGATCGACGGCGTGCCCATCACCGCGCACCAGTGGCTGCTGGACGACGTACTCAAAGGCGAGTGGGGCTTCACCGGCACGCTCGTGACCGACTGGGACAACGTCGGCCGGATGGTCTACGACCAGCGGGTCTGCGCCGACCACGTCGAGGCGGCGGCGGTCGCCGTCAACGCTGGCAACGATCTCATCATGGCCACACCGGCGTTCTTCGAGGCTGCACAGGAGGCGGTCGCCCGTGGCCTAATCGAGGAGAAGCAGATCGATGACGCGGTGCGGCGGGTGCTGCGGCTGAAGTTCGAACTCGGGCTGTTCGAGGACCCCCGCACCGCCGACCCGGAGCGGCAAGCCCAGGTGATCGGCTGCCGCGAACACGCCGACCTCAACCTGGAGACCGCCCGTCGTTCCCTGGTGCTGCTGCGCAACGAGAGCGTCCTGCCCCTCGACGGCGGGCTGACCGCGGAAGTAACAGGGCAGGGCACGCCGCGGACGATCGCGGTCATCGGCCCCAACGCCGACAGCCCGGAAGCCATGCTCGGCGACTGGGCGGGAGACTCCGGCCAGGTCCCGTGGCTGCCCGAAGGACATCCACGGGAGTCCGTGGAGACGGTGCTCGACGGCCTTCGCGCCGTCGCACCCGCCGACTGGACCATCACACACACCCGCGGTGCCGACATCGGAAGTCTCGCCCCCGACCCCGAGCGGCCCGTCGGCCCCGACGGCCAACCGCAGCCGCCCATCTTCAGCCCCGCCCCGGTCGACCAGGCACAGCTCCGGGAGGCAATCGCCGCCGCGGAGGCCGCCGACTACGCCGTCGTGGTCGTGGGGGACACCATCGCCCTCACCGGCGAGAGCCGGTCGACGGCCACGCTCGACCTCCAAGGAGGCCAGATCGCTCTGCTGGACGCGGTCGCCGCCACCGGCACGCCCGTGATCGTCGTCCTGATCCAGTCCAAGCCGAGTACCCTCCCGGACTCGGCGCTGAACGCGGAAGCCCTCATCGAGGCGTTCAACCCGGGCATGCGCGGCGGCCGCGCCATCGCCGAACTCCTCCTCGGACTCACCGAACCCAGCGGCCGACTCCCGGTCTCCTTCGCCCGCCACGTCGGACAGCAACCCGTCTTCTACAACCAGGTACGAGGCCAGCACGGCAACCGCTATGCGGACCTCACCCAGGACCCCCTGTTCGCGTTCGGCGAGGGCCTGACCTACACCACCGTCACCTACTCCGACCTTGTCGTGCACGACCACGACGTCCCCGCCGACGGTACCGTCCACGCCACGGTGCGACTCACCAACAGCGGAAGCCGCCCTGCCCGGGAAACCGTCCAGGCATACGTCAGCGACCTGACCACCAGCGTCACGTGGGCCGAGCAGGAGCTGAAGGCCTTCACCCAAGTCGACGTCCATCCCGGCGAAACCCTGGACGTCCAGCTCAGCATCCCCACCGCGCACTGCTCACTCGTCACAGCCGACAACCGCCGCGTGGTCGAACCAGGCGATTTCATGCTCCGTGTCGGCCCCAGTTCACGGCGCGAACAGCAGCTGAGCGCGGGATTCCGCATCCGGGCTTGAAGGCCGCCAGAAGGCCACTTCAAGGCCACCGCCCAGCTGACCCTCTCGGGCCGGCTGGGCGGGCCCTTCCTGTGGCGTGGAGCCGACGGCTGTTTCTCCGGAAACTCTGTGATCCTCGCATTCCTGCAACGCCGTTACCAAGGCCAGCACTCGGCGGAAGTGCCGACGCACCGCGAACGCCGCAGCGAAGGGCTCGTCCGCGAACACCTCCTGCAGCCGATCCTGCACCCGCATCAGTGCATACTTCCCCTGGGGAACGTTCTACGGGCTATGGCCGCGGTCTGCTCGGGAACCGGCGGAAGACCCTCCGGGCGAATGGACACCCACATCACCCCCGCGGCCGGGTGCCAGGAGAACGGCCGCAAGGTCGCGCCCTCCGTTCCGGAGCGCGGGCCGAACCGTTCTGCCGTTCCCAAAGAGCACTCGTCTGACCTGGGACGACGGGGTTTTCTCTAAGCCCCTACGAGAACTGGGCCGTCTGATCAGATGCCGGGGGCGGTGAGGTTGGACCCCGCAGGAGCAGTCGAGGGCGTCTTCGGGGCTGCCGGCAAGGCCGCCGGTGGGCAGCAGGGAGTCTTCGTAGCGGTCGCTGCTGGCGTAGTAGAGGGCGAAGCCCCATCTGCCGACGGCGCCGGTATAGCGCAGCCGCATCAGCTTGACCCGTTCGCCGTCGGCCGGTTCCGCCTCCACGTGGGCGAAGGCGCCGCGGTGGCGGACGCGTAGCCTTTTCAGCGGCGGCCAGGCAGTGCGGGCACGCTCGCCGAGGCGCGCCTCCAGCGAGAGCCGGGTGTGTTCCGAAGGCGTGGGCGCGGCAGCCATCCTGCCCGACGGGCCGGTGGCCGGATACGGAAGGCTACGGCCCGTCGTGATCCGCTTCTCCCGATTGGCCTGCCTGCCTTGAATGTTGCCGCAGCCCGCCCGATAGCCCTGCGCGCCGCCGAGTGCCTACCACACCACGCCGCGGATGCGCCCCATCGATGCGGCGCTGACCGGCTTCGATGCATTGCTCGCTCTCGACGAAGCGCATCTGTCGCAGGCACTGCTCACCACGGCTCGCGACTGCGCCGCCGACCAGGCCACCGCTACCGATCCGCAGTTCGCTGCCCGCGTGGTGAAGGTCGTCAGCCTGTCCGCCACAGCAGACGCCTCCGGGCGGACGCGTCTGGGGGTGGGCCCGGAAGACCGGGCCCACCCGGTGGCAGGAAGACGCCTGAATGCCAACCGCCGAGTGACTCTGCTCGACGTGTCCGCATGGGCCAAGACCCCCAGCGAAGCCTTCGCCCATGGGGCCACCACGGCAGTGGACGCTCTGCTCCCCATCATCGAGCGCCCGGTGATAGCAGTGGTGGCCAACACCATCGCGTCCGCCCGCTCCGCATTCCAGGCCCTATCGGCCCGCGACGACCTGGATGCGCTGCTGCTGACCGGACGCTGCCGGGACGGGGAACGGACCAGCCTCGTTGAGGGGCCCCTTTCGGAACTGCTCAACGTGGTCGACCCACACCGGTCCCGGCCGCTGGTCGTCGTCGCAACCCAGACAATCGAAGTTGGCCTCGATGTCAGTGTGGCCGGCATGTGTACCGAGGCCGCCGCATGGGATGCAGTGCTCCAGCGTCTCGGCCGCTTGGACCGCACCGGCGATCTCGCCCTGGCCCCGGCCGTCCTCGTCAAGACCCATGCGCCGGACGACGTTCGCACCATCCCCGTCTACGGAGAAGCGGCCGCCCGCACTTGGGACTGGCTTGCCGCCGATGCCATCGTTCTGGACCAGCCCGGGGCTACGGACGAACTGCAGCAAGCCCTGGCCAGTGGCCTGCTGCTCAACCCTTCCACGCTCCCCGAACTGCGGACAGGCATTGACCTCTCGGCGTTGACCGCACCGAGCCCGCGCATCCCGGTCGTGCACCGGACCGTGCTCGACTCGTGGGCTCGCACCGACCCCGCCCCCGTGCCCGATCAGGTTCCGGCCCCGTTCCTCCATGGTCTGGATACCTCCTCGGCAGACGTGCAGGTGCTCTGGAGAGCCGATCTTCCTTGCCAGGACGGCATCACGCCTCCCTGGGAGGTGTGGGCAGCCCGGCTGGCCCAAACTCCGCCTCACCCCGGCGAGACCGTTGCCGTACCTGTCCACCGCCTGCGCCGATTCCTGGCACGTCAGACCGAAGCCGATGCATGTGGCGACCTTGAAGGTGCTCCCGACCCCGAGCAAGCCCCAACCAAGCGAAGCCGGACACAACCACAGCAACTGCCGGCTCTGCGCTGGGACGGGCCGGGCGGCTGGTCTCCGGCTCTTGCACCTGGGGACATCCGACCTGGTCGCACGGTCGTTCTTCCTGCCACAGTCGGCGGCCACGACGCGTTCGGTTGGACAGGTGTCGTGAGCACAGCAGTCGTGCCCGACCTCGGCGACTTCTCGCTTGACCAGGCACTCACAACGACCCGTCTGGACGCTGACGTCATCACTAGCCTGACGGGCCGAGCCGATCAGGCGGCCATACTGCGCGGACTTCTCGGCGACGCTATAGGACGCCTGCAGTCCGGTGACCACCAGGAGCCCGCCACTGAGGTCGTGCGCGATCTGCTTACCGCTGTCATCGACCTGCTGCCCAGCGATCTCCCGGAACCAACCGGAGCCGCCCGTTTCACCCAGCGCCTGCTGGGCCGACTGGTGCTCCTGCGGGGCGGCGTCGCTCAGTGGGACCTCTCTGCGTCGACTCGCCCAGGAGTGGGGCGCGTAGTGATTGACGCCGCGTCCGGTGACTTGCGCCTGACGCTGGTCCCACCGCGAGTGCCGAACGGCCTTCGGGAGTGCATCCCGGGGGTAGGGGACGAAGGGGCGGACTCCAGCTCGTTGACCCGGCTTGTCGGACTGGCTCAGCATGGCAAGGCTGTCGGGGCCCGTGCCGCCGAGTTCACTCAGCGCGCTGGCCTGCCTCAGCCGACCATTGCAGCAGCGGAGATCGCGGGACAGACCCACGACTGCGGCAAGCAACACCCCCGCTTCCAGACCATGTTGTGCGGAGGCGACGCCCTGCTCGCCGAATCCCTACCCGAACCACTCGCAAAGTCCGGCATGGACCCCGCTGACCTCGCCGGGCGACGGACCGCAGCACGCTTGGCCGGCTGGAGTCCAGGCCTGCGGCACGAGGCCCTCAGTGCTGCGGCCGTCCAGAAGTGGCTCAGCAGCGAGCCCCAGATGACCGCCGGGCTGGACACGAACCTGATCATCCACCTCGTCGCGGCCCACCACGGCCGGGGCCGCCCCTTGCTTCCGCCGGTCACTGATCCAGATCCCGTTGAAGTCGAGTGCACCATGCCCGACGGGCAGCAGATCACCGTAACCAGCGCAGCCATGGGAGTCGACTGGGACGGTCCCGACCGCTTCGCTGAACTGATGGGCCGATACGGCCCGTGGGGCACCGCAATGCTGGAGAGCATCGTGCGGCTCGCCGACATGTCTGTCTCCGAGGAGGGCAGTTGAACGCGCACCAACTGGAACTTCCCGCTCTGCACAGCAACGATCCGCTCGGATTCCTCGCCGCTCTTGGCGTACTGGAACTCGCTGATGCGGCCCTCGACGAGGCAGTTCGACTGTCCTGGCGGGGACTCGCCGCGCCAGCAGTGCTACACACTGATCAGCCGCTGACCCTCAACCAGTTGGCTGAACTACTGGTCCGGTTCCTTCCGACCGCACCGGCCAAAGAACCCCTGCCTGCAGCTCCCGGCATCCTCGGACTGCCACGCGATACCGGCCCCGGGGCGCCCAACGACGCCCTACGCATGCCCATCGAACAGGCGCACCGGCTGCTACGCGATTTCGCGACGGCGGAGCGTCTCGACAACGACCCCCGCGCGCGGTGGTTTGCGGCGCTGGTCAACCAGCTCTGCGTCACTCCCGCCAAAAAGCTCAAAGACGAACCACAACAGGAACACCAAGGTGTTACCGCGGCGGCCAGTTCCGTCCCCCTACAAAAGCACACACTGTACACAGAATCGACGCCGCTCTTCGCCGCGTCCGGTCAGATGACCCTCGCGAATAACTGGGTCAAGGCCGCCGAACAGTGCATCCGTCAAGGCGCCCATGTCAGTGCGGCGCTCACAGGATGGATACGAGTTCCCGACTACACCGGTGCGAATCTCGACTACCGGTCAACCGGCGACGCAGCTATGACCGGCGACGGCAAGCCCTCCCAACAAGGAGTACCGGGGGCAACCTGGCTCGCGCTGCACGCCTTTGCCACCTTTCGCCTCACCGGGAACACCATGACCAGCGCCACAACGGCATGGGACTCCTCCGGGGACCTACCTGCTCTTATCTGGCCAGTTTGGACCTCGCCGCTCTCCAAAACAGCAATAAGAGCACTGCTCGAACACCCACTCGTGCGTGCTGACGACCCGGCGCGCTTCGATGAATCTCTGACTAATCTGGGACTGGTTGGGATCTGCTCGGCTCATCGCACCAAGCTCAGTAACTCCTATGGCCCGTTCGAGCCCGGACAGGTGGTGTGGCCGTAGCCCTTTCGCCTTGCCACCCGCGGTTGGGGCTTCGCCGTCGGTTTCCACGGCTCCCCTAACGAAAGGAAGATTCCATCGGTAGTGACGTGGTACGTCACCCCCGAGTCGTAGTCATTGCGACCCACGGCATCGACGACCAATTCGGAGCCGCACAGCATGATAAGGAAACCCCCGCCGGTGACTCGGAACCAGTACACGGGCCGGTCTAGCTCGGTCAGAACCTCAAGCTCTGGCATGCGCAACATCTGATAGGCGTTCGCGTCGTATTCAGCGGTTACTGACCTTTTCGGATTGGCTTCGAGTGGTCTGAGGTGAGGGTCAGTCCGGTCTCGGTGAGGCAGCCGTCGATGAGTTCGGGATGGCACTGGATGCGGGCGAGGCCTCGGCGGAGGGTGCAGGTGAGATGGTCGGGATCGGTGAATGCAGTGTTGGCCATCGGGGCCTCTTCGAGGACGCCCCCGCTCCCTGTTCCTCCAGTTCACGTCCGACAGTTGCGTCACGCGTTCAGGGGTTGTTTGTTCGGCCACGGTGTTCGAGGGTGAGGGACCACCGACCGCTACACCCGAAAGCGCGAACTGACGGGCACACGGAGGGGATTCCACATGACATTACGCACGTTGGCCGCGGCACTGTTCGCGGCAGCCACGATCGCGACCTCGACGATCGGGCTCAGCAGTACAGCCGCCGCCCACACCGACAGCACCACGGTCACCACGGGCATCCTCACCTCCGAGCAGGCGCGGCAGCCGTCGCTGACGGCGGCCCAGATGAAGAACGCCGTCGAACCCGCAACAGCCAGGTCCGGCTCGGCCGCCGCCACGCTGAACTGCGCGTACTACTACGTGTGCGGGAAGGGCGGGAACGGCAACAGATTCGACTACACCACGTGCGGCACGACGTACACCCTGCCCAACCTCGTGGGCTGGGGCTCCCTCCACAACAACCAGACGCCGGGCACCAGGGCACACTTCTACGACGCGAACGGCGCCTGGATGTTCTCCATCGACGCTCCCGACAAGAATGACGTGTTCTGGACCCCGGTCTGGTACGTCATCGCCTGTTGAGCTGACAGCCCTGCCCGGTCCGTGCGCGATGGGATGAACCCGACAGCTCACCCCACCGCCTTCAACGTGTCCCGTACCACCGCCAAGTCCTGGTCAGCCGCCAGCCCCACGTGGTGGAGCCAAAGTTCCGTCACCGCCGGCTCCGCCACTCACCCCGCGTCCTCGGTCAGGGTGACCGGGCTGCCGCTCATCGCGCGGTAGTGAGTCCGGAGGCCGGAGGCCATTGCTGACCTCCGGCCCCTGTGACGCCTCGCTCACGTTTCCCAGTTTCCCGCCCGATCAGGCGGGAAACTGGGAAACCGATGGGAAAACGATCATGCAAATCTATGCGCCGTACTACACGAAGACGCAGCGAACTACCCGAACACGCATGCTGCGTTGCAGGTCAGGGGATCGGCGTCGCTCTGACCTGCCGTATCCCAGCCCAGCGGGTTCTTCTGCGGCATCAATCCCGGCCTGATGACGGCGGCGACGGGCCATCACTTCGCCCGCCCCGGCAACCGTTTCTGGCCCGTCCTGCACCTCTCCGGATTCACCCCGAGGCTCATGAAGCCCGCCGAGCAGGACGAGTTGCTCTCTTACGGGCTCGGCATCACGAACGTCGTCGCCCGGGCGACCGCACGGGCCGACGAGCTGTCCGCCGAGGAATACCGCGAGGGCGGGCGGCTGCTGGCCGCGAAGGTGACGCGACTGCGCCCACGGTGGCTGGCCGTCGTGGGTGTGACGGCGTACCGGGCCGCCTTCGACGACCGAAAGGCCCAGGTGGGCCCACAGGAACGGTTGATCGGCGACACGCGCGTGTGGGCATTGCCCAACCCAAGCGGCTTGAACGCTCATTGGACTGCGGCGACCATGGCGGAGGAGTTCGGGCGGCTTCGGGAGGCGGCTTCCTAGCCTGTGTACGGGGCAGCGTGTACGTCCGGTCAGGCGTCGCGGTGTCGTACGCTCCACGCTCCCGCCAGCAGCGCGCCGGCCGCCCACAGGGTGGTCACCGCGAGGCCGGTCCAGGGGCCCAGTGAGCCGTTCCAGGTCTGGTGGAACACCACCTGGCCCGCCTTGTCGGGCAGGAAGTCGGCGACGGTGCCCGAGACCCCGCCGACCACGAACGAGACGATGAGCAGGAACGGGATCAGGATGCTCAGCGTGGCGACGCCGCTGCGCAGCAGGGCGGTCAGGCCGGACGCGAGCAGTGCCATCAGCGTGAGGTAGAGGCCGCAGCCGATCACGCCGCGCATGCCCTCCGACCAGGTCAGGCCGTTCGCGTCGGCGCCGAGGGCCGCCTTGCCGACGGCCAGACTCACTCCCCCGGCGACGAGGCCGACGACCAGGACAGGTACGGCGATTGCCAGCGTCTTGGCCGCGAACCAGCGGCCCCGGCGGGGCACCGCGGCCAGGGTGGCGCGCAGGCCGGCGCCATGGAACTCGGACGACACCGCCGTGGCGCCGAAGGCCACCGCCGCGATCTGCCCGAAGTTGATGCCGAAGAACGCCGAGAACAGCGGATCGAAGTCCTCCTCGCCGGCGCCGGAGTCGAGCCCGGCGAGCGCCGAGAACAGCCCCGTGACGAGGACGACCGCGCCCAGCGCCCCGAGCAGCGACCGCAGGGTGCGGATCTTGATCAACTCGGCGTGGAGTACGGGAACGAAGGACATGGCTCAGGCCTCCTGGGACTGCGGGGTCTGCGGGGTCTGCGGGGTCTGCGGGACAGGGGCTGGGGTCGGGGCCGGGGTCGTGGTGAACTCGGTCGCCGAGGCCGTCAGGTCCAGGTAGGCCTGTTCCAACGTGCCTTCGTCGGAGGCCAGTTCGAGGACGGTCAGGCCGGCGGCCGAGATGAGCCGGCCGATGTCGTCCACGCGCGCGTGCTCCACCGTCCAGTGGCCTTCGTGGTCGTCGTGGTCGCTGTGGCTGTCGCCGTGCGCGGTGGCCTCGTAGCCGTTTTCTGCAAGCAGCCTGCGGAGGGCCGCGCCGTCCGGGGTGCGCACGCGCACGCGTGGCCGTACGCGTGCGTCGATGAACTCGCGCATCGGGGTGTCGGCGAGCAGGCGTCCCCGGCCGAGGACGACGAGGTGGTCGGCGAAGGACGCGGTCTCGTTCATGAGGTGGCTGGAGACCAGGACCGTACGGCCCTCCTCGGCCAGCCTGCGCAGCAACCCGCGGATCCAGACGATGCCTTCGGGGTCGAGGCCGTTCGACGGCTCGTCGAGCATCACCACCTCGGGGTCGCCGAGGAGCGCGGCCGCGATGCCGAGCCGCTGGCGCATGCCCAGGGAGTACGTCCTCACCCGGCGGCGTGCCACGGAGGCGAGCCCCGTCTCGGCCAGTGCCTCGTCCACCCGGCGGTCCGGGATGCGGTTGCCCACCGCGAGCGCCCTGAGGTGGTCGCGGGCGGTACGGGAGCCGTGGGCGGCCTGTGCGTCGAGCAGGGCGCCGACCGTGCGGAGGGGCTCGCGGAGGGTGGCGTAGGCCTGGCCTCCGATGGTGGCGGTGCCGTGGGTCGGCCGGTCCAGGCCGAGCACGAGCCGCATGGTGGTGGACTTTCCGGCGCCGTTGGGGCCGAGGAATCCGGTGACGCGGCCGGGCCTGACACTGAAGGTGAGGTGGTCGACGGCGCGTACGGTGCCGTGCTCCTTGGTGAGGTCGTGGACGTCGATGCTGGTCATGGCAGCAGCCTGCCGGGGCCGGCGGTGGCGGGGCCTCCCCCACCGGTGGAGAACGTCTCCCCCGCCTGGGGGAGGTCTGTTGTCGGTGGCGGCTGTCACCATGTCCGGCATGGCCCGCTTCCTGCGCCCGCTGCTGCGGGGGACGACGTACACCCGCCTGTTGCACCTGTGGGTGCCGATACTCATCGTGAGCGTGTGGCTGTTCATCGACATGTCGAGCCCGTGGGTGCCCGCGGCGATCCTGCTGCCGGTCGGGCTGATTCCGGCCGTGCGGCTGGGCGAGGGGGTGCAGGCGCGGCTGCTGCTGACGCCGGGCGAGCCGGTGTCCGAGTCGGCGATCTCCGTCGCGCCGTCGGCGAGTTGGCGGGACCGGCTGCGGACGGTGCTGTGGCTGGAGGTGCGGATGGCGCTGGGGCCGGTGGCGATGGGTGCCAGTGTCTGGCTGCCGCTGACCTCCGTCGACCTGGTCCGGGCCGCCACCGGGCACTTCGCCGACGACAATCCGTTCCTGCCGGCCTCTCAGCCGCACTGGGTGTACGCCCTGCTCGCGCCGCTGCCGCTGATCGCCTTCTACGGCGTGGTGGTCGGCCTGGGCGAGTTGATCACCGCAGCCGCGCGCAGTCTGCTGGGCCCCTCGCCGTCCGAGCGGCTCGCCGCGCTGGAGGAGCGCACGGAGCAGCTCCTGGAGCGCAGCCGCATAGCCCGCGAGCTGCACGACTCCATAGGGCACGCGCTCACGGTGGCGGTGGTCCAGGCGGGCGCCGCCCGAGCGGCCGGCGACCCGGAGTTCACCGACCGGGCCCTGGGTGCCATCGAGGAGACCGGCCGGGCCGCACTGGAGGACCTTGAGCGGGTGCTGGGCGTGCTGCGCGAGTCGGACCGACCCGCGAGCAGCCGCCCCGCCCTGACCGAGGCCGGCCGCCTCCTGGAGTCCGCGCGCGCCTCCGGGGCGAGGGTCGACGCCGAGCTGACCGGTCCGCTGGACCGTCTGCCGGGTCCGGTGTCCCGCGAGGGCTACCGCATCCTCCAGGAGTCGCTCACCAACGTGCTGCGGCACGCGGGTCCGGTCCCGGTGCGGGTCCGGGTGGCGTTCGTCGACGGCACGCTGGTCCTCGACGTCCGCAATCCGATGTCCGCCCCGACACCGGGTCCGGGCCGGGTCAGCAACGGCCTGCGCGGGATACGTGAACGGGCGGCACTGCTGGGCGGGCAGGCCTGGACAGGAGCGGAAGAAGCGGCCGACGAGTGGCGGGTGCGGGTCGAACTGCCGGTCGGGGAAGGCCGGGTGAGGCCGGGAGCACGCCTCGGCGGACACGACGGGGTCGGCGGACACGACGGAAAGGGTGGAAAGCGCGGAAAGAACGCGAGGAACGGAAGGCAACGGGCGGGTGCGGTCCTCGGTGCCGGGAGAAACGGCTGACCCGGCACGCGCCCTCCCCTGCCACCGCCCCTCCACCGCGTCCGGCGGGGCGCGGCCGGTTGATCTACGCTGACCGGATGCCCATAACCGTGCTCCTGGTCGACGACGAACCCCTCGTACGGGCCGGTCTGCGGGCCGTGTTGGAGGCTCAGCCCGATATCGAGGTTGTCGGGGAGGCCGCGGACGGGGCCGCCGTCATTCCGTTGGTCAGGCAGTTGCGGCCCGATGTGGTCGCCATGGATGTGCGGATGCCGTTGATGGACGGGATCGAGGCCACGCGCGCGGTGCTGCGGACGGTGGCGGAGCCGCCGAAGATCCTGGTGATCACGACGTTCGAGAACGACGAGTACGTGTACGAGGCGCTGCGGGCCGGCGCCGACGGGTTTCTGCTCAAGCGGGCCCGGCCGGCCGAGATCGTGCACGCGGTGCGGCTGGTCGCCGAGGGCGAGTCGCTGCTGTTCCCGGCCTCGGTACGGCGGCTGGCGGCCGAGTACGGGGACGGCGACGGTGACGACGGCGGGAACCGGGCGGCCCGGGCGGTGCTGGAGCGGGCGCGGCTGACCGAGCGCGAGGCGGAGGTGCTGCGGCTGATGACCCGGGGGCTGTCCAACGCGGAGATCGCCGCCCGGCTGGTCGTCGGGACCGAGACCGTGAAGTCGCACGTCAGCCAGGTGCTGGCGAAACTGGGGGCCCGGGATCGTACGCAGGCGGTCATCGTGGCGTACGAATCCGGGTTCGTGGCGCCCGGATGATCCCGGCCCGTCGGACAGGTCGGGGGTGTCCGGCTCTCGCCCGGGTGCTCCGCGCCGAGTACGATCCGCCCCACACGCGCAGCGAGCGCTCCGCGGGAAGCGCGGTGATGAACCTGCGGGCCGGTGGCGGCTGGTCGCGCAGTTCCCCGCGCCCCTGTCGGGGCGCGGTTGCGCACCCGCCTTCACCAGGTCCGCTCAGTCGGAAGGACGTACGTTGGGGCAGCTGACCGGTGGGGATCCCTCGCTGCTGCGAAGGATCAACTCCGCGGTGGTGCTGCACGCGCTGCGTGCCACGGACTGCGCGACACTGACCGAGATCACCCGGGTGACGGGGCTGTCCCGGCCGACCGTCGAGGGCGTCGTCGAGGGGCTCATCGAGGCCGGGCTCGTCGTCGAGAAGGCCGCCGACGAGAGCGTCGCGCGGCGGCAGGGGCGGCCCGCGCGGCGGTTCCGGTTCCGGGCGGAGGCCGGGCATCTGCTGGGGCTGGAGATCGGGTCCCATCGCGTTGCCGCGCTGTTGTCCGACCTCGACGGGCGGCTTCTGGGGTCGATCTCGAAGGACGTCGACGAGGCGGCGCCCGCGGACGAGCGGCTGGAGCGGTTGCGGTCTGCCGTCGCCGAGTTGTTGCGCCGGGCCGGGGTGGCCCGTGACTCGCTGCGGGCCGTGGGCGTGGCCACGCCCGGGATCGTGGAGGCCGACGGGGTGGTACGGCTGTGCACCGCGCTGCCCGAGTGGACCGGGCTGCGGCTCGGCGAACGGCTCAGCCGGTCCTTCAAGTGCCCTGTGCTCGTCGAGAACGACGCCAACGCTGCTGCCGTCGCCGAGCACTGGAAGGGCGCGGCGATCGACTCCGACGACGTGGTGTTCGTGCTGGCCGGGCTGAGTCCGGGTGCAGGCTCACTGATCGGCGGGCGGCTGCACCGGGGGTTCGGCGGGGCGGCCGGGGAAATCGGCGCGCTGCATCTGCTGGGCCGGGAGGCGACTCCCGAGGCGCTGTTGTCGACCACGGGAGAGCCGCTGCACCCGCTCGACGAGGTGGCGGTCGCCAAGGTGTTCGCCCGCGCCCGCGAAGGCGACGAGCAGGCCCGCGCGGCCGTCGACCGTTTCATCCAGCGGCTGGTCCACGACGTGGCCGCGCTCGTGTTGGCCCTCGACCCCGAACTGGTCGTCGTCGGGGGCTGGGCGGCGGGGCTGGACGGCGTACTGGAACCGTTGCGCGACGAGCTGGCGCGTTACTGTCTGCGCCCGCCCGGCGTGGCCCTGTCGCTCCTCGGCGAGGCGGCCGTGGCGACGGGCGCACTGCGGCTGGCCCTCGACCATGTCGACGAGCAGTTGTTCGCGGTGGAGGGGACTGTGACGGCCCGTCGTTGAGCCGCAGGTCCGTTGTGGCTGGTCGCGCAGTTCCCCGCGCCCCTTTGAGGGCGCGGGGATGTACGGCCGTCAGGACGCGCGGCGTTCCGGGCCGTGGTGGATCTCCACTCCCCCGGTGTCGCCGAAGGTCAACCGGCACGTGTCAGCGCGATAGGTCGCCACGGAGAGTGCGGCCGTGCGGCCCTCGGTGAAGAAGCGGGTGGTGACGACGAGGACGGGCGCCCCGGGGAGGCGGTCCAGCTCCTTGGCGTCGTCCGCGCGGGCCGAGCCGAGTTCCACGGCGCGGTCCTGGCCCTCCAGTTCCAGGCGCTGGAGTTCGCGCAGCACCGCACGCGCGCGTGCCGAGCCGGACGGAGCGTCTATCGCCGACAGGTCGGGGACCGAGCCGACCGGGACGTAGAGGAGTTCGGCGGCGACCGGCTGGCCGTGCGAGACGCGCGAGCGGCGCACGGTGTGGACGGCCTCGTCCTGGCCAGTCTCCAGGGCGGCGGCCACGGACACGGACGGTACGGTCAGCGTGCTGTCCACGGGCTGCCAGGTGTCGCCCGCCGCGCCCGGCCATACGTGCTGGGCCGTGCCCACGGGAACTCCCATGCGCGGCGGGGCGACGGTCGTACCGACACCGCGGCGGCGCTGGAGCCGGCCTTCGAGTTCGAGCTGCTCCAGTGCCTGGCGCAGCGTGGCACGGGCGACGCCGAAGCGGGCCGCGAGGTCGCGCTCGTTGGGCAGGATCTCCCCCACCGTGAACTCGGAGTCCAGTGCCTCACTGAGCACGGTCTTCAGATGCCAGTACTTCGGCTCCGGCACCGTTTCCAACTGCGTGGTCCCCACCATGTCCTCCGCAATCGCCGTGGTCCGGCGGCGTTTTGGCGCCCTTGTTTATTAAAGGTTGTTGCACTTTCCTGCGACCATAGGGCGGCCCTGAGGCTTGGTCAAGACCAATCAGTCTTCCTGGGGAAGGGCCAGGGAGCGCACCTTGTCCGGGTTGCGGATGATGTACACACACTGGATACGGCCGTCCGCGACATCCATCTGGAACACGGCGTCGGGCTTGCCACCGTCCAGGATCAGCACGGCGAAGCCGCCGTTGACCTCCAGGAAGCGGAACGACGCGTCCACCAGGCCCTTGCCGGCGGTGCCGACGACGAAGCGGCCCACGTGGTCGGCCGACTCCAGGATCCGGCGCGGCGCCCGCGCCAGGCCGCCGCTGTCGGCGACGAGGCAGACGTCCGGGGCGAGCAGTTCCATGAGGCCCGCGAGATCGCCCTGTTCCGCGGCGACGAGGAACCGCTCGGTCAGGTCACGGCGCTGGGCCGGGTCGACCTCGTAGCGCGGGCGCCGTTCGTCGACGTGCCGGCGGGCGCGTCCGGCGAGCTGGCGCACCGCCGGTTCGGTGCGGTCGAGCATGGCGGCGATCTCCGCGAACGGGTACGCGAAGGCCTCCCTGAGGACGAACACCGCGCGCTCCAGCGGTGAGAGGGACTCCATGACGACCATGACCGCGATGGACACGGTGTCGGCGAGCACGGCCCGCTCGGCAGCGTCCGGAACGGTGCCCGCGGCGCCGGTGAGTTCGGTGACGTACGGCTCGGGCAGCCAGGGGCCGACGTATGTCTCGCCCCGCGCCTTCACCTGGCGCAGTCGGTCGATGGCGAGCCGGGTCGTGACGCGCACGAGATAGCCGCGCGGTTCGCGTACGTCGGTCCGGTCGGCGCCGGACCAGCGCAGCCACGCGTCCTGGACGACGTCCTCGGCGTCGGCCACCCGGCCGAGCATGCGGTAGGCAACGCCCATCAGGACAGGCCGGTGGTCTTCGAAGACGTCGGTCACGGTGTCGGCGGTCACGGCTCCATCCCAACCCGGCACCGAGGGTGATGTCCAGCGAGTTGTCGGCCGCCGCCCACCAGGACTACCCGCCAGTAGCAATTGCTGACAAGCTGTCTACGCAGTGCCCGTGGACAGCCGCGCAGATGTGTACGAGTAGGAGCAGCCCCATGTCCGCCACCGTCACCTTCGAGGTCCCCTATCCGTACGACCCGGGGGCCGAGCCCAGGACCGTGACCCTGTCGTACGCGCGCGTGGGCGCCGGCGAACCGCTTCTGCTGCTGCACGGCATCGGTCATCACCGGCAGGCCTGGGACCCGGTGATCGACATCCTGGCCACCGAGCGCGATGTGATCGCCGTGGACCTTCCCGGATTCGGCGCGTCCCCGGCGCTGCCGGACGGCTTCACCCACGACCTGCCGACGATGACCGCCGTGTTCGGCGCCCTGTGCGAGGCGCTGGAGCTGGACCGGCCGCACGTGGCGGGCAACTCGCTGGGCGGTCTGCTGGCCCTGGAACTCGGGCGTGAGAAGCGCGTCCGGTCCGTCACCGCGCTCTCCCCTGCGGGGTTCTGGTCGCAGCCGGAGCGGCGGTACGCCTTCGGGGTGCTGCTCGCGATGCGGCGGGCCGCGCGGAGCATGCCGGGGCCGCTGGTCGAGCGGCTGTCGCGCTCGGCGGCGGGGCGCAGCGTCCTGACAAGCTCCATCTACGCCCGTCCCGGCCGCCGTTCACCCGAGGCCGTCGTCGCCGAGACACTCGCCCTGGCGAACGCCCAGGGGTTCACGGAGACCCTCAGGGCCGGCCGCGACATCCGCTTCACGGACGACGTCCCGGGCATCCCGGTCACCGTCGCGTGGGGCACCCGGGACCTGCTGCTCGTGCGACGCCAGGGCATCCGCGCCAAGCAGATCATCCCCAAGGCCCGTCTGATCCGCCTCCCCGGCTGCGGCCACGTCCCGATGAACGACGACCCGGCGCTGGTCGCCCGGGTGCTCCTCGACGGCAGCCGCTGACCGGCGCAGGAAGCCCAACGCACCGGACCCCAGGGCGACTCCGGTGGCGACAAGGGCACTCCCGGCGGCCTGTACGGCTCCGTAGGAGCCCGTCCCGACGAGCGGGGCCGTGCAGGCCGCGGCGACGGGGATGAGGCCGGAGAAGAGCGTGGCGCGTTCCGCGCCGATCCGCTGCATGCCGATGTACCAGCACACGAAGCCGACGACGGTGACGACCGCCGCCTGCCACAGCAGCGCGGCGGTCTCGGTGGCGTCGGGCAGGCGCAACCAGCCGGCGCCGTCGAGGACCGTCCCGGCGAGCGCGGACTCGGCGGCGGCGAGACCGCACACGGTCGCGGACAGCAGCCGGGGCCCGAGGGGACGCAGCACCGGTACCGCGAGCACCGCGAACCCGACCTCACCGGCCAGCGCGCATCCGGAGAACGCGATGCCGGCGCCGTCCGTACGGCCCCACCCCTGGACCGCGAACGCGCCCGCCGCGACGGTCAACGCCCCGTACAGCACGGCCCGTTGGGGACGCCGTCCGTCCAGCAGGGGCACCAGGACCGCCACGACCACGGGCGCGCAGCCCACGAACACTCCCGGCACCGCCGGTTCCGCGCCGCGTTCGGCGGCGATGACGGCCAGGTTGAAGCCGACCATGCCGACGGCGGCGAGCAGCGCGAGGCGGGTCCACTGGCGGGCGGCAAGTGTCCGCAGCGGGGCGGCTCCGCCCCGGCCGACCAGGGGCAGAAGAAGCAGACAGGCCAGGCCGTAGCGGAGGAACTGGCCGCCGGCGTACGGGTAGTCGCCGAGGACGCTGTTGGCGGTGAAGGAGCAGCCGACGAGCACGGCGGCGAGGGCGGTGAGAAGGGCCCCGCGCGCGGGGGTGGTGTCGCCGGGGTCGGGGGTGGCGTTCATGAAGGTGACGCTAGGGACGGCGGTGGACCGGTTTAAGGTCCACTTCCATGACGTCATCGGGGACCAGTCCGAGCGGCCTGCCGGGTTCCGCCGCCTGGGAGTTGCTGCTCCCGGCCGCCGACGCACCCGCACGCGCGCGTGGGCGTTCGCTTCAGGAGGCGTTGCGGGCGGCGGTCCGCTCGGGGCTGCTCGTACCGGGGACGCGGCTGCCGTCGAGCCGGGATCTCGCGGCCGACCTCGGGGTGTCGCGGGGGCTCGTCACGGAGGCGTACGAGCAGTTGACCGCGGAGGGCTATCTGCGCAGCGGGCGCGGGGCCGGGACCTGGGTGGGCGGTGCCGCCCGGGCCGCCCACCCGCGCGCGCGGGACCTCGCCCCGCGCTCCCCCGGCGCCGTCGCCGACTTCCTCCCGGGCACCCCGGACCTGTCGCTGTTCCCGCGTGCCGCCTGGGCCGCCGCCCAGCGCGCGGTGCTCGCGGAGCTCCCCCATCACGCCCTCGGCTATCCGGATCCGCGGGGGCTGCCCCGGCTGCGGACGGCCCTGGCGGAGCTCCTCGCGCGGCGCCGGGGCGTGGTCGCGGACCCGGAACGGCTGGTGGTCGTCTCCGGGGTCGCGCAGGCGACGACTTTGCTCGGGCACGTGCTCCACGCGCGCGGGATGCGCGGCATCGGCGTCGAGGACCCCGGGAGCCCGGAACACGGTTCCCTCCACTCCTCGGCCGGTCTGGACGCCGTACCGCTGCCCCTGGACGACGAGGGCCTCGGTCTCGATGGGCTGCGGGCCTCCGGGGTACGGGCGGTGGTGACCACGCCCGCACACCAGTTCCCCTGCGGGATCGCCTACTCCGCGGGCCGCCGCACCGAACTCCTCGACTGGGCGCGGTCGGTCGACGGGCTGGTGATCGAGGACGACTACGACGGGGAGTTCCGGTACGACCGCGCCCCCGTGGGCGCGCTGCAGGGGCTCGACCCCGAGCGCGTGGCCTACACGGGGTCCGTCAGCAAGTCGCTCGCGCCCGGGCTGCGGCTCGGCTGGCTCCTCGTACCGGAGTCGCTCGCCGACGAGGTCGTCGAGCGGAAACGGACGATGGACCTCGGGCATCCCGCCCTCGACCAGGAGCTGTTCGCGCGGTTCGTGGAACGCGGCGACTACGACCGGCATCTGCGCCGGTGCCAGCGCGCGTACCGGGAACGGCGCGATGCCCTGGTGGCGGCGCTGGAGGAGCACTTTCCCGGGGCCGAGGTGTCGGGGATCGCGGCCGGTCTGCATGTGATCGCCGCACTGCCGGAGCGGTACGGGCCGCAGGACCGGTTCCTGGAGCGAATGTCGGCGGCCGGGGTCGCGGTGAGGCCGCTGACGGACTTCGCGCACGCGCGCGTACGGGGCGCGGATGTGCGGCTGGTGATGGGGTACGCGCAGTTGTCGCCGGCTCGGATCGAGGCGGGGGTGCGGCTGATGGCGGAGGCTCTGGTGGCGTGACGTCGGTTCGCACACCGGTTCCCCCTTGTCCCCGCCCGCGGTTGTTCACTCGTGGTTTGCGTGGGCGCTGTGGTGTCCCCGTAGTTGTGGCTGTGCACACTCGCCGGATCCTGTCCCCGGAGGCACGCCCCATGTCAGCTTCTCCTCTGCCCGGTCGTCGCAGCGTGCTGCGCGGTTCACTCGCCGCTTCGGCGGCCCTGACCCTGCCCGCCGCCGTCGGTGCGGCGGCGCCCGCGTTCGCCCTGTCCGGGCGGCCGAAGGCCGGGTGGGGGGTCCAGACGGGCGATGTGACCGCCGACTCGGGGCTGGTGTGGGTGCGGTCCGACCGGCCGGCCCGGATGGTCGTCGAGACGTCCGCCACGGAGTCGTTCCGCAGTCCCCGCAGGTGGCACGGTCCGCTGCTCGGCACGGACACCGACTTCACCGGTACGACCCGGTTGCGCGGGCTGCCGCCGGGCGAGCAGATCCACTACCGCGTGATGCTCGCCGATCCGGACGACCCGCGCCGTACCGGCGAGCCCGTCACCGGCACCTTCCGTACGGCGCCGGTGCGGCGGCGCGACGGGGTGCGCTTCCTGTGGTCGGGAGACCTGGCGGGGCAGGGCTGGGGCATCAACCCGGATCTGGGCGGCTACCGTATCTACGACGCGATGGGGAAGCTCGACCCCGACTTCTTCCTGTGCAGCGGCGACAACATCTACGCCGACGGTCCGATCGCCGCGACCGCGGCGCTGCCCGACGGCAGCACCTGGCGGAACATCACGACCGAGGAGAAGGCGAAGGTCGCCGAGACGCTCGCCGAGTTCCGCGGCAACTTCCGCTACAACCTGCTCGACGAGAACCTGCGGCGGTTCAACGCCCAGGTCCCGTCGATCATCCAGTGGGACGACCACGAGGTGCGCAACAACTGGTACCCGGGGCAGAAGATCCTCGACTCGGACACCCGTTACACCGAGAAGAGCGTCGACACCCTCGCCGGCCGGGCCCGACGGGCCTTCAGCGAGTACTTCCCGATCTCCACGCTCCGGCCGGGCTCCCGGGACGGCCGCGTGTACCGCGTACTGCACCAGGGGCCGCTGCTCGACGTGTTCGTCCTGGACATGCGGACGTACCGCAACGCCAACTCGCCCGACGGCCAGACCGTCGACCCGCAGGGCATCCTCGGCGCCGAGCAGCTGGACTGGCTCAAGCGGGAGCTGTCCTGCTCGCGTGCCGTGTGGAAGGTGATCGCCGCCGACATGCCGCTGGGCCTGGTCGTGCCGGACGCCACCGAGGGCAAGGCGAACATCGAGGCCGTCGCGCAGGGCGACCCGGGTGCGCCGCTCGGACGCGAGCTGCAGATCGCCGAGCTGCTGCGGTACATCAAGCACCGGCGGATCACCGGCACGGTCTGGCTGACCGCCGACGTCCACCACACCTCGGCCCAGCACTACCAGCCCTCGCGGGCCGCCTTCACCGACTTCGAGCCGTTCTGGGAGTTCGTGTCGGGCCCGCTGAACGCCGGAGCCTTCCCCGCCAGCGCGCTCGACGGCACGTTCGGTCCCGAGCGCGTCTTCGTGAAGGCGCCGACCGCGGCGAACGTCTCGCCCGCCGGCGGCTACCAGTTCTTCGGCGAGGTCGACATCGACGGCGGCAGCGGGGAGCTGACGGTACGGCTGCGCGAGCAGGACGGGACCGTGCTGTTCACGAAGGTGCTGCAGCCGGGGCGGGTGGGGCAGTAGGCGCACGCACGACAGTAATCGTGCAAGAGTAAACAAAAGGGGCGGAATGCAACTTAACCCTTCGGTCACAGTCCGTTCGTGATCACGCAACACCGTTGGCGCATGGTGGCTGCATGACTCGAAAAGTATCTGAGGAAACCCCTGCGGCGGACGGCCGCCCGGTACGTCAGTGGCGGCGGGACGTCGTCGAACTCGCCGCACTGCTGCGCACATGGTGGGCAAGCCGCCACGGTCACGCACCGCCGGACGACAACGATGCCGACACGGGCATC
The DNA here is from genome assembly GCF_036013955.1 of Streptomyces sp. NBC_00459. NCBI lineage: Bacteria > Bacillati > Actinomycetota > Actinomycetes > Kitasatosporales > Streptomycetaceae > Streptomyces > Streptomyces sp. NBC_00459. Next base: position 1,272,061 of record NZ_CP107903.1, read on the forward strand.
GGTACGGATACGGGAACGGGTACCGGCGCGAGCGTGCTGTGGCGGATGCGGACGACGGTGAAGGACGAACCGGGGTCGCTCGCCGCGCTGTGCATCGCCCTCGCCGGGCGCCGCATCGACATCCTCAGCCTCCAGACGCATCCGCTGGCCCGGGGCACGGTCGACGAGTTCCTGCTGCGCGCCCCCGCCGACCTCACCGCGACCGAGATCTCCGGGTCGGTGTCCCGGGCGGGCGGCGCCGGGACATGGATCGAGCGGGCCGACGCCCACGATCTCGTCGACGCGCCGACCCGGGTCCTGGGCCTGGCCACCCGTACGGCCCTGGACGCGGCCGAACTTCCCCTCGCGCTGCGTCAGTTGCTCGGCCGGTGCACGATCCGTTCGCTGCCCGCCGGTGACTCGGCGGCGCGGGAGGGCGTACCGGTCGAGGGGGCCCTGGAGGAGACCGACACGGTGATGCGGCTGCGCGCGCCGGAAGGCGGAGTGATCACCGTGGAGCGGCCGTACCTGCCGTTCACCCCGACCGAGTTCGCCCGGGCGCGGGCCCTGGTGGAGCTGGACGCACGGCTCGGCCCCCGTGTCCCGCACGGCCAGGACGTGCTGACACTGCCGCGGGGCAACGCCATCACCGTACGGCGGGCCGACGCGAGCGACCTGGACGCGGCCAAGGCGATGCACGAGCGCTGCTCACCGCGCACTCTCTCGCTCCGCTACCACGGCCCGATGGGCGACGCCGACCGCTATCTGGGCCACCTGCTCAGCCCTCGCTACGGGCGCACACTCGCCGTGCAGACGGCGTCGGGGCGGGTGGTCGGCCTGGGCCACCTTCTGTGGGACGGCGACGAGACCGAGATCGCACTGCTCGTCGAGGACGAGTGGCAGCGGCGCGGCGTCGGCGGCGAACTCCTGCGCCGACTGGTGTCGATGGCGCGCGAGGCGAACTGCGAGCACGTGTACGCCGTCACACAGTCCTCGAACACCGGTATGGTCGCCGCGATGCGCGCACTCGGCCTGCCCCTCGACTACCAGATCGAGGAGGGCACCCTCGTCATCACGGCCCGCCTGGACGCGACCCCGGTCGCCTCCCCGAGGTCGTACGACCACAGCGCGCGGGACTGATCCCGAACCGACTGCGCCCGCGACCGGCCCGGCGGCCTCCGCCGGGCCGGTCGCGCGTCCCGGCGCGAATCGACGTGACGCGGGCCGTCGTCGCATACGAGGATGAGTGCATGTCAGACATCAAGAACCCGCTGCCCCGTGAGGTCGCCGACACCTATGTCGACGAACTCATCGCCCTCGACCCGGTCACCGGTACGTACCTCGGCGTGAAGGAGAGTTCGAGCCGGCTCCCGGACACCTCACCCGCCGGCCAGGAGGCCCTGGCGGAGCTGGCTCGCACGACGCTGGCACGGCTGGACGAGGCCGAGCGCCGCCCCGGCGCGGACAGTGACATCGAGCGGCGCTGCGGGCGCCTGCTGCGTGAGCGGCTCACCGCCGAACTCGCCGTGCACGAGGCCGGCGAGGGCCTGCGTGCCGTCGGCAACATGCACACGGCCGCACACTCGGTGCGTGAGGTGTTCACCGTGACGCCGACGGAGACGGACGAGGACTGGACGGCGGTCGCGGAGCGCCTGCGCGCGGTTCCGGCCGCGCTGAGCGGCTACCGGGAGAGCCTCACCCTGGGCCTGGAACGCGAGCTGTACGCGGGTCCGCGCCCCACCGCCACGTTCATCGGGCAGCTCGGCGAGTGGTCCGACCTGGAGGGCAAGGGCCTCGGCTGGTTCGAGGACTTCGCGTCGGCCGGCCCCGAGGCGATGCGCACCGAGCTGGACGAGGCGGCCCGGGCAGCGGACGCGGCCGTCGTCGAACTGCGGGACTGGATGCGGGACGTGTACGCGCCGGCTGTGAAGGGCGCGCCGAACACGGTGGGGCGTGAGCGGTACGCGCGCTGGTCGCGCTACTGGAACGGCACGGATCTGGACCTGAACGAGGCGTACGCGTACGGCTGGGCCGAGTACCACCGTCTTCTCGGCGAGATGAAGCAGGAGGCCGAGAACATCCTGCCCGGCGCCGCGACGCCGTGGGTGGCGCTGGCCCATCTCGACGAGCACGGCAAGCACATCGAGGGCGTCGACGAGGTCCGCGAGTGGCTCCAGGGTCTGATGGACCAGGCGATCGAGGCGCTGGACGGCACGCACTTCGAACTCGCCGAGCGGGTGAAGAAGGTGGAGTCCCGCATCGCACCGCCCGGCAGCGCGGCGGCGCCGTACTACATGTCCCCGTCGGAGGACTTCTCCCGCCCCGGCACCACCTGGCTGCCGACGATGGGCCAGACCCGCTTCCCCGTCTACGACCTGGTCTCGACCTGGTACCACGAGGGCGTTCCCGGTCACCATCTCCAGCTCGCGCAGTGGGTGCACGTCGCCGAGAACCTCTCCCGCTACCAGGCCACCGTCGGCGGCGTCAGCGCCAACTGTGAGGGCTGGGCGCTGTACGCGGAGCGTCTCATGGACGAGCTGGGCTATCTCACGGACGCGGAGCAGCGCCTCGGCTACCTCGACGCCCAGATGATGCGGGCGGCCCGGGTCATCGTCGACATCGGCATGCACGTGGAGTTGGAGATCCCGGCGGACTCCCCGTTCCACCCGGGCGAGCGCTGGACACCGGAACTGGCCCAGGAGTTCTTCGGCGCCCACAGCAGCCGCCCCGCGGACTTCGTGGAGAGCGAACTGACGCGCTATCTGACCATCCCCGGCCAGGCCATCGGCTACAAGCTGGGCGAACGGGCCTGGCTGCTGGGCCGGGAGAACGCCCGGCGCCGCCACGGCGCCGCCTTCGACGCGAAGGCCTGGCACATGGCCGCGCTGTCGCAGGGCTCGCTGGGGCTGGACGACCTGGTGGACGAGCTGTCTCAGCTGTGAGGTAGCTCGCCGAGAGCAACTCGGCGGGAGCGTACGGGGGTTGTGGGGCTCGGGGGTGTTTCCCGCGCCCCCGCCCCCGTCCGCGCGTCAGTCCGTCGGCAAGCCGGTCGCCGGTCAGCCGGTCAACCGCCGCAGCTGTACGAGGCCGACCCAGGTCTCCGGTCCCGGCTCCACGTACGCCGCCCGCACCGCGTACCGCCCCGGCGCCAGCTCGACCCGCAGGTGATCGGTCCGGTCCGTCTCCTTGCCCGGCCAGGCGGAGTCGAAGAGGAGCACGTCCCCCGGTGTCTCCCACGCCCTGTCCGGCTCCCACTCCGCCACTGCGAGTGCTGCAGGGACGCAGGCCAGCAGTTCGTCCTCGGAGTCGGCGGCGCACCACCGTACGAAGGTGTCGTGTTCCGGCAGGAACGCGGTCGAGGCGGGTTCGTCGCCGAGGACGAGAGCGGTGGTGTCGCCGACGGGCACGAAGCCGAAGAGGCCGTCCACTTCGCAGGCCCGGTCGTAGTCCGTCGACAGCTCGTCGCCGTCCGCCCCCGACCAGAACGGCAGCACCGCTTCCGGTACCGCGATGAGCGGTCCGCCGCCCGACTCCACCCACTCGACTGCCATGCGCAGCAACCTACACGCTGTACGCGCCCGTAAATTCGCTGTCCCCCGTCCCACCCCATGAGCCATCCTCGACTCCCATGAACGCCCGAACTCTCTTCCTCTCCCCACGTGTCACCGCGACGGGACACGCCCTCGCCGACGCGGCACGCCGGCGTGCCATGGGTGTCGAGGTCCTGCGCGAGTGGCGGGTGCCCGAGGAGTGGCGGGCGGCCGAGGGTGCGACGCTGTACGCAGGGCCGCTGTTCGCGGACGCGGTGGCCGCCGAGCTGGGGCTCGGGCTGCTGGAGGCGGCGCCGGACTGGCTGGCCCGGCTGCCGTACGAACTCACGCGCAGGAAGATCGAGTTCGGTACCGTCGCAGAGGCCCGGCAGCTGCGGCGGCCCGCCTTCGTGAAGCCGCCCAACGACAAGAGCTTTCCGGCGCGCGTCTATCCGAATGGGAGCCGGTTGCCGGGTCCCGACGCGGTCGACGACGGCACGCCGGTGCTGGTGAGCGACATCGTGACGTTCGCCGTCGAGTACCGGTTGTTCCTGCTCGACGGTGAAGTCCGCACCGGAAGCCGGTACTTGACGCACGGCGAGCTGGACGTCGTCCCGCTCGACGAGGATCCGCGAAAGGCGGAGGTGCTGGCCTTCGCGGGGTGCCTGGCGTCCCTGGATCTGCCGAGTGCCGTTGTCGTGGACGTCGGTCTGCTGTCGGAGGGTTCGGAATGGGCGGTCGTCGAGGCCAACGCCGCCTGGGCCAGCGGGCACTACGCCTGCGATCCGGCTGCCGCCCTCGATGTCGTCCTGCGTGCGGCCCGTCCAGAAGGGGAGTTCGGCTCGGCCGACCGTGCCTTCCTGAGGCACCTGCCCGAGGTCGTGCGGGACTGAGGCTCGCCGAGGGGCGGGCAAGGGACTGCGGCCCGTGTTTGGTTCAGCAGCCGCAGTCCGCCGCGTCCACCGGGGCCGTCAGCGCGTCGGCGGCGCGGCGCTCCCGCCCCTCCCACGTCTCGAACTCGAAGCCCTCACGCACCCAGTACTCGAAGCCGCCGAGCATCTCCTTGACCTGGTAGCCGAGTCGGGCGAGGGCGAGGGCGGCGCGGGTCGCTCCGTTGCAGCCGGGACCCCAGCAGTACGTCACCACCGGCACGGACCTGTCGAGGAGCCCGGCGGCCTGCTCGGGGATCAGGGCCGTCGGCAGGTGGAGGGCGCCCGGTATGTGGCCCTGGTCCCAGGACTCGGTGGAACGCGAGTCGACGACCACGAAACCGGGGTCACCGTCGGCCGCGAGTGCGGCGGCCACGTCGGACACATCGGCGTGGAAGGCGAGGCTCGCGGCGAAGTGGGCGACGGCCTCGGCCGGGGAGGCCGGGGCGACGCGCAGGACGGGGTTGACGGCGGTGATGCCGGCGCTCATGGTCTGGCCTTTCCCTGGTGGGAGCCCGGGTCGGAGGGTCGGGACTCCATGGCCAGAAATCTACGACCGGCGATCACCTCACCTGAAGGTGTGATCCACGCCCTTTTCTTTGTTCAGCCGGGGGTTTCCCTGCTATTCCTCGGGCATGAGCACGTTTTCCCCGGACGCCACCGACTGGCGCATCCTCGATGTCCTTCAGCGCGACGGGCGCGCCACATTCGCCGAGCTGGCGCGCGCCGTCGCGATGTCTCCGAGCGCGGTCACCGAGCGGGTCCGGCGGCTGGAGGAAGCCGGCGTCATCCAGGGGTACGCGGCGGTCGTCGACCCGGAGCGGCTCGGTCTGCCGATCCTCGCCTTCGTCCGGCTCAGATACCCGAACGGCAACTACAAACCGTTCCACGACCTGGTCGCCGTGACGCCCGAGATCCTGGAGACGCATCACGTGACGGGGGACGACTGCTTCGTCATCAAGGTCGTCGCGCGGTCGATGCGGCATCTGGAGGAGGTGTCGGGAAAGATCGGCGCGCTGGGCTCGGTGACCACGAGCGTCGTCTACTCGTCGCCGCTCCCCCGCCGCGCCGTCGGCCAGTGAGCGCCTGAGCGCCCCCGACCGGTCCGGGCGGCGGCCTCACTCACCGCCCCGCTGCCGCACCACCGACCCCGATCGCCCCTTCACCACCTCCAGCTGGGCGTGGATCCGCCGCCGCAGGTCCGGCACATGGCTGACGATGCCGACGCTGCGGTCGCGTTCGCGCAGCGAGTCGAGGACGTCGAGGACCTCGTCCAGGGTCTGGTCGTCGAGGCTGCCGAAGCCCTCGTCGATGAAGAGCGTGTCGAGGCGGACCCCACCGGCCTCGTCCGTGACGACGTCCGCGAGACCGAGGGCGAGAGCGAGCGAGGCGAAGAACGTCTCGCCGCCGGACAGGGTCGCGGTGTCGCGTTCACGGCCGGTCCAGGCGTCGACGACATGCAGGCCGAGGCCGCTGCGGCCCCGCCCGGCCCGGTCGTCGGAGTGGACCAGGGTGTAGCGCCCGGACGACATGCGCCTCAGCCGTGCCGTCGCGGCGGCGGCAACCTGTTCGAGGCGGGCCGCGAGGACGTACGACTCCAGCCGCATCCTGCGTTCGTTGTCGGCCGAGGTGCCCGCGGTGAGGGTGGCGAGGCGGGCCACCCGGTCGTGGGCGGCCCGCAGCGGCGCGAGTCGGCGTACCGCGGTGGCCGAGCGGGCGGACAGCCGGTCGAGTTCCGTGCAGCGGCTCGCGGCGGCGTCGCGCGCGGAGGCGGCCTCCCGCAGCCGACGGGCCGCGGCCGATGCCGCCTGTTCCGCGCCCGCGAGGTCGGCGGGCGGCTGCTGCGCGGCGGCCACCGCGTCGGGCTCGGCGAGGGCGGCCCGTACGGCGGCCTCCTCGGACTGCCAGGCGTCAAGCCTCTGTTGGAGTTCACGGTGGGCCGCGTCGTCCAGGAGTGCGTCCGCCGCCGCGTGTGGCGTCTCGAACCCGGCGCGGTAGGCGGCGTCGGCGAGGCGGGCGTCGGCGTCCTTGAGCCGCTGGGCGGTGTCCTCGGCATTGCGCGCCGCCTCGGCCGTCTCGGTGAGCAGCGCTGCCTGCCGCTCCAGCTGGGCCGCCCGCACGGCGACGCTGTCGGCGTCACCTCGGGCCTGCGCCAACTCCTCCTCCAGCGTGGCCCGTTCACGGTCGAGGGTGTCCCGGCGGGCGACCCGGGACGCCGTCCTGAGTGCCGCCTCCTGCTGGGCGGCGCCGCGGCGCTCGCGCTCCTGCTCGGCCCGGCGCAGCTCCTCGTGCGCGGAGTGGAGCCCGGAGGCACCTCGCCGGGCCTCCTCGTATCTCCGCTCCAACTCCTCGGCATGCTCAGCGAGTTGATCGGTGGAAGCGTCCCCTGCCTCGGCGGTGGCAGCCGCCAGTGCCTCGCGTGCGGCGCCCAGTCTGCGTTCGTCCTCGGTGCGCCGCTCGTCCGCCCGCTGGTAGGCGGCCAGCGCGCTCTCCTCCGCCTCGCGGTCGACGTGCCCGGCGATCTTCCGCGCGGGCGCCGGGTGTTCGACGGCTCCGCAGACGGCGCAGGGTTCGCCGTCGTTCAGGTTGGCGGCCAGCTCGGCGGCGATGCCGTTCAGACGCTGTTCCTTGAGGTCCAGCCAGTGGGCCTTCGCTTCCGTGGCACGCTCACGCGCCGCCAGTGCATGTGTCCGCGCCTCGTCCGTGTCCCGGGCGAACGCGTCCCGCCGGCGGGCTGCCCTGAGCCGGTTCTGGGCGGGTTCCCGCTGGACGGCGAGTTGTTCGGCCCTGGTGGCGGCTTCCTGGGCCGACTCGATACGGGTCTGGAGGCCCGCCCTCGTCGCCTCCCAGTCGCCCAGCCAGTTCTCGGCGTCGTGCAGGACGTCCTCGTCGGCGCGCTCCTGGCGGTCCAGGTCGGCGCGCTCGTCGACGAGTCGGCCCAGCCGCTGTTCGGCGCGGCGGGCGGATTCGAGGCCGCCCAGTTCCTCGGCGGCCCGGCGGGCGGCGGCGGCCAGTCCACCGGCGCCGGCGTCCGCGAAGGTGTCCGGCAACAGGGCCCGCGCGCGTGACTCGCCGTCGGCCGCGCGCCGGTGCTCGGTCCCGGCCGCCTCCCGCAGCTCCAGCGCGGGCGCCACCGCCTCGGCCTTGCGGGCCCGTTCCATCCGCGCCCGGTCCTCCTGGTGCGCGTCCGCCCGCTCCTCCAGCCGCCCGGCCCGCTCCCGCGCCTCGGCGAACCGCCGCTGCAACCGCGCCGTTTCCCGTACGTCGGCCAGCGCGCCGTCGGCCGCGGCCTGCGCGGACTCGGCGGCGGCGCGGGCGCAGTGGGCGATGGTGAGCAGCTCACGCGCGGTGCAGCGGGCTACAGCGGCGGCGCCCATGATGGCCTCGGCCAGCCCCGGTTCCCCGGGCGCGAGGCCGGGCAGCTCCATGGCGTCGCCTGCTGCCTGCTGCATGCGGTGGGCGTCGGCCAGCAACTCCGCGTCCCCGTCACGCACTTCGGCCTCGGCGGCGCGCCGGCGGTCCGCCAGGCGTTTCTCCACCTCGGCGAAGCGACGGGTGTCGAAGAGACGGCCGAGCAGCTTGCCGCGCGCCTCGGCATCGGCGCGCAGGAAGCGGGCGAAGTCGCCCTGGGGCAGCAGCACGACCTGGCAGAACTGCTCGCGGCTCATGCCGAGCAGCTGGGTGATCTCCTCGCCGATCTCCTGGTGGGAGCGGCTGAGGTCCTTCCAGGCACCGGCCGAGGCGTCGTACTCGCGCAGCCAGCTCTGGGCCTTGTCCAGTGTCGTGCCCGCGCCGCGCTTCTTGGGTCGCTCCCAGGGCGGCTGCCGGGTGAGCTCCAACCGGCGTCCGGCGACGGTGAGTTCGAGGGTGACCTCGGTGCGGGTGCCGGGCTCGGCGTGGTCGCTGCGCAGCGAGCCGCCCTGGCGGGCGCCGGGCACCGAGCCGTACAGGGCGTAGCAGACGGCGTCCAGGACGGACGTCTTGCCCGCACCCGTCGGACCGTGCAGAAGGAAGAGCCCGGCGGCGGACAGCTCGCCGAAGTCGACCTGCTGGGCGCCGCCGAAGGGCCCGAAGGCCGTGATGTCCAGCCGGTGCAGCCTCACCGGGCGCCCTCCGTGTGCGGGTCGTCGTTGCGGCGATGTGCCGGGCCGCTGCCGACCGGGGCGGCGAGGGTTCCTGTGTGGATGCCGGTCCGCTCGGGAGCGCCTGCCCGGCGGTCGGTGTCCCTCCCGGTCCGCCCGCCCGCCGGAGTCCCCGCACTCCGCGCCGCGCTCATCGCGCCACCTCCCGTACCGTCTCGTCCGCGCGCACCGCGTCGAAGGCGTCCCGCAGGACGCCCCGTTCGTTCTCGTCGGCTCCCGCGCCCCGCACATGCAGGACGAAGTCCTCCGCGATCTCCTGGTCGGCGCGCCCCGCCAGGCGCCGCGCGTACGTCACGTCCGGGTCCCCGGGCCGCCGCTCCGGATCGAAGGTGAGGCTGAGGGTGTGCGGGAACCGTTCAGTGAGCCGGGCCATGGGGTCGGCGGGGCGCACCGCGTCGGTGAGCGTCGCCTCGACCCACGCCTCCTCGTGACGGGCGAGGTCCGGATCGACGAGCAGTTCCTCCAGCGCCCCCCGGATACGGGCGAGCGCGCGCGGCACCGGGCAGTCGACGCGCTCCGCGGTGACCGAGCCGTCGCCCGCCAGGTCGACCAGCCACATGCTCTTGCGGTGGTCGGCCTCCGAGAAGGAGTACGGCAGCGGGGAGCCCGAGTAGCGCACGCGTCCGGTGATGGTCTGGCAGCCGTGCAGATGGCCCAGCGCCACATAGTCGACGCCGTCGAACACCCCGGAGGGCACGGCGGCGACCCCTCCTACGGTGATGTCCCGCTCGCTGTCGCTGGCCTCGCCGCCGGTGACGAAGGCATGGGCGAGGACGACGGAACGGGTGCCCTCCGCGCGTGCGGCGAGATCGGCGCGGACGCGGTCCATGGCGGCGGCGAGGACGCTCTCGTGGCCGGCCTTCTCCACCCCGAACGCGTCCTTCACCAGAGCCGGTTCGAGATAGGGCAGTCCGTAGAAGGCGACATCACCGAACGTGTCACGGAGGACCACCGGCGTTCCGATGGCCGTCGGGTCGGTGCGCAGATGGATGCCGGCGCGGTCGATGAGCCCGGCGCCGACACCGAGGCGGCGGGCCGAGTCGTGGTTGCCGGAGATCATCACCGTCGGCACACCGAGGCCCGCGAGCCGGTGCAGCGCGTCGTCGAAGAGCTCGACCGCGGCCAGCGGGGGCACCGCCCGGTCGTACACATCACCCGACACGACCACCGCGTCGACCTCGCGCTCGCGCGCGACGGAGACGAGATGGCCGATGAACCCGGTCTGCGCCCCGAGCATGTTCACCCGGTGGAAGGAGCGGCCGAGATGCCAGTCGGACGTGTGCAGGATTCTCAAGACACTGCTCCGACCTGCATTTTTCCCCCTGCTTCGCTCCTGGACTCAGCACCGAACCCGCACGGTTCCCGCTCTCGGCACCGACCACGCTAACGCCTGTCAGTACCTGGTCCATCACGGACCTCAGTCTGCCACCGGCATCCGGCGCCGGGTGACCACAGATGCCCGCCGTGCTCTGAAAGGTTGCGTGGCCAAGCCACCGCGACACCTCGAGAAGAGAGACACCGCCCTCTTTGCCGCAGCCTTGAAGTCGGTGCGGGGCGGGAGGAACTCGGCCGTCCACGCCGTCGGCACAGGTGAGGAAGACGCGGTCGTCGTAGGGGCGTCAGAAGGGTAAGGGCTCCTGGGTGATGCCCTGACGTGTGTGTTGCCTCGCCTTGATCGTGGCCGTGGTCCCCCATGCGATCGAACCGGTTCGAGGGAAGCTAACACCGGGACAAGCGGCCAGCAACAGTCTCGACGGGGATTGCTCGCCCGCACGGAGCCGACCGCTCAGACGGCTCCAAGGCTCCGTATGCCCCCAAAGCCGTCGCCTTCCCTGCCGGCGAACAAGCGGATACCAGGAGCAGTCAGACATCCTCCAATCGCGCGACGGGATTTCCAGGACGTAACGAGAAGTTCGGCACGGAGCATTGACACCCGGCCGGGCTGCTCCTACTTTCACTTCACGCGAACCGGTTCGACAGGCGAACAGCCGAATGGGTGCGCCCCACCGGAAGCTCGAACCGGTTCGAACCTCTTTCAGCAAGGAGTCCCGTGAACATCGGTGAGATCGCCAAGCGGGCCGGTGTCTCGCGGAGCACCGTGTCGTATGCCCTGAGCGGGAAGCGGCCGGTGTCCGGGGACACCCGTCTGAAGATCCAGCGGGTCATCGACGAGCTGGGCTACCAGCCCAACGCGAGTGCGCGGGCCCTGGCCAACGGCCGGACCAACACCATCGGTCTGGTCTTCCCGCCGGCCGGGAACCACTACACCGGCATGCAGCTGGACTTCATCGGCAGTGTCACCGAGGCCGCCGCCACCTACGACTACGATGTGCTGCTCTCCCCCAGCGGGGTGGACAGTGACCGTTCGTTCCAGCGGCTGCTGGGCGAGCGGCGGGTGGACGGTGCGATCCTGATGGAGATCCGGCTGCAGGACGACCGGCTCGACCATCTCGCCGCCCTGGACTTCCCCTCGGTCGCCATCGGCCGCAGCGCCCACCCGGAGGGCAGCTGGTGGGTGGGCCTGGACCACACGGCACTGGCGGCGGCCTGTGTGCACCACCTGGCCGACCTCGGCCACCGCAGGGTCGCCTTCGTCAACCGGCCCGAACAGCTCCTGCGGGCCGGGTACGAGTCCGCTCACCGGGGCCTGGACGGCTTCACCAAGGCGGCGGCGGAACGCGGGCTGACCGTCCGCACGTACACCTGCGGGGACGACGCCGCCTCCGGTCTGACCTGTCTGGAGCGGATCCTGCACGACGACCCCGCCACCACGGCGCTGGTCACACTGAACGAGGCCGCGCTCGGCGGCCTGTACCGGGGGCTGGCCCAGGCCGGCCGCCATGTACCGCGCGACTTCTCCGTCACCGGAGTGGTGGCCAGCAGGTGGGCGGAGACGGTGACCCCGCAGCTCACCGCGGCGGACGTACCCGCGGAGCAGATGGGCCGCCTCGCCGTCGACCTGCTCGTGGAACGGCTGGACAACCCGGACACGCCGGCCCGCAACCACCTGCTGGCGCCGCCCATCTCGTTGCGGGCGAGCACCGCGCCCTTCGGGCCCACTCCCGGCTTCGGTGCCGCCGTGACGTACTGACCCGCCCCACCGCACCCTCCGACCCCCGACCGCGCGCTTGACGCGCGCGCTCGGCGAGCCTCGCAACCCTCTGTTCCCCCTCTCAGGGCACACCTGTGCCGCTCCCAGGGCACACCTGGGCCAAGACCTCATGAGGAACCACCATGAACACATCTGCCAGACGGCGTCTCACCGCCGCCGCCCTGACCGTCGCCGCCGTCACCGTCAGCGCCACCGCGTGCTCCTCCGGATCGGACAGCGGCAGCACTGAGAACGCGGACGGTGGCGGCACGTACACGATCTGGGACCCGTACCCGCAGTTCGACAAGTCCTCGGCCTGGGCGAAGCTGCTGGACGGCTGTGGCACCGAGGCCGGGGTGAAGATCAAGCGGACCGCGTTCGACACCAGCGACCTGACGAACAAGGCACTGCTGGCGGCGCAGCAGGACAACTCGGCGGATGTCCTCATCGTCGACAACCCGGTCGTGTCGACGCTGGCGGAGGCGGGCGTGCTGACCGCGACCGACGACAACAAGCTGGACGTCTCGAAGGTCAGCCCCAACCTGCTCGCGGCCGGCCAGTCGGGCGGGAAGACGTACGGCACGCCGATCGGCGCGAACACCCTCGCCCTGTACTACAACAAGGCGGTGCTCAAAAAGGCCGGGGTGGACATCGCCTCGGTGAAGGACTGGCCGTCGCTGACGGCGGCGCTGGCGAAGGTGAAGGCGGCCGGGAAGAAGGGCATCACGTTCTCCGCGATCGGCACGGAGGAGGGCAGCTTCCAGTTCCTGCCCTGGTTCTGGGGATCCGGGGCCGAGCTGACCGCGCTCGACTCCGACCAGGCGGTGTCCGCGCTCTCACTGTGGAAGGGCTGGCTGGACAAGGGCTACGCCCCCAACTCGGTCATCAACAACACCCAGACGACCAGCTGGGCGGAGTTCGCCAGCGGCGACTACGCGTTCAGCGAGAACGGCACCTGGCAGCTCGCCAACGCCGACAAGGCCGGCTTCGAGTACGGGGTCATCCCCATCCCCGACTCCGCGGGAGGCAACGCCGCCGCGCCGACGGGCGGTGAGTTCGTCACCATGCCCGTGCAGGGCGACACCGGCCGCTACGCCACCTCGCAGAAGCTCGTGTCCTGCCTGACCAACAGCGAGAACCTGCTGGAGACGGACACGACGCTGTCCTACGTGGCGCCGACCACCGAGGTCCAGGACAAGCAGATCGCGGCGAACGCCGAGCTGAAGCCCTGGGTCGACGCGGTGCAGGCCGCCAAGGGGCGCACCAGTGACGACCTGGGCACCAAGTACCCGAAGATCTCCGAGCAGTTGTGGAAGGCGGTCCAGTCCGCGCTCAGCGGGTCGGCGTCGCCGAAGGACGCGCTCGGCTCGGCCCAGTCCGCCGTCAAGTAACCACTGCCAGGGGCCCGTTGATGAACCGCACGACACACCCGCCGGGCCACCGGCGGGTCCCCCACCGGACCGGGGCGGCGACCGCCGCCGCCCCCGGCCCGGCCCGGCGCCGCCCGGCCTCCCCGCAGTGGGCGGCCTGGGGCTTCCTCGCCCCGGTCGCCCTCTATCTCGCCCTCTTCTACGCCTATCCGCTCTACCGCAACATCGATCTGAGCCTGCGGAACTACACCGTCCGCTCCTTCGTCCAGGGCGACGCCCCCTTCGCCGGTCTGGACAACTTCCGGACCGTCCTCGACGACCCGACGTTCGCTCCGGCACTGCTGCACACCGTGGTGTTCACGGTCGTGTGCCTGGTCTTCCAGTACACGATCGGGCTGGCCCTGGCGGTCTTCTTCAACCAGAACTTCCGCCTCTCCGCAACCCTGCGGGGCCTGTTCCTCGTACCGTGGCTGCTGCCGCTGATCGTGTCGGCGTCGACCTGGTCGTGGATGCTCAACAGCGACTCGGGAATCGTGAACGCGGCGCTGGGCGCCGTCGGTATCGGTCCGGTGAACTGGCTGACCTCGCCGGACTGGTCGCTGACCTCGGTGATCATCGCGAACGTCTGGGTCGGTGTCCCCTTCAACCTGGTCGTCCTCTACAGCGGGCTGCAGTCCATTCCCACGAGCCTGTACGAGGCCGCCGCCCTGGACGGGGCGAACGCCTGGCAGCGGTTCTGGCGCATCACCTTCCCGCTGCTGCGCCCGGTCTCCGCGATCACCCTGCTCCTGGGCCTCGTCTACACGCTGAAGGTCTTCGACACCATCTGGATCATGACCAAGGGCGGCCCGGCCGACTCCTCCACCACCTTCGCCACCTGGTCGTACCAGCTGGGCTTCGGCAGTCTGCTGCCCTCCTTCGGCCCCGGCGCGGCCGTCGGGAACCTTCTCGTCGTCACCGCGCTCGTCTTCGGCCTCCTCTATGTCCGGGTCCAGCGGAAGCAGGCGCTGTCATGAACCTCCGTACCGGTACGTGGTGGAAGACGGCCCTGGGCCTGGTCCTGACCGCGATCATGCTGTTCCCGGTCTACTGGATGCTGAACGTGTCCTTCACCCGCGACCAGGACATGCGCAAGAGTTCGCCCGACCTGTTCCCGGCCAACCCCACCTTCGCGGGCTACCGGGCCGTCCTGGACGACCAGTTGCCCTACCTCGCCACCAGCCTCGTCATCGGCCTGGGCACCGTCGTCCTGACCGTGGCGCTGGCCGCGCCCGCCGGCTACGCGCTGGCCAAGCTCCGCCCGCGCGGGGCAGGGGTGTTCAGCTTCCTGTTCCTGGTCGCGCAGATGATCCCCGGCATCATCATGGCGATGGGCTTCTACGCCATCTATCTCAGCCTGGGACTCCTCCAGTCCGTCCCCGGCCTGATCGTCGCCGACTCCACCCTGGCCGTCCCGTTCGGCGTGCTCATCTTCACCGCGTTCATGTCGGGCATCCCCGGCGAACTGCTCCAGGCCGCGCAGGTGGACGGGGCACGGGCGCTGCGTACCTTCTGGTCGATCGTGCTGCCGATGAGCCGCAACGCGATCGTCACGGTGTCCCTGTTCGCGTTCCTGTGGTCCTGGTCCGACTTCGTCTTCGCCAGCACCCTCGCGGGCGGCGGCGCGCACGAGCCGATCACCCTCGGCATCTACCACTACATCGGCAACAACAACCAGCAGTGGAACGCCATCATGGCGACCGCCGTCGTGGCCTCCCTGCCCGCCACGGTGATCCTCGTCCTCGCCCAGCGCTACGTCGCGGCCGGCGTGACCGCCGGCGCCGTGAAGGACTGACACCGCCGTCTCCCGGCACATCCGCCGTGCTCTTCATGAGCCGCCGCCCCCCTCCGCTCAAGAAATGAGTGCCGCCTCCATGACCGCCGCACCGTCCGGCCCGGCCTTCTCCATTCACGACATACCCTTCAGCGCGCACGGCTCCTGGTTCGGCATCTCCCCCGTGCTCGCGGAGAAGACCCGCGCCGAGGACCTCCACCTCGTCTCGCACCAGAACGGCATGCACGCCGTCCTGCGCCTCGTCCCCCTCGACGCGGCGACGGGCGAACGTGCGGAGACCGACGTCCGGGCGACAGCCGGGCTGCTCAGCTGGATCGGTGCGGACGGACGCGTCGACCTCACCTACGAGTCGCCGGACACCGTACGGATGCGTGGTGAAGGGCTGGGCCTGCGCGTCGCCGCCGCGGCCGAAGCCCTCACGCCCTTCAGCGGCACCTACTTCTACCGCGACCCGGTGGACGACGCCCACACGTTCACCTCCTACGAGACCGGGCGCCGCTACCGGATCACCGTGCTGTCCGGCACGGTCGCCGAGGTGTCCGGTGATCAGTCGCTGGGCAGCAGCGACCGCGGACTCACCGTCACTGCGGGAGCCGACGCACCGTGGGAGATCGCGGTCGAGGAACTCGACAGCGCGCGGGCGCCCTTCCGCTCGACGTCGGCGTTCGGCGAGGTCATGGAGGCCGCGCGGCGGTCGTTCGCCGAGTTCGCCGACACGGTCGCCCCCTGGCGTGCCGCCGGCACGCCGGCAGCCGAACTCGCCGCCTATGTGGTGTGGTCGGCGACCGTGCGCCCGGCAGGACTGGTCACCCGGCCCGCGGTGCTGATGTCCAAGCACTGGATGGACAAGGTGTGGAGCTGGGACCACTGCTTCAACGCCCTCGCTCTGGCCCCGGGGCACCCGGAACTGGCCTGGGACCAGTTCTCGTTGCCTTTCGACCACCAGGACGACAGCGGCGCCCTGCCCGACTCCGTCACCCACTCGGAGGTCCTCTACAACTTCGTCAAACCGCCCATCCACGGGTGGGCCTTGGGCCATCTGCGCCGACGTCTCTCCGAGCCGCTCACCCCGGTGCAACTGGCGGACGCGTATCGCAGACTGACCCGCTGGACCGACTTCTGGCTGACCGCACGGCGCGCCCCCGGCGCCACTCTGCCGCACTACCAGCACGGCAACGACAGCGGCTGGGACAACGCCACCACCTTCGATCCGGGGCGCCTCGCCGTCACCGCCGATCTCGCCGCGATGCTGATCCTCCAGCTCGACGAACTGGCCCTGCTGGCGGGCGAACTGGGATTCCCGGACGACGCCCGCCGCCGCACCGAGACAGCCGACGCCCTCCAGACCGCCCTGCTGCGCGAATTGTGGGACGGCGAACGGTTCCTGAGCCGTCCGCCCCAGGGCGGAGCACTCACCCGGAGCGCCAGTCTGCTCGACCTGATGCCGATCGTGCTCGGCGACCGCCTGCCGGACAAGGTCCGCGACCGGCTGGCCGAACGGATCGACACCCACCTCACCGCGTTCGGCCTGGCGACCGAACACCCAGACTCCCCGCACTACGAGCCCGACGGCTACTGGCGCGGTCCGATCTGGGCCCCCGCCACCGTCCTCATCGAGGACGGCCTGCGCCGTGCCGGGCACGAACGCCTCGCCGACGAGATCAGCGCCCGCTATCGCGCCCTGTGCGAGACCTCCGGCTTCGCCGAGAACTTCGACGCCCTGACCGGCGAAGGGCTGCGCGACCGCGCCTACACCTGGACCGCCAGCAGCTATCTGCTGCTCGCCCACGACCACCTCCGCCGCGCGGACACCGCAGCCGACAGCACCGTCGTCTGACGGACGCGCGACAACCCGCCCAGTCGTCCGGCACGGGGGCCGGCACAGCACCGAACAGCCGCTTCCCTGAAGGGACGTAAGCACATGCCAGCAATCGGGCAAAGACGCTCGACCGCCAGACGCCTCCTCCACGGCATCTCCAAGTCACTGCTCTCGCTCACCGTCATAGCGGGCGCCACCACCGTGATGGCCTCCCCGGCAGCCGCTGCCACCCCCACCCTCACCGTCGACCTCGGCACCACCACCGGAGCCTTCCGCGGCGGTGCCTCCGGAGCCCTCTACGGCCTCTACGGCCCGGACGTACCGACGAACAACCTCATCGAGGGCATGGGTCTGAAGACCACCAACACCAAGTACCAGGACGGACAGCAGCACCCCGGCTCGGACGCCCTGGAGATCGCCAAGCCCTTCGTGGACAGCGGCGGCGGCGACATCATGATCTACATGACGGACGTGTACCGCGCGGCCTACGAGCGCGCCAGCTACGCGGCCTACCAGCAGACCATCAGGACCCAGGTCGAGCAGGCGATGGCCAGCCCCTACGCCGGCCACATCGTCTTCGTCCCGTACAACGAACCCGACCTCAACTGGTTCAACGACCTGCGCACCAACTCGTCGAAGCTGGCCGCCTTCAACGCCGAGTGGAAGCAGACCCACGACTTCATCAAGGGCATCTGGCCCGCGGCCCGGCTGGCGGGCCCCAACACCTCCAGCTACTCCGGCTCCGCCTTCAGCGGATTCCTCACGTACTGCAAGGCGAACAACTGCCTTCCCGACGTGGTGACCTGGCACACCCTGGGCAGCCCGGCCGAAGTCCGCACCACCGTCGACGCCTACCGGACCGCGGAGGCCGCTGCCGGGATCACCTCCCCGATCACCGTCAACCTCAACGAGTACGCCCACCGGTTCCATCTGACCGACCCCGGCCAGATGGTGCAGTGGATCGCGGCCATCGAGGACGAGAAGGTCGACGGCAACCTGCCGTACTGGAACATCAACGGCAACCTCGGCGACTCCGCCGCCGCCCAGAACACCCCCAACGCCCAGTGGTGGCTCTACAACTGGTACAGCTCCATGAGCGGGAACACCGTCAAGGTCACCGGCGCCTCGAACAACGACGCCTACACCCTTCAAGGTCTCGCCAGCCTGGACACGGCCAAGAAGCAGGCCCGTGTCATCCTCGCCGGCGGCGGTACCAGCGGCGCCTCCAACACCGTCATCAAGAACATCGACTCCTCGGTCTTCGGCTCCACCGTCCACGTGAGCGTGTTCCAGGACCGCTACAGCGGCTACATCGGCGCGGCGGGCACCCCGACCCGGCTCTCGGACGCCGACGTGAGCGTGGGCTCCGACGGTTCGGTCACCCTTCCCATCACGCTCGACGCCATGTCCGCATACCAGGTGATCGTCTCCCCCGGGGGCACCGGTAGCGCCACCGCCTCCGACAACACCTGGTCGGCCAGTTACGAGGCCGAGAACGCCACCCTCAGCGGCAGCGGCTACAGCATCAACACCGAGGGCAGCGCCACCGGTGACGTCGGCAAGTTCGCCACCTCGGGCGGCAAGAACGTCGGCGGCCTGCGCACCGGTTCCTCCACGGTGATCTCCTTCCCCGTCTCGGTTCCCACCACCGGCGACTACGACCTGTCGGTGTTCGGCAACAGCTACGCCAAGGACTCCGACGTCAGGGGTCCGACGAACATCTACGCCCGGGTCGACGGCGGCGCCTCGACCAGGATCGACGTCCCGGTCGGCTTCCAGTGGGTCGTATGGGGCCACAGCGAGACCACCGTGCACCTCACCGCCGGCAGCCACACCGTCACCCTGGCCACCACCGGCGACAACAGCGCGGCCACCGTCGGCGACGCGATCATCGACAAGATCGATCTGCGTCACAAGGACACCGCCGTCCAGGGCACCACGCTCTACGAGGCCGAGCAGGCCAACCTCTCCGACAGCGGCACCGCCGCCTACACCTCCCAGGGCCAGTCCGGCGCCGGCGCGGTCAACCTCACCAACGGCAAGTCCGCCACCTTCTGGGTCTACTCCGCCCGCGACGGCTACGCCGACCTGACCGCCCGCTTCCGCAACACCGGCCAGGCCGACCTCACCGTCAACGGCAGGCCCGTCAACGACCAGACCCTCTCCGGGGCCACCCCGGACGCCTGGACCACCTCCGCCAACCGGGTCTACCTCAGCTCCGGCATCAACAAGGTCAAGGTGACCGGCGCCGGCGGCACCCTCGCTCTGGACCGCCTGGCCGTCACCCCGTTCACCGCCACCGACGCCGTCACCACCGGAAACGTCGTCACCTACCAGGCCGAGAACGGCACCCTCACCGGCACCGCCGCCGCCGACACCACCTACACCCAGGCCAACGGCACGGGCGTCGTCACCGGCATCGGAAACGGAACCGCCAACTCCCTCACCCTCAACGTCAACGCGCCCACGGCAGGCACGTACGCCATGACCATGCGCTACTCCAACGCCGAGGAACTGCCCTCCAACCACTACAACCCCGACCTGTACGCCGAGCACGCCGACGTCAGCGTCAACGGCGGCACCGCCACCCGCGTCAACTTCGCCAGCACCCTGCACTGGAACCAGTTCAACAACTACACGGTTCCCGTCACCCTCGCCGCGGGCGCGAACACGGTGAAGTTCACCGCCTCCCAGCTCTACAACCACGACGGCACCACCATCGGCCTGGTCTACTCGGGCGGCGGCAGCGACATCGGCCAGCCCATGCGGTCCAGCTCCGCCCCGCACCTCGACCAGGTCTCCTTCGCCCCGCAGAACCTCCACATCGGCGCCTCGACCGGCTTCTCCTCCACGGCCGTCGCCCAGCACAGCGGGTTCTGCCTCGAAAACCCCGGCCAGTCCACGGCGAACGGCACCCAGCTCCAGCAGAACACCTGCGGCACCGGTCAGGAGCAGCGCTTCGACTTCCACCCCGTCAGCGGCGCGACGGACACGTACACCGTCGTCAACCACTCCAGCGGCAAGTGCCTGGACATCTCGGCCTTCTCCACGGCCAACGGGGGCGTCGTCCAGCAGTGGACC
The DNA here is from genome assembly GCF_036013955.1 of Streptomyces sp. NBC_00459. NCBI lineage: Bacteria > Bacillati > Actinomycetota > Actinomycetes > Kitasatosporales > Streptomycetaceae > Streptomyces > Streptomyces sp. NBC_00459. The sequence continues at coordinate 1,291,836 of NZ_CP107903.1, forward strand.
TGCCACGGCGGCACCAACCAGCGGTTCACGCTGAACGCGGTCACCGCCCTGGGCAACAGCCACGACTACCAGCTCGTCTCCGTGAACAGCGGCAAGTGCGTCGACGTCAGCACCATCTCCACCTCCCCCGGCGCCCTCGTCCACCAATGGACCTGTGACACGGGATCCACGCTGACCACCAAGAAGAACCAGATCTGGCGGCTCGCCGGAAAGGACTGAACCACCGACACGAACATCATCTGACCGGGCGTCGTCGGCCCGCCGGCACTGTCCGGCGGGCCGACGACGCCCTTCGTGCCCGCGGGACTGTAGGACGTTCGCCCCTGTTTCACATTCGGTGGCGACGGAGCGTCGTGACGTGTCGTTGCCATAGTTGGTGTTTTCACGCGTAGCCCAGGCCTGAAGGCGCGGCGCCGCGCCGCGCCGCTGCCCGTCGTCACGGCAGCGAAGACGGGCGATCAGTACCACGCGGTGGCGGAGGAGTGGGACGCCGGCGCGTCCGGCCATCAGGCGGCCTCCCGCACTCCCTCCACCCCTCGCGGGAGGCCGCTTCCCGCGCCTCCGGCAACCCCGGCACCGACGCCACCGCGCACCCTTCGACGGTCTGTCCGACATCACGAGTGGTCACTCCCGTATCGGCCCGATGTACGGCCCCCGAGGGCATCGCGGCGCTATGCGTCCCCGTACGCCTCTCCCCCGAGTTCGAACCCGGCCGTCCCCGCCGTCGCGTCCGCCAGCCATGCCCGGAACGCCTCCACATCGGTGTCCGGCAGCCCGATCTCGATCGTGACGGCCTCGCCGTAGCGCACCTCGCGCACCTCGCGGCCGGTGGACCGCAGGTCGTTCTGGACCTTTCCGGCCCGCTGGTGGTCGACGGTCACCGTGGCCAGCCGGAAGCGGCGGCGGGTGCGGGTGCCGAGCACGTCGAGGGCTTCGCCGACCGCTCCCCCGTAGGCCCGGATGAGGCCCCCCGCGCCCAGTTTGACGCCGCCGTAGTAGCGGGTGACGACGGCGACGACGTACCTCATGTCGCGGCGCAGCAGCATCTGGAGCATGGGGACTCCGGCGGTGCCGCCCGGCTCGCCGTCGTCGCTCGCCCTCTGTACGGAGGCGTCGGCGCCGATGACGTACGCGAAGCAGTTGTGGGTGGCGTCGGCGTGCTCCTTGCGGACGGCGGCGACGAACTCCTGCGCTTCCTGTTCGGTGGCCGCGGGGGCGAGGGCACACAGGAAGCGGGAGCGGTTGACCTCGGTCTCGTGCACACCCGCGCGGGTCACTGTGCGGTACTCGTCCGGCATCCGGCCACCCTACGGGCGCCGACGTGGTGGATACTCACTCCTCGTTGCCAAAGGCCGCAGGCCATGCTTAATGCATAGAGAAGTAAACAAAGAAGTAAACGGCAGACAAAGAAGACCCCAAGGAGATCATCGCATGACCGGCGTCGAGGTGGATGGCAAGGACAATGCCGGGCCCGCAGGGCCGAGTCCTTCCGCGACGGTGTCCGTGCGGCCCGCGCCCCGCTGGCGGGCCTGGCTTCTGGAAGGGCTCAGCGAGCAGTCGGCCCGGCATCCGGGGCCGCACGCCACTCCGGCCGAGGACCATCGGGGCCACCGGTGGTGGCGGGTCATGTGCCTGACCGGCGTCGACTACTTCTCGACGCTCGGCTACCAGCCGGGCATCGCCGCCCTCGCGGCCGGCCTTCTCTCACCGCTCGCCACGCTCGTACTGATCGCACTGACGCTGCTGGGCGCGCTGCCGGTCTACCGCCGGGTCGCGCGGGAGAGTCCGCACGGCGAGGGGTCGATCGCCATGCTGGAGCGGTTGCTGCCCTGGTGGTCGGGGAAGATCTTCGTGCTCGTGCTGCTCGGTTTCGCGGCCACGGACTTCATGATCACGATCACTCTGTCGGCGGCGGACGCCTCCGCGCATGTCGTGGAGAATCCTTTCGCCCCGCACTGGATGCACAACGGGAACGTCTGGATCACTCTCGTCCTGGTCCTCGGGCTGGGCGCGGTGTTCCTGAAGGGCTTCAAGGAGGCCATCGGCATCGCCGTGGTGCTCGTGGGTGCCTATCTCACCCTCAACGTGGTCGTCCTCGCCGTCTCCGCCTGGGAGGTGTTCAGCCACCCCGTCAGGATCGGCGACTGGACCGACGCGATGACCGCGGAGCACTCGTCGCCGATCGCGATGATCGGGGTGGCGCTGCTCGTCTTCCCGAAGCTGGCGCTGGGCATGTCCGGCTTCGAGACCGGCGTGGCAGTGATGCCGCAGGTCAAGGGGGACGGGACGGACACGCACGAGCGGCCCGAAGGCCGGATCCGGGAGACCCGCAAGCTGCTCACCACGGCGGCCGTGATCATGAGCTGCTTCCTGCTGCTGTCCAGTCTGGCGACGACGATCCTGATCCCGCAGTCCGCCTTCGAGAGCGGCGGCCCGGCGAACGGGCGCGCACTCGCCTATCTCGCGCACGAACACCTCGGCGAGGCCTTCGGCACGGTCTACGACGTGTCGACGATCGCGATCCTCTGGTTCGCGGGCGCCTCCGCACTCGCCGGACTGCTGAACCTCGTACCGCGCTATCTGCCGCGCTACGGCATGGCGCCCGAATGGACGCGTGCCGTACGGCCGTTGGTGCTGGTGTTCATGGCGGCGGCCGTGTTCATCACGCTCTGGTTCAACGCGAACGTCGACGACCAGAGCGGCGCGTACGCGACCGGTGTGCTGGTGCTGATGCTGTCCGCGTCCTTCGCGTCGGCGGTCGCCGTGCACAAGCGCGGTCATCGGGCGGCCACGATCGGCTTCGGCGCGATCACCGTGGTGTTCGCCTACACCCTGGTCACGAACGTGATCGAGCGACCCGACGGCATCAAGATCGCGATGATCTTCATCCTGGCGATCCTCGTCACGTCGTTCGCGTCCCGGGTGCGCCGCGCCTTCGAACTGCGGGCCGCGGAAGTGACGTTCGACGATACGGCGGCCCGGATCATCGACGAGGCCGCGGCCGGCGGTCCGCTTCTCCTGATCGCGAACGAGCCCCAGGAGCACAGCACCCGGGAGTACCGCGCCAAGGAGTACAGCCAGCGCGAGCAGACCCACATCCCGGACGGCCGTCCCGTGCTGTTCCTGGAGGTGTTCGTGCGGGACTCCTCCGACTTCACGGCCGATCTCGCCGTGCGCGGCGACGAGAAGCACGGCGCTCGCCGCCTGCGCGTGGAGGGCGCGACCGTGCCGAACACCATCGCGGCGGTGCTGATGCAACTGCGCGACCGCACCGGCCAGGTCCCGCACGCCTATTTCAACTGGACCGAGGGCAACCCCTTCAGCCACCTGGTCCGCTTCCTGATCTTCGGCCATGGCGAGGTCGCCCCGGTCACCCGCGAGGTGCTCCGGCGCGCCGAACCGGACCTGGACCGCCGCCCACGCGTGCACGTGGGCTGACCCGGACCGGACAGGATCGGCTTCGGGTCAAGGGGTCTTCGTCCCGCGCGGCACGATCATGTCCGTGAGCAGGGCCGTGCCGGGCGCGAGGCCCTGCCAGTCCTCGCCGCGCCAGGCCAGGACGGCGATCGCGGAGGTCGGGAACTTCGTCCGAACGTCGTCCAGCGCGTCGTCGAGCGCTTCCCCGGCCAGCTCCAGCACCAGTTCCCCCAGGCCGGGGTTGTGCCCGACCAGCAGCAACGTCCCGACGGCAAGCGGGACTTCGCGTACGACGGCCAGCAACTCCGGTACGTCGGCCCCGTACAGCCTCGGATCGTGCCGGACCTGCGGCGGGGTGTCCCACTCGGCCGCCGCCAACTCCCAGGTCCGGCGGGCGCGTTCGGCGGTGGAACACAGGACGAGGTCCGGCAGGCAGTCGGCCTCGGCGAGCACGCGTCCGGCTGCGGGAGCGTCCCGCAGGCCGCGCGGCCCGAGAGGGCGGTCGTGGTCGTCGACACCCATCGGCCAGGCCGACTTGGCGTGCCGCAGGACGACCAGACGGCGCAGCGGGCCCATGCCGTGGTCGGTCACCTCAACGACCCGATCTCTCGGGTGAGTTCGAGGCCGAGAATGCGGTCGGCGTAGGCGTACGTCTCGAAGCGGGCCCCGTCCGCCAGCCCGTCGAGGGTCTCGACGCGGCGCAGGACGTCCAGTACGGCGGGCAGATCCAGGTCGTCCTCCCAGGCGGCGCGCAGTTCCTGGCGTACCCCCTCGGGCACCGGACGGGACGGCTGCACCGCCCAGCCGGCGACCGACCGGCGCCAGTGCGCGAGCGCGCTCCCCGCGTCGGCCAGCGCGGCCGGGGTCAGATGGACGGGTTCGGAGCGAGGGTGGGCGAGGAGGGCGAGGCGGAGGGTGGCGGGGTCGATGTCGCCGGGGGCACCCTCCGCGTCGGCGGAGTCGACCGGGGCGACGTCGATCCGGAGGCCGCCCGTCTCACCGTCACCCCGGCTCACCACGTGGATCAGCTGGGCCCCCGCGAACTCCGGTCCGACGTCACGCCGGTCCTCGAAGGGCCGGATGCCGAGAGCCGCGGCGCCCGCCCGGAGTTCGGCCACCTGTTCCTCACCGGCCAGCACGGCCCACACGGGGGTGCCGCCGATTTCCAGGGCGCGGGCGAGGACATCGGCGACCAGGAGGACACGGAGGGCGGTGGTGTCGAAGCCTGGGGCATGCGCCTCGACACGGGTCAGGGCCCGACGGGCCGGGGCGGCGACTACGGACTCGGAGGTTCGGGCGTCGTAGATGCGAAGCACGGTGCCGAGCGTAACGCTCCGCCGGGTCGGGGGGTCGATTCGGCTCGGGGCGGTGGTGTTCGCGCACTGTTCCTCGCGGGCCCTTTGCGGCGGTTCGTGCGACCCACGGCCCGCGGGGGGATGGTCGCACAGCTTTCCAGTCCCCTGCAGGGGCGCGTTGCGCGTCCGCGTTGTCAGGCGCCGCAGTCCCGGTGAGCGGGACGGAAAACGGTGGCTCAGCGGCTTTACGCGCAGCTTATTGATTGTACCGACCGTTAGGTCTACTTTACGCGGCAGGTGCACCGGAGTCGCAGACGGGCACGCGCCGCATCTCCCCTTCCCCACCCCCGCTCACCCTTGGAAGGCCGCCCATGACCCAGACACAGACCACCGCCCCGCAGGAAGGCGAGAGACCCCTCTCCACCCGGCGCAACGCCCTCGTCGTCGTCGCGCTCGTGTGGACCGTCCAGTTGGTCGCGCTCATGGCCGCGTTGTCCGGCATCGCGCAGGCCGAGGTCGCGATCCACTTCCGGACGACCGAGATCGCCTGGTTCACCCTGATGACGCTCCTGACAGGGACCTTCTTCCTGCCGTTCGCGGTCAAGGCCGCGGCACTCTTCGGCAAGAAGAAGGTGCTGCTCGTCGCCACCGGGCTGGGCTTCGTCGGCGACCTGATCGCCGCGCTCGCCACCGACTACCGCACCCTGCTCATCGGGCGCGGCATCGCGGGCATCTACGCGGCCACCGCCCCGCTGGCGTACGCGATCACGCGCGACGTGTTTCCCCGCCGCTGGGTCGGACTCGCCAGCGGCATCCTCGCCGGCGGCGTCGGCCTCGTCGCCTTCGGCGGGCCGTTCCTGTCCGGCTGGCTCCTGGACGACTACGGCTTCCGCGGCGTCCTGTGGTTCATGGCCATCAGCACCGCGGCAAGCTTCGTGCTGGTCGCGGCCTTCGTGCCCGAGAGCCCGATCCGCGCGGCGGGCGGCCGGATGGACTGGCTCGGCGGCATCCTCCTCGGCGGCGGCATCACGGCGCTCGTCTACGCCGTCGGCCAGGGCTCGCACTGGGGCTGGGACAGCGGCGAGTTCGCGACCTGGACCGCCGGGGCACTGATCGCGCTGATCGCCTTCATCATCGTCGAACGCCGTGTCGCCGAGCCCCTGTTCCCGCCGGCCATGACCCGGCGTCGCTCGGTGTGGACCGTCCTGCTGGCCACCTCCATCGCAGCCGGTTCGCTCAGCGCCGTCGGCGTCGTCATCCAGATGCTGATACTGATGCCGAAGATCCCCAACGTCTCCGAAGGCCTGGGCTGGTCCGGTACCCACAACGCCATCGTCACCAGCCCCATCAGCCTCATGATCATCGTGGCGGCGGTCAGCACCGGCTTCCTCGCCCGCCGCATGGACGCGCGGATCCTTCTCGGCGCCGGCTCGGCACTCACCGTCCTCGGCTACGGCATCGGCACCCAACTGCACCACAGCGCCCCGCAGATCGTGGGGATGGGCATCATCGCGGGGACCGGCACGGGCATGGTCATGGCCATCGCACCCATCATGATCATCGAGGTGGTCACCCCCGAGGAACAGGCGCTGGCCAACGGGGCCCAGACCCTCGGTCAGGGCGTCGCGCAGATCATCGTGTCCCAGCTGGCGTTCGTCGTGATGGCCCAGCACGGGGCGATCCTGCAGGGCACCCAGTTCTATCTCGACGAGGGCTTCACCAACGGGCTCTGGCTCGTCGTGGGTTGCTGCGCCGTGGGCACGCTGCTCGTCTCCCTGATCCCCAGGAGCAAGCGCCTCGACGAGGTCCAGGCCGGCCAGGCGGCCGTCTGACCTCTCGGTCGACGGCACACGGTACGCGGGACGGCCCCGCCGCTTCACCCGAGCGGCGGGGCCGTCCCGCGTCGCGCGGTTTCGTCCGCGAGGGGGCAGAAGGCACCGGCACGCCGTGCCGTGCCGCACAGCACAGCACAGCACTGGGCCCGATCCCCGGCGGTCCCTCGACGGAATGTCGGGGGACGGCGGTGGATCGGGCCCACGGCCACCGGCTTGCCGCCGCGCGCCTGTGAGTGTGAGGCAGCGGGACGACGTTCGCTCTAGCCGAACTGGTGCTTGAGGAAGGAGCCGGACCACGCCATCAGGTCGGACGGCACGTAGTAGTCCTTCTCGTCGTTGATGCTGTCCCAGTTCGCCGCGACGTCCTCGACGGTCGCCGGACCGTCCTGGTGGACGTACCCCTCGGTCGAGGCGATGAACAGGCGGGCGAAGCGGCCGGCGCCGGCCGTGTAGATCTCCCCGTTGACCGGGCAGCTCTCGTGGGCGAGGTACGCCACCATCGGCGCCACCGCCGCCGACGGCATGTGCGGCACACCAGGAACGGGCTGCGCGTCGTCCGGCTGCTCGCCCCCGCCCATGCGGGTCATCGCCGCCGGCGCGATCAGGTTGACCTTGATGTTGTGCGGCTCGCCGGCCAGCCGGGCGCTGCGGGCCAGGCCGACCGTGCCCGCCTTCGCCGCCGCGTACGACAGGTTGTTGTCGAGTCCGAACATGCCGCTGGAGGTGGTCAGTACGGCCCGCCCGTACCCCTGCTCGACGAAGTGCGGCCAGGCGGCCCGCAGCGTGTTGAACGAGCCGACGAGGTGTACGGCGAGGTGGCGCTCCAGGTTCTCCGCGTCGATCTCGGGCAGCCCGGCGTACCGGATGATCCCGGCATTGTTGACGAGGACGTCGATACGGCCGAAGTCCTCGATCGCGTGGTCGATGATCGCCTGGGCACCGGGCTGCGTGGACACGTCGTTGGTGTCGGCGACAGCCGTGCCGCCCGCGGCGGTGATCTCCTCGACGACCGTCTGCGCGGGGCCGATGTCCGAGCCGTCGCCCTCCATCGACCCGCCGAGGTCGTTGACGACGACCTTCGCGCCCCGCTCCGCCAGCAGACGGGCGTAGGCCCGGCCGAGCCCGCGGCCCGCGCCGGTGACGACGGCGACGCGTCCTTGGAAGCTGAACTCGCTCATAGGTGACTCCTGTTGTGCCGGGGTTGTGGGACGGTCGCCGTCCGCCGCGTACCGCACGGGGACTACCAGGTGACGGGCAACTCGCTGATACCGAAGGCGAGCGCGTCGGCCGGACGGAATTCGAGCTCGTCACGGTCGACGGCGAGGCGAAGGGCCGGGACGCGCCGGAAGAGCGTGCCGTAGACGACCTGGAGCTCGATGCGGGCGAGTTGCTGACCGAGGCACTGGTGGATGCCCCAGCCGAAGGCGACATGGTGGCTCGCCTTGCGGGTGAGGTCGAGCTTCTCCGGCTCGGGGAAGGCCTCCGGGTCCCAGTTCCCGGCGGGCAGCGGGACGACGATGCCGTCGCCCGCCTTGATCTCCACGCCCTCGAACTCGAAGTCCTCGGCGGCGATCCGGCGCTGCCCGAGCTGCGGAACGCTCAGATAGCGCAGGATCTCCTCGACCGCGTTCGCCACGGCCTTGGTGTCGTCGATCCCGCGCAGGTCCGCCAGCTGGCCGGGGTTCTCCAGCAGCAGGGCGGTACCCAGTGTGATCATGCTCGCGCTGGTCTCGTGTCCTGCGATCAGCAGGATCATGGACAGCATGACGGCCTCGGGAAGGGTGAGGTCGCCGTCCTTGATCCGCGCGGCGAAGTCCGAGAGGACGTCCTCGGCCGGGTCCTCCATCTTCTTCTGGAGCACTCCGGCCAGGTAGCCGCCCAGTGCCCTGTTCGCCGACTCCTGCTGCTCGGTCGACTTGTCGCTCCTGGTGGCCCAGGAGGCGTGTTCCTGGAAGAAGTCGTGGTCCTCGTACGGCACTCCGAGCAGTGCGCAGATCATCAGCGAGGGCAGCGGCAGTGACAGCGCGGTCACCAGGTTCGCCGGTTTGGGGCCCGCGAGCATCTTGTCGATGAGTTCGTCGGTGAACTCCTGGATCCTCGGCCGCAGCGCCTCCATGCGGGGGCGGGTGAACGGGCGGGTCATCATGCGGCGGATGCGCGTGTGGTCGGCGCCGTCGGCGTTGAAGATCGTGAGCGGGTGGTGGTGCGCCGTCTCCGCCATGGCCCGGTTCGGATAGGGGAACCCGGCCTGCTTGTCGTTCGAGCTGACCCGGGGATCGGACAGGATCGCCCGCTGCGCGGCATGGCCGGTGACCAGCCACGGGGTGCTGCCGTCCCAGATTCGGGCCCGGGAGACCGGGGCCTTGTCGTGCAGGGCGCGCAGCCCGGGGGGCGGTGCGAAGGGGCACTTGGCGTCCCGGTCGTCCTGATAGAAGTACACCTGCTCGTCGGGGGCGAGCGGGGTCTCTGCCTCAGCCATGGATTCTCCTCGAATGGTGGCGACGGAACGCACGCGGAACCGGGAGTGATCTCCTCCTCGGTCCGTCGCTCGGTCTATTCCTCGATACGGATGGCCAGCGCCGGGCAGATCGCGGCGGCGTTGCGCACGTCCTCGGCCAGTTCGGCGGGCGGGTTCTCGTCCAGGAGGACGACGATGCCGTCCTCGTCACGCTGGTCGAACACGTCCATGGCGGCGGACACGCACTGCCCGGCGGCGACGCACTTCTCCTCGTCGACAACAACCTTCATGGCGTCTCTCCTGAACCTTCAGTGGGTGGGTGCGGGTGCGGGTGCGAGCTCGACGGGGGCCTGGAGCGCGTCGACGACCTCCTGGCGGCGCAGCCGGGTCTGTTTGGGCATGTTCCAGCCGAGGACGCCGGTGACCCGGCCGTCCGCGCGATAGCGGACGACGAACCGGCGGGCCGCCAAGTCGCCCTCCACGACATCCACTTCGGCCTCGGCGGGCAGGAAGCCGTGGACCTGGAGCTTGGCGTCGAACTGGTCCGTCCAGAAGTACGGCACCGGCGCGTACGGCCGGTCCTCGCCCAGGATCACTCCGGCGACCGCCATCGCCTGCTCCGTGGCGTTGGTCCGGTTCTCCAGCCGGATCAGCCGGCCCAGGCCCTCGTGCTGCCAGCGGGCCACGTCACCCACCGCGTAGATCCCCTCGGCCGCCCGGCACCGCGCGTCACACACCACGCCGTTGTCCAGGGCGAGACCGCTGTCCGCCAGCCACTGTGTCGTCGGCACCGCACCGATCGCGACCACGACCGCATCGGCCGGCAGCACCTCGTCCGAGGCCAGCCGCACCCCGGACACCCGGCCGCCCTCGCCGGTCAGCCCGACGACGCCCTCGCCCAGCCGCAGTGTCACTCCGCGCTCGGCGTGCAGTTCGGCCAGCGCCCCCGACACCACCGGGCCCACCTGCGACGCCATCGGCGCCGCCAACGGGCCCGCCAGCGTCACCTCCAGGCCGAGCGTCCGTGCCGTCGCCGCGATCTCCGATCCCAGCACGCCCTCGCCGACGACCACCAACCGGCGGCCCGGCAGCAACTCGCCGCGCAACGCCAGCGCGTCGTCGAGCGTGCGCAGCACATGCACACCCGCCAGGTCGTCCTGCCCCGGGAACCTCCGCGCCCGCACACCCGTCGCGATCACGACCGCGTCGGCGTCCACCTGCCGTCCGGACTCCGTACGCACCGTCCGCGACACCGGATCAAGGCCCACCGCCGGATCACCCAGCACGAACTCGGCTTCCAGCGCGGCCAGTTGCTCCTGCGCCCGCAGCGCGGCGCGCGCCGGCTCCCAGGCACCGGACAGCACCTGCTTGGACAGCGGCGGCCGGTCGTACGGGGCATGCGGCTCGTCACCGAGCACCGTGATCCCACCCGCGAAGCCCTTGCGCCGCAGCGCCTCTACCGTGGACAGCCCGGCCGCGGAGGCGCCCACCACCAGGACGCGGGCCGTCATGCGGTCACCCCACGGGTGCCGTTCCTGACGTCGTCGTCGATGCTCATGCGTGCTCCATTGCAGCTGCGGCTCGATGCCTGGCTGAAAGTTATACCTGCCGGTCGGTACAAACAACCCTGCGCGGAGGATCCGTCGCCAACGGCCCCCTCCGCCCGGGCCGCTCAGGCCAGATAGCGGCCGCCGTTCGCGCTGAGCGTCTGGCCGGTCACATAGCTCGCCTCTTCGGAGGCCAGATAGGCCACCGCGTGGGCGATGTCCTCCGGGGTGCCGGCCCGCTTCATCGGCATCATGGCGGCGACCGCGTCGACGTCGACGGGGCCCTGGCGCACCAGCGGGGTGTCGATGAAGCCGGGCGGTACGTGGTTGACGGTGATCCCCTTCTCTATGTACTCGACCGCCAGCGCCCGGGTGAGGCCGATGACACCGCCCTTGGAGGCCGCGTAGTGCGCCATGGAGGGCGCGCCGGTCTGTGCGGACGAGGACGAGATGTTGACTATCCGGCCCCATCCCGCCTCGACCATGTCGGGCACCAGCTCCCTGGTGACCAGGAACGGGCCCTTGAGGTTGATCCCGATCATCCGGTCCCAGGCGGCCTCGCTGATGCTCGTGAAGGGCTCGTAGGCGGTCGTTCCGGCGTTGTTGACCAGGATCGCCACCGGACCGAGTTCCTCCCGGGTGCGGGCCGCCGAGGCCGCGACGGCCTCGGCGTCGGCCGCGTCACCGGCCACCGCGATCGCCGTGCCGCCCTCCTTGACGATCAGGGCGACGGTTTCCTCGGCGCCCTCGGCGTTCAGGTCCCAGACGGCGACCGCGGCCCCCTTGGCGGCGAGTACGGTCGCGATTCCCCGGCCGATGCCACGGGCGCCGCCGGTGACCACCGCGACCTTTCCGTGCAGTGTCATGCGTACTCCTTGAGTGATGGGGGTGTGCCGACGGGTCGCGCCCGGTCGGCGACGAACAGGGGCGATACAGGGCTCCGTCAGCCCTCCAGGGCCTCGCGGGCCGCGGTGCGGGCGGCGACGGCCCGGGGGAAGCCGGTGTAGCCGCTGGAGTGGTAGACGACCTCGGCGATCTCGTCCTCGGTCAGTCCGTTCGTCCGGGCGATACGGACATGTGTCTTCAGCTCGGTCTCGGCGCCGAGGGCGATGAGGATGCCCAGCGTCACCAGACTGCGGTCACGGGGAGCCAGTCCCTCGCGGCCCCACAGACCGCCCCAGACACCAAGAAGTCCGATGTCGACGAGGTCCTCGCCGAGGCGGCCGTCCCGTAGATCGACGTCGCCCTCGGGGAACACACCCGGCAGGGCGGCGCGCATGGCCTTCCAGCCGGCGGCCCGCAGATCGGCGGTCTCTTCGACACCCTTGTCGCTCATACCTGTACTCCCGTTGTGCGGCTTCACGTCCTTCAGCGAAAGTTAGATCAGACGGTCGGTACAATCAATGACTCGACAGAGATTCACATCCATTGCCCGGACCCGCCCTCTCATCTACCCTCACTGAATATTCGACCGAGCGGTCGACATATGAATCAAGGCTCACGCGGGAGAGCACATGAGCGACACGACGAAGACGAGCCCGGACCAGGTCGGCGCAGGCAGCACGGGCAGCACGGTGGACGTACTGGTCATCGGAGCCGGTGTCACCGGCATCTACCAGCTGTACCGGGCCCGGGAGGCCGGGTTCTCGGTGAAGCTGCTGGAGGCGGGGACCGGGGTGGGCGGCACCTGGTACTGGAACCGCTATCCCGAGGCGCGCTTCGACTCCGAGAGCTACACCTACGGCTACCTCTTCTCCAAGGAGCTGTGGGAGGAGTGGGAGTGGTCGGAGAAGTTCGCGGGCCAGCCGGAGATCGAGCGGTACTTCAACCACGTCGTCGACCGGTTCGACCTGCGCCGCGACATCTCCTTCGGCGTCAAGGTGACCGCGGCCGTCTTCGACGAGGCGTCCGGGGTCTGGACCGTGCGGGGCAGTGACGGCACCGAGGTCCGGGCCCGCTTCGTCGTCGCGGCGACCGGCAACCTCTCGGTGCCGTACATCCCGGCCGTCCCGGGACGCGAGGACTTCCGCGGCGCGCAGCACCACACCAGCCGCTGGCCGAAGACCCCCATCGACTTCACCGGCAAGCGGGTGGCCCAGATCGGCACCGGCTCCAGCGGTGTGCAGATCATCTCCGCGATCGCGGACGACGTGGACCGGCTGACCGTCTTCCAGAAGGACGCCGACTGGCTCACACCGCTCAACAACGGGCCGATCACGCCCGAGGAGCAGGCGGAGCTGAAGGCGAACTTCGAGTCCATCCGCGACACCCTGAACACTTCCCCGAGCGGGTTCCTGCACCAGATCGTCATGCGTTCCGGCCTCGAGGACAGCCCGGAGGACCGGCAGGCGTTCTACGAGGAGCGGTGGAACGGCCCCGGTTTCACCAAACTGACCGAGCACTACTACGACATGCTCTCGAACGAGACCGTGAACGCGGAGTGGTGCGCGTTCATGGCCGACAAGATCCGCAGCATCGTCAAGGACCCGGAGACGGCGGAGAAGCTGATCCCCAAGGCCCACGGCTACGGCGGACGGCGGCCCCCCTTCGGGACCGGCTACTACGAGACGTACAACAAGCCGAACGTCTCCCTCGTCGACATCAACGAGACTCCGATCACCCGCATCACCGAGGACGGGATCGAAACCGCCGCGGGCGTCGAGGAGTTCGACATCATCATCTGGGCGACGGGCTACGACTTCGGCACCGGCGCCCTCAACAGGCTCGGTGTGCAGGGGCGTCGGGGTCTCCCCCTGAAGGAGTACTGGTCGGACGGCCCGCGCACCTACCTCGGGATCGCGACGGCCGGCTTCCCGAACTTCTTCTTCCCCGGCGGGCCGCACGGCGCGACGGGCAACAACCCGCGGTACGCCGGCGACCAGGTGGAGATCGTCACCGACGCGGTGATTCACGCACGCGACCACGGTCACGACGTCATCGAGGTGACCGAGGCCGCCGAGGAGGAGTGGACGGACAGCGTGAACAACAGCACGATGTCCTCCTTCCTGGAGAGCAGCTACTTCTCCGGAGGCAACATCCCCGGCAAGCCGGTCAAGCAGCTGCTGAACCCGAGCGGACGCTGGAGGCTCCAGGAGCTGATCCGCGAGGCGGTCCAGAACGACTTCCCCGCCCTCACCTTCTCCAAGGCCACGGAGCGCAGGAGCGAGGCCTGAGCACACGGAAAGCCGATGCTCGTGCCACCCGATCCGTCGGGTGGCACGAGCATCGGCTTTCCGTGACACGGCGAGGTGCTGACGCGTCCGCGCCTTACGGCAGGAAGGTCGTGACCCTCCGCTGGAACTTCCACGCGCCGTCGTGGTGGCGCAGCGTGTCGTCGTAGCGGCCGACGAGCTGCACCGCCCAGCCCGACTCGCCGCGCTGGAAGAACGCCAGGTCACTGATCGCTGTGGCCTCCTCCTCGGTGTACGAGGTGACCACCGTGTTGGCCACCAGGTGCAGCTGCGGCTGGGTCGGCGCGAAGGCCGCGAAGCCCTCGCGGATCGCGTCCCGGCCCTCGAAGGTCGCGATACCGGCGATCTCGGCGACGCCGTCGGGCACGAACAGTTCGGCGAGCTCGGCGTTGCGGCCGGTGTCCAGCGCCTGCGCGTACGCGGCGATGGCGGTGTGCACTCCGGTGGTGACCGACGCCTCGGCGTCGGCGGAAGTGGTGCTCATCTCTCTCCAAGGTCAAGTCGAAGGGGCGACACGCGGTCAGACCTGGTACGTCGTCTTCCTGCGGCGGAGCAGCCAGGTGCCGTCGACCCTGGTCAGCTCGTCCTCGTAGTGCCCGACGACCTGGACCGCCCAGCCCGACTCGCCGCGCTGGAGGAAGGCCACGTCACTCGTGGCCGTCGCCTCGTCCTCGGCGGCGGAGGTGACGACCGTGTTGGTGACCAGGTGCAGCTGCGGCTTCTCCGGCGCCCAGCCCTTGAAGGCCGCGCGGAGGGCGTCGTGCCCCTGGAGGGGGTCCGTGCCCGGCAGTTCCAGGACCCCGTCGGGTGTGTACAGCGCGACGATCTCGTCGGTGCGTCCGGCGTCCTGGGCCCGAGTGTGCGTCCCGATCACGGAACGGACGCCGGCAGCCACCCACGCCTGTGTGGATTCGCTCATCATCTCCCCAACAGTCGATGTTTCGACCACTGAGTCTATTGCTGAACGCAAGACAATAAAAAGGGCTTCGACGAAGCAAGTTCCAGTTGTTGACCGACCGGTATAATCTAAATAGCATGCCGACGACCGTCGACGAGGACCGTCGCGTGAGGAGGCGTTAGTCATGACGAAGCGTTGGAAGCAGCGTCCGCCGGGCTCGACCTGGGGCGACTGGGGCGAGGACGACGAGCTGGGCCGGATCAACCTGCTCACCCGGGAGAAGGTCCTTCAGGGCGTGCGCGAGGTCGAGCACGGCATCGCCTTCAGTCTCAGCCTGCCGCTCGACCATCCCGGTGGCTCGGCCATGAACCAGCGCCGCTACCCGCCGATCCTGCGCCCCACCGAAGACCTCCAGCACAACCAGGACGTCTTCTACAACATCAAAGCCAGCGAACACTTCTCCCCCGACCTCATCGACGTCTGGTCCGACGACGTGGTCACCCTCTGGCCGCAGTACTCCACCCAGTGGGACGCCCTCGCCCACCAGGGCGCCGAGTTCGACGCCGACGCCGACGGGATCGCCGAAGCCGTCTACTACAACGGCTACCGCGCCGGCACCGACCTCGTCGGACCGCAGGAAGACGCCAAGGGCGACGGCAGCGGCAGCCTCGGCTTCGCCCGCCACCTCGGCCTCGAACACATGGCGGAACACGGCGTCCAGGGACGCGGCGTCCTCATCGACATCGCCCACCACCTCGGCACCGACTACCAGCCGGTCACCTACCGGCAGTTGCGCGCCATCATGGACGCCGACAACGTCACCGTCGAACCCGGCGACATCGTCCTGCTCCACACCGGCTTCGCCACCCAGATCCTCGCCTGGAACAAGAACCCCGACCCGGTCGCGATCCATCAGACCGCCGCCTACCTCGACGCCCACGACCCCGAGATCCTCCAATGGATCACCGACTCCCAGCTCGCCGGCCTCGTCGCCGACAACTACGCCGTCGAGGGAGTCGGCGTCGGCAACGAGACCGGCCCCCACTCCCTCCTGCCCATCCACCACCTCTGCCTCTTCAAACTCGGCGTCCCCCTCGGCGAACTGTGGTACCTCGACAAACTCGCCACCTGGCTGCGCGAACACCACCGCACCCGATTCCTCCTCACCGCACCCCCGCTGAACCTCCCGGGAACGCAAGGCAGCCCCCTGACTCCGGTGGCCACCGTCTGACACGGACACCGCCAAAGGGAGGGGGCCCAGGACCGAGTCCTGGGCCCCCTCCCTTCGTCCCCCTTGCCTTTGTTCCCCTTGGCGGTCAGACCGCCGCGATCCGCCGCAGCGTCTCGGCGATCGTGTCCTGCGACGGCAGCCACACCCGCTCCAGCGAGGGCGCGTACGGCGCCGGCACATGCGGCGGGGCCACCCGGGTCACCGGAGCGTCCAGGTGCCAGAAGCCCTCGTCCACGGCGAGCGCTGCCAGTTCGGCTCCGACGCCGAAGTCCCGTACGGCCTCGTGGGCGATGACCAGGCGGTTGGTCTTGGCGAGGGAGGCGAGGACGGTCTCCCGGTCCAGCGGGGCGACCGTGCGCAGGTCGATCACCTCCACGCTCACCCCCTCGGCGGCGAGCAGGTCGGCGGCGGCCAGGCAGTCCTGGACCATCCGCGACCAGGAGACCAGGGTGATGTCGGTGCCCTCACGGATCACCTTGGCCTTGCCCAGCGGGATCAGGTGGTCGGCCGGCGGACGCGGGCCCTTGAGGCCGTACTGGAGCCGGTTCTCCACGAAGACCACCGGGTTCGGGTCCTGGATGGCGGCACGCAGGAGGCCGTATGTGTCGGCCGGGTTGGACGGCATGACCACCGTCAGACCCGGGATGTGGGCGAGCAGGGCCTCCAGGCTCTGCGAGTGCTGGCTGCCCGAGGAGCGGCCCGCGCCGAACTGGGTGCGTACGACGAGCGGCATGGAGGCCCGGCCGCCGGTCATGAACCGCAGCTTGGCCGCCTGGTTCAGGAGCATGTCGAGGCAGACGCCGATGAAGTCCATGTACATGATCTCGACCACCGGCTTCATCCCGGCCATGGCCGCCCCGACCGCCGTACCGAGGATGGCGCTCTCACTGATCGGGGTGTCACGGACCCGGCCGGGGAAGGCGTCCGCCAGGCCACGGGTCAGGCCGAAGACGTTGCCGCCCGCGCCGATGTCGATCCCGGCGAGGAACACATCGGGATCGGCGGCGAGTTCGTGCTCCAGCGCGAGACGTACGGCGTCCATGGAGCGGAAGACCTCACCTTCGGCGGGGGCCGGCTCGGGGATCGTGGAGCGCGGCGCCGAGACGAAGTCGTACAGGGTCTCGGGGGCCGGTTCGGGCAGGCTCCTCGCCCACTCCACGGCCGCCTCGATCTCGTTGTCGATCTCCTCGTCGACGGCGTCGGCCAGTTGGGCCGGGACACCGGCCGCCGTCAGGTGCCGGCGGGCGACCAGCAGCGGGTCCCGGTCCTTGGCTGCCGCGACCTCCTCGGCGCTGCGGTAGCGCTCGGGGTCGCCCTCGTAGTGGCCGTGCCAGCGGTAGGTCTCGGCCTCGACGAGGACGGGCCCCGCGCCGCCGCGCAGGCGTTCCACCACGTCGTTCATCAGCCCGGCCACCGCGAGGACGTCGTTGCCGTCGACGTGCGCGTAGTCGATGCCGTACCCGGCGGCGCGGGCGGAGAGCGGGGCGCGGTGCTGTGCGGACGCGGGCGAGAACTCGGAGTAGTGGTTGTTCTCGCACAGGAAGACCACGGGCAGATCCCATACGGCGGCCAGGTTGACTGCCTCGTGGAACATGCCCTGGGCGACCGCGCCGTCCCCGAAGAACGCCACGACCACATCACCGGCGGCGCGCAGCTTGGCCGCGGTGGCCACCCCGGTGGCGATCGGCAGGCCTGCGCCGACGATGCCGTTGGCGCCGTAGATCCCGAGGCCCGGGTCGGCGATGTGCATCGATCCGCCGCGGCCGTGGCAGGTCCCGGCCTCCTTGCCCATCAGCTCGGCCATCATGGACGCCGTGTCGAGGCCCTTGGCCAGGACGTGGCCGTGCCCCCGGTGGGTGGAGGTGATCCCGTCGCCGGGGCCCAGCGGCCAGCAGGCGCCCACCGCACTGGCCTCCTGACCGATCGACAGGTGCAGGAAGCCGGGGATCTCCGTCGCCTTGTACAGCACGGACGCCCGCTCCTCGAAGCGCCGGATGCGTCGCATGCGGCGGTACATTTCCAGGAGCTGTTCCGCGTGCGCGGAACCGGCGGAACCGGTCGTTGTCTGGTGGGGTGCCTCGGTCGTCATGCGCGTCCTCGCAATGATCGCGCGGGCGGTACAAGGCCGCGCCGCCGGAGTCCATCTTTTAATGTACCGTCTGGTCTAGCAAACTGGTCAAGCACAATAGAACGAGGTCCCGGACCTGCTTCCCCCCGGATGTGCCACCGGCCGTCCGGACGCGGGCCCGAGGCCATGTCCCATCGACACGTCGAAATGTCGACACATCAGGCGGGGAGAACCACATGCCACGACCACCGGGTCACGGGCCGGACTACGAGGTCCGACGCCAGAAGATCATCGACACCGCCGCGACCCTCTTCGCCCGTCATGGCTACGCGGCGACCTCGATCAACGAACTGGGCCGTGCGGTCGGGCTCGCCAAGGGTGCCCTGTACTACTACATCGGGTCCAAGGAGAACCTGCTGATCGAGATCCAGTCGCGGGTGATGGACCCGCTCCTGTCCCGCGCCCGGGAGATCGCGGGCCTCGACGCGGACCCGCTGGTACGGCTGCGGCTGCTGTCGGAGTCGCTGCTGACGATCATCTTCCGCAGGCTCGACCACATCTGGGTCTACGAACACGACTACCGCAGCCTCACCGGCGACTACCTCGACACGCTGCTGGGCCAGCGCGCGGAGTTCGAGCAACTGGTCCGGGGGCTGCTCACGGAGGCCGTGGAGCAGGGCACCTTCCGCGCGGTCGAACCGCACCTGGCCACCCTGCAGTTCCTGAATCTGCACAACCACACCTACCAATGGGTGAAGCCGGACGGCGACTGGGACGCCTCGTACCTGTCCAGCGAGTACTGCGACACCCTGCTGCGGGGATTCGGAGCACCCGGCGCCGCCCTGCCGGACGTGGAGGAGGAGGCCGCCGCCTTCAAGCGCGACCGGCCGGACCTGCCGCTCGACCCCGAGGCCGTGTGGCAGCCCGCCGCCCTGGCGAGCTGAGCCCGCCGGCACAACCGGCATGTCCGGTACAGCCGGTACAGGGGGCCCGCGGTACGCACCGCGGGCCTCTTCTTGTCCCGCACCGGGTCGCCCGTCTCACGCCTGCTTCAGCAACGCCCGGGCGACGACGTCGCGTTGGATCTCGTTGGTGCCCTCGCCGATCTCCAGGATCTTCGCGTCTGCGTAGAACCGCGAGATCTCCGACTCCCGCACATAGCCGTAGCCGCCGTGGATCTGCACCGCCTGGGAGGCGGCCCGGTTGGCCACCTCGGAGGCGTACAGCTTGGCCATGGCGGCCTCCGTGCCGTACGGGCGCCCCTGATCGGCGAGCCAGGCCGCCCGGTAGACCATCCAGCGGGCGGCCTGGAGCTCCGTACCGATGTCGGCGATCTTGTGGGCGACCGCCTGGAAGGCCGACAGCGGGCGGCCGAACTGGTGGCGTTCCGTGGCGTGTTTGACGGCCAGCGCGAGTGCCGCCCTGGTCAGCGACAGACCCAGCGCGGCGACGCTGACCCGGCCCTTGTCGAGGACGGCGAGGAACTGGCGCAGCCCGTTGCCCTCTTCGCCGATCAGATGGTCGTCGGCGATCCAGCAGTCCTCGAAGACCAGCTCCCGGGTGTCCATGGCGTGCCAGCCGAGCTTCTTCAGCTTGGCGCCGCAGCTGTAACCGGGTGTGCCGGTCGGGACGTAGAAGGTGGCGAACCGTTTCCGCCCGTCCTCGCCCTTGCCGGTCGTGGCCAGCAGGGTGACACCCTGGCTGATGTCGGTGCCGGCGTTGGTGATGAACATCTTGGTGCCGTTGATCAGCCAACCACCGTCCGCACGGCGGGCCGTGGTGGTGATGCCCGCCGCGTCGGAACCGGCGCCGGGCTCGGTCAGGCCGAACGCCCCGATGGCCTCGCCTCTGGCCAGCGGGGTCAGCCAGCGCTGCTTCTGCGTCCGGGTGCCGTAGGTCAGGAGCGGGAGCGTGGCGATGGTCGAGTGCGCGTTCCAGGAGGAGGCGACCGACTGGTCGGCCGCGCCGAGTTCCTCCATGACCGCGACGTACGACACCATGTCCGAGCCGGCGCCGCCGTACTCCTCGGGCACGAGCATGCCCATCAGGCCGAGTTCGCCGAGCTTGGTGAAGATCTTGGTCGGGAACGTCTCGGTCTCGGACCACTCCGCGGCGTTCGGAGCTATCTCCTTCGCCGCGAACTCGCGGACCATCTCCTGGAGGTCCCGGGTCTCCTCCGGCAGGTCGAAATCCATGTCACAGTCCCTTCGGAGTGAGGAGCACCTTGAGGTGCCTGGCCCGGTCGGCGGCCAGGTCCGCGAAGACCCCGGCTCCGTCCGCGAGCGGAAAACGCCCGGTGACCAGAGCGGAGGCATCCAAGCGCCCGGTGCTCATCAGGTCGATCACCCGGGGGATGTCGAAGTTGTAGCCGAGCGTCCCGGCCACGGACCGCTCGTAGAAGACGAGTTGCCCCATATCGAACTCGACGCTGCCGTGCCCGACACCGGCGAGCACGACCCGTCCGCCGCGCCGGACGGTGGCGACCGCCTGCCCGGCCAGCGCGGGCACACCGGTCGCGTCGATGACGACGTCGGGGCCGATGCGTCCGGTCCTCAGGAACACCTCACGGCGTACGTCCGTCTCGCGCGGGTCGAAGGCCTCGGTGACGCCGAGGCCGAGCAGCAACTCGCGGCGCCCCGCGAGGGGTTCGCTCACATAGAGCCCGGCCGCACCGGCGATACGGGCCGCGAGAACCACGGCGACGCCGATCGGGCCTCCGCCGACGACCAGGACGTTGTCGCCGGGCCGCACTCCCGCGCGGGTGACCGCGTGCAGGCCCACGGCAAGGGGTTCGGCGACGGCCGCCATCTCGTCGCTGACGTTGTCGGGCAGCCGGGTCAGCCCGCCGAGCGGCACGGTGACGCGGTCGGCGAAGGCACCGGGCGAGGCGAGACCGACGGAGCCGCTCCTGGGGCAGATGTGGTACTCGCCGCGTGCGCACCAGAAGCAGACTCCGCAGCTCCAGACGGGGTCGGCGGTCACCCGGTCGCCGACCGCGATGCCGGGTGTCTCGGTGCCCAACGCGACGACCGTGCCGCTGAGTTCATGGCCGAGGGCGAGGGGTGGGGCGGCGCCGGTGAGGGGGTGGGGGCTGTCGCGGATCATGTGGGGGCCTTCGAGGAACTCGTGCAGGTCTGTTCCACAGATTCCGGACCAGGTCACGTCCACGACGGCCTCGTGGGGGGCGGGGGCGGGCGGGTCCGGGACCTCCTCCAGCCGTAGGTCTCGTGCGGCGTGCCAGCGCAGTGCCTGCATGGTCCGCCCTCCTTTCGGTTCGTGGTGTCGGCTTTGTACGTACGCGCGGGTCCGTTGGGGCTGGTCGCGCAGTTCCCCGCGCCCCTACGGGGGGCGCCCTTACGGGGCGTCCCCGAATCGGGCCTTGCCTGGGCCCTCGGCCAGGAACGACTCGATGCCCGTCGTCGCGTCCTGCGTGCCGAACACCCCGGTGAACAGGGAGCGTTCCAGGGCGAGGCCGGCTGACATGGAGGTGTCGGTGCCGTGGTTGACGGCCTCCTTGATGGCCTCCAGGGCTGCTGCCGGGCCCTCGGCGAGGCGGTGGGCGTAGCGGAGGGCGGTGGCATGCGCCTCCGGTGCCGGGACCACCTCGTCCACCAGGCCCAGTCGCAGGGCCTCCGGCGCGTCCACCCGGCGGCCGGTCATCAGCAGGTTCTTGGTCCGGGACGGGCCGATCAGACGGGTCAGCCGCTGGGTGCCGCCCGAGCCCGGGATGATCCCGAGCAGCACCTCGGGCTGGCCGAGGAGCGCGTCGTCGGCCGCGATGCGGTAGTCGGCGGCGAGGGCCAGTTCGAGGCCGCCGCCGAGCGCGTACCCGGTGATCGCCGCGACGACCGGCATGGGCAGTTGGGCCACCTCGTCGAAGGTGCGCTGCAACGCCCGGTTCCAGCCCCGCACCTCCTCGACGCCCATCGCGGCGAGCGCCTTGACGTCCGCACCGGCGGCGAACAGCCGTTCACCGCCGTAGAGCACGACGGCCCGCACCCGGGGCGAGTCGGCCAGTTCGCGTACGCGGGCGGCCAGTTCGTCGCGCTGGACGGTGTCGAAGGCGTTCAGCGGTGGGTGGTCGAGGCGGACCGTGACAACGGGTCCGTCGGTGTCGAGACGGATGCGCGGCACCAGGGCCTCCTCATCGGGGGAAACAAGGCGAACCCACCGGCGCGCGGATGGTTGTCGATGCGTTCGCGTCGTCGTACAGTTCGGCCAGCAAGTTTTATAGACCAAGAGGTACACTAAATCGTGGTAGTGGGCAACCAACCGGCCGGAACCCGCCTTTCCGTATGAGCGGTGGCAAGAAGCATTCGCCGTGCAGACACAGAGCGAGAGAGACCCGTGCACAATTTCGCGAGCATCCTCGATTACCACCTGACCCAGCGGCCCGAATCCGTGGTCGTCACCCAGGAGGACCGCCGTCTGACGGTGCGCGAGCTCCACGACCGGGTCAACCGGCTGGCCGCGGGCCTGACGGAGCTGGGCGTCCGGCGCGGTGACGTCGTCGGGCTGCTGCTCTACAACCGGCCGGAGTTCCTGGAACTGGTCTATGCGGCCAACCGCGTCGGGGCGGTCTTCCTCCCGCTGAACTACCGCCTGTCCGAGGAGGAATGGGCGTACATTCTGGGCCACTCCCAGGCGAAGGCGATCATCACCGAACCGGAGTTCGTTCGGGCGGCCGACCGGATCGCCGGAAAACTCGGCGCTCTGGAGCACCGCATCCTGGTGGACGGCGAAGCGGAATCGGACGAGTGGACCGATTACGAGGCGCTGCTCGACCGGCACCCGGGCGCCCGGGTGGATCCCGTCGAGGTCGGGCCGGACGATCTCCAGCGGCTGATGTACACCTCGGGCACCACCTCACGCCCCAAGGGTGTGCGCATCACGTACGGCAACCTGCACGCGAAGAACGTGTCCCAGATCGTCCACTTCGGCCTCACCGCGGCGGACACCACACTCGTGGCCGGGCCGCTCTACCACGTCGGCGGCCTGGACATGCCGGCCCTTCCGGTGCTGTACGCGGGCGGCGGTGTGGTTCTCCAGCGCAAGTTCGACGCGCCCGGTGTACTGAGGGCCATCGAGGAGCACAAAGTCACCAACGCCTGGCTGGCGCCGGTGATGGTGAACGCCGTCCTGGAGGTCCCGGACCGGGAGTCGTACGACACCACCTCGATGCGCTTCATCGTGGGCGGCGGCGAGAAGACCCCGGAGCCGGTACTGCGGCGCATCATGACCGCGTTCCCGAACGCCTGGTTCGCCGATGCCTACGGTCTGACCGAGACGGTCTCGGGCGACACCTTCCTCGACCGCGAGCACGCCCTGTCCAAACTGGGCTCGGTCGGCCGGCCCGTGCCGCACACCCGGATCCGGATCGTCGACGACACCGGCAAGGAGGCCCCGGCGGGCGAGCTCGGCGAGATCACGCTGCGCGGCCCGAAGGTCTTCGCGGGCTACTGGCGCGACGAGAAGGCGACCGCCGCGGCCCTGCGGGACGGCTGGTTCCACACCGGCGACATCGGACACGTCGACGAGGAGGGCTTCCTCTACATCGACGACCGCAAGAAGGACATGATCGTCTCCGGCGGCGAGAACATCGCCACCCCCGAGGTCGAGCGGGTCCTGTACGAACACCCGGCCGTACTGGAAGCGGCGGTCGTCGGCCTGACCCACCCGCGCTGGGGCGAGGTGCCGCGCGCCTTCGTGGTGTTCCGGCCGGGCACGGACGCCGGCGTCGAGGAGCTGCGGGAGTTCTGCTCCGAGCGCCTGGCGAAGTTCAAGGTGCCGGCCCGTTTCGACGTCGTCGACGAACTCCCCCGTACGCCCTCGGGCAAGGTCCTCAAGCGGACGCTGCGCGACATCCCGGCGGGAAGCTGAGCGGGTCCGGACGGGGGCGGACCCGAAGGGGTTCGGGCGGGGGCGGATCTGAGGCGGCGGCGGCCGTCTTTCGCTGCGCGACGTGGACGGCCCTTCGGCTGCCGGCCGCGAGCTGCCGGGAGCCTGTCGCGCCCGCGCGGCGGAGCCGCAGATCGCCCCGGCCCCGCACCCCTGTCGGGGCGGGTCTCAGCCCGCGAGGAGAAGGTCCTCGGCGACTGCCTTCACCGCGTTCACCACGAGCGGCGCCACGAGTTCCAGGGAGGAGCTGCCGTCCCCCACCACCGAGATCGCGCCGATCGGACCTTCGGGGCCGCGCAGGGCGAGGCCGACGCAGCCGAGGTCGGGGAAACACTCTCCGCGGTCGATCGCCAGGCCGTTGCGGCGGCGCACTGTGCGGAGTTCGCGGTGCAGGTGGTCGAGGTGGCCGATGCTGTGGTCGGTCCGGCGCTCGATCAGCTGTGCGTACCGCGCGTCGATCTCCTCCGGGCTCAGCCAGGCGAGCATGGCCTTGCCGAGCCCGGTGCAGTGGGCGACCGCGCGGCCCCCGACCTTCGACGGGATGTCGACCGCCGCCCGGCCTCCCACCTTGTCCAGGTAGTAGATCTCGGGCCCGTCCAGCACGGCCAGATGGACGACCATTCGCGTACGGACGGCCAGGTCCAGGAGGTGGGGCGCAGCGGCCGACCGCAGCGCGCTGTGGCCGATCTCCCGGCCGCCCAGACCGAGCGCCCGCCGCCCCAGCGTGTACCCGGCCACCGTGTGCCGCAGCCAGTCCAGGCGGACCAGCTGGTCGAGTATCCGGTGGGTGGTGGAACGCGGGAGATGGGTCCGGCGCGAGACCGTCTCGAGTGTCAGGTGGGTGTGCGGACGCTCGAAGAGATCCATGATCAGCGTCACGCGCTCCATCATCGACGGAGGCAGTACCTGCCCGACGACCTCGGAGGGTCGCGAGTCCAGGCGAAGGGCAGACGTCATCGTCGGTGCCTCTCTGCTCAAACTGAAATCAATTCTAGTTCGGCTTCGGCGTCAAGGTACCAATGCCACGGGCCGCAGAGAAAGAGTCGTGCACCGAATAATTGGGGCGGTCGGTCTATTAATCCCGGGGCGCAAAAAAGTACCGCTCCCCGGAAGACTGCTTCCGGGGAGCGGTACGTCGGCCGATGTCAGCCCTGGGTGAGGTCCAGGGCGATGTCCACGATCATGTCCTCCTGGCCGCCGACCAGCCCGCGCCTGCCGACCTCCTGGAGGATCGTGCGGGCGTCGAGTCCGTAGCGCTCGGCCGCCGCCTCGGCGTGGCGCAGGAAACTGGAGTAGGCGCCGGCATAGCCGAGGGTGAGGGTCTCCCGGTCGACGCGCACCGGTCGGTCCTGGAGCGGGCGGACCAGGTCCTCGGCAGCGTCCTGGAGGGCGAACAGGTCGCAGTCGTGCTTCCAGCCCTGGAGGTTGGCGACGGCGATGAACGGCTCGATCGGGCAGTTGCCCGCGCCGGCGCCCTGTCCCGCGAGCGACGCGTCGACCCGGGCCACCCCCTCCTCGACCGCCACCACCGAGTTGGCCACCGAGAGGGACAGGTTCTCGTGCGCGTGGATGCCGATCTGGGTCTCCGGATCGAGCACGTCCCGATAGGCGCGGATGCGGTCGCGCACCCCGTCCATGGTCAGCCGGCCGCCGGAGTCGGTGACGTACACACAGTGCGCGCCGTACGACTCCATCAGCTTCGCCTGTCCGGCGAGGACCTCCGGGGACGCCATGTGGGCCATCATCAGGAACCCGGAGACGTCCATGCCGAGTTCGCGGGCGGTGGAGATGTGCTGGGCGGCGACGTCCGCCTCCGTGCAGTGCGTGGCGATGCGCACCGAGCGGACGCCCATGGCGTAGGCCCGCTTGAGTTCGACGATCGTGCCGATCCCGGGCAGCAGGAGGGAGGTGAGGGTGGCGCGCTCGATGACATCGGCCGCCGCCTCGATCCACTCCCAGTCGGTGTTGCTGCCCGGCCCGTAGTTGAGGCTGCCGCCGGCCAGACCGTCGCCGTGGGCGACCTCGATGGCGTCCACGCCCGCCCGGTCGAGCGCCCTGGAGATCTTCGCGACGAACTCGGGGGTGATCCGGTGCCGGACGGCGTGCATACCGTCCCGGAGGGTGACGTCCTGGACGTAGAGCCTGGGGGTGGCGGTCACTTGGTCACCTCGGTGGTCGCCTCGGAGGGGAATCGCTGGGCGATGCGCTCGGCGACGCGCAGGGCGGCCGAGGTCATGATGTCGAGGTTGCCGGCGTAGGCGGGCAAGTAGTGGGCGGCGCCCTCCACTTCGAGGAAGACGGAGACCTTGGTGGTCGCCTCGGAGGGGTCGCCGGTGAAGAGGGTGTGCACCGGGTCGCCCTCGGGGACCGGTGTGAACTGGACCTGCTGCTTGAGCCGGTAGCCCGGCACGTACTCGGCGACCGCCGCGACCATCTCCTCGACGGAGGCGCGGATCGCCTCGTGGTCGGCGTCGCCGATCAGGCAGTACACCGTGTCCCGCATGATCAGTGGCGGTTCGGCCGGGTTGAGGACGATGATCGCCTTGCCGCGCCGGGCGCCGCCCACCTTCTCGATCGCCCCGGACGTCGTCTCGGTGAACTCGTCGATGTTGGCCCGGGTGCCGGGTCCGGCCGACTTGGAGGCGATCGACGCGACGATCTCGGCGTAGGGCACGGGAGTCACGCGGCTGACGGCGTGGACGATCGGGATCGTCGCCTGGCCGCCGCAGGTGACCATGTTCAGGTTGTCGACAGCGTTGTCGGCGGCATCGGCGTTCGCGAGGTGCTCGTCCAGGTTCACCGGCGGCACCACGAACGGGCCGATGGCCGCCGGGGTGAGGTCGACGAGGCGTTTGCCGTACGGGGCGAGCTTCCTGGCGTTCTCGACGTGGGCCTTCGCCGACGTGGCGTCGAAGACGATGGCGATCTCGTCGAAGCCCTCCATGCCGATCAGTCCGTCCACGCCCTCGTGCGTGACGGGTACCTTCAGCCGGGCGGCGCGCGCCAGTCCGTCCGAGTCAGGGTCGATGCCCACCATCGCGGCCATCTCCAGGGTGTCGGACAGACGCAGCACCTTGATCATCAGGTCGGTGCCGATGTTGCCGGAGCCGATAACGGCCACCTTGGTCTTCGTCATCCGTGCTCCTTGGGGGCCTTGGGATCCTTGGGGTCGCTGCGTTGCTTGCGGTCCTGGCGTTCCTGGCGTTCCTGGGTGGAGAAGACCGCTGTCACTGATCCCAGGCCCGACAACTCGGCCCGTACGGTGCTGCCCGGCGGGGTGGGGACGAGCGGGCCCAGGGCGCCCGAGAGCACGATCTGGCCGGCGCGCAGCGGGTCGCCGAACTCCCTGGCGGTACGGGCAAGCCACAGCAGCGCCGCCAGGGGGTCGCCGAGGCAGGCGGCTCCGGTCCCCTCGGAGGCGAGCACGCCGTCGGCGTACAACCGCATGGTCACGTCACGGGGTTCGAACTCCTTGAGGTCGACGCGCTCGCCGCCGAGGACGAACAGGCCGCTGGAGGCGTTGTCGGCGATCGTGTCCGTGATCGCGATGTCCCAGTCGGCGACCCGGCTGTCCACGATCTCCAGCGCGGCCACGGCGTGTCCGACCGCCGAGCGGACCCGTTCGATGTCGAGGTCGTCGTCGTCCAGGTCGGCGGCGAGCACGAACGCGATCTCCGCCTCGACCCGGGGCTGCAGCAGGCGCCCACTGGGTACCTCCGGTAGCGCGGAGACGTCCATGTCGTCGAGCAGGACCCCGAAGTCCGGTCGGTCTACGCCTACTTGGCGCTGGACGGACTCGGAGGTGAGGCCTATTTTCCGGCCCACCACCCGTGCGCCGGCGGTTAGGCGGCCGGCGATGACGTGTTGCTGGACGGCGTAGGCGAGGGCTATGTCGGTGCTGCCCAGGAGGTCCCGTACGGGGGCACAGGGTTTTCCGGCGTGGGCCGCGTCGGTCAGTCGCGCGGCTGCCTCGGCGACGGGCGTCGGTTTCCCGGTGTCTGTCATTCGCATCCTCAACTTTTGCGGTGCGCTCCGCCAGGGAGGCGGTTCTTCGTCCGCGGGTTCGTGGTGGCTTGTCGCGCCCACGCGGCGGAGCCGCACATCGATACAGCCCCGCGCCCCTCAGGAGGGGCGCGTCTCCCGTGTCCCTTCTTCGCCAGAACCGCTTCGGCACCCAGCCTGAGCGGCCTCGGTGTACCGCAGGTGCAGGCATTCCGCTCAGCGGGACTGCGGGGTCTGTCGGTGGGTCTCGGTGAGCGAGATGGCTGAACAGCGCGGGCGTGACGGCTCGTTACCGTCGTCGGCAGGGCCTGTCGTTTGGATCACGCCGACTTCAGCCGCGGCGCCATTTGTCTGCCGGTGAGCAGGGCGTGGTGCGTGCAGCTGCAAGGCGGAGGAGGGCGTCAACGCGATGGGGGTCCCCCCCGGTCGAGCGAAGTCGAGAGTGGGGGAGTTGGCAACCGACGACAACGCGGCTGGGAGTCCCCCCTCTGGGGGAGTGCGTGCCACGCCCCGCGGCCCAGGCGTGATCCAAACGACAGGCCCACACTGCTGAACGGCTGGAGGAGAGGTCCAGGGTGAGCATCAACGAAGATGTCTACGACGTGGTCGTCGTAGGGTCCGGCGGAGGTCTGGTCGGGGCGTATGTGGCGGCTTCGCGCGGCCTGCGCACGCTCGTCATCGAGAAGACCGACCGGGTGGGCGGCACCACCGCCTACTCCGGTGCCGGGCTCTGGTTCCCGGGCTCCGCGCCGCTCGACCGGGCCGGCGTCGAGAACGACGTCGAGAAGGCCCGGACGTATCTGCGCGGAATCGTCGACGACAGTTCCCGGGAGCGGCGCCAGGACGCCTATCTGCGGGCCGGCGCCCAGCTGATCGACGAGCTGGAGCGGAACCCGCGGTTCGGGTCCTTCGTGTACGGGCCGGTGCCTGAGTACTACGCGGCGGCTCCCGGCGCCTCCCCCGCCGGGCACACCGTCTTCCCGGCGGAGATTCCGGCCGCCGAACTGGGCGAGCACGCCCGGCTCGTGCGCAACCCCCTCCCGATGGAACGGTGGGGCCGCGACCAGGGTCCCGTGCTCAACGGAGGCCGCGCGCTGATCGGCAGGGCGCTGGCCGCGTTCCTGGAGACCGGCAACGGCACGATCCGGCTCGACACCGCGCTGGAGAGCCTCGTCGTCGAGGACGGCAGGGTCGTCGGCGTGCATGCCGTCAGCAAGGGTGAGCCCGTCCGGATCCGCGCCGAGCGGGGCGTGATCCTCGCCGCCGGCGGCTTCGAGCGTGACCCCGGGCTCCGCAAGCGGCACCAGCCGCCCCTCACCGGCGAGTGGTCCAACGGCGCGCCGGCCAACACCGGCGACGCCCTGCTGGCGGGGATGGCGGTCGGAGCCGCCACCGAACTGCTCGACCAGGCCTGGTGCGTACCGGGGCTCGTGTGGCCGGACGGTCTCCCGCTCTTCCACACGGGCACCCGGGGCGGAATCTGGGTCAACGCCGCGGGCGAACGCTTCATGAACGAGAACCTCCCCTACGACCAGGGCGGACGCTGGATCCTCCGTCTGCACACGACCACAGGCGTCTCGCACATCCCCGCCCACTGGGTGTTCGACCAGCGGCAGCTCGACCGGGACGGCTTCGGTGGCCCGGCCGACCAGCCGGTGAGCCCCGAGTGGTTCAAGTCGGGCGCGCTGAAGACGGCCGACACCCTTGAGGAACTGGCGAAACTGATCGACGTACCGTTCGAGGCACTGCGCAAGAGCATCGAGGAGTTCAACAGCTACGCGCCCACCGGAGTCGACGAACGGTTCCATCGCGGGGAGACACCCTGGGACCAGATCGCCAACCACGTGCTGGGCTTCCCCGCCCATCCCGAGCTGAGCTTCCCGGCACCGCCCACGACCGACTGGCCGAACCCGCTGCTGCCTCCGCTCGACACCCCGCCGTACTACGTGGCGACCATCCTTCCGTCCGACATCGGCACCAAGGGCGGACTGAAGACCGACGAGAACGCGCGGGTGCTGCGGCCGGACGGCAGCTCGATCGACGGGCTCTACGCGAGCGGGAACACCATGGCCGCGATGTCCGGACGTGTCTACCCGGGTGCGGGGACCCCGATCGGTTCCAGTCTCGCCTTCTCCTACCTCGCGGTGCTCGACATCATCGCCGGCGCGAAGGACTGACCCCACGGCTGTGCCCGGGACACCTGCCGTGTCCCGGGCACAGCCGCGTGTTCCCGTCCCCGTCCTCGTTCCCGTCCTCGTTCCCGTCCTCGTCCCCGTTCATGTTCGTGTTCGTGTTCAGGACGTGGCGATCAGTCGCGCGGCCAGGTGCAGGTCCGCCTCCGCCTGCTCGGTGGTGATCTCCTCGGTCAGCATGGCCACGAACAGACCCCACCAGCTGTAGACGAGCAGTCGCACCCTGCTGCGCGTGGTCTCCGCGTCCGCTCGGCATCCGAGCAGCTGCAACAGGCGCTGTCCCAGGGCTCTTTCGACGATGTCGAAGCGGGTCGGGACCACGCTCGCGTACTCGGTGAACGACGACAGCGCCACGGCCGACGCCAGCAGGGGGCTGGCCAGCAGCTTTCCGCTCAGCGCGACGAGCGTCCGCGCCACCTCCGTCGCCGGGTCGTGCGCGTCGGCGGCGGGAGAACCGGCGTCCCGGCCCCCGAGGAACTCCTCGATGTGCCATTCGAGGACGGACAGGAACAGACAGGGCTTGGACGGGAAGTAGCGGTACAGCGTGGCGATCGCGACGCCGGCCTCCCGGGCCACGTCCTGCATCTGCACCCGGGCGAGCCCGTCACGGGCGCCGAGGTCGGAGGCGGCGCGCAGAATGCGTACCTGGCGGGCGGCCTGGCGGCTCGACACCGGAGCGGCGGGGCGCCGAACCTCTGCGGGTCTGATCGCCACGTCGTCCCCCTGTCGTCGAGTCAGCCCACCGACGCAGACGCAGGTCAGGACTGATCCGGGCGGGTCAGGAAGGCCAGCACCGTGCTCTCCCAGGCCGCCTTCTGCTCGATCATGGCCCAGTGCCCGCAGTCGGGGAGGACGTGCAACTCGGCCTTGGGGATCGTGCGCATCGGCAGCAGCGCGTTGTCCAGCGGGGTGACCCGGTCGTCGCGGCCCCAGGTCAGCAGCGTGGGTACGGCGACCTTGTGGAGCGCCGCCCAGATGGGCTGGTCGGAGTGGGCCTGGGCGGCCATCATCCCGGCCATCGCCTGTCGGCCGTAGATGCGGCGGGACGCCTCCAGCGTCGCCGGGTCGGTGGCGCTCGCCCAGCGCTCCTCGATCAGTTCGTCGGTGAGGAGGGCGGGGTCGTGGACCATCGACCGCAGCCACTGCACGAGGTTGTCCCGGGTGGGGTTCTCGGTGAACTCCACCAGCAGGTTGAGCCCTTCGCTGGGCGCCGGGGAGAGGATGTTGCGGCCCACTCCCCCGATGGTCACGACCCTGCGGAACAGGTCCTTGTGGGCGACCGCGAGGCCCACTGCCACGAACCCGCCCATGGAGTTCCCGACGACGTCCACCCGGTCGAGCCCGAGGCCTTCGAGGAAGCGCAGTACGGCCTTCGGGGCCGCCGCCATCGGGTTCTCGTCGGTCGGGTCGCTCACGCCGAAGCCGGGGAACTCCAGGACGAGCGTGCGGAAGTGCTGGGCGAACACGGGCAGGTTGCCCCGGTAGTTGCGCCAGCCGGTCACACCGGGCCCCGACCCGTGCAGCAGGAGCAGCGGCGGTCCGTCGCCCGCCTCGTGGTAGCGCAGCACACCCTCGTCGGTGGGGAGTTCGCGCAGGGTGTTCTCGTACGTCAGGGAGGTGAGTGTCATGGCTGCACGGTGGCATCGGGACGGCGGCCCTCGCCGGTGGGCTCCCGATCAGTGGGACGGTCCCGGCGGAGGGCGGCGCGGGCTGTCTAGCGTCGTGGGCGTAGCGATGCCGGGGGCTCTCGGGCCGCCCGGACCTGATCAATGCGAGGGGAGGACCTGATGGGTGTTCGCTCACTCGGGTACCTGCGTCTGGAGTCCAACGACATCGACAAGTGGAAGGCCTTCGGGGGCGACTTCCTCGGTCTGATGCCCGTCGAGGGTGGTGATCCCGAGTCCCTCCACTTCCGGATGGACGACTATCCGGCCCGGATCGTGGTCTCTCCGGGGGCCCAGCCCGGGATGACGGCGCTGGGCTTCGAGGTTCTCGACGAGCGGGAGCTGGCGGGGCTGGTCGCGGACGTCGAGAAGGCCGGCATCAAGGTGACCGCCGGTACCGAGGTCGAGGCGGCGGCCCGGAAGGTCACGGGCTTCGTCAAGTTCAACGACCCGGGCGGCAACCCGGTCGAGCTGTTCTACGGCACGACGCTCGACCATGTGCCGGTGCAGACCCCGCTGGTGTCGGGCTTCGTCACCGGCGACATGGGCTTCGGGCACGCCATCATCTCCGCCGAGGACGCTCGGGGCACGTTCGAGTTCTACGTCAACGTGCTGGGCTTCATCGAGCGGAACACGATGCGCTCACCGGGCGGCACGACCTGGTTCATGGGCTGCAACCCCCGGCACCACACCCTCGGGGTGACGCCGATGCCCGGTCCGGGACGGCTGCTGCACTTCATGGTCGAGGGCGCGACGCTGGACGACGTGGGGCGCGCGCTGGACCGGGCGGGGAAGTACGAGGTCCCGATGATGCACACGCTGGGCAAGCACACCAACGACCACATGGTGTCGTTCTACGTCTGGTCGCCGGAGAACTACGCCGTCGAGTTCGGCTGGAACGGGCTGAAGGTGCCCGAGCCGGTGCCCGTCTACGAGATCACCGACGGCGCGTTCTGGGGTCACCACTTCACGCCGCCGCCGATGCCGGGCGGCTGAACGCACACGCAGGGCGGAGCCCCACGGTCCCTGGACCGTGGGGCTCAGTTGTCGTACGGGAGGTCATTCGACGGTGATCGCCCGTTCCGGGCAGGCCGACTCCCCGTCGCGGGCGGCCTGTTCAAGGTCTCCGGGGACCTCGTCGTCGAAGGGCCGCGCGTAGCCGTCCTCGTCCAGACGGAACAGTCCGGGCGCCGCCGCCGCGCATCGCGCGTGTCCCGAGCAGGACGACGTATCGATGGTGATCTTCACGAACCACTCCTGTTCTACGGCTTGTTGGTCGACCCGGCGTCGACGGTGAACTGCAGGCCGGTGACGTATCTCGCCTCCTCCGAGGCGAGGAACAGGACCGCGTTCGACACGTCCCGGGGTTCCACGCACGGGGCGTGGGTGTTCATCGCGGCGAGGGCGAACATCGGTTCCCGCGCGGCGAGTTCGTCGATCGGCACGCCGACGGTGATGCCTGTGCCGCTGACGCCGGTGGGGTGGACGGTGTTCACCCGGATGCGGTGCGTGCCGAGTTCGTTGGAGAGGGCCTTCATCAGGCCGACCACACCGTGCTTGGCGGCGACGTAGTGGGCGTACGGCACATGGCCGCGGATTCCGGCCGCCGAGCTGATCATGATGATCGAGCCGCCGTCGCCCGCCTCGATCATCCCCGGGAGCGCTGCCCTTGCCGTGTTCCAGGCGCCCTTGAGGTTGACGTCGACGACGACGTCCCAGGCCTCCTCGGACAGCTGCCAGGCGGAACCCGAGCTCATGACGCCCGCGTTGGCGACGACCACGTCGAGGCGCCCGAACTCCTCGTGCGCGGCGTCGACGGAGGCCCGCATCTCGGTGATCGAGCGGACGTCGGCCTGGACGGCGACGCACCGCCGGCCCGTCGCCCGTACCAACTCGGCGGTCTCCTCCAGCTGTTCCTTCGACGCGAGCGAGTAGGGCAGCTCGTCGCTGATGTCGTGGCAGACGTCGGTGACGACGATGTCCGCGCCCTCCTCCGCCAGCCGTACGGCGTGGGAGCGGCCCTGTCCGCGCGCCGCACCCGTGATGAGCGCGACCTTGTTATCGACTCGCCCCATGGCAGCCTCACTTCTCCGAGTGGTCGGTCAGGTCGGTCGGACCGGTCGGGTTCGTCAGATCCTCGGCGGCCTCGCGCAGAGCGCGCAGCCGCCGCTGGAGGAGTTCGCGCTCGGCCTCGTCGTCGGCGCCGAGTCCGGCGAGGCGTACGTCCGTATCGGCGATCTCCGTGTGGAGCCTGCCGTGGGCCTCCTCGCGGGTGAGCAGGTCCAGGTCGGTCCAGTCGGACCGCTCGGACTCCGGCCGCCTGCTCATGCGGGGAGGTTGTAGAGGCGGCGGGCGTTCAGCTCCACGATCTTGTGCACCTCGTCGTCCGGTACGTCGGCGAGGACCTCGGCGGCGTAGGCGCGGCTCTTGGGCCAGTACGAGTCGGAGTGGGGGTAGTCGCACTCCCAGGTGATCTTGTCGACGCCGACGTGGTGGCGGACCTCGACGCCGAAACGGTCGTCGATGAAGCAGCCGTGGAAGTGCTTGTGGAACAGCTCGGAGGGCCGCACGCTCTGGTTGACGTTCTGGTAGAAGCGGTGCCTCTCCCAGGTGCCGTCACTGCGCTCCAGCAGGTACGGGATCCAGCCGATGCCGCCCTCGGACAGCCCGATCTTCAGCTTGGGATGCCTGTGGAGCACCGGGGAGAAGAGCAGGTCGGCGGTGGCGTACATGGCGTTGGTGCCGAACAGGGCGATCGTCACCGCGAACGGGGCTTCCTCGGCCGTCTTCGGCGCCTTGCCCGAGGTGCCGAAGTGCAGGCACAGCGGCATGTCGGTCTCCTCCGCCGCCGAGAACACCGGGTCCCAGTGGTCGGTGTGGAAGGAGGGCAGACCTCGCGGTGCCGGGTTCTCCGGGAAGGAGATCGCCTTGGCGCCCTTGGCGGCGGTCCGGTGGATCTCGGCGACACAGGCCTCGACGTCCCACAGCGGCAGGATCACCAGGGGGACGAGACGGCCGGGCGCGGTGGCGCACCACTCATCGAGCACGAAGTCGTTCCACGCCTTGACGCACAGCAGCGCGAGTTCACGGTCCTTGCCGTCCATGAAGACGTGGCCCGAGAACCCCGGGAAGGACGGGAAGCACAACGCCCCCCAGACCCCGTCGAGGTCCATGTCGCGCAGGCGTGCCTTCGGGTCGTAGCAGCCCGGGATCATCTCGTCGTAGCGCGTCGGTTCGAGGCCGAACTCCTCGGGGTTCTTGCCGGCCACGGCGTTGAGGCCGATGTAGGGGTAGATCCGGTCCTCGTAGACCCACACCTCGGCGGGTGCCTGGCCCTCTCCGCGCGGTTGCTCGACGCTCCGGGGGCCCGCCTCCCGGTACTTCGCGGGCAGCCGGTCGGACCACAGTCGTGGGGGCTCGATCAGGTGATCGTCGGTCGACAGCAACTTCATCCATGGCTGCAACGGCATCCTTGCGCTCCCTCGGTCTCGGAGACTCTCCAGCATCACCGCATTGCGTGTACTGATCAGGTCTCACTCAGTGGAAGTAGGGCATGAAACCCCTTGCTTCTCACG
Organism: Streptomyces sp. NBC_00459; assembly: GCF_036013955.1. NCBI lineage: Bacteria > Bacillati > Actinomycetota > Actinomycetes > Kitasatosporales > Streptomycetaceae > Streptomyces > Streptomyces sp. NBC_00459. Next base: position 1,327,107 of record NZ_CP107903.1, read on the forward strand.
AATCATGGATGTGAGCCAGATCCCTTCACAGAGATTCAGGATACTCTTTTATTCGACGGAAGGAGACCCCATGGGTCGAGTGCAGGACAAGGTCGTCTTCATCACGGGGGCGGCACGCGGCCAGGGCCGGGCCCAGGCGATCCGGCTCGCCGCGGAGGGCGCCGACATCATCGCGGTGGACCTCTGCGAGGACATCGCCACCAACGGCTACGCGCTGGCCACCGAGGCCGACCTGGAAGAGACGGTGCGTCAGGTCGAGAAGCTCGGGCGGCGCATCGTCGCCCGCAAGGCCGACGTGCGCGAACCGGCGGCTCTCAAGGCTGCCGTGACCGAGGGGGTTGCCGAACTCGGGCGACTCGACGCGGTGATCGCCCAGGCCGGTATCTGTCCGCTGGGCCCCGGTCAGAGCGCGCAGGCCTTCCTGGACGCCGTCACCGTCGACTTCAACGGGGTGGTCCACGCCGTCGACGCGGCACTCCCCCATCTGCCCGACGGCGCCTCGATCGTGGCCACCGGGTCCATCGCCGGGCTGATCCCGGCGACCACGGACAACCCGGCCAACGGTCCGGGCGGCCTGGGCTACTCCTTCGCCAAGCGCCAAGTGGCCTCGTTCGTGCATGACTTGGCGACGGTGCTCGCGTCCCGGCGGATCCGGGTGAACGCGCTGCACCCGACGAACGTCAACACGGACATGCTCAACAGCGACCTCATGTACCGCTCGTTCCGCCCCGACCTGGAGAACCCGACCCGCGAGGACGCGCTGCCGAGCTTCCCCGCGACGACCGGCTTCGGGATCCCCTACGTCGAGCCCGAGGACATCGCGGACACCGTCCTCTTCCTCGTATCCGACGAGTCCCGTTATGTCACCGGCATGCAGATGCGTGTCGACGCGGCGGGCTACGTCAAGCGGCGCCCCCAACTGCCCACCTTCTGAACGGGGTTCACGCAACTGGCGTTCATGCCGCGCCTGCGCCCGTCATGTCGATGACCACCTTCCCGGTGGTCCGGCGTTCCGCGACGTCGGTCAGGGCGGCGGCCACCTCGGCGAGGGGGTGAACGCGTGAGACGAGCGGGCGCATTCCGTCGCGGACCATCGCCGCGAGCGCCCGGTCGCCGGCGGCCACCGCGTCCGGGGCGTACTGGCGCAGCATGCGGATCTCGAAGCCCCGTACGACCGCGTCCTTGAGCAGGACCAGGTTCAGCGGTATCCGCGGGATCTTCCCGTCTGCGTAGCCCACGGTGACGAACCGGCCGCCCCGCCTCAGTGCGCGCAGGGCGGCCTCGGCGTGGTCGCCGCCCACCGGGTCGACCACGAGATGGGCGCCGCCGTCGGTCAGTTCACGGATCCGGGTCTTCAGGTCCTCGCGGACGTAGTCCACGCCCGTCACCGCCCCGAGCTTTCGGGCGACCGTCAGGCGCTCCTGACTCGACGCCGCCGCGACCACGCGCATCCCGAGCCGGGTCGCGACGTCGACGGCCGCCGAGCCGACCCCGCCCGCGGCACCGAGCACCGCAGCCCACTCCCCCTCCTCGCCCCGCCCGACGGTCGTCAGGGCGTGATAGGCGGTCGCATAGGTCACGTGGAACGCGGCGGCGTGGACCATGTCGAGTCCTTCGGGGACGGGACGCAGGCCCGACACGGGCACCACGACCTGCTCGGCGAAGGCCCCGGTGAGCACCGCCCCGGCCACGGGTGAGCCCACGGGAGGGCCGGACACCCCGGGCCCCAGCGCGGTCACGACGCCGGCGAACTCGCTGCCGGGCGTGAACGGCAGGGGCGCGGGGACCTGGTAGCGGTCCGCCACGAGCAGCACATCGGGGAAGTTGACGGCCGCCGCGTGCACCCGGACCAGCACCTCTCCCGGGCCGGGTTCGAGGTCGCCGAGCTCGACGACCGACAGCCCTGCCGGCGGCCCGTACTCCGTACAGCGTGCGGCTCTCATCGTGTCCTCTCGACAGTGGGCATCGCCGGGTCCCGGGGCAGGCCCAGTACCTGCTCGGCGATGGTGTTGCGCTGGATCTCGGCGGTGCCCGCGCCGATCGACGAGGCCCGGGTGCGCAGGAAGCCCCACGCCCACCGTCCGCGCTGGACGGCGTGCGGATCGCGGCGGCCGAGGATGCCGTACGCACCCAGCAACTCCAGCGCGAATTCGTGCAGTTCCTGTTCGAAGGTCACGATGAAGAGCCGTGACGTCGAGGACGCCGGTCCGGGTTCGCCCTTCGTCATGATGTCGGCGATGGTCCGCATGCCGGTCAGGCGCATGATCCGCACGCGGATCTCGAAGTCGGCGAGGCGGTCGCGCACCAGGGGGTCCGCCGTCGCGCCGCGCTCGCGCGCCAGCTCGATCAGTTCGTCGAGGACGCGCCGGTACAGAGCCGCCTGGTTCATCGCGCCGGCCGCGCGTTCGTGGCCGAGGCTCGTCCGTACGAGGGGCCAGCCGCCGTTCTCCGGGCCGATCCGGTCGGCCACCGGCACGCGTACGTCGTCGAAGAAGATCTCGCAGAAGTGCGCGTCCCCGGTCAGGTCCCGCAGCGGGCGCACGCTCACGCCAGGGGCGCGCGCGTCGATCAGCAGGTAACTGATGCCGTCCTGGCGGGAGTCGGGCGGTCCCGTGCGGACCAGGGTGAAGAGGATGTCGGCGATGTCGGCCGAACTGTTCCACATCTTCTGCCCGTTGACGACGTACACGGCACCGGGGTCGTCTGGTCCGCCGCCCTCCCGTCGCGCGGTCGTCCGCAGTGCGGGCAGGTCCGAGCCGGCCTCCGGTTCCGAATAGCCCTGTGCCCATACGGAGTCGCCGCGCAGCATGGGGCGCAGGAAACGCTCCTTCTGTTCGGGGGTGCCGTACTTGACGAGGGTCGGCGCCGCGATACCGAGGCCGGTACCGAGTGGTCCGGGCACCCGGGCTCGCGCGTACTCCTCCTGGTAGACCACCTGTTGGGCGAAATCCAGTTCCATGCCGCCGTATTCGCGCGGCCAGCTCGGACCGGCGTATCCGGCGTCGAACAGGGTGGCCAGCCAGGCCTTCCGCCACGACAGGCGCTCGGCGGGGTCCTTCGGGCGGCGGCCGGGGTGATGGTCCGTCAGAAAGGTGCGCAGGCCCGCCCGGAACTCCTCGTCGGTGGGTGCCTCCTGGGCCGGTGCGGTCACCTCGGCGCCATGCGGATGGCGCCGTCGAGGCGGACGGTCTGGCCGTTGAGGTAGGAGTTCTCCAGCATCTCGACGGCGAGGCGCGCGTAGTCGTCCGGGGTGCCGAGACGCTTGGGGTGCGGGACGGACGCGGCGAGTCCCTCGCGGATGTCCTCGCGGAGCCGGCCGAGCATGGGGGTGTCCATGACGCCCGGCGCGATGGTGTTCACCCGGATCTGCCAACTGGCCAGGTCACGGGCGGCGACCAGGGTGATGCCGTGTACGCCGGCCTTGGCGGCGGTGTAGGAGGTCTGGCCGATCTGGCCGTCGAACGCGGCGACCGACGCGGTCAGGACCACCGCACCACGGTCGCCGTCGACGACGTCGTTGGCGGCGAGCCGGGCGGCGGCCAGGCGCAGTACGTTGTAGGTGCCGATCAGGTTGACCCGTACGACCTCGGCGAACGTGTCGAGTTCGCCGGGGTTGCGGTCGCGGTCGATGATCCGGGTGCGGTCGCCGCCGCGGCCCGCGCAGTGCACGACGAAGCGCAGCGGGCCGAGTTCGGCGGCGGCGTCGAGGGCGGTGGTGACCGCGGCCTCGTCGATGACGTCGGCGCGGACGAAGCGGGCGGCGTCACCGAGGTCGGCGACCGCCTTGACGCCCTGTTCCTCGGAGATGTCGGCGAGGACGACCCTGCCGCCGCGCTCGATGATCCGGCGGGCGGTGGCCAGGCCGAGGCCGGAGGCGCCTCCGGTGACCAGTGCCGATGAACCGTCGATGTTCATTTCCCACTCCTCACGGGACACTTCTTGAATGGGACGGGTCTTGGATGGGACGGGTCTTGGATGGGGGCGGGTCCTGAGGGGACTGGTCCTGAATGGGAAAGGGTCACAGTCCCAGGGATTTGCTGATGATGGTCTTCAGGACCTCGCTGGTGCCGCCGTAGATACGGGTCACCCTGGCGTCCGCGTACAGGCGTGCGATCGGTGATTCGAGGATGTAGCCGTAGCCGCCGTGCAGTTGGAGGCAGCGGTCGACGACCCGGCCCTGTGTCTCGGTGCAGAACAGCTTGGTCCTGGCCGCGTCGACCGGACTCAGTTCGCCGGTGACGAGCGCCGCGACCGCCGCGTCCAGCAGGGTCTGGGCGGCCGTCAACTCGGTGTCCAGGGAGGCGAGTTCGAACTTCGTGTTCTGGAAGTGGGCGACCGGTTTCCCGAAGACGGTCCGGTCGCGTACGTAGGTGACGGTCAGGTCGATCGCGGCGCGGGCCTGGGCGACCGCGCCGACCGCGATGGCCAGCCGTTCCTGGGCCAGGTTGCGGCCGAGGAGGGAGAACGCCGCGCCCTCCTCGCCGAGCAGGTTGGCGACGGGGACGCGGACGCCGGCGAAGGACAGCTCAACGGTGTCCTGGACGTGGAGGCCGATCTTCTCCAGCTTGCGCCCGACGGTGAACCCGGGCGTTCCCTTCTCCACCACCAGCAGGGACAGTCCGGCACGCCGGTTGGCCGGATCGGTGGCGGTGCGGGCCACGACGATCACCAGGTCGGCGTGGTGGCCGCCGGTGATGAACGTCTTCGCCCCGTCGAGGACGTAGTGGTCACCGTCTCGGACGGCCTTCGTCGTGACCCCGGCCAGGTCCGAGCCGGTGCCGGGTTCGCTCATCGCGACCGCGGTGTACAGCTCGCCCGAGGCCAGCCCCGGGAACCAGCGGGCCCGCTGTTCGGCGTTGGCCAGCCCCGTGAAGTACGGGACGACCACGTCGAGGTGGGTGCGCAGGCCGCCCAGTGTCACGCCGGCGCGGGCGCACTCCTCCTGGATGACGACGTTGAAGCGGTAGTCGTCCGAGCCGCCTCCGCCGTACTCCTCGGGGATCGCCGTACCGATGATGCCGAGCTTGCCGAGTGCGGTGAACAGCTCACGGGGGACGAGTGCGGCGCGGCGCCAGTCCTCGTACACCGGGAGCACTTCGCGGGTGATGAAGTCACGGACCAGGAGACGGAAGTCCTCGTGATCCTGTTCGAACAGGGTCCGGCGCATCACAGCTCCTTCAGTGGACCCTATTCAGTATACGTAATTGCCTTCCTCGGTCCAGGGTGATCAGGAAAGTGGCAGTACATGGCTATGCATGACCGCTTCCTTGTCAGTGCCACCAGGGAATGAGTGCATCCAAATGCCGTCCCATCCGGTGGCGGGCGACCCCCGCGTCGCCCTGCACGATCGCGTCGAGGATGCGCTGGTGCACGTGCTGGACCTCCTCGGCGGCCGTGTCACCGGGCAGCGGACGGTCGTGGCCTGAGGCGTGCCGGCGGAAGAGTTCGGTGATGATGGAGAGGAAGAGCGACAGCACCGGATTGTCGGCCAGGGCAGCCAGTTCGGAGTGGAACAGGTCGGCCTTGCGGAGTTCGTCGGCCGGACCCTCGGTGGGCCACCGGACGGCCTTCGTGAGGCGTTCGACGACCTCGGTGTCGCCTCCGGCGTGCCGGGCGGTCACCCTGGCGATGATGCCGAGTTCGATGGCGTTGCGGACGATCCGCAGGTCGTCGGCCGTGACGCCCTGGTATTCGAGGAAGAGGGCCATCGTGTCGATGCTGGCCTGCGGTTCCGGCGCGGTGACGACCAGTCCGCCGCCGGGACCCCGGCGCATACGGGCGACCGAGTGGTACTCCAGGAGCCGCACGGCCTCCCGCAGCACGGCGCGGCTGACGCCGTAGCGGGCCAGCAGGTCGGCCTCCGAGCCGAGCACCATGCCGATCTGCCAGCCACGCGCGGCGATGTCGTCGTGGATCCGGGCGGCCAGCACTTCGGCGAGCTTGGCACGCAGGCCCTCGACGAGTTCGGGCTCGATCACGTTCCCCGAGATCCGCTGCCCGCGATGCACCCGGTGCTTCTCGATCCAGGCGGCGACCGACTCCAGATGGGCGGTGAGTTCGGTCTGCGCGCGGGCGCCGTCGTCGGCGATGACGGCCTCGACGACCGCGCGGTGGGCCCGGTGCGAGGTCTCCTTCGCCGCGTGCATCTCGGCCTTGGTGACCCGGCGGGAGGTGTGCGCGTACCGGGCCGTGAGGCGGGTGAGCACATCGACGAACAGGTGCAGCACCGGGTTTCCCGACAACTGGCCGAGCACCGGGTGCAGCGGGTCCTGCGAATGGACCGACGGGTCGTCCCAGTGGGCGAGTTCGCTGTCGAGCGTGGCGCGGAGGGTGGCGATGCCCTCTTCGGTGATGCGGTCCGCGGCGAGGCCCGCGGCGATCGGTTCGAGGAGCTGACGGGCCTGAAGGAGGTCGGTGACGCTGGTGCCGACGTACTCCAGGTAGATCACCATGGCCCTGGTCGCCGGTCCCGCGTCGGGGGCGCAGACGATCAGGCCGCCGTTCGGGCCGCGCCGCATCCGGGCGACCTGGTGGTGCTCGACCAGCCGTACCGCCTCGCGCAGCACCGCGCGGCTCACCCCGAGGCGTTCACGGAGGTCCACCTCCGAGCCCAGGGACTCGCCGACGGGCCAGCCCTGGCGGATCACGGTCGCCTCGATACGGTGCGCGGTCTGTGCGGCCAGTTTGCCGACCGGGACACCGGTCTCGCCGTCGGCGGGTTCGCGGTCGACGGCAGTCGCCATGGGGCCAACTCCTCAGAGGGGATATTGCGGATCCCCAGTCTATTCGTCGGTGGCGCGGGTGACGTGCGGGTCGGGTACCTGACACCGAGATCGGGTGCCTGTTTTCGTTCTCGCTCCTGGTCTCTGGCGGAAGCCAGTCGATACAATTAGAGTACCCTCATTTTGAGATCGTGCGCATGACGACGACACCTAGGAGCCGGCAGCGATGCGACTGGAGCCCACACCCGAACTCGAGGCGTTCCGGAGGAAGGTGCGGGCCTTCGTCGCCGAGCACGCGCCCGGGGTGAAGACCCACTCCGGTGTGCGCGCACCCGAGCCCGCGCTGATGCCGGCGATCAGGGAGTGGACCGCGAAGCTGTACGAGGCGGGCTTCCTCGGGATCGACTGGCCCGTGGAGTACGGCGGCCGGCCCGACGCCCATCCCCTGGAACCGTTCGTCGTCGCCGAGGAGATCGCCCGCGCCCGCACCTGGCCGCCTGTCGGCGCGGCCTCGCTGGCCTCGGGCGCCCTGCTCGACTTCGGCACCGACGCGCAGCGGGCACGTTTCCTGCCCCGTATCCGCGCCTGCGAGGACGTGTGGTGCCAGCTGTTCAGCGAGCCGGAGGCGGGCAGTGATCTGGCCTCGCTGCGGACCCGGGCGCGCCGGGAGGGCGGAGCCGACGACGACGTGTTCGTCGTCGACGGCCAGAAGGTGTGGACGACCAACGGCCAGCACGCCGACATGGGGTACCTGTTGGCGCGCACCGACGATGCCGCGCCCAGGCACAGGGGAATCACCGCGTTCGCGCTGGACATGCGCAGCCCGGGGGTCGACATCCGGCCGCTGCGCGAGATCACCGGGACCACCGACTTCAACGAGGTCTTCCTCGACGGCGCCCGGATTCCGGCCGCGAACGTCATCGGCCGGGTGAACGACGGCTGGCGGGTGGCGATGAGCAGCCTCGGGCGCGAGCGTTCCGGAGTGGCCGCGCGCGGCGCCGAGTTGTTCGCCGTACTGGACGATCTGCTGCGGCTCGCGGAGGAGACGCCGGTCGGTGGCCGGCCCGCGGTGGAGGACTCCGCCACCCGGCAGGCGATCGGGGAGCTGGCGGCGCGGGTGCAGGTGAACGCGGCGATGATCTCGCTGGCGCAGTCGCGGATGCTGCACGGTACGGAGGGGGTCGGTGACGCCCTGCTGGGCAAGATCTTCTTCAGTGAACTCAACCATGATCTGGCCGAGTTCGGGCTGCGGCTGCAAGGGACTGACGGATTGCTCGCCGAGGGTGACGCCGAGGTTGTGGCAGGTGGGTGGTGGCAGGACGCGCATCTGTACTCGCGGGCGTACACGATTGCTGGTGGGGCGAACGAGGTGTTGCGTACGCAGTTTGCTGAGCGGGGGTTGGGGTTGCCCCGCTAGCTGGTAGTGACGCGATGTGTTGTTTTCGGCTGCTACGCCGTCGTGGCTGATCGCGCATTTCCCCGCGCCCCTAAAAGCTCCAGGCGCCCTTCTCAGTCACAGCAGCTCGATGATCGTCGCGTTTGCCGTGCCGCCGCCCTCGCACATCGTTTGGAGGCCGTACCGCAGGCCCTCTTGGCGCATCCTCGCCAGTAGCCGTGTCATCAGGATGGCGCCCGAGCCGCCCAGCGGGTGACCCACGCCGATCGCGCCACCCAGGGGGTTGAGGCGTTCGGGGTCGGCGCCTGTCTCGGCGAGCCAGGCCAACGGGACCGGGGCGAATGCCTCGTTGACCTCGTACACGCCCATGTCCTCGATGGACAGCCCGGAGCGGCGCAGTACCTTCTCGGTCGCGGGGATGGGGCCCAGGAGCATGGTGATCGGGTCCGCGCCGCTCACCGCGCCGGTGTGGTAGCGGGCGATCGGGGTGAGGCCGAGGTCGCGGGCGCGCTCCGGGGTGGTGATGAGCAGGGCGGCTGCGCCGTCGGAGATCTGGGAGGCGTTTCCGGCGTGGATCACGCCGTCCTCCTTGAACGAGGGCTTCAGCTTGGCCAGTGTGTCGGGGGTCGTGCCGCGTCGCAGGCCCTCGTCGACGGTGAACCTGGTGCCGTCGACCTCGATCGGCACGATGTGGTCGTCGAAGACGCCCGAGTCGATCGCGGCGGCGGCCTTGGCATGCGAGGCGGAGGCGAACTCGTCGAGCCGGTGGCGGCTCAACTTCCAGCGTTCGGCGATGAGTTCGGCTCCGACGCCCTGGCTGAACTCGAACCCGTCGTAGCGGGCGACGGCGGCAGGTCCGTACGGCTGTCCCGTGGTCCGGTGCGAGCCGAGCGGCACCCGGCTCATGGTCTCGACGCCGCCCGCCACCACCAGGTCGTACTGGCCCGACATGACGGCGTGCGCGGCCTGGTCGACCGCCTGTTGGCTGGAGCCGCAGGCCCGGTTGACCGTGACGGCCGGTACGTGTTCGGGCCAGCCGGCGGCGAGCACGGCGAACCTCCCGACGTTGCTGGACTGGTCGCCGACCTGGGTGACGCAGCCCCAGACCACGTCGTCCACCGTGCCGGGGTCGATTCCGGTGCGCTCGGCGAGGGCCTTGAGCACCTCGGCCGACAGATCCGCCGCGTGCACCGGCGCCAGCGAGCCGTTGCGCTTGCCGATCGGGGCGCGTACGGCGTCGACGATGACGGCGTCTCGCATGGGGAAAGTCCTCTCAGTCGGTGGAGAATTGCGCTGCGGCGCCGCTGGCCAGCAGCGCGTCGATGCCGTCGACCTGCCAGTCCCGGAATACGGCGCGGGTGTCCGCGCCGACCGCGGGTGCGGTCGTCGCCGGGCGGGTCGGGGTGTCCGAGAAGCGTGGTGCGGCGGCCGGCTGGACGACGCCGTCCGGTGCGGTCAGGGTGGCGCGCGCGGCCAGGTGGGGGTGACCTGCCGCCTCGGTGAGACTCAGGACCGGGGCCACACAGGCGTCGGTCCCCTCGAACAGTGCCGCCCACTCGTCCCGTGTGCGCTCGGCGAACCGCTTCTCCAGCAGTTTCCTCAGCTGCGGCCAGGTCGAACGGTCGTGCTGGCGGTCGGGGTCGACGCCCAGGTCGAGGAGTTCGACCAGACGCCGGTAGAACTTGCGCTCCAGCGCGCCGACGGCCACATGGCGGCCGTCCCGGGTCTCGTACACGGCGTAGAAGGGCCAGCCTCCGTCGAAGCGGTTGACCCCGCGCTCGTCGCTCCACTCGCCGCGCCCGAGCTTGGCAAAGGTGCTGGCGAGGAGGTGGGCGGTGCCGTCGACGATGGCCGCGTCGACGACCTGGCCCCGGCCGGTGCGCTCGGCTGCGTACAGCGCGGCCAGGACGCCGATCACGAGGTAGCAGCCGCCGCCCCCGAAGTCGCCGACGAGGTTGAGCGGGATGCGCGGCGGCCCGCCCGCCTCCCCGATCGCGCCGAGCGCGCCCGTCAGCGCGATGTAGGTGATGTCGTGTCCGGCGGCGGTGGCCAGCGGCCCGTCCTGGCCCCAGCCGGTCATCCGGCCGTAGACCAGACGGGCGTTACGGGCCAGGCAGTCGTGCGGCCCGATGCCCAGCCGTTCGGTGACTCCGGGGCGGAACCCCTCGATCAACACGTCGGCCCGCTCGACGAGTTGGAGGAGCGCGGCGGCTCCGGCCGGGTGCTTCAGGTCGAGTACGACCGACCGTTTCCCCCGGTTGAGCACGTCCGCCGGTCCGCCGGCGTCCGGTTCGTCCGCCCGCCCGGGCCGGTCCACCCGGACGACCTCCGCCCCGAGGTCGGCGAGCAGCATCCCGGCGAACGGCCCGGGTCCGATGCCACCGAGTTCGACCACCCGGCAGCCGGTCAGAGGTCCCGTCGTCATGGTCGCCCTCCCCCCACTCAACTCAATTACGGACACTTAATTTCGACGGCGTGCGTCGATGTCAACGGCCCTTCCAGACCGCCGCCCGCTTCTCCGCGAACGCGGCGGCGCCCTCCCGGGCGTCCTCCGACCGGAAGACGGGAGCGGAGATCTCGAACTGCCGCGCCCATCCCTCCTCCAGCGACCAGTCCGTGGCATGGCTCGCGATCTCCTTGGTGGCCGCGACGGCGAGGGGACCGTTCGCCGCGATCGTCGCGGCGAGTGCGAGGGCGCCGTCGAGTGCGCCACCCTCGTCCGTGAGCCGGTTGACCAGGCCGATCTCGGCCGCCCGTACGGCGCTGATCGGTTCGCCGGTCAGCAGTAGTTCCAGCGCGACGACGTACGGGATCCGGCGCGGGAGGTGGAGGGCCGCGCCGGCGCGGGCGACCAGGGACCGCCGCACCTCGGGGACGCCCAGCCGTGCCGTGCGGGAGGCGACCACCAGGTCGCAGGCCAACAGGAGTTCGAAGCCGCCGGCCAGGGCCCAGCCCTCGACCGCGGCGACCAGCGGTTTGCGCGGCGGGGTCAGGGTGATCCCGCACAGGCCCCGGCCCTCGATCGCGGGGGACTCGCCCCGCAGCCAGGCCTTGAGGTCCATCCCGGCCGAGAACGTGCCACCGGCGCCTGTGAGCACACCCGCCCGCAAGTCGTCCGACTCGTCCAACTCGTCGACCGCCGCCGCCACTCCGGCGGCCACCCCCGCGTCGAGCGCGTTCTTCACCGCCGGGCGGTTGATCGTGATGACCTGAACCGCGCCACGGCGCTCCACCAGCACCTCGTCGGACACGTCTACCTCCTCGAATCGTTCGACTGATCGCCGGTCACGGCGAATCGGGCCAGTTCATGGGCGACCATGCCGTCCAGGTCGTCGGCGGGCGGTGCCGGGAGGCCGACGGCACGCTGGCGGGTCGGCAGTAGGACTACGGCCGTACCTGGCGTGGTCACCTCACCGCGCTGGTTCTCGCACCGCACCTCGATGTGCACCTCGGCCCGCCCGTCCAGCCGCCGTTTGTCGACGACCGTGCCGCGCACCCACGTGGTGTCGCCCAGATAGTTGAACTTGCGGTGCTCGCACCGCAGTTTCCACAGCCAGCCGTCGTCGCCGATCCAGTCGGTGAGCAGATGGCACAGCCAGGTCTCGCGCATCCCGCCGTAGTCGTACGGGTTCGGCAGCCCGAGTTCCTTCGCCCGCGCGGGTTCCCAGTGCAGCCGCTGCACGGTGTCCGGGATGTTCAACGGGTTCGGCGGATACAGCCCCGGGGCCTTGCGCCGGACGCGCGCGGCGATCCCGAAGGCGCCGGGCGGGGTGAGCTGCATGCCCCAGCCCAGATGCCAGACGACGACGTCCGTGGTGGTGAGCGGCCCCTTCACCCGGGGCTGGAGTTCGTCGCCGATCCCGACGTCCTCCCAGAAGCGGGGCTCGGCACCGCGCCGGGTCTCGGCCGCGTAGGCAGCGTCGATCTCGGCCAACTGCTCTGCTGTGTAGGGCTCCTGGGCCAGATGCTCCTTGGCGCGCTTTTTCGACGTGTGCCGTTCGGCGTTGATCCAGGTGCCCCGGCGCAGGGCGTGCATCTCGCCGCGCCCGTTGGCGTAGAGGTAGTCGCGGACGACGTGTGCCGTGCGCCCGCCGAAGCTGCTGGGCTTGAGGTGGACGCCCACCTGGGTCTGCAACACCCGGCACCGGTCGCCCAGTCGGAGCGGGCGCCACCACTCGAACTCCATCACCGCCTGATAGGAACCGAGCCCGGCGAAGGGGTCGCCCTTGAGCAGCGCCCTGGTCTCGGGGTCGGGCTTCGGGGCGGCGTCCTCCCCCATCGTGTAGAGGAAGGTGGGCGGTGCGACGAGCGAGCCCCAGCGGGTCCGGGCAGCGTGCTCCGGGTCGCAGTACAGGGGGTTGTCGTCGCCGTAGCCGTACGCGAAGTGGCGTACGCCGTCCCAGGTCACCTCGTGGTTGTGCGGGGGGTTGTGCTGGGGCTGGGGGACGCCCAGGCGCCGGCGGGAGCGCTCGACGGCCTCGTCGGTCAGTACGCCGAACCGCTCGGCGGGCTTCTCGGACGTACCCGCTTGGTTCTCTGCCCGCGTATCCGTCATCGCTGTTCCTCCTTGACGCGCTCCTGCTGTGCGAGCCGGGCGCTGACCAGTTCCAGCAGTTCCACGCGGCTGACCTTGCTCGACGGGGTCCGGGGCAGCGCGTCGACGACGACGATGTGCGCCGGGATCTCGTACGGGGTGAGCCGGGTCCGGCAGAAGGCGACGAGTTCGCCGGTGTCCGGGGCGGGCAGGTCCGGTTCGGTCTCGACCGCCGCGACCGGTACCTCGCCGAGTCTCGGGTCCGGGAATCCCGCGACTGCCGCCTCGCGGACGGCGGGGTGGGTCTCCAGGACGCGCTGGACGGTCTCCGGCTGCACCTTGAAGCCGCCGCGGATGATGGCGTCGTCCGCGCGGCCCTCGATCCAGACGAACCCGTCGGCGTCGATCCGGGCGAGATCGCTGGTCCGTGTCCAGGCCCGGCCGCCCCGGGTGCTCTGCTCGGTGCGGACCTCCAGGGTGCCGGGTCTGCCGACGGGCAGCTCGGTGCCGTCCTCGCCGGTCACCCTCAGTTCGACGCCGGCGAAGGCGCGTCCCGCGCTGCCCGCCTTCCGCTGCCACCACCGCTCGTGCAACGGCAGCGTCCAGCCCACCACGGCTCCGGCGAACTCCGTGGCTCCGTAGGTCATGAGGACGGGAATGCCGTACGTGCGAAAGAACGCGTCGGCGAGTTCCGCCGGGCAGGGGGCGGTGCCGGAGGTGACGACCTGGAGGCTCGCCAGCCGTTCCCCGGGGACGCCCGCGTCGAGCACGGCGCGGATGGCGGCCGGTACCAGGCTCGCCGCCCGCAGCCGGTGCCGCTGCACTGCGCCCACCCAGGGTTCGACGGCGAACCTGGGCATGAGAAGCATGCGGCGCCCGGTCGCGAGACAGGCGAGCGCCCGCCACAGTCCGCTGATGTGCACGAGCGGGGTGGCCACGAGCGCCGCCGAGCGCGACAGCAGGCGCGCGTCCTTCGGGGTCTGGCCGCCGGAGACGAGGGCCTGGTCGAGTTGTCCGACGCGCAGGTGTACGCGTTTCGGCGGGCCCGTGGTACCCGAGGTGAGCATCTCCACGGCGATGTCCGGGCCGGCGAGGGGCGCCCCTGCCGACGGCGTGCCGCCCGCAAGCTTGATGATGCCGTCGGTGCCCGCCTCCAGGGCCGCGCCGTGAGCGGTCACCGTGCTCGACACGCCCTCGCGGGCCAGGACTTCGGCGCCTGCGACGACGACGGGTGGCTCGCAGCGCGCGATGTCGGCAGCCAGCCGCGCGGCGGGCTGCAGCGGGCTCAGCATCACCAGGCAGCGCCCGGAGGCGAGCACCGCGGCGACGACGGCCACGTGCTCGGGCCGGTTCTCCAGGACAACGCCGACGCGAGCGCCGGAAGGAAGTCCCAGCGCGTCGAGCGCGTCGACGACACCGCGCGCGGTCTCCTGGATCTGCCCCCAGGTCCACCACTCGCCCTCGTACTCGATCGCCTCGGCGTCGGCGGGGGCCTCGGTCAGCAGCCGGGACAGGCGGTCGCGAATTCCCACGGGAGCAGCCTTTCGTCACCAGGCCAATAAAGTATACTCAATTGATGATCATTTGCTTCCGCACCCGCACTCTGCCGCCACAAGTGACAAAAACCACGTGATTCAGTGACCTGAAATAGCTCAGATTCCGACCAGGTCGGCCAGCCGGGCCCGGTGTGCGGCCGGGCTGCCGAAGAGCTGCTCCGACGACTTCGCGCGCTTCAGGTACAGGTGCGCGTCGTGTTCCCACGTGTAGCCGATGCCGCCGTGGATCTGGATGTTCTCCTTGGCGGCATGGGTGAAGGCGTCCGCGCAGTACGCGGCGGCGAGCGCGGCGGACACCGGCAGTTCGTCCGGTTCCCCGGCCGCCACGGACATCGCGCGGTAGGCCGCCGAGCGGGCGGCCTCGACCTGGAGCAGCATGTCGGCGCACTTGTGCTTGACCGCTTGGAACGACCCGATGGGACGGCCGAACTGGACCCGGATCCTCGCGTACCGCACCGCGGCGTCCAGGCATGCCTGCGCCCCGCCGACCTGCTCGGCGGCCAGGGCAACGGCCACGAGGTCGACGACGGTCCGCAGATACGCCGTGGCATCACCATCCGGACCGACCCGCACCGCGGGCACCCCGTCGAGGTCGATCCGCGCCAGACGCCGCGTCGGGTCGAGCGCCTCCAGCCGGCTGCGGGTCACGCCGGTCGCGGCGCCGTCCACGGCGTACAGCCCAGGGCCCGTGTCCGCGCGGGCGGTCACGAGGAGCAGGTCGGCACTGTGGCCGTCGACGACGAACATCTTCGTGCCCGAAACCCGCCAGCCCGTGTCGCCCTTTTCGGCGCGCGTCGCCGAGGCCGTCACGTCCTCGACCCGCCACGACCCGCCCGCCTCGGCCAGCGCCAGGGTGCCGCTCAGCGAACCGTCCGCGATCCCGGGCAGCCAGCGCGCCTTCGCCGTGTCGTCGCCGGACGCGGTGAGGGCCTGGCCGGCGAGGGCCACGGTGGCGAAGTACGGCGAGGGCAGCAGGACCCGCCCCAGCTCCTCCAGGACGATCCCCAACTCGACCGGGCCGCCGCCGAAACCGCCGTACTCCTCCGGCAACGCGATTCCGTGCAGGCCGAGTTGGGCCGCCATCCGGCGCCCGAGCTCCGGGTCGTGGCCCTCCTCCGACTCCATCGAGCGGCGCACCGCCTCGCTCGGCGCCTTGTCCGACAGGAAGCGGCGCAGCGTCGAACGGAGTGCCTCGTGCTCCTCGGTGAAGGTGGTGAAGGTCGGTGCCACGTACGTCGTGTCCTTCTCTGTCAGTGAGGCAACTGTCACTGGGAGGTCTGTTGGGGCGTCCGTTGGGGCGTCTTCGACCGCAGGTAGGCGGCGAAGTCGGGCATCCGGGCGCGGTCCACGATCTCTATGCGCAGGCCGGAGGGAGCCAGGTGGTAGGCGAAGATCGACGGTTCTCCGTCGATCACGGCGCAGGCCTCCAGGGCGAAGCCCGCCTCCACCAGTCTTTTCGACGTCGCCGGGACGTCGTCGCAGAAGTAGCCGAGGTGGTGCGTGGCGATGTGTGCGGCAGCAGTCCACGGTGTCCCGGGGATCTCCTGGACGAGTTCGATGTGCGGGGCGTCGAGCGAGTACGCGTAGCGCAGAGGCAGTACGCGTTCGCCGTCGGCGAGGCGGACCGGCAGTTCGGCGTACATGGTCTCGGTCCACCGATAGCCCGCGACCTCGGTCAGCCGGGCCTTCCACTCGTCGACGTCCGGGACGACGATCCCCGTGTGGTAGAGGTCGGCCGCACCGAGCGGACGGTCCGTCGCGCCGCTCACCAGGCGAGCCTGAGCTGCTTGATGCCGTACATGTTGCCGTGCGCCTCGATGTCCTGGCCGGGTTCGACCTCGTAGTCGGGGATGCGCCGGTGCCATTCCTCGACCGCCACGTTGAGTTCGAGGCGGGCGAGATGCGAGCCGAGGCAGCGGTGGGGGCCCGAGCCGAAGGCGATGTGGTTGGTGGTCTCCCGGTGCAGGTCCACTTCCAGCGGGTTGTCGTACCGTCCGGGATCGCGGTTGGTGACCGCGACCGGGAGCATCACCATGTCGCCGGCCCGGACCGGGCAGCCGCCGATCTCGACGTCCCGCGTCGCCTTGCGGGCCGGGACGACGGGTGAGTAGACACGCAGGATCTCCTCCACGGCGGTGGAGATGAGCGAGGGGTCGGCGACGATCGCCCGGCGCTGCTCGGGGTGCGTGGCGAAGTGGTAGAGCGCCCAGCCGACCGAGATCGGGACGGTGTCGAAGCCCGCCTGGAAGAACAGGACGCAGAACGCGTGCATGTCCCGGTCACTGATCTTCTCACCGTCGATCGTCCAGGTCATCGCGCGTGACAGCAGGTCGTCGCGCGGGGCCTCGCGGCGCAGGGCGATCTGCTCGTCGAAGTAGTCCGACACGGCGTTCATGGCCGTCAACTGCCGCTGCCCGTCCGGGTCTTCGCCGTAGGTGAGGTGCAGCAGGTCGTGTGTCCAGTGGAGGAACTGGCCGAGGTCCTCCTCGGGCAGACCCATCAGGTCCATGAAGATCCGGGTCGGGAACTGGCGGGCGAAGGCGTCGAGGACGTCTGCGCTGCCGGCGCCCTTCAGGCCGTCGATCAGGTCGCCGGCGATCTTCCGGATCTTCGGCTCGTCGGCTGCGGCGGCCTTCGGGGAGAAGTGCTTGCCCAACAGCCGTCGCCACTCGGTGTGCTGGGGCGGGTCCAGCATCTCCGGGATCCACAGGAACCTCGGGTTCGGGTTGAGCACCGTCACCGACTCGCTGGAGAAGGTCCGCCAGTCCTGGAGGGCCCGCTGGATCGCCTCGCTCTCGGTGACGACCCAGTAGCCTTGCGCGATGGTGCTCCGGAACCCGGAGTGGGTGACGGCGAGTTCGTCCCAGCGCTGTTGATGGCTGAGCACCGGTCCGCTGAGCCGGTTGTCGAAGTGGTAGGCGGGGACTCCCTCGTGGGTTCCCTCGGGTTCGAGTGTCGTGCTCATCACGGCTCCTCTCGTCGTACGTTCGTCACGTCGTCCGCCGTCACGCCGTACGGGGGGTCATGTCGTACGGGGCATGTCGTACGGGGCATGTCGTACGCGGGGCAGCTCGCACGGGACATCGGGTACGGGGGTCACGTCGCCGCGCCGTCGATCTTGAGCGCGATGAGCTCCTCCTCGCCGATGCCGAGCGAGCGCAGGACGTCGTCGGTGTGTTCCGCGAACAGGGGTGCCCGGGTCAGGGTGGCCGGGGTCTCGTCGAACTGGACCGGACTGGCCACCAGTTCACGGTCGACCCCGTCGGCGTCCACGACGGGGGCGATGAGGCCGTTGGCCCGCAGCGCCGGATCCTGACCGACCTCCCAGGCACTCTGCACGGCCGCCCACTGGCCCTCACCCCGGGAGAGGATCTCGACCCACTCGTCGTACGGGCGGGAGGCGATGAGCCCGGCGACGATCTCGGCGGCCTCACCGGCGTTCGCCATCAACTTCTCCGTGCTGTCGAAGCGTTCGTCGCGGGCGAGTTCCTCGCGGCCGGCCAGCTTGCAGAACTCGGCCCAGTACCGGCCGGGTTGCAGCATCGACAGTTCGATCCAGCGGCCGTCCGAGCTGCGGTAGGCCCCGATGAGGGGGTTGGTGGCCGAGCCGTACCGGGGTTGGATGTTCACCGGGAGCGGGCCGCCGTTCATCAGCGCCATGTTGACCGTGAACTGCGTCGCCCAAGCGCCCACGCCGAGCAACGACACGTCCACGACGGACGGTTCGCCGGTCGTGGCGCGGGAGTAGAGCGCGGCGGCGATACCGCCGGCGATCGTCATGCCGCCGATCGCGTCGCCGTAGGCACCGGCGGGCATCCGGATCATCCGCTCCGCGCCTGCCGGGGTGACACCGGCGGCGCTGCCGCCGCGCGCCCAGAAGGCGGTGCTGTCGTAGCCGCCCTTGCGCGCCTCCTCACCACGGGCGCCGAAGCCGCTGCCCCGGACGTAGATGATGTCCGGGTTGACCGCGCGGACGTCCTCGACGTCGATGCGCAGCTTCGCCCGTGCGTCGGGCAGGAAGTTCGTGAGGAACACGTCGCTGTTGCGGATGAGTTCGTCCAGCACGCGCCGCGCGGACGGCTTCTCCAGGGCGAGACCGACGCTGCGTTTCCCCCGGTTGGGACCTTCCACGATCGGGAAGAACGACGACTCCTTGCTGACGGCGTCGTACCCGAGCACCCGCACCAGGCCGCGCTGGCCGTCACCCCGTTCGGCGTGCTCGATCTTGATCACATCGGCACCCCAGTCCGCGAGCACGGCACCCGCCGCCGGGACGAAGGTGAACTGTGCGACCTCTAGGACCCGCACACCCTCCATGGGCCTCTGCATCGGACCAACTCCTCCGAGCCTGAACGCTCCTGAGACGCTATTGCGCATACCCAATCAACGAAGAACGCGCTCCAGTATGGACCGAGGGTCTTAAAAAGTATACTGTTTTCGGCATGCTGGATTTCTCGATCGAACCCGATTTCCAGGCCAAGCTGGACTGGGCGACGACCTTCGTACGCGAGGAGGTCGAGCCCCTCGACCTCCTGTTCCCGCACGGGGGCGACCCGTACGACACCCGCAACGAGAAGGCCCGTGCGATCCTGCGGCCGCTCCAGGACACGGTCAGGGCGCAGGGCCTGTGGGCCTGCCATCTCGGCCCCGAACTGGGCGGCGCGGGGTACGGACAGGTGAGGCTCGCGTACCTCAACGAGATCCTGGGCCGCTCCTACTGGGCCCCCACGGTCTTCGGCACCGCCGCCCCCGACACGGGCAACGCCGAGATCCTCGCCATGTTCGGCACCGAGGAGCAGAAGGCCCGCTATCTGCGGCCGCTGCTCGACGGGGACATCGTGTCCACCTTCTCGATGACCGAGCCGCAGGCGGGCGCCGACCCAAAGGAGTTCGTCTGCCATGCCCGGCGCGACGGGGACCAGTGGGTGATCGACGGCGAGAAGTGGTTCTCGTCCAACGCCCGTTACGCGGCCTTCCTCATCGTCATGGCCGTCACCGATCCGGACGCGCCGCCGCACGCCCGCATGTCGATGTTCATCGTGCCCGCCGAGACACCGGGCATCGAGATCAAGCGCAACGTCGGCACCATGGACGAACGCGACAGCCTCGACGAGGGCATCCACGCCTACATCCGCTACGACCAGGTCCGGGTCCCGCTCGACGCCATGCTCGGCGGCCCCGGCGAGGGCTTCAAGGTCGCCCAGGCCCGCCTCGGCGGCGGCCGGGTGCATCACGCGATGCGTACGGTCGGCAAGTGCACGCGGGCCTTCGACATGATGTGCGAACGGGCGCTGTCCCGACGTACGCAGGGCACTCTGCTCGCGGAGAAGCAGGCGGTGCAGCAGTTCATCGCGGACTCCTGGGTGGAGTTGCAGCAGTTCCGGCTGCTCGTGCTGCACACCGCCTGGATCATCGACACCCAGCCGCACGGCGCGGCCCGCACCCAGATCGCGATGTGCAAGGTCCAGACGGCCAAGGTTCTGCACGACATCATCCAGCGGGCCCTGCATGTGCACGGCTCGCTCGGCACGACCAACGAACTGCCGCTCGCCAAGTGGTGGATGGCCGCACCGAACCTCGCCCTCGCCGACGGCCCCACCGAGGTGCATCGCACGACGATCGCCAGGCGGCTGCTGAAGAACTACCGGCCTGCGGAGGGCCTGTTCCCCAGCGAGCACATTCCGCCGAAGCGGGAGGCCGCCCGCAAGCGGTACGCGCACATCGTCGAGGACGAGGGCCTCGCGGGGCGGGCGGACGTATGAGCGGCGACCGCGATACGAGGTCCGTCGCGCCGGCCGACCTGTTCGACCTGTCCGGCAAGGTCGCGCTCGTCACCGGCGGCAGTCGGGGACTGGGGCGCGAGATGGTGCGCGCTTTCGCCGCCGCCGGGGCGGATGTGGTGATCGCCAGCCGCAAGGCCGACGCGTGCGAGGCGGTGGCCGCGGAGGTCCGTGACCTGGGTCGGCGTGCGCTGCCGGTCGCCGCGCACGTGGGGCACTGGGACGACCTCGGTCTGCTCGCCGACGCGGCGTACGAGGAGTTCGGGAAGGTCGACGTCCTCGTCAACAACGCCGGTATGTCGCCGTTGGCGCCGTCGTCCGCCGGGACCAGTGAGGAACTGTTCGACAAGGTCGTCGGGGTCAACTTCAAGGGGCCGTTCCGGCTCGCCTCGTTGGTCGGGGAGCGGATGACGGAGGGGGGTGGCGGCTCGATCATCAACGTCTCGTCGTCGGGCGCGTTGTTTCCGCAGCCGCGGTTCGGTCCTTATGCGGGGGCGAAGGCGGCGTTGAACGCGCTGACGACTGTCTTCGCCCTGGAGTACGGGCCGAGTGTGCGGGTCAACACGATCTCGGCGGGGCCGTTTCTGACGGACGTCTCCAAAGCCTGGTCCGAGGAGAAGCGGCAGAGTACGCGCAGTGCGGTGGGGCGGCCCGGGCGGCCGGAGGAGATCATCAGTACGGCGTTGTATCTGGCGAGTGACGCGTCCAGCTATACGACGGGGGCGCTGATTCGCGTGGACGGTGGGTTGTACTAGGTGGTTCGTTGGCTGCGGGCCGGTGGGGGCTGGTCGCGCAGTTCCCCGCGCCCCTTTCGGGGCGCTGGTCTGCACCCAGGATCCCCGGCACCGCCCAGCAACCTCAGCCCAGCAGTTGCATCGCCTCGTCGAGCAGGACCGGCAACGCGGGCAGCATGCGCTGGTGCATGTCGGTCAGGTGATCCGCCTTCCTGCCGCGCTTGATCAGCAGGGCCGTGGCGGCGGACTCCTTGTACTTCGTCAGGGCCTCGAACCACCATAGGTCCGGGAGCCGTTCGCCCCGGGCCTCCTCGTAGGTGTCGATGAGTTCGGCCTTGCCCGGCATGCCGGTCGGCTCCGGGGACAGGGACGCCGGGTGGTCGGCCTCGTCCGTGAAGAAGGTCAGCCAGGTGATGTCGACCCTGGGGTCGCCGAGCGACCAGATCTCCCAGTCGATGACCGCGTTGACCGAGTCCGCGTCGCACAGTGTGTTGCCGAGGCGGTAGTCGCCGTGGGTGAACACCGGCATCATCGCGGCGGGAACGGTCGCGCGCAGCCGGTCCGCGACCGCCTCGTAGCCGGTGCGCAGGTCCTCGGGGACCGTCGTGAACGCCCGGGTCCAGCGGTTGATCTCGGCGCCGGGCGTGACAACCGGCTCCACGGCGAGGGCGGTTCGCTTGGGGTCCGTGCGGTGCAGGTGGGCGAGCATCCTGGCCGCGTCCAGGGCCCGGGCGCGTACCTGCGCGGCGGACAGTGCGCCCCGGGGCACGAGCACCGGTTCCACACAGTCCCCGGGCACCAACTCCATGGCCACGAAAGGCTGTTGGGCCGGGGGTGCACCCTTCTCCCAGAACAGCACCTTCGGCACCCGCACGCCGGGCACGCCCGCCAGTACGTGCATGAGCCGCGCCTGGCGCAGCACGTCCCGGTTGCGGACCGGCTGGAGGCCGGGCGGGGCCACTTTGAGGACGACGCGCTCGTGTCCGTCGGGGACGCCGGACAGTTCGGCGACGTAGGTGAGGCTCGATGTGCCGCCGGTGAGCGGTTCGACCGACACCACCGTGCCCTCGGGGGCCCAGCCGCGCAGTGCCTCGGCCGTGCGGCGCGTCAACTCCGTTATCGGATCAGTGCTGTTGGCGACGGTGCTCATGGACCGGTCTCTCATCCTTGTCGGCCGACGGCCTGGCAGCTGCGTACGTCGGTCAGCGGGTCAACGGTCGGCGGTCAGTGCCTCGACGATGTCGCGGCGCACGAGCTTGCCGGTCGGGGTGCGGGGCAGTTCGGGCCAACGGGTGATGCGCTCCGGCGTCTTCGAGCCGCGCAGCGTGCCGCGCACCTGCGCACGCAGGTCTCCGGCGTCGACCTCCGCACCGTCCCGGACCACGACCACGGCCTCGATGCGCTGGCCCCACTCCTCGTCCGGGACACCGACGACGACCGCGTCCAGCACGTCCGGGTGGCGCAGCAGGACGTCCTCGATCTCGGCGGGCGCGATGTTCTCGGCTCCGCGGATGATCGTGTCGTCGGCCCTGCCCTCGATGTGGAGGTAGCCGTCGGAGTCGATCCGCCCCTGGTCGCGGGTGTGGAAGAACCCGCGCTCGTCGACCGCGCAGCCCTGCCCGGCGTACTCCCCCGACACCTGGTCGCCACGCACCCAGATCTGCCCGGTCCTGCCGGGGGCGACGACCGCGCCGGACGCGTCACGGACCTCCAGTTCGACACCCGGCAGCGGCAGCCCGGCGGACCCTAGCCGGGCCCGTACGGCGGGATCGGCGCTCGCGACGGCCGTGCGATGCTCCTGCGGGCCCAGGACGGTGATGGTGGACGAGGTCTCCGTCAGCCCGTAGGCGTTCACGAAGTCGACGTGCGGCCAGGCATGCAGCGCGGTCTCGATCACCCTTACGGGCATCCTGGCCCCGCCGTAGGCGAGCGCGCGCAGCGAGGGCACCGAGCGGTCCAGGCCGTCCGTGTCCATGATGCGGGCCAGCATCGTCGGCACCACCATGGCGTTGGTGACGCGCTGCCGCCGTACGAGGTCCAGCCAGCCCTCAGCGGTGAACTGGTCGAGGCTCAGGGCGCGGCGCCCCGCGTACAGGTTGGTCAGCACGTTCGACACAGCGGCGATGTGGTAGGGCGGCACGCTCACCAGGGCTGCCTCGTCCGGTCCCGCGCCGGCGAACTCCACAGTGCCGAGTACGTAGGACACCAGGTTGTGGTGGCGCAGGACCACGCCCTTCGGCGTCGAGGTCGTACCGCTCGTGTAGATGAGGACCGCCGGGGAGTCGGGCGCCGGCGCCGGTTCCTCGCCGCCCGGAGCGGCTGCGGCCCGGGCCGCCTCGGTGAGCCACTGGTCCGGGCTGCGTACGGCGAGCCCGGCCCGGCGCAGTGCCTCGCCGTGTTCCGGGTCGGCGATACCCAGGGCGCGAGGGTGGTTCGCCAGCAGCGCGTCCAACTGCGCTTCCCCCAGGCGGTAGTTGACCGGGATCAGCGGGACTCCGGCGTGGGCCGCGGCGAACAGCGCGACCGGGAGGGCCGGGCCGTTCACCGCCAGGTACACGATGGCGTCAGCGTCGGCCGCGCGCACCGACCGGGCTCCGCCAACGGCCAGTTCACGTAGCCGCGGGGCGGTGAGCCCGTCGTCAGCGCGACCGATCAGGACCCGGTCGTCGAATCCCTCGGCGGCCATGTCCAACAGCATCGCTATGTTCATCGGCCCGCTCCCGCCCTCAGTCCGAGGCCGGGAGCGGCTTGGCGCTCTTCATCGGCATGGGGACGCCGTTCACCGCCAGCGTGCCCTGTCCCTGCCTGGTGCAGAGCAGTTCCAGGCCGAGGTCCTCGGCGGCGTACCTCTTGCCGAGCAGGGAACCGCCCATCAGGCCGGGGTCGGGGTCTGCGGTGCCGGTGGCGGCGGGCCCCGGCCCGTTCGCCTCGGCCATGGCCGCCCCGCCGCAGGTGATCTCCAACTCCTGCTCCGGGCACCGAACGACGATCACCGCCGTGGTGTCGACCGTACTGGCGAGCATCTGCCCCACACGTGGCCTCATCGCAGGTTCCTCCGCGGATCTTGTTCCGTTCCGATGCCCGAAGACCAGAAAAAAGTATACTACTTACCTCGATCACGTCGAGATGACGAACCAAGGCAGCGTGACGAACGGAGTGCCCGATGGAGCTCAGGACCGTCCTGTTCGAGGTGGCCGACCACGTCGCCACGATCACCCTGAACCGGCCGGAGGTCATGAACGGCTTCAACCAGCGGATGCTGGAGGAGTTCTCGGCCATCTGGCAGACCGTCAGGACCGACGACGACGTGCACGTCGTCGTGTTGCGGGGCGCGGGCGAGCGGGCGTTCTGCACGGGCATGGACGTGAAGGAGGGCATCGACCGCCATCCCAACGTCTGGTCGCAGACCGACCCCGGGGAGTACCTCTCGCCGAAGCTGAACCAGGTATGGAAACCGCTGGTCTGCGCGGTGCACGGGATGGCCGCCGGCGGCGCCTTCTACTGGCTCAACGAGGCCGACATCGTGATCTGCTCGGACGACGCCACGTTCTTCGATCCGCACGTCAGCTACGGGCTCACCGCGGCCCTGGAACCGATCGGCCTCGCCCGGCGCGTCCCGCTCGGCGAGGCGCTGCGCATCGCACTGCTCGGCCTGGACGAGCGTGTGTCGGCGGCGCGCGCCCTGCAGATCGGCCTGGTCAGCGAGGTGCTCCCGGGTGCGGAACTGTGGGACCGCGCCGACGGGATCGCCCGACTCATCGCCGCCAAACCGCCAGCCGCCATCCAGGGCACCGTCCGGGCGATCTGGGAGTCGCTCGACTCGACGCGCACCCAGGCGCTGCGCACCGGACTGTCGTACACACAGATCGGCAACCCCGTCGGCAAGGCCGAGATCGACCGCGCCGAAGTGCCCCGGGGACAGTGGACACTGCGCTGACACTCCCCTAGCCTGCATGAAAAGAGTGCACTTTATAGAGGCTACGAAGGTGAGGCTTCCATGTTGTTCGGCATGCCCTGGCCCGGCCGGGACGTCGCACGGGAGGCCGAGCAGGCCGGTGTCGGCGCCTTCTGCGCCGGGGAGTTCGTCGACCACGACGCCTATCTCACGGTGGCCGACATCGTGGCGAACACCGACCACGCCCTGGCGGGCCCCGCCATCGCCTACGCGTTCGCCCGCACCCCCTACGCCCACGCCACCGCCCTGCGCCAGCTGCACGCGCAGGCGCCGGGCAGGCTGTTCCTCGGTCTGGGCAGCGCCGCGTTCAGGATCAACCGGGACTGGCTGGGCGTACCCGCCGAACGTCCGGTGGCCCGGATCGCCGAGACGGTCGGCGCGGTGCGGGCCTGGCTGCACGCGGAGAACGGCGAGAAGGTCAGCTACTCCGGTGAGTTCTATTCGCTGGACGCCGATGTCCGGGCGCCGGTGCTCGGCCGGCTGGACATCCCGGTCCTGCTCGCCGCGTTCAACACCGGCATGGCCGCGACCGCGGGCCGGGTCGCCGACGGTGTCGTGGGGCACGGCCTGTTCACCTCCTCCTGGTGGAACGACGTCGTACGGCCCTCGGTGGAGCGCGGCGCGGGGGGCGGCGCGAGCGGCGGCGTTCCGGAGCCGCGTTTCCTAGAACACGGCTGGATCATCACGGCAGTCGACGACTCCGCACCCGAACGCGCCGTCGCGGATGCCCGCCGGATGATCGCCTTCTACCTCACGGTGAAGACGTACGACCCCTATGTCGCCCACCACGGCTGGGAGGAACCGGTCGCCCGGCTGCGGGCCGCGTTCCGGACGGGCGACACCGACGCCATGGCCCGGGCGGTCACCGACGAGATGGTCACCGAGATCGCCGTCTGCGGGACGACCGCCGAGGCGAAGGACACCCTCGCCCGCCGCGCCGGCTCGCTCCCTCGTGACGTCGGCTACTTCGCGCCCCCGAGCTTCATGGTGAGCGGGCGGCGACGGGCCGCGTACTCCCGGGCGGCCCTGGCCCTGATCGGCGCGGTTCCGGACGTACCGGAGCACCCCTGACACACGCACGCGGGCGACCGGCCCCGGAGCGTCCACGCTCCGGGGCCGGTCCTTGGCGCAACCGCCTGTCAGCCGCAGATCAGCTGCGGGCCAGGCACAGCTCAGGCGTCCTGGGGAAGCGGCGCGAGCTTCCTGCTCTTGTCGAAGTGCACGACGTCGGCCAGCGTGCCGCCGAGAATCGCCGCGCGGTCCTCGTCCGGGACGCCCTCGAAGTTCTCGGCGATGCACTCGGCGCTGTCGCGGAAGGTGCCCTCGGCGTGCGGGTAGTCGTTGCCCCACATGACCGTGGAGAGGCCGGTGATGTGGCGGGCCTTGACGGCCGTCGGGTCGTCGGCGAACTGGACGTGGATCTGGCGCCGGACGTACTCGGTGGGCTTGAGCGGGTAGGGCCACTTGTCGTTGATGGCGAACAGCCGCCCCATGGAGGGCTGCTCGGTCGGGGGACGGTTGTCGTCCCAGAAGCCGAGCCACCAGTCGGGGTCCTGACCGGTGCCGGTCTTCCACGCCTTGTCCATGTAGCCCATGAAGGACACCAGCCAGCCGGCCGTGTACTCGATCAGGTTGAAGTGCAGGTCGGGGAAGCGCTCGCACACACCGCCGCCGACGAGGCTGGCGATGATGCCCTGCGGACCGGCCACGGCCGACCCGACCGCGAAGCCCATGGTGCGGCCGGCGACCATGTCGTCGGTCAGGTTGCCCTTGCCCATGTTCATGGCGTTCATCAGGCCCCGGACGGTCACCGCCGTCTCGGACACCTCCTCCTTGACCTTGACCCCGCCGGTCGCCACATGGATGAACACCGGCAGCCCGTGCGCCTGCGCGGCGGCCCAGACCGGGTCGTACTCCCGCGAGTAGAAGGGCATCGGCGGGATCTCCGGCACGAGGATCGCCCCGAGGCCCAGCCGCGCGATCCGCTCGATCTCCGCGACGGCCTCGGGCACGTTCGTGAGAGGGATGGCCGCCGTCGGGCGCAGCCGGTCCTTGTACGGCAGATACCGCTCGACCAGGTAGTCGTTCCAGACGCGGGCGTGCGCCATGGACAGTTCGTGGTCGTCGGTGAACAGGACGAACAGCGAAAGGTTCGGGAACATCACCGAGGCGTCGACGCCGTCGATGTTCATGTCCCGGAGGATGTGCTCGGGATCGCCGTCCGGGGTCTCCCCGCCGGTCTGACGGTATTTGGAGATGGTCCAGCCGTCGAACCCGATGGTGTGCAGTTTCTTGAACTCCGTGTGCCCGCCCGGCACGATCGGCTCGTCGAGCGTGAACTCCTCTTCCCAAAGGGCCCGTTCACGCAGGTTCTTGGGGAGCCGGGTCTTGAAGAGATCGACCGGCTCGATGATGTGCGAATCGCCGGAGACGACAAATTCCTTGAACACAGGCGGTACCTCTTTCGAACATCGTCGTTCGCGCAGAATCCACCCCGCGGATGAGGCCGAAGTTACCTGTACCGATCGGTCTAGTCAATGATTCAGCATACGGATTAGCGGCCCGACGCGTTCAAGAAACCTGACAGACGCCTGACTTGGGGCCGATCAACGCACCCTCTTCCCTCAAGCCTGCAATTAAGTACACTCAACTGCATGACGACGGCTTACTCGTTCTCTTCGCAGCTCTACATTGACGGGCATCGCACGGACGGCGATTCGGAGGCGTCACTCGTCGTACGCAATCCGGCGACGGAGGAATTGATCGCCGAGGTGCCCCAGTCCTCGCTCACGGATGTGCGACGTGCCGTCGAGGCGGCGCGCCGGGCCTTCGACGAGGGGCCGTGGCCCCGGCTGAAGCCCGCCGAGCGGGCCGCGGTGCTGTTGCGCATGGCCGAGGAGATGGAGCGCAGGCTCCCGGACCTCGTCGCCGTCAACATCGCCGAGGCGGGATCGGTCCGTCCGCTCGCGGAGAGCCTGCAGACCCGCGTCCCGGTGGCCCACCTGCGCGACATGGCCGAGCGGGTCATGCCGGCGTTCGCCTGGGAGCGCCCGATGCAGCCGACCGTCGCGCCGGGCATCGGCATCTCCCAAGGGGTGCTGCGCCGCGAGGCGTTCGGCGTGTGCGCCCTGATCTCCGCCTACAACTTCCCCTTCTTCCTCAGCATGATGAAGGTGATCCCGGCTCTCGCGGCGGGCTGCACCGCCGTGCTCAAACCGGCGCCCGCGACTCCCCTGGAGTCCCTGCTGATCGGCGACTTCGCCGACGCCGCCGGGCTGCCCCCCGGTGTGCTGAACATCGTCACCGGCGACATCGAGGCCGGCCGCGAACTCACCACCCACCCCATGGTGGACCTGGTCAGCTTCACCGGGTCGGACACCGTCGGGCGCACGGTCTACGCCCAGGCCGCGGCCTCCCTGAAGAAGGTCGTCCTAGAACTCGGCGGCAAGTCGGCGAGCATCGTCCGCGCCGACGCCGACCTCGACGGCGCCGTACGGTCCGCGCTCGCGGGCATCACCACCCACGCCGGACAGGGCTGCTCGCTGCTGACCCGCACGCTCGTCCACGAGTCCGTCCATGACGAGCTGGTCGCCCGGCTGAGCGCGGGTCTCGCCGCCGTCAGGGTCGGCGACCCGGCGGACCCGGCCACCACCATGGGCCCGCTGATCAGCGAGGCCCAGCGGGACAAGGTGGAGAAGCTGATCCGCGTCGGCGAGGAGGAAGGGGCCCGGATCGTCCACGGCGGCAGACGTCCGGCGGGCCTCGACCGGGGCCACTTCATGGAACCGACCCTCTTCACCGGCGTCGACAACGGCATGACCATCGCGCGTACGGAGTTCTTCGGACCGGTCGGCGTCGTCATCCCGTTCGCCACCGACGAGGAGGCGGTACGGATCGCGAACGACAGCCCGTACGGCCTCGCCGCTGCCGTCTGGAGCGCCGACACGGTGGCCGCCCACGGGATCGCGTCGCGTATCCGGGCGGGCGGGGTGACGATCAACGGCGGCAGTGCCGGGGTGAACCCGCGGGCCGCCTTCGGCGGATACAAGCAGAGCGGACTCGGCCGCGAGTGGGGAGAGTTCGGGCTCGACGAGTATCTGCAGACGAAGACGGTCAGCTGGGCCGCACGGTAGCGCTCCACTGGGAGGGCGGTCATGAATCTGCGGGTGGGTGGAGGCTGGTCGCGCAGTTCCCCGCGCCCCTTTCCGGGCGTCGGCGCGCACCCGAATTCACCAGGCCCGCACGTGAGGAAGCGCCCTCACACCGTCAGCACCATCGCCGATCCCATGCCCCCACCCGCGCACATCGCCGCGACCGCCGTCCCGCCGCCCCTGCGGCGCAACTCGTGCGCCAGGGTCACCACCATGCGGGTGCCGGTGGTCGCGATCGGGTGACCGAGGCTGCAGCCACTGCCGAACGGGTTGACCCGCTCCGGGTCGAGGCCCAGTTCAATGGTGGTGACGACGGCGACCGCGGCGAAGGCCTCGTTGACCTCGAAGAGGTCGACGTCCTCGACGCCGAGCCCGGCCCGCCCGAGCGCCTTGCGAATCGCGGCGATCGGCGCCAGCCCCGTCTCGACCGGATCGACACCGACGCTGGCCCAGGACCGTACGGTCGCCAGCGGCGTCAGTCCGTGCGCGGCGGCGACGTCCGAACCGGCGACCACGACGGCCGCCGCGCCGTCGTTGACCCCGCTGGAGTTGCCCGCCGTGATGGAGAAGCCCTCGATCTCGGGGTGCAGCACCTTCAGCGCCGCCAGCTTCTCCCCGGTGGTGTCGCGCCGGGGATGCTCGTCGGTGTGGAAGACCGAGGTCGCCCCGTCCCTCCCCGTGACCTTCACCGGCACGATCTCATCGGTGAACCGGCCCTCGTCGATGGCCCGTACGGCCCGCTCGTGCGAGCGCAGCGCCCACGCGTCCATCTCCTCGCGCGTGAGGTCGGCCAGCCGGGCGGTGTTCCAGCCGACGAGAACGCCCATGTCGTCGTTGGGGGCCTCCCGCGTCGGAACGTGGGTCGGCGCCATCCAGGGGTCCTGCCATTCGTCGGTGCCCGGGATCCGCCACCGGGACACCGGCGCCGTGGACGACGAGTGCGTGCCGCCCGCGACGACCGCACGGTCCATTCCGGCCCGTACGCTCCCGGCGGCTGTCGCCACGCTCGCCAGACCGGAGGCGCAGTGCCGGTTGTGCGCCAGACCGGGTACGTGGGTCAGCCCGGCCCGGATCGCCGCGTACCGGGCGATGTCCCCGCCTCCGGCGAGTGACTCACCGAGGACGACGTCGTCGATCGTCTCCAGCGGCAGTCCACTGCGGTGGGCGGCCTCGCGTACGACGAGGGTGGCGAGTTCGAAGGCGCTGGTGTCCCGCAGGGTTCCCCTTCGGGCGGTTCCGATCGCGGTACGGCATGCGGAGAGAAGCACGGCATCAACCATGCAATTAAGAGTACTTAACTCAAGGAGAGATCGACAGGCCCTTCATGAATCCCCTTGAAACTCAACGGTCAGTAGCCGATTACCAGCCAGACATCTCGACCCGATCCATAAAAGAGGATACCTTGTTCCGGTGAACTTCGAGCTCAGCGAGGAGCAGGCCATGTTGCGCGAAGCCTCGCGCGACCTGTTGGCGGACCGGGCCCCGATCGAGCACGTACGGGCGTGGCTGGACCGCGACGAGGACGTCGACCCCGAGGTGTGGCGGCTCACCGCCGACCTCGGCTGGCCCGGGCTCGGCGTACCCGAGGAGTACGACGGCAGCGGCCAGGGGCTGGTGGAACTCGCCCTTGTCGCGGAGGAGTTGGGGCGCGCCCTCGGGCGGGGTCCATTCGTGCCCACTGCCGTCGTGGGCCGGGCACTCGCCGTCGGCGGCGCACCCGCCCTCCGGTCCGAGGTGCTGCCGACCCTGGCCGCCGGATCGTCCTGGGCCACCTGGGCGTTCGCCGAACCTCGGGTCCCCTGGTCCCTCGGCGGCGTCCGCGCCACCGCGCGCACGGTCGAGGACACGTACGTCCTCGACGGCGTGAAGACGGCGGTGCAGGACGCCGAAGGTGCCCGCTGGCTGCTCGTCACGGCACTGCACGAAGGTGTCCCGGCCTCGTTCCTCGTCGACCGCGACGCCCCGGGCGTCACCGTCCGGCGTCAACGCACCCTCGATCCGACCCGCGCGTTCCACGAGGTCCGCTTCGAGGGCGTACGCGTCCCGCACGACCGGCGCCTCACCGGCGGCCCCGAGGACGTCCAGCGGCTCCTCGACGAGGCGTCGGTGCTGCGGTGCGCCGACTCGCTCGGGGTGATGCGTCGCCTGCTGGAGCTCACGGTCGAACACACCACGACCCGGGTGCAGTTCGGACAGCCGATCGGCACCTTCCAGGCCGTCAAGCACTCCGCCGCCGACATGGCACTCCTCGTGCACGGCGCCGGTGCGGCCACCCACTACGCGGCGATGGCCGCCGACGCGGGCACCGACGACGCGGCCCGCGCCGCCTGTGCCGCCGCCTCGTACGTCTCGGCGGGCTCCGGCGAGGTCGCGGCGCGGGCGCTCCAGCTGCACGGCGGCATCGGCTTCACCTGGGAGCACGACCTGCACCTCTGTCTGCGCCGCGCCAGGGCCGACAGCGTCCTGTACGGCGACGCGGCCGTCCACCGCGACCGTCTGTGCACCCTGCTGCGGCCCTCTCCCGCAACCTCGACCGCGTCCTCCTGAGCGCATCCTCCCGAGCGCAAAGACCCGAAAGGTTCCCGATGGAGATCAAGGGCAAGAAGGCCGTGGTGTTCGGCGGCGCATCCGGCATGGGCCGGGCCACCGCCGAGCTGCTCGCGGCCCGCGGCGCCGAGGTCGCCGTACTCGACCGTCCGGCGTCGGCGGGCGCCGAGGTCGCCGCCGCTTTCGGCGGGAGCTTCCACCCCGTGGACGTGACCGACTCCGAGGCGACGGAGAGCGCGCTGAGCGCCGCCGTGGACGCCCTGGGCGGGCTGCACGTGTCGGTCACCACCGCGGGCGGCGGCAGCGTACGGCGCACGCTCGGCAAGGACGGGCCGCACGACCTGGACACCTTCCGTCGGGTGCTCGACCTGAACGCCGTGGCCACCTTCAACATCAGCCGCCTCGCCGCCGCGCACATGAGCCGCAACGAGCCCGAGGAGCCGGACGGCGAACGGGGCGTCATCGTCAACACGTCCTCGATCGCCGCCTTCGAGGGCCAGATCGGCCAGGTCGCCTACTCCGCCGCCAAGGCGGCGATCGCCGGCATGAGCCTCACCATGGCCCGCGATCTCGGCTCCCTCGGCATCCGCGTCGTCGCCATCGCGCCCAGCCTCTTCGAGACGGGCGCCACCGAGAAGATCCCTACCGAGATACGGGCGGCACTGGTCAAGGACGCCGCGTTCCCCCGGCGCCTGGGCCGTCCGGACGAGTACGCGAAGCTCGCCCTCGCGATCGTCGACAACCCCATGCTCAACGGCCAGTGCCTCCGTCTGGACGCCGGCCAGCGATTCGGACCGAGGTGAGATTCTGATGCCGGACGGCAACCCGCAGGACAAGGCGGACCAGAACAGCGAGTACGAGGGCAGGGTGGCCCTCGTCACCGGCGGTGGCCGAGGCTTCGGCAAGGCCTTCGGGGAGGCCCTGTCCGCCCTCGGCGCGCATGTCGTGCTCGCCGACATCGACGGCGACGCGGCGGCCGAGGCCGCCGCCGAACTCACCGCGAAGGGCCTGGGCGCGACCGGGGTCACCTGTGACGTCGCCGACGAGGACGAGGTCGGCACGGTCGTGAGCGCTATCGCCGACCGCCACGGCGGACTGGACATCCTGGTGAACAACGCGGGCCTGCACGCCGCCTACAACAGGCCGTTCACCGAACTGGGGCTGGCCAAGGTACGGCGGGTCCTCGACGTCAACGTCATGGGCACCGTCATCTGTACGCTCGCGGCCCAGCCGGCCATGCGGGGCCGGCCCGGCGCCTCCATCGTCAACATCTCGTCGTCGGCCGCCTACGCGAACCGCAGCATCTACGGCGTGTCCAAGCTGGCCGTACGCGGCCTGACGGTGTCGTTCGCGCGCGAGTTCGCCGCCGACGGCATCCGGGTCAACGCGATCGCGCCGGGCCTCATCTTCACCGACGCCGTACGGGCCCAACTGTCCGCCGCCGAAGCCGAACGCGTCCTGGGAGAGCAGATCCTGCGGCAGGAGGGCCGGGAGCAGGACATCGTCGAGGCGCTGCTGTATCTGGTCTCGTCGAAGGCGTCCTTCGTCACCGGCGAGACGCTGCGGGTGACGGGCGGATTCGCGCTGTCGGTCTGACGCCTGGAACGGCTGGGGCCCCGCGACCGACGTCGCGGGGCCCCAGCCGTTCCGGCTGTCCTACACGGTCACCGGTTCGTTGTCCGGTTTCCCGGCGAGTTCCTTCTCCTCGTTCGTGATCGCCTTCAGCAGCACGTACGGCGTGGCGATCTTCCACACGGCGTACGCGACCGAGGGGATGATGTTCGCGAGGAGTCCGTTCCAGGCGAGCGGCCCGTCCTGGTTGAGGAAGACGAAGGCACCCGGGACGAGCGTCACTCCCAGCACGATGCTGAGCCAGCCGTACCAGCGCGGGAAGAGCGGCTTGGCCCGGGTGTGGTCGATGAACGCGGCGTATCCGATCGACCAGACCTGGAGGACGAAGATGCAGGCGTTGCCCACGAACATCAGCCAGAAGATGTCGACCATCGCGGTCAGGACATCGACGGAGTGCGCCTCCGGACGGTAGGCCGCGGCGGCGAGGATCGCGAGCGGGAAGAAGAACCCGAGCGGAGCGACCACGCCGGTGGTGAGCTGGGTCATGGAGAGCAGCCCCCAGCCGCCCTCGACCCGGCGCAACTGCATGCTCGTCACGATGACGTACGGGTACTCGAACGGTACGAGCAGAACCATCAGCGCGACACAGGTGAGGATCCCCGTGCGGTGGTCCTTGAGGAAGGCGACGACGTCCTCGGGACTCTCCGTCGGGCTCATCGGCGGAGTGAGGTGGCCCACGGCGAACGCGACGAGGAATCCCACGAAGAGGACGACGCCGCACCACGCCGAGATTCTCTGCAGTCTTATGTGGAGGTCTTTCTTCATTTACGGCTCCCCTTTGAGCTCGTTGACCAACTGCTATCAACCGCTACCAACCGACAAGCCTGTCCAGCACGAGCGTCGCGCTCGACAGGTAGTCGCCGTATCCGCCCCGGAAGAACAGCAACGGGGTTTTCGGTGATTCGACGCGGAGATCGCGGACCCGTCCCACGACCAGCCAGTGATCGCCGATCTCGACGAACTGCTCGACCGTGCAGTCGACCCAGGCGACCACTCCGTCGAGCACGGGACTGCCCAGCGCGGACGCGTTCCAGTTGGTGCCCTCGAACCGTTGCGAGGCCCGGCCCGCCAGCTGCCGGGACAGTCGTTCCTGGTTGCCCGCGAGCGAATTGGCGCAGAAACGGCCGGCGGTTCGGATCGTCCGCAGGGTCGTGGAGGAACGGTCGACGAGAAAGGACACCAGGGGCGGGTCCAGGGAAACGGAGGTAAAGGTCCCGACCACCATTCCGTGCGGCCGCCGTTCGGCGTCCGTGGTGGTGATCGCGACCACGCTCGTGGGGAAGTTTCCCAGGACGTCGCGGAATCGGCGCCCGTCGATCGAATCCGCCGGACGACCGGAACTGTCGCTCATCCGGTCTCCTCAGATCAGAATGCGCATCGGCTCGGGCAGCTCAAGTCCCATCTGGGCCAGGGCGTTCGCGTGATAAGCCGCCCCGGGAACATGGATCATGTGCTGGAGTCCGACGTGCGCGTCCCGCCAGAACCGCTGCATCGGATTGCCCCGCCGGATCGCGTTCCCGCCGGACCTGGCGAAGATCTCGTCCAGCGCGGAGACGGCCCGCCAGGCGCAACGGACCTGGTTGCGCCGTACGTCGGCCCGGTCCTCGATGCCGATGGGCTTGCCGGCCTCGACCTGGTCGTACAACCGGCTGATGCCGTCGATGAGTTGGACCCGGGAGGCGGCGATCTCCGCAGCGGCCTCCCCGGCGGCGTAGAGGACGTAGGGGTCGTCACGCACCTGGACGCCGGTCACGGCGACCCGGTCGCGCTGCTGGGCCAGGTGCACGGCGAGCGCGCCCTCGCAGATGCCGATGACCGCAGCGGTGATGCCGAGCGGGAACATCGAGCTGAAGGGCAGCTTGTAGAGGGTGTCGGTGAGCCCGACGGCCTCCGCGGCGGCGCCCTCCTGGACGGCCTCCTGGCGGATGGCTCGGTGCTCGGGGATGAACGCCTTGTCGACGACGACGTCCTTGCTGCCGGTGCCCGACAGCCCGACCACGTCCCAGGTGCCGTCGATGATCTCGTAGTCCGAGCGGGGCAGCACGACGTGCAGGACGGTGATGGGCCCGGCGGGCCGCCCCTTGCCGTCGCCGAGCAGTGCGCCGAGGAAGTCCCACTGACAGTGGTCGCTGCCGGAGGAGAACGGCCAGCGTCCGCTGAGGACATAGCCGCCGTCCACCGGTTCGGCGATGCCGTTGGGCATGTAGGGCGAGGCGATCCAGGTGTCCGGGTCGTCGTCCCACACCTCGTGTGCGAGCCGGGGATCCATCTGGGCCAGCTCCCAGGGGTGCACCCCGACGACTCCGGCCACCCAGCCCGCGGCTCCGTCGTGCCGGGCGACCGCCATCACCGCTTCCGCGAAGTCCCGGGGGTGAGCACCGAATCCGCCGAACTCCTTGGGCTGCAGAAGCCGGATGACCCCTGCGGACTTGAGCAGTTCGACGGTCCGGTCGCTCAGTCTGCCGAGTGACTCGTTCTCGTCGGCGAGTGCGGCCAGTTCGGAACCCAGCTCCTCGACACGACCGACCACTTCATGCGTCACGCCGCACACCTCCTGGCAACTGATCCATCGCGTACGCCGCACGTCCCCGGCGGCAGGATGTCCTCAGTGTCGTGACGCCCCCCGAGGCCCGCTGAACGCTTTCCGCTGACCGGGACAGGCGCGCCTCAGCGGGTGACGCGGGGCCGCAACGCGGCGGTGGAGCGGCCTTTGAGGGCGGAGAACCACACGCCGGCGCCGTAGGCGAGGTCGTCCAGTCGGCGGGCGACGCCGTAGCGGAGCGGGTCCAGTGAGTCGTCGCCGCGCCGGTACTCGAGTGCGATGTCGGCCAGAGCGGCGACCGCTGCGGCCCGCCGCATCCGCCGGGACATCAGGCAGCCGACGGCGGTGAGCGGCCACCAGTGCCGGGTGAGCAGCGCGGAGGTCTGCGCCAGGGTGGCGAGGGCCCCGTTGCCCGCGAGCGGCACGGCCAGCCGGTACGGATGCCGGGTGCCCTCGAACTTGCGGCCGATACGCAGGACGACGACGCCGAGAACGGTCCCCGCGACCGGCGCCGACCAGCGCCGTTGGGCGAGCAGCGCGGCGGCGAACACCGCGCTCCAGGGGGCGAACACGGCCGGCGCGATGTTCTCGGGGTGCCGCAGGGCGAGCGGATGCGCCCCGGTCCCGTACACGGCCTTGCGCAGGAACCAGTCGCCCACCCGCACCCGGTGCTCGTGGGAGGCGCGGACGGCGGGCTCGTAGCGCACCCGCAGCCCCGCCCGGAGCAGTCGCCAGCACAGGTCGACGTCCTCCCCCACCCGCATCGCCTCATCGAACCCGCGCCCGTCCCGCAGCGCGTCCACCCGTGCCACCGCGCAGGCCGTCGGCGCCCAGGAGACGGGCGTGCCGGGGCGCACCGCGGCCGGGTGGGCGCCGAGGTCGAGGGAGGACCGGGTGTTCTCGTACCGCTCGATCCAGGTGGTGGCGCCGCCGCCCAGACCGGTGATGCGGGGTACGGCCATGGCGACCCGGGGATCGGCGAAGTGCCGGAGCAGGGTCGGCACCGTGTCGGGGTTCAGCACGATGTCGGAGTCGGCGAGGACGACGTAGGGCGTGGTCACGTGGCGGAGCCCGGCGTTGCGCGCACCGGCGGGGCCGGTGTTCGTGTCCAGGGCGACCAGGCGGGCGCCGTACCGGGCGGCGACGGCCGCCACGGGGGTCGGGTGCCGCGAGGCGTCGTCGACCACGATCACGGGCGGGCCCGTGCCGATGCTGCGCAGGAGCCGGTCCAGTTGGCGCGGACGGTCGCGGACCGGGATCACGACCGTGTACCGGGGGTCGCGCGGCATGGGCAGCGAGTCGACGACGGGTTGGGCCAGGCCGCAGTCGATCAGCCGGTCCGCGAGGAGCGCGCTCGCCGCGTCCCGTACGGGAATTGTCCGACCGACGACGAGTTTGCGGGCCCGCGGTGTCAGTCGTAGCAGGCGGGTCGGGAATCCGCCGACGAGGGCGCGCCCGCCGTCGACGACGCGGGTGTGCCGGTCGAACGCGACGACGACACCGACGTCGGCGGGAAGCGTCATCGGCGTACGGACCCGGTACGGCGGGCCGGATCGGCGAGGCGGCCCCGGTAGTCGACCGTCCACGCGCCGATCCGGCGGACCGTGGCCGACACCATCGCCTCCATCGTCCGGCTGCCCTCCTCGGCCGAGGCCCCGGCAGGATCGCCGAGCACACCGGAGGGCGAGACGGCGCGGACACCGTGGGCAGCGAGATCCGGCAGGAGGTCGGGCAGGGGGCGTGTGTCGCCCGCGACGGCGGCGCCGAGCCGTACGCGCGCCGGGTCCAGGTGCAGCATCAGGGAGGTCTCCGTACGACCGGCGTGCGCGTCACCGCCGGGTGTCCCGCAGGCGGTCCAGGCGATGTCGTGGCCCTCGGCGCGCAGCAGGCGGAGGGCGGTGTCGAGGGTGGCGGTGTTGCCTCCGTGGCCGTTGACGAACACGATGCGGCCCGCCCACAGGGAGAGGGAGCGTGTCAGTTCCACGACCACCGTGCTCAGCGCCTCGTGCCCGATCGAGACGGTCCCCGGGAAGTGCGCGTGTTCGCCGCTGGCGCCGTAGGCGACCGGCGGTGCCACCCACGACGCGGGCAGGGCGTCCGCCGTGCGCTGTACGACGGCACGGGCGACGACGGTGTCGGTGTCGAGCGGCAGATGCGGGCCGTGCTGCTCGGTGGACCCGACCGGGACGAGGACCAGCACACCGGACGGTACGGCCGGCCAGACGGCGTCGGCCAGGACGTGCGGCGCCATGGTCAGGCGACCGGGGCGGGACCCGGGAGGTCGGCGCCGCCCAGGGTCAGTGGGAAGCCCGGCGGTATCACCAGGTCCTCGGGCGACAGCTCGTGGACCGAGGAGTGACCGAGGCCCAGTACCGCCGAGTCGAGGCCGCCGCGCAGGATGTCCAGCACGTTCGCCACGCCGGCCTGCCCGTTGGCGGCCAGGCCCCACAGGTAGGCGCGGCCGATCAGGACGGCTCGGGCGCCGAGGGCGAGTGCCTTCGCGACATCGCTGCCGCGCCGGATGCCGCCGTCCAGAAGGACCTCGACCTGGTCGCCGACCGCCTCCACGACGGACGGGAGCACGCGGATCGTGGCCGGGGTGGTGTCCAGGTTGTTCCCGCCGTGGTTGGACACGGACAGCGCCGACACCCCCGCGTCGACCGCCCGTCTGGCGTCGTCGACCCGGGTCACCCCCTTGAGGAGGAAGGGTCCGCCCCACTCGGCGCGCAGCCACTTGACGTCGTCCCAGGTCGGCGGCGCGGTCTGCATCCACTCGCCGTAGGCGCCGAAGAAGGTGGGCGACCGGCCGCCGGGGGCCCGCAGGTTGGGCACGGTGAGGTCGGGGAGTCGGCCGGACCGGGCGTACTGCCAGAGCCACTTGGGCCGGGGCAGCACATCGGGGGCGAACCGCAGCGCGGTCCGGAGATCGAGCTTCTCCGGTATGGAAGGGCTCCCCCAGTCGCGGCCGTGGGAGAACGACCAGTCCAGGGTGACTATGAGGGCCTTGGCGCCGGCCGCCCTGGCCCGGTCCATCCGCTGGACCATGGTGTCGCGCGTGCCGCTCCAGTAGAGCTGGTAGAAGAAGTCCGGCTGGGCGTCGGACACCTCCTCCACCGGCTTGCTCGCGAACGAACTGAGGCCCATGACGACGCCCCGGTCGGCAGCGGCCCGGGCGACGGCGACCTCGCCGTCCGGGTGGACCGCCTGCACCCCCGTCGGCGAGATGAGCACCGGCAGCGAGGTGTGCACGCCCATTACCGTCGTCGACAGGTCGCGCTGCGCGTGATGTCCCACGACGCGCGGGGCGAAGCCCAGTTCGGCGAAGGCAGTGATGTTGTCGTCGATGGTGCGCCCGCGCTCGGAGCCCGCAACCAGAGCGCCGTAGACCGAGCTCGGCAGCCGCCGCTTCGCCCGGCGCTGCGCCTCGGCAACCGTCTCGAACCAGGGGTTCCTAGGCATGTGTGGCGTCCTTTCCGGTGGGCGTCAAATCCATCCCGGCCAGCGGATGTTCGTCGCAGTCGCTCACCGGCGGCCTGCCGGGTGGGCGGCGGGTGAGGACGAGGTCCACCGTCCTGCGGGAGTGGTCACCGGACGGCTTCGGCACCACCGTCGCGTCCCGATGGGCCAGCAGTTCCTCGCCGTACCCCTGTACGCACTCCGGGTCGGGGCCGTCCAGCGGCAGCCCGGTGAAGAACTTCGCGGCCATGCAGCCGCCCTTGCACGTGTCGTAGAAGGCGCAGGAGGCACAGGCTCCGCCGTGCTGCGGGGTCCGCAGCCGCCGGAACAGCTCCGAGTCGCGCCACACCCCCGAAAAGCCGCCCGGCTCACGGACGTTGCCCGCGAGGAACTCGTCGTGGATGGCGAACGGGCAGGCGTAGACGTCACCGACCGGGTCGATCAGACAGACCACGCGTCCGGCACCGCACAGGTTGAGACCGGGCAACGCCTCGCCGTACGCGGAGAGATGGAAGAAGGAGTCCCCGGTCAGCACGT
The DNA here is from genome assembly GCF_036013955.1 of Streptomyces sp. NBC_00459. Lineage (NCBI taxonomy): Bacteria > Bacillati > Actinomycetota > Actinomycetes > Kitasatosporales > Streptomycetaceae > Streptomyces > Streptomyces sp. NBC_00459. The sequence continues at coordinate 1,366,649 of NZ_CP107903.1, forward strand.
TGTCGCCGTGCGCCAACAGCCAGTCGTACAGCTCGCGTTGCTGCCCGGCGGTGGGGTGCAGGTCGTCCCAGACGTCGGCACCGCGTCCGGAGGGCCGCAGCCGGGTCAGGCGCAGTTGGGCGCCGAAGCGGTCGGCGAGCGCCTTGAAGGCGTCCAGCTGCGGGATGTTGTGCCGGGTGCAGACCACGGAGATCTTGAAGTTCCGCATTCCTGCGGCGGCCAGGTTCTCCAGCGCCCGCAACGCCGTGGCGTACGAACCGGCCCCGCGCACCGCGTCGTTGACGTCGGCGGTCGCGCCGTCGAGGGAGATCTGGACGTCGACGTAGTCGTTGCGGGCCAGGCGGGTGGCGGCCTCGGGGGTGATGCGGACGCCGTTGGTGGAGAACTTGACGCCCACGTGGTGTGCCGTTGCGTAGTCCAGGAGTTCCCAGAAGTCGGCGCGGACGGTCGGCTCGCCGCCGCCGATGTTGACGTAGAAGACCTGCATGGCCTCCAGCTCGTCGATGACGGCCTTGGCCTCCTCTGTGCTCAGCTCGCGGGGGTCGCGCCTGCCGGAGCTGGACAGACAGTGGGCGCAGGCCAGGTTGCAGGCGTAGGTCAGCTCCCAGGTGAGGCAGATCGGCGCGTCGAGCCCGTGCTCGAACAGGTCGACCAGCCGTGGTGTGGCAGCGGCGGGAGCGGTCATGGTGTCCTTCCGACGACCATCGACGACTGGACAAGGACGGCCAACGCCCGTCTGTAGCGCGGGAGTTCGTCCTCCCCGAGGCCCGCAGCGAGGCAGGCGGCGCGGGCCGTGGGCGCCTGTGCGAGGCACTGGACGACGGCCAGCAGGCGACGGTCCTTGAGGAACGAGAGTTTGCGGGTGCCGAAGTGGTAGAGCAGCGCACCGAAGGGTTCCGGGCGCACGGAGACCTGAGGGTGCAGGTCCCAGGCCCTGTCGAGGTCCACCGGGCGGCCTAGTAGACGCCGCACATGCCGTCGATGGAGACCTCCTCGACAAGGTCGTCGGCCTCGATCAGCGACTCCAGCGACTCTTCGGCAGGGGACTGCCCGGCCTGGATCCCGGTGGCCGGGACGGGCTGGGCGACGTGGATCTCGGTCATGCGACTCTCCCTGTACATCGCTCCCATCGGACTTCCGGAGAATAATGGCACCGGGTGCCGAAAGTGAAGGGGGCAGGCGCCACGAGAACTGCGAGGGACCCAGAAGAAGGCCAACTCTCCATGAGGCAGGCAGATATGACGCCCGACGTCATCGTCATAGGGACCGGCGGCAGCGGTGCGCCGCTCGCGGCCCGACTGACCGAGGACGTCGATCGCACCGTGCTGGTACTGGAGTCCGGCCCAGTACCCCGCCAACTCTCGGCGTTTCCGCCCGAGTTGCTGGACGCGCGACTCGTGCCCGGAGCGCGGCCCGGGAACCCCGCGGTGCAGCCGTACCCGGCGCACCTCACGCCGCGGCGGCCGTACACGGTCGTCCGGGGTCGCTTCCTGGGCGGCTCGACCACCGTGAACGGCGGGTACTTCGTGCGGGCCCGGCGCGAGGACTTCGACCGGTGGTCGGCGGCGGGCGGTGCCGCCTGGTCGTACGAGGGTGTGCTGCCCTTCCTGCGGGCCCTGGAGGCCGATCTCGACCACGGCGCCGACGCGTCGCACGGGGCGGCCGGCCCGGTGCGGGTGCGGCGCACGGACCTGCGGCACCCCGCCGCCACGGCCTTCCGGGACGCGGCCCACCACCTGGGTTTTCCGTCGGAGCCGGACAAGAACGCCCAGCAGGAACCGGGGTTCGGACCGGTCCCGTGCAACGCGGTCGACGGACTGCGCCTCAACACCGGCGTCAGCTACCTGCTCCCCGCGCTCCACCGGCCCAACCTGACGGTCCGGGGCGGCAGTACGGTCCATCGGATCGTCGTCGAGCACGGCCGCGCCACCGGTGTGGTCGTGGAACGCGACGGGCGCCGCGAAATCGTGGAATGCGGCGAAGTCGTCCTGTGTGCCGGGGCGTTGCGTTCCCCGCAGCTGCTGCACCTCTCGGGCGTCGGACCGCGCCGCGACCTGGACCGCCTGGGTATCCCGGTGGTCCGGGACGCCCCGTCCGTCGGTGTCCGGTTCGGCGACCATCCCCAGGTCGTCCTGGAGTGGACGCCCCGCTCGCCCCTTCCCGAACCGGCCGGCTCCTGGCTCGGCGGAGTCCTGCATCTGCCGTCGTCGGACGGTCGTCACCCGGGCGGCGACCTGGAGATCCTCCAGTCGCTCCTCCCCCTGTCCGCTCTGGCCGGCGGGACGGTGGCAGCTCCCGGCGCACCCCTCGCGTTTCTCGTGTCCGTGCAGTCACCGGGCCTCGGGGGCCGTATTCGCACCCGGTCCGCCGACCCCGCCGTAACCCCGGGCCTCGACTACCACTACCTGCGGACCCCCGAGGACAGACGCCGGATGCGCGAAGCGGTCCGCACGACCGCCGCGCTGCTCGCCGCTCCCGCCTTCGACAAGGTGTCCGCCGGTCCCGTCGAACCCGGCCCCGAGGTACTGGACGACGACCGGTCGCTCGACGCCTGGATCCACGCCCACCTCGGCACCTCCCACCACATGTGCGCGACGGTCCCCATGGGCCCCGCCGTCGACCCGTACGGGAGGGTGCACGGCGTACACGGCCTCCGAGTCGCGGACACATCGATCCTCCCCTCGGCCCCACTGCGCGGCCCGGCGGCGACCGCCGTCCTCATAGGCGAGCTGATCGCAGACGCGATGCGCTCCGCGCGTTAGGCGGTTGTCCGTCAGCGGGCCGGTGGGCAATACCCCGGTGCGGCACAGCGCCCCCCAAGGGGCGCGGGGAACTGCGCGACCAGCCACGACGGCGCCGCAGCGAACCCACGCCCCCTCGCCGCTCCTCCCGCGGAGCGCTCCTCACAGACCGCGCATCGTGACCCCGTCGAACCCAACGGCGAGCTGCCGTACGGCCTGATCCAGAAGCGCGCCGAGACTCGCCTCCTCGTCCGTCAGCCAGTGCTCGTACGCGGCGATGCACGCGGCCAGGGCCGCGTGCCCGAGCAGCCGCGGCATCAGGTCGGACACCGACAGGCCCATGCGCCGCGCGGCGAACTCCGTGACGAGCGCCCGCCACGTCGTGTAGCGCACGGTCGAGTCGGCCTGGAGCGTCGGCACCCGAAGGATCAGCGTCATCCGTTGCCGGTGCCAGGGCACCACCGCCGGGTCGAACCGGTTGAACTCGACCACTGCGCCACGCAGCGCGTCCATCATCGGGGCAGCCGGATCGGTCGCCGCCAGCAAGTGCTCAAGCCTCAGCAACTGGTCCTCGAAGTCGCCCCACACAAGGTCGTTCTTGGACGCGAAGTAGCGGAAGAAGGTGCGCCGGCCGATGCCGGCGGCGGCCGCGATGTCGTCGACCGTGGTCGCGTCGAAGCCCTGCCGGGCGAACAGCTCGAAGCCCAGGCGTTCGAGAGCGGCCCGCGAGGTCACCCTCGGGCGGCCCGTACGGCTCGCCCCTTCCCGGCCGTCACCACCGGCCCGGTACTCGGCCGACCGCACGCCCGCCGCTCCGCCCGCCACGCTCTCCCGCCGTCCCGTTTCAGCAACCACACCGCACATCATGCATCGGCCGAGCCCCCGGACACCCACCCCGGGGCACGCGGGGAATCATCGCAGGCGGGCCACTGTTGTCGCGTACGCCGGCGGCGGTACGAACACCCAGCACGAATCCCAAGGAGGCCGGGCGTGTACGGCGACCCAGCGACGATCCGCAAGATCCTGACCGAGCTCGGCGACACCTGGGCGATCGTGGGCCTGTCGTCGAACCAGCAGCGGGCCGCGTACCGCGTGGCCGAGGTGCTCCAGCGCCACGGCAAACGGATCGTCCCCGTCCATCCGAAGGCCGAGACGGTCCACGGCGAGCAGGGTTACGCCTCGCTGGCCGACATCCCCTTCGCTGTCGACGTCGTCGACGTGTTCGTGAACAGCGACCTCGCCGGCCAGGTCGCCGACGAGGCCACCACCATCGGTGCCAAGGCCGTCTGGTACCAGCTCGGCGTCATCGACGAGGCCGCCTACGACCGCGCCCGCGCCGCCGGCCTCGACATGGTCATGGACCGCTGCCCGGCCATCGAGCTGCCTCGCCTCGGCTGACCCTCGTACCGACCCGGTTCGGCGGCCTCACTGTGCCGGGCCACCCGCCCGACCCCGTCGCCGCAGCAGCAGGAGTCCGCCCGCGAGAGCGGTGACACCGGTCGCGGCGGTCCAGGCGACGACGTCCGTCGTACCGGTCGCGGCGAGGTCCTCGCCCTTGCCGCCCTGGGCAGTCGGACCGGCCGACGGAGACGCATCCGCTTCGCCGGCGCTCACGCTCTCCCCACCGGCGCTCGGGCCGGGGCTCGCACTCACGCGCGCGATCTCCTTGTCCCGGGTGAACGCCAGTGTCCCGAAGCCGAGTTGGTCGTATCCCCCGCTGTTGGGTCCGTAGTCACCGCCGCCGCCCTCGGGGGTCGCCCGGGCGGCGATCCGGGTCAGATAGGTGGCGGACAGGCCCCGGCGCTTGGTGTAGTGGTTGGCGATCATGGCCCAGATCGGGCGGGTCATCGCCGGGTCCACGCCGGCGGCACCGGTCGCGCTCTCGCTGCCCGACCAGCCGCCCACGGCACCCTTCCTGCGGGTGTTCGCCGTGTACGGCACCTCGCCTCCCATGCTCCACTTGGCCACGTACTGGGCGCCCTTGAGGAAGCGGCTGTCGTCGTAGCCGTACAGGTCGATGCCCTGGTTCCAGGCCATCTCGCAGACGGTGCCCATCAGGCCGACGCCGAGCAGCGCGTGCCCCTGGTCGCGGCCCGCCTCGACCCATTCGCCGAGCCCCTGGTCGTCGTACACGACCGGGATGGCGTTCTTGACGGAGCCCATGCCGGCGCCGTGCTTGAAGTACTCGACGGCCCGGTCGATCCTGGCGCGGTCGTCACAGAGGATGCCGATGGCCAGGACGCAGGCGATGGCCGTGAGGTCCCAGTTGGCCCAGTAGTTGGTGATGACGGCACCGTTGTGGTTGGCCAGGAAGTCCTCACTGAGCGGACAGAAGACGTCCAGCATCATCTTCTGGAAGCGGGCGAGGTCGAAGTCGGTGTGGTCGCGCACGAGTTCGGCCGCGTTGGCGAACTGGTAGCCGTACAGGCCCGCCGCGAGGAACCGGTCGGCGGAGCCCGCCACCGCGGTCAGCTTCGCCGACCAGGCGTTGAGGATCGCGACGGCGGTGTCCGCGTACGCGCTCTCACCGGTGACATGCCACCGCAGGGCGTTCTGATAGGCCGCGTGGATGTCGTTGTAGAGAATCGCGTAGTTCTGTGGAGATCCCGAACCCCGGTAGACCGTGGCCTGCGGGTTGGCCGTCCAGCCGCTCTGCGCATGGCGGTTGGCGGTCAGCCGTGCGAAGCCCGCCGTGTACGGCGCCGCACCGGCCTTCACCTTCTTCGCCATCCGGTCCAGATCCGTACGGGTGTGCAGCATGCCCGGGTGGACGAGACCGGCGCCGGCCGCGGTGGCCTGTGGGGCGGCGAGGGTCGTACCGACGGTGACGGCGCCCGCCGTCGCGCCGGTGAACTTCAACATGCCGCGACGGCTGATACCTGTGTTCAAAGCTCCGGTCCTTGGCTCTGGGGGGTGAGTTGCTCTCGGAGTTGCGGAGAGGAGACGCGTGCCGGGGCCGTCGATAACGAAAAGTGCGGTTGCCCGACCGTGGCGGGCGGCGGACATAATGTTCGGGTGACCTTCGCCTCACCTCCCCCCGATCTCACACCCAACTCCCCGTCCGCACAACGGTTTCCGGTGGTGATCGTGGGCGCGGGACCGGCCGGGCTCACCGTCGGGAACATCCTGCGGGCCGCCGGTATCGACTGCGTGGTGCTGGAGACGGAGAGCCGGGAGTTCATCGAGCAGCACCCCCGGGCCGGCTTCATCGAGGAGTGGGCGGTACGCGCGCTCCAACAGCGGGGCCTGGCCGACACGTTGCTGGAGCGGGCCGGTACCCACACGACGTGCGAGTTCCGGTTCGGCGGTCGACGTCATCGCTTCGAGTACGCCGAGCTGTCGGGCCACCGCCACTTCGCCTATCCCCAGCCGCTGTTGGTGACGGACCTGGTGCGCGAGTACGCGGACGTGCGCGGCGGTGACATCCGCTTCAGCGTGCGGGACGTGCTCGTCCACGACCTCGACACCGACCGGCCGGCGGTGTCCTACGTCTCCGCGGAGTCAGGCCAACGGGAGTACGTGCAGGGCGAGTTCATCGCCGGATGCGACGGGGCACGCGGGGTGACCCGTACGGCGATTCCGGCGGCGCACACCCGTGTCGCGCGGCACGACTACGGCGTCGGCTGGCTGGCCCTTCTCGCCGAGGCGCCGCCGTCCAACGACTGCGTGATGTTCGGCATCCATCCGCGCGGCTTCGCCGGGCACATGGCCCGGGGCCCCGAGGTCACCCGCTACTACCTGGAATGCCCGCCCGGAGACGACCCGGAGAACTGGCCGGACGAACGCGTCTGGGCCGAACTGCACGAACGGCTCGGCGCGTTGGGCGCACCACCGCTCAACGAGGGCCGTCTGATCGAGAAGCGCGTCCTCGACATGCACAACTACGTGGTGGAACCCATGCAGTTCGGGCGGCTGTTCCTGGCCGGCGACGCGGCCCATCTCACCGCGCCCATCGCCGCCAAGGGAATGAACCTCGCCCTCCACGACGCCTTCCTGCTCGGCGACGGACTCGTCGACTACCTCACGAAGGGCGACCCCGACGCGCTCAACGACTACTCGAAGGCGTGTCTGCGGCGCGTGTGGCAGTACCAGGAGTTCTCCCTGTGGCTGTCCGACATCTATCACGGGGCGTCGTCGGGCGACCCGTTCCGCTCCGGCACGACCCTGGCCCGTCTCCGCCGTATCCTCAGCTCCCCCGCGGCCGCAGCGGCTTTCGCCGACGTGTACATCGGCAAGGACGCCGACCACTGACCCCGGAATACGCGACGACCTGTACCTGCCGCGGGCTCACCAGCCCACGGCCTGCGGTCAGTTGATGCCCAGCCCGGCCACCACCACGGCACCGGGAAGCTCGGCGAACACCTTCCCCGGCACCAGCAGCTTGCCGCGCCGCGCCCGCTGCCGACCAGCACCCAGGGAAGGTCGATGACGGCCGGGTCGACCAACAGGGGCCAGGTGTCGGGGAGTCCGATCGGCGTGATGCCTCCGTACTCCATGCCGCTCTCCCCGACGGCCGTGTCCATCGACGCGAACGACGCCTTGCGGGCGCCGAGTGAGTTCGTCTAGGCAGTCCGGGGCGGGGGTGGCGGTGTCGAAGTCTCCGATGGGGGCGCGTATGACGGCACGCCGACAGCCGTGGGCCGCCGGTCCGGCCGGGCGTCTCAGCTCACCGGCGGGACCGACACCGACATCAGCATCTCCAGCGGTTCGGCGCCGTCATTGCCGTATGTGTGGGGGACGTTGGCCTCGAAGGTGGCACTCGCGCCCGTCGGGACACGGTGTTCGACTCCGTCGACCGTGAGCGTCAGTTCGCCCGCCGTGACGTGGAGGATCTCGAACGTGCCCGCGGGGTGCGGGTCGGAGGGGCTGCTGTCGCCGGGCATGAGGTGCCAGTCCCACAGCTCCAGCGGTCCCGGTGCCTCGGTGCCCGCGAGGAGCCGGTTGTAGCTGCCGGCGTCGGTGTGCCACAGCCGTACGGCCTGGTCGGCGGCGATGACGCGGACCTTCGGGCCCTGTTCGTGGTCGAGCAGGGTGGTGATACTGACGCCGAGCGCGTCACCGATCTTCACGACCGTGCCGAGGCTGGGGTTGGTGCGGGCCTGCTCGATCTGGATGAGCATCCCGCGGCTGACCCCGGCACGGGCGGCGAGCGCCTCCAGGGTGAAACCGCGCTCGGCGCGCCAGCGCTTCACGCTGCGCGCCAACGACTGGGTCAGCAGGTCGAGGTCCGACAACGTTCCGTCCAAGTTCTCGTCCGACACTCTTGTCTTCGGCCTTGTCTTCGGTGCCTCATCCTGCCGCACTCTCCTGAGTGCAAGATTTTGAATGACAAAGTTCAATTTCTTGCACTACCGTGTGGTGCACCGAACTGTTCACTCCACTGTACTGCGAGGCGTCCTCATGACCGCATTCTTCGCCCTGGTCACCAGCCTGCTCTGGGGGCTGGCCGACTTCGGCGGCGGCCTGCTGACCCGGCGTGTGCCCGCGTTGACGGTGGTCGTGGTCTCGCAGTCGATCGCGGCGGTCGTGCTCGGCACGATCGTGGTCCTGACCGGCGGCTGGAGCGAGGCAGGTCCGAGGCTCTGGTTCGCGGTCGCCGCGGGCGTCGCCGGACCGGTGGCCCTGCTCTCCTTCTACAAGGCACTCGCCCTCGGCCCGATGGGGGTCGTCTCCCCGCTCGGCTCCCTCGGCGTCGCCGTGCCCATCAGCGTCGGGCTCTTCCTCGGCGAGCGTCCCGGGCTGCTCCAGTTCGCGGGGATCGCGGTCGCCGTGGTGGGGGTCGTGCTCGCGGGCGGACCGCAGCTCAGGGGCGCGCCCGTACAACGGCAGGCGATCCTGCTCAGCCTGCTCGCGGCATTCGGCTTCGGCACGGTGTTCGCCCTGATCGCGGAGGCGTCGACCACGCTCACGGGGCTGTTCCTCGCCCTCTTCGTGCAGCGCGTGACGAACGTGGTTGTCGGCGGCGCCGCGCTGTACGTCTCGGTCAGGCGTGGCGGCGCCGCCCTTCCGGCGGGCGGCTTCCCCTGGCGCATGCTGCCCGCGCTCGGCTTCGTCGGCCTCGCCGATGTCGCCGCCAACGGCACCTACTCGATCGCCGCCCAGCACGGCCCGGTCACCGTGGCCGCCGTCCTCGCCTCGCTCTACCCGGTGGTCACCGCCCTGGCGGCACGCGGATTCCTCAGCGAACGCCTGCGCGCGGTCCAGGCGGCCGGCGCGGGCCTGGCGCTCGTGGGCACGCTCCTGTTGGCGACAGGCTGAACGGGCAGCCCCGAAGGGGCGCCCTTCAGGGGCGCGGGGAACTGCGCGACAAGCCCCCACCGAACCCGCGGAGTCCACACCGCACTACCCGCGGAGCGTCAGGCACCGCTCACCGCCGGATCAGGACTCGGCCCGGTCCGCGGCGCGTCCCAGCTCCGCCAGCCGCGCCACAGCCCCCTCGTCCAGCTCCGCCAACGCCCGCAGCTGGTCCGGGGTGGTCCCCTCCGGTATCGGTGTGGGGGCCGGTGTCCGCAGCGGTGGCCGCCAGCCCCCGGCCGGCGTCCAGCGGCGTACGACCCTGGCCGGAGCCCCCGCCACCACCGAGTGGTCGGGCACCGTCCCGCGGACCACCGCACCGGCAGCCACCACCACGTTCCGCCCGATCCGCGCTCCCGGCAGGATCACCGCGCCGGTGCCGATCCAGCAGCCCGGGCCGATCTCCACCGGCTCCATGCGCGGCCACTGCTTGCCGATGGGCTCGTGCGGATCGTCGTACGAGTGGTTGGTGGACGTCACGTACACGTAGGGGCCGAAGTAGCAGTCGCTGCCGATGGTGACCGTCGTGTCGGCGATGACATGGCTGCCGCGGCCGAGGACGACGCCGTCGCCGATGCGCAGGATGGGGTCAGGGCCGAGGTCGAGGTCCGGCATCAGGCCCGCCGTCAGGGTCACCTGCTCGCCGACGATGCAGTGGGAGCCGAGTTCGATCCAGGGTTCACCGAAGACGGTGCCCAGCGGGAAGGCGAGCCTGGTACCTGTTCCCATCGCCCGGAAGGCCAGCCGCCCGGGGTTCTCGGCGGTGACGGAGCCCGTGCGCTGCACCCAGGCCCAGCCCGCGTGCACCGCGCGCTGCGCCAGCCGACGCCGCCATGACGAGAACGTGTTCTTGGGCTTGGGCACCCGCACACCGTACTCACGGCCGAGCGGGCCCAGCATGCCGCACACCTGTGATCTTCGCCCCACGGCGGGTGGCGTACGGTCTGACGTACTTGAGGACCAGGAGGCGAAATGACGCACAAGGCGTTGGTCACCGGCATCGGCGGCAGGGAACCGAAGCTGGACGGGGACGTGTTCGTGGCGCCCACGTCCTCGGTGATCGGGGACGTGACCCTTCAGGCGGGTGCGAGCGTCTGGTACGGGGCGGTGCTGCGCGGCGACGTCGAGCGGATCTCCGTCGGCGCCCGGAGCAACATCCAGGACAACTGCACGCTGCACGCCGATCCGGGCTTCCCCGTGACCATCGGCGAGCGCGTCTCCGTCGGCCACAACGCGGTGGTGCACGGCGCGACGGTCGAGGACGACTGCCTGATCGGCATGGGCGCGACGGTACTGAACGGCGCGGTGATCGGCGCGGGATCCCTGGTGGCGGCACAGGCACTGGTACCGCAGGGCATGCAGGTCCCGCCGGGTTCACTGGTGGCGGGGGTGCCGGCGAAGGTACGCCGGGAGCTGACCGAGGAAGAGCGCCAGGGTGTGACTCTCAACGGCACGCACTACGCGGAACTGGCACAGGCCCACCGTCAGATCCACGAGTAGGGCACCTGCCCAGGGGTGCGGGCCGTGTCGATCTGCGGACCCGCGCCCTACGTCACTCCGCAGCCCCCACGGTCTCCACTTCCGCTTCCGCTTCCCGCGAAACGGACTTCGCCTTGCGCTTGAGCACCAGCATCGAGGTCAGACCGATGAGCACGGCCAGGACCAGCCCGAGCCACGAGAACCGCTTCAACCACGACTCGGCGACGACCCCGACGTAGTAGATGACGGCGGTCGTCCCGCCCGCCCAGACGATCCCACCGAACACGTTGGCGATCAGGAACTTCCAGTAGGGCATGTGCAGCACACCCGCCAACGGCCCCGCGAAGATCCGCAGCAGTGCGACGAAGCGGCCGAAGAAGACCGCCCACATGCCCCACTTCTCGAAGGACCGCTCGGCGGTGGCGATGTGTCCCTCCCCGAAGTGCCTGGGGAACTTGGCCCCGAGCCAGGCCAGCAGCGGCCGACCGCCCTTGCGGCCGATGGCGTAGCCGATCGAGTCACCGATGATCGCGCCGGCGCTCGCGCACGCGCCGAGGACGAACGGGTCGATCTCCCCGTGCTGGGAGGCGAGCAGCGCGGCGGAGACCAGAATGATCTCGCCCGGCAGCGGAATGCCCAGGCTCTCCAGCCCGATGACCAGTCCCACCAGCGCGTAGATGCTGACCGCGGGGATCGTCTCCAGCCATTCCTGCACGTGCAACGCCGGTTTCCTTCCGATCTCGCCGTACGCCCGGCACGTCTGCGTCCCCGGCGTGCGCCCGGCCCCGGGCGCACGCCGAAAGCCTACCGGGTCAGGGTGACACCGAGGACTCCTGCGCAGCCCACGGATCGCACTGGTGTTCCTGTGCGGTGGTCACGCCGAGGGCGTTCCCGCCTGTCCCGGCAGACGGTCCGGTACTGGGGCTCCTTCCTGCACGGTGGCCGACAATGACTCGTGTCAGTCATCTGGGCATCAGCACACTGACAACCCCCTTGATCGAGCCGACCGCCTGGACCACCGAGCCGGCGACCGGCTCCATCGCACCCTGCGGCTGCGGCGGCAGGGCCGCCGCCGGAACGGGCGCGGACTGCTCGTTGCTGTCGTCCGTGACGTACCGGGTCTGGAACTGCTGGTCCGAGGAAGCCTCGGGTGAGGGTGAGGGCGCGGGCGACCCGCCGGATCCCGGAGTCCCGTCTCCCGCATCGAGCTCGGGCCCCTGCTGCTTGCCTTCCGGACCGCCCTTCCCCTTTTCCTTCTGCCGCGGTCCGGACTCGCCGTTCTTCGCGTCCTTGTCGCCGTCCTGCCGGACGCCCTTCTCGGCGGAATCGTCGGGCGCGGACGACTTGGAGGCGAAGGCCCAGATCTCCTCCGCCGTCCCGGACCTCGTTTTGACCACCACGTCCGCGCCGGCGCGGAACGAGACGGGCGCGACGGCCAGTTCCTCGCGCCAGCGGGGCAGCAGTTCGCCCTGGAAGGTGATGTCGTAGCGAACGTCGTCGGCGTGGGACCCGACGCAGCCGGAGAGAACCACGTTTCCGTCACCGGCGTGGGAGTCGAGGCACAGGCTGGGGTCGGCGAGGCTGCGCAGGAGTCCGTCGTACTCGTACGACCACTGCTGGGTCTCGGCGGCCGAGCACACGGCCAGCCGCGTCCCGGAGCCGGCCACTACCCGGTCACCCTGGATGTCCAGGCACAGGTTCGTGGCGACGTGGCGCAGCCTGCCGCGTTCCGACTCACCGGGATAGGCGGCAGGGGTGGCCGGCGGCGAGCCGTCGGCCTGCGGCCGGGAGGCCGACCCGTGGTCGTCGGGGCTCGGGGAGTCGGTGTCCGGGGCTGCCGAGTAGCCGCTCGCCATGCCCCAGGTGGCCGTCGGCATGGTGCTCTCGCCCGTCCAGTTGCGGGCGCCGAGCACGCTCGCGAGCAGCGCGAAGGACATGGCGCCGACTCCGACAGCCACGGCACGCCTCCGCCTTCCCGGGAGGACGAACCGCTCGTCGGGCAGCGGGAGATGGGCCATGAGCCGATGGCGGCCACCGGCGCGTCCGCCGCCCCGGCCGGCCGGGCCGCGGGGAGAGGCACCCTGGCCGCCGCGCCCCGGGCGGGAGTCGAGATAGCGCCGGGCTCCCCAGCCGAGCACCGCCTCGGCGAGGAGAGTGCCGAGTTCGCCCTCGAAATAACCGAGTTGCTCGGCGGCGTGCCGGCAGTGCGGGCACGTCAGCAGATGCTGCTCGACATCGGGCAGCAGGGCACCGCCGCGTCGGATCGAGACATCGAGGAGGCGGTTGTAGAAGCGGCATTCATTGGTCGGCGCGAGTTCGCGATGGGCACGTACACAGGTGGAGCGGAATTGCTCGCGGGCCTGCTCAAGTGCCGCCGAAGCGCTTGTGGAGTCCACCCCCAACAGACCGGCCGTTGTGGAAATGGGCTCGGCCTCGACCTCGGTGTGCCAGAGCAGACACTGAGCCGCTCTCGGCAGGGCACGGAATGACCGCTCGGCCAGTACCCGCTTTTCGGATGTCCGTGCCCTCGCCGCGCGTAGACCACGCGCGCCGGTGGGTTTGCGGAGTTCCGGGAGCACCACCGAAATACCGTCTTCGGCGGACCACTCCCGGACCGTCTCCCGTACCGCCACGAGGAGTTGGGGCCGCAGGGCCTGATTCGACTCGCTGCGCTCCAGCCGCCCGAACACCCGGTGAAAGGCCGACGTGGCCGCCATGCCGGCGAGGTCTCCCTCGGCCGCCAGACAGATGGCCGCATAGTCGTAGGTGGACTGCCAGTGCCGTGCCAGTAGCATCGCGACGGCGTACGCGCTCTCGCCCTCCACTCGCCCGCGCAGTTGGGCGGCGAGGTTCATGTCGGATTCAGCCGGGCTCGCCCCAGGACGAGGGGGGTAGGGCGGACGCGGGGGGTGAGGGGATTGCACAGACCCAATTCCTTCCAAGCCGCAGGACGGCACAAGCGAATTGCACATCCACGGGAAAGAGATGCGTGATTGGTGCGTACCTACGACTCGTCAGCTGTGGGACTTCGGGTCGACCGGCACACAATCCCGAGCGGGAAAAGGGGGTCTGACCTCCGCCCCCGCGCGAGTTGGCTCACACTCGCACACACGTCTCACCATAAACAAGCAGTCCGAGTGACCAAAGTTCAAAACGAAGAGAATTCAGATGTGTTACCGGCGGTATCCGCACCGGCATTCGAAATTGCACCCCGGTCGCCCGCCGAGTTGTGTGCATGAGCACCCGGATGGCACACACAATCTTCAACTTCCGGCCTCCTGGGGACGGTATGGGACGCAGCGCGTCGAGAGCGTCGCCGCGCAGCCGGGGCATCCAGGCCCAACCGCTCTACACCCTGAGGGAGTTGACCCCCGACACCGGCCGCCACAGCCGGATGGCGGCCCGAAGGACCACGACCCGGCAGGTCCGTGGACCTGCCGGGTCGTGGTGGGCCCCGAGAGCCGGTGAAGCACCGAGGGGAGGCCGTCAGCCGTTCGGACGGAGGGTCCAGATGACGGTCATCTCACCGGTGACGGCACCGTCCTCGCGCTGGATGGCGACGGTCACCGGGAACTCGGGGCGCTTGCCCTCGTCGAGTTCGGCGACGACCTCGGCGACCGGGCGACCGAGGGTCGCGATGGCCCTGACGGGGCCGAGCGCGATCTTCTTGAACGCGATCTCGGCGGTGACGGGCAGCGGTACGGCACGGGACAGCTGCTCACCGAAGGCCGCCAGGACGACAGCTCCACTGGCCGACTCCCCGAGCGTGAACATGGCGCCGGCGTGCGGTCCGCCGACATGGTTGCGGTACTCCTCCTGGTCCGGCAGAGCCAGCACGGCCTTCTCCGGAGTGGTCTCCAGATACTCGAGGTTCAGCGTGCGAACCATCGGCACCGTGGCGGTGAGAAGTTCACCGATCGACATCCGCTCTGCACTCATGTCCACATGTTACCCGTCGGTAGCCAATGCTGACCGGATACAGCCCGCCGACCGCCGTATCGTTACCGGCCATGTGGCCAGAACAGCAGCCGCCCGGGGGCGAGCAGAACCCGCAGGACCCGCAGCACGCGCAGGTCCCGCCGCACAATCCCTACCAGCAGCCGGGCTATCAGCAACCGAACCCGTACCAGCAGCCCGGATACCAACAGACGGGGTATCCGCAGCCAAACCCCCATCCACAGCCGCCGCAACAGCAGCCGGGGTGGGGCGCTCCGACACCGACGGGCGTGCCGCAGCCCCCGCCGGGCGGGGGCGGAGACGGAAACCGTACGAAGATCACCGCGATCGTCGCGGCCACCGCTGTCGTGATCACGGCCGGGGTGACCGGTTTCCTCGTCCTGGGCGGCGACAAGGACAAGGAGGCGGGCTCGGACAACAAGGACAAGCAGTCCAGCGAGTCCGCGCCGGCCTCGACGCCCGCCTCGACGCCCGCGGACCCGAGCGGCTCGGCCTCCGCGCCGGCCTCGGACGACAACCCGCGGGACTCCCAGGCCGAGAAGCCGACCGTCGCCGGCTGGAAGGTGGTCGTGAATCCGAAGTGGGGCACCGCCTTCGACGTGCCGGCGGACTGGGAGGTGGAGACGCCTGGCACGCTGATCGGCTTCGAGGACGACAACGCCACGGCCGGCGCCAAACCGCTCATCACCATGTCGGCGCCCGCCTACTACAAGTCGAAGTGGTGCGTGTCGGACGACGACAAGGACGGGCGCACGTCGGACACCGCACTCGCGGCCGTGGGCACCAAGGGCGCGAGCGGAGCGAAGAACGCCGACGAGGTCGCTGTGAACCAGGTCCCCTGGTGGGTCTACGGCGGCTACACACAGCCGGACAAGAAGAGCCTCGTCCTCGACGAGAAGGCGACGCCGTACACGACCAAATCCGGCATCAAGGGCAGCTTCGCCCGGGCCCACTCGAAGAACACACCGCAGACGGGGAAGTGCGCGAGCGACGGCAAGGCCATCACCTTCGGCTTCAAGAACTCGGTCGGCGACTACGTGGCGTGGAGCCTCTACGGTGCCACGGGTGTCCCCGATGAGGTCTCCGAGAAGACGGTCATGCAGATCCTGAGCACGGTACGGCTGCACGGGGACCCGACGGGGGCGTGAGGAACCTGCGGGGCGGGGCGCGGCGGGCGCCGGTAACCGGCTGAAAGCGGTCGCGTCGGGTCGGAAATCGATTGGCAAGTCGGCGGCGGGCCGCGATAGTCGCCCGGTGACCTCCCCCGACTCCCCCGCCCCGCGCCCGCGCCGCCCCTCCTGGGCCGGCCGCAACTACAGGCTGCTGACCGCCTCGGCGGTCGTGACGAACCTCGGCAGCCACGGGGCGACGATCGCCGCCGCGTTCGCCGTCCTCGAGGTGGGCGGCGACGCCGGTGACGTGGGTCTCGTGGCGGCGGCGCGGACGCTGCCGCTGGTCCTGTTCCTGCTGATCGGCGGCGCGATCGCCGACCGGCTCCCCCGGCATCACGTGATGGTCGCCGCCAACGCCCTCAACTGCCTCTCGCAGGCGGCGTTCGCGGTGCTCGTCCTGGCCGGGGAGCCCCAGCTGTGGCAGATGATGCTCCTGACGGCACTCGGCGGCACCGGGCAGGCGTTCTTCGGCCCGGCGGCCGAGGGCATGCTGCTGTCCTCGGTCGAGGGCGACCAGGCCGCCCGCGCCTTCGCGGTGTTCCGGATGGCGATGCAGAGCGCGGCACTCGGCGGCGCGGCTGTCGGCGGCGCGATGGTCGCCGTACTCGGGCCCGGCTGGGTCCTCGCGGTGGACGCGGTGGCGTTCGCGGTCGCCGGGGCGCTGCGCTCCTTCCTCGACGTGAGTCACATCCCGGCGCGCGGGCCGGGCGGCGGGATGCTCGCCGATCTGCGGGAGGGCTGGCGGGAGTTCGCCGGACGGTCGTGGCTGTGGGTGATCGTCGTCCAGTTCGCCGTCGCCAACGCGGTCATCGCCGCCGCCCAGTCGGTCTACGGTCCGCTCGTGGCCCGCGACAGTCTCGGCGGGGCCGGGCCATGGGGGCTGGCACTGGCCATGTTCGGGGCCGGCACGGTCGCCGGGGCCGTGCTGATGATGCGCTGGAAACCGCGCCGCCTGCTGCTCGCCGGCACACTCTGCGTGTTCCCGCTGGCCCTGCCGGCCGCCGCGCTGGCCGTACCGGTGCCGATCGCCGTGCTGTGCGCGGTGATGTTCGTGACCGGCGTGACGCAGGAGGTGTTCGGCGTGAGCTGGATGACCGCGCTGCATCAGGAGATCCCCGAGGACAAACTCTCCCGCGTGTCCGCGTACGACTGGTTCGGCTCGGTCGCGATGCTCCCGCTCGCCACGGCACTGGCGGGCCCGGCGGAACACACCTTCGGCCGCACGCCGGCCCTGTGGGGCTGCGCGGTCCTGATCGTGGTGGTGACCGCGGGAGCCCTGTCCGTACGGGACGTACGAAACCTCACCCGGCGCACGAGGAAGGTCACCCGGGACGCCCAGGACACGCCGGTGAAGGGCGAGTTGGAGAGCACCGGCGGCTGACGACCGTTCCACCGCCCTCGACCACCGAGCCCGCCGAGCCTCACCCGATGCCGAACGCTCCCTGTGGCGGCACCGGTGACGGCACCGCGTCCTCGTCCCGGACAGGTGCGGCGCCCCCGATGAAGTCCCTCAGCGCGGGCCCGTGTTCGAGCCGGGCCGGGAAGGCGTCGGAGGCGACCCGCCGGGCCAGGGCAGCCGGGTCCAGGGGGCGGTGCGAGGCGACGAGCACCGCGTTGCCGAAGCGCCGGCCGCGCAGGACGCCCGGTTCGGCGATCAGCGCCAGCTCCTCGAACACCGCTGAGAATGTGGCGAGTTGGGATCGCAGAAAGGCGAAGGGCGCGGCGTCGGCCAGGTTGGCGAGGTAGACGCCGTCGCCACGCAGCACCCGCTCGGCCTCTTCCGCGTACGTCAGGGACGTCAGATGCGCCGGAACGCGCGAGCCGCCGAACACGTCGGCGACGAGCACGTCGGCGGAGTCCTGCGGTGCGGCTTCGAGCCAGGCACGGGCGTCGGCCACGTGCAGGGCGATGCCCGCGTCGTCGGGAAGCGGAAGGTGTTCGACAACCAGGTCGAGCAGCCCGCGATCGGCCTCGACGACGTCCTGCCGGGACCCGGGCCGGGTCCCGGCGACGTACCGGGGCAGCGTGAGCGCACCCCCACCGAGGTGCAGCACGTCCAGCGCCCGCCCCGGCTCCGCAAGGGTGTCCAGTACATGACCGAGCCGACGCGTGTACTCGAACTCCAGATGCGTCGGCTCATCCAGATCGACGTACGACTGAGGCGCCCCGTCGACGGTGAGCAGCCAGGCGCGCTCACGGTCGACGTCGGGCATCAGCTTGGCGAACCCGTGATCGACGGCACGGGCAACGGGTATCGACTCCTCGTTCACTTCTTCATTGTGCCTGTGGCGAGGCGCCGCGAAGGGGCGCGGGGAACTGCGCGACCAGCCACAACCGGCCCGCAGCCCCCCACACACATCCGCCACCCTCACACGACGGCTGTCACGGTCCCCGCCCCCACGGTCCGCCCGCCCTCACGGATGGCGAACCCGAGCCCCGCCTCCAACGGCACCTCACGCCCCAGTTCGACGGTCATGTCGACCGTCTCCCCGGGCCGCGCGACAGCCACCTCACCGAGGTCCACATCACCCACGACATCCGCCGTACGGATGTAGAACTGTGGCCGATACCCCGTCGCGACCGGCGTCGTACGTCCGCCCTCACGGGTGGACAGCACATACACCTGCGCGGAGAAACGCCGGCTCGGTACGACGCTGCCGGGCGCCGCGACGATGTGCCCGCGTCGGACCGCGTCCCGGGGCACCCCGCGCAGCAGCAGCGCCACGTTGTCCCCGGCCTGCGCCTCCTCCATGGGCTTGCCGAAGGTCTCCACGCCGGTGACGACCGTGTCCACGTCCGCGCCCAGCACCTCGACCCGGTCACCCACCCGGACGGTGCCGCGCTCGACCGCGCCCGTGACCACCGTCCCGCGGCCGGTGATGGTGAGCACGTTCTCGACCGGCAACAGGAACGGCGCGTCCACGTACCGCTCGGGCATGGGCACATACGTGTCCACCGCGTCGAGCAGCGCGTCGATCGACGCCGTCCAACGGGGGTCCCCCTCAAGGGCCTTGAGGCCGGAAACCCGTACGACGGGTACCGCGTCGCCGCCGTAGCCGTGCGCGGTGAGCAGTTCGCGGACCTCCAGCTCCACGAGGTCCGTCAGCTCCTCGTCCCCCGTGTCGGCCTTGTTGAGGGCGACGACGATGTGGTTGACGCCCACCTGCCGGGCCAGCAGGACGTGTTCGGCGGTCTGCGGCATGATGCCGTCGAGCGCGGAGACGACGAGGATCGCCCCGTCGAGCTGCGCGGCCCCGGTGACCATGTTCTTGACGTAGTCGGCGTGGCCCGGCATGTCCACGTGCGCGTAGTGCCGGGTGTCGGTCTCGTACTCCACGTGCGCGATGTTGATGGTGATGCCCCGAGCGGCCTCCTCCGGGGCGCGGTCGATCCGGTCGAACGGGACGAACGTGCCGGAGCCGCGCTCGGCGAGCACCTTGGTGATGGCGGCGGTCAGGGTCGTCTTGCCGTGGTCGACGTGACCCATCGTGCCGATGTTGAGATGCGGTTTCGTGCGGACGTATGCCGTCTTGGACATGGCGGTACCTCGAAGCCTCTTCAGCGGTACTGAGTGATGGCCCCGGCGCGGAGAACGCGGCCGGGACGGGGACCCCGAGGAAGTGCGCCGACCCTCCCCCTGCGGGGTCCGCCGGACGATCCGGGAAGGGTCAGCTTCGGGCGCCGTCGACGACTGCCACGATGATCGGGACGGCAGCCTTCGGGGCATCCGCGACTGCGGATGCTGCGAGGAGGAAGGCGTACCGGAACATGAGGCCGATCCTCGCCGACGCGTCGCCGCACGTCGAATGGTTTTCCGCGGACCGGGGACTCAGGGGCGGAACGGGACCTCGGCGCACGAGAACCCCGCCGCAGTGGCGCATGTCACGACATGCCGTTTCCGCAGGGTGTGGGCGCACGTGTCACCCGGCGCGCCGGTCGTCCCCCCGCTTGTTCCACCGTTGGGACCAACCATACGGCGATCACACATACTCGTCGGTTAGTGTCGCCGAATGCTCGATGCCACCACCCGCTCTGGGGGCACCGCCACGGCCACTCCCCCGGCCATCGCCACGGAGCTCTCCCCGCTCTCCCCCGCCGTCATAGTCGTCGCCCCGGCCGGCGGCCTCGCCGCGCGCTACACGAGAGCACTGCTCTCACCGTGGTCTCGGCTGTCGCTCCTGGTGCTGCTGCTCGGCGCCGCGGCGACGTGCGTCCTCCTCTTCGAACCGCAGCGGCTGCTTGCCGACGGCTGGCCTCCCCAGGTCGGCGGAGCGGTCGCGGCGGTGGTCTTCGGGGCCGCGTACGGGCTGTGCACCGTGGCGTTCGTGCCACGCCCGCTGCTGAACCTCGCGGCGGGCGCGCTGTTCGGTTCCCAGCTGGGTCTCGCCGCCGCGCTCGCGGGCACGGTCCTGGGCGCCGGCGCCGCCTTCGGTCTGGGCCGTGTGCTGGGCCAGGACGCGCTGCGCCCGTTGTTGCGCGCCCGCTGGCTCCAGGCGGCGGACGGCCAGCTCAGTCGGCACGGCTTCCGCTCGATGATGGCGGCCAGGCTGTTCCCCGGGGTGCCCTTCTGGGCCGCCAACTACTGCGCCGCCGTCTCCCGCATGGGCTGGCTGCCGTTCCTGCTCGCGACGGCTCTCGGGTCCGTCCCGAACACCGCCGCGTACGTCGTCGCCGGGGCCCGGGCCTCGTCGCCCACCTCCCCCGCCTTCCTGATCGCGATGGCCTTCATCGCCGTACCGGCCGTGGTGGGCGCCGTGGTTGCCTGGCGCAAGCGACACCACCTGCGCGGGCACTGACACTGATTCCTCAGGAAGCCGTACAGGCACCCCCTCAGGAGGTGCCCCGGTACACGTCCAGCCGCCCGCACATCCCGAACTTCCCACGCGCCGAAGGCTGTTCGGCCCGTACCGCGGCCTCCGCGAGGTGGGACGTGTCACCCCGTTCCAAACGGTCGAGCTGCTCGCCCGTGGCGCCGGCCGCCGCCTCGGCACCGCGCCGCCAGCGCTCGCGCCAGTCGGCGAGCCGGGGCCGTACGAGAGCGGCCGCGGCCTCGTGGAAGGCGGCCAGGGCCTCCGGTCCCTCCGCCTCCCGCAACGCCCGGTACCCCTCAAGCGCCAGGTCGCGCCGGGCCCGGGCGACCCGCTCCTGTTCGGCCACGGGCGCGTCGGCCGGAATCACGGTCGCGGCGGCGTACGTCTCCGGGTCGGTCAGGTACGGCGGCGGCAGCGTGAGCACGGCGTCACCCGCCTCCGGCAGCCCGCTGTTCTGCATGAGGACGGTGATGCGCAGTTCGTCCTCGTTGACCAGCCGGTGGATGGTGCCCGGCGTGAACCAGGCGACCGTGCCGGGGGCGAGCGGCGTCTCCTCGTACCCGGACGTCGTGAGCGTCTGCACCGCGCCCCGCCCACCCGTGACGACGTACGCCTCCGAACAGGTCAGGTGCATATGGGGAGTTCCGCCGCAGACACCGTCGACAGCCGGCCAGTCGTAGACGGAGAGATGCGAGACGGCGACGCCGCCCGGCAGACCGGCGAAGGCCGCTCCCCCGGGCCCCGGGCTCACCACGGGTGCTCCTCCAGGTACTTGGCGACGCCCTCGCGCTCCCACTCCCCGTCGGCGACGACGACCCGGTAGCGGCGGGTGAGCGTGTCGCCGGGCGCGAGCTCCAGTTCGTCGTAGAAGGCCCAGGAGGGAGCGACGGCGGCGAACGGCTCGTTGCGCACGAACCAGTGGGCGGGATGCGCGCCCTCGGCCCCCAGGTGATCGTTCTCGGGCGCGTGTGCGAAGACCAGCGTGGCGTGGCCGTCGGCACCGTCGAACTCTCCGGAGTACGCCAGCCACGGCGCCTGCTCGCCCATCAGGCCCGGCCCCTCGGAGTCGGGGCCGAGGACACGACCGTCCCGGAAGGCACGCGGTCCGCGCCAGAACAGGCCGGTGTAGCCCGCCGCTTCGCGCCCGGCGGTGGTCGGGCTGCCGAAGAGCAGCGGCTCGTCACGCCGGTTGGTGATCGCGCTCGTCCAGGTCAGCGCCCAGGAACCCGCCGCCGGATCGACGTCGTGCACCTCGACCCGCCGCGACTCCTCCGCCCACAGCTCCCCGCTGTACGGGTGCCAGGTGAGCCGCTCCGCGATGACGACCCGTCCCGCGTCCGAGGCGACCTCGTCGAAGCCGACGTGGGCCATCGAACCGACGCGCTCGGGAAGCGCGAGATAGCCCTCACCGTGGACGTACGAGTTGCCGCCCCAGAGGTTCGCCCCCGACAGGTGCGAGGCCGTCAGCTGGAGGCCCTTGTGCCAACGGTGGTCGTTGGGCCGGTAGTCGGTGACAACGTTTCCGGCGAGCGTCCGGATCGGGTGCAGATACGGCTTCGGCGCCTCCCAGGCCGCCTCGGCCCCGTACACGTAGCTGAACAGCTCGACCCCGGTGACGGGTTCGGTCACGGTGATGCGGTCGCCGTGCGCGTGCACGATGCGCAGGTCCTCGGACGTGGTCACGCGGACGCCTCCTCGGTGGATTCGGTAACGAACTGGGTGGCGGATCCGGGAACATCGCCATCCTCGTCGCCATCGTCGTCGATCGCGGGCGCCCAGCCGGGAGCACCGCCGTGCAGCGCGACGTAATAGGGGTCGCCGGGGCCGATGTCGCCGGCCTTGACCGTCGTGTCCGTGAAGGCCGACTTGTACAGCGCGGTGATCAGTTCCAGGCTGGTCCGCCCGTCCGCCCCGCTGCTGCGCGGCCGTTCCCCGGCGCGCATGCTCGCGACCAGTTCGCGCAGCTGCGCGAGGTGCGAACTCGGCACATCCGCCCCGAAGTCACGCCAGGCGGCCACCTCCGCCTCCGGCACGTCCGGCGCCGGGGTGATCGTCCAGTTGGCGTTGGAGTGCCCATACAGATGGGTGAGTTCGACGGTGGCCCGCTCGCAGTCGATGCGGATACGGCTGACCTCGTCGGGGCTGAGCACACTGTTGACGACGGTCGCCAGCGCGCCGTTCGCGAACCGGACGAGCGCCGTGGAGACGTCCTCGGTCTCGACGTCATGGACGAGCCGTCCGGCCATCCCCCGCACCTCGCTCCACGGCCCGAGCAGATCCAGGAGCAGATCCATCTGGTGGATGCCGTGCCCCATCGCGGGCCCGCCGCCCTCGGTCTGCCAGCGCCCGCGCCAGGGCACTGCGTAGTAGGCGGTGTCGCGGTACCAGGTGGTCTGGCAGTGCGCCACGAGCGGCCGGCCCAGGGCCCCCTCGGCGAGCAGCCGCCGTACGTGGGTCGAAGCCGAGCCGAAGCGGTGCTGGAAGACGATCGAGGCGTACGGTCCGCCCCCGAGCCCTTCCTCCTCCTCGATGGCGTCGAAGTCGGCGAGCGTCGGCACCGGCGGCTTCTCGCACCACACCCAGGCCCCGGCGCGCAGCGCGGCCACGGTCTGCTCACGGTGCAGGGTGGGCGGCGTACAGATGGTCACCAGGTCGGGCCGCTGTTCCCGGAGCATCTGCTCCAGGTCGGTGTACGCGTGCGGAATCCCGCTCTCCGCGCAGAACGCCTTCACCGCGTCGGCGTTGATGTCGACGGCGGCGACGACCTCCGTCTCACCCTCGTCGGCCAGCTCGGCGAGCGCCGGAAGATGCGACCCGCGCCCGATGGCGCCAGCCCCGATGACTGCGGCCCTGATGCGACGGCCGGTGAGCGGCGGGAGAGGGGCGAGTGAGGTGAGGTCGGCAGGAGTGCCGGCGGCCCGGGATCGCCCCGGGGAGGCGGGGGACGTGTCGGGACTGGTTGCGGGTGTGGTCATGTGCGTGATCAGCACTCCATCGGACGCGATGTCTGCCGTGGGCCAACGCGTGATGACTCCGGACCCTCCCGGGGGCAGCAAGCGCTTTCTCTTCGCTGGCAACGTATGTTCCGCCCAAGCGGCCGGTCAACACCACGACGGGGGTGTCCACGGGATGGACCGCGCGGACGCACAATATGGAGAACCCCGCCCTTTACCACCCCTTGACCCCGGCCCCTGTGCTCGCCCTGTCACCGGGGGCCGCTAGGCTGCCCCCAACACACCTGCTCTCCGCTGTCCTTCGCTGTCGCGCGCGACGGCCGGGTGTGTCCGTCGGCCCTTCCACGATCAGCGCTTGGACCACGTAACTTCATGTCTTGGTTTGAATCCCTCATCCTCGGACTCGTCCAGGGGCTGACCGAATTCCTCCCCGTCTCCTCCAGTGCGCACCTGCGCCTGACGGCCGCGTTCTCCGGCTGGAAGGACCCGGGGGCCGCCTTCACCGCGATCACCCAGCTGGGTACGGAAGCGGCGGTGCTGATCTACTTCCGCAAGGACGTCGGGCGGATCCTCTCGGCGTGGTTCCGCTCGCTCACCAACAAGGAGATGCGCAGCGACCACGACGCGGTGATGGGGTGGCTGGTGATCGTCGGATCGATTCCGATCGGCGTTCTCGGGGTCACGCTCAAGGACCAGATCGAAGGCCCCTTCCGCGACCTCCGGATCACGGCGACGATGCTGATCGTGATGGGCATCGTCATCGGCATCGCCGACCGCCTCGCGGCACGCGACGAGACCGGCGGGAAGCACCGGGCGGCCAAGGAGCGCAAGGGCCTCAAGGACCTGGGTGTACGGGACGGCCTGATCTACGGCCTGTGCCAGGCGATGGCACTGGTCCCCGGCGTCTCCCGGTCCGGCGCGACCATCAGTGGTGGTCTGTTCATGGGCTACACCCGTGAGGCGGCGGCCCGTTACTCCTTCCTGCTGGCCATGCCGGCCGTACTCGCCTCGGGTGTCTTCGAGCTCAAGGACGCGTCGGAGGGAGGCCATGTCTCCTGGGGCCCGACGGCCTTCGCGACGGTGATCGCCTTCGCGGTCGGATATGCCGTGATCGCATGGTTCATGAAGTTCATCTCGACCAAGTCGTTCATGCCGTTCGTCTACTACCGCATCGTCCTGGGCATCGTGATCATCGCCCTGGTGGCGACGGGCGCCCTGAGCCCGCACGCGGCGGAGTCGTCGAGCTGACGCCCTGACCGGCACACATGACGGATGATCATCCGACCGTGACCAACCACATACCGTTCGCGTAGCCACCTGGTAGCGCAGTGTCAGTCCTTGCGCCTACGCTGGTGCGCATGTCCCCCGATTCCCTGGCCCCTGGTTCCGTGCGGTCTGCTGCTGCGTTGAACGAGCAGATCCGTGCGCTCTGGCTCCGCGCGGGCGGATCCCTCTCGGCCCAAGAGCGGGAGGAGTACGAGCTGTTGGTGGTCAGGTGGGCCGCGGCGATACGCGGCGAGATCATCGAGGCCGCCTGACCGCGAGGCGGGCACCTGGAGTGCACGGCGCCTGTCCCGCTCCCCCGCACCACTGATTCGTACGCCGTCCGCCCTCCCCTTCCGGCCACGCAGCGTCACCGCCCGCCCGACACCCGCAGCACAGCTCCCGTCGTGTACGAGGACTCCGCGGACATCAACCAGGCGATGGCGGCCGCGACTTCCTCGGCCAGCCCCGGTCTGCGGAGCGGAATCGCCGGGGACACGCGTTCCGCCCGGCCCGGGTCACCCATCGTCGCGTGCATGTCGGTGTCGATGATGCCCGGCGCGACCGCGTTGACCCGGACGCCGTCCGGACCGAGTTCCTTCGCCAGGCCCACGGTCAGCGCGTCGACAGCCGCCTTGGTCGCCGCGTAGTGGACATAGTCCCCGGGGCTGCCGAGAGTGGCAGCCGCCGAGGACACGTTCACGATCACACCGGTCCCCCGAGCCGTCATGGAACGCGCGGCACGACGCGAACACAGCAGCGTGCCCAGCAGGTTGACGTCCACGACACGGCGCAGAACGGCGGGGTCGGCGTCGGCCAGCCTGCCCAACGGGCCGGTCACTCCGGCGTTGTTCACCAACCCAGTGACCGGCCCGAGCAGTTCCTCCACCAGGTCGAACAGCCGGTCCACCTCCGCCTCGACCGAGGTGTCGACCCGAACGGTCACACACCGCGCTCCGGCTTCCCGCACCGCCGCCGCGACCGACTCGGCGGCCCGGACGTCCCGCACGTACCCCACCGCGACATCGTGACCGTCCGCCGCGAGCCGCAGACAGGTCGCGGCACCGATCCCCCGACTCCCACCCGTGACCACCGTGACCGACGACCCGCTCATGGGCGTACCTCCATATCGAGTGGCTCCGCACCCTGTCATCCACGTCTTCAATGCCTTCTACGTCTTCTGCGTCTTCTACGCCCTCTACGGTCGCAGTTGCGCGAGCACGTGCTCGATCCCGACGATGCACTCGTCGGCGTACCGAGCCGCGGATCACCCTCCGGGGACCAACTCCCGGACCCACCGCACCCGCACCGATACCCGCCTCAACCGCGGCTTCCAGGCACCCTGGGCATCCTTCGTCGCGCCGATCACGTGACGTGGCCGCCGTCTCGGCAGGAGACTGGTCCGATGGAGTTGATCTTTTCCGGGCCTGTGATCGAATGGCGCGGGCCGTCGCCGTACTACTTCGTTCCCGTGCCGGACGAGGAGTCCGCCGACATCCGCGAGGTGGCCGCAATGGTCACCTACGGCTGGGGCGTGATCCCGGTGGAGGCCCGGATCGGCGAGGTCGTCTTCCGGACGTCGCTCTTCCCCAAGGACAGCGGCTACCTGCTGCCCCTCAAGGCCGCTGTACGCAAGCAGAGCCACCTCGCAGCAGGGGACGACGTGACCGTGAGGATGACTGTCGCTCTCAGACAATGATCGCCGTGCGACTCCTCGGCGCCCGCGTCCGCCCCCGTATGGGGCCGGGATGCCCGTATGCCGGGATGCGACGCCCCGGGGAAGGGGAGACGATGGAAAGGCAGGCCGCGGCGCGATCACCGCCCCCGGGGGGACGTGGAGATGCGACATGTCCGTTCACAAGGTTCGCCCGGACATCAGGGTTCTGAACGACAGCCTTGAGGTGCCCGGGATCGGGCACCTCCCGGTGAACGCCTTCGTACTGCTCGCCGCGCAACCCGTCGTCATCGACACGGGACTTGGGCTGCCCGACCGCGACTTCCTGGAGGCGGTCGGCTCCGTGGTGGATCCGGCCGATGTGCGATGGATCTGGCTCACGCACCCGGATCGTGATCACACGGGTGGAATCTTCGACCTTCTCGCCGCGGCACCCGAGGCACGTGTCGTGACCACTTTTCTCTCCGCCGGGCTCATGTCCTGCGAACGGCCGCTGCCGCTCGATCGTCTGTATCTGCTCAACCCGGGTCAGAGCCTGGACGTCGGCGACCGCACCCTCACGGGGTTCAGGCCGCCGTTGTTCGACAACCCGGCCACCGTAGGCCTCTTCGACGACCGGTCGGGCGTCTGTTTCAGCTCCGACTGCTTCGGTGGGCCGATGGCCAGTGCCGAACTGGCACACGCCGACGATGTCCGCGCGGTCGGCGTGGAGGACCTCCGGGCCGCACAACTGCTGTGGGCCACGGTCGACAGCCCGTGGGTGCACAACGTGGATGTCCAGAAGTTCCTCGACACCTTCCGGCTGCTGCAGGACCTGAATCCGGAACTCGTCCTCTCCACGCATCTGCCGCCGGCCCCCGGAATGACCGGAGCGATGATCGACACGCTGGGCTCGGCACCAGGAGAATCGGCGTTCACAGGACCGGACCAGGCTGCGCTGGAGCAGATGCTGGCCGGGTTCGAACCCACTGGTGGCGGGCAACAGCCCCCACCCGACAGCCCGGTGTGACGGTCGACCGCCAGGTGACTCGGTCCGTCATTCCAGGAGTCACCCCAGGAAATGGCCAAGAGGCTCCTCGCCAACGGGACAAGGCCGCTCCTGGAGCAGCAGCCGGGCCGGCGGAGTCCAAGTCTCCTGCGCTGACGAGGGCGTGGATCTCGTGGGCGAGCGGCGTCACGTCGCGGATGGCGACCGTCCACTCGTCCGCGTAGCGTCGTACGGCCTCACCGGACAGCCCCAGTTGCAAGGACCGGTACGGCAGGGGCCGGAGGCGCAGGTCCCGCTCGGGATCCCACTGCACACGGGCCGGCGCACGCTTCGACTGGCGCTGCCAGGTAGCTCGGTCGGGGTGCACCCCGCGGACGTAGCCCGACAGGCACGCATGGCGCAGCGCCCACTCGAAGCGCTCACCGCTGATCTCGACAGCGAGGACAGTCTCCTGCCCGGCGTTCATGCCCCAGCAGCAGCGGTGATAGCGGACAGTCGGGATTCCTCACTGGCGGCCAGTTAGCGGGGAGTTATCTGGCCGCCAGTGATCACTCCGGGTGAGCGGGCCCGCGTCGGCTTGCCACGGTGGAGCCCTGGCCTCACCGGGCCGCGATGTGCGCCGCCCCGAACAGGCGCTTGGCCATGCCGAGGCGTTCATACGTGGCGATGGCCGGCGCGTTACCGGTGAGCACCATGAGCGCGGCGCGGCCGTGCTGGTTGACGAGGGCGTCCACGACGAAGCCGCACACGGCCCGCGCAAGACCCCGCCCGCGGGCGGCAGGGTGGGTGACCACCCCGCCCATGAACCCGCACCCGGCCGCGGACCACGCGTCCGCCGCCACCGCCAGCGGCTTCGCCCCGACGCTGCCGTCCACCTCGCCGACGACCCCCGCCCAGCGGCGCATGCCCGCGCGTCCCGGCTGCGCGTAGGAGTCAGGGAAGAAGCGGTCGAACAGCGAGGCCGTCTCCTTCTCCTCGCGGGCGTTCAGCCACCGCACGCCTGCGGCGGCGGCACCGGATGGGGACGTGGCCTCCATCCAGAAAAAGTTGTGGACCGGCGCCAGGTTGGGCAACTGCCCAACCAGCGCATCGATCAAGGCAGCTTCCCCCAAGACTCGGTAGGACGGGCCGATCTCCTCCAGGATCCGCCGGACCAACACGGCCACGTCGACGCCGTCGCCCTTGACCGCAAGCCGGTCCTGTTGAGGGTTCGGGCTCGCCACCGCCAGCGCCGCGCCGTGGCACCAGGCCCGTACCCCCGACCCCAGGCCGTCACCGCCTTGTCCCTGGGCGGCCCAGACCAGATGTCCGTCGCCGGCCGCGGCCTGCTCGATATCGCTGAGCCGTGCAAGTTCCTCCATACGCCGTGCTTACCAGGCGTTCTTGGAGGCCCGCTGTGACCCAGCCCTCATCGATCACTGCCTGTGATCACGTATCTGGCCGTACTTGGGGAATGTGAAGTGGCCGCCGACACAGCGGTACATCATCCATAGGAACGACGGCTTGATCCATATCAAGCCTTGTTCACAGACCTCTCTCTGGAGCAAGCCCTCGCTGACATGAATGAAGAGCCCTACGAGCAGCTTTGATGTGTCCCGTCGGTTGGGTCGTCTGCACGGTCCCGGACACACGTCGGACGATCTTGACAGAGAGGCATCATAGGAGTCCGATTTCGAAGGAGGGACGCCCATGAGACTGGTCTCCGACCCCGGGTCCGGCGAAGTGGACCTCGCCGCGTCGGCGGATGAGCTGATGCGGTTGGCAAGCGCTGTGGCCCTGGGTGAAGGACTGGTCAGGGCCACCTCCTTGCCGGGCAGCACCGCCCTGACCGGGATCCGGGTGAACAAGACTTCCGGCCCTGGTGCCCTTGTCCGCCGGGACGCCGAGCAGCAGATCCTTGTCATCAGTGGTGACTCGGCAAGCAGGGCAGTACAGCGCTGAGCGTCGCTGCCGTTGCTGTGCTCAGGACGGCGGGTGCACAGAGATGCATCACTGCTCGTCGCGACGAAGATCTCTCCCCGGAGGGAGAGATGTCGAAGGCTCGTACTCCCGCGCATCCGGTCGGGTAGACCTTCGCGACCGGATGCTACGGACCGAGGTCACCGAAGGGGCCGGCTCCCGCGCGGCCACCCTGGCGATGGTGTTCATGCCCGTCGAATCCACCCAGGCCCGCCGACGAGCCGTTTACGCACCTCACCTCGTCGCTCTCGTCCGTGCCGGAGCCCGCTTCGAGCGCAGCCACCTCGTCGAACGCCCCGAGAGCCACGTGGCCTGAACGACCTCGATTCATCCACGGATCTTGACTGCAACTCCCCTGCCCGCGCCGTCCGGGGCAGCAGGCCGACGGGTCAGACCGATGAGTCTGCCGGCTGCCTGAAGTCTTCTTCGTGACATGCCCGCCCCGTCGGTGGATCAGGAATCGGCGGGTCCCGGTGTCTTGGAGGAGAGAGGGAGGCCAGGATGCACAATCCGATTCGGCTGTACATGTCGATGTCGCTCGACGGCTACATCGCCGGGCCGGACGATCGGCCGGGCCAGGAGCTCGGACGCGACGGCGGGCGGCTTTTCAACTGGCTCGACGACCGGAAGTCCGACGGTCCGAGCGGCCAGGTGTACCGCGAGGCGCTGGCGACCGGCGCCGTGATTTCCGGCCGACGGACCTTCGAACTCGCCGGGCGCTGGCAGGGCGACCACCACGACGGCGTGCCGATCTTCGTCCTCACCCACCGCGTGGATGACGGGGACGTGCCACCCGGCCACGCGCGTTTCGTCACCGACGTCGAGGAATGCGCCCGTCAGGCTCGCGCCGCCGCCGGGGACCGGCCGGTCATGGTCCATGGGGCGGGAGCGGCCCAAGGGCTTCTCCGAGCCGGGCAGCTGGACGAGATGGAGATCCACCTGATTCCGGTCCTCCTCGGGGACGGCCGACGGCTGTTCGACCACCTCGGTGGTGATCACATCGAACTCGACCTCGTCCGACGGCTCGAGGATCGAGACGTCACGCACCTCCGCTACCAGGTGCGCCGCCCCGGAGAGGCCGCATGAAGACGCTCTTCGTCTCCTACCGCGTCACCGATCTGGACCGCTCGCTCGGTTTCTACACCGCCTTGGGCTACGGAGAACTGGGCAGAGTCGAGATCGGCGACGGAAGTCGCCTCGTGATCCTCAAGTTCCCCGGCGAACCGGCGGCCTCGCTCGAACTGGTCCACCGTCCCGCCGACGGACGTGTCGACGTGGGCAGCGGATTCGACCACCTCGCGATCCAGGTGGACACGCTGACTGTCACCCTGAGGACGCTGGCCGAAGCCGGCCTGGAGCCGGAGCGTGTTCAGTATCCAGGCGGCCCTCACGGCCCGAAGACGTCGTGGCTCACTGACCCGGACGGTTACCGGATCGAGCTGGTGGAGTGGCCGTTCGGACATCCCGACGGCATCACCGCAGCAGACTTCTCCTGAGGTGGTCACGGTGAGCGGGGTGGCGACGCTCCCCTCGACGCGGCCGTAGCGCGACGCGCAGCGTCATTCCCGTCCCCGTCCCACAGGTCTTGTCGGTCGCTCGCCCCGGGGGACGGTACCGCTTCTCACAAAAGGCTCTCGTCCCGGACGATCCAACCCTCACCCAACTCGCGGCGCAGGACCTCCAATGCCGCATGCGCCTGCTGTTTGAACACTTGAAGTTCCTCGTCGGGCCAAGGAGACGGATCCGGCGGATAGTCCCAGTCGATCGACGACTGGTACCACTGGCTCAGTCTCGCCAACTCGTTCTGGGTCTCCTGGCTGATCGGCAGGCGCGACAGATCACAGGGGTAGCCGTACGGGCTGTCCATCTCTTCCGGCCACAGCGGGGTGTCCACACCGGCCTCGAAGAAGAACCGCAGATATTGGATCATGCCGCACCTTCGCACACGCTTGCCGGTGCCCCATGCGGCGAACTGTGTCCGGGGCATCCCGTCAGTAAGGCGGTTGGGGTCTGTGAACGCGGCTTGATGATCATGTCAAGCCGCGTTCACAGACGTTTTCCCAACGGGACAGAACTACGCGCATCGTCCCTCAGCCCCAAAACCCGTTCCGCCTCCCGATCTGACGATCTAGTCTGCTGCTCGATGCTGTGAGCCAAGTGAAGAGCTCGGGCAGTACTTCTGAGCCGACGGGCACTTGTGCGCGCTCACACAGGAACGGGTGGGGATGAGAGTGGTTCGCCAATCACGGGTCGGCATTGCTATTGCCATGCTCATGACCTTCTGCGCGCTTTCCGCATGCGAGTCGGGGCAGGGCTCCCGGGCAGGTGCAGCGTCGGAGTCGGAAGAGACCAGGACGGCCGGCGCAGAGGACAAGCCGTTGGGCAAGGCGGACCTGGAGCGGGTAGCGATCACCGTCGCGGATCTCGACGGCTACGAGGTCGAACAGACCCTGGCTGCTCCCATGGCGTCTCGCCGGACGGCGGATCCTGCCGAATGCGCGCCCGTCGTTCAGGCGACGGGGGGAAGCAGCGGCTTCGTAGCCACCGCGCGCATCGGCCGGACGATGTTCCCGAAGGAGCACGGCCCCGGAACCTCCGTGATCCTTGCGTCCCACAGTTCCGGGGACGCCGCTCGGGTGATCGACGCACTCCGCACGGCCGCCGAGCGATGCAAGACCTTCTTGGACATCGGGGTGGGCTTCCGCTACGACGAGGTCGCACTCCAGCCCGACCCCGGCTACGGCGATGAATCCGTGTCTCTGCGGCTCACACAACTCGCGGCGTTCGATGAGGACGACGAGCCCGTCCGAGTTCCCTACGCCGTGGTGGCCGTTCGGCAAGGGGCGACGGTCGCCATGTTCTACGCGTTCAACCGCCCCGGAGCGGCAAGGTCCAAGGGGCCGGCTGTCGTACCGGAAGAGATCATCAAGACACAGATGGACAGGATTGGTAATCCGACGACCTCCAAGTGATCTTAGGAACGTACCGACTTGAGGTCCGCAGGGAACGACGGTGAGACCCATGTCAAGCCGTCCTCACAGACTTTTCGTGAGCCAAGCGCCACGCATCCCTGGCCGCACGCTGGTTGGCCCGCGCGGGCGACTGCCTGCCGCGCGTGGCCGGCCTGCTCCGTCGCGTCGCGCAACGGTCGAAAATCGGTGGTCACCTGAGTCGGCCGACCCCACGATGTACGCCATGGAAGAACCGCACCGCAGGATCCGCGCGCTCCACACAGCATCCACGATCACCGTCTACCAGGCGTACTCCCCTGAGATCGGACTGCCCGCCATCCGAGACGGCGGCTTTCCCGCCGCGTGGAAGCCGGGCCGCATGACGTGGATCAAGCCCAGTTTCATGTGGATGATGTACCGCTCCGGCTGGGGCACGAAGGAGGGTCAGGAGACCGTCCTCGCCATCGAGATCACTCGCGACGGCTTCGAGTGGGCGCTGCGCCATGCCTGCCTGGCGGGTTACATCCAGGGACTGCATTCCGATCGCGGCGCCTGGCAGCGGGACCTCAAGCACGCACCGGCCCGTGTCCAGTGGGATCCCGAACGCGATCTGCACCTGCGTCCCCTACCGCACCGCTCCTTGCAACTGGGGCTCTCGGGTGAGGCATCATCGCGTTACGCGGACGAGTGGATCATGTCCATCAGTGACGTGACTCCGCTCGCCAACGAGATCCACGCACTCGTCAGGGACGGCGAACTGGATGCAGCCACCCGCCTGCTCCCTCAGGAGCGGGGGTACCCCGCTGGTGAAGAGCTACTCGCCCACCTGCGTCCCTGACCGGCTGTCCGGCACGACGGCTGGCATCACCCCCGGGTCACATGGCGGAAAAGGCCTGTGAGCGCGGCTTGATGACCCATGTCATACGGTCCCGCTGCCACGCCGCCGGAAACCGCCCCTCCCGGGCCACCGCGAGCCCGATCTGCGGATCGTGGGCCTGATAGACGGTCACCGTGGACGCCGTGTGGAGGGCACGTACGCGGAACTTGGGTTCCTGCTCGGGGGGTGCATCGGAAACACCGACTGTCTGATCGTTCACGCGACCGGCCTGGGTACAGGACACGCCCATCGGCCACCGAATATCCGCACCTCCCTTGGCTGTGCCCGTCCCGTGCCCAACACTGAGCCGATGACGCAGCGTGTAGAGCTCGCGACCGTGATGGACCGGCTCTCCCTCGACGGACTGGTCACCGCGTACGCGGTGGCGGTGGACGACGGCGACTGGGAGGCGTACGTGGAACTGTTCGCGCCGGACGGCCGGGCGGACTACCGCTCGGCCGGCGGCATCGAGGGGGACGCCCGACAGGTCGCCGGGTGGCTCAGGCAGAACATGGAACTGTTTCCGATGCGGCAGCATCTGATCGTCAACCGCCGGGTCGGCTTCGGCCTCCTGGAGCAGGACACCGGCGACACCGCCCGTGTCCAGGCGGACTACGTCAACCCCATGCGCCTCGCGGCCCGTGCCGGCGAGGGCGGATCCACCGCTCCCGACTTCGTATGCGGCGGCCGGTACGCCTTCGGGTTGATCCGTACGCAGGACGGCTGGCGGTTGCGCGAGGTGGTCGTCCAGGAGAAGTGGCGCCGAATGCCCGACCCGCACCCGGAACCGGCCACCGGCTGACCGCCGGCCTTCGTCCACGGACCAGCCGCCGTACGCCGTACGAGGAATCCGCTGCTCCTGGCCGGAGTCCTGCTGGTCCGAGATCGTCCCCACCACGCACACTGAACCCAGGTGACCCACGTAAGAGGTGACCGACTGGGTAGTCGACCCGGTGGTCCTGGGGAACCGACCGGTAGGAGGCGCCGTATGAAACTGCCCGGACACTGGCTCGCCTCCCCGTGGCGGCGTTCAGTCGTCGCCGCGCTGGCCGGTGCTCTGCCGATGTTCGCCTTCCCTGCGCCGGGCCTGTGGTGGTTCGCCTACGTCGCGCTCGTGCCCTGGATCCTGCTCGTCCGGTCCGCGCCGACCGACAAACGGGCAGCGTACGACGGCTGGTTCGGTGGCCTCGGGTTCATGCTGGCCGTGCATCACTGGCTGCTGCCGAGTCTGCATGTGTTCACGGTCCTCATCGCGGCGCTGCTGGGCGCGCTCTGGGCACCCTGGGGCGTCCTCGTACGCCGGTTCCTCGGAGGCAGGCCCTCCGCCGGGCGGATCGCCGCCGGGCTCGTCGTGCTGCCGTCGGGGTGGCTCATGGTCGAGCTGGTCCGCTCGTGGCAGGGGCTGGGCGGGCCCTGGGGCATGATCGGATCCAGCCAGTGGCAGGTGGCGCCCGCGCTGCGGCTGGCCTCGGTCGGCGGGGTGTGGCTGCTCAGCTTCCTGGTGGTGACCGTGAACGTCGCAGTCGCCGTGCTGGTCGCGGTGCGCGAGTCGCGGGTCCCGGCGGTGGCCGGGCTCGTCGCCACCGCCGCCGTGACCTCTGCCGCCTGGGTGTGGTCGCCGCGCCCGGAGGCGGACGGCCGGGTGCGGATCGCCGTCGTGCAGCCGGGCATCGTCGACGGGGCCGACAGCGCCGGGAAGCGGTTCGCGCTGGAGGAGGCGCTCACCCGCCGGCTGGCCGGCCAGGACGTGGATCTCATCGTCTGGGGCGAGAGCAGCGTCGGCTACGACCTCGCCGACCGCCCCGACCTGGCGAAACGGCTCGCGTCGCTGTCACGCACGACCGGGACCGACATCCTCGTCAATGTGGACGCCAGGCGCTCCGACCGGCCCGGGATCTACAAGAGTTCGGTGCTCGTCGGACCGGACGGCCCCACCGGCGACCGGTACGACAAGATGCGGCTCGTGCCCTTCGGTGAGTACATTCCCGCGCGTTCGCTGCTGGGCTGGGCCACCTCCGTCGGCAAGGCGGCGGGCGAGGACCGCAAACGCGGCACCGAGCAGGTCGTGATGAATGTCGGGCAGGGGCTGCGCATCGGGCCCATGGTCTGCTTCGAGTCCGCGTTCCCGGACATGAGCCGCCATCTCGCCCAGGACGGCGCCGAGGTACTCATCGCCCAGTCCTCGACCTCGTCGTTCCAGCACAGCTGGGCCCCCGAGCAGCACGCCTCGATCGCGGCCCTGCGCGCCGCCGAGACCGGCCGGCCCATGGTGCACGCCACGCTGACCGGCGTCTCGGCCGTCTACGGACCGAGCGGCGAGCGCGTCGGCTCCTGGCTCGGCACCGGTGCGAGCACCTCGGCGGTGTACGACGTACCGCTGGCCCGCGGTGTCACGCCGTACGTCCGCTTCGGCGACTGGCCGGTGCACGCGGCCGTGCTCGTCCTCGTCGTCCTGGGTGTCGTCGAGGGTTTGGGCCTGGTCAGGCGGCGCCGGTCCGCTCCTCCACGGCACGTACCACCCGCTCGCACAGTTCATGGGTCGCCAGTGCGTCCCGGGCGCTGAGCACCTTGCCCGCGCGCACGGCGTCGAGGAAGGTGAGCACGGCCTGTTCGATGCCGCGCTGCCGGGCCACGGGCACCCAGTCGCCGCGTCGCCGTACGGTCGGCTGGCCCTTGTGGTCGATCACCTCGGCGAGGTTGACCACCTGACGCTTGGTGTCCTGCCCGGACACTTCGAGGATCTCCTCGGCCGAGCCGCTGAGCCGGTTCATCACCCCGAGGGCGGTGAAACCGTCCCCGGCGAGCTGGAGCACCACGTGGTGCAGGAGTCCGCCCTCCGTGCGGGCGCGCACGGTCACGTCGTCGACCTGGCCCGGCACCAGGAACCGCAGCGTGTCCACGACATGGATGAAGTCGTCGAGGATCATCGCGCGGGGTTCCTCGGGGAGCCCGATCCGGTTCTTCTGCATCAGGATCAGCTCGCGCGGGTGGTCGGCGCACTGCGTGTACCCGGGCGCGAAGCGCCTGTTGAACCCGACGGCGAGTGAGACCCCACGCTCCTCCGCCAGCCTCACCAGCCGCTCCGACGCGGCGAGTTCGTACGCGAGCGGCTTGTCGACGTACGTCGGTACGCCCGCCTCCAGCAACCTGGTCACGATCTCCGGGTGCACGACGGTCGGCGCGTGCACGAAGGCCGCGTCGAGGCCCTGGCCGATCAGCTCGTCGAGGTCGGCATGGCGCTGCCCGGCCGGCAGGCGCAGTCCGTCGGCGACCCGGGCGAGAGTGGCGGGCGTCCGCGTGTGCAGATGCAGTTCGACGCCGGGCCGCGCGCCCAGCACCGGCAGATACGCCTTATGCGCGATGTCACCGAGTCCGATGCAGCCGACCTTCACGGGGTCTCCTTCAGCGGTTGCCTGCCGGGGTCATGCCGGAAGCATAGGGCCGCCGGAGGCTTCGTCGGCTGGCCGGGTCTCCGGAAAACACGTGGTGGGGGGCGGTCTCGGTAGGCGACCATGCCTGCATGACGACATCGACGCCGCGCAGTGAACCCGCGCAGAACGCCGACGAGCGCACCATGCTGGAGGGCTGGCTGGACTACCACCGGCAGACCCTGGCGTGGAAGTGCGAGGGCCTGACCGACGCCCAGCTCAGGACCGCCTCGGTGGAACCCTCCGAACTGTCCCTGATGGGCCTGGTACGGCACATGGCGGAAGTGGAGCGGGGCTGGTTCCGCACAGTGCTGGTGGCCGACGATCCGGGGCCGATCTACTACACCGAGGAGGACCGGGACGGCGAGTTCCATCTGACCGAGGCGGACACCTGGGAGGAGGCTTACAGCACCTGGCAGGCCGAGATCGGGATCGCCCGGCGCAACGCCGCCGGTTTCGGTCTCGACGACCTCTCGAAGGGCAGAAGCAGGCACAGCGACGAACCGTTCAACCTGCGCTGGATCTACACGCACATGATCGAGGAGTACGCCCGCCACAACGGCCACGCCGACCTGCTCCGCGAACGGCTCGACGGTAAGACGGGCGACTGATCCGAGCCTGCGGAGGGTCGCGCGTCGGGACGGCGAAGCCGTCAGCCGTGGCCCTCCCGGGCCCTCCGTAAGGGGCCGGAGATCACCCGTGTGGGGCATCCTCCGCTTGTCCACGGTTCCGAATCCGGCCGGACACAGCAGAGTTGCGCGGGTGCATCGAACGACGACCACCGCAACGCTTCTGGTCACTGTGGCTGTCACGGCCCTCTCCGGTTGCGTCACGATCCAGCACCCGATCGCTCCCGGTCCACCCCCGGCGCCGTCCCAGCCGTCGGTGCCCCGTCCGGACGTCCGGGCCGAACCGCAGATCGTGCAGGCGCCCGCACGGGAGGCACTGGAGCTCATCGGCCCCGACCGCAAGCCCGCTCGGGCCCCGCGGACACCACAGGCCGCGGGCGAGCCGCACCACCCGGCCGGAGCGGCACCCGTGGCCCCGCCGGCCGCCGCTCCGGCCCCTCCCCCTCGCCGGACCAAGCCGAAGAAGCGCCCGCCGAAGCCGGAACGGCGCCACACCCAGCCCCGCGTCGAACTCCCCGAGGTGTCCCGCCCGGTGCGCGAGAACACGGACGTGTGCGCTCTCGGCAAGAAGTACGGCGGCTGGGGCAAGGACAGCCCCCAGACGGTCATCTGCAAGGAGGCGTACGGGCGTTGAGCACACAGAGACCGCATGACGGCTGGAGATCAGTCCGTGCCGGACTGACGCTGACGGACAGCCACCATTCGGCGCCCTCCGGAACCCGCTAGGGCCGCTGCCTCGGCGGCCCCCAGGATTCCCCCTCCGGTCCCCCTGAGGAGTCCCCCTCCCCCAGGCGCAGCTCCAGTCGGCCGATGGCCGCCCTGACCCCGTCGCCGTAGCTGTCGTCGCCCAGGGCGTCGACCGCGCCGCGGGCGCGACGGAGGTGGGTGCGGGCGGCGTCGGGGCGGTCCAGCTTGACGTAGTCGGCGGCGAGGTTCAGATGCAGTGACGGGTACAGGGCACGCACCGCGAGCGCTCCCTGGTGCCGGACCACCTCCGCGACCCGCTCGTCCGACAGCTCCTGTGCCGCCGACAACGCCCTGAGGTCCCACGCCAGTTCGTCCGAGGGGTCGTCCTGCGTGTCGGCCATGTAGTGCGCCAGCGTGCAGCGGTGCAACGGGTCGCCGGTCGCGCCGATCTCCGCCCACAGCCCCAGGAGGCGCCCCCGGGCCTCTTCTCGGTCCCCGCCGTGATGCAGCATGACGGCCTGTCCGATCCGGGTCATCATGGCATCCGGCGCCACCTGTTCCTGCCGCTCCGTCACCGCGTCCTCCGCCCTACGTCCGCTGTGCCCGCTGTCCCTCCCGACGCTAGCCGCAGGCAATGACAATCCAGGTCAGGCGAGCCCGTACGGCACTGGACCGGCCCCGTGACGGACGCGGACCGGCCCGGCGACGCGGCTCACCGCTCCCCGGTCGTCGGACCAGGTCGTGAATCAGCGCGGGCAGGGACTCAGCCCAGGTCGGGAATCGTCCAGTCGATCGGCGTGTGCCCCTGGCCGGCCACCGCCTCGTTGATCTGGGTGAACGGGCGCGAGCCGAAGAACTTCTTCGCCGACAGCGGCGACGGGTGCGCCCCCTTCACCACCACGTGCCGCTCCTCGTCGATCAGCGGGAGCTTCTTCTGCGCGTAGTTGCCCCACAGGACGAAGACCGCCGGGTCGGGACGGTCGGCCACGGACCGGATGACCGCGTCCGTGAACCTCTCCCAGCCCTTCCCCTTGTGCGAGTTGGCCTCGCCGGAACGGACCGTGAGCACCGCGTTGAGCAGCAGCACGCCCTGCTCGGCCCACGGCATCAGATAGCCGTTGTCGGGGACGGGCGTGCCCAGCTCCTCCTTCATCTCCTTGTAGATGTTGCGGAGCGAGGGCGGGGTCTTCACCCCGGGGCGGACCGAGAAGCACAGGCCGTGGCCCTGTCCTTCGCCGTGGTAGGGGTCCTGACCGAGGATCAGTACCTTCACCTTGTCGTACGGCGTCGCGTCGAGCGCGGCGAACACCTCGTCGCGCGGAGGATAGACAGGACCTTTCGCCCGCTCCTCCTCGACGAACTCGGTCAGCTCCTTGAAGTAGGGCTGCTGCAGCTCGTCACCCAGGACGCCGCGCCAGGACTCGGGCAGCATGGCGATGTCGGTCACGTGAACTTCCTCCGATGTGCGGTGTGTTCCACTCACCGAAGAACCTACCGGCGCCCACTGACAACGGGGCACCGACGTCGGCTCCCGACGCCGGCCGTGCTCAGGCCACGGGCTCCGCTACCAGCTGGTCTTCCAGTACAGCTCCCACATCACCATCATGGTCGCCGGGTCGATGGACACCTCGGAGCCGCCAATTTCCTCGCTCGCCGCCACATGCTGCTTGCCCTGCCACAGCGGCAGCAGCCGGGCGTCGTCCAGGAGGATCTGCTGGGCCTCCTCGAACTGCTCGCCGACGGCCCCGCGGTCGCTCTCGCGGCGCGACGCGGGCAGTAGTTCACCAGTGATCTCGGGCGATGTGTACGGCGTGCCGAGCGCGTTCTGCTCACCCACGAAGGGGGCGATGAAGTTGTCGGCGTCGGGGAAGTCGGGGAACCAGCCGCGCCCGAACACCGGGTACTCGCCCTTCTGGTAGCCGTCCACGTAGGTCTTCCAGGGGCGGCTCTGGAGCGTGACGCTGAACAGGCCGGAGGCCTCCAACTGTCGCTTCAGCTCCTCGAAGGCGGGCTTGGTCTGGGAGCCGTAGCGGTCGCTCGTGTACCAGAGGGTGAGCGGGACCCGGTCGGTGATGCCGTCCTCCAGGAGGATCTGCCTGGCCTTGGAGGAACTGGGATTCCCGAAGTTGTCGAAGAAGCCCGTGGTGTGTCCGACCAGACCCTTGGGGATCATGGAGTACAGCGGCTCGACCGTGTCCTTGTAGATGTTGTGGGCGAGCGCCGGACGGTCGACGATCTGGGCGATCGCCTTGCGGACCGAGAGCTTGCTGGACCACGGATCCTTGGGGTTGAACACCAGGTAGCTGATCTCGGTGGTGGCGTTCTCGACGAGCTGGAGGCCCTCCTCCTTCTCGTTCTCCTCGATGTCGACGACGTCGGCCGCGCTGAGACCGCGGTAGACGACGTCGATCGCCTTGTCCCGGAGTGCGTCGGCCATCACGGACGACTTCTGGAAGTAGCGGATGGTGACGGCGTCGTTCTGGGGGTCCGCGATGCCCTTGTAGCGGTCGTTCCTGACGAGAACGGCCTTGTCGCCCTCCTTGTAGGACTCCAGGGCGTACGGCCCGGAGCCGTTGACCTTGCCGTCCTGGCGGAGGGACTTCGCGGGGTACTCCTCGGGGTCCACGATCGACATCGCGGGTGTGGAGAGCACGAAGGGGAAGGTCGCGTCGGCCTGGTTCAGGTGGAAGACGATCCCGCGGTCGCCCTTCACCTCGATCCGGTCGAGGCTGGTCAGCAGTCCGGCGGGGCCGCCGTTGACGTTGATCGTCCTGATCCGGTCGATGGAGTACTTGACCGCCTGCGCGTCCAGTTCGTGTCCGTCCGAGAACTTCAGGCCCTCGCGCAGCTCACAGCTGTACACCGTGCTCGAACTGTCGGTGAACTCGCAGCTCTTGGCGGCGTCGGGCTTGGGCTCGGACCCGCCGGTGTCGAAGTTGAGGAGGGTCTGGTGGACGTTGCGGAAGAGCTCCCACGAGTTGTCCCAGGAGGCCGCCGGGTCCAGGGTGCTGGGTTCGCTGGTCGTCCCCACCACGATCGGCTTCCCATCGTTGGAGGAGTCGGAGGAGAAGACGCCGCATCCGGCGACCATGGATATGGACGCGGCTGTCGCCAGCTGCCGCAGGCCCCGGTTCCGGTTGAACACGTGCACGCTCCTCGATCTGCCATACCAAGCCAACGGTCGGCAGACCATACCGCAGTGCCCCACCGGGCGGTCCAGCTTCCCGCACAGCCCGTTGATCAGCACGTATCGGACATCACCGCCATCGGAGTGTGTGACCTCGGACGTCGACACAGGAGCTTTTTCTGTCAGCCGGGGACGCACGGGTCCGCGCCGGTCGACATGAAGACTTTCCGCCGCTCATCTTCCGGTCGGTGTCGGAGTGGACATCGCATCCGACGGCATGGGTCGACGGCGCAGACGGTGGCGAACCCCGAAGTGGGGCGGACGATCCCTCATCGGGTACCGTCCGCCCCACTTCGCCCCCATATGGGTCTTTACGTCAGCTGTTGCCGGCCTTGAGGAAGATGCCTCCGTCGACCACGAGCGTCTGGCCGGTGATCCAGTCGGCCTGGGACGAGGTCAGGAACGCGGCGGCGCCACCGATGTCGGCGGGTACCCCGAGCCGGCCGAGCGGGTAGGCCGCGGCGGCCTCCTCTTCCCTGCCCTCGTACAGCGCCTGCGCGAACTTCGTCTTCACCACGGCCGGCGCGATCGAGTTGACCCGCACCCGGGGCGCGTACTCGTGCGCCAGTTGCAGCGTCAGGTTATCCATCGCGGCCTTGCTGACGCCGTACGCGCCGATGAACGGCGAGGCCGAGAGGCCGGCGACGGACGTGATGTTGACGATCGCGCCGCCGTTCTCCTTCTGCCAGGCGTGCCAGGTCTTCTGGGCGAAGCCGAGCGCCGAGACGACGTTGGTCTCGAAGACCTTGCGCGCCACATTGAGGTCGAGGTCCGCGATCGGCCCGAACACCGGGTTCGTACCGGCGTTGTTGACGAGGAAGTCGACGCGCCCGAACGCCTCCAGGGTGCGCTCGACGGCGACGGCCTGGTGGGCCTCGTCGTGAGCCTTGCCCGCCACGCCGATGACCCGGTCCGCACCGAGTGTCTCGACGGCCTCCTTGAGCGCGTCCTCGTTGCGTCCGGTGATGCACACCCGGTCACCGCGCGCGAGCAGCGCCTCGGCGATGCCGTAGCCGATGCCCCGGCTGGCGCCGGTGATGAGGGCGACCTTGCCCGAGAGTTCCACTGTCGTCATGTTCCTGTTCCCCAGCCCTAGTCGAGCGGTCCGCCGGCGACGTACAGGACCTGGCCGGAGACGAATCCGGCGGCCTCGCCCGTGAAGAAGGCGATCGCGTTGGAGATGTCGTCCGGGTTGCCCACGCGCTGGACGGGGATCTGGGTCGCGGCGGCGGCCTTGAAGTCCTCGAAGCCCATGCCGACGCGCTCGGCGGTGGCGGCGGTCATGTCGGTGGCGATGAAGCCGGGGGCGACGGCGTTCGCGGTGACGCCGAACTTGCCGAGTTCGAGGGCGAGGGTCTTGGTGAAGCCCTGGAGACCGGCCTTGGCGGACGAGTAGTTGACCTGGCCGCGGTTGCCCTGGGCGGAGGACGAGGACAGGTTGACGATCCGGCCGAACTTGGCTTCCACCATGTACTTCTGACAGGCCCTCGACATCAGGAAGGCGCCGCGCAGGTGCACGTTCATGACCGTGTCCCAGTCGGAGACGCTCATCTTGAAGAGCAGGTTGTCGCGCAGGACGCCCGCGTTGTTGACGAGGATCGTGGGTCCGCCCAGTTCCTCGGCGATGCGCGTGACCGCGGCCTCGACCTGGGCCTCGTCGGAGACGTCGCAGCCGACGGCGATCGCCTTGCCACCGGCGGCGGTGATCTTCTCGACGGTGTCCTTGCAGGCGGCCTCGTCGAGGTCGATCACCGCGACGGCGCGACCCTCCGCCGCCAGTCGTACGGCGGTCGCGGCGCCGATGCCACGCGCACCGCCGGTGACCACGGCGACCCGCTGCTCAGTGGTGGACATTGCTGGTTCTCCTCGCCCTTGAAAAGCCTGCGGCCCACGGTACGCCCTCAGGTGAGCGACCGCTTAGTACCTTCAGTACACGTGACGCTAGAAGTCCTGGCACCCGGTGTCAACGTCAGGCAACGCCGGTGTGAGCCATTACCTGACCAGCAGAGCGAGCAGCCGCTCCGCCTCGGCTCCCGGATCGGTGGTGAGGCCCGTGTGCACAGGCCCCGGCTGGACCACCGTCGAGCGCGGCGCGATCAGCCAGCGAAAGCGCCGCCCGGCATCGTCCGATGCCGCCTGGCCTGCTGCTTTCCCGCCCGCGCAGACCCCTTCGACGGCACGCAGCGCGGCCCGCACACCGGCCACGTCGGCCTCGGGGTCCAGCGCCCTCAGCTTGCCCTCGTCCAGATGCGTACGAGCAGCGACGAAGGACTTGGCGCGGCAGTAGACAAGAACGCCGGCGTTGAAACACTCGCCGCGCTCGATCCGCGGTACGACCCGCAGCAGCGCGTACTCGAAGACGTCCCGCTCGCTCACTTCTCCCCCTCGGCGCCCTTGATGCGCTCATGGATGACGGCCGCGCGTTCGAGGAGCGGCTCCGCGTAGGCCCGGCGGAGTGCGTCCGGCGAGTCGAAGCCGGGTTCGTCCGTGAGCCACGCGTCGGGGATCTCGGCGGTCACCTCGGCGAGCAGTTCCTCGGTGACCAGCGGCGCCAGTTCGGCGGCGGCCGAGGCGATGTCCGGGCCGAAGGGCGCGAGCGCGTGCTCGGTGACGTCGTAGGGCTTGGCGGCCGAGGTCCGGGCTCCGGGCCAGTGGTGGTGCCAGATCATCGTGGCGCCGTGGTCGATGAGCCACAGGTCGCCGCGCCACATCAGCAGGTTGGGGTTGCGCCAGGAGCGGTCGACGTTGTTGACGAGCGCGTCGAACCACACCACCCGCCCGGCCTCCCAGGCGCTCACCTCGAAGGCGAGGGCGTCGAAGCCGATCGCCCCCGACAGGAAGTCCATACCGAGGTTGGTGCCACCGCTCGACCTGAGCAGCCCCTGCACCTCCTCGTCGGGCTCGCCGAGGCCCAGCACCGGGTCGAGTGCGACCGTCACCAGCCCCGGCACCCGCAGCCCCAGCCGTCGGGCCAGTTCA
The DNA here is from genome assembly GCF_036013955.1 of Streptomyces sp. NBC_00459. Classification (NCBI taxonomy): domain Bacteria; kingdom Bacillati; phylum Actinomycetota; class Actinomycetes; order Kitasatosporales; family Streptomycetaceae; genus Streptomyces; species Streptomyces sp. NBC_00459. Next base: position 1,410,680 of record NZ_CP107903.1, read on the forward strand.
CCGCAGACGACCTCGGCGACGAGCGTCTTGCGGCCCTGTCCCGCGCCGGTGAACTTCATGACGTACGTGCCGAGATCGTCGGCCTCGACGAGCCCCGGCAGCGAACCCCCCTCACGCAGGGGCGTGATGTAGCGGGTCGCGGTGACCTCTTTCAGCATTTTCCCAGGCCACCTGTCTCGTCAACGTTGAAATCCACGAACGCTTCCGGGGAGTCGACGGCGGTTCGCCCCTTGGCTTCGGCCTCCGGCATGAAGTGAGCATAGTAACCAAGGGTGATCACGGGCGAGGAGCGCCGGAGCCACCGCGCCGAGGTCACGACTGTCTCTCGGTCTCCGCTGATCGCGAAGCGAGTGCACATGCGGCCTTGACCACGGAAACAAGCCGTTCACGCCATATGACCCCTTCGGGAAACAAGCGGTTTCTAGCGTGTCCGCTCATGGATTCGGAGCTGTGTACGTGCTCGGACGCCGTTCCGTATGCGGCTGCGCCACCGGCTCTCTCCCTGCGTGAGGCGGTCCGCGCGAAGCTCCGCGCGGCCGTGTTCGACGGCGGCCTCGGCCCGCGCGAGTGCGGTGACGGCGGGATCTTCGTCACGATCCCCAGCCTCAGCCGGCTCAGGGGCTTCTACGAACTCCGGGTCGCCCTCGAACCGCACGGGGCCGCCCGCGCGGTCGAGGCCCCCTCCACCCGCCACGATCCAGCCGTCATCGCGGCCGAACTCTGGCCCTCCGGTACTCGATGCGCGAGGAGCCGCCGACCCCGGACACGCGCTTCGTCGACCCTTTCCTCGTCCAGGACGAGCTCTTCCACGCCGAACTCTCCCGCGTCTCCGGCAACTCCGGCCTCACGGACGCGCTCGTGGCGGCCGGCGAGCCGGTCCGGCGGCTGCGGATGTACGGCTTCCTCACCCGGGACCGCGGCGAGGCGACCGTCACCGGACACATCGAGATCACGGAGTTGGTCCGCACCGGCGGTCCCGATGCCGCCCGGCGCGCCATGACACAGATGGCCCTGCACGCCGACCTCCTCCCGAAGCCCGGGAACCGCACCGGTCCCCGTCAACTCCCCGGCCGTCGACGCCGCCTGCCGGGGCGCCCCACCGCTCACCGCACCCGCATGTACGCAGCACCCCCACATCCCCGAAGGGCCGCCCATGAGCACCACTGAGTCACCTCAGACCGCCGCCGCACCGGACTCCCCAACCAGCCAGGCGACCAAGGAGACCCTGGAGGACTACACCCTCCGCTTCGCGCCCCGCAGTTACCGCCGCTGGACCCCGATGGTCGTGGCCACCACGGCACTCGGTGGCATCGCCTACATGGCCGACTTCTCCATCGGCGCCGGCATCGGCCTGGCCCACGGCACCGGCAACGCGCTGGTGGCGATCGCCGTCGCCGCCGTCGTCATCTTCATCACCGGTTTCCCGCTCGCCTACTACGGCGCCCGCTACAACATCGACCTGGACCTGATCACTCGCGGCTCCGGCTTCGGCTACTACGGCTCGGTCCTCACCAGCGTCATCTTCGCCAGCTTCACCTTCATCTTCTTCGCCCTCGAAGGCTCGATCATGGCCCAGGGCCTCAAACTGGGCCTCGGACTGCCGCTCTGGCTGGGCTACGCCATCTCCACGCTGATGGTGATCCCGCTGGTCATCTACGGCATGAAGGCGCTCAGCAAGCTCCAGGTGTGGACCACCCCCGTCTGGCTGGTGCTGATGGTCGCCCCGCTCGTCTACCTCATCGCCACCGACCCGGGCACCGTCAACCGCTTCCTGTCCTACGCCGGCACCGATGGCGAGGGCGGCGTCAACACCGCGTCCGTACTGCTGGGCGCGGGGGTGTGTCTGTCACTGATCGCGCAGATCGGTGAGCAGATCGACTACCTGCGCTTCATGCCGCCCAAGACCGAGGCCAACAAGCGCACCTGGTGGACCGCCGTCGTCATGGCCGGCCCCGGCTGGGTCGTCCTCGGGGCACTGAAGCAGGCCATCGGTGTCTTCCTCGCCGTCTACATCCTGGCCAAGGTCGGCGCGGACGCCGCCCCCGAGCCGATCCAGCAGTTCAAGGGCGCCTTCGACGCGATGATGCCGTCCTGGCTCGTGATCCCGCTGGCCGTGGCCCTCGTCGTCATCAGCCAGATCAAGATCAACGTCACCAACGCCTACTCCGGCTCGCTCGCCTGGACCAACTCCTTCACCCGCGTCACCAAGCACTACCCGGGCCGCATGGTCTTCGTCCTGGTCAACCTCGGCTTCGCGCTCGCCCTGATGGAAGCCGACATGTTCAGCTTCCTCAACAACATCCTCGGCTTCTACTCGAACTGCGCCATCGCCTGGATCGTCACCGTCGCCACCGACATCGGCATCAACAAGTACCTGCTGAAGCTGTCCCCGCTCCAGCCCGAGTTCCGCAGGGGCATGCTCCACGCGGTCAACCCGGTGGGTGTGGTGGCCTTCGTCGCCGCGTCCGGGCTGTCGATCGCCATGTACTTCCACGCCCTCGGCGACACCCTCCAGCCGTACTCGCCCGTGGCCGCGGCCGTCATCGCCTTCGTCCTCACCCCGCTCATGGCCGTCGTCACCAAGGGGAAGTACTACCTGCGCCGTACCGAGGACGGCATCGACGAGCCGCTCCTGGACGAGGACGGCAACCCCAGCGCCGTGACGTACGACTGCCACGTCTGCCACCAGCCCTACGAGCGCCCCGACCTGGCCGCCTGCCGGACACATGACGCGATGGTCTGCTCGCTGTGCCTGAGCACGGACAAGGTCGGCGACCACATACTGCCCGCCCAGCCGTCCGCGGCCTGAACCCCAGGGCGGGGCGGCGGGAAAATACCCCGACGCTCCGCCCTGCCCTGCCCAAATCGTCGCCAGGCACGTGCCCTTGACCCGCGGATCGTGGCCGCGCGGTCCGACGCGGGCATGGAGCTGGGTCGCAGGACCGGACGGGGAACTCACCTGCATGGCCAGGATCGAACCTCCAGGCGGGACCGGCCCGAGGGACCCGGACCGGACCGCACCGCCGGTCGAGGGGTCCGGCTGCTGTTCTCGGGGACCGGCCGGGAAACACGGGTGCGGCGTTTCCCGCCCGCGAGGCGCTTCAAGCACTCCGAACGCGTGTCCCTCCTCACCATCCGAATGCCGGACGTGATCCCGCGCCCGGGAGGACTGCCCCGTAGGCTGCCGGGTGCAGCTGGTTCGCCCCGTCCGCCAGGCGGGATGCGTCGTAAGAGGGAACCCGGTGGGAATCCGGGACTGCCCCGCAGCGGTGAGCGAGAACGACCGCCGTCATACGCACTGGGTCCGGTGAACAGGGTCTGGGAAGCGACGGCCAGTAGGTTGTCCTCCGTAGTCGATACGAGGGCGTGCTCGCGAGTCCGAAGACCTGCCCGTTGCCCGCGCACGACCGTTCGTGCGCGGATGTCCCGGTGACCTCGTGGGCGGGTCGGCGCACATATCGCGGTGGGCACGGTCGTGGTCGTGTCTCCGTCCGATGTGTCGTTCCTTCGCGTTCCTCGTCCCGTCCCGGGATTCCAGGGAGATATCTCGCGAAGGAGATTTCCGTGACAGCGACGTCCGCAGCCGCGGCAGCACGGGCCACCGTGTACGGCTACCCCCGCCAGGGCCCCAACCGGGAACTGAAGAAGGCGATCGAGGCCTACTGGAAGGGCCGCACCGACGCCGACACCCTCCACACCACCGCCGCCGACCTGCGCGCCGCCAACTGGCGACAGCTCGCCGAGGCCGGCATCGACGAGATCCCGACCGGAGACTTCTCGTACTACGACCACGTCCTGGACACCACCGTCATGGTCGGCGCGATCCCGCAGCGGCACCGCGCCGCCGTCGAATCCGACGCGCTGGACGGCTACTTCGCCATGGCACGCGGAACGCAGGAGATCGGTCCGCTGGAGATGACCAAGTGGTTCGACACCAACTACCACTACCTCGTACCCGAGTTGGGCCCCGACACCGTCTTCAGGGCTGACCCGGCCAAGCAGGTCGCGGAGTTGCGGGAAGCCCTCGCCCTCGGACTCGACGCCCGCCCGGTGCTGGTCGGCCCGGTCACCTACCTGCTGCTGGCCAAGCCCGCGCCCGGTGTCGGAGCCGACTTCGACCCGCTGACCCTGCTGGACCGGCTGCTGCCGGTGTACGCCGACGTCCTCGCCGACCTGCGCGCCGCCGGCGCCGAATGGGTACAGCTCGACGAGCCCGCCCTCGTCCAGGACCGCACCCCGGCCGAACTGAACACCGCCGCGCGCGCCTACCGCGACCTCGGCACCCGCACCGACCGGCCCAAGCTCCTGGTCGCCTCCTACTTCGACCGGCTCGGCGACGCCCTCCCGATCCTGGCCAAGGCACCGGTGGAGGGTCTAGCGCTGGACTTCACCGCCGCCGCCGCAGCCAACCTCGCGGACCTCGCCGCCGTCGGCGGGCTGCCCGGCAAGCGCCTGATCGCCGGCGTCGTCAACGGCCGCAACATCTGGGCCGACGACCTGACGAAGTCCCTCGCGACCCTCGGCACCCTGCTCGGGCTGGCCGGCCGGGTCGACGTCTCCGCGTCCTGCTCCCTCCTCCACGTCCCTCTCGACACGGCCGCCGAGCGGGACATCGACCCGCAGATCCTGCGCTGGCTCGCCTTCGCCCGCCAGAAGGCCGCCGAGATCGTCACCCTCGCCAAGGGCCTGTCCCTCGGCACCGATGCGATCGTCGGCGAACTGACCACCAACCGCACCGCACTCGCCGCCCGCGCGAACTCCCCCATCACCCGCGACCCCGCCGTACGGGCCCGAGCCGCCGCCGTCTCGGACACCGACGCCCGCCGCTCCCAGCCCTACCGGGAACGCTCCGCGGCCCAACGCGCCCACCTGCGCCTGCCGTTGCTGCCGACCACCACCATCGGCTCCTTCCCCCAGACCAACGAACTGCGCACCGCCCGCGCCGACTTGAAGGCCGGTCGGATCGACACGGCCGACTACGAGGAACGCGTCAAGGCCGAGATCAGCGAGGTGATCGGCTTCCAGGAGAAGTCCGGCCTCGACGTCCTCGTCCACGGCGAACCCGAACGCAACGACATGGTCCAGTACTTCGCCGAGCAGCTCACCGGCTACCTCGCCACCCAGCACGGCTGGGTCCAGTCGTACGGCACCCGATACGTCCGCCCGCCGATCCTGGCCGGCGACATCTCCCGCCCCGAACCGATGACGGTGCGCTGGACGACATACGCCCAGTCCCTCACCGGCAAGCCCGTCAAGGGCATGCTCACCGGACCGGTCACCATGCTCGCCTGGTCCTTCGTCCGCGACGACCAGCCCCTCGGAGACACCGCCCGACAAGTAGCACTTGCCCTGCGCGACGAGGTCAACGACCTGGAAAAGGCCGGGACTTCGGTCATCCAGGTCGATGAACCCGCACTGCGCGAAACCCTCCCCCTGCGCGCCGCCGACCACCCCGCCTACCTCGCCTGGGCCACCGAATCCTTCCGGCTCACCACAGGTGGCGTACGGCCCGACACCCAGATCCACACCCACATGTGCTACGCCGAGTTCGGCGACATCGTCCAGGCCATCGACGACCTCGACGCCGACGTCATCAGCCTCGAAGCCACCCGCTCCCACATGCAGGTCGCCCGCGAACTCGCCGTCCACGGCTACCCCCGCGAAGCCGGACCCGGCGTCTACGACATCCACTCCCCACGCGTGCCGAGCACCGAGGAAGCCGCCGAACTGCTCCGTACCGGCCTCAAGGCCATCCCCGCCGACCGTCTCTGGGTCAACCCCGACTGCGGCCTGAAGACCCGCGGCTGGCCCGAAACCCGTGCCTCCCTGGAGAACCTGGTCAGCGCCGCCCGCGCGGTCCGCGCGGAACTCTCCGCGTCCTGACGACAAGCTCCGTCGGCCGGGGGAGGAAACGCCCGACTTCCTCCCCCGGCCCCGGCATCACCCCATGGCTCTCGGCATCCCCAGCACACGAGCAGACAGCGCAGCAACCATCCGTGCCCTGGCGACACGTTGCACGCTCCGCACGAACTGCGGGGGTCCACGCTGATCGCGACGGGGACGGCTACCGCGAGTTCCAGGTCCTGCGGGACGGTCAGAGGGCCGTCCAGGTGAACGCCACCTTGTCACCGGCGTTCAGCTTGAACTGGCAGCCACCGACCGGCGTGGACGTGCCGTTGACCGAGATGTTCCAGTACGCGGCCCCGCCGCCGCCGACGTTCTTGATCGTGTCGACGGAGTAGTCGTCGAAGGACGCGTACCAGGTGCCGTCCCAGGTGAAGTGCCGCTTGCGCGCCGCATCGTCGAGAGCTGCCGTCGGGGTGGGGACGGCGGTGGGGTTGGCCCCGCCGTTGGTCCCGTCGCATGTGTGGGTGCCGCCCGTGGCAGTGGTCACGTCGTGACCCTTTGTCTTGATCTTCCCCTTGAAGAGCAGGCCGTCCGGTCCCTGCACGGTCAACGTGACCTTGACCGGGGCGTTCGTGCCCGCGGTGTCCTGCGCGTGGGCGACAGCGGGAGCGGAGGCGAGGGCGAGTGCGAGGGCAGCCGTGGTGATCAGGCCATGTCGTGCGGGTATGCGGTGCAAGGCTGAGCCTTCCTGGTACGGGGCCCACGGCCCGTCGCCGAGGAGGCCGACCGGTACTCCGGCGCCGGCGTCCGCTGCCACACCCGGCGCCGGCTGAACGGGCAGGGCGGTCAGGCGGCGGAACACACCGGATCGACGGGACCGGGCCAGGACCCTCGGCTTCGCGCCGCAGACCGTGACAGTGGGGGCGGGCGGTACACACGGCGCGCTCCGGGTGTACCGACTGACGGCCCCCCAGAGCCGCACAGGTTGCAGGTCAGTGCCGGACTCCCACCGGCTTCCCCCCCCCAGTCGCACGCCTATGCAGTTGTCGGTGTGTCTGTCGCACCCGGACACCGGCGTATGCCGCCGGGACGCGAAGTCCTCGAATCCTAGGGTGGGTTGAGGCCGGTCGCCAGAGGGAGTCGGTGTGGTGAGGCAGTTTGGTGTCGGCGGTCGACCGGGCATCGTAGACGTGCCGGATCCCCCGGCACGGCGGAAGTCACGAGGTGGCACAGATGGCAGCTGACGTGAGCCCGGAACCGGTCGCGACCTTCTGCGGGGACTGCGACTGCGGTTGTCCCCAGCTCTTCGTGGACCCGCACGCGCCCGCGGACAAGCGGGTGCGCATCACCGACGACTTCGGGCAGCATGTGCAGATGAGCGAGGAGCAGTTCGCCGACCTCGTCGCCCAGGCCAGGTCCGGCGCGCTGGACCGGCTCACCGTGGCGTCGCGCTGAGACCCGGATCATGTACGAGCCCCACAGCGAGTGACGGCGGTCGTCACAGTTCCGCGTGCTCGGGCTCCCTGTCACCGGCGAGAGGCTGAGCCGCGTAGGTGACGCGGACGACGCCGTCGGCATGGCGTTCCGTGGCACCCCGTACGCCGAAGACGTCGCGGAGGAGGTCCGGGGTCAGGACGTCCAGGACAGGTCCGGCCGCGACCACCGCGCCCTCGTGGAGCACGACGAGGTGGTCGCAGAGCCGGGCGGCGAGATCCAGGTCGTGCAGGACCGCGAGGGTGGTGATGCCCGTGCTGCGGATCAGGTCCAGGAGTTCGAACCGGGCGCGGATGTCCAGGTGGTTGGTGAGTTCGTCCAGGACCAGGAGCTGGGGGCGTTGGGCTAGAGCCCTGGCCAGCAGGACCCGTTGGCGCTCGCCGCCCGAGAGGGTGGCGTAGTCGCGGTGTGCGAACGGGGTGACACCGCAGCGCGCGACCGCGTCGGCGACGGCCTCGTGGTCCTCGGATCCGTCGCGGCCCATCAGGCCGTGGTGGGGCGTACGGCCGAGGGCGACGATCTCGGTCACCGTCAGTCCGGTGGTGGTGCCGGCGTCCTGGAGTACGGCCGCCGTGCGGCGGGCTGCCGTACGCGCGGAGAGTTCCCATACGTCGTCGCCGCCCACTCTGACCACCCCGTCGGCCGGGCGCAGTGAGCGGTAGACGGCGCGGAGCAGGGTGGACTTGCCGCTGCCGTTGGGGCCCACCAGGCCGACGATGTCGCCCTTGGCGGCCTCCAGGTTCACCTGCCGGAGGATCGGCCTGCGGTCCAGGGTGATGTGGAGCTGGTCCACGGTCAGTTTCATACGGTGTCCAGGCCCTTGTTGCGGCGCAGCAGCCACAGGAAGAAGGGGGCCCCGAGCAGGGCGGTGAGGATGCCCAGCGGGAGTTCGTTGGGGCGGGTGAGGGTGCGGGAGAGCAGGTCGACGAGGACGAGGTAGACGGCACCGAGGAGTGCGGTCAGCGGAATGAGTCTGCGGTGGTCGGCGCCGGTGCTGAGGCGGACCAGGTGCGGAATCATCAGGCCGACGAAGCCGACCCCGCCCGCGACGGCGATGACGGTGCCGGTGAGCAGCGCGCTGACGACCAGCAGACCGGCCCGCAGCCGGTTGACGTCCACGCCGAGCGCGGTCGCCGACTCGTCACCGGCGAGCAGCGCGTTGAGGCGTCGGCCCAGCAGGGTCAGCAGGGCCGTGCTCGTCAGGACGACGACCGTGACAGTGGGGAGCTGGTTCCACTGGGCGCCGGCCACACTGCCCAGCATCCAGAACATCACCGTACGCAGCTCGGTCGGCGTCGCGAGCAGTTGGACGAAGCTGGTCATCGACAGCAGGACGTAGCCGACCGCGACCCCCGCCAGCACCACCCGGGTGGGAGCGAGCCGGCCCTGCCGCTGCCCCAGGACGAAGACCAGGGCACCGGCCGCCAGGGCGCCGACGAACGCCGCGCCGGACACTCCGAGCGCGCCCAGGCCGCCGAGCGCGACTCCGCCGAGCGTGATGACGAGCACCGCGCCGAACGAGGCGCCGTAGGAGAAACCGAGGACGACCGGGTCGGCGAGCGGGTTGGTGACCAGAGTCTGCAGCACCGCCCCCGCCACCGCCAGACCCGCGCCGACCAGCGCGGCCAGGGCGACTCGGGGTGCCCGGAAGGTCCACACGATCTGGTCCAGTGCGGGGTCGGCGGTGCCGCCGCCCCGGCCGGTGACGTGGTGCAGGAGGATCCCCCACACGTCGCCGACCGGGATGTTGACCGCGCCGATGCTCACCGCCAGCACCATGACGGCGACGAGCACGGTGAGCAGGACACCGGCGGCGAGAGACAGCCTCAGCCCGTTCAGACCTTGTCGGGGTGCAGGGCCTTGGCGATCTTCTCGACGGCCAGGTCGTTGCTGGGGCCGAGGTACATCGAGTCCGACAGTGCCACGTACGTGTTGGTCTTCGCGGCCGGCCACTGGGGGAACTCCTTCAGCAGTTTCTTGGCGTAGGCCGCCGGGTTCGGGTCGTTGTAGCCGATGACGACGAGCGCGTCGACGTCGGTCGCGGCCACCTTCTCCTTGCTCAGGTCGGCGAAGGAGGTCTTCGAGGCGTTCTCGAAGGCGTTGGAGCCGCCGGCCTTGGCGAGGATGTCGTTGTAGATGCCCTTGGCGACGACCGAGCTGAAGTCGTTGCCGCCCATGGCCATGTTGGAGAACAGCACCATGACCTTCGGCTGCTTCTCGCCCTTCACCTTGGCGGCGACCTCGGCGATGTGCTTCTCCGACGCGGCGATGATCTTCTCTGCCTCGTCGCTCCTGTCGAAGACCTTGCCCAGGTCGCGCAGCAGCGTGTAGCTGTCGGCGATCGTCATCCTGGAGGTGTCCTGGTCGCAGCCCTGCGGGGACACGTAGGTGTTGGCTCCCACCGCCCCCAGCTGCTCGCGGGTGGCGAAGCCGTTCCTCTCGTCGAAGCCGTACGAGGTGGTGGACAGCACCAGGTCGGGGCGCAGTCCGATCATCGCCTCGCGCGGAATGTCGTAGGCGTCGTTCAGTTTCACGTCACCCGTGGGGAGCGCCTTGATGGCGGCGGCACGTCCCGCGACCTCGGACATGCCGTAGGTCTGCTGATTGGCGACGATCCTGTCCTGCACGCCCAGGGCGAGAAGCGTGGAGACCTCGGCGACCGAGGCACCGTTCATCACGACGACCCGGCCGGGTTCCTCGGTGATCTCTTCCGACACTCCGCAGTTCTCAAGGGTGACCGGGTAGCCGGTGTTCGCTGCGGCGGCTGCCGCCTTGCCGTCGGCGACACCGTCCGTGTGGGTCGAGGAGTCGGTGCAGGCCGCGGTGACCAGACACAGGGCGCCGGCCAGGGCGATGGCGACGGGCCGTTTCTTCGGCATGCGTGCTCCTTGCAGCGGGGTGTCCATGAAACGAGGGACTCTGTTGCAGTAGTCGGGAGGAAGAGCCGGTGAGTTCCCGGGACCTCCCAACTACTTCGCTGGGGCTGCCAGATGACTTTTCCGTCCCGCCGGGGCAGGCAGGAGGCCGGTGGTGACGCAGTGGTCGAGGTAGCGGAAGACGAGGTCCCGGTCGGCGGGCGGGCAGGTGATGCCGCTGCCGTGCAGTCCGTTCACTACGTTGTCGGCGCACACGCGTCCCAGGCGCAGACCGGGGTCGGCGGCGTCTTCGGGGGCCGCGTCCCACGAGTCGAAGAAGGCGAGTGTGGTCGCCGCGACACCGGAGGACTCCGGGAGTTCGGCTCTCCACTGCGCCAGCGGCACGCGGCGCAGCGAATAGCCGTACTCCTCCAGCCAGTCGTAGATGTCGCCCAGCCGCACGGGGGCGGTGGCTGCGTGGTTGAAGACCGTCGCCGCCCTCCGCTGCCCGAGGCAGAGGTGGACGAGGGCTTCGGCGACATGGTCGACGGGTGTCCAGGTCTCCTCCTCGAACAGTTCGGGGACGATGCCGGCGGGAACCCCGGCGCGCAGCACGCTCCACAGGAAGTCCCGCTCGTTCACGTAGCCGGTCGCGGCCGGGCCGACGATCCGGCCGAGCCGGTGCACGGTGACGGGCAGCCCCCGCTCGGCGGCCTGTTCCAGCAGCCGCTCGGCAGCCCACTTCGACTGCTGGTAGCCGTAGCGCAGTCCGGAGTGGGGCGGGAAGAACGCCTCGGGGACCTCGGTGGCGAGGGCGAGCGGCGGGGCCACGGAGAGGGTCGACACGAAGTGCAGAGGGACCGGGCGTACGGCCGCCAGGCGCAGCAGCTCCCTGGTCGACCCGGTGTTGGCGGCGCGCAGGGTGGCGTAGTCGCGCATGATGCTCACGGTCGCCGCGTTGTGGAAGATCGCCCCGCAGGTGCGGGCCAGTTCGGCGAACGTCCCGTCGGCCAGGCCGAGTCGGGGGCGGGCGAGGTCAGCGGGAAGTGCCGTGACGCGTTCCCACGCCGTGTCCGGAACGCGGATCCGGTGGGTCTCCAGGGCCTGCTGGATGCGGGCGGTGGCCTCGGCGGGACTCGGTGCCCGGACGGTGCAGACGATCTCCGCCTCCGTGTCCGTCAGGAGCTGTGCCAGCAGGTGTACGCCGACGAATCCGGTCGCGCCGGTCAGCAGGATCCGCTCCGGTGTTCCGCCCGCGCGGAGGCCGTCGCCGGGGCGGATGTCCGGGTCGAGGACGGTGTCGGCGGCCATTGTCTGCGGGAGGCCGGGGGTTGTCGGCCCTTCCTGCTGCTGCAGGAAGCGCGCGAGGTCGGCGATGCGCGGGTGCTGGAACAGCCAGGCGACCTTCATCTCCCGGCCCAGTTCGACACCGAGGCGGTTGGCGACCTGGATCGCCTGGAGCGACTGGGCACCGAGGTCGAACACGTCGTCCTGAGCGGCGACGGAGGCCAGGCCGAGCACCTGCTGCCAGACGGAGGCGATGGTGCGTTCCAGTGTTCTGTCCGGCGAGTTCGTCCGCCGCGTACCGAGGTCGGGGTGCGGTGTGGCGAGGAGCTTCCTGTCGATCTTCCCGGAGCTCGTCCGGGGCAGGCCGGCCAGGAACTCGATCGCCGAGGGGATCATCGCCGGGGGCAGGGCCGTACGGAGGCGATCCCTGATCCCGGCCACGGACAGGTCCGGCCCGTCCTGTCTGAACAGCCCGTCCGGCTCGTCCGGGACGACGTACGCGGCCAGCCGCCGCGTCCCGTCCTCCAGCACCTGGCCCACGACGGCGGCGTCCCGCACCCCCGCGCAGGCCAGGAGGGCGCTCTCGACCTCGGCGGGGTGCACACGATGTCCGCTGATCTTGAACTCGGTGTCTGTTCGGCCCAGATAGCGCAGTTGCCCGTCGTCGCCGATCCGTACCCGGTCGCCGGTGCGGTAGGCGCGTGGTGCTCCGGGGAGGACGTCCAGGGGCGCGAAGCGGGCGGTGTCCGGAAGCGCGCCTCCCCGGTAGCCGGCGGCCAGGTTGTCGCCGAGGAGGTGGAGTTCGCCGTCGACGACCGCGGCCCGGGTGCCCGGCAGCGGCAGCCCGATGGGTACGTCTCCCGGGGCCAGGGCGGGATCGTGGAGGTCGGCGGCGGTGGCGACCACGGTGGCCTCGGTCGGCCCGTAGGTGTTCAGCAGCCGTACGGATGTCCCGACGGCCTTGCGCCAGCGGTCGACGCGTTCGGGCAGGGCCGCCTCGCCGCCGATGACGACGGTCCGCACCGCGGCGGGCAGGGCGGCGGCACCCGTCGAGACGGCGTAGGCCAGTTCGTGCCAGTAGGCCGTGGGCAGGTCGAGGAAGCTGATCCGCAGTCGTGCGCAGGTGTTCAGGAACGCGGGGACCGAGTCGGTCATGTCGTCGGTACGCACGACGAGCGTCGCGCCCGCGCACAGGGCGAGGAAGATCTCCTCGACGCTCGTGTCGAAGTGCAGCGGGGCGAACTGCAGGACGCGGTCGTGGCGTTGGACTCCGTAGCGGTGGGTGGCGCCGGCGACGAAGTGGGCGAGGGCCCGGTGGCCGATCTCGACACCCTTGGGGCGGCCGGTGGAGCCGGAGGTGTGCAGGACGTAGGCGAGTTCGTCCGGTGCCGGAGCGGTCGGCCTGGCTGTGGCGAGGTCGGCCGTGACGTCGGCGTAGGTGCTCGTCGTCAGTGTCAGCGCGGGCCGGGCGCCTTCCAGTAGCTCGGCCCTGCGTGCCTCGGGGGCCGTCGGGTCGAGCGGGCAGTAGGCAGCGCCGGAGAGCAGGACACCGAGGACGGCGGTGATCGCGTCGATGCCGCGCGGCAGGGCCACGGCCACCAGGTCGCCGGGACCCACGCCACGGGCGGCCAGTCGGTGGGCCAAGTCCCGCGCCGAGCCGAAGAGTTCCGCGTACGTGATGCTGTGTCCGTCGTGTTCGACGGCCACCGAGCCGCCGCTGCGGGCAGCGTGGTCGGCGATCAGGCCGAGCACCGGGCGCGCCGGTCCGGGCAGCGGGCCGCCGTCCAGGACGGGCACGGACTCACGCGCCCGCAGTTCCCCGAGGGGCCGGTCGGGGGCGGCGACGGCCTCGCTCAGCAGGGCGAGCAGGCCCTCCTGGAGTGCGGTGACGTCCGTCTCGTCGTAGAGGTCGGGGTTGGCGTCGACGGCGATGCGCAGGCCCGAGCCCTCGGAGCGGTCGTAGACGTTGACGGACAGATCGTCGACGGGACCGGCGGAGACGTTGTGGACCGTGCTGCGGTGTCCGGCGAAGCGCAGGTCGTACTCGAAGGGCATGATGTTGACGCCGGGACCGGACAACCGGCGCTGTCCGCCGACCAGTTTGAGGTCACGGCGCATGTGTTCGTAGCGGTAGCGCTGGTGCGGGAGACCTGCGCGGAGTTCGCGGGAGATCCGGGCAGCGAGGTCGCGCAGGGTGTCCGTCGCGGTGACCGTCACACGCAGGGGCAGGATGTTGCGGACCATGCACGGCACGCGCAGGGAGACCGACCCGAGGCGGCCCATCGCGGGGAGGCTGAGGACGATCTCCGGTGCGCCGGTCGCGTGGTGCAGTCGAGCCGCCGTGACCGCCAGCAGCACCTCGGACCAGGTGACCTTCAGGTCGCGGGCCACGCCACGCAGGTTCCGCGTCTGTGCCGCGTCGAGGTCGCCGACGCGGCGACGGAAAGTGCGCGCGGGCAGGGCCGAACGGCCGGCCGGGGTCACCACCGGCGGCCGGTCCGCGTACCGGTCCGTCCAGTGGGCGCGGTCCTCGGCGAAGCGGGGCGACTCCTGGTAGGCGCGTTCCTCGTCCCGTACCGAGGCCAGGGTGCCGAAGCCGCTCTCCCCCACCGGTTCCCCCGCCGCCAGGGCCGTGTAGACCTCGGCGACGCGGCGGGCGACCAGGGACAGGCCGAAGCCGTCGAGGGCGATGTGGTGGACGCGGTGGTACCAGAGGTACTCGTCCGGCGCGATCCGCAGCAGGGCATGGCCGAAGACGTGGTCGCACGTGAGGTCGACCGGGCGGGCCATGTCCTCGTCCATCCAGGCCAGGGCCGCCGCGTGCGGGTCCGGTTCGGTGGTGAGGTCGGCGGTGTGCGGGCGCCAGGCGCCGGTCGGAGCGGCTGTCTCCCAGGGCTGCCCCTGGTCGTCGACGACGTAGGAGACGTTCAGGGCCTCCGTCTCCGCGACCACCTGCCGCAGGGCGGCTTCGAAGACGGCCGGGTCCACCGGGCCGTGGATGTGTACGTATTCGGCCGTGTTGTAGGCGGGGCTGTCCGGGTCGAGCCGCTGGCCCGTCCAGACGCCTTCCTGAGCGGCGAGCAGTGGTTGACGCGCCGTCACCTCGTTGTCTCCTGACGTGCGGAGAGCAGCTGCCACCACTGGGCGAACGAGGTGCGCTCGGCCAGTTCGACGAAGGTCACGTCCGCACCGGTTTCCCGCCACCGTTCGATGAGGGTGACGATGCGCAGGGAGTCCAGCCCCGCGTAGAGAGGGTTCTCGTCGAGGTCGATCTCGTCGGGCCGCAGGTAGAGGTACTCCGCCAGGTCCGCGCGGAAGCCCTCCATCGTGAGGGGAGCAGGCATGTCGTTCTCACTCCAGTTCTCTCCGAGGGAGTACCGGTCAGTTGACCTTGCGGGCGGAGTCGCCCCAGAAGCGGTCGCGCAGTTCGCGGCGCAGGATCTTGCCGCTGGGGTTGCGGGGGACGCTGTCGATGAACTCGTAACGGGCGGGCAGCTTGAAGCTCGCGAGCCGCGGGACCAGGAAGGTGTGCAGGTCCCGGGGCGTGGGCTGCTGTTCGGGGTCCGGGACGACGAAGGCGTGCACGTACTCGCCCCAGCGTTCGTCGGGGGCGCCGACGACCACGGCCTCGGCCACACCGGGGTGGCCTTCCAGTACGTTCTCGATCTCGGCCGGGTAGACGTTCTCACCGGCCACGAGGATGGCGTCCTTGATGCGGTCGCGGATGAAGACGTAGCCGTCCTCGTCGACGTAGCCGGCGTCCCCGGTGTGGATCCAGCCGTCGACGAGGGTCTCTGCGGTCTTCTCGGGCAGTCCCCAGTACTCGACCATGCGGGCCGGGGTGGCCAGGCACACCTCCCCGACCTCGCCCGGCGGGAGTTCACGGCCCCCGCCGTCGATCACCTTGCTGCGCACGCCCGGGTAGGGGTGCCCGGCCGCCTGCATGAGAGGGCCGCCGGGGACATGGGCGGCCGGGGGCAGGCAGACGGCGGTGTTGCCGGTCTCGGTGAGGCCGTAGATCTGGGCGAACTCGCACGCCAGGACCGCGAGGCTCTCCTCCAGCAGGGCCTCGGAGATCGGGGAGCCGCCGTAGACCGTCTTGCGCAGGGTGGTGAAGTCCTTGGCGCCGACGCCCGGTTCGGTCAGCATCATGCGGAGCATGGCCGGGACTACACACGCGGTGGTGATACCCAGGTCGCGGATGAGGTCGACGGCCTGGCGTGCGACGAAGGCACGCATCGCGACGACGGTCGTACCCGCGTTGAAGTTCTGCGTGGCCCACCACAGGCCGCCGATGTGGAATCCCGGGATGCCGATGAGCGCGATGTCACCGGCCCGCCAGTCGATCCAGTCGAGGCCCTCGCTCGCCAGGGCGTCCCGGATCGCGAAGAAGCTGCGGTGGGCCAGCACGACGCCCTTGGGCAGTCCGGTCGTCCCGCTGGTGTAGAGCTGGGCGACCGGGGTGTCCGGGGTGGCGCTGTCCGGAAGTTCGGTGTCGGGGTGGGGTGCCTTCCAGGCGGTGAAGCTCTCGCCGAGGGCGACGGCCTTCTCCGGGGGCGCGGTCGGCATCCTCTCCACGATCGCCTCGAACTCGTCCTCCAGGAACAGGAGTCGGGTCCCGGAGTCCTGGAGGATGTGGCTGACCTCGGGCGCGGTGAGCCGCCAGTTGACGGGGACCAGGACGGTGCCGCTCTTGGCGCAGGCGAACAGGATCTCGTAGTAGTGCTCGGACTCCTTGCCGAGGTACGCGACGCGGTCCCCCGCGCCGAGTCCGGCGTCCTGGAGTGCGTGGGCGATGCGGTTGCTCTCACGGTGCAGTTGCTCGTACGTCAGGGTGCGGCCCTCGCAGAGGACCGCGGGGGTGGTGGGCCGGTGCCGGGCGTGGAAGCCGGTGGTCCGGGCGAGCGTTCGGAGCTCCGGGTGGTGGAGCCTGTCCGTGGTCATGGCTTTGTCTCTCGCCTCGTGTCGGGGGACGTTCGAGTCGGGGGTGTTCGTGTCAGGGGGCGGTCGCGTCAGGGGACGTTGACGAACGCCAGGGTCGCCTCGCCGTCGCAGCGGCCGGACTCGGCGTCCCAGTACCGGAAGGCGGTGTCGGCGTGCAGGAACGGGCTGCCGGCGGCCGGGGCACGTCGGGTGACGGACCGGAACTCCATCTCCCCGGAGAATTCACGGGGATTGACGGGTCGCCGGAAACTGGCGGCGAAACGGGCGATGAGAATGTCCGGGAGCTGGTGCTTCCAGAAGTCGTCCAGCGTCCACGATCGGAAACCCGAGCCCAGTCCTTCCTGGACGGACTTGGCGACGAGGTAATACATCATCTGGTTGTAGCAGATGTTCACCTCGACGGAATTCAGATGGCCCGTGTCGTCGATGTAGCACGACTCGGGTATCGCGAACTCACAACGGACGGAAGCACGGCCGTCCGTCTCTGTCACGACAGCCGAACGCAGGTACTTGCAATGGTCCTTGTAGGGCGCCAGCACCTGCGCCAACAGGGCTTCGTCCGTCATGCCGCCCTGATCCCGTCGTGCAGCCCGCGTTCGTCGTGGACCGTGACGCGGTAGGAGACGGTCGGCTCGGGCGTGGTCGTGTGCCGCGCGCGGTGGATCAGGCTGCGGTTGTCCCAGACCAGCAGGTCGCCCTTCTCGAAGCTCTGCAGGTGGATGTTCTCGTGCTCGAAGCTCTCGTCGAGTTGGCCGGTGACGTCGAACAGCCGCTTGAGCAGCTCCTCGTCGAGCGGGTTGCCGTCCTGGTCCTCGATGCCGACGGTGAAGCCCTCGCTGATGTAGAGGACCGTCTCGCCGGTCATGGGGTGGGCGAAGGTGGTCGGCTGGACGACGGCCGGGGTCTTCCGCTCGACCTCCTCGATGATCTCGGAGAGAGGACGGTAGACGTCGTGCGGGCGGATCTTGAAGTACTTGCGCACCGAGTGCCGGCAGCGCGTGCCGCCGATCTCCTTCTTGAGAACCTCGGGCAGCTTCTCGTACGCCCGGCCCATGTCGATGAAGTACGTGCCGCGGTTCCTCTCCGGAATCACCTGGGGGTATATCAGGGTGATACCGAAGGGGTCCGGCATGAACTGGTAGTCGGCGTGCCAGAATTTGCCCGTCTTCGGTACGCCGATCTGCTTGCCGTCCTTCGGCACGTTGGAGGAGACGAATATCTCCGGTATCTCGGGGTGCTTGTACATCGGCTCGTAGTAGGTCTCTGGGCGCCCCAGCAGCTTGCCGAGTTCGAGGAACTCCTGTGGGGAGAGGTCCTGTCCTTTCAGGACGGCGATCTTCTTCGTGTACACGGTGTTCTTGAGCGCGGCGATGTCGGCGTCGGAGGCGGTGGTGTGGTCGAAGCCCTCGACCGTCGCGCCGATCGCGCTGCCGGGCTGGTCCTTGATCTGCATGACTGCTTCTACCTTCGGTGAGGTCGGAGGGAGGCTTGCCTGGTGTCGACGAGACGGGCGATCTCGCCGAGGGTGAGATCGGGCTCGAGTTCGTCGTCGCCGACGGTCACCCCGAGGTCGCGCTCGATGCGGATGCTGATCTCGACCGTCGTCAGCGAGTCGACGTCGAGTTCGCCGAGGGTCGCGCCGGGGCGGATCCGGTCGGCGGGAGCGTCGTGAAGTCTCGTGAGGATGTCGACGAGTTGCCCGTAGGTGGTGCTCATGACGTCGTCCTACCTTTCAAGGGTGGTTGCTCTGGTCGTTCGTAAGATCGGAGGGCCCAGGGGTTCTGGGTATGGCTGTCATGGCGGCGCCGTCCTACCTTTCAAGGGTGGTTGCTCTGGTCGTTCGTAAGATCGGAGGGCCCAGGGGTTCTGGGTATGGCTGTCATGGCGGCGCCGTTGGCAAGGCTCAAAGGACTTGGCCGCCCGGGACCCCGCGACGACTCGACCGCCAATTGGGAGACGCGACCCGATCGCTGCTGTAGGACAACGTCGGCGAGGTCGTCTGCGGGTGACAGGTGAGACGGCGAGGTGGCGGAGGTGACCGTGCCCGAGATCTGGGCCGGAGTGGACATCGGCAAGGAACATCACCACTGCGTGGTGATCAATACGGACGGTGAACGGCTGCTGTCGCGCCGGGTACTCAACGACGAGAGCGAGCTGCTCCAGCTGATCGGTGACGTCCTGGCGATATCCACCGACGTGCTGTGGGCCGTCGACCTCAACCACGGTGGCGCCGCCCTGCTGATCGGCCTGCTCCTCAGCCACGACCAGCCCATGGCCTATCTGACCGGCCTGGCGGTCCACCGCGCCTCGGCCACCTACAAGGGCGAGGGCAAGACCGACGCGAAGGATGCCTTCGTCATCGCCGACCAGGCCCGGGTCCGCCGGGACCTCGGCCTGCTGCGGCCCGGCGACGAGATCGCCGTCGACCTGCGCACGCTGACCAACCGGCGCCTGGACGTGGTCTTCGACCGCACCCGGCAGATCAACCGTCTGCGGGCCCAACTCCTTGAGATATTCCCCGCGTTGGAGCGATCCCTGGACCTGGTCAACAAGGGGCCGGTCATGCTGCTGACCGGCTACCAGACCCCGGCCGCGATCCGTCGCGCCGGTGCCAAGCGCATTGAGACCTGGCTGAAGAACCGCAAGGTCCGCAGCGCCGCCGTCCTCGCGAGGACGGCCGTGGAGGCCGCCCAGGCCCAGCAGACCGCGCTGCCCGGTGAGAAGCTGGCTGCCGCCATGGTGGCCCGCCTCGCGAAGGGGGTGATGGCCCTCGATGAGGAGATCGCCGAGCTCGACGCCCTGATCGAGGCCCGGTTTCGCGAGCATCCGCACGCCGAGGTGATCCGCAGCCTGCCCGGCATGGGCCCGAAGCTCGGTGCCGAGTTCATCGCCGCGACCGGTGGCGACATGGATGCCTTCGGCAGCGCCGACCGCCTGGCCGGCTTCGCCGGCCTCGCTCCCAGACCCCGTGACTCCGGCCGCGTCAGCGGCAACCTCCGCAGGCCCAGGCGATACCACCGCGGCCTGCTGCGGTCGATGTATCTCTCGGCGATGGTCAGCACCACGACGTGCCCCGCGTCCAAGGCGTACTACCAGCGCAAGCGGAGCGAGGGGAAGGGCCACAAGCAGGCCCTGCTCGCGCTCGCCCGCCGCAGGCTCAACGTCCTGTGGGCCATGATCCGTGACGGACAGTGCTATCAAGGTTCACCTCCCGTCACGGGAGCGGCTTGACATCACGATTGGGAAGTCCTTTCCTGTTGGGGGAGTGAGGGCCAGGTGAGAAGGCAGGAGCCCCAGGTGAGGCCGCCTCCGAAGGCGGTGAGCAGCAGGCGGTCGCCGGGGCCGACCGTCTGCCGGGTGGCCGCGTCGGCGAGGGCGAGCGGTATGGATGCGGCGCCCGTGTTGCCGACGGACTCGACATGGGTCACGCAGCGCTCGCGCGGGAGGCCGAGGTCGTCGGCCACCGAGTGCAGGATCCGCAGATTGGCCTGGTGGGGTACGAAGTGGTCGACGTCGTCGATCTTCCAGCCGGCCCGGGACAGCGTGGCCCGCGCGGACTCCGCCATGCGCGTCACAGCGTGCCGGTAGACCTCTTTGCCGCGCATCGCGAAGTGCCGTTCCTCGCGGCTCGGTTCACCCGGCCGGGACCGTTGCCGGGAGCCGCCTGCCGCGACCGTGATCAGGTCCTCGTGGGCGCCGTCGCTGCCGAGGTCGAAGTGGCCGACCGCGCCGGGTTCGTCGGGGTGTCCGGCGCGCAGGACGACCGCTCCGGCGCCGTCGCCGAAGATGATCGCGTTGGCCCGGTCCAGTGGGTCCACGATCGTGGAGTAGGTGTCCGCGCCGACGAGCAGGACCCGGTCGGCGACTCCGGCCGCGATGAGCCCGGCGGCCGAGGCGAGCCCGTACACGAACCCGGTGCACACCGCGCCGATGTCGAAGGCGGCCACCCCGGTCAGCCCGAGCCGTGCGGCGACCGCGGGCGCGGTAGCCGGGCAGGTGTGGTCCGGGGTCGTGGTGGCGACGACGACCGCGTCGACCATGCCCGTTCCCGTTCCCGCGGCGGCAAGGGCCCGGCGGCCGGCTTCGACGGCCAGGTCGGAGGTCGCCTGGCCGGGGTCGACGACGTGCCGTTGCCGGATGCCGGTCCGGGTGCGGATCCATGCGTCGTCGGTGTCGAGCCGTCGCGCGAGGTGCTCGTTGGTCACCACACGGGACGGCACCCATCCGGCCAGCCCGCACAGAACGGCGGCCCGAGGAGCTGCGGAACCGGTGACAGTGGGAAACATGGAGGCACTCCAGGCATGACGGAGGACGGACCGGACGGGAGAGGTGGTGACACGAAGCGGGGAAGGGGGCCTATGTGCCGGTGATCCTGCGTCGGCGCACGAGGAGCGCGAGCGCGCCGACGCCGATGCCGAGCGCTATGGCGAACACGGCCGTGCGGATGCCGTCGAGCAGCCCGGGGCCGGAGGCACTCTGGCCCACTCCCCCGGCCAGCGCGACCAGTACGGCGAGGCCCACCGCGCCACCCACCTGCAGGGTCGTCGACGCCAGCCCCGAGGCGATGCCCTGGTCACCGGGGGCTACCCCGGCGGACGCGGCGATCCACATTCCCGTCCAGGCCGCTCCCTGGCCGAGACCCAACAGCACGATCCCCGGCAGGAGTTCCGGATACGAGCCGTCCGAGGTGAGCGCCAGACCGAGGGCCGTCGCTCCGGCGGCGCCCAGGACCATGCCACCCACCAGCATCCGGCGCATTCCGAAGACGGACACGGCCCGTTCCCCGGCCTGTGTGCCCACGGCCACGACCACGGCGGGCACGAGGAAGGCGAGCCCGGTAGCGACCGCGCTGTAGCCGTGAACCGTCTGGAAGTAGAGGGTGAGGAAGTACGGCACCGAGCTGAACGTGGCACTGAACAGCGCGGTCACCCCCATCGCCACCAGCAGCCCCCGGTGGGCGAACATCCGTGCCGGTACGAGGGGTTCGGGCGACCGGCGCTCCACCACGGCGAACAGCGTGAGCAGACCGGCCGAGAGCCCCGCGCTGATGAGGGCCGTGGGCGTGGTCCAGCCCTCCGCCGGAGCCTGCACCAGCAGGAACACCAGGACGGTGATCCCGCCCGTGGCGGTGAGCGCACCCGTCACGTCGAAGCGCCGGGTACGGTCCCACGGGCCGTCAGCCGGGAAGAGCAGCCACCCGGCCACCGCGAGGACCGCGGCGATCGGAACGTTGACGAAGAACACCGACGGCCAGCCGAACGCCTCCACCAGGACCCCGCCCAGCAGGGACCCGAAACAGAGCCCGCCCGCTCCGGCAGCACCCCACACCGCCAACGCCCGGTTCCGGGCGGGTCCTTCCTCGTACAGAGTGGTGATCAACGACAGTGTCGCCGGGAACAGCAGCGATCCACCGATGCCCTGGATCCCCCTGACGGCGACGAGTACACCGGGCGACCCGGACAGACCGCCCACGAGGGACGACCCCCCGTAGAGCAGGGCCGCCAGGACGAACATCCGGCGCCGGCCCAGCAGGTCGGCGGCCCGGCCGCCCAGTAGCAGGAACCCTCCTGTGGCCACGACGTAGGCGCTGACCACCCACTGCAGGTCGTGGTCGGAGAAGCCGAGCCCGGCGCCGATGTCGGGCAGGGCGACATACACGATGTTGTAGTCGAGCGAGATGACGAGCTGCCCCAACGCCAGAACCAAAAGAGACACGATCGGTCACCCCCTCGTCATCACGGTCATCGGAATTCCACACGGAAGAGAATTCCGGAAGAGAAATCGTTTCGCGTCACCGTAGCAGCGGGAATCCGGCTTGGGAATACCGAAATTCCTTCTCGAAATCAGCCGTCACCGGAGTATTCGGGCAGCTCTGAATTCCGCCGGTCAAAGACCGCCGGAATTATCCGCCAGCGACACCGGACAGAGCCGAAATCACTTCCCGACTTTGTCCGGCCACTGCTTTCCTGAATTCATGCCTTCGGGTCAGCCCTCCCCCATGAGTCGGCGGACCTCGGTGACGAGGGCGACCAGCGCCCGGCGCTCCGGAATGGTCGTCTCCGGATGCCAGAGGTCGATGAGCAGGCAGGTTCGCGGGCGAACGCCCTCGTTACGTGCCTCGTGTTCGAAGGAGTAGTCGAAGAGCAGGCATCTGCCCTCCTCCCAGGAGCGCGTCTCACCGGCGACCGTGATGCCGCACCCGTCGGGGATGTCCACGGCAAGATGGAGGTTGATGCTGAAGTTCCACAGGTCGCAGTGGGGATCGATGACGGCGCCCGGCAGCAGCGTGGAGAAATGGCATTCCAGGAGCGGACATATCTTCTCCGTGTCGACCGCGACGTCCTTCAACAACCGGTATGCGGTCGGAACCGTGGTGGCCGATTCCGCGACCAGACCTCCCTTGCGAAAGAGATAGAGGGCCTGCCAGTTCTTCTGTCGTGTCAGATAGTGCTCATAGTCCGAGAACGCCTCCCGGCGTGCCGCCCAGGCGACGTTCAGTTCTTCTTTGATCGCCTGATGGCCGGCTTCCAGCGCATGTACGACCGGGGCGATCTCGTCGTAGGCGTAGGGATCGTGCCAGGGAGTCGCCGAGAGCCCCGGCATGATCCACTTTGCTGCTTTCTGCAGCGGATGCCGTTCGCCCCCGCCGCCCGGCTCCAGCATCTGCTCGACCCGGGTGATCGATTCGGCTCCGAACTCGGCCCGGATCGCGGCGAAGGCGTTCTCCATCTCCGGTGTCACGCGGTTCTCGACTCCGAGCAGCCGAAGCTCCCGTTCCCGTCCCCGCTCCCGCCGCCGCTCCCCGGTTCGTGTTCCAGCAGCGCCGAGGCGCCGATCGCCGCGTCGGAGGACCGCAACAGACTTCTGCGTTTCACGTGCGCCGAACCACCTTCGCCCGAAGTGCCTCGCTCGTCCCCGTCCGTCCGCCGCATGCAGCGGTCGATCGGGGGACGAGCCGTGCTGTCGGACTACTAGTCGGCCGCGGGTGGCCTCCAGTTCCCGGCTTCCTCGAATCAATTGCCGCTCATGCGGAAGCAGTTGCAGCCATCTCGACCAGCCGTGGCCACACGGGGCACACCGACCGACCGACCGACGGGTCCCGTGTCCGCGCGGCGCTGTCACCCACGCCCGTGAAGGCGCCGCAGCACCCTACGGACGCAAGGACGGATGCCGGTGACCATCGACTCCGACGGTCACCGGCACCCCTGTCGTCACGCGGCGGCAGCAGTCGGATCCCCGGATCCCTCGGCCTCGTCGAGAAGTTCGGCGAGGGTCGCTCGGGCCCGGGCGACCCGGGAGCGGATCGTCCCGACGGGGCAGCCTCCGGCCGCGGCGGCCTCCTCGTAGGGCAGCCCCGCCAACTGGGTGAGGACGAACGCCTCGCGGCGCTCGACGGGCAGCGCGTCCAGCAGGTCGAGCAAGGCCACCCCGTCGTCGAATCCGGGCAGACCGCCGGGCTGGGCACGCTCGGCCCATGTCGTCCAGTCGTCCACGTCGGCCGCCCGCGGCCGGGCTGCCGCGTACCGCAGGCTGTCGACGACCGTGCGGCGCGCGATGGACAGCAGCCAGGTACGCGCCGACGAGCGGCCCTCGAACCGGTGCAGGCTGCCGAGCGCCCGCAGGAACGTGTCCTGCGCGAGGTCGTCGGCGAGTTGGCGGTCGGCGGAGAGGTAGGTGACGTAGCGGACGACGTCCGGATGCAGGGCCCGCACGAAACGGTCGACGGCGTCGGGATCGCCGGCCCGGGCGGCGAGGGCCCAGACGGTGACCGGGTCTTCCGGCGCCGCCGAGGTCACGGGTCGATCCGCCGCTATGCGCCCTGCGTCGCGCCTCTTGGACGGCAGGGGGTCGCGCTTCTTGGGCTGCAGGGGGAGGACAGGAGTGATCACCTGATGTCCTTCTCGGGTGGTACGGGACCGATCAGGCGCGGCGGCACGCGCGCGAACGCGCGCATGAGCACACCGCGGCGAAGGTCCCGGGACGGGAGTGGGGTCGGGGCGTACGACATGCACGCCCTGTGCCCGAAGCCTCGGAACCGGCCGATGCGGCGGACGCGGCACCGGCGGACGGCCTCGGGAAGCCGGCTGTCTCAGATGACAGCGGTCCCGGCCGGAGGCCCCCGAGAGATGATCGTGTGTGTGAGCGTCAGCCGCGGGACGCGCTCGGCGCGTTCACCCGTCGGCCGCAGACTGGGCCGACGCGGTGGAACGGGCAGGGCGGCGAGAGGCGGCCGGAGCGGAGCGGCCAGCCATCCGGCGACCGCCCGCAGGAGTCGGAACGCGGCCTGCTCCCCGTAGGCCAGCCACAGACCGGTCAGCACAGCGGCCAGGGTGTGGGCGGCGAGCATCCCCAGCGACGACATGCCGCCGGTGCCGTGGGCCAGGTGACCGAGGTGCTCGGCGTGCGCCGCGTGGCCCATGTCCATCGAGCTCATGGAGCCCATGGACCCCATGTCCATCGCGTCCATGGACATCGAGCCGTTGGGCGTTCCGCTCAGGTCCTGAGCCGCGGAACCCGTGCCCGATCCCGAATCCGCCGACTGTCCCCACGAGAAGGCCGAGTGGAGCGCCCCCTGTGCGACGACCACCACGGACACCACCAGCGGGAGTCCGCGCTCGCGCCCTGCCAGAGTCCAGCCCACACCGCTCGTGACGGCGAAGCCGGCGGACATCGTCCACCAGGGCACGGTGGAGCCTGACATCAGGACGTGGCCCAGGGCGGCGAGCAGCACGCAGACGGCCGCGAACACCGCGGCCCGTATCGTGCGCACACCCCACCCAGCAGTCATGACGGCCTCATACTCACATCCGGGCTCCGCCCGTCACGAGTCGGTACGCACAGGACAGGGGTCCATGACTCACCCCCAAGGGAGTGATACAGGACACAGCGCCCCGCCGGAACCCGACGGGTGGTCCGACCGGCCTCTGCCGACAAGGCGTCAGACGCTGTCCCGCCCCGGAGTGACCAGCACCGCCAGGGTCTTCACGGCCCCGCTGTGCTCGAAGTGCAGGGTGAACGAGACGAGGTCACCGGACCGCCAGCCCTTCTTGACCGGCACTATGACGTCGAGACTGTCCGGAGACATGTCGACGCTGTCCCCGGCCGGGACGCCGACCGAGGCCACGGTCCGGTCGGTGGCCGTGTTGGAACTGGTCATGACGTGCCGACTCAGGCTGAGTGCGCCCGGGCCTGCCTCGGCGGTCGTCACTTTCAGCAGCCGGTCCGCCGCGCCCCCGCTGTTGGTGATCCTGAAGAAGGCCGCCGTGACCGGGGTGGCTCCGAAGGGCACCAGCACCTTGCCGTCGGTGACCTTGATCCGGGCCGGACCGCCTGCGTTGCCGTACGCGGTCCAGGTACTCAGACCGCCGAGCGCGAGACCGCACACGGCGACGGGAGCGAGCGCGGCGAGCAGGGTGTCGGTCAGCCGACGGCGGGTCGGGCGCCACGGGCTCTGGTCGGTCATCGGGTACGTCTCCGGGAGGCGGCGGGCAGGGTCGAGGACGCGGTCGAGATCGAGGGCGCGGGCCGCCAGGCGCGCAGGCGCAGGCTGTTGGCTACGACCAGCACCGAACTGGCCGACATGGCAGCCGCGGCGACCATCGGGTTGAGCAGGCCGACCATCGCCAACGGGACGGTGACGACGTTGTATCCGAAGGCCCACACGAGATTCGTACGAATCGTGCCCAACGTGCGCCGGGCCAGCAGAACCGCGTCCGCGAGGGCCTCGATGTCACCGCGCACGAGGGTCACGTCGGCTGCGCCGATGGCCACGTCCGTGCCGCTGCCCATGGCGATCCCGAGGTCGGCACCGGCCAGCGCCGCGGCGTCGTTCACACCGTCGCCGACGACCGCGACCCTGTACCCCTGTTCCCTCAACTCCCTTACGAGGTCTGCCTTTCCCTCGGGTGTGCAGCGGGCGTGCACCTCGTCGATGCCGAGCGCCTCGGCGACGGCCCGGGCGGGCGCCTCCCGGTCCCCGGTGGCGAGCACGGGCCGTACGCCGAGCCGCCTCAGTCGGTCCACCGCGCGGTAGCTTCCGGGCCGCACGACGTCGCCGATCTCGATCAACGCCTCGGCCGTGCCGTCCACTCGGACCAGTACAGGCGTACGGGCGGCGGACTCGGCTCCTGCCAGAGCCTCCGCGAGCGCGGCAGGCAGGTCGTCGTCGGGGGCCAGGACCTCGACCAGCCGCCCGTCGACGCGTCCGCGTACTCCGCGCCCCGCCAGCGCGCCGAACTCCCTGACGTCCGGCAGCCGTTGCTCGCCCGACTCCCGCCGCGCGCAGGCGGAGACGGCGCGGCCGAGCGGGTGTTCCGAGCCCTGTTCCACGGCCCCCGCCAACCGCAGCACCACATCGCGTCCGAGCCCGTCCGGTGTGGCCGTGACCTTGGCGACGGTCATGTGGCCGGTGGTGAGTGTGCCGGTCTTGTCGAGGACCACGGCATCGAGATGCTGAAGCCCTTCCAGCGCCTGCGGCCCGGTGACCAGGACACCCAACTGTGCACCCCGGCCGGTCGCGGCCATCAGCGCGGTAGGGGTCGCCAGGCCCAAGGCGCACGGGCAGGCCACGACGAGAACCGCCACACACGCGGTGAGGGCGGCCTGCGGATCGGCCCCGGCGCCCAGCCAGAATCCCAGCGTGGTCACCGCCAACACTAGGACCACCGGCACGAACACCCCGGCCACGGAGTCCGCCAGCCGCTGCGCCCGTGCCTTGCCGGCCTGCGCCTCGGTCACCAGCCGGGCGATACGGGCGAGTTGCGTATCGGCGCCCACGGCTGTGGCCCGGACGAGCAGCAGCCCGCCGGCGTTGACGGCCCCGCCGACCACGGCCGAACCCGGCCCGACCTCGACGGGCTCGCTCTCGCCGGTGACCAGGGACAGGTCCACGGCCGAACTGCCGTCCGCCACCTGCCCGTCGGTGGCCACCCGCTCCCCCGGCCGCACGACGAAGACCTGCCCGACCCTCAACTCCTCGATGGGTACATGCCGTTCGGAGCCGTCGTCCGCCCGGACGGCGACCTCCTTGGCCGCGAGCCGGGCCAGCGACCGCAGCGCCTCGCCGGTCCCGTGGCGCGCCCGTGCCTCCAGGAACCGCCCGGCCAGCACGAACAGCGGTACGCCCACTGCCGCTTCGAGGTAGATGTGTGCGACGCCGTCCGGGGCGGCGGGCACGAGGGTGAACGGCATCCGCATCCCGGGGTCGCCGGCGCCTCCGAGGAAGAGCGCGTACGACGACCACGCGAACGACGCCACCACGCCCAGCGACACCAGCGTGTCCATGGTGGCCGCAGAGTGCCGCAGCCCCCGGACCGCCCGTACGTGGAAAGGCCAGGCGCCCCACACGGCGACGGGCGCGGTCAGTGCGAAACACAGCCACTGCCAGTTGCGGAACTGCAGTCCCGGAGCCATCGACAGGACCAGCACGGGGATCGCCAGCACAGCGGTGACGACCAGACGGTGCCGTTCCTGCCGGGTGGCCTCGGACTCGTCGCCGTCGTCGGTGGCGGGCTCCTTCGCCCTGGGCGGTTCGGGCAGAGCGGCCGTGTACCCGGCCTTCTCGACGGTGGCGACGAGTTCGGCCGGCCCGATGTCCGCAGGATGACTCACGCGAGCCATTCCGGTGGCCAGGTTGACGGACGCGGTGACCCCGTCCAGCTTGCCGAGCTTCTTCTCCACACGGGTCACACAGGCCGCACAGGTCATGCCTCCGACGGCCAGGTCGGTCGTCACCAGGACGGTCCCCGGTTCGGCGCCCATCAGCCGTGTCCCCCCTGCATGTCCATGTCTCCCATGTCGCCCGAGCCCCCACTCACACCACCGTCGCCGCTGGTGCCACCACCACCGCTGGTACCGCTACCACCACCGTTGGTGCCGTCGCCGCTGATGCCGTTGCCGTGCATACCGGGTGCGACAGGGCCGGCGCCGGCGCCCACGGCGTAGGACACCGTGAAGACCAGGACCAGCAGAAGGAGGAAGCCGCAGAGCGCCGGTGGCGGCGCCGCTCTCCGCAGAACCGCGTCGGCGCCGCTCAGGAAGGATTGCCGGGACTCGTCCATCAACCGCGTCTCCAGGTCACGTCGTACGGCGTCGTTCGGATCGCGCCGTACCGGTGCAGTAGTCGGAGGGACCACCGGCCGAGTTCCGGAGCGGGGGTATGGCACACGTCACACGGAGAGGGAGGTCGTCCCTCACCCCGCACCCCAGCATCGGAAGGCGCGCCGACGGCCGGTCCTGCTTCGGCATCGGGCATCGATGGCCCGACGGCAGAATGGTCACTGGTCATGTCCGAGCGGACGTCCGAACGATCGAGGGGCCGCAGTGGCATGGTCACCGGAGTTGTACGGTCTGGCCGTCGGCCTGTTGATCGCGGTGGTGACAGCTCCGGTCGGTGTCTCCGGCGCGGTGTTCCTCCTGCCCGTCCAACTGAGCGTGTTCGGTGTGCCGAGCCCGGCGGTCACTCCCACCAACCTGCTGTTCAACGTGGTGGCCGGACCCGGCGCGCTGCTGCGCTACCGGCATGGCGGCCTCCTCGGCAGTCCCCTGACCCGCCGTCTGGTGGCCGGGACACTGCCCGGCGTGATCATCGGGGCCGTGGTGCGGGTCTTCGCCGTTCCGGGGGCGACCGTCTTCCGTCTGCTGGTCGCCGCCCTGCTGACGCCGCTGGGCCTGTGGCTTGTCGCCCGCACGCTACGGCCCGCCCGGAGCGTCCCGATCGCGGAACCCTCTCCTCGTACCGTCACCGGACTGGCTCTCGTCGTCGGTGTCGTCGGCGGAATCTACGGGATCGGCGGCGGCTCGATCCTCGGCCCTCTCCTCGTCGGTCGGGGCCTGCCCGTCAGCCAGGTCGCCCCGGCTGCCCTCGCCTCCACCTTCGCCACGTCACTGGCGGGCGCCGCATCGTTCGCGCTGCTGTCCCTCACCGGCTCCGGTGATGTCGCCCCCGACTGGTACCTGGGTCTGGCCTGCGGTCTCGGTGGCCTGCTCGGCGGTTACCTCGGCGCCCGTCTGCAGCCACGCGTACCCGAGACCGCGCTCAAGCTGTTGCTCGGCACCCTGGCGGCAGCGCTCGGGATCCTCTACGCCGTTCAGTCGCTGCGCTGACCCGACGCCGCTGTCCCCGACGCACGGTACGCCCCGCTGCCTCACCGTCCTCTGTGCCCGAACCGCTCTCACGCGAGGGGCGTGACGCAGCGGATCGGGATGACTTCCTTGGGCGTCGACCCAGGTTGCCGGGGCGTTCGCGGCCGGATGCCCGTACCGCCTGAACGGCGCGCGTGCAGGGTTCGTATCTTCGTACGGATCAGGAAACGCCTGCGGAAGGAAACGCCAGCATGAGCAGCGCCTCGCTTCAGCCCGTATCGGGACCGGCTCGTCGTACGGTCATGGCGGCAGCCGGCGCGGCGGGTCTCACCGTCGCGCTGACCGCGTGCGGGTCGGAGGACGACCCGGCCGACTCGGCCACCGAACAGGGCGCGGCCGCCGGCACCGCCCTCGCGAAGACCTCCGACATCCCGGAGGGTGGCGGCAAGATCTTCAAGGACCAGGGTGTGGTGGTCACGCAGCCGACGGCGGGCACCTACAAGGCGTTCTCGGCGAAGTGCACGCACGCGGGCTGTGCGGTGACGGGCATCACCAACGGTGTCATCACCTGTCCGTGCCACAACAGCGAGTTCTCGGTCGCGGACGGCAGTGTGAAGAAGGGCCCGGCGACCGAGGCGCTGGCCGCCGAGTCGATCAAGGTGTCCGGGGACTCCATCACGCTCGCGTGACCCTGGACCTCACTCCCGCCCGGTGCGGCGAGGCCGCTTGAGGCAGGCCAGCACCTCGTCGGTGGTCGCGACCGTGGCGACCAGCGCGAGCGTGTTGCGGATCATCGCGGGGGTGTAGTCGGAGGGCACCCCCGCGATGGCGTCCCCGGGCACGACGACGGTGTATCCGCGGTTCACGGCGTCGAACACGGCGTTGGGGATCGCGACGTTGGCCGAGACCCCGGTCACGATCAGTGTGCGGCAGCCCAGGTTGCGCAGCAGGGCGTCGACGTCGGTGCCCTGGATCGGCGACAGGCCGTGCAGCCGCCGTACGACGAAGTCCTCGTCCGCCACCTCGATCGGCGGTGCGACGCGCACCGCCGTGGTGCCCGAGAGCTGCTGGACGGGGAGCCGTGCGGCGGCCCGGAACAGACGGGCGTTGTGGTTCGCGCCCCGACCGTCCGGACGGCGTTCGGCGATGGCGTGGATGACCTGGACACCGGTCTCGTGGGCGGCGGCGACCAACCTGGCGACCTGGGCGAGCGCCCCCGACGACCGTGCCTCCCCGGCGAGTTCGGGCAGGGCGCTGTCCGGTCCGACGACGCCCTGCTGGCACTCGACGGTGAGCAGGACAGTGGTCGCGGGGTCGAGGAGTTCGCTGAGCTGTTCGTACGACGGCATGGCGCTCCCTGGTCGCGGACCGTACGGGTGGGCGGGCGAGACTAACGTCCGTCGCGTGCGGGTGGAAGGCAGCCCATATTCTTTTCTGACGTAAGAGAGCAAGAGGGGGATCGCATGACGGTGACTCAGCGCCGGGGCCGGAAGATCATGATGACGCCGGGCGAGCTGGACGAGTTCCTGACGACCCAGCGCACCTGCCGGGTCGCCACCGTGTCGGCCGGGGGCGCTCCGCATGTGAGCACGCTGTGGTTCGCCTGGGACGGCACCTCGATGTGGCTGTACTCGGTGGTCCGCAGCAAGCGCTGGACCGACCTGCGCCGTGACCCGCGGGTCGCGATCGTCGTCGACACGGGCGAGGAGTACGACGAACTGCGCGGCGTCGAGCTGTCCGGCGCCGTCGAGTTCGTCGGCGAGTCACCGCGCACCGGGGAACTGCGCGCCGAACTGGACGTCCCGGAAACGCTGTTCGCCCGCAAGAACTTCCGACTGGACGAGATGCCGCACGACGGCAGACACGCCTGGATCCGCCTGACCCCGGAGAAGACCGTCTCCTGGGACTTCCGCAAACTCCCACCCCAGTAACGGGCCACACCATCCGGCCCTCCCGCCACCATCCACCCCGTCCGGCACCCCCAGCCCGTCCGGCGTTTGAGGACGAGGCCCGTTCAGGGCCGAAGGGGGGTCTGGGGGCACAGCCCCCAGGGACGGGCCGGGCAGGGGCGGCGGGGGCGAACCCCCAGGGACACGCACCCCCACCCGCCGAACCCGCGGAGCGCACCTCACCCCCCGACCCCCCGCCCCGCCACCCGCAGCGCCTCGACCGCCGCACGAATCGACGGCCGCCGGTCGGCATCCGCACGCCAGACCACGTACACGTGCCGCCGCACACGCTGCCGCAGCGGAACGGTGACGACTCCGGCAGGCACCGGATCACGGCCCAGCAGCGGCGCGATGCACACACCAAGTCCCGCCGCGACCAACGCCAGTTGCGTATGCGTCTCCGCCGCACGATGACCGACGCACGGCTCGACGCCCTTGGAACGCAGCGTGAACATCAGCCACTCGTGGCAGAACTCGCCCTCGCCCCAGGTGATCCACTCGTCCTCGGCGAACTCCCCGAGGTCCACCTCGCTCCGCTCGGCCAGCGGATGAGCGACCGGCATCGCCACGTCCGCCGGATCGTCGAGGATCGCCGCCTTCACCAGACCGTCGGGCAGCGGCATCGGCTTGTTGTACCAGTCGAGCACGACCGCCAGATCCAGGTCGCCGCGCACCACCCCGGCGACCCCGGCCTCCGGTTCCAGCTCGCACGAGCGCAACCGCAACCCGGGATGCTCCGCACGCAGGGCCGCGAGCGCGGCCGGGAACAGTCCGCGCGCTGCGGTAGGGAACGCCGACAGCCGCAACTCGCCCACCACCTGCCCGCGTTGCGCCTCCAGATCGGACTGGGCCAGCTCGACCTGGGAGAGGATGCGTGCGGCATGGTCCGCGAGCAGCCGCCCGGCGTCGGTGAGCCGCACGCCCCGCCCGTTCTTGGCGAGGAGCTGCTGCCCCACCTCCCGCTCCAGCTTTGACATCTGCTGCGAGACGGCCGACGTCGTCACATGCAGCCCCTCGGCCGCCCCGCTGACCGAGCCATGCCGGGCGAGGGCGTCGAGGGTGCGCAGGCGCTCCAGGTTCAACATGTAAGCGATACTACGAGATATGGCGAACACATGCTCGCTTGTGCTACGAGATCGACTCCGGGATCGTGGCACCCATGAGCCGCCTCAGCGCCCCGAAGCCCACGACACCAGCACCCGCTCCCACGCACACACCCACATCCACGTCCGCCCAGGCCGGTCGCCGCCCCGCCCTCGACTGGCGCATCCGCTTCGGTGTGCTGTCCCTGATCTGGGGCTTCAGCTTCCTGCTGATCAAGGTCGGCACACAGGGCTTCGCACCGTTCCAGGTCACCTTCGGCCGACTGCTTTTCGGTACGGCGGTTCTGGTGGCGGCACTTGCAGTGAAGCGGGAGCGGCTGCCGCGCGGCGCGCGCACGTGGGGGCACCTCGCGGTCGCCGCGTTCCTGCTGAACGCGCTGCCGTTCTCGCTGTTCGCGTACGCGGAGCTGACGATCCCGTCCACACTCGCCGGCATCTGCAACGCGACCTCGCCGCTGTGGGGCATGGCCCTGTCCCTGGTCGCACTCTCGGAGGACCGTCCGACGCGGGTGCGGGTGGCCGGTCTCGGCCTGGGCTTCATAGGTGTGCTGACCGTCCTCGGCGCCTGGCAGGGCTTCCACGGCCTGGACGCGTCGGGCACGGCACTGGCGCTGCTGGCCTCGCTCAGCTACCCGGTCGGCTGGATCTACGTCCGCCGCACACTGGCGGGCGCCAGCCACTCCCATCTGTCCCTCAGCGGTGCTCAGTTGCTGCTGGCCACCCTGCAACTGGCCGTGGTCACAGCACTGTTCACCGGGATACCCGACGGCCTCCCCGTCGGGCCGCTGCTCGCGATCGTCGCGCTCGGCGCACTGGGCACAGGCGTAGCGATGCTGCTGCAGTACGGCCTGGTCGCCGAGACGGGCCCGACGACCGCCCAGATGGTCACGTACTTCATCCCGGTCATCGCCACGGTCGCGGGCGTCACCCTGCTCGGCGAGACCCTGACCTGGTCGACCCCGGTGGGCGCGGCGGTGGTGCTGGCCGGGGCGGCACTCACCCAGGCAGGTTCCCGCACCGGCCCCCGCTACCGCAGGTCCGGGCCTCGGACGTAGATCCGCGCCGCGCCGGTCGCAGCAACTTCGGTGGAACGCCTGCTGGTTCGTCCGTCCGCCGCCGTCGGCGCCCCTGCGCGGCGGCGCCGCAGAGCGTCACACCTCCACGCCACCGCGGGTCGCCTTCGCCGGACCGTCTCAGACGTAGGTCCGCGCCGACGCCGGTCCCACCGCCGAGGCAATCGCGTCCGCCAAGGGACCCGTCTCCGCCCGGGTGAGCGTCGCGACGGTCACCCTGATACCGGACGGGGCGTTCATCCGGAAGCGCGCTCCGGGGGCGACGGCCCAGCCTGCGTGCAGCAGCCGGGCGACCGCGCCGGTCTCGTCCGGGACGGGGATCCACACGTTCAGTCCGCTGCGGCCACGGGCCGCGATCCCGCGCTGCGCGAGCGCGTCGATCAGCGCGTCCCGGCGCCGCCCGTACGCCGAGGCCACCGCGCGCGCGTCCAGCGCGCCATCGGCCCACAGCCGCACGACGGCCCGTTGCAGCAGCCGGCTGACCCAGCCCGGCCCGAGTCGCTGCCGCCCCAGGACCCGGTCGACGGTGACGGCGTCCCCCGTGAGGACGGCGAGGCGCAGATCGGGGCCGTACGCCTTGGCGACCGAGCGGACGAACGCCCAGTGCCGGGTGACCCCTGCCAGCGGGTGAAGGGGCTGGTCGACGATCCGGTAGCCGTGGTCGTCCTCGATGAGCAGGATCTCGGGGTGCTCGCGGAGCACGGAACGCAGGGCTCGCGCGCGCGTGGCGCTCAACACGGCCCCGGTCGGGTTCTGCGCCCGGTCCGTGACGATCAGCGCCCGCGCCCCGGCGGCCAGCGCCTGCCGTACGTCCTCGGCGAGCGGCCCCTCGTCGTCGACGCCCACCGGGACCATGCGCAGCCCGAGCGCCGGCACCAGGTCCAGCAGCCCACCCCACCCGGGGTCCTCGACGGCGACGGTGTCACCGGGCTTGAGGTGTACGGCGAGGACACGCTCGATGCCGTCCAGCGCACTGGAGGTGACTCCGATGGGCCCGTCCGGCACACCGTCCGCGTCGAGGTCGGCGCGGGCGATGCGGGCCAACTCCGGTTCCACGGTGGCGTCCCCGTAGAGCACCGGAGTCCGGTCGCCCTGCTCGCCCGCCGCCGCGAACGCCGCCGCGAGTGACGGCAGCAGTGCCGGATCGGGGTTGCCGTGCGCGACGTCCCGCACACCGGACGGCACCTCCACCCGGATGTACTCGCGCCCGGTGGTGGCCGGTTTGGAGCGCACCCGGCTGCCTCGCCGCCCATGGGTCTCGATGACCCCGCGTTCACGCAGCGTGCGATAGGCGGCGGCGACGGTGTTGGGATTCACCCCGAGCCGCTCCGCCAACTCCCGCATGGGTGGCAGCAGTTGACCGGGTTCCAGCTCCCCGGCACCCACAGCGCGTTCCACGCTCGCGGAAATCTCTGCTGCGCCCCGACCTTCGATCGGATATTCTCCTAGCACAACACCGATTATGCACTAGTGCAATATGGATCGCAAGGAGACCGCGATGTCGGGGACCACACAGGACGCGCAGAGCACGGAGCACGCCGTACAGGAAACGACGCCGACGGCACCGCAGGGTGACCACCAGCCATCCCGGACACCCCCCGTCGGCACCTACGCCCCGACCGACCGCACGGTCCCGACCCGCTCGGCCAACCGGGCTTCGTACGACAAGGAGTCGGTGCACGCGATCCTCGACGAGGGGTATGTGTGCCACCTCGGCTTCGTCCGTGACGGCGCACCGGTCGTGCTGCCGACGCTGTACGCGCGGCTCGGCGAGCGCCTCTATGTGCACGGCTCGACGGGCTCGCGCCCGCTGCGGATGACCGGTCGGCCCGACCCCGGCCTGCCGGTCTGCCTGACGGTCACGCACGTCGACGCGCTGATCCTGGCCCGGTCCGCCTTCCACCACTCGATCAACTACCGCTCGGTGGTCGTCCACGGCATCGCCCATCAGGTGACCGACCCGGACGAGAAGCGTCTGGCCCTGGACGTCCTGGTCGACAACGTCGTGGCCGGCCGCTCTGCCGACTCGCGGCCCGCCAACGCCAAGGAACTGGCCGCCACCGCCGTGATCCGCATCGACCTCACCGAGGTCTCCGCGAAGACGCGCACGGGCGGGGTGAACGACGAGCCCGAGGACCTCACGCTCCCCCACTGGGCCGGCGTGATCCCCCTGCGCAAGGGTTACGAAGCCCCGGTCGCCGACAAGGAGTTGACACCCGGCACCGAGCTCCCCGACTACCTCAGTGCCCACTGATCCCGATGCTGATCCACCCGTGGGACGCGCCGCGCGACGACGCGGAATGGCAACAGTGGCTGGCCGCCCACGACTTCGGCCAGCTCGCCGTCAACGGCCTGCCCGGCGAGGCGCCGTACGTCCAGCCGCTGCACTTCGCGTACGACGCCGAGCGCGCCGAGGCGGTGACCCATCTGGCCCGCCCCAACCCGATCTGGCCCGCGCTGGAAAGGAACCCGGTCGTCCTGCTCAGCGTGGTCGACGACTACACGTTCGTCCCGGGACCGTGGCAGGCCGCGCCGGACGTTCCGTCCGAGCACGGGACCCCGACGAGCCTCTACGCGGCGGTCCAACTCCGCTGCACCGCCCACGTCGTGGACGACCCGGCGGAGAAGGCCGCCCTGCTCAACCGCCAGGTGAGCCACTTCCAGCCGGAAGGCGGCTCGGCGCGGGTCGCGGCGACCGAGGCGCCGTACGGGCGGATGCTCGCCGGTATCCGCGGCATCAGGCTCGAAGTGACGGACGTACGGGCCAAGTTCAAGTACGCCGAGAAGAGGCCGACGGAGGTCCAGGACCGTATCGCGGCAGGGCTGGCGGCGCGGGGCGGCCCACGGGACGCGGGGGCGCTGGCGGTTCAGCGGCGCAGGCGGGGGCTGTAGCCGGAGCGGACCTCACTGTCCGTCGATGCTCTTCTCGTCGACGTGCGGCGCGTCCGTGTGCTGTTCGCCGATGTTCATGTGGCCCTCGGACTGCGGGGCGTTGAGGCTGCCCAACAGCCCCAGCAGCTCCGCGTTCCGGCTGCCGGGCTCGGCGTGGAAGACGACGAGGGTGAGGCCGTCCGAGCCGCCGACGTCGAGCTTGTCGCAGTACAGGTCGAGGTCGCCCACCTGGGGGTGGGTCATCCTGCTGACGCGTGCGCGCATGGGGAGGACGTCGTGGCGGGCCCAGAGCGACCGGAAGCGTTCACTGCGCAGGGACAGTTCCCCGACCAGTTCCACCAGACGCGGATCGTCGACATCGGCACCGGCTCGCGCGCGCAAGCTCGCGACAACCCCCGCGGTCAGGTCCTCCCAGTCCCGGTGCCGTTCGCGCTCGCCGGGGTCGAGGAACACGGTTCGGAGCAGGTTCACGCCAGGGACATGGTGGGGCGCCAGTGCGCTGTACAGGGCGTTCACCGCGAGCACCTCGGCGTACTGGTTCTGCACATAGGCGGGGTTCGTGGGCCAGCCGTCGATGAGCTGCCGGATACTCGTCGGCACCGGCGTCGGCCTCGCCGTCCGCCCGCGTGACGCGGGCCGCCGCCCGGGCCCCGCCAGGCCGACCAGGTGACGGGTCGCGTCGGCGTCCAGACGCAGTACCCGGGCCAGCGCTTCGAGCACCTGGGCGGACGGATTGCGGTCCCGTCCCTGTTCCAGCCGCAGGTAGTAGTCGGAACTGATCCCGGCGAGCGTCGCGACCTCCTCGCGGCGCAGCCCGGGCACCCGCCGCAGACCGCCGCCGCTGAGCCCGACGTCCTCGGGCCGGACCAGCTCCCGGCGGGCCCGCAGGAACTCTCCGAGCACGTTGTTGGCGTCCATGCCCACCACCGTAGATCGGGCGGCTCGGGATGTGGGTGTCCCTGTCGCTCCCAGGAACAGCGGGGTACTGCCACCCGTGCCCCGATCGCGGCAGAGTCGGCCCCCGGACGGCAACAGCGAACGACGACAGCAATTCCAACGCAGCGGTACGCGACGAAAGGCACCACCATGGCCCACACCGTCTCCGGCGGAACCCTCACCCCCGCCGAGGGCCTGACCCTGACCCGCATGGGGTACGGCGCCATGCAGTTGGCGGGGCCCCATGTGTTCGGGCCGCCCAAGGACCCCGACGAGGCCGTGGCGGTGCTGCGCGAGGCCGTCGACCGGGGCATCACCCACATCGACACCAGCGACTTCTACGGGCCCACGGTCGTCAACGAACTCATCAGGAAAGCCCTCTCCCCCTACCCGGCCGATCTCCGCATCGTGACCAAGGTGGGCGCCCGCCGCGGCGCCGACGCGAGTTGGCTGCCCGCGCTGGACCCCGAGAGCCTCAAGTCGGCCGTCCACGACAACCTCCGGCACCTCGGCGTGGACGTGCTCGACGTGGTGAACCTGCGCGTCGGCACGGACCTGGTCAGTGGCTCGACGCCGCTCGGCGAGGAGTTCGGGGTACTGGCCGAGCTCCGGAAGGAAGGCCTGATCCGGCACCTCGGGCTCAGTTCGGTCACCGCCGACCAGCTGACCGAGGCGCAGGCCGTCGCCCCGGTCGTCACCGTGCAGAACCTCTACAACCTGGCCAACCGCGGGGACGACGCGCTGGTCGAGCGGTGCGCGGCGGAGAACATCGCCTTCGCCCCCTTCTTCCCGCTCGGCGGCTTCACCCCGCTGCAGTCCCGGACCCTGACCGACGTCGCCGCCCGTCTCGACGCCTCACCCCAGCAGGTCGCCCTGGCCTGGCTGCTCCAGCGCTCGCCGAGCATCGTCCTCATCCCCGGCACCTCCTCACGCGCCCACCTGCGCGAGAACATCGCCGCCGCGGACCTGACGCTGCCGGCGGACGCCATCGCGGAACTCGACACGATCGGCGAGGCGACGGGCACCTCGCAGG
Organism: Streptomyces sp. NBC_00459; assembly: GCF_036013955.1. NCBI lineage: Bacteria > Bacillati > Actinomycetota > Actinomycetes > Kitasatosporales > Streptomycetaceae > Streptomyces > Streptomyces sp. NBC_00459. The sequence goes on from NZ_CP107903.1 coordinate 1,449,176, forward strand.
GCGACTGAGCCTCAGCCGAACGCCCCTCCGGGCTCCGCCCGCCGCTCCACACCCCCGTCCGCACCGGCACCCCGCGCCTCCGCCACCGCGAGCCCGGCCACCGCGCCCAGCATCAGCAGGGTGCCCACGACGGTCGCCGGCGTCAGCCGCTCGCCGAGCAGAGTGACGGCGAGGAGTGCCGCGCTCACCGGTTCCAGCAGCATGACCACGGATACGGTTGCCGATCGGACGACGGCCGCCCCGGCGAAGTACAGCCCGTACGCCAGGGCGGTCGGTACGGCGGCGACGTACACCACAAGCCCGGCGAACCGCAGGCCGTCGCCGGTGTGCGGGAACAGCCCCTCGGCGAGTCCGAAGGGCAGCAGGCAGATCGTCGTGACCCCGAAGGCCCTGACGGACGTACCGAACGCGTCCGTTGTACCGTCGCGCCCCCACCAGCGGGTGAGGAGGGCCATCACGGCGTACCCGACCGCTGACACCGTGGCCCATGCGAGACCCGACGCCCGCACCTGGGCCCCGCCACTGCCCAGCACCAGCACCGTGAGCCCGGTGAGCGCACCGGCGACGGCGACGATCCCGCCCGCCCCCAGCCGCTCGCCCATGGTCAGCCGGGCGCCCAGCGCGATGAGGACGGGTCCGGCGCCCAGTGTGACGACGGTGGCGACCGCGAGACCGGTGGCCTGGACGGACGCGAAGTACGCCGTCTGGAACACGGCGAGCGAGCAGCCGGTGACAATGGCGCGCAGGGCCTTCCGGCGCCCCGGTTCGGGCCTGACGGCCGTACGGCGACGCAGCGACCGGGCGAGGAACAGCAGCGCGAAGCCGCCCGCGCAGCGCCAGAAGGAGAAGGCGACGGGGCCCATGTCGCTCACCCGGTGGACGAGGGAGGCGGCGGCGCCCGCGGTGCCCCAGGCGGCACCGGCGACGGTCAGGAGGAGCAGGCCTCGCCCGATGGGCAGGCCGGAATCAGTGTTCGACACGAGAGTCTCTCCGCAGCCGCGCGGAGACCGGCCGAAAGGCCGCCCCCACACGGAAGTTGACGAAAGGACCCGGGCCCTCTCAGGGGCGAATTCCAAGGGTCCTCGGACGTCGTCTGCGGGCAGCACCGTTCAGCCCGACGGCGATACGTCGGACACGTTCTCCGGAGAGCCCGCCTCAGGCGGCCGGAGGCGGCAGGACGAGTGCGTGTGCGTGCATGATCGCGACCCTATGCGGCGGTACGACGGTCCGCCACATCCTTTTCGGGTCCCCGGGCGACCGGCTCCGCCGACCCCTTGGCGGGTGCCGACGACTGCGCGATGAACGCGCCCAGGAGCACCACCGCGCCCCCGACGATCTGCGGCGCCGACAGATGCTCGCCCAGCAGCACCCAGGCGAGCCCGGTCGCGATGACCGCCTCCAGACACGCCACGACCCCGGCGACCTGCGGCGAGAGCCGCCGCACGGCGAGCACACCGGTGACGTACGCGACAACCGTGGCGACCAGCACGAGCCAGCCCAGCAGCAGCCCGGCCGCGACGGGCGTGCCGTCCATGTGGGCGCTGCCCGCGAGCACGGACCAGTCCATGCGCCACGGACGCGCCACGACGGTCAGCACGAGGGCGCCGACCAGGAGTCCGTACGCGATGACCCCGAGGGGGTCCGGTGCCTCGTCGCCCGCGTCGCTGCCCTGGTCGGACAGGACGAAGTAGCCGACCTGGCAGCAGGCGGCCGCGAGCGCGAGCAGCAGCCCCACGGCGTCGAAGCTCAGCCCGGACCACACCTCGACGACACAGGCGAGCCCGCCGACCGCGAGGACGACACCCAGCGCGGCGGCGCGGGTCACGGGCCGCCGCTGCACGAACCGCACCCAGCCGAGCACAAGGGCGGGAGCGAGGTATTCGACGAGCAGGGCGACCCCGACGGGGATGCGGGAGATCGCGGCGAAGTAGCAGGCCTGGACGCCGGCCACGGCCAGCAGCCCGAATCCGGCGAGCAGCGCGGGCCGCCGACGCACCAGCGCACGGTGCCGCACGGCCAGCGGCAGCATCACGAGGGCCGCACCCGTCACACGGAGCCACACCACGTGCAGCGGATCGAGGCCCGCCTCGATCAACGGCTTGGCCGCGACCCCGGAGCCGCCGAACGCGACCGCCGACACCAGCGCGAGTCCGAGCCCGACGCCCCTGCCCCGACCGACCCCACCGCTCCCTGACGTACGCACCGGCACATGATGACAGGCGACGACATGACCGTCACCCCCGATGACACCTGTCTCATCGACTGGACGGGCCTCCGGGCTCCGTCGAGCGGACCCCGCGCCTCAGCCGACGCCGTCGAGGCCCCCGGCGTACTCCTCGCACGCCGCCGCCGCGATCGCTTCGACCTGCAGCAGCCGAGCCGGCAGCTCCCCCGGCTCGACTCCACCCCGTCGCAGCACCTCGACGGCCCGGGACTGCGGATCCGCGACGATCGCCGCGAGCAGATCGGTGCCTCGGGCCTGTGCGTCACCGCGTCGCCCGGCCCGCTCGCACGCCTCCTCCAGCGCGCCCGCCGCGACCGGTGACCAGCCCGCCGTATGCACCGCCCCCGGCAGCACGGGCAGGGCCCCGGAGTCCTCGACCGAGCCCTGCCAGCGCAGTCCGTAGCCGATGCTGCGCTGCACGAGATAGCCGAGCAGCCGCGCGACCTGCGGATCTCCGCCTTCGAACACCGCGCGCACCTCGGAATCGGACTCCAGGAGCGTGTGCAGCAGATGGGCCGTGTCGATCTGCCGGTCCCCGTCCCGCAGTGCCCTTCTGCGCGCACCGGCGACCACCGCTGCCAGCTCGGAGGTGAGCCTGGCATCGTTGTCCACGCGGTTCGCACCGTGCTCTGTGGTCGACTGCCGGGGGATACGGGGTTGCACACCCCCACCCCATCAGTCCCAGCGGATCCGGTCATCCTCGCGACGCATCATTTCCGCGTCCCACGGAAGGTGGGCATCGAGCGTGGAATCTCCTCCCTAGGGAGGACATCACGCCGCTCCGGCACGAAGCCGACGCATGGGGCGCGCACCCTCATTCCGTGCGCCCCGGGCGCAACCGGAGCACCCGCTCGCACGTCCCACTCCAACATGGAGAGCAGGTGCTGGCTGGTGGCGCTGCCGGCCACGGACGGCAGACAGTACGTGTACCGCGTATACGCCCCCGAGGACGCGCTGCTCGCCGACCTGTTCTGGGAGGCGTGGCACTGTCACGACGAAGGCCCCTTCCCGCGCGCGTGGGACCTGTTCGACGCGGCGGTCATACATCAGGTGGGCTGAACCCGTGCCGACTTTTTCTGACGACCCGTCAGTATTGAATGTTCCAGCCCTTGCGGCTACGTTCCGCGACACCGCAGCCCGAGACACAGAGGTGGTCGCATGGCCGAAATAAGCGCGGAGGCACACATCCAGGCACCGGCGGAGAAGATCTGGGCGCAGCTGACGGACTGGTCGGCGTACGGAGCCTGGAACGCGACCCACACGAGCTTCCCGAAGGGCGGCCCCTCCGCACTGGAGGTCGGCGGCACCTTCGAGGAGAACATGAAGCTGATGGGCTTCCCGGCCGAGGTCGACTGGACCATCGAGGAGCTGGAACCGGCTCGCACACTGGCGATCAGGGGCAAGGGCCCGATGGCGGTGATGGTCGCCACGCGCTACACCCTCACGCCCGACGGCGACGCCACGACCGTCCGTATCGACGGCGAGTTCACCGGCGCGGCCGTCTCCCTGATGGCCGGCAAACTGAAGGACTCGGGGACGGCCGCCCTGAACGAGTCCCTGCGCAAGCTGGCCGGCCTGGTGATCTGAGCCCGTCAGCAAGCGTCGTACGGCAACACAGAGGCACCCCGCGGACACTTCCGCGGGGTGCCCCTGCGCACTGGGGGACGTGCCGCCGGAGGCGGGCCCGTCTCCGAGGGCGACCCATCAGTCCTCGTCGGCGAGGATCAGATACAGCTTCTTGCGCGCTTCGTTGATCACCGTGAGCGCCTTCTCGCGCTGTTCCTTGCTGCCCGTCTTCCAGACCTGGCCGAAGGCCTCCATCAGACCGAAGCCGGCCTGGCGGATGTCGTTCAGCGCTTCCCAGTCGACGCCGCGTCCGGCCTCTTCCCAGGGTGCGTCGGGGCCCTCGCCGGCCGCCGTGCGACCGGACTCGGTGAGCGCGAACAGCTTCTTGCCGCCCTCGCTCTCGTTGGCGATCAGGCCCTCGTCCTCCAGCAGCTGAAGGGTGGGGTAGACCGAGCCGGGGCTGGGCTTCCACGCCCCTCCGCTGCGCTCGGCGATCTCCTGGATCATCTCGTAGCCGTGCATGGGCCGGTCCTTCAGCAGGGCCAGGATCGACGCGCGGACGTCACCGCGCCGCGCCCTGCCCCGCGGTCCGCCCCTGCCTCCGCGCCCGCCCCAGGGACCCGGGCCGAAACCAGGGCCACCAGGACCGCCGGGACCGCCGAATCCGGGCCCGAAGGGACCGAAGGCGGCTCGCCGCCCCTCGAAGCCGCCCCGGCCGAAGCCTCGGGGGCCGCCATGACCGTGTCCGTGTCCGGGACCGAAGCCCGGACCGAATTCCTCTCCATGGGAACGCATCGCAACCACTCCATTCGTTGTCTTGTCGTTGATCTGTCGCGATGCGTCAACGATATATCGGAATAGCTCGCACGACAACCCCCGCAAAGAAGTGACCCAGGCCACAGTAGAAACGATGACGTTTCGATAGCACGAAGAGCTAGGCTGACGAACAACGAAGTGAACGAAACAGTTTCGTACAAGGAGAGTGCCCCCCATGGCCTCCGTACTCGTCGTACACCGCCACTCCCTGCAGCGTCTCGGACTGCGCATGCTCCTCGCTGCCCAGCCCGACCTGACCGTCGTCGGCGAGGCGACGAGCGGCGCCGAAGCTGTTCGCATGAGCGCCGCGTTCGGGCCCGATGTCGTCCTGATGGACAGCCAGGTGGTCGACACGGACGGCGTCGACGTCATCCGTCGCATCAGCCGGTCCACCACCCTGCTGCCGGTCTCCGAGCCCGCGAGAGCCGCAGACCACCGCCCGCGCGTGCTGGTCCTTACCCCCACCGGCCACGAACAGCACGCCTACGCGGCCCTGCGCGCCGGAGCAGGCGGGTTCCTTCCCCAGGACGCCACCCCTGAGGAACTGACCGCGGCCGTCCGTATCGTGGCCGCCGGGGACGCCGTCACCACCCCCAGCCTCACCCGCGCGCTCATCGACACCGTCCGGCACGAACGCACCTTCGGCTCTCTGGAACGAGAGAGCGAGCTCGGCGCGCTCACCAGGCGCGAACGCGACGTCCTCACCGCGGTCGCCGCCGGCTGGTCCAACACCGAGATCGCCACCCGACTGTCGATCTCACCGACCACGGTGAAGTCCCACGTCAGCCGCATCCTCACCAAGATCGGCGCACGCGCGCGCGTACAGGCGGTGGTCTTCGCATACGAGTCCGGCCTGGTACGACCGGCCGCCTGACGCCCCACGCCGCCCGGCGGACGACACCCCCTCGCACACTGAGCACACCCGACGCACCCGACCCACCCGGTCGGCCTCGAACCAGGTCCAGCACCCGGGAATTGGCCTTGGTCCCCCACCCCGCCACCCGTCTAGCGTCGTCCCATGCGCATTCGAATCGTCGACGCCTTCACCGACCGCCCGTTCGCCGGCAACCCGGCCGGCGTCATGCTCCTCGACGGCTTCCCGGACGACGCCCGGCTCCAGCGGATCGCCCTGGAGGTCAACCACGCCGAGACGGCGTTCGCCCACCGTCTGCCCGAGGGCGGCGAGGCCGACTGGGCACTGCGCTGGTTCACCCCGGCCGCCGAGGTCGCGATGTGCGGCCACGCCACGCTCGCCACGGCCCACGTCCTGCACACCACCGGCTCCCACTCGGGACCGGTACGGTTCGCGACCCTCAGCGGTGTCCTCATCGCGGCACCCCGCGAGGACGGCTCGATCACCCTCGACTTCCCGACCGCCCCGCTGACCCGCGTCGAGCCGCCCGCCGGGGTCGCCGAGGCCCTGGGCGCCGAGCCGCTCGCGGCCTTCGACACCGGCCCGAACATCAACGACCTGCTGATCGAGGTCGCCGACGAGAAGACGGTCCTGGGCCTCACCCCCGATCTCAAGGCCCTCGTCGCCCACTCGGAACGCGGCGTCATCGCCACCGCCCGCGCGGACAACCCCGCCGAGGGCTACGACTTCGTCTCGCGCTGCTTCTTCCCCCGGATCGGCATCGACGAGGACCCGGTCACCGGCAGCGCCCACACCGCTCTCGCCCCCTACTGGTCCGAGCGTCTCGGCCGCCCGGACCTCACCGGCCTCCAGGCCTCCGCCCGCACCGGCCTGGTCCGCACGGAGCTCCGCGGCGACCGCACCCTGCTCACCGGCCGAGCGGTCACCACCATCGACGGCGAACTGCTCGTCTGAGGGCAGACGGAAGGGCGTACGAAACCTCGTACGCCCCTCGCCCGGCCGCTCACGCCGTGGGCAGCCAGGGCAGCTTCCCCGCCAGCAGCGCGTACCCCACGAACGCCCCGATGTCGAGCAGTGAGTGCGCCACCACCAGGGGCCCCACCCGGCCCCACCGCCGGTAGAGGTACACGAACACCACCCCCATCACCATGTTTCCGATGAACCCGCCGATGCCCTGGTAAAGGTGGTACGACCCGCGCAGTACGGAACTGGCCACCAGTGCCGTCCCCGGGGTCCACCCCAACTGGCGCAGTCGGCGCAGCAGGAACGCGACGACGATCACTTCCTCCAGTACGGCGTTCTGCACCGCCGAGAGGATCAGCACCGGGTACTTCCACCACACCTCGGGCAACGCCTCCGGCACCACCGTGAGGTTGAAACCGAGTTCGCGGGCCGCCAGATAGAAGGCGATTCCGCTGCTGCCGATCACCGCCGCGACGGCGGCCCCGCGGCCGAGGTCGGGCCAGGGCCGGGTGCGGTCGAAGCCCAGCGTGCGCAGCCCCTTCCCCTCGCGCAGCAGGAAGTGCGCGACCAGGGCGACCGGTACCAGCGACGTCGTGATGCCGAAGAGCTGCCAGGCGAGATCCAGCCATGGCCGACCCGGCGCCGCAGAGGCGTTGAGGGTGGCCGCCTGGTCCTTGAGGCCGCCCGGTTTCGTGACCGACCCGACAAAGCTGATCAGGGCCGAGACACCGCTCGCCCCGAGTGACAGCCCCAGAACCAACAGCGTCTCGTCCCGGAGAGTCCGTCGCGACGGCCGCTCCTCAGGAACGGAACCAGCCACCGCGCCCGTCTCCACCTGCACTCCTGCCTCCAGTTGTGTAGTCCCGCCGCTTCCGGCGTGCCTCCACCTTCCCTGTCATACGGCCCGTGCTGCCGATTCAGCTCATACGGCTGTCCCGCATCACGTGTGCTGTTGACCAGGGCGGGACACCACCGTCATGGGACGTCACAGCTTGCCCGATCCACCTGAGGAGAGCGCGGGTGCCCCCCGTGCACGCGCCGACCGCCGCACGGGGGCCATCGCGACGGCACTCGTTCTCGCCGGGCGATCACCCCAGCGGCACCGGTTCCGGCAGCCCCACGGGCCAGGTGTGCACCGGCTCCCCGAGGTGCATCAGCTCGCTGTAGCGCCGGGTGGTCGCGGCCAGCGCGGTTTCCCGGGACAGCCCCTTCTCCAGCGCCCGGTGGAAGGTGGCCGCCTGCCAGGACGCTCCGTTGGCCCGAAGCCGGCACCGTTCCTCGATCACCCCGAGGTACAGGTCCCGGTCGGCGGGTTCGACCCCCCAGGCGTCGAGGCCGGCCGCGGCGAGCGGCAGCAGTTCGTCCCGTACGAGATGCACGGCGTCGACCTCCGCCGTGCCACCGAACCGCCCGCCCCGGGGCCACCGGAGCCGCGCGTCGATGCCGTACCGGCAGGCCGCGTCGAAGTTGGCGGCGGCGGCCTCGAAGGGCAGCCGGGTCCACACCGGCCGGGGCTCCTCGGCGAGCGCCCTGACGACCCCGTAGTAGAAGGCCGCGTTGGCGATGACGTCCGTGACCGTGGGCCCGGCGGGCAGCACCCGGTTCTCGACGCGAAGATGCGGAACGCCGTCCGCGATGCCGTAGACCGGACGGTTCCAGCGGTACACGGTGCCGTTGTGCAGCACCAGTTCGCCGAGCTTCGGCACACCCCCGGCGTCGAGGACGCCGAGCGGGTCCTCGTCGTCGCAGATCGGCAGCAGCGCCGGGTAGTAACGCAGGTTCTCCTCGAAGAGGTCGTACGCCGACGAGATCCACCGCTCCCCGAACCAGGTGCGCGGCCGCACTCCCTGCGCCTGGAGTTCCGGCGGGCGTGTGTCCGTGGACTGTGTGAACAGCGGGGGCCGCGACTCCCGCCACAGCTCACGGCCGAACAGGAAGGGCGAGTTGGCCCCGATCGCGACCTGCGCGGCGGCGATCGCCTGCGCCGCGTTCCACACATCGGCGAACCGCGCCGGCGTGACCTGCAGATGCAGCTGCACGGAGGTACAGGCCGCCTCCGGAGCGATGGACTTCGACGTGCACGAGAGGCGCTCCACGCCGTCGATGTCGAGCGTGAACTCCTCACCGCGGGCTGCCACGATCTGATCGTTGAGCAGGGCGTAGCGGTCGACCTCGGAAAGGTTGGAGGAGACCAGGTCGTCCCGTTCGAGCGTCGGCAGAATGCCGATCATCATGATCCCCGCGTCCACCTCGTTCGCTTTCCGGTGGGCATATGCCAGTGACGTACGGAGTTCTTCGGCGAGGCGGTCGAATACGCGGCCCGCGAGGCGATGGGGGGCAATGTTGACTTCCAGATTGAACATGGCGAGTTCTGTTTGGAAATCTCGGCTGGCGATCCTTTCGAGTACTTGCCCATTCATCATTTTCGGCATGCCGTCGGGCCCGACGAGATTCAGCTCGATCTCCAGCCCCAGGAGATTCTTGGGGCGGTCGAACCGCTTCTCGGCCAGCAGTCGCTCCAGCCCCGTCAGACACTGCCGGAGCTTGGTGCGGTAGCGCCGGCGATCGGACAGGTCGAACGGCCCCGCCACGACCTTCTCCCCCATCGGAGTGTCCCTCCTCGAATGGGCGGGCCGAAGATCCGGCCGCTGATGTCCCGGGTCACGTGGGATAGTGCCCACCAAACGCGATCGATAACGCCCTGCGTGTTCCCGTCACCCGCTACGCTGGCCGAGGTGACCGGCGGCACATTCGCCCGGCATGGCGTCGCAGACGGTTTCAGGCCGGGACGACCCGACAGTTTCGCGCACTTGCGAACTCGTGAAAAACGCCGACGACAATTGGCCGACCGCCGTCGGCACGTCCACCGAGGTCATCGCTGTCCGACCGGCCGGGAATCGGTAGAAACACCTCGCAACGCCGACTGAACAGACCCTTGCTCTTCACGCGGAAAACAGTTAGACGAAACATAGTCAGAACACGTGTCGTATAAACTCCGCGAACAAGGGCAGAGAGTCGGCGCCCAGGTCCTGGGTCCTGCCGTCCAGGTGACGTCCGGCAGGCCGCGCCCCGTCAGCGCACCCGGCCCCCGCCTCTTCGGCCCCGAGACTTCGAGAGCTGACAGCGCCGTCCGCCCCCGCCCTCGCGCCACCGTGCCTGTCGAATGAGAGGCGTTCCACCATGCCCCTGCATGTTCCCCCGGCTCCCGCGCCCGCACTGCGCACCGTCCTCACAGCACTCGGTTCCCCCACCGCCGTCCGCGAGGCCCGCACCCCGTCCCTCCGCAACGCCCAGGGGCCCACCACCCCGGAACTCCCGCTGCCCGTGCATGTCCTGGACCGGATAACCCCCGCGGGCACGTCCACCACCCGGCTGACCGGGTGGCGCTTCCTGATCCGCTCCGGAGACCGCGCGGTGGCTGCGGCCGAGACCATGCTGACCCCCGACGGCTGGGCCTTCTCGCACTTCTTCGAAGGTCCCTACATCGCCTCCACCGAGCGCGCCCTGCGCCAGGCCGAGACGATGAAGCAGCCCTACCAGGCGCGCCTGCTGTCCGTCCCCGAGCTGTACATGCTCACGCTCTGGCTGCACGGCGACATCACCGCCGACGGAGCCGAGGGCCGTCTTGCCGCGACCGACCTGCTCGTCCCGCTGGCACCGGCCCCGCCGGGCATCGCCGCCCACCGTCCGCACCGGGTCGCCGAACTGCTCCCCGTCCTGACCCATCGGGTGACTCCGGCCCCGCTGCTGAGTTCCCCCGCCTGACCGCACACGACACAGCACTCTCCGTATTCCCGCGTGCCCCGTCGTCGAATTCCCGACGCCGGGGCACGCCGCTCTTTCGCGCGTCATTACGCTCGTACGAGCCATTAAGGGTTTGCGTCCCGTCCGGACTAGCCCTATCCGGCCATCAGGAACCACCCAAAGGGACAGCCCAGTTGGGCTGAACCGTCCGCCCGGGTGATGCGTCTTGAACCTGTGAGAAGCGGTGCGGCTAAATACCTGCGGATTGACGCCCGTGGGGCAACACTGGGTTCGAACCGATTTATCACAACGGGGAGCGGCCATGAGCAGTACTTCGAGCCGCAGGACAGACACCACAGCCATCTCACACTCCACGACAGAGCGAAAGATCCCATCAATGTGCCAGCACCAGCCACCGTGCCCGACAGCTCACTCCACCGACCGGGAGTCCGCCCGCCTCGTGGCGCACCACCCGGAACAGGGATGGAGCCTGCTGTGCAACGGCGTTCTCCTCTTCGAGGACACCGGTGAGCTCCTGCCCGACGGCCAGATCATCGCCCCGCACCGACCGGTGGTGATGACGGCTGCCTGACGGCCACGCACACGGACGAAGGGCAGCCTCCCGGCGTCAGGAGCGACTGCCCGAACAGCTGAACGGACGAAGAGGGGCCGGCCCGCAGACACCTGCTGCGAACCGGCCCCGACGCATGTCCGAGGGTGACTACTCCTCGTGATCCTGCCGTACCCCTCTGATCTGGTCTCACGCGGTGGAGCCGGAGTGCACGCTGACGGCATAGCCGCAGCCCGGGTGGTAGGGATCGCCGCTCCAGGTCGCGTAACGCTGCCGCAGGGTCAGTCCGGCCTCGGCACACCAGTCGTCGAACTCTGCGAGAGTCACCGGCGGTTCCGGCAGGGGCAGGTGTGCCGCGTCCAGTCCCATGCCCGTGACCAGCAGCCCGCCGGGACGCAGTACGGCGGCCAGCTGCCGGACGACGGCCGGCTCGGTGCCGGGAGCCAGCAGCGGGATGACGTTTCCGGCGGCGAGTGCCAGGTCGAAGCCCGGGTCCAGGCCGAGTGTGTCCAGACGGGCCAGGTCACCGAGGAGCCACTCCTGTGTGGGAGCGGCGCGGCGGGCGACGGCGAGCATCGAGGGGTCGACGTCCACGCCGGTGCAGTGGTGGCCCAGCTCGGCGAGCCTGATCGCGATCCGGCCGGTGCCGCAGCCGGCGTCGAGAATCCGGGCGGCGGGCTTCAGCAGCGCGGCACAGAAGGCGGCCTCGCCGTGGATGTCGTGACCCGACTCGGCGAGCCGCGCGAAACGCCGGGCGTACTCCTCGCCGGCTTGTCCGCCGGTCAGTTCCGCCCAGCGGTCGCGTTGCCCGGTCATGTTCGGCGTGCCTTCCGGTCAGCCTCGCCCAGCAGGGGCGAGGACGGTGCCAGCGCAGTGCTGCGCTCGTAGGTGCGGACCTCGCGGCCCGCTACGAAGGTACACAGGGCAAGGCTCGAACAGCAGCCGACAGCGCCCTGCCTCAGCACCCGTGCCTGACCAGCCGCCTTCGCAGCCGTCCGGGGTTCGAGCGCAGCGCCTCCACCAGACACGGCTCACGCAAGGCTGGTGGAAGAACTGCGACAACGGCGCCACAGACACCACAAGCGCCGCTGAACCAGCCGAGAGACACGGCCCCTCGGACCGTGTCTCTCATGCGCTCGCGTCTCACCGAAATCTGACGGACTGGTTCGACACCGCCCGACCACTGCCCCGACGCGGGCGACTCCCGCGAACCGAACCCGGACCCTCCTACTCGTCGTAGGCGTCCAGCGGCGGGCAGGAACAGACCAGGTTCCGGTCCCCGAAGGCCTGGTCGATCCGGCGCACCGGCGGCCAGTACTTGTCGGCCGCCGAGACCCCGGCCGGGAAGACCGCCTCCTCGCGCGTGTAGGCGTGCGTCCACTCCCCGCCGAGCGCGGCGGCGGTGTGCGGCGCGTTCCGCAGCGGGTTGTCGTCGGTCGGCCAGTCGCCCGCGCCGACCTTCTCGATCTCACCGCGAATGGCGATCATCGCCTCGCAGAACCGGTCCAGCTCCCCCAGGTCCTCGGACTCGGTCGGCTCGATCATCAGCGTCCCGGCCACCGGGAACGACATCGTCGGCGCGTGGAAACCGTAGTCGATCAGCCGCTTCGCGATGTCGTCGACGCTCACACCCGTCGCCTTGCTGATCGGCCGCAGATCGATGATGCACTCGTGCGCGACCAGCCCACCGGGCCCGGTGTAGAGCACCGGGTAATGCGGCTCCAGCCGCTTGGCGATGTAGTTGGCGCTCAGCACAGCCACCTGCGTGGCCCGCTTGAGCCCCTCGCCGCCCATCAGACGGACGTACGCCCATGAGATCGGCAGAATGCCCGCGGAGCCCCACGGCGCCGCCGAGATCGGTCCCACACCCGTCTCTGGCCCGGCCGCGGGCTGCAGGGGGTGGTTGGGCAGATACGGCGCGAGATGCTCCCGCACGCCCACCGGCCCGACCCCGGGGCCGCCGCCGCCGTGCGGAATGCAGAACGTCTTGTGCAGATTCAGATGCGAGACGTCCCCACCGAAGTGCCCCGGCTTGGCCAGCCCCACCAGCGCGTTGAGGTTGGCCCCGTCGACGTACACCTGCCCGCCGGCCTCGTGCACCTGGGCGCAGATGTCGGCGACATGCTCCTCGAACACACCGTGCGTGGAGGGGTACGTGATCATCAGCACCGAAAGCTCGTCCCGGTACTGCTCGATCTTCGCCCGCAGATCCTCGACGTCGATCTCACCGTCCCCGGCGGTCTTCACGACGACGACCTTCATGCCGGCCATGACGGCACTGGCCGCGTTGGTCCCGTGCGCGGACGACGGGATCAGGCAGACGGTGCGCTGCTCGTCGCCGTTGGCCCGGTGGTATCCGCGTACGGCGAGCAGCCCGGCCAGCTCGCCCTGAGAACCGGCGTTCGGCTGGAGCGACACCTTGTCGTACCCGGTGACCTCGGCGAGCTGCTCCTCCAGCTCACGGATGAGCGTCAGATAACCCTGCGCCTGCTCGGCGGGCGCGAAGGGGTGCAGCTGGCCGAACTCGGGCCAGGTGACCGGCTCCATCTCCGTGGTCGCGTTGAGCTTCATGGTGCAGGAGCCCAGCGGGATCATGCCCCGGTCGAGCGCGTAGTCACGGTCGGCGAGCCGACGCAGGTAGCGCAGCATCGCGGTCTCGGAGTGGTACTGGTGGAACACGGGGTGGGTGAGAACGTCGTCGGTGCGCAGCAGCGCGTCCGGCAGTGTGTCCTCGGCGCCCGCGTCGAGCGCCTCGATGTCGCCCTCGACCCCGAACGCGGCCCATACGGCGCCCAGTTGGGCCCGAGTGGTGGTCTCGTCGCAGGAGACGGACACCCGGTCCGCGTCGACGAGGTGCAGGTTCACGCCGTGTTCGCGCGCGGCGGCGGCGACCTCACCGGCCTTCCCGGGCACCCGCGCGGTGAGCGTGTCGAAGTACGCCCCGTGGACGACCTCGACACCGCCCGCCGTCAGCCCCGCAGCGAGGATCGTGGCGTACCGGTGGGTGCGCCGGGCGATGGTCCGCAGCCCCTCGGGCCCGTGGTGGACGGCGTACATGCCGGCCATCACGGCCAGCAGGACCTGGGCCGTGCAGATGTTGCTGGTCGCCTTCTCGCGGCGGATGTGCTGCTCGCGCGTCTGCAGGGCGAGCCGGTACGCCTTGTGCCCGTCCGCGTCCACGGAGACACCCACGAGCCGTCCGGGCAGGCTGCGCGCGTACTGCTCGCGCACGGCCATGTATCCGGCGTGCGGCCCCCCGAAGCCCATCGGAACGCCGAACCGCTGGGTCGTCCCGACCGCGATGTCCGCACCGAGCTCACCGGGTGAGGTGAGCAGCGTCAGGGCAAGCAGATCGGCGGCGACGGTGACCACGGCACCGAGCCCGTGCGCCTGATCGACGACGGGCTTCAGGTCCCGCACGGCACCGGAGGCACCCGGGTACTGGAGGAGCACACCGTTGATCTCGCGCCCGGCGATCTCGTCCGGGATACCCGCGCTCAGGTCGGCGACGACGACCTCGACGCCGGTCGGCTCGGCCCGCGTCCGGATGACCGCGATGGTCTGCGGCAGGGTGTCCGCGTCGACGAGGAAGAGGCCCTTCTTGTTCTTGCCCATGCGCCGCGACAGCGCCATCGCCTCGGCGGCCGCGGTGCCCTCGTCGAGCAGCGAGGCCCCGGAGGTGGGCAGCCCGGTGAGGTCGGCGACCATCGTCTGGAAGTTCAGCAGCGCTTCGAGGCGCCCCTGCGAGATCTCCGGCTGGTACGGCGTGTACGCGGTGTACCAGGCCGGGTTCTCCATCACGTTCCGCAGGATGACCGGCGGGGTGAAGGTCCCGTAGTACCCGAGCCCGATCATGGACCCCAGCACCTGGTTCCGGTCGGCCAGCGACCGCAGCTCGGCCAGCACCTCGGCCTCGGTGCGGGCGGCCGGCAGGTCGAGGGCGTCGGCGTTCCTGATCACATCCGGGACCGCGGCGGCCGTCAGCTCGTCGAGCGAGCCGTATCCGACCTGCGCGAGCATCTTGGCCCGGTCCTCGTGGTCGGGCCCGATATGCCGCCGCTCGAAGGGCGTTCCCTGTTCGAGTACGGCGAGCGGAGTGCGGTGGGCGGTCATTACGGAGGCCTCCTGGTCGTCACGACCTTCGAGGGGCACCACGGCACGGGTGCCCGAACGGCCTCCCCCTCTGTCATCTCAACCTGAGAGCTTCACCGGGCCGCCAACACACTGACGTACCGGCTTTCACCGTCGGTGAGAGCGGAAGCCGTCGGCAACCGCTCTTCTTTCCAGAGTGACCTCGTCCGTGCGGTACGGGGGCCTGAGAGATTCCGGGGAGGATTTGCTCCTTCGGCGCCCTCCGAGGTTCCGGAGGACTCTCCCGCACGGGGTCAGCAGCCATTGGCCAGCCTATCAGCGGGCTCCACGCACACACCTTCGAGTGGCCGCCTTCCCGGAAGTGCTCTTTTGTAGTGCTTACGGATGAACTGCGACCATACGGAGGCGCCGTGCAGACCGACATCGATCCGCGCAGCCTGATCGGCCGCAAGGCCTTCGACCGCAACGGCACCAAGATCGGCACGATCGACGAGGTCTACCTCGACGACGCGACGGGAATGCCGGAGTGGGCGGCCATAAGGACAGGGCTGTTCAGCAGAGACGCCTTCGTACCCCTGGAGCCCAGCGAGCTGATCGACGGCACACTGCGCATCCCCTTCGAGCGGGCCCTGATCAAGGACGCCCCCGACTTCGGCGTGGGCCGCCACCTCTCCCCGGAGCAGGAACTCCAGCTCTACCACCACTACGGCCTCGATGTGGCTCCCCCGCCCCCGTTCCCGGACCACGACTTCGGCAGGCTGGCGGGCACGGACGACGCCTGATCCGACGACTCCTCGTCCGGACCGTCGGGTCTTCGCGGCGCACCGGCGACCAACGGCAGCGGGTCCGCCGGCTCCAGCGCGGGATCCTCGGTCCGGAACGTCCGCACCCGCCCCGGCTGCTCCGACTGCGGCGTCTCGAACCGGACGGTCACCCGCCCCAGCCCACTCCCCTGCACCCAGCCGTGCCCGAAGTCGGCATGCCGTACGTCGTGCCCGGTGGTCCAGTGGCGCTCGACGGGCTGCTCCTCCTCCTGCTCACCGCCCTCGTGCTCGGCCTCCTCCGCCGGATCGAGCGCCGCCAACTCCCCGGCGGCCTGCGCGAACAGATCCTCCTGGGTGAAGTCGGCGAGACCGCTGACCCCCACCCCGAGCAGCCGCACACCACCCGTCGTGTCCACCGCCTCCAGGAGACGGGCCGCCGCCTCCCGCACCACCCCGGGGTCGTCCGTGGGCCCCCGGAGCGTCTCGGACCGCGTCAGCGTGGAGAAGTCGTACCTCCGCACCTTGAGGACGATGGTCCGCCCGGACAGCCCGGCACCGCGCAGCCGCCGCACACACCGGTCCGCCAGCCGCTGCACCTCCGTCCCCACCCGGCCCCGGTCATGGATGTCCACGTCGTACGTGTCCTCGACCGACACGGACTTGGTCTCCCGCTCGGCCACCACGGGCCGCTCGTCGTGCGCCAGCGCCATCGCGTACAGCGCGTGCCCGTGCGCCTTCCCCAGCAGCCGTACGAGCTCGTCCTCGCCCGCCTCGGCCAGCTCGTCGACCGTACTGATCCCGGCCCGGCGCAGATGGTCCCCGGTCGCCGGGCCGACCCCCGGCAGGGTCCGCACCGACATCGGCCCGAGCAGCGCCCGCTCGGTGCCCGGCTCGATGACCACCAGCCCGTCCGGCTTGGCCTGCTCCGAAGCGATCTTCGCGAGCATCTTGGACGCGGCGAGCCCCACCGATCCCGTGAGCCCCGTGACAGCCCGTATGTCCGCCCGCAGCCTGATCCCGGCCAGCCGCGCCGACACCTCGTCCCAGGCCGTCCCTCCGGCCTCCAGGTCCACGAACGCCTCGTCCAGGCTCAACGGCTCCACCAGGGGCGACAGCGCGTGCAGGAGCCCCATGACCTGCTCGCTGATCAACTTGTAGAACCCGCCCCGCGGCACGAGATAGGCGGCGTTCGGCGCGAGCCTGCGCGCCTGCGCCATCGGCATCGCGGAGTGCACCCCGAAAACCCGGGCCTCGTACGACGCGGTCGCCACCACCCCGCGCGGCCCGAGCCCGCCCACCACAACGGCCTTCCCACGCAGGCTCGGCTTGGACGCCTGCTCCGCCGAGGCGAAGAAGGCGTCCATGTCGAGATGCAGGATCGTGGGCGCGTTTCTCACATCACCGATGCTGCCCTACGCCACTGACAATGCCCCGGACCCCAGGGACGGCGCTCAGACCGCCCGGTTGCGCCGCCGGGCCAGTTCGTCCGTCGGGTTGTGCCCGACGAGCGTCTCGCCGGTGTCGACGCGCTCCCCGTGCAACTGCGAGAGAGCGCTTTCCACATCCCGCCACACCACGCCGACGGCGATACCGAAAATGCCCTGCCCGCCCTGGAGCAGCGCGTGCACCTCGTCGGGGGAGGTGCACTCGTAGACGGTCGCACCGTCGCTCATCAGCGTCATGCGCTCCAGATCTCGGAACTCGCACGCCCTGAGATGCTGAACCGCCGTACGGATGTTCTGCAGCGAGACGCCGGTGTCGAGAAAGCGCTTCACGATCTTCAGGACCACAACGTCCCGGAAGCTGTAGAGCCGCTGCGTCCCCGATCCGTGCGCGGGCCGCACACTCGGCTCGACCAGACCGGTGCGCGCCCAGTAGTCCAACTGCCGGTATGTGATGCCGGCCGCCGCGCACGCCGTCGGACCGCGGTAGCCGATCTCCTCGGACGCCATGGAAGTCGTCCCTCCGCTGCCTGTTACAGCCGTCGGCCGCCGCGGAACGTGATCGGCCGCGCTGCTGTGATGGGGGTCCCCCCAGCTCGAGCGGAGCCGAGAGTCTGGGGGAGGGTACGGGCCGCTCTCCCCCAGACCGCGTCCGGGGGCACCCCCAGCCGTACCGTCGCCGCTGCTTCTCACGCCGACCTCCGTCCTTGAACTGCCTTCTCGACGGTAGGCAGTCACCAGGGGTGCGTCAACGATCGCCACACTCGGCACGCCGAGTGATAATCACCCTAGGAGTGGTTTCCCGTACCCCACCGCGGGGAAAGGCTAGCCGAATGTGCTCCGTGTGGGCCGCAGGACGCTCTCACACGCCGCTGGCAATTGCCATCATCCGTGACGTCGCGGGCCAAAAGACGCGCCCCACGGACCAGTGGGTCCGTGGGGCGGCCCGAGCTTCGTCAGCCGTCGCTGTCGCAGCTCACTGGCTGTTGGTCCCGAAGTCCTCGGGGGAGATCTGGTCGAGGAACTCGCGGAACTTCTCGACCTCGTCCTCCTGCTCGTCCGGGATCGCGATCCCGGCGTCGTCAAGCACTCCGTCGCTGCCGTAGATCGGCGTACCGGTACGCAGTGCGAGCGCTATGGCGTCGGACGGGCGGGCGCTCACCTCGACTCCACTGGCGAACACCAGTTCCGCGTAGAAGACACCCTCGCGCAGGTCTGTGATGCGCACTTCGGTGAGCTCCTGGCCGACGGCCTCCAGCACGTCCTTGAACAGATCGTGGGTCAGCGGTCGTGCGGGGGCCATGCCCTGCTGGGCGAAGGCGATCGCGGTCGCCTCACCCGGTCCGATCCAGATGGGAAGGTAGCGGTCGCCTCCCACTTCACGCAGGAGCACGATCGGTTGGTTGGAGGGCATTTCGACCCGGACACCTACGACATCGAGCTCGTTCACACAGCAACCCTAGGCCGTGCCCGGGATGTTTGGGTAGTCGGGCACGGAACGGGTGACCGATCCGCCCTCCCGTGGCCCTCCCCGCTCAGGGCTGCCGCACTCCCAGCGCGACACGCACCAGGGCCGCGTGCAGCTTCACCGTGAGCCCGGACAGTTCCTTGCTGCGGGCCTCCGCGAGTGCCCTGGTCTGCGGATTGCGGTGGCGTTTGAGCGGGGCAACCACCTGGTCGACCAGATCTGCCTCGCGTTCCGCGGCGGCCTTCATCACCCGCAGATGCCGTGGCTCGATCCCGAACCGCCCCAGTTCGGCGACGAGCGCGGCGACAGTGACCGTCTCCGCGTCGTACGCCCCGTCGGGGAGCGGCACGACCAGCCCGTACGACTGCCACTCCTCGAGTTCCTCTTCGCCGATCCCGGCGGCCGCGAGCAGCTCGGAACGGCCGATCCGGACGGCGGTGGGCCCCTCGGGCTCCAGAACCGGCTCGCCGTCCCGCTGCCGGCCGACGGTGGGCAGCGGTACGGCCTCCCCCCGCTCCATGGCGTCCAGGTACTCCCTGATCACCTTCAGCGGCAGATAGTGGTCCCGCTGCATTCTCAGGACATGGCCGAGGCGCTCGACGTCCCCCGGACTGAACTTGCGGTACCCCGACGGCGTCCGCTGTGGCTCGATGAGCCCCTCCGACTCCAGGAAACGGATCTTGGAGATGGTGACTTCGGGGAACTCGTCGCGCAGCGCGTTCAGCACTGTGCCGATGCTCATCAGCCCACTGTCCGCGGCGGCGATGCCGTGCCCGGCACCGCCGCTCGGTGTTTGAAGCATGGACCTTCCCTGGGGTCCCTCCGGACTCGGTCCGGAGGAGGGTCAGTAGCCCCGCTGGCTCGCGTAGAACACCAGCCGGTACTTGCCGATCTGCACCTCGTCACCGTTGGACAGGGTGACCTCGTCGATCCGCTCACGGTTGACGTACGTGCCGTTGAGGCTGCCCACGTCGGCGACCGTGAACATGCCGCCCTGGCCCCGTCGGAACTCCACATGCCGGCGCGACACGGTCACGTCGTCCAGGAAGATGTCGCTCTGCGGATGACGCCCGGCCGTGGTCAGGTCACCGTCCAGGAGGAAGCGGCTGCCCGAGTTCGGGCCACGCCGCACCACCAGAAGCGCCGACCCGAGCGGCAGGGCATCCACTGCGGCCTGCGCCTCGGGAGAGAGCATCGGCATCTGCGTCTGACCGGTGACCTCGGCGTCGTACGCCTCGATACCGGAGATGGAGATCGTGGACGTCGTCTCCGAAGGCCGCTCGGGGGTGACCCCGGGCCGCAGCGGCGCGCCGCAGTTCGAACAGAAGCGGCTGTTCTCCGCGTTGCGGTTACCGCACCTCGTACACACCAGGCCCGACATCGACGGATCCTCCTGCCGCGGCTGCCCCGCCGGGGCATTGGACGCATACTGACCGGCGGAAAACTCTCCACCCGTACTTGAGGTTGACGGTTCCCCGAAACCTATGCGCCCGGACTGGGCAGGGTCAACAGACGGCGCGCCCTGACCTCCTGGAACGTCACCGCCCGGACCACCGACCTGGTCCCGGAACAGCGGACGCTGGCCGTCCGCGTCAGGCTGTGCGCGATGGCGGGCGGTCGCGTTGTCGCTGTTGCCCTCTCGCGCGCTCTTGCCGAACAACTTCGCAAACAACTTCACGGGCGATTCCCCTTGACCGAAACAGACCCGCCCGTGGGGCAGGACGAACCCTGACTGCACCTACCGGTAGACCCGGACATCCTCACAACGTCCGCCGCCACCTGACAGTTTCCACCACGCACCACCCATTCGGTGCGCCGACCCCCCGCAACCTCATGCCCTCCCCGGACAACCCCCATGCACCCCCGGTTCACTCGGAGGACGACCGAGCGTAGTCAGGCTGCTTCGCCGCTCGCAAGGCGTCCACAACGATCTTGTCCGCCCGCTCCACGGCAACGGTGGCCTGCTCCTTCTCCAGGGTCTGCACCACACCCCCGGGGATGTTGAGCGCCGGTTCGAGATCCTGCGGCTTACCGATGACCTTGAAACGATAGGGCGTGTCGATCTTGTTCCCGTCGACGCTCACTCCCCCACCGTCCTCGTCCGCCAGATAGGTCCCTGCGACCACCCGTACACCGTTGACCTGGATCGCCTCGGCACCGGCCGCACGCAACTCCTGGATCGCGTCGAGCAGCATGTCGGCTTCGACCGTTCCCTTCGTGTCCTCGACGGTCAGCGTGATCCCGGGCCCCTGCGCGGCCACCGTGCCCGCCAGGATGCCCAGTTGCCGCTCCTTCTCGACCGTCTGCTTACGGGCCTCCTCAGCCTGGTCCGAGCTGTTCTCCAACTCGGTCCGCTGATCTTCGAGACCCTGCTTCTCGTCCTCAAGACGCTGTGTACGGTCATCCAGTTCATCCAGAATGCGTACGAGGTCTTCCTGACGCGCACCGCGAAGGGCACCGTCGTTGTCACTGGTGGACGCCACCTGCACCGCCAGCCCGAATCCGAGCCCGAACAGCAGCAGCGCGACGATGAGTTGGGCCCGGGTCACCCGCGGCGGCCACAGCCCCTTGCCCAGCCGCTGACGGCCGGTCAGCGGCGGCTCGGTCCCCGCAGCACCTGCCGCCGCGGCCCCCGCGTCCTGAGCCTGCGCATCCGAGGCCTGCGCGGGCGTGACGGAGACCTCTGCGGGCAGTTCCTCGCGCAACCGCTTCTCGCCCCCTGCGGGGAGCTTGTCGCTCGCGTCGTTCTTGTCGTTGTCACTCATCGACGTCAGGCCCTGAACACATGCCGGCGGATCGCCGCGGCATTCGAGAAGATACGGATACCGAGGACCACGACGACACCGGTGGACAACTGGGCGCCCACGCCCAGCTTGTCGCCCAGGAAGACGATCAGCGCGGCCACGACGACGTTCGACAGGAACGACACCACGAAGACCTTGTCGACGAAGATGCCATCGAGCATGGCCCGCAGACCGCCGAACACGGCGTCCAGGGCCGCGACGACGGCGATGGGCAAGTAAGGCTCGACGACAGCCGGCACCTCGGGCCGGACCAACAATCCAGCCACGACGCCCACGACGAGGCCCAGTACCGCGATCACGATGTGCCCTTCTCTGTTCTCGGCTGTGCTGTACGTACGATCACGCTCGGAGCGGCGGGCAGCCGGAGGTCGCTCTCCACGGAGATGCTGGTCCGGATGTCGAAGTTCTCCTGCAGCGCGTGCAGATACAGTCCGTCGGCGCTGTCCTGGAACCTGGTGCTCAGCCGCTTGCCGTCCCCCACCGCGAGCACCGTGTACGGCGGCACCAGCGGTTTGTTGTCGACCAGTATCGCGTCTCCCGCGGCCCGGATCGCCGACAGCGCCGTCAGCCGCTGCCCGTTGATCGCGACGGCCTCCGCGCCCGACTGCCACAGTCCGTTCACGACCCGCTGCATGTCCCGGTCACGCACCCGCCCGGTGTCGGAGAACCCCGAGGTCTCCCGCGCGTCCCCGCCGGCAACGCTGTCGGCTTCCTTCGCGTCGTCCACCACCAGCTTGACACCCGGCCCGTGCACCTCGGTCGCCCCCGACAGGATGCCCACCAGGTCGGCCTGTTCACCGCCGCCCTCCGACTTCAGCGCCGCACGCTGACGCGCGCTCACGTCGTCACGCAACTGGTCGACCGTTTCCTCCAGCTTGTCGGCCGACTCGGTCTCGCGGTCGATCCGGTCGATCAGCTCTTCGCGTTCCTTGGCGACCACGGGTGCCGCTATCCGCGCCTGGGCAGCTCCCACGGTCACCACCAGCGCGGCGAGCACCAGACCGGCGGCAAGGCCCAACTTGGCTCTGAGCGGCTTCGGCAACCCGCCGTCGCCGGCGGCCTTCCGGCGCGCGGCAGCCTCGGCGTACCCCTCGTCGAGGCTGTGGTCCATGACGTTGGTGAGCAGCGACATGGACGCGTCCGGTCGGGATCGGCTCGTGGGAATGCTCCGAACGGGGGGCTGCTGCGGCATGCCGCACATCGTCCCACGTCGCGACCAGTGCCTCCGAACGCCCCCACCGGCGTGCCGGACAGGCCCCATTGGGGAACCCTTGTCCGGCACGCGCGCGTGTACGTCGATTCAGCGACCGGCGCCGTCCACGACAGCGGACCATTCGTCGAGCAGCGCCTGCGCGGAAGCGTCGTCCGGCCCTTCGGCCCACAGATGCGTGACAGCCTCCGCCGGGTCGGGCAGAACCATCACCCACCGCCCATCGGTCTCGACCACCCGCACTCCGTCAGTCGTGTCGACGAACCGCTCTCCGGCCTCCTCCACGACCCGCCGCATGACAAGTCCCTTGACTGCCCAGGGAGTCGCCAGATCGCGCTTCAGGACATGCGCCCGCGGAATCCTGGCATCGATCTGGCTGAGCGTGAGCTGCGTCCGCGCGACCAGCCCGATAAGCCGTACGAAGGCCGCCGAACCGTCGAACACGCTGCTGAACTCGGGGATGATGAATCCGCCGCGCCCGTCCCCGCCGAAGATGGTCGACTCGTCCCGCCCGACCCGGGTCAGATCGTCGGGAGATGTAGTGGTCCACTCCACCTGTGTCCCGTGATAGGCGGCGACCTGCTCGGCGATTCGGGTAGTGGTCACCGGCAACGCCACTCGCCCACTGCGCCGTTCCGCGGCCACCAGGTCGAGCATGACGAGCAGCGCCCGGTCATCCTCGATGATCCGCCCCTTCTCGTCGACGAGCGAAAGCCGCTCACCCACCGGATCGAAACGCACGCCGAAGGCGGCACCTGCCGACGCCACGATCTCTCCGAGCCGCACCATCCCGGAACGCCGGGTATCCGCGGACTCCGTCGGCCTGGACTCGTCGAGACCGGGATTGATGGTCAGTGAATCGACCCCCAGTTTCCCGAGCAGACTGGGCAGCACAAGTCCCGCACTGCCATTGGACGCATCCACGACGACCTTCAGCCCGGACTCCGCGATCCCGGTCGTGTCGACGTTCCGCAGCAACGACCCGGTGTACGAGTCGAACACACTGGCCGGGAAATGCAGATCCCCGATCTCCCCAGGGAACGCCCGCCGGTACTCCTGCCGCGCGAACACCCGGTCCAGCTTCCGCTGACTTGCCTGAGAGAGGTCCGCCCCCTGCCCGTCGAAGAACATGATGTCGACGGAATCAGGCACACCGGGCGTCGTCCGGATCATGATCCCTCCGGCACTTCCCCGCGCGGTCTGCTGCCGCGCCACCGGCAGCGGAACGTTTTCCAGGTCTCGTACGTCGATGGCGCTGGTCTGCAACGCTGAGATGACCGCCCGCTTCAGCGCGCGGGCTCCGCGGGAGTGGTCGCGCGCAGTGGTGACGGTGGACCCCTTTTTCAAGGTGGTCGCGTAGGCACCGGCCAACCGCACCACAAGCTCGGGTGTGATCTCGACGTTCAGGATTCCGGAAACTCCACGGGCACCAAAAAGATGCGCCTGCCCCCTCGACTCCCAGATCACCGAGGTGTTGACGAAGGCGCCGGCCTCGATCGTCTTGAACGGGTAGACGCGTA
Source organism: Streptomyces sp. NBC_00459 (assembly GCF_036013955.1). Lineage (NCBI taxonomy): Bacteria > Bacillati > Actinomycetota > Actinomycetes > Kitasatosporales > Streptomycetaceae > Streptomyces > Streptomyces sp. NBC_00459. Next base: position 1,473,234 of record NZ_CP107903.1, read on the forward strand.
CGTTCCCCTGAATGATCGATTCCTCACCGACGAGACACTCGTCGCCGATGACCGCTCCGTCCTCGATCCGCGCGGCGCGCATGATGTCGGTGTTCTTCCCGACCACGCAGCCCCGCAGATTGCTGTGCTGCCCGATGTACACGTTGTCGTGCAACACGGCCCTGTGCAGGAAGGCCCCGCTCTTCACGACGACGTTCGAGCCCACCACGGTGTGCTCACGGATTTCCACACCGGCCTCGACCTTGGCGTAGTCCCCGATGTAGAGGGGCCCGCGGAGCACGGCATCGGGATGCACTTCGGCGCCCTCGGCAACCCACACACCGGGCGAGATCTCGAAGCCGTCGAGCTCGACATCGACCTTGCCCTCAAGGACGTCGGCCTGCGCCTTCAAATAGCTCTCGTGCGTACCGACGTCTTCCCAGTACCCCTCGGCGATGTAGCCGTAGACCAGCCGGCCTTCCTTCATAAGCTGCGGGAAGACATCACCGGACCAGTCGACGGAAGTGTCGGCCTCGACGTAGTCGAAGACCTCGGGCTCCATGACGTAGATACCGGTGTTCACGGTGTCCGAGAAGACCTGCCCCCAGGTCGGCTTCTCGAGGAAGCGCTCGACCTTGCCTTCCTCGTCCACGATGGTGATACCGAATTCCAGTGGATTCGGCACCCTCGTCAGGCAGACAGTGACGAGCGCACCCTTTTCCTTGTGGAAATTGATGAGCTCGGTGAGGTCGAAGTCGGTCAGGGCATCACCGGAGATGACGAGGAAGGTGTCGTCCTTCAACGCCTCTTCAGCGTTCTTGACGCTTCCGGCGGTACCGAGTGGCTTCTCCTCATTGGCATAGGTGAGCTCCATCCCGAGCTCTTCGCCGTCACCGAAGTAGTTCTTGACGAGCGAGGCCAGGAACTGAACAGTGACGACTGTCTCGTTGAGCCCATGCCTTTTGAGCAGCCGCAGCACATGCTCCATGATCGGCCGATTGGCCACTGGCAGGAGCGGCTTGGGCATGCTTGAGGTCATTGGGCGAAGGCGTGTGCCTTCGCCTCCGGCCATCACGACGGCCTTCATGTCGGAAGCGTCCTCCTTGAAGAGACGGTCTAGCCGACTTCACCCGTCCAGATTGTCCCGCACTTTTTCGAAGCGGGCCATCGAGCCACTACAGTCGCCCAATCGGCGAGCTCAATCGGCCATGGCGTCCGCACGGACCAGCCGGCGGACTTGTACCACGTAGAGGACTCCTGCCCACCAGTACAGGGTTGTACCCCATCCGGCGAACGCCCATCCGAAAATAGCAGCGAGTGACGAGATCCATCCACTTCCGTCACTGAGCAGTAGAAGTGGGAAGGCGTACATCAGGTTGAACGTAGCGGCCTTCCCCAGGAAGTTCACCTGCGGCGGCGGATACCCGTGACGCCTGAGGATGCCCACCATCACCAGCAGAACCAGCTCTCGCGCCAACAGTGCAGCGGTCAACCAGATTGGCAGAATCTCGCGCCACGTGAGACCGACCAAAGTCGAGAGAATGTAGAGCCGATCGGCTGCAGGATCAAGGAGCCGGCCGAGACTGCTGATCTGGTTCCAGCGCCTCGCGAGCTTGCCGTCCAGATAGTCACTGATCCCGCTCAGCATGAGTACCAGGAGCGCCCAGCCGTCGCTCTCCGGACCGCCGAACTCAGGCCGAAGGATCAACCAGAGAAAGACGGGTACGCCGACGAGGCGCGCCATGCTGAGGATGTTCGGGATGGTGAGGACCCGGTCTGTCTGGACGCGGGTCTCCTGGACCTCCACCCGGGAGCCTCCTGAGGGAAATGAGCCAACGATGCCCCCTGACCCTACCTCAACGCAAAAAAGCTCCGGCTCTCGGGCGGTATGCCCAAGAGCCGGAGCTATAAAAGGAGTTCGGCGGTGTCCTACTCTCCCACAGGGTCCCCCCTGCAGTACCATCGGCGCTGTGAGGCTTAGCTTCCGGGTTCGGAATGTAACCGGGCGTTTCCCTCACGCTATGACCACCGAAACACGGTGAAACACATATCAACCGCACCACACCCGGTGGCCCCGGGCATGGGGTTGTTCGTGGTTTCAGAACCAACACAGTGGACGCGAGCAACTGAGGACAAGCCCTCGGCCTATTAGTACCAGTCACCTCCACCCGTTACCGGGCTTCCAGATCTGGCCTATCAACCCAGTCGTCTACTGGGAGCCTTACCCCATCTAGTGGGTGGGAACACTCATCTCGAAGCAGGCTTCCCGCTTAGATGCTTTCAGCGGTTATCCCTCCCGAACGTAGCCAACCAGCCATGCCCTTGGCAGGACAACTGGCACACCAGAGGTTCGTCCGTCCCGGTCCTCTCGTACTAGGGACAGCCCTTCTCAATGTTCCTGCGCGCGCAGCGGATAGGGACCGAACTGTCTCACGACGTTCTAAACCCAGCTCGCGTACCGCTTTAATGGGCGAACAGCCCAACCCTTGGGACCGACTCCAGCCCCAGGATGCGACGAGCCGACATCGAGGTGCCAAACCATCCCGTCGATATGGACTCTTGGGGAAGATCAGCCTGTTATCCCCGGGGTACCTTTTATCCGTTGAGCGACGGCGCTTCCACAAGCCACCGCCGGATCACTAGTCCCGACTTTCGTCCCTGCTCGACCCGTCGGTCTCACAGTCAAGCTCCCTTGTGCACTTACACTCAACACCTGATTGCCAACCAGGCTGAGGGAACCTTTGGGCGCCTCCGTTACTCTTTAGGAGGCAACCGCCCCAGTTAAACTACCCATCAGACACTGTCCCTGATCCGGATCACGGACCCAGGTTAGACATCCAGCACGACCAGACTGGTATTTCAACGACGACTCCACAAACACTGGCGTGCCCGCTTCACAGTCTCCCAGCTATCCTACACAAGCCGAACCGAACACCAATATCAAACTATAGTAAAGGTCCCGGGGTCTTTCCGTCCTGCTGCGCGAAACGAGCATCTTTACTCGTAGTGCAATTTCACCGGGCCTATGGTTGAGACAGTCGAGAAGTCGTTACGCCATTCGTGCAGGTCGGAACTTACCCGACAAGGAATTTCGCTACCTTAGGATGGTTATAGTTACCACCGCCGTTTACTGGCGCTTAAGTTCTCAGCTTCGCCACACCGAAATGTGACTAACCGGTCCCCTTAACGTTCCAGCACCGGGCAGGCGTCAGTCCGTATACATCGCCTTACGGCTTCGCACGGACCTGTGTTTTTAGTAAACAGTCGCTTCTCGCTGGTCTCTGCGGCCACCCCCAGCTCGGAGAGCAAGTCTCCTCACCAGTGATGGCCCCCCTTCTCCCGAAGTTACGGGGGCATTTTGCCGAGTTCCTTAACCATAGTTCACCCGAACGCCTCGGTATTCTCTACCTGACCACCTGAGTCGGTTTAGGGTACGGGCCGCCATGAAACTCGCTAGAGGCTTTTCTCGACAGCATAGGATCATCCACTTCACCACAATCGGCTCGGCATCAGGTCTCAGCCCTAATGTGTGACGGATTTACCTATCACACGGCCTACACCCTTACCCCGGGACAACCACCGCCCGGGATGGACTACCTTCCTGCGTCACCCCATCACTCACCTACTGCAGGTCTGGTCCGTCGGCTCCACCACTCCCCCTTGCCCGAAGGCTCCGGGGCGGCTTCACGGACTTAGCATCGCCTGGTTCAATGTTTGACGCTTCACAGCGGGTACCGGAATATCAACCGGTTATCCATCGACTACGCCTGTCGGCCTCGCCTTAGGTCCCGACTTACCCTGGGCAGATCAGCTTGACCCAGGAACCCTTAGTCAATCGGCGCACACGTTTCCCACGTGTGTATCGCTACTCATGCCTGCATTCTCACTCGTGAACCGTCCACCACTAGCTTCCGCTGCAGCTTCACCCGGCACACGACGCTCCCCTACCCATCCCAACAGGCGTTGGCCCTATTGCTGGAATGACACGACTTCGGCGGTACGCTTGAGCCCCGCTACATTGTCGGCGCGGAATCACTAGACCAGTGAGCTATTACGCACTCTTTCAAGGGTGGCTGCTTCTAAGCCAACCTCCTGGTTGTCTGTGCGACTCCACATCCTTTCCCACTTAGCGTACGCTTAGGGGCCTTAGTCGATGCTCTGGGCTGTTTCCCTCTCGACCATGGAGCTTATCCCCCACAGTCTCACTGCCGTGCTCTCACTTACCGGCATTCGGAGTTTGGCTAAGGTCAGTAACCCGGTAGGGCCCATCGCCTATCCAGTGCTCTACCTCCGGCAAGAAACACACGACGCTGCACCTAAATGCATTTCGGGGAGAACCAGCTATCACGGAGTTTGATTGGCCTTTCACCCCTAACCACAGGTCATCCCCCAGGTTTTCAACCCTGGTGGGTTCGGTCCTCCACGAAGTCTTACCTCCGCTTCAACCTGCCCATGGCTAGATCACTCCGCTTCGGGTCTTGAGCGCGCTACTGAATCGCCCTATTCGGACTCGCTTTCGCTACGGCTTCCCCACACGGGTTAACCTCGCAACACACCGCAAACTCGCAGGCTCATTCTTCAAAAGGCACGCAGTCACGACGTTGCATGCAAGCATGCAACGCGACGCTCCCACGGCTTGTAGGCACACGGTTTCAGGTACTATTTCACTCCGCTCCCGCGGTACTTTTCACCATTCCCTCACGGTACTATCCGCTATCGGTCACCAGGGAATATTTAGGCTTAACGGGTGGTCCCGCCAGATTCACACGGGATTTCTCGGGCCCCGTGCTACTTGGGTGTCTCTCAAACGAGCCGTTGATGTTTCGACTACGGGGGTCTTACCCTCTACGCCGGACCTTTCGCATGTCCTTCGCCTACACCAACGGTTTCTGACTCGTCTCACGGCCGGCAGACCATGAAAGAGAGATCCCACAACCCCGTATACGCAACCCCTGCCGGGTCTCACACGCATACGGTTTGGCCTCATCCGGTTTCGCTCGCCACTACTCCCGGAATCACGGTTGTTTTCTCTTCCTGCGGGTACTGAGATGTTTCACTTCCCCGCGTTCCCTCCACACACCCTATGTGTTCAGATGTGGGTGACAGCCCATGACGACTGCCGGGTTTCCCCATTCGGAAACCCCCGGATCAAAGCCTGGTTGACGACTCCCCGGGGACTATCGTGGCCTCCCACGTCCTTCATCGGTTCCTGGTGCCAAGGCATCCACCGTGCGCCCTTAAAAACTTGGCCACAGATGCTCGCGTCCACTGTGCAGTTCTCAAACAACGACCAACCACCCACCACCCCACCCATCACAGGCGGAGTTCTACCGGGGCCGGCACTGAAGGCGGCTTCACAGCCGTACCCTCAGACACCCAACAGCGTGCCCGACCATGTCCCGCCCGGAGATCATGCTTTCCACGCCCTCTTGCGAGAGCAGTACTTACAAGCCTCCGACCCGTGAACCCGGCCGAATAATCAACGTTCCACCCATGAGCAACCAGCACCGGACATTCGCCGATGTACTGGCCTCTGACCACGACCCCGAAGAGCCCTGGTAAGAAATGCTCCTTAGAAAGGAGGTGATCCAGCCGCACCTTCCGGTACGGCTACCTTGTTACGACTTCGTCCCAATCGCCAGTCCCACCTTCGACAGCTCCCTCCCCGTGAGGGGTTGGGCCACCGGCTTCGGGTGTTACCGACTTTCGTGACGTGACGGGCGGTGTGTACAAGGCCCGGGAACGTATTCACCGCAGCAATGCTGATCTGCGATTACTAGCAACTCCGACTTCATGGGGTCGAGTTGCAGACCCCAATCCGAACTGAGACCGGCTTTTTGAGATTCGCTCCGCCTCACGGCATCGCAGCTCATTGTACCGGCCATTGTAGCACGTGTGCAGCCCAAGACATAAGGGGCATGATGACTTGACGTCGTCCCCACCTTCCTCCGAGTTGACCCCGGCAGTCTCCTGTGAGTCCCCATCACCCCGAAGGGCATGCTGGCAACACAGAACAAGGGTTGCGCTCGTTGCGGGACTTAACCCAACATCTCACGACACGAGCTGACGACAGCCATGCACCACCTGTACACCGACCACAAGGGGGCACCATCTCTGATGCTTTCCGGCGTATGTCAAGCCTTGGTAAGGTTCTTCGCGTTGCGTCGAATTAAGCCACATGCTCCGCTGCTTGTGCGGGCCCCCGTCAATTCCTTTGAGTTTTAGCCTTGCGGCCGTACTCCCCAGGCGGGGAACTTAATGCGTTAGCTGCGGCACCGACGACGTGGAATGTCGCCAACACCTAGTTCCCACCGTTTACGGCGTGGACTACCAGGGTATCTAATCCTGTTCGCTCCCCACGCTTTCGCTCCTCAGCGTCAGTAATGGCCCAGAGATCCGCCTTCGCCACCGGTGTTCCTCCTGATATCTGCGCATTTCACCGCTACACCAGGAATTCCGATCTCCCCTACCACACTCTAGTCTGCCCGTATCGAATGCAGACCCGGGGTTAAGCCCCGGGCTTTCACATCCGACGCGACAGACCGCCTACGAGCTCTTTACGCCCAATAATTCCGGACAACGCTTGCGCCCTACGTATTACCGCGGCTGCTGGCACGTAGTTAGCCGGCGCTTCTTCTGCAGGTACCGTCACTTTCGCTTCTTCCCTGCTGAAAGAGGTTTACAACCCGAAGGCCGTCATCCCTCACGCGGCGTCGCTGCATCAGGCTTTCGCCCATTGTGCAATATTCCCCACTGCTGCCTCCCGTAGGAGTCTGGGCCGTGTCTCAGTCCCAGTGTGGCCGGTCGCCCTCTCAGGCCGGCTACCCGTCGTCGCCTTGGTGAGCCACTACCTCACCAACAAGCTGATAGGCCGCGGGCTCATCCTTCACCGCCGGAGCTTTTAACCCCCACAGATGCCTGCAGGAGTATTATCCGGTATTAGACCCCGTTTCCAGGGCTTGTCCCAGAGTGAAGGGCAGATTGCCCACGTGTTACTCACCCGTTCGCCACTAATCCACCCCGAAAGGCTTCATCGTTCGACTTGCATGTGTTAAGCACGCCGCCAGCGTTCGTCCTGAGCCAGGATCAAACTCTCCGTGAATGTCAACCCGTAATCGGGTCACACCACGAGAGCGGAACAGTCAAGCGGAATAAGCCCGACCGTTCACAGCGTCCTCGCTGTGTTTACTACTTCAAAGGAACCTCGCCCTCCCGAACGGGAGAGACGGGGTATCAACAAACTTGGCGTTGATTTTTGGCACGCTGTTGAGTTCTCAAGGAACGGACGCTTCCTTCGTACTCACCCAAGAAAATCTTTTAGGCTTTCCTTCGGGCGCTTCCCTTCGGTGTTTCAAACTCTATCAGTGTTTTTCCGGCCCCCTGACCACCGTTCAGCAAGCATGCAGAACGAGACCCCGGGATAGGATCTGACAAGTTGGATGCTGCCAGGCAAAGACGCTTGATCGCGTCACTCCGCCCCAGGCAGGAGAACGACTGTACACGGGCCATCGGAGCGGGCGCAAATCGATTGCGTGGGCCTCCAGGGACGCCAACCGGCCTCTCTCCCACGGAACCGGCACTTCATATGACATACGCTGCTCAACAGTGTGCCGTCCGGGAACAGGCAGCGACGGCCCGTATGAATCTCCACCCCCGGGAGGCTTCCCTTGACCACCGTGACGTCCCCTCTTGCAGGACGCGCCATCGGACTGGCCGCCGTGCCGGATCCGGTCTTCTCCGGGGCCATGGTCGGCCCCGGTACCGCGATCGACCCCGTGCGTGAACCCTCGGAGGCCGTCGCCCCCGTGACCGGAGTCATCGTCTCGCTCCATCCGCACGCCTTCGTCGTCGTTGACGACGAAGGCCACGGTGTACTCACTCACCTCGGTATCGACACCGTGCAGCTCAATGGCGAGGGCTTCGAACTGCTCGTCAACAAGGGCGACACCGTGACACGTGGTCAGAGCGTGGTGCGCTGGAACCCGGCCGCCGTGGAAGCCGCCGGCAAGTCCCCGGTGTGCCCGGTCGTGGCGCTCGAAGCCACGGCCGATTCCCTCTCCGATCTCATTGAGGACGGCGCTGTGAAGGTGGGCGACAGCCTCTTCGGCTGGCAGTGACGTCCGCGTCGGCCCACGACGGTATGCAGGAAAACCACTGCGGCGGCGGGACCCGCCGCACTATCGGAGACGGTGAGATGGAGACAACGCTGCGAGGCGTCGGCGTGAGCCACGGTGTGGCGATCGGCGAAGTTCGGCACATGGGGACGGCAGTACTCGAACCGCCTGCCAAGCAGATCCCGGCGGAGGATGCCGAGCGCGAACAGGCGCGTGCCCGCCAGGCTGTGGACGCTGTGGCGGCAGACCTGAACGCACGCGGCAATCTGGCAGGTGGCGAGGCCCAGGCAGTGCTCGAGGCGCAGGCCATGATGGCCCAGGACCCCGAGCTGATGGCGGACGTGGATCGGCGTATCACGGTCGGCAGTACGGCCGAGCGCGCCGTGTACGACGCGTTCGCCGCGTATCGCGCTCTCCTGGCGGGTGCCGGCGAGTACCTCGCTGGTCGCGTGGCTGACCTGGACGACGTGCGGAATCGTATCGTCGCCCGGCTTCTCGGGGTGCCCATGCCCGGTGTCCCCGACAGCGACGAGCCGTACGTCCTTATTGCTCGCGACCTCGCCCCCGCCGATACCGCGCTGCTGGATCCGACTCTGGTGCTCGGCTTCGTCACGGAGGAAGGTGGGCCGACCAGTCACAGCGCGATCCTGGCGAGGGCCCTCGGTGTGCCCGCTGTGGTGGCGTTGCCCGGTGCGGGTGAGCTCGCCGAGGGCACAGTGATCGCGGTGGACGGCAGCACGGGGGAGATCTTCGTCGAACCCAGTGCGGAGAAGAAGGCCCAGTTGCAGGCGGCAGCTGCCCAGCGCAAGGCGGCGCTGGCAGCCTCGACCGGCCCGGGCGCCACCTCCGACGGTCACAAGGTGCCGTTGCTGGCGAACGTCGGCGGGCCTGCGGACGTACCGGCTGCCGTCGCGGCGGGGGCCGAGGGCGTCGGGCTCTTCCGTACCGAGTTCCTTTTTCTGGACGACAGCAAGAATGCTCCGTCAGAGGCGAAGCAGGTCGAGGCCTACCGGCAGGTACTCGAGGCCTTCCCCGAGGGGCGCGTCGTCGTTCGGGTGCTCGACGCGGGCGCGGACAAGCCGTTGGACTTCCTGACGCCTGCCGACGAGCCGAATCCTGCTCTGGGTGTGCGTGGTCTGCGGACCCTGCTCGACCACCCCGATGTGCTGCGTACGCAGCTCACGGCGCTCGCGAAGGCCGCGGAGGGGCTGCCTGTCTATCTTGAGGTCATGGCTCCGATGGTCGCGGACCGTGCCGATGCCAAGGCGTTCGCGGATGCGTGCCGTGCGGCCGGTCTGCGGGCGAAGTTCGGTGCCATGGTGGAGATTCCGTCGGCCGCACTGCGGGCTCGGTCGATCCTGCAGGAGGTCGAGTTCCTGTCTCTGGGAACCAACGATCTCGCGCAGTACACCTTCGCCGCCGACCGTCAGGTGGGGGCGGTTTCTCGTCTGCAGGATCCGTGGCAGCCCGCGCTGCTCGACCTGGTCGCGCTGTCCGCCGAGGCGGCGAGTGCCGAGGGCAAGAGCTGTGGTGTCTGTGGTGAGGCGGCCTCGGATCCGCTGCTCGCATGTGTGCTGATCGGTCTGGGTGTCACCTCTCTTTCCATGGGTGCGGCTTCGATTCCCTATGTGCGGGCGTCGCTGGCCAAGTACACGCTGGCGCAGTGCGAGCGGGCTGCTGCGGCGGCCCGCGCTGCGGACAGCGCCGACGAGGCTCGCGACGCTGCTCAGGCTGTGCTGTCGGGCGAGTAGTCGGCCGATCGGTCAGCCGCCGCCGTAGTTCGTTCGTTCGTTCGGGCAGGCTCAGTGCAGACCGTTCGTCGGGCGAGGGGGCGTTCCACTTCGTGTGGGGCGCCCCCTCGCCCGTTTCTCGTTCAGTGGGTGTGGCCCGTCGTGGGTTCTCCTTCTCCGAGGTCGGGGGGTGTGCAGTAGTCGACGTCCGGTTCGGGGGAGATGAGGTCGCCTGAATCGGCGTCGGTGCAGTAGGCGTCGAAGACCTCGCCGGCCGTCAGCGGCTGGACACCGTCACCGCGCAGGCGCCAGCCGTAGATGCGGTCGGTGGTGCCGGGGGCAGTGGTGCGCATGACGAGGCCTCCGGGACTCTGGGTGGCGAGGCCGAGAGCCAGGATCGTGGTGAATTCGAGGACTTCGGCCTCGTCGAGTTCTGTCCCGTCCTCGCTGTCATCGTCTGCGTGGAGGACGGCGACGAGTGTTTCCGCTGGTGTCGTGACACTGCAGACGAGGTGCCTGTTTCCTTGCGGGGCGGTGTCGAGGATGCGGACGAGGAGGTTCGAGGCACGGCCGAAGGCTGCGCGTCCGATGTCCTCACCGCAGGATGCGCAGGCTCCGATCCGTGCCAGGAGTGTGGCGGCGTACTCCCAGGTCGCCTGACGGACGGCCTCGTCGACCAGGTGCGGAAGCAGTTCGGCGAGTGGTTGGCCGTCGTACGGAACGGTCGGGCCCGTGGTGGCCAGTTCCGCTGTGAAGCGGGTGCGGCTGGACGGGGCGTCCGGGTCGAGGCCGGTGGCGGTGCAGAATTCGGCGTACTCCTCAGGGTCGAAGAGCGCGACGGTGGTGTGGTTGCCCTGGGCGGCGAGGCTCTTCAGGAGAGCTTCCACCTCGCGGAGGTAGGCCGTGTGGTTCTGGAAGGTGAAGGTGCGGTAGCGCCGCATCGCCCGGAAGTCGTGCTCGTCGGTCAGCAGGCCGATGGTGCCCGCGATCTCGCGGCGCAGAACGCGCCGCATGGTCGGGTGGCCGGTGTTCGCCATGGTTCCCCCTGTGTGCTGTCGATCAATGCTCACTCACAGTAACGGGGGCCACTGACAACGGCTTTCGGGTCAGGCGGTCGCGGACGAGGCGGTGCTGAACCACGCAGGTCACAGCGATGCCAACGCCGAAACCGGCCCAGCCGAGAGGACCGGTGGCGATGGCCGTGGTGACAGCCAGTGGACCGATGGTGCGCTGGACGGCTTGCGCGAGTCCGTGGACGCCGAGGTACGCGCCCTGGGCGGTGTCGGAGGCGAGGGCGACGGAGAGTTCCCAGGAGACGGTGGCATGGAGTATCTCGGCCAGGGTGAAGGCGGCTGCCGAGGCGGTGAGGAACAGCGTCGCGGAGGCTGCCGTACCGGTTGCCGACAAGGCCATCGTGATGCCGCCCAGGGCGAAGACCGCGGAGAGTGGGAGCAGGAGCGTGCGAGCGGCCTTGGTGGTGGTGCCGAAGCGGGCCAGGGGGACCTGGAGGACCACCACCATCACGTTGTTGAGAACCATCAGCAGCGGTGCCAGGCCGGTCGGTGCGCTGCCGGTATGGGCGATCCAGAGGGGCAGGCCGACCTTGAAGACCGCGTCGTCGAGGAAGAGGACGGCCTCGGTCACGACGTAGGCGAGGTAGGTGCGATCGCGCCAGGGATTCGCGGGCCTGGTCGTGGGTGTGGCGTCGGACGACGTGGCTACCGTGCGGGAGGGCGAGGGGGGTTCGGCGCAGCGGAGGGTGAGAATCGCGGTGACGACGAACGTGAGTGCGTCGCCGACGAGAAGCCACTGGTATGCCGTGGTGGTGCCGAGGGTCAGGGCCGCGGCGGCGGCGAGGCCGCCGAGTGCCCAGCCCGCGTTGGCGGCCGTCCGGTTGATCGCCTGGTAGCGGACGCGGTCCGGTCCGGCGACGCGGGTGGCATAGAGCTTCGTGATGACGCTCGACGCGCGGTCACCGAAGCCTCCGACGGCCGTACACGCGAGGAGCAGCGCGTAGTGGTCGGTCGTGAGCAGGGCGAACGAGGCCAGAGCGCGTATCAGTTGGAGGGCGACCAGGACCCGGGTGAGCGGAAAGCGGTCGGCGAGGCGGCCGCCCATCGGCGCCCCGGCGATGCCGATGGCTCCGGCGGCGGCGACAAGCGTGCCGACCTCCGCGATGGAAAGGCCGGACACGTAGGTGAAGTAGAGGACGGAGACGGATGCCCACAGACCGCTGCCTATGCGGTCGACGAGGGTGATCAAGAGCATTCTGCGGCCGTGCGGGCCTCCCGGTGTGCGGTCGGCCCAGGCTTCCGCACGGCGCAGTGGATTCACGCTTCCCCCTTGCTTCAATTTATGTACTGATACATACTCTCCAACGTGGCAACACAATATGGGATCAGTGGTACGACGGCCAAGGGAATTGCCTCGTCCGTCGAAAGAGGTGTGTCCGAGGGGCTGTTGGGGCCGGGTGTCGCACTGCCTCCCGTGCGTCGGCTCGCCGATGAACTGGGGGTGAGCCCGGGGACGGTCGCGACGGCCTACAAGGAGTTGCGGCAGCGCGGGATCGTGGTCACGCGCGGCCGGGGCGGGACTGTCGTGGCGGCTGCTCCCGCGGTCGCCTCACGACGGCCCCCCAAAGTCCCGGACGGACTGCGCGACCTGGCCGGCGGGCACCCGGATCCCCGGCTGCTTCCCCGGCTGGTGCCGCCCTCGCGCCTCTCCCCTGGTGCCCGCTCCCATCGCGCGACGCCCCGGGTGACGCGGCTGGAGCATGTCGTCCGGGAGTGGCTCGGGCCCGACGGGGTGCCCACGGAGCACGTGGTCTTCGCCCACGGGGCGCTGGATCTCATCGGGCGGCTGCTGTCGGTGGAGCTGCGACCCGGTGATGCGGTGGCCATGGAGGACCCCGGATACCACCATCTGCTGGATCTGGTGACCGCGCTGGGGCTGCGCAACGTCCCTGTCGCCGTGGACGACGAGGGGCTGCTTCCGGAAGCGCTGCGAGAGGCGCTGCGAGCGGGTGTGCGGGCCGTCGTGTGCAGTCCGCGCGCGCAGAATCCGCGAGGTGGCTGCTTCTCGGCGGCGCGCCGGGACGCTCTTGTCGCGGTGCTCCGGGAGGAGCCGGAGGTCCTCGTGGTGGAGAACGATCACGCGTCCGCCGTCGCGGACGCTCCCTTGTACACGCTGACCTCGGGTGGACCGGCCCGGTGGGTACACGTCCGTACGGTGAGCAAGTTCCTCGGGACCGACCTGCGGTGGGCCGCGGCGGCTTGCGACCCGACCACGTTGGCCCGGCACGACGGACGGATGCTGCTGACGTCAGGCTGGGTCAGTCATCTGCTCCAGGAGACCGTGTACGCGCTGATGACTGACGACGGCACGCGCGCGTTGGTCGCACGCGCGCGGGAAACGTACTCGTCGCGGCGGACCACGCTCCTGCGGGAGCTCGAACGGCACGGGATCCCGGCACAGGGAGCGAGCGGGATGAACGTGTGGGTGCCCGTGCCGGACGAATCCGCCGTGGTGAACGGGCTGCGGTCGTACGGCTGGTGGGTCGCTGCCGGGGCACGGTTCCGGCTCGCGTCCGGGCCCGCGGTACGGATCGCGGTGGCGGACCTCCAGTCGGCCGACGCGGCGCGGCTGGCCTCGGACTTCGCCGCGGTGCTGGTCGAGTCCGAGGCCACCTACGGTGGTTGACCGCTGTTTCCGAAGGCCGGTCAGGCGCGTTTGCGGGCCAGCTCTGCGTAGAAGTGCAGCAGTTCGAGGTTGTCGATGGAGCCGGGGTTGACGGCCTTCTCCAGGGGGCTGCCCTGGAGAAGCCGCTTCACCGGGACCTCGATGCGTTTGCCGGTGAGGGTGTGCGGCACTCCGGGGACCTCGATGACCTCGTCGGGGACGTGGCGCGGGGAGAGCTGTTCACGGATGGTCTGTTTGATGCGGTTCAGCAGGGCCTCGTCGAGGACGGCTCCGGGCGCGAGGTGGACGAACAGAGGCATCCAGTAACCGCCGTCGGGTTGTTCGACGCCGATCACGAGCGATTCCTTGATCTCGGGAAGCCGTTCGACGGCTTCGTAGATGTCGGCCGACCCCATGCGTACGCCCTGGCGGTTGAGCGTGGAGTCGGAGCGGCCGTGGATGATCACGGAGCCGCGCGAGGTGACGGTGATCCAGTCGCCGTGGCGCCACACTCCGGGATAGGTGTCGAAGTAGCTGTCGTGGTATCGGCTGCCGTCCGGGTCGTTCCAGAAGCGGATGGGCATGGACGGCATCGGGTTGGTGACCACGAGTTCGCCGACCTCGTCCACGAGGGGTCGTCCGCTGGGGTCCCAGGACTGGAGGTCGGTGCCCAGTCCTGGCGCCTGGAGTTCGCCGATGTGCACCGGGAGGGTCGGTACGGCTCCTGCGAAGCAGGAGCACACGTCCGTGCCACCGCTGACCGAGGCGATCCACATCTCGGCCCCGCTCGCCGCGAACTCGTCGTGCAGCCAGCGGAATCCGTCGGGGGGCAGCGGCGATCCGGTCGTGGCGACGCACTGCACCCTGGACAGGTCGAAATCCCTGGCCGGGTGCACTCCGGCCTTGTGGCAGGCCATGACGTACGCCGCCGAGGTGCCGAAGAGGGTCGCTCCCGTACGTTCGGCGATCCGCCACTGGGCGCCCGTGTCGGGGTAGCCGGGGCTGCCGTCGTAGAGGACGATCGTCGTGCCCGTCAGGAGGCCGGAGACAAGGAAGTTCCACATCATCCAGCCGGTGGACGTGTACCAGAAGAAGCGGTCCTCCGGCCCCAGGTCGCAGTGCAGGCCGAGTTGTTTGAGGTGTTCGACGAGGATGCCGCCCTGGGACTGGACGATCGCCTTGGGAAGGCCGGTCGTGCCCGAGGAGTAGAGCACCCACAGGGGGTGGTCGAAAGCGACCTGCTCGTAGGTGGGGGTCACGTCCGCGGACGTGAGGGCGGACCATTCCAGGGCGCCTTCGGGGGGCTCGGTGCCCAGCAGCGGGATGTGGACGACGGCGCGCAGGGTGGGCAGTTCGCGGCGGAGTTCGGCGACCGTGTCACGGCGGTCGTGCTCCTTGCCGCCGTAGCGGTAGCCGTCGACGGTGAACAGCACGACCGGTTCGACCTGCTGGAAGCGGTCGAGGACGCTGCGGGCCCCGAAGTCGGGGGCGCAGGACGTCCATACGCCGCCCACGGCGGCCGTGGCGAGCAGAGCGACCACGGCTTGGGGAACGTTCGGGAGATAGCCGCTCACACGGTCTCCTGGGCGCACTCCTAGCGTACGCAGCTCGGCGGCGAGGGAGCCGACCTGGCGGCGCAGCTCCGACCAGGTCACCGGGCGGGGTTCGTGGGTCTCGTCGACGTGCAGGAGGGCCGGTTCGTCCGCGCGGGTGTCCGCGGCGCGCAGGGCGTGTTCGGCGTAGTTGAGCTTCGCGCCGGGGAACCACTGCGCGCCGGGCATCGAACGTTCGCCGAGCACGCGCGCGTAGGGCGTCGAGAAGCGCACGTCGAACCACTCGGTGACGGCCTGCCAGAACGTGTCGAGCCGGTCCACGGACCAGCTGTGCAGTGCAGCGTAGCCGCCGTCGGCGGGGGCTCCGTGCTGCTCGGCCGCCCACGCCTGGAACCTGGTGATCCGGGCCCGGGCGACGCGTTCTCGGTCGGGCTGCCAGAGGGGCGTGGGGTTCGTGGTGGACATGGGGCGGCTCCCGGACGGTGCTCCTGACACGGCTGACACGGACCATGCCATCTGATCGACTCCGACACCAGGGTGCGCCGCGCGGGGGTCGTGTCGTGGAGATGAAGATGTGGTCCCTACCAGGGTGAACGGCTGCTGAACTGTGCGCCCATCGGGTGAAGTCAGTGGCAGGCTGAGCAGCATGGAAGGTCGTGACCTGGTGCGTTCGGTGAGGGCGGTCGGTTCGGCGGGGGCGGCCCAGGGGTTGCGTACCGTACGGGCCGCCTGGCGCCGTCGGCGTGCCGACGCCGCCGGGCTGCCGCCGCGGGGTGCCGAGCGCGCGCGGGTGCCCGGGCCCGTGCGGGACGTGGAGCCGGGGCCCGGTGGTGGTGTCGTCCGGTTCGCGAGGTCCGAGCTGCGGATCCTTGTCGCCGTCAACGGGGCTGTCTTCTGGGGCTGGGACGGGGCCGGTCCCGAGCCGTCGTACGCGCTCGCCGACCGCTGTCCTGAGCCGGATCCCCGTGCCTCGCTCGAACCGGACACGGAGGGCGGCTGGCGGGTCGTGGCCGAGCGGGTGACGGTCGTGGTCTCGCGGCACGGTGCGGTGGAAGTGCTCACCCCCGGAGGGGTGAGCCTGCGACGGGAGCTGCCGCCTCGCTGGTGGGAGCCCGTGGGTGGTGGCACGAGTCGCTGGACGCAGCGCTCCGAGGTGGCCGCGGACGCGCGGTTCTTCGGGCTCGGCGGGCGCGGCTCGGGACCGAGGTTGCGCGATGGAACGTACCGCCTGTGGAACACGGGTCCCGGCCGTGCCTTCGGTCCCGGCGACGATCCGCTGTCCATCACCATGCCGGTGCAGTTGGTGGTGGCCGACGCGGCGACCCATCTGGTGTTCCAGGACACCTCCTGGGACGGCACGGTGACACTGCGGGAGGGCGAGGAGGGCGCGGGTTCGGGACATGACCGGGCCGGCACGTCCGAGCTGCGGATGGACGGCGGGCCGCTGCGCTGCTGGATGATGGTGGGCACCCCCGCGCGCGTGCTGCACACCTGGGCCACGCTCGCGGGTGCGCCCGCGCTGCCGCCCTCGTGGGCGCTGGGGCACCACCACGCGCGCCGGGGCCTCGGCGGCGAGCAGGAGGTGCGGCGGGTCGTCGCGGGCTACCAGGAGCACGATCTGCCGCTCGACGCTGTCCATCTGGGCATCGAACACTTCGACGGGCACCAGGTGTTCACCGTCGACGAGGACCAGTTCCCGAAGCTGCCGGCCCTCGCCGAGGATCTGCGGCGCGACGGCATACGCCTGGTGTCGATCGCCGGACCCGCGGTCAGGGCCGAGCCGGGCAACGCCGTGTACGACAGCGGGAGCGCCGAGGACGCGTTCGTACGGGATGCGTCGGGGCGGCTCGTCCGGGGAGTCGCGTGGCCCGGGGAGTCGGTCTACCCCGACTTCACGCACGCGCGTGTGCGTGCGTGGTGGGGCCGGATGTACGAGGAGCGGCTCGGGCAGGGGTTCGCCGGTTTCTGGCACGACATGGACGAGCCCACGTCCTTCACCGCTTTCGGCGAGTCGACGCTGCCGCGTTCGGCCCGCCACGCACTGGAGGGGCACGGCGGCGACCATCGCGAGGCACACAACGTGTACGCCCTGTGCATGGCCCGAGCGGCCTACGAGGGGTTGCGTGAACTGGCACCGGAGGAGCGGCCGTTCATGTTCTCCCGCTCCGGCTGGGCCGGTATGCAGCGCTACGGAGGGGCGTGGTCCGGGGGCGTGGCGAAAGGCTGGCCGAGGCTGCGGGAGTCACTGTCGCTGGTCATGGGGCTCGGGCTGTGCGGGGTGCCCTTCTCGGGCCCTGATGCGGGCGGCTTCGAGGGGAGCCCGTCGCCTGAGCTGTATCTGCGGTGGCTCCAACTGGGCGCCTGTCTGCCGCTGTTCCGTACGCACGCGAGTCTGCGGGCGGGGCGCGGGGAGCCCTGGGAGTTCGGTGCGGACGTCCTGGCACACGCGCGCGTGGTGCTCGTCGAACGCCGGCGCCTGCTGCCGTACTTCATGACGCTCGCGCATCTGGCGCGTCTCACTGGGGCGCCGTACGTGCGGCCGTTGTGGTGGGGGGCGCCCGAGGAGAGGGCTCTGCGCGACTGCGAGGACGCCTTCCTGCTGGGTGACTGTCTTCTGGTGGCGCCGGTGCTCGACCCGGGTGTGGACCGGCGAGCGGTGCAGCTGCCGCGCGGGCGCTGGTACGACACGGTGACGGAGCAGGCGTACGAGGGGCCGGGTCAGGTGCTGGTGGACGCTCCTTTGTCGCGGATACCGGTTCTCGCGCGCGCGGGCGCCGTCGTCCCCGTGCGGGGCGACGACGGCGGCCTGGAGTTGGAGGTGTGGGCGCCCGCCCGCGGCCGTACCGGGGGCGGGCTGGTGGTGCAGGACGCGGGTGACGGGTGGGCGGAGCCGGAGATCGAGCGGTACGTCACGCGCTGGGAGGGGCGTCGGGTGGTCGTCGAGCTGGACGGGGAGGACGGCGTGAGCGAGCCGGCCCACCCCGTGCGCGTACGAGGCCTCGCCGGGCGCTGAGCGGGCTCAGTAGCGGCCCTCGAACCAGGCGCGTGCGGCCACCGTGTGCAGCGGGAAGGCGAGCTCCTCCGGCCTGCGCAGAAGGTGCCAGCCGTCGGTCTCGTCCGTGGCCGCGGACGGCGGCAGTTGGTCGGCCGGGCGTTCCGGCAGGGTTCCGAAGAGCAGCAGGTGCCCGTCGGGCGAGCTCAGCGCGTCGACGAGCCGGACGTCGCGGCTCGCCGCCTCGATCCCTGTCTCCTCCCTGAGTTCACGGACCACGGCCTGGCGCCAGTCCTCGCCATGGTCGACGTACCCGCCGGGCAGGGCGGTGCCTCCGCGCGCGGGGGCGATGGTTCGGGTGATGACGACCAGGGCGGCGCCCTTGGTGTCGTACACGGGCTGGAGTGCCACTGCGACGGGCAGCGGGTTGCGGTAGGCCACGGTGCCGCAGGCGGGGCAGGTACGGGGCCAGCCGGAAACGCCCTCTCCGTAGGGCGCTCCGCAGCTCGAACAGTGGGAGCCCGGCGCAGAGTTGTCGGTTGATAGTTGTTTTACGGACACGCGGCGGACTGTATCCGATCATGCGGACCGGGGCCTTCCGGGGGCGCCCCGGGACCTTGCCTACGGCGGGGACGGCCGGAACCACCCCCGTGGACCCCGGCCGTCCCTACCCGATACGACGACGCACACAGGGCGCGTGCGGTTCTGTGCGACGGCTGCCCAATCCGATGTGACCGTGCCACACTTCTGACGTTCCGTCAGATCCAGGTCTCTGGAGGGGATGTGGCACGCGTCCGTACACCTGTGGTCGCCGGGTGGTTCACGGAGGACCGGGACGGCTTCCGGCTCCTCGGCACCCGCTGCTCGGCCTGCGCCTCGGTCTTCTTCCCGCGAGAGGACGTCCATTGCCGCAATCCGGGGTGCCCGGGCGGCGGGCTGGACGAGGTGCCGCTGTCCCCTCGTGGGCGCGTCTGGTCGTACACCGACGGCCGATACCGGCCTCCGTCACCGTATGTGACCGATCCGGAACTTCCGTGGGAACCGTACGCGTTGATCGCTGTGGAGCTGGAGTCCGAGCGCATGGTGGTACTGGGACAGGCGGTTCCAGGGGTCACCGTCGCCGATCTGACGGTGGGCATGGAGGTGGAGATCGTACCGGGAGTGCTCCACGAGGACGCGGAGACGACCTGGACGACCTGGCACTGGCGACCGACGGGGGCGGTGGGATGACCGGAGAGGTGGCAGTGCTCGGGGTGGGCATGCACCCCTGGGGCAAGTGGGGGCGCGGCTTCACCGAGTACGGCTCGGCCGCCGCGCGCGCGGCACTCGCCGACGCGGGGGTCGACTGGCGGGACGTCGACTCGGTCGTCGGTGCGGACACCGTGCGCGGCGGCTATCCCGGGTATGTGGCGGGGGCGACGTTCGCCAAGGCGCTGGGCTGGCAGGGCGCCCGGGTTACCAGCGTGTACGCGGCGTGTGCGTCCGGGGCGCAGGCGGTCGCCGTCGCACGCGCGCAGATCCTCGCCGGGCTCGCGGAGGTGGTGCTCGTCGTGGGCGCGGACTCGGCACCGAAGGGGTTCTTCCGGCCGGCCGGGGGGGACCGGTCCGACGATCCGGACTGGCTGCGGTTCCGAATTCTGGGGGCGACGAACCCGACGTACTTCGGGCTGTACGCGCGGCGGCGGATGGCCGTACACGGCGACACCCTGGAGGACTTCGCGCAGGTCAAGGTGAAGAACGCCGCCCTGGGCGCCCTCAACCCGAACGCGCGCTACCGCAAGCGGGTCACCGCCGACGAGGTGGCCGCGTCCGCGGTGGTCGCCGATCCTCTTCGGCTGCTCGACATCTGCGCCACCTCGGACGGCGGGGCCGCCCTGGTGCTGACCGGCATGGATTTCGCGCGCCGGCACGGGGTGGCGGAGCCGGTGCGGATCCGGGCGGTGTCCACGGTCACACCGCGGTACCCCAGCACCGTGCTTGACCTGCCTGACATCGCCACGGACTCGGCGGCGACGGTGGAGCCGGCGGGCGGGACCTTCCGGGCGTCGATCGCACAGGCGGCCTACGAGGAAGCGGGCATCGGCCCCGAGGACCTCTCCCTGGCCGAGGTCTACGACCTGTCCACGGCCCTGGAGTTGCAGTGGTACGAGGATCTGGGGCTGTGCGGTGAGGGCGAGGCGGCGAAACTGCTGCGGGAGGGCGCCACGACCCTGGGCGGGCGCATACCCGTCAACACCAGCGGCGGCCTCGCCTCCTTCGGAGAGGCCGTGCCCGCGCAGGCCATCGCCCAGGTGTGCGAGCTGACATGGCAGTTGCGGGGCGACTCCGGGGACCGGCAGGTCGCGGGGGCTCGTGTGGGCATCACCGCCAACCAGGGCCTGTTCGGGCACGGTTCCTCCGTCATCGCGGTGCGGTGACGTGAGGTGAGGTGAGGTGAGGTGTACGAGCGTGGGCAGATCTCGCGTGAACGCCTCGTGAACCGAGCCCGGGCGGATGCCGCCGGCACCTTTGCCGACCTCGCGGGCTCGCCGCCCTGTACGACGCCGTGCGCGAGGCGGGGCGGCTGCCGTTCGGGGGTGGCACCGCGCCCGGGCGCGGTGAGGGCGGAGAAACGAGCGCCTCAACCATTGTCGTCGGCGACCTTGACGCCCACAGGAGGTCGGAGAACACTTCCGGTGTCAGTCGGCAATCGCCGCACATTCTCGGCGTATTCAGACAATGCGCCGTGCGGGCCCCGCTGAGCAACGGGCCCGTCCCTGCGTGCGATTCGGCTGTGGCAGCACGCTCGTCACGGAAGCCGGATGGGCGCGGGAACACCCCGCTCCCGGCTGAAGTAGCCATGGGAACGCACTCTTCACGGTCGACCGGGGCCGGATCGCCCCGGGCGAGGGCCCAGGAGCCGCCATGAGCAATGGGGACGTCTTTGTCGGCGAAATCATCGGTACAGCGATTCTGATCCTCTTCGGCGCGGGTGTGGTCGCCGCCGTCGTACTGAACTACTCCAAGGCCAAGGACGCCGGCTGGGTCGTCATCACATTCGGCTGGGGCTTCGGTGTGCTGGCCGGGGCCTACACCGCCGCACCCTTGTCAGGCGGGCATCTCAACCCCGCGGTGACCGTCGGGATCGCCTTCGACACCGGAGACTGGGACCAGGTGCCCGTCTACATCGCCGGTCAGACGGTCGGCGCCTTCCTCGGCGCGATCCTGTGCTGGCTGGTCTACTTCGCCCAGTTCCAGGCCAACGCGGAGGAGGAGATCGCGCAGCCGACGCTGGGGATCTTCTCGACCACGCCGGCGATCCGCAATCCCGTCGCGAACCTCGTCACCGAGATCATCGCGACCATGGCTCTGGTGCTGCCGATCCTGGCATTCGGTCTGACCAAGGGGCTCGGCGAGTCCGGCACGGCGATCCTGATCGTCTCCTTCCTGGTGGTCGGCATCGGCCTGTCGCTCGGCGGTCCGACGGGGTACGCCATCAATCCGGCCCGTGACCTGGGCCCGCGTATCGCCCACGCCCTGCTTCCGATCCCCAACAAGGGCACCTCGGACTGGAGTTACGCGTGGATCCCGGTGGTGGGGCCGCTGATCGGCGGCGCGCTGGCGGGGATCGTCTTCAACGCGGCCTTCTGACACGCACGCGCGCGTGCCGGGGCCTCAGACTTCCGGAGCTTCCCACGAAGGGGACGTCATGACGGACAAGTTCGTCGCCGCGATCGACCAGGGCACCACGTCCAGCCGGTGCATCGTCTTCAACAAGGACGGCGCGATCGTCGCCGTCGACCAGCGCGAGCACCGCCAGATCTTCCCCAAGCCCGGGTGGGTGGAACACGACGCGACCGAGATCTGGTCGAAGGTCCAGGCTGTGGTCGCGGGCGCGCTCGCCAAGGCCGGGCTGCGCGCCGACCAGCTCAGCGCGCTCGGCATCACCAACCAGCGCGAGACGACGGTCCTGTGGGACCGCGCAACGGGCAAGCCGGTCCACAACGCGATCGTCTGGCAGGACACGCGTACGGCGGCGCTCTGCCACGAACTCGGCGGCGCCGACGGACAGGACCGATTCCGCGAACAGACGGGACTGCCCCTGGCCAGCTACTTCTCCGGCCCCAAGGCGGCCTGGCTGCTGGACAACGTGCCGGGGCTGCGCGCCCGCGCCGAGCGCGGCGAGATCGCCTTCGGCACCATCGACTCCTGGCTGATCTGGAACCTGACGGGCGGCACGGACGGCGGACGGCACGTCACCGACGTGACCAACGCCGGCCGCACCATGCTGATGGACCTGGAGACCCTCCAATGGGACGCGTCCATCCTGGCCGCGATGAACGTCCCCGAGAAGATCCTCCCCGAGATCAGGTCCTCGTCCGAGGTGTACGGCACCGCGGTGGGCCAGCTCGCGGGCGTCCCCGTGGCCTCCGCGCTGGGCGACCAGCAGGCCGCGGTGTTCGGCCAGGCCTGCTACGACGTGGGGACGGCCAAGAACACGTACGGCACCGGCAGTTTCCTGCTGCTCAACACCGGCAACCGGCCCGTTCCCTCCAAGAACGGCCTGCTGACCACGATGGGTTACAAGATCGGCGGCGAGGCGCCCGTCTACTGCCTCGAAGGGTCCATCGCGATCACCGGCGCGCTGGTGCAGTGGTTCCGCGACCAGCTCGGCATCATCCGTACCGCCGACGAGATCGAGACGCTCGCCGCGAGCGTCGACGACAACGGGGGCGCGTACATCGTGCCCGCGTTCTCCGGCCTGTTCGCGCCCTACTGGCGCTCCGACGCACGCGGGGTGGTCACCGGTCTCACGCGGTACGTCACCAAGGGGCATCTGGCGCGCGCGGTGCTGGAGGCGACGAGCTGGCAGACGCGGGAGGTCGTGGACGCCATGTTCCAGGACTCGGGGGTGAGCATCACGACCCTGAAGGTGGACGGCGGCATGACGAAGAACAACCTGCTGATGCAGCACCAGGCGGACGTCCTCGGGGTGCCGGTCATCCGTCCGAAGGTCTCCGAGACGACCTGTCTGGGAGCGGCGTACGCGGCCGGCCTGGCGACCGGGGTGTGGAACGACCTCGACGAGCTGAAGTCGCACTGGCAGAAGGACGTCGAGTGGACGCCCGCCATGGAGGCGTCGGTCCGTGACCGTGAGTACCACAACTGGCGCAAGGCCGTGGAGAAGAGCTTCGGCTGGGAGGACGACGGCCGGGACTAGAGCCACCGCTCGCGGGACACGTCCACGCGCGCGTGCCTTTGGACCGCGGCCCGTACCCCGGTCGGCGGGGGTACGGGCCGTGCGCGTGCGAGGCGGTGATGGACCGTCAGGTGACGAGGGACCGTCAGCCGGTGACGGTCGCGCGGCGGTCGGCCGCGTACGCCATCGCGTGCTGGACGACTCCGATCAGGACCTCCTTGACCGACTCCCGGTTGCGCGCGTCGCACAGCACGAGCGGCACGTTGGGGTCGAGGTCCAGGGCCGCGCGTACGGACTGCGACGGGTAACGGGCCGCTCCGTCGAAGCAGTTGACGCCGACCAGGAAGGGAATGGAGCGCCGCTCGAAGTAGTCGACCGCGGCGAAGCTGTCCTCCAGGCGGCGGGTGTCGGCGAGGACGACCGCGCCCAGCGCGCCGGTGGCGAGCTCGTCCCACAGGAACCAGAAGCGGTCCTGTCCGGGCGTCCCGAAGAGGTACAGCACGAGGTCCTCGCGGAGGGTGATGCGGCCGAAGTCCATGGCCACGGTGGTGGTGTTCTTGCCCTCCACCCCCCTGATGTCGTCGACCGGGCGGCCCGCCTCGGTGAGCAGCTCCTCGGTCCGCAGCGGCTTGATCTCGCTGACCGCGCCGACGAGGGTCGTCTTGCCCGCGCCGAATCCGCCGGCCACCAGGATCTTGAGCGTGACGGGCTCGACCGGGGGCTTGCCGCGCTCAGAACGCCCGAAGATCATCGGTCTCTTCTCCTGCTTGTTCGGGGTCGGTCGGCGGTGGGTCTCGGCCCCCGCCGCCTGGGGTTTCCACGGCCGTGCGGACGGCCTCGGCGGGCTTCCGGGAATCGCCGCGGAGTCGGGGTGAGCGGGCCGCCGTCCGGGCGACGCGCGACGATGTCGGTGAAGGTCCCGCCTTCATCGACCCAGAACTGCCGGCCTGTCACGTCTCTCTCCCGCTTCCGCGCTGCTCAGAGTGCCCGGAGGCCGCTGATGACGTCGCGCAGAATATTCTCGTCCACCAGTTCGGCGGGGGGTACGGGACGCGTCACATGGACCATCTCCTCGTCCACGAGGTCCCCGATGAGGACCCGCACCACACCGATGGGGAGATTGAGTTCGGCAGCGAGTTCGGCGACCGACTGGGGTGCGTCACGACAGAGTTCGACGATGTCCACGTGTTCCGGGGACAGCGTGCGATCCGCTTCCGGGTCGTCCGCGTGCGCCTCCGTGACGACCACCGCGATCAGGTCCAGGCGGTGCTGGGCCGAATGGCTGGTGCGGCCTCGCGTCATGGCGTACGGACGGACGACCGGTCCGGCCTCGTCGTCGAACCAGTGGCTTCTGGGTTGGCCGTCTCCGCTCATGTCATCCCACTACCCGCCTGCGGGCAGATCGGTGCGCGGAGCAGATGCCAGATGCACACCGACACGCTTCACCAGGAGAGTCATCTCGTAGGCGACCTGACCCACGTCCGAGTCCGCGTCCGAGAGCACGGCCAGGCAGCTGCCGTCGCCGGCCGCCGTCACGAACAGGAACGCGTCGTCGAGTTCGACGACCGTCTGGCGGACGCTGCCCGCGTCGAAGTGACGCCCCACGCCCTTGGCGAGGCTGTGGAATCCGGAGGCGACGGCGGCCAGGTGCTCGCTGTCCTCCCGGCTGAGGTCCTTGGAGACCCCGGTGGGCAGTCCGTCACCGGAGAGTACGAGCGCTCTGCGGATACTGGCGACCCGGTCGACAAGGTCGTCGAGGAGCCAGTTGAGCTCCCCCGACGCCTTGTCGCTCGCGGTCTGGCCGGTCGTCTTTGGTGCGGTCATCGACCGTCCCCCTTACTCGTTCCTTGCGCTGTGCCGTCCTGGGCGCTGTCGCCCTCGGCGTTCTCGTCACGACCGCGCTGCCAGCCGCGCTGCAGCGAGGCCATGCGGCTGCGGACCTCGTCGGCGTCGCGGTCGAAGGGGTCGGCCCCGTCCTGGGAACGCGGCTTCGTCCGTTCGGCACGCCGCTCCGGGCCGTCCCTCAACTGCGGGGCCAGATTGGCCTGTCGTACGCGGCGGGGCAACCCTGCCGTACCGGACGAGGCGGGGTCGGCCGCCGCACCCGGGCGGGAGGCAGTCCCGCCGGAGCCGCCGCGCCGGTCACGCTGCGGGAGTCCCGGGGCTTCCGGCGAAAGGTCACCGAGGTCGCCCAGGCCCGATTCCGTCCGCCCGCCGGCGCCACGGGCGGGCGCGTCGGGACGGCCGCCGACGGATCGGTCTCCGAAGCGCGAGGCAGACAGTTCCGTGCGGTCGGTGAAGCCCCTGGAGCCCGCTGACTCCGTACGGTCGTCGAGCCCCCGGCCGACGGTTTCCCCTCTGCCCTCCCAGCGCCTCACCGAAGACTCCGTGCGGTCGCCGAAGCCGTCGCCCGGCTCTGTCTCGCGACGGATCGGCGTCTCGCCCCGGCGGCGGGCCGGGAGCGGAGCCAGCGTGTCGGGGTCCGTCGAACCCACACCTTCCGCGGGATGTTCGTCCGTCGCCGACGGGTGGCGCCGGGGCTGCTGTTCGGTGACCGGACGGCCGTGGGAGCTGACCAGCTTCGGGGTGCGGCGGCGCGGCAGCGTCACGGGATCTCCCGGCCGACCGACCGGGCCGTCGGGGGCGGGCGCGCGCCAGCTTCCGGTGGGCTGCTGGTGCTGCTCGCCGGGCAGGTCGCCCGTTTCGCCCGTCGCTCCGGGTATCGAGCGGTGCGGCCGGGAAAGTGCGCCGTGTTCGCTGTCCTTGTCACCGAAGGAGCCGGGAATGTCGTTGAGGGCGTCCAGGTCGACCGGCGCCTCCAGTTCGACCGGGCCGTCGATGAGCGAGGCGGGCAGACCGGGGAGGCGCACGGGGGCCGGGGAGAGCGCGGCCCTGCGGCTCCCCTCGAACTCGGCCTCCTTGGAGGGCTGGGCGCGGTCGAGGCGGAAGCCGATGCCGTTGGTGTCCGGGATGTCGTCGGTGAGAAGTGCGTCGGGGACGAAGACGACGGCCGTGGTGCCACCGTACGGGGACGGCTGGAGGGAGACCCGGACGTTCTGCCGCTGGGCGAGCCGGCTGACGACGAACAGGCCGAGCCGGTCCGTGTCGGACAGTTCGAACTCCGGTGTCTCGGCGAGCCGCAGGTTGGCGTCGAGAAGGGCTTCGGCCGCCATGCCCAGGCCCCGGTCGTGGATCTCCAGGGTGAAGCCGTTGGCGACACGTTCACCCAGAACCTGGATGGCCGTGTGCGGGGGCGAGAACACCGTGGCGTTCTCCAGGAGTTCGGCCACGAGGTGGGTCAGGTCGGCGACGGCCGGGCCGGTGACGGCCATCCGCGGCAGCCTGCGGACCTCGATGCGCTCGTAGTCCTCGACCTCGGCGACGGCGGCACGTACGACGTCCATCAGCTGGACGGGTTTGCGCCACTGCCGGGAGGGGGCCGCTCCGGAGAGGATCACCAGGCCTTCGGCGTGCCGGCGCATACGGGTGGTCAGGTGGTCCAGCCGGAACAGGTCGGCGAGTTCGTCGGTGTCCTCGGTCCGGCGTTCCATGGTGTCGAGCAGGGTGAGCTGCTTGTGCAGCAGGACCTGGCTGCGCCGGGCGAGGTTGACGAAGACCTCCGAGACTCCGGAGCGGAGCTCGGCCTGTTTGACGGCGGCCTCGACGGCAGCGCGCTGCAGGGTGTTGAGGGCCTGACCGACCTCGCCGATCTCGTTCCTGTCGTACTCCAGACGCGGGACCTCGGTCTCCACGTCGACCTGTTCACCGGCCGACAGACGGCGCATCACGCTGGGCAGCCGGACGCCGGACGCCTCGTGGGCCTCCAGGCGGAGTTGGCGCAGGTCGCGGATGAGCGCGCGGCCGATGCGTACGGACAGGAAGAGCGAGACCAGCAGGGCGACCAGTCCGAGGACGCCGGCGACGACGGCCTTGACGATGACGCCCATCACGACCGGACGGACCCGGTCCTGATAGCGGTCGCCCGACTCGTCGTTGAGTTTGCGGAGGTCGTCGAGGACGTCGCCGGCGGTGGTGTCCCAGCTCTTCGCCGTGACACCGCGCGGCTTGCCCGACTCGGCGCCGATGGCGGCCTGTTCGGCCACCCGGAGGGGCGCGGTGGAGGCGTTCTTCCAGAACCGCTCGTAGCGTGCGCGGTCCGTGAGCGGGAGCATCGGCAGGCTGACGTCGTACATGACGGCGCGCTGCGCCACGAGGTCGGAGATGTCACGGGATTCGTCGCGGGTGAGTGTGCCGACGACCAGGGCCGAGCCGAGCAGGGCGTCCTCGCGGGAGAGGAGTTCGCGGGCCCGGGCGGTGTTGACGAGGGCGCGGGCCTGCTTGTCCATCTCCAGGTTGTCGATGATGTGCAGGTTACCGAGCAGCACGTAACAGGGGTCGACCAGGTTGTTGTAGAGGTTCAGGGCCTGGATCCGGGTGACGGTGCCTTCCTCGACGCTGCGGCGCAGCGGACCGATGCCGTCGAACGCCTCCAGGACGGCGGTGAGCCGCTCGCTGTCGCTGTCGCTGATCGAGTTGCGCACGCTGGACTTGTCGGCGTTGGCGCGGATCTTGTCGATGACGTCGTCGGTCGCGGTGCGACTGCGCCGAAGGGCCGCCAGCGCATCGGAGGCACGGGGATCGGCGAGATAGACGAGGGTCTGGCGCCGCTCCTGCTGAAGTACGCGTACAGCGTCCTCAGTGGGGTAGCTGACCTTCTCCACGATCGACGACACATTGAACAACTCGGCCGCCTCACGCCCCGTGAGCACGGTGGCGAAGCCCCAGATCGCGGTGAGGGACACCAGCGGCACGAGAAGCAGCGCCACGATCTTCCGGCGGATGGACTTCCCGCGAAAGCGCATGGCCTCCCCCAGCTCGCCCCCGTCGACGCGGGGGTACACATGTGCGTCAATAATCGGCGTGAGCCTACTACTGACCCACAGATAACTCGAAGACCTGTCTGAGGGTTGAACTACCGTGCTCAGGGCGAGACATGGCGAGTTGTCCGATCATTACGGGAGATTGCCTCCTGGAATCGGGCATCGACCTCGCGACGACAACCGTCGGCCAACTTGGCTGTTTGGCTGGATTTTTGCTTTCGACGGGAATCTTCGAGACATGCCGATCGTCTTTGTACACAGGAGATGGGTGGCGGAACCGTCAGCAGGGTCCGCATCCCGCGTCCAGGCCGCGTAAAACAGCGTAAGCCGGGCAACCACTGGGGAGCCGGTGTCACCGACATCGGGACGGGCGGTCTGCTGGGCGGTGGGGAGTGACACGTGATGGGCACGGCGGAACGACGCGAAGCGCTCGGGAACGGCGTTGCGGTTGCGGCACCCTTGGAGGTGCCCAGGAGCGTCAGGAGTATCAGCACGGGCCAGGACGTGGGCGGTGGCGGTGACGACACCGGACCGTCCTCCACCTCCAACCCCGTGAAGCAACTCCCCACGCCGGTCAGGGCGGAGGCACAGCCCTCCTACCGACAGCTGTGGGTCGAGGAGCCCGCGCGTCGGCGCCGGCTGCCCGACCCGGTGCGTACGGCGGCGGTGCGGGCGGTGCTCATCATCTCGGTCACGCTGATCCAGGCGATGGTGGCCTTCCTGTCCACGCTGGCCGGTTCCTGGCTGGCTTTCCCGATGGTGATCAGCAGTGTGGCCAGCACGGTGGTGGCCACTTGGGCCGCACTCGACGTGTGGGTGACGCGCCAGGTCTGGCGCCAGCGCAACGGCGTGGTGTCGACCCCCAGCAGCACGGCGCGGGCGCTGCGACGCGAGCGCCGCAAGGCGCGACGAATCGCTCGGGCCACCACCCGGACCCAGGAGCGCATACGCAGGCAGGGCGGCGGGTCCGGGCAGCTGTCGCACCTCTGAGGACCCTGGACGGTCAGGACCCTCACAAGCGCACACCCTGGGCCATGAACAGCCCCGCGCGTTCGGGGAGGACCAGTCACAGCCGGGCACCCACCGAGGTGGGGCTCGGCCGGGCTGGGCCGTACGAATGAGCGCGGGCGGCCGGCCGCAGGGCATCGCGTCATCCTCCGCCACCACCGCCACCACGCCGGTCCGACGCCGCCTTGGCCGCCATGGCCGCCATGGCGAACGCCGCTCCCGGGCGCTTCGGCTCCCCCTGCGGGTTTCGTCTCACCACCCGTCCGACGGAACCCGTGACGTACCCCCGAGCAGTTGATCGAACACATTTCCGACCATCGCGGCCATTTACGACCTCCGATGGCATCGCGGACGCACCGGAACGGTGGTGTGCTGGGTGCCGGACGAGGGGTTCGCAGGCGGAACCCTCCCCGGCCGCGGCGCGCCGCCGAGCACTCAATCGGCTGTGTCGAAGATCACATTCAGCATGAACCATCTTCGGCCGGAAAGGCGCACAACCGGAAGGGCGTCTTCAGCACGGCGCCGACCAGGAGGAACGAGAACATGCCCGAACTCTTCATCGGCGGTACCTGGAGATCCGCGCTCGACGAGCGCACCCGCGAGATCCGTTGCCCTGCCGACGGCTCCCTGGTCGGTGTCGTCGACGAAGCGGGCGGCAAGGACACGGTGGAGGCCATCAGCGCCGCCCGCCGCGCCTTCGACGAGGGCCCCTGGCCGGGTACGCCGGCCGCCGAGCGCGGCGACCTGCTGCTGCGGGTCGCCGACCTCATGGTCCGCGACAAGGACGAGCTGGCCCGCGCGGAGTCCCTCGACACCGGGAAACGACTGGTGGAGAGCGCGTACGACATCGACGACATCGTCAACTGCTTCCGTTACTTCGGCCGGCTGGCGGCGAACGAGACCGGACGTGTCATCGACACCGGCTCACCGAGCGTGGACAGCCGGGTCGTCTACGAGCCGGTCGGTGTCTGCGCGCTGATCACCCCATGGAACTATCCGCTCCTCCAGACCGCGTGGAAGGTCGCCCCGGCGCTGGCGGCCGGGAACACCTTCGTCCTCAAGCCGAGCGAGCTGACCCCGCACACCGCGATCCACCTGATGCGGCTCCTGGACGAGGCCGGACTGCCGGCAGGCGTGGCCAACCTCGTCCTCGGCGCCGGTCCCGAGGCGGGCGCGCCGCTCGGCGACCACCCTGACGTCGACCTCCTCTCCTTCACGGGCGGACTCCAGACCGGCCGCCGGCTCATGGCCGCCGCGGCCGGAACCGTGAAGAAGGTCGCTCTCGAACTCGGCGGCAAGAACCCCAACATCGTGTTCGCCGACGCCGACTTCGACACGGCCGTCGACATGGCGCTCACCGCCGTGTTCCTGCACTCCGGGCAGGTCTGCTCGGCCGGGGCCCGGCTGCTGGTGGAGGACCCCCTGCACGACCGGTTCGTCGACGAGGTCGTCCGGCGGGCCCAACTGATCCGGCTCGGCGGCCCGTTCGACGAAGAGGCCCAGACCGGCCCGCTGATCTCCGAGGCGCATCGCGCGAAGGTCGAGGCGTATGTCGCCCAGGGCCTGGCCGAGGGTGCCGTGCTGCGGTGCGGCGGGGCACGTCCCGAAGGGCTCGACGAGGGCTTCTACTACCCGCCGACGGTCCTCGACGAGTGCGATGCCCGGATGACCGTCGTACAGGAGGAGTCGTTCGGTCCGGTGCTCACCGTGGAGCGGTTCACGGACGAGGCGGAGGCGATCCGGCTCGCCAACGACACGGTGTACGGGCTCGCCGGCGGCGTCTTCACCACCGACCAGGCCAAGGCGCAGCGGGTCGCGGCCCGGCTGCGGATCGGCACGGTGTGGATCAACGACTACCACCCGTACGTCCCCCAGGCGGAGTGGGGCGGCTTCAAGCAGTCCGGCTTCGGCCGCGAGCTCGGACCGTCGGGACTCGCCGAGTACCGCGAGGCGAAGCACATCTACCGGAACACCGATCCTTCGCCGCAGGGCTGGTTCGCCTGACACCCCTTGTGCTCCCTGCCCACGTCATTTGTGCGTCATTCCCCTTGTCTACGTCCTGAATGTGCGCCCCCATTGATCCCGGCACCCGCAACGAGCCGCTCCCTCCCACTCCCCGGTCCCCAAGGAGTCCGCTCATGGCAACCACCGACCAGCCGACAGGCCCAGGGCATACGGACGACGCCGAACTCGCCGAGTTCGGATACAAGCCCGAGCTCAAGCGCACCCTCGGCAACTTCCACACCTTCGCGGCCGGGATCAGCTACATCTCGATCCTGACCGGCACCTTCCAGCTGTTCTACTTCGGCTACGGCAGCGGCGGCCCCGCCTACTGGTGGTCGTGGCCGATGGTGTTCGTCGGCCAGTTCATGGTCGCGCTCTGTTTCGCGGAGCTGGCCGCCCGCTACCCCGTGGCGGGCTCGGTCTACAACTGGTCGAAGAAGATCGGCAACCCGCACCTGGGCTGGCTGGCCGGCTGGATGATGCTGATCGCCTCGATCGTGTCGATCGCGGCGGTGGCCCTCGCCTACCAGCTCACGCTGCCGCAGATCTCCGACGTGTTCCAGATCGTCGGGGACGGCACCGGCAAGTACGACGTGGCGACCAACGCGGTGATCCTGGCCACCGTGCTGATCCTGTTCACGACCGTGGTGAACGCCTTCGGCGTCAAGCTGATGGCCACGATCAACACGGCGGGTGTCTTCATCGAGCTCGTCGCCACGGTCGTACTGATCGTCCTGTTCGCCGTGCACATCACCCGCGGCCCGCAGGTGGTACTGGAGACGAACGGCACGGGCTCGGGCCACGGAGCCGGCTACCTCGGCGCGTTCCTGGTGGCCTCGCTGGCATCGGCGTACGTCATGTACGGCTTCGACACCGCCGCCTCGCTCGGTGAGGAGTCCCGCGACCCGTCCCGGAACGCGCCACGCGCCATCATCCGGGCGATCGTCGCCTCCTTCGTCCTCGGCGGTCTGATCCTCCTCCTCGCACTGATGAGCGTCTCCAGCCTCAAGGGCAAGGAGCTGTCCACGGACGGTCTGCAGTACGTCGTGCTCGACGTGCTCGGGCCGACGGCCGGCAAGGCGATGCTGTGGTGCGTGCTGATCGCGGTCACCGTCTGCGCGCTGGCCGTGCACACGGCGGCGATCCGGCTGGCGTTCGCGATGGCCCGCGACAACAACCTGCCCGCTTCCTCACTCCTCGCGAAGGTCAGCCCACGCTTCCAGACGCCGGTGCTGCCCGCCGTGATCGTCGGTGTGCTGGCCCTGGCGATCCTGGTGGTCAACATCCGCCAGCCGCAGATCTTCACCGTGGTCACCAGCATCGGCATCATCATGATCTACCTCGCCTATCTGGGCGTGACCGGACCCATGCTGGTGGCACGGCTGCGCGGCAAGTGGCAGCCGGCCGGCGACGGCAAGTTCTCGCTGGGCCGCTGGGGGCTGCTCGTCAACATCGGGGCCGTGATCTGGGGCGGCGCCATGACCATCAACCTGATCTGGCCGCGGGCCTCGGTCTACAACGCCACCGCCCCCTTCCACTGGTACCTCCAGTGGGGCGCCGTGCTGTTCGTCGCGGTCATCGCGGGTGGCGGCTTCGCCTACTACTGGTTCGTCCAGCGACACCGGACGGGTGTGCTGGCCGGACACCGACTTGAAGAGAACCCGGCCTCGCCGGCCGCTCCCCTCGCGGCACCGGCGGCCGACTGAAGGAGGTCGACCTCTCATGGACCAGCCCCACCTGGACCAATCGCTCATGAACACCGACGTGTTCGACTATGTGGTGGTGGGCGGTGGCACCGCGGGCAACGTGGTGGCCGCCCGGCTCTCGGAGGACCCGTCCGTCACCGTGTGCGTGCTGGAGGCGGGCCCGAGCGACGTCGGCGACGACGACGTCCTCAGACTGGAGCGCTGGATGGGCCTGCTGGATTCCGGCTACGACTGGGACTACCCGGTCGAGCCGCAGTCCAGCGGCAACAGCTTCATGCGGCACGCCCGTGCGAAGGTGCTCGGCGGCTGCTCGTCCCACAACTCCTGCATCGCCTTCTGGGCCCCGGCCGAGGATCTCGACGACTGGGCGGCGGTCGGCTGTACGGGCTGGAGCGCGGCCGATCTCTTCCCCCTCTACCGGCGCCTGGAGACCAACGACGCCCCCGGCGACCACCACGGCCGCACCGGCCCGGTGAAGCTCCGCACGCTCAAGAGCGAGGACCCGTGCGGCGCCGCCCTGCTGGAGGCGTGCGCACAGGCGGGCATCCCGACCACGCCCTTCAACACCGGCGACACCGTGGTCCGCGGGGCCAACTGGTTCCAGATCAACTCCGACGAGAACAACATCCGTCAGTCGTCCTCCGTCGCCTATCTCCACCCGGTCATGGGCAGGCGGCCGAACCTGGAGGTACGCACGGGGGTGCGCGCGAAGCAGCTCGTGCTGAACGGGCGCCGGTGTGTGGGCGCCGAGTACCTCGACCCGGATCTCATCCACACGAGGACCGTACGGGCCCGCCGCGAGGTCATCGTGTCGTGCGGTGCGATCGACACCCCGAAGCTGCTGATGCTGTCCGGCATCGGACCGGCCGAGCAACTGCGCGAGGTCGGCGTCGAGGTGGTCGTGGACTCGGCGGGGGTCGGCGAGAACCTCCAGGACCACCCCGAGGGCGTCATCATGTGGGACGCCAAGCAGCCGATGACCACGACGTCCAGTCAGTGGTGGGAGGCGGGCATCTTCTACGACACCGAACCGGGCCTGGACCGGCCCGACCTGATGTTCCACTACGGCTCGGTGCCGTTCGACATGAACACGGCGCGTTGGGGCTATCCGACCTCGGAGAACGCGTTCTGCCTCACCCCCAACGTGACCCGGGCGAAGTCACGCGGCACGGTGCGGCTGCGC
The DNA here is from genome assembly GCF_036013955.1 of Streptomyces sp. NBC_00459. Classification (NCBI taxonomy): domain Bacteria; kingdom Bacillati; phylum Actinomycetota; class Actinomycetes; order Kitasatosporales; family Streptomycetaceae; genus Streptomyces; species Streptomyces sp. NBC_00459. Next base: position 1,507,240 of record NZ_CP107903.1, read on the forward strand.
ACCCGCGACTACCGGGACAAGCCGATGGTCGATCCGCGGTACTTCACGCACGAGCACGACGCGCGGGTGATGACGTACGGGCTGAAGCTGGCACGCCGGATCGCCGCGCAGCCCGCGCTGAGCGGCTGGGCGGGGGCGGAACTGGCCCCCGGGCCGGACGTCCGGACGGACGACGAGCTGCTGGACTACATCCACAAGACCCACAACACCGTCTACCACCCGGCCTGCACGGTGAAGATGGGCGCGGACGATGACGCCTCGGCACCGCTGGACGCGCGACTGCGCGTCAAGGGGGTCTCCGGGTTGCGGGTTGCCGACGGGTCGGTGATGCCTGATCTGGTGTCGGTGAATCCGTGTATCACGACGATGATGATCGGGGAGAAGTGCGCTGACCTGTTGAAGGGGGACGCATAGGGGCGGTGCGGACAGTGGGGAACTGCGGCGCCACTGTGGCTGGTCGCGCAGTTCCCCGCGCCCCTAGGGGGTTGCCCCTGAGGGAGTTGGCTGTGTCGGGCGTTTGAACATTCGCGTCGCCGTGATCTCACTGTGCACCGCGTCCCCCTCCCCGGCCGGGGCCTGCTGAGGCAGCCCCGGCCGGAGGTGTTCCTCCACGCGGATGTACTTCAGACCCGCGCGGAGGTCCGCGTCGTTGCGGAGGCGGATGACCAGGGGGAACTCGGCGAGCGCGGTCGTGTCGAACAGGCCGGTGGTGTAGAGGAGTTGGACTCCCAGCGCGTCGGACACGGCTCGCTGGAGCTCCAGCAGGTACGTCGCGTTGGCGCGCCCGATGGGGTTGTCGAGGAACAGCGTGCCGGCGTGCCGGTGCTTGTCGCGGCCCCGGTCATTGCTGCGCAGCGCGGCCATCGTGCAGTACAGGGCGATGGCCGCGGTGAGCAGCTGACCGCCCGAGAACACGTCTCCCATCTGTCCGACGGGCACGCGCTCGGCGCGCAGTACGGCGTCGGGCTTGAGGATCTCGACGGCGATTCCCTTGGGCTGGAGTGCGGCGCCGACTCCCCTCAGGAGGAGGGACATTCCGTCCCGGCGCAGGTCGGAGTTCTTCTTCACGGCCGCCCGGGTCGCCTCGTCGATGACCTCACCGAGCCGCTCGGTGAGCGTCGCCTGGTCGGGCTCCTCGAACCGGATGCGCAGGAACTCCTGCCCGGACCACTCGCCGAGCCCCTCGGGCAGCCGGGACAGCCGCTGCGCGGACCGCAGGGTGGCCAGCGCCGACTCCACCAGCCCGCGCAGCCGGTCCACGATCGAGTCCCGGTTCCGCTCCAGCTGTGCCAACTCGTCGGTCAGGACCCGGAGTCGGGGGGCGAAGGCGTCGGCCCACTTCTGCGCGTGCTCGGGCAGCGAGGACGCGGGCAGTTCACGGATCTGCTGGCGGGCGGGTGTGCGCACCGCCTCGTAGCGCGTGGAGTTGGCGTGCCGTACGAGGATGTCGCTCGCCTCGCGCACGGCGCCCTCGGCTGCCGACAGGTCGGCGGCGAAGCCGCGCAGGGAACGGCGGGCCTCGGCCGCCGACTGACGTGCTTCCTCCGGGCTGCCGGGGTAGGGCTCCGGGGCTTCCTGGTCGTCGTCGGACGCGTGCTCGCGCATCAGGTCGCGGAGCATCGCGGCGATCTCGTCGAACCCGGAGGCCGCGTCCTCGGCCGCCCGGTGGGAACCGAGAAGTTCGGCGTGCGCCTCCCTGGCCCGGGTCAACGCCTCGCTCCGGGAAGCGAGTTCGGCGGTGGCGGTGCGCAGCAGGGCCTGGGCGTGCTCGGCGTCGCGGGGGACGAGTTCCTCGGCCAGCTCGGTGTGTGCCTCGCCGTCCTCGGGCGCGTGCCGCTCGGCCTCGCCGCGCAGTCGCCCGAGCTGCTCGCTGGCCGTGGACACCCGGGTCTCCAGGAGCTGCACGAGTTCCTCGGCCCGCGCGGAGGCGGCCTGCCGGGACGGTCCGTCGGATCCGTCGGGCGACTGCAACATCTGCTCGGCGCGCGTACGTACCTTGTTGCTCAGCCGGTCCAGCTCCGCACGACCGGCGCTCTCCTCGCTCTCGGACCGCGCCTGCTCGGCCCGCAGGTCGGCTCCGACGCCGACCTTCTCGTACAGCTGGGACGCCGCCCGGTAGGCCTCTCGGAGAGCGGGCAGCGACGACTTGGCGGCCTCCTCGTCGGCTTCCGGTACATCATCGGGGGCGCCCGCGATCTCCGCGCGCTCGGCGCGCAGGGCGCGGGCCGTGCGGCGCGCGTCGTCGGCGGCGCGCTGGGTGGCTCGCCGGTCCTCGTCGGCGGACCGGGCACGCTCCAGCAGTGCCTGTGCGCGGGCCTCCGACTCGACGGCCTCGTCGGCCAGTTCACGCACCTTGACCTGCCATCCGGCACGTTCGCGCAGCCGGTACGCCAGTCCGGCGAGCGCGTCGGCGGCGCGTCGGGCCCGCTGGGCGGACTCCTGCCGCTCGTCCCGCACCCGGGACGCCTCGCTCGCCACCTCGTCGGCCTCGGCCCGTACGGTCCGCGCCTCGGCCAGCTCGGCCTCGGTCTCCTCGGCGAAGGCGCGCGCGTCGTGCGCGGCCCGGGCCAGCTCGACGAGCCGCCCGGCCGGACAGCCCGTACGCCAGGACGTGAGGCGCGCGGCCAGTTCCCGGTCCTTCCCGAGCCGGGCCGCGAGCGTGCGGATCTCCTCCTCCCGCTCACCCGCCCGGGCCCGTAGCGCCTGTCGTTCCTCGTCGGCGGCGTGCTCGTCGTGCATGGCCGGGTTCGGCGGTACGAGGAACACGTCGCCGTCGCCCGGTCCCGGGGCCGGAGTGGGGGCGAGCAGGGCGGCTGCCGTACCGACCGCCACGGCCGACCGGGGCAGCAGGGCCGCCTCGGCAAGGGTCTCGCGGGCACGCGCGTGCGTGCCGGGGTCGGTGATGATGACGCCGTCGACGAGTTCGGGGCGGGCGGCCAGCACGCGCGCGTGGTCGGCGGGGTCGACGGCCTGGGCGAGATAGCGCCAGCCGGGCAGCGCGGGAATGCCGTGTTCGCCGAGGAACTCGACGGTGGCCAGCACGTCGGGGCCGGGCGGCAGCAGTCCGCCGTCACCGAGCGCGCCGAGGATCCGGGCGTCGTCGGCCGCACCTGTCCGCAGCTCGAAGAGCTGCCGCTCGGCGGAGGTGACCCCATCGTCGAGCAGTTCACGGAGTTCGTCGGCGAAGCGGTCCAGCTCCTCGGAGGTCAGGGGACCTTCGTCGGCGGCCCGGGGGACGGCCTTTCCTCCGGCGCCGCTGTCCTCGCCCTCGCTCGCGCCCTGCTGGTGCGGCAGCGCGGCCCGGGCTCGCTGCCGCGCACCACCGGCGGACGGCAGGCTCAGCAGTTCGGCGAGCCGTTCCTCCGCCGCGAGGGCCTCGGCGATGCGCCGCTCGGCGTCGTACGCCCGCTCGGCCGCCGTGGCGGCATCCGCCGCGCGGGCCGCCGTCAGCTCTGCGCGGGATTCTGCGGACGCCGCCTCACGCGCGTGCTCGGAAGCCCGCCGGGAGGCCTCACGGGTGGTGTCCCAGGCCTCGACGGCCGTCTTCTCGGCGTCGCTTGCGGCGAGTGCGGCCCGTGCCGGATCCGCGTCGGGGGCGCTGTCGTCGAGCCAGCCCGCGCGCACGGCCTCGGCGGTCTCCTGCTCGACCTCGCTCAGCCGCTGCCGCAGATGCCCGACCTCACTGCGGGCGCGCTGCGCCTCGGTGGCCGCGCCGGTCGAGTCCCGGTGGGCGACCTCGCTGACCTCCTGAAGGGCGGCGGACCGCTCCTCCTCCTCGTTGGCGAGCGCCTCAGCGCCTTCCGCGGCCGAGTGCAGCGCCCGTACGAGGTCGACGGCCGCCTTGGCGCGGGCGGCGAGCGCCGGGGCCGCGTCCCGTTCGGCCTCGCGGATCGCGACGGCCACGCGCGCGGAGCGGTCGGCGGCGGCGCGGTGCCGCAGGACGACCTCGGCGGCCTGCCAGGCGGAGTGCATGGTGCGCGCGTCGGCCAGTTCGCGCTTCTGCGCGGCTGCCGTCTTCTCCGCCGCCGCGAGTGCCAGCGAGGCGTGCCGGAAGGCGAGTTCGGCGGCGATCAGCGCGCTGCGCTCCCGGCCGCCCTCGGAATGGGTGACGGCATAGGCCGCGGCGGTGACCCGCTGGGCGAGATCGCCGGCCCGGACGCGTTCCTGGACGCCCCGCGCGGACAGCCGGCGGGCGAGGGTGCGCGTACGCCGCTCCGCACCCGCGTGGACGTCCCGCGCGCGGGAACGTGTCTCCGCGGCCTCGACGATCCGGCCGAGCAGGTCCACGGACCCGGCGGTGAAGTCCCGTTCGGCGATCAGTTCGGACCGTCGCCCCAGCTTGTTGCCGAAGCCGCCGACCAGGTCGGCGAGCCCGTCCGTGTCCCGGGTGTCGGTGACCGCGCGCAGCAGCAGGTCGGTGAAGTCGGAGTCCTTCTTGACCGCGAAGAGGCCGGCGGCCTCACCCTCGTCGGCGTTCATCTCCCGCTGGTAGCGGAAGAGTTCGGGGTCGAGACCCAGCTCCCCCAGATGCTCGATCCAGCGGTCGTGGATCTCCTCCCAGTGCACTTCGAGATGCGGATACGCCTTGCCCGCCTCGGTGATCGCGTCCCGGAAGCCCTTCATCGTCCGCCGCCGCCCCTGGGCACCGGAGGCACCCTCCACCGGCGGCCGTACGGCGGTGGACTCCGCGACGGGAAGGTTGTCGAGGCTCAGTCCCGGACCGGGCCGGAAGGAGTACCAGGCCTCGGCGAACTTCCGCGGATCGTTGGAGACCTGCCGCCCCCGCCACTCGCTCGCCTTGCCGACCACCACCAGCTCGCCGGTGAGCGTGTGCTGCCACTCCAGGACCACATGGCCGCAGTCGTCGGCGAGCAGGAACTTCCGCAGCACGCCGGAACTGGCGCCACCGAGCGTGTTGCGGTGGCCCGGCAGCATCACGGAGAAGATCAGCTTGAGGAGTACGGACTTGCCGCCGCCGTTCTCCAGGAAGAGCACGCCCGCCGGCGCGGGCCGACGCGGCGGTCCGACGGGCTCGTCCTCGAAGAACTCCGCCTGGGTGGGCGCGGGGTCGGGCACCGGCTCGCCGACACCCCGCAGGTCAAGCACGGTGTCGGCGTAGCGCGCACCGGCAGGACCGATGGAGTAGAGGCGGACCCGGGACAGCTCGTACATGGCGGGACTCTCGTAGTCGTAAGGGAGTAGTCGGGTTGGGGTGCGAAGGGAGTCGGGGCGGCGGTCAGGAGTGGTGGAAGGGCAGTCCGGCGTCGGCCACCAGCTCCAGGTCGTCGGTGTCCTCGGCGGGCAGCAGCGTCGGCGTCCCGTCGGTGACCGGCACGACACCCAGCTCCAGCAGCTCGGCCATGGCGGCGTTGCCGGCCATGTCCCGGACCTGGAGCTGGTAGCGGGCTGTCGTCCGATACGTGCCGCCGTTGTCGTCACCCGTGCGCTGGAGGAAGCCGGAGTCGGTGAGGAAGGCGACGGCCTTGCCGACGATGCCGGTCGTCGAACCGGCCGGTCTCCGCGCGTCCTTGGTGGCCCCCGTGGCGCTCCGCCTCATCCAGATGCGCCAGGCGGCCTCTAGTCCCGGGGCGTCGCTGACCGGGTCGGTGTTCTCGCCCTGCGCCTCGGCGCGCTCCTCCAGCCGCCGACAGGCCTGGCGGACGAAGGCCTCGACCCCGTTGACGGTGACGCGCCCGATGTAGCCGTCGTCGGCGAGATCCTCGGGGCGCGGAAACGCCATGGCGGCGACGGCGAGATGGGCGAGCCCGTGCAGAAAACGGTCCGAGCCGTCGGCGGACGTACGCCGTGCGTAGTCCCCCATCCGCACGGCGAAGACGGAGTCCTCGGCGGCGGTCACCGCCATCCCCGCGCGCGGGGACACCTCCAGCACGACCAGCCCCAGCCCGGCGGCCACGGCGTCGGCGAGCCGGGCGAAGGCCGAGTCCTCGCGATACCGCCGCAGCAACTCGGCGTACTCCTGGTCCCGTGCGGCCTGAAGCTTGGGCTGAAGCCCAAAGGCGACCAGCCGCGCGGCGTCAGCGGCATCGGCAGGAGTCACAGCGGCAGTGGCCGGGGCCGCCACGACCTCCGGCTCACTCCGGTCGACGAGCTCATTCACAGCTGCAACTCCCTGTTCTTGTAAGCGAGGGGACGGCCGACTCGCCTAGGGGCGCGGGGAACTGCGCGACAAGCCGCGGCGGGTCCGCACCCGGGCGACAACCTCAGCCCGATCACGCTGCCTCCGACCTGCCGGCGGCCATCCCCACCGCGTCCAGCAACGCCATCCCCACGATCAGATCGGCGCCACCGAATTCCGGATCGTCCAGCTCCGTCCCGTCATCGACGGCGAACAACAACTTCTCCTCGCCCTGCCGATAGGCCGTCCCCACCGGCGGACTGGCCGCGTGCACGGCCAGCAGGGCCACCAGGTAGGGAAGTTCCGTGTCGCGAAGGCGCGCCTCTGCCAGCAACCCCGACAAGCGCCGAGGCGCGTCGGCGGGGAGATCCAGCAACTCCATCGCCGCCGCCAACTGCTCCTCGCTGAACCGGCTGTCGTCCGGCGTGGCGATCAGGTCCGGCTCCGGCATCTCCGCCCCGAGATGCTCCCGTTCCACCGGTGGCGTCAGCAGTATGTCCACGAGGTCGCCGACGCGGACCGACACCGGCGCACGAAGCCCCGTCCCGCGCGCGAAGAACGCGTCCGTGACCCGCACCGCCGCCTCCAGGGGCAACGGCAGCACAGGGGCGAGCAGATGGCCGTACAGGTCTGTCCCCGAGGACGTCATCGGTGTCGCGAAGGCCTGTCGGTCCTGCTCCGCGCGGAACAGCGGCCCCGCCTCCAGCAGCCGGGACTGGAGCAGCGTGTGCCGCCGGATGCAGTCCTTGACGATGTCGACGAGTTCGGCGGCACGCCGTTTCTGCTCCGGGTCCTCGGACTCGTCACGGGCCTTGCGGATGTTGGTCAGGATCGCGTTCTCATGTCGGTAGCGGTCGGCGACATGGTCGAGGGCCTCGGCGATCATGTCGGGGACGGTCTCGAGCCAGTCCACCGCGCGCACGTTGCGCCGGGTCGCGTCCAGCGCCCTGCGCAGGGTCTCCGAGTACTGCACGGTCCGGTAGCGGGCCTGCTCCGCGGCGAGCTGGGCGTCGGCCAGCCGGCCCCGGCTGATCAGCACCTCCAGCTTGACCTCGGCGGCGATCTGGGCGCTGGTGACATCGGTGTCGAGGGCGCCGACGAGTACGTTGACCGCCTCGTCCGTCGTACGGAGGTAGACGCTTCCGCCGTACCCCGGGACCTCTTCGATCAGCTTGAAGTCGTAGTCGCGGCGTACATACGTACCGTCCGGCGCGAACGTGCCGTATACGGCCCGGAAGCCGCGGTCGACGCTGCCGACGTTGATCAGGTTCTCCAGGACCCAGCGGGCGACGCGCTCGTGTTCGGTGACGGGCCGCTGCGGGGCCTGGGCGGCGATGCGCGGGATGAGGCGGGCGACGATCTGGTCGTGGTCGGCGCCGGTGTCGAAGTCCATGTTCAGGGTGACCAGGTCGATGGCCGAGAGGGCCACCTCCGCCATGCCGTACACCGAGTACTCGCCCGCGAGATTCGCCTTGCGCGCGTCCAGGTCGTGGAGCGGGGCGGTGCAGGCGAGCGCACGCAGACGCCGCGCCAGGCCCTCGTCGGCGGCCGGGCCCGGAGCGGGGCGCGGCCCCGCGCTGAGCTGGGGCGGAACGCTGTCCGTCGATGCAGGCGAAGTCACGGTGCACAGACTAGGTCCTCGGTCTGACAACGACCCAAACGACTCAGAAGCGACCCGCCGTCACCCCGCCACCGTGCCGTTGACGCCCTGCGGAACACCGCAGGTCCCGAACCCCGTACCGGCTAGCCGTCCTCGCCCACCCGCCGCCGGTAGGCCTCGACCACCCGTTCGAGCGAGTCGCCGAGATAGACCGAAAGGAGCTCCTCGGCCCGCTCCCGGTCACCCGTCTGGAGGGCCTGCAGTATCTGCTGGTTGCGGGCGAGATAGGGCTCGTGCAGGCGCCGCGGGTCGTCCACGACGTGGAAGGCGAGGCGCAGTTCGGCGAAGACGCTGCGCATCAGTTCGTCGGTGCGGGCGCTGCCGGCCAGTGCGACGAGTTCGCCGTGGAAGTGGATGTTGGCCGTACCCAGCCCTTTCCAGTCACCGTCGCGCGCCGCCCGCTGCCCCTCGTCGACGGCCGCCGCGAGGTTCTCCAGGGCGTAGGGCGGTTCCCCGAGGCCGCGGACCACGGCGCACTCGACGAGGGCGCGGGTGCGGTAGATGTCCTCGACGTCCTCGACCGTGAGGACCCGTACGAAGACACCTCTGTTGAGCTCGTGGATCAACAGGCGTTCGTGCGTGAGCAGCCGAAATGCCTCGCGCAGCGTGTTGCGGGAGACGCCGAGGGCCCCGCCGATGCTGTCCTCGGACAGCCGGGTCCCGGGCGGGAAGTACCCGTCGGCGATCCGGCTCCTGAGGATGTCCGACACCCGCTCGGCGGTACTGGTGCGCCCGAGGAGCGCGCGGTCGTCGGCCAGTCCCGTCAGCTGCTCTGCCATGCCCGGAATTCAATCGTAGATACAAGAACGAAACAACACGGGTATTGAAGGATCGTTCAACGATCCTCTACCTTGCTGAACAGACACCGCCGGATCCACGCGGTGCCGACCGCTCCCGCACCGCTCATCCCGAAGCACCCTCCGTCCCTCATCTGCGAGGTGCACATGAGCACGACCCCTCCACCGCAGGCCCTGTCCGCCGAATCCCGCCCCGGAACGGGTGAACCCGCCGTCGACGAAGGCGCGTTCGCCTGGCTGCGGGCACTGGGCCCGCGCGGTCGCCGCGCCTTCGGCGGCGCGTTCGGCGGCTACGCCCTGGACTCGTACGACTACTTCACACTGCCCCTGACGATGGTGGCGCTGTCCGCCTACTTCGGTCTGAACAGCGGTCAGACCGGGCTGTTCACCACCGTCACCCTGGTCGTCTCCGCGGTGGGCGGCGCCGGCGCGGGAGTGCTCGCGGACCGGATCGGCCGGGTCAAGGCGCTGATGATCACGGTGATCACGTACGCGGTCTTCACCGTCGCCTGCGGCTTCGCGCCCAACTACGAGACGCTGCTGGTGTTCCGCGCCCTCCAGGGACTCGGTTTCGGCGGTGAGTGGGCCGTCGGCGCGATCCTGGTGGCCGAGTACGCGAGCCCGAAGCACCGCGGCCGTACGCTCGGCGCGATCCAGAGCTCCTGGGCCGTGGGGTGGGGCCTGGCCGTGGTCGTCTACACCGTGGTCTTCTCGTTCCTCGACGACGACCTGGCCTGGCGCGTGATGTTCTGGACCGGCGCTCTGCCCGCCCTGCTGGTCGTCTGGGTGCGGCGCTCGGTGCAGGACGCGCCCCGGGCGGTCGCCGAGCGCGAGAAGAACCCACAGAAGGGCTCGTTCGCGACCATCTTCAAGCCCGGCACGCCCGAGGCACCCGGACTGCTGCGCATCACGATCTTCGCGGGCCTGCTGTCCACCGGTGTCCAGGGCGGCTACTACACCCTCGCCACCTGGGTGCCCACCTACCTCAAGACGGAACGGGGACTGTCGGTCGTCGGGACCGGTTCGTATCTCGCCTTCCTGATCTCCGGAGCCTTCGTCGGCTATCTGACCGGCGGGTATCTCACCGACCGGATCGGCCGCAGGCGCAACATCTGGCTGTTCGCGGTCCTCTCGGCGCTGTGCATCCTCGCTTACGCGAACATCCCCACGGGCTCCAACAACCTTCTCCTGGTGCTCGGTTTCCCGCTCGGGTTCTGTATGTCGGCGATCTTCAGCGGCTTCGGCTCCTATCTGAGCGAGCTGTACCCGACCGCTGTGCGCGGCACCGGGCAGGGCTTCACCTACAACACCGGGCGCGCCGTCGGCGCCGTCTTCCCCACCACGGTCGGCTTCCTGGCCGACAGTTGGGGTGTGGGCGGCGCGCTGGTCTTCGGCGCGATCGGATACGGCATCGCCGCCCTGGCACTGCTCGGCCTGCCGGAGACCCGCGGAAAGGAACTCCAGTGAACCGTACGGAAGACCGCCCCCTGTCCCTCGTCCACGAGTACGCGCACGCGTGGAGCCCGAAATCCGGGCGAGCCCGGTTCCGCGCGGGGCTGACGGGCCCCACGGCGGGTGTCGCGGCCGGCCACACCCAGGTCAACCTGATCTCGGTGCCCGCCGACTGGGCGTACGACATGCTGCTGTTCTGTCAGCGCAACCAGAAGCCCTGCCCGGTCCTGGACGTCACGGACGCCGGTTCCTGGACCACCGTCCTCGCCGAGGGCGCGGACCTGCGCACCGACCTGCCGCGCTACCGGGTCTGGCGGGACGGCGAGCTGACGGAGGAGCCCACGGACGTGCTCTCCCACTGGCGCGACGATCTCGTGACGTTCCTCATCGGGTGCAGTTTCACCTTCGAGTGGGCGCTCGCCGAGGCGGGCGTCCCGATCCGGCACATCGAGCAGGGCCGCAACGTCCCGATGTACGTGACCAACCGTCAGTGCCGTCCCGCCGGGCGGCTGCACGGCCCGATGGTGGTGTCCATGCGCCCGGTGCCGCCGCAGCATCTGGCGGCCGCGATCCGGGAGAGCAGCCTGCTCCCGGCGGTGCACGGCAGCCCCGTACACTGCGGCGACCCGTCTGGGCTCGGCATCGACGACCTCGGCCGACCTGACTTCGGCGAACCGGTGGACCTCGCGCCGGACGACATCCCGGTGTTCTGGGCCTGCGGGGTGACCCCGCAGGCCGCGGTGACGGCGTCCCGTCCGCCCTTCGCCATCACCCACGCGCCGGGACAGATGTTCCTCACCGACACCCGCGACGAGCAGTACCGCGTCGCCTGACCGGAGCGTGACAGGAGTCCGGAAGATGATCGACCTCAACGCCGACCTCGGCGAGGGCTTCGGCCGCTGGCGGCTGACCGACGACGAACAGCTGCTGTCCGTCGTCACCAGCGCCAACGTGGCCTGCGGCTTCCACGCCGGGGACCCGGTCACCATGCGGCGCGTGTGCGACCGGGCGGCCGAGCGCGGCGTACGGATCGGCGCCCAGGTCTCCTACCGCGATCTGGCGGGCTTCGGGCGGCGCGCGATGGATGTGCCGCCCGACGAACTGGCGGCCGAGGTGGCCTACCAGATCGGCGCCCTGGAGGTCTTCGCACGCGCCGCGGGCACGCGCGTGTCGTACGTCAAGCCGCACGGCGCGCTCTACAACCGCGTCGTGCACGACGCGGAGCAGGCGGGGGCGGTGATCGCCGGCGTGCTTCTGGCCGACAAGGGGCTGCCGGTGCTCGGGCTGCCCGGCTCGCGCCTGCTGGAGCTCGCCGAGGGGGCGGGCCTCCCGGCCGTCCCCGAGGCGTTCGCCGACCGCGCGTACACCGAGGAGGCCACTCTCGTGCCGCGCGGCCGGGAAGGGGCGTTGGTGACCGACCCGGAGGCCGTCGTGGCACGTTCGGTGACCCTCGCCCGGACCGGCGTGGTCGCGTCGCTCTCCGGAACGCCCCTCGCGATCCGCGCCCGCTCCCTGTGCGTCCACGGCGACACACCCGGCGCGGTGGACCTGGCCCGCCGGATCCGGGAGCGCATCGAAGCGTCGGGCGTCCGCGTGGAGGCCTTCGTATGAGCGGGACCGGCACGACGAGCGGGACGACGCACGGGATGAGGGCGCTGCCCGTCGGCGACGACGCGCTGCTGGTCGAGGTCTCCTCCGGCGAACAGGCCCAGGCCCTGCACGCGGAACTGCTGCGCCGCCGCGCGGAGGGCACCCTGACCGTACGGGAGATCGTCCCCGCCGCCCGTACGGTCCTCCTCGACGGCCTCGACGACCCCACCCGGCTGGCCACCGAACTGACCGCCTCGCAAGTGCCCCCGGCGCTCCCCCTCACCCAGGAGATCATCGAACTCCCGATCCGCTACGACGGCCCGGACCTCGCCGACGTCGCCGCCCTGTGGGGCGTGTCCGAGGAAGAGGTGGCGCGCATCCACGCGGGCACCGAGTTCCGTGTCGCCTTCTGCGGTTTCGCGCCCGGCTTCGGCTATCTCACCGGTCTCCCGGCCCGCTACGACGTACCAAGGCGCGCCACTCCGCGGACGTCCGTTCCGGCAGGAGCGGTGGGACTGGCGGGCCCGTACACGGGTGTGTACCCGCGTTCGTCGCCGGGCGGCTGGCAGTTGATCGGTACGACGGGCGCTGTCCTGTGGGACCACACGCGCGTGCCGGCCGCGCTGCTGTCGCCTGGCACCCGGGTCCGTTTCGTCCCGGTCGGCCGCCCATGACGGATCGTGCGCTCGCGGTCGTACGGGCGGGGGCGCTGACCACCGTGCAGGACCAGGGGCGTCCCGGGTACGCCCATCTCGGGGTGCCACGCTCCGGCGCCCTGGACACGCTCACGGCGGCGCTCGTCAACCGGCTGGTCGGCAACCCGTCCGGGGCGGCCGTCCTCGAAACCACCCTCAACGGCTGCGCCCTGCGCCCACGTTGCCCGGTCACCGTCGCGGTCGGCGGCGCCCCCTGCCCGGTCACGGTGGACGGCCGCCCGGTGGCCTGGGGAGCCGCGGTGCAGGTGCCCGGCGGTGCGCTGCTGAACGTCGGAGCGGCCCTCTCCGGAGTACGCGGTTACGTGGCCGTCTCGGGCGGGATCGCCGTCGAGCCGGTCCTCGGCAGCCGGTCCACCGACCTGCTGTCCGGCCTGGGCCCGCCGCCCCTCACGGACGGCGCGGTGCTGCCCCTGGGGCATGTGATCGGCGGGCACGCGCGCGTGGACGTCGGTCCGCAGCCGGCGCCCCCGGCCGAGCTCGTGCTCCGGGTGACCGTCGGGCCCCGCGACGACTGGTTCACGCCGGCGGCCCTGCGCGCCTTCACCAAGTCCACCTACCGCGTGTCCTCCGCGAGCAACCGCATCGGGCTGCGCACGGAAGGCCCTTCCCTGGAGCGGGCCTTTGCCGGTGAACTCCCCAGTGAGGGCATGGTCCTGGGCGCGGTCCAGGTGCCTCCGGACGGCAGGCCGGTGGTCTTCCTCGCCGACCATCCCACCACCGGCGGCTATCCGGTGATCGCCGTCGTACGCACCGCGGACCTGCGCGCCGCCGCCCAGGCGGCGCCGGACACCCCGGTCAGGTTCGTGCCCGTACGCCGCGGTTGAGCCGCCCGGTGCCGGTCCGCCGGCTCATGCCGGGGAGTCGGAGCTGCGCTGCCAGCAGCCGCGCCCCGGCGGGCGGCCGTCCGCGGCCTTGTCGTGGTTGCCGACTCCCCCGCCGCGTCACCCGCCCCGCCGGCGACCCACATCGGCGTCTCCTCCGCCACATGGCCGGACACACCGAACCCCGGCTCGCCCGTGCCGGTTCGACGCCGTAGCCGTCCTCCGCCCGATCCGACGGACAGGCCCTACGCCACGTCCGGCTCGGCCCGGTGCTCCGCCACCGTCAGGGCGGCCAGGGCCGCCGCGACGGCGTGGGACGCCCCGAGGTCGAGGCGGGCGCTGGTGCCCCGCGCGCGGTGGCGGACCTCCTGGGCGGCGAGCCGGAGGAGCTGCGGGAGCAGGTCGGTGGACCGCCGCGCCACCCAGCCCGTGCCCGCGGTGGCCAGCCAGCGCAGGCTGGCCGCCCGGGTGGGCGCGGGACGTTCCGGCTCGGGCGACGGACCCGCCCCGCCCGCTACGCCCGCCTCCGTGAGCAGCGCGTGGAAGCGGACCGCCAGCTGCCGGTGCCCCTGCTCGCCGGGGTGCAGCCGGTCCGCGCTCCACATCTCACGCCCGCTGAGCCACTCCCCCTCGGCGGCGTGCAGATGCACGGCCCCGTAGCGCCCGGACAGCGCGTGGACGACCGAGTTGACCGCCCGCTGCCGCCTGGCCAGCGGGTTGGCCAGGACACCGGGCAGTCCCAGCATCGCCCCGGGGTCGGGCAGGCACGCCGTGAGCAGGAGCGCGCCCCGCTCGGTGAAGGCCGCGTAGACCTCGTCCAGCCGGGCGGCCACCGCGTGGATGTCGAACGTGCGGCGCAGGGTGTCGTTCACCCCGATGACGACGGACACGACGTCCGGCTCCAGGTCGAGGCCGGCCGGTGTCTGCCGTTCCAGCACGTCGCGCGTCTGAGCCCCGCTGACCGCGAGGTTGGTGAAGTCCACCGGCGTGTCGCCGAACCCGTCGGCGAGCAGCGCGGCCCAGCCGCGCCACATGCCGTCCACGGGATCGCCCACGCCCTCGGTCAGCGAGTCGCCGAGCGCCACGAACCGCAGCGGTCTCATCCGACACCCTCCGGGACGACGGGCCGCACGGGCGCGTCTCCGGCGGACGGCACCTTCGCGTCGTGCGCCGCGAGGAACGCCTCGACCGCGGTCGACCAGCCGAAACACTCCGCACGCGCGCGTGCCTTGTCCCGGCGCTCGCGCTCGGGCCGCCCCAGCAGCAGCCGTACGGCGTCCGCGAAGGCCTCTCCGTCGTCGGCGGCGACGGCCCCGGCGGACCCGATCACCTCGGGCAGCGCGGAGGACGCGCTGACGACCACGGGTGTGCCGCAGGCCATCGACTCCAGCGCGGCGAGCCCGAAGGTCTCCGCGGGTCCCGGCGAAAGGCACACGTCGGCCGACGCCTGGAGTCCGCCCAGCAGTACCCGGTCGGTGACGTGCCCGAGGAAGGTGACCGGCAGCCGGCGCTCCCGCGCCCGCTGCTCCATACGGGCCCGCAGCGGCCCGTCCCCGGCCACCACCAGCCTCGCCCGCTGTCCGCGCCGCAGGAGGGCCTCCAGGGCGTCCAGCGCCGTGCCGGGCCGCTTCTCGACGGACAGCCGGGAGCACATCACCAGGAGCAGTTCGTCCCCGCGCGCGTGCGCGGCCCTGACCGCCGGGTCCCGCAACGACGGATGCCGCCGCACCAGGTCGACGCCCAGAGGAGCCCGTACGACATTGCGTGCCCCGATCCGTACGAACTCCCGCTCGGCGAACTCCGTGGTGCACACCACGCGCGCGTAGGTGTGTGCCGTACGGACGTTGAGGGCGTCGGCGGCGCGCCGGGAGAGGTTCTCCGACAGGCCCCAGGTGCGCAGGACGCCGTCGGCGGTCTCGTGGGAGACCATCACCGCCGGGACACGGGCCCGGCGCGCCCACCTGCCCGTCCACCTGAGGGTCGTCCGGTCGGACACCTCCAGGCGGTCAGGCGCCAGTTCCCCGAGGAGGGCGGCGACGCGCCGCTTGTCCGTCAGCACGCGGTAGCCGCCGGTGCCGGGCAGCAGCGGGCCGGGCAGGGTGATCACGCGCCCCTGTTCGGTGTCGCGGTCGCTCGCCCGCTCACCGGGCACGATCAGGACGGGGTCGTGTCCGGCGGCCCGGTAGCCGGCGCCCAGTTCGCGCAGCGCGGTGCGCAGGCCGCCCGAGGCGGGGGCGACGAAGTTCGCCAGCCGGACGATGCGCAGTGGTCCACCCGCGCCGTGTGGGGTCTCGGTGTTCATGCGGCCACCGCCGTCCGCGCGGTGAGGATGTCGGCGTAGTGCCCGACGAGTTGGTCGCCGACACTCGCCCAGGTACGGCCCTCGACCATCGCCCGGGCGGCGGCGCCGTAGGAGGCCCGCAGGCCCGGGTCACGGGCCAGGGACCACACCGCGTCCCGGACGGCGGCCGCGTCGCGCGGCGGGACCAGGAGGCCCGTGCGCCCGTGGGCGACCAGGTCCAGCGGTCCGCCGGCGGCGGGCGCGACGACGGGCACACCGCTCGCCATGGCCTCCTGCACGGTCTGGCAGAAGGTCTCGAACGGTCCGGTGTGCGCGAAGACGTCCAGCGAGGCGAAGATCCGGGCGAGTTCGTCGCCGGTACGGCGGCCCAGGAAGACGGCTCCCGGCAGCTGCTCGCGCAGCCCCGGCTCGCTGGGTCCGTCACCCACGACGACGACCCGCACGCCGTCCAGCGCACAGACCCCGGCGAGGAGCTCGACCTGCTTCTCGGGGGCGAGCCGGCCGACGTAGCCGACGATCAGCTCACCGTTCGGGGCGAGTTCACGGCGGATGGCCTCGTCCCGCAGTGCGGGGCGGAAGCGCGCGGTGTCCACTCCGCGCTGCCACAGCTTCACCCGGGGTACGCCGTGCGACTCCAGGTCGTGCAGGGCAGCGCTGGAGGGCGCGAGGGTGAGGTCGGCGGCGGCGTGGACGGAGCGGATGCGCCGCCAGGCGGCGGCCTCGCCCGCGTGGACGTAGGTGCGGGCGTATCCGGCCAGGTCGGTCTGGTAGACGGCCACGGCGGGGATGCCGAGCCGGGCGGCGGCGGCCATGCCGCGTACGCCGAGGATGAAGGGGCTGGCCAGATGGACGATGTCCGCGCGGTGCTCGGTGATCGCGGCGGCGACGCGTCGGCTGGGGAGGGCGACGCGGACCTGGGGGTAGCCGGGGAGCGGCAGGGAGGGGACACGGACGACGGGGCACGGCGCCGAGGCGTCGGGCCCGTTCCCGGCGGCGGTGGCCGGGGCGACGACGAGGGGAACGTGACCGCGATCGACGAGGTGCCGGGCGGTCTGGAGCGCGCAGTGGGCCACGCCGTTCACATCGGGGGGAAAGGATTCGGTCACGATGACTACACGCATAGGGGTGTTGTCGCCGTACTGGACGTGCCCGCGTCAACGTCGATCTTTCCGGACGGGGAACGTCCCATGAGCGTTGCGCACCGCCCCCTCGCGGGTCGGCGCGCGTCCACGCGCTCCTGATCTCCGGGTCATCCCCCGTTCATACCGCGGTGCTGTCGGGTCCGATCCGGCTCCGTACGGCTGTCTGGACCTCGGCCTCCTCGGCCGGGTCGGCGGCGAGCCTGCGCAGCTGGTCGACGACCCTGGCGTCACCGGTCTCGGCGTGCCGGGCGGCGACCTCGCGGGTGGTCTCCTCGCAGTCCCACAGGCATTCGACGGCGAAGCCGGCGGCGAAGGAGGGGTCGGTGGCGGCGAGGGCCCGGGCGGCCCGGCCGCGCAGATGGGACGAGGCGGTCTCGCGGTAGACGTGGCGCAGCACGGGGGCCGCGCAGACGATGCCGAGCCGTCCCGCGCCGTCCACCAGGGTCCACAGGGTCGGCGCGTCGGGTCCTTCGCCCCGTACGGCCTCCCGCAGGGCTCCGAGGACGAGGTCGCTGTCCCGGGTGCCACCCAGGCAGGCGAGCATCCGTCCGGCGGCGGCGCCGAGGGGGTCGGGCCGGTGGACCCACCCGCGCGCGCGGTCGACGGCGGCGATACTGCGCATACGTTCGAATGCGTCGACGGCGGCCTCCACCACGGCCGTCGTGCCGTCGGTGACCGCGCCCTCGACCAGATCGAGGGCCTCGGGATCATTGCTGTCCGCGAGATAGCGCAGGGCCGTGCAGCGGGCGCCGTCGCCACCGCTGCGGGCGGCCTCCAGGATCTGGGGCCGGTCCTCCGGGCCCGCCACAGCCGTCAGGCACCGCGCGGCGGGCACATGGAGCACGGCACCGCGGTCGATGCCCTGCTGGGCCCACTCGAAGACAGCCTGCACACTCCAGCCCGGGCGGGGCCCGGACGGTCGCATCTGGCGTTGCCAGCGGTCGAAACAGCCGGTCTCCTGGGCGGCACGCACGCGCGTGGAGATCGATTCGCGCGGATCCTCGGCCCACAGCCGCCAGGGCCGGGGCTCGAAGGCGTCCCGCACGACGGCGGCCAGTTCCGCCTCGCCCTCCGCGTCGGTGCCGAAGCGGGCGAGCACGGGGGCGGCGAGGGCGCGCAGCCCCGCGTCGTCGTCCCTGAGCGCCAGCTCGTCCAGCGCCCACGCCCAGCTGGTGCCGGTGGCGGCATACCTGCGCAGCACCTCCAGCGCGTCCCGCCTTCCGTAGGAGGCGAGGTGTCCGAGGACCGCGAGGGCGAGCCCGGTGCGTGACTCGTCGGTGTCGAGGACGTCCTCGGCGTCGAAGAGATGGGCCTCGATCTCGTCGAGCTCGCCATGGAGGTCGACATAGAGACGGGCGTAGTAAAGGGAGCGGTTCTCCACCTGCCAGTCGTGGCGCGGGTCGTGGAGCACACAGTGGTTCAGTGCCGCGAGCGCGTCGGCCCGCGGTGCTGTGAGCGCGTGCAGCGTGCCGTCGCCGCGGCCCCTCTGAAGCAGGCCGAGCAGCGTTCCGCTGGGCGCTATGACCGGATCGAACATGGGAAACAGCCTCACATCAAGCGTCGACGCAACCGGGATCCTGCTTTACCTGGCCACGCGACAACACGTCGGAGCGCCCGCCGTTTCCTGCTTGCTGTAGACCATCTTCCTCTGCCTCTCGTAGGTGGGCCCATGCGGACCGCATCACGGCCCGCGCGGTGCGGCAACATCTGCCCAGCCATCGCGTCCATGAATCACGACGTCATGATGACCCGGCTGTTCAAGCTGCCGCGACCGTATTTCCGGCGGCCCCGTTCCGCCTCCCCCGTTTTCCTTGTCCTAGCTGGTCAACACGTACGACTCAGTGTGCGCCGAACAGCTCCAACAGTTCCGTCTTGCCGAACATCCGTGCGGTGTCGAGAGCCGAGGGCGTACCCGCGGCCGGGTTGGCGCCACCCTCCAGAAGCGCCTCGATGACGTCCTGCGCACCCTTGAAAACGGCCCCGGCGAGTGGTGTCTGCCCCCGGTCGTTCACCCGGTCCCCGTCGGCACCGCGAGCGAGGAGCGCCCGGACCGCGTCGGCGTGGCCGTGGTAGGCGGCGAGCATCACCAGGGAGTCGCCGCGGTCGTTGGTGAGGTCGGCCGGTACGCCCGCGTCGACGTACGCCACGAGTGCCTCGGTCTGCCCCTGCCGGGCCAGATCGAAGATCTTCGTCGCCAGCTCCACGACCTCGGGGTCGGGGGCTTCGCTCATCGGCCGGACCGCCTCTCGTTACAACCGTACGGGTGAATCGCCAGAGTACTGGCTCGACAGGCACATGACCCGACACCTCAGCAGCAAAGATCAGCACGCCCGGATGACACCAAACAGGTACGCCACGCGAGTGAAATACGCCGAAATTCACCCAAGTGCACCTTTTATCGTATGGATACATGCTGTGATCCTGGAAGAACTCATGGTGACTGTCCCCACCACACCAGGAGATCCTCATGATCCTCTCCATGTCAGGCGTCGTTCTGCTCGGCATCATCGTCTTCCTCTTCTTCAAGAAGGACGGACTCAAGGCGTCGCACGCCTTCGTCGCCGCGCTGTTCGGCTTCTACCTCGCGAGCACCGCCATCGCGCCGAGCATCAAGGCCGGCGGCGAGAGCCTGGCGAGCCTGCTCGGCGGAATCAAGTTCTGACGCCCCTCCCGTCCACACGCACCCAGGAGACAGCAGTGGCCCGGCGCCCCCTCCCCCGCATCCTGAGCAACGGCAGCGCACAGATCGCCCGGAGCCGGGAGCTGGCCCGGACCGCTGCGGACAGCGCCACGGACGTCCTCCACCCGCTGATCACGATCAGCCGGGGTCTTCGCCGACTGGCCGCGGCCGGGCGGCGCAAGTGGGCGGACACGCCCAAGGACAGGCGCGGGCCACTGCTGTTCCTGGTGGCCTCGGTGGTCCTGGTAGTGGCCCTCGTCCCGTACGGCCCGCTGCTCGCCGTCATCTCGGTGATGGCGGCAGCGGCCTGGCACGGGCGGGACCGCGCCCCGGCGGAGCCCGAGGGCCCCGACGAGTCCCAGGCCCAGCGCCTCCAGTCCCTGTACGACGCGCTGGTCCCCTACCTCTCGACCCCCGACGACCCCGCTCCCCTCTACGCCCACGGCGGCGACTGGGAGAAGGTCTTCCCCGCGTACGAGTTCGACGGCACCGGCCGTGTCTCGCACCTGGTGGTGCGCTACCCGGCGTACTTCACCGACGGCGAGGCCGACTCCCGCGCGCGGATCGAGCAGTTGCTGCACGCCAAGTCGGGCCGGGGCCGCGAGTACCACTTCGACTGGGACGAGGAGGGCAACCAGCTCACGGTCACCGTCCTGTCGCCGCTGCCCACCGACATCGCCGCGCAGCGCTTCGTCACGTCCCCCGGCGAGACGGTGCTCGGCTTCACGGACCCCACCCAGGTACAGCGCACGCTCCCGCTGAGCCACGGCGAGGAGCAGCGGGACGTCCCGCCGGTCGTCTGGCGCACGGGTCCCCGCTCCACCGAACCGCACCTCCTGGTGATGGGCGAGCCGGGCAGCGGCACCACGACACTCCTGCGCTCGATCGCTCTCCAGGCCCTCCAGCACGGCGACATCCTGATCGTCGACGGCAGCGGAACCGGTGAGTACGCGTGCCTGACCGGCCGGGACGGCGTACTGGCCGTCGAGTGCGCCGCGTCCGGCGCCGTGGCCAGCCTCGAATGGGCCGGCCGCGAAACGGAACGCCGGCTGATCGCGGCCAACCACGCCCGCCAGGCCGGTCAGCCGCTCCCCGACGACACCCGACGCCCGCTCTGGCTCCTCCTCGACCGCCCCGGGGCCCTCGCCCACCTGGCCGCCGCCGACGGCCGCCCCGACCCCCAGTCACTGCTCCAGGTCCCCCTGCGGCACGGCCGGGCGGCGAACGTCACCGTAGTGGTGGCGGAACAGTTCGACAGCGCGGACACCCTGAGCGACGCCGTACGGCAGCACACACGCGCGCGTGTCGTCCTCGGCCCCGCGTCCCCCACTCGACTGGAAGCGATCCTGGGCGCGCCCCCGCACACCACACCGGTCCCGGTCATGCCCCCGGGCCGCGGCTACGCCCGGCTGGGCACGGGCCCGGTCCACCGCCTCCAGGTCCCGGCCACCCCGGACCCCCACGACGACGCGACGAGCGACGTACAGCGCCAGGCGGTGCTGGAGTTGCTGCCGCCGCGGTCGGCCCAGGTACTCGTGAAACCGGAACAGGAGCCGGTGGCCTAGCCACGCCCACCGCTCAAGCCACGAAGGTCCGGGGGGACTCGGCGCCCCCCGACCCTCCGCTCACCACGATCCGCGCCGCGGCAGCCAACCGGACGGCCGCCTCGTCGGCCACCGCTCCCCCCACGGTGAACGGCAACCGCACATACCCCTCGAAAGCACCGTCGACGCCGAACCGCGGTCCCGAGGGCACCCGTACCCCCACCCGCTCGCCCGCCTCGGCGATCCGTGACCCCGACAGCCCACCCGTACGGACCCACAGTGTGAGTCCGCCCCTGGGCACCGTGAACTCCCAGTCGGGCAGTTCCCGTCGTACCGCCGCGACCAGTGCGTCCCTGTTGTCCCGGGCCTGTTCGCGCCGCATCTGGACCGCCTGTTCCCAACCTCCCGTGCTCAGCAACCAGTTGATGGCCAACTGTTCAAGGACGGGTGTCCCGAGGTCCGCGTAGGCGCGCGCGGCGACGAGGCTGCGGATCACATCCGGAGCCGCCCGAACCCAGCCGATGCGCATCCCGGCCCAGAAGGCCTTGCTGGCGGAACCCACGGTGATGACCGTCGACCCGGCCGGGTCGAAGGCGCACACCTGGCGTGGCATCTCGACATCCGGGTCCAGCCACAGCTCGGTCATCGTCTCGTCGGCGACGAGCACCGTGCCCGCCGAGCGGGCCGCGTCGACGAGTTGTCGTCGCTGGTCCTCGTCGGCGAGCGCGCCTGTGGGGTTGTGGAAGTCGGCGACGACGTAGGCGATCCGGGGCGCGGCCTCCCGCAGCACCTGGCGCCAGCGGTCCAGGTCCCAGCCGGCGAGCCCCTCGGCCATCGCCACGGGCACGAGCCGGGCGCCCGCCTCCCTCATCAGTTGAAGGATGTTGGCGTACGACGGCGACTCCACGGCGATGCGTTCGCCCCGGCCGGAGAACAGATGGCAGATCGCGTCGATGGCGCCCATCGCGCCGGTCGTCACCATGATCTGTTCGGGCATGGTGGGGATCCCGCGCGCGGTGTACCGCTCGGCGATCATCGCGCGCAGCGCGGGCAGCCCTGCCGGGTAGTCGCCGTGCGTGTGCGCATACGGGGGCAGTTCCTCCAGTGCGCCCTGGACGGCCCGGGTCAGCCACGGTTCGGGTGCGGGCAGGGCCGCCGTCCCGAGGTCGATCACCGAGCCGAGCGCCTCGGGAGGCAGGGGTTCGAGCCCGCGCGCGGGAAGTGGGTTACCCGCGGGCACAGCGGTCCAGCTGCCCGCACCGCGCCGGGACTCCAGGAAGCCCTCGGCGCGCAGCGCCTCGTAGGCGGCGGCGACCGTGGTCCGGCTGACGGAGAGGGCGAGGGCCAGTTCGCGCTCGGCGGGAAGGCGGGCGGCGACCGGCACCCGACCTTCCAGCACCAGCAGGCGGATGCCATCGGCGAGGGAGCGGTAGGCGGGCGGGCGACGCGTGCCGGGACCCGCGGGACGGTCCTGCTGGGAGGTGAGCAGCCGAGCGAGCTGCGCGGTCCCCACCGCCGAAGTCCACTGCACCATGCAGATCAGTCCACCTTCCCAGAATTGGCCATGGATACGATCCGATCCCAAGCCACAGGGTGTCATGTGTCAGGCCACTATCACCACAGGGGGCAGCTCGTGAGTTCGTTGTCAGCGCCGGATCACCTCGGCCGAAGGTTGCTCCAGCTCTACGCCGGTCTCGTGCTGTACGGCGCCAGCTCGGCCCTGCTCGTCGAGTCGGGCCTCGGCCTGGAGCCCTGGGGCGTGCTGCACCAGGGGCTGGCCGAGCTGACGGGGCTGACCATCGGCGTCGTGTCGATCTTCGTGGGCGCCGTCGTACTGCTCCTGTGGATACCGCTGCGGCAGCGTCCGGGCCTCGGCACGGTCTCGAACGTCTTCGTCGTCGGCCTCGCCATGGACGGCACGCTCGCCCTGGTCCCCGACGCGCACGCCCTCGGCGCGCGCGTCCCGCTCCTGGTGGCGGGCATCGTCCTCAATGGCGTGGCCACCGGCCTGTACATCGCGGCGAGCTTCGGCCCGGGCCCACGCGACGGCCTGATGACCGGCCTGCACCGGATCACCGGCCGCTCGATCCGGCTCGTCCGTACGGCGATCGAGGTGGCGGTGGTGGCGACGGGCTTCGCCCTGGGCGGCACGGTGGGGATCGGCACGGTGCTGTACGCGGTGGCGATCGGACCGCTGGCGCAGTTGTTCCTGCGCGTGTTCGCCGTTCCGGCGGCATCGGACGGCAGCACGGTCGTTGCCGCGGGTCAACCGGAGGAGGCGATACTGCGACCGTGACCACGCGGATACGTCATCCCTACCTCGACCATCCCGGCCCGATCCCCTTCGCCCACCGG
This sequence comes from Streptomyces sp. NBC_00459, assembly GCF_036013955.1. Classification (NCBI taxonomy): domain Bacteria; kingdom Bacillati; phylum Actinomycetota; class Actinomycetes; order Kitasatosporales; family Streptomycetaceae; genus Streptomyces; species Streptomyces sp. NBC_00459. The sequence continues at coordinate 1,530,435 of NZ_CP107903.1, forward strand.
GGCGGAGCGGCGGACGGGCTGGAGAACACGATGTTCCAGTTCCGGCGGGCGGTCGAGACGGGCTACCGCTATCTGGAGACCGACGTGCACTGCACGGCGGACGGAAAACTCGTCGCCTTCCACGACTCGACACTGGACCGGGTGACGGACGGCGGCGGCCTGATCGCGGACCTCCCCTGGTCCGAAGTACGGCACGCGCGCGTGGCGGGCAAGGAACCGGTCCCCCTCTTCGAAGACCTGCTCGAAGCCTTCGCCGAGGCGCGCTGGAACGTCGACGTCAAGGCCGAGCGCGCGCTGCGCCCGCTCCTGGACCTGATCGAGCGAACCGGCTGCTGGGACCGCGTCTGCGTCGGTTCCTTCTCCGAGGCGCGCGTGGTGCGCGCCCAACGGCTGGCCGGTCCGCGTCTGGCGACCTCGTACGGCATCCGGGGCGTCCTGAACCTGCGGCTGCGCTCCTGGGGCCTGCCCGTGGGGGTGCGCCGCTCCGCGGTCGCCGCACAGGTGCCGGAGTCGCAGTCGGGCATCCCGGTGGTCGACCGGAGCTTCGTGCGCACGGCCCACGCGCGCGGGCTGCACGTCCATGTGTGGACGGTCAACGATCCCGATGACATGCACCGGCTCCTGGACCTGGGAGTCGATGGCATCATGACCGATCACATCGACACGTTGCGCAAGGTTCTGGAGGACCGGGGCACCTGGTTCTGACTCCCCGCGCGCACCGCTTCACGGGGAAAGCGAGGGGCACGGGTGGGCATCGACACCGTGCGGGACGAGGCGCCCGACGAGACCGCCGGGCGCCGCCGCGAGCAGCGCGGCTGGTACTTCTACGACTGGGCATGCTCCGTCTACTCGACGAGCGTGCTCACCGTGTTCCTGGGCCCCTATCTGACCTCGGTCGCCGAGGAGGCGGCCGACGCGAACGGGTTCGTGCATCCGCTGGGCATACCGGTCCGCGCCGGTTCGTTCTTCGCGTACTCGGTGTCCCTGTCGGTCATCGTGGCCGTGCTGGTCATGCCCCTGGTGGGCGCCGCCGCCGACCGCACCGGCCGCAAGAAACCGCTCCTGGGAGCCGCCGCCTACGTGGGCGCCACGGCGACGGCCGCCATGTTCTTCCTCGACGGCGACCGGTATCTGCTGGGCGGGCTGCTGCTGATCGTCGCCAACGCGGCCCAGTCCGTGTCGATGATGCTCTACAACTCCTACCTGCCCCAGATCTCCACGGTCGAGGAGCGCGACGCGGTCTCCTCGCGCGGCTGGGCGTTCGGCTACGCGGCGGGCTCACTGGTCCTCGTCGTCAACCTGGTGCTGTACACGGCCCACGACTCCTTCGGCCTCTCGGAGGGCATGGCCGTCCGTGTCTGTCTGGCCTCGGCGGGCCTGTGGTGGGGCGCCTTCACCCTCGTACCGCTGCGCAGGCTCCGTGACCGCCGGGCCGCCAAGGAGGAGAGCGTCGCGAAGGAGGCCACCTCCCCGGGGCTGCGGCAACTCGCGGCGACGGTCCGCGACATGCGCCGCCATCCGCTCACGCTCGCCTTCCTGCTCGCCTACCTCGTCTACAACGACGGCATCCAGACCGTGATCTCCCAGGCCTCGGTGTACGGCTCGGAGGAGCTGGGGCTCGGCCAGTCCACCCTGATCGCGGCAGTGCTGCTGGTGCAGGTGCTGGCGGTGGCGGGGGCACTGGGGATGGGCCGACTGGCCCGTATTTACGGGGCCAAGCGGACGATTCTCGGATCACTGGTGGCGTGGACGGTGACGCTCGCGGCGGGATACTTCCTGCCGGCCGGCGCACCGGTGTGGTTCTTCGTGCTGGCCTCCGGGATCGGCCTGGTCCTCGGCGGCAGCCAGGCACTGTCCCGGTCGCTGTTCTCGCATCTGGTGCCGCCCGGCAAGGAAGCCGAGTACTTCTCGGCGTACGAGATGAGCGACCGCGGCATGAGCTGGCTCGGCCCGCTTCTCTTCGGAATCACCTACCAGCTGACCGGAAGCTACCGGGACGCGATCATCTCGCTCGTGGCCTTCTTCGTCATCGGGTTCGTGCTGCTGGCCCGGGTTCCGGTGGGGCGGGCGATCCGCGACGCGGGCAATCCCGTTCCCGAAAGGATTTAGCATCGGCGGCCAAAGAGCGGTAGTGTACGCCGTTGGCCTGCCAGGCGTACCGTTACTGCGCGTCAAAGATGACGAAACGCTGGGTGATATCTGCTTGCAGATGTGACAAACCGGGCGCTGGTGGGTACAACAAGGGACAGCTACGACGGCGACGCATGACCCCGAAACGGGACACGGGACGGGAATCTTTACCGCCGACCGGACGTTGACCGGATGACGACGACAGCGACACCTGTCCTGTGGGCGACAAGCCCGGGAGGCACGATTCATGAGTGAGCGAGCTCTTCGCGGCACACGCCTTGTAGTGACCAGCTATGAGACGGACCGCGGCATCGACCTGGCCCCGCGCCAGGCCGTGGAGTACGCATGCGAGAAGGGGCACCGGTTTGAGATGCCCTTCTCGGTGGAGGCCGAAATTCCGCCGGAGTGGGAGTGCAAGGTCTGCGGGGCCCAGGCACTCCTCGTGGACGGCGACGGCCCTGAGGAGAAAAAGGCCAAGCCCGCGCGTACGCATTGGGACATGCTGATGGAGCGGCGCACCCGAGAGGAACTCGAAGAGGTCCTTGAGGAGCGACTGGCCGTACTCCGCTCCGGAGCGATGAACATCGCTGTACATCCGCGGGACAGCCGCAAGTCCGCGTAGCCCTTCAGGGGGCTGGGCGGCATACAACGCACGCGTGACACCGCGGGTGCCGTACGTGAGGTCTGCGTACGGTGCCTGCGGTTTTGCGTTTTCCGCGGTCAGCGGCCAGGGCTGCGGTCAGGACGGGTAACGCGCGACAGGCCCGACGCCTGTTCGGCGCGGGCCTGTCGAGTGCGGGGCCGGGCGTCAGCCGGTCAGCGGCGGACGCCGCTCCCCCGCGGTCCCGCCCGCCGTGTCGTCGCGGATGACCTCGCCCTGGACCACCTTGCCGTCCGGGCGACGGATCCTCGCCTGCTGGAACGCGTCACCCAGGGTGCCCGGGGTCGCCTCCCTCAGTTTGCGTTCGAAGGTGCGTTCCGCGTAGCGGCTGATCGCCTTCTGGATCGGGGGGATCAGCAGGAGCAGGCCCACCGCGTCCGAGATCAGGCCGGGCAGCATCAGCAGCAGACCGCCGAGCATCAGCAGGCCGTTGCCCTCGCTGCCGCCGGGACGGGCAGCGCCCGCCGACGGTGTGCCGCCCTGCTGCTGTTGCAGCGTCTCCGTGAGGTTGCGGAAGGCCCGGCGGCCCGCCCGCTTGATGACCACGGAGCCGAGCACGAAACCGGCGATCAGAAGCAGGAGGACCGCGAAGCCGCTCGCCGCGCCGGCGACCATGGTCAGCAGCCAGATCTCCAGCACCAGCCAGGCGGCGATGCCCAGCGGAAGGAACGTGCGCAGCCGGGAACGCCGCGGCCGGGCGGGGTAGGTGGGGGTCGGTGCGCCAGTCGTCATACGTCCAGTGTGCCTGGGCCGGGCTCAGCACAGGATAAGAGGACGATCAACAGGACCTGTGAAGTCGTACGGGCGGGCCCGGACGGACCGCTACGGCTTCCTGGTCCTGCCCCGGGCCCGGTTCACGCGCTCGCCCACGCCCCACATCGTGACCCGCCAAAGCGCCTCGACCAGGATGTCGCGGCTCATCTTGGAGTCGCCGTGCTCGCGCTCGACGAAGGTGATGGGCACCTCGACCACGTGGTAGCCGGCCCGGATCGCGCGGCGGGCAAGGTCGACCTGGAAGCAGTAGCCCTGCGAGGCGACCTCGTCGAGGCCGAGGCCTTCGAGGGTCTCCCGGCGGAAGGCACGGTAGCCACCGGTGACATCCCGCACGGGTACGTCGAGCAGGACCCGGGAGTAGAGGCTGCCGCCACGCGAGATGAACTCGCGGGACTTGGGCCAGTTGACCACCCGGCCGCCGGGCACCCAGCGCGAGCCGAGGACCAGGTCGGCGCCCTTGAGGGCGGTCAGCAGACGGGGCAGTTCCTCGGGCTGGTGGGAGCCGTCGGCGTCCATCTCGATCAGGACGCCGTAGCCGTTGTCCATGCCCCACCGGAAGCCCGCGAGGTAGGCGGCGCCGAGGCCCTCCTTGCCCTTGCGGTGCAGTACCTGGACCTGATCGTCCTCGGCGGCGAGCTCGTCGGCCAGCTTGCCCGTGCCGTCGGGGCTGTTGTCATCCGCCACGAGAACGTGGACGTCAGGGACCGCCTCCCGCACCCGGCCGACGATCTTCTTGATGTTCTCGGCCTCGTTGTAGGTCGGAATGATCACCAAAGCCGTGCCGAGCGGGCCGAACCGCCGCCCCTGGGCTTCTGCCGCGAGGGTCCCGTCGCCGTCGTTCACTGCTGCCCCTTCAAGTCCGTACGCAGAGGTCCACCATAGTGGCCGCAGCCTGCGCCGACGTGTCAGCACGTGCGTACGGGGGTGTCTATTCGGCAAGAGCCGAGTAAGGGGGGTCCGCTTCGTCACCTTGCGCACGCTGCGGATCGGGGCCCGGCGCCCTTCGGGCCGACCTGGGACCCGCTGGCTGCGGGTCGACCGAAAGCCGTTGTCTACTGGACGTCCGGGCCCCACCCGGGTCACACCTTGCCGACCGGGTGGAACGTTCCGTCGCCGTGGCGCGGGCGCTGAGCCTGGCTGCCAGTGGTGGTGCGCCGGTGCGGCACACCATCCCTGACCCAGCGGCGCTGCGGCGACTGCGCGGAGGTTCCCCGGTCGGGCGTCCGGTGGTGGACCCGGCCGAACCTACCGGCCAGCTGCCGTCGGCTGTCAACAGCCGCCTGAACTGCGGTTCTTTCCATAATCGCCTGGTCAACGCCGAGGATGCGCAGGTCGCGCGACGACGTTCCGGCCACCGATCGGTACCGCGCCACCCCGGGAGATCACTCGCTCGGCCGTACGAACACCGTCCGTCCGCCCACCACCGTGCGCAGGCATACGGGAAGGTCGGCGCCCGGCGTGAGATCCGGCAGGCCCGGGGTGCCGGAGCGGGGGTCGGTGGACCAGCGGGCGACCCGGTCGTCGGGGGCCTGGACCACGAGCGCGTCGGTGCGCCAGAGGGCGTAGTCGGCGGGTGCGCCCGGCACCAGGACGCCCGCGTCGTCACGCCCGACGGCGCGCCAGCCGCCTCGGGTGTGGGCCGTGAACGCCGCGCGGACCGAGACGCGGTGCTCCGGGGTGCGATGGAAGGCCGCGGCGCGGACCGTGCCCCAGGGGTCGAGCGGGGTGACGGGGCTGTCCGAACCGAGGGCGAGCGGGACACCGGCCTTCAGGAGGGCCGCGAAGGGGTTCAGGGCCCGCGCACGGTCGCCGCCGAGGCGCTGGGCGTACATGCCGTCCTCGCCGCCCCACAGGGCGTCGAAGGCGGGCTGCACGGAGGCGGTGAGACCCAGCTCGGCGAAGGCGGCGATGGTCTCGGGAGTGAGCATCTCCGCGTGCTCGACGCGGTGCCGGGCGGCTCGGACACGGGCCAGACCGACCTTCTCTGCGGCTGTGCGCACGCCGTCGACCACGGAGGTCACGGCGGCGTCCCCGATGGCGTGGAAGCCCGCCTGGAGGCCCGCCTCGGTGCAGGCGACGACATGGGCGGCGACGGCGGCGGTGTCCAGGTAGGCGGTGCCCGTGTGGCCGGTCCGGTCGCTGTACGGCTCGTGCAGACAGGCGGTGTGCGAGCCGAGGGCGCCGTCGACGAACAGGTCACCGGCGGCGCCGATCGCACCCAGGGCGCGGGCCTTCTCGACATCCTGTTCGGCCCAGTAGCCGACCACACGGGGGCCCGACTCCTCGGCGGCGAGGCGCAGCAGGCCGGTGAAGTCGTCCTCCGAGGAGATCTCCGGTCCTCCGCACTCATGGACGGAGCCGATGCCGAGCGACGCGGCGCGCGCGAGGGCGGCCCGCTGGGCCTCGGTGCGCTGGGCCGGGGTGACCGCGCCCAGGGCCGCGGCCCGGACCGTGTGGTGCGCGTCGCCGGTCAGTGGGGCGTCGGGGCGCCCTGTGTCGCCCTGGACCAGGTCGAGCAGTGCCGTCGTCACGACCGCCGAGTGGACGTCGATGCGGCTGAGGTACAGCGGCCGTCCGCCGGTGGCCTCGTCCAGCTCGGCGCGGGTCGGCGGACGGCCGCCGGGCCAGCGGGCGGCGTCCCAGCCGTGGCCGAGAAGGACGCGGTCGGCGGGGCGGGCGGCGGCGAACGCGCGTACGAGGCTGAGGGCCGCGTCCAGGGAAGGGGTGTCGGACAGGTCCAGGCCGGTGAGCGCGAGACCGGTGGCGGTGGTGTGCACGTGTGCGTCGGTGAACGCCGGGGTGACCAGGGCTCCGTCGAGGTCGATCACCTCGTCCGCCGCGCCCGTGAAGGCGTCTGCGGCGCCTTCCGAGCCGACCCAGGCGATGTGTCCGTGTTCGACGAGCATCGCGGTCGCGAAGGGGTCGGCGGGGCTGTGGACCTCGCCGCCCCGGAGGAGGACGGTGGCGGAGGGTGGTGCCGGGCGTTCACTCATGGGGACAGTTTCCCGTGCGACCCCGCCGGCGCCGCACTCGGGGCGCGTCACCGGCCGCCCGGAACTGTCGGCTGCGCCCGCCTCCCCGTCGCCCCGGCGGAACGACCGCCCACAGCCGGGCGGGGCCTCAGATCTTCGGTGGTCTCGCCTCGTACGGTGTCGACAGGACCACCGTCGTGCGGGTCGAGACACCCGCGAGGGTGCGCAGCCTGGCCAGCAGCTCCTCCAGCTCGTGAGGGGTGGCGACGCGGACCTTGAGGATGTAGTTCTCCTCGCCCGCCACGCTGTGGCACGCCTCGAGCTCCGGGACGTCCCGGAGGCGTTCCGCGATGTCGTCCGGGGCGCTGGGGTCGAAGGGTTTCACCGAGATGAAGGCCGTCATGGGCAGCCCCACGGCCTCCGGATCGACGACCGCGGCGTAGCCGCGGATGACGCCGCGCTGTTCCAGCCGGCGCACCCGCTGGTGCACGGCTGACGTGGACAGGCCCGTGGCCTTGCCCAGGTCGGTGTAACTCATCCGCCCGTCCTTGACGAGCAGCTGCACGATCTGTCGGTCCAGCTCCTCCATGGCGCAGAACCTACAGTGCGGTTGATCTCCTCCGATACCTGAGCGGTGCAGGTCATGCCCTGTTCGTGATGTGCTGAGGGTGCGCCGTGAGCCGGACGAGGGACAAAAGCATCGCCACGGGCACCTGCGAACGGCATGTGACGAACACCACAGCTCTCGAACATGCTCCGTGATGGTCTCGTGATTACCGCCGAGACCGGGCGGGAAGTGCTTGCTGTGGCCGAGGCCGCAGTTGCCTTGTCGGCCCAGCCCGAGGGGGAGTTACCCATGCAGAGTCTTAAGCGCCCTGGTCGCACCGCGCCCAAGAGGCCCCAGTTGGTCGTCGAGTCCGAGCCGGAGGGCGTCGAACCCGACGCGCTCGACATCGAGGAACTGGACGATTACGACACTTTCGAGATGTTCCGGGTGATCTGCCCGGACTGCACACAGCCGATCGCACTGCTCTCGGACGAGGAGATCCTGCCGGAGCACGCGCTGTGCGCGTCACCGTGGAACCCGTTCGGGCTCACGGTCTGTGCCGGTACGGGTCGCGCGGCGGCCGACGCCCGGTCCGCGGACGAGTCCGCGGACCCCCAGGAGCAGCACACCGCCCTGCTGTTGACGCTCCCTCAGGGGCTCGACTGGCGGACCCAGCCCTTTTCGCACGTCGGCGGCCCGGCCTCACGCCCGATCCGGGTCCCCGTGCTGCGGCGTCACGCCGCTTGAGCGCCTCCGCTCGAGCCTCCTGACCGTCCCTGCACCATGGCACTCAGGCCGCCGTGGTGCGGGTCCGGCACGCGCGTGTGCCGTCGCGAACGCAGGGACGAATCCGGCACGCGGTGACCTGATCGGCCGTCACCGCGTTGCCCTGGCATGACGACCCCCATGCACGCGGCGCAGGGGCGCTCGCGCCAGTTCTACGACTCCGGCCCGGCAGAATCGGTTCAGCGGGGTCTGCTGAACCAGCACCTGTCGAATCAGGGCCGACCCAACCCGCCGGCACCGCCCGACCCGCCCATCTACCGCGCCCTGCTGCGTACCTGGGCCGACGGTGGCCGCACCCTGCCGGGGCGCTACGACCCGGAGTGGGTGCGGCTCGCGGCGCCGCCGCTCGGGCTCGGCATCGTGATCGATCCGTTCAGCGGGTCTCAGGGCCCGCCAGGTGGCGGGCGATGACCATCCGCTGGATCTGGTTGGTGCCCTCGACGATCTGCAGGACCTTGGCCTCGCGCATGTACCGCTCGACCGGGAAGTCCGCGGTGTAGCCGTAGCCGCCGAGCACCTGGACCGCGTCCGTCGTGACCTTCATCGCCGCGTCGGTGCACAGGAGTTTGGCCATGGCGGCCTGCTTGGCGAAGGGGCGGCCCGCGTCGCGCAGCCGTGCCGCCGCGAGGTACAGCGCCCGGCCGGCCTCGATCTGCGTGGCCATGTCGGCGAGCAGGAAGCGCAGTCCCTGGAAGTCGGAGATCGGCCGCCCGAACTGCCGGCGTCCGGTCGCGTAGGCCACCGCCTCGTCAAGTGCCGCCTGGGCCAGGCCGATCGCACAGGCCGCGATGCCGAGGCGTCCGGAATCGAGCGCGGACAGTGCGATCGCGAAGCCCTGCCCCTCCTCGCCGATGCGCCGGCTGCCGTCGAGCCTGACCCCGTCGAAGTTGATCTGCGCGGTGGGTGAGCCCTTGAGGCCCATCTTCCGTTCCGGCGCGGCCGCGACCAGCCCGACCGCGTCGCCGGGGGCGAGGAAAGCGGTGATTCCGCGCGGGCCCTCCTCGCCGGTGCGTGCCATGACCGTGTAGAAGTCGGCGATGCCGCCGTGCGTGATCCAGGCCTTGGTGCCGGTGAGCACCCACTCGTCCCCGTCCCGGACCGCCTTCGTGCTCAGCGAGGCCGCGTCGGAGCCGGAGGCGGGTTCGGAGAGGCAGTACGCGCCGAGGAGGCCGCCGCCGAGCATCGCGGGAAGGTGTTCGGCCTGTTGTTCCTTGGTGCCGTAGCTCGCGAGGGCGTGGCAGGACAGCGTGTGCACGCTGGCGCCGAGGCCGACGGTGAGACGGGCCGCGGCGAGTTCTTCGAGGACCTGGAGGTAGACCTCGTAGGGCTGGTCGCCGCCGCCGTGCTCGGAGGAGTACGGGAGGCCCAGCAGCCCCGACTCCGAGAGCAGGGCGAATACTTCGCGCGGGAAGCGGCCGGCGTCCTCCTCCTCGGCCGCCTTCGGGGCGATCTCTCGCCCGGCGATGTCACGGACGAGCGAGATCAGGTCCCTGGCCTCGTCCGTGGGCAGTTGACGGTCCACCGGCTGCGGGGCGTGGTCGGGCATGTCGACGCTCTCCTCCCTGTCGGGCGCGACGGCACACGCGCGCCTGAGTAGGGCCACGTCCGCCGGTCTCACTGGTCACGGCCGATGCTGGCCCTTCCGGGTCGCGGAAGCGGTCGGCGAACGGCTGTGGAGCTGCGAGTATGCCCGATCGGCGGCACCGCGTCACCGGTTAACGAGCGTTTATTCGATCACAGTCCGGAACACCGACCTCGACCGAGAATTGGTCCGAACCATTGACCGAACTGGTCTAGTCCTCCTACTGTGCCCGCAGTTCCTGGCACCACCTCCCCCACGCTCCCCTCCCATCCGAGGAGACAGCTCGATGCACCGACCGCATCCCTCCCGCGTCCGTTTCAAGTCGCTTGTGTCCGCCGCGTGTTGTGCCGTTCTCGGCGCAGGGCTCCTGGCCGGCGCCGGCACCGCGACCGCCGCACCGACAGCCTCGAAGGCCGACGCGAAGCCCGTCCCGAAGGCCGCCGGTTCCAAGGTCGTCGGTTACTTCACCGAATGGGGCACGTACGACCGCAAGTACTACGTCAAGAACATCGAGACATCCGGTTCCGCCGCCCGGCTGACCCATATCAACTACGCCTTCGGCAACGTCACCGGTGGCAAGTGCGCGATGGGTGACGCCGATGCCGCGACCGGCCGGGCGTACACCGCCGCCGAGTCGGTGGACGGGGTCGCCGACACCGCGAGCCAGCCGCTGCGCGGCAACTTCAACCAGTTGCGCGAGCTGAAGAAGAAGCATCCCGGCCTCAAGGTCCTCTGGTCCTTCGGGGGTTGGACCTGGTCCAGCGGTTTCGGCGAGGCCGCGCAAAACCCGGCCGCGTTCGCCAAGTCCTGCTACGACCTGGTCGAGAACTCCAAGTGGGCCGACGTGTTCGACGGCATCGACATCGACTGGGAGTACCCGAACGCCTGCGGCAACACCTGCGACACCAGCGGCAGGGCGGCCTTCAGGAACGTGATGGCCGCGCTGCGGGCGAAGTTCGGTTCCGGCAACCTGGTCACGGCGGCGATCACGGCCGACGCCACCGCCGGCGGCAAGATCGACGCGGCGGACTACGCGGGCGCGGCCAAGTACGTCGACTGGTACAACCCGATGACGTACGACTACTTCGGCGCCTGGGCGGCGACCGGGCCGACCGCACCGCATTCGGCGCTGAACTCGTACTCCGGCATCCCCCAGGCCGGCTACCACACCTCGGCGACCATCGCGAAGCTCAAGGGCCTCGGCATCCCGGCCTCGAAGCTGCTGCTGGGCATCGGCTTCTACGGGCGCGGCTGGACCGGCGTCACACAGTCGGCGCCCGGTGGCGCGGCGACCGGTCCCGCTGCGGGTACGTACGAGGCGGGCTTCGAGGACTACAAGGTGCTGAAGTCCAAGTGCCCCGCGACCGGCACCGTCGGCGGGACCGCGTACGCCAAGTGCGGGAGCGACTGGTGGAGTTACGACACCCCGGCGACCATCGGCACGAAGATGGCGTACAAGAACCAGCAGGGCCTGGGCGGCACGTTCTTCTGGGAGCTGAGCGGCGACACCTCGAACGGTGAGCTGATCAGGGCGATCAAGTAGGCGCACCCGGAGGGCGGTTGGGGCGGAGACCACGAGCCTTCGCCCCGCTGCCGTCAGTTGTCCCGGCGGGCCGGCTCCGGTGTCACGTACGTCGGGTCGAGTTCCTCGATGGCTCGCATGGCGCCGCCCAGCATCTTCACGAGGAGTTCGCGCATGGTGTCGCGGGAGAGTTCGGGGCGGTCGATCCAGTCGAGGGTGGCGCCCTCCACGCTGCACACCCAGCCGAACAGGCCCATACGGGCCAGCGGTCCGATGTCCTGTCTGCCGTACGCGCCCTCGGCGATGGTCGCGACGATCGCCTCGCGCACCCCGTCCCGGATGGCGTGCACCTCGGCGTCGAAGCCGACACCGCCGCTGACGATCGTGCGGTAGGCGGCCTGGTTGTGCTCGGCGAAGCGCAGGTAGCAGTCGATCGTGCGGTGCACCCGGTCCACGGGTGCGTGATCGACGCCGCTGGACGCGAAGGTGACCAGGTCGGCGACCGAGTCCTCGACGATGGCGAGGTAATAGCCGCGCTTGGACTGGAAGTAGTAGTAGATCAGCCCTTTGGCGACCTGCGCCTGACGTGCGATGTCGTCCATCGACAGCGCGTCGTACGACCTGTCGGCGAACAACTTGCGTCCGATGGCGATGAGTTCGGCGCGACGCACCAGAGAGCGGTCGGTGCCGCGCGCCCGCGGGCGCTCGGTGGCAGGCTGTCGACTACTGTTCAACTTGGGGCCCTGGTCTCCAACTGCGGGCGGGACATCCGAAGTATGACAGACCCGGACCACCTGCACGTTCGACTCTGATCGACAGGGCGGACACCCGGTTCGCGGTGGATCGCACCGGGTCAGATCAGGCCGAGCTGAGCGACGAACATCGCGAGCACGACCACGAACGTCCAGCCCATGACGTGCTCGAAGATCTTCGGACCGTCCTCCCGGGGACCGCCGGTACGGGTGCGGGCGGGGGCTGCGGCAGTGCTCGCGGTCATGGCATCTCACTGAGGTCGGTGTGCGATGGACTCCCCCCACCGTTCTGTCCACCTTGCCATTCATCGGGGCTTTCGCGGCGGAGACGTTGGTCACATCCCACCGGAAAACGGACAGCCCCCGGTCTCCCGGGGGCCGCTTCACACCGTCACGCGTCCTCCTCGGCTCAGCGCACGCCCACCGCCGTGAGCGCGGCGAGCTGCGCGGCGGTCGGCCGTGCCGGGAAGTACAGGTAGCAGACGCCGCCGGTGCCGGACACGACCTTGCCGGTGGCGTTGTACCGCTTGGTCCGCAGCCAGATGTTCTCGAACTCGCGCCGCGCGTAGACCCGTCGTACGGCCTGATTGGTCGCCGAGAACGGGTCGTTGGCGATCACGTCACCGTCGGCGGTGAAGCCGATCACGGTCATCAGATGGCCGGAGGTGCCGTAACCCGCCCCCGTCAGCTCGCCCTTGAGGAACGACTGGGACGTTATGGCCGGGATGCCGGCCGCGATCAGCGTCTCCAGGTCGGTGAGCGAGCCGAGCCGGGTGACCACGCCCTGCAGGTCCTTGTAGGTCGCCGCGTAGGCGGCGTTGAAGGGCCAGTTGCCGCAGCCGCCGTACTGGAAGTCGTAGGTGAAGCGGGCCGCGTGGCACACCTGCGGGTCGGCATAGGCCGGGTCGACCCAGGCCAGTTGGGCCGCCGTGGGCTTCCGGCCCCAGTACTCGATGATCATCTGCGAGGACGTGGGGCTGCACCAGGCCTCGCCTCCGTTGTCGTACTCGGGGTACTGGCCGCTGTGGATCTCCTGCGAGTAGCGCGGGACGATCAGCTCCCCGGCCGGTCCGGGCGTCGAGGCGGGGACGGTGAAGCGGTCCGGGACGTCGGAGGCCATCGCGCCGAGCCGCCAGACCGTGGGCGTGGCCGTGGTGCCGGGCCTGCGGTAGAGGGTCAGGCGCAGCCGGTACGAGACCAGGCGCAGACCCGTGGCCGGGTCGTCGATGGCGAAGGTGTCGGTCCAGACCGTGCTCCTGTCGTCGGTCTGGTCGTCGACGGAGGTCCGCTTGATGTCCTGGTCGCCGGAGGCCCAGCGGCCCATCACGTACCAGGGTGTGGCGGTGCCGTCGGAGTACGTGCCGGTCAGCTCGACCTGGAGCCAGGTCCCGGCCGGGGTGCGCGCGTTCCAGGAGGCGATGACCTCGGTGGCGGGCACCGCGGGCCGGTGCACGGGGGACGTCCAGGTCGCGTACTCCCAGGCCGCCGTCGTACCGGTGTGCGGATCGGTGTAGTCGACCTTGCCGGCCGGAGCACCGATCTCGACCCCGGGCCGCGTGCCTGCGATCACACGGGTGCCCTTGGCCGTGCCCGCGCACCAGTCCACGGACGAGGTCCAGGCGCGGTTGTCGACGGGACGGGCGGAGTCGGCCGCCACCGCGTGGCCGGTCGCCTCCGGGGGGTCCGCCGCAGCCGGGCCGGCGCTGCTCGCGACGGCGGCGGCGACCGCCGCGGCGAGGACTGTTCTGCGGGACGGCTCTTCGGCTCTGCTCATGGGCGGGTGACCCCCAGGTGTCCTAGGCGGGCGGGACAGTGCACGGCTGTGCGCCCACTATGGCCGCCGATGGCCTGCTCCTGCCAGCACTCAGGGCCGTGCCACGCCCACGAGTTTTGGTCTCGACCATTGGCGTCACCTGGGCGTCGGTGACGGCGGCGGCGGGCCACTCCCTAGAATGGCGCCTGGCAATATGTCCGAATCCCATCGCCCTCCGGGAACCGTCATCCACGACCTCGCACACACCCTGCGCCGACTGCCGCCATCCTGTGGCCCGGTCCGACTGATCGCCGTCGACGGACACGCGGGGTCCGGGAAGACCACGTTCACCGGACGACTGGCCGCCGCTCTCGGCACAACGCCCGTGCTGCACCTCGACGACATCGCCACCCACGACGAGCTGTTCGAGTGGACACAACGTCTGGTCGGCCAGGTGATCGAGCCACTGGGGCGCGGCGCGACGGCCTCCTACGCCCCCTACGACTGGACGTCCCGGCGCTTCGGACCGCCCCGGATCCTGCCGGCCGCGCCCGTGGTGCTGGTGGAGGGGGTCGGGGCCGGACGGCGTGCGCTACGGCCGTTCCTGGCGCGGCTGTTGTGGATGGAGCTGGCGGACGAGGAGGCCTGGGCGCGCGGGCGGTCGCGGGACGGGGCGGAACAGAGCGAGTTCTGGGCCGAGTGGGTCGCCGCGGAACGGCGGCACTTCGCCGCAGACCCCTCGCGTCCGTTCGCCGACACATTGGTGCGGCAGTGCGGCGAGGGATACGAGGTGCTCCCGGGGCCTGCCGGGATCGCTGGATCAGACCTGGATCTCACTCACCGTGACGGGCCGTCGGCTGTGTGCTGAACTTGTGAAGACCCTTGTCGCGCAACTTGTCCGAGTGCTTCAACTCCGCTTGACCGGTGGGCCGTACAGGACTTACGTTCTCAATGCGCGGCCGTTCGTAGCCGCCCGCAGTCGCGAAGCCCCCGGTTGTTCCCCCGTGATCGGGGGCTTCGTTCTGCCCGCGGCCTGTTTTGCGGCCGCTCCGGGGCGCGATCCGCTCACCCTCGGTGACCGCGCCGTGTGCGCCCCATCTGCTCCCACCTCGTCAAACGGCCTGTGCGGCACCCTGCTGCGGGCACGTGAAGCGCAGGTACGATGCCCTCGGTGCGACTCGGACGGCTGCTCTGCGCACCGTTGCAACTCCCGTCCGCGGCACAGCGGTTCGACCAAGCTGCCGACGGGCACCGGCCCGTCGGAGAGGCAATCGGGGGCACGGTTTGTGGGGGACGTGATGGACTTCGGCACGCAGGGCCCCGAGGCCCCGGCCGACCTCGCCTGGATGCGAGGTGTGGACGCCTACACGATGGGCGCCTATCCGCAGGCGGAGGAGGAGTTCCGCACCGCGGTGCGGATGGATCCCGGGATGGCCGACGGCTGGCTCGGACTGCATGCGCTGCGCGTCGACACGACGACCGCGCTGCTACGGATGTTCCGGCACCGGGAGCGCTTCGGGGAGCAGCGCTCCCGGCACCGCCGGACCCTCAACTCCTGGTACTGGCTGGGCTGGTGGGTGCAGCCCGTGCTGGAAAGCCCACGCGATCTGCTGCTCGCACACGCCTCCCACTGGCTGGACGGCCGTCATGTGCCGGAACTGGACCGGGCGTTGGCCGGTCTGCCGCCGGTGGACACCGACCCCCAGGTCCGTTTCCTGCACGCGTGCCGCGCCTATCTCGTCAAGGACTGGGAGCAACTGGTTCGGCACACCGACCCGTTGATCAACGACGCGATGCTGGGCATCGAGGCGGGTCTGTTCGGCGGGATGGCCCGGGTGCGCCTGGAGATGTACGGGCAGGCGGAGCCGCTGCTGTCGGCGGCCCTGATGCGATGTCGCAGCGAGCAGCCGCAGCGCAAGGAGCTGCGGTACTGGCTGGCGCGGGCCCACGAGGGTACGGGCCGCTCGGCGGCGGCCCTCCCCCTCTACCGGGCGGTGCACCGCGTGGACGCCGCCTTCATGGACACGTCGGCACGGCTCGCCGCGATCTCCGAGGGCGACGGGTACGACGAGGCGGCCGACCTCGCGGCCATAACGCTCAGCGGGATCGGACAGGAGCTGCTGGAGAGCCCGGACGGCATCGATCCCCTGTTCGGCGGCGAGGGCCGCGACCTGAAGCTCTCGGAGCCCGAACTCCCGCCTCCCGGAAGCCCGTTGCCGTCGGCGACCGACTCGGTGCGTGAGAAGGCCGCCCTTCCGGTGCAGCCGCTGCCGACCGGCCCGACCGATCCCGCGCTGCTTGAGGAGGCACTCGCCCAGCTGGAGTGCATGGTGGGCCTGGAACCGGTGAAGCGCCAGGTGAAGGCGCTCTCCGCCCAGCTGAACATGGCGCGGCTGCGGACGGGGCAGGGACTGCCGGTACAGCCGCCGAAGCGGCACTTCGTCTTCTCGGGCCCGTCGGGCACCGGCAAGACGACAGTGGCGCGCATCCTCGGCCGGGTGTTCTACGCGCTCGGGCTGCTCGGCGGCGACCATCTGGTCGAGGCGCAGCGGGCGGACCTGGTCGGCGAGTATCTCGGCCAGACCGCGGTGAAGGCCAACGAGCTGATCGACTCCGCGATCGGGGGCGTCCTGTTCGTGGACGAGGCGTACTCGCTGTCCAACTCCGGGTACGGCAAGGGCGACGCATACGGCGACGAGGCCCTGCAGGTGCTGCTGAAGCGGGCCGAGGACAACCGGGACCACCTGGTGGTGATCCTGGCCGGCTATCCGGAGGGCATGGACCGGCTCCTCGCCGCCAACCCCGGGCTGTCGTCCCGCTTCACGACCCGCGTCGACTTCCCCTCGTACCGCCCGCTCGAACTCACCTCCATCGGAGAGGTGCTGGCGGCGGAGAACGGTGACGTGTGGGACGAGGAGGCACTGGACGAGTTGCGCTCGATCGCCGGGCACGTGGTGGACCAGGGGTGGATCGACGAGCTGGGCAACGGGCGATTCCTGCGGACGTTGTACGAGAAGAGCTGTGCGTATCGGGATCTGCGGCTGTCGGTGTATCCCGGGATGCTGACGCGGGACGACTTGTCGACTTTGCGGCTGCCGGATCTTATGCAGGCGTACGGGGAGGTCCTGTCGGGGCGGGGGCCACAGGATCCGTCGGCCCCCTGACCGGCTCCGGGCGCCTTGAGTTCGGCGCCCGGAGCCGGTACTGGGGCCGGGGTGGGTCGGACGGGCGCGGAGCGCCCTCCTAGGGGCGCGGGGAACTGCGCGACCAGCCCTCACCGGGCCCGCAGCCGAAGCACCCGCCCAACAGCGGAGCGTTCAGCTCGCCAGCACCTCCTTCTGCGCCTCCTTCTGCGCCTCCGCCCTGGGCTCCGTCACCTTCGGCACCGGAGGTGACTGACGGTGGGCCGGGTCGCGCACCTCCCCCACCAACAGCTCCAGTACGTCCTCCATCGCGACCAGGCCGATCACCCGGCCCGAACCGTCCGCGACCTGGGCCAGGTGCGTCGCCGCCCGGCGCATCACCGTCAGGGCGTCGTCCAGCGGGAGTTCGGAGCGCAGTGTCGTCATGGAGCGCCAGATGTGCTGCGGCACCGCCCGTTCCGACTCCTCCAGGTCCAGTACGTCCTTCACGTGCAGATAGCCCATGAAGGCGCCGTTGTCCGCCACCACCGGGAACCGGGAGTAGCCGGTGCGGGCGGTGAGGGCGACGACCTGGCCCGGGGTGACCGACGGGCCCACCGTCACCAGGGACTCGCGGTCGAGGAGGACGTCGGTGACCGGGCGGGAGCCCAGTTCCAGCGCGTCCTCCAGGCGTTCCTGCTCACCGGGGTCGAGCAGTCCGGCCTGGCCGGCGTCCTCCACCAGGCGGTTGAGCTGTTCGCTGGTGAAGACCGCCTCGACCTCGTCCTTGGGGTCGACGCGGAAGAGCCTCAGGACGAGTCGGGCACAGGCGCCCAGGCCCACCGTGACCGGCCCGCACACACGGGCGAAGGCGACGAGGCCCGGGCTCAGCCACAGCGCGGTCTTCTCGGGCGCCGCCATCGCCAGGTTCTTCGGGAGCATCTCCCCGACGACCAGGTGGAGGAAGACCACGGCAGCGAGCGCGATCACGTAACCCAGCGGGTGGATCATGCCCTCGGGCAGGTGGACCGCCTCGAAGACCGGTTCCAGCAGGTGGGCCACGGTCGGTTCGGCGACCGCGCCGAGGGTCAGCGAGCAGACGGTGATGCCGAACTGGGCGGCGGCCATCATCTGCGGCAGCCGCTCCAGGCCGTACAGCACCTGGCGGGCCCGCGCCGTGCCCAGCGGCTCGATCTGGCTTCGGCGGACGGAGACGAGGGCGAACTCGGCTCCCACGAAGAAGCCGTTGGCGAGCACGAGGAGAAGGGCGAAGAGGAGTTGGAGGACGCTCATCGGGCCGCCTCCACCGCGAGGTCAGCTGTCTTCGTACTGCCCTCTGCCCTGATCAGGCGTACCCGCTCGGCCCGGTAGTGGCCGACCTGGCGGACCGACAGACGCCAGCCCGGCAGTTCGGCCCTGTCGCCGGGGACCGGGATCCGGCCCAGCAGGTCGGCGACGAGGCCGGCGACCGTCTCGTACGGTCCCTCCGGCACGTCGAGGCCTATGCGCTGGAGGATGTCGACACGGCAGCTGCCGTCGGCGTCCCAGGCGGGGCGGCCGTCCTCGGGCGGGGCGGCGGCGAGTTCGGTCGGTTCGTTGAGCACGTCGTCGTGCTCGTCGTGGACCTCGCCGACGAGTTCCTCGACGATGTCCTCCAGGGTGACCACGCCCGCCGTGCCGCCGTACTCGTCGACGACGACGGCGATGGGCTGCTGGCTGCGCAGCAGTTCGAGCAGCGGCTGCACGGGGAGCGTCTCGGGGACCAGCAGCGGTGACTTGGCGATCCGCCCGACCGGTGTGCGCAGCCGCTCCCCCGCGGGCACCGCGAGGGCGTCCTTGAGATGGGCCATGCCGACGATCTCGTCGATCCGCTCCCGGTAGACGGGGAAGCGGGACAGGCCGGTGGCCCGGGTCAGGTTGACGACGTCCTCGGCGGTGGCCGACGACTGCAGTGCGCTGACCCGCACGCGCGGGGTCATCACGTGCTGCGCGGTCAGCTCGCCCAGCGACAGTGTCCGTACGAAGAGGTCCGCGGTGTCCTGTTCCAGCGTGCCGGCCTGGGCCGAGTGCCGGGCCAGGGAGACCAGCTCGCCGGGGGTGCGGGCCGAGGCCAGTTCCGCGGTGGGTTCGACGCCCAGAGCGCGGACCAGGCGGTTGGCCACCGCGTTGAGCCCGGCGATCACCGGGCGGAAGAGGCGGGAGAAGGCGTGCTGCGGGCCGGCCACGAAGCGGGCGACCTGCAGCGGCCTGGAGACCGCCCAGTTCTTGGGCACGAGTTCGCCGATCACCATCTGCACGGCCGAGGCCAGCAGCATGCCGACGACCACCGAGACGGTGGGGACGACCCCTTCGGGCAGGCCGATCGCGGTGAACGGGCCGTGCAGCAGCTCAGCGAGCGCCGGCTCGGCGAGCATGCCGACGACGAGCGAGGTGATGGTGATGCCGAGCTGGGTGCCGGAGAGCTGGAAGGAGAGCTCCTTGAGGGACTCGACGACCGTACGGGCCCGTCGGTCGCCCTCGGCGGCGGCCTTCTCGGCGTCCGGCCGCTCGACCGTGACGAGGCCGAACTCGGCCGCCACGAAGAAGCCGTTGGCCAGGATCAGCAGGAATGCCGCGGCGAGAAGCAGCAGGGGGGTGGTCATGATGCCGCCGCCTCGATATGTCGGGAGGGGGCGGCGCAGGTACTACAGGACGATCCGTCCATCGCTGGAGGGAGTCACTCCTCGGGTAGCAGGGGGCCTCTGAAGACCGGGGGGAACATCAGTGGCGGAGGCGCGCGAAAACGCCTCCGCCAACAGATTAATCAAGACATGGGCCTGTGCGGCAGGGTGGACGGCCCTGAGTCAGCCCTGATCTTGCTCGGGGGCACCGGCGGACCGCGCCTCGGTGAGCGCGCGCAGGGTGCGTGCGTCCTCGATGGCGCGCTGTTTGGCGATGCCCGGCTGGATGCCGAGCGCGGGCAGACTCGTACCGTCGCTGAGGTCGAGGAACACCCAGGGGTCGCCCGGACGGAGGTTCACCCGGAGGATCTCCGCCCAGTCCAGACGCCTCTTGCTCGCGATGTTGACGACGGTGACCCCGGACTCGTCGGCGACCACCTTCGGCCGGGACAGGAGCAGGAGTACGGAGGCCAGCAGGGCGCCGGTGAAGACGAAGCTGAGGCGCTCGCCGGGGCTGAGCGTCTCCAGGAGCAGCGCGATCGTCGTGATGACGACGAAGATCGCGATACCGGCGGTGGCCAGCACGGCCCGGGTACGGCCCGGCCGGAAAGTGACGGGCAGCGCGGGCAGCGCCGCCGGTACGGGTGCGGTGGGCGGATCCTGCATCGGTGTACGGTCCCTGTCGCTCACGGTGTCGGTCGCTTCCCGTGCATCAGAGGCGGCAGGCGTGAATGGCCGTGGTCAGGATGGCCCGCGCGCCGATGTCGTACAGATCGTCCATGATCCGCTGGGCCTCCTTGGACGGGACCATCGCGCGGACGGCGACCCAGCCCTCGTTGTGCAGCGGCGAGACGGTCGGCGACTCCAGACCGGGTGTCAGGGCGACGGCCTTCTCCAGCTGCTCGACCCGGCAGTCGTAGTCCATCATCACGTACGTCCGGGCGACCAGGACGCCCTGGAGGCGGCGCAGGAACTGCTGGACCTTCGGTTCGGCGGTGTCCTCGGTCTCCGCACCGACCCGGCGGATGACGATCGCCTCGGACTTCATGATGGGCTCGCCGAACACCTCCAGGCCCGCGTTGCGCAGTGAGGTGCCGGTCTCGACGACGTCCGCGATGACCTCGGCGACGCCGAGTTCGATCGCGGTCTCGACGGCACCGTCGAGGTGGACGACGGAGGCGTCGACGCCGTGGTCGGCGAGGTGCTTGGCGACGATCCCCTCGTACGAGGTGGCGACGGTCAGACCGGCCAGGTCCTCGATACCGGCCGCGGTGCCGGGCTTGCCGGCGAAGCGGAAGGTGGAGCGGGCGAAGCCGAGCGGGAGGATCTCCTCCGCGTTGGCCCCGGAGTCGATGAGCAGGTCGCGACCGGTGATGCCGATGTCGAGGCGGCCGGAGGAGACGTAGATCGCGATGTCGCGGGGGCGGAGGTAGAAGAACTCGACCTCGTTCTCCGGGTCGACGATCCGCAGTTCCTTGGACTCGCGGCGCTGCTGGTAGCCGGCCTCATGCAGCATCGCCGACGCAGGGCCTGAGAGGGAACCCTTGTTGGGGACGGCGATGCGCAGCATGGGGTCGGCTTCCTTTGCGTGAGATGCGTGGAACGGTGGACGTGACAAGTGGTGCGTTACCGGTCGGACGAGGCTTACAGGTGGGCGTACACGTCGTCCAGCGAGATTCCGCGGGCGACCATCATCACCTGTACGTGGTAGAGCAGCTGCGAGATCTCCTCGGCGGCTGCTTCCTTGCCCTCGTACTCGGCGGCCATCCATACCTCGGCGGCCTCTTCTACGACCTTCTTGCCGATGGCATGGACACCCTTGCCGACCAGTTCCGCGGTGCGGGAGGTGGCGGGATCGCCCGTGGCGGCCTTGTGCTGGAGCTCGGCGAAGAGCTCCTCGAACGTCTTATTGGACATGATGGCCCCACATTACGTGGTGAGGAGGGCTCCCTATCGCCAGGGTTCGGATACTGAGCGGAGGGTGGCCGCCGTCGCCACGGCCGCCGTCACCGCCTCGTGTCCCTTGTCCTCGTTGGAGCCCTCGACGCCCGCGCGGTCGAGGGCCTGTTCCTCGGTGTCGCAGGTCAGCACACCCATACCGATGGGGACTCCGGTGTCGACCGAGACCTGGGTGAGGCCCTGGGTGACGCCCTGGCACACGTACTCGAAGTGGGGAGTGCCGCCGCGGATGACGACGCCGAGGGCGACGATCGCGTCGTAGCCCCGCCCGGCCAGCACCTTGGCGACGACCGGGAGTTCCCAGCTGCCGGGCACCCTCAGCAGGGTCGGCTCGTCGATGCCCAGGTCGTGCAGGGCGCGCAGGGCGCCGTCCACCAGACCGTCCATCACCTTCTCGTGCCACTGGGCCGCGATGACGGCGACGCGCAGGTCACCGCAGTTGCGTACGGACAGTTCGGGTGCACCCTTGCCGCTCACGTTCTCGTCTTCTCCTTGGTGATCTCTACAGCGATTTCTACGGCGATCTTCACTGGTTGGCGCAGGGGGACACCGGGGCCGCGTCCAGCCAGGGCAGGTCGTGTCCCATCCGGTCCCGCTTGGTGCGCAGGTAGCGGAGGTTGTGCTCACCCGCCTGTACGGGCATCGGCTCGCGGCCGGTGACCTTGAGTCCGTGGCGGACGAGCGCGTCGGTCTTGTCGGGGTTGTTGGTCATCAGGCGCACACTGTGGACGCCGAGGTCCTGGAGTATCTGCGCGCCGGCGCCGTAGTCGCGGGCGTCGGCGGGCAGGCCGAGCTCCAGGTTGGCGTCAAGGGTGTCGCGGCCCTGCTCCTGGAGCTCGTACGCCCGGAGCTTGGACAGCAGTCCGATGCCGCGCCCCTCGTGGCCGCGCAGGTAGACGACCACTCCCCGGCCCTCGTCCCGGATGCGTTCGAGGGAGGTCTCCAGCTGGGGGCCGCAGTCGCAGCGCAGGGAGTGGAAGACGTCGCCGGTGAGGCATTCGGAGTGGACGCGGACCAGGACGTCCTCGCCCTCGCCGATCTCGCCGTGGACGAGGGCGACGTGCTCGACGCCGTCCACGGTGGAACGGTAGCCGTACGCCGTGAACGTGCCGAAGACGGTGGGGAGCCTGGTCTCGGCCTCGCGGCGGACGGTGGGCTCGGCGCTCTGGCGGTAGGCGACCAGGTCCTCGATGGAGATGATCGTCAGGCCGTGCTTGCGGGCGAAGGGGATCAGCTCGGGCAGGCGGAGCATCCTGCCGTCCTCGCCGGCGATCTCCACGATGGCGCCGGCCGGGCGCAGTCCCGCGAGGCGGGCGAGGTCGACGGCGGCCTCGGTGTGGCCGTTGCGGACCAGCACACCGCCCGGCCTGGCACGCAGCGGGAAGATGTGGCCGGGGCGGACGAATTCGTCGGCGCCGGCGTCGCCGCTCGCGAGAAGCTGGAGCGTGGTCGCCCGGTCGGAGGCCGAGATACCCGTGCTCACGCCGTGAGCGGCCGAGGCGTCGACGGAGACGGTGAACGCGGTCTTCATCGACTCGGTGTTGTCGTCGACCATCTGCGGCAGCCTGAGCCGGTCGAGCTCGTCGCCCTCCATGGGGGCGCAGATGAGCCCGCGGCACTCGCTCATCATGAAGGCGACGATCTCGGGGGTCGCCTTCTCGGCGGCGATGACGAGGTCGCCCTCGTTCTCCCGGTCCTCGTCGTCGACGACCACGACCGGGCGGCCGGCCGCGATGTCCGCGATGGCCTGCTCGATCGGGTCGAGGGACCAGTCCTCGATGTTGTCGGTGCTGTAGAGGATCGGGGCCGTGGTCATGCGGGCGCTCCTTCCAGGACGGGCCGCGTGTCCTTGCGGGAGCGCAGCCACCAGTCGCGCATGCCCCACAGGACGAGCGCGCCGTAGATGACGTAGACGAAGCCGGAGAAGGCGTAGCCGTTGGCGAAGTTGAGGGGGACGCCTACGAGGTCGACGAGGAGCCAGGCGAACCAGAACTCGACCATGCCGCGCGCCTGGGCGTACATGGCGACGATGGTGCCGACGAAGATGTAGGCGTCCGGCCAGGGGTCCCAGGACAGGGTCGGGTAGGCCTTGAAGAGCAGGGCCACGGCGACCGTGCCGACGGCGGCGGCGCCGATCATCGCCGCTCGCTCGCGCCAGGTGGCGAACCGGGGGGTGATGTGGCCGTCCTCGCCCTCGCCCTTGCGGCGGTTCCACTGCCACCAGCCGTAGCCGGCGACGAGCATGACGACGACCTGCTTGCCCGCGCTGCCGGTCAGATGGCCGAAGAACGCACCGAAGAGGATCAGGCCGGAGAGGAACTGCACCGGCCAGCTCAGCAGGGAGCGCCGCCAGCCCAGCGCGAGGGCGATCAGGCCGAGGATGTTGCCGATCATGTCCGACCAGAGGATGTGCTGGTCGAGGAGGGTGAACGCCTCGGTGTTCAGCCGGTTCACTTCGCCGCCCCCTGTGGTCCGAGCAGCCGCTCGACGTACTTGGCGATGACGTCGACCTCGAGGTTGACCGGGTCACCGGGCTGCTTGCGGCCGAGCGTGGTCAGGTCGAGGGTGGTGGGGATGAGGCTGACGGTGAAGTAGTCCGGCCCGGCGTCCACGACGGTGAGGCTGATGCCGTCGACGGTGATGGAACCCTTCTCGACGACATAGCGGGTGAGGTCGGCGGGGAGCGAGATCCTGACGATCTCCCAGTTCTCGGACGGCTTGCGTTCGAGGACCGTGCCCGTGCCGTCGACGTGGCCCTGCACGATGTGGCCGCCGAGGCGTGCGCCCAGGGCCATGGGACGTTCGAGGTTGACGCGGGAGCCGACGGCGAGGACGCCGAGGCTGGAGCGGTCGAGGGTCTCCGCCATGACGTCGGCGGTGAATTCGTCGCCCTCGTGCTCGACGACCGTGAGACACACGCCGTTGACGGCGATCGAGTCGCCGTGGCGGGCGCCTTCGGTGACGACGGGGCCACGGAGCCTGAAGCGGGAGGCATCGCCGAGGTTCTCGACGGCCGTGACTTCGCCCAGTTCTTCGACGATTCCGGTGAACACTTCCCGGGTCCTCCCTGCCTCTTCGGGCACGGACTCCGGGGCCTGTCGATGACGACAGCTGTGAACGGGCAGGGACACCGGGAGCGACGCCGGACGGAGCTCGGCCCACGGCCGAACGGTACGGCGGCGCGCACGAATGCCCGCCCGCCGCGCACTGCCTCCCATCCGGACTTTAACCGTCGGTCCAGGAATTCCACCTGGTCAACCGGCCGCCGAAAAAAATGCGGACGGGTCGCGGACTATAACCGCCGGTTCGGACTTTCACCGACCCCGGAGTGCGCTGCTTCTGTTACAGGCCAGTGTGCCACGCCGGGTCGTACTCCATGCGGGTGAGTTGTGTGGACTGGCTCACAAGGACCCATGGGAATAAACGCCACGCACAAGACGGGCAATCAAGCCAGAGGATTGGTCCATACCTATTGACCGTCATGGTCCAGACCTCTTAGCGTCGATGCCGGACCGGCGGCGGTGACGACGGCCCTTGCCCGCCGCCGGGCCCTCAGACCCTCCCGCCGCGTCCGACCGGCGCCCCGAACAGCTCCTCCTGCGCGCCCTCCCGTGCGGTCAGCAACGCCCCTCGCAGTACCGCTCCGCCGCCCAGCGCACTCGCGCGCACCTGGGCCGGGAGCGGTGACATCCGGGCGAGCCGTTCCTCGACACGGGCGGCGAGTACGTCACCGCCCGCCCGTCCGACCTCACCGCCCAGCACGACACACCCCGGGTCGAGGACGGCGACGACGGACGCGGCGCCGATGGCGATGCGATCGGCGAGGGTGTCCAGGAAACCGTCGTGGGCCGGCACCCCGGGGGTCGCCACGGCCTCGCGGACCAGGGCCGCCGCATAGGGCTCATGGGCGCCGGCATCGGCCACCAGGCCCTGCGCGCCCGCCAGTCGGGCGACGGCCGCCGCTCCGGCGAGGGAGTGGAAGCCACCCGCACAGTCCGTGGCCGACGGCAGCTGCCCCGTGCCCGGCACCGGCAGGAAGCCGATCTCGCCCGTACCGCCGGAGGCCCCCCGGCGCAGGACGCCGTCGAGAACCACGGCCGCACCGGTGCCGTGACCGAGCCACAGCAGCACGAAGGTTTCCCGGTCCCGGGCGGCGCCGTCGCGCTGTTCGGCGAGGGCGGCGAGGTTGGTCTCGTTCTCGACGATCACGCGGGCCCCCGGAAGCCGTTCCTGGAGCGCGGCGACAAGCCTGCGGTGCCACTCGGGCAGACCCGTGGAGTCCCGGAGTTCGCCGGTCGCCGGGTCGATCAGACCGGGGGCGCCGATCCCGACCGTGTGGAGCTGCCCGGCCCCTGCCTCTTTGGCGACCCGTTCGACGAGAGCGACCGCCCGTTCCACGGCGGGGCCGGTGCCGGTGTCGTCCCCGATCGGTACGGACGCCTCGGCGAGAGCCTCGCCCAGCAGGTCGGCGACGACGACGGAGACGCCTTCGGTCCGGATGTCGAGGGCGGCCAGATGGGCGAGGCCGGCGACGATCCCGTACACCTTCGCGTTGGGGCCGCGCCGCTGCTCCCCCGACTCCCCCACGACCGTGACCAGTCCGGCGGCGGTGAGGCGTTCGACCAGGTCGGCGACCGTCGGCCGGGACAGGCCGGTGAGCTGCTTCAGCCGCCCGGCCGTCAACGGGCCCTCCTGCTGGAGCAGACGCAGGGCGAGCCGGTCGTTGATGGCCCGGGCGGTGCTCGGTGATGCGGGCATGCCGAGATCCTTCCAGATCGGCGGGGCCGTTCCCGCTGCGGACGGCCGGTATCCCGCTATCTATCAGGCAGGGTTCCTGATAGTTTACGCCAGCGCGCGGCCGAGCCGCTGTGCCGCAGAGGAAGACCGAACAGAGAGCCGACCCGGGGAGGGGCGCAGAATGAGTGCGGTGCTGTACGAACGACACGAGGTGAGGCGCGCCCGGTACGCCGTGGCCGCCGTCTTCGCCGTGCACGGCGCCGTCACCGGCTCGTTCGCGACCCGGGTGCCGTGGATCCAGGACCACGCCTCGGTCAGCGCGGGGCAGTTGGGGCTGGCGCTGGCGTTCCCCGCGCTCGGCGCGTCCCTCGCGATGCCGCTCGCGGGCCGTGTCAGCCACCGTTTCGGCGCCCGTACGGCGCTGCGCGGTCTGATCTCCCTCTGGACCCTGTCGCTGGCCCTGCCCGCCCTGGCCCCGAATCTCCCCACACTCTGCCTCGCCCTGTTCGTCTACGGCGCCACGGCCGGTATGGCGGACGTGGCGATGAACGCGCTGGGCGTCGAGATCGAGAACCGGCTGGGCAGGTCGATCATGTCCGGCCTGCACGGCATGTGGAGCGCGGGCGCCCTGATCGGCGCGGCGGGCGGCACCCTCGCCGCGCACCTGGGCTCGGACGCGCGCCTCCATCACGTACTCGCGGCGGCGACTCTCACGGTTGTCGGCGTGGGTGCCTGCCGCTGGGTGCTCGATCTGCGCCCCACCGAGGACGAGGAGCCGCCCCCGAGGTTCGCGCTGCCGCCCAGGTCCGCGCTGCTGATCGGCGCGGTCGGCTTCTGCGCGGTGTTCGCGGAGGGCGCGAGCCTGGACTGGTCTGCGGTGTACCTGCGGGACGAGCTGGGCACCTCGGACGGGCTGGCGGCGGCCTCCACGACCGGCTTCATGCTGACGATGGCGGTGGCCCGGCTTGTCGGCGACTCGGTCGTGAACCGTTTCGGCGCGGTGCGCACGGTCCGCGCGGGGGGTGTGCTCGCCGTACTCGGCGGTGTGCTGATCGTGGTCGCGGAACATCCCGTCACGGCGATGACCGGCTTCGCGCTGCTCGGCCTCGGCATCGCCGTGGTCGTCCCGCTGTGCTTCGCGGCGGCTGGCCGCAGTGGCCCCAACCCCAGTCAGGCCATCGCGGGCGTCGCCACCATCACGTACACCTCGGGGCTGGTCGCGCCGAGCGCGATCGGTACGCTGGCCCAGGCAACGAGCCTGGTGGTGTCGTTCGGGCTGGTCACGGTGCTGGCGGGTGGGCTCGCCGGGTTCGCGGGGGTGTTGCGCGCCGGCGAGAAGGACCGCCTGAAGGTCACTCCGCCGAGCGCAGGAGTTCCCGACCGCAGGCCCTGAACCGGTCGCTCCACGGCGTGGGCCGCAGGGTGCCGGCGTCGAGCCGGACCAGCACCCGAGTGCCCCGGGCGTACGTCACCTCACCGTCGGCCGAGCAGAGCCGGAAGCCGTAGGTGAGGCCGGTGGTGCCGAGGCGTTCCATCCAGAGGTGCACGGCGTAGGCACCGGGCCGGTCGACCGGCGCCTCGTAGCTGATGAGCAGCTCCCTGACCACGTTGCAGAAGTCGCCGGCCGCCGCCCAGTCGCCGTCGAAGGTGAAGCCGTACCCGTGCAACAACTCGTTCCAGGCACGCTCGACCAGCAGCGGGTAGCGGGCGTTGTGGAGCATGCCGAGGAAGTCGAGGTCGTCGAAGTGGACGGTGACGGGCATCAGCCGCCCGTACGAGCCGTACTGCGCGGCGGGGGCTATGGAGGCTTCGGCGGTCACGACGGGGCTCCTGGGACGTACGGGATGAATGGTGGATGCAGTTACCTGCGCACCCTCATCCTAAGCGCACGCTCAGAATCACCCTCCGGTCGGCTTACCGCGCCAGGTCGTAGGCGTACGACGCGGTGAACGTGCCGGGGGTGCCCTTGCAGCCGTCCGACTCCCCCGGCAGCTTGACCCACAGATAGGCGTCGATCCGCGCCTCGCCGGTGTTGGTGGTCGGCGCCCGGCCGAGTTTCCGGCCCGCCGGGTCGCACCACTCGCCGTCGGCCGGGGCGCCGTTGCCGTTGCGGCTGGTGTCGATCACGGCACCCAGGCCGGCGGGGCCGCCGAGGGCGTCGAGGACCTGTCGGTCGTAGGAGATCTCGTCGTCCGTGCGGTGGAAGTTGGAGACGTTGCTGAAGACGCCGTCGGAGGAGGCGGCCGAGGCGGCGCCCGCCTGACGGAGCAGGGTCGCCTGCTTGGCGGGGGCGTTCCAGCCGGAGTGGCCCGCGTCGTAGTAGACGCGGGCGTTGGGGTCGGCGGCCTTCAGGACGCGGCCCGCGCGGGCCAGCGAGGCGAAGCGGGCGGTGCGCTGAGCGGTGGAGAGACAGTCGGACAGGGCGACCGAGTCGGGCTCCAGGACGACGATGACCTCGTCGGAGCCGAGGCCCGCCGCGAACGCGTCGATCCAGTCGTCGTACGCGTCGAGGCCGGGCGCGCCGCCCTGGGAGGCGCCGCCGCAGTCGCGGTCCGGAACGGCGTACGGCACAAGCACCGGGACCCGGCCGGCGACCGCCGCGCCCGCGGTGACCGCGCGGACCCGGGCGGTGATCGTCGACGGCGAGAAGTCGGCGAACCAGACCGCCGCCGGGCGGTCGGCGATCTCCGCCTCGATGACGGGGCGGCGCGGATCGTCGCGGTGGGTGCCGACCCAGTCGAGGACCTGGGAGTCCGGGTAGCGGTAGAGGCGGGCGGACGCCTGGGCGGGCGCCTGCTTCGCCTCGGGCCCGGGCTTCGGCGCCGTGGGCGAGGGCGTGCGGCTCGGTTCCTTCGCCTTCGTCGTTCGGGCGGACGGGGAGGGCGACTTCGAGGCGCTCGGTGTGGGCGGGGCCGACGTCACGGCCGGCAGCGGGGCGAGCAGGGGTGAGCTGGTCGCCTCGGGCCTGGCCTCGTCGGCACCGCCACCGCCGGTGTCGAGCGCGGAGAGCAGCCCGGTGGCGGTGCCGACGGCGACCACGACCGAGGCGGCGGCGACCATGACGGAACGCCGGGCGGCGCGCCTGCGTTCGGCCCGGCGCGCGGCCAGGCGGTGGGCGCGCAAGCCTGACACGTACAGCTCCTCTTCCTCTGCCGCGGCGGGCGCGTTCCCCCGTTCTGGGGAAGCGTCCGGCCCGGCGGCACGTGCGCCAGCCTAGGACTGGGACCCTGCCCTCATGGTGCAATTGGAACAGTTCACCACTTCTGTCGACCACGTCCTCTCCCGTATGCGCGCGCTGGAGGCACATCTGCCGCCGCGCGACGGGCTGGCGGTCTTCAACCGCGTCTACCTCGCCGTCACGGAGGCCTTCGACCGGCGTCTGGAGGCCGGCGCGTTCCCCGACGCCGAGGCCGCGATCACTTTGGACGTACGGTTCGCCGAGCGGTATCTACGGGTGGCAGAGGACGACCACGCGCCGGCCTGCTGGCGCCCGTTGCTCCAGTTCCGCCACCATCCCGGCGTACGACCGCTGCAGTTCGCGCTCGCGGGCATCAATGCGCACATCGGGCACGACCTGGCGCTCGCCGTCCTGGACGCCTGTCGTACGCTCGACTGCGAACCGGCCGATCTGGAGGACGAGTTCGAGCGCGTGGGTGATCTACTCGTCTCGCTGGAGGAACGCATCCGCGAAGAGCTGATGCCGGGCCCCGACCTGCTCCAGATCGCCGATCCGCTCACCCACCTGCTCGGCGCGTGGAGCATGGAGCGGGCCCGGGCCGCCACCTGGTCGGCGGCCCGCACGCTGTGGGCGCTGCGCCGGCTGCCCGATGTCACCGAGGAGTTCACCGACCGCCTCGACGCGGCGGTCGGCTTCGCGAGCCGCATGCTCCTCACGCCACTGCCGGACTGATCCGGCCAACTCCCGCGCACGGCCCCCGCCATAGCTAGATGAACGTTGTACGTTCGATGGCCAGAGCATCTCTTGCGAAGGAGCACGAGTATGGCCGTCCGTCTGGGTCTGGGTCTTCCGCAGTCACGGCAGTACGAGATCGGACGGGACGTGCCGGACGTGGCACGCGCGGCCGAGCAGATCGGCTACGAGAGTTTGTGGGTGTTCGAACGCGCCCTGTATCCGGAACCGGCGACCCAGGGCCTGTACGGCATGGAGGGCGTCCCCTGGCCCGACGCGTACCGCGGTCTCGCCGACCCGCTGGTGACGCTGACGCTGGCCTCCGCGGCCACCGAGCGCGCCCGCCTCGGCACCAGCGTGCTGGTCGCCCCGCTGCACGGCCCCTTCCAACTGGCCCGCACGCTCGGCACGTTGGACGCGGCGAGCGGCGGCCGGGTGGTGGCGGGCCTGGGCACCGGCTGGTCCCTCGACGAGTACGCCGCCGCGGGGGTGGCCCCGTTCGCCGAGCGCGGCCGGGTCCTGGACGAGATCCTCGACGTGTGCCGGGCGGTCTGGGGCCCGGACCCGGTCCAGTACGAGGGCAGCCTGACGAAGATCGCATCGTCCGTCGTCGGCCCCAAGCCCGCCCGGCCTATACCGATATTCCTGCCCGCCTTCAGCAAGAAGTCCCTGACCCGCCTCGTCGAACGCGGCGACGGCTGGAACCCGATCGCCATGGGCGCCGAGCAACTCGCCACCCAGTGGCGGCAGGTGCAGGACTTCGCCGCCGAGAAGGGCCGCACGAGGCCGATCGAAACGGCGGTGCGGGTGAACCCCTCCTACACGGCGAAGGCGTACGACGGTGCCGACCGCCGGCCCTTCCAGGGCAGCGTCGACCAGATCGTGACGGACCTGGCCGCCCATGCCGAGATCGGCCTCGACGAGTTCTTCTTCGACTTCGGCGACGCCCCGAGGGACGCCGGCGAACTCAAGGAGCTGGCCGCCGAGTTGTACGAGGCGGCTCGGGCGGCCGGGATCTGACCGACCCCGACCGCCTCTAATCCTCGGGGAGTTCGACGGGCGCGATCTCGTCGTACACGTCACCGGGGCCCGGGTTGGTCGGGTCAGTGGTCCCACCGAAGTGGTGCATGACGCCCCAGACCGCGTTCAGCGCGGTCTGGACGGCGCCCTCGGCCCAGCCCGCCGTCCAGGAGATGTCGTCGCCGGCGAGGAAGATGCCCCGCTTGTCGGCGGGCAGCCGGTCCTGCATGAAGTGCGTGAACAGGCGCCGCTGGTAACGGTAGTGACCGGGCAGGTTGGCCTTGAACGCGCCCATGAAGTACGGCTCGTTCTCCCAGGAGACGGTGACCGGGTTGCCGATGACGTGCTTCCGGATGTCGACCTTCGGATAGATCTCGCCGAGCGATTTCAGCATGACCTCCATCCGCTCGTTCGCGGACAGCGGCAGCCACTTGAGGCTGTCGTCGCACCACGTGTACGAGAGGCAGATGACAGCGGGCCTGTCCGGACCGTCGTCGAGGAGGTAGGTCCCGCGCGTCATACGGTCGGTGAGGGTCATCGACATGACGTCCCGGCCCGTGCTCTCGTCCTTGTCGAGCCAGAACGGCCGGTCGACGGGCACGAAGAGCTTGCTGGACTCCATGTAGTGGGTGCGCTCGATGGCGGTCCAGTGGTCGATCGGGAAGAGCGAGTCGTCGCAGGCGATCTTCGAGAGCAGCATCCAGGACTGGGCGGTGAAGACGGCCGCCGGGTACGTACGGATGTCGCCGCCCGCGTCGGTGACGGTGATCCGGTTGCCGGCGGTGCGGTGGAGACGGGTCACGGCCGGGCGCGGTACGCCGTTCACGTGCAGGGACGCGAGGGAGGTCCCGTACGGCCAGTGGAGGATCTTCCCGGGCTCGCGTTCCCAGAGCCGCAGCGGCAGTTGCTGGCTGCCGCCCACGATGCCCCGGTGGTGGTCGTCGGCCTCGGTGTAGACGACCCGCAGGATCTCCAGGATCGAGTTGGGGAAGTCGGTGTCCCAGCCGCCCGTCCCGAAGCCGACCTGGCCGAATATCTCGCGGTGCCGGAACGACTTGAAGGCCTCGGAGTCGCAGAGGAAGCCGTAGAAGGTCTGGTTGTCGAGCTTCTCGACGAGCCGTGCCCAGATCTCGCGGATGCGCGGGATGTCGCGCTCGCGCAGGGCCCGGTTCATGTCGGAGAAGTCCGCGCCCTCTTCGAGGCACGTGTTCCAGGCCTCGGCGACATCACGGTAGACCTGCGGCAGATCGCCGACCGTCTCGGCGTAGTGCGACTCGCCCTTGAGGTCGACGACCGTCGAAGGTGTGCATTCCGCGAGGGGGTTGGGGAACGGCCTGGTCTCCAGGTCCACCAGGTCGATGTAGTGCTGGAGGGCGGTCGAGGAGGGCGGGAAGCGCATCGCGCCCATCTCTGCGGTGAGGGAGGGGTCGCAGCCGTCGAACCCGACGGTCCGCAGCCGCCCGCCGATCCGATCGGCCTCGTACACCACGGGCTTGAGGCCCATCTTCATCAGCTCGTACGCGGCGATGATCCCCGACAGCCCGCCGCCGATGACGGCGACCTCGGTACCGTGCTCGGTCGCGGGCACCTGCCCCAGGCCGGCCGGATGGGCGAGGAAGTCGTCGTAGGCGTAGGGGAAGTCCGGCCCGAACATGGTGATCGGCGGCTGCTGCGCGTCGGTGTGCTGGACGGCGGTGGGCACCGTGGACGTCATGGGGTACGGACTCCTTGCGGGGTGAAGCAGGTGAAGGGGGTACGGAAAAAACGGGGGAGGCTCAGCCGAGGGAGCCGTACAGGCCGGGACGCCGGTCCTGGAGGTACGGGTTCGCCTCGCGGGAGGCGGCGAGGAGAACGGGGTCGACGTCGGCGAGGAGGAGTTCCTCGCCGCGGCCGGCCCGGGTGCGGGCGACTCCGTCGGGACCGGCGAGCGTGGAGAGCCCGACGAATTCGAACTCCCCTTCCTGGCCTACCCGGTTGACGTAGGCGACGTACAGCTGGTTCTCGAAGGCCCGCACCGGGACGACAGACTCGGCGACGAACTGGAAGGGGTGCATCTGCGCCGTCGGGACCAGGAGGAGGTCGGTGCCCGCGAGGGCGTGGGCGCGGACGTTCTCCGGGAACTCGACGTCGTAACAGATCATCAGGCCGATCCGGAGACCGTCGAGTTCGGCCTGTACGACGGACTGCTCGCCCGGCGTGAAGTGGTCGCGTTCGAAGCAGCCGAAGAGGTGGGTCTTGCGGTAGTTGGCGAGCCGGTCACCGTCGGCGGAGACGAGCTGCGCGGAGTTGAAGACCTGGTCGCCGGCCCGCTCGGGGTAGCCGTAGGCGATGGCGAGACCGTGTCGGCCGGCGATCTCGGCGACCGCGTCGGCGGAGTCCCCGTCGGCGGGCTCGGCGAGGTGGCCGATGCCGTCGCCGATCGCGTACCCGGTGAGGAACATCTCCGGCGCGGCCAGCAGCGCGGCGCCCGCGGCGGCGGCCCGGCCCGCGGCCTCGTCGAGCACCTTGAGGTTCTCGACGAGGGAACCGGGGCGGCCGGAGCTCTGGAGCAGGGCGGTGCGCATGCGGGGTCCTTGCAGGGGCTTAAGGGGGGTTGAGGGCCAGATAGACGGTACGGGGGGTGGGCACGGCGGTACAAGGAGCAGCTGTTGCGCGCTGACAGGCGAATCGTTGCGTGAAGCGGGGGCGAGGCGACGATTCGTTGTTCCGCCCCCGCCGCCCCTACCCGTCCCATCCTCGGGGGCTGCGCCCCCGAACCCCCGCTCCGGCCCTGAACGGGCCTTGTCCTCAAACGCCGGACGGGCTGGGGGTGCCGGCCGGGGCTTGATCTTTCAGCCCGTCCGGCGTTTGAGGACGAGCGCCTTCAGCGCGAAAGGGGGGTCTGGGGGCGCAGCCCCCAGTAACGAGATGGGACGGGTAGGGGCGGCGGGGGGCGAGGAAAAACCTCTACCGGAGCCCGAACGTGGTCAGTACCGCCGCGTGGTCCGAAGGCCAGACATTGCCGGCCACCTCGGGCCACGCATGCACCGCCCCGCTCACCACCACCCGGGAATCCAGCACCCTCAACCCCCTCCCCCCGTACAGCACGAAGTCGATCCGGTCCTGCGGCTCGGGCCGGCCACTCCCGTCCTCGTGCTCGACGTGGATCGGCGACCAGGTGTGACCGGGCTCCCGGACCGGGTCCGGATGCACCTCCCGGTACGAGTCCCGCAGCCCCGCCTCCTGCGCCGCCTTCGTCACCGGCCACTCCACCCCGGGCCAGTCCAGATGCGACGGCGTGTTGAAGTCCCCGACGAGCACGACGGGCACGACCCGGGTGGAGGCGGCGTCCGCGGCCGCAGCTCCGGTCCGCCGCAGGATCTCCCGCATCCGCTCCAGCCGCCCCGCCTCCTTGCCGATCACCTCATCCGCCGGAAGCCCGTTGAAGTGGACCTCGTAAGGCCCGTACGGCGCGCAGTCGAGGTGGGCGCTCCAGACGTCGACCTCCTGCCCCGCGTCCAGCCGGACGCGTACCCCGGTCGCCCCGTAGAAGCCGACGTCCGGGTCACCGTGGTGCGCGGTGATCGGATACCGGCTGATGACACCCAGGTTCGGGCCCGCCTGGTGGTGGTACCAGCCGAGCGCCTCCGCCAGTTCCCGGGCGGAGGTGCCGGCGGTCTCCTGAAGACCGACGACGTCGGCGCCCGTCTCGGCGATGACCTTGAGCTGCTTCGCACGGTGGTCGTCGATCTTCGTACCGCCCAGCCACAGGTTCCAGCTCATCACCCGGAGCTGTCGCTCGGGGGTGACCATGGCGTCGAGCCGCGCCACGGTGACCCCGGCCAGGCTGGTCAGCACCGTCCGGCCGGGCGCCGCCTCGATCGGCGCGAGTGAGGGAACGGCGAGCACCGCGCAGCCGGCCGCCTCGGCCGAGGTGACGCCGGTCTCGGTGTCCTCGACGGCCACGCAGGCGGCCGGGTCGACGCCCAGGGCGTGGCAGGCGGCGAGGTACGGATCGGGGGCGGGCTTGGTGTGTTCGGTGTCGTCGGCGGTGACGGAGACCGCGAAACGGGAGGCGCCGAGCGCTTTGAGTACGGTGTCGGCGACAGCCCTGGGGGAGGCGGTGACCAGGGCGGTGGGTATGCCGGCCTCGGCGAGCGCGTCGAGCAGGTCGAGGGCGCCGGGGCGGGGCACGATGCCGGTGCGGACGCGCACCGCGAACTCGCGGTGCAGTTCGGCGGCGAGGCGGCCGGGCTCCGCCCCCGTGGCGGCGGCCAGCCAGTCGGCGGTGTGCTCGACCGGCCGACCGAGCACATCGGGCTGGTCCGCCTCGGTCAGCGGTCTCCCGGCGACCTGTTCCACCGCCTCCCACCACAGCCGCTCGGTGTCGACGAGCGTGCCGTCCATGTCGAACAGGGCTGCCTGGAGCTGGAGTTGTGGCAGGCCGGAGGTGTCGGAGGTACGGGGGATGTGGGGGGTCACGTTTCTCTCTCTCGCAAATTCTTGTTCACTACGGGCGGTTGGCGCGCTCTGCCACCAGCACCGGCCGCTCCGGCAACGACACGTGTACCGCCGTTCCCGCGCCCAGCGTGACGGCCTCGTGCGCGGGCAGGTCGGCCTTCACCTCCGTGCCGTCCACGAGCCTTACGGTGATCCGGGTGACCGCGCCGAGGAAGGCCGTGGCCACCACCCGCGCGTCACCCCCCGCGTCGGCGCCGACCCGCACCGCCTCGGGCCGGACCAGTACGTCGACCTCGGCGGTGGCCGGCGCCTCACCGTCGACCGGGAGCCGCTGCCCGAGCACCTCGACCGAGCCTGCGTCCAGCCGCCCCGGAATCCGGCTCATCGTGCCGACGAACTCGGCGACGAAGGCGGTGGCGGGCCGGCCGTACAACTCGGCGGGGGCGGCGCACTGTTCGAGTCGCCCGGAGTGCATCACGGCGACCCGGTCGGCCATGGACAGAGCCTCCTCCTGATCGTGCGTCACGAACAGGGTGGTGATGCCGAGTTCCTGTTGCAGCCGCCGGATCTCCTCGCGCAGGTTCAGCCGCACCTTGGCGTCGAGCGCCGACAGCGGCTCGTCGAGGAGCAGTACACGCGGACGCAGGGCGAGTGCGCGGGCCAGTGCGACGCGCTGCTGCTGGCCGCCGGAGAGCTGGTGCGGAAACTGCTCGCCCTTGTCGGCGAGGCCCACGAGGTCGAGCAACTCGGCGGCTCGGGCGCGCCGTTCGGACGTACGCACCTTGCGCATCCGCAGCCCGAAGGCCACGTTGTCGAGGGCACTGAGGTGCGGGAAGAGGCTGTACGACTGGAAGACCATGCCGGCGTCCCGACGGTGGGCCGGGACCTGGGTGACATCCTCACCGTCCACCAACACCTCACCGGCGTCGGGGTGTTCGAACCCGGCGAGCATGCGCAGCGCTGTGGTCTTGCCGCAGCCGGAGGGACCGAGCAGCGCGAGCAGCTCCCCCGGCCGCACGGCGAGGTCGAGTCCGTCGAGGGCGACGGTCGGGCCGAACTCCCGGCGCAGGCCCCGGAATTCGACAGTGGCTGCCTTGTCGAGCGTCATGTGGATCATCCCTTGGCGGCGACGGTTCGGGAACGCCCGCCGAGCCCGGCGAGCGCGAGGAGGAGGGCCCAGGTGACGAGCAGGCTGAGCACGGAGACGGCGACGGACAGCTGGGCCTGCGAGCCACCGACGCTGTAGATCCACACGGCGAACGGCTGGAAGCCGAGCAACTGGGCCACCGTGAACTCGCCCAGTACCAGGGCCAGCGTGAGGAAGGATGCGTTGAGCAGCGCCCCGCGCAGATTGGGCAGCACGGCCGTCACCAGCGCCTGCGCCGGGCTCGCACCGCAGCTGCGGGCGGCCTCGACCAGCGTGCGGACGTCGATCGCGCGCAGCCCGGCGTCCAGTGCCCGATGGACGAAGGGCAGCGCCATCACGACGTACGCGAGGACGAGGACGACGGGGAAGTCGGGGTTCTGGATGGCGACGAAGGTCTGGAACAGGGGCGTACGGGAGAGGTGTTCGGGACCCCACTTGAGGACCGTCGAGATCCCGGCGACGAACGCGATCGGCGGGACCACCAGCGGCAGCGAGCAGATCACCTCGACGACCGGACGCAGCCGGGGTGCGCCGAGCCGCAGGGCGACCATCGCGGGCACCATCAGCAGCAGGACCACGGCGATGGTGGCGGCGGCCAGTTCGAGGGAGAGCACCAGACCGGGCAGGAAGCCGTCGGCGCCGACGATCTGGCCGTACGCGTCGAAGGTGACGCCCTCGCCCGGTACGTCGACCGTGAAGATCACGGAGGCGGCGAGCGGGACGATGAAGTAGACCGCGGCGCCGATCAGGACGACCCCGCGCCACAGGTTCAGGCGAGCCATCGCGCGCTCCTCCGTTGCAGGGGCAGGTACACGGCCATGACCAGGCCCGCGACAAGGACCATGTCGAGGCTGAGGGCGAGCGCCACGTTCTCCTGGCCGACCAGCACGTTGCCGGAGATGGCGTCGGCGATCTGGAGAGTAACCAGCGGGACCGAACTGCCCACCATGGCCGCGGCGGTGGCGTACGCGGCGAAGGCGCTGCCGAAGAGGAGCACGAACCCGCCGAGCAGTGAGGGCAGCAGCACGGGCAGGGCGACGTGCTGCCAGTACTGGACGTTGGTGGCCCCGTTGTTCCGCGCGGCCTCGCGCCACTGGGACCGCAGGCCGTCGAGCGCGGGCGTGATCGTGAGGACCATCAGCGGGATCAGGAAGTAGAGGTAGACGATCACCAGTCCCCAGAAGCTGTAGAGGCTCCAGCCCTTGTCCGTCAGCCCCAAGTGCCGGGTCAGCACACCGGAGTTGCCGAGGGTGGCGACGAAGGCGAAGGCCAGCGGCACTCCGCCGAAGTTGGCGAGGACCCCGGAGGCGGTGAGCACGGCCTCGCGCAACGCCCGGAACCGCGAGGACACCACGGCCTGGGCGAGCAGCAGTCCGAGGACGGTCGCGATGAGCGCCGACACCGCCGACAGCTTGACGCTGCCGAGCAGGGCGGTGAGATACGCGCCCTGGAGGGAGTCGGTCAGATTGGCTGTGGTGTACGAACTGGCGCCGGTGGCCTGGTTCTTGACGGTGAAGGCGCCGTTCAGCATGGCCAGGGCGGGCACCCCGAAGGCGACCGCCACGAAGGCGAGCAGCGGCAGTACGGCGAGCCAGCCGGGGGCGCGGCGCCGCCGCTTCACTGAAGCGGCGGGCGCCACGTCGACCCGGGTGAGGGTGGCGGTCATCCGGAGACGGCCTTGCCCCAGCCCTGGGCCAGCACGGTCTTGGCCTTGCTCTGCTGGGCCTCGGTCGGGAAGGACGGCGTGCCGGAGACCTTGGGCAGCTTGGCTGCGGCTGCCTTGTCGAGGGTGCCGGCCTTCTCCATGGCGGTCATCAGGGCCGGCCGGGCGTACCCCTTGAGCCAGAGGTTCTGCCCCTCGGCGCTGTAGAGGTACTCCTGCCACAGCCGGGCGGCGGCCGGGTGCGGGGCGTCCTTGTTGATGGCCTGGGAGTAGAACTGGGAGAACTCGCCGTCGCCGGGCACGGACACCGTCCAGTCGACGCCCTTGGACTTGAACTCGTCGGCGTAACCGGCGTTGAGGTAGTCCCAGTCGATGCTGATGGGCGTCTCGCCCTTCTCGACGGTGGCCGGGGTCGACTCGACGGGCGTGTAGTTGCCGTTCTTCTTCAGCTTGGCGAAGAAGTCGAGGCCGGGCTGGATGTCGTCGAAGGATCCGCCACTGGCGAGCGA
Source organism: Streptomyces sp. NBC_00459 (assembly GCF_036013955.1). NCBI lineage: Bacteria > Bacillati > Actinomycetota > Actinomycetes > Kitasatosporales > Streptomycetaceae > Streptomyces > Streptomyces sp. NBC_00459. Next base: position 1,569,081 of record NZ_CP107903.1, read on the forward strand.
GGCCGCCCAGACGCCGGCGAAGGCCGAGCCGGACTTGGTGGGGTTGCCGTTGAGGGCGACCTGCCCCTTGTACTGGGGCTTCAGCAGATCGGCGAAGGAGGTGGGACAGGTCTTCACGCGCTTGGCGTCGCACCCGATGGAGATGTAGCCGCCGTAGTCGTTGAACCAGCGCCCCTCCGGGTCCTTCTGCCCCTCGGGGATGTCGGCGAAGGAGGCGACCTTGTAGGGCGCGAGCAGCCCCTGCTGAGCGGCGCTCAGCGCGAACGAACTGCCCAGGTCGAGGACGTCCGGTGCCCGGTCCTGCCCCTTGCGGGAGGTGACGGCGTTGATCTCGTCCTGACTCGCCCCGTCGGGGTTCTCGACCTCGATCTTGATGCCGTACTTCTTCTGGAAACCGTCGATCAGGGCGCCGTAGTTGGCCCAGTCGCGCGGCAGCGCGATGGCGTGGAGCGTGCCCTCCTTCTTGGCGGCGGTGACCAGCTTGGCCAGGCCGCCGAAGTCGGCGGCGGAGGTCGCGGTGGCCGCGCTCCTGCCGTTCGCGGTGGTCGACGTGTCGTCGGGGGCCGCGCCGCAGGCGCTCAGGGCGAGCGCGGCGACGACGGCGAGGGCGCCGCCGCGGACGGCTGTTCTCGGCAGGGTCACGATCACGGTCTCTCCAGGGGTGCGCACGAGGGTTGAGGTAGTGCGGAGAACTTGTCTGAACAAGTTGGCTTCAGTAGGACTTCCGCTGGTATCACGCCCGTAAACACTGGCGAAACACTGACCACTGATTCCCTGCACATTTCCGGCGCGCCTGGACCGGTCGCAGATGTCGATTAGGCTGGTCACGCTGTGCACAGCGACAAACCCAGAGGGGAAGCATGACGGCGCGACACGAGGAGATCGCCGACGAGCTGCGCCGGGCGATCGACCGCGAGCAGTACACGGTCGGCAGCCGTCTGCCTCCGGAAACCGAACTCGCCGCCCACTACGGCGTGGCCCGCGGTACGGTCCGCCAGGCGGTGGCGGCCCTGACGGCCGAGGGCCTGATCGGCTCCCGCCAGGGCGCCCGCCGGGTGGTCCTGGCCAGCCGCCGCAGCCAGACCTTCGAGGAACTGCGCAGCTTCGCCCAGTGGGCCCGCGCCATGGGCCGCGAGGCGACGGGCCAGGTGGTGCACCAGGAGTACCGCCGGGCGACGACGGAGGACGCGATCCGCCTCCAACTCCGCGAGAAGACCAAGGTGTTGCACGTCCTGCGCGTGCGCGGCCTGGACGGCGAACCGGTCCTCCTGGAGCGCACGGTCTACGCCGACTGGATCGCCCCGTCCGTGGAACCCATCGAACCGGACTGTCCCTCGGTCACCCAGCGCCTCTTCGAGGACACGGGCCTGGTCTTCGCATACGGCGAACACGTCATCGACGCCGTGGCGGCCGGCGCCCAGGACGCCGAACTCCTCGACATCCGCCGCACCAGCCCTCTCCTGCGCGTCCGCCGCGTCACGACGACGAGGGAGGGCCGCCCGGTCGAATGGTCCGACGACCGCTACCGGGGCGACGCGGTGAGCTTCAGCGTCCACAACTCGATAGCGAGCAACGCCCTCGCGAGAAAGACAGCCGAATAGGCGGTGACTTGCAAACAGGGCTTTGGGCACTGCCGCCAAGGGGCGCGGGGCTATGACATTTGCGGCTCCGCCGCGTGGGCGCGACAAGCCACAACGAACCCGCACCCGCCAACGAACCCGCAAGAACCACCTACGTAGGCGACCCGGCAGAAAACCTCCGCAGCAACGGCGACAGCACCAGCACGGACTTGGTCCGCTCGACGAACGGCTCCCCGGCGATCCGCTCAAGGACCCGCTCGAAGTGCCGCATGTCAGAGGCGAAGACCTGCACCACCGCATCCGCCTCCCCCGTCACCGTGGACGCGGCCACCACCTCCTGATACCGCTCCAGCCCCCGCTGGATCGTCTCCGGCGAGGTGTTCCGCCGGCAGTAGATCTCGACGAACCCCTCCGTCTCCCACCCCAGCGCCGCCGGATCCACCCGCACGGTGAACCCGGTGATCGCCCCGCTCTCCCGCAACCGGTCCACCCGCCGCTTCACGGCCGGCGCGGACAGCCCGACCAACTGCCCGATGTCCGCGTAGGAGCGACGCGCGTCCTCGGCGAGGGCGTGCACGATACGTTCGTCGAGATCGTTCAGCACCGTCGGCTCAGCTCCAGCTGGCGTGGAGCGGCTTGCCCTCCGCGTACCCGGCGGCGCTCTGGACTCCGACGATGGCCTTCTGGGCGAACTCCGCGAGGGAGTTGGCTCCGGCGTAGGTACAGGAGGAGCGGACTCCCGCGATGATCGAGTCGATCAGGTCCTCCACGCCCGGACGGGCCGGGTCGAGGAACATCCGGGACGTGGAGATGCCCTCCTCGAACAGCGCCTTGCGGGCCCGGTCGTACGCCGACTCCTCCGACGTACGGTTGCGCACCGCACGCGCCGAAGCCATGCCGAACGACTCCTTGTAGAGGTGCCCGGCGGCGTCCTGCTGAAGGTCGCCCGGGGACTCGTACGTCCCCGCGAACCAGGAGCCGACCATCACGTTGGACGCACCGGCGGCCAGCGCCATCGCCACGTCGCGGGGATGGCGCACCCCGCCGTCCGCCCACACGTGCTTGCCGTACTTCTTCGCCTCGGCCGCGCACTCCATGACCGCCGAGAACTGCGGCCGGCCCACGCCCGTCATCATGCGGGTGGTGCACATGGCGCCCGGTCCGACGCCGACCTTGATGATGTCGGCGCCCGCCTCGATGAGGTCCTTGACGCCCTCGGCGGCGACGATGTTGCCCGCGGCGATCGGGACGCGCGGGTCGAGGTCGCGGACCAGCTTGATCGCGCTGAGCATCGACTCCTGGTGACCGTGCGCGGTGTCGATGACGAGCGTGTCGACGCCCGCGTCGAGCAGTTGCTGCGCCTTTCCGGCCACATCGCCGTTGATGCCGACGGCGGCGGCGATACGCAGCTTCCCGTTCACATCCGTGGCCGGTGTGTAGAGGGTCGCACGCAGGGCGCCCTTGCGGGTGAGGATGCCCGCGAGCCTGCCCTCGGCGTCGACGGCGGGCGCGTACCGGCGGTTGGCGCCGTCCAGGCGGTTGAAGGCCTCGCGCGGGTCGATGTCGGCGTCGAGGAGCAGCAGGTCCTTCGACATGACCTCGGAGAGCTGGGTGAAACGGTCCACACCGGTCAGGTCGGCGTCGGTGACCACACCGACCGGCCGCTGCTCGGCGTCGACGACCACACCCGCGTTGTGCGCCCGCTTGGGCAGCAGGGCGAGGGCGTCGGCGACGGTCTGGTGAGGGGCGAGCATGATCGGTGTGTCGAGCACGAGGTGGCGGCTCTTCACCCAGGTGACGACGTCGGTGACGACCTCGATCGGGATGTCCTGCGGGATGACGACGAGCCCGCCGCGCCGCGCGACCGTCTCGGCCATCCGGCGGCCCGCGATGGCCGTCATGTTGGCGACGACCAACGGGATCGTGGTGCCCGTACCGTCCGGGGAGCTGAGGTCCACGGCCTGCCGGGAGCCCACGGCGGAACGGCTCGGGACCATGAAGACGTCGTCGTACGTCAGGTCGTACGGAGGCTGGATGTCGTTGAGGAAACGCACGTGCTGCACATCCCGGTCGATCAGAGGTGGCCCCCGGACAGGACAGCCAGGGGGAAGAGCACGTACCTCATTGTCCCATGCCGCTGACCTGAAATCGCCTGGTCGGATCGTCCAGACGGATCGCGGGACGACTCGTGGCATCCTCCGACGGACCGCCACCGCCTCGACGCCGTACGACGGCACACGACGGCACAGGCTTCAGGCGAGCACCATCACCACCGCCAGCCCCGTCTCCGTCTCCCGCCAGCTCGCGGCGGCGTCGGCGAAGATCTCCTGGAGCGTGTTCCACTCCTCGGGCCGGGCCGCCGCGTACGCCTGCCAGTTGCGGACGAGCAGGAGCCTGCCTCGGCTCGCGGGCCACCACTGCAGATCGCCGAGACAGTCCGCCAGGGCGTCCCAGTTCGAGCCGAAGTGGTCCGGGAAGCGCATCGCGGTGGCACAGGCCGTCATCAGCCCGGCCTTGTCCGACACATCGGCGAGGTCGAGGTCGGCGCTCTCCCAGCCCGCCTCGCGGGCGGCTTCGAGCGCGCGCTCGTACGGCAGCGCGGCGGGCCAGGACAGGACACCGGCGGGCGCGCGGCCGGCGAACACCGGAGCGAGCGGGTGGTCGGTCATCTCAGCACCACCGTGAGGAGTCGCGAAGGGTCGAAGTGATCATCGCTGTAGTAGATCCCACCGCCCGACCCATGACAACGAGGACCCGGGCGGGAAACCGGGCGAAAACCTGCACGAGAACCTGCACGAGAACCTGGACGACAGCCTGCCAACAGGACACGTCGATCGGCTGGTCGTTCAATGAAGATGACCGGCAGTCTCCGGTGGGAGCCGCGCATGTCATCGTCGACAGCAACACCAGCACCTGCATCGGGGGAACGCAAGGACTCGCGTGGGAGACTGCGCCGGCTGGGCGAGTGGTGTGCCCGGCACTTCGTGATCGTCATCGTGGCCTGGCTGATCGCGCTCGCCGCGCTCCAGGTACTCAACCGTTCCTTCGGCGGTGACTACTCCGACAACTTCTCCCTGCCCGGCGTCCAGTCGCAGCAGGGCCTCGACGTACTGAAGAAACACGATCCGGCGGCCGGCGGCTACGGCAGCCAGATCGTGCTGCGGGACTCGGCCAAGCCCCTCACCTCCATGTCCACGCAGATGTCCCAGACCGTCGCCGACCTGCAGAAACTCCCGCATGTCCTGTCCGTCCAGAACCCGCTGCCACCGCCGGGATCCCAGCCCGCCGGCAAGCAGACCGTCGGCCCGCTCGCCGGCGACGCGAAGACCGGCTACATCACCGTTCGGTTCGACGTCCAGCCGTCCACCCTCGACGACGACTATCTCGACGGCGTCGACGACTCCGTGAAGCCGCTGCGGACGGCCGGTGTGCAGGTCGAGTACGGGGGACCACTGGGCGAGCTGGCCCGGCCCGCCGCCGACGACCGGGTCAGCGAGCTGATCGGGTTCGCGGTGGCGATCGTCGTCCTGCTGGTCGGCTTCGGCAGCGTCCTCGCCGCCGGCATCCCCCTGCTGACCGCGCTGATCAGCGTGATCGGCGGACTGGCCTCCCTCGGGCTGCTCGCGGCGGCGTTCACCTTCGCCACGGTCTCCCCCACACTGGCCACCATGATCGGCCTCGGCGTGGGCATCGACTACGCGCTGTTCCTGATCACCCGGCACCGGCAGAACCTGATGAACGGCGACGATCCGGTACGGGCGGCAGGCCGGGCCACCGCCACCAGCGGAAGGGCCGTCCTGGTCTCCGGGTGCACGGTGATCGTCGCGCTGGCGGGGCTGTCCGTCTCCGGGGTCGCCTTCATCGGCAAACTGGGGGTGGCCGCCGCCGTGACGGTGGTCTCCGCGGTCGTGGGCGCTCTCACGCTGGTCCCTGCCCTGCTGGGGCTCATCGGCCACCGTATCGACCGCTACCGGGTACGCCGCCCGGTCGCCGAGGCCGGCTCCGACGATGCCGAGGGACACGGCGCCTGGCACCGCTACGCACAGCGCGTCGAGCGGCGCCCCTGGTGGTTCCTGGCCGGCGGGGTCCTGGTGGTTCTGGTGCTGGCGATCCCGGTGGCGTCCATCCAGCTCGGCCACATCGGGGACGGCGCCGATCCGAAGTCGTTCACGGACCGGCGGGCGTACGACATCATGGCGCAGTCCTTCGGACCCGGCTCCAACGGCCCGCTGACCGTCGTCATCGACCAGACCAAGGTGCCCTCCGACCAGCGCTCCGCCCTCGCCTCGAAGGCGTCCAAGGCGCTGACGGACGTATCGGGCGCCGCGACCGCCACCCCGCTCACCGCGACGAAGGACGGCGACGTCCTGATCGGCACGGTCTACTCCAAGGCGGCTCCGCAGAGCGAAACGACCACCGACCTGACGAACCGCCTGGTCGACGACACCCTGCCCGAAGCAGTCTCCGGAACGGCCGCGCACGGCTATGTGACCGGCACGACCGCCGCCCAGGTCGACTTCCGGGACATCGTCGCGAGCCGCCTCCCGCTGATCATCGGCGTGGTCGTCGCCCTCGCCTTCCTGATCATCCTGGCCGTCTTCCGAGGCCTGCTGGTGGCGCTGAAGGCCGCCGTGCTCAACGTCCTGTCGATCGCGGCCTCGTACGGCGTCGTCGTGGCCGTCTTCCAGTGGGGCTGGGGCGGGCCCGCACTGGGTGTGACGGGCAAGGTGCCCATCGAGAGCTACGTACCGATGATGATGTTCGCGATCATCTTCGGGCTCAGCATGGACTACGAGATCTTCCTGCTCTCCCGTGTCCACGAGGCCTGGCTGCGCACCGGCGACGCACGGGCGTCCGTGGCCCATGCCCTGGAGATCACCGCCCGGGTGATCACCTGCGCGGCCCTGATCATGGTCAGCGTCTTCGCCGCGTTCGTCGTGAGCGACAACGTGGTGGTGAAGATGCTCGGCCTGGGACTCGCCGTCAGCGTGCTCATCGACGCGACGGTCGTACGGCTGCTGCTGGTGCCGGCGGTCATGACGCTGCTGGGTGCCCGCGCCTGGTGGACACCCCGCCGGCTCGACCGGATCCTGCCGCGCCTGGACCCGGAGGGCGACGAGCACGACCGATGACCCCATCCCCCTGTACGCGGCGATCGAACAGAGCGGTGCCCGGGCCCCGAAAGGGAACCCGGGCACCGCCCGCGACTTCACAACCCGTCAGATCCCGTCCGGGTCCGCCCTGTTGAGTGCCGGCTTCGGCGTCGGGCCCGCCGTCATCAGGTAGTCCGCGGCCGAGGTGTCCGTGACCAGGCTGGTGACCAGCCCGGACCGCAGCACCGCGTCGATCGCCGCGGCCTTGCGCTGCCCGCCCGCGATCGCGACGACCTCGGGGACCCGGCGGAGCTGGTCCGTCTTGACGGTGATGCACCGCTCACCGAGGTCACGTCCGACCCGGCGCCCTTCGCTGTCGAAGAGGTGCGCGGACATCTCGGCGGCGACACCCAGGGACGCGTAGTGGCCGCGTTCCTCGTCGCTGAGCATGTCGTGCACCGTCGAGATACCGGCCTCCCAGGAGCCGATGGAGACGCAGGCGACGGTCACCTTGTCGAAGTACTCGAAGGCCCGCGCGATCCCGGTCTGGTTGCGCAGCGCGGCGGCGGTGGCCGCGTCGGGCAGCAGCATCGGGGCGTAGATGGGGTGGGCGTCCCCGCCCGACACCTGGGCGGCGCGGCGAACCGCCTCGACCGAACCGCGCTCGGCGGTTCCGGCGTCGTACACCCCCGTCAACTGGACCACCGTGCAGGGCGGCAGCCGGTCGAGGGCAGCCGCCATGTGGATGGTGGACCGGCCCCACGCGAGACCCAGCACATCGCCTTCGTTGACCAGCTCGCCGAGCAGGTCGGCGGCCACTTCACCGAGGTTCTCGGGATCGGGTGACTCCTCGGCGGCCTCGGCCGGGGACTCGACCACGACCGCGTGCCTGAGGCCGTACCGGGCACGCAGCGCGTCCGAGCGCTCGGCGTCCAGTTCGGCCGGGACACGGATCTCGATCCGCACCAGATCCCGTTCGAGAGCGGTCTCCAGGACCCTGGCCACCTTGAAGCGGCTGACGCCGAACTCCTCGGCGATCTGGATCTTGGACTTGCCCTCCAGGTAGAAGCGGCGGGCCATGGCCGCCGCCTGCACCAGCTCAGCGGGTCCCATCCGCATGGCTGACCGGCCAGCCGACATACCCGACACGGCGATCTCCTCACTGCTTTTACATCGCTGCTGTTCACATTCTGGATTCGCCGTTCATCCTGTCAGATCCCGAGTACTTGATCTGCCCAGAAGTACGTCGTTCACGTTCCCTTGGCTCAGTGGCCGCACGCCCAGGACGCACCGGCGGTCGCCGTCTGCGCCTGGGTGCGCAGTGCACGTACCGCCTCGGCCGGGTCCGCGGCGCCGTAGACCGCCGATCCGGCGACGAAGACATCGGCGCCGGCCTCGGCACAGCGCTCGATGGTGGAGGCGGCGACGCCTCCGTCGACCTGGAGCCACAGTTCGAGGCCGTGCTTGCTGATCAACTCGCGGGTGCGGCGAATCTTGGGGAGCATGATGTCGAGAAACGCCTGGCCGCCGAAGCCCGGCTCGACCGTCATGATCAGCAGCATGTCGAGTTCGGGCAGCAGGTCCTCGTACGGCTCGATCGGGGTCGCGGGCTTGAGGGCCATGGAGGCCCGGGCGCCCTTCGCCCGGATCTCACGGGCGAGCCGCACCGGAGCGGCGGCTGCCTCCACATGGAAGGTGACGGAACCGGCACCCGCTTCCACGTACTGCGGAGCCCATCGATCGGGGTCCTCGATCATCAGGTGACAGTCCAGCGGGGTGTCCGTCGCCCGGGCCAGGGACTCTACGACCGGCACACCCAGCGTGAGGTTCGGTACGAAATGGTTGTCCATCACATCGACATGAAGCCAGTCGGCCCCTTCGACCGCCTTCGCCTCCTCGGCGAGTCGGGCGAAGTCTGCGGACAGGATACTGGGGTTGATCTGCGCGGCCATGCCCCAAGCCTGCCATGCCCTCCGGGGGTTGCGCGTGCGGGTCCGTTCTGGCAAGGGTGGTGCGCGGTCTGCGGGTCCGTCGTGGTTGCTCGCGCAGTTCCCCGCGCCCCTGGGCGGGATCAGCGGAGGTTGGTGTGAACGGGAACCGTGGGATTGCTCATCTCGTCTGTGGGCGGCGCTCCAAGTGGGTGGTGTTGGCTCTGTGGCTGGTGCTGCTCGTGTTTGTCGCGCCCTTCGCCCAGAAGCTCACGGACGCCCAGGACAACGACGCCGCCTCCTGGCTGCCGGGGTCCGCCGAGTCCACCCAGGTCCTCCATCTCTCCGAGGACTTCAGGCCCGAGCAGATCCCCGCGATCGTCGTCTACGCGCGCGGGAGCGGCCTCACGGCGGCGGACCGGGCCCGGATCACCGCGGGCGCCGCGCGGATCGAGCAGCTGAGCGACCACGGCATCCGGGGCTCCGAGACCCGGGGCCCGGTGTACGACCGGGCCTCCGATCCACGGGCCGCGCAGATCTTCGTACCCATCACGATGGACGAGAAGGGCTGGGAGCGGATCGCGCCCGCCGTCGACTCCATCCGGGCCGCCGCCGGTACCGGTGCGGCCGGGCTGGCCGTGCACATCACGGGTCCTGGCGGTACGTCGGCGGACTTCTCGGAGGCCTTCGAGGGCATCGACTCGACGCTGCTGCTCTCGGCGATGGGCGTCGTCATCGTGATGCTGCTGCTCACCTATCGCAGCCCCACCCTGATCCTTGTGCCCCTGCTGGGCGTGGTCGCTGCCCTGTTCACCGCGCAGGCACTGATCTACTTCCTCGCCGAACACGCGGGTCTGACGGTGAACGGACAGAGCGCCGGCATCCTCACCGTGCTGGTGTTCGGCGCGGGGACGGACTACGCCCTGCTCCTGGTCGCCCGCTACCGGGAGGAGCTGCGCCGCCACGAGGACCGCCACGAGGCGATGTCCCTGGCCCTGCACCGCGCGGGCCCCGCCGTCATCGCGTCGGGCGCGACGGTCGTGCTCGGCATGCTGGTGCTGGTGGCCGCCGAGATGAACTCGACCAGCGGCCTGGGCCCGGTGGCCGCGATCGGTGTGGCGGTGGCCCTGCTGGCCATGATCACCCTGTTCCCCGCCCTGCTGGTGATCTGCGGCCGCTGGATCTTCTGGCCGGTGATCCCGCACAACGACTCGCCCGACCCGACCGAGCGCGGCCTGTGGGCCCGGACGGGCCGAGGCATCGCGATCCGCCCGCGCATGATCTGGGGCATCACGGCGGCGGCTCTGATCGCATGCTCGTTCGGCCTGATGCAGCTGCGCGCCGAGGGGCTGAGCAACGCCGACGCGTTCACCGACAAGCCGGACTCGATCGTCGGCCAGGAGGTGTCCGCGCGCTACTTCCCGGCGGGCAGCGGTGACCCTCTCGTCGTCATCAGCAACCAGGCACAGGCCCAGGAGGTCGGCCGGGCGGTCGCGGAGACGCGTGGCGTGGTGCCGACATCCCTCGGTCTGCCGCCGGGCACGAAGTCCTCCCACGAGGGCAAGGTGCTGTTCGAGGCCACGATGAGCGCCCCGGCGGACAGCGAGGCCGCGAAACAGACCGTGGAGCGGGTCCGGGACGCCGTGCACGCGGTGCCGGACGCCGACGCCCAGGTGGGCGGCGGTACGGCCGCCATCCTGGACATGGACAAGGCGACGACGCACGACAACATGCTGATCATCCCGCTGGTCCTGGCGGTGGTTCTGCTGATCCTCTGCGCCCTGCTCCGGGCCCTGATCGCCCCGCTGCTGCTGATCGGCACGGTGGTGCTGTCCTTCGCGGCGGCCCTGGGTATCAGCGCCCTCGCCTTCCGCCACCTGTTCGACTATGCGGGCGAGTCGACGGACTTCCCGCTCTTCGTCTTCGTGTTCCTGGTGGCGCTGGGCATCGACTACAACATCTTCCTGACCACCCGGATCCGCGAGGAGGCGGCCCGTCAGGGCACCCGCAAGGGCGTGGTGACTGGCCTGTCGACGACCGGCGCGGTCATCACCTCGGCGGGCCTGGTCCTGGCCGGCACGTTCGCGGCCCTGGGCACGCTGCCCATGGTGGCGTTCGCGGAGATCGGCTTCGCGGTGGCCCTGGGCGTGGTCCTGGACACGTTCGTCGTCCGGTCGGTGCTGGTCCCGGCCCTGTTCCTGGACGTGGGCCCGAAGGTGTGGTGGCCGCACCGGCTGGCCAGGGAGGACGGCGGGGCAACGTCCCGGGAGTCCGCCCCGGAGGTCAACCGGTCCGGCGGATGAGAGCCAGATACATGGCGTCGGTCCCGTGCAGATGCGGCCACAGCTGTACGTCAGGACCGTCGCCGAGGTCGGTCACGCCCTCCAACAGCGGCCGGGCGTCGACGAGTTCGGTGTTCGGGTGCTGCTTGATCAGGTCGTCGACAACGGCCCGGGTCTCGGCGAGGTGCGGCGAGCAGGTGGCGTAGCCGACGATCCCGCCGACACGGACCGACTCCAGCGCGGTGGCCAGCAGCGCTCGCTGGAGCGGCGCGAAGCCCTCCAGGTCCTCGGGGCGTCTCCGCCAGCGCGCCTCGGGGCGCCTGCGCAGCGCCCCGAGCCCGGTGCACGGCACGTCCATCAGCACCCGGTCGAAACTGCCGGCCCGCCACGGCGGTCTGGTTCCGTCCCCCACAACGACCTGGTAGGGGCCCGGATTGCCGTTCAGTGCCTTCGCGACCAGACCGGCCCGGTGCGGCAGCTTCTCGGAGGCGAGCAGCAGCGCACCCCGCTCCGCGGCGAGGGCGGCGAGCAGCGCGGCCTTGCCGCCGGGCCCGGCACACCCGTCGAGCCAGGCCTTGTCGGGCCCGTCGAGCGGGGCGTTGGCCAGGGCGAGTGCGACGAGCTGGCTGCCCTCGTCCTGTACGCCCGCACGCCCGTCCCGTACGGCGTCGATGGCCCCGGGTTCGCCGCCCTCGGCGAGCCGCACGGCGTACGGCGACCAGCGCCCCGGCACCGCGGCCTCTTCCTGGAGCAGTTCCTCGGTGGTGGACCGCCCGGGCCGGGCGACCAGGGTGACCTCGGGCCGCTCGTTGTCGGCGGCGAGCAGCTCCTCGATCCCGGCGCGTCCGCCACCGAGGGAATCCCACAGCGCGGAAACGACCCACCGGGGATGCGAGTGCACCACGGCGAGGTGATCCTCGGGATCGTCGTCGTAGGGCGGCGCGACCCGCTCGATCCAGGCGTCGAGATCGTGCTGGGCGACCTTGCGGAGCACGGCGTTCACGAACTTGGCGCGCCCGTCGCCGAGCACGACCCTGGCCAGCTCGACCGAGGCGGACACGGCGGCGTGCGTGGGGATGCGCGTCCCGAGCAGCTGGTGCACGCCGAGGCTCAGCACATCGAGCACCGGCGGATCGACCTCGCGCAGCGGCCGGTCGACGCATTCGCCGATCACGGCGTCGTAGGTCCCCTGCCGACGCAGCGTCCCGTACACCAGCTCGGTCGCGAGAGCCGCGTCCCGCCCGTCGAAGTCCCCCTTCGCCCGGGCCGCCCGCAGGAGCGGCGGCAACACCAGATTGGCGTACGCGTCCCGCTCGTCCACGGCCCGCAGCGCCTCGAAGGCGAGGATACGGACGGGGTCCTTCTGGGGCCGACGGTAGGGCTTGCCGGGCTTGTGTGGCCGACGGGGCTGCTCGCTCACGAAAAAGGTGCTCCGGATACGGGAAAAGGGGTGCGGTTTCCAGCGTACGTCGTGTCGGGCGGGCCGGGATCTCGCGGTGCCGCGCTGGAACGGGCCGCGAGAACGGCTCAGCCGCCGAGCACCTCGCCGTCGGCGATCCGCACGCCGCGTGCCCAGTCGGCGGCACGCATCGGCTTCTTCCCCTGAGCCTGCACCCAGAGCAGCTCGACGGCGTACGACCCGGTGCCGACGTACACGTTGTTCTTGCCCACGGAGAGCACGCCGGGCGCGAGATCGGTGCGGTCGGGCACGGGCGTGACATGGATGAGCTTGAGCCGCTCGCCCCGGAACACGGTCCAGGCGCCGGGCGCGGGAGTGCACCCGCGCACGATCCGGTCGGCCCGGAGGGCGGGCACGGACCAGTCGACGTGCGCGTCCTCGACCGTGATCTTCGGCGCGAGCGTGATGCCCTCGGCGGGCTGCGGTACGGCCTTCAGGGTCCCGTCCTCGATGCCGTCCATGGTCGCGGCGAGCAGCCCGGAGCCGGCGAAGGCGAGCCGCGTCAGCAGGTCGCCGCTGGTGTCCGTGGGCCGGATCGTCTCGGTCACCGTGCCGTAGACGGGCCCGGAGTCGAGGCCCTCCTCGATGAGGAAGGTGGAGGCGCCGGTGATCTCGTCGCCGCCCATGATGGAGTGCTGCACGGGCGCGGCGCCACGCCAGGCGGGCAGCAGCGAGAAGTGCAGGTTGACCCAGCCGTGGGCGGGGATGTCGAGGGCGACGCGGGGCAGCAGGGCCCCGTACGCGACCACGGGACAGCAGTCGGGCCCGATCTCCCGCAGCCTCGCGAGGAACTCCTCGTCCCTGGGTTTGACAGGCTTCAGCACCTCGATCCCGGCCTCCTCGGCCCGCTGGGCCACGGGGCTGGCGACCAGCCTGCGTCCCCGCCCGGCAGGCGCGTCGGGCCGTGTGACGACGGCGACCACTTCATGCCGTCCCGACCCGATCAGGGCATCCAGAGCGGGAACGGCGACCTCAGGGGTACCAGCGAAGACAAGCCTCATGGGTGGGCGTGGGCCTCTCGGACGGGATTCTGCGGGCAGCGCACCAGTCTAGGACCGCACTCCAGGGGGCGTACGCATATGCCCCTACGCCCCCGCACCGTGACCACTCACGCAAAATCGCGTTGGTCAAGAAAGAGTTGACCACAACGGGCCGCACACCGCGCGGCCCTTCCTTTTCAACGCCGGTTCGAGAGGCTTGTTCATGGCCGACCACGCAACCCACGACGCCCAGGCTCGGGCCAGCCTGCACTTGCTGGTGCGGGACATCGAGCGGGTCCGCCGGCAGGTGGACGCACTGCGCACGCTCACCGCCCAGTTGGGCAACGTCTACCGCCCGCGACGCTCCGGCCCCTCCACGGGCTTCGTCGTCTACGGACGTGCCCCCGCGCCGACCGTCCGTCTCGCCCAGGAACTGCGGGACAGCGTCGAGACCCTGGTCACCGCCGCCGTGGACTTCGACCGCTCGCTCGGCTTCTCGTGGGACGCGGTGGGTTCCGCGCTCGGGGTCACCAAGCAGGCCGTCCACCGCCGATACGGTGCCCGCCGCGCCGCCGCCCAGGCAGCGGCCGACGCCGAGCGCGCCACGGAGACCTCGGCCGGCCGCACGGTCGGCGTCGGGACGGTCAGCGGCGCCGGCACCGTCATGCCCGCGGTGCCGACGGTCCCCGCGGCCCGTTCGATGCCGACCCAGCCGACAGCGGGCAGCCCGACCCTCCGCGACGAGGCGAGGCCCTCGGCCTTCCCCGGCCCACGCAACGGCTGACCCGAGCCGACGCCCGCCCCCACCCTCTGCCCTCCCGAACCACACCCGGGAGGGCAGAGTCATGCAACACCCCCAGGCCCAGCCACTTTCAGCCCGTCTGGGGGTCCCCCCTCTGGGGGAGTTTGAGGACGAGCGCCTTCAGCGCGACCGGGGGTTCGGGGGCGGAGCCCCCGAGGATGGGACGGGTAAGGGCGGCGGGGGCGAACCCCGCTGCCTCAGCCGCCGCAGGCGTCCAGACCGACGACGCCCACCCCCTTCTCACCCGATGTCGGGCGGATCGATCCGCACCCACACGCTCTCCTCCCCGCCCCGCCCCGCCCGAGCCATCCGCGCCGCCTGGGCCGCCTTCAGCGCGGCGGCCAGCGCGGACCCGCTCCCCGGTGGCACCCGGACCAACGCACGCTCCCAGTGCTCCCCCGGCGGCGGCGCCCCCGCCCGACGTGGCCGTCCCGCCGCCGTGACCGGCAACGGCACCGGCCCCAACACCTGCGCGTCCCCCGGGAGTTCCGCGGCGGCGAGGAACCCCGCGACGGCCTCCGCGGTCCCGGCCACGGAGGCCATCCTGGACACCGGCGGGAACCCGAGCTCGGCACGCTCCGAGAGCTCCCGCACGGCGTGCCCGACGGGATCCCATCGCACCAGCGCCTGCACCGGCCGCAGGGTGGGCTCGGCGACCACGACGACCGTCCCGCCCGGCGTCCCCTCCCCGCGCGCACCCTGCCCCCGGACGAGTGCCGCAGCCGCCATCCACCGCCGCAGCGCGTCCTCCCCGGCCCGCAGGTCGGGGCGCCCGAGCATGGCCCACCCGTCCAGCAGCAGGGCAGCCGCATAGCCACCTTCGGCGACGGGCTCGGCGCCGGGCGTGCTCACGACGAGCGCGGGCGTCCCCGGCACCGTGTCCAGCACATGCTCGCGCCCGGAGGTCCGCACGGGCACGGCCGGAAACGCCCGCCCCAGCTCCTCGGCGGTCCGCCGCGCGCCCACGATCTGCGCCCGCAGCCGGAACCCACCGCACTCCGGACAGTGCCAGCCGGTCTCCTCCCGCCCGCACCACGCGCACCACGGCGCCCCGGCGTCCCGCGCCTCCATCGGTCCGGCGCAGTGCCGGCACCGTGCGGGTTCCCGGCAGCGGGCGCAGGCCAGCCGCGGTACGTATCCCCGGCGGGGCACCTGCACCAGCACCGGCCCGTGCTTCAGCCCGTCCCGCACCACCTGCCAGGCGAGGGTCGGCAGCCGTGCGGCCCGGGCAGCCTCGTCCCGGGCAAGATCCCCGTCCCCCACGGTCCGTACGAGCGGGGCGGCCCCCCGCACCTGCTCCCGCCCGGCGACCAGCGGCCGTGCCCACCCGCTCTCGACGAGCTGCGCGGCCTCCACCGTGCAGCTCCAACTCCCCAGCAGGAAGGCGCACTTGTCCTGCGCGGCCCGCAGCAGCAGCACCTCACGCGCATGTGGCTGCGGGGCGTGCGGCTCACTGTGGCTGTCGTCGCCGTCGTCCCAGATCGCGACGAGCCCCAGATCCCGGACGGGCGCGAACATGGCGGCCCGGGTCCCGACCACCGCCCGTACGGCACCCCGCCGCACGGCGAGCCACTCCCGGTACCGCTTCTCGGGGCCGGCGTCGGCGGTGAGCACGGCGTGCCGCCCCTCACCCAAGAGGGAGGTCAGGGCGGCGTCGACCCGCGCGACGGCCCGCCCGTCCGGTACGACGACGAGCGCCCCGCGCCCGGAGGCGAGCGTCGCACCGACGGCCCGCGCCAGCTCCTCGCTCCACTCCGGCCCGGGCAAGGCGTTCCACACGGCACGCGGCGCACCCCCGGAGGCGAGCGCCTCGAGAAACGCGCCTCCCCGCTCGTACCGCCCCCAGGTTCCGGCATCCGGTGCTCCGGTGACGGGCAGTGCCGCGGCCGAGGCCGCTTTCTCGGCCCGGGCGTTCCTCGGCGGAACGGCCAGTTGCAGCACATCGGCGAGGCTCCCCGCGTACCGATCGGCGACAGCCCGAGCCAGCGACAGCAGCTCCTCGCTCAGCACGACCTCGGGGGACACGACCTGCGCCAGCGCGGCCAGGGGCCCGGAGTAGTCGGACTCGGCAAGACGCGCCACAAGGAACCCGTCGATGAGCCCCCCGCCCTCACGGCGCCCGTCCCGCACCCGATGCCGCCCGGCCCCGAACCTGACCCGCACCCGCACCCCGGGCTGCGCCTCGGCATCCAGCTCTTCGGGCACGGCATAGTCGAAGTACCGGTCGAGATGCAGCACGCCCTTGTCGACCAGCACCCGAGCGACAGGCAACTCCCTTGCCAGCGCGGCCCCCCGCCAGGTCCGCGGTTTGGCCCGCGGCGCCTTGGCCTGCCGCACACTCTCCCGAATCAACGCGAGCTGCTCGGGCGGCGCCCCGTCTCCACCCCGGGCCCCGCCGCCCTCTCCGCTCCCCTGCCCGTTCTCGCTGCTCACGTCTGCATTCTTACCAAACGCCACTGACAACGGACGGCGTCCGAACTCCCGAGATCAAGTCGGCAGCGGCAGGAAAATCCAGATTCACCGCACGCCCAACGGACGCACTCCACCGAAGCAACCGCGGCCCGCGCACCGGGAGACCGCCACAGTAAGAACCCACGCCCCCACCCCGCCAGCCATTTACCGGTACGCCGAGGCCCGGCGCCCCCTACAGGGCGCCGGGCCTCGGCGTATCAATCAAGCAAAGTCCGCAGCAGGCCTTACAGACCCACAGCCTTCCGCAGCGCCTCCACGCGGTCCGTCCGCTCCCACGTGAAGTCGGGCAGCTCGCGGCCGAAGTGTCCGTACGCCGCCGTCTGGGCGTAGATCGGGCGCAGCAGGTCGAGGTCGCGGATGATCGCGGCCGGGCGGAGGTCGAAGACCGTCGTGATCGCGGCCTCGATCTTCTCGGCGTCGACCTTGGCCGTGCCGAAGGTCTCCACGAAGAGGCCCACCGGCTCGGCCTTGCCGATCGCGTACGCGACCTGGACCTCGCAGCGCGAGGCCAGACCCGCGGCGACGACGTTCTTCGCGACCCAGCGCATCGCGTACGCCGCGGAGCGGTCGACCTTGGACGGGTCCTTGCCCGAGAAGGCGCCGCCGCCGTGGCGGGCCATGCCGCCGTACGTGTCGATGATGATCTTGCGGCCGGTGAGGCCCGCGTCACCCATCGGGCCGCCGATCTCGAAGCGGCCGGTGGGGTTGACCAGCAGGCGGTAGCCCTCGGTCTCCAGCTTGATGCCGTCGTCGAGGAGGGCCTTCAGCTCGTGCTCCACGACGAACTCGCGGATGTCGGGGGCGAGGAGCGAGTCCAGGTCGATGTCGCTCGCGTGCTGCGAGGAGACGACGACCGTGTCCAGGCGGACCGCCTTGTCACCGTCGTACTCGATGGTGACCTGCGTCTTGCCGTCGGGGCGCAGGTACGGGATCGTCCCGTTCTTGCGGACCTCGGACAGACGGCGCGCGAGACGGTGCGCGAGGTGGATCGGGAGCGGCATCAGCTCCGGGGTCTCGTCCGTCGCGTAGCCGAACATCAGGCCCTGGTCGCCGGCGCCCTGCTTGTCGAGCTCGTCCTCATCGCCCTCGACGCGCTGCTCGTACGCCGTGTCCACGCCCTGGGCGATGTCCGGCGACTGCGAGCCGATCGACACCGACACGCCGCAGGAGGCGCCGTCGAAGCCCTTCTTCGAGGAGTCGTAGCCGATCTCCAGGATCTTGTCGCGCACCAGTTGCGGGATGGGTGCGTAGGCCTTGGTCGTGACCTCGCCGGCCACATGCACCAGGCCGGTGGTGATCAGCGTCTCGACGGCGACGCGGGACGTGGGGTCTTCGCGCAGAAGCGCGTCGAGAATCGTGTCGCTGATCTGGTCAGCGATCTTGTCGGGGTGACCTTCGGTCACGGACTCCGAGGTGAAAAGGCGACGGGACACAACGCTCCCTGTGGTTGCAGCGGCTGCTGGCTGATCATTGGCGGACGGCTCGGGAGCTGCGCCCGGTGTCGTCCGAGAACAGTTTATCGGTCGCACTCGGCCATCGGCCCCTCCGTCTCGCCTCTCGGAAGCGTCATGACCTGCGACACGGGCATTCTGCCCAATCATGTGCGCTGGACGCCAGGGGCGCCACGCCCCGAAATGCGAGGATGAAGGGGTGTCCGCGATCTGTCGGGGAGACAGAACCACTCACTCCAGGCGACCGGCAACCAGATCCCATACGATCTCGGCCAGCGCCTCCTTCGGCCCGTGCGGCACAGTGGTCTCGCTGCCGTCGGCGCCCAGCACGACGGCCTCGTTCTCCTCGGAACCGAAGGTCCGGCGTTCGCCCACCTCGTTCACGACGAGCAGGTCGCATCCTTTGCGCCGCAGCTTCGTACGGCCGTTGGCGAGGACGTCGTCCGTCTCCGCGGCGAAGCCGACGACCACCTGGCCCGCTCTGGCGCGGTCGGCCGAGATCTCCGCGAGAACGTCCGGATTCCGGACCAGGGCGACGGGTTCGGGGTCCTCGCCGTCCTTCTTCTTGATTTTTCCGGCCGCGTACGCCGCCGGACGGAAGTCCGCGACCGCCGCGGCCATCACCACGGCGTCGGCGTCCGCGGCCGCCTTCAGCACGGCCTCGCGCAACTGCACGGCCGTCCCCACAGGCACGACGTCCACACCTGCCGGGTCCGGCAGGCCGGTGTTCGCGGCGATCAGTGTGACCCGGGCGCCCCGCGCGGCGGCCGTACGGGCGAGCGCGTACCCCTGCTTGCCGGAGGAACGGTTGCCGAGGAAGCGGACCGGGTCGAGGGGCTCACGGGTGCCACCGGCGCTGACGACGACGTGCCGGCCGACCAGGTCGGGGTCCGTCACGCCCCTGGCCAGCACCCGGCGGCAGACCTCGAAGATCTCGGCAGGGTCGGGCAGTCGCCCCTTGCCCGTGTCGACGCCGGTGAGGCGTCCCACGGCCGGTTCGACGACCAGGGCACCGCGGCGGCGCAGCGTCGCCACGTTCTCCCGGGTGGCCGGGTGCTCCCACATCTCCGTGTGCATGGCGGGGGCGAAGACGACCGGACAGCGGGCGGTGAGCAGGGTGTTCGTGAGCAGGTCGTCGGCGAGGCCGTGGGCCGCCTTCGCGAGCGTGTCGGCGGTCGCCGGGGCCACGACGACCAGGTCCGCCTGCTGGCCGATGCGGACGTGCGGGACTTCATGGACGTCGTCCCAGACCTCCGTGGAGACGGGGTGGCCGGAGAGTGCGGACCAGGTCGCGGCGCCGACGAAGTGCAGGGCCGAGGCGGTGGGCACGACGCGGACGTCGTGGCCCGACTCCGTCAGCCTCCGCAGCAGCTCACAGGCCTTGTACGCGGCGATGCCGCCACTGACCCCCAGTACGACCTTCGGCTTGCCCATCGGGCCTCCCCTGACTCGATACGCGACTCGACACCCGACTCGGTACGCGTCTATGACACACCACAGGCCCGACAGTCGCGCTGTCGGGCCTGTGGATAACTGAGCCGAAAGTTGAAAATACTACTGCGCGGGGCCCTCGACGGCCTCGGACGTCAGCAGTCCCGCGTTGATCTCACGCAGGGCGATCGAGAGCGGCTTCTCGTGGACGTGGGTGTCCACGAGCGGACCGACGTACTCAAGGAGGCCCTCGCCGAGCTGCGAGTAGTACGCGTTGATCTGGCGGGCACGCTTGGCCGCGTAGATCACCAGGCTGTACTTCGAGTCGGTGGCTTCGAGGAGCTCGTCGATCGGAGGGTTGATGATGCCCTCGGGCGTGGAGATGGAAGAGGACACGCTCTGCCTTCCGAAAGGTGGGATGGGATCGAAAACGATCACACAACTTCCATCAAGGCTAGCAGCTCGCGCGCCACGTCCTTGACAGAGGTGTTGACCAGGGTCTCGTCGAACTCCGGCTCGGCGGCCAGTTCGATCTTGGCCGCCTCCAGGCGGCGTTCGATCACCTCGGGCGGTTCGGTGCCCCGCCCGGTCAGTCGGCGCACCAGCTCCTCCCAGGAAGGAGGAGCCAGGAACACCAGCAGGGCGTCCGCCATGGACTCGCGGACCTGCCGGGCGCCCTGGAGGTCGATCTCCAGGAGGACCGACTCGCCGGACTCCAGCCGCTCCAGCACGGCCGCACGCGGCGTGCCGTAGCGGTTGCCGGCGAACTCGGCCCACTCCAGGAGCTCGCCATTGGCGATCAGCTTGTCCATCTCCTCGTCGGTGACGAAGAAGTAGTGGACGCCGTGCCGCTCACCGGGGCGTGGCTTTCGGGTCGTCGCCGACACCGAGAGCCAGACCTCGGGGTGTGCCTTGCGCATATGGGCGACGACCGTGCTCTTACCGACGCCCGAGGGGCCGGAGAGCACGGTCAGCCGCGGACGTACGTCCGGGGGCTCGGGGGTCGTCCCCCGGAATGTTGCAGCCATGCGGCGATTATTCCAGGAATCCCGGGGTGCCAGGACTCAGGAGCCGGTGCTGCCGAACTCACGCTCCAGGGATGCGACTTGATTGGACCCGAGGCCACGCACCCGGCGGCTCTCGGAGATACCGAGTCGCTCCATGATCTGCTTGGCGCGGACCTTGCCCACGCCCGGGAGCGATTCGAGCAGCGCGGAGACCTTCATCTTGCCGATGACGTCGTTCTCACGGCCCTGCTTGATGACCTCGTGAAGGGAGGCGCCGGAGTGCTTGAGTCGATTCTTGACCTCGGCCCGCTCCCGGCGAGCCGCGGCGGCCTTTTCGAGCGCGGCTGCGCGCTGTTCAGGGGTAAGGGGCGGAAGAGCCACGCCTACGTCACCTCGGATGTCGAACTGTCGGATACGGACCGGTGAGGAACCTAATCGCCCCTCACCTGGTGAGCTACGAGCAACACGCTCGCTCGTTGGCTCTCGTCGGAGACTAGCGGCCAAGTCCGCCAGAGTCAGCGAGAACAGCGGAAAAGTCCTGGTCAGCCTTCACCAGGTCGGATATTTCGGTCAAACTGCCCTGGATTTGAGAATGTATTCAGTCTCAAGGCGACCGGAAGTCACTCATCGGAGGACTCCGCCCAACTGTGCGAATCCTCAGGTAGCGGCCACGACGGCCCGGATCTCGTCCGCGAAGCGGTCCGACGCGTCCCTCAGAGCGACGAGTTCGGGACCGTGACGCAGAACACCTCGGCTGACGTTCGGAACCACGTTCCGCAGCGCCGCCCCGAACACCCCGCGAAGATCGGCCGGGGTCGCGCCCTGCGCACCGACCCCGGGCGCCAGGAGAGGTCCGTTGATGTCGAGGTCGTAGGACGAGATGTCGCCGAGCGTGGCCCCGACGACCGCGCCGAAGGAGCCCATGGGCCGCTCCCCCGCGTTCTCCGCGGCGAGGTACGCCAGCATGGTGGCGCCGACGTTCAGCCCGTCCTCGCGGACGGCGTGCTGCACCTGACCGCCCTCGGGGTTGGACGTCAGCGCCAGTACGAACAGGCCCACGCCGCTCTCCCGTGCGAGGTCGACCGCCGGCTGCAGCGAGCCGTAGCCGAGATACGGCGAAACGGTGAGCGCGTCCGAGAACAGTGGGGCGCCCTTCTCCAGAAAGGCTGCGGCGTACGCGGCCATGGTGGAGCCGATGTCGCCGCGCTTGGCGTCCATCACGACCAGCGTGCCGGCCTCCCGCGCCTCCTGGACCGTCTTCTCCAGTACGGCGATCCCGCGCGACCCGAACCGCTCGAAGAACGCGCTCTGCGGCTTCATCACCGCGACCCGTCCGGCCAGCGCCTCGACGACGGTGCGGCTGAACCGCTCCAGGCCGGCGACGTCGTCGTTCAGCCCCCAGTCGAGGAGCAGGGAGGCGTGCGGGTCGATGCCGACACAGAGCGGGCCGCGCTCGTCCATGGCGCGGCGCAGACGGGCACCGAAGGGTTCCAGGACTGTCATACGGTCTTCCTCACGTCGGCGCCGACAGCGTCGGCGAGGGTGGCGTACGGGCTCGTGCGGAGGCGGGCCGCGAGGCCCTTGTGGATGGCGCGTCCCCAGAACGGGCCCTCGTATACGAAGGCGCTGTAGCCCTGTACGAGCGTGGCACCGGCCAGGATGCGCTGCCAGGCGTCCTCGGCGTTCTCGATGCCGCCGACACCCACCAGGGTGATCCGGTCGCCCACGCGCGCGTAGAGGCGGCTCAGCACCTCCAGGGAGCGTGCCTTCAGGGGTGCGCCGGAGAGGCCGCCGGTCTCCTTCACCAGGGTGGGGTCGGAGGTCAGGCCGAGTCCCTCGCGCGCGATGGTGGTGTTCGTGGCGATGATCCCGTCCAGGCCCAGTTCGACGGCGAGGTCGGCGACGGCGTCCACGTCCTCGTCGGCGAGGTCGGGCGCGATCTTCACCAGCAGCGGGACGCGGCGCGTGGTCACCGTACGGTCGGCGGCCTCGCGGACGGCGCTGAGGAGGGGGCGCAGCGCCTCGGTGGCCTGGAGATTGCGCAGGCCGGGCGTGTTGGGCGAGCTGACGTTGACGACGAGGTAGTCGGCGTACGCGGCCAGCCGCTCGGTCGATTTCACGTAGTCGGCGACTGCTTCGTCCTCGGGGACGACCTTGGTCTTGCCGATGTTGACGCCGACGACGGTCCTGAAGACCGCCTCCCGGCTCGCCAGACGGGCCGCCACGGCCAGCGAACCCTCGTTGTTGAACCCCATGCGGTTGATGAGCGCCCGGTCCGGCACAAGGCGGAACAGCCGCTTCTTCGGGTTGCCGGGCTGCGGCTCCCCCGTGACCGTGCCGATCTCGACGTGGTCGAAGCCGAGCATCGACATCCCGTCGATCGCGACCGCGTTCTTGTCGAAACCGGCCGCCAGCCCGAAGGGCCCGTGCATCCGCAGCCCGAAGGCCTCGGTGCGCAGTTCCTCGTACCGGGGCGCCAGCGCGGCGGCGACGAACGTCCGCAGCACGGGGACACGGGCGGCGAGGCGGATCCAGCGGAAGGCCAGGTAGTGGGCTTCCTCGGGGTCCATCCGGGTGAAGACCAGCCGGAAGAAAAGCTTGTACATGGTGGTGTCCTCGCTACGGCCTCGCGGTGAGGCCTCATGAAGAGGGGGACACCGTTTCCGGTGTCCCCCTCAGGTCTGCTAGTCGCGGGCCGCGGTCAGATGTTCGGCGTGTTCCTGGAGTGAACGCACGCCCACGTCACCGCGGTTGAGCGCGTCGATGCCCTGGACGGCCGCGGCGAGCGCCTGGACGGTCGTCAGGCACGGCACGGACCGCGCCACGGCCGCCGTACGGATCTCGTAGCCGTCGAGGCGGCCTCCGGTGCCGTACGGGGTGTTGACGATGAGGTCGACCTCGCCGTCGTGGATGAGCTGGACGATGGTCTTCTCGCCGTTGGGACCCGTGCCCTCGTTCTGCTTGCGGACGACCTTCGCGTTGAGGCCGTTGCGCCTGAGGACCTCGGCCGTGCCGGAGGTGGCGAGCAGTTCGAAGCCGTGGGCGACCAGTTCACGAGCCGGGAAGATCATCGAACGCTTGTCCCGGTTGGCGACCGAGATGAACGCGCGCCCCTTCGTCGGCAGCGGGCCGTACGCACCGGCCTGCGACTTGGCGTACGCCGTGCCGAAGACGGAGTCGATGCCCATGACCTCGCCGGTGGAGCGCATCTCCGGGCCGAGCACGGTGTCGACGCCCCGCCCGGAGGTGTCCCGGAAGCGGTTCCACGGCATGACGGCCTCCTTGACGGAGATCGGCGCGTCCAGCGGCAGTTCGCCGCCGTCACCGGTCGCCGGGAGCAGTCCCTCGGCCCGCAGCTCGGCGACGGTCGCGCCGAGCGAGATCCGGGCGGCGGCCTTCGCCAGCGGCACCGCGGTCGCCTTCGAGGTGAAGGGGACCGTACGGGACGCGCGCGGGTTGGCCTCCAGGACGTAGAGGATGTCGCCGGCCAGCGCGAACTGGATGTTGATCAGGCCCCGGACGCCCACCCCGCGCGCGATGGCCTCGGTCGAGGTCCGCAGCCGCTTGATGTCGAAGCCGCCCAGGGTGATCGGGGGCAGCGCGCACGCCGAGTCGCCGGAGTGGATGCCGGCCTCCTCGATGTGCTCCATGACGCCGCCGAGGTACAGCTCCTCGCCGTCGTACAGGGCGTCGACGTCGATCTCGATCGCGTCGTCGAGGAAGCGGTCGACCAGGACCGGCCGGGAGGGGCTGATCTCGGTCGACTCGGCGATGTAGGAGGACAGCCGGGTCTCGTCGTACACGATCTCCATGCCGCGTCCACCGAGGACGTACGACGGGCGTACGAGGACCGGATAGCCGATCTCGTCCGCGATCGCCTTGGCCTCGGCGAAGGTGGTCGCCGTGCCGTGCTTGGGGGCCGGGAGACCGGCCTCCGCGAGGACCCGGCCGAAGGCGCCCCGGTCCTCGGCGGCGTGGATGGCCTCGGGCGGGGTGCCCACGACCGGTACGCCGTTGTCCTTGAGGGCCTGCGCGAGGCCCAGCGGGGTCTGGCCGCCGAGCTGCACGATCACGCCCGCGATCGGGCCCGCCAGGGACTCCGCGTGGACGATCTCCAGCACGTCTTCCAGCGTCAGCGGCTCGAAGTACAGACGGTCGGAGGTGTCGTAGTCCGTGGAGACGGTCTCCGGGTTGCAGTTGACCATCACGGTCTCGTAGCCCGCGTCGCTCAGCGCGAAGGAGGCGTGGACACAGGAGTAGTCGAACTCGATGCCCTGGCCGATGCGGTTGGGGCCGGAGCCGAGGATGATGACGGCCGGCTTCTCGCGGCTCGCGACCTCGGTCTCCTCGTCGTACGAGGAGTAGAAGTACGGAGTCTTGGCCGCGAACTCGGCGGCGCACGTGTCGACCGTCTTGTACACCGGGCGTACGCCCAGCGCGTGCCGCACCTCGCGCACGACGTCCTCGCGCAGCCCCCGGATCTCACCGATCTGCTGGTCGGAGAAGCCGTGCCGCTTGGCCTCGGCCAGGAGTTCGGGATTCAGCCGCTCCGCCTCCGCCAGCTCGTCCGCGATCTCCTTGATCAGGAACAGCTGGTCGACGAACCACGGGTCGATCTTCGTGGCCTCGAAGACCTCCTCGGGCGTGGCGCCCGCGCGGATGGCCTGCATGACGGTGTTGACGCGCCCGTCGGTCGGCCGTACGGACTCCGCCAGCAGCTCGGCCTTGTCGCCGATCTCGCCGACGAACGTGAACTGGCTGCCCTTCTTCTCCAGCGACCGCAGCGCCTTCTGGAGGGCCTCGGTGAAGTTGCGGCCGATGGCCATGGCCTCGCCGACCGACTTCATGGTGGTCGTCAGCGTGGAGTCGGCGCTCGGGAACTTCTCGAACGCGAACCTCGGGGCCTTCACTACGACGTAGTCGAGCGTCGGTTCGAAGGACGCCGGGGTCTTCTCCGTGATGTCGTTCGGGATCTCGTCGAGGGTGTAGCCGACGGCCAGCTTTGCGGCGATCTTGGCGATCGGGAAGCCGGTCGCCTTCGACGCGAGGGCCGAGGAGCGCGACACGCGCGGGTTCATCTCGATGACGATGATGCGGCCGTCGTCCGGGTTGACCGCGAACTGGATGTTGCAGCCGCCGGTGTCGACCCCGACCTCGCGGATGATCGCGATGCCGATGTCGCGCAGGCGCTGGTACTCGCGGTCGGTCAGCGTCATCGAGGGCGCCACGGTGATCGAGTCACCGGTGTGCACGCCCATGGGGTCGAAGTTCTCGATGGAACAGACGACGACCACGTTGTCGTTCTTGTCGCGCATCAGCTCCAGCTCGTACTCCTTCCAGCCGAGGATGGACTCCTCCAGGAGCACCTCAGTGGTCGGAGACAGGGTCAGGCCCTGGCCGGCGATGCGGCGCAGTTCCTCCTCGTCGTGGGCGAAGCCGGAGCCGGCGCCGCCCATGGTGAAGGAGGGCCGGACGACGACGGGGTAGCCGCCGAGCGTGTCGACGCCCGCGATCACGTCGTCCATGGAGTGGCAGATGACCGACCGGGCGGACTCGCCGTGCCCGATCTTCGCGCGGACGGCCTCGACGACGCCCTTGAAGAGGTCGCGGTCCTCGCCCTTGTTGATCGCCTCGACGTTGGCGCCGATCAGCTCGACACCGTACTTCTCCAGCACACCCTGCTCGTGCATGGAGATCGCGGTGTTCAGGGCCGTCTGGCCGCCCAGGGTGGGCAGGAGGGCGTCCGGCCGCTCCTTGGCGATGATCTTCTCGACGAACTCGGGGGTGATCGGCTCGACATAGGTGGCGTCGGCGATCTCCGGGTCGGTCATGATCGTCGCCGGGTTGGAGTTGACCAGGATGACCCGGATGCCCTCGGCGCGCAGGATGCGGCACGCCTGGGTGCCGGAGTAGTCGAACTCGGCGGCCTGGCCGATGACGATCGGGCCGGAGCCGATGACCAGGACGGACTGGATATCGGTGCGCTTAGGCACGCTGGCCCTCCATCAGTGCGGTGAAGCGGTCGAACAGGTAGGCGGCGTCATGCGGGCCCGCAGCCGCTTCGGGGTGGTACTGGACGCTGAACGCGGGCCGGTCGAGCAGCTGGAGCCCTTCCACGACCTGGTCGTTCAGGCAGACGTGCGAGACCTCGGCGCGCCCGTAGGGCGTCTCGGAGACCCGGTCGAGCGGCGCGTCCACGGCGAAGCCGTGGTTGTGGGCGGTGACCTCGACCTTGCCCGTCGTACGGTCCTGCACGGGCTGGTTGATGCCCCGGTGCCCGTACTTCAGCTTGTACGTGCCGAAACCGAGCGCCCGTCCCAGGATCTGGTTGCCGAAGCAGATGCCGAAGAGCGGTGTGCCGCGCTCCAGGACTGCCTGCATGACGGCGACGGGGTGGTCGGCGGTGGCCGGGTCGCCCGGCCCGTTGGAGAAGAACACACCGTCGGGGTTCACGGCGTACACGTCCTCCACCGTCGCCGTGGCGGGCAGTACGTGCACCTCGATGCCGCGTTCGGCCATCCGGTGCGGAGTCATGCCCTTGATGCCGAGGTCGACGGCGGCGACGGTGAACTTCTTGGTGCCGATCGCGGGGACGACGTACGTCTCCTTGGTGGCGACCTCGGCCGAGAGGTCGGCGCCCTTCATCTCGGGGGCCTGGCGCACCTCGGCGAGCATGGTGCCGTCGTCGGGCAGCGCGTTGCCGGAGAAGATGCCGACGCGCATGGCGCCGCGCTCCCGCAGATGACGCGTCAACGCGCGCGTGTCGATGCCGGAGATGCCGACCACGCCCTGGTTGCGCAGTTCCTCGTCGAGGGAGCGCCGGGAGCGCCAGTTGGAGGGCACGCGCGCGGGGTCCCGTACGACATAGCCGGCGACCCAGATCCGCTGCGACTCGGGATCCTCGTCGTTGACGCCGGTGTTGCCGACGTGCGGGGCGGTCATCACGACCACCTGGCGGTGGTACGACGGATCGGTGAGGGTCTCCTGGTAGCCGGTCATACCGGTGGAGAAGACGGCCTCTCCGAAAGTCACCCCCACGGCCCCGTAGGCACGGCCGAGGAAGATCCGGCCGTCCTCCAGGACGAGTACGGCGGGAGTCTTCGTGGCTCCCCGGGTGGAGGTCGTCATCGTGCGCCTTCCGTTTCCGTCGTCTTGTTGATCATCTGGTTCAGGGTGCGGACCCACTCGTTGTGCTCGGCCGCGCGATCGGAGCGGAACCCGGAGTCGAGCAGCTTGCCGCCGTGCTCCCAGGTGACGACCAGCAGGCCGCCCTCGGTGAGGACCTTGCCCGCGATGCCCTTGTCGAGCCGAGCCTCGCGCAGTGCCTCCAGCGGGACGTAGAAGTCGGCCGCGCCGGGGCGTACGACGTCCAGTCCCGCGTCCGTCAGCGTGAGCTCGACCCGGCTGCGGGTGCCGAGACCGTGCGCCACGATGCGGTCCAGCCACTGACCGGCGGTGGTGGACCCGTGATAACGCCCGCTCATCGTCAGTCTGGCCGCACCGGGCTCGTCCGGCGCGGCAAGCAGCTCGGGCAGGTCGCCCTGGAGCGTGCCGCGCCACTTCCAGCCCTCGCGCATCAGCCAGTAGATGAGCGCGACGAAGAGCGCGAGCCCGACGAGCCAGCCCACCCGGGCGGCCCAGTCGGTCACCTCCGCCGACTTCTGTTCGGCGGCGACGTACGTCAAATGCGGCAGTGATGTCACGCGAGCTTCCCGTCGACGAGCGTGGCCTTGCCCCGGAGCCACGTGTGCGTGACACGGCCCGGCAGCTCACGGCCCTCGTACGGGGTGTTGCGGCTGCGGGAGGCGAAGCCCGCGGGGTCCACGGACCCACGGTATGCCGTGTCGACGAGCGTGAGGTTGGCGGGCTCACCTGCCGAGACGGGGCGGCCGTGGCCCGTCGCCCGCCCGATGCGCGCGGGGGCGAAGGACATGCGGTCGGCGACGGTCGCCCAGTCCAGCAGTCCGGTGTCCACCATCGTCTCCTGGACCACTGACAACGCGGTCTCCAGGCCGACCATGCCCATGGCGGCGGCGGCCCACTCGCAGTCCTTGTCCTCGTGCGGGTGCGGGGCGTGGTCGGTGGCGACGATGTCGATCGTGCCGTCGGCGAGCGCCTCGCGCAGGGCCAGCACATCGCGTTCGGTGCGCAGGGGCGGGTTGACCTTGTAGACCGGGTTGTACGTCCGGACCAGCTCGTCGGTGAGGAGGAGGTGGTGCGGGGTCACCTCGGCGGTGACGTCGATGCCCCGGGACTTGGCCCAGCGGATGATCTCGACGGATCCGGCGGTCGACAGGTGGCAGATGTGGACGCGGGAGCCGACGTGCTCGGCGAGCAGCACATCACGCGCGATGACCGACTCCTCGGCGACTGCGGGCCACCCACCGAGCCCCAGCTCGGCCGACACCACACCCTCGTTCATCTGGGCGCCCTCGGTCAGCCGCGGCTCCTGCGCATGCTGGGCGACGACCCCGCCGAAGGCCTTCACGTACTCCAGCGCCCGCCGCATGATCACGGCGTCGTCGACGCACTTGCCGTCGTCGGAGAAGACGGTGACACCGGCGGCCGACTCGTGCATGGCGCCCAGTTCGGCGAGCTTCTTGCCCTCCAGCCCGACGGTGACGGCCCCGATGGGCTGCACGTCGCAGTAGCCGTGCTCCTGCCCGAGCCGGTAGACCTGCTCGACCACACCTGCGGTGTCGGCCACCGGGAAGGTGTTGGCCATGGCGAACACGGCCGTGTAGCCGCCGCTCGCCGCCGCCCGGGTCCCGGTGAGCACGGTCTCGGAGTCCTCGCGCCCCGGCTCGCGCAGATGCGTGTGCAGGTCGACGAGCCCCGGCAGCAGCACCTTCCCCTCGGCCTCGACGACCTCGGCCCCCTCGGCGGACAGGCCCGCTCCGACTTCGGCGATGGTCCCGCCGTCGATCAGGACGTCCTGCGGCTCGCCGCCGAGCACCCGCGCACCACGAATAAGGATCTTGCCCATGTGTCTTACTTCTCCTCGGTACGGGTGTGGGTGACGGCGGGTTCGTTGCCGCCGAGCAGCAGATAGAGCACGGCCATCCGGATCGAGACACCGTTGGTGACCTGCTCGATGGCGGTGCAGCGCTCCGAGTCGGCGACCTCGGCGGTGATCTCCATACCGCGGACCATCGGCCCGGGGTGCATCACGATGGCGTGCTCCGGCATCCGCGCCATGCGGTCGCCGTCGAGGCCGTAGCGCCGCGAGTACTCGCGCTCGGTCGGGAAGAACGCGGCGTTCATGCGCTCGCGCTGGACGCGCAGCAGCATCACCGCGTCGGACTTCGGAAGGGTGCTGTCCAGGTCGTACGAGACCTCGCAGGGCCAGCTCTCGACTCCGACCGGCACCAGGGTCGGCGGCGCGACGAGGGTGACCTCGGCGCCCAGGGTGTGCAGCAGGTCGACGTTGGAGCGGGCGACGCGGCTGTGCAGGATGTCGCCGACCAGGGTGATGCGCTTGCCGGCGAGGTCCTGGCCGATGCCCGCGTCCCGGCCGACCAGTCGGCGCCGCATGGTGAAGGCGTCCAGCAAGGCCTGCGTCGGGTGCTGATGCGTCCCGTCGCCGGCGTTGATGACGACCGCGTCGATCCACCCGGAGGTGGCGAGCCGGTACGGGGCCCCGGAGGCGCCGTGGCGGATGACGACCGCGTCGACGCCCATGGCTTCGAGGGTCTGGGCGGTGTCCTTCAGGGACTCGCCCTTGGAGACGCTCGACCCCTTGGCGGTGAAGTTGATGACGTCCGCGGACAGGCGCTTCTCGGCGGCCTCGAAGGAGATCCGGGTCCGCGTCGAGTCCTCGAAGAAGAGGTTGACGACGGTACGGCCGCGCAGGGTCGGCAGTTTCTTGATCGGCCGGTCGGCGACCCGGGCCATCTCCTCGGCGGTGTCGAGGATCAGGACGGCGTCGTCGCGGGTGAGGTCGGCGGCCGAGATGAGATGACGCTGCATCTTTCAGGCTCCGTAAGGAAGTTCAGGAGATTCCGGGCAGGCAGGGCATCGCGAAGGTGCGTACGGCGCGGGGCCGCACGCGCGCGTGCTACTGCTGGGCGGTCTGCTTCACACCGAGCAGCACGGTGTCCCGACCGTCCTCCTCGGCGAGCTGGACCTTGACCGTCTCCCGCAACGACGTGGGGAGGTTCTTGCCGACGTAGTCGGCGCGGATGGGCAGTTCGCGGTGGCCTCGGTCGACGAGGACGGCGAGTTGCACCGCGCGCGGGCGCCCGAGGTCGTTCAGGGCGTCGAGGGCTGCGCGGATGGTGCGGCCGGAGAAGAGCACGTCGTCGACGAGGACGACCAGTCTGCCGTCGAGGCCGTCACCGGGGATGTCCGTGCGGGCCAGCGCACGCGGCGGGTGCATGCGCAGATCGTCGCGGTACATCGTGATGTCGAGCGAGCCGACCGGGATCTTGCGGTCGGTGATCTCGGCCAGCTTGGCGGCGAGCCGCTGGGCGAGGAAGACGCCCCGGGTCGGAATGCCGAGGAGCACCACGTCGTCGGCGCCCTTGGCGCGTTCGACGATCTCGTGGGCGATGCGGGTAAGCACCCGCGCGATGTCGGGGGCTTCCAGAACGGGCCGTGCGTCGGCCTCGTACTGCTGCTTGTCCTGCTCTGAGTCCATAAGAAACGGACCTCCTTCTCCGCCTCACAGGACGGATCATTAAAGGACGTCGGAATTGCGCCATCCACGGTACCAGTCCGCGCAACGCACCTGATCACCCCCCTGGTGTCAGGCGTCACCCGACTGCCGTAACCGCACGTCGCCCCGCATGGGAGGGCTGGGCGGGACCGTTCGGCTTGACGGGGGAGAGTAACGCTGCGTAACCTCACAGTGAGTCACCAGCCGCGCGGCTCGTCCGCACGTCGACACTGTGTCCGGGAGCTATATGTCCAGCGAATACGCCAAACAGCTCGGGGCCAAGCTCCGGGCGATCCGCACCCAGCAGGGCCTTTCCCTCCACGGTGTCGAGGAGAAGTCCCAGGGACGCTGGAAGGCGGTCGTGGTCGGTTCGTACGAGCGCGGCGATCGTGCCGTGACCGTGCAGCGCCTCGCCGAGCTGGCGGATTTCTACGGGGTTCCGGTGCAGGAGCTGCTGCCGGGCACCACGCCGGGCGGAGCCGCCGAGCCGCCGCCGAAGCTCGTCCTCGACCTTGAGCGGCTGGCCCATGTGCCGGCCGAGAAGGCGGGCCCCCTTCAGCGCTACGCCGCGACGATCCAGTCCCAGCGCGGTGACTACAACGGCAAGGTGCTGTCGATCCGCCAGGACGACCTGCGCACGCTCGCCGTCATCTACGACCAGTCGCCCTCGGTCCTGACCGAACAGCTGATCAGCTGGGGTGTCCTGGACGCGGACGCGCGCCGCGCCGTCGCCCACGAGGAGGGCTGAGTCCGACGGCTTCCAGCCGTTGAGCAGAAACGTGCCGCCGGGGTGGCCGGAACCTATGGGTTCCGGCCACCCCGGCGGCGTTTTACGGGCCCGGAGGGCCCCAGGGGTACCGGCAGATGAACGCCGGAGGGCCCACAGCGTGTCGCTGTGGGCCCTCCGGCGAGGTCCGCGCCAAGGGGCGCGGGGAACTGCGCGACCAGCCACAGGCGGCCCGCAGATCACATACGACCGCAGTTCCCCGGCGTATCCAGCGGAGCTACTCGCGGCGCAGCGTGGACTTCAGGTCCTTGAACCGGCCCAGGAGCCCGTTGACGAACGAGGGCGACTCGTCCGTGGAGAACTCCTTCGCCAGCTGCACCATCTCGTCGAGGACGACGGCGTCCGGGGTCTCGTCGACCCAGATCAGCTCGTAGGCACCGAGGCGCAGGATGTTGCGGTCGACGACCGGCATCCTGTCGAGCGTCCAGCCGACCGAGTACTGCGAGATCAGCTCGTCGATGCGCTGCGCGTGCTGCGCGTAGCCCTCGACGAGCTCCATCGTGTACTCGCTGACCGGGGGCTGGCGGGTGTCGGCCCGGGAGAGCCGGATCCAGTCCCCGAGGACCGTCTGGACATCGGCTCCGCGCTGGTCGCCTTCGAAGAGGATCTGGAAGGCACGCTTGCGGGCCGTGTTGCGGGCAGCCACGGTTAGCTGTTCACCCGGCCGAGGTAGTCGCTCGTACGGGTGTCGACCTTGATCTTCTCACCGGTGGTGATGAAGAGCGGGACCTGGATCTGGTGGCCCGTCTCCAGCGTGGCCGGCTTGGTGCCGCCCGTGGAGCGGTCGCCCTGGACGCCCGGCTCGGTCTCCTGGACGACGAGCTCGACGGCGGCCGGCAGCTCGACGAAGAGCACCTCGCCCTCGTGCTGCGCGACCGTGGCGGTGAAGCCCTCGATCAGGAAGTTGGCGGCGTCGGCGACGGCCTTGCGGTCCACCATGAGCTGGTCGTACGTCTCCATGTCCATGAAGACGAAGTACTCGCCGTCCATGTAGGAGAACTGCATGTCGCGCTTGTCGACAGTGGCCGTCTCGACCTTGACGCCGGCGTTGAACGTCTTGTCGACGACCTTGCCGGAGAGCACGTTCTTGAGCTTGGTGCGCACGAAGGCAGGGCCCTTGCCGGGCTTGACGTGCTGGAACTCGACGACGGACCAGAGCTGGCCCCCGTCGAGCTTGAGCACCAGGCCGTTCTTGAGGTCGTTCGTGGAAGCCACGGTTGCGGAATCTCCTGGACTGACGTGGACGACCCCGGGGCAGACGCGACAGCTCGAAGCTAGAGCGCGAGCAGTTCCTTGGTCGTGATGGTGAGTAGCTCGGGTCCGCCGTCCGCCTCAGGGCGTACGACGAGCGTGTCATCGATCCGGACACCGCCCCGGCCCGGGAGGTGGACCCCCGGTTCGACGGTGACCGGCACGCAAGCGTCCAGTTTACCCATGGCTGCGGGGCCGAGCTGCGGGTCCTCGTCGATTTCGAGCCCGACACCGTGTCCGACGAGCTCCGGAAGGCGGTCCGCGTACCCCGCGGAGTCCAGTACCTGGCGGGCCGCGCGGTCCACGTCACGGTAGGCGGCGCCCGGTGCCAGGGCCTCGCGCCCAGCGCGCTGGGCTGCGAAGACGAGGTCGTAGAGCTCGATCTGCCAGTCGGCCGGCGAGGTCCCGATGACGAACGTGCGGCCGATCTCACAACGGTATCCGCGGTAGACGGCGCCGAGACAAACAGAGAGGAAGTCTCCTTCCTCCACACGCCGATCTGTGGGCCGATGCCCCCGGCGGCCGGAATGGGGCCCGGTGGCGACAGCGGTCGCGAAGGCGGGGCCGTCGGCGCCGTGATCGACGAGCCGCCGCTCCAGTTCCAGGGCGAGATGTCTCTCCGTACGCCCGACGAGAATGGACTCCAGCAGCTCGCCGAGCGCCTGGTCGGTGATCTCGGCGGCGATCCGCAGACAGGCGATCTCCTCCTCGTCCTTGACCAGGCGGAGCTGTTCGACGGCGCCACCGAGATCGGCGAGACGCAGCCGGGGCGCGACCGAGCCGATGGCGCGATGCCGGGCCACGGTCAGATGGTGCTCCTCGACGGCGAGCGACTCGGTCCCCTGGGCGGCGGCGAGATCGGCGGCTGCGACCGCCGGATCGCCGCCGGGCGCGGACAGCACGTGCACACGCAGGGCCTCGTCAGGACGGCTGCCCTCGGGGGGCCGGTCGTCCTCGGGCCCCGCACACACGAGCAGGTCCTCACGCTTTCCCAGCAGCAGGACGGCTCCCTGGGGAGCCGCGCCTGCGAGATACCGCACATTGGCGGCGCGGGAGACCAGCGCTCCCGCACTGCCGCCCGCGTGACACTGCTCCCGAAGCCGCGCTCTGCGCGCCGCGTACGCCTCTGACATGCCCCGAGCGTAGGAGCGCGGACGGCTTCCCGCCGGTCGGAGAGGGCCGAGTGGGCGGTGGCCGCAGACCTTCTCGCCCCCGCCGCCCCTACCCGTCCCGTCCTTCTGGGGCTCCGTCCCAGACCCCGCTCCTCAAACGCCGGAGAGGCCGGCATACCAGCCCGTCCGGCGTTTGAGGACGAGGCCGTTCAGGCCGAGGCGGGGGGCTGGGGGCGGCAGCCCCCAGGGACGGGACAGGTAGGGGCGGCGGGGGCGGGCCACTCGTTCGGCCCACCCGGACCCGCCTGGCACCGCTCAGTCCCCGACAGGCGCACGCCCGACGCAAGGCGTATCCTGACCCGCTTCCCGGACTACCACTTGGGCGGGCTGGCCAGCAGTCGCGTGAGGACGTCGTCCAGGACCCGGGCCGTCGCCGGTACGTCGAGTTGGGAGTTGTCGATGATCGGGAGGCCGGAGCCGTACCAGCCCGCCATCCGGCCGTGGATACGGGCGACCTCCTCGTCGGCGAGGCGGCGGTTGCCGGAGCGCTCGGCGTTGCGCTCCAGAACGATCTCCAGGCCGGGCAGCAGCACGACCGGCAACAGGCCCGGCCCGACATGCCGCTTCCAGCCGCCCAGGCCGACGACCGGGCGGTCGGGGAAGACCGCGTCGTCGAGGATGCACGAGATGCCGTTGGCCAGGAAGTTGCGCGCGGCGAAGCCGCAGGTGCGGCGGGCGAGACGGTACTGCGCCTCGGAATGGTCGTTCCACCCCGACTGCGGGTCGGCGAAGCCCGAGCGGACCCATTCGCGTACGTCGTCGAGGCTGATGTGCGCGGTGGGCACCCGGCGATGGTCCGCCCAGTACTTGGCGACGCTCGTCTTCCCGGCGCCGGCCGGGCCGATCAGCAGCACGGCGAGGGGCGCGGAGGCCGGGTCGACGGCGCCCGTGGCGGGCGGCGGGCCCGGCGCCGGGACGAAGTCGCCCTGCGGCAGCCGCATATGGCCGGTGGTGTCGGGCGTGGGCGGCACCGGGGCATGCTGAGGAACGGGCGCGTGCTGCGGTACGGGCGGATGCTGGGCCTGCTGACCCGGCCCCGAGGGGACTCCCCCGGTATAGAGCGGGGCCGGAGCCGGTGGCCGGGTCGGGGGTGCGGAACCCGGGTGCGCGCCCGGGTGTTGCTGCCCCGCGTGCGGGACTGCCGACGACCAGTCGGCGCCCGGTCCTTGCCCCGGCTGGTGGGGCGGCGGCAGCGGAGACCCCACTGCGTCCTGCATCCGGTGCCACTCCATCTCGTACAGGCGATTGGCGCTGGCCGGCGGGGCACGGACCCCGCTCGCCACCGAACGGTACCGTCCCGGGCCGCCGTTTGGTGAACGGCCCGGGACGGCCCGAAGTGCCCGTCGCCACAGGCAAATCGGGCCAAGCGCCCGAGGCGGGAGCTACTCCCCCACTTCGCCGTAGGCGGCGAGGAGGACCGCCGGGTCGGGTCCCTCCAGGACGGTCGGCTTGGCCAGTCCGTCCAGGACGATGAACCGCAGCAGGTTGCCCCGGGACTTCTTGTCGAGCTTCATCGTCTCCAGCAGCTTGGGCCACTGGTCGTAGCGGTAGTGCAGCGGCAGGCCCACGGACTCCAGGACCGTGCGGTGCCGGTCGGCCGTCGCGTCGTCCAACCGGCCCGCGAGACGGCCCAGTTCGGCCGCGAAGTGCATGCCGACAGAGACAGCCGCGCCGTGCCGCCACTGGTAGCGCTCGTTCTTCTCGATGGCGTGCGCGAGCGTGTGCCCGTAGTTGAGGATCTCGCGCAGGCCCGACTCCTTCAGGTCCGAGGAGACGACCTCCGCCTTCACCTTGATCGACCGCTCGATCAGCTCGGCGGTGTGCGGCCCTGCCGGGCTGCGGGCGGCCTGCGGGTCGGACTCGATCAGGTCCAGGATCACCGGGTCGGCGATGAAACCGGCCTTGATGATCTCCGCGAGCCCGGACACGTAGTCGTTGACCGGCAGCGAGTCCAGCGCCGCCAGGTCGCAGAGCACACCGGCGGGCGGGTGGAAGGAGCCGACGAGGTTCTTGCCCTCGGCGGTGTTGATGCCGGTCTTGCCGCCGACGGCCGCGTCCACCATCGCCAGCACCGTCGTCGGGATCGCGATCCAGCGCACCCCGCGCAGCCAGGTAGCGGCCACGAATCCGGCCAGGTCGGTGGTCGCCCCGCCGCCGACGCCGACGATGACGTCGGTACGGGTGAAGTTGGACTGACCGAGCGCCTTCCAGCAGTAGGCGGCCACCTCCGCGGTCTTGGCCTCCTCCGCGTTCGGCACCTGGATGGCGACCGTCTCGAAGCCCTGGCCCGCGAGGTCGGCGCGCAGCGCCTCACCCGTCTCCGCGAGCGCCTCGGGGTGGATCACCGCGACCCGCTTCGTCCTGGTCCCGATCAGCCCGCCCAGCTCCTCCAGGAGCCGGCGGCCGATCAGGACCTCGTACGGGTCGCTGCCCGCCGTGCCGCCGACCTGGATCCGCGTCACTGCCTCGCTGCTCATGCTGACTTCAACTCCAGTGCGTCCAGGACGGCTTGGGTTACTTCTTCGGGCGTACGGCCGTCGGTGGCGACGACCGCGTCGGCGACCTCCGTGTACAAGTGGCGGCGGGCCTCCATCAGTTCCCGCCACTGCCGGCGCGGGTTGACCGCCAGCAGGGGGCGGGCCGCGTTCAGGCCGGTGCGCTGGACCGCTTCCTCGACGTCCATCGACAGGTAGACGACCCGGTGCCCGGCCAGCAGCTCGCGGGTGTCCTGGTCGAGGATCGAGCCGCCGCCGAGGGCGAGGACGCCGTCGTGCTCGGCCAGCGCCCGCCCGACCGCCTGCTTCTCGACGGCCCGGAAGGCCGGCTCGCCCTCGTCGACGAAGATGTCGGCGATCGTGCGGCCCTGCTCGGCGACGATGTCGTCGTCGGTGTCCCGGTACGAGCAGCCGAGCCGCTCGGCCAGCAGCCGCCCGACGGTGGACTTGCCCACGCCCATCGGCCCGACCAGCACAATCTGCACCGCGCTCACCGGACGATCAGGTGTTCGAGGTACGACTCCACATTGCGGCGCGTCTCGGGCACGCTGTCGCCGCCGAACTTCTCCACCACCGCGTCGGCCAGGACGAGGGCCACCATCGCCTCGGCGACGATGCCGGCCGCCGGGACCGCACACACGTCGGAACGCTGGTGGTGGGCCTGCGTGGCCTCACCGGTGACCACGTCGACGGTCTGCAGGGCGCGCGGCACGGTCGCGATCGGCTTCATCGCCGCCCGTACGCGCAGCAGCTCGCCCGTGGACAGTCCGCCCTCGGTGCCACCGGAACGGCCGGTCGCGCGCCGGATGCCGTCGTCGGTGGGGACAATCTCGTCGTGCGCCTTCGAGCCCGGCACGCGTGCGAGGTCGAAGCCGTCGCCGACCTCTACGCCCTTGATGGCCTGGATGCCCATCAGCGCGCCGGCCAGCCGCGCGTCGAGGCGCCGGTCCCAGTGCACGTGCGAGCCCAGACCCACGGGCACGCCGTACGCCAGCACCTCCACCACACCACCGAGGGTGTCGCCGTCCTTGTGGGCCTGGTCGATCTCCGCGACCATCGCCTTCGACGCGTCCGCGTCCAGGCAGCGCACCGGGTCGGCGTCCAGCTTCTCGACGTCGGAGGGCTTGGGGTAGACGCCGTAGGGGGCCTTCGCCGCCGCCAGTTCGACGACGTGCGAGACGATCTCGATCCCGGCCGCCGCCTTCAGGAACGACCGGGCCACCGCGCCCAGCGCCACCCGGGCCGCCGTCTCGCGCGCGGAGGCACGCTCCAGGATCGGACGGGCCTCGTCGAAGCCGTACTTCTGCATGCCGGCGAGGTCTGCGTGGCCGGGACGGGGGCGGGTCAGCGGGGCGTTGCGGGCGAGCCCGGCCAGGATCTCCGGATCAACCGGGTCGGCCGCCATCACCTGCTCCCACTTCGGCCACTCGGTGTTGCCGACCATCACCGCGATGGGCGAGCCCATCGACAGACCGTGCCGCACGCCGCCGAGGAAGGTGATCTCGTCCTGCTCGAACTTCATCCGGGCACCGCGCCCATAGCCGAGCCGCCGCCTCGCCAGGTGGTCCGCCACCAGCTCCGTGGTGATCGGCACGCCGGCGGGAAGACCCTCCAACGTCGCGACAAGAGCGGGACCGTGGGACTCCCCCGCGGTCAACCAGCGCAACCTGCTCAACGGTGCTCCTCATACTCGCGCCCTGGGACTGCCCTGCGTACGCGCGTCCTCGCGTACGGCGACGGCGTGACCCGGGTGCGCGGCCCTGGCCCGCCACCCCGATCCTCCCACGTCCGGGCCGAATGGCTGATCGGCGGTCCAGCAAGCGGACGCGGAGCGGAATCGCTTGGGTCAGCGGTCTGCCAGCGCCTTCTCGCCCGCCCTGCGCATGGCGCCCAGCGGGCCGGGGACGAGCCCGGTCATCTGTTCCACCTGAAGCACCGCCTGGTGCACCAGCAGGTCGAGCCCGCTCACGACCGCCCCGCCGTACGCCGACCAGCGGGCCGCCAGATCGGTCGGCCAGGGGTGGTAGAGCACGTCGAAGAGGGTCGCGGGCCGTTCCGGGACCGCATGGGACAGCGCGTCCGTGGCTCCGGCCGGGGTGGTGGCGATCACCAGCGGGGCGTGCAGCGCGAGGGCCGCGTCCGCCCAGTCCGCCGTACGGACCTCGACGTCGAGGCGCTCGCCCCACTGCCGCATCTCGGCGGCCCGGGCCTCGCTGCGGACGTACACGACGACCTCGCCCGTACAGATCCGGGCGAGCGCTGCGAGCGCGGAGGAGGCGGTGGCGCCCGCGCCGAGGATCGCGGCGGAGTCGACCTGTTCGATGCCGTGCTCGCGCAGGGCGCCGACGATCCCGGGGATGTCGGTGTTGTCGCCGACGCACCGCCCGTCCGCGCCGAACACGACGGTGTTGACGGCCTCGACCGACGCGGCAGTCTCGCTGACCTCGTCGAGCAGCGGGATGACCGCCCGCTTCAGCGGCATGGTCAGCGACAATCCCGCCCACTCGGCCCCGAGCCCTGCCAGGAACTCCGGCAGTCCCGCCTCGTCGACCTCGAAGCGGTCGTACGTCCAGTCCGCGAGTCCCAGTTCCTCGTACGCGGCGCGGTGCAGCACCGGGGAGAGGGAATGGGCGATGGGGGAACCGAGCACCGCTGCCCGGCGGGCGTCAGCTGCCCGTTCTCGCATCGAACTTGTCCTTGAGCTTGAGGAATGCATCGTGTGTCTTGGCGAATTCGGTCGTCTTCACACCGTCGGTGGCCACGAAGTAGTACCAGCCGTCGTCGGTCGGATTCAGCGTCGCCTTGATCGCCACTTCACCCGGGTTTCCGATCGGTCCGGGCGGCAGACCCTTGTTGGTATACGTGTTGTACGGGTCCTTGTTGCTGTTGATCTCCGACTCGCTGATGTCGATATTGCTCTCGTTCTTGGCGTAGTTGAAGGTCGAGTCGAACTGCAGGGCGCCGTAGGTCTCGGGGTTCGCGAGATTGAGACGGTTGTAGACGACCTCCGCCATCTTGCGGTAGTCGTCACTGGTCTTACCCTCGGCCTGGACGAGACTCGCGACCGTGATGACCTGCAACGGGCTGTCGAGGTCGAGCGCCTTGGCCTTGGCCTCGAGATCGAGCGCGTCGTACTTGGCGGCGGCCGTCGTGACCATTTCCTTCAGGACATCCGCAGGTTTCATGCCCTTGGCGGCAGGATAGGTGGTCGGGTAAAGGAAACCTTCCAGCGGGTCCTTGATTTCCTTGTTGTCATTCGCCCAATCCGGCAGACCCAGGGTCTTGTAATCCTTTTTGGCAACCTTCTGGGTGGTACCGGAGGAAAGTCCGAGCTGTTTGTCGATCGCCTCGTAGACCTGCACGTTGCGCTGCCCCGGCTTGACGATCAGATTGTTCTGACTCTTCGGGTCGAGCATCATCGTGACGGCACTCTTGGCGGACATCTCCTTGTTCAGGACATAGACGCCGGCCTGGATCGTCTTTCCCTTGGGATTATCCGACTGGGCGGCCACAAAGGCGTCGACACTCTTGACGACACCTTTCTCCTTCAGCACCTGGGCGATTTCGTAGCCGCCCGCGCCCTTGGGGATCTCGACGGTGACCGTCGCACTCGTGCCGTCGCCCGCGAAGTCGGGAGCGGGGCCGAAACGATTTTGGTAGAACTGGTACCCGAAATACCCGATTCCGGCGATGCCGCCGCCGAACACCAGGACGACCACCAGGCAGGCGGTTCCACTGCGGCCCTTCTTGGTCTTGCCGCCCTTCCCGCTCTTGCCGGCCTTGTCGCCGTCCCTGCCCTTCCGGTCACCGCGGCCCCGGCGCCCCTCTGTCTCGCCCTCGGGCTCGTCCTCATCGTCACCGTCCGCGAAGAAGGCGTGCTCGCCCTGGTCGGGTCCCGGGTCCCAGCCCGTCTGCGGTTCCGGCTCACGCTCGGGCTCCGGCTCGGCTCGGCGCCTGGCGGGCGGCTCCGGCGGCGGGTACGCGTCGGGGGTGCCGTAGTAGTCGGGCTGCTGGCCGCCGTACGCGGCGGCCTGCTGGGCGTACGGGTCCGTGGGGTCGGCGGCGTACGGAACCTGCCCCTGCTGACCGGCGTCCCAGCCACCGTTCGCGTACTGCTGCTGGCCCTGCTGATCGACGTACTGCTGCGGGTGGGCCTGCTCGCCGTACTGCTGCGGGTACTGCTGATGCTGAGGCTGCGACGGGTACTGCTGCGGGTACTGCTGGTTCGGGTACTGCTGCTGCGCCTGACCGTAGGCGGCCTGCTGACCGTCGTTCCAGTCGCCGTACTGCTGCTGTTGCGACTGCTGCTGCGGGTAGTGCTGCGGCTGGCCGCCGTAGGAGGACTGGTCGGCCTGGGCCTGCTGCCCTTCCCATCCGACGTCCCCGTACAACGGGTCCTCCGGATGCCACGGTTCGGAGCCTGGGCCCCGGCCATACTCAGTCATCGATCCCCTAGAGCCGCGAGGCGGCCGATCACGCGGCCCCCACATCGCCGCTACCGTTCCGCCTCTTACTGTGCGGCTACTGTTCGAACAGAGCCACAATCGCGCGGAACGTTACCGTATCGCGATCAGATGACCACTTCGACGCCCTCGCCGGGTGCTTTACCTGACACTCGTTCGGATTCCAGGGCCTGTTGCAGGATGATCACGGCTGCGGCCTGGTCAATGACCGATCTGCCCTTTTTCGATTTCACGCCCGAGGCGCGCAGTCCCTGACTGGCCGTCACCGTCGTCATGCGCTCGTCAACCAGCCGCACCGGGATCGGCGCGATCAGGCCGGCCAGCTGCTGGGCGAAGCCGCGTACCTTCACGGCGGCGGGGCCCTCGCTCCCCTTGAGGGAGCGAGGGAGGCCGACGACGACCTCGATGGGTTCGTACTCGTCGATGAGTTGCTTCAACCGGCGCTGAGCTGCGGGAACGTCCCGGCCCGGGACCGTCTCCACCGGAGTGGCGAGGATCCCGTCGGGGTCGCACGAGGCGACCCCGATCCGGGCGTCCCCGACGTCGATCGCGAGTCGACGGCCGCGTCGCATGGCGTTGTCTTCGCCGCTCACTTGGCCGTTTCCGCCACAAGGCGCTCGACGGCGTCGACGGCCTCGCCGATGGCGGCCGGGTTCTGGCCACCGCCCTGGGCGACGTCCGGCTTGCCGCCACCGCCGCCAC
The DNA here is from genome assembly GCF_036013955.1 of Streptomyces sp. NBC_00459. Classification (NCBI taxonomy): domain Bacteria; kingdom Bacillati; phylum Actinomycetota; class Actinomycetes; order Kitasatosporales; family Streptomycetaceae; genus Streptomyces; species Streptomyces sp. NBC_00459. The sequence continues at coordinate 1,611,093 of NZ_CP107903.1, forward strand.
CGAGGGTCTTGGCGGCCGTACGAACCAGGTCGCCCGCCTTGAGACCGCGCTCGCGGGCGGCCTCGTTGGTGGCGATGACCGTCAGCGGCTTGCCGTTGGCGGTGGTGAAGAGGGCGACGACAGCGGCCCGACCGCCCTGGATGCGGCCCCGCACGTCGAGGACCAGCTTGCGCAGGTCGTCGGCGCTCGTGCCGTCCGGCACCTGACCGGTGACCAGGGCGACCCCGTTGACGTCCTTGGCGCCCTGGGCCAGCCCGGCAGCGGCCTGGAGGACCTTCTCGGCGCGGAACTTCTCGATCTCCTTCTCGGCGTCCTTCAGCTTGCCGAGCATGGCGGAGACCTTCTCCGGAAGCTCCTCCGGGCGGCCCTTGACCAGCTCCTGGAGCTGGGCGACGACCGTGTGCTCCCGGGCCAGGAAGTTGTAGGCGTCCACGCCCACCAGGGCCTCGATACGCCGTACACCCGAACCGATGGACGACTCACCGAGCAGCTTGACCAGGCCGAGCTGGGCGGTGTTGTGGACGTGGGTGCCGCCGCACAGCTCCTTGGAGAAGTCGCCGATCGTCACGACGCGCACACGCTCGCCGTACTTCTCGCCGAACTCGGCGATGGCGCCCTGCTTCTTGGCCTCGTCGAGGCTGAGGATCTCGGCGTGCACGTCCAGGTCGCGGGCGAGCACCTCGTTGATCTGCTGCTCGACGTCGGTCATCACGGCCGTCGGTACGGCGGACGGCGAACCGAAGTCGAAGCGGAAGCGGCCGGGCTGGTTCTCGGAACCGGCCTGGGCGGCCGTCGGGCCGAGGGCGTCGCGCAGGGCCTGGTGGGTGAGGTGGGTGGCCGAGTGGGCGCGGGCGATGGCCTTGCGGCGGCGCACGTCGATGGCGGCCTGGGCCTTGGCGCCGACGGTCACCTCGCCGACCTGGACGACGCCCTTGTGGACGTACACGCCGGGCACCGGCTTCTGGCAGTCGCGGATCTCGATGACGGCACCGGTGTCGATCCTGATCCGGCCGGTGTCACCGATCTGGCCGCCGCCCTCGGCGTAGAACGGGGTGCGGTCGAGGACGATCTCGACCTCGTCGCCCTCGGTGGCGGCCGGGGAGGAGACACCGTCGACGAGGATGCCGACGACCGTCGACTCGCCCTCGGTGCGGTCGTACCCGACGAACTCGGTCTCACCGGCGGCGTCGGCGATCTCACGGTAGGCGCCCATGTCGGCGTGCCCGGTCTTCTTGGCCTTGGCGTCGGCCTTGGCGCGGTCCCGCTGCTCCTTCATCAGGCGCCGGAAGCCGTCCTCGTCCACGGAAAGGCCCTGTTCGGCGGCCATTTCGAGGGTGAGGTCGATCGGGAAGCCCCAGGTGTCGTGGAGCAGGAAGGCCTTGTCGCCCGAGAGGACCTGGCCGCCGGCGGCCTTGGTCTCCGTGACGGCGGTGTCGAGGATGTTGGTGCCGCCCTTGAGGGCCTTGAGGAAGGCGGCCTCCTCGGCGAGGGCCACGGTCTCGATGCGCTTGCGGTCGGTGATGAGCTCCGGGTACTGCTGGCCCATCGTCTTGATGACGACGTCGACGAGGTCGGCGACGACCGGCCCGGAGGCGCCCATCAGGCGCATGTTGCGGATGGCGCGTCGCATGATGCGGCGCAGCACGTAGCCGCGCCCCTCGTTGCCGGGCGTGACACCGTCACCGATGAGCATGACGGACGTACGGATGTGGTCGGCCACCACGCGCATGGAGACGTCGGTGTCGTGCTTCTCGCCGTAGCGCACACCGGTCAGCTCGGTGGCCTTGTCCATGACGACGCGCAGGGTGTCGGTCTCGTACATGTTCTGCACGCCCTGCAGGATCATGGCGAGTCGTTCGAGGCCGAGACCGGTGTCGATGTTCTGCGACGGCAGGTCGCCGAGGATCGGGAAGTCCTCCTTGCCGTCGCCGGCCCCGCGCTCGTACTGCATGAAGACCAGGTTCCAGATCTCCACGTACCGCTCGTCGTTGACGGCCGGGCCGCCCTCGACACCGAACTCGGGGCCGCGGTCGTAGTTGATCTCGGAGCAGGGTCCGCACGGGCCCGGGACGCCCATGGACCAGAAGTTGTCCTTCTTGCCCAGGCGCTGGATGCGCTCGGCCGGTACGCCGATCTGCTCGCGCCAGATCTGCTCGGCCTCGTCGTCGTCGAGGTAGACGGTGATCCAGAGCTTCTCGGGCTCAAGGCCGTAGCCACCGTCCGCGACGGAGTTGGTGAGCAGGTCCCAGGCGTACTTGATGGCTCCTTCCTTGAAGTAGTCCCCGAAGGAGAAGTTGCCGCACATCTGGAAGAACGTGCCGTGCCGGGTGGTCTTGCCGACCTCTTCGATGTCGGGTGTACGCACGCACTTCTGCACGCTGGTGGCGCGCGGGGCGGGCGGCTTCGTCTCACCGAGGAAGTACGGCTTGAAGGGGACCATGCCCGCGTTGACCAGGAGAAGAGTCGGGTCGTCCGCGATGAGCGACGCCGAAGGGACAACGGTGTGACCGCGCTCCTCGAAGAAGCTCAGCCAGCGGCGACGAATTTCAGCCGACTCCATCAGTGGTCCTCATTCCGGTTGTACGAGCGCTTGTTGTCCAGCATCCCGTAGTGCTTCTCGTCGTGCTTCTGGTTTTCCGGCCCGCGGTCGAGGGCGGCGAGCCGCCGCTGCGCGGGCAGGCCGCGGCCCGGGGGTTCGGCGATCCCGAGGGCCTCGCCCAGCTCGGCCTCGCGCTGGAGCATCCCGGCCCGTACGTCGAGGGCGAAGTCCTTGACCCGGTGCCCGGCCTCGATCGCCTTGTTGGCGGCCTGCGCGGCGAGATGCTCGGGGGTCAGCTGGCGGATCTTGCGGTTGACCTTGGTCGTGGCCCACACACCGGCCGCGGCGCCCGCGGTGAACCAGAACGTACGGCGGAACATGGTGGGGTTCAGCCCTTCTGCCTGCGGCGCTTTTGGCCCTTCGGGGCCGGTACGGTGCGGCCGACGATGACGGTGCGCCGGGCCCGCTGCGGCTCGGGCGCCTCGTCGGCCCTGGTACGGCTCATCGCCTGGCGTACGCCGTAGCCGAACGCGGCAACCTTGACGAGGGGGCCGCCGAAGGTGGAGGCGACGGTGGTGGACAGCGCCGACGCGTTGGAGGTGACCTCCTGGACGTCGGTGGCGATGGCGTCGACCCGGTCGATCTGCGTCTGTGCGGAGCGCACGGCCTGGGAGGCGTCGGCCAGCAGCGGCACCGCCTGATCCGTCACCTCCGCGACCAGCTTGGTGGTCGCCCTGAGCGTCTGGGACAGCCTCACCAGCGCCACGGCGAGGAAGGAGACCAGGATCGCCCAGAACACGGCCACCAGGATCCCGGCAACCTCTCCACCGGTCACACCGCACCGCTCTCTGTGCTCGTAGATCGACTGTGTTCTGGGGGTACTTCACTCGGGTTGTGAAAACTTCGAAAGTCGCCCCGACCCTATCGCGCCGGAGGTGGCTCTCCGTACCCGGACGGGGGCTGCCGGGACGGCGGTTGCACGAGGGCGAGGTCGTACGCGAAAGCCCGCCGATCCCCCGCCGGTGAGGGCGGGGAAACGACGGGCCAAAGCGTTAAGCCGGTGATGCCTGGTGCTGCGACCGCTGGATCAGCGGGCGTAGTACTCGACGACGAGCTGCTCGTCGCAGATCACCGGGATCTCCTTGCGGTTCGGCTCGCGGTCCAGGCGGAACGCCAGGGCGCCGAGGTTCACCTGCAGGTAGCGCGGGGTCTCGCCGTCGGGGGCGAAGCCACCGGCGCGGGAGACCTCGAACAGCGTCTTGCTGCGGCTGCGCTCGCGGACCATCACGACGTCGTCGGGACGGACACGGAACGACGGCTTGTCGACCTTCTGACCGTTGACCTCGATGTGGCCGTGGACGACCATCTGGCGGGCCTGGTAGATCGTGCGGGCGATGCCCGAACGCAGAACCAGGGCGTCGAGACGACGCTCCAGCTCGATGACCAGGGCCTCACCGGTCTTGCCCTGCGTCTTGGCGGCACGCTCGTAGGCGCGGACGAGCTGACGCTCGGACACGTCGTACTGCGCGCGCAGACGCTGCTTCTCCAGCAGACGGACCTTGTAGTCCGAGTTCTGCTTGCGGCCACGACCGTGCTCACCCGGCGGGTAGGGACGGGCCTCGAAGTACTTGACGGCCTTCGGGGTCAGCGCGATGCCGAGGGCACGCGACTTCTTGACCTTGGGGCGGGGCTGGTTAGCCACTTCTTTTCCTTTTCCTTTTCGGCTGCCTCAGGGTTACGGGAGGTCGCATCCGCAGCCGGGGATTCCCGGCAGGTCCACGAGGGACTCGCCAGGCAGCCGTTCCCCTGTGCTGGGCACATACGTGCAGCACACGAACGGCCCACCGACCGTTCCCGGAAGCCGGGTGGTGGTGGGCTGCCCGCGACACCTACGAAGGTGCGCGACGCTCCTGGATCAGAAGATCCGGCTGATCGTCCCGCCTGAGGCGCCGACCGAAGCCGGACACGGGACGCAGCACTGCGCAGGATTCTACAGCGTGCTCAGGACCTCTTACGACCAAGGTGTTTCCTGGTCCACTCGACCGCGTCCGCGTACCTGGCCTCGGCGCCATGCCGGGTCGGTTCGTAGTACCGCCGGTCCTTCAGCTCTTCCGGGGCGTACTGCTGCTCGGCGATTCCTTCCGGCAGGTCGTGCGGGTACACGTAGCCCTGCGCGTGGCCGAGCTTGGCGGCGCCCTTGTAGTGCCCGTCGCGCAGGTGCATCGGCACGGGTCCCGCATGGCCCTTTCTTACGTCCTCCATGGCGGCGCCGATCGCCGTCGTCGCGGCGTTGGACTTGGGGGCCAGGGCGAGGGCGATGGTGACGTGGCTGAGGGTGAGGGCGGCCTCCGGGAAGCCGATCATGGCGACGGCCTGCGCGGCGGCGACGGCTATCGGCAGGGCGTTCGGATCGGCGAGGCCGATGTCCTCGCTGGCGGAGATCATCAGGCGGCGGGCGATGAAGCGGGGGTCCTCGCCCGCTTCGATCATGCGGGCGAGGTAGTGCAGGGCCGCATCGACGTCGGAGCCCCGGATGGACTTGATGAGGGCGCTGGCCACGTCGTAGTGCTGGTCGCCGTCACGGTCGTACTTCACGGCCGCCCGGTCGACGGTCTCCTCCAGGGTCTGGAGGGTGATGTCCGCGTCGCCCTTGTCGAGCGCGGCTCCGGCGGCGGCCTCCAGGGCGGTCAGGGCCCGGCGGGCGTCTCCGCCGGCGATCCGCAGCAGGTGCTTCTCGGCGTCGTCGGGCAGCGTGACGGCGCTCTTGAGTCCACGCTCGTCGGCGACCGCGCGGCGCAGCAGGGCACGCAGGTCGTCGTCGGTGAGGGGTTCGAGGGTGAGGAGGAGGGAGCGGGAGAGAAGGGGCGAGATGACGGAGAAGTACGGGTTCTCGGTGGTCGCCGCGATCAGGGTCACCCAGCGGTTCTCGACGGCGGGGAGCAGGGAGTCCTGCTGGGCCTTGCTGAAGCGGTGGATCTCGTCGAGGAAGAGGACGGTCTCCTTGCCGAAGCCACCGGTGGCGCGGCGGGCCCCGTCGATGACCGCGCGCACCTCCTTGACCCCCGCGGTGATCGCCGACAGCTCCACGAAGCGCTTGTCGGTGGCCTTCGACACGACGTACGCAAGAGTGGTCTTGCCGGTGCCGGGCGGGCCCCAGAGGATCACTGACGACGGCCCGGCCGGCCCGCCCTCGCTCTCTCCGACGAGTCTGCGCAGCGGCGAGCCCGGTTTCAGCAGATGCTGCTGGCCCACGACCTCGTCGAGGACGCGCGGGCGCATCCGCACGGCCAGGGGGCTTCCGGAAGGGTCCTTCTCCTGGCGTGCTTCTGCTGCGGCGGTGAAAAGGTCGGGCTCCACGGCAAAACCCTATGTCACGCCACTGACAGTGGGACCGGCGCTGTCAGCTGGTCCAGAACTCCCACCAGCGGGTCAGGATCAGCATCCCGATGATGCCGATGTGCAGGACCGGCACGACCCAGGTGAACTCGCCGAAGAAGCTCCTGAGCCAGTTCGGCGCGGGGATGAAGCCGTTCCTGACGTTGAACGAGGTCACGTACCAGAACATGATGATCGTCGCGACCCAGGCCAGGGAGCACCACAGGCACAGCGCGTTGATCCGGTACAGGGACTGGAACTGCAGCCAGGTGCAGAATCCGACGCCGAAGAGGGTGCCGGCGTTGAAGGTGAGCCAGTACCAGCGCGGGAAGCGGGCCCGGCCCAGGAGGCTCATGCCGACGCAGATGACGATGCCGTAGGCGACGAGGCCGAGCATCGGGTTCGGGAACCCGAAGGCGGCGGCCTGCTTGCTCTCCATCACGCTGCCGCAGGACACCACGGGGTTGAGGCTGCAGCCGGGTGTGAACGTCGTACCCGCGACCTTGGCTTCCAGCAGCTTGAACTTGTCGATCGTGATGACCCACGCCGCCAGCAGACCGGCCGCGCCGGTGAGCAACAGCATCACGGCGAACGCACGGCTGCCGCCCACGGAGCGCGAGGCCTCGGTGGGGGGCTCGGGCCGCTCGGTGGAGACGCCGTCCTTCATCACTGTCGTCTTGGTCATCACGCCGTTCCGTTGCTTCGAGAGGGGGGCTGGCGGGCACGGTCATTGTGCCGCACGCGGGCGCGTGTCCACCGTTCGGTGGACATAAGGAGGCACTCCCGCACCGGAACCACCCGCCAGGACGAACCGACGTCGCCCGGGTTGACGCCACTCGAACCGACCTGCTTTTCCCCCCCGCCCACACCCGTTCCCGTCCTCAAACGCCGGACGGGCTGGCCAGTCAGCCCGTCCGGCGTTTGAGGACGGGCGCGTTCAGCGCGAAGGAGGGTCTGGGGGCGCAGCCCCCAGGAACGGGATGGGGCGGGTAGGGGCGGCGGGGGCGAAACAAACCCCCAGCCACCTCAGCCGAGCCTCGACTCCAGTTCCGCCACGATCTCGTTCACGCCGACCGCCGTCTGCTCCCCGGACTCCATGTCCTTCAGCTGGACCACACCCTCCGCGAGGTCCCGCTCACCGGCGACGATCGTGTACCGCGCCCCACTCCGGTTCGCGTTCTTCATCGCCCCCTTCAAGCCCTTCGCCCCGTACGAGAAGTCCGCCGCGACCCCCACCCTGCGCAGCTCCGTGACCTTCGCGAACAGCACCCGGCGAGCCTCCTCCCCCAGCGGCACCGCGAACACGCTTGTCGCGGACGGGAGTTCGAGCTCGACGCCCTCCGCCTCAAGCGCCAGCACCGTACGGTCGACGCCGAGCGCCCAGCCCACCGACGGCAGCGCGGGACCGCCGAGCATCTCGGACAGGCCGTCGTAGCGACCGCCGCCGCCCACCGCGGACTGCGAGCCGAGTCCGTCGTGGACGAACTCGAAGGTCGTACGGGTGTAGTAGTCGAGGCCGCGGACCAGCTTCGGGTCGTCCTCGAAGGCGACGCCCGCCTCGGTGATCAGCTCGCGGACCTCCTCGTGGTACGCCTTGCAGGCGTCGCAGAGGTAGTCCCGCAGAAGCGGCGCCCCCACCAGCTGCTTCTGGACGTCGTCCCGCTTGTCGTCCAGTACCCGCAGCGGGTTGATGTCGGCCCGGCGCAGCGTCTCCTCGTCCAGGTCGAGGCCCCGGAGGAAGTCCTGCAGTGCGGCCCGGTAGACCGGACGGCACTCCTTGTCGCCCAGCGAGTTCAGCAGGATGCGGAAGTTCCGCAGGCCCAGCGTCCGGTACGCCTGGTCCGCCAGGATGATCAGCTCGGCGTCGAGCGCCGGGTCCTCCGCGCCGATCGCCTCCGCGCCCACCTGCGAGAAGTGGCGGTAGCGGCCCTTCTGGGGGCGCTCGTAGCGGTAGTACGAGCCCGAGTACCAGAGCTTGACGGGGAGGTTGCCCAGCTTGTGGAGGTTGGCCTCCAGGGCCGCGCGCAGGACCGACGCCGTGCCCTCGGGGCGCAGGGCCAGCCTGTCGCCGCCCTTGGTCTCGAAGGCGTACATCTCCTTCGTCACGATGTCCGTCGACTCACCGACGCCCCGGGCGAACAACTCGACGTTCTCGAAGCCGGGCGTCTCGATGTAGCCGTAGCCGGAGTTGCGCAGCGGGGCCGCGATGGCTTCCCGTACCGCCAGGAACTTCGCGCTCTCCGGCGGGATCAGGTCGTACGTGCCCTTGGGGGCCTTGAAGGTGCTCACGGGAGGTCTCTCGTCACATTCCTCGTCGGTGAGGGGGGTTCGATCCCTCGCCGCGATCTTGAAGGCCGGCCGCCACCTGCCGCAGATACGGGTTGGTGGCGCGCTCCTGGCCGATGGTCGTCTGGGCGCCGTGGCCGGACAGCACCACGGTCGAGTCGTCGAGCGGCAGGCACACGCGGGCCAGCGAGTCGAGCATCTCGGCCATGTCACCGCCGGGCAGGTCGGTGCGTCCGATGGAGCCGGCGAAGAGCAGGTCGCCCGAGAAGAACACGGACGGGATGTCCGTGTTCTCCGGCATCCTGAACGTCACCGACCCCTTGGTATGGCCCGGCGCGTGCGCCACGCTCAGCTCCAGTCCCGCCAGTTCCAGCCGCGCGCCGTCCGTGAGCTCCTTGACGTCGTCCGGTTCCCCGATGGTCAGCTCGCCCAGCAGCGGCATGCCGATGGAACGACCGAGCGCCTTCTCGGGGTCGCTCATCATGTAGCGGTCGTCGGGGTGGATCCACGCCGGGACACCGTGCGCGCCGCACACCGGCACGACCGAGGCCACATGGTCGAGGTGACCATGGGTGAGGACGACCGCGACGGGCTTGAGCCGATGCTTCTTCAGCGTCTCCTCGACTCCCTCGGTGGCCTGATGGCCCGGGTCGATGATCACGCACTCCTCGCCGGCGGCGGGGGCGACGAGATAACAGTTCGTCCCCCAGGCACCGGCCGGGAACCCGGCAATGAGCACGATCGTCCTTCGATTTGTCACGTACGTGGTCGTACGGGGCGGTGGCAGTGCCCCAGAGCCTACCGGCGCTGCCGTTTCCTCAGCGAACCCATATACGGTACGGGGCACACGCAGGCGATCGGCACACAAGACGCAAGCGTCCCAGTGGACGTACGAGACGCATGAGGAGAGAACCCGGTGGTCACCCAGGAGCAGCGGCGGCGTCAGCTCGCCCGGGAGAAGTTCTTGCGGCAGCAGCAGCGGCGTACGGCCGCGCGGCGCAAGGCGAACGTGCGCAACTCGGTGATCGGGTCGGTCCTCGGCGTGATCCTCGTGGGCAGTGTGGTGTCGTACGCGACCGGGGTCTTCAAGAACGACGACAGCAAGGCGAACGCGAGCGCGGAGGTCACCCCGAGCGCATCGCCCAGCAAGGCCCCGGACCCCTGCGAGAAGCCGGCCGCGGGGAAGGTGAAGTCGCTGAGCTGGAAGAAGGAGCCGGCGATGACCATCGACAAGTCGGCGAAGTACGAGATGAAGCTCGCCACGACCTGCGGCGACATCGACATCGCGCTGAAGACGTCCGCGGCCCCGCACACGGTGAACTCGTTCGACTTCCTGGCGAGCGAGGGCTACCTCGATCACACCAAGTGCCACCGCCTCACCACGAACGGCATCTACGTGCTGCAGTGCGGTGACCCGAAGGGCACCGGTATGGGCGGCCCCGGCTACACCATTCCGGACGAGAACCTGAAGGACAAATCCCTCAAGAACAACACCTACCCGGCGGGCACGATCGCCATGGCCAACACCGGCCAGGCGCACACCGGCGGCAGCCAGTTCTTCCTGGTCTACCAGGACAGCCAGCTTCCGCCCAGCTACACACCGTTCGGCACGATTTCCGCGTCGGGCATGAAGGTGCTGAAGAAGATCGCCGCGGCCGGTGAGGCCACGGGACAGGGCGACGGCGCACCGAATGCGACCGTTGTGATCAACAAAGCGACCGTAACGAAATCCTGACCGCCAACTGCGAAACTTCGGTCGCGCGGGATGCGGACAGCATCCCTGCCGGTCGCCTATGTTGGCCGTGACGAAACTGTGGACGATGCCCGGGGGTGCAGAGCCCTCCGCAGGCATCATGTGGAGGAGGCGCTGTGAGCAGCGACCCGTGGGGCCGCGTCGACGAGACGGGGACCGTGTACGTGCGTACTGCCGACGGTGAGCAGGTCGTCGGTTCCTGGCAGGCCGGCTCCCCCGAGGAGGCGTTGGCCTACTTCGAGCGCAAGTACGAGGGCCTGGTTGTCGAGATCGGCCTCCTCGAAAAGCGAGTCAAGACCACCGACCTGTCCGCGAAGGACGCCCAGGTGGCGATCGACCACATCCGCGAACAGGTGGACGCCCACCACGCGGTCGGTGATCTGGCCACGCTGAAGGTCCGGCTGGACAAGCTCGTCGAGACCGTCGAGACCCGCCGCGAGGAGCGCAAGCAGCAGCGGGCCAAGCAGTCCGACGAGGCACGGCACGCCAAGGAGGCGCTGGTCGTCGAGGCGGAGGAGCTGGCGCAGTCCGACCAGTGGCGGTCCGCCGGTGAGCGGCTGCGTGCGCTGGTGGACACCTGGAAGGGGCTGCCGCGGCTCGACCGGAAGTCGGACGACGAGCTGTGGCACCGCTTCTCGCACGCCCGCTCGGCGTTCTCCAAGCGCCGCAAGGCGCACTTCGCGTCCCTGGACGCGCAGCGCGAGGACGCCCGCAAGGCCAAGGAGAAGCTGGTCGCCGAGGCCGAGGCACTGTCGGCGTCGACCGACTGGGGTCCGACGGCGGCGCGCTACCGCGAGCTGATGACGGACTGGAAGGCCGCGGGCCGCGCCCAGCGCGAGCACGAGGACGACCTGTGGAACCGCTTCCGCGGCGCCCAGGACGTGTTCTTCGCGGCGCGCAGCTCGGTCTTCGCCGAGCGGGACGCGGAGCAGACCGAGAACCTCAAGCTCAAGGAGGAGCTGGCCGAGGAGGCCGAGAAGCTCCTGCCGATCACGGATCTCAAGGCGGCGCGAGCCACTTTCCGTTCGATCAACGAGCGCTGGGAGGCCATCGGCCATGTCCCGCGCGACGCGCGGCCGAAGGTCGAGGGCCGGATGCACACGGTCGAGCGGGCTCTTCAGGAGTCCGAGGAGACCGAGTGGCGCCGGACGAACCCGGAGGCACGCGCGCGTGCCGAGGGTCTGACCGGTCAGCTCCAGGCCGCCGTGGACAAGCTCGGGGGGCAGATCGAGGCCGCCAGGGCGCAGGGCAACAACGCCAGGGCCGACAAGCTCCAGAAGGAGCTCGACGGCCGTCAGGCACTGCTGGACCAGGCGCTCAAGGGCCTGCAGGAGTTCGGCGGCTAGGTTCTTTCGCCGGCTTTCCCGCACGCTGTTGCGCAGAGGGGCTCCCGTACATCTCGTACGGGAGCCCCTCTGCGTACCGCCTGTGGTTACGGCCTGCGGGCCGAGGTCACCCGGTACACGTCGTACACGCCCTCGACGCCCCTGACAGCCTTCAGGACGTGTCCCAGGTGCTTGGGGTCGCCCATCTCGAAGGTGAAGCGGGACGTGGCCACCCGGTCCCTCGACGTCTGGACTGCCGCCGACAGGATGTTGACGTGCTGGTCGGACAGGACTCGGGTGACGTCCGAGAGGAGGCGGGAGCGGTCCAGTGCCTCGACCTGGATGGCGACCAGGAAGACCGAGGACTGGGTGGGCGCCCACTCAACCTCGAGAATCCGCTCGGGCTCCCGGTTCAGTGACTCGATGTTCACGCAGTCGTTGCGGTGAACCGATACGCCGCTACCGCGCGTGACGAATCCGATGATGGGGTCGCCGGGTACGGGCGTACAGCAGCGGGCGAGCTTCACCCAGACGTCGTCGACGCCCTTGACCACCACACCCGGGTCGTTGTTGCTGCGGCGCTTGCGGCTGCGGGCGGGCGGGACGGACTCATCGATCTCCTCGGTGGCCGCCTCCTCGCCGCCGAGCGCCTGCACGAGCTTCTGCACGACGTTCTGCGCGGCCACATGGCCCTCGCCGATCGCCGCGTACAGGGACGAGATGTCGGGGTAGCGCATCTCGTGGGCGAGGGTGACGAGGGAGTCGCCGGTGAGGATGCGCTGGATCGGCAGGTTCTGTTTCCGCATCGCGCGCGCGATGGCGTCCTTGCCCTGTTCGATCGCCTCGTCGCGGCGCTCCTTGGAGAACCAGGCGCGGATCTTGTTGCGGGCACGCGGCGACTTGACGAACCCGAGCCAGTCGCGGGACGGCCCCGCGCCGGCCGCCTTGGAGGTGAACACCTCCACCAGGTCGCCGTTGTCGAGGGTGGATTCGAGCGGTACGAGGCGGCCGTTGACCCGTGCCCCTATGGTCCGGTGGCCGACCTCGGTGTGCACCGCGTACGAGAAGTCGACCGGGGTCGCACCCGCCGGAAGCGCTATCACGTCGCCCTTGGGCGTGAAGACGAAGACCTCGTTGCGGGACAGGTCGAAGCGCAGGGACTCCAGGAACTCGCTGGGGTCCTCGGTCTCCTTCTGCCAGTCCAGCAGCTGCCGCAGCCAGGCCATGTCGTTGAGGTGGTCGTCCTTGCCGGTGGTTCTCGGCTGGTCCGAGCGCACCTTGGAGGCTCCGGCGACAGCCTCCTGCTTGTACTTCCAGTGGGCGGCGATGCCGTACTCGGCCCGGCGGTGCATGTCGAACGTACGGATCTGGAGTTCGACGGGCTTGCCGTTGGGCCCGATGACCGTCGTGTGCAGCGACTGGTACATGTTGAACTTGGGCATCGCGATGTAGTCCTTGAACCGGCCGGGGACCGGGTTCCAGCGCGCGTGCACGGTGCCGAGAGCGGCGTAACAGTCGCGGACCGTGTCGACAAGTACACGAATACCCACGAGGTCGTAGATCTCCGCGAAGTCCCGGCCTCGGACGATCATCTTCTGGTAGACGCTGTAGTAGTGCTTCGGGCGGCCGGTGACGGTGGCCTTGATGCGAGCCGCGCGCAGATCGCTCTGCACCTCGTCGGTCACTATGGCCAGGTACTCGTCACGCTTCGGTGCCCTCTCGGCCACCAGCCGGACGATCTCGTCGTACATCTTGGGGTAGAGGATCGCGAAGGCGAGGTCCTCCAGCTCCCACTTGATGGTGTTCATGCCCAGGCGATGGGCGAGCGGCGCGTAGATCTCCAGCGTCTCGCGCGCCTTCTTCTCCTGCTTCTCGCGCTTGAGGTACCGCATGGTGCGCATGTTGTGCAGCCGGTCGGCGAGCTTGATGACCAGGACGCGCGGGTCCTTGGCCATGGCGACGACCATCTTGCGCACGGTCTCGGCCTGCGCGGCCTCGCCGAACTTGACCTTGTCCAGCTTGGTGACGCCGTCCACGAGGAGCGCGACGGAGTCGCCGAAGTCGCGGCGGAGCTGGTCGAGGCCGTACTCGGTGTCCTCGACGGTGTCGTGCAGCAGGCCCGCCATCAGCGTCGCCGGGTCCATGCCCAGTTCGGCGAGGATCGTGGTGACGGCCAGCGGGTGGGTGATGTACGGGTCGCCGCTCTTGCGCTTCTGGCCGCGGTGCCAGCGCTCGGCGACCTGGTAGGCGTTCTCGATCTGGCGGAGCGTCGCCGTCTCGATCTTCGGGTCGTTGCTGCGCACCGCGCGCAGCAGCGGTTCGAGGACCGGGTTGTACGGGTTCGAGCGCTGTACGCCGAGCCGGGCCAGCCGGGCGCGTACGCGGTTGGGGGAGCCGGAGCGGGCGGGCTGGCCGGAGGCCGCCGGGCGGACCGCGGGCGCCGGGGCCGGGGTGGGAGCGGGCTCGGGCGTGACGACCGGCTTGGGGCGCGAGGGCTCCGGTGCCCGGTCCACGGGGGCGGACTGGGCGTGCTCGACCGGCCCGTGCGCGTCGTCGTTCGCCGTCCGCGCGGGCGTTGCCGCAGGCTCCGAGCCGGGCTCGGGCTTGGCGGCGGTCAGGGGCTGGGCCTCGTCTGCCAAGAGGACTCCTCGTGCGCGATCCGGGTCCCCCGGTCAGGCTCCGGAGCCCCCATGGTAGCGATCCCGTGCTCCGGCATCGCGTCCAGGCCGCTGAGACGGCCTCCTACTGGAGAAACACGAGAGGCGGGCACCGGATTCCTCCGGATGCCCGCCTCCACCGGCCGACTGGTCAAGCCGAACGGTGGACCGACCCGATGCTTCAGGCAGAGCCGGTGGAGCTGTTGCAGAAACGCGGGGTGCCGTTGGCGCCGTCGCGCAGGCAGATCTTGAGGGTGACCTTCGTGCCCTCGGGCAGGTTGACCACCCGCGAGGCGCACGGGCTGCTGTCGCTGCCGCCGTTGGCGTCGTCCATCCGCTCGCTGCCGCCGCTCCAGGTCAGCGTCCCGGAAGCACGCAGACCGTCCTCCTGCCAGTCACACACGTCCCAGCGGTCGCCGTCAGCGGTCCACTGCGCGTATCCGCCGGGGTTGTCGTCTGTGGTCTGCACAAAGGTGTTCGCAGCGAATGCCGGAGTGACGGCAAACGCGACAGCTCCCACCGCCAGACCACAAACCATGCCAACCCGCTTAGCAAAAGCCTTCACTGTTCCCCCTGTAAGGCCTTTTCGCCGAAGATCTTCCGGCAATCCCTGGATTAGATCATGCTCATGATCAGCGAGCAAGGGGGCGTGGATCACCGAATTGGTACGGGAAACCCGGTCGGCTTTGCCTTCGGGACGGTGCGAACCCGCCTCACGCCGAAGGGCGGACACCGCGTCACCGCGGCATCCGCCCTTGTCGTACGGCCGATTGCTCAGATATGGAGCATGGATTCCAGCGGGGCTCCGGAGAGGGCCGGCTCCAGACGGGCACGACCGTTCAGAAAGCCAAGTTCCATCAGGACGGCGATGCCCGCGACCTCGGCACCGGCCCGCCGGATCAGCTGCATCGACGCCTCTGCGGTACCGCCGGTGGCTAGCACGTCGTCGACGATCAGGATCCGGTCCCCGGTGCTGAGGTCCTCGGCGTGCACCTCGATCTCGGCGGAGCCGTACTCCAGGTCGTACGCCTGGCTGAGCGTGGCTCCGGGGAGCTTGCCCGCCTTGCGTACGGGGATGAAGCCCAGGCCGGCCCGGACCGCGACCGGGGCGCCCAGGATAAAGCCGCGGGCCTCCAGGCCGACGATCTTCGTGGCACCGCTGCGGACGGCGATGTCCGCCAGCGCGTCCGTGAGCGCGGTGAACGCCTCGGGGTCCGCCAGGAGCGGGGTGATGTCCTTGAACATCACACCCGGCTCCGGGTAGTCCGCCACATCGCGGATACGGCTGAGCAGCAGCTCCTTGACCGCGGTCATCGGCGCTTGCCCGAGGGCCGACCGCGACCCCGGTTGCGGGAGGCCGGCTGGTTGCGCGGACCGACGACCGCGGGGGCGTCGTCGTCCTCGTCGTACGGCTGCTCATCGCTGACCCGGGACGCAGGGGCTTCGCCCTGGGCGGCCTGCGCCCGCTTGGCCAGGACGCGCTTCCTGAGGGCCTTCATCTGCGGCTCGCGCTCCTTGAGGTCGGCGACGAGCGGCGTGGCGATGAAGATGGAGGAGTACGCACCGGCCGCGAGGCCGACGAACAGCGACAGCGAGATGTCGTTGAGCATGCCCGCCCCGAGCACCCCGCCACCGATGAACAGCAGGCCGGCGACCGGGAGGAGCGCGACCACCGTGGTGTTGATGGAGCGGACCAGGGTGCCGTTGATCGACCGGTCGGCGATCTCGCTGTACGTCCAGCGGGTCTGCTTGGTGATGTCCTTCGTCTGCTCCTTGAGGCTGTCGAAGACGACGACCGTGTCGTAGAGCGAGTAACCGAGGATCGTGAGCAGACCGATCACCGTGCCTGGCGTCACCTCGAAGCCGACGAGGGCGTAGATGCCGACCGTGATGGTGATGTCGTGGATGAGCGCCACCAGCGCGGCCAGGGCCATGCGCCACTCGAAGGCGATCGCCAGATAGATCACGACAAGGATCATGAAGATCACCAGGCCCTGCCAGGCCTTGTTCGCGACCTGGTCGCCCCAACTGGGGCCGACCAGCTCACCGGTGATGTCCTTCTCCGGAATGCCGAGGTCGGTGGCGAGCTTCGCCGAGACCTTGTCCGCCGCCGCCGTGTCGATAGTGGCGACCTGGATGCGCAGGCCGTCCTTGCCGAGCTTCTGGACGATCGCGTCATGACCGGATGCCGCTTCGGCGTACTTCTCGGCCTGACTCACCGAGACGCTGGTCTTCTCGATGGTGAAGACGGCACCGCCCTCGAACTCGATGCCCATGTTCAGGCCGCGCACCGACAGGCCGAGGATGGCCGTGATGGTGATCAGGATCGAGAGGCCGTACCAGATGAATCGCTTGCCGACGAAGTCGTAGCCGATCTCGCCGCGGTGGAGCCGGGCGCCGAGGGTGCCGAGTTTCGACATCTCACGCCTCCTTCATGTCGACGGGCGCGGACGCGCGACGGGTGCGACGGAGCGGCGGTTGGGCGCCCAGGCGCTGCGGGTCGAGGCCGGACCAGCTGTGGCCCTCCGCGAAGAACTTCTTGCGGGCGAGGATCGTCATCAGCGGCTTGGTGAAGAAGAAGACGACGACCACGTCGAGCAGGGTGGTCAGACCGAGCGTGAACGCGAAGCCCTGGACCTTGCCGACGGTGACGATGAAGAGCACCGCGGCGGCCAGGAAGGACACGAAGTCGGAGACCAGGATGGTGCGCCGGGCGCGCGGCCAGGCCCGCTCGACGGCGGGCCGCAGCGTACGGCCCTCCCGGATCTCGTCCCGGATGCGTTCGAAGAACACGATGAACGAGTCCGCGGTGATACCGATCGCGACGATCGCACCACAGACGGCCGGCAGGTTCAGCGCGAAGCCGATGGCCGGACCGAGCAGCGACATGATCACGTACGTGAGGGCGGCGGAGACCAGGAGAGAGGCGATGGCGACGGTCGACAGACCCCGGTAGTAGACCACCAGGTAGATGACGACCAGGGCCAGGCCGATAGCACCCGCGATCAGACCGGCGTGCAACTGCTCGCCGCCGAGTGCGGGGCTGACCGTGCTGACACTCGCCTCCTTGAAGGTGAGCGGCAGGGCACCGTACGACAGCATGTTGGCCAGGTCCTGCGCCTCGGTCTGGTCGAAGCTGCCGGAGATCTGCGCGGAGCCGCCCGTGATCGCCGTGCTCACGTACGGGTTGGAGACGACCTCACCGTCCAGGACGATGCCGAACTCGTTCTGCGGAGCCTGGTTCTGCGCGAGGCGGCCGGTGACCTCACCGAACTGCTTGCTTCCCTTGGACGTGAAGTCCATGGTGACCTGCCAGCCGGCGGCACCCTGCGTGTCGAAGACGGCCTGGGCCTTCTCGACCTCGGTGCCGTCCACCTCGGACGGGCCGAGAATGAACTTCTGCCACTGGCCCTGCGAGTCCTGGCCACAGGCCACCGTGGGCTCGCTGGGCTTGACGCCGTCACCGGTGACGGCTCGGACGGCCTTCTTGGTGCAGTCGAGAGCCGTGTACTTCGCCTGGAGCGCCGCGGTCGCCGCGTCGGGAGTGGCGCTCGCCGAGGGCGAGGCGCTGGTGGCCGCTGACGGCGAGGTGCTCGGCGTCGGGGTCGCGTCGGCCTTCAGGGCGTCGGTGACCGGGCGGCCCTGCGAGGTGGCGCTGGCCGACGGGCTGGGCGAGCCGGACGACGTGGAAGTCGCCTTGTCACCCGTCTCCGAGGCCGACGGCGAAGGGCTGCCGGACGCGCTCGCGCTCGGCGTGGGGCTGGCCGTCGCGGCGACGCCCTGGACCTCCAGGGCCAGAACGGGACGGAAGTAGAGCTTGGCGGTGGTGCCGACCTGTTCCCGGGCCTGCTTGGAGTTCGTGCCCTTGGGAATGTTGACGATGATGTTGCGATCGCCCTGGGTCTGCACCTCGGCCTCGGAGACGCCAAGACCGTTGACACGGCGGTTCATGATCTCGACCGCGGTGTCCATGTTGGTCTTGTTGATCGCGTTCGGCTGGCCCGGCTCGTTCTTTGCCTCGAGCGTGATACTCGTACCACCGGCCAGGTCGATGCCGAGACGCGGAGTCGTGTGCCCCGAGAGGAACATTCCTCCGGTGAGCGCCACGATGGCGATCAGAATGAGGGCCAGCGAGCGTCCTGGCTTGCTCTGGGAGCTCGCGCTCCGGCCCTTCTTAGGTGCTGCCACCTTCTCGTACTCCCTCTCGGGCCGCCTCACGCCGGGTCAGCGCGGCCGGCGGCCATGACATGGTGTCGGGACTCCCTGCGAGAACCGCACGTGCCGGGGGTACGAGACGCGAGCGGATCGCGCCGCGCTCCTCCCCCGGAACGCGGTTACTTCGCGTCGGACTCGCCGTCGGTCTTCTTCGGCTCTTCTTCCGCCTTCACCTCAGCGGCCTCGGTCTCGTCGGCCGGCTCCTCGGCCGCGTCCTTCTTGCCGAGGTCGATGGGCTTGTCGTCGGAAGCGGCGGAAGCGTCGTCGGAGGGCTCGTCGGTCTCGGTGAGGGAGGAGGCGTCGTCCGGGACGACGGCTTCGTCGGTCTTCAGGTCGTGCTCGATGCCGTGAACGATGCGGTTGTACTCGTCGTCGCCGAGGACGGCGCCGATGGAGTTCTTCGCGAAGAGAAGCTCCACACCCGGGCCCGCGTCAAGGAGGACCGTCTCCTCGTTGACTTCCTTGACCGTCGCGTACATGCCCCCGATCGTGCGGACACCGGTACCGGGCTGCATGTCGTTGCGCATCTGCGCGGCGGCCTGCTGCTTGCGCTTGGCCGAGCGGGTCATCAGGAACATGGCCCCGATGAGCACGATGAACGGGAGGAGGGTCACGATATTCACGGGACGGAATTTCCTTCGCACTACCGCGTCGGTGAGCGGCCTGGTGGATGGGGGTGTGGTCGGCGCCACCTACGAAGTTACAAAGGCGGCATCGGCGGAGTCTAAGCGAGTCCGCACTCCAGGAACAACGCTCAGCATGGCACCACGGTTCCTGAGCCTGCGAGCAGCCGCGCCCTCACGCCCCGAACAGGTCCTGTTGTCCGCTTCCCCCCGTTGTGGAACGCGGCGGTGTGAGGCCGAGATGCGCCCATGCGGCGGGCGTCGCGACTCGTCCGCGCGGGGTACGGGCCAGTAGTCC
This sequence comes from Streptomyces sp. NBC_00459, assembly GCF_036013955.1. Taxonomy (NCBI): domain Bacteria; kingdom Bacillati; phylum Actinomycetota; class Actinomycetes; order Kitasatosporales; family Streptomycetaceae; genus Streptomyces; species Streptomyces sp. NBC_00459. The sequence continues at coordinate 1,630,164 of NZ_CP107903.1, forward strand.
CTCCCGTACGAGGAAGGGCTCGGCGACCTCCTCGACGGTTTCCCGCTCCTCCCCCACCGCGACGGCCAGCGTGGAGAGCCCGACCGGTCCGCCGCCGAACAGCTTGAGCAGCGCTTCGAGGACACCTCGGTCCAGGCGGTCGAGACCGCGGGCGTCGACCTCGTAGACCTTCAGGGCGGCCTGGGCGATGTCGCGCGTGATGATGCCGTCGGCCTTCACCTGCGCGTAGTCCCGGACGCGGCGCAGCAGACGGTTGGCGATACGGGGGGTGCCGCGCGAGCGGCCGGCGATCTCGGCGGCGCCCTCGGCGCCGATCTCCACGTCGAGGAGGTTCGCGGAGCGGTGGATGACGCGCTGCAGCTCGGCCGGTTCGTAGAACTCCATGTGCGCGGTGAAGCCGAAGCGGTCGCGCAGCGGGGGCGGCAGCAGTCCCGCGCGCGTGGTGGCGCCGACCAGCGTGAACGGGGGAAGTTCGAGGGGGATGGCGGTGGCACCGGGGCCCTTGCCGACGATCACGTCGACGCGGAAGTCCTCCATCGCCATGTAGAGCATCTCCTCGGCGGGCCGGGACATGCGGTGGATCTCGTCGAGGAAGAGGACCTCGCCCTCCTGGAGGGAGGACAGGATCGCGGCCAGGTCGCCCGCGTGCTGGATGGCGGGGCCGCTGGTGATGCGGATCGGGGCCTCCATCTCGGCCGCGATGATCATCGAGAGGGTGGTCTTGCCGAGGCCGGGGGCGCCGGAGAGCAGCACGTGGTCGGCGGTGGCGCCACGCGCGCGTGCGGCGCGCAGGACGAGGTCGAGCTGCTCTCGGACCTTCTCCTGGCCGATGAACTCGCCCAGGTCCTTGGGACGCAGGGCGGCCTCGACGGCCTGGTCCTCACCGTCGGCGGACGCGGCGACGAGCCGCTCGGGGGCGGTGGTCTCGTCGGTCGTGTCGTCCCAGTTCACTGCGTTCTCCTAGCTGGGTGCGCCGGGTGCGCGTGTCGGCCGGGGCTCCGGGGGTTGTCCCCCCGGAACAGCACAGCATGCGTGTGCCTCGCGGTCGCGGTCGGTCGGGTGGTTCGTGCGGGGGTGGCGTACGGCGGTGAAGGCGCCCCGGGTCAGCGGCCTCCTCCACAGCCTGCGGGCCCTGTCGGTCAGCGGGCCCGGTTGAGGGTCTGCAGGGCCGCCTTCAGCAACTGGCCCACCTGGGGCGCGCCTTCGGCCGCCTCGGCCTGGGGTGTCACCGCGGCCACCGCCTCGTCGGCCTCGCGGGTCGCGTATCCGAGGCCGATCAGGGCCGCGTGCAGCTGGTCGCGCCAGCCGGTGGTGACCGGGGAACCGATGGCGGGGCCGGTGCCGAGGGGGGCGCCGAGGCGGTCCTTCAGCTCCAGGAGCAGCTTCTGGGCGCCCCTCTTTCCGATACCGGGCACGGCGATCAGCGCCTTCTCGTCCGCCGTGGACACCGCGCGCCGCAGGGCGTCGGGCGAGTGAACGGCGAGCATGGCCTGGGCCAGACGGGGGCCGACACCGCTCGCGGTCTGGAGCAGCTCGAACGTCTGTCGCTCGTCGTCGTCCTGGAAGCCGTACAGGGTCAGGGAGTCCTCGCGGACCACCAGGGAGGTGGCGAGTCTGGTCTGTTGTCCCATCCTGAGTCCGGACAGGGTGTTGGGGGCGCACTGGACGGCGATGCCGATCCCGCCCACCTCGACCACCGCGGAGTCGGGGGCGAGTGCGGCGACCGGGCCGCTGACGAAGGCGATCATGCGAGGCGGCCTTTCGAGGCGGGTGCTGTTGTCGGTACGGGAGCTGTTGTCGGTGCCGTTGCTCTGGCGGCCTGCGCTTTGTGGAGAGCGACGGCCTGCTGGAGCCGGTTCTGCGCGACGGCCTGCTGAAGGCGCGTCTGTGCGGGTGCTCGCCAGATGTGGCAGATGGCGAGCGCGAGGGCGTCGGCGGCGTCGGCCGGCTTGGGGGGCGCGTCGAGCCTGAGCAGCCGGGTGACCATCGCGCCGACCTGGGCCTTGTCGGCGCGTCCGCTGCCGGTGACGGCGGCCTTGACCTCGCTCGGGGTGTGCAGTGCGACGGGGATGCCGCGCCGCGCCGCACACAGCATCGCGACGGCGCTGGCCTGGGCCGTGCCCATCACCGTACGGACGTTGTGCTGGCTGAACACCCGCTCCACTGCCACGAATTCGGGCCGGTGCTCGTCGAGCCACTGCTCGATGCCCTGCTCGATGGTCACGAGGCGGAGACCCAGTTCGGCATCCGCCGGAGTACGTACGACGCCGACGCCGATCATCGTCAGCGGGCGCCCGGGGACTCCTTCGACGACGCCGACCCCGCATCGGGTCAGTCCCGGGTCAACTCCGAGTACGCGCACCCGCCCCACCCCTCTGTCCGGTCGCGGTCCGTCGACGGTGATCTTTGACTGCCGTCAGGCTAACCGCTGCCACTGACAACGGCGGCGGGCCGGTAGGACGTGTCCCACCGGCCCGCCGGAACCGCTCGCTTCGCGGCAGTGCTACGCGTCGACCTTCTCCATGACCTCGTCGCTGACGTCGAAGTTGGCGAAGACGTTCTGGACGTCGTCGCTGTCCTCCAGCGCGTCGATCAGCTTGAAGATCTTCCTGGCGCCGTCCTCGTCCAGCTCGACCTGCATGGTCGGGACGAAGTTGGCGTCGGCGGAGTCGTAGTCGATGCCGGCCTCCTGGAGCGCGGTGCGCACCGCGACCAGGTCGGTGGCCTCGGAGATGACCTCGAAGGACTCACCGAGGTCGTTGACCTCCTCGGCGCCCGCCTCCAGCACGGCGCCCAGGACGTCGTCCTCGGCCAGCTCACCCTTGGGGACGACGATGACGCCCTTGCGGTTGAAGAGGTACGAGACGGAGCCGGGGTCGGCCATGTTGCCGCCGTTGCGGGTCATGGCGACGCGGACGTCCGAGGCGGCACGGTTGCGGTTGTCGGTGAGGCACTCGATGAGCACCGCGACACCGTTGGGGCCGTAGCCCTCGTACATGATCGTCTCGTAGTCGGCGCCACCGGCTTCGAGGCCGGCGCCGCGCTTGACCGCGGAGTCGATGTTCTTGTTCGGAACCGAGCTCTTCTTGGCCTTCTGAATGGCGTCGAAGAGCGTGGGGTTGCCGGACGGGTCGGCGCCGCCCGTACGTGCCGCAACCTCGATGTTTTTGATCATCTTCGCGAAGAGCTTGCCGCGCTTGGCGTCGATCACGGCCTTCTTGTGCTTCGTCGTAGCCCATTTAGAGTGGCCGGACATCTGCCTGTCTCCTTCGCGTAACCCATCTCTGTACGAACCCCAGAGATCCTACAAGGACTCCGCTGTACGGTCCGCGCCCACCGCGCGTGCCATGTGGGCCCGCACCATGTCGACGAACAGGGAGTGGACGCGGTGGTCGCCGGTCAGCTCCGGGTGGAACGACGTGGCGAGCGCGTTGCCCTGGCGTACGGCGACGATGTGACCGGCGTGCTCGGCGAGCACCTCGGCCTCGGCGCCCACGGACTCGACCCAGGGGGCACGGATGAAGACGCCCTCCACAGGATCGCCCTCCACGCCCTTCACGTCGACCTCCGCTTCGAAGGACTCGTTCTGGCGTCCGAAGGCGTTGCGGCGCACGATCATGTCGATACCGCCGACGGTCTCCTGGCCCGAGCGCGGGTCGAGGATCTTGTCGGCGAGCATGATCATGCCGGCGCAGGTGCCGTAGACGGGCATTCCGGCACGCACGCGCGCGCGGAGGGGCTCCATCACGCCGAAGAGCACGGCCAGCTTGGAGATGGTGGTGGACTCACCGCCGGGGATGATCAGGCCGTCCACCTCGGCGAGTTCCTCGGGGCGTCGCACCGGCCTGGCCAGGGCGTCCGCCTCGGCCAGGGCGATGAGGTGCTCCTGTACGTCGCCCTGGAGGGCCAGGACACCTACGACGGGGGTGTCGTACATGGGTGACATGGGTGCTACCAGCCCCGGTTCGCGTAGCGCTCGGCCTCGGGCAGCGTGTCGCAGTTGATGCCGACCATGGCCTCGCCGAGGTTGCGGGACGCGTCCGCGATGATCTTCGGGTCGTCGTAGAAGGTGGTCGCCTTCACGATGGCGGCGGCGCGCTTGGCGGGGTCGCCGGACTTGAAGATGCCGGAGCCGACGAAGACGCCCTCGGCGCCCAGCTGACGCATGAGCGCGGCGTCGGCGGGGGTCGCCACACCACCGGCGGAGAACAGCACGACCGGCAGCTTGCCGAGTTCGGCGACCTCCTTGACGATCTCGTACGGGGCGCGCAGCTCCTTGGCGGCGGCGTACAGCTCGTTGTTGTCGTAGCCGCGCAGACGGGCGATCTCGTTCTTGATCTGCCGCAGGTGGCGGACGGCCTCGACGACGTTGCCGGTGCCGGCCTCGCCCTTGGAGCGGATCATCGCGGCGCCCTCGGCGATACGGCGCAGGGCCTCACCGAGGTTGGTGGCACCACAGACGAAGGGGGTGGTGAAGGCCCACTTGTCGGAGTGGTTGACCTCGTCGGCGGGCGTCAGCACCTCGGACTCGTCGATGTAGTCGACGCCGAGGGACTGCAGGACCTGGGCCTCGACGAAGTGGCCGATGCGGGACTTCGCCATGACCGGGATGGACACGGCCTCGATGATGCCCTCGATCATGTCCGGGTCGGACATACGGGCCACGCCGCCGTCCTTGCGGATGTCCGCCGGGACGCGCTCCAGAGCCATGACGGCGACGGCGCCGGCGTCCTCGGCGATCTTGGCCTGCTCGGCGTTGACCACGTCCATGATCACACCGCCCTTGAGCTGCTCGGCCATACCGCGCTTCACGCGGGCGGTGCCGGTCTCGGGCGTCTGGGCGGAGTTGGAGAGCGTGCTGGACACGGTTTGACCTCACTGGGTGAAAGAGGGCTGCTGCAGTACTGAGGAAACGGGAGGGGACCAGGCCACAGCAAGAGCCAATGGGGAGCCGGTGGATCGTTTTTCCGCCCTCGCCGCCCCTACCCGTCCCGTCCCACCCCCAGAGGGGGACCCCCGCTGGGGGCAGCACCTCCGGGAAACCACCCTTTACGCCGGCGCGCGCTCCGCCAGGGCCGCCGGCGGCTCGTCGTCCATCTCGAACGCCAGCGGAAACGGCGCGTGCCCCGCCAGCCGGAACCAGCGCACCTTCCGATGCCGCCGCAACGCCCGCGCCGCCCGCACCGCGTCGTTGTGGAACCGCCGAGCCATCGGCACCCGGCGCACCGCCTCCGTCAGCTCACGCGCCGCCGCCTCCCCGCCGGGCACCTCCCGCACCGCGTCGACCTGCGCAACCTCCCCGAAAACGGCTCGCATCGCCTGGCTCAACTCGCTCTCGGCGACCTCCCGCTGCTCCTCCTCGGCCTGCCGCGCGGCGTGCGCCGCCTCGTAGAGCACGATCGAGGCCGCCGGGTCGAGGACGCCCGACGTCGCCACTTCCTGGGCGACGGAGGCCCGGCGCAGCAACTGCGCGTCGAGGCCGGCGCGCGTGGCGTCGATGCGGGTGTGCAGACGGTCGAGCCGCCCTGCGGTCCAGCTCAGGTAGAGGCCGATCGCGACGAGCCCGACAAGGATCCAGATGAGGGTTGCGGTCACGGGCGGCAACGCTACAGGGGCGCTCCGCTGGTTCCGTGGAGTCCCTCACCTGGGCGTCCTCTGGGGGCTGCCGCCCCCAGACCCCCGCTTCGGCCTGAACGGCCTCGTCCTCAAACGCCGGACGGGCTGGATGGTGCCGCCCCGCTCAGTCCCGGGCCGCCAGCCCCAGTCGCGCCCGCAGCCCCGTCGCCGTGCGCTCGTCCGCCGCGACCGCTGTCGTACCGTCCGTCACCGTCTCGTACACGGACAGGATGTCCGCCCCGACCGTCGACCAGTCGAACCGCCGCACATGGGCGCTGCCCCGCTCCCGCAGTTCGTCCCGGCGGCCCGGATCGCCCAGCAGCCGTACGGCCGCGTCGGCCAGGGCGTCCGCGTCCTCGTTCGTGAAGAGTTCGCCCGCCGCTCCCTGGTCCAGGACCTGGGCGAACGCGTCGAGGTCCGAGGCCAGCACCGGTGCGCCCGCCGACAGTGCCTCGACCAGGATGATTCCGAAGCTCTCTCCGCCCGTGTTGGGGGCGATGTACACGTCCACGCTGCGCAGCAGCCGTGCCTTGTCCTCGTCGCTGACCATGCCCAGGAACTCGACACGCGAGTGCAACTCCGGCGGAAGGCCCTCCAGCGCCTCCTCCTCGTCGCCGCGGCCTGCGACCAGCAGCCTTGTCGCGGGGCGGGCGGCGAGGATCTTCGGGAGCGCCTTCATCAGGACCGGCAGACCCTTGCGGGGTTCGTTGATGCGGCCGATGAAGCCGATCGTGTCGCCCTGCCACTCGGGCTTCGGCTTGGCTCCGGCGAAGGAGTCGACGTCGACACCGTTCGGGATGACCACCGCGTCGCCGCCCAGGTGTTCCACCAGCGTGCGCCGGGCGTACTCGCTCACCGCGATCCGGGCGCTGATCTTCTCCAGGGCGGCCTGCAGCATCGAGTAGGCGGCGATCATGGCCCGGGAGCGCGGATTCGAGGTGTGGAAGGTGGCCACGATCGGGCCCTGGGCCGCCCAGCAGGCCAGCAGACCCAGCGAGGGCGAGGCCGGCTCGTGGATGTGGAGCACGTCGAACTCGCCGTCGTGCAGCCACCGCCGTACCCGGGCCGCCGACAGGAAGCCGAAGTTGAGGCGCGCCACCGAGCCGTTGTACGGCACCGGGACCGCGCGGCCGGCCGAGACGACGTACGGCGGAAGGGGGGTGTCGTCGTCGGCGGGGGCGAGGACGGAGACATCATGGCCCAGTCGGATGAAGTACTCGGCCAGGTCCCGGATGTGGAACTGGACGCCGCCGGGCACGTCCCACGAGTACGGGCAGACGATGCCGATCTTCACGGGGTCCCCTTCCCGGGGTCCCGCACGACGTCCTGCCCGCTCCCGGTGCTCTTCCCCGAGTTCGTCTCCGGGCCCTTCGCGGGGTCGAGATCCGCGAGCCACAGCCGCTGAAGCATGTGCCAGTCCTCCGGGTGGTCGGCGATTCCCGTGGCGAAGGCATCGGCCAGCGCCTGTGTCATGACTGACGTCTTCTCGGCCTTCGTACCTGTCTCGGGTACCTCGATCGGGGGATGGATCCGTCCACGCATGACCGGCGTGTCGTCGTACCAGAGGGTCACCGGGAGCAGGAGTGCGCCCGTCTGCTGGGCCAGCAGGGCCGGTCCGGCCGGCATCCGGGCCGCGTCGCCGAAGAACTTCACCTCGACGCCCGAGGCGGACAGGTCCCGGTCGGCTACCAGGCAGACCAGGCCGCCGTCCCGCAGCCGCCGCGCCAGGGTGCCGAACGTGGTGCCGCCACTGTGCGGCAGGACCTCCATCCCCAGGCCCTCGCGGTAGGCGACGAAACGGTCGTACAGCGTCTCGGGCTTCAGACGCTCGGCGACCGTCGTGAACGGTGTCTCCAGCTTCGTGGTGACCCAGGCACCGGCCAGGTCCCAGTTGCCCAGGTGCGGAAGCGCGAGGACCACTCCCCGGCCCGAGGCCAGGCCGTCGGTCAGGTGGTGCAGGTCCGTCGCCTCGAAGCCCGTCTTCACGCGCTCCGGGCTCCACGCGGGGAGCCGGAAGGACTCCATCCAGTAGCGCAGGTACGAACGCATGCCCGCGCGGGACAGTTCGGCGAGACGCTCCGGTGTCGCGTCGGGCACCACGCGCGCGTAGTTCGACTCGAGTCGTAGTACGCGCTCTCCGCGCCGTTTCCAGGCGAGGTCGGCGATGGTCCGCCCGAGCCGGGCGGCGACGGGCTCGGGGAGCTTCTTGACCGCGCTCCAGCCCACCGCGTACGCCCCGTCGGTCAGCCGATCCCGCAGGTCGCTCACGAGGCCGTCCCGCTGTTCTGCGTGGTGCTCTCGCTCGCGGCTGCCGCGTCGGCCTCCGCGGACTCCCGGCGGACCGTGACGACACGCTGGATGAGCGTGACCAGGCTGCCGACGGCGACGATCCACAGGGCGACCGGCAGCAGGTACTGGATGCCGGGTACACCGAACTTGTGCATACCCGCGAGACCGGCCGCGACCAGCGAGATCACCAGGCGCTCGGCGCGCTCCACCAGGCCGTTGACGGCGACCGGCAGGCCGATCGACTCGCCGCGGGCCTTGGTGTACGAGACCACCTGGCCGCTGGTCAGACAGAAGATGGAGACCGCGCACAGGACGATGTCGTTCCCGCCGCCCGCGTACCAGAGGGCGAAGCCGCCGAAGATCGCGCCGTCGGCCACCCGGTCGAGGGTGGAGTCCAGGAAGGCGCCCCAGCGGCTGGAACGGCCCAGCTGGCGGGCCATGTTGCCGTCGACGAGGTCCGAGAACACGAACAGCGTGATGACGATCGTGCCCCAGAAGAGCTCGCCCCTGGGGTAGAAGACCAGCGCGCCCGCGATCACTCCGGCGGTGCCGAGGAGCGTGACCGTGTCGGGGCTGACGCCCCGGCGGATGAGAAACGCTGCGAACGGTGTGAGGACACGCGTGAAGAATGCACGCGCGTACTTGTTCAGCATGGCCTTCCCGAGGGTCGGTGTCGCCGTGCGGCCCCTACTGGCCACCGGCTGGCCCATCGTAGCCACGCGCGCGCGTGTGCGACGTTCGGGCACCCGCACCCCCGTGTCACGTCCTGACGCCATCCGGGTCACGGCGGGATGTCGGCAGCCCCGATCACCCCACGCGCGCCGTCCCCTCCGCGCGCGATCGCGTCCGTCGTATGGACGCACCGTGACGCGAGTGCAAAGCTCGAAAGCACCGCGGGCGCCATCGGAGCCGCCACCAGACGCGGATCCGGTACGTCCGCGCCCCCAGTGACCTCACCGTGCACGGGAGGCAGGACCATGGGCGACAAGGCGAACGCACACCCCGGAGCCGCCGGCAGGGCTACGGCGGCCGACCACCCCGCGTCCGTACGGAATGTGGTGCTGGTCGGCCACTCCGGATCGGGCAAGACGACTCTGGTGGAGGCTCTCGCGCTGACCGCGGGGGCCGTCAACCGGGCCGGCCGCGTGGAGGACGGCGGCACCGTCTCCGACTACGACGAGATCGAGCACCGTCAGCACCGCTCGGTGCAGCTCTCCCTGGTACCCGTCGAATGGGGCGGATACAAGATCAATATCCTGGACACTCCCGGATACGCCGACTTCGTCGGGGAACTCAGGGCCGGTCTGCGCGCTGCGGACGCGGCCCTTTTCGTCGTCTCGGCCTCGGACGGGGTGGACGGCTCCACGCGCATGGTGTGGGAGGAGTGCGCGGCGGTCGGCATGCCGCGGGCGATCGTCGTCACGCATCTGGAGTCCGCGCGCGCGGACTTCGACGACATGACGCGGATCTGCGCGGAAGCCTTCGGCGCGGACGACCCCGACGCCGTACTGCCGCTCTATCTGCCGCTGCACGGCGCGCCGGGGCCGGACGGGCACGCGCCCGTGACCGGGCTGACCGGGCTGCTGTCGCAGAAGCTGTTCGACTACTCCTCCGGGGAGCGCAAGGAGGCCGAACCGAGTCCCGACCAGCTCCCGCTCATCGAGGAGGCCCGCAACCGGCTCATCGAGGGGATCATCGCGGAGAGCGAGGACGAGACCCTGATGGACCGCTATCTGAGCGGCGAGGAGATCGACTTCGGCACACTGGTCGAGGACCTGGAACGCGCCGTCGCGCGCGGCACCTTCTTCCCCGTGCTCGCCGCCGCCCCCGCCGCCGAGGGCGCCCGGCAGGGCCTGGGCACGGTCGAACTGCTGGAGCTGGTCACCGGGGGCTTCCCGACCCCGCTGGAGCGCGCTGCGCCCGGGGTCACCTCGATCGACGGCCGTCCGCGCGAGCTGAAGCTCTGCGATCCGGACGGCCCGCTGGTCGCGGAGGTCGTGAAGACGGCCAGCGACCCCTATGTGGGCCGGGTGTCGCTCGTCCGCGTCTTCTCCGGCACCCTGCGGCCCGACCAGACGGTCCATGTCTCCGGGCACGGGCTCGCCGACCGCGGTCACGAGGACCACGATGTCGACGAGCGCGTCGGCGCCCTGTCCGCGCCCTTCGGCAAGCAGCAGCGCGCGCTCACGCACTGCATCGCGGGCGACCTCGCCTGTGTGGCGAAGCTGAGCCGCGCGGAGACCGGCGACACCCTCTCCGCGAAGGACGACCCACTCCTGATGGAACCGTGGGAGATGCCCGACCCGCTGCTGCCGCTCGCCATCCGGGCGCACAGCAAGGCGGACGAGGACAAGCTCTCGCAGGGCCTCGGCCGGCTCGTCGCCGAGGACCCCACCATGCGGCTCGAACAGAATCCGGACACCCACCAGGTGGTCCTGTGGTGCCTGGGCGAGGCCCACGCGGACGTCGCCCTGGAACGGCTGCGCAACCGCTACGGCGTCCAGGTCGACGTCGTACCGCACAAGGTCTCCCTGCGGGAGACGTTCGGCGGCCGGTCGGCGGGGCGGGGACGCCATGTGAAGCAGTCCGGCGGGCACGGGCAGTTCGCGATCTGCGCGATCGAGGTGGAGCCGCTGCCGGGCGGCTCGGGCATCGAGTTCGTCGACAAGGTCGTCGGCGGCGCCGTGCCCAGGCAGTTCATCCCGTCCGTGGAGAAGGGCGTCCGGGCCCAGGCCGGCAAGGGAGTCGCCGCCGGCTATCCGCTCATCGACGTACGGATCACCCTGCTCGACGGCAAGGCGCACTCGGTGGACTCCTCGGACGCCGCGTTCCAGACAGCCGGGGCGCTCGCGCTGCGCGAGGCCGCCGCCGACGCGAAGATCCATCTCCTCGAACCCGTGGCCGAGGTGACCGTGCTGGTCGGTGACGACTTCGTGGGGTCCGTGATGAGCGACCTGTCCGGACGGCGCGGCCGGGTCGTCGGCACCGAGCAGGCGGGCGGCGGGCGGACCCTCGTACGGGCCGAGGTGCCCGAGATCGAGATCGGCCGGTACGCCGTCGATCTGCGCTCCCTCTCGCACGGCACGGCCCGCTTCGACCGCAGGTACGCACGGCACGAGCCGATGCCGCCGCAGATCGCCGAGCGGGTCCGCGAACAAGCCCGGGGTTCCGCGTAGTTGACGACCGGGACCCGACAAGTGACCTCTACGGAACGCCCTCCTCCACATCGGCGGACGGCTTGTGCCGTCCGTCGCCCGATTGTCGGTGGCTGCGGATACGCTGATCACCTGATCAAGTTGTGACTCGATCAACGTGATGACCTGTTCAACAGGTGTGCGGAGCAAGGAAGTCGGGAAGGCCGCAGAAGCGGGTACGGCGGCGAGGGGGCGGCACAGTGGCGGACGACGGTTTCGATTTCAGTCCCGGGGCGCAGGTGCCCCTGTCGGGCTCCGCGGGCCAGACGGCGGCGACCTTCGCGCTGGCCTCGGCGGCCTACCGGGAGGACGACGAGGTCACCAAGATCCTGGAAGCCGACAACGAGTGGCACCAGTCGACGGTCAAGCCGCCCCGGGGCGCATGGGGGAAGATCTTCCGGCCCAAGCTCGGCGAGGCCTTCTCCCGGGCCGTGATCGACCGCATGCTGGGCGCCGGCCGCAAGCCGCTCATCCAGTCCTTCGGCACCGAGCCGCAGGTCATCGTCGAGCACGCCCTCGCGGCCCACCGCATCCGGCGCGACCGCGACAACTGGCTCTCCGCGGTGACGGTGCTGTGCGGGGTGCTCTTCCTCCCCGGGCTTCTGCTGTGGCTGCTGGTCTTCGTCGGCCGCGCGAACGTCTCCAAGCGCGCGGACAAGCGGGCCTCGGCCCTCGCCACCACTCTGCTGGTCGCCGTGGGCGCCTTCGCCGTGATCTTCCTGATCAAGATGCCGTTCACCGGCTTCTGGGCCTGGTACGCACGCGCGTGCGTCGTCCTGCCGGTCGTCGGCTGGCTGTGGGCCAAGCAGATCTGCGAGCGCACCGCGCAGGACCTCCGCGACCGCTGGGCCGCCCTGCTGGCCGGCGGTGCCGTCGGCGCCAAGATCCCCGAGGCGGTGCCCGGCAGCCCCGGCGAGACCGCCGCCGAACACCTGCGCAAGGAGCTGGCCCGGCTCAGCGCCGAGCAGCAGTCCAACTCCGTCTTCTACGCCGGCCACAAGGGCATACTCGGCATGGGTACCCGGTGGGGCAACTGGCAGCTCGCCGAGAACCTGGTCCCCCGTGACCCGGCCAAGGAGATCCACCCCTTCCGCAGCTGGGACGTCATACGCGCGATCCACGACCAATTGCGCATGCTGGAGCGCGGCCCTCTCAACACCGGAGGGTTCCCGAAGCCGTCCCTGAAGCACTGGATCGTCACGCCCGTCGGCGCGGGCGCCAAGGAGGTCTCCCGGCCGAGCGGCACGGACGTGGACGCCTACATGATCAAGAACCACGCGATACAGGACATCTGCAACAAACAGCAGTTCGGCGACGGCCAGCGGCACTACCTCGGGGTCCAGTGGACGCTGTGGAGCGGGCAGTTGGTCATCACGATGCTCATCACGGTGACCGTGCTGCACGAGACGCTGCGCATCGAGCTGACCGGACACGCGCTCGGACCGGTGCACTCCCTCTTCACCAGCAAGCCCGCGGCCAAGGAGAAGGAGGTACAGAAGTCGGTGCGGTTCTGGGAGACCCGGAAGGTGAAGCTCCCGCTGGTCGACGCGGACGAGGTCGTACGGCTCGCCGCGCGCGCGCCGCTGACCTGGTACCCGCCGCTCCTGAACTGGCTCGGCGGCTCACTGGGCCTGCCGGAACCGTTCGGCCTGCGGCACTCCTGGGCGGAGCAGCCGTGGCCGCACCGCTTCATGGCCGACGACGTGATGCGGACGGCGACGCCGGTGCTGCGGGTCGTGCACGCGGCGGCGATCAAGGTCCTGGAGGAGAACGGCGTGGACACCGAGAAGTTCGGCAACCGCTCGTCGTTCCTCAGTACGGCGGTACAGGACCCGATGCCCAGGAAGGCCGACGTCTACGACGCGTAGGCCTCCGGCGGTTCGGCGGAGCGGGTCGGTGGGGTGGCCGTCTCCGGGGGCTGCGCCCCCAGACCCCGCTCCGGCCCTGAACGGGCCTTGTCCTCAAACGCCGGACGGGCTGGGGGGTGCCTAGACCAGGCTGGAGGTGCCCGGGCCCGCGCTCGACGGCCACGCCTCCGCCAGCATCTTCCTGGTGTCCCCCAGCAGCTGCGGCAGCACCTTCGTGTGGCCCACCACCGGCATGAAGTTCGTGTCGCCGCCCCAGCGCGGGACGATGTGCTGGTGCAGATGGGCCGCGATGCCCGCGCCCGCCACCGTGCCCTGGTTCATCCCGATGTTGAAGCCGTGCGCCCCGGACGCCCTGCGCAGTGCCGTCATCGCCTGCTTGGTCAGCTCGGCCAGTTCGGCGGTCTCGGAGTCCGTCAGGTCCGTGTAGTCGGCGACATGCCGGTACGGCACGACCATCAGATGGCCGCCCGTGTACGGGTACAGATTCAGCACGGCGTAGACCTGCTCGCCACGCTGGAGGACGAGGCCATCCTCGTCGGACTTGGCCGGGATCGAGCAGAAGGGACAGCCGTCGTCGGCGCCTGGACCGGTGGGCTTGTTCTCGCCCTGGATGTACGCCATCCGGTGAGGCGTCCACAGGCGCTGAAAGGCGTCCTGCGTCCCGACTCCGATCTGCTGCTCCGGCTCACTCGTCATGCCATGCAGCATATTGCTTCGCCCATATGGAGCGTGTCGCCGGGGCACACACCGGGACACCCGCGGCCAAGCTGGCGGAATGGACGACGACAGCCGCACGAAACGCTGGGAGCGGCGCACCGAGGTCCCGCTCGGGGTGGCGTCGCTGCTCTTCCTCGCCGCGTACGCGGTCCGCGTACTCGCCCTCGATCCGTCCGGCGTCGGACAGGTCCTCTGCCTGGCCGCGCTGCTGGCCGCCTGGGCGGTCTTCGCGCTCGACTACGCGGTGCGCTGGCGGCTGAGCGGCGACGGCACCCGGTTCGTCCGCACGCACTGGCTGGACACCGTCGTCCTGTTGCTGCCGCTGCTGCGCCCGTTGCGGGTCGTCAGGGTGTACGAGGCCGTTCTGCACCGGCGTGGCAGGCCCCGGCTCGCGCTGCACGCACGCGTGATCGTGTACGCCGGTCTGTCGGTGGCCCTGCTCGGGTTCACGGGCGCCCTGGCCGTGTACCAGCAGGAGCACGCCGAGCCCGGTGCGACGATCCGGACGTTCGGCGACGCGGTGTGGTGGACCTGCGCCACGCTCGCGACCGTCGGGTACGGCGATGTCGCTCCCGTGACCCCGGTCGGCCGGTTGGTCGCGGTGGGGCTGATGGCGTGCGGTCTCGCGCTGCTGGGCGCGGTGACGGGGTCGTTCTCGTCGTGGCTGCTGCAGGTGTTCTCGCGGGAGGACGCGCCGGCGCGGGACTCGCCCGGAGACAGCGAAGGGCCCCCGGGGAAGTGACTCCCCCGGGGGCCCGGACAGCTCCCGATCGGATCCGAGTCCGGTCAGATCCGCGTTCGATCAGATCCGCGTTCGATCAGATCTGCGTCCGCTCCTCCACGACCTTCGCGATCTTCGCGAGGGCGTCCGCGAAGGGGATGCCGTTCTCCTGCGAACCGTCCCGGTAGCGGAAGGACACCGTGTCACCGTTCATGTCGTCGTCGCCGACGATGACCATGAACGGGACCTTCTGCTTCTGGGCGTTGCGGATCTTCTTCTGCATACGGTCGGACGACGAGTCCACCTCGACCCGCAGCCCCTGCTTCTTCGCCTCGGCGGCGAACTTCTGCAGGTACTCCACGTGCCCGTCGCCGATCGGGATACCGACCGCCTGGACCGGCGCCAGCCATGCCGGGAACGCGCCCGCGTAGTGCTCCAGGAGCACCGCGAAGAACCGCTCGATCGAGCCGAACAGGGCGCGGTGGATCATCACCGGGCGCTGCTTGGTGCCGTCGGGCCCCGTGTACTCCAGGTCGAACCGCTCGGGCAGGTTGAAGTCCAGCTGGACCGTCGACATCTGCCAGGTACGGCCGATCGCGTCCTTCGCCTGGACGGAGATCTTCGGCCCGTAGAAGGCCGCGCCACCGGGGTCGGGGGTCAGCGGCAGCCCCTGCTTCTCGGCCACCTGACGCAGCGTCTCGGTGGCCTCCTCCCAGACCTCGTCCGAGCCGACGAACTTCTCCGGGTCCTTGGTGGACAGCTCGAGGTAGAAGTCGGTCAGACCGTAGTCGCGCAGCAGCCCGAGCACGAAGGTGAGCGTGCGGTCGAGTTCCTCCGCCATCTGCTCGCGGGTGCAGTAGATGTGCGCGTCGTCCTGGGTGAAGCCGCGGGCACGGGTCAGACCGTGCACCACGCCGGACTTCTCGTACCGGTACACGGTCCCGAACTCGAAGAGGCGCAGCGGGAGTTCACGGTAGGAACGGCCGCGGGCGTCGAAGATCAGGTTGTGCATCGGGCAGTTCATGGGCTTGAGGTAGTAGTCCACGCCCTCGTCGAGCTGCATGGGCGGGTACATGCCGTCGGCGTACCAGTCCAGGTGACCCGAGGTCTCGAAGAGCTTCCCCTTCGTCGCGTGCGGGGTGTAGACGAACTCGTAGCCCTCCTCCTCGTGCCGGCGGCGCGAGTAGTCCTCCATCACGCGGCGGATGATGCCGCCCTTGGGGTGGAAGACGGCGAGGCCGGAGCCGATCTGGTCCGGGATGGAGAACAGGTCCAGCTCGTTGCCCAGCTTGCGGTGGTCGCGCTTCTCGGCCTCGACGAGGAAGTCGAGGTGCGCCTTCAGCTCCTCCTTGGTGGGCCAGGCGGTGCCGTAGATGCGCTGGAGCATCGGGTTCTTCTCGCTGCCCCGCCAGTAGGCCGCGGCGTTGCGCATCAGCTTGAACGCCGGGATGTTCCGGGTGGTGGGCAGGTGGGGACCGCGGCAGAGGTCCTTCCAGCACAGGTCGCCGGTCTTGGCGTCGAGGTTGTCGTAGATGGTCAGCTCGCCGGAGCCGACCTCGACGTTCGCGCCGTCGTCGGTCGATGCGGAGCCCTTGATGCCGATCAGCTCCAGCTTGTACGGCTCCGACGCCAGCTCCTCGCGAGCCGCCTCGTCGGTCACCACACGGCGGGAGAACCGCTGCCCGCGCTTCTGGATCTCCTGCATCTTCTTCTCGATGACCTTGAGGTCCTCGGGCGTGAACGGCTTCTCGACGTCGAAGTCGTAGTAGAAGCCGTCCTTGACCGGCGGGCCGATGCCGAGCTTGGCCTCGGGGAACAGTTCCTGCACGGCCTGGGCCATGACGTGGGCGGTGGAGTGGCGAAGGATGTTGAGGCCGTCCTCGGAGGAGATCTCGACGGGCTCGACCTCCTCGCCGTCCGCCACCGCGTACGCGAGGTCCTTGAGCTCCCCGCCCACGCGCGCGGCGACGATCGAACGTTCGCCGGCGAAGAGGTCGGCGGCCGTAGTCCCCGTCGTCACCACGCGCTCTTCCCGCTCGGAATCGCGATGGATGATCACACGGACTTCTGACACCGGTCTCTCCTGACTGAAGGTGGGTGCGGCGCCATACCGGGAGCGCGCGCAGGTAGGGATCGTACCGACCCCGACCCGCCCACCGCGAAACAGATAACCGGCGGCACCGCTCCCCCGCTCCCTCAGTCGTCCCCGCTGCACGCCTCCTCGAAGAAGTCGAGGTTCTCCTGCAGTGACTTCATCAGGCGGTCCCGCTCCGCCTCGTCGACCTGCACGGGTACGACGTCGGAGGCCTGTGTCAGCCTTCGGAAGCCGCCCCGGCTCTCCAGTCGGCCCTGTACCCGCACGGGCAGTCCGACCAGGTGGGCGTGGCCGGCGATCCGGTACGACTCCTCGTCCAGGGTCATCCGGACGTGCGGGATCTCGGCGCCGGCCAGCACCCGTAGGCGTACGGCGCCTTCGCCGCGCGGCCCCGACCGGCGCATCCGTACCACTGTGCCGGTGATCCGGACCGGCACCGACGGTTCCTCGCGCAGGTAACGGCCACCGGCCGCGCGCAGGGCGGGCAGGTCGCCGGGGGAGAACTCGACGGGTTCGGTGCGGGCCGAGCAGCCCTCGGGGGTCTCCGCGCCGGGTGCCCACTCGACGGCGATCCGGGCGCCCTCCGTACCTCGTACGAGCGCGACGAGGGCCTCGGTCAGTTCGTGGCTGACGCCTGCCTCGACGGCGCCGTCGAAGGCGTCCATGCCGCCGGTGGCCCGGTGGTAGTCGATGGCTTCGCGGGCCGCGTACAGGGCCTGGTGGAGCCGTGCGGCGAGGGGGCGGCCCGTGCCGACGGGGACGAACGCGGTGAGGCTGCGCCCAGCGGGTGCGGCGCCGATGAGGACGTGTTCGAGGAGGGCGTCGGCGGTCCTGCGGTGGCGGGCGCCGTAGTAGCCGGCACGCGCGCGCGTGGCGAGTGCTCCGGCGAGCATCATCCGGCGGGCGGCCGAGCGCAGTTGTTCCTCGACGGGCCAGGAGGCGACGCCCGCGGGGCCGGTCGGGACGTCCCGCCACCAGCGGATCTCGTCGCTGGGCACGACGAGGCCGACGAGCACCTCGCGCGCGGAGGGCGACCCGCTGCGGGCGAGGGCCACGAGGGCCTCGGCGAGCAGGTCGTCGCTGTCGGGGAAGGCCCGGCTCTCGGGCACGAGGAGGCTCGTGCCGTTGCCGCCGGGCCCGGGTGGGGTCCAGCGTCCGTACCGTCCGACGGCTCCCCCGCGCCGCTGCCAGCCGTGCCGGCGCAGGAGGGCGCCGAGCACGGCGGGGTCGACCTGTTCGGGCGCGGGCGGGTCGTCGTGCCAGGGGGTGTCCACGGGGTGCGGCCGGACGGGCCGCAGGGGGTCCTCGGTGGGCCGGTGCGTCACGGTCTGCCTCCCGTCCCGACGCGCGTCATGATCTCGCAGAGCGCGCGGTCGTCGAAGATGCGTGAGGTCGGTATCCGCACGGTGGTCCGGTACCGGCCGGTGGTCCGCTGTCCGGCGAGGTTGATCCAGTAGCAGCAGTGCCGCAGGTCGAGGCGGTCGTGGCCGGCGCTCAGCCAGTCGTCCTGCGAGCGCGGTACGAGCATCACGACCAGGATCTTGTGCACGGAGACCGGGGTGCGGGCGAGTTTCGTCAGGTGGGCGTTGTCGAGCGTGAAGGAGAAGTACGGGCCCGACGGGTTCGGTGCGATCTGGTACGTGCACTTCAGCTGGACCTTGATGGTGACCTCGTCGTCGACCGTGTGCCCGGGGGCGCCGTGGCTGACGTGCCAGTCGATGCCGTTGTCGGGGAACGGCTGGGACAGCGAGCAGCCGGCCGCCGCGGCGACGGCGTGCAGATAGCCCACCTGCAGTGTCTCCATGCAGGCGGTGGTGGCGAGGTTGCCTCGATGGGGTGCCGTCCGCTCGGGCAGCAGCCCGCCCCGTTCGGGCTGCGCTATCGCCATGACCAAGTGCCTTCCAAACCAGGTGATTTACGGTGACAGGCTGGTGAAGTGCGTAAACCTGTATCTCTGTTGTCTCCTTCCGGCGTACGGCGCAAACAGCCCGGGTATCACCAAACAGGCAGAAGACGGTGCGTCAGCTGCCGCGGGTGAACGAGGAGTTGCATAGGTATGACGTGCTGGTACGAGGGCCCCTTGGCCGCGTTCGACACGGAGACCACGGGTGTGGACGTCGAGACCGACCGGATCGTGTCGGCTTCCGTCGTGGTCCAGGAAGGTCCGGCCATCCGGCCGCGGGTCAGCCGCTGGCTGATCAACCCGGGTGTTCCCGTGCCCGCTTCGGCGACGGCGGTGCACGGGCTGACGGACGAACATCTGCAGCGCAACGGCCGCTGGCCGGCCCCTGTGATGGAGGAGATAGCCCGGGCGCTGGCGGAGCAGGCGGCGGCGGGCCGCCCGCTGGTCATCATGAACGCGCCCTTCGATCTGACCATGCTGGACCGGGAGTTGCGCCGCCATCGCGCCTCGTCGCTCGACCGCTGGTTCGACTCGAAACCGCTGCTGGTGCTGGATCCCCGGGTCCTGGACAAGCACCTGGACCGCTACCGCAAGGGCCGCCGCACCCTCACCGACCTGTGCGCGCACTACGGCGTCACACTGGAGGGCGCCCATGACGCGGCGGCGGACGCGACGGCCTCGCTGGAGGTCGTACGGGCGGTCGGGCGCCGTTTCGCGACCCGGCTGGAGCGCCTCTCCCCCGCCGAACTGCACACGCTCCAGGCGGTCTGGCACGCGGCGCAGGCGCGCGGTCTGCAGGCGTGGTTCGCGAAGAGCGGTACGCCGGAGGCGGTGGATCCGGCGTGGCCGCTGCGTCCGGAGATGCCGGCGGCGGCCTAGCCGGCCGTACGACAGCCGGCAGATGCACAAGAGCATGAAAAAAACCGGTCCGTCGATGACGGACCGGCCTTCTCCCGGTGGGCGATACTGGGTTCGAACCAGTGACCTCTTCGGTGTGAACGAAGCGCTCTCCCACTGAGCTAATCGCCCGGGAACGCACCGAACAATACAGGTCCGGGCGGGCTTCGTTCAAACCGCTTCGAGGTGGGCGGCCAGCCCGCGTCGTCCCGCGCGCATCATCAGGGCGTGGTTGGCGCGGAACAGCGGCCGTCCGGGGACGGCGAGGCGGCGCATCAGCGGCTTGGTGACGTCGACCTCCTGGTCGTAGTCGGCGAGGGTGCCGGAGCCGGTTTCGGTGAGCGTCCAGCGCGCCCAGCCGTCGAGGTCGCCGGTCATGGTGATCTCCAGGACTCCGGCCGCCGGGTCGCGGCGCGTCTCGCGTGCGGTGAAGGTCAGGTCGTACGGCAGCAGGGAGCGGATACGGACGACTCCGCTGGTGTCGTCGATGCGGTCGACCTCGCGCACCTGCGGCCACCAGCGGGGGTAGTCCTCGGCCTGTTCCAGGGCGTCGTAGACGTCGGCGAGCGGCGCGGCGAGGGTCCACTGGGTGTGGAAGCGGTAATGGCTCCAGTCCATGCACAGAGTGTGCCCGCGCGGATCCGAGTACGTTCTGAGTACGCGCACTCATGCCGTACGACGTGACGCGGACCACACTCCATGGCATGACGCACATCCTGCCCCCGGCCGAGGAGCTACGGCTTCTCGACGCCGAGCTGTGGCAACTCGACCGCCGTCGGGCCCAGTTGCTGGCCCGCCGCACGTGGCTCGTGGCGGCGCTTCAGCCACGGCCGACGCAACCGAACCCGGCGACCGCCCCCCGCCAGGAGACCAGCGCGCCCGGCGTACAGAACCTCCTCCTGCTGCTGGGCGGTCTGCTGCTCACCATCGCGGCGACGGTGTTCACTCTGGTCAGCTGGGGTCACATGAGCATCGCCGGCCGGGCCCTGGTGCTCGGTGCGGTCACGCTGGCCGCGCTCACCGCCCCGCTGGCCCTGGTGCGGCGCGGGCTGCGCGCGACGGCCGAGTCGGTGGGGGGCCTGGGACTGGCGTTGACGGTGCTCGACGCGTACGCGCTGTACGCGGTCGCGTTCCCCGGGACAGGTGTCGCGGGTTACACGGCGGTCGCGTCGGCGGTGCTGGCCGGTCTCTGGACGGCGTACGGCCTGCTGCCCCGCGTGACCGATCTGCGTCTGCCCCTCCCCGCCGCGCTCGTCGCGGCCCAACTCCCCATGTTCTTCTGGGCCCTGTCGTCCTCGGCGGGTTCCCACGGGATCGCGGCCGCGCTCCTGGTGACGGCCGCGTTCGACACAGCTGTGGCGCTCCGGGTGGCCGCCGGGTCCGTCCGTGTCGTCGCCGTGGTCGGCGCGTACGGCCTGGGCGCCCCGGGCGCACTGACGGCCGGCTGGCTCTCCTGGACGGCCACCGGTCCGGGCGCCGCCGCCCGTGCGGCGGCACTCGTCCTCCTCGCGGCGGTGATCGCCCTGGCGGCGGCATGGCGGGGTGGCCTGGGCAGGAGCCACGCCATCGGCCTCGCCGCGACCTCCGGTCTCCTCACGGTCGGCGCGCTCGCGGGCACAGCCCGGCCCGCACTGCCGGACACGTGGACGGTTCCGGTTCATCTCGCCTGCGGGATCGCCCTGTTGGCGGCGGTACGGGTCGGCCGGCTGCCGGTGTCGGTGCGGGACGGGCTGATCCGGGCCTCCGCCGCCGTACAGGGGCTGGCGGTGTTGTGGGCGCTGCCCGTCGTGGCGATCACACTGGCCGGACCGGCCGCCTGGATGTCGCAGGCCTGGTCCGGGGCGCCGGCGAACGCCCGCACGGCGGTGACGGTCGCCGCGCCCTGGCCCCCGGACATGGCGGCGGCTCCGCTCGTCCTGGTGGCGGTCGCGGCGGTGCTCGCCCTCGCCGTAAGGACCCCGGAATGGCGCCCCCGGGCCCTGACCGGCGCGCTGACACTCACCTGGGCCGCAGCTCTGACCGTTCCGGCGGTCCTCGAACTCCCCTACATCACCGGCCTGTTGCTGCTCGGAGCCCTGACCGCGGTCGCCCTCGCATCGCCGTACGGGCAACCGACCACGACGATCCTCGCCCTCATCACCTCCGCCTGCCTCTCCTGCGGCGCCCTGGCCTCGCAGACGGCGACCCTCGCCACGCTCACCGCCCTCACCGCCTTCTTCTCGGCGGTCTCCTGGCGGCTCACTTCCGTCACGGCCCCGGCCGCCCTCGCGTACGCCGCCGCGCTGGCCTGTGCCACGGGAGCGGCCGCGGACTGGCAGCCGCAGTACACCGCTCTGCTGCTCCTGTCGGTCCCGGTGGCCGCGGCCCTGATCGCACCGCGCGTGAAGGAGCGGATTCCCATAGAGGCGACGGGAGCCCTCGCCGGACTGTTCGCCATCGGACTCGCGGCGACCGACCTGCCGATGCTCGCCGTGGTCCTGGCCCTGTGTGCGGTGATCGCCGCGGGCACGGCGATCCGCCCGGACCGCCGCCCGGCCGGGTACGCGGCCGCGGTCCTGTTCGTCCTGGCCACGTGGGTACGCCTGGCTGCCTGGACCGTGGACATCCCCGAGGCCTACACCGTCCCGGTGACCGTCCCGGCCCTGCTGGTCGGCTTCCTCCGCAGGCGCCGCGACCCGCAGACCTCGTCCTGGACGGCGTACGCCCCCGGTCTGGCCGCCACCCTCCTGCCGAGTCTCGCCGCGGCCTGGAGCGACCCGAACTGGACGCGCCCCCTTCTGCTGGGTCTGGCCGCCCTGTCCCTGACACTGCTCGGCGCCGGTTACAACCTCCGCGCACCGCTCCTGTTGGGCGGCACGGTTCTGTCCCTGGACGCGCTGCACGAGCTGGCCCCGTACATCGTCCAGGTGACCGAGGCACTTCCCCGCTGGGTACTTCCCGCCTTGGCCGGCATCCTCCTGCTCGGGCTGGGAGCGACGTACGAGCAGCGCATCCGGGATGTCCGCAGGGCGCGAGACCTCCTGGGGAAGATGAACTGACCCCAGGGGCGTGGGGAACCGCGCGACCGGCCACGACGGCCCGCGGTTCCCCACGACCTCATCTCCTACGAAGGCATCCTGTCCCCGAGCAGCGCCAGATTCTCGATGGCGGCGAGGCCGTACAACGCGGTGTCGTTCGTGGACACCCACACCGCCTCGCTACCCGGCACCAACGCCACCGGCCCGCTCAACGCCTCCGTTTTCCAGGGGGCCGACTCCTTGTAGCCGTCGGAGTTGTAGAACTTGTCCCATGCGCGCTTGGCGAGCTTCTCGTCCCCGGTCCGGACGGCGGCGTACGCGTCGAGGCGCGAGTGGCCCTGGAACAGCAGCAGGGTGCCGAAGTTGGAGCCGTAGCGTGCCGCCTGTTCGGCCTTCGTCGCGTTGAAGTAGCGGCAGTAGTCGAAGTAGGCCTCGTTGAACTCGGGCATGTCGACCAGGTCGATGAGTTCGGCGCACAGTTCGTTGAGCCCGAAGACGGCGGAGAGGTGCGAGACACCGACGACGGGCGCCGCGGCGACGGCGAACCTCCCGGTGTCGAGGTCGTACAGCCCGCTGCCCTGCACGAAGCCGTTGGGCTGGGCGGCGATGGTCTCCATGGTGGACAGGACGCGCGCCTTGGCCTTCTCCCACTTGGGGCCCTTGCGCTCCCACTCGGTGAGCCAGGCCGACACGAGGCCGCTCCAGTCGGTGCCGAAGCCGATCGACAGGGCGTGGCGGTCGGGTGTGTAGGGCTCGGTGCGGATCTTGCGGATGGGGTCGAGGACGAGGAAGGTCTCGTCGCTGTCGACGTTGGCGTGCATGAGGTCGCCGACGCGTTCGTCACCGGTGAGGAAGTAGTAGTACCGGCGGTAGGTGGTGTTGGCGATGCGCTGCTGCTTGGCACTGTCGGCGTAGTGCTGTACGCCGTGCCGGGTGCCGAGGCCGGCCCACTGTCCGAGGTGGTAGACGTCGACCTCGCCGGTGTGGCGGGTCATCGCCTCGGCGAAGCGGAAGATGTCCGCGCGGCCGGAGCGCAGGTACGCGAACCAGAGCCAGAGGTCCGGCGACAGTTCGGAGTTGTCCCAGGCGTAGCCGCCGACGTCGTACCGCCACTGGTGCCTGAAGGTGTCGTAGGTGTGCATGATGTCGCCGTAGTCCCAGAAGCCGTACCAACGGCGCTGCTCCACCTGGTCCTTGTAGTAGGTGAAGAGGAAGTCGAGGTGGTCCTCGATCTTGGCCTTGGCGGGTGTGGAGCGGTCGGGCTCGGAGTAGAGGCCGGGGCCGAAGACCTGGGCCTTGATGAGCTGCTTGGGCGGGGCGGCGAGCTGCGGCAGCACCCGTACGGCTTCGACCTGTTCGGCGAGCTTCTCGGCGCTCGGGGTCGACTCGTTGGCCCAGAAGAGGAGTTCGGAGGTGCGGGCGATGCCGTAGGGGGTGCCGAAGCCGGGTTCGTAGTCCTCGTAGGTGATGTTGAGGCCTTCGAGCTGCTTCGCGTACGTGTCCTGGCCCATGCCGTCGTGGTAGAAGCGCAGGTCCATGGGCTGGGCCTCGGGCGACCAGAGCCAGAGGGTGACCTCGGCCTCGTCGGTCTGGGCGTCGCGGATGTCGAGCTGGGCGGGGTGCTTCTCCCAGAAGTCCCGCAGCCCGAAGGAGAATCCGCCGCTCGCCCCGCCGACGTAGCCGAATCCGGAGGCGCGCTTGCCGCCGCCGGCGCCGATCCAGCCGTGGCCCTTCTTGGTGCGCTTGCGGAGGGTGAAGCCGTCGGCGGAGAGCTGGGAGAGCGTGTAGTCGCCCCACTCGGGGATGTACTGGAGGCGGGTGGTGACGCGCTGGTCCCAGGTCGACGGGTCGGCCAGCTTCTCCCCCGCGAACTGGGCTGCCTGGACGGTCGCTCCGGGGTCGCGCCGCTGCCCGGTGATGCCCTTGACGGCCTCGCGCAGCAGTCCGGTGCCGTCGCCGCCGATGCGGATGTGCCGGTCGTACGAGGCGTCCCGCATCGGCACGGTGAAGCGGACCCCGATGCCGCGGATGAAGTCGCCGCTGGCCTTGCCGGGCTCCTGGGTGCCGTCGTACGTGATGGTGTGGACCATGCGGAAGGAGTCGGCGCCGGCGTAGAAGTAGAGGCGGACCGAGAAGGGGAGCCAACTGCGGCTGCCCTTGCGGTGCTTGCCGTCGATGCGGACAACTGCCCTGACGGGGCCGTCCTGTTCGACCTCCACCTTGCTGATGGCGCTGTCGAAGCGTTCGAACTTGGTGGCGCCTTGGTCCTCGTCCTCGATCTCGGGCTGGCGGATGAGGACGAGCCGCCCGTTCTTCGCGATCTCGGTGGAGCCGCGTGTCACCGACTTCACCAGCGTGGAGCCGGACTTGCCGATGCGCGCGGTGATGACTCCGGTCGAGATGTCGATGGTCCCGCCGCGCTTGTCGACGGTGACCTTCGCGGCGGGGGCCGCGGGCGCCCCGGCGGCGAGTGTCAGCTTCCCGGCGCCGCCCGAACTCACGGCGTGCGCGGTCCACTTGAGGGTGCCGTCGGGCCAGTAGGCGAGCGGCCACGACTGTACGGGGACGGCTTTGCCGGTGCCGTCCGTGAGCGCGAAGGTCTGGCTCGCCTCGTAGGTGCCCTTCGGCCAGGGCACACCGACCGTGGACCCGGGGGCGGCGCCGAGGCCTCCGTCCTCCAGCCAGTCCAGGGTCACGGGATCGCCGTCGGCCTCGGCGGCTCCGGGCGCGGCCTGCGCGTCCTTCGCTCCCAGGGCCCAGCTGAACTGGGCGGCGGCTCCGGCGACTGCGGCGGCCTTGAGGAGGGACCTGCGGGGGATGGGAGACATAGGAGACCAGCCTTTCCTTTCCATACGGGTGCAGGGATAGTCAGGGGCATGACAGAGAGAGGTACGGCGCCCGGGGCGCCGACCTTGTGCGAGGACACCGCCCGTCAGCGGTGCCGGTACCGCTCCTCCACGGCGACGGCCGCCGCCGCGACGGCCCCGAGGACGGGAACCGCCAGCGGCGGAAGGAACCCTGCGGACAGCGCCACCACGGCCAGCCCGCAGACGACCAGGAAGGACCCGGCGGGATCGCGCACGGTCCGGCGCCCGGCGTCCGCGAGCAGCGCCCACCAGCGGGCGCCCGGTGTCCAGACGGCCGCCGCCCGCAGCAGGGCCACGGCGAGCCCGATCAGCGCGAAGATGCCGACGGCCCCGACGAACGTCCCGCCGGGAAGCCCGGCCCGCGCGGCCAGCACGTCCACCCAGACCGCGGCGGCGACCGCCCAGCCGACGAGCCCGACGGCCCACCCACCGCGCACGGCCGCCCGGAAGTCCGCGACGAACTCCCGCAAGCCACCACCCTCATGGGTCGTTCGACGCCGCAGATGCCGTGCGCCGGCGGCGAAGGCCGCGGGGTAGGTGACGACCCCGAGACAGGCCACGGCGATCCACACCCCGGTGAGCAGACACTCGGCGAAGACCGAGAAGCGCTCGCCGAACACGGACTCCTTGCGCTCCTTGCGCGGGGAGCGTGCCTTCACGCGTGTCAGGGCCATGGTGGCCGCCTCAGCCCTTCAGTCCGGAGGTCGCCATACCGTCGATGAGGTAGCGCTGGAAGGCCATGAAGAAGGCGACGACCGGCACCAGCGCCACCAGCGACATGGCGATCATGCTGCCGTAGTTGGAGATGCCCTCCTGGTCGCGGAACATCATCAGGCCGAGCGAGACGGTGTACTTGGAGGGGGTGTTGAGGTAGATCAACGGCCCCATGAAGTCGTTCCACGCGTTGATGAAGGTGAAGATCGCGCTGGTGATGATGGCGGGCCGGCTCAGCGGCAGCACGATGGACCAGTAGGTCCGCAGGTGTCCGCACCCGTCGAGCTTGGCGGCCTCGTCCAGCTCGCGCGGCAGCCCGCGCATGAACTGGACCATCAGGAAGACGAAGAACGCCTCCGTGGCGAGGAACTTGCCCGCGACGAGCGGCACGAGCGTGTCGATGTAGCCCAGGTTGCGGAACAGCACGTACTGCGGAATGAGCAGCACGTGGTACGGCAGCAGCAGGGTGCCGATCATCAGCGTGAACAGCAGGTTCCGCCCGGCGAACCGGATCTTGGCGAAGGCGTACGCGGTCAGCGAGCTGGAGAGCACCACACCGACCACGGCCAGGCCCGCGTACATCAGCGAGTTGCTGAAGAAGCTGCCGATGGAGATGCCGGAGATGCCGTCGGCGAGTCCGGAGAAGTTCGCCCATACCGGCTTGGTGGGCAGCAGGTCGAGGCTGGCGATGATGTCCTTGCTCGGCTTGAACGAGGCGCCGAGCACCCAGATCACCGGGTAGAGGACGACCGCGAGCACGAGGAGCGCGCCCACGTGCCAGACGAGGGATCCGATACGCCGCCCTTCGTTCGCGGTGTGTGCGACGGGGCTGGTGGCACTGGTCACTTGGCGGCCTCCTCGTAGTGCACCCACTTCTTCTGCGACCAGAACAGGACCGCCGTGACGAGCGCAACCGCGATCACCAGCGTCCATGCCATCGCGGAGGCGAAGCCCATCTGGGACTCCTTGAAGCCCTTCTGGTAGAGGTAGCAGGTATAGACCAGGGTGGCATCGGCGGGCCCGCACCGGGTGTCGGAGACGACATAGGCGGAACCGAACACCTGGAACGCGTGAATGGACTCCAGCAGCACGTTGAAGAACAGCACCGGGGAGATCATCGGCAGCGTGATGTTCCAGAACCGCCGGAGGGGACCGGCGCCGTCCATCTCGGCGGCCTCGTACAGTTCCTGCGGCACCTGCTTGAGCCCGGCCAGGAAGATGACCATCGGCGCACCGAACTGCCAGATGCTCAGCGCCACCAGGGAGTACAGGACGTAGTCCGGGTTGCCGATCCAGCCGCCGACGTCGAGCCCGAAGACCTTCTGCGTACGGTCCACGACGGCGTCGTCGGAGAAGAGCGCCCGCCAGACGAAGCCCACGGAGACGCTGGCGCCGATGAGCGACGGCATGTAGAACGCGGCCCGGTACAGCGCCTGTCCGCGCCGGTTCTGCGCGAGCAGCAGCGCCACTCCGAGCGCGAGGAGCAGCTTCAGCGGGGTGGCCACGACGACGTACTTCAGCGTGACCTCGACCGACTTCTGCCAGCGCGGGTCCTGGAACATCGTCGTGAAGTTGTCCAGCCCCACCCACTTCGGCGGCGTGAACAGGTTGTAGCTGGTGAACGCGTAGTAGAGCGACGCGATCATCGGCCCCGCCGTGAGCAGCAGGAACCCCGCGATCCACGGCGACATGAAGAGATAGCCGGCGAGGTTCTCGCGGCGCCGCCCGCGCCGCCCGGCGGCAGGAGCGGCGGACCGCTTCTGCGCCGGGCGCGCGGGCGCTTCTTTGACGAGCGTCATGGTGGTACGTCCCCTCAGCCCGCGAACGCGGCCTTGGCCTCGCTGAACAGGGCCTTCGCGCCATCCGCCGGCTTGGTCTTGCCCTGGGCGATCTCGCCGCCGATGCGCAGGAAGGCCGACTCGACGACATCCGCGCCGGACGGGTGCGGGGTGATCTTCCCGAGCACGCCGGCCTTGGCGACCTCGTCCTCGTAGGCCGCGACGCCCTTGTTGTTGGGGTCGGTCGGCTTGAACGCGTCGAACTGCTCGGTGGTGGCGAGGATGCCCCGGTCGTAGCCCATGATCTTGCCGACCTCGGGGTCGTGGACCATGAAGCTGATGAACTGGGCGACCTCCTTGGGGTGCTTGGTCCCGGAGAAGGCGCTCATCATCAGCGAACCGAGGTACTGGCCGGTGTCCTTGCCGTCCGTGGTGGGGATCGGGGCGAGCCCGTAGTCGGACTCTCCCTCGCCCTCGTAACGGATGGAGAAGTTGTCCCAGGTGAATTCGGACGCGGCGAGCCCCGCCGACAGACCGGACTTGGGTTGGACCTGCTCGATCTTCTTGGGGTCGGCGACAAGCCCGGACTTCACCCGCTTGTAGCCGTCCTCCCACCACTGCGTCAGGTCGTCCTCGGTGAAGCCGAGATCCGTGTCGGTGAAGAAGGCCTTGCCGTTCTGGCGCAGGTACAGGTCGTAGAGGTACATGATGCCGAAGTAGCCGGTGTCACCGGCGATCTTCAGCTTGTCCTGGATCTTCTGCAGCGCTGCGAAGTACTCGTCCCAGGTCCAGCCGAACTTCGCCTCGACGCCCGCCTTCTCGAAGGCCTTGAGGTCGATGACGAGCGCCATGGTGTTGGCGCCGACGGGTATGCCGAGCTGCTTGCCGTCGACCTGACCGTTCGCCAGAACGCCGTTGCGGAAGTTCTCCAGGTCCAGATTCCCGGCGTCAGCCTGCGCCTTGAGGTCCAAAAGAACGCCACGCTTGTCGTACTTGCGCAGAAATCCGACAGCATTCTGGAAAACGTCCGGCGGATTACCGCCGGAGGCCTGCGTCTGGAACTTCTCCCAGAACGCCGCGTAGTCGGTGAATTCCGGCTTGATCTTGATCTTCGGGTACTTCTTCTCGAAGAGCGCGATCGACTTCTTGATGGCAATGGTGCGCGGCTCGCCACCCCACCACGCATAACGGAGCGTCACATTCCCGTCCCCGGCGCCGCTGTCACCACCGCACCCGGTCGTCGTCGCCAGCCCCAGCGCGGCCGCCGAGGCTCCGGCCGCCTTGAGGATCGTTCGCCTCTCAACATTTCCGTTCTTAGGCACAGTGGGCCCTCCCCGCGACGTCGTTGGCGCCTGCGTGAATCGTTTCAAGTAAGCGCTTGCTGGCACAAGCTACGGAGGGCCTCGGAATGCGTCAATGATTCGGACAGGATTTTTCTGTGAGCGGGCTGGGTGAGGGCGGCACACCGGTCGACTCGGGCCCCTGGAAAGGAGGTTGACGTCGCAGGTGAGGCGCCCGGGGTCGGCCGGTCGAACAACGGCGGGCCGTCGGTGTTTATTTGGGGCGGGGCCGAAATGCGCCTGCCGGGTGGGGAGTTGACGCCAGGCGCGGCGAGCGCCCGAACAGTGACGTTGCCGGGACCGAGAGGAAGGGGAGAGCTTCCGCCGGAGCGCTCTCGGCGCTCTCCCCCGGGGTGCACGACGGGGCCCCGGGCGGGTGCAGGAGGGTCCCAAGGGGCGTACGGGGCGGAGGTGCGCCGGGTGGCACGAGCCGGACCGACCGACGTCAACCAGGCGAAGCCGAACGACAAATGCGGCCCGTGTCCACGTTTCCGTGGACACGGGCCGCACTTGATCCGGTGGGCGATACTGGGTTCGAACCAGTGACCTCTTCGGTGTGAACGAAGCGCTCTCCCACTGAGCTAATCGCCCGGACGCAGGGAGAACATTACCCCATGTCAGGGGGTGCCCCGGACACTCGCAGGATCACTGATCCTTGATGTTCCAGGGCATTTCCAGCCCGAACTTCCACAGGTAGATTCCGACGAGAACCGCCACTATCAGCAGACCGATGGTCACCAGGATGATGTTGCGGCGACGCACCCTGGGGTCGAGTGCACGCTGTGTCGCCACGGTGACCTTGCGCTTCGTCCAGCGCAGCACCAGCTGGGCCCAGACGAACTCGGTCGCCCAGATCGCCATACCGCCGAAGATCACCAGCCAGCCCGGCCCGGGCAGCGGCAGCATGACGACGCCGGCACCCACCACCGCGAGGCCCACGACGAACACGCCGACCTGCCAGCTCACGTGCAGCATGCGGCGTGCCTTGATGAATTCCGGCGCCCTCGACCCGAGCTCACGCTCGCCCGCGGCATCACCGGCCCCGGCCTCATCTGGTGTCACGACAGCCTCGACGGGCTTGTCACTCCCCGTATTCATACAGCCAAACCCTACCGGACAGAAACCGGTCACCGGAATGGTCGTAGCCGACGAACCGGTCGTCGGCCGGAAGAGTTACGTAAAGGCACGCAAAACACTCAGAGGGGTTTACAACGACACCGTAGGTGGCATGTCGATTTCGCCGACGTGCGAATCCCCGAGCGCACACTGAGCGAAAGGCCTTGGCGCTTATGAACACCACGGTCAGCTGCGAGCTGCACCTGCGCCTCGTTGTGTCGAGCGAGTCCTCACTGCCCGTTCCCGCAGGACTGCGGTATGACACGGCCGATCCCTACGCCGTGCACGCCACCTTCCACACCGGAGCCGAGGAAACCGTCGAGTGGGTGTTCGCCCGCGACTTGCTCGCGGAGGGCCTCCACCGGCCCACCGGCACCGGTGACGTCCGAGTCTGGCCGTCCCGGAGCCACGGTCAGGGCGTTGTCTGCATCGCTCTCAGCTCCCCAGAGGGCGAGGCCCTGCTCGAAGCCCCCGCACGAGCCCTGGAGTCCTTCCTGAAGCGAACGGACGCCGCCGTGCCACCCGGCACGGAACACCGCCACTTCGACCTCGACCAGGAACTGTCACACATCCTGGCGGAAAGCTAGGACGAGGACCCCACTGAGCCGCCCGGCGCCGTCCACTCGGGGAGACGGCTCGGGTCACAACCGCATATGGCACACCGCCGCCGCCCCGCGGGTTTCCGTGGGGCGGCGGCGGTGCGTCCGCGTGTCCTCCCGGGCCGCTGCCCCGACCCCGCAAAGGCCGACGCCCACCTCCGTCGCTGTGAGCCACTACCATCGGCCAGCATCGGCGGGCGGGTGCCCGCCCGACCGCCCAGGCAGGCCAGGGAGAGCAACGTGCTGATCACCCACGACACCCGGTGCGCCCTCGACGCCGTGGTCGATCTGGTGAACACCGCGCCGGAGGACGACTCGGCGGACGGACTGCCCGATGTCGACGCGCTCGAAGGTTTCGTACGAAAGCACAAGATCAGCGACATCGGTGTGCTGTCGGAGTTCGATCTCGCCGCCGTGCGCAGGATCCGCGGACGGTTCGCCGGGGTGTTCGCGGCGCAGGACGCCCGGACCGCCGCCACGGTCATCAACGAGCTGGTCGCCGCCGCGGGCACCACCCCCCGGCTCACCGACCACGACGGCTACGACTGGCACGTGCACTACTTCGCCCCCGGCGCGTCCATCGCCGACCATCTCGCCGCCGACTGCGGGATGGCCCTCGCGTTCTTCGTGGTCGCCGGCGAGCAGGAGCGGCTGCGCCGGTGCGAGGCCCCGGACTGCCGGCACGCCTTCGTCGACGTCTCCCGCAACCGGTCACGCCGCTACTGCGACAGCCGAACCTGTGGAAACCGGCTTCATGTGGCGGCCTACCGGGCGCGCCGCAAGGAGTCGGCGGGCTGACGGGCAGAGGACCCGACCCTGATGCTGACGCAGCCCCCGGCGGATGGCGCCGGGGACTGGCGTGTACAGCTCACAGCAACAGCAGATCATGCAACGAAGCCATGAGCAGCAGACACCCGATCACCGCAAGGAAGATCATCAGCGGTGGCTGGGAAAGGGCGAAGAGGCACCCGCGAGGCTCGTCCTTCGACGGCACGGCCTCGCTCTGTGTTGTGTCCAGCATCTCGCCGCGATGATGACGCAGCCGACACCCTCTACGCGATCAACACGCCCGGAATGAGCGGTAGTTCGCCGAATTCCGTAATGTCCGCAGCGAGTCATGATCGCTTCCGAGCGACCTCCGTCGCCTCCGGGTCGATTGTGTCGTTTCAGTACGTCGGCTGTCGTACCCCGTCATACACGGAGCTTCTTCATATGCCGTGCTTCTTCAGGATCGCCTCGATGTCGCTGAAGTCGTCCCCGGCACCGCCACCGCGCGGCTTGGCCGTGGGCTGGGCCTCCGGGCGGGAGGCCTTGCCCCGCCCCTGTCCCAGCGAGGGCGCGGAGGCCGCAGGAGCCACCGCTTCGCGCTGCGCGGTCTGTATGTCCCCGCGCTCCATCCGGGTGCCACCCCTTCGCCGCTCCACCGCGCGGGTGGTCACGAAGAGCAGCCAGGCGCCGCCGAGCACGCCGAAGCCCGCCCACGCGGAGGGACTGAAGGCGGTGTCGGCCACCCAACCGACCACCCCCGTCATCACCAGGCCGATGGGAACCAGCGAGTACGCGGCGATACGGGCAGCCGCGAGAAAACGCTTGCGGTACGCCGTGACCACCGCGATGCCCAGGCCGGCCACGGAGACGGCGGAACAGACGGTCTCGGCAATCATCCGGACCTCCAGGCAGGGTTCGGTCGCGCAGGTGCGCTTCGTCCCTTCCATCCTGCACCGCCCGGTCCCCCGGATGCCATGCTCCGTCCCGACATCAGGGACATCTCCGGGTCGGCTCATCCACAGGTCCCGGTGACCCTCGTACGACGGACCCTGCCGCGGCTGGGAAACTGGTGCCCATGAGCGACTCCTCCCCCGCGCCCGCCGGCGCTCCCGCCCCGGCCTCCGTCCCCGTACTCGAGGTCTGGTGCGAGCTCCAGTGCCCGGACTGCCGTACCGCCCTGGACGACGTGAGCGCCCTGCGTGCCCGTTACGGCGACCGGCTGGAGCTGCGGCTGCGGCACTTCCCGCTGGAGCGGCACAAGCACGCCTTCGCCGCCGCACAGGCCGCCGAGGAGGCGGCGGAGCAGGGGCAGGCGTGGCCGTACGTCGAGGCCGTGCTCGGCCGGGTCGAGGAGCTGGACCGCAGGGGCGAACCCTTCCTGGTCGAGGTGGCCGGCGAACTCGGCCTGGACGCCGAGGAGTTCGACACCGCGCTGATCGACGGCCGGCACATCCTGATCGTCGACGCCGACCAGGCCGAGGGCAAGGCCATCGGCGTGACCGGCACGCCGACCTACGTCATCGCCGGTGAGGTTCTCGACGGCGGCAAGAGTCAGGAAGGGCTGCGGGAAAGGATCGAGGAGATCGTGGACGGGCTGCTGGCCGGGCCGGACGCCTGACGCAGTCCGTGCCCGGAGGCGGCGGGCCGCCGGCCTACAGCAGGTCCTTGTACATGTGGCGGGTCACCGTCTCGTAGCCCAACGACTCGTAGAGCCGTTCGGCCGGGCTGTTGCCGGCGAAGACGTTCAGGGAGATCGCCGGCCGGCCGGCCTCGATCGCCTGGGCCTCCGCCAGGAGCATGAGGGCGCGGCCGTGGCCTCTCCCCCGGTGTTCCGCGTCGGCCTCGACCTTGTACACAAAGGCCGAGCCCTCGCGGGAGCCCAGCCACAGAGTGCCGACGCGGGTGCCCTCGTGTTCCAGGACGCTGAGTGTCATGCCCTCGCTGGCCACGCCCTGCGCCAGCATCCGCTCGTGGTCCTGCTTCGCCTTGGCGTGCGCCTCGGCGGCCGGCACTCCCCGCTCGATCCAGCTCTCCGCGTAGTCCAGCCTGCCCGCCGCCTCCCACACCACGAACTCGGCCTCCGTCATGGGGCGGCCAAGGCTTCCGGCAGGCAGTTCGGGCGGGACGGCCCCGAGCGCCTTGTCCATACGACGGTTGCGCAGCACGTAGCCGAGCGCGGTCGCGAGCCGCAGAGCCGCTGGTGCGTCGCCCGGGACGGACGCCTCGATGCGGCGGCAGCCCCAGCCGCGTGCCACCTCCTCCGCGGCGAGCGCGGCCACCGTGGCCCGGCCGCGCCGACGGTCGGGTTCGTCGACGCGGAGGTCAAGGATCTTCGCCACCGAGTCCCCGAAGTCGGGGTCGGTGCCCAGGTGTATCGCGCCGACGGGACGGCTGTTCACGCACACCTGGTATCGGCGTGAACG
This sequence comes from Streptomyces sp. NBC_00459, assembly GCF_036013955.1. Taxonomy (NCBI): domain Bacteria; kingdom Bacillati; phylum Actinomycetota; class Actinomycetes; order Kitasatosporales; family Streptomycetaceae; genus Streptomyces; species Streptomyces sp. NBC_00459. The sequence continues at coordinate 1,664,086 of NZ_CP107903.1, forward strand.
CGTCCCGTCGGCCTCGCGCTGGAGCGGCTCGGTCGGCCGCAGGGTGGTGGTCATCAGGGGTGTTCTACCCGCTGCGGAGCCCGACGTCAGCCGAATACTTTCGGCTTGCCTCGCTCCCGCGCCTCGATCAGGGATCGAGGTCGTCGCCCGCCCGCTCGTCGAAGACCCGCATCGCCTTGGCCGTCACCGGGCCCGGTGCGTCCGGGAGTCGCCGGTCGTCGACGCGTCGCACGGCCTGTACGTCCCTCAGGGTGGACGTCAGGAAGATCTCGTCGGCGTCTTCGAGGACGGCGAGCGGCAGGTCGGTCTCCTTGGCGCCCGTCCACTCGGCGACGAGGGCGCGCGTGACGCCGGCGAGGCAGCCGGAGGCGAGCGGCGGGGTGTGGATCTCGCCGTCCAGGACGACGAAGACGTTCGACCCCGTCCCCTCGCACAGCTGGCCGACCGTGTTGCCGAACAGCGCCTCGGACGCGCCCTGTTCGCGCGCCCTGGCGAGGGCGACGACGTTCTCGGCGTACGACGTGGTCTTCAGGCCGGTGACGGCGCCGCGTTCGTTGCGCGTCCAGGGGACCGTGATCACGGCGGTCGCGTCGGGACGCCGGGCGGACTCACCGACAGCGACCACCAGGGTCGGGCCGTGCTCCCCCCGGTCGGAGCCGAGGGGGCCGTGACCACCGGTGTAGGTGATGCGCAGACGGCCCAGGGCCATCGGATTGGCGTCGAGTACGGCCGTACAGGCGCGGCGGAGCTCGTCGAGGTCGGGGTCGGGCAGGCCGAGGCCGCGGGCCGAGCGGGTCAGCCGGTCCAGGTGGCGGGTGAGTGCGAACGGCCGGCCGTCGACCGCCTTCACCGTCTCGAAGATGCCGTCGCCCACGGTCAGTCCGTGGTCGAACACGGAGACGCGGGCGGTCTCGATGTCCTGCAACCCGCCGTCGAGCCATAGCTTCACGTCAACGTTCCCTCTCCACTGGCCGCATACGTCCCCGACGCTACCGCGAGCAGCCGGGACGCCTTCAGTTCGGTCTCCCGCCACTCCGCCTCGGGATCCGAACCCCAGGTGATGCCCGCTCCGGTGCCGAAGCGCAGCATGCCGTCGGCCCGGTCGATCCAGAAGGTGCGGATGCCGACCGCCAGTTCGCCCGTGCCCCGGTCCGCGTCGACCCAGCCGATGCCTCCGCAGTACGGTCCCCGGGGTGCCGTCTCCAGGGCGTCGATGATCCGCAGGGCGCTCGACTTGGGCGCGCCGGTGACCGAGCCGGGCGGAAAGGCCGCCGCCAGCAGCTCCGGCCAGCCGGTGTGCGGGCGCAGCTCGCCCCGTACCGTCGACACGAGGTGGACCAGCCCCGGGTGCTTCTCGACGACGCACAGTTCGGGCACGGTCACCGAGCCCGTCGCGCAGACGCGGCCGATGTCGTTGCGGACCAGGTCCACGATCATCACGTTCTCGGCGTAGTCCTTCTCCAGGAGGTCCGCCTCGGTGCGTCCGGTGCCCTTGATCGGGCCCGATTCGACGGTCCGGCCGACCCGGCGGAGGAAGAGTTCGGGGGACGCGGTGGCGATCTCGACGCCCTGCGCGGGCAGGCGGATCGTTCCTGCATACGGTGCCGGGTTGCCGTGTGCCAGCAGTGAGGTGAGTGCGTCCACGTCCGCGCCGGACTCCACGGGCGCGGACAGGACCCGGCAGAGGTTCGCCTGATAGACCTCGCCGGTCGCGATGTGCTCACGGATCCGGCGCACCCCCGCGGTGTACGCGGCGCGGTCGAGGGACGACGTCCAGTCACCGGCGGCCGGACCCCGCCACCTCCCTGGTCCCGACTGCGGCGCGGGCACCGCCTCCTCTCGTACGTCCCGGAAGCGGGCGCAGGTCAGACGGCCGCCGTAGTCAGCGGACACGGCCCAGAAACCGGTGGAGTCGAGAGCCGCGGGGTCGCTGGTGACATCGAGGAGACCGGTGGCGACGAGACCGCCGAAGCGGGCGAGAGGAGCGAGATCGGACACACCGCCGAGTCTATGGCGGGTGTCCTGCGGGTGCCCTGACCACGTCTTCGAGCAGGCACAGCGCAGCACGCTGCACAAACGCGTTTTTGTGCTGGCCCCGGAATCCGCTAGAGTTCAACTCGTCGCCGGGACGCGAGAGCGCCTCGAAACGACATGCGGACGTAGCTCAGTTGGTAGAGCGCAACCTTGCCAAGGTTGAGGTCGCCAGTTCGAACCTGGTCGTCCGCTCGTAGGAAGAGGGGGATCTTCCCGAACCCCCGCACTCCTGGTGGAGTGGCCGAGAGGCGAGGCAACGGCCTGCAAAGCCGTCTACACGGGTTCAAATCCCGTCTCCACCTCCAAGGACGATTAGCTCAGCGGGAGAGCGCTTCCCTGACACGGAAGAGGTCACTGGTTCAATCCCAGTATCGTCCACTGGTCCGCAAGGACCTTGATCCGCAAGGGTCCCCGCGCGATTAGCTCAGCGGGAGAGCGCTTCCCTGACACGGAAGAGGTCACTGGTTCAATCCCAGTATCGCGCACGCAGTAATCACGAATCGCGGCCTTCGGGTCGTGACCCCGAGGACGATTAGCTCAGCGGGAGAGCGCTTCCCTGACACGGAAGAGGTCACTGGTTCAATCCCAGTATCGTCCACACACCGAAGAAGCCCCCGGCCGTCTCGTACGGCAGGGGGCTTCTTCGTGTTTCAGCCAGTCGTTCCAGTCAGTCGTTCCGGTCAGCTGGAGAACAGCATGTGGCCGAAGCTCTTGTGGCGCTTGTTGCCGTGGTGACCGCCATGGCCTCCGTAGTGGCCGCCCTGCGGGGCGCCCCAGGCGGGTGCGGGAGCGGCCGGGTAACCCTGTGGGGCAGGGGGCGGCGGCGCGGCGGGGCCCGACCACTGGGACTCCACGCGGGTCAGCGCCTCCAGCTCGCCGTAGTCGAGGAAGATCCCCCGGCAACCGCTGCACTGCTCGATCTGGACTCCGTTGCGGTTGTACGTGTGCATCGGCGCATGGCACTTCGGACACTGCATGCTCGGCTCAACTCCTCGCCGTCGGTACTGCTTCTCGGTTCTTCTTGATCCGGTTTCGCTTCTCGCCAGGACAGACTCGGTCCGGCTCCGGTCGGTTGCACCCTACTTCGTGTTTTCGTGGGCCAACTCGGGTGGTACCGAACCCATTCGGGCACATGCGTCGACCACGGCCAGCTGTACGTCGTCCAGTGGGCGGTCCGCCGCCGTCGCCTTGACGATCGCCAGGGCGGCCGTCTGCACGGTGAGGGCGCGGGCGGCGGTGTCCAGGGCGGGCCAGGGGTCGCCGTCGGCGGGTACGGCCGGGCCGCCCGCGGTGCGGTAGGCGGCCAGGAAGCGGGTCCACTCGTCGGGCGGGAGCAGTCCGCAGGCGTACCAGGCGGCCGGGCGGGCCAGGTCCCAGGTGGGGGCGCCCACACCGAGGTCGTCCACGTCGATGAGGAGCCAGGGGCCGTCCGGGGTGGGGTGGCGTACGAGTTGGCCGAGGTGGAGGTCGCCGTGGCAGAGGCTCGGGCGGGACGGTCGGCCGGGGAGGTCGGGCATGGGGGCCTCGGCCCTGGCCCAGGCCGGGAGGGCTGCCCAGGCGCGCAGGACGGGCTCGGTGGCCGGCTGCGGGGTGGTGGCCCGCAGGCGCGCGATGGCACGGGCCGCCTTGGCCGGGCCGCGCATGGGCGGCAGGCCGGGCGGGGCGGGAGTCCGGTGGAGACGGGCGAGGAGGGTGGCGGCCTCTTCCCAGGGGGCCGCGTCCGGGTCCTCCGGGTCGACGGGATCGCCGTAGGGCCAGAACGTCACGAGTCTGCCGTGCAGGTCGACGGGCGTCGGGCTGAGCGGGGGCAGGAGTACGCCGGGGAGGCGGGCGGCCACGGCCAGGCGGGCGGTGAGTTCGGTGGGGACGGTGTCCGGGGCGTGTGCCTTTGCGACGGTGTCCGCGTGGCGGACGACGGTGCCGTCGGGGCGGTCGGTGAGGGTGGCTGCGCCGCAGGGGCAGGGTTGGGTGCGGGCGTGGGCCTTGGCCTTGGCTCGGGTGGTGAGGTCGGAGAGCAAGGGGGTGGCGGTCACGGGGCTCCCTGAAGCGTGGGTGGGTCTGGTCGCGAGGGTACGGGGACTGTTGCGGTGGGGTGTTTCGCCCCCGCCGCCCCTACCCGCCCCATCCCCAGGGGCTCCGCCCCATCGACCCCGCCAGGGGCTGCGCCCCTGGACCCCCTTCGGCCTGAACGGCCTCGTCCTCAGACGCCGGACGGGCTGAAAACCAACAGGCAAAAGCAATGCCCGCGCAGCTCCCCAGCTGCGCGGGCATTTTTTGCCGTCCGCCGCACCCCCGTCCCCACGGGGTTTCATGGGTGGATGTCCCCGCCCGGACCGCTCTTCCGGGCCTGGGGTCGCCGCTCAGCGCCCCAGCATCACTCCCACGGACGACGCTTGTGTGACCACTGCTTCCCAGCCGCCGAAGACGACCACGAGCAGGGCTGCCAGGGGGAGGACCATCGCTGTCGCCACCAGTGGGTGGCGCTGGCCCTGTCGGCGCGGGCGGAACGCGGCGATGTACGCCTTGCGTCCCTGTGTGCGGAGCGCCGTCCGCGATGCCGTGTGGGCCATGGTCCCTCTCCTGACCGTTCTCTTGTTGGTTGGCAGCGGCGGGTGTCTGACCTCGGGGGACGAGTGCTGCACCCGCCGCTTGACCTCAAATCTAGGCTGCCGACAGGTATCGGTCGTCATGCCCTCGTACCGATTGCCGGGCCTCCCGGAGGATGACCTGTGACCTGCGGAGTACTCCCCTGGGTGGAGACGGAGTCCTAGGTCTCAGGGTCATCCCGGATGGGGTGCCCGGTGTGTCCCTACTGTTCCGAGCTGTCCTCCCGCGGCACCGGCTGCTCGACCAGCGCCAGGACACGGTTCGCCATGAAACGGGCAGTGCGGACGACCGAGCCGTTCCTCGTGACTTCGCTCACTTCCACGACACCTCGGCGTACCGCCGTCTCCACCCTGCGACCCGCTCTGCTGGCCACCACCTCATATGTGCGTGTCGTGTCCCCGGCATCCACCACTATCTCCACGCGGTCACCCTTCACGGGTCCAATCCCCCTTCTGCGACGGGTGGTTGGGATCACACGCGCCGTCAAGCCGCCCTGTTCGCGCGCTCCCTGACCACCTTTCAAGTCTCCCACCCGGCACTGACAATCCATCGGGACGAGAGGGCGCGGCCTCTGCGCGCACCCGGCCGCGGAAACGTAAGCTGTCGCTCGTCAAACGGACCGGGCAGCGGGGATGAACATGGCGATGATGCGCCTGAGGCGCGAGGACCCGCGTGTCGTCGGCTCGTTCAGGCTTCACAGACGGCTCGGCGCGGGCGGGATGGGCGTTGTCTACCTGGGCTCCGACAAGCGGGGCCAGCGGGTCGCGCTGAAGGTGATCCGGCCCGATCTGGCGGAGGATCAGGAGTTCCGTTCCCGGTTCGCGCGCGAGGTCTCGGCTGCCCGGCGGATCAGGGGCGGGTGCACGGCGCGACTCGTCGCCGCGGATCTGGACGCGGACCGGCCGTGGTTCGCCACGCAGTACGTGCCCGGGCCCTCCCTGCACGACAAGGTGGCCGACGAGGGGTCGCTCAGCGCGGCCGACGTCGCCTCCATCGGCGCCGCCCTCGCCGAGGGGCTGGTCGCGGTGCACGAGGCCGGTGTCGTGCACCGGGATCTGAAGCCGTCCAACATCCTGCTGTCCCCGAAGGGGCCGCGGATCATCGACTTCGGCATCGCCTGGGCGACCGGGGCCTCGACGCTCACCCACGTCGGTACGGCGGTCGGCTCGCCCGGCTTCCTCGCGCCCGAGCAGGTGCGCGGCGCGGCGGTCACGCCGGCCACCGACGTGTTCTCGCTCGGCGCGACTCTCGCGTACGCCTCGATGGCCGACTCGCCCTTCGGGCACGGCAGTTCCGAGGTGATGCTGTACCGGGTGGTCCACGAGGAGGCCCATCTGCAGGGTGTGCCGGACGCGTTGGCACCCCTCGTACGGGCGTGTCTGGCGAAGGATCCGGAGGAGCGGCCCAGCACGCTCCAACTGTCGTTGCGGCTCAAGGAGATCGCGGCGCGCGAGGCGCAGGGGATGGCGGACGCACGGCCCCCCGGGCCGCGTGCCGCCGAGGCGGAGCGGCCGACGGGGCGGCTCACCGAGAGCTATCCGGACCAGCGGCCCCCCTATCACTCGCAGACGCAGCCCCACTCGCAGTCCCCTTCCCCGTCACAGTCACAACGGCGTCCTCAGGGGCCGGCCTCGGGGGCGTCCGGGTCGCGCGGCGGTGTGCCGTCGCGGGGTGGCGGCGGTGTTTCGCGGGGGGACAGTCCGTCGCGGGGTGGCGGGGTCTCGCGCAGTGGTACCGCGTCGTCGCGTTCCGGGGCGCGGCCGGTTCCCGGCTCACGGAACACGAACCGTCCCGGTCCGCGCAGCGGTACGGGACGTCCGGCGCCGCGTGGCACGGGGACCGGGCGGCGGCCGGCCAATCCGCGGCTGCTGCGGCAGCGGTTGTTCGTGTTCGTCGTGGTGACGCTGCTGGTGGCCCTGGGGATCGCGGCTGCTCAGGGGTGCCAGGGGCCCAGCCGTGGGCTCGGGGACGACAGCGGCGGAGGCGTGCGGGAGCAGCGGCAGGAGCAGGTGCGGCCGGACGACAAGCCGGCGGGCGACGCGCCGCCGGCGCTCGGGCGCCCTCAGTCGGGTTCGGATTCGAACGCCGACTGAGGGTTCCGCCGGATGTGCGGTTCGTTCGCCGCGGGTCGGTGACGGTTGGTCACGCTCACGCGGCCGGAGCCGTAGATCCGTACAGTCGCACGCCCCTCAAGGGTGCGGACGGCCCGTCGCCACCGCGTAGAAGGCCACCGCTGCCGCCGCGCCCACGTTGAGGGAGTCGACGCCGTGGGCCATCGGGATGCGGACCCATTCGTCGGCTGCCACCAGGGCCTGGGTGGAGAGTCCGTCGCCCTCAGCGCCGAGCATCAGGGCGACGCGGTGCATCTTGTGCGGGGCCGTCTCGTCGAGGGTCTTGGCCTTCTCGTCAGGGGTGAGGGCCAGGAGCGTGAAGCCCGCCTCGCGGACCGAGTCCAGGCTCTTGGGCCAGGTGTCCAGACGGGCGTACGGGACGGAGAAGACCGCGCCCATCGAGACCTTGACGCTGCGTCGGTACAGGGGGTCGGCGCAGTCCGGGGAGAGCAGGACCGCGTCCATGCCGAGGGCGGCGGCGCTGCGGAAGATCGCGCCGATGTTGGTGTGGTCGTTGACCGACTCCATGACCACCACCCGGCGTGCGGTCTGCAGGAGTTCGTCGGCCGTCGGGAGCGGTTTGCGCTGCATGGAGGCGAGGGCGCCGCGGTGCACGTGGTAGCCGGTGACGCGTTCGGCGAGCTCCGGGCTGACCGCGTAGACCGGGGCCGGGAGTTCGTCGATGACGTCGCGCATGACGTCGACCCACTTCGCGGACAGGAGCATCGAGCGCATCTCGTAACCGGCGTCCTTGGCCCGTCTGATGACCTTCTCGCCCTCGGCGATGAAAAGGCCCTCGGCGGGCTCGCGTTTGCGGCGCAGTTCGACGTCGGTCAGGCCCGTGTAGTCCTTCAGGCGCGGGTCGTCGGGGTCCTCGACGGTGATGAGATCGGCCACAGGGGTGATACTGCCTTGTCCTGGGTGCGGTGCCAACGGCTGGGAACGGATTGTGTTACCGGGGGTTACACCGATGTCTCCGGGCCGACGTTCACCACGGCGCCGATCACGATCACCGCGGGGGGCTTCACGTCCTGCGTACGGACCGTCTCGGCGACCGTCGCGAGGGTCGCGTCGACGCGGCGCTGGGCCGCTGTCGTGCCCTCCTGGACCAGGGCCACCGGAGTGTCGGGGGACTTGCCGTGTGCGACCAGGGTCTCCGCGATCCGGCCGATCTTGTCGACGCCCATGAGGACGACCAGAGTGCCGGTCAGCTTCGCGAGGGACGGCCAGTCCACGAGGGAGCGTTCGTCGTCGGGGGCGACATGGCCGCTGACCACCGTGAACTCATGGGCGACCCCGCGGTGCGTGACCGGGATACCGGCGGCGCCCGGCACCGAGATCGAGCTGGAGATGCCCGGGACGACCGTGCAGGCGATGCCCGCCTCGGCCAGCGCCTGGACCTCCTCCATGCCCCGGCCGTAGACGTAGGGGTCGCCGCCCTTCAGCCGTACGACCCGCTTGCCCAGCTTCGCGTGTTCGATCAGCGCGTTGTTGATGGCCTCCTGGGCCATGAACCGTCCGTACGGGATCTTCGCCGCGTCGATCACCTCGACGTGCGGGGGCAGTTCGGCGAGGAGGTCGCGGGGACCGAGGCGGTCCGCGATGACGACGTCGGCCTCTGCCAGCAGACGGCGGCCCCTGACCGTGATCAGGTCCGGGTCGCCGGGGCCGCCGCCGACGAGGGCGACTCCGGGGGCGCGGGTGCGGTGGTGGGGTGCGACGAGTGTGCCGTCGCGCAGGCCCTCGACGACCGCGTCGCGGATGGCGGCGGTGTGGCGGGGGTCTCGGCCCTTGGCGTCCGTGGTGAGGACGGCGACCGTGACGCCCTCGCTGTGGCCGGTGGCCGGCGTCCAGGCCGTCGCCGCGTCGGCGTCGTCGGAGCGGACGCACCAGACGCGGTGACGCTCGGCCTCGGCGGAGGCGCGGGCGTTGGCCTGCGTGTCGCTGGTCGCGATCAGGGCGTACCAGGCGTCCGCCAGGTCGCCGTCCGCGTAGGGGCGGCGCTCCCAGGTGAGTTCGCCCGCGTCCGCCATCGCCTCCACGGAGGGAGTTGCCTCCGGCGATACGAGGAGGATGTCCGCGCCCGCCGCGATGAGGGCGGGGAGGCGGCGCTGAGCCACCTGGCCTGCGCCCAGGACCACGACTCGGCGGCCGGTGAGGCGGAGGCCTACGGGGTAGGCGGGATGTTCGGCCATGGGGGTGCGGCTCCCTCGTGCGGGTCGTTCCGATCGGGGGCCTGTGGGTCGCCCTGTGGGTCTGGCGTGGGCCCTGACGTGCGCATTTTACGGTGCGGGTGGGGTGGGGGCCGGGCGCGGGGGTTCCTCTCCCCCAAGCCCACCCCTTCCCGGAACTGGGGGCTCTGCCCTCGGACCCCCGTGCGTGCGGGTCCGTTCGCGGCTGTGCCCACCCGTTCCGCCCCAGCAGAACGACTGTCCACAGCCGCCGCAGCCCCTACTTCTCCGTTACTCCCGCCGAGTCGAACGTCGCCACCTCGTGCATCGCCCTCGCCGTGCTCTGGACCATCGGGAGGGCCAGCAGCGCGCCCGTGCCCTCGCCCAGGCGGAGGTCCAGGTCGATCAGGGGACGCAGGCCCAGCTTGTTCAGGGCCGCGACATGACCCGGTTCCGCGCTGCGGTGGCCCGCGATGCACGCGGCCAGGACCTCGGGGGCGATGGCGCGGGCCACCAGGGCGGCGGCGCCGGCGCTGACGCCGTCCAGGATCACGGGCGTACGGAGGGAGGCACCGCCGAGGAGGAGGCCGACCATCGCCGCATGTTCGAAGCCTCCGATAGCCGACAGGACGCCGATCGGGTCGGCCGGATCCGGCTGGTGGAAGTCGATGGCACGGCGGACCACCTCGGTCTTGCGGGCGAGCGTCTCGTCGTTGATCCCGGTGCCCCGGCCCGTGACCTCGGCGGGGTCCGTGTCCGTGAAGACCGAGATCAGGGCGGCCGACGCCGTGGTGTTCGCGATGCCCATCTCGCCCGTGAGCAGGGCCTTGTTGCCGGCCGCCACCAGGTCGCGGGCCGTCTCGATGCCGACCTCGATGGCCGCCTTGGCCTCCTCGCGGGTCATCGCGGGGCCGGTCGTCATGTCGGACGTGCCCGCGCGGATCTTGCGCGGCAGCAGGCCGGGGGTTGCGGGCAGGTCCGAGGCGACGCCCACGTCGATCACGCAGACCTCGGCGCCCACCTGGTTCGCGAAGGCGTTGCAGACCGCGCCGCCGCCGAGGAAGTTGGCGACCATCTGCGCGGTCACCTCCTGCGGCCAGGGGGTGACGCCCTGGGCGTGCACTCCGTGGTCGCCCGCGAAGATCGCGACCGCCGCCGGCTCGGGGATCGGGGGCGGGCACATCCGGGACAACCCCGACAACTGCGCGGAGATGATCTCCAGCATGCCGAGCGCACCCGCCGGCTTCGTCATCCGCTTCTGGCGCTCCCACGCCTCACCGAGCGCCTTGGCGTCCAGCGGGCGGATGTTGGCGACGGTCTCGGCGAGCAGGTCGTGCGGCTCCTCACCGGGCAGCGCCCGACGGCCGTACGTCTCCTCGTGCACGACCCACGACAAGGGGCGGCGCTTGGACCAGCCCGCCTGCATCAGCTCGGGCTCCTCCGGGAACTCGTCGACGTAGCCGACGCAGAGATAGGCCACGACCTCCAGATGCTCGGGGAGGCCCAGTGCCCGGACCATCTCGCGCTCGTCGAAGAAGCTGACCCATCCGACGCCGAGGCCCTCGGCGCGGGCCGCCAGCCACAGGTTCTCGACCGCGAGCGCGGAGGAGTAGGGGGCCATCTGCGGCTGGGTGTGCCGACCGAGGGTGTGACGGCCGCCGCGGGTCGGGTCGGCTGTTACGACGATGTTCACCGGGGTGTCGAGGATGGCCTCGATCTTCAGTTCCTTGAACTGCTTCGCCCGGCCCTTGGGCAGCGACCTGGCGTACGCCTCCCGCTGCCGCGCGGCCAGTTCGTGCATCGTGCCGCGGGTCTCCGCCGAGCGGATCACGACGAAGTCCCAGGGCTGCGAGTGGCCGACGGAGGGCGCCGTGTGGGCCGCCTCCAGCACGCGCAGCAGTACGTCGTGCGGGATCGGGTCGCTGCGGAAGCCGTTGCGGATGTCCCGGCGCTCGCGCATCACCTTGAGCACGGCCTCGCGCTCGGCGTCGTCGTAACCGGGAGCGGCGGGGCCGGTGGACTGTCGTACGTCTTCCACCGCGGCCGTGCTCTCTTCGCCCTCTTCCCGGTCTTCCTGGTCGGCGGCCCTCGTGTTCATGTCCTCCGCCTGCTGCGCCACCTGTACGGCGTCGGGGGCGGGGGCGGGTTCGGTCTCCTCGGTCGGCACCGCCGGCACCGGGTCGGGGGTCGGTTCCGCCTCCTGAAGGGCCGGGACCTCGGTCTCCGCCGCTTCCGGCTCCGGTCGCGGAGTCCGGAGGGCGATCACCGGTGCGGGCGTGTGCTCCGCCTCCGGGAGGAGGCCGAGCCCGTGCGGGGGCGTCGGGGCCAGGTACGGGGTGGCGGGCACAGAGCCGTCCACCGGGACGAACTCGCCCACCGGCTCGGCGAACGACGGCTCGGCCGGCAGTGGGGGCTGGTCGGCCGGCTCGGCGAACCGGGTGGGTTCCTCGGCGGTCTCCGCATACTGCTCGACGGCGACAGCAGCGGGTTCCGGGGCAGGGTGCGTAGGAACAGGCGGCTGGTCGCCCGGGGTGGCCGGTGCGAGGACGGCTTCGGGTTCGGCTGTCTCTTCTTCCGCGGCCACGGGCTCTGTGGCCACGGGCTCCAGTACGGGGGCGGGCGCCTCCGTGGGCGCTGCCTCGTACAGGGGTTCCGCGAGCGTGGCGGCCTCGGTCACCTGGGCGGCGGTGTCCGCCAGCTGGGACGCGGGGTCCACAGGGTGAGCGACCGGGAGTTCCTCCGCGGCGGGCGGAGTCGGGAACTCCCCTACGGGGACACCAGGGGCCTCGGCGTGGGATCCGGGGTCCACCGCCTGCGGCTCGCCCTCGGGGTCAGCCTGCGGGGCGATAGGCGCTGCGGTCTCCTCGTGGGCCTCGGGGGCGAACTGGGCCTCCGGCACCGCCGGAACGTCCTGGACGAGCTCCGCGTCCGGCACGACCGGCTCTTCTGGTACGACCGGCGCGTTCGCGTCCAGTACGGGTTCCGCCTCCGGAACCAGGGGGTCTGCCTCCGGTACGACGATCAGGGCGTCCTCGGGCTGGGTCACGGCACCCTCGGTCTCCTGCGGAGCGTGTGCCACCTCAGGGGTCACGGAGGGCGCCTGGAAGACGGCGCCGGCCTCGGGATCCCCGGCGGCGGGGATCGCCACGACGGGGTCCGGGGTCAGGGGTGCCTCGAAGGCGTACGCGTTCTCCGGCGGGTGAACGGCCGGGGGTGCGGTGGGCTCGGGCGTCCCGTAGGCGCCCGCCGGTTCCTCGGACGAGGCCTCCGGGGTCGCCTCCTGGAGCACCGCTACGGGTTCCGCCTGCTCCGGCACCTCGGCCGACTCGGGGGCTGCTTCCGGCGCCGGGGTCTCGGCCAGAAGCGGAGCAACCGTTTCCGCAGGGTGCGCCGCCTCGCTCACCAGCGGTGGGGCCGGCGCGGCCTGCACCACGGTGTGAGCCGGGGCCTGGGCGCCCCACGGAGCCGCGCCCTGCGGGGCCGCTTCTGCAAGCAGAGGCGCCGCGTCGAGGTACTCGGGGGCCTGCACGGGTGTACCGAACTGGCGCACCGGTGCGGGCATGCCCGCCGGGCCGCGGTCGGCGAGGGAGCGGACCGGGCTGGCGGAGGCGTCGGGGGTCGGCGGGCCGAGGTGCAGCGGGCGGCGGGGCGCGACCGGCGCCGCCGCCTGGGAGACGGGGGTCTGGGTCGCCAGACGGACGGCGCTCAGGTCGACCGAGCCGCTGTCGCGGCCACCGGTCTCGTGCGGGCCGGGCTCGTGCACGGCCTCGACGACGGGCGCCGGGGTGGGCGGAGCAACCTCGTTGCCCCATGCGCTCTGGGCGCCCGGGAGCAGCAGCAGGTCTTCGTCCTCGGCGGTGGTCTCGGAGAGGTAGGTGTACGCACCGTGCGTGGGAACGCCCGGCTGTTCCACCATGCCTGCGTTCTCCGGCAGCCCCTCGGCCGGGACCTGGCCGGTGTCGGTCATGCGAACCCCTCGCCCATCGGTTAGTGCTTCTACGACCAGCTCGCCCGTCACGGCTCACCGATCGCCCCGTAGTGAAGAACGAGCATGCGCGCCCAGCGGCACGAACGACCCGTCCCAGAAAGACGACAAAGCCACTAACTGGCATTGTCGCCATCAACTGGCATTCTTGCGGCCGTTCCGCCGTAGCGGCACCTTGATCCGCCACGGACCGCTGTGGACTGCGCCACGTTGCGCGCCCCAACGGTTCCGCCGTACCACACTCACCCCAAAATGGGTGTGCTTTCCGGACATTGGGCTACGAAGTGCCGGGCCACCGAGTGCAGTGCAACGGTCGGCCAGCCTACCGCGCGCAGTACGACAACAGGATCACGGGACGGCAACCGGCCTCAGGGAGCGCGGTCGGGCAGGACTCCGCTGAGCAGGAACGCGACGCTCCGCTCCGTCTCCGTCCAGGCCCGGGTGTCGAGCTCGACGGACTGGAGGAGGGCGCACTCGACCCGGTAGCCGTGCTCGGTCAGGTCGCGTCCGACGAGTTCGGCCGCGTCGCGGGTCGCCGCGTGCGTCACGATGCGCTGCGGGCGCCGGTCGGCGACCGCGGAGACCACTGCCGCTCCCCCGCCGCCGACGCGGACGACATCGGGCTCGGGGAGGTCCTCCAGCACGTGCGGGGCCTCACCGCGCACGATCTGGAGCTGGACGCCGAAGCGGCGGGCGGCGAAGTCGGTGCGGGCGCAGGCCTCCACGTTCCGGTCGACGGCGATGACGGCGGCACCGCTGCGGGCCGCGTCGATGGCGAATGCCCCTCTGCCGCAGCCGATGTCCCAGACGAGGTCGCCCACGCGCGGGCCCAGGCGGGCGAGTTGGGCGGCCCGCAGCAGTTCCGTCTCGCCCTCGGCGTACGCGGCGGAGCCGTGTCCGTACGCCTCGGCGGGCAGGGCCCAGCCTCGTGGGCCGACCGCCGGGTCGCGGCCGGCGATCCAGTCGCTGTCGCCGCTCGCGGCGGCCGGGCCGCCGATGACGATGACGACGTTGGGGTCGCGCCAGGCGCGGTCGGCGGCCTTGTCCGAGGTGAGGACGGTGATCTGTTCGCGCTCGGTGCCCAGTTCCTCGCAGATGACGAAGGTGCGGTGGACTCCGTCGAGGAGCAGACCGAGCTCGGCGGGTCCCGCGCCGGGGGAGGTGAGGACGGCGACCTTGGTGTGGGCCCGGCACACGTTGACCGCGCGGCGCAGGGTCCGGCGGTGGGCGACGACGACCTGGGCGTCGTCCCAGGGCATACCGGCGCGGGCGAAGGCGGTGGCCACCGAGGACACGGCGGGGACGACCTCGACCTCCAGGCCGAACTCGGGGTTGCGCAGGGTGCGTACGACGCCGAAGAAGCCGGGGTCCCCGTCGGCGAGGACGACGGCGGTGCCGCGGTGGCCGGCGATACGGGGGGCCGCGAGGTCGACGCTGCCGAGGCGGACGCGTTCGGCGGCCGGGGGCACTTCGGGGAGCGCGAGGTGGTGCGGCGCGCCTGCGACCAGCGTGGCCGCGCCGAGGGCGGAGCGCGCCGCGGCACTCAGGGGCGAGCCGTCCCAGCCGATCACCGTGACCCGGTCGGCCATCGTCGTCAGTCTCCAGGGGGTTCGGCGTGGTCGTCGGGCAGCTGGGGGAACTCGGGGCCCGTACGGAGTCGGTCCTGCCGGGGCTCCGTGAGCGTATCGGGTGTTCCCGGAGTGTCCGGTCGCCTCCCCCTCGGTTCAGTTCCAGTCGGAGTACGAAGTGAAACCGCCGGTGTCGGCCAGTTCCTCGCCGGCTCCTTCGAGGTCCTCGGGGAGCAGGCTCCAGACGATGAAGTCGGTGCGTTCGTCGGTCCAGGTGCCGTCCTCGGTACGGACGTGCGCTATGCAGGCGCCGCGCAGCACGCCCTCACTGATGCAGCCGATCTTCTGGGCGACCTGCTGGGAGGCCGTGTTGTCGGCGGCCGTGCGCAGTTCGACGCGCTCGAACTTCTGGTCGCCGAGCACCCATTGGGAGGTGGCGAGCGCGGCTTCGGAGGCGTAGCCCTCGCCGCGCGCCCAGGGGGCGATGATGTACGACAGCTCTGTGGACCGGATGTGCCAGTTCGTCTTGGACAACTGGACGATGCCGACCAGGCGTTGGGTGAGGAACTCGGTGACGGCGAAGTCGAGGCCACGGCCCTCGGTGCGTTCGGCGGGCGCGTACTCGGTGATCCAGGTGTGGGCCGCCTCCTCGGTGAAGGGCTGGGGGACATCGGTCCAGGCGGCGACCTGTTCGTCGTTCATCATCTCGGCCAGCGCGGGGATGTCGTCCTCGTCGAGGGGGCGCAGTACCAACCGCTCCGTGCTGATGGAGATGTTGGGGAAGGTGCTCGTCATGCGCCACTCCGTAACCTTCGAAACCTTCGAACCTGCAAGGCCTGATGAACTGCCCAGCATGCAGCATGCGGCGCCGCAGCCGCATCACGGGGTCCGCACCCGGTGAGGGAGCGGACCCCGTACGTGTCGGTACGTACCGAGGTGGCGGGTACCGGACGCGTCCGGATCAGAAGGACCGGATCAGAAGGAGGGGATCACGGAGCCGTCGTACTTGTCCTCGATGAACTTCCTGACCTCGGCGGTGGTGAGCAGCTTCGCCAGCTTCGCGACCCGGGGATCGTCCTCGTTGCTCTTCTTGACGGCGAGGAAGTTGCCGTACGGGTTGTTCTTGGGGGACTCCGAGACGAGGGCGTCGTCGGCGGGCGAGAGGTCCGCTTCGAGGGCGTAGTTGCCGTTGATCACCGCGGCGTCGACGTCGTCCAGGGAGCGCGGGGTCTGGGCCGCCTCCAGCTCCTTGAACTCGATGTTCTTGGGGTTCTCGGCGATGTCCTTGGGGGTCGCGTCGTTGCCCACGCCCTCCTTGAGGGTGATGATCCCGTTGGCGTCGAGGAGCTTGAGGGCCCGCGCCTCGTTGACCGTGTCGTTCGGGACGGCGATGGTGGCGCCGCTCCTCAGCTCGTCGGCCGACTTCAGCTTCTTCGAGTAGAGGCCGAGCGGCTCCAGGTGCACGGTGACGACCGGCACGATGTCGGTGCCGTTCTTCTGGTTGAACTCGTCGAGGTACGGCTGGTTCTGGAAGTAGTTGGCGTCCACGGACCCGTCCTCGGTCGCCGGGTTCAGCGTCGCGTAGTCGGTGAACTCCCTGACGTCCAGGTCGAGTCCCGCCTTCTTGGCCAGGTTGTCCTTGATGTAGGTGAGGATCTCGGCGTGCGGGACGGTGCTCGCGCCGACGACCAGCGGGCCGCTGGTGTCGGAGGCGGAGTCCTTGTCCGAGCCGCAGGCGGTGAGGCCCAGGGTGAGGGCTGCGGCGGCAAGGACGGCAGTGGTGAACTTTGTGGCGTTACGCACGAAAAGTGCCTTTCCATGTGGGTGTGACTGTCCCCGTGATGGGTGGTACGGGGAAATCTGCGGGTGGGTGGGAGAGAACAGAGGGAGTGCTCAGCGGCTCTCAGGCGGCCTTGCCGACGTCCGTGGCGGCGGATTCCCCGGTCGCCGGGCTCGCCTTCGGCCGCGCCTTCAGCAGCCGGAGCGCGGGCGCGGAACCGGAACCGCCGCCGCGCCGGTGCAGCCTGCGGGCAGCGAGGTCGCCGGCGAACTGGATGACCGAGATGACGACCGCGAGGATCGCCACGGTGATCCACATCAGGCCGGTCTCGAAGCGCTGGTAGCCGTAGCGGATGGCGATGTCTCCGAGGCCGCCCGCGCCGACCGTGCCGGCCATCGCGGAGTAGCCGATGAGGGCGACGACTGTCGTGGTGGCCGACGAGATCAGCGAGGGCAGGGACTCGGGTACGAGGACCCTGCGGACGACGGTCCAGGTGTTGCCGCCCATGGCCTGCACGGCCTCGACGAGCCCGTGGTCCACTTCGCGGACAGCTGTCTCGACGAGCCGGGCGAAGAAGGGGATCGCGCCGATGGCGAGCGGCACGATGGCGGCCTCACGGCCGATCGTCGTGCCGACGACTGCCCGTGTGAAGCTCATCAGCGCGACCATCAGGATGATGAACGGCATCGAGCGGGCGATGTTCACGACCTGCCCGATGACCTTGTTGGCGAGGACGTTCTGCAGAAGCCCGCCGCGGTCGGTCAGGACCAGCAGGATGCCCAGCGGAAGCCCGCCGACGACGGCGATCAGCGTGGACCAGCCGACCATGTAGAGGGTGTCCCAACACGCCTGCTCCAGCAGGGGCCGCATCTCGGACCAGGTCACTTGGCACCGTCCTTCACCAGCACGGACTCCTGGCCCGGCGCCCGGTCCGAGTACTCGACGACATCGATCTGGAGACCCTGTTCACGCAGGAAGCCGATCGGCACGACGTTCTCCTCGTAGCGGCCCGGCAGTTCGATGCGCATCCTGCCGACCTGCCTGCCCCCGACGGTGTCCATCGCGGCGCCGAGGATCGAGATGTCGATGTTGTACGTACGCGAGAGCTGCGAGATGACGGGCCTGGTGGCCGCGTCCCCCTGGAAGGTGACGTCGATGACCGTGCGGTCGTCCCCGGAGGCGTCGCCGCTCACCGGGAAGAGTGCGGCGGCCAGTTCGGAGCCGGGGGTGGCGAGCAGCTCGCTGACGGTGCCGGACTCGGTGATCCGCCCGTTCTCCATGAGGGCTGCCGAGTCGCAGATGGACTTGACGACGTCCATCTCGTGCGTGATGAGCAGCACGGTGAGCCCCAACTGCCGGTTCAGGTCGCGCAGCAGCTGGAGGATGGAGCGCGTGGTCTCCGGGTCGAGGGCGCTGGTGGCCTCGTCGGAGAGCAGCACCTTGGGATCGCCGGCGAGGGCACGGGCAATGCCGACGCGCTGCTTCTGACCGCCGGAGAGCTGTGCCGGGTAGGCCTTGGCCTTGTCGGAGAGGCCCACGAGGTCGAGCAGCTCCAGCGCCCTGCGGGATCGCTCCCCGCCCGACGTACCGAGGATTTCGAGCGGCAGCTCGACGTTGTCCTGAACGGTACGGGTGGAGAGCAGGTTGAAGTGCTGGAAGACCATGCCGATACGGCTGCGCGCCCGGCGCAGTTCCCGGCCCGCCCTGGGTCCGCGCCCGGCCAGCGCGGTGAGGTCCTGCCCGGCGACGGTGACCGTACCGGCGGTGGGGCGTTCGAGGAGGTTGACGCAGCGGATGAGCGAGGACTTGCCGGCGCCGGACTGGCCGATGACGCCGTACACCTCGCCTTCGCGGACGTGCAGGTCGACGCCGTCGAGGGCGGTGACTTCACGACCGCGCGAGCGGTAGACCTTGGTGAGGCCGGACGTGGTGATCACAGGGGTTTCCGTCACTGTCGAGTGTGCGGGCGTGGGTGTGCCCGGACACGGGAGGGGGGTGTGCGCGGCGCGGGGCGGTCACGTACGCGCGTGCCTGTGTATGAGTTCGGAGGAGTCATACGGCTGCGGCGCACGGACATGCCACGGCGGCTCGCTTCGGGGCGCGAGGCTCAGGGGGTGGTGCGAGGGCCCTCTAGAAGGCGCACATTCGACACATACAACGAGCACCGGGCGTCAGGGTCGCCTCGGTCGCAAGGGTGCGGCTGCTCGTAGTGGTCATGCGATCAGTAAAGCAGACGTATGGACGCTGCCAAGAACCGTCCGTCCATGGGTGTCCATATTCCGGACAGGCGTGGACGCGGATCAGCCACCTCCGCCGTCCCGGTGGCGCGACACGGGGCCGACCGCACCAGGCACTTTGCGCCGTAATAGGGTCGCGGCATGCTTGATGCCCTGACGGTCGCGACCGCCGTCGCCGCTCTCGCGCTCGCCGCCTGGTGCGGCTGGGCCGCCTCTCGCGATCAGCCCACCAAGGACTGGCACTTCATCGGCATGGGCGTGGTCACCCTGCTCACCGTGGTCCAGCTGGTGGTCGGCATCGTCCAGCTCGCACGGGGCGAGAAGCCGGAGCAGGGTACGACGATCTTCGTGGCATATCTGCTGGGCGCACTCGCGTGCGTGCCGGTGACGGGGTTCATGTCGCTGGCGGAACGCACCCGCTGGGGCTCGGTGACGGTCGCCGCGGGCGGCGTGGTGCTGGCTGTGCTGGAAGTGCGGCTCTATGACATCTGGGGAGGGTGAGATGGCGACCACGGAGGAGCCCATGACCGAGTCCACGGCGGGGAAGCCGGCGCGGAAGCGGCTCATCGGCGGGCCGGGGATGCTGCTGGTCTGGTTGTACGGCGTGATGGTCGTCGGCGCGGTGTCGCGGTCTGCGGTGCAGATCTCGACGGAGTTCGGGCATGCGCCGCTCGCCTACTCGCTGTCGGCTGTCGCCGGTGTGGTGTACGGGTTCATCACGTACTCGCTGGTGCGGGGTGGGGAGAGGGCGCGGCGCGCTGCGCTGGCCTGTTGTGCCGGGGAGCTTGTCGGGGTGTTGGTCGTGGGCACGTGGACCTTGGTCGAGCCGTCTGCGTTTCCGGACTCGACCGTGTGGTCCGACTACGGGGTGGGGTATTTGTTCATCCCCGTGCTGCTGCCCGTCTCCGCGATGTACTGGTTGCGTCAAGCGCGTGCGCCTCAGGGGGAGATCGGCTGAGGTTGTTGCGCGACCACAGGCCACATGTGGCTGGTCGCGCAGTTCCCCGCGCCCCTAAAAGCGCTACGCCGTTGCCGCGTAGGTGCCCGCCGGCTTTTCCAGGACGATCATCGGTACGCCGTCGTTGCCCTTGTCCGTGCCCACCGTTTCGTAGCCGACCCGGCGGTACAGGCGCAGCCCCTTGTCGCTGCGGTGGCCCGTGCTGAGGCGGAACCGCTTGGCGCCGCGCTCCTCCGCGAGCGCCGACTCGGCCGCGCGCAGAAGGCGGGCGCCGATGCCGTGGCCCTGGAGGCGGGGGTGGACGCAGAGCTTGCCGATGGACGCCGTCCCGTCGGGGTTCGGCGTGCCGCGCACCGAGCCGACCACCTCCTCGCCCAGCCGGGCCACGAAGACGCAGTCCGCGCCGACTTCCTCCCGCACGGAGTCCAGGGTCTGGACGAGCGGATCGATCCGGTAGTTGCCGTACAGGGCGGCCTCGCTCTGGAAGCACAGGTACTGCAGCCGGAAGATCTGTTCGGCGTCCCGTTCTGTCGCCACGGAGATGGTCACGCTCATGCCCATGTGTGCACGCCTCCCGCTCACCTGCTCAGTCGTATGTCCTCACTCCTATCCCCGCGCTTCGCGAGCCGCAACCTCCGGCGACAGCAAACGACGGAGACATCCCAGGCATCTGGAACGTTCCGGACCAAGACTTCCCTGTGAGATACCCAACTCCCCCGCGATTTCCCGGTATGTGAGGTCCTTGGGCGACAGCAGCGCCTCCATCAGACGCGGGCAGCGGCCGGGCAGCCGCCGGACGGCGTCCCGCAGGGCGCGGTGCCGGGCGGCGGTGAGGGCGAGTTGTTCGGGGCCCGGTCCGTCGTCGGCCGCGGGCTCGTCGCCGTACGGACGCTCGACGCGGGCGGTACGGCGGTTGCGGCGGGCCTCGGAGCGGACGGCCCGGCGGAGCCAGTTCTGCGGGTCGGCCGGCGGGCCGTCGGAGTCGAGGCGTTCCAGGAGGCGGAGCCAGACGGCCTGTTCCAGGTCGCTCGGCTCGGCGCCGTAGGCATATGCCTCCGCCGAGGCCTCGGCGGCGAGGAGGGGGCGCAGGGTGGCAACCATGTCGTGGGTCATATGCGGCACGACGCGGCCGCCCCGGCGGGAGGTTGCCGGAGCGGCCGGTTGTCACCCCAACCGGGGTCGGGGGTTCAGACGTTGACGAGGCCCCCGGTCATTGACGGTCGGCCGGTTCAGTGCTTCAGGAAGTCCGCGCGGGCCAGTACGCCCGTGTCCGCGTTGTCCGTGAAGACGCCGTCGATGCCCGTCGCGAAGTACGTCCGGTAGGCACCGAAAGCGTCTCCGTAGGCGTCCGCGTCCGTGCCCTTGCGGAAGTTCGCCGGCAGGAAGGGGTTCTCGTTGCGCATGGTGTACGGGTGCAGGATCAGGCCCGCCTTGTGCGCGTCGGCGACCAGGGTGGTCGGCGAGGTGAGGGCGCCCGTCGAGTCCTTCGGGATGACCAGGTCGAGCGTCGGGCCGATGCCCTGCGCGTACGAGGCGATCTCCTTCAGGCCGGCCGGCTTGATCAGGTCGGCGACCGTGCGGGGGTCCCCTGTGGTCACGAAGTCCCAGGGGCGGGTGTTCGCGGCCGAGAGGAGGACGACGAGCGGGTTGCCCACCAGCCGGTTCAGGCGCTGGATGCTCGTCGGCTCGAAGGACTGGATGATCACCGGCGAGTTCTTCTTGTCCTTGCCGTGCTTGCGCAGCAGCTTCGCGACCCGCTCCTCCAGGCCCAGGCCGAGCGCCCGGAAGTAGGTGGGGTGCTTGGTCTCGGGGTAGATCCAGACCTGCTTGCCGCGCTTGCGGGTCTGCTCGTCCTGCCAGCGCAGGACCTCCTCGAAGGTGGGGATCTCCCAACGGCCGTCGTAGAGGGTGTTGTGCGGGCGGTTGGCCGGGATGCGCTCGATCGCGCGCAGCGTCTTCAGCTCGGCGAGCGTGAAGTCCTCGGTGAACCAGCCGGTGAGGGAGACACCGTCAAGGACCTTCGTGGTCCTGCGGCTCGCGAACTCGGGGTGGTCGGCGACGTTCGTCGTCCCGCCGATCTCGGGTTCGTGGCGGCAGACGATGTGGCCGTCCTTGGTGGGGACCAGGTCACCGGCCTCGACGATGTCCGCGCCCAGGTCGAGGGCGAGTTGGTACGACCCGAAGGTGTGCTCCGGGCGGTAGCCGCTGGCACCCCGGTGGCCGATGATCGTCGGTTCGGGCAGGCTCTTCAAGCCACCACCTCCGTGCTTCACGTCCCGGTGCGCGTTCTGCCCGGCGACCTGGGCGTCGGCGCTCGCCGCGCCGGGCAGCCCGACGACCGCGCCGCCCGCACCCAGCATCGCGGCTCCGAGCAGTGTCCGGCGCCCCGTCCCCTTCGACTCCCCCTGCGCATGTCCGTTCGACTCCAGCGTGCCCATGAGCGCCTCTCCTGCCGCACCGTCATCTGTCCATCTGTCCAAACGGACCGATCGTAGGTGCGTGTACATGTCGACAGGGAGACCTCGGGCGGAACACACGGGTCACGCCGGATGTCGGCATCGACTCGGGCGCGGTGGGTACGCGGTCGGTGTGTCCCGTATGACTCGCGCGATCTCCGTCACATTCGTGGCGGTCCGTCACCTGCTCGCAACACCGCGCCACCGCAGGTAAACGCGGGTCAACAGTACGTAAGTACTCGGTGAACCCGATGTGCATTACCCCCCGAGGCGCGAGTATCGTCCTCACCTGCACAGACTTATACCGATCCCTTGACACCGGAGGGCCCGTTGTCCCGCTTCGCGCTCATCAAGGCACTGCTCGGACCGATCATGCGCCTGATGTTCCGCCCACGGGTGGAAGGCGTGGAGCACATCCCCGGGGACGGCCCGGTGATCCTCGCCGGAAACCACCTCACGTTCATCGACTCGATGATCCTTCCGCTGGTCTGCGACCGGCAGGTCGTGTTCATCGGCAAGGACGAGTACGTCACCGGCAAGGGGTTCAAGGGCCGCCTCATGGCCTGGTTCTTCACCGGCGTCGGCATGATCCCGGTCGACCGGGACGGGGCCAACGGCGGTGTGGCGGCGCTGATGACCGGCCGCCGGGTGCTGGAGGAGGGCCGTATGTTCGGGATCTACCCCGAGGGCACGCGTTCCCCCGACGGCCGCCTCTACCGGGGCCGCACCGGCATCGCCCGGCTGACCCTGATGACGGGCGCGCCTGTCGTGCCGTTCGCGATGATCGGCACGGACAAGTTGCAGCCCAGCGGGGCCGGGATGCCGCGGCCGGGACGGGTGACGGTGCGGTTCGGTGAGGCGATGGAGTTCTCCCGGTACGAGGGAATGGACCGGGACCGGTACGTGCTGCGGGCCGTGACCGACTCGGTGATGACCGAGGTCATGCGGCTCTCTGGGCAGGAGTACGTGGATATGTACGCGACCAAGGCGAAGGCCGCGTAACGGGGCGGCGGGTTGTTCGTCGGGGGCGGGTTCGCCGTGGCTTGTCGCGCCCCGCGGCGGAGCCGCAGTTGGGTACAGCCCCGCACCCCTGTGGGGCGCCCCAGGCGCCCCACGTGATCAGGTCCCGCTAGGGGTGGTCGCCCCGGCCCTCCAGGCGTTGTCCCTTCAGCAGTACCCAGGCCGCGCCCGCCGCTGCCAGGAGAACCACCGCGCCGGCACCTGCCGCCAGGGCGATTCCGTCAGTGAAGGCCTCGCGGGCCGCGTTCAGCAGGGTCTCGGCAGTGTGCGTCGGCAGGCCCGCCGCTGTTTCCACCGCGCCGCCCAGGGATTCGTGGGCCTCGGCTGGTGTGCCCGTCGGGGCGGGGAAGTTCCTGTACACGCCCGTGACGATCGAGCCGAGCAGCGCGATGCCGAGGGCGGCGCCCAGTTCGTATGCCGTCTCCGACACCGCCGCCGCCGCACCCGCCTGTTCCTTGGGGACGCTGCCGAGGATGACGTCGGAGGTGACGGTGAACGAGAGGCCCGCGCCCACACCCACGACCAGCAGCGCGGTGCCGAGCAGCGGATAGCCGGTCGACTGGTCCACCACGGTGAGCGCCGCCAGGGCCAGGCCGATGGCCGCGAGGCCGCCCGAGACCACGGCCCGCACCGAGTAGCGCCGGGCCGCCGCGCCGGCGAGCAGACCCGCCACCACCGCACCGATCGCCGCGGGCAGTTCGGCGAGGCCCGCCTCCAACGGCCCCCGGCCCTGCACCAGTTGCAGATACTGCGAGAGGAAGAACACCAGCCCGGACAGTCCGAGGATGGTCAGCAGGTCGGCCAGTACGGCCCCGCTGAACCCCCGGTCGCGGAACAGCCGCATGTCCAGGAGGGGTATGGGGAGGGCCAGTTGACGGCGCACGAAGCCGTACAGGGCCGCGCCGCCCAGGGCCGCCGCGCCCAGGGCCGGCCACGAGAACCCGTGTGACGCCGCCTCCTTGATGCCGTACACGATGCCGATCATGCCGACGAGCGACAGTACGACGCTTCGCAGGTCCCACGGGCCCGGCGCCGGGTTGCGCGACTCGGGGAGCAGCTTGATGCCGACGAGGACGAGAACCACCATCACGGGCAGGTTGATCAGGAAGACCGAGCCCCACCAGAAGTGTTCGAGCAGGAAGCCGCCGACGACCGGGCCGACCGCGGTACCGGCGGAGGCGGTCGCACCCCAGATGCCGATGGCGAGGCTGCGTTCGCGCGGGTCGTGGAAGAGGTTGCGGATCAGGGCGAGCGTGGCCGGCATCAGGGTCGCGCCCGCGACACCGAGCAGCGCCCGCGCCAGGATCATCAACTCCGGTGTCGTCGCATACGCGTTGAGGACGGACACCACGCCGAACGCGGTCGCGCCGATGAGCAGCAGCCGCTTGCGGCCGATGCGGTCGCCGAGACTGCCCATGGAGACGAGCAGGCCCGCGATGACGAACGAGTAGACGTCGCCTATCCACAGCAACTGGGTGCCGGACGGCTTCAGGTCCTCACTGATGAAGGGGGTCGCGAGACCGAGAACGGTCGCGTCGACGGCCACCAGCAGCACGGCCAGCACGAGGACGGACAGCGCGAGCCAACGGCCCGGACGCCTCCCTTCCTCCGTCGCGTGGGCCGGCTGCAGGGTGCTGGTCATGATTCCTCTCTCCGTAGCGCGCCGCCGAGCAACAGCTCGACGATCATGTGGTTGAAGTCCTTGGCGGCGACCCGGCCCTCGCTCACCGCCCAGGCCCCGGAGGCCATGAGCCCGTAGAGCGCCTCGGTGAGCCAGGCCGGGGTGAGGTCGATGCGGAACTCGCCGCCCTGCTGGCCGCGCCGGAACAGGGCGGCGATCGCGGCGTCTATCCGGGCCCAGCCCTCGTTCTGCTCCTCGCCCTCGAACAGCTGGTTCTCGGTGTAGAGGAACGCGAGCAGTCCGGCGGCGGGTTCGAGCTCCCGCACCAGGCGGCGCACAGCCTCCTGGGCGGTGCCGTCGCCGAGTCGCGCGGCCGCCAGAGCCGCCTCGCACTCCTCGATACCGAGCCCTTCGAGGGCCCGCACGAGCACGTCCCGCCCGGCGAAGAGGCGGTGCAGCGTGGCCCGGCTGATTCCGGCCGCCTTGGCGACCTCGTCCATGGTGGACGTGGATTTCCGGGTGAGGAGGGCGGCTGCGCTGCGCAGCACGTGTTCACGATCGACGGCCATGAGACAACAGTAGACCATGTGAGACATTATTGTCTCATCGAAGGCATGCGCGTATCATGGCCAACCCCTCGACGGGTAGCTCAGTGCCAGGGCAGCTGCGCGCGTCGCTCCCAGTAGGCGCGCGGCTCCTCGGCCAGCGCGGCCAGGCGGGCCAGCTGGTCCTCGTCGAGGTCGACGACCGCCGCGTGCAGATTCGAGGCGAGCTGGCCCGGCGTGGCCGCGCCGGACAGCACCACCCCGGCCCACGGCCGGCGCAGCACCAGCGCGAGGGCGACGGCGTCCGCGCCGAGGCCCGTCTCCTCGGCGACCGCCCGTACGGTGTCGGGCGCCTGCCCGGCGGCGAGGCGGCCGTTGGCCATGCCCTCCTTGACGATCACCGTCAGTCCGGCGTCGTGGGCCTCGGCCAGCGCGGGCCCGGCGGAGGTCTCCAGGACGTTGTACGTCGACTGGACGGTACGGAAGAGGGGCTCGCCGTCGACCGTGACGGCGAGGGCGGCGCGGACGGTGTCGGCCTGGGCGGGGCCGCTGGTGGAGAAGCCGACGGTCAGGCCCGTCGCGGCGGCCTCCGCGAGACGGGCGTGGAGTTCCTTGTCCGACAGGGCCGGGCTGTCGGGGGTCAGCGAGTGGATCTGGTAGAGGTCGAGGCGGGTGCCGAGCAGTTGATCGGTTTCGGCGCGCTGACGCTCGTACGTCTGGAGACTGTGGTCCTTGACCTCGTGCCGCTCCGCGTCGGTGGTCCATCCGGCGGTGTAGGTGTAGCCCCACTTGCTGCCGATCACGACGTCGTCGAGGTCGGGGTGCGTCTTCAGCCAGTCGGCGAGGAACTCCTCGGAGCGGCCGTAGGAGCGGGCGACGTCGATGTAGCGCACGCCCTGGGCATACGCGGCGTCCAGGAGTTCGTGGGTGCGGGTGCGGAGGGCGTCGACGCTGCGGTTGTCCCCGAGGTCGTCGTCCCGGCCGAGGTTGATGTAACCGGGGCGGCCGACTGCGGCGAGGCCGAGTCCGAGGTGGCAGGTGGGGGTTGTCGCTGTGGCCAGTCGGGTGAAGGGCATCGCGGGTTCCGTTCGGTCGGGTCCGGTACGGCTTGCGACCAACGTAACCCGCGATGACCTTTGGGGGTCTGCCGGGCGAGGGGTGCCGGGGGTTCTCGCCCCCGCCGCCCCTACCCGTCCCGTCCTTCAGGGGCTGTGCCCCTTCGACCCCCCTTGCGCCTCGGAGCTCGGTTTCCGAGGTGCGTTGGCGAGTGCGGGTTCGTTGTGGCTTGTCGCGCAGTTCCCCGCGCCCCTGAAGGGGCCTGCGGCCCTTCAGGGGTTACTTCGTCCTGGCCGTCGCCCACTCGTGCTGGGCCGCCACGTTCGCCTTCACCTCTGCCAGCTGGATCGCCACCGCGCTCGGGGCCGTGCCGCCGCGGCCGTTGCGGGAGGCCAGAGCGCCGTGGACGTTCAGGACCGTGCGGACCTCGGGGGTGAGGTGGGCGCTGATCTTCGCGAACTGGTCGTCGGTCAGGCCGTCCAGCTCGACCCCGTCGGCCTCCGCGGCCTTCACGCACTCGCCGGCGACCTCGTGGGCGACCCGGAAGGGGACGCCCTGCTTGACCAGCCACTCGGCGATGTCGGTGGCGAGGGAGAAGCCGGCCGGGGCCAGTTCCTCCATGCGCTCGCGGTGGACGGTGAGCGTGGCCATCATGCCGGTGAAGGCGGGGAGCAGGACCTCCAGCTGGTCGCAGGAGTCGAACACCGGCTCCTTGTCCTCCTGGAGGTCGCGGTTGTAGGCGAGGGGCAGGGCCTTGAGCGTGGCCAGGAGGCCCGTCAGGTTGCCGACCAGACGGCCGCTCTTGCCGCGTGCCAGCTCCGCGATGTCCGGGTTCTTCTTCTGCGGCATGATCGACGAGCCCGTGGAGAAGGCGTCGTGCAGGGTCACGAAGGAGAACTCCTTCGTGTTCCAGATGATGATCTCCTCGGCGATCCGGGAGAGGTTGATCCCGATCATCGCCGTGATGAAGGCGAACTCGGCGACGAAGTCGCGCGAGGCCGTGCCGTCGATCGAGTTGCCCACGCTGCCGTGCTCGAAGCCGAGGTCCTTGGCCACCGACTCCGGGTCCAGGCCGAGCGACGAACCGGCCAGCGCGCCCGAACCGTACGGGGAGACCGCGGTGCGCTCGTCCCACTGGCGCAGGCGCTCCGCGTCCCGGGACAGCGGCTGGACGTGGGCCAGGACGTGGTGGGCGAACAGGACCGGCTGGGCGTGCTGGAGGTGGGTGCGACCGGGCATCGCCACGTCGGGGTGGGCCTCCGCGAGGCCGATCAGGGCGTCCTGGAGGTCGGCGATCAGACCGCCGATCGTACGGGCGTGGTCCCTGAGGTACATGCGGAAGAGCGTGGCGACCTGGTCGTTGCGCGAGCGGCCGGCGCGGAGCTTGCCGCCGAGGTCGGGGCCGAGGATCTCCAACAGGCCGCGTTCCAGGGCCGTGTGGATGTCCTCGTCGGCCATCGTGGGGACAAGGGTGCCGTCGGCGAGGTTCGCTTCGAGCTGGTCGAGGCCGGCCAGCATGCGCGTCAGCTCGTCGTCCGTGAGCAGGCCCGCCTTGTGCAGCACGCGCGCGTGGGCACGCGATCCGGCGATGTCGTAGGGCGCGAGCCGCCAGTCGAAGTGGACGGACGCGGACAGCTTGGCCAGGGCCTCGGCGGGACCGTCGGCGAAACGGCCGCCCCAGAGCCGTACGTCACCGCTGTTGCTGCTCACTTGCGTTGCTCCTCGAAGGCAGGTCTGAAGGCAGGGGGTGGATGTGCGACCGCCTCCCCACCCGTACGGAGGGGAGGCGGTGCCAACAACGGTATCGGTTACGCCTGGTCGCGCTTGGCCGCGATCTTCGACGACAGGCTGTAGATGTCGATGAAGCCCTTGGCCGCGGCCTGGTCGAAGGTGTCGCCCGTGTCGTACGTGGCGAGGTTGAAGTCGTAGAGGGACGTGTCCGAGCGCCGGCCCGTGACCACCGCGCGACCGCCGTGCAGCGTCATCCGGACGTCGCCGTTGACGTGCTGGTTGGCCTCGTTGATGAAGCCGTCCAGGGCGCGCTTGAGCGGGGAGAACCACTGGCCGTCGTAGACCAGCTCGCCCCAGCGCTGCTCGACCTGGCGCTTGTAGCGGGCGAGTTCGCGCTCGACCGTGACGTTCTCCAGCTCCTGGTGGGCCGTGATCAGGGCGATCGCGCCCGGAGCCTCGTACACCTCGCGGGACTTGATGCCGACGAGACGGTCCTCGACCATGTCGATCCGGCCGATGCCCTGGGCGCCGGCCCGCTCGTTCAGCTGCTGGATCG
Organism: Streptomyces sp. NBC_00459; assembly: GCF_036013955.1. Lineage (NCBI taxonomy): Bacteria > Bacillati > Actinomycetota > Actinomycetes > Kitasatosporales > Streptomycetaceae > Streptomyces > Streptomyces sp. NBC_00459. The sequence continues at coordinate 1,692,522 of NZ_CP107903.1, forward strand.
CCTGGAGGACGGAGACCGGCTTGCCGTCGACGGCGACCGGGACGCCCTCCTTGAAGGAGATGATCACCTCGTCCGCCTCGCGCGGGGTGGCGGGGTTCGAGGTGTACTCGTAGATGTCCTCGATCGGGGCGTTCCAGATGTCCTCCAGGAAGCCCGTCTCGACCGCGCGCCCGAAGACGTTCTGGTCGATGGAGTACGGGGACTTCTTGGTGGTGGCGATCGGGAGCTGCTTCTCCTCGCAGAAGGCGATCGCCTTGTCGCGGGTCATCGCGTAGTCGCGGACCGGGGCGATGCACTTGAGGTCGGGGGCGAGGGCCACGATGCCGGCCTCGAACCGCACCTGGTCGTTGCCCTTGCCCGTGCAGCCGTGGGCGACCGTGGTGGCGCCGTGCTTCTGGGCGGCGGCGACGAGGTGCTTGACGATCGTCGGCCGGGAGAGGGCGGAGACCAGCGGGTAGCGGTCCATGTAGAGGGCGTTGGCCTTGATCGCCGGGAGGCAGTACTCCTCGGCGAACTCGTCCCTGGCGTCCGCGACCTCGGCCTCGACGGCGCCACAGGCGAGCGCGCGCTTGCGGATGACGTCCAGGTCCTCGCCGCCCTGGCCGACATCGACCGCGACCGCGATGACCTCGGCGCCCGTCTCCTCGGCGATCCAGCCGATGGCGACGGAGGTGTCCAGACCGCCTGAGTAGGCGAGTACGACGCGCTCGGTCACGGGTTTTCTCCTCACAGTGCATTCGCTGACATGCATGAGTATGCAGCACTCTGCATGGTTCGTCAATCTCGGGAAATTTTCTTACGGATGTTTGCCGAGCCTTTGAACACACGAAACCGCTTACCCGTACCTCACGCCAGACGCAGGCGCCGCGTCTGTACAGCGAGTCGAACCACACAGCCACCCCCTGACCCGAGTGAGGCATCCGCATGTCCAGGGCTCTTCCGAAGTACAACAAGCGTCGTGTGGGCATCATCGGCGGCGCCGCCGCAGTGGCTCTGACCGGTGCGATCGTCGCCGGCTCCGCCCTTGCCGGGGAAACGTCCAAGAACAGCACCACCACCCAGGCGACCACCAAGGCCGCGGTCCCGACGGTGAACTGCCCGGCGGTCGCGAACAGACTGCCCGCGATCCCCGCGTCGGCGAAGGCCGAGGTCGACCGCAACCTCGCCCTGCTGAACACGCAGATCGCCGAGGCCAACAAGCGCATCGTCGACACCCAGGGCCAGGGCGGTCCCAACTTCATCCAGAACGCGATCACCGGTCCGCTCAAGGACAAGCGCGTGGCGACCATCAACCGCATCGCCACCGCCATCGGCCGCACCGCCGCCAAGCCGGTCGGCCTCGACGCCCTGGCGCCCTGCACCCTCAACGCCGCCGGGGTGGCCGCGCCTGCCGCGACACCGACCCAGCAGGCGGGTGGCAACACCGGTAACACGGGGAACGCCGGCAACAACGGCAACACAGGCAATGCCGGTAACACGGGCAACGCGGGCAACGCGGGCAACAACGGCGGCGCCGGCACCATCAGCTGCCCGGACGTGGCCTCGAAGCTGCCCGCGATCCCGGCGTCGGCGCAGGCCGAGGTCACCCGCAACCTCGCCCTGCTGAACACGCAGATCGCCGAGGCCAACACGCGGCTCGTGAACACGGTCGGCCAGGGCGGACCCAACTTCGTCCAGAACGCGATCACCGGTCCGCTCAAGGACAAGCGCGTGGCGACCATCAACCGCATCGCCACCGCCATCGGCCGCACCGCGGCCAAGCCCACCGGCCTCGACTCGCTGGCCGCCTGCACGTTCACCAAGTGACGTGACAGGCACTGTGGCCGCCCCGAAGCAAGCGCCGGCCGGGGCGGCCACGGGCCTGCACAGCACTACGGCGCCACTGCCGTAGACATGGCACAAAAACACTTAGACAGGCGAACGACTTTCCCGGACAATGATCAGTCATGGGAAAGACCTACGAACGCATCGACGGCCGCCTGCGCACGTTCATCGAGGCGCAGCCCCTCTTCTTCACCGCGACCGCCCCGCTGTCCGGCGACGGCACGGTCAACCTCTCCCCCAAGGGCCTCAAGGGCTCGTTCGTCGTCCTCGACGAGCTGACCGTGGCCTATCTCGACTTCGCCGGCAGCACCGCCGAGACCGTCGCGCATCTGCGCGAGAACGGGCGGATCACCCTCATGTGGTGTGCCTTCGAGGGCCCGCCGAACATCGTCCGGGTGCACGGCCGCGGTGAGCCGGTCTTCCGTGACGACCCGCGCTTCCCCGAACTCCTCGCCCGCTTCCCGGACATCGACGCCACCGCGCACGGCCTGCGCGCGATCATCGTCGTGCGCGCCGAACTCGTCCGGGACAGTTGCGGATACTCGGTTCCCTTCATGTCGTACGACAGCGACCGCGATCTGCACGCCAGGCGCTTCGCGCGTGAGGACGACGCCTCGCTCAGCGCCTACTTCGAGAAGAAGGACCACATCGCGACGAGCCTGGACGGACTACCCGGGCTGCCGTTGCCGCTCCCGCCCAGTACCGTCTGAGCCATGCGTCCCGGAGCCGCCGTCGTCCTCGCGTCCGCGTCCCTTCTCGTGCTCGCCCCCGGTGCCCCTCCCACGGCCGCGCCGCCGCTGCCCGCCCTGTTGGCCGACACCGGCGGCGGATCCCAGCTGATCACGGCTCAGGCGCCGCGCGCGAAGGCGACCTCGGGCACCCTCACCTGGTGGAACCTGCGCGACGGGACATGGACGAAGGCCGGTTCCGCGCCCGCCCGCTTCGGTGCGAACGGGCTCGTCGAGGGCGGCTCCCGCAGACAGGGCACGAACACCACTCCCGCCGGGCTGTACGACCTTCCGTACGCCTTCGGCATCAAGGCGGCACCCAGCGGCACCAAGGTCACGTACCGGCCCGTGCGACAGAACTCCTGGTGGTGCCAGGACAACGACTCGCGCTCCTACAACCGCTGGACCGAGCCCCGCCCCGCCGACTGCCGGGCCACCGAGTCCGAGCACCTGATCTCGTACACGCAGCAGTACGCCCACGCGTACGTCATCGCCTTCAACTACGCCAAGCCGGTGCGGGAGCGCGGTGCCGGGATCTTCCTGCACGTCAACGGGCGTGCGGCGACGGCCGGTTGTGTGTCGGTGCCGGCCGAGGCCATGCGGGCGATCCTCGCCTGGGCGGATCCGGAGCGACGGCCGCACATCGCGATCGGTACGGCGAGCGGGCCGACGGCCATCGTCCGCTACTGAGCCTCACCGGGCATCGCCGCGTGGGGGTTACCGGCCGTCACCCCATTTAACTGGCATTTAACCGTAGACCTGTCGGGTCACTGAACACTCAGCGGTCGTGGCACGTATCTGAGGGCCAAGGGGCCAAGCCTCTCGACTAGACCCCGTCCCACGGAGGAACCGTGACCACCACGATCGCAGGCGGACGTGCCGCGCGACGCCAGACGATGCGCCGCATCCGACCTCGCCGCTCCCCCGCCGTCCCGCTGCTGCTCGCCGTAGGGGCGGGCGCTGCCGGAGTGATCTGGCTGTGGTGGCACAACACGCCCTCCCTCGCCGACACCACCGCCCAGATCATCGCGGCCGGCCGGATCACCGGTCTGCTCGCCGGATACCTGATGGCGCTGGTGGTGCTCCAGATGGCCCGGGTGCCCGCGCTGGAGCGCCGGGTCGGCTCGGACCGGGTGGCGCGCTGGCACGCGATGAGCGGCCGGTACACGCTCTGCCTGGTCGTGGCGCACGTCGTCCTGATCATGTACGGCTACGCCCTCCAGGCCGGGAAGACGTTCGGCGACATCGTCCAGCAGACGGTCGACTCGGTGAACCAGCTGCCCGACATGGGCAAGGCCGCGATCGGCACGGGTCTGCTGGTGGTCATCGGGCTCAGCTCCATCGGCCCGGTCCGGCGGATGATCCCGTACGACCTCTGGTACCACGTGCACCTGCTGACGTACGCGGCCACGTTCCTGACCTTCTGGCACCAGCTGTCCACCGGCAACGAGTTCGTCGTGGAACCGGCCGCGAAGACCGCCTGGTACGCGCTGTACGGCTCGGTGACCGCGCTGGTCCTCTGGTACCGCATCGTCACGCCGATCCGGCTGAACATGCGCCACCGGCTGCGGGTCGAGGCGGTCATCGAGGAGACCCCGGGCATCGTGTCCGTGCTGATGAGCGGCCGGAAGCTGCACCGGATGGGCGCGGAGGCGGGCCAGTTCTTCCGCTGGCGCTTCCTGGCCCCCGGTATGCGGTTCAGCTCGCACCCGTACTCCCTGTCGGCGGCCCCCCGCCCCAACATGCTGCGCATCACGGTGAAGGCGATCGGCGACCACAGCTCGGCCCTGCGCGAGCTGGAGCCCGGCACCCGTGTGTGGGCCGAGGGTCCCTACGGCGCTCTGACCGCCTCCAAGCGCAGCCAGGGCAAGGTGCTGCTGGTGGCCGGCGGTGTCGGCATCACCCCGATGCGGGCCCTGTTCGAGACCCTGCCCGGCGCGGCGGGCGACCTGACCCTCCTCTACCGGGCCAACAGCACCCAGGACCTGGCCCTGTGGGACGAGCTGGCGACCATCGCCAACGAGCGCGGCGCCCGTCTCATGTACGCGGTGAACAGCCCCGACGGGGAGCGCCCGGACATCTCGCCCGAGTCGCTGCGCCGGAAGCTGCCGGACATCGACGACCACGACGTCTTCCTGTGCGGGCCGCCCGGCTTCGCCCAGGGTGTGTACGAGGCACTTCGCGGCGCGGGTGTTCCGGCGCGCCGTATCCACCACGAGTCGTTCGAGATGTGAGCGACGGGAGCCAGGAGCGATGAAGAAGAGTCACCCCTTTCGGCGCGTCATGCTGGCGAGCGCCGCCACAGTCTCCGGAATCGTCCTGCTGCTGACGTTGAAGCCGACGTCGGACCCCGGGGGCGCACAGGCTGCCGGTGCTCTGCCGCAGCAGACGGCGGCGGCGCAGGAGTCGGCCCAGGGCGGCGCAGCGGCCAAGGACGGCACCTTCACCGGCGACACCGTCCAGACCCAGTACGGCCCGGTCCAGGTCCGCGTCACGGTGAGCGGCGGCAAGATCACCAAGGCGGAGGCGGTCCAGCAGCCCAAGGGCGGTCAGAGCGACCAGATCTCCGGCAACGCGATCCCCAAGCTCAACCAGGAAGCGGTCGCCGCGGGCCTCGACGGCAGTATCGACGCGATCTCCGGCGCCAGCTACACGAGCGCGGGTTACGGGAAGTCGCTCCAGTCCGCCCTGGACAAGGCCAGCGCGGGCGCGGGTACGGGTGCCACCGGCGGCGGTGCGGCCCAGGCCGCCACGGTCACCGGCGACGCGGTCGACACCCAGTACGGCCAGGTCCAGGTCCGTATCACGGTGAGCGGCGGGAAGATCACCAAGGCGGAGGCGGTGAAGGCGCCCAGCGGGGGCCAGAGCACCACGATCTCCGGCAACGCGATCCCCAAGCTCAACCAGGAAGCGGTCGCCGCCGGCACCGCGGACATCGACGCGATCTCGGGCGCCAGCTACACCAGCGCGGGCTACAAGAAGTCGCTGCAGTCGGCCCTGGACAAGGTTCCCGCTGCGGAGTCGGACAAGGGGACGGGCACGGCTTCGGCCGACCCGGCAGCCGGCTCTGCGGCAGGGTCAGCGGGCTCGGGTGCCGCGGCGGGCGGTGCGGCGAAGGGCGGCGCGACCTCCGACGGGGGCGGCACGTACACCGGAAGCGTGGTCCAGACGGAGTACGGCCCGGTGCAGGTCCGGGTCACGCTGACCAAGGGCAGGATCACCTCAGCGTCGGCGGTCCAGGCGCCCAGTGGCGGTCGCAGCGACCAGATCTCCGGGGACGCCATCCCCAAGCTCAACCAGGAGGCGGTGACGGCGGGCGATGGCGACATCGACGCGGTGTCCGGCGCCAGCTACACCAGCGCCGGCTACAAGGAGTCCCTCCAGTCCGCCCTGGACCAGGCCGGTGGTTGATCCCGCGGAAGCTCCCGTCGCGGTGCGTCATGCGGAGGAGGTCATGGGGACCGTCTTCTCCTTTGACGTCCGCGGCGGGGACCCTCGTGCGGTCCAGGTGGCGCTGGCAGCAGCGATCGCCGGACTGCACAAGGTCAACGAAGTGTTCAGCACCTACCGTGACAACAGCCAGATCTCCCGGCTCGCCCGCGGCGAGATCTCCGTCGCCGACTGCGACCCGGAGGTCGCCGAGGTGCTCGACCTGTGCGCCGAGGCGGAGCGGGTCAGCGAGGGGTGGTTCAGCCACACCTACCAGGGGCAGATCGACCCGACCGGCCTGGTCAAGGGCTGGGCGGCGGAACGCGCGGCCAGAACCCTGATGGCGGCCGGAGCGAGCGGCGTCAGCGTCAACGGCGCCGGGGACGTCCAGCTGTGCGGTGCGCCGGGACCCCAACGCCCTTGGCGGGTAGGCGTGTCGGACCCGCTCCGCCCGGGCGGCCTGGCGGCCGTGGTCTCGGCGGCCGGCACCGACGAACTGGCGGTGGCCACCTCCGGCACGGCGGAACGCGGCGCCCACATCGTCGACCCCCGCACCCGCAAGTCCGCGGTGACGGACCTCGTGGCGGTCACGGTCGTGGCCCCGAAACTGACCTGGGCGGACGCCTGGGCGACGGCGGCCTTCGCGATGGGGTCGAGGCAGGCACTGGCGTGGCTGGAGTCGCTGCCGGACGTCGAGGCGTTGCTGATCACGGCGGGCGACGAGGTGCGGTGCACAGGAGGGCTGGCAAGACGACTCGGGTGACGGGACGTGCCCAGGGGCGCGGGGAACTGCGCGACGAGCCACAACGGATCCGCACCCTGGACTCAACCGCTGGCGCCCCTCAGTGGTTCTTCTGCGCCAACCCCAACAAATGGTCGGCCAACGCCTGACCCCCCGCAGGATTCCGGCTGATCAGCATCAACGTGTCGTCCCCGGCGATGGTCCCCAGAATGTCGTGCAGCTCGGCCTGATCGATGGCCGAGGCCAGGAACTGCGCGGCCCCCGGAGGGGTCCGCAGGACCACGAGATTCGCGGAAGCCTCCGCGGAGATCAGCAGCTCCGCGGACAGCCGCCGCATCCGCTCCTCCTTCGCCGACTCCCCCAGCGGAGCGCGAGGCGTACGGAACCCGCCCTCGCTCGGCACCGCGTAGATGAGATCGCCGTCGGTGTTACGGATCTTCACCGCGTTCAGTTCGTCCAGGTCCCTGGAGAGCGTCGCCTGCGTGACGGTCAGTCCGTCGTCCGCGAGCAGCTTCGCCAACTGACTCTGCGACCGCACCGGTTGCCGGTTGAGGATGTCCACGATCCGGCGGTGGCGTGCGGTGCGGGTCTGCGGTACGGCAGGCCCCGCGTGTTCGTGATCCTGCGCCTGCGTCATCGTCGTCGTCTCATTCCCCGGCTAGTCCTTCCCGTCAACGGCAACCGCGTCGAGAACTCCGGGAAGTGCCTGGAGGAACGCGTCCACTTCGGCGTCACCGATGTTCAGCGGCGGCATCAGCCGTACGACATCGGGAGCGGGCGCGTTCACCAGGAACCCGGCGTCCTGAGCCGCCTGCTGCACCTGGGGCGCGAGGGGCTCGTTGAGCACGATACCCAGGAGGAGTCCCGCGCCCCGGACATAATCGATCAACGGGTGGCCCGCACCCTCGATTCCGTCCCGCAACTTCTCGCTCTGCCGCTTGACGTTCTCCAGCAACCCCTCGTTCGAGATCGTGTCGAGTACGGCGAGTCCGGCGGCGCAGGCGACCGGGTTGCCTCCGAACGTCGTACCGTGCTGGCCGGGCTGGAGCAGGTCGGCGGCGCGGCCGAAGGCGACGGTCGCGCCGAGGGGCAGCCCGCCGCCGAGGCCCTTCGCGAGGGTGACGACGTCGGGCAGGACGCCCTCGTGGGCCTGGTACTCGAACCAGTGCCCGGTACGCCCGATGCCGGTCTGCACCTCGTCGAGGACGAGCAGGGCGCCGTTGGCGGCGGTGATCGCCCGCGCGGCCTTCAGATAGCCGGCGGGCGGGACCACGACGCCGTTCTCGCCCTGGACGGGCTCGATGATGACGAGGGCGGTCTCGTCGGTGACGGCGGCGGCCAGCGCCTGCGCGTCGCCGTACGGGACGTACGTGACGTCACCGGGCATCGGCACGAAGGGCTCCCGCTTTCCGGGCTGGCCGGTGAGCGCGAGGGCACCCATGGTCCGCCCGTGGAAGCCGCCCTCGGTGGACACCATGTGCCCCCGTCCGGTCAGCCGGCCGATCTTGAAGGCGCCCTCGTTGGCCTCGGCGCCCGAGTTGCAGAAGAACACCTTGCCGTCCCGGCCGAAGCGCTGGAGCAGCTGCTCGGCGAGCGCGACGGGCGGTTCGGCGACGAACAGGTTGGAGACATGGCCGAGGGAGGCGATCTGGGTGGAGACCGCCTCGACGATCGCCGGGTGGGCGTGGCCGAGCGCGTTCACGGCGATGCCGCCCACGAAGTCGGTGTACGCCTTGCCGTCGGCGTCCCACACCGTGCTGCCCGCGCCCCGGACGAGGGGCAGGCGGGGGGTGCCGTAGTTGTTCATGAGCGCGCCCTGCCAGCGCGCGGTCAGTGCCTGATTGGCGCTGTCGGCGCTCAGTTCCTGACTGGCGTCCAGCTGCTGGCCGGCGTTCATGCGGCGTCCCCTTCTTCCTCCGCATCGGGCACGACCATCGTGCCGATGCCCTCGTCCGTGAAGATCTCCAGCAGGATCGAGTGCTGGACCCGGCCGTCGATGACGCGGGCGGTGTTCACCCCGTTGCGCACGGCGTGCAGACAGCCCTCCATCTTCGGCACCATGCCGGAGCTCAACTCCGGGAGCAGCTTCTCCAGTTGGGAAGCGGTGAGGCGACTGATCACCTCGTCGGAGTTGGGCCAGTCCTCGTAGAGGCCCTCGACGTCCGTGAGGACCATGAGGGTTTCGGCGCCAAGAGCAGCAGCGAGTGCCGCAGCCGCCGTATCAGCATTGACGTTGTAGACATGTCCGTCGTCCTGGCTACGGGCGATCGACGAGACGACCGGGATACGGCCGTCGGCGAGCAGTGCCTCGATCGCGCCCGTGTCGATCGCGGTGATCTCGCCCACCCGCCCGATGTCGACCAACTCCCCGTCGATCTCGGGCTGGTGCTTGGTGGCGGTGATGGTGTGCGCGTCCTCGCCGGTCAACCCGACGGCGAGCGGCCCGTGTTGGTTGAGCAGCCCGACCAGCTCCCGCTGGACCTGCCCGGCCAGCACCATGCGTACGACGTCCATGGCGTCCTCGGTGGTGACCCTGAGGCCCGCCTTGAACTCGCTGACGATGCCGTGTCTGTCGAGGGCGGCGCTGATCTGCGGGCCGCCGCCGTGCACGACGACGGGCTTGAGGCCGGCCTGGCGCAGGAAGACGACGTCCTGGGCGAAGGCGTCCTTCAACTCGTCGTTCACCATGGCGTTTCCGCCGAACTTGATGACGACGACCTTGCCGTTGTGCCGGGTCAGCCAGGGCAGCGCTTCGATGAGGATCCTGGCCTTGGGCAGGGCGGTGTGCTTCCGCGTGGTGCTCATGAAGAGTACGCGCTGTTCTCGTGGACGTAGTCCGCGGTGAGGTCGTTGGTCCAGATGGTGGCGGTCTCCGTACCGGCGGCGAGGTCGGCGGTGATGTGGACCTCCCGGTAGCGCATGTCGACCTTGTCGCGGTCCTCGCCGACGCCGCCGTTCTTGCAGACCCAGACGCCGTTGATGGCGACGTTCAGCTGGTCCGGCTCGAAGGCTGCTCGCGTCGTGCCGATGGCGGAGAGGACACGCCCCCAGTTGGGGTCCTCGCCGTGGATGGCGCACTTGAGGAGGTTGTTGCGGGCGATGGAACGCCCCACCTCGACGGCGTCGTCCTCGCTGGCCGCGTTCACGACCTCGACCTTGATGTCCTTGCTGGCGCCCTCGGCGTCCCGGATGAGCTGCTGCCCGAGGTCGTCGCAGACGGCCCGTACGGCCTCCGCGAACTCCTCGTAGGCGGGCGCGACCTGGGAGGCGCCGGAGGCGAGCAGCAGCACGGTGTCGTTGGTGGACATGCAGCCGTCGGAGTCGACGCGGTCGAAGGTGGTGCGGGTGGCGGCGCGGAGCGCCTTGTCCAGGTGCTCGCTGTCCACGTCGGCGTCCGTCGTCAGGACGACGAGCATGGTGGCGAGGCCGGGTGCGAGCATGCCCGCGCCCTTGGCCATACCGCCCACGGTCCAGCCGTCCTTGCCGGCGACGGCCGTCTTGTGGACGGTGTCGGTGGTCTTGATGGCGATGGCGGCCTTCTCACCGCCGTGCTCGGAGAGTTGACCGGCAACGGCCTCAACTCCGGGGAGCAGCTTTTCCATCGGCAGCAGGAGGCCGATGAGCCCGGTGGAGGCGACGGCCACCTCTCCGGCATTCAGACCGAGGGTGTCCGCGACCTTCTCGGCGGTGGCGTGCGTGTCCTGGAACCCCTTGGGACCCGTACAGGCGTTGGCGCCACCGGAGTTGAGGACGACGGCGGAGACGATGCCGCCCTTCAGCACCTGCTCGGACCACAGCACCGGTGCGGCCTTGACGCGGTTGGAGGTGAAGACGCCGGCGGCGGCGAGGCGGGGCCCGTTGTTGACCACGAGGGCCAGGTCCGGGTTGCCGTTCTCCTTGATCCCGGCGGCGATGCCCGCCGCCGTGAACCCCTTGGCTGCCGTGACACTCACGGTGCGACTCCGATCGTGGAAAGCCCGGTGGTCTCGTCGAGCCCGAGGGCGATGTTCATGCTCTGGACGGCACCGCCCGCGGTGCCCTTGGTCAGGTTGTCGATGGCGCTGATCGCGATGATGCGGCGCACGGACTCGTCGTACGCGACCTGTACCTGAACGGCGTTGGAACCGTAGACGGACGCCGTGGCGGGCCACTGCCCCTCCGGGAGGAGGTGCACGAACGGCTCGTCGGCGAACGCCTTCTCGTAGGCGGCGCGCACGGACTCGGCGGTGACGCCGGGCTTGGCGGCGGCGGTGCAGGTGGCGAGGATGCCGCGGGACATGGGGGCGAGGGTGGGTGTGAAGGAGACGGCGACGGGCGAGCCCGCGGCGCCGCTGAGGTTCTGGACGATCTCCGGCGTGTGCCGATGGCCGCCACCGACGCCGTACGGGGACATGGACCCCATGACCTCGCTGCCCAGCAGGTGCGTCTTGGCGGCCTTGCCCGCGCCGGAGGTGCCGGAGGCGGCGACGATCACGGCCTCGGCCTCGGCGAGCCCGGCGGCGTACGCCGGGAAGAGGGCGAGCGACACGGCGGTCGGATAGCAACCGGGCACCGCGACGCGCTTGGACCCCTCCAGCGCGGCGCGGGCACCCGGCAGTTCGGGGAGGCCGTAGGGCCAGGTCCCGGCGTGCGCGGAGCCGTAGAACCTCTCCCAGCCGGCCGCGTCGTGGAGCCGGAAGTCGGCGCCCATGTCGACGACGAGCACATCCGGCCCGAGCTGCTCGGCGACGGCGGCGGACTGCCCGTGCGGCAGCGCGAGGAAGACGACATCGTGCCCGGCGAGGACTTCGGGGGTGGTCTCCTGGAGCACACGGCCGGCCAGCGGCAGCAGATGCGGCTGCAGTGCGCCGAGCCGCTGTCCGGCGTTGGAGTTGCCGGTCAGGGCGCCGATCTCGACCTCGGGGTGGACGAGGAGCAGACGCAGCAGTTCCCCGCCCGCGTACCCACTCGCTCCGGCCACCGCCACACGTACCGCCATGGAACCCTCCTCCTTGATGGCATGACTATACGTTTCGTTGCACGTTTATGCAATATGGTGGATCGGTATGCGGATCGGTATGCGGATCGGTATGCGGATCGGTATGCGGCGCCCCCGGACCGGGACGGACACCGTGTCGATCATGCCCATGGCACGATCATCCGTATGCGTGAGGACTTTCTCCAGTCCGGGTACGGGATCCGCTTCGAGTGGGGGCCGGCCGGTGCGCGACACCTCGCCCGCGAGGTGTCCTGCCTGGTCGTCGTCGATGTGCTGTCGTTCACGACGTCGGTCTCGGTCGCCGTCGAGGCCGGCTCCCGCGTCTTCCCCCACCCGTGGCGTGACGGCACGGCCACGGCCTTCGCCGAGCAGCGGGACGCCCGGCTCGCCGTCGGCCGTGGAGCGGTCGGCCCCGACACACCGTGGTCGCTCTCCCCGGCGGCGCTGCGCCGGGCGCCCTTCGCCGCCCGGCTGGTGCTGCCGTCCCCCAACGGCTCGGCGATCTCGGCGGCGGCCGACGACACGGCGACGGTCGTGGTGGCCGCGTGTCTGCGCAACGGCACCACCGTTGGCGCGTGGCTCGCCGAGCAGGGGTACGGGACCGCCGAGCGGCCGGTCGGTGTGATCGCCGCCGGTGAGCGCTGGCCCGACGGCAGCCTGCGACCGGCGCTGGAAGACCTGCTGGGGGCGGGCGCTGTGATCGCCTCGCTGGACATCCACGGCAGCGGCCGTGCACTCCTCTCGGTCGAGGCCGGCACGGTCGCCACCACCTTCACCGCTTCCCCGGACATCGCCGCCGACGTACTGGCGAGCGCCTCGGGGCGGGAACTGATCGACGGGGGCTTTCCGGAGGACGTGGCCATCGCGACGGAGGTGGACGCGAGCACGGTGGTACCGGTCCTCCTCGACGGGGCGTTCGTCGCGGCGACCGGCCCACTGGCCTACTGAGCTACTGAGCTACTGAGCTACTGAGCTACTGCCAGGGTGGCCCATCCACCCACTGGCCGAACCAGTACAGACGGGCGGCCCAGGCACCCTTCAGCACCTGAACCGCCCGTCCGGTCAGCCGTTTTCGCCGGTCCTCCCCATCACCCCTTCTTGATCCGCAGGAACGTGACGGAGTTCGCCGGGAACGTGTAGGTGAACTTCCTCGCGACACCCGTGAACGTCGACTTCACCGGCGCCACCGATGTCGCCGTCTCACTGTTCACCGCGTCCGGCGCGGCGGTCAGCGTGGTCACCGCGGCCTTGGACCTGACCTTCACCTTGCCGAGGTCGATCGTCGTACGGGCCTGCGCCGCCTGGGCGTTGACGACCTTGACGATCAGATCACCGGTCTTCGCGTCCTTCGTGACGATCTGGCGGAACGGCTCGACCGGCTTGTCGTCGGTGAAGCTGCCCCACTCCTGGCCGTCGAGGTACATGGTGACCTGACGTCCCCGCACCTTGACGTCGATGTCGTAGGCGCGGCCCGTCTCGATCGAGCCGGCCTTGGACACGAGCGTCGACTTGCCGCCGTCCGAGGCCTGTTCGACGGCGTTGAGGGTGTTGTTCCAGCCGCCCAGGTTCCACCAGTAGTAGTTGCCGGTGTCCTTGACACCGAAGGCGACGAGGAAGCCCTCCTTGCCGGACTTCTTGGTGGCCTTCACATGCAGGTCGTAGTCGTGCCAGGCGGGGTTGCCCGCGGAGACCATGGTGTTCTCGGCGGCGACGTCCGTCTGGACGTACTGCCCGTCCTGGACCGTCCAGCTCCCGCCCCCGGTGTGGGTCCACTGGGCGGCGTCGGTCGAGAAGTCGTCGGTCAGCAGCGCCGTACCGTCCGCGCCGGTGACCTTCACGTCGTCGTACGCCGCCGTGGTCGCCCACGTCGACAGACCGACGGCGCCCGCGATCGGGCCGCTCACCGAGGGCGTACCGGTGGCGGTGGTGGGCACCACGCGGTCACCGACGTTGTTCATGAACAGCTTCTGCACCTCGTACGAGGGCGAGCCCCAGGACGCGTGGTTGTTGAACCAGATCATGTCCGGGCGCCACTGCACGTAGTCCTCGTTGGAGAGCAGCGGGGCGTACGAGGCGAGCTTGACGACGTCCGCGTTGCGCTCCAGGCCCGTCATGAACGCGGCCTCGGAGAGGGCGTTCTTGAAGGTGTTGCCGCCGGAGGCGTACTCGCCGAGGAAGACCTTGGGGCCGTTCCTGTCGTACGAGTCGTAGCGGTCGTTGTTCTGGAGGAACCAGTTCGTGCTGTTGTAGTAGTGCTCGTCGACCATGTCGACGTTGGCGTCCCGGTTGAGCTTCCAGGCGGTGTCGAAGGTCGAACCGCTGTCGTCCGGGCCGGAGTTGGAGATGATCGTGATGTCCGGGTACCTGGCCTCGATGGCGGTCCGGAACTCGGTGAAGCGGGCGAAGAACTCGTTGGGCAGGTTCTCCTCGTTCCCCACCTCGATGTGGGTGAGGTGGAAGGGCTTGGGGTGGCCCATCTGAGCCCGTTTCCGCCCCCACTCGCTGGTCACCGGGCCGTTGGCGAACTCGATGAGGTCGAGGGTGTCCTGCACGTGCCGCTTGAGCAGCGCCTCGTCGACGACAGCCTGGTTCTGTCCGCAGCCGGTGACCAGCGCCGGGACGACGGGCAGCGGCATCGCGCCGATGTCCTCCGAGAACTGGAAGTACTCGTAGTAGCCGAGTCCGTAACTCTGGTTGTATCCCCAGAAGTTGGAGTTGGTCGCACGCTGCTCGACCGGCCCGACGGTGTCCTTCCACTGGTACGAGCGCCGGCGCTCCCAGTTGGAGGCCTCGCTGTAGTCCCGCATGGACCCGGTGTTGACCAGGCAGCCGCCCGGGAAGCGGACGAAGCCGGGGTCGAGTGCGGCGATCTTCTGGGCGAGGTCCTTGCGCAGGCCGTGCCCCTTGTACGTGTCCCGGGGCAGCAGCGAGATCATGTCCAGGGCGACGGAGTCGTCCGTCGCGACCGTCAGCCGCCCGGTCGTGCTGGAGCGGGTCGCGGTGAACCGCGCCCGGTACTTGGCCCAGCTGCCCTTCACGGCGACCTGGTGGGCCTCGGCGAGGGTGCCACCGGCGTCGGTGAGCGACACGGTGAGCGTGCCGGCCCGGTCTGCACGGGCCCAGACGGAGAAGTCGTACTTCTTGCCGTCCTCGACCCTGATCCCGGTGTTGTAGCCGGAGTTGGTGACGGACGAACCGGCGCCCAGGGCGAGATAGGTGCGGTTGCGGGCGTTCAGGCGCCCGTCGTCGTTCTGGGCCGTCGCCGTACCGCCGACAGCCCAGGAGGTGAGGGGCGTGTACGAGCGGTTGTCGGCGGTGGAGTACTCGAAAGATCGGTTCTGCACGAGTTCGGCGTACAGGCCGCCGTCGGCGGCGCGGTTGATGTCCTCGAAGAAGACGCCGTACATCGTGTCGTCGATCTTGGCGCCCTTGGCGGCCGGGTCCACAGTGATGGCGTAGTCGGTGACGTCCTCGGCGCTGGCCGGGGCGGGGGCGACCGCCGAGGCCACCAGGAGTGCGGTGGTGGCCGTGAGACCTAGTCTCCAGCGGGTGCTTGTGCGTGACATGGATACTCCGCGGCTCTGTCGATGCAGTTCGGGATACCGGACAACGATCAGCACTTCGAACGGCAACATAGGTATGTGACTGGAGTGCGTCAATGGGGCGTGCGGCAACTCAAGAGTTCGGAGAGGGCGGCGACGTGGGCGAGTTCCGGCCAGTGCCTGATGTGCTGCCGTATCTGGCGGGGAGCTGGTGGCTGAAACGGTCGGTGCGGGATCTCGCGAACACGGACGAGGGGACCTTCACCGGCAACACGACGTTCAGCCCGTTGCCCGGGAGCGGCCCGCCCGGCCTGCTGCACCACGAGTCCGGCACGTTCGTGTGGCGGGGCGTCGCCCGCCCCGCCGAGCGGACGCTCCACTTCCTCCCGGGCACCGCGCCCGGTACGGCGGACGTACGTTTCACGGACGGCCGCCGGTTCCACGACCTGGACCTGACCTCGGGCCGATGGATCACCGGCCACCCCTGCGCCGCCGACCTCTACCGAGGCGAGTTCACGGTCCTCGACGCGGACCACTGGCGGACGGTGTGGCGGGTGGCGGGCCCCGCCAAGGACCTCGTCCTCACCACGGACTACGCCCGCGACCGACCGCGCGACCAGCCTCAGGCCGACTGAGGGAACGCGCCCTCGAAGCGCAGGTTCCAGCGGCCCGTACGGCCCGTGACGACGGTCGTCGACAAGGGGCGGACGTCGAGATTCCAATAGGTCGAGGGCGGTGCCTTCAGGGCGTAGACGAGGGCCGCCCGGATGACCGAGGGCTCGGCCACGGCGACGATCCGGCCGTTGTCGTCGGCGGGCCGGGTGTCGAGCCAGCCGCCGACGCGCGAGATGAAGTCCAGCAGCGACTCACCGCCGTGCGGTGTGGCACGCGGATCGGCGAGCCAGGCGTCCACGGACTCGGGTTCCCGGGCCATCGCCTCGCCGAGGGTGAGTCCGCGCCAACGGCCCATGTCGCAGTCGCGCAGTGCCAGCTGGACGAGGGGCCCATAGCCGAGCGCGTCCCCGGTGGCCCGGCTGCGGGGCGTCGGCGAGCAGTAGCGCAGCTCGGCCGCCGCCAGCGGCACCAGATCGTGCGCGGCGCGCTGTACCTCGTCCCAGCCGGCCTGGTCCAGCGGCCGGTCGTCGTCGAAGCGCTCGGCGAGCAGCGGAGAGCTGCGCGCGGCGGCGACGAACGTGACCCGAAGTTGCATGCGGCGATGGTGTGCCGGGAAAGAACGCAGGTCAAGAGGTGTTACTCAGGAGTTATCGAGGGTACGCACCGACCGCCACGCGATCGTCACAGAGGCTTTACGCCTGCTCCACGAGAGTTTCACGCGAAGTGGAGCGCCATCCACCGGTCGGGCTTGTCGAGCGGCCGGAAACCGATCTTCTCGTAGACGCCGTGCGCGTCGTGCGTGGCGAGCAGGATGCGGCGCACTCCGAGCGCCCCTAGGTGGTCGCGCGCCTCGCGCACCATCGCCGTACCGATGCCCGTGCCCCGCACCGACGGGTCCACGTACACATCGCACAGCCACGCGAAGAGCCCCTGATCGGTCACCACCCTCGCATACGCCACCTGCTCCCCCGAAGTCACCTCGTACACCCCGAAGTTGAGCGAGTGCGGGATCACCTCGTCGAACTTCTCCCGGGGCCGGTCCAGCGCCCAGTAGGCGTCGGTCGACAGCCATCGGTGAACCCGCTCGACGTCGACCCGGGCGGGGTCGACGGAGATCTCGTAGCCCTCGGGGAGGGCGGGTACGTCGTCGCTCATGCCGGGAGGTTCACAGGCCGGGCGGTGCGCTGTCGAACCGTTTTCACCGCTGGAATTCACCTGCGACCTGACGTCCCGGTTCTAGACCATCGCGTCAAGGGCCGTACGCAGCCTGCGCACCCCCTCCCCGATCTCCCCCACCCCGGCCACCGCCGCGAAGCTCAACCGCACGTGTGCTGCCGGGGGTTCGGCGCTGAAGTAGGGCCGGCCCGGAGTGATCGCGACGCCCGCGCGCAGGGCTGCCGCGACGAGGGCCGAGTCGTCCGTACCGTCGGGAAGGCGCAGCCAGAGGTGGTAGCCGCCCGAGGGGATGTGGGGCAGGGACAGCTGGGGGAGGTCGGTCAGCAGCGCGGATGTCATGGCGTCCCGGCGGATCCTCAACTCCGTCGACACCGCGCGCAGATGGCGGGGCCAGGCCGGTGAGCCCACGAGTTCCAGGGCCGCTTCCTGCAACGGCCGCGGGACGAAGAAGGTGTCGACGATCTGGATGGCGCGCAGCCGTTCCAGTACCGGGCCCCGGGCCGCGAGCGCGCTCACCCGGAAGCTCGGTGAGGTCGCCTTGGTGAGCGAGCCGACATGGACGACCACACCGTCGGGGTCCTCCGCCGCGAGCGGACGCGGCAGCGGAGCCGCGTCCTCGTGCACCAGCCGCCGTACGAAGTCGTCCTCGATCACGAAGGCACCGGCCTCGCGCGCGATCCGCAGCACCTCCGCCCGCCGTCCGGGCGCGAGCACGGCCCCGGTCGGGTTCTGGAACAGGGGCTGGCAGACGAACACCCGGGCGCCGGTCGCACCGAACGCGTCGGCCAGCAGCGACGGACGTACGCCGTCCGCGTCCACCGGGACCGGCACCGGGCGCAGACCGGCCGCACGGGCGATCGCCAGCATGCCGGGGTAGGTGGGCGACTCGACCAGTACCGGGGCGCCGGGCGGGGCGAGGGCGCGCAGGGCTGTCGTCAGCGCCGCCTGACCGCCCGCCGTGATCAGCACCTCGGCCGCCGTGACGGCGCCGCCGATGCCCCGCGCGAACCATTCGCGCAGCTCCGGCAGCCCGTCCAGGGGCGGCCGACCCCACGCCCCGGGCCGGCGTCCGGCACGTGACAGGGCCGCCGCCATCGCCCGCTCGGGCTGGAGGGAGGGGTGCAGATAGCCGCCGTTGAACTCGATCACGCCGGGCGGCGGCGCGGCCAACGAGACCACGACACCGGCAGCGTCCACCGTGCGCGGTACGAGGTCGGCGGCGCCGTCCGCGCTCAGGGCGACCTCCTGCCAGGAGGTGTCCCCGCCGGGGGCCGACGCGGGGCGCGCCTCCGCGCGGTACGCGCCGGCCCCCGGGCGGGTCACGACCAGGCCCTCGGCGGCCAGCTGCGCGAGCGCCCGGGAGACCGTCACCGGGCTCACCCGGAAGCGCTCGACGAGTACCCGACTCGATGGCAGCTTTCCACCTGGAGAGTAGCGGTTCAGCTCCTGTCGCAGCCGATTCGCCAGTTCGCCGACACTGCTACGCTCTTGCATGAGAGCACACGATAGCGCTACCGCACCGACTCCGATAGCGGTCAACGGGCGTCCGGAGGCCGCGGGTGCCCCTGCCGATCCGTTGCCCGGGAGCTCCGCGGCCCGCCGCGCCGGAACCCTTCAGGCCGCCCTCGGTGTCACCGCCTTCTCGCTCACCTTCCCGGCCACCGCCTGGGGCCTGGAGGGCTTCGGCCCGTGGTCGCTGGTGGCCGTGCGATCCGTCCTGGCGGCGGTCATCGCGGGTGGCTGTCTGCTGGCGCTTCGCGTGCCGCTGCCCGCCCGCCACCACTGGGCGGGGCTCGCGGTCGTCGCCGCCGGGGTCGTCGTCGGCTTTCCGCTCCTCACCACGCTCGCCCTTCAGACGTCGACCACCTCGCACGCCGCCGTCGTGGTCGGCCTGCTGCCGCTGACCACGGCCCTCTGCTCGGCGCTGCGGATGGGCACCCGCCCCTCGCGCACCTTCTGGGCCGCGGCCCTGGCGGGCGCGGCGGCCGTCCTCGCCTTCACCGTCCAGCAGAGCGGCGGCGCCCTGACGAGCGCCGACGCCTATCTCTTCGGTGCCCTGCTGGTCTGCGCGGCCGGTTACACCGAGGGTGGCCGACTGGCCCGGGTCATGCCTGGCTGGCAGGTCATCGGCTGGGCGCTGGTGCTGTGTCTGCCGCTCACCGTGCCCGCCGCCGCGCTGGCGCTGTCGTACGAGCCCGTACGTCTCACCGCCCACAGCGTGACCGGGCTGTTGTGGGTGGCGGCCGGGTCTCAGTTCCTCGGCCTGGTCGTGTGGTACCGGGGCATGGCGGCGATCGGCATTCCGAAGGCCAGCCAGTTGCAGTTGGCTCAGCCCCTGCTCACACTGGTGTGGTCGGTCCTGCTGCTGGGCGAGCAGCTGACGCCGGCCGCTCCGCTGACGGCGGCGGCCGTTCTCGTCTGTATCGCCGTCACCCAGCGGGCCCGTGGCTGAAGCCGAGAGGAGACCCGCAGATGCGCGCAACCGTGGGCGACCAGCTTGTCCAGCACGGCAGGGTGGTCGGCCAGCACGACCAGGTCACGGAAGTCGTCGAGGTCCTGGGCCAGGAGGGCACTCCCCCGTACCGCGTCCGTTTCCCGGACGGGCACGAGGCAGTGATGTCACCCGGCCCCGACTGCCAGGTCCGCCACAAGGGCGAGGACCGTTAGACAGCGACCGTTCAGGAAGCGCTGAACATCAGCGCGGTGGCATCGCCGGCTGCTGATAGTGGTCGGCGACCACTCGCGCCATGGCTCCGATCCTGTCGGCGCCCACTTCCTTGGCGGAGAAGAAGACGTGCCCCTTCGCCTCGGGGTGGCCCTGGGCGAGGGTCAGGTGCCGGGACAGCTCGGCCGGGTCCTGCCAGGCGGCGGGCTGCGCCGGGTCGCCCGCCTTGTACAGCGCCTCACCGACGTACAGCTTCGTCCCCGTACCCTTCGCCACCCCCGCCCACCAGGGCAGCAGCTTGGCGTAGTCGGCGGCGGCGAAGCCGATGTTCCAGTAGATCTGCGGGCAGATGTAGTCGATCCAGTTCTGCCGCACCCATTTCCTGGTGTCCGCGTACAGGTCGTCGTACGTCTGGACACCCGCCCGGGTGTCCGAGCCGAGCGGGTCGGTCGCCACGTTGCGCCAGACGCCGAAGGGGCTGATCCCGAAGTCGGCGCCGGGGCGTACGGCCTTGATGCGGGCGGCCGTCTCCCGGACCAGTCTGTCGATGTTGTCGCGCCGCCAGGAGGCCCGGTCGGGGAAGGCCCCGCCGTACTTCGCGAACTCGGCGTCGTCGTCGAAGGTCTGGCCGGCGACCGGGTACGGATAGAAGTAGTCGTCCCAGTGGACGCCGTCGATGGCGTACTTCCGCACCGCGTCGAGCATCGCGTCCTGGACGAAGGCGCGGACCTCCGGCAGACCCGGGTTGTAGTACAGCTTGCCGCCGTACGGCACGACCCAGTCCGGATGCCTGCGCGCCGGGTGGGAGGCGATGAGCTTGGCGGGGTCGGTGTTGTTGGCGACGCGGTACGGGTTGAACCAGGCGTGCAGTTCGAGGCCGCGGGCGTGCGCCTCCTGGACCGCCGTGCCCAGCGGGTCCCAGCCGGGGTCCTTGCCCTGCGTTCCGGTGAGGACCTGGGACCAGGGCTCGTACGGCGAGGGCCACAGGGCGTCGGCGGTCGGGCGGACCTGGAAGAACACCGCGTTGAGGCGGCGGCTAACCGCCGTGTCGAGGTGGGTGATCAGCTCGGCGCGCTGCTGGGCGGCGGTCAGCCCCTGCTTCGACGGCCAGTCCCGGTTGGCGACCGTCGCCAGCCACATGCCCCGCAGCTCGCGGGTCGCGCGCTTGCCCTTGCCGTTCGACCGGCTCGGCTCCGCGCCGGCCAGTGCGGCCCCCGCCACCGCCCCGCCCGCCACGAGGGTCGACAGGGCCGTCACCGCGAACGCCCGCCGTGACATGCGCGCGTGCCGCGCCTTCCCACTCATTCCCGTACCTCCGCTGTGCGCTGTGTCGGACAAGTCACAGACCGTCCTCACCCGTCCCGGGCCACACTCCCATGGGAGGCCCGGAGAATTGGGCAATGGCCGCCGCAGGTAACGTGCAGGTTTGGCGCAGGCCCCGGACGGACGGAAGACCCCGGACAACGGCAGGCCCGCGAAGGCCGAACGGCCACTGAGGAAGATCAGTGAAAGGGACGATGTGACGGACAGCCCAGCGGGAGAGATCTCGCGCGTCGGAGTTGTGGGCTGCGGCCAGATGGGAGCGGGCATCGCCGAGGTGTGCGCCCGCTCCGGGCTGGACGTGAAGGTCGCCGAGACCACCGGCGAAGCCCTGGAGTTCGGCCGCACCCGGCTGTTCAACTCCCTTTCCAAGGCGGCCGAGCGCGGCAAGATCTCCGAGGCGGAGCGGGACGAGACGCTGGCGCGGCTCAGCTTCACCACCGACCTCGGCGAGTTCGCCGACCGCGACCTGGTGATCGAGGCCGTCGTCGAGAACGAGCAGGTGAAGACCGAGATCTTCCAGGTGCTCGACCAGGTGGTGACCCGCCCGGACGCGATCCTCGCCTCCAACACCTCCTCGATCCCCCTGGTGAAGCTGGCCGTTGCCACCTCCCGGCCCGACCAGGTCGTCGGCATCCACTTCTTCAACCCGGCCCCGGTGCAGAAGCTCGTCGAGCTGATCCCGGCGCTCACCACCTCCGAGGGCACCCTCGCCCGCGCCCAGCTGTTCGCGGAGAAGGCTCTCGGCAAGCACGCGATCCGTGCCCAGGACCGCTCGGGCTTCGTGGTGAACGCCCTGCTGATCCCGTACCTGCTCTCCGCGATCCGGATGTTCGAGTCGGGCATGGCCAGCCGCGAGGACATCGACAACGGCATGGAGATGGGCTGCGCCCACCCGATGGGCCCCCTGAAGCTCTCCGACCTGATCGGCCTGGACACGGTCGCCTCGGTCGCCTTCAGCATGTACGAGGAGTACAAGGAGCCCCTGTACGCCGCTCCCCCGCTGCTCCAGCGCATGGTCGACGCGGGCCGGCTGGGCCGGAAGTCGGGCTCGGGCTTCTACACCTACCCGTAAGGACATCACCCAGCGTCACGCTCGGGCATTACGTGGGCCCGGCACTCTTCGGAGTGCCGGGCCCACGGCATTCACACACCGTGTGCGCGCCGGACACGCATATGCCGCTCGCACACTCTCCCCGCGCGCCCACCAGGCGAGTTGACTCATCATGCGCATTCAAGGGATGTGACGACTACGGAAAGGAGCGGCAAAGTGACCGCCGACCCCGAACATCCCACGGCCCATGGAGAACTCGCAGAGTTACGCCGCCGCCTCGATGTCGCGTACGCACGCGTCGAGGGAGGGCTGGCCCTGCTCAGCCATCGCACGAAGGAGACGGACAAGGAAGTCGACGACCTGAGCACACGCGTCGTCCACCTCGAACACGGCCGATGGCCCCTGCCGGCCGTCGCGGCCCTCACCGCCCTCGGGGCGCTGGCCGTGACGGTCTGGCAGGCCCTCGGACGCTGAGCGTGCCCCAGGTGCCAGGTGCTCTAGGCGTCTTCGCCGAGCCTGAGATGGTGCAACAGCAGTAGCGCGGCCGCCATGTTGGCGGCCGGGACCTCCCCGCGGGCGACCATGTCGGGGACGAGTTTGAGGGGGATCCACTCCCGGCGGTCCGACTCGAAGTCGTCCACGGGGTGGCCGATGTACTCGCCCTCCTCGGCCCAGTAGATGTGGTGCCGGGCGTCGGTGAGCCCGTTGGACGGCTCGACGCTCATGAGATGCCGCAGCGGTCCCGGTCGCCAGCCCGTTTCCTCCTCCAGTTCCCTGGCCGCCGCGAAAGCGATGTCCTCGCCGTCCTCCACGATCCCGGCCGCGAGTTCCCACCCCCAGCTGTCCGTGATGAACCGGTGCCGCCAGAGCAGGAGCACCTCGTTGGCCTCGTTCACCACCGTGGCCACGGCAACGGGCCTCAGCCGTATCAGGAAGTGGTCGAGGTGCCGCCCGTCGGGCAACTCGACATCCGCGAGATTGACCCTGAACCAGCGGTTTTCATACACAGTTTGTTCGTTCTGTTTCGTCCACTGCACGGTTCTGCCACCTTCCGCCGAGTAGATGGCAATATGGCAGCAGGAGCGTTCTGACAGCAGGCGCACAGAATGCGATTCACCGCGCGGGTACCCGAGAATCCGCGCGCCAAAGGTGCCTGCCGAAAGGTGTCTAGAGCGGTACGCGCAGGGCCCCGTCGATCAGTTCGGCTGCCTCGGCCGTGCCCGCGCAGCCGTTGCGCACCAGGTGTTCGCGTACCGCCCGGAGTCTGTCACGCAGCCGCTGGGACTCCATTCCGCGCGCCTGCTCGGCCATCTGCACCGCGGTGGCCACGGCCTTGTCGGCGTCGCCCCGGCGCAGCTCGATCTGGCTGAGCATGGCGAGCCTGTGCACTCTGCCCCGGTCGTGCGCCGGGGTGTCCACCGCGGCCGTCGCATGCTCCCCCGCTGCCGCCAGATCACCGAGGAACAGCAGCGCCTCCGCCACCTGCACGTTGACCAGCCCCGGCTGGACATAGCCGGTCTCGTCGGGCTCGTAACCGCGCCGGATGCGTTCGGCGGCCTGCTCGGCCCGCCGGATGCAGGACAGCGCGCTGCTGCCGTCGCCCAGGTGCGCGTACGCCTTGGCCTGCATCGCGTAGAGGTCGGAGGCGAGCGCCGGTGTGATGTGCTTGCCCGCGGCCCGCAGCGCGGCCTCCGCGAAGGCGACCGCCTGCCGGAACTCCCGCATGAACAGGGCCTGGTTGACCAGCAGCCCGATGACGTACGCCCCGAGTCCCTGGTCCCCACTGGCCTTTGCCAGCCGCAGCGCCTGGTGGAAATAGCGCTGGGCGAGCCCATGGGCGTCGGAGTCGTACGCGCAGATGCCGGCGATCGCCACCAACCCGCCGGTGGCCCGGTGCAGTTGGCGGCCGGTGGCGTCGGTGTAGCTGCCTCGCAGCAGGGGCGCGGTCTCGGCGTTCAGGAAGCCGACGATCCGGGTGCGGGTCGCGACACCGCCGGCCTTGCGGTACATCTGCTCGTAGTGCGCGCGGGCCGAGCGGAGCATCTCGATGTCCGCCATGCTGACCTGGTGTCTGCCGCCGCGCGACACGTCGACGTCCTCGGGCGGGTTCTCCCACTCCCACACCGGCATCACGGCGGGCGTGCCGGTGACGGCGGGGGCGCCGAGGATGTGCGGGCGCTGCTGTTCGTCGGAGCGCCACAGCGCGGTCGCCCGCTCGACGAACCCGGACAGCGAGGTACCCGCCGAGCCGGTCGGACCGGCGGTGTCGCCCGGCACCCCGAGACCGATGTCGTCGAGTCTGACCGGGCGGTGCAGCCGGGTGGCGAGCACCTCGCAGATCAGGTCGGGCACCTGGCCACGCGGGCGCTGCCCCTTCAACCACCGCGCCACAGCCGTGTGTTCGTATCTCAGGGCCAGGCCCCGTGCCCGGCCCGCCTGATTGACATGGGCGGCGAGTCCCGCGTGCGAGATGCCCGCCTCGTCGAGGATCGCGTCGAGCAGGGTGTTGGGCTGCATGGATGCCCTCCGGTGGCTCGGTGCCGACGGTGCACCTACCGTGACCGTCAGCGTAGTGTGTCCGGGTTCACACGGGGTGTGATCGAAGTGCGCGAATTCGTAGCGTGCGCGCACTGTCGCGGAGAGTTGTCGTCCGGTTGACTGAAATGCCTCGCAAGAGGTCGCCGGGCCGCCGGCTCCCCCTCGTACAGTGCGGCGGCCTGGCTCCACCGGTTCAGCAGGATGGGTGCGGCTCGAATGTCGGCCGCAGGGTGCCACGCGACTGGTCGCGCCCACGCGGCGGAGCCGCAGATCGACACGGCCACGCGCCGCTGAAGGGCTGCAGCTCACGTGACTTGATGGGCAACCGGGGGTTCCTGTTGCCGGCTCAGGATGTGATGGCGGTCGTTGCGCAGCACAAGTACCGCTACGTCGTCCGCCGGGGAGCCGTTGGTGTGACGCAGCAAGCGGGAGAAGACCGCCCCCAACACCGCCTGTGGCGAGACCGGTTGGGTACGGACGGCGTCCGCCAGTACAGCCGGCAGGGGAAAGAACCGGCCATGGGTGTCGCGGGCGTCCTCGACGCCGTCCGTGTGGAGCAGCAGGGCCTCGCCGGGCAGGAGTCGGCCGCAGTGTTCGGCGGAGAGTTCGGCCGGCAGGGGGAACGGGCCCAGCGGAGGCATGGGTTCACCTGTCGTGAGTACGTCGGCACGGCCGCCGCCGAGCAGATACGGCGACGGATGCCCGCAGTTGAAGGCGCGCACCTCGCCGTCCCCGCGGATCTCCAGGAGCAGCACGGTGACGAACTCCTCGGAGACCGGACTGTCGGGATCCAGCGAGGCCGAGGGTCCCGCCGAGGGGTGTTCGCCGCGTGCCCGCTCCCTCAGGTGCCGGGCCAGCGCCCGCTCCAACCGCCGCAGGACGCTGCCCAGTTCGGCCTCGTCGTGCACGGCCTCGCGGAAGCTGCCGAGAACGGCGGCGACGGTCCCGATGGCGCCGATGCCGTGTCCGCGCACATCACCCATCACGACCCGTACACCGTGCTCGGTGGCGATGACCTCGTACAGGTCCCCGCCCACCACGGCACCCCGGTCGGCGGACAGCTGGGCGGCGGCGACCCGCAGCCCGTCGATGCGCTGCGGCAGCGGACGCAGCAGCACGCTCTGCGCGGCCCCGGCGACCTGCCGGGCCAGCCTCAACTCGCGCAGGAGGGTTCTGCGGACGTGGAGTACGAGCCCGGTCCCGACGGCGAAGAAGACGGCACTGGTGATGATGCGCGCCCCCAGCCCGTGCTGCTGGGCGACCGGACAGGCCAGTTTGTACGTGATCGCGGTGGCACCCCACACCGTGGGCAGCGCGATCGAAAGCACCCGCCGCAGAGGCCACCGCTCGACGCGCCGGACGACCTGCCGTTCGGGTGGCTTGCGCCGCTTCCGGCACCTCGCCCCCGCTCCCCCGATCCGGAACCCGCACCCCCGCCCCACCAACGCGGCCCGCAGCCGCCCCGACCGGAGCCGAACCCCGCAGGAAACCCCAGCCTTGATACGGATCATGCCGATGGCCCCCCAGTCAGGCCCTGACAACGCAAATCGGACCGGCCTCGAAAGACCGGTCCGATTCTGTCGACCACATGCCCCGAAGGGACCAGATCGCCCGAACTTGTCACTCAAATGAGTGAGGTGACGCATGGGGGGTGCGGGGCGCAGCCCCCACCCCCCATGGGCGCGGGGAACTGCGCGACCAGCCACAGCGCACCCGCAGCCGACATCCCCACAATCGGACCTAGCTCCTCAACACCGCCCCGGTCCGCTCACCCGCGAGAGCAACAGCCGCGTCCCGAGCGGCCGACGCCTCGTCAACGGTCAGCGTCCGATCAGCCGCCCGGAACCGCAACGCATAGGCAAGAGACTTCCGTCCCTCCCCCAACTGCTCGCCGCTCTCGTACACGTCGAACAGGCGGATGGACTCCAGAAGAGCCCCCGCCCCCTCCCGCAGCGCCGCCTCGACGTCCGCGTGCGGAATCTCGCGCGCGACGACCAGGGCGACATCCTGGGTGGCGACCGGGAACGTCGAGATCTTGGGGCCCTTGGGCACACCCGAACTCGCCGCCTCCAGCCTGTCCAGGTTCAGCTCCATCGCACAGGTGCGCGCGGGCAGATGCAGGGCCTTCAGGACGCGCGGGTGCAGCTCACCGGCGTACCCGATGACCTCCTCGGTGCCGTCGGCCACGACGACCAGCTCGGCGCAGCGGCCGGGGTGCCACGGGCCGTACTGGCCCGCGCGGACGAGGAGTTCGGTGCCGGCCTCGTGGGCCAGGCTCCGCGCCGCCTCGATCGCGTCGGCCCAGTCGGCCGGGCGGCCCTTGCCCCACCAGCCGGCCTGCTCGCGGGCGCCCGCGAGGACGACGGCGGCGTGCCGGGGCTGGACGGGAAGCGCGGCCGTGAGGGACGCGATCTCCTCGTCCGTGGGACGGCGGTCGACCGGAAGACGGCCCGCGACCAGCAGTTCGTCCTGCGGATGGAACACCAGCCCCGTCTCGAACAGCGCGAGGTCGTGGCTGCCTCGCCCGTCGTTCCGCCGCAGCGCGCCGAGCAGGCCCGGCAGCAGCGTCGTACGGAGTGCGGGCTCCTCGTCGGAGAGCGGGTTGGCCAGCTTGACGACCCTGCGCTTCGGGTCGTCGGCGGCGAGCCCCAGCTGGTCGAAGGCGTGCTCGCCGATGAACGGGTAGTTCAGCGCCTCCACGTAACCCGCTCCGGCCAGTGCCCGGCCGACCCTGCGGTGCAGGCGCTGCCGGTCGGTCAGGCCGCGGCCCGCCGGGGGCTTGGGCAGCGTGGAGGGCAGGTTCTCGTAGCCCTCCAGGCGGATGACCTCTTCGGCGAGGTCGTTCGGGTCCGTCAGGTCGGGGCGCCAGGACGGGACGGTGACGATCAGCTCGTCCTGCCCGTAGACGTCGCAGCCGACCTCCTGGAGACGGCGTACGACGGTCTCGCGGCCGTACTCGACGCCCGCGACCTTGTCCGGGTGGTTCGCCGGGATGGAGATCGTGCGCGGTGCGGACGGCGAGATGACCTCGGTGACGCCCGCGTCGGCGGTGCCGCCGGCGAGGAGGACCAGGAGGTCGACCGTGCGCTGGGCGGCGGCGGACGCGGCCTGCGGGTCGACACCGCGCTCGAAGCGCTTGGACGCCTCGGAGGCCAGCTTGTGACGGCGGGCCGTGCGCGCGATGGTGATCGCGTCGAAGTGGGCGGCCTCGATGACGACCTCGGTGGTGGTGCCCTCGGTGTCGTCGATCTCCGTGTTGGCGCCG
This sequence comes from Streptomyces sp. NBC_00459, assembly GCF_036013955.1. Taxonomy (NCBI): domain Bacteria; kingdom Bacillati; phylum Actinomycetota; class Actinomycetes; order Kitasatosporales; family Streptomycetaceae; genus Streptomyces; species Streptomyces sp. NBC_00459. The sequence goes on from NZ_CP107903.1 coordinate 1,720,398, forward strand.
CCCATGACGCCCGCGAGGCCGATGGCACCCCGGTCGTCGGTGATGAGCAGGTCCTCGGCGTCCAGCTTGCGCGTGACGCCGTCGAGGGTGGTGAGCTTCTCGCCCGGCTCGGCCCGGCGCACGCCGATGGCGCCCTGGACGCGGGAGCGGTCGTACGCGTGCAGGGGCTGGCCCAGCTCCAGCATCACGTAGTTGGTGACGTCGACGGCGAGCGAGATCGGGCGCATGCCCGCCTTCTGGAGGCGGCGCCTGAGCCAGATCGGGGACTTCGCGTCGGGGTCGAGCCCGGTCACCGTGCGGGCGGTGAAGCGGTCGCAGGCGAACGGGTCGGAGACCTCGACCGGGTAGCCGTACGCGTTCGGGGCCGGTACGTCGAGCAGCGCCGGGTCGCGCAGCGGCAGACCGTAGGCGATGGCGGTCTCGCGGGCGATGCCGCGCAGCGAGAGCGCGTATCCGCGGTCGGGCGTGACGGCGATGTCGAGGACCTCGTCGACGAGCTGGAGCAGCTCGATCGCGTCGGTGCCGACCTCGTGCTCCGGCGACAGGACGATGATGCCGCCGCTGCCGTCGTCGCCCATGCCCAGCTCGTCGCCGGAGCAGATCATGCCGTGCGAGGTGTGGCCGTACGTCTTGCGCGCGGCGATCGCGAAGTCGCCGGGCAGGACGGCGCCCGGGAGGACCACGACGACCTTGTCGCCGACGGCGAAGTTGCGCGCGCCGCAGACGATCTCCTGGGGCTCACCGGTGCCGTTGGCGGTGCCGACGTCGACCGTGCAGAAGCGGATCGGCTTCTTGAAGCCCTCCAGCTCCTCGATGGTCAGCACCTGGCCGACGACCAGGGGGCCCTTGAGACCGGCGCCGACCTGCTCGACGGTCTCGACCTCGAGGCCGACCGTGATGAGCTTCTCCTGGACGTCCCGGCCGGTCTGAGTCGCCGGCAGGTCGACGTACTCCCGCAGCCAAGAAAGCGGGACCCGCATCAGATCTCCATCCCGAACGGCCGGGTGAACCGGACGTCGCCCTCGACCATGTCTCGCATGTCCTCGACGTTGTGGCGGAACATCAGCATCCGCTCGATACCGAACCCGAAGGCGAATCCGCTGTACTTCTCGGGGTCGACACCGCACGCGACCAGCACGCGCGGGTTGACCATTCCGCAGCCGCCGAGCTCGATCCAGCCCTCGCTGGAGCAGGTCCGGCAGGGCCGGTCGGGGTTGCCGACGGACGCGCCCTTGCAGACGTAGCAGAGCATGTCCATCTCGGCGGACGGCTCGGTGAAGGGGAAGTAGTTGGGCCGCAGCCGCGTCTTCATGTCCGATCCGAAGAGCGACTGGACCATGTGGTCCATGGTGCCCTTGAGGTCGGCCATGGTCAGGCCCTCGTCGATGGCGAGGAGCTCGATCTGGTGGAAGACGGGGGTGTGCGTGGCGTCCAGCTCGTCCGTGCGGTACACGCGGCCGGGGCACACGATGTAGACCGGCGGCTCGCGGTCGAGCATGGAGCGGGCCTGCACGGGCGAGGTGTGCGTCCGCAGCACCACACCGGACTCGTCGCCGGTGGTCCCCTTGGGGCCCTCGACGAAGAAGGTGTCCTGCATCTGCCGGGCCGGGTGGTCCGGGGTGAAGTTGAGGGCGTCGAAGTTGAACCACTCCGCCTCAACCTCGGGGCCCTCGGCGACCTCGTACCCCATGGAGACGAAGACGTCCGCGACGCGCTCCATGAAGGTGGTCAGCGGGTGGCGGGCGCCGGCCTGCGCGCGGTCGTACGGCAGGGTGACGTCCACCGCCTCCTCGACCAGCACGCGGGTGTCCCGCTCGGCCTCCAGCTCGGTCTGGCGGCCGGCGAGCGCCTTGCTGACGGCGCCCCTCGCCTGGCCGACGAGCTTGCCGGCTGCGGCCTTGGCCTGCGGGGGCAGCGCGCCGATCTCGCGGTTGGCGAGGGCCAGCGGCGAGGTCCCGCCGGTGTGGGCGACCTTGGCCTCCTGGAGGGCGTCGAGGGAGTCCGCGGCGGCGAAGGCGGCGAGCGCCTCGTCCCGCATGCGCTCGATCGCTTCCGGTTTCAGGGCCTCGACCTCTACAGGGTCGTACGACTTGTTCGGTGCCGACATCTCTTCCCGTGCTTCCGGTTGGCTGGCGGATGGTCCCCGTCGTCTACGGCTCGGAGACGAATCGTCCACAGAGAGGGACGCAAAGGTGCCAAAGGCCGAGTCTAACGGGGGTGAGGTGTTCGAACGCGCCCGTGGGCCCTCGTCGGCGTTACTGAAGGTACGCCGGGGTGCTCACGGGCAGCATAAATCGGAACTCGGCGCCGCCGCCGGGGGCACGGCCGACCGTGATGGAGCCGCCGTGGGCCTCGACGATGCCCTTGACGATGTACAGCCCGAGGCCGGTGCCGCCGCGCTTGCTGCCCCGCCAGAAGCGGGTGAAGACGCGGTTCATGGACTCCTCCGGGATGCCGGGCCCTTCGTCGCTCACCGTGACCGACGTGGCGGTGTTCTGGTCGGCGTCCTCCTCGCGAAGGGACAGCGCGGCCGTGACCTCGATGGTGACGGTTCCCTCGCCGTGGCGCACCGCATTTTCCAGCAGGTTGCTGAGCACCTGGTCGACCTTGTCGGGATCCGCCCAGAGCGCCGGCAGCGGCTGTTCTATCCGGAGCAGGAACCGGTCGGCGGGCTGGCCCGCGGCCACGTACGCCTGGATGTGCCGTCCGACGGCGGCGCCCATGTCGACGGGCTGGCGGCGCAGTTCGAGCCGTCCGGAGTCGATGCGCGAGATGTCGAGCAGTTCGGCGATGAGCCGGGTGACGCGGTTGGCGTCGGCGTCGACGGTCTCCAGCATCAGCTTCTTCTGGTCGTCGGTGAACCGTTCCCACTTCGCGAGCAGGGTCGCTGTGAAGCCCTTGACGGAGGTGAGCGGCGAGCGCAGCTCATGGGCGACGATCGCGATCAGTTCGGCGTGGCTGCGCTCGGTGCGGCGACGGGCCTCGGTGTCACGCAGGGAGACGACGACCCGGCGGATCGGTCCGGTGGGGTGCGTACGGAGGTAGCGCGCCGAGACGAGCACTTCGCGTCCGCCGGGCAGCAGCAGGTTGCGCTCGGGCTGGCCGTTCCGGATCGCGAGCCCGCCGTACGGGTCGGTGAGCTGCCACCAGCGGCGGCCTTCCAGGTCTTCTAACGGCAGGGCCCGTTCGAGCCGCAGGCCGAGAGCGTCGGCGGCGGGGACGGTGGTGATGCGCTGGGCGGCGGCGTTGAAGCAGATCACGCGGCCGTGCTCGTCGGCGACGACGAGTCCGTCGGGCAGGTCGTCGGGGTCGATGCCCAGCTCGGCTCCGAGTCCGGCTCCGGGCCCGGCGGGATCACCGTGCGGGGAGGCGGGTTGGCTCCGCAATTCCCATGCCCCCAGTGTTCCGCTCGTGCCGACAGTCATCCCCGAACCCCACCTCTCGGACTGGCGCAGTGGGCCCCCGAGCCCGTCACCCTACTAGCTCTCGGTGACGGAGCGGCACCCTCCGGAGGCGCGCTGTGCACGGGCGGACGCGTAGAGACATACGGCGGCGGCGGTCGCCAGGTTCAGGCTTTCCGCCTTTCCGTGGATCGGGACGCGCACGACGGCGTCGGTCAGCGCGCGCGTCTCCTCCGGAAGCCCCCAGGCCTCGTTCCCGAACACCCAGGCGGTGGGGCCTCCCATGGTCCCCTTGTCCAGCTCGTCGTCGAGGTCGTCCGGGCCGGCGCCGTCGGCGGCGACAATCCGTACGCCGATGCCCTTGAGCCCGGCCACGGCCTCCTCGACGGGCACCCCGACAGCCACCGGCAGATGGAACAGGGAGCCCACGGAGGCCCGTACGGCCTTGGGGTTGTACAGGTCCACGGAGGCGTCGGTGAGGACGACCGCCTCGGCGCCCGCGGCGTCCGCGCACCGCAGCACGGTGCCGGCGTTCCCGGGGTCGCGCACGTTCGCGAGGACGGCGACGAGGCGGGGCCTCGCCCTGAGGATGTCCTCGAACGGGGTGTCGAGGAACCGGCAGATCCCGACGAGCCCCTGTGGCGTGACGGTGGTGGAGATGTCGGCGATGACGTCCTCGTCGGCGAGGTGGACACGGGCACCGGCGGCGCGGGCCTCCCCGACGATGTCGGCGTACCGCTCCGCGGCGTCGAGGGTGGCGAACAACTCGACGAGCGTCTCCTTGCCGTACACCGCGGCCTCCCGCACGGCCTGCGGCCCCTCGGCGAGGAACAGCCGGTCCTTGCCACGGAAGTTCCGCCTGGCGAGCCGTCGCGCGGCGGAGACGCGGGGAGAGCGAGGGGAGATCAGCTCGGGGGCGGCGGGCATGGGCACCTTTTCGAGGGTTCGGTTCATTGTCGGGTGCGGGTGGGTGGGGGCCGGTCGCGCAGTTCCCCGCGCCCCTGAAAAGCAGGGGCTGCGCCCCATGCTTCTCGGCCCGCAGGGGCCGTGTCTTTTAGGGGCGCGGGGAACTGCGCGAGAAGCCCCCACCGGCCGCAAGCCGACAACGCACCCAAAAACGCCCGGGCCCACAGGCGGCGAACACCTGTGGGCCCGGGATCACATCACACGCGGCTCAAAGCCAGCGCCAGCGTCACGCCGCCTTGGGCGCGTTGACGTCCGACGGCAGGGCCTTCTGCGCGACCTCGACGAGCGCGGCGAACGCGGGGGCGTCGTTGACGGCGAGCTCGGCCAGGATCTTGCGGTCGACCTCGATGTTCGCGGCGTTCAGACCCTGGATGAAGCGGTTGTAGGTGATGCCGTTGGCGCGGGCAGCGGCGTTGATGCGCTGGATCCACAGCCGACGGAAGTCGCCCTTGCGCTTCTTGCGGTCGTTGTAGTTGTAGACCAGGGAGTGGGTGACCTGCTCCTTGGCCTTGCGGTACAGGCGCGACCGCTGACCGCGGTAACCCTTGGCGGCCTCGAGGATCGCCCGGCGCTTCTTGTGTGCGTTTACTGCCCGCTTGACGCGTGCCACTTGTTACTCCTTGCAGCGGGGCCGTGGGTGTCGTCACACGGCCCGGTTTCGATGGGGTCCCGGTCTTCAGACGTACTTACGGCGCACAGACGCCGGTACGTCACTTGCCGAGAAGCTTCTTGATCTTCTTGGCGTCGCCCGGGGCCATCTCGGCGGTGCCGGTGAGGCGGCGCGTCACGCGGGACGACTTGTGCTCGAGCAGGTGGCGCTTGCCGGCACGCTCGCGGAGCACCTTGCCGGAGCCGGTGATCTTGAAGCGCTTGCTGGCACCGCTGTGCGACTTGTTCTTCGGCATAGCGCCGTTCTCTCCTCGTCAGTGGCGTCCCGGTGCCCGGTCGTGAAACCGGGCACGGTGGAACGTCATGTGTATGGGCTGGCATCCCCGGGCGTGAGCCCCGGGATCAGACCTCGGCGGACGCCGAAGCCGGAGCCTCGGCGGTCTCCTCGGCAATGTCCACGTCGTCGGCGGCGTCCACGTCGTCAACGACGTCCCCGTCGACTCCGTCGATCTCCGCGGCGTTCTGCGACTTGCCCGGGTTGGCCTTCGCTTCCGCCTTGCGGACCGCCTGGGCCTCACGGGCCTCGGCCATCGCCTCGGTCTTCTTCTTGTGCGGACCGAGAACCATGATCATGTTCCGGCCGTCCTGCTTCGGGTTCGACTCGATGAACCCGAGGTCCTCGACGTCCGTTGCGAGCCGCTGCAGCAGTCGGTAGCCCAGCTCGGGCCGGGACTGCTCGCGACCACGGAACATGATCGTGATCTTGACCTTGTCGCCCTGCTTGAGGAACCGGACGACGTGACCCTTTTTGGTGTCGTAGTCGTGCGGGTCGATCTTCGGCCGGAGCTTCATTTCCTTGATGACCGTGTGCGCCTGGTTCTTGCGCGCCTCACGGGCCTTCATGGCCGACTCGTACTTGAACTTCCCGTAGTCCATGAGCTTGCAGACCGGCGGGCGTGCGCTCGCCGCCACCTCGACCAGGTCGAGGTCGTACTCCTGCGCAAGCTCCAGGGCCTTGGCAAGCGGAACAATCCCGACCTGCTCGCCGCTGGGACCGACAAGTCGCACTTCGGGAACGCGAATCCGGTCGTTGATGCGGGGCTCGGTGCTGATGGATCCTCCTCGGTAGCACCACACGGCGGTCTGGCGGACAGCCGCGTATGTCTCTGATGACAGTGGGACCAACCACCGAGGCAGATGAAAAATGCCCCGTCGGGACACAGGCGGGGCTCCTGGCATACCGGAACACCGCCGCGGTCAACCGCGGGGCGCACATCGGGCGACTCCATCGTCCGTACGGAACGATGGTGGCCGCCTGACCGGGTGACCCGCCATCCGTGAGGACGGTCGGGTGGGAGATCGGAGCCTCCACTTGTGGGCCGGGCACGCAAGTGTCCAGCCGGTCGTTACAAAAGGTTAGCACCAAGTAGGAGGTGGTGCTAACCGTCGGGCAGCGGGCGCCCGCACAAGGCGGTCGGATTCCCGGGGCCTATCGTGTGGGTCATGAGTGAGACCCCTCCCCAGAGCGCTTCCCAGAATGCCGACTTCGACGCCATGACCCGCGACATCGCCGAGGTCCCGGCGGTCGAGGTGATCGTGACGGTCGCCGTGAACCTGATGAGCGCAGCCGCCGTGAAGCTCGGTCTGACCGACGAGGGCGACAAGTACAAGGACCTGGACGAGGCCCGCAAGCTGGTGCACGCCCTCGCCGGTCTGCTCGACGCGAGCACGACGGAGATCAGCTCCTTCCACGCGGCACCGCTGCGCGACGGCCTGAAGTCGCTGCAGCTGGCGTTCCGCGAGGCGTCCCTCGTCCCGGACGACCCGGGCCAGGGCCCCGGCGAGAAGTACACGGGCCCGGTCTACGGCTAGGACGGCCCGGAGTCCGGTCAGGACCGCACGTAGAGGGGCTCGCCGGGTGGCGTCGCTCCGGCCGGCAGGAGTGCCAGGTCGAGGCCGCGCACCAGGCGGGCCCTGAGCGTCTCGTCGGCGGCGAGGCGACCGGCGACCGCACGGGCGGCGTCGGTCGGTGGCGCGGCCGGGTCCAGTACGAGCGCGAGGGTGCCGTCGGCCTGTCCCGGCCCCAGATGGGCACGCAGGACAGTGGGCTCGGCGGCCACGACGGCCCGTACGGCGGCTACCACGGCGGGATCGGCGAGCGGATCGGCGGTCGTACGCCCCTCGGCGAGCGCGAGCAGAGCGGAGCCGCTCAGCTCGTAGGGCACGGGTCCGGCCAGGTCGAGGACGATCGTGTCCGCCTTCTCGTGCACGGCGGCCTGGATGGCCTGGTGCAGGGGTACGGCGACGGGGCGGGCGGCCGGGTCCCAGCGGGCGAGCGAGTCGGTGGACGTGAAGGCCGGCAGGGCGGTCCGGTCGCCGGCCTTGAGGGTCGGTACGGCCATGTCGCTGGTCTTCTCGTGGCGCAGCCCGTTCTCGTCCTCCTCGACCTCCCCGAGCACGGCGACGACGGGGACGAGCAGCCGGGCCCCCTTGAGGGCCGCCAGCACCGGTCCGACAGCACCGCGGTCCTCGGCCCAGGCGGCCAGCGCGGCGCTCAGCCGGGGGTCGGCGCTGCCGTCGTCGTCGGGGAAGCCGGAGTCGGGAATGTTCTTGTTCGCCACGGTGACCGACCCTATCGGGGGATCGCTCCTGGGCTTTCGCCGCCCCGGAAACCCGCCGTTCACCGGATTCACGGGATTCTCAGCCATCGCTGACACACATCTAACATTCGCCTAATCATCCGCACAGTCACGGCCGCCAGCATCACGGCATGGCCTCTGAGAGAGCTCCCCGCCGTCGGTCGCTCGTCCACATCGTCCTCACCTCCGTGGTCGTCATGGGCGGCACGGGCGTGGGCACCGCGTATGTGAAGGCACAGGCTCACGCGGACGTGGGCCGCGTAACGTCGGCGGCTGCAGCGCCTGTGGCGGCCGGAGCGAGCGAGGAGGCGTCGGTGGAACCCGTCGCGAATCCCACGGTGGAGGCGGAACCCGCGGTGGAGCCGGACACGCTGCTGTCCGCCGCGATGAAGCCGGTGACCGCGGCGGCCGAGGACGGGGCCGAGGTGTCCGTGGCCGTGCTCGACATCGCGTCGGGCGACAGCGCCGCCTACGGGGACGGCACGTTCGACACGGCGAGCATCGTCAAGGTGGACATCCTGGCGACGCTGCTGCTCCAGGCACAGGACGAGAACCGGAGCCTCACCGCACAGGAGAAGCGGTACGCCACCTCGATGATCGAGGTCAGCGACAACGCCTCGGCGTCGGCGCTGTGGACGGCGATCGGGAAGGCGGAGGGTCTCGCCGCCGCCAACAAGCGCTTCGGGCTGACGGACACCGAGGGCGGCGCGGGCATGCTGTGGGGCCTGACCCAGACCACGGCGGCCGATCAACTCACCCTGCTCCGGCAGGTGTTCGCGGAGAAGGGGGACAGCGGGGCGGCGTCGGAGCTCAACGAGGCGTCCCGGACGTATCTCCAGGGTCTGATGGGCTCGATAGCCGAGGACCAGGACTGGGGGGTGTCGGCCGCGGCTGCCACGAGTACCGCCGATCGCCGGTTCGCCCTGAAGAACGGGTGGTTGCCGCGTACGGCGACCGGACTGTGGGACATCAACAGCATCGGGCGGGTGACGACGGCGGACGGGCGGGAGTTCCTGGTCGCGGTGGTGTCGAACGGCAACACGACGAAGGCGAAGGGGATTTCGCTGGTGGAGTCGGCAGCGCGGGCGGCGGTGTCGGTGTTCGCCGCGGAGTCCGGTACCACCGACCAGTCCTGACGGGCGGTCAAGTCAGCTCAGCCAGCTCAGCTCAGTCGGATCACCGCCCGTGAACGCTCAGAAGCTGTCGTCGTACGAGTCGTAGGTGGGGTGGTCGACCGTCCTGCGGCGACCGCGCCACAGCGGGACCGCCGCGACCAGGAGCACGACGCCCAGGCCGCCGGCGACGGTGCCGGCCCAGTTGAAGCTGTCGTCCTCCACGGGAACCGGGTCCGGGCCCGCGCCGAAGTACTCCTTGCCGTACGCGGTCGACCTGAGTCCTTCCGGCTTGAGCCCCGCGGCCGCCCTGATGGCCGCCGCGGGGTCGATGAAACCGAAGCCCCGGGAGTCGTCCCGGCCGCCGTCCGGGGCGTTGCGGGCCGTGTCCTCCAGGAGCTTCTTGATCTGGGCCGGGGTCAGCCCGGGGTGGGCGGCCTTGATGAGGGCGACGGCGCCGGAGACGAACGCGGCGGCGGCGCTCGTACCCCAGCCCTCGTAGTAGCGGTGGTCGGGGGCGGCGATGACGACGTTGACGCCGGGGGCGCTGACCGTGGCGTACCAGCGGCGGGTGGAGAAGGAGGCGCGGGTGCCGTACTTGTCGACCGCCGTCGCGGCGATGACGCCCGGATAGGCGGCCGGGTAGGAGATGTGGTCGCCCTTCTCGCCGCCGTTGCCGGCCGAGGCGACGACGACGGCGCCCTTCCTCAGCGCGTACTGGACGGCCTCGTCCTCGGCGGGCTCGGGATGGGCGGACTTGGAGTCGTCGCCGAGGGAGAGGTTGATGACGTCGGCGCCCTGGTCGGCCGCCCAGCGGATGCCTTCGGCGAGGGCGTTGCCGCGGGTGTTGCGGGCCTTGCTGCGGGCCGAGTCGCCGTCTTCGAGGATCACGCGGACGGGCAGGATCTTGGCCTCGGGGGCAATGCCCAGGACGCCGTCCTCGTTGTCGTAGCCGTGGCCGTGACCGGCGATGATGCCGGCCATCGCGGTGCCGTGCTTCGCCCAGGAGGCGTCGCCCCGGCTCGCTCCGAAGCCGACCATGTCCTTGCCTTCGAGGACGTTGCCGACGAGATCGGGGTGGTCGGCCTCGACGCCGGTGTCGAGCACGGCGACCGTGATGCCCCTGCCCTTGGTCGTCCGCCAGGCCTCCTGGGTGTGCATGGCGTCCAGGGCCCACTGCTGGGCGCGGATGCTGTCGGCGTACGCGCTGGTGGCGGGCAGGAGGGTGAGGGAACCGGCGAGGAGCAGGACGAGGAGCCCGCTTCGGGCTGTGCGGGTGCGGGTCATGACGGCAGCTTCGCGGCCGAGCTGACGGTCTTTCGGAAGGCCCGTTCCACGCGGTCGGCCAGTCCCTGCGCCTCGTGGCCGAGGCCCGCCTGGGCGAGGGCCGTGGTGGAGCCGGACTCCATGGCCTCCTCGGCGGGCTGCGGGGCGTCGACGCTACGGCCGTCGGCCCAGCCGGAGACGGCGTAGGCGACGACGGGGGCGTCGGTGAGGACGGAGATGGTCCAGGAGGCCCGCTGGGCGTCGGTGAAGTCGTCGGCGACGGTGTTCTTCGCTGCGTAGGGGCGGGGCATCAGGTCCGTGCGGCGGTCGAGGTTCTCGGTGCTGAAGCGGGTGCGCAGGGCGCGCATCGCGGTGACGTCGGCCTTGGTGAAGAGCAGTCCGACGGTGGTGACGTAACTCTGTGTCTCGTCGGTGTAGGTGGCGCGCAGGAGGCGCTGGCAGCCGACGGGCGCGAGGGCCTTGCGCAGCAGCGGGTCGAAGGCGTCGGCGCAGCCGCTGTCCGGGGCGACGGCGATCCGGGTCCAGGTCCGGTCGGCGCCGCCGGGGCCGGCTCCGTCGCCCTCGATGGTGGGCGGGAAGAGCCGGTCCACGGGGACGCTGTGCCAGAGCGTCCCGGCGGCGGTGAACGAGGTGCGCGCACCGGCGTCCCCGGATTCGTCCCCGGTCAGCCAACTCCCGGTCAGCGCACCGCCGATGAGCCCGAGCCCGAGCACGGCGCAGGCGACGGCCAGCAGCGCCCGCCCACTGAAACTGAAGGGGCGGGACCTCGCTCCGGCGCCGTACACGTCGGGTTGCGCGAGCGAGACGACGGGCCGCCCGGAACCGACGGCACCGGCCTCGCCGTAGGAGGCGCTCCAGGAGAGGGCGGGGTCGGGCATCCCGGGCGCGGAGGGCGCCTTCACGGGGCGCGGAGGATCGACGGGCGCCGGGGGCATCCCGGCGGCGCCCGATGCCTCGGGCGAGTCGGTCACCGGCTGGTTGGGCAGGTAGGGGCGGCCGGCGGGGGTGTTCGCGGGACGCGAAGGACCTGCGGGCGCCGGGGGCGTCTCGGTGGCGCCCGAGCGGCCTTTCGGCGCCTGGGACACGTCCGCGCGATACGGGCGGCCGAGGGGAGCGGACGGAGCGCTCACGGAACGCGGCCGTTCGACGGGCGCCGGAGGCATGTCGGCGGTGCCCGGACGGCTGCCCGGTGCCTTGGGCGAGCGACTCTCTGGCGGGTTGGGCGGGTACGGGCGGCCGGCGGGGGTGTCGGCGGGACGCGAAGGATCGGCGGGTGCCGACGGCGTCCCGGCGACGCCCGAGCGGCCGCTCGACGCCTGGGACGTGTCCGCGCGATACGGGCGCCCGCCGGGAGCGGACGGGGCACTCGCCGAAGGCGAAGAACCGGCAGGCGACGACGGCGTACCGGCGGTACCCGGACGGCCGCTCGACGCCTGGGACGCGTCCCCGCGATACGGGCGCCCGGCAGAAGCAGGCGGAGCACTCGCCGACGGCGAAGAACCGGCAGGCGCCGACGGTGTGCCGGCTGCGCCCGGACGGCTGCTCGGCGGCTGGGGCGAGCCCAGGCGGTACGGGCGGCCGGGGGGTGCGAGGGGTTGGTCCGGGGTGGGCGGTGCGGCCTTCGGGGCGGCAGGGGGCATGCCGGTGGGGCGCGTCTGGTGGGCGGGGGTCGGTCTGCCGTTCGGGCCGGAGGGCGTCTCGCCGGTGCGTGGCGGGTTGTCCGGCCGCGGCGGGGCCTTGCGGAGGCGCCTGGTGGTCTCCGGCTCGGTGTCGGCGAGGGCGGCCGGGCGCCAGGGCGCGACGGGCGGCTGGTGCGTCGGGCGCGGCGGCAGGTCGGGCCGGGGGCGCGGGGCCGCCGAGGTGCGGCCGGCCGGGGGCGCGTCGGTGAGCCGGGCCGTGGAGGGCGGCGGGGGCGGGGCTATGGGGTCGGTGGCCTCCCGGGAGGAAGCGCGCAGGTGCGGGAACCGGGGTGGGGCAGCGTCCGTCGCGGTGTTCGACGTCGGCGAAGGGGCGGCCGGTGCGCCGGGAGGCGTTGAGCCGGATGTCACGGGGCCGCCGGTCGTGCCAGGTGTACTGGGCGTACGCCCGGACCTGCTCGCCGCGTCGCCGGTCGGGCCGGACTCCCGGCGGTCGCTCTCCACGCCGTTCCTGCCTGCTCCTGGCGCACCCGGAGCGTCCTCGGCGGTGCCGCCCGTACCGTCCGAGGCCGGCGGTTCGGTCGGTGGAGGGGTGGCCGGGCGCGGGGGAATGGAGGTGCGCCGCGCTTCCGTGCTCATGCACCCCCCGTTTCCTCGTACCGGCGCAGGGCCGCGGAGTCCGTGCGGCGCGGGACGCGGCCGTCCCGGGCACGCATACCCGCGCGGGCGGGCGGCCATCCGGGCGCGTACCTCCGCGCGCGGTGGCTTCCCCTGCGTGAAGCGTCACTCTACGGGTTGACAGCCACCGAACGGGAACCAGTCCGCGGCACCGGGGCTTCTGCCCGGATCGTCCCCCTGCGCTGCGGCAACCGTGTCCGGCAGGCCTCCTTCATGACGGCTCGCGCCGCTGCCCGGCCAGCCGGCGCACGGGGTGTCCAGGGGCGGCCTCCGCCCCGCCGGGGTGCGGCGGGGCGGAGGCTCCTCGGGTCCGCGCCGGTGCTCGGTCCAGGTGTTCCGACGTCTTCCAACGCCCGGAAGGCGTACGGCTGTTGCCTACACGGGTGTGACGTACGCGCCCGCGATGCCACCGTCGACCAGGAAGTCGGTGGCGTTGACGAACGAGGAGTCGTCGCTGGCCAGGAAGGCGACGGCGGCGGCGATCTCGTCGGCCTTGGCGAACCGTCCGACGGGGATGTGGACGAGCCGGCGGGCGGCGCGCTCGGGGTCCTTGGCGAACAGTTCCTGGAGGAGCGGGGTGTTGACCGGTCCCGGGCACAGGGCGTTGACGCGGATGCCCTCCCGGGCGAACTGCACGCCCAGCTCACGGGTCATCGCCAGGACGCCGCCCTTGGAAGCGGTGTACGAGATCTGGGAGGTTGCCGCGCCCATCCTCGCCACGAACGAGGCGGTGTTGATGATCGAGCCCTTGCCCTGGCGCCGCATGTACGGGATCGCGGCCTTGCAGCACAGGAAGACGGAGGTCAGGTTGACCTCCTGGACGCGCTTCCAGGCCTCCAGGCCGGTGTCCAGGATGGAGTCGTCGTCGGGCGGCGAGATTCCGGCGTTGTTGAACGCGATGTCGACGCTGCCGTAGGTGTCGTACGCCGTCTTGAAGAGCGCCTCGACCTGCTCGGGGTCGGTGACGTCGACCTTGACGAAGATCCCGCCCACCTCGTCGGCGGCGGCCTTGCCGCGCGTCTCGTCGACGTCGCCGCAGACGACGTGGGCGCCCTCGGAGGCTAGCCTGCGCGCGGTGGCGAGGCCGATGCCGCTGCCGGCACCGGTGATGACGGCGGTACGGCCGACGAGGCGTCGGCAGACGATGGCTTCGGTCGATTCGGTCACTGTGCGGGGCCTTCCGTGCTGATGAAGACGTTCTTCGTCTCGGTGAAGGCGGTGAGGGCGTCCGGGCCGAGCTCACGGCCGATCCCGGACTGCTTGAAGCCGCCGAAGGGGGTCGAATAGCGCACGCTGGAGTGCGAGTTGACGGACAGGTTGCCTGCCCGGACGGCCTGCGACACGCGCAGGGCGCGGCCGACGTCCCGGGTCCAGATGGAGCCGGAGAGGCCGTAGTCGGTGCCGTTGGCGAGTGCCACGGCGTCCGCCTCGTCGTCGAACGGGATGACGACGGCGACCGGGCCGAAGACCTCCTCGACGGCCACGCGCGCGTGCGGGTCGACGTCGGTGAGGACGGTGGGCGGGAACCAGAAGCCCGGGCCCGTGGGCGCCTCGCCCCGGATACCGGCCAGGTCGTCGGTGACGTACGCGCGTACGCGGTCCAGCTGGGCCCTGGAGATCAGCGGGCCCATCTGGGTCTTCTCGTCCGCCGGGTCGCCGACGAGGACGGACTCGACGGCGGGCGCGAGGAGGCCGAGGAAGCGGTCGTACACGGAGCGCTGGACGAGGATGCGGGTGCGGGCACAGCAGTCCTGGCCGGAGTTGTCGAGGAACGACATGGGCGCTGCGGCTGCGGCGGCCTCGATGTCGGAGTCGGCGAAGACGATGTTGGGGCTCTTGCCGCCGAGTTCGAGGGTGACGCGCTTGAGGAGTGCCGACCCCGTCGCCAGTACTTGTTTGCCCACGCCCGTCGAGCCGGTGAAGACGATCTTCGCGATGCCCGGGTGTTCGACGAGCGCGGCGCCCGCGACGGGACCGTGGCCCGGCAGCACCTGGAAGAGACCCTCGGGCAGGCCTGCCTCCAGGGCGAGTTCGGCCAGGCGGAGGGCGGTCAGCGGGGTGGTCTCGGCGGGCTTGAGGATCACCGCGTTGCCCGCGGCGAGCGCGGGAGCCGTGCCCCAGGCCGCGATCGGCATGGGGAAGTTCCAGGGCGCGATGACGCCGACGACGCCGAGCGGTTCGAGGATGGTGATGTCGAGGCCGCCGGCGACCGGGATCTGCCGTCCGGTCAGCCGTTCGACACCGCCCGCCGCGTAGTCGAGCAGGTCGCGGACGTTGCCGGCCTCCCAGCGCGCGTTGCCGATGACATGCCCGGCCTCCCGCACCTCCAACTGGGCCAGTTCTTCGAGGTGTTGATCGACGGTGGCCGCGAAGCGGCGGAGCAGCCGGGCGCGGTCGGCGGGCGCGAGGGCGGCCCAGCGGGCCTGGGCGTGCGTGGCCCGTACGACGGCCGCGTCGACGTCCTCCCGGGTGGCGGCGGGGACGGTGGCGACGACCTCCTCGGTGGCGGGGTTGAGTACCGCGAGCTCGCGCTCATGTTCGTACGACAAGAATGGACCTCTCACAGACATTTCAGAGACGTTCGAAGGAGCGGCGAAGCTCCCAGTCGGTCACCGCGGCGTCGAAGGCGTCGAGTTCGACGCGGGCCATGTTGCGGTAGTGGGCCACCACCTCGTCGCCGAAGGCGGCCTTGGCGATGGGGCTTTTCTCCCACAGTTCGGCGGCCTCGCGCAGGGTGGTGGGGACGTGTGCGTACTCACCGGCGTACGCGTTGCCGGTGCACGCCTCGGGCAGCTCCAGCTTCTGCTCGATGCCGTAGAGGCCGGCGGCGACCAGCCCGGCGACGGCGAGGTACGGGTTGACGTCACCACCGGGCAGCCGGTTCTCGAACCGCATGGACCGGCCGTGGCCGACGATCCGCAGCGCGCAGGTGCGGTTGTCGTAGCCCCAGGCGACGGCGGTCGGCGCGAACGAGCCGGGCTGGAACCTCTTGTACGAGTTGATGTTGGGCGCGTAGAGGAGCGAGAAGTCCCGGAGCGCGGCGAGCTGCCCGGCGAGGAAGTACCGCATCACCTCGGACATACCGCCCGGGTCGGCCGCCGTACCGGCCATGACGTTCGTGCCGTCGGCGTCGGCGAGCGAGAGGTGGATGTGGCAGGAGTTGCCCTCGCGCTCGTTGTACTTGGCCATGAAGGTGAGCGAGACGCCCTCCTGGCTGGCGATCTCCTTGGCCCCGGTCTTGTAGACCGCGTGCTGGTCGCAGGTGACGACGGCGTCGTCGTACTTGAAGGCGATCTCGTGCTGTCCCGGATTGCACTCGCCCTTGGCGGACTCGACGATCAGCCCGGCGGCCGTCATCTCGTTCCGGATGCGGCGCAGCAACGGCTCGATGCGGCCGGTGCCGAGGACCGAGTAGTCGATGTTGTACTGGTTGGCCGGGGTCAGCCCGCGGTAGTTGGCGTCCCAGGCCTGCTCGTAGGTGTCCTTGAAGACGATGAACTCGAGCTCCGTGCCGACCTTCGCGGTGAACCCGTGCTCGGCGAGCCGGTCCAGCTGACGGCGGAGGACCTGGCGGGGTGCGGCGACGACCGGGGAGCCGTCGTTCCAGGCGAGGTCGGCGACGAGGAACGCCGTACCGGCGTTCCAGGGCAGGCGGCGGAGCGTGGACAGGTCCGGGTGCATGGCGAAGTCGCCGTATCCCCGCTCCCATGAGGACATCTCGTAGCCGTCGACGGTGTTCATCTCGGTGTCGACGGCGAGGAGGTAGTTGCAGCCTTCGGTGCCGTGCTCCAGGACGTCGTCGAGGAAGAAGCGGGCGGCGAACCGCTTGCCCTGAAGTCGCCCTTGCATGTCGGGAAAGGCCAGGACGACAGTGTCGATCTCTCCGCTCGCGACGAGGGCGTGCAGCTCCTCGACGCTCAACGGGGGTGTGCGGTCTGCCACGGGAAAGCTCCTTCGGCTTCTGCGCGCTTTTTCGGCCGGGCCGGAAGCCATAAGGTATTGCGGAGAACCATTGCTTGGGAAGGGGGCACAGCGAGATGTCGCTGGACGCGGAGGGCGGCTTGGAGGACCGGTTGACGCCGGTACTGCGGCCCGTGCGGGCGGGCAACGGGTTCGAGGAGGCGCTGGAACAGATCCTCCAGGTCGTACGACTGGGCCTGGTACCGGGCGGTGAGCGGCTCCCGGCGGAGCGCGAACTCGCGGAGCGGCTCGGGATCAGCCGGGTGACACTGCGCGAGGTGCTGAAGGTGCTCCAGGACCAGGGGCTCGTGGAGTCGCGGCGCGGCCGGTACGGCGGCACGTTCGTACTCCCCCGGGACGGCGCGGGCGGCGAGGTCGAGTTGCGGCGCCGGATCAGCGCGGTCGACATCGAGGACGTTCTTCGCTTCCGGGAGGTGCTGGAGGTGGGTGCGGCGGGCCTGTGCGCGCAGCACGGGCTGTCTCCCGAGCAGACGGCCCGGCTGCGGGAGGCGCTGGCGCGCACCCAGGACGCGCCGCTGCCGGACTACCGCCGCCTGGACACCCTCCTCCACCTCACGCTGTCCGAGCTGTGCGGCTCACCGACGCTGACCTCGCAGTACGCGGCGGTACGGGCGACGGTGAACGACCTGCTGGACTGCATCCCGCTGTTGGTACGCAATCTGGAGCACTCGCAGCGGCAGCACGCGGCGCTGGTGGACGCGGTGCTCGACGGGGACGCTGACGGGGCGCGGGAGATGATGCGGGAGCACTGCTCGGGGACGGCGGCGCTGTTGCGGGGGTTCCTGGCGTGACCCGGGTGGGACATGGGTTGCCACCCGGAACGAAGGTCGGCAAAGGTATGGCTGTACGCCATTGAAAGCCGCACCGATTGCCCGCTGGATGCCAGGGAGACCCTCGTGACCACGACCGGACGACGACCGCTCATCGGCGTCAGCACATACCTGGACTCCAGGACGCGCTGGGGTGCGTGGGAGCTGCCCGCGGCGCTGCTGCCGGCCGGGTATCCGCGGCTCGTGCAGCGGGCCGGGGGCATCGCCGCGATGCTCCCGCCGGACGACCCGGCCCACGCCGCCGCGACGGTCGCCCGGCTCGACGGTGTCGTGATCGCGGGCGGTCCCGATGTCGATCCCGCCCGGTACGGCGAGGAACGCGACCCGCGTACGGGCCCGCCCGCCGAGGAGCGGGACGCGTGGGAACTGGCCCTGATCGAGGCGGCGCTGGCGACCGGCACCCCGTTGCTGGGCATCTGCCGGGGCATGCAGCTGCTGAACGTCGCCCTGGGCGGCACGCTGATCCAGCACATCGACGGCCACGCGGAGACACCTGGCGTCTTCGGCCACCACACCGTGAAGCCGGTACCGGGCTCGCGGTACGAGGAGGCGGTACCCGAGGAGACGTCCGTACCGACGTTCCACCACCAGGCGGTGGACCGCCTGGGAAGAGGTCTGGTCCCCTCGGCGTACGCGGCGGACGGAACGGTGGAGGCGGTGGAGGCAGAGGGTTCCGAGTGGGTACTGGGGGTGCAGTGGCATCCGGAGATGGGCGAGGACGTGAGGGTGATGGAGGCGTTGGTGGCTTTCAGCCGGTCCGGCACTTGAGGACACGGCACGCACCCCCAGCCCGTCCGGCGTTTGAGGACAAGGCCCCTTCAGGGCCGGAGGGGGGTCTGGGGGCGCAGCCCCCAGGAACGGGATGGGACGGGTAGGGGCGGCGGGGGCGAAGAACTCACCGCCCACCCACCCCTCACCCCCGCGTCAACCCCAGCAACTCCCGCGCCGGCCCCACCGGCCGATGCCCCGTCGGCCACACCGCCCGCAGCTCCCGATCCAGCCGCACCCCGTCCAGCGGCACACACACCAACCGCCGCGTGGCCAACTCCTCCCCCACCGCCAGTTCACTGAGCACCGCGGGCCCCGCCCCACCCACCGCCGACGCCTTCACCGCGGTCGTCGACGACAGCTCGATCAGCGGACGCGCCAACCCGCCCAACGCGGTGTCGAGCACCTGCCGCGTGCCCGATCCCTCCTCCCGGAGGATCAACGGCGTCACCGCCAGCTCCTCCGCCCCCACCGGCTTCCGCCGCCGCGCCCACGGGTGCCCCGGCGCCGTCACCACGATCAGCCGGTCCTTCGCGACGACCACCGAGTCCAGCCCGCTCGGTACGCCCGTCCCCTCCACGAAGCCGATGTCGGCCTCGTCCGACAGGACCCGTTCGGCCACCGCAGCCGAGTTTCCCGCGAGCAGCGACACCGCCGTCTCGGGCCGCAGCGCGCGCAGCGCCAGCAGCCAGCCCGGCAGGAGGTACTCGGCGATCGTCATACTGGCCGCCACCCGCAGCCGGGAGTCACGTCGCGCACGCAGGGCCTGCGCCCCGGCGTCGAACGCCTCCGCCGCCTCCACGACCCGCCGAGCCCAGTCGGTGACGAGCACACCGGCGTCCGTGAGCCGGGAGCCGCGCGGCGAGCGGTCCACGAGGGCGACGCCCAGTTGGCGTTCCATCGACCGGATGCGGCTGCTGGCGGCCGGTTGCGTGACGCCCAGCTCCTGCGCCGCCCGCCCGAGACTGCCCAGCCGCGCCACGGCCAGCAGCAGCTCCATCGCCCCGAGGTCCGGAACCCGCCGCGCGACCCCCGACGACTGCACGGCCCTGCCTTCCACATCACCCATAGATCCAGCTTATGTCCTCATTCACCGGAACCCCCTGGTGACCGTCCGTCCCCGGCGCGACGGTGAGGGCATGGCCACCGCAGCACCCGCCCTCACCCACCCGCTCCCCCGGCCCCGGCCCGCCCTCGTCCCCGACAGCCTCCGGCATCTCGGCCCCAACTGGTACGCCCCCGTGATGGGAACCGCCATCGTGGGTACCGCGGGCGCCGGTCTCCCCGGCGCGGACGGCGTCCCCGGACTGCGTACCGTCTGCACGGCCGTGTGGACCCTCTCCCTCGCCCTCCTGCTCGCGCTTCTCTGCGCCCGCTCCCTGCACTGGGCCCACCACCGCGACCAGGCCCGCGCCCACCTCCTCGACCCGGCGACCGCACCCTTCTACGGCTGCCTCGCCATGGCCCTGACGGCCGTCGGCGGCGGCGCCCTCGTCGTCGGCCGGGACTGGATCGGCCTCCCGGCCGCCCTCGCCCTGGACGCGGTCCTGTTCACCGCGGGGACGGTTGTCGGACTCGTCGCCGCCGTCGCCGTCCCGTACCTGCTGGTCGTACGCCGCGGGACGCCCAGCCCCGTATGGCTGCTCCCCGTCGTCGCGCCCATGGTGTCCGCGGCACTCGGTCCGCTTCTCGTCCCCCATCTCCCGCCGGGTCAGGGGCAGCGGACGCTTCTGTTGGCCTGCCTGGCCATGTTCGGCCTGAGTCTGCTGGCGACCCTCGTGGTGCTGCCGGTGGTCTTCGGGCGCCTCGTGACGACGGGTTCGCTCTCGCTCCCGCTCGCTCTCACCCCCACCCTGTTCCTGGCCCTGGGCCCGCTCGGCCAGTCCACCACCGCCGTCGGCAACTTCGCCGACCTCGCCCCCGACGTCGTACCCGTCCCGCGTTCCGCCGCCGCTGCCGCCGCCGTCCTCTACGGCGTGCCCGTCATGGGCTTCGCCCTGCTGTGGCTCGGCCTCGCCGGTGCGCTGGTGCTGCGCGCCCGGCGCCGGGGCATGGGCTTCACGATGACGTGGTGGGCCTTCACCTTCCCGGTGGGCACCTGTGTCACCGGTGCGGAGAGTCTCGGCCGGCACACCGGGCTCGCCGCCTTCCACGTCCTGGCCGTCGCCCTGTACGCGCTGCTCGTCGCCGCCTGGGCCGGCGCCGCCACCCGTACCGTCCGGGGTCTGGTCAGCGGTGAGCTGCTCGCAGGGCCTCGCCCAGTACGCGTGGCGCCTCTGCCAGTGACGGCCCGTACCAGGTGAGATGGCGCCCGCTGACGAGCGCGCAGGGCAGCCCCTCGAACTCCTCGGGACCGTCCTCGGCCGTGAAACGGTACGGCTCGTCCGGCAGCACGACCATCCCGCCGCGGGCGGCGACTCGCAGTTCCTCGACCGGTACCCGCGGATAGCGTTCGCTGTGGCCCGCGTACGCGTTGTCGACGCCCAGCCGCGCCAGGAGGTCACCCGCGAAGGTGTCCCGCCCGAGCACCATCCAGGGGCGCCGCCAGATCGGCACGACAGCGGTCGTACGGCCGTCGGCGGCCGTCCGCCACCATCGCTCCGGCGTCGCCCATGCCGTCTCCGCCTCGTCCAGCCACCGGGGGCGCGATCCCGCGCCGCACGCCGTCACCACCCGCTCCAGTTCGCGGAACGCCTGCGGCACGTCCCGCACTTCGGTGAGCAGCACCTCGACGCCCGCCGCGCGCAGGGCGGCGAGGTCCGGTTCGCGGTTCTCCTCCTCGTTGGCGACGACCAGGTCGGGCGCGAGTGAGACGATCCGCTCGACCTGGGGGTTCTTGGTGCCGCCGACGCGTACGACGCCGGCGCCGAGGTCCGCCGGGTGACTGCACCAGTCCGTGGCCCCGACCAGAACGCCGGGCACCGTGACCGCCACCGCCTCCGTCAGGGACGGCACCAGCGAGATCACTCTCATGGTCGTGCTCTCCAACTGCCGATCAGCGGATACGAGTTGACGGCGAAGGCCGGGTCGTGGAGCAGCCGCGGGAATTCGTACAGGGCGTTTCGGCACCCTGGCGGCTCAGGCACCGGGACGCTCAGGTACCGGACAACTCAGGCACCGGACAACTCAGCGCCGCCCGTCCTGCACCGCCTCGATGTGTTCGGCCACCGCCACCACGATCACCCGGGTGTCCGGCACCGTAGCCCGCCAGCGGTGCCGCACCCCGCCCGTCAGGTACAGCGTGTCGCCGCGGCCGAGCCGGTGTGCGCGGCCCTCCGCCTCGATCTCGACGGCGCCGTCGGCGACGTACATCAACTCGTCGTTGCGGTGCTGGAACTCGCGGCCGGCGTCGTGGTCGCCGGTGAACTCCATGGCGTGCAGCTGCTGGTGGCCGCGGACGAGGGAGCGCACCCGGGGCTCGTCGGGGGCGGGTTCCAGGGCGTCCGCGCGGACGACGTCCACGCTGCACGCCGGGTCGGCCGCCGCGAGGAGTTCGACAGCGGTGGTACGCAGGGCGTCGGCGACCTTCTCCAGGGAGCTGCGGCTGGGCCGCGCCCGCTCGTTCTCGATCTGGCTCAGGAAGGGAACCGACAGGCCGCTGCGTTCGGCCACGACGGCGAGGGTGAGCTCCAGCGCCCGGCGCCGCCGCCGGACGGCCGCGCCCACCCGCAGGGGCTGTTCTTTGTGGTCGCCCATAGCTCCGGCTCCCTCCTCGGCTCGTCGTCGCGTCCCGGTGGTGCACGTCCCATCACAGCGCATCGCGCCGCGTGTTCGGTGGCTGTTCGCCGGATCGTCCCCGAACCATGCACGACGCGTTCCCTGATGACTTCCTTGCACCCTACGCATGTTCGTCAAACCGTTTCACGCGCCCGTCACATCGGTGTCGCCCCCCGTCGGGCAGGACCCTCACGGTTCACGCCAGTGGAGGGGCCGCCGAGCCCCTCCCGGTACCCCTCCACGCGCACGGGCGACGGACCTGACCAGCGGGACCCGCCGACGGGGCGGAAGAGCCAGGTGATGGCCTAGCGCTCCGTGGTTGGCCGGATCCCTCTCGTACGCGGAACGTGTCCGTCCGGGAACGCGCCGAGGGGTGGGCCGCACCGAGACACCCGCACGCGCGCGTGCCTCCCGGTTCGACCCACCCCTCCTGAGAGCGGCTCCCTCAGTTGTTGGATACCCCGTTCGCGCCGCTCTTCCCCCCGGAATCGCCCGCCGGTGCCCATTTCTCGGCGAGCCCGGGGTTCGCCTTCAGCCAGGCCCGGACGGCGTCCTGCTCCCCGCCCTTGCCCGCCTGCTGGATGCGCGCCTCCAGACCGGTGAGCTGCTTCTCCGTCATGGAGAAGTTCTTCAGCCAGCCGCCGACCTCGGGGTTGTCCTCGGCGAAGCCCTTGCGGGCGAGTGTGTGCACGCCGTCGCCCTTGCCCCAGGCGCCCTTCGGGTCCTTGAGCTTCTTCAGGTCGTAGTCGCTGTACGCCCAGTGCGGCGACCAGAGGGTGACGGCGATCGGTTCCTTCTTGGCGTACGCGCGCTTGAGTTCGGCGAGCATCGCCGGGGTGGAGCCGTCGACGACCTCGTACTCGCCGTCGAGGCCGTACGCCCCCAGGACCTTGTCCTTGAGGAGGCCCATCATCCCGGCGCTCGGTTCGATGCCGACGATCCGGCCCTTGAACTTCGACGACTGTCCCTTGAGGTCGGCGAGCGAGTCGACGCCCTTCACGTACGAGGGGACGGTCAGCTCCAGGGAGGTGGGGCCGTACCACTTGCCCAGGTCCTCCAGCCGGTCGCCGTACTTCTTCCAGTACTCGGCGTGGGTGACGGGCAGCCAGGAGTCCGTCTGGAAGTCGATCTGGCCGGTGGCCAGGCCCGTGTACAGCGGGCCGGCCGCGTACTGGGTGGTCGTGACGTCGAAGCCGCGCTCCTCCAGGAGCTCCTTCCACAGGAACGTCGTGGCGATGCCCTCGTCCCAGGGGATGTAACCGATGGTGACCTTCTTGCCCTGGCCCACGTCCGTCCCGGTGGCCCGGGTGGTCTGCGCGGAGGAGCCGAAGACGCCGAGACCGCCGGCGACGAGCGCCAGGACGAGCACGCCGGCCAGCGCGACGACCGGGCTGGGGCGGTGGTTCCAGAGCTTCGGGGTGCCCGCGGTACGGGCCTTCGCGGCGGCGCGGCGGCCCAGCGGGGAGATCTGGGTGCCGAGGGCGCCGGTCATCCGGTCGAGGTAGATGGCGAGGACGACGATGCCGAGGCCCGCCTCGAAGCCGAGTCCGATGTCGAGCTGGCCGATGGCCTCGTTGACGGCGCCGCCGAGCCCGCCGGTGCCGACCATCCCGGCGATGACGACCATGGACAGGCCGAGCATGATGACCTGGTTGACGCCCGCCATGATCGTCGGGAGCGCGAGCGGCAGCTGCACGCGCAGCAGTGTGTCGCGGGGCGGGGTGCCGAACGCCTCGGCGGCCTCGACGAGTTCGGCGTCGACCTGCCGGATGCCGAGTTCGGTCATGCGTACGCCGGGCGCGAGGGCGAAGA
The DNA here is from genome assembly GCF_036013955.1 of Streptomyces sp. NBC_00459. Classification (NCBI taxonomy): domain Bacteria; kingdom Bacillati; phylum Actinomycetota; class Actinomycetes; order Kitasatosporales; family Streptomycetaceae; genus Streptomyces; species Streptomyces sp. NBC_00459. The sequence goes on from NZ_CP107903.1 coordinate 1,743,835, forward strand.
TCAGGGTGGCGACGACGCCCGCGGGGACGCCCATGCCGAAGAACAGGATCGCCGGGATCAGCAGCACCATCGACGGCATCGTCTGGAGCAGGTCCAGGACGGGCCGGACGACGGCGCTGACCGTCCTGGAGCGGGCCGCCCAGATGCCCAGCGGGATCGAGACCACCAGGGCGATCAGGGTGGCGACGAGCACCAGGGCGAGCGTCGACATGGCTTTGTCCCACAGGGCCATGGAGTCGACGAGCGCGAATCCGGCGAAGGCGAGCACGCCCGCGACCAGGCCGCGCAGCCACCAGGCGGCCACCGCGAGGATGCCTGCCAGGAGGAGGGGCTCGGGGGCGGTGAGCACCCCGTCGATGCCGTCGTACAGGCCCTCCACGACCGTCTTGATCGCGTCGAAGAGCCAGGACATGTGGTCGACGAGCCAGCTGACGCCGTCGTCGACCCAGTCGCCGAGCTGGAGCCTAGGCACGGGCGGTCACCTTCCCCTCGGCATGGGCGGGGACACTCGGGTGGTCGCAGGGCTCGGGGGCGCCCTGCCGGTCTCCCAGGAAGCCGACGAGGCGCTGCCGCCGTACGACGCCGACCAGTTCGCCGTCGTCGGTGAGCACCGCGACCGGGTGGGACAGTCGGGCGCTCAGCGCGCAGAGTTCGGTGAACGGCGTGTCGGGCGTCGCGGTCGGGCAGTCGCAGTCGGCCTCGTCGCCGCGTGTGTCCGGGTCCATGACGGCGCCCGTGGTGAGGACGCGGGAGCGGTCGACGTCCTTGGTGAAGGAGGCGACGTAGTCGTCGACGGGACGGACGAGGATGTCCTCCGCGGTGCCCGTCTGGACGATGCGTCCGTCACGCATGACGGCGATGCGGTCGCCCAGGCGCATGGCCTCGTTGAGGTCGTGGGTGATGAACACGATGGTCTTCTTGAGGGTCTTCTGGAGTTCCAGGAGCTGGTCCTGCATGTCCCGGCGGATCAGCGGGTCGAGCGCGCTGAACGACTCGTCCATGAGCAGCAGGTCGGCGTCGGTGGCGAGCGCCCGGGCCAGGCCCACGCGCTGCTGCATGCCGCCGGACAGCTCGTCGGGCCACGAGTTCTCCCAGCCGGCCAGACCGCACAGGGCGAGCGCCTCGTCGGCGCGGCGCTCGCGCTCGGCGCGGGGCACGCCCTGCACGGACAGGCCGTATGCGGCGTTCTCACGGACGCTCCGGTGCGGGAAGAGCGCGAAGTGCTGGAAGACCATGCTGATCTTGTTCGCCCGCAGCGCGCGCAGTTCGCGGTCGCCGAGCGCGGTCATGTCCTGGCCGTCGAAGCGGACGTGTCCGGCGGTGGGTTCCAGCAGGCCGTTGAGCATGCGCAGGAGCGTCGACTTGCCGGAGCCGGACAGGCCCATGACGACGAAGATCTCGCCGGGTTCCACGGTGAAGGACGCGTCGATGACTGCGGCGGTGGTGCCGTCGTCGCGCAGTGCGTCGCGGTCGGCTCCCTCTTCGAGCCGGGTGACCGCGTCGCCGGGTCGTCTGCCGAACACCTTGTACAGATGCTCGGCCTCAAGCCTGGATGACAAGGGTGCTCCTCGGTCGTGTGCTTCGGTCGTGTCACTTCGTCGTGTCACTTCGGTTCACGTTCTTCGCTTACGACGGTTGTGCGAACAACTGGGTGTGTCCGTGGCCGCACCTGCCCCTGTCCGACGTGGGCAAACGAAGGAGTGGGCCAGTTCACAGGACTTCGCACACGTAACGGGATGCCTGGTGGCGGGGTCCTCGGGGACGTCGGAAAGTGGCGCGCGGGCTGACTGTCAGTGGTGTACGGCATGATGCGAGGCGTGACCGGACGACTGATGCTCCTCGACACCGCCTCGCTCTATTTCCGCGCCTATTTCGGCGTCCCGGAGTCCGTGAAGGCTCCGGACGGCACGCCGGTGAACGCCGTGCGCGGGCTGCTCGAATTCATCGACCGGCTGGTCAAGGACCACCGGCCCGACCTCCTGGTCGCGTGCATGGACGCGGACTGGCGTCCGCAGTGGCGGGTCGACCTGATCCCCTCGTACAAGGCCCACCGCGTCGCCGAGGAGCGCGAGGTGGGACCGGACGAGGAGGAGGTGCCGGACACCCTGTCGCCACAGGTGCCGATCATCGAAGCGGTGCTGGACGCGGTGGGGATCGCGCGCGTGGGCGTCGCGGGGTACGAGGCGGACGATGTGATCGGCACCTTCACCGGCCGCGCCGAGGGCCCCGTCGACATCGTCACCGGCGACCGGGACCTGTACCAACTGGTCGACGACGCGCGGGGGGTGCGTGTCCTGTACCCGCTCAAGGGCGTGGGCTCCCTGCAGCTGACCGACGAGGCCTGGCTGCGCGAGAGGTATGGGGTGGACGGAAGGGGGTACGCGGATCTCGCGCTGTTGCGCGGCGATCCGAGCGACGGATTGCCGGGCGTGCCCGGTATCGGCGAGAAGACGGCCGCGAAGCTGCTGGCCGAGTTCGGTGACCTGGCCGGGATCATGGCTGCGGTCGACGACCCGAAGGCGAAACTGACGCCGTCACAGCGCAAGCGGCTCGACGAGTCACGGCCGTACGTCGAGGTGGCGCCCAAGGTCGTCCTGGTGGCCGGCGATGTGCCACTGCCGGACGTCAACACGGCGGTGCCGCGCACCCCTCACGACCCCGCGATGCTCGATGCGCTCGCCGCCCGCTGGGGACTTGGGGGTTCACTGGAGAGATTGCTCACGACACTCGGACACTGATACGCCCGCGCACCGTCCCTGAGGCACTATGCACTCGTACCTCACCACCAGGCACAAGGCCCCACCCGAAGAGAGCGACATCACCGCTTCAGAGAGCCTCGCTCTCGTTTTGAGGCATCTTTGCGAAATCGATCGCCTCGGGCAGCGGGATTTCACCAGGGGGAGATGCTAACTTAGGTAAGCCTAAGCAAGGGAACAGGGAGGCCGTCATGGCAGAGCGCCCGGAACGCAGGGCTCCGAAGCTCCACTCCGCGCAGGTCGTCCGCACCGAGCGACTGACCCCACACATGCAGCGCGTGGTCCTGGGCGGCGACGGCCTCGCCGAGTTCTCGGCCGGCACCCGCACCGACCACTATGTGAAGCTGCAGTTCCCAGCACCGGGGGTCACCTACCCCCAGCCCTTCGACCTGCAGCGCATCCGCGAGGAGTTCCCGCGCGAACAGTGGCCGGTGTCCCGCACCTACACCGTGCGCGCCTGGGACCCCGAACTGCGCGAGCTGACCCTCGACTTCGTCCTGCACGGCGACGAGGGCCTGGCCGGCCCCTGGGCGATGCGCGTCCAGCCGGGCGAGACAGTGGTATTCGGCGGCCCCGGCGGCGCCTACGCCCCCGACCCCGACGCCGACTGGCATCTGCTCGCCGGGGACGAGAGCGCGCTGCCCGCGATCGCCTGCGCCCTGGAGGCCCTGCCCGACGGCGCCAAGGCCTACGCGTTCGTGGAGATCTCCGGCTCCGAGGAGGAGCAGAAGATCGACTCCGACGTGGAGGTCCGCTGGCTGCACCGCGGTGAGCGGCCCCTCGGCGAGGCCCTTGTCGAGGCCGTACGCGCCCTGGAGTTCCCCGCGGGCCGCGTGCACGCGTTCGTGCACGGCGAGGCGGCCTTCGTGAAGGAGCTGCGCCGGGTACTGCGGGTGGAACGCGAGATCCCGCGCGAAGACCTCTCGATCTCCGGCTACTGGCGTCTCGGCCACAACGAGGACGGCTGGCAGGCGTCCAAGCGGGACTGGAACGCACAGGTGGAGGCGGAGCAGGAAGCCGCCGAACCGACGACCTCCTGAGCTTCCGCAGGTTCACACGAGTTCGAGGGGCCCGGGACCCGCGACGGTCCGGGCCCCGATTGTCCGGCCCCCCGCGCGGGGCCGGACCGACGGCGCACCGCCCCAACTGAGCGGGTCTCCCCCCGTCGGGGCGGCCGGGCGGCTTTGAACTCCTCTCCCCCGACGTCAAGTTGATGTTCCTGCTGGAGAGGGTCGCGAGCGGCCGCACGCGCATGTCGGTCCGGGCGATCTCCGCACCATCCCTCCCCCGGCCACGAAGCCACGCACGCGGACCTCTTCCGCGCCGACGCCATGCCACCGAGCCTCGACAAGACGCCCGGTCGGCGAGCCGCCCCCGGTGCGTGAGGACTTGGGTCCCGCCTCGACACGGCCGCGACATCCCTGCGAAACAGCGCATCCCTAATTTCTGTCACCCGACAGGAATACCGCGCCGAAGGCAGGTCCCGCCGTGACCACGACCGCTCCCTCCGACGTCCGCCCCGATCCGCCGGAGCCGTCCGACGACCGTTCCCTGACCGAGTTCGGCTACCGCCAGGAGTTGCACCGCAGCCTGGGCCGGTACGCCTCGTTCGCCGCCGGGTTCTCCTTCATCTCGGTCCTGACGACGGTCTTCCAGTTCTTCGCCTTCGGGTACGCGTTCGGCGGCCCCGTCTTCTTCTGGGCCTGGCCGGCCGTACTGATCGGCCAGTTGCTGGTCGCCGCTTGCTTCGCGGAACTGGCCGCGCGCTATCCGATCTCCGGTGCGATCTACCAGTGGTCGTCACGGCTCTCCACCCTCACCTTCGGCTGGTTCGCCGGCTGGATCATGGTGATCGGACAGATCGTGGTGGTCGCGGCGGCGGCGCTGGCACTCCAGGTCGTCATGCCGGCCATCTGGTCCGGCTTCCAGCTGGTCGGCGACGACCCGGCCCCGACCTCGGCGAGCGGCGCGGCCAACGCGGCGATTCTCGGCGTGCTCCTACTGGCCCTGACGACCTTGGTCAACGTCCTGGACAACCGCGTGATGTCCCTGATCAACCGGGTCGGTGTGACCGCCGAGATCATCGGCGCCGTCCTGATCATCGTGCTCCTGTTCACCCACTCCGAGCGCACTCCCGGCATCACCTTCCACACCGGTACGGCACTGGAGTCCGGCCTGACCGGGGCACTGCTGGTGGGCTCGTTCACAGCGGCGTACGTGATGATCGGGTTCGACAGCGCGGGCGAGATGAGCGAGGAGACACACCATCCCCGGCGCACCGCACCCCGCACGATCCTCACCGCGCTCGCCTCGGCGGGCCTGCTGGGCGGCCTGATCATCCTCGCCGGCCTCCTCGCCGCACCGAGCCTCACCGACGGCCGACTCGGCGTCGAGGGCCTGAGCTACGTCCTGACGAGCAGCCTCGGCGACGGGGTGGGCCGCGCCCTGCTGGTCGACGTGGTGGTGGCCATCGCGGTGGCGACCCTCGCGATCCAGACGGCGGCCAGCCGGATGCTGTTCTCGATGGCACGCGACGGCCAACTCCCCTGCTCGGCCCGCCTCGCCAAGGTCAACCCGCGCACGGGCATGCCGAGCGCCCCGGCCGTGGTCGTCGGCGTCCTGGCGGCGGCCCTGCTCCTCCTCAACTTCGCCTCCCCGGAAGCGTTCCTGGCCATCGGCACCACCTGCATCGTGATGCTGTACCTGGCATACGCGATGGTGACCGGCCCACTCCTGATCCAGCGCCTGCGCGGAACCTTCACGTCCGAAGGCACCGACGAGACCGGCAAGCCCCTCTTCTCCCTGGGCCGCTGGGGCATCCCCGTCAACGCCCTCGCCCTCCTCTACGGCCTCTTCATGACCATCAACCTGGCCTGGCCGCGGGCGGCGGTGTACGACCCGGCGGGCGGGCACTGGTACTTCCAGTGGTTCACTGTGCTGTTTTTGGGGGTCGCGGTGGGGGGTGGGGTGGTGTACCGGGTCGTTCGCGAACGAAGCGTGCGCCACGACCTGGAACCTGCCCGGGCTCCGGCGGAAACTCCTCAGTAGGAGTTCCGTACCCCTTTCGCTTGCCTCACGACGGTACGCATGAACAGCCCCTTGGGGCCGAGGGCGAGCGCGTACGGCGCCGCTTTGACCTTTCGGCCCGGGATGGGCTCAAGTCGCCATCGGGCGGCAATGGTTGCCAGCGCCAGGGTCGCCTCGGTCATCCCGTAGGAGTCACCGATGCACTTGCGGGCGCCTGCCCCGAAGGTGAGGTGGGCGCTGCGGGATATGGCCTTCGCCCGCTCGGGCCCCCACCGGTCGGGGTCGAAGCGCTCCGGGTCGGTGTACAGGTCGGCGCGGTGATGCATCTGGTAGGGGCTGATGACGACGTCGGTGCCAGCGGGGACGTGCCGGCCGCCGAGTTCGGTGTCGACCGTGGTGGTACGGGTCAACAACCAGCCCGGCGGGTACAGGCGCATCGTCTCGGTGATGATGTTCCGGGTCTCCTCCAGCCGGGGCAGATCCTCGAAGGTGGCCACCCCGTCGGTCAGCACCGCGTCGACCTCGGCATGCAGCCGCTCCGCTGTGCGGGGGTGGCTCCCCAGCAGGTACAGGGCCCAGGCGAGGGCTTTGCCGATCGTGTCCGTGCTGGCGAAGAGGAACGACATGACCTGGTCCCTGACTTCGTCGTCGGACAGCCGCGCTCCCACTGCCCCGGGGGCAGCGAGGTCGTCCTGGGCCGCCAGCAGAAGGGACATCAGGTCGCCGTGGTCCGCGTTGTCGGCTCGGTATGCGGAGATGATGCGGTGGATGGTCTGCCGGGAACGGGCCTGCGCGCGGTCGTAGCGGCGCTTGCCCGGAGTGGGGACGGCATCGACATGGCGTGGCAACAGCATGCGCCGGAACACACCTTCTTCGAGGGTTGCCAGGTCTGCGGCCAGCGACTCACGAAGTGCGGCGGGCGCGGCGGAGAATATCGTGGCTGCGGTGGTGCGCAGGCTGATCGCCGTGGTCTCGGCCAGGACGTCGACTGTTCGGCCGGACTGCCACGTCTCGACCACCGCGCGGGCCTGTGCGCTCATCTCCCGGGCGTATCCCGGCAGGCGTGCCTGGTGGAAGGCCGGCTGGATCATTCGCCGCTGTCGGCGATGGTCCTTGTGCGGGCAGGTCCCGAGGCCGTTGCCGAGGAACTCCCTGCTGCGATCGAACAGGAAGCCACCCTTGTCGAAGGTCCGGTCGTCCACGAGGACCCGGCGGGTGAGTTCGGGGGCGCAGACCACGAGAGCGCTGAAGGGCCCGATCCGAATCGCGACGATGTCGCCGAAGGCGGGCAGCGAACGCAGGAATCGCAGCGGGTCGCGCAGGAACCGCAGCGTGTGGCCGAGCAGTGGCACTGCCCCCGGCGCGGTGACGAAGGAGTAGTCGGCCTGCATCATCAGTCCTCCACGGTCATCACGGGCGCCGCCGCGGAGGGGCGGGCGGTGCCCGGTCGGAGAACCGGCGCCGCCCGCCCGGTACCGGCCGAGCACCCGCTGCGAAAGGCGGATACGCCTCCACCCGAACGGATCAGATCGCGCCGTGCCTCAAGGACGTCGGGACTTCGTGGACTTCGGCGGGAAGCTCTTCTCCGGCGGCGGCCCAAGGCCGACGGCTCAGTCCGTCAGCGGCAACCTCCTCGGAAGTGACCGCGATCCCGTGCGTCCACCGCGCGGCGGGCAACACCCCGTTCCCAGGAGGAAACTGCCCTGTCGCATCAAAACGCAAGCCGAGCGCACGAGGGCGCACAGAGGCGTGAACTCCTTGCGCACAGGTACCAACTTGCCGCTTCCGCCCTCACTGCGGATTCGTGCGCCCTCCACTTGGGACGAGGACTTGCAACTACCGGTCACACAAACCCCATTGTGAGACACATCGAAGCTCGGAGGGAACTACCGCGCGCGCAGGGGCGCACAACTGTGCGCTTTGCACCGCATGGCGGGAGGGAAGGTTATCCCCGACTCTGTCCCTTGACATGCCTTGATCGGAACCCCGATGGCTTTCGTCTGCGCTGCGGAGATGAGCTGTTATGCATAGCTTCCGTAACACATGTCCCTCTCCGGAAACACCGGTGTCGGCCTTCGAGACACAGCGCTGTCTCGACCGGGCCGCCGCAGCCTGTATGGCAGCGCAGCAGCCCAACGGCTCCTGGGCGACCCCCGCGCGACCCCGCATCCTGGAAAACGCCCTCGCCGCCTTTGCCCTGACCGAGGGAGGACGCGGATTTCCGCACCAGGACCGTCTGTACGCGTGGCTGCGACAGGCCGAACCCCAACGACATGACGTCTTCACAGCGGCAGCGGACGACTGGCTTCGCACGCTCGTCCTTGATGGCACCCGATCTCCCTCCCTGCCCGTGTTACCCCTCGTCGACGCCGCACACCGGCGACGGTTGACCCTTCTCCAGACCCTCGGCGTGGCCGCGGGCGCGCCGGACTGCCCACCGCTCGCGCTCCTCTCCCACGCCACGTCGGCACTCGGTCATGACGCCGGCGCTTCGCTGACGGGTTGGCACCGGGCCCAGATCCTGTCGGCCGCGATCATCGCCAGGCATGCGGCCGGCCTGCCGGTGAACGACGGCCTCGTTGCCGCCCTGATTGCCGAACAGTCCCCGGACGGCTCGTTCCACGCAATGCCACTGGTCACCGCCATGGCCTGCCTGGCACTGACCCGGGCCACACCGGGGCGACCTGCCACGCTCCGTTGCGCAGACAGGCTCCTGGCGGACCAGCACGCGGACGGTACGTGGCGGTTCACCACGTTCGACGTCTGGGACACCGGCCTGATGGTTCGTTGTCTGCGCGGGCACTCCGACTTCGACACTCACGCCCGGCCCAGGGCATTGGACTTCCTGGCCCGCGTCCAATCTCCCCAAGGAGGGTGGGGGAGTGTGTCGGGAGCGATCGCCGGCGCCGGTCTGGCCTGCGACGCCGACACCACGGGGAACACCCTGCTGGCTCTGGCCGGCACCAACCAGGGCCGCCGCGCATGGCCGGCGGCTGCCGACTACGCGCGTGCCCACCAGGACGACCGGGGGCTGTGGACCACGTGGACCACGACCTCGGACACCATGGCCCAGGACACCATCGCGCACATGGTCGCCGGAATACGCGCCCACGCCCCCGAGGAGGTCGAAGTCCGGCGGGCGACCCGCTGGCTCCTGCGGCAGCACCGCTGTTCAGGTCGCTGGACCGCCGACTGGTACATCTTCCCCGGCTACCCCGCCGCGGAGATCAGCCCTGTCGTGGGCTGGCACACCGGCGCGGTCCGCTCCGAGGCCAGGGCCCTGGCGGCGACCCAGAACAGTGACGGCGGCTGGCCCGTCTTCCCCGGCGGGGGCAGCTCGAGCCCAGCGGCGACAGCCCTCGCCGTGACCGTCCTCACCCGCTCGCACACCGGCACGGTTCACGCGCTCGAACGTGCGGCACGCTTCCTCGTCGAAAGCCAACTGGACGACGGCACCTGGATCGAGCCGGACCCTTCCATGTGCGGCCCACGGCCGTTCCTCACCGACGTGGCGTCCCAAGCGCATGCCCTGACCTGTCGCGGGCTCCTGGACCTTCTGCGAGAGCCGCTCGCGACCCCTCTTTCCTAGCCGGAGCCCTCGGACCCGAACAGACCACGTTCACTGCGCGAGCACCTCGCTCAACCGCTGCGGGCCGGCCCCGACCGGCCCGGACGGATGCAACTTCGCCCGCCGTCGGCCGACCGAACCCCCGGGCCGACGGCCAGGAAGGGAGTACCGATGAAGGAGCAAGCGCACAGCCCGTTCCCCATACCCTCGCTGTGGTGCCCGATCCCCGGCCAGATCCACCCCCAGCGCGCTTCGATCACCGAGTTCCAGTTGGAATGGAGCATCCGTCACGGACTCGCCGCAGGCAGCAACGAGATCGCACGCCTCGTCAGCGCGGACATCGCCGGCCTCGCGGCACGCTTCGTTCCACGTGCCACCCTGACCGGTGCCCAGACCATGGCCGCTCTCCTCACTCTGACGTTCGTCATCGACGACCTGAACGACGACGGACGGCTGCGCGGCCTGCCCGACGACTTCGCCCGTTACGCCCCGGTGCTCTCCGACGCGCTCGGCCCGGGCCTGCCCGCCGAACCTGCCGATCCGCTGGTTCGGGCGCTGCACGACATCGGTCGAAGGCTGAGGCGTACGGTCTCCCCGGCTCTCGCCGCACGGCTCGTCCGGCACTTCCGTGTCACCCTCGCCGCCGAGGTGCGCGAGAGCACGAACAACACCCGTCACCTGGCGCCCGACCTGGACATGTACGTACAGAATCGTCTCGCCACCACTTGGGTGCTGCCGCTCACGGACCTTGCCGCCGCCGTGGACGGCGTCGAACCGACCCTCGCGGACCTGGACCGACCCGGGGTGCGGGCCCTGACGGAGATGACCAGCCTCATCCTGGGCTGGGACAACGACATCTGCGGCTACGCCAAGGACCGTCGCGACGGGGGCGAGGACGTCAACAACCTCCCAGACGTTCTCGCCCGTACGACAGGTGCCGGACCCGTCCGAGCCCTCGCTCAGGCCGCCTCCATGCGCGACGAGGTGCTGGCGAACTGGCTGCGATTGCGCAGCGAGGTCGACGAGACCTCGGGCCCCGCCCTGTCCGGCTATCTCGCGAACCTGGCGTCCATGATCCGCGGGCACCTCGACTGGGCTGCTACCTGCCCCCGCCACACCGTCCCCCAAGGCGGTTCCGTCGTGCGCATCCCGCCCTCCCGCCACGCCTACGACGCCTCCGCCCCGGACCCGCTGAGGATCCCCTCGATCGCCTGGTGGAGCGACCTGCCGGGTGCCGTCGCCGGGTAGACGGGCCGCCGCCGGAGTCCTCCACCACTCCTCGAACTTCTCGGACGCCTCGTACGCTTGATCCGATGAGACGCCGCACTCCACCCCCACCCTCTCCCCTGCCGCAGCGTGACGGGGTGGATCCGGTGCGGCTGCGATTGCCGGCCGGGGACGCCTGGGCGACCGTACGGGACCATCTCGTGACACGGCTCGCGGCCGGGCCCGGGGTCGTCGACGAGATGTTCGACGAGGGCCGGATCGTGGACGTCACGGGGTGTCCGGTGTCGCGGGAAACGACGTACGTGCCGGGGATGTTCGTGTGGTTCCACCGTGAACTGCCCGACGAGGAGCGGGTGCCGTTCGCGGTCGATGTCGTGTATCGCGACGAGCACGTGGTGGTGGCCGACAAGCCGCACTTCCTGGCCACCACCCCCCGCGGCAGCCACGTCGCCGAGACGGCCCTGGCCCGGCTACGGAGGGAGCTGGGGATCCCTACGCTCGGCGCGGCGCACCGGCTCGACCGGCTGACGGCCGGACTGGTCCTGTTCACCGTGCGGCCCGAGGAGCGCGGCGCCTACCAGACGCTGTTCCGCGACAAGCGGGTGGCGAAGGAGTACGAGGCTGTCGCCCCCTACTCCCCGACACTGGTCCTGCCACGCACAGTGATCAGCCGGATCGTGAAGGAACGGGGGGTCCTGACGGCCCGCGAGGTCGAGGGCGAGCCCAACGCCGTCAGCCGGGTCGAGTTGCTGGAGCACCGGAACGGGCTCGCCCGGTACCGGTTGACACCGAGCACCGGGCAGACACACCAACTAAGGGTGCACATGAGCGCGTTGGGGGTGCCGCTCCTGGGAGATCCTCTCTATCCCGTAGTGGCCGACCCCGTGGCGGCCGGTGACTTCCGACGCCCCCTGCAACTCCTCGCGCGGGTAATGGAGTTCACCGATCCGGTCACGGGGCTCGAGCACCGGTTCGCCAGTCGACGTGCGCTGCGGGCCTGGTCGTCGTACGAGCGGTGGGCCGGGTAGACCGGGTGCCCCGTCGGCTCAGTCGCCACGCCACCAGCGCAGCAGGCGCCGGAACAGGCTTGGCCGACCGACCGGTGCGGGCACCGTGTCGTGCTCGTCGGTCGAGGTGACGGGTTCGGGAGCCGTGGCCGGTGCCTGCTGGTTGTCGACGCGCCAGTTGTCCGGCCTCTGCCGGGGAACCGGATTGGCGTGGGGCCCCTCCGTGGGGTCCTGTTGGGGCTTCGGCGCGAACTTCACCGGCAGTTCCACCAGGTGCCGGTTCGAGATGGACTCCCGCCAGTGCAGTTCGTCCTCCTCGCAGGCGAGTTGGACGTCCGGAAGGCGCGTAAGCAGCGCGTCGACGCCGACGTCGGCGATCGCACGGCCGATGTCCTGGCCCGGGCACTCGTGGGATCCACCGCCGAAGGCGAGGTGGGACCGGTTGCCCCGCATGTTGGCCTTGAGGTCGGGACGGACGCGCGGGTCGACGTTGCCCGGGGCGATTCCGAAAAGGAGGCCGTCGCCCTTGCGGATCCGCTGTCCCCCCAGCTCGGTCTCCTGCTTGGCGAAGTAGGCGAAGATCGTACTGAACGGCGGCTCGTCCCACAGGGACTGTTCAACCGCCTCGGGCACGGTCATCTGACCGCCGTTCAGGCGGGCACGGAAGCCCGGGTTGGTGAGCACGATGCGCAGCACGTTGGCGAGGAGGTTGGCGGTGGCCTCGTAGGCGGCGTAGAGCACCACCCGCAGGTGCTCCCGGACCTCGTCGTCCGTGAGCCCGGCCGGGTGCCCGATCAGGTGGCTGGTGAAGTCCTCCTGAGGCTGTGCACGGCGTCGGGTGGTGAGCCGGCCGAGAACCTCCATGACGTACGTGTTGCTGGCGATCGCGGTCTCGGTGCCCTTGAGCGCGTCGCGGGCGGACTGCACCAGCCGGTCGTTGTACTCCTCGGGCATGCCGAGGATCTCGCACATCATCGCCATCGGCAGGTATTCCGCAAACTGGCCGACCAGATCGGCCGTGCCCTTCTCGCAGAACTTGTTCACGAGGTCCTGGGTCGCGCGTTTGATGTGTCGGCGAATACCCCGGTGGTCGATGGTGGACATCGCGCCGACGACCGCACCGCGCAGTCGAAGGTGCTCGTCGCCCTCGGCGTGGCAACAGATCGGCTGCCACGCAATGTGGGGCATGAGCGGGTGGTCGGGCTTGATGTCGCCCTCTTGCTGGGGGCTCCACAGACGCGTGTCCCGGCAGTACTGCGAGGGCGTGCGCACCATGTGCATGTTCTCGCCATGCCCGAGCACCACCCAGATGGGCACATCGTCATGGAGCAGCGCAGGCGCCACCGCGCCGTGCTCGGCCCGCAGTTTCTCGTACACGGCGCCCAGGTCCTCCGCCTCGGGGCCGTACAGCCGGCGCAGTCCGCCGGGGCCGGTGCCGTGGGCGGGGCAGCCGGGGGGTGGACTGAGGGCGGTGTCGTCCGTGTCGGTCAGGGAGTGGGGATCAGGTGTCACGGTGATCGCTCCGAAACTGAAGTGGATCCGGTGTCAGAAGAGTTGGTGGATTGCCGGGTCGCGAGTTCCCGGACTTTGAAAAGGCCGGACTTGGAGATGCCGGGCTGTGAGCCGCCGGATGGCGGGTCCCCGCCCTCAGACAGACGCCTTCGTCAGTTCCAGCGAGTGCAGAAACCGCATCAGCGTCATGAGCGTGTCCCGGCTGGAGGCCCGGCGACGTGCGTCGCACTCCACGATGGGGATCTCCGGGGCCAGGTCGAGAGCCGAGCGCAGGTCCTCGATCGGGTAACGGGGCGCGTCCGGGAAGGAGTTGACGGCGATGACGAAGGGCACGCCCCGTTCCTCCAGTCGCCCTATGACGTCGAAGCTCACTTCCAGGCGCCGGGTGTCGATCAGGACGACCGCACCGAGGGCGCCTTCGAACAGGCCGTTCCACAGGAACCAGAAGCGTTCCTGGCCCGGGGTGCCGAACAGGTACAGCACCAGTTGGTCGGTGATGCTGATGCGGCCGAAGTCCATGGCCACGGTGGTGGCGGTCTTGGAGTCGGAGCCGTAGTTGTCGTCGACGCCGATGCCGGCCTGCGTCATGGTCTCTTCGGTGGTCAGCGGCCTGATCTCGCTGACCGAACCGACCATGGTCGTCTTGCCGACGCCGAACCCGCCCACGATCACGATCTTCACCGCGGCCTGGGTGCTGTGCGGCAGCCGGTCCTCGGTCCGTGGACCCGTGATGGTGTCAGAGCTTTTGAAGTCCATGCATCACCGCTTCGAGGAGGGAACGGTCGGCCAGCGACTGGCGGATGAGCGGATCGCGCGCCTGAACCAGTTCGGCCGTCAGCAGCTCGGTGAGCAGGACGGTCACCACGCTGAACGGCAGGTTGAGGTAGGCCGAGAGCTCGGCCACTGACAGAGGTGCCTTGCAGAGGCGGAGCAGCGCCGACTGCTCCGGCGGGGCGGCGGGCGGGGGTTCGGCGCACGCCACGATTAACGTGACGAGGTCGAGGGAGGCGCGCTCACCGCCCGGGGTAGCGCCGGTGAGCACATAGAGCCGTTCGGGGTTCTTCCGCTCCCCCTCCTTGCCCTTCGTGCCCTCCTGGTCCGTTCCGCCGTCCGCACCGGGTGCGCTCTGCTGGAGCTGCTCCGGCGGAGGTTCCTGCTTGATCGGGCAGCGCCGTCGGCGCTGCGGAGGAGTCATACGGTCTGCCCGTTCCGCCGGGGCGGGCTGGTGAGGTGGGCACCGATCCGGACCACCAGGTCGCGCATGTGGTTGCTCATGTTGCCGGGCTCGGCGACCACGTTGGCGAGGACCGCGAGATAGGCGTTGGGGCCGGCGGCCATCAGGTAGAAGTAGCCGCCGGTGACCTCGATGATGACCATGCGCATCGTGCCGTCGCTGTCCGGGATCTCGTGCGCGACGGCGCCCGCGAGGCTCTGCAGCCCCGCACAGGCGGCGGCGACACGGTCGGCGGCGTCGGGGTCGCCGCCGTAGCGCGCGATGCGCAGGCCGTCGGCGGAGAGCACCACGATCTGCTGGATACCGGGTACGCCGTCGGCGAGCTCCTTGAGCATCCAGTCGAAGTTGGCTCGCTGCGAGATCACTTGAGGTCCCCCTCGTCGTCGGCCTCGGCGTGGGCCGGCTGCTGGTTGGTCGCGCTGGCTGCGGTCGGGTCTTCCCGGTGGCCGCCGAAGGCCGCCCGGTCGTCCGGGTGGCCGTCGAGGGCCCTGGAGCCGGCGGGCGGGAACCCGGGGAAGTCGACCGCGTCGTCCGGGTGGCCCGAGAACGTCGTCGGGTCGTCGGGGTTCCTGGTGAAGGCCGTGGGGTCCGGGTCGCCCTTGAGGCCCTCCATGAACGCCTCGACCCACAGGCCCGGCAGAGGCTCCTCTTCCTTGTCCTTCTTCTGCGACTCGGGCTCCCACAGCTTGCGGAGCTCCGGGTCGGCGTCCATCTCGGCCTCGGCGGCCCTGGAGCGGGCGTACCGCTCGCTGAGCGGGGTCTTGACCCGGCTGCGGCGCTGGGGAAGACCGTTCTCGGTCCACTCGGTGACCTCCGGGACGTCGTCCTCCATGGAGACCGACGCCGGGATCCGCGGGCCCGTGGTGGGGCGGCGCTTCTTGGGCGGGCGCTTGGGGCCTTCCAGCGCACCGAGTTCGATCTTGGGTGCGGCTGTGGCGCCGATACCGTGGGCGAGGCCCGGGGCGGGGTCGCTGGTGAGCATGTCGGACGGCACGACCAGAACGGCGCGGACACCGCCGTACGCGGACTGCCTGAGCGAGATCTGCATCTTGTACGACTCGCACAGGCGCCCCACGACGGCGAGGCCGAGGCGCGGGGACTCACCGAGGTCGTTGAGGTCGAAGCCGGCCTGAGCGCGGGCGATCATGCCCTCGGCGCGCTTGCGCGACTCCTCGCTGAGGCTGACGCCGGCGTCCTCGATCTCGATGGCGATACCGGTCTGCACCTCGGTCGCGGTGACGTGCACCTTGGTGTGGGGCGGCGAGTAGCGCGTGGCGTTGTCGAGGAGTTCGGCCGCCGCGTGGATGAGCGGTTCGACGGAGTTGCCGTCGACGTTGACCTTCGCGATGGAGGTCAGATCGATGCGGCGGTACTCCAGGATCCGGGACATCGCGCCGCGCAGCACGCTGTACAGCGCGACGGGCTGGGGCCACTGGCGTCCGGGCCGGCCGCCGCCGAGCACGGAGATGGAGTCGGCGAGGCGGCCGATCAGCGCGGTGCCGTGGTCGATGCGCAGGAGGTCGTCGAAGACCTCGGGGTTGCGGCCGTGGTCCTCCTCCATCTCCCGGAGTTCGTTGGCCTGTTGGTGGACGATCGCCTGAACGCGCCGGGCGATGCTGACGAACGCGCGCTGCGATCCGTCCCGCATTGCCTCTTCGCGGTCGATGATCTCCAGTACCTGCTCCAGCAGATTGCGCTGCGGGACGGGGAGTTCGCGGTACGGAGAGTCCGGCCCACGCAGTTCGCGAATCACCCCTGTGGGTGAACCGGCCACGCGCAGCAGATGGAGCCCGTACGGCAGGACCTCCTTGCCGAACCGGTCGAAGTCCTCGTCGTGGGCGGCGATGCGCCGCTCCAGATACGCAGTGTGACGGGCGTGCTCGGCCCGCAGGGTACGGACGGTTCGGCCGCGGCGGACCACTTCGGCGGCGACCGCGACGACCAGGACCGTGGCGATGGCTCCGCACCAGCCGACGGCGGCGCGGGCCGGCCCCGTCACCAGGGCGACGGCGGCTCCGGTCGCCCCGGCCATCGCTATGGCAGGTAGCAACAGCACGCGCGCGTAGGGAAGTTCACGGCCACCGGGAGGCGATTGAACACTCACCATGTATGCCCTCTGAGACAAATCGGCTGGGGTTGGGGGAGCTTGCTGTGGGGTACGTCTGGGGATTGTCTGGATCTTCGGTATTTTTGGGAACAAGCGCACGAATACATCCCAACTCGGTGCGCTGCGGGCGAGCTTAGTCCGACCGGATCAACGCCGTGTCATATTCGGCAAGCCTCTGAAATACCCCTCCCAAGTGGAGTACTCTCAGCCCATTTGCACGCTGCGGATGCAATCGCACACAGTGCGTTACGACGCAAGGGCGTACGAGAACCACTCACCGTGACGGGTGAATGCGGGCCTCAGGAGGCCCTCGTGGCTGCCGCGGCCCTCAGATACCGGCGATGCGCAGCGCCGCGTCCGCCGTGGCTTCCGCGAAGACCGAGACCGGGCGCTCGGGGTCGGAACGATGCACGAGGATGACGCCCTCGATGAGCCCGAAGAGCAGATCCGTCCGCAGATCCAGCTCACTCTTGGCGAGCGCGCCCCCGGCGGCCGTCGCCGCCAGCAGCTGCCGGTAGGCGTCCTTGAGTTCGGCCCGCACGGCGTGGAAACCGGCGAAGCGTTCGGCGCGCACCTCGGGGAGGAGGTAGAGGCCGCCGAGGTTGTGCGGGCCGCCGCAGAGCAACTCGACGTCGGTGCGGCACAGCTCCCACAACCGGTCCTCGGCCGGGGTCGTGTCATCGGCGAGCAGCCCACGGGCGTACGTCAACGAGGGGGTGACGGTGGACTCCAGGAGCTCGGCGAGCAGCTCCTCCTTGCCGGAGACGTAGTGGTACATGGACGCCTGACGCATCCCCGCCCGCTCGGCGATGATCCGGGTGGTGGTGGCCGCATAGCCGCGGGTGGTGAACAACTCGGCCGCTGCGGAACGCAGTTCGGCCCGTGGGGTGAGCCCACTGTCCGGCCGCTGCGAGACCCGCGGCCTGCCGACCCGCCGTCCGCCCGGCCCGCCCGTCGTTCCCATGTGTTCGATCCTCGCATACCGGCCGGTCCGATGATCTCCGTGAGCAATCGGTAACCGGGTGGCAACGCACGGGCAATTCCAGCGTCTCGCCGTCCGTCTAATTTCTGTCGCGCGACAGAAATTAGGCAGCAGGACAGACACAAGCACCACGAGAAGCGCACCAGAAGCAGTACGAGAAGCAGTACGACTTCGGAGCCGGAGGACCCGCGATGGGGACATCGACCACGTACGGAGCCCGCGACCACGCCCGCGCCCAGGAGGGCGCCCGGGCCGAGGCCATGCCCGTCGTCCCGGCCGCCGACTGGCCCGCGCCGCCCTGTGCGGCGGGCCATCTGGTGTGGGCCGAGACGGTGGCGGGCGGCAACTACACGCACCGGGTACTGGCCCGCGGCACCGAACTGCGCCTGACCGACCTGAGCGGCGACGCCTGCGCCCATCTGCTGCTCTTCGTCGCGGACCGGCCCTGGGAGCGGCTGAACGTCGCCGACACGGTCAAGGTCCAGTGGAACGCCTACCTCGGCGAGGGGCAGTTGCTCCTGTCCGACCAGGGCCGGGTCCTCGCCTCGCTGGTCTCCGACACCTCCGGGCGCCACGACGCGCTGTGCGGCACCTCGACCCTCGTACGCAACACCGGCCGGTACGGCGCCGGCACCCCGCAGTCGCCCTCCCCCGCCGGCCGTGAACTGTTCAAGCTGGCAGCGGCCAAGAACGGCCTCCGACCGCGCGATCTGCCGCCCTCGCTCTCCTTCTTCCAGGGCGTGGAGGTACGCGAGGACGGCGCCCTCGACTTCACCGGCTCGGCCGGACCGGGCGGCAGCGTGACGCTGCGCGCCGAGCAGGACGTCACGGTGCTGATCGCGAACGTCCCGCACCCCGCCGACCCGCGCGACGACTACGTCAGCACCCCGCTGGAGGTGCTGGCCTGGCGCGCCGAGGCGACCCGCCCCGGCGACCCGCTGTGGGAGGCCACGCCCGAGGGCCGCCGCGCGTTCCTGAACACCGCCGAATTCCTTGCCGCGAGGGGGCTGGCATGACCACCACACCGATCGTCCGGACGACCGTCGTTCCGGCCCGCGCCGCCTGGTCGTCCGTCGTCCGCGCCGGCGGGACGCTGACCATCACCGACCTGCACGGCAACCAGGCCGTCGACTTCCTCGTGTACGACGCCCACGACACGTCCGTGCGCTACAGCGCGCCCGACACGATCCACGCGCAGGGCGGGATCTTCCTCACCACGGGCAGCGTTCTGATGTCGAACGAGCACACGCCCCTGATGACCGTGGCCGCCGACGACGTCGGCCGCCACGACACGGTCGGCGGCGCCTGCTCCAAGGAGTCGAACACCCTGCGGTACGGCCACCACACCTGGTCGCAGCACGCGTGCGTGGACAACTTCCTGGCCGAGGGCGCCAAACACGGCCTGGACAAAAGGGACTTGGTCTCCAACATCAACTGGTACATGAACGTGCCGGTGGAGAAGGACGGCACGCTCGGCATCGTGGACGGCCTCTCGGCCCCGGGACTCTCACTCACGCTCCGCGCCGAGTGCGATGTGCTGGTCCTGGTCTCCAACTGCCCCCAGATCAACAACCCCTGCAACGGCTTCGACCCGACCGAGGTGGAGATGACCATCACCGAGGCGGGCACCGAGGCGGGCCCGGCATGACCTTCGACACGCTGCTGGTCGCCAACCGGGGCGAGATCGCCGTGCGCATCATCCGTACGGCACGGGAGTTGGGCCTGCGTACGGTCGCGGTGTACTCCGACCCCGACCGCTCCGCCCCGCACATCCGGCTGGCCGACCAGGCGGTGCGGCTCGGTCCGGCGCCCGCGAAGGAGTCGTACCTCGACGCCGACCTGGTGCTGGCAGCGGCCAAGGAGACGGGCGCGGGGGCGATCCATCCCGGGTACGGCTTCCTTTCCGAGGACGCGGACTTCGCGCGGCGCTGCGAGGACGCCGGGATCGTGTTCGTGGGGCCGACGCCGGGGCAGCTGGAGCTGTTCGGCGCCAAGCACACGGCCCGGGCGGCGGCCGAGGCGGCGGGAGTGCCCCTCGCACCCGGCACCGGACTGCTGGCCTCGCTCGACGAGGCGTACGAACAGGCTGCCGCCATCGGCTATCCCGTGATGCTCAAGGCGACCGGCGGGGGCGGCGGCATCGGCATGTCCGCCTGCGCCTCGGCCGCCGAACTCGCCGACGCCTGGGAGCGGGTGCAGCGCGTCGCCGCCGCCTCCTTCTCCTCGGCCGGTGTCTTCCTGGAGCGGCTGGTCGAACGCGCCCGCCATGTCGAGGTGCAGGTCTTCGGCGACGGCGAGGGCCGGGTCGTGACCTTCGGCGACCGCGACTGCTCGCTCCAGCGCCGCAACCAGAAGGTGGTGGAGGAAGCCCCGGCGCCCGGGATTCCCGCGCATGTCCGAGCCCAACTGGCATCCTCTGCCTCCGACTTGTGCGCCTCGGTCGGCTACCGCTCCGCCGGAACGGTGGAGTTCGTGTACGACGCCGCCCGCGAGGAGGCCTACTTCCTGGAGGTCAACACCCGTCTCCAGGTGGAACATCCGGTCACGGAGGAGATCTACGGCGTCGACCTCGTCGCCTGGATGCTGCGGCTGGCCCGCGGTGAGCGGGACGTCGTACAGGACCCGGGCACCCCACGCGGTCACGCCGTCGAGGCCCGTGTCTACGCCGAGGACCCCTCTCGTGAACACCGGCCCAGCGCGGGCCTGTTGACGCGGGTGGAGTTCCCGGGCGGGGTGCGGGTCGACGGCTGGGTGGAGACGGGCACCGAGGTGACCACGTCGTACGACCCGATGCTCGCGAAGGTGATCGCGTACGGCGCCGACCGGGAGCACGCGCTGCGCCGGCTCGACGAGGCACTGGCCCGCACCCGGGTCGACGGCATCGAGACCAACCTCGGCCTGGTGCGGGCGGCTCTGGCGAACCGGGACTTCCGCGCCGCGACGCACTCGACGGCGACCCTCGCCGGCGTGAGCGATCCGACTCCGCGCATCGAGGTCGTCTCGGGAGGGACTCTCACCACGGTCCAGGACTGGCCGGGCCGCACCGGCTACTGGCAGGTGGGTGTGCCGCCGTGCGGCCCGATGGACGACCGTTCGTTCCGGCTCGGCAACCGTGCCCTGGGCAACGACGAGGGCGCCCCCGGACTCGAATGCACCCTCCAGGGACCGTCGTTGAGGTTCACGCATCCCACGACGGTGTGCGTGACCGGGGCCCCGGCACCGATCACGCTGGACGGATCACCGGTCGCCCAGTGGGAGCCGGTGACGGTACCGGCGGGTGGAGTACTGCAGATCGGTGCTCCGACCGAACAGGGCCTGCGGACGTACGTGCTGTTCGCGGGCGGCGGCCTGGATGTGCCACCGTTCCTCGGCAGCGCGGCCACCTTCACGCTGGGCAGGTTCGGCGGCCACGGCGGCCGGGCGCTGCGCACGGGGGACGTCCTGCACGGCGGAGCGGCTACGGCGTCGGGCGCCCCGGTCCCACCGACCGACCGTCCGGAGTTCGCGTCCCCCTGGCACATCGGCGCCGTCGAGGGCCCGCACGCGGCACCGGAGTTCTTCACCGAGGAGGACATCCACGACTTCTACGCGGCCGACTGGAAGGTCCACTTCAACTCGGCCCGCACCGGCGTACGACTGGTCGGCCCCAAGCCCCGCTGGGCGCGCACCGACGGTGGCGAGGCGGGCCTGCACCCGTCCAACATCCACGACACGCCCTACTCCGTGGGCGCCGTCGACTACACGGGCGACATGCCGGTCCTGCTGGGCCCGGACGGCCCCTCGCTCGGCGGCTTCGTGTGCCCGGCGACGGTCCTCAGCACGGAACGCTGGAAGCTGGGCCAGCTGCGCCCCGGCGACACGGTCCGCTTCGCACCGGTGGACACAACAGGCGTGCAGCGGGCGGCGATCGTGGACGGCGGCGTGCTGGCCCGGGACGGCGACATCACGTACCGGCGAAGCGGCGACGACAACCTGCTGGTCGAATTCGGGCCCATGCAGCTGGACCTGGCGCTCCGGATGCGCGTCCACGCCCTGATGGAGGCGGTGACGGAGCTGCAACTCGACGGGGTGACAGACCTGACGCCGGGCATCCGCTCGCTCCAGATCCAGGCGGACCCGGCCGTGCTCCCCCAGCCCGAACTGCTCGCCGCCATACGGCAGACGGCGACCGCCCTGCCCCCCGCGGACCGCCTCACGGTCCCCTCCCGCACGATCCATCTCCCCCTCTCCTGGGACGACCCGGCGACCCGTGAGGCGATCGCCCGCTACATGGCGGGCGTCCGCGACGACGCGCCCTGGTGCCCGTGGAACATCGAGTTCATCCGCCGAGTGAACGGCCTCGCCTCGGTCGACGACGTGTACCGCACGGTCTTCGAGGCGGAGTACCTCGTACTGGGCCTGGGAGACGTCTACTTGGGCGCACCCGTAGCCACCCCGCTGGACCCCCGCCACCGCCTGGTGACGACGAAGTACAACCCGGCCCGCACCTGGACGGCGGAGAACTCGGTGGGCATCGGCGGCGCCTACCTCTGCATCTACGGCATGGAGGGTCCGGGCGGCTACCAGTTCGTCGGCCGTACGACCCAAGTGTGGTCGGGCTGGCAGCAGCGCGGCGCGTTCGAGCCGGGCTCACCATGGCTGCTGCGGTTCTTCGACCGCATCAAGTGGTACGCCGTCGAGCCCGACGAACTCCTCGAACTGCGCGCCGACATCACTTCGGGCCGCTTCGTCCCCCGCATCGAGGAGGGCGTCTTCTCGCTGGCGGAGTACGAGGGTTTCCTGGCGGAGAACGCGGACTCGATCGCGGAGTTCCGCTCCCGCCAGGGCGCGGCCTTCTCGGCGGAACGGGACGCGTGGGAGGCGGCGGGCGAGTTCACGAGGGCGGAGGCGGCCACGGTGTCTCCGGCACCCTCCCCCGAAGTGACGGTGCCGGCCGGGGGGCGCCTGATCGAGGCCGAATTCGCCGCGTCGGTATGGCAGTTGAACGTGTCGCCGGGCGACGAGGTGACAGCGGGCCAGCCGCTCCTGGCCCTGGAGGCGATGAAGATGGAGTCCCGGATACACGCCCCGATATCAGGAGTGGTCCACGAGATCCTGACCAGACCGGGTGCCCAGGTGGAGGCGGGCACAGCCCTGATGGTCCTGACCCCGCCCGCCTGACATACGGCCCACGTAGATTCTCGCCCCCGCCTCCCTTACCCGTCCCATCCTCGGGGGGCTCCGCTCCCGAACTCCCGCTCCTCAAACTCCCCCGGAGGGGGGACCCCAAGGGGCGGGATCCTTCAGCCCGTCCGGCGTTTGAGGACGAGGCCCCTTCAGGGCCGAAGCGGGGGTCTGGGAGCGCAGCCCCCTGAACAGGAACGGGACGGGTAGGGGCGGCGGGGGCGAACCCCCTTCACCCACCCGCAGCCGACAGCACCACCCCAGCCCAAGGAGCACCGATGTCGACCATCCTCACCCGAGTCCGTACGGCCTACGCCCGCATCGACGCCGTGGACCGCCCCGAGGTATGGATCGACCTGCGCCCCCAGCCCGAGGTCGAGGCAGAAGCCACCCGCATCGACGAACGCCTCGCCGCAGGCGACCACCTCCCCCTCGCCGGCAAACTCTTCGCCGCCAAGGGCAACATCGACGTCCAGGGCCTCCCCACCACCGCCGGCTGCCCCGCCTACGCCTACCACCCCGAGGCCGACGCCCCGGTCGTCGCCCGCCTCAGACACGCCGGTGCCCTCCTCCTCGGCACCACCAACCTCGACCAGTTCGCCACCGGCCTGGTAGGCACCCGCTCCCCCTACGGCCCCGTCCGCAACGCCCACGACCCCACCCGTATCAGCGGCGGATCGAGCTCCGGCTCCGCCACAGCCGTGACACTGGGCCTCGTCGACTTCGCCCTCGGCACCGACACCGCCGGCTCCGGCCGCGTCCCCGCCGCCTTCAACGGCATCGTCGGGCTCAAGCCGACCCGAGGCCTGGTACCCACCACCGGCGTCGTCCCCGCCTGTGCCTCCCTCGACTGTGTGACCGTCTTCGCCCGTACGCTCCCCGAGGCCGAGCAGGCACTCGCGTACATGGCGTCCCCGTCCGACCGCGACCTCCCGCCCCTCCCCCAGCGCGCCCCCGGCCCCTGGCGCGTGGCGGTCCCGCCGCTCGCCCAACTCGGCGAACTCGACCCGGGCTGGGCACAGGCGTACGAATCCGCGGTGGCCCAACTCCGCACGGCAGGTGTCTCCATCCACACCCTCGACCTCACGCCGTTCACCGAGGCCGCCGCGATGCTGTACCAGGGCGCGTTCGTCGCGGAGCGCTACACAGCCGTGGGTGCCTTTGTCGACAAGTTGCTCGCCGAGGGAGGTGAAGCCGGCGCGACCCTCGACCCCACCGTCGCCGGCATCATCACCCGAGCCCGCGACATTCCCGCCCACCAGCTCTACGCCGACCAGGAGCGACTGGCCGCCCTGCACACCCGCGCGCTCGCCGAACTTGCCGACGCAGACGCCCTGTTGCTGCCCACGGCCCCCGGTCACCCCACCCTCGCCGAGGTCGCCGCCGACCCGCTCGGCGCGAACGCCCGGCTTGGCCGCTTCACCAACTCCACGAACCTCTTCGACCAGGCCGCGGTCGCCGTACCAGCGGGCAAGGTCGACGGTCTCCCCTTCGGCGTGATGCTGATCGGCCCGGCGTTCACCGACGAACGGCTCGCCACGATCGCCCGCCTGCTCCGGCCCGAGACCCGCCTCGCGGTGGTCGGCGCGCATCTCGCGGGCCAGCCACTGAACCCTCAGCTCCTCGCCCTGGGCGCCAGGCTGGAACGTACGACCACGACGGCCCCCGTCTACCGTCTGCACGCCCTCCCCACGACCCCGCCGAAGCCGGGCCTCGTCCACGTCGGCGAGGGGGAAACCGGCGGAGCGGCCATCGAGGCCGAGGTGTGGCTACTCCCCGCCGAAGGCCTCGGCCGCTTCCTCGCCGCCCTCCCCCGCCCGATGGCCCTGGGCCGCGTCGAACTCGCCGACGGCACCCACGTATCCGGGTTCCTGTGCGAACCGGCCGCCCTCGAAGGCGCCGAGGACATCACGACGTACGGCGGCTGGCGCGCGTACCTGGACGACCGTCCCTGACCGCCCGGTCTCGGGCACCCGAGCGCAACCAGCGCCGGACGCACGGGAGACCGGCAGCGCAGACGCGCCCCAAAGGGCACGGTGCCGAGCCGGCCTGCGGTTCCACCGGGTGGGTCGAGCGGCTACGGTGAACCGCCCGCACCCACCATCCGTCCACCGGGCCGGACCACAACCCGCCGGACCGCCGGGGGCTACCCCACCGACGAGTAGGCGACAACCCCCCGCAGCAGCCCTTCCACAGCCTTGCGCGCGTTCTTCGCGACCGACGACCCCTCCGCGCCGGAGACAGGCGCCGCGGCCGAGATCTGGCCGAGGACGTCGATGACCTGCTTGCACCACCGGACGAAGTCGCCGGCCGGCATCTCCGCCTCGCGCAGCACCTCGTCCAGGCCCTTGCCCGAGGCCCACTCGTAGGCCGCCCAGGCGAAGCCGAGGTCGGGCTCGCGCTGGCCGACGCCCTCGCTCTGGGTGATCCGGAACTCCTCCTCCAGCGCGTCGAGCCGGCCCCAGATACGGACCATCTCGCCGAGCGCGGCCTTGGCCTTGCCGGACGGCACCTTCGGCGCCATGGCGTCGTCGGCGGCCCGGGACTCGTACACCAACGCCGAGACGCATGCGGCGAGTTCGGCGGGCGACAGCCCGTCCCACACGCCCGCCCGCAGGCATTCACTGGTCAGCAGGTCCAGCTCGCCGTAGAGCCGGGCGAGCCGCTTGCCGTGCTCGGTCACCTCGTCGGCGCGCAGATAGTCCAGCTCGGTGAGCAGGGCGACGATGCGGTCGAACGTGCGGGCGATGGTGTTGGTGCGGCCCTCGATACGCCGTTCCAGCTGCGAGGTGTCGCGCAGCAGCCGGTAGTAGCGCTCGGCCCAACGGGCGTGGTCCTCACGGTCGTTGCAGCCGTGGCAGGCGTGGGCGCGGATCGCGGTGCGCAGCCGGGCGATCTCACGGTCGTCGGCCGCCTGGGCCCGCTGCTTACGGGCCCGCTCGGGCGGGATGTGCCCGGCCTTGGTGCGCAGCGCGGACGCGAGGTCCCGACGTGACTGCGGCGAACGCGGGTTGAAGGACTTGGGGACCCGCATCCGCTCCAACGGCTCGACGGGCACAGGGAAGTCCATCGACGCGAGCCGCTTCACCTGACGTTCGGCCGTGAGCACCAGCGGGCGCGGTCCGTCGTGCTGCTCGAAGCCGCGGTGGCCGTTGGACCGGCCGGCGGGCAGCCCCGGGTCGAGGACGAGCGCGAGACCCGCGTACTTGCCCGTGGGAACATGGATGATGTCACCGGGCTTGAGCTTCTCCAGCGCGACGGCGGCCTCGGCGCGCCGCTGGGCGGCGCCCTGCCGGGCCAGGTCGGTCTCCCGGTCCTTGAGGTCGCGGCGCAGTGCCGCGTACTCCTCGAAGTCGCCCAGGTGGCAGGTCATCGACTCCTTGTAGCCGTCCAGGCCCTCCTCGTTGCGCTGCACCTGCCGGGAGATCCCGACGACCGACTTGTCGGCCTGGAACTGCGCGAAC
The DNA here is from genome assembly GCF_036013955.1 of Streptomyces sp. NBC_00459. Classification (NCBI taxonomy): domain Bacteria; kingdom Bacillati; phylum Actinomycetota; class Actinomycetes; order Kitasatosporales; family Streptomycetaceae; genus Streptomyces; species Streptomyces sp. NBC_00459. Next base: position 1,769,882 of record NZ_CP107903.1, read on the forward strand.
GAGGTCTCCAGCAGTTCGCGCGAGCGGTGCCGCCCGAACTGCTCCACGAGGTTGACCGCCATGTTGTACGACGGTTTGAAGCTGGAGCGCAGCGGATACGTGCGCGTGCCGGCCAGTCCCGCCAGGTGGTCGGGGCTCATACCGCGCTGCCACAGCACCACGGCGTGACCCTCGACGTCGATGCCGCGGCGGCCGGCGCGGCCGGTCAGCTGGGTGTACTCGCCGGGGGTGATGTCGGCGTGCTGTTCGCCGTTCCACTTGACGAGCTTCTCCAGCACGACCGAGCGGGCGGGCATGTTGATGCCGAGCGCGAGGGTCTCCGTGGCGAACACGGCCTTCACGAGGCCCTGTACGAAGAGTTCCTCGACGACCTCCTTGAACGTGGGCAGCATGCCCGCGTGGTGGGCGGCGATGCCTCGCTCCAGGCCCTCCAGCCACTCGTAGTACCCGAGGACGTGCAGGTCCTCGTTGGGGATGGAGGCGGTGCGCTCCTCGACGAGGGCACGCACCCGCTCCCGCGCCTCGTCGTCGTTCAGCCGAAGTCCCGCGTACAGGCACTGCTGTACGGCGGCCTCGCAGGCGGCGCGGCTGAAGATGAAGGTGATGGCGGGCAACAGGCCCTCGGAGTCGAGCCGTTCGATGACTTCGGGCCGCCCCGGCGTCCACACGCGTGAGCGGGATCTGCGCTCCCGCTCACGGTCGGCCTCGCGCATGGCGCGCCCGCGTTTGCGGTCCTGGAAGGACGGCCGCTGGGCCTCCATCCGCGCGAGCCTCGTGAGGTCGGGGTTGACGGCCTTCCTGCTGCCCTCGCCCTCCTCGAAGAGGTCGTACATCCGGCGTCCGGCGAGCACGTGCTGGAACAGGGGCACGGGCCGGTGCTCGGAGACGATCACCTGGGTGTCGCCGCGCACGGTGTCGAGCCAGTCGCCGAACTCCTCGGCGTTGGACACGGTCGCCGACAGCGAGACGAGGGTGACCGACTCGGGGAGGTGGATGATCACTTCCTCCCACACGGCGCCTCGGAAGCGGTCGGAGAGGTAGTGCACCTCGTCCATCACCACGTAACCGAGGCCCAGGAGGGTCTGCGAGCCCGCGTACAGCATGTTCCGCAGCACCTCGGTGGTCATCACGACCACCGGGGCATCGGAGTTGACGCTGTTGTCGCCGGTGAGCAGGCCGACCTTGTCCGCGCCGTAACGACGGCACAGGTCGGAGTACTTCTGGTTCGACAGGGCCTTGATGGGTGTCGTGTAGAAGCACTTCTTGCCCTGCTGGAGGGCGAGATGGACGGCGAACTCGCCGACGATCGTCTTGCCCGAACCGGTGGGGGCGGCCACCAGCACGCCCTTCCCCGCTTCGAGCGCCTGGCAGGCCTCGATCTGGAAGGGGTCGAGGCCGAAGTCGTACATCTCGCGGAAGGACGCGAGTGCGGTGGCCTGCTCGACAGCGCGCTTGCGTGCTGCCGCATACCGCTCGGCCGGTGAGAGGTCCTCTGTCATCGTGCTTTCGAGACTACCGGCCCCCACTGACAACAGGACGATCATTATCCGGATCGATGCCTGCGAAACCCGGGATCGACGCAGCTCAACAACGTGGAAGCGGCCGGGGCGCCTGGTGGGCGCCCCGGCCGCTTCCATGTCGGGGGTGTGGGGACTGAGCCTCAGGTCACGTCGTCATAGCCGTTGACCCGTTCCGTGCCCGTCTGTTCGGGCAGGGCGGCCCGGCTGGCGGAGACGGTCTCGATCTCGCCGATGTCCTCGGGGGTGAGGTCCAGGTCGGAGGCCTCGTCGTCGTCCGGTCCCTCCGCGTCGCGGCGGGACCGGCGTCTGTCGTTGGCCAGGGCGATGGCCGACGCGCCGAAGTACATGATCCAGATGGGGCCGGCCAGCGCCAGCATGGAGATGGGGTCGGTGCTGGGGGTGGCGATCGCGGCGAACACCGTGATGCCCATGATCATGCCCCGCCACCAGCCGGCCATCTTCTTGCCCGAGAGGACGCCACCGAAGTTCAGCATCACCAGCAGCAGCGGCAGCTCGAAGGAGAGGCCGAAGACGAGGATCATCCGCATGATCAGCTGCAGAAGGTCGTCGAGAGGCAGCTGGTTGTCACTGCCGATGATGGAGAACTCCAGCATCACGGACGCCATCTTGGGCAGTGACCAGTAGGCGAAGTAGCCACCCATCAGGAACAGGGGGAACCCCGCCCCCACGAAGCCGAGGCTGTACTTCTTCTCGTGCCGGTGCAGGCCCGGCGCCACGAAGCCCCAGAGCTGGTAGAGCCAGACCGGGGTGGCGAGCACGACGCCGGACGACAGCGAAACGGTGAGCGCGAGCGTGAAGGGGCTGAGCAGACCGTTCTGCACGATGCGCGCGCACTGGGTCGTGTCAGTGGTGGCCTCGGCCAGCTCCGCGAAGCTGTACTTGCACCCCACCGCATCCAGGATCGGGTCCGTGAAGAACTGGATGATGTCCTTGTAGAAGAAGGCCGCGATCACGGTCGTGACGACGATCGCGAGCAGGCTCTTCACGAGGCGGTTTCGCAACTCGCGGAGGTGCTCCACGAGGGGCATCCGCCCCTCGGGATCCCTCTCCTTCTCCTTGTTGCGGGCAGACTTGAGCAACCCACGTCCTCATCTCGTGCGGCAGGCCGGAGGTATCCGGCCTTGCGTCAGCGTCAGCGCTTGGTCGTGTCCGTGGGCTCGGTGACCGGGCGGGCGCTCGTCACGTCACCGGGGGCGGCCTGGATGGTGCGCTGCACCGGGGCCGGCTCATCGGTGTGCGGCGGGGCGGCGGGGGCGGGGTCCTGACCCTCTGACTTCATCGCCTTGGCTTCGCTCTTCAGGATGCGCGCGGACTTGCCGAGCGAGCGCGCCATGTCCGGAAGCTTCTTCGCGCCGAACAACAGGATGATGACGACGAGGATGAGAATGATCTCGGGGGCTCCGAGCCTTCCGAACATAAGTCTTTACCTTCTCACCGAGGCGGCTGGGTGGGGATGCTGTCCGATCGTTCGGACAGGCGTCCGACCGTCGTGTTCACAGCGATCGTAACGCTCGGGGGTAAACCTGAGGCAATCCCTTTGCGTACTCCCGGTTTGCGGTCCGGGCCTCGTTTTCCGGCCGCGATCAGCAGCGTACCTGCCGACACCGACAAGGTGACAGGGCGAAGTCGCCCAAAACACATCAACCCGTGGACTCACAGGAGAGCCGTCGGACAGTCACAGCGCGTCCACAGAGCGTGCCGTGTGCACGGCGGCCCGTTCCAGGTCCTCGGCGGCGCGGCTGATGCGCCGCGCCGAGTCCGTGACCTGCCTTCCCAGGCGCTGCGCCTCCAGGAAGACCCGGACGGCGAGCACCCCGAGAACGGCGAGTCCCAGGAACCCCACAGCGATCGCGAACATCGGCCAGAACATGGCGCCGAGCCTAGCCCCTCCCCGGGTCCCGTCCGCGGGCCGCCCAGGGCCTCACGAGGGCCCGGCCAGCCTCAGTGTCCTGACCCCGCCGCCGGTGAGCAGTTCCACGACACGCTCCCCGGCCGGTTTGCGGACGGTCACGTCGCAGTCGGGGCAGGTGAAGGAGTAGAACGTGGTCCGGCTGGTGGCACCGATGGCCAGGCGCAGGGCGCTCGCGGTGAGCTCGAAGTTGCCGCGGCAGTCCGGGCAGGCGGCGCGGAACACGACGGGGGCCACTCTTCTCATTCCGGCGAAGGCTGCGGCCACGGTCATGTCCCGCACACCTGACATCGGAGACTCGCTCAACGCCCCTGCTCCCGCCTGTCGTACAGCCCGTCCTGAACTCCGTGCGCCCCGGGCGTCCGCAGCTGCGTCCCAGGGGCGGCCCGGGGGGCGTCGTACGCCGCCAGCGCCTCCTGGGCGGCCTGTCGGGCGCTGTCCGCGAGGTCCTGCGGCGAGACGATGCGCCCGTCGCGGCCGAGCCGCAGTGCCAGGCGCCGCAGCGACGCCGGATCGGGGGTGCGCAGAGTGATACGCAGCCCGCCGTCGGGAAGCTCATCGGCGCTGTCGTGCGGGTAGTACTCGGCGACCCAGCGTCCGCCGGGGCCGACCTCGACGACCACCTCGGGGTCCTCGGCGGCGGGCTGCACCAGGCCCTCCGACAGGTCCCGCAGCTCTATCTCCGGCGGGGCGGCCGCCTCGTCCATGATCCTGATCTCGGCGACCCGGTCGAGGCGGAAGGTGCGGCGCGCCTCGGAGCGCCGGCACCAGGCCTCCACGTAGGTGTGTCCGACGCTGACCAGGCGGATCGGGTCGATCTCCCGTTCGGTGAGCTCGTCGCGCGCGGGCGAGTAGTAGCGGATCCACAGGCGGCGGCGCTCGGAGATCGCCCGGTCGACGTCCGCGAAGACCCCGCCCTCGGACTCGAAGGTCACCGACAGCCGCGCGCTGGCCCCGGCGGCCTCGCCCGCCGCCGTCTCCACCTTGGCGGTGGCCCGCAGCAGCGCCTGCCGGTCGCCCTCGCGCAGCCCGGGCAGGGTGGACACCGCGCGGGCGGCGACCAGCAGCGCGGTCGCCTCGTCGGCGGCCAGTCTGAGCGGTTCGGCGGCCTCCTCGCCGAGGGCCGCGGGGTTGTGCCACCAGATCCGGTCGCCGTCGGTGTCGATGTCGAGCAGGTCACCGCCGCGGAAGCTGGTGCCGCACATGGGCAGCACGTCCAAGTCCGAGACCAGCTCGTCCTCGGTGATTCCGAACGCGCGCGCGACGTCACCGACGCGCGCGCCGGGCCGCTCGCGCAGATACGTCACCAGGGACAGCATTCGCCGTGTCTGGTCGATGGCGTTCACGGGCCTGGCCGGTTTGCCTGCCACTTGCTTGTGCTCTCCCTCAGCCCTTGGCCACGGCGCGCAGCCGGTCCACCACGTCGGAACGCAGCTCGGCCGGCTCCAGGACCACCACGTCCGGTCCGAACTCCACCAGCCAGGCGTCCAGCCCGTGCCCGTACGGAATCTCCAACTCGTCCCAGCCGTCGCCGAGTTCCCGCACCGCCGACGCCTTCGCCCGAAGGGGGTAGCCGGCGCCCACCCGCAGCCGGATCAGCGCCGAACGGTCGGCGCTCTCCCCCGCCCAACTGGCGACGGTCTCGCGGACCGTGACGACATCGGGCACCTCGGCGGTGAACTTCGCGCTCCGGCTGCGGACCTTCCCGGTGATCCGCGAAAGCCTGAACACGCGTTCGGCGCTCCGGTCACGGTCCCAGCCCGCCAGATACCAGTGGCCGCGCCAGCACTCCAGCGCCCACGGCTCCACCTGACGGGGCTCCGGGCGGGCGGCGGTGGCCTTGCGGTAGTCGAAGACGACCGGGCGGCGGTCCCGGCAGGCCAGCATCAGCGGCTCGAAAGCCGCCTCGTGCACCGGAATACGGGGTTCCAGGGCGCCATGGGCCTCGTACGGGTCGACATCCTCGGGCAGCCCGGCCGCGCGCAGCTTCTGCAGCGCGCCACTGGCCGCGCCGGCGAGGCGGGCCTGCTGCCAGACCTTCGCGGCCAGGCCCAGGGCGGCGGCCTCCTCGGCGTCGAGGGTGATGGCCGGCAGCCGGTTGCTGTCGCGGCCGGCGCGGTAGCCGATCTCACCGTCGAGGTTCTCGACCGTTTCGATGACCAGTCCGAGCTCGCGCAGATCGTCCTTGTCGCGCTCGAACATCCGATTGAAGGAGTCGTCGCTGCCCGCTTCGAGATAGGCCTCGATGGAGTCACGCAGCTCGCGCTTGCTCAGCGGCCTGCGCGTTCCGAGCAGACACAGCGCCAGATTCATCAGCCGCTCTGCCTTGGCAATGGCCATCGACGCCCTTCGCCTTCCCTATGGTGCTTACGACGGATGACCGTACCGCCCCGAAGTGGCGCGGCAAAAGCCGAGGGCCCATGCCCGGACAGGCATGGACCCCGGATGATCAAGTCCGGTCGAACCCCGTACCTACGCCGTAGGACGATCCGACCTGATCCCGATCACATTCGACTGTCGTACGACGATCGGACCGGACGGTCAGACCGCGACCAGGTCCACCACGAAGATCAGCGTCTCGCCCGGCTTGATCGCCGGCGTGGGGCTCTGGTTGCCGTAGGCGAGGTGGGCCGGGATGGTCAGCTCACGCCGGCCACCGACCTTCATGCCCTGCACACCGAGGTCCCAGCCCTTGATGACCCGGCCCCCGCCCAGCGGGAACTTGAACGGGGTACCCCGGTTCCAGCTGGCGTCGAACTCCTCGCCCGTGCTGAAGGAAACTCCCACGTAGTGGACGGTGACGTTCTGACCCGCCACCGCTTCGGCGCCGTCGCCCTCCCAGATGTCCTTGATCTGGAGGTCCGCCGGGGGCTCGCCACCGGGGAAGTCGATCTCGGGCTTCTCGATGCTCACTTCATCTCTCCTTGTTGCGTGACCTGCGTCGGGAACAGTCTCACAGACGAGCGCGGTCAGACGGCGCCGAGGATGTCCACCACGAAGACCAGCGTGTTCTTCGCCAGCTCACTGCCGGGGCTCGCGCCGTAACCGAGGGAGGGCGGAATCACCAGCAGCACCCGGTCGCCCACGTTCTTGCCGACGAGACCCTGGTCCCAGCCCGCCACCACCGAACCGGTGCCGATCTGGAAGGCGGTGGCGCCACCGTGGTCCCAGGAGGAGTCGAACTTCTTCCCGTCCTCCCACTTGACCCCGGTGTACTGCGCGACCAGCCCCTGCCCGGCCTCGACCTTCTTGCCGCTGCCCTTGATCAGCACCTGCTGCTCAAGGGCCTTGGGAGCCTTGACCCCCTTGGGGATGGTGACGACCGCCGCCTTCTGCGACGGGGCCTCGACCTTGGGCAGGCCCGCCTCGGAGGCCGCCTGCTCGCCCTTGGCCTCGGCCTTGGCGTCGACGGTGCCGACGCCGACCGCGTCGACCACCCAGACCAGCACGTCGGTCGTGGCGAGCCCGGCGGACGTGTTCAGGTTCTCACCGATCAGGTCACCCGCGGTGCCCTGCACCAGGGTCCGGCTGCCGGGCTTCTTGCCCTTCACCGCATCGAGGACCTTCGCGGGCAGTTGCTGGCTCTGCTTGCCGACCTGCTCGACGGACTGCCGTCGGGCCGTCGAGCCGTCTGCCGCGGCAGCCCAGGTGCCGCCGAGTTCCTCAGCGCCGCCCCACTTCTCGACGGTCCAGTCCAGCCGGACGAAGTCGGAGGCCTTGATCGGACTTCCGCTGCCCTCCGAAACCGTCTTGACCACGGTCTTCCCGGCCGGCTTGCCGCCCTTGGGCACAGAGATCTCGGGCTTCTCCCCAACCTTCCCCTTGACCTCGGCGACGCCGCCCACCACCGCCTCGTCCTTCTTCTTGTCGTCCGATCCGCACGCGGCGGCGGTGAACAACAGGGCGGGAACGGCCAGCAGCGCGACCATGCGTCGTTTCGTGTTGTAGTTCATCAGTCCAACTGGGATCGGGGGCGGGGACAATGGCCGCCACTCTACGACCTACGCGCTCCCGGTACGGATCGGCACAGGACACGCCGTCGGACAGGCCATGGTCACAGCGGCCGCCGCGAAGCCGACACCCCGTCACAAATGAGCGCCACCAGGACGAACAATTCCACTCAGGAAATCAGCACAACCCGGAACGGGAACACCCACGGCGGCGCGAGGAAAACGCCGGTGCCCGGAGGCACGAACGCCTCCGGGCACCGGGATCCCACACTGATTACGCGCCGGCCGACCGACAGTCGGTCACATTCCGGCGATCAGCTTCTCCACCCGCTCGTCGACACTGCGGAACGGGTCCTTGCACAACACCGTGCGCTGTGCCTGGTCGTTGAGCTTCAGATGCACCCAGTCGACCGTGAAATCACGGCGCTGTTCCTGAGCCCGCCTGATGAAGTCACCGCGCAGCCGCGCCCGAGTGGTCTGCGGCGGAACCGACTTGCCCTCGAAGATCTTCAAGTCGTTGCAGATCCGCGCGGCTTGGTTCTTCCTCTCCAGCAGGTAGTAAAGACCCCGCCTGCGGTGAATGTCGTGATAGGCGAGGTCTATCTGAGCGACGCGCGGATGCGACATCGTCATGTTGTGCTTGGCCCGGTACCGCTCGATGAGCTGGTACTTCATCACCCAGTCGATCTCGGTGCCGATCCGGTCCAGATCCTCGGCCTCGATGGAGTCGAGCACCCGGCCCCACAGCTCCAGCACCTGCGCGACCGTGCCCGTACGGATACCTCGCCGCTCGACGAAGTCCACGGCCTTCTCGTAGTACTCGCGCTGCACATCCAGCGCCGAGGCCTCCCGGCCGCTGGCCAGCCGCACCTTGCGGCGGCCCGTGATGTCATGGCTGACCTCGCGGATCGCCCGGATCGGGTTCTCCAGAGTCAGGTCCCGCATCACCGTGCCCGCCTCGATCATGCGCAGCACCAGGTCGGTGGCACCGACCTTGAGGAGCATGGTCGTCTCGGACATGTTCGAGTCGCCGACGATGACATGCAGCCGGCGGTAGCGCTCTGCGTCCGCGTGCGGTTCGTCACGCGTGTTGATGATCGGCCGGGAGCGGGTGGTCGCCGAGGAGACGCCCTCCCAGATGTGCTCCGCCCGCTGGCTCACGCAGTACACGGCACCGCGCGGCGTCTGCAGCACCTTGCCCGCACCGCACAGCAGCTGGCGGGTGACGAGGAACGGAATGAGGATGTCCGCGAGCCGGGAGAACTCCCCGTGCCGGGCCACCAGATAGTTCTCGTGGCAACCGTAAGAGTTGCCCGCCGAGTCCGTGTTGTTCTTGAAGAGGTAGACGTCGCCCGCGATTCCTTCCTCGTGCAGGCGTCGTTCGGCGTCCACCAGGAGTCCTTCGAGAATGCGCTCGCCGGCCTTGTCGTGGGTGACGAGTTCCGTCACGTTGTCACATTCCGGTGTCGCGTATTCCGGATGTGATCCCACGTCAAGATAGAGGCGTGCGCCGTTTCGCAGAAAGACGTTGCTGCTACGGCCCCATGACACGACACGGCGGAAGAGGTACCGAGCCACCTCGTCGGGAGACAGACGCCGCTGTCCCCTGAACGTACACGTGACGCCGTACTCGTTCTCCAGCCCGAAAATGCGGCGGTCCATGACTGAACATTACGCCCGATCCCCCGAGCTGAAACGGGATCCGGCAGCACGGTTTGGATCATTTTCCGATGAGACCGCAACCACCGCACCCCCGGCGGGCACCGCCAGCACCCGCCCGGTGACCAGCAGAACCAGCAACGACACGGCCCCCGCGGCCCCGGGCACGACGAACCCCCACAGCGTTCCGCCCCACTCCACGACCGGCCCCGCGAGGCCCGTTCCCAGCGAAGCACCCACGGTGAACGTCGTCACAAGCCAGGAGAAAGCCTCGGTGACCGTCCCCCGCGGGGCATGCCGGTCGACCAGCACGAACACACACGCGAGAGCCGGCGCCAGGAACACACCCGCGAGCACCATCAGCAACGTCATCGCGACCGCACCAGGCATCAGCGTCAAGGGCAGGTAACACACCGCCAGCAGCCCTACCAGCACCGTCAGTCGCCGCTCCGCCGGCCCACTCCACTGCCGCGCCCCGTACACCGACCCACCCAGCAGCGCACCCAGCCCGACGGCCGCCATCAGCCAGCCGTACACCGTGTCACCCCCGTGCTCGTCCGCGTACGACACCGACGCCACCGTGATGGACCCCAGCGCGATCCCCACGAACAGGAACGCCCCCAGCATCACCAGCAGCCCCGGCGACCGCAGCGCCCCCAGCCAGTGCGCCTCGCGCGGCGCCGAACGCCAGTCCCGCGAAGGCGGCGACAGCACCACGGAGAGCGCCCCCAGGACCCCGATCACGTTCAGCACGAGCAACGCGGCCTGCGCCGACCACAGTGACGCGCACAACGTCACCAGCAAGGGCCCCAGGGTGAACATGACCTCCTGCGCCACCGCGTCTATCGCGTACGCCGTGTGCACCTGGCCCTCCTCGCGGAGCACAGAGGGCCACAGCGCCCGCAGACCGCCCTCCAGGGGAGGCGTGAACAACCCGGCGACCGCCACGGCGGCATACGCGAGGGGCAGCGGATCCGTGCCCGCGAACGCGAACGCCGCCATGCCGAACGCCGACACGAACGCGGCCGACAGCTGGACCCGCGGCTGCCCGTACAGATCGACCAGCCGCCCCAGCAGCGGCTGTCCCACGGCATTGGCCACCCCGTAGGCCGCGGCGAGCCCGCCGGCCAGGCTGTAGGTGCCGCCTTCGGCCCGGACGAACAGCACGATGGCGATCGCCGCCGTGGCGTTCGGCAATCGGCCCACCAGGGTGCCCACGAGCAGCCGCACCGCATGCCGTGCCCTGAGGATCTCCAGGTAACCCGTCGCCATGACCCGCCCTTCCCGTCCATCGCGACGCCGGAAGTGTTACGTATAACGTCGCCCGTCATACGTACCATGTGCCCAGTCCGCACGTCCACACGAAGGAGCAGGCACACGGTGGCACGAGGCAGCACCCGACCCACCAGCCGCGACGTAGCCCGGGCCGCAGGCGTCTCCCAGGCCGCCGTCTCCCTCGTCCTCGGCGACAAATGGCGCGGCCGCGTCTCAGAGACCACCGCGGACCGCGTACGCACCGCCGCCCGCGAACTCGGCTACCGCCCCAACCTCGCAGCCCGCAACCTGCGCCTCGGCCACACCCGCACCGTCCTCCTCGTCGTCCCCGCTCTCACCACCGAGTTCTTCGCCGGCGTCTACACCGGAGCCGCCCGCGTCGCCGCCGAACACGGCTTCGGCGTCGTCCTCTACCCCTCCCCCGAAGGCATCGGCCCCGCCCGAGACCCCTTCCACTCCGCCCAGGCCGCCCTCGACGGCGTCCTCGCCTCCTCCATGGCAGCCGACGCCCTCACCGCCATCCGCGGCGACCAGCTCCCCCTCGTCATGCTCGACAGCGACCCCCAGGGCAGCCTCGGCGCCGCCACCGTCAACCTCGACATCGCCGACGGCGTACGCCAGATCGCCGACCACCTCCTCGGCCTCGGCCACCGCAGCTTCCTCCACCTCGCCGCCGACATCCCCTCCTGGACCTTCGCCGTACGAGCCCACGAACTCGCCACACGGCTCGCCACCGTCCCGGACACCCACGTACGCACCATCCACGCCCCCATCTCCATCGAGGGCGCCCAGCAGGCCACCACAGCCGCCCTCACCGGCCCCGGCCCCCACCCCACCGCTCTCGTCTGCGACGACGACAAACTCGCCACCGGCGCCTACAAGGCCATCCGCCGCCTCGGCCTGCGCGTCCCCGACGACCTCTCCGTCACCGGCCTCGACGACCTCGCCCTCGCCACCGCCATCGACCCCGAGCTGACGACCGTCCGCCTCGACGCCGAACTCTTCGGCGAACGCGGTATGCAGGCCCTCCTCGCCGTACTCGACGGCCGCACCCCCACCCAGGGCGACATCCCCGTCCAACTCGTCGTACGCGGCTCCACAGCGCCACCCCGCAGCCGGCCCTGAACCCCACCAACGCCGACACCCCGGCCGCCAGAAGCGACCGGGGTGCGAAAACAGAAAACAAAAGGCGGAACACAACCGCCCACCGGACGACTACTCCTCGTCGGCGCTCTCCGCCTCCGTGGTCGCCCCACCGGCCTCCAGCAACCGCCCGAGCTGACGACCGACGATCCGCTTGAACTTCCGCTTCTGCGGACGCGTACGGTCCAGCACCGCCACCTCCAGCCGCTCCGCCGGAATCTCCCGCTCGGTGCCGTTCGTATCCCGCGACAGAGCCTGAACCGCCAACTTCAGCGCCTCCGCCAAGGACATCCCGTCCTGATGACGCTGATCCAGATACGTACTGATCTGCTCGGCGTTGCCACCGACCGCCACCGAACCGTGCTCATCGACGATCGAACCGTCGTGCGGCAGCCGGTAGATCTGATCACCGTCGGCCGTCTCACCGACCTCCGCGACGACCAACTCCACCTCGTACGGCTTCTCCGCCGCCGAGGAGAAGATCGTGCCCAGCGTCTGCGCGTACACGTTCGCCAGACCACGGGCCGTCACATCGGCACGGTCGTACGTGTACCCGCGCATATCGGCGTACCGCACACCGCCGATCCGCAGGTTCTCGTACTCGTTGTACTTACCGGCAGCCGCGAAGCCGATCCGGTCATAGATCTCGCTGAACTTGTGCAGCGCACGGGACGGGTTCTCGCCGACGAACACGATGCCATCGGCATACTGCAGCACAACCAGACTGCGACCACGGGCGATGCCCTTACGGGCGTACTCCGCCCGGTCGGCCATCGCCTGCTGGGGTGAGACATAGAACGGCGTCGACACCGGATTAACCGTCCCTTTCTTTCGAAGTCACTGGACCACCTGAACAGCGAGAGGTACTACAGCAGCTCGGCACGCGGGCCATCGGGCTGCTCAAGCCGCCGCTCCAGAATCGAACGGGCGATCTCAGCACCCTCGTCGTCCGTCAGCCTGCGGAAACCGTCCTCGGTGATCACGGTGACAATCGGGTAGATCCGGCGCGCGACATCGGGACCACCGGTCGCCGAATCGTCGTCCGCCGCGTCGTACAACGCCTGAATGACCAGCGTCGTCGCGTCAGCCTCACTCAGATCACGGTGATACAGCTTCTTCATCGCACCACGCGCGAAGATCGAACCCGACCCCGTCGCGGCATAACCGTGCTCCTCGGAACGCCCACCCGTCACGTCGTACGAGAAGATGCGCCCCTTCCCCCGGTCCACGTCGAACCCGGCGAACAGCGGCACCACGGCAAGACCCTGCATGGCCATACCGAGGTTCGAACGAATCATGGTGGACAGCCGGTTCGCCTTGCCCTCCAGCGAGAGCTGCGCACCCTCCACCTTCTCGAAGTGCTCCAGCTCCAGCTGGAACAGCTTCACCATCTCCACGGCGAGACCGGCGGTGCCGGCGATACCGACAGCCGAGTACTCGTCCGCCGGGAACACCTTCTCGATGTCCCGCTGCGCGATGACGTTCCCCATGGTCGCCCGCCGGTCACCGGCGAGGACGACACCACCCGGGAAGGTGACGGCCACGATGGTCGTGCCGTGGGGCGCCTCGATCGCGCCTTGGGTGGGCGGCAACTGCCGCCTACCCGGGAGCATCTCGGGCTGATGGTCGGACAGGAAGTCCATGAAGGACGACGACCCGGGCGTCAGGAAGGCAGCCGGTAGACGCCCGGTGCTACGAGTGTTGGCTTCCACGGGGATCCTTCCAAGTAGGCGGCAGCCCGACGAACAGCGTCGGGATCATCTCCCAACTTGCCGATGGCCGAATTGCAGTTGAAGCACAGTACGCCACGGACCCTACCCGTCTCGTGGCAGTGATCCACATGAATGGCAGGAGCTTTCAGGCAGATCACGCAGAGCCCCATTTGAGAGGCGACCATCTCGTCACGCTCGGCCACCGTCATGCCGTAGTGGCGCTTCAGATGCCCTGCTTGGCCCTTGCTTGCCCGGCAGGTTCTGCAACTCGTCGACAATCCGTCGGAGGCTGTTGCATTGCGATGCCACTCACTGTGTGGCTTGACCTCACCGCAGCTCCGACAGAACTTGTGCCCCTCCGGCGTCTCCACACGGGGCCGCACATTTTTTCCCTTCGCCAGCTGCCGGGTCTGGTGATATTGCGCCCAGCACTCCCGGCAGTAGGCCTGCAGCCCGTCACGGGCCGATTTGTTACTGGCGAAGGCTGCTCGCGGCATTGATTCCTTGCACCGCGAGCAGCGCTTCAAGCCCTCTTCGCTTGCCAACCTGAGCGCCCCCGAAGCCTTTGATTCGAAGGCTACTCGCCGCCCTTCTGAACGAAACTTCGAACGAAGTCCTCCGCATTCTCCTCGAGGACATCGTCAATCTCGTCCAGGACGGAGTCCACGTCGTCGCTCAGCTTCTCCTGGCGCTCCTTGAGGTCCTCCGACACCTGTGCCTCAGGTGCCTCCTCGACCTCCTCGGTGCTGCGCGTCGCCTTCTGCTGTCCGCCGCCGGTGTCCTTGGTCGCCATAACCCTCACCCCGCTCGGTTCGACGTTCTTGATCAGACCCTACAAGCAGGGTCCGACATTGGCCCCGCTGTTGCTACAACGTCCGGGAACCACCTCGATGATTCCCGGACGCCACACTTTCCACCCTGCCGGGCCGCCCCGGCCCAAAGGCCCGCTCAGTGGCCCGACAGGACCCTGACCAGGTCTTCTGCCGTCCGGCAGCGGTCCAGGAGCTCCTTCACGTGATTACGCGTTCCGCGAAGCGGCTCCAGGGTTGGGACGCGTTGGAGCGAGTCCCGGCCCGGCAGATCGAAGATCACGGAGTCCCAGGAGGCCGCCGCGACGTCGTCCGCGTACTGCTCCAGGCAGCGTCCGCGGAAGTAGGCGCGCGTGTCCTCCGGAGGCTTCGTGCGGGCCCGCTCGACCTCGTTCTCGTCCAGCAGGCGCTTGATGCGCCCACGGGCCACGAGGCGGTTGTAGAGGCCCTTCTCGGCCCGTACGTCGGCGTACTGGAGGTCGACCAGGTGCAGGCGGGCGGCGTCCCAGTCGAGGTCGTCGCGGCGCCGGTAGCCCTCCATGAGCTCCCGCTTGGCGACCCAGTCGAGCTCGCCGGCGAGGCTCATGGGGTCGTTCTCCAGGCGGTTCAGGGTGTCTTCCCAGCGGACCAGGACGTCCTTCGTCTGGTCGTCGGCGTCCGCCCCGTACCGCTCCTCCACGTACTTGCGCGAGAGTTCGAAGTACTCCATCTGGAGTTGTACGGCGGTCAGCGTCCGCCCGCTGCGGAGCTTGACCAGTCGCTTGAGCGTCGGGTCGTGGGAGACCTGGTGGAGGGTGCGTACGGGCTGGTCGACGGCCAGGTCGACGGCGATGAAGCCGTCCTCGATCATGGAGAGGACCAGGGCCGTGGTGCCCAGTTTCAGGTAGGTCGAGATCTCGGAGAGGTTCGCGTCGCCGATGATCACGTGGAGGCGGCGGTACTTCTCCGCGTCCGCGTGGGGCTCGTCCCGGGTGTTGATGATCGGGCGCTTGAGGGTGGTCTCCAGGCCGACCTCGACCTCGAAGTAGTCGGCGCGCTGGCTGAGCTGGAAGCCGTGTTCGTGGCCGTCCTGGCCGATACCCACGCGGCCGGCGCCGGTGACGACCTGGCGGGAGACGAAGAACGGCGTGAGGTGGCGCACGATGTCCGAGAAGGGGGTCTCCCGCTTCATCAGGTAGTTCTCGTGCGTGCCGTAGGAGGCGCCCTTGTTGTCGGTGTTGTTCTTGTAGAGGTGGATCGGCTGGGCGCCGGGGAGCTGGGCGGCGCGTTCGGCTGCTTCGGCCATGATGCGTTCGCCGGCCTTGTCCCAGAGGACGGCGTCGCGGGGGTTGGTGACTTCGGGAGCGCTGTATTCGGGGTGTGCGTGGTCGACGTACAGCCGCGCGCCGTTGGTGAGGATGACATTGGCCAGGCCGATGTCCTCGTCGGTGAGCTGGCTGGAGTCGGCGACCTCGCGGGCGAGGTCGAAGCCTCGCGCGTCGCGCAGCGGGTTCTCCTCCTCGAAATCCCAGCGGGCCCTGCGGGCCCGGTGCATCGCCGCCGCGTAGGCGTTGACGATCTGGGACGAGGTGAGCATGGCATTGGCGTTGGGGTGGCCGGGGACGGAGATCCCGTACTCCGTCTCGATGCCCATTACTCGCCGTACGGTCATGCGGCCCTCCTTGCCCGGCGGTGTCCTCGGTCGGGGACGCCGCTCAAGTACCGCTGGTGCTCCGGTGCGTGTGCGGTGCCCGTCCCCGCACTGCGCGACTCGGCGGTACGGAAGAGCCTAGAACGCCTTTGCGCTGGTGGGGAGATCATTTGCGTCATTGCCTCGCTCCGGCTGTGGCCTGAAAAACAGGTGGCTGCGGGTACCCGGTGAGGGCACCCGCAGCCACCCCGTTTTTTACAGGTACTGACCGGTGTTGGCCACCGTGTCGATGGAGCGTCCGGTGTCCGCGCCCTGCTTGCCGGTGATGAGCGTACGGATGTAGACGATCCGTTCGCCCTTCTTTCCGGAGATCCGGGCCCAGTCGTCGGGGTTGGTGGTGTTGGGGAGGTCCTCGTTCTCCTTGAACTCGTCCACGCATGCCTGGAGGAGGTGGGAGACGCGGATGCCCTTCTGCTTGTGGTCGAGGAAGTCCTTGATCGCCATCTTCTTGGCCCGGCCCACGATGTTCTCGATCATGGCGCCGGAGTTGAAGTCCTTGAAGTAGAGGACTTCCTTGTCACCGTTGGCGTAGGTGACTTCCAGGAAGCGGTTCTCGTCGGATTCCGTGTACATGTGTTCCACGGCCGTCTGGATCATGCTCTGGACCGTGGCCACCTTGTCGCCGCCGTGCTCCCCCACGTCCTCGGGGTGCAGCGGGAGGCGCTCGGTGAGGTACTTCTGGAAGATGTCCTTGGCGGATTCGGCGTCCGGACGTTCGATTTTGATCTTCACGTCGAGTCGGCCGGGGCGCAGGATGGCGGGGTCGATCATGTCCTCGCGGTTGGAGGCGCCGATCACGACCACGTTCTGCAGGCCTTCCACGCCGTCGATCTCGGCGAGGAGCTGGGGGACGATGGTGTTCTCCACGTCCGAGCTGACGCCGGATCCGCGGGTGCGGAAGAGGGATTCCATCTCGTCGAAGAAGACGATGACGGGGGTGCCCTCGCTGGCCTTCTCCCTTGCACGCTGGAAGACGAGGCGGATCTGTCGCTCGGTCTCGCCGACGTACTTGTTGAGGAGTTCGGGGCCCTTGATGTTGAGGAAGAAGCTCTTGCCCTGGGCCTGGCCGGTGACTTCGGCGACCTTTTTGGCCAGCGAGTTGGCGACGGCCTTGGCGATGAGTGTCTTTCCGCATCCGGGGGGCCCGTAGAGCAGGACGCCCTTGGGCGGCCTGAGTTCGTGCTCCTTGAAGAGGTCGGGGTGGAGGTACGGGAGTTCGACCGCGTCGCGGATCATTTCGATCTGGTTGCCCAGGCCGCCGATCTGCTCGTAGCCGATGTCGGGTACTTCTTCGAGGACGAGTTCCTCGACCTCGCTCTTCGGTACGACCTCGTAGACGTAGCCGGAGCGGGGTTCGAGCAGGAGGGCGTCGCCGGGGCGGATGACGACGTCCAGGAGCGGCTCGGCGAGCCGTACCACCCGTTCCTCGTCGGTGTGCCCCTGTACCAGGGCGCGCTCGCCGTCCTCGAGGATCTCCTTGAGGGTGACGATGTCTCCGACGCTCTCGTATTCCATGGCCTCGACCACGTTGAGAGCTTCGTTGAGCATCACTTCCTGGCCTCGTCGGAGCTCTTCGAGCTCGACGCTGGGGCTGACGTTCACGCGGAGTTTGCGGCCTCCGGTGAAGATGTCGGCCGTGCCGTCCTCGTTGGCGACCAGGAAGACACCGAAGCCTGCCGGGGGCTGTGCCAGCCGGTCGACTTCTTCCTTGAGGGCCACGATCTGGTCGCGGGCCTCTCGGAGTGTGTTGGCGAGCCGCTCGTTCTGCGCGGACACGCCGGCCAGGTTGGTCTGCAGTTCGACGATCCGCTCTTCGAGAATCCTCGTGTGTCGCGGAGAGTCGGCGAGCTTGCGCCGCAGGACGGCGATCTCCTGCTCAAGGTAGGCAATCTGCCCGGACGGGTCGTCGGACCCTCGTCCCGGGCGGATGCCGCGGTTCATGTCGTCGTCGTGGGCTGCCACGGTCCTCACCTCCTCCAAGGGGAGCTGGACGCTTCCAGACCCTACCTGGGTGGGTGTCGATTGAAACCCCTAGATCACAAAGACTGTCGAGGTGTGTCCGATCTTCACCCTTGCGCTCTCCCTCACGCCAGGGGAATACCCACAGAACGTGCTTGGGAAGCGGCCGGAGGTAGGGTCGAAGTGTTCAACACCCGTCAGAGCTGGGCCGACTTGCCGTCGGATTGTCTTGCTCGGGACAGAAACGGCAGGAGATGTGACCGTGCAGGAGAAGGCCGTGGCCGACGGTGAGGCATTGGAGGTCTGGATCGACCAGGACCTGTGCACCGGGGACGGAATCTGTGTTCAGTACGCGCCGGAGGTGTTCGAGCTGGACATCGACGGGCTGGCGTACGTGAAGAGTCCCGGGGACGAGTTGTTGCAGGCCCCGGGGGCGACGACGCCGGTGCCGCTGCCGTTGCTGACGGATGTGGTGGACTCGGCGAAGGAGTGTCCGGGCGACTGTATTCACGTACGTCGAGTTTCGGACAGGGTCGAGGTTTTCGGCCCGGACGCGGAGTGATGGTCCGACCACTCCGCGCCACCATCGGCTGATTCGCGCGCTCACCCCTGTCCGGTTTCTCACAGGGGTGAGCGCGATGCACACCTTCCACGATCGCCGGTCGATCAGTTGTTCTCGCGTCACACGCTCTGTGCGCCGGCGGGTGTCGAGCGGAGGAACGCGCCGTTCTTCCACTGCCACTTGGCGCGCTCGTCGATGTCGGGGCAGCACCGGGGCACGTCGAGGGACGAGTAGCCGAGGAGCGTGGCCGTGACGGCGCCGTCACTGACGGTCAGGTCGGTGACGGTGAGGCGGTCCTTGGGGTCGACGAGGGTCGCGACGATGCGCGGCTTCCCCGCGTCGGCGGCCTGGGTGAGGACGTACACACCGTTGGGCGGGGTTCCGGAGCCCGCGTCGCAGCGTACGGAGGCGACCGTTTCGGGTCTGCCGTCGCCGTCGAGGTCTCCGGTGGCCTTGTTCTGCACGAGGACCGGGAGCGGGCCGCACTGGAGGGGGAAGTCGACCCCGGTGGGGTCGGGGGGCGCTGCGGCCGCGGCGGGTCTTCCTGCGGGGCCGGCCGCCTGGGCCGCGGTGGCGGAGCCCGGCTGGAGGGCCGAGGAGAGGGCGACGACGCCGGCCAGGGCGGTGGCCGTGGCAAGCCAGTGGATGGGGCGGGTGTGCGTGTGTGCCAGTTCCGGGACGGCGGATTGCTGCACTCGGAGTGTCTCCCGTGGAGAGCTGTGCCGGTGGGGTGTCCCGCATAGTGCCACACGTCACAGTGCGGGGGAACGGCGGGGTCAGGGGGTGTTCGGTGTCGGCACCGGTGCCGTTGTGGCGTCAACGGGAAAGCGTTGTGGCCGAGTTCCCGGCGTGCTGCGGGAACTCGGCCACGGTGTCGGTGTGTTGCTGCGGTCAGCGGCCGTTGCCGCCGTCGGCGTTGGGGCCGGTGTAGTCCTCGCCGTAGGAGCCCTTGGAGGGGCGACGGCGGCGCATGGGCGGCTCCACGCCGTCGGCCAGGCGGCGGGCGGTGAGCAGGAAGCCGGTGTGGCCGATCATCCGGTGGTCGGGGCGGACCGCCAGGCCCTCGATGTGCCAGTTGCGGACCATCGACTCCCAGGCGCTCGGCTCGTTGAAGCAGCCGATCTCGCGGATGGACTCGACGGTCCGGGCGAGCTGGGTGGTGGTCGCCACGTAGCAGCAGACGATGCCGCCGGGGACGAGTGCCTTGGAGACGGCCTCCAGGCATTCCCAGGGGGCGAGCATGTCGAGGACGACGCGGTCGACCTCGGTGTCGCTGAGGTTGTCCTGGAGGTCGCCGACGGTGAGCTGCCAGGCGGGGTGGGGGCCGCCGAAGTAGCGCTCGACGTTCTGCTGGGCGATCTCGGCGAAGTCCTCGCGGCGCTCGTAGGAGTGCAGCATGCCCTGGTCGCCGATGGCTCGCAGCAGGAAGCTGCTGAGCGAGCCTGAGCCGACCCCCGCCTCGACGACGCGTGCGCCGGGGAAGATGTCGGCGAAGGCCAGGATCTGCCCCGCGTCCTTGGGGTAGACCACGGCGGCGCCGCGGGGCATGGACAGGACGTAGTCGGGGAGCAGGGGGCGCAGCGCGAGGTAGGCGACGTTTCCGGTGGTGCGGACAACGCTGCCCTCGGGTGCGCCGATCAGCTCGTCGTGCGGGAAAGAACCCTTGTGGGTGTGAAAGTTCTTTCCGGCTTCGAGCGTGAACGTGTAGTGGCGGCCCTTGGGGTCGGTCAGCTGAACCTGGTCCCCGACCTTGAAGGGCCCGCGCCTGCGGGCGGCACCGGTCGGTTCGGACATGTGAAGAGCCTACCGGTGTTGTCGGGGGCCGCCGACCATCGGGCTTGCGGGTGCGGGACCGGTTTCGGGAGTCCCGTTCTGTGACGGGAATCATCTTCACAAATTCTACAATCGGCATGCATGGTTCCGCTTAGTACTTCCGGTACTTCCAGGGTGTTACGGCCCTTGGTGATGAGTCAGTCCTTTACGTACGCAAGTGGGTGATCATGACCACCTCTGCAGACGGCGTCGACCTCTTCCGGTCCCGCCGCACTGCGCGGATGGTGAAACGTCAGGCGGTCTGGAAGCCGGGCCTGCTGCCGTTCCTGGTCACCGCGGGCCTCGCCTACGTCTTCTCCTCCGCGCTGTACTCCTCCGAGCGGACCCTGATGGGCTGGGTGGTCACCGTCCTGTGGACGCTGCCCGTCGTGTCCTCGCTCGTCGGCGTCGCCGGTGCCGTGCTGACCCGTCGTCGTATCGCGCGTCAGCGCGGCTGGACGGAGGCCTCCCCGGCGCTGCACGACCGGCTTGTCGTGCTGGTCCCGACCATCGGCCGTGACGACACCTATCCGGCGCTGGAGCGGTCGGTGCTGTCGTACTGCGCGTTTCTGCCGGCCTGGTTCCCCGCTCTGCGTATCGACGTCCTGACGGAGGAGGGCTGCGAGGCCGCCGGTCGTATCGACGCGCTGGCCGCCCGCAGTCCTCTGATTCGTGTGGTCACCGTGCCGAAGGCCTACCGGACTCCCCACGGCACACGTTTCAAGGCCCGCGCCAATCACTACGCCCATGAGTTGCGCATCGCCGAGGGTGAGGCGCTCGACGACGTGTGGGTGCTGCACATGGACGACGACACCGGTGTCGGTCCGGACACGGCCGAGCAGGTGGCGCGTTTCATCAACGCCCAGCGCCGTGCCGGTCCCGAGGGCAAGCACCTGGCCCAGGGCATGCTGACGTATCCGCGCGAGAACGCCGTCAACCGCCTGACGTGGCTGGCCGACGCGATCCGCCCCGCCGACGACATCGCCCGGTTCGCCGTTCTCACCGGCGGTGGTACTCCGCTGGCCGGGCTGCACGGCGAGCTGCTGCTGCTGCGCGCGTCCGTCGAGGCCACGATCGGCTGGGACTTCGGCCCGGACTCCATCTGCGAGGACGCTCATCTGGCGTTGGTCTTCGCGAGCCGTTACAAGGGGCGCAGCGACTGGTTCTCCGGCCGCAGTTACGGCGCGTCCCCGGCGACCATGGGGGACTTCCTCAAGCAGCGGGAGCGCTGGTCGTGGGGTCTGGTGGGGCTGGCCTTCAACCGCGGTCTGCCGCGCCGTTCCCGGGCGCTGCTCATGTACAGCGTGACGACGTGGGTCCTGGGCCCCTTCCAGCACGTCGGTGTCGTCCTGGCGGTCGGCGCGCTGCTCGGCGATCTCAACACCTCGCCGGTCACGCCGTGGATCCTGCCTCTGTGGGCGGTGACCATGGGCTACGCGGTCTGGATGTACTGGGAGGGCCTCAAGATCAACGCCTCGGTGTCGGCCAACGGCCGCCGTCTGTGGTGGGAGCCGGTCGCGGTGGTCGCCCTGATGCCGTTCTTCGCGCTGTGGGAGGCGGTCGGTTCCTTCCGGGGGCTGTTGCGGTGTCTGCGCGGCGTGGAGAACCAGTTCGTCGTGATCGCGAAGCCGGCCTGAGGGATGCGTACACGTCTGCGAGGTCTTCAAGGCCTCGTCCTCCTGCCTCTTCTGCCTCTCCTGGCTCTCCTGCTGACGGCCGGGTGTGTCTCCTCCGGTGCCGGATCCCCGGTGTCGGCCTCTGCCTCCGCCTCCGCGTCCGCCGGCGGGGAATCGGCGCCCGCGCGGGTCGCCCGGCCCTGGCGGCGTGGGGACCCCCAGCTCGGGGCGCAGGTGCTCTGGTACACCTACCCGGGCGAGACGGACTCGTCCGTGCGTGCCAACGCGCTGCGCCTGGTGAACTACATGGTCGGCAGGCACATGAACGCGGTCTCGGTGACGTTTCCTTTCGCGACCGCCGGCCCGACGGCGAGCCGGGTCGGTGTCTCGGCCGCGACGCCCTCCGTACGGCATCTGGGGATGCTCCTGGACACCGCGACGGCGGCCGGGCTGCGCATCACCGTGCGTCCGCTTCTCGATGAGCGGAGTCTGGTGGCCCGGGATCCGCTGGCCTGGCGCGGCTCGCTCGCCCCCGCCGACAGGGCGGCCTGGTTCCGGTCCTACGAAGCGTTCCTCGCGCCGTATCTCGCCCTCTCGGCCCGTCATCACGTGAGCACCTTCGTCGTCGGGGCGGAGCTGACGTCGCTGGAGGACGATCCGCGCTGGCGTTCGCTGATCGCCACGGCGCGCAGGTCGTTCCGCGGTGAGCTGTCCTACGACGCCAACTGGGACGACTACGTCTCCCGGCATGTCCCCGTCCCCGTCGACCATCTGAGCATCGACGCGTACTTCCCGCTCGCCCGGCTCGGCGACGACGCCTCCGTCGCGGAGATCGCCGAGGGCTGGCAGCGCTGGCTGGACCGCAAGAGCACCGGGAAGCTGCCCCGGATCGTCCTGAGCGAGGTCGGCATCATCGCCGAGGACGGCGCCTATCGTCACCCGGCGGTCTGGACCGGCGGGGAGAAGCTCAACCCCACGGTGCAGCAACGCTGGTTCGAGGCCGCCTGCCGGGTCGCGCGGGACCGGGAGATGGCCGGCCTGTACTGGTGGAACCTCGACTTCCACGCCGACCCCGCAGCGGGCGCCCCCGCCGGCTCCCACACCTCCTTCCTCGGCCGTCCCGCCGAGGCTGTCATCACCTCCTGCTTCCGGACCTGGCCGAGATGAACGAAGAGCGCTACGGGCACCTGCCCCCGAACCCGGCCGAGTCGTCCCGGTACGAGAACGGTCCCCTCCCCCATCCCCGTCCCCGTCCGCAGACCGGCCCGGCTCCATGGGCCGCCGGGCTGCCGGTGAGTGATGCCGGGCGCTTCCCCGCCGCCGGGTGGCCCCAGGGTGCCGAGGCCGGACGGGTCGCGGATCCGCATCCGCATCCGCATCCGATCATCCGGTCGGCACCCGGCGTCGAGGCGGGGCGGGCCGCGACCGGTGGACCCGTCGGCAGTGCTCCGTCTGTGGACACCGTCCGATTCGCCGCGCTGCTTCCCGGGCCTCTGCCCGGTGCCGAGGCTGGGCCGGTGTCGGCGCGGGAGGCGGGTGGGGGGCGGTTCTCCGCCGTGGACGGTCTGCGGGGAGTGGCTGTGCTGGCTGTTCTGTTGCATGACACCGGCGTGAGTGGGCGGTATGTCTCCTGGTCCGGTGCGGGCGTCGACGTTCTGCTGGTGCTGACGGGCTTTCTCGCCACCCTGCCCCTCGTCCGCAGGGCGACGGCCACCGGCAGGACCGGCGTCGTCGGTTTCCTGGCCCGTAGGGCGAAGCGGCTGGTTCCGGCCCTGCTGGTGGCCGTCGCCCTGACCGTCTCGGTGTGTTGGGCGCTGGGTTCCGCGCGTACCGTCGGCGACTTGGCCGGACCGATGGGTCATGGGGGCTGGGCAGAGTGGGTGCACTGTCTACGGCTGGGTGTCGTCCCCACGCTGGACCGGCCGCTGGCTCCGCTGTGGTTGTGGGTGGTCACCGCGTTTCCCGTGTCGGTGTGGGCGCTTCTGCTGGCCTGTCTCGGCCTGCTGGCCCGACACCGGCTCGCTGCGGTGGCACTGGTCGTCTCACTGCTCGCCGGGGCGGTGGCCGTCGCTTCGGCGAGCGGGGCGCTGCCCGGCGTCGACGTCGTCACCGGTACGCGGGTACTCGCCCTGGCGGCCGGTGCCGGTGCCGCTTGCCTCGTACACCTGGCCGAACGCGGTGGGCGTGCGGTGACCCGGCGGGTCGGCGTGTTGCAGGCGGTGGCCGGTGTCGCCGCCGCGGCGGTGGTGGCGGTGTCGGCCGTTCGTCTCGGCGGAGGGGAGGGCGGGGCCCGGTACGTGGTCGCGGTCGTGCTGGGCGCGGCTCTGCTGACGGCGGTGCTCTGCGGCGGCCGAGGCCCTCTGGCGCGGCTGCTGTCGGGCGACCTGCTCACGGAGGTCGGCCGGATGTCCTACAGCCTCTTCCTGCTGCACCTTCCCGTGTACTGGCTGCTGCGGCGCGGCCAGCCCGGTCTCGGTGCTCTCGGCCTGTTCCTCGTCGGGGGCGTGGTGACCTGGTTCCTGTCGCTGCTGGTCCACTACCTGCTCGTCGAGCGTCTGGCCGCCCGCTCCTGGCGTCGCGGGCGGGTGTCCCACTGACCCTCGTGGCAGTTCGGCCGGCCGGGCCCTAGTTCGGGCGGGCCATCGCCTTCACGAAGGCGCGCTCCACGTCGGCCGCCGAGAGGA
Source organism: Streptomyces sp. NBC_00459 (assembly GCF_036013955.1). Lineage (NCBI taxonomy): Bacteria > Bacillati > Actinomycetota > Actinomycetes > Kitasatosporales > Streptomycetaceae > Streptomyces > Streptomyces sp. NBC_00459. The sequence goes on from NZ_CP107903.1 coordinate 1,794,203, forward strand.
CTCCGTAGATCTCGCCGGAGTCCTCCACGACCAGGTACTCGGTGGCGGGGGTCGCGCGCAGGGCGTCGAGGAGTTCCTCGCCGGAGAGCTCCGCGGAGACCCGCATGCCGTCCGTGAGGTCCTGGGCGAGGCCGCTCACGGAGACCCAGGGGCGGCGGTGTTCGGGTACGCCGACGATCGCGGCCTCGCGGACCAGGGAGAGGGGTTCTCCGTCGGGGTCGACGACGACCAGGGCGCGGGCGCCTGCGTCGTTGGCTCGGCGCAGGGCCTCGGAGAGGGGGGTGTTGGTCTCGACGGGGACCGCGCGGCGGGTGAGGTTGCGGGCGCGCAGTTCCGGGAGGTGTTCGCGCAGGCGGGCCATACGGAGGCTGTTGCCGGCGCCGGTCCAGATGATCGCGGCGAGGATCGCGGCGAGCAGCGCGTCGGTGACGGTGTCCATGCCGACGCTGTCCTCGGCGTCGGAGCCGAGCGCGCCGGCCTGGGTGAGCAGCGGGAGTCCGATGAGGACGGAGACGGCGAGGGCGCGGCCGACCCAGGCGGCGGCGATCGTACCGGTCATGGGTTTGCCGGTGATCTTCCAGACGACCGCGCGGAGCATACGGCCGCCGTCCAGGGGCAGGCCGGGCAGGAGGTTGAAGGCGGCCACGATGAGGTTGGAGATCATCAGGCCGGCCAGCAGGACTCCGGGGACGGTACCGGGTTCGACGGTCTGGAGCGCGAGGTAGAAGACGCCCGCGAGGATCAGGGAGAGGAGCGGGCCGACGAAGGCGAGCACGAATTCGCGGCCGGGGGTCTCCGACTCCTTCTCGATCTCGGAGACGCCGCCGAAGAACTGGAGCTGGATGCGGCGGACCGGGAGTTTGAAGCGGAGGGCGGCGACGGTGTGGGCGAGTTCATGGACGAGGACGGACGCGTAGAAGGCGACCGCGAAGAAGAGGGAGACGAGGTAGCGGACGGCGCCGAGTTCGGGGAGCACGCGGTCGAGCTGGCCGCCGAAGACCCAGGTGATGAGGGCGGCGACGAGGAACCAGCTGGGGGCGACGTAGACCGGTACGCCGAAGGGGCGTCCCATGAGGAGCCCGCCGCCGGGGTCCTTGGGTTTCCGGGGCACGCGGGACTTGGCGAGGCGGGGTGTGGTGCCTGTGCGTCCGGGGGTGTCGGCGGGCGCGTCCGGTTTCGGGGTTTCCGGGGGTTCCGGGGCTGCCGGTTCGTCGGTGCCGACAGGCTCGTCGGTCCGCGTGGGCTCCGCGTCGGGCTTCCCGGTCTCCGCGACCCGGGTGTCGGTCGTCGCCGGTTCGGGCTGGGTGGGGTCGGTGGTCGGCGCCGTACCGCCGGTGTGGCGGTCGGTCGACTGGTCGTTGCCGGAGCGCGGCTGTCCGCTCCCGCCGCTCTCGTCCACGGTGTCCCCTTGTCGGATGCGTCTCCCTTTTCCGCTCCGGGGCGGAAGGGCCTCGGGTCGATGGTATGCGGCCGTCGCGACCGGTTTCGCCCCGGCACCCCCTGTGTTCGCCGGGGGTTGTGGTCGGGGCGTGGCGGCGGCTGGGTCACTGTCAGTGGTGGGCCGTATGGTCGTCGTCATGGAAATGAGCACCGAGGGCGCCGCCGAGTCCGTCTCGCCGGTGAGGCCGCCCTCCGCGCCGGCGTCGCTGTCGCCCTCGCGGGCCAGTGACTTCATGCAGTGTCCGTTGCTGTACCGGTTCCGGGTGATCGACCGGTTGCCGGAGAAGCCGAGTGAGGCGGCGACCAGAGGCACGTTGGTGCACGCGGTGCTGGAGCGGCTGTTCGATGTTCCGGCGGCGGAGCGGACGGCGCCGCAGGCCAAGTCGTTGATCCCGGGTCAGTGGGACCGGCTGCGGGAGTCGCGGCCGGAGGTCGTGGAGCTGTTCGCGGACGATCCGGACGGGGAGCGGCTGGCGCGCTGGCTGGGTGAGGCGGAGCAGCTGGTCGAGCGCTGGTTCGGCCTGGAGGATCCGACGCGGCTGGAGCCGGCCGAGCGTGAGCTGTTCGTCGAGGCGGAGCTGGATTCCGGGCTGAAGTTGCGCGGGATCATCGACCGGGTCGATGTGGCGCCCACGGGCGAGGTGCGGATCGTCGACTACAAGACGGGGAAGGCGCCGCGTCCGGAGTACGCGGAGGGCGCGCTGTTCCAGATGAAGTTCTACGCGCTGGTCGTGTGGCGGTTGAAGAACGTGGTGCCGCGGCGGCTCCAGCTGGTGTATCTCGGCAGTGGGGACGTGCTGACGTACGACCCGGTGATGGCGGACCTGGAGCGGGTGGAGCGCAAGCTGCTGGCGTTGTGGGAGGCGATCCGGGAGGCCACGGAGACGGGGGTGTGGCGGCCCCGGCCGACGAAGCTGTGCGGTTGGTGCGATCACCAGGCGGTGTGTCCGGAGTTCGGGGGTACTCCCCCGGTCTATCCGTTGCCGGTGCGCGAGGCTCCGCCGGAAGCGCCGTAGTGTTCCGCGGGCCGGGTGGGGGGCTGGTCGCGCCCCGTGGCGGAGCCGCAGATCGACAGAGCCCCGCGCCTCTTTCGGGGCGCGATGCGGCACAGGGCAGAATGACGGTGGACTAACGAAGGAGACTTACGTGGCCATCCGCGTCCTACTTGTCGACGACCAGCCGCTGCTGCGTACCGGGTTCCGGATGATTCTGGAGGCCGAGCAGGACATCGCGGTTGTCGGCGAGGCCGGAGACGGTCTACAGGCGATCGACCAGGTGCGGGCCCTGCAGCCCGATGTTGTGCTGATGGACATCCGGATGCCGCGGATGGACGGTGTGGAGGCGACCCGGCAGATCACCGGGCCGGGGCGGGACGGGCCGGCGAAGGTGCTGGTGCTGACGACCTTCGATCTCGACGAGTACGTGGTGGAGGCGCTGCGGGCCGGCGCCAGCGGCTTCCTGCTGAAGGACGCGCCGGCGAACGAGCTGGTGCAGGCGATCCGGGTGGTGGCCTCGGGTGAGGCGATGCTCGCGCCGAGCATCACGCGACGGCTGCTGGACAAGTACGCGGGGCATCTGCCGTCGGGCGACGAGCCCGTGCCGGACGCGCTGCACACGTTGACCGAGCGTGAGGTCGAGGTGCTGAAGCTGGTGGCGCGGGGACTGTCGAACGCGGAGATCGCCGCTGATCTGTTCGTCAGTGAGACCACGGTCAAGACGCATGTCGGGCATGTGCTGACCAAGCTGGGGCTGCGCGACCGGGTGCAGGCCGCGGTGTACGCGTACGAGAGCGGGCTGGTGCGGCCCGGCGCGCAGTGACGGGACCGATGTGTACGACGACGAGGGCGCCCCTTCCGGGAACGGAAGGGGCGCCCTCGTTCGTGTGCGGCCCGTGTCAGCCCTTGTTGATCTCCCAGAAACGGAAGACGGTCGAGGCGTCGAGGCAGTACTCCAGGCCGTAGACGTCATCGCGGACGACGGCGTACTGCTTGGCCTGCCAGATGGGGAGGACGGGGACCTCCCGGGCGACGATGTCCTGGAGCTCGCCGAAGTCCGTGTCGGTCGCGGCGCGGTCGCTCTGGGCGGCGGTGCCGGGGATCAGGGTGTCGGTGATCGTGGTGTTGGTGAAGTTGTTGCCGAGTACGTTGCCCTGGCCGAAGAAGGGGGCGGTGAAGTTGTCGGCGTCGGGGTAGTCCGGCACCCAGCCCTTCACGTACACGCCGTACTTGCCGGCCTCGATGTCCTTCTCGTACTGCGCGAAGGGTACGGACTTGACGGTCGCCTCGAACAGGCCGCTGGCGTTGAGCTGCTTGGCGATGGCCTGGAACTCGTCGTCGGTGGCGGGGCCGTAGCGGGACGGGGTCGACCAGAGGGTCAGCTTGACCCTGTCGGTGATGCCGTCGGCCTGGAGTGCGGCCTGGGCCTTCGCCTTGGAGGGGCGGGCGCCGTAGGTGTCGAAGAAGGCGGTGTTGTGACCGGCTATACCGGCCGGGATGATCGAGTAGAGGGGGGTCGCCGTGTCCTCGTAGACCTGGTCGACCAGGGCCTCGCGGTCGAGGAGGTAGGCGATGGCCTTGCGTACGCCGATCTTTCCGGCGATCGGGTCGTCCATGTTGAAGACGAGGTGCTGGACCTCGGCGCTGGTGCCCTCGACGACGTCGACGCCCTCGTTGCCACTGGCGTTCTCGATGTCGGCTATGTCGCCGGCCTTGAGGCCTCGGTAGGCGATGTCGATGTCCTTGTCGACGATCGCCTGCTTCAGCTTGGTCTGGTCGCCGTGGAAGAACTTGAGGGTGACGCCGGAGTTGTGGACCTCGGCGGTGCCCTTGTAGTTCGGGTTGACGGAGAAGACCGCGCTGTCCTCGTCGAACGAGTCCAGCTTGTAGGGGCCGGAGCCGACGGCTTGGCCGTCCTTGCGCAGGCCGTCCTTGTCGTACTGCTGGTGGTCGACGATCGAGCCGGCGCCGGAGGCGATCTTGCTGGGGAAGGTGGCGTCGGGCACCTTGAGGTTGAAGACGACGGTCTGCTCGTCGGGGGTGTCCACCGAGCCGAGCATCGGGAACATGATCGCGGGGCCCGCGGCGTCGTTGATCTTCAGCATGCGGTCGAAGGAGAACTTCACGTCCTCCGAGGTGAGTTCGTCACCGTTGCTGAACTTCAGGCCGTCGCGCAGGGTGCACTTGTACACCTTGGTCTGCGCGTCGCTGAAGGCGCACTCCTTGGCTGCCTCGGGCTGCGGTTCGGTGCCCCCGTTGGGGAAGCTCAGCAACGACTGGAAGACGTTGTTGAACAACAGCCAGGAACCGGGGTCGTAGCCGGAGGCGGGGTCGGTCGCCAGGACGTCGTCGGACATCCCCATGACCACGGCGGAGCCGTCGGCCCCCGAGTCGCCGTTCTCCGAGCCGCATCCGGTCAGCAGGCCGGAAGCCAGCCCCGCCACGATGGGCAGGACTGGCCACTGGTTGCGCAGGTTCACGTGGAAGTGCCTTGTCGTCGGGTCTTGGATACCCGGGGCCGTCCCAGCCCCGGGTCGGGATGTGTGCGTCGGACGGGTGTGCGGGTCAGTTGGTCACACCGCGGCCGAGCTCCCAAAGCTGGAGCGTAGACGAGGAGTTGATGGCCCACTCGGCTCCGGTGACGCCGTCGCGCGCTGCAATGTACTGGTTGCCCTGCCACAGCGGCAGGACGGGTACGTCGTCGGCCACGATGTCCTGGATGTCCGTGAGACTCGTGGAGGCCGTCAGGCGGTCGGCCTCGCGGCGGGACTCGGGGATCAGGCTGTCGCGGATCTTGGCGTTGGAGTACGGCAGGTTGAGGAAGTTGTCCTTGTCGAGGAACGGCGCGAGGTAGTTGTCGGCGTCGGGGAAGTCCGGGAACCAGCCCATCCCGTAGACGTCGTACTCGCCTTCCTTCTCGGCCGGACGGAAAGTGGTCCAGGGGGCGCCCTTGATGGTCACCTTGAACAGCCCGCTGGCGTTGAGCTGCTTCTGCAGTTCCTCGAACTCCTGCTTGGTGGCCGAACCGTAGTGGTCGGTCGTGAAGTGCAGGGTCAGTTTCACCGGGGTGGTGATACCGGCGTTCTCCATCAGGGTTTTGGCCTTGATGTCGTTCGGCTCGCCGTACTTGTTGAAGAAGGAGTTCGAGTGGCCGGTGATCGTGGCCGGGACCAGCGAGTAGAGCGGCTCGGCCTCGTCGCCGTACACCTTGGAGACGAGTTCGGCGCGGTTGATGATCTGGGCCATCGCCTGGCGGACCGCTTTCGTCTTCACCGTGGGCGCGTCGGTGTTGAAGGCGAGGTAACGGATTTCTAGGCCGGGCATCTGGACGAGGTCGATGTCGCCGCTCGAGTCGTCGTCGAGCTTTCTGATCTGCTCGGGGGACATCGTGCGGGTCATCAGGTCGATGTCGCCCTTGGAGAGCGCGGTGCCCATCTCGTCGGCGTCCGCGAAGGAACGCATTTCGACCTTGTCGTTCTTCGGCGTCAACTGACCCTTGTAATAAGGGTTCTTGGTGAAGACGGCATTGACGAGTTCGTCGTTCTTGACCTCGGAGTGGAGCGTGTACGGGCCGGAGCCGTCGACGTCGAAGCCGTCGCGCAGCTTGTCCTTGTCGTAGTCGTCCGGGTTGACGATGCCCGCGACCGGGGTGGACAGCTTGAACGGGAAGGTGGCGTCGGCGGACTTGAGGTGGAAGATGACCTCGCGGTCGCCCTGGGTCTCGACGGTGTCGATCGTGGACAGCAGGGCGAACACACCGCTGTCCGCCTTGATCCGCAGGGCCCGGTCGATGGAGAACTTCACGTCGGACGCCGTGATGGCCTCGCCGTCGGAGAACTTGAGGTCCTTGCGCAGGGTGCAGGCGTAGCGCTCGTTGCCGCTGTCCGTGAACGCGCACTTCTCGGCGGCCTCGGGCACCGGTTCACCGTCGCCGCGCGGCTGGACCATGAGGGTCTGCACGGTCTGGCGCAGGATGTTCCAGGTGCCGACGTCGTAGGCGTAGGCCGGGTCGATCGGCGCCGGGGCCTCCTTCGAGGCGGTGAACGTGTCCGTGGTGCCGACGACGATCGCGTCGCTGCTGCTGCCCCCGCCGTCGACTCCGCCACAGGCGGCCAGCACCGGAGCGAGCAGGCCGACCACTGTCGGCAGCACCAAAGTCTTGCGGTTCATGCTCGGGTTTCTCCAGGCTGTCGATCCCAGGGACCCGGCGGGCGTGGGGTGGTGCGCGCGGGCAAGGGATTGTGGCGATGTTCTCCCAACGAGGTTAGTCCGGACCGCAGAGAGGCCCGCATGCAGCCGGAGTTGGGGGCTCATCACGCTGCGAAACCGGGCGCGGACGCACCGAAAACCCGACCGTGGAAGGATTCCGCGCAGGCTCTCCCCAAACGGGACACAAAGGCACGCCGAGAGCCCCCGAACGAGGTGCGTGTACACGCCACTTGTCGCCTGTCGAGCCCCTGCCGCGTGGCGAACCTCACACGTTCGGAGCCGATGGGCGCTTACGTGAATTCGCCGCCGGTGGAGATCAGCAGAGGGCCGCATTTCTCATTTGATGGCCTGCCCGTTCATCCGCGCGTTATCCCGCATTCGATCGGACACACTCGGTAAACGCGTCAGCGCATTTCCGTCATCAGTTGTTCCTCATCAGCCCGTGCAGAAAGGGCAGGTCGACTTCTTCCAGCGAGGTGACGATCGTGCGGCGCGCGCCGGGGGCGATGGGCGCGACCGACGGCACGGCCACGACGTGGCAGCCGGCGGCCTCGGCGGCTGCGACCCCGGTCGCGGTGTCCTCGACGACGGCGCATCTCGCCGGGTCGGCGCCGAGGCCGGCGGCGGCGATCAGATAGGGGTCGGGGAAGGGCTTCGTACGCTCCACCTCGTCGCCGGCGATGCTCAGGGCGAAGTGCTGCGGGCCCAGGGAGGCCAGGACGCGGTCGATGATCCGGCGGTGCGAGGCGGAGACGAGGGCCGTCGGGATCTCGTGCGCGGAGAGTTCGGCGAGGAGGCGGGCGGCGCCCGGCATCAGGGGCAGGGCGCGGCCGATACGGTCCTCGAACCCGTCGTTGAGCAGTACCGAGAGTTCGGCGAAGGTGATGTCGGCGCCGGTGGCCTCGATGAGGAAACCGGCGCTGCGGGTCATGGGGCCGCCGACCACGACGTGCCGCCATGAGTCGTCGAGGGCGTGACCGAGACCGGCGAAGATCTCGACCTCGACGTCCCACCAGAAACCCTCGGTGTCCACCAGGGTGCCGTCCATGTCGAGGAGGACGGCCTGCAGTGCTGAGCCTTCGGCCGTACGGGTTCCGAGCGCGGGGACCGTGCTGGTCATCCTGGCGCACCTCCTTGAGGGACGATCAGGCCGGTTGCCCCTGAGTGCACAGAGGGCAACCGGCCTGCGGTGGACCGTCAAGTGTACGTCTTGTCCGATCAGCGCGCGCTGGAAGCAATCAGCGGGCGTTGAAGTACTTCGCCTCGGGGTGGTGGATGACGATGGCGTCGGTGGACTGCTCGGGGTGGAGCTGGAACTCCTCGGAGAGGTGGACGCCGATGCGCTCGGGCTCGAGGAGGTCGGCGATCTTGGCGCGGTCCTCCAGGTCGGGGCAGGCGCCGTAGCCGAGGGAGAAGCGGGCGCCCCGGTACTTGAGGGCGAACATGTCCTCGACGTCGGCGGGGTCCTCGGCGGCGAAGCCGAGTTCGGAGCGGACCCGTGCGTGCCAGTACTCGGCGAGGGCTTCGGCCAACTGGACGGACAGGCCGTGCAGTTCGAGGTAGTCGCGGTAGGAGTTCGACTCGAAGAGCTTGGCGGTCTCCTCGCCGATCCGATTGCCGACGGTGACGATCTGGAGGCCGACGACGTCGATCTCGCCGGACTCCTCCGGGCGGAAGAAGTCGGCCAGGCACAGTCGGCGGCCACGGCGCTGGCGCGGGAACGTGAAGCGCGTACGTTCGTTGCCCTGGTCGTCGAGGATGATCAGGTCGTCGTCCTTGGAGACGCACGGGAAGTAGCCGTAGACGACGGCCGCCTCCAGCAGGCTGTCCGTCTGGAGCTTGTCCAGGAGGCCGCGCAGCCGGGGGCGGCCTTCGGTCTCGGCCAGTTCCTCGTAGGTCGGGCCGTCGCCGCTGCGGGCCTGCTTGAGGCCCCACTGGCCCTTGAAGAGGGCGCCCTCGTCGAGCCAGCTCGCGTACTCCTTGAGCTGGATGCCCTTGATGACACGGGTGCCCTGGAAGGGCGGGGTGGGGATGGGGTTGTCGATGGCGACGTCGGAGCGGACGTGACCCTCCTCGGGGCGCTCCTCGACCTGTACGGCGGCGGTGGCGCGGACGCGGCGCTGCTTGAGCTCGGGGAGCTTGACGCCGGGGACTCCGCGCTTGACGCCGATGAGGGCGTCCATCAGACGCAGGCCCTCGAAGGCGTCGCGGGCGTAGCGGACCTCGCCCTCGTAGATCTCGTGCAGGTCCTGCTCGACGTAGGCGCGAGTGAGGGCCGCACCGCCGAGGATCACCGGGTAGTCGGCGGCCAGCTTGCGCTGGTTGAGCTCCTGGAGGTTCTCCTTCATGATCACCGTGGACTTGACCAGGAGTCCGGACATGCCGATGACGTCGGCCTTGTGCTCCTGCGCGGCTTCGAGGATCGCGGAGACCGGCTGCTTGATGCCGATGTTGACGACGTTGTAGCCGTTGTTGGTGAGGATGATGTCGACGAGGTTCTTGCCGATGTCGTGGACGTCGCCGCGGACCGTGGCGAGCACGATCGTGCCCTTGCCGTCGTCGTCCGTCTTCTCCATGTGCGGTTCGAGGTAGGCGACCGCCGTCTTCATGACCTCGGCGGACTGCAGGACGAACGGGAGCTGCATCTGGCCGGAGCCGAAGAGCTCGCCGACGACCTTCATGCCCTCCAGCAGCGTGTCGTTGACGATGTCGAGGGCGGGGCGGGTCGTCAGGGCCTCGTCGAGGTCGGCCTCCAGGCCGTTCTTCTCGCCGTCGATGATGCGGCGCTGGAGTCGCTCGTCCAGGGGGAGGGCGAGGAGTTCCTCGGCGCGGCCGTCCTTCATCGACTTGGTGTTGACGCCCTCGAAGAGGGCCATGAGCTTCTGCAGCGGGTCGTAGCCCTCGGTCCGCCGGTCGTGGATCAGGTCGAGGGCGGTGCCCACCTGTTCGTCGTCGAAGCGGGCGATCGGCAGGATCTTGGAGGCGTGGACGATCGCCGAGTCCAGACCGGCCTTGACGCACTCGTCGAGGAAGACGGAGTTCAGCAGGACGCGGGCGGCCGGGTTCAGGCCGAAGGAGATGTTGGACAGGCCGAGGGTGGTCTGGACGTCCGGGTGGCGGCGCTTGAGTTCGCGGATCGACTCGATCGTGGCGATGCCGTCCTTGCGGGACTCCTCCTGGCCGGTGCAGATGGTGAAGGTGAGGGTGTCGATGAGGATGTCCGACTCGCGGATGCCCCAGTTCGTCGTCAGGTCCTCGATCAGGCGTTCGGCGATGGCGACCTTGTGCTCGACGGTACGGGCCTGGCCCTCCTCGTCGATGGTCAGCGCGATCAGCGCGGCGCCGTGCTCCTGGGCCAGTCGGGTGACTTTCGCGAAGCGGGACTCCGGTCCGTCGCCGTCCTCGTAGTTCACCGAGTTGATGACGGCGCGGCCGCCGAGCTTCTCCAGGCCCGCCCGGAGGACGGGAACCTCGGTGGAGTCCAGGACGATAGGCAGCGTGGAGGCGGTCGCGAAGCGGCCCGCGAGCTCCTCCATGTCGGCGACGCCGTCGCGGCCGACGTAGTCCACGCAGAGGTCGAGCATGTGCGCGCCCTCGCGGATCTGGTCGCGGGCCATCTCGACGCAGTCGTCCCAGCGGCCGTCCAGCATGGCCTCGCGGAACTTCTTGGAACCGTTGGCGTTGGTGCGCTCGCCGATCGCCATGTACGCGGTGTCCTGGCGGAACGGGACGGTCTGGTAGAGCGAGGCGGCGCCGGGCTCGGGCTGGGGGTTGCGTTCGACGGGCGTGGCACCCTGCAGGCGCTCCACGAGCTTTCGCAGGTGCTCCGGGGTGGTGCCGCAACAGCCGCCGACCAGGTTCAGTCCGTAGTCGTGCACGAAGACGTCCTGGGCGTCGGCCAGGCCCTCGGGATCGAGCGGGAAGTGGGCGCCGTCCTTGGTGAGGATCGGCAGGCCCGCGTTGGGCATGCAGAGCAGCGGGGTGCGCGAGTGGCGGGACAGATAGCGCAGGTGTTCGCTCATCTCGGCGGGGCCGGTCGAGCAGTTCAGGCCGATCATGTCGATGCCGAGCGGTTCGAGCGCGGTGAGCGCGGCGCCGATCTCCGAGCCGAGGAGCATCGTGCCTGTCGTCTCGAAGGCCATCGAGACCAGCAGGGGTACGTCGAGGCCGGTGGCCTCCATGGCGCGGCGGGCGCCCACGATCGACGACTTCGTCTGGAGGAGGTCCTGCGTGGTCTCCACGATCAGGGCGTCCGCGCCGCCGGCCAGGAGTCCCTCGGCGTTCGCCTGGAAGCCGTCGCGGAGGGTGAGGTAACCGATGTGTCCGAGGGACGGCAGCTTGGTGCCGGGGCCGATCGAGCCGAGGACCCAGCGCTGACGGCCGTCACGGGCGCCGAACTCGTCGGCGGTCTCGCGGGCGATGCGGGCACCGGACTCGGACAGCTCGTACACGCGCTCGGCGATGTCGTATTCGGCTGCTGCCGTGTGGTTCGCGCCGAAGGTGTTCGTCTCGACGCAGTCCACGCCCACCGAGAAGTACGCCTCGTGCACGGAGCGGACGATATCGGGGCGGGTGACGTTCAGGATCTCGTTGCAGCCTTCGAGGTTCTCGAAGTCCTCCAGCGTCGGGTCCTGCGCCTGCAGCATGGTGCCCATCGCACCGTCGGCGACCACCACTCGGGTGGCGAGTGCGTCCCGTAGGGCGGACACACGGGTCCTGTTGTCGGTGGAAGGGGCGGACGACGAGGCGGCCATGTAAGGGCTCCCTGGAGTGCGACGGCTGTCGGCTTTGCGCCTTCCCCGGGAAGACGCACGCGGCCAGGGTAGCCCGGTACGGGGCCGTATGGTCAGGGCGTCCACGGGACGGACGTACGTGGCGCGTGCGCGGTGGCCGAAAGCTCACCCGCGTGGGCACGGCGTCAACACGGATGTACGCGAGATGTAACAGGTGTCGACGAGCCATTGGCGGGTGGTCGACATGGACCGGTAGTGTTCGACATTGCCGAACGGCGGCAGCGAACGCCGGTTGCTGGCGGTCGAAGGGGACGGAGGCAGGACGGCGATGGCACGGAACATCCAGTCGCTCGAACGGGCGGCGGCGATGCTGCGGCTCCTCGCGGGCGGCGAGCGTCGGCTCGGCCTCTCGGACATCGCCTCGTCCCTCGGCCTCGCCAAGGGCACCGCCCACGGCATCCTGCGCACCCTCCAGCAGGAGGGCTTCGTCGAGCAGGAGGCCGCCTCCGGGCGCTATCAGCTGGGCGCCGAACTGCTGCGCCTCGGCACCACCTATCTGGACGTCCACGAGCTGCGCGCGCGTGCCCTGGTGTGGACCGACGACCTGGCCCGTTCCAGCGGCGAGAGCGTGCATCTGGGCGTGCTGCACCAGCACGGCGTGCTGATCGTGCACCACGTCTTCCGCCCCGACGACAGCCGGCAGGTGCTGGAGGTCGGGGCCATGCAGCCGCTGCACTCCACGGCCCTGGGCAAGGTCCTGTCGGCCTTCGACCCGGTCGCGCACAGCGAGGTCCTGGAGGCCGAGCGCAAGTCGTTCACCGACCGGACGATCAGCGACCTGGACGGCTTCGAGGGCGTCCTGGACCTCACCCGCGCGCGCGGGTACGCGGCCGACGTCGAGGAGACCTGGGAGGGCGTCGCGTCCATCGCCGCCCCCATCCACGACCGGCGGCGGATGCCGGTCGGCGCGGTGGGCGTCACGGGTGCGGTGGAACGGCTCTGCCGGGAGGGTGAGCTGCGCCCGGAGCTGATCGCGGCGGTGCGGGACTGCGCCCGCGCGGTGTCACGCGATCTGGGCGCGGGACGGTTCTGACAGGTCCGACCGACCTGACAGCTTCTGAAGGTTCGTACGAGAACGGCCGGGACATCTTGGATGTTCCGGTCTTTTCGTGTGCGGGGCGTGTGCGCGCGGACGCGGGTCGCGACCGGCGCAAGATCGATAGCTCACAGCAATCAATAACGATCGTGTTTTCGATAACAGAGCTCTTGACGCGCCTGTAACACCGGAGCAAGACTCCCGTCCATCGGTCGACATTGTCGAACACCGACCGGCAATAGGCGTTAGAGTGTGACAACGCCAAGGGCCGGCAGCTCTTCCCCTGGAACGAAGGACAAAGGAGTCGCGGGTGTCCAGCTCCGACATCTTCATCGGCGAGACCATCGGTACCGCCATACTCATCCTGCTCGGCGGCGGCGTCTGCGCCGCCGTCACGCTGAAGGCCTCCAAGGCCCGCAATGCCGGCTGGCTCGCCATCACCTTCGGGTGGGGTTTCGCCGTACTGACGGCCGTATACACCTCGGCGCCGCTCTCCGGCGCCCACCTCAACCCGGCCGTGACTCTCGCGCTCGCGCTCAAGAAGAACGGCATCGACTGGAGCGACGTCCCGATCTACTGGGGCGGACAGCTGCTCGGCGCCATGATCGGTGCCTCCCTGGTCTGGGTCGCCTACTACGGCCAGTTCCTCGCGCACCTGACCGACAAGGAGATCGTCGGCACCCAGGACGTCAAGGCGAAGGCCGTCGAGGCGCAGGAGAAGGGGGCCGGTCCGGTCCTCGGAATCTTCTCCACGGGTCCCGAGATCCGCGTCGCCTGGCAGAACGTCGCCACCGAAGTCATCGGCACGATCGTGCTGGTGCTCGCCGTCCTCACGCAGGGCCTCAACGACAGCGGCAAGGGCCTGGGCGTCCTGGGCGCCCTGATCACCTCACTCGTCGTCGTCTCCATCGGTCTGTCCCTCGGTGGCCCGACCGGCTACGCGATCAACCCGGCCCGTGACCTCGGTCCGCGCATCGTGCACGCACTCCTGCCCCTGCCCAACAAGGGCGGCTCCGACTGGTCCTACGCCTGGATCCCGGTGGTCGGTCCGCTGATCGGCGGCGCCATCGCTGCGGGCATCTACAACGTCGCTTTTGCTTAGAGCAGCCCGCACAGTTAAGGCAGCCTTGAGCAGCAACGCCGTAAGCCAGCCCCTCACCCACGGACCTCTCAGGAGCACACAGTGACCGACGACGCGCACACCGCCGGCCCGTTCATCGCGGCCATCGACCAGGGCACCACCTCCAGCCGCTGCATCGTCTTCGACCGGGACGGCCGGATCGTCTCCGTCGACCAGAAGGAGCACGAGCAGATCTTCCCGAAGCCGGGCTGGGTGGAGCACGACGCCACCGAGATCTGGACGAACGTCGAGGAGGTCGTCGCCGGAGCCATCGCCAAGGCCGGCATCACCCGCGACGACATCAAGGCCATCGGCATCACCAACCAGCGCGAGACGACGCTGCTCTGGGACAAGAACACCGGTGAGCCCGTCCACAACGCCATCGTCTGGCAGGACACCCGCACCGACACGCTCTGCAAGGAGCTCGGTCGCAATGTCGGGCAGGATCGTTTCCGCCGCGAGACCGGCCTGCCGCTGGCCTCGTACTTCGCCGGCCCCAAGGCCCGCTGGCTGCTCGACAACGTCGAGGGCCTGCGTGCGCGCGCCGAGGCCGGGGACATCCTCTTCGGCACCATGGACAGCTGGGTCATCTGGAACCTGACGGGCGGTGTCAACGGCGGTCACCACGTCACCGACGTCACCAACGCCTCCCGCACCATGCTGATGAACCTGCACACGCTGGAGTGGGACCCGAAGATCGCCGAGTCGATCGGCGTGCCGCTGTCGATGCTCCCGGAGATCCGCTCCTCCGCCGAGGTGTACGGCGAGGTCACCGGCGGCAAGCTGGGCGACCTGCTCGGCGGCATCCCGGTCGCCTCCGCGCTCGGCGACCAGCAGGCGGCCCTGTTCGGCCAGACCTGTTTCGCCGAGGGCGAGGCCAAGTCGACGTACGGCACCGGCACCTTCATGCTGATGAACACCGGCGACAAGATCATCAACTCCTACAGCGGCCTGCTGACCACGGTCGGCTACCGCATCGGCGACCAGGCCCCGGTCTACGCCCTGGAGGGCTCGATCGCGGTCACCGGTTCGCTGGTGCAGTGGATGCGCGACCAGATGGGCCTCATCTCCACCGCCGCCGAGATCGAGACGCTCGCGTCGTCGGTCGAGGACAACGGCGGCGCCTACTTCGTGCCGGCCTTCTCCGGTCTGTTCGCCCCGTACTGGCGCTCCGACGCCCGCGGTGTGATCGCCGGCCTGACCCGGTACGTCACCAAGGCGCACCTCGCGCGCGCCGTGCTGGAGGCCACCGCCTGGCAGACCCGTGAGATCACGGACGCCATGACCAAGGACTCGGGCGTCGAGCTCGCGGCCCTCAAGGTCGACGGCGGCATGACCTCCAACAACCTGCTGATGCAGACCCTCTCGGACTTCCTGGACGCCCCCGTGGTCCGTCCCATGGTCGCCGAGACGACCTGCCTCGGTGCCGCCTACGCCGCCGGTCTCGCCGTCGGCTTCTGGACCAACACCGACGACCTGCGCGCCAACTGGCGCCGGGCCGCCGAGTGGACCCCCAACATGGACGCGGAGAAGCGCGACCGTGAGTACAAGAGCTGGCTCAAGGCCGTCGAGCGGTCCATGGGCTGGCTCGAAGACAGCTCTGTCGAGGAGTAAGAACCCCACATGACCAGTCAGTCCACCCTGCAGTCCGTGCCTGCCCTCGGTACGCACCCGGCCTACGGCTCCAACCCGAGCCGTGCCGAGACCCGGGAGCAGCTCTCCAAGGCGACGTACGACCTTCTCGTGATCGGCGGTGGCATCCTCGGCATCTCGACGGCCTGGCATGCCGCGCAGTCCGGTCTGCGGGTGGCTCTGGTCGACGCCGGTGACTTCGCCGGCGCCACCTCCTCCGCCTCCTCCAAGCTTCTCCACGGCGGTCTGCGCTATCTGCAGACCGGCGCGGTGAAGCTGGTCGCGGAGAACCACTTCGAGCGCCGTGCGGTGTCCCGTCAGGTGGCTCCCCACCTGGCGAACCCGCTCACGTTCTACCTCCCCGTGTACAAGGGCGGGCCGCACGGCGCGGCGAAGCTCGGAGCGGGTGTCTTCGCCTACTCCGCCCTGTCGGCGTTCGGTGACGGCGTCGGCCACCTGCTGTCGCCGGCCAAGGCCGCGCAGGACGTGCCCGAGCTGCGCACCGAGAACCTCAAGGCCGTGGCCGTGTACGGCGACGGTCAGATGAACGACGCGCGCATGGCGCTGATGACGGTCCGTGCGGCCGTCGAGGCGGGCGCTGTCGTGCTCAACCACGCCGAGGTGTCCGGTCTGCGCTTCACCCGGGGCCGGGTCACCGGTGCCGACCTGCGCGACCGGCTCTCCGGTGACGACTTCGGCGTCAACGCCCGGCTCGTGCTCAACGCGACCGGCCCCTGGGTCGACCACCTGCGCAAGATGGAGAACCCGGACGCGGCGCCGTCCATCCGGCTGTCGAAGGGCGCTCACCTGGTCCTGAAGCGGACGTCTCCGTGGAAGGCCGCGCTGGCCACCCCGATCGACAAGTACCGCATCACCTTCGCCCTGCCCTGGGAGGACATGCTGCTGCTCGGCACCACCGACGAGGTGTTCGAGGGCGACCCGGCGGATGTCGCGGTCACCGAGAAGGACACGGAGCAGATCCTCGACGAGGCCGCGTTCTCCGTCCGTGACCAGCAGTTGTCCCGGGATCTGATCACGTACTCCTTCGCGGGCCTGCGGGTGCTGCCGGGTGGCCCCGGTGACACGGCGAAGGCCAAGCGGGAGACGGTCGTGACCGAGGGCAAGGGCGGGATGCTGTCCGTCTCGGGCGGCAAGTGGACTACCTTCCGGCACATCGGCCGTACGGTCATGGAGAAGCTGGAGACGCTGCCCGGCCGTCCGCTGGGTGACGACTTCGAGCCGATCTCGTCCCTGCCGAAGCACCTGCCGCTGCCCGGTGTCGCCAACCCGCGCGCCGTCGCGCACCGGCTGCTGGTGGACAGCCCGGCACCGGGACCGCGCATGGCCGCCGACACGGCCAAGCACCTCGCGACGCACTACGGGTCGCTGGCGTTCGACATCGCGCGGCTGGCGAACGAGAACCCCGAGCTGGGTGAGCGGGTGCACGCCGATGCGCCGGAGATCTGGGCGCAGGTTGTGTATGCGCGGGACAACGAGTGGGCCGAGACGGCGGACGATGTGCTGCGGCGTCGGACCACGTTGACCATTCGGGGGCTGGCTACCGACGAGGTCCGGTCCAAGGTGCAGGATCTGCTCGACAAGAAGTAGGCGGTACGGCGTTTGAGGGGCGGCTCCCTGTTTTGGGAGCCGCCCCTTTCCGTTGTATTTCGTCTGCGGGTGCGTGGGGGCTTGTCGCGCAGTTCCCCGCGCCCCTAAAAGACCTCCGCCAGCGCCGTTACCTCGTTCGGGTTGTTCAACTCGCCTCTGCGTACGATCAGTTCGCGGCCGATCAGCAGTGCCCGTCGGGATGCCGGGACCGGGTCCTCCAGGGTTGTCAGGTCTGTCAGGTGAGCGAAGCCGATGATGCGGCGGATGATCTCCGTGCCCGCGTAGCCCACCGCCTCCGTCCAGATCCTGCGCAGGAAGCGGTCCAGGTAGGCGTCGTCGAAGAAGGTGTCGATCCTTGTCGGCCACAGGGCGCGGAACTCGGCCTCGAAGGCCTCCCAGGACAGGGCCAGTTGGTCTGCGTGGTCGCTCAACAGACCCAGTGCGCGTGCCCGTTCCTCCGAGACCAGGGCGTTCGCCCAGTAGAGGCCGAGGTCGTAGCCGATCGGGCCGACGAAGGAGAACTCGGGGTCGAAGACCCGTACCACCGGGGCGCCTTCCCGTTCCCCGACCATGACGCTGCCGGTGTGCAGGTCGCCGTGGAGGAGGGCCTGGGCGCTGGTCATGAAGGTGTGGCGGAGGTCGGCGACCTCGGTGCGGAGCCTCGTGTCGGCGCGGAACTCCCTCGCCAGGTCGTCCAGGTCCTCGTGCCAGTGGTTGTGTTCGTGCTCGATGTACGGCTCGGCGAGGACCACGTCCTCGGTGATCTTGCACAGCTCCGGGCTCACCGAGGCCGCCAGCAGTGCCTTGCGGTCCGCCGACGCCATGCCGAAGTCGCTGGTCGCGAACGTCAGTTGGGCCACGAACTCGCCGATACGGGTGGAGGTGTGCGGGCCGTACGACGCGCCCTCGTTGAGGAGGGTGCGCAGGACCTCCAGGTCCGACATGTCCTCCATGACGAGGGCGTAGTTCTCCGGGTCGTAGCCGAGGATCGCCGGGATCTTGTCGGGGGCCACCTTCGCGACCTGCTCGTACGCCCTTGCCTCGGCGTCGGCGCGCTCCGGGGTCATCGGCCAGGACGGGCCCGCCACCCGGACCCACGGCAGGGCCTGCTTGACGGCCAGGCTGCGGGTGCCGTCGGTGGACCTGGCCAGGAACACGCGGTTCATGTTGCCGTCGGAGACCTCGCGGACCCTGATGTCCGACGGATCGGGCCAGTGCCCGCGCTCGTTCAGGTACGCGGGGACGTCGGCCGGCTCCAGGATGCGGTAGCCCATCGTGAACTTCCTTATGCGGTGCGGCGCTTGGACAGGGTGAAACTGAAGACCAGGGCGAGGATCAGGACGGCGCCCTCGACCACGTCCTGCGTGTAGTACGGCAGGCCCTTGATGGTCAGGCCGGTGGTGATGATGCCGATGAGGACCGCGCCCAGTGCGGTGCCCCAGACGTTCGGGCGGCCCCGGCCGAGGACGGAGGTGCCGACCAGGGCGACGGCGACGGCTTCGAGGAGTTGGGACGTACCGGCGGACACATCGCCCTGGCCGATGCGCGCCGCCAGGATCAGGCCGCCGATCGACGCCAGGACGCCGGAAAGGACGTACGCCAGGGCCCGGTACGCACCCACGCGGATGCCTGCCAGGCGGGAGGCCTCGGGGTTGGCGCCGATCGCGTACAGGACGCGGCCCCAGCGGGTGCGGGCCAGGAAGATCCAGGCCACGACCGTCAGGGCGCCGAAGATGACCACGGAGACGGGGATGCCGAGGATCGTGCCCCGGTCGATGCGCAGGAAACCGTCGGTGAATCTGCCGGGGGCCGTCGTGCCGTCGGACTGGGTCATGCCCGGGGTGATCGACTGGCCGTCGACCAGGATGAGTTTGGTGCCCTGGATGACGAACATGGTGCCCAGCGTGGCCAGCATGTCGGGGATCTTGAGGACCACGATGAGCAGGGCGTTGAGCAGGCCGGCCAGGGCGCCCGCCACGATCACCGCGATGATCGCGACCACGCCGACCTGGTTGTACGTGACCATCGTCTTCGCGGCGACGGTCACGCCGAGCCCGGCCACCGCGCCGACGGACATGTCCATCCCGCCGACGGCCATGGTGAGGGTGACGCCGAGGCCGAGGATCGCGGCGACCGACACGTACCGCAGGGTGTCGAGGATGGTCGCGGAGTCACGGAAGGACGGCTCGCTCAGCGCGAAGTACGCGAAGAGCGTGACGGTGACGAAGATGAAACCGTATTTGATGACCGCGTTCTGGATGCGGGGACCGGCGGCGGCGCGCGTGGACGGGGTCGCAGTCTTCGCGGGGGCGGCGCTCTGGGTGGTGGTCATGGGGTGCTTCCTGGGGTGGCGGGGGCAGTGGGTAGCGAAGTGACTTCGGCAAGCGGAATCGGCGCTGTTCGGCGGGCGCGGAATCGCGCCCCCGAAGGGGCGCGGGGAACTGCGCGACCAACCCCCACCGGCCCGCAGCCAAAAACCCGCCCAGCCCGCGGAGCGCCCCGCATCAGACCGACGCCGAGATCGTCCGGATGACACGGTCCCGCTCCGCGTCCTCGCCGTACGCGTCGAGATGGATCTCGCCGGCCGCGAGGACGACGACCCGGTCGGCGACCTCCAGGACCTCGTCCACGTCGGCCGACAGGACCAGGACCGCGGCACCCTCCGCCGCCAGCGCGCGGGCGCGGCGGCCGATGTCGCGCCTCGCACCGATGTCCACGCCTCGGAACGGCTCGTCCAGGATGAGGACGCGAGGGCGTTCGGCGAGCCAGCGGCCGACGACGACCTTCTGCTGGTTGCCGCCGGAGAGTTCCTCGACGGTGGAGTGCTCGTCCCGGGCGACGACACCGAGCGCCTCGATGGTGTCGCGGCCCAGGGCGTCCTCCTTGGAGCGGTTCACCAGCCCGGCCGTGGACAGGGACTTGAGGAACGGGAGCGAGATGTTCTGGGCCAGCGACCAGCCGGGCACCAGGGCGTCCGCGTGCCGGTCCTCGGGGACGAGGTGGATGCCGGCCCGGATCGCGTCGGCGGGGCGGCGGGGCGCGTAGGCCCTGCCGTCCAGTTCCACGGCCCCGGTGGTGAAGGGTTCCGCGCCGAAGAGACCGCGGGCGAGTTCCGTCTTGCCTGCGCCCAACAGGCCGACGACGCCGGTGACTTCGCCCGCACGCAGGTCCAGGTCCTGGGGTGTACGGCCGTCCAGGAGCCGTACACCGCGCAGGGAGAGCAAGGTCCCGCCCTGCTCTCCGGCGGGCTGCGGACGGGCGGTGGTCGCTTCCTGGGCCTGGGCGAGCATGGCGCGCAGGGCGCTGTCCCAGTCGAAGGGCTTGACCTGGTCCTCGGTGAGACGGCCGTCTCGCAGGACGACCAGCCGGTCCGCCAGTGCGTCGATCTCGCCGAGGCGGTGGGAGACGTAGAGGACCGCGATACCGTCGTCGCGCATCCTCTCGACCAGCGCGAACAGGCGCTCCGCCTCCGCCGCCGAGAGCGCGGACGTCGGTTCGTCGAGGATCAGGAGCCTCGGGCTGGTCGCCAGGGCGCGGGCCAGGATCAGCAACTGGCGGTCGGAGATGCCGAGTTCGGTGACGTCCCGCTTGAGCAGGGCGTCGCTCCAGCCGAGGTCGAGGGCCGACTGGATCTCGCGGGCGCGGGCCAATACACGGCGCCCGTTGAGGAACGGGTTGCCGCGGGCCTGGGCCAGCTCCTCGAAGACCAGGTTCTCGGCGACGGTGAGCCCGGGCACGATGCCCTCGCCGATCCGCTGGTGCACCGTCTGGATGCCCAACTGACGTGCGGCGAGCGGCGACTGGAGGACGGCCGGGGAACCGTTCACCGTCACCTCGCCGCCGTGGTCCGTGTGGACGCCGGACAGGATCTTGATGAGTGTGGACTTGCCGGCCCCGTTCGCACCGAGCAGCGCGACGACACTGCCCGGTGCGATGTCCAGCGAGACGGACTCCAGGACCGTCCTGCCGCCGAAGGCCATGCTGACGTCCCGCAGACCGACCGCGGGCGTGCCGCCGGACGGTTCGGACGGTTCCGACGGGCCGGACGCCTCAGTGGGCGACATTGGCGATCCAGTCGGCCGTGCTGACCTGGGAGAGGTTCAGCGCGGGCAGCGCGGCGCGCAGCTGGTCCATGTTCTGGATCTTCTTGCTCTTCAGGAAGTCCTGGGTGATGGCGACGGCCGGGAACTCGACCGAGGTCTTGTTCAGCTGCCCGGCCAGCTCCAGGGCAGCCGTACGGACGACCGCGGCGCCGACTGCGGACGGGTCGGTGCCCGCGGTGGCGACCCAGGGGCTGTCCGCGGCGGTCATGTTCTGGATGTCGGCGTTGGAGACGTCCGCGCCGAACACCTTCACCTTGTCCTGCAGCTTCTTGTTCTGCACGGCGAGGACCGTGCCCTTGGCCAGCTCGTCGTAGGGGGCGAAGACGCCCGTCACGTCCGAGTGCTGGGTGAGCGCGGCGGAGACCAGGGGAACGTTGTCAGTGGCCGTGGAGTCGGTGACCTTGCCGACCTTGAAGGCCTGCTTCCAGCCGTTGGCGTCGACCGCCGACTTCCAGACGCTGTCACGCTTGTCGAGGGCCGCGTAGCCGGCGACGTTGACGTAGCCGACCTTGGCGTTCTTGCCGAGTTCCTTCGCCATCACGTCGAGGACGGCCTGGGCCATGCTCGCGTCGTCCTGCTTGGTGCTGACGACGCCCTTCGTCGCGGTCTCGACGTCGTAGACGACGACCTTGATGCCCTTCTTCACGGCCTTGTCGATCTCGGGCTGGATCGTAGACGGGAAGCCGTGGTCCACGATGATCGCCTGCGCGCCGGAGTTGATCGCCGAGGACAGGTCGGTGGCCTGCTTGGCGTTGTCGGCCTGGGCGTCGTACACGGTCAGGTCGATGCCGAGGGCCTTGGCCTGCGCCTTGGCGCCGTTGCCCCACTGCTCGAAGTAGTCGCCGGCGCCGCTCTGGCGGACCAGGGCGACCTTGACCGTGCCCTTGTCGAAGGGTGCGGGCTTCGTACCGGTGGCGGCGGACGCGGAGGCCGCCGTGTCACCGGTGTCCTTGGAGGCGTTCGTCGACTGTGAGCACCCCGCGAGGAGGAGCGCCGAGACGGAGGCCAGCGAGAGCGCGGCGAGGGGGAGACGGGTGCGGGACATGCGGGACTCCAGGGGCAGGGCAGCACGGGAGGGAGGGATGAGGATGAAGGGCGCGATGGCCGGAAGGCATAGGCGCGGGAGTGTCCGGCCCCGAGAGCGAGGCGGCGGCGTGGGGCGGGATTCGCGCCACGGCCGGGGCGTCTCGGGTACTCCGGGTCAGGTCAGCGACAGCGGGCTGTGGTCGACCGGAGCAAGTCCACGTACAGCCGCCGCACGAGCAGCAGCGTCTTCATAGGGAGATCATGAGAACGTTTCCAGCCATTCGTCAAAGCCTTGGACACCAGATCTCAGCATGTGGAACGCCGGATTCGTCACACTCTGCCGACCTGCCGACGGGAGTTACCATCACGGAACCGGCACCCGACCCGGGACAGTGAGGCTTCCGATGACGACGACACCCTGCGCGACAGCGGTACGACGCTGTACCGACGCGCTGTGTCGCGGCTGTCGCGACTGACGACCGGCCCCGGCCCCTCCTGTTTCGCCCCCCACTCCCGTTGCCCCCTCTCTCCCTTCTCGCTCTCCCCCGCTCCCCCTCCCTCCGCTTGCCTTCGTTTCGTTGTCGCATCCCTTCCAGCCATCTGGAGTTGCTCCCATGACCCTGTTGACGACCTGGCCCGAGTCCGGCCCGGAGACCGTCGTACGCCGTACCTCCGACCCGGCCGAGATCGCCGCCGCGCTGGCCCCGATCGGGGTGCGCTACGAGCAGTGGCCGATCCGCGAGGACGTGCCCGCGGACGCCGACAGCGACACCGTGTTCGCCGCGTACGGCCCGGAGATCGACAGGCTGAACGCCGAGGAGGGCTTCACCACGGTCGACGTCCTCGGTCTGCACCCCAGCGACGACCCGGAGTTCCCGGCGAAGGCGAAGGCGGCCCGCGCGAAGTTCCTCCAGGAGCACACGCACGACGACGATGACGAGGTCCGCTTCTTCGTCTCCGGCTCGGGCATCTTCTATCTGCACGTGGGCGGCGAGGTGCACGCCGTGTACTGCGAGAAGGGCGACCTGCTGGGCGTGCCGCGCGGCACCACGCACTGGTTCGACATGGGTACCAGTCCCGCCTTCACCGCGATCCGCTTCTTCCACGAGGAGGACGGCTGGATCGGCAACTTCACCGGCTCGACCATCGCCTCCCGCTTCCCGGACTACGACACGATCGACGCCGGGTTCCAGCAGGACAGGGCCACCGCGTGACCCTGCGGGACGAGGGGACCGACGAGGGAGCCGGCACGTACGCCGTGGACGGTGTGGACGCCGTGGTGCTCGACATCGAGGGCACCACGAGCGCCACGGGGTTCGTTGTCGACGTGCTGTATCCGTACTCCCGCTCACGTTTCGGAGCACTGCTCTCGGAACGGAGCGGTGATCCGGAGGTGGCGCGGGCGGTGGCTCAGGTGCGCGAGCTGATCGGCGAGCCCGCCGCCGACGCCGCGCTCGTCGAGAAGACGCTCAACGCCTGGCTGGACGAGGACCTCAAGGCGACGCCCCTCAAGACCCTCCAGGGCATCATCTGGTCCGAGGGCTTCGCGCGCGGCGACCTCGTCTCGCACTTCTACGACGACGTCCTGCCGGCGTTGCGCGCCTGGCACACGGCGGGGCTTCGGCTCCACGTCTACTCCTCCGGGTCGGTCGCCGCGCAGCGCGCGTGGTTCGCGTCCACCCCGGAGGGCGACCTGCTGCCGCTCGTCTCGGGCCTGTACGACACCGAGAACGCGGGACCCAAGCAGGAACCGGAGTCGTACCGCCGGATCGCTGCGGCCACCGGCACCACGGACCCGAGCCGTCTGCTCTTCCTCTCCGACCGGCCGGGCGAACTGGACGCGGCGCGCGCCGCCGGGTGGCGGACCGTCGGGATCCGGCGGCCCGGGGAGCCGTACTACGAGCAGGGCGTCGGGGACCACGCGCAGGCGGGGTCGTTCGACGCCATCAGCATCACCGGTTCCACCGGTTCAATCAGTTCCACAGGTTCCGTCAGTTCAGGGAGCACCACGTGACCGCCGACATCAGCACGCTCGACCTGGAGGAGGCGGGGGCGGTACTCGCCGCCGAGTCCGCCCGCTTCGCCTCCTTCGGCTGGATGCGGGGCACCTCCGGCAACCTGTCCGTGGTGTTGTCCCGGGATCCGCTGCTCCTCGCGGTCACCGCGAGCGGCCACGACAAGGGCGAACTGACTCCCGCCGACGTGGTGTTGGTGGACGCGCTGGGCGCGGCGGTGGACGGCGGCAAGCCGTCCGCCGAGGCCGAGCTGCACGCCCGCGTCGCCGCGCTGACCGGGGCCGGTGCGGTGGTGCACGTGCACACCGTGGCGTCGGTGGCGATGGGTCGGCGCGAGCCGGGCGGGATCGTGTTCAAGGACGTCGAGATGCTCAAGGGAGTCGGCCAGCCCGCCCACGACGTCGAGGTGACCCTGCCGGTCATCACCAACAGCCAGGACATGAAGGTGCTGGGCGACCGCCTGGAGGCGGCACGCGAGCCCCGGATGCCGGCCGTGGTGGTCGCGGGGCACGGGCTGTACGTGTGGGGGGACGACCCCCGTCAGGCACGGCACCACACCGAAGTCGTTGAGTGGCTGCTGGAGTTGGAGCTTTCACAGCGCTGACGTCCGGCGCGGTACAGGCAGAAGGGGGGCACCGGAAACCGGTGACCCCCTTCTGCTGTTGCCCCCTACTGCAGGCGCTCGCCCGGGAGTTCACCGGAGGACACCTCCAGCACCCCCCGTTCCGTGACCAGTCCCGTCACCAGTCGCCCCGGTGTCACGTCGAACGCCGGGTTGTGGCCGCGCGACTCGGCGGGCGCGGTCCGTATGCCCGACCACTCCAACACCTCGTCCTCGCTCCGGAGTTCGATGTGGATGTCGTCGCCGGTGGCCGTCGCCAGGTCGACCGTGGTCGTGGGCGCCGCCACCAGGAACGGGATGCCGGCGTCCGCGCAGGCGAGCGCGACCCCGACCGTGCCGACCTTGTTGGCGGTGTCGCCGTTGGCCGCGATCCGGTCCGCGCCGACGATCGCCGCGTCGACCTCGCCGCGCAAGATCGTGCCGGCCGCGGCCCCGTCCGCCTGGACGTAGTGCGGTATGCCCTCCTGGACCAACTCCCAGGCGGTCAGGCGCGATCCCTGGAGCAGCGGGCGCGTCTCGTCGGCGTACACGACCTCCAGCCGGCCGCGCGCGTGCAGTTCGCGGATGACGCCGAGTGCCGTACCCCATCCGGCTGTTGCCAGGGCGCCGGTGTTGCAGTGGGTCAGGATGCGCAGCGGGCGGTCGCCGACGGTGGAGGCAACGCGCTTGAGGAGCCAGTCGGCGCCGTGCGCGCCCATCGCCCGGTTGCCCTCGACGTCCTCGCGCTGAACGGCGGCGGCCTCTTCGAGAACCGCCTCCAGGCCCTCCTCGAAGCGGGTCATGACCCGGTCCACGCACACCATGAGGTTGACCGCTGTCGGCCGGGCCTCGCGGATCCGCGCCACCGCCGCCCGCACCTGGTCCTCGGTCCAGCCCTCGCGTTCGCCCTGGAGCAGCGCGAGGGCGACCCCGTACGCGCCCGCCGCGCCGATCGCGGGCGCGCCGCGTACGACGAGCCGCTGGATCGCGTCCACCAGGGTGTCCACATCGCGGACATCCCTGGTCTCGTTGCGGTGCGGCAGCAGGGTCTGGTCGATGAGCGCGAGGCTGTTTCCGGTCCAGCCGACGGCGCGCAGTTCCTGGGGCATGACGGGGCGCTCCTGAAGTTCCGACGGTGCGCGACACCGTACATGACCTCGGCGAACCACAGTTCGAGACAACTGAGCCGGTGGCCGAATTCCGGTGTTAGAGTCCAGCACCCGCACCTGTAGGGCCCATGTGAAGGAGGACGCGTGCTGCTCACCATGCGCCGCTTCCTCGACCACGGCCGGTGCGCGAGCGACGGCTGTCGACGCTGACCCGTCCCCCTCGGCGTCCCCCGTGCCGTCCCGCTCTTCCCGTTCTTCCTCCCCGTGCTCAGCGCAGAGCGTGGGCTGTGCCGTACGTACCTCCGGAAGGTCCCCCGATGCCTCGCAGATCCCGTCGTACGCTCCCGCTCGCCGCCATGACCGCGCTGCTCGTCGCCGGTGCCACCGCCTGCAACGCCGCCGCGAAGGACGACGCCTCCTCGGACAGCAGCGCGGGCAGCACGTCGTTCACCCTCGTCACGCCGGACGCCGTCGGGCAGAACGAGTTCCTCAAGCTCGCCGTGACCGGCGTCAAGGCCGCCGCGAAGGCGCACAACGGGACCGAGAAGGTGTTCGAGTCCACCGACACCGCCTCCCAGCAGCAGAACGTGCAGGCCGCCGTCGACGCGAAGCCCGACGTCGTCGTGCTGGTCGGCTTCGAGTTCGCGGACCTGGTCGCTCAGCAGGCCGCGGCGCACCCGAAGCAGCAGTTCCTGATGATCGACGCGTGCACGACGAGGGCGATCGACAACGTCAGCTGCGGGGTCTTCCGCGAGCACGAGGGCGTCTTCCTCGCCGGTGCGGAGGCCGGGCTGCTGAGCGAGAGCGGCAAGGTCGGGGCCGTGGACGTGCTGGACACGCCCGTGTTCCGCCGCTTCAGCGACCCGTTCGCGGCCGGTGCCCAGCATGTCGCCGCGAAGACGGAGACCGACACCCGCTTCGTCGGCGGCCAGTCCCCGTTCGACGACTCGGCGCGCGCCAAGGAGCAGGCGAACGACCTGCTCTCCAAGGGCTACGACCAGCTGATGGCGGCGGCCGCGGCCGGCAACTACGGCGTGTTCGAGGCGGCCAAGGCGAAGGGCGCGTTCGCGTACGGCGTCGACGTCAACCAGTGCCCCTCGGCGCCCGGCACGGTGGTCGACAATGTGATCAAGCGCACGGACATCGCCGTGGAGAAGGGCGTCGAGCAGGTCCTCGCCGGTCAGACGGGCACGACCACCTCGTACGGCCTCAAGGAGGGCGGCATCAGCCTCACGGGTCTGGAGAAGGGCGTCGACTCGTCCCAGTGCGTGATCGCCGAGCACCCCGACGTCCTGAAGAAGATCGAGGCGCTGCGCGACCAGATCGTGTCCGGAGAGCTGACGGTCGATGACCCCGCCGCCGTCGGCTGACCGGGAGGCGGCGGCTGTCGAGCTCCGGGGAATCACCAAGCGGTTCCCCGGCACGCTCGCCAACGACGCCGTCGACCTCACCGTCCGGCGCGGCGAGATCCACGCTCTGATGGGCGAGAACGGCGCCGGAAAGTCGACGCTCATGTCCGTCCTGTACGGGATGGAGCGCCCGGACGCCGGTTCGGTACGGATCGACGGGAACGCGGTCGCGTTCTCCGACCCGGGCGACGCGATGGCCTCCGGGCTCGGCATGGTCCACCAGAGCTTCAAGCTGTTCGACTCGCTGACGGTCGCCGAGAACGTGGTGTACGCCGCCGAGCCGCGCCGTTTCGGCCTGGTGGACCGGGGTGCGGCGCGCCGCCGGGTGCGTGAGCTGGCCGAGGAGCACGGGCTCGCGGTCGATCCGGACGCCCGGGTCGGTGACCTGCCCGTCGGGCTGCGCCAGCGCGTGGAGATCCTGAAGCTGCTGCACCGCGGCGCCCGGACGCTCATCCTCGACGAGCCGACCGCCGTCCTCACGCCCGCCGAGGCGGACGCGCTGTTCGCGGTCCTCAAGTCCCTTGCCGCACAAGGCCGTACGGTCATCCTGGTCACGCACAAGCTGCGCGAGGTCCTCGAAGGCAGCGACAACGTCACGGTGTTGCGGGACGGCCGGGTCGTCGCCCGGCTGGTCACCGCCGAGACGTCCGCCGCCGAGATCGCCGCCGCGATGACCGGCCGTGCCGTGGAACTCGACCGCGTCCACGCCCCCGGCACCCCGGGCGAGGTGGTCCTGGACGTCACCGGCCTCGCGACGGACGGTGTACGGGACGTCCGACTCACCGTCCGCGCAGGGGAGATCGTCGGTATCGCGGGCGTCGCGGGCAACGGCCAGAGCGAGCTGGTGGAGGCGCTGGCCGGACTGCGGCCGGTGTCCTCGGGCCGGGTCGCACTGCTCGGCGACGACATCACGCACGCCTCGGCGACCGAGCGCCGCGCCAGGGGCCTCGCTTACGTCCCCGAGGACCGGCACGCCGTCGGTACGGCGCCTGCCGCGTCGGTCGCCGACAACCTGGCGATGGGCCACCACCGCACGTCACTGTCCGCACGCGGGCTGCTTCCGCCGGCCGCCGTACGAGGTCACGCGCGGCGCCTGATCGAACGCTTCGGCATCAAGGCGGCGTCCCCGGAGGTGCCGGCGTCCGCACTGTCCGGCGGCAATCTGCAGAAGCTGCTCATCGGGCGCGAACTCGCCCACGACGCACCGCTGTTGCTGGTCGAGCAGCCCACGCGCGGAGTCGACATCGGCGCCGTCCAGAACATCCACGACCAGCTGATCGCCTACCGCGACGCCGGCCACGCCGTCCTGCTCGTCTCGGCCGAGCTGAGCGAGATCCGGGGGCTCGCGGACCGGGTCCTGGTGATGTACGAGGGCCGGGTGACGGCGTCGTACGAGAGGGCCGAGGCGGACGAACGGACGCTGGGGCTCGCGATGGCAGGCGGCGCCGGCGGTTCGGCTCCGGTGGCCTCAGTCGCCCCGGTGGCCCCGGTGGCCCCGGTGGAGGTCGGGGACTGACATGAAGCAAGCAACCCGAATATCGCCGGTCGCCCACGTGACGAGAGCTCTCCGCTCCCCCGTCGCCTTCTCGGTGCTGGCCGGGGTCGTCATCGGTGCCCTGTTCCTCATCGGGACCGGCGCTGATCCGGTCGCCGCGTACGGAGCGGTGCTCAGCGGCTCGCTCGGTGCCGACGGCATCGGGTCGACGCTGACCACCCTGACGAGCGTGCTGGGCCTGGCCCTCGCGCTGGCCGTGCCGCTGCGCGCCGGGCTCATCAACCTGGGCGGGGACGGGCAGATGGTGCTCGGCGGGATGGCGGCGGCCGTGACGGGGCTGTACTCGCCGCTGCCCGCGCCGCTCACCGTCGTCCTCGCGCTGCTGGCGGGTATGGCGGCCGGTGCCGGGTACGCGGCCCTCGCCGCCCTGTGCGAGAACCGGTTCGGTGTACCGCTGCTGGTCAGCAGTCTGCTGCTCAGCTACCCGGCGGCGTCCTTCGCCTCCTACCTGGCCCGCTACCCGCTCAAGGAACCGGGTTCCAGCCTCCCCCAGACCCGGCAACTGCCGGACGGGGTCGCGCTGCCCGCGTTCGGTTCGTCGACCGTGACGGTGGGGCTGCTGCTGGTCGTCGTGGCCGCCGCCGCGTACTGGTTCACCGACCGGCGCACCGCCTTCGGCTACGAGATACGGATGACCGGTCTCAACTCCCGGTTCGCCGCGTACGCGGGCGTCGAGCGCAAGGGCCTCACGCTCCGGCTGATGGCGGTGTCGGGCGCGCTGGCCGGACTCGTGGGCGCCATAGGCGTGTTGAGCTTCCCGTACCGCTTCCTGGACGGCTCACTCACCGCGTCCGGCTACACCTGGACGGGTCTGACGGCGGCCCTGCTGGCCGCTGCCGCGCCGGTCGGCACGGTCCTCGCGTCCTTCTTCTTCGCCGTGCTGCAGGTGGGCGGCCTGTCGATGGAACGGACGACCGAGGTACCGCGCGAGCTGACGCAGGTGCTCCAGGCCATCGTGATCGTGTTCCTGGCAGCGCGACTGCGCTTCCCCCAGTGGTGGTTCAACCGTCGTAAGGAGGCGGTGTGATGTTCTTCGACTCCGATCTCCTCATGTCGGCGCTGCGCGCGCTGACGCCCATCCTGCTGGCCGCGCTCGGCGGGGCGATCTGCGAACGGGCGGGCGTCTTCAACATCGGCCTCGAAGGCATGATGCTGATGGGCTGCTTCACCGCGGTGGCCACCAGCTGGTTCACCGGCAGCCCCTGGCTCGGCGTACTGGCGGCGGCGCTCGCCTCCGCCGCCTACTCCCTGATCCTGGCCGTGGGCGCGGTGACCTTGCGCGCAGACGCGGTGGTGCTCGGAATCGCCCTGAATCTCCTGGCAGTTGGCCTGACCAGCTTCCTCCTCCGTACCGTCTTCGGCGTGCAGGGTACTTTCGACGACCCGTCACTGGCCGGGCTCTCGTTGGTCGGTGGCTTCTCACCGCTCGCGTATCTGGCGTGGGCGGCGGTCGGTGTGGCCGCGCTGATGCTGTCCCGGCATGTGTGGGGGCTCAGGCTGCGCGGGGTCGGCGAGGCACCGGACGCGGCGGCCACCCTCGGCGTGAGCCCGGTCAGGTACCAGTACGGGGCCGTGCTGGTGTCCGGCGTGCTGTGCGGGCTCGCGGGGGCCCAACTCGCCCTCGGCAACGTCACCTTGTTCTCCGAGAACATGACGGCGGGGCGCGGCTGGATCGCGGTCGTCGCGGTCATGCTCGGCCGTGCGCTGCCGCTCGGTGTGCTGCTGGCGGCGCTGCTGTTCGGCCTCGCGGAGGCCGCCGGTTTCCGCCTCCAGGGCCTCGGTCTGCCGCAGCAGGCGACCGACGCCGCGCCGTACGTCGTCACGCTCGGCGCCCTCTTCCTGACGACGGCCCGCCGCCGTCGCCGTACCCCTTCCACGTCCTCCACATCTTCCCCGTCTTCCACGTCCCCTTCCGCTGGAGCCGTCACATGACGCAGGACCTGTTGCCCGTCACCCGAATACCCCGCACGGGGCTGCCGCCGCGCGCGCTGGTCGTCGGCGATCCGCTGCGCGCCGCTCTCGTCGGCGCCAAGCTGGAGGACGCGCAGGAGGTGTCGTACCACCGCGAGTACCGGGTGTTCAGCGGGAGTTGGAAGGGCGTGCCGGTGGTGGTCGCCTCCCACGGGGTGGGCGCCCCGGGCGCGATCCTGCTGTTCCAGGAGCTGGCGGACGCCGGTGTGCGGACCTTCCTGCGGTTCGGTACGGCCGGTGCGATGAAGCCGGGGATCGGCGACGGCGACCTCGTCATCGCCGAGGCCGCCGTCCGGGACGACGGTGTCACCCAGCAGTTGCTGCCCCCGGAGTACCCGGCGGTGTCCTCCCCCGAAGCTGTACTCGCGCTCCAGCAGGCGGCGCGCGAGGCGGGCGCCCCGCACCACCGGGGCATCGTGTGGACGCGGGCCGCCTTCCAGCCCGGTCTCCTCCCCCTCTTCTCCTACGAGGGCGCCGGACTCGCCGCCATCGAGATGGAGTTGAGCGCACTGCTGGTGACGGCCTCGCTGCGGGGACTGGTCGCGGGCGGAGTGGTCGTCATCGACGGGGCGAACGCGGACGAACTCGTCGACGAGGCCAATCCCTTGTCGACAGGTCACTACGACCCGCACCGGGAGATCGTGGCGGCCGGCGTCGAACGCGGTGCGGTCGTGTCACTGGAGGCCCTGCGCCTGCTGGCGGAGAACGAGGCCGGTACCGACGACGAGGAGTACGGCGTATGAGCGGGCCCCGGAGCGAGCGGATCGACCTGCTGGTGCACGGCGGTGACGTGCTCACCGTGGACGAGGCCGGAACCGTCGTACCGGACGGGGCGGTTGCCGTCCGCGACGGCGAGATCGTCGCCGTGGGCCCGACCCAGGAGCTGACAACCCGGTTCACAGCCGACGAGTCCCTTGACGCCGCGAACTGCCTTGTTCTGCCCGGCCTGGTCAACACGCATACCCATCTCGCGATGACGTTCCTGCGCGGCCGGGCCGACGACGTCACCCTTCAGGGCTTCCTGGAGCGTGTGCTGAAGTGGGAGGCCCAGCTGCTCTCGCCGGAGAACGTGGCGGCGGCGGTCCGGGTCGCGATCGCCGAGAGCGTACGGGCCGGGGTGACCTCCGCGCTCGACATGTACTGGTTCCACGAGGCTGCCGAACAGGCGGCGCGCGAGGCGGGCTGGCGCCTGCACACCGGCCCCACCTTCATGGACGTACCGGAACCGCCCGACGGCATCGTCTACGAGGAGCGGCTTGCGTGGGCCCGGCAGGACCTGGCCGCCCGCGGGACTCCCCGACCCGGCCACCGCCCGATCCTCTTCGCGCACTCCACCTATACCCTCTCCCCCGACCAGCTGGTCGAAATCGCCGCGCTGGCAAGGGAGTTCGGCGCGCTGCTGCACATCCACGCCGCCGAGAACGCGACCGAGGTCGCCACCGTCGAGGTGCGGTACGGCAAGCGCCCGGTGGAGCTGCTCGACTCGCTCGGGCTGCTCGGCCCCGACCTGCTGCTGGCCCACGCCGTGGACCTGACCGGCCCGGAGATCGCGGCGCTGGCCCGCACCGGCACGTCCGTCGCCCACTGTCCGGTCTCGAACCTGAAGCTCGGCTGCGGGATCGCACCCGTGCCCAGGCTGCTCAGCGCGGGCGTGACGGTAGGTCTCGGCACCGACGGAGCCGTCAGCTCGAACACCCTGGACGTACTGGGGGCGGTCCGGCAGGCGGCCCTCGTGCACAAGGCGGCCGGCGACCCCACGGCCGTCGGCGCCGAACAGGCCGTACGCATGGCGACCGCCGAGGGCGCGAAGGCACTGGGCCTGGGCGACCGGCTGGGCTCCCTGGAGGTGGGCAAGCGCGCCGACCTGATCGTGCTCGACCTCGGTGCGCCGCATCTGCGGCCCCGGCACGACCCCTGGTCGACGCTCGCGTACGCGGCGCACTCCGCGGACGTCCGGGACACGGTCGTGGACGGCAGGGTCCTCATGCGGAACCGGACCCTGACCACCCTCGACGAGGCCGCCGCGCTCACCGGCCTGGAAGCACTGGCCTGACAGCAGGCGGGGAGGGCGGCCCGGCATCCGTACGGACTGCCGGGCCGCCACCCGAACGTGCTGCCGAACCGGCAGTCCGCAGGTACCGTTCCAGCCACTCGTAGGTCACCCCCGTACGGGCTGACATCGCATTTTGTGGTCCGTTCAGCCCATCGAACCCCCATAATGGCCTGAGACATCGGATGTCTGATCGACAGGGAGGCCCGCCATGGCAGTCACCGACGAGGCGATCGAGAAGATCAAGGGGATGATCGTCTCCGGGTCGCTGCGCCCCGGCGACCGGCTGCCCAAGGAGAGTGAACTGGCCGCCGAACTGGGGCTGTCCCGCAACTCCCTGCGGGAGGCGGTGCGCGCCCTGTCGCTCATCCGGATCCTCGACGTACGGCAGGGCGACGGCACCTACGTCACCAGCCTGGATCCCCAGCTCCTGCTCGAAGCGCTGAGCTTCGTCGTGGACTTCCACCGCGACGACACGGTCCTGGAGTTCCTGGCGGTGCGCCGCATCCTGGAGCCGGCCGCCACCGCGATGTCGGCGGCACGCATCAGCGAGCAGCAGCTGGACGCGCTGTCCGCCCAGTTGGAGCGGCTCGGCGGTGAGCCGTCGGTGGAGGAACTGGTCGCCGCCGACCTGGAGTTCCACCGGGGGATCGTGCAGAGCTCCGGCAACTCGGTGCTCTGTTCCCTCCTCGACGGTCTGTCCGGGCCCACCACCCGGGCCAGGATCTGGCGCGGTCTGACCCAGGAGGACGCGGTCAGCCGCACCCTGCACGAGCACCGGGCGATCCTGGGCGCCCTGCGCGACCGGGACGCGGAGGCGGCGCGGTCATGGGCGACGGTGCACATCGCGAGCGTGGAGCAGTGGCTGAGGTCGACCCTCTAGCCGTACCGGAACCCGGACCGGAACCCGTACGGGAACCCTCAGGACCGCCGCTCCGACCGCTCGGATGAATACGGGGGTGGTGAAGGGTGGCTCACGGATGGTGTTTCGGGGGGTCTATCGGGGCAGTGATCCGTTCACTCCCCCGTGCAAGGGGGCTGCGAGCGCCCCCGCCGCACGCCGTAAGGTTGGGTGGTCAAGCGAGGGCACGTCGGAAGGAGGCGCTGGGTGATCGAGCTGGAGGGGGTTCCCGAGCTGATCGACCCAGTCATGGTGGCCGCGTTCGAGGGTTGGAACGACGCAGGCGACGCAGCTTCCAGCGCGGTCGCGCATCTGGACCGGGAGTGGAAGGGCGAGGTGTTCGCGGCGCTCGACGCCGAGGACTACTACGACTTCCAGGTCAACCGCCCCACCGTGTGGCTGGACAACGGTGTCCGCAAGATCACCTGGCCGACGACCAGACTGTCGGTGGTCAGGGTCGGCGGCGACAAGCCCCGTGACCTCGTGCTGGTCCGGGGCATCGAGCCGTCGATGCGCTGGCGCTCGTTCTGCAACGAGCTGCTGGGCTTCGCGCACGAACTGGGCGTGGAGCTGGTGGTGGTCCTGGGCGCCCTGCTCGGCGACACCCCGCACACCCGTCCGGTTCCGGTCAGCGGGGTCACGTCCGACGCGGATCTGGCCCAGCGGATGGATCTGGAGGAGACCAAGTACGAGGGCCCCACGGGCATCGTCGGCATCCTCCAGGAGGCGTGCACACACGCGGGCGTGCCTGCGGTGTCGCTGTGGGCGGCGGTCCCGCACTATGTGTCGCAGCCGCCCAACCCGAAGGCGACGCTGGCTCTCCTGAACCGTCTGGAGGACCTGATCGACATCCGCATCCCCCTGGGCGAGCTGCCCGAGGACGCGCGTGCCTGGCAGGTGGGCGTGGACCAGCTGGCCGCCGAGGACAGCGAGGTCGCGGAGTACGTACAGACGCTGGAGGAGGCCCGGGACACCGCCGAGCTGCCCGAGGCGACGGGCGAGGCGATCGCCCGCGAGTTCGAACGCTATCTGCGCCGCCGCGACGGCACCGGCCCGGCGGGCCCCGGCACGGCCCCCGGCGGCCACGCCACCGCGGACGGCACGGACAGCGCGTCGTACCTCCGGGACAACCCGACGCCCCGCCCGAAGCCACAGCCACCGAAGCCGCCCCAGCTGCCGAGCACGGACGACGAGGACCCCACAGAGGACTGACCGGAAGGGCCGGTGCGCGCGACGCGCACCGGCCCTTCCGCCGTGTCACGGAAGTCCGTCAGCGGTCCACGGCGACCACGGCGTACGTCGTCTCGGGCGTCGGCGTCGTCGAGAAACGGGCGTTGGGCAGATACAGCCGGTTCCGGTACGCGGCGACCGTGGTCGGCACATCGAAGTCCGGGTCGGTGATACGCCGTTGGAAGACCCCGCTGCTCCCGTCCTGGGACAGCGTGAACACGTCGACCGCGTTCTGCCGGTTCTGTACGACGTACAGCGTGCGCCCGACGAGCAGCAGACCGTCGCCGTTGGTGAGCGGCGCCGCGTCCCCGAGCCCGACGAGCTTGGTGACCCCCGTGCGCGGGTCCACCCGGTGCAGCCCGCCCACCCCTGACTGGACGACGAGCAGCGCCTTCCCGTCGGGCGTGGCGGTGATGCCGTTGGCGTTGACGACCTCGCCGGGCACCTGGCTCCAGTCGCCGCTCAGAGCGATCCGTACGACGTCACCGGCGCCCGGGAGCGCGCCGCCCCGGCCTAGCGGGAGGACGTACAGGGCCGGCTGGAAGGAGTCGGTGAAGATCGCCGCGCGCCGGGTCAGGAACACGTCGTTGGCGAACGTGGAGGTCGCCGTGGTGAGGGCGTACGAGGCGAGGACAGCACCGGTACGGCTGTCCACGACCCGGGCTCCCTGGGCACGGGCGGCGACGAACAGGCGTCCCTGGCCGTCGAGTTTGAGCCCGACGGACGGGGTGCCGGGCCCGGCCGAGATGATCTCGCCCGCGCCGGTGCGCAGGTCGGCGCGGTAGATCGAGCCGTCGCCGAGCGAGCCCAGGTAGGCGTAGGGGCCGATGCCGGTGGCTATGCCTTCCGGACGGAAGCCGTTGGGCAGGGGTATCAGGGTCGGCAGGGTCTTCGGGGAGGCGGCGGCCGGTGAGGCGACCAGGGCGGCGGAGACGGTGGCGGCGCCCGCCGCGAGCAGTCCGCGGCGGCTGACGTGGCATGCGAAGGAACCGTGTGTGGGAGCCACGGGGCTTCCTTCCAGGAAGGGACCGGCAGTTGGCCGGTCCTGCGGGTCAACTGACCCTGACACCACATCACATGTCGACTCGCGCCACAGCTTCCCCGGGAGAGTCGACAGCACCTCGACAGCTGTGGACGCACAGGGGCGCCGGGCGGCTGAACCCGCCCGGCGCCCCACGCCACTCGCTACGGGTACTCCGTTACAGCGCTACGCCCAGCAGTGCGTCCACGGCACGGGACACCACACCGGGGGCGCCCTCGTCCGTACCGCCCCGCTCCGACTGGAGGACAGCCCAGCGGTCCACGGCGGCCAGTGCGGCCGGGGCGTCCAGGTCGTTCGTGAGAGCCTCGCGCAGCTCCTCGACCAGCGCGTCGGCGGACGGCCCGTCGGGCCGGGACACGGCGGCCCGCCAGCGCCCGAGCCGCTCGACGGCGTCCGCGAGAACCTGGTCGGTCCACTCCCAGTTGTCCCGGTAGTGGTGGGCGAGCAGGGCGAGCCGTATGGCGGCCGGGTCGACCCCGTCGCGGCGCAGCGCGGACACGAAGACGAGGTTGCCCTTGGACTTCGACATCTTCTCGCCGTCGAGCGCGACCATGCCGGCGTGGACGTACGCCTTGGCCATGGGGAACTCGCCGGTCAGTGCCTGGGCGTGCGAGGCGCCCATCTCGTGGTGCGGGAAGACGAGGTCGGAGCCGCCGCCCTGCACGTCGAAGCCCATGCCGAGGTACTCCAGGGCGATGGCGACACACTCGATGTGCCAGCCGGGGCGACCCCGGCCCAGCGAACCGCCGTCCCAGCTCGGTTCGCCCTCCCGGGCGGCCATCCACAGCATCGGGTCGAGCGGGTTCTTCTTGCCCGGCCGGTCGGGGTCACCGCCGCGCTCGGCGGACAGCAGGCGCATGGCGGCGGCGTCCAGGTGGGACACCTGGCCGAAGTTCGGGTCCGACTCGACGGAGAAGTAGACGTCCCCTTCGAGCTCGTAGGCGGCGCCCGCGTCCCGGAGCCGCTCGACGAGCGGGACGATGCCGGGTATCGCCTCCACGGCGCCGATGTACTGCTTCGGGGGCAGCATCCGCAGGGCGGTCATGTCCTCCCGGAAGAGGGCGGTCTCCTTCTCGGCGAGCCCCACCCAGTCGATCCCGTCGCGCACGGCCCGCTCCAGCAGCGGGTCGTCGACGTCGGTGACGTTCTGGACGTAGTGAACCTGCCGCTTGGTGTCGAGCCACACGCGTTGCACGAGGTCGAACGCGTTGTAGGTCGCCGCGTGACCCATGTGGGTCGCGTCGTACGGGGTGATGCCGCAGACGTAGATACGGGCGACGGGACCGGGGTCGAGGGTGACGAGACCGCCGGTCGCGGTGTCGTGGATCCTCAGGTCGCGGCCCTGACCAGTCAGGGCGGGGACCTCGGAAGCGGGCCAGGCATGCATGTCATGAGCGTAACCGGACGGATGTTCCGTATACGAGCCGGACCGGGTCCAGATGGCCGGGAAGAGGGTCTTGTGAGATTCCTCCCCATGTGCAGGTGGCCCTACGGGACGCCTGCCACAGCCCCGCGCACCCTCACACGGGCGGCCACGGGATCGCCGGCCACTCCCCGCTGGGCTCCGGATGCTTCCCGGACGCCAGCAGCGCGTCCACCCGTGCGCGCGTGGCCTCGATCTCGTCGCCGGTGACCAGCTCGGCCAGCCGTACCGCCAGCGCTCCGCCCTCCCCCAGCGCGGCCTTCAGCCCCGTGAGCACCTCGACGGCCTCCGGTGTGAGGGGCTCCCCGGCCCACCCCCACAACAGCGTCCGCAACTTGTTCTCGGCGTTGAAGGTGACCCCGTGGTCGATCCCGTACAGCCGCCCCTCGTCGCCGGGCAGCAGATGCCCGCCCTTGCGGTCCGCGTTGTTGATCACCGCGTCGAGCACGGCGAGTCTCCGCAGCCGCTCGTCGTCGGCGTGCACCAGCAGTGCCGTCTTCCCCTCGCCGACCTCGGCGAAGGCGATCGCCTTCCAACCGGGGCCGGGTTCCTCACCGTCGACCAGGGCGAGCAGCCCCTCGCCCTCGTCCGCCGCCGCGTCGATCCACAGCTGGCACATCCCCTCGCCGTAGGGCCCCGCGCGCAGCACGGTCGGCGGCACGAGCCCCCAGCCGGTCGCCTCGGAGACCTCGAACGCCGCCATCTCGCGCTCGGCCAGGGTCCCGTCCGGGAAGTCCCACAGGGGCCGTTCACCGGCCACGGGCTTGTAGATGCAGGCGGCCTCCTGCCCCTCGTACGAGACCGTGCAGTACAGCGCCGCGTTCGACGCCTCGCTGATCCGTCCGCGTACGGTCAGCTCGCCCTCGGCGAGCAGTTCGGCGGGCGTGCGGGTGGCTGTCACGCTCCGCGGCGGTATCCGTTCTGGCGCGGACATACGTGTCCTTCCGGGTCGAGCGGGAGGCTGCACAGGGGGCACGGCG
This sequence comes from Streptomyces sp. NBC_00459, assembly GCF_036013955.1. Lineage (NCBI taxonomy): Bacteria > Bacillati > Actinomycetota > Actinomycetes > Kitasatosporales > Streptomycetaceae > Streptomyces > Streptomyces sp. NBC_00459. The sequence continues at coordinate 1,832,451 of NZ_CP107903.1, forward strand.
GCCGGCCGGCGTTGACGACGTCGAGGGCGCGCCTGGCGAAGGCACGGGCCTGCGCGCCGGTGAGCCGGACGCGCAGCATCGGGGGGCCGTTCTCCTCGTCCTGGAGGAGCCGCTCCTCGGCCTCGACGAGGTCCTCCTCGGACTCGGCGTCCAGTTCCACCAGGGCCTGCGCCTCGACGATCATGCGCTGCTCGTCGCCGTCCCAGGCGAGCGCCATGGTGCCCACCCGGAACTCCTCCTCGACAGGGGTGTCGAGGGGGCGGGTGTCGGACACCTCTCCGGGGGCCACGGCCGGGACGGAGGCGTTGCCCCCGCTACGGCGTACGACCTCGTCGAGCAGTTCTTCCATGCGTTCGGCGAGCGCGGCGACCTGGGTCTTCTCCAGGGCCACGCTGGTCACCCGAGGGCCGGCCGTGGCCTGGAGGAAGAACGTACGGCGCCCGGGCAGTCCGACCGTACCGGCCACGAAGCGGTCCGGTGGGTCGTAGAGGAACACCTGACGGGACACGTCCTGTCTCCATTGAATCGAATGATTTTCGGCATCCGCGGCGCTGCCGCGACCGCTTCACCCTACTGCTGCCGACGATCACGGTGCGCCCGCACCACCTCCGACCGCGGCGTCCTCGCCCGGGGGTTCCTCGCGCGGCGCCAGGGAGGCGAAGTCGCCGGTGTCCCCGAGGCGGACGAGAAAGGGCCTGAGGCGGGTGTAACGGATCGCGGTGATGGAACAAGGTTCTACGGACACCCGTTGAAAGAGGTCGAGATGAAGCCCGAGCGCGTCCGCGACCAGGGACTTGATGATGTCGCCGTGCGAGCACATGAGGTAGACGGCGTCGGCGCCGTGATCGGCCTCCACGCGCGCGTTCCACTCACGTACGGCTTCGGCCGCGCGCGTCTGCATGGCCCGCATGGACTCACCGCCGGGAAAGGCGGCGGCGGACGGGTGGGCCTGGACGACCTGCATCAGCGGCTCGTCCGTCAGCTCGGCGAGTTTGCGCCCGGACCAGTCCCCGTAGTCGCACTCCGTGATCCGCTCCTCGGTGTGCGGGCGCAGTTCCGGCCTGGCTTCGAGAAGCGGCCGGATCGTCTCCTGACAGCGCTGGAGCGGGCTGGTGACGACCTCGGAGATCGGCAGTTCGGCGAGGCGCCCGGGCAGTGCGGCGGCCTGCGCGGCGCCCCGCTCGTCGAGGGCGACGCCGGGTGTACGGCCGGCGAGCACTCCAGAGGTGTTGGCGGTGGACCGTCCGTGCCGGACGAGGATCAGCGTGGGCATGCGGCCCAGGGTAGGCGTACGGCTCCCGCAGGGCGGCCGGGGTGCTTTTCCGGCCGGGCGGCGGGAGAATGCGCATCGTGATCGTCGACTGCGCCATCTACCGTGACGGACGCCGTACGGAGGAGCCCGCGGACTTCTCCGACGCCCTCGACGAGTGCCGTGCGGACGACGTCGGCGACGCGTTCGTCTGGGTCGGCCTGCACGAGCCGACGGAGAAGGAGTTCGAGCAGGTCACGCAGGATTTCGGACTGCACCCCCTGGCCGTCGAGGACGCCCTCAAGGCGCATCAGCGGCCGAAACTGGAGGTGTACGACGACTCGCTGTTCATGGTGCTCAAGCCGGTCGGGTACGAACCGAAGGCCGACATCGTCTCCTCGGGCGAGATCATGGTCTTCATCGGCGACTCCTTCGTGGTGACCGTGCGGCACGGCGAGGAGGCGCCCCTCGCGGCAGTACGGCACCGCCTGGAGGCGGAGCCCGAGATGCTGCGGCACGGCCCCACCGCGGTGCTGTACACGATCGCCGACGCCGTCGTCGACCACTACGTGGAAGTGGCGGACGAACTGGGCACCGACCTGGAGGAGTTGGAGGCGGAGGTGTTCTCACCGTCGGGTGGGGGCTCGCGCCACACGGCGTCCCGCATCTACACCTTCAAACGGCAGATCCTTGAGTTCCGCCGCGCCACCGGCCCCTTGGCGACACCGCTCGGCAGGCTCTCGGGCACGGGCCTGTTCGGCGCGCGCGTGCCCTTCGTCCACGAGAAGGCCGAGCCCTTCTTCCGGGACGTCAGCGACCACCTCACGCGCGTGAACGAGTCCGTGGAGGGCCTGGACCGCCTGGTATCCGACGTGCTGTCGGCCCACCTCGCGCAGATGAGCGTCCGGCAGAACGACGACATGCGGAAGATCTCCGCGTTCGCGGCGATGGCCGCGTTCCCCACGATGGTCGCGGGAATCTACGGCATGAACTTCGACCACATGCCGGAACTCCGCTGGGTCTGGTCGTACCCCGCGCTGATCGCGGGGATGGCCGTGGTGGAGGTCCTGCTCTACCGGATGTTCAAGCGCCGGGGCTGGCTGTAACACGGTTGTCTGGCCGCCGTGCCCCGTTGGGCGGCACGGCTCAGGCGAACTCGGGCGACACGGTCGCCGGGCCGCCCAGGGCGTCGCGTCGCTCGGGCATCCGCAGGGAGACCATGCGGCGCCAGCCGACGGCGCGCTCGTAGACGTACACCGCGCGGATGCCCGCCGCGAGGAGCGCCGTCTTGGGCCTCCGCCAGCCCAGGACACGCCCCATGTGCGACATCACCGCGAGGCTGACGTCCCGGTAGACGCGGATCTCGGCGAGCGCGCACTCGCGCAGCGTCCGCTGGATGGCCCGGCCGTGGCCTGCGGCCGCGAAGCGGAGGAGTTCCTCGTGGCAGTAGGCGAGGTGGTTGTCCTCGTCGCGGGAGATCATCCGCACCGCGCGGCCGAGGTCGGGGTGGTCACCGAAGTGCCTGCGCAGCAGCTCCATCTCCTCGGAGGCGCGCTGCTCGGTGACGCGGCTGTGGGCGAGGTAGGTGACGATGTCCCGCACGGTCAGCGGTTCGTCGCTCTTGAGCTTCTCGTGCGGGAGACCGATGCCCCGCCGCTCCAGCAGCATCGTGTAGTCGGTGTCGGCCGGGACGTCGACGGGCTGGAGACCACGCTTCTTCATGAGGGCGTTGAAGATCCGCCCGTGCTTGTCCTCGTCCGCGCCGTGGCGGCTGATCCTGGGGGCGAGTGCGCGTTCACTCGCCGGGACGAGCGCGGCGATCCGGGCGTTCTCCCAGCCGCCCTGGGACTCCCCGCCGGCCGCGATGGAGCAGAAGAGGCGGAAGGAATCGTCGTTGTCGAGGATCTCCTGGAACAGGCTCCTGGCCGAAAGCATCAGAGGCACCTCTCGCAGGTCTGCGGTGTTCCGCGAACGTGGAGGAACGTTGAAGAACGTGTCAGACAACGAGTCAAATGCGGTACCTGGAACGCTGCAACAGCTGTGCCGGACAACTCCGCCGAAAGAAGGACCAGCGGGGGCGCGCCGGGACGTAAGTACAGGTGTCCGGAGGGTGCCGGGGCCGTAACCACCGGGTCCGCGGCGCGTTGTGCTCCGTGACGGCCGTGGCGGGGAAGACCCCCCGAGCCCCCACCACGGCCGCGGAACTTCTTGCTCCTTCTCCTTCCCCTACGCGAGTCCGGCGCGCTCCAGGGCGTCGGTGCCGGCACGGAGCGAGGCGAGGCGCTCGTCGAGCGTGAAGCCGGCCGGGGCGAGGGTGAGCGTGGTGACACCGGCCGCGGCATAGGCCTGCATCCGGTCGGCGATCCGGTCCACCGAGCCGAGCAGCGTCGTCTGGTCGATCAGGTCGTGCGGAATGGCCGCCGCGGCGCCTTCCTTGTCGCCGGACAAGTACTTGTCCTGGATCTCGGCGGCTTCCTTCTCGTATCCCATGCGCTGGGCGAGCTGGTTGTAGAAGTTCTGCTTGCGGCTGCCCATGCCGCCCACGTACAGGGCGGTGTACGGCCGGAAGGTGTCGGCGAGCGTCGCCACGTCCTTGTCGTCGCCGACGGCGAGCGGCAGCGTCGGGCAGACGTCGAACCCTTCGAGGGTCTTGCCGGCCTTCTCGCGCCCCGCGCGCAGGTACTGGATGGCGGTGTCCTCGATGTGCGCGGCGGACGGGAAGATCAGCAGCGCCCCGTCGGCGATCTCGCCGGTCTGTTCGAGGTTCTTGGGACCGATCGCGGCGATGTAGAGCGGGATGTGCTCGCGCTCGGGATGCACGGTCAGCTTGATGGGCTTGCCGGGGCCGCCGGGCAGCGGCAGCGTCCAGTGCTCACCGTCGTGGGAGAGCCGCTCACGGCTCATCGCCTTGCGTACGATCTCCACGTACTCGCGGGTGCGGGAGAGCGGCTTGTCGAACTTGACGCCGTACCAGCCCTCGGAGACCTGCGGCCCCGAGACACCGAGGCCGAGCCGGAACCGCCCACCCGAGAGCGAGTCCAGTGTCGCGGCGGTCATCGCGGTCATCGCGGGCTGCCGGGCCGGAATCTGGAAGATGGCCGAACCGACGTCGATGCGCTCGGTCTGGGCGGCGACCCAGGTGAGCACGGTGGCCGCGTCCGAGCCGTAGGCCTCGGCGGCCCAGCAGACGGCGTATCCGAGGCGGTCGGCCTCCTGCGCGACGGCCAGATTGTCCGCGTCCATTCCGGCGCCCCAGTAGCCGAGGTTGATCCCGAGCTGCATGGCCGATTCCCCTTACCGATCAGTAACGTCCCTTGTACGACCGACACTAGCGCGTCAGCCCCCGGCGGCGATGGGGCGTGGATCTCGCCGGCCCGGAGTTTGGGTCCCCCGGGGGATGGGACGGGCAGGGGCGGTGGGGGCGAGGAAACCGTTGTCCACAGGCAACCCACTTGGTCAGCTCTGGCCAGTAATCTCGGCGTTCATGGAGCAGAGGCATCTCGGCCGTACCGGCCTGCGTGTGTCCCGGATCGGACTCGGCACCCTGACATGGGGCCGGGACACCGACGAGCATGACGCCGCGGCCCTGTTGAAAGCGTTCTGGGAAGCGGGCGGAACGCTCGTCGACACCGCGGACGTGTACGGCGACGGAGAGGCCGAGTATCTGCTCGGGCAGCTCATGGAGGGGCTCGTACCGCGCCGCGACCTGGTCATCTCGACCAAGGCCGGCAGCGTCCCCGACCCCGACCGCCGCGTCGACGGCTCCCGCGGCCACCTCCTCGCCGCCCTCGACGCCTCCCTCACCCGCCTCGGCACGGACTACGTCGACGTCTGGCACATCCACGCCTACGACCCCGACACCCCCCTGGAGGAAACCCTCCAGGCCCTCGACCTCGCCGTCAGCAGCGGACGCGCCCGATACGCCGGCGTCTCCAACTTCTGCGGCTGGCAGCTGGCCAAGGCGGCGACCTGGCAGCTCTCGGCACCGGGCATACGGACGCGGCTGTCCAGCACCCAGCTGGAGTACTCGCTGCTCCAGCGCGGCATCGAACGCGAGGTGCTGCCCGCCGCACTCGACCTGGGCGTCGGACTCCTGCCCTCCTCGCCGCTCGGCCGCGGCGTCCTCACGGGCAAGTACCGCAACTCGACCCCGGCGGACTCCCGGGGTGCCTCGGAGCATCTGGCGCCCTTTGTCGCCCCGTATCTCGACGACACGGCGAGCCGCATCGTGGACGCGGTGCAGACGGCGGCCGACGGACTCGCGGTGACGCCGTTGCAGGTGGCGCTCGCCTGGATCCGCGACCGGCCCGGCGTGGCCGCCCCGATCGTCGGCGCGCGCAACGCGCAGCAGCTCACGGCCGCATTGTCAGTGGAGACCCTTAGTCTTCCTGACGAGATCTGCCGGGCGCTCGACGACGTGTCAGCACCCGTGCACCGCTATCCCGATCACGACTGGAGCACGCTGTGACCACGGAGCCCGACACCACGGAGGAAGCCGAGCCGGGGACCCCGGGCACCCCCGAGGAGGCCGCCCAGGACACGGCGGACGATTCGTCGACCGAGCAGACCGCGACCGCAGAAAGCACCGAGAACAGCGGTGGCGTCGCCGGGCAACTGTCCGAGGCCGAGGCCGAACTGGCCGCCCAGCGGGAGCTCCGGGAGCGGATCGAGCGGCGCAAGGCCGAGAAGAAGGGGCCGATCGCGAGCGGCACCAAGCTCAGCGGGACGGCCGCCGATCTGATGGCGGCCGTCCGGGCCGTGGAGAGCGGGGAGAAGCCCGCGGCGGCCATCGCCTTCCGCGCACCGGAGTCCCGGCCCACGTCCGGGCCCGGAACCCCTGCCGCACGACCTTCGGTCCCCCCCGCCACCTCCCCCTCCTCCGCCTTCTCGTCCACGGCCGTTCCCGCAAGGCGGCCCCAGCCCGTCGCGCCCGCCGTCGGCGACACCGCGTCCACTCCGGAAGCCGTCGAGGCCGTGCGGGGCGTACTGACCGAAGGGGGCGCGCCGGACACCCTCGCGCTCCAGGTCGTGGCGGCGCTCGGCGCCGGAGCGGACGAACAACTGCGCGCGGATCCCTGGCAGTTGCTCCAGGTCGCCGGGGTGCGGCCCGAACAGGCCGACGGGTTCGCGCGGGCCTTGCTCGGCGCCGAGTGCGGTCCGGACGACGAGCGGCGGGGCCGGGCGCTCACGGTGTGGCTGCTGGAGCAGGCCGCCGTGGCCGGACACACGGTGCTGGACGCCTCCGCCCTGACCGCCGCGCTCACGCAGCGCGGCGTGCCGGACGCGGACACCGCCGTACAGAGCGCGGTCGCGGAGGGCGAGGCCCTGGAGTTCCAGGACGCGGTCGAGGAAGCCGCACTACCCGCTGCGGGCGGACAAACCGACGAGGACGACGCTGACGACGAGGCCGCCGAGCGCCCTGTTCGCGTGCTCATCGGGCTGGAGCGGTACGCGCTCGCCGAGGAGAGCCTCGCCGACGGGCTGGCCCGGATCGTCAACTCGCTGCCCAAGGAGGCGGCCGAGGACTGGGAGTCGTCGGCCAGGGCGTCGGGCTCCGGTTCCGCGGCCGAGTTGATCCGTGCCGTCGCCGGACACGGGCTCGTGCTGCACAGCGGCGGCGACACGGCACGCGCCGAACCGGCCGCCCTCGTCGCCGCTGCCCGTTCTCTGGGCCTGCGGGTCTGCGCGGCGGCCCACACACCCGACGGGCGCCGCCGTTTCGCGGCACTTCTCGCGCCCGAGACCGCGCCCGAGGACGCCTCCGACGCGGTCTCGGAGCCAGGGTCGGAGTCGGACTCCGTCGTCACCGTCGCGGGACTGCTGGCCGGGGCCGAGGGGCCCGGGCGGGACGCCGAGGGGGCGTTCGAAGTCGATCTGCTGGTCGTGCTGGACGCGCCGCAGCTCGACGTGGAGAGTGCGGCCATGGTCGTGGAGTCGCTGCCGGACGGCGCCCGGCTGGTGCTGAGCGGTGATCCGGCGGTGCTGTGGTCGGCCGGACCCGGGCGGGTCTTCGCCGATCTGCTCGCCGCACGCGCGTGCCCGCACATCGTCTCGCGCACACCCGATCCCGGCCCGATCGGCGAACTCGTCTCGGGCGTCTCCGTCGGCGAGCTCACCCAGGTCGAGGCGCCGGGCAAGGAAGTCGTGATCGTCCCCGTGCGGGACGCGGGCGAGGCGGTGCACCGGACCGTGCAGCTCGTCGCGGACTCGGTGCCCAGGGCGCTCGGTGTACCGCCGGAGCAGACCCAGGTGATCACGCCGGGGCACGGCGGCGCGGCGGGCACGCGCGCGCTCAACTCCGCCCTCAAGGAGCGGCTGAACCCCGGCCCGGGCCGCTTCGGCGGCTTCGACCCGGGCGACCGGATCGCGTACTCCCCCGCGCCGGGACGGACGGTGCCCGGGCAGGTCGTCAAGGCCGACGCGGACGGGCTGCACCTGGAGTGCGGCGGCGCCCCCGTCGTCGTACCGAAGGAGCGGGTCGAGGCGAGTGTGCGGCACGGGTGGGCGCTCACCGCCCACCAGGCGGTCGGGCTGCACTGGCCGGCCGCCGTCGTGGTGCTGCCCGGGGACGCGGCCCCGTCGCTGACCCGGCCCTGGGTCTACACCGCCTTCGGTCGCGCGGAGCGTCATCTCTCCGTGGTGCACGGCGTGGACCAGGCGCTGCCCCGCGCGGTCGCGGAGGTCCCGGCGAAGGCCCGTACGACCCGGCTGCCGGGCCTGCTCCGGGCCCAGGTGCCGCCGACCGCCTGAGCAGGCGGGTGAACGGGGACGAACGACACAGCGGCGGTCACGGGAAGCCCTGCCTCCCATGACCGCCGCTCTCAGGACGTCACGCCGGATTCGCCGGCCGGCTATCGCCGGCGATCGGCGTCCAGTGGCTCCAGGTCCTCGTCCTCGTCCAGGCCCGCTGCCACCAGGTCCGGATCGAGCTCGTCCTCCAGCAGGTCGTCGTCGTCCTCGATCACGTCGGCGTCGTCGTCGAAGACCGCGCTGACGTCGAACCGGCAGACCACCCGCTCCGCGTCGACCTGGTCGAAGGGAGCCTCCAGCCACTCGCCGGGATCCGCCGGCTCGTCCGAGGCCGTCACCCACAGGGTGGAGTCGGCCTCCTCAAGGCCGAACTCCTTGTGCCGGGAGGCGATCTCGTCCGGCTCGAACTCGCCGAACAGGATGCCAAGAGCCCCGTGCACCGTGCCGGAGACCTCGGCGCCCACGCCGTCGTCGTCCACGGCCTCCACCCGCTGGGCCTGCGCCAGCAGCCGTTGCGGCTCCACCACGGCGTAGTCGCGGCGGATGAGCACACTCAGCGCGTTCGGCTCCTCGGGGCCGGCGTACGGCGGCAGTGCGTCGTCCGTACCCGGGATCTCGAAGGGGGTGACCTCGTCATAACGGTCGTAGAGCAGCTCGTCGTACACCTCGGCGGCCGCGGCCAGCTGGTTGAACGCCTCATAGACATCGGGGTCGTCCTCCCCAGACCGGCGTTCGACCGCCGCCAGGTGGCGGTCGAGCGCGGTCTTGACCGCCTCGGCGGCGGCGCGTACCTCGGCAGCGGTGGGCTGCGCAGCATCAGACATAGAGCAGACGCTATCCGTACCGGGCCTCTGCCCGCACAATAGATGCGATGCCGGAATACGAATTTGTCGACGTGTACGTACCACGCGGGGTCACCCGCAAGGAGGCCACACGTCTGCTCACGGACCATGCCGAGTACGGACACTGGGAGTTGGACCGCCTGAGCCTGCTCCGCGACGGCAGCCGCAAGGTGCGGTTGCGGAGGCGGATCATCCGCCAGGTACGGGCCACGTGGTGAGGTGACCGCGCGGAAACGGAGCGGGCCCCGCAGCTGCGGGGCCCGCTCCGTTCAGCACGCCGCCCGGTGACCGTGCGACGCGTTCCTCCCGTTCGTACCTTTCGTACGGAATCTCCCGTACGGATCTACGCCGAGGCGCGTGCCTTGCGGTAGAGCACGGAGCCCGCGAGCAGCATGCCCGCGCCCATCGGCAGGGCAACGCCCAGCGGCAGGTCCCCACCGGTGTGCGCGAGCTGCGCGGCGGCCCGGGGCTGCGGAACCGTCGGTGCACCGTTCTGGTCGACATACGTGGGGCCGGCCGGAGGCGTCACACCGTGCGCGGTACTGGGCGGTGCGAGCGGAGACACCGGCTGGGCCGGAGTTCCCGGGTGGTGCGGAGTGACCGGGACCTGGGGAGTGACTGGGACCTGGGGAGTGACCGGGACCTGAGGAGTTCCCGGGGTTCCCGGTTGCGCGGGGCCGCCCGGAAGCTGGGGGCTTTCCGGCTGCTGCGGGTTTCCGGGCGGGGGCGGGGTCTCGTGACCGCCGCTGGGGGGCGTGCACGGCTCGTCGGTCTCCGGAGGCGGCGCCGGGTGGCCGCCGCCGCCGTGGTCCCCGGTGGTCGAGCAGTCGTTGCCCGCCACCGCGTTGCCGATGCCGATGACGTCGACGGTGTTGCCGCACAGGTTGACCGGTGCGTCGACCGGGGCCTCCACCTGGTTGCCGGACCCCACGCCCGGCGAGTCGGTGGCGTATCCGCCGGCGTGCGAGCCTTCCCAACCGTGCCAGTCGGCCCAGTCACCGGAGCCGCCGGGGCTGCCCGGGTATCCGAAGCCGCCCGGGGCGCCGGAGTCGCCGTACCAGCCCTGGCCGCCGTACCCGTCGTGACCGCCGTAGCCGCCGCCGTACCCTCCGGGTGAGCCGTGCCCGCCGTAACCGCCGTCGTCGCCGTATCCGCCGGACGAGCCGTGGCCTCCCTGGCCGCCATGACCTCCCTGGTTGCCGTGATTCCCCTGACCACCGTGGTTGCCCTGGTCGCCATGACCGCCGTGCTGGCCCTGGTCGCCGTGTCCGCCCGGGGCGCCGTGGCCGCCGCTACCCTTGCCGCCTCCGCCGTTGGCGCACTTGTTGCCCATCGCCGGGTTGAGCAGGCCGACGGCGCTCACGGTGTTGCCGCAGGCGTTGACCGGCACGCTCACCGGCGCGCTCACGGTGTTGCCGGACAGCACGCCGGGTGAGTTGGAGGCGGCGCCGTTCGCACCCGAGTCTGCGTGCGCCTGGGCGCCGCCGGCGGCGGCCATCACGCCGGTGGCGGCCGCCACGGTCATCAGGCCCTTGCGGGTGACCTCTCGCATTGCTGCATCCCTGCCTTCACATGATGTGTCGTGAACCTTCCGGAACGACCTGTCGGCCCCGGAGCGCAAGCGTTCCGGGGCCGACAGGCTCAGACTCTCTGGGAGTCAGAACCTCACGAAGTGAGGTGCAGCATCAGTTGTTGACGCAGGTGTTGCCGAAGGCGGGGTTCAGCAGACCGATCACGGAGATCGTGTTGCCGCAGACGTTCACCGGGACGTGAACGGGAACCTGAACAACGTTGCCGGACAGAACACCCGGGGAGTGCACGGCAGCACCCTGGGCACCCGCATCGGCGACGGCCAGGCCCGCACCCGCGAGAACCAGACCACCAGTGGCAGCCGCAGCGGCGACGACCTTCTTGATCATTATTCCTCCTTGTTGGCAATGCGATCCCGAGTAGCGGACCGCATCACCAGTAACGAGGAGGGGGCATTAGGGCTACGACCCTATGAGCGCATTCACTCTTCTCAGTCAGTCACGCACATGCGGACGATTGTTGGAGTGTCGTTCAATCGGGTAATTCCGGGCGGATTCGCAGACGTTGGGAACCCGGTGGAACCCCCGGGAACACAGGCCCGGGCGCGGGATTCAGGATGCCCCGATGAAGCGGTCGAGCACACGCACCCCGAACTTCAGCGCGTCGACCGGCACCCTTTCGTCAACACCGTGGAACATGCCCGCGAAGTCCAGCTCCGGCGGCAGCTTCAGCGGCGCGAAGCCGAAGCAGCGGATGCCGAGGTCCGCGAAGGACTTGGCGTCGGTGCCGGCCGAGAGCATGTAGGGCACGGCCCGGGCGATCGGGTCCTCGGCGACCAGCGCGGTCTGCATGGCGTCCACGAGCGCCCCGTCGAAGGAGGTCTCCAGTGCCTTGTCCGCGTGCACGTCCTCGCGCTTCACGTTCGGGCCGAGGATGCGGTCCAGGTCGGCGAGGAACTCCTCCTCGTAGCCGGGCAGATATCGGGCGTCGACGTGCGCGGTGGCCTGGCCCGGAATGACGTTGACCTTGTAACCGGCGCCCAGCTGGGTCGGGTTGGCGGTGTTCTGCAGCGAGGCGCCGATCAGCTTGGCGATACCGCCGAGCTTGGCGAGCGTCGCGTCCATGTTCTCGGGGTCCAGCTCGGTGCCCAGCGCGTCGCCGAGTTCGTCGAGGAAGTGGCGGAGCGTCTTGGTGACCCGGACGGGGAACTTGTGCCGTCCGAGGCGGCCGACGGCCTCCGACAGCTCGGTGATCGCGTTGTCCTTGTGGATCATCGAGCCGTGTCCGGCGGTGCCGTCGACGGTCAGCTTCATCCAGTGCATGCCCTTCTGGGCAGTCTCGACGAGATACAGCCGCAGGTTCTCGTTGACGGTGAAGGAGAACCCGCCGACCTCACCGATCGCCTCCGTCACGCCCTCGAACAGGTCGGGGTGCCGGTCGACGAGGTGCCGCGCGCCCCACGTACCGCCCGCCTCCTCGTCCGCGAGGAAGGCGAGGACGATGTCGCGCGGGGGCTTGCGGCCGGTGCGCAGCCGGTCGCGGACGACCGCGAGGGTCATCGCGTCCATGTCCTTCATGTCGACCGCGCCCCGGCCCCACACACATCCGTCCGCGATCTCACCCGAGAACGGGTGATGCGTCCAGTCCGCCGCGTTGGCCGGTACGACGTCGGTGTGGCCGTGGATGAGCAGCGCCGGCCGGGACCGGTCCTCGCCCTCGATGCGCGCCACGGTGGAGGCGCGCCCCTTGTGCGACTCGAAGATCTGCGGCTCCAGCCCCACCTCGGCGAGCTTCTCGGCGACGTACTCGGCGGCCTTGCGTTCGCCCGGTCCCGAGTGGTCGCCGAAGTTGCTGGTGTCGATCTGGATGAGCTCGCGACAGAGGTCCACGACCTCGTCCTCGCCGGTGACGCCCTTGGCCGTGTCTGTCCTGCCCGTCCCGCTCACGGTGCTACCTCCCACTGTTCCTGCTGGTGGTCATCCCTCATCCTCCCCCGCCGAACCGTCGCTCCCAAAGGCCGGTCCGGGCCCGTCACACACCGTTCACGCGGCGACAGGGGGTGATCGGTCACCCCGGAAAGCCTGGTAATGTTTCCTTCGTCGCCACGGGGGGAACCCCGCGCGACAGACACCTTGTCCGGGTGGCGGAATGGCAGACGCGCTAGCTTGAGGTGCTAGTGCCCTTTATCGGGCGTGGGGGTTCAAGTCCCCCCTCGGACACTTGCTCTCGTCAGTCGCCAGGACCCCACTCGATGTGGGGTCTTTTGCGTTGCGCCACCGCACCCCGAGCCGCTGCCGAGCAGCGCCCATGACGCCCCTGACGGAGCGGCAGTTGGGGACGGAAACGGACCGCCCGCTGACCATTTGGCCGCCTTTTCGCTGGGTGTGGGCGATATCTCGTCCGTCCGGGCGTCCCTGAAGATCACCAGGTCAGCGCGTCGGCCACGGCTCCCGCACGTCCGGCGCACCCCCCGTACGGCGCTCTCACCAGGCATGCGTACTGGCGCGAGCATAGGCTCGTACTAAAATTTCCGGCTTGTTACGGAACGGAGCTGGAGCCGGACAACCCCAGGCATACCTGCGGGCCCCCGCCAGCGACCCGGAGGTTTCCGGGAACGAGACGCGAGGACTGATGGCAGCCACACACGAGAGCAGTGCTCTCGGTCTGCTCGAAGAAGAGATCCGCGAGCGGTTCGGCGACAAGGCACGTTTCTCCGCGGGGCCCGCCGCCTCGCCGCGCACTCTCGTCGACATCTTCGACGCCGCAGTACGTTCGTACCCGAACGAGCCCGCCCTCGACGACGGCTCCACCGCGCTCAGCTACCGGGCGCTGGCCGTCGAGGTCGAGGCCGTACGGCGTCGGCTGAGCGCCGCGGGCGTCGGACTCGGGGACCGCGTCGGGGTCCGGGTGCCGTCCGGCACCAATGAGCTGTACGTCGCCATCCTGGGCGTCCTCGCCGCCGGTGCCGCCTACGTTCCCGTGGACGCCGAGGACCCGGACGAGCGGGCCGAGCTGGTGTTCGGGGAGGCCGAGGTACGGGCCGTCGTCGGCGCCGGGTGCGAGATCACCGTTCCCGGGGCGCGCAGTGAGCTGCCCGCGCGGCGGCCCGGGGTCGAGCACGACGCCTGGATCATCTTCACCTCCGGCTCCACCGGGAAGCCCAAGGGCGTCGCCGTGAGCCATCGCAGCGCCGCCGCGTTCGTGGACGCCGAGGCCGCGCTGTTCCTCACCGACGATCCCGTGGGACCCGGCGACCGGGTCATGGCGGGGCTCTCCGTGGCCTTCGACGCCTCCTGCGAGGAGATGTGGCTGGCCTGGCGCTACGGGGCCTGTCTGGTGCCCGTACCGCGCTCCCAGGTCCGCAGCGGGGCCGATCTGGGGCCCTGGCTGGTCGAGCAGGAGATCTCCGTCGTCTCGACCGTGCCCACGCTGGCCGCGCTGTGGGAGCCCGAGACCCTCAACGACGTGCGGCTGCTGATCTTCGGCGGGGAGGCCTGCCCGCCCGAGCTGGTGCAGCGGCTGGTGACGGAGGGGCGCGAGGTCTGGAACACCTACGGGCCCACCGAGGCCACCGTCGTCGCCTGCGCCTCCCTGATGACCGGGGAGGAGCCCATCCGCATCGGGCTGCCCCTCAACGGCTGGGAGCTCGCCGTCGTCGACGAGGCGGGCGAGCCCGTCGCCATGGGCGCCAGTGGGCAACTGGTGATCGGTGGGGTCGGACTCGCGCGGTACCTCGACGCGGAGAAGGACGCCGAGAAGTACGCGCCCCTCGAATCCCTCGGGTGGGAGCGGGCCTACCGCAGCGGTGACCTCGTCAAGGCCGAGCCCGAAGGGCTGATCTTCCTCGGGCGGGCCGACGAGCAGATCAAGCTCGGCGGGCGCCGTATCGAGCTGGGTGAGGTCGACTCGGCGCTCCAGGGGCTGCCCGGTGTCGCCGGTGCCGCCGCCGCCGTACGGACCGCCCGCAGCGGCAACCAGCTGCTGGTCGGCTATGTCGTGACGCAGGAGGGCTGGGACCAGGCCACCGCCGTGGAGCGGCTGCGCGCCGAGCTGCCCGCCGCTCTGGTGCCGATGCTCGCGCCGGTCGCCGAGCTGCCGACGCGCACGTCCGGCAAGGTCGACCGCAACGCCCTGCCGTGGCCGCTGGAGGGGCTGGAGACCGGCCCCGCCGCCGTGCTGTACGGCACCGAGGCCTGGCTCGCCGAACAGTGGAGCGAGGTCCTCGGCATCCCCGTGGGCAGCGCGGACGACGACTTCTTCGCGATCGGCGGCAGCAGTCTCGGCGCCGCCCAGCTGACCACCCGGCTGCGGACGCGCTACCCGAGCGCGGCCGTCCTCGACATCTACCAGCAGCCCGTGCTGCGCAAGCTCGCCCGGCATCTGGAGGAGTCCGCGCAGGACGACACCAGCGGACGGGTCATCGCGCCGGTTCCGCTGCGTGCCAAGGCCGTTCAGCTTCTGCTGCTGGTCCCCCTGTTCACGCTGCTCGGGCTCCGGTGGGCGGTCGCGCTGGCCGCCGCCGGGAACGTACTGCACTGGTTCGGGGCCTATCCGTGGGCGCCGGCCACGTCGTGGTGGGCGGTGGCCGCCGGGGCCGCCGTGCTCTTCTCGCCGCCCGGGCGGCTCGCCCTCGCGGCCGGTGGGGCGCGGCTGCTGCTGCGCGGGGTGAAGCCGGGACGGTATCCGCGCGGTGGCAGTGTGCACCTGCGGCTGTGGACCGCGGAGCGGCTCGCCGAGTTCAGCGGGGCGACCTCTCTGACCGGGGCGTGGCTGGAGCGGTACGCGCGTGCGCTGGGCGCCAAGGTCGGCGCGGAAGTCGATCTGCACTCCCTGCCGCCGGTCACCGGCATGCTCAAGCTGGGGCGCGGGGCGGCCGTCGAGTCCGAGGTGGACCTGTCGGGACACTGGCTGGACGGGGACCGACTGGAGATCGGGCAGGTCAAGGTGGGTGCCGGCGCTGTCGTCGGGACGCGTAGCCTGCTCTTCCCGGGGGCGCGCGTCGGCAAGCGGGCGGAGGTGGCGCCGGGTTCGGCGGTCGCCGGGACGGTGCCGACCGGGCAGCGGTGGGCCGGCGCACCGGCCCACAAGCTCGGCAAGGCCAAGCGGAACTGGCCCAAGGAGCGTCCGCAGCGCGGGCGGGCCTGGCGGGCGATGTACGGCGTCGCCGGGTTCGCGTTGAGCGCGCTGCCGCTGCTGGCGGGTGCGGTCGCACTGCTGGTCGCGGGCCTGTTCGTCGACCCCGACGCCGGGCTCGGGACCGCTCTGCGGGGCATCGCGCTCGCGCTGGTACCGGCCACCCTGGCGTTCGGCCTGGCCTATGCGCTGATGCTCCTGATCGCCGTACGGCTGCTGAGTCTGGGCCTGCGCGAGGGTACGCATCCCACGCACAGCCGTATCGGCTGGCAGGCCTGGACGGTCACCCAGCTCATGGACCGTTCCCGCGAGACCCTGTTCCCGCTGTACGCCGGGCTGATCACGCCGGTGTGGCTGCGGCTGCTCGGGATGCGGATCGGGCGCGGCGCCGAGGTGTCGACCGTGCTGGCGCTGCCCAGCCTGACGACCGTCGGCGAGGGCGCCTTCCTGGCCGACGACACCCTGACCGCGCCGTACGAGCTCGGCGGCGGCTGGCTGCGGATCGGGCGGGCCGAGATCGGGCGGCGGGCCTTCCTGGGCAACTCCGGGATGACCGCGCCGGGCCGGTCGGTGCCCGACGGCGGGCTGGTCGGTGTCCTCTCGGCCACGCCGAAGAAGGCCAAGAAGGGCAGCTCGTACCTGGGCCTGCCGCCGATGAAGCTGCCCCGGTCGGCGAGCGGCGGCGACCAGAGCCGTACGTACGATCCGCCGGCGCGTCTGCTGTGGGCGCGGGCGCTGGTGGAGCTGTTCCGGATCGTGCCGGTGTTCTGCTCGGCGGGGCTGGCCGTGCTGACGGTGGCCGCGTTCAGCGTGCTGGGTGGGTGGTTCTGGCTGGTGGGCGGGCTGGTACTGCTCGCTGTCGGGGCCCTGGCCTGTGTGCTGTCCATCGTGGCCAAGTGGGCGCTCGTGGGGCGTCACCGCGCCGGTGAGCATCCGCTGTGGAGCGGGTTCGTGTGGCGCAACGAGCTGGCGGACACCTTCGTCGAGGTCGTCGCCGTGCCGTGGCTCGTGGGTTCGGTGCCGGGTACGCCGGTGATGTCGGCGTGGCTGCGCGGGCTCGGCGCGCACATCGGCAAGGGGGTCTGGGTGGAGAGCTACTGGCTGCCCGAGACCGACCTGGTGACCCTGGGCGACGCGTCCACCGTGAACCGGGGATGCGTGCTCCAGACACACCTCTTCCACGACCGGATCTTGCGGACGGATACTGTGGTCCTCCGTGAGGGCGCGACGCTGGGTCCTGGCGGGATCGTCCTGCCCGGTTCCACGGTCGGGGCCCGGTCCACTCTGGGTCCCGCGTCGCTGGTCATGGCGGCGGAGTCCGTTCCCGACGACACCCGCTGGCTGGGCAACCCGATCGAGTCATGGCGTTCCTGAAGGCGGTGGGCGCGGCTCGTTCGGGTACCGGAGCGGGGGTGGGTTCATCTCCGGCACCTCGTACGAGCACATCGCAGGGAGCAGACTCAGCAGTGAGCGTTCAGCAGACAGTGGGTTCGGACCCGTACTTCCCGGCCAACGGTGATCCCCGTTACCGGGTGCACCGGTACGAACTCGCGCTGGACTACCGCCCGGGCCCGAACCGGCTGGCGGGCACGGCTCGCATCAACGCCATAGCGGGCCGGTCCTCGCTCGCCGAATTCCAGCTGAACCTGGGCGACTTCAAGATCGGCCGGGTGCGGGTCGACGGCAAGACCGCGCACTACACGCACCGGGGTGGTCGACTGCGCATCCGCCCCGCGAAGCCGCTCCGTACCGGGGCCGCGTTCACCGTCGAGGTGCACTGGGCGGGCAACCCCAAGCCGGTCAGCAGCCCCTGGGGCGGGATCGGCTGGGAGGAGCTGGAGGACGGGGCGCTGGTGGCGAGCCAGCCGGTCGGGGCGCCGTCCTGGTACCCGTGCAACGACCGGCCCGCCGACAAGGCGTCCTACCAGATCTCGATCACGACGCCGTCCGCGTACTCGGTGGTGGCGGGCGGTCGGCTGCTGACGAGGACGACGAAGGCTTCCACGACCACGTGGGTGTACGAGCAGTCCGCGCCGACGTCGAGTTATCTCGTCGGGCTGTCGATCGGGAAGTACCAGACCGTCCTGCTCGGTGACCCGGGTCTTGGCGGGGTGCCCCAACACGGGCACATTCCGGCGGAGTTGCTCCCCGAGTTCTCCCGGGACTTCGCGCGCCAGCCCGCCATGATGGAACTCTTCGAGGAGCTCTTCGGACCGTATCCGTTCGGTGAGTACGCGGTCGTGGTGACCGAGGAGGAACTCGATGTGCCCGTCGAGGCACAGGGGTTGTCGCTGTTCGGCGCCAACCACGTGGACGGCGCCCGGAGTTCGGAGCGGCTCGTCGCGCACGAGCTGGCCCACCAGTGGTTCGGCAACAGTGTGTCCATCGCCGACTGGCGGCACATCTGGCTGAACGAGGGGTTCGCCAAGTACGCGGAGTGGCTGTGGTCCGAGCGCTCCGGTGGGCGCAGCGCGCAGCAACTGGCCGCGGTGGCCCACCGGTTGCTGGCCGGGCGGCCACAGGATCTACGACTCGCCGATCCCGGCCGCAAGCTGATGTTCGACGACCGGTTGTATCAGCGCGGCGGGCTCACCGTGCACGCGGTGCGGTGCGCGCTGGGCGACGAGGCGTTCTTCCGGATGCTGCGGGGGTGGGTCGCGCTGCATCGGGGCGGATCGGTGAGTACGGCCACGTTCACGTCGTACGTGGGACGGTTCGCGGCGGAGCCGTTGGACGAGCTGCTCGCCTCGTGGCTCCACGAGGTGGCGCTGCCCGCGTTGCCCACACCGAGGACGCAGGGGCCGCCACCGGTCAAGGGAGGACCGCGGGTGCCCGCACGGCCCTCCTATCCGCCGTCCACCGCGTAGCGGGTACATGCGGTGCGGGTACATGCGGTGCGGGAGAATGGCGGGCATGGCCCGACGTACTCCGCATCCCCGGCGGCAACGCCCCTCCACCCCGGTTCAGAGCTCCGCGTGTCCGTGCGGTCTCGCGGAGACGTACGAGAAGTGCTGCGGCCGGTTCCACCGGGGTGAGGCCGCGGCGCCGACCGCCGAGGCCCTGATGCGCTCCCGCTACAGCGCCTTCGTGCGGCGGGACGAGCCCTACCTCCTGCGCACCTGGCACCCGCGCACCCGCCCCGTCGGCGTCGAGTTCGACCCCGGGACGCGGTGGACGGGGCTGGAGGTCGTCGCAGCGGGCGACGGTACGGCGTTCCACACCACCGGGACCGTCACCTTCCGGGCGTCCTACCGGGGCGGTTCGCTGGCGGAGCGGAGCCGGTTCGAGCGGGTCGACGGGGCGTGGGTCTACGTCGACGGGGACATCGAACAGGGCGACCAGGGCAGCCGGACCGTCTAGGGCGCGAGGATGTCCAGTTCCTGAAGGGCTCCGACCACGATCTCCCTGGTGAGCCGCTCGGCCCGCTCGCCGTCGCCCTCGCGGACCGCCTCGGCGACCTGTACGTGCAGGGTGACGGCGGCCGGGTCGGGGTCCTCGAACATGACCTCGTGATGGGTGCGGCCGGCCAGGACCTCCGCGACGACATCCCCGAGGCGGGCGAACATCTCGTTGCCCGAGGCCTCCAGGATCACCCGATGGAAGGCCACGTCGTGGACCAGGTAGCCGTCCAGCTGGTGTCCGCGCGACTTGGCCACCATGCCCAGCGCGCACTCGGTGAGCCGCGCGCACTGTTCCGCGGTGGCGAACTTGGCGGCCAGGCCCGCGGCGACCGGTTCGATCGCGGAACGCAGCACGGTGAGGGAGCGCAGTTGCTGCGGGCGGTCGGCGCCCGCCAGGCGCCAGCGGATGACCTGCGGGTCGTAGACGTTCCACTCGGCCTTGGGCCGGACCGTGACGCCGACGCGGCGGCGGGACTCGACCAGGTGCATCGACTCCAGGACCCGGACCGCCTCCCGCATCACCGAGCGGGACACGTCGAAGCGCTGTGCCAGTTCGTCCGTGCGCAGGACGCTGCCCGGCGGGTACTCGCCCGCGGTGATCGCAGGTCCGAGGGTGTCCAGTACATGGCCGTGCAGCCCTCGGCCCGGTGTGCTCATGCACTCAGCGTACGTGGCGCGTCACACTCTCAAAAAGTCAGACTTATTGATGCGGAGGTCTTGAATTTGTCGTACCTAATGCGTTTCATTGCGTTCATGCAGAAGACGCGCACCCCCCACGTCGTCGTGGTCATGGGCGTCGCGGGCACCGGGAAGACCACCATCGGTCCCCTGCTCGCGGCTCGGCTCGGCGTTCCGTATGCCGAGGCCGACGACTTCCATCCCCCGGCCAACATCCACAAGATGACGGCCGGGACCCCGTTGACCGACGACGACCGCCGGCCGTGGCTGGACGCCATCGGCGAGTGGGCGCACGGCCGGGCCGGGCTCGGCGGGGTGGTGAGCTGCTCGGCCCTGAAGCGGTCGTACCGGGACCGGCTGCGGGCCGCCGCGCCCGACGTGGTCTTCGTGCACCTCACCGGTGACCGGGCGCTCATCGAGGACCGGATGGCGCACCGGCAGGGCCACTTCATGCCGACGGCGCTGCTCGACTCCCAGTTCGCCACCCTCCAGCCGCTCGAGGCGGACGAGGCGGGCGTCGCGGTGGACGTCTCCGGCACCCCCGAGGAGATCACCGCCCGCGCCGTGGCGGCGCTCGGCGGCCTCGGCAGCCCGGACGGCCCCGAGGCGCACTCCACAGCACCTTCGCAGTAACCCCGTCGTCCCCGACAGTCCCTCTCCAGAAGCAAGGGAACCACCGTGACCAGACTCAGCGTCGAGATGCTGGCAGCGGACACCGTCGAGCCGATCACCTCGGCCGGCCATGCCCAGTTGGGTGTCGCCGTGCTCGCGGGCATCGCGCTCATCGTCCTGCTGATCACCAAGTTCAAGCTGCACGCCTTCCTGGCCCTGACCATCGGCTCGCTCGCGCTGGGCGCCTTCGCGGGCGCGCCGCTCGACAAGGCCATCGCCAGCTTCACCACCGGGCTCGGCTCGACGGTGGCCGGCGTGGGTGTCCTGATCGCCCTGGGCGCGATCCTGGGCAAGCTGCTCGCCGACTCCGGGGGCGCCGACCAGATCGTCGACACGATCCTGGCTCGGGCGTCGGGCCGGACGATGCCGTGGGCGATGGTCCTGATCGCCTCGGTGATCGGCCTGCCCCTGTTCTTCGAGGTCGGCGTCGTGCTGCTGATCCCGGTCGTGCTGATGGTCGCCAAGCGCGGCAACTACTCCCTGATGCGCATCGGCATCCCGGCGCTCGCGGGCCTGTCCGTGATGCACGGCCTGGTCCCGCCGCACCCCGGCCCGCTGATCGCGATCGACGCGGTCGGCGCCAACCTCGGCGTGACCCTGGCGCTCGGTGTCCTGGTCGCCATCCCGACGGTGATCATCGCCGGCCCGGTGTTCTCGCGGGTCGCGGCCCGCTGGGTCGACGTGCCCGCCCCTGACCGCATGATCCCCCAGCGCCCGTCCGAGGACCTGGAGAAGCGTCCCGGCTTCGGCGCCACCCTGGCCACCATCCTGCTCCCCGTCGTCCTGATGCTGTCCAAGGCGCTGGTCGACATCATCATCGACGACCCGACGAACATGGCGCAGCGCGTCTTCGACGTGGTCGGCTCCCCGCTGATCGCCCTGCTCGCCGCCGTACTCGTGGGCATCTTCACGCTGGGCCGCCCTGCCGAGTTCACCAAGGAACGGATCTCCCGGATCGTCGAGACGGGCCTCGCGCCCATCGCGGGCATCCTGCTGATCGTCGGCGCCGGCGGTGGCTTCAAGCAGACGCTGATCGACTCCGGGGTCGGCAAGATGGTCCTGGACATCTCCGAGGACTGGTCGATCCCCGCCCTGCTGCTGGCCTGGCTGATCGCGGTGGCGATCCGGCTGGCGACCGGTTCGGCGACGGTCGCCACGGTCTCGGCGGCCGGCCTCGTGGCCCCGCTCGCGGCCGACATGTCGACGACCCACGCGGCCCTGCTGGTCCTGGCCATCGGCGCCGGCTCGCTCTTCTTCAGCCATGTCAACGACGCCGGATTCTGGCTGGTCAAGGAGTACTTCGGCCTGAACGTCGGCCAGACCCTCAAGACCTGGTCGGTCATGGAGACCATCATCTCCGTGGTCGCGGGCGGCCTGGTCCTGCTGCTCTCACTCGTGATCTAGGGGGTACGAGAATGACTGGACGTACGGGAACGAGTCACCCTCTGTTCGACATCAGCGGGCGTACCGCCCTGGTCACCGGGTCCAGCCGGGGCATCGGTTTCGCCCTGGCCCGGGGCCTCGCGGAGGCCGGCTGCACGGTCGTCCTCAACGGGCGCGACGGCGACCGGCTGACCAAGGCCGCCGCCGAGCTCTCCGGAGACATCCGCACCGCCGCGTTCGACGTCACCGACGGCTCCTCGGTCGCCGCCGGGATCGCGGACATCGAGGAGCGGGTCGGCCCGCTCGACATCCTGGTCAACAACGCGGGCATGCAACTGCGGGCCCCTCTCCTGGAGTTCACCGAGTCCGACTGGCACCGCATCCTCGACACCAACCTCACCAGCGCGTTCCTGGTGGGCCGGGAGGCGGCCCGCCGGATGACGGAACGCGGCCACGGCAAGATCATCAACATCTGCTCGGTGCAGAGCGAGGTGGCCCGCCCGGGCATCGCGCCCTACACGGCCACCAAGGGCGCGCTGAAGATGCTCACCAAGGGCATGTGCGCGGACTGGGGCCCGCACGGGGTCCAGGTCAACGCCCTCGGCCCCGGCTACATCGAGACGGAACTGACCCAACCCCTGGTCGACGACCCGGAGTTCAGCGCCTGGGTGCGCAAACGCACCCCGGCCGGGCGGTGGGGGCGTACGGAGGACCTGGTGGGCGGGGTGCTGTTCCTCGCCTCCCCGGCGGCGGACTTCGTCGGCGGTCAGGTGCTGTACGTCGACGGCGGCATGACCAGCGTCCTGTGACGCGGACACGAAAGGGGTTCTCCCGATGCTCGGTTGCGTGATCCACGGCGAGGGCGACCTGCGGGTCGACGAGCTGCCGGTGCCCTCCCCCGGACCCGGTCAGGCGCTGGTGGCGGTCCGGTGACGCGGACACGAAAGGGGTTCTCCCGATGCTCGGTTGCGTGATCCACGGCGAGGGCGACCTGCGGGTCGACGAGCTGCCGGTGCCCTCCCCCGGACCCGGCCAGGCGCTGGTGGCGGTCCGGTACGGCGGTGTCTGCGGCTCGGACCTGCACTACTGGCGGCACGGCGGGGTCGGCGACTTCCGCCTCAAGGAACCGATGGTGCTGGGCCACGAGGTCGTGGGGACGGTCGTCTCATACGGTGACGGAACGTCAGGACCCGCTGTGGGTAAGGAGGTTGCCGTGCACCCGGCGACCCCGTGCGGAGTGTGTCCGGAGTGCGCGTCCGGGCGGCGCAACGTCTGCCGGGACACGCGTTACCTCGGCAGCGCCGCCCGCACACCCCACGTCCAGGGCGGCTTCGCGGCTCGACTGGTCGTCCCCGCCGACCAGTTGAGGCCCGTACCGGCAGGCCTGCCGCTGCACCTGGCGGCCCTCGCCGAACCCCTCTCGGTCGCCCTGCACGCTGTGCGCCGGGCCGGGGACGTCTCCGGCCGGCACGTCCTCGTCACCGGCGCCGGACCCATCGGGTGCCTGGTCGTCGCGGCGGCGAAGGCGGCCGGTGCGGCCCGCGTGACGGTCACGGACCTGCTCCCGCAGGCCCTGCGGTACGCGGCGGTCGCGGGCGCCGACTCGGTCGTACGGGCGGACGATCCCGGCGATCCCGGGTGGCCGGCCGAGGTGGACGTGGCCGTCGAGGCGTCGGGGGTGGCCGCGGGTCTTGACACCTGCCTGCGGCTGGTGCGCCGGGGCGGGGTCGTCGTGCAGCTCGGGCTGCTGCCGCCCGGGCCCAGCCCCTTCGCGGGCAACCTCGTCGTCACACGGGAGATCGAACTGCGGGGCGCCTTCCGCTTCGACACGGAGTTCGACGACGCGCTGACCCTGCTTGCGGCTGCGCCGGCGCTGGACGGGCTGGTCAGTGCGGTGATCCCGGTCGAGGAGGCGGGGTCGGCGTTCGTGCTGGCGGCGGACCGGGGCAGGTCGTGCAAGGTGCTGCTCGATTTCGGCGGGAGCGCTCCGCTGGGGGCGTGGACCGCCGGTTCGTCGTCTGCGGGTTAGTCGACCGCGGGTCCGCTGTGGCTGGTCGCGCGGTTCCCCGCGCCCCTTCGGGGGCGCCCGGCACCGGATCGTCGGCTCAGGGGCGCCACAGCGGATGCTCGCTCTCCGCCCACCTCTTGCTCACCGAGCCCGTCCGGAGGCCCCGGCGGGCCTCCGGGTCGCCCAGGGCCATGCCGATGTGGCCGGCCAGGACGATGCCGATGGTGAGCGCCAGCCAGTCGTGGACGAAGGTCGCGCTGGTGCGCCACATCAGCGGGGTGAGATGGGTGAACCACATGAGCAGGCCCGTGCCGAGCATGACCAGGGTGGCGCCCGCGATCCAGGACGCGTAGATCTTCTGGCCCGCGTTGAACTTGGCCGCCGGGCGCGAGGTGCTGCGCTTGTCGCGTCGTAGGGCCGCGCGCAGCCAGACCCGGTCGTGCGGGCCGAAGCGGTTGAGGTGGCCCAGGTCGGCGCGGAAGGCGCGGGAGGCCAGTCCGGCCAGGACGGGTACCGGCAGGGCGAGACCCGCCCATTCATGGACGCGGACCACCAGTTCGCGGCGGCCGACCAGCTCGGCGAACACGGGGAGATACAGACAGGCCGCCGTCACCACGCACACGCCCATCAGCGCGGCCGTCGCGCGGTGCACCCACTTCTGGGAGCGGCCGAAGCGGCGTACCTCCGAGGTGGAGGGCGCCCGGGCGTCAGCTCGTAGGCTCATCGTCGCGTCCGTTCGATTTGCCGACCCAGGCGTCGATGTCGTAGCCGCGGTTCTCCCAGTAGCCGGCCCGTACGTTCTCGGTGACCGTGATGCCGGAGAGCCACTTGGCGGACTTGTAGAAGTACATGGGGGCTACGTAGAGGCGGACCGGGCCGCCGTGGCTGTGGCTCAGGTCCTTGTCCTGCATGCGCAGTGCGACCAGGACGTCCGCGCGGCGGGCCTGGTCGAGGGTGAGGCTCTCGGTGTAGGCGCCGTCGAAGCAGGTGAAGCGCACCGCTCCGGCCGAGGAGCGCACTCCCGCCGCGTCCAGGAGCCGGGACAGCCGTACCCCTTCGAAGGGCGTGCCGGGCACCCGCCAGCCGGTGACGCACTGCACGTCCTTGACCATCCTGGTCTGAGGCATCGCGCGCAGGTCGGCCAGGGTGTACGTGGTGGGTCGGTCGACGAGACCGTCGATCTTCAGCTGGTAGTTCCGCGCGTCCTTGCGGGGTACGGAGGACGTCACCGAGTAGTAGCGGAAGCCGCCGCCGTTCGGGAGGAGGCCGGTCAGGCCGGTGGGGTCGTTCTCCGCCGCGCCGGCGAGGAAGGACTCCATGCCGCGCTGGAGGGTGGGCGCGGCGACCACGCCGAGGGCGCCCAGACCGAGGGTGCCGAGCAGCACCCGTCGGCCGATGGGTGTACCCCGGTCGGGCCCTTCGCGTTCTTCGGGTCGTTCGGGCTCTTCGGGTCGTTCGGAGTTCACGTATCCATTCGAACACCCGCGACCCCTGTGGAGCCAGGGATCGCGGGTGCGCGTCAGACTTCCGTAACCGCTTCTCACCCTCTTCTCAGGCGGCGGCCCCGGAACGGGTGCTCAGGAGGACGCTTCCGCGGATTCCGCCGACTCCGCCGCCTTGTCCAGCTGGAACGCCTGGTTGCCGAGCCCGATGCGTGCGTGCACCTCGGGCCTGCGGGAGCGCAGGACCAGGCCCTGGACCAGGCCGAGGACCACGGCGGCGCCGATGACGCCGGGCAGCACCCAGTTGAGGGAGGAGTCCGGGCCCGTACCGACCAGGATGTCGAAGTCCTTGATCGTGTAGAAGGCGATGACGAGCAGCGCGGTGCCCGCCAGCGCGGAGGTCACCAGACGCCAGGCCTGGGCGCCGACCGCGCCACGACGGGCGAAGAAGACGATGACCGAGAGGGAGGCCGCCGCCATCAGCACGATCACGCCCAGGGCGCCGATGTTGCCCAGCCAGGTGAACAGCTTCAGCACGGGAGTGGTCGGGTCGCCCACCGGTCCGTCGTCGGAGACCGCGAAGGCGGCCACGAGCGCCACGGCCACGACGGTCTGCAGGAGCGAGCCGGTGCCGGGCGCACCGCTCGCGCCGGTGGTACGGCCGAAGGTCGCGGGCAGCAGCCCTTCGCGGCCCATGGCGAAGGCGTACCGGGCGACGACGTTGTGGAAGCTGAGCAGCGCCGCGAACATGCCCGTCACGAACAGGACGTGCAGGATGTCCGTGAAGGTGCCGCCGAGCCGGGACTCGGTGAGGGAGAACAGCAGTCCGGCGCTCTCCTTCTGCGCGGTGCCGATGATCGCGGAGGGGCCGGCGGCGACGGTGAACGCCCATGAGCTGATCGCGAAGAAGACGGCGACGAAGCTGACGGCGAGGAACATCACGCGCGGGACGAGGACGTGCGGCCGGCTCGTCTCCTCGGCGTACACGGGGGCCTGTTCGAAGCCGGTGAAGGCGGCGATGCAGAAGCACAGGGCGGTGCCGACGCCCGCGCCGGTGAGGGTGTCCGGGTTGAAGGCGTGCAGCGACAGGCCCTCCTTCGCCGGGTCGGCGACGGCGGCGATGTCGAAGATGACGACGAGGGCGACCTCGATGACGATCAGCACGCCGAGCACGCGCGCGTTGACGTCGATCTTCAACCAGCCGAGCGCTCCGACGGCCAGCGCGGCCAGCAACGCCGGTATCCACCAGGCGATTTCAGTGTCCAGGTAGGTGGAGAACAGCCCGGACACTTCGAAGCCGAAGATGCCGTAGATGCCGACTTGGAGGGCGTTGTAGGCGACGAGCGCGAGCATCGCGGCGCCCGCCCCCGCGGTGCCGCCGAGTCCGCGCGAGATGTACGCGTAGAAGGCGCCCGCGTTGTGGACGTGGCGGCTCATCTCGGCGTACCCGACGCTGAAGAGGACGAGGACGACGCCGAGGAGGACGAACAGGAGGGGCTGGCCGACGATGCCCATCACCGCGAATGTAGTGGGCATGACACCAGCTACCACCATGAGGGGAGCGGTTGCGGCGAGCACGGAGAGCAGCAGCCCTCCGGTGCCGAGGCGGTCGGCGCGCAGTGCGCGGTCCTGCCCCTTGAACGTACTGATGCCGTTGCTGCCGGCACTGGGTCTACTCGTGCTCGAACTGCCCGTCGTCATCGCGGGGTTGTCCTTTCGGGCGTATGGAAATTTTCAGTGGTGCGTGAAGCGTGGGGCGTTACACCGTGCCGAGCGCGGTGGCGCGGGCGGCACGGAAGGCGGTGAACGGGTCGCGGTCCGGGTAGGACCACGGGACGGGCGTCTGGTGGTGGCCGATCCGGTGGAACAGTGCGGCTGCCTCCGCGCCCCTGCCCTCGCAGAACTTCGCGTGGGCAAGGAAGTTGAGGTCGATCAGGCGGCGCGGATGGTCTTCGCGCTCCCACTCCAGCCACCAGTCGAAGGCCGCCTTCATCACCTGGCGGGCCCGCCGCCCGACCCAGTGCCCGGAGGACGCCGGGTCGGTGGACTCCAGGCCCGCGGCGGCGAGGACGCGGTAGCGCTCGGCGTGTGCGACGACCGGCAGGATCGCCAACGGCGAGTCGGCGGGGGCCTGTTCGACGGCCCAGTTGGCGAAGTCGTACACCTCGTGCAGCGGGTCCTGGCCGGCGGAGGTACGGCGCTCGGCGAGGCGCGCGATCATCAGATGGTGGGCGTGGTGGTGGTCCGGGTAGCGGTGCCGGACCTCGTCGAAGAGCTGCACGACGGTCTCCTCGGTGCCCATGTTCCGCTCCAGCCGGAGCAGCCCGAGCCAGGGCGTGGGGTCGGCGGGAGCGAGCGCGGCGGCGGCGTGGCAGGCGTCGCGGGCCCGGACCGGCTTGTCCTTGCCCGAGAGGACCCGCTGGACAGTGGCCGCGGCGAGCAGGACGGAGGCGTCGGCGGACTCCGGTTCGGCGACGAGCCAGTCGCGGGCCCAGGCCGCGGTACCGGACTCCAGGGCGAGGACGGTGACCCGGTGCCCCCGGCGGTCCCAGTCGTCGCCGGTGGAGGTGAGCAGTGCGCGGACGTCCTGCCAGCGCCCCTGAGCCAGCGAGGCGCGCGCGGCGACGAGTTCGGTGTCGTCGAGCGCGGCGTCGAAGGCCTGGGCGGCGCGTTTGCGGCCACGGCCCAGAGGTGGTGGAGGTGGAGACACCGCGGGGAACTTCCTCACACGACGCGGTCTGTTGACGGCGATCGTTCGACAGCCATCGGTTGATCACGGACAGCAAACCCTCCACGAATGCTTCACGTCAAGGCCGGAAATGTATGCGACACGTGTCAATTAAGCATCTGTGTAGGACGGTTGACCTACCGAACGACAGACCCCCGCACGACCCTCCAACCCCACAGAGATGACGTTAAGTCGCGACACGGCCACCGCCCGGACATGGACGTGACCCTGCCGACTCCACGATTCCGTCACATCCCCGGGGCAGGACTCGTCGGGGGCGGATACAGTCGGCCTTTACCACACCCGACAATCTGCCCCGCCATCGAGGTACCTCGCGTGTCCGTCCTGGTTCTGACTCTCGCCGTGAGCGCCGCCTGCTGCCTGGGCCTCGGCTTCGTCCTCCAGCAGAACGTGGCCCGGCAGGCCCCCCTGAGCGACTTCCTCTCCCCGAGGCTGCTGCTGGACCTGGTGCGGGTGCCGCGCTGGCTCGGCGGCATCGGTCTGATGGTGGCGGGCATGGTGCTGGGCGCGATCGCGCTGAGCCAGGGCGAGGTGTCCCTGGTGGAGCCGCTGCTCGCGACGAACCTGCTCTTCGCGCTCGCCCTCTCCCGCAGGCAGACGAAGCAGCCGCTGGGCCGACAGGGCTGGACCGGCCTCCTGCTCCTGGCGGGCGGGGTGACGGCGTTCATCGTGGCGGGCGAACCGCGCGGCGGCACGGCCGTCACTGACCCCTGGCGCCACTGGTTGATCATCGGCGCCATGCTCGGGCTCGCCCTGCTCCTCACGACGTTCGCGAAGCGCTCGCGCCTCAGCGCCGGCCCGGTCCTGCTGGCCCTGGCAGCGGGCCTGCTCTACGGCGTCCAGGACGCCCTGACGCGGGTCAGCGGCCAGCGTTTCACGGAGGGCGGCCCGACCCACCTCCTCACCGGCTGGCAGCCGTACGGCGTACTGCTCCTCGGCCTCACCGGCCTGATCCTGGTCCAGAGCGCCTTCGAAACCGCTCCCCTGCGCATGTCCCTCCCCGCACTCACGGCGGCCCAGCCCCTCGCCGGGATCATCTGTGGCGTCGGCTTCCTCGGCGACCGGCTGCGCACCGACACCGGGGCACTCGCCTGGGAGGCGGCGGGCCTCGCGGCGGTGGTCGTGGGCATCGTCCTCCTGGGCCTCCACCCGGCGATGCCGAGCGGCTGCACACAGCGGGCGATGAGCTTTGATGGCGGTCATGAGCACTCACTCCCACGAGAGCACTCCCGCTGACCCTGCTGACCCTGCTGACCCTGCTGACGAGATCCTCGACATCGTCGACGAGAACGACGAGGTCGTGGGCCGGTCGCCAAGGGGCGAGGCGTACGCGCGCGGGCTGCGTCACCGCTGCGTCTTCATCCAGGCCAGGGACGCCCGGGGCCGGCTCTTCGTCCACCGCCGCACCGCCACCAAGCTGGTCTTCCCCTCCCTGTACGACATGTTCGTCGGCGGAGTCGTGGGCGCGGGCGAGTCGTACGACGGCGCGGCCCTGAGGGAGGCCGAGGAGGAACTCGGCGTCACGGGCCTGCCCCGCCCCGAGCCCCTCTTCAAGTTCCTGTACGACAACGGCGCCGGCCAGAGCTGGTGGTCGGCCGTGTACGAGGTCCGCTGCGAGCTTCCTGTCCACCCCCAGGCGGAGGAGGTCGCCTGGCACGCGTTCCTGCCGGAGGACGAGGTGGAACGGCGGCTGGGCGAGTGGGAGTGGGTGCCGGACGGTCTGGCCGCCTACGAGCGCCTCAGGGCGTACCGGTCACCGAAGAGCCCGTAAGGTTCCTACATGTGATCGATTTTGCACGGAACGTCCGTATGTGGTTCGCCCCCCAGGGGATCGGCGAGGAGGGCCGCACCCCCGACTACCGCTTCTCGCTGGCCAACGAACGCACCTTCCTGGCCTGGCTGCGTACCGCGCTGGCACTGATCGGCGGCGGGTTCGCCGTGGACCAGTTCCTGCCCGACCTGCGGTGGGGGTGGCGCGTGGGGCTGGCGCTCGCGCTGCTGTCGGCCGGGGTGCTGTGCTCACTGCGGGCCGTCAACCACTGGGTGCGGTGCGAGCGGGCGATGCGCCGCGGTGAGGACCTGCCGGTGTCCCGCTTCCCGGCGCTGCTGAGCCTCGCGGTCGCCGTGGTCGCGGTCGCCATGGTGGTCGTCGTGCTGGTCCGGGGGACAGGGTGAGCGAGGCCCGGGTGGGCGAGGGGGAGGTACGGGATCCCGGGCTGCAGCCGGAGCGGACCCGGCTGGCGTGGCGGCGTACGACGCTGTCGAGCACCGTCGCCGCCGTGCTCGCCGGGAAGTCCGCGCTGCACGGCGGGCCGTCGGCGGCCGGAGTCGCCGTCTGCGCGGTGTGCTGCGTGCTGTGGCTGTGGTTCCTGGCCGTCGCCCACCGGCGGATCCGGACGCTCGCGGCGACGGGCGACGACGGTCCGCCGGCGCTCGCCGCCCGGCACGCCACCGCCGCGACGCTGTGCGCGGTCGCCCTGGCGGTGTGCGGGGCGGCGCTCGTCCTCTGAAGGCCGGAACCTGCCGCCGGCCGGACCGTCAGGCCTCGTCGGGCCAGTCAACCGTCACGACGATCTTGCCCTTGGTACGTCCCTCCGCGTTCAGCCGGTGCGCCTCCGCCGCTCGTTCCAGGGGGAACGTGTCGGACACATGCAGCGAGAACACATGCTGTTCGACCAGGTCGGAGAGGTGCGCGAGGTCCGCGGCGTCGGGGCGTACGAAGTAGTAGCTACCGCCGAGACCGACGACGTCCGGGTCCGCGATCGACACCAGGCGGCCCCCGGGAGCCAGCAGCCCCACGGAGTCCTTCAGCGTGTCGCCGCCGACGGTGTCGAACACGGCGTCGACGCCCCCGGGGGCCAGTTTCCTCACCCGGTCGGCCATGCCCTCGCCGTACGTCACCGGGTTGCCGCCCAGTTCACGCACGAAGTCGTGGTTGTGCACGCTCGCCGTGCCGATGACGTGTGCCGCGCCCAGGTGGCGGCGGGCCAGCTGGACGGCGACGGAGCCGACCCCGCCCGCCGCCGCGTGCACCAGGACGGTCTCGCCCGTGCGGACGTGGAGCGACTTGGCGAGCACCTGATAGGCGGTGAGTCCGACGAGCGGCAGCCCGGCCGCCTCCTCGAAGGAGAGGTTGCGGGGCTTGCGGGCAAGGGTGCGCACCGGGGCGGCGACGTACTCGGCGAAGGTGCCGCGCGAGAGGAAGTCCTCGCGTACGTAGCCGATGACCTCGTCGCCCACGGCGTACTCGGAGACGGAGGCACCCGGGCGCACCACGACCCCGGAGACGTCCCAGCCCGGTGTCACCGGGAAGACGGGCTCCAGGATGGCGTCGAGGTAGCCCTCGCGGCACTTCCAGTCCACCGGGTTGACCGATGCCGCCCGCACCTTGATCAGCACGGAGTCGGGCCCGACCTTGGGGTCCGGGGCGTCCTCCGTGTACTCCAGGACGTCGGGACCGCCGTACCGGCTGTAGGTGATGGCCTTCATATGTCTGGTCCTCCGATTTCCTCACGCCCGACGTTCCGGGGTGCGCGCGCGCCACGCAAGTCGAATAGCCTGATATGGGCGGATTGCGTGGCAGCCTGTCCGAGGTCACCACCCGCACTCTCCACCACTTCCGTACCCGCGATTGTCCGAAGGCGAGCATCATGAGCACCTCCACTCTTCACCGGGAACACCCGACCCACGAGCACAGCCACGGCCAGGACTGCGGCCACACAGAGGTGCGGCACAACGACCACGTCGACTACGCGCACGACGGTCATCTGCACCGCGCGCACAACGACCACTGGGACGAATGCGAGCCCGGCGGGCACGTGGCGCACGAGGCCCACGACCATGCGCACGGGGACGGCTGCGGGCACCCGAGCGTTCTGCACGGCGACCACGTCGACTATCTGCACGACGGCCACCGGCACGCGGCGCACCAGGACCACTGGGACGATCACTGACCGCTCCCGGCCACCGGCACCGCACCCCCGCCCTACCCGACCGGCGTCTCCTTCCGCACACTGGAAGCGAGACGCCGGTCACGTTTCGCTCACCCACTGGACGACATACCGACCGGTCGGCATCATGATGCACATCCTGTTTCCGTACGCGTAGGAGCGATGATGCCCCCGGACGACCTGCCAGGTCTCGATCTCGACCGGCTGCGCGGCCTGCTCGACGGCGAACGCCCCGGACTCGTACAGGGCCCCCTGACCGGCCGACTGATCGAGGGCGGCCGTTCGAACCTCACCTACGCGGTCACCGACGGCATCACCCGGTGGGTCGTACGCCGCCCTCCGCTGGGCCATGTCCTGGCCACCGCGCACGACATGCGGCGCGAGCACCGGGTGATCAGCGCCCTGCATCCGACCGCCGTGCCGGTCCCGCGTCCCGTGCTGCTGTGCGAGGACCCCGAGAACGGGGCGGCACCCGGAGCGCCCTTCTACGTCATGGAGTTCGTGCCGGGCACGCCGTACCGCACCGCCGGGCAGCTCGCCCCGATCGGCCCGGCGCGGACCCGGGACGTGGTGCTGTCGCTGGTGGACACGCTGGTCGAGCTGCACGCGGTCGACCCCGCCGAGGTGGGCCTCGCGGACTTCGGCCGGCCCGAGGGCTTCCTCGACCGGCAACTGCGGCGCTGGGGCAAGCAGTTGGACGCCTCCCGCAACCGCGAGCTGGCCGGCATCGACGAGTTGCAGGCGGCGCTCGGCCGGGCCCTGCCCGACTCCTCCGCCCCGGCGATCGTGCACGGCGACTACCGGCTGGACAACGTGCTGATCGACTCGGACGACAGGATCACGGCGATCCTCGACTGGGAGATGTCGACGCTCGGCGACCCGCTCACCGACCTGGGCCTGCTGGTGATGTACAGCATGCCGCTGGGCGCGCCCGACTCCCCCGTCTCCACGACCGCCGAGGCCGCCGGACACCCCTCCCCCGCCGAGCTGATCGAACGGTACGCGGCGCGCTCGGGGCGCGACGTCTCGGCGATCGCCTGGTACACGGCGTTCGCCTGGTTCAAGCTGGCCGTGATCCTGGAGGGCATCCACTACCGCTACACGCTGGGCCAGACGGTCGGCGCGGGCTTCGACCGCATCGGGGACCTGGTCCCCGTCTTCATCGAGCACGGCCTGACCACACTTCACACAGGTCTCCAGGAAGGCTGATCCGTCATGGACTTCGCGTTCGACGCGCGCACCGAGGAACTGCGCGCCAAGCTCCTCGCCTTCATGGACGAGTACGTCTACCCGGCCGAACAGGTCGAGCACGAGCAGCGCGGGCGGCTGGCCTCGCCGTGGGACACCCCTGCCGTGGTCGAGGAGTTGAAGGCCGAGGCCCGCGGTCAGGGCCTGTGGAACCTCTTCCTGCCCGACGCCCGGCACGGCGCCGGCCTCACCAACCTCCAGTACGCCCCGCTCGCCGAAATCACCGGCCGTTCCCCGCACCTGGCGCCCACCGCGCTGAACTGCGCGGCACCGGACACCGGCAACATGGAGGTGCTGGCGCAGTTCGGCGACGAGCAGCAGAAGAAGCAGTGGCTGGAGCCGCTCCTCGCGGGCGAGATCCGCTCGGCGTTCGCGATGACCGAGCCCGAGGTGGCATCGTCCGACGCGACGAACATCGAGACGCGGATCCGCAGGGACGGCGACGACTATGTCATCTCGGGCCGCAAGTGGTACATCTCCGGGGCGATGAACCCTCGCTGCCAGATCTTCATCGTCATGGGCAAGACCGACCCCGACGGCGCCGACATCCGCCGCCAGCAGTCGATGATCCTGGTCCCCAGGGACACCCCCGGCGTCACGGTCAAGCGGGCGATGCAGGTGTTCGGCTACGAGGACCACTCCCACGGCGGCCACGCCGAGGTGGTCTTCGACGAGGCACGGGTGCCCGCGGCGAACCTGATCGGCGAGGAGGGCAGCGGCTTCGCCATCGCACAGGCGCGGCTCGGCCCCGGCCGCATCCACCACTGCATGCGGCTGATCGGCATGGCGGAGCGGGCGATCGAGCTGATGTGCCGCCGGGCCGTCTCCCGGACGGCCTTCGGCAAGGCGCTGGCCCAGCAGGGCGTGGTCCACAACTGGATCGCGGACGCGCGGGTCACGGTGGAGCAGCTGCGGCTGCTGGTGCTGAAGACGGCGTGGATGATGGACACGGTGGGCAACAAGGGGGCGCACGCGGAGATCCAGGCGATCAAGATCGCTACGCCGCGTGCGGTGGTGGACATCATCGACAAGGCGATTCAGCTGCACGGGGCGGGTGGGGTGAGCCAGGACTTCCCGCTGGCGGAGCTGTGGGCGAGTGCGCGGACGCTGAAGCTGGCGGACGGGCCGGACGAGGTGCATCAGCGGTCGCTGGCCCGGCGTGAGCTGAAGCGGTACGTGTAGTTCTCTCGCCCCCGCCGCCCCTACCCGTCCCATCCTGAACCTGGGGGCTGCGCCCCCAGACCCCCCTTCGCGCTGAAGGCGCTCGTCCTCAAACGCCGGACGGGCTGAAAGATCAAGCCCCGGCCGGCACCCCCAGCCCGTCCGGCGTTTGAGGACAAGGCCCGTTCAGGGCCGACGCGGGGGTTCGGGGGCGCAGCCCCCGAGGATGGGACGGGTAGGGGCGGCGGGGGCGAAGAAAACCGCTGCCTACGGCCGCAGCGCGCGCAGCAGCAGGTCCGCCAGTTGCTCCGCGACCTCTGTCGGGGTCAGGGGGCCCTCCGGGCGGTACCAGGTCGACAGGTGGTGGATGGAGCCGAAGTGGTAGTCGACCACCAGGTCCGCCGAGGTCGCCCGGGAGAAGACGCCCGTCTCCTGGCCCTCCTCGATCAGGGCCCGGAAGCGCTCGTGGTAGCGGCGTCTCTCCGCGCGTACCTGCTTGTTCTTCTCCGGGCTCAGATGATGCATCGAGCGGAAGAAGATCATCGCGTCGTCGAGATTCTCGATGGTCGTGACCACGACATCCGCCGCCGCCCGCCGCAACCGCTCCTCCACCGGGGCATCCGCGTTCGCGAACGCGTCCAGCCGCTCCTGCTGAACACGCAGCACGCGCGCGTACACCTCGTGCAGCAGATCGTCCTTGGACCCGAAGTAGTGGTACAGCGCCCCCTTGGTGACCCCGGCCGCCTCGACGATCTCCTGCACGGACGTGCGGTCGTACCCCTGTTCCGCGAAGAGCCGGGTGGCGGCGGCCAGCAGCCGCTGCGGGACCGGCGTACCGTCGCCGTCCGTCGTCCTGGGCACTACCGCCACCAGCCTTCCCAACGTTCCACCGATTGACCGAACGGCCCGAACAGCCGAACGGGGTGCCTACTGCGAGTCCCGGGACCGCGTACGCAGTTCCCGACGGAGGATCTTTCCTGTCGCCGTCTTCGGCAAGTCGGCCAGGATCTCCACCTGCCGCGGGTACTTGTAGGCGGCCAGTCTCTCCTTGCAGTAGACGGCGAGCGCGTCCGGGTCCCCCTCCGCGCCCGGGCGCAGGCTGATGTACGCCTTCACCGTCTCCCCGCGGTACCCGTCGGGCACCCCGACGACGGCTGCTTCCCGTACCGCCGGATGGGTGTACAGGACGTCCTCGACCTCGCGCGGCCA
Source organism: Streptomyces sp. NBC_00459 (assembly GCF_036013955.1). Classification (NCBI taxonomy): domain Bacteria; kingdom Bacillati; phylum Actinomycetota; class Actinomycetes; order Kitasatosporales; family Streptomycetaceae; genus Streptomyces; species Streptomyces sp. NBC_00459. The sequence goes on from NZ_CP107903.1 coordinate 1,867,856, forward strand.
CACCTTGAAGCCGGACGCGTTGATCATGTCCTTCTTCCGGTCGACGACGTACAGCCAGCCCTCGGCGTCCATGAAGCCGATGTCACCGGTCCGCAGCTCCCCGTCCGGGAAGGTCTCCGCGGTGGCCTCCGGGAGCCGCCAGTAGCCGGGAACGACCTGCGGCCCCCGTACGAGGATCTCGCCCTGTTCCCCGAAGGGAACCTCCGCGCCCTGCTCGTCGACGATCCGTACGACGGTGTCGGGGCCCGGCACGCCCACGGCGAGGGTGCCGGAGACCGGGTCGACAGGGGCCTCCAGCGCGGGCGGTACGGAGGCACAGGGGGCGGTGCACTCGGTGAGGCCGTAGCCGTTGTGGATGTACGGGCCGAAGCCGGCCCGGAACTTCTCCACCAGGGCGGGCGGCAGCGGGGCTCCGCCGGAGGAGATGTGCCGGAAGGAGGAGAAGTGGTCGGGGGCGCAGTCCGGATGCGCGGCCAGCGCCATGAAGGCCGTCGACGGGCCGACCGTGTAGTGGGGGCGGTGCTCGGCGAACGCGTCCAGGACGACACCGGGCTCGAAGCGGTAGGCGAGCACGAGCGTGCCCGCGCTGTTCAGACTCGCGCCGAGCTGACAGACCATGCCGGTGATGTGGAACAGGGGCGCCATCGCGAAGTAGACGGGCGCCTCGGGCAGCGGGAGGCCCGTCCGCTGCCGTTCCGCGTTGTACATGATGTTGGCGTGGGTGTTCGTGGCCCCCTTGGGGACGCCGCTGGTGCCGGAGGTGTAGCTGATCAGCGCGATGTCGGCGGGGCGCGGATCGCGGCCCCCGGGGTCGGGGGCCGCGTGGCCGTACCGGGCGACTGCCGTGAGGTCCTCGGCGTCCGGGGCCTGCGGGAGCCGCTCGAACGCGAGCACGCGCGCGTCGCCGCGGGTCTGGAAGTCCAGCTCGCAGCCCGTGAGCACGATGCGCACCGGAGAGTCGGCCGCCGTCTCCCTCAGGTACGACTCCCAGGCCCGGTCGGAGCAGATCAGCGCGGCCACGTCACCGTCCCGCAGGACGTGCGTGACCTCGCCCGACTTGTACATCGGGTTGACGGGGACGACGGTCGCGCCCGCCTTCCAGGCCCCCAGCACGGCGACCACGAAGAGCGGCGAGTTCTGCAGCAGGACGGCGACCCGGTCGCCGCGCTCCAGGCCCCGGGTGACGAGATACCCGGCGACGGAGTCGCTCAGCTCGTCGACCTCACGGTGGCTGAGCCGCCCGTCGAAGTAGGCGAGGAAAGTGCGGTCCGGGACCTCGGCGGCGGTCCGGCGGAGCGCGTGGACCAGCGAGTCGTCGGGGCTGATCGGCCCGCGCTGGACGTCGTCGAGCAGGCCCAGCCAGGGCTGCGCACCGTACCGGGAGCCGGAGTCCGGTGCGAGGTCGGAGTCGGTCATCGGGTGGCCTCCCACTTCCGCTGGATGTGGTTCATGTTCGTCAGCCAGTGGTCGGGGTCGGTGGCCCGCGCCCGGTAGTAGTCGGCGACCTCGGGGTGCGGCAGGATCAGGAACCGGTCCTCCTCGATGCCCTGGAACAGCGCCTCCGCGACCGCCTCGGGCTCGATCGCGGTCGGCGCGAGCACCAGGTCGCCGGCGCTGCCGGTCCCGGCCAGCATGTCCGTACGCACACCCTGCGGGCAGATGGCGTGCACCTTGAGCCCGCGGTGGCGGTACGTCAGCGACAGCCACTCCGCGAAGGCGTAGGCGCCGTGCTTGGTCACGCTGTAGGGCGCCGCGCCGATCATGGTGAGCAGCCCGGCGGCTGACACGGTGGACACGAAACGGCCGCTGCCGCGCTCCAGCCACTCCGGCAGCAGCTCGTTGGCCGCCCGGACGTGCGCCATCACGTTCACGTCCCAGGCGAGCGCCCAGACCTTCTCCTCGGCCGCCTCGGACCCGCCCGAGGCGAGCCCGGCGTTGGCGCAGTAGACATCCACGGTCCCACCGAGCGCGGCACGGGCTTCGGCGACGACGGCGGACGCGTCACCGGGTACGGCGATCCCGCCGATCTCGTCGGCGACGGCTCCCGCCTTGTCGGCGTCCAGGTCATTGACCACGACCCGGGCCCCTTCGGCGGCGAACCGCCGGGCCAGCGCGGCCCCGATCCCGCCTCCCGCTCCGGTGACCACCACTCCGGCACCCCGCACGACTCCCACGATCGGTCTCCTTCGACACGAAACGGCTCCAACGCCCGACCAGACTAACCAGTCGGTATGTAACAAAGAAAGGGCAGGGAATCCCACCCAGGGGCGCGGGGCTGTGTCTATCTGCGGCTCCGCCGCGGGGCGCGACAAGCCACATACAGCCCGCACCCTACGAACCACAGGCGGTAGCGCATACGGTGCCAATACCCAGCCGCACCACCCCCGGAGGGAACCCCCATGCCCCTGTCCAGACGCGGCCTCCTCACCACAGCGACCGCGGCATCCCTGCCGGCGTGCACGGCCGCAGCCCCCACCCAACACCGCCCAAAACGACTCCGCACCGGATTCGAGAACCTCACCGCCGGGAACTACGCCCCCCTCACCGGCAAGAAGGTCGGCCTCGTCACCAACCCCACCGGCGTCACCAGGGACGTACGCCACATCGTCGACGTCATGCACGCGGACGACCGGGTGAATCTGACCGCCGTCTTCGGCCCCGAGCACGGATTCCGGGGCACCGCGCAGGCCGGCGGTTCCGAGGGGCGCTACGACGACCCGGCGACCGGGCTCCCCGTCTACGACACGTATCTCAAGAGCGGCCGGCCGCTCGCCGACGTCTTCACCGCCTCCGGTGTCGACACCGTCGTCTTCGACATCCAGGACGTGGGCGCCCGCTTCTACACGTACATCTGGACGCTGTACGACTGCATGGAGGCGGCCCAGCTGGCGGGCAAGACCTTCCTGGTGCTGGACCGGCCCAATCCGGTGACCGGGCGGGCCGCCCAAGGGCCCGTGCTGCACAAGGAGTTCGCGACGTTCGTCGGGCGGCAGCCGATCGCCCAGGCCCACGGGATGACGGTGGCGGAGCTGGCACGGCTGTTCAACGAGGAGTTCCTGGCCGCACCGGTGGAGCTGGACGCCGTACTGATGTCGGGGTGGCGGCGGTCGGAGTTCTACGACGCGTCCGGGCTCCCCTGGGTGCCGCCGAGCCCGAACATGCCGACGCCCGACACCGCGCTGGTGTACTCGGGGACGTGTCTTTTCGAGGGGACGAACCTGTCGGAGGGGCGCGGTACGACCCGGCCGTTCGAACTGCTCGGCGCCGAGGGCGTCGACCGGCGGTGGGCCGTCGCGGCGGAGCGACTCGGGCTGCCCGGGGTGCACTTCAGGGAGGCGTACTTCGCGCCGACCTTCTCCAAGTTCCAGGGGAAGACCATCGGCGGCGTACAGATCCATGTGCACGACCGGGCGGCCTACGACCCGGTGCGTACCGGGGTCGCGTTGCTGGTGACCGCCAAGAGGGCCTGGAGCGGCTTCACCTGGCGCTCCGACAACTGGATCGACAAGCTGACCGGATCCACTCTGGTGCGCACGATGATCGACGCGGGTGCGGACACCGACGAGGTCGTGGCGGGCTGGCAGCGGGAGCTGGCGGCGTTCCGGCGTATGCGCAAGAAGTACCTCATCTACAAGTGAGCGTGACGTATGGCCAACTCCCCCCGTTAGCAGGACGATACGCCCCACATCACGACACCACGGGGGACGGGGTTTGTCATGGCGGATCTGGAGATGAGCGTTTCTCCGTACTGGGAGCTGACGTTCGACGCGGACGGCGACACCGACGGGCGCAGGCGTGATCGGCTGCTCGCGGAGGTGGGCCCGCGCGAGGTGCGTGACCTCATCGTCTTCGCCCACGGCTGGAACAACGACCGGTCCACGGCGACCGGGCTCTACAGCAGGTTCTTCGGCGCGGTCCCCGCCCTCGCACCCGCGACCGCCAGGATCGGCTACGTGGGCGTGGTGTGGCCTTCGATGCGCTTCACGGACGAGCCGATCCCCGACTTCCGACGGTCCATGACCGCCACCGCCGCACCGGAGGCGACCGGCCGTCCCGGGCTCGACAAGGGCACCCGGCACGCGCTTGTGGAAACCTTCCCCGGGCGGGCCACGGTCGTCGAGCAGATCGCCCGGCTGCTGGACCGACAGCCGGACGGCGACGAGGCCCTGGAGGAGTTCGGCGGGCTGGTGCGGCTCCTCGTCGAGGTGTCGCCCCAGACACCGCAGACGGGGTTCGCGGCGGACCTCCTCGGGGACGGCGAGCCGGAGGGCGACCCCGGGATGCTCGCGGGGAGCACGGCGGCGGTCTGCGAGGAGTTCGCCCTGGCCCTGGCCGGGCCTGAACCCCCGGGCGCCGGGGCCGAGTTCGCGCTGCCCGGGCTGCCCAATCCGTGGAACGGCGCGAAGGAGCTGTTGCGGCAGGCCACGTACTACGCGATGAAGCGGCGGGCCGGAACCGTCGGTGAGCGGGGGCTCGGGCCGGTGATCGGGCGGCTCGCCGAGGCGGCGCCCGGGGTGCGGGTGCATCTCGTCGGGCACAGCTTCGGCGCACGGCTGGTGTCGTTCGCGCTGCGCGGGCTGCCCGAGGGGGTGCGCACGGTGAAGTCCGTGACGCTGCTCCAAGGGGCCTTCTCGCACTACGCGTTCGCTGCCGAGCTGCCGCACGACGCGCGTGCGGCGGGTGCGCTGAAGGGCCGCCAGAACCGTATCGACGGTCCTCTGGTGTGCTGCTACTCCCGGCACGACGGGGCGCTCAGCACGTTCTATCCGCTGGCCTCGCGCACGGCGGGCGACAGTCAGGGGGTGCTCGCCGCAGAGCGGTCGGTCATGAACTTCGGCGTCGCGAAGGCGCTGGGCCCCAAGTGGGGCGCGATGGGCCACGACGGTGTCCAGGCGGTGCCGGGGACGGTCCGGCTGACGATCGCCGAAGCCCTGAAACCGGCGAAGCTGCCGGTGGGCGGGTGCGTGAACGTCGACGCGTCGGCGGTGGTCAGGAGCGGTGGGCCCCCGTCGGGAGCCCACAGCGACATCTGCCACTCGGAGTTGGCACAGGTGGTGCTGGCGGCGGGCCGTATCCGCTGACCCGCCGCCGGCACCCCGGTTGTCGCCGGCTACTACCGGTTGTTACCGGTGTGACGTGAACTCGACGACCTGCTGGTAGGTCGGCCGGTTCTGCCAGCTGATGTTGTAGTGCTTGATGCCTCCCAGGGTGCGCTGGACGATCGAGTCGGCGCACCACTGGTTGCCCGCGGCGCACAGGGTGTCACCGGGGTAGACCTGGGCGGCCGTCTTGCCCGCCGCGGTCTTCAGGGTGCTGATCAGGATGTCCCGGCAGCCGCTGAGCGTGCCGCCGCCGCAGTACTTCTGCGTCAGCCCGCCCTGCACCGGGTCACCGAGAACCGCCCGGATGTCCTTGTCGACGTAGCTCCACCAGCCGTACTGGAAGGAGCTTCCCGCGTGCGCCCCGGTGGGGCCGTGTGCGGCCGAGGGTGCCTCGTCGACGGGGAGGTTGGTGGTGATGGCGGTGTACAGGTCGGTGCCGAGGCCCGGCTGGAACTCGGCCTGTACCAGCAGCGGCCACCAGGCGTCGAGGATGCGGATCGCGTCGGCGTTGGCGTACGCCTTCGAGCCCGCCGAGGTCTCCGTGCGCTTGGCGCCCGCGGTCACCCATGCGGACAGCTTGCTGACGGCCGCCGCGGCCGTGGTGTCGGTGACCGTCGAGCTGTTGATGACCCGCAGCAGCTTCGGCAGCACGTCCTCGGCCCGCAGATCGGCGAGCGCGGCGTCGGCCATCGCCTTCACCAGCTGCGCCCGCGTCACTCCGCCCGCCGTGACGAGCTTCTTGACGCGGTCCTCCAGGAGGTTCCCGCGGTGGACGGAACCGTCGCCCCACGAGGCGCTGGTGTAGTCCTTGGCCTGTTTGTTGTTCCAGGAGATGTAGTAGTCCTGGTCGATCGAGTTGGGGTGGGCGGAGGCCGGCGTGTAGTCGGCGGTGTTCGTCGTCGGGTTCCAGTTCCGCCACTCGTACGCGGACTGCGCCCAGACCGGGAACTCGGCGTCGACGCCGCTCGCGCGCACCGGGTTGTCGCCGCTGTTGTAGTACGCGGTGTGCGTGGAGTCGGCGTAGAACCAGTTGAAGGTGTAGTTGATGTGCTGCACGGCGGACTGGAAGGTTGCCGGACTCTTCACGTAGTCGGGGTCGTTGAGCATCTGGAAGCCGATGATCGAGTCGGCCTCGTGCATGTAGGAGGAGCGCAGGTTGGTGTAGGCGACCTTCTTCCCGCCGACCGTCGCCCGATGGCTCACCGGGCCGTACTTGGTGCGGTAGACCTGCATCCGGTAGGAGCCGGCGGCCGTGCCGTCGGCCGTGGTCGGCTTCCAGGCGTTGGTCTGCTCGATCTTCTCCATCGCGGTGCAGGTGCCGTGGTAGAGGTAGTGGACGTCGTCCTGGCAGAGCTCGACCGCGTACGAGTCGATGATGTCCTGCCCGGAGGTCGTCGCGCTCCACGCGTAGTCCTGGCCGCGGCCGAGTTCGACGTACATGCTGAGCCCCGCGAAGGAGGCGCCGCGGGCGCTGAGGCCCGGGCCCTGGATCTCCTGGAGCATGAGCAGCTGCGGGGCGAAGTAGCCCGTCTGCGGGCCGAAGACGGCGATCGGGTGGCCACTGGCGGTCTTGGCGCCGCTCACCACCAGGGCGTTGGACATACCGCGCTTGGCGGAGGTGAGGGCGGTGGCCGTCGCCGTGGTGGAGGCGGTGGTCGCGGTCGTGGTGGCGGCGCTGCCCGTACGGTCGTACACCAGCGGTTCCTCGGCGACCGTGCCGGCGTCGGGCAGGGCCTCGCCCTGCGGGTCGGCGGGCGCCGTCGCGTAGGGGAAGCTCTCGCCGTTGTGGACGGTGAGGACGGCCTCGGGGTCGTTGCGCTCCCGGAAGGCCTCCCAGACCTTGGTGCCCTGGACGACACCGTACTGGGACTGGGCGGCCATGAGGGAGATCGCGTTGTTGACCTCGCCGCCGCCGCCGGAGCCGAAGAGCGCGCCGATCACGGAGGCCAGCGCGACCAGGTCGGTGGGCTTGAACTTCTGGATGGTGCCCGCGTTGGTGACGGAGTCCTTCCAGCCGGTGAGGACGTACTCACCGGGGAAGTAGCGCCCGCTGTCGGAGGCGTCGATGTACGCGTTGATGCCCGCGACATAGGCGTTGACGTCGGCGAGTGCCTGCTGACCGCGGGCGCCGTTGGTGGCGACCGCGTTGTCTATCTGGGCCTGGAGGTCGGCCTCGGTGTACGGGGCGTGGCGCCAGAACTCCTGTTCAAGGCCCTGGTTGGAGGGATCGCCGCCCGCGAAGGGCGTGAGCTGTCCGCGTCCGACGTGCCGGAAGACGTCCATCAGCCAGAGGCGGTCCTGGGCTGCGGCGTACCCGGCGCCGAACTCGGTGCCGTAGCGGGTGGTGCCTGTGATGTGCGGCACACCCGTCTTCTTGTCACGGACGATCGTCACGTCGGTGCGGCCGGCCGGAGCCAGGGTGGAGGCGACCTGGTCGGCGGCGACCCCGAACGAGGCGTCGTTGAAGAAGTTGTTGATGGTGGCGTTGGTGAGACCGGAGTAGCCCGTGGCCAGGTTGGCATAGGGCCCGAGCTGGTCTTCCGCGTGCTCGGGCTGGGATCCGAAGGCCTGGTTCAGGAGGATCTGGGCGAGGGTCGCGTTGCCGTTCTGCCCTGGCGGCAGGATGTCGGAACACTGGGCACCGCAGTAGTCGTTCGCCGCGGCGGCCTGGGCTTCGGTCGCCGGGGAAAGCGGAGAAAGCGGCGACAAAAGACCGGCAATGAGTGTGCATACAGCCGCGGTCTTCAGGAACCCGAAGAGTCCGCGGGGAGTTCTCAGTCTGTCGAAGGTTCTATCGACGGTGTTGCCTGGGGTGCGCCGTGACATGGCAGCTCCTCCGGACCGGGGGGTGGGCCACTCCGAACGGAGTGGGCCAGAGGTTACCGCCGGTATCCCCGCGATAGAAGATGAACATGCGTCACTTTTGAACAACGTGGTACAGCAATTGCGTTGGAGAAGTGCGGGGGCACTTCGGGGCGCTGGACGCACTCGCGGTCCGGCGCCGTGCTCAACAGGTGTTGCACAGACGGCAGACAGTTGCGGGAGGTAACCGTGAAGGGTGGTCCGGCGGACGGCTTAGAGCCGTTGACGTCGGTCCCGAGGGGGCCCGGCGAACGGCTTATGGCCGTCATCGGAAAACAGATGGAGCCGAATCGCTTGTCGATACGTCTATTCGGCGACGTCCGTTCGACGACGCCGAAGTGACCGAAGTACAGGTGCAGATGTGACGGAGGTGCAAGGCGATGGCCGGTTTCCGGAGTCTGGCGAGACAGGTGCGGGACCCGCGGTGCGATCTGGCACTGCGGCGGTACTCGCTCCGTAAGTGCCTTGAGCGGTTCGCCCCTTACGGGCACAGGGCGACCTGGGACCACCTGTGCTCCCGGGCCGGGTTCGGACCGGAGGACCGGTCCCCCGATCCAGCGCGGCTCGTGGCCGCACTGGACGAGCTGGAGGAAGCGCGCTCGGTCTGGCTGGCCTACGAGGTGGAGTTCGCGAAGCGCCGCAAGAAGGAGAAGTTCGACGGGCTGCGCCGGCCCGGAAGCGTGGACGACTGGCATCGGCTGACCTGGGGTGGGTTCGGGGTGGCCTGGTGCGACGATCCGGGGGTGCACCCCCATGAATCGCTGGCCGAGGTGCTGCGACGGCTGATCGCCGCCCTGGAGCGCGAACCGGGCTCGGTGTGCCCGGTGTGCGACGGGGAGCGCCTCTCCTGGAAGTACGACCTGGCCCATGAGCCGTCGTCGGGTCCTGTCTGCACGGAGTGCGGCATCGTGGTGCCGCGGCCCGTCCTGACCCCAGAGGCCCTGGCGGAGTCCAGGCGCGGACGACTGCTGCTCGCGTCGGCCTGAGCACGACGGGGGTGCGCCGGGGATGCCGCACCCCCGATCGAACCGGCCTGCCGGCACCTGCTGTCAGTGGCGACCTGCACCATAGGGGCATGATGCAGGTGTGTCTCAACGGGTCCCGGGGCGCCGCGGACGGCGTGCTGGTACCGATGTCGCCGGGAGCGATGGCCGACTCCGCGGCCGATGCCGTCCTGGCCGGGGCCACGGACATCCACGTCCATCCCAAGTCCCCCTGCGGACAGGACACCCTGTCACCGCGCGCGGTCGCGGCGACGCTGACGGAGATCCGGTCGCGGGTCACCGTGCCGGTCGGCGTGACCACGGGCGCCTGGTCCGAGCCGGATCCGGCTCGCCGGTCGGCTCATGTCCGGGGCTGGACGGTGCTGCCCGACCACGCCTCGGTCAACTGGCACGAGCCGGGCGCGGAGGAGCTGGCGGCCCTCCTCATCGGCCTCGGGGTGGGCGTCGAGGCCGGCATCTGGTCCGGCACGGACGGCGCGGCACGGTTCGCCGCGTCCCCCCTCGCCCCCAAGGTGCTCCGCGTCCTCGCGGAGGTGACGGACACCGACCCGAACACGGCCGCGGACACCGCGCGCACCCTCCTCTCCGAGCTCGGTACGTCGCCCCACGGCCGCCCGGTCCTGCTGCACGGCGAGGACGGCGGGGCCTGGCCGGTGCTCCGCCTCGCGGGCCGACTGGGCCTGGCGACCCGGATAGGCGTCGAGGACACCCTGTACCTGCCTAACGGCGAACGTGCGGTGTCCAACGCCGAGTTGGTGCGGGCAGGGTTGGCGGAGCACACGCGCCCCCTGTAAGGGCGCGGGGAACCGCGCGACAAGCCACAACGAACCCGCGGTCAAAGACCCACACCCCTGGCGGAGCCCATAGCAGCAACAAAATCCATGGCTCCACCCCTTTCCCGTAGGGAGAGTTGGCGGCGATGAAACCCAACTGAGCCACCCAAGGAGCCCCCATGTCGACGCTGCGCGTCACCGCCGAAGTCCTCACCGTCCATGAGCACCCGAACGCCGACGCGCTCGAACTGGCCCAGGTGGGCCTGTATCGCGCCGTCGTCGCCAAGGGTGTGTACCGGACGGGAGACGCGGCCGTGTACATCCCCGAGCAGTCCGTCCTGCCGGGCGAACTCGTCGAGGAACTCGGTCTGACCGGGCGGCTGGCCGGGAGCAGTTCGGACCGGGTCAAAGCGGTCCGGCTGCGCGGCGAGCTGTCGCAGGGCATCGTGTGCCGGCCCCGCGCGCTCGACGGCGTCGACCTCGCACAGGCCGCAGCCGAGGGCACCGACTTCGCGGAGCGGCTGGGCATCGTCAAATGGGTGCCGCCGATCCCGCCCACCATGAACGGCGACGTCGAGTCCGCGCCCGACCTCATGAGCTGGGTCGACATCGAGAACATCCAGCGCTACCCCGACATCTTCACGCCGGGCGAGCCGGTCGTCCTCACCGAGAAGCTGCACGGCTCGGCCTGCCTGCTCACCTATCTCGCGGACGACGGACGCGTCCAGGTCTCGTCGAAGGGATTCGGCGCCAAGTACCTTGCCCTGAAGGAGGATCCGCGCAATCTGTACTGGCGTGCGGTGACCGCCCACCGCGTCGCTGAGACCGCGGCCCACCTCGCCGAGCGACTCGGGGCGCGCCGGGTCGGCATCTTCGGCGAGGTCTTCGGGGCGGGCGTGCAGGACCTGACGTACGGCGCGGACGGGCGGCGCGAGACGCTCGGCTACGCCGTGTTCGACGTGTCCGTGGAGGTCGACGGGGAGGTGCGCTGGCTGGACGCGGAAGCGCTGCTGGACGGCCGACTGCCGCTCGTGCCAAGGCTGTTCGAGGGTCCGTACGACATCGACCGGGTCCTGGAGATCGCGAGCGGGCGCGAGACGGTGTCCGGGCGTGGGCTGCATTTGCGGGAGGGTGTCGTGATCCGGCCGGCCGTGGAGCGGTACAGCGCGGTCACCGGCGGGCGGGCGATCGCCAAGGCGGTCAGTCCGGCGTATCTGACGCGCAAGGGCGGGACGGAGTACGAGTAGCCGGACCGGCGCCGTTCCTCTCCACCATCAGGCGGGATCCTGCCTGGCGTTCGCCGAAGACGTCGTCCGGGTTGGACAGGACGCAGCCCTCCAGGGACAGACAGCCGCAGCCGATGCAGTCGGTGAGGTGGTCCCGGAGGCGGTTCAACTGCTTGATGCGCTCGTCCAGTTCGGAGCGCCAGTTCTCGGAGAGGCGGGACCAGTCCTCCCGGGTGGGGGTGCGTTCCTCGGGGAGCTCGGCGAGCGCCTCGCGGATCGTGGCGAGCGGGATGCCGACGCGCTGCGCGGCCCGGACGAAGGCGACCCGGCGCAGCGCGTCACGGCCGTAGCGGCGCTGGTTGCCCGCAGTGCGGCGGCTGCTGATGAGGCCCTTGGACTCGTAGAAGTGCAGGGCGGAGACGGCGGCGCCGCTGCGGGCGGCGAGCTGGCCGACCGTGAGTTCATGGATCTTCTCGGGAATCTGGGGCACCCCTCCAACCCTACCCACAGGGGTCGGCCGCGGTCCGTTGACAGGGAATCCCCGGCCGACCATGCTAAGCAGTTGCTTAGACATAGTGGCGAGGAGGCCGGGAATGGCAGAGCCGAGGATCTTCACGGGTGCGGACGACCTGAAGGCGGCGGTGGGCGAGCAGTTGGGGTACACCGACTGGCTTGAGGTCGACCAGAAGCGGATCGACCTGTTCGCCGACGCGACCGGCGATCACCAGTGGATTCACGTGGACCCGGAGAAGGCCGCCACCGGCCCCTTCGGGACGACCATCGCGCACGGATACCTCACCCTGTCGCTGCTGCCGCTCTTCGGGCCGCAGCTGATCAAGGTCGAGGGCGTCAAGATGGGCGTCAACTACGGGACGAACAAGGTCCGTTTTCCCGCCCCCGTGCCGGTCGGCTCGCGCCTGCGCGCCACCGCGCGGATCGCCGGGGTCGAGGACGTGCCCGGTGGGGTCCAGGTGACGGTCGCCTTCAGCGTGGAGCGCGAGGGCGGCGACAAGCCGGTGTGCGTCGCGGAGTCGGTGTCGCGGTACTACCTGTGAGCCGGTGAACACCGGCTACGCGGCGGCCCCCACCATCCGCAGCACGAGGTCGGCGTAGAGCGCGCCGACCTCGTCCGGCGTGCGCGAACCGTTGACGTTGAACCAGCGGGCCACGTCGATGCACAGCGACAGCACGGCGAGTGTCGTGCCCGGCACGTCGGGGACGTCGAACTCCCCCGCCTCCACGCCGTCCTCGATGATCCCGCGCACCTCGGCATCGACCTGGCGGCGCAGCGCGAGGATCTCGGCACGGGCGTCGGGGCCGAGGGAGTCGAGTTCGTACTGCACGACCCGTGCGGTGGTGCGGCCCCCGGCGTGCCAGCGGACGAAGGAACTGACGGCCTCGGCCAGCCGTTCGGTCGCGGTGCCCTCGGTCTGTGCCGCCGTGCGCAGGATGTCGACGGCCTTCTCGTGGCCGATCCTGCTGATCCGGTGGAGCAGCTCTTCCTTGGTCTTGTAGTGGATGTAGAGCGCCGCCGGGCTCATGCCCGCGCGGCCCGCGATGTCACGGGTCGTCGTCGCGTGGTAGCCGCGCTCGGCGAAGGCCTCCACCGCGGCGACGAGCAGCCGCCGGGCCGCGTCGGGGGTCACCTCACCCCACGGCGCCGCCTCGCCGCCGGCCGTCTCCTCCGCCGTACTCATCGCCCGTTCGCCCCTTCCACCGACAGTGACCTCCCACTCTACCGCCGCGGGTGAGCGGGCGCTTAGAGTGCCCGCTCAGGGCTTTCCGGATCAGCGCTTCGGGATCAGAGCTTCTCGAAGGGGTCGTGCTCGGCGAGCAGCTTCTCCAGCCGGGCCTGGTCGACTCGGCTGACGATCTGTCCGGCCTCCTGGCGGTCGCGGATGACCTTGGCCAGGGTGAAGGCGGAGGTCACCAGGTAGAGGACGGCGATGCCGAGGAAGCCGCGCACCCAGGCGTCGGCGTGGAGCTGGAAGATGCCGATGGCCGTGGCCCCCATGGCGATACCGAAGGACGCGACGGCCTGGCCGTAGAAGGCCGCCGTGCTCTGCTGCTTGACCGGTGTCTCACTCATGGGGCCAAGAGTGCGCGGACGTGGGCCGCGCCACATCCGCCGAGATACTCAGACAGGTACTCAGCCCGGAGGACCGGAGGGAGCGGGCCAGGCCTCAGAAGGCCGACACTCCCGTCAGCGCGCGGCCGATCAGCAGTTTCTGGATCTGGCTCGTGCCCTCGTAGAGGGTCATCACGCGGGCGTCGCGCAGGAGCTTGCCCGCCGGGTACTCGTCGATGTAGCCGTAGCCGCCGAAGACCTGGAGGGCGTTGTTCGCGGCGCGGACGGCGGCCTCGGAGGCGAAGAGCTTGGCCTTGGAGGACTCGGTCGCGAAGGGCAGGCCCCGGTCGATCAGGTCGGCGACGCGCCAGGTCAGCAGCCGGGCCGCGTCGACGTCCACGGCGATGTCGCTGATCAGCTCCTGCACCAGCTGGTGCCGCGCGATCGGGCCGCCGAACTGCTCACGCTCACCCGCGTACCGGACGGCCGCGTCCAGGGCGGCCTGGGCTATCCCGACACACCCGGCGGCGACCGACATCCGCCCCTTCGCGAGCGCCGACATGGCCACGGAGAAGCCCTTGCCCTCGGGGCCGAGCATCGCCGAGGCGGGCACGCGGACGTCCTCGAAGACCAGTTCGGCGGTGGCCTGACCGCGCAGGCCGAGCTTGCCGTGGAGGGTGCGGCGGGTCAGTCCGGGGGTGTCGGTCGGTACGAGGAAGGCGGAGACGCCCTTGTGGCCGGGGGCGTCGGTGGAGCGGGCGAAGAGCAGGACCACGTCGGCCCAGGTGCCGTTGGTGATGAACATCTTCGTTCCGTCGACGACGTAGTCGTCGCCCTCGCGCACCGCCCGAGTGGTGAGGTTGCCCGCGTCGGACCCGGTGCCCGGCTCGGTCAGGCCGAAGCAGCCGACGTGGTCACCGGAGGTGAGCCCGGGCAGCCAGCGGCGCTTCTGGTCCTCGGTCCCCCAGTGCGCGACGGTCTTGGCGACCAGCCCCAGCGACACGGAGACGATTCCGCGCACGGAGGAGTCCCCGCGGCCGAGTTCCTCGGTCACCAGGCAGTACGTGAGATGGTCACCGCCCGAGCCGCCGTACTCCTCGTCGACGGTCAGCCCCAGGAAGCCCACGTCGCCCAGTTTCTTCACGATCGACCGGTCGACGTCCTCGGCACGGTCCCAGGCGACGACGTTCGGGGTGATCTCGCGCTCGACGAAGTCCCGGGCGAGCCGCTGGACGGCGGTCTGCTCCTCGCTCAGTTCCAGGTTCATGACGAGCCACCCCATTGACACCCATAGACATCGGACCGCGAAGAGGACCTAAATTAGCACTGCTAGTTTAAAGTCGCAGCCCTACTATGTGCGCCATGGCCCGACCGCGCAAGCCCCTCCTCAGCACCGACCTGATCGTCGAGACGGCACGGGCCCTGGTGGACACGGAAGGTCTGGCCGCCCTGTCGACACGTCGGCTCGCGGCCGAACTGGGGGTCAGCGGGCCGTCCCTCTACAACCACTTCCGGACGAAGGACCAGATCCTGGAGGCGGTCGCGGACTCGGTGAGCGTGCTGGTCGACCTGTCGATGTTCGAGGACGGACGCGACTGGCGTACCGCACTGCACGACTGGGCCGTCTCCTACCGGGCCGCGCTGCGCGATCACCCGAACATCGTTCCCGTCATGGCGCGCGGCCCCGGCCGCCGCCCCGCAGGCCTGCGTCTCGCCGACGCCGTCTACGGCGGGATGGTCGACGCGGGCTGGCCACCGGCCCAGGCCACGTCGATCGGCGCGCTGATGCGGTACTTCATCATGGGCTCCGCGCTCGGTTCCTTCGCCGGCGGCTTCGTGGACGACGAGAGCGCGTACGACCCGGCCGACTATCCCCACCTCGGACAGGCCCACCTCCTCGCCGAGCAGCAGCAGAAGATCGACGAGCGGGCCTTCGGGACCGGCCTCACCGCGCTGCTGGACGGGCTGGCGCAGCAGTACGAGCAGCTGAAGCGACCCGAGTAGACAGCCGGGCGCCGCCCCGCGCCTGCCTCGACCGGACCGAACGCCGTCCCCACCTCGCGGGCACCGCGGGCGCCGCTCCGTGTCGGCACGCCCTGGACGCCCGCCGGTGCGTACGCATCGGCTCGGAACGGGCGGTCAGGGTGACCCCGAGGGGGAACACCACTTCGCCCAGCTCCTCGGCACCGAGGCGACGGACCTGCGCCGAGCCCCCGTGCAGCCGTTCGTCCGTACAGCCGCACGTCCGAAAATCGCGAGCCCTCGCCGTCCGTCCTGCCTAGCCTCTGGAGCATGATGACCTTCTCCCCGTCCTCCCGCCGAACCCCTCGTGCGGAGGTGCTCGCCGCCGTCGCGGCCTGTGTGACCGTGGTGCTGTGGGCCTCCGCGTTCGTCTCGATCCGCAGTGCGGGGGCCGCGTACTCGCCGGGGGCCCTGGCGCTCGGGCGGATGCTCGCCGGGTTCGTGACGCTGGGGGCGATCTGTCTCGTACGGCGGGAGGGGTTGCCGCCCCGGTCGGCCTGGCGCGGGATCGCGGTCTCGGGGGTGCTGTGGTTCGGGGTGTACATGGTCGTCCTGAACTGGGGCGAGCAGCAGGTGGACGCGGGGACGGCCGCCCTGCTCGTGAACGTCGGCCCCATCCTGATAGCCCTGCTCGGCACCCGGCTGCTCGGCGACCCGATGCCGCCCCGGCTGCTCGCGGGCATGGCGGTGTCGTTCGCGGGCGCGGTGACCGTCGGGCTGTCGATGTCGGGCGGGGGCGGCACATCGGTGCTCGGGGTGGCGCTGTGTCTGCTCGCGGCGGCCTCGTGGGCCGCGGGTGTCGTCGCGCAGAAGCCGGCCCTCGGCCGGGCCAGCGCCCTCCAGGCGACGACGTTCGGCTGTCTGGCCGGGGCCGTGACCTGTCTGCCGTTCGCCGGGCAACTGGTCGGTGACGTGGCCGACGCGCCGCTCTCCGCCACCCTCAACATGATCTACCTGGGCGTCTTCCCCACCGCGCTGGCCTTCACGACCTGGGCCTACGCGCTGGCCCGTACGACGGCCAGCCGCATGGGCGCGACCACGTACGCGGTCCCGGCCCTGGTCGTGCTGATGTCCTGGCTGGCGCTGGGCGAGGTGCCGGGGCTGCTCACGCTGGCGGGTGGCGGGCTGTGTCTCGCGGGGGTGGCGGTGTCGCGGTCCCGGGCGCGGGCGCGGGTGGCGGGGTCCGTGGCTGCGGAGAGGGTTTCGGAACCGCGGCCACGGACCGAGAAGGCCGATGAGCCGTCCTGAACGGGCCAGTCCTCGAACGACCGAAGGGATGGTTCATCGCGTCGCCGTCAGATGCGCGTACACGACGATGTTGCCCGTGTAGCCGGTCCGCCGGTCGTAGCCGCCGCCGCAGGTGATGAGGCGCAGCTCGGGGCGGGAACGGGCGCCGTACACCTCCCGGCTGGGGAAGTCGGCCTTGTCGTACGTCTTCACGACGTCGACGGTGTAGACGGCAGTACGGCCGTCCGCGCGCCGGAGTTCGACCCGCCGTCCGGGCGTGACTTCGTCGAGGCCGATGAACACGGCGGGCCCGGCGCGGGTGTCGCGGTGACCTACGACGATCACCGTGCCGTTCTCTCCGGGGGACGGTCCGTCCGCGTACCAGCCGACGAGGTTGGCGTTGTCGTCCGGGGGCGCGGTGAGCTGCCCGTGGCGGTCGAGGCGCAGATCCACGACCGGCGCCTCGACGTCGAGGTAGGGGAGGGTGAGCGCGGTGGGTCGGGAGCGCGGGAGGAGCGCCGGCGCCCGTGGCCCGGCCGGCACGCTCGGGCGAACGGCCGGTGGGGTCGGTCCGGCGGAACCTGGCCGTCCCTCAGCCGACCCGTCCGCCCGGGGTGGTGCGGCCGGGATTGCCGTCCTGGCGGACTCCGACCGTCCCGTCACGGGTCCGTCCGCCCTGGTCGGCCCGGTGGGTGGTGCTGCCCCGGCGGGCCCTGACCGTCCCTTCGCGCGCCCGGCCGCCGGTGGCGGCGCGGCCGGTGCCGGTCTCCGCTCCCTCGCCGCCCTCCCCGCGTCGGCTTTCCCGCCGCTCCCGGTGGACGGTGCGACCGGCGCGCCGTCGGTGGCGGTGACGGGTGCGGGGGCGGGCTCGTCGACCCGGGCCCACCAGACGCCGCCCACCGCCAGGGCGACGGTCAGGACGACCGTGCGGGTCAGGCGGTAGGCGCGCGTCCGACGCCAGGGCCTGGGCCGGCGGGCGTGGTCAGGCCGCGCCATCGGCACGTCGGCGCGTCCGGAGATAGACCACTCCCCCGACCACGATCAGGCCCACGGCCGCCGCACCGGCCACCGGCGAGAAGGCCTCCGCCCGGGCGACACCGCCGCCGCCCGCGGGAACCCCGCCGTGCGGGCCGCCCGGACCACCGCCGGGACCACCGGGGCCTCCGCCGGGGCCGCCCGGGCCGCCGGGCGGGGTCGGTGTGCCGGAGGGATCGACGATCGGGCAGTCGACCTGGAACACCTTGTGCTTGCCCGCGCCCTGGCCGCCGACGATGTTCCACGTCAGCTTGTACTGACCGTCCGGCAGCGCGAGGGGCATGGTGTGTCCGGTGCCGTCGGGCTCCAGGTCGAGGGTGTCGGAGAGGGTGGCGCCGTTCGCCTCCAGGGGCTGGGTCTCGATGGACCACTCGATGTCCTGGCCGTCGGGGAGGTCGTCGAAGTTGAACGCGGCGAGGTAGAAGTCGCAGACCTTCGGCTCGTTGCTCTGGTCGTCGAAGGGCGTGCCCACCTTGTGGATCTTGACGTCTCCGTTGTCGCCGGGGGCTGCGACGGCGGGGGCCCCGATGAGGGTGGTGCCCGCGAGGGTGAGGGCCGCGAGCGCGGCGGTACGGGCGCCGGTCCGGCGTGGGCGGAGTGAGGTGGGCATGTGCGATTCCTCCGAGTCGGATGATTTTCATACAAATCCCGCTTCATCTGACTCTCTTTCACATCAGCGCCCGCAACGGCGGAAGCCCCGCCCTACACCCCCTTGGACATCACCCTTCCGGCCCTCTCCTGCTGGTCCGGCGGCACCTGTGGGGCCGACGAGCGCACAGCTGTCCCCGCCGCCAGCAACAGCAGCGCGCCGAGCATCACGAACGGCGCCGCCGCGCCCGTGACCCCGGCGACCAGACCGGCCGTGGCGGGCGCGGCGACCTGGCCGAGCCGGTTGCCGGTCAGCCGCAGCGCGAGCGCGGTGGAGCGGGCGCCGGCCGGGGCGGCCTGGACGACCGTCGTCATCGACAGCGGCTGTCCGACGCCCAGACAGAAGCCCAGCACCGCGAGCATGAGGGCCAGCCCCCACACCGGCACCGGCACCGCGATCCCCGCGCACAGCACCGCCGCCAGCAGACAGGTCACGGTGAGCAGCAGGCGCCGGCCGAGCAGCCGCAGCAGGGGCGTCAGCACCAGGCGGCACGCGATGGTGGCCGCGGCGCGCAGTCCGAGCAGTACGCCGATCACCGCCGGCGCGATGCCCCGGTGCTCGCCGACCACCGGAAGGTAGGCGGTGAGGATGTCGGTCGCGGACAGCACGGCAAGGCTGACGAAGATGCCCGCCGGTACGCCCCGGGTACGCAGGATGCGGTGTACGGGGACGCGATCGCCCTGCTCCGTACGGGACTTGACGGCCGTACGGTCCTCGACGCGCCACAGTGAGGTGAACGACAACGCGGCGACCGCGCCCGCGACCAGCAGGGCGCGGGCACTGGTGGCCGCCATGTCGTGGCCGCCGATCAGCGCGCCCGCCGCGATCGGGCCGATGAACTGGCCGAGCGAGACGCCGATGGTGAAGTGGCCGAAGTTGCGGTCCTGTTCGTGCGGGGCGGACCGGCGGGCGACGATCGACTGGCCGCCGATGACGAAACAGAGGTGACCGAGGCCCATCACCCCGCTCCACGCGGCCATCGTGCCGAGGGAGTCGGCGGTCGCGCCGAGAGCGCAGCCGCCGGAGACCAGGAGGGCTCCGGCAGTCAGCAGGGGTGCGCAGCGGCCGTGGTCGGTGCGGCGGCCCAGCGGTACGGCGGCGAAGAGCGGGAGCAGGGCGTACGCGGCTGCGATGACGCCGATCGCCCGCTCGTCGGCGCCCAGCGCGAGGGCCCGGTAGGAGACGGCGGGCCGGGCCATCGACACCGCCCCCTGCGTGAAGCTGAAGGCGATGACTAGGCGGAGCAGCCAGCCGCGGTTCCCACCGGGCCTCATGGTCGTGTCCTCCATCGAGCGGTCGGACAGGATGCGCTGATCGAACGGACGGGCCGACCGGACGGTCAGATGATGCCGAACAGGATGCCCGCCCCGAGGATGGCCAGCGAGGTCAGCACGGCCCACTTGACCACGAACTTCGTGTGGTCGCCGAACTCGACCTTCGCCATGCCGACGAGGACGTACACGGCCGGGACGAGCGGGCTGGACATGTGCAGGGGCTGGGCGATGAGGGAGGCGCGGGCGATCTCCAGCGGGGAGACACCGTGGGCCGCTCCGGCCTCGGCGAGCACCGGCAGGACACCGAAGTAGAAGCCGTCGTTCGACATGAAGTAGGTGAGCGGGATGCTCAGCAGGCCGGTGACGAAGGCCATGTGCGGGCCCATGCCGTCCGGGATGTTGTCGACGAGCCAGCGGGCCATGTGGTCGACCATGCCGGTGCCGGTGAGGACGCCGGTGAAGACGGCGGCGGCGAAGACCATGCCGGAGACGTTGAGGACGTTCTCGGCGTGGGCGCCGAGGCGGGCCTTCTGGTCGGGCATGTGCGGGAAGTTGACCGTGAGGGCGAGCGCCGCGCCGAGCAGGAACAGCACCGGGATCGGCAGCCACTCCATGATCATGGCGGTGAGCAGGGTGACCGTGAGGAGCGCGTTGAACCAGTAGAGCTTGGGGCGCAGGGTGGTGCGGTTCGGGTCGAGGACCTTCAGCATCCGGTCGTCGTCATCTTCGGTGCCGGTGTCGGCGGTGTCCTCGGCACCCGAACCGCCGGTGAGCACGGCCGGGTTGCCCGCACCGGATCCCCCTGCCGACTTCGCGCCCGAACCGGCGCCGACGAGCACGGTCTCCGACTCCTGCTCCTGTTCCCGCTCCTCCACCAGGACCGCGTCCAGGGTGAGCACGCCGAGCCGCTTGCGCTCGCGGCGGCCGAGGACGTAGGAGAGGGCGATGACGAAGGCGAGGCCGACGGCGAGCGCCGGGATCATCGGGACGAAGATGTCGCTGGCGTCCAGCTTCAGGGCCGTCGCGGCACGGGCCGTCGGGCCGCCCCAGGGCAGGGTGTTCATCACACCGTTGGCCATCGCGGCGACACCGGTCATCACGACGAGGCTCATCTTGAGGCGCTTGTACAGGGGGTACATCGCCGAGACCGTGATCATGAAGGTGGTCGAGCCGTCGCCGTCGAGGGACACGATCGCCGCGAGGATCGCCGTACCGACGACTATGCGCAGCGGGTCCGCCTTGGCGAACTTCAGGATGCCTCGGACGATCGGGTCGAAGAGGCCGACGTCGATCATCACACCGAAGTAGACGATCGCGAACATGAGCATCGCCGCGGTGGGGGCGAGGCTGGTGACGCCGTCGATGACGTAGTCACCGAGCTTGGCGCCCTTCCCGACGAACACGCAGAAAAGTGCCGGGATCAGTACGAGCGCCGCGATCGGCGACATCTTCTTCATCATGATCAGGACCAGGAAGGTCGCGATCATCGTGAAGCCCAGGATGGTCAACATGAGTGGGTTACCTAACGTTCGCCCTTGAACTCCCACCGGAGTCGGCAGTGCGTTGACGTTAGGTCGGCCCCACAAGGCTTAACAAGATGTTGACGTGCGAGCAATAAGCGCAAAACTCCAGGTCACAGCGTTGTGCCTGCTGGGGCGAGTTCGATGGGTACACCATTTAGTACGGCGTTGCCCGACAGCGGGTCCAGCAGACTGCCGTCGAGGAGCTGGTTGACGTTGACACCGGGGTCGACGGCGGCGTGCGCGAGCCGGGTGCCCGGCCGGTCGTGCCCCCACCCGTGGGGCAGGCTCACGACCCCGCGCCGTACGACGTCGGTGATCTCGGCGGGAGCCACCACCTCTCCCCCGGCGCCCTTGATCCGTACGGCTGCTCCGTCGAGGACACCGAGGCGTTCGGCGTCCTCGGGGTGGATGTGGAGGGTGCAGCGGTTGGTGCCGCCGGTGAGCGCGGGCACGTTGTGCATCCAGCTGTTGTTGGAGCGAAGGTGCCGACGCCCGATGAGCACGAACCCGGCGGGGCGCTCCCGCATGGCCCGGCGCAGCCGAGGCAGGTCGTCGGCGATGGGCTGCGGCAGCAGCTCGATCTTCCCGCTGCGCGTCTTCAGGGGCTGCGGCAGGCGCGGCCGGAGCGGCCCGAGGTCGATGCCGTGCGGGTGCGCGAGCACCTTCGCCAGGCTCAGACCGTCCGGTCGTACGCCGAAGCCGTCGCCGTACGGGCCCAGGCGCAGCATCAGGTCGAGGCGCCGCTCGGGACCGGTGTCGCCGCCCAGCTCCTTGGCGAGCTGCTGCGGATCACGGCCGTGGACCGGGGAGTGGGGTTCCCTGACGGCCTTGCCGAGGGTCTGGTCGATGACCATGGCGTCCACGGCGGCGGGGTCGGCGCCGTGCATGCCGGTCGCGGCCAGGACGAGCCGCGCGAAGATCTCGGTCTCGGCCATCCTGCCGGGCTCCAGGGGGACGGCGGGGCGGTTGTAGCGGACCTGGTTGCGGACGGCGAGGGTGTTGAGGGCGAAGTCGTGGTGCGGGCTCTGCGAGGGCGGGGGCGGGGGCAGTACGACGTGCGCGTGGCGCGAGGTCTCGTTCAGATAGGGGTCGACGCTCACCATGAAGTCGAGCGAGTCCAGCGCCTTGTCGAGCCTGTTGCCGTCGGGCGCGGAGAGGACCGGGTTGGCGGCGACGGCGATGAGGGCCCGGATCGGCTCGCCCTCGGCCGTGGGGGTGTCGATCTCCTCGGCGAGCGCGGAGAGCGGCAACTCACCCTTGGCTTCCGGGTGTCGACCGACCCGCGAGTGCCAGCGACCGAGCGCGAACCCGTGACTGGGGCCGGCCGGCCGGGGTGTCCGGTCCGTGGCCGCCTGCGGGAAGAGGGCGCCGCCGGGCCGGTCCAGGTTGCCGGTGAGGATGTCGAGGACGTCGACCAGCCAGCTGGCGAGGGTGCCGTGCGGGACGGTGCAGCTGCCGATGCGGCCGTAGACGGCGGCGGTGGGCGCGGCGGCGAGTTCACGGGCGAGGGTACGGATGGTGCCGGCGTCCACGTCACAGGCCTCGGCGACGGCTTCGGGCGTGAAGTCCCGTACAGCCGCCTCCACTTCGGCGACTCCATGGACGTGCGGCGCCAACTCGCCCAGGTCGACGAGGTGTTCGTCGAAGAGGACGTTCGTCATCGCGGCGAGAAGCAACGCGTCCGTGCCGGGGCGGATCGCGATGTGCCGGTCGGCGAGCTTTGCGGTGCGGGTGCGGCGCGGGTCGATGACGGTGAGGGTGCCGCCGCGCGCCCTGAGGGCCTTGAGCTTGCCGGGGAAGTCGGGCGCCGTACACAGACTCCCGTTGGACTCAAGAGGGTTGGCCCCGATGAGCAGCAGGTGGTCGGTACGGTCGAGGTCGGGGACGGGGATCGCGTTGGCGTCGCCGTAGAGCAGCCCGCTGGAGACGTGCTTGGGCATCTGGTCGACCGTGGAGGCGCTGAAGACGCTGCGGGTGCCGAGGCCTGCGATCAGGACCGGCGGATAGAGAGCCCCGGCCACAGTGTGCACGTTCGGATTCCCGAAGACGGTTCCGACGGAGTTGGGCCCGTACCGCTCCACCACGCCCCGGATACCGGCGGCGACGGCGTCGAAGGCCTCCGCCCAACTGGCCTCGCGCAGCTCGCCGTCCCGTCGTACGAGGGGGGTACGGAGCCGGTCGGGGTCGCTGTCGAGCGCTCCGAAGGAGGCGCCCTTGGGGCAGATGAACCCCTGGCTGAACACGTCGTCGCGGTCACCGCGGGCCCGGGTGACCCGGCCGCTCTCGATGGTGAGCGTCAGTCCGCAGGTGGCCTCGCACAGGGGGCAGACACGCAGGGCTGTGCGGGACTCGGCTCGGGAGTCGGTGGGGCTGGACACGGGTCCTCCCGGAGGGTGGCGGCAACTGTGACGCGCGGATGGAGCCGAGCATACCGACCGGTACGGATGGAGGGGAGGGGTGGCGCGCACCCGCCTCGGCCCGGGCCGGGTGGCGGGCCGAAGCGGGAACCTCAGTCGAGCACTCGCGCCAGATACGCCCGCAGCAGCTCCCGCGCCTCCCCGATGATCGGCTCGTCCCCCTCCGGAGCGACCCGGAAGGCCAGGTGGACCAGGGTGTCGGCGGTCTCGACGGCGACCAGGAACGTGCGGCGCAGGTCGTCGTCCGGTTCGCGGCCGATGACGTCGGAGAGGAGAGCGGTGAGGGTGTCGGCGACGAGGTGGTTGGGCCCGGCGTCACGCTTGCCGACCGGGATCTGGTTGCCGAAGTCGACGAGCGAGAAGCCCGGCGCGGTGCGCTTCATGGCCAGGTACTCGTCGAGCACGGCGTCCATGGCCTCACGCCAGCCGCCCCCGCTCTCCTGCCCCAGGCGCTCGGTGACGCGCGCGATGTAGCGCTCCAGGTTCCGCTGGGCCAGCGCGTCGGCCATGGCGCGCTTGTTGCCGAAGAAGCGGTACACGGAGCCTATGGGGACGCCGGCGCGTATCGCCACCGCCCGGGTGCTCAGGGCGTCGTAGCCGACCTCGTCGAGGAGGTCGGCGCAGGCGTCGAGGATTCTGGTCAGCCGTTCGGCACTGCGCCGCTGTACGGGCGCACGACGTAGCGAGGTCGCTGGGGGCACGGGATTCATCATGCCGTTCCGCGACGATCCGGTGAACCTCACCCCTGACTTTCCCCCTCTTGCGTCAGCGAACGCCGAATCCTACGGTGAAGCATAGGAATGAGGATCAGGGAGCGAGGGAGCACAGATGAGCGGGGACGCGCGGAAGGCGGCCGAGGGACTGTCGCATCTCACCGGTTTCGGCAATGAGCACAGCTCGGAGGCCGTCCCCGGCGCCCTGCCCGAGGGCCGCAACTCGCCGCAACGCGCCCCCCTCGGCCTCTACGCCGAGCAGCTCAGCGGTACGGCGTTCACCGAGCCCCGCGCCCACAACCGCCGTTCCTGGCTGTACCGCATCCGTCCCTCGGCCGCGCATCCCCCGTTCACGCCCGCCGGCAACGGCTCGATCCGTACGGCTCCCTTCACGGAGTCCGTGCCCGATCCGAACCGCCTGCGCTGGAACCCGCTGCCCGGCCCCCCGGCCGGCACGGACTTCCTGGCGGGCCTATGGACCCTCGGCGGCAACGGTGACGCCGCCCAGCGCAGCGGCATGGCCGTGCACCTCTACCACGCCGACTCCTCGATGGAGCGGGTGTTCAGCGACGCCGACGGGGAGCTGCTGATCGTCCCGGAGACCGGCGCGCTGCTGCTGCGCACCGAGTTCGGGCTGCTGTTCGTCGAGCCCGGCCATGTCGCACTCGTCCCTCGCGGGGTGCGCTTCCGGGTGGAGCTGATCGACGCCACGGCCCGCGGTTATGTGTGCGAGAACTACGGCAGCCCCTTCCGGCTCCCCGACCTCGGCCCGATCGGCGCCAACGGGCTGGCCAACGCACGGGACTTCCGGGCGCCGGTCGCCGCGTACGAGGATGTCGAGGGTCCGGTGGAGGTGGTCAACAAGTTCTGCGGCAACCTCTGGACGGCCGAGTACGACCACTCCCCCCTCGACGTCGTCGCCTGGCACGGCAACCATGTCCCGTACGCCTACGATCTGCGCCGCTTCAACGTCCTCGGCACGCTCTCGTACGACCACCCGGACCCGTCGATCTTCACGGTGCTGACGTCGCCGTCGGACACTCCCGGCCTCGCGGGCATCGACTTCGTGGTGTTCGCGCCGCGCTGGCTGGTGGGCGAGGACACCTTCCGGCCGCCGTACTTCCACCGGAACGTGATGAGCGAGTACATGGGGCTGATCGAGGGCGCGTACGACGCCAAGGCGGAAGGTTTTCTGCCCGGGGGCGGCTCGCTGCACAACATGATGTCCGCGCACGGGCCCGACCGGGAGACCTTCGACCGGGCCGGTGCCGCCGAGCTGCGGCCGCAGAAGGTCGACGACGGGCTGGCGTTCATGTTCGAGACACGGTGGCCGGTGACCCTGACGGCACAGGCCGCGCGGGCGGAGCATCTGCAAGCCGGGTACGACGACGTGTGGGCGGGCCTCCAGCGGCACTTCCGCCCGTTGCACTGATCGTTGTCGACCGGTACGGATACCTCCGTGACCTCCTTCGCGCCGGACTCGATAGTCCTGAACCGCAAACTGCCGCTCTGGTACCAGGTTTCGCAATCACTGCGCGCCTCGATCCTCGGGCGCTCCTCGCGGGACCCGCTGCGGCTGCCCACCGAGGAGCAGTTGGCGGCGCACTACGGCGTGAGCGTGCTCACCATGCGGCAGGCGCTGAAGGAGCTTGAGGACGAGGGCCTGATCAGCCGCCACCGCAGGCGCGGCACGTTCATCGAGCCGGACGCCCAACGAGGCGCTCCCGTACGACTGCTGGGCTCGGTCGACGCGATCGTGGCGCAGCAGTCCGGCATGACGACCGAACTCCTCGGCCACGGCAGCGTGCCCGTGCCCTCCGAACTCGCCGAGTACTTCCCGGATCTCGTGGAGGTGGCCACGTACCACCGGCTGCGCGGCGACGAGGAGACCGGCGAGCCGACCAACCACGCCCGCAACTACGTCCGTCCGGAACTCGCCGAGCGCATCGACCGGCGGGATCTGGTGCGCTGGCCGATGACCAAGGTCCTGCGGGACATCGTGGGCGCGGACATCAGCCGCATCACGGACACCGTCCAGGCCCGCCTCGCGGACCCGGAGACGGCCCGACTGCTCAGGGTCCCGCTGCTCAGCCCGATCCTGCACTACACGGGCGTCGCGTACGACGAGTCGGGCCGGGTCCTGGACGTGGCCGTCATCCACTACCGGGGCGACCGTTTCTCCTTCACGGTGACTCTGGATGCGACCTAGAACCGGGGCAAGGGGGGCGCGTCGTACGATGCCCAGCGTGACGCCCGACGACGACGCTCCGCTGCTCGCGGACCTCATGCCGTGGTCCGTCTCACCGCCACGGCTGGGCCGGGGGTGGCCGACGGCACCGGACGCGGCATCCCTGAAGGGACGCTGGGACGCCCTGATGAAGGCCGAAGGGCCGGACCGCGAGGCCCTGTTCGAGCCGACGCGTTCACGCACCCTCCACTCGGCGGTCGGACAGCTGCCGGGCCGGCACGGCGGCACGGAGAAACTCGCCCGCGCCACCGGCCCCTGCGCGGAGCCGGTACGGGTCCTGCGGGCCCCCTTCGACGAGCAGTGGCTGATCCCGGACCACCGGCTGATCGACGCGGCGCGCCCGGAGTTGTGGCGGGTGGCGGACGAACGGCAGGTGTTCGTCTCCGAGGCGGTGGCCTCGCCACCCACCTCCACAGGGCCACTGCTGCTCGCCTCGTCCCTGCTGCCCATGATCCGCCCGGGCCGGATCCGCCCGCTGTACCGGCGGCCCGACGGCACCGAACCCAACCTGGCCCCGGGCCTGTTGGACCACCTCACCGACCGCCTGGGCCACCGCCCCGACCCGGTCGACCTCCTCGCCTGGGCCCTGATCGCCGTACGCCCAGGGCTCACCGTCCCGCTCACCGCCGACCCCGAACTCTGGTCCCGGGGTGTCGGGTTGGGCCGCCGGGTGCTGTGGCTGATGCGACGGGACGGCCAGCGCCCCAAGCTGCCCGGCGGCCGGCGCCCCTATGTGCGGTCGCCGCTGCCCTCCCGCCCGGTCACCGTCCACTACGACCGCGACGAGGAGACCCTCCAGATCGACGACGGCCGAATCTCCCCGGTACCACCCGAGGCATGGGACTTCGAGGTGGGCGGGGAACGGGTGCTGGAGCAGTGGTTCGCGGTGCGGATGCCCGGCCCCGCCGAGCCCGGCACACTGGAGGCGATCCGGCCCGCGACCTGGCCGCAGCCCTGGACCTCCGAGCTGCTGGAGCTGATCACCGTGCTGGCACTGCTGGCGGAACTGCGTCCGCAACAGGCCGAGTTGACGGTGAAGACCCCGATCACGGCGACTGAGCTACGGACGGCGGGTGTATTTCCGGTGCCGGACAGGGCACGCCGACCGGCATCGGTGTTGGATCACCAGGAGGAGGGCCCGGAAGGCCAGTTCACGCTGCTCTGACCAACGGAAGGGGCACGGGGAACCGCGCGCTCAGCCACAACGAACCCGCACCCGGCAGCGAACCTCACCCTCGCGGCGCAAACCCGTCGAGCACCCGCAAAAGCATCCGCTCGAACACCGCCTCCAGATCGATCGGCCCCGCGTCCTCCATGAACGCCGCCGCCATCCTCGGGTACGCCCCGCTCGCCACCTGCCCCCCGAGATACCCGATCCGCATCGCGTTCTCCTGCTCCTCCGACCACGGAAGGGACCGCACCCGCTCGGCCGTCGCCAGCTCGTTGCCGACGTACGTCGTCACCAGGCCGTTGAGCATCGCGATCAGCTCGATCTTCGTGGCGTAGGTGGCATCGAACGAGTCGAGGCAGGTCAGACAGTGTTCGAGATAGCGCAGGGCGTTGGGGCTGAAGCCGTACACCGGTGACATCAGGCGCGGCAGCCAGGGGTGGCGCCGCATGAGGGTCCGCGTCTGGTGGGCCACCCGCAGCATGTCGGCGCGCCAGTCGCCCGAGGGCTCCCACAGCTCGTGCTCGCCACTGATGGCGTCAACCATCAGCTCGTACAGGTCCTCCTTGCGGGGGACGTAGTTGTAGAGCGACATCGTGCCGCAGCCCAGTTCGGCCGCGACATGCCGCATCGAGGCCGCGTCGAGCCCCTCCGCGTCCGCGATCCGCACCGCGGCTGCCGCGATGTCGGCGCGGCTGTACGCGGCCTTCGGACCACGGCCCGCGCGCTCGGGACGGGCCCAGATCACTTCGGGTACGGCGGCTCGGCCGGCCATTGATCATCACCTCGACCACCCATCGTAGTTACGTACGGCGTACGTAGTGCGCTATGGTCACCTCATGACTACTACGTACACTGTACTTAGTGAGGGCTTGGAGAAGGCTTTCGGGAAGGTCCATGCCGTGCGTGGGCTGGACCTGGCCGTGGCCGAGGGGTCCGTGTGCGGGCTGCTGGGACCGAACGGCGCCGGCAAGACCACGGCGGTACGGCTGCTCACCACGCTGCTGCGGCCCGACGCGGGCTCGGCGCGCATCGCGGGGCACGACCTCGTGCGGGAGGCGGCTGCCGTACGGCGCCGGATCGGCGTCACCGGGCAGTACGCGTCGGTGGACGGGGACCTCACCGGCCGCGAGAACCTACGGCTGTTCGCCCGGCTGCACCGGGTGAGAGGTCCCGCCGCGCGTGCCGACGAACTGCTCGACCGCTTCGGACTGGCCGACGCCGCCGACCGGCCCGCGGCCACCTACTCGGGCGGGATGCGCCGCCGCCTCGACCTCGCGGCGAGCCTGGTGAAGCGTCCCGAGGTGCTCTTCCTGGACGAGCCCACGACGGGGCTCGACCCTGCGGCCCGCAACCAGATCTGGGCGGCCGTGCGCGGGCTGAAGGACGAGGGTACGACTGTTCTGCTGACCACTCAGTACCTGGAGGAGGCCGACCGGCTCGCCGACGAGATCGCCCTCGTGGAGCACGGCCGGGTCGCCCACTCAGGATCTCCCGCCCAACTGAAGGCGCTCATCGGCTCGTACGCCGAGGTTGTGACAGCCGATGCCGACGCGCTGCTCCGCGCGGCGGGAGTTCTGGACCAACTCACCGGTTCCGAACCGGCTTTGGACCGCGACCGGCTCGTCGTCGGCGCGGTCACCACCGACCCGACGGTCACCCTTCCCCGGCTGGTACGCGAACTCGACGCCGCAGGAGTGGCGTTGCTCGACGTGAGTCTGCGTCCGCCCACCCTCGACGACGTGTTCCTCCGCCTGACCGAGCGCAAGGAGCTTGCCGCGTGAGCACGTTGACGTCCACGACCTCCCCGCCCTCCGCGATCTCCGCCCTGGCGTACGACGGTACGGCCATGCTGGGCCGGCATCTGCGGCGGCTGCGGCACAACCCGGGGCTGCTGATCCTCACCCAGTCCATGCCGGTCACGATGCTGCTGTTCTTCGGGTACGTCTTCGGCAGTGCCCTCGCGATGCCCGGCGAGGACTACCGGGCCTTCCTCGTACCGGGGTTGCTGGTGGCGACCGCCGCCAACGGCATCATGACGGGGATGTTCCAGGCGGCCCAGGACACCCACCGGAGCGTGACCGACCGGCTCCGCACGCTGCCGATCAGCAGGGCCGCCGTACCGCTCGGGCAGGCTCTCGCGGACCTCGTGGTCACCGCCGCCGGGACCGTGCCGTTCCTCCTTGTCGGGCTTGCGGTGGGTTGGCGGATCGAGGGGTCGGCGTTGCGGGCGGCGGGTGCGGTGGGGTTGTTGCTGCTCTTCCGGTTCGCCACGACGTGGATCGGGATCCACCTCGGGCTGCTCTCCCGCAGCGAGGAGGCGGCCGGTCAGCTGGGCGGGGCGACCTTCCTTCTGCCGCTGCTGTCGAACGCGTACATTCCGACGGACGGTCTGCCGGGGTGGCTGCGGACGCTCGCCGAGTGGAACCCGATCAGCGCGGTCGCGACGGCGATGCGGGAGTTGTTCGGGAACGCGCCGGCCCCGGTGGACGGCGCGTGGCCGGTCGTCCACCCTGTCGCCGGGTCGCTGGCGTGGTGCGGGGTGCTGATCGTGGTGTTCCTGCCGCTGGCCGTACGGCGGTACGCGGAGGGCGAGGGCTGACCCGTTCGGGCCGTTGTTCTCGCCCCCGAACACCCGCTCCTCAAACTCCGGAGAGGCTGAAATGCCGGCGCCGGCCCGCACATCCAGCCCGTCCGGCGTTTGAGGACAAGGCCCGTTCAGGGCCGGAGGGGGGTCCGGGGGCGCAGCCCCCAGGTTCAGGATGGGACGGGCAGGGGCGACGGGGGCGAAAACCCGACATGATCGTCCGCATGGAACCCCTCCCCCTCGCCGGCCTCACCGTCGTCACCCTCGAACAAGCCGTCGCCGCCCCCTTCGCCACCCGTCAGCTCGCCGACCTCGGCGCCCGGGTCATCAAGGTGGAGCGGGTCGACGGCGGCGACTTCGCGCGGGCGTACGACACCGCCGCCCACGGTCTCGCCTCGCACTTCGTGTGGTGCAACCGGGGGAAGGAGTCCCTCGCGCTCGATGTGAAGGATCCTCGGGGACTCGGCGTCGTCCAGCGACTGATCGCCGACGCCGACGTGTTCGTGCAGAACCTCGCCCACGGCGCCGCCGCCCGCCTCGGCCTCGACGCGGCGACCCTCTGCGCCGCGCACCCCCGGCTGATCGCCGTGGACATCTCGGGATACGGGCCGTCGGGACCGTACGCCGGCAAGCGGGCGTACGACATGCTCGTGCAGTGCGAGGCCGGGCTGGTGTCGGTGACCGGGACGCCCGGGCAGCCGGTGAAGGCCGGGATTCCGGCGGCGGACATCGCGGCCGGCATGTACGCGTTCTCCGGGGTGTTGGCGGCGCTCGTACGGCGGGGCGTGACCGGGCGGGGCGGCCCGGTGGAGGTGTCGATGCTGGACGCGCTCGCCGAGTGGATGGGGCACCCCCTGCACCACGCGATGCACGACGGCACTCCGCCGGCACGCACCGGCCTCGCGCACGCCGTCATCGCCCCGTACGACTCCTACGCGACGTCGGACGGCGGACGGGTGCTGCTCTCGGTGCAGAACGACCGCGAGTGGCGGCGGCTGGCCGAACAGGTGCTGGGGCGGCCCGAGTTGGGGTCCGATCCGGCGTACGCGACGAACGCGGCACGGGTGGAGAACCGGGAGCGGACCGACGCCCACGTGGCCGCGGCTCTCGGTGCGCTGGACGTCGATGAGGCCCTGGCGCGGCTGGAGGGGGCCGGGGTCGCGTGCGCACGACTCAGGGACGTACAGGAGGTGGCGGAGCATCCGCAGTTCGCGGCCCGGGACCGGTGGCGGGAGGTGGGTTCACCGGTGGGGCCGTTGCGCGCACTGCTGCCCCCGATCACCCTGCCGGGCGGGGCCGAGGCGCGGATGGGCGCTGTGCCCGCGCTCGGGGAGCACACCGACGAACTGCTGCGTGCCGTGGGGATGACGGACGAGGGGATCGCAGCACTGCGCCGGGACGGTGTGATCGCCTGAGCACGGGCATGGAACGACTGGACGAACGACCGGACGGTGGACGGGTTCGGTGACCCGGTGAACCATGGACGGCGTGGGGACGCCGACACGGTCCGTTCAGCGCCCGCCGAACAGGGTGCGGCTCAGACGGCGCAGCGGGGCGAAGAGCGAGAGCCTGCTGACACGCGCGCCGAGGTCGCTGCGCTGCTTCACGGTGTCCCGTGAGGTGAGTTCACGCATCAGCGAGGTCGCCTCCGCCGTCTCACGCTGCGGGACGGCGGGCCCCGACAGCACCGAGAGATGGCGGTCTAGTCGTGCCTTGGTGGCACTGCTCCCGCACGTGATCGCAGGGACGCGCGCCCTGCTGTGCATCGTTATCTGTTCCATGTCACTCCCCACCCGTACGAGTCCACCCGGCCCGGGCAGGTTAACCCTATCGCTCCCCCGGGGCACTCGTGTATCTCGGCCACAGGATTCACCTTCCCCACAAGGGTGTTGACGATTACTCTCCGAATCCAACCGATTCCAGGGCGAGTTGGACAACTGGTGCGCTGGTGGGCTGCTCTGAGCCCCCATCGGGTTCAACGGTCACAGCGAGTGATGTGGCCGACTTGTCGAGACCGGTCGCGACCAAGGGCGTGTCGCCCTTGAAGAGTCCCAGGGAGCGCGGTTGCACATCAGGGCGCATGAGCCACAGTTGGCGCACGCGGTCGCTCGGCAGTTCCCCGTACCCACTGAGGGTCACCACCGCTCGGCCTTCGGACGCGGAGGCGATCGCGGTGATCCCCTGGCCCTGCGCGTCCCGGTCCGAGGTCGCCCGCGCGTCGGGAGCTGACAGAACGTCGGCAATCTCACGTGCCTGGGCCTGCGCGGTGTCCAGCTTGTCCTGGGTCTGCGTGTTCTGTACGGCGAACAGCGCGGCGACGACGAGGGCGGCTGCCGCCGTGAGCGTGGCCAGCGGGGCGAACAAGGGGCGCATGCGGGGCGCACGGCGGACCGGCGGCAGCGGTTCGGTGCCCCACACATGCCCCGGCAGTTGGTGGCTCCGCCTGCGGGGCGCCTCGGCGGAGCGGCCGGGGGCGCGCGCCGGGGAGTTCCCGGGGGACTCCTGCGGAGTCGCGCGTACGGCGGACAGGACCCGGTCGCGCATGGCGAACGGGGGCGGCGCGGCCGTGGACCAGGCCAGCCGGACCGTGTCCTCGGACAACAGGCGCACCTCGGCGGTGCAGGCGTCGCAGCGGGTCAGATGCTTCTCGAAGCGGCGCCGCTCGTCGCCCTCCAGGGCGTCGAGAGCGTAGGGGGCGGCGAGGGAGTGGAGATCCTCGCGACGGAACAGTCTGCCGAGCGCGCTCATGCGACACCTCCCAGGCATTCGCGCAGCCGGGTCAGTCCGTCGCGCATCCGTGTCTTCACCGTGCCCAGCGGAAGCGAGAGCCGCTCCGCCACCTCACGGTACGTATAGCCCTCGTAGTAGGCGAGGGTGACCGACTGGCGTTGCAGGGTGGTCAGCCTGTCCAGACAGCGGCGCACCCATTCGCGCTCCATCCCGGCCTCCACCTCCTCGGCCACGTGGTCGAAGGCGGGACGGTGGGAGCGCTGGGCCTCGCGCTGCTCACGCTCACCGGCCGCGCGGGCGCTGCGCACCCGGTCGACGGCCCGGCGGTGCGCGAGCGTGAGTATCCAGGACAGGGCACTGCCCTTCCTGGGGTCGAACCGGGGTGAGGAGCGCCAGAGTTCGAGCAGGACCTCCTGGGACACCTCCTCCGACTGCGCCGGGTCCCGCACCACGCGCCGCACCAACCCGAACACCGGCCCGGACACGATCCCGTACAGCTCTTCGAAGGCCTTCTGGTCTCCCCCGGCCACGAGAACCAGAAGCTCGTCCGCTCCCACCCGCGTCCCCTCTCTATGGCCGCACACGGCCCCTCCCCGCTCCATCACGCTTGTCACCGTCACCTTAGGCATTCGTAGCGATCCTGCCTCCGGATGGGTACGGATCCGGTGCCCCCGAAACGCGGGTGGGTCACCTCCCAAACGTTTTCAAGAAAGTTTTCAGGTTCGACCAATCCGCATCCGGGAGGGCTCCGAATCCCCGTCGTCAGGCAAGTTGACACGGTGAGGACGGACGGCATGACGACAACCATCTCCAAGGGCGGCGCGCGGCGCAGGAGCATCGCGACCCTCATATGCGGTGCGCTGGCCACCGGGGGGCTCGCGGCCGCCGGCGTCACCGCACTCGTACCGGGTACGGCCGCCGCCTCCAGCCACCGCGAGGCTCCGCTGATCTCGGGCACACCGCAGTACGACAACACCGACGTGTACGCGTTCGTGAGCCCGGACAAGAAGGACACGACGACGATCGTCGCGAACTGGATCCCGTTCGAGGAGCCGGCCGGCGGCCCGAACTTCTACCAGTTCGCCGAGGACGCCCAGTACGACCTCCACATCGACAACAACGGTGACGCGCAGGGCGACATCCTGTTCCGCTACACCTTCAAGACGCACGTGAAGAACAAGAAGACGTTCCTGTACAACACGGGCGCGGTGGAGAGCCTTGACGACAAGGACCTCAACATCACGCAGACGTACGACATCGAGCTGATCAAGCTCAAGAACCAGCACGAGATGTCGAAGACGAAGATCGCCGACGACGTTCCGGTCGCTCCGTCGAACGTCGGCAAGGCGTCGATGCCGAACTACAAGAAGCTGCGCGACCAGGCCATCCACAAGCTGACGAACGGTTCGACGACGTTCGCCGGCCAGGCCGACGACCCGTTCTTCCTGGACCTGCGCGTCTTCGACCTGCTGTACGGCGGGAACCTCTCCGAGGTCGGCAACGACACGCTCAAGGGCTACAACGTCAACTCGATCGCGCTCCAGGTGCCGACGCACATGATCGTGGAGTCGTCGAAGCAGCCGATCGTCGGTATCTGGTCGACGACCCAGCGCAAGAACGCCAGCGGCTACTTCTCGCAGGTCTCGCGACTGGGCATGCCGCTGGTCAACGAGGTCGTCAACCCCATCAAGGACAAGGACAAGTTCAACGCGTCCTCGCCGTGGGAGGACGCCCAGTTCCTGAAGAACGTGACCAACCCGGAGCTGCCGAAGCTCATCGAGGCGATCTACAAGATCCCGGCGCCCAAGGAGCCGCGCAACGACCTGGTGGACGTCTTCCTCAAGGGCGTGAAGGGTCTCAACCAGCCGCCCTACGTGACTCCGGCCGAGGAACTGCGTCTCAACACCTCGATCGCCCCGGCGAAGCACCCGAAGCGTCTCGGTGTCCTCGACGGTGACAACGCGGGCTTCCCGAACGGCCGTCGTCTGACGGACGACGTGATCGACGCCTCGCTCCAGGTCGTCGAGGGTGAACTGCTCGGCGCGAAGAACGACCTCGGCGACGCGGTCGACAAGAACGACAAGAAGTTCGAGAGCTACTTCCCGTACGTGGCTCTGCCGACCGAGGGTTCGCGCGGCCCGCTCGCCAAGGGCACGACCGGCACCAACGACGTCCGCAGCCAGCTCGGTGACGCGCTGCAGCCCGCCGGTACCTCCGGTGGCACCGACACCATGCTGATCGCCGGTTCGGCGGCGGCCGGTGCGGCCGGGTTCCTGCTGATCACCGCCGGCGTCGTGTGGTGGCGGCGGAACATGGGGAATCGGGCGTACTGACCCGCTCTCCGTCCTCACCACCCCCACCGAACTGGCGCGGCCCGCTCGTATCCATCCCCCACGGCGCGGGCCGCGTCACACCCCCGTCGGCTCCCGGCCCCACCCGGGCGGCCGACCCCCGCTTCCCCGCAGATGACCCGCCCAGGAACCTTGAGGAGAGGGCATGTCCCCGCGTACGAACGACAACGCACCGGACCGCGAGCAGGCGCCACAGCCGCCGCTCCCGCGACCGGGCCGTGAGCTCGGCGGCCGGCCGGCCGACACGGCGGGGGCAGCCGGAATCCTCGGCACGGAGGATTCCGGGGCCATCGACGAACGCGGCGGCGCGGCGCTGCCCGGCCCGGTCGGCGTCCCGACGGACGCCGCACCGGGCGTGAGCGAACCGACCGGCTCCGAGCAGGACGCCGGAGCCCTTGCCGCGTCCAGCACCGGTCGGGAGACCCCGGCGGCCGAAGACGCCCCGGAGACCCGGAAGGCGCCGGAGGCCGACCTCGCGCCCAGCACCCGCGAGGCAGCCGCGGTCACCGACGCCGAAGCCTCGCCCGAGGACGCGGGCGTGGGCGTGGGCGTGGGTGGTGTGACGGCCGGGCACGCGCCGGACGGCTCCCCCGGCCAGTCGTCCCCCACCGTCTCCTCTCCCGCCTTTGGCACCGCCCCCGCCTCCGGCCCCGACGAGCGCGTCGCCGCCGTCCGACGGCTCGGGGAGTCGTCGCGGCGGTGGCGGGCGGTGCAACTCGGTGCCTGTGCCGCCGCGTTGGCGGTGGCTTTCACCGCGGGTGCCGTGGTGCTGGGGGCCGTCCGGGACGGGGGTGCGACCACCACCGTCGCCTCCGCGCCGGCCGCGATGTCTCCCGCGCTGCTCGCGAGCGGGGACATCGGCGCGAGCATCGCCTCCCTTCAGGCCCATCTCCGGGCGCAGCCCAGGGACTTCGGCAGCTGGGCCACACTCGGGCTCGCATATGTCGAGCAGGCCCGCACCAAGGGCGACCCCTCCCGGTATCCGCAGGCCCAGCAGGCCCTGAACCGGTCCCTGGAGCTGGAGCCCGACAACGATCCCGCTCTCGCCGGCCGCGCCGCCCTCGCCGCCGCCCGCCATGACTTTCCCGGTGCTCTCAAGTACTCGGACCAGGCCCTCGCACAGAACCCCTACAGCGAGCGCGCCCTGTCCACCCGTATCGACGCCCTCGTCGAACTCGGGCGCTACGACGAGGCGTTGAAGGCCACCGACGAGGCCGACGCCAAGCGGCCCGGGGTGCCTGTCTTCACCCGGTACGCGTACGTGCGCGAGCTGCGCGGCGATGTCACCACCGCCCGGCGGGTGCTGGAGCAGGCGCTCGACTCCGCCACCTCGCGCGGGGACATCGCGTACGTGGCCACCGCGCTCGGGCAACTCGCCTGGAACCAGGGCGAGTACAAGCCCGCCCTGGAGTTCTACGCCCGCGCGCTGGCCGCCGACGACGCCTACCTTCCGGCGCTGGAGGGCCGCGCCCGCGCCCAGTTCGCCGACGGCGACCGGGCCGGTGCGATCAAGGGCATGGAGGACGTCGTCTCCCGCTATCCGCTGCCCGGTCCGCTCGTCGAACTCGGTGAGCTGTACGAAGTCCGGGGCGGTGAAGGCGACTTGGCCAAGGCCCGTGACCAGTACGCGCTCGTCAACGCCTGGACGGCCATCGCCCGCGCCAACGGCGTCAACGCCGACCTCGACACCGCGCTCGCCGCCGCCGACCACGGCGACCGGAAGTCGGCGCTGCGCGCGGCCCGCGCCGAGTGGGACCGCCGCGAGACCGTGCACACGGCCGACGCCCTGGCGTGGGCGCTGCACGTCAACGGCCAGGACGAGGAAGCGCTCCCGTACGCCCGCCGCGCCACCGCGACCGGTTACCGCAACGCCTCCTTCCTCTACCACCGCGGCATGATCGAGCAGGCCACGGGCCACGCGAAGGATGCCCGCGCCTCGCTCTCCGCCGCCCTCGAACTCAACCCCGGTTTCTCCCCGTTGGGCGCCCGCAAGGCCCGTACGGCCCTCAAGTCCCTGGAGGCGGCGAAGTGAAGCCCCGTCGTGTGGCCGCCTCAGGCGCCGCCCTGTTCACGGCCGCCTGCGCGCTCGTGCTGGTTCCCGCATCGGCCGCGAGCGCGCATCCGCTCGGCAACTTCACCGTCAACCGGTACGACGGTCTCGTCGTCGCCCCCGGACAGCTCCGGGTCGCCCATGTCGAGGACCTCGCCGAGATCCCGGCGACCCAGGCCAAGCCCGACATCGAGAAGCTGGGCCTGACCGACTGGGCCGGGCAGCGGTGCGCGACCGCCGCGCAGGGCAGCAAGGTCACCGTCGGCGGCCGTACGGTCCCCCTCTCCGTCGGCGGCGCCAAGGCGAGCACGCGGCCCGGTCAGGCCGGCCTCGACACGCTGCGCGTGGAGTGCGAGCTCACGGCCGCTCTCCCCGAGGTCGCCGAAGGGGACACCCTCGCCCTCGGCTTCCACAGCGCGGGCATCGAGTCGGGGCCCGGCTGGCGGGAGATCACCGCGCGCGGCGACCGGATGACGCTCGCCGAGTCCGACGTACCGCAGAAGTCGGTCTCGGGTGAACTGACCAGTTATCCGCAGGAGTTGCTCTCCTCGCCGGCCGACACCGCGACGGCCGCCCTCCAGGTGGCTCCGGGCGGCCCGGCCCTCGTCGAGAGCGGCGAGAAGGCGGCACCGGCGTCCTCCGTGCTGCCGCGTGGTGCCGACCGGTGGACGCGCGCGCTGGACTCCCTGGTGGCCCGGCACGACCTCACGATCGGCTTCGCCGCGCTGGCGCTGGTCATCGCGGTCTTCCTCGGCGCGATGCACGCGCTCGCCCCGGGTCACGGGAAGACCCTGATGGCGGCCACGGCTGCGGCCCGGGGCGGCAAGGCCCGCCTGCGCGACGTGATGCCGCTGGCCGCGTCGGTGACGGTCACCCACACGCTGGGCGTGGTCGCCCTGGGCCTGCTGGTGACGGCCGGTTCGGCGGCGGCGCCCTCGGTGATCGCCTGGCTGGGTGTGGCGAGCGGTGTGCTGGTGACGGGGGCGGGCCTGACCCTCACGAGGCGGGCCTGGCGCCAGCGCGCACACGAGCGCTCGCACCTCGCCCGCGCTCCGCACCCTCATCCGCACGACCACGACCACGACCACGATCATGGTCACGACCACGGGCACTCCCACGACCACACCCACGCCGCCGACAAGGCGCCGGAACGCGAACTGGTCCTCGCCCACGCATCGCACGCCCACGCACACGCGGACACCGCGCTAGCACCCGCACCCGCCGCAGCTCCCACACACGTGCACGACCATGACCATGACCACGGGCACTCCCACGACCACGGGCACGACCATGGCCACTCCCACGAGCACCACAGCCACGACCATGCCCGCAAGCACAAGCACGACCGCACCACCCTCGAACACACTCACGGCGGCTTCACCCACACGCATGACATCGCGCCCACCCTGCGCGGCACGATCCTGCTCGGGTTCGCCGGTGGGCTGGTGCCGAGCCCATCGGCCGTGGTCGTGCTGGTCGGGGCCGCCGCGCTGGGGAAGGCATGGTTCGGGTTCCTGCTCGTACTGGCGTACGGGGTCGGGCTCGCGCTCACCCTCACCGGGGCCGGATTCCTCGTCGTGAAGCTGGGGAGCGGGGCGAACCGGCTGCTGGACCGGCGTCCGGGGCTGGCCGGCGGTCCGATGCTCGCGCTCGTCCGGCGTACCGCGCCGCTGGCATCCGCGTTCCTCGTTGTGGCACTGGGGGCCGTGTTGGTGCTCAAGGGGGCGGCATCCGCGATCGGCTGAGCTACTTTTGGGAAGAAATCAGGCGGAGTGCAGAAAATCGGCGTGCAATAAGACCGAGTCCGTGAACGCGTGGCCGCGATGGGGGGACGTCAGTGTCCGAAGGACCGGGCAGTGAACGGGTGATCGCGGGACGCTACCGGCTGCTCTCACCGCTCGGCGAGGGCGGTATGGGCACGGTGTGGCTGGCCCGCGACGAGGTGCTGCACCGCGAGGTCGCCGTCAAGGAGGTGCGCGCACCCTCCGGACTCCCCACCTCCGAGGTCGAACGGATGTACGCCCGACTGGAGCGCGAGGCCTGGGCCGCGGCCCGCGTCTCCAACCGGAACGTCGTGACGGTGTACGACGTGGCGACCGACGGCGGCCGGCCCTGGATCGTCATGGAGGTGGTCCGGGGGCTCTCGCTCGCCGATCAGCTCGACGCCGAAGGGCCGCTGCCCCCGCAGCGGGCGGCGCACATCGGCGCCGAGGTGCTCTCCGCGCTGCGGGCCGCGCACGAGGCCGGGGTGCTGCACCGGGACGTGAAACCGGCCAACGTACTGCTGTCCAACGACGGCCGGGTGGTGCTCACCGACTTCGGGATCGCGACGGTCGAGGGCAGTTCGGCCCTCACCATGACCGGCGAGCTCATCGGCTCCCCCGAATTCCTCGCCCCCGAACGGGCGTTGGGGCGAACCCCCGGCCCCGAGTCCGACCTGTGGTCGCTGGGCGTGCTGCTGTACGCGGCGGTCGAGGGCAACTCCCCCTTCCGGCAGAACACCCCGCTCAGCACCCTTCGCGCCATCGTGGACGAGGAGTTGCCGCCACCGCTGCGGGCGGGGCCGCTGACGCCCGTCATCGAGGGGCTGCTGCGCAAGGATCCGGCCGAGCGTCTCCCCGCCGAGCGGGCCGAGCACGATCTGCGGATCATCGGAGCGGGTGGCACCCTGCGCGCGGACGACGTCCGGACGGGCCCGTACGCGCCGACGATCGCGGCGGCCTTCCCGCAGCACTCCACGACACCCCCTCAGCCGATGCCCGTCCCCACGGCCGCGACCCGACCCGTGGCGCCTCCCCCGGACACCCGCCCCACCACTCGCCCCACGGAACCGGACCGCAACCGCCGGGCGGCCGTCGCCGTGGTCGCGGGCCTCGCCGCCGTCGCACTGGCGGTGGCCGGACTGACGTACGCGCTGTTGAACCACGACAACGGCGGGGACGACACCGGTGCCGGTGCCGGCAGCAGCACACAGCAGAGCAACGACGGTACGGATGAGGCGAGTTCGCCGAAGAACAGCCCCAGCGAGTCCGACGGGACGCCGAGCCCCACGCCGAGCAGCAGTGACAGCGGCAGGACCACGCAGCCGGCGCAGACCGTGGAGGTCAGCGTCGTAGGTTCGGACACCGACTACTCGGGGGCCTGTCCGCCGCCCAACGCCCAGGCGCCGGGCTTCACGGCGACGTTCACGGTGGGCAACGTGCCCGCGAAGGTCTCGTACCGCTGGGTGACGGAGACCGGCGAGGCCCCGGAGCAGGGCTGGCGGACGCTGTCGTTCCCGGCGGGCGGCGGGAAGACCAAGGAGAACAAGGTCTTCGTGACCACGTACGACGAGAGCGGGACGATCAAGAACGCGATCGGGGTGGAGGTCCGGGACCCCGTGAGCGTGGCGTCCAACACCGTGCCGTTCTCGGTGACTTGCGAGAAGGAGACCCCGACGGACGAGGCCTCCTCTCCCACGGGTACTCCCGCCAGTACGCCCTGAACGGACGCCGGGCGGGCGGGTCAGGCCGCCAAGCCGTCAGGCGGCGCTGGTGAGTGCCGGCAGATAGCCGCCCGACTGGCCGGCGGCCGTCGGGTGGTACGACTCGCCGATGTTGAGCAGGTTGAGGCTGTGCAGCCATGAGCTGCCCGAGCAGATCTCGTGACCGGTGAAGGGCGACTTGACGTCACCGAAGGTGAAGCCGTGGTCGGCGGCCCTCTTGGCGAGGGCGTTGTTCAGATAGTCGGACGCACCGTTGATCGCGGAGCGCTTGGCCTCGGAGAGGCCCAGACAGGCCTGGCCGAGCTTGTAGAAGCGCGGGTAGCCCAGGACGACCACATGGGCGGCCGGCGCCCGGGAGCTGATGGCGTCGTACACGCTGTCGAGCTGACCGGGGAGGGTCGAGTCGACGTACGCCCTCGCGGTGTTGATGCGGGCGATGCAGGAGCTGTCGGACTGGAGCACACAGGTCGACATGACGTCGGCGAAACCCGCGTCGTTGCCGCCGACACTGATCGAGACGAGGCCCGTCGAGGAGCCGAGCGGGGTCAGCTGATTCGCCAGAACATCACCCGTTCGAGCGCCCGAGCAAGCGGTGAAGTTGAAGCTGGAGGGTGAATGGGCGGCCGCCCAGAGGTACGGGTACGCCTTCGTGCTGCGCTTGCACGCGCCGCTGGAGCCGATGTAGCTGCCGGCGCCGACCCCCGAGGAGTAGGAGTCACCGAGGGCCACATAGCCGGTGGGGGCGGCGAGTTGGGACGCCTGTGCCGACGTGGCCCCGGTGAGGGCGGCGACGGTGGCGAGGAGGAGCGAGGTCACGTATGCCGTAATTCGGGAACGTCTCATGGAACCTCCCTTAGCAGGATCTCTGCCACAACGTTCGTACCAACTACGCGTGTTGAATGGAAGTGTCCATGCCAAGACTTTTCCGCCCCTACCGGGCCGGATCAACCGCGCTCACGTTACGTTCGATTGCCTGCTCATGACATGCATGTGACAAGCCGCCCAGCCCCTTGAGCAACTCCTGTTCATGACTGAGTCTTTACCTCAAGCCCGGGCGGAACGCGACGCTCCGGGTCGTGTCCGCACCAGCGGGCACCCCCCACAGACGCGCCCCCATCCAGGCGTGTGCTGCCTAAGAGGAGGACTCCCTCGTAATGGCACAACTGCGCAGCAAGAAGATCCGGACCGCCGCGACCACCGTCGTGGCAGCCGCCGCTCTCGTCGGCGGATTCACCGCACTCCCCGCCCAGGCAGCCCCGGCACCCGCCGAGGGCAAGGTGCTGGCCGCCGGCTCCCCCACAGCCGTCAAGGACAGCTACATCGTCACGCTCAAGAAGACGGCGGGCCTCAAGTCCGCGTCGAGCGCCGGCAAGAGCCTGATCAAGGAGTACGG
Source organism: Streptomyces sp. NBC_00459 (assembly GCF_036013955.1). Classification (NCBI taxonomy): domain Bacteria; kingdom Bacillati; phylum Actinomycetota; class Actinomycetes; order Kitasatosporales; family Streptomycetaceae; genus Streptomyces; species Streptomyces sp. NBC_00459. Next base: position 1,909,762 of record NZ_CP107903.1, read on the forward strand.
CGGCACGGTGAAGAAGACGTTCAGCACCGCGCTGAACGGCTACACGGCCACCCTCTCGGCGGCCGAGGCCCGCAGACTCGCGGCCGACCCCGCGGTGGCCGCCGTCGAGCAGAACCAGACGGTGCACGTCGACGCCACCCAGACCAGCGCCCCCTGGGGCCTGGACCGCATCGACCAGGCCGCCCTGCCGCTGTCCGGCACCTACACCTACCCGGACACGGCCGGCGCCGGGGTGACCGCGTACGTCATCGACACCGGCGTACGCATCACGCACTCCCAGATCAGCGGCCGGGCCACCAACGGCTACGACGCCGTGGACGGCGACTCCGTCGCGCAGGACGGCAACGGCCACGGCACGCACGTCGCCACCACCATCGCGGGCTCGACCTACGGTGTCGCCAAGGCGGCGAAGATCGTGGCGGTCCGCGTGCTCGACAACGCCGGCTCGGGCACCACGGCCGGTGTCATCGCGGGCATCGACTGGGTGACCGCCAACCACAGCGGCCCCTCCGTCGCCAACCTGTCCCTCGGCGGCGGCGCCTCCACCTCGCTGGACACCGCGGTCTCCAACTCCATAGCGAGCGGCGTGACCTACGCGGTCGCGGCCGGCAACAGCAGCGCCAACGCCTCCTCCTACTCCCCCGCGCGGGTCGCGGCGGCCATCACGGTCGGCGCCACCACCAGCACGGACGCCCGGGCCAGCTACTCCAACTACGGCTCGGTCCTGGACATCTTCGCCCCGGGTTCCTCGATCACGGCGGGCTGGAACACCAGCGACACCGCGACGAACACGATCTCGGGTACGTCGATGGCCACCCCGCATGTCGCGGGTGCGGCTGCCGTCTACCTCGCGGGCCACACCTCGGCCACCCCGGCCCAGGTCGCCACGGCACTCACCGGCGGCGCCACCACCGGCGTGGTCACCAGCCCGGGCAGCGGCTCCCCGAACCGCCTGCTGAAGCTCGTCTCCTGACACCCGTCCCGCATCGGTAACCCGCCCTACCTGAACGACAGTTCCCCGGAGGCAGCCGGCGCCTCCGGGGAACTCGTTCGTCCGTCCCTTCGTTCCCCTCCGGGGAACGTCGTGCACGCATTCGGGCAAACGCCGGGCCCTGGGTCTCCCAGGGGTTGCGCATCTTGACTCGTCCGGCCCGCTGCGCGACATTGAAGCCCGGCATCCGGCGCGTCGGGGGGCAAAGTCGCCAATGCAGACCATACGTATCAAGCCACCTTCATCCGGAAGCGCATCGGACGAGGGTGAGCCTTCAGGAGAGGGACCGGGAAAGGACCTGTTCCCGCTGCTCACGGGCGCGGCCGTGGCCGTCGTGGCCATCGGCGCGGTCCTCGCGCTGACCGACACCGCCTCACCGCTGCGGGCCCCCCTCACCCTGTTCTTCCTCCTCGCCGCACCGGCGGTCGCCGTGGGAGCCGCGCTGCGCGGACTGGAGCCGTTCGGCCGGATCGTGACTTCGGTGGCGACGGCTGTCGCACTCGATCTCCTGGTCGCCCAGGGCATGCTGGCGACGCACCGGTGGTCGGTCCGCGGTGGAGTCGTGGCCGTGACCGTGATCAGCGCGCTGATCCTCCTGCTGGTTCCGGTACGGCGACAGCGCGGCCGTACGGCGAGAAGACGGACCCCCTGACGTGGTTGGTGACGTGGCTCGTAATCTGACACCCGACGTGACCCTCACCGTGCACCGCCCCGGCGAACTGACCGCCGCGGACCGGGCCGCCTGGACGGCGTTGCAGGCCAAGGCCCATCTGCACGGCTCACCCGAACTGGCGAACCCCTTCCTGTCCCCGGAGTTCGCGCTGGCGATCGGCCGCTGCAGACGGGGCGTACGCATCGCGGTGCTCCACGAGGGCGGGGAGCCCGCGGCATTCTTCCCGTTCCAGAGATCCGCCGCCGGTGTCGGCCGGGCGATCGGGCTCGGTGTCTCCGACTGCCAGGGGCTGGTGCACCGCCCCGGATTCGACTGGGACGCAAGGGAGTTGCTGCGGGCCTGCGGGCTCGCGGTGTGGGAGTTCGACCACCTGGTGGGGGGCCAGGCGCCGTTCGAGGCCGGGGCCTCCGGCACCTTCCCGTCCCCGGTGATGGACGTCGACCAGGGGTACGAGAGCTATCTGGCCGGACTGCGGGCGCGCTCCCCCAAGTTCACGCGCACGACGCTGGCCAAGGAGCGCAAACTCGGCCGGGACGCCGGCGAAGTCCGCTATGTGCACGACGAGCGCGATCCCGAGGCGCTGACCAGGCTGATGGCCTGGAAGTCCGCCCAGTACCGCAGGACCGGCCGCAGCGACCGGTTCGCGCACCCCTGGATCACCCGGCTCGTACAGCAGCTCTTCCACACCCGTTCCGATCCGTTCGCGGGCATCCTGTCGGTGCTCTACGCCGACGGGAAGCCGATCGCCGCCCACTTCGGACTGCGCACGGAACGTGTGCTGGCCTGCTGGTTCCCGGCGTACGACCCGGCGTACTCGAAGTACTCGCCGGGGCTGATCCTGCATCTGCGGATGGCCGAGGCGGCCGCCGCCGACGGTATCGCGTACCTGGATCTGGGCCGGGGGCAGAAGGAGTACAAGGATTCCCTGAAGACACGTGAACTCATGGTGTCCGAGGGGTGGGTGACGCGTCGTCACCCGGTGGCGGCCGGACATCGCGCGCGGCGCGCTCCGGTCCGGGCGCTGCGCAACGTGGTGTTGTCACGGCCGGAGCTCTTCGAGCCGGCGGACAAGGCGCTGAAACGGATGGGGCAACTCCGTTCCAGAAATCGATCAAAGTAGTTGCGTAACGGTCAAACCAACAAAAACGTGAGACCACGTTTCAGGTCTTGCCATAAGGGCGCAATCGTCAATACCGTCATACATCTCACCCGCATCGGTACGTCGTCCTGTGACTCAGGGGAGGGCTCAGGGTCCACGACGACCGTCGGAGCGGGACGCGGTAGGGGGGTGCCGTGCTCGGTGGACGTACGTCCCGCCGGGCCGTGCCGCGAAACCGACCACCAGGTCATGGTGTTCGGCCAGCTTTGCCAGCTCACCCGGTATGTACGAAAGCAGCCAGAGACTGATACGGAGAATCCATTCGGCATGCCGTAAGTGAGAACCCCCCTTTCGAACCGGACAAAAAACCGGGCTGCCCGGGGGCGGGCGGTCAACCGGACGAGAGGGACCAGACTCATGAGTTCCGTTCTGCGACCGGCGATACCGGGCCAGGAGCCCGCGATCGCCGACCAGCAACCGATCACGGCCGACGGGTACCGGCCGATCTCCTCCCACCTGGCGATCACGCCGCCGGTGAGCGTGGTGATCCCCGCCATGAACGAGGCGGAGAACCTGCCGTACGTCTTCAAGACCCTGCCCGACTGGATCCATGAGGTGGTCCTGGTCGACGGCAACTCCACCGACGACACCGTCGAGGTCGCCCGCGACCTGTGGCCCGGCGTCAAGGTCGTCGAACAGCAGGGCAAGGGCAAGGGGGATGCCCTGATCACCGGGTTCGAGGCCTGCACCGGCGACATCATCGTGATGGTCGACGCGGACGGGTCGGCGGACGGCAACGAGATCGTGTCGTACGTCTCCGCACTCGTCTCGGGCGCCGACTTCGCCAAGGGCTCGCGCTTCGCCAACGGCGGCGGCACCGACGACATGACGCCGATCCGCAAGCTCGGCAACTGGGCTCTGTGCACGGTCGTCAACAAGAAGTTCGGCGCCCGCTACACCGACCTCTGCTACGGCTACAACGCGTTCTGGCGGCACTGCCTCGACAAGATCGACCTCGACTGCACCGGCTTCGAGATCGAGACCCTGATCAACATCAGGGTGGTCAAGGCGGGGCTCAAGGTGCAGGAGATCCCGAGCCACGAGTACCTCCGCATCCACGGCGCGAGCAATCTGCGGGCCGTGCGCGACGGGCTGCGCGTCCTGCGGGTGATCCTGAAGGAGCGCTCCAACCGGCGTGCCCTGCGCAGCCGTTCGCACTCCCGCGCCCTCAGCACCGGCCGGGGAGAGGTGTCTTGAACGACGTGGACGTCTCGGTGGTCGTCTGCGTCTACACCGAGGACCGCTGGGAGGACATCCTCGCGGCGGTCGCCTCGGTACGGGCGCAGTCACGGCCGGCCCTGGAGACACTCCTGGTCGTCGACCACAACCAGGCTCTCCTGGAGCGGCTGGTCAAGGAGTACAAGGAGACCGACGAGGTACGGGTGCTCGCCAACGCGGGCCCGCGCGGCCTGTCGGCCGGCCGCAACACCGGGATCGCCGCCTCGCGCGGGGGGATCATCGCCTTCCTCGACGACGACGCCGTGGCCGAACGCGACTGGCTGCGCCACTTCGCCGAGGGGTACGCGGACCCCCGGGTGATGGCGGTCGGCGGCCGTACGATGCCGATCTGGGCGTCGGGGCGCCGACCGGCCTGGTTCCCCGAGGAGTTCGCCTGGGTGGTGGGCTGCACCTACAAGGGGCTGCCCGAGGGACGCGTCAGGGTCCGCAACGTGCTCGGCGGGAACGCCTCCTTCCGGCGTACGGCCTTCGACGCGGCCGGCGGTTTCGCCACCGGTATCGGACGGGACGGCGACAAGCGGCCGTTGGGCTGCGAGGAGACGGAGCTGTGCATCCGGCTCGCGCGGGCCAGGCCCGACGCGGTGCTGCTGATCGACGACCGTGCGGTGATCCACCACCGGGTGCCCGAGGTCCGCGAGCACTTCGGGTACTTCCGCACCCGCACCTACGCCGAGGGTCTCTCGAAGGCGCTGGTCGCCCGAAGTGTGGGCGCGGGCAAGGGACTTGAGTCCGAACGCCGTTACACCACCCGGGTGCTGCCCGCCGGGGTCGCGCGCGGTCTGCGCGACGCCCTGCTGGCCAGGCCGGGCGGCGCGGGCCGGGCGGGGGCGATCGTCGCCGGAGTGCTGACGGCGGCCGGCGGGTACGTCCTCGGAAGCCTGCGGACGCGCCGGGGCGGGGCCACGTTCACGGTCGTGGAGATCGAGAGCGCGGTGCGAACCGAGGGAGGAGGCCCGCGATGACCGACGCACGCGTCCCGATCCTGATGTACCACTCCGTCGCCACCGAGCCGAACGACGCGACCAGGACCCTGTCGGTGACGCCCGAGGCATTCGCCGAGCAGCTGGCGATGCTGGCCGAGCGAGGCTTCACACCGCTCAACACCGCCGACCTGTCGGCAAGTTGGCGATCCGGTCGTCCACTTCCCGCCCGTCCCCTGGTGATCACGTTCGACGACGGCTACGAGGGCGTGCACCGGCATGCGTTGCCGGTGCTCGCCAAGCACGGTTTCCCGGCCACGCTGTTCGTGTCGACGGGCTGGCTCAGGGGCCCGTACGACACCGGGGGCGGCCTCGACACCATGCTCGACTGGGACCAGGTGCGTGAACTCGCGGGCAGTGGAGTCGAGATCGGCGGCCACAGCCATACGCACCCGGAGCTGGACCAGCTCGACGACGACGTGCTGCGCTTCGAGCTGACCCGCTGCCGGGACGTCGTCGCCGAGCAACTCGACTCCGTGCCTGCGTCGTTCGCCTACCCGTACGGCTACTCCAGCCGCCGGGTGCGGGCGGCGGTGCGGGCGGCCGGGTTCGCCCAGGCGCTCGCCGTCGGCAACGGTCTGGCACGTCGGCAGCAGGGTCCGTACGCCCTGCGGCGGGTCACCGTGCGCCGCTCCACCGGTATCGAGGAGTTCGCGCGGCTGGCCGAAGGCCGGTCCGTCGCCCGCGACTTCGCCCGGGACCGTGCCCTCACCAAGGGGTACGCCATGGTCCGCAGAGCACGTCAGGTCCGCCGGAAGGCCATCCGTTCCCGTGTCTGACACGACGACCACACCCGCGACCGAGGCCGCCGGGACTCCCGGGGCCGAGACACCCGAGCAACGTCCTGGGCGGCGGCTGCGGCTGCCCGGCCTGGGCAGGGGCCAGGGGGGCGGCAGCCAGCTGTTCCGCAACGCCTACGCGCTGATGCTGAACACCGGCATCTCCGCCGTGCTCGGGCTCGGCTTCTGGCTGGCCGCCGCCCGCTACTACTCCGAGTCGGCGGTCGGCCAGAGCTCCGCCGCGATCGCCGCCATGAAGCTCCTGGCCGGTCTCACGGCGGTGACTCTGACGGGCGCGCTGGCCCGCTTCATCCCGGTCGCCGGCCGCGCCACCGGACGGTTCATCTTCCGTACGTACGCGGGCAGTTCGGTGATCGTGGCGCTGGCCGCCGGTGTCTTCCTGCTCACGCTCAACAGCTGGGGGCCGTCGTACCGGTTCCTGCACGGGCCGGTGCCCGCACTCGGGTTCGTCGGCGCCGTCGTCCTGTGGAACCTGCTCACGCTCCAGGACGGGGTGCTGACCGGGCTGCGCAACGCGCTGTGGGTGCCGGTCGGCAACACGGTGTTCTCGGCCGTCAAGCTGGGGCTGCTGGTCGCCTTCGCGGCGGCGATCCCGACGAGCGGTGTCTTCGTGTCGTGGGTCGCGGCGATCGCCGTGTCGGTGCTGCCGCTGGGCTGGCTGGTGTTCCGGCGGCTGGTGCCCCGGCACATCGAGGCGACCGCGGAACAGGCGAAGGGGAAACCGCCGACGCCGAGGGAGATCGGCCGGTTCCTGGCCGGCGACTACACGGGGTCGCTGTTCTCGCTGGCCGTGGTCTATCTGGTGCCGGTGATCGTCGCCTCGCAGGTCAGCTCCGCCGACAACGCGTACTTCTACATCACCACGACCATCGGCGGCACGGTCAACCTGCTCGCCATCAACATGGGCGCCTCCCTGACCGTCGAGGGCTCGCACGATCCGGCCCGGCTGGCCGCCAACACCCGGGCCGCCCTCAAACGCATGGCGCGGATCATGCTGCCCGTCGCCGGCGTGCTGTTCTTCGGCGCACCCTGGATCCTGGGCGTGTTCGGCTCGGGCTACGCGGACGCGGCGACCCCGCTGCTGCGCTGGTTCGCGGTCGGCGCGGTGCTGCGGGTCGTCATGGAGACGTACTTCGCGGTGCTGCGCGCCCAGAGCCGTACCAGCGGACTCGCCTGGATGCAGGGCCTGTTGTGCGTCCTGGTGCTCGGTCTGACGCTGCTGCTGCTCCCCCGGATGGGGCTGACCGGAGCGGGCGTCGCGGAGATCTCGTCCCTCGCGGTAATCGTCGCGCTCGCCGCGCCCAGGCTGTACCGGACGGTCATGGCGGCCCCGGCCGACGCCGTACCCGAGGGACCGGCACCGGACGGAGACCTGGCCGACCTGGGGACGCGCGATGTCGTGGCGGCCAACTCCCGCAGGCGCGGTCAGGGTTGGGCGCTGGACTCGGACACGCTCGCGCTCGGTGTGCACCTCGACTTCGACCACCAGGAACGCCGCCCGGACGTCCGCCCGGGGCCGGGGACTCCGCCCACGGGGACCCCGGCGCCCCGTGCGGACCACCGGCCGGCCTGGGCCGTGAAACAGGCGGGGCCGGAGGCCGTGGGGCGGCCGGCGGAGGGCGCCGCCCGGGAGGCCGTCGTCCCGGCGGGCGTGGACACGGAGCTCGCACACGCCGCACAGGCCTCTCTCGTACGGGAGTTGCGGACCCCGCACACCGCACCCGACCCACCACCGCCGCCGCTCCCCCTGCGCGTACGACTGCTGCCCACCCGCGGCGGAGTGGTCCTCGGTGGTCTCCTGATCGCCGCGCTGCTGCTCTACTGGGTGCCCGCGTCCCGCCTCGGCGAGGCCGACCTGGACCGGATGGGCGGGCTGGGGCTGATCTCCGTACTGCCGCTGCCGACGCTCATCGGGGCCGGGCTGCTGGTCCTGGTGTTCTCGTCGCTGCTGTGGAAAACCCGGGAACACCGGACGCTGCTGGCACTCACGCTGCTCGCGACCGTCGTGTCGCTGCACGCGCTGCCCGCGGTGATCGAGGCCGAACCGCGGTTCGCGACGGCCTGGCAGCACCTCGGGTTCATCGACTACATCGACCGGACCGGGACCGCCGTACCCGACCTGGACGCGCGCTGGAGCTGGCCGGGCTTCTTCGCCGGGGCCGCGTTCGTGGCGAAGGCCTGCGGGGTGGGCGACCTCACGGAGGTCATCCGCTGGTGGCCCCTGACCATGCAACTCCTCTACCTCGCACCGCTGTTGCTGCTGACGCGCTCCCTGCGGGCGAGCTGGCGGGCCAAGTGGACCGGCGTGTGGTTCTTCGTCCTGAGCGGCTGGGTGGGCCAGGACTACTTCTCCCCGCAGGGTTTCACCTACCTCCTCTATCTGGTCTTCGTGGCGATCCTGCTGGTGTGGTTCCGGGCACCGCGGGTGCTGTGGACGAAGACGCGGCCCGGCGAGGCGGAGGTCGAGCCGACGAACCGCCGCCAACAGGCCGTGCTGCTGGCCGTGTTGATCGCCCTGTTCGCGGCGACGGTCCCGGCCCACCAGCTGACGCCGTTCGTGATGCTGGGCGTGCTGGCGGTCCTGGTCCTGATCGGCAGGTCCGAGCTGCGCGGCCTGCCCATCCTGTTCGGCGTCATCGTCGCGGTCTGGGTCGGCTTCATGGCCGAGCCGTACTGGTCGGGGCACTTCGACGAACTCTTCGGCGGGATGGGCGGAGTGGGCGGCAATGTGTCGTCCAGTGTCTCCGGCCGTATCGAGGGCGGCAGTTCGGCCCACAAGCTCGTCCTCTACACCCGCGTCCTGCTGGCCGGCGGGGTGATGACCCTCGCCTGCTACGGCTGGTGGCGCCGCCGCGACCACAAGTACCGCGAACGCTCCCTGCTCGTCCTCACCTTCGTCCCGTTCCTGGGCTTCGGCATGCAGTCGTACGGCGGCGAAATGGCCCTGCGCGTCTTCATGTTCGCCCTGCCGGGCGCGGCCCTGCTCGCCGCGCTCGCACTGTTCCCGCGCACCGGGGTCACCCCGAAGGAACAGGAGCGGGACCGGATCAGCGTCGCCCCGCTGGCCGCCCTGATGGCGGGCCTGATCCTCATGGGCGGCTTCCTGGTGGCCCGTTGGGGCAACGAGTCCTTCGAGCGGACCCGTCCCGGCGAGGTCGCCGCGATGAACTACGTGTACGCCCACGACGATCCGACCGTACGGCTGCTGTGGCTGAGCAACGACCTCGTCGACAACGTGACTCCGGCACTGCCGTGGGGCGCCAGGGACATGGAGAAGGTGCACTACGAGCCGACCCTCGCACCGGCCGACCCGGTGCTGGTGTCGGGGCTGGTGAAGGCGCTCAAGGACGCGGGCCCCAACTCGTACCTGATGGTCAACCGCAGTCAGGTCGTCTACCTCCAACTGGACGTGGGCTACTCGGCGTCCTGGGAACACCGGCTGCTCCAGAATCTGGACGGCCGGGACGAGCTGAAGAAGGTGTTCGTCAACTCCGACGTCACCATGTACGCGCTGCGGCAGCAACCGGAGGGCGAGGTCGCGAAGGCCGATCCCGGCCCGATCGGCCCCCAGGTGACGTGGACGCCGTGGTCGGTGGTGGGCGGCCTGGCTGCCGTCGCCCTGATCCTGCTTCTCACGGCCCGGGAGGCCGTACGGGTCGCGGTACGACCGAGTGTGCGGCAACTCCGGTGGCTGCAGAGCAGCTTCTGGTTCTCGCTGCCCCTGCTGGCGGTGTTGCTGGCCTCGCTGGTGCAGCGGTTCCTGACGATGAAGTGAGGCGGCAGGACTACGGGGTGGGATGGCTCAGCGGCTTACCGGCTGAGCCACTTCACCTCGTACGCGCCCATCCTGAACCGCTGCCCGTCGACCTGCGCGTCGATCGGCCGGTCCAGGACGTTGACGACGAGGACGGCCTTGTCGTCGGCGAGCACACGCACGTTGGGACGGTCGTCCGGGGCCACCGGGACGGTCCGGTACTCCGTACCCGGCGGGAAGGCCGCGCCGAAGCGGGAGACCAGGTCGTACATGGGAAGTGCCTTTCCCCCGCTGCCACTTGAGGTGGGCGTCCACAGGCAGCCGGCGCACCCGCTGCCCTTCTCCTCCTCGGGGTTCCAGTAGAAGCCGGAGGAGGCACCGCCCTTGGCCATCGCGATCAGGCCGGCGGCCTGGACGGCCTCGCGTCGGGTCTCGGACCAGCCCGCCCGGTCGTCGTTGCCGTCGGCGGGCTCGACGTAGTACTCGGCCCACCACAGCGGCAGCCCGTCCGTCCGGGCGCGCACCCACTTCCCGACGGCGGTGAACTTGTCGGTCGCCGCGAACTCGTCGGGCAGGAGTTCGTCGTCCTTGGTGTAGCTGGAGCCGTCCACGACGACGAAGTCGGCGCCCGCCTTGTGCGTGTTCCAGTAGTCGAAGGCGTCGAGGACGCGCCGGTCCATCGCGCCCCAGGGCCCCTTGAAGGTCGTGGAGGCGTCCGGCTTCTGACGTGGATCGAGGCTGTCCATGACGAGATACGGACCGCCCACCATGATGTCCTTGTCGACCTTCTTCAGCGCCTTGTAGACCAGGTTGTACAGCTCGGTGTAGCCCTCGTAGTCCCAGCGTGCCTCGGTGTTGTTCCAGAAGCCCTTGAACTCGTTCCACACGATGAAGTGGCGTACGTCGGGATAGCGCTTGGCGACGGTCGCGGCGAGCTCGGCGAAGTCCTTGTAGTGCGCTCGCTCCGGAGCGGTCTCCAGCGCGGACTGGCTCCAGTCCGTGTTGTCGGAGCCGGAGCTGCCGCCCTTCATCCAGTCCGGGGCGCAGCACAGGGTGACCACCGGGGTGGCGCCGGAGGCACGCATGAAGTCGATGCGGCGGTCCATCTCCGTGAAGTCGTAACGCCCCTCGACCGGCTCGGGGTTGCCGGCGCCCCAGCCCATGATGTGCTGGTTCTGCGGCATCCCGGCGTTCTTCGAGAGCAGCCCCTCGACCCGGTCGACGGCCGATGCGTCGCCCTCGTCGGCACTGAACTGGGTGTGGGTGAAGCCCCATCCGACGTCCGGCTGCGACGACGTGGCCGAGGGCGCGCGCGGTGTGCCGTGCACCTTGTCGCCGTCGCGGGAGGTGCCCGCGGTGCTGCCACCGTTCGACGGCAGTGAGTTGAGCAGGGTCAGGACCAGGGCCAGCGCGGCGGCCCCCACACCGAGGAGAGCGGTGAGCTGCCACCGCCGAGTCCCCGAATTCCACCCATGACGTCCCATCAAGGGCAACAGTAACGGCGGGGTACGGGCGGAGGGCAGACTTCCGCAGCGCACAGCCCGGTAACAGAACATGGACGTATCGGACGGGCAGACCGAAGGCACCGCACTCGGCGACACTTGGCGCACACCGCGGAAACCGGGTGCACTCGGCGGCCGGGTGCCGGATCATGGCGGCATGCCTGCGAACCCTTACGACGCGCTGCCGATCCGGCTCAACGTCGACGACAGCGACTCCCCGTCCGACGTCGTCGACGCGCTGTTCCTCGGCCGCTTCGCGACGGGCGAGCAGCCGTACTCCCACGCGGCGAACATCGACCGCGTACGGTCCGGGGCGACCCTTCTCCCGCCGGGCGCCCGCGTCCTGCGCAGCGCTCGCGACGACGACCGCAGCGCCACCCTGGCGGAGGGCGACGGCTGGACCCTGCTGGTGTCCCGCTGGAACCGGGGCGCCGACGTCACGGTGACGGCGACCACCCCCGAACTGGCCGCGAAGGTCCTGGACCAGGCGACGGACGGCGCGACGGACGAGCCCGAACCCCAGCCGGAGAACGTGACGATGGGCTTCTGGTACGTGTCCCCGCGCCGGGGCCCGCACCGCACGACCCGCCAGATCTCGGCGGGCACGTGGGCCGAGGTCCGCGCCAACTACACCGCACCGGTGGCGGACGCGATGGACGGCCTGATGAAGACGACGCCGGAGGACATCGCGGGCCGGCTACTGCTGCTCCACGGCCCGCCCGGCACCGGCAAGACGTCCGCGCTGCGCACGCTGGCCCGTTCCTGGCGGGACTGGTGCCAGGTGGACTGCGTACTGGACCCCGAGCGTCTCTTCTCCGACGTCGGCTATCTGATGGACATCGCGATCGGCGAGGAGGACGGCACGGGCAAGGGCCGCTGGCGTCTGCTCCTGCTGGAGGACTGCGACGAGTTGATCAGGGGCGAGGCGAAGCACACGGCGGGCCAGGCGCTTTCGCGGTTGCTGAACCTGACGGACGGCCTGCTCGGCCAGGGCCGCAACGTCCTGGTGGGCGTCACCACCAACGAGGACCTGGAACGCCTCCATCCGGCCGTCGTCCGCCCCGGCCGCTGCCTGGCCCGCATCGAGGTGGGACCCCTCACCCGCCGGGAGGCGACGACCTGGCTGGGCACGGAGGAGGGAATCGCCCGCGAGGGAGCGACTCTGGCCGAGCTGTACGCACTACGCAGAGGCACGACTCCGACAACGGTCCCGGACCAGAGAGAGGGAGCGGACGCGGGCCTGTACTTGTAATCACCGGGGGCGGCTACAGGGGCGCGGGGAACTGCGCGACAAGCCCCCACCGCGCCGCAGTCAAAGAACCAACCCCTCTCACCCCTGATAGGCAGCCCGCAGGGCATCCCTGACGGCGTCAAGTGCCGCCCCCTCCCCCAACCCCAGCCGCCGAACCTGTTCCGCGTAAGCCTGCGCGGCAACCGCCGCACCCCTCTCCGCAGCCGAGCCCGCGGCAGCGATGTACGTTCCGTTGCGCCCCCGCGTCTCGATCACCCCGTCCGCCTCCAGCGCCCGATACGCCTTCGCAACCGTGTTCGCGGCAAGGCCGAGCGACTCGGCGAGCCCCCGCACGGTGGGCAATCGGTATCCCACCGGCAGCGTCCCGGCCAGGGCCTGCTCGGAGATCTGGGCGCGCACCTGCTCGTAGGGCGGCGCGCTGTCGTCGATGCGGATCTTCAGGGTCACGCTGCGATTGTCCCGTACCGGCCCGAAAATGAGAGGCACCCGCCGTATCTCCCCGCGTAACGTCCGAGCTCATGACAGTGACCGTGCGAACCCTCCGCACCGAAGATCAGGCCGGCATCGAAGCCTTCGCCCGCATCCGGCACGTAGCGCTCCCCTTCCTCCTGTTCACACCGGCGGGCGTCACGTACGACATCGCGCACGCCCATCCCGGAGCCCACTTCCAGGCGCTGATCGCCGAGGAGGACGGGGAGGTACTCGGCACCGCCCAGACCGGAGTCGTCCACGACAGCGCGGAGCCCGGCCAGGGATACGTCAACGTGTACGTGCACCCGGAGCGCATCCGGCGGGGCGCCGGCTCGCTCCTCGTCCGCACCGCCGAACAGCACCTCGCCGCCGCAGGGGTGACGAAGTCCTTCTCCTGGGTGCTGGACGCTCCCGACAACCGCGCCTTCGCCGAACGCCGCGGCTACCGCTCCAGTCGCAACGCGCACTTCCTCCGTCTGGACCTGGCGAACGGCAAGCTGCCCCCGCTCCAGGACCCCCCGCCCGGCGTCGAACTCCGCCCGGCCTCCGACTACGCCGCCGACCCGCGCCCGCTGTTCGACCTGGACGCGGAGGCGTCGTCGGACGAACCGAGCGATGTGGACTACGAGTTCACGGACTACGAGGCCTGGCTCCGCGAGACCTGGCGGCACCCCCTGCTCAGCCACGAGCTGACCACGGTCGCGGTCGTCGACGGCCGCCCCGCCGCCTTCAGCGCGGCCCGTACCGACGGCGGCACCCGCTACGGCACCGTGATGACCGGCACCGCCCGCGACTTCCGCGGCCGCGGCCTCGCGAAGCTCGCCAAGAACGACTCCCTGCACCGGGCCCGCGCCGCCGGGTACACGGAGGCGCTGACCGGCAACGACGCCGGGAACGGCCCGATGATCGCGATCAACAACTGGTTCGGATACGAGATCTGCGCGACGGAGGTGCGGTATGTCCGCGAACTCACCTGAGCCCACGCCCCCGACCACCCCCACGGTGAACGTCGTACTCGTCAAGGGCGGCCGTACGAAGATTGCTTACCCCGCCGAGCTGCTCCACGACGACGGCACCCGGCTCGCCGTACGCGCCGCCTGGGCCGGTGACGGGGTCCGCGACTTCGGCTTCGTCCGCTTCGAGCCCGGTGACGTGTTCACGGAGTACTACTGGCGGGACCGCTGGTACTCGGTGAAGGAGGTCCGGGACGCGACGGGCACGCTGAAGGGCTGGTACTGCGACATCGCCCGCCCGGCCAGACTCGTCGGCACCGAGCTGATCGTCGAGGATCTCGACCTGGACCTGTGGCGCTCCGCCGACGGGACGGACGTACGACGGCTGGACGAGGACGAGTTCGAGGAGAGCGGACTGGCGGAGCGGGATCCCGAAGCCGCGGCCGCCGCTATGACCGCCTTGGACGAGCTGGAGATCTTCGCGACCGTCGAGGGCGGCCTGGAGGCACTCCTGGCGTAGGGCCGCTCACACCGTCGCGACCACCGCGTACCGCTCGTCCTCGACCTCGCGTCCCCACAGCCGCGCATCGCCGGACAGCCGCTCCACGCGCACGTCTGCGGCAAGGGGCGCGAGCAGCCCCGTAAGGGTGTCGGCAGGTATGCCGACCGGGCTGACCGTCCCCCACACGCCCTCGACCAGCACCAGCCGCCCGCCGGCCCGGAGCAGGCCCTGCCAGTGGCGCAGCACGCGCGCGGGGTCGGGCAGCGTCCACAGGACATGCCGTACGAGCACGACGTCGAAGCGTTCCTCCCCCACCGGCGGGGCCGCCGCGTCGCCGACCAGGAACACCGCGGCGCGGCCGGCCAGCTTGCTCCGGGCGTGCTCGACCATCGCTCCGGAGGAGTCCACACCCGTGACGCGGTGTCCCTGTTCGGACGCGAGAAGCGACAGGCTGCCGGTGCCGCAGCCCAGGTCGAGGACGTCGGCCGGGCGGTCCGGCAGCCAGGATCGCAGCCGGGCCGCCCATGCCTCGCGCACGAGCGGATCGCGCAGGCCGTGGTCTGGCTCGTCGTCGAAGGTGGGCGCCTCTGCGTCCCAGTCGGTGTCGGTCATGGGGCCAAGAGTGACACCCGCCACTGACAATCGAATCGTGACGACCGCCACTGACAGACCGGCGCCGATGAGTCACCCTCCCGGAAATGGTCTATCTCCGTGAAAACGCGGAACCCGGTGGACCGAAGGAGGCAGCCATGCGCCGCGTAACCGTGCAGAAGCCCCTGAAGAAGTCCGACACCCGCCGGGTGCGGGAAGAGGCCGACGAACGCACCACCGAGCGTCCCGAGGTCCGCAAGGACATCGCACGCACCTGGTGGCCGGACGGCTGAGGTCGGCCGACTGACGTCGACCGGCCCTGGAAAACCGCCAGTCCGACGTCACGCGGTAGCGGTAGTGGAGCCACGCGCGCGTGCCCTGTGCGTGATTGCCTACCTGAGCGCAGTCCGAACCCTTCCTTAAGCCGACCATAAGGATCTCCCTCACCCGCCTTCAACAGGCGATTCAGCGGTTTCCTGGGGCTAGTTTGCTGAGCGCCCCCGATCGACCGTTGCGAGGAGATCCCGCATGCCCGTACGTCGCCGCACGGCCGCCGCGATCATCACTGTCACCCTCGCGGCCCCGCTCTCCCTGAGCGCCCTGCCCGCGTCGGCGCACGGCTCCATGGGCGACCCGGTCAGCAGGGTCGCCCAGTGCTACGCGGAGGGCCCCGAGAGCCCGGCGTCGGCCGCCTGCCGGGCGGCGGTCTCGGCAGGCGGTACGCAGGCGCTCTACGACTGGAACGGCATCCGCATCGGTGACGCGGGCGGACGGCACCAGGCGCTGATCCCGGACGGCGAGCTGTGCAGCGCGGGCAACGACGAGTTCAAGGGCCTCGACCTGGCCCGCGCCGACTGGCCGGCGACCGGCGTGCGCGGCGGCTCGTACACCTTCAGGTACCGCGTGACCGCCCCGCACAGGGGCACCTTCGAGGTGTACCTCACCAAGGCGGGCTACGACCCGGCCCAGCCCTTGTCCTGGGCCGACCTGGACCTCGAACACCCGGTCGCCAGGGCTACGGACCCGGTCGCGGCGGGGGGCTTCTACACGTTCTCCGGCACTCTGCCGCAACGTTCCGGCAGACATCTCCTCTACGCGATCTGGCAGCGCTCGGACAGCCCGGAGGCGTTCTACTCGTGCTCCGACGTGACGTTCGGCGCGAGCGCGGGAGCAGGAGCGGGAGCGGGCGGTGGGGCAGAGGAAGGCACCGGCGAAGGCACCGTCAGCGACAGCGGTGCGTCGAGCAGCGCCTCCACTCCCTCCGAGGAGCAGATCGAGGACGGTGCCGACGAGTCGAATGTCGGGCACACGGGCCATGCGGAGACGGAAGCCGGGGCCGGTGCGTCCTCCCCCGCCACACCCTCCGCCACGTCCAGCAGCGCGCCGGTCGCACAGCCCGAGGCGGCGGGCGCCGCGGTGAACCTCGCCGAGACGGGCGGAACCTCCGGCACCCCGTACCTCGTGGTGGGCGGCGCGGGCGCCCTGGCGCTGGGCGCCGCCGCACTGTTCCTCTCGGTCCGCCGACGCGCGGTGAGCGGCGCCGGACAACACGGCCGCTGACCTGTCGCCCGGTTCGCCGGGGCCCGGCCGGCGGCTCAGGCCGGCCGGGCCCCGGCGGACGTTCCCCGACCGGGGTCAGCCGACCGCCGACAGACAGGTGGTGGCTGTGGCGTGCGCCGGGTCGAGTGCGTTCGTCACCTCGTGGAACGCGATCCGGTCGAGCAGCCCGATGGCGGCGTGTTCGGAGAGGTCCAGCGGACACAGGTCCTGGATCAGGACGTTGTGCACGTCGGAGCCGCTCAGGAACTGGCTCCGGTACGGCGTGACCACCTCGTCGTACCGGGTCGCGAGCACCGTGTAGCTGACGCCCGGGACGGTGTCACCGCCCGCGTTGAGCTTGGCGAGGAAGGCGGACCCGGCCACCTGTTCGGCGAGGGCGGGGGTGGCCGTGGTGAGGAGGTCGTCGGCCCCGGGGAAGTACTTCAGCAGATTGGTGAGGCCGTTCAGGGTGGTGCCGTGGTTGCTGGGCGCGATACCGACGAAGGTGTGCACCTCGGCGGCGCCGCCGAGGAACTTGAGGTAGTAGCGGGGCATCAGGCCGCCCTGCGAGTGGCCGACGAGGTCGGTCTCGGCGGCACCGGTCGCGGCGAGCACCTTGTCGACGAAGGCGGCGAGCTGCTCGGCCGACCTGTCGATGGGGCCGAGGCCGTAGAAGAGGGGTACGCCGGGCAGTTGGCCGTAGTCGAGCGAGAAGACGCAGTAGCCACGGTTCACCAGGTACGGCGCGAGGGTGAGCCAGTTGTCCACCCCGTTGGCGAAGGTGCCGTGGACGAGGACGACGGGGCGGGGGTGGGCGGCGGACGGCTTGCAGGAGTAGTCGTTCCAGCCTCTGCTGGAGGCGGATTCGGCCTGGCTGTCGGCCTGGGTCTCGGCCTGCGCGGTGGCGACGGGCACGGCGGTGGCCGCGGCGGCCAGCAGCAGTGCGGCGAGAGGTCTGAGTGCGCGTTTCCAGGGCAGCATCGAGTGATCTCCTTGCGGCTCAAGGGAGTTACGACGGCTCTACGCCCTGTGATCCGGATCACTGGATGTTGTTCACCTGTCAAGTTACGGGCGAGTAGCGCAACGAGGGAAGTTACGCGTCGGTAAAGAATTCCCGTTGCAGCCGGAGGCCGTGATAAGGGGACCCCGACTCGGGACCCCCTCCCCTGAGGATGAGCCGCGCCGGTACCGGGGTACTGCCCGCCCGCCGGATTCGGTCCCGCGGTGCCGGGGGCTCACGGAAGAGCGCTCATAGCGTGACCAGAGGGTCGATCAAGCCCCTGTTCGCGCAATGATCCATCTCCTGCTGGGAGTACTTCCGTGGCCACGTTCCTCTACCGACTGGGCCGGCTCGCCTTCAGACGCCGACGGTCCTTCCTGATGTTCTGGATCGTCGTCCTCGCCGCCGTCGGTATAGGTGCCGCCGGCGTCTCCGGCAAGACGACGGACGACTTCACCCTGCCCGGGACCCAGTCCCAGAAGGCGATCGATCTGCTGGGCAGGGAGTTCCCGCAGGCCTCCGCGGACGGTGCCACGGCCCGGGTCGTCTTCGAGGCGCCCGGCGGGCAGAAGCTGACCTCCGCCGCCAACAAGGCCGAGATCACGTCCCTCGTCGCCGACCTCGAGAAGGCGCCGCAGGTGGCGAGCGTCTCCGAGCCCTTCAGTGCCGGTCTGGTCAGCAAGGACGGCACGATCGCCTACGCCCAGGTCACCTATCGGGTACCCAAGGCCGATCTCACCACCGCCGCGTCCGACGCCCTGAACCAGGTCGCCGAGAAGGGCGAGCGGGCCGGGCTGACGATGAGCCTGGGCGGTAGCGCCGTGCAGGAGAAGGCCGCCAGCAAGGCTGCCGAACTGATCGGCCTCGCGGTGGCCGCCGTAGCGCTGGTCATCACCTTCGGCTCGATGATCGCCGCCGGACTCCCGCTGCTGACCGCGCTGTTCGGCGTGGGAGTGGCGATCCTGTGCATCACCGTCTCCACTCACTTCTTCGACATGGCCTCGGCCTCCTCGACCCTGGCGCTGATGCTGGGCCTGGCCGTGGCGATCGACTACGCCCTGTTCATCGTCTCCCGCTACCGCAGCGAGATCCGGGACGGGCACGAGCCGGAGGAGGCCGCCGGACGGGCCCTGGGCACCGCCGGGTCGGCTGTCGTCTTCGCCGGTCTGACCGTCGTCATCGCGCTGGCCGGGCTCAGCGTCATCGGCATCAAGATGCTCACCACGATGGGTCTGGCCGCCGCCTTCGCGGTCGCCGTGGCCGTCGTCATCGCGCTGACCCTGCTGCCCGCCGTACTGGGCTTCGCCGGGATGCGGATCATGAAGGGGAAGCTCACCAGCGAGCGTCATCGCGCCGAGGAGCGCGGCGAGCGCGAGGCGATGGGCGTGCGCTGGGGCCGGTTCGTCACCCGCAACCCGGTCAAGATGCTCGTCGTCTCGGTGCTGGGCCTCGGGCTGCTGGCCATTCCGGCGATGTCGCTGCGCCTGACCCTGCCCGACGACAGCATGGCCTCCCCCGGCTCCACCCAGCGCGTCGCCTACGACACCCTGAGCAAGGGCTTCGGGCCCGGCTTCAACGGCCCGCTGACCGTGGTCGTCGACGCCCGGAACAGCACCGGTGCCGGACCCGAGGCGGCGGCGCGGGACGCGTACGACACGATCAGCAAGCTGCCCGACGTCGCCGCCGCCCGTACTGCCGTCTTCAACGAGTCCGGTGACGTGGCGCTGATCGGTGTGATCCCCAGGAGTTCCCCGACCAGTGAGGCCACCAAGGACCTGGTCGCCGACATCCGCGACCACAGTGCCGCTCTGCACAAGGACACCGGCGCCGATCTGATGGTCACCGGCACCACGGCCGTCAACATCGACGTCTCCACCAAGCTGGGCCAGGCCATGCTGCCCTATCTGGCCATCGTGGTCGGACTGGCGCTGATCCTGCTCCTGCTGGTGTTCCGTTCGGTCCTGGTCCCGCTCAAGGCAGCCCTCGGCTTCCTGCTCAGTGTGGTGGCCACCCTCGGTGTCCTGGTCGCGGTCTTCCAGTGGGGCTGGCTGAAGGACCTCTTCGGCGTCGACCAGACCCAGCCGATCGTCAGCGTGCTGCCCATCCTGCTGATCGGTGTCGTCTTCGGTCTCGCCATGGACTACGAGGTCTTCCTCGTCACCCGGATGCGGGAGGAGTACGTCCACGGCGCCGAGCCCACCGACGCGATCGTGGCGGGCTTCAAGCACGGCGGCCGGGTGGTCACCGCCGCGGCGATCATCATGATCTCCGTCTTCGCCGGGTTCCTGCTGGACGACACCGCACTGGTGAAGTCGATCGGCCTGGGACTCGCCTCAGCCGTCCTCTTCGACGCCTTCGTCGTCCGCATGACCATCGTCCCGGCGGTGATGACCCTGCTCGGCCGCCGCGCCTGGGCCCTGCCGGGGTGGCTCGACCGGATCATGCCCGACGTGGACGTCGAGGGCGAGAAGTTGCGCCAGACGCTGGAGGCACGCCGAACGCCCGCTCCGGACGGCCCCGTGGACGAGGAGGCCGGCGAGGCCGAGGAGAGGCTGACGCAGAAGCGCTGACAGGAAAGCACCCACCGCACGGCCGTACGATCCCCATCTGGGCGTTCGGGACCCGGCCGGCCGTGCCCGGCCGTGCCCCGAGTCCCCGTCCGCCGGTCCACTCCCCCGAGGTCGGCGGACGGGCCCGCCCGCACCGCGAAGGGCGTACAGAGTGACCGCATCGAAGACAGCCGCGCAGCCGGAGCCGTACGACGTCATCCGGCTTCCCCGGCCGCTGTCGGACGACCCCGACCCCGAGCAGCGGGCGATCGTCTCGATCATCACCCGGCTGGCGGGATGGCGGCTGGCCGACCGGGCGCACCCCCGCATCCGGCGCTGGGCGGTGCCCGCCTTCTGCACCCTGCTCGGCGCGTCCGAGGTGTTCGACCCTGACTTCGGCCCCGACATCCCGGTGAAGGTGGCGCTGACGCTGGGGCTCACCGTCCCGCTGCTGTGGCGGCAGCAGCGGCCCACTCTGGTGTGGGCCGTCATCACGGTCGTCTCGATGCCCGTCGCCTTCCTGGGGATCCTGACCGGAGCGAACTCGGCGTGGGTCGTGGCCCTGTTCAACATGGGCCGCTTCGCCACCCCCCGTCGGGCGGGGGTGGCCACGGCCGTCACCCTGGCGCAGATCACCGTGGCGGGCACCGTCTTCTGGGACTCGGGCCAGGTGGCTCATGCCACCCGCCCCTGGGTGGTGCTGATGCTGACGCTGCTGGTCGTGACGGCGTTCGCCTTTCTGGGCCTGGCCGGGCGGCTGGTGAACACCGTCATCGCCGCCCTGGAGAAGGACCGCGCCCAGCAGGCCCGTCTCTCGGCCGCCCAGGAGCGGGCCCGTGTCTCCCGGGAGATGCACGACATCCTCGGCCACACCCTCGCGGTCATCGTCGGCCTCTCCGACGGCGCCGCCTCCCTCTCCCGGACCAAACCGGAACGCGGCGCGGAGACGCTCCGCATCATCGGCGACAGCGGCCGGGACGCGCTGGGTGAGCTGCGCCGTCTGCTCACGGTCATCGGCGACGAGCAGGGCACCCGGTCCGAGGCCCCGCTCGCCCCTCAGCCGGGGCTGGCCGATCTGAAAGCCCTGCTGGAACGGGTCCGGGCCGCCGGCCCGACCGCCACCCTGCACACCGCCGGAGAGCTGACCGGACTCAGCCAGGGAGTGCAGCTCGCCGTCTACCGCATCGTGCAGGAAGCCCTCACCAACACGCTCAGGCACACCACCCGCGAAACCACTGTCACCGTCTCCATCACCGTCGGCTCCGACGCGGTCCGCGTCGGCGTCGAGGACACCGGCCCGTCTCACCCCGCGAAGGCGGCCCTCCCGAAGTCCGGCAGCGGCCAGGGGCTGGTCGGCATGCGGCAACGCGCCGCCCTCTACCGGGGCAGCGTCACCGCGGGCCCCAACGACCACGGCGGCTGGAGTGTCCACGCCCTCCTCTTCACCGACCCTCCTTCCGGCCCCGCCCACACCACGGAGAGGCTTCCGGCATGACCACCGTCCTGATCGTCGACGACCAGACCCTGCAACGTCTCGGCTTCCGCATGCTGCTGGAGGCGGAACCCGACATGACCGTCGTCGACGAGGCCGCCAACGGCAGCGAAGCGGTCCGCAAGACCGCCGAACTGCGCCCCGACGTCGTCCTGATGGACGTACGCATGCCCGGCATGGACGGCATCGAGGCCACCCGGCGCATCGTCGGGTCGGGCGGTCGCTCCCGTGTCCTGGTGCTGACCACCTTCGATCTCGACGAGTACGCGTACGAAGCGCTGTGCGCCGGGGCCAGCGGCTTCTTCCTCAAGGACGCGCGGCCCGAGGAACTCGTCGTCGGTATCCGCGCGGTGGCCGCCGGGGACGCCGTCATCTCACCCGGTGTCACCCGCAAGCTCATCGACACCTTCACCAGCCGACGGTCCGCCCCCGCCCCCGAACACGAACGCCGGCTCGCCGACCTCACCGAACGCGAACGCGAGGTCCTGACGGCCATGGCGGGCGGATCGAACAACACGGAGATCGCCGAGATCCTCCACCTCGCCGAGTCCACCGTGAAGTCCCACGTCAGCCGAATCCTCGCGAAGATCGGCGCCAGGGACCGGGTACAGGCGGTGATCTTCGCGTACGACGTCGGCCTGGTACGCCCGTCCTGAGCCGACGTCCGTTTCCGGGAGGGACGGTCAGGACGCCCGTGGAACCGCGGCCGGCGCGGCGGACGTACGGCCTCCGGGCCGAAGCGCCGCAGGGCACGGTCCGCGGCGGATTCGGCGGCGCGGGCACGGGCGTCGCCCGGGTCGAGGGAGAGCCGGCGGTGGGAACTGTCGGCCGGCACCAGGGCGTCGGCGCGGGGATCACCGTGAGTCAGCGGCGTCTGTCTCCTCACGGAGGTCTCACCCCGAAAGGACTTGCACCTGACGTTAGCGTGAGGTTCTAGCGTAGCTGCTGTCGGTCCCCACCAGGGCGTTCCCGACGCATTCCTACGTGAAGGACCACCCCCCATGCGCATCGCCAACTCCGTCGCCCTTGTCACCGGTGCGAGCCGCGGCCTCGGCCGCCACTTCGCCACCCAACTGCTGGAGCGGGGAGCGTCCAAGGTGTACGCCACCGCGCGCAACCCCGAGCGCGTTGATCTGCCGGGAGCGGAGGTGCTGGCGCTCGACATCACCGACCCGGCCTCCGTCGCCGCCGTGGCGGAAGCCGCCTCGGACGTGACGCTACTGGTCAACAACGCCGGCATCATCACCATCAATGGCCTGGTCAACGGTGACCTGGACCAGATCGAGCTGGAGATGGACACCGCCTACTACGGTCCGTTGCGCATGATCCGAGCCTTCGCCCCGATCCTGAAGGCGGGTGGCGGCGGGGCGATCGTCAACGTCCTGTCGGTCGCATCCTGGACCCCCTCCGAACACTGGGGTGCCTACAGCGCGGCCAAGGCCGCCGCGTGGAGCCTGACCAACAGCGTCCGCCTGGAACTCTCCGCACAGAACACCCTGGTCACCGGCTTGTACATGGGACCCACCGACACCGACATGGCCAAGGGACAGCCATTCGAGAAGAACGATCCGGCCGACGTCGTCAGGGCCGCACTCGACGGGGTCGAGGCCAAGCAGTCCGAGGTCATCGCCGACGCGCTGACCGCGCGGGCCAAGGCCAACCTGACTCTGGACCCCGCCGTGGTCTACACACCGGCCGCGACCGCCGCCTGACATCCAAGGATCGCCCACCACGGCGCGACGGTCCGTGACCGATAAGCGCGCCCTCCATTCCCCCAGCTCGCAGCATGAAAGAAGGCCCGCCATGAACACCCCCACCTCCTCGTCCAAGCCCAAGGCACTGATCGTCGTCCCGTCGGCTGCTGTTCTGCCGCTCACCGCACCGGCAGACCACCCCGGCGTCTCCACCGGGTTCTATCTGGTCGAGCTGGCGCAGATCCTCAAGGAATTCGGTGACGAGTACGAGTTCACCTTCGCCACCCCCGGCGGACTCGTCCCGCAACTGGAGATCAACGGCCTGGCCCTGCCGATGCACGCCGCGGACAAGTTCAGCTCCGCGAACATCACGGCCACCGCTGCGCAGGCGTTCCGCTTCGACGTCGACACCTTCCGTGCCAAACGGCCAGGACTCGTCGCCCGCCGGGACAGCGAACTCGCCCTCGCCCGCCGCTACCTGGGCCGCCTGCCCGTCTCCGAGGCGCTGCCGGGCAGTGACAAAGAGGTCGTGGTGCTGCGGGACGACCTGATCAAGTCGATGCAGGACCTGCCGGAGCACACCTACCAGTCCATCGAGCAGCTCGTGCACAGACACCGTGACCCCGAGGACGCCTTCGACCTGGGCGCGTTCGACTTCGTGCACATGCCGGGCGGCCACGCTCCCATGGTCGACTTCGTCGACAACCCCTGGCTCGGCGAACTCCTGCACACCCTGCGCGAGAACCAGGTGCTGATCTCGCTGATCTGCCACGCCCCCATCGCCATGGCCTCGGCCAAGTACCGGGTGGGTGCTGACGGCACCGTCGTCACCGACCTCGACCACGCCTTCAACGGTGTGCGGGTGACCACGGTCGCCAAGTCCGCCGAACTCTTCGTCCTCAGCAACGGCTACCTCAAGATCCCCGGCAAGAAGGTACGGATGGGCTACTTCATCGACGAAGCCCTCAGGAGCGCTGGCTACAAGGTGGAGACGACCACCAACCCGACCGCCATCAAGGTCATCTGGGAGGAAGGTGTCCGCCTGCTCACCAGCAACGGTCCCCAGTCGATCGACGAGCACGCCGCCCGTCTGCGCACCCTCCTGCCGAGCCACTGACCCCGCCCCTCCCGGCGCAGGATGTCGACATCGGCTAGGCTGAAACATCACGCTGACGTCAGATGTAACTCCTGTTGGGACGCGAAACAGCAGCGCAAACAGCAAGGGAGCAGTCATGCGGATCGGGGAGGTCGCCGAACGGGCCGGAGTGAGCGTCCGGGCCCTGCGTTACTACGAGGAGCAGCGGCTGCTCGGTGCCACGCGTACCGGCGGGGGGCAGCGGCAGTACCCGGACGGCGCGGTCGAGCGGGTAAGGATGATCCAGCAGTTGTATGCTGCCGGCCTCTCCAGCAGACTCGTCCGCGAGGTCCTGCCGCGGTGCATGAACGAGGGCGATGCGCCCCATGGGTTCACCGACAACCTCGTCACCGAACGGGCCCGCATCGACCGCCAGATCAACGACCTCACGGCAGTGCGCGCCCGCCTCGACGAGATCATCGCTGTGACGACGGACCCCAGCCATCCCGACCACTGCCACCCCGTACGCGCCGGCGTCGCCGCCGTACCGCCTGAATCGGCCTGCCGCACACTGGTCACAGGCGTACGAGAGGGTCGTGCTCACTCCAAGGTGAGGACGACACACCCCTGGAGCCCGCCCGCCCTCAAACCGTGGTGGTGTCGGTAGAGCCCGATCAGGCCGACCGCCCTGAGGGCGATACCACTCCCGGGAGAGGTCTGATCATGCGACATGGAACGTCGCCGCTCCTGCCGGCTGCACCGCCTCCGCACCGAACCGGTCCCGGGCGCGATCGGCGGCGGCCTCGATGCGGCGGGATTTCTCGTCGGTCGGCTCGAAGAGCAGTTGGCGGGGAGCTTGTTCGGCGGCGATCAGGTTCTCCGCCCGCAGGGAGACAGTGCGGACACGGGCGCGTTGAAGAGCGAGTCGGTCATGGAGGTCGTAGGCGAGTGCCGTCAGGGAGCGTGTGTGAGCGGTGGGTTCGGGTAGCTTGCGGGTGCGCGTCGTCGTCGAGCGGTCCGCGTAGCGGACGGTGAGAGTGAGGGCGCAGGCCACCTGGGATTCGCCACGCAACTGTAGGCCGAGGCGGTCGGTGAGCGCGAGCAGGGCGGCGCGCTGCCGGTCCCGGTCCAACTCGTCCTGAGCAAAGCGGTGTTCGACGCTCATCGAGCGGGGCGGGGCCGAAGGGATCACTGGTGTCGGGTCGAGGCCGTGGGCCGCGTCGTGAAGGTTGCGGCCGGCGGTGACGCCCAGGATGCGCTGCAGTGTGCCGAGTGGTGCGGCCGCGATCCTGCCGACGCTGTCCAGGCCGTACGAGGACAGGGTGCGGGCGGTCGCCGGTCCCACGCCTTGCAGGGCGCCGGTGGGTTTCTTCGCGAGGAAGGCGGTGACCGTGTCGATGTCGTCGGGCAGGGTGCGGACCGTCGAGGGCGGGCCGTCGGCCGCGACCATACGGGCAAGAAGCGGGTTCGCGGCGACACCGACCGTCGAGCGGAGCCCGTACAGCCCGCCGGTGCGCGCTCGGATGCGCTCGGCGAGTGCCGTGGCGTCCGTGCCGAAGTAGCGCAGGCTGCCGGAGACGTCGGCCAGTGCGGCATCCGGCGGCAGGGCCTGCACCAGCGGGGTGTACTCGGCCAGCAGGGCGAGCAGACGGCTGTAGAGCTGCTCGTCCCGCAGGTCGTGGAAGTGGATGTAGAGGATGTTCATCCTGCGCTCCCGGGGCTCTGGTGCCACAGCTTGCGGTTCTGTTTGACGGATTCGCCGGGCGGCTGCAGATCCGCCCAGGGATGCAGCGCGTAGCCGGTCTCCAGCCGGAGACTGCGGCTGTCCGCGGCTCCGCCCGATGGTGCATCGGCCTGGGTGAGTCGTTCCGTGACCGCCGACAGGCCGCCTTCGCGGCGCAGTTGGGCCAGTTCGGTGAGGTCCCAGGCGGCGAAGCCGGTCACCGACAGCGCCTTTCCGCTGCCTCCGCCACGGCGCTGCACCACTCCGCGCACGAGCAGCAGCCAGGAGTGGAAGACGGTGTGCGCGCTGGTGTCATGGCTGTCCTCGAAGAACGCGCAGTCCACCAGGCCGGTCGTGTCGTCGAGTGTCGTGAAGATGACCCGCTTGCCGGAGCGGATCGGCGGGGTCTGTACGGCCCCTTTCGCACCGGCGACCAGCACCACCTGTCCGTGCGGCAGGTCCTTCAGCCGCTTCGCGGGAATGGCCCCGAGCTCTCCCAGCAACTCGCGGTGATCGCCCATGAGATGACGCGAGGTGTCCATGCCGAGCACCCCGAGCTCGGCTCCGAGCCGCTCGGCGTCGTCCAGGTCGGGCAGACCGGCGGGGGCGACCGTACGGTGGGCCGCGTCGGCCTCCCCCAACGTCAACTGGCCTTGCGCAGAGCCCCGTTGGCTGTGATGCAGCTCAGCGAGATGCAACAGCAGGTCGCGGCGGTTGCGGCCGAAGGCGTCCAACGCGCCCACCTGGGCGAGGCGTTCGGCGATGGGCCGGGACGGCCGGGCCCTGGAAGCGAAGTCCTGGAGCGAGCTGTAGGGGCGCCCTGCGACGATTCGCGCCGCCTCGCTCTCACTCATCCCACGCACGTCGCAAAGAGCGAGCCGGACCCCGCAGACGGACCGACCACCCTCCGAACCAGACACCAGTTCGATTCGATAGGCGACATCCGACGCGTTCACATCGAGCGGCAGGATCGGTACGCCCCGCCGACGGGCATCCGCGAGCAGCAGCCGCTTCGGATACATCCCCGGGTCGTGCGTGAGAAGCCCCGCGTAGAAGGCGGCCGGATGATGAGCCTTCAGCCACGCCGACTGGTACGAGGGCACCGCGAAGGCCACCGCGTGCGCCTTGCAGAAGCCGTACGCCCCGAACGCCTCGACGATCTCCCAGGTCCGCTCGACGACCTCCTCCTCGTACCCCCGCCCGCGAGCCTCCTGCGCGAACCATGCCCGTACTCGTCCGACCCGGTCGGCGTCCGACAGCGCCCGCCGCGTGTAGTCACCGAAGGCCAGGGTGCAGCCGGTCATGACCGACAGAATCTGGATGATCTGCTCATGGAAGACCACCACGCCGTACGTCTCCCGCAGCGCGGGCTCCAGGTCGGGGTGCGGACAGCGGGGTGCCTGGCGCCCGTGTCTGGCCTTGATGAACGGATCGACCATGTTGGCCGCGACAGGTCCTGGCCTGAAGAGCGAGATGTCGACGACGAGGTCATGGAAGGTTTCGGGCTGCAACCGGGCGATGAGGTCGCGCTGACCGGGTGACTCGGTCTGGAAACAGCCAAGCGTCTGCGAGGACTTGATCAGCTGGAACGTCTTCGGGTCGTCCGGCGGAACCTGGGCGGCGTCGTCCAGGTCGACGCGGTGCCCGGTGGTCCGCTCGATCTCGGTGACGGCGTGCGCCATGGCGGACTGCATGCGTACGCCGAGCACGTCGAGCTTGAGCAGCCCGAGGTCCTCCACGTCCTCCTTGTCGAACTGGGACATGGGGAAGCCCTCGCCGCTGGTCGGCACGACCGGGGTGCGGCGCAGCAGCGTCGCGTCGGAGAGCAGGACACCGCACGGGTGCATGGCGATGCCGCGCGGGAGCGCGTCCAGGGCCTCGACCAGGTCCCACATGTGCGGGCCGTACGCCTCCGGGTCGATACCGCGCAGTTCCGGCAACTCCCGCAGGGCGGCTCGGGCGTCTCGGGCCCTGATGTGAGGAAACGATTTTGCAAGCCGGTCCACCTCGGCCGGATCCAGACCGAGGGCAAGACCGACATCGCGTACGGCGTGCCGTACGCGATAGGTCTCCGGCATGGACACGGTGGCCACTTGCTCCGTACCGAAGCGGTCGATGACCGCCCGGTAGACGTCCAGTCGGCGGGCGGACTCGACGTCGATGTCGATGTCGGGCAGTTCCGTGCGCCGGTCGGACAGGAAGCGTTCCATGAGCAGACCGTGCTCGACCGGATCGGCGGTGGCGATCCCGAGGAGATGGTTGACCAGGGAACCCGCGCCGGAGCCGCGCGCGGCCACCCGGATTCCGAGTTCACGGGTGTCGGCGACGACCTGGGCAACGGTGAGGAAGTACGAGGCGTATCCCAGTCTCTCGATCAGGCGCAGTTCGTCATCGAGGCGCTCCCAGCGGTGGCGGTCACGGTCGTAGCGGTGCAGCAGCATCGCGGCGGCGCACTTCGAACGCAGCACCTGCTCAGGGGTGCTCCGGTGGACGCCGACGAGTTCCGGCTCGGGAAAATGCACGCGTCCGAGCCCGAGATCGTCCTCGGGATCGACACGGCACGCGGCGGCGGTCTCCTCGGTGACCTCGAGCAGTCGCCGGGCGGTGTTCCCGCCGTACCCGGCGGCCTCGGCCACCTGTTCGGCGATACGGGCCATGTCCGCCGCGGGCTTGAGCCACCGCTCGCCGCAGTCCCGCTCGCCGCGTGGATCGATCGGCACCAGACGGCGCGCGGAGTCCAGAACGTCCGCGACCGGGCCCTGGCCGGGGTCGGCATAACGTACGGCGTTGCTCAGGACGGGAGTGATCCGCTGATCGGCGGCGAAGCCGAGAGCGCGGGCCGCGAGCCGCAGCGAACCGGAACCGGTGCCACCGCGGCCGTGACAGACGACCTCGATGCGCAGCGCCGCGCCCTCGTACCGCTCCCGCCAGGGTGCGAGCAGCTGGGCGGCACGGTCCGGCCGCCCCGTCGCCAGGGCGCGGCCGACGTCCGAGCCGGGGCCGAGCAGCACCGTGAGGTGTTCCCCGCCGAGGGCGTCCCAGGGCAGCAGGGGGCGCCGGTCTCCTGTGGTGTCCACGTGCGCGGCACTCACCAGCCGGCACAGCTCGGACCAGCCGCGGGCCCCGTCCCGGGCAAGGAAAACCACGCGCTGGGCCGACTCGTCGACGAAGGCGCCACCGCGGGCCGGTGTGCGTCGCCGCTCCGTACGTCCGGCCGTTTCGGGAGGCGCCTCCACCGCGAGATCCACTCCGAACAGGGGTCGGACACCGGCCCGGCCTGCGGCCTTGGCGAAACGGACGGCCCCACCGAGGGTGTCCCGGTCAGTCAGGGCGACCGCGTCCATCCCCCGCTCGACGGCCCGCTCCGCAAGCTGCTCGGGGTGCGAGGCGCCGTACCGCAGGGAGAACCCGGAGACGGCGTGCAGATGCGTAAAACCGCGCATCTGGACCACCTCGCCACTGGCTGCCCCCTATCTCCACGCTGCCACTCCGGCCACTCCGGAGTGATGGCACCACCCTAGACCAGCATCGAACATTTATGCGATTCGGGAAGGGCTGCCACCCAGGACACGCGGGGAGGCCGATACCGCCCGTGCGGGACCGGGGCGGCGAGCGCCGGGCGACCATCACTTGCCGTGACCAGGCACACGCGACCGGCCGCCAGAGGCCTCGCGAACGACGAAATCCCGCCCCCGGGAACCAGGGGCGGGACCGTCCCGGACCGATCGGAGTCCGGGAGAGGGATGGTGCGTGCCGGAAGAGGCCTCAGCCGATCTGTGTACCGGTGGCCGACAGCGCCTCCGTGACCGGCTGGAAGAAGGTCTCCCCGCCCGCGCTGCAGTCACCGCTGCCACCGGAGGTGAGGCCGATCGCACTGCTGCCCGAGAAGAGCGAGCCGCCGCTGTCGCCGGGCTCGGCACAGACGTCGGTCTGGATGAGCCCGTTGACGATGTCGCCGTTGCCGTAGTTCACGGTCGCGTTCAGACCGGTGACCGTGCCGGAGTGCACCTGGGTCGTGGAGCCGCTGCGGGTCACCGACTGGCCGACGGTGGCCGAGGCTGCGCCGGTGATCCGCTGGGAGCTGCCGTTGTAGAGGTTGACCTGGCTCGGGTGGGCGACGTCGGCCGTGTACTTGACCAGGCCGTAGTCGTTGCCGGGGAAGCTGGACGACTCGTTCTGGCCGATCACACCGGACGAGTCGGACCATGTCGAGATCGCCTCGGTGCAGTGCCCGGCGGTCAGGAAGTACGGCTCGCCGCCCTTGACCACGTTGAAGCCGAGGGAGCAGCGGCCACCGCCACCGGTGATCGCGTCGCCGCCGGCGATGAAGGTCCTGAACTCCCCCTTCGTACGCTGGAGTTCGGCCGTGCCACCGAGTCCGTCGACGACCTTGGTGAGCCTGGCCCACTCGGCCGCTGACACCGTGCGGTCGGCGGTGACGACGACCTTGTTGGCCGTCGGGTCGACCGCCCACGAGGTGCCGGGGATGGTCGCGTCCCGCTTCAGGGTCGTACGGGCGCTGTCGAGTTCGGCGACCGAGTTCTCGACGAGCCGCGCTCTGGCGCCGGCCGACTCGACCGTCCGGGCCGCCGCTTCGTCGAGCACGTTGACGACGAGGTTCTTCGTCTTCGCGTCGTAGTACGTTCCCGCGACGTCGGTGCCGAGGTCCTTGCCGAGCGTAGAGGCGACCTTTCCGGCCGCCGGCACTGAAAGGACCCTGGGTTCGGGGGTCTTGCCGACCTCACTCGCGTTCGCACTCTGGAAGGTCACTCCGGCGGCGACGAGTGCGGTGATGCCCGCACCTACCACGGTGGCACGGCGCCTGGATATGCGTCGGTGCTTCAACTTGCGTCCTCCTGTGGGGGGGGTACGGCAGAGAGGTTGTGGGGACCTCCCTTGCCGGTCGAACACCACCCACTATTCCGAGGCGTTCGGGGAGCACACAAGGTCGACTTCAGGACGCGCGTAGACAAACGAGCGCGCGCCCCCATCCGCAGACCCACCTTGACTGTCCACGGTCATCTCACGATTGCTTCACAAGTATTCGCACTGCAAACACTACGCGTGAGTAACGAGTGGGCGGACCGTAAGGTCTAGTCCTGTCTTGAATTCGCCCTCTCGGGGTTCAGTTCCAACAGGGACTCGGCAGACGGCAGTTGCTCCCGCACCGATTGCTCCGATCGCTCGGAGTGCTCCGATCGCTCGGCGATCTCCGGCTGTACCCCGTCCTGCGACGCCCGCGCCACCTGCGTCGGCCCTGCCGAGGGCGCGACCAAGGACGCGGCCGACTGCGCCGCCGAGGCCGCGGCCACCTGCCCCGCCGCTGGTGCGGCCGACGGCCCGGCGGGCTGCTGTGCCCGTTCCAGGAAGCGGAGCAGTTCCACCGGGAAGGGCAGGACGAGTGTCGAGTTCTTCTCGGCCGCGACCGCCACCACTGTCTGGAGCAGCCGGAGTTGGAGTGCGGCGGGCTGCTCGGACATCACACCGGCGGCCTCCGCGAGCTTCTTCGAGGCCTGCAGCTCGGCGTCCGCGTTGATGACCCGCGCCCGGCGTTCACGGTCGGCCTCGGCCTGCCGGGCCATCGAGCGCTTCATGGTCTCCGGCAGGGACACGTCCTTGATCTCGACCCGGTCGATCTGCACGCCCCAGCCCATCGCCGGGCTGTCGATCATCAACTCCAGCCCCTGGTTGAGCTTTTCGCGGTTGGACAGCAGATCGTCCAGGTCGCTCTTGCCGATGATCGAGCGCAGCGAGGTCTGCGCCATCTGCGAGACCGCGAACCGGTAGTCCTCGACCTGGACGACCGCCTCGGCCGCGTCGACGACCTTGAAGTAGACGACCGCGTCCACCCGGACCGTGACGTTGTCCCGCGTGATGCCCTCCTGCGCGGGCACGGGCATCGTCACGATCTGCATATTGACTTTGCGGATCCTGTCGACGAAAGGCACGATCACGGTGAACCCCGGCCCGCGCACATTCGACGACAGCCGCCCGAGCCGGAACACCACACCCCGCTCGTACTGTTTGACGACGCGCGCCGCAGCCGCCACGTACAGCACTCCGGCGGACGCGACAGCGACTCCCGCCGTCACCAGCTCCTCGACCATGCCGGCCCCCCAGGGTCCGAAGTGGGCGTGTGCAGGGGAGACTTCCCGTACGGCGGGCCTGCCCGCACTGCGGGTACTTCTCGTTCCGCCGATGCTTCCCGTACTTCTTCCTGTACTCCGAAGGTAACTCCGCCGGGCGGACAAGGGCGAGCCCCCGCACGCGACTCGCGTACGGGGGCTCTCCTGCTGCTGCCGGCTGCAGGTCAGGCCATGCGAAGAACGATGATGCCGTGGGGCAGGCCCTAGAAGACGCTGACGCCGTAGGCGCTCAGGGCCTCCGTGACGGGCTGGAAGAAGGTCGTACCACCGGAGGAGCAGTTGCCACTGCCGCCCGAGGTCAGACCGTAGGCGATGCCACTGTTGGAGTAGAGCGGGCCGCCGGAGTCGCCGGGCTCGGCGCAGACCGTGGTCTGGATCATGCCGTAGACGACATCGCCGCCGCCGTAGTTGACGGTCGCGTTCAACGCGGTGACCCGGCCGCTGTGCGTGCCGGTGGTGGAGCCGCGGCGGTAGACCGTGGTGTTCACCGACGGGGTGGCGGCGCTGGTGATGTCGACGCTGCCGACGGTGCCCGAGATCGAGCTGACGGGGTAGCTGCTCGCGTACTTGACGAGGCCGTAGTCGTTCGTCGGGAAGCTGGAGCCCGAGGTCGCGCCGAGCAGTGTCGTACGACCGGAGTTGGACCACCAGTTGCCCGCGCCGTCGGTGCAGTGACCGGCGGTCAGGAAGTAGTAGGTGGAACCGCTGCGGACGTTGAAGCCCAGGGAGCAGCGCCAGCTACTCGCATAGATTGCGTCGCCGCCGGAGATCAGTTTGCTGAACTTGCCCGGGGTCTTCTTGATGGTGAGGGCGTCGGCGGTGGTGCCCGCCTGCCGCTTGATCTTCGCGATCTCCGCCTTGGAGACCGTGCTGTCGACGGTGACGACAACGCGGTTCGTCTTGGCGTCGACGGCCCAGGCGGTACCTGGGATGTCGGCCTTGAGAACCGAGCTGCTCGCCTTGGAGAGCTGGGCGGTGCTGAAGGTGGTGACGTCGGCGGCGGTCGCATTGGGGATCGCGACGGCGGCCGCGGCCACGAGTCCGGTGCTGACAGCGATCAGCCGGGTCCGTCTCGTGATGCCACTGCGGGGGGTGGTGCGCTTGATCCTCACTTGTCGTTCCTCCACATGGGAAGTCGGGGGCCCGCGTGGGGTCGGGGCCCGTGAGGCGCAGTCAGGGCTTGTTCCGTCCGGATTCCGAACATGCTGTGACCCTGACAAGCGCTGGGTGGGAGTATTCGACCGTTCAACCGGTCGACGCAAGGGCGCCTTTCGGCCTCACGTTGTTCAACCCCCGCACAGCCCACAGGAGTTGATCAAGAACCATGGTGTTCTAGCGAAGGTTGCGCTCTCCTGCGGCTATTGCGACGCCCAGCGTATTGCCCGGCTGGGGAAAGGGGCAGACGAAGTGGTCGGCGAACGCACCCGGTGGGAGCAGGGACCGGTTGAAGTCCACCGTTGTGCGCCCCTCGACGTCCGGGGCCACCGGGCGCAGGAAGCGGAAGCGGTAACTGCCGTCACCGCTGGTGGAGTCGGCGAAGACGGCCCACAGTGTGCCGTCCTCATCGACGGTCACGCGCAGCGTCTGCTCCTGCCCGTCGAGCGAGAACGTCAGTTCACCGCCGAGCCCGAGCCCGCGCTCCCGCCCGTCCGCGTTCGCCACCCGCACGGTGCGCCGCCCGTCGTACGGCGTGAACCGGCCGGACACCGACCAGCGCGGGTCGTACGAAGTCGCCTCGATGCCCTTGAAAGCGGTGCGCGTCTCCGCATCGGGGTCGAAGTCGCGCACACCCCAGCTGCCCTCGCGCACCAGTACGACCAGGCGTCGCTCGCCCAGACCGACCCGGGCCTCGCCCGCCGGCCCCTGGTCGGCGGGCAGCCGGATCTCCCCGGTGAAGGGCTCGCCGTCGAGCGTCAGCCCGTCCGCGGCACCAGCGGCCGGCACGACAGTGTCGCCGTCGACCGTCCATCGGCCGGTGATGGCCGGAAGTCGACCGTCCGGAAAGTCTTCGAGCCAGTGTGTACCGACGAGCGCGAGGGGCCCGTAGGGCGCCGACGCCGTCTCGATGCGCCGTTCGTGCCGCTCCTGCCACGCCTCGGACCCGTCCCCCGTCATGAACCCACTCCCGAACCCACGCCAGAATCCACGCCAGCTCACTCCCTGGAATCCCACCGTGCGCCGCCTTCGGCGCACCCCGGGCCACGCGTTCCGCGCGCGGCCCGTACACAACCTGTATGTCATCTTTGTAAGTGCGGCGCTCAGTCAGCCCGTCCATACGGGTTCGCCCAGCCCGAGGTGCGAGCGCAGTGTGGTCCCCGCATATCGCGTACGGAACGCGCCACGTTCCTGGAGCAGCGGCACGACCCGGTCCACGAACTCGTCCAGACCGCCCGGGACGGGGTGCGGGACAAGAACGAAGCCGTCGGCCGCGCCCTCCCGTACGAACGCGTCGAGCACGTCGGCGACCGACTGCGGTGTCCCGACGAGGGAGTCCCGGCCGCTCGCCTCGATGACGGTCTGCCGGATCGACAGCCCCCCGGCCCGGGACAGGGCCCGCCACCGTTCGGCCGCCTTCACCGGATCGGCGGTCCTGAGCTGCCCCTGGGCCGGGGCGGACGCCGGCACCGGGTCGAAGTCGGGCAGCGGACCGTCGGGGTCGTAGGAGGAGAGATCGGTGCCCCAGACCTGCTCCAGGGCGAGGATGGCGTGCTGCGGCGAGACCTGCTGCCGGCCGATCACGGCCGCCCTCTCCCGCGCCTCGGCGGCGGTGTCCCCGAGCACGACGGTCACCCCGGGCATGATCTTCAGGTCTCCCGGCGCCCGCCCGTACCTCGCGAGCCGCCCCTTGACGTCGGCGTGGAAGGCGCGCCCGGCTTCCAGGCTCCGGTGTCGCGCGAGGACCACGTCGGCGGCCGAAGCGGCGAACTCCCGCTCCTGCTCCGAGTCCCCCGCCTGGATCACCACCGGATGCCCCTGCGGTGAGCGCGGTACGCCGAACTCGCCCGCGATGTCGAAGTGCCGGCCCCGATGGGCGAAGTGCCGGGACACCCCGTCCGGTGTCCAGGAGTCCCACAACTCGCGTGCCACGTCGAGGAGTTCGGCCGCACGCGGGTACCGCTCGGCCGGGTCGAGGCAGCCGCCGCGCCGGAGGTTCTCGCCGGTGGAGGCGTCGGCGGAGGTCACCATGTGCCAGGCGGCCCGGCCACCGCTGAGATGGTCCAGCGTGGCGAATCTACGGGCCAGTCCGTACGGTTCGTCGAAGGCCGCGTCGGCCGTGGCGGCGAGCCCGGTCCGCTCGGTGACGGCGGCGAGCGCCTCCAGGACGGTGACCGGTTCGGGCCGCCCGGCCTCGTCCGGGCCATGGACACCCCCCAGGTGTTCCCCCAGCGGCCCCTCCGCGACCAGGAGGAAGTCGAGCAGCCCGCGCTCTGCGGTCCGGGCGAGCCGCTCGAAGGAGGAGAAGTCGACCGGCGCCCCCGCTCTCGGACCGGCCCCCACGGCGGCGCCGCCGACGCCCGGGAGACACGCGGCGAGGTGCATCTGCCCACGCCCCGGCGCCCGTACGGTCATGACGCGCCCCCGGCGGCCACGACCGGCCCGGCGTACTGGTTGACCGGCCGGGCCAGCCCCAGGTGCTCCCGGAGCGTGCGGCCCGGGTAGAAGGTGCGGAACAGGCTCCGGTGCTGGAGCAGCGCCACCGTTCCGTTGACGAGCCGCTCCAGGTCACGGCGCGGCTCGGCGGGGACGAGATGGAAACCGTCGACGACGCCGGACGTGTGCCAGGTGGTGATCAGTTCGGCGAGGTCGACGGGCCCGCCCCGGTACAGCGGGCCGTGCACGCTCGGCCGGGGACCACCGCCCCCGTGCCCCGGCTCGGCCGCGTGCTCGCCGCCGCCGAGGTCGACGACAAGGCTCGCGAGGACCCGCAGCTCGTCCGGGTCACGCCCCAGGTCCTTTGCCGCGACCCGCAGTTCGTCACGTACGGCCCCCGCCTGCGCGGCGCTCACCGCCCGGACGAGCACCACGTCGGCGTACCGGGCCGCGGTCTGCCTGGCCTGTCCCTCGGTGGCGTCGACGAGGCGGACGGGGTGGCCCTGCGGTGGCCGCGGCACGGTGGACGGGCCTTTGACGGAGAAGGTGGCGCCCTCGAAGTCGACGTGGTGCAGCTTGCCCCGGTCGACGAAGCGGCCGGCGGCCACGTCCCGCAGCTCGGCATCGTCCTCCCTGCTGTCCCACAACCGGGCTGCCACGTCGGCGACCTCACCGGCCTCCCGCCACAACTCGTCGCCGGGTACGGCGCGGCGACGGCCGAAGAGCCGGGCCTCGGCCTCGGTCGCCGACACGTCCAGCTGCCAGCCGGCCCGGCCGCCGCTGACCCAGTCGAGGGTCGCCACCGCAGCCTGGACGTGGAAGGGCTCGGTGTGTGTGGTGGTCACGGTGGGCACCAGACCGATCCGCGCGGTGGCGGGTGCGACCCGGGCGAGCACACCGAGCGCGTCAGGACCGGGGCGCGCGAAGGAGTCGCCGAGCGTCACGAAGTCGAGCCCGCCGCTCTCGGCGAGCCGCGCCGACTCGACGTACAGGTCGGCGTCGAACAGGGCCTGTGGGCCGGCCACGGGTTGGTCGACGGCGGCGGCCAGGTGCAGCAGCCCCCGGCCGTGCGTTGAGGTCATGAGGATGAACCTTTCGTCGGTGCGTCACAGCACCCGCGTCGTAAGGGAGGCTTCATGCGGCGGTGTCGTGATCGGCGACCGGCTCGGCAGCACGCTCGGTGACGCGCTCGTCGCGGCGCTCGGAATCGCGATCTTCACCGTGGTCGGCACCGCGATCGGCATCGCGTCCGTGAGAGTCCAGCGCTCCCAGAAAGGTCAGCGCGGCGCGCGCGGTCGCGTCGTTCTGCCGGAAGGCCGGCCCGCCGGTGCGCGGCCGGGTGAACGCGCCGGAGCCACGCGCCTCTGTGTGCGGCCCGAGCGCGAAGCGGCGTGGATGCGGCCGGCCGTCCCGGTCGAGGAGCCGCCCGTCTCCGGGGTGCACGGCGAGCAGCCCCTCGGGGGTCACTCCGGTCCCGTCGTTGTACAGCTCACGCAACAGGGTGTCGCGGGCGCGCTCCAGGGTGGGTTCCGGCAGCCGCGCCTCGACGAGCGCGCGAGCCTCCACCGAGGCACCGGGCACACTGGCACCGCTCGCCCGGAACACCCCGTCCTCGGCGGTGACGGTCGTGTCCGCACCGAGGAAGTTGAGGATTCCGGCCCGGGACAGGGCGAGCATCTGCCGCAGCCGGGGTCCGGGCGGCCCGGAGGCGAGATAACTGAAGAAGCCGTGCCACCAGGACCCGATGTCACCGAGCCGCACCAGCTGCCCGTAGACGGAGAGCAGCCCGAGGAAAACGGCCAGGTCCGGGCTGTACGAAGCATTGTGACGTCGCGTCAGATCGTCTCGAATGTACCCTCGCAGTCCTTCCTGAAGCGCTTCGTACGACGGATACCGCACCCCCTCCAGTGGACGGTCGAGGGCGCCGAGGTCGAGCCGGTCGGCCGGATCGGGCACGGTGGAGGCGACCAGCACCTCCCGCTCCGCCCAGTCCGCGGCGGCGTACTTCTCCTCGAAGTCCGCCCAGGCACCGCTGGTGCGCTCCGGGTGGACGGTGAACAGCCGGTGGTAGTGCGCGAACCCCAACTCCTTCTCCACCAGCGGCCATACGTCCCGCCGGAAGTCGAAGCCGTCCGGACGCGCGAGCAGGGCGTCCACCTCGCCGGGCCCGAAGAACCGTGGCAGGGGCGGTCGTTCACCGGTCCAGTCGTAGCCGATCTTCGAGTGGTACGGCACCCCGCGCCGAGAGCCGACGTACAGCACGGGTTCCCGCCCGGACGGCCGATAGATCAACTCCCCCTCGCCGTCTTCCTCATAGCGCCCGCCACGCCCCTCCGTCAGCAGGACCATCAGGTCGACGAAGGCGAGCCCGAATCCCCGCACGAGGACGGGTTCACCGGGCCGCAGTGCGGACAGGTCGCTGTCGGCGGTGAAGTCGGGCGGCAGATGGACCAGCCCTTGGGCCTGCGCATACGCGGCCAACTCACTCTGCTCGTCGTCGAGTTCGGCATCGAGGTGCCCGAGCGTCAGGACCACCAGGTCGGCGAGCAGCGGCCGGGCGCGCCCCTCCAGCCACACCTGCTGGCGCCCCTCGCGCGGCCCGCCGACCCGCAGGGCGCGCCCGACGTGGTGCTGGACGCGGATGCCGGGCGGCAGAGCGGCCACCGTGTCCTCGTACACCCAGTTCAGGTAGGCGCCGAGGCTCCGGCGGTCCGAGAAGACCCGGCCGTCGATCTCCGCCCACTCGTGCAGCGTGGGTCCGGGACGCACCGGGCCCGCCATGGCCACCGTCTCGTCGGTGAACATGGTGACGTCCTGGGCCTGCGAGTTCATCCACAGCAGCGGGGACTGCTCCTGGCGCCAGATCCGGCCGCCGCCCGGCGGATGGGGGTCGACGAGATGGATGTCGAGGCCCGAATCCCCGTACAGCTCGGGCGCGTTGGCGGCGATCCGCTCCAGGAGACCGGTCCCCCGCGGACCGGCCCCCACAATGACGAGCACCGGCCTCATCGCGCACGCTCCGAACCGCGCGCGTAGTGGCGCTCCACGTAGTACTGGCCGACGCTGAGCACCGAGGTGACGACGACGTACCAGACGGTGGCCACCATCAGCAGCGGGATGACCTGGTAGGTGCGGTGGTAGACGAGCTGCACCGAGTAGAGCAGGTCCTGTACGGCGATGACGCTGACGATGGACGTGC
The DNA here is from genome assembly GCF_036013955.1 of Streptomyces sp. NBC_00459. Classification (NCBI taxonomy): domain Bacteria; kingdom Bacillati; phylum Actinomycetota; class Actinomycetes; order Kitasatosporales; family Streptomycetaceae; genus Streptomyces; species Streptomyces sp. NBC_00459. The sequence goes on from NZ_CP107903.1 coordinate 1,948,637, forward strand.
CCTTGAGCGTGCCGATCAGCATGTTCCCGGCGGGCGGCACGATGGAGCGCATCGCCTGCGGCAGCACGATCCGCCACCAGCGCCGCCATCGGCTCAGCCCGAGCGCCTGCGCGGCCTCGATCTGCCCCCGGTCGACGGAGAGGATGCCGCCCCGGACGACCTCGGCGGCGTACGCGGCCTCGTGCAGGGTGAGCCCGATGACGGCGACGGTGACCGGGCCGAGCAGATCGACGGTCCGGACGCCGAGGATCTGCGGGTACAGGGCGCCGATGTTGAACCAGAGCAGCAGCTGCACCAGGATCGGGATCGACCGGAACAGCCACACGTATCCCCAACTGACGCTTCTCAGCACCGGGTTGGTGGAGAGCCGGCCGGCGGCGAGCAGGGCGCCCAGCGCGAAGCCGAGCACCATGACGACGGCGGTCAGCCAGAGGGTGAGCCACAGTCCGCGCAGTACGGCGGTCGAGGTGAAGTAGTCACCGACGACGTCCCACTGGAACGCCCGGTTGCGGACAACGGAGTTGACGGCGAGCCCGAGCAGAACGAGGACGACAACGGCTGCGATCCGCTGGCCGTGCCGACGGCGCCGGACGACGGTCGGAAGCGGCGCGTCGTCGCGCGGTTGTTCCGGATCTGCCGCCGGGGCCGACTTGGCCAGGGTGTGTGAGGACATGGGAAGGCTCCGTGACGCGATAGGTCGAACACGGTGGTGCCTTCACACGGGTGACGCGGGACGCGCGGTACGGCGCACATGGCAGCAGAGCGGCGTACGGAGCGCGCGATACGGCCGAGCCCCTCAGCAGGGCCGTCCACCGACTGTACGGCGACGTTTCCCCTCACTGTCAAGGCTGTCCGAACTGTGAGCGGTTCGTCTCACGTCAGTTGACGCAACACCGAATGCCTGTTCCACTTGCCCCATGCATCCACAGCAGTGGCTGGTCAAACGCTCCCACATCGACCTCGGTCGAGTGTGGTCCTCCTCCTGTTGAGCTGACCCCCTGCGCGCCCGCTCGTCCGGGCGCCTTTTCGCGTTCTCCCGCACGCAGCACGAACTTCACGCCTCGCCCGCGCCTTCACACCCGCGCACACCCCTCCCCTCAAGCACCCTCATTTCCTTTCACCTCCTTTCGCTCCCTTTCCCCTTGCTCATTTCTCTCTGCTCCTTTCTCTCTGCCTGCTCCCAGGAGACCGCACAGCATGAGCGACAGCTTGCGCACGACCACGCCCACGCGCGCCCGTAATCGGCTGTTCATCCCCTTCACCCTGATCACCTCGGCCGCGCTGCTGCTCACCGCGTGCGGCTCGGGTCCGGACACCGCGAACGGCGGGGGCACCGCCCAGGCCGCCGTCAAGATCGGCGCGATCCCCACCGCGGACGTCGTCTCCCCCATCGAGAAGGACCCCACCGCGGCAGCACTGCTCCCGTCCGGCACGAAATCGCTCACCGTCGCCATCAGCGTCGGCGGCTCCCCGCCCGGCACCTCCTACCTGGAGGACGGCAAGACGCTCGCCGGCCAGGACGTCGACTTCGCGGACGCCGTCGCCAAGGTGCTCGGCATCGGCCTGAAGCGCGAGTCGGCCGGCTTCGAGGCGATCCTGCCCGCGCTGGACAGCGGCAAGTACGACTTCGGGGCGAGCAACTTCGGCGTCACGGACGAGCGCCGCAAGACGATCGACTTCGTCACCTACATCAACGACGGCCAGGGCTTCGCCACGCGTGCGGACAGCAAGCTGACGAAGATCACGGACCTTGCCCAGTTGTGCGGCCTGAACGTGGCGACCGGCGCGGGGACGACTTTCGAGGCGACACTGGAGGAGAACGCGCACGTTTGCTCGGACGCGGGCAAAAAGTCGTACAAGGTGCAGACCTACAGCGAACAGGGCGCCATCTGGTCCTCGCTGCAGCAGGGCCGCAGCGACATCGTGATGTCGACGATCAACGGCCTGCGTTACGCGGTCGCCCAGCAGCAGGGTGTGAAGTTCCTGAACGAGTTCCACCGCCTCGACGTCGGCTTCGCCTTCAAGAAGGGCACGAAACTGGCCCCCGCCTTCCAGGCCGCGGTGAACGAACTCATCACCGACGGGACGTACGACAGGATTCTCAGGAAGTGGGGCACGACGGGCTCGGCGATCGAGAAATCGCGGATCTCCCCGCCGGAGATCAAGGACTGACCCGACGTCAGGTGTGATCCGGGCCCGACTGGGCACCTGCCGACCGTGACTGAGTCTCCGTCAGGAAAGCGGGCAGGACGCCCATTCACCCATACGTCCCAACGCTCACCCATACGCCACGAAGAATCATATTTCACTCTCAGTCAGCAGTCGGACACAGCAAGACCCTTGCGGCGCGGGGCCTCTCGACGAAATGGTTGTGCACCAGTACCGTCACGAAACCCCCGCGCGGCGTCTATTCACTTGGCGCGCCATCCGCATCATGGATGACCATAGGGATGCGGAAAGCATGAGAGACCGCTGTGAGAGGAGGCGTCCATGGGATCGGTACGCAAGGCGAGTGCCTGGCTTGGCCTCGTCGACGACAACAACGATGACGAGCGTTACTACGACGACGACTACTCCGAGGGGACCGAGCAGCCCGGGGATGCCTGGGTCACGGACCCCCGGGTCAAGGTCGCCGGCGAGGTCGCCGAGGAGAAGGGCCGCCGGATCGGCACGGTCACCCCGGACAGTTTCCGGGACGCCCGCGCCATCGGCGAGCTCTTCCGTGACGGCGTACCGGTCATCATGAACCTCACCGCCATGGAGGCCGCCGACGCCAAGCGCGTCGTCGACTTCGCCGCAGGCCTCATCTTCGGTCTGCGCGGCTCCATCGAGCGGGTGTCCAACCGCGTGTTCCTGCTGACCCCCGCCGACACGGAGATCGTCAGCGGGGAGGCCCAGCCGCACCGGGCGGACGGTTTCTTCAACCAGAGCTGAGCAAGGCCGCTCACCGGCCCCGCCGTCCGTTGTTCAGGTCAGCGGAAGGCGTCAAGTCCGGTGAGCGCCTTGCCCAGCACCAGCTGGTGCATCTCGACGGTGCCCTCGTACGTGAGCACCGACTCGAGGTTCGTCGCGTGCCGCATCACGGGGTATTCGAGCGAGATCCCGTTGGCGCCGAGGATCGTCCGGGCCGTACGACAGATGTCGATGGCCTCTCGTACGTTGTTGAGCTTGCCGAAGCTGACCTGCTCGGGACGCAGGCGGCCGGCGTCCATGCGCCGCCCCAGATGGTGGGCGAGCAGGATCCCCTTGTGCAGCTCGACCGCCATGTCGGCGAGCTTGGCCTGGGTGAGCTGGAACCCGCCGATGGGCCGCCCGAACTGTTCGCGCGTCTTCGCGTAGTCGACGGCGGCCTCGAAACAGGACCTGGCCGCGCCCATGGCGCCCCAGACGATCCCGTAGCGGGCGTGGGAGAGACAGCTGAGGGGTCCGCGGAGTCCGGTGACGTCGGGCAGTACGGCGTCTGCGGGCAACCTCACCTCGTCGAGCACCAGTTCGCTGGTGACGGAGGCGCGCAGGGACCACTTGTGCTTGATCTCGGGCGCGGAGAACCCGGGAGTGTCGGTGGGGACGACGAACCCGCGGATCCCGTCGTCGGTCTGCGCCCATACGACGGCGACGCCGGCGACCGACCCGTTGGTGATCCACATCTTCCGCCCGTTGAGCACCCAGTCGCCGCCGCTGCCGTCGCGCTTGGCGTACGTACGCATGCCGGCGGGGTCGGAGCCGTGGTCGGGCTCGGTCAGCCCGAAGCAGCCGATGACATCGCCGGAGGCCATGCGCGGCAGCCAGTGCTGCTTCTGCTCCTCGCTGCCGAAGGCGTGGATGGCGTACATGGCGAGCGAGCCCTGTACGGAGACGAGGGAGCGGATTCCGGAGTCGGCGGCCTCCAGTTCCAGGCAGGCGAGACCGTACTGCACGGCGGAAGCACCGGCGCATCCGTACCCCGTGAGGGACATCCCGAGGGCGCCGATGCCGCCCAGCTCACGGGCGAGCCCTCTGATGTCCGGCAGCTCGCCCTCCTCGAACCACCCGGCGACATACGGCAGCACACGGTCCGCCGCCCAGGTCCGCACGGTGTCCCTGATCGCCAGGTCCTCCGTGTCCAGCTGGTCGTCGAGGCCGAGCGGGTCGGCGGGGTCGAAAGGGGGCAGCTTCGCGAACTCGGCCACGGGAGCCTCCGGCAAGTTAAACTAGCACCGCTAGTGACGCGGCTGACGGTACGACGGAGTGCGACGTACGTCCAGCCGACGTTCACCCACCCCGTCGACAGGCTCGCGTCACCAGCGGGGCGAACCCGTCGTCGGCGTCTGCCCGCCACAGCACTTCCCACTCCGCCGGCCGGTGACCGTCATCTGACGAGGTGGGCGTCTCCCTTGGGGGTGCGGCTACCCGCATCGTCGACGGCAGCCGGGCCCAGCGGTCCGCTCGCCCTGGCGAGGACCCACCCTCGTCCCACTCCTCACCCGTACCCGTGCCGACCGACGCTCCCACGCCCCGCCACCCGCCACCCGCCACCCGCCACCCGCCACCCGCCGACGCTCCCGCACCCCCACGGGAGACGTCCACCCTTTCAGATGCCCGTCACGGGTGGTGCGTGGGTGGGAGATTCCGTGACGGTCACACCGACACACGTGACCCCGCGACCTCCCGAGGACCAGGCACGGCAACCGGCTCAGCGGCGCCGCCACACTGCATCATCCGCGGCAACCGCAACGCCATCACCGCCCCCAGCAGCAACAACCCCGCACTCACCAGCAACGTCACATGCAGCCCGTGCACAAACGCGTCCCGAGCCGCCGCCCGCAGGGCCACACCCGGTGACCCCCCGAGCCGCCCGGCAACCTCGTACGCCTCGCCCAGTGAATGCCCCGCCGCAGCCGACGCCGACGCCGGAACCCCTGGCACCGACCCCACCCCCGGCGCGTACGCCGCGTTCATCACGCTTCCCAGGAGCGCGATCCCGATCCCCGCGCCCAGCTGGTACGACGTCTCGCCGATCGCCGCCGCCCCACCCGCCTGCGCCGCCGGAGCCTCGCTCAGCATCGACTCGTACGCCCCGAAGAGCGTCGTCTCCAGGCCGAAGCCCAGCAACACGAACCCGGACAGCATCAGCCCCGCGTTGTCCTCGCCGCCCATCGTCGTCAGCAGCACGACCGCCGCCGCGGTGAGACAGAACCCGGCGCACACCATCGTCCGCGGCCCGAACCTCCGCAGCAGCCGCGCGCCGGCGAGTCCGGCCGCCATCGCCGCCACCGTCAGCGGCAGCAGTCGTAGCCCCGTCTGCAACGGCGAGAGGTCCAGCACCAGTTGGAGATACTGCGCCGCGATCAGCTCAAGCCCGACCAGCGCGAGCATCGCCAGCACGATGCACCCGACGGACGTACTGAACGCGGGCCGCGCGAACATCCCCAGGTCAACCAGCGGATGCTTGCGCCGCCGCTGCCGCCGTACGAAGACGACCAGCAGCACCGCACCCGCCACCAGCGGCGCGACCGTCAGAAGACTTCCCGCGCCCTCCCCGCCGCCCAGCCGCTTCACGCCCAGCACGACGCCGAACAGCCCACCCGCCGCCGTCAGCGCGCCGACCACGTCCCATGGACCCTCGACCCCCTCGCCGCGCGACTCGGGCAGCAGCAGTCGGCCTATCGGCAGGCTGACCAGCATCAGGGGGATGTTGACGAGAAAGACCGAACCCCACCAGAAGTGCTCCAGCAGGAAGCCGCCCAGCAGCGGACCGACCGCCGCGCCCACCGCGGCCACCGCGCTCCAGACACCGATCGCCAGCGCCCGTTCGCGCCGTTCGGGAAAGACCTGGCGCAGGATCGAGAGCGTCGCCGGCATGATCATCGCGCCGCCGACGCCCAGCAGCGCCCGCGCCAGGATCAGTACCGGGGCGCTGTCGGCGAGGGCGGCCAGGCCGGAGGCGACGCCGAACAGCCCGTACCCGAGGAGCAGGATCCGTCTGCGGCCGACCCGGTCGCCCAGCGTGCCGAAGAGGATCAGCAGCGAGGCGCAGACCAGTGGATAGATGTCGACGATCCAGAGCAGCTCTATCGCGCCGGGCCGGAGGTCCTCGCTGACGGCGGGCACCGCCACGTGCAGCACGGTCGCGTCGACCGCGACGAGCAGCAGGCTCGTACAGAGGACGAGGAGGACCACCCAGCGGTTGGCACTCGCCCCGGCCGCCCGACGGCGCAGCGCAGCGGCAGCCGTGGTCGTCCCGGACATGTACGTACCTCCAAGATTCCCTCGCGTTCGGCTGTCCGCGGGGTGGGGACTCCCCGGGGGCTTCGGCTTCGACCGAGGAGGAGCGGTGACAGGTGTCCTCGGGGCAGCGCGGCGAAAAGCGAGTGGTCCGACAGCGTACGCGAGTTCGCAGCGGCGAAAAGTGGCAGACCTCTCACGTGTCCACGGAACCCGTGTGTCGTACACCACGCCCCCGGCGGGCCGCCCGCCTCCGCGCCCGCCCTCGTCCCGTGCCCGTCGATAATCGACCGGTGACAGCTCTTGGACCTCGCCCGCTCCCCACGCTCCGCCGTGCCGCGCCCGCCCTTCTCGGGTACGCGGCCGTCCGTGTGCTGGGCCTGATCGTGCTGGCCCTGTGGAGCGCGGCGCGGGACAAGAGCGCGTACACACTGCTGACCGCCCGCTGGGATTCGCTGTGGTACACCCGGGTCGCCGAATTCGGCTACGGCTACGAGGTGCGCCTCCCCAACGGCGACGTGCACTCGAACCTCGCCTTCTTCCCGCTGCTGCCCTGGCTGGAGCGGCTCCTGGCATCCGTCAGCCCGCTGTCGTACGCCGACGCGGGCTTCGCGGTGAGCGCCCTCGCGTCACTCGCCGCCGCCTGGGGTGTGTTCGCGGTCGCGGATCAGGTGTACGGCCGCCGGGTCGGCGTCTGTGCGGCACTGCTGTGGGCGGTGCTGCCGGTCGGGATCGTCCAGTCGATGGCGTACAGCGAGTCACTGTTCACGGCCCTGGCCGCCTGGTCGCTGTACGCGGTCCTCACCGGCCGCTGGCTGACGGCGGGCACGCTGGCCCTGCTGGCCGGCCTGACCCGTCCGGTGGGACTCGCGGTGGTGGCGGCGGTGTGGGTGACGGCCATCGTCTCGTTCAGTTCGTCGTCCGGCACGCCGTCCCCCTCCTCGTCCGGCACTTCGTCCGGTACCTCGTTCGTACGGGACCGAAGCGCGCCCGGCTCGCACGGCGCACCCGTCTGGCGACGCGCCCTCGCCATGCTGATCGCGCCGCTCGGCGCCGCCGGCTACGTCCTGTGGGTCGGCCACCGCACCGGCAAGGGCCCCTTGGGCTACCTGGACGTCCAGGCGGGCTGGCGCAACGGTTTCGACGGCGGCGCCGCCTTCGCCCGCTTCGTCGCCGACAAGTTCACGTCTTTCCCGTCGGCGCTCGCCGGGATCGGGCTGATCGTCGGTGTGGGCCTGCTGATCTGGCTGTTCGTCAACTGTGTACGGCAACGCCAGCCGCTGCCGTTGCTGGTGTACGCGGGTGTCGTCACCGTGCTCGCCCTGTGCGCGTCGAGCTACTTCGGCTCGAAACCACGCCTGTTGCTGCCCGCGTTCCCTCTCCTGCTGCCGCTCGCCCGGGCTCTGGCCCGGCCGCGCACCCTCAGGCCGGTGCTGGTGACGGGCGCGGTCGCGGTGGCTTCCGCGATCTACGGAGCGTTCTGGCTGAACGGCTCCGGTCCGCCCTGAGCGACCTTCCGGCGAATTCCGGACAACGACCTGGTGAACCAATTCGAAAGAGCCATAAAACAGGACTGCCGCATGATCAATGGAAATTAAGGGAACACGGGCCGCCGAATAGGGATTCCAGGGAATTAAACATCCCCCTGAGAGGAATCCCACATCACATCGTCATTACAAAGCCGTGGATTGGGCGAAGATCCGAGCTCACTCGCTGTAACGTCGATTGGGTGCGTACCGAACGAAACCTCGCCCGTCTGGACCGGGTGTTCGCGAGGCTGGACCGTGAACCGGGACGGCCGACCCACATCGATGTGCCGAAGATGAGCCGGCACAGGATCGCGCTTCTCCTCGCGACCCTGGCCTTCTATCTCGCCACCGTGTGGGCCGTCGTGATCACCTCGTGGCTGGTCCGGCTCGACTGGCAGGTCATGTTCTTCCGGCCCTACCAGCAGTGGCCGGAGATCCACGCGTTCCTCGACTACTACGTGGTGCTCGGTCAGCGCGGCCCCACCGCCGTGATGATCTCGGCCTGGCTGGGCTGGCGCGCCTGGCGTCAGCACACCCTGCGCCCACTGCTCACGTTCGGTGCCGCTCTGTTGCTGCTCAACGTCACGGTCGGTGCCGCCAAGATCGGTATGGGCCGCCTCGGACCGCATTACGCGACCACCATCGGCTCGAACGAGATGGGCATGGGCGGGGATATATTTCCCAGCGGTCACACCGCGAACGCAGTGGTGACCTGGGGCATCCTGGCCTATCTGGCCTCGACCCCGGGGACCAGGCGCTGGCTGTCCGCGAGTTCGGCACTGATGTCCCTCGGCGTCGGCCTCACCACGGTCTATCTGGGCACGCACTGGCTGAGCGACGTCATCCTCGGCTGGGTCGCGGGTCTACTGGTCCTGCTGGCGCTGCCGTGGTGCGAGCCGCTGATCACCCGTGCCGAGACCTGGATCCTGGACCAGCGCGACCGCAGGCGCGCCCGTGGCCCCAGCACCGCGCCCGCCCCGGCCCGGGTCGGTTCGCCGGCGCTGCTCAAGCCGCACGCAACCGCCGAGGAAGAGGCCACGGTCCGCGAGAACACCACCCCCGCGGCCCGTTCGTCCCGGGCGCCCGCGCACCCCGCACACCCCGCACATCTGGCCTCGGGCCCGCACGCGAGCCGCTCGGAGCGCACCCCGGTCACGCCGACCGGCAGCCGCCGCCCACCGCACGCGGACCGCGCCCCGCGTGCCACCGGCAACCCTTCGACCCACCCCCTGCCCGGCAACGGCTGAGCCGTCGGCCTCAGCCCTTCCAGCAGCGCGTCACCCTGCCGCCGGTGACCTCGAAGTTGAGCCGCCCCGACCGGTACTCCATGGTGATGATCGCCCCGGGCGGCAGTGACCGCACCGCGGACCAGCCGCGCTCCCGGGCGAGCCGCTCGGCCCCCGCCGCATCGAGGCCGACATAACTGTCCGGATTGTCCTGGATTTCTTCGGGCCTGGGAATCGATGACATGCCCGCCACGGTAGGCGCCCACCGACAGCCGGGGAAGGCCGGACCCCGGCACCACGCATCACTCCGTACGACTCCGGTCACGCTTCCGTCACAGGATGGCACCGCCTTCTTCGAGCGACAGTCATCACGCGCACGGCTTACGCGAGGCCGGTCACCCATACTTCCGACAGCCATTCGAACGTAATTCGCCGACTCTTCGCGAGCCCCCATAAACCCCGTTCGCGATCGCCGAAAGAGCGACTCGGGGACGGTGAATTGCACCGGCATCCCCCGCCCCGACGCCTTACGTGCTTCCTACATACGTCATACGTGCTGATGCCACGCGTCTCGGCCGCCCACCCGGCGACAGAACGTATAAAACACCCACGACTTCCCCACATAATCTACGCATCACATCTTCACGACAGCTCCTCCGAGCTGCTCCGGGTACGCGGCGATCGCTCCACCGCGCGAGACAGCCGGTCCCGGGAGGCACTGATCACGTCGACGAGTTCCGCGGGCTCCAGTACCTCGAACTCGAAACCCATCAGCATGACGTGGATGACCATCACGTCGAGGCTCGCGGCCCCGGTGCGCAGCAGACAGGCCCCTTCGCCGTCCGGCTCCAGCGTTCCGGCGGAGGGCGAGATCCGCTCCGCGGCCTCCGCGAGGGGCACCAGCAACCGGACGACGGCATGCGAGGCGTACGCGCGCGTGGAGACGCCTCGGGAGACATAGGCGGCGAGATCGTCCGCAGGCGGCGTACGAGAGGCGAAGCGCGGTCCGTGCGGCGGCTTCGGCGTGATGCGGTCCACCCGGAACGTACGCCAGTCGGCGCGGTCGACGTCCCAGGCAACCAGGTACCAGCGCCGCTCGGTGCACACCAGGCGGTGCGGTTCGACGGTACGGCGGGACACGGATCCCTCGTGTGCCCGGTACTCGAAGCGCAGCAGCTCCGCGTCCCGGCAGAGGTGGGCGAGTTCGGTGAGGACGGCCGGGTCGACGGCGGAGGGCTGCGGCCCCCGCAGCATCGGCACGGTGAAGGCGTTCAGGGCCCCGACCCGTCGGCGGAGCCGGTCGGGCAGCACCTGTTCGAGCTTGGCCAGTGCCCGTACGGAGGTCTCGCCGATGCCCTCGATGCCCTGTCCGGCGGCGGTCCGCAACCCGACGGCGACGGCGACCGCCTCGTCGTCGTCCAGCAGCAGCGGCGGCAACTCGGCCCCGGCGCCGAGCCGGTAGCCGCCGCCGGTGCCCGGACTGGCGTCCACGGGATAGCCCAGCTCGCGCAGCCGGTCCACGTCCCGGCGGACGGTACGCGCGGTCACACCGAGGCGGTCCGCCAGGTCGGGGCCGGACCACTCACGATGAGCCTGAAGCAGCGAGAGCAGGCGAAGCAGCCGTGCCGAGGTCTCCAACATGGGAGCGAGTCTGCCAGCGGTCGCGGACAGCCACTGTCCTCAAGGGTCAAGGCCGGTAGGCAAGCTGCGGTACGTCGAAGCAGTCGGCGTTCATGTCCCGCTGCGAGACCCAACCCCTCCCGTCCTGCCACCGCGCCACCGACAGACATGTCCGGCGCGTCCTGGGCGGTTCGCTCAGCCGCTCGAACCGCACCGGAATCAGCAGACCGTCCGCCGTGTAACCGTCGCTGCGGTTCATGAATTCGTCGACACACGCGCGCGTGACGCCCGTTCCGGCTTCCGCACAGGCCCGGGCGGCCTCCGTGAACCACTTCGCCGCCGCCCACCCCTCCAGCTGCCACTGCGAGTGCGTGCCGAGCTTCTCGGTGCCGTCGCGGAACTCCCGTACGGCCGCCTGGTCCGTGTCCTCGTAGTTGCGGCTCGACCCGGTCGCCCACAGGGCGTTGCGGCACCGCGGGGAGTCCTTGTAGTCCTCGGGGACGGTGGAGGTCCAGTTCTGTACGTTCGTCACCTTGGCGGTGATCTCGGCCCCGACCTCGTCCATCGCCTCGCACAGTCGCGCGTTGCCGTGCGTGTCGAGTGCGTCGAGGACGAGGTCGGCGCCCTGCTCCTTCAGGTCGGCCGCCGCCGCGCGGAAGTTGGGCAGCGCGAAGTCGACCTCCTCGGTGACCACGTCGTAGCCCTCGGCCTTCAGCCCCCGGACGACCAGCCGGGCGTACGCGGCCGAGGCGGCCTGGTTGTACGAGACGACGGCGGCCGTTCGGGCACCGTGCTCACGCGCGAAGTACCGGTAGACCTCCGTGCCGCCGTACAACTGCCCGCCCCAGCCCGGGGTGCCGTTCCGGGGCGCGAGGCTGCCGTAGATGCCGTACAGGTGCGGGTAGGTGTCGTAGGCCGCGCCGATGGGCTGGCCGCCGATGTCGGGCACGCGCGCGTGGGAGACGCGGGAGGCGCCCGCGTAGTCGAGGGCGGTGGTCGCGACCAGGGCGACGACTGTGTCCGCGCCGTTCTCACCGTTCTCGCCGATCAGCCGGTGCACGCACTCGTTGTTGCCGACGCCGCTGCCGCCGTCGTCGCACAGCCGGACCTCGACCGGGCGGCCGTCGATGCCCCCGCGCGCGTTGAGCCGCTCGAACCAGGCCTTCGCGCCGTCGCGCGGGCCGGTGAAGGCGGCGGCGCCGACCGGGCTGGTGGCGCTGGTGATGATGCCGACGCGGATGGGTGTCGTACCGCCCGACGGTGTCGCCGAGGCACCGCGGTGCTCGAAGTCGCTCTCCGGGAGACGGCTGCCGCAGGCCGCGCTCAGCAGGAGCAGCAGTCCCAGGGCGGCCGACTCAACAGCCCGGAGCCGTCGACCCATTGCCGCTCAGCCCGACCAGCGCGCAGAGCGTGTTGAGGGAGACCTTCCAGGTGCCGTCCTGTTCGACGGCGGTGCCGGACGCGTTGGGCAGCGCCGTGGCGCCGTCGAGGAGGAGCGCGTAGTTCACGCTCGCGGCGGTCGGCGAGTTGAACTCGACGTCGGCGACCTTTGCCTCGACCTGTCCGCCCCGCTGGTCACCGCTGAACGCCTGGAGCAGCGGTCCCAGCTTGTCGCCGTTCTCCAGGACGGCCTGCTTGTCCTTGAGGGAGACGGCCGGGTCGAAGAACTTCACCCAGTTCTGCCGGATCTCCTTCTCGGCGGCGACGGGGTCGGCCGGACCGTCGCCGCTCGGCTGCGCGGAGGTCTCCGCCGGTTCCGCCGGTTCCGTGGCGGCCGAAGGGGTGGGGGATCCCGCGTCGCCGCCGGCTCCCCCGCCGTCGTCGCTGCACGCCGCGAGGGCCGGGCCGAGGAAGAGCAGCAGGGCGGCCGTGATCGCCGTACCCCGCCGTGTGTTCCCCCGCCTGAGGTCGCTCCCGAGAACCATCTGGCTCACCACCGGGTGTCGGTCCGGGCCATGGGTGCCCGGAGCTTTCAGGGTCGACCGACAGCAGGCATAGTGCAAGCCATTGGCCGGCTTGGACGGACACAGCCAGGACACACGACGTGTGGGAGCCAAGAATGCAGACAGCTCGGTCAGCTCGATCGGCTCGACTGCGGACCGCGCATCCCGTCCTCTGGACGGGCTGGGCCGTGCTGGCGGCGGGCGCGGTGCTGTGCGTGCTCGGCTGGTACGGCGTCTCGGGCGAGCGGTTCGCCGAACGACAGCTGCCCTACCTGGCGTCCTGCACGGTGCCCGGCGCGGCACTGATCGTCGCGGGCGCCGTCCTCCTCGCCCACGGCCGCGAGGCGCTCGCCGCAGCCCGCGTGGAGGAGCTGTACGGCCTTCTGGTGGCCGCCGAGCCCGCGGAGGCCGCCGGAGAGCCGGTCACCGCTCCCGTGGCCGTCAGCGGCCGTCTGCTGATGGTCCCGGGCGGGACCCTCTGGCACCGCGCGGACTGCCCGCTGGTCGCCGGGAAGCCGGAGGCGGTACCCGTGGACGGCAAACTCCTGGCCACCGGCGAACTGGCCCCCTGCCCGATCTGCGAGCCGGACTCGGCGGACGGCTGACCGATGTCCTCCCTGACGTACGACCTCACCCTCGCGGGTCTCTCGGTCGGCAGCACGGCGGCGCTCACCGGGATCGGTCTGATCGTCACGTACCGCGCGACCGGCGTGCTGAACTTCGCGCACGGCGCGATCGCGATGGTGTGCGCGTACGCGCTGCGGCAGTGCACGGTCGAGTGGGGCTGGCCGCTGTGGCTGGGGTCGCTGGTAACGCTGTTCGTGCTGGCCCCGGCCATCGGCATCGCCCTGGAGCGGTTCGTGTTCCGGCCGCTCGCCGTCCTGGGCGGCGGTCCGGCGCGGACCCTGGTCGCGTCGATCGGCGTGTTCGTGCTGCTGGTGGGCGGGGCCGCGCTGGTGTGGGGGCCGGGGGCGCGGGCGGACGCGCCGGAGCTCGTGTCGGCGGATCCGTGGGGGCAGCTGGCGGTGGCGCTGGTCCTGGCGGCGGTCGTGGGCGCGGTCACGCGGTGGACGCGGTTCGGGCGGGAGCTGCGCGCTGTGGTCGACGACCGGCGGCTCGCGGTGCTGAACGGCATCGACGCGGACCGGGTGGCCGCGGCGGGCTGGGCGTTCGGCTCGTTCACCGCGGGCCTGACGGGCGTCCTGCTGGCTCCGTACGTGCGGCTGGACCCGTACGGCATGCCGCTGCTGGTGATGGAGGTGGTGGCCGTCGCCGTGGCCGCCCGGATGCGCAGTCTGCCGGTGGCGGTACTGGTGGCCCTGGGTGTCGGGGTCGCCCAGAGCCAGCTGACCCGTGTGCATCCGGCGGGCTGGGCGCAACCGTTGCTCCAGGCCGTCGGCGCCAACCTCTTCGTGGTCGCGCTGCTGGTCGCTGCCCTGGTGCTGCCGGGGATCGGCACGCGCGACGCGATCGCGCGCGGGGCCACGGTCCGCGTACCGACCCCGCCGGGCGCGTGGATCGTAGCGGCGGTGCTGTTCCTGCTCCCACTGGGGTTCGCGGGCCCGGACCTGCACACGACGGTCCAGGTGCCGGCGCTGGGCGTGGTGCTGTTGTCCCTGGTGGTGGTGAGCGGCCGGGGCGGCCAGATCTCACTGGGCCAGGCCGCGTACGCGGGTCTGGGTGCCCTCTTCACGGCTCTGCTGGCGGCGGGCCGCTTCCCGGGCCTGCCCCGCCTGCCGGAACTGGCCGCGCTGGCCCTGGCGGTGTTCCTGGTGGCTCCCCTGGGCCTGTTGACGGGCTGGCCGGCGATCCGCCGCCACGGGCTGGCACTGGCGCTGGCCACGTTCGCGGTGGGCGTCGGGGTGAGCCGCTTCGTCCTCGCCCAGCCGTACGCCGTCTCGGGCCTGACCGTGCGCCGTCCGGCGGGCTTCGAGGGCGACCGCGCGTACTACGTCCTGGAGCTGGTCCTCCTGGCAGGCGCCTTGCTGGCGACGCGCCTCCTGCGGACGGGCCGTACGGGCCGGGCCCTGGCCGCGATGCGGGACCACGAGTCGGGCGCGTCGGCGGCGGGAGTGCGGGTCCCGTCCCTGAAGCTGCTGGCCTTCGTCGCGGGCGCCGCCCTGGCCGCTCTGGGCGGTGCCCTGCTCACGATGGGCCTGCGCGCCTTCGACCCCGGCGCGTTCGACCCCGTACGGGGGCTGCTGTGGTTCGCCGCGGTGGTGGTCCTGGGCGCCGACAGCACCCTGGGCGCGCTGGCTGCCGCGGCGCTGCTGGTGGGACTGGACGCGGGGGCACGGGGTGGGGTGGCGGCGGCCCTGATCGGCGTCCTGGCGGTTCTGGTGGGCCGGTTCCCGGGCGGCCCGTACGAGGCCCTGCGCGCGGCGACGAGACGGCTGCGACCTGGGCGGGGTGCGCGGCTGACGCCCCTGGGGGTCGCCGTACGTGAGCGGCTGCGGGGCGAGAGCCCGCGACCGACCGCCGCTCCGCCTCCCGCGCCCATTACCCGGACCGCCCCACCAAAGGGCTCCCCCTCCCCCGCCCCGCTCCTGCGCGCGCGTGGCCTGCACGTCCGCTACGGCGGCTTCGCCGCGCTCGACGGGGTGGATCTCGATCTCCGGCCGGGCCGGATCACCGCGGTCGTGGGGCCCAACGGCGCCGGGAAGAGCACCCTGTTCCACTGTCTCGCCGGAAGTGTGCGTCCGACGCGCGGGAAGGTGTTCTTCGGGGCGCGGGACGTCACACGGCTCGCCGCCCATGCCCGTACCCGCCTGGGAATCGCGCGGACCTTCCAGCGACTGGCCGTCTTCCCGTCGCTGACCGTGGCCGAGAACGTCCGCGTGGGCGCCGAACAGGGCTGTGCATCCGATGTGTCCGATCCGGCGGCGGCCGAGCGGGCGTTGCGGCTCCTCGCGCTCGACGGAGCGGTACGGGCACTGCCCGCCGCCGGCCTGCCGACGGGCACCCTGCGCCGCGTCGAGCTGGCCCGCGCACTCGCCGGAGGTCCGCGCGTCCTGCTCCTCGACGAACCCGCCGCCGGTCTCGACACCGCCGAAGTCACCGCGCTGACCCGGGTACTGCGTGCCCTCGCCGCCGACGGCACCGCCCTGCTCGTCGTCGAGCACGACCTCGACCTGGTCGCCGACCTGGCAGACGAGGTCCACGTCCTGACGGCGGGCCGGATCGTCGCGTCCGGGCCGCCCGGCCCGGTCCTCGCCGCCCTGGAAGCGACGGTGGGCCGATGACCCTCTCCCTGCGGCACGCGCGCGTGCGGTACGGCCCGTTGGAGGCCCTGCACGGCGTCTCCCTCACCGCCCCCGGTCAGGGCATCACCGTCCTGCTGGGCCGCAACGGCTCCGGCCGTACGACCGCCCTGCGCGCCCTCGCCGGAGCGGTTCCGCTGTCCGGGGGCGCGGTGGTGTGGGACGGGGTCGACGTGACCCGTGTGCCGGCGTACGAGCGGGCCAGACGCGGTCTGTGCCTGGTACCGGAGCGGCAGGCCGTGTTCGGGTCGCTGACCGTCCGGGAGAACCTGGAGCTGGGGCCGGGCGGTCCCGCCCCCGCGCTCGACGCCTACCCGCGGTTGGAACCCCTGCTGCCGCGCCGTGCCGGCACCCTCTCCGGCGGTGAGCAGCGCATGCTCGCGCTCTCCCGCGTCCTGTCGGCACGCGCGCGTGTGGTGCTCGTCGACGAACCCGCGCAGGGCATGTCACCGGCGGTCGCGGCCCGCACGTACGAACTGCTGAGTGCGCTGGACGGCTGTGTGATCCTCGCCGAGCAGCGGTTGCCGCCCGCCCTGCACGGCCGCCGGGCTCTCGTGTACGAACTCCGCCGGGGTGCTGTCGTGTTCAGCGGGGAGGCGGCCGAACTGGCCGGGCCCTCGCCATGACCGGCGGTCGGACGACCTCATGGGAAGCCGGTGCCCCACCCGGTCCGAGGACCGGATGGGGCACCGTGCCCGAAGCAGGGGGAGCTGCTCAGAAGTCGAGCCTCTGTCCGGGCACGATCAGGTCGGGACTGTCGCCGATGACAGCCTTGTTGGCGGCGTAGAGGTGCTGCCAGGTGGTCGTGTACCGGGCGGCGATGCCGCTCAGGGTGTCGCCCGCGCGGACGGTGTAGTCACCGCGGGACGAGCTGCGACCGACGTGGGCCGGCGAACGCTCCGGTGCCTTCGACGGAGCCTCGGACGCGGTGGACCCGCCGGAACCGGTCGCCTTCCCGGCCGACTGCCCGGTGGACGGCTTGGCCGACTTCTTCGTCGGCTTGGTCGACTTGGTGGTGGCCGAACCGGATCCCGAGTCTGAGCCCGATGCGGCGGGAGCGCTCCCAGAAGCACCGGCGCGCGCCGAACAGGTCGGCCAGGCACCCCAGCCCTGGGCGCCCTGGACCTTGGTCGCGACGGCGATCTGCTGGGACCTGCTGGCCCCGTCGGCGGTGGCCGCGTAGGCCGTGCCGCCGTAGGCGCGCCAGGTGCTCGCGGAGAACTGGAGTCCTCCGTAGTAGCCGTTGCCGGTGTTGATGTGCCAGTTTCCGCCGCTCTCGCACTGGGCGATGCGGTCCCACACCCCGCTGTCCGCCGCCGCGGCGTTGCCGGTCGCGGCCAGCAGTCCGAGCGGAGCGAGCAGTGCCGCTCCGGCGAGGACCGCCGTCTTGCGCGTCTTGCGGGTGTAACTATCGGCACATTCGGACATGTAGATCCCTCTCCACAGACCCGGGCTCCCCCTGACCGGAGCAAGCCGACCCCGCTCTGACGCGGTCGGCACACTCCACCCCGTCCGCCGGCGATGGTGCTGCGCGATGTCTGGTTCTGCGCTGCCGGCGGACCTACCCGAGCGGTGCTAGGTGCACACGGCGGAGGAATCTATGGACCCTGACGAGCCGTTATCAACCAACTCCCTGTCGCCCCAGGCCAGTTCACGGTTACCGCAGGTATCGGCGAATTCCGGCCACCCACTTCATACGTTCATTTCCTGATTTGTCGACCACCTACTCGGACAAACTGTGAGTCAGTTCACCAAACCAACTTCCGTAACCTGTCCGTTACTTGACATGGAGTGTCCAATTCCGCACCCAGTGTGACCGTGTGCGCAGGATGGTTCGATTACGTGCGCCGTGCAGCGTGACCCCTGACACAGATCGCCGTTGTCCTCTTCATGAGCCCGGACTGTCCGGGCCCACCGGCCGGGGGCGACCCGGCCCCGCCACGCACCGCATCCCGAGGGAGCCACCCGTGCCGCGCATGCTCGATGTCAGCGACGAGGTCCGCGCCGAGATCGGCGACGAAGAAGCCGACCGGCTGCTCGCCGGCGACAACGCCCCGGGCAGTTACGACTGCACGTCCTGTCGCACGCCGGGCGACTCCGCCCAGGAGCGCACCAGCACCGTCCTCTTCATCGGGGACGAGACCGCCGTCCTCGCCTTCGCCCATGCGGGCTGCCTGCCTTCGCAGGTCGTCCAGGTCACCGAGGAGCAGCTCCAGGGCGCGGTCCGCTCCATCAACGCCGACGAGGAGGCCCCGATGGCCGCACCCGAGCAAGCCGTACTGGGCATCACCAGTGGACTGGTCCTGATCGAGGGCGAGTTGCACCCCGCCCTGGTCGTCGAGCCGACCGCCCCGATCGTCCGCCCCGGCGCGACCGGCGCCGGCGACGACTTCCTGCCGCTCCTCATCGAGCAGGGCTTCATGCCGCTGACCGAGCTGACGGAGGTGCCGCCCGTACTGCACGGCTGGTCGGTGCTGCTCGCGGCGGGGCAGTTGCACGCCGTACTCCAGCCGGGCCCGAACGGCGGCTCCGCGGTGGCCTGGTGGCAGGCGCACCAGCCGCTCCAGGTCACCGAGAGCTGGCGCGCCGCCGCCAACAAGCACCAGCAGGTACTGATGTTCGCGGCGCCGGTCGGCTCGATCGGCCGCCAGCCCCGCGAGGACCTGCTGCGAGACGCGCTGGACAAGGCGGCGGGGATCGGCAAGCTGGTCGCCAGCGCGTTGCCGCTGGCGGGGACGTGAGCGCGTCGCCTCCGGCGGGGACGCGGGCGCCTTAGGCCGGCAGTGGTTCGGCTTGTTGGCGACTCACGGTTGAATGTGGCTGGTCGCGCAGTTCCCCCGCGCCCCTGCAGGGGCGCTCGCGCGCCCCGCAAAACCCGCGTCGGCCGCATCCGATGAACGGTGGGGTCGTTTGGACGTACGTGCACACCTATGACGTCCCCCGCCGCCAGTCCTATCAGCCGATCCCGTCCGCGCGGTCGACCCAGGACTACTCCAGCGGCCCATCGGCCACGCCGATCTACGACGCGCTCTATGCCGAGTACGGCAAGTCCTTCCGTTCGCTGCCGGGCGACCGCAGCGGCGAGGACGAGCTGGACTTCTCGGCCTTCGGGAACAGCCCGAACGGTCTCGCCCCGTACGGCGGCTCTTACGGCTCGGGCACGGGCTCGTACAGCGCCTACAGCGCGGGGGCGTTCAGCGCGCGCAACAGCGGTCAGGGCAGCCAGGGCGGCGGGCAGCAGTCCGTGTGGCAACGGGTCGGCCAACTCGACGCGCAGCAGGGCCAGACGGCCACCCCGACCGCCGTATGGCCGACGGGTGGACGACAGCAGCACTACACCGGGATGACCCACATCCCGGCGGCGCTGCCACCGGGCCCCCGCCGGGGTGTGTGACCACGTCCTGCACATGACTGAGGGCGGCTCCCAGCCGGGGCCGCCCTCAGTCATGTACGGGACGTACGACTGCTACTTCTTGCGGCCGCGCTTCTCGCGCACCCGGACCGAGATGTGGATCGGCGTGCCCTCGAAGCCGAACTCCTCGCGCAGGCGGCGCTCGATGAAGCGGCGGTAGCCGGCCTCGATGAAGCCGGAGGCGAAGAGCACGAACCTCGGCGGCTTGGTGCCCGCCTGGGTGCCGAACAGGATGCGCGGCTGCTTGCCGCCCCGGACCGGGTGCGGGTGGGCGGCGACCAGTTCACCGAGGAAGGCGTTCAGCCGGCCCGTCGGGACCCGGGTCTCCCAGCCCGCGAGGGCGGCCTCGATCGCCGGGACCAGCTTCTCCATGTGCCGGCCGGTGCGCGCCGAGACGTTGACGCGGGGCGCCCACGCGACCTGGGCGAGCTCGGTCTCGATCTCCCGCTCCAGGTAGTAGCGGCGCTCCTCGTCAAGCGTGTCCCACTTGTTGTACGCGAGGACGATCGCACGGCCCGCGTCGACGGCCATGGTGACGATCCGCTGGTCCTGGATGGAGATGTTCTCGGAGCCGTCGATCAGGATGACGGCGACCTCGGCCTTCTCGACGGCGGCGGCCGTACGCAGCGAGGCGTAGTAGTCGGCGCCCTGCTGGAGGTGGACGCGCTTGCGGATGCCCGCCGTGTCGATGAACTTCCAGGTGACACCACCGAGTTCGATGAGCTCGTCGACCGGGTCACGGGTGGTGCCCGCGATCTCGTTGACGACGACACGCTCCTGGCCCGCCACCTTGTTCAGCAGCGAGGACTTGCCCACGTTCGGGCGGCCGATGAGGGCGATACGGCGCGGGCCGCCGACCCCGGCGCCGAAGGTCTGCGCGGGTGCCTCGGGCAGCGCCTCCAGGACGGCGTCCAGCATGTCGCCGGTGCCGCGGCCGTGCAGCGAGGAGACGGGGTGCGGCTCGCCGAGCCCGAGGGCCCACAGGGACGTGGCATCGGCCTCGCCACTCGGTCCGTCGACCTTGTTGGCGCACAGGACGACGGGCTTGCCGGCCTTGCGCAGCAGCCGGACGACGGCCTCGTCGGTGTCGGTAGCGCCGACCTTGGCGTCGACGACGAAGACGACCGCGTCGGCCGCCTCGATCGCGTACTCGGCCTGCGCGGCCACGGAGGCGTCGATACCGAGGACGTCCTGCTCCCAGCCGCCGGTGTCGACGATCTTGAAGCGGCGCCCGGCCCATTCGGCCTCGTAGGTGACGCGGTCGCGGGTGACGCCGGGCTTGTCCTCGACGACGGCCTCGCGGCGCCCGATGATGCGGTTGACGAGCGTCGACTTGCCGACGTTCGGCCGCCCCACGACGGCGAGAACGGGCAGCGGCCCGTGCCCCGCCTCGTCGAGCGCGCCCTCGATCTCCTCGGCGTCGAAGCCCTCCACCGCGGCGAGCTCCATGAACTCCGCGTACTCGGCATCGCCAAGCTCTCCGTGCTCGTACTCTCCCGAGCCCTCGGAGGGAATGTGGTCGTTCATGAAGTCCGTACCTCGTTCATCGTGGTGATCGGTGGAACCTCCCGGTATCGGGTGATCCACTACTCAAACTGCTCAAGTACTCAAGTGTCGCTCAGTGCTCAGCGGGGCGCCCGGCGTTTTCCTGACGGCCGGTGAGCCGTCTGGCGTTCTCCAGGTGCGCGGTGAGCTGCTTCTGAATGCGTACGGTCGCCTCGTCCAGCGCCGCGCGCGTACGCCGCCCGGTGCCGTCGCCCGCCTCGAACGGGTCACCGAAGACCACGTCGACGCGGCTGCGCAGCGGAGGCAGCCCCTTTATCAACCGTCCGCGCCGGTCGGTGCTTCCCAGGACGGCCACGGGAACCACCTGTGCGCCGCTGCGAACGGCGAAGTAGGCGAGACCTGAGCGCAGCGACGCGAAGTCGCCCTCGCCTCGGCTGCCCTCGGGAAAGATCCCGAGGACCCCGCCTCTCTCCAGCACACCCAGGGCGTGGGTGATCGCCGTGCGGTCGGCCGTCGAGCGGTCCACCTCCACCTGGCCGAGGGCACGCATGGCAGGGGCGAGCGGGCCGATGAACGCCTCCTTCTTGACCAGGAAGTGCGACGCCCGGGGCGCCACGCCGATGACCATCGGGCCGTCGATGTTGTGCGAGTGGTTGACGGCGAGGATCACCGGGCCGGTCGCGGGGACCTTCCAGGCGCCCAGGACGCGCGGCTTCCACAGCCCGTACATCAGGCCGACACCGATGCGCCGCCCGACCTCGGCACCCCGCTCGGTGGGAACCCCGGCCGCCTTGGGCGCCTTCGACGGAGCGCTCACTTCGCGTCCCGCTTCTCCTCGACGAGGGTGACGACGCACTCGATGACCTGCTGCAGGGTCAGCTCGGAGGTGTCGACCTCCACCGCGTCGTCCGCCTTGGCGAGCGGGGAGGTCTTACGGCTGGAGTCGGCCGCGTCCCGCTTCAGCAGCGCCTCGCGGGTGGCGTCGACGTCGGCCCCCTTCAGCTCACCGCTGCGGCGGGCGGCACGCGCCTCCGGGGAAGCGGTGAGGAAGATCTTCAGGTCGGCGTCGGGCAGCACGGTCGTGCCGATGTCCCGTCCCTCGACGACGATCCCCTTGGCTGCGGACGCGGCGATGGAACGCTGCAACTCGGTGATGAGGGCACGCACCTCCGGGACAGCGCTCACCGCGCTGACCTTGGAGGTCACCTCCTGGGTGCGGATCGGACCGCCGACGTCGATGCCGTCCACGGTGATCGTCGGGTTCGTCGGATCGGTACCGGAGACGATCTCGGCCTTGCCGGCCACGTCGGCGATCGCGGAGGGGTCCGTGATGTCGATCCCGTTGGTCACCATCCACCAGGTGATCGCCCGGTACTGGGCCCCGGTGTCCAGGTAACTCAGCCCGAGCTGCGCGGCAACGGCCTTCGACGTGCTCGACTTGCCTGTGCCGGAGGGCCCGTCGATGGCGACAATCACTGCGGCGCGATCCACTGTGGAGGCACCTTCCTGGTCCGGGGTGGTGGGGTGGGGCCGGTTGGTGCCCCGGACAAGGTTACTGGGTGCGGGTCACTCATCCGGCCGCACGCCTTCACACCGGGCACCTTCAGCCCGTCCGGCGTTTGAGGACGAGGCCCCTTCAGGGCCGATCGGGGGTCTGGGGGCGGAGCCCCCAGCAGCGAGGCCCACTCCCTACTGCCGAATCGCCCACCCTCGCTCCCGCAGCGAAGCCGAAAGAACAGGCGCGGCCTTCGGCTCGACCATCAACTGCACAAGCCCCGCCTGCTGCCCCGTGGCGTGTTCGATCCGCACATCCTCGATGTTGACCCCCGCCCGTCCCGCATCGGCGAAGATCCGGGCCAGCTGACCGGGCTGGTCGTCGATGAGAACAGCCACGACCTCGTAGGCCCGCGGAGCGGACCCGTGCTTGCCGGGCACCCGGACCTGCCCGGCGTTCCCGCGCCGCAGGACGTCCTCGACCCCGGTGACGCCCTCGCGGCGCTTCGCCTCGTCGGAGGACTGGAGGGACCGCAGCGCCTGAACCGTCTCCCCCAGGTCGGCGGCGACGTCCGTCAGGAGGTCGGCGACCGGACCGGGGTTGGCGGAGAGGATGTCGATCCACATGCCGGGATCGGACGCGGCGATCCGGGTCACGTCCCGGATGCCCTGCCCGCACAGCCGTACGGCCGCCTCCTCCGCGTTCTCCAGCCGCGCGGCGACCATGCTGGAGACCAGGTGGGGCATGTGGGACACAAGGGCCACGGCACGGTCGTGGGCGTCCGCGTCCATGACCACGGGGACCGCACGGCAGTGCGAGACCAGTTCGAGGGCGAGGTTCAGGACCTCTGTGTCCGTGTCCCGGGTCGGCGTCAGCACCCAGGGCCGGCCCTCGAAGAGGTCGCCGGTCGCGGCCAGCGGGCCGGACTTCTCACGGCCCGACATGGGGTGCGAGCCGATGTACGACGCCAGGTCGAGACCCAGCGCCTCCAGCTCGCGGCGCGGACCGCCCTTGACGCTGGCCACGTCGAGGTAGCCGCGCGCGACACCCCGGCGCATCGCGTCGGCGAGGACGCCGGCCACGTACGCGGGCGGCGCGGCGATGATCGCGAGGTCGACCGGCCCCTCCGGCGCCTCGTCCGTACCGGCGCCCAGCGCGGACGCCGTACGGGCCTGCTCGGGATCGTGGTCGGCGAGGTGGACGACGACGCCGCGCGAGACGAGGGCGAGCGCGGCGGACGTACCGATGAGGCCGGTGCCGATGACGAGTGCGGTTCTCACTGGGCGATGTCCTTGCGCAGGGCACCAGCGGCACCGAGGTAGACGTGCGCGATGTCGGCGCGGGGCAGGTCCGACTCGATGTGCGCGAGGATCCGGACCACCCGAGGCATCGCGCCCTCGATGTCCAGCTCCTGCGCACAGATCAGCGGTACGTCGACGATGCCCAGCTTGCGGGCCGCGGCGGCCGGGAAGTCGCTGTGCAGGTCGGGAGTGGCCGTGAACCAGACGCTGATCAGGTCGTCAGCGGTGAGGCTGTTGCGCTCCAGGACCGCGGTGAGCAGCTCGCTGACCCGCTCGTCCATGTGTCCGGCCTCGTCCCGATCCAGTTGGACGGCGCCCCGGACAGCTCGTACCGCCACGGTGATGCTCCTTGCTGACGTACGTATACGGAGCCTATCCACGTGTTCGAATCCATTCGGATCCATGGATCGGCTCTTGGTGCATCCAGCCTAGTCAGCCGGTGCGGAACGGACGCGTGGCGCCCGCCCGCTGAGACGCGCCGCACGACTCGGGCCCGGCTCGGACCCGGCTCTGTCAATGTCACCCGATTCGCCCCAATCCGCGAGTTGGAGTGCGAACACGCCCGTGCGCTCTGGACGCGGGGGCGCGGGTCCGCTCTGATAGCAGGAAACTCGCCTCGGGGGAGGCCCGATGAAACGCACCGGACCGCTTTTCACACTGCTCGCGGGACTGTTGTTGGCCCTGTTCATGCTGTCGCTCAATGCGACGACCGGGACGAAGCCCGCATCCACGTCCCAGGCCGACTCACCCGCCGACAAGGTGTCACAGTCGCCGACGCCCACCGCCTCGAAGGCGTCTCCATCGCCCGCCCCCTCCGCGACCCCGTCCGCGTCACCCACCAAGGCACCCGCGCCGAACGCCGACTACGCGGGCCGTACGGACGACGACTCCTCCGCGGTGTCGGTGTCGCTCCGCGACGGCAGGGCGATCGCGTACTTCTGTGACGGACGTGACAAGGAGTCGTGGCTGAAGGGCGATGTCGGGGCCGACGGTTCCATGAAGCTCACCGGCGACGGCGGCTCCGTACTGAACGGCGCCCTCAAGGGGAAGAGCATCCGCGGCACGGTGGACATCGAGGGCGGGCACTACGCCTTCACCGCGGACAAGGCGGTCAAACCGTCCGGGCTCTACCGGGCGACCGCGACCGTCCGCGACGCCAAGGTCGACGGCGGCTGGATCGTGCTGTCGACCGGGGAGCAGGTGGGCATCCTCAGGCGCGACGGCAAACCCTCCCCCGCGCCCCGGATCGACCCGGAGACCGGCGCGGTCACGATCGACGGCCAGCGGCTCACGGCCCGCCCGGTCACACCCTGACACCCCATTGCCCACAGGGAGCCGAACATGACCGTGGACCCGAACGCCGCCACCCAGAGCTTCCCCCCTCGCCCGCCGGCCCCCAGTGCCCCAAGCGCCGCCCGCTACCTCGTCCCGGCCCTCGTCGCCGCCGCGGTGGCGGTGGGCCTCGGGGTGTACGGCAAGGTCCACGACCCGGAGGGCACCGCCTTCAACCTGGCCGGGTTCAGCAGCACGGGCGCGGTGAAGTCCTGGCTCGCGACGACGGCGTTCGGCTTCGCGCTCGTCCAGGTCGTGTCGGCGCTGATGGTGTACGGGAAGCTGCCGGGCCCGAGCTGGTCGGCGAAACTGCACCGCTGGTCCGGGCGGATCGCGTTCCTGGTGGCCGTTCCGGTGGCGGTGCACTGTCTGTACGCGTTCGGATATCAAACATACGATTCGCGAGTGATATGGCACTCCCTCCTGGGTTGCTTCTTCTTCGGTGTTTTCAGTGCAAAGATGCTGTTGCTTCGCTGGGACAGGCTGCCCGGCTGGCTGCTGCCGGTCGTCGGCGGACTGGTCTTCACCGCCCTGACGATCCTCTGGCTCACTTCCGCCCTCTGGTTCTTCCGCAACTTCGGAGTGACGACATGACGCAAGGCCCGACGCGACGCACGATCCTCCTCGCGACGGGCGTGGCGGCGCTCACAGCGGGATGCAGCGAGTACGGCGACGAATCCGCTTCCTCGGAGGTCTCCGCCGGCTCCCCCGGACAGGAGCTGGCCACGACGGCCGACATCCCGGTCGGCGGCGGGAAGATCTTCAAGGACGAGCAGGTCGTGGTGACACAGCCCAAGAAGGGCGAGTTCAAGGCCTTCACCTCGATCTGCACGCACCAGCAGTGTCCCGTGGCCAACGTCACGGGCGGCACCATCAACTGCACCTGCCACGGCAGCAAGTTCAACATCACGGACGGTTCGGTGGCCAACCCGCCGGCGACACAGCCGCTGGCCGAGAAGAAGATCACGGTCGCGGGAAATTCGATCCGCCTGGCGTGACCTTCCCGCGTACGCTCCCGGAATGCGCCCGCATTCCGGCCTCGAAGGCCCCGAGGGTTCCGAAAGCCCCGAGACCCTGGTACGCGACCACACGGTCTACGCCTGTGTGATGGGTTCGCGCGCCTTCGGCCTGGCCACGGACGACAGCGACACGGACCGGCGCGGGGTGTTCCTCGCGCCCACTCCCCTGTTCTGGCGCTTCGAGAAGCCGCCCACGCATGTGGAGGGTCCGGCGGAGGAGCAGTTCAGCTGGGAGCTGGAACGCTTCTGCACACTCGCTCTGCGGGCCAACCCGAACATCCTGGAGTGCCTCCACTCGCCCCTCGTGGAGTACGCCGACGACACGGGCCGCGAACTCCTCGCCCTGCGCGGGGCGTTCCTCTCACGCCGGGTGCACGAGACGTTCGCGCGCTACGCGCTCGGCCAGCACAAGAAGCTGGAGGCCGACGTCCGCATCCACGGCGCCCCGCGCTGGAAGCACGCGATGCACCTGCTGCGTCTCCTGATGAGCTGCCGCGACCTGCTGCGCACGGGCACCCTGACGATCGACGTCGGTGACGAGCGCGGCCCCCTGCTGACGGTGAAGCGGGGCGAGGTGCCGTGGCCGGAGGTCGAGGCCTGGATGAACCGCCTCGCGGCGGAGGCCGAGGCGGCGTCCCACCGCAGCCCTCTCCCCGATGAACCGGACCACCGACGCGTCGAGGACTTCCTCGTCCGCACCCGTCGCTCCTCAGCCCGCCAGCCGGACCCGTACGACGAAGTCGTGCAGGGCATCGTGCGCGGCGGGAGCATCCGGCAGCCCTGAGGCGGCCTGCGCCTCGTCCAGCACGCGGTGCAGCCGCTCCACATCGCGCGCCACGCGCGCGTGGTCGACACCGGCCGGCCCGTGCTCCCGCTCCGCCTTGGCCGCGACCAGTTCCGGCAGATACGCCGGTGCCTCACCGATCTCCCCGACGAGGGTCGGCAGATGGGCCTGCACACCGCCGGCACGCATCAGCCGGATGCCGGTGAGCAGCGCACGGAACGTGTACAGCAGCGGCTTGAGCTCACCGCTCTTCTCGAAGAGCCGCCACTGTGTCACCGCGAAGCCCCGGTAGTGGTGGGCATGGTGACCGGTGAGAACTCCGGGGGCGAGCGCGGCGAGCTCCCGGTGCGCGTCGGACGTGTGCACCACCAGCGGGGACAGCAACTGCTCCAGCACATAGCCGTTGCGGCGCAGCATCAGCCGTACGAACTTGCGCAGGTCGTGGGTGACGAGGTCCAGCTCGACACCGTCCCGCACCCACATCCGCGACCGGGTCTCCGCCGGCTCCCGGAGCCCGACCAGGTCGGCGGTCGGCAGCAGATGGACACCCCGGAGGTCCACGTCCGAGTCGCGGGACGGGAAGCCGTAGAGGTGGGCGCCCGAGACGGTGGCGAAGAGCACCGGGTCGGGCTGCTCGGCGACCACCGACGTCAGGTCGAGATCCGGGAGGTCCGCGAGACCCAGCGCGTCGTTCATCCGTCAAGCGTCCCAGAGCGCGCCCAGGGTCTGCAGGTCACCCCCGTACTCGATGCGGTCAGCCCAGCGGGTCGGCCAGGCGTCGGTGCCGTGGTGGGCGCCGGCGAAGGCCCCGGTCAGGCAGGCGATCGAGTCCGAGTCGCCGGAGGTGCAGGCGGCGCGGCGCAGGGCCGTGAGCGGCTCGTCGGGAAAGAGCAGGAAGCACAGCAGGCCGGTGGCCAGAGCCTCTTCGGCCGTCCAGCCGGCGCCGGTGGCGAGGCAGGGGTCGTCCTCGGGCGAGGCGGTGCGGACGGCGAGCTGGAGCCGGTCCAGGATCGCCAGGCACTCGTCCCAGCCGCGGGCGATGAAGTGCTCGGGGCTCTGGTCGTGGCCGTGCGTCCACAGGTCGCCCAGCCAGCGGTGGTAGTAACGGCTGCGGCTCTCGTGCGCGTGCGTACGCAGCAGCGTCACCAGTTCGGCCGGGCCCGCGCCGTGGGCGAGCAGCCGTACGGCGTAGGCGGTGAGGTCGGACGCGGCCAGAGCCGTCGGGTGTCCATGGGTGAGCGCGGCCTGCAACTGGGCGGCGCCCGCGCGCTGTTCGTCGCTCAGGGCCGCGACCAGGCCGAGGGGCGCCACGCGCATGTTGGCACCGCAGCCCTTCGAACCGATCTGGCTGGCCTCCTGCCAGGGCAGCCGCTCGTTCTCCAGCAGGTTGCAGGCGACCAGGCAGGTGTGACCGGGCGCCCGGTTGTTGTCCGGCGACCGGAACCACTTCACGAACTCCTCGCGCACCGGCCGTTCCATCCCGGCCGGGGCGAGCAGCCCCCGGTCCATGGCCGCGCGCAGACCGTGCGCGAGCGCCAGCGTCATCTGCGTGTCGTCGGTGACGACGGCGGGCGTGGGCAGCTCCATGCGCCGCCAGGGGCCGTACGCGGCGAGGATCGACGGGATGTCCTTGAACTCGGTCGGGAAGCCCAGGGCGTCGCCGAGCGCGAGCCCGATCAGTGCCCCACTGGCGGCGCGCTTCCTGACGGTCGTGGTGGTCATGCGGGGCGTCCTTCCGGTGACGACGGAGACGGTGACGAAGGGGACGGGGAGGAGGGAGGCGAGGCGGGCGACACCGACGTGGTCGGGCGCAGCAGCGGCGGATGCAGGGTGTCCGCGGTGCCCGCGCGGTAGAGCGCGGCGGGCTTGCCCCGGCCTCCGGTGAGACGCGCGGCGCCCGGTACGGGCTCGACGAAGCCCGGGGTGGCCAGCACCTTGCGGCGGAAGTTGGGCGGGTCGAGCGCGGTGCCCCACACGGTCTCGTAGACCTGCCGCAGCTCGCCGAGGGTGAACTCGGGCGGGCAGAAGGCGGTGGCGATGCAGGAGTACTCCAGCTTGGCGCCGACCCGGTCGTGGGCGTCGGCCAGGATGCGGTCGTGGTCGAAGGCGAGCGGCCCGAGTGCGTTGTACCGCAGCCATTGGGCCTGCGCCGCGTCCCCGCCGCCGTGTGGTTCGGGAGCGTGCGGCAGCAGCGCGGCGAAGGCCACGGACACGACCCGCATTCTCGGGTCGCGGCCGGGTTCGCTGTAGGTGCGCAGCTGCTCCAGGCGCAGCCCGGACACGTCCGACAGACCGGTCTCCTCGGCGAGTTCCCGCCTGGCCGCGTTCTCCGCGGACTCGTCGGGCAGGACGAACCCTCCGGGCAGCGCCCAGCGACCTGCGTAGGGCTCGTGACCGCGCTCGACGAGCAGCACGTGCAGCGCACCCGCGCGAAGGGTCAGGACGGCCAGATCGACGGTGACGGCGAAGGGTTCGAAGGCGTACTTGTCGTATCCCTCGGGCGCCCGGCCCCGGGCCGTTCCGTTCACAGGCGCGGTCATGCCTGCCACCCTCCCTCACGATCACTCTTTATGGTCACCATGACCAATAGTCATACCGACTATAAAGAGCGCGAGCGGACCGCACAACCCTTCTTGACGACTCCCATACGCCAAAAGCCCCTCAGTGGCCCCTCAGCCGCCCGGAAGGGGCATGACGGCCCCGAAGGGCACCCGAGGCCCTCCAGCGCTCCCAGGTGCGCGCCAGTGGCCTTCCTGGTGAAACAAAAAGGCCGGCCCCGGAAAGCTCCGGGACCGACCGACGGCACAAGCACTCAGCACTCAGCGCTCTGCGCTCTGCGCTCTACAGATCGACTTCCTGCATCAGCATGCCGACCTCCGTGTTGGACAGACGGCGCAGCCAGCCCGACTTCTGGTCGCCCAGGGTGATCGGACCGAAGGAGACACGCACCAGCTTGTCGACCGGGAAACCGGCCTCCGCGAGCATGCGGCGCACGATGTGCTTGCGGCCCTCGTGGAGGGTGACCTCGACGAGGTAGTTCTTGCCGGTCTGCTCGACGACCCGGAAGTGGTCCGCACGCGCGTACCCGTCCTCCAGCTGGATGCCCTCCTTGAGCTGCTTGCCCAGGTCGCGCGGGATCGGGCCCACGATGTGCGCGAGATAGACCTTCTTCACGCCGTACTTGGGGTGGGTCAGCCGGTGCGCCAGCTCACCGTGGTTGGTGAGCAGGATGACGCCCTCGGTCTCGGTGTCGAGCCTGCCGACGTGGAAGAGCCGCGTCTCGCGGTTCGTCACGTAGTCGCCGAGGCACTGCCGGCCCTCGTTGTCCTCCATCGTCGAGACGACGCCCGCGGGCTTGTTCAGCGAGAAGAACTGGTAGGACTGCGTGGCCACCGTCAGGCCGTCGACCTTGATCTCGTCGCGCTCGGGGTCGACGCGCAGCCCCTGCTCCACCACGATCTCGCCGTTGACCTCCACGCGCGCGTGCTCGATCAGCTCCTCGCAGGTCCGCCGGGAACCGTAGCCCGCGCGCGCCAGGATCTTCTGGAGCCGCTCGCCCTCCTGCTCGGCACCCGGGAACGTCTTGGGCAGCTTGACGTCCTTCTTCTCGGCGTACCGCTCCCGGTTGCGCTCCTCGGCCCGCGCGTCGTACTCACGAGAGGTCGCCGGGACCCAGCGCCCGCGTCCGGTGCTGTTGTGGCCCTGCCTGGGCCCGCCCTTGGCACCGCCGCGCGCGGAGGCACCGCGCCCGGACTTCGGACCGTCCGGAGTCGCGGCCGGCCCCACGTCGTAGCGGCGCTCCTCGGGACGCGGCTTACTGGGACGACCCTGAGCCTGGCCCTTGGCCTGGCCCTGAGCCGGACCCTGGCCTCGCCCCTGGCCCTGACCCTGACCGCGGCCCTGAGCCGGGCCCTGACCGCGACCCTGTCCCTGGCCGCGTCCTTGGCCCTGACCCTGGCCCCGCCTGTCGCCCCCGCCGTTGCCGGCGCCGCGAGAGTTACCGCGCCCGCCACCGCTCTTGCCGCTACCGCTGCCGCTACTGCTTCGCATCAAAATTCCGTCTGGTCGTCTGCGTCGTCTGCACCCGGAGCATCGGGAGCATCCGGATCGAACGACGGAACACCTTCCTGCGTCTCGGCCTCGATCGCGTCCGCCTCCGGAAGGAAGGGCGCGAGCTCCGGGAGTTCGTCCAGGCCTCGCAGGCCCATCCGCTCCAGGAAGTAGTTCGTCGTCGTGTACAGGATCGCACCTGTTTCGGGTTCCGTCCCCGCCTCCTGGACCAGACCCCGCTGCAACAGGGTCCGCATGACCCCGTCACAGTTGACTCCGCGGACGGCCGAGACCCGGCTGCGGCTGACCGGCTGGCGGTACGCGACGACCGCCAGCGTCTCCAGCGCCGCCTGGGTGAGCCGGGCCTGCTGCCCGTCCAGCACGAAGCCCTCGACGGCCGCCGCGTACTCGGGCCGGGAGTAGAAACGCCAGCCGCCGGCAATGAGCCGCAGCTCGAAACCGCGCCCCTGGACGGTGTACTCGTCGGCCAGCGCGCGCAGGGCGTCCGCGATCTGCCGCCGGGGCCGCTGGAGGATCTTCGCGAGGTGTTCCTCGGTCGCGGGTTCGTCCACGACCATGAGGACGGCCTCCAGGGCGGGCCTGAGATCGAGATCGGCGACGGTACGCGGCCCGGCCGACAGCTCGGTGGTCTCCTCGCTCACGCCTTCCTCTCCTCCTTCACCGGCTCCGGCGGCCGGTCGAACTCGTCGGTGACCGTCGGCTCCCGATCACCCTCCCCGCCCGTCCAGCGCACCACCAGCTCCCCGAGGGCGGTCTCCTGGTCCAGGGCGACGGCCTTCTCCCGGTAGAGCTCCAGCAGGGCCAGGAAGCGCGCCACGACGGTCAGCGTGTCGTCGGTGTCCTCGACAAGGTCCTGGAAGGTGGCCTCACCGAGCTCCCGCAGCCGCGCGACCACGATCTGGGCCTGCTCCTGCACGCTCACCAGGGGCGCGTGGATGTGGTCGACGTACACCTGCGGCCTGGGCCTCGGCTGCATCGCCTTCACGGCGAGCTTCGCGAAGCCCTCCGCCCCGATGCTGATGACGACCTCGGGCAGCAGTTCGGCGTGGTGCGGTTCCAGTCCGACGGTACGGGGATAGCGGCGGGCCTCGTCGTCGAGGCGACGGCTGAAGATGTCGGCGACCTGTTTGTACGCGCGGTACTGGAGCAGCCGCGCGAACAACAGGTCGCGCGCCTCCAGCAGAGCCAGGTCGGCCTCGTCCTCGACCTCGGCGGTGGGCAACAGCCGCGCGGCCTTCAGGTCCAGCAGGGTGGCCGCGACGACCAGGAACTCGGTCGTCCGGTCGAGATCCCAGTCCGGTCCCATCGCCCTGATGTACGTCATGAACTCGTCGGTCACCTTGGAGAGGGCGACCTCGGTGACGTCGAGCTTGTGCTTGGAGATCAGCTGGAGGAGAAGATCGAACGGCCCCTCGAAGTTGGCGAGCCGGACCTTGAAGACCCCGTCATCGGGTTCGTCCGACGCGGCGGGCTCTACAGGCCCGGCAGGCGGCTCCGGCTCGGGTTCCACCGGGGGAACCGGGGCCTCCGGTACTTCCCGTACCTCTTCGGCCGAGGATTCGACCAGGGATTCGATCGAAACGGGCGGCGCGCCCCCCGGACCCCGCCCCAGCACACGCCGACGACCGGCGGAGCCGGGGCCGGGTGCGGGGGCGTCGTTCGAGGTCATGGCCCACGCAGGCTACCGCTAGCGACCGCGCAACCGTCGTACGAGAATGCTCGCGTCCCCACGGGACTCGAGATCCGCGAGCACCACCGCGACCGCCTCGCGCACGATGCGCCCGCGGTCGACCGCGAGTCCGTGCTCGCCCCGAAGCACCAGACGCGCGTGCTCCAGGTCCATCAGCTCCTCGGCGGAGACGTACACCGTGATCTTCTCGTCGTGCCGCTCGCGCCCGCTGGGCCGCCGCGAGGGAGCCCGTCCGCGCTTGCGGGACGCCGACACCGACTGCGGTGACGGCCCCTGCCCGGAGGCAGAACCTTCCTGCTCGCCCTGGCGCCGCTCCGCGGTGCCCCCGCGGCTGCGGGACTCCCCGGCATCGGCCCGGTCCGCGCCTGCGGCGACATGCTCGTCGCCCGCGCCGTCCCCGCCCTGGACGGGCACCGAGTGCGGCGCGTCCTCCGCGGCGGCCCCGTCGCTCTCCCCGGCGGGACCCGGTACCCGGGCCTCACCGTTGGCCTGGCGCCTGGGACTGGACGACTGGAGCGCCATGCCCCCGGTGGTACGGAACAGTTCGTCGGCCCCCGGCAGACTCACTCGGCGTGACACCGGGCGAGCACCTCCCTGGCGAGCTGGCGATAGGCGGCGGCACCGACGGAGTTCGAGGCGTACGTGGTGATCGGCTCGCCGGCGACCGTGGTCTCCGGGAAGCGGACCGTGCGTCCGATGACCGTGTGGTAGACGTGGTCGTCGAAGGCCTCGACGACACGTGCGAGCACCTCACGGCTGTGCACCGTGCGCGAGTCGTACATCGTGGCGAGGATCCCGTCGAGCTCCAGCTCCGGGTTCAGCCGCTCCTGGACCTTCTCGATGGTCTCCGTCAGCAGCGCGACACCGCGCAGCGCGAAGAACTCGCACTCCAGAGGCACTATCACCTTGTGAGCCGCCGTCAGGGCGTTCACGGTGAGCAGGCCGAGCGAGGGCTGGCAGTCGATCACGATGTAGTCGTAGTCGGCCATGAGCGGCTTCAGGGCGCGCTGGAGCGTCGACTCGCGCGCGACCTCCGACACCAGCTGCACCTCGGCCGCCGACAGGTCGATGTTGCTCGGCAGCAGGTCCATGTTCGGGACCGCCGTCTTGAGCAGGACCTCGTCCGCGGACATCCCCCGCTCCATGAGCAGGTTGTAGACCGTCAGGTCGAGTTCCATCGGGTTCACACCGAGGCCCACGGAGAGGGCGCCCTGCGGGTCGAAGTCGACCAGCAGGACCCGGCGTCCGTACTCCGCGAGCGCGGCACCCAGGTTGATGGTCGACGTCGTCTTGCCGACGCCGCCCTTCTGGTTGCACATCGCGACGATCGTCGCGGGACCGTGACTGGTCAGCGGACCCGGGATCGGGAAGTACGGCAGCGGGCGTCCGGTGGGACCGATGCGCTCACGGCGCTGACGGGCCGCGTCGGGCGCGAGCGTGGCCGCGTACTCCGGATCGGGCTCGTACTCGGCGTCGGGGTCGTAGAAGTGCCCGTCGGGCAGTTCGTCGTAGTCGGCGAAGTGGTTGTGGACCCCGCCACTACCGTCGCCGGCCATGGCGTTCACGTGATGGCCATCCATGCTCATGTGTCCTGGCTGGGTCACCCCGGACATCTGGTGACCCTGATGGGCTGCGAAGGTGCGAACCGCGACGGAGCCGACCGCCGCGAGCCCCGCGGGGCCCGATTCCCGCGCCGGCATTCCTGGTTGACCACCCCCGGGAGTAAATGTCGACTCATTCACAAGTCGTCTTACCTCCTTGGTGACCAGGAAACTTCTCGATAGGTCAGCGTGGCACCATGCCGACGGTTGGCGACTCTATGGCGTGTCGGCCGTTCGCAGCAACACAATCCGCCGGACCCGGCCCGATGTGTCGGCAATGAAACATCCCTCTGTCAAGGGCGTACGGCCGTCGCACGGCAGGGTTCACCGGTGCGCGAATCGGTTGAAGCGTTACGTTCGAGGCGAGTTGAACGAGTGTCGCAAAGTGACCATACACACATCCGGCCGGACCTTGGCGGGCAAGGTCCGGCGGGGCGCGGGGCGTTGACGATCCCTGTTGACGTATCGCCTTTTACCCGCTGATGACTTGGTCGTTTAGTCGACCGGGAGCACCTGCGAAGGGGCCGGGAGGGTCAGCCCAGCAGTGCTTCCAACTCCACGTGCTCAAGGCCGTGCGCCTCCGCGACCTCGCGGTAGACGACCTTGCCGTCATGGGTGTTGAGACCCCGGGCGAGCGCGGGATCGCGGCGCAGCGCGGCCACCCAGCCGCGGTCGGCGAGTTCCACGATGTACGGCAGCGTGGCGTTGGTGAGCGCGTAGGTCGAGGTGTTGGGCACCGCGCCGGGCATGTTGGCGACGCAGTAGAAGACCGATCCGTGGACCGGGAAGGTCGGTTCGGCGTGGGTCGTGGGACGCGAGTCCTCGAAGCAGCCGCCCTGGTCGATCGCGATGTCGACGAGAACGCTGCCCGGCTTCATCCGCGACACCAGCTCGTTGGTGACCAGCTTCGGGGCCTTGGCACCGGGGATGAGCACCGCGCCGATGACGAGGTCGGCGTCCAGGACGGCCTTCTCCAGCTCGAAGGAGTTGGACATGATCGCCCGGACCTTGGTGCCGAAGACCTTGTCGGCCTCGCGCAGCTTGTTGATGTCGCGGTCGAGCAACGTGACATGGAAGCCCATGCCGACGGCGATCTGCGTGGCGTTCCAGCCGGAGACGCCGCCGCCGATGACGACGGCACGCGCGGGCTGCGTGCCGGGGACGCCACCGGGGAGCACGCCACGCCCGCCGACCGAGC
Source organism: Streptomyces sp. NBC_00459 (assembly GCF_036013955.1). Taxonomy (NCBI): domain Bacteria; kingdom Bacillati; phylum Actinomycetota; class Actinomycetes; order Kitasatosporales; family Streptomycetaceae; genus Streptomyces; species Streptomyces sp. NBC_00459. The sequence continues at coordinate 1,983,828 of NZ_CP107903.1, forward strand.
GCATCAGGTGGTAGGCGCCGACCTGCGGGGCCAGCCGGCCGGCGACCTCCGACATCGGGGCGAGCAGCGGCAGGGCGCGACCGGGCAGCTCGACGGTCTCGTAGGCGATCGCCGTGGTGCCGGATGCGACGAGCGCGTCGGTGCACTCCTTGGACGCGGCCAGGTGCAGGTACGTGAAGAGCGTCTGGTCCTTGCGGAGGCGGTGGTACTCCTCGGCGATGGGCTCCTTGACCTTCAGCAGCAGGTCGGCGGTGGCCCACACCTCGTCGGCCGTCGGAAGGATGCTCGCCCCTGCGGCCACGAACTCGTCGTCGGTGATCGAAGAGCCGACACCGGCGTTCCGCTCGATGACGACCTGATGGCCGTGGCGCACCAGTTCGTGCACGCCGGCGGGGGTGATGGCGACGCGGAACTCGTTGTTCTTGACCTCGCGGGGGATGCCGACCTTCACGTCGATCACGGTCCTTGGCTCAGAGGATGCGGGGGCATAGCAATACATACCCGGACGTGCGGGGGCACACCAGGAGACCGCAGGAGAAGGCGCGGTAGAGCCAGTCTAATGAAGGCGTTCTCGGTGTCTAGCCTTTCAATGCATCAATCTTCCACTGATGTACTACGGATTTCGTAGGCGTTAGCGTCGTGTTCCAGGTCAGGATCACCTTCGGGGAGGTCCGGCCCGCTCTCCTGGGGGTCCGGCTCGTCGGCCAGCAGCCGCTCGGCCGCGCTCCGGTGCAGCCGGGCCGCCGCCGGATCGCCGAGGTGCTCCATCGTGTCGGCCAGCCGCAGATGGAGCGCTCCCTGCAGCCGTAGGTCGTCCGCGCGGCGCGCCCACTCCACCGCCTCCTGGCAGGTGCGCAGCGACTCCTCGGGCCGCCCCGCGTACTCCTGGACCCGCGCCAGCTCGCTCAACGCCCGTGCCTGCGCGGCCACATCGCCGTTCTTGCGGTAACCGGCCACCGCGGCCCGCCAGTTGCGCAGCGCCTCGCCGTAGCGGCCCGCGTAGGTGTGCGCGGCGGCGATACGGCCGAACAGCCGGGCGGCGTCCTCGCGCTCGTCGCGCGCCAGGCGCTGGGCGAGCGCACGCCCGTACCAGTCGGCGGCGCGGTCGTAGTCCCCGAGCTCCTGGTGTGCGCCCCCTACAGATTCCATCGCGCGCCCGGTCGCATACGGGTCGTTCGCCTCGCGTCCGGCGTCCAGGGCGGCCCGGTAGCGGGCCAGCGCGTCGTTCGTACGACCGGTCTGCGCGTCCAGGTCGGCGAGGTTCAGGAGGGCGGCGGCCCGCTCTCGGGGCAGGTCGCGGCGCTCGGCGACATCGAGGACGAGGCGGTGGATGCCGTAGAGGTCGGGGGCGGCGGCCTGGGTGCCGACGTGCGCGACCATCGCCTTGACCAGGGCGGACATCAGGCGGCGGGCCAGGGTGTCCAGCTCCCCGTCGGCCACCGCCAGCCGGGCCGCGGCCAGCAGGGCCGGTCGGCGGATCTCCAGCCAGTCCGCCGCCGCCCTCGGGTTCGGGAAGCGCAGCGAGCCGGGCGTGCCGAGGAGTTTCTCCCGGGCCAGCGGGCTGTCGGTCTCGGTGATCGTCCGGCAGGACACCAGCAGCCGTACCGTCCGCTCCAGCATCCGGGCTCGGGCCAGCTGGAGTTCGGCCGGGCGGTCCTGGGTCTCGGCGAGAGGGCGCAGGAGGGGCAGCAGGCAGCCGGGGACCTCGTACTGCGGCAGCGGCGACTCCACGGCCGTCAGGAGGCGCAGAGCGACGAAGTCGTCCAGGGTGGCGCGGGCGCCCCCGACCGAGCACCCGGCCAGCGCGGAGGCGGTCTGCGGGTCGACCAGGCCGCCGGGGGCCAGCGCGAGCAGTCGCAGTATCCGGGCGGCCGGGGTGGGCAGTGCGGCGTACACGAGGCGAAAGACGCGGCTGAGGGCGGTGCCCTCGTCGCTCTCGGCGTGCAGTTGCTTGGCGAGGTCGGAGACGGCCGACTGGGGCCGGGCCGCGAGCCAGCCGCCGGCCAGCATCAGCGCGGCGGGCTGCCCCTGGCACACCTCGGCGAGTCCTTCGGCGGAGCGCGGGTCCACGGTGACGCGCACCGACCCGGTGAAGCGTTCGAGCAGTTCCACGGCGGACTTGGTGTCGAGGCCGCCCAGGGTGCACGGGCGGACGTCGGTGATCCCGGTCAGCGGGCCCCCGGAGACGGCGACGGCGAGGCAGTCGGGGTTGTCCGGCAGCAGCGCGTCGACCTGCTCGGCGTCGGCCGCGTCGTCGAGCAGGAGCAGCATCCGCCGATCGGCCAGCGCGTCGCGCAGCGCCTCGGACAGCTCGTCCTCGTCGGCGCCGGGCGGGGTGGGCAGGCCCAGGACGGTCAGCAGTTCGCGGGCGGTGCGTTCGGTCGGCACGCGCGTGCCGTCGGGCTCGGTGAGCCGGGCGCGCAGCACACCGTCCGGGTAACTGTCCGCGACCTGCCGGGCCAGCTCCTCGGCGAGCGCGCTGCGGCCCGAGCCGGGCTTACCGGCGATGAGGAGCACGCGCGCGCGAGGCGCCTTCCGGCCCGCGAGAGTGTCGAGTCCGGCGCGCTCGATGTCGGCGCGCAGCTCCTTCAACTCTCTTGTCCGGCCGAGGAACTGACTGTCCGTAGGAACGGGCGAGCGATCGTTTCCGGACAGCTTCGTGCCGTCTGTGTCCACCGCCTGATCCGTCACGGGCCACACTCCCGTCCACCTGCACGCGCAAGCCCGCCGGGACTCCGGTTCGGGCGTTTCCAGAGCCTAGTTCACGCTCTGCAACGATCTGCGCGGAGCGCGGCGGGCAGGTCGCCCGATCGGATCAGGCGATGGTCACACCGGAGGTGAAGGGCGACCCCTGAGGGCGCCTCATGCCTCCTCAGGCCTCGAAGGGCCGGGCCGGCCAAGGCGCCCCGGCCGGGCGCAGCGCGTCGAGCCCGTCGCCCTTCTCTGCCGCCACCAGCGAAAGGACGCCCACGACGAGGCAGTTGTTGTGCAGTTCGCCGGCGAGGACACCCCGGACGAGCTCGTCGACGGGCACGCGCGCGTGCTCCATGTCGGCCTCCTCGTCCTCGACCTCGAAGCGCTCCCCCTCGGCCTCGGACAGATTCCGGGCCAGGAAGATCCGTACGGCCTCGTCGCAGCCGCCCGCCGTGGGGTAGACGTCGGTCAGCACCCGCCAGTCCTCGGCCTTGACGTGCGCCTCCTCGTACAGCTCGCGCTGGGCGGCGTGCAGCGGATTCTCGCCAGGTACGTCCAGCAGGCCGGCCGGGATCTCCCACATCCGCTGGCGGACGGGGTGGCGGTACTGGCGGATCAGCAGGACCCGGCCCTCGGCGTCCAGGGCGAGGACACCCACGGAGCCCGGGTGCACCTGGTAGTCGCGGCCCACGACCGAGCCGTCGGGCATGACCACCTCGTCGGTGCGCACGGAGGTCTTGTTGCCCACGAAGGGGGTCTCCGTGGCCCGGATCTCCCACTCCTCCGGAGTGTCCTTGATGGTGGTCATGTCGACTTGTCCTCCCGCATCCCGCGTCCCGCCCGTACACAGAGAACCGGCCCGGGGAACCGGCCCCGCGACCGGCACAGAAAACCGGGGCACGCACCCCCAAAGGCGCGCACCCCGGTCACCGTACAGCCCTTGCGCTACTTGCCCGTCTTGCGCTTGACGGCGGCCTTGACGAGGCCGGCGAAGAGCGGGTGGGGGCGGGTGGGGCGGGAGCGCAGTTCCGGGTGGGCCTGCGTGGCCACCAGGTAGGGGTGCACCTCGCGCGGGTACTCGACGTACTCCACCAGTTTGCCGTCCGGGGAGGTGCCGGAGAACTGCAGACCGGCCTTCTTCTCCAGTTCGGAGCGGTAGCTGTTGTTGACCTCGTAACGGTGCCGGTGGCGCTCCTCGACGTACTCCTTGCCGTCGTACACATCGCGCACGATGGAGCCCTCGGCCAGCTTGGCCGGGTACATGCCCAGTCGCATCGTTCCGCCCATGTCCCCGTCGCCCGCGACGATGTCGAGCTGCTCGGCCATCGTCGAGATGACCGGGTGGGCGGTGGCGGCGTCGAACTCGGTGGAGTTCGCGTCCTCGATGCCGGCCAGGTTGCGGGCCGCCTCGATGACGATGCACTGGAGGCCCAGGCACAGCCCCAGCAGCGGGATCTTGTGCTCGCGGGCGTACTGGATCGCGCCGACCTTGCCGGACACCCCGCGGTCACCGAAGCCGCCCGGGATGCAGATCGCGTCCACGTCCTCCAGCTGCTTCTTGGCGCCCGCAGGGGTCCTGCAGTCGTCCGAGGTGACCCACTTGATCTTCACTCGCGCGTGGTTGGCGAAACCGCCCGCGCGCAGCGCCTCGGTGACCGAGAGGTAGGCGTCGGGCAGGTCGATGTACTTGCCGACCAGCGCCAGGTTGATCTCGTGGGCGGGGTTGTGGACGCGGTCCAGGAGGTCGTCCCAGGTCGTCCAGTCCACGTCCCTGAAGGGCAGGTCCAGCTTGCGGACGACATAGGCGTCCAGGCCCTCGCGGTGCACGGTCTTGGGGATGTCGTAGATCGAGCGGGCGTCGGGACAGGCCACCACCGCGGCCTCGTCGACGTCGCACATCAGGGAGATCTTGCGCTTGATCGCGGTGGGGACCTCGCGGTCGCAGCGCAGCACGATCGCGTCCGGCTGGATACCGATGTTCCGAAGGGCCGCCACGCTGTGCTGGGTCGGCTTGGTCTTCAGCTCGCCGGAGGGACCGATGTAGGGCAGCAGCGAGATGTGGACGACGAACACGTTGTCGCGGCCGACCTCGTGACGGACCTGACGCACGGTCTCCAGGAAGGGCAGCGACTCGATGTCGCCGACCGTGCCGCCGACCTCGGTGATGACGACGTCGACCTCGTCGGTGGCCATCCGGCGGATGCGGTGCTTGATCTCGTTGGTGATGTGCGGGATGACCTGGACGGTGTCGCCCAGGTACTCGCCGCGCCGCTCCTTCGCGATCACCGTCGAGTAGATCTGGCCGGTGGTGACGTTGGCCGAGCCGTCGAGGTCGCGGTCGAGGAAGCGCTCGTAGTGGCCGATGTCCAGGTCGGTCTCGGCGCCGTCGTGGGTGACGAACACCTCACCGTGCTGGAAGGGGTTCATCGTGCCGGGGTCGACGTTGAGGTAAGGGTCGAGCTTCTGCATGACGACCCGCAGTCCGCGCGCCTTGAGAAGCATGCCGAGGCTGGAGGCGGTCAGGCCCTTGCCGAGCGAGGAGGCGACACCCCCGGTGACGAAGATGTGCTTGGTCGTCGTGGCTGTGCTGTTTCGAAAAGCAGCGGGTGTCATGGCCAAGGCGGGGCTCCCGTGGTCGCGGTCTGGAGTGCGGAACGGCCGCCCGGCCCGGAGCTTTCCGGGTTTTCATGGGGGGAGCCGACGCTGCGGTTCGGGGGTTTCGTGCCCACCGGTCCACGGGCTACCAGGGTATCAGCGACCCGAGGAGATGGCTTCCGGCCACGCTCCGCGCACACGCGGCCACGCATCCCGTACACGAGTCACCATCACCCTGTCCGGCGCTCACCCGAAACAGTGCCCGCTCACCCGAGCTTCACTCGTTCAGCGGACGCGGGTTGTCCGGAGCGGCACGCGGATCATCTGAGTGCGTCGTATGCTCCTCGGACACTCGCTGCCGAGCCCGGCCGGCAACACGGCACCACCCCCGCCCGTAACCCCGGAACAACGAGCGCTCGTCAGTCCGTTGAGCAAAGATTGGTGTTTGCTTCACCGCTCAACGATGGTGGACAACGAACCCTTGACCGCAAGATCGAGACCCCCGTTTTCCTTTTTTTGGGGGCGACGTGGCCGTTCGACTGGAGTTGCACGTGGCCGGGCTCATCGAGGACTACGCACTCATCGGGGACATGCAGACCGCCGCCCTGGTCTGCCGGGACGGCACAGTCGACTGGCTGTGCCTGCCCCGCTTCGACTCCCATGCCGTCTTCGCGGGACTGCTCGGCACCGAGGAGCACGGCTTCTGGCGCCTCGGTCCCGCGCACGCGGCGGACGCAGCACCGCCCGTGGCGGCCCGCCGCCGCTACCGGGGCGACTCACTGATCCTCGAATCGGAGTGGGACACCCCGCGCGGCACGGTCAGAGTGACCGATTTCATGCCCCCTCGCGACGGCGCCCCGCAGCTGATCCGCATCGTGGAGGGCGTCAGCGGCCGTGTGCCGATGCGCTCGGCCCTGCGTATGCGGTTCTCGTACGGCCGTGTCGTGCCGTGGGTGCACAAGCACGAGGGGCGGACGGTCGCCGTCGCCGGCCCCGACTCGGTGTGGTTCGACACCACCGCCGAGACGTACGGCAAGTCCCTGACGACGTACGCCGACTTCACGGTGGCGCCCGGCGACCGGATCGCGTTCACGATCTCCTGGGAGCCGTCGCACAAGCAGCCGCCCCCGCTGCCCGAACCGGAGCAGTCCCTCGACGCCACCGAGGAGTTCTGGCGCGAGTGGGTCGAACAGTGCACGTACCACGGCCCCTACCGCGAGGCCGTCGTCCGCTCGCTGATCACCCTCAAGGCGCTCACGTACGCGCCGACCGGCGGCATCGTCGCCGCGCCCACCACCTCCCTCCCGGAGGACATCGGCGGCGTACGCAACTGGGACTACCGGTACACCTGGCTGCGCGACGCGGCCATCACCCTGTCCTCCCTCCTGCGCACCGGCTACCGCGACGAGGCCCGCGCCTGGCGCGAGTGGCTGCTGCGCGCGGTCGCCGGCGACCCGGAGAACCTGCAGATCATGTACGGCATCGCGGGCGAACGGGAGCTGGGCGAGGCCGAGTTGGACTGGCTGCCCGGCTACGAGAACTCAGGCCCCGTCCGGGTCGGCAACGGCGCCGCGCACCAGCTCCAGCTGGATGTGTACGGCGAGGTCACCGAGGCCCTGCACCTGGCCCACATGACGGGCCTGGCCCGCAACGACTACGCCTCCCTGCTCCAGTTGAAGCTGATCCGCTATCTGGAGCAGCACTGGGACGAGCCCGACGAGGGCATCTGGGAGGTGCGCGGTCCGCGTCGGCACTTCGTGCACTCGAAGGTCATGGCCTGGGTCGCGGTGGACCGCACGATCAAGCTCATCGAGTCCGGCGACGCGGACGGCCCGCTGGAGAAGTGGCTCGAACTGCGCGACGACATCCACCGGGACGTGTGTGAGAAGGGTTACGACAAGGAGCGCAACACCTTCACACAGTCGTACGGCTCGAAGGAACTGGACGCCTCCCTGCTGCTGATCCCGCAGATGGGCTTCCTGCCTCCCGACGACAAGCGCGTCATCGGCACCATCGAGGCCATCCAGCGCGAACTGTCCACCGAGGACGGCTTCATCCTGCGCTACCCGACGACCTCGGGCGGCGACGAGAACCTCGACGGTCTGCCGGGCGACGAGGGCGCGTTCCTCGCCTGTTCGTTCTGGATGGCGGACGACCTGGCGATGATCGGCCGGGTCGACGAGGCCCGCAAGCTCTTCGAGAAGCTCCTCGCCCTCCGCAACGACCTGGGCCTGCTGGCCGAGGAGTGGGACCCGCGTCTCAAGCGCCAGGTGGGCAACTTCCCGCAGGCCTTCAGCCACGTCCCGCTGATCGACACGGCACTGAGGCTGACGGCTTCGGGGGCGTACGGCGGCTAGAGGCGAACGTCCAGGGAGCCGCGCCCAGCTTTCCGGGGCGCGGCTCCCTGGACGACCGGCCGCCCCGGCGCCGGGGCGAAAAAGCGCGCCCGCCGACCAGGACGCCTAGGCTGAAAACGCACCTACCCCTCCTTCAGAAGGGGGGACCCCATGGCCTCCCTGTCCAAGGTGAACGCGCGTCTCACCGCGTTCCGCGAAGACCTCACCGGCGACGTACTCGCCCCGGAAGAGCCGGGATACGACGACGCCCGTACCGTCTTCAACAGCATGATCGACCGCCGCCCGGCGGTGATCGCGCAGTGCGCGGACGAGGCCGACGTGGTCCGTTCCGTGCGCTTCGCCCGCGACCTGGACCTGCCGATCGCGGTGCGCGGCGGCGGCCACAGTGTGGCGGGCATGGGCGTGAACGACGCGGGTCTGGTGATCGACCTGCGCCGGATGCACGACGTGACCGTCTACCGTGCGGCGCAGTCGGTACGTGTCCAGGGCGGGGCCCTGATGAGCCACCTGGACCGGGCTACCCAGCCGCACGGGCTGGCGACCACCGGCGGCCGGGTCTCCACGACCGGCGTCGCCGGCTTCGTGCTCGGCGGCGGCAGCGGCTGGCTCGACCGGGTCCAGGGCCTCGCCGTCGACAACCTCCTCGGCGTCGACCTGGTCACCGCCGACGGCACCGCGCTCCACGCGAGCGCCGAGCACAACCCGGACCTGTTCTGGGCCCTGCACGGCGGCGGCGGAAACTTCGGTGTCGCCACCTCGCTCACCCTGCGGCTGCACGAGTTGCCCGCGTTCTCCATCGCGCTGCTGCTCTATCTCCCCGAGTTCGCCGGAGAGGTCACCCGTACCTACCGCGACGTGATCGAGGCAGGCCCGGTCGAGGCGAGCGGCGGGGTCATCCATCTCACCGGCCCGCCCGAGGAGTTCGTCCCGCCGCATCTGGTCGGACACCTGCTGTGCGGGGCGCTGCTGACGTACGCGGGCGCCGAGGAGGACATGCGCAAGCTCGTCGAGCCGCTGCTGGCGCTGCCGCACGAGGTGGAGATCGTCACCGCGATCCCGTACGCGGACTTCCAGTGCATGCTCGACGACCCGCCCGGGATGCGGAACTACTGGTCGGCCGAGTACCTGACGGGCGCGCCCGACGAGCTGCTGGACGTCTTCTGCGCTCTCGGGGACGCGCTTCCGGTGCCCACCGGAACCCAGAGCGCGCTGTTCCCGCTCGGCGGCGCCATCGCCGACGGCCCGCCGGAGTACCCCGTCCCCTACCGGGACGCCTCATGGGCCGTGCACCCCTACGGCTGCTGGGAGGACCCCGCCGACGACGAGCGCTGCGTCCAGTGGGTCCACGACGTCCGTACCGCCGTACGGCCGTGGAGCACCGGCGCGGTCTATCTCAACTTCATCGGCGACGAGGGCGCGGAGCGCGTGATAGCGGGCCTGGGCGCCGAGAACACGCGCCGGCTGGCGTCGGTGAAGCGCCAGTACGACCCGGACAACGTGTTCCGCTTCAACCACAACATCGTTCCGGCGTAGGCGAGCCGCGCGTGCCGCCGATGCGCAGGTCGTCAGCCGTACGTGGGTACGGGTAGCGTCCGCTGCATGGACAGCCGTGCGGACAGCCGTTTCGAGACCCGGGGCGCCGGCATCACCGTGCGGCGGGCGCTGGAGCTGCCCGGGCTGCGCAGCGGGCTGCCGGAGATCCTGGCGGGCGCCGACCGGCTGGGGCGGAACGTGCGGTGGGTGCACGCGGGCGAGGTCCCGCACATCGCCTCGCTGCTCAAGGGCGGCGAACTGCTCCTGACGACCGGGTACGGGCTCGGCACCCGGCCGGCCGAGCAGCGCGCGTTCGTCCGTACGCTCGCCGAGCGGGGCATCGCGGCGCTCGTCGTGGAGCTGGGCCCGCGCTTCACCCGGCTGCCCGCGGCCCTGGTCGAGACGGCCCGCTCGACCGGTCTCCCCCTGGTCCAGCTGCACCGCGAGGTGGCGTTCGTGGCCGTCACCGAGGAGATCCACACCGAGATCGTCAACGGCCACTACGCGCTGCTCCAGCGGGCCGAGGAGGTCCACCGGCGCTGCACGGAGGCCCTGCTGGGCGGTGGTGGCATCCCGCAGGTCCTGGGCATCCTGGCCGACTTCAGCGGCAACCCGGTCTTCCTGGAGACGACGGACGGCCAGCTCCTGTACGCCGCCGGAGCCGGCCCCGAGGGCGCCGACCCGCTCCAGGTGTGGGAGGGCCTGCGCGCCCAGCACAAGGACGCGCCGCCGCCCGCCGGTTCCGTGCTCGTCGATGTCCCTGGGGGCGGCCCCGGGGGCGGCCCCGGCACCGGCTCGGTCCGCGCACGCCTGGTTCTGCTGCCCGTCCTCGACCCCCTCGCCCCCGTGCACCGCATGGCCGCCGAACGGGCCGCCGGCATCCTGGCCGTCGTCCTCATGCAGGCCCGCCAGGAGGAGGAACTGGCGGCGCGTGGCCGCGGCGACTTCCTCACCGACCTCGCCGAGGGCCGCGTCGACGCGGAGGCCGCACCCGCGCAGGCCCGCGTCCTCGGCTTCAAGCCCGGCACCGGCCCACTGCTGCCGATGGTGATGCGACTCGGCGACACCCTGTCACCGGGGGGCGGCTGGGCGGTGCTGGCGCGGGCGGTCACGGAGGAGCTGGCGTCGGTGGGCGTACCTGTGCTGCTGGGCGTACGGCCGGTCGAGGGGCGCGTGCCGCTGCTGGTGGGCCTGCGTGCGGAGGCGGAGCGCCCGGCGGTCGCCGACCGGGTCGCGGCGGCGCTGCGGGCGGGTGTGGAGCGGGCCGGGATGCAACGCCCGGGCGCCCGGCCACCGGTCGTCGTGGTCGGGGTCCCCGGCGGCTGGGCGGCGGCCTCGGCGGGCCTGCGCCACGCGGCGGAGACGGCGACGGCGGCCCAGGGCCTGCCGGACCGCCCCTGGTACGACGCCCGCCGCCTGGACATCGACCTGCTGCTGTGGCGCCTTCGCGACCAGCCCGACCTGGCGGCCTTCGTGGACCGCGCGATCGGCCCGCTGCGCGCCCACGACGACCGCTCCAAGCCGCCTCTGCTGCCCACCCTGGAGACGTATCTGGCGCACGCGGGCCGCAAGGCGGAGACGGCCCGCGAACTCCACCTCAACCGCCAGACCCTCTACAACCGCCTCGCGCGGATCGGGGAGTTGCTGGGCACGGACCTCGACGACCCGCAGACGGTACTGGCGTTGAGCCTGGCGCTCCGGGCCCGCAGGCACGTGGCCTGAACCCGCGGCAGGCGTTTCAGGTCAGCGGCCGGGGCTGCGTGAACTCGTCGTAGACGCTCAGCACTTGGGCCACGGTCTCGTCCTCGCTGGGCCAGGTGCCGATCTGCCGGACGCCCCGCTCGCGGAGGACTTCCCGGCGCTCCGGATCCCCGAGCAGCCGTACGACGGCCCTGCCGAGCGCCACCGCGTCGCCGTACGGAACGAGTTCGGCCGCGTCCCCGACCAGCTCCGGAACGCCTCCCACGGCGGTCGCGATCAGCGGCACGCGCGCGTGGAGGGCCTCCTGGGCGAGAACGGAGCGCGACTCCCAACGGCTGGGCAGAAGTGCGAGATCGGCGGCGAGGAGCAGTTCGCTCACGTCGTCGCGCCGCCCGATGAGCCGGACCGGCAGCCCCTCGTGCTCGATGCGGCCCTGCAGCTCGGCCCTCAGCGGCCCCTCCCCCGCGATCACGAGGAGCGGCTCGGGATCGAGGCCTTGCCACGCGCGTACGGCGTCCAGCAGGACGTCGTACCCCCGGTGCCGGTCGAGAGCGCCGACAGCCATGAGCAACGGGCGGTCCGTGGCACCGAGTTCGGCGCGCGTCTTGCTCCGGTCGGACTCGTCCCGTCCCAGGGTGCCGCGCGGGGCGGGCAGCGCCACGGCGGACAGCCGGGCGTCCCGGGCTCCGCGCCGCCTGGCCCGGTCCACAAGGTCGGAGGAGGTCCCGAGGACGACGGCGGCGGCCTTCACCACCCGCCGCTCCAGCACCTTCAGCAGCTGGGCGCGCGGCCCCTCGGCGTACGCCCGGTTGTGCCAGGTGACGACAAGCGGAGTGCGGCGCCCGCTGAGCGCGAGGGCGGCCCGGAAGGAGGCGTGCAGCCCGTGCGCGTGCACGAGGTCGGCGTTCGAACAGGCCGCGCGCAGCGCCGCCACCGAGCCGGGGTCGCTACTGCGCGGGATGGGTACGTGCTCGGCACCGGCGCCCGTGAAGTCGTAGGCGCTGTCGGCATCGGAGGGGGCGCACACGGTCACCCGCACGCCTCTCTCGACGAGCCCCGCGGCCAGCGAACGCACGTGCGCGCTGCTGCCGGCGTTGCCGCCGCCGAGCACCTGCACGGTGCGCAGCGGCGACTGACCGTGCGGTGAGTGGCTGCTCGCGGGGCTCACGTGGCCGGGGGCTCCTGGTTCGGCATCGGGCGGTCACGAAGAAAGGACACGGAGAAACGTACAGAAGGTTTGGGCGGAAGGGGTGTACCGCGCTGCTTCCTCCGTGTACGGGGGTATTCCGTGCTCCTTCAAGGATGCCAGTACGTACGGGTGTTCCGGACCACGGAGCGGTGGGACGGGTCACTCACACGGGTGAGTGAGTCCCCACCGGACGTCAACTGTTCGAACGAACGTCAGCCGTCCGCCCGAGCCGCCGCCAGCAACTCCTCCGCATGGGCCCGCGCCGTCTCCGAGTCCTCCTGCCCGGCCAGCATCCGCGACAGCTCCCGTACCCGGTCCTCACCCTCCAGGACCTTCACGCCCGACCGGGTCACCGACCCGTCGTTGGTCTTCTCGACCAGCAGTTGCCGGTCGGCGAACGCGGCGACCTGCGGCAGATGCGTCACGACGACGACCTGCGCGCTCTTCGCCAGCCGGGCCAGCCGGCGCCCGATCTCCACGGCCGCCTTGCCGCCCACACCGGCGTCGACCTCGTCGAACAGATAGGTGGGCACCGGATCGGTCCCCGCGAACACGACCTCCACGGCCAGCATCACGCGGGACAGCTCACCCCCGGACGCCCCCTTGGCGATGGGCCGGGCGGGCGCGCCGGGGTGCGGGGCGAGCAGCAGTTCGACCTCGTCGGCGCCGGACGGCCCGTAGGCGACCGTACGTCCGTCGACCTCGACGCCCTCCGGGTCCTCGGTCTGCCTGATGTCGAACGACACGCGCGCGTGGGGCATGGCCAGCGAGGCCAGCTCGGCGGTCACGGCGTCCGCGAACCGCGAGGCGGCCTCCGTCCGCGCGTCCGTCAACGCCTGTGCCATCCCGCTCAGTTCGCCGCGCAGCGCGTCCCGCTCTGCGGTCAGCTCACCGATCCGGTCGTCGTCGCCGTCGAGTTCGAGCAGCCGCGCGGAGCCCTCCTCGGCCCAGGTGAGCACTCCGGCCACGTCGGAGCCGTACTTCCGCGTCAGCGCGGTGAGCGCGGCCCGCCGTTCCTCGACGGCCGCCAGCCGCAGTGGATCGGCGTCCAGGTCGTCCGCGTACCCCGCCAGATCTCCGGCGACGTCCCCGAGCAGGATGCCGACCTCACCGATCCGGTCGGCGAGCGCGGCCAGGGCGGAGTCGTGCGACCGTACGGCCTCCAGGGCCCGATGGGCGCCCGCGACGAGCGTGGCGGCGTCGATGCCCTCGGGATCCTCGGGGTTACCGGCCAGGGCGGCGTGGGCGACGGTCGCGGCCGAGGCCAGCGCCTCCGCGTGCCCGAGCCGCTCCGCCTCCTCGGCGAGCTCGGCGTCCTCGCCGGCCCGCGGTTCCACGGCGGCGATCTCGTCGAGCCCGTAGCGCAGCATGTCGGCTTCCTGGGCCCGTTCACGCGCGCGCGTGGTGATCTCGTCCAGCTCGTTCGCGACGGCCCGCAGCCTCCGGTACGCCTCCCCGTACTTGGTGAGGGGCGCGGCGACAGCGTCCCCCGCGTACCGGTCGAGCGCCGCCCGCTGCCGGGACAGCTTGAGCAGCCCCTGCTGGTCGGTCTGCCCGTGCACGGCCACCAGTTCGTCGGCCAGCTCGGCCAGCACACCCACGGGCACGGAACGCCCGCCCAGATGCGCCCGGGAGCGCCCCTCGGCGGAAACGGTACGGCTGATGAGCAGCACCCCGTCGTCCAGCTCGGCGCCGGCCTCCTCGGCCCGTACGACGGCAGCACCGCCCGGGGGCACGGTGATCCGCCCCTCGACGACCGCGTTCTTGGCCCCGATCCGCACCAACGCCGCATCAGCCCGGCCACCGAGCAGCAGCCCCAGGCTGGTCACGACCATGGTCTTACCCGCACCGGTCTCACCGGTCACGGCGGTAAAGCCTGGCGACAGCTCGACGACCGCATCGTCGATGACGCCGAGCGACCGTATCCGCATCTCCTCCAACACGAACACGACCATACGAGGTCAGCGGCTCCATGTGCGACGCCCCCCACCTCGAATGAGAGAACGCGCAGGTAACGAAAGGAGATCGGCCTCACTTTGTCACCCAGGGGAGTGGACGTGCCCGACGGGGGCGCGGGGCTGTATCCGATCTGCGGCTCCGCCCCGTGGGCGCGAACAACCACAGCGCACCCGCACCCGCACCCGCACCCGCCGACGAGCCCGATCCACCCCCACAGCAGGCGCTAGTGAGGAGCCCCCCGCCACCCGGACACCGGCAACGCGAACTTGGCCACCAGTCGATCGGTGAACGACGCATGGTGCAGCCGAGCCAGCCGAACCGGCACAGCCCCCCGCCGAACCTCCACCCGCGCCCCCGGAGGCAACTCCACGGTCCGCCGCCCGTCACACCACAGCACCCCCGGAGGAATGTGCGGCAGAACCTCCACAGCGAGCACGGAATCCGGCGACGTCACCAACGGCTTCGCGAACAGCGCGTGCGCACTGATCGGCACCATCAGCAACGCCTCCACCTCGGGCCACACCACGGGCCCACCGGCCGAGAACGCATAGGCGGTCGACCCGGTCGGCGTGGACAGGCAGATGCCGTCACACCCGAACCCGGTCACCGGCCGCCCGTCGATCTCCAGCACGACCTCCAGCAACTTCTCCGCGGACACCTTCTGCACGGCCGCCTCGTTCAGCGCCCAGTCGGTGTGCACGATGTTGCCGTTCTGGTGGACGACGACGTCGATGGTCATCCGTTCCTCGACCTCGTACGCCTTCGTCACCACCCGGTCGACAACCTTGTCGAGGTCGTCGCGCTCGGCCTCGGCGAGGAAGCCGACGCTGCCGAGGTTGACGCCGAGCATCGGCACCCCGGACGCCCGGGCGAACTCGGCGCCGCGCAGCAGCGTGCCGTCGCCGCCCAGCACGATGAGCAGCTCGCACCCGTCGAGGCACTGCGCGGTGGCCTCCTCCACGAGCTCCACCTCCGGCGGCAGCGGCAGGTTGGCCGCCTCCGCCGCGAGCACCCGCACCCCGAGTCCGGAGCGCACCAGCCCCTGGACGACCAGTTCGGCGCTTCTGATCGCGGCCGGCCGCCCGGTGTGGGCGAGCAGGAAAACAGTACGATCTCGGGTCTGAGTCAACGAGGCCCCTCCGCCACTGCACGGTCGACATCGGCCGGGTTGAGTTCAGGTGCGCCGGCCCGCAGCCACAGAAAGTACTCGACATTCCCCGACGGCCCGGGCAGCGGGCTGGCGGTCACGCCCTGCACACCCAGCCCCAACTGCCCGGCGCGGGTGGCAACTCCGCGTACTGCCTCGGCACGCAGTTCGGGACTGCGTACGACTCCTCCACTGCCCAGCCGTTCCTTCCCCACTTCGAACTGTGGCTTGACCATCATCACCAGGTCGGCATCTGGTGCCGCGCACCGCGCAAGGGCGGGCAGCACGAGACCGAGCGGGATGAAGGACAGATCCCCCACGACAAGATCCACTGGTTCCCCATCGATCGCTTCGAGCGTCAACTCGCGTACGTTCGTACGGTCCTTGACGGTGACGCGTTCATCGCTCTGGAGAGACCAGGCAAGTTGTCCGTACCCCACGTCGACGGCGACGACGTGTGCGGCACCGGCGCGCAGCAGTACGTCGGTGAACCCGCCGGTGGACGCGCCGGCGTCCAGCGCCCGCCGGCCGCCGACCTTCAGCCCCTGCGGAACGAAGACCTCCAGGGCGCCCGCGAGCTTGTGGCCGCCCCGGGAGACGTACTCGGGATCGTTGTCGTCGGCCACGACGACGATCGCGGCTGCGGTCTCCACCTGGGTGGCGGGCTTGGTCGCGACGGTCTTGCCGACGGTGACCCGCCCGGCGGCGATCAGCTGGCTCGCGTGCTCGCGCGAGCGCGCGAGTTTCCGCCGCACCAGCTCGGCGTCAAGGCGGCGGCGTGCCACTCCTGCCACGTTCGGTTCAGCTCCTATGTGCCGTACGTCGATGGGGGCGCCGGAGGTCCCGGGCGGGCGTCGAGCGCGGTGAGCGTGTCGCGCAGCCCCCGGTGTACATCCTCGTACACCTCCACATGTCCGTCCGTGGCGAGGTGGTCGGCGTCACCGAGCCGGTCGAGCAGGGCGTCGACGTCCGCGTTGCCCGTGGAGGTGCGGGGGATGTTCAGCGGGGCCGGGGCGCCGGGGTCGGCCCCGGGTTCGACGGCCGCCTCCGGAACCGTATCCGCAGCCGGATCCGAAACCGGAAGCGGTGCCTCCTCCGGGCCCTCGGCCGGCGGCACTGAGTCGTTCATGCCCTGACGCTACCGCGAACGGCTGAGGTACCGTCGTTCGCGATGGCGACGACAGAGGAGTGCCGCAGCGCACTCGACAAGCTCTCGGACAACATGGCGGGCGCGAGCGGGGACGTACGCGAGGCGGCGGCCCTGGACCGCTCGCTGAGCTGCCATGTCACCGATCTGGACGTCACCTTCGTCGGACGTCTGCAGGGCGGCCGTATCGAGGTCCGGGAGACTCTCCAGGGTCCGCCCCGGGAGAAGGCGGAGATCCGGCTCGCCATGTCCGGCGACGACCTGGTGGCGATGGTCTCCGGCGAGCTGAACTTCGCGAAGGCGTGGGGCTCGGGCCGGGTGAAACTGGAAGCGGGCCTGCGAGACCTCTTCCGCCTCAGAAAACTCCTCTGACCACCCTCAGGGGGCTTCCGCGGTCACCCTGGTACGGGCCTTGCGCGCGGCCGGCACCACCAGCGGCGTCCCCGTCTCCGGATCGTCGATGACCTGGCAGCGCAGCCCGAACACCTCCTCGACCAGCCCGGCCGTGACGATGTCGCCCGGCGCGCCCTCGGCGACGACCGAGCCGTCGCGCAGCGCGATGAGGTGCGTGGCGTAGCGAGCCGCGTGATTGAGGTCGTGCAGTACGGCGACCAGGGTCCGCCCCTGTTCCTCGTGCAGCTCGGCACAGAGGTCGAGGACGTCGATCTGGTGCTGGATGTCGAGATAGGTCGTCGGCTCGTCGAGCAGCAGCAGCGGTGTCTGCTGGGCGAGCGCCATCGCGATCCACACGCGCTGCCGCTGGCCGCCGGAGAGTTCGTCGACATAGCGGTCGGCGAGTTCGGCGACGCCGGTCGACTCCATGGACTCCTGGACGATCCGCTCGTCGTCGTGGGACCACTGGCGCAGGATGCCCTGGTGCGGGTAGCGGCCCCGGCCCACCAGGTCGGCGACGGTGATCCCGTCGGGCGCGATCGACGACTGCGGCAGCAGCCCTAGCGTCCGCGCGACCTTCTTCGCGGGCATCGACTGGATGACCTGCCCGTCGAGCAGCACGCGGCCCTCGCTCGGCTTCAGCATCCGCGACAGGGCCCGCAGCAGCGTGGACTTGCCGCAGGCGTTCGGGCCGACGATGACCGTGAACGAGTTGTCGGGGATCTCCACCGACAACTGTTCGGCGATCACACGCTGGTCGTAGGCGAGGGTCACGCCCTCGGCGGACAGGCGGTTCACGGTGTTGGTGCCCTTCTCGACGTTCTCGTTCACTGAGCCGCTCTTTCTCTGCGCGCCCGGGCTCATATCCGGCCCGCCTTCCGCTCGGTGACCAGCAGCCACAGCAGGTACACCCCGCCGAGCACACCGGTCACCACCCCCACGGGCAGCTGATCGGCGCCGAAGAGCCGCTGCGAGGCCCAGTCGGCCACGATCAGCAGGGTGGCGCCCATGCACATGGACGGAACCAGGTTGGGGCCCGGCGAGCGGGTCAGCCGCCGGGCGAGCTGCGGCGCGGTCAGCGCCACGAAACCCACGGGCCCCGCGGCGGCCGTGGCAGCCGCGGTGAGCAGCACGGCGGCCAGCATCAGCACCAGCCGTACGCGCTCGACGCGCACCCCGAGGGCGTACGACACGTCGTCGCCCATCTCCGTCATCCGCAGCCCGCGCGCGTTCACCAGCACCACGGGCACGAGGACCGCGCACAGCCACAGCAGGGGCCAGACCTGGTCCCAGTCCCGCCCGTTGAGGGAACCGGTCATCCACACGACCGCACGGGCCGCGTCGACGAGGTCGGCCTTGGTGATCAGGTAGCCGTTGACCGCCGTGACGACCGCGGAGACCCCGATACCGACGAGCACCAGCCGGTACCCGTGCACGCCCTGCTTCCAGGCCAGCAGATAGATGGCGAGCCCGGTCACCAGCCCGCCCACCAGCGCCCCGACCGTGACCGCGGCGGCACTCCCGGAGAACAGCACGATCATGACCAGCGCACCGGCGGTCGCGCCCTGGCTGAGGCCGAGTACGTCCGGACTGCCCAGCGGATTGCGGGAGATGGACTGGAAGAGCGCGCCGCCCAGCCCGAGCGAGGCCCCGACCAGCAGCCCGACCAGGACGCGCGGCAGCCGCAGCTCGGTGACGATGAACTCCTGGCCCGCGTTCCCGTCGCCCAGCAGCGTCTTGAGGACGTCCCCGGCCGGGATCGGGAAGTCACCGGTACCGATCAGCACCACGCTCGCGGTGAGGACGGTCAGCAGCAGCGCCACGACGACGACCAGCGCGCGCACGTCCAGCCGGAGCGAGAGGCCTCCCGGGGTCCGTACGACACGGTTGGCGCGGCGGGCCGGCAGTACGGGGTTGCTCTTCACAGCTGCGCCGTCCTCCGCCGTCGAACGAGAAAGATGAAGACCGGGCCGCCGATGACCGCGGTGACGATGCCGACCTGGAGCTCGGCGGGCCGGGCGACGATCCGCCCGATGACATCGGCGCCGAGCAGCAGCACCGGCGACAGGACGGTCGCGTACGGCAGGATCCAGCGCAGGTCCGGCCCGGTGAAGGACCGGACCGCGTGCGGGACCATCAGGCCGACGAAGACGATCGGGCCGCAGGCGGCGGTCGCGGCCCCGCACAGCACGGTCGCGGCGGCCATGGACAGCGCGCGGGTGCGCTTCAGGTCGGCGCCGAGGGCGCGGGCGGTGTCGTCGCCCATCGCCACGGCGTTGAGCGGCCGGGCGAGCAGCAGCGCGAGGACCGTGCCGGCCACGATGAACGGCAGGACCTGCGTGATGGTGTCGTCGGTGGCCGAGGCCAGCGAACCGACCGTCCAGAAGCGCATCCTGCTGAGCGCGGCGTCGTCCGTGATCATCACGGCCTGGAGATAGCCGTAGAGCGCGGCGCTGATCGCGGTGCCCGCGAGCGCGAGCCGCACGGGTGTGGCACCCCGGCTGCCGCCGAGGAACCAGACCAGCGTTCCGACGGCGGCGGCCCCGAGGAAGGCGAACCACACATAGCCGTTGAGGGAGGTGACGCCGAAGAAGGTGATGGCGGTGACGACGGCCGCCGACGCGCCCGCGTTGATGCCCAGCAGCCCGGGATCGGCCAGCGGATTACGGGTCAGCGCCTGGAGAACGGCTCCGGACAGCCCGAGCGCGGCACCGGCGAGCAGTCCGAGAAGGGTGCGTGAGACGCGCTCGCCGACGACGACGTCCCCGTAGGTCCCCGAGTCCTGGAACAGCCCGTGCCAGACCTGCTCCGGAGACAGTTCCTTCGCGCCGATCGCGATGCTCGCGAGGGCGACGAGAAGCAGGATCCCCAGGGAGAGGAGAAGTCCGACCGCTCGTATCGCCTGACGCTTCGGGGGCGCGGGAGCGGTCTCCGCACGCGGCTCAGGAGGACTGTCGACCAACACGAGGTTAGGTTAGCCTACCCTCCCCAAAGCCCCGTTGCCCGTCCCCGGCAGCAGCCCCCGAGACGCGCTGCTTCACAGCCCCAGCCGCGCCAGCGCCTTCCCCCCGTCCAACGCGCACACGCCGTCTCCCGCCGCCGTCCAGGCCGCCGCGCACAGCGCGCGAAGCCCGTCGAGCGCCTCCCCGTCGCCTGTCAGCTCCAGCCGCTCCTCCCCCGCCACAGCCGTCCAGCCCCCGCACCGGAACCCGCCGCCCGCGTCCGCCTCCGTCACCTCCGGCTGCCCGGTCAGCAGCCCCCTCAGGTCGGCGTCGACATAGGTGGGCCGGTGCTGCGGCGGCGCGGCCAGCAACTGCGCGCCGTCAGCCACTCCGGTCAGCACCAGCAGCGAGTCGACCTCCCCGTTGAACGCGCCCTCGATGTCCGTGTCCAGCCGGTCCCCGACGACCAGTGGACGCTCGGCCCCGGTCCGCAGCACCGTCTCGCGGTGCATCGGCGGCAACGGCTTGCCCGCCACCTGGGGCTCGGCGCCGGTCGCGATGCGCACGACCTCGACCGCGGCCCCGTTGCCCGGCGCGATCCCGCGTGCGCTGGGGATCGTCAGGTCGGTGTTGGACGCGAACCAGGGCACCCCGCGCGCGATGGCGTAGCACGCCTCCGCGAACCGCCCCCAGGGCAACTCGGGCCCGCCGTACCCCTGTACGACAGCCACCGGCGCGTCCTCGGCCGACTCGACGGGCTCCAGGCCGCGCTCGCGCAGCGCGACCCGCAGTCCCTCACCGCCGATCACCAGCACACGGGCGCCCGCCGGCACCTGGTCGGCGATCAGCCGGGCCACGGCCTGCGCCGAGGTGATGACGTCCGAGCCCTCCGTCGCTATGCCCAGCTCGGTGAGGTGCTCGGCCACCGCGTCCGGCGTCCGCAGCGCGTTGTTGGTGACATAGGCGAGCCGCATCCCACCGTCCCGCGCGACCCCGAGCGACTCGACGGCGTGCACGATCGCGTTGCCCCCCGCGTACACCACCCCGTCAAGGTCGAGCAGCGCCGTGTCGTACGCCTCACTGAGGGCCCGCGCACTGCCCTCGGGCCGCGTCCTGACGGTCTGGCTCATTGTGCATCGCTCCTCGTTCGACCGGCTTTCCCCAGATCATCCCCCATGCCACTGACAGCCCTACGATGCACCAATGAACACTGCAGGTCCCGCGGACGTACCGGCTCGCATGGGCCTTCAACTGACCCCCTTCCGGGGCCTGCGCTACGACCCCGACCGGGTCGGCAGCCTGGCCGCCGTGACCTCCCCTCCGTACGACGTCATCGTGCGCCCGGACGGCCTGATACACCTCGAATCGGCCGACCCGCACAACATCGTCCGGCTGATCCTCCCCCAGGCGGCCACACCGTCCATCCGCAACGAACAGGCGGCGGACACCCTGGACGACTGGCTGGCCGAGGGCATCCTGACCGCCGATCCCGAACCCGCCCTGTACGTCTACGAACAGCGCGACACGACCGGGCACCTCCAACGCGGGGTCATCGGCGCCCTGCGCCTGTCGGAACCGTCGGAAGGCGTCGTCCTGCCGCACGAGGACGTCATGCCCCACGTGGTGGCGGAACGGGCGGCCCTGATGCGCGCCACCTACGCGAACCTCGAACCCCTCCTCCTGACCTACCGGAGCGACGACTCCGCCACGGTGTCTCCGTGCACCACGAGCGCGGTGGTCGAACGCACGGTCGCCCGCCCCCCGCTGCTCTCGACGACCACGGAGGACGGTTTCGGCCACCGCCTCTGGGCGATCACCGACCCCGCCGAACTGGCCGGGATCCAGACGGACCTGACCCACCACCAGGCCCTGATCGCCGACGGCCACCACCGCTGGGCCACGTATCTGCGTCTACGCGCGGAGCACCCGTCCCCCAGCCCCTGGGACCACGGCCTGGTACTCCTCGTGGACACCGCCCGCTATCCCCTGCGCGTCCGCGCGATCCACCGCCTCCTGCACGGCCTCCCGGTCTCCGAGGCCCTGGCGGCCCTGGAGGGCCACTTCCGCGTACGTCGTCTGACGGCCCCGCTCCCCGAGGCTCTCACCGCCCTCGCGGAGGCGGCCACCGAGGGCAACGCCTACCTCCTGGCCGGCGACGGCGCCTTCCACCTCGTGGACCGCCCGGACCCTGCCCTCCTGGCCCGTACGATCCCGGCCGACCGCCCGCAGGGCTGGCGGACCCTGGACGCGACGGTCCTGCACGCCACGCTCCTGGACCACATCTGGCACATCCCCGAGGACTCACCGGCGCGCATCGCGTACATCCACGACACGGCGGCCACCGTCGAGAAGGCGGAACAGGACGGCGGAACGGCCGTCCTGATGCACCCGGTCCGCGAGCAGGTCGTACGCGACCTCGCCCGCCAGGGCGTGACGATGCCCCGCAAGTCGACGTCCTTCGGCCCCAAACCGGCCTCGGGCCTGGTCCTGCGCACGCTGTCGCACTGAAACGCGAAAGGGCGGGACCCCTTACCGGGATCCCGCCCTTCACCGATTACCGCAGGTCAGCGCTTGTCGCCCTCGACTTCGTCCGAAGGACTGTCGTCAGAGTCGTCGCTGTCGTCAGCGGATTCAACCGTTACCACCGACTCGACAGCCTCGGTGGCGTCGACAGCCTCGGTGGCGTCGGCAGACTCGACCTCAAGGGACTCGACGCTCTTGTCGTCAAGGTCGCTCTCATCCCCGTCCTCGTCGCCCTCCGCGTCCGCGTCGGCGTCCTCCTCGTTCTCGTCGAAGGCGTCGACGAACTCCACGCCGTCCAGCTCGGCGAGCCGGTCGGAGGCGTTCGTGCTGCCGTCCTTGTCGGACTCTACGGCCTTGGCGAACCACTCCCGCGCCTCGTCCTCGCGCCCGGCGGCGAGCAGGGCGTCGGCGTAGGCGTACCGCAGGCGCGCGGTCCACGGCTGTACGGAGTTGGAGGCCAGCTCCGGACTCTGCAGGGTCACGATGGCCGCGTCGAGCTGATCCATGTCGCGCCGGGCGCCGGCCGCGACGAGCCGCATCTCGACCTGCCCCGCCTTGTCCAGCTTGTGCACCTCGGGCGCCCCGGCCATCTCGAGCGCCTTCTCGGGCCGCCCGAGCCCACGCTCACAGTCGGCCATGACGGGCCACAGTTCGACGTTCCCGGTCATCCGCCGAGCCGCACGGAACTCGGCCAGCGCCTCGCTGTACTTCTGGTTCGCGTAAGCGGCGAACCCGGCCGCCTCTCGTACGGCGGCCACGCGCGAGGCCAGTCGCAGAGCCACCCGCGAGTACCCGTAAGCACCTTCGGGGTCCTCGTCGATGAGACGGGCGACCATCACCAGGTTCTTGGAGACCTCTTCCGCCAGCCCCTTGGGCAGGCTCATCAGCTCCTGGCGTACGTCCTTGTCGATCTCGTCGCCCGTGACGTCCTCGTGGATGGGCAGCCGCTTGATCGGCTCCCGGTCGCGGTCACGCTCGTCGCGGAACCCGCCGCCACGCCGGTCATCGCCCCGGCTGTCGTCACGCCCCCGGTATCCGCCGCCGCCGGCGGGGCGACCTCCACGGTCGTCACGCCCACGGAAGCCACCGCCGGTGGGACGGCCACCTCGGTCGTCACTCCGCCCACGGAACCCACCACGATCATCGTCACGCCGAACAAAGCCGCCGCGGTCACCACGGTTGTCGTCCCGGCCACGGCTGTCGTCCCGACTGAAGCCACCACGATCGCCTTCACGGCGGTCGTCATCACGCCGGAATCCACCACGGTCGCCACGGTTGTCGTCCCGGCCACGGAACCCACCGCCGCTTCCGGCTGAACTGCCCCCGCGGTCATCCTCTCGGCGGAAACCGCCGCGGTCACCCCGGTTGTCGTCGCGACGGAACCCGCCACCACCGGCGGGACGGCCACCTCGGTCGTCCTGACGGTCGTCTCGACGGGGGAACCCACCGCCGGCCGGACGGCCACCACGGTCGTCACTCCGCCCACGGAACCCACCACGATCATCATCACGCCGGAAGCCGGAACGCTCCCCGTCCCGACGGTCGTCGCGCCGGTCATCGCGACGGGGGGCTGCCGGCCGGTCATCACGCCCACGGAAGCCACCGCCGGCGGGACGGCCACCGCGGTCGTCCTGACGGTCGTCCCGACGGGGGAACCCACCGCCGGCCGGACGGCCACCACGGTCGTCACTCCGCCCACGGAACCCACCACGATCATCATCACGCCGGAACCCACCGCGGTCACCGCGATCGTCTTCCCGACGGAACCCGCCACCACCGGCCGGACGACCACCGCGGTCGTCCCGACGGGCAAAACCACCACCAGCGGGACGACCGCCACGGTCGTCACTGCGCCCACGGAACCCACCACGGTCGTCGTCACGCCGGAACCCACCGCGGTCACCGCGATCGTCTTCCCGACGGAACCCGCCACCGCTGGCGGGACGGCCACCGCGGTCGTCCTGACGGTCGTCCCGACGGGGGAACCCACCGCCGGCCGGACGGCCACCACGGTCGTCACTCCGCCCACGGAACCCACCACGATCATCATCACGACGAACGAAGCCGCCGCGGTCACCGCCACCACCACGGTTGTCGTCCCGACGGAAAGCGGGACGGTCCCCTCGGTCGTCACGACGGGGTCCCGCCGGACGGTCCGAGCGCTCCGGCCGGTCCGAACGGTTGTCACGCTGGAACGCGGGACGAGCCCCGCGATCTCCGTCACGGCGATCGTCGCGGCGCGGAGAGCTGCCGCGCTCACCACGGTTGTCGTCGCGACGGAAACCTCCGCCGGCGGGCCGCTCACCCCGGTCGTCACGACGGGGGGCAGCCGCGGGCCGGTCGTCACGGCGACCGTAACCACCCGTCGGTCGGCTCCCACGGTCGGACCCACCACGGTCGTCGCGGCGGTCGTTGTCACGGCGCGGAGCCCCTCGGTATCCGCCACGATCGCCGCGGTCACCACTGTCCCGGCGGCGCTGGTCGCGCTCCGGGCGCTCGTCGGGAGAGTTGGTGGACATGATGGGTGACTCCTGTCATCGGTACCGCAAGTCATTCTCGCGCAGCCGACTAGCCGGCGCGCTACGGGCAGTGTGCTTGTTGAAAAAACAAAAGGACCCCTGGTCCCAGCGTGAACGCTGGGACCAGGGGTCCTCCAAAGATTGTTCGGCGGCGTCCTACTCTCCCACAGGGTCCCCCCTGCAGTACCATCGGCGCTGAAAGGCTTAGCTTCCGGGTTCGGAATGTAACCGGGCGTTTCCCTCACGCTATGACCACCGAAACCCTATTGGTTTCGAGCGAACAAGCACACTTTTCAGTTGGATGTTCCAGCTCAAAAGCCGACAACGGTCGTTGTCTCAGAACTAACACAGTGGACGCGAGCAACTGAGGACAAGCCCTCGGCCTATTAGTACCAGTCACCTCCACCCGTTACCGGGCTTCCAGATCTGGCCTATCAACCCAGTCGTCTACTGGGAGCCTTACCCCATCTAGTGGGTGGGAACACTCATCTCGAAGCAGGCTTCCCGCTTAGATGCTTTCAGCGGTTATCCCTCCCGAACGTAGCCAACCAGCCATGCCCTTGGCAGGACAACTGGCACACCAGAGGTTCGTCCGTCCCGGTCCTCTCGTACTAGGGACAGCCCTTCTCAATGTTCCTGCGCGCGCAGCGGATAGGGACCGAACTGTCTCACGACGTTCTAAACCCAGCTCGCGTACCGCTTTAATGGGCGAACAGCCCAACCCTTGGGACCGACTCCAGCCCCAGGATGCGACGAGCCGACATCGAGGTGCCAAACCATCCCGTCGATATGGACTCTTGGGGAAGATCAGCCTGTTATCCCCGGGGTACCTTTTATCCGTTGAGCGACGGCGCTTCCACAAGCCACCGCCGGATCACTAGTCCCGACTTTCGTCCCTGCTCGACCCGTCGGTCTCACAGTCAAGCTCCCTTGTGCACTTACACTCAACACCTGATTGCCAACCAGGCTGAGGGAACCTTTGGGCGCCTCCGTTACTCTTTAGGAGGCAACCGCCCCAGTTAAACTACCCATCAGACACTGTCCCTGATCCGGATCACGGACCCAGGTTAGACATCCAGCACGACCAGACTGGT
Source organism: Streptomyces sp. NBC_00459 (assembly GCF_036013955.1). NCBI lineage: Bacteria > Bacillati > Actinomycetota > Actinomycetes > Kitasatosporales > Streptomycetaceae > Streptomyces > Streptomyces sp. NBC_00459. The sequence continues at coordinate 2,009,621 of NZ_CP107903.1, forward strand.
ATTTCAACGACGACTCCACAAACACTGGCGTGCCCGCTTCACAGTCTCCCAGCTATCCTACACAAGCCGAACCGAACACCAATATCAAACTATAGTAAAGGTCCCGGGGTCTTTCCGTCCTGCTGCGCGAAACGAGCATCTTTACTCGTAGTGCAATTTCACCGGGCCTATGGTTGAGACAGTCGAGAAGTCGTTACGCCATTCGTGCAGGTCGGAACTTACCCGACAAGGAATTTCGCTACCTTAGGATGGTTATAGTTACCACCGCCGTTTACTGGCGCTTAAGTTCTCAGCTTCGCCACACCGAAATGTGACTAACCGGTCCCCTTAACGTTCCAGCACCGGGCAGGCGTCAGTCCGTATACATCGCCTTACGGCTTCGCACGGACCTGTGTTTTTAGTAAACAGTCGCTTCTCGCTGGTCTCTGCGGCCACCCCCAGCTCGGAGAGCAAGTCTCCTCACCAGTGATGGCCCCCCTTCTCCCGAAGTTACGGGGGCATTTTGCCGAGTTCCTTAACCATAGTTCACCCGAACGCCTCGGTATTCTCTACCTGACCACCTGAGTCGGTTTAGGGTACGGGCCGCCATGAAACTCGCTAGAGGCTTTTCTCGACAGCATAGGATCATCCACTTCACCACAATCGGCTCGGCATCAGGTCTCAGCCCTAATGTGTGACGGATTTACCTATCACACGGCCTACACCCTTACCCCGGGACAACCACCGCCCGGGATGGACTACCTTCCTGCGTCACCCCATCACTCACCTACTGCAGGTCTGGTCCGTCGGCTCCACCACTCCCCCTTGCCCGAAGGCTCCGGGGCGGCTTCACGGACTTAGCATCGCCTGGTTCAATGTTTGACGCTTCACAGCGGGTACCGGAATATCAACCGGTTATCCATCGACTACGCCTGTCGGCCTCGCCTTAGGTCCCGACTTACCCTGGGCAGATCAGCTTGACCCAGGAACCCTTAGTCAATCGGCGCACACGTTTCCCACGTGTGTATCGCTACTCATGCCTGCATTCTCACTCGTGAACCGTCCACCACTAGCTTCCGCTGCAGCTTCACCCGGCACACGACGCTCCCCTACCCATCCCAACAGGCGTTGGCCCTATTGCTGGAATGACACGACTTCGGCGGTACGCTTGAGCCCCGCTACATTGTCGGCGCGGAATCACTAGACCAGTGAGCTATTACGCACTCTTTCAAGGGTGGCTGCTTCTAAGCCAACCTCCTGGTTGTCTGTGCGACTCCACATCCTTTCCCACTTAGCGTACGCTTAGGGGCCTTAGTCGATGCTCTGGGCTGTTTCCCTCTCGACCATGGAGCTTATCCCCCACAGTCTCACTGCCGTGCTCTCACTTACCGGCATTCGGAGTTTGGCTAAGGTCAGTAACCCGGTAGGGCCCATCGCCTATCCAGTGCTCTACCTCCGGCAAGAAACACACGACGCTGCACCTAAATGCATTTCGGGGAGAACCAGCTATCACGGAGTTTGATTGGCCTTTCACCCCTAACCACAGGTCATCCCCCAGGTTTTCAACCCTGGTGGGTTCGGTCCTCCACGAAGTCTTACCTCCGCTTCAACCTGCCCATGGCTAGATCACTCCGCTTCGGGTCTTGAGCGCGCTACTAAACCGCCCTATTCGGACTCGCTTTCGCTACGGCTTCCCCACACGGGTTAACCTCGCAACACACCGCAAACTCGCAGGCTCATTCTTCAAAAGGCACGCAGTCACGACTGTATATGCAAGCACATACAGCGACGCTCCCACGGCTTGTAGGCACACGGTTTCAGGTACTATTTCACTCCGCTCCCGCGGTACTTTTCACCATTCCCTCACGGTACTATCCGCTATCGGTCACCAGGGAATATTTAGGCTTAACGGGTGGTCCCGCCAGATTCACACGGGATTTCTCGGGCCCCGTGCTACTTGGGTGTCTCTCAAACGAGCCGTTGATGTTTCGACTACGGGGGTCTTACCCTCTACGCCGGACCTTTCGCATGTCCTTCGCCTACACCAACGGTTTCTGACTCGTCTCACGGCCGGCAGACCATGAAAGAGAGATCCCACAACCCCGTATACGCAACCCCTGCCGGGTCTCACACGCATACGGTTTGGCCTCATCCGGTTTCGCTCGCCACTACTCCCGGAATCACGGTTGTTTTCTCTTCCTGCGGGTACTGAGATGTTTCACTTCCCCGCGTTCCCTCCACACACCCTATGTGTTCAGATGTGGGTGACAGCCCATGACGACTGCCGGGTTTCCCCATTCGGAAACCCCCGGATCAAAGCCTGGTTGACGACTCCCCGGGGACTATCGTGGCCTCCCACGTCCTTCATCGGTTCCTGGTGCCAAGGCATCCACCGTGCGCCCTTAAAAACTTGGCCACAGATGCTCGCGTCCACTGTGCAGTTCTCAAACAACGACCAACCACCCGTCACAACCCACCAAAGCGGATTTTTACCGGGGCCGGCACTGAAGGCGGCTTCACAGCCGTACCCTCAGACACCCAACAGCGTGCCCGACCATGTCCCGCCCGGAGATCATGCTTTCCACGCCCTCTTGCGAGAGCAGTACTTACAAGCCTCCGACCCGTGAACCCGGCCGAATAATCAACGTTCCACCCATGAGCAACCAGCACCGGACATTCGCCGATGTACTGGCCTCTGACCACGACCCCGAAGAGCCCTGGTAAGAAATGCTCCTTAGAAAGGAGGTGATCCAGCCGCACCTTCCGGTACGGCTACCTTGTTACGACTTCGTCCCAATCGCCAGTCCCACCTTCGACAGCTCCCTCCCCGTGAGGGGTTGGGCCACCGGCTTCGGGTGTTACCGACTTTCGTGACGTGACGGGCGGTGTGTACAAGGCCCGGGAACGTATTCACCGCAGCAATGCTGATCTGCGATTACTAGCAACTCCGACTTCATGGGGTCGAGTTGCAGACCCCAATCCGAACTGAGACCGGCTTTTTGAGATTCGCTCCGCCTCACGGCATCGCAGCTCATTGTACCGGCCATTGTAGCACGTGTGCAGCCCAAGACATAAGGGGCATGATGACTTGACGTCGTCCCCACCTTCCTCCGAGTTGACCCCGGCAGTCTCCTGTGAGTCCCCATCACCCCGAAGGGCATGCTGGCAACACAGAACAAGGGTTGCGCTCGTTGCGGGACTTAACCCAACATCTCACGACACGAGCTGACGACAGCCATGCACCACCTGTACACCGACCACAAGGGGGGCACCATCTCTGATGCTTTCCGGCGTATGTCAAGCCTTGGTAAGGTTCTTCGCGTTGCGTCGAATTAAGCCACATGCTCCGCTGCTTGTGCGGGCCCCCGTCAATTCCTTTGAGTTTTAGCCTTGCGGCCGTACTCCCCAGGCGGGGAACTTAATGCGTTAGCTGCGGCACCGACGACGTGGAATGTCGCCAACACCTAGTTCCCACCGTTTACGGCGTGGACTACCAGGGTATCTAATCCTGTTCGCTCCCCACGCTTTCGCTCCTCAGCGTCAGTAATGGCCCAGAGATCCGCCTTCGCCACCGGTGTTCCTCCTGATATCTGCGCATTTCACCGCTACACCAGGAATTCCGATCTCCCCTACCACACTCTAGTCTGCCCGTATCGAATGCAGACCCGGGGTTAAGCCCCGGGCTTTCACATCCGACGCGACAGACCGCCTACGAGCTCTTTACGCCCAATAATTCCGGACAACGCTTGCGCCCTACGTATTACCGCGGCTGCTGGCACGTAGTTAGCCGGCGCTTCTTCTGCAGGTACCGTCACTTTCGCTTCTTCCCTGCTGAAAGAGGTTTACAACCCGAAGGCCGTCATCCCTCACGCGGCGTCGCTGCATCAGGCTTTCGCCCATTGTGCAATATTCCCCACTGCTGCCTCCCGTAGGAGTCTGGGCCGTGTCTCAGTCCCAGTGTGGCCGGTCGCCCTCTCAGGCCGGCTACCCGTCGTCGCCTTGGTGAGCCACTACCTCACCAACAAGCTGATAGGCCGCGGGCTCATCCTTCACCGCCGGAGCTTTTAACCCCCACAGATGCCTGCAGGAGTATTATCCGGTATTAGACCCCGTTTCCAGGGCTTGTCCCAGAGTGAAGGGCAGATTGCCCACGTGTTACTCACCCGTTCGCCACTAATCCACCCCGAAAGGCTTCATCGTTCGACTTGCATGTGTTAAGCACGCCGCCAGCGTTCGTCCTGAGCCAGGATCAAACTCTCCGTGAATGTCAACCCGTAATCGGGTCACACCACGAGAGCGGAACAGTCAAGCGGAATAAGCCCGACCGTTCACAGCGTCCTCGCTGTGTTTACTGCTTCAAAGGAACCTCGCCCTCCCGAACGGGAGAGACGGGGTATCAACAAACTTGGCGTTGATTTTTGGCACGCTGTTGAGTTCTCAAGGAACGGACGCTTCCTTCGTACTCACCCTCTCGGGCTTTCCTCCGGGCAGTTTCCCTTCGGTCTTGCGTTTCCGACTCTACCAGACCGTTTTCCGGTCCGATTCCCTGTCGGCGGGATTGCCTCCGGCTTTTCGGCTTTCGCCTGTCGGCCTTTCGACATTCACTACGTTAGCCGATTCCCTCGGCAACTCATAATCGAGTTCCACGCGTTTGCAATTCGGTGTGCAGGCACGCCGAAATTGCCCCCGCTGAGAGGGAGTCGTAGGTAGTGGGTTGGCCACTTCCGGCTGCAGGCGATCGCCGTACCCGGTTCAAGCGGCTCGGGCTACATTACGGACCCCCCAAGGGCTCGTCAAGTTGAGCGACGACGGGGCGCATGAGCTCGATAAGGGCTCACCGTAGGGTCGTTGATGATCCAGAAGCGCCACGGGTGGACGCCTCCGTCGCCGGCCACGCCGGTGCGCGGACCGACGCCCACCTGCTCGGAGCCGACAGGGGTGCCGGTCAGGATCGTGATCGGCGCGGCCCCGGCGGAGCAGGCGTCCGTACCGTCGAGAGTCCTGTCCACACCCAGGGCTGTAGCCAGGCGAGCCGGGCCTTTGGCCAGTTCCTTGTCGTTTCGGGCTGAAATTCGACGTTTGCGAGCGAGTTCGGCGCCCGTGATGATCTCGCCGGCCCGGAGCAGGATCCCGCTTGCCGTGCCCTCGGGGCCGCACACCAGGTTCATGCAGTGCCACATGCCGTAGGTGAAGTAGACGTACACATGTCCGGGCGGACCGAACATCACGCTGTTGCGGGGTGTGGGTCCGCGATAGGCGTGGGAGCCGGGGTCGTTCGGGCCGTCGTACGCCTCCACCTCTGTGAGGCGCAGTTCGATCGGACCGTCCGGGGTGGTGCGTACGAGGACGCGGCCCAGGAGGTCGGGGGCCACCTCCAGTACCGGCCGGTCGAAGAACTCCCTGGGGAGAGGCGTACGGTCAGCGGGCGCGATCATGCCGTCCGAGCGTAGTGCAGTGTGTCTCGGCGAACGGGGTGGTCAGGAAGCGTCCGCCTTGCCAGGGTTAGGCCGTTTCTGATGGCTCTTGGTGGGCTGGGTGGATCTCGGGGTCGACCGGGCAGGACGTTCGTATGGTGCGGCGACATGAGCTCACGGACGTGCAGTGGCAGCGGATCGAGCCTCTTCTGCCCGACAACGGCAGACCGGGCGGGCAGTGGGCGGATCACCGCAGGGTGATCAACGGGGTGCTGTTCCGGGCCCGGACCGGGGTGCCCTGGCCGGACCTGCCGGAACGGTACGGTCCCTGGCAGACCGTCTATGAACGGCATCGCCGCTGGTCGGCCGACGGCACCTGGCGGGCCATCCTCCAGGAGCTGCAGATCGAGGCGGATGCCGGTGACCCGGACGCGGCGCTCGCCCGCGAGGAGTCCCGGCAGGAGTGGGCGGTGAACATCGACTCGACCTCCTGCCGGGCGCATCAGCACGCGGCCGGAGCGCCCCGCAAGCTCCCGGCCGACCACCCGCAAAAGGGGGCGGGACGCGTGAGGAGGCCGATGGGCGTGAGGCGTTGGGGCGCTCGCGGGGCGGGCTGACCAGCAAAGTCCATCTGCTCTCCGACGACCGGGCCCGCCCCCTGCACTGGCTGACCTCGCCCGGGCAGCGCGGTGACAGCCCGATGTTCGCCCCGGTCCTGGACGGCTTACGCATCCGGCGCCGTGGACCGGGCCGCCCGCGCAGCCGGCCGGACCGGGTGCGCGGTGACAAGGCGTACTCCAGCCGCGACAACCGCGCCTACCTGCGACGGCGCGGCATCAAAGCCACCATCGCGCAGCCCGACGACCAGCGGGCCCACCGCAGGAACCGCGGACGCTCCGGCGGCCGGCCCCCGGCCTTCGACAAGACCCAGTACCGCCGCCGCAACGCGGTCGAACGGTGCATCAACAAGTGGAAGCAGTTCCGCGCGGTGGCTACCCGGTACGACAAACGCGACTACATCTTCAACGGCACCCTCACCGTCACCGCGATCGTCATCTGGCTCCGCGACACCGTCCAAGAGCCATCAGAAACGACCTAGGGCGGAACCGGTCACGGTCGGATCGCGTTTCTAAGGATCAAGGGATCGCAAGGATCGCTGGAGAAGGAGAGACATGGCGTTCAAGAAGCTGCTCGCGAGCCTGGGTGCCGGTGGGGCTTCGGTCGAGACGGTGTTGACAGAGGTCAACGTCGTTCCGGGCGGTGTCGTCCAGGGTGAGGTGCGGATCCAGGGCGGTTCCGTCAACCAGCAGATCGAAGGGCTGTCCGTCGGGCTCCAGGCCAAGGTCGAGGTCGAGGGCGGCGACCAGGAGTACAAGCAGGACATCGAGTTCACGAAGTTGCGGCTGGGCGGTGCCTTCGAGGTTCAGGCCGGTGCCGTGCACGTCGTGCCGTTCGGGCTGGAGATCCCGTGGGAGACGCCGGTCACGATGATCGACGGTCAGGCGCTGCGCGGTATGCACATCGGAGTGACCACCGAGCTGGCGATCGCGCGCGCCGTCGACTCCGGTGACCTGGACCCCATCAACGTGCACCCCTTGCCCGCGCAGAAGGCGATCCTGGACGCCTTCGTCCAGTTGGGCTTCCGGTTCAAGAACGCGGACCTGGAGCGCGGGCACATCCGCGGTACGCGGCAGAAGCTTCCCTTCTACCAGGAGGTCGAGTTCTTCCCGCCGGCGCAGTACCGGGGCCTCAACCAGGTCGAGCTGAGCTTCGTCGCCGACGAGCACGCGATGGACGTCGTGCTGGAGATGGACAAGAAGCCCGGTCTGTTCAGCGAGGGCAGCGACACCTTCCGGTCGTTCCAGGTGGGCCTGCACGACTACCAGGCCACGGACTGGGCGGCGTACCTGAACCAGTGGCTGGCCGAGGTCGGCAGCAAGCGCAGCTGGTTCTAGTAGCGTCCGATACGACTACAGATCCGCCCCCGTCCCACCAGGAGGTACCGAGGTGACCGAGCTCAAGAGGCCGCCTATGCCGCACGACTTCCATCCGCCCGTGCCGTCGTTCACGGTCACGAGTGAGGACGTCGAGGCGGGTTCGACCCTCAAGGACGCTCAGGTCTACGCGTCCGGCAACACCTCGCCGCAGCTGCGGTGGGCGGGATTCCCGCCGGAGACCAGGAGTTTCGCCGTGACCTGCTACGACCCGGACGCGCCTACGGGCAGCGGGTTCTGGCACTGGGTCGCGTTCGACATCCCTGCCTCGGTGACCGAGTTGGCGGCCGGCGCGGGCAGCGGCAAGTTCGAGGGGCTGCCCGAGGGCGTGGTCCAGGTGCGCAACGACTACGGCACGAGGGACTTCGGTGGTGCGGCGCCGCCGGCCGGGGACGGCCCGCACCGGTATGTGTTCACGGTGTACGCCGTGGATCAGGAGAAGCTGGGTCCGGACGCGGACGCGTCACCCGCGGTCGTCGGATTCAATCTGCGGTTCCACGCGATCGCGCGTGCCCAACTCGTCGGTGAGTACGAGGTTCCCGCCGAAGACTGACGTTCATTGAACGTTTGCCCGCCTCTGGTCATGGAAGTGATCAGAGGCGGGCATTTTTTATTGCGTTGTCCATCTCGGCGTGCCCGGCCAGAGTTGATCCAAGCCCGCCCGCCACGCGGTGGGCCGGTGAGCAGAGGAGGTGGGCTGGATGCGGGACACGCTGGTACTGAACGCGAGCTTCGAGCCACTGTCGACGGTGACGTTGAACCGGGCCGTCGTTCTGGTGCTGCAGGACAAGGCCGTTGTCGAGCAGGCCCACCCCGAGATCCGTATGCGCGGAGCGGCGGTCGACATACCCGCGCCGCGTGTGATCAGGCTCTGCCGCTATGTCCGGGTGCCGTTCCGAAGACAAGCTCCGTGGTCGAGGCGCGGCGTGCTGGTCCGGGACCGGCACAGGTGCGCGTACTGCGGCCGGCGGGCGACGACCGTGGACCATGTGGTGCCGCGGGCGCAGGGTGGGCAGGACTCCTGGCTGAACACGGTCGCGTCGTGCGCGGAGGACAACCACCGTAAGGCGGCGCGGACTCCGGAGCAGGCGGGGATGCCGTTGCTGCGGCTGCCGTTCGAGCCTTCGCCTGCGGATGCGATGCTCTTGTCCTTGGGGCAGGGGGAGTTCGAGGCACTGCCTGAGTGGTTGGTGCAGCCCGCGGCGTAGTCCGTGCGGGTCGGATGTGGTTGATCACGCAGTTCCCCGCGCCCTTGAAGGGGCGCGGGGACACGCTCGCCGCATCTCTGAGGAGCCGTCAGTCTGTGATTGACGGCTTTTCCCGGCGTTCGGAGCCGCCGCTCGGGGTGTCTCCGCCGCCGCCCGAACCGCCGCCCAGGTTGCCGAAGTTGCCCATGGCGCCGGACAGGCCCTTGAGCGCGTCGCCGATTTCGCTGGGGACGATCCAGAGCTTGTTGGCGTCGCCCTGGGCGATCTTCGGGAGCATCTGGAGGTACTGGTAGGAGAGGAGCTTCTGGTCCGGGTCACCGGCGTGGATGGCCTCGAAGACCGTACGGACGGCCTGGGCCTCGCCCTCGGCGCGCAGGGCTGCGGCCTTGGCCTCACCTTCCGCGCGCAGGATCGAGGACTGCTTCTCACCTTCCGCCGTGAGGATCTGGGACTGGCGGATACCTTCGGCGGTGAGGATCGCGGCGCGCTTGTCACGGTCGGCGCGCATCTGCTTCTCCATCGAGTCCTGGATGGAGGTCGGCGGCTCGATCGCCTTCAGTTCGACGCGGTTGACGCGGATGCCCCACTTGCCGGTGGCCTCGTCGAGGACTCCGCGCAGGGCCGCGTTGATCTCCTCGCGGGAGGTCAGGGTCCGCTCCAGGTCCATGCCACCGATGATGTTGCGGAGCGTGGTGACGGTGAGCTGCTCGATCGCCTGGATGTAGCTCGCGACCTCGTACGTCGCCGCCCGCGCGTCCGTCACCTGGTAGTAGATGACGGTGTCGATGTTGACGACCAGGTTGTCCTGGGTGATCACCGGCTGCGGCGGGAACGGCACGACCTGCTCGCGGAGGTCGATGCGGTTGCGGATGGTGTCGATGAACGGGACGACGATGTTCAGGCCCGCGTTGAGTGTCCGCGTGTACCGGCCGAACCGCTCCACGATGGCGGCGCTGGCCTGTGGGATGACCTGGATGGTCTTGATCAGGGCGATGAAGACCAACACCACCAGAATGATCAGGACGATGATGATGGGTTCCATCGTGGATCCCCGTATCCCTTCTCCGCCTTGACGCTCACGGAAAGATCGTATGCCTGTTGAAGATCCTGCTTGTTGAAGATCTTGCTGGTCGAGTGTGACAGACCGTCGGCTGCCCCGGGGACGTTCCGTTCACTTACGTCGTGCGAGGTCACATGACGATCGCCGTGGCCCCCTCGATCTCGACGACGTCCACCTCCTGGCCTACTTCGTAGGCGAGTTGGGTGTCGAGAGAGCGGGCCGACCAGACCTCTCCGGCAAGCTTGATCCGGCCACCGGAACCGTCGACGCGTTCCAGGACTACGGCCTGTTTGCCCTTCAACGCGTCGATTCCGGAGAGGAGTTGAGGCCGGTCGGCGCGGTGCCGGGTCGCGATGGGCCGTACGACGGCGATGAGCGCGGTCGATACGACGGCGAACACGAGGACCTGGACGACGACTCCGCCGCCCAGTCCGGCCGCGCCGGCAGCCGCCAGTGCCCCCACGGCGAGCATGCCGAACTCCGGCATCGCGGTCACCACGAGCGGGATACCCAGCGCCACGGCGCCGACGAGCCACCACACCCATGCGTCGATGTCGTTCACATCGTCATGGTAGGTCCGCGGGCCTGGTCACCGACAGGGCGCCGATCAACTTGGCACAGGCTTCTTCCAGTTGTTCTACAAGGTGGTTCCCGCGAAACGGGGTGTGCCGTCAGGACATCGACAGGCCCTGCGCGGTCCAGCGTTCGCCGACCTGCTCGACGACGAGAGGGAGGCCGAAGCACATCGACAGGTTGCGGGAGGTCAGTTCGAGCTCCAGGGGGCCTGCGGCGAGCACCTTGCCCTGACGGATCATCAGGACGTGGGTGAAGCCCGGGGCGATCTCCTCGACATGGTGCGTGACCATGATCATGGAGGGTGCGATCGGGTCGCGGGCGAGACGGCCGAGCCGGCGCACGAGGTCCTCGCGACCGCCGAGGTCGAGGCCGGCGGCGGGCTCGTCGAGGAGGAGGAGCTCGGGGTCGGTCATCAGGGCGCGGGCGATGAGGGTGCGCTTGCGCTCGCCCTCGGAGAGGGTGCCGAAGCGACGTTCGAGGTAGTCGCTCATGCCGAGGCGGTCGAGGAAGGCGCGGGCGCGCTGTTCGTCGATGTCCTCGTACTCCTCCTGCCAGCCGGCCGTCATGCCGTACGCGGCGGTCAGCACCGTCTGGAGCACGGTCTGGCGCTTGGGCAGCTTGTCGGCCATGGCGATGCCGGCCATGCCGATGCGCGGGCGCAGATCGAAGACGTCGACCTTGCCGAGGGTCTCGCCGAGGATGGTGGCGGTGCCCTGGCTGGGGAAGAGGTAGCTGGAAGCGAGGTTCAGGAGGGTTGTCTTCCCGGCGCCGTTCGGGCCGAGGATGACCCAGCGTTCGCCCTCCTTGACCGACCAGGAGACCTGGTCCACCAGAGCCCGGCCCTCGCGGACCACGGATACGTCCTCCAGCTCCAGAACATCGCTCATGAGCGGGTTGTCTCCCATTGCAGTGTCGGCCAGTCTCGCGTGCGCCTGTGGGCGCAGCCCCCCACGAAATCTACGCCACCGGTCGCCCGGTCCCTCCCCTCGGTCGGTCCTTAGGGTGGGGGCATGCTCTCGGAACCACGCTCAGGACGACTGGCCGCATGGGGAAATGCCCTGTTGGCCGGACTTGTTTCGCCGGACGACGCGGTACTGGCCATCGTCGGGGAGGACGCGGTGCACCGCGTCGAGGGGCTGCCCGGTGAGGCGGCGCCCGTCGGTCTCACGCTCGCGCTGGGACGGCTGCGGACGCTCGGTGCCTCCGGGCTGCGGATCGCGCTGCCCGCGCCGGGGCATCCGCTCGGGCTGAGCGGGCCCCCCGAGTTCAACGCGCGGGCGCTGGATGCGGAGGAGGCCGTGATCTGCGAGGGCGCCGCGCTGGGGCTGGTGCCGGAGGTGTACGAGGCCGGGCCGGCCGGGGACGTGCACATCGAGGTCGTCTGGCACTGCCTGGCCGTACGGGAGGCTCCGCCCGCCGATGTGCCGTCCCTCGGGGAGGCCGAGCGCGAACTGGCGGAGGCGCTGCGGGACGCGACGGCGGTGTTGGCGCGGCTGGACGTCGCCGGTTCGGGGCCGGTCGCGGAGGCGGCGGTCGACGCGTACCGGGCGCGGGCGGAGCGCGGGCGCGAGGTGCTGGCGCCGGGGTATCCGCCGCGGGCGGTACGGGTGTTGGAGCTGGCGCAGCGGGTGGGGTTGCTGATCTCGGTGGCGTCGGAGAACGGGCCCGGCGGGGCGGTGAGCGCGTCGGAGATCGCGGCGCGGGCGGAGGCGTTGCGGCCGGTGGAGCGGACGGCTCGGCGGGCGCAGGTCGCGGCGTACAACTCCGTTGTGGAGGAGCGGGGGGTGCGGTGAGGTCTGTTGTGCGGTGCGGGTCGGTTGGTGTGGGCGTCTTCTGGGGGCTGTCGCCCCCAGGCCCCCGCTTCGGCCTGAACGGCCTCGTCCTCAAACGCCGGACGGGCTGAAATGCCTGGACCGGCGCTGACAACCAAATTCGGACCGGCCTCCCGGGCGTACCCAGGAGGCCGGAGGTCGGGACCTCAGTGCCTCAGCACTTCGGCGTCTCGGTTCCTCAGTGGTTGAGGCCGAGGTTGCCGAAGGCGGGGTTCAGCACACCGATGACGTTGACGCTGTTGCCCACCGCGTTCACCGGGATGTGCACCGGGGCCTGGACGAGGTTGCCCGAGGCGACGCCCGGCGAGCCCACGGCCTGGCCGTTCGCGTGCGAGCCCTCCGTGGCGGAGGCGAAACCGGCACCGGCGGCGATCAGGCCACCCGCCACCATCGTCACTGCGGCGGCCTTCTTCAGGTTCTTCACTTCTGAGCCCTCCCATTGCGTTCACCGCGGCAGATCGCCGCGGCACGCACTGAAGAACGCCGGAGATCCACGAAGGATGCGCCATCCGGGGGACATTCCCACGACGGTATGAATCTCAGCCCGGAAGGGAACGTTCCGAGTTGCCGGTCATCCGGTCACACCGTGACGTACCGCCCACAACGCCGCCTGCGTGCGGTCCGCCAGGTCGAGTTTCATCAGGATGTTCGAGACATGCGTCTTGACCGTCTTCTCGGACAGCACCAGGGCGCGGGCTATCTCCCGGTTCGAGCGGCCGTCCGCGATCAGGGTCAGTACCTCGCGCTCCCGCTCGGTGAGCGAGCCGCTCCTCCCCTGGCCCGAGTGCGTCTCCTCCTGGCTCAGCAGTGCGCCCGCGACCTCGGGCTGGAGCAGGATGTGTCCGGCGTGCACGGAGCGGATCGCGCCGGCGAGGGCGTCCGGGTCGATGTCCTTGTAGACGTAGCCGGCGGCGCCCGCGCGCAGTGCGGGGACCACCGTGCGCTGCTCGGTGAAGCTCGTGACGATCAGCACGCGCGCGGGGTTGTCGAGTTCGCGGAGTCTGCGCAACGCCTCGACGCCGTCCATGCCCGGCATCTTGATGTCCATGAGGACGACGTCGGGTTTCAGTTCCTGCGCGCGGTCGACTCCCTCGGCGCCGTCCGACGCCTCGCCCACGACCTCGATGTCGTCCTGCACTTCGAGGAACGTGCGCAGGCCCCGGCGGACCACCTGGTGGTCGTCGACGAGCAGCACCTTGATCGCGTCAGCCACCGGGTACCTCCATCTCGATCGTGGTGCCCTTGCCGGGCGCCGATTCCACGTCCAGCCGCCCGCCGACCCCGCTCGCCCTGTCCCGCATCGAGACCAGGCCGAGATGGCGTCCGGCGCTGCGTACCGCCGTCGGTTCGAAGCCGCTGCCGTCGTCGGTGACACGCAGCGCGGCGCCCGGGCCGCGCTTCGCGAGGGTCACCTCGACCCTGGCCGCCCCGGAGTGCCTCAGCGCGTTGTGCAGGGCCTCCTGAGCCACCCGCAGCAAGGCCTCCTCCTGGGCGGCCGGCAGGGCGCGGACCCCGTTGCTGTCGAAGGTCACGCGCGCGGAGTGCGCTCGGTCGAGGACCTGGATGTGGGTGCGGAGCGTGGCGATCAGACCGTCTTCGTCCAGGGCCGTGGGGCGCAGCTCCACGACCGCCGCGCGCAGTTCGTCGGCCGCCTCCGCGGCGAGCGCGGCCACCTGCTGCAGTTCGCCCTTGGCGCGGGCGGGGTCGCGGTCCACCAGGGTGGCGGCGGCCTGGGCGGTCAGGCGCAGGGAGAACAGCTTCTGGCTGACCGCGTCGTGCAGTTCGTGGGCGAGGCGGGAGCGCTCCTCGGCGATGGTCAGTTCGCGGCTGCGCTCGTAGAGGCGGGCGTTGGTCAGGGCGATCGCCGCGTGCTGGGCCAGGATGGTGAGGAGGTCCTCGTCGTCCTCGGTGAAGCCGCAGCCGCCGGACGGTTTCGGACAGTTCTTGTTGGCGAGGAACAGTGCGCCCAGCACCTCGTCGCCGTCCCGGATCGGCAGGCCCAGGAAGTCGGACATGTCGGGGTGGGCGGACGGCCAGCCCTCGAAGCGCGGGTCCTCGCGGACGTCGGCCAGGCGCTCGGGGCGGGCCTCGCGCAGCATCGCGGCGAGGATGCCGTGCTGGCGCGGGAGCGGGCCGATGGCCTTCCACTGGGCGTCGCTGACGCCGTCGACCACGAACTGGGCGAAGCCGCCGTGGTCGTCCGGGACCCCCAGCGCCGCGTACTGCGCGTCGAGCAGCTCTCTGGCGGAGGTGACGATCGTCTTGAGGACGTCGCGCACCTCCAGGTGCCTGCTCATGGCCAGCAGCGCGGCGCTCACCGCGGACAGGCCGGACCGTGGTCCTTGACTCATGCCCTCACGGTACCGGCGGGGTGTGACAGGGCGTATCCGTCCTGTGGCGGCCCTGCCTGGTCCGAAGGACCTAGGGCGAAGGACCTCACGTCCTGCGGCCCCAGGACGAGGCGGCCGGGACGGTTCCGTTCCTACGTTGGAGGCACCGCCGATCATCGGCGGCCGAGGACGAGGGGACGCGTGTCATGCCGGTAGCGATCATCACGGGGGCTTCCAAGGGTCTGGGGCGGGCGCTGGCCTCGGCGCTCGCGCAACGCGGCTGGGATCTCGTACTGGACGCCAGGACCCCGGAGGTCCTGCACACCACCGCCGAGGCGCTCGCCGCGTACGGAGTGCGGGTGGAGGCCCACGCCGGCGATGTCACGGACGCCGGTCACCGTGCCGGGCTGGTGGCTGCGGCGCGGAAGCTGGGCGGCGTCGATCTCCTGGTGAGCAACGCGAGCGCGCTGGGCGCCGAACCGCTCGTACGGCTGGAGGGGCTGTCCCTGGAGGGGCTGCGGCGGGCCCTTGAGGTGAATGTGGTGGCCGCGCTGGGCCTGGTCCAGGAGGCGCTGCCGCCGCTGCGGGAGTCGGCGGCCGGAACGGTGATCGCCGTCAGTTCGGACGCGGCTGCCGAGGCGTACGAGACGTGGGGCGGCTACGGGGCGTCCAAGGCGGCCCTCGATCAGCTGGCGGCGGTGCTCGGGGCGGAAGAGCCGGGGGTTCGGGTCTGGGCGGTCGATCCCGGGGACATGGGGACGGACCTGTACGCGGCAGCCGTGCCCGGCGACGACGACCCGCGTCCGGAGCCCGGCAGTGTCGTACCCGCGTTTCTGCGGCTGCTGGACGAGCGGCCGGCGAGTGGGCGGTACTCGGCGCCGTCCCTGCTGGAGGGGCGATGACACTGGCCGTACAGGTGCCGGAGGAGTTGTCGGCGCGGGTGCCGGCCGAGCAGCGCGGGCCAGGGCTGGACCGGGGCGACGTACGGCTGCTGGTGTCGCGGGGGACCACGGTGTCGCATCACGTGTTCGCCGAGCTGCCCCGGCAGCTGCGGGCCGGGGATCTGCTCGTCGTCAACACGTCGTCGACGCTGGCCGCAGCCGTGGACGGGTGGGTCGGGCACGCGCGCGTGGTGGTGCACTTCTCGACGCGCGGGGACGACGGGCGGTGGGCCGTCGAGCTGCGGGATCCCGACGGTACGGGCACCACACGCGCGCGTGCGGGCGCCTCGGGGACGGTCGTACGGCTGCCCGGGGACGCGGGGCTGGTTCTCGAGGAACCGCTGACCGTGCGCGGCTCCCGGCTGTGGTGGGCGCGGGTGGCCGGGCAGGTGCTGCCTCTTCTGCGGGAGCACGGGCGGCCCATTCGTTACTCCTATACGGAACGCGATCAGCCGTTGTCCGCCTACCAGACGGTGTTCGCCCTGCCGTCCTGCGACGGGGCGGGCAGCGCGGAGATGCCGAGTGCCGCACGGCCCTTCACCGCGCGGCTGGTGGCGGAGCTGGTGAGCCGGGGGGTGCAGTTCGCGCCCGTCAGGCTGCACACGGGGGTCGCGTCCGCGGAGGCGCACGAGCCGCCGTATCCGGAGCGGTTCGCCGTGCCGGAGCCCTCGGCGCGGCTGATCAACGCCGCGCGGGCCGGGGGCGGACGGGTCGTGGCGGTCGGTACGACGGCCGTGCGGGCAGTGGAGTCCGCGGCGGGGCCGGACGGTGTGGTCCGGGCGACCGAGGGGTGGACCGACCTGGTGGTGACGCCCGAGCGCGGGGTGCGGGTCGTGGACGGGCTGCTGACGGGGCTGCACGAGCCGGAGGCGTCGCACCTGCTGATGCTGGCGGCGGTCGCGGGACGGGCCGCTGTCGACCTGGGGTACGAGGCGGCGCTGCGCGAGCGGTACCTGTGGCACGAGTTCGGGGACGTGCATCTCCTCCTTCCGCAGGAGGCATGAAGCAGACCCCTCACGCTGAGCATTGCTCTCGCAACCAATGGTGAGACGAGCACTCGGCCGATGTGACCCCGCACATAGGACCCACATCACTTACTAGAGGCCATAGGAGACAAACGTCCACCCGGTGAGCGGGAAAGACGCTCCGGTCTGTCCTATTTTGCCCTTCGCGGGTCCACTACCCCCCGTAGTACGTCACACCTTTGCCACAGGATTTTGCGGCCGCTAAGAATGGCGGACGTCGCTCAGCGCCGCGGGTTCCGCCCGCGGCGTTTGTGCCGGAAGCACGCCTGTCCCCCCGGGCACCGAGCGACGTCCGCGCTATTCGAAGAGGTCCATCCGCCATGTCCAAGAACACCGCCACTCCTGGTCATAGTCGTATGTCCGCCAGGACTCGCAGGCTCGCGATCGCCGGTGCCGCCACGCTCGCCACTGCCGCCCTCGCGTTCACCTTCGTGCCGGGCGACGCGCAGACCACCTCCGAGGCCGTCTCCGCCGCTCCTGTGGTGTTCAGCCAGGACCAGATCAAGGACGTGAAGGCGAGCGTCACCGACCAGCTGGCCGGCGCGACCTGGCAGGCCGAGGCCGCCGCGGCGAAGAAGAAGGCCGCCGACGCGGCTGCCGCGAAGAAGGCGGCGGCGAAGAAGAAGGCGGCGGCGAAGGCCGCGAAGGAGCGCAAGGCGCGGGAGGCCGCGAGCCGGTCCGCCAAGCGCGCCGCGCTGAAGAAGGCCGCCACGAAGACGTACAGCAACAACCTCGACGGCTGGATCCGCGAGGCCCTCGACATCATGGGGAACAAGGGCATCCCGGGCTCCTACAACGGCCTGTACCGCAACATCATGCGGGAGTCGACGGGCAACCCGAACGCCATCAACGGCTGGGACATCAACGCCCAGAACGGCACCCCGTCGATCGGCCTCCTCCAGGTCATCCAGCCGACCTTCAACGCGTACCACGTCTCCGGTACGTCGACGAACATCTACGACCCGGTCGCCAACATCACGGCCGCCGCCAACTACGCGGCCGACAAGTACGGCTCGATCGACAACGTCAACGGCGCGTACTGAGGCCTGCGCGGACCTCTGACACGTAGCGGACCTCGGCTCGTACAGGCGAAAGGGCGGCACCCCCACCGGGGGTGCCGCCCTTCACCGTCGTACGGCCGTGATCACTTGCGCATGACCTCGGGCTCGTGGCGGCGCAGGAAGCGGGCCACGAAGAAGCCGCAGATCACGCCGATGGCGATCAGGGCCGCCATGTCGATGCCCCAGGCGGTGACCGTGTGGTCCCAGAGGGGGTCCGTGCTGCCGGGATCGTCGACGTTCGGGCTGATCTTGTTGAAGTCCAGCGTGGCGCCCGCGGCGGCGACCGCCCAGCGGGACGGCATCAGGTACGAGAACTCGTTGACGCCGATGTTGCCGTGCAGGATGAACAGGCAGCCGGTGAACACGACCTGGATGATCGCGAACATGACGAGCAGCGGCATGGTCTTCTCCGAGGTCTTCACCAGGGAGGAGATGACCAGGCCGAACATCATCGACGAGAAGCCGAGCGCCATGATCGGGACGGACAGTTCGAGCAGCACGAACTTGCCGAAGACCAGGCCCTCCTCCGGGATCGTGCGGCTGGAGAAGCCGATCGCGCCGACCATGAGTCCCTGCAGGACCGTGATGAAGCCGAGGACGATCACCTTGGACATCAGATACGCGGAGCGCGACAGGCCGGTCGCGCGCTCCCGTTCGTAGATGACCCGTTCCTTGATCAGCTCACGGACGGAGTTGGCGGCTCCGGCGAAGCAGGCGCCGACCGCGAGGATGAGCAGAACGGTGGTGGCCGTGCCGTTCGGGACGTTGAGGCCGCTTCTGTTGATCTTGCCGGGCAGCAGGGTCTTGTCCGGATCGATGAGCAGACTCACCGCGCCGAGCACCGCGGGCAGGATCACCGTCAGTGCCAGGAAGCCCTTGTCGGAGACGATGACCGTGACGTACCGGCGGATCAGGGTCATCAGCTGCGAGCCCCAGCCCTGCGGCTTGGGCGGGCGCATGGCCTGTGCGGCGGGCATGTCTACGGACTGCGGGGCGACCGCGTCGATGTCCGCGGCGTACATCTGGTAGTGCTGCGAGCCCTTCCAGCGTCCCGCCCAGTCGTAGTCGCGGTAGTTCTCGAAGGAGGAGAAGACGTCGGCCCAGGTGTCGTAGCCGAAGAAGTTCAGAGCCTCCTCGGGCGGACCGAAGTACGCCACCGAGCCGCCCGGCGCCATCACCAGGAGCTTGTCGCAGATCGCCAGTTCGGCCACGGAGTGCGTGACGACGAGGACCGTACGGCCGTCGTCGGCGAGGCCGCGCAGCAGCTGCATGACGTCGCGGTCCATGCCCGGGTCGAGGCCGGAGGTCGGCTCGTCCAGGAAGATCAGCGAGGGCTTGGTGAGGAGCTCCAGGGCCACCGAGACGCGCTTGCGCTGGCCGCCGGAGAGGGAGGTGACCTTCTTCTCCTTGTGGATGTCGAGCTTCAGCTCGCGCAGCACCTCGCCTATGCGGTTCTCGCGCTCCTCCGTGGTCGTGTCGGCGGGGAAACGCAGCTTGGCCGCGTACTTGAGGGCCTTCTTGACGGTCAGTTCCTTGTGCAGGATGTCGTCCTGCGGGACCAGGCCGATGCGCTGGCGCAGCTCGGCGAACTGCTTGTACAGGTTGCGGTTGTCGTAGAGGACGTCGCCCTGGTTGGCGGGCCGGTAGCCCGTGAGCGCCTTCAGGAGCGTCGACTTGCCGGAGCCGGACGGGCCGATGACCGCGATCAGCGACTTCTCCGGGACGCCGAAGGAGACGTCCTTGAGGATCTGCTTGCCGCCGTCCACGGTGACCGTCAGATGGCGGGCCGAGAAGGAGATCTCGCCGGTGTCGACGAACTCCTCCAGGTGATCGCCGACCAGGCGGAACGTGGAGTGACCGACGCCGACGATGTCGTTCGGGCCGAGCAGCGCCGTGCCGCCCTTGGCGATCGGCATGCCGTTGACGTACGTGCCGTTGTGCGAGCCCAGGTCGCGGATCTCGAAGCGGCCGTCGGGTGTCGCGTGGAACTCGGCGTGGTTGCGTGAGACCTGGAGGTCCGAGACGACCAGCTCGTTCTCCAGGGCGCGGCCGATGCGCATCACGCGGCCGAGGTGCAGCTGGTGGAAGGTGGTCGGGCTGCGGTCGCCGTACACCGGCGGCGCCCCCGCGCCCGGGCCGGGGCCCTGCTGCTGCGGGATCGCGGCGGACTGCTGCTCCGGCTGCGGCCAGCTCTGTTCCGGCGCCTGATGCTGGGGCGGCTGGGCCCAGCCGGGGCTCGCGCCCTGGGCGGCGAACGGTTGCTGCTGAGGCTGCGCCACCTGCGGTGTCGCCACCGAGGCGGCACTGCTGGAGAGGTTCAGACGCGGGCCGTCGGTCGCGTTGCCGAGATGGACGGCCGAGCCCGGCCCGATCTCCATCTGGTGGATGCGCTGCCCCTGCACGAAGGTGCCGTTGGTGCTGCCGTGGTCCTCGATCAGCCAGCTCCGGCCGCCCCAGCTGATCGTCGCGTGCCGCCAGGAGACCCTGGCGTCATCGAGCACGATGTCCCCCTGCGGATCACGCCCGAGGGTGTATGGCCTGGACGAATCGAGCGTCCAGGTCCGTTCGTTCAATTCCAGTACGAGTTCCGGCACTCCGCGCCCCACTGAGTTGTCCCCCGAAATTGCCCCAACACGGGGAGTCTAGGGATGTCGAACATCGTGGGGAACTATTTCAGGCTCAGCCCCCTGACCGAAAGTCGGGCCTTGCGGACGGGGCGTGGAAGCGGACAGCGACGCGCCGTTGACTGGGTGGAAACCGGCCCGGAGAGTGGTAATCCCACGCGAGGGGGACACGCGGGGTGGACCGCCGCCGCGCGGATCGGGGGCTGACGATGGGCATCGAGACCGCCGAGCAGGGCGGGAGGCTGCCGTGGGGAGATGTGCTGCTCTCCGCGATCACCTCTGTGAGCTGGGCGTTGATCGGAATGGCGGGCACTGCGGCGCTCGGTCTGCATCTGCTGGAGGCTGATGCCACGGCCTCGCTCGGGCCGATGACCGCGGCTGTTGTGGCACTTGGGGCGGGTGGTTCGGTCACCCCGTCCGGTGATGTGTCGGCCTTCGGCCTGAAAGGAGCGGAGGCGGCGACCGCGGTCGAGATCGCGCCACTGGGCGTCGGCCTGGTGGGAGCACTGCTCCTGTCATGGTTCTTCCTGCGGTCCCTGCGCGGGGCGGGCGCGGTGATCTCGCCGTCCGAACTCCTCGCGCGCGCGGGCGCGGTGGTCGTCCTCTTCGTGGCCACCCTGGGCGGGCTGGCCTGGGCGGGGCACGACCTCATCACCATCGACGGGGGCGGTCTGGGCCTCGACAGCCTGCCGGGCACGGGTGGCGACGGGGGCGGAGGGATCGACGTCCCCGGGCTCGGTGACATCAGCGGGCTGCTGCCCGACCGGGTCGGCGACCTGATCGACGCGAAGGCGGCGGTCGGCTTCAGCGTCGACACGCTCCCCACGCTGCTCGGCGGCCTGGTCTGGGCGGCCGGGGTCCTGGCGATCGCCCTTCTGGCCTCCCGCAGCACTTCCCTGCCGCGCGGCTGGGAAGTGGTCCACCATGTCGTACGTCCGGCGGTGTCCGCCCTGGTCACCGTGGCGCTGGTGGCGGTGGCGGCGGGGTTCGCGGTGGCGGCGTACGCGGCGATCGGCGACGCCCACCCCAAGCGCATCGCGGGCGCTGCGCTGCTCGGCGCCCCCAACGGGGTCTGGCTGGGGATCGCGATCGGTCTGTTCGTCCCGTTCGACGGCAGTGCGTCCGGGGTGCTGGTGAACGTCCTCCCGGACCCCCTCGACCGGCTGCTCAGCTCGGCGGACGACCAGTCGGTCAGCCTCGGCGAACTGGCCGAGCTGGACAGCCGGGTGTGGCTGCTGGGGGTGGCGGCGGTCCTGATGATGCTGCTCGCGGGCGTCCTCGCGGCGGCCCGGACACCGCTGGCCCGGGGTGTCGGTCCGGACGACGTCGACGGGCGGGTGCCCCTCGCCGTACGGGATCCGGGTGCCCTGCGTTTCGCCGGCCGGTGCGCGTTGCGGCTGGGGGTGGCGACCGCGGTGGCGCTGCCGCTGTTCGCCTGGCTGGCGGCGGTGTCCGTGGACGCCTCGATCTCGGTCCTGGGTTTCGACGCGTTCGGCGCCGGAATCGAACTGCACGGGCAACTGGTCGCGGCCCTGCTGCTGGGCGCGGTGTGGGGCGCGGTCGCGGGAGCCGCCGGCGCACTGCTGGCGTACGTGAGCGGGGCGGCGGGGTGGCGGGCGGTGCCGTTGGCACTGAGTGACGCGGGTGCGGGCTGGGCGGGAGCTGCTGTCGGGGCGCCGGAGGCCATGGGGACGAGCGGGGCGACGGGTTCGGAGGCCGGGGAGGCTCGGTACGGCGTTCACCCGGAGCAGGCCGGCGGCCCCGGTCCGTACTCCGGCCCGTACACGCCCGGTTCGCCGTACCGGCCGCCCAACCGCGACACCAATCCGTACCTGCGGCTGCCCGAGGGGCTGGTGGAACCCGAGGACGCGCGGCCGGCCGAGGCGTGGCGGCCCTACGGGGGCGGGCAGGGGGCCGGCGCCGGTCAGCCGCGCGAGAGCGGTCGGGGCCCTGCCGGCCGACGGCCGTACGAGGACGGCTGGGCGCCCGATGCCCCGCGTGCGGAGACGTGGTCGCCCGACAGGAGCAGCGCGCCCGAGCGGACCGGTTCCGGTGAGGGGAGCGGGCCGGGCGTGGACAGCGGTTCGGGTGAGCAGCGAGGCCCGGGTGGGGGTGGTGGTCCGGGCGAGGGGCGGGGGCGGGGTGACGGGGAGCAGCCGCCCGAGAACCTGTACGGCCTTCCCACCATGGCCAGGCCGCTCTCGCCGCCGCCGCGACGGCCCGGGGGGCGCACGAGCGGCACGTCGGAGTCCGCGCCGGAGAAACGGACCCCACCCCCGCCTCCACCTCCCCCACCACCGCCTCCTCCCCCGCCGCCACGCCCGCCCAAGGGGCGGCGCTGACCTGCTCGTAAGGTCTTCGCCACCGCCCCGAAACGTACTGTTCCCCGTCCGTCAGGCGGACCGCGTGCGCGGTAGGCACTGGGTGCCGGATACGGTGGAAACACCATGAACGCTACGCAGACCGCTGACGTACCCACCCTTCTCGTCAAAATCTTCGGCAAGGACAGGCCGGGCATCACCGCCGGGCTGTTCGACACGCTTGCCGCCTACTCCGTGGACGTGGTCGACATCGAGCAGGTCGTCACGCGTGGCCGCATGGTGCTGTGCGCGCTCGTGACACAGCCGCCTGCCGGTATCGAAGGCGATCTGCGGTCCACCGTCCACAGCTGGGCGGAGTCCATGAAGATGCAGGCGGAGATCATCTCCGGACTCGGCGACAACCGGCCGCGCGGGCTCGGGCGTTCCCTCGTCACCGTGCTCGGGCATCCGCTGACCGCCGAGTCGACCGCCGCGATCGCCGCACGGATCACCAGGGCCGGCGGCAACATCGACCGAATCTTCCGGCTCGCCAAGTACCCCGTGACAGCGGTCGAGTTCGCCGTCTCCGGAGTCGCGACCGAGGTACTGCGCACCGCGCTGGTCACCGACGCGGCGGCACTCGGTGTCGACATCGCGGTCGTCGCGGCGGGGTTGCACCGGCGGGCTCAGCGTCTGGTCGTCATGGATGTGGACTCGACGCTCATCCAGGACGAGGTGATCGAGCTCTTCGCCGCGCACGCGGGGTGCGAGGACGAGGTCGCCGAGGTGACCGCCGCCGCGATGCGCGGGGAACTGGACTTCGAGCAGTCGCTGCACGCGCGCGTGGCGCTGCTCAAGGGGCTCGACGCATCGGTGGTGGACAAGGTGCGCAGCGAGGTCCGGCTCACGCCGGGGGCGCGCACGCTGATCCGTACGCTGAAGCGGCTCGGCTTCGAAGTCGGTGTCGTCTCGGGTGGGTTCACCCAGGTCACCGATGATCTGAAGGAGCGGCTCGGGCTGGACTTCGCCCAGGCCAACACGCTGGAGATCGTCGACGGGAAGCTGACGGGCAAGGTCGTCGGCGAGATCGTGGACCGGGCGGGCAAGGCCCGGCTGCTGCGGCGGTTCGCGGCGGAGGCCGGGGTGCCGCTGGATCAGACCGTGGCGATCGGCGACGGGGCGAACGACCTGGACATGCTGAACGCGGCGGGGCTCGGCGTCGCCTTCAACGCCAAGCCGGTCGTGCGGGAGGCCGCGCACACGGCGGTGAACTTCCCCTTCCTGGACACCGTGCTGTATCTGCTGGGCGTCACCCGGGAAGAGGTCGAGGCGGCGGATACCCAGGAGTAGCCCTCCGGGGGTGGAGCGACGCCTCTTCGGTGAGGGCGAGCGTTTCCTCGCCGAATGCGGGGTGCAGGCTGTGGGCTGTCGTTACGCCTCTGCGGAACGACAGCCCACAGCCGGTGGCGCCTACTCCGTGGGCGCCCAGAAGTCGAGCAGTGTTGCCGTGCCCGGTTCCAGGCCCTTCCAGGAGCCCGTGAAGGACAGGGTCGCGAAGGCCGCCGCCGGGAAACCTCGGCTGGTCAGCCTTGTGCGGGCGTCGCTCTCGGACTCGGCGGACAGGATGTCGGTGAGTGCCTGCACTCCTGGGTTGTGGCCGATCAGGACCACGTTCCTGGTGTCGTCCGGGATCTCGTTGAGCAGGGCGATGAGTTCGCCGGGTGAGGCGTCGTAGATCCGCTCCTCATAGACGGTCTTCGGCCGTTGCGGGAATTCCTGGACGGCGAGTTTCCAGGTCTCGCGGGTCCGGGTGGCGGTGGAGCAGAGAGCCAGGTCGAAAGGGATGCCGGTGTCGGCCAGCTTGCGCCCGGCGACAGCGGCGTCCTTGCGTCCCCGGTCGGCGAGTGGCCGCTCGTGGTCGGCGACCTGGGGCCAGTCGGCTTTCGCATGCCGGAAGAGGACGATTCTGCGGGGTTCTGCGACGCTCATGACACCCAGCTTCGCATGAAACACGCCATGGGGCGCAGGGAGTTGACGGGCGGCTCCGCAGGTGGGAATGAGGTGTTCACTGCGCTCAGCGCGTCAGCAGTTCCCGCGCCCGTTCAAGGAAGTGGGCGATCAGCGGGTCGCCCGTCGCGGCCTGTGCGTCGGTGGGGTTCAGCATCAGTACGAGCAGCGCGACGAACGCGAGCGTCGGCAGTACCAGGGCCCACCACGGCAGCCGTATGTCGACTCCACGCGTGGTCGCCGGAAGGGGCCGGGAGTGCGTGCGGGCCGACATGATGCCTCCGTGGGTCTTCGAGCCGTCCGTGGCCGGCATCTCGCGGCCACACCTCGAAGTTACGGAAGTCGCGGCTCTCAACCCATCCGGTGATCCACCCACTTGACCCTGAGACTCGCCCCCTAGGGGATGGTGGGGATATCCCCACCAACGGTTCTCACGGTGAGGCGATCGTCGCGATGACGGCGATGATCACGAAGATGGCGAAGAACGAGCCGAAGACGAGCAGCATCTTCTTCTGGCCGTTCTGGGGGTTCGGATCGAGCACTGGCATGCCGCCAGTTTCGCACCCGTCCCGCCCGTCCGTACTCCCGGGGTGTCCGCATCTGGTGGGGCGGGGTCAGCGGGCCGCCGCCTCGTCCTCGACGGTGCGATCACGTCCCGCCAGTACGCCCACGGCCATCTGCGGCAGCAGCAGGCCGGCCATCAGCGCGAGCGGCAGTCCCCAGCCGCCGCTGTGCTGGTAGAGAACGCCCACGACGAGCGGCCCGGGAATGGAGATCAGATAGCCGGTGCTCTGGGCGAAGGCAGACAGCTGGGCGACGCCCGCGCCCGTCCTGGCCCGCATGCCGACCATCGTGAGGGCCAGCGGGAAGGAGCAGTTGGCGATGCCGAGCAGTACGGCCCAGACCCAGGCTCCACCGGCCGGCGCGATGTAGAGGCCCGCGTATCCGAGAAGCCCGCAAGCGCCGAGCACGACCACGATGGGCCCCTGGCGGGGCAGGCGCGTGGCGACGCGCGGGATGACGAAGGCGAGCGGCACCCCCATCGCCATGGTCACGGCGAGCAGCAGTCCGGCGGTGCCGGCCGGGACACCCGCGTCCCGGAAGATCTGCGCCATCCAACCCATGGTGACGTAGGCGGCGGTGGCCTGGAGCCCGAAGAACACGGCGAGCGCCCAGGCGGTACGGCTCCGGGTGATGCGCAGCGCGCCGGTCCCCGGCCCCGTGGCGGACGTCCCGCGCGCGGAGGGTGTCTCCCGTCGCGATCCGCTCGCGCCCCGTTCCCGTACCAGCGGGATCCAGGGCATCACGGCCGCCGCCGCGAGAACCGCCCAGACGGTCAGTCCCGACTGCCAACTTCCGCCCAGTGCTTCGGTCATGGGCACGGTGACCGCCGCCGCGGCGGCGGTGCCGAGGGCGAGGGCCATCGAGTACAGGCCCGTCATGGAGCCGACCCGGTCCGGGAACCAGCGCTTCACGACGACCGGCATCAGGACGTTGCTGACCGCGATGCCCATGAGGGCGAGCGCGCTGGCGGCCAGGAACCCGGCGGCGGTGCCCGTCCAGGGGCGGATCGCCAGGCCGGCGGCGATGGCGGCCATTCCGGCGCAGACGACCGCGCCGACGCCGAAGCGGCGGGCCAGCCGCGGAGCCATGACGCCGAAGAGGGCGAAGCAGAACGGGGGTACGGAGGTGAGCACCCCGGCCGCCGTGCCGCTCATGCCGAGTCCTTCGCGCACCTCTTCGAGGAGGGCACCGAGGCTGGTGATGGCGGGCCGGAGGTTGAGGGCGGACAGCACGATGCCGACGACGACCAGCCGCGTGACCCACGCGCGCGTGGCTGTCGCCCCGCTCCCGTTGTCCGGCTCGGCCGACTTGCGTATGGACGTGGACGTCGTCGTCCGGGTTTCCTCGCTCACCATGACACTCAGCATAGAATCATAGGATGATTGGTTGTAACCCCCCGTGCGAAGATGTGCCATGCCGCCGCTGAGCCACCCCCACCGATCGGCCCTGTCCGAGCAGGTCATCGCCGCACTGCGGAACCAGATCACCTCGGGCGAGTGGCCCGTCGGCTCCCGCATCCCGACCGAGCCCGAGCTGGTCGCGCAGCTCGGAGTGGCCCGGAACACGGTCCGGGAGGCGGTCCGGGCCCTCGCGCACAACGGGCTGCTGGACATCCGCCAGGGCTCGGGCACGTACGTCGTGGCGACCAGTGAGCTGGCCGGCGTGATGCACCGCCGCTTCGCCGACGCGGACCCCCGGCACATCGCCGAGCTGCGGTCCACCCTGGAGTCGGGCGCGGCCGAGCTGGCGGCCCTGCGGCGCACGGAACGCGACCTCAAGCAGCTGGACGCACTCCTGGGGCGCCGGGAGGAGGCCTGGGCGTCCGGTGACGCGGAGGCGTTCGTGACGGCCGACGCGAGCCTGCACATGGCGGTGGTGGCCGCGTCCCACAACGACGTGATGACGGCGGTGTACGCGGACCTGGGCGAGGTGTTGCGGGACTGGCTGCGCGACGACGTGGGCGGGAGGCTGACCCCTCAGTCGTACGTGGACCACGCTCCGCTCGTCGAGGCGATCCGCGCGGGCGACGCGGCGGCTGCCGCCAGGGAGGCGGCGGGTTATCCGTTCTCGTGCCGCCTCAGGTCGTCCGCTTCTGGTGGCTGACCCACACGGAGCGGATCTCCTTCCAGCAGCGGCCGGTGAGCCGTACGGTCTGCGCGGGCCCGGCCTCGACCGAGGAGCCGTCGCTGTCGAGGTCCCACCAGCGGTCGCACTCGATGTGCAGACGTACGCGGTCGGCGGCCACGAAGGGGTTGTGGCAGTAGGCGGTCACCTGGGAGCCGGTGACCCGGGTGTGGCAGGTGGAGCCGAAGGGCTCGGGCCGCTCCTGTCGTCGTCCCTCCACGCGTGTGTGCGGAACGGCTTCGTACGGAAGGCCGGCTATGAGAGCGGCGGCGACGAGCAGCGGGGCGAAGCTGCGGGAGAGACGCACAAGGGGGGACCTCCTCGACCGTGCTGGGGAGGGAACGCGAGGTGAACGCGTAATCCAGAGTGCCCAGTTACCCCTCTTCCCCGCCCGATCGGATGGGCCGAACGGGTGACGAGGCACCGACACGCCGAAGGCCCGCGCCGGAACGGGACGCGGGCCCTCGGAATGTCGGCCGAGCCTGTGACGGCAGCGGCAGCGGTCACGCGCCGATCGCGTGCAGCCCGCCGTCCACGTGGATGATCTCGCCGGTGGTCTTCGGGAACCAGTCGCTCAGCAGGGCGACGATGCCGCGGCCGGCCGGCTCCGGGTCCTTGAGGTCCCACTCCAGCGGGGAGCGGTTGTCCCACACGGCGGCCAGCTCACCGAAGCCCGGGATGGACTTGGCGGCCATCGAGGCGAGCGGACCCGCGGAGATGAGGTTGCAGCGGATGTTCTGCTTGCCCAGGTCGCGCGCCACGTAGCGGCTGGTGGCCTCCAGGGCGGCCTTGGCCGGGCCCATCCAGTCGTACTGCGGCCAGGCGTACTGGGCGTCGAAGGTGAGGCCGACGACCGAGCCGCCGTTCTGCATCAGCGGCAGGCAGGCCATGGTGAGCGACTTCAGGGAGTACGCCGAGACGTGCATGGCGGTCGCCACGGACTCGAACGGGGTGTTGAGGAAGTTGCCGCCGAGGGCGTCCTGCGGGGCGAAACCGATGGAGTGGACGACGCCGTCGAGGCCGCCGAGCTCCGCGCCGACGAGGTCGGCCAGGCGGCCCAGGTGCTCCTCGTTCGTGACGTCGAGCTCCAGGACCTTGGTGGGCTTGGGGAGCTTCTTGGCGATGCGCTCGGTCAGCGTGGGCCGCGGGAACGCGGTCAGGATGATCTCGGCGCCCTGCTCCTGGGCCAGCTTGGCGGCGTGGAAGGCGATGGAGGACTCCATCAGCACACCGGAGATCAGGACGCGCTTGCCCTTGAGAATTCCGCTCATGGTGATCAGTGACCCATTCCCAGTCCGCCGTCAACGGGGATGACGGCTCCAGTGATGTACGAGGCGTCGTCCGAGGCGAGGAACCGCACCGTTGCGGCGATCTCCTCCGGCTGCGCGTACCGGCCGAGCGGCACCTGGGCGACGATGCCCGCGCGCTGCTCGTCGGTGAGGACCTTGGTCATGTCGGTGTCGACGAAGCCGGGTGCGACCACGTTGAAGGTGATGTTGCGCGAGCCCAGCTCACGGGCGAGGGAGCGGGCGAACCCGACCAGGCCGGCCTTGGAGGCGGCGTAGTTCGCCTGCCCCGGCGAGCCGTACAGCCCGACGACCGACGAGATCAGGACGACGCGGCCCTTCTTGGCGCGCAGCATCCCGCGGTTGGCCCGCTTGACGACGCGGAAGGTGCCGGTGAGGTTGGTGTCGAGGACGGACGTGAAGTCGTCCTCGGACATGCGCATCAGGAGCTGGTCCTTGGTGACACCGGCGTTGGCGACGAGGACCTCGACCGGGCCGTGCTCGGCCTCGATCTCCTTGTAGGCCTGCTCCACCTGCTCGGTGTCGGTGATGTCGCACTTGACGGCGAGGAAGCCTGCCGGTGGCTCACCGGAACGGTATGTGATGGCGACCTTGTCGCCGGCATCGGCGAACGCGCGGGCGATGGCGAGGCCGATGCCCCGGTTGCCTCCGGTGACGAGAACCGAGCGGCTCAACGGATCACCCTTTCGGTAGCGGTTCAGGACCTGTCCGAACACCCGGGTTGACAGGCTTCTTCTCCGAAAACCTATCGGGCCGTCCAGGCCCGCGGACAATCGGGCACCGACAGTGGCTCACCCCTGGTCCTGTCGGGTCTCTACAGTCGGCGTGCCCGCAGAAGGGTCCGCCGGGCGGCGCCGCGAGCAAGGGACGGGCACGGTTCGGGGCGTGAATCCGGTGGAAGCCGGGGTGTCGGTTCTGCATGATTCACTGCGGGACATACTCATCTCGCCAACGGTGACAAGGGGAGGCCCCTCGTGGCCCATGAAATCGATCCGTCGTTCCTCGCGTTGCCCTTGCGGGCCCTCGCCGATGCCGCCCTGGCACGCGCGCGTGCGCTGGGTGCCGACCACGCGGACTTCCGCTTCGAGCGGGTGCGCAGCGCGTCCTGGCGGCTGCGGGACGCCAAGCCGTCGGGATCGTCGGACACCACGGACCTGGGGTACGCGGTGCGGGTGGTGCACGGCGGAACCTGGGGGTTCGCGTCGGGCGTGGACCTCAGCATGGACGCCGCCGCGAAGGTCGCCTCGCAGGCCGTGGCCATGGCGAAGCTCTCCGCCCAGGTGATCAAGGCTGCGGGGTCCGACGAGCGCGTGGAGCTGGCCGACGAGCCGGTGCACGCCGACAGGACGTGGGTCTCGTCCTACGAGATCGATCCGTTCACCGTGCCCGACGAGGAGAAGGCGGGCCTGCTGGCCGAGTGGAGCGCGCGGCTGCTCGCGGCGAACGGGGTCAACCACGTCGACGCCTCGCTGCTCACGGTGCACGAGAACAAGTTCTACGCCGACACCGCGGGGACCGTCACCACCCAGCAGCGGGTGCGGCTGCACCCGCAGTTCACCGCTGTCTCGGTCGACGAGTCGAGCGGCGAGTTCGACTCGATGCGGACCATCGCGCCGCCCGTCGGGCGCGGCTGGGAGTACCTCACGGGGCGGGGCTGGGACTGGGATTCCGAACTCGAACAGATCCCTGAGCTGCTCGCCGAGAAGATGCGGGCGCCGAGCGTCGAGGCCGGGCTGTACGACCTGGTCGTCGACCCGTCCAACCTGTGGCTGACCATCCACGAGTCCATCGGCCACGCCACCGAGCTGGACCGGGCCCTCGGCTACGAGGCGGCGTACGCGGGCACGTCCTTCGCCACCTTCGACCAGCTCGGCAAGCTCAGGTACGGCTCCGAGCTGATGAACGTGACCGGCGACCGCACCGCCGAACACGGTCTGGCGACCATCGGCTACGACGACGAGGGCGTCGCCGGCCAGTCGTGGGACCTGGTCAAGGGCGGCACCCTCGTGGGGTACCAGCTGGACCGGCGGATCGCGAAGCTGACCGGGTTCGAGCGGTCCAACGGGTGCGCGTACGCCGACTCGCCCGGGCATGTGCCCGTGCAGCGGATGGCCAACGTGTCGTTGCAGCCGGATCCGGGCGGCCTTGCGACCGAGGATCTCATCGGCGGGGTCGACCGCGGGATCTACGTCGTCGGGGACCGGTCCTGGTCCATCGACATGCAGCGCTACAACTTCCAGTTCACCGGGCAGCGGTTCTTCAAGATCGAGAACGGGCGGATCACCGGGCAGCTGCGGGACGTGGCCTACCAGGCGACGACCACCGACTTCTGGGGCTCCATGGCAGCCGTCGGCGGTCCGCAGACGTATGTCCTGGGTGGTGCCTTCAACTGCGGCAAGGCCCAGCCGGGACAGGTCGCGGCCGTGTCCCACGGATGCCCGTCGGCCCTCTTCAAGGGCGTCAACATTCTGAACACCACGCAGGAGGCCGGTCGATGAGCGCCCGTTTGATCAAGCCGCACGAGATCGTCGAGCGGGCCCTCGAACTGTCCCGGGCCGACGGGTGTGTCGTCATCGCCGACGAGGAGTCGACCGCCAACCTGCGCTGGGCGGGCAACGCCCTCACCACCAACGGGGTCACCCGCGGGCGCACGCTCACGGTCGTCGCCACCGTCGCCGGCAAGCAGGGCACGGCCTCCGGCGTCGTCTCCCGCGCTGCCGTCACCGCCGACGAACTGGAGCCGCTGGTACGGGCCGCCGAGGCCGCCGCGCGCGGTGCCGGGCCCGCGGAGGACGCCCAGGCGCTGGTCGGGGGTGTACCGGAGTCCCCGGACTTCACGGACGCGCCCGCCGAGACCTCGTCCGCGGTGTTCGCCGACTTCGCGCCGGCGCTCGGCGAGGCGTTCGCACGCGCGCGTGCGGGCGGCCGGGAGCTGTACGGCTTCGCCAACCACGAACTGGTGTCGAGCTATGTGGGTACGTCGACGGGGCTGCGCCTGCGTCATGACCAGCCCAACGGGACGCTGGAGCTGAACGCCAAGTCCCCGGACCGTACGCGTTCGGCGTGGGCCGGGCGGTCGACGCGGGACTTCAAGGACGTCGATCCGGCCGCCCTCGACGCCGAACTGGCCGTACGTCTCGGCTGGGCGGAGCGGCGGATCGAACTGCCCGCCGGGCGGTACGAGACGCTGCTGCCGCCGACCGCCGTCGCCGACCTGCTGATCTACCAGATGTGGTCGGCGTCCGCGCGGGACGCCGCCGAGGGGCGCACGGTGTTCTCCAAGCCGGGCGGCGGGACACGCATCGGCGAGAGGCTCACCGAGCTGCCGCTGACGCTGCGCAGCGACCCGAACGAGCCGGGCCTGGAGGCCTCCCCCTTCCTGCTCGCCCACTCCTCCGGCGACGACCAGTCGGTGTTCGACAACGGGCTGCCGCTGAGCGCCACGGAGTGGATCCGCGAGGGCGAACTGAACCGGCTGATCACCTCCCGGCACACCGCCGGGCTGACCGGCCTGCCCGTGTCCCCGGCGATCGGCAACATCGTCCTGGACGGGGGCGAGGACAAGTCCCTGGAGGAGATGGTCGCGAACACCGAGCGCGGGCTGCTGCTGACCTGCCTCTGGTACATCCGCGAGGTCGACCCGGCGACCCTGCTGCTGACCGGCCTGACCCGCGACGGGGTGTATCTCATCGAGAACGGCGAGGTCGGCGGGGAGGTCAACAACTTCAGGTTCAACGAGTCGCCGGTGAACCTGCTCGGGCGGGCCGTCGAGGCCGGGCGTACGGAGAAGACGCTGCCCCGGGAGTGGAGCGACTGGTTCACCAGGGCCGCGATGCCGGCTCTGCGGGTGCCGGACTTCAATATGAGCTCTGTCAGTCAGGGCGTATAACCTCGTAGCCGGTAGTCACTCGACTGCCGTACAACTGACTGTACGAAGACCATCCACAAGGAGATACGAGAACCGTGACGGACATCGTCGACGAGCTGAAGTGGCGGGGGCTGTTCGCCCTGTCCACTGACGAGGACGCTTTGCGCAAGGCGCTCGCGGACGGTCCCGTCACGTTCTATTGCGGTTTCGACCCGACCGCGGCCAGTCTGCACGTCGGTCACCTGGTGCAGGTGCTCACCATGCGCCGCCTCCAGCAGGCGGGCCTGCGTCCGCTGGCCCTGGTCGGCGGGGCGACCGGTCAGATCGGCGATCCGCGTCCCACCGCGGAGCGCACGCTGAACGACCCGGAGACGGTCGCGAACTGGGTGAACCGGCTCCGCGCCCAGATCGAGCCGTTCCTGTCCTTCGAGGGCGAGAACGCCGCGGTGATGGTGAACAACCTGGACTGGACGGCCGGTCTGTCGGCCATCGAGTTCCTCCGGGACATCGGCAAGCACTTCCGCGTCAACAAGATGCTGACGAAGGACTCGGTCGCCCGGCGGCTGGAGTCCCAGGAAGGCATCAGCTACACGGAGTTCAGCTACCAGCTCCTCCAGGGCATGGACTTCCTGGAGCTGTACCGGAGGTACGGCTGCACGCTCCAGCAGGGCGGCAGCGACCAGTGGGGCAACCTCACGGCAGGCCTCGACCTGATCCACCGCCTGGAGCCCGACGCCGAGGCGCACTGTGTGGCGACGCCGCTGATGGTCAAGGCGGACGGCACCAAGTTCGGCAAGTCCGAGGGCGGCGCCATCTGGCTCGACCCGGAGATGACGACGCCGTACGCGTTCTACCAGTTCTGGCTGAACGTGGACGACCGGGACATCTCGACGTACATGCGCATCCTGTCCTTCCAGTCTCCGGAGGAGCTGGAGGCGCTGGAGGCGCAGACCGCCGAGCGTCCGCAGGCGCGGGCCGCGCAGCGCGCGCTCGCCGAGGAGCTGACGAGGCTGGTGCACGGCGCCGAGCAGACCGCCGCCGTGATCGCCGCGTCCAAGGCCCTTTTCGGCCAGGGCGAGCTGGGTGAGCTGGACGAGCGGACGCTGGGCGCGGCCCTCTCCGAGGTGCCGCACATCCAGGTCGCCGAGGCGGGGCCGGTCATCGACCTGTTCGCCGAGGTCGGACTGGTGGCCAGCAAGTCGGCCGCGCGGCGCACGGTGAAGGAGGGCGGCGCCTACGTGAACAACGCGAAGGTCACCGCCGAGGACGCGGTTCCCGCGAAGGAGGACCTGCTGCACGGGCGGTGGCTGGTACTGCGCCGGGGCAAGAAGAACCTCGCGGCGGTGGAGGTCACCGGCTGACCGGGCCGTAGGTGTCCGAGCACGTGTGAAGGGGGCGGCCCGATCGACAGGGCCGCCCCCTTCACACGTACCGTCAGGCCCGCTGTCTCTTGCCGCGCATCATCGAGTACGCCATGTCGCCCAGGAACACGATCACGACGGCCGCCGCGAGTTGGAGCGCGTGCCGGCCCCAGTCGATGCCACTCGTCTCGTCGATGCCGAGACCTCGTGCGATCGCGTTGCCGATGACGGCACCGATGATGCCGAAGATGGTCGTCAGCCAGAGCGGGCTGTGTTGCTTGCCCGGAATGATCGCCTTGGCCAGCAGACCCAGCACGAATCCCACGATGATCGCCCACAACCAGCCCATGGATGCCTCCTCGTACGGCTCTACGTGAGCATTACGCCCAGTGTCGGGCCGTTCGCGCTACGGCGCATGTCGGGGACCCCGGTACGCGGTACGGCGCAGCCGGGTCACCCTCGCGGAAGGTGCCCCGGTCTCGTAGGCGACGCAGGCGCGGCGTAACGTGGAAGTGGTCCGGGCCTGGTTCCCCGACCGGGTTCGACGCAGGGTACGGGCCGGGGCGTGTCCGATTCGGGTGGATGGTGGAACGTGATGCGGAAGCGGAGCAACAGCGGTGGCGCCCAGGTCTTCCGGATCACCGGGGCCCGGCAGGGGCTCGCGGACGATGTCCGTGCCAGACAGCGTCGGTACGTCATCTCCATGTCCGTGCGGACGGTGGCCGTGGTCCTCGCGGCGGTGCTCTGGAACGTCGAACGGCACGTCGCGTTCGTGGCGCTGGTACTCGGCATGGTTCTGCCCTACATCTCCGTGGTGATCGCCAACGCGGGCCGCGAGAACGCGCCTGGACTTCCGTCGACGTTCGTGACGGTTCCGGTGCGGCCGATGATCACGCCGCCGCGGTCGGAAGAGGGCTTCGCGGAATCCGCAGCGGAAGACGCCGGGGGCGATCAGGGGGCCGGTATGCGGGGTAATCGGCACGAGCATTCCTGACCAAAAGTCAGTCCGAACAGCGTTGCCAAGCTCAAGAAAAGCTCAGATCAATCATGAAGTTCCGGTGCCGGTCGGACGGTTACCCATGACATACTTCGTACGCGCTCCGCATCCCCCGTCGGAGCGACAGACCGACGCCGGGCAGCTCCCCCCGTGGCTGCTCGGCGTCGCCTTTTTGAGCCCTGTTTCCGCCGGGTTAGGGTCAGCAGATGATCGGCTCCGACCCTGATTCCCCCATCTGTTCCGCCAAGGCATGCCGGGCGGACGCGGAGTGGGTGCTCGCCTGGAACAACCCGAAACTGCACACGCCCGAGCGACGGAAGACGTGGCTGGCGTGCGAGGAGCATCGCGAGCACTTGTCGCAGTTCCTGGGGGTGCGGGGGTTCCTGAAGGACGTGGTGCGGTTGGAGGCGTGGGAGTCTCCGGACAGCTGAGCCCGCTCCAGGCCGGTTCAGCCCGGTTCAGCCCCCGATCGCCGACATCGGCCTGTCCGGCTGGATGAAGGTCGGGTCGTCGAGGCCCGCGCCCGCCTTCTTGCCCCACATCGCCTCGCGCCAGATGCGGGCGATCTCCTCGTCCGGGGCGCCGGAGCGGAGGGCCGCGCGGAGGTCCGTCTCCTCGCGGGCGAAGAGGCAGTTGCGGATCTGGCCGTCGGCCGTCAGACGGGTGCGGTCGCAGGCGGCGCAGAACGGGCGGGTGACGGAGGCGATGACGCCGACTCGGTGCGGGCCGCCGTCGACCAGCCAGCGCTCGGCGGGGGCCGAACCGCGTTCGTCGGTGCCCTCCTCCGTCAGCTCGAAGCGGGTGCGCAGCGAGGTGAGGATGTCACCGGCGGTGACCATGCCCTCGCGCTTCCAGCCGTGCTGGGCGTCCAGGGGCATCTGCTCGATGAAGCGCAGTTCGTAGTCGTGGTCGACCGCCCAGGCGAGGAGGTCCGGGGCCTCGTCCTCGTTGAAGCCCGGCATCAGCACCGCGTTGACCTTGACGGGGGTCAGGCCGGCCTCGCGGGCGGCTTCCAGGCCCGCGATGACGTCCTTGTGGCGGTCGCGCCGGGTGAGGGTCCTGAAGACGTCCGGGCGGAGGGTGTCCAGGGAGACGTTGACGCGGTCCAGGCCCGCCGCCTTCAGGGCGGTCGCCGTGCGGCCCAGGCCGATGCCGTTCGTCGTCAGGGACATCTGGGGGCGCGGGGCCAGGGCGGCCACCCGCTCCACGATGCCTACCAGGCCCGGGCGCAGCAGCGGCTCGCCGCCGGTGAAGCGGACCTCTTCGATGCCCAGGATGCGGACGGCTATGTCTATGAGGCGGACGATCTCGTCGTCCGTGAGCAGGTCCGGCTTGGCCAGCCACTGCAGGCCCTCCTCGGGCATGCAGTACGTGCACCGCAGGTTGCAGCGGTCGGTCAGGGAGACGCGCAGATCGGTGGCGACTCGGCCGTAGGTGTCGATGAGCACGTGGGCCCCCTCCCTCGTAGCGGATCACGTGGGTAAAAGTTTCTCCTGCACCTGCGAGCCTACGTGACCCCACCGACAACGAGGCCTGCCCGATGCCACAGGATGCGGCGCGGGGCCGCCGTAGATCCCTACGACGGCCCCGCGCGATGCCTTGCCGGCGAACCGGCTGACGAACGCCTAGTGCGCTCCGGTGCCCGTGAGTGACCGCACCTCCAGCTCCGCGTACTTGCCGGTGTCGGGCTCCTCCTTGGAGAGGACCGTGCCGAGCCAGCCCATGAGGAAGCCGAACGGGATGGAGATGATGCCGGGGTTCTTCAGCGGGAACCAGTGGAAGTCGACGTCCGGGAACATCGCCTTCGGGTCGCCGGAGACGACCGGTGAGAACAGCACCAGGCCGACCGCCACGATCAGGCCGCCGTAGATCGACCACAGGGCGCCCTGGGTGGTGAACCTCTTCCAGAACAGGCTGTAGAGGATCGTGGGCAGGTTGGCGGACGCGGCGACCGCGAACGCCAGTGCGACCAGGCCGGCCACGTTGAGGTCGCGGGCGAGGGCGCCCAGGGCGATGGAGACGATGCCGATGAAGACGGTGGACCAGCGGGCCGCCTTCATCTCCTCCTTCTCGGTGGCCTGCCCCTTGCGGATGACGTTGGCGTAGATGTCGTGCGCGAAGGACGACGACGAGGCCAGCGTGAGACCGGCGACGACGGCGAGGATCGTCGCGAAGGCGACCGCCGAGATCGTCGCGAGCAGTACCGCGCCCCAGGCGGAGTCGACGCCGCCGATGTGCAGGGCGAGCAGTGGCGCGGCCGTGTTGCCCGACGGGTTGGAGTCGGTGATCTCTTTCTGGTCGATCAGTGCGGCGGCGCCGAAGCCGAGCGCGATCGTCATCAGGTAGAAGCCGCCGATGATGCCGATCGCCCAGTTCACGGACTTCCGGGCGGCCTTGGCCGTGGGCACCGTGTAGAAGCGGATCAGGATGTGCGGCAGACCTGCGGTGCCGAGGACCAGGGCGATGCCCAGGGAGATGAAGTCCAGCTTGGTGGTGCCGCTGGCGCCGTACTGGAGGCCGGGCTCCAGGAAGGCATCGCCCTTGCCGCTGCGTTCGGCGGCGGTGCCGAGCAGATCGGAGATGTTGAAGTTGAACTTCAGCAGCACCAGGAACGTAATGAGGATCGTGCCGCTGATGAGCAGCACGGCCTTGACCATCTGGACCCAGGTGGTGCCCTTCATACCGCCGATGGAGACGTACACGATCATCAGGACGCCGACGAGGGCGACGATGGCGACCTTGCCCGCGTCGGAGGTGATGCCGAGGAGGAGCGAGACGAGGACGCCCGCACCGGCCATCTGGGCCAGCAGGTAGAAGATCGAGACGACGATCGTCGACGTGCCGGCGGCGGTTCGGACCGGGCGCTGGCGCATGCGGTACGCGAGGACGTCACCCATGGTGTAGCGGCCCGAGTTGCGCAGGGGCTCGGCCACCAGGAGCAGGGCGACCAGCCAGGCGACGAGGAAGCCGATGGAGTACAGGAAGCCGTCGTACCCGAAGAGGGCGATGGCGCCCGCGATGCCGAGGAAGGACGCGGCGGACATGTAGTCGCCGGAGACCGCGAGGCCGTTCTGGAAGGCGCTGAACTGACGCCCACCGGCGTAGAAGTCGGCGGCGCTCTTGGTCTGGCGGCCCGCCCAGACGGTGATGAAGAGGGTCGCGACGACGAACACCGCGAACAGGGAGATGATCAGTGGCCGATGCTCGCCGGCCTCGCCCGCGGCGAGAACACTCTGCTGTACGGGGCTCATGCGCCGCCCTCCATCCGGGACTTGATCGCCTCACCCTTCGGGTCGAGGTTCGCGGAGGAGTACCGCGCGTACCACCAGGCGATGAGGAACGTGGTGACGAACTGGGCGATGCCCAGCACGAAGGCGACGTTGATGTGGCCGACGAGCTTGGTGCCCATGAAGCCGCCCGCGTAGTTCGACAGCAGGACGTACAGCAGGTACCAGGCGATGAAGCCGACGGTCAGCGGGAAGGCGAAGGAGCGGTGGGCACGGCGCAGTTCACCGAACTCAGCGCTCTGCTGGACCTCGACGAACTCCTCCGTGGAGGGGAAGTGGCGCTCTGTCTTCGAGGGGGGCGGTGCGTCGGTAGCCACGGAGTCTCCTCGCGTTGCGGGTGCCGTCACGGCGGTGGACGGGGGTGCGTGGTCGTTCGGGGACGGGGTCGGACTGGGTACGGACATGACTCTTCTCTGACCTCGCGGTGATCTGGATCACAGGGGGTCGGCTCGCGATGGTAGGGCCCCCACGCGTGATCCGACAGGGGCCCGATGGTCCTCGTGCTCCCTGCCCAAGGTCACGGCGCCACGCGAGGAGCGGTTCAACTCGCCGCGGTTCTTTCCGAACTGGTCTCCGGAAGTCATTGCTGGCCAGCGGCGATGCGGGATAGCTTCGCCCTGTACCACCCGTCATGTACCTGCAAATTCGGAGGTACGGGCCTCGCGCCCGTGCCTGCCTTTTCGCGTGTACGCAACTGTTGTCCGTCCCTGCTACGCGCTTGCCCGGCAACCATCCTTGTCCGGGCGAGCCTCGTTTCCGGATGATGTGGAGAACCCATGGCTCATCTGCGCTCCAGACGTCGGCTCGCTCTCGCGGTGCCGGTCGTGCTGTCCCTGACCGCCTCCCTCGGCTTCCTGCCCGTGGCCGCGTCGGCCGCCGAACCGGCCGCCCTTGCCGCCCGGGCGGCGGACGGTCCGAACCTCGCGTATGTCGTCAACACCAAGAGCACCGACCGTCACACGATCGGGGCGGTGACGAAGGCGATCTCCAAGGCCGGCGGCACCGTCGTGGTCACGTACGGCAAGATCGGTGTGATCGTCGTCCACTCCGCGAACCCCTCCTTCGGGGCGGAGATCCGCGCGGTGCGCGGTGTGAGGTCCGCGGGTGCCACCCGGACCACGCCGCTGGTCGCCGCCGGGACGACCGACGAGGGTGCGGCGGACTATCTGACGGCCGCGGAGGCAGCCAAGGTCGAGGCCGTGTCGGCCAGGACCCCCGAGAGCGAGCCCCTCGAAGCCGACCAGTGGGACCTGCGGTCGATCGGCGCCGACAAGGCCGCCAAGATCAACCCGGGCAGTCGCAGGGTCACCGTCGCCGTGATCGACACCGGCGTCGACGACACCCACCCCGACCTCGCCCCGAACTTCTCCGCGGCCCAGTCGGCGAACTGCGTGGGCGGTGTCGCGGACACCAGCGCCGGCGCGTGGCGCCCGTACACCGCCGAGGACTACCACGGCACCCATGTGGCCGGTGAGATCGCCGCCGCCCGCAACGGCATCGGCGTGGCCGGTGTCGCGCCCGGCGTGAAGGTCTCCGGCATCAAGGTGAGCGACCCGAACAACGGGCTCTTCTACCCGGAGAGCGTCGTGTGCGCCTTCGTGTTCGCCGCCGACCACGGCGTCGAGATCACGAACAACAGCTACTACGTCGATCCCTGGCTGTACAACTGCCTGGACGACCCCGACCAGCGGGCCATCGTCGACGCGGTCAACAGGGCGCAGCTGTACGCGACGAAGAAGGGCACCCTCAACCTGGCGTCGGCGGGCAACTCCAGCCACGACCTGGACTCCGACGCGATCGTCGACGACACCAGC
The DNA here is from genome assembly GCF_036013955.1 of Streptomyces sp. NBC_00459. Lineage (NCBI taxonomy): Bacteria > Bacillati > Actinomycetota > Actinomycetes > Kitasatosporales > Streptomycetaceae > Streptomyces > Streptomyces sp. NBC_00459. The sequence goes on from NZ_CP107903.1 coordinate 2,049,294, forward strand.
CCCGACGACTCGACGGCGGTCACCCGCACGATCGACCCGCACGAGTGCTTCGACGTACCGACGCAGCTCCCGGGTGTCGTCACGGTGAGCGCCACGGGCGTCGACAACGTCAAGTCGTACTACTCCACGTACGGCAACGGCGTCATCGACATCGCGGCCCCGGGCGGCGACCGCAAGTACCAGATACCGGACACGCCGTCGAAGAACGGCCGCATCCTGTCCACCATGCCGAACGGCGAGTACGCCTTCCTGCAGGGCACCTCGATGGCCTCGCCGCACGCCGCGGGCGTCGCCGCGCTGCTGAAGTCGAAGCACCCGAAGGCGACCCCGGCCCAGCTCCAGACGCTGCTCAAGGTCCAGGCGAACAACCCGGGCTGCCCCGCGTCGTACGACCAGGACGGTGACGGCACGCCGGAGGCGGTGTGCGAGGGCGGCAAACGGGTCAACGGATTCTTCGGGTTCGGGATCGTCGACGCGCTGCGCGCGGTCAAGTGACCCGCACGCCTTTCCGAGTTCCCGCACGGTCCGCACGTCCCACGAACGAAGGAACTGGAGACCCTCTATGACAGCGCCTCACTCGCGCTCCCGTCGTGCCGTGGCGATCCCGGTCGGGATGGTCATGGCGTCGGCGTTCGCCTTCCTGCCGAACATCCAGGCCGTCGCGGCCGACGCCGCCCCGTCCGCCGACGCGGCCGACGCGACCTCGCTCAGCTATGTCGTCAACGTGTTCCCCGGCTTCGGCCCTTCCCAGTACGTGAAGAAGGCCATCGCCAAGGCCGGCGGCACGATCGTGACCTCGTACGACCGGATAGGCGTGGTCGTCGTCCACTCGGCGAACCCCGACTTCGCCAAGGTCGTCCGCAAGGTGCCCGGCGTCCAGTCGGCCGGCAACACGCGCAACGCGCCGCTGCCCGCGCAGTCGACCACCGACGAGGGCGCCCCGAAGGTGCTCTCCCCGGCGGAGGTCGCGAGCGCCACCGCCGACGCCACCGCGGCCCAGGACCCGCTGGAGCCGTTGCAGTGGGACCTGCCCGCCATCAAGGCGGACAAGGCGCACGAGAAGACGCTCGGCAGCCGCAAGGTCACCGTCGCCGTGATCGACACCGGTGTCGACGACACCCACCCCGACATCGCGCCCAACTTCGACCGCGCCGCCTCAGTCAACTGTGTGACGGGCAAGCCCGACACGACCGACGGGGCCTGGCGGCCGACCGCGGGCGAGAGCCCGCACGGCACGCACGTGGCCGGTGAGATCGCCGCCGCCAAGAACGGCGTCGGCGTCACGGGTGTCGCGCCGGGCGTGAGGGTGTCCGGCATCAAGGTGTCGACCACGGCCGGCTACTTCTACACGGAGGCCGTCGTCTGCGGCTTCGTGTGGGCGGCCGAGCACGGCGTCGACGTCACGAACAACAGCTATTACACGGACCCCTGGTACTTCAACTGCAAGAACGACCCGGACCAGAAGGCCCTGGTCGACGCCATCACGCGCGCCACGCAGTACGCGGAGCACAAGGGTGTCGTCAATGTCGCGGCGGCCGGCAACGAGAACTACGACCTCGCGGCCGACGAGATCACCGACCCGGTCTCCCCCAACGACGCGACGCCCTCGGACCGGGTCATCGACCCGTCCAAGTGCTACGACATCCCGACCCAGCTCCCGGGCGTGGTGACGGTCGCCTCGACCGGCGCCAAGGGCATCAAGTCGTCCTTCTCCAACCACGGCCTGGGCGTCATCGACATCGCGGCCCCGGGCGGCGACTCGACCCGCTTCCAGACCCCGGCCCCGCCGGCCACCAGCGGCCTGATCCTCGGCCCGCTGCCCGGCGGCACCTGGGGCTACATGGCCGGTACGTCGATGGCGTCCCCGCATGTCGCGGGCGTGGCTGCCCTGATCAAGTCGACGCACCCGCACGCGTCGGCCGCCCTGGTGAAGGCGCTCCTGTACGCCGAGGCGGACGCCACGCCGTGCACGGACCCGTACGACATCAACGGTGACGGCAAGGTCGACGCGGTGTGCGAGGGGCCGAAGAACTACAACGGGTTCTACGGTCACGGCGTCGCGGACGCACTGGACGCGGTGACGAAGTAGGTCTCTTCGGTACCGGTATCGGTACCGGTCCACTTCGCTATTGATCCTCTTCGGCGGGCCGGGCGGCATTGAGCCGTCCGGCCCGCCGTATTGATCGAGTACATATATTGATCCAGTACACACGGCATCATGGCCGTATGACTGTGTTGAGCACGGAGTACACCTGGGCCGCACTGGGCGGCGATCCCGCGCTCACCGCCCGGGTCTCGACCGTCGTACGCACCGGGGTGCTCGCGTCACGGCTTCCGGTACGGGAGTCGGCGCGGGCCTGTGTCGGATCCTGCGCGCTGGCCGCCGCGGAACTGGGCGCCCTCCGGGCCGGGCTGCCGGAGGTGCCCGGGGTCCGCGTGGACGACGGCGCGCTCGCCACGGCCCTCGTCAGCGAGCGGCATCTGCTGGTCGACGGACGCGCTCCGGTCTCCTTCGCGCCGCTGTCGCGCTTCTGGCGGACGGCGGACGGCTGGGTGCGCACGCACGCCAACTACCCGCACCACCGGGCCCGCCTCCTCACGGCCCTGGGCGCGTCCGAGGACCCCGCGTCCGTCGCCGCCGCGTTCGCCGAACGCTCCTCCGCGGAGGCCGAGGAGACCGTGTACGCGGCCGGCGGTCTCGCCGTCGCCCTGCGTACGGCCGAGGAGTGGGCCGCGCACGAGCAGGGCGCGACGGTGGCCGCGCGCCCCCTGGTCGAGCGCGGGCGGCTCGACTCGGCACCCGCGCGCGTGCTCACGCCGATCGGCACCGGCCCCCTGCTGCCCGCCGCCGGAATCCGGGTCCTGGACCTGACCCGGGTCATCGCGGGCCCCGTCGCCACCCGCACCCTCGCCCTGCTCGGCGCGGACGTCCTGCGCGTGGACGCCCCGCAACTGCCCGAACTCCCGGACCAGCACACCGACACGGGCTTCGGGAAGCGTTCGGCGGTGCTGGACCTGGCGGCCGACCGGCGCGCCTTCGAGGAACTCCTCGCCGGTGCCGACGTCGTCGTCACCGGGTACCGGCCCGGCACCCTGGACCGGTTCGGGCTGTCGCCGGAGGCGCTGGCCGAGCGCGGGCCGGGGGTGGTCGTGGCGCAGTTGTCCGCGTGGGGCGCCTACGGGCCCTGGGGTGAGCGGCGGGGCTTCGACAGCCTGGTGCAGGCCGCCACGGGCATCGCGGCGATCGAGGGGTCGGTGACGGAGCCGGGTGCGCTGCCCGCGCAGGCGCTCGATCACGGCACGGGCTATCTGCTGGCGGCGGGGGTGCTGCGGGCGCTCAGCGACCAGGTACGGGAGGGTGGCAGCCGGTTCGTGCGGCTGGCGCTGGCCCGGACGGCGGAGTGGTTGCTGAGCGGCGCGGAGCGTGGGCGGGAGGCCCCGGTGGACGACTCCGCGTACGACGCGTACGACGGGCCGGAGCCGTGGCTCGCCGAACGGGACAGCGCCCTGGGGCGGCTGCGGTACGCGCTGTCGCCGGTCTCCTTCACGGGCGGGCCGGTCGACTGGGCGAGGCCTCCCGGGGTTTGGGGTACGGATCGACCGCACTGGGTGTATTGAGATATTTGGACAGACACAGCGTGCGCCCTTGGGGAGGGGCGCCCGGGCGAGTCGCCGGGTGGCCGAAGGCGTGCCTACGGCTGGTGAGGATCTTGGGGTGGGCTTGATACGACCGACAGACGGGACGTCCGACGAGAGCGGGCCCGTGAGAACGCCCGGCGCCGGGCGCCCTGACAACGGACGCCCCGGTGTCGGACGGGCCGTCGCCGTCCTCGTGCTGGTGGCGTCGGCCGCGCTGATACCGCTGCTCGGCCCGTCCCTGGCCCTGGAAGGCACCGGGGAGGCCGCCGCGCCGGGCGTGGGCGGGATCGGGCTGCTGCGGACGGTGTTGTTCGCCGCACTGTGCGTTCCGATGGGCGAGTTGTTCGTACGGAGGCTGGCCCGCGGGTTGCCCGGGGCGCCGCCGGAGCGGGCCCGGAGTTGGGCGCCGTACGCGGCCGGGGTCGGTTTCGTCGCCGCGCTGGGGCTGGCCTCGGTGGTGTCGACCGGCAACCTCGTACCGCACAGCCTGGCCGCGATCGACGTGGGCGGCCTGTACGAGTCCCGGGACGGCAAGCTCGCGCTGCTGGAGGTCAACGGGATGGCCGCGGCGGGCCTGTGCGCGCTCTCGGCCCGCCCGGTGACGCAGATCTGGCCGTTGACGGCGGTGGCCGTGGCGGAGGCGCTGCGGGCCCATCCCGCGCCGGAACTCGATCCGCTGACCGGCTCGGCGCTGACCTTCGTCCACCTCATGTGCGCGGCACTGTGGGTGGGCGGACTGATGTACGTGCTGCGGACGTTGCGCCTCTGGGGGACGGCTCCGGAGGCGCGCGTGGCGCTGCTGGGCCTCTACGCGCGCGTGGCGGCCGTTCTGCTCGCTCTGATCACCGCAACGGGCATCTGGAGCACGCTGCGCCGGATGCCGCCGGACACCGTCCTGGACCAGCTGACGTCGACGGCGTACGGCCGCACGCTGCTCGCCAAGGTGATCGTCGTGGCCGCCGTCGCCGTCCTCGCCCTGTGGGCGCGGCTGCGGTTGAGCCGGGCGGCCGACCCGCTGGCCGCGTACTCCCCCGCGCGCGCGGAGGTCGTCGCGCTGGGACTGGTGGTCGCCGTCTCGGGGCTGCTCACCGCGCTGCCGGTGCCGATCCGCTGGACGTGACGGGTGGGCGCGTCGCGGTTCTCGCCGCCGCGAGTACGCCTTTGGTCAGGAGCCACTGGGCCGCGAGGTAGGTGAGCATGATCCAGAAGTCGGGCCGGGGCAGCCGGGGCAGGTCCGCGACACCGGTCGCGATGAGGGTGTCGGAGACCAGGAAGAGCGCGCCGCCCACGCCGGCGAGGAACCCGAGTGCGGTGGCCCGGTAGGCCATCGCGGTCAGCAGAAGGCTGTAACCGGCGACGGGGACGCGGAGTTCGGCGGGGAGGCCGGGCCAGAGGACGGCAAGAGTGCCGGCCAGGGCCAGGGCGTAGGCCCCCGCGAGCATGATGCGTGCGGGACGCGCGCGCGGAAGGCCGTTCGGGGCGCGGTCCTCGTTGCCGTACCTCCTGAAGAGGGCGAGGTAGCAGACGTGACCGGCCGCGAAGGAGGCCATGCCCGCCAGGAACGCCGGGTCGGCGTCGGAGAGGAGCAGGACGTCGCCGGCCCAGCCGAGGAGGAGGGCGGCAGGGAGAAGACGAGGGGCGCCGTGGAAGTGGGCGTGGGCGGCGAGGAGGGGCATCAGAAGGGGTTTGGCGAGGGCGTGCCCGGTGTCGGAGCCGGCCGCGAGGGCGATCAGGTCGACGGCCGCGGTGAGGGCGAAGGCGGCGAGGAGAACCCGGGCGGGCCTCACGAGGCGACGACGCTCTCTTCGGCCGGCTGCTCCTGGCACAGGTGCGCGGGCTGCCAGCCGGGCCCCCGGAACACCCGCCCGGCGCGCTCACGCCAACTGTCGGCCGCCTTGATGTCCTTGACGATCGCGACGTACTCATGGGTGGCGACCTTGACCGGGTTGAACGTGTTGATGTTCTTCGTCAACCCGTAGACGGGCCGTTCGGTCTCGGCGACGAACGAGCCGAAGAGCCGGTCCCAGACGATGAGGATGCCGCCGAAGTTGCGGTCCAGGTAGCCGCCTTGGGAGGCGTGGTGGACGCGGTGGTGGGACGGCGTGTTGAGGACGTACTCGAACCACCGGGGCATGCGGTCGATCCGCTCGGTGTGGATCCAGAACTGGTACACGAGGTTCGCGGAGGAGCAGAAGGCGAGCGCGGCCGGGTGCACACCGAGGGCGATGAGGGGGACGTAGAACGGCCAGACGGTGAGCGTGGTCCAGGGCTGGCGCAGGGCTGTCGTCAGGTTGAAGCTGCGGCTGGAGTGGTGGACGACATGGCAGGCCCAGAGGATGCGGACGACGTGGTGGCCCCGGTGGGACCAGTAGTAGAAGAAGTCCTGCGCCAGCAGCATCAGCGGGACGGTCCACCACAGGACGGGGACGCGCAGCGGGGTGAGTTCGTGGACCGCCGTGTAGACGGCGACGATCGGGATCTTCCAGAGGAAGTCGAAGGCCAGGCTGCCGAGTCCCATACCGACACTGGTCGCGGCGTCCTTGGCCTCGTACCCGACGGCGTCCTCTTCGGGGTGGATCCGGACACTGATCATCTCGATGACGGTGAGCAGCACGAAGGCGGGTATCGACCAGGCCACGACGTCGGGAAGGTTGGGCATGACTGCACGTTAGGACGGCTGCCAGGTGGCGCATAGACGTTGTTACTGACAAGTATTCAGTGCAGTACGCGCTTGCTTGTTGGTGGTCTCCACCAACGGGTGCGCGACGGACTGTCAGTCGAGGCCCGTATTCTCTGGGACCATGCTCGAAGACCTGACGCCCACGCCGTCCCCCGCCCCATGGCCGGCCGCATATCCCCAGGGATACGCGGTCGTTGACGTCGAGACGACCGGTCTGTCCCGGGACGACCGGATAATCTCCGCAGCCGTCTACCGGCTCGACGCGCGCGGTGAGGTCGAGGACCACTGGTACACCACGGTCAACCCGGAGCGCGATCCGGGACCGGTGTGGATCCACGGGCTGACGAGCGACGCCCTGGAGGGGTCCCCGCTTTTCGTGGACATCGCCGAGGAGTTCGCGTCCCGGCTCGCCGACCGCGTGCTCGTCGCGCACAACGCCGTCTTCGACTGGTCGATGATCGCCCGGGAGTACGCGCGCGCGGAACGCGAGGCGCCGGTGCGGCAGCGGCTGTGCACCATCGCACTGTCCAAGGAGCTGGGACTGCCGCTGCCCAACCACAAACTGGAGACGCTGGCCGCGCACTACGGGGTCGTCCAGCAGCGGGCCCACCACGCGCTGGACGACGCGCGCGTGCTCGCCGAGACGTTCCGGCCCAGTCTGCACGCGGCGGCCCGGGGCGGCGTAAGGCTGCCGCTGCTGGAGTGCCGGGCGCTGACGGAGTGGTCGGCGCCGGCGACCGGCGCCACCCGGCCGCAGATCGGACGGCAGGCCTCCGGTGGTTACGGGGGCTCCGGCGGCTACCAGCCGACCAGTTGGCGGCCGTCCCGCAAGCGGCCCGCGTGTCCGTACCCCAACCCGGGGCGGTACGAGGACGGCAAGCCGCTCAGGCAGGGCATGCGGGTGGCGTTCTCCGGGGACACCTCGGTCGAGCGCGACCTGCTGGAGGACCGGGCCGTCGAGGCGGGGCTCCATGTCGCGACGAGCCTGTCCCGGCTGACCAGCCTGCTCGTCACCAACGACCCCGACTCCATGACCTCGAAGGTGGTCAAGGCCCGGCAGTTCGGCACTCCGGTCGTCGACGAGGCGGCCTTCGGGCAGCTGCTGCGGGACGTGGAGCCCGCGGCAGGCGGGTGACCGTGACGACCGTACGGACGGGTGATTGGCGCCCGACTCGCCCGGCGCCGTCTCGCTCGGGCGCCACCGACGGCCCACCCTGTGGCGCATGGCCAGTTGTGAAGTCTGCGGGAACAACTACGGGATGACCTTCGAGGTGCACGCGCAGGGGTCGGTGCACGTCTTCGACTGCTTCGCCTGCGCGATCCACCGTATGGCGCCCATCTGCGAGCACTGCCGGGTCCAGATCATCGGACAGGGCGTCGAGGCCGAGGGGCACTGGTACTGCGGGGCGCACTGCGCACGCGCGGAGGGGAGGGTGGGGATCGTCGACAGGGTCTGAGAAGGACCGCGGGGTCCCGGGAGGGGCCGCGACCGAGTCCGTACCCGCCTGAATGCACCCCACGGACGAGTTGTACCGTCAGTGGGGTGTACCGCTTCCTCTTGTCCCGGCAGTGGGTGATCCTCACGCTGGTCGCCCTCCTCCTCATCCCCACGATGATCAGGCTGGGCATCTGGCAGATGCACCGCTACGAAGAGCGCACCGCCCGCAACCAGCTGGTCGCCGACGCGCTCTCCGCCCAGCCGGTGCCCGTGGAGAAGCTGACCTCCCCCGGACACACCGTCACCACCGACGAGCGGTACCACACCGTCAGCGCGAAGGGTCGCTTCGACACCGACGACGAGGTCGTCGTCCGCCGCCGCACCAACTCCGACGACGAGGTCGGCTACCACGTCCTGACCCCCTTCGTCCTCGACGACGGCAGGATCCTGCTGGTCAACCGGGGCTGGATCCCCTCCGACGGTCCGAGCCAGACCGCGTTCCCCACGATCCCGGCGCCCCCGAAGGGCGAGATCACCGTCACCGGGCGGCTGATGCCCGCCGAGACGACCGCGGCGAGCGGCATCAAGGACCTCAAGGGGCTGCCGGACCGGCAGGTCATGCTGATCAACAGCGAGCAGGAGGCCCGGCGGCTGGGCGCCGAGGTGCTCGGCGGCTACATCGTGCTGACGACGCCCGAACCGAAGGGCGACACCCCTGAGCTGCTCGGCAGGCCGGGCAATGAGAACGCCGCGCTGAACTACGCCTACGCCATCCAGTGGTGGCTGTTCGCCGCGGGCGTCCCGCTGGGCTGGGTGATCCTCGTGCGCCGGGAACGCCGGGACCGTGTGGAGGCCGAGGCGGCGGCGCTGGAGGCGCAGAAGTCGCCGGACACCGAGCCCGCCGGCGTGTGACGCGACCGGCCGTGTGACGTAACCGGGGATTCCGGCGTGTGACAGGACGATCTCGTCCGAATGCCGGGGCCCCACAGCGGGAACCCGCACGTCGTGCACCCCCATCAGAATCACCGCATCCCCCGTATCGAGGACTACGCCCTCATCGGGGACCACCAGACCGCCGCGCTCGTCGGCATGAACGGTTCCGTCGACTGGCTCTGCCTGCCCCGCTTCGACTCGGCCGCCTGTTTCGCCGCGCTCCTCGGCGACGAGCGCAACGGGCACTGGCGGATCGCCCCCGAGGGCGCCGATCGCTGCACCCGGCGGGGCTACCGGCCCGGAACCCTCGTCCTCGACACCGAATGGGAGACGGACGAGGGCGCGGTACGCGTCACCGACCTGATGCCACAGCGCCACCGGGCTCCCGATCTCGTACGGATCATCGAGGGCGTACGCGGCGAGGTGACCGTCCGCAGCACGCTGCGGCTGCGGTTCGACTACGGGGCGATCGTGCCGTGGATGCGCCGGGTGAACGGGCACCGGGTGGCCGTCGCGGGGCCGGACTCGGTGTGGCTGCGCACCGACGAAGGGGTGCGCACCTGGGGCCGGGACTTCACCACGCACTCGGAGTTCACCGTCGCCGAGGGCGAACGGGTCGCGTTCGTACTGACCTGGCATCCCTCGCACGAGGCGCATCCGCCGTTCGTCGACCCGTACGAGGCGCTGGACACGGCCGTCGAGGATTGGGAGGCGTGGTCGGCCCGTTGTACGTACGCCGGGCCGCACCGGGACGCCGTCGTGCGCTCGCTGATCACGCTGAAGTCGCTGACGTACGCGCCGACCGGCGGCATCGTGGCCGCCCCCACCACCTCCCTCCCCGAGGAACTGGGCGGCGTACGCAACTGGGACTACCGCTACTGCTGGCTGCGCGACTCCACGCTCACCCTGAACGCGCTGCTGTCGGCGGGCTACCACGAGGAGGCCGAGAGCTGGCGTGACTGGCTGCTGCGGGCGGTCGCGGGCGACCCGGCGGACCTCCAGATCATGTACGGGCTCGCCGGTGAGCGCCGACTGCCCGAGTTCGAGCTGGACTGGCTGCCCGGCTTCGGCGGCTCCGCCCCGGTGCGGATCGGCAACGCGGCCGTACGGCAGCTCCAGCTCGACGTGTACGGCGAGGTGATCGACTCGCTGGCGCTGGCCCGGCGTTCGGGGCTGCCGTCCAAGCCGCACATGTGGCGGGTACAGGTGGCGCTGATGGAGTTCCTTCGGACGGCGTGGCGGCAACCGGACGAGGGGCTGTGGGAGGTGCGCGGCCCGCGCCGGCACTTCGTGCACTCGAAGGTGATGGCCTGGGTGGCGGCGGACCGCGCGGTGCGTCAGCTCGAACTCAACCCGAAGCTCAACGGCGGCGACCTCGAAGGCTGGCGGGCGATGCGCGACGAGGTGCACCGGGAGGTGTGCGAACGCGGCTACGACCCGGAACGGAACACGTTCACGCAGTTCTACGGCTCCCGCGAACTCGACGCCGCCGTGCTGCTGTTGCCCCGCGTCGGCTTCCTGCCCCCGGACGACCCGAGGATCGTCGGCACCGTCGACGCCGTCAGGGACAAGCTGGGGCACGGCGGATTCGTACGCCGCTACAGCACGGACGGTCCGGTGGTCGACGGACTGCCCGGTGACGAGGGCGTGTTCCTGGCCTGCTCGTTCTGGCTGGCGGACGCCCTGCACATGATCGGCCGCACGAACGAGGCACGCGCGCTCTTCGAACGCCTGGTCGGTCTCACCAACGACGTGGGACTGCTGGCGGAGGAGTACGACCCGGTCGCCGACCGCCAGCTCGGCAACTTCCCCCAGGCGTTCAGCCACATCGGCCTCGTCAACACAGCCCTCGCCCTGTACGGCGAGGAGCGGGCAGGATAGGGACCATGGATCTTGGACTGAAGGACCGCGTGTACGTCGTCACCGGAGCCACCCGTGGACTGGGCAACGCCGCCGCGCGCGAACTCGTCGCCGACGGCGCGAAGGTGGTCATCACGGGGCGGGACGAGAAGACGGTCGCGGAGGCCGCGGCCGAACTGGGCCCGGGGGCGGTGGGGGTGGCCGCGGACAACTCCGACCCGGAGGTCGCCCAGCGGCTCGTCGCGGCGGCCCGCGAGCACTTCGGGCGCTTCAACGGCATCCTCATCAGCGTGGGCGGCCCGGCGCCCGGGTTCGTCGCCGACAACACGGACGAGCAGTGGCAGGCCGCGTTCGACTCGGTGTTCCTGGGGGCGGTACGGCTGGCCCGCACGGCGGTCGCGGAGCTGGAGGCGGGCGGGGTCGTCGGGTTCGTGCTGTCCGGGTCGGTGCACGAGCCGATTCCGGGGCTGACCATCTCCAACGGCCTGCGGCCGGGGCTCGCCGGGTTCGCCAAGTCCCTCGCGGACGAGGTGGGGCCGCGGGGGATCCGGGTTGTGGGGTTGCTGCCGGCGCGCATCGACACGGATCGTGTGCGCGAGCTGGACGGGTTGTCGGCCGACCCGGGTGCGACCCGGGTCGCCAACGAGTCACGGATTCCGTTGCGGCGGTACGGGCGGCCGGAGGAGTTCGGGCGTACGGCGGCGTTTCTCCTTTCGCCCGCGGCAAGCTATCTGACGGGGGTCATGCTGCCTGTCGACGGAGGGATGCGGCATGGGTTCTGAGTTCTGACCACTAGTTGACCCTTTCCGCGCGGTGCTTGACGGCCCTCAGGTCCACCTCTGTCGGCAGCGACTTGAGGCCCGCCGAGTCACGGGCGTTCGCCAGGGCCTCCGCCGTGAGGCGGGTCACCGCCTCGCCCGGTGCCGCGTGTGGCTGCAGAAGGAGCTGGACTCGGGCCTCGGGTGCTGTGCGTCGGCCCGTCAGGGTGACATGGGCTCGTTCCACGCCTTCCAGGCGGGCCGCTTCTCCTGCCACCGCGTTCTCCATGGCCCGGCCTCGCAGGAGGGCGCCCTCGCCGTCGCCCGTGTCGACCAGGACCTCGGTGAGGCGGCGTCGGCGGAGTACCGCGGCCAGCCACCACAGGGCCAGGAGGACCACGAGGGCCAGGACGGCCAGCACCGTCGGCCACCACCAGCCGGCGTCGTGGTAGCGGGTCCGTTCGGCGTCGCTCAGCAGTACGTCGTGGCGGTCGTCGTGGATCCACCACGTCGGCCATCGGCTGCCCAGACCCATGGCCAGTACCGAGCCGCCGACGACGATCAGGGCCAGGCCCACGAGGCCCAGCAGTACACGGTTGACGATGCGTGGCATCCGTCCTCACCCCTTCCGGCCGGGGCGGGCGACACGCACCGACAGGACCGGCGGCCGGGACAGTCCCAGGCTCCTGATCCCGTCGGCGAGCACGGCGTCCAGGTCGGCCCGTACGTCGTCGAGTTCGCGGAAGTGGGAGACCGCGCGGACGTCGGCCCTGGTACGGGTCATCCGGACCCGGACCGACTGAATGCCGGACACCTCCATGACCCGGTCGCGCAGCACCATCGCGGCGGCGGCCCGGTGCAGACCGGCCCGGACATCGGCGTGGGTGCGCCGCATCGGCAGAACACCGCGCAGGCCGGGTGTGGCGGCGAGGACGAGCAGCCAGGCGCCGAGGACCACGGCGAGGGCGGCTCCGACCAGGACCCAGGTGTCGTCGAGGGGGCGCTCCGCGAGCTGTCCGGCGAGGGACCTGCGCCAACTCATCGCCGGGCGGTGGGCGCGTACGGCGGTGATGTCGTAGAGGAACGCGCCCGCGCCGAGGAGGAGCAGCAGCGCGAGGACGGCCGCGGGGACCCGGCGCGCCGACCAGAAGCGGCGGCCACGGGGGGCGTTGTCCGCGTCGCCGAGGGTGGGCAGGGGGTCGTGGACGGACGAGGACTGCCCCGGTCCGGTGGTGCCGATCGCCTTGTCGTCCGCGTCGTCCGTTTTCTCCAGTACTGGCAGTCGTCGGGTGTTCCCTGAGCCGTCGAAGCCCTGGGGCTCGCTCATCGCGTCCTCCCCTGTGCCTTCCCTGGTGCCGCACCGTGCGGCGGTGCCAGGTGCAGCCGCTCGATCTCGACGGCGACCTCCGGCACGTCCATTCCCGCCAGGGCGTGTACCCGCGAAGCGACCCGATCACGCACTGTCGCGCACTGGCCACCGATATCGGAGGGATACGGGAGTTCGAGGCTCACCCGGACGCGGGCCCTGTCGTGGTGGACGACGACCGTGGCGTGTGGAGGTACCGCGTCCGGGGGCAGCTCGGCGAGGGCCTCGCGGGCCGCCTGTGCGGCGATCTTCGCGACGACCCGGTCCGCGATCCGGGTGGCACCGCGTTCACCCGGAGGCACGACCACAGGTGCCCTGCCGGGCTTGCGGGTTTCCCCGGACCGCTCCCCACCGGCCTGCTCCTCGGCCACGGGGCATCACCGCCGTCTGTCGTCGCGCGTGCGGAAGAAGTCGCCCAGGTCCAGGTCGCCCTCCAGGAACCGGCCGACGACGAAGCCGAGGGCGCCCAGGGCCGCCACCAGCAGAAACGCTCCGAAGCCGCCGAAGTACCCGGCGAATCCCAGCGCCATTCCGGCGATCATGCCGATCACGGCGATGCTCATGCTGCCCTGCCTTCCCGGTTCCTTTCCGATACCCCGAATCCGTCACTGCAGCCGGGGCTCGGCTTCTTCTTCCTCTTCGTCGGGCAGCTTGACGTCCGTCACCGCGATGTTGACCTCGACGACCTCAAGGCCGGTCATCCGCTCGACGGCCGCGATGACGTTCTCCCGCACGGCCCGGGCGACGTCGCCGATCGAGACGCCGTACTCCACGACGATCTCCAGATCGAGGGCCGTCTGCACCTCGCCGACCTCGGCCTTCACACCGCGGGACACGGACTTCGAGGCACCGCCCGGCACCCGGTCGCGGACCGCGCCGAAGGTCCGGGACAGACCACTGCCCATGGCGTGCACCCCGAGGACGTCACGGGCGGCGAGCCCGGCGATCTTCTCGACGACTCCGTCGGCGATCGTGGTGCGCCCCCGTTCGGCCGGGTCACCACCGCCGCGCTTGGTGACGTTCGTCTTCCGGGGCTGGGCGGACAGCGGGTCGACGCCCTCGTTCTCGGGCCGCTCGGGCCGGTTCCGCTGGGTCATGTCGGTCATCGCCGTACATCCCTTTCGGTCGTCCTCCACGAACCACAGTAGGTGGGGTCGGGCGGACTCGCGCCGGGGATGCGGCAAGCAGGCGATGCGGATGCGGGCCGGCGTTCGGAGGAAGACCAGGGGCCGCTGCCCATCGGCAGCGGCCCCTCATGGACGGGTGCGGGCGCGTCAGTCGCCGACGCCCGCCAGGTCCCGCAGGCGGCGCGCCTGGGCGGCACGTTCGGCGGTGCGCTGTTCGTCGTACGTCCGGCCCTGGACACCGCGCAGCAGCGCCTTCGTCTCGACCAGGGCGTCGCGGGGTGCGGCGAGCAGCGCGGCCGACAGGTCGCGTACGGCGTCGTCGAGCCGCTCGACCGGTACGGCGATGTTGGCGAGGCCCGTGTTCACGGCCTCCTCGGCCTGGACGAAGCGGCCGGTCGCGCAGATCTCCAGCGCGCGGGCGTAGCCGACCAGGCCGACGAGCGGATGGGTGCCCGTCAGGTCGGGGACGAGGCCCAGGCTGGTCTCGCGCATGGCGAACTGCACGTCGTCGGCGACGACGCGCAGGTCACAGGCGAGCGCGAGCTGAAAGCCCGCGCCGACGGCGTGACCCTGGACAACGGCGATGGACACGAGGTCACTGCGCCGCCACCAGGTGAAGCCCTCCTGGTATCCGGCGATGGTGCCGTCCAGGGTGGCGTCGTCGCTGCGTGCGAGATCGATGAACGACGGCTCGCCGTCGAACCCCTCGGGCGTGAACGCCTGTCGGTCGAGTCCGGCCGAGAACGACTTGCCCTCGGCGCGCAGCACGACGACACGCACGGTGCCCGGCAGCAGCCGTCCCGCCTCGGCCAGCGCCCGCCACAGAGCGGGGCTCTGCGCGTTGCGCTTGGCCGGGTTGGTCAGCGTCACCGTGGCGACCGCGTCGTCGACGGTGAGCCGTACGCCGTCCTTGTCGAGTACGGGAACTTCGGGACCTTGACCAACGACGTCCTGGTCGAACGAAGCCATGGGGCGCCTCCGATGAGTGCGGTCGGATCAGGTGCATGCCCCCTGCGGGACGCACCTAAGTGACTGCACAGTAACCACCCGGCCGGTCAGCCGACCGACCGGGTGGTCACCATCGAAGCCGACGAGTCGTCGGGGATCAGGCCGAAGCGGCCTTCTTGCCCCGTGTCGCCCCGCCCCGGCCACGGAGCGTGACGCCCGACTCGCTGAGCATCCGGTGTACGAAGCCATACGAGCGACCGGTTTCTTCGGCCAGCGCTCGAATGCTCGCACCGGAGTCGTACTTCTTCTTCAGGTCTGCCGCGAGCTTGTCGCGCGCGGCGCCGGTCACCCGGCTGCCCTTCTTCAGAGTCTCGGCCACCCGTGCCTCCTCGTGCGGAAGTGCGCTCTGGTCCTCTCATGATCACCCCTCGAGGGCGTCATGGCCACCCATTCGGCAAGGTCCATGCGACAAGGTTTTGACGACAGGAGCGCATCCCCACAAGCGGAATTAGTAATTCCGCACGCGCTTGTCCGTACGGCCGAACGAGTTGTTCCGCGAAGTGCCTGGTCAGGAACGCGCGACGGCCGGGCCCTTGTCGATGAAGGGCCCGGCCGTGAAAAGGATGTAGGACACACCTCGGTATGAGGAGATCTCACTCAGATGATGGATCACGGATCGGCCGAATGATCCAGTGGAAGTGGATCAGCGATTCGATCAAGTGACCGTGACCACCGACAAGCGGTCAGGCGAGAGCCACCAGGTCCGCGTAGTCGGCTCCCCACAGGTCCTCGACGCCGTCCGGCAGCAGGATGATCCGCTCCGGCTGGAGCGCGTGTACGGCGCCCTCGTCGTGGGTGACGAGGACGACGGCACCCTTGTACGTGCGCAGCGCGCCGAGGATCTCCTCGCGGCTGGCCGGGTCGAGGTTGTTCGTCGGTTCGTCGAGAAGGAGCACGTTCGCGGAGGAGACCACGAGGGTCGCGAGCGCGAGGCGGGTCTTCTCCCCACCGGAGAGGACACCGGCGGGCTTGTCGACGTCGTCGCCGGAGAACAGGAACGAGCCGAGCGTCTTGCGGACCTCGACCAGGTCCAGGTCGGGGTTGGCGGAGCGCATGTTCTCCAGGACCGAGCGCTCGGGGTCGAGGGTCTCGTGCTCCTGCGCGTAGTAGCCGAGCTTGAGGCCGTGGCCCTCGATGACCTCGCCGGTGTCGGGCTTCTCGGCGCCGCCGAGCAGGCGCAGGAGGGTCGTCTTGCCGGCGCCGTTCAGGCCGAGGATGACGACCCTGGACCCCTTGTCGATGGCCAGGTCGACGTCGGTGAAGATCTCCAGGGAGCCGTACGACTTCGACAGGCCCTCCGCCATGAGCGGGGTCTTGCCGCAGGGCGCGGGCTCGGGGAAGCGCAGCTTGGCGACCTTGTCGGAGACCCGGACCGCGTCGAGCCCGGCGAGCAGCCGGTCGGCGCGCTTGGCCATGTTCTGCGCGGCGACCGTCTTGGTGGCCTTGGCGCGCATCTTGTCGGCCTGCGCGTTCAGCGCGGCGGCCTTCTTCTCGGCGTTCTGGCGCTCGCGCTTGCGGCGCTTCTCGTCGGCCTCGCGCTGCTGCTGGTAGAGCTTCCAGCCCATGTTGTAGACGTCGATCTGGGCCCGGTTGGCGTCGAGGTAGAACACCTTGTTGACGACCGTCTCCACCAGCTCGACATCGTGGGAGATCACGATGAAGCCACCGCGGTAGGTCTTCAGGTAGTCGCGCAGCCAGACGATGGAGTCCGCGTCGAGGTGGTTGGTCGGCTCGTCGAGCAGCAGGGTGTCCGCGTCAGAGAACAGGATGCGGGCCAGCTCGATTCGGCGGCGCTGACCACCGGAGAGCGTGTGCAGGGGCTGGCCGAGCACCCGGTCGGGCAGGTTGAGCGCGGCGGCGATGGTGGCGGCCTCGGCCTCCGCGGAGTAGCCGCCCTTGGTGAGGAACTCCGTCTCCTGCCGCTCGTACTGCCGCATGGCCTTCTCGCGCGTGGCGCCCGAGCCGTTGGCGATGCGCTGCTCGTTCTCGCGCATCTTGCGGATCAGGATGTCCAGGCCGCGCGCGGAGAGGATGCGGTCGCTCGCCAGCACGTCCAGGTCGCCGGTGCGGGGGTCCTGGGGGAGGTAGCCGACCTCGCCGGAGCGGGCGATCTGGCCCGCCGCGGGGATGCCCTCGCCCGCGAGGACCTTGGTGAGGGTCGTCTTGCCGGCGCCGTTGCGGCCGACCAGGCCGATGCGGTCGCCCTTGGTGATACGGAAGGTGGCGGACTCGATGAGGACACGGGCGCCGGCGCGCAGCTCGATACCGGAAGCGGAGATCACGGACAGACTCCAGGGCGGGGTTGT
This sequence comes from Streptomyces sp. NBC_00459, assembly GCF_036013955.1. Classification (NCBI taxonomy): domain Bacteria; kingdom Bacillati; phylum Actinomycetota; class Actinomycetes; order Kitasatosporales; family Streptomycetaceae; genus Streptomyces; species Streptomyces sp. NBC_00459. The sequence goes on from NZ_CP107903.1 coordinate 2,066,409, forward strand.
TGGCGGGGTGGGCGGCTGAGGACTTTCCCGCCGTCTAATGCGCGAGGAGACAGGCCATGGGGCAAGTCTAACGGGGTCGTGCAAGCACTTTCTCTGCGTGCCGGTGTTCGGGCCGGGTCCCCCGTTCGGCCCTCCGTCCGGCGCCGCAGCTCAGGCGGCGTATGAGGATGACGCCATGCAGTTCGACGACGACGCCGATCTCGACACCTCCGAGGTGCAGGACGTACGGGGCAGCCGTGTCCCGGGTGGCAGAGCGACCGTCGGGGGTGGCGTCGGTGTCCTGCTCGCGCTGCTCCTGGGACTGTTCTTCGGGGTCGGTCCGGACCAGCTGGGTCTGTCCTCCGGCGGCGACGGGCCCACGGCGACCTCCTCCTCCCTCGCGCAGGTGCAGCAGAGCTGTCGTACCGGCCGGGACGCGAACACCGAGGACGACTGCCGCATCGTGGCGGTGGTCAACAGCGTCCAGGACTTCTGGGACGGGGAGTTCGCGCGCGGCCGGGGCACGTACACGCGGTCGCCGACCGTGGTCTTCAGCGAGCGGGTGGGCACCGCGTGCGGTACGGCGACCTCCGCGGTGGGCCCGTTCTACTGTCCCGGCGACCGCAAGGTCTATCTGGACCTGGGCTTCTTCGACGAGCTGCGGACGACGTTCGGCGCCGGCGGTGGCCCGTTCGCACAGGCGTACGTGGTGGCACACGAGTACGGGCACCATGTCCAGGACCTCATGGGCACCCTGGGCAGGTCCCAGGACGGCCGTACGGGCACGAACAGCAACGCGGTACGCGTGGAGCTCCAGGCGGACTGCTACGCGGGTGTGTGGGCCCACCACGCGACCACGACGAACGACGAGTCGACGGGCCGCCCGCTGATCACCAGCCTCACCGACGCCGACATCCGGGACGGCCTGGACGCGGCGGCGGCCGTGGGCGACGACCGCATCCAGGAGCGCTTCCAGGGCCGGGTGACACCGGAGACATGGACGCACGGCTCGGCGAAGCAGCGGCAGCAGTGGTTCCACGAGGGGTACCGCACCGGGGACACGGCCCGCTGCGACACGTTCCGCTGAGCGGGGCAGCGGGACGGGACGGGCGGTGGGGCTGCTTGCCGAGGCGTTGTCAGTGGCCGGTGCAAGACTGGGCGCAGGCCGTTCTTTCCGGTTTCCGGTCGTCCGGTCTCCGGTTCTCCGGCAGCGGGACCTAGGGAGTGTGATGGGCATGGCAGGCACGAGCGGCGGGCGTCCCAGCGTCTACCCGACACTGGTGTACGCGGACGCGAAAGCGGCGATCCGGCAGCTCACGGAGGCTTTCGGCTTCACCGAGGCGTCGGTGTACGAGGGGGAGGACGGCTCGGTGCTGCACGCCGAACTGGTGCAGGGCAACGGCGCGGTGATGCTCGGCTCGAAGGGCCGCGGCGGCGTCTTCGACACGGCGATGAAGGACGCGGGCCCCTGCGGGGTGTACGTCGTCGTGGACGATGTCGACGCACACCACCAGCAGGCCGTCGAGCACGGCGCGGAGATCCTGATGCCCCCGACCGACCAGGACTACGGCTCGCGCGACTACATGGCACGCGACATCGAGGGCAACATCTGGAGCTTCGGCACCTACGCGCCCGAGATACAGGCCTGACCCCGTCCAGCCCCAGGGCAGCCCGAGGCGGCCGTGCGGTACGACTGCGCGGCCTCGGTGGAAAAACCCGGCGCGCCACCGCGTCCCGCGAGGGCGGGCGACTGTGGCGGTGCGGCTCCGCCGCGTGGGCACGGCCGGGCCACACCGGCCCGCGACACCAACCGCGCAGCCGGCGGAGCCTTCAGCTGCCTCCGGTGTGCACCTGGAAGGCGGCCCGGCGGACCGCCTTGGCGAGGGCCGGGTCGGGGTGGGCGGCGGCGAGGGCGACCAGGACCTGGACGGTGCGGGGGTGGCCGACCGCGCTCACCTCGTCGAGAAGCGCGGGGATGGTCGGCTGCACCGCGGACTCCAGATGCCGCACGAGCAGCGGCGCCTCACCGTGGTCGGCGACGGCCGCGGCGGTGTCGACCCACATCCAGGTGGCCTCCTCGCGGGTGAGCACCTCGTGGGCGTCCTCCGGGTCGATCCCGTCGTGCTCGGCCAGCCACAGCAGGGCGTACGGCCGCAGCGGGGTCTTCTCCGTCACGGCGCGCACATCGGGCTCGGCGGGGCCGCCGACCACGCGGAGCGCCTCGAAGGCGAGACCGCGCAGCAGGGCGTCCTCGCCACGGGCGGCGTCGAGGAGCTCGGCGACGGCGCTGCCGACGGGGCGGGCGGCGAGCCAGGCCCGGTACTCGGCGCGGGCCGCGTTGGGACGCAGCTGGGAGCAGCCGCGCAGCATGTCCTCGGCGTTCTGCTCGATGTTGCCGGCCGGGCTCTGCGCGGCGACACAGATCTGCTCCAGCTTGACCCACACCGCCCAGCTGCCGAGCGGGGTGAGCGTGGCATGGCCGTCGCCGTAGGTGAGGGCGCCGACGGAGGCCAGGGCGTGCAGGGCCCAGTCGAGGAGGGGGGCGAGCGGGGTGTCGACGGCGGTGGCCTCGGGCTGCTGCGGCAGCGGCTCGGGCTGGGGGCCGTAAGGGACCTCGCAGCGCTCGGTGCGCAGTTCCGTGACCCGCTGCTCCAGGAGGTCCAGGAGCTGCTCCATGGGGACGGGCCCCGCGGAGAGCTGGAGGAAGGAGAGCACCTGGGGCATCGCGGAGACGACCTCGGCGACGGCGGCGGGCTCGTGGTCCGCGGCCTCCGGGTGGGCGATCGACCAGGCGTCGAAGAGGGCGACCCAGCCGCGCAGTACGGCACTGTCGTCACGGTTCCAGGCGCGCAGGCGCCAGCCGGGGCGCGCGATGTCGCCATGTACCTCGACGAGGCCGGCGAGCCGGGCGGTGTCCCAGTCGTGGCGGACCTGATCCGGGCTCAGCCCAAGTTCGGCGGCGGCCCGTTCGGCGGTCGCGTCGGACAGGGCGCCCCTGCCGTCGGACGACCCGCCGTCATGGCCGGGCCTCAGGGAGGGGTCGGCCCAGCGGGCCACGCGGGCCGCGCCGGCCAGACCGGAGCGGGCCATTCTGGCCAGTTCCGCCGGGGCCGGTGTGCCCTCGGGCGGACGCGGGGCGGGGCGGCGCGAGCGCCGCTGGTTCATCGCTCGTGGGGCGGCGGCCAGGGGTCGCGGGCGGACAAGTCGAAGCCTGGAGTCGCGCGGGATACGGGACGTCACGGGTGCAGTCTTCCGGTTGACGGTCCGAAAACCCAAACGGAATGTCACGGCGGGCCACAGGGCTGGCCAAGGGAGGGGGGTCGGTCAGGGGTCCAGGGGGGTGTTCAAGCCAGTGGTCCAGGCTTAAACGGAAGGGGGCGCATCGTGTGGCGGTGTGGGAGCGAAGGGCTGCGGACCAGCGGTTTCGCACGGCGGGCGACAGGCGGGGCCGACGACGGCCGGGCGGCCCGGTCGTCTACATCAGCGGGGTGAGGAAGCGGCGCAGGGTCTCCTCGTACGTCGCCGGGTCCGCGTTCCACATCGCGCCGTGCGGGGCGTCCGGGACCTGGTGCAGGGTGACGAGGTCGGGGCGGCGGGCCGCGAGACGGCGGGAGGGGCCCCAGGGGGCGATCGTGTCGGCGGGGCCGTGGAGGATCAGGGCCGGGACGGGGAGCCGGGCGGGGTCGGCGGCGTGGTCGACACGGTCGCCGTGCAGACCTGTGCGGCCCTGGGCGGCGCGCACCGCCAGCGGGAGCAGCGCGCCCGGGGTGCGGCGGGCCGTGGCGAGGGCGCGCAGGGTGGTCTCCCAACTGAGCACCGGCGAGTCCAGGACCAGCCCGGAGACCCGGTCGCGCAGCGCGGAGTGGGTGGCGGCCCGCAGGGCCATGGTGGCGCCGGTGGACCAGCCGTAGAGGACGACGTGCTCGGCGCCGTGGCTCAGGGCGTACCGGATCGCCGCGTCGAGGTCGCGCCACTCGGTCTCGCCGAGGTGGCCCAGGCCGTCCTGGGGCCGGGGCGCGCCGGGATCGCCCCGGTAGGCGAGGTTCAGGACCGGGAACTGCTGGCGGTGCAGGAACGGCAGGACGTTCAGGGGGTGCTCGCGGGTGGCGCCGAGGCCGTGCACGGTGATCACCCAGGTGGTGCGGGCCCCGGGCACGAACCAGGCGGGCAGCGCGCCGAGTTCGCCGGGGATCTCGGTGTCGAGGTGGTCGAGTCCGAGGGCGCTGCCGGGATCGCCGACGTGCACGTTCGGGGTGAGCCAGACCTTGTCGCGGGGTTCCAGGGTGCCGTGGGTGACCCGTTCGAGGCGGCGTACGACGGTGTCGGCGGAGTGGGCCGCTTGGTCCAGGACGGGACCGACGACGGCGTGGGTTCCGTCACCGGCGAGGCCGTAGGTTCCGGGGCGCTGGGAGGCCAGGGCGCGGGTGAGCACGACCCGGCCGGCGGCGGTGGAGTGCACGGTGAGCACGGGCTCGGTGGGCAGGGGCCTGCCCGGGGGCGCCTTGAGGGCGGCGTCGCTGGCGTAGCGGCCGGCGGCGACACTGGCGGCGCCTGCTGCCAGGGCTGCGGTGACGGCAGCGGCCGTCGCGGTGACTGGGCGCACGGACCCAGTCTCCTTGCGGAGTGCTCCGACGGCCAGCGGGAGGACGTGGTGGGAGTGAGACTCCTCTCCCCTACCGGCCCCGCTGCCCGTACCCCTTGAGCCGCTCCCCCGCTTCTCCCACCTGTTCCGCCGACAGCAGCGTCGGCGCCAGTCCGGGCACGGAGGACGCCGTCAGCCAGACGCGGCACATCCACTCCAGCTGGGCGGTGCGGTCGTACGCCTGGTCGAGGGTGGCACCGTGGGCGAGCGTGCCGTGGTTCTGGAGGAGGCAGGCGGCTCGGTCGGTCAGGGCCCGGAGCATGTTCTCGGCCAACTCCTCCGTGCCGTATGTCGCGTACGGGGCGACTCGCACGGGGCCGCCGAGGTCGCCCGCCATGTAGTGGATCAGCGGCAGCTCTCGGACGAGCGTCGAGACGGCGGTCGCGTGGACGGCGTGGGTGTGGACGACGGCGCGGGCGTCGGTGGCGCGGTAGACGGCGAGATGCATGGGCAGTTCGCTCGTCGGGGTCAGGGTGCCGAGGACCTGTCGGCCGGTCAGGTCGACGCCGATGATGTCGCCGGGGGTGAGCCGCCTGTACGGAACGCCGGACGGGGTTACCAGGACGGTGTCCCCGACGCGCACGGAGACGTTGCCCGAGGTGCCGACCACCAGCCCGTCGGCCACCGTGCGGCGAGCGGTCTCGACGAGCCCGGCCCAGGCACGCGCCGTCTCGTCGGACACGGCGCGCCCCTGCCCCGTACCCGCTCCCTGTGCGTCGTCCCGCACGTCACGCCCGTCCCGTCGCTGCTCAGCCATGCCCCGATCCTGCCAGGCGCGGTCCCGGACCGGCTCCGGGCGAGGGCGCTTCGGGGGAACCCCGGTGACCGCAAGGGCGCGTATGCGTACGCATCGGCGCGTGCGTGCACTTTGGCCGGAGATCGCCGGAAATCCTTCGATCTTCCAGTAGCCTCCTGGAGATTTGTCACGCACGCAGCCATTCCGGGGGGACACATGGCCCGTGATCACCGAGCCTTCCGCCGCCGCTCCCGCGCTCTCGCGGCTACCGCGGCGGCGTTCGCCATCGGCGGGACCGTTCTGACGGAGGTTCCGGTCTCCGCGGCGGAGGAGCCGAAGGGGCACGACGTCTCGTCGCACCAGAAGGACGTCGACTGGCAGTCCGCGAAGGCGAAGGGCGCCGCTTTCGTATACATCAAGGCGACCGAGTCCCACACCTACCGCAGTCCGTATTTCAGCCGGCAGTACGACGGTTCACGGGCCGCGGGCCTGATCCGCGGGGCCTACCACTTCGCCCTACCGGACAGGTCGTCCGGCATCACCCAGGCCCGGTACTTCGTGCGCAACGGCGGGGCCTGGCGTGCGGACGGCCGGACGCTGCCGCCCGCGCTCGACGTCGAGTACAACCCGTACGGAAAGAACAAGTGCTACGGCCTCGACAAGGCGGAGATGGCCAGGTGGATCACGGCCTTCAGCGACGAGGTCGCCCGGCTCACCGGCCGCCGTCCGGTCATCTACACGACCGCCCACTGGTGGAACACCTGCACGAACAGCAGCAGCGTCTTCACCTCGAAGCACGCGCTGTGGCTGGCCCGCTACGACGCGGCCGACGCGGGGGCGCTGCCGTCCGGCGGCTGGAAGTCCTGGACGTTCTGGCAGTACGACAACAGCGGCCCGCTGCCGGGCGACCAGAACCTCTTCAACGGGTCGTCGGCCCAGCTCGAACGGTTCGCGAAGGGCGTCTGAGGAAGGGGCGTCACCCGTCCGGCACATCCGGAGGAGCGGCACCTCATATCAGGTCACCCGCCATCCCCCACCAGTTCATCTTCCGTTCATCCAGATTGCCTACGGTCCACATGGCACTGATGTCCCAAAGAAATCTGGGTAAATGGAAAGCTTCTCGCTGATCCTCGCGATCGTGGTCGTCACCGCGCTTGCGTTCGATTTCACGAACGGTTTCCACGACACCGCCAACGCGATGGCCACCACCATCTCGACCGGTGCACTCAAGCCCAAGGTCGCGGTCGCCATGTCGGCCGTGCTCAACCTCGTGGGCGCCTTCCTTTCCGTCGAGGTCGCCAACACGATCTCCAAGGGCCTCGTGGACGAGAGCGGTATCCGTCCCGAGGTGATCTTCGCCGCGCTGGTCGGGGCGATCCTCTGGAACCTGCTGACCTGGCTGGTCGGGCTCCCGTCCAGTTCCTCTCATGCGTTGATGGGCGGCCTGATCGGCGCGACCATCGCCTCGGCGGGCACGGGCGCCGTCCACGGCGACGTGCTGGTGACGAAGGTGCTGATCCCGGCGATCGCCGCCCCGCTGGTGGCGGGCATGGCCGCCATGCTGGCGACCCGGCTGTCGTACAGGCTCGGCGCCAGGCGGGCCGAGGGCAAGGCGGCGGAGAAGGGCTTCCGGGTCGGCCAGATCGCGTCCGCGGGCCTGGTGTCGCTGGCCCACGGCACGAACGACGCGCAGAAGACGATGGGCATCATCACCCTCGCCCTGGTCGCGGGCGGCGCCGTCTCCCCCGACTCCGATCCCCCGGTGTGGGTCATCCTCTCCGCGGGCCTGGCCATCGCGCTCGGCACGTATCTGGGCGGCTGGCGCATCATCCGGACGATGGGCAAGGGTCTTACCGACCTTCAGCCCCAGCAGGGCTTCGCCGCCCAGACCAGTGCGGCGACGGTCATCCTGGCCTCCTCCCACCTCGGCTTCTCCCTCTCCACCACGCACTCGGTGTCGGGTTCGGTGATGGGCGCGGGCCTCGGTCGCAAGGGCGGCGTGGTCCGCTGGTCGACAGCGACCCGGATGTTCGTGGCGTGGGGGCTGACACTGCCCGCGGCGGCTCTCGTCGGCGCGCTGGCGGAGTACGTCACCGGCTTCGGCGACTGGGGTACGGCTCTGGTGGCCGTCTTCCTCATCGCTTCGAGCACGGCGATCTGGGTCGTGTCGCGCCGCGAGGTGATCGACCACACGAACGTCAACCATGTCGAGGGCGAGTCCCCCGAGAGCGCCGCGGACGCAGAGCCCGCAGGCGTCATCACGACTGCCATCGCGGCTGTGACCCCGCCGCCGGTGGGCACCGTCGCCGACAACCTGACGGCGACCATCCCGTCCCCGGCCGAGGTCACGGCGAAGCCGTCGGCCACAGCCCTCTGAGTCCGGCTCCCGGTCCGAGCGAGAAGCAGAAGGAAGCAACATGAAGATCGACTGGGCAGCCCTCGGCTCCGTCTTCGGCGTCAGCCTCGTCATCACCGTGGCCATGGTGGGAGTGTTCACCCTGGGCATCGTCGGACTCTCGCGCCGCGAACGGGCGGTCGCGCAGGGCCAGTCGGCGGGTCTTGCCGTCTCCGGCGCGTACGCGTGCTTCGCCGCCTGTGCGGCAGTGGTGGCGTACGGGATCTATCTGATCGTGGCCTGACCCGGCCGGACACCCTCTCGTCGCCCGCTCCGACCGTGACCGCCCTACCGGTGGTCACGGTCGGAGCGGGCGTTTTTCGTCGCCCCGATCCGGTCGCGGTGTGGGGCTCAGCACAGTCCTCCCTTCCAGGTCAACGGCAAGTTGACGGGTGTTCCGGGCCCGTGGTGGACTGCCGGAGCCATGTACGGCGGCAGAAGAGGAAGCCGGTGCGAATCCGGCGCGGTCCCGCCACTGTCACCGGGGTAGGTAACCCGGGAGCCAGGAACTCTTGCCGCCGGTCTCGTCGAACCAGGGCGTGGACACCCTGAGTGAGGACATATCACCATGTTCGGCTGCCGTTCGAGGCATAGCACCAGGCCGTTGCCCGCCCCCACGGCCGGCTGAGCCGATGCGTGCCGATCGCGTTTTCGCGTACGGCGCCACCGCCGGACTCCTCGCTGATCTGATCCTGGGCGACCCTCGCCGCGGGCATCCGGTCGCCGCGTTCGGGCGGGCCGCCGGCGCCGTCGAACGGGTGCTGTGGCGGGACCACCGGGGGTGGGGCGCGCTGCACACCGCCGTGTGTGTGGGAGGTGCCGTCTCCCTTGCCATGGCGGCCGGTTCACTCGTCCGTCCGTCCCGTACCGCCTCCGTGGCGCTCACCGCCGCCACCACCTGGGCCGTGGTCGGCGGTACCTCACTCGGCCGGGAGGCACGGGCCGTCGGCCGGTCGCTGGAGGCCGGGGACCTCGAAGGGGCGCGGGAGCGGCTGCCCCACCTCTGCGGACGGGATCCGCAGGCCCTCGACTCCGACGGGATCGCCCGGGCCGTCGTCGAGTCCGTCGCCGAGAACACCTCCGACGCCGTGGTGGGCGCGCTCGTCTGGGGCGCCCTGGGCGGGGTGCCCGGGCTGGTCGGGTTCCGGGCCGTCAACACCCTTGACGCGATGGTCGGGCACAGGTCGGACAGATACCGGCGGTACGGGTGGGCCTCCGCGCGGCTCGACGACCTCGCGGGGTGGCCGGGGGCGCGGCTGACCGCCGTACTCGCCGCCGTCGCCGGCGGTGATCCGCGCGGGGCCGTCCGGGCCTGGCGTGCCGACGCCGGGCGCCATCCCAGTCCGAACGCCGGGCCCGTGGAGGCCTCGTTCGCGGGGGCGTTGGGGGTTCGGCTCGGCGGAACGCTGTCCTACGGGGGGCGGGTCGAGCATCGGCCGGTGCTCAACGGGGAGTCCGGGCGGGCTGTCCGCGTGTCCGACGTCGAGCGGGCTGTACGGCTGTCGCGGCGCGTCACCTGGCTGGCCCTCGGGGTCAGTGTCAGCGCACGACTCGTAGCGAAGGGGCGTACCTCATGAGTGGTGGGGCTCTGGGTGGTGGGCTGCTCGTCGCCGGGACCACCTCCGACGCCGGCAAGAGTGTCGTCACCGCCGGGATCTGCCGGTGGCTGGTGCGGCAGGGGGTCAAGGTCGCGCCGTTCAAGGCGCAGAACATGTCCCTCAACTCCTTCGTCACGCGTGAGGGTGCCGAGATCGGGCGGGCGCAGGCCATGCAGGCGCAGGCGTGCCGGATCGAGCCGACGGCGCTCATGAACCCCGTACTGCTGAAGCCGGGGGGCGACCAGAGCAGTCAGGTCGTGCTCATGGGGAAGCCGGTGGGCGAGATGAGTGCGCGCGGCTATCACGGAGGGCGGCAGGGGCAACTTCTCGGGACCGTGCTGGAGTGCCTCGCCGAACTGCGGGGCACGTATGACGCGGTGATCTGCGAGGGGGCCGGGAGCCCGGCTGAGATCAACCTCAGGCGGACGGACATCGTCAACATGGGAATCGCGCGCAATGCCCGGCTCCCGGTGCTCGTCGTCGGCGACATCGACCGCGGCGGGGTCTTCGCCTCCTTCTTCGGGACGGTCGCCCTGTTGTCCCCCGAGGACCAGGCGCTCGTCGCCGGGTTCCTCGTCAACAAGTTCCGCGGGGATGTCAGCCTGCTCGAACCCGGGCTCGACATGCTGCTCGGGCTCACCGGACGGCCGACCTACGGCGTGCTGCCCTTCCGGCACGGGCTCGGTATCGACGAGGAGGACGGGCTGCGGGTCTCGCTGCGGGGGACGGTCCGGGAGTCGAACGTCGCCCCGCCCGTCGGGGAGGACGTGCTGCGGGTCGCCGTGTGCGCGGTCCCGCTGATGTCCAACTTCACCGACGTGGACGCGCTCGCCGCCGAACCGGGCGTCGTGGTGCGGTTCGTGGACCGGCCGGAGGAACTGGCCGACGCCGACCTCGTCGTCATTCCGGGGACGCGCGGAACCGTGAAGGCGCTGGCGTGGCTGCGTGAGCGCGGGCTCGCGGACGCCGTCATGCGCCGGGCCGCCGAGGGGCGGCCCGTGCTCGGCATCTGCGGTGGCTTCCAGGTTCTCGGCGAGCACATCGAGGACGACGTCGAGAGCCGGCAGGGCCATGTCGAGGGGCTCGGGGTCCTTCCCGTACGGGTGCGGTTCGCCCGCGAGAAGACCCTCACCCGGCCCGTCGGCACCGCCCTCGGCGAACAGGTCGAGGGGTACGAGATCCATCACGGGGTCGCCGAAGTCGCAGGCGGGGAGAGCTTCCTGGACGGGTGCCGGGTCGGGAGCGTCTGGGGTACGCACTGGCACGGCTCGCTCGAATCCGACGGGTTCCGGCGGGCGTTCCTGCGCGAGGTGGCCGCCGCCGCGGGCCGCCGCTTCGTACCCGCCGCCGACACCTCCTTCGCCGGGCTGCGCGAGGAACAGCTCGACCTGCTCGGCGATCTCGTCGAACAGCACGCGGACACCGACGCGCTCTGGCGGCTCATCGAGTCGGGCGCGCCGCAAGGACTGCCTTTCATTCCACCGGGAGCGCCCGCATGAGCACAGTGTTGTTGTTGTCGACCGCCGACACGGACCTGCTGGCGGCCCGGGCCGCTTCCGGTGCCTCGTACCGGATCGGCAATCCGACCCGCGTGGACGTCGCGGAGGAGCTGCCCGCGCTCGTCGAGGGCGCGGACATCGCCGTCGTACGGCTGTTGGGCGGGAAGCGGGCGTGGGAGGACGGGCTCGCCTATCTGAAGACGTCCGGTGTGCCGACCGTGCTGCTCGGCGGGGAGACCGTGCCCGACGCCGAGTTGATGGCCGAGTCGTCGGTGCCCGCCGGGGTGGTCGCGGAGGCGCTGCGCTATCTCGTCGAGGGCGGGCCCGCCAACCTCGTGGAGATGGCGCGGTTCCTGTCGGACACCGTGCTGCTGACCGGTGAGGGGTTCGACGAGCCGCAGAAGATGCCCGAGTACGGGGTGCACGGCTCGTACGCTCGGGAGAGCGGCCGTCCGACCATCGGGGTGCTCTTCTACCGGGCCCACGAGCTCAGCGGCAACACCGGGTTCGTCGACACACTGTGCGACGCGATCGAGGCGCGGGGCGCCAACGCCCTTCCCGTGTACTGCGGTTCACTGCGCGGCGCCGACGCAGGTCTGTACGAGCTGCTCGCCGGGGCCGACGCCCTGGTCGCCACCGTCCTCGCGGCCGGCGGTACGCACGCCTCGGAGGCCTCGGCCGGCGGTGACGAGGAGGCCTGGGACATCGGGGCGCTCGCCGACCTCGACGTGCCTGTGCTGCAAGGGCTTTGCCTCACGTCGTCCAGGGCAACGTGGGACGCGTCCGACGCCGCCCTCTCCCCCATGGACGCGGCGATGCAGGTCGCGATCCCCGAGTTCGACGGCCGGCTGATCACCGTGCCGTTCTCCTTCAAGGAGGACGGCCCCGGTGGCGTGCCCGTGTACACCGCCGACCCCGAGCGGGCCGCCCGGGTCGCCGGAATCGCCGTACGGCACGCCCGGTTGAAGTACAAGCCGAACGCCGAGAAGAAGCTCGCGCTCGTCTTCACCGCCTACCCGACGAAGCACTCGCGCGTCGGCAACGCGGTGGGCCTGGACACTCCCGCGTCGGCGGTACGGGTGCTGGACGCGCTGCGCGCCGCCGGGTACTCGCTCACCGAATACCCGGACAACGGGGACGAGTTGATCCACCGGCTCATCGCGGCCGGCGGTCACGACGTGGAGTGGCTGACGGAGGACCAGCTGGCCGCCGCGCCCGCGCGGGTGCCGCTCGCCGACTATCAGGCGTGGTTCGACAAGCTGGACAGCGGGATGCGGGACGGGATGCTTGAGGCGTGGGGCGAGCCTCCGGGCAGCCTGTACGTCGACGGGGACGACATCGTCCTGGCGTCCCTCCAGTTCGGGAACGTCGTCGTGATGATCCAGCCGCCGCGCGGCTTCGGCGAGAACCCGATCGCGATCTACCACGACCCCGACATGCCGCCGTCCCACCACTACATGGCCGCCTACTGCTGGCTGGAGAACAGCTTCGGCGCGGACGCGATCGTCCACATGGGCAAGCACGGCACCATGGAATGGCTGCCCGGCAAGGGACTCGGGCTCAGCAAGGGGTGCGGGCCGGACGCCGTGCTCGGTGAACTCCCCCTCGTCTACCCGTTCATCGTCAACGACCCCGGCGAGGGCACCCAGGCCAAGCGGCGCGGGCACGCCACGGTCGTCGACCACCTCGTACCGCCGATGGCGCGCGCGGACACCTACGGCGACCTGGCGAAGCTGGAGCAGCTCCTCGACGAGTACGCGCTCGTCTCCGACCTGGACCCGACGAAGGCACCGGCGGTACGCGCGCAGATCTGGACGCTGGTCAAGGCGGCCGAACTGCATCACGACCTGCATGTGGACGACCAGCCGGACGACGACGCGTTCGACGAGTTCGTCATGCACATCGACGGCTATCTGTGCGAGATCAAGGACGTACAGATCCGGGACGGGCTGCACATTCTCGGCGGCGGCCCGGAGGCCGAGCCGCGCGTGAACCTCGTCCTGGCGGTGCTGCGTGCCTCGCAGGTGTGGGGTGGGCAGGCGAACGCCCTGCCGGGGCTGCGGGCCGCACTCGCGGTTCATTTCGGTCTGGTCGAGAAGGAGTTGCTGGCCGAACCGGGGGCTCCGGTGAAGCTGCCGGTCGAGCTGACGGATCTCGTCGAGGGACCGGCGCGTTCGGCCGCCGACGCGATCGATCTGCTGGAGCAGCTGTGCCGGCGGCTCGCGGAGGGCATGGAGGAGCGGGCGTGGGAGGCCACGGCCGTTCCGGCCCTTGTGCGGGACGTGCTGGGTCTCGAACTTCCGGACGCCGTCGCGGTGCTGGAGTTCGCCTGCGACGAGGTGGTGCCCCGGCTGGCCCGTACGACGGACGAGATCACCCACATCCTCAAGGCACTTGACGGCGGCTACGTCCCGGCGGGGCCCTCGGGCTCGCCCACGCGCGGTCTCGTCAACGTCCTGCCGACCGGCCGCAACTTCTACTCCGTCGACCCCAAGGCCATCCCGTCCAGGCTGAGTTGGGAGGTCGGACAGGCACTCGCCGACTCGCTCGTGCAGCGGTACGTGACCGACAACGGCGAGTATCCGACGTCCGTCGGCCTGACCGTCTGGGGCACGTCGGCCATGCGGACCCAGGGCGACGACATCGCCGAGATCCTGGCGCTGCTCGGCTGCCGTCCGGTGTGGGACGACGCGTCGCGGCGGGTGACCGGGTTCGAGGTGGTGCCGGTGGCCGAGCTGGGGCGGCCTCGTATCGACGTCACGGTGCGTATCTCCGGGTTCTTCCGGGACGCGTTCCCGCACGTGGTCGGTCTGATCGACGACGCGGTGCGGACGGTCGCGGACCTGGACGAGCCGGCCGAGTCCAACTTCGTACGGGCCCACGTGGACGCCGATGCCGCCGAGCACGGCGACCGGCGGCGGGCGACGGCCCGTATCTTCGGGTCGAAGCCGGGGGCCTACGGCGCCGGTCTGCTGCCGCTGATCGACGCGCGCAACTGGCGGTCGGACGCGGACCTCGCCGAGGTGTACGCGGTGTGGGGCGGTTACGCGTACGGGCGCGGGCTGGACGGGCGGGCTGCCCGGGGCGACATGGAGACGGCGTTCCGGCGGATCGCTGTGGCGGCGAAGAACGTCGACACGCGCGAGCACGACCTGGTCGACGCCGACGACTACTTCCAGTACCACGGCGGCATGGTCGCGATGGTGCGGCATCTGACGGGGGCGAGCCCCGAGGCGTACGTCGGTGACTCCGCGACTCCCGACCAGGTGAAGACGCGAACGCTGGGCGAGGAGACCCACCGGGTGTTCCGCGCCCGGGTGGTCAACCCGCGCTGGATGGCGGCGATGCGGCGGCACGGCTACAAGGGCGCGTTCGAGATGGCCGCGACCGTGGACTACCTCTTCGGGTACGACGCCACGGCCGGGGTCGTGGACGACTGGATGTACGAGAAGCTCAGCGCCGAGTACGTCTTCGACCCCGAGAATCGGGACTTCATGAAGAAGTCCAACCCGTGGGCGTTGCGCGGGATCACGGAACGGCTGCTGGAAGCCGCCGAGCGCGGGTTGTGGGCCGAGCCGGACGCCGACACCATCGAGCGGCTGCGCGCGACCTACCTGGAGCTCGAAGGCGATCTGGAGGGCGACGACAAGTGAGTACCCCGTTTCCGTTCACCGCCGTCGTCGGCCAGGACGACCTGCGGCTCGCGCTGCTGCTGAACGCCGTCTCGCCGGCGGTGGGCGGTGTGCTCGTGCGCGGCGAGAAGGGCACCGCCAAGTCCACTGCCGTGCGCGCCCTTTCGGTGCTGCTGCCCGCGGTCGATGTCGTCGCCGGGTGCCGGTTCTCGTGCGACCCCGGGGCGCCCGATCCGGCCTGCCCCGACGGGCCCCACGAGGCCGGGGCCCACGAGTCCCGGGCCGCCCGGATGGTCGAGCTGCCCGTCGGTGCCTCCGAGGACCGGCTTGTCGGCGCCCTCGACATCGAGCGGGCACTCTCGGAGGGCGTGAAGGCGTTCGAGCCGGGGCTGCTCGCCGACGCGCATCGCGGGATTCTCTACGTCGACGAGGTCAACCTCCTTCACGACCACCTCGTCGACCTGCTGCTGGACGCCGCCGCGATGGGCGCCTCCTACGTCGAACGTGAAGGTGTCTCCGTACGGCATGCGGCGAAGTTCCTGCTCGTCGGGACCATGAACCCCGAGGAGGGTGAGCTTCGGCCGCAGCTTCTCGACCGGTTCGGGCTGACCGTCGAGGTCGCGGCCTCGCGGGAGCCCGATCAGCGGGTCGAGGTCGTGCGGCGGCGGCTGGCGTACGACGACGATCCCGCCGGGTTCACCGCGCGGTGGGCCGACGAGGAGTCCGCCGTACGGGCCCGGATCGTCGCCGCGCGGGAGCTGTTGCCGTCCGTGCGGCTGGGCGACGGGGCGCTCAGGCAGATCGCCGCCACCTGTGCCGCCTTCGAGGTGGACGGGATGCGCGCCGACATCGTGATGGCGCGGACCGCCGTCGCACTGGCCGCCTGGGACGGGCGTACCGACGTGCTCGCGGAGGATGTACGGCAGGCCGCGTTGCTCGCCCTGCCTCATCGGCGGCGGCGGAATCCCTTTGACGCGCCGGGACTTGACGAGAACAAGCTCGACGAGACGCTGGAGGAGTTCGGCGGGCAGGGATCGGGTGCGGACGGCGAGGACGAGGATCCCGATCCCGGTCCGGACGGGCCCGGTGGTGGCGGTGGTCAGGCCCCCGAGTCCGACGGTCCGCAGGGGGACGACGCCGGCGCGCGGCCCGAGGCCGGGGAGGGCGGTGAGCCGCAGCCCTCGGGGGCCGGTTCCGGCGAGCAGCAGCCCGTGCGGGCCGGTGAGCCCTTTCGTACCAAGGTGCTGAGTGTTCCCGGTGTGGGTGAGGGTGCTGCCGGGCGCCGGTCGCGGGCACGGACCGAGCGGGGGCGTACGACGGGGTCCCGGCGGCCTCAGGGGGCGCTCACCAAGCTGCACCTGGCGGCCACCGTGCAGGCCGCCGCGCCGCATCAGCTGGCGCGGGGCCGGGCCGGGCGTGGGCTGGTGGTGCGACGGGACGATCTGCGGCAGGCGACGAGGGAGGGACGCGAGGGGAATCTCGTGCTCTTCGTCGTCGACGCCTCGGGGTCGATGGCCGCCCGGCAGCGGATGAGCGCCGTCAAGGGCGCTGTGCTGTCGCTGCTGCTCGACGCCTATCAGCGGCGGGACAAGGTGGGGCTGGTGACGTTCCGCGGGACGGCGGGCGATGTCGCTCTGCCGCCGACCTCGTCCGTGGACGCGGCGGCCGTCCGGCTGGAGTCGCTTCCCACCGGTGGGCGTACGCCGATCGCGGCGGGGCTGCTGAAGGCGCACGACGTGCTCCGGGTGGAGCGGATGCGGGATCCGGCCCGGCGTGCGCTGGTGGTGGTCGTGACCGACGGGCGGGCCACGGGTGGCCCGGAGCCCGTCGCGATGGCCGGGCGGGCGGCTCGGCTGTTCGCCGCCGAGGGGATCGCCTCCGTGGTCGTGGACTGCGAGTCCGGGCCGGTACGGCTGGGACTCGCCGGGCGGCTCGCGGGTGAGCTCGGGGGTACGGCGGTGACGCTCGACGAGTTGCGGGCGGACTCCATCGCCGGTCTGGTGAGGGATGTGCAGGGGACTTCGAGGAGGGCCGCGTAATGCCTCAGGGACAGCCGAGTGTCGTACCGGAGGATGGGTTGACGACCCGGCAGCGGCGTAACCGGCCGCTTGTCGTCGTGCACACGGGGATCGGGAAGGGCAAGTCGACCGCCGCTTTCGGGCTCGCGCTGCGCGCCTGGAACCAGGGGTGGCCCATCGGGGTGTTCCAGTTCGTCAAGTCGGCGAAGTGGAAGGTGGGCGAGGAGAACGCTCTCCGGGTGCTGGGGGCCAGCGGCGAGGGCGGGACCGTCGACTGGCACAAGATGGGCGAGGGCTGGTCCTGGGTCCAGCGGGACGCGCAGCTCGACAACGAGGAGAAGGCCCGGGAGGGCTGGGAGCAGGTCAAGCGGGACCTCGCCGCCGAGACGTACAAGCTGTATGTGCTGGACGAGTTCGCCTATCCCATGCACTGGGGGTGGGTCGATGTAGACGAGGTCGTCGCTGTGCTGCGGGACCGGCCGGGGAACCAGCATGTGGTGATCACCGGGCGCAACGCTCCGGAGAAGCTGGTGGAGTTCGCGGATCTGGTGACGGACATGTCCAAGGTCAAGCATCCGATGGACACCGGGCAGAAGGGGCAGCGGGGTATCGAGTGGTGACGTCCTCCTCCGTCTCGTCCGGGTCCCCGTCGTCCGGGTCCGTGCCCCGGCTGGTCATTGCCGCGCCCTCCTCGGGCAGCGGCAAGACCACCGTTGCCACGGGGCTGATGGCCGCGTTCGCCGCGCGGGGGCTCGCCGTGTCTCCGCACAAGGTGGGGCCGGACTACATCGATCCCGGGTATCACGCGCTCGCCACCGGGCGGGTGGGGCGGAATCTCGACGCGTACATGTGCGGGCCCGAGTTGGTCGGGCCGTTGTTCGTGCACGGGGCGCGCGGGTGCGACATCGCCGTGGTCGAGGGTGTGATGGGGCTGTACGACGGGGCCGCGGGCGAGGGTGAGCTCGCGTCCACGGCTCAGGTGGCGAAGTTGCTGCGGGCGCCGGTGGTGCTTGTCGTCGACGCGTCCTCGCAGTCCAGGTCCGTGGCCGCACTCGTGCACGGGTTCGTGTCGTGGGATCCGGAGGTGCGGATCGGGGGCGTGATTCTCAACAAGGTCGCGTCGGATCGGCATGAGGAGATGCTGCGGGAGGCGTTGGAGTCGGTGGGGGTGCCTGTGGTGGGGGTGCTTCGGCGGGCTCCGCAGGTGGATGTGCCTTCTCGGCATCTGGGGCTGGTGCCTGTCGCCGAGCGGCAGGGGGCGGCCGTGGCGGCTGTTGCGGCCATGGCCGCGCAGGTTTCCGCAGGGTGTGATCTTGAGGCGTTGTTCGCGTTGGCGCGGGGGGCGGGGGCGTTGGCGTGTGCGGGGTGGGATGCGGGTGAGGTCTTGCCCGCGGCGGAGCCGCTGAAGGATGCAGCCTCGCCCCCGCCGCCCCTACCCGTCCCATCCCTTCCTGGGGGCTGCGCCCCCGGACCCCCGCTTTCGGCCCTGAACGGGCCTCGTCCTCAAGCGCCGGACGGGCTGGAAATGCCGACCGCCGGCTCAGGAGTGACTGTTGCTCTCGCCGGCGGCGCCGCCTTCACCTTTTCCTATGCCGAGCATGCCGAGCTGTTGCGGGCCGCCGGGGCCGAGGTCGTCGTGTTCGATCCGCTTCGGGATGAGCAACTGCCGGACGGGACGCGGGGGTTGGTCATCGGGGGTGGGTTTCCCGAGGTGTTCGCCGCCGAGTTGTCCGCCAATGAGCCACTGCGCAAGTCCGTCGCCGCCCTCGCGGAGAGCGGTGCGCCCGTTGCCGCCGAGTGTGCCGGGTTGCTGTATCTGGGGCGGGAGTTGGACGGGCTGCCCATGTGCGGGGTGCTCGATGCCACCGCCCGGATGACCGATCGGCTCACCCTCGGTTATCGGGATGCCGTGGCCGTGAGTGACAGTTCGCTCGCGGCGGCCGGTACCCGGATGCGTGGGCACGAGTTTCATCGGACCGTCGTCGAGCCCGGGGCGGGTACTGCTCCCGCCTGGGGTGTACGGGGTGCGGCGCGGCGGGTCGAGGGGTTTGTACAGCGCGGTGTGCACGCGAGTTATCTGCACACGCACTGGGCGTCTGCGCCCGGTGTCGCCCGTCGGTTCGTGGAGAGGTGCCGGACGTCATGAGCAGCGAGAGCAGCGTCAGCAGCAGGTTGATCGGGGTCGGGGTCGGGCCCGGTGATCCCGAGCTGGTGACCGTCAAGGGCGTCAACGCGTTGCGCGCCGCCGATGTGGTCGTCGTACCCGTGATGGACACCCTTGAGCGAGGGCGCGCCGAGGCCACCGTGCTGCACTACGTGCCCGCCGAGAAGATCGTCCGGGTCGTCTTCGCGCTCAACGAGCGGTCCGACCATGCCCGGCGCGAGGCTGCCTGGGATGCCGCCGGTGCTCGGGTGGCCGAGTTGCTCGGCGCGCATTCCGTCGTCGCCTTCGCGACCATCGGGGACCCCAACGTGTACTCGACGTTCACCTATCTCGCCCACACGATCGGGGAGCTGGTCCCTTCGGCCGTCGTCGAGACCGTGCCCGGTATCACCGCGATGCAGGATCTGGCGGCCCGGTCGGGGGCCGTGCTCACCGAGGGGACCGAGCCGCTCACCCTCGTGCCCGTGACCGCGGGGGCGGCTGTGCTCAAGGAGGCTCTGGGCGGGCCGGGCACCGTCGTGGCGTACAAGTTCGGGCGGCAGGCCCAGGAGGTCGCCGAGGCGCTGCGGGAGAGCGGGCGGATCGGCGATGCCGTCTGGGGGTCGGCCCTGGGGCTGGAGGACGAGTCCATCCGGCCCGCCGACGAACTCGACGGTGCGCCGCTCCCGTACCTCTCCACCCTCATCGCGCCCGCGCCACGCGGCGGCGGGCGGGGCGGCAAGTTGTGAACCACCGCCTCGACGGCACACGCCCGGGCTCAGCCCGACAGGCCCACCACCAGCCAGATGAACGCCGCGCCCGCGATCGTGCAGAGCACCGTCGAGTGGGTGGGGTGTTCGTGGTGGGCCTCGGGCAGGATCTCGGCGGCTGCGAGGTAGAGCAGTACGCCGCCGAAGAGGCCGAGATAGCCGCCGAGCGCCTGTTCGGGGATCGTGAAGAAGAGGGTCGAGGCCGCGCCCACGACCGGTGCCACCGCGTCGGCGAACAACATGGCCACGGCCTTGCGGCGGGCGTTTCCGTACAGGCTCGTGATCGTGTACGTGTTGAAGCCGTCGGCGAAGTCGTGGGCGATCACCGCGAGCGCGACCGCGAGGCCCATACCGCCGCCCACCTGGAAGGCGGCGCCGATCGCGACGCCGTCCATCGCGCTGTGGCCGACCATGGCCGCGGCTGCCGTCAGACCCACCTGGGGCGTCCGGCCGCCGTGTTCGCCGGTCCCCTCGGCGGCGCCGTGCGAGGCCTGCCGTACGGCGAGCAGCCGTTCCACCAGATGGGCCAGCAGAAAGCCGGCGACGAACAGCAGCAGCGCGGCCGGTACGCCGAACACCTCCTGGCCCGCCGCGTCCAGTGCCTCCGGCAGCAGGTCGAGGCCGACCACGCCCAGCATCAGGCCGCCGGCCAGGCCCAGGACGAGATGGCGGCGGTCGGTCACACGCAGTGCCGTCCAGCCGCCGGCCAGCGTCATCAGGAACGCGCCGAGCGCGACGAAGACCGCCATGTGCCCTTGCTATCCGATCGACCCGCCTTCGCGCACCTCCACACCCACCCGCACACCAACTGACGTATTCGCTGTTCCGTACGAGAGGATCTCGCCCCATGGCTCCCACGGCCGACGTTTCGACCGGCGCTCCCACCGGCAAGGTGACGTTCGTCGGTGCCGGTCCCGGCGCCGCCGATCTGCTGACCTTCCGCGCCGCCCGCGCCATCGCCGACGCCGATGTCGTGATCTGGGCGGCCAGCCTCGTACAGGAGGCTGTTCTCGAACATGCGCGCGAGGGGGCGGAGATCCTCGACTCGGCGACGATGTCGCTGGAGGACGTCGTCGCCGTGTACGAGCGTGCCGTGCGCGAGGGCCTGCGCGTGGCCCGGATCCACTCCGGCGATCCCGCGCTCTGGGGCGGCACCCAGGAGCAGGTCGACCGGTGTGCCGAGATCGGGATCGAGACCGAGATCGTGCCCGGTGTCTCCTCCTTCTCCGCCGTCGCCGCCCTCGCCCAGCGTGAGCTGACCATTCCCGAGGTCGCGCAGTCCGTGATCCTCACCCGGCTGGGCGGCGGGAAGACCCCGATGCCGCCCGGTGAGGAGGTGCGGGAGTTCGCCCGGCACGGGACCACCATGGCGATCTTCCTGTCCGCCGCCCGTAGTGGGCAGCTCGTACGGGAGCTGCTGGAGGGCGGTTATCCGACGTCCACGGCGGTCGTCATCGCCTATCAGGCGACCTGGCCGGAGGAACTGGTCGTGCGGTGCACGATCGAGACGCTGGAGGAGACGGTCAAGGAGCACAAGCTGTGGAAGCACACCTTGTTCCTGATCGGCCCGGCCCTCGACGCCAGCGGCACCCGCTCGCACCTCTACCACCCCGGCCACTTCCACGGCTTCCGCAAGGCCGACCCGGCGGCCCGCCGGGCGCTGCGCGAGCGAGGGGCGAGTACGTGATCACCGTCATCGGTACGGGGACGGGGGCGCCGCTTCCGCCGGACGCCACGGCCGCCGTCGCCGGGGCCGCGCTGGTCGTGGGCGCCCGGCGGCATCTGGCCGCGGTGTCCACGGTGGTGTCCGAGGGTGCCGAGCGGGTCGTTCTCGGGGCCTTGCCTCCGGCGCTCGACACCGTCGAGGAGTACGTCGGCAAGGAGCGGCCCGTCGTCGTGCTCGCCTCCGGTGATCCGGGGTTCTTCGGGATCGTGCGGGCGCTGGCCGAGCGGTTCGGGGCCGGGCTGCTCGATGTCCGGCCGGGGGTGTCCTCCGTCGCCGCCGCGTTCGCCCGGGCCGGGCTGACCTGGGACGACGCGGTGGTCGTCAGCGCGCACGGGCGTGCGCTGCGTACGGCGGTCAACGTGTGCCGGGCGCGGCCCAAGGTGGCGGTGCTGACCGGGCCGGGCGCCGGGCCCGCCGAGCTGGGCGCGGCCCTGGCAGGCGAGCCGCGTGCGCGCGTGCTGGTGGTCGCCTCGGCGCTGGGCGATCCGGAACTCGAACGCGTCGAGCGGGTCACTCCTGCCGAGGCGGTGGAACGGGACTGGGGCGACGCGGTGAGTGTGGTGCTGTGCCTGGACGAGGCGCGGACGCTCGCGCCGGTCCGTGTCACGGTCGCCGGTTCGGCTGTCGGGCCCGGCCGATGGGCCCTGGACGAGCGGGAGTTCGCCCATCGCGACTCGATGATCACCAAGTTCGAGGTACGGGCCCTGGCGCTGGCCCGGCTAGGGCCGCGCCTAGGTGACCTGGTCTGGGACATCGGCGCGGGCTCCGGGTCCGTGGCCGTGGAGTGCGCGCGGCTCGGGGCGGCCGTGGTCGCCGTCGAGAAGACGTCGGACGGGGCGGAGCGGGTACGGGCCAATGCCGCCGCGCACGGTGTCGACGTGCGGGTGGTGGAGGGGGTCGCGCCCGATGCCCTGCCCGCCCCCGCCCACGAACTGTCCGATCCCGACGCCGTGTTCATCGGCGGGGGCGGGCGCGAACTGCCCGCCGTCGTCACCGCGTGTGCGCTGCGGGCCCGGCGGACGGTGGTGGTCGCGCTGGCCGCCCTCGACCGGGTGCCCGCCGTGCGCGAGGCGCTCACCGGGGCCGGCTTCGACTGCGACGGCGTCCTGTTGCAGTCGTCCCGGCTTGCCCCCCTGCCGGGTGATGTGACCCGGCTCGCGGCGACCAATCCCGTTTTCCTGCTGTGGGGCACGCGTCCCGCAACACCTGTGGCTAGAGAAGGAGTTCCACTGTGATCGGCCTGATTTCCGCGACGGCGGCGGGCGCGGCGGCGCGTGATCGGCTTGCCGCCGCCTGGCCCGACCGTACGCGTGTGTACGAGGGGCCGGTCGCCGACGCCGTCCGGCGCGCGTTCGGAGAGTGCTCGCAGCTCGTGTGCTTCCTGGCCACGGGGGCGGTCGTACGGCTGGTCGCCCCGCTGCTGTCCGACAAGGCGTCCGACCCCGGTGTGGTGTGCGTCGACGAGGGCGGGCGCTTCGCCGTTTCGCTGGTCGGCGGGCACGGTGGCGGGGCCAATGAACTCGCCCGTGCGGTCGGGCGGTTGCTGGGTGCGGAGCCGGTGGTGACCACCGCGACGGACGCGGTGGGGGTGCCGGGGCTCGACACGCTCGGGCTGCCCGTCGAGGGCGATGTCGCGGGGGTCTCGCGGGCGCTGCTCGACGGTGAACCCGTCGCGCTGGAGCTGGAGTCGGTCTGGCCGCTGCCCGCGCTGCCGGCCAATGTGCTGCCGTCCGGTGCCGGGAGTGCGGCGCCGGGTGTCGCTCCGACGATCCGGGTGACCGACCGGCTGATCGGCACCGGCCGGGCGGGCGAGGTCGTCTTGCGGCCACCGTCCCTCGTCGTCGGTGTCGGCGCCTCCAAGGGGGCCCCGGTCGACGAGGTGCTCGGGCTGGTCGAGGGCGCGTTGGCGGACGCGGGGCTCGCTGTCGCCTCGGTAGCCGCGCTGGCCACCGTCGACGCGAAGGCGGACGAGCCGGGGATCGTCGGGGCCGCCGGGCGGCTCGGGGTGCCTGTACTGACGTACTCCGCCGAGGAGTTGGCCGGGGTCGAGGTGCCCAATCCCTCCGCCGCGCCACTCGCCGCCGTCGGTACACCGTCCGTGGCAGAGGCTGCCGCGCTGGTCGGCGGGGGTGAACTCCTCGTCCCCAAGAGGAAGTCGGAGCGTGCGGACGGGGCGCCGGCCATGGCGACCTGTGCCGTCGTACGGCGGCCGGGGCGCGGGCGGCTCGCGGTCGTGGGGCTCGGGCCCGGGGCGCGGGATCTGCTGACGCCACGTGCCGAGGCGGAGTTGCGGCGGGCGTCCGTGCTGGTCGGGCTCGATCAGTACGTCGACCAGATCCGTGATCTGCTGCGGCCCGGTACCCGGATCCTGGAGTCGGGGCTCGGGGCCGAGGAGGAGCGGGCGCGGACGGCGGTGGCCGAGGCCCGGAAGGGGCAGGCTGTCGCGCTGATCGGCAGCGGGGACGCGGGCGTGTACGCGATGGCGTCGCCCGCGCTCGCCGAGGCGTCCGACGACATCGACGTGGTCGGGGTGCCCGGCGTCACGGCGGCCCTCGCCGCCGGCGCGATTCTCGGGGCGCCGCTCGGCCACGACCATGTCTCCATCAGTCTCTCCGACCTGCACACGCCCTGGCACGTCATCGAGCGGCGGGTGCTGGCGGCGGCCGAGGCTGACATCGTCGTGACGTTCTACAACCCGCGCAGCCGGGGCCGTGACTGGCAGCTGCCCAAGGCGCTCGCCATACTCGGCGCGCACCGGGAGCCGACGACGCCCGTGGGTGTCGTACGGAACGCGTCGCGACCCGACGAGTCCAGCCGCGTCACGACACTGGCCGGCCTCGACCCGGCGACGGTCGACATGATGACGGTCGTGACCGTCGGCAACACCGCGACCCGGAACATCGCGGGCCGGATGGTCACACCTCGCGGGTACCGCTGGCAGGAGACCACCCAGTGATCCTTCGTCCGGTACTTCCCGGCTTCCTTCTCAACACCCTTCAGTTCCAGCCCACTTCACCGTCAGAGGAGACATCGTGACCACCCCGCCGCCCGCCCTGCTCATCGCCGGCCACGGCACCCGGGACGAGGCCGGGGCCGAGGCGTTCCGTGATTTCGTGCGGGAGTTGGGACGCCGCAACCCCGAACTGCCCGTCGCGGGAGGCTTCATCGAACTGTCGCCGCCGCCGCTGGGCGACGCCGTGACCGAGCTGGTGGAGCGCGGCGTACGGAGGTTCGCCGCCGTTCCGCTGATGCTGGTGTCCGCCGGGCACGCCAAGGGGGACATCCCGGCGGCGCTGGCCCGGGAGAAGGAGCGGCACCCGGGGATCTCCTACACGTACGGGCGCCCGCTGGGCCCGCACCCGGCGCTGCTGACGGTGCTGGAGCGGCGCCTGGAGGAGGCGCTGGGCGGTGGGGCGCGTACGCCCGCCGACCGGGCCGACGTGACCGTGCTGCTGGTCGGGCGCGGCTCGACCGATCCGGACGCCAACGCCGAGGTGCTCAAGGCGGCGCGGCTGCTGTGGGAGGGGCGCGGATACGCCGGTGTGGAGACGGCGTTCGTGTCGCTGGCGGCGCCGGACGTGCCGTCGGGGCTCGACCGGTGCGTGAAACTGGGTGCGCGGCGGATCGTCGTCCTGCCCTACTTCCTGTTCACCGGGATTCTGCCGGACCGGGTACGGCAGCAGACGGAGGGCTGGGCCGCCGCGCACCCGGAGATCGAGGTGCGGTCCGCCGACGTCAT
This sequence comes from Streptomyces sp. NBC_00459, assembly GCF_036013955.1. Lineage (NCBI taxonomy): Bacteria > Bacillati > Actinomycetota > Actinomycetes > Kitasatosporales > Streptomycetaceae > Streptomyces > Streptomyces sp. NBC_00459. The sequence continues at coordinate 2,091,286 of NZ_CP107903.1, forward strand.
CGGTCCGGAGCCGGAGCTGCTCGATCTGGTGATGGAGCGGTACCGGGAGGCCGTGCGGGGGGATCTGCGGATGAACTGCGACTCGTGCGTGTACCGGATCGCGCTGCCCGGCTTCGAGGACAAAGTCGGGATGCCTCAGCAGCCGCACTTCCATCCGGACGACGATGGCGACCACGATGGTCACCATCATGGACATCACTCACACGGGCACTCGCACTCCCATGCGCACTGAACCGGACACCGACGGGCATGACCTTCGGCACCACGGGGACGCCGAAGTGCGGGACGACGGCGCCAGGTTGATCGACCTCGCCGTGAACGTCCGGGCCGGCACTCCCCCGGCCTGGCTGCGCGAGCACATCGCCGGGTCGCTCGGCGGGCTCGCCGCGTATCCCGACGGGCGGGCCGCACGGGCGGCGGTGGCGGCCCGGCACGGGGTGCCCGTGGAGCGGGTGCTGCTCACCGCCGGGGCCGCGGAGGCCTTCGTGCTGCTGGCGCGCGCCCTGAAGGTGCGCCGGCCGGTGGTCGTGCACCCGCAGTTCACGGAGCCGGAGGCGGCCCTGCGGGATGCCGGGCACAGTGTGGACCGGGTGCTGCTGCGGGCGGAGGACGGGTTCCGGCTGGACCCGGCGCTCGTGCCCGAGGACGCCGACCTGGTGGTGATCGGCAACCCGACGAACCCGACGTCGATCCTGCATCCGGCGGACACCATTGCCCGACTCGCCCGTCCCGGTCGGACGTTGGTGGTCGACGAGGCGTTCATGGACGCGGTGCCGGATGAGCGGGAGGCGCTGGCCGGACGTACGGACGTGCCCGGGCTTGTGGTGCTGCGGAGCCTGACGAAGACGTGGGGGCTGGCCGGGCTGCGGATCGGGTACGTGCTGGCGGCGCCGGAGACGGTCGCGGAGCTGGAGCGGGCGCAGCCGTTGTGGCCGGTGTCCACGCCGGCGCTGGCCGCGGCGGAGGTGTGCGTGTCCGGGCGGGCGTTGGCGGAGGCGGCGGAGGCGGCGCGGCGGATCGCCGCCGACCGGGCTCATCTTGTCGCCGGGCTCGACGAGTTCGGGTCGGACGGGGTGCGGGTGGTGACTCCGGCGGAGGGGCCCTTCGTGCTGGTGCGGGTGGGCCGGGCCGGGGCGGTTCGGGGGCACCTGCGGGGGCTGGGGTACGCGGTGCGGCGGGGGGACACGTTTCCCGGGCTGGGGGAGGAGTGGTTGCGGGTGGCTGTGCGGGACCGGGTGACGGTGAACGGGTTCCTGCAGGCGTTCGACCGGGCGGTGACTGTCGCTGGACGGTGATTTTTCTCGCCCCCGCCGCCCTTGCCCGTCCCATCCCGTTCCTGGGGGCTGCGCCCCCAGACCCCCGCATCGGCCCTGAAGGGGCCTCGTCCTCAAACACCGGACGGGCTGGAAATACCGGCCGGCGCTGGTGCTTCAGCCTCTCCGGCGTTTGAGGAGCGGGGGTTCGGGGGCAGCGCCCCCGAGGATGGGACGGGTAGGGGCGGCGGGGGCGAGGAAGGACGGGTCCGGCGCGTCAGTTCTTGGTGCGGCGTCGCGCCAGGGCGACCGCTCCGGCACCCGCCGCGAGCAGCGCCACCGCCCCGCCCGCGACGTACGGCGTCATCGAGCTGCCGCCCGTGTCCGCGAGCCCAGCCTCGGCCGGTGCGCCCTGCGGCTCCACCTCCGGTGCCGGTTTCGTCGGGGTCGGCGAAGCCGCCTGTGCCGCCGGTGCCTCACAGGTCGCCTTCGCCAGTGTCACCGTGCCCTCCACCTCCGCCACGTTGAGGTCCAACGGGTTGACGGAAACCGTGAGTTCGAGGGCGGTCGCCGCCGCCGTACGGGTCGTCGTCTCCGTCCGGGACAGGTCGAGGCGCACCTCGCCGACCCCTGGCACCTTCACCTCGACCGGGCCGCTCGGCGTCAGCGTCACCTTCTTGCCGAGGGCCGTCACCGAGCCCAGGAGGTTCGAGGCGGCGACCGGCTTCTCCCCCGCCACGCAGGTCGCCTTCGACGTGACCTGTTCGACCTCGATCAGGGACAGCAGTGGCAGGCCTGGCACATGCAGCTTGGCGTGTGCGAGCCGCGTCGACGCCTCCGCCTTCCCGTCCGACACCGCCGCCTTCGCCTCCGCGACCTCCGCACCGAGCACGGTGAACGGCTTTCCGCCGTCCACACCGTCCAACGTGGCGGTCAGCGCCGTCTGTTCGGCGCTCTGCGGCGCCCGCACCTCGTTCAGCGCGACCGTGAGCGGGACGTTCACGCTCTTGTTGAGGAGCGACACGTTCAGCCCGGTGCGCAGGACGACCGCGCTCGCGCGGCCCTGGTCCTCCGTCGCGTGGACCAGGGCCGCGGGACCGGCGGCCACCAGGGCCGTGGCCGCCGCGACGGTGGCCAGACGGCGTGCGGGCATGCGGAAGTTGGTGGCGTTCACGGTGGGGACCTCTCGGAAGAGACACGCTTGGGACCCGGTAAGAATTACCTACAGAAAGCCAACGGTCAGCAATCCAACGGGACTTCACTCCTACGTGGGGTTTCCGCGCAGATCTTCGAATCCCGCTGCACGGATGTTCTCCACATTCACCCGGGTCACTCGCGTCACCCCACGATCCGCCCGTTCAGCACCACCCGCGACGGCGCCCCCAACACCCGTACGTCCGCCCGCGGATCGCTCTCGTACACCACCAGGTCCGCCGCCGCGCCCTCCGCGAGCCCGGGGCGCCCCAGCCACTCCCGCGCACCCCACGTCGTCGCCGACAGCGCCTCGACCGCCGGGATGCCGGCCTTCGTCAGCTCGGCCACCTCCGCCGCGACCAGCCCGTGCGCCAACGAGCCCCCCGCGTCCGTGCCGACGTACACCGCGATCCCCGCGTCGTACGCGGAACGCACCGTGTCGTAGCGGCGTTCGTGCAGTCGGCGCATATGGGCCGACCAGGTCGGGAACTTGGCGTCGCCGGCTGCCGCCAGGTTCGGGAACGTCGCGATGTTCACCAGGGTCGGGACGATCGCGACGCCGCGTGCGGCGAACAGGGGGATCGTGTCCTCGGTCAGGCCCGTCGCGTGCTCGACGCAGTCGATGCCCGCCTCGACCAGGTCCCGCAGAGAGTCCTCGGCGAAGCAGTGGGCCGTGACCCGCGCGCCCAGACGGTGGGCCTCCGCGATCGCGGCCTCCACCTCCTCGCGCGGCCAGCAGGCGGAGAGGTCGCCGGTGCCGCGGTCCAGCCAGTCGCCCACCAGTTTCACCCAGCCGTCGCCGCGCCGGGCCTCCCGGGCGACGTACGCCACCAGGTCGTCCGGCTCGATCTCGTGCGCGAAGCCCCGGATGTAGCGGCGGGTGCGGGCGATGTGCCGGCCTGCCCTGATGATCTTCGGGAGGTCCTCGCGGGCGTCGATCCAGCGGGTGTCGGACGGCGAGCCGGCGTCCCGGACGAGGAGGGTCCCGGCGTCCCGGTCGGTCAGCGCCTGCTTCTCCGCCGTGTCCTCGGGCACCGGGCCGTGCGGCCCCAGGCCCACATGGCAGTGCGCGTCGACCAGACCGGGCAGCGCCCAGCCCTCCACCGTGCGGATGTCCCGGGCGCCGGGCGGACGGTCGTATGTGATCCGGCCGCCGACCACCCACAGCTCGTCGCGGATCTCCTCCGGGCCGACCAGCACCCGCCCCTTCACCCTCAACACCGCCTGATCGCTCATGGACGGCACCTTAGTTCGGCCCCGTCGGCTTCTTCCCCTCCCCCTCCGCCTCCTGTACCGACTCCTCCTCCACGTCCGCCATCGCGGGGTCCAGCAGGCGGGAGAGGAAGTGGCGGGTGCGTTCGTGGGCCGGGGCGGTGATGACCCGGGCCGGGGTGCCCTCCTCGACGATCACTCCGCCGTCCATGAAGACGACCCGGTCGGCGACCTCGCGGGCGAACGTCATCTCGTGCGTGACGACCATCATCGTCATGCCCTCGTTCGCCAGCCTGCGCATCACCGCGAGTACGTCCCCCACCAGTTCGGGGTCGAGTGCCGACGTCGGCTCGTCGAAGAGCATGACCTCCGGGCCCATGGCCAACGCCCTCGCGATGGCGACCCGTTGCTGCTGGCCGCCGGAGAGGGACGACGGGTACGCGTCCGCCTTCTCCGACAGGCCCACCCGCTCCAGGTTCTCCGCGGCCACCCGAGCGGCCTCGGCCCTGTCCCGCTTCAGCACCCGGCGCTGCGGCAGCGTCAGGTTCTCCGTCACCGTCAGATGCGGGAAGAGGTTGAACTGCTGGAAGACCATGCCGATGCGGCGCCGGACCTCGTCGATGTCGACGTCCGGGTGCGTGACCTCCGTACCGCCGACGAAGACCTGGCCCTTCGTCGGCTCCTCCAGCAGGTTCACACAGCGCAGGAGGGTCGACTTGCCGGAGCCGGACGGGCCGATCACGCACACGACCTCGCCCTGCCCGATCTCCAGGTCGATGCCGCGCAGCACCTCGTTGTCCCCGAACGACTTGTGCAGGTCCCGGACCTCGATCTCCGGCACAGTCGCGTCCTTGATACCGCCGATACCGTCGCTCACTTCGTCGCCTCCCCCGCCTTCGTCTCCAGCCGTCGTACGACGAGGCCCAGCGGCACCGTCACCAGCAGATAGCACAGGCCCGCCACCAGGATCGGCGTGGAGTTGGCGGTCTGGCTGGCCAGGTCACGGCCGTACTTGGCCAGTTCGCGTTCCTCCAGGGTGACGCCGAGGAACAGCACCAGCGAGGAGTCCTTGAACAGGAGCACCAACTCGTTGGTGAGCGGCGGGATCACGATGCGGAACGCCTGCGGGATGATGATCGAGACCATCGCCCGGGCATGCGAGAAGCCCAGTGAACGGGCCGCCTCCATCTGCCCCTTGGGCACCGCCTGGATGCCCGCGCGGATCGTCTCCGCCATGTACGCCGCCGACACCAGGCCGAGTGCCAGCGCCACCTTGCCGTACGTCCCGCCCGGGATCTCCGTGCCGGGGAAGGCGAGGGGTACGGCCACGCCCACGAAGATGAAGATCAGCAGGGCCGGCAGGCCCCGGAAGATCTCGATGTAGATGCCCGCGACCCAGCGGTAGGGGCCCACCGGTGACAGCCGCATGAGGGCGATCGCCATACCCAGCACCAGGCCGAAGACGAAGCCGGACAGGGTGTAGAGGACGGTGTTCTTGAGGGCCAGCGTGATGATCTCCGGGAACATCTGCTCGGCCAGGTCCGCCTGCGCGAACTGGTTCTTCAGACGGGCCCAGTCGGCCGACACCGCGAGGGCGACGACGGCCGCGACGAACAGCGCGTATTGCGCGCCACGGGACAGCGCCCGTTTCTGGGTGCGGCTCAGCCCCTGCCTGCGGGGCTGCAGCTGCTTCGCGGAGGCGTCGGTCATGACGCGGACGGAGCAGCCGCGGACTCGTCGTACGGGCCGATCCACTGTTCGTACAGCTTCTTGTACGTGCCGTCGGCCTTGGCGTCGGTGATCGCCTTGTTGAGGGCGGCGAGCAGCTTGGTGTTGCCCTTCTTCACCGTGAAGCCGTACTGCTCACCGGTGTTGAGGTTGTCCACCACCTTGAAGGCGTCGGCGTTGGCCGAGTCCTTGAGCCAGCCCTGGACGACCGGGTAGTCGATGATCACGGCCTCGACCTGGCCGGTGCGCAGGCCGTTGAGGACGGCGTCGGAGGACTCGAAGGAGACCGGGTCGAGACCCTTGCTCTTGGCGTAGTCCTCGCCGGTCGTCTGCGCCTGGGCGCCGACCTTCTTGCCCTTGAGGCCGGCGAAGGAGGTGATGCCGCTCTTCCTGTCGACGAGGACGGCCTGCGTCGCGGCGAAGTACGGGTCGGAGAAGTCGACGTTCTTCTTGCGCTCGTCGGTGATGGTCATGCCGGCGGCGCCGAGGTCGCACTGGTCGGCGTTGAGGAAGGCGCCCGTCTTGAAGTTCTCGAAGGGCGTGTCGAGGATCTCCTGCTTCACGCCGAGGTTCTTGGCGGCGAGATCGACGAGCGACACGTCGAAGCCCTGGACCTTGCCGTCGATCTCCGACTGGAAGGGCGGGTAGGGCAAGTGGGTGCAGACCGTGAGCTGTCCGCCCTTGACCAGTTCGACTCCGCCTGCGGCGGTCTTCGAGGCGCCGCCTCCGTCGTCGTCCGAGGAGCAGCCGGCCACGAGCAGGAGCCCGGCCGTCGCGGTGGTGGCGGCCAGGATGCGGGACCGTCGTGCGAGGACCGTCTTCAAGGGGACCTCCTGTGGGGGAGTGTGGCTTCTGATTATAAGGAGACGTTTGACTATCTCAAACTATTCCCATGGTCATGACGCCATATGGCCTGCGGTTTTCAGGTCGCGTGGCCTCGGGTCCTGTCGACCCGAGGGTCAGGAAGCTCTCCGGTTAGTCTCGACTCGACTTACCTACCCCGCGATCCGAAGAGAGCACCACCGTGACCACGCACCCCTTCCTGGACCTGGCGCCACTGACCGCCGCCCGCTTCGCGTCGATCGAGGACCGGGTGGCGCGGCTGCTCTCCACCGAGCAGGACGTCGTGATCATGCAGGGCGAGGCGCTGCTGCCCCTGGAGGGCGCCATCCGGGGGACCGCGGGCCCGGGCACGACCGCCCTCAACATCGTCACGGGCCCCTACGGGCAGACGTTCGGCGACTGGCTGCGGGACTGCGGCGCCACCGTCGTCGATCTCGCGGTGCCCTTCCACGCCGCGGTCACGGCCGCACAGGTCCGGGAGGCGTTCGCCGAGCACCCGGAGATCGACTTCGTCTCACTGGTGCACGCGGAGGCGGCGACCGGCAACACCAACCCGGTGGCGGCGATCGGCGAGGCGGTACGAGAACACGGCGCCCTCTTCTATCTCGACGCCGTCGCGTCGGTGGGCGCCGAGCCGGTGCTGCCGGACGCGTGGGGCGTCGACCTGTGCGTGATCGGGGCACAGAAGGCGATGGGCGGGCCCGCCGGGGTGTCGGCGGTGTCGGTGAGCGAGCGGGCGTGGGCACGGATGGCGGCGAATCCGGGGGCGCCACGGCGGTCGTACCTCTCGCTGCTGGACTGGAAGGAGCGGTGGATCGACGGGGGCCGGCGTGCGCTTCTGCACGCTCCCGCCCAGTTGGAGATGCTCGCGCTGGAGGCGTGCGTCGAGCGGATCGAGGCGGTGGGCCTCGACACGGTGATCGCCCGGCACACGGCAGCGGCGGCGGCCACCCGGGCGGGGGCGCTCGCGCTGGGCGGCGGCCTTGAGCCGTATGTGTACGAGGCCGAGGACGCGGCGCCGGTCGCCACGACCCTGCGGGCACCCTCCGGGGTCGTCGCGTCGGAGCTGGTGGCGAGCGCGCTGGCCGCCGATCCGGCGCTGCCGCTGGCGGCGGGCGGGGGCGCGCTGGCCAAGGAGATGATCCGGGTCAACCACTACGGGGCGGACGCGACGCGCGAAGCGGTGCTCGGGAGTCTGGTCGCGCTGGGCGCGGCACTGACGGACCGAGGACTGAGCGTGGACGTCGAAGGGGCCCGGCGCCAGGCGGTCGCGAATTTCTCGTGAATGCGCGATGAAATTGGGCAATTAAATTGAGGGCAGCTTCCCGCATTCTCCTGCCCGCTTTCAATTGACCTAAACGCAAAGGTTTTGCGAACGAATCAAGTAAATTGCATGGTTGTGACACACTCAACAACCTGCCCGCTTTGTTCGATTATCGATCGGACAAAGCGGGCTTTCCCGCACTCGCGGAATAACACATTCCATGCTCGCACGGAACCCCGATCGGCGATGCATTTTTGATTTTCTCTCGGTAAGTTCCATTTGCATGAGCGCAGCACGGACAGACCTGCAAATAGACCGCCCGGTGACTGCCGACGGGGCGGCGCTGTGGCGGATCGCCCGGGACTCGAAGGTTCTCGATCTCAACTCGTCGTACAGCTATCTGCTGTGGTGCCGGGACTTCGCCGCCACCTCGGCCGTCGCCCGGGACCCGGACGGGACACCGGTCGGCTTCGTCACCGGTTACGTCCGGCCGGACCGGCCCGGCACCCTGCTCGTCTGGCAGGTGGCCGTCGACGCCGACCACCAGGGGCGCGGGCTGGCCGCCGACCTGCTCGACGGGCTGACCCGCCGGGTCGGCGCCGAGCAGGGGCTCACCACCGTCGAGACCACCATCACACCGGGCAACACCGCCTCGGAACGGCTGTTCACCTCGTTCGCCGAGCGCCACGGCGCCACCGTCGAGCGGGAGGTGCTGTTCGACGCGGGCCTGTTCCCGAACGACCCGCAGCACCCGCACGTCCCGCACGACCCCGAGGTCCTGTACCGCATCGGCCCCCTCTCCGATTGCTCCGACTCCTCGGATTCCTCCGAACTTTTCGGACTCTCCGAACTGTCCGGACTCTCCGGCTGATCTCACCCCCCACCTCAAGGAGTTCACCGCCGTGACCATCACCCAGCCCGACCTGAGCGTCTTCGAGACCGTCGAGTCGGAGGTGCGCAGCTACTGCCGCAGCTGGCCCGCCGTGTTCGACCGTGCGCAGGGCAGCCGTATGTACGACGAGGACGGCCACGCCTACCTCGACTTCTTCGCGGGCGCCGGATCACTCAACTACGGCCACAACAACCCCGTACTCAAACGGGCGTTGATCGACTATCTGGAGCAGGACGGTGTCACCCACGGGCTCGACATGTCGACCTCCGCGAAACGCGCGTTCCTGGAGTCCTTCCAGGAGCTGGTGCTGCGGCCCCGCGACCTGCCGTACAAGGTCATGTTCCCGGGCCCGACGGGCACCAACGCCGTCGAGGCGGCGCTGAAACTGGCGCGGAAGGTGAAGGGGCGGGAGGCCATCGTGTCCTTCACCAACGCCTTCCACGGTATGTCCCTCGGGTCGCTCGCCGTGACCGGCAACGCCTTCAAGCGGGCCGGCGCGGGCGTTCCGCTGGTGCACGGCACGCCGATGCCGTTCGACAACTACTTCGAGGGGACCGTCCCCGACTTCCTGTGGTTCGAGCGGCTGTTGGAGGACCAGGGCTCCGGCCTCAACAAGCCGGCCGCCGTGATCGTGGAGACCGTGCAGGGCGAGGGCGGCATCAACGTGGCGCGCCCTGAATGGCTGCGGGCGCTGGCCGACCTGTGCGTACGGCAGGACATGCTGCTGATCGTCGACGACATCCAGATGGGCTGCGGGCGCACCGGCGCCTTCTTCTCCTTCGAGGAGGCGGGTGTCGTACCCGACATCGTCACCGTGTCGAAGTCCATCAGCGGGTACGGACTCCCCATGTCCCTCTGCCTGTTCAGGCCCGAGCTGGACATCTGGGAGCCGGGCGAGCACAACGGCACGTTCCGCGGCAACAACCCGGCGTTCGTGACGGCCGCCGCCGCGCTGGAGACGTACTGGTCCGACGGTTCCGCCATGGAGAAGCAGACACGCGCCCGTGGCGAGCAGGTCGAGGAGTCGCTGATCTCGATCACCGAGGAGAACCTCGCCGACGTCAAGGAGTACCGGGGCCGGGGGCTGGTGTGGGGCCTGGAGTTCCACGAGAAGGCACGCGCCGGGCGAGTGGCGCAGCGAGCCTTCGAACTCGGCCTGCTCATCGAGACGTCCGGCCCGGAGAGCGAGGTCGTGAAGCTGCTGCCGGCGCTCACCATCACGCCCGAGGAACTGGACGAGGGCCTGCGGATCGTCGCCCGCGCCGTACGCGAGACCGCCGAGACCACCGCGACCGTCTGAACAGCTGTCTGCCCTTATGCACTTCTGCACGTCCGAACCATCTGGAAAGGGGTTGTTGAGCGCTGTGATCGTCCGTTCGTTCAAGGACATCGAAGGCACCGACCGGCATGTGAGGGCGGCGTCCGGTACCTGGGAGAGCAAACGCATCGTCCTCGCCAAGGAGCGGGTCGGCTTCTCGCTCCACGAGACGGTTCTGTACGCGGGCACGAAGACGTCGATGTGGTACGCGAACCATGTCGAGGCCGTCGTGTGCGTCGAGGGCGAGGCCCTGCTGACCGACGACGAGACCGGGCGGACCTACACGATCACCCCCGGCACCATGTACCTCCTCGACGGGCACGAGCGGCACACGATGCGGATCAAGGAGGACTTCCGCTGTCTGTGCGTCTTCAACCCGCCCGTGACCGGCCGCGAGGACCACGACGAGAACGGCGTCTATCCCCTGCTGACGGAACCCGACCCCGACTTCGACCCCGAGGAGGTCTGACACCCATGTCACCCACGTCCACCACGTCCACTCTCACCGACCTCTACCCCACCCGTGGCTCCGCCGAGGTGTCCGTCCCGCGGCAGGACCCGGTCCTCTGGGGCGCGCCGGACACGCCCGGACCGTTCACCGCGGCCGACCTCATGGCGTACGAACGTGATGGCTTCCGGGCCCTCGACCGACTCCTCGAGGACGACGAAGTCGCGCTCTACCGGGCCGAGTTGGAGCGGCTGGTCACCGATCCGGCGGTGCGGGCCGACGAGCGGTCGATCATCGAGCCGAAGTCGAAGGAGATCCGGTCCGTCTTCGAGGTGCACCGGATCAGCGAGATATTCGCCCAGCTCGTACGGGACGAGCGGGTCGTCGGGCGGGCCCGGCAGCTCCTCGGCTCCGACGTGTACGTCCACCAGTCGCGGATCAACGTCAAGCCGGGGTTCGGGGCGGGCGGCTTCTACTGGCACTCCGACTTCGAGACCTGGCACGCGGAGGACGGCCTGCCGAACATGCGGACGGTGTCCGTCTCGATCGCGCTGACCGAGAACCTCGACACCAACGGCGGCCTCATGATCATGCCGGGCTCGCACCGCACGTTCCTCGGCTGTGCGGGGGCGACGCCCGACGACAACTACAAGAAGTCGCTCCAGATGCAGGACGCGGGCACCCCGTCCGACGAGGCGCTGACCTCGCTCGCCGACGAGCACGGCATCAGGTTGTTCACGGGCGGGGCGGGTTCGGCCACCTGGTTCGACTGCAACTGCATGCACGGTTCCGGCGACAACATCACGCCGTACCCGCGCAGCAACGTCTTCATCGTCTTCAACAGCGTGGAGAACCAGGCGGTGGAGCCGTTCGCGGCCCCGGTGCGCAGGCCGGAGTTCATCGGGGCGCGGGACTTCACGCCGGTGCGGTGACCGGCACCCGACGCGCCGCCGGTGACCGCGAAGGTCACCGGCGGCGCGTCGGGTTCCGGGGATCCCCCGTCAGCGGTTCAGCCGGACAGGACGTCCAGGATTCGGTCGACGTCCGACGTGGTGTTGTACAGGTGGAAGGCCGCGCGCAGGTTTCCGGCCCGGTCGGAGACCTCGACCCCGGCCCGGCTCAACTCGGCCTGCCGGTGCCCGAGTCGCGGGACGGAGACGATGGCCGAGCCGGGCGCGGGTATGGGCTGGTACCCCAGCCGGTCGAGCCCGGCACGGAACCGGTCGGCGAGCGCGAGGTCATGGGCGCGTACGGTGTCCACGCCCAACTCCTCGATGAGGGCGAGGGAGTGGCGGGCTCCCGCGTAGGAGAACAGGCTCGGGCTTTCGTCGAACCGCCGGGCGGAGTGGGCGAGTTCGCGCACCGGGCCGTAACAGCTGTCCCAGGGCTCCTCCCCCGCGACCCAGCCCGCGAACACGGGCGTCAGCCCGCCCAGGTCCTCGGGTACGACGAAGAAGACCACACCTCGTGGGCAGACGAGCCACTTGAAAGCGACGGAGGAGACGAAGTCGTAGGCGTCCGCGTCGATCGGCAGCCAGCCGGTGGCCTGGGAGGCGTCGACATAGGTACGTGCCCCGTGCTCGCCGGCGGCCTCGCGCAGCGCGGCCAGGTCGACGACGCGTCCGTCGGCGGACTGGGCCGCGCTGACGGCGACAAGGGCGGTGCCGGGCCGGACGGACTCGGGGATCCGCTCCAGCGGCACGGTCCGTACCTTCAGATCCCCGCGTACGTGGAACGGGTTGAGGACGGAGGTGAAGTCGTCCTCGGCGGTGAGGACTTCGGCGCCGGCGGGCAGCGAGGCGGCGATCAGCGCGCTGTAGACGGCGACGGAGGCCCCGGCCGCGACCCTGCGGTCGGAGACCCCGACGAGCCGCGCGAAGGCGGCGCGCGAGGCTTCCACGTCGGCGAACATGTCCTGCGGCCGGCCGTCGGCCACGGACTGCACGGCGTCGCGCATGGCGGCCACGGCACGGGCCGGGAGGAGCCCGGTGCTAGCGGTGTTCAGATAAGTGTTCTTCGGAGCGAACTCGGCACGGACGAGGTTCCGGAGGTTCTCGAAGGTCTCCATGGGACCACTCTGGGGCCCGAAGATCCCCTCGTCCATTGCCGAATTCTGCACGGCACCGCGAAGGACTGCTTATACATAAGCCCTGACCTGCGGCTTTTCCTCCCGGCGTTACTGCTGGGGTACCGCACACCCGTCGGGCCCGCATACCTCGGCGCCGTCGCCCTCCGCCTGGACGATCTTGAGGGGAGCGGGTCGCTCGCCCCACGCCTGGGTGAGCGCCTGGGTGAAGGCCTCGACGGGCTGGGCGCCGGAGACGCCGTACTTCCGGTCGAGGACGAAGAACGGCACGCCGTTGGCGCCCAGTTCGGCCGCCTCACGCTCGTCGGCGCGCACCGCGTCGGCGTACGCGTCCGAGTCGGCGAGCACGCCCCGGACCTCGTCGGCGTCGAGACCGGCGGCGACGGCCAGCTCCACGAGCCGCTCGTCGTCGCCGAAGACGGACTGCTCCTCGGCGAAGTTCGCCTGGTAGAAGAGCTGGATCAGCTCGTCCTGCCGTCCCTTGTCCTTCGCGAGGTGGAGCAGCCGGTGCATGTCGAAGGTGTTGCCGTGGTCACGGTCCCGGGTGCGGTACGCGAGCCCCTCGGCGGCGGCCTGCGCCCCCAGGTTCTCCTCCCCGGCCTGCGCCTGCGCCTCGCTCATGCCGTACTTCTTGGTGAGCATCTTGAGGACGGGCTGGATGTCGCCCTTGGCACGCCCCGGGTCCAGCTCGAACGACCGGTGCACCACCTCGACGCCGTCCCGGTGCGGGAAGGCGTCCAACGCCTTCTCGAAACGGGCCTTGCCGACGTAGCACCAGGGGCAGGCGATGTCGCTCCAGATCTCGACGCGCATGTCTTCGGCTCTCCAGGTCGTACGGGTACGGATGCGGAGACTCCCTCCGCTGGGTGGATGAACGTTCAAGCAGCGTGGATCATTCCCGGAGCTGCGACGCATGGGCGGCTCAGTGAGGGCTCGCGCAGCGCCTACGGGTGGTGAGTGGGTCGATGCCGAGGCGGGGAGCCTGGCTCGGACCGGCCGTTCCGCATACGGCCAGCAGGGTCGTCCAGGGTTCCCTGTGCCCACCCAGGGGCGCGGGGAACTGCGTGACCAGCCCCACAGGGCCCGCACCCGCCCGACAACGTGACCCGATACCCCAGATGGCGCGCGGCTCAAGCCCAGTGCAGCGCTCAGCTGCCGTCCCGCAGGTCCTTCGGCCACTCCGGCAGGAACTCGATGTGGTCGTACGTCACCACGCACCCCTCCCCCATCGGCGACTGGGTCATGAAGCCGACCAGGGCCGCGTCGGCCTCCTCCTCGTCGCCCAGGGTGAACAGGCGGACGAAGGTCCACTTCTTGCCGTCCCGCGAGGCGTGGAAGGCGAAGGCCCGGCCGGTGCGGCTGATCCGGAGCCAGACCGAACTGCCTTCCACGGTGAAGGAGTTGGCGTCGTCGGAGTGTCCCCGGGTGACCACCGTGCAGACGGTGGGCACATCCGGGGAGTACTCCAGACAGAGCTTGGCCCAGGCCCGCTCGCCGACATGGACGTAGAGCACCCCGGCGTCGAAGGCCGCTCCGAACCCGACGGTCACACGGGCGATCAGCTGGAACTCCCCCTCCGGGGCGCCCAGCAGACGCGGCGCGTCGGCGGCGGGGTCCAACGCCTCCCCGGTGGGCGGGACGAACCGGTCCTGCCGGGGCCCGGCCCACCCGGTGAGCACCCCGTCCTCGAAGGACCAGTGCCCATCGGGCCCATAAGTGCGGAGGGGAAAGGGCAGCGGGGAAAGCTCCAGGTCCATTGCCTGATTATCGCAGGTACGGACGGGCGCCCCGATGGGGGCGCGGGGAACCGCGCGACAAGCCACAACAGGCCCGCAGCCGCGAAATCCACCGCGCCCCAACGGCGTCAGCGCTCCAGTTGGCCGTTGAAGCGCCGAGGCAGTCCCAGCACGTTCTCGTCCCGCAGCTCCACCGGCAGCAGCGCGACAGGCGTGTTCTGATAGGCCACCGGCCGCAGCCACCGCTCAATGGCCGTCCCGCCGACCGAAGTCGACGTGGACGTCGTGGCCGGGTACGGCCCGCCGTGCTGCTGGGCCGCGGCCACAGCGACCCCGGTCGGCCACGCGTTCACCAGCACACGCCCGGCCAGCGGAGTCAGCTCGGCCAGGATGTCCGCCCCACGCCCCTCCCCCGCGGCTTCCTCCGCCGAGAGGTGGACCGTCGCCGTCAGGTTTCCCGGCAGCCGCGCGAGAACCGCGTTCGCCTCGGCGTCGTCCGCGTAGCGGGCCACCACGGTGACCGGCCCGAAGCACTCTTCGAGGAGCAGGTCGTACGCCCCTTCCACGGCCAGCTTGTCCGCCGCCACCGTGAGGAACCCCGCGCTGACCGTGTGGTCGCCGCCCGCGCCCGGCGTCACCGGGGACTCGACCTCGGGCAGCTCGGCGCGCTCGGCGACCCCGGCGACGAAGTTGTCGCGCATCCGGTGGTCCAGGAGGACACCGGACGCGGTGTCGCTGACCGCGTCCGTCAGGGACTTCAGCAGACGGTCGCCCGCGGCTCCGGCAGGCGCCAGCACCAGGCCGGGCTTCACGCAGAACTGGCCGACACCCAGCGTCATGGAGCCCGCGAGCCCCGTACCGATCGCCTCGGCGCGCTCGTTGGCCGCCGCCTCCGTGATCACCACGGGGTTCAGCGAGCCCAGCTCGCCGTGGAACGGGATCGGGACCGGACGGGCCGCCGCCGCGTCGAAGAGGGCACGGCCGCCTCGTACGGAACCGGTGAAACCGGCCGCCGCGACGAGCGGGTGCTTGACCAGCTCGACGCCCGCCTCGAAGCCGTGGAGCAGGCCGACGACGCCCTCGGGGATGTCGTGCAGGGCCGCGGCCCGGCGCAGGACGGCCGCGACCAGCTCGGACAGGCCCGGGTGGTCCGGGTGGGCCTTGACGACCACCGGGCAGCCGGCCGCGAGCGCGCTCGCGGTGTCGCCGCCGGGGACGGAGAAGGCGAAGGGGAAGTTGGAGGCCGAGTAGACGGCCACGACACCCAGCGGAATCTTGTAGCGCCGCAGATCCGGGATCGGCGGGGTCGCGGTGTCGTCGGGGTGGTTGATGACGACGTCGAGGTAGTCGCCCTCGTCGACGATGTCAGCGAAGGCCCGCAGCTGGTAGCAGGTGCGGGCGAGTTCGCCGGTGAGCCGGACCGGGCCGAGCGCGGTCTCCGCGTCGGCCGCCTCGACGAGCTGCTCCTTGGCCGCTTCGAGCTGCTCGGCGGCGCTGCGCAGGAAGGCCGCGCGGACCGTGCGGTCCACCAGGGCCGGGCGGGCGGCGTGCGCCGCGCGGACGGTGGAGTCCACCTCCTGGGCCGTGGCCTCGACCGCGACCTGCTCCCGCTGCTTCCCGGTACGGGGGTCGACACTCCAGACTGGTGCTGCTGCCACCGGGGGTCCCTCCAGATTGTGTTGCCATTTGTGGTGCGAATTTCCTGCGTCATCCACCAGGGGCGTTCGATATGCTGAACAGCGTCTCTGATGATGAATATGCTGTTGGAGACTATTTCCCGTCGAACTAAGGGGTCAAGGGCGATGTCGGCAGCCGAGACAGGCGGCGGGGCGCAGGTCAAGTCCGCGGTACGGACCGTTGAACTGCTGGAATACTTCGCCGGACGTCCCGGCATGCACTCCCTGGCAGTGGTCCAGGAGGCTGTCGGTTATCCCAAGTCCAGTCTTTACATGCTCCTGCGCACCCTTGTCGACCTCGGGTGGGTCGAGACGGACGCCACCGGCACGCGGTACGGCATCGGCGTACGGGCCCTGCTGGTCGGCACCTCGTACATCGACGGCGACGAGGTGGTCGCGGTGGCCCGCCCGACCCTCGACCGGCTCTCCGACGACACGACGGAGACCATCCACCTGGCCCGGCTCGACGGCACGAACGTCGTCTATCTCGCCACCCGCCAGTCGCAGCACTACCTGCGCCCCTTCACCCGGGTCGGCCGGCGGCTGCCCGCCCACTCGACCTCCCTCGGCAAGGCGCTGCTGGCCACCCACACCGACGAGCAGGTCCGCAAACTGCTCCCGGAGACGCTTCCCGCGCTGACCGAGCACACCATCACCGACCGGGAGAAGCTCATCGAGGAGCTGCACGTGGTGCGCGAACAGGGCTTCGCGGTGGACCGCGAGGAGAACACGCTGGGGCTGCGCTGTTTCGGCGTGGCGATCCCCTACCGCACCCCCGCGCGGGACGCGATCAGCTGCTCGGTGCCCGTCGCACGGCTCACCCCGGCCCACGAACAGATGGTCAAGGACGCCCTGTTCGACGCGCGGGACCGGCTCACACTGGCCACCAGGAGGCTCTGAGCGATGAGGTACACGGCATCCACGGACGTCGAGCTCCGTGAGGTCCACGACAGTGACCTGCCGGTCTTCTTCCGGCAGACCAACGACCCGGAATCCCTGTGGATGGCCGCGTTCACGGCGAAGGACCCGACCGACCGGGACGCCTTCGACGCCCACTGGGAGCGGATCCGCGCCGCGCCGGGCGTGCTGAACCGCACGGTCCTCGTCGACGGTGACGTGGTGGGCAGCGCGGCGGTGTACGGCGAGCCGGGCGAGCGCGAGGTGACGTACTGGATCGACCGCGCCTACTGGGGCCGCGGCATCGCGACGGCCGCCCTGCGCGCGCTCGTCGCCGAGGTCACGGAGCGCCCGCTGCACGCGCGTGCGGCCGCCGACAACGCGGGCTCGCTGCGGGTCCTGGAGAAGTGCGGTTTCCGCGTCACCGGGCACGACCGGGGATACGCGCAGGCGCGCGGCACGGAGATCGACGAGGTCGTGCTGACGCTGGAGGCCTGACCGTCGCACGACGGCGCAGGTGCCCCTTACAGCCTCCCGGGTTTCCTGAATGTGCCATGAGAAATCAGGCGGAGGGGAACGCTCCGTCCGGCGCCGGTCGTCTTCAGACGGGATGAACAAGACGATCAGGCGCGCCTCCGTCTTCTCGCTGCTGCTCGTGCTCTCTCTGCTGGTCAGGGCGACATGGGTGCAGTTCTACGACGGTCAGGCGCTCGCGGACGACAGCAAGAACCGGCGGAACGCGATCGCGTTGTACGCGAACCCGCTCGGGAACATCATCGTGGCCGGTGAGTCGGTCACCGGCTCGAAGGAGACGAACAGCGGAGATCTGAAGTACCAGCGGACGTACACGGACGGGAAGCTCTACGCCGCCGTGACCGGATACAGCACGCCCCTGTTCACGCCGACGCAGTTGGAGGGCATCTACAAGGACGTGCTCGACGGCTCGGACAGCAGACTCACGACCATCATGGACACGGTCACCAAGGAGCACGCGGCCCCGGGGAACGTGATCACGACGATCGACCCGGACGTGCAGAAGGCCGCGTACGCGGCGCTCGGGGACAAGAAGGGCGCGGCCGTCGCCATCGACCCGAAGACCGGCAGGATCCTCGCCATGGTGTCCACTCCGTCGTACGACCCGTCGACGATCACCGGCGCGAGTGACGGCGACACCTGGACCAAGCTCAACGAGGACGCCGACAAACCGCTGGTCAACCGGGCGATACGGCAGCCGCTGCCGCCCGGTTCGACGTTCAAGCTGGTGGTCGCGGCGGCGGCCCTGGAGGACGGACTGTACGGGTCGGTGGACGACCGTACGGACAGCCCTGACCCGTACCCACTGCCGGGTACGACCCGCGAGCTGACGAACGAGAACCCCAACGCGCCCTGTGAGAACGCCACGATCCGGGTCGCGCTCCAGTACTCCTGCAACAACGTGTTCGGGAAGATGGCCGTCGACCTCGGGCAGGACAAGGTCAGGGCGATGGCGGAGAAGTTCGGCTTCAACGACGAGAAGCAGGACGTGCCGGTGCGGGCGTACCCGAGCGTGTACCCCTCGGACATGGAGAAGTCGGAGACCGCGCTGACGGGGATCGGGCAGTTCGATGTCACGGCGACGCCGTTGCAGATGGCCATGGTGTCCGCCGCGATAGCCGACGGCGGCAAGCTGGTCTCGCCGCACATGGTGTCCCAGGTCACGAACTCCGACGGGGACGTCCTGGAGGACTACGACAACGAGGCGTCGACGAAGGAGATCGTCAGCTCGCGGACGGCCGAGCAGTTGCAGTCCGCCATGCAGACGGTCGTCTCCGACGGTACGGGGACGAACGCGCAGGTGGCCGGGGCGACGGTGGGGGGCAAGACGGGTACGGCTCAGCATGGAGAGAACAACAGCCAGACGCCTTATGCCTGGTTCACGTCTTATGCGAAGTCCGACTCCAACGGGAAGGAGGTTGCCGTGACTGTGCTGGTCGAACAGTCGGGGGCGGCTCGGTCCGAGGTGAGTGGGAATGGGCTGGCGGCTCCTGTTGCCAAGGCGATGATGCAGGCTGCGCTGGCTGGGTGAGTTCTTCGGCCGCTGCGCCGTCGTGGCTGGTCGCGCAGTTCCCCGCGCCCCTGCAAGCAGGCGCGGGGACCCCGCCCCCTGTCTACTTCGTACCGAAGAGCTGCTGAAGGGGATCGATCGCGAAGTAGATCAGGAACAGGGCGCTCGTGCCCCACAGGAGCCAGTGGACCTCCTTGGCCTTGCCGAGGACCGTCTTGATGAGGACGTAGGCCAGGAAGCCGGCGCCGATGCCGTTGGTGATGGAGTACGTGAACGGCATCACGGCGATCGTCAGGAACGCGGGGATGGCGACCTCGTACTTGTCCCAGTCGATGTGCTTGACCTGGGTCATCATCAGGAAGCCCACCGCGACCAGGGCGGGGGCGGCGGCCTGCATCGGGACGATCGTCAGGACCGGCGTGAAGAAGAGCGCGCAGGCGAACAGACCGCCGGTGATCAGGTTGGCGAAGCCGGTGCGCGCGCCCTCGCCGACGCCCGCCGCCGACTCGATGTACGAGGTCGCCGAGGACGAGGAGCTCGCGCCGCCCGCCACCGCCGCCGCGCCGTCGATGAGCAGCACGCGGCCCAGGTTGGGGACCTTGCCCTCCTCGTCCAGGAGGCCGGCCTCGGCGGTGATGCCGACGACCGTGCCCATGGTGTCGAAGAAGTCCGACAGGATCAGGGTGAAGATCAGCAGGACCACGGTGATCACCGTGGTCTCGCCGAACGCGCCGAACAGGCTGAAGTGGCCGATCAGTCCGAAGTCAGGGCTGTCCGTGATCTTGTCGGGCCAGGCCGGTGTGGTCAGGCCCCAGCTCTTGATGTCGGCGACCGAGTTGATGATGAGCGCGAGGAGCGTCATCGTGACGATGCTGATCAGGATCGCGCCCTTCACCTTGCGCGCGATCAGACCGATGGTCAGCAGGACGCCGAGACAGAAGACCAGGACGGGCCAGCCGCTGAGCGTTCCCGTGCCGCCGAGCTGCACCGGGACCGTGGTGCTCGCGACGTCCGGGATACGGGTGACGAAGCCGGCGTCGACGAAGCCGATGAAGGCGATGAACAGACCGATGCCCACCCCGATCGCCGCCTTGAGCGGCCCGGGGATGGCGTGCATGATCGCTTCTCTGAGGCCTGTCAGCACAAGGACGCAGATCAGCAGGCCCTCCAGGACGACCAGACCCATCGCGTCGTCCCAGCTCATCAGCGGGGCGATCTGGAAGGCGACCACCGCGTTGAGGCCGAGGCCCGCGGCGAGGGCGAGCGGGAGGTTGCCGCCGACGCCCATGATGATCGTCATCACCGCGGCCACCAGAGCGGTGGCGGTGACGAGCTGGACGCTGTCGAGCTGGTGACCGAACTTGTCCTTGGCGCTGCCCAGGATGATGGGATTCAGGACAAGGATGTAGGCCATCGTGAAGAACGTGGCGAAGCCGCCGCGTACTTCACGGGCGAAGGTGGATCCCCGCTCGGAGATCTTGAAGAAGCCGTCGACGCTGTTCGCCGCCGGGGGCGCGACGCCGGATCGGCCGGCCACCTTCTGTGGTTCGGACATGGGGGTTACTCCTCGTTGCCTGATTGATCTGTGTGCGGATGCTGGCTGGATTGTTCCTGTGTTGAACCGTTCTCAGGTTTTCTCCGTGTTACGGAATCAGGATCGACCTGTCGTACGACCATCGAAGGGTCGTACGCATCCCTGATACTCTCTCGGCTCTCGCGCCAAACGATCACCGTCCCTTCACCGGCGCACCACAGCGGCCGTGTACGCAGACGCCCGGTTTCGACCGGCAGCCGCCGCCGGCCTGGGAAAACTCGTGAAACTAAGGGGGAGAGGTCGCCCGTGGGCACTGTCGTCGACGACGCAGCCTCCGTGGAGTTCCATGCCTTCTTCGAGCGGCACTACGCCGAACTCGCGCGCCTGGCCCACCTGCTGACAGGTGAGGCCGACGCCGCCGACGATCTGGCGGCGGACGCACTGCTCGCACTGTGGCACCGCTGGGACCGGGTGCGGGCCGCCGACCACCCGGTGGCGTACGCGCGCGGTGTGGTCGCCAATCTGGCCAAGACCCGTATCCGCAGCGCGGTCCGGGAGCGCCGCAGGATCACCCTGTTCTGGTCGCAGCGGGAAGAGAAGACCGAGAATCCCGACATACCCGGCGTGATCGACGTCCAGGAAGCCTTGCGCAGACTGCCGTTCCGCAAGCGGGCGTGTGTGGTGCTCCGGCACGCCTTCGACCTCTCGGAGAAGGACACGGCTCTCGCCCTGGGAGTTACTGTCGGTACGGTTAAGAGCCAGACTTCCAAGGGAATGGCCGAACTGCAGCGGCTCCTTGGCACCGACGAGGCCCCGCTTCGAGTGCGTACTCCTGTGCGCACCACCGGCGGAGCGGGAGGGACGAACCGATGAGGACGCCGCACGACGAGCTGCGCGCCGGGCTGCGCGAAGCAGCCGAGGCGTACGAGCCCGACCGCGCGCGCATCCTCGCGCGGGTCGAGCGTGGCATGGCCGCCGGTCCCGAGGAGAAGCGCACCCGGCGCCGGGCGACGCGTGCGCCGCTGCTGGCCTGGGCTCGGGTCGCGGGTGCCACCGCCGCCGTCTCCGGGATGCTCGCGATGGGCGGGTACGCGCTGGCCTCCGTGGTGAAGAGCGACGAGACCCCGGCCGATCCGACCGTCTCGGTCGCGCCGTTGCCGACCCCGTCGCCGGACGCGACCAGCCGGGCACCGGTCCAGCCGGCGCCGGACCCGTCGGGCGGGAACGCCCAGGACGACGAGCCGAGTTCGGCGCCTACGCCCACCCCGACACCGAAGGCCTCGAACACGGCGGCGGCTCCGGCCGCGAAGGGCACCGAGGACGGGCCCCTGTGGTCGGACGGCTCGATCGATCCGCACAGCAACGACTTCTGGGCGCAGAGCAATGTCACCATCAAGACGTCCAAGCAACTGACCGCGCTCACCGTCGAGTTGAGGGTCGCCGACACCGGCGGGGTCACTTCGGCGGGCGCCTGGCGGTCGGCTCCTGAGGACGACTTCGACCTGACGGTCGCCGAGCACGACGGGTTCCTGGTCTACACCTGGGTGCTCAAGGAGGGCCGCACGGTCTGGCCGGGCGAGTGGGTCTTCGCGGGCCAGTACGACCACACGCGCGGCGGCCGGGACGCGAAGGACGACACGTACACGGTGACGGCCGAAGCGGCGGGCGAACAGCTTGCCGTGAAGGGCGACTTCGCAGGCCAGGACGGTAACGACAAGTCCGACGAGGGCGATTCGTGAAGCGGTAGCGGCAGCTCGTAAAGAAATCCGGCAGACTCGGCAACCCTTTCCGCGCGGGTGGCGACCAGGAGACGCACGCATCTCCTCGCCACCAAGGAACACGGTCCATGACTGCACGAGTCGAACAGCGCGTCCGCCACCGCCGTCGGGTCACCGGACGGCGGGCCGTGATCGCCGGCACCGCCGCTCTCGGGCTCACCGGGGCGGCGGTCCTGACGACGACGCTCCTGTCCTCCGCCGGTGCCGCCACCACCTGGCCGACGGCCAAGGGCAGCAAGGCCGTGTCCTCGAAGATCACGGTGTCCGGCACGTACGACGGCAAGCTGAAGAAGTTCTTCGGCAGCGGCGCGCTGGACAACGGCAGCCAGGAGGAAGGCCAGGACCCGATCTTCGAGCTGAAGGACGGCGCGGTCCTGAAGAACGTGATCATCGGCACTCCGGGCGCGGACGGCGTCCACTGCACCGGCTCCTGCACGCTGCAGAACGTGTGGTGGCTGGACGTCGGCGAGGACGCGGCCAGTTTCAAGGGCAAGAAGTCGACGGCCGTGTACAAGGTGATCGGCGGCGGAGCGAGGTCCGCCTCCGACAAGGTGTTCCAGTTCAACGGGGCCGGCAGGCTCAGCATCACGGGCTTCCGCGTCGAGAACTTCGGCAAGCTGGTGCGCTCGTGCGGCAACTGCAGGACGCAGTTCAAGCGCACGATCGTGATCAGCGACATCGACGCGACCGCACCGGGCAAGGTCCTGGTCGGCGTGAACGCGAACTACGGCGACACGGCGACGCTGAGCAGGATCCGTATCCACGGCGACCCCAAGAAGAAGATCAAGCCGTGCGTGCGCTTCAAGGGCAACAACAAGAGCAAGGAACCCACCGAGATCGGCAGCGGTGCGGACGGAACCACCTGCAAGTTCTCGCCATCTGACATCACGTACAAGTAAGTGATCCTTCAAGCACGACGGAGCCGGCAGCCGTGAGCACGCACAAGAGAAACCTCAGTCGCCGCAGGTTGTTGGCCGCTTCGGCCGTGGGAGTGGCCGGTACCGGCGCCGCCGTGGCGACCGGCAGCGGTCTGTTGTCGTCCGCGTCTGCGGCTACTTTCGGCCACACCGACGACGGCTCCAACTTCGTGATCAACACGGGTGCCTCGCTCGTCTTCAAGATCGCCAAGAAGACCGGCGACCTCACATCCCTGGTCTACCGGGGCAAGGAGTACGAGGGGTACGGCGGCAGGCACTCGCACGTCGAGTCGGGGCTCGGCGCGTCCACGGTCACGATCAGGCAGTCCGGCCCGACGATCCTGGTCAAGGTCGCGCACGGGGCGATCACCCAGTGGTACGCGGCGCGCAGCGGCCAGAACAACATCTACCTGTGGACGAACAAGGCGGACGCCTCCTTCACGGCCACCCGCTTCCTGGTCCGCCTCAAGCCGGGGATGTTCCCGAACGAGGGACCGGACTCCTGGATCGAGGCCTCGGACAAGATCATCGAGGCCGGGGACGTCTGGAAGCGTGCGGACGGCACCACGCACTCCAAGCACTACTCGGGCAAGCGGGTCATCGACTACGACCACATCGGCTTCACCACCGGTTCGGCCGGTCTGTGGATCGTGCGCTCCAACCACGAGAAGGCGTCCGGCGGCCCCTTCTACCGCTCGCTGCTGCGCCACTCGAACGACAAGGGCGCGGGGCTGTACGAGATCCTGCACTACAACGAGGCCCAGACGGAGCCGGAGCGTTTCGGTCTGCAGGGTCCGTACGTCCTCGCCTTCACCGACGGCGGCGCCCCCTCGCCCTCCCTCGCCGCCGCCCGCCTCGACACCTCCTGGGTGGACGGGCTCGGCATCACCGGCTGGGTGGGGGCGGCCGGTCGGGGCAAGGTGGCCGGCGTCGGCATCAAGGGGATGGACGCGAAGTACCCGTACACCGTGGGCTTCGCGAACACGGACGCGCAGTACTGGGCGAAGGCCGCTGCCGGCACCGGTGCCTTCTCCTGCAAGGGGATGCTGCCCGGGAAGTACACGCTGACCGTGTACAAGGGCGAGCTGGCCGTGCACACCGCTTCGGTGACGGTGAAGGCGGGCGGCGCGACCGCGCTGAACAGCATCACCGTGACCGGGGACCCGTCCGCCGCGAAGACGATCTGGCGGCTCGGAGACTGGGACGGCACGCCCGGCGAGTTCAAGAACGCCAAGCTGATGACGTACGCGCATCCGTCGGACGACCGCGCGGCGAAGTGGACGGGGAACGTCACCATCGGCAGCGGCCCGCAGGCCCCCGCCTTCCCGGCGTACATGTGGAGCGCGGTCAACGACGGCATCCTCGTGTACTTCAAGCTGACCGCGGCCCAGGCCGCCGCCGCGCACACCCTGCGCATCGGCGTGACGGACGCCTTCGCGGGCGGACGCCCGCGCGTCACGGTCAACGACTGGGTGTCGGCCGTCCCCTCCGCGTCCACTCAGCCGTCGACGCGCTCCCTCACTACTGGTTCATATCGAGGGAACAACCGTACGATCAATTACAGCGTCCCCAGTAGTGCGTGGAAGACGGACACGAGTCAGTACAACGTGTTGAAGATCAATATCGTCAGTGGTTCGAGCGGCACGGCGTTCCTCAGCCCGGGCACCTCGTTCGACTGTCTGGATCTGCTGGCCTGAGCCCCCCTCGGCCAGTCAGAGAGCCCCCTGCCGGTGACGACCGGCAGGGGGCTCGTTCTCCTTGCGGGGTACGTCAGTTCATGGTCGACCCGATCGCTGTCGAGTCCACCGCCAGGAACGTGGTCGCCGGCAGCGAGCCGTTCGACCGACGGGCACCGTAGGCCGTCGTCGCGTCCTTCGACTTCAGCGCCGGTGTCGAGATGCCGCTGTCCCAGTTGTTGGCCGCCGAGACGGTGGACGAACCGAGCTTGGACAGGGCGCCCTTGTTGCTCACCGCGAGGTTCCTCGCGAGACGGGCCTTGCCGGTGGCGAAGTAGAAGCCCGTCCGGGCGTTGGCGTAGGCGGTGTTGCGGTTGAGCAGGATCGCGCCGGTGTTGGAGTTCTCCGTGAACCCGTGCAGATTGTTGTCCCAGGCCGCGTTGTTGTTGACGACATGCGCGACCGAGGCACCCCCGCCGCCCAGCTTGAAGCCGTTGCCGTTGCCCTCGAACGCGGAGTCCTTCCAGCGGTTTTTGCCGTTGCCGAAGGCCCAGCTGTGCTCGATGGTGACGGCGGTGGAAAACTGCCAGAGGTCGAGCCCGTCGTCCGCGTTGTCGTAGAGGCGCGCTCCGGTGATCCTGTTTCCGGTGCCGGAGCCGAACTTGATGGCGAGGCCGTCGGCGTTCTGGCCATGGGCCGCGGGGTCGTAGTTGAGGTAACTGTCCAGGTTCTCCACGAGGTTACCGCTGGTGCCGTCGCCTCGGAGCGTGAAGCCGGAGTCGCCGTTGCTCGCGGTGACGAGGTTCCTGAAGATCCCGCCGACCGACGAGGTGACGACGAAGCCCTGGGCCGGTGAGTTCTGGAAGGTGAGGTTCTGGACCGTCCAGTAGTCACCGTAGATGCCTGCCAGCCAGGACCCGGCGGGCAGTTCGGAGCCGTCGATCCTCACCTTCTCGCCGCCGTACGCCTGGAGCGTGATCCGCGCCGAACTCGTGCCGTTCGCGGTCGACTTGAGGGTGGCCGTCGGGTAGTACGTGCCGGCGCGCACCTGGATGACACTGCCGGCCACCGCTTTCCTCACCGCGGATTCCAGCTCGGCGGTGCTGGAGACGGTGACCGTGGTGCCGACAGCGCTCGCCCCGTCGGGCGAGAGGCCCAGGTAGACGCCGCCCGCACCCGAGGAGAGGGCCACCGCGGCGGCGATGGAGAGGGTGCGGTTCCTGCGGTGACGGCCGGTGCCGATGCGCACGGGCGTTCCTTTCCTCGGGGCTGGACTGTGTCTCTCCTCCTCAGAGGCAAGCCGGGCTGCGGCCCCGATGAGGTGAGACCGCAGCCCGGCTCCGCTGTCTTGTCGCCGCCCGGCCGAAAAGGGTTGCCGTGCGGTCCGTACGAAGGGCAGTCGAAAGTTTCGGTCCCATCAGTCTCGTCCGCACCGATTGACGCGCTGTCCCACTGCTGGTGAGATTCCGAGGACGATCACTCAACAGAAACCATCAGACTTCCACAGGATGTGTCATGCGCCCCCACCTCGCCCGCACCTTCCTGCTCCCCCTCATCCCCCTGGCGGCCCTCCTTCTCGCCCTGCTCGCCGCCCCGCCCAGCCCCGCCGCCTCTGGAGCCCCACCCGTGACCCAGCAGAAGCACGAGCAGCAGCCCGAGCCCAAGTCGGCACAGAAGTACGCCGGTTACCTCTTCGCCTACTTCACCGGCGAGGGCACCGCCGACGGAGAGCAGATCCGGTACGCCCTCAGCCGTGGCAACGACCCCCTGCACTGGCGGGAGTTGAACGCGGGCAAGCCGGTCCTCACCTCCACCACCGGCGAGAAGGGCCTGCGCGACCCGTTCGTGATCCGCTCCCCCAAGGGCGACAAGTTCTACATGATCGCGACCGATCTGCGCATGTACCGCAACAGCAGCGGCAGTTGGGACTACGTCCAGCGCCACGGCAGTAAGTCGATCATGGTCTGGGAGTCGACCGACCTCGTCCACTGGACCGACCAGCGACTGGTGAAGGTCTCCCCCGACTCGGCCGGCAACACCTGGGCACCGGAGGCGTACTACGACAGCGAGCTCGGCTCGTACGTCGTCTTCTGGGCATCGAAGCTGTACGCCGACGACGACCCCGAGCACACCGGCTCGACGTACAACAAGATGATGTACGCGACGACGAAGGACTTCCGCACCTTCAGCGAGCCGAAGGTCTGGGACGACCCTGGCTACTCGGTGATCGACTCGACCGTCGTGGAGCACAAGGGGACTTACTACCGCTACACGAAGGACGAGCGGGACCCCACCTCCTCCAGCCCCTGCTCGAAGTTCATCACGGCGGAGAAGTCGACCTCGCTGACGGACACCTCGTACGACTTCGTCTCGGACTGTGTCGGCAGCGGGTCCATCGACCGGGGCGAGGGACCGACGGTCTTCAAGTCCAACACCGAGAACAAGTGGTACCTGTTCATCGACGAGTACGGCGGTCGGGGTTACGTCCCCTTCGAGACCACCGATCTCGACTCGGGCAGGTGGACGATGTCCGCGAACTACCAGCTGCCCACCAGCCCCCGCCACGGCACGGTGATGCCGGTGACCCGGGCGGAGTACGACCGGCTGCTGGCCGCCTACCCGCAGTCCTCGACGTCCGTCGTGGACGCCACGGCCAGTGGGCAGAAGGGGTACGCGGTGGTGACCGAGGCCGCCGCCAAGGTCGTGCTGCCGATGCGGCCGGACGCCGAACTGGCCGAACTGGCACCGAAGTTGTGGGTCGGCGAGGGCGCGAAGGTCAGCCCCGCGTCCGGTACGCGGCGCGACTTCCGCAAACCGCAGAAGTACACGGTGACGGGGGCGGACGGAACGCGCCGCACCTGGACGGTCGAGGCCGTGCCCACCCACAGCCCTGTTCTGCCGGGGCTGTACGCCGACCCCGACATCCAGTACCTGGACGGCCGTTACTGGATATACCCGACCACCGACGGCTTCCAGGGCTGGAGCGGCACCAGGTTCAAGGCGTTCTCGTCGAAGGACCTGGTCCACTGGACCGACCACGGCGTGATCCTCGACCTCGGCCCGGATGTGTCCTGGGCGGACAAGAACGCCTGGGCTCCGGCGATCGCCGAGAGGAACGGCAAGTACTACTTCTACTTCTGCGCAGAGCAGGCGATCGGGGTGGCGGTGGCCGACTCCCCGGCAGGCCCGTTCAAGGACGCACTCGGCAAACCCCTGGTGGCGAAAGGGCAGTTGAGCGGCCAGATGATCGACCCGGCCGTCTTCACGGACGACGACGGTCAGGCGTACCTCTACTGGGGCAACGGGCACGGTTACGTCGTGCCGCTGAACGACGACATGGTGTCGTTCGACGCGGCGAAGGTGCAGGACATCACCCCGGACAACTTCCGGGAGGGTTCCTTCGTGGTGAAGCGGCAGGGGACGTACTACTTCATGTGGTCCGAGGACGACACCCGCAGCGAGGACTACCACGTCGCCTACGCGACCGGACCGTCCCCGCTCGGCCCGTGGACCAAGCGGGGGACGATCCTGTCCAAGCGTCCCGAGTACGGCATCAGGGCCACCGGCCACCACTCGGTGGTGAACGTGCCCGGCACCGACGACTGGTACATGGTGTACCACCGGTTCGCCCTGAACGGCCCCGGGAAGGCGGGCGGTGACGGCATGCACCGGGAGACCACCATCGACCGGATGCGGTTCGCGTCCGACGGGACGATCCTGCCGGTCGTACCGACCCTGGAGTCGATCAGGCCCGTACGAAACCGGTGACGGCTCAGCTCACGAAGTACGTCGGGTTCGGGAACTTGTACGTCTTGTCGGCGTAGCCGCCGTCGAGGTCCGAGTACTGGTCGCCGAAGTTGGCGATGACCTCGTACCCGAGGTCGTTCTCGATGTGCTTGCGGGTGCCGGACTTGTACTGCACGGTCGTGCAGGTCCAGGCGGCGGCGGTGGCACAGGCGCTCAGGTAGGCGGGCGGGTTGGCCGCGTCCTTGAGGAACATGTGGGCGGCGTCGAGGTTGATGTCGGCGCCGACCTTCCTCAGGTTCGCGACGGCCGCGGCGCGCTGCGACTCCTTCAACCCGGAGTTGTAGAACACCTCGACGCCCTTGGCCTTGGCGTAAGCGACCAGTTCGGGCGTGCCGAAGACGGCCGGACGGTCGGCCTTCGCCACGTACTCGGCCCAAGTGGCCGAGTTGTAGGTGTAGTTGGTCTTCTTCTCGTAGTCGAGGGAGAGCAGCAGCGTGTCGTCGATGTCGAAGACGACAGCGGGCTTCTTGCCCTTGTGCAGCGCCTTGCGCGCCGCCTTGTCGATGTCCTTCTTCGCCCCGGCCTCGATACGCGCCAGATCCTTGGCGTACGGGCTGGTGGCGGAGGCCTGGTACACGCCGGCGCTGTCGGCAGTGGTGCCGTAGTAGGTGTCGATCTCCTGGACCAGGAGCCCGATGTTGTGGGGCTCGTGGGTGGAGTTGGCCGTGGACTGGCCGGCGGTGGCCGCGCCGGTGCCGTACAGGGCGACACCGGCGACGGCACAGGCGACGGCGATCGTCGCGAAACGGGGTGGCTTATGCATGACAGGTTTCTACGCGCGTCACCCTGCTGGTTGCCAGACCTTTTGCCTGATCTATATCAAGTCCATAGAGGTCGGAAACCGGCCATTGAGCAGCGAGGGGTGCGGTGACGGCACCGCACCCCTCGGTTCATCGCGCGGTTCTCCCGGCGGGCGGTCAGTTCATCGTCGACCCGATCGTGCTGCTGCCCGTCGTAAGGAACGTGGTCGCGGGCAACGTCCCGTCCGAGGCACGGGAGTTGAACGTGGTCGACGCGTTCGTGGACACGAAGGACGGGGTCGAGATCCCCGAGTCCCAGTTGTTGCCGGACGAGACGACCGACGAGCCCTTGCTCACCGACCCGGAGCTGTTGCTGACGGCCAGGTTCTTACCGAGCCTGGCTGCTCCGGTGGCGAAGTAGTAGCCCCACTTGGCGTTGGCGTAGGCGGTGGTGCGGTTGATGACGATGGCGCCCTTGTTGCTGTTCTCGGTGAAGCCGTTGCCCGCGTTGTCCCAGGCGGCCGAGTTGTTGATGACATGGGCCACGGTCTCGCCGTCGCCGCCCAGCTTGTAGCCGTTGCCGTCGCCCGCGAACGCCGAGTCGGACCAGCGGTTCTTGCCGTTGCCCATCGACCAGGTGTGCTCGACGGTGACCGGCGAGGAGAAGGACCAGAAGTCCAGCCCGTCGTCCGAGTTGTTGTAGAGGCGGGCGCCGGTGATGAGGTTGCCGGTGCCGGAGCCGAACTTCACGGCGATCCCGTCGGCGTTCTCGCCGTGGTTGGCGGGGTCGTAGTGGCCGTACGAGTCGAGGTTCTTGACCGTGTTGTTGGTGGTGTTGTCGCCGGTGAGCGTGAAGCCGGAGTCGCCGCCGTTGATGGTCTTGATGTTGCTCCACACCGTCGAGGCGCAGGACTGGCAGACGACCGCGCTGTCCGGCGAGTTCTGGAAGGTGATGTTGGAGACGGTCCAGTAGTCGGCGGTCAGCTTGAAGATCCAGTCACCGTCGGGCAGGTTCGACCCGTCGATCTTGACCGTCTCCGAGCCGTAAGGCTGGAGGTAGATACGGCTGGCGGACGTGCCGTTGGCCGTCGACTGGAGGGTGGCCGTCGGGTAGTACGTTCCGGCGCGCACCTGGATGACGGTGCCGGCGGTGGCGCTGGACAGCGCGCTGCTCAGCTGGGCGGAGGTGGAGACGACCACGGTCGCGGCCTGGGCGGGGGTGGGGAGTACCGCGAGGCCTGCACCGGCGGTGGCTACCGCGAGAGCGGTCAGGGTGTTGTTGACACGAGTAATACGACGCATGACGTGCGGGTCCTTTCGTCGTAACGGGGACGGGTGTGGGGAGGCGGTGGGGGGTTGGGAAAGCGGTCGGGGGCGGGCATCGGGGGGGTTACAGGACGGTGTCCAGCCATGAGAAGACGTCGTCCTGCATGGGTGCGGTGAACACATGGCCGAGGTCGGGCCAGATCCTGGTGTGCAGCCGCTCCCCGGCGCGGCGTGAGCGCCAGACGGCGCGCAGCTTCTCGTGGGCCACGCGTACGCCCTCCGCCGGGAACAGCGGATCCTGGGCGCCGTGGAAGAACAGCATCGGCCTGGGTGCGGCGATGCTCGCCACGTCGGGGAAGTCGAGATGGCGGGCCAGCCCGGGGTGGAGCATGTAGTAACTGGACTGGCCGCGCAGGGTGTTGTTGCCGGGGACCATCATTTCCTTCAGCCCGGTCATCCAGCAGACACTGACCGCGGCGGCGATGTCGTCGCTGAGCGCGGCGGTCTGCCAGGCGCGGTAGGCGCCCATGGAGAACCCGACAGCCGCGACCCGGCGCCGGTCCACTCGGTCGAGCCCGGCGAGGAAGCGGGCGGCGCGTACGTCCTCGCGGGCCATGAGTCCGGCGAGGGACGAACCGAGGTTGTACAGGTTGCTGGCGAGGGCCTGCTGCTGGTCGTAGGCGATCGGGCCGCGGTCGGCCCAGCCGAGCGCGTCGAGGGCCAGCACGACGTAACCGCGCCGGGCCAGCTCGTCGCCGACGAACCGTCCGCTGAAGTACCGGTCGGCCCAGGCCTGCGCGGAGGCGAGCCGGGTGTCGTCGTACCAGGGCCGGACGAGTTTCTCCTTCCCGATGTCGAACCTCGCCCCGTGGTCGTGGAGCAGCAGTACGGCGGGGAAGGGGCCGGGGCCGTGCGGGGTGAGCAGCGCACCGCGCACGGGTTCGTACCGGGTGAGGGCGAGGGTCACCAACTCCCTTGTGTAGGTGGGGGTTTCGGCGCTTTCACTGAACTCCGGTCGGTACGGGGTCTCGTCGCCGTCCGGCTCGACGAGGAGCGTTTCCTCCACCTTGGCGCGGGCGATCCGACGCCAGGACCGGAAGTCCCGGACACCGGACCGGCCCCAGGCGAGCGGGAAGTCCAGCTCGTCCTTGAGCACCGGATGGAAACCTGGCAGGGGCCCGTCGACGACGGCCGTGCCGAAGTCCGTTGCCGCGTGGCCGGGTTGGGCGGCGGCCCCGTTGATCAACGCCGCCCCCGCCCCCACGACGAACGCCCGCCGCCCCACCGCCGGATCACTGCCGTTCATACGGGCACCAGTCGCCGAGATACGTCCGCCGCGTGTGCTCGCCGGCCTCCGCCGCGGTGAGCTGCGGCCGGTTCTCCGGTACCGGGATCGCCGCGCCGGGACCGGAGTTGCCGTACTCGCAAAAGCGCATGGTCTGCCACGGATAGGCGTCACGCATGTTGGTGTACGGGGTGACGGCGTCGATGCCCGGGCCGAGCCAGGTGTCCCGGACGACCAACGAGGGCCAGGCGGTTGTCTCGTACGAGGGCACCCAGGGACGGGCGATCTTGTACGCGCCGTCCTCCGCGCCCGAGGTCACCAGTCCGCGCACGGCCAGGAAGCCGTACGGGTTGGCACGGGCCGTGGCGGGTGCGAAGACCATGCCCTCGGGCTTGAAGGCGACATCCCGGTCGAGGGTGTGGAAGTGGCAGCGTTCGAAGACGGCCCGTGCCCGTCCGAAGACGAAGTCGACGTCTCCCTCGATGTAGCAGTCGCGGTAGTAGTGCCGGTCGAAGGCGCTCAGCGCCGTCGTGTCCGCGAACAGGGTGTCCTGGTGGGCGAGGAACCTGACACGCTTGAACTGCGAACGGTCACCCGTGACATAGGCCGCCACGGCCTGCGTCCCCGTGATCTCGGGGTGGTCGGCGCGCAGCCAGTCGTTGGCGAGGGTCAGGTCGCGTACGGTCAGGCCGGGCGCCGCCGAGGTGAAGGTGGCGGAGCCGGCGGTGCCGTAGGTGCCCGAACCGTCGGGTTTCTGCGTGCCGTTGGCATTGTCGTACACGATGACGGTCTCGCGCGGGTCGCGGGTGGCGCCGCGGATCGTCAACTCGGCTGCCTGGGCGGGGATGTCGACGACTTCGCGGTACGTCCCCGGGTGCACGACGATCGTCCGGCCGGTGCCGCCCGTCGCGACCACCGCGTCCACGGCTGCCTGGACGGAACCGCCGGGACGGACGTGCAGGACCCGGCGGTCGGCGGAAGCGAACGCCGGAACCGCGCCGGCGGCGATCAGGCCGCCGGCGAACCCGGTGAGCAGGGTGCGTCGGCGCATCTCAGCACCACCGTCCGCGCCACGGTGTCCAGTCGCCGAGGTAGGCCTCGCGGGTCGCCGACTCGGCTTCGGTGGCCGTGAGTTGGGGGCGGTTCTCGGCAACGAGGATCCTGGCTCCCGGGCCCGTGTTCCGGTACTCGGCGAACCGCTGGCTCTGCCACGGATAGGTGTCCGACATGTTGGTGTAGGGCGCGACCGCGTCGATGCCGGGGCCGAGGTGGGTGTCCCGGACGGTGAGCATCGGGCGGGCGGTGGTGTCGGAGCTGGGCACCCATGGACGGGCCAACTTGTAGGCGGCGGCCGGGGCTTCGCTGGTGACACGGCTGTCGGTGACCAGGTAGCCCCGCGGATTGGTGCCCACGGTGGAGGGCGCCAGGACGAAGCCGTAGGGGGTCCCGGCGAGGTCGGTGCGGTCGAGGGTGCGGAAGTGGCAGCGCTCGTACACGGCGGTGGCCCGGCCGAAGACGAAGTCGACGTCCCCTTCGACGTAGCAGTGCGCGAAGTACTGCCGGGCGTACGCCTCACGGCTCATCGAGTCGGCGTACAGGGTGTCCTGGTGGCCGAGGAACCGGCAGTGGTGGAAGGCCGAGCGGTCGCCCTGCACCTTGATGGCGACGGCCTGGGTCCCCGCGATGTCCGGGTGGTCGGCGCGCAGCCAGTCGTTGGCGAAGGTGATCCAGCGGGCCGTGAAACCGGCGGCCTGCACGAGAGTGGTGGCGGAGCCGGTGGTGCCGTAGGTGCCGCCGCCGGGCTTCGGGGTGCCGGCCGCGTTGTCGTGGACGATGACGACGTCGCGGGGGTTCTCCGAGGCGCCGATCAGGGTCAGTTCCGTACGGGTGGCCGTGACGGCGACGGTCTCGCGGTAGACGCCCGGTGCGACGACCAGCGTGAATCCGGTGCCGCTCACGGCGGTCACCGCGGCCTGGACGGAGGTGAAGTCGCCGGTGCCGGCCGCGTCGACGTACAGGGTCTGCTCGGTCAGCCGACGGGACGGGGAGCCGTAGCGGCCGAAGCGGGTCCGGCCGGTCGCGCGGGCGGGGGCCGCGAGCCCCAGGGCCAGTGCGGCCCCGGTGCTCGCGACGACGAACGAACGTCTACTCAAAGGGAGTTGGGGGGCAGCCATGATCAGCAGACCTTGCCGGCGCCCGCACCGCGGTTGACGATGGACGGCACCGAACGCGGGGAGTCGACCTTCGTGCGGAGGGTGGGCGTCCAGCCGGCGCCCGACTGGAGTGTCTCGGCGGGGATCTCGGCGTTGTGGACGGCGATCAGGTCGGTCAGCCTGCCGTTGACGTAGTTGTTCTCGGCGGTGAGCGGCGACTCCTTCCACTTCTTCAGCACCTTGCCGACACTGGCGCCGGCCGGCAGCGAGATGGCGTTGTCGCTGGCGTACAGCTGCGAGGAGATGCCGACACCGAAGATGTAGTAGTCGGACTTCTGCGCCTCGGTCACCACGTAGCTGTTGTTGTAGACGTCGACCTGTCCGAAGCGCACGCGCGGAGAGCGCTGCAGGATCCCGTCGAACCGGTTGTGGTGCATGGTGACCTTGAGCTTGCCCGCGTCCGTGGTGGCGGTGCTGTCGCTGTTCCCGATCAGCATGTTCTTGTCGTGGTCCTTGAAGGAGTTCCAGGACATGGTGACGTAGTTGGCGCCGCGCACGATGTCGGTGAGCCCGTCGTGCTGCTGGAAGACCTTGCCGAAGTAGCTCGGCCGCTCGCTGTCGGGGTAGCGGCCGTCGGTGAGCGTGTTGTGGTCGATCCATACGTGGTCGGTGCCGTACACGACCACGGCGTCGTACTCGGAGTTCCAGTTGCCGGTGTTGTTGTCGTCGGTCGGGTCCCACTTCGGGAAGCAGTCGAGGGGCGCCTCGATGGTGAGGTTGCGCAGGATGACGTTCGAGACGGCCTTGATCTGGAGGCTGCCGCCGAGGATGCCGGAGTTCTTGCCGACGCCGACGATGGTGGTGTTGCTCGGGATGTTGGCCTTGATCTCCGTGTCCTGGTTGGCGGCGGACGCGACCCGCGCGTCCTCCTGCGGACCGCTGGCGACCTTGTCGTTGCCCCAGACCGCCGGGTCGTAGTCCTTGAGGTACTGCTGGAGGTCGTATCCCCCGGCGACGAAGGCCTCACAGCCCTCGGACACCGCGTCGATCATGCCCTTGACCTTGATGATCTTGGGTGCGCTGCCGCCGTCCTGCAGCGCGGCCTTGAACTGCGCCCAGGTGGTGACGGTGTAGACGTGGTCGGCGGTGGCGGCCGAACCGCCGGTCGTGCCACCCGCGTCGGACCCCCAGCCGTCACCGGCGGCGAGGGTCTGCCGGCCGAGGTCGCGGGCCGGAGCGGCGGCCTGGGCGACGGGGCCGGTGAGGGTGAGGACGAGGGCGGTGCAGCCGAGCAGGGCGGCGGCCTTCATGGTGACATGATCATGACATGCGCGAGCGTTCATGGTGCGGCTCTCCTTCTGGAGGAACAGGCTGGGGGACTTGGGGGAAGCGGCTACGCGGTGGCCGACGGCCAGGTGATCCAGGACTCCGGGATCACGTCGTCGAGGCGGCGCACGTCCCGGCGCGCCAGCACCCGGCGTTGCACCAGCCCGGCGGCGACGAGCCTGGCCACGGCGATGGCTCCCGGCGGGTTGAAGTGCGTGTTGTCCTGCTCGGTCGCTGTCCAGTTGAAGTACTTCTTCGTCTCCTCGACCCCCAACTCCTGCCAGAGCGCGATCGACAGGGCCTGGATGTCGAGCAGCGCCACGTGCTCCTCCTCGGCGAGCGCACGCATCGCCGCCGGGTAGTCGCCGTGGGTCGGCACCGCGTTGCCGCTCGCGTCGAACTTTCTCCGCTCGACGGAGGTGGCGAGCACCGGCCGGGCACCCCGGGCCCGCGCCCCGTCGATGTACAGCCGCAGATGGTCCTGGTACGTGGTCCAGGGCTCGGTGTAACGGACGGGGTCGGCGCTCTTCTCGTCGTTGTGCCCGAACTGGATGATCATGAAGTCACCCGGGGCGATGACATCGAGAATGACGTCAAGGCGCCCTTCGTCGAAGAAGCTCTTGGAACTACGCCCGTTCACCGCGTGATTGGCGACAACCAGATCCTTCCGAAGAAAGAAGGGAAGTGCCATTCCCCACCCGGTCTCCGGAGCGGCGTCAGCGTATTTCTGGGCGGCGGTGGAATCACCGGCGATATAGAGAGTGCGGCAACGGCGACCGGAATACGCCGAGGCGCTCCCGGAGGACGCGGCGACAAGAGGAACAGCGCCAAGAGCAGCCACGGTCATTTGCCTACGGCTAAGAGACACGACGTTGTGCCTTTCGAGAGGAGTCGGGCACCCGCGCCCCTGTTTTTAGGGGCGCGGGGAACTGCGCGACAGGCCACGGCGGACCCGCGGCCGGAAAGCGACCTAACCCATCTGCTCATTCCACTCGGCCTGCGCAGCATTGAGCTGCTCGGCCAGCGTGTCCAGGAATTCCTTCGCACTCATCTTCTTCAGCAGCACCTTCTGGAAGTTCGGCTCGTTGTCCGCCTTCGAGATCGTGTTCCAGTCGGGCAGGTAGTACGGCAGCTGGACGATCTTGATCGTGCCGCTGTTCAGCGACTCGGCCGCCAGCTTCGTCGCCTCCGCCGACTGGATCCACGCGTCCTTCGCCGCCTCCGTGTTGGACGGAATGGCGCCGGCGGACTCGTTCCACTTGCTGTTGGACGCGTGCGAGACGGCGAACTCGATGAACTTCCACGAGGCCGTCTTGTTCTTGCTGGACTTGAACAGGCCGAGCCCGTCAACGGGGTTGGAGACCTGAACCCGCGTTCCGTCGTCCTGCGTCGGGTTCGGAATTCCCCGGAACTTGCCCTTCAGCGCCTTCAGGTGGTCCTGGTAGGAGCCGAGGTTGTGGCTCAGCATGCCGATGTCGCCGCTGTCCCACTGGGCGACCATCTTCTTGAAGTCGTTGTTGACGTCGGCGGACGGCGTGTCCTTCTTGAACAGCGCCGTGTACTTCTCCAGCGCCTCGACGTTCTTCGGGTCGTTGACGGTGGTCTTCGTGTCCTTCCAGAACGACGTGATGCCGGACTGCCCGTACATCGCGTCCAGCGCCTGGGCGATGGACCCCTCACCGCCGCGAATGGTGTACCCGAACTTGTTCTTGCTCGCGTCGGTGAGCTTGTCGGCGGCGGCGTAGAACTTCGACCAGGTCGTCGGCGGGTCCAGCTTCGCCGCCTCGAACAGGTCGGTGCGGTACCAGAGCGTGCCGTTGTTCGCGGAGGTCGGAATGGTGAACAGTTCGTCGCCGCCGCCCGCGCTGCGCACGCTGTCGATCATGCCCGGGGTCAGCTTGCCGTTCAGCGAACTGCCCTTGAGCCGGGCGTCCAGGGGCTCCAGGGCGTTCTGAGCGGCGACGCCGGCGAGCATGGCCGCGCCGACCCCGCCGACGTCGGGCAGGCCGCCGCCCTGGATCGCGGTGTCGTACTTGGACTGGATGCTGTCGGACGGTATCCCGACGTACTTGACCTTGATGTCGGGGTTGGCCTTCTCGAAGTCGGCGATGATCTCCTTCCAGACGTCGGTACGCACACCGCCGTTGTTGTCCCAGAAGGTGATCTGGCCCTTGCCCGAGCCCTCGTTGCCCTTGTCCCCGCCCGCTCCGCTGCCGTCGTCACCGCAGGCGGTGGCGGTCAGGGCGAGCACGGATCCCAGGGCCACGGCGATGGCCGCGCGCCTGCTTCTGCGGATGCTGATCTTCATTGGTCGGCACTCTCTCTTCTGGATCAATCGGAACTATGAAGTTGTGGGGGGTCAGCGGCGGGCGTAGGGGGCCCAGCCATCCGTACCGTTCAGGTAGTCGGCCACGGTGTGCGTGATCGCGTCGGCCTCGCTCATCTGGGGCCGGTCGGCGGTCACTTGGGCACCGGGACCGTAGGTCCGGTACTCGGTGAAGCGGGCGTCCTTCCACGAGAAGCCGCTCATGTCGGTCCACGGCGAGGCCTTGACCGCGGCGGGCAACTCGGTGTTCCGGAACAGGACCTGGGCCACGGCGTTGGGCTCGCCGCCCGGGTGCCAGGGCCGGCCGAGGTGGAAGGAGCCGGCGGGCGCGTCGCTGACCACCTTGGAGCGGGTGATCAGGAAGCCGTACGGATTGCCCGTCCAGGTCGAAGCGGCCGTGATGTAGCCGTTGTTGGTGGTGGAACCGCGGCTCAGTGCGCGGATCACCGACCGCTCGATGACGGTCGTGGCGCGCCCGTAGATGAAGTCGACGTCGCCCTCGATGTACGAGTCGCGGACGTAGACCCGGCTGATCACGTCCAGCTTGGGGCTGTCGGTCATCAGGGTGTCCTGGTTGCCGAGGAAGGCGGTGTTCTCGAAGACGATGCGGTCGCCGGTCGTCTTCATCGCGAGCGCCTGCTCACCCTTCAGCTCGACCGCGGCCTCGTCGAAGTCGTTGCTGAAGGTGAGGTTGCGGGCGGTGACGTCGCTCGCGGCGATGCGGACGGTGGCGCTTCCCGTCGAACCGCCGTACTCGGCGGGTGTGTTGAAGACGATGACGGTGTCGGAGCGGTTCCGGCCGGTCCCCTGGAGCAGGATGTTCGACTTGCCGGCCGGGATGAAGACCTTCTCGCGGTACGTTCCCGGCGCGACGGCGATGGTCACCCGACTGGCGTTACCGGTGGGCACGGCGTCGACGGCGGCCTGGACGGTCGGGTAGTCGGCGGGGACATGGAGCGTCACCGCGGCGCCGATCCGCTGCTGCGGCCCGGAGAAGCGCTTGACCAGCGCGGGTACGGCGGCGGCCCGGTCCAGCCGGTAGGCGTAGAAGTCACGGGGGTCGAAGGCGCTGCCCCATGCGTCCTGCCGTCCGCTGACGTTCCTCAGGATCGACCCGCGCTGCACCAACTCGGCGGTGGCGTCGGCCTGGTAGGGGTGCTGGACGCCGTCGTAGTAGCTGTTCTCGATGACCATCTTCGTTCTGCCGCGCGACCAGTTCCCGTACGTCCAGACGGGATCGCCGTCCGAGACCTGTGCCGAGACGTAGTTGTTGTAGAGGTGCGCGTAGGCGCAGTTGTCGGCGGAAGGGTTGCGCTGCTTCGTGCCGGTGAACCAGTTGTGGTCGATGGTGATCTGGGTGAGCACGTTGGGCGTCCAGCCGATCCCGAACGCCTTGTTGTGGTTGGCGAACTGGTTGTTGGAGACGGTGATGTACTGGCTGTCCTTGCGGATGTCGAGCAGCCCGTCGCCCATGTGCGTGAAGCGGTTGTGGTCGATCCAGACGTGGTCGACGGTGTCCATCTGGATGGCGTCGAAGTCGGTCGTCTTGCCGTCCCAGTCGCCCTCGACGTACGAGTCGCGGATCGTCAGATTGCGGATGACGACGTTGCTGGTGCCGGGGTTGAGGTGCAGCTCGCCGTGGACGATCTCACCGGTGTCTCCGACGCCGATGATCGTCTTGTTCGAGGTGACGACGACGTCCGATCCGAAGGGCGCCACGGCGATCGAGCCCGCGACCCGGATGACGTACGGCTCCTCGGCCGCCGCGTACCTGACCAGCGAGGCCTGGTCGGTGACCGTGACGACCTTCCCGCCCGCACCGCCGGAGGTACCACCGGCCAGGGAGGCGAAACCGTGGGCCCGGTCGGTCCAACGGGGGGCCGCCGTCGCGGTGCCCTCGGCCGTGGAGGAAGCGGCCGTCACGGAGGTGACTGCCGTCGCTTCACCGGCCGCACCGAGGGCCAGAGCGGCCACCAGAGCCACCACGGTCGCCAGGGTTCTGCCGGCGGCGACCGGGCCACCGGCGCCCGGTAAGCGCTTGCTAGGGAAGTGCGTCATTGCGGCTCCCAACAGGCATACGAATAAGGTCAGTTATGGAGATACGACTCTGAACTGCGTGAACGTGGCCGCGCCGGCGTGTCCCCCGCCGACGGGCGCGAGTGCGAAGAGGCCGAGCAAGGCGCCGACCCAGCGCCAGGGGGTGGCCGCGAACACCGGCCCGGACGGCTCCCAGCCGTCCCCGGCACCGAGGTCGTAGGCGAACCGGCAGCGCGCCCCCGCCCCGATCCCGATCCGCAGCCGGACCCGCCCCTCGGGGGCCACCCGCGGATGACCGGCGTCCCGCTCCCCCTTGGCGACGGACTCCGCGAACCGGTGGACGAGCCGAACCGTCCCGTCGTCCGCACGCTCCAGGCCGATCCAGCCGAAGGAGTCGCCCAGCACGGCGAGCCCGGCCCGGGCGCCC
Organism: Streptomyces sp. NBC_00459; assembly: GCF_036013955.1. Lineage (NCBI taxonomy): Bacteria > Bacillati > Actinomycetota > Actinomycetes > Kitasatosporales > Streptomycetaceae > Streptomyces > Streptomyces sp. NBC_00459. The sequence goes on from NZ_CP107903.1 coordinate 2,131,149, forward strand.
GGCTCCTCGCTGTCGAGCCTCAGCTCCACCTCGACCACGCATTCGGCGCCGGGCAGCCGCTGGGTGAGGATGCTCGGGAGTTTGCGCAGGTCATGAGCGTCGGCACTACGTACACAGGTCAGCCGTAGCCCGTCGCCCGAGTGCTGGGTGGCCCAGCCGTCCTGCGGGTTGGCCGTCCACTGCCACTGCCGGCCGTACCGTCCGCCGGGGAAGTCGTCGTCGGTGGCGGGCGAGGCGGGCGGCTGCACCGGCAGATCGGGCTTGCGGTGTACGGCGACGGGGGCGCCGGCATCGCCCACGACGGGCCAGCCGTCCGCGCCTTCCTCGCCCCAGCTCATCGGCTGGAGGTGCACGACACGGCCGTACGGGCCGCGCTGCTGGAAGTGGAGGAACCAGTCCTCGCCGGCCGACGTGCGGACCCAGCCGCCCTGGTGGGGGCCGTTGACGTCGGTGTCCCCCTGCTCCAGGACGATCCGCTCCTCGTACGGGCCGAAGAAGTCACGGGAGCGGAGGGCGCCCTGCCAGCCGGTCTCCACTCCCCCGGCGGGTGCCAGGATCCAGAACCAGCCGTCGTGCCGGTAGAGCTTCGGGCCCTCAAGGGTGAACCAGCCGGGGATGCGGTCGCCGTCGACGATCACCTTGCCCTCGTCCAGAAGTCCCGTGCCCTCGGGGTGCATTCGGTGGCCGGTGAGCCGGTTCTTGATGCCCGAACGGGACTTGGCCCAGGCGTGCACGAGATACGCCTCGCCGGTCTCCTCGTCCCACAGCGGACACGCGTCGATGAGTCCCTTGCCCTCCTTGACCAGGTGCGGGCTGGTCCAAGGGCCGCGTATCGCCGGGGCGTTGATCTGGAAGATGCCGTGGTCGGGGTCGCCCCAGAAGATCCAGAACCGGTCGTCGTGGTGCCGGAGCGAAGGTGCCCAGACACCGCAGTCGTGCCGCGGGACCCTGAACTCGCCTGCCGGTTGCAGGCGTTCGAGGGCATGGCCGACGAGGGTCCAGTTGACGAGGTCACGGGAGTGCAGGAGCGGCAGACCGGGAGCCCGGCCGAAGCTGGACGCGGTGAGGTAGAAGTCGTCGCCGACACGGACGACGTCCGGGTCGGACCAGTCGGCGTTCAGGACCGGGTTGCGATAGGTCCCGTCGCCGAGATCGGCACCGGTGATCACGGGCTCACCGCCTTCCGTACGAGAGCCGCGGCCTCGCCCCGGTCGAGGCGCCCGTCGGCGACGACCGTGACGATCCGGCGTACGACGGTCTCGCCCGCACCGATCGGCAGCCGCTCGTCGAAGGCGAGCGACGAGCCGACCCCCGGGTACTCCTCGGCCCGGACGAACCACGGGTCACGGCGCGTCTGTTCGGTGGCGCCGGCGAAGACGAGCGTCCAGTTGGTACCCGCCAGCGCTAGCCAGTCGGCGCGGGTGCCGTGGACCGACGACTCGCCCTCGGTGGCGGCCGTGAAGACGTCGGGAGTGCCGGCCTCCTTGCGCGCCCGCCAGAAGAAGCCGCCGTAGGCCGCGCCGGGGCGGCCGTTGGTGGCCGGGCTGCCGATGGAGAGGGGGCCGGTGGTGATATTGGTGAGGGAGAAGGTGAAGTCCAACGCCCAGGCGGAGCCGGTGAGTTCGGTGGCGGCGACCGTTCGGCGCTCGCGCAGCAGCTCGCCGCCGCCGACCATCCAGCGCAGTTCCTCGACGAAGCCGTCGGGGTCGCGGAGCTGGTAGGCGGTGTGCCGCTGGGCACCGTGGTTGTCCAGCTCGGTCGGCCCCTGGTCCCGTACGTAGGTGCGCCCGCCCCAGAAGTTGTTCCCCTCGACGTCGGGTATGGCGACACCGACGCCGAGGTGGTGGGTGTGGTCGGCGGGGCTGAGCTCGGTGACAGCGGTGCCGGCCAGGGTGGTGACGGGGTGCAGATACGGGCGGGGCGCGTGGCGGAGCGGCAGCTCCGGCCGGCCGGTGTAGCGGCCGACCGGGCGGCCCGCGACCCGCAGGACGAGCGACTCGTTGGGCATCTGGTTCATCAGGTGCTCACCTCTTTCGGGAGCGCCCAGGAGGCGCCCAGCTCGGAGTAGAGGGAGAGGGTGTCGGCGGCCGCGGCGACAAGGCCGTCGATACCGGGGACCACTCGGCGGCGATCCTCGCCGGGCGCGAACTCCCACGCGTCCGAGGGGAGTTCGGCCGGGTCGGGAGCCTGACGGATCGCCTCCACGACCCGCATGAACGCACCGGTCACATCGGGCACCACCAGCAGTTCGGCACCCTCGGTGAGATGGTCGACGAGGTTCTCCAGCAGGTCGGTGCGGTCGTACTCGTACTCCTCCGGGCCGTGTCCGGAGCGCTGGAGGAGGACCCGGTCCTGCTTGTACCAGAAGGTGATCCGGCCGCTGGTGCCGTGCACGAGGACGTACGGGTCGTCCGGGTGCTCGGCGCACAGGGTGGCGGCGACGGTGACCGGGACGCCGTTCGTGGTGGAGACGCGGACGCACGAGGTGTCGTCGGACTCGATGTCGTTGGCGCGCAACAGCTCGGTCTCGATACCGGTGACGTCCTCGGCGCGGGTGCTGCCGGCGAGGGCGAGTCCGGTGGCGACGGCGTGCGCGAGCGGGTTGGTGAGAGCGCCGTCGATGACGTCCACGCCGTTCAGCCTGCGCTTGCCCGCCCAGGGCGCACGCCGGTAGTACGCCTCGTCGCGCGCCCACGCGCCCGCCCCGCCGACGCCGGTCACCGTGCCGATGGCGCCCTCGGAGACCAGTTCCCGGATCGCGGGCAGGGCGTGCGAGCCCAGCGACTGGAACCCGATCTGGCAGGCGACCCCGGCCGCCGCGACCCCGTCGGCCATCCGGCGGAACTCCGCGTACGAGGGCGCCGGCGGCTTCTCCAGCAGCAGGTGCACGCCCTTGGCGGCGGCGATCAGCGCGAGGTCGGTGTGGGTGGGGATCGGCGTGCAGATCACGGCGATGGCGGCGCCCGTGGAGTCGAGGAGCGCGCCGAAGTCGGCGGACTGCTCGGGCGTGCCGAGGCCCTCCAGCTCCTCGTCGGTCAGCGGGGTCAGCTCGCAGACGCCTGCCAGGCGTACGAGCCCCTTGTCCTGGAGCCGGCGGATGTTCGCCAGGTGCCAGTGCCCGTGCCCGCGTGCTCCCGCGAGAACTACCGGAACCGGGGTGACCAGCCGAGTGGTCGTCCGTGTCGTGTTCATGTGAGCCTCCCTGCGCCCGCGCCGCGTGCCACCTCTCGGTCGGCCGTGTCGGCGCTGTCGATCTTTGTGTGCAGGGTAGGCGTCCAGCCGACGTCGGCCGTGAGATCGCGCTCGCTGCCCGAGTTGTAGGCGTTGTAGATGGTCAGAAGATCGACCGGGAAGCCGTTGAAGAGGGTGCCGGTCTGGTGCAGGGCGGTGCCGTTCCAGCTCTTGACCAGGTCGGAGGCCTCGACGTGCCCCGGGGTGGTGAAGGCGTTGTTCTCGGCGTACACGGCGGACTCGGTGGAGACGCCGAGGGAGTAGCGGTAGTCGTCGCCGTGGTCGACCAGGTAGCGGTTGTTGTAGACGTGCACCTGTCCGAAGCGGACGCGCGGGGCGCGCTGGGTCACCGAGCGGAACTCGTTGTGGTGCAGGGTGACGCGGAGTCTCCCGCGGTCACCGGTGGCCGTGTCGCCGCTGCCGATGAGCATCGCCTTGTCGTGGTCGGCGAACCGGCTCCAGGAGACGGTGACCAGGTCGGAGGCGTTGGTGATGTCCAACAGGCCGTCGTGGCGCAGGTAGTTGCGGGCGAAGTAGGTGGGCTCGTCGGCGTCGGGGTGGCCCTTGTCGGAGGCGGTGACGTGGTCGACCCACACATGGGTGGCGCCGTTCAGCCAGATGGTGTCGTAGGCCGTCTTCCAGTCGCCCAGGCCACCGGAGTTGGGCTGCCAGACGGGGAAGCAGTCGTAGGCGTCCCGGAGTTCGAGGTTGCGGACGATCACGTTGTCCGCGTTCCTGACCTGGAGGCTCGCCCCCTTGAGGACGGCGCCCGAACCGAGCCCGACGATGGTCGTGTTGGACCCGACGGGCAGCACGACCCGCTCGGCCTGCCGGGCCGCCGCGACCTGCCTGGCCTCCTCCTGCGTGCCGCTCGGCCTGGTGGAACCCCAGGTGCGGGGGTCGTACGCGGCGAGGTACTTCTTCACGGTGTAGCCGGTGCCGTCCGCGTAGTCGCGGCAGCCCAGGTGAGCGCCATCGTCGTCCGTGTTGGCGTCGATCGTCCCCGCGACCCGGATGATCTTCGGGGTGGCGCTGCCGCCGGCGAGGGCGCGGACGAGTTCGGCGCGGCTGCGTACGGTGAACACGTGGGCGTCGTCCGCCGCCGCGCCGCCGGTGGTGCCGCCGTCGGCGGCGGCCCAGCCGTCGTTCGCGGGCAGGGTGTCGCGGCTGATGTCACGGGCATCGGCACCGGCCGGGGTGCTCAGGACGGCACCCAACAGGCCGATGGTGGCGGCGACCTGGAGAAGGCGTCTCATCCCTTCACCGCCCCCGCGCTGAAGCCGGTGATCAGCCACTTCTGGATGAAGGCGAAGACGATGACCACGGGTACGGCGGCGATGATGCCGCCCGCCGCGAGGGCGCCCAGGTCGACGCTGTCCGCGCTCATCAGGGTGTTGAGGCCGACCGGGATGGTCTGCTTGCCCTGGTCGCTGAGGAACATCAGGGCGAACAGGAAGTGGTTCCAGGAGTGCACGAAGGCGAAGGAGCCGACGGCGATCAACCCGGGCCGCAGCAACGGCAGTACGACGATGCGGAACGCGGTGAAGCGGTTGCAGCCGTCGACCCAGGCGGCCTCTTCCAGGGTGTACGGCACGTTCTTGATGAAGCCGCTGATGAGGATCATCGACAGCGGGAGCTGGAAGACCGTCTCGGCGATGATGACCGCGCCCAGTGAGTTGATCATCTGGAGCTGGGCGAAGATCTGGAACAGCGGCACCAACAGCAGGGCGCCCGGCACGAACTGGGAGCAGAGCAGGGCCAGCATGAAGGCGCGCTTGACCTTGAAGTCGAAGCGGGCGAGGGCGTAGCCGCCGGCGAGGGCGACGAGCGTCGTCATCACCAGCGTGGCGAGGCCGACGAGGATGCTGTTCTCGAAGTACGTGCCGAAGGCCCGCTCGGTCCACACCTTGTCGAAGTGGTCGAAGGTCATCGGCCAGGGGACCAGGGAGGTCGAACCGGCCGGACGCAGCGCGAAGAGGAGGATCCAGTAGAAGGGGATGAGGGTGAAGACGAGGTAGATCCCGAGGGGCAGGTAGATCTGCCAGCGCGGGGCCTCGTCCCAGGCGCGTCGCTGCTTCCTGGTCGGGCGCGGCGGCTCGGGAACGTCGTCCACGGGCGTGGGCACGATCACGGTGGCTTCCTTGGTGATCACTTGTTCTCCCCTCCGAACTTGCTCAGCCGCAGGTAGACGATCGAGAAGAAGAGCAGGATCACGAACGCGACCGTGGTGAGGGCCGACGCGTAGCCGAAGTTATGGGCGTCGACGCTGGTGTTGGCGATGTAGAGCGGGAGTGTCGTGGTCTCGCCGGCCGGTCCGCCGCCCGTGAGGGTGTAGAGGAGGTCGACGTTGTTGAACTCCCAGACCGCGCGCAGCAGCGTGGACAGGACGATGGCGTCCTTGAGGTGCGGCAGTGTGATGTGCCAGAACTGCTTGATCCGGCTGGCGCCGTCGACCTCGGCGGCCTCGTACAGGTCCTTCGAGACGGACTGGAGGTCGGCGAGGATGAGGATGGCGAAGAAGGGCACGCCTCTCCACAGGTCGGCGACGATCGCCGCCGGGAACACGGTGGAGGTGTCCGACAGCCAGCTGGTGCCGTACGTTCCGATGCCCGCGTCGGCGAGGTAACGGGTGATGCCTGTCTGGGAGTTGTAGAGCAGTACCCAGATCGCGGAGGTGAGCACGCCCGAGACGGCCCAGGGCGAGAAGACCAGCGCGCGGCCGATCGACCGCCCCACGAAGGTCTGGTTGACGATCAGCGCGAGCGCCAGACCGAACATCAGCTGCAGGCCGACCTCGACGACGACCCACTTACCGCTGAAGACCAGCGTGTCCCAGAACTGGGGGTCGTCGGTGAAGGCGTGCGTGAAGTTGTCGAAACCCGCGAAGCCGTTGCGCCACGGCTTGGTGGGGTTGAAGTTCTGCAGGCTGTAGTAGAAGACGCTGATGACCGGGTAGGCGATGAAGCCCACCATGAGCAGGGCTGCCGGTGCGATCAGCAGATAGGGGAGCCTTCGCGGCGTCGCGGAGGCACGCCGCCGCCGGGGAGGCGCGGGCGGTTTCGCCACGACTGCGGCTTGGGCCATGACTGTTCTCCGTTCTCGGTACGTCGTGCGTGCGTTGTGCCTGCGTCGTTCGGGAAGCGCTTTCTCCTTGTGCAGGGGTGTGCGCTGTCGGGCTCCGCGGTCAGCCCGCGTACGGGTCGCGCACCTTGCCCGGCCTGGCCAGGAACTCGAAGTCGCAGCCGGTGTCGGCCTGCGTGATCTGCTCGTTGTAGAGCGCGCCGTAACCGCGCTCGTACCGTTCGGCCGGCGGCGTCCACTCCGCCCGCCTGCGCGCCAACTCGTCGTCGTCCACGTTGAGTCGAAGCGACCGCTGCTCGACGTCAAGGGTGATGGTGTCGCCGGTGCGGACGAGCGCGAGCGGCCCGCCGACATGCGACTCGGGTGCCACGTGCAGCACGCATGTGCCGTAACTGGTCCCGCTCATCCGGGCGTCGGAGATCCGCACCATGTCCCGCACGCCCTGCTTGAGCAGGTGGTCGGGGATGGGCAGCATCCCGTACTCGGGCATGCCCGGGCCGCCCTTGGGACCGGAGCCGCGCAGCACCAGGACCGTGTCGGCGGTGATGCCCAACTCCGGGTCGTTGATGGTGCGTTGCATGGTCCGGTAGTCGTCGAAGACAACCGCGCGACCGGTGTGCTTGAGCAGGTGCGGCTCGGCGGAGATGTGCTTGATGACCGCACCGTCAGGACAGAGGTTGCCGCGCAGGACGGCGACCCCGCCCTCGTTCGCGACCGGCTTGTCGCGCGGGCGGATCACCTCGTCGTTGTGCACCTGCGCGCCGTCGAGCTGCTCGCGCATGCTGTCGAACGAGACCGTCGGCCGGTCCAGATGCAGCAGGTCGGTGATCCGGGAGAGGAACCCGGGCAGGCCGCCGGCGAAGTGGAAGTCCTCCATGAGGTACGTCTGGCCGCCGGGCCGTACGTTGGCCAGCACCGGAACGGTCCGCGCGATGCGGTCGAAGTCGTCGAGGGTGAGCCGGACGCCGGCCCGGCCCGCCATGGCGATCAGATGGATCACGGCGTTGGTGGAGCCGCCGAGGCCGAGGACGGTGGTGACGGCGTCGGTGAAGGCGTCGGCGGTGAGGATGTCGCTCAACTTGCGGTCCTGGTGCACCAGTTCGACGATCCTGATCCCCGAAGCGGCGGCCATCCGGTCGTGCCCGGAGTCGACGGCGGGGATGCTGGACGCCCCCGGCACGGTCACCCCGAGTGCCTCGGCGGCGGCGGTGAGCGTGGACGCCGTCCCCATGGTCATGCAGTGCCCGGGGGAACGGGCGAGCCCACTCTCCAGTTCCGTCATCTCGCAGTCACCGATGAGCCCGGCACGCTTGTCGTCCCAGTACTTCCACATGTCGGTGCCGGAGCCGAGGATCTCGTTGCGCCAGTGCCCGGGCAGCATGGGCCCGGCGGGCACGAAGACCGCGGGCAGATCGACGGACGCGGCGCCCATGAGCAGGGCGGGCGTGGACTTGTCGCAGCCGCCCATCAGGACGGCTCCGTCGACCGGGTACGAACGCAGCAGCTCCTCCGTCTCCATGGCGAGGAGGTTGCGGTAGAGCATGGGGGTCGGCTTCTGGAAGGTCTCGCTGAGTGTGGAGACCGGGAACTCCAGGGGGAATCCGCCCGCCTGCCAGACACCCCGCTTCACGGCCTGCGCCCGGTCACGGAGGTGCACATGACAGGGATTGATGTCCGACCAGGTGTTGAGGATCGCGATGACGGGCTTGCCGAGGTGCTCCTCGGGGAGGTAGCCGAGCTGACGGGTACGGGCCCGGTGACTGAAGGAACGCAGCCCGTCGGTGCCGTACCACTGGTGGCTTCTCAGCTCTTCCGGCGCCTTTCGCGCCCGGTCGGGCTTCATATCGACCATCCGGCGGCTATCTCGGCGATCTCGGCACGCTCGTCCTCGGGCAGCGCGCGGCTCGGCGGGCGGACGTCGCGGCGGCACAGGCCGAGTGAGGCGAGGGCCTCCTTGACGACGGTCACGTTGTTCGCGGAGGCGTTCGCGCCGCGCAGCTCCTCGAAGCGGCGGATCTGCTCCCAGACCTTCATGGCGCCCGGGAAGTCCCCCGACCGAAGCGCCTCGATCATGTTCAGCGAGACCGCCGGGGCGACGTTCACCAGCCCGGAGGTGAAGCCGGTGGCGCCGGCCGAGAAGTAGGAGGGCGCGTAGGGCTCGGCGAGCCCGGCCACCCACACGAAGCGTTCGAGCCCGGCGTCCCGCGCGAAGGCGGCGAAGCGAGCGGCATCGGGGACGGCGTACTTCACGCCGATGACGTTCGGGCAGACATCGGCGAGCTCGGCGAGCCTGAGGCCGCTCAGCGTGGCGTTGCGGATGTACGGGACGACCCCGAGTTCGGGCACGGCCTCGGCGATGGCCCGGTGGTAGTCGACCCAGCCGCCCTCCGAGACGTACGGGTGGATGGGCTGATGGACCATCACCATCGCGGCCCCGCTGTCCCGGGCGTGCCGGGCGGCTGCCACGGCGGTCGGTACGTCGTGGCCGACGCCGACGAGGATCACGGACCGGTCGCCGACCTCGTCGACGGTCAACTCGGTGACGAGGCGCCGCTCTTCGGGGGTCAGGGTGTAGAACTCACCCGTGTTGCCGTTCGGTGTGAGGGTGGTGATGCCGCCGTCGACCAGTCGGCGCAGCAGGGCCCGGTGGGCGGGCCGGTCGACGGTGCCGTCCTCGGCGAACGGAGTCACCGGGATCGCCACCACATCGGCCAGGGCCGCCCGTTGGGCCTCGAACGCCACGCCGCTCATCACTGACCGTCCTCTCCCTGGACCTCGGACTCCCCGGCGGGGAAGGCCCGTTGCACGAACGACTCGATATGGGCGTGCAGGGCGCGCGCCGCGCCGTCGGAGTCACCGTCGAGGGCGAGCCGCAGGATCTCCCGGTGCTCGTCCGCCTCCCGTTCCCAGGAGGGGTTGGCGGCCCAGGCGACGGCGGAGACCAGGGCGGCCTGGTCGCGCACCTCGTCGAGCATCCGGCCGAGCAGCGGATTGCCGCACCGGACGTACAGCGAGCGGTGGAACTCCCGGTTGGCCAGGGAGCGTTCGGCGGTGTCGGTGGCCTCGTCGGCCCGGGTGAGCGCATCCCGTGCGGCGTCGAGCGAGGCTCCTCTGCGCACGGAACGCTTGAGGGCCTCCGGCTCCAGCAGCAGCCGTACGTCGTAGACCTCGCGCGCCATGTCCGCGTCCACCATGCGCACCGTGACGCCCTTGTACTGGTTCATCACGACGAGCCCGGTTCCGGCCAGCGTCTTGAGCGCCTCGCGCACCGGGGTCTTCGACACCCCGAACTGTGCGGCGAGCTCGGTCTCGACCAGGGCCTGACCCGGCGTCAACTGCCCGGTGAGGATGCGGTGTTTGATCCCCTCCAGCACGAACTGCGTGCGGGACGGGATCGGCGTGGGCACAGAGGTCATGCGTGCCTCTCGGATCTTGACGGACCTGACCCATCGGATCAGATCTCGCGTATCGGATCTCACATATCGCGTCTCATATATGACGTACGAAGTACGACGGCTTGAAGGTAGGAGGGGTGCCGTGTTTCGTCAACGCTTCCGACAAAGAAAGTAAAGAAGACGCATGATTCGGGGGCCGCCGCGTGGGTCAGATGAGCTTCGTGGTGCCTTCGTACGCGGTGTCGGTGGGCCCGCCGAAGACGGCGGCGGCACGGTCGGTGGCCGCGTCGGGAGTGAGCGTGGGACCGACATGGGTGACGAGCAGCGAAGCCGCCCCCTTCGCGTACGCGCCGGCGTCCTCCGGTGTCAGATGCACCTGTTCGCCATCGCCATCACCATGCCTGTCGATGTCGGCCTCACACAGGAACAGGTCGGCGCCCCGGGCGAGTTCACCGAGCGCGTCACAGGGTCCGGTGTCCCCGGAGTACGCGAGCACTTTCCCCTGCGACTCGGCACGCAGCCCGTACGCCTCCATGCCGTGGGAGACGGCACGGGTCGTCAGACGCAGGTTCCAGTGCCGGACGGTGTGGCCGTCGTACAGCGGCCTGAAGTCGAGGATTCCGCTCAGGAAGCCGAGGTTGGGCTGCCCGAAGAACCCGGCGAGCCGACGCGCGCACTCACGCGGCGCGTAGACGGGAATCGGCGCGGGCGGGGTGAGCCCGCCGTACGCGAAGCCGTACACGGCGGCGAGCAGATCGGCGTTGTGGTCGGCGTGCAGATGGGAGATCCAGATCGCGGTGAGCCGTGCGGGATCGGTGTGCCTCTGCAACTCCGCGAAGGTGCCGGGCCCGGCGTCCACCCATACCTCGGCACCGCCGCCGCGCACCAGATAGCCGGAGCAGGGGCGCCCCGGCTCGGGATGCGGAGAGGCGGTGCCGAGGACGGTGAGGCTCAGGGGCATGCGGGGAGCGTACGGGGCGGCGCGGGCAGGCGTACGGGGATTCGGAGGCCGTGCAGGCAGGGGCCGTCCCCGCCCCCGGTCAGGCCGCCGTCCACCCCGGATCCCGCCCGCTGAGCCCGATCACCCGGTCCAGCAGCGGCGCGTCGTCCGGCACGGGGACGACCGGACCGAAGATTCCGTCCCCGCCGTTCTGCTCGGCCGCGGCGGCCAGGAAACCGTACGCCGCCTCCACCGCGGCCGGATCGGGCTCGTACTCCTGCCCGGTGGCGCGGGCCAGGTCCCAGCCGTGGACGACGAGTTCGTCGGCCGCGACGGCCGCGGCGACCGCGCCCGGCAGGGTCACACCGCCGGCGCGGGTCTCGCCGGTCCAGGCGGCCGGGTCGCGCCAGGCGTCGGCGAGTTCGTCGAGCGCCTTCGGCAGGGTCTCGCGCCAGTCGGCCGCGATGTCCGGCACGGAGGAGTCCGGGCCGGTGTCCGTCGTCGCGCCGAGGTCCTTGCGCGCGGCGTCACGGAAGGCTACGGACAGCCCGGCGACGTGCCCCAGCAGATTGCGCACGGCGTACGCCGGACACGCGGTCCCGGCCGCGAGCTGCTGGTCGGTCACCCGCTCGGCGAGCCGGGCCACGGTCCTGGCCTGCGGTCCGAGGTCGAGGGTCGTCTGGTCGGTCATCGGCTTCTCCTCAAGGCTGGTCGGCACTCCGGGCGGTAGACCGATGCCGTACGCGAAACTCATCGCCCGTCCCTCCGCGTCCGCGTTCCTAAGGCACCTGCCCGATCCCCTCACCCGCCCCTTAGCCCCACGATGACCAGGCATGACGACTCGAAATTGGTCCGTGCTGCGTGTCCTGAGGGACCGCGACGCCGGGCTCTGTCTCGCCGGGGTCGTGGTCTCCGGCTTCGGCACGTCGGCGCTGTGGCTGGCGTCCGGGATCTGGGTCAAGGACCTCACCGGTTCGGACGGCCTGGCCGCGCTCTGCCTGTTCGCGATGTGGGCGCCGAGCCTGGCGGGCCCGGTGCTGGGCACGCTCGCCGACCGCGCCCGCCGTAGAACCCTCCTGATCCGGACGAACCTGGCCCTCGCGGCACTTCTGCCGGCCCTGTTCGCGGTCGACTCCGCAGACCGCGTGTGGATCCTCTTCGTGGTCCTGCTGGTGTACGGCGCGGCAGGCGTCGTCCATGACGCGGCCGAGGCGGCACTGGTCGCCACGGCGGTCGACAAGTCGCTTCTGGGCGACTTCAACGGCCTGCGCATGACGGCGACCGAGAGCATGAAGCTGATCGCCCCACTGGCCGGTGCGGGCATCTACGCGGCGTTCGGCGGCCCGGCCGTGGCCCTCCTGGACGCCGTCACGTTCGTCCTCGCCGCGCTCCTGTACGCCTGTCTGCGCGGCCGCGAGAGCGCCCCGCCGCCCCCGACGACCGGCCCGCGCACCCGGGCCACCGAGGGCGCCGCCTTCCTGTGGCGGCACGACCGGCTGCGCCCGCTCGTCCTGGCGGGCGGCACGACGATGCTCCTGTCGGGCCTGAGCGCCGCCACCCTCTACGCCGTCATCGAGGGGCTCGGCCACCCACCCGCGTACGCCGGTCCCCTGTACGTCCTCCAGGGCGTCGGCTCGGTGGCGGTCGGCCTGGCCTCGGGTCCGCTGCTGCGGCGCCTCGGGGAGCGCCGGTTCGCGGCGTACGGGATCGCCCTGACCGGCGCCGCCATGGCACTGCGGGCGGTCCCGGCGGACCTCGCGGTCCTCGGCTCGGGCGTGGCCGTCGGGACGGGCCTGCCGTGTGTCCTGGTCGCGGGCCTCACCGCCGTCCAGCGGGAGACCCCGGAGGAACTGCTCGGCAGTGCCGCGGCGACCGCCAACACCCTGATGTTCGCGCCCACGGCGATCGGGCTGGCCGTGGGCGCGGCGCTGGTCGAACTCGTCGACCACCGGGTGCTTCTGGTCGGCTGTGCCCTCGCCCTGCTGCTGACCGCGCTCCCGCTCCTTCAGCGCCCGGCCAGTGCGTCCCGTACCGCGTCCAGGTCGCCGTCCGACGCCAACCCGGCGTGATAGAGCCGCAGTTCGGTGGCCCCGAGCCCGGCCGCGCGCTCCGCGTCCGCCGCGAGGGTGCCGGGCCTGCCGCCCATCCCGGAGACCACGACGAAGTTGGCGGCCAGGACGGCGCCCTCCCGCTCCGCCTCCGCGAACGGCGTCAGCAGACCCGCTCCGCCCGTGCACGGCACCACCACACCGTCCGCGACGGACAGGATGTGCGCGGGGTCCACGCCCGGGTTGGCGCCCACGTGGTAGGAGACGGGGTCGGCGTGCAGCAGTACCTGGAAGCCGGCCGGAGCCGCCGCCCGGACCGCCGCGACGGCAGCCTCCTGAAGCGTTCGTGCCGTTTCCTCGCGCCACGCGCGTGTGAGGGCCGCCTTCTTCTCGCCGAGGGCCTCCTCCACCGCCGCCCACCCCCCGTGATCGGGCTCGCCCCGCCAGAGCGGCTCCAGCGCGGCACGTACGGCCGCCGCCAGCTCGTCGGGGTCCAGGCCCTGACCGCCGTACCCCGCCCGGCAGGACGGGCAGAAGCACAGGGCCATCAGGTACTGGCCGGCGTCGCCGAGCCCGATGGCGCCGGTCTTGTCGTGGGCGTGCAGATGCGTGAGCCCGTACCAGCCGAGGGACTCCAGTTCCGTACCGCTCGCCCCGGGCCGGACGGCGGCCTCGGCGGCGAGATCGACGAGGTACGCGCGCGTGGCTGGCTGCGCGATGCAGGGCGCCCACGGATAGCGGTCCCCGTAGGCGTTGACCACCGAGGTGTCCGGATGGTCGGCGCCCAGGCGGGAGTTGTGCGCGAGGACGACCCAGGTGTGCACGTCGAGGCCCGCGTCGGCGAGGGCCTCGGCGGCCTCGCCGTACGCGTCCCCGGGGGCCCATGCCCCGGCGGCGTAGGGGCGCAGTGCGCGGCCCGCCCAGCGCTCGTCCGAGGGGTCCGTGGGGTACAGCACGGCCGCGTGCTCCGCGGTGACGATGCGGTGGCGCGGGTGACGGGGGGTCAACGCGCGCGTGGAGTGGTAGGCGGAGGCGAGGGTCACCTGTTCCACACCGAGCGCGGCGATCCGGCGGGCGGCGCCGGGGTCGCCGTTGACGTCCCAGGGGTAGACGAATGCGGACGCCTTCACACGCGCTCCTCGAACTCGGAACCGACAACGACCGCGGGCCCGGACCCGGCCTCCAGCAGTGCGTGGCCGCGCTCGACGAGCCGCACGAGCTGCTTCACATGATCCTCGGTCGGCTCGTGCAGCGGCGGCCGGACCTCCCCCACGTCGAGCCCGGCGTGCCGCACGCCTGCCTTGACGAGCGAGACGGCGTACCCGCGCCCCTGCGCCCGCAGTTCGACGAACGGCCGGTAGAAGCCGTCCACGAGCCGGTTCACGGTCTCGTCGTCGCCGGTGTTGAGTGCCCTGTGGAAGGCGAGCGCGATCTCGGGTGCGAAGCAGAAGACGGCCGACGAGTAGAGGGTGACGCCGATGCCCTTGTAGGCGAGCCCGGTCAGTTCCGCGGTCGGCAGCCCGTTGAAGTACAGGAAGTCGCCGGGCACCTCGGTGCGTACGGCGCTCACGATGCGCTGCATCAGGTCCAGGTCGCCGACTCCGTCCTTGAGCCCGATGATCCCCTCGGTGCGCGCCAGCCCGACGACGGTCTCGGGCGTGAACACCGCGTTGTCGCGCTGGTAGACGATGACCGGCAGGGCGGTGGCGGCGGCCAACTCCCGATAGTGGCGCAGCAGCCCCTCCTGCCCGGCCACGACCAGATAGGGCGGCATGGCGAGCAGCCCGTCGGCTCCGGCCTCCTCCGCGAGACGCGCGTAGCGCACGGCGAGCGCGGTGCCGTACCCGGCGCCCGCGACCACGGGCACACGCCCGGCCGTCTCCTCCACCGCCGCCCGTACGCAGTCCTGGAACTCCTCGGGCGTCAGCGCGTGGAACTCCCCCGTGCCGCAGCACGCGAAGACGGCTGCGGCTCCCGCCTCCACACCCCGGCGTACATGCGTGCGGAAAACGTCGAGGTCGAGCGAGCCGTCGGGGCCGTACGCGGTGACGGGGAAGAACAGCGGACCGCTCGGGACGGTGAGTCGGGTGGCGAGGGGGGCTGGCGTCACGGGCTCTCCCTGGGCATGCATTCGTGCACGCTTCTGATTAACGTCTACATTTCTGAACACTTTCACGCTAAGGGCCCACCACAGGGCAGGTCAAGCCGACCGACGGCCAACCAGGAGACAGAATCCGCAGCTCTGCGTCACACTTGACGACACCGGTCACCCCTCCATAGCGTGTCCATGGATGTGAATGCCGTACACAAATGCGGCCTTCGCCTCAAGGAGACCCCTCCAGGAAGCCCCAAGGAGACCCGAGGATGCCCGCTCCCCGCACCGTTCTGCTCACCGGCGCCGCCGGCGGACTCGGCACCCTGATGCGGGACCTGCTCCCGTCCTACGGCTACGAACTGCGCCTGTTCGACCTGCTCCCGATCGAGGGCGAACCCGACGCGATCACCGCGGACCTCACCGACCGGGCGGCGCTGCGCGAGGCCGTGCGGGGTGTCGACGCGATCGTCCACCTCGCCGGCATCTCGCTGGAGTCCTCTTTCGACAAGATCCTCAAGGCCAACATCGAGGGCACGTACAACCTGTACGAGGCGGCGCGCGAGGAGGGCGTGGGACGCGTCGTCTTCGCCTCCTCGAACCACGCCGTGGGCTTCACCCCCCGCCCTCAGGGCGCCGACCCCCTGATCCCGGTCGACACCCCGCACCGCCCGGACACCTTCTACGGCCTCTCCAAGTCCTTCGGCGAGGACCTGGCCCAGCTCTACTGGGACAAGCACGGCCTGGAGACCGTCTCCGTCCGCATCGGCTCCTGCTTCCCCGAGCCGACCAGCGTGCGCATGCTGTCGCTGTGGATGAGCCCCGCCGACGGCGCCCGCCTCCTCCACGCGGCCCTGACCGCCGAGGAGGTCGGTCACACCGTCGTCTACGGCTCCTCCGCCAACACACGCCTGTGGTGGGACCTGGGCACCGCGCGGGCACTCGGCTACGCACCGCAGGACGACTCCGAGCCGTACGCCGAGAAGCTGATCGCCGAACAGGGCGATCTCGACCCGGAGAACGTGGGCCACGCCCACCTGGGCGGCCACTTCGTGAGCGACCCGCCGATCTGGCCGTACTGAGCACACGGAGCGCACTCCCGAGGCGGGCGGGCACCGAACGGGCCGCCCGCCGCCCTGTTCGGGCACACAAGGCCCCACTGCCGCGCCCTTCGAACGGGCGCGGCAGCGCCCTTCCAGGGGCGCGGGGAACTGCGCGACCAGCCACATCGAACCGGCAGCCGCGACACGACCGCACCGACCGAGCCAGTAGGCGCACCCCGCCCGAACGGGCACACGCGGTCACTATCACCCCCGCAACAGACCTCGTCACCGGACCCCACCCGCTGTACAACTTCCCCCGAGGGCCCGAACGGGCAGACGGCGCAGGAAAGCGGGTGACCCCATGACCGGAACCGCGGAGGACCGCCAGCGGCACATCGTGCGCGCCGCCCGCGCCACCGGCTCGGTCGACGTGACCACGCTCGCCGCCGATCTGGGCGTGGCCAAGGAGACCGTACGGCGCGATCTGCGCGCCCTGGAGGACCACGGCCTGGTCCGCCGCACCCACGGCGGCGCCTATCCCGTGGAGAGCGCCGGTTTCGAGACGACGCTCGCCTTCCGCGCCACCAGCCATGTGCCCGAGAAGCGCCGGATCGCCGCCGCGGCGGCCGAACTGCTCGGGGACGCCGAGACGGTCTTCGTCGACGAGGGGTTCACCCCGCAGCTCATCGCCGAGGCACTCCCCAGGGACCGGCCGCTGACCGTGGTCACCGCGTCCCTGCCCGTCGCGGGCGCGCTCGCGGAGGCCGAGAACACCTCGGTCCTGCTGCTCGGCGGCCGGGTACGCCCCGGCACCCTCGCGACGGTCGACCACTGGACGACGAAGATGCTGGCCGGCTTCGTCCTGGACCTGGCCTACATCGGCGCCAACGGCATCTCCCGCGAACACGGCCTGACCACGCCCGACCCCGCCGTCAGCGAGGTCAAGGCGCAGGCGATCCGGGCCTCGCGGCGCACGGTGTTCGCGGGCGTGCACACCAAGTTCGGGGCGGTCAGCTTCTGCCGGTTCGCCGAGATCGGCGACCTGGACACGATCGTCACGAGCACCCTGCTGCCCACGGCGGAAGCACACCGCTACTCACTGCGCGGCCCGCAGGTCGTCCGAGTCTGAGCCCCCCAACTCACCCACCCCTCAACCCTTTCACCCCTTACTGGCACCCCCACGCCCGCACGAGCCCGTTATGCCCCCATATCTCCAGGAGCGATCCATGCGAACCCCGAGCCGACGGAGGCCGCGAGCCGCACTCGCCCTGGCCGCCGCAGGGACGCTGCTCGCCCCGCTGCTCTCCGGCTGCTGGGCCGGAGCGGGCGGGTCCGGTTCCGGCGGCGACGCCGTCAACGTCCTGATGGTGAACAACCCGCAGATGGTCGAGTTGCAGAAGCTCACCGCGGCCCACTTCACCAAGGCGACCGGAATCAAGGTCAACTTCACCGTCCTGCCCGAGAACGACGTCCGCGACAAGATCAGCCAGGACTTCGCCAACCAGGCGGGCCAGTACGACGTGGCGACCCTCTCCAACTACGAGATCCCGATCTACGCCCGCAACGGCTGGCTGCACGAGATGAACACGTACGTCGCGAAGGACGGCGCGTACGACGAGCAGGACGTCCTCAAACCGATGCGCCAGTCCCTCACGGGCGACGACGACAAGCTGTACGGCCAGCCCTTCTACGGCGAGTCGTCCTTCCTGATGTACCGCAAGGACGTGTTCGAGGCGAAGGGCCTCACCATGCCCCCGCACCCCACGTGGACCCAGGTCGCCGACCTGGCGGCCGAGGCCGACGGCGCCGAGCCTGGCATGAAGGGCATCTGCCTGCGCGGACTGCCGGGTTGGGGCGAGGTCATGGCACCCCTCACCACGGTGGTGAACACCTTCGGCGGCACCTGGTTCGACAAGGACTGGAAGGCCCGGCTCGACTCCCCGGAGTGGAAGCAGGCGGTGACGTTCTACGTCGACCTGGTCCGCGAGCACGGCGAGTCCGGCGCCCCCCAGGCCGGCTTCGCCGAGTGCCTCAACAACATGACCCAGGGCAAGGCCGCCATGTGGTACGACGCCACGTCCGCGGCCGGCTCCCTGGAATCGGCGAACTCCCCCGTCAAGGGAAAGATCGGCTACGTGCCGGCCCCCGTCGAGAAGACGGAGTCCTCCGGCTGGCTCTACACCTGGGCCTGGGGCATCCAGCAGGCCTCCCGAAACCCCGACGACGCCTGGAAGTTCGTGTCCTGGGCGTCCAGCAAGCAGTACGAACAGCTGGTCGGCGACGAGATCGGCTGGTCCGACGTCCCGGCGGGCAAGCGCGCGTCGACGTACGAGAACCCCGCCTACCGCCAGGAGGCCGCCGCCTTCCAGGAGACGACGAAGGAGGCCATCGAGGGCGCACGCCCCGACGACCCCGGAGTGCAGCCGCGCCCGGCACCCGGCATCCAGTTCGTCGGCATCCCCGAGTTCACGGATCTCGGCACCAGGGTCTCGCAGGAGATCAGCGCGGCCATCGCCGGACGCCAGTCCGTCAAGTCGGCCCTGAGGAAGTCCCAGAAGCTGGCAGAGGAGATCTCCGAGGAGTACGAGGGACGATGACCGCGACGACGACAGCCCCGACCACCGCCGCACCATCCGTACGCGCCGACAAGCGCCCCTCGAACCGCATGCGCGCCTGGGCGACCCGAGCCCCACTCCTCCCCGCCCTGATCTTCATGATCGCCGTGACCCAACTCCCGTTCGTGGCCACGCTGGTGATCTCCTTCTTCGACTGGAACTCGCTGTACCCGAAGGCCCGCCACTTCACGGGCTTCGCCAACTACACGGAGGTCCTGACCGACGCGGACCTGCGCCACTCCGTGTGGACGACGGTCCTGCTCACCGCGGCGGTGGTCCTGGCCAGCCTGATCCTGGGCCTGGGTCTCGCTCTCCTCCTGGACCGCAGGTTCCGCGGCAGGGGCATGGTCCGCACCCTCCTCATCGCCCCCTTCCTGGTGGTCCCGGTGGCGGCGGCCCTGCTCTGGAAGCACGTGCTCTACAACCCCGAATACGGCCTGCTGAACGGCCTGTTGCACTACGTCGGAGGCCCGCAGCCGGACTGGATCTCCAACACCCCGCTGCTCGCGGTGGAGGCCTCACTGGTCTGGCAGTGGACGCCGTTCATGATGCTGATCCTGCTGGCGGGACTGCAGAGCCGCGACCAGCAGCAGATCGAGGCGGCGAAGGTGGACGGCGCGAACGACTGGCAGATCTTCCGCCATCTGACCCTCCCCCACCTGCGCCGCTACCTCGAACTGGGGGCACTCCTGGGCTCGATCTACATAGTCCAGAACTTCGACGCGGTCTTCACGATCACCTCGGGCGGCCTGGGCACGGCGAACCTCCCCTACACCGTCTACCAGAGCTTCTACCAGGCCCATGAGAACGGCCTGGCCTCCGCGGCCGGTGTCCTGGTGGTCATCGGCTCGATCATCATCGCGACCTTCGCCCTGCGCGTGGTGTCGTCCCTGTTCCGAGAGGAGGCGTCCCGAGCATGAGCGAGACCGCCAAAGGTGTACGTCCGCGCCGCACCCGGGGAGCGGGCCTGGGTCTGCTGGCCTGGCTGGCGGGCATCCTCTTCGTCCTCCCGATCGCGTGGATGGCCCTGACGTCCTTCCACTCGGAGGAGGACGCGGCGACCAACCCGCCGTCCTTCGGCGCCGCACTGACCCTCGACGGCTACCGCGAGTTCTTCGGCACGGGAGGCGGCGCGAGCCCGTGGCCGTCCCTGATCAACTCGACCGTGGCGTCGGTGACATCGACGTTGTTCGTGCTGGTACTGGCACTCCCGGCGGCGTACGCCTTGTCGATCCGCCCGGTGAGGAAGTGGACGGACGTCCTGTTCTTCTTCCTGTCGACGAAGATGCTGCCGGTGGTTGCGGGCCTGCTCCCGATCTACCTCTTCGCCAAGAACACGGACATGCTGGACAACATCTGGCTGCTGGTCATCCTCTACACCTCCATGAACCTGCCGATCGCGGTGTGGATGATGCAGTCCTTCCTCTCCGAGGTCCCGGTGGCGATCATCGAGGCGGCAAGGGTGGACGGGGCGAGGCTGCCCACGGTCCTCACCCGGGTCGTCGCCCCGATAGCCCTCCCCGGCATAGCCGCGACGGCACTGATCTGCTTCATCTTCAGCTGGAACGAGCTGCTGTTCGCGCGGGTGCTGACGGGTGTGGTCGCGGAGACGGCCCCCGTCTTCCTGACCGGTTTCATCACCAGCCAGGGCCTGTTCCTGGCGAAGGTGTGCGCCGCGTCGCTCGTCATCTCCCTGCCGGTGCTCGCCGCGGGGTTCGCCGCCCAGGACAAACTGGTCCAGGGCCTGTCACTGGGAGCCGTGAAGTGAAGGCAGCCGTCATCGAGTCCGTGGGCAAGGCCATCGTCCTGGAGGTCCCGGACCCGACACCCGGCCCCCGCGAGGTCGTCGTCGAGGTCGCGGCCTGCGGCCTGTGCGGCACCGACCTGCACATCCTCCAAGGCGAGTTCGCCCCCACGCTGCCGATCGTGCCGGGGCACGAGTTCGCGGGGACGGTGGTGGGGGTGGGCACGTCGGTCACGGAACTGACGGTGGGCGACCGTGTGGCGGTGGACCCCTCCCTCTACTGCCACGAGTGCCGCTACTGCCGCACCGGCCACAACAACCTCTGCGAACGCTGGGCGGCGATCGGCGTGACGACGGCCGGCGGTGCGGCGCAGTACGCGGTGGCGCCGGTCGCGAACTGCGTACGTTTGCCGGAACACATCCGCACCCAGGACGCGGCGCTGGTGGAGCCGCTGTCGTGCGCGGTACGGGGCTACGACGTACTCCGGAGCCGCCTGGGTGCCCGCGTCCTCATCTACGGCTCGGGAACGATGGGCCTGATGATGCTGGAGCTGGCCAAGCGGACGGGCGCGGCGAGTGTCGACATGGTGGACATCAACGCCCGGCGCCTGTCGACGGCCCAGCTGCTGGGCGTATCGGGTTCGGCGACGAACGCCGACGAGCTGGAGCGGCCACAGGGCTGGGACGTGGTGGTGGACGCGACGGGCAACGCGGCGGCGATCCAGGACGGTCTGGACCGGGTCGCGAAGGCGGGCACGTTCCTCCAGTTCGGCGTGGCGGACTATGCGACCCGGGTCACGATCGACCCGTACCGCGTCTACAACCAGGAGATCACCATCACGGGGTCGATGGCGGTACTGCACAGCTTCGAACGGGCGGCGGAGCTGTTCGCGGCGGGTGTCCTGGACCCCGAGGTCTTCATCAGCGACCGTCTGCCGCTGGACCAGTACCCCCAGGCCCTGGACCAGTTCGCCTCGGGCGTGGGCCGGAAGATCGTGGTGGTGCCGTAGGCCGTTTCCCACCCGCCCACCCACCGTTCACCGCACCTCAACGCGTCCGGTGACCGAGGCCCAGGTCCCGGGGCCGGTCCGGCGCCCGAACAAGCCGAGCACGAGGACGCCCTTCGCCCCGCACACGCACCGCACGATTCGAAGCCGGCTCTTCGGGACGGCGCGACACCGGACCTGGTTCTAGCGAGCGCGCAACCGATGGGCCTTCTGGCGGCAGGCATCGCTGCAGTATCTGCGGGGACGACCAGTTGCCGCGACCGGCAGCGGGCCGCCGCACACAGGGCAGAATCCCTCGCCGGTTTCGTTACAGCCTGATGGGTCACTTTCGTTACGGTCGGGTGCGCTCGGTGCCGACTCGGTTTCCGACCCGGGTTCCGTCATGGCGGCCGGCAGTTCGGTCGCGGCTGCCGGGCGCAACGCGTCGCAGGCCAGGGCCACCATGCGCCCGGCTGAGCCCCGGCCGGCTTCCATGGCGATACAGCCGGTCGCCAGCGCGACCACGTCGGCGTCGTCCACGTCCGCACGCACCGCCCCCGCCTGTTGGGCCCGCAGCAACAGTGCGGCGACCGCCTCGCGAAACTCCCGCTTCAAACCGGAGACCACCGCGGGGCGGATCTGCGCCCGGCCGTCCAACGCTGCGACCAGGGCCTTGTTGAACGTGACTCGCTCAACCATCTCGGTGAAGAACGTGAAGAAGGCCGCGCCAGGATCATCAGCCGCGGTCATCGTGCGGGTGTCCGCGGCCATCCGCGCGATGCGGTCAACGATGACGGCCTCGAACAGGGCCTCCTTACTGGCGAAATGACGGTAGACGGTACCCGCGCCGACCCCGGCTCGACGGGCCACCTCATCCAGCGGGACGTCAGCCCCCTCGGCGGCGAATGCGGCCTCGGCGGCCCGCAGCACCCGGGCCCGATTGCGACGGGCGTCGGCACGCGACCGCCGACCTGTCTGAGTGTCCGCGTCCGCCATGACAGTCGGCCTCTCTTCTCCCATAGATCCTCGATTGACAACCGGGGCGATCGTTCCGTAACTTCAATCGGGCCGTGCGTTCCGATTCTAAGCTCTGGAGTCCCCCATGACCGAAGTCAGCGCACCCAGCCCGCGCGAGGTCGCCGAGCGCTTCCTCCGGGTCGCCTCGGAGGGCACCCCCGACGAACTCGCCGACCTGTATGCCGAGGACTCCGTGATCGAGATGCCGTTCGGACCTCACCCCGGCGTCCCGCTGCGCTTCGAGGGCCGCGCGGGGCACCGCGCGCGGTTCAGGAACTTCGCGCCGTCGATACGGGTCGAACGGATCGACCCCGTCGCCCTGCACGAGACGGCCGACCCGGAAGTCGTGATCGCCGAGTACGACTACCACGCCACAGCGGTCCCCACCGGACGGTCGTTCACCAACCGCTACATCATGGTCATGCGCGTTCGGGACGGACTGATCGTGCACTCCCGCGACTACGCCAACCCCCTTGGCAGCGCCGCTGCTTTCGGCAACCTCGACCGTCTACTCCAGGCTGCCCGGCAGTCCACCGCCGGCTACTGATCTTGAACGGGTGGTGTCGGGGACGGAGAGCGTGGTCGTGCCCAGAGCCGCCCCAGCTGTGGCCGGCTCGGCAAGATTGACCGCATGCCCGCATGCCCGCATGCCCGCATGCCCGCATGCCCGAGAGCGAAGTGGATTCGCTGGCGCTGCTGCGCGAGCTTGATGATCCGGAACGGCTCGGTGCACGGATGAGCAGGACACCCGGGACTCCAGCGAGTACGGAAGCATCGTCGTGCCGGCCGACGTGGCCGCGTGCGGAACCCGGATCGTCGTGTGCGTGAGCAGGTTCGACTCACCGGCGCCGGTCTGCGCGGACAAACCCGGGTGCCTTCCTCGGAACGGAGGAGGGACGGGTAGGGGCGGCGAGGGCGAAAACCCTTCGGCGGGACCCACCCCACCCGCCTACCATCCCTCCATGCCCCGCCCCAACGGCTTCGCCTACACCCACCACCCCGACGGCACAGTCAAGATCACACACGGCGCCCACCCCGCCACCACCCTCCGCGGCCCGAGAGCCACCGAGTTCCTCGCGGAAGTGGAATCCGGCGACCCCCAGCTGGTCATGGCCCGCTGGACCGGCAACTACAAGCGCGGCAACGAGCGGACGGCCCGCAACCACCCCCGCAACCGCCACTGACCCAGTTGGCCGCCGGGTAAGGGAACGGTAAAGCGGGCCCGCTCGTTCACCGGTCATGACAGCTATGACCCCCGGCTCGAACATCCCTCTTCCCGTCGCCCGAGTGACGGTGGACGTCGCTGCCCCGGTGCGGCTCGACGTATCGAGCCTGCTGCTCACCGCCGACGGCAAGGTGCGCTCCGACGACGACTTCATCTTCTACAACCAGCCGACCGGCCCCGGTGTGACCTACCGATCCGGCGGCGGCACCGCCCCGGACTCGATCACGGTCGACACCGCCGCCGTCCCCCCGGGCATCGAGAAGATCGTCGTCACGGCGAGCCCGGACGCCGCGGGCCAGACCTTCCAGGGCATCGAACCGACAGCCACGATCCGCAACGCGGCCGACAGCTCCGTCCTGGCCACGTTCACACCCCCGCGGCTCGGCTCGGAAACGGCCCTGGTGATCGTCGAGATCTACCTCCGCAACGGCGCCTGGAAGGCCCGCGCGGTCGGCCAGGGCTACGCGAACGGCCTGGCCGGCATCGCCACGGACTTCGGCGTGAGCGTGGAGGAACCGGCACCGGCCGCGGCACCGGCCGTGCAGCCGACCCCGGTCCAGCCCCCCGCGCCCCCGATGGCACCGCCCGCCCCGGCCGGGTCGTTCTCCTCTCCCCCCGCGCCGGCGGCACCCCCGGCTCCCCCCGCCCCGCCACTGGGCGCCGGAAAGATCAACCTCGACAAGGGCCGCGTAAGCCTCCAGAAGAACCAGACCGTGTCCCTGGTCAAGGGCGGCCGGCCGCTGCTCTCCCAGGTCAAGATGGGCCTCGGCTGGGAGCCGGCCTACCGGGGCAAGGACATCGACCTGGACGCGTCGGTCATCGCGTACGGCCCGCAGCGCAACCACATCGACAGCTGCTACTTCGGCAAGCTCTCCATCGTCAACGGCGCGATCAAGCACTCCGGCGACAACCTCACGGGCGAGGGCGGGGGCGACGACGAGGTCATCGTGGTCGACCTGGGCCGTCTCCCCCAGGAGGTCACCGGTCTGGTCTTCACGGTCAATTCCTTCTCCGGTCAGAAGTTCACCGAAGTGGCGAAGGCGTACTGCCGTCTCCTGGACGCGACGACGGGCGAGGAACTGGTCCGCTTCGACCTGACCAGCGCCGAACCGCAGACGGGCGTGATGATGGCGAAGATGATCAAGCAGTTCTCGGGCGAGTGGGAGATGACGGCCATCGGCGACTTCGTCAAGTCCCGCACGGTCAGGGGCATGGTGAAACCGGCAGCCCAGTCCCTGTAACCACGCGCAACCCAACCCCCAACTACCCAACTACCCACCGAAGCGGACCGTGGGGCGGCACCACCACCCCGTCATCGCGCTCCAACGTCAAGCCGTCACCTTGACGACGAACGCGGCGACGTTCCCCACGGTCCGCCGGATCTTCTCCTCCAGAGTGATCGTCTCGTGGAGTCGCGACCCGGCGCCCGCGTCCTTCCTGCCCCGCACATACAGCGAGCAGCAGAGGTCGCCGCATATGTACGCACCCACCGAGTTGCCCTGTTTCCCGGCCTTCCCCGCCTTCGGCGCGACCATCAGGGCCACGCCTGCGGTGTGCGAGGTGAGGCACATCGAGCACATGCTGCGCCGCGACTGCCCGAAGGCGGGCGCGGAAGCGCGCAGGGCGAGGCCGGTCACCCGGCCGTCCAGCTCGGTGACGAGGTAGGCGCGGTCGGGAGCCTGGGGGTCCCGCCAGCCGAGGAAGTCCAGGTCCTCCCAGGGCCGGTCGGCCAGGTCGCGCGGCACGGACAGGCGCTGCGCCTCGCCCTTCGTGCAGTTCACGAACGCGGCACGGATCTCTTGCTCAGTCAGCGGCTCCATAACGGCAGGCTAATTTGCCTATATCTTTTAGGCAAACCTATATTTGCCTTAGCCAAACAGGAGGAGGGTCATGGCACGCGTAGGACTCACCGCGGAACGCCTGACCAGAGCCGGAGCAGAACTCGCCGACGAGATCGGTTTCGACCAGGTGACCGCCTCGGAGCTCGCCCGGCGGTTCGGCGTCAAGGTCGCGAGTCTGTACTCGCACGTCAAGAACAGCCAGGACCTCAGGACCAGGATCGCCCTCCTCTCACTGGAGGAACTCGCCGACCTGGCCGCCGACGCCGTGGCCGGACGGGCCGGCAAGGACGCCCTGACCGCCTTCGCGAACGTCTACCGCAACTACGGCCGGGAGCATCCTGGCCGCGCCGCCGCCGCCCGGATGCGGCTCGACCCCGAGACGGCTGCCGCCGGCGCGGGTGTCCGGCACGCCCAGATGACGCGGGCGATCCTGCGCGGCTACGACCTGGCGGAGCCCGACCAGACCCACGCGGTCCGCCTTCTGGGCAGCGTCTTCCACGGATACTCCAGCCTGGAAACGGCAGGCGGCTTCAGCCACAGCGCCCCCGATTCGGAGGAGAGCTGGACCCGTGTCCTGGACGCCCTCGACGCCCTGCTGCGCAACTGGCCGACCCTTCCCACCCGTTGACCGACAGGCCGAGGACTGACATGCACACCGAGCCCGAGTGGACGACCACGCACATCACCGCGGACCTCGTACGTGGGGCCCTCGACCTGGAACACACGCCCCATGGCGTGCTCCCCCACCGTCTGCCCGCCCGGGCCCGCGCCCAGTGCACGGACCCACAGCTCGCCGCTGCGGAATCCCAGCCCTCCGGCATACGGCTGGTCTTCCGCACCCGGGCGACCTCTGTCGAGCTGGACGCGCTGCCCACCAGACGGGTCTACGTGGGCGCCCCACCCCGCCCCGAGGGCGTGTACGACCTGCTCGTCGACGGCCGGCTGACCGCCCGGTCCACCGTGACCGGCGGCGGGAACACGGTGACCGTAGACATGACCGCCGGTACCGCGACGCACGAACCCGGCCCGCCGGGCACCCTCAGCTTCACCGGCCTGCCGGAGCACATGAAGAGCATCGAGATCTGGCTGCCCCACAACGAGACCACCGAGCTCGTCGCCCTGCGCACCGACGCCCCCGTGGAACCCATGACCGCAGCCGACCGGGGCCGCAAGATCTGGCTGCACCACGGCAGTTCGATAAGCCACGGCTCCGACGCCACGAGCCCCACCGGCATCTGGCCCGCGCTCGCCGCGTCCCTCGGCGGCGTGGAACTGATCAACCTGGGCCTGGCCGGCAGTGCCCTGCTCGACCCGTTCACCGCCCGGGCGATGCGCGACACCCCCGCCGACCTGATCAGCGTCAAGATCGGCATCAACCTGGTCAACACCGATCTGATGCGTCTGCGTGCCTTCGGCCCGGCGGTCCACGGCTTCCTCGACACCATCCGCGAGGGCCACCCGGCCACACCGCTCCTGCTCGTCTCGCCCCTCTACTGCCCCATGCACGAGGACACCCCGGGCCCCACCGCACTGGATCTCTCCACGATCGGCGCGGGTGAACTGCGCTTCCAGCCCATGGGCGACCCCGCCGAGCGCGCGACCGGCAAGCTGACGCTCAACGTCATCCGGGAGGAGCTGTCCCGCATCGCGAAACAGCGGTCGGCTGACGACCCCAACCTCCACCACCTCGACGGCCGCGCCCTGTACGGGGAGTCCGACTTCGCGGAACTCCCCCTGCCCGACCACCTCCACCCGGACGCGGCCACCCACCGCCGCATCGGCGAACGCTTCGCCGAACTCGCCTTCACGACGACAGGCCCCTTCCGAAACCAGAACCCGTCCGCAGTCCCGGACTAGAACAGCGCGCTGTACGCGTTCAGCGCCGGCTGCCCGCCCAGGTGCGCGTACAGCACGGTGGAGTCCCGCCCGATCTCTCCTCGCACCACCAGATCGACCATCCCGGCCATCGACTTCCCCTCGTACACGGGATCGGTGACCATCCCCTCCGTACGGGCGGCGAGCCGCATCGCGTCCAGGGTCGTGTCGTCGGGGATCCCGTACGTACCCGCGTGGTAGCGCTCGTCCAGCTCGACGTCCGCCTGCGTCAACTCCCGCTTGACGCCGATGAGTTGGCTGGTGTTGTGGGCGATCCGCGCGATCTGCTCCCTGGTCCGGGCGGGCGCCGCCGACGCGTCGATGCCGAGCACGCGCCGCGAACGGCCACCCGCCTCCTCCAGCGCCGCGAACCCGGCGACCATGCCGGCCTGGGTCGACCCGGTCACCGAGCACACCACGACCGTGTCGAAGAAGACCCCCAACTCCCGCTCCTGCTCGGCGACTTCGTACGCCCAACCGGCGAACCCGAGTCCGCCCAAGGGGTGGTCGGAGGCGCCCGCCGGAATCGCGTACGGCTTGCCGCCCCCTTCCTCCACCTC
This sequence comes from Streptomyces sp. NBC_00459, assembly GCF_036013955.1. Taxonomy (NCBI): domain Bacteria; kingdom Bacillati; phylum Actinomycetota; class Actinomycetes; order Kitasatosporales; family Streptomycetaceae; genus Streptomyces; species Streptomyces sp. NBC_00459. Next base: position 2,158,842 of record NZ_CP107903.1, read on the forward strand.
CCGCAGCGCCAGTTCCCAGCTCTCCTTGAAGCCGATGCCGAACCCGGCGCGCACCAACCGCACATCGGCCCCGGCGAGCCGGCTGATCAGGATGTTGCCGACCTTGTCGTAGACGGAGTCGGGCCACTCCACCCAACTCTCCTGCACGAGAACGCACTTGAGCCCGGCACGGGCGGCGCAGGCTGCGACCTGGCGGGTGTGGTTGGACTGCACACCGCCGATCGAGACAAGGGTGTCGCAGCCCTGGGCGAGGGCGTCGGCGACGAGGTACTCCAGCTTGCGCGTCTTGTTGCCGCCGTACGCGACGCCGGAGTTGCAGTCCTCCCGCTTGGCCCAGAGCGAGGCGCCGCCGAGATGCGCGGTGAGCCGCTCCAGGGGGTGCACGGGCGAGGGTCCGAAGAGGAGGGGGTAACGCTCGTACGAGTCAAGGGACATGGGGTCCTCCGAGAGTCGGGTCAGTCGCTGTCGGCGAGTTCGGCCAGCCCGCGCCAGATCTCCGCGGTGACACGGACCGCTTCGTCCACGTCCCCGGCCGCGCAGGCATCGAGGAGCCGGTCGTGCAGTCCGGCCGAACGACAGTTGCCGCCCTCGCTGAAGCGTCGCCGCTCCAGGCGGCGGATGAGTGGTGTGTAGCGCGCGGCCGTGGCAGCCGCCGCCCGATTGCCGCTGACTCGCACCAGGACGTCGTGCAACTGGTCGTCGGCGCGCAGGGCGGACTCCACGTCACCGGCGCGGACGGCCGCCGCGAACCGCTCGTTGGCCGTGCGCATCGCCTCGACGTCCGCGGCGAACAGCCGGGGTACGGCGATCCGCGTGACCAGCTCGTGCATGGCCCCGACCACGGCCGCGGCGTCCCGCACGTCGGCGGCCACGACCGGCGTCACCTTCGTGTAGCTCTGCGGCTTGCTCTCCAGCAGCCCCTCGTCGACCAGCCGCGAGAACGCCTCACGCACCGGCGCCCGGGACAGCCCGAGCCGCTCGGCGAGTTCGGCGTCGCGCACCACGGCACCGGGTTCGATCTCCCCGGAGACGATGGCGTCCCGGATCGCTTCGTACGCGCGGTCCCTGAGCAGGGTCCGGGCGACGGGTCGTATCGCTTCCACAACTGAAATGTTAGATGTCAGAAACGCGGGCGCACAAGGGTGTGGCCCGCACCGAAGTGCGGGCCACACCCGTCCAGGCAGCTGTCGACTCGACTCAGCGGACCCCGGCCCCGACCCACGGCCAGTCCGCGTCACGCGCGCCTTCCAGCAGCGGAATCATCCGGAAGGCCGCGTCCGAGAGCCCGCCGAACGTGTGCCGGTTCGCCGTCCCCGACGGGCCGTGGCCCGCCCGGTATCCGGCGAGGTTCCAGGTGTAGACCGGGACGTCGGCCGGCACCTGCTCGGTGGGATCGCCGTGCACGCTGTGCGCGTACTGCTCGTCCGTGACGATCAGGACCCGGTCGTGCCCTCGGTAGTGGCGCCGGACCGCCTCGGTGGTGTCGGTGCCGCCCAGGTCGCCGAAACGGTCCAGGATCTTCAGCACCGACTCGCCCTTGCGGTACTTCACGCGCTTGCTCGACGTACCGAACTCGACGAGATCCGCGTCCGCCGCCCGCAGTGCGAGCGCCGAGCCGAAGATCGCCGCCGCGTCGGCCCGGGTGAGTTCCGAGCGCTCGGACAGGCGGGAGTAGAACATGGAACCCGAGCGGTCGACGAGGACGAGCGTCCGACCGCCCAGCGCCGGCACGTTGGCCAGCGAGTGCCCGAGCGCCTGCTCCAGCGGGTACGCCCAGCGCAGCGAAGGTACGTGCCGGTACGCGGCGAGGTACCGGAAGGGGAACTGCCGCGAGCGCGCGACCTCGGCCGGGTCACTGATCTTCGCCGCGACCCGTGCCGCGACCTCGTCGCTCACTCCCGCCTCGTCGAAGTTCCGCAGGTTCCGGACGAGGGCCATCGCTCCCATGGACGGGATGACAGCCTCCCAGGCGGCCCTGTCCATCGGCCCCTGGAGCCAGCCGGCCAGCGTCTCCCAGGTCATACCCGCCTCCGCCAGCCGCTCGGCGCCGTGCGCCCCGGTCACGACCTTGCGCCGCTTCGCGGGCCGCAGCGCCATCAGGTCCCGGTGTGCGGTGAGGACGGGCAGGGACTTGGGGACGACGGCCGTGTCCGGGTTGTGGCGCCGGTCCAGCGCGTACTGGAACAGCTCGCCCTGCCACGGCTTGTCCGGGTCCGGCGCCGCGTGCACGAGGTTGAGGATGTCGCCGAAGCGGTAACCCTTGGACGCCGTGTCGTACTTGAGCAGCGACTTGGCGCTGTAGAGCCGTCGTACGGCGTCGGCGACGCCACGCTTCACCGGCTTGGGGATGTTCCGGCCGTACCGGGAGGTCCAGTAGGCGAGCAGTTCGCCGGGCTCGTCCGGTCGGCGCAGTACGGAGTCGATGACCTGACGGTTCGTGGGGCCGTCGGTGGCGTTCGCGTCGAGGCGGGCCTTGACGTACTCGGCGGCGCCCACGATGGCGGCCGTACGGAGGTTGCCCTCGCCGCGCAGCCAGCCGAGGAGGCCGGCCGTCCACGCCGGGTCGGTGACGGCGAGCCGGCGTACGAGCGCGGCGAACCGGTCGTCCCGGTCCTCGCCGCTCTCGTAGAAGGTCTTCTGTGCGACGAAGTTGGCGAGCGACAGCAGGAAAAGCTCCGAGCGCTCGTCCCGCTCACGGCCGCGGCCGCCCTGGTACGTCCGGAGTACGCGCCCTGTCGAGGTGACCCGCGAAGTGGGCTGCGCCTTGGCGGCCTTGGTGTTGAATCGCGCCATGATGAATTTCCCCCCATTCGCCAGCACTTCGTGCGTGGAACGGTTTTGGAGGGAGGCACAGCAATAGGAGGATGACCGAGGTCGAAATCGGCGACGGTTGCTTATAAACTGGCGCGTCTTCCGTTCCGCCACATCGGCCCTCGGCCGATGACGGGATTCGAACCCGCACGAGGAGTCAACCCCACCAGTTCCCGAAGTATCCGCTGCCTGCGCACCGGGCACCCACCTATTGCTGCGCCTCCCCGAGATCGAATAGCGCACCGGGAGGTGCATGAAGTTCTGGGTGTCCAGAGATCGAAGCCGGCGGAACCGACGTAGGTGCTCTAACCCCTGAGCTACACCGGCGCGTTGTGCCGGTGACGGGACTCGAACCCGCGGCCGCCCCATTATGAGTGGAAGTAGGTCCTGCCTTCGCACCTGGACGTTCATCACTCTAGGAGGCGTGCCGCGGGCCGGGCGACCCAATTAATTATCCGCGCTTCTGCCGCTTCCAGGGTCCGGTGATCGCGAGCATGATTCCCGGCGTCTGGATGTTCGCGTACAAGGTCCTGCCATCGGGCGAGAAGGTGACCCCCGTGAACTCGCTGTATTCCGGAGCCTCTTCGGTACCCGCGTTGAGTTCGTTGCGGGCGATCGGATACGTCCGTCCGCTGTCCGTCGCGCCGAACAGGTGCTGGACGCCTTCGCCGTCCTCGGCGATGACCAGGCCGCCGTACGGGGAGACGGTGATGTTGTCGGGGCCGTCGAAGGCACCGTCGGCAGACGGGTCGGGGTTCACGCCCAGCAGGACCTTCAGGGTGAGCGTGCGGCGCTTGGGGTCGTAGAACCAGACCTGGCCGTCGTGCTGGACGGGGCTCTCGGCGCGGGCGTACGAGGAGACGATGTAGGTGCCGCCGTCGCCCCACCACATGCCTTCGAGCTTGCGGGCCCGGGTGATCTCCCCGTCGCCGAACTGCTTGCGCACGGCGACGGTCCGGGCGTCGCGGTCGGGTACGTCCACCCAGTCGACTCCGTAGACCGTGCCGATCTTCGTGGCGCGGGAGAGGTCGTCGACGAACTGGCCCGCGGAGTCGAAGCACTTGGGCGCCTGGAGGGTGCCCGCGGTGTCGGAGAGGGTGCGGAAGGCGCCGTGGCCGTAGTGGAAGTGCTGCGGCGGGGTCCAGCGGTAGAGAAGTCCGTTGGGGGACGCGGCGTCCTCGGTGAGGTAGGCGTGGCCGCGCTTGGGGTCGATGACGACGGCCTCGTGGTCGTAACGCCCGAAGAACTTCAGGGGCTTGGGGTTCCGGTTGGCGCGCCTGTCGCAGGGGTCGACCTCGAAGACGTACCCGTGGTCCTTGGTCATGCCGTTGACGCCGGCGCGGTCGGAGTTCTCCTCGCAGGTGAGCCAGGTGCCCCAAGGGGTGCTGCCGCCCGCGCAGTTGGTGGAGGTACCGGCGATACCCACCCACTCGGCGACATGGCCGCCGGGACGCACCTCGACGACCGTGCAGCCACCGGACGCCGCGGGGTCGTAGACGAGGCCCTCGGTGAGCGGCACCGGGTACTTCCAGTTGGCGCGCGGACCCTTCAGCTCGTGGTTGTTGACGAGGAGGGTGGTCCCGCGCGGGCCCTCGAAGGCGGCGGTCCCGTCATGGTTGGACGGGGTGATCTCGCCGGAGTCCAGCTTGGTCTTCCCGCTGTGGGTGATCACGCGGTACGAGAATCCGGCGGGGAGCGCCAGCAGACCCTTGGGGTCGGGCAGGAGCGGGCCGTAGCCGACTCCGTGGTGCCCGTGCCGGTCCGCCGGTTCCCCGGCCGCGTTCTCGGTCTCCGTGGACGCGAGGGCGTTCGGCGCGGTGGCGAGGGCGCCGACGGTGCCGGCCAGCGCGACCCCGGCGCCGGTGATCGCGGACTGTCTGGTGAAGTCCCTGCGGGTGAGCGACATGGTGTCTCCTGTGACGGCGGGGGGCGGCGCACTCGGTTCGACGCCACGGTCCCGCCAACACCTGAACGCCACTTGAACGGAACCCGACTTCACGGGGCAGCTGCCCCGAAGGGGCAGCGCCGAGGAGCGCGGGGAACTGCGCGACAAGCCACGACGCACCCGCAGTCGGAGTCGGTCCGCAGCTCACCCCACAGAACCCGCACCCGCTCAGCCCAGCTGCTGCGACCTCGCCTTGAACGCCGCCTTCCGCGCCTCCTTGGCCACCCGCTTGTCCGGATGCAGCCGCCCCATCGCCTCCAGCACATCCGCCGTCGCCGGGTGCTCGACGCGCCAGGCCGCCTCGAAGAACGCCCCGTGCTGCTGCGCCAGCCCCTCCACCAGCCCGCGCAGCTCCGCCGAGTTGCCCTCGGCCGCCAGCTGCGCGGCCACCGTGTCGATGGTCAGCCAGAACACCATCGCCTCGGACGGGGCCGGCACGTCCGGCGCGCCGTACTCACTGAGCCAGACGCGGGCGAGGCCGCCGAGTTCGGCGTCGTCGAGGACCTCGCGCAGCGCGGGCTCGGCCTCGCCGCCGACGAGGGACAGGGCCTGTTGGCAGTGCAGCCGTCGCAGTGGTGCTCCGGCGTCGCCGCCCCGGGCCGCCGCGAGCAACTCCCTTGCGGCGGCGAGGGGTTCGCGGCGCGTCAGCCACTGTTCGGTCTCGGCCCGCGCTGCCGTGGCGGGAAAGGCCGCCGTGCCGTCGAGCAGCGCGTCCGCGCCCTTCTCGGCGAGGTCTCCGACGGCGGGCGCCTCGAAGCCCGACTCCAGCAGCCGCGCCCGTACGCCGTACAGGCCGAGCGGGGTGAGCCGCACCATGCCGTAGCGGGAGACGTCGGTCTCGTCGCCCGCCGTCGCCCCCTCGGCGGTGTCGTCGATGTCCGCCATCAGCGCCTCGTCGACGGGCCGGTATGCGACGAGCCCGACGGGTTCGAGCAGCCTGAACTGGTCGTCGAGGCGCATCATCATGTCCGAGACCTGCTCCAGGACGTCATTGGTGGGCTCGCCCATGTCGCTCGGTACGACCATGGACGCGGCCAGCGCCGGCAGCGGCACCGGGACGTCGGCGGGGCCGCCCTCGCTGACGCTCAGCAGGTACAGGTTGGCGAGCACACCGTCGAGGAAGTCGGCCTCCGCGTCGGGGTCCCAGTCCAGCCGGGAGAAGTCGACCTCGCCGCCCTCGCCCATGGCGTCGACGAGATCGTCGAGGTCGGGCACGCTCGCGTCGGCGAGGACGGTCTCCAGCGCCCCGAGCCACACCCCGAGCACCTCGTGAGGCGACCCGGAGGTGAGCAGCGCCAGGTCCTCGCCCACCGTGACGGTGCCCTCGTCCTCGTCGACGACCTCGATGAGCCCGGCGTCCACGGCGACCCGCCAGGCCTCACTGGCACTGGCGAGCGCGTCCTCGACACTCACGTCACCCACGTCGACCGCGCCCTCGCCGCCGATCAGCCCAAGCTCCTGAGCCGCCGCCGGGAGCTGCTCCTCGACGAGTACGCCGCCGGTCTCGACCCGGGTGTCCGGTCCGGCCCAGCGGGCGAGGCGCACGGCGCGGGAGACCAGCGGGGCGGCGAGCGCGTCCCGCGCCAGTTCCGCTTCGGAGTGCAGTCGCACCGGCGGCAGGGGGGAGCTGTCTGACATCGGCTGTTTTCTCCTCAGGCGCCCGAATGGCCGTACGGCGGCACCCGGTAAGCGTCCGGAGTCCGACGACGGCGTCTGACGACCGTACGACGTTGCGTTGAAGGCCGTACGACTCAGCCGCTCAGCCTAGACGGATTTGGCACCATGCCGCCCGGTTCATGTACCTGTCAGGGCTGCTAGATGGCTGAAACCTTGACAAGTGGCCTGACCAGGCAGGAGATTGACGCGCGTAGAAGTGGAGAGGGTGCCGATTCACCGCACCCTCTTGCCTTCCACCGTGCCCCATCATGTTCACTGTTCTCCCAAGCCGGGCGTTCACTGCCGATCGCCTGGTGCCGAACCTTCGGCACGGAGCCTTCCGTACCGAGTGTTCACCGGATGTCTACGCGCGTCGCCAGCCGCCCAGCAGGTCGCGTTCCCCCCACTGCACCACCCTTGTCACTTTCGTCCCGGCACCCACGTTTGTCCCCGGAGGGATCCCGTTGCCGAGCAAGTCTTCTGCGCGTCTTGCCGCGCTCACTGTCGCCGCTGTCTGCTCCACGGTCGCCACCATGGTCGTGGTCCCGTCGGCCGCACACGCCGACACCGTGCACATTCATGACATCCAGGGCACCACGCGCCTCTCCCCGCTCGCGGGCCAGAAGGTCACGGACGTGGCGGGAATCGTCACCGGCGTCCGTACCTACGGTTCGTCGCGCGGTTTCTGGATCCAGGACACGGCCCCTGACGCCGACCCGGCCACCAGCGAGGGCGTCTTCGTCTTCACCAGTTCCAAGCCGACCGTCGCCGTCGGCGACTCGGTCACCGTCACCGGCACGGTCTCGGAGTTCGTGCCCGGCGGTGTCTCGACCGGCAACCAGGCGGTGACGGAGATCGTCAAGCCGACGGTCACCGTCGTCTCCAGCGGCAACGCGGTCCCGGCCCCGGTCGTCGTCGACGCCCGGTCCGTACCGGCCGCGTACACCCCGGCCGGCGACACCGCCGCGAGCGGCTCGGTGAACGCGCTGACGCTGCGGCCCAAGAAGTACGCCCTGGACTACTACGAGTCCCTGGAGGGCATGAACGTCCAGGTCAAGAACGCCCGCGTGGTCACCGCCACCGACCCGTACACCGAGCTGTGGGTCACGGTGAAGCCGGACGAGAACGACAACCGGCGCGGCGGCACGGTCTACGGCGCGTACACCTCGCAGAACACCGGCCGACTCCAGATCCAGTCCCTGGGCGCGGTCGCCGACTTCCCGACCGCGAACGTCGGCGACAGCCTCAAGGGCGCCACGACCGGCCCGCTGGACTACAACCAGTTCGGTGGCTACACGCTCGTCGCCAACGAGATCGGCACCCTCAAGCAGGGCGGCCTGAAGCGCGAGACGACCCGCAAGCAGTCGCGGAACGAGCTCGCGGTGGCGACGTACAACGTCGAGAACCTCGACCCGTCGGACGGCTCCTTCGCCGCGCACGCCGCCGCGATCGTGAACAACCTGCAGTCGCCCGACATCCTGTCCCTGGAGGAGATCCAGGACAACAACGGCGCGACGAAGGACGGTACGGTCGCCGCCGACCAGACGGTCAAGAAGCTGATCGACGCGATCGTCGCGGCGGGCGGCCCGGCGTACGACTGGCGCTCCATCGACCCGGTGGACCTCGCGGACGGCGGCGAGCCCGGCGGCAACATCCGTCAGGTGTTCCTGTTCAACCCGGCGCGGGTCTCCTTCACCGACCGGCCCGGCGGCGACGCCACGACCGCCACCGGTGTCACCAAGGACCACGGCAAGGCGGCCCTGACCCTCTCGCCGGGCCGAATAGACCCGGCCAACGCGGCCTGGACGAACAGCCGCAAGCCGCTCGCGGGCGAGTTCGTCTTCCGCGGCAAGACCGTCATCCTGATCGCCAACCACTTCTCCTCGAAGGGCGGCGACCAGGGCCTCACCTCGCAGTTCCAGCCGCCGACGCGCAGCTCGGAGACCCAGCGTCACCTCCAGGCGACCGCGGTGAACACGTTCGTCAAGGACATCCTGAAGGTCCAGAAGAACGCGGACGTGATCACGCTCGGCGACATCAACGACTTCGAGTTCTCCGACACCGCCAAGCTGCTGGAGGACGGCGGCGCGCTGTGGTCGGCGATCAAGTCGCTGCCGAAGAGCGAGCGTTACACCTACGACTACCAGGGCAACAGCCAGGTCCTGGACCAGATCCTGGTCAGCCCGTCGATCAGCCGCGGCTGCGACTTCGACTACGACTCCGTGCACATCAACTCGGAGTTCAACGACCAGATCAGCGACCACGACCCGCAGGTGCTGCGGTTCCAGCCGTGACCAGCCGTAACTCCCGGCGGTAGTACGGAGCTTGTCTCAGGACTGGCTGAACACACCGTTCAGCCAGTCCTGCCAGGCGGCCTCGCACTCCTTGATCTCGCCGCTCTCGGCACCCGGCGTGAAGTCGTGCAGGGAGATGCCCACCGGGTAGCCCCAGTGGTTCCGCCCGAAGAAGCGGGTGAGTCCCCGGTCCGTGCGCAGCCCGATGAAGTAGGGGTTGCGGAAGTCGACCACGGCCTCGAACACATCCGGCCCCCGGACGGTCACCCGCGCACCGGCGGCCACGTCCTCCCCGAGCCCGAGCGCCCGCGCGACGACGGCGAGGGCGTCAGGAGTCCTGGAGCCCTCGGGCCCGTCGAAGGTGGCGAAGGCGACCGGCCGGGGCGCGAAATGGACGAGATACTCGCGCAGGGTGTGCAGATAGAAGTCGGTGTGCTTGGCGGCGCCGTCGTACTGGTTGTCCCAGTCGTCGACGAAGATCCCGCTGTGCACGTAACGCACCCAGGCCCGTCGGCCCTCGTCACGCGGCTCGACGGTGTAGTCGAGCTGGTTGAGGGTCTGTTCGGAGATGCCCTCGACGTCCTCGACGCGGTTGGTGTAGCGGTGCGGCGGGTCCCAGGCGGTGACCTCGGACCCGAAGGGCCCCTTGCCACCGACCCGTGGCTCCGGCGGCTCCATCGGCCACAGATATCCACCGGTCCCGGTGGTGATCGCCGCCCACACCTCCTCGGGCGTGGCGTCGACCTCGAACTCACGGGCGATCTCGAATTCCTTGGGCATGGCGGGCTCCTTGCCGTTCACGGTGCCAACTCGGTCTGCTTGAGGGTGGGATGGACGGCCACGACGATCCGGTGGTCGCGGCCGGTGTCGGCGTCCGGCGAGTCGTACTTGCGCACCAGCGCGGCGACTCCCGCCGTCAACTCCTCGATGAACGCGGCCCGTTCGGCCGCCGAGGCGAAGCGCACCTCGCCGTCCAGCGCGTACGTGGCGAGCCCTTTGCGGGCCTTCGTCGCGCCGGTGATCAGTGCCCCGACGTCCCGCACCAGCCGTGCCCCGACCGCCAGCAGCCAGCGCGCGGAGAGCTGGTCCCTGAAACGGTCGGGATCGGGCTGCACTGCGGCCAGGGCGAGCGGCGAGATGACGTACGACGCGGCGGTCGCCCGCATCAGCCGCTCGGTGACATTGCCCTTGCGGCGCTCCCCGGCAAGCTCGACCAGTCCGTGCCGCTCCAGCGCCTTGAGGTGGTAGTTCACCTTCTGCCGCGGCAGTCCGACCTTGCCGGCCAGCATGGCCGCCGACGCGGGTCCGGCGGCCAGCTCGGCGAGCAGCCGGCCCCTTATGGGGTCCAGCGAGACGGCGGCGGCCGCCGGGTCCTCGATCACGGTGACGTCCAGCATGGCTCCACCGTCTCACCGAACACTTTTTTTGTCCAGGGGAGAAAAGTCTTCGGTGAGACCTCGGCGAGACAGGCTCATTCGGGCCGGATCGTCCAGGCAGGCTCATTCGGGGACGAGCCCCAGGACGTACGAGTACCGACTGCCCGTCACCGACTTCACCGCGGGATGCGTCCGCACGCGCTCCCACAGCGCGCCGACCACCTCGGCGCCCTCCCCCGGGTCGGCGACGGCCACCTCGTAGGACTCCGGGCTCTCCCACTCCGCGTAGTTCAGGACATGGGTGCCGTCCTGGCTCAGATGGAAGTGGGCCGAGATGAGCCCGCGGTCGCTCTCCAGCGACTCGGCGAGGGCACCGAGCACCAGGTCGACCCACTCGCGCCGCCGCTCCGCGGCTCCTTCCTCGAAGTCGATCCGGACGGTCACGACGAGCCCGGGAACGCGCACGTCCCCGGTGGCCCGCTCCTGGCTGCGGTACCGCCGGTACCGGTCGAGAGCGACCCGCTCGATCCCCGGCACGGCGGTGTCGATCTCGTCGACGCGCTCCTGCCGCTGGGTCTTGAGAAAGGCCTCGTAGTCCTGCTCGCGGGCCCACTGGGAGTGGTGGAGCAGAGTGGTCCCGTCATGACCGGCGTAGACGAAGTAACCGAGCCCTCCCCGCACCGGCCAGGCCCGGCGCTCCCAGGTCGCGGCGATCGCGTCGACCGTCTCCCGCTGCCGCTCGGGTGTACCGACCCGCCAGGTACTGAAGAAGGGCGCTTCGACGTCCGGGCGGGTGAGGTCGGGGTATGCGTCGGTACGACGGGTCATGGCAGCCTCCGTTGATCGGCATCGATGCTCACGCCGACCAGCCTCCGACCTCGACCAAGGTTGAGGTCAAGCTCTGCTGGAGACCAACTCCCCTACCCCTTGAGCCCGTTGCCCGGGCCTCGCTCGTCCAGTCGCGCCAACTGACCCTGGAACCAGTCGAGCCGGGCCTGCAACAGGGCGGCCTCGGCGACGAGTTCGGGCACCCCCAGCCCCTCGGCCACGCCCGGGAGATCGCCGACCGAAGTGGCGCCGCCGCTCCCCGCCACGACCCGCAGCCCGTCCCCGGCCAGCCGCGCGAACCCCGCGAGCGACACGGACGTACGCCCTCGTACGCAGCCCGCGCACGCGGCGGCCAGACCGCGCCACCCGGGCCTTCCCCAGCCCGCGTCGGCGAGCACGGCGGCGACCGCACCGCAGGCACAGGGCCCGACGGTCGCGACGCGCACCCGCTGCCGGGCGTAGCGGAAGCCGAGCTCGAAGCGGATGTAGGCACCGAGGACGGTGACGTCGAGCAGCACGGCCGACCGGTGCTCGGCGGTGCACAGCAACCCCTCGGCTGTCGCCCGGTCGTGCACACAGTGGAAACCGCAGTCGCAGCGGCGGTTCGGCGCACGGTGTCGCAGACCGTAGACGCAGGACGCGTCGGCGAGCACCCCGTACGGCAGCGCGCCGCCCAGCGACACCCCGGTGAACCCGGCCCGGGTGCCGTCCTGGGACAGCACCGGGTGGGCGATCTTGTATCCGGTCGGCGGCTCCGCCGGACGTTCCTCGGGGAGCCGCAGCCTCATCGGGCGACCGGAGTCTCTTCGACGGATGCCTCCAACTCATCGACTTCTTCGGGGAGTTGGAGTTCCTCCTCACGGACGGGGACCTGTTCCTCCGCGACACCGGTGGCGAGTGCCTTGCCGAGCCTCATGACGCCTCCCATGACCTGCTGTTCGGTGACCGTCCCACCCATGGTGACCCATGGAGCCCCGAGTTGGCACCAGCGCCTCCCGCTTTCCGACCCCCCAAACCGAAAGCATTGCTTACGAATACCAGGTACAAGATTTAAGTGGAGCTTCATGAACTCCTTGCCGAGACTGTTCGCATGACAACACCACCCGTGCCGTCCGCTCCCCCCTTCGGCCGCGCCCTGTGTGCGATGGTCACCCCCTTCACCGCAGAGGGCGCCCTGGACCTCGACGGCGCCCAGCGGCTCGCCGGCCGGCTGGTGACCGGCGGCTGCGACGGCCTCGTCCTCTCCGGCACGACGGGCGAGTCCCCGACCACGACGGACGCGGAGAAGTCGGCACTGGTACGGGCGGTGCGGGAGGCGGTCGGTGCGGGAGTGTCGATCCTGGCGGGCATCGGCACCGCGGACACCCTGCACTCCGTCGAACTGGCGCGGGCCGCCGAAAAGGCGGGCGCGGACGCCCTGTTGGCGGTCGCCCCCTACTACAGCCGCCCCCCGCAGGACGCGATCGAGGCCCACTTCCGGGAACTGGCGGACGCCTCCTCGCTGCCCCTCGCCCTGTACGACATCCCGGGCCGCACCGGTGTCCGCATCGAGCCGGAGACGATGATCCGCCTCGCCGGCCACCCGAGGATCGTCGCCGTGAAGGACTGCGCGTACGACCTGATGGGCACCCAGAAGGTGTTGTCCCGGACCGACTTGGCGTTCTACACGGGCTGCGACGAGTACGTGCTGGCGCTGTACGCACTGGGCGGCGCCGGATACATCAGCACCGTGGCCAATGTGATCCCCCGTCACTTCCGGTCGGTCATCGACACGTTCGACGCGGGCGACACGGCCGAGGCCGCCCGGCTCCAGCAACGGGCGCTTCCGCTCACCGAGTTGATGACGGCGTCGGGACTGCCGGGCGCGGTGACGGCCAAGGCCCTGCTCGGGCGACTGGACCTGCCCTCGGGCCCGGTACGAGCGCCACTACGTCCGGCCGAGCGAAGGACGACGGACCAACTACTGACGGCGTACGAGGAGTTGACCGCATAGAGTCCGGCGGCGGGGGAGGGGCGAGGTCCGTTTCGGACCTCGCCCCTCCCCAGAGCCATGGATCATTCCCAGCGATACCCGTCGCCCAACAGCAGGAAGTGCTCCAGCACGTCCTCCATCGGGTCGTCGATCTGACCGACGTTGACGAGCCCGATCTTGGGACCGTTGTGCGAGTTCGTGTTGTACTCGTCCGCGCACGCCGTCCCCGCGGGGAGCCCGCAGACCACGGCCGCGGTGGCCGCCCCCGTCAGCCAGCGCGCAGCGATCCTCGCCCGCTCGTTCGTCATGAGCTCCGCCCCTCGTCCTGCTTCGACATCTGATCGTCGGACACTGTGTCCACCCGTTCATCTGCCTGAAGCCGGACGAGGTCACGCGGAGTAACCCGTACGTGATCTTGGGACGTTGCCGTGCGTACCCGTACGGGTACCGATACGGCTACGTCAGTTGTGGCTGTGCAGGACCTCGTTCAGCCCGCCCCAGACCGCGTTGTTCGGGCGGGCCTCGACCCTGCCCGTGACGGAGTTGCGGCGGAAGAGGATGTTGGAGGCACCGGAGAGTTCGCGGGCCTTGACGATCTGTCCGTCGGGCATGGTGACGAGGGTGCCGGCGGTGACGTACAGCCCGGCCTCGACCACGCACTCGTCGCCGAGCGCGATGCCCACACCGGCCTCGGCGCCGACCAGGCAGCGCTCGCCGATGGTGATACGGACCTGGCCGCCACCGGACAGCGTGCCCATCGTGGAGGCACCGCCACCGATGTCGGACCCGTCGCCGACCACGACGCCGGCGGAGATGCGGCCCTCGACCATCGACGTTCCGAGCGTGCCCGCGTTGAAGTTGACGAAGCCCTCGTGCATGACGGTCGTTCCCTCGGCGAGGTGTGCGCCGAGGCGTACCCGGTCGGCGTCGGCGATGCGGACGCCCTTGGGGGCCACGTAGTCGGTCATCCGGGGGAACTTGTCGATGGACGTGACCTGGAGGTACAGGCCCTCGGCGCGGGCGTTGAGCCGCACCTTCTCGACGTCGTCCACGGCGACCGGCCCGAGCGAGGTCCAGGCGACGTTGGCGAGGTGGGCGAACATGCCGTCCAGGGACTGCCCGTGGGGCTGCACGAGCCGGTGCGAGAGCAGGTGGAGGCGGAGGTAGACGTCGTGCGCGTCGAGCGGCTTGTCGTCGAGGGAAGCGATGACCGTGCGGACCGCGACCACCTCGACACCCCGGCGCGCGTCCGGCCCGACGGCTTTCGCCGCACCCTCGCCGAGCGCCTCGACGGCCCGCTCGACGGACAGCCGCTCGGTTCCGGCGGGGCCGGGCTCGGCGGACAGTTCGGGGGCGGGGAACCAGGTGTCGAGAACGGTGCCGTCAGCGGCGACGGTGGCGAACCCGGCGGCCACGGCGCCGGTGGTGCGGGGAGCAGTCGTGTCGGTCATGGAGAAAACCTAACTTGAGGGAGCCCGCCCGGGCGAACCGCTACGGACCGGATCTCAAGGACCGGTCACAGGGCTGACCTGAGTTCGAGGACAAGGCAGCACCCCTCAGCGCCGGCCCGCATTTCCAGCCCGTCCGGCCGTTGAGAACAAGGCAGCGTCCCTCAGCACCGGCCCGCATTTCCAGCCCGTCCGGCCGTTGAGAACAAGGCAGCGTCCCTCAGCACCGGCCCGCATTTCCAGCCCGTCCGGCGCTTGAGGACAAGGCCCGTTCAGGGCCGGTGGGGGGTCTGGGGGCGCAGCCCCCAGTGGGGGTCCCCCTCTGGGGGAGGGATGGGACGGGTAGGGGCGGCGGGGGCGAGAAAACTCCCCCCTCACCCCCGCAGCACCCGCCCGAACACCTCCCGAGCAAACCCCTCGTCATAAGCACCGCCGGTAAGCAGCACCTGCAGACAGATCCCGTCCATCACCGCCACCAACGCCCGGGCCGTCACCGCGTCCGTCCGCCCGCCCAGCAACTCCACGACCCCCTCCGCCCACTCGGCCGCCACGGGCCGCAACGCCGGCCTCCGAAGCGCCGCCAAGTACAACTCGCACTCCAGCTCGACCCCCGCCCGGTCCCCCGAGAGCCACTCCCCCAACAGCCCGGCGAGTTCCCCCGCCGGATCGAGCCGGTCGTCCCGCAGCCCACCCCGCGCGGCCACCACCTTCGCGAACCCCTCGTTCGCCTGCCGCAGCGCGGCGACGAGAAGCTCGTCAAGGGTGCTGAAGTGATACGTCGTGGACCCCAGCGGCACATCCGCCTCCGCGGCCACCGACCGATGACTCAGCCCGGCGATCCCCTTCTCCCCCACCACCCGGATCGCCGCGTCGATGATCCGCTGGCGCCGCTCGGGGTCGTACCGCCGCACCATCAGTGCGCACCGCCCAGGTTGAGCACGACGACCCCGCCGATGATGAGCACGATTCCCGCGACCTTGGTCACACTCATGCCCTCCCCGAGGAACACCGCCCCGATCGTCGCGACGGCCGCCGTGCCGATCCCCGACCAGATCGCATACGCCGTACCGACGGACACGGTCTTCAGCGTCTGCGCGAGCAGCACGAACGCGACGGCATACCCCAGACCGGTCAGCACGGAGGGCCACAACCTGCTGAAACCGTCGCTGTACTTCATCGCGGTCGTGGCGCCCACCTCGGCGGCGATGGCTCCGACCAACAACACATATCCCATGTGTACGAGTGTACGCATTGATGTGTACGGTCGTACACAGTACCTGCCCAAATCCACCCGCACTCCGCACCACGCCACCAACTCCCCCGTCCTCCGGTCTCATTGAGGAAACAACCCTTCTCACGGCACTGGACGTCACCTAGCCTCGCGTCCATTACTGTTTCAACCACACGTTCACACGTTCGCCACAGGCGACGCCGGAGGAACAGCGCATGACAGAAGAAAAGCCCCGGCTCATCCCAACTCAACCGTGGGAGAACGGCTGGGCCCCGGACACCTCGCGTGTGCCCGGGACGCGGCGGCTCTGGATGGCGGGCACCCTGGCCCTGTCGGTCGTTGCCGCCTGTGTGACCGCGATCGTCATCACGGACCGGCAGGCCGAGGATCCGGTACCGGTGGCGAAGATACCCGCGCCTTCGCCCGGTTCGACGTACCCCGGGCTGCTCACCTTCGCCTCCCCGTCGGCGTCCGAAAGCGTGCCCCCGGGCGGAAAGAGCGGCCTGTCGTCGGCGCAGCCGACCACCTCGGCCGCCACGACTCCCGCCCCCGCTCCGGACGTCAAGGGCTCCGCCTCCGCTCCCGCCTCTCAGGCCCCCGGGAAGCCCGCCGCCTCCCCGTCCCCCAGCAAGTCCTCGGCCGCGCCCACGACGCCGGACCGCTCCTCCCTGAGGTCCGTCGAGTCGATCAACTACCCCGGCCGCTACTGGCACGTGTCAGGCGGTCTGGTGAGGCTCGATCCGGTCGGCGGCTCGGAGTCCCGCGAAGACTCCAGCTTCAGCCTGGTGCCGGGACTGTCCAACGGCTCCTGCTACTCGTTCAAGACGCACGACGGCAAGTACCTGCGCCACCGTGACTTCATCCTGCGCGCCGACCGCAACGACGGCTCCTCGCTGTTCAAGCAGGACGCCACCTTCTGCGCCGGGTACGCGGGGAATTCGGGCACCGTGATCCAGTCGGTCAACTACCCCAACTACGCACTGCGCCACAGGAACTTCCAGCTGCGCCTGGACCCGTACGGCTACAACACGACCAACCGGCAGGACTTCTCCTTCCGCGTGGTGGCCCCGCTGGCCTGAGACGCATGCGAAAGCGGCGGCACCCGAGCAGGGTGCCGCCGCTTTCGCATGCGGTGTTCGTTCGAGTGGCCCTCAGACGTTGAACCCGAGCGCCCGCAACTGGTCCCGTCCATCGTCCGTGATCTTGTCCGGGCCCCACGGCGGCATCCACACCCAGTTGATGCGCAGCTCGTTGACGATGCCGTCCGTGGCGGACTTGGCCTGGTCCTCGATGACGTCCGTGAGCGGGCAGGCCGCGGACGTCAGGGTCATGTCGATCGTCGCGATGTTCGCGTCGTCGATGTGGATGCCGTAGATCAGGCCCAGATTGACGACGTCGATGCCCAGTTCGGGGTCGACGACGTCGTACAGCGCCTCGCGGACCTCGTCCTCCGAGGCCGGCTTCATCTCAATGGTCTCGCTCATGCCGTCTTCCTTTCGGCGGCGTCCGAGCCCAGGGCCTGGGCCGTCGCATCCTTCCACGCCATCCAGCTGAGCAGCGCGCACTTCACCCGGGCCGGGTACTTGGAGACACCGGCGAACGCGACAGCGTCCTCCAGCACCTCCTCCATCTCGTCGTCCGGTTCGAGCTTGCCCTTGGACTGCATCAGCTCCAGGAAGGTCTCCTGGATCTTCTGCGCCTCGGACAGTTCCCTGCCGACCAGGAGCTCGTTCAGCACGGAGGCCGACGCCTGGCTGATCGAGCAGCCCTGGCCCTCGTACGAGACATCGCTGATCGTCGTGCCGTCGTACTTCACGCGCAGGGTGATCTCGTCGCCGCATGTCGGGTTGACGTGGTGCACCTCGGCGTCGCCATCCCGGAGACCGCGCCCGTGCGGGTGCTTGTAGTGGTCCAGGATGACTTCCTGGTACATCGAATCAAGCTTCACGACTCAGCCAGCTCCTCAGCCGAAGAAGTTCCGTACGTGCTCCAAGCCGTCGATCAAAGCATCGATCTCGGCCGGTGTGGAGTACAGATAGAACGACGCTCGCGTGGTCGCAGGAATTCCGTAGCGCAGGCAGACCGGCCGGGCGCAGTGGTGGCCGACACGGACCGCGATGCCCTGCTCGTCGAGGACCTGGCCCACGTCGTGCGGATGGATGTCCCCGAGCGTGAAGGAGATCGCCGCCCCCCGGTCCTCGGCCGTGGACGGGCCGATGATCCGCAGGTCGGGAACCTCGCCGAGCCGCTTCACCGCGTACTCGGTGAGCGCGTGCTCATGGGCGAGGATCTTGTCCATGCCGATCGCGGAGAGATAGTCGATCGCCGCACCGAGGCCGACCGCCTGCGCGATCGGCGGAGTGCCCGCCTCGAACTTGTGCGGGGCGGGAGCATACGTCGACGAGTGCATCGACACGGTCTCGATCATCTCGCCGCCGCCCAGGAACGGCGGGAGGTCCTCCAGCAGCTCCTGGCGGCCCCACAGCACCCCGATGCCCGTCGGGCCGCACATCTTGTGGCCGGTGAAGGCCACGAAGTCGGCCTGGAGGGCCTGTACGTCCAGCGGCATGTGCGGGGCGGCCTGCGAGGCGTCGATCAGGACCAGGGCCCCGACCTCCTGCGCGCGGCGCACGATCTTCTCGACCGGGTTGACCGTGCCCAGGATGTTGGAGACCAGCACGAAGGAGACGATCTTCGTCTTCTCGGTGATGACCTCGTCTATGTTCGAGAGGTCGAGCCGGCCGTCGTCCGTGAGGCCGAACCACTTCAGCTTCGCGCCCGTGCGCTGCGCGAGCAGCTGCCACGGCACGATGTTGGAGTGGTGCTCCATTTCCGTGATGACGATCTCGGTCTCGTGGTCGACCCGGTAGGGCTCGTCGGCCCAGCCGAGCATGTTGGCCACGAGGTTGAGCGACTCGGAGGCGTTCTTGGTGAAGATCACCTCGTCGCGGCTGGGCGCGTTGATGAACGCGGCGACCTTGTCGCGCGCGCCCTCGTACAGCGCCGTGGCCTCCTCCGCGAGCACATGGATGCCACGGTGCACGTTGGCGTTGTGCTGCTCGTAGTACTCGGAGAGAGTGTCGATCACCTGGCGGGGCGTCTGCGAGGTCGCCGCGTTGTCCAGGTAAACGAGCTTCTTGCCGTCGTGGATCACCCGGTCGAGGATCGGGAAGTCCTTACGGATCGCCTCTGTGTCGAGGAGGCCAGGCAGCTGGGTCACTCGGATACGCCACCCTTCACGTCGTACGACTCGTAGCCCTCGTTCTCCAGCTTGTCGGCGAGCTCGGGGCCACCCGACTCGACGATCCGGCCGGCCGAGAACACGTGGACGTGGTCGGGCTTGATGTAGCGCAGGATGCGTGTGTAGTGCGTGATCAGCAGGGTGCCGACCTCGCCGCTCTCGCGGACGCGGTTGACGCCCTCGGAGACGATGCGCAGGGCGTCGACGTCCAGACCGGAGTCGGTCTCGTCGAGGATCGCGATCTTCGGCTTGAGCAGCTCCAGCTGGAGGATCTCGTGGCGCTTCTTCTCACCGCCGGAGAAGCCCTCGTTGACGTTGCGCTCGGCGAAGGAGGGGTCCATGTTGAGGCGCTGCATGGCCTCCTTGACCTCCTTGACCCACAGGCGCAGCTTCGGCGCCTCACCGCGGATGGCGGTGGCGGACGTACGAAGGAAGTTGGAGACGGAGACGCCGGGGATCTCGACCGGGTACTGCATCGCCAGGAACAGGCCCGCGCGGGCACGCTCGTCGACGGACATCTCCAGGACGTCCTCGCCGTCGAGGGTGACGGTGCCACCGGTGATCGTGTACTTCGGGTGACCGGCGAGCGAGTAGGCGAGGGTCGACTTGCCGGAGCCGTTGGGGCCCATGATGGCGTGGGTCTCGCCCTGCTTCACGGTGAGGTCGACGCCCTTGAGGATCTCCTTCGTGGCGTTGTCGGCCTCGACGGTGACGTGCAGGTCGTGGATTTCAAGCGTTGCCATGGGTTCCTCAGGACTCCTGGGTGAGGGAGACGAGCACGTCGTCCCCTTCGATCTTTACGGGGTATACGGGGACGGGGCGCGTCGCGGGAAGGCCGGACGGCTTGCCGGTGCGGAGGTCGAAGCTGGAGCCGTGCAGCCAGCACTCGATCTGACAGTCCTCCACCTCGCCCTCGGAGAGCGAGACGTTCGCGTGCGAGCAGATGTCGTGGATCGCGAACACCTCGCCCTCGGTACGGACGACCGAGACCGGCGTGCCGTCGAGTTCCACCCGCTTGGGGGTGTCCTCGTCCAGCTCGCTCAGCCCACAGGCGCGTACGAACGTCGGGGAGGCAGTCATCAGACCGACGCCTCCAGCTCCTCGTCGATCTTCGTGAGGAGGCGCTGCTCGATGTCGTCGACACCGATCTGCTGGACCAGCTCGGCGAAGAAGCCGCGGACGACCAGTCGGCGGGCCTCGTCGGCCGGGATGCCGCGGGCCATCAGGTAGAACAGCTGCTCGTCGTCGAACCGCCCGGTGGCACTCGCGTGCCCGGCGCCGACGATCTCACCGGTCTCGATCTCGAGGTTCGGTACGGAGTCCACGCGGGCGCCGTCCGTGAGAACCAGGTTGCGGTTCAGCTCGTAGGTGTCGGTGCCCTCGGCCTTGGCCTCGATCAGCACGTCGCCGATCCACACCGCGTGGGCGCCCTCGCCCTGGAGCGCGCCCTTGTAGGCGACGTTCGACTTGCAGTGCGGGGTGTTGTGGTCGACCAGGAGGCGGTGCTCCTGGTGCTGGCCGGCGTCCGTGAAGTACAGGCCGAACAGCTCGGCCTCGCCACCGGGACCGGCGTAGGAGACGCGCGGGTGGAGGCGTACGAGGTCGCCGCCGAAGGTGACCACGAAGGACTTGAAGGTGGCGTCGCGGCCGATCAGCGCGCTGTGCTGGGCGACGTGCACGGCCTGGTCGTCCCAGTCCTGGATGGAGACGACGGTGAGCTTGGCGCCGTCGCCGAGGACGTACTCGACGTTGGCGGCGATCACGGCGTCACCGGTGTGGTCGATGATGACGACCGCTTCGGCGAAGGCGCCCAGCTCGATGAGCTGGTGGCCGTAGCGCACCCCGCCCTCGCCGTGCACGGCGACGCGGATCGGCTCGGTGAGGACCATCTCCTTGGGGACGGTGATCACACCGGCCGCCTCGAAGGAGCTGAACGCCTGGGCGGCGACGCGGTCCACGGGGGTGCCGGCCCGCCCGAGGCGCGCGTCGTCACGGCCGACGGCCTCGACGGTGACGCCTGCGGGTGCCTGGACGTCCACCTTCACGCCGGTGCCGGTGGCGACGGCGGTGCCGTCGTGCAGCCCGCGCAGGCGCTCCAGCGGGGTGAACCGCCACTCCTCCTCGCGGCCGTGGGGGACGGGGAAGTCCGCCACGTCGAAGGAGGGGGGCGCGCTCATGCGCGTGGCAACGGTCGACTCGGCCGCGGCAGCAACCGCGATCGAGCCGGCGGTGGTGCTGCCCACCGGAATATTCTGGGCCTCAGCCATGGCTGTCGGTCTGCTCTCTTTCCTGCGTAAGTGGCTTGATGGGACGGCGACCGGCGATCAGCCGACCGAACCTTCCATCTGGAGCTCGATCAGCCGGTTGAGTTCCAGCGCGTACTCCATGGGCAGTTCCTTGGCGATCGGCTCGACGAAGCCGCGCACGATCATCGCCATCGCCTCGAACTCGGACATCCCGCGGCTCATCAGGTAGAAGAGCTGGTCGTCGGAGACCTTGGAGACGGTCGCCTCGTGGCCCATGGACACGTCGTCCTCGCGGACGTCGACGTACGGGTACGTGTCGGAGCGGGAGATGGTGTCCACCAGCAGCGCGTCGCACAGCACGTTGGACTTGGAGCCGTGGGCGCCCTCGCCGATCTCGACGAGACCGCGGTAGGACGTACGGCCGCCACCGCGCGCGACGGACTTCGACACGATGTTCGAGGAGGTGTTCGGCGCCATGTGGACCATCTTGGAGCCGGCGTCCTGGTGCTGGCCCTCGCCCGCGAAGGCGATGGAGAGGGTCTCGCCCTTGGCGTGCTCGCCCATCAGGTAGACGGCCGGGTACTTCATCGTCACCTTGGAACCGATGTTGCCGTCGATCCACTCCATGGTCGCGCCCTCGTACGCCACGGCGCGCTTGGTGACCAGGTTGTAGACGTTGTTCGACCAGTTCTGGATGGTCGTGTAGCGGCAGCGGGCGTTCTTCTTGACGATGATCTCGACGACCGCGCTGTGCAGGGAGTCCGACTTGTAGATCGGCGCCGTACAGCCCTCGACGTAGTGCACGTAGGCACCCTCGTCGACGATGATCAGGGTCCGCTCGAACTGGCCCATGTTCTCCGTGTTGATACGGAAGTAGGCCTGGAGCGGGATCTCGACCTGCACGCCCTTGGGCACGTAGATGAACGACCCGCCGGACCAGACGGCGCTGTTCAGCGACGCGAACTTGTTGTCGCCGACCGGGATGACCGTCCCGAAGTACTCCTTGAAGAGCTCCGGGTGCTGCTTCAGCGCGGTGTCGGTGTCGAGGAAGATGACGCCCTGCTCCTCCAGGTCCTCACGGATCTGGTGGTAGACGACCTCGGACTCGTACTGGGCCGCGACACCGGCGACGAGGCGCTGCTTCTCCGCCTCGGGGATGCCGAGCCTGTCGTACGTGTTCTTGATGTCCTCGGGCAGGTCCTCCCAGGACTCCGCCTGCTTCTCCGTGGAGCGCACGAAGTACTTGATGTTGTCGAAGTCGATCCCCGACAGGTCCGAGCCCCAGTTGGGCATGGGCTTCTTGTCGAAGAGGCGCAGGCCCTTCAGACGGAGCTTGGTCATCCACTCCGGCTCGGACTTCTTGGCCGAGATGTCGCGGACGACGTCCTCGTTGATGCCGCGCCTGGCAGAGGCACCGGCCACGTCGGAGTCGGCCCAGCCGTATTCGTACGTACCCAGACCCTCGAGCTCGGGGTGGGCGGTCTCCTCGATGGGGAGCGTCATGCTGGGTTCCTCCCGGCGGTACTTGCAGATGCTTTATGGGTGGTGGTGGACAACTGTGGAGCAGGTGGCGCCGAGGCGTGTGAGGCCTTGGGAATGAATGTCGTGCACACACCGTCGCCGTGGGCGATGGTCGCGAGCCGCTGGACATGCGTTCCGAGCAGCTGGGAGAAGATCTCAGCCTCTGCCTCGCAGAGCTGCGGGAACTTCTCCGCGACGTGGACCACCGGGCAGTGGTGCTGGCAGAGCTGCTCTCCGACCGGTGCGCTGCGCGCCGTAGCAGCGTACCCGTCCGCGCTCAGGGCCTTGGCCAGTGCTTCGGCGCGCTTTTCGGGGCCGGCGGCCTCGACGGCCTCACGGTAGCTCGCGGCCTGCTCGGCGAACCGGGCACGCGCGAACGTGAGCACCGCCTCGTCGCCGCCCTCGCGCGCTGCGATCCAGCTCAGCGCGTCCATGGCGAGCTTGTCGTACGACTGGTCGAAGGCGTCGCGTCCGCAGTCGGTGAGCGCGAAGGCCTTGGCGGGCCGGCCACGGGTACGCGCCCCGTAGACCCGCTGCTCACGCGGTTGTACGACGTCGTCGGCGACGAGCGCGTCCAGGTGACGCCGTACGGCCGCATGGGTCAGTCCCAGGCGCCCGGCGAGTTCGGCGACGGTCGACGGTCCGTGGTCCAGGATGGATCGCGCGACCCGGTTGCGCGTCGAGCGCTCACCGGTCGCGATCTCCTCCTGGGGGGCGCCCGTGGAGGCCGCCGCGCCCTCGCCATCCCCGCCGTCGTATTTCACAACACCATTGTTGCGTAATTCCTCAGAGCACGGCAAGCCGCGTCCGGCCCGCACGACGGTGCCCTGCATCACTTAGGCTCACCTAACCTGACCTGCGGAAACGATCTTTGATCGATCAGAGACCGCCCCGGAGCAGCACAGGAGCACACCCGGAGCCGGGCCCGCACCGGGCCACGAACGGGTCCTGATCCGGCCCCGCGCGCCTGGGCCCACCTTCCCGTACCTAGACTCTGGAACCATGCGAAGCGAGCCCGTGGTCCAGGTCCAGGCCCTGGTGAAGCGGTACGGAACGAAGACCGCGGTGGACGGCCTCGACCTGGTGGCCCTGGCGGGCATCACCGCCGTACTCGGCCCGAACGGCGCGGGCAAGACGACCACCGTCGAGACCTGCGAGGGGTACCGCAGACCGGATTCCGGGACGGTGCGCGTCCTGGGCCTCGACCCCGTGCGGGAGGCCGCCGCCCTGCGTCCACGGGTCGGCGTGATGCTCCAGTCCGGCGGTGTCTACTCGGGCGCCCGCGCCGACGAGATGCTCCGCCACGTGGCGAAACTCCACGCACACCCGCTCGACGTGGACGCCCTCGTCGAGCGCCTCGGCCTCGGCAGCTGCGGCCGGACGACCTACCGCCGCCTCTCCGGGGGCCAGCAGCAGCGTCTGGCGCTCGCGATGGCCGTCGTCGGCCGCCCCGAGCTGGTCTTCCTCGACGAACCGACAGCCGGCCTCGACCCCCAGGCCCGCCGCGCCACCTGGGACCTGGTCCGCGACCTGCGCGCCGACGGCGTCTCCGTCATCCTCACCACCCATCACATGGACGAGGCCGAGCAGCTCGCCGACGACGTCGCGATCATCGACGCCGGCAAGGTCATCGCCCAGGGCAGCCCCGAACAGCTGTGCCGCGGCGGCGCCGAGAACACCCTGCGTTTCATGGGCCGACCCGGCCTGGACGTGCACTCCCTGCTGAAGGCCCTCCCGGCGGACTGCACAGCCGTCGAACTGACCCCGGGCGCCTACCGCGTGGGCGGCAAGGTCAACCCGCAGCTCCTCGCGACGGTGACGTCCTGGTGCGCCCAGCACGGGGTGATGCCGGACCGGATCTCGGTGGAACGGCACACCCTGGAAGACGTCTTTCTGGAGCTGACCGGCAAGGAGCTGCGTTCATGACCACCACCGCCGGCGGTACGGGCACGTACACCCCACAGCCGGGTGCCGCCCCGCTCCCCCGCATGATCGGGGCGCAGGCGGCCCTGGAGACGAAGATGCTGCTGCGCAACGGCGAGCAGCTGCTGCTGACGGTGATCATCCCGGCTCTGCTCCTGCTGCTGTTCGGCTCGGTGGACATCGTCGACACGGGCGCCGGCAAGGCCGTCGACTTCCTCGCCCCGGGCATCCTCGCGCTCGCGGTCATGTCCACAGCCTTCACCGGCCAGGCCATCGCGACGGGCTTCGAGCGCCGCTACGGCGTCCTGAAGCGGCTCGCCTCCTCGCCTCTCCCCCGCTGGGCCCTGATGACGGCGAAAACAGCGTCCGTGCTGGTCACCGAGGTCCTCCAGGTCGCCCTGCTGACGGCCATCGCCTTCGCGCTCGGCTGGTCCCCGCACGGCAACCCCTTCGCCGTGCTCCTCCTGCTCCTCCTCGGCACGGCCGCCTTCTCGGGCCTCGGCCTGCTGATGGCGGGCACCCTGAAGGCGGAGGCCACGCTGGCCGCCGCGAACCTCGCCTTCCTGCTGCTCCTGGTGGGTGGCGGGGTGATCGTCCCCCTGGACAAGTTCCCGGCCGGCGCCCAGGACGTACTGGGCCTGCTCCCGATCTCGGCCCTGTCGGACGGGCTGCGGGACGTGCTGCAGCACGGCGCCGGGATGCCGTGGGGCGACCTGGGGATCCTCGCGGTGTGGGCGGTCGTGGGACTGGCGGCGGCCGGCCGGTTCTTCCGCTGGGAGTGAGCGGTGGGAGCTGGCCTCAGAGGTGACCGAGGGGCCGGGGGACCCCTCGTGAAAGCGTGCACAAGCAGCCGCCTACGATGGGACGCGTGCCAAAGATGACCCCCGCCGAGGCCCTGTCCGCCGTGCGGAACCCGCTTGCCCTCATCGCCGCCCGCTGGACGCCGACCCCCCGTACCGTGCGGCGTGCGGCGCTCGCCGCGCTCGTCATGTCGGTGGTCATCGTGGTCACCGGCGGTGCCGTACGGCTGACCGGTTCGGGCCTCGGCTGCCCGACCTGGCCCAAGTGCACCGACGACTCGCTGACGACGACGAGCGCGATGGGCGTGCACGGCGTCATCGAGTTCACCAACCGCATGCTGACGTACGTGCTGTGCGCGGCGGTCGGCTGGGCGATCATCGCCGC
The DNA here is from genome assembly GCF_036013955.1 of Streptomyces sp. NBC_00459. Classification (NCBI taxonomy): domain Bacteria; kingdom Bacillati; phylum Actinomycetota; class Actinomycetes; order Kitasatosporales; family Streptomycetaceae; genus Streptomyces; species Streptomyces sp. NBC_00459. The sequence goes on from NZ_CP107903.1 coordinate 2,184,519, forward strand.
CCGCTCGGAGAAGCCGTACCGCCGCAGTCTGACCCGGCTGGGCTGGGCGCAGTTCTGGGTCGTCATGAGCAACGCGGTCCTGGGCGGCGTCGTAGTCCTGGTCGGCCTCAACCCGTACACGGTCGCGGCCCACTTCCTGCTCTCCTCGGCCCTGATCGCGGTCGCCGCGGTGATGTGGCAGCGCACGCAGGAGGGCGACGGGGCGCCCCAGCCGCTGGTCGGCAAGGCCGTGCAGCAGTTGGTGTGGTTCCTGGTGGTCGCCACGGTCCTGCTGATCGCCGTCGGCACGGTGGTGACCGGGTCGGGCCCGCACGCGGGTGACTCCAGCGAGATCGAACGCATGCCGCTCGACTGGGAGAACGTCAGCAAGCTGCACGCGGTGCTCGCCTGGATCGTGGTGACACTGACGTTCGCCCTGTGGTTCGTCCTGAAGGCGGTCGACGCCCCCAAGGGCCCGCTGGACCGCACCCGGGACCTGTTCCTGATCCTGCTCGCCCAGGGCGTCATCGGATACGTCCAGTACTTCACGAACCTCCCCGAGGTCCTGGTCGGCCTGCACATGCTCGGTTCGGCACTGGTGTGGATCGCCGTCCTGCGTGTCCTGCTGGCCCTGCGCGAGCGCCCCGCGCTCCCCGCCCCGGCCGACGTACCCGGCCCGGCGACCGAGGCGACGGTCGGCACGCGCGCGTAGACGTTCTTCAGGGCATCAGCTGTACGAGGTCACCAGACGGTCGATCGCGCCGCCCAGGTAGTCCCGCGTCAGCTCGGCTCGCCGCTCGCGCCACCCTTCGTCGTCCGGTCCGCCTTCCTGCCGGTACCGCCGCCGCGCGATGTCCTCGACGACCTCCGCGGGTGCCCCCAGCCCCGGCAGCAGGTCCAGTGCCTCCCGTTTCGAGATCAGGCTGCCGTCCCTCAGGGTCATGGTGGCCCGGGCGAAGGTGACCAGCCCCAGATCGACCCAGACGTCCTGAGTCCAGAGGTGGGCCTTGTCCACGACGGGCCGCCAGAAGTCGCGCTGGTCGTGTACGACGAAGTCGGTCAGCTGCCGGTCCGGCACCACCGGAAGCAGCTCCCCGGGAGCCTTCCCGTGCAGCACCCGTCCGAAGGCGTGCAGCTCGCGCCGGGTCACCGGGGTGACGGTGCGCCGGAACAACTGGCTGTGCGCCCAGGTGAGGTGCCGTCGCCCGGGGTTGGCCGTCGTCGCGTCGGACAGGTAGGTGCAGTGCAGCAGCGGGGCGAGCGGGTGCGCGCGCAGACGGGCGTGCAGCTTTCCCACCCGCCAGGCGGTGCCCGGCCCGATCGGCCCCTCCAGGACGGCGATCAGGTCGAGGTCGCTGCGGCCCTCCTGGTAGTCGCCGCCGCCGAGCGATCCGTGGGCCCAGACGGCGACCGGGGCGAGTGCTCCCAGCTCTCCCAGGAAGCGGTCCAGCAGGGCCTCGGTCGAGGCATCCGTACGAGTCCCGTGTGTCGTCATGCCCCCAGTCTTCACACCTCACCCCAGCCCATACACGCGCCGCGCGTTCCCCGCCGCGATCAGTCCCGCCACCCGCTGCGCGTCCCCCAGCGACCACGCCCCCTCGGCGACCCAGCCGCCGAGCACCTGGCCGAGGGCCTCGCGGAAGAGTCGGGCGCCCACCACATGGAGCTCGGGCAGGCCGTGGGCACCACTGGAGAAGATGATCTTGCCGAACGGGGCGAGTTCGAGGATCTCGGCGAGGATGGCGGCGGCCCGGGCACCGGTGCGGACCAGGGCGGCGCCCAGGTCGGCGTACACATGCGGGAAGACCCCGGCGAGGTGGGCCGCGTGGCGGTGGTACGGGTACCCGTGCAGCAGCACCAGGTCGGTGCCGAGGCCGGCCGTCGCCCGGACGAAGTCCGTGAGCAGGACCGGGTCGGTGCGGTCGATACGTAAGCCCGGTTCGCCCAGTCCGGCGTGCAACTGGAGCGGCAGGCCCGAGGCGATCGCGATCCACAGCAGGTGGCGCAGCAGCACCGGGTCGCTGAGCGTGCCGCCGACCCGGCGCCCGGCCAGCCAGCGGCCCGCCGCGCCCCGGACCTCCCCCGGCCCGGGCGGATCGGGCGCGAGCGCCAGTCCGTGCCGTACGCCCGCCACGGAGGTGAAGGCGACGGCGCTCGTCGCCGCGCCGTGCACCGACTCGGCGAGGTTGGCGAGGAAGGACTCGACGGTGCCCGAGGTGTCGGCCACCTGTTCGGCGAGGAGTTCGAGCCGGACGACCTCATGGGCGTCGGCGGCCCCCGCGGCGGCCATCTCACCGGGCCCAGTGAGGTCGCCGGGCAGCCCGGCGTCCACCAGATATGTCGTGATTCCGCTCCCCCGCAGCAGCCGCCGGCCCGATTCCAGTACGCCGAGTTCACGGCGCCGGGCGAGATAACGGGCGGGGGAGGCGTGCGGTTCCAGGCCGAGCAGCGGGGGGCACCAGCGGCGTACGGCGAACCCGGTCTGGGTGTCGAAGAGGGTGGTACCGGCGGCGGGCGGCCCCTCGGTACGCGCGAGCTGGGCCTCGAAGGTGCCCAGGCCCAGCTCTGTTCTCAGTACGCCGTGGCAGTACTGGTCCACGAGGGACGGCGTTTCGATCATCCGGGCTCCCCGTGACTGGACCGTGTGTTCCTAAGGTCCTAACGGGTGAACCGACAATCAGGTGTTGCTCGCGCACACCCCGTGGGAACGACCGACGCCGACCGGCCACTCCCCGCACCTCACGGCTTGCCCGGCCCGCCCACCTGGATTCCCGCCATGCGTGTCCACTCGTACGGCCCGGTGGTCACCTTGGCCGCGAACTCGCCGTCGAAGTCCTCGTGGACGGTGATGCCGGCCTTCTCGACGGCCTGCTGGGCGATCGCGTACGTGGGGGCCACGAGGTCGCCCCAGCCGCCGTCCTCACCGACGAGCACGATCCGGGCCCCGCGCTCCCCGATGTACGCCACCTGCCCCTCGGCACCGCCGTGCTGCTTGGCGAAGCCCTCGATCCGCTTGGCCAGCTTGGCCGCCCTGCGCTCCGCCTTGGCTGTCTGCTTGGCGTCGGCGGTCTCGTCAACCTGCTGCGTGTCTGCCATGGCCAGGATGCTACCGACGAGTAGATCGGCTGGCGACGGCGGGTGGAAGTGGCCTTGCCCACGTAACACCGGCGACCGGGGCGCCCCATAGGGGCGCGGGGCTGCGACATCAGTGGCTCCGCCACGGGGCGCGACCGGCCACATCGCACCCGCGGCCGAACTACCGCAGGAAGGGATCCACCGCGACAGCCACGAACAGCAGCGACACATAGGTGATCGACCAGTGGAACAGCCGCATCTCCTTGAGCTTGCCCCCCGACGCCTCGGCCCGCGCACGCCCCTGCAGGGCATGCGCCTCCCACAGCCACCACCCACCCGCCGCCAGCGCCACCGACGTGTAGAACCAGCCGGTGTAACCCAACGGAGTGAGCAGCAGCGAGACGAAGACCATCGCCCAGCTGTACGCCACGATCTGCCGGGCGACCGTCTTGTTGGAGGCGATGACCGGGAGCATCGGGACGCCCACGCGCGCGTAGTCGTCCTTCACCTTCATGGACAGCGGCCAGTAGTGCGGCGGGGTCCAGAAGAAGATGACCAGGAAGAGGATGAGCGGCGCCCAGGAGAGCGAGTTCGTGACCGCGGACCAGCCGATGAGGACCGGCATACAGCCCGCGATGCCGCCCCACACGATGTTCTGCGACGTACGCCGCTTGAGGATCATCGTGTAGACGACCACGTAGAAGAGGAGCGCGCCCAGCGACAGCCAGGCCGACAGCCAGTTGACCGTGAGGCCGAAGAGGAGGGTGGAGACGACGGCGAGGGTGATGCCGAACGCCAGACACTCGCGCGGGCTGACCATGCCGGTGACCAGCGGGCGCTGCGAGGTGCGGTCCATGAGCGCGTCGATGTCACGGTCGATGTACATGTTGAGCGCGTTGGCGCCGCCCGCGGAGAGATAGCCGCCGAGGCAGGTGAGCAGGACGAGTCCCAGATCCGGTACACCCTGCTCCGCCAGGAACATCACCGGAACGGTGGTGATCAGCAGCAGCTCGATGATCCGCGGCTTGGTGAGAGCCACGAACGCCATGACACGGGCCCCGAACGGCCGGTGGCTCGGGCTCTGACTCGTCCCGGTCATCCCCGCTGGACGGGATTCAACGGCCGTCACGCACACCCCTGACAGAGACATTCCAACAAGCCCCCGGCTGTGAAGTCCCGGTAGAGGCTCGCGCTTACCACGCCACTCTAGACGTTGCCCAGACCCCGCCCTTCGCGGGGGTGGGGTCGTGTTGGGGGGTGCTTTGTGACGGGCGTGACGTGGCTCCATTGAGCACTCGGACGGCGCGCTTCGTATTGCAGTCCGGCAGTGGTCGGGAGGCGGACGCGAAGCAGTCCCGGCAGTCTGGAATGACTCGAAATACTGCACGTTCTTACGAGGGTAGGCTCGACAAAGGCCGAGGGTGTCAGCCCCCGGCAGCCGGTGGACACAGAGGACTCCGGCATTAGACATGTGGAGAGGAGCCCTGACCCAGGGTGAGCACCAAGCCGACCACCACAGACCTCGAGTGGACCGAGTTGGACCAGCGGGCCGTCGACACCGCCCGCGTCCTGGCCGCCGATGCCGTACAGAAGGTCGGCAACGGCCATCCCGGTACGGCGATGAGCCTGGCCCCCGCCGCGTACACCCTCTTCCAGAAGGTGATGCGGCACGACCCGGCGGACGCCGACTGGGTCGGGCGCGACCGTTTCGTACTGTCCGCCGGCCACTCGTCCCTGACCCTCTACACCCAGCTGTACCTGGCCGGTTTCGGCCTGGAGCTGGACGACCTGAAGGCGTTCCGGACGTGGGGTTCCAAGACCCCTGGCCACCCGGAGTACGGGCACACGACGGGCGTCGAGACGACGACCGGTCCGCTCGGCCAGGGTGTCGCCAACGCCGTGGGCATGGCCATGGCCGCCCGCTACGAACGCGGTCTGTTCGACCCGGAGGCACCCGAAGGGGAGTCCCCGTTCGACCACTTCATCTTCGCGATCGCCGGTGACGGCTGCCTCCAGGAGGGCATCTCCGCGGAGGCGTCCTCGCTGGCCGGCCACCAGAAGCTCGGCAACCTGGTCCTGCTGTGGGACGACAACCACATCTCGATCGAGGGCGACACCGAGACGGCCGTCTCCGAGGACGTCGCCAAGCGGTACGAGGCGTACGGCTGGCACGTGCAGCGGATCGCCCCGAAGCCGGACGGCGACCTCGACCCGCACGCCATCTACAACGCCGTCCAGGCCGCCAAGGCGGTCACGGACAAGCCGTCGTTCATCGCGATGCGCTCGATCATCGCCTGGCCCGCCCCGAACGCCCAGAACACCGAGGCCGCGCACGGCTCGGCGCTCGGCGACGACGAGGTGGCGGCCACCAAGCGTGTCCTCGGCTTCGACCCCGAGCAGTCCTTCGAGGTCTCGGACGCGGTCCTGAACCACACCCGCGAGGCGCTGGAGCGCGGCCGTCAGGCCAAGGCCGAGTGGGAGAAGTCGTTCCAGGAGTGGCGCAACAACAACGCGGAGCGCGCCGCCGAGTTCGACCGTATCGCCGCTGGTGAACTGCCCAAGGGCTGGGAGGAGAAGCTCCCGGTCTTCGAGGCGGGCAAGGGTGTCGCCACGCGTGCCGCGTCCGGCAAGGTCCTCCAGTCGCTGGGTGCGGTCATCCCGGAGCTGTGGGGCGGCTCGGCCGACCTGGCCGGTTCGAACAACACGACCATCGACAAGACGTCCTCCTTCCTCCCGGCGGACAACCCGCTGCCGGAGGCGGACCCGTACGGCCGTACGATCCACTTCGGTATCCGCGAGCACTCGATGGCCGCCGAGATGAACGGCATCGCGCTGCACGGCAACACCCGTATCTACGGCGGTACTTTCCTCGTCTTCTCCGACTACATGCGCAACGCGGTACGCCTCTCCGCGCTGATGCACGTACCGGTGACGTACGTATGGACGCACGACTCCATCGGCCTCGGCGAGGACGGCCCCACGCACCAGCCGGTCGAACACCTGGCCACGCTGCGCGCCATCCCGGGCCTGAACATCGTCCGCCCGGCCGACGCCAACGAGACGGCCATCGCCTGGCGCGAGATCCTCCGGCGCTGGACGAAGGTCTTCGGCAAGGGCGCCCCGCACGGCCTCGCGCTGACCCGCCAGGGCGTGCCGACGTACGAGGCCAACGAGGACACGGCCAAGGGTGGCTACGTCCTCTTCGAGGCCGAGGGCGCCGCGCCCGAGGTCATCCTCATCGCGACCGGTTCCGAGGTCCACGTGGCCGTCGGCGCCCGTGAGCTGCTCCAGGCGGAGGGTGTGCCGACGCGGGTCGTGTCGATGCCGTCCGTGGAGTGGTTCGAGGAGCAGGACCAGGGGTACCGGGAGAGCGTTCTGCTCCCGTCCGTCAAGGCGCGCGTCGCGGTCGAGGCCGGTATCGGTCTCACCTGGCACAAGTACGTAGGGGATGCCGGTCGCATCGTTTCCCTGGAGCACTTCGGCGCGTCGGCCGACGGCAAGGTCCTCTTCGAGGAGTTCGGCTTCACTGCCGAGAACGTCGCCGCAGTAGCCAAGGAATCGATCGCCGCAGTCCAGCGCTGACGCTGGCATACCGACACGTAGGAGATGCATTTTCCATGACAGACGCACTCAAGCGCCTCTCCGAGGAAGGCGTCGCGATCTGGCTGGACGACCTGTCGCGCCAGCGGATCACGTCCGGCAACCTCGCCGAACTGATCGACCAGCAGCACGTGGTGGGCGTCACGACCAACCCGTCGATCTTCCAGAAGGCGATCAGCAGCGGTGACGGCTACGAGCAGCAGCTCACCGAGCTCGCCGCCCGCAAGGTCACCGTCGAAGAGGCCATCCGCATGATCACGACGGCGGACGTCCGTGACGCCGCCGACATCCTGCGTCCGGTCTTCGACTCGACGCAGGGCCAGGACGGCCGGGTGTCGATCGAGGTCGACCCCCGTCTCGCCCACAACACCACCGCGACCGTCGCCGAGGCCAAGCAGCTGGCCTGGCTGGTGGACCGACCGAACACCCTGATCAAGATCCCGGCCACCGAGGCGGGTCTGCCGGCGATCACCGAGGTCATCGGCCTCGGGATCAGCGTCAACGTCACGCTGATCTTCTCGCTGGAGCGCTACCGCAAGGTCATGGACGCCTACCTGGCGGGCCTGGAGAAGGCCAAGGACCGCGGCCTGGACCTGTCGAAGATCCACTCCGTGGCGTCCTTCTTCGTGTCCCGCGTGGACACCGAGATCGACAAGCGGATCGACGCGCTGGGCACCGACGAGGCCAAGGCCGCCCGCGGCAAGGCCGGTCTGGCCAACGCGCGGCTCGCCTACCAGGCGTACGAAGAGGTCTTCGGCTCGGAGCGCTGGGCGGCCCTCGACAAGGCGCAGGCCAACAAGCAGCGTCCGCTGTGGGCCTCGACCGGCGTCAAGGACCCGGCGTACAAGGACACCCTGTACGTCGACGACCTGGTCGCGCCGAACACCGTGAACACCATGCCGGAGGCGACCCTGTTCGCCACCGAGGACCACGGACAGATCACCGGCAACACCATCGCCGGTACGTACGAGCAGTCCCGCGCCGAGCTCGACGCGGTCGAGAAGCTCGGGATCTCGTACGACGAAGTGGTCCAGCTCCTGGAGGACGAGGGCGTCGAGAAGTTCGAGGCGTCCTGGACCGACCTGCTCAAGTCGACCGAGGCGGAACTGACGCGCCTCGCCCCCTCGGAGGGCTGAAACCTTGTCAAGCAGCAACCCGCTGCGTGACCCCGCAGACCGACGGCTCCCGCGTATCGCGGGGCCGTCGGGCCTGGTCATCTTCGGGGTCACCGGCGACCTGTCACGCAAAAAGCTGATGCCTGCCGTGTACGACCTCGCCAACCGCGGGTTGCTGCCGCCAGGTTTCTCCCTTGTCGGCTTCGCCCGGCGCGAGTGGGCGAACGAGGACTTCGCGGCTGAGGTCCACGACGCTGTCAAGGAGCACGCCCGTACACAGTTCCGCGAGGAGGTCTGGCAGCAGCTCATCCAGGGGATGCGCTTCGTCCAGGGCACCTTCGACGACGACGAGTCCTTCGAGCGGCTGCGCTCCACGATCGACGAGCTGGACAAGGCGCAGGGGACGGGCGGCAACTTCGCCTTCTACCTCTCCGTGCCGCCGTCCGCCTTCCCGGTCGTCATCAAGCAGCTGAAGAAGCACGGTCTGGCGGACCAGGACAACGGTTCCTGGCGGCGCGCGGTCATCGAGAAGCCCTTCGGTCACGACCTCAGGTCGGCCGAGGAGCTGAACACGACCGTCGAGGAGGTCTTCGCCCCGGACCAGGTCTTCCGGATCGACCACTACCTCGGCAAGGAGACCGTCCAGAACATTCTGGCGCTCCGCTTCGCCAACCAGATGTTCGAACCGATCTGGAACCGGTCGTACGTCGACCACGTCCAGATCACGATGGCCGAGGACATCGGCATCGGCGGCCGGGCCGGCTACTACGACGGCATCGGCGCGGCCCGTGACGTCATCCAGAACCACCTCCTCCAGCTGATGGCCCTGACGGCCATGGAGGAGCCCGCCTCCTTCGACGCGGACGCGCTGGCCGCCGAGAAGACCAAGGTGCTCGGCGCGGTCAAGCTGCCGCAGGATCTGGGCAAGGACACGGTCCGCGGGCAGTACGCGGCGGGCTGGCAGGGTGGCGAGAAGGCCATCGGCTATCTCCAGGAAGACGGCATCGACCCCAAGTCGAAGACCGACACCTACGCGGCGATCAAGGTCGAGGTCGACAACCGCCGCTGGGCGGGCGTCCCCTTCTATCTCCGCACCGGCAAGCGTCTGGGCCGCCGCGTCACGGAGATCGCGGTGGTCTTCCAACGGGCGCCCCACTCCCCCTTCGACCACACGGCGACGGAGGAACTGGGCCAGAACGCGATCGTCATCCGCGTCCAGCCCGACGAGGGCATCACGGTCCGCTTCGGCTCCAAGGTGCCCGGCACCTCGATGGAGATCCGGGACGTGTCCATGGACTTCGCGTACGGCGAGTCGTTCACGGAGTCGAGCCCGGAGGCGTACGAGCGGCTGATCCTGGACGTCCTCCTCGGGGACTCCAACCTCTTCCCGCGCACCGAGGAGGTCGAGCTGTCCTGGCGGATCCTCGACCCGATCGAGCAGCACTGGGACAAGCACGGCAAGCCCGCGCAGTACCCCTCGGGCACGTGGGGCCCCGTCGAGGCGGACGAAATGCTCGAACGAGACGGACGGAGCTGGCGGCGCCCATGAAAATAGACCTCACGGACACCACGGCCAGCAAGGTCAACAAGGCGCTGGTGCAGGGCCGTCGGGCCATAGGCACACCGGCCGTCGGCATGGTCCTCACCCTCGTCATCGTCACCGACGAGGAGAACGCGTACGACGCCCTGAAGGCGGCGAACGACGCCTCGCGCGAGCACCCCTCACGCACCCTGGTGGTCGTCAAGCGCGTCTCCCGCTCCCCCCGCGACCGTACGACGTCCCGTCTCGACGCCGAGGTCAGGGTCGGCGCTGACGCGGGCAGCGGCGAGACGGTCGTCCTGCGACTGTACGGCGAGGTCGTCGACCACGCAGACTCGGTGGTCCTGCCCCTGCTGCTGCCGGACGCCCCGGTGGTCGTCTGGTGGCCGGTGAACGCCCCGCTGGACCCGGCGAAGGACCCGCTGGGCGCTCTGGCACAGCGCAGGGTGACGGACACGTACGCGGCCGAGCAGCCGGTACGGGAACTGGCGGCGCGCGCCGACGCGTACACGCCGGGCGACACGGACCTCTCGTGGACCCGGATCACCCCGTGGCGCTCGATGCTGGCCGCCGCCCTGGACCAGGTCACCTGCGAGGTGGACGCGGTCGAGGTGGAGGGCGAGGAGTTCAACCCGAGCTGCGAGCTGCTGGCGATGTGGCTGGCGGACCGGCTGGACGTCCCGGTGAAGCGCTCCCTGTCCTCGGGCCCCGGTCTGACGGCGGTCCGGATGCGGACGAGCACCGGCCCGATCATCCTCGACCGCGCCGACGGCTCCCTGGCGACCCTCTCCATCCAGGGCCAGCCCGACCGAGCGGTGGCGCTCAAGCGGCGCGAGACGGCCGAGCTGATGGCGGAGGAGCTGCGGCGTCTGGACCCGGACGACACGTACGCGTCGGCGCTGCGGTACGGGGTGGAGCGGCTGACCGCCTCGACGGCACCCGAAACGCCGGCACCGGCGTCGGCCCTGGCACTGGAACCGGCGAAGAGGGAGACCCCGGCGGAGTCCTCGGACAGGGCCACACCGGCCCTGATACCGCCGGTGAAGAAGGCGGCCTCGAAGTGAGTACGGCACCGCAGCTCGTCGTCCACCGCGACAAGGAGCTGATGGCCGAGGCCGCGGCGGCCCGCCTGATCACGAAGATCGTGGACGCGCAGGCCTCACGGGGCTCGGCGTCGGTGGTCCTCACCGGCGGCCGCAACGGCAACGGCCTGTTGGCCGCCCTGGCCTCCGCGCCCGCCCGGGACGCGATCGACTGGGCCCGGCTCGACCTGTGGTGGGGCGACGAACGCTTCCTGCCCGAGGGCGATCCGGACCGCAACATCACCCAGGCGAAGGAGGCGCTGCTGGACGCGGTGCCCCTGGACCCTTCCCGCGTCCACGCCATGCCCGCTTCGGACGGCTCTTACGGCTCCGACGTGGACACGGCAGCGGAGGCGTACGCGGCGGAACTGGCGAAGGCGGCGGGCCCCGAATCCCACGGCCCGGTCCCCACCTTCGACGTCCTGATGCTGGGTGTGGGCCCGGACACACACGTGGCGTCGCTCTTCCCGGAGCTGCCTGCGGTACGGGAGACGGAACGCACGGTGGTGGGCGTCCATGGCGCCCCGAAGCCCCCACCGACCCGGGTCACCCTCACCCTCCCGGCGATCCGCGCGGCCCGCGAGGTATGGCTGCTGGCGGCGGGCGAGGACAAGGCCGGGGCGGCGGCGATAGCCCTTTCGGGCGCTGGCGAGATCCAGGCCCCGGCAGCAGGCGCCTACGGCAGACAACGCACCCTGTGGCTACTGGACGCGGCAGCGGCATCCCGACTCCCGAGGGCGCTGTATCCACCGGCATCGCCCTGACCTGACGCCGGACGGGCTGGCATCTTCAGCCCGTCCGGCGTTTGAGGACTAGGCCCGTTCAGGGCCGGAGGGGGGTCTGGGGGCGCAGCCCCCAGGTACGGGATGGGACGGGTAGGGGCGGCGGGGGCGAAACAAACACCCCCTACCTCCCGCGCAGCTCCCGATACGTGGCGACCAGCGCCACGGTGGACGCATCCAGCCCCGACACCTCCACCCCCTCCGTCAACGCCGGCTCGACCCGCTTCGCCAGCACCTTCCCCAGCTCGACCCCCCACTGGTCGAACGAGTCGATGTTCCACACGGCCCCTTGCACGAACACCTTGTGCTCGTACAACGCGATCAACTGCCCCAGCACCGACGGAGTCAACTCCCGCGCCAGCACAGTCGTCGTCGGATGGTTGCCGAGGAACGTCTTGTGGGCGACCAAATCCTCCGGCACCCCTTCGGCCCGCACCTCGTCCGGTGTCTTGCCGAAGGCCAGTGCCTGCGTCTGCGCGAAGAAGTTGGCCATCAGCAGATCGTGCTGGCCCTTGAGTCCGTCGCTCAACTCCCCCACCGGCTCGGCGAACCCGATGAAGTCCGCCGGGATCACCTTCGTCCCCTGGTGGATCAACTGGTAGTAGGCGTGCTGTCCGTTCGTCCCGGGCGTGCCCCACACCACCGGCCCCGTCTCCCACTCCACCGGCAGCCCGTCCCGCCCCACCGACTTGCCGTTGGACTCCATGTCGAGCTGCTGCAGGTAGGCCGTGAACTTGGACAGGTAGTGGCTGTAGGGCAGTACGGCATGCGACTGCGCACCGAAGAAATTGCCGTACCAGATGCCCAACAGCCCCAGCAGCAGCGGCACATTGCTCTCCGCCGGAGCGGTCCGGAAGTGGTCGTCGACCAGCGCGAACCCGTCCAGCATCTCCCGGAACCGGTCGGGGCCGATCGCGATCATCAGCGACAGCCCGATCGCCGAGTCGTACGAGTACCGTCCGCCGACCCAGTCCCAGAACTCGAACATGTTGTCCGTGTCGATGCCGAAGTCGGCGACCTTCCCACCGTTCGTCGACAGCGCCACGAAATGCTTGGCGACCGCCTCCTCCGCACCCCCCAGACCCGCGAGGAGCCAGGAGCGGGCCGAGGTGGCGTTCGTGATCGTCTCGATGGTGGTGAACGTCTTCGACGCGACGATGAAGAGCGTCTCGGCCGGGTCCAGGTCACGGACCGCCTCGTGCAGATCCGCACCGTCGACGTTCGACACGAACCGGAACGTCAACTCCCGTGCCGTGAACGCCCGCAGAGCGTCGTAGGCCATCGCCGGACCGAGGTCCGAGCCACCGATGCCGATGTTCACGACGTTCCTGATGCGCTTGCCCGTGTGGCCGGTCCACTCGCCCGAGCGCACCCGGTCCGCGAAGGCCGCCATCCGGTCCAGGACCGCGTGCACGGCCGGGACGACGTTCTCCCCGTCGACCTCGACCACCGCGCCTCGCGGCGCCCGCAGCGCGGTGTGCAGCACCGCACGATCCTCGGTCGTGTTGATCTTCTCGCCGCGGAACATGGCGTCCCGCAGCCCGAACACGTCCGTCGTGGCGGCCAGCTCGCGCAACAGTCGCAGCGTCTCGTCGGTGACGAGGTGCTTGGAGTAGTCGATGTGCAGATCACCGACCTGGAGCGTGTACCCGGCGCCGCGCCCGGGGTCTGCCGCGAACAGGTCCCGCAGATGGGTGTCCGCCAGCTCCTCACGGTGCTTGGCCAGGGCCGTCCACTCGGGCGTCTGGTTGAGCCTGCTACGGCTGTCTGCGTTCATCTCGGACTTCCGCCTCTTTCCTGCCTGGGCCCCCGCTGCCGGTCCCAACCTAATTGATCAGTGCGGTGGTGGAGCTGTCGTCGTACCGTCGTCCGGTCCAACAACAGATACGTCCGACCGAAGCGCCGGTATCAGTGCGGTGACCGACAGAACGAAGAAGGCGGCGGCCAGCAGCGCCGGCGTGTTGAGTCCCCACGCCGCCGCGACGGCTCCGCCCAGCAGCGCGCCCAGGGGCGCTCCGGCGACCGCCAGCGTACGAAAGGCCGAGCTGACCCGGCCCAACATCTCGGCGGGGCTGCGGCTCTGCATCAGGGTCGTCGAGTTGACGTTCCACACCATCCCCATGGACCCGAACACCGCCATGGCAGCCACCAGTGCGGCCAGGCTGCGCACCGAACCCATGACGACCAGCGCGCCGATCTGCACCATGCCGGCGAGCAGCACGGCCCGTAGCCGCCCGAGCCTGCCGACGAGTCGGCCGTTCAGCGCGCCGCCGGCGAGGCTGCCGACCGTGTACGCGGTCATCGCCGCCGCGTACCCCGCGTTGCCCGCGTCCAGCCAGTCGGTGACCAGCAGGACCATGGTGGCGATCAGGGCACCCATGCCCACGTTGCACAGTGCCGTGGCCGCGCACAGGCCACGCAGCGGCCCGTCGTGCCACAGGACGCGCAGGCCGGCTGTGATCTCCGCGCGCAGGGTGCTGCCCGCCGGTCTCGGGGCCTGCGCGGACACCTCGGGCCGCAGCGAGGCGACCAGGGCCGCCCCGGCCAGGAAGGTGAGGGCATCGGCAGCGAAGGGAACGGCCAGGCCCAGCGCGATGAGCACCGGCACCACGGGCCCGCCCAGCAGGCCGCCCGCGATGCGCTGACCGGTCATCAGGCGGGCGTTCGCGCCACCGAGCGCTTCCTTGTCGACCAGGGTCGGCAGCAGGGCGGTCGAGGCATTGTCGAAGAGGGTCTGAAGGGTCGTCAGCGCGAAGGCGAGCGCGATGAGCAGGCCGATCGAAGCGTGCCCGAGACCGACGGCCACGGCGAAGCAGGCGACCAGCAGCCCTCGTACCGCGTCCACCGTCCACATGGCGCGCCGCTGGTCGACCCGGTCCGCGACGGCCCCGCCCAGCAGGCCGAAGACGAGCCAGGGCAGATAGCCACAGGCCGTCACGGAAGCGATGAGCAGGGGCTTGTCGGTGAGAGTCGTGGCGAGCAGGGGCAGCGCGGCCGTGCGCAGCGCGTCACCGAAGCTGGAGAGTACGGCGGCGCTCCACAACCGTCCGAAACCCCCGCGCCACGCGGGCACACGCGCTCCCGCCAACTCGACCGTCGTCACCATTCCCCCTTGCGGTTCGCCGATTCACAAACCGTAGAGGGCACCACTGACAATCGGTCGGGGAGCCGGTGCGTGACGCCCCGTCAAACGGCTCCGGTCAGGCACCTCTCGGTACCTGACCGGCCGTCAACTTCTAGACCTCGCCCCGCAGTTTGGCGAGCGCCTCGGCGAGGATCGCCTCACCGTCCGCATCGCTGCGCCGTTCCCGTACATACGCCAGGTGCGTCTTGTACGGCTCGGTTCGCGGCGGGTCCGGTGGGTTGTCCCGGTCCTGTCCGGCCGGAAAGCCGCAGCGCGGGCAGTCCCAGGTTTCGGGAACCTGCGCGTCGCTGGCGAAGCTGGGCACCGTCTCGTGTCCGTTGGAGCACCAGAAGGAGATGCGCAGCCGTGGCGCGGACTCGCCACGCTCGGCCTCGCCCATCGGCCCCGCCCCGACCCGGCTTCCTCGGATCGCGTTGCCACTTGCCACGGTCGTAACTCCCTGCGTAATGGTGCCGCGAAGCGAGTCGACTTTTTCGCTTCGTTGCGAGCGCCTCAGTCTACGTAAGGCCCAACGCGCGTCCAGTGCTCGGAGTTACAGGCCCTGCACCAAGACGCAAGCCCCATGATAGGCCGCCCCTGGCGGGGCGTACCGAACATGGGGCCTTACGTGCGGAATGTGCGTGCGTAATGTGCTGTCGTACCGGAATTTGACGACCGGTGTCAGCCGCTGATCAGTTGTTCACCTTCATCAGGATGCCGAGCACCACAATGCACGCGAACCACAGCAGACCGAGCACCACGGTGATGCGGTCGAGGTTGCGCTCGGCGACCGAGGAGCCGCCGACGGACGACTGCATGCCGCCACCGAACATGTCGGAGAGGCCGCCGCCCTTCCCCTTGTGCATCAGCACGAGCAGCATCAGCAGCAGGCTGAAGACGATCAGGGCGATCGAGAACCCCAAAACCACGGCTGGACCAACTTCCTCGGATTCTGATGGACGACGGGGCCGGAACTCTCATTCGGAACGCTCGGCGCACCAAATACTAGTTTCGGCCCCGCCAGGGTACGACGGATCTCCGCTAGCGCATACTCACTGGTCGCGGAACCGAACGATCTTGACGAACTCTTCGGCGTCCAGCGAGGCGCCGCCGACCAGTGCGCCGTCGATGTCGGGCTTCGCCATGATCTCGGCGACGTTGCCGGACTTCACCGAGCCGCCGTACTGAATGCGTACGGCGTCGGCGACATCCTGGGAGTAGAGCTCGGCGAGCTTCACACGGATCGCCCCGCAGACCTCCTGGGCGTCGTCGGAGCCGCAGACCTTGCCGGTCCCGATGGCCCAGACGGGCTCGTACGCGATCACGACGGTCTCGGCCTGCTCGGCCGGGAGGTCCTTGAGGCCGCCCTCGACCTGCGCGAGCGTGTGGGAGACGTGGTTGCCCGCCTCGCGGACCTCCAGCTCCTCGCCGACGCACAGGATCGGCGTGAGGCCGTGCTTGTAGGCGGCCTTCACCTTGGCGTTGACGAGCTCGTCGGTCTCGTTGTGGTACTGGCGGCGCTCCGAGTGACCGATCGCGACATAGGTGCACTTGAGCTTGGCCAGCATCGGGCCGGAGATCTCGCCCGTGTAGGCGCCGGTGTCGTGCGCGGAGATGTCCTGGGCGCCGTACTTGATCTTGAGCTTGTCGCCGTCGACCAGGGTCTGTACGGAGCGCAGGTCGGTGAAGGGCGGCAGAACCGCGACCTCACAGGCGTCGTAGTCCTTGTCCGCGAGGGCGAAGGCGAGCTTCTGGACGTGGGCGATGGCCTCGAGGTGGTTGAGGTTCATCTTCCAGTTGCCCGCCATCAGCGGCGTGCGAGTGGTCATGTGCGGGGTCAGCCTTCCAGTGCGGCGAGGCCGGGGAGCGTCTTGCCCTCGAGGTATTCGAGGGAGGCGCCGCCGCCGGTCGAGATGTGGCCGAATGCGTTCTCGTCGAAGCCCAGGATGCGCACGGCCGCGGCGGAGTCTCCGCCACCGACGACCGTGAAGGCCGGGGAGTCGAGGAGAGCCTGGGCGACCGCCTTGGTGCCCTCGGCGTAGTCGGGGTGTTCGAAGACGCCCATGGGACCGTTCCAGAAGACGGTGGCGGCGTCGGCGAGCTTCGAGGCGTACAGCGTGCTGGACTCCGGACCGATGTCCAGGCCCATCTGGTCGGCGGGCATCGCGTCCGCGGCGACGGTGGTGGGGTTCGCGGGAGCCTTGGTCTTCAGGTCCGGGAACGCGGAGCCGACCAGCACGTCGACCGGGAGGATCAGCTCGACGCCGTTCTTCTCCGCGCGCTCGATGTACTCGTTGACGGCCGGGAGCTGGTCCTCCTGGACGAGCGAGGCACCGATCTCGTACCCCTTGGCCTTGAGGAAGGTGAACACCATGCCGCCGCCGATGAGGATGCGGTCGGCCTTGCCGAGCAGCTGGTCGATGACGGCGAGCTTGTCGGAGACCTTGGCGCCGCCCAGCACGACGACGTACGGCCGCTTGACGTCCTCGGTGAGCTTCTTGAGGACAGCGACCTCGGTGGCGATGAGGTAGCCGGCGTAGTGCGGCAGACGGGCCGGCAGGTCGAGGACCGAGGCGTGTCCGCGGTGCACGGCGCCGAAGCCGTCGCCCACGTAGACATCGGCGAGGGCGGCCAGCTGATCGGCGAACTCGCCGCGCTCGGTGTCGTCCTTCGACGTCTCGCCGGCGTTGAAACGCAGGTTCTCGAGGACCGCCACCTGGCCGGGCTGAAGGCCGTTCACGGCGTCGTGGGCGGCGGGGCCGACGGTGTCCTGGGCGAAGGCCACGGGGGCGTCCAGGAGCTCACCGAGGCGCTCGGCGGCGGGCAGCAGGGAGAAGACAGGGTCCGGGGCGCCCTTGGGGCGGCCCAGGTGGGAGGCGACGAGGACCTTGGCGCCGGCGTCCGCGAGGGCCTTGACGGTGGGCAGGACGGCCCGGATGCGGCCGTCGTCGGTGATGACTCCGTCGGCCAGCGGCACGTTCAGGTCGGCGCGGACGAAGACCCGCTTGCCGTCGACTCCTTCAGCGAGGAGTTCGTCGATCGTCTTCATGAAGGGACTCCTAGGGAGGGCTCTTTTGTCCGGGAGGGGCCGGATCGATCAGTACGTGCCACAGGGCTCGGGCAACGCTGCGCTGCGTTGCCCGAGCCCTGTGCTCACATCGAAGTGCCTGCCCTGAGACTCAGAGCTGGTTGCCGACGAAGACCGTGAGGTCGACGAGGCGGTTGGAGTAGCCCCACTCGTTGTCGTACCAGCCGATGATCTTCACGCTGTTGCCCTGCACCATGGTCAGGGAGGAGTCGAAGGTGCAGGACGACGGGTCGCTGACGATGTCCGAGGAGACGATCTGGTCCTCGGTGTACGTCAGGTAGCCCTTCAGCTCGCCCTGGGCGGCCTTCTGGAACGCGGCGTTGACCTCTTCCTTGGTCACCACACGCTCCGTCTCGACGACCAGGTCGGTGACGGAGCCCGTCGGGACCGGCACACGCATCGCCATGCCGTTGAGCTTGCCCGCCAGCTCCGGGATGACCACGCCGAGCGCCTTGGCCGCACCGGTGCTCGCCGGGATGATGTTCTCGGCGGCGGCACGCGCGCGGCGCAGGTCCTTGTGCGGGAAGTCCTGGAGACGCTGGTCGCTGGTGTAGGCGTGGACCGTGGTCATCAGGCCCGAGACGACACCGAAGTTCTCCAGGAGAACCTTGGCCATCGGCGCCACACAGTTGGTGGTGCAGGAGGCGTTGGAGATGATGTGGTGGTTCGCCGCGTCGTACTTGTCCTCGTTGACGCCGAGAACGATGGTGATGTCCTCGTCCGAGGCCGGAGCCGAGATGAGGACCTTCTTGGCGCCGCCGGCGATGTGCTTCGCGGCGTCGGCCTTCTTGGTGAAGATGCCGGTCGACTCGATGACGATGTCGACGCCCAGCTCACCCCAGGGGATGTCGGCCGGGTCGCGCTCGGAGAGCACCTTGATGGTGTGACCGTCGACCGTGATCGTGTCGGCGGTGTGCGTCACCTCGGCCTTGAGGCGACCCAGGATCGTGTCGTACTTCAGAAGATGAGCTGTGGTCGCGGTGTCACCCAGGTCGTTGACAGCCACGATCTCGATGTCAGCACCCTGCTCCAGCAGCGCGCGGAAGTAGTTACGACCGATGCGGCCAAAGCCGTTGATGCCTACGCGGATCGTCACGAACCGATCTCCTCGTTAGGTACGCCGGCTTTCGTGCCGGCGAGTTGTATGGGATGTCCCCGACCGCCTACGACCCTACCTCTCCGAGGCCCGGGTGGTGACATCGAGATGCCCCATACACGGCAGGGCGGTCCGTACCCGCCAGTAGGGGTACGGACCGCCCAGGTTTCACACCGCGATCACCCGATCGAAATCGGCACGATCACCCGATGAACGGGTGTTGATCAGCCCTTCAGCGCGGCCAGGGCCTTGCCGAGGAGGGCCTTCCGGTCGGCCGCCGTGGCGACGTGCTCCAGGCCGAAGCCCAGCAGCACGGTGTCATCGGTGGTGACCGCTCCGTACGTCTTGAACAGTTCGCCCGACAGACCCCAGTCCTTGATGACGGCGGGGCTGCCCGCAGGCGGTCCGGGGGTGCTCCAGGCGCCCAGGGACGTCTCGAAGCCCTCGACCGCGCCCGCCGTGCCGCCGATCACGACGGTGGCGTTGTCGGCGAGGACGCCGCGGCCTCCGGAGCCGGGGTCGGTGATGTAGCTGAGCGAGATCTCCACCTTCTTGCCCGCGTAGGCCGAGAGGTCGAAGTCGACCTCCTGCCAGCCCGCGGAGGTCCCGGTGAAGCTGTTCCAGGAGCCGCTGGTCCCGGTGGGCGTGCAGGCGCCCGAGCCGAGGGTCAGATAGCGGGAGAGAGCGGGATGGCCCTGGATGAAGAAGCCGGCCTCGCACTCGGTGGGCACGGTGGTACTGGTGGCGCCGCCCTTCTCCGGGAGCGTGGTCCAGTCGTCGGCCCCGGCCGTGTGGGCTTCGAGTACGGCGTGGTCGTAGCCCTCCTCCGTGTCCCACAGGAGCTGAGTACGGAAGGTGGGCGCGTCGGCCGCGCTCACCCCGGTGAGGTCGATGGTGCGGGCGAGACGGTTCCAGGCGTAGTCGGTGTGCGTGACGGCCGCCATGGAGGAGCCCGCGTACGGTCCGTACGGGTTGACGGTTCCGGGATATCCGCCCGCGCCCGCGCTGGCGAACTGCGGGTACGTCGCCACGGGCAGGCTGTCCGAGGTGGCGCTGAAGGACCCGGCCGCGTTCAGCGGGTTGCCCGGCGCGGCGCCCAGAGCGCCGGTGAAGCCGGTGAGCTTCCCGGTGCCGTTGAAGGCGGTGACGGACGGCAGGGTCGTACGGGAGTAGGCGCCCAGGTAGTACTGGCTGAAGTCGTTCGACAGGGTGCCCCCGCCGAGGTCGACGGAGCCGCCCGCGGTCTCGCCGGCCTCGACCAGCTTGCCGCCCTCGTTGAGGTAGGCGCGCAGCTGGAGCTGGGTGGCGTTGCCCGGCCGTACGGCGCCCGTGTAGTGGACGACCGTCTTGAAGTGGCCGAGCACGCCGAGCGCGTCGGGTGCGCCCAGGGCGGCGACGTCCCAGACGAGCGGCTTCCTGCCGTTGGCCTTCAGCGCGTCGACGTAGACCTGCGTCTGTGTGGCGGTCGCGCCCTCCTCGGCGACGACGAGCGTGTCGGCGCGCGGCCGTTCGGCGACCGTGTACGTGAAGTGCGTGCTGCTGGTGCGCTTCTTGTCCTTGGTCCTGCCGGTGAACCAGACCTCGACCTTGTCGCCCGGGTCGCCGTCGGTGACCTTGGCGCGGTACTCGTCGAAGTACAGGTTGTCGTCACCGCCGAAGGTCTCGCCGCCCTTCCATGCCTTGAGTGCCGTGCTCTTCGTACGGCCGCCGTCGACACGGTAGTTGAGCCGCTTGTCGCCCACGGACCTGCGTGCGACGACCGAGACCTCCTGGTCGGCGCCGCGCGAGTACGAGGTGGTGAAGGGTGCCGGGGTGAAGTCCGGGGCGTCGATGCCGACCGAGGACTTCGGCTGGTCGGGCCTGCCCGCGGACTCGGCGACCGACAGGGCGAACGGGATGTTCTTGGCGAACTCCTCCTGGATCAGCTTCTCGTCGTCCGGGAAGGTGAAGACCGAGGCGCAGTCGGCCGCGTTCCAGGCGTCGTCCGGATAGAGGTTCGACACGGTCTGGCAGGTCGACATCTCCGGGGTGAACATCGCCGTGCCGTTGACGTTGGCCGCGTGGCCGTCCGCCTCGCCGTTGGTCGTGTACAGCTCGGAGGAGAGCTGGGGGTGGTAGCCGGGGATCGCGGAGTTCTCCGGGGTCCCGGCCAGCGACTTGTAGAGGACGTCGTCGGGGCTCGGCGAGGCCACCTGCCAGCCGACCCCGTAGAGGAGGAGCTCGGCGGCGGAGTGGTAGTTGATGCCGTACTCGAAGCCGATGCGCCGCTCGAAGGCGTCCAGGGCCTTGGTCTCGGGCTCCGAGCCCGGGCCCGCGCCGCGGTAGGTCTCGCTGGTGGGGAACGGGGACGAACCCTCGTTGTCGTAGCCCCACTTGTAGGCGAAGTTGCGGTTGAGGTCGACACCGTCGCCGATGGTGGTGGCGCCGTCGCCGTTGATGTCCCGCATGTTCTTGCGCCACTGGCGTTCGCCGTCGGCCCGGTGGGTGAAGTCGTAGCCGTCGGGGTTCGCGGACAGGACGAACCACAGTTCGGTCGAGTCGACGATCTTCTTGATGCGCTTGTCCTTGGAGTAGCTGTCCAAGTAGTGGTGCATCAGACGCCGGGTCATCTCCGGCGTGATCCATTCACGCGCGTGCTGATTGGACATGTACAGGACGGACGGCTTGGCGCCGTCCTTGGTCTTCTTCGCGCCCTTGGTCAGTTTGAGCGCGAGGATGTCCTGCCCCTGCAGGGTCTTGCCGATGGAGACGACCTTGGTCAGGGCCGGGTTCTCCTGTGCGGTCCGGAGGATCTCCTCCTGGAGGTTGCCGGCTCCGCTGTACGGCCGGAACACACCGTCGCCGGCGGCGGCCACGCGCGCGCGTGCCTTCGCCGTGAGCGTGTGCTCCTTGAGGTCGACACCCTTGTCCTCCAGCTGGTCGGCCTGTTTGTCGGTGAGGTAGACCTCGACCGTGGCCGTGCCCTTCTCCGGTGCCTGCTCCCCGAGCTCGTGGCCGTCCTGGCCGGCCGCGAGGAGCAGGGGTATCTGCGCCTTCGTGACCTCGGCGCGGAAGACCTTGACCTCGTCGGCTCCGGGCGTACCGGCGTCCTCCGCGGCCACGGCGACGGGCACGATTCCCGCGCCGCCCATCAGGAGTGCGCCGGTGGCGAGGATCGTTCTCGCTCTGCGTCTCATGTACCCCCCTAGCGACGGTCCGCCGCAGTGGCGGACCAGATGCCAGGCTCATGACAGTTCATGATCCAGTCAAGGGGGCACCAACAACTGACAAACGCCGATACCGGCACCCGAAGCGGGTACCGGCACCGGCGTGTTGAGGCTCCGTCAGCCTGCCGCGAGCTCCGTCAGCCCGCGTCGGCCATCTCCTCGGTGAGGTTGGACTCCGTCCCCGGGATGCCGAGGTCCTGGGCCCGCTTGTCCGCCATGGCGAGCAGCCGGCGGATCCGGCCCGCGACGGCGTCCTTGGTCAGCGGCGGGTCGGCGAGGGCGCCCAGTTCCTCCAGGGAGGCCTGCTTGTGGTCCATGCGCAGCCGGCCGGCCGCCGCGAGGTGCTCGGGGACCTCGTCGGCGAGGATCTCCAGCGCGCGCTGGACCCGGGCGCCGGCGGCGACCGCCGCTCGCGCGGAACGGCGCAGGTTGGCGTCGTCGAAGTTGGCGAGACGGTTCGCGGTGGCGCGGACCTCGCGGCGCATCCGCCGCTCCTCCCAGGCCAGCACGGACTCGTGTGCGCCGAGCCGGGTGAGGAGGGCGCCGATCGCGTCCCCGTCCCGGACGACGACCCGGTCGACGCCCCGCACCTCGCGGGCCTTGGCCGCGATCGAGAGGCGGCGGGCGGCACCGACGAGGGCCAGCGCGGCCTCGGGGCCCGGGCAGGTCACCTCCAGGGACGAGGAACGTCCCGGCTCGGTGAGCGAGCCGTGGGCCAGGAAGGCGCCTCTCCAGGCCGCCTCCGCATCGCAGGTGGCCCCGGAGACCACCTGCGGGGGCAGGCCTCTGATCGGGCGCCCACGGCCGTCCACGAGCCCTGTCTGGCGGGCCAGCTGATCGCCGCCCGCGACCACCCGGACCACGTAACGGGAGCCGCGGCGAAGTCCGCCGGGCGCCATCACGATCAGTTCGGAACTGTGGCCGAAAATCTCCAGAATGTCCCGCTTGAGCCGACGAGCCGCCATCGCGGTGTCCAGCTCCGCCTCGATCACGATGCGCCCGCTCACCAGGTGGAGGCCGCCGGCGAACCGCAGAATGGCAGAGACCTCCGCCTTCCTGCAGCAGGTACGGGTGACGGGGAGCCGGGAAATCTCGTCCTTCACCGCTGCCGTCATCGCCATGGGCCGATCCTTCCATGCATCCGAAAAATACGGTCGTACGCGGCGGCCAACAGCTCCGTATCGTGCCGAGGAGATCCGTCGGTCCGGGCCACCGGCGCCAGCTCGACCGCGGCACCGAACCGTTTGGCGGCATCGGTCAGCAAGTCGCGGTCGGGCACGGCGGCCTCGTCGGCCAGCACCACGTCCAGGGCGAGTTTAGGGGCGTGTCGTCCCAAAACCTCCAAATGACGCTGCGGGGAGAAGCCTTCGGTTTCTCCGGGTTGCGGCGCGAGGTTCAGCGAGAGTACCCGTCGGGCCTTCGTCTCGGTGAGCGCCTCCAGCAGTTCGGGCACCAGTAGATGCGGGATCACGGAGGAGAACCAGGATCCCGGCCCGAGAACCACCCAGTCGGCGTCCAGGACCGCCGCGACGGCTTCCGGGACGGCGGGCGGGTCGTGCGGCACGAGATGCACGCTCTGCACCTCGCCGGGCGTCAACGCGACGGTCGCCTGTCCCCGTACGGTGTCGACGTCGTCGGGCCGCTCCGGGTCGTGCCCCTTGACCAGGGCCTGCAGTTCCAGGGGTACGGCGGACATCGGCAGCACGCGGCCGTGCGCGCCCAGCAGCCTGCCGACCAGGTCGAGTGCCTGGACGTGGTCACCGATCTGCTCCCACAGGGCGACGATCAGCAGGTTGCCGACCGCGTGGTCGTGCAGGTCGCCCTTGGACTGGAAGCGGTGCTGGATGACACGGGCCCAGGTCTGGCCCCATTCGTCGTCGCCGCACAACGCGGCCAGGGCCTTGCGGAGGTCGCCGGGCGGCAGGACGCCCAGCTCGTCGCGCAGGCGCCCGCTGGAGCCGCCGTCGTCGGCCACGGTGACGACGGCGGTCAGGTCGCCGGTGATCCGGCGCAGTGCGGCGAGCGAGGCGGACAGGCCCATGCCGCCGCCCAGGGCGACGACCTTGGGCTGGGCGCCCCGGCGGCGCGGCTTGGCGCCCCGGGCCTCGACGGGCCGGCCCGCGCGGCCCTCGCCGGCGACCCGGCGCAGCCTGCTCAGCCGCGGTGTACGTCCCGTCATTCCCGTCCCATGTCCCGGTGCACGATCACGGTCTCCACGCCCTGCGAGGCGAGGCGGGCGGCGAGCTTCTCGGAGGTGGCGACCGAACGGTGCTTGCCGCCCGTGCAGCCGACCGCGATCGTCACATAGCGCTTGCCCTCGCGGCGGTATCCGGCGGCGATGAGCTGGAGCAGCTCGGTGTACCGGTCGATGAACTCCTTGGCGCCGGGCTGGTTGAAGACGTACGCCGACACCTCCTCGTTGAGGCCGGTGTACGGACGCAGTTCCGGGACCCAGTGCGGATTGGGCAGGAAGCGCATGTCCACGACCAGGTCGGCGTCGACCGGGAGGCCGTACTTGAAGCCGAAGGACATCACCGTGGCCCGCAGCTCGGGCTCCTCCTCACCGGCGAACTGGGCGTCCATCTTGGCGCGCAGTTCGTGCACGTTGAGGCTGGAGGTGTCGATCACCAGGTCGGCGTCGCCGCGCAGTTCGCGCAGCAGTTCGCGCTCGGCGTCGATGCCGTCGACGATGCGGCCGTCCCCCTGGAGGGGGTGCGGTCGGCGCACCGACTCGAAGCGGCGCACCAGGGCGTCGTCCGAGGACTCCAGGAAGACGATCCGCCGGGTGACGCCCTTCGTCGCCAGATCGGCGAGCGACTCACGGAGGTTGTCGAAGAAACGCCTGCCGCGTACGTCGACGACGACCGCGATCCTGGCGACGTTGCCCTGGGACCGGGCGCCGAGCTCCACCATGGTGGGGATCAGCGCGGGCGGCAGGTTGTCGACGACGAACCAGCCGAGGTCCTCCAGACACTTGGCCGCTGTCGAACGGCCCGCTCCGGACATGCCGGAGATGATCACCAGCTCGGGGATGGCCGCTTCGGCCGCCCCTGCTGTCTCGATGCCCGTACCCACTTGCTCTCCGTCTTCCTGGCCCGGTGGTTCCTGGCCCGCCGCGTCACCCGGTGCCGGGCCCTCGGCGTGTCGCGAGCGATCATGGCCCGCTTCCTTGTGACCTGCCTGGCCGTCCGCTGTGTGCTCGGCCTTCGGTGTCTCGTGCTCGGTCATGTCTCCTGCCCCCGTCGCTCGTCCGGGGCGCCCGCGGCTACGGGTTCCCCCGGGGCACCGGCCCTCGTTCCGGGTGCCCCGTCCTGCGTGTCCGCTGTGCCGTCCGTGTGTTCCGTGTCTTCCATGATCTCTCCGGTCGCCGTGTTCACGGCGGGTGCGGCCGGGGCCGCCTGTGCGAGGGCCACGGCGATCGTCTCGGCCGTCTTGAGGCCTATGCCGGGAACCTCGCGGATCTGGTCGATTGTGGCGGACCGCAGCTTCTTCACCGAGCCGAAATGCTTGATCAGCGCCTGTTTGCGGGTTTCGCCGAGTCCGGGGACGTCGTCGAGCGGGCTCGCCCGGAAGCGTTTGGCCCGTTTGACGCGCTGGTAGGTGATCGCGAAGCGGTGGGCCTCGTCCCGTACACGCTGGAGCAGATACAGGCCCTCACTGGTGCGGGGCAGGATCACCGGGTCGTCCTCGCCGGGCACCCAGACCTCCTCCAGGCGCTTGGCGAGGCCGCAGACGGCGATGTCGTCGATGCCCAGCTCGTCCAGCGCCCGCTGGGCGGCGGCGACCTGCGGCTGCCCGCCGTCGACGACGACGAGCTGCGGCGGATAGGCGAACCGCTTGGGCCGCCCCTCCTCGTCCTTCAGCTCCTCGCCGGGTTCCCGGCCGAGCTCCTGACCGGTTCCCGGGCCGGGGTCCTGGCCGTCCGCCCATTCCCCGGTCCTCTCCTTCTCGGCGATGTAGCGCTTGAAGCGTCGGCCGATGACCTCGTGCATGGACCGGACGTCGTCCTGTCCCTCGAAACCCTTGATCTGGAAGCGGCGGTACTCGCTCTTGCGCTGCAGTCCGTCCTCGAAGACGACCATCGACGCCACCACGTCGTCGCCCTGGAGGTGGGAGATGTCGTAGCACTCGATCCGCAGCGGGGCGCTGTCCAGGTCGAGGGCCTCGGCGATCTCCTCCAGGGCGCGCGAGCGGGTCGTCAGGTCGGAGGCACGCTTGGTCTTGTGCAGCACGAGCGAATGCTGCGCGTTGCGCTGCACGGTCTCCATGAGGGCCTTCTTGTCGCCGCGCTGCGGGATGCGCAGCGAGACGCCGGCTCCGCGCCGCTCGGCCAGCCACTCCTGGACGGGCTCCACGGGGTCGGGCAGCGCGGGGACGAGCACCTCCTTGGGCACGGAGTCGCCCTTCTCCTCGCCGTAGAGCTGCTGGAGGGCGTGCTCGACCAGTGCCCCGGTGGTGATCTCCTCGACCTTGTCGGTCACCCAGCCCCGCTGGCCGCGCACCCGCCCACCGCGAACGTGGAAGATCTGCACGGCAGCTTCCAGCTCGTCCTCGGCGACCGCGATCAGGTCTGCGTCGGTCGCGTCGGCGAGTACGACC
This sequence comes from Streptomyces sp. NBC_00459, assembly GCF_036013955.1. Lineage (NCBI taxonomy): Bacteria > Bacillati > Actinomycetota > Actinomycetes > Kitasatosporales > Streptomycetaceae > Streptomyces > Streptomyces sp. NBC_00459. The sequence goes on from NZ_CP107903.1 coordinate 2,210,805, forward strand.
GCGCTCTTCTCCATGGCCTTCCGCAGGGCGTCGATGTCGTCGCGCAGCCGGGCCGCCCGCTCGTACTCCATCTCCTCGGCCGCTTCCGTCATCCGCTGTTCGAGCCGGCGGATGTACGTCCCTGTGCGGCCGGCCATGAAGTCGCTGAACTCGTCGGCCAGTTCGCGGTGTTCCTCGGCCGAGACCCGCCCGACGCAGGGCGCCGAGCACTTGCCGATGTAGCCGAGGAGACAGGGGCGGCCGGTGCGGGCGGCGTTCTTGAAGACGCCGGCCGAGCACGTGCGCACCGGGAAGACCCGCAGGAGCAGGTCCACCGTGTCGCGGATCGCCCACGCGTGCCCGTACGGCCCGAAGTAGCGGACGCCCTTGCGCTTCTGACCCCGCATCACCTGCACACGCGGGTACTCCTCGTTCATCGTCACCGCGAGATACGGGTAGCTCTTGTCGTCGCGGTACTTGACGTTGAAACGGGGGTCGTACTCCTTGATCCAGGAGTACTCCAGCTGGAGCGCCTCGACCTCCGTGGAGACCACCGTCCACTCCACGGAGGCGGCCGTGGTGACCATCGTGCGGGTGCGCGGATGGAGACCGGCAAGATCCTGGAAGTAGTTGGCCAGGCGTTGGCGCAGGCTTTTCGCCTTCCCGACGTAGATCACCCGGCGGTGCTCGTCGCGGAATCTGTACACCCCGGGAGAGTCCGGGATCTGTCCCGGCTTGGGGCGGTAGCTGGAGGGGTCGGCCATGTCTCACACCCTACTGGCGGGGTGTGACAGCGCGGTGATCCTGTGGACCGGCGCCGCCGGTCCCGGGGAGGGGCGGACAGGAGAGCGGGAGCCTCAGCGGTCGCGCATGTTGCGTCTCAGGTGTTGTCGCGCATTGGTCAACACGCTTCAATGCGGGGGAACTCGGGGCGGTGAACGGCCGCGTACGCACGTGCGGACACAAGGACACAGACACGGGGACGCCGCGCAGGCCCCGCCGGGCCGCCCCGGTTCGACCCCACACGTGCGGTCCGACCAGCCGCCGTGATCATTCACAGAAGGGCCCCTGCATGCGCCAAGGCACACCGCACGCGGACGACGACGTCGCGGAGGACGCCACCGCGGATCTGGAGACGGCTCTGCGAAACGGCCCCTTCCATGTGGCCCTGCGGGCCGCGATCACCGCGCGCGGTCTGCCGCTGCAACGTGTCCAGCACCATCTGTGGCGGTACGGGGTCAAGGTCGGCGTCACCAGCCTGAGTTACTGGCAGCAGGGTGCCCGCCGCCCGCAGCGGCCCGAGTCGCTGCGGGCCGTGAGAGCCCTGGAGGAGATCCTCCAGCTGCCGGACGAATCGTTGATCCGGCTGCTCTCCCAGGACGACGAACGCGCGGGCACCCAGCGTCCCTCCGGGCGTTCGTACCGCTCCCTGGTGGAGGCCTCCGGAGCCCTGGAACAGCTGCTGGCGGAGCTGGAGACGCCGCTCGACGGCGGCCTGCACACCCTCGGCCTGCACGAACGGGTACGGATCGGCACGCACCGTGAACTTCTCGCCCGCGAGGCCCACCACATCGTGCGCGCCCACCGGGACGGCACCGACCGTTTCGTCGCCGTGCACCACGGCGATCCCGGTTGCGCGCCGGACCGTATGTCGGTCCACGCCCTGGAGAACTGCCGCACGGGGCGGATACGCCGGCACCACGACACCGGGGTACTCGTCGCCGAACTCCTCTTCGACACGCGACTGCGCGCAGGCGATACGTTCCTCTTCCGCTACGCCGTGGAGGACGGCACCGCGGGCGTGTCCCGTGAGTACGTGCGCGGATTCGGCGTCGCGGGCGGCCAGTACGCGCTGCAGGTCCGCTTCGACGACGGGGCCCTGCCGGTGCGCTGCCACCGTTTCGCCCAGCACTCACCCGCGGCGCCCCGCAGTGGTCGCCAGGACCTGCCGGTGAGCGCCCGCCACCGCTCGGTCCACCTCGTCGAGCCGAGGCTGCGACCGGGAATCCTGGGCATCGGCTGGGACTGGGAGTGACGTAAGCGATTGCGTAAACGCTTACGTAAGCGTTTACGTCTCTCTGCGCATGCGATACGTTTCCGCCGTTGACGCCCGATCGGGACGGGAAGGCGGGGCTCCATGGCGACGATGGCCGACGTGGCGCGGCACGCCGGTGTGTCCGTGGCGACCGTCTCCCACGTGCTGAACGACACCCGTGTCGTGCGCCCCGCGACCCGTCAGGCCGTCCTCGACGCCATCGAGGTACTGGGTTACACCCCGAACACGCTGGCCCGTTCCCTGGTCACCGCACGGACGCGGTCCATCGGACTCGCGGTGTCGGCGATCAGCAACCCGTACTTCACGGAGATCCTCCAGGGCGTCGAGGCCGGTGCTCTGGAACACGGCTACAGCCTCCTCGTGGCCGACCCGCACGACGACCCCGAGCACGAGCGCAAGGTCGTCCAGCTGCTGCACGAACGACGCGTGGACGGCATGATCGTCGCCCCCTCGGCGGATCCGAGCGCTCTGGTCACCTACCTGACCCGGCACGGCGTACCGACCGTGTTCCTGGACCGGCTGCTCGACACCTCCTCGGACAGCGCCCCGCGCTTCGACCAGGTGTGCGCCGAGAACACCGAACCCATGGCCCGGCTGGTCGCCCACCTCACCGCGCTCGGGCACGAACGCGTCGGACTGGTCGCGGGCCGCCCCGGCCTCAGCACGACGACGGAACGGATCGCCGGCTACCGCATCGGCCTCGCGTTCGCCGGGCTCCCCGTCGACGAACGCCTGGTGGTCCACGGCGACTCCGAGTCGGAGGGGGCCGAGCGGGCCACCGCCGCCCTTCTCTCCCTCGCGGCGCCGCCGACCGCCCTCGTCACCGCCAACAACGTGATGACCATCGGCGCCCTGCGTGCCCTGCGCGAGCGGGGTCTCACCGTGCCGGACGACCTGGCACTGTGCTGCTTCGACGACTTCGCCTGGGCCGACCTCTTCACCCCGGGGCTCACCGCCGTCGCACAGCCAGGCAAGGACATCGGCGCCCAGGCGGTGCGTCTGCTCCTGGACCGCCTGGCCGACCCGGACCGCCCGACCCGGACCGTGCGGCTCCCGTGCACGTTCGTCCATCGCGAGTCGTGCGGATGCGCGGCCCGGGAGCACGCCGAGAACTCCCGCCAGGCCGAGAAAGGACCCGTCTCATGATCGTCGTCGCCGGTGAGGCACTCATCGACCTGGTGCCGCGCGCGGCGGGCGCCCTCGCGGATCTGCGACCGGCGCTGGGCGGCGGGCCCTACAACACGGCGGTGGCCCTGGGCCGCCTCGGCTCCCCCACCGCGTTCTGTTCCCGCGTCTCGTCCGACGCGTTCGGCGAGGCGCTGCTCGACGGGCTGCGTGCGGCAGGCGTCGACGTGTCGTCCGTACAGCGCGGCAGCGAGCCGACGACGCTGGCGGTCGCCTCGATCGGTGTGGACGGCTCCGCCGCCTACTCCTTCTATGTCGAGGGCACCGCCGACCGGCTGTTCACGGCGCCCGCTCGGCTCCCCCGCACAGCCAGGGCGGTGTCCTTCGGCACCTGCTCGCTGGTCCTGGAACCGGGTGCGAGCGCGTACGAGGAACTGCTGCGGAGCGCTGCCGCACAGGGCGTGTTCACCGCGCTCGATCCGAACATCAGGGCGGGATTGATTCCCGACGCGGATGCCTACCGGGCCCGTTTCACGAGTTGGCTGCCGTCGGTGTCGCTGCTCAAGCTCTCGGAGGAGGACGCGAAGTGGCTCGGCGGAACTCCGCGCGAGTGGCTGGCCGCCGGTCCCTCCGCCGTCGTCGTCACCCGGGGCGGCGACGGGCTGACCGTCTTCACCCCTGACGGTGGCGAACACTCCGTGCCCGGTGAGGAGGTCGACGTCGTGGACACGATCGGCGCCGGCGACACCGTGAACGCGGCGCTGCTGCACGGCCTGTCGGCCCGGGACGCGCTGTCGCCGGCGGCCCTGGCCGACCTGGGCCCCGACGGCTGGACCGACCTGCTCCGCCTCGCGGCCCGCGCGGCGGCGATCACCTGCTCACGAGCGGGGGCGGAACCTCCGTACGCGGCCGAACTGGGCGCACTCTAGGGCCGGTTCGGCCGACCGGGGTGTGAGGTCGGGGCGGTCGGCCGTATTCGGCTGTATGTGGTTGTCGAACGTGCGGCGGCCCGTGGGGAGTACCCGCGGGCCGCCGTGTCTGCTGTGTTCGCCGTGGTTCCGAGCGCGTCGACAGCTCAGGCCTTGCGGGCCCGAGCTGTCGTCTTCTTCGCCGGAGCTGTCTTCTTCGTGGCTCCGGCCGTCTTCGTCGCCGTCGACCTGGCCGCGACCGCCTTCTTGGCTGCCGTCTTGCGCGGGGCCTTCACCGAGGTGGCGTCGCTGACCCGCTCGGCGCCCAGGACCTCACGCAGGAACTTGCCGGTGTGGCTGGTGGCTACCCCGGCGATCTCCTCGGGCGTGCCCTCGGCGACGACGAGACCACCGCCGGCGCCTCCCTCGGGGCCCATGTCGACGACCCAGTCGGCGGTCTTGATGACATCGAGGTTGTGCTCGATGACGATGACCGTGTTGCCCTTGTCGACCAGGCCTGAGAGGACCTTGAGGAGCTTGCTGATGTCCTCGAAGTGCAGACCGGTGGTCGGCTCGTCCAGGACGTAGACCGTGCGGCCGGTGGAGCGCTTCTGGAGTTCGCTGGCGAGCTTCACCCGCTGGGCCTCGCCGCCGGACAGGGTTGTCGCGGACTGGCCGAGCCTGACGTAGCCGAGGCCGACGTCGTGCAGCGTGTTGAGGTGGCGGGCGATCGCCGGGACGGCCTCGAAGAAGTGACAGGCCTCCTCGATCGGCATGTTCAGGATGTCGGCGATGGACTTGCCCTTGTAGTGGACCTCCAGGGTCTCCCGGTTGTAGCGGGCTCCGTGGCAGACCTCGCACGGGACGTACACGTCCGGGAGGAAGTTCATCTCGATCTTGATGGTGCCGTCGCCCGCGCAGTTCTCGCAGCGTCCGCCCTTGACGTTGAAGGAGAAGCGGCCGGGCAGATAGCCCCGCACCTTCGCCTCAACGGTCTCCGCGAACAGCCTGCGGACGTGGTCGAAGACACCGGTGTACGTCGCCGGGTTGGACCGCGGGGTGCGGCCGATGGGCGACTGGTCGACGTGCACGACCTTGTCGACGAGGTCGTCGCCGTCCACGCGCGTGTGGCGGCCCGGCACGCTGCGGGCGCCGTTCAGTTCGCGGGCGAGGTGCGTGTACAGGATGTCGTTGACCAGCGTCGACTTGCCGGAGCCGGACACCCCGGTGACGGCCGTGAGGACACCCAGCGGGAACGACACGTCGATGTCCTGCAGGTTGTTCTCGCGGGCCCCGTGCACGGTGAGCCGGCGGGAGGGGTCCTGCGGGCGCCGGATGTCGGGCAGCGGGATGGCCTTCTTGCCGGACAGGTACTGCCCGGTCATCGACTCCTCGTTGGCGAGCAGTTCCTTCAGGGAGCCGCTGTGCACGACCCTGCCGCCGTGCTCGCCCGCGCCTGGGCCGATGTCGACGATCCAGTCGGCGACCTTGATGGTGTCCTCGTCGTGCTCGACGACGATGAGCGTGTTGCCCATGTCCCGCAGCCGGACCAGGGTCTCGATCAGCCGGTGGTTGTCGCGCTGGTGCAGACCGATGGAGGGTTCGTCGAGGACGTACAGGACACCGACCAGCCCGGAGCCGATCTGGGTCGCGAGGCGGATGCGCTGAGCCTCGCCGCCGGAGAGGGTGCCGGCCGCGCGGTTCAGCGAGAGGTAGTCGAGGCCGACGTCGACCAGGAACTTCAGCCGCTCGTTGACCTCCTTGAGCACCCGCTCGGCGATCTTCTTGTCGCGGTCGTCGAGTTTCAGCTCGGCCAGGAAGTCCGCGCAGTCGCTGATCGACATCGCGGCGACCTCGGCGATGGACTTCTCCATGACCGTGACCGCGAGGACGATCGGCTTGAGGCGGGTGCCCTCGCAGGTGGGGCAGGGCACCTCGCGCATGTAGCCCTCGAAGCGCTCCCGGCTGGCGTCGCTCTCGGACTCGCTGTGCCGCCGCTTCACGAACGGGACGGCGCCCTCGAAGGGCGTGGTGTACACGCGCTCCCGGCCGTACCGGTTGCGGTAGCGGACCTCGATCTGGGTCTTGTGACCGTGCAGAAGCGCCTTCCGCGCACGCTGCGGGAGGCCCGCGAAGGGGATGTCCGTGCGGAATCCCAACGCGTCCGCGAGGGCGGTGATGAGGCGGCTGAAGTAGTCCTTGGTGTGGCCGTGCGACCAGGGGTGGATGGCGCCCTCGTCGAGGGACTTGTCCTCGTCCGGGACGATCAGCTCGGGGTCGACCTCCATGCGCGTGCCGATGCCCGAGCAGTCGGGGCAGGCACCGAAGGGCGAGTTGAAGGAGAAGGAGCGGGGCTCCAGTTCCTCGAAGGACAGGTCGTCGTACGGGCAGTACAGGTGCTCCGAGTACATGCGCTCGCGCTCGGGGTCGTCCTCGGGGAGGTCGACGAAGTCGAGCACGACCATGCCGCCGGCGAGACCGAGGGCGGTCTCCACGGAGTCGGTGAGGCGGCGCTTGGCGCCCTCCTTGACCGTGAGGCGGTCGATGACCACCTCGATGGTGTGCTTCTCCTGCTTCTTCAGCGTGGGCGGGTCGGACAGCTGGATCGTCTCGCCGTCCACACGCGCGCGGGAGTAGCCCTTGGTCTGGAGGTCCGCGAACAGGTCGACGAACTCGCCCTTGCGCTCCCGCACGAGCGGTGACAGCACCTGGAAGCGGCTGCCCTCCGGCAGCTCCAGGACCCTGTCGACGATGGCCTGCGGCGACTGACGCGAGATGGGGCGACGGCACTCGGGGCAGTGCGGCTTGCCGATGCGCGCGAAGAGGAGACGGAGATAGTCGTAGACCTCGGTGATGGTGCCCACCGTCGAGCGCGGGTTGCGCGAGGTCGACTTCTGGTCGATCGAGACGGCCGGTGAGAGGCCCTCGATGAAGTCGACGTCCGGCTTGTCCATCTGGCCGAGGAACTGGCGGGCGTACGACGAGAGCGACTCGACGTAGCGGCGCTGGCCCTCGGCGAAGATCGTGTCGAAGGCCAGGGAGGACTTGCCCGACCCCGACAGGCCCGTGAAGACGATGAGCGAGTCGCGCGGGAGGTCGAGCGAGACATTTTTGAGATTGTGCTCGCGCGCGCCACGGACGATGAGACGGTCGGCCACGCCGGTCCGCACCTTTCTTGAGAGAAGTGACAGGGGCGGGGCCCCCGTGCTTTCTCAGACTAGGGGGAGCCACTGACAACGCCGGTCGGATTCCTGGGGTGGTAACAATCCCCGGCCATCCAGCATGCCCGACGCCGCACTCGACCATATAGCACGCACATTCGATTTGCGGGCCTGTCCCATCGGCTTCACCCGAACGTGTGGCGGGGCTATCGTCGGCTCCATGGCCGATCATGTGCGCGACCTGGCATCTGTACACGACGCGACGGAGCGACTGCTCACCGCAGTCGCGAAATTGAACAACGATTCGGTGGCCGAACCGTCACGGCTGCCTGGCTGGACCCGCGGCCATGTCCTGGCCCACCTCGCCCGCAACGCGGACGCCCTCGTGAACGTCCTCGAAGGACGTCTCATGTACGTCTCCGGGGAGGCCCGCGACGCCGGCATCGAGCGGGACGCCCCACGCCCCCTCGACGTACAGCTCTCGGACGTGCGCGAGAGCGCCGCCCGCTTCCAGGAGGCGGGGGCAGTGCCCGCGGACTGGTCGCGCACGGTGGAGCTGCGCAACGGGGTCACCGACACCGCCTCGCGGGTCCCGTTCCGCCGCTGGATCGAGGTCGAGCTGCACCACGTCGATCTGGGGATCGGGTACGAGCTCGAAGACCTTCCGGCGGAGTTCATGGAGCGGGAGATCACGTTCCTGGCCGACCGGTTCACAGGCCATCCGGAGGTGCCGCCCACGGTGATCACGGACGGCACGCGCGCGTGGAGGACGGGAAGCGAAGCGGGCGGGCCCGAGGTCACGGTCACCGGAGCCGCGCCCGAGCTGCTGGGCTGGCTCGCCGGTCGCCGCGACGGAGCGGAACTCGACGTCCAGGGCGGAGCACTGCCCACACTGCCCGCGCTCTAGGGTCACCGGCGCCGCTATAGGCTGAACGTCATGACGTACAGCGGAGCGGTGAAGGTCGGCGGCCCTGCCGATGTGCACGAGTTGCCGGACCTGATGATCACCAAGGTCGCGGTGGGCCCAATGAACAACAACGCCTATCTGCTTCGCTGCCGGGCCACGGACGAGCAGTTGCTGATCGACGCGGCGAACGACGCCCATACGCTGATCACACTGATCGGTGACGACGGCATCGCGTCGGTCGTCACCACGCACCAGCACGGGGACCACTGGCAGGCGCTCGCGGAGGTCGTGGAAGCCACCGGTGCCCGTACGTACGCGGGCCGGGACGACGCCGAGGGCATCCCCGTACCCACCGATGTACCGGTCGCCGACGGTGACACGATCCGCGTCGGGCGTGTGGAACTCACCGCACGCCATCTGGTCGGGCACACTCCGGGTTCGATCGCGCTCGTCTACGACGACCCGCACGGGCATCCGCACGTGTTCACCGGGGACTGTCTCTTCCCTGGCGGTCCTGGGCGGACGACGCGTCCGGAAGAGTTCAACTCCCTGATGGGCGGCCTGGAGACGAAGCTGTTCGACGTCCTGCCTGACGAGACGTGGATCTACCCCGGCCACGGCAACGACACCTCCCTCGGCACGGAGCGGCCCCACCTCGCGGAGTGGCGCGCACGAGGCTGGTAACCCGTCCGACGACGACCGCCCCCGTTTCGAACCGAAGCGGGGGCGGTCGCGCGTTCAGGCACGTCGAAGCTCCGGCAGCGAAGCCACCCGCCAGGAACATGCAGAGGGTCCCGGGAAGACGTCTCGCGCCACGTCGCCATCGCGGTACGTTCTCGCCCGGCAAGATGCGTACGCCGCCCGCCGACACCGGCGCCCACGCCGAAAGGTGATCGACCGGTCAAGGTCCTCCGGGGCCCGCTTCCCCCGGCATATCTCGATACGGCGGGAGCGTGGGAGACCGCCAGGAGCGAGCAGAAGATGCCAAGGAAGCAGGCGACCGCGGCGCAGAAGGCCCGCCAACGCCAGGCGGCCACCGGCGGGAAGTACACCGCCGCCCTCCGCGCCGGACCCGGAAGAGAAGTTCGGTGACCTGTGCTGGAAGGGCACGCCATGGCCCCAGGTCCCCGACGTGCGGTGGGGTCGCGTCCGCCCCGCACGTCGCCGGCTACGCGGCGGGTGTGAGCTCGGCGCGGCCGAACAGCAGGGCGTAGCCGGTGGGGAGCCGGCCCAGGACGCGGGTGATGAGGTCGGAGCCTGCGTGGGCGGCGACGGCGGAGAAGACGGATCCGGTGTCCCAGCGGGTGGTGGCCAGGGAGGCACCGGTGCGGGCGGCGAGGTCCTTGACGAAGGCCCAGCCCGTCAGGGGCTGGGGGTCGGGGATCTGCGCAGTCAGCACGCGTGCGCCCTCCAAGGGCAGACAGGCGGCGAGATCGACGCGTTCGTCACCGGTCAACTGGCGCCCCAGGCCGGAGAGGACCAGGCGGACGGCTTCGTCGGCCCGCTCACGGGTGGGGTAGGCGCCTTCGTAGCGGACCTTCTCCAGCATCTGCTCGTACGCCGTCGAGTACGGCTGCCGGTGCTCAAGCGGTTCGCGCACGTCGGTGATCACTGCGGTGCATGCCTTTCATGGGAGCCATGGTGCCGGTGTGCGGCACCGAGGTACGGGTCAGGTGGGAAGGGGGCGGCCGAAGAGGAGGTCGTAGCCGACGGGGAGCTGGAGCAGGATCTGCCCCAGCAGGTCATCGCCGACGGCGTCGGCGACCGTGGACAGCACGGCGCCGACGTCCCAGGTGGCGGTCTGCTCGGTGGCGCCCTCGATCCAGGCGGCGGTCGCCCGGACGAACCGCTCCGGGGGTAGCGGTTCGGCGCTCTGCAGCGGGTTGAGCAGGATCAGGGCGAAGCCCTCTGGCAGGCGCGCCGCCAACTGGGCGCGGACTTCGCCGACCAGGTGCGCGCCCAGCAGGGCGAGCACCACGCGGGCCGCGCGCTCGGCTTCCTCCGCAGTGCCGTATTCGCCCCGTTCCTTCACGTGGTCGAGGAACGCTTCGCGTCGCAGAGTCATGTCGGCCGCCACCCATGCTTGTTTCTCGGACTGCCCACGGGGTCGCGGAGGACGGGGTGAGGGGGAGATCAGGTGCCCGTCCTCCGCACCGGTCCGGCCAGGTGTCAGCCGGAGATCTCCTGGCGGCCGGAGCCGACGCCGATGGAGATCTTGCGGGGCTTGGCGCGCTCGGCGATCGGGATGCGCAGGGTGAGCACGCCCGCGTCGTAGTCGGCCTTGATGTGCTCGGTGTCGAGGGTGTCGGCGAGCACGATCTGGCGGGAGAAGACGCCCAGGGGCCGCTCGGACAGCTCCATCTGTACGTCGTCGGCGGCCTTTGTCACCGGCCGGCGCTCGGCCTTGACGGTGAGCATGTTCCGCTCGACGTCGATGTCGATCGCGTCTGCGGTGACACCGGGAAGGTCGAAGGCCACTACGTAGTCGTCGCCCTCGCGGTAGGCGTCCATCGGCATCGCCGACGGCCTCGACCAGGTACCTGGGCCCATCAGCTGCTGCGTCAGCCGGTCCAGCTCACGGAAGGGGTCAGTGCGCATCAACATCGTGAAAACACCTCCAGCAGGTTCAGGCAGTTGCTGCCAATGCGCTCACTGACACCGTTGTAACATGTCATCCAATGGATGACAAACATGATGTCGTCTACGTGATGACAATCCGAGGGAGGTGTCTGTGACCGCAGCCGACCAGCCGTCCACGACCAGCACGAACGCCCACAGTCCGGCGTCGTTCCTCGCCGCCGTGGCGGCCCTGAACGCCATAGACGGCGCCCTGCGCGACGCCCATCGGGACTCTCCGGACATGCCCGACGGGCCCGGGACCGGACCTGGTCCCGGGCCGGAGCAGGCGCTGGCCTCCCTGATGCTGCTGCGGCAGGTGCGCGAGCTGCTCGCCGGATGGGAGACCGGCCTGATCGAAACCGCCCGCGACGCGGGCGCCAGCTGGGCCGACCTCGCCCATCCCCTCGGCGTCGCCAGCCGCCAGGCAGCCGAACGCCGTTACCTGCGCGGCCGGCCCGGCCCCGCCGGGACCACAGGCGAGCAGCGCGTGACGGCCACCCGTCAGGCCCGTGCCGTCGAACGCACCACCGCCGCCTGGGCCCGTGCCAACGCCGCCGACCTGCGCCGCATCGCGGGCCAGATCACCGCCCTCACCGACCTGCCCGCCACCGCCCGCCGCCCGCTCGACAAGCTCCACGCGGCCCTCGCCCACGACGACCCCGCCGACCTCGTCGCCCCGCTGACCGCCACCCGCCCCTACCTGGCTGCCACCCACCCCGGCCTCGCCGCCCGGCTCGACACCCTCACACCCCCCTGAACCCACCCGTTGTCCCAGGGCATGCGCGAGATCCCCCTGCCGTCACCTGACGCAGCTCCGCGCTTCTTCAAGCCAGGAGCCGGTGAGCAAGGATCGCCATATCCCCTCCGGACTGCCTCATCTGTCACATAGGGTGACGCTCTGGTTCGCCACGGCGAGCTCCAGGGGGCCGGGTACGGGGCGCGGGCAGCGCAGGGAAGTCATCACGGGGCGTCGCCTTCCGTGTGGGGCTGACCCAGGGGTGCGATTCCCGCGTGCACCAGACGGAGGAACAACGCCCTCCGCTGTTGCCGCAACTGCGGGTCCGCGCTCGTCTTCTTCAGCCCGTCCTCGACCGCGAGGAGGAGAAGCACGATGTCCTCGGCGGTCGCGCCGGAGGTCGCGAACTGCACTTCTCCCGCTGCCTCGGCGGAATGCAGCGCGGAGGTGAGCCGGACGACCAGAGCCGCATGGGCCTCGCCGGCGATGTCCCCGGCGACGTCGAGACTCGCGTCGAGGACTTCCCCGCCGTGCACGCTCGACGAGATCTGCGCCAGGAGTCCCCCGAAGTAGGCGGCCATCGCGGCATCGACTCGGGACAGCGCATCGCCCTGCCGGGTGAGAGCAGTGTCCACCTCGCCGAGCGCCCAGGAGTGCGCCCGGCGGGACCCTGCCCGGAAGAGATCTTCCTTACTGGGGAAATGCAGATACAGGGCAGCCCGGGACATCCCGGCGGCACGGGCCACGTCCTGCATGGTGGTCTTGCCGTAGCCGTACTGACAGAAGGCACTCAGTGCGGCATCGAGGATGTGTTCCGTTCGGTCGTCTGCCATGCTGTGATCATGACGCAATGGACTCCCAGCGTCAATGAGTCCAATTTGGCTGGTCATCTTGGGTTCCACACTCAGTGCCCGACCTCTCAACCCATCAGGAGCAAAGGCCCCATGACACAGACAGCAGCCGTCCCGGCCGGTGGTGCGATCGCCGAGCAGATCCGCGAGGTCGAGCGGGCCAGGCTCCGAGCGCTCGTAGCAGGCGACATCCGTGCCGCTTCCGAGCTGCACTCACCCGACTTCCAGCTCGTCACCCCCGTCGGTCACCTGCTGCCCAAAGACGCATACCTCCAGGCGATCGCGACCGGAGACATCGACTACGTGGAGTGGGAACCCGGCCCCATCGACGTCCGGATTCACGGGACCGCCGCCGTCATCCGCTACCAGGCCACGCTGGAGGTGATCTTCAAGCATCACCGGGTACCCCGCGCGAGTTATTGGCACACCGACACCTATGAGAACGCAGACGGCCAGTGGCAAGCGGTCTGGTCCCAGGCAACCGCGATCGAGCAGATGACAGAGCGCCCACTCCCGTAGCGGACCCGGACCGCCGGACCTGAGAGCGCCGCAGCTCCCAGGGGGCATGGGCGCGTCCGCGGACATTTGCCGCACGCTCCGCTCACCTCGGTGATATTCCGACCCAGACGGGTCGCCGGCGGACCCGCGTGGAAGGACGCGATCGCCCTGGCCGCCGCGCTCGCCACCGAGCCCACTGTTGTGGCCGCGCTCGCTACGACGCCGAGCGCCGACCGCGCAGCCAGGCCGTCGTGCGGGCCGGCCGGACGGGCCGGCTGCCCTCCCACCCACTGACCGTCGCCCTGCGGAACGATGCAATGCGGCCGACACCCTCCCACACCGCAACACACATGCCCCTTCGGCACCACGCCTGGATCCCAGCATGGCGGAGCTGATCCGATTCGCGCCCCGCCGGCTCACCCCCAGACGCCTTCCCAGACAAAGTCGAGTTGGGTGTCTTGCCGTTGGCGGTCGCGGTCGGCGTCGGCGTCCGGGTGCGTGCTGATCTTGTTCCGGACGACCTGTGGCAGCGGGTGGCTCCACTGTTGCCGCGTGCTCCCGAGCGCAGTCAGCGCTATCCCGGGCAACCGCGCGTTCCCCGGCGGCGTGGGCAACACACGCAAGGACCCGGAAGCCTTCGCCAGCCTGATCCACGACGTGGAGACGAAGATCTTCGGCCCGCTCCCGGACGAGAGCTGGGTCTATCCGGGCCACGGCAACGACACGACCCTGGGTACGGAGCGGCCCCACCTGCCGGAGTGGCACGCACGGGGCTGGTGAGCCGACCGGCGGGGACCGCGCACACGAGGTGGTGAACTCCCCCGTAGGGGCGTGCAATTGATGGACGCGCGCCCCGTGTGAAACGAACACACGCGCCAGTGACGTACACGCGCTCCCGGCGTGCGCGCTGGCGTAGTCCACTGAAGGCAGCCCCGCGCAGGATGACGGCTCCTGAGCGGCACGGGCCGCCGACCTGTCGATCCCCGCCCTCGGTCGGCGGCCCCGGCGTTCACAAGAACGCAACACACGTTCCCATTATGCGGACAATTCCGCGTGTGACCTGGACAAATGGCACGGTCCGCTGTCACTCTCCCGCCATGCACCTTGCCCCTTACATGTTGCGCCGCGCGTTCTCCGCCGCCACTGTCGCCCTGCTCGCCACCGCTGTCGGCTGCGCCCCGCAGCCGGAGGAGAAGAGCAGCGCCGCCTCCACCGAGTCGGCCGGAGCCACCTGTGCCAAGGGCAAGTTGGCCACCCAGACGTCGGGCAAGCTGACGATCGCCACCGACGAGCCCGCGTACGAGCCCTGGTTCAAGGACGACAAGCCCGCGAACGGTGAGGGCTTCGAGTCGGCGGTCGCGTACGCCGTGGCGAAGCAGCTCGGCTACGACAAGGCGAACGTCGTGTGGCAGAGCGTGCCCTTCAACAAGGCGTTCGCGCCCGGGGCGAAGACCTTCGACTTCGACATCAACCAGGTGTCGATCAGCGCCGAGCGCAAGAAGGCAGTGGACTTCTCGTCCGGCTACTACGACGTGCGCCAGGCCGTCATCGCGCTGAAGACCTCCAAGGCCGCGAAGGCGACGAGCATCGCGGACCTCAAGGGCCTCAAGCTGGGCGCCCAGGTCGGCACCACCAGCCTCGACTACATCGACGACGTGGTGAAGCCGACCCAGGAGCCGGCCGCGTACGCCAAGAACGACCAGGCCAAGTCCGCGCTGCAGAACGGCCAGGTGGACGCCATCGTCGTCGATCTGCCGACCGCCTTCTACATCACCGCCGCCGAGGTGACCGACGCGAAGATCGTCGGGCAGTTCGAGAACCAGGGCGGTACGCCGGAGCAGTTCGGGCTCGTGCTCGACAAGGGCAGCGCGCTCACCTCGTGCGTGACGACAGCGGTGGACGCCCTGCGCAAGGACGGCACGCTCGCCTCGATCGAGAAGCAGTGGCTGTCGGACGCCGTCGACGCTCCGGTGCTCAAGTGACCGCAGTGAAGGAGGAGTCCGGGCAGGAGGACCCGGGCGACATGGCGGACCGGGGTGACGGTTACGTCCCCTCGCAGCGGCGGCTCGACCGCGAGCGGTTCAAGCGCAATCGCGCGCGCCGGGCCACGTCGATCGCCGCGCTGTCCACCCTGGTCACCGGGGTCGTCCTCTACCTGGTCGTCGTCAACGCGCCGGGCTGGCCGCGCACCAAGGAGACGTTCTTCAACGGGGAGTACGCGCGCGAGGCGTTCCCCAAGGTCCTCGAAGGGCTGTGGCTCAACGTACGGCTGCTGCTGATCTGCGGTGTCGCGGTGCTCGTCCTGGGCATGCTGATCGCCATCGCGCGCACGCTCCGCGGCCCGGTGTTCTTCCCACTGCGCGCGCTGGCCGCCGCGTACACGGACTTCTTCCGCGGCCTCCCGCTGATCATCAACCTGATGATCGTCGTCCTGGGTGTCCCGGCGCTGCGGCTGACGGGCGTCACCGTGGACCCGGTGCTCCTCGGCGGTACGGCGCTGACGCTGACGTACTCGGCGTACGTCGCCGAGGTGTTCCGGGCCGGCATCGAGTCCGTGCACCCGTCGCAACGGGCGGCGGCGCGCTCACTCGGGCTGACCAACCGGCAGGCGCTGCGGCACGTCGTACTGCCCCAGGCCGTACGGCGCCAGGTGCCGCCGCTGCTGAACGACCTGGTGTCGCTGCAGAAGGACACCGGGCTCGTGTCGATCGGCGGCGCGGTCGACGCCGTACGCGCGGCCGACATCATCGTGGGCCGCAGCCTCAATTACACGCCGTACATCGTCGCGGGACTGGTCTTCGTCGCGCTGACCATCCCGATGACCCGCTTCACGGACTGGGTGACGGCGCGGATGGACCGGCAGCGGGCGCAGGGAGGAACACTGTGAGCGGCATCCCCGACAACTCGTCGGTCTCCTCCCCCGTGCTCCGGATGGAGTCCGTGCGCAAGACCTTCGGTGACACGGTCGTCCTGCGGGACGTCGACCTGGAGGTCGCGCCGCACTCGGTGACCGCTCTGATCGGCGCGTCCGGCTCCGGCAAGTCGACGCTGCTGCGGTGCGCGAACCTGCTGGAGGACATCGACGACGGCGCGATCTGGCTGGACGGCGAGGAGATCACCGACCCGCGGACCGACCAGGACGCCGTGCGCCGCCGGATCGGCGTGGTCTTCCAGGCGTACAACCTCTTTCCGCACATGACCGTCCTGGAGAACATCACCCTCGCCCCGCGCCGGGTGCACGGCGTGGACCGCGCGGCGGCGGAGCAGCACGCCCGTGAGCTGCTGGAGCGGCTCGGGCTCGGCGCGAAGGCGGGCGAGTACCCGGACCGGCTGAGCGGCGGACAGCAGCAGCGGGCCGCGATCGTCCGCGCGCTGGCCGTACGGCCCAGGCTGCTGCTCCTCGACGAGATCACCGCGGCCCTCGACCCGGAACTCGTGGGCGAGGTCCTCGCCGTCGTCCGGGACCTGAAGGGCGACGGTATGACGATGGTCCTGGCCACCCATGAGATGGGCTTCGCCCGCGATGTCGCGGACCAGGTCTGCTTCCTGGAGGGCGGTGTGGTCCTGGAACGCGGCACGGCCGATCAGGTGTTCGGCGATCCACAGCAGGAGCGCACTCAGCAGTTCCTGCGGCGGATCGTGGAGGCGGGGCGGCTCTAGGAGCGGTCGCGGCCGTACGTCACGCCTCCGCGGTCGCCGCTCCCACCAGAGCGGCGACCCGCTCCACCCCGAAGACGTACCCCTGCACACCGCACCCCGCGATGACGCCGTCGGCGCGCAGGGAGACGTACGAGTGGTGCCGGAACGTCTCGCGCTGGTGGATGTTGGAGATGTGGACCTCCAACACCGGCAGGCCGTCGCAGGTGTTGAGCGCGTCCAGGATCGCGACGGACGTGTGCGAGTAGGCGCCGGGGTTGATGACGATGCCGGCGTGGTGGAGGCGTGCCTCCTGGATCCAGTCGACCAGCTCGCCCTCGTGGTTGGACTGGCGGAAGTCCACCGTGCCGCCGTGCCCGGCCGCCGCCTTGGCGCACAGGGCCTCGACGTCGGCGAGGGTGTCGGAGCCGTAGATCTCCGGCTGGCGCTGGCCCAGGAGGTTCAGGTTGGGCCCGTTGAGGATCATGATCGGGGCGTTGGCGAGGGTGCGGGGCACGGTTCCTCCGGTCCGTTCAGGGATGGCGGCCTGTCGAGGACCGCTGCTCAGCCCCCGGTTTATCACGGTGCGCCGACAGCGGGGCGGCCCATACGCTCCCGGTATGACGACCCCCGCCTGTCCCCCCAAGCCCTCACCCGGCGACCGCATAGCCGTCATCTCGCCGGGCGCCGCCCTCCCCGGGCTCTTCCCGCGCCCCCACGAACTGGGGCTGGAGCGGCTGCGCAAGGAGTTCGAGCTGGAACCGGTCGAGTATCCGGCGACCCGGAAGATGGGTTCGACGCCCCAGGAGCGCGCCGACGACATCCACGCGGCGTTCGCCGACCCGCGCGTCAAAGCGGTCATCGCGACGATCGGCGGCGACGACCAGATCACCGTGCTGCCTTTCCTGGACCGGGAGTTGATCAGGGCGAACCCGAAGCCGTTCTTCGGGATGAGCGACAACACCTGCCTGTTGGCGTATCTGCGCAACACCGGGATCGTCGGCTACCACGGCGCGACCGTGATGACGGCACTCGGGCGTCCCGTGGCCATGGACCCACTGACCGCCGAGTCCCTGCGTGCCGCCCTGTTCACCTCGGGCGAGTACGAACTGCGGCCCGCCGAGCGCTGGAACGACGTCAACCGCGACTGGGCCGACCCCGCGACCTTCGACAGCGAACCGGAGATGCGTCCCGGCACCGGCTGGACCTGGCAGAACGCCGACCGCGTGGTGGAGGGCCGCGGTTGGGGCGGCTGCCTGGAGATCCTTGCCTGGCTGCTGATGGCCGACCGCGAGATCTCCCACGATCTGACGGCGTACGACGGCGGAGTGCTGTTCCTGGAGACGTCGGAGGAACTGCCGAGCGGCGAGGAGGTGTTCCGCACTCTGCGCAACATGGGTGAGCGCGGACTGCTCCAGCGCTTCTCCGCCCTGCTGATGGCCCGCGCGAAGACCTGGTCCTTCGAGCGCCCCAACAGCCCCGAGGAAGCCGCCCGTTATGCCGCCGAACAGCGGGAGGCGGTCCAGCGTGCGCTGCGCGTCTACGCTCCCGGCCTGATGACCGTCTTCGACGTGGACTTCGGGCACACGGATCCGCAACTCGTCCTCCCTTATGGAGGGCCGATACGGGTGGACGGCCCTGCCCGGCGCATCACCGTGACGTACTGATCCCGATCGGCTCTCGCACGCCCCCGTAACGTGCGGTCACCGTGGGTAGTTGACGCGACATGCACGACGTACGCACGGTAAGGGCGCCTTCCATGGTGCGGCTGGCCGCCGCCTCCCTCGCGGGGACGGCGATCGAGTTCTACGACTTCTTCGTCTACGGCACCGCCGCCGCACTGGTTCTGGGGCCATTGTTCTTCCCGACGTTCTCGCCGGTGGCCGGCACGCTGGCAGCCTTCGGGACGTTCGGTGTGGGCTTCGTCGCCCGGCCGCTGGGGTCGGTGCTGTTCGGGCACATCGGGGACCGGCGCGGGCGGCGGCCGGTCCTCGTCGCCTCGCTGCTGCTGACCGGTGCGTCGACGGTCGCGGTCGGCTGCGTGCCGACGTACGACTCGATCGGCGCGGCCGCTCCCGTGCTCCTCCTGGTGCTGCGCTTCCTCCAGGGACTCGGGCTCGGCGGGGAGTGGGGCGGGGCGGTCCTGCTGACCGCGGAACACGCGCCCGCCGAACGGCGCGCTCTGTGGGCGAGTTTTCCGCAGATCGGTCCCGCGGTGGGTTTCCTGCTCGCCAACGGCGTGATGCTGGCGCTGTCGGCGTCCCTGACGGAGGCACAGTTCGCCTCGTGGGGGTGGCGGGTGCCGTTCTGGGCGGCCGGGGTGCTCGCCGTGGCGGGGCTGTGGCTGCGTTCGTCGCTCACCGAGAGTCCGAGTTTCCTGGAGATCGACGACCACGCGCGCGTGCCGCTCGCCGAGGTGGTGCGCGACCACTGGCGGCTGGTCCTGCTGACGGCGGGGGCGCTCGCGGTCGGATACGCGGTGTTCTACGCGGTGACCACCTGGTCCCTCGCCTATGGAACGGAACGGCTCGGGGTCAGCCGTACTGTCATGCTGGCCTGCATCATGGCGGCGGTGGTGGTCAAGGGCGCCCTGACACCCGTGGTGGCTCTCCTGGGTGACCGCTACGGTCGTCGGCCGCTGTGCCTGACCGGCTGCGGGGCCGCCGCCCTGTGGATGTGCCCGATGGTCGCGCTGCTGTCGACCGGCGAACCCTTGCTGATGTTCCTCGGCTTCCTGGTGGCGATGCTCGCGTTCGTCACGATGTTCGCGGTGATCGCCGCGTATCTGCCGGAGCTGTACGAGCCCCGCGTACGGTGCACGGGCGCCGCGGTCGGCTACAACCTCGGCGGGGTTCTCGGCGGCGCGCTCACGCCGATCGTGGCGACGGCGCTCGCCGGGCACGGGGGCCGGGTCCCTTGGGGCGTGGGCGCCTATCTGACGGGGATCGCGCTGTTCAGCCTGGGGTGTTTCGCGTTGCTGCCGGAGACCCGGCCGGTGCCCCGTCTCGCCGCCGTACCGGCCACGGAGTGAACTGCGGCGGCGGTCACGGGTTGATCGCCAACTCCAGGTAGGCGGCGAACAGGACCAGATGCACTCCTCCCTGGAGCGGTGTGGCTCGCCCGGGCACCACCGTCAGCGAGCCGACCACCACGGTCAGGGCGAGCAACACCATGTGGGTGGCG
This sequence comes from Streptomyces sp. NBC_00459, assembly GCF_036013955.1. Classification (NCBI taxonomy): domain Bacteria; kingdom Bacillati; phylum Actinomycetota; class Actinomycetes; order Kitasatosporales; family Streptomycetaceae; genus Streptomyces; species Streptomyces sp. NBC_00459. Next base: position 2,230,464 of record NZ_CP107903.1, read on the forward strand.
CCGAGGCCGAGGACCAGGGGGCCGGAGAGCCATATGGACGCCAGGGCCACGGCAGGGATGGTCAGGCCGATGCTGGCCATCGCGGATCCGAGGGCGAGGTTCAGGCTGGTCTGCACCCGGTCGCGGCGCGCGGCGCGCAGCGCGGCGATGGTCTCGGGAAGCAGCACGAGCAGGGCGATGATCACACCGACGACTGCATGCGGCAGGCCGGCAGCCTCCACCCCGGACTCGATGGTGGGCGACACTCCCTTCGCGAGGCCCACGACGCCGATCAGTGCCAGGCCCAGCAGCCCCAGGCTGGTCCGGACGGCGCGTGCGGTCGGGAGCTCCGCGTGTGCGTCCGCGGTGATGACCTCGCCCTCCCGGGTGATCGGCAGGAAGTAGTCCCGGTGCCGCACGGTCTGGGTCGCCACGAACAGGCCGTACAGGACCAGTGAGGCGAGCGCCGCGAAGGTGAGCTGGGCTGTGGAGAACTCCGGACCCGGCTTGCTGGTGGTGAACGTCGGCAGCACCAGGCTGAGGGTGGCCAGCGTCGCCACCGTCGCGAGTGCGGCGCCGGTGCCCTCCGGATTGAAGACGGCGGTCCCATGACGGATCGAGGCGGTGAGGAGGCTCAGTCCGACGATGCCGTTGCAGGTGATCATCACGGCCGCGAAGACGGTGTCTCTGGCCAGGGTCGAACTCTTGTCGCCGCCGTCCGCCATCAGCGTGACGATCAGGGCGACCTCGATGATCGTGACGGCGACCGCCAGCACGAGCGAGCCGTAGGGCTCACCGACCCGGTGGGCGATCACCTCGGCGTGGTGCACGGCGGCCAGCACCGCTCCCGCGAGGACCAGTGTCACCAGCGCGACGACCACGCCGGGAAGATCTCGTCCCCACGTGAACACCAGCAGGACGACCGCGGCCACCGGCACGACAGCCGTCCACCGCGTCACGAGCGACCGGAGCCGGACGATCATTCAGCGATCCTCACAGACGGACACGAGCCATGCATGCGCACACTGATCCGCGCGCACTTGCTCACGTCGATCCCGCAGACGGTTCTTCACACTGCCCCTCACGATCTTTCCCGGCCTTCGATCTGGTGCCCCGAAAAGCCGGGCGCATGCTCCTTGCCCCGAGCCCTCGCCCCGGCCTCCGGCACAGGTTCGACGGCCCCGGAGCCCCACAGCGGCACGGGTCCACCGACTGCCGCTGCCGAACCCCGCGTCGTCCCTCCGCCGGGCGGGCCCCCCGGCGCCCGCGCGCCGCGGGGCCCGCTCGACGTACCGCCGCCGCTACTTCAGCTCGGTCATCTCCCGTACGTCGCAGTCGGTGAAGGACGGCGGCCTCGTACACATCGAGGCCAGCTGCTCGGCCATCCTGCTCGTCTCGGGGTCGTCGCTGTTGCGCATGGCCTCGTCGTACGACTCGAACTCGATCACCACCAGGAACCTGTTGGGCTGGTTCCTGTCCTGCAGAACGAGGCGGTGTGTGGGTCCGCCGTCCCGGCCGGCGAGGCGCTTGTCGGTCTCCTGGACCAGCGCCCGCATCTCCTCCATCCGGTCGGTCTCGATGTCGATGATCTGAACGAACTTCGTCTCTGTGCCCACGATGCCTCCACCCGGCCGTGGCGCCCCCGGCAAGGGACGCTCACCACCCAACGAAGCACCGGGAGCGGTGCTCGGCAATTCGCCGCGCCCCGCTCCCGATGGTGGTTCTTCCTACGTCCGACACGGTCAGGCGCCGATGCTGTCCTTCGGGGCGCCTTCGCTCTCCTTCTGCGCCGCCTCGGCCGCCTCCTGCTTCCTGGAGGCGATCAGGCTGGTGACGGTGGTGACCACCAGGACCCCACAGATCACCCCGAGGGAGACCGGTATGGAGATCTCCGGTACGTGGACACCGGACTCGTGCAGCGCGTGCAGCACCAGCTTGACGCCGATGAAGCCGAGGATGACCGACAGGCCGTACGAGAGGTGGACCAGCTTCCTCAGCAGGCCGCCGATGAGGAAGTACAGCTGACGCAGGCCCATCAGGGCGAAGGCGTTGGCGGTGAAGACAATGTACGGGTCCTGGGTCAGGCCGAAGATCGCCGGGATCGAGTCGAGGGCGAACAGGACGTCCGTGGTACCGATCGCGAGCATCACGACCAGCATCGGCGTCATGATCCGCTTGCCGTTCTCCTCGATCCACAGCTTGGTGCCGTGGTACCGGTCGGCCACACCGAACCGCTTCTCGGCAGCCTTGAGCAGCTTGTTCTCCTCGAACTCCTCGTCCTCGTCGTCGGCGCGGGCCTCCTGGATCAGCTTCCAGGCGGTCCAGATGAGGAAGGCACCGAAGATGTAGAACACCCACGCGAAGCTCGCGAGGATCGCGGCGCCGGCGGCGATGAATATCGCCCGCAGGACGAGCGCTATGAGGACACCGACGAGGAGCACCCGCTGCTGGTACTGCGAGGGCACAGCGAATTTCGCCATGATCAGGACGAAGACGAAGAGGTTGTCGACGCTCAATGACTTCTCGGTGATGAAGCCCGCGAAGAACTCACCGGCGGGCTCACCCCCGCTGAAGACGAGCAGCCCCAGGCCGAAGAGTCCGGCCAGGGCTATCCAGACAACCGTCCAGATTCCGGCTTCCTTGATCGATACGTCATGGGGCTTGCGCCCGATGAAGAAGTCCACCGCGATCAGAGCGGCGAGACCCACGATGGTCAGGACCCACAGGGTCACGGAAACATTCACTGCGCCTCCGGCAGTAGTAACGGCAAATTTCAGCGTCGTCGCTACCGGAGGTCTCTTCCACCCGCGACAGTCGGGCTCCTTCACGCGCCCGGATGCCTGCGGGCCGACGCCCCGGGATCTGGATTGATCCGTATTGACGGGTACGCCGCAGCAGGTAGGGAGTACTCCCCTCCGTAGGGAAAACAGTACCCCAATCACCAAGGAAAGGTAAAGAGATTGGTAAAAGAAAAGCCAAATCCACAGGTCAGAGGGCTTTACGGATACTTGGTGAAGCGCCTGTGGACTCAGCGGTTCCAGGAGCGGCGGGCCGCCGCGACCTGGCTGAGCACCTGCTGGAGCACCTGGCTGCCGTGCGGGACGGCCGACGGCTCGTACGTCCACGCATGGCCGACCCACGGGTCGGCAAGGTGGTCGTCCGGTACCGGAGTGAGTCGCATGAGCGAACGCCAGAGCGGGTCCAGCAACGGTCCGTAGGCGGCTGCGTCCTCGCGGTCCGCGACCATCATCAGGTGGACGCCGACGGCCGGCCCCTCGTCCGCGAGATAGCGCAGCTGGGTCACCGCCCGGTCGTCGAAGCCGTGCGGGAAGTCATTGACGATCAAGAGCTGCTGAGCGGTGTCGAGGTCGGGCGGCAGTGAGTCGGCCGCGCCGCCCCGCACCGCCATCTGCACGAGGTCGACGCGCTGGGTCAGCCGGCCCAGGACGTCCGCGACACCGGCGGCCCCGGCGGCGGGCGGGCCCGCGAGCACACCGGTCCGCACCAGAGGCGCGAGGGCCGGGGCACCCGAGCCCGCCGGGTCGATGACGTGCACGGCGAATTCGCCCGCCGGATGGACGGCGAGCAGCCGGGCGGCGTGCGTGACCGCCGTGTCCATGGCGAGTCGGCGCAGTTCGTCGGAGTCGAGGAGCGAGCCGTCGACGGACTCACCACCGCTGTCGATCCACAGGCCGCGCTCCAACGGCAGCCGGACAAGCATCGGGATTCTCAGCTCGGCGCTCTCGGGCAGCCGCAGATCGCCCAGCCGCAGCGCCATGGGCATCTCCATGGGTACGCGGTAGCCGTGCCAGACAGGGTTGTCCCAGCGCGCGTACGCCAGGGGCAGCGCGGGCTCGACGACCTCGGCCTCGGCGGTGAGCTGGGAGAGGTCGCGGTCGAGGGCGGCGCGGGCCTGGTCGACCAGCTGGGCATGCTTGGAGCGGGCCGCTTCCCGGGCTGCGTCGCCCCGGCCACCGACCCGGCTGCGGGGATCCGCCAGCGCCTGGTCGATCTCCTTTTCGAGGCGCGATTCGGCGAAGTCCACGGCGCTGCGGTATGCGGCGGCGGTGCGCGCCAGGTCCTCGAACATGCCCCAGACCTGGTTGTAGAGCCGTTCGTCCATGGACCATCCGGTGGCGTCACCCGCGACCGGACGCGCCGCCTGTCCTGACCGGGCCGGGGGTGCGGTCGGCGGGGCCGGTGGCGGAGCGGCCGTACGGCGGCCGGGATGGCTGTAGTCGACCGGTGCTCCGGCGGCGGGGGCGGACGGCTGCCGGGCGGCAGCAGGGTCGGCCTGAGCTGCTCCCCCGGAGTGGTCCGGCTGGGCCGAACCGTCCGGTTGGCCGGCCTGTACCTGGGTGTGCTGCGGGTCCTGGACCTCGTACGGTGACGCAGGCTGGGCGATCGAGTTGTCCTGCGGCCCCTGAGCCGCGTACGGGGACGCTGATTGCGCGGATGCGGGGGATGACGCGGTCCGGCGGTTGCGGTCGCCGTCCTGTGTGCGGGGTGGCGGGGGCGCCACCGAGCGGGAGTGGGCCCGGGACACCGCCTCGTCGATGGTGTCCGCGAGGCGGCGGGCCTCGGAGAGGCCATGGTCGGTGAGGAGTTCGACGAGGCCGCCGGCGTACCCCTGGCCGATGGCGCGCACCTTCCAGGCGTCCTGTCTGCGGTAGAGCTCCAGGGCGACCACGGCCGACTCGGCCTCCAGGCCCGTGATCGTGTAGCTGGCGACCCCGGTGCCGTCGAGGCCGGTGACGGCGACGAAGGGTGCTGCGATGGCGCCGAAACGGGCCGGCCCGCCCGCACCGGACGGCAGGGCGAGCAGCACGCTGACCCGGTGCACGGACTCCGGCATGGCGCCCAGGTCCACGGCGAGCCGGTGGTCGGCCGCCGCCTGCTTGGAGACCTCCAGGCCCGGAAGCGTCGGCGCTCCGGGGTGGGCCACCCACTCGACGCCGTGGACCTTGCCCTGCTCGTCGCCGATCGTGGCCCCGGCCACGATCGGCGCGCCGGCCGAGATCCGCACTTCGAGGCGGACCTGGGAGAGCGGATGGTTCTGCCCCCGGACCAGCTCGGCCGTCATCGCCTTCGTCCCCCCGTGTCGTTCTCTTGGTTCTCTGGGCCGCCCGGGCCCGGCTACAGATGCGGCAGGATCGCCGGCATCAGGTCCTGGAAGGTACGGCCGTTGGCAGGTGTGCCAAGGGCGGTCATCTGCCAGCCCGAGCCCGCGCGGTGCACCTTCGCCATGATCTGGGCCGTGTACTGGCCACCGCCGTCCAGTGTGTAGCGGGCGAGTTCGTCACCGTTGGTCTCGTCGACCAGACGGCAGAACGCGTTCTGCACCTCCTGGAAGGTCTGGCCCGTGAAGGAGTTCACGGTGAAGACGATCTGGTCGATGTGGACCGGCACACGCGGCAGGTCGACGAGGATCGCCTCGTCGTCACCACCCTGGCCGACACCGCCGACAAGGTTGTCCCCGGTGTGCCGTACGGAGCCGTCGTCGCTCACCAGATGGCGGAAGAACACGACGTCGACGGGCTGCTTGTCGGCGAACAACACCGCAGAGGCGTCGAGGTCGATCTCCCGCGTACGCGAGCCGAACAGACCACGCCGGGGAGCCGCCTGCCAACCGAGGCCCATGCGCACCGCGGTCAGCGTGCCCCCGTCGTTCTTCTGCAGGTTGATGGCCTGACCCTTGGTCAGATTGACGCTGCCACTGGGCGTTCCGCCCTTGGATACGTCCACCACGCGCTGTTCCCCTCTCGAACCGTCCCCTGTTTCCGCGGGGCCCGCGGATGACCTGAACCCTACGCAGGGGCACTGACAGTGCCGAAGCCTCGGGCGCACTTTGTGTCGGTGTTGCAACACTGCGCGTACGACGCAGCTCACGGACACCGGTCGGAGTGCCTGTCCGGTGATACGGCCGGCACCCCGCGTGCCCGTGCGGCGGTCAGGCGATGCCCGCCTCCTTCATCTGCCGCAGTTCCTTCTTCATCTCCGACACCTCGTCGCGCAACCGGGCGGCGACCTCGAACTGCAGGTCGGCGGCGGCGGCGCGCATCCGTGCCGTCATCTCATCGATCTGGTCGGCGAGTTCGGCCGCGGGGCGGTCGGTCGGCACCGTCTCCCCCGCCTTGCCCTTGCCGCCCCGCGCTCCCCTGGCCGCCTTGCCGAGCGCGGGCACCGGAGCCTTGGCGGCCTTGCCGTCCTTCGACTTTCGGTAGCCCGAGCCGAGGAGCTGTTCCGTGTCGACATCCTCTCGGGCGATCTGCGCGACGATGTCGTTGATCTTCTTGCGGAGCGGCTGCGGGTCGATGCCCCTCTCCTTGTTGTACGCGACCTGCTTCTCCCGGCGGCGATTGGTCTCCTCGATGGCCTTCTCCATCGCCGGGGTGATCCTGTCCGCGTACATGTGGACCTGACCGGACACATTGCGCGCCGCACGGCCGATGGTCTGGATCAGGGAGGTACCGGAGCGCAGGAAGCCCTCCTTGTCGGCGTCGAGGATCGACACCAGGGACACCTCGGGGAGGTCGAGGCCCTCCCTGAGGAGGTTGATACCGACCAGGACGTCGAACTCGCCGGCGCGCAGTTCGCGCAGCAGCTCGATCCGGCGCAGGGTGTCGACGTCGCTGTGCAGATAGCGGACCTGGATGCCGAGTTCCAGGAAGTAGTCGGTGAGGTCCTCGGCCATCTTCTTGGTGAGCGTGGTGACCAGGACACGCTCGTCCTTCTCGGCGCGCGTGCGGATCTCGTGCACCAGATCGTCGATCTGACCCTCGGTGGGCTTGACGACGACCTCGGGGTCGATGAGGCCGGTGGGGCGGATGATCTGCTCGACGAAGCCGTCGCCACGGGACAGCTCGTACTTGCCCGGGGTCGCCGACAGGTAGACGGTCTGCCCGATGCGCTTCTGGAACTCCTCCCACTTCAGAGGGCGGTTGTCCAGCGCGGAGGGCAGCCGGAAGCCGTGGTCGACGAGCGTGCGCTTGCGGGACGCGTCACCCTCGTACATGGCGCCGATCTGCGGGACCGTGTTGTGCGACTCGTCGATGACGAGCAGGAAGTCGTCCGGGAAGTAGTCGATCAGGGTGTTCGGCGGGGAACCGGGGAGGCGGCCGTCGAAGTGCATCGAGTAGTTCTCGACTCCGGAGCAGGAACCGATCTGGCGGAGCATCTCGAGGTCGTACGTCGTTCGCATCCTCAGGCGCTGGGCCTCCAGGAGTTTGTTCTGCTTCTCCAGTTCGGCGAGACGCTCGCCGAGTTCCTTCTCGATGTCGTTGACGGCCCGCGCCATGCGCTCCGGCCCTGCCACATAGTGGGTGGCCGGGAAGACGTACATGTGCTGGTCTTCGCTGATGATCTCGCCGGTGAGCGGGTGAAGGGTGGAGAGTGCCTCGATCTCGTCGCCGAACATCTCGATCCGGACGGCCAGTTCCTCGTACACCGGGAAGATCTCGATGGTGTCGCCGCGCACGCGGAAGGAGCCGCGGGTGAAGGCCAGGTCGTTGCGCGTGTACTGGATGTCGACGAAGCGGCGCAGCAGTTGGTCCCGGTCGATCTCCTCGCCGACCTTGAGGGAGACCATCCGGTCCACGTACTCCTGCGGGGTACCCAGGCCGTAGATGCAGGACACCGAGGCGACCACGATGACGTCCCGCCGGGTGAGCAGCGAGTTGGTCGCGGAGTGGCGCAGGCGTTCGACCTCCTCGTTGATCGAGGAGTCCTTCTCGATGTAGGTGTCCGACTGCGGGACGTACGCCTCGGGCTGGTAGTAGTCGTAGTACGAGACGAAGTACTCGACGGCGTTGTTCGGGAGGAGTTCCCGGAACTCGTTCGCCAGCTGGGCGGCCAGGGTCTTGTTCGGCGCCATCACGAGTGTGGGGCGCTGAAGCTTCTCGATCATCCACGCGGTGGTGGCGGACTTGCCGGTGCCGGTCGCGCCGAGGAGCACGACGTCCTTCTCACCTGCTTCGATGCGCCGAGCCAGCTCGGCGATGGCCGCCGGCTGGTCGCCGCTCGGCTGGTAGGGGCTGACGACCTCGAAGGGCGCCACCGTGCGTTCGATCTTGGAAACAGGCCGCATGCATCCACCGTACGGCCACCCACTGACAACGGGTCCTGATCACCGGTTCTGCGGGGTCCGGGAGCTGCGATGGCCCTGCCGCTGGCCGAGGCGCGGCGGGGGGCGTCGGCCGGGGTGCGGGACGGGCGGGTGGGCCGGGATGCCGGGCTTGTTGTCGGCGGGGCGATGCCCGGGCTTGCCCATGATCATCAGCGGGTCGAACATCACGACGGCTCCGGCCAGCAGGAGGAAGGCCAGCGGACCGATCATCAGAGGTGCGAGCAGGGCCGCGGGCGAGTCTCCCTCCGGGCTGCCGGACGCGGTGTGGAGGTGGACGCTCAGGGCGGCCATGCCCGTGTAGTGCATGCCGCTGACGGCGAGTCCCATGACGAGACTGGCGCCGACGCTCCACAGGAAGCCACGGATCTGCCCGGCCGCCCACAGGGCGGCGGTGGCGGCCACGACGGCTATCACGACGGAGGCGGCGACGGTGAAGGTGTTGTACTCCAGCTTCCCGTTGAGGCGCATTCCGGCCATGCCCAGGTAGTGCATGGAGGCGATGCCGAGACCCGTGATGGTGCCCCCGGTGAACAGTGCCGTCCCGCTCGCGCCCCGGTAGCCGACGATGAAGATCCCGATGCCGACCATGAGGATGGCGACGCCCAGGCTGGCGAAGGTCAGCGGCATGTCGTAGTTGATCGGGGTCTCCTTGACCGTGAACCCCATCATCGCGACGAAGTGCATGGTCCATATGCCGGAGCCGATCGCGGCCGAGCCGAGCGCCAGCCAGCCCGGCCGCCACGACTGGGCGACGAGCATCGATCTGGTGGTGCAGCGCAGGCCCAGCGCGCCGCCCAGGCAGGCCATGAGGTAGGCCACCAGCGGTGTGACGAGTCCGTAGCTGAATCCGTCGACCGTGCCCTGCATGCGCGGCTGCCCTTCCGCCCTGTTGCGTCCCGGAGTTTTCCGAAATGCTCCCCTGCCCCAGAACCGGCCGGCGGTCAGGGTCGTGGCAGAGAGTATGACTGGCTCCGGAAGGGTCGAACGATTTTCCGGCAAAGAAACACGGCCTTGCCCCACTTGTGCGGCAGGAGTGTGCGGACTCGGGCAACTCCTTTCAATCTGTGTCTGTGTCGCACCTCTTTTCCCGTTGTCCTCCCGTTGTCCCTCCCTTGTCACTCCGCTGTCACTTGCGGACCGCCCCCGCCCGCCCGGACCGCGCGCGGGGCATTGTCAGTGGCGGGTCGTACGGTGGGGCGCATGGACAGCCATGGGCGGGACGAGCGGCAGGACCGGGAGAGCCGGCAGCGGGTCGTGTGGGCGGTGGTCGGCACCGACATCGGCCCGCTCCTGCTGGCCGCGACGGACCAGGGCCTGGTGAACGTGGTGTTCCATGCCACGGAGCCGGTGCGCGAGAAGACTGTCGAGCGCCTCGCCTCCCGGCTGGGCGCGGAGCCCGTCGAGGCACCCGGGTCCCCGCTCCTGACCGAGGCGATACGCCAGTTCGTGGCGTACTTCGCGGGCGAGCTGCACGATTTCGATCTGCCGCTCGACTGGTCCCTGATCTCCGGTTTCAACCGGCAGGTGCTGCGCGAGCTCGCGTCGGGCGTGCCGTACGGCGCGGTCGTCGGGTACGGCGACCTGGCCGGCCGGGTCGGCCAGCCGGGCGCGGCTCAGGCGGTCGGCGCGGCCATGGGCGCCAACCCGCTGCCTGTCGTGGTGCCGTGCCATCGGGTCGTGGAGAGCGACGGCGGTCTCGGTGGCTTCGGCGGCGGCCTGGAGACGAAGCGGAAGCTGCTCGCGCTCGAAGGGGTGCTGCCCGAACCGCTGTTCTGAGGGTTTCAGCCGCGGGACCCGAGGGTTCATCAGTAGGGAGACCTCGGTACGAAGAGACGGTCCCGTACGGGAAGAGGCTCCGTAGGGGAACGCTGTGCGGAAGCAGGGGGGACCGCGCCGGTGACCACATCCTTCGCCCACGCGGGCGGACCGCGATGACTTCCGTCGAGCGGGGCGTCGGCGTGCCCGTGGCGGGCGAGCAACTGACCGCGCTGCGGCGCCGGGTCTCCGGTGTGCTGGTCGCCAGCCAGATCCTCGGCGGGCTCGGGGTGGCCACCGGTGTCGCGCTCTCTTCCGTACTGGCCCAGCGGATCGGCGGTACCGAGTCGCTGTCCGGGCTCGCGCCGACCGCGATGGTCACGGGCACGGCGGTGGCGTCGCTGCCGCTGGCGGCGCTGATGACCGCGCGCGGGCGGCGCCCCGGGCTGGTCCTCGGGTATCTCGTCGGTGCCCTGGGTGCGGGCGTCGTCGTGTTCGCGGCGGTCATCGACAGTTTCCCGCTGCTGCTGTGCGGCATGGCCGGGTTCGGCGCAGCCTCGTCGGCGAATCTGGGGGCGCGGTTCGCGGCGGCCGATCTCGCCGAGGCGGACCGACGGGCCCGGGCCATCTCGAACATCGTGTGGGCGGCCACCATAGGGGCGGTCCTCGGGCCGAACATCGCCGCGCCCGCGGGGCGCAGTGTGTCCGGACTCGGGATACCCACGGTGGCGGGCCCCTTTCTCTGGGCGGCCGGCATCTTCCTGGTCGCGGCGGTGACGGTGGGCGTTCTGTTGCGCCCCGATCCGCTGCTCACCGCCCGCGCACTGGCCCCGGTGGAGAAGCGGTCGGCCGAGGGCCGGTCCCTGCGGGCGGGTCTCGCCGCCGTCGCGGCCTCGCCGCGTGCCCGGCTCGCGCTCGTGACGGTGACCGTGTGCCACACGGCCATGGTCTCGGTCATGGCGATGACCCCGGTCGCGCTCGGGCACCACGGCGCGAGCATCGAACTGATCGGGCTGGTCATCAGTGGCCACATCGCGGGCATGTACGCGTTCTCGCCGCTCATGGGGCGGCTGTCCGACGCGGTCGGGCGGCTGTCCGGCATCGGTCTCGCCGTGGGCCTGCTGGCCTGCGCGGCGTTCCTCGCGGGCACGGCCGACGGCAGTCACGGCCGTACCGCGGTGGGGCTCTTCGTCCTGGGACTGGGCTGGTCGGCCGGGCTGGTGTCCGGATCAGCGCTGCTCACGGACTCCGTACCCGAGGCCGCGCGCGCCGCCGCACAGGGGCTGTCCGACCTCGCCATGAACGCCTCGGCGGGCCTGGGTGGGGCGGTCGCGGGGCTCGTGATGGCCCAGGCGGGCTACGGATGGCTGAATCTCGGCGCCGCGTGCCTGCTGATACCCGTGGGTGCGCTGGCGTTGTTCACGCGCAGCGACCTGCGGCGGCTCCGGGACACGAAGGCGGGCGGCTGAGCCACGGAGCCGGGGCGGCGAGTCCTACGCGTAGTGCCGCGCCTCGAAGACGTTGCCGTCAGGGTCCCGGAAGTAGAAACTGCGCCTCGCCGTCCCTCGGGCACCGTAGGAGTCGTACGAGAAGTCCGAGACGGAGACGTCCTGTTCCTGCAAGCGGGTTCGCAGGGCGTCGAAGGAGTCCTCGGACAGGGACAGGCACACGTGGTTGACGGGGTGGCCCGCGCTGTCGGCGGACCCGGGGAGCATGTTCATGCGCTCCGCCAGGGAGTGGGGAGCGAGGTCGAAGATGGTCTCGTCGTTGAGGCGCACGGAGGGGAACGACACCGTTCCCTCGGTGAACTCGGTGATCCTCAGGGACTCCATACCGACCGTCTTCTCGTAGAAGTCGGCTGCGGCGAGCGGGTCGCGCACCCAGAGAACGACATGGTCGAGACGTGCCGAGTTGTCCGTCATGAACCCCAGGCTGGTGGCGTCTGCCACAGGCCGCAAGGGTTTGACCGGGCGTGCCGCCCGCCAGAACATGAGGGAAGAACGAACGACAGGAAGCAGGCGCGTGATGCTGGTGGTGTCCGAAGAAGTGCGGGAAGCGGTCGACGCGCGTCGACCCGTGGTGGCCCTGGAGTCCACGATCATCGCGCACGGGCTGCCGCGCCCCCGTAATCTGCAGGTGGCGCTGGAACTCGAGGACGTCGTACGGCAGGAGGGCGCCGTCCCCGCCACGATCGCCGTGCTGGACGGACTGCCCCATGTGGGCCTGGACAAGGAACAGTTGGAACGGGTCGCGAACGAGGACGGGATCCGCAAGCTGGGTCACCGCGATCTGCCGCTCGCGGTGGCCACCGGGGCGAGCGGAGCGACCACGGTGTCGGCGACCGCACTGCTGGCCGCCCGTGCCGGCGTACGGGTGTTCGCCACGGGTGGGCTCGGCGGGGTGCATCGGGAGTGGACGGTCACCCAGGACGAGTCCGCCGACCTCGGGCTGCTGGCGCGCACCAGGATCACGGTCGTCTGCGCGGGAGTGAAGTCGATCCTGGATGTGCCGGCCACCCTGCAGCGGCTGGAGACCCTCGGGGTCGCCGTGGCCGGCTTCGGCACCGGCAGCTTTCCCGGCTTCTACCTTTCGGACTCCGGCCATCCGGTGGACTGGACACTCCACACGCCGGAGCAGGTCGCCGACGTGATGCGGGCCCAGGACGCGCTCGATTCCCCCGAGTCGGCGTTCATCGTCGCCAATCCGGTGCCCGAGCAGCAGCAACTGGATCCCGGGCTCCACGCGCGCGTGCTCGCCGACGCGCTGCAGGCGTGCGAGGAGCAGGGCGTGAGCGGGCAGGCGGTGACGCCGTTCCTGCTCGACTACCTGGTGCGGCACACCGACGGCGCCTCGCTGAGCGCCAACCTGGCAGCGGTCCGCGGGAACGTACGGCTCGCTGGGCGGATCGCGGCGGCCTGGGCCGGGGCGTGACGGAGCAGGGCGGGGCGCTGCTCGTCGTCGGGGACGTCATCACGGACATCGTCGCCCGGCACCGGGGTCCGCTCGCGCCGGGGACCGACACGACCGCCGCGATCCGGACCCTGCCGGGCGGTGCGGGCGCCAATGTGGCCTGCTGGGCGGCGCATTGGGGTCGCACGGAGGTGCGGCTGCTCGGACGGGTGGGCGCGGACGCTGCCGAGTGGCACGAGCGCGAGCTGACCGCCTGCGGGGTACGGCCACGCCTCGTCGTCGATCCCGAGGCGCCGACCGGGACGGTGATCTGCCTGGTGGACGCGGACGCGGCGGCCGAGCGCACGTTGGTGACCCAGAGCGGCGCCTCGCTGCGGCTGGACCCCGACGACTGGTCGGACGCACTGCTCGACGGTGTCGCACGGCTGCATCTCTCGGGCTATCTGCTGTTCTCGGCGCCGAGCCGGGCGTTCGTGTCGGTGGCGCTGCGGTCGGCACGCGCGCGTGGCGTGCCGGTGAGCCTGGATCCGGCGTCGGCGGGGTTCCTCGTCGAGCTGGGTGTCGACCGCTTCCTGGATCTCGTGTCCGGAGTGGACGTCCTGCTGCCGAGCCGTGACGAGGCCTGTCTGCTCACCGGGTTGCCCGACCCGGCGGACGCGGCGGCCAAACTGAGCCGCCACGTCCCGTTGGTGGTCGCGAAGCACGGCGCCGAAGGCGCGCTGGTGGCCCGGTCGGGGACCGTGTGTGCCCGTGTCCCGGCCGTGCCCGCGACACCGAGGGACACGACGGGCGCCGGCGATGCCTTCACCGGCGCGTTCCTCGCCGCCCTGCTGACGGGCGCCGCACCCGAGGACGCGGCGGCGGAGGGATGCCGGGCGGGCGCACGTGCTGTGGAGCGGGTGGGCGGGAGGCCGCCGGTTCTCGGCTGAGGAGACGGTGATCAGGCCCCGGCTGCCTTCACCGTCTGCTATCCCTTGCGTCCCCAGGCAGAGATCATCGGTGCCGTGGCCAGGTCCATCCCGCCCGCGGCGACGTTGGCCAGGTGTCGGTCGATCTCCTGGTCCGTGGCGTGGCCCCCGGCGACGAGCCGCTCCCGGATCTGACGGATCGTCGCGTTCTCCAGCGCGGCGCAGGCGGGCGCGGTGACGGGGAAGTACGCGTCGGCCTGTACGTTGCGCAGGCCCGCCTCGCGCAGCAGCCGCGGGAGCTTGCGGCCGTACGCCAGGTCGGCGCCGCTGTCCGCGAGCAGTTGGCGGAAACTGTGGCGCAGCCGGTTGGCGAGCTGCTGCTCGGGGCCGTACTCGTCGGGGCAGAGCAGGGGTTGCAGAGCGGGATCGGCGTCCTCGACCAGGAGCCGTCCACCGGGGCGCAGCGACTTGATCATCGAGCGCAACGCCCGTTCCCGGTCCGGCACATGGACGAGGACGAGCCGGGCGTGCACCAGGTCGAACCCCTCCCCCGGCGGCTCGTCGACGCCGACGTCGTGGACGCGTACCTCGACCGGCGGGCGGGCTGCCGGGGCCACCCACGAGGTGTCGAGGTCGGTCGCGAGGACCTTCCCGGTCGGGCCGACCTTCTTGGCCAGCCAGGAGACCACCGAGGTGCCGCCGACACCGGCCTCCCAGCAGCGCCAGCCGGGGCCCACGCCGAACCCTTCGAGGTGCCGGAAGGTCGTGGGATCGAAAAGGGCGGCGAAGGCGTCGAAGCGTTGTCCCGCCTCGGTCTGCCGGTTGTCGAGGAGATACCCGTCGGTTCGCGTCATGGCGAGATCATCCCAGTCATCCCCTTTGTTCGGTCGGGTCGACGCTCCCGCACGACGAGATGGCCGGTGATCGTGCCGACCGCGGAAGCCGGCCGACGGAAACGAAGCGGAACGTTCCGTTCCCACAGGCTCCTACGGCGTTCGCGAAGGGCTGGCAAACTGGCGAGCCAGGCACATGGTGCGGACAGTGCGGCACGAGGAGATCAACGCGAGGGGGTCCAGATGTCCATGGCAGGGAATCTGCGGAAGGTCACCGGCCTCGGCAGGGTCGGCGGTCTCCGCAAGGTGGCACGGCTGGCACGGCGGCGCCCGCGTGTCGACCTGAGTCACCATGCCCGGTCACCACTGGGCTCCGCGGTCGTGAACTGTGTGGCCTACGAGGACGGCGTACGGATCCCGGCCGGCCGGGATCTGGTCGATGCCGTGCGGCGGGTCCGCAAGAGCGACGAGGGCTTCGTCTGGCTCGGCCTCCACGAGCCGACGGACCAGGAGTTCGCGGGCATCGCCCAGCTCTTCGACCTGCACCCGCTCGCGGTCGAGGACGCGGTAGACGCCCACCAGCGCCCGAAACTGGAACGGTACGGCGAAACCCTGTTCGCGGTGTTCAAGACGGTCTGCTACGTCGAGCACACCGAACTGACGGCGACCAGCGAGGTGGTGAACACCGGCGAGATCATGGTCTTCGTCGGCCGGGACTTCGTGATCACGGTACGACATGGTCGGCACGGTTCGCTGGGCCCGCTGCGCGAGGGCCTGGAGGCCGATCCCCAGCAGCTCGCCAAGGGCCCTGCGGCCGTGCTGCACGCGATCGCGGACCATGTGGTCGACGACTATCTGCACGTCACGGACGCGGTACAGGCGGACATCGACCAGGTCGAGACGGATGTGTTCGCGACGAACGGCGCGCGGGCCGACCCCGGCCGGATCTACCAGCTCAAGCGTGAACTCCTGGAGCTGAAGCGGGCCGTGGCTCCACTGCACCGACCGCTGCAGGAACTGGCGACACGGCCGATACGGGTGATCGACCCGGAGATACAGGCCTACTTCCGGGACGTCTCCGACCATCAGATCCGGGCCACGGAGCAGATCGCGGCGTTCGACGAGCTGCTCAACTCGATTCTGCAGGCGCACCTCGCGCAGGTCACGGTGGCGCAGAACGAGGACATGCGCAGGATCACGGCGTGGGCTGCGGTGATCGCCGTACCGACGATGGTCTGCGGTGTCTACGGCATGAACTTCGATCACATGCCGGAGCTGCGTTGGCAGTTCGGCTATCCGCTGGTCATCGGTCTGATATCCGTCGCCTGTCTGACGCTGTACCGGAGCTTCCGGCGCAACGGCTGGCTCTGACGCGGCCGGCCCCGGCACACTCCTCGCCCGGCGCGGCGGCCGGACGAGGGTGGGTGACGGGGTGCCGGGTCAGCGCATCGTGGTCCTGGCGTAGACGCTCTCGGCCCAGGACGCGATCTGGTCGTCCGTGAGGTGCTGGGCCAGGTCGGCCTCGCTGATCATGCCGACCAGACGCTTGTTCTCGATCACCGGAAGCCGGCGGATCTGGTGGTCCTTCATCTCTTCGAGCACTTCGCTGACATCGGCGCCGGCGTCGATCCAGCGCGGGGTTCCCTGTGCCATCTCTCCTGCGGTGACCTTTGCCGGATCGTGGCCCATGGCCACACAGCCGACGACGATGTCGCGGTCCGTGAGGATGCCGCAGAGGCGTTCGTTCTCGTCGCTGATGGGCAGGGCGCCCACGTTGAGCTCGCGCATCATCTGGGCGGCCCGATCGAGTGTCTCGTGGGCGGGAATCCACTGGGCGCCGCGATGCATGATGTCTCCGGCGGTGGTCATGAAGTACCTCCCGGTGCCGGACGGCCGGCGCGGCACGGAGGGCACCGCTAGTCCCGGCGCCCTACATTCTCGCCGCGCTCCCGCGGATGCGCACCCGGAAGTCCGCGGTTTTCGGGGGCCGCGCCAAGTACCGGGTCAGCCTCGCCACGCCGGGTGACGCGGGTCGTCCGCGCGTATCAGGACGTCGGCCGTGGTGGCGGGGTCCGTCTCGCTCTCGTATCGGTCGAAGGCGGGGAGGGTCCAGTGCTCGGCCTCGGGGGTACGGCGACGCAGGGCCGCCGGGGAGAGCAGGACGTGGACGGTCAGGTCGAACGGGAACCAGTGGCCCAGCAGGAAGGGGCCGTGCAGCAGGAGGAGGCAGCCGGGCGGGAGTTGGACGTAGGGACTGCGGGTGGAGCGGTCGGTGAGCGGGTCGCGCAGATCGGGCAGGACGCGGCCGTCGCCACCGGGTTCGAGGGGGCCGAAGACCTCGCGCCAGAGGGCGCCGGTGTCGACCCAGCCGTTGTAGTAGGCCTCCACGTCCTCGTGGCCGTACTCCAGCCGGAGAGAGGCGGGACGCAGGAAGCCAGCGGTGCCGATGGCGAGCGAGGGCCGGCCTCGTACGCGCAGCGCCTCGGCCACACGTTCGGCGAGGTCTCCCGGGCGGGCCGCGGGAGCTCCGTCGAAGGCGATACGTGGCCAGGGGCTGCCGTCGTCCGGCTTCAGGTCGAGCACTCGTTCGGCGAGGAGGTCGCCGAGGCGGTCCCAGGTGATCGGTTCCAGTCGCACACGGCCCATGATGCCGGGTGGCCGTCGACGGCGAGGAGCGGGCTCGTGGGAGTAAGGGAAGGAGGGGTAGAGGTGGATGTCGTTCCGGGGGCCGCCGACTTGGAGGAGGTGGGGCCCGTCCGGGGATTCCAGGTCACCGATGGGAATCAAGCACCTGTGACAGATCGCGCAACCTCCCCGATCCACAACGGACTTCTCGTCGTGCAGCCGCTCAGGCGGCGGCACTGTGCCGAGTGCCGACAGGGGCCGTTGACACTGCTCGTAGTGGAGGAGGGAGCGCCTCGGTGTCTTGACTGTGCCGATCTCGGGCATCTGGTGTTCCTGCCCCGGGGCGACACCGCGTTGACGCGCAGGTCGCGGGAGGAGAGCGGGCTGTCGGCGGTGGTCGTGCGCTTCAACCGGCGGCAGGGGCGGTACGAGCGACAGGGCGTTCTGGTCGAGGAGGCGGGGCTCGCCCGGGCCGAGGAGCGGTGCCTGGCGGACGCCGAGGCACGACGGCGGCGTCGGACGCGGGACGCGCGGCGGCGGGCCGCGGAGGATCTGCGGTTCACGGCGGCGTTCGCGCGGGAGATCCACCGGCTGTTTCCCGGGTGCCCTGCGGGTCGGGCGGAGGCGATCGCCGCACACGCCTCGGTGCGTGGCAGTGGGCGTGTGGGGCGGAGTGCGGCGGGGCGTGCGTTGTCCGAGGGAGCGGTGATCTCGGCGGTCGTGGCGGCCGTACGGCATGTGGACACGTCGTACGACCGGTTGCTGATGAGCGGGGTCGCGCGGCACGAGGCTCGGCGGCGGATCGCAGGCGCCGTCGACGCGAGACTCAGGGAATGGACGACGGGGGCGGGGGCGGGGGCCGAGTCGGTGTGAGCGTGGCGGCAGGCCCCGTGACGTGGTCGCGCGCTGTGCCGCTGCCGTCTCTGGACGCTCGCGTATGGTGCCGCGTCGTTCGGCGATGGGCGTTGTCAGTGGCAGGAGGTTCACTGGTGGGGACGGATGGGGATCGACCGGGGAGTCGGCATGATCGATGGTGCGTACTTCGTGCTCGTGGTGCTGGGCGTGCTCGGTACCGGGCTGGTGGCCGGGGTCTTCTGCGGGTTCTCGACCTTCGTGATGAGGGGGCTCGCCGCACTGCCGCCCGAGCAGGGGGCCGCCGCGATGCGGGCGATCAACGTGACCGCGGTGAATCCGCCCTTCATGCTCGTGTTCGTCGGGTCGGCCGCCCTGTGTCTGGTGACCGTCGTGGTCACGTTCGTCGTGTGGCCGGACGAGGGTGCGGTGGAGCTGCTGGTGGGCAGCGCGCTGTATCTGTTCGGCTCGTTCGGGCTCACGATGGGGGCGAACGTCCCGCGCAACGACGCGCTGGCGAAGCTGGAGCCGGGGACGGCGGAGGCTGCCGCCTACTGGCCCGTGTACGTGCGCGAGTGGACACTGTGGAACCACATACGCACGGTCGCTTCAGGGGCCGCCTCGGTGCTGTACGTCCTGGCCGTCGCCTGAGCCGCCGACCCGCTCGGCATGCCTGGTCGATGAGTCGTATCGTGGCCGAAGGAGAGTGCCGCCCGATGACGCACGGCCCCGTCATGCGTACGCAGGGAAGACGGCGAGGACACGGTCATGGGCGATCCCAAGGGTTTTCTCACCACAGCACGCCAGAGCTGGCCGCGCAGGCCCGTCGAGGAGCGGGTCCGTGACTGGGACGAGGTCTACGTCCCGGGGGCGCTGCTCCCCATCGTCAGCAAACAGGCCGGCCGCTGCATGGACTGCGGTGTCCCGTTCTGCCACGAGGCCTGTCCGCTGGGGAATCTGATCCCCGAGTGGAACGACCTGGTCTCCCGGGAGGACTGGCGCGCGGCGAGCGACCGGCTGCACGCCACGAACAACTTCCCCGAGTTCACCGGCAGGTTGTGCCCTGCGCCGTGCGAGGCGGGCTGTGTACTGGCCATCAACCAGCCCGCGGTGACCATCAAGAACGTCGAGGTGGCCGTCGCCGACCGGGCATGGTCGGAAGGGTTCGCGCCGCCGAGACCGCCGGACCGTCTGTCGGGGCGTACGGTCGCGGTGATCGGGTCGGGGCCCACCGGGCTCGCCGCCGCCCAGCAGCTGACCCGGGCCGGACACACCGTCGCCGTGTACGAGAAGGACGACCGGCTCGGCGGACTGATGCGGTACGGCATCCCCGGGTTCAAGATGGAGAAGCACCATCTGGAGCGGCGCATCGAGCAGATGCGGGCCGAGGGGACCAAGTTCCGTACGTCGACCGCCGTCGGGCGGGATGTCGGGGCCGCCGAGCTGCGGGCGCGCTACGACGCCGTGGTGCTGGCCGTAGGGGCCACAGCATGGCGTGAACTGCCGCTTCCCGGGCGGGAGTTGGTCGGCATTCATCAGGCGATGGAGTATCTGCCGCTGGCCAACCGGGTGTGCCAGGGGGATCTGGCGGTGTCCCCGATGTCCGCGGCCGGGAAGCACGTCGTCATCGTCGGCGGCGGTGACACGGGGGCCGACTGTCTGGGCACCGCGGTGCGTGAAGGGGCCGCCTCCGTCACCCAGTTGGACATCTACGCCCAGCCGGACGCGGAGCGCGACGAGGACTCCGACCCCTGGCCGACGTACCCGAAGATCTACCGGCTGTCGGCCGCGCACGAGGAGGCCCGTGACCTGGAGTCGGCGCCCGCCGCCGACGCCGACGCGCGGCTCTTCGCGGCGTCCACGCTCCACTTCTCGGGCGACGCGGACGGGCACGTACGGGCGCTGCACCTCGTCGAGGTCGATGCGGAGCGCCGTCCGCTGCCCGGATCCGGGCGGACGCTCCCCGCCGACCTCGTGCTGCTGGCCCTCGGCTTCTCCGGGCCCGACCGTGAGGACGGTCTGGTCGACCAGCTCGGGCTCGCTCTCGACCCGCGCGGCACGATCGCCCGCGACGCGGACTTCGCGACGAACGTGCCGGGTGTGTACGCGGCGGGGGACGCGGCCCGCGGGCAGTCGCTGATCGTGTGGGCGATCGCGGAGGGGCGGGCGGTCGCGGCGGCCGTGGACCGCCGGCTGACGGGCGCCACACAGTTGCCGGCGCCCATAGGGCCGTACGACCGCCCGATGACCGTGTGACCTCCCTGCCCCCGCCCCTGTCCCAGCCCGTGCCCCGGCCCCGGACCCGGCAGAGCGCGGGTCAGCGCTCGTCCGTGCCCGCCACCTTGCGGGTCGCCAGGGCCACCCTGTTCCAGGTGTTGATCGCGAGGATCAGGGACAGGACGTGGGCCAGTTCCCGCTCGTCGAAGTGGGCCGCGGCCTCGGTGTAGACGTCGTCCGGGACGCCGGCGTCGGCCACCAGGGTGACCGCTTCCGTGAGTGCCAGCGCCGCCTGTTCCCTCGGGGTGTAGAAGTTGCGGGCCTCGCGCCACACCGCGACCAGGTGCAGCCGGTCCTCGCTCTCGCCCGCCTTTCGCGCGTCGTTGGTGTGCATGTGGAGGCAGTACGCGCAGTGGTTGAGGTGCGAAGCGCGGATCTGGATCAGTTCGACCAGTGCCGGGTCGAGGCCCTCGCGGGCCGCCGCGTCGAAGCCGACGAGGGCGCGGAAGACCTTCGGCGCCGTCTTCGCGAGGTTCAGGCGAGGGGTTTCGGTGACCCCGGCGGAGTGGGCGGTCGTCGCGTTCGTGGTGTTCGTGTTCGTCGTCATGACCATGAATCTACGGGCCGGAAAGACCGGCTGTAGGGTTCATTTCCATGGCACAAACATGGGTCAATTCCGCGGAGCGCATCGGCGCCGACCTGCATCTGGAACTGTCGGGGCCGGGCGGGCGGCGGGCCGCGCTGATCCGTGCTCTGCGGGACGCCGTCCGCAGTGGCCGGCTCGCCCCCGGCACCCTGTTGCCGCCGTACCGTTCCCTCGCCGCCGACCTCGGCGTGGCCCGCAACACGGTGGCCGACGCGTACGCCGAACTCGTGGCCGAGGGCTGGCTGGCCGCCCGCCAGGGGTCGGGCACCCGGGTCGCGGAACGCGCCGAACCTGTCAGGGCGGCTTCCCGCGTGCCCGTAAAGGCACCTCCACGCGCGCGTGGGCCACGGCACGACCTCCGCCAGGGCAAGCCGGACGCGTCGGAGTTCCCGCGTTCCGCCTGGCTGGCCTCGTACCGGCGGGCGCTCCAACAGGCGCCGAACGAGGCGTTCGGGCCCGGTGACCCGGCCGGCCGGGTCGAACTGCGGGAGGCGCTGGCGGAGTACCTGGCACGCGCGCGTGGCGTGCGTACCGAGCCCTCCCGCATCGTCATCTGCTCGGGCTTCGCACACGCCCTGCGGCTCCTCTTCGGCGGCCGGAGCGGCAGTGGGGGCGCCGATGCCGTACTGCGCGGGCCGCTGGCCGTGGAGGCTTACGGACTCGGCTTCCACCGGCAGCTGCTGGCCGCGGCCGGGGTTCGGACCGTGCCGCTGCCCCTCGACGAGGACGGTGCGCGGGTCGGTCTGCTCGACCGGGAGCGGGCCGTATTGCTCACACCCGCGCACCAGTTCCCCACCGGCGGTCCGCTGCACCCCGAGCGCCGTGCGGCGGCGATCGACTGGGCACGCACGCGTGGCGGGCTGATCCTGGAGGACGACTACGACGGGGAGTTCCGTTACGACCGCCGGCCCGTCGGCGCCCTGCAGGGGCTGGACCCGGAGCGGGTGATCCACCTCGGTTCGGTGAGCAAGAGCCTGTCCCCCGCGCTGCGGCTGGGCTGGATGGTGCTTCCGGAGCGGTACGTGGAGCCGGTGCTCGCGCTGAAGGGCGAGCGGGAGGCGTGGACGAGCGGGCTCGATCAGCTGGCGCTCGCCGACTTCCTCGGATCGGGATCGTACGACCGTCATGTGCGGCGGATGCGGCAGCGGTACCGGCGCCGCCGTGACCGGCTGATCGCCGCCCTCGCCGAGCACGCGCCGCATGTCGAGGTCACCGGAGTCGCGGCCGGCCTGCACGCGGTGCTGCGGCTGCCGCCCGGGACGGAGCGGTCTGCGGTGAAGGCGGCGGCCTGGCGGGGAATCGCCCTCGACGGGCTCGCGGAGTTCCGGCATCCGGAGTTCCGGCACCCAGAGTTCCACGAGCCGGAAAGCGCCCCGCCCGACGGCCGGGGTTCGATCACGCTCGACGGGCTCGTCGTCGGGTACGCGGCACCCTCCGAGCACGCCTACGGTGCGGCACTGGAGGCGCTCTGCCAGGCACTTCCGCCGGAGTGAGGGAGCGTCGACAACGCGAACGGCCAGCACATGGTTGCTCTGGGTGACGTTGTTCACGCCTTGCCGGAAATCGGCTTCCGGCCGGGTGGAACGCGGCCTGCGGTGGGATCATTGAGCACAGGAGACGGGTCCCACTGGCCCGCCGCCGATCCTTCGTTCCGCCGTCAGGCGCAGGGCCAACCCTACGCGTCCCCCCTGTTGGCGGCCGGTCCTGGAGGGTGTCCTATGACGACGCTGGACGAACGTCACGGAGAAGGCGCCCGCGACGGGGACGACCCCCGCGGCGGGTCGGTCCTGAACGCTGTCGCGGCAGACAGCCGCGACGCGGTCGGGGCCCACGGCCGGGAAGCCGTCCCGCTGGACCAGCCCGCCGCCGCCCGCCCTCTGATCGCCGGTTCCAAGGCCGCGAACCTCGCTCGCGCGGCCGGCGCCGGACTGCCGGTACTGCCCGGATTCGTCATCACGCACCCCGCTCCCGGCTCCGAGCCCCACGCTTCGGGTGACGGCCTGTTCGACAGCCGGCCCGCCCTGCGCCAGGCCTGGGAGACGCTCTCCGAGGGCGGCGAGCGCCCGCTCGTCGTCCGGTCGTCCTCACCGCAGGAGGACACCCAGGAGTCCTCCCTGGCGGGCCGATTCGTCTCCGTGCTCGACGTACGCGGCTGGGCCGACTTCCGTAAGGCGGTACGGACCGTGCTCGACTCCGCTCACCGGCCCGGTGAGTCCCCCGCGCCGATGGCGGTGCTGGTCCAGCCGATGCTGACCGCGCGCGTGGGAGGGGTGATGTTCGGCGCCGATCCCGTCGAGGGGCGCGCGGACCGGATGCTGGTGAGCGCGGTACGCGGCGGCCCGGACAGCCTGGTCAGCGGCGAACAGGCCGGAACCGACTACTGGTTGAGCCTCCGGGGCCGCATGCTGCGCACGGAACCGGCGGACGCCGAGCCGCTCCTCGGCGCCTTCGAGCTGCGTCGGCTGGCCCGCCTCGCGCGGCGTGCCCGCGAGGTGTTCGACGGGCCGCAGGACATCGAGTTCGGGTTCGACGACCACGGGCGACTGTGGCTGTTCCAGAGCCGGCCGATCACCGCGATGGCCGCCCGGCCGCCGCGCGGAGCACGGCTGCTGGGTCCCGGCCCGGTCGCGGAGAGCCTGCCGGACCAGCTGGAGCCCCTGGAAGAGGACCTGTGGGTGACCCCGATGGCCCGCGGGCTCGCCGCCGCGCTCGACATCGGCGGCACCGCGCCCCGGCGCCGGCTGCGTGCCGTGCCGGTGGTCACGGCGGTCGGCGGACGGGCCGCCGCCGACCTGCTGCTGCTCGGCGCCGTCCCGCCGCGGCACCGCTGGCTCGCGCTGCTCAACCCGGCGCCGGGCGGACGCCGACTCGCCGCGGCCTGGCGGACGGGACGGCTGGCCTCGGCGCTGCCCGGACTCGCCCTCGACCTGGTGGCGGACGTCGACCGCCGCCTGGCCGAGACCCCGCCGCCCGCCGACATCCCTTCGGCCGGACTGGCGTCCACGCTGCGCTGGACGCGTACGACGTTGGTCGCGCTGCACGCCCAGGAGTCGCTGGCCGGTGCGCTGCTGCACGAGAGCCCGGCGAACAGGGCCGGCGGCAACAGCCGTACGGCGGCCGGTGCCGCCCTCACCGCGCTCGCGGACGCCCGCGCCCAGGGGCTGCCCGACGAGCACGTCGTGACCGCCGAGCCGGTGGTCCTGGCCCTGACGGCGCCGAGCCTGCGCGGACGGATCCGGCTTCCGCCATCGGCGCCGACGTCGGCACAGGAGGGCGGCTCCGACAGCACGGGCAGCGCCCCGCGCGCGGGAGGCCGTCCAGGAGGCCCGGGCGAACCCGGGCGCTCGGCGACCGCCGCCTTCGTACGCCCGTTCCGGCAACCCGTCGACGGGCCCGCCACGACGGTCCCCGCGCTCCCGCCGCGTGAGGCGCTCCGGCTGCGCGTCCGGTGGGTGCAGGAGTTGCAGGTGCGGCTCGTGCGGGAGGGGGCGCGCAGGCTGGTCGTGCGCGGAGGGCTGGACGACGGTGCACGGGTCGGGCTGCTGCGGTGGCCGGAGTTCATGACCGCGCTGGAGGGCGGGCCGCTGCCCGCGGACGTGCGGGAGAGGCTGCCGCTGCCCGTGTCCGCCCCACTGCCGGACGCCTTCCGGGTCGCCGAGGACGGGACCGTGGTCCCCGAGCGGAGCGCCGGCCCGGCGGGCGAGGGCGGCCGGGGCGTGTCCGGCCGACGGGCCGCCGGGACCGTCTGGGACGGCACCGGCACACCGCCGCCGGACGCGGTGCTCGTCGTCCGCACACTCGACCCCGCCCTCGCCCCGCTGCTGCCCGGGCTCACCGGCCTGGTCGCTCAGACCGGCAGTCCGCTGTCCCATCTCGCCGTACTGGCAAGGGAGTTCGGGCTGCCCACGGTCGTGGGCGCGACAGACGCCGTGAACCGGTTCCCGCCGGGCACGCACCTCACCGTTGACGGCACCACCGGCGACGTACGCACCGGGGACGAGACCGGAACGGAGGCCGGACGATGAGGCGCATCGCCTACGTATTCGGCTGGCTGGCCGCCGCCGGGGCGGGCAGCTACGTCGTCATCTATCTCTACCGGTGGCAGTGGCAGCGGGCCGTCCTGTGCGGTGTGCTGCTGCTCGTCGTCGAGGTGATGCTGCTCGGGATCACGCTGATCGGGCGGCTCTCGCGGATCGAGGAGCAGGTGCGCGAGACCCAGGACCAGGTGCGCGAGAGCGGCCGGAGCCAGCAGGACGTCCTGGCCCGGCTGCGGGAGGCGCCGGTGCGCCAGGGCGCCGGGCGGTTCCGCTGGCTGGACGAGCCAGCCGAACGTACGTTCGTCTTTGTGCCCGTACTCATGGTCACCGGTGTACTGCTGTCCGGGCTCGCCTGGGTGGTGCAGCGGATCGCGTCGGTCACCGCCAAGCCCGCCGAGCGACGCCTCGCCGGACGGCTGGCCGTCCTGGCCGCGCCCGATCCGGCCGCCGACGCCGACCTGGAGGACCTGCCCCCGGCGGGCGGCGGACACTCACCGGGCCGGGCCGCCCGGGCGACAGCCGTCGGCACGGTCGGGGTCGTACTGCTCGGCGCGCTCGTCGTCGGGCTCGCCGACCTCACCGAGACCCGCGAGGAGGAGGCGAACGACAGCGCGGCGACCTCCGTCCTGGTCCGGGTCGACCTGCGTGGCAGTGGCAGCCTCGTCTCGGACGAGCGGCGCTCCCTCGCCGCGCGCCAGGTCTGGGAACAGTGCCGGGACTCCACGTCCGTGCCGCTCGGCCGCGCGACCCTCGGAGACCTCGGTGACGGCATCTTCGCCGGCGTGGTCCGGCCCGCACTCACCGACCACGACCGCCTGCGGCTGCGCGGCTGCCTGGAGGACACCACCCTCGACCGCGCCCACCTCACCGTCATGGGCATCGGGGACGCGGACGCCGACGCCGGCTGAGACGTTCCGATCGGAGTAAATAGTCACATATCGGGCAAAATAGAGGTGTACGTCACATAGCGACTTGGCTGTCAGTGGCCCGGGTTACGATGCAAAAGCGCTGTCGTCCCCTGCATGAACGTACGACGCGCTTCCGTCCCCAACCCCTTCAGGTCATCCATGGCTGCCATCACCGCTCCCCCGCCTTCGCTCCCACTGCCCACCCGCCGCGTGGTCCGCCGCATCCTGCGGATCCTCGGCAGAGTCGTCATCGGCTATCTCGTCCTGTGGGCCACGGGCGCGCTCGGCATCCTGGCCGTGTCGCACTGGGTGGGCGAGGAGACGTCGGCGCCGCCGGGGACCGTTTCGGTCCAGGGCGTCCACCACTTCCAACCAGTGGGCTCCAAGGGCCGGTTGTGGCGCGGAGCGGCGCCCTCGCCCGCCGGCTACCAGGCGCTGGCGGGCCTCGGCATCACCACCGTCGTCGACCTGCGCGCCGAGGACCTGAGCGCGGCCCAGCTCGCCGAACCCGCCAAGGCAGGCCTGAAGGTCGTGCACCTGCCGATCCGTGACGGGCAGACGCCCACGTCGCGGCAGGTGCAGCAGTTCCTCGATGTCGTCGCCTCGTCGTCCGGGCCGGTGTTCGTGCACTGCGGCGCCGGCGTCGGCCGTACGGGGACGATGGCCGCGGCGTATCTCGTCCAGACCGACAAGCAGTCACCGTCGGTGGCCGTCTGGCGCAACCTCGCGGTCGGACCGCCGTCGATCGAGCAGATCTACTACGGGCTGAGCCTCGGCCGCCAGAAGGCGGAGCAGCCGCCGCTCGCGGTGGTGGCGGTCAGTCGGCTGGTCGACGCACCTCGGCGCATGTGGTCGTGGCTGTGACCCCGTAGGTCGCGTACTCGGAGGCCGCGAACCCCGGGGCCGCGAACCCGTAAGCCGTGATCGCCGGCCCGCGCGTGCGCGCGTCAGGACGTGCGGCCCACCGCCCCGTACCCCGGAATCACCCCGTCCTCCTGACCGGGGATCGGCTCGCCCAGCTCCGGATGCCACTTGTCGACCACCTCGACACCGGGCTCGATCAGGTCGAGGCCGTCGAAGAAGCGGGCGAACTCGGTGCGGGAGCGCAGGGCGAGGGTGACGCCCGCGGCCTTGAGCTTCGCCGTCGCGGCAGCCGATTCCTCCGGGGAGAAGTCGGCGGTCGCGTGGGTCATCATCAGGTAGCTGCCGGCGGGCAGGGCGGCCAGCAGGCGGCCGACCAGGTCGTGCGCGCCGTCCTCGTCGGAGATGAAGTGCAGCAGGGCGACGAGGGAGAGCGCGACGGGCCGGTCGAAGTCCAGGACCTTCCTCGCGCCCTCGATGATGGCGTCCGGGTCGCGCACATCGGCCTGGAGGTACTCGGTGACGCCCTCCTCCGTACCGCGCAGCAGGGCCGCCGCGTGGGCCAGCACGATGGGATCGTTGTCGCAGTAGACGACCCGCGCGTCGGGCGCGATCTCCTGGGCGATCTGGTGGAGGTTCGGCTCGGTCGGGATGCCGGTGCCGACGTCCAGGAACTGGCGGACGCCGTGCCCGGCCAGCCAGCGTGTGGCGCGGTGCATGAAGGCCCGGTTGACCTTGGCCATCACCGGAACACGCGGGTCGAGAGCGAGCATCTGGCGGGCCATCGCCTCGTCGACCGGGTAGTTGTCCTTGCCACCCAGATACCAGTCGTACATCCGCGCGGGATGAGGCTTGCTGGTGTCCATCTCGATGGGGTGCTGCCCGGTCATGGCGAACTCCGTAAGTCTGTTCGGTCTCTGGCGTGGCAATAGATCAACTGAGCACCAAAATAAGGGAATTGACTGAACACAACGGAACCGGCGCCACACAATCGGCCGGAACCGGACCTCAGGAGAGCAGGAAGTCGGCCTCCCCGGCCTTGGCGCCCTCGATGAAGGCGAGCATCTCGGCCGTGGTGTAGATCAGCGCCGGACCGTCGGGGTCGGTGGACTGGCGCACGGCGATCCGGCCGTCGGCGAGCTTCATCGCCTCCAGGCAGTTGCCCCCGTTGCCGCCGCTCCACGGCTTGTGCCAGCCCTCGCTGCCCAGTTCCCCGGCGGGCATGCCGTTGTAGATACGGGCGCTCGCCCGGTCGGTGACCCGTTCAGTGGTCAGCTCATTGATTCGCTCGTGGCGTATCCGGGTCTTGGACGTCATGCGATCCATGCAGAGATTCAGAGCTCCTTGCGGAGATCCCGGAGGATCTCCTTCGTGCGATGTGCTGTAGCGGACTGAGCCGCCATGCGGTCCATGACCTCCAGGTGGGTGGCCACCTCGGCGCGCGAATCCAGATAGACGGCGCCGGTCAGGTACTCGCTGTAGACCATGTCCGGGAGTTCCGGCACGGCGAAACGGAACAGCACGAACGGCCCGTACGTGCCCGGGTGCGGCCCCGCGGAGAAGGGGGCGACCTGGATCGTCACGTTGGGCAGGTCCATGGCGTCGAGCAGTCTGTCGATCTGCGCACGCATCACCTCCGGACCGCCCACCGGGCGGCGCAGAACGGTCTCGTCCATCACGACCCACAGCCGGGGCGCGCCGTCACGGGTGAGCAGTCCCTGGCGTTCCATGCGCAGCGCGACATGGCGTTCGATGTCCTCGGGTCTGGTCTGGCCGATGGCGCCCGATTTCAGGACACCGAGGGCGTACTCCTCGGTCTGCAGCAGTCCGGGGACGAAGTGGGGCTCGTACTGGCGGATGAGGCTCGCCGCGCCCTCCAGGCTGACGTGCATGGAGAACCAGCCGGGCAGCACGTCGTGGAACCGCTGCCACCATCCGGGCAGATTGGCGTCCTCGGCGAGCTGGACGAACGCCCCGGCCTCCTCGTCCGAGACGCCGTACGACTTCAGGAGGAGCTGGAGGTACGGGATCTTGAGCGCGACCTCGGCCATCTCCATACGGCGGACGGTGGCGGGGGCGACCCGGAGGATGCGCGCGGCCTCCTCGCGGCGCAGACCCGCACGCTCCCGCAGGTCCAGCAGGCGCCGGCCGAGGACGACCTGTCCGACCGTCGGCGCGGACCGCGGTTCGCTCACGCTCCACCTCCATCGAGCACCGGCGGACGCCGGTGAAGTCCTGACAGCCCGGCGGCGCCACCGGGAATTCGTTCGAAGGTTTATTCGAAAACCTGCCGAAAGTCCCAACTGGCGCCGCTCCGCGTGCTGTTGCGAGCAGTGTGCCACGCCGTTCCACTCCGTCACACCGCACTCTGCATTTTTCAGAGTGACACTTGCCAAGTGTTCACGGCGGGGAGATAGTGGCAAGCGTGATTCCGTCCCCGCCCTTAGGAACAGACGCCGCCGCGGACCGCTCCGGTCCCGGGTCCGCAGCCTCGCTGCGCCCCGGCACGGCGGACGAGCGCCGGTTCCGCTTCGAGCTGGCCGCCCATCCGGGCTCGCCCGCGCAGGCCCGCCGCCTGACGCGCGCCCGGCTCACGGGCTGGTCGGTCTGCGAGGACACCTGCGACACAGCGGCCCTGGTCGTCACCGAACTGGTCACCAACGCCATCGTGCACACCGCGAGCAGCCACATAGTCTGCGAGCTGCACGACGGCGCCGACCTGGTGCGCATAGCGGTGCGTGACGAGGGCTGTTCGCCCGGCGTGCCCCATCAGTCGCCGCAGCGCCCCGACGACGAGCAGGGGAGGGGGCTGCTCCTCGTCGAGGCCATGTGCAGGGCCTGGGGCGCCCAGGAGCACGGCCCCGGCCTGCTGGTCTGGGCGGAACTCGCCCGGGCGGCCGACGCGGGCGCCGACGCCCACGACGGCACGGCTGCCCGTGGCGACCTCGGCTGGGGCGCGCCGCCGCCCCGCCCCGGCACGGCCGGCGACCCGGAACCGGAGCCCGCCGACGAGACACAGGCGCACCACGGACGCCACGGGCGCCACCGGTTTCAAGGGCACGCGACAACGGGGACAGGGACAGAGGCCGAATGGGTGTAAGGGGTTCGTCCACGGGGGGCCGGGTGGTCAGCATGGACACGCTGGTGCGCGTGAAGCGCGGCCTGCACGGTCCGCCCCGTCCGGGAACTCCCCTGCGCCTTCCGATACCGGTGGGCATGACCGCCCCCCTGGGCTGCGACGCGGTGGCGGTACCCGCCCGCTTCGGCCCCCAGATACTGCCCCGGCTACCGCGCGTGGGCTGTGTGTACGCGGACGCGGGCCACTGGTGGTGGCTGGTCCCCGCCGACTCCGACTACGCCCTGGAGTGGCCGGCCCCGGCCCACTACTCCACGGGAGCGGTGATCCTCGGCGCCCCGCGCGTCCCGCCCCTTCTGCACCGCCCGCACGACACCCTCCCGTACACCCCGCCGATACCGCTCTACCTCGCCCTGTGCCAGGTGACGGGGACGATTCCGACGTGGTCGAGGCCGATCAGCGCCTGAGCCCCGTCACGAGGGGCCCGGCGACCGCCTCACTCCCCCACGGCTCCACCCCGGACGATCACGAGGAACGTGTCCGTCGCGAGGTCCATGACAACCTCCGCGGCCTGGCCCTCCAGGCGCCGCGCCTGCGCGAACTCCTCCGCGGGCCAGGAACCACGCGGTCCGCCGGCGGGAAAGCGTTCGAGCACCTTTCGCCCGTTCACCCTGTACCTCCATGTAGCGCTGATCTCATAGAGTTAAACGCTCATCATGGGGAAAGGGCCTCGGCCGGTGACCGTACTGAGACGTAGTTGACACTCGTTCAGCGCCGGATGTGAGGATGAACTCATCCCGTTACATCCCCTACGCCCCGTTTCTCACCTTCCGTATCAGTAGTCGTACGCGTCGTGATGGCGCACGTGTTCGCCGCTCGCGAGCC
The DNA here is from genome assembly GCF_036013955.1 of Streptomyces sp. NBC_00459. Lineage (NCBI taxonomy): Bacteria > Bacillati > Actinomycetota > Actinomycetes > Kitasatosporales > Streptomycetaceae > Streptomyces > Streptomyces sp. NBC_00459. Next base: position 2,261,081 of record NZ_CP107903.1, read on the forward strand.
GTCCCGGGGGCATGAGGTCCAGGAAGCTGGCGGCCGAGCCGAGTCCGTCCAGGCCGCGTCCGTACGCCGAGTAGGTGTGGAAGACCTGGTCACGGTCCCGCAGGAAGCAGCTCACGCCGGACCGCTCGACGACCTCCCCCGCGCTCTCGGACGTCACCAGGAAGTCGCGGTTGAAGTCGTTGCCGTACGACGAATACCACGGCACGGTCCACCCCAGCCGTGCCTTGAACGGCAGGATCCGCGTGTACGGCGCCCGGGACACCACCGCGAACGAGGCGTCGCGTGCCCACAGGTGCGCCAGGTGACCGACGTTGTCGAGGAACTCCGAGCAGCCGGGGCAGCCCGCCTCCCACTCGGGGGCGAACATGAAGTGGTGGACGACGAGTCGGCTGCGGCCCTCGAAGACGTCGAGCAGGGTCGCCTTGCCGTCGCCGCCCTCGAACACGTACTCCGTGTCGACCTCGACCATGGGCAGCTCTCGCCTCTCGGCGCCCAGCGCGTCACGCGCGCGCGTGACGACCTCCTCCTTGACCAGCAACGCCTCGCGTGCCGCCCGCCACTCGTCGCGCGAAACGATCCGCGGAAGTGTCATCGCCCCTCCATGCCCCGTTGTGGAACGGTCCGTTCTCAGGGGTGGACCGGCGGGGCACGCGAAACTCATCGGCGCCGGCGGAAAGTTCTCAGGCGTCGTACTCCTGGATGCGTCTGCCGTGGCTCCGGTCGACGAGTGCGGGCAGCCGCTCTCCCAGCTCCCGGACGATCTCCGGCACGTCGAGGGTCAGCAGTTCACGGTCGCGCATGAGGACGCGGCCGTCGACGATCGTCGTACGGACGTCCGAGGAGCGGGCACTGTGGACGAGGGTGGCGGCGAGGTCGTGCACGGGCTGGGTGTGCGGCCCGGTGAGATCCACGAGGATGATGTCGGCCTTCCGGCCCGGCGCCAGACTGCCGATCCGCTCGCCGAGTCCCACCGCCCGCGCGCTCTGCAGCGTGGCGTGGTGCAGTGCCTGGCGGGAGGTCAGCCACCGGGGGTCGCCCTCGGTCGACTTCTGGATCAGCGAGGTCAGCGCCATGGACTCCCACACGTCGAGCGAGCTGTTGGAGGCAGCGCCGTCGGTGGCGAGCCCGACGGGGACGCCGATCTCGCGCAGGGCACGCACCGGAGTGGTGGTGGGCCAGGCGAACCGGAGATATCCGCGGGGCGCGGTCGCCACGGCCGCGCGTCCGCCGGCGCGTTCCAGGACGGGGAGGTCGCGCTCGACGATGCCGGTGCCGTGCGCGATGAGGACGTCGAGGTCGCCGGTCAGGATGCCGGTGCGGGCCAGGACCTCGATCGGGGTGAGGCCGTGCCGGGCGAGGCTGGTGTCGGTCTGGTCGCGGTTCTCGGCGGCGTGGATGTGCACGGGCAGGCCGTGTTCGCGGGCGAGGCCGGCGGTGGCCGCGAGGTCGGCGTCGTCGACGGTGTACGGGGCGTGAGGGGCGAGGGTCGTGGTGATGCGGCCGTCTGCGCCGCCCCGGTGCCGCAGCGCGAACTCCAGCGACTTCTCCCGCCCCTGGGTCCCCTGCGAGGAGAAGAACGCCTCGCCGAGATGCGCCCGGATCCCGCACTCCTCGACCACCGCGGCGACGGTGTCCATCGAGAAGTAGTGGTCGGCGAAGCAGGTGACACCGCCGCGGATCATCTCGGCGCAGGCGAGCCGCGCGCCCAACTCCACGTCGATGGCGGTGAGGTTGGACTCGATCGGCCACACCACGTCGTTGAACCACGCCTCGGTGGGGAGGTCCTCGGCGATCCCGCGCAGCGCGACCATCGGAGCGTGCGTATGGCAGTTGATCAGCCCCGGCATGGCCAACTGCCCGCGCGCGTCGATGTGTTCGACGGCGTCCGGGAGACCCACACCCACACCGATCGCCTCGATGATCCCTCCCCGTACGGCGATCGAGGCGTCCTCGGCGAACTCGGTCCCTTCACCGTCGTCGGTGTGGAGGAGGGCGGTGCAGCCGGTGATGACGAGATCCGCGGGAGCAGCGGGAGAAGGCGTCATGCGGCCACCGTACGGCGCGGTCGTGCCCGTGGGCGACGTGAACCGCGCATCCCGGCGCAGCCCTGTCGCCGGGGGCCGCGGCACGGGCACGCTGGACGCAGCACCGCGGAACCCGCGGAACCGCTGGGACTTGAGGGGGAGCCGGCATGCTCGTCGCCACCTGGAACCTGGAGAACCTCTACCGTCCGGGCGGCCCGTCCGGCCCGAAGGACGAGGCGGCGTACGAGGCGAAACTCGCCGCCCTCGCCGGCGTGATCACCGAGCTCGACCCGGCACTGCTCGCCGTCCAGGAGGTCGGGGACCCCGAGGCACTGCACGATCTGGTCGACCTGCTGGGCGGCGGCTGGAGCGTCGCGACCTCGCGGCTCGCGGACAGCCGGGGCATCCGGGTCGGTTTCCTCGGCCGTGTGGAGTTCGAGGTGCTCGCCGACACGAACACGTTTCCGGCGAAACTGGCTCCGGTGCAGGTGGACGACACGGGCCTGGAGATCTCCGTGGCGGGCCGCGGCTTCCTGGCGGTGGCGGCCGATATCGGGGGCGGGCCGGTGCGGGCGGCCGTCGCCCATCTGAAGTCGAAGCTGCTGTCGTATCCGAACGGCCGCTTCCAGCCCCGCGACGAGGGCGAACGGGCCCGCTTCGGCGCGTACGCCCTGTACCGGCGGACCGCCGAGGCGACAGCGCTGCGGGCCCTCGCGGACGACCTGCTGGCCGGGGACGGACGCACGCGGGACGTGCTGGTCCTGGGTGATCTGAACGACGAGGTGCAGGCGGCGACCACACAGATCCTGCTCGGCCCGCCCGGCTCGGAGATCGGCACGCCCGGCTACGACCACGACGACAGGGGTGACGCGACGCGCCTGTGGGACGTTGCCCCGCTCATTCCGGCCGGCCAGCGCTACTCGCGGATCAACTCGGGCCGGCGTGAACTGATCGACCACGTCCTCCTGAGCCACCGCCTGGTCCACCGCACGACGGAGGCGGGCACGGGTCTGCCGGGAAACGGGGCGCCCGCCCTCCCGTCGGTCGGCCCGGACCCGGAGGCCCGACGGGACGCACCGGGCTCGGACCACGCGCCGGTATGGGTACGCATCGACTGACACGACCGACGCGGAACCGTCCTCAGCCCGCGATGGACGTCTCACCCGCGCGCGGGACACGCGTCCGCAGTCCGGCGCGCTCACGCCGCTCGGCGAGTTCGTCCAGGAGTTCGGTGAGGTGTTCGGTGTGCCGGCGGGTGAGGTGTCCGGTGTCGTCCAGGTGCACGGCAAAGGCGGTCGCCGTGTCGACAAGCCGTTCGAGGGTGGCGGCGACCTCTTCCGTTCCCTCCGTGTGCCGTGCCAGGGCGGGCAGTTCGGCCGCGGAGTGCGCGATGGCCGTACGGGCCTCGGCGAGCGCGCGATAGGCCTCGCGGCGCAGCATCCAGCGCGCGTGCCGGTCGTCCGAGCCGCTCATCACATGCTGGAGGTACGCCTGAGCGGCCTCGGCGGCCCGCGCCAGTCGCGCCCGTACGCCTCCGCCGCGCTGCCCGGGCATCGGCAGATGTCCGACGATGAGTACGAGGGCACAGGCGACCAGTGTCTCCAGGATCCGGCTCCAGGACGCCTGGGGTTCGCCGCCCACCATCACGAGGGCGAGCACGAGCACCGTGACGACGGCGGTCTGGGCGGCGAAGTGCCTGGTGGCGACCGGGATCAGCGCACCACTCACGGCGACGAGCACGACGAGCCCTTCGGGCCGGGGCAGTACGGCCGCGAACCCGGCGAAGACAACGGCCCCGAGAACGGTCCCCGCCGCCCGGCACAGCACGCGCGAGACGAGCGGCCCCAGGTCGGGCTTGACGAGAAAGACGGCGGTGGCCGGAATCCAGTACCAGTGGGCGTGGTGCGTCGCCTGCGCGACAGCGGCACCGGCCCCGAAGCAGAGCGCCACCCGCAGCCCGTACTCCCGCCCGCCGGAGTCGACGGCCGTGCGGAGCAGGGCCCGGACGGTACGGCGCCGCGAGTGCAGGTCGTGCGTGTCGCCGCCCCGGTCGAAGGCGTCGGCGGCGTGCAGCAGCGCGTCGTCGAGGGCGCGCAGCCCGGGCGCGGAGCGGGCCGGGGCGGGCAGCGGCCCGGTGTGCGTGTTGGTCCTCACGGCGGCGGCGAGGCGCCGGGGACCTTCCGCCACGCGCGCGTGGAGGGCGTCCCCGGTCCAGGCGAGGGCGGTCGCGGCCTCGGCGAGGGGCAGCGCGGCGGCGTACTGGGTGCGCAGTCGGCGCTCGTCCCTGGAACTGGCGTACTGACGTATCCGGGGTCCGCCGAGGGCGTCCTGGGCGTGGTCGAGCGCGGCGGTGAGGGCGACGCGCCGGGCGCCGGCCTCGTCCGTACCGGCGGCGTCGAGGAGGTCGGCGACGGCGTCGTACACGGCGGCGACGGCGGCACGTTCCCCGTCGAAGCGGAAGTCACCGGCGCCGGCACCGGGGGTGGGCAGCGCGAGCCGTAGGGCGACCAGCCAGCCGGCGCCCGCGACGAAGAACAGCGCCCGCTCCCAGCCCGGCTCCGGCAACGGCATCCCGGCCCCGATGGCGGCGGCGACCAGCAGTTGCGTACCGGCGCCGGACGCGACGGGCCCGATGGCGCTGATGCCGCCCGCGAGGAGCCCGAGGACGGTGAGGAGAAGGGTCAGCGGCACGGCTGCGAACTGCTGTCCGGCGTACGTCCCGACGACCAGCCCGACGGCCCCGGCCGACGCGGGCACACCGAGCCGCCTGACGGAGGAACGCCGACTGCCCGGCCGGTCGTTGATCCCGGCGAGCATGGCACCGAGCGCGGCGACGACACCGAGGGAGGTGCGGTCCGCCAGCACTCCGGCCAGCAGCAACGGCCCGGCCGCCAGCGCACCCCGGACGACCGCGTTCCAGGGAACGGGCCCTCGCTGCGCGCTCAGTGTGTGAGCGAGCCAGGGCGGCAGGGCGAAACGCGGACGCGTGCTGCTGGGGCGTGACACAGGGCTCCTGTCGGGCGAGGGCGGAGGGTGCGATGCCTTCGGGCGACGTCGGCCGGGCGGTGATGTCCAGCGTAGGTCGGGTCGGTGGAGGAGTTGGGCCGCGAGTATTTCGGGGATGTGACGGTCTTCGGGAAACCCGCGTTCTTTATGAACGCAACGCCGGGTGCCCTCCGGCCTCGGGGCCGCCCCGGGGCTCGTCCGGCCGATCAGGTCGGAGGACAGGCGCAGGGCGGAGGAGGGCTCGTTGCTCCGGGGTGGCTCGGGTGATTGTCAGTGGCGGGCGCTTCAATGGGAGATGTCGTCACAGAGCGTCACGATCGAGCTACGGGGGAGGTGGCCATGGCTTGCCATGCCAGTGATCAGGGCTACGAGGACGGTCAGGAACCCAAGACGCGTCAGAGCCTTGAGGGCTACGAGGAGGACGGGCAGCGGTACGTCTCCCTGGCGGGGCTGCGGGCTCGCGGGTGGACCGGCGGAATGGTGCACCGGCTGCTCGGGACACCGGACCGCCTCAGCGTCAATCCGCGGCTCAGGGCGGCGCCGCAGGTCCGGCTGTACCGCGTCGAGCGGGTCACGGCGGCCGAGCGGACCGACGAGTTCCGGAGGGTGGCGGAATCCTCGGCGCGACGGTCGGCGGCCGTGCGGAACGCCGTACAGCGTCGGCGGCTGGAGATCCTGGAGCGGATCAGGACCGAACCGATCGAGGTACCGCTTCTGGATCCGGGCAAGCTGGCCCTGCGGGCGGTGGAACACCGGGCCCGACGGGAGGCGGCGGCCGACTGCCCGATCGAGCCGGCCGACGGCAACTCCGTACGGGACACCGGGCATGCCGGCCGTGCCACTCTCGCCCCTTGGAAGGTCGACTATCTGCGGCACCGGATGAGTCACTACGACCAACTCCTGGACGGTCTGCCGGGAGGCGAGCGGGACTCCGGCCGGGCCGAGGCCGCGGAACTGCTCCGCCGACGGATCTGCGCGGCCATCGCCGAGGCGTACCCAGCACTTGAACAGGAGTGCGAGAGGCAAACGCGCGACCAATGAGCGGGTCCACCGCAAAGGTGAACCCGCAGGTGGGATCCCCTCCCGAGCCGGACAGGCGCACCATCCACGTCCCTACGCTCCGGCCATGGAAGACGATCTCGCCCTGCGTGTGCACGAACGTCTGTCGGCGTGCCCCGGCCTGCGTCCGGTCGGGCCCGCCGAAGGACGGCGGTTCGCACGCTGGGACCTGGCCTCACTCGCCGAGGGCGCACTCGGCGAGTGCACCGACCCGGACTCGATCACGGCCTCGCACGAGAAGCGGTTACGCCTCCGACTGGGAGCGTCCGGACGGGAGTACGAACACGACGACGACTACTGCAGGAGGTACTGGATCCGAAACCCCGCCGAGGACGGGGAAGGCGGGCAGGCAAGGGGGCCGCTCGGGACCATCGCCGTGGACACCTGGCCGAGCGGGGTGGGTTCGTTGCGCGTCTCGTCGCTGTACGTCCATCCCGTCGCCCGGCGGCGCGGCCTCGCCTCGTCGACGCTGGACACGGTGTACGAGGCATGTCGCGCCGAGGGCCTGCACGGCTTCCGCCTCGACACGCGCTGGACCTGGCAGCGGAGCGTCCGCTACTACCTCAACCGGGGCCTGTGGGTGACGTCGTGGAAGCACGCGCTCGGTCTCGCCCGGCTGTCGTATCTGCCCCGGTACGAAGTCGTGGAGAACGAGGGCGAGTTGACGTTCCTGGCGGCTGCTCCGGATGCGTGCGCGCCCGGTGTCATGGTCCCGCTGCTCGTCGCCGATGCCGTCGACGGGCGGCTGCGACTACGGGAGACCGAGCAGTACGCCCGTACCCGCGACGAGCTGAACGCCGTCCGGTACTACGCGCGGTCGACGCTCGCCCTGCATCTCGCCGTGCGCGGACTGCCGTTGGTGAGAGGGGAGGAGGAGTGGGCCGAGGCGGTCGCCGGCCGATGGTGCGACATCGGCGATCCGGAGGGGCTCGCGCGGAAGATCGGGGCCTTCGAGCGGGTCGCACGCGACGACGGCTGGCGGCTGACGGGCCTGTACGGCCAGTCGTCCCACTCCCGACGCCACTGATCACACCCTCGACGGAAATCCGGGTGCGCCCGCCACCCCGCACTGCGCATGATCGGCGGGTGGTCCTGCGGGCGACCCACACGCCCGCACTCGACTCGGCCGTTCCATCTCCCACCTTTCAGGAGCCCGCCATGCTCAAGCGCGTCACCGTCCCCGGTCTGTTCCCGCCGCCCACCTACTCCCACGCCTCCGTCGTCGAGGCGGGCACGCGTGTCGCGTTTCTCGCCGGCTCCGTGCCGCTGGACGCGCAGGGGCGGATCGTCGGCGTGGGCGATCCCGTGCTGCAGACAGCGCAGGTGATCGTCAACCTGGGTGAACAACTCCGGGCGGTGGGCAGTGACTTCGCGCATGTCCTGGCGACCGACGTGTACGTCGTGAGCGGCGAACCCGAGGTTCTGTCCGCCGTCTGGGAGGTCGTCGAGTCGTCCGGCCTCTCCGTCGGACCTCATTCGTCGACCCTCATCGGAGTGGCCTGTCTCGGCTACCCGGGGCAGTTGGTGGAGATCACGGCGACGGCCGCCGTCCCGGAGACGGACTCGGAGACGGAGACCAAGACCGGGACCGATTCCACAGCAGATACCGAGCCTGCCGGACGACCTGGGATCCAGTAAATCCAGGTGCGTTCGGTACGGCCCTTCTGGCAGGCTCCGGCCCCGTGACCCCCTCATCCACCGCCCCGAAGATCACCCTCCGCCGTGCCGTGGCCGACGATGCCGACTCTGCCGCCGACGTACTGCTGCGGTCCAGAGGCGCCGCCCTGCCGACCGTTGACTGGCCTCGGTCCGACGACGAGGTCCGCGGCTACTTCCGGGATGTGGTGGTGCCGCACCGCGAGACCTGGGTCGCGGAGGCGTCGTCAGCGGACGGGATCGTCGGCGTGATGGTGCTCGACGGTGACGAGGTGTCGCAGCTGTACCTGTTGTCCGACTGGCGCGGGCACGGCATCGGTGACCTTTTCCTCGCCCTCGCGAAGGAGCGCAGCCCTGACGGACTGACCCTGTGGACCTTTCAGGTCAACAAGCCCGCCCACCGCTTCTACGAACGCCACGGCTTCGTCGCCGTCGAGTACACGGACGGCAGCGGAAACGAGGAGCGGGAGCCTGACGTGCGCTTCGTCTGGCAGCCGTAGCGCACACAGGGGGCCTCACAGGCTCGGCCCAGGCTCACGACCCGTGTGTCACGGGCGAGTTCGAGAACGTACGACGGCCACCGCTGCCCGGCGGGCGGGCCGCCCCGACAGGTGCCGTCGGACTCGCCCGGCCGTCTCATCCACAGCTGGGCGACGAGCTGCGGGAGGTTTGGGCGTCGTTCCTCCCCTCACCCACGCTGGAACGCCGGTTCGCACGTTCGGCGGGCGAACACACCCGCACCCGCTGTCCCCGGCCGACAGCCGGCTCAGCCACGGGCCGCGTACCGGTCCGTCGCCGCCACCAGTTCGTCCACCATGCCCGGCGCTCCCGCGTTGTGACCCACCTCGTCGACGACGACCAACTCACTGCCGGGCCAGGCGTGATGGAGCCGCCAGACCGTGCCGAGCAGATTCCCGGGGTCGAGGCTGCCCTGGACGAGGGTGCCGGGGATGTTCTTGAGCCGGTGCGCGTCGCGCAGTACGACACCTTCCGCACCCTTGTTCCCCTCGCCCAGGAAGTGGTCGTCGCCCCAGTAGTGGGTGACGGTCCGGGCGAAGCCCATGCGGAACACCGGGTCCTCGTAACGCGGTACGGAACGGGGCGGTGCCGGGAGCATGGCCGTCTCCCAGTCGGTCCACGCCCGTGCGGCGCGTGCCCGGACCTCGGGGTCGGGCGACTCCAGCAGCCGGTTGTACGCGGCAGCCAGGTTCCCGTCCCGCTCGCCCTCGGGCACCTCGGCACGGAACTTCTCGAAGGCCTCGGGGAACAGGTTCCCCAGTCCCCTGGTCAGCAGGGCCACTTCGGCGTCGGAACCGGTCGCGACCGCGGTCAGCACCAGCTCGGACACGACCTCCGGATGCGTCTGCGCGTACCGCAGCCCGAGCACCGATCCCCACGACACGCCCCACACCAGCCACCGCTCGATCCCCAAGTGCCGCCGCAGCAGCTCGAGATCGGCCAGGATGTGGGCCGTCGTGTTCACGCTCATATCGGTGTCGTACGCGCTCGCATGCGGCGTCGAACGCCCGGCCCCGCGCTGATCGAGCAGTACGATCCGGTAGGCGGCCGGATCGAAGTACCGCCGGAAGTTCGCGCTCGCCCCCGACCCCGGCCCGCCGTGCAGCATCACCGCCGGCTTGCCCTGCGGATTTCCGCAGACTTCCCAGTAGACGCGGTTGCCGTCCCCGACCTCGAGCATGCCGTGGTCGTACGGTTCGATCTCCGGATACAGGCCCATCGGGTCAACGTAACGTGGTTGCGCGAGTCCGGGCGCGCCAATTTTCGCCACCACTGCCCTCACCGCTGAGGGGGCAGACCGGCGGCGGTCGCCGCGTCCCGCAGCACATCCCGGAGCATCGCGGGCGTGAGGCGGCCGGTGAAGGTGTTGCGCTGACTGACGTGGAAGCAGCCGAAGAGCCGCAGCCCGCCGCCGACCGTGATCCGTGCCCCATGCCCGAAGGCGGGGCGCGGACGCGGCACGCTCCAGCCGGCCGCGTCGAGAACGGGCAGCGTCGCCTGCCAGCCGAACGCCCCGAGCACCACCACCGCCCGCAGTGTCGGCCGGAGCAGCTCCAGCTCGCTCACCAGCCACGGCCGGCAGGCGTCCCGTTCCTCGGGCGTCGGTTTGTTGGCGGGCGGGGCGCAGTGCACGGGCGAGGTGACGCGTACGCCGTACAGTTCGAGCCCGTCGCCCGCGCTCACCGAACCGGCCTGCGACGCGAGCCCCAGCTCGTGCAGCGCCGCGTACAGCACTTCTCCGGAGCGGTCCCCCGTGAACATGCGCCCGGTCCGGTTCCCGCCGTGGGCGGCGGGCGCCAGCCCGACGATCAGCAGCCGGGCGTCAGACGGCCCGAACCCCGGCACCGGCCGCCCCCAGTAGTCCCAGTCCGCGAAGCCGGCGCGCTTGGTACGGGCGACCTCCTCCCGCCAGGCGACCAGCCGAGGGCAGCGCCGGCACCCGGCGATCCGCTCGTCGAGCGCGGCCAGCCCGGCCGGACCAGTGATGTCCATACGTCCACGGTAGAACGGCGGACGAGAGTCACCTCGGGAATCGAGCCCCGAGGCCAGGACCACGTATCAGGGTCATGCAGCAGGGGCCGGTCAGGTATCAGGACCAGGACCGGAAAAACCCGTCCGCTCCGCGCGACCCGGAGTACTAAAGTCGAGGGCATGGCATCTGGCAGGGTTTCCGAGGGCGCGGACACCGACGGCGGCGCACACACCCAGGACGGCACCGCGGCCGACACAGCACCGGCCGCACCCGTCGCACCGGATGTGGCCGCGGCCGACGCCGCCCGTCCGGCGAGCGGTGAGACCGTCCGCATCGACAGCTGGATCTGGTCCGTGCGTCTCGTGAAGACCCGTTCCATGGGCGCGACCGCCTGCCGAGGCGGCCACGTACGCGTCAACGGCGAGCGGGTGAAGCCCGCGTACGCCGTGCGCGTCGGTGACGAGGTCCGCCTCCGCAACGCCGGCCTGGAACGGGTCGTCGTGGTGAAGCGCCTGATCCGCAAGCGGGTCGGACCCCCGGTGGCCGCCGAGTGTTACGTCGACAACAGCCCTCCGCCGCCACCCCGCGAGGCCGTCGCCCCGGCCGGCATCCGCGACCGCGGCACCGGTCGCCCGACGAAACGCGACCGCCGCGACATGGAACGCCTGCGAGGCCTCACCGGACCCGACGACGCCTCGTAAAGGCGCCGCGGGCACAGGCACCTCTCCCCAAAGTCCTCAGGGACGCAACCCCGGGCGCCTCTGCGCGTACACGCAGTGGCGCCCGACCGGGTCTCCACGACCCGTCGGACGCCACTCTCCGCGTACGCCACCCCGGGCCGTACGCCGACACCTTCACGCCCGTCGCCGCACCAGCCGCAGCAGGTCCGCGTTGTGTCCTCGGCGGGCCCAGGCGATGAGGGCGAGCGGCACGATGAGGATCAGTGGTGTCGCCGCGTACTGCCCGTCGAAGACGGCGACCTGCACGATGAACGCACCCACCATCAGCGCGCTCAGCGCCGTCGCGGCCACCGACTGCAGCACCGGAATCAACAGCGCGACGGCTCCGGCCAGTTCGAGCAGCCCGATGGTGTACATGCCCGCGCTGCCCCAGCCCATCTTGTCGAAGGACTCGGCGGCCGACGGGTGTGCGATCAGCTTGGGCAGCGCGCTCGCGAGCCCGAAGAAGAGCGCGAGCACCACCTGAAGCGCCCGCAGCGCGATCCGGGCACGCCGTCCACGAGCGGACACGGACCTGTCGGAGGCTGTCTGCGTGGTGGAGGCTGCGTTGAGGGACGTGACGGGAGCGGTGGTCTCGGACATTGAGGTCTCCTGGGTGAAGCGGTTCTCCGTTGCTTTCACAGAGGTAGACCGACCGCCGCCCGAGAACTCATCGCCGTTCGGATGGACTTCTCAGACCGCGCGCAGAGCCTGATGCGGCCCGCTGGGAAGTTCGGCCTTGACCGTGTCTCCGGGGCGCACCTCGCCTCCCTCCTTCACGATGCTCATGATTCCGGCCTTGCGGACGACGTTCCCCGCGTCGTCCCGTCCCACCACCCGCTTCAGCAGCCCGTCCTGGAAGTTGTCGATCTGCAGGCAGGGGTTGCGCAGGCCGGTCACCGTCAGCACCACGTCGTCGCCTATGTGCAGCAGGGTGCCGACGGGAAGCGCGAGCAGATCGATGCCCCGGGTGGTGATGTTCTCGCCGAGTTCCCCGGGCGCCACCTCGAACCCCTCCTCGCCGACCTCGGTGAGGAGCTCCTCGTGGATCAGATGGACCTGGCGCAGATTGGGCACCGTGGGGTCCTTCGCCATGCGCGAGCGGTGCTTGACGGTCGTCCCGGCATGCACGTCCCCCTCCACGCCGAGCCCGGCCAGAAGCCTGACACTGTCCCGGTTCGGCTTGCTGAACGAGTACCCGCCGTTGCTGCTGACCGCCACGACAATGCCGCTCATCCTCAGAACTCCCTCGCGCCCGTGTCCTTGTTCGCTACACGCTACCCACTCACCGCCCGTACCCAGACCTCGTCCTCCGTCAGATACCGGTCCACCTTCAGCCCCGCTTCCCGCAGAGCCTCCTCGAACTGCTCCGGTGTCAACGGTCGGGCGAGGAAGGTCTGGGTCCACACCGCGTCCGGGAACTCGTACTCCGCGCGGACCGAGTTGACGCCGTCCCCGACCGGCTCCGACGACACCAGCCGTATCGTGGAGCTGTTCGGCCCGACCCGCTCGCGGGGCAGGTTCGTGTGGTAGTCCGCGCCCTCGCGTTGGATCAGCACATGGCCGTCCTCCGCGAGGTGCCGGGCGCAGGTGCGCAGCAGCCCCCGCCGAACCTCGACGTCCCCGGCGTGCACGAGGAACGACGCGAGCAGCACCACGTCGAACTTCTCGCCCAGGTCGAGGTCCTCGATCGGGCTGCGTATCGTGCGCGCTCCCCGGACGCGCTCCAGCATCTCGGCCGACTCGTCCACCGCGGTGACCGTGAAGCCGCGCTCCAGGAGCGCATGGGTCATGCGTCCGACGCCACTGCCGAGTTCCAGGATGTGCGCGCCTGCGGGCACCGCCGCGGCGATGACGTCCGGCTCGTCCCCGATCGGCAGCCGCGAGTAGAGCTCGACCGCACAGCCGTCCGGGGTGATCGCCCCCGGTCCCGTGCCTTCATGTCCTTCTCGCATTTCCAGTCTCATGCCCGCACAACGGCCCGCGTCCGCAGGGCCGTTCCCGCCCCTGGGCTGTTCACCCGTTCGAGTCAAACCGTCGGCAGCGGGAACCATCCGTGGCCGATGTACCAGTGGCCACCTGCCCGCAGATGGTCCCCGACAGCCCGTTCCACCGTGGTCCGCCGGGGCAGCCCGGCCACCGGCAGGTCCGGGTTCCCGAACACGAACTGAACCGGCTGGGAGTCGGCCGGCTCGGCCTCGTCGACCACGATCCGGAAGCGTTCCTGGAAACGGACGATGTTGGAGTCCGCCTCCAGATACCGCCTCAACCGCGTGTCCAGCAGCCAGGAGTGACAGACCCCGGCCGTGTACCGCTCCCCCGGGAAGTGGCGCGCGAAGAAGTCCAGGGCCAGTGCCAGAGACCGATCGCAGGCGGCCGGGGACAGCGGCCCGTGGAAGTCGGGGATGTGCAGGCTGAGGCACATGGCGTCGGCGTCCGGGGCCGAACCGGTGGCGGCGAGCAACTCCACCGTCCGCTCCCCCACCCGCGCCCGCTGGAACTGCAGCCGCCCCAGCTGGAACAGTTCCCCGTGAAAGTGCAGGGCGAGCCACCACATCGTCTCTACGCCGCCCCGGCCGTGCCTCCTGCGGTACACCGCCATGTTCCGCCCGAGGTCGGCGAGCGTACGGCGGGACACCTCCGGCGGGACCCCGAGTGCGTGGTGATGGGCGCGTACGTACGGAAGGGCGGCGACGAACACGTACACGGCGAAATACCGGCCCAGTGCCCCCGGCTCTCCGTCGGCCTGCCCGGTGAACAGCTCCGCGATCCGCTCGCCGGGCCAGGGCGCCGCCCCGCCGATCTCCCCCATGTCCCGCACCAGCCCCTCGACGCACTCCTCCAGGAGCCGCATCGCATCGGAGTCGCTGGTCAACAGCCGGCGCAGTGCGACCAGTTCGTTGATGTCCTCGTGCGGTACGGCCAGGTCGAGCAGAGTCTCGGGAAGGTCGTCGGCATCCGGCAGCACGGTGTGGTTCTCCCCTGTCGTCTCAGTGGCCGGCGGCCCGGCCGACGGCTCTTGGTCAACGTCCGGAGCGAAGAGTACGTTGCAGGAAGGAGCAGTGGTCCCGATGCGTACAGGCAGTGAGCCGATGACAGCGCGCAGTGCCCTGCGGGCGCGTCTGTGGCTGAGTGTGTGGGGGCTGGTCTGGGCGATCGCGGGGACGGCCGCGTTCGCGCTCGCCGGGCGCCCCGGCTGGGCGGCCGCCTGCGGTGTCCTGTGGCTGGTCGTCACGGTCGACCTGACCATGATCCTCCGGCACATCCGGCAGGGCCCGCACTACCAGCCGGGCCCCGACATCCCGCCGTACCGGCCGCCGGAACAACGCGGCCCGTGAACCTCACGCGCGCGTGAGGCCGTAGGGGGCAACCTGCCGGTGCCGAACGCTCAGGACTGCGAGTCGTCGAAGCGCGCCGCTTCGATATAGCGCGGGTTCGGGTCGAGCGCCGCCGCCAGCCGGAAGTGGCGCTTGGCCTGTTCGGGGCGGCCCTGACGCTCATAGGTGCGGGCCAGTGCGTAGTGCGCGAACGCGTTGTCCGGCTCGCGCTCCAGGACGATCGTGAACTCCAGCTCGGCGGGGCGCAGTTGGGCGGCGGCGAAGAACGCACGCGCGCGCAGCAGTCGGGCGGCCGTGTTCTCGGGGTGCGCGGCGATCACGGGATCGAGCAGTTTCACCGCGCCACGGGGATCGCGGGCGGCGAGCAGTTGCTCGGCCGCGCGGAAGTCGATGACATGCGTCTCCGGAGTACGTCCGGTCCATCCGCTGGTCTCGGGCACGGCAAAGTCCTTCCCTCACTACGGCGGTTCAACGCCCGCCGTCGGCAACGCTATTCCCGCGCCGCCCGCGCTCTCCGTTCGAGTTCTGCCCATACGTCCGTTACACGCCGTTCCAGCTCCTCCAGCGGGACGTCGTTGTCGATGACGACGTCCGCGATCTCCAGGCGCTTCTCACGGGTGGCCTGGGCGGCCATGCGCGCGCGTGCGTCGTCCTCCGTCATGCCGCGCAGCCGGACCAGCCGGTCGAGCTGGGTCCCCGGGCTCGCGTCGACGACGATCACGAGGTCGTAGAGCGACTTGAGTCCGTTCTCCGCGAGCAGCGGTACGTCGTGGATCACGACGGCGTCGTCGGCCGCGGCGGCTTCGAGAGCGCGGGAGCGGAGGCCCACCAAGGGGTGCACGATCGAGTTGAGCACGGCGAGCTTCGCCGGGTCGGCGAAGACGATCGAGCCCAGCTTGGGCCGGTCCAGGCCACCGTCCTCGGCTAGCACTTCCGTACCGAAGGCGTCGACGACCGCCGCGAGACCCTCGGTCCCCGGTGCGACGACCTCGCGCGCGATGCGGTCCGCGTCGATCAGGACGGCACCCCGCGCGACGAGCAGCCGCGACACCTCGCTCTTGCCGGCCCCGATGCCGCCGGTCAGGCCCACTGTCAGCATGCCCGGCAGCTTAGGGCCTGCCACCGACGGCGTCACCGACAGGGCGCCCGCGGGCTCGGCCCCTCGGGGTCAGCCCTCGCCCTCCCGCTCCGCGAGGAACTTCTCGAACTCCAGCCCGATCTCGTCGGCGGACGGGATGTCGACCGGTTCCGCGAGCATGTTGCCCCGGCTCTCGGCGCCCGCAGCGGCATCGTACTGGTGTTCAAGACCCTGGACCAGGGCCACGAGGTCCTCGTCGCCCTCCTGGATCTGGCGGTCGATCTCCGTCTGGGTGCGGTGGGCGTCCGTGCGCAGCGCGTGCGCGATACCGGGCAGGACCAGGCCGGTGGCCGCTGTGATGGCCTCCAGGACGGTCAGGGCCGCGTCCGGGTACGGAGAACGGGCGATGTAGTGCGGGACGTGCGCGGCGACGCCCAGGACGTCGTGGCCGGCCTCCATGAGGCGGTATTCGACAAGCGACTCGGCACTGCCGGGGACCTGCGCCTCCTCGAAGGGGCTGCGGTGGCCCGGCACCAGTTCGTTGCGGTTGCCGTGCGGGGTGAGCCCCACGGGACGCGTGTGCGGGACGCCCATCGGGATGCCGTGGAAGTTCACGGACAGGCGTACTCCGAGGCGCTCGATGATCTGCTGGACGGCCGCGGCGAAGCGTTCCCACTCGACGTCCGGCTCGGGTCCGGACAGCAGCAGGAAGGGCGCCCCGGTGGCGTCCTGGACGAGCCGCACATCGAGCGTGGGGACCTCGTAGTCGGCCCAGCGGTCCCGCTTGAACGTCAGCAGCGGGCGGCGCGCCCGGTAGTCCACGAGCCGGTCGTGATCGAAGCGGGCGACCACTTGGTGGGGCAGTGTGTCGAGCAGCCGGTCGACGATCTGATCTCCGGTCTCGCCCGCGTCGATGTATCCGTCGAAGTGGTAGAGCATGACAAGACCGGCCGACTCCTGCGCCAGCGCCATGTCGACAACGGCCAGGCCTTTCGGCTCCCATGCGTACAAACCCTGCGGATCAAGCACTGTGACCGCTCCTCCTCGTGTTCATACTCATCAACGCCGCCCAGGACATGAGCATTCCCGCCGGCACCCCGCTCATAGGTACGACCCGCCCACGCCTTTCCGCAGGAACGGCAGGGCCAACTCCCCGACGTGCGCGGGCTGTACCGATATGAGGCCCCACCGCGTGTGCCTGGCAGGCGACGACCGAACCGCAGCCGAACGACGACCGGCCGCACACAAGGCGGAAGGCCCGCACCTCGAAAGGTGCGGGCCCTCAGTCAGCTGCTGAGCCAAGCGGCAGCGATCAGCTCTGGCCGCCGGCCAGCTTCTCGCGGAGCGCCGCAAGGGCCTCGTCCGACGCCAGGGCGCCGGACGTGTCGTCCGACTCCGAGGAGTAGGAGCCGCCGCCACCGCCGGAGGCGGCCGGAGCCGCACTCGTCGTGCTGGCGCCCTCGGCCTCGGCCTGAGCGTCGGCCTCGCGGGACTTGATGACCTGAGCCTGGTGCTGCTCGAAGCGCTGCTGCGCCTCGGCGTACTGGTTCTCCCACACCTCACGCTGGGATTCGAAGCCCTCGAGCCAGTCGTTGGTCTCGGGGTCGAAGCCCTCGGGGTAGATGTAGTTGCCCTGGTCGTCGTACGACGCGGCCATGCCGTACAGCGTCGGGTCGAACTCGACCGAGGCCGGGTCGGAACCGAAGGACTCGTTGGCCTGCTTCAGCGAGAGGCTGATGCGACGGCGCTCGAGGTCGATGTCGATGACCTTGACGAAGATCTCGTCGTTGACCTGGACGACCTGCTCCGGGATCTCCACGTGGCGCTCGGCCAGCTCGGAGATGTGGACCAGACCCTCGATGCCCTCGTCCACGCGGACGAACGCACCGAACGGGACGAGCTTCGTGACCTTACCCGGGACGACCTGACCGATCTGGTGCGTCCGGGCGAACTGCTGCCACGGGTCTTCCTGCGTCGCCTTCAGCGACAGGGAGACACGCTCGCGGTCCATGTCGACGTCGAGGACCTCGACGGTGACTTCCTGGCCGACCTCGACAACCTCGGAGGGGTGGTCGATGTGCTTCCAGGAGAGCTCGGAGACGTGCACGAGACCGTCGACGCCACCCAGGTCCACGAAGGCACCGAAGTTGACGATCGAGGAGACGACGCCGGAGCGGACCTGGCCCTTCTGCAGGGTCGTGAGGAACGTCTGGCGCACCTCGGACTGGGTCTGCTCGAGCCAGGCGCGGCGGGACAGGACCACGTTGTTGCGGTTCTTGTCCAGCTCGATGATCTTCGCCTCGAGCTCCTTGCCCACGTAGGGCTGGAGGTCGCGGACTCGACGCATCTCGACGAGGGACGCCGGCAGGAAGCCACGGAGGCCGATGTCGAGGATGAGACCACCCTTGACGACCTCGATGACGGTACCGGTGACGATGCCGTCCTCTTCCTTGATCTTCTCGATGGTGCCCCAGGCGCGCTCGTACTGGGCGCGCTTCTTCGAGAGGATCAGGCGGCCTTCTTTGTCCTCCTTCTGGAGAACAAGGGCTTCGATCTCGTCGCCGACCTTGACGACCTCGTTCGGGTCGACGTCGTGCTTGATCGAGAGCTCACGGCTCGGGATGACACCTTCGGTCTTGTAACCGATGTCGAGGAGAACCTCGTCCCGGTCAACCTTGACGATGACGCCGTCGACGATGTCGCCATCGTTGAAGTACTTGATCGTCTCGTCGATAGCGGCGAGGAATGCTTCCTCGTCACCGATGTCGTTGACCGCAACCTGCGGAGTGGTGGCGGTGATCTCGGTGCTGCTCGTCATGTGGGAAAGGGCTCCGGTACGGACAGAGAGTCGTAGGTACTGCTTACGCCGGGAGCCCGTTTCGCTCTGCAGAAGGCCGGACAGCCAAGGAAGCGCCATCAGGACCGAAAGGTCCGGTGGCGCCTCGACAACCGAGGGGACATACATACAGATGCGAGCGCAACCTGCTACGTCTGAGGTGCGCAGGCCCGCAGCGCAACTTGTAGCATACGGGGGCAGCAGGGCAGGGTCAATGCGCGAAGGCGCACACCCGGGGCGGATCGCCGCATACCCGGCAGAAGACGTGTCCCAGGAGGCCACGCGGACGCTGTGGCGCCCCATTCACGACACCGTCGGGACAGGTCCGACGGACGAGCCCGCAGACTAATACGAGGGAGCCGATCATCCAAGAGCCCGAATCGCCCGAGCCGGACGCCACCCGGCGCGCCGCCGGAGTCACGGAGAGCTCCCGGGCCAACCGGGGCTGGTGGGACCGGAACGCGGACGACTACCAGAACGAGCACGGCACCTTCCTCGGCGACGACCGTTTCGTCTGGTGTCCCGAGGGCCTCGACGAGGTGGAGGCGGAGCTCCTCGGCCCGGCCGAGGACCTCAAGGGCAAGGACGTCCTGGAGATCGGCGCCGGCGCGGCCCAGTGCTCGCGCTGGCTGGCCGCCCAGGGGGCCCGTCCGGTGGCCCTCGACCTCTCCCACCGTCAGCTCCAGCACGCCCTGCGGATCGGCGGCGATGTCCCTCTCGTGGAGGCGGACGCCGGCGCCCTGCCCTTCGCGGACGGCTCGTTCGACCTGGTGTGCTCGGCGTACGGGGCGATGCCCTTCGTCGCCGATCCGGTGCTGGTGCTGCGCGGGGTGCGCCGGGTGCTGCGCCCGGGCGGGCGCTTCGTCTTCTCGGTGACGCACCCGGTCCGCTGGGCGTTCCCCGACGAGCCCGGTCCGGAGGGCCTGTCCGTCTCGGGTTCGTACTTCGACCGCACGCCGTACGTCGAGCAGGACGACGAGGGCAACGCGGTGTACGTCGAACACCACAGGACGGTCGGCGACCGGGTCCGGGACGTCGTGGCGGGCGGCTTCCGCCTGGTGGACCTGGTCGAGCCGGAGTGGCCGGCCTGGAACACGTCCGAGTGGGGCGGCTGGTCCCCGCTGCGGGGCAACCTCATCCCGGGAACGGCGATCTTCGTCTGCGAGCGCGACTGAGGCCGTCGGTTTCGAAAACGCCCTCCACGCACGCGTGGAGGGCGTTTTTCATGGACGTACGACACTGGGGGACGTGATCCGTTACGACGCCCTGGACGTCCTGCCCGTACGCGGTGCCCTGCCCGACCTGACCGGCGCGCTCGACGCGCACGGTACCGCCGTCCTCGTGGCGCCTCCCGGTACCGGCAAGACGACCCTGGTGCCGCTGGCGCTGGCGGGGCTGCTGGGGGACGGCCGGCCGGTGCGGCGGGTCGTGGTCGCCGAGCCGAGGCGGATCGCCGCGCGGGCGGCGGCCCGGCGGATGGCGTGGCTGCTGGGCGAGCAGGTGGGGGCGAGCGTCGGGTACACCGTGCGCGGGGAGCGGGTCGTCGGGCCACGCACGCGCGTGGAGGTCGTCACGACCGGCGTGCTGCTGCAACGGCTGCAGCGGGACCAGGAGTTGCCGGGCGTCGACGTGGTCGTACTCGACGAGTGCCACGAACGGCACCTCGACGCGGACACAGCGGCGGCGTTCCTGGTCGACGTACGGGCGGCGCTGCGCCCCGAACTGCGGCTGCTGGCCGCGTCGGCGACGACCGACGCCGAGGGCTGGGCGGGGCTGCTGGGCGGCGCGCCGGTGATCGAGGCGGCGGGTGTGTCGTATCCGGTGGAGGTGGTGTGGGCGCCGCCGGGACGGCCGGTACGGCCGCCGCACGGTATGCGTGTCGATCCGGCGCTGCTGACGCATGTGGCGTCGGTGGTGCGGCGGGCGCTGGCCGAGCGTGCCGGGGACGTGCTGTGCTTCCTGCCCGGTGTGGGGGAGATCGCGCGGGTGGCGGGCCGGTTGCGGGACCTCGGGCCCGCGGTGGAGGTGCTCCAGGTGCACGGGCGGGCACCGGCGGCGGTGCAGGACGCGGTGCTGTCTGGCGGGACGGGCCGCCGGGTGGTGCTGGCGACGTCGGTGGCGGAGTCGTCGCTGACGGTTCCGGGGGTGCGGGTGGTCGTGGACTCCGGGCTGGCACGGGAGCCGAGGGTGGACCACGCGCGCGGGCTGAGCGCGCTGGCGACGGTACGGGCCTCGCAGGCGACCGGCCGGCAGCGGGCGGGGCGGGCCGGCCGTGAGGCGCCGGGGGCGGTGTACCGCTGCTGGGCGGAGGCCGAGGACGCCCGTCTGGCGCGTTTTCCGTCTCCCGAGATCCAGGTGGCCGATCTGACGGCGTTCGCCCTTCAGGCGGCCTGCTGGGGCGACCCCGACGCCTCGGGGCTGGCCTTGCTGGACCCGCCGCCGGGCGGTGCGATGGCGGCGGCGCGGGCGGTGCTGACGGCGATCGGAGCGGTGGACGCCGGTGGGCGGGCCACGGACCGGGGCGCCCGGATGTCCCGCCTCGGCCTGCACCCCCGGCTGGCCCGGGCCCTGCTGGACGCGGCTCCCGAGGTGGGCGCGGCCCGGGCCGCCGAGGTGGTCGCGCTGTTGAGCGAGGAGCCGCCCCGGGAGTACGGCGACGATCTCGCGGCGGCCTGGCGTACTGCCCGGCGCGGCAACGACGCGTACGCGGCCCGGTGGCGGACGGAGGCCCGCAGGCTGCGCTCGGCGGCGCCGGACCCAGGGTCCCGTGAGCCCGCGAAGGGCTCCGCACCGGCGCTCGGGGACGACCGCGCGGCCGGGCTCGTCGCCGCGCTCGCCTTCCCCGAGCGGGTCGCCAGAGCGCAGGGGGGTTCATATCTGATGGTGTCCGGCACCCGGGCCGAGACCGGTGACGGTTCGGCGCTGCGGGGCGCGCCCTGGATCGCGGTCGCCGTGGCGGACCGGCCGGTGGGGTCCGGGCACGCGCGCGTGCGGCTCGCCGCCACCGTCGACGAGGACACCGCGCGGTCGGCGGCAGGCGCTCTGCACGCCAAGGGCGAGGAGGTCCGCTGGGCCGACGGGGATGTCGTCGCCCGGCGGGTCGAGCGGCTCGGGGCGGTGGAGCTGGCGGTGCGTCCGCTGCGGGACCCCGACCCAGGCCTCGTACGCGACGCCCTTCTTGAGGGGCTGCGGCAGGAAGGACTCGGCCTGTTGCGCTGGTCCGCGGATGCCGGGACGCTGCGCCGGCGGCTCACGTTTCTCCGGCTGCACCTGGGCGCTCCCTGGCCGGACGTCTCCGACAACGCCCTCCACGCGCGCGTGGACGAGTGGTTGGAGCCCGAGCTGAGCCGGGCACGGCGGCGGGCCGACCTGGGGCGGATCGAGGCGGGGCAGGCGCTGGGCCGGCTGCTGCCGTGGGCCTCCGGGGAGGCCGGCCGTCTCGACGAGCTGGCGCCCGAGCGGATGGCGGTGCCGAGTGGCTCCAGGATCCGGATCGACTACTCCGATCCCGAACGGCCCGTGCTCGCCGTGAAGTTGCAGGAGATGTTCGGACTGCGGGAGTCGCCCGCCGTGGCCGGTGTGCCGGTGCTCGTCCATCTGCTGTCGCCCGCCGGGCGGCCCGCCGCCGTGACCGCCGACCTCGCCTCCTTCTGGAAGGAGGGCTACAAGGGCGTGCGCGCCGAGTTGCGCGGCCGGTATCCGAAGCATCCGTGGCCCGAGGACCCGGCGACCGCCGAGCCGACGCGGCACACGAACGCGCGGCTCAGGCGTTGACCGGCTCGGGAGCCGAGGTTTCCGCGGGGGCGGGGTCGGCCGGTCCGCGTCCGCGGGCCTCCAGCAGAAGGGCGAGGGCCAGCAGGAGCACACCCAGGGTCAGGAAACCCCAGGGCAGGTACGACGTCAGCAGCAGGACAAGTACGCGCTGGGACTTGACGAGGGCGACCGTCGAATCGATGTAGTCCTCGCGCATCTTCACGTGCCCGGAGAAGGCCGTCACCTTCTCGCGCCCCGACAGGAGCCTGCCTCCGCGCAGTTCCTCCTGGTGGATCTCCTCGGCACGGACGGGCGCGCCGGTGACCGGTTCCACCCAGAACTTGCGGACCGTGGTGTACCAGCGGGTCGTGCCGGTCGCGGCGACCGTCTCGGCCGTGATGCCCTTGACGGGCATGTACTTGGGGAACGGGACCTTCGTCCAGGGGATGGTCTGCTCGAAGTAGTAGACCGACAGGCCGCGGAACGTCTGCGTGCCCTTGTAGTGGATGGGGGCGGTCAGCCGTGCCTGCGCGTCGAAGTACTCGTAGTCCCGCTTCTCGACCAGGAAGGGCCACTTGAACTCGATGCCCTCCCGTTTCACCGGGGCGCCGTCGACCATCTCGCCGGTGGCGTGGACGGGTTCCTGGGTGTGCGCGTCGAAGATGTAGCGCTCGGGGATCTTGGAGACCATCTTCCCGTCGGGCCCCTGGACATAGGAGAGGCCGTCCCAGACGACCACGTCCCGCCCCGCCGTCCTCTCGATCTTCTCCGAGGCCTCGACGTTACCCTTGAGGGTCTGCACGATGGTGACCTTGGGGACCTTCACGGCGTGGAGGGAGTCGTAGTCGAGGAGGGTCGCGTCCTTCGCCTCCAGGACCATGGTCGTGTACTGGTTCGCCGGGACCTTGGCGAGGCGCGGGAAGGCGTACCAGCGCAGCAGCGGGGACAGCGCCGCGAAGAACACGGCGAGGGCGAGCAGGATCAGGCCGGACTTTCGGCGCATCTCGGCCTCCCTCCCGGAGAGGTGCGGCGGCTAAGGGTGTGACGGGACCGTGGTCAGCAGCGGCTTCGGGGACGTCGTGCCCGTCGGCGAGCCCAGGGCCGTGATCGTGAGGACGAGTGCGAACGCGAGGGCGAGGCCGGTCGCGGCGGCGATCAGGGCACGCATACGGGGCCTCCCCGGCTACCGACGGCGAGCTGACGGGGTGTCAGGTCGGGGCACCGTAGCAACGGGCGGCCGAGATGAGAACAGCTCGCGCACACGAAAGCGGCACCCCGCGCCGTGAACGGGGTGCCGCTTTCCTGCGTATTGACGCGTACGACGACTTACGCGCTCGGGGAGCTGGAGGCCGAGGGACTGGCCGACTCGGTCGGAGCCGTCGATTCTGTCGTCGATTCCGTCGCGGTCGGTGCCGGCGTAACCGTCAGCTCGACCGTCAGGGTGGCGCCACCGGTGGTGGTGATGCGGAGCAGGAAGGTGCCGGTGGTGACGTCCGAGTACAGCTTCGGCAGCTTGAGCAGGCCGTTCGCGTCCGTTTCGAGGCCCGTTAGGGTGCGGACCGCCTTACCGTCCGCGTCCTTGAAGTAAGGACCCTTGTCGTTCACGGTCGCGTCGTCGGCCGAGGTGACCAGGGTCGCGGTGGCCGCGACGCGGTCCGCGACGGCGCCGCCGTACGTCGCCTTGACCTCGACCTGGTCGGCGAACTCGCCGCCCGCCACGCAGGTGAGCGCGGTGGTGTCGGTGCGGGCGAGAGCGTCGGCCGCGCGGGCGGTGACGTTGACCGAGTAGTCGAGGGCAGCGACGGTACGGCCGACGACGACCGCGCGGACCGTGAAGGCGCCCGTCTTCTCGCCCGCCTTGAGCGCGGGTGCGACCGCGACTCCGGTGCTGTCGGTGACGACCGTGGCGACGCTCTCACCACCGGTGAAGGTGGTGTCGGTGTCGCCGATGATCGTGAAGCGGATCCTGACCTTGCCGACCGCTGTGCCGGCCGTGGTCTCCGCGCGCGTGCTGATCTTCTTGGTGAACGCGCCGCCCGCCGTCGCGGTGAGCTTGGCGGTGCCCGCGTCCTCCAGGTGGTCCACCGTGTCGGTGGGAGTGGGGGTGGGCACGGGTGTCGGGGTCGGCGCGGTGGGCTTGCCCGGCTTCGCGGGGGCCGGGGTGCTCGTCCCCGGCGTGTTCGTGCCGGGGTTCGGTGTCGTCGCGCCCGGCGACGGTGTGGGGCTCGCTCCGGAGTTGCTGTCGCTGCGGCCGACGGGCACCGTGCCCGTGCCGTCCGGGACCTCGTGGGTGCCCTTGCGGTAGTACTCCAGCCACGACAGGACGAGGTTCAGATAGTCCGTCGAGTTGTTGTAGCTGAGGATCGCGCGGTTGAGGTCGGCCTGCGTCGAGAGGTCCCAGCCGTACCGGCACAGGTAGTGGCCGGCGGCGAGGGCCGCGTCGTAGACGTTGTTGGGGTCCTTCTTGCCGTCGCCGTTGCCGTCGCGGCCCGCCCACGCCCAGGTGGACGGGATGAACTGCATGGGCCCGACGGCGCTGTCGTAGCTGCTGTTGCCGTCGTACGCCCCGTTGTCGGTGTCCCTGATGAGGGCGAAGCCGTTGCCGTCGAGCTGTGGGCCGAGGATCGGGCTGGTCGTGGTGCCGTTCGCGTCGACCCGGCCGCCGCGGGCCTGACCGGACTCGACCTTGCCGATGGCGGCGAGGAGCTGCCAGGGCAGGTTGCAGCCGGGCTTGGCCGTGCCGAGCGCCGCCTCGGCCTTCTTGTAGGCGTCGAGGACGGTCGCGGGTATGCCGGCCTCGGCCTCGCCGATCGAGACCGGCGTGCCTATGACCGACGACTGCGACGGGCTGGGACTGGGGTTCGGGCTGTGGAGCGGTGGAAGGTCCGTGTAGTACGGCGAGTTGCCGGTCGCGCTCGCGCTGTCGTCGGTCGTCGCCTCGGACGTGGGCTGGGAGTCACTGGCGGTCCGTCTGCCCTGGTCGTCGACCGTCGCCCCCGGAGCCTGGGACGCGGACAGTGCCGCGACCGCGAGCGCGGCCACGGCGGTCGTCGCCGCCCCCTTGCGGAGCCTCCTGCCGATGTACGCCGCCATACAGAGAACCCCTCCCGTGGGCGGCAAGCCGCCCTGTTCCGCCTGAATTCGTCCGGTTCCGATCGATCTCGGCCAATCCCGGCCGGTCTCGGTCGGTCCTACAAACCGGCCATTTCGCCCGATTTCACGCCTTGTTGGAGCGTTACGCCTGCGTTGCGCTTCCGTGTTCGGTCATGCTCCCCAGTAGGCCGACCCAGGCGACCCTACGACAACTTGCGTTGCGCGGACACCCGTTCGTGCCCGATATTCACCGATTGGCCAACTGTGAATCGTCGCGTTCCACGGAGCCGGGTGGCCCGCACACGGCTTTTCGCGCACCTGTCCCACCGCCCCGTCACGGCCCGCCGCAGCCTGCGGCCGTCCCGCATACTGGACGACCGTGATCATCGGGGTGGTCCGCCCCCGTCAACATCCGCTCCAGGGAGCCTCCTTGCCGTTCACTCTCAGCCACGCGGCGGCCGTACTGCCCGCCGTACGCGCCGACGGAACCGGACGCGGCCGACTGATTCCGGCGGTACTCGTCGCCGGCTCCTTCTCCCCCGATCTGACCTACTTCGCGGCGAGCGTCCTGCCCCAGGCGATGGAGTTCGGCGCCGTCACCCACTCCTTCCCGGGCGTCTTCACGGTCGACGTGGTCGTCGCCTGGGCGCTGGTGGCCCTGTGGCTGCTCCTGCGTGAACCGCTGGTCGCCCTGCTGCCACGCACCCGGCAGGGCCGGACGGCGACCCTGCTGCGCTGCGGAGCCCCCCGCGCGCGGGTGACACCGTCGCTCGTCCTCCGGTGGTACGCCTCGGCGGCCTTCGGCGCGCTGACCCATGTCGTCTGGGACGCGTTCACGCACCACGACCGGTGGGGGGTGCGGCTGTTCCCCGTCCTGGACAGCGAGCTGCGGGGCTCACCTCTGTACTGGTACCTGCAGTACGGAGGTTCGGCGCTGGCCGCGCTGGTCATCGCGGGGTTCGTGTACCACGCGCTGCGGCGGACCGGCGCGAGCGAGCCGACAGGCGTACCGAGACTGTCGGTACGGGACCGGTGGCTGGCCTGCGCCGTGATCGGCGGCTGCGCGGCGGTGGGGGCGGTGCAGCGGGTGCTGCGCTGGTGGGCGCACTGGGGGGCGACGGCGAAGCCGTGGGAGGTGATCCCGACGTTGTGCTTCGGAGCGGGTGCGGGCCTGCTGTCGGGGCTGGTCCTTTACGCGGCGGGGGTCAGGATCGGGCGCCCCGGGGAGCGGACGGGAATCCGTGCCCCGGAGGACCACCATCTCTGCCCCGAAGGCCGCGCGGCAGGCCGTACGGAAGGTCCGGAGGAGAGGGACACGGAGGATCACGCGGGCGGGCGGACCGGAGGGCGTACGGGTTCTCGCTGACCGCCGCGAAGAGGCCGGCGCAGCCACTCCCGCCCTCGGCCCGCCCAGAGGCGCCAGGCCCGGGCGCGGCCGGACACCGTAAGGCCGGAGCGCGGGCCGAGGTGGGCACGGCGGGTGCGGGCGTGCGACACGAGTGCGCGGCGGAGCGCGTCCGCACGGCATCCGAGAGGTACGGCAGCCGGGCTGCTGCCAGGAACGCGAGCAGTGCTCGCGTCGGCGGCGAACACCGGTACCGGCGAGCGCGTGTGGGCCGTCCGTCGGATGAGCGTGCGTATACCCATGCCCGCATCCTGTCGGGCGAGCCCGGGGCAGGCGTGTTCGTGGGGGCCACGCGGGTGACGGGCCCGGCGGAGACCGGGGCGGCTCACCCGCGCCCCCGCAGGGGCGCGGGGAACTGCGCGACCAGCCCCCACCGGCCCGCAGCAGAAAACGCACGCGCCCGACCGCCTCACCGGCCCGAGGCAGTCGACCCGCCCGCCCGAACCGCCCGCCCAGCGGAGCGCCAGTGCGCTAGTGCGCTGCCGACTCCCAGTCGAGTCCCGAGCCCACCGACACGTCCAGCGGCGCCCGGAGGGTCACCGCGCCCGCCATCTCCCGGCGGACCAGCTCCTCCGTGGCCTCGCGCTCGCCCGGGGCGATCTCCAGGACGATTTCGTCGTGGACCTGGAGCAGCATGCGGGACTTGAGCTTCGTCTCCTCCAGCGCCCGGCCCACGTTCAGCATGGCGATCTTGACGATGTCCGCCGCCGTGCCCTGGATCGGGGCGTTCAGGGCCATGCGCTCGGCCATCTCGCGGCGCTGACGGTTGTCGCTGTTCAGGTCGGGGAGGTAGCGGCGGCGGCCGAAGAGGGTCTCCGTGTAGCCCGTCGCCCGCGCCTCGTCGACGGCCCGGCGCAGATAGTCCCGTACACCGCCGAAGCGTTCGAAGTACGTGTCCATCAGGCCGCGGGCCTCGCCCGCGTCGATGTTCAGCTGCCCGGACAGGCCGAAGGCCGACAGGCCGTACGCCAGGCCGTACGACATTGCCTTGATCTTGCGGCGCATCTCCGCGTCGACCGCGGAGCGGTCGACCGCGAACACCTGGGAGGCGACCGTGGTGTGCAGGTCCTCGCCGGACGTGAACGCCTCCAACAGGCCTTCGTCCTCCGAGAGATGGGCCATCACCCGGAGTTCGATCTGGCTGTAGTCCGCGGTCATCAGCGACTCGAAGCCCTCGCCGACCACGAAGCCCCGGCGGATGGCGCGGCCCTCGTCCGTGCGGACCGGGATGTTCTGGAGGTTGGGGTCCGTGGAGGACAGCCGGCCCGTCGCCGCCACCGTCTGGTTGAACGTGGTGTGGATGCGGCCGTCCGCCGCGATCGTCTTGATCAGGCCCTCGACGGTGACGCGCAGCTTCGCCTGCTCGCGGTGGCGGAGCATGATGACCGGCAGTTCGTTGTCCGTCTGGGTCGCCAGCCATGCGAGGGCGTCCGCGTCCGTCGTGTAGCCCGTCTTGGTCTTCTTCGTCTTCGGCAGGCCCAGCTCCCCGAAGAGGACCTCCTGGAGCTGCTTGGGCGAGCCGAGGTTGAACTCGTGGCCGACGGCCGCGTGTGCCTCCTTCACCGCCTGCTGCACCGCGCCCGCGAACATCTGCTCCATGGCTTCCAGGTGGGCCCTGTCCGCCGCGATGCCGTGCCGCTCCATGCGGGCCAGCAGTGCCGACGTCGGCAGCTCCATGTCGCGCAGCAGATCCGCCGCGCCGACCTCCTGGAGGCGCTCGCCGAACGCCTCGCCCAGGTCGACGATCGTGCGGGCCTGCACCATCAGGGAGTCGGCCTCCGCGCCCTCGTCCGTACCGAAGGCCAGCTGGCCGTCCGCCGTCGCGGCGGGCGCCAGTTCACGGCCGAGGTACTCCAGGGACAGCGCGTCCAGGTCGAAGGAACGCCGGCCCGGTTTGACCAGGTACGCGGCCAGGGCCGTGTCCATGCTCACCCCGGCCACGGTCCAGCCGTGCTCCGCGAAGACCCGCATCGCGCCCTTGGCACTGTGGAACACCTTGGGCCGGTCCGCGTCGGCCAGCCAGGCCGCGAACGCGTTCTCGTCGCCCTCGTCCAGCTCCGCCGGGTCGAACCAGGCCGCCGCTCCCCCGGCCGCGGCGAGCGCCACCTCGGCGACCGAGCCACTGCCCAGCGCCCAGGTGTCGACCGTGGCGACGCCGAGGACCTCCGAGCCGTGCTCGATCAGCCAGGGGGCCAGCTCGCCCGCGCCGAGCACCGTCCCGTCCACCTCGACACCGGGCTCGGCCACCGGGCCGGCATCGGCCTCCTCGGCGCCCGGATCGACGGCCAGCAGCCGCTCGCGCAGTGAGGGGTTGCGGATCTCCAGGGTGTCGAGGACCAGCGCCACCGCCGTACGGTCGTACGCGGCCCTCGCCAAGTCCGCGACCGACTTCGGGAGTTCGACGTCCCGGACCATCTCCGTGAGCCGGCGGTTGAGCTTGACGGCCTCCAGGTGGTCGCGCAGGTTCTGCCCGGCCTTGCCCTTGACCTCCTCGACCCGCTCGACCAGGTCCGCGAACGACCCGAACTGGTTGATCCACTTCGCCGCCGTCTTCTCACCGACCCCCGGAATGCCGGGCAGGTTGTCGGACGGGTCGCCGCGCAGCGCCGCGAAGTCCGGGTACTGGGCGGGCGTCAACCCGTACTTCTCGAAGACCTTCTCCGGAGTGAACCGGGTCAGCTCGGAGACGCCCTTCGTCGGATACAGCACCGTCGTGTTCTCGGTGACCAGCTGGAAGGAGTCCCGGTCGCCGGTGACGATCAGCACCTCGAAGCCCTCGGCCTCGGCCTGCGTGGCCAGCGTGGCGATGACGTCGTCGGCCTCGAAACCGTCGACCGCGAACCGCTCCGCGTGCATCGCGTCGAGCAGCTCGCCGATCAGCTCGACCTGCCCCTTGAACTCGTCCGGCGTCTTCGACCGGTTCGCCTTGTACTCCGTGAACTCCTCGGAGCGCCAGGTCTTGCGGGACACGTCGAACGCCACCGCGAAGTGCGTGGGCACCTCGTCGCGCAGTGTGTTGGCGAGCATCGACGCGAAGCCGTAGATCGCGTTCGTCGGCTGTCCCGTCGCGGTCGTGAAATTCTCCGCGGGCAGCGCGAAGAACGCGCGGTACGCCATCGAGTGCCCGTCAATGAGCATCAGCCGGGGGGAACCCGTGCCGGAGGTCTTCTCGGTCTTCTTCGACGCTGTTTCTGCCACGACCCCGATCCTGCCACGTGCCACTGACAACGCGGGCCGTCCGGGCCCTCCGGGCCGCCGAAGACCCAGTACACCGTTGTCACCGCCCCGTGCGAGGATCGAACAGGTGGCACACACGCAGGTGAACCATGCGCAGGCCCACCACGTGCAAGCGGAGAGACACGTGCAAGCGAAGGGGCTCAGTCATGGCCAGCAAGCCGCCCAAGAGTGATCCGGTCCAGGACGCGCCGCAGGTCGCCGACCCCAAGCACGCCGCGGCCGGACTGCCCGCCATCGGCCACACCCTGCGCATCGCCCAGCAGCAGATGGGCGTCCGCCGCACCGCGCTCACCCTCCTGCGGGTCAACCAGAAGGACGGCTTCGACTGCCCCGGCTGTGCCTGGCCGGAGCCCGAGCACCGGCACGCCGCGGAGTTCTGCGAGAACGGCGCGAAGGCGGTCGCCGAGGAGGCCACCCTGCGCCGCGTCACCCCGGAGTTCTTCGCCGCCCACACCGTGACCGACCTGGCCGGCCGCAGCGGCTACTGGCTGGGCCAGCAGGGCCGCCTCACCCACCCCATGTACCTGCCCGAGGGCGCCGACCGCTACGAACCGGTCTCCTGGGACCGCGCCTTCGACATCGTCGCCGAGGAGCTGAAGGCCCTGGGCTCACCGGACGAGGCCCTCTTCTACACCTCGGGCCGCACCAGCAACGAGGCGGCCTTCCTCTACCAGCTGTTCGCCCGCGAACTGGGCACGAACAACCTCCCCGACTGCTCCAACATGTGCCACGAGTCGTCGGGGTCCGCGCTCTCCGAGACCATCGGCATCGGCAAGGGCAGCGTCCTCCTGGAGGACCTCTACAAAGCCGATCTGATCATCGTCGCCGGCCAGAACCCGGGCACCAACCACCCCCGGATGCTCTCCGCCCTGGAGAAGGCGAAGGCCAACGGCGCGCGGATCATCAGCGTCAACCCGCTGCCCGAGGCCGGTCTTGAACGCTTCAAGAACCCGCAGACCCCCCAGGGCATGATCAAGGGCGCGGCCCTCACCGATCTGTTCCTGCAGATCCGCATCGGCGGCGACCAGGCCCTCTTCCGCCTCCTCAACAAGCTGATCCTCGACACAGAGGGCGCTGTCGACGAGTCCTTCGTCCGCGAACACACCCACGGCTACGAGGAGTTCACCGACGCGGCCCGCGCCGCCGACTGGGACGAGACCCTCACCGCGACGGGCCTCACGCGCGCGGAGATCGAGAAGGCCCTCGGCATGGTCCTGGCCTCCGAGCGCACCATCGTGTGCTGGGCGATGGGCCTGACCCAGCACAAGCACTCCGTGCCCACCATCCGCGAAGTGGTCAACTTCCTTCTCCTGCGCGGCAACATCGGCCGCCCGGGCGCCGGGGTGTGCCCGGTGCGCGGCCACTCGAACGTGCAGGGCGACCGCACGATGGGCATCTTCGAACGCCCCGCCCCCGCGTTCCTGGACGCCCTGGAGAAGGAGTTCGGCTTCGCCCCGCCGCGCGAACACGGCTACGACGTCGTACGGGCCATCCAGGCCCTGCGCGACGGTGAGGCGAAGGTCTTCTTCGCCATGGGCGGCAACTTCGTGTCGGCCTCCCCCGACACGGAGGTCACCGAGGCCGCCATGCGCCGTGCCAGCCTGACCGTGCACGTGTCGACGAAGCTGAACCGCTCGCACGTCGTGACGGGCGCGCGTGCCCTGATCCTGCCGACGCTCGGCCGCACCGAGCGCGACCTCCAGGGCAGCGGCGAGCAGTTCGTGACGGTCGAGGACTCCATGGGCATGGTGCACGCCTCCAGGGGCCGCCTCGACCCGGCGAGCACGCATCTCCTGTCCGAGCCGGCCATCGTCTGCCGGCTCGCCCGCCGCGTCCTGGGCGAGGACTCCCGTACCCCCTGGGAGGAGTTCGAGAAGGACTACGCCACGGTCCGTGACCGCATCGCGCGCGTGATCCCCGGTTTCGAGAACTTCAACGCGCGCGTGGCCGACCCGGCGGGCTTCACCCTCCCGCACGCCCCGCGCGACGAGCGCCGCTTCCCGACGGCCACCGGCAAGGCCAACTTCACCGCGGCGCCCGTCGAGTTCCCGAAGCTCCCCGAGGGCCGCCTGCTGCTGCAGACCCTGCGCTCGCACGACCAGTACAACACCACGATCTACGGCCTGGACGACCGCTACCGGGGCATCAAGAACGGCCGCCGGGTGGTCCTGGTGAACTCCGAGGACGCGCGGGTCCTCGGGGTCGCCGACGGGTCGTACGTCGACCTCGTGAGCGAGTGGAAGGACGGCGTCGAGCGGCGGGCGCCCGGCTTCCGGGTCGTGTTCTACCCGACGGCGCGGGGTTGCGCGGCGGCCTACTACCCGGAGACCAACGTCCTGGTCCCGCTGGACGCCACCGCCGACACCAGCAACACCCCGGCCAGCAAATCCGTGGTCGTGCGTCTGGAACAATCGGCTACCGACTGAGCGTTTGCTCAGTGGATGGACGCAGGCGTACCGACGCCGCACCGACCACGACGAACGGAGCCGGGCCCCATGGGTGAGCAGCAGCATGTGAAGTTCCCGCAGGAAGTCATCGACGAGTACTCGGCACTGGGTATCGACGTGATCGCCATGTTCTCCGCGGGGCACCTGGGCAACCGGATGGGCGTGCAGATAGTGGAGGCGTCGGCGGACCGTGTCGTCGGCACGATGCCCGTCGAGGGCAACACCCAGCCGTACGGGCTGCTGCACGGGGGCGCGTCCGCGGTGCTGGCCGAGACCCTCGGGTCGGTCGGGGCGATGCTGCACGGGGGCAGCACGAAGATCGCCGTCGGCGTGGACCTGAACTGCACCCACCATCGCGGGGCCCGCTCGGGGCTGGTCACCGGCGTGGCCACACCGGTGCACCGGGGGCGGTCGACGGCGACGTACGAGGTCGTGATCAGCGACGAGGAGGGGCGGCGGGTGTGCAGTGCGCGTCTGACCTGCCTGCTCAGGGATGCCGGGCTGGGCGGGCAGGAGCCTGCGCCCGCCGAGTGACACGCAGGTGACAGGGAGGGGAAGCATGTCCGGCGAGAGCGGCCCGGATCCGCGGGTCCTGGTCTTCGACGTGAACGAGACGCTCAGTGACTTCACCGCGCTGCGAAGCCGATTCGAGGACGTCGGGGCACCGGCGGATCTCATGGCCACCTGGTTCGCCGCGCTGCTGCGGGACGGGTTCGCGCTGACGGCCGCGGGCACGTACGGGGACTTCGCGTCGCTGGCCCTGGACGGCCTGCGGACCCTGCTGCCGGTGGTACCGGAATGGAGCGGGGACACCGAGGCCGCCGCCCGGCACATCATGGACGGCCTGACGCACCTGGAGGTGCACCCCGACGTCGCGCCCGGCGTGCGGAAGCTGCACGAAGCCGGGTTCCGCCTGGTGACGATGACCAACGGCAACGCCGCCCTGACCCGGCGGCTGCTGGCCGGGGCGGGCCTCGACGAGTACTTCGAGGCGATGCTGGACGTCAGCGGTCCGCGCTGCTGGAAACCGGCCCCGGCGGCCTATCGGTACGCCGTCGAGCAGGCCGGGGTCCGGCCGGAGCAGGCGCTGATGGTCGCCGTCCACCCCTGGGACGTCGACGGCGCGCTGCGGGCCGGGCTGGCGGGGGCGTGGCTGCGCCGGGACGCGGCCGTCTACCCCACGACGATGACCCGGCCGACGTATGTCGTACAGGACCTGCCGGAACTCGCCGAGGTGCTGGTCGCGGCCCGGGAGTGAAGTGAACGGTGACGCGGGGCCTCCGCGGTGCCGTCAGGGGCCCCAGCCCTCGGGCAGGGCCAGGTGGCGGATGCGTTCGGTGGTGGCCAGGGCCGCCCTGTGGTCGCCGCCGAGCGGCCCGACGGGCGGCAGGTCACGGAGCCTGATCGGGACGGTCGGCCAGCCCTCGGGCAGGGCGCCCGCCGCTCGCAGGGTGGGCCCGGTCGCGTCCAGGTGGGCGAACCGGGCGGCGAGCCCCCGGCCGGCCAGCTTGGTGCCCGCCTCCTTGCGCGTCCACAGCCGCAGAAATCCCGCGGCCCGCTCGCCCTGCGCGAGACCCTCCAGACCCGCGCGTTCCCCTGGTGTCAGGGCCCTGCGAGCGAGCCGGTCGACGCTGTCCGGGCCGGGCACGGTGTCGACGTCGACACCGATCAGACCGTCGGACACCACGGCGGCCAGCACCCAGTGGCGGGTGTGGGTCACCGAGTAGTCGATCCCGGCCGGCTCCGCGCCCGCGAACCGCGGGCGTCCGTGTTCCGCGCCCGTGTCGCAGTGGGCGCAGGTACGCACGATGCGCAGGTCCTGCGGCGCCGTTCGCAGATAGTGGCTGCCGAGACCACGCTGGAGCCCGCGCGAGGTGACGTATGTGGCCCGCGCCGGGCCGTCCGGCAGGGCGGCGGCCCGCGCTTCCTCGTCGGCCGTGAGCAGGTCCCGCCACGTCCGGTGCGACGCGACGGGTGCCGCCCACAGATGGCAGGTGCCGGGTCCCGGCACCACTCCGGCCGCCGCCCCGCGCGGCCGGGCGTCCCGCAGCCGCCCGGCCGGAGCGCCGGTCACCGGCCGGCGGACAGGGTGGAGCCGGCGGTGTCCGGTCCCGGGGCGCCGGTCGGGGCCGTCCGGGCGCGCCAGCGGTGCACAAGGGCGCGGGAGACGATGAGGAGCAGCAGGCCGTCGAAGAGGTGCCAGAGGAAGTGGGTGCCCATGGAGAAGGAGCCGCAGACGCGCTCGTCCACGGTCCGCGCGGTCAGTGCCACGCCGAACACCACTGCGGCGCCGGCGAACGCGCCGGTGTACGCGCGCAGCGCCGCGTCCTTCGAGCGGGCCAGGGCGACGGCGATGCCGACGAGCAGCAGCAGTACGGGGACGTAGGTGCCGGACTTGTTGGGCACGTACGGTCCGGCCACGACGACGAAGGCCGCGATGAAGGCGACGAAGGCGGCGACGCCGAGCAGACACCGCCTCCAGGACAGATCGTGGAACCAGCGCAGGAAGCTCGCCAGGTACCACAGGACGAAGAGGGCGATCGGAGCGACGTCGAGGACCTGGGCCCAGCGGGTGCCGATGGTGTGGAAGGCGAAACTGCCGACACCGATGCTCAGCATCAGCGGGGCCATGAAGCCGACACTCACCGGTGGCCTCCGCCCGGCGTCGGCCCGGTCCGCTGCGAGCATCCGCCAGATCAGCCAGGCGGCGAGGACGAAGGAGAGGTTGCTCAGCGCGTTGACGGGCTCCGCCCAGAAAGCCGTGGAGGCACGCTCGCAGTACTGGTCGACATGGTCTCGCAGGCTCATCGGCTGGTTTCCGTCGCTTCCTGGTTCGGTTCGCGGTGCATGTGCGCTCCCTGCTCGCCGGTCTCCCTCTCCCCGGCGACGGCGAACCGCCTGGTGCCCAGCAGGGGCCCGGCCATCGCCGTCGTCACCACGGCCATGACGACCATCATCGAATAGACGGTGCCGTCGATCAGATGGAGTTCGAGGCCGACGGAGAGGATGACGATCTCGGTGAGCCCCCGCATGTTCATCAGCAGGGCGAGGGGCATCGAGAGGGTGTGCTCCATCCCGGCCAGCCGCGCCCCGCCGTAGACGCCGACGGCCTTGCTGAGCACCGCCACGGCGAGAAGGAGCAGCAGCGTCGCCACGGCGGCCGGGCCGAAGCCGTCCAGGTCGACCTTGGATCCGGCGACGACGAAGTACAGCGGCAGCAGCAGCGCGCAGACGTGGCCCGCGCCGTCGATCACGTGGACGCGCAGTTCCTCGAAGCCGCCCCGGGGCATCACCGCCCCGAAGGCGAAGGCTCCGAAGATGTAGTGCACGCCCATCCATTCGGTGGCGGCGCAGGAGAACAGCAGTCCGACGACGAGGACCGGGAACAGGGCGGCCAGGGGCGTCCCGCGGTCGGCGCGGCGGCGCAGCAGGCGGCCCAGCAGGGGTCGTACGACGGCCAGGAGGACCAGGACGTAGACGGGGAGCAGGCCGATGCGCCACGGGCCGGCGTTGCCGAAGAGTGCCACCACGCCGGCCAGCGCGACCCAGGCGACCAGGTCGCCGAAGGCGGCGGCGGCCAGGGCGACGCCGCCCAGCGGGGTGCCGGTGAGGCCGCGGTCGGCAAGGACGCGGGCGAGTACGGGGAATGCCGTGACGGACATGGCGATGCCGAGGAAGAGCACGAAGCCGGTGTGCGAGTCGGGTGCGTACTCGCCGGCCAGCGGCAGGGCGACGAGGATGCCGGCCGCCAGTGGGATCAGTACCGAGCCGCAGGCCACGCCCAGCGCGGTGCCCTTCAGCCCGCGCAGCAGCGTGTGTTCGAGTTCGTAGCCGACGACGAACATGAACAGGGCCAGGCCCGTAGCGGCGAGCGCCGAGAGCAGGGGGAGCACGTCTGCGGGCAGCAGCTTGTCGCGTACGGAGTCGGGGAGGACGAGGGGCCCGCAGGCCACGCCGGCGACGATCTCGCCGACGACCGCGGGCTGACGTATCCGGCGTGCGAGGGCGCCGAAGAGTTTGGCCACCGCCAGCAGTACGGCGAGGCTGGTGAAGAAGTGGACTGCGGTTTCGCTGGTCATCGGTTCACCGTCGCGGAGGTCGAGGGTCGGAGGCGCGGAGCGGAACGGCCGGTACGGACGATCAGGCCTGCCGCGAGGGCCCCGAGTACGAGGAGGCCGACCGGCAGGTAGACGGATTCCGCCAGGGCGCTGCCGAAGGCGGACCGGACGGTCTGTGCGAGCTCGCCGGCGCCGTCTGTTCCGGAGCCGCCGGCCAGGTCGGCGTCGAGGCCGTGCGCGGTCATCCGGGACGCCAGAACGGCGCTCACCGCGGCGCTGCCGAGGACCGAGCCCACCTGCCGCAGCGCGTTGTACACGCCCGCACCGGCACCGGCCTGCTCGGGCGGCAGACCTCGGGAGGCGGCCACCCCCAAGGAGGGCCAGATACAGGCGTTGGCGATGCCGGCGAGCGCCGCCCCGGCCAGGAAGAGACCGATGGGCGAGTCGGGCGTCATGAGCACCGCGAAGCCGGCGAGCGTGGCGGCGAAGAGCGCCAGGCCGGCCACAGGGGCCGCCCTGGGGTGAAGACGGTCGCCGACCAGGGCGATGAGGGGGACGAACACGATGGCGAGCAGGGCCATCGGCGCGAGCACGAGCCCGGCCTTCGCCCCGGGCAGAGCACGCACGGACTCCAGGTAGAGGTAGAGCGGCACCATCACGGCGGCCACCGCCGCCGCGGCCAGGGCGACGGCGATGGAGGCGGCGGCGAAGGTGCGGTCACGGAAGATGCCCAACGGCAGCAGCGGATCGGCCTTCGTGCGCTTCTGGTGGACGACGAAGACCACGAGCAGTGCGAGCCCGACAGTGACGGACCACGGGATCCAGCCGCCCCAGCCGCGGCTGCCGCCCTCCTGGATGCCGAGAACCAGCAGGAACATGCCGACGCTGCTGAGCACAAGGCCGGGCAGGTCGAACTTGTGCGTGTGCGCGGGCAGTTCGGGCACGAGGCGCACGGCCAGGGCGATTCCGAGGAGTCCGACGGGAACGTTGGCGTAGAAGATCCACTCCCAGCCCGCCCGGTCCACCAGAACCCCGCCCAGGAGCGGTCCGAGAAGGTTGGCGAGTCCGGCGACGGCGCCCCACAGGCTCATCGCCGCGCTGCGCCGCTCCGCCGGGAAGGTACGGGTGATCACGGCCATCGTCTGCGGTGTCACCAGGGCGGCGCCGACGCCCTGCACTGCGCGGGCGACGATGAGCGTCCCGACGGTCGGGGAGAGCCCGCACCACAGTGACGCGCCGGTGAAGAGGGCGAGCCCGGCGAGGTAGACGCGCTTGGGACCGAAGTGGTCGCCGAGTCGGCCCGCGGGCAGCAGCAGCGCGGCGAACGTCAGCAGATAGGCGCTGGTCACCCAGACCAGTGACGTGACGTCGGCGTGCAGGCTTTCCATGATCACCGGGTTGGCGACGGCCACGATCGTCATGTCCAGAACGACCATGAAGTAGCCGACGATCAGCGCCGTCAGCGCCGGCCAGGGACTGGATGGAGCGGCCACGAAAGGGTCCTCACGGGAAACGGCAGGGGGACGGGGACGGAGGCGGAACGGTTCACAACACGCGGCTGACGGCCCGCTTCACCCAGAAGGGGACGACCCCGACTCCCTGGACGAGCCTGGCCAGCACATGGGGCGACGACGTCCGCATGTGGTGGGCCAGCACGGGCCCGAACACGTACTGCCAGTACGGCCACCGGCGACCGAGCACACCGAGTTGCCTGCCCATGTCGATGGCCATGACGTGGACGGTTTCCTTGCTGTACGGATGCGTCTTGACGATGGGCAGCCGTGTGCCGCCGATCTTCTCGTAGGCGGGTACGAGCTTCTCGATGGCGTCGAGAACCAGATAGCGGCAGTCCAGGTTGAAGGCCAGCCGGGCCGTCTCCCGGAAGAGCGCGACCACGACGCCCGCGCCCCGGTGCTCGGGGTCGATCGCCAGCCGGGAGACCTCGACGAACCGGCCGCGCCAGATGTGCACGGGCAGTCCGACCGTCTCGGTCTCGATCTCGCTCAGGGCACGGTTCCCGGTGTTGACCACCACCCGGCCCGTGCCCACCGGCTTCTCCCCCAGCAGACAGACGAAACTGACGGCGTGCGCGTCGAGGCGATCGGCCACCTCCACGCTGTCCCGCACATCGGTCAGCCGTCCGAAGTGCCGGTTGCCGACCAGCCGTACGTCGAGTGCCTGGCGGTGGGTGACGTCGTCCGCCACCGTCCGCACCGTCAGATAGCGGGCCACCCGGGCGGGGCGCACACCGGCGGCGCGCAGTTCGGCGAACCCGAAGCCCGGATCCGTACCGACGAGGACGACCGCGCTGGCGCGCACCGATGCCCGGTCGACGATCCGGAAGGAGAAGCGGACGCCCGCGGCCTCCTCCCGGCACCCGGTCAGCTGTGCGGTGAGCCGCCAGCCGCCCAGCCACGGCAGCCACGAGTCGATGACGACGGACATGCCGGGGGCCAGACAGCGACCGGGATCGTCGGCCACGAACTCCCCGTGGTACGGGGAGAGTCGCAGGATGTCGATCTGCAGCGGGCGCCCGAAGAGGGCGCTGCTGTCCAGCCGGGCGGAGACCGGCTCCGGCAGTCGCCGGGTGCCCTCCGCGTCGAGGCCCGCCGGGAAGCGCGCCTCGACCCGGCCCGCGCGGTCGTCGACGGTGTAGTCCGTGGTGAACAGCGGGACGAGTCTGCGTCTGCGCAGCCGTCCGGCATCGGCCCGGAAGGCCAGGGCCAGCCGTCCCCCGGGCCGGACGGCGGCCGGCCGGTCCCGCTCGGGCAGGCTGAGCACGAGCGTGCCGTCCGGCCTGCGCTCCTCCAGCACGGCGGCGACTCTGCGTCGGCCGGACCAGATCAGTACTTCGGGCCGGTGCAGGTCGGACTTCCAGTAGGCGTACGTGGCATCGTGGTCGACCGACTCCGCGTGAACAAGTTCCATCGTGGCTCCCCTGCTGGCTGCCCCCGCGGGCCGGTGGCGGTGCGCGCGCTGGTGCCCACCCGTGGCGCTCGATGGGCTGTGTGGGTATCGCCGGGTGGCGGAGCGGGCCCCGCCACCCGGCGTCATGCTGGTGTCGCCGCGCCCGCCGTCACCTGAGGCTGTCGCGGAACAGCTTCCAGCCCTCGCCCCAGTCACCCAGCCCGGACGAGGCGTTGATGTGCCCCTTGTGCCCGACGTTCGCCAGGCGCGAGCCCAGCCGCCCCGCAGCCGTGACGGCATGCTCCAGGGAGCCGTAGGGGTCGTCCTCGCTGGCGACCACCAGTGCCGGGAAGGGCAGCGGGGCCCCGTACGCGGCGGTGGAGAAGCCCTCCGCCTCGGTGGGGAAGTTCTCTCCCTCCGGGTCCGGGACGGCGACGAGGAACGCGGCGGTCACCCCACCGCTGTCACCGCCCTGTTCGCGGGCCCACTCCCCCAGCAGGGTGCAGCCCAGGCTGTGCGCGATCAGCACCTTCGGGCCGGGGACGGCGGCGAGCGCGTCTCCGAGGTCCTTGACCCAGGCGTCACGGGCCGGGTTGTCCCAGGAGTCGTGCTCGACCCACACACTGGTCCCGGCCTCCCGCTCGTACCACTGGCGCTGCCAGTGGTCGGGACCGGAGTTGCCGATCCCGGCGAGAAACACGTAGGTCGTCGTCTGTTCCACGCTCACACCTCGTACTCGACGCCCACGCCGTCGAAGCGCAGACGGTCCTGGATGAACACGGGTTCGTCGTTCTTGTCGAACCCGGAGAGCAGTCCCGCCTCCATCAGGCGGATGATGATCTGCGAGCTGAGTTCCTGCCTGCCGAGGTCACCGAGCTGGCGGATGACGTCCTTGTAGGGAACGGTCTCCTTCAGCAGGTTCTCGAAGACCTCGCGGTGGGACTCCTCCAGCGGCCACTTGATCATGTCGAGGCCGCTCTCGTTGGCGAGCACCTGCTTGGGTTCGAGGCGGAAGCTGGTCGACTCCACCTTGTAGTAGGAGTTCAGGCGGACCTCGGCGCCGTTCCACTGCAGCCGTTTGATGCGGTTGAGCTGCTTGGTGAGCTGGCCGATCCAGCGCACCCTGGCGACGTTGAGCTCGTCGTCGGTGAACTCGTCGCTCAACTCCTGGC
Organism: Streptomyces sp. NBC_00459; assembly: GCF_036013955.1. Taxonomy (NCBI): domain Bacteria; kingdom Bacillati; phylum Actinomycetota; class Actinomycetes; order Kitasatosporales; family Streptomycetaceae; genus Streptomyces; species Streptomyces sp. NBC_00459. Next base: position 2,301,360 of record NZ_CP107903.1, read on the forward strand.
GCTGGTGGCGGCCGATGGCGATCATCGTGGAGGCACGGTCCCGGAAGTCGGCGACCGACCAGTCGTCGCTCGCCTGATCGATCCGCACCAGCCGGTCGAACCAGGACTTGCGGCTGAGCCGGTCGTCGTCGGCCTCGCTGATCCGGCGCTTGACCCAGAACTCGGACTCCGGCTCGGTGAAGGAGGCGAAGGTGTAGAACGAGGCGAGGAACTCGTGGTACTGCTCGTAGGTTTCGCGGTACGTGCGGTTGTACCAGGCGTGTACGTCGTCGCGTTCGTCCTCGTGCTGCGTGATCCGGTCGATCGCGGCAGCGGCCGAGACGCCGGACTGGCTGGCGAGATGGACACCCTGGGAGAACAGCGGGTCGGTGAAGCAGGCCGCGTCACCGCAGAGGAAGAAGCGGTCCCGGGAGAACAGCTCGGACTCGTAGGACCAGTCGTGGACGATGCGGACCTCGTCGGTCATCTCGGCGCCGTCCAGGATGTCCATGGCCCGCTTCGCCTTGGCCAGGGTCTCGCGGTAGAAGCGGTCCGGGCCCAGTTCCTTCACCTCGGCCGCCTTGGAGCGGTCGACGACCAGGCCGACGCTGTACAGATCGCCCTTGAGCGGGATCATCCACACCCAGCCGTCCTCGAAGGTGATCGAGTACGTGGTGCCCTTCAGGTCGCCCTCGAACGGGTCGGGGCGCTTGAAGTACGACCAGATCGCGAAGTTCTTGTAGAACTCGTCGTAGCGCCGGATCTTGAGCTGGCGGGCCAGCGGGCTGTTCGCGCCACCGGCGTCGATGACGAAGTCGCTGGTCACCGTCCGCGGCGCGTCGTCCTGGCGCACGGTGAGCGTGACCGAGTCGCTGGCGGAGATGTCCACGTCGGTGACCGGGGTGCCCTCGTGCACGGGTATGCCGCGCTCGCGGACCTCGTCGACGAGAAGCTGGTCGAACTCCTCGCGCTTCACCTGGATGGCGTGGTCGAAGACCCACGGGGAGGTCTTGGGAGTGCTGAACGAGAACGTCCACGGCGCCTGGTCCTGTCCCCACAGGAAGGTGGCCGACGGCTTCTTCACAAAGCCGGCCGCGTCGATCTTCTCCTGGAGACCGAGCCGGTTGAGGATGGACAGCGTCCCGGGAAGAAAGGATTCGCCGATGCGGTAGCGGGGGAAGTGGTCGCGCTCGAAGACCTCGACGTCGTGGCCGAGCTTCTGCAGGGTCAGGGCGGCCACGCAGCCGGCGGGGCCCGCGCCGATGATGGAAACCTTCGCTCGCTTCACTACTGCTCTCCTCCAAGGGACTTGATGGACTTGATGCGGTTCGGCGCGATGTAGGAGAACCCGCTCGCGGCGTTGTCGAAGAGGTTGAGTCCTGCCTGGAAGCGGCAATCGCCGCCGATCACGACCTCGGGAGCCACCGTGCAGCTGAGCCCGAAGAAGTTGTCGTCACCCACCTCGACGCTGTTGCCGCAGTGGAAGTTGGGCGCGACGAAGTTGTTCGAGCCGAAGCCCGAGTGGTGGCCGAAAGTGCTGCGGTAGTTGACGACGTTGAAGTCACCGAACGTCGTGTTGACACCGACGTAGTTGTCCGGGCCGATGATGTTGCCCCTGCCGCGCAGCACGCCGGCGTCGACCCGCGAGGACGGGTGGACGATGTTCTCCGCCACCAGTCCGTGCTTGACGATGACCTCGTCGATCACCCTGCGTCGCCGGCCGACATCCGACAGGGCCAGCACCACGTGGGTGCCCGGCCGCGGCTCGAAGTCCTCCAGCGCGAGACACAGTTCGGCCGGTGCGTGCACCGCCTCCCCGTCCACCGACAGATACCGCTCGACGCGGTAGCCGTCGGGCGCGGCGGCGCTCACGTCATCGATGTACCGGGTGACCTCCAGAGCGAACTTTCCCGCACCGATGACGACAAGATCCCTCACGGCAGGATCCTCCTCTTCTTGAACCGTTCGGAGACGGCGAGTTCATCGACGACCTGCACCTTGGTGGGGATCTTGAACTGCTCCACCTTGCCGTCGAGGAAGTCCCGCACGTGTTTGCGCGCCTCTGCGCGGCTCAGCGGTCCGCTCGGCTTCAGATCGACGCAGACGGACTGGCCCGTGATGGAGTTGGGCCTGCCGTAGACCACGCAGTCGTCGATGAGGGGGCTGCCCAGGAGGATCGACTCCAGCTCCAGCGGGAGAACCTTCTCGCCGCCCACGTTGATGATCTCCTTGGCGCGGCCCTTGACCTTGAGGTATCCGTCCGCGTTCTCCTCGACGAGGTCGCCGGTGCGGAACCAGCCGTCCTCGGTGAGCGAGTCACTGGGGTAGTTGAGATACCCCATGAACTGCGTCCTGCTCTTGAGCTGCAACTCGCCCTCGACGATGCGGTATCGCACGTTCTCGTCGGAGATCTTGAAGTAGGTACTGCTCGACGACTCACTGGTGGTCGTCGAGATACCGGTCTCGCTGGTGCCGAACGTCTGCAGCAGCCGGGCGCGCGGGAAGGCCTCGTGCACGCGCCGCAGCAGTTCCTCGGGCATGGGCTCGGTGCCGTAGGTGATCAGCCGCAGGCTGGAGAGGTCGAACTTCTCCTGGTAGCCGCCGATGAGGATGAGGTTGAGAAAGGTGGGACTGGTGGGCAGCAGCCGGATGCCGTGCGTCTCGATCAGCGCGCAGATCTCGTCGGGTGTGCGACGGCCGGGTACGACCGCCGCGCCCCCGACCCTGAGGACCCCGAGCAGCGAGTTGACACCGCCGATGTGGTCGAAGAGCAGGAACATGAGGATGTGCGGCGGCTTCGCCCCGACCCGGGTGCCCGTGCCGACCTTCTCCTCGACGAGGGAGTCGAGGTTGTGCAGGATCGCCTTCGGCGCTCCGGTGCTGCCGCTGCTCAGCAGCACCAGCCCGGCCGCCCCGGACTCGATCAGCGGGCGGTAGGCGTCGCCGCCGCCGTCCTCGGACCCGGTCATGGGCTCGACGACGACGTCCTTCGCGTCCTCCCCGGCCGCTCCGACCCGTATGAGGTGACGGGGCCGGCACGACTCGGTGACCGTGGCGAGCGTGCTCTCCGTGAAAGTCACCACGGGCACCACGATGTTCCGGTTCAGATAGAGCGCGAGCAGCACGGCGATCGACCGGAACGAGAAGTCGGCGTTGAGGACGACGACGTCGTGCGACCGCACGCCGTGCTCGTCGAGCCGCTCCCGCACCCGCCGGATCTCTGCGACCAGTTCGCCGTACGAGTGTCGGGTGCCGCGGTCGAGGACGGCCGTGCGGTCCCCGAACTGCTCCAGTTTGCCGATGAGTTCACGGCGCATTCAGTTGACTCCCCCCAGGAAGAGCGTCTCGCCGGTCACGAACCCCGACCGCTGCGAGATCAGGAACTCGACGGGTCCGACGATGTCCGCCATCGTGCACATACGTTTGATCGCCTGCCGGGCGACGAGGGAGTCGACCATCCCCTCGGGAAGCGTGCGGGTGAGCACGGTCCGCACCGGCGGCAGGCCGATGCCGTTGACCCGGATGCCGAACCCGGCCAGCTCCTTGCTCATCACCCGCGTCAGCTGTTCCACCGCGCTCTTGCTCGCGGAGTAGACCAACTGCCCGTCCAGCGCCCACGGCACGGCGACGGTCGAGACGTTGAGAATCGCCGTCGACGCCTCAGGGCTCTTCTGGAGCAGCTTCGCCGCCTCCCGGCAGCAGTTGAGCACCGCGAAGAAGTTGAGGTCGAAGACGTCCCGGGCGACCGACTCCGGCGTCATCATGAAGTGGTTCATGTTCGACGTGCCGGCGTTGTTCACCAGGGCGTCCAGCCTGCCGAACTCCCGCCGTGTCTCACGGAACATGGACTTCAGCGCTCTTGTGTCGGTGAGATCCACCTCGTGGTGGCGGTAGTCGGGATGGTCGATGGTCGTCGGCTTTCTGCTGCATCCGACGACGGTGTGCCCCTGGGCGAGGAAGTGTTCGGCCAGGGCCCTGCCCACACCGGTTCGCGTACCGGTCACCAGAATGATCATGATCAGTGCAGCCGGTACCCGATCAGCAGGGGCAGGGTGCGCAGCGCCGGCCTGATGTCCTCGGCCTTCAGGTCCTTGGACTTGTACTGCGACGGCACCCCGCGCTTGACCACGCGGGTGAACGACGGCCTGCGCCCCTGCTCGATCGAATCGGCCACCTCGTCGTGGTCGATGACGACGAACGCCATCCCCAGCCGCAGACACCAGTACGTCCGCAGCCGGTCGACGGCGTCCAGCAGCATGGACTTGTTGCTGGCGTACAGGATCCTGCCGAACGGGACGAACCGGCGCAGACGCAGTCGTTTCAGCACGACGTACAGGTATTCGGTGCTCCCACTTCTGGTGATCAGGTAGTGGCGGCACTCGACGCTCTCGTGGTCGAGAAAGACCTTGCGGTCCGCTTCGTCCAGATGCTGGACGATCATGTGCTTGCGCGTCTCGACGCGGAAGCCACCGGACAGACTGCGCAGCGTCGGCACCGGCAGGAACTGAAGAACTTTTGTCTCCAGGTCCTCCCAGCCGAACTTCTTGCTGATGTCGTAGACAGTCTGTGTGGGTGTGTAATTGAGGAGGGTCGCCTTCCGGATGGACATGACCGGAAGAAAGAGCTTCAGACTCTCGTTCCGGTAATCGTCCTTCACATACCAGCTGTGAATCTCGCAGAATTTATGCCGCCGACCTCGGACATCCCGCTCGGTAAAGAGCGTACCAAGGAACCCTACAACCTCGTCACCCTCTTCCATGACATAGCCGTAGTAGCCCTCGTCGCCGCCCCAGACAGGCTGAAACATGCGCTTCCGTGACTCAAAAGGAATCCATGAAGAATTGAGAGTCGAGTCCCTGAGCAGGGGATAAACCTTGTGCAGGTCCTCCGCCACCGCTTTTCGCACCGTCACCGGCATTCGCACGCGCCTCCCCGCTCCGCACACTCCGCGATCAAGCCGCGGACCCCTGCCCGGACTCGGCGCCGGCCAGCTCCATCTCCTCCTCGATGAACTCGATCAGCCTGCCGACCCCGCTGAACGGGCTCACCCGCCGGGAAACGGCCTTCTCCGAGGTCAGCGAGATCTCGATGTCGTACTCGTCCTCGATGGCCTCCTCGATCAGCGTCAGGAAGTTGACCAGGTGCATCGAGTCGAAGACGCCGGAGTCCCCGTAGAGGCTGACATTGAGCAGGTCGTCGGTCGGGATCTTCTCGTCCCGGCGCTCATTGATCTCCCCGACGACATTGCCGATCAGTTCCAGAAGGCGATCGTTCACGGCTCAGTCCTTTACCTGTTGTCCTGACAGTCACTGCCGTGGGCTAGAACGGCACTTCAGGGCACGCCGAAGGGCACTCACAAGGAACCCAAGCGAGTTGCCGGACACTGAAGAACGAGTGCCTGCAGAACGAACGTTGACCAAGCAACGTGCCCCCGATTTCCCCCACCACCCCGTTGTGGCGATCGAACTCGCGACACATGAGTCAGCACGTTCGACGAACGAATTCTTGTACCGGGGCCAACCCGCTCACACCTGTGAGCATGTTACGGGAATGTAAAAAATATCCATCACCACACGCACCCTCGGCGTGAATACTGAATGACAGATTCCACATACTGCACCGAGCGTGATTCTCCGGGCGAAAGACTCCGCAATACCTCGGATCGCCCACCGGACGTAACGCTGCGTAACATGCTCGTAAAGGGAGATCCACTGCGCGCCGCAGGCATCGCCGCATACCACAGACCAGCTCCACGATCTTCTACGACCGATCCGCACGCCCCCGGCGACCCGCCCGCAGCCGGCACGACGACCCCCAACCGGAAGTGCGCGTTCTCACACTGTGGACGCCGGAAGAATGGGTTTCAGGCCAACTGGAAAACCCCCGCTTCGGCACGATGAGTTCCTTCATGCCATAACAAGAACATCACAAGCGGGGGGTCTCAGGTGACCCCGCCCAGATGCAGGCCTAGAGTCACCGCCAGTCACCGTTCCACCCGGGGGTTCGGTACCAGCGCGGGTCCACACCGTCCTACAGCGGACGACCCGCCCGCGGAAAGGACTGATCGTGCGACAGCGTTCTCTGGTGATCCTCACCTCCTTCATCACCACTGGAGCACTCGCGCTCACCGCCTGCGGATCGCGCGACGACAACAACGCGGGAGGCGACGACACGACAACCGTCGTGATCGGCGTCGACGCCCCGCTGACCGGCGCGAACTCAGCCACAGGCCTGGGCATCCAGTACGGCGTACAGATCGCCGTCGACGACGCCAACAAGAACAACCTCGTTCCCGGCGTCAAGTTCAAAGTCAAGGCACTGGACGACAAGGCGGTCCCCGCCAACGGCCAGCAGAACGCCACCTCCCTTGTCGCCGACAAGGACGTCCTGGGCGTCGTGGGCCCCCTGAACTCCGGCGTGGCCACCTCCATGCAGCAGGTGTTCGCCGCCGCCAACCTCGTGGAGATCTCCCCCTCCAACACCGCCCCCGAGCTCACCCAGGGCAAGAACTGGCAGACCAGCAAGGCGCGCCCGTACAAGACGTACTTCCGCACCGCCACCACCGACGCCCTCCAGGGCGGCTTCGCCGCCGACTACGCGTACACCACGCTCAAGAAGCGCAACGTGTACGTCGTCGACGACAAGCAGACCTACGGCGCCGGCCTGGCCAAGCTCTTCACCGCCGGCTTCAAGACCCTGGGCGGCAAGGTCGCCGGCACCGACCACGTCAACACCGGCGACAAGGACTTCGCCACCCTCGTCACGAAGATCAAGAACTCCGGCGCCGACCTGCTCTACTACGGCGGGCAGTACGACGAGTCCCAGATCCTCACCAAGCAGCTCAAGGACGCCGGCGCCAACATCCCGCTCTTCGGCGGTGACGGCATGTTCTCCGACACCTACATCACGACCGCCGGCAAGTCCGCCGAGGGCGACCTCGTCACCTCCGTCGGCGTCCCCGTCACCACCCTGCCCGCCGCCAAGGACTTCATCGCCACCTACAAGGCCAAGAAGTACCCCGGCGACTACGGCACCTACGGCGGCTACTCCTACGACGCCGCCACCGCCATCATCAAGGCCATCGGCAACGTCGTGAAGGACGGCAAGGTCCCCGACGACGCCCGCGCCCAGGTCGTCGCCGAGGTCCAGAAGTCCAACTTCGACGGCGTCTCCGGCAAGGTCTCCTTCGACGAGTTCGGCGACACCACCAACAAGCAGCTCACCGTGTACCAGGTCAAGGACGGCAAGTGGGACCCCGTCAAGAGCGGAACCTACAACCCCTCCTGACACCGGACACGAGCACTGGCGCAACCCCTGGGCCGCGCGGCCGTCACCACTCCACCGCGCGGCCCGTCCACATTCCAGTACCACTCCCACCCATGGAGGCCACGCGGTGAACACGCTGCCGCAGCAGCTGGCCAACGGGCTGTTCCTCGGCTCGATGTACGGGCTGATCGCCGTCGGTTACACGATGGTGTACGGCATCGTCCAGCTCATCAACTTCGCCCACGGCGAGATTTTCATGACCGGCGGTTTCGGCGCACTCACGGTCTACCTGACCCTGCCCGCCGGCACATCCATGTGGGTCGCGCTCCCCCTCATGATCCTCGGCGGCGCGCTCGTCTCCACCCTCATCGCCGTAGGAGCCGAACGGTTCGCCTATCGCCCACTGCGCGGCGCACCCATCCTGGCCCCCCTCATCACCGCCATCGGGCTCTCGCTCGCCCTGCAGCAGGCGGTCTTCAACTGGTTCCCCAACGCCAAGTCCGCCCGCGTCTTCCCCCAGCTGCCGATCGGCCCCTACCACCTCGGTGACATCCGCATCCAGAGCGGCGACCTCTTCCTCATCGTCATCGCCCCCCTCTGTATGGCGGCCCTGGCCTTCTTCGTCCGGCTCTCCCGCACCGGACGCGCCATGCAGGCCACCGCCCAGGACCCCGACACCGCGCAGCTCATGGGCATCGACACCAACCGCATGATCGCGACCGCGTTCGCCATCGGCGGCCTCTTCGCCGGCATCGCAGGCGTCGCCTTCGGCCTCAAATACGGCTCCGTCCAGTACGACATGGGCTTCCAGGCCGGCCTGCACGCCTTCACCGCCGCCGTACTCGGCGGCATCGGAAACGTATACGGCGCCATGCTCGGCGGCGTCGTCCTCGGCCTCGCCGAAGCCATGGCCACCGCCTACGTCTCCGAAATCCCCGGCATGCAGCAACTCGGCGGCCAGGGCTGGGCCTCCGTCTGGGCCTTCGTGCTCCTCATCCTGGTCCTGCTGCTACGGCCACAAGGCCTGCTCGGCGAACGCGTAGCGGACAGGGCGTGATCACCATGACCAACGCCCCGCTCATCCCGCTGCCCCGACCCGCCGCCCGGCTCCTCCTCGCCGGCGGCGGCATCGCCACCATCGTCAGCACCTTCCTGTCCTGGACCTGGACCTCCGAATTCCCCGGCGACCTCACCGTCTACGGCTACCCCGCCGGACTCCAGGTCCTCGCACTCGTCGCCGGAGCACTCACCCTGCTCTTCTCGCTCACCCTGTGGGACGTACGCGGCCTGCGCTGGATCAACCCCGCCGGCGCCACCTCCCCGTACCTCCTCATCGCACTCTCCGGCTTCGCCGTCTGCTGGTACACCGCCATCGCCATCGCGGTGAACCTCGGCGGAGTCGTCAACCTCGACCCCGGCGCCTACGTGGCCATGATCGCCTCGGCGCTCCCGGTGATCGGCGCCCTGGCCCTGCCCCGCCCCGGCGACACGGTCAAGGCCTACCTCACCAAGCCCGACCAGCCCGCGCCCAAGAGCAAGCTCTCCGCCTGGGCCGAACACCTGGTCATCACCCTCGGCGTCACCCTCGCCCTCATCACCTTCACCTACGGCATCGGCGTCGACGACGAGGAGAGCGAGACCTTCATCGGGTTCTTCCTCCTCGTCGTCCTCGCCACCTGGGCGCTCATCCACGCCGGACAACTCGACCGGTTCTCCGCCCTGTGCGCCCACCACAAGGGCTTCGCCACCGCCATGGCGTTCGCCGCCGCGGTGATCTTCCCGTTCACCCAGAACGACGACCACAACGCCAACCTCGGCGTCAACATCCTCATCTTCGGAACCGTCGCCCTCGGCCTCAACATCGTCGTCGGCCTCACCGGACTCCTCGACCTCGGCTACGTCGCCTTCCTCGGCGTCGGCGCCTACGCCGCGGCCCTCGTCTCCGGCTCCGAGTACTCCCGCTTCTCCGGCACCCAACTCCCCTTCTGGGCCGCCGCCCTCGTCGGCATGGGCGCCTCACTCGTCTTCGGCGTCCTCATCGGCGCCCCCACCCTGCGGCTGCGCGGCGACTACCTCGCCATCGTCACCATCGGCTTCGGTGAGATCTTCCGCATCGCCGTCAACAACCTCGACGGCTCCTCCGGACCCGACATCACCAACGGGCCCGACGGCATCCCGGCCATCCCCGACCTCGAAATGTTCGGGTTCAACTTCGGGAGCCCGCACGAAATCGCGGGATTCACCCTCGGCCGGTTCGCCAACTACTTCTTCCTGATGCTCCTCGTCACCGCGATCGTGGTCCTCGTCTTCACCCGGGCCGCCGACTCCCGCATCGGCCGCTCCTGGATCGCCATCCGCGAGGACGAGACCGCCGCCGTCGCCATGGGCATCAACGGCTTCCGCGTCAAGCTCATCGCGTTCGCACTCGGCGCCTCACTGGCCGGTCTCGCCGGCACCGTCAGCGCCCACGTCACCTACAGCGTCGTACCGACGCCGTACCAGTTCGCCGGCTCCTCACCGCCCAACTCCGCGTTCCTCCTCGCCGCCGTCGTCCTCGGCGGCATGGGAACCGTGAGCGGCCCCATCGTCGGCGCCTCCCTGCTCTACCTCATCCCCGAAAAGCTCACCTTCCTCAAGGAATACGAGCTCCTGGCCTTCGGTATCGCGCTCATCCTCCTCATGCGCTTCCGCCCCGAAGGACTCATCGCCAACCGGCGCCGCCAGCTCGAATTCCACGAAACCGGCCAACTCGACGTGCCCGACACACCGAGCCTGCCCGACAGCACCATCGGCGTCACAAAGGCAGGGGCGTGACCGCATGACCACCGCAACCACCACCCCGGTCCTCCAGGCCCAGGGCGTCACCATGCGCTTCGGCGGCCTGACCGCCGTACGCTCCGTCGACTTCACCGTCAACAGCGGCGAGATCGTCGGCCTCATCGGCCCCAACGGCGCCGGCAAGACCACCTTCTTCAACTGCCTCACCGGCCTCTACGTCCCCACCGAGGGCACCGTCGCCTACAAGGGAACGGTCCTCCCGCCCAAACCCCACCTGGTGACGCAGGCGGGCATCGCACGCACCTTCCAGAACATCCGCCTCTTCGCGAACATGACCGTCCTGGAAAACGTGCTCGTCGGCCGCCACACCCGCACCAAGGAAGGCCTCTGGTCCGCCCTCCTGCGCGGCCCCGGCTTCCGCAAGGCCGAAAAGGCCAGCGCCGAACGCTCCATGGAACTCCTCGAGTTCATCGGCCTCGCCCACAAGCACGACCACCTCGCCCGCAACCTGCCCTACGGCGAACAGCGCAAGCTCGAAATCGCCCGGGCACTGGCCAGCGAACCCGGCCTGCTCCTGCTCGACGAACCGACCGCCGGCATGAACCCCCAGGAAACGCGGGCCACCGAAGAGCTCGTCTTCGCGATCCGCGACATGGGCATCGCCGTCCTCGTCATCGAGCACGACATGCGCTTCATCTTCAACCTCTGCGACCGCGTCGCCGTCCTCGTCCAGGGCGAGAAACTCGTCGAAGGCACGTCCGAGGTCGTCCAGGCCGACGAACGCGTCATCGCCGCCTACCTCGGCGAACCCTTCGAAGGCGCCCCCGGAGAAGCAGAGGCCGCGGAGGTGGCAGCCGCCGAGGCCGCCGCCGACGCGGAGAGCACCGCCGGCATCACCAAGGGAGAGACCCAGTGACCGCACTGCTGGAGGTCGAAGACCTCAGGGTGGCCTACGGCAAGATCGAAGCCGTCAAGGGCATCTCCTTCAGCGTCGAAGCCGGCCAGGTCGTCACCCTGATCGGCACCAACGGCGCCGGCAAGACCACCACCCTGCGCACACTGTCCGGGCTGCTCAAGCCCACCTCGGGCAAGATCCTCTTCGACGGCAAACCCCTCACCGGAGTCCCCGCACACAAGATCGTCGCCCTCGGACTCGCCCACTCCCCCGAGGGCCGGCACATCTTCCCCCGCCTCACCATCGCCGAGAACCTCCATCTCGGCGCCTTCCTCCGCAAGGACAAGGAAGGCATCGAGAAGGACATCAAGCGCGCCTACGACCTCTTCCCCATCCTCGGGGAGCGCAGGAAGCAGGCCGCGGGAACCCTCTCCGGCGGCGAACAGCAGATGCTCGCCATGGGCCGCGCCTTGATGTCCCAGCCCAAACTGCTCATGCTCGACGAGCCCTCCATGGGCCTCTCCCCGATCATGATGCAGAAGATCATGGCGACGATCGCCGAGCTGAAGTCGACGGGCACGACGATCCTGCTGGTCGAGCAGAACGCCCAGGCGGCACTGTCGTTGGCCGACCAGGGTCACGTCATGGAGGTCGGCAACATCGTCCTCTCCGGCACCGGCCAGGACCTCATCCACGACGAGTCCGTACGCAAGGCGTACCTCGGCGAGGACTGAGTCCTTCGACGGCACGTACGAGGAGGGCCCGCACCCCGGCCGGGGTGCGGGCCCTCCTCGTACCGGTACGTCGATACGTCCGTACGTGGCCGCGTCAGCCCTTGGCGGCCTTCTTCTCCTCGGCGTCCGCGATGACCGCCTCGGCGACCTGCTGCATGGACATGCGCCGGTCCATCGACGTCTTCTGGATCCACCGGAACGCGGCGGGCTCGGACAGGCCGTACTCCGTCTGCAGGACCGACTTCGCGCGGTCGACGAGCTTGCGGGTCTCCAGCCTCAGGGTGAGATCCGCGATCTCCTTCTCCAGCGTGCGCAGCTCGTTGAACCGCGACACCGCCATCTCGATCGCCGGCACGACGTCGCTCTTGCTGAACGGCTTCACGAGGTACGCCATGGCACCGGCGTCCCGGGCCCGCTCGACGAGGTCGCGCTGCGAGAAGGCGGTCAGCATCAGCACCGGCGCGATGGACTCCTCGGCGATCTTCTCGGCCGCCGAGATGCCGTCGAGCTTCGGCATCTTCACATCGAGGATCACGAGGTCGGGCCGGTGCTTACGGGCAAGCTCCACGGCCTCCTCCCCGTCACCGGCCTCGCCGACGACGGAGTAGCCCTCTTCTTCGAGCATTTCCTTGAGATCCAGCCGAATGAGCGCCTCGTCCTCGGCAATGACGACACGGGTCGTCAGCGGAGGCACGTGCGACTTGTCGTCGTCGGGCGCGTCTGCGGGCTGGGGCGACTCGGGGGCGGTCACGGGGGCTCCTTGATCAGGGCAGGGGTGCTGCTGACAAGAGCGTACCCAGCTGCGGTATGGTGGTGTCACGGCGGGTGACCGCTGACCTTCGTTTCGAAGGGGCCCCGGTAGCCCAGCGGTAGAGGCCATGGATTCAAAACCCATCCAGCGTCGGTTCGAATCCGACTCGGGGCACTTTTCCTTGGATTGCAAGGCAGGCTAGAGAAAGCGGATGTTCTCATTCTAGTGAACATCCGCTTTTTGCTGCGTGTCGACGCGGCCAAACGCTCAGTGTGTCCACATGTACGACATTGGCACTCGTGAGCGAGCCCTGGTGCTGGTGGGTCAGGGACGCAGTCTGAACTCCGTCAGCAAAGAGACGGGGATATCCCGGGCCGCGATCCGCTCCTGGCAGACGCGCATCGACCCGTTACCGCGTATGCGGGTGAGCCCGTGCGTCCGATGCCGGCCCGTCCCGAGCCATCCCGAGGACACAGCCGCCTATTCCTACCTCCTCGGCCTGTATCTCGGTGACGGGTGCATCAGCCCCCATCCGCGTTCGGGGCACTACTTGCGCATCGCGTGCGCGGACGCGTGGCCCGGTCTGATCGACGCGTGCGAGGCGGCCGTACAGACACTCAACCCGGGAAAACGTACGTATCGAGTGCAAGCCCAGGGCTGCGTTTCCGTGGTCGGCTACAGCGCCCACTGGCCCTGCTTGTTCCCTCAGCACGGGCCTGGCAAGAAGCATGAGCGCCGGATCGTTCTCGACGACTGGCAGCAGACGATCGTCGACGCGCATCCGTGGGAGTTCATCCGGGGACTCGTCCACTCCGACGGCTGCCGAATCACCAACTGGACCGAGAAGGTCATCGCCGGTGAACGCAAGCGCTACGAATATCCGCGCTACTTCTTCACGAACCTCTCGTCCGACATCAGGCGGCTCTACACCGACACCCTCGACAAGGTCGGAGTCGATTGGAGACGGCCGAACGCCAAGAACATCTCCGTAGCCCGCAAAGCCTCCGTAGCCCTCATGGACACCCACGTGGGCCCCAAGCACTGAACCGAAAAGGGCCCCTCCACCCGGCGGTTTCTAGGGGCCCTTCGCTCGACGTCTACTTGGGGCTGTCGTCCTCGCCGATGTGGTGGACCCGGACCAGGTTGGTGGAGCCGGAGACGCCGGGCGGGGAGCCTGCCGTGATCACCACCACGTCGCCCTTCCGGCAGCGGCCGTACTTCAGGAGCAGTTCGTCCACCTGGTCGACCATCGCGTCCGTGGAGTCGACGTGCGGGCCCAGGAACGTCTCCACGCCCCACGTCAGCGTCAGCTGGGACCGCGTCGCCGGGTCCGGGGTGAAGGCCAGGAGCGGGATCGGGGACCTGTACCGGGACAGCCGCTTCACCGTGTCGCCGCTCTGGGTGAACGCCACGAGGAACTTCGCGCCGAGGAAGTCGCCCATCTCGGCCGCCGCGCGGGCCACCGCGCCGCCCTGGGTGCGGGGCTTGTTGCGTTCCGTCAGTGGCGGGAGGCCCTTGGCCAGGATGTCCTCCTCGGCCGCTTCCACGATCTTCGCCATCGTACGGACCGTCTCGACGGCGTACTTGCCCACACTCGTCTCGCCGGACAGCATCACCGCGTCGGTGCCGTCGATGACCGCGTTCGCGACGTCCGACGCCTCGGCCCTGGTCGGGCGGGAGTTCTCGATCATCGAGTCCAGCATCTGCGTGGCGACGATGACCGGCTTGGCGTTGCGCTTCGCCAGCTTGATCGCGCGCTTCTGGACGATGGGGACCTGCTCCAGGGGCATTTCGACGCCGAGGTCGCCGCGGGCGACCATGATGCCGTCGAAGGCGGCGACGATGTCGTCGATCGCTTCGACCGCCTGCGGCTTCTCGACCTTGGCGATGACCGGGACGCGGCGGTGCTCCTCGTCCATGATGCGGTGGACGTCCTCGATGTCGCGTCCGCTGCGTACGAAGGACAGTGCGATGACGTCGAAGCCGGTGCGCAGCGCCCAGCGCAGGTCCGCCTCGTCCTTGTCGGAGAGGGCGGGGACCGACACCGCCACGCCGGGGAGGTTGAGGCCCTTGTGGTCGGAGATCACTCCGCCTTCGACGACCGTGGTGTGGACGCGGGGTCCGTCGACGGCGGTGACTTCGAGGCAGACCTTGCCGTCGTCGACGAGGATGCGTTCGCCGGGGGTGACGTCGGTGGCGAGACCCGCGTAGGTGGTTCCGCAGGTCTGCTGGTCGCCTTCGACGCCTTCCTCGACGGTGATGGTGAAGGTGTCGCCGCGTTCGAGGAGTACGGGGCCTTCGGCGAAGCGGCCGAGTCGGATCTTCGGGCCTTGAAGGTCGGCGAGGAGGCCGATGCTGCGGCCGGTTTCGTCGGCGGCCTTGCGGACGTGCTGGTAACGCACCTCGTGTTCGGCGTAGCTGCCGTGGCTGAGGTTGAAGCGGGCTACGTCCATTCCGGCATCGACCAGTGCTTTGATCTGGTCGTACGAGTCGGTGGCGGGGCCCAGGGTACAGACGATCTTTGCTCGACGCATACTTCGAGCGTAGGCCTTACCGGTGGGTAGCGAATTGGCCCTGCATGACTACTCAACAACCTTTGCGTGAAGGGTTATTGACAACTGTTGAATTGCGCGCGGGGTTGCTCCGATGAGCATTTCAGTGGCCTGTTCACAGTCCTGTTCACGGGCCTGTTCGCCGCCCTTTTCACAGCTGTGGCGGCACCATCGTGAAGCGGGCGTTCACCTGTGCGTAGACCCGTTGCCGCTGCGGTTCCAGGTCGAGTGGTGCCGCCTCGTCCGCGACCTCGGCGCCGGCGAAGGACGCGCGGTTCAGGGAGCGGGTCCGGCCCTCGTACCCCATGGGCTGTGCGGCCTCGGCGCCCACGTCCGCCAGCTCCACCAGGGCCGCCAGCGAGGTGCCCAGGGCTTCCGCGTACTCGCGGGCCCGTTGCACCGCCTCCCGTACCGCCTGTCGGCGGGCGTCGCGGTGGGCCGGGGAGTCGGGGCGCAGGGCCCACCAGGGGCCGTCGACCCCGGTGAGGTCCAGGTCGGCGAGTTTGCTGGTCAGTTCGCCGAGGGCGGTGAAGTCGGTGAGTTCGGCGGTGAGGTGGACACGTCCGTGGTAGGCGCGGACGCGTTCGCCGCGGCCGTGCTTGGTGAGTTCCGGGGCGATGGAGAAGGCTCCGGTTTCCAGGCGTTCAACTGCTTCGCCGTAGGTCTTCACGAGGTCCAGGACGGTGGCGTTGCGGCGGGTCAGGTCGTCCAGTGCCGAGCGGCGGTCCGTGCCCCTTGCGCCGATCGTGATGCCGATACGGGCGATCTCGGGGTCGACTTCGAGGTGGGCTTCGCCGCGGACGGCGATGCGGGGGGCGTCCGGGGTGCCGTAGGGGACGGCGGTGGGGTGCTCCGGGCTGGAGGTCATACGCCCCACTCTGTCACTCGCAGGGCGGTTGCGGACCGTGTTCCGGAGGCTGCGGCGTCTGCCGGTCACCAGATCGAAACCTTCGGGGGCTGTTGCCGCCGGTCATGCGCGGGTCAGAATCTACGCGCGTCGTTGACCATTCCCCGAGGAGCCCGAAACATGCCGTTGAACCGCAGGAAGTTCCTGAAGAAGTCCGCTGTGACCGGGGCGGGGGCGGCGTTGACCAGTGCTGTCGTGGCTCCGGCGGCGCAGGCCGCGGAGGCGAAGAAGCCCGCGAAGCCCGGGAAGCGGTACTCCCTGACCGTGATGGGCACGACCGACCTGCACGGTCACATCTTCAACTGGGACTACTTCAAGAACGCGGAGTACTCCGACGCGAAGGGCAACGCGCAGGGGCTGGCCCGTATCTCGACGCTGGTGGAGCAGGTCCGCAAGGAGAAGGGGCGTTGCAACACGCTGCTGCTCGACGCGGGTGACACGATTCAGGGCACTCCGCTGACGTACTACTACGCGAAGGTCGACCCGATCACCGCCAAGGGTGGTCCGGTGCACCCGATGGCGCAGGCGATGAACGCCATCGGGTACGACGCTGTGGCGCTCGGCAACCACGAGTTCAACTACGGCATCGAGACGCTGCGCAAGTTCGAGTCGCAGTGCCGTTTCCCGCTGCTGGGGGCGAACGCGCTGGACGCGAAGACGCTGAAGCCCGCCTTCCCTCCGTACTTCATGAAGACGTTCCAGGTGAAGGGCGCGCCGCCGGTCAAGGTGGCTGTGCTGGGGCTGACGAACCCGGGTATCGCGATCTGGGACAAGGCGTATGTGCAGGGGAAGCTGACGTTCCCGGGTCTGGAGGAGCAGGCGGCGAAGTGGGTGCCGAAGCTGCGCTCGATGGGCGCGGACGTGGTGGTCGTGTCGGCGCACTCGGGGTCGTCGGGGACTTCTTCGTACGGTGACCAGCTGCCGTACGTCGAGAACTCGGCGGCGCTGGTGGCGCAGCAGGTGCCGGGTATCGACGCGATTCTGGTCGGGCACGCGCACACGGAGATCGCCGAGCTGAAGGTCACGAACACGGCGACCGGCAAGACGGTGGTGCTGTCGGAGCCGCTGGCGTATGCGGAGCGGTTGTCGCTGTTCGACGTCGAGCTGGTCTTCGAGAAGGGCAAGTGGGCTGTCGAGTCGGTCTCGGCGACCGTGCGTGACTCGAAGACGGTCGCGGACGACCCGAAGATCACGAAGCTGCTGAAGGACGAGCACGACGTCGTCGTGGCGTACGTCAACCAGGTGGTCGGTACGGCGACGGCCACGTTGACGACGGTGGAGGCGCGTTACAAGGACGCTCCGATCATCGACCTGATCACGAAGGTCCAGGAGGACGTCGTGAGGGCGGCGCTGGTGGGGACGTCGTATGCGTCGCTGCCGGTGATCGCGCAGGCGTCGCCGTTCTCGCGGACGTCGGCGATCCCGGCCGGCGAGGTGACGATCCGGGATCTGTCGAGTCTGTACGTGTACGACAACACGCTGGTCGCGAAGTTGCTGACGGGCGCGCAGGTGCGGGCGTACCTGGAGTACTCGGCGCAGTACTTCGTGCAGACGGCGGCGGGCGCGGCGGTCGACGTGGAGAAGCTGACGAACGCGGGTGGGCGGCCGGACTACAACTACGACTACGTGTCGGGGCTGACCTATGACATCGACATCGCGCAGGCGGCCGGTTCGCGGATCAGGAACCTGGCCTACAACGGTGTCGCGCTGGACGACGCGCAGCAGTTCGTGTTCGCGGTGAACAACTACCGTGCCAACGGTGGTGGGGCGTTCCCGCATGTGGCGGCGGCGCAGGAGTTGTGGTCGGAGTCGACGGAGATCCGTACGCGGATCTCCGAGTGGGTGACGGCGAAGGGTGTGCTGGATCCGAAGGAGTTCGCTTCGGTGGACTGGAAGTTGACGCGCGACGGTACGCCGGTGTTCTAGTCGGCGGTTTCCGGTAGGAGGTCTCCGGTGGGCGGCGGGTTGCCCCGGATTCCCTAGATTCCTTCCACGAGGGGGGTCAGCACATGGTGCTGGCCCTTTTCTCGTTCCTGGCTCTGCCGGGGGGTCGGGACCTGGGGCAGTGGTGGTTCGAGGCCGAAGGTGGTGAAGGCGGTTCTGGCCGGCTGGGGGTATGGGGCGTCGCCGGTGAGGGAGTTGAGGATGACGGCGCTGCGCCAGGCGACGAGTCCGAGGTCGGGGGTGCCGACGCCGTGGGTGTGGAGTTCGGCGTTCTGGACGTAGACGTGGCTGCCGGAGCCGGTGATGGCGGGGTCCAGGACGAGTCCGAACTGTTCGTCGATGCGGGGGCGTTGGGCGTTGTCGCGGCGGAGGTAGGGGTCGAGTCCGGCGAGGACGCGGTCGAGGGGGCGGTCGCGGTAGCCGGTGGCGAGGACGACGGCGTCGGTGGTGAGGCGGGAGCGGGTGCCCTGCTGGGTGTGTTCGAGGTGGAGTTCGACCTTGGTGGCGGCGACGCGGCCGGCGGTGCGGACGTGGACGCCGGGGGTGAGGACGGCTTCGGGCCAGCCACCGTGGAGGGTGCGGCGGTAGAGCTCGTCGTGGATGGCGGCGATGGTGTCGGCGCCGATGCCCTTGTGGAGTTGCCACTGGGCGGCGACGAGGCGGTCGCGTACGGGTTCGGTGAGGGCGTGGAAGTAGTGGGTGTGGTCGGGGGTGAAGTGTTCGAGGCCGAGTTTGGAGTACTCCATGGGCGCGAAGGCCTCGGTGCGTCCCAGCCAGTGGATCTTCTCGCGTCCGGCGGGGCGGTGGCGGAGGAGGTCGAGGAAGATCTCGGCGCCGGTCTGTCCCGATCCGATGACGGTGACGTGTTCGGCGGTGAGGAGCCGGTCGCGGTGGGCGAGGTAGTCGGCTGCGTGCAGGACGGGCACGGTGGGGGCTTCGACGAGGGGTTTGAGGGGTTCGGGGATGTAGGGCTCGCTGCCGATGCCGAGGACGACGTTCTTCGTGTACGTCCGGCCGAGGGCCTCGGCTTCTCCGTCGGCGTCGAGCTGGGTGAAGTCGACTTCGAACACGTCTCGTTCGGGGTTCCAGCGGACGGCGTCGACCTGGTGTCCGAAGTGCAGTCGGGGCAGGTTCTCGCTGACCCAGCGGCAGTAGGCGTCGTATTCGGCGCGCTGGATGTGGAAGCGCTCGGCGAAGTAGAACGGGAAGAGCCGGTCGCGGCTCTTGAGGTAGCTGAGGAAGGACCAGGGGCTGGTGGGGTCGGCGAGGGTCACCAGGTCGGCGAGGAAGGGGACTTGGACGGTGGCGCCGTCGATGAGGAGTCCGGGGTGCCAGTCGAAGCGGGGGTGTTGTTCGTAGAAGACGGTGTCGAGGCCGGGGAGCCGGTGGGCGAGCGCGGCGAGGGAGAGGTTGCAGGGGCCGATGCCGATGCCGACGAGGTCGTGGGGGGCGTCGGGGCTGGGAGCCGGGGTGGGGGTGGCGGCCGGGTTGTCGTCGGGCGTGGAGGGTGTGGGGGGTGTGGGGGGTGTGGGGGGTGTGGGGGGTGTGGGGGGTGTCATCGGGAGGTGTTTCCTTCCACCAGCTTCAGGAGTGCGGCCAGGTCGTCCGGCCGGGTGTGGGGGTTGAGGAGGGTGACCTTGAGCCAGAGGCGGCCGTCGAGGTGGGCGCGGCCGAGGACGGCGTGTCCGTCGTGGAGGAGTTTTCGGCGTACGGCGGCGACGGCGTCGTCGGACGCTCCGGCGGGCCGGAAGAGCACGGTGCTGATGGTGGGCGGGTCGTGGAGCTCGAAGCCGGGGTGGGTCCGGACGAGGCGGGCGAACTCGTGGGCGTGGGCGCAGACCTGGTCGACGAGGGCGCCGAGTCCGTCGCGGCCGAGGGTTTTGAGGGTGACGGCGATCTTGAGGATGTCGGGTCGTCGGGTGGTGCGCAGGGAGCGGCCGAGGAGGTCGGGGAGGCCTGCTTCGGTGTCGTCGTCGGCGTTGAGGTAGTCGGCGTGTTGGGCGAGTGCGGTGAGGTCGTCCGGGTTTTTGACGGTGAGGAGGCCTGCGGCGACGGGTTGCCAGCCGAGTTTGTGCAGGTCGAGGGTGACGGTGTCGGCGTGTTCGAGGCCGGCGAGCCTGGTGCGGTGGCGCGCGCTGAAGAGGAGGCCGCCGCCGTAGGCGGCGTCGACGTGGAGCCGGGCGCCGTGGGCGGCGCAGAGGGCGGCGATCTGGGGCAGCGGGTCGATGAGTCCGGCGTCGGTGGTTCCGGCGGTGGCGGCGACGAGGAGTGAGCCGCGGGGGCCCGACAGCTCGGTGAGGGCTTCGTCGAGGGCGGCGGGGTCGAGGGTTCCGGCCGGGGCGGGGACGGTGACGGGTTCGGGGAGGCCGAGGAGCCAGGCGGCGCGGGGCAGGGAGTGGTGGGCGTTGGCGCCGTGGACGAGGCGGACGCCGGGGTGTGCCTCGCGGGCGAGGAGCAGGGCGAGTTGGTTGGACTCGGTGCCGCCGGTGGTGACGAGGGCGTCGGCGGCGCCGGTCTCGGCGGCGAGGGCGCGCGCGACGAGGGTTTCCAGTTCGGAGGCGGCCGGGGCCTGGTCCCAGGAGTCGAGGGACGGGTTGAGGGCACTGGCGGCCAGGTCGGCGGCGGTGGCCACGGCGAGGGGCGGGCAGTGCAGGTGGGCGGCGCAGTGGGGGTGGGCGGGGTCGGCGGCGCCTTCGGCGAGGGCGCGGACGAGGTCGTAGAGGGCGTTGTCGTCGCCCTTGTCGGGCAGTACGTCCCCGACGGCGGCGCGGATCCGCTGGGCGACGGTTCCGGGTCCGCCGGCGGGGAGGGGGCCGCCGCGCGCGTGTCCGCCGTCCGTGAGGGCGCCGAGGACCGTGTCGAGCAACGGCCGCAGGGCGTCGGGGCCTTCGGCGCCTGAGGCGAGGGGCGGCGTGCGCATGGTGGTCCTCCCGGGGCGCGTGGCTGGGGAGTTCCAGCTTGGACGGGGCTGGGGCGACGCGCCCGGGAAGACCAACGATCGGAACCCGAAAGGAGGTACGGGGGTTGCCTTGGGGAGGGTGTGTGGGGCAGGGGGTGTCCCTGGGCCCCACACGTGCGCCCTTACGCGTGCCCGTTGCCCGTACCCGTTCCGGACGGTGTGGGTGTTACGCCTGCTCCCGCGTCCCTTCCCGTACGCGCAGTGCGCGTCCCAGGTCGTCGAGCTGGTCGACGAGTTTGCGGCGCAGTCCCGGTATCGGGGCGGCGTCGCGCAGGCACTCCTCGCCGAGGCGGAGGGTGTCGGGGCTGACGGCGTGGGCCGGGAAGGCCCAGCGGCCGGCGGCGTCGGCCATGGCGGGGCCCCGGCGGGTGGCGACGGCGACCGCGTCGGTCCAGTACCGCTTGACGTACTCCTCGGTGAGGTCGGTCTGTTCGGGCTGCCAGAAGCCCTGGGCGGTGGCCACGAACAGGTAGTTGGAGAGCTCGTCCGAGTTGAACATCTGTTCCCAGGCCCGGAGTTTGGCCTCGGGGTCGGGCAGGGCGGCACGGCAGCGGGCCGCTCCTTCCTGGCCGGAGGCGCTGGGGTCGCGGGCCAGTTCCGCGTCGATCTCCGCCTCGTCGGTGGCGCCGAGGACCGCGAGCCGGGCCAGGACGCGCCAGCGCAGTTCGGGGTCGAGTTCGGGGCCGCCGGAGACCGTGCCGTCGGCGAGCCAGGCGGCGATGGTGTCGGGGTGGGCGGCGACGTCGATGAAGTGGCGTACGGCGATGAGGCGCAGGCCGGGGTGGTCGCCGTCCTCGGTGCGGCGGATGAGGTCGCGGCACAGGGAGGCGAGGGCGGCGAGGGCGGCGGGGCGTTCCTGCGGGGACAGGTAGCGGTCGGCGACGACGGTCGACGCGAAGGTGAGGACGCCCTGGACGAGGGCGAGGTCGGTTTCGCGCGGGAGGTGGGTGCGGACGGTCTCCAGGTAGTCCGCGGGCGGGAGTTGGCCGTCGCGTACGGCGTCGCGCAGGGCGTTCCAGACGACCGCGCGGGTGAGCGGGTCGGGGAGGCCGGAGAGGGCGGCACGGACGGTTTTGAAGGACTCGGGGTCGAAGCGGACCTTGGCGTAGGTCAGGTCGCCGTCGTTGACGAGGAGCAGGGCGGGCCGCTTGCCGATGGGCTCCGGGGCGTCCTGGGGGACGTCGACGTGGAGGCGCTCGCGGAGGGTGAGGGCGCCGTCGCCGGTGACGTCGTGGTCGTAGAGGCCCACGGCGACGCGGTGGGGGCGGCTGCCGTCGTGGCGGACGGTGAGGTTGCAGGCGCCGGCGTCGCCGTTGGTGAGGCGTGGGGTGAGGGTGTCGACGCCGGTGGTGCGCAGCCAGGCGTCGGCCCAGGCGTGGACGTCGCGTTCGGTGGCGGCGGCGAGGGAGTCGATGAAGTCGGCGAGGGTGGCGTTGCCGAACCTGTGCCGGGCGAAGTGGGTGTTGATGCCGGCCAGGAAGTCCTTCTCGCCGAGCCAGGCGACGAGTTGGCGCAGGGCGGAGGCGCCCTTGGCGTAGGAGATGCCGTCGAAGTTGACGAGGGCGGCGGCGGTGTCGTCGACGGCCTCGGGGGCGACTGGGTGGGTGGAGGGGCGCTGGTCGGCGTCGTAGCCCCAGGCCTTGCGGGAGACGCCGAAGTCGGTCCAGGTGTCGGTGTAGCGGGTGGCTTCGGTGAGGGTCTGGTAGCCCATGTACTCGGCGAAGGACTCGTTCAGCCAGATGTCGTCCCACCACTGGAGGGTGACGAGGTCGCCGAACCACATGTGGGCCATCTCGTGGGCGATGACCATGGCGCGGGTCTGGCGTTCGGTGTCGGTGACGGCGGAGCGGTAGACGAACTCGTCGCGGAAGGTGACGAGGCCGGGGTTCTCCATGGCACCGAAGTTGAACTCGGGGACGAACGCCTGGTCGTAGGAGTCGAAGGGGTAGGGCTCCTCGAACTTCTCGTGGTAGCGGTCGTAGCACGCGCGCGTGATGTCGAGGAGTTCGTCGGCGTCGGTGTCGAGGTGGGGGGCGAGGGAGCGGCGGCAGTGCAGGCCGAAGGGGAGGCCGCGGTGCTCGCTGCGGATGGAGTGCCAGGGGCCGGCGGCGACGGCGACGAGGTAGGTGGAGATGCGGGGGGTGGGGGCGGCCTGCCAGAGTCCGTCGGCGGTTTCGGTGGTGATGCCGTTGGCGAGGACGGTCCAGCCCTCGGGGGCGCGCACGGTGAACTCGAAGACGGCCTTGAGGTCGGGCTGGTTGAAGTTGGCGAAGACGGCTGCCGCGTCCTCCAGGGACATCTGGGTGTAGAGGTAGGTCTCGTCGTCGACGGGGTCGGTGAAGCGGTGCATGCCCTCGCCGGTGCGGGAGTAGCGCATCACCGCGTCCACGCGCAGTTCGTGCTCGCCCTCGGCGAGGCCCGTCAGGGGCAGTCGGCCGTCGGTGAGGGCGCTAGTGTCCAGGGACTGGCCGTCGAGGGTGGCCGATCGCAGCTCGACGGGCCTGACCTCGACGAACGTGTCCGCGCCGGTGTGGCCCGCCGTCACCGCGAAGCGGATCGCGGTACGGGATTCGAAGGTGTCGTCCCCGGTGGTGAGGTCGAGTTCGACCGTGTACCGGTGGACGTCCAGGAGGGTGGCACGGGCTTGCGCTTCGTCGCGCGTCAGTACGGACATGGGGGACATGCTGCCTGATGCCGCTGACAGGGCACAGGGGCGGATCGGTACACGGCCTTTGTCCCTGCGCGCGCCCCTGCCTCCGGTCCGGCCCGTGGGGCCGTTTACGGGGCCCGGGTGCTGCCTGGGTGCTGTCCCTCCTCCCGTTCCGGTCCGGGGACCCGGGCGGGCTCGTCGTGGGTCTCGCGGGGGTGCGGGAGGGCGGGGCGCAGGGTGTGTTCGGTGAGTACGTCGTGGTCCTTGACGAGGGCGCGGAGTTCCCGCACCTCCTGTTCGAGGGCCAGGTGGCGGCGGTGGGCGTCGTACAGGTAGCGGACCTTGGTGCGCAGGGTCCAGGGGTCGATGGGTTTCGTGACGAGGTCGGCGACGCCCAGCCCGAAGGCGGTGGAGGTGAGTTCGGCGTCCTGGCCGAAGCCGGTGAGCAGGACGACGGGGATGTGCTGGGTCTGTTCGAGGCGGCGCATGTAGCGCACGACGTCGAGGCCGCTGACGCCGGGCATGTGTACGTCGAGCAGGAGGAGGCCGACCTGGCCGCGCAGCACCTGTTTGAGCGCCTGGTCGCCGCTGGTGGCGCGGGCGAGCAGGTGGCCGAGCGGGGCCAGGGCGCTCTCCAGGGCGTACAGGGTGTCCTCGTGGTCGTCGACGATGAGGATCTTGGCATCCGACGGCATGGCCCGACGTCCCCTCCCGTGTGGACAACCGGCTGGCGCCCGTGCCACTGACGCGCAGTGCCCGTCAGCTGACTACGAGTGCACATGGAGTGCACAGCGCAGCATGCCCCCGCGGGTACCCGACTGTCACGCCCCGGGGGTCAGCTCACCGGTGGTTTCACGCCGTTCAGGGCGTCCTCGGCGATGCGCTCGTGGTGTCTGATCACTTCGGCGATGATGAAGTTGAGGAGTTTCTCGGCGAACGCGGGGTCGAGGTTGGCGCTTTCGGCGAGTCGGCGCAGGCGGGCGATCTGCAGGGCCTCGCGGTTCGGGTCGGCGGGCGGCAGTTGGTGTGCGGCTTTGAGGTGGCCGACCTGCTGGGTGCACTTGAAGCGCTCGGCGAGCATGTGGACGACGGCGGCGTCGATGTTGTCGATGCTCTCGCGCAACCGGCCGAGTTCCGCTCGGATCGCGGGGTCGACTTCACGGTTGTTGCTGGTGGTCATGGGCGTCCACATTACGTGGCGCGGATCGGGCGGGCTCGCGGGGCGTCGGGGTTGTGCGGGGCGCGTGAGGTGGGCGGGATCTCGGCGTCACGTCGTGTGCGGGCGTTCGACGGTCGGTGGGTCCGCGGGGTCGGGGACGCGGTCGCTCCAGCCGCCGGGGACCGTGCGTCCCTGTTGGGCCCGGAAGTGGACGGGGGCCATGCCGACGCGGCGGGTGAAGAGGCGGGAGAAGTACGCGGGGTCGTCGTAGCCGACGCGGCGGGCGACGGCGGCGACGGGCAGTTCGGTGGCGGCGAGGAGTTCCTTGGCGCGGCCGAGCCGGATGCCGAGGAGGTAGTCCTTGGGGCTGCATCCGGCGCCGCGTCGTACGGCGGTGCGCAGTTCGGCGGGGGTCATGCCGTGCCGGGCTGCGTGTTCGGCGACGCTCAGGGGCCGGCAGGCGTCCCGGGCGAGGGCGGCGAGGACCTGGTCGCCGTCGGGTGTCAGGTCGGCGCGGGTGCGGCGCAGGGCGACGAGCAGTTCGTGGACGGCGGCGGCGGTCTCGACCTCCAGGAGGGGGTTGCCACGGCGTGCGGCGCGGGCCATGCGCCCGATCACGGCCCGGGCGGGGCCGGCGTCGGTGAGGGGTACGAGGGGCCGCTCGGGTTCGATGTAGCCGAGTTCGGTGTACGTGGCGGCGGTGGGGCCGGTGAAGTCGACGAACGCCTCGTCCCAGCCGGTGTCCGGATCGGGCCCGTAGTGGTGGGCCGCGCCGGGGGTGAGCCAGATCAGGGTGGGCGCGGTGACGGGCCGGCGGCGTCCGTCGGTGCCCTGGAACCAGCCCCGGCCGCTGCTCACGACGACGGCCACGTGGTGGTCGAGGACGCGCGGGCCGACGGTGGGCAGGGCGCCGTGCTGGAGGCCGACTCCGAGGCAGACGAGGCCGAGCCGGTGGTGGGCGGGCGCGGGGCTGAAGAAGCGCATCCAGGTGCGGTACATCCGCGGTCCTCCCGCCTGTGTCCGTGCCGTGGTCGTCGCCGCCGGTCGACGGTGGGGAACCCCTGATCGCCCGGTCCAACTGGCGCCGATCTTTGTCCATGGACGCTGTCCGCCGCCAGAGGTGAGGGTGGGGCGCATGAGCGAGTTCACGGTGGGGGACACGGACTTCCTGCTGGACGGGCGGCCGGTGCGGCTGCTGTCCGGGGCGCTGCACTACTTCCGGGTGCACGAGGAGCAGTGGGCGCACCGGCTGGCGATGCTGCGGGCGATGGGCCTCAACTGCGTGGACACGTACGTCCCGTGGAACCTGCACGAGCCGCGTCCCGGTGACTTCCGCGATGTCGGGCAGTTGGGCCGGTTCCTGGACGCGGCGCGGGAGGCGGGGCTGTGGGCGATCGTGCGGCCGGGCCCGTACATCTGCGCGGAATGGGACAACGGCGGCCTCCCGCACTGGCTGACGGGACACACGCGCACGCGTGACGCCCGTTTCCTGGGTCCGGTGGAGCGCTGGTTCGGCCGTCTCCTCCCGGAGATCGTGTCGCGGCAGGTCGACCGGGGCGGCCCGGTGCTGATGGTGCAGGTCGAGAACGAGTACGGCAGTTACGGCTCCGACCGGGAGTACCTGGCCCGGCTGACCGGCCTGTTGCGGGCCGGGGGTGTGAGCGTCCCGCTGTTCACCTCGGACGGTCCGGAGGACCACATGCTGACGGGCGGCTCGGTCCCGGGCGTCCTGGCGACGGTGAATTTCGGTGCCCACGCGCGCGTGGCCTTCGGGACGCTGCGCCGGCACCGGCCGACGGGTCCGCTGATGTGCATGGAGTTCTGGTGCGGCTGGTTCGACCACTGGGGTGCCGGGCACGTCGTACGGGATCCCGGGGACGCTGCGCGGGCCCTGCGGGAGATCCTGGAGTGCGGGGCGTCGGTGAACGTCCATGTGGCGCACGGCGGTACGAGCTTCGCGGGCCGGGCGGGCGCCGACCGGGCCGGCGGCCCGTATCTCGGGGAGGTCCACGAGGGCGCTCTGGAGCCGGACGTGACGTCGTACGACTACGACGCGCCGATCGACGAACACGGGCGCCCCACGGAGAAGTTCTGGCGCTTCAGGGAGGTGCTCTCCGCGTACGCGGACACTCCCCCTCCCGAACCGCCGCCCGCTCCCCCCGCCTTGGGTGCCCCGGCCGACGCGCGCCTGACGCAGTGGGCGCCGCTGACCGCCGTGCTCGACGCCCTGGGCGGTCCGGAGACGGAACATGCCGTGCCGCCCACGTTCGAGGAACTGGACGTGGACCGCGGGCTCGTGCGCTACACGGTGACCGTTCCGGGGCCCCGGCGGCCGTATCCCCTGTCGGTGCGCGGGCTGCGGGATCTGGCGGTGGTGTACGTCGACGGGGTGCGGGCCGGGGTGCTCGGCGAGGGGGACGTGCGGCTGGCGGAGCCGGTGGCTGGGCACGCGCGCGTGGAGCTGTGGGTGGAGTCCCTGGGGCGGGTCAACTACGGGCCGCGCATCGGCGAGGCGAAGGGGGTCACCGGGGGTGTGCTGCACGAGCGGCAGTTTCTGCACGGGGTGCGGGCACGCGGGCTGCGGCTGGACGCGTTCGATGAGGAGGGGGCCCTGCGGGGGGTGCCTTTCGCGGGGCTGCCCGCCGAGGACGTCCCGGGGCTGTACAGGGGGGCCGTGACGGTGTGCGGGGCCGGGGACGCCCGGCTCGAACTGCCGGGGTGGACACGGGGCTTCGCGTGGGTCAACGGGTTCGGCCTGGGGCGCTACTGGTGTGTGGGCCCGCAGCACTCGCTGTACGTGCCCGGGCCGGTGCTGCGGGAGGGCGTGAACGAGGTGTGGGTGCTGGAACTGGAGGGCGCCGGGCCGACTGGGCTCGTCCTGAGCCCCGTCGAGCCCGGCGGCCACTGACGTGCCGTGCACGCACACGCGCGCGTGCACGTGTCCGGTTCCGGCGAGGCTGTGCGGCCCCGCCGGACTCGGGGGCCTACAGGGCGGACGCCGCCCGGGCTATGTCCTTCGCGAACGTGGACACCTGGGAGTAGACGCCGGGTACGCCGGGCCGGGCGCAGCCGTCGCCCCAGCTGACGATGCCGACCTGGATCCAGGCGCCGGTGTCGTCCTTGCGGAACATGGGCCCGCCGGAGTCGCCCTGGCAGGTGTCGACGCCGCCCGCCAGGTAGCCGGCGCACAGTTCGTCGCCGGGCACGAGCCGCTTGCCGTAGTGCAGCTTGCAGCCCGCGTCGCTGACGTAGGGGACGGTGGCCTTCAGCAGCTTGGTCGTGCCGGCGCCGGCGTTCTCCGTGGTGTCGCCCCAGCCTGCGATGGTGAACGTGCCGCGGTTGTACTGGGTGGTCGTGGCGATCTTCAGCGTGGGCTTGTCGATCGGCCGGGCGAGCTTGATGAGCGCCCAGTCCTTGCCGTTGCCGTCGTAGCCCGGGGCCTGGCGGACCTTGGTCGACCTGACCTTGATCGCACCCGAGGCGTTCAGGTCGGCGACCCCCGCGGTGACGGTGATGCCCGTGTTGGCGCCGGAGCCGTCCACGCAGTGGGCGGCGGTCAGGACGACGTCCTTCTTGTAGAGCGCGCCGCCGCAGCCCATCGAGAGGTGCACCAGCCACGGGAACTCGTTCTGCGCGGCGGGCGTTCCTCCTACGACGGGCGCGGGCGCGGCCTGTGCGGCGAGCGGCTGGAGGCTCGCGATCGCGAGGGCCGCGGCACCGACCGTCGCGGCCTTCTTGACCAGGGAGAAACCTCTTCCGACCGACGAGGTGTGGGTCAACGTACGTCCTTTCGTGGGGGTGGCGACAAAGAACGCAAGTATGAAGATCAGAGTGGGTGTGAAACAAGGGCGGATCTCACGTGCCCTCGGCGGAACCGGCCGGCAGGAATTCCGCTCTTACCTACAGCTCCCCGGCACGTAGGGTGGAAGAGAGTTCAGGGCGTCTTGGGGGTACGGACGTGGCGGACGGCGGACCGGTCGAGCACGGCTACCCACACCTGGAGACGGTGCGGGCAGCGATCAACGCGCTCTACAAGAGGCTCTCGTACGACACCGTCCAGACCTTCGCGACGAGTGTGGCCCCGGTCGACGTGGCCTTCTGCGACACCGACGACCTGCATCTGGGCGCGCAGCGGGTGGCCCGCGAGATGGTGCGCCACTACCGGCTCCCGGACGCGCGCATGATCGTCGGCTTCCGCGAGATGACCCACGCGGCGAATGTCGAACTGGCGGCGGGGCCCGAGTACTTCATCGAGTTGAACGACCGTTTCCGCACCCACCGCAGGGACATCGGCGCGGCCCTCGCGCACGAGGTGATGCACGTGTATCTGCACCGCCTGGACCTGTCCTTCCCGGGGACCCGGGACAACGAGATCCTCACGGACACGGCTGCGGCGTACCTGGGCGCGGGCTGGCTCCTCCTCGACGCCTTCCGCGAGGACGCTGCCTCGTCGCAGAAGCTCGGCTATCTCACGCCGGAGGAGTTCGGGTACGTCCTGGCCAAGCGGGCCCTGGTCTTCGACGAGGACCCGGCGATCTGGTTCACCAGTCCGCAGGCGTACACGGCGTACACGGCGGGCCTGGAGCTGGCCCGCCGCGACACCCGCCAGCCTCCACTGACGGCGGCGGGCTGGGCGGGCCGCCGCCGTTACGCGCGCGATCGCCGGCATGCCCAGGCCGACCACTCGCCGGAGGCGACGCAGCCGGGCGGTGTCCCCTACAGCTTCACCCCCGAGGCTTCCGGGGGCCCCGGCGGCCACGGTCCGCTGCGGGTCTCGTTCCCCTGTCCGACCTGCCATCAGCGGATCAGGGTTCCGGTACGGGGGCGGGTGCGGGCGCGGTGCGGGGTGTGCCGGACGGTGCTGGAGTGCGACACATGACGTCGGGGCAGCGTGGGGCACCTCACCCCCAAACCCTTTGCCTCACCGGCCCTTCGCGAGCGAAGGTCGGAAGGTATGAACGGGCAAGAACCGCATATCGGCAGTGAGCGCGATCTCTTCACAGCGGTGTACGCGGGTGACGAGGACGCGGTCGTAAGGCTGCTGCGCCTCGGTGTGAGCCCGGAAGCGGTGGACGAGGACGGCCAGAGTGCCCTGTACGGGGCGGCGGTGAGCGACGCGCCCGGCATCGTGCGGCTGCTGCTGTCCGCCGGTGCCGCGCCCGACCGGCTGAGCGCGGGGTCGGACCTCCCCCTGTGCGGGGCGGCCTGCGGCGGGCACGCGGAGGTCGTTCGCGCGCTGCTGGCTTCGGGGGCCGCTCCCGACGCGGTGGAGGCGTTCGGATTCACGGCCCTGACCTGGGCCCTGCGATGCGGTCACGCGGCGGTGGCGGAGGCCCTGCTCGCCGCGGGCGCGGACCCGAACCGCCCCGACCCTACCGGTCTGCCTCCACTGGTCGCAGCCGCCCGCCGGGGCTACCCCGCCTGCGTACGGTCCCTGCTGGCGCACGGCGCCGGGTCGAGGGGGGAGGCGCTGGCGGAGGCCCGCCGCTGGACCTGGCTGGACGTGGCGTCGGAGCTCCGGGCGGGGCTGGGTCGTGCGCACGGGTTCGGCGGGGAGTATGTGACGCGGCGCTGGGCGGAGGGGGTGGCCGTAGAGCTTGTGCGGGACGGAAACGTGGTGGCGGGGGTTGACCAGGGGACCGGTCACGCGGAGATCGTGGCGGTGCTGGAGGAGGTGCTGGGGGTCGGGTGAGCTCTTTCCTCTCCCCCGCCGCCCCTACCCGTCCCGTTCCTGGGGGCTGCGCCCCCAGACCCCCGCTTCGGCCGTGAAGGGGCCTCGTCCTCAAACTCCCCCAGAGGGGGGACAGCCGGACGGGCTGGATGTTCCACCACCCCTGTTCGCCGTCGCCGCGTCCAGAAACGCGGGCCGTTCACCCCCGCCGTGCACCAGCAGACTCGCCCCGCTGATGTACGCCGCGGCATCGGACGCCAGGAAGACGGCCGCGGCGCCGACGTCGGACGGATCGGCGAGGCGGCCCGCCGGGACCGTGCGGGCGACCGCTTCGAGGCCGTCGTCACCGCCGTAGTGCAGATGGGACAGCTCGGTGCGGACCATCCCGACGACAAGGGTGTTGACCCGTACGTCGGGCGCCCACTCCACGGCCATCGACCGGGCGAGATGCTCCAGCCCCGCCTTGGCCGCGCCGTACGCGGCGGTCCCGGGCGACGGACGGCTCCCGCTCACGCTGCCGATCATCACCACTGATCCCCGGGCCCGTTTCAGATGCTCGTACGCGGCGAGGGAGACGGTGAGCGGCGTGATCAGGTTCAGCTCGACGACACGGACGTGTCTGTCGACATCGCCGCCCCCGTCCCCATTCCCGTCTCCACCCCCACCACCCCCCAACGGTCGATAAGGGCTGCCCCCTACGTTGTTGACGAGCACGTCGAGGCGCGGCAGACCCCCGACGAAGTCGTACACCGCCGTCCGGTCCCGCAGGTCGACAGCCGTGAACTCCACGCCGGGCAGCGGGACTTCGGGCGGTCGGCGAGCGCAGACCAGCACCTCCGCCCCCGCCTCGACGAGAGCCCTCGCGATCCCCGCGCCGACTCCGCGGGTACCACCGGTGACAAGGGCGACACGGCCTTTCAAGCCGTCGGAAGCCTTCGGAACGTTCGAGCTGTTCAAGTCGATCAGAGCCGTTCGATGATCGTCACGTTCGCCTGTCCCCCGCCCTCGCACATCGTCTGGAGCCCGAACCGCCCGCCCGTGCGCTCCAGTTCGTGCAGAAGGGTCGTCATCAGCTTGACGCCGGTCGCGCCGAGAGGGTGACCGAGGGCTATCGCGCCGCCGTTGACGTTGACCCTGGCCGGATCGGCGCCGGTCTCCTTCAGCCAGGCAAGCACGACCGGTGCGAAGGCCTCGTTGATCTCGACGAGGTCGATGTCCTCGATGGACAGGCCGGACTTCTTGAGGGCGTAGGCGGTGGCCGGGATCGGCGCCGTCAGCATCCGGATCGGGTCCTCGCCCCGTACGGACAGATGGTGGACGCGGGCCCGGGGCCGCAGCCCGTGTTCGCGTACCGCCCGCTCGGAGGCGAGGAGCATCGCGGCGGCGCCGTCGGACACCTGGGAGGAGACGGCGGCGGTGATGGTGCCGCCGTCGATGACGGGCTTCAGGCCGGCCATCTTCGCCAGGGAGGTGTCCCGGCGCGGGCCCTCGTCGACGGTCACCGTCTCGTAGGCCACGGTCTCGCGGGCGAAGCGGCCCTCGTCGATGGCCAGGACCGCGCGTTCGTGCGAGCGCAGCGCGTACTCCTCCTGGTCCTGCCTGGTGATGCCCCACTTGGCGGCGATCATCTCGGCGCCGGCGAACTGGTTCACCGGCCGCTCCCCGTACCGTGCCTGCCAGCCCGCGCTGCCCGCGAACGGGCCCTCCGTGAGCCCCAGGGGCAGGGCCGCCTGACGGGAGGCGAAGGCGATCGGGATCATCGACATGTTCTGGACGCCACCCGCGACGACCAGGTCCTGCGTGCCGGACAGCACGGCCTGCGCGGCGAAGTGCACGGCCTGCTGCGAGGATCCGCACTGCCGGTCGACGGTCACACCCGGCACCTCCTCGGGCAGCCCGGCGGCCAGCCAGCTGGTGCGGGCGATGTCACCGGCCTGCGGCCCCACCGTGTCCAGGCACCCGAAGACGACGTCCTCCACGGCGGCCGGGTCGACCCCGGCCCGCGCCATGAGCGCGGTCAGCGCGTGCGCGCCCAGGTCCGCCGGGTGGACACCGCTCAGACCACCTCCACGCCGCCCGACGGGCGTACGGACCGCTTCGACGATGTAGGCCTCGGCCATGGCAACTCCCTCACAGAAAAGGTCTGTTCACGTATGGCTCTTCACTTGCGGCTGTTCACGTACGGCGATTCCGTCCAGCACCATCGACAGGTACTGGCGGGCGATCTCCTCCGGTCGGTGCTGGCCGCCGGGCCGGTACCAGGACGCGGCGACCCACACGGTGTCGCGCACGAAGCGGTAGGTGAGGCGGATGTCGAGGTCGGCGCGGAAGACCTCGGCGGCGACCCCGCGTTCCAGCGTGGAAAGCCACGCCTTCTCGAATCTGCGCTGCGACTCGGCGAGGAACGCGAACCGCTCCTGCACGACGAGTTGCTTGGACTCCTTCTGGTAGATCGCGACGGCGGCGCGGTGCCGGTCGATCTCCCGGAACGACTCGGTGACCAGCGCCTCCAGTGTCTCGCGCGGCCCGGACTCGGCGTCCAGGACGCTGTCGTAGCCCTCCCAGAGCTCGTCGAGGAACGTGCGCAGGATCTCCTCCAGCATCGATTCCTTGGAGTCGAAGTGGTAGTAGAGGCTGCCCGCGAGCATGCCGGCGTGGTCCGCGATCTTGCGTACGGTGGTGGCGTTGTAGCCCTGTTCGGCGAAGACCTCGGCGGCGGTGCCGAGGATTTCGCGGCGGCGGGCGGGCACGGCGGTCACCTGGGGCTTCTTCTTCGTAGGAGGCACACGTCCATTGTGGTCCCAGACATGGGCCGCCCTAGGGGTGCTGGCTGCTGGCGGAGACGACTTCCCCCGTCAGGTACGAGGAGTAGCCGGATGCCAGGAACACGATCACGTTGGCGATCTCCCAGGGCTCGGCGTACCTTCCGAAGGCTTCACGGGCGGTGAGTTCGGCCAGGAGTTCGGGGGTGGTCACCTTCACGAGGTGGGGATGCATGGCAAGGCTCGGTGACACGGCGTTGACCCGGACCCCGTACTCGGCGGCCTCGATGGCCGCACTGCGGGTCAGTGCCATCACGCCCGCCTTCGCGGCGGCGTAGTGCGCCTGCCCGGCCTGGGCCCGCCAGCCGACGACGGACGCGTTGTTGACGATCACGCCTCCTGGTCCTCCAGACCCTTCCGACCTGCTCTCGCGAAAGATCCGCAACGCGGCCCGCACGCACCGGAACGTGCCGCCCAGCGTCACGTCGAGCACCCTCGACCACTGCTCGTCCGTCATGTCGACGAGGGTCGAAGTGCCGCCGAGGCCCGCGTTGTTGACGACGATGTCGAGCCGCCCGTGCACTTCCACGGCCGTGTCGAAGAGGGCCCGCACCTGGCGCTCGTCGGTGACGTCGCAGGGCAGCGAGTCGACACCCTCGAACTCCCCGGCCAGTTCCCCCTCGTACTCCTTGAGCCGCCGCGCGTGCGCGTCGCTGATCAGCACGCGTGCGCCCTCCTCCAGGAACCGGCGGGCGGTGGCCCCGCCGATCCCCGCGCCCGCGGCTGCCGTGATGACGGCGGTGCGCCCCTTCAGCAGCCCGTGTCCGGGCACGTACGCCGGACTCTCGACGTCTCCCATGAGCCCACAGTACCTACCAAACACTTGTTAGGGAAGTCACCCGTCAGTGGCCCCGCCGTCGGCAGAACAGCCGATCCGCAGAACGACCGACCGGTCGATCAGTGGTGGTGATCGCCGCTGGTGAGTTCCCGGTACTCCTCCGGTGTCGGCTTGGCGATCCGGGTGCCGGGGCCGAACATGGACCGGGCCAGCCGGGCCCGCAGCCGCTGTCCGGGCGTGACCCGGCGGCGGACACCGCCGGCGTCGACGAGCGGGCCGATCTCGTACGGCGGGGCCTGTTCGTGCTGGGTGAGGGTGAACAGCGCCCCCTGCGAGAGAGGTTCGTGGACCTCGACGTACTCGCCGTGCGGGAGCCGTTTGACGGTGCCCGTCTCCCTGCCGTGCAGCACCTTGTCGCGGTCGCGGCGCTGGAGCCCCAGGCAAATGCGCTTCGTCACGACGAAGGCGACCACCGGCACCACGAAGAACCCGACCCGCACGAACCAGGTGATCGCGTTGATCGACAGATGCAGATGCGTGGCCACGATGTCGTTCCCGCCGCCGATCAGCAGCACGCCGTACAGACTCAGCCAGGCCACACCGAGTCCCGTACGGACAGGGACGTTTCGGGGGCGGTCGAGCACGTGGTGCTCACGCTTGTCGCCGGTGATCCAGGCCTCGACGAACGGGTACACACCGATGGCGGCCATGATGAGCGGGAAGAGGGAGAAGGGGATGAAGACCCCCAGCGCGAGGGTGTGACCCCAGGCGTTGATCTCCCATCCCGGCATCACGCGGATCAGCCCCTCGGAGAAGCCGAGATACCAGTCCGGTTGAGCACCGGTGGTGACGAGGTCGGCGCGGTAGGGGCCGAACGCCCATACGGGGTTGATGCTGGCGATGGCACCCATGACGGCCAGCACACCGAAGGTGAGGAAGAAGAAGCCGCCCGCCTTGGCCATGTAGACGGGCAGGAAGGGCATGCCGGTGACCGACTTCTCGTCGCGGCCGGGCCCCGGGTACTGCGTGTGCTTGTGGTAGAAGACCAGGATCAGATGGGCGACGACCAGCCCCAGCATGATCCCCGGCAGCAGCAGCACATGGATCGGGAAGAGCCGCGGGATGATGTCGTGGCCCGGGAACTCCCCGCCGAAGAGGAACATGGAGAGGTACGTCCCCACGACCGGGACGGACAGGATCGCGCCGTCGGCGAACCGGAGGCCGGTGCCGGAGAGCAGGTCGTCGGGGAGCGAGTAGCCGGTCAGGCCGGTGATGATGCCGAGGAACAACAGGGTCCAGCCGAACGCCCAGTTGAGCTCACGGGGCTTGCGGAACGCGCCGGTGAAGAAGACCCGCATCATGTGGATCAGCATCCCGGCGACGAAGACGAGCGCCGCCCAGTGATGGATCTGCCGGATCAGCAGTCCGCCGCGTACGTCGAAGCTGATGTCGAGTGTCGACTCGTACGCCCTGGTCATGATGACGCCGTTGAGCGGTGTGTACGTGCCGTTGTAGACGACCTCGACACCGCTCGGTTCGAAGAAGAGGGTGAGGTAGACGCCGGTGAGGATCAGGATGAGAAAGCTGTAGAGGCAGATCTCCCCGAGCATGAAGGACCAGTGGTCCGGGAAGACCTTGCGCATGTTGGCCTTGGCGAGGGCGTAGAGACCCAGCCGCCCGTCGGCCCAGTCGGCCAGCTTCTCGCCCCTGGGGGCCTCACCCCGGCGCGCGGAACTCCCCTTGCCCACAGCCGTGTTCATCCGCACTGCCCTCCCCCTCGGATGGTCCTCAGGGTGGCACGGCGGCCCAGCGATGCCAACGGTGCGTCCGCCGGTGTCAGCCGACGATCCCCTCCGCCCGAGCGGCGACCAGCCACTTCGGGAACTCGCCCACCAGACGGTCGTACAACTCGTCGTCGGACACGGCGCGCGGATCGGAACCGGCGTGGAAGAAACCGGCGTTGTCTACGACCCGCCTCCCCGGGACCGCCAACTCGTCGAGCTTCCGCAGGAAGTCGAACTGCTTGCTCGTGGCGTCCCCGAAGCCGATGAACTGCCAGAACAGCGGCAGCCGCGCCGACTTGCACACGTAGCGTTCGGCGGCGAGCTTGTTGATCGGGCCGCCGTCGGTCTGGAAGACGACGAGCGCGGGGGCTGTCGACCCGCTGTCGAGGTAGTGCTCGATGACGGCGTCCATGGCGAGGTGATAGCTGGTCTTGCCCATGTGCCCGAGCCCGGCCACGATCCGCTCGACGCTCCCCGCGTGGTCGTCGAGCGCGATACCGGTCACGGCGTCGACGTCGGTGGAGAAGAAGACGACGGGAACCGTCCCGTCGTCGTCGAAGTGGGCCGCCAGCCCCAGCACCCGGTCGGCGAGCGCCTGCACACTGCCGTCCTTGTAGTACGGCTTCATGGAGCCGGAGTGGTCGACCACCAGGTAGACGGCGGCCCGCTGACCGTCGAGCCCGTGCCGTTCGACAGCCGCGCCGGCACTCTTGTAGAGGCTGACCAGCGCGGGTGCGGCCTCCACCACCTTGGTGAGACTGATCGCGGCCATGCCTGGCTCCCCTCGCAGGGCGGACGGGAATGCTGAGGGTACGTCACCCGTACGCCCGCCCGGGCAGCATATGACCCTTGCGTACCCCGGCCCGTACTCTTGTGCCCCATGAAACGAACCGGCGTCCTCCTCCTCGCCGTGCTCCCCCTGCTGGCGACAACCGCATGCCTGTCCGTCGCGTCGGACGACTCGCGCGGCCCCGACGCCAAGCGCGTGGAGGAAGCCGGTTCACTGGACGCGGAGGCCACGCTCGCCGACCCGGCGAAGAAGGAGCTGGCCCAGCAGATCGTGGCGAGCGCCGAGAACGGGACGCTCGACTGGCGCAGTGCGTACGGCTATGTCGAGGACATCGGCGACGGGCAGGGTTACACGGCCGGCATCATCGGCTTCTGCACGGGCACCCATGACCTGCTCACCCTGGTCGAGGACTACACGAGGGCCCACCCGGACAACGCACTCGCGCCCTACCTTCCCGCGCTGCGCGAGGTCGACGGCACGGACTCGCACGAGGGGCTGGATCCGGGATTCCCGGCTGCCTGGAAGCAGGAGTCGAAGGTCGCCGCGTTCCGCGAGGCCCAGGACGAGAAGCGGGACACCGGCTACTTCGGACCGGCGCTGCGGCTGGCCGTCGGCGACGGGCTGGGCCTGCTGGGTCAGTTCGTCTACTACGACGCGATGGTCTACCACGGCCCGGGGAGCGACTGGTTCAGCGTGGGCGGCATCCGCGCCACCGCCCTGAAGGAGGCCGACAGCCCGGCGGAGGGCGGCAACGAGAAGACGTACCTGGACGCGTTCCTCGACGCCCGACGCACGGCGATGCTGGACAAGCGGCCGGGCGTGAACACCAGCCGCGTCGACACGGCCCAGCGGCGCTTCCTCGACGAGGGCAACCTGGACCTCCGTACACCGCTGGAGTGGAAGGTGTACGGGGACACGTACAAGGTGCCGTAGTGGTGTCTGTCCGGACCAGGACCCGGCTCCGGAAGCGCCGCGGCGCCCGCCATGTCCGGTCGGGGACTGTGGCGAGCGCCGTGGTTTGTTCGTTCCGTACGCCTTTGTACGGGACGTCTTCGGGTGGGTCCGTCGGACCCGTGGGTCCCGTCAGACCATCAGGGAACGGTCCGTCGGGCGGATCGGGGCCGGGAGGTCGCTCGCGCCCGTGAGGAAGCGGTCGACTCCGCGAGCCGCGGAGCGGCCCTCGGCGATGGCCCACACGATGAGCGACTGGCCGCGGCCGGCGTCACCGGCGACGTACACGCCGGGGACGTTGGTCTGGAAGTCGGCGTCGCGGGCGATGTTGCCGCGCTCGTCGAGGTCCAGGCCGAACTGCGAGACGAGGCCGTTGTCCTGGTCGGTGCCGGTGAAGCCCATCGCGAGGGTGACCAGCTGGGCGGGGATCTTCCGCTCCGTGCCCGGCTTCTGGGTCAGCTTGCCGTCGACGAACTCGACCTCGGTGAGGTGCAGCCACTGCACGTTGCCGTGCTCGTCGCCCTCGAAGTGGGTCGTCGAGACGGAGTAGACGCGCTCGCCGCCCTCCTCGTGCGCCGAGGTGACCTTGTAGAGCATCGGGAAGGTCGGCCAGGGCTGGTTCGGGTTCCGCTCCTCGCCCGGCTGCGGCATGATCTCCAGCTGCGTGACGGAGGCCGCGCCCTGACGGTGGGCGGTGCCCACGCAGTCCGCGCCGGTGTCGCCGCCGCCGATGACCACGACGTGCTTGCCCTCGGCGGTGACCGGCGGGGCCACGAAGTCGCCCTCCTGCACCTTGTTCGCCAGGGGCAGGTACTCCATCGCCTGGTAGACGCCCTTGAGCTCGCGGCCGGGGACCGGGAGGTCACGGGCCGTCGTCGCACCCGCCGCGATCACGACGGCGTCGTACCGCTTGCGCAGGTCCGTCGCCTTGAGGTCGCGGCCGATCTCGATACCCGTACGGAAGCGGGTGCCCTCCGCGCGCATCTGCTCGATACGGCGGTTGATGTGCCGCTTCTCCATCTTGAACTCGGGGATGCCGTAGCGCAGGAGGCCGCCGATGCGGTCGGCGCGCTCGTACACCGCGACGGTGTGACCGGCCCGCGTCAGCTGCTGGGCGGCGGCGAGACCCGCCGGGCCCGAGCCGATGACCGCGACGGTCTTGCCGGAGAGGCGCTCCGGGGCCTGGGCGGCGACGTCACCGGTCTCCCAGGCCTTGTCGATGATCGAGACCTCGACGTTCTTGATGGTGACCGCGGGCTGGTTGATGCCCAGCACGCACGCCGACTCGCAGGGAGCAGGGCACAGGCGGCCCGTGAACTCCGGGAAGTTGTTGGTGGCGTGGAGGCGCTCGGACGCCGACGTCCAGTCCTCGCGGTAGGCGTAGTCGTTCCACTCGGGGATCAGGTTCCCCAGCGGACAGCCGTTGTGACAGAACGGGATACCGCAGTCCATGCAGCGGCTGGCCTGCTTGCTGATGATCGGCAGCAGGGAGCCGGGAACGTAGACCTCGTTCCAGTCCTTGAGACGGACGTCCACCGGACGGGACTTGGCGACCTCGCGGCCGTGGTTGAGAAAGCCCTTGGGATCAGCCATTGGTCGCCGCCTCCATCATCTTCTCGGTGATCTCGGTCTCGGTGAGACCGGCCTGCTCGGCGGCGGCCTTGGCGGCGAGCACTGCCTTGTACGTACTGGGGATGATCTTGCTGAAGCGCTCCACCGAGACATCCCACTCGGCCAGGAGCTTCTCGGCGACCGTCGAGCCGCTCTCCTCCTGGTGCCGGCGCACGACATCGTGCAGCCACTGCTTGTCGGTGTCGTCGAGGGCCTCGACCGCGTCCACGTTGCCGACGTTGACGTTGTCGCGGTCCAGGTCGATGACGTACGCGATGCCGCCCGACATACCGGCCGCGAAGTTGCGGCCCGTCTCGCCGAGGACGACCGCGTGACCGCCGGTCATGTACTCGCAGCCGTGGTCGCCCACGCCCTCCGAGACGACCGTGGCACCGGAGTTGCGGACGCAGAACCGCTCGCCCGAACGACCGCGCAGGAACAGCTCGCCGCCGGTCGCGCCGTACGCGATGGTGTTGCCCGCGATGGTGGAGAACTCGGCGAGGTGATCGGCGCCCCGGTCGGGACGGACGATCACCCGGCCGCCGGAGAGGCCCTTGCCGACGTAGTCGTTGGCGTCGCCTTCGAGGCGCAGCGTGACACCGCGCGGCAGGAAGGCGCCGAAGGACTGGCCGGCGCTGCCGGTGAAGGTGATGTCGATGGTGTCGTCGGGCAGACCTGCCCCGCCGAACTTCTTCGTCACCTCGTGGCCGAGCATCGTGCCGACCGTGCGGTTGATGTTGCGGATGGCGACCTGGGCGCGGACCGGCTGGGCGTCGGTCGCGCTGTTCGCGGCGAGGGCGTCGGCGGCGAGCTTGATCAGCTCGTTGTCGAGCGCCTTCTCCAGGCCGTGGTCCTGCTCGATGACCTGGTGCAGCGGGGTGCCCTCGGGCAGCTCCGGCACGTAGAAGAGCGGGGACAGGTCCAGGCCCTGCGCCTTCCAGTGGGTGATCGCCCGCTCCACGTCGAGGGACTCGGCGTGGCCGACGGCCTCCTGGATGGTGCGGAAGCCCAGCTCGGCGAGGATCTCGCGGACCTCTTCGGCGATGAACTGGAAGAAGTTCACGACGTACTCGGCCTTGCCGGCGAACCGGTCGCGGAGCACCGGGTTCTGGGTGGCGATGCCGACCGGGCAGGTGTCCAGGTGGCAGACGCGCATCATGACGCAGCCGGAGACGACGAGCGGCGCGGTCGCGAAACCGAACTCCTCGGCGCCGAGCAGCGCGGCGATGACGACGTCACGGCCGGTCTTGAGCTGGCCGTCGGTCTGGACGACGATCCGGTCGCGCAGGCCGTTGAGCAGGAGCGTCTGCTGGGTCTCGGCGAGGCCGAGCTCCCAGGGACCACCGGCGTGCTTCAGCGAGGTCAGCGGCGAGGCGCCCGTTCCGCCGTCGTGGCCGGAGATGAGGACGACGTCCGCGTGCGCCTTCGACACACCGGCGGCGACCGTGCCGACACCGACCTCCGAGACCAGCTTCACGTGGATCCGCGCCTGCGGGTTCGCGTTCTTCAGGTCGTGGATGAGCTGGGCGAGGTCCTCGATGGAGTAGATGTCGTGGTGCGGCGGCGGCGAGATGAGGCCGACACCGGGGGTGCTGTGCCGGGTCTTGGCGACCCACGGGTACACCTTGTGGCCGGGCAGCTGGCCGCCCTCGCCGGGCTTGGCGCCCTGGGCCATCTTGATCTGGATGTCGTCCGCGTTGACGAGGTATTCGCTCGTCACACCGAAGCGGCCGGAGGCGACCTGCTTGATGCTGGACCGGCGCGCGGGGTCGTACAGGCGCTCCGGGTCCTCGCCGCCCTCACCGGTGTTGGACTTGGCGCCCAGCTGGTTCATGGCGATGGCGAGGGTCTCGTGCGCCTCCAGGGAGATGGAGCCGTACGACATGGCGCCGGTGGAGAACCGCTTGACGATCTCGCTGACCGGCTCGACCTCGTCGATGGAGATCGAGGGCCGGTCCGACTTGAAGCCGAACAGTCCGCGCAGGGTCATCAGCCGCTCGGACTGCTCGTTCACCCGGTCCGTGTACTTCTTGAAGATGTCGTAGCGGCGGGTGCGCGTGGAGTGCTGGAGGCGGAAGACCGTCTCCGGGTCGAACAGGTGCGGCTCGCCCTCGCGGCGCCACTGGTACTCGCCGCCTATGTCGAGGGCGCGGTGCGCCGGGGCGATGCCGGAGGCGGGGTACGCCTTGGCGTGCCGGGCGGCGACCTCCTTGGCGATGACGTCGATGCCGACGCCGCCGATCTTGGTGGCGGTGCCGTTGAAGTACTTCTCGACGAAGGCGGTGTCGAGACCGACGGCCTCGAAGACCTGGGCGCCCCGGTAGGAGGCGACGGTCGAGATGCCCATCTTGGACATGACCTTGAGGACGCCCTTGCCGAGCGCGTAGATCAGGTTGCGGATGGCCTGCTCGGGCTCGCTGCCGGGCAGGAAGGTGCCGGCGCGGACCAGGTCCTCGACGGACTCCATCGCCAGGTAGGGGTTCACCGCGGCGGCGCCGAACCCTATGAGCAGGGCGACGTGGTGGACCTCGCGGACGTCACCGGCCTCGACCAGCAGGCCCACCTGGGTGCGCTGCTTGGTGCGGATGAGGTGGTGGTGGACGGCGGAGGTGAGCAGCAGCGACGGGATCGGGGCGTGCTCGGCGTCGGAGTGGCGGTCCGACAGGACGATGAGACGGGCGCCGTTGTCGATGGCCGCGTCGGCCTCGGCGCAGATCTCCTCGATACGGGCGGCGAGGGAGTCGCCGCCGCCGCTGACCCGGTAGAGGCCGGAGAGGGTCGCGGCCTTCATGCCGGGCATGTCGCCGTCGGCGTTGATGTGGATGAGCTTGGCCAGCTCGTCGTTGTCGATCACCGGGAAGGGCAGGGTGACGCTGCGACAGGAGGCGGCGGTCGGCTCCAGCAGGTTGCTGGCGGGGCCGAGGGAGGAGCGCAGGCTGGTGACCAGTTCCTCTCGGATGGCGTCCAGCGGCGGGTTGGTGACCTGCGCGAACAGCTGGGTGAAGTAGTCGAAGAGCAGGCGCGGACGCTCGCTCAGCGCGGCGATGGGCGAGTCGGTGCCCATGGAACCGAGCGGCTCGCCGCCGGTCTTGGCCATCGGCGCGATGATGACGCGCAGCTCTTCCTCGGTGTAGCCGAAGGTCTGCTGGCGGCGGGTGACCGAGGCGTGGGTGTGCACGATGTGCTCGCGCTCGGGCAGGTCGGAGAGCTCGATCTCGCCGGCCTCCAGCCACTCCGCGTACGGCTTCTCGGCGGCGAGACCGGCCTTGATCTCGTCGTCCTCGATGATGCGGTGCTCGGCGGTGTCGACGAGGAACATCTTGCCGGGCTGGAGGCGGCCCTTGCGGACGACCTTCGCGGGGTCGATGTCGAGGACGCCGACCTCGGAGCCGAGGACGACGAGGCCGTCGTCGGTGACCCAGTAGCGGCCGGGGCGCAGTCCGTTGCGGTCGAGGACCGCGCCGACCTGGACGCCGTCGGTGAAGGTGACACAGGCCGGGCCGTCCCAGGGCTCCATCATCGTGGAGTGGAACTGGTAGAAGGCGCGCCGGTCCGGCTCCATCGTGGTGTGGTTCTCCCACGCCTCCGGGATCATCATCAGCACGGAGTGGGGCAGCGAACGGCCACCGAGGTGGAGCAGTTCGAGCACCTCGTCGAAGGACGCCGAGTCGGAGGCGTCCGGCGTACAGATGGGGAAGACGCGCTCCAGCCCCTTGTCGCCGAACAGGTCGGAGACGAGCTGCGACTCACGCGCGGCCATCCAGTTGCGGTTGCCCTTGACCGTGTTGATCTCGCCGTTGTGCGCGACGAAGCGGTACGGGTGGGCGAGCGGCCACGACGGGAAGGTGTTCGTGGAGAAGCGCGAGTGGACGAGCGCGACGGCCGACGCGAAGCGGCGGTCGGACAGGTCCGGGAAGAAGGGCTCCAGCTGGCCGGTGGTCAGCATGCCCTTGTAGACGATGGTCCGCGCGGAGAGCGAGGGGAAGTAGACGCCGACCTCGCGCTCGGCGCGCTTGCGCAGCGCGAAGGCCTTGCGGTCGAGGTCGATGCCCGTGGCGGGTACCGCGGCGCTGTCCGCGACGAAGATCTGCCGGAAGGCGGGCATCGTCGAGCGGGCGGTGGCACCGAGGAGACCGGGGGCGACCGGCACGTCGCGCCAGCCGAGGACGGTCAGGCCCTCTTCGGCGGCGATCGTCTCGATGAGTGAGACGGCGTCGGCGTTCGTCGGGACGGCGTCGGTCGCCGTCTCCTCCGGGAGGAAAGCGATGCCGACCGCGTAGGCGCCGGCCTCGGGCAGCTCGAATTCGGCCACCTCGCGGAAGAAGGCGTCCGGAACCTGCGAGAGAATGCCGGCGCCGTCGCCGGAATCGGGCTCGGAGCCGGTGGCACCGCGGTGCTCCAGGTTGCGAAGAACCGTGAGCGCCTGCTCGACCAGCGCGTGGCTCGCCTCGCCGGTGAGGGTGGCCACGAAGCCGACGCCACAGGCGTCATGCTCGTTGCGGGGGTCGTACATACCCTGCGCAGCAGGGCGAGCATCCATGAAGGACCACTTCTGGCCAATCTCGGAATGCTGGGACGGCTGGCGCGGCGTACGCATCGGCTCTCCCGTCGTCGTCGTGTGGCATATGCATTAAGCCGAGGGACGACGTTGGCCCTCTTGGAGTGCAAAATTTCGTGCAGGTTACATGATGGGGCGGTTCTCGGGAACCGGATACCGCGTACCAACATGCGGACACCGCAGTGGTGCGGCATGGTGACCGCGCTGCGGTGGAAGTAATGGGGGCCGAAGCGGACAGATCGATGTCCCTCGACCCATGGCAAGGAGAGCGTCGTCGCCCTCCCCGCGGGTGCGCCACAGGCTTCGTTGCCCACAGCGCGTACGGCTCATGCCCCGTGGTTAAGCGTTCGAAACCAGCGAGTAACGGCTACTTATGCGGCCCATCGCATAAGTGCGCGATTCCCTATCCTACGGCCGCACCGAACAGGTTGCCCAGGGCGTACGTCACACCGGCCGCCGCTCCGCCCAGCGCGAGCTGCCGCAATCCGCTGAACCACCAGCTCCGGGCGGTCACCCGGGCCACCACCGCACCACATCCGAAGAGCCCGACGAGCGCGACCAGCACGGCGGGCCACAGCGCGGTCGCCCCCAGAAGGTACGGGAGTACGGGCAGCAGCGCGCCCAGCGCGAACGCCCCGAAGGACGACACCGCGGCGACGGCGGGCGAGGGCAGGTCGCCGGGATCGATGCCCAACTCCTCCCGGGCGTGTATCTCCAACGCCTGCTCGGGATCACGCGAGAGCTGCCGGGCCACTTCACGGGCGAGCTTCGGCTCGACGCCCCGGGACTCGTAGAGCGCGGCGAGCTCACGTTCCTCGTCCTTCGGGTGCTTTCTCAACTCCCGCCGCTCGACATCGAGTTCGGCTTCGACGAGCTCGCGCTGGGAGGCGACGGAGGTGTACTCGCCGGCGGCCATGGAGAAGGCGCCGGCAGCAAGACCGGCGAGCCCGGTGATGACGACGGTCCGATGCGAAACGGCGCCGCCGGCCACACCGGTCATCAGGGCGAGGTTGGAGACGAGTCCGTCCATCGCGCCGAACACGGCCGGCCGCAACCACCCGCCGGTGACATCCCGGTGGGTGTGGTTGTCACGGTGCGCCTCGTGCAGCGCCGCCTCGGTCTCGATGATGGCCATACCGTCCCCCGGTTCGTTTCGGGCGTTGCTCACGGAAGCTTTCCGAGCCGATCCGACAGGACCGGACTTGGACTGATTCCACTTTT
Organism: Streptomyces sp. NBC_00459; assembly: GCF_036013955.1. Lineage (NCBI taxonomy): Bacteria > Bacillati > Actinomycetota > Actinomycetes > Kitasatosporales > Streptomycetaceae > Streptomyces > Streptomyces sp. NBC_00459. Next base: position 2,346,120 of record NZ_CP107903.1, read on the forward strand.
CGACAACGCTAAAAATACGCCCCGGATTCCCGCTTCGCCAGCAAGGAGAGGCTGCCCTCACCTGCGCGTTCATCCTGGGCGCTCATCCGTTAGGGCACTCGCACAAATGTCGACCGGGTGATGATTGGGGCGCCTGAGGCGCACGTGAACCCCTGCGGTGGGACAGTTCCGCAAAGGGTTCCGCTCCCCGGGAGGGAGCACCCGGAACCCTCCGGAGGAGAGGCCGCGTATGGCATCGATCGCCTGCATTCCCTCGGTCCCGGCGCATCAGGACGCCGCCCTGCTCCGCGACAGAGCACGCGGCGCCCTGCTCGGTCTGGCCGTGGGGGACGCGCTCGGCGCCCCCGCCGAGAACATGAAGCCCTCGGAGATCCGCGCCCGCTGGGGCCGCATCACCGGATACGTGGCCGAGAACCCCGCCGGCACGGACGACACCGAGTACGCGATCTTCTCGGGCCTCCTCCTCGCCCGGCACGGCTCGGCCCTCACCCCGGCCCATGTGGAGGCGGCCTGGCACCAGTGGATCGCCGACCTCGACGAGGGCCCCTTCCGCGGTGCCGGTTTCAGCGAACGCGGCACGCTGGAGAACCTGCGCCGGGGCCTCGCGGCCCCCATCTCCGCCCAGCACCGGCACGCCTGGAGCGACGGCCTCGCGATGCGGGCGGCCCCCTTCGGCGTCTTCGCGGCGGGCCGCCCGGCCGAGGCCGCCCGTCTGGTGGCGATCGACGGCTCGGTGAGCCATGACGGCGAGGGCATCTACGGCGGCCAGGCGGTGGCGGCGGGTGTGGCCGCGGCGATGGCGGGGGCGCCGACCATCGCCGTGGTGGCCTCCGCCCTGGCGGTGGTCCCCGACGACTCCTGGACGGCGCGCTCCCTGCGCCGCGCGGTGGCGGTCGCCCACCGGGGCGAACGCGCGGTCCGCTCAGCGGTGGTGATCGGCGGCTACCCCTGGACCGACCTGGCCCCCGAGGCGGTCGCCCTGGCCTTCGGCGCCTATGCGGTGGCCGACGGAGACTTCGCCGAGTCGGTGCTGACAGCCGTCAACATGGGCCGCGACGCGGACACGACGGCAGCGGTGGCGGGCGCCCTGGCAGGCGCGACCCGCGGCGCCTCGGCCATCCCGCCCGAGTGGGCGGAGGCGATCGGCCCGGCCCGCGGCACCTGCCTCCCCTCCATGGCGGGCCACCACATCCTCGACGTCGCGGAACTCCTGACACCGGGCGAGGGCGGCAAGTGGGGCGCGCAGCCGGTCGTACGGGATCCCGCGCAGTCGGCACCGGACCGGGCCGCCTACCTCCTCGCCCCGGACGACGCCCCGGCGCCCGCGACGGAGGTACGACCGTGAGCCCGCACCCGCAGCCCCTGCACCCCCGCCATCACCACACCCCGGGCACCCTCCAGCCCGTCCGGCGTTCGAGGACAAGGCCGTTCAGGCCGACAGCGGGGGTCTGGGGGCGGCAGCCCCCAGGGATGGGACGGGTAAGGGCGGCGGGGGCGAAACACACCACTCACCCGCGAGCCGAAGCCGAGGTCCGCCCATGACCAGCCGCCGCATCGAGGGACTCCTGCTCGGCCTGGCCGCAGGCGACGCCGCCGGCTGGCCCGCCGCCCGCCACCGAGCCGCCCGCATGCCCGAGTGGACCCGCCGCCTCACCCGCGAACTCGACACCTTCGCCGAACAGAACGCCACGACCACCCTCCCCGTCCCGATCGCCCTCAACCAGCCCCCGGAACCCCTCCGCCTCGGCCCCTCCGACGACGCCGAGTGGGCGGCGTTCGCGGCCGAGGCCCTGCTGCGAGCCGGCGACGACACCGTGCTCGGCGACCTGAGCCGCGAGCGCCGTGCCCGAGCCGCCATCGACCTGTCCTGGAACGCGGTCGCCAGCGAGGTGGCAGCCGCCGCGGAACGCGCCCCCGAGGTCGAGTCGGCGGTGCTGCCACTGCGTGCCCGTATCTCCGTACGGGCCGGCCTCGGCAACCTCGCCGCCGGTCTGCGCCCGCCCGCCACCGGCCACGACAACCCGCACTACTTCGACGACGCGGCCTGCGTACGGGCCTGTGTGCTGGCGGTGGCCCACCCGGGCGACCCCCGACTCGCCGCCGAACTGGCCGAGTTCGACGCCCGCTACACCCAGGACGGCGACGGTGTGCACGGCGCCCGCGCGATGGCGGCGGCACTCTCGCTGGCGCTGGTCGGCGAGGAGGTGGAGGCCTGTGTGAACGCGGCGCTGGCGGAACTGCCCGAGTGCACGGAGATCGGCCGGAACACCCGCCACGCGCTGAAACTCGCGCGGGACGCAGACAGCGCAGACGGCGCGTTCGCCCTGGTCCCGCTCCTGGAACACCAGATCGTCGACCACGTCTACAGCTACGGCATCGCCGCCGCCGAGACGGTCCCGGTCGCGCTGGCGCTGGCCACCGCCGCGCACGGCCGGATCGCCGAAGCGGTGCCGGCCGCCGCCTGTCTGTCCCGGGTCGCGGACTCGGCCCCCGCCCTCGCAGGCGCCCTCACGGGCGCGTTGGGCGGCGGCGCCGCGATCCCGACGGCCTGGCGGGACGCCTGCCGCACCCTCTCCGGCTGCGCCCTCCCCCGGCTGACCGGCACCGACCTCGTGGAACTCGCCGAACTCCTGGAAGCCACGCAACGGGTCACACCAGGAGGATGATTCGCGACATGACACCCAAACAGCAAGAACAAGCACAAGAGAACCAAGAGGCCCAAGAAGGCCAAGTGGCGGGCCTGGACGAGCGGATCACGGGTGCCCTGGTCGGCGCGGCCGTCGGTGACGCGCTCGGCGGGCCCGTGGAGGGCTACACCCCCGAGCAGATCCTCGAACGCCACGCGGGCCGCGTCCACGGCATCGTCGGCCCCTGGAACGGGGACGCCTGGCGCACCGCCCGCCCGATCGCCCCGTACCACAAGGGCGACGGCCACGTCACCGACGACACCCTGATGACCCACGCGTTGGTACGGGTGTATGCCCAGGTCCGCGACCATCTGGACGCGTACGCGGTCGCCGACCACCTGGTCCCGGACCTGATGACGAACCCGCGCTGGATCCCCGAGCTGGAGGCCGAGGCGCTCCCCCTCCAACGCGTCTTCCTGGCGGAGAAGTGGCTGGTGGCCCGCATCCACTACGGCCACATCGATCCCCGCGAGGCGGGCGTGGGCAACATCGTCAACTGCGGTGCGGCGATGTACATGGCCCCGGTCGGCCTGGTCAACGCGGCCAACCCGGCAGGCGCCTACGCCGAGGCCCTCGAACTCGCGGGAGCCCACCAGTCCTCGTACGGCAGGGAGGCGGCGGCTGTCTTCGCGGCGGCGGTGGCGGCGGCGTGCGCCCCGGACGCCACGCCCGGCTCGGTGATCGGAACATGCCTCTCCCTGGCGAAGGACGGCACCCGGGCGGCGATCGAGGCGGTGTGCGAAGTGGCCTCCCGCCACACGGACTTCGAGTCGGCGCTGCGGCCCCTGCGGGAGGCGGTGACTCCCTACGACACGGTGGGCGCGGACTACCGCAGCCCGTCCCTGGGCGCCCGTCGCCCGTCCCGTCTCCACGCGATCGAGGAACTCCCGGTGGCGCTGGGCATGTTGGTGGTGTCGGGCGGCGACTTCCGGCATGCGGTGCTGGGTTCGGTGAACTACGGCCGCGACTGCGACTCGATCGCCACGATGGCCGGGGCGCTCGCCGGTGCGCTGGGCTCCGAGGTGCCGTCCGACTGGTCGAAGACGGTCGCGGAGGCGAGCCGCCTGGACCTGTGGGAACCCGCCCGGACGCTGACCGAGGTGGCCCAGGAGATCTTCGACCGGGACGTACACCAACGGCGTTCCCACGAAAGGGCGTTCGCCCGGCTCAGGGGTGCGGGATGCTCCGACTGACCTGGGTCCAGCCGGAGGACCTGATCGGCCACGAGCTGCGCCAGGCGACCCAGGACGGCCGCGAGCCCGCCAGAATCGCCGCCCGCTGGCGAGCCGCGGGCGGATCGGACGCCCCGTCCCGCGCGGGCGCGTCAGCCGGCCCGGTCTCCCGCTATCTGCGTCTACTGGCCGAGGACCTCCTGGACGAACTGGCGGACCTTCCGAGCAGGTTGGCGGACGACGAGCCGACCGACCCGATCCGGATCCGGGCCCTGTGCCCCGACTGGCCCGCAGAACCCGCGGCGTCCACCCGGCCCGCCCCCACCCCCCTCCGCCTGGAAGCCGCCTGGCTGGGCAGAGCAGCCGGCTGCCTCCTCGGTAAACCGGTGGAAAAACTGCCCCTCACGGCCATCCGCCAACTCGCCCGGTCCACCGGCAACTGGCCCCTGAACACCTGGTTCACCGCCAGAGGAGTCCCCGAGGAACTGGCGGCGGCCCACCCCTGGAACCGCCGGTCGGCGACCACCTCCCTCGCCGAGAACATCGACGGCATGCCCGAGGACGACGACCTCAACTACCCCCTCCTCAACCTCCTCCTGATCCAACGCCACGGCCCCGACTTCACCACCACCGACGTGGCGAAACTCTGGCTGGACGAACTCCCCGCAGGCCGCACCTTCACGGCCGAACGCATCGCCTACCGAAACCTCCTGACCGGCCTGGAACCCCCGCTCACCGCCCGCCACCGCAACCCGTTCCGCGAGTGGATCGGCGCCCTGATCCGCGCCGACGTCCACGGCTGGACCAACCCCGGTGCCCCGGCCGCCGCCGCCGAACAGGCGTACCGCGACGCCGCCCTCACCCACACCGCCAACGGCGTCTACGCCGCGATGTTCACGGCGGCCACCATCGCCGAGGCGGCCACCGGCACCCACGACATCCACACCTGTCTGCGCACCGGCCTGAGCGTCGTCCCGCCACGCTCCCGTCTGGCCACAGCCATCCGACACGGCATCCGACTGGCCGAATCCCACCGCGACTTCGAAACCGTCGTGGACGAACTCCACGCCACCCACGCGTCCACCTACCACTGGGTCCACGCCATCCCCAACACCGCCCTGATCGCCGCCGCCCTCACCCACGCCGACGGCGACTTCACCGGCTCCATCTGCCGTGCCGTGTCCGGCGGCCTGGACACCGACTCCAACGGCGCGACCACCGGAAGCATCGCCGGTCTCCTCGCCGGCTCCCCCGCCGCGCTCCCCGAGCGCTGGACGAGCCCCCTGAAGAACCGGCTCGCCACCTCCGTCGCGGACTTCAACGGCACCGGCTTCGACACCCTCGCCCGACTGACCCACTCCCTCACCCGCCTGGAGACAGCCCACCCATGACCCATATCGCCGTGCTGGGCAGCACGAACATGGACCTCGTCGCGTACGTCTCCAAGGCCCCGCAGCGCGGGGAGACCGTGACAGGACGGGAGTTCCGTACGATCCCCGGCGGCAAGGGCGCCAACCAGGCCGTGGCCGCGGCCCGCGCGGGCGCCGACGTCTCGATGATCGGCGCGGTGGGCAACGACGCGTACGGCAGCCAACTCCGTTCCGTACTGGAGCACTCGGGCGTCGGCACCGACCATCTCCGAACCGCCGAGGGCGCTTCCGGTACCGCGCACATCGTCGTGGACGACGAGGGCGGCAACGCGATCGTCGTCGTCCCCGCCGCCAATGGCACCGTCACCCGTCTCGCCCCCGGTGACGAGGGCCTGATCGCCACCGCCGACGCCCTGCTGCTCCAGCTGGAGATCCCGCTCACAGCGGTCGTCGAGGGCGCCGAGGCCGCTCACCGTCATGGTGTCCGCACGATCCTCACCCCGGCCCCCGTCCAACCGCTGCCACCCGAACTCCTCGCCGTCACCGACCTGTTGGTGCCGAACGAGCACGAGGCGACGGCCCTCACCGGCCTGAGCGACCCGCACAGGGCGGCCACCGCACTCCTCGACCAGGTGCCGGAGGTCGTCGTCACACTGGGCGCGGCCGGCAGCCTCTACGCGTCCCGGGACCTCGCCGAACCGGTCACCGTCCCCGCGCCGCCCGTCACCGCCGTGGACTCGACCGGCGCCGGCGACACCTTCGTCGGCGCCCTCGCGGTCGCCCTGGCCGAGGGCCGCCCGATGCCGGACGCCCTGGCGTGGGCCTCGGCGGCGGGGGCACTCTCCGTACAACGGCCGGGCGCGTCGGCGTCGATGCCGTACCGCTCGGAGATCGAGGCCAGGTACACGTCATGAAAGCACCGGAGATGACCGCACCCGAGCCCCGCACCCCCTCAACCACAGCCCCTCTCACCGGCCTTCGCGTGCTCGACCTGGCCACCCTCTTCGCCGGGCCGCTCGCCGCCACCATGCTCGGTGACTTCGGCGCCGAGGTGATCAAGATCGAGCACCCGGTGAAACCGGACCCCTCCCGGGGCCACGGCCCGTCCAAGGACGGCATCGGTCTCTGGTGGAAGCTGCTGGGCCGCAACAAGCGCACGATGACCCTCGACCTCTCCCGGCCCGGCGGCCGGACCACCCTGCTCCGGCTCGCCGCCACCGCCGACGTCGTCATCGAGAACTTCCGCCCGGGCACCCTGGAGAAGTGGGACCTGGGCTGGCCGGAGCTGTCCGCCGCCAACCCGCGTCTGGTCCTCGCCCGGGTCACCGCCTTCGGCCAGTTCGGCCCGTACGCGCATCGCCCCGGCTTCGGCACCCTGGCCGAGGCGATGAGCGGTTTCGCCGCGATCACCGGCGAGCCGGACGCGCCCCCGACACTCCCGCCGTTCGGCCTCGCCGACTCGATCGCGGGCCTGGCGACGGCGTACGCCGTCATGACGGCCCTGTCCGCCCGCGACCGCACCGGCGAGGGGCAGGTCGTCGACATGGCGATCATCGAGCCGATTCTCACCGTCCTGGGCCCGCAGCCGCTCTGGTACGACCAGTTGGGCCACGTCCAGCCGCGCACCGGCAACCGCTCGCAGAACAACGCCCCCCGCAACACCTACCGCACGGCCGACGGCACCTGGGTCGCCGTGTCGACCTCGGCCCAGTCGATCGCCGAGCGCGTGATGCGCCTGGTGGGCCGCCCGGAGCTGATCGACGAGCCCTGGTTCGCCACCGGCGCCGAGCGCGCCCGCCACTCGGACGTCCTCGACGAGGCGGTCGGGGCGTGGATCGCCCGCCACTCCCAATCCGAGGTGATCGCGGCCTTCGAGAAGGCGGAGGCGGCGGTGGCCCCGGTCCAGGACGTGCGGGAGGTGATGACCGACCCGCAGTACCAGGCCCTCGACACCATCACCACGGTCGACGACCCCGACCTCGGCCCGATCCGTATGCAGAACGTCCTCTTCCGGCTCTCCGAGACCCCCGGCGCGATCCGCTGGGCGGGCCGCCCGCACGGCGCGGACACCACGGCCGTCCTCACCGAACTGGGCCTGACCGAACCGGAGATCGACGCCCTGCGAACCGAGGGAGCCCTGTGACGGCCGTCCCCCTGACCTGGCTGTACGTCCCCGGCGACCGCCCCGAGGTGGTGTCCAAGGCCCTCGTCTCCGGCGCCGACGTGGTCGTCGTCGACCTGGAGGACGCGGTCGCCCCCGACCGCAAGGAGTACGCCCGCGCGGCCACCGCCGAACGTCTCACCGACCTCCAGGCGGTCCCGGTCCACGTCCGGATCAACGCCCTGGACGGCCCCCTGGCCTCCTGCGACCTCCGGGCCCTCGAAGGCCTCCCCGGCATCTCGGGGCTACGGCTCCCGAAGGTGACGACACCGCAGGAGGTCGTACGCGTGGCCACCCGCACGACCGTGTCCTCGGCCACCGGGGCCGGACTCCCGCTGCACGCCCTGCTCGAAACCGCCCTCGGCATCGAACACGCCTTCGCCATCGCGACCGCCCACCCCGCCCTGCACGGCATCGCGCTGGGCGAGGCCGACCTGCGGGCCGATCTGGGGGTACGCGCAGACGCGGGCCTCGACTGGTGCCGCTCCCGGGTCGTCGTGGCCGCACGCGCGGCCGGACTCGCCCCGCCGCCCCAGTCGGTCCACCCGGACACCCGGGACCTCGGCGCCCTGGCCGTGTCCTGCGCCCACGGCCGCGCCCTGGGTTTCCTGGGCCGGGCGGCCATCCACCCCCGCCAGCTCCCGGTGATCGAACGCGCCTACCTCCCCACCCCGGAGGAGATCGAGGACGCCGAACAGATCGTCAAGGCGGCGGCGACGGACGAGGGCGCCCAGGCCCTCCCGGACGGCCGCTTCATCGACGCGGCGGTGGTGGCGACGGCCCGCAGAACCCTGTCCCTGGCCGACCGCGACCGCTCCTGACCCGCACAACGGACGAGGGCGCCCCGGTCCGACCGGGGCGCCCTCGTGTTCGTACTGCCGGCACTCAACTCTTCTTGGTCGGCTCCGCCTCGACCTCGGCCTCGGCCCGGTCCTCGGAGTCGGCCTTGCCGTCCGGATCGGCCTCGGCCTTCGCCGCCGCCGATTCGGCATCGCCCTTGTCGCTGTCGTCGCCCTCGGCACCGTCCTCCGCCGGACCGTCGAGGACATCCGCACCGGGCTCGACGACTTCCTCCCGGCCGGGCCGCTTCTTCGCCGAGAGCACGAAGTAGACCACCGCGAGGATGAAGACGAAGATCGCGGTCCAGTTGTTCAGCCGCATGCCGAGGATGTGGTGGGCGTCGTCGACACGCAGGTACTCGATCCAGAAGCGGCCCACACAGTAGGTCGCGACGTACAGCGCGAACGCCCGTCCGTGGCCCAGCGTGAAGCGGCGGTCGGCCCAGATGACCAGCAGCGCGACACCGACGCACCACAGGGACTCGTACAGGAACGTCGGGTGGTAGTAGCCCGGGACCCGGCCGTCGGTCGAGGAGGTGATGTGCAGCGCCCAGGGGACGGTGGTCTCCCGCCCGTACAGCTCCTGGTTGAACCAGTTGCCCCATCGCCCGCACGCCTGTGCGAGGGCGATACCGGGGGCGAGGGCGTCGGCCCACGCCGGCAGCGGGATACCGCGCCGGCGGCAGCCGATCCACGCGCCCAGCGCGCCGACGGCGATCGCGCCCCAGATACCGAGGCCGCCCTCCCAGATCTTGAAGGCGTCCACCCAGTCGCGGCCCTCGCTGAAGTACAGCTCGTAGTCCGTGATCACGTGATAGAGGCGGCCACCGACCAGACCGAAGGGCACGGCCCAGACCGCGATGTCGGCCACCGTGCCGGGTCGGCCACCGCGGGCGAGCCAGCGCTTGTTGCCGAGCCAGACCGCGACGAAGACACCGATGATGATGCAGAACGCGTAGCCGCGCAGCGGAATGATCCCAAAGAGGTGATACACCCCGTGCGCCGGACTGGGAATGTAGGCGATATTCATAGCAGTCCCGACGCTACCTTGACGGACGCGGCGGATGTGAGCCGCCCCGGGCAACGGCTCCATAACGGGCGGTGCCTCCGGTTCCGCGAACGACGGTGAACCGGAGGCGCTCGGGAGGCCCGGAGGACACTCAGACAATGCCCAGGCCCTACGCCTTGTCGGCGGCCTCGACCATCTGCTTCAGCTTCGCCGGGGTCATCGTCTGGTCCTGGTAGATGTTCTTCCCGTTGAGCAGCACGGTCGGCGTGCCGCCGAAACCGCCGCTCTGGAAGGCCTGGTTCGACTTCACGACCCAGCTGTTGTGCGTGCCGTCCTCGACACACGTCCGGAACGCGGGTGTGTCCAGCCCGTCGGTCTTCGCCGCCAGCTCGATGAGCTTGCTGTCCTTCGCGAAGGCGTCGTCGGTCTCCTGGGGCTGGTTCTCGTACAGCACGTCGTGGTACGCGGTGAACTTGCCGGCGTCCTGGGCGCAGGCGGCGGCGTTGGCCGCGTGCCGGGAGCCGCTGCCGCCCATGTTGCCGTCGATGATCGTCGCCAGGTGGTAGTCCACCTTCAGCTTGCCCGCGTCCGTCAACTCATGGATGACCGCGCGGTAGTTGGTCTCGAAGGACTGGCAGGCGGGACAGCGGAAGTCCTCCCACACCGTGAGCGTCGACTTGGCGCTCTCCTCGCCCACCGGGATCGCGAGGCTGTCCTTGCCCTGCGCGCCCGAGGGCGCCACGACCGGGCCGGCGCTCTCGCTCTTGCTGTCCTTTCCGGAGTTCGCGGCGACGACACCGATCACCGCCGCGAGTCCCAGCACGCAGACGACACTGGCGCCCACGATCAACGCCCGCCGCCGCTTCTCCGAGGACTTCTGCTTCTCACGCTCGACCGCCAGTCGCTCACGGGCGGTGCGCTTTCCGTCACGATTCTTCTCGCTCACACCCCGCAGAACGAACCGGGGAGACGCATTGCGCCTCCCCGGCCCCAGGTCCACCCGTTCGGGCGACCTGTACGAAATGTCCCGACCGCTCTACGCGGTGCCGCGCACGCCCTTCGCGAGGTCGGCGGCGAGTTCCCGCACGGCCTCGACTCCGGCCGCGTGGTCCGGGGCGTCCAGCATCCGCTTCACGAAGGCCGAGCCGACGATCACCCCGTCGGCGAAGCCGGCGACCTCGGCGGCCTGAGCGGCGTCGGAGACCCCCAGCCCGACGCAGACAGGCAGGTCGGTGCCGGCGCCGCGAGTGCGCCGGACCAGGTCCTCCGCCTGCGCGCCGACCGACGCCCGGGTCCCCGTGACGCCCATGAGCGAGGCGGCGTACACGAACCCGCTGCCCGCCGCGGTGATCTCGGCGAGCCGCGCGTCCTTGCTGCTGGGCGCGACGACGAACACGGTCGCGAGACCGTGCTTCTCGGCGTGCTCCCTCCACAGCGCCGACTCCTGCACGGGCAGGTCGGGCAGGATGCACCCGGCGCCGCCCGCCTCCGCGAGCTCGGCGGTGAAGCGCTCGACGCCGTAGCGGTCGATCGGGTTCCAGTACGTCATGACGAGCACCGGCTTCCCGGAGGCCTCGTACGCCTCCCGGACCGTGCGCATCACGTCCGCGATCTTGACCCCGCCGCGCAGGGCGATGTCGTCGGCGGTCTGGATGACGGGCCCGTCGAGCACCGGGTCGCTGTGCGGCAGTCCGACCTCGACGACGTCGGCGCCTCCGTCGAACACGGCCTTGACGGCGTCGATCCCGCCGTCGACGGTCGGGAACCCGGCGGGGAGGTACGCGATGAGAGCGGAGCGCCCCTCGGCCTTGGCACCGGCGAGGGTGTCGCTCAACAGCTGGATGTTGCCGCTCACTTGGCGTCCCCCTCGATCTCGGCGATCTCGCTGTCGGCGTCGGCCGCGACAGAGGCATCGGTGTCGTACAGGTCGAAGTACCGGGCGGCGGTGTCCATGTCCTTGTCGCCGCGCCCGGAGAGGTTGATGACGATCAGGCCGTCCTTGCCCAGCTCCTTGCCGACCTCCAGCGCCCCGGCCAGCGCGTGCGCGCTCTCGATGGCCGGGATGATGCCCTCGGTACGGGACAGCAGGCGCAGCGCCTGCATGGCGGCGTCGTCGGTGACCGCGCGGTACTCGGCGCGGCCGGTGTCCTTGAGGTAGGAGTGCTCGGGCCCGATGCCCGGGTAGTCGAGTCCGGCGGAGATGGAGTAGGGCTCGGTGATCTGCCCCTCCTCGTCCTGCAGGACGTACGACCGCGAACCGTGCAGGATGCCCGGCTCACCGGCGGTGAGGGTGGCGGCGTGCTCGCCGGTCTCGACACCGTGCCCGGCGGGCTCGCACCCGATGAGCCGGACCCCGGCGTCGGGGATGAAGGCGTGGAAGAGCCCGATGGCGTTCGAGCCACCGCCGACACAGGCAACAGCCGCGTCGGGCAGTCGTCCGGCCCGCTCAAGAATCTGCCGCCGGGCCTCGACACCGATCACCCGGTGGAAGTCGCGCACCATGGCGGGGAAGGGGTGCGGCCCGGCCACGGTCCCGAACAGGTAGTGCGTGCGGTCGACGTTGGCGACCCAGTCGCGGAACGCCTCGTTGATGGCGTCCTTGAGGGTGCGCGAGCCGGACTTCACGGCGATGACCTCGGCGCCGAGCATGCGCATACGCGCGACGTTGAGAGCCTGCCTCTGGGTGTCGATCTCACCCATGTAGATCGTGCAGTCGAGGCCGAACAGCGCACAGGCGGTCGCGGTGGCGACCCCGTGCTGACCGGCACCGGTCTCGGCGATGACGCGGGTCTTGCCCATCCTCTTGGTGAGGAGGGCCTGCCCGAGCACGTTGTTGATCTTGTGGGACCCGGTGTGGTTCAGGTCCTCCCGCTTGAGGAAGACCCGGGCGCCACCGGCGTGCTCGGCGAACCGGCGCACCTCGGTGAGCGAGCTGGGCCGCCCGGTGTAGTGGACGAGCAGATCGTCGAGCTCACGGGCGAACTCGGGGTCGGACTTCGCCTTGTCGTACTCGACGGCGACCTCGTCCACGGCGGCGACGAGCGCCTCCGGGATGAACTTGCCGCCGAAGGCACCGAAGTACCCGTCGACGTTGGGCACTTGGCCCTCAGGATCAGGAATGAAGAACTCACTGGACATACGGCTACCTCGCAGGGGCGAAGCCCCGGGGTCGATCGGACAAGGGTCACGTTTATGGCGTGCGGCGCGACGAGGGGCTGGGCCGGCAGAGGGTGCGGTGCGAACTCCGCTGCCCAGGACGCGCCCTTCAGGGGCGCGGGGAACTGCGCGAACAGCCACAACCGGCCCGCAGCCGAAGAACCACCCCTCGCGAAGCGCTCAGCGCAGGGCGCAGCCCCATCAGCCGAGCCGCATCCCTACCGCCAAGCCCCGCAGGGCCATCGCATCCCGTTGACCTGTCCGGGCTCGTCCCCGATGACATATCGAACCCGCCGCCCGTGCACACGCCTCGCGGGCGCACGGCAGCCACGCGGACGGCAGCCGCGCGCGAGGCGGGCGTACCGGTCCATGGGTGTCAGGGTGAGTGTCATCGGGGCCAACTCTAGCGGGAGATCAGCCGCGCCCGTGCCGCAGCGCGGGGTGCTCGCCGGCGGCCACCAGGTCCGACACCGCGGACTTGGGGTCACGGCCGGTGACGAGGGACTCGCCGACCAGTACCGCGTCGGCGCCCGCGTTGGCGTACGCGATCAGATCGTGCGGGCCGCGGATGCCGGACTCGGCGATCTTGACGATGCTGTCGGGGATCTCGGGGGCGACCCGCTCGAACGTGGAGCGGTCCACCTCCAGGGTCTTCAGGTTGCGCGCGTTGACGCCGATGATGCGGGCCCCCGCGTCGACCGCCCGCTCGACCTCGTCCTCGTCGTGCACCTCCACGATCGGGGTGAGTCCGATGGACTCGGCGCGCTCGATGAGGGACTCCAGGGCGGACTGTTCGAGGGCGGCGACGATCAGCAGGGCCAGATCGGCACCGTATGCCCGCGCCTCCCACAGCTGGTACGACGTGACGATGAAGTCCTTGCGCAGCACCGGGATGTCCACCCGGGCACGCACCGCCTCCAGGTCCGCCAGTGAGCCGCCGAAGCGGCGCTGTTCGGTGAGGACGGAGATGACGGCGGCGCCGCCCGCCTCGTAGTCGGCCGCGAGGCCGGCCGGGTCGGCGATCGCCGCGAGCGCGCCCTTCGACGGGCTGGATCGCTTGACCTCACAGATGACCTTGACGCCGTCACCGCGCAGTGCGGCGACCCCGTCCTTGGCTGCGGGAGCCTTCGCCGCGCGCTCCTTGAGCTCGTCGAGGCTGACGCGCGCCTGTCGCTCCGCGAGGTCGGCACGGACTCCGTCGATGATCTCGTCGAGCACACTCACGCGAGCGGCCCCCTTCCAGACGGTAGGCGATTGGCTGTTCAAGCCATTCACACCAATTGAAGCTGCACAAACTGTCAAAGTAGGTCACTCCGATGGTATCCGGAGGAGGGCGAGGCCCTCGCATCCGGTTGACACCGGTCCCACTACCTGGACATTCATCATTTGATCAAGGGTGGAGCCAGCCACCGAACGGCAGGTTCCGGACAACCGTGAAGACCAGCAGCAATGCGCCCAGACTCCACAGCTGCACAGGCCCGAGGTCGATCCGCATCGGCCGTCCGCGCACCGCGCGAACCACCCAGACGGTCCACAGGACGGCGAAGGCCAGGTATCCCGTCACGGCGAGCGCGTTGGCCCCCAGGGCCGTCACCCAGTCGCCGTGCGCGAAGGCGTAGGCGCTGCGCAGTCCCCCGCAGCCGGGGCAGTACACGCCGGTCAGCCGCAGGAGCGGGCAGACGGGGTAGTGGCCGGGTTCGTTGGGGTCGACCGTCCCGACGTAGGCGAAGGCCCCGACGACGGCGGCGAGTACCCCGGCGGGCACGGCCACCCGTGCCGCCACGGCACCGGCGCCCGTCGGCACGCCCTGCTGAGCCCGCTCGGTGTTCACTCCACGCATTCTGCCCCCTGCGGGGCGTACACGCGCGAGGGGCGGCCCCGGCGCTTTCGCCGGGCCGCCCCTGCCGGTCCGAGAACCGTCCCCTACGGGGTTCAGCTCTCGGCACCCGCCGGTTCACGCGTGACCTGGTGGCCCTCACGGCCCCGGGTGGTCGGCTTCTGCTTGCCGAGGCCCATCGCAGCCATGATCCAGCCGACGACACCGCCGAGGACCACGATCACCATGCCGGCCCAGAAGCCCAGCGGCTCGGCCATCACCATGAAGGCGCCAGACACGCAGAAACCGATGATGGCGATGGTGACGCCGGTCCAGGCGGCCAGAGTGTGACCGTGGCTAGTGCCCGCCATGACTTGCTCCTCGTTGCTGAGTTGCTGGTTGTGGAATGCAGAACGTGGTGAGCCGGAAGCTCGTCGTCCATTGTCCCGCACGCGCACGCGTGGGGGACGCCGGGGGTCGACCCAGCGAGTCGCCCGTGAAGCTATGCCCCCGTCGGGTCCTCGCCGCGGTCGAGGGCCTTCCAGATCTCCTCGGGCCGGTCGGGGTCGACGGCCCTCGCCCGGGGGCGCGGACGGGGGGCGCCGCCGCGCTCGTACCGGCCGGACATGGCGGGCCACAGGCGGCCGTAGCGCAGGGCGAGGAGGCCGGCGAGGAGGATCAGCGCGCCGCCGACGGCGGCCGCGTACGGCCAGCCGGTGTGGCTCAGGGTGCTCACGGTGGCGGCGGTGTCGCCGGTGGCGCGCGCCGCCTTCTCGTCGAGCGCGGAGCTGTCGGAGGCGCCGAGGACGGCGGCGGCGATCGTACCGGCGCCGGACAGGGCGAGCAGGGCGGCGACCAGGAGGCGGCCGGAGCGGCGGACGGCGAAGACGGCGACGAGCGCGGCGAGGCCCACTATGGCCAGGGCCGCGGGCACGCCCGTGACGTCGCTGCCGCTGGCGGTCAGCGGAAAGTCGCCGCCGGCCACGGTCGTGGTGCCCTCCGACCAGCGCTGGCGGGTGGCGAGCAGCGCGACGGCCGCGCCGAGCGCACCGGCCAGCAGGGCGACGGCAAGGCTGAGCCGGCCGGCCCGGCCGGGAAGGGGGGCTTCGGAACGCGGAGAAGGTACGGGTACGGCAGTCACGTACCCCACTATCGCCTGAACCCCGGGCGAACCGTCACCCGGGGTTCACGTGAGAAGCGCCCCATTCGTGGGAAACGCCCTACTGTCCGAGGCGGTTCGCCGTGTGGACCGCGCGCAGCACGGCCGCCGCCTTGTTGCGGCACTCGTTGTCCTCCGCGACCGGGTCGGAGTCGGCGACGACACCGGCGCCCGCCTGGACGTACGCCGTGCCGTCCCGCAGGAGGGCCGTGCGGATGGCGATGGCGGTGTCGGAGTCGCCCGCGAAGTCGAGATAGCCGACGGCTCCGCCGTACAACCCCCGCCTGGACGGCTCCAGTTCGTCGATGATCTGCATCGCGCGCGGCTTGGGCGCCCCGGAGAGCGTGCCGGCCGGGAAACAGGCCGTCAGGACGTCGAAGGCGGTACGGCCCGCCGCCACCCGGCCGGTGACCGTCGAGACGATGTGCATGACGTGGGAGTACCGCTCGACGGACATGAAGTCGACGACCTCGACGGAACCGGGCTCGCAGACCCGGCCGAGGTCGTTGCGCCCGAGGTCGACGAGCATGAGGTGCTCGGCGCGCTCCTTGGGGTCGGCGAGCAGTTCGTCGGCGAGGGCCTGGTCCTCCTGCGGGGTCGCCCCGCGGTGCCGGGTGCCCGCGATGGGGTGGACCATGGCGCGCCCGTCCTCGACCTTGACGAGGGCCTCGGGGGACGAGCCGACGACGTCGAACCCGTCGAAGCGGAACAGGTACATGTACGGGGACGGGTTGGTGGCCCGCAGGACCCGGTAGACGTCCAGCGCGCTTGCCGTGCACGGTGTTTCGAAGCGCTGGGAGGGGACCACCTGGAAGGCCTCCCCGGCCCGGATGCGCTCCTTGATGTCGTCGACGGCCAACTGGTAGTCGGGGCCGCCCCACAGGGCCGTGTACTCGGGGAGTTCGGAGGGCGGGAGCGCGGCGGGCGGCTGGGACACCGCGCGCGAGAGGTCGGCCTGCATGGCGTCGAGGCGGGCCACGGCGTCCGCGTAGGCCTCGTCGACGCCCGTGTCGAGGTCGTTGTGGTTGATCGCGTTGGCGATCAGCAGGACCGAGCCCTCCCAGTGGTCCATGACCGCCAGGTCGCTGGTGAGCAGCATGGTCAGCTCGGGCAGCTTGAGGTCGTCGCGCTCGCCGGGGCCGATCTTCTCCAGGCGGCGCACGATGTCGTACCCGAGGTAGCCGACCATGCCGCCGGTGAAGGGCGGCAGGCCCTCCTGGTGGGGGGTGTGGAGCGTCTCGATGGTGGCGCGCAGGGCGACGAGCGGGTCACCGTCCGTGGGTACGCCGACGGGCGGGGTGCCGAGCCAGTGGGCCTCGCCGTCGCGGGCCGTGAGGGTGGCGCCGGAGCGGACACCGACGAACGAGTAGCGGGACCAGGACCGACCGTTCTCGGCCGACTCCAGCAGGAAGGTGCCGGGGCGCTCGGCGGCGAGCTTGCGGTAGAGCGCGACCGGAGTGTCGCCGTCGGCGAGGAGCTTGCGGGTGACGGGGATGACGCGCCGGTCGGTGGCCAGCTTGCGGAAGGTCTCGAGGTCCATGGCGGCTGACCTTACTGACCCTGTGGGAGTACGCCGGAATCGGCGTCCTCGAACGACACGTCGAGCAGGACGTCGGCGTCGAAGCAGTTCCGCGCGCCGGTGTGGCAGGCGGCGCCCACCTGGTCGACCTTGACGAGCACGGTGTCGGCGTCGCAGTCGAGGGCGACGGACTTCACGTGCTGGAAGTGGCCGGAGGTGTCGCCCTTGACCCAGTACTCCTGGCGGCTGCGCGACCAGTAGGTGCAGCGCCCTGTGGTCAGGGTGCGGTGCAGCGCCTCGTCGTCCATCCAGCCCAGCATGAGCACCTCACCGGTGTCGTACTGCTGGGCGACGGCGGGGACGAGCCCGTCGGGGCCGCGCTTGAGGCGCGCGGCGATCTCCGGGGCCAGGGAGCTGGGGCCGTGGGGCCCGCTGGGCGGGGGCGTGCTGCTGCTCATGGGGACATTGTGCCGCGCCCCAAGGACACTCCCCCCGGATGTCCATTGGGCGGACCGTGGGGACAGTCGTACGCTTGCTGGCATGTCTACCTACGCGAAGCGTGAACGACTTCTTCTCGCCGACCTGTTGGAGACCGAGGGTCCCGACGCGCCGACCCTGTGCGAGGGCTGGCGGGGCCGTGATCTCGCCGCGCACGTGGTGGTGCGCGAGCGCCGCCCGGATGCCGCCGGTGGTCTGCTGATCAAGCAGCTCGGCTCCCGTCTCGATCGGGTGATGGCGGAGTTCGCCGACAAGCCGTACGAGGAGCTGATCCAGCTGATCCGTACCGGCCCGCCGCGTTTCTCGCCGTTCTCACTGAAGCAGGTGGACGAGGCGTCGAACACCGTCGAGTTCTACGTCCACACGGAGGACGTCCGCCGGGCGCGGCCCGACTGGACGCCCCGCGAGCTGGACCCGGTCTTCCAGGACGCCCTGTGGTCCCGTCTGGAGCGCACCGCCCGTCTGACG
This sequence comes from Streptomyces sp. NBC_00459, assembly GCF_036013955.1. Lineage (NCBI taxonomy): Bacteria > Bacillati > Actinomycetota > Actinomycetes > Kitasatosporales > Streptomycetaceae > Streptomyces > Streptomyces sp. NBC_00459. The sequence continues at coordinate 2,363,974 of NZ_CP107903.1, forward strand.
GGCCGGGGCGCGGCGACAGGCCTGGTGCTGCGGCGTCCGAACGGCCAGACGGCGGTCGCCCACCGCGGCACCCCGGTGGTCACGGTGACCGGCGAGCCGTCCGAGCTGCTGCTGTTCCTGTACGGCCGCCAGGAGGTCGCCGACGTGGAGCTGGAGGGCGACAAGGACGCGATCGCCAAGCTGCACGAGTCGAAACAGCTGGGCATCTGAGTCGCGCTCCTGTGCCCGCGCCCCCGCAGGGGCGCGGGCACAGGAGCGCGGGCACAAGGGCGCGGGGAACTGCGCGACCAGCCACCACCGACCCGCAGCCGAACACTCAGCGAACCGGATGCCCCGCCGCGCGCAGCGCCCCCTTCACCTGCCCGATCCGCAGATCCCCGAAGTGGAAGACGGAGGCGGCCAGCACGGCGTCCGCGCCCGCAGCGACAGCGGGCGGGAAGTCGGCGAGCCGACCAGCCCCGCCGCTGGCGATCAGCGGCACGCGCACATGCTTGCGTACGGCCTCGATCATCTCGATGTCGTAGCCGTCCTTCGTGCCGTCCGCGTCCATCGAGTTGAGCAGGATCTCACCGGCGCCCAGCTCGGCGGCCTGGTGCGCCCACTCGACCGCGTCGATACCGGTACCGCGCCGCCCTCCGTGGGTGGTGACCTCGAAGGACCCGGAGTCGGTGCGGCGGGCGTCCACGGACAGCACCAGCACCTGGCGGCCGAACCGCTCGGCGATCTCACGGATCAGATCGGGCCGCGCGATGGCGGCCGTGTTGACGCCCACCTTGTCGGCGCCGGCCCGCAGCAGCTTGTCGACGTCCTCGGCCGCCCGCACCCCGCCGCCCACAGTGAGCGGGATGAACACCTGTTCGGCGGTGCGCCGGACCACGTCGTAGGTGGTCTCGCGGTTGCCCGAGGAGGCGGTGATGTCCAGGAACGTCAGTTCGTCGGCGCCCTCGGCGTCGTACACCTTGGCCATCTCGACGGGGTCGCCCGCGTCGCGCAGGTTCTGGAAGTTGACGCCCTTGACGACCCGGCCGTTGTCCACGTCCAGGCAGGGGATGACTCGCACGGCGAGGGTCATGGTGCGGACACCCTTCGGAACGCCTCCACCTCGACCTCGACGACCAGACTGGGGTCCACGAGGCCGGCGACGATGATCATGGACGCGGCGGGCCGGACGGCGTCGAACAGCTCCTTGTGAGCGCGTCCGACGTCGTCCACGTCCCGCGCGTGGGTGATGTACATGCGTGTGCGGACGACGTCCTCGCGGCCGAGCTCCAGTTGCTCCAGCGCCGCGAACGCGACGTTGAAGGCGTTGACCGTCTGCTCGTAGGGACCGCCGCCGGCGATCTGGCCGTCCACGATCGAGGTGCAGCCGGAGACCAGCACCAGGCCGTTCGGCAGTTCCACCGCGCGGGAGTACCCGAAGGTGTCCTCCCAGGGCGCACCGGTCGTGACACGCCGTACGTCGCTCACTTGGCCACCGCCTCCAAGGCCTCTTCCAGGGTGAACGCCTTCGCGTACAGGGCCTTCCCGACGATGGAGCCCTCGACACCGAGGGGTACGAGCTCGGCGATGGCCCGCAGGTCGTCGAGGGACGAGACGCCGCCGGAGGCCACCACCGGCCGGTCGGTCGCCGCGCAGACGTTGCGCAGCAGCTCCAGGTTCGGGCCCTGGAGCGTGCCGTCCTTGGCGATGTCGGTCACGACGTACCGTGCGCAGCCCTCGGAGTTGAGGCGCTCCAGCGTCTCGTAGAGGTCGCCGCCGTCCCGGGTCCAGCCGCGTCCGCGAAGGGTGGTGCCGCGGACGTCGAGGCCGACCGCGATCTTGTCGCCGTGCTCGGCGATGACCTTGGCGACCCACTCCGGGGTCTCCAGGGCCGCCGTACCGAGGTTCACGCGCGTGCAGCCCGTCGCCAGGGCGGCGGCCAGCGTGTCGTCGTCGCGGATGCCGCCGGACAGCTCCACCTTGATGTCCATCGCCCCGGCGACCTCGGCGATCAGCTTGCGGTTGTCACCGGTGCCGAAGGCGGCGTCCAGGTCGACCAGGTGCAGCCACTCGGCGCCCGAGCGCTGCCAGGCGAGGGCCGCCTCCAGGGGGGAGCCGTACGAGGTCTCCGTACCGGACTCGCCGTGCACGAGGCGTACGGCCTGGCCGTCGCGGACGTCGACGGCGGGGAGGAGTTCGAGCTTCGCGGAAGAGATCGAGGGCATCAGAGGGTTCCGATCCAGTTGTTCAGCAGCTGCGCTCCGGCGTCGCCGGACTTCTCGGGGTGGAACTGGGTGGCCCACAGGGCGCCGTTCTCGACGGCCGCCACAAAGGGCTTGCCGTGCGTCGACCAGGTGACCCTGGGGGCTCGCATCACCGGGTTCGTGATCTCCAGGGACCAGTCGTGGACGGCGTAGGAGTGGACGAAGTAGAAGCGCGCGTCGGCGTCCAGGCCCGCGAAGAGCTGGGAGTCGGCCGGGGCGTCGACGGTGTTCCAGCCCATGTGGGGCACGATGTCGGCCTGGAGCGGCTCGACGGAGCCGGGCCACTCGTCGAGGCCCTCGCTCTCGACGCCGTGCTCGATACCGCGCGCGAAGAGGATCTGCATGCCGACGCAGATGCCCATCACGGGACGTCCGCCGGCCAGCCGGCGCCCGACGATCCAGTCGCCGCGCGCCTCCTTGAGGCCCTGCATACAGGCGGCGAAGGCGCCGACGCCCGGCACCAGCAGCCCGTCCGCGTTCATGGCCGTGTCGAAGTCACGCGTTATCTCGACGTCGGCACCCGCGCGCGCGAGAGCGCGTTCGGCCGACCGCACGTTGCCGAAGCCGTAGTCGAAGACGACGACCTTCTTGGACGCTTTGGACGCGCTCAATTCCAGACCTCCAGCCTCATGACACCGGCGACCAGACACATCGCGGCGCCGATCGAGAGCAGCACGATGAGGCTCATCGGCATCTTCTGCTTGACGAAGGAGTAGATCCCGCCGAGCAGGAAGAGTCCGACGACGATCAGGATGGTGGAGAGGCCGCTCATGGCTTACAGGGCGCCCTTCGTGGAGGGGAGGATGCCCGCCGCGCGCGGGTCGCGCTCGGAGGCGTACCGCAGCGCCCGGGCGAGGGCCTTGAACTGGCACTCCACGATGTGGTGGGCGTTGCGCCCGTAGGGCACGTGCACGTGCAGCGCGATCTGGGCCTGGGCGACGAAGGACTCCAGGATGTGCCGGGTCATCGTGGTGTCGTACTCGCCGATCATCGGCGCCATCTTCTCGGGCTCGGTGTGCACGAGGTACGGGCGGCCACTGAGGTCCACCGTCACCTGGGCGAGGGACTCGTCCAGGGGGACCGTGCAGTTGCCGAAGCGGTAGATGCCGACCTTGTCGCCGAGGGCCTGCTTGAAGGCGGCGCCGAGGGCGAGGGCGGTGTCCTCGATGGTGTGGTGCGAGTCGATGTGCAGGTCGCCCTCGGTCTTCACGGTCAGGTCGAACAGACCGTGCCGGCCGAGCTGGTCGAGCATGTGGTCGTAGAAGCCGACGCCCGTCGACACCTCGACCTTGCCGGTGCCGTCGAGATCGATCTCGACGAGGACCGATGTCTCCTTGGTGGTGCGCTCCACGCGTCCGACGCGGCTCATGACTTGTCCTGCTCCTTCTTCAGTTCACGTACCGCGTCGAGGAACGCGTCGTTTTCGGCGGGAGTTCCGGCGGTGACCCGCAGCCATCCCGGTACGCCGTTGTCCCGGACCAGGACGCCCCGGTCGAGGATCCGCTGCCAGGCCTCGTGGGAGTCGGCGAAGGTGCCGAACTGTACGAAGTTGGCGTCGGACTCGGTGACGTCGAAGCCGATGGCACGTAGTTCGGCGACCAGCCGGTCCCGCTCGGCCTTCAGCTGCTCGACGTAACCGAGCAGCGTGTCGGTGTGCTCCAGGGCGGCCAGGGCGGTCGCCTGGGCCACGGCCGACAGGTGGTAGGGCAGTCGTACGAGCTGTACGGCGTCGACGACGGCCGGGTGCGCGGCGAGATAGCCGAGGCGCAGGCCCGCCGCGCCGAACGCCTTGGACATCGTCCGGGAGACGACGAGATTCGGCCGTCCTTCGAGCAGCGGCAGCAGCGAGTCGCCGTGGCTGAACTCGATGTACGCCTCGTCGACCACGACCATGGACGGCTTGGCGGTCTGCGCGGCCTCGTACAGGGCGAGGACCGTCTCGCGCGGGACCGCGTTCCCGGTGGGGTTGTTCGGGGTGGTGATGAAGACGACGTCCGGGCGGTGCTCGGCGACGGCCTTCTCGGCCGCCGGGAGATCGATCGTGAAGTCGTCGTTGCGGGGGCCTGAGATCCAGCCGGTGCCCGTCCCGCGCGCGATGAGGCCGTGCATCGAGTAGGAGGGCTCGAAGCCGATCGCGGTGCGGCCGGGCCCGCCGAAGGTCTGGAGGAGCTGCTGGATGACCTCGTTGGAGCCGTTGGCGGCCCACACGTTGGCGAGGCCGACCTCGTGCCCGGAGGTGTCCGTGAGGTACTTGGCGAGCTGTGTACGCAGCTCCACGGCGTCCCGGTCGGGGTAGCGGTTGAGGTTCCGGGCCGCCTCGCGCACCCGCTCCGCGATCCGCTCGACGAGCGGTTCGGGCAGCGGGTAGGGGTTCTCGTTGGTGTTCAGCCGTACGGGGACGTCCAGCTGGGGCGCGCCGTACGGCGACTTGCCGCGCAGTTCGTCGCGTACGGGGAGATCGTCGATTCCGAAGCTCACTTGCCGGGCACCTTCCAACCGAACCGAGCCTTGATCGCCGCGCCGTGCGCGGGCAGGTCCTCCGCCTCCGCCAGCGTCACCACGTGCTGCGCCACGTCGGCGAGGGCGTCGCGTGTGTAGTCCACGATGTGGATGCCGCGCAGGAAGGACTGGACGGACAGACCCGAGGAGTGGCAGGCGCAGCCGCCGGTGGGGAGCACGTGGTTGGAGCCGGCCGCGTAGTCGCCCAGTGAGACGGGTGCCCAGGGGCCGACGAAGATCGCACCCGCGTTCCTGACCCGGTCGGCGACGGCAGCCGCGTCGGCCGTCTGGATCTCCAGGTGCTCGGCGCCGTACGCGTCGGCGACCCGGAGGCCCTCGTCGATGCCGTCGACCAGCACGATCGCGGACTGGCGGCCGGCGAGCGCCGGGACGATCCGGTCCTCGATGTGCTTGGTGGCCGCGATCTGCGGCTCCAGCTCCTTCTCGACCGCGTCCGCGAGCGCCACCGAGTCGGTGACGAGGACGGCGGCGGCCAGCGGGTCGTGCTCGGCCTGACTGATCAGGTCGGCGGCGACGTGTGCCGGGTCGGCGGTGTCGTCGGCGAGGATCGCGATCTCGGTGGGGCCGGCCTCGGTGTCGATGCCGATCTTCCCCGCGAAGTACCGCTTGGCGGCGGCGACCCAGATGTTGCCCGGGCCCATGACCATGTTCGTGGGGGCGCACGACTCGGTGCCGTAAGCGAACATCGCGACGGCGGTCGCGCCACCGGCCGCGTACACCTCGTCGATGCCGAGCAGCGCGCAGGCGGCGAGGATGGTCGGGTGGGGCAGGCCGCCGAACTCCGACTGTGCCGGAGAGGCGAGGGCGATCGACTCGACGCCCGCCTCCTGCGCGGGAACCACGTTCATGACCACGGTCGACGGGTACACGGACCGCCCGCCGGGCGCGTAGAGCCCGACCCGGTCCACGGGCACCCACTTCTCGGTGACCGAGCCGCCGGGCGCGACCTGGGTCGTGTGCGTCGTACGGCGCTGCTCGCGGTGGACGAGACGGGCGCGGCGGATGGACTCCTCCAGGGCCGCGCGGACGGCCGGGTCGAGCTGTTCCAGCGCGTCGGCGAGGGCCCGGGCGGGCACGGTCACGGATTCCAGCCGGACTCCGTCGAACTTCTCGGCGAAGTCGATCAGCGCCGCGTCGCCCCGATGATGCACGGCCTCGCAGATCGGACGCACCTTCTCCAGGGCGGCCGAGACGTCGAAGTCGGCTCGGGGCAGCAGGTCGCGCAGGGCAGGTCCCTCAGGGAGGGCGTCGCCGCGCAGATCGATTCGAGAGATCACGCGGACAATTCTCTCAGACGGGGAACGGGCGTCGTCCGCGCGTATCAGTGGCTGATACAGAGCGTTGCGAACCCCCGTACGGGAACTTGGAAGATCACCTTCCCGTCTTGAGTTCAGAGAGTTACTGAGCGGGCAGAACGGTTGTACGAAACCCGCTGGTAGTGCTCGATGACGCGGGGAGGAGTAGGAAAAGTCGTGACAGAGGGTGCCGGCATCCGCATGGGGGGCTCGGCGAACACGGGGGAACCACCGGACGATCTGAGCGCCGCCGAACTCGGTATGTGGCAGGCCTTCCGCAACGGCAGCGTGTACGACCTGAGCAGCGGCGACACCGTCGTCGACGATCCGCACGGCGGCCATCCGTGGGGCGCCGAACGCACCGTACGGGCCCGCATCGTGTGCTGGCTGCTCCTCGACGGCCCGCCGACGCTCGCCGGGCGCGTGGCGTCCCTCAAGCTCACCGGCGTACAGATCAACGGCACGCTGGATCTGGCGGGCGGCACGGTCGAGCCGTACGTCGAGCTGAAGAGCTGCCGGTTCGAGAAGGAGATCCTCGTGCCGGAGGCCCACTTCACGACCGTACGGCTGGTGAACTGCTCGGTGCCGCGGCTGGAGGCGGCCCGGGTGCACACCGAGGGCGATCTGCACCTCCCCCGCTGCCGCTTCCACAACGGCGCCCGGCTCACCGACGCGCAGATCGGTACGGATCTGCTGCTCAACCAGGCCGTCGTCTACCGGGACCGGCGCGGGCGCTCGATCGTCGCGGACGGCATGAGCGTCGGCCAGGACCTCCAGGCCGAGATGCTGGAGTCGCACGGCGAGCTGAGTCTGCGCGGGGCGACGATCGGCGTCTCGCTGAGCCTGCGCGGCGCCCGCCTCACCAACCCCTACGGGAGACTCGCGCTCAACGCCCCCCAGCTGACCGTGGGCCGGACGCTGTATCTCACCCCCGCCGGTGTCTGGAACCCCATCCTGACCAGCGGCACGACCCCCGCGCGCGGGACGCGTATCCAGCGTTTCGAGTGCGAGGGCGGGATCCGGCTCGACGACGGCCGGTTCGGCGACGCCGTCGACCTCGAACGCGCCCGTCTCGTCTTCACCGACGATCAGCAGCTGTCGCTGCTGCGGGTGCAGACGCCCGAGCTGCGCTTCCTCGGGGAGCGGCCGGAGCGCGGCAAGGTCGTGCTGTCGGGCGCCAAGGTCGTCAACCTGGTGGACCGGGCGGACAGTTGGCCAGGACCGGGCAATCTGCACATGGGCGGCTTCGCGTACGAGAACCTCGTACCGCAGGGGCCGTTCCCGCCGGCGGAGCGGCTGGCGTGGGTGGCGGCGGCGACCGCCGAGTACAGCCCGGAGCCGTACGAGCGGCTGGCCACCGTGCTGCGCAACGGCGGCGAGGACGAGGACGCGCGCGAGGTGCTGCTCGCCAAGCAGCGCCGCCGCCGCGAGACCCTCCCGCCTGCGGCGAAACTGTGGGGGTACGTGCAGGACTGGACGGTCGCCTACGGGTACCGGCCCGGCCGGGCCGCCGTGTGGATGGCGGTGCTGTGGGCGGCGACCTCGGTCGCGTTCGCGCACGCGAGCCATCCGCCCCTGAAGAGCGGGGAGCACCCGCCGTGGAACCCCTCCCTCTTCGCCCTCGACCTGCTGCTCCCGGTGATCGACCTGGGTCAGGTCGGCTTCTGGCAGCTGCGCGGCGGCTGGCAGTGGCTGTCCGCGGCGATCATCATGCTGGGCTGGGTCCTGGCGACGACGGTCGCGGCGGGGGCGACCCGGCTGCTGCGCAGAAACTGAGCCGGGCTCATTTTTCTTCACCATCCCCTCACGTCGGACCGTACAACTAAAAACAGGGTGCGCGTTTGCTCTGGCGCGACTCCGACCTGCGCCTTTCAATGGTCGACACCATGGCTTCGCTGCGTGCGTTCCTCCGTGCCACCAGGACGGAACGGAACACTCCGCCGTCTCCACTCCTCGCCGCCGCCGGACTGCCTGCCGACGACGAGGTACTGCTCGACGCGCCCGACGCGCGCCTCGGCCCCTCGCTCGTCGCGGCGGGCCGGGGCGATTACGGTCCGGCGGCCGAACTGCTGGCCGCCACCCGTGCCGGAGCCGAGTGGGAGAGCCGCGACCGGTACGTGATCCGGCTGGCCGCGTTCGCGCACTCCCGCGCCGAGTGGTTCACGTCCTGGCGCGCCGCCGCCCCGAACGACCCGGACGCGCTGCTGGTCGGCGCCGAACTGGCGGTGGCCCGCGCCTGGGCCTCCCCGGCCCGCGCCGAGCTCCTCCACCAGACCGGCCCGTTGGTCGAGGCCGCCGCGGCGGCCTGCCCGCGCGACCCGGTGCCCTGGCGCATCGCACTGGACCGGGCCCGGGGCAGCGACGCGGACCACGGCGAGTTCGAGAGGCTGTGGGGCGAGGCCGTACGCCGTTCCCCGCACCACCACGGCAGCCATGTGGCGGCCCTCCAGTACCTGTCCACCAGCCGCTTCCGCTCCTCGGGCGGGCTCGGCTCGCACCGCGAGTGCTTCGACTTCGCCGAGCGGGCCGCGCAGGACGCCCTGCCCGGCTCACTCGTCCAGGCGCTGCCTCTGCACGCCGCCTTCGCCTGTCTGACCGAGGGCGACGGCAGAACGGTGGTGGACCGGGCCCGCCTGGACGCGGCGGCGGACGCTGCCGTCGCCCTGTCCGCGACGCACCCGGCGGCAGACCCCTGGTCGGCCGAGCTCCGCAACCTGCTGACATACGTCCTGGTGGGACTCGACCGCTGGCAGGACGCCTTCCTCCAACTGCGCCTGACCGGCCCCTACGCCACGTCCTTCCCCTGGGACCGGTTCTCGGACGACCCCCTCGGCAGGTTCCTCGAAACACGCGAGGAGGTCCGCCGGAACGCGCCCGCCGATCGCTGCGCGGTCTGCGCCGGTCATCCACGGAGTGAGCACGGCGGACGCGATCACTCCGGCGACCACTAGGCTTTCCCGTCGTGACCATCGTCCGGCTGCCGCTCTTTCCGCTGAACTCGGTGCTGTTCCCGGGACTCGTCCTCCCGCTGAACATCTTCGAGGAGCGATATCGCGCCATGATGCGCGAACTCCTCAAGACCCCCGATGACGAACCACGCCGGTTCGCCGTCGTGACGATCCGGGACGGCCACGAGGTCGCGCCCAGCTCACAGGGCCTGCCCGACCAGACGGCGGTACCCGAACCCGGGCCCGCGGCGGGCTTCGGCGACGACCTGCTCAAGGCGTTCCACTCCGTGGGGTGCATCGCGGACGCGGCGACGATCAGGGAACGGGCGGACGGCACGTTCGAGGTCCTGGCGACCGGTACGACCCGGGTACGGCTGGTGTCGGTGGAGGCCTCGGGCCCGTTCCTGACGGCGGAGCTGGAGGAGTTGGAGGAGTCCGCGGGCGACGGGGCCGGCGCGCTGGCAGAAGGCGTCCTGAGGGCCTTCCGCCAGTACCAGAAGCGCCTGGCCGGCGCGCGGGAACGCTCCCTGTCGACGGGCGCCGACCTTCCCGACGAGCCCTCGGTGGTGTCGTATCTGGTGGCGGCGGCGATGATGCTGGACACCCCGTCCAAGCAGCGCCTGCTCCAGGCCCCGGACACGTCGTCCCGCCTCCGCGAGGAGCTGAAGCTGCTGCGCACGGAGACGGCGATCATCCGCAGCCTCCCGTCGCTGCCGGCGTCGGAACTGACGCGCGGCCGGACAAGTCTCAACTGAGGGGGAGCGGGAATCCGGATGGCGAAGAAGAAGCAGCAGTCGGGGGGAACACCGGCGACGGTGGCGCTGACGGCGGCGGGCGTCACGTACAAGGTGCACGCGTACGAGCACGACCCCGCGCATCCCTCGTACGGCGAGGAGGCCGCCGAGGCGATGGGGGTGTCGCCCGAGCGCGTCTTCAAGACCCTGGTGGCGGACGTGGACGGGGTACTGACGGTCGCGGTGGTCCCGGTGGCGGGTCAGCTGGACCTGAAGGCACTGGCGACGGCGGTGTCGGGCAAACGGGCGTCGATGGCGGACCCGACGCTCGCGGAGCGCACGACGGGCTATGTCAGGGGCGGCATCTCCCCCCTGGGCCAGCGCAAGAGGCTCCGGACGGTCCTGGACACGTCGGCGGACGCCCACACCACGATCTGCGTCTCGGCGGGCCGACGGGGCCTGGAGGTCGAACTGTCCCCCGCGGACCTCGCCGGCCTCACGGACGCGGTGAGGGCCCCGATCGCCCGCGCGTGAACTCTCGACTGACGGCGACTTCCAGCCCGTCCGGCGTTTGAGGACGAGCGCGTCCAGCGCGAAAGGGGGGTCTGGGGGCGCAGCCCCCAGGAACGGGATGGGCCGGGTAGGGGCGGCGGGGGCGAAGAAACCGCGGGTCAGGCCGGAGGCACCTGCTCGTGGCCCCCCACCTCCGGGTCCCGGGGCCCGAACAGCCCGGTCAACCCCAGATGCACCACCAGCGCCGCCACGGACCACACCAGCAGCGCCCCCTTCGCCCCCAGCTTCATCGGAGCCAGGAACGTAACCCCCTTGCCCACGTCCTTCGCGTGGGCGATCACATCCTGGGCGGGCCCGAGCCACACCCCCAGCCGCCACGCCAGCACCGACCCGAGCAGCCCTCCGACCGTCAGCGCGACCACCAGCGGCACACCCCCGCGCCGCCGCACCAGAAACGCGCCCAGCGCACTCACCGCCCCGAGGGCCATTGCCAGCAGAGTGAACGTTCCGTCGACCCCGATCGCCTGTTCGCCCTCGCTGTCCTTGACGTACACGACCCACCGGTTCGCGACGATGTCACCGATCAGCGGCACACTCGGCGCCAGCCACCACCACAGCAGCCCGAGCAGCACCCCACCGAGCGCCACCACCACCGTGACGACGGCGGCCTCCCGCAGTTCGGTCTTCATCCCGGGGCCGTCCTGTCCGTACGCCGGTGCGAACCCGTTTCCCCCTGTCGGCTCCGGCCAGAACTGCCAGGACCGGCCGTCCGGAGCCTGCTGGAGCGAGGGCTGCTGCTGCAGAGGCTGCTGGGGCTGCGAAGCCTCTTCGCGTTCACGCGAGGGCTCTTGGTGCGGCGGCGGAGGCGGAGTCAGCGGTGCGGTCACCCTGACATCGTGCCAGGCCCTTCTGTGCGGCGCGTCACCGGACGGCCGCCCGACGGTACGCCCAGGTCGCGACGGCCAGCGAGACCACCCCGACCCCCGCGCACACGGCGAGGTCACCGAACACGAAGGCCCAGTCGGGATCGGTCCCGAAGGTCCGGGCGAAAGCCTCCACGCCGTACGTGGAAGGCAGCAGATCCCGTGCGAGCCGCACCACCCCCGGCATCCGGTCCGCCGGCAGCACCCCCAGCAGCAGCGCCGCCGACATGCCCAACTGCCCGAGCAGCGTGGCGAGTTCCGGCCGAGGAGCGAGCAGCCCGAACGCGGCGCCGAGCCCGGCGAGCGCGGCCCCCGCGAGCGGGATCACCAGGGCGAGCACCCACAGATGCGTCAACGGCAGCCCGTACAGCAGGCACCCGAACACCGCCGTCACGACGGTCCCCGGCACGGTGAAGGAGGCGTACGCCCCCGCCGCCCCCAGCACCACGGCCGCGGGCGGCACCGGCAGCGTCGCGTAGTGATCGAGTCCACCGCTGGCCCGCAGCTGCCCGAAGTACTGGGCGAGCAGATTCAGCGCGACGAAGGCCACGACGAGCACCGAGGCCCCGGCCACCACGGCCCGTGCCTCGCCGCCCCCGTCCACGACCCCCCGCATCAGGATCATGATCCCGACGGACTGGAACGTCGCCACGAACAGCAGCGGAATCCGCGCGACCCGGGCCCGGGACAACTGCGCCCGGTACACCGCGACGAGCGCGGGCCACAGCCGCGCACGCGGCCCGAGCTCGGCCGGCGCGCGGCGCGCGGGCGTCTCCTCCACGGCCAGGCCACTGCCCGGCAGCACCTCGGCGGGTACGACACTCACGTCGAGCTGCTCCTCTTCGTCCCGGTCACGACAGCCGCCCTCTCCCCCACAAGCGCCCGCACACCTACCCGTACGGATCCAAAGGCCCCCGCACTCACACCGGCCCTGCCGGTCCTGCCCGTCGAACCGAGGTCGCTCACGCCTTCACCAGCCCCTGCACATTCCCCCCGAGCGCCAGATACACGTCCTCCAGGCTCGGCGTGGCCAGCGTGAAGTCGTCCAGCGCGGTGAAGGCGGCCCCGCCGGTGACGGTGGCGACGGCCGCGCGGGCCTCCTCGGGAGCCAGCCGCAACGTCCATCTGCGCCCCGACTCCACGGCCCGGTCCCGCAGCGCGGCGACCTCCGGGACATGCAGGGGCGCCGCCTCCCGCCAGACCAGATCGACCCGGACCTCGCCCGCCACCTGCTCCTTCAGCCCCGCGGGCGTGTCACAGGCGATGACGCGCCCCCGGTCCAGGACGGCGACCCGGTCGAGGACCGTCTCGGCCTCGATCACGTTGTGCGTCACCAGCAGCACCGTCGTACCGCGCTCGGCGCGCCGCCGGTCGACCGCCGACCACACCGCCCGCCGGGCCACCGGGTCCATCCCGGTCGTCGGTTCGTCGAGGACGAGCAGCGGACGTTCCCCGACGAGCGCGGTGGCGAAGCACGCGAGCCGTCGTTGCCCGCCGGAGAGCTTGCGGATGGGCCGGGGGGCCAGTGCGGTGAGTCCGAGCTCCTCCAGGACCGCGTCCCGTTCCGCCCGCGCCTGCCGTACCTCCAGGCCGCGCAGTCGCGCGGTGGTCTCGACGGCGAGCGAGACGGTCAGTTCGTCGAGGGCGCTGGACTCCTGGCCGAGGTAGGCGAGGATGCGCGCGGCCCGCTCCGGGTGGCGCACGATGTCGTGGCCCAGGATCTCGACGCTGCCCCGGTCGGGGCGCATCAGGCCGGTGATCTGCCGGACCAGGGTCGACTTGCCGGCGCCGTTCGGCCCGAGCAGGCCGAAGATCTCACCGCGCCGGACGTCCAGGTCAACGGCGTCCGTCGCCTGGACCTCGGGTGTTCCGGGGGCGCCGCGTCGGCCGCGTACCGCCCGATAGGTCTTGGTGAGATCGCGCACCGCGCACACGACATCGTCACCGTGTCGGGCTGCGTGTGCCGTGCGCGTACTCACGAAGGACGAGAGTACGGGGTGCCCGACTCCGCCTGAAATCCAACCCCCGCCCCGCTCTTCCCCCGCGGGGGCCGCTCACTCTCCGACGGGCGCGTGCTCCGCGTTCGTGCGGACGTCGATCTCGCGCCAGAAACCTGCCCTGATCGCGTACCGGTCGTGCTCGTCGATCTGGTCGTCCTTGTGGGCGAGCAGGCCGAAACGGGCGGCGTAGCGCAGCAGCTCGCCGTCGATGCGGTGCGGGATGCGGGGGTACATCGTGGACAGTTTCTGCACCTGGGCGGGTTCCGGGAGGCGCTCCATCCAGCGCCGGGAGAACACCTGTCCGACCTCGTACGGATCACCGCCGACCGTGGTGATGTCCTCCTCGCGGTCCGCCCAGCGCTGCTCGGCCGAGGTGAGCTGGGCGAGCGTCGGCATGGAGGCGATCTCGGGGGGCTCGGCGGCCACGCCCGGCCGGTCGACCCAGCCCTTGTCGGAGGACCAGCGCAGGGTCGCGTTGGCGGGATGCTGGGCGGGCTGGGCACCGGGGGCCCGCAGCGCTGCCAGGTCCTTGGGGGTCGGTACTCCCTTGGCGGCGGGTACGCGCTCCTGCTCGCCGTTCTGTTCGGCGGGCACCGCCGAGTGTTCCTGCTGCTCGTCGACGGCCCGCCCGGCCGCCTGCGCGTGCGCCGACTCGGGCAGCGGCGCGGACAGGATCGCGGCGATCTCGGGGCGGGGCACGGGCTGCGGCGCGCAGACCCCGCCGAGGTCCTTGGCCCGTACGGCCTTGGTGATCCACGCACGGTCCAGGACGCGCCGCTCGTCGGCCTCGGCGACCAGGTCCTCGGACTGGTTGTAGTCGCCGTCGGCCGCCTGCACCGCCCACAGGTGTACGGCGACTCCGTGCTCCTTGGCCGCCATCATGCCCGGCAGCAGATCGCCGTCGCCGGTGACGAGGACGATGTCGGAGCAGGCGCGGTTGCGGGCCAGCTCCGTCAACTCGGCGTGCATGGCGGCGTCGACGCCCTTCTGCGCCCACCGTCCGTCGCTGCGGGTCAGGGCGCCGAGCCGGACGGTGACGCGGGGCATCACGCGGAGCCTGCGGTGTTCGGGCTGAGGCACCCGGTCGGGGGCGCCGTCGAACCAGTAGATGCGCAGCAACGGCCGTTCGGTGTCCGATTCGGCGCGTTCTCGCAGGCCCTGGATGAGGGCGGGGTGGTCGACGGTGATGCGGGACCGCGAGGGCTCTCCGGCGAGAAGACTCGCGGCGGCCCCCAGCAGATACCCGGCGTCCACCAGGACGATGCAGCGGTCCACGCGATCCACCCTCTTTCCGGGAGGTTTGCTTCGGGCTTGCTTCGAGTCTGCCCGACCGTGCGGGGGTTAACGGCCCGAACTCGATCTTCGGCGTGGCGTTTCCCGCGTCGGCCCGGGGGCCCACCGCACGAGTCGACCTTATTACGCACGGCATTACGCACGGTGATTCTCCGACATGCGCGCTTTGTCGGGGCATGTGAATCTGATTGCGGCTTTGGCCCCTAGATCCCCCTCAGGAGGAAGATCACCATGGCCAAGAACAAGAAGCAGAGTCGCCCGCACGAACAGGCGTCACAGGCCGAGCGCGGTACCGAGCAGGCGAAGTCCTCCTCGATGGAGTCGCAGGCCGAGCAGCGCGCCACCCAGGTGACTCCCGGTGACATGGCACGCAAGGGCCGGCAGAAGCGCTTCGGCCACAACTGAGCGCCACCGAGTACGACAGGCATCCGGAGGACGGGCTGTTGAAGCCCAGGCACAGTGAGGGGCGCACCCACAACCGGGTGCGCCCCTCACTCGCTTCAGACGGTCAGCCGGCCAGGCAGGACGGTCCGAGGAGCACCTTCAGGTCGCCGAAGAGTGCCGGGTCGGGCTTCACCCGGTGCCGGTCGAGCCGCAGCACGGTGGTCTTGCTCGGTCCCTGGAGCCGGATGCGGACCTCGCTCTCGCCCTTGTGGTGGCTGAGGATCTCGCCGAGCCTGCTGATCATCGGCGGGGTGACCTTCAGCGCGGGGATCGTGAGGATCACGGGCGCGTTGGTGCCGGCGTTGGACAGGTCTGGGACCTGGAGTTCCATCGAGACCAGCCGGGGCACGTCCTCGCGCTTGTCGAGGCGTCCCTTGACGAAGACGACGGCGTCCTCGACGAGCTGGGTCGACACCAGCTGGTAGGTGGCCGGGAAGAACATGCACTCGATGGAACCGGCGAGGTCCTCGACGGTGGCGATGGCCCAGGCGTTGCCCTGCTTGGTCATCTTGCGCTGGAGGCCCGAGATGATGCCGCCGATGGTGACGACCGCGCCGTCCGCGTGCTCACCTCCGGTGAGCTGGGAGATGCCGGCGTCGGCCTTGTCGGAGAGGACGTGCTCCAGGCCGAAGAGCGGGTGGTCGGAGACGTACAGGCCGAGCATCTCCCGCTCCTGGGCGAGCAGATAGGCCTTCTCCCACTCGTCGGTGGTGAACTCGACGTCGAGACCGAAGCCGGGCTCGCTGGTGTCCTCGTCCCCCATGCCGCCGAAGAGGTCGAACTGTCCCTCCGCTTCCTTCCTCTTCACCGCGACCACGTTGTCGATCATCGGCTCGAAGTGCGCGGTGAGGCCCTTGCGGGTGTGCCCCATGCTGTCGAACGCGCCGGCCTTGATCAGCGATTCCGTGGTCCGCTTGTTGCAGACGACGGCCTCGACCTTGTCGAGGTAGTCGGGGAAGGAGGCGTACTTCCCCTTGGCGTTGCGGGACTTGATGATCGACTCGACGACGTTCGTGCCGACGTTGCGCACCGCGGAGAGGCCGAAGAGGATCACGTCGTCGCCCTGGGCGGCGAAGTTGGACATCGACTCGTTGACGTTGGGCGGGAGCACCTTGATGCCCATGCGCCGGCACTCGTTCAGATAGATCGCGGACTTGTCCTTGTCGTCCTTGACCGAGGTGAGCAGACCCGCCATGTACTCGGCCGGGAAGTTGGCCTTCAGATAGGCGGTCCAGTAGGAGACCAGTCCGTACGCGGCGGAGTGGGCCTTGTTGAAGGCGTATCCGGCGAAGGGGACCAGGACGTCCCACAGGGCCTTGATCGCCTCGTCGCTGTAGCCGTTCTTCTTGGCGCCGGCCTGGAAGATGGTGAAGTTCTTGGCCAGTTCGTCGGGCTTCTTCTTGCCCATCACCCGGCGCAGGATGTCGGCCTCGCCGAGTGAGTAGCCGGCGATGATCTGGGCTGCCTTCTGCACCTGCTCCTGGTAGACGATCAGGCCGTAGGTGACCGCCAGAACCTCTTCGAGAGGTTCCTCCAGCTCCTTGTGGATCGGGGTGATCTCCTGGAGCTTGTTCTTGCGCAGCGCGTAGTTGGTGTGCGAGTCCATGCCCATCGGGCCGGGACGGTAGAGCGCCGAGACGGCGGAGATGTCCTCGAAGTTGTCGGGCTTCATCAGACGCAGCAGCGAGCGCATGGGTCCGCCGTCGAACTGGAAGACGCCGAGGGTGTCGCCGCGCTGGAGCAGTTCGAAGGTCGCCGGGTCGTCGAGCGGGAGGGCCAGCAGGTCGAGTTCGACGCCCTTGTTCGCCTTCACCATCTTGACGGCGTCGTCCATGATGGTCAGGTTGCGCAGGCCCAGGAAGTCCATCTTGAGCAGGCCGAGCGACTCGCACTGCGGGTAGTCCCACTGTGTGATGGTCACGCCGTCGGTGTGCCGCACCCAGACGGGGGCGTGGTCGACGATGGGCTCGCTGGACATGATGACGCCGGCCGCGTGCACACCCATCTGCCGGACCAGGCCCTCGACGCCCTTGGCGGTGTCGATGACCTTCTTCACGTCGGGCTCGTTCTCGTACATCGCCCGGATCTCGCCGGCCTCGCTGTAGCGCGGGTGCGAGGGGTCGGTGATGCCGTTGAGGTCGATGCCCTTGCCGAGGACGTCG
Organism: Streptomyces sp. NBC_00459; assembly: GCF_036013955.1. Taxonomy (NCBI): domain Bacteria; kingdom Bacillati; phylum Actinomycetota; class Actinomycetes; order Kitasatosporales; family Streptomycetaceae; genus Streptomyces; species Streptomyces sp. NBC_00459. The sequence continues at coordinate 2,381,049 of NZ_CP107903.1, forward strand.
GCGGGCATGGCCTTGGTGAGCCGGTCACCCATGGCGTACGGGTAGCCCAGCACGCGCGCGGAGTCCTTGATGGCGTTCTTCGCCTTGATCTTGCCGTACGTGCCGATCATGGCGACCTTGTCGGCGCCGTACTTCTCGGTCACGTACCGGATCACCTCGACGCGCCGGCGTTCGTCGAAGTCGATGTCGACGTCGGGCATGGAGACACGCTCGGGGTTGAGGAACCGCTCGAAGATCAGACCGTGCGGGATCGGGTCGAGGTCGGTGATGCCCATGGCGTACGCGACGATCGAACCGGCCGCCGAGCCACGGCCCGGGCCGACCGCGATGCCCTGCTTCTTGGCCCACATGATGAAGTCGGCGACGACGAGGAAGTACCCCGGGAACCCCATCTGGATGATGACGTCCATCTCGTACTCGGCCTGCTTCTGGCGGTCGTCCGGGACGTTGCCGTTGAAGCGGCGGTTCATGCCGAGCCGGACTTCTTCCTGGAACCAGGTGATCTCGGTGAAGCCGTCCGGGATGTCGAACTTCGGCATGAGGTTCTTCGCCTCGAACATGCCTGCGGTGTCGATCTGTTCGGCCACCAGGAGGGTGTTGGCGCAGCCCTCCTGCCAGGCGTCGGAGGAGTCGATGGCGTACATCTCGTCCGTGGACTTCAGGTAGTAGCCGGTGCCGTCGAACTTGAAGCGGTCCGGATCGGAGACGTTCTTGCCGGTCTGGATGCACAGCAGCGCGTCGTGCGCGCCCGCCTCGTGCGGGTACGTGTAATGCGAGTCGTTCGTCACCAGGGGCGGGATGCCGAGCTTCTTGCCGATCTCCAGGAGGCCGTCGCGGACCCGGCTCTCGATCTCGATGCCGTGGTCCATCAGCTCCAGGAAGTACCGGTCCTTGCCGAAGATGTCCTGGTACTCGGAGGCCGCCTTCAGCGCCTCCTCCTTCTGGCCGAGGCGCAGCCGGGTCTGGAGCTCACCGGACGGGCAGCCCGTGGAGGCGATGAGCCCCTCGGACCACTGGGAGATGGTCTCCTTGTCCATCCGCGGCCACTTCTGCAGCCAGCCCTCCGCGTACGCGTCCGAGGACAGCCGGAAGAGGTTGTGCAGGCCCGTCGAGTTGGCCGCCCAGATCGTCTTGTGCGTGTAACCACCCGAACCGGACACGTCGTCGCGCTTCTGGTGCGGCTGGCCCCACCGGATCTTGCGCTTGTTGCGCCGCGACTCGGGCGCCACATACGCCTCGATGCCGATGATCGGTGTGACACCCGCCTTCTTGGCGGTGTGGAAGAAGTCGTACGCCCCGTGGAGGTTGCCGTGGTCGGACATGGCGATATGGGTCATGCCCATCTCGTTGCACGCCTCGAACATGTCCTTGAGCCGCGCGGCACCGTCCAGCAGCGAGTACTGGGTGTGGACGTGCAGGTGCGTGAACGGCGGCTTTGACACGGCATGGCCTCCATGGAAAACACTCGGCGACAGGCTGCGGGCAGTCCGGGGGGACAGCGACGAAGTCTATGCCTCGGCACTGACAGGGGGAGGGCTGTCCCCCGTACCTTCGTGGGTGGGTCGTGGGCACTCCGGCGTACCTTCGGACGTTGGAGGGACGACGGAGTCAATCCGTCTCCCCGGTCGGCCTGTCCGGCCCCATTCGTCTTGCACCACCTGCACCAGGAGGCACCCAGCGATGTCGGTTCCGCAGCTCAGCGCCGAGCACCGCGGCGAGGAGATCCTCACCGTCTTCGACACCGCGTTCGGCGAGCTCCTGGCCGCCGACCCGGCCGCGTTCCGCGTGAAGTTCCGCAAGATGGCGGCTTCCGCGTTCGCGTTCTACCGGGGTACGGCGTGCCTCTTCTACCACGACCTGGAGGCGGATAACGCCGGGCGGGGTGATGGGAAAATACTGAGCGGACCCTACCTGGACGACCGCACCGCGCGCGTGTGGATCCACGGCGACCTGCACGCGGAGAACTTCGGCACCTACATGGACTCCCAGGGGCGGCTGATCTTCAACGTCAACGACTTCGACGAGGCGTACGTGGGGCCCTTCACCTGGGACCTCAAGCGTCTCGCCGCCTCGCTGGCCCTCATCGGGTACGCGAAGGCGCTCTCCGACGAGCAGATCAGCGAGCTCGTGCGGACGTACGCGGGCGCGTACCGCGAGCGCATCCGCGCCCTCGCGACCGGCGCCAAGAGCGACGAGGTGCCGCCGTTCACCCTGGACACCGCCCAGGGGCCGCTGCTGGACGCGCTGCGCGACGCGCGCTCGCTGACCCGGTTCGGGCTGCTCGACTCGATGACGGAGATCCGTGACTTCGAGCGCCGCTTCGCGCCGGGCGGCGGCTCCATCGAGCTGGACGCGGCCACGCGCTACAAGGTGCTGGCCGCCTTCGACGGCTACCTGGAGACGCTGCCGGAGTCGTCCCTGACCCACCCGGACTCGTACCGGGTGAAGGACGTCGTCGGGCGGCGCGGCATCGGTATCGGTTCGGCCGGGCTGCCCTCGTACAACATCCTTCTGGAGGGCGCCACGGACGCCCTGGAGAACGATGTGGTGATCTACATCAAGCAGGCCCAGACCCCGGCCGTCTCCCGGCACATCACCGACCCGGCGATCCGCGGCTACTTCCAGCACGAGGGCCACCGCACGGTGATCTCGCAGCGCGCCCTCCAGGACCACGCCGACCCGTGGCTGGGCTGGACCGAGCTGGACGGCCGCGGTCAGCTGGTCGCCGAGGTGTCGCCGTACGCCGTGGACCTGAACTGGGGCGACATCGACGACCCGGAGGAGATCGCGGCCGTCGTCGCCGACCTGGGCCGGGCGACGGCCACGATGCACGCGGCGGCGGACGACCAGTCCGGCGAGTCCCTGGTGCCCTTCTCCACGGAGCGGGCCATCGACGCGGTGATCGCGGCCGACGAGGCGGGCTTCGCGGACGTCCTGGTGGACTTCGCCCACGAGTACGGCGCACGCGCGCGTTCCGACCACCAGGTCTTCGTGGACCTGTTCCGCAACGGCCGGATCCCCGGCCTCTAGACAACCCTCACACCCTCTTCGGACAGTGCACGGGCTCACAGGGACCTTTTAGGGGCCTCTTACAGGAGTCCGTGACACACTCTCCTCCGCTATGGACATATCCGGGACCCACCTCAGAGCCGTACGCGCGGCACTGTTCACGGCACTCGTCGTGACGCTCAGCAGCGCGTCGCACGTGCTGCTGTCCAGGGTCCCGCTGCCGATGGGGACGGTGGCCGTGATCGCCGCCGCCGTCTTCGTCGTCGCGTACGCGCTGGCCGGCCGTGAGCGCGGCTTCGCCCGGATCGCGGCCCTGCTGATCCCGCTGGAGCTGGCCGCCGACACGGTCTTCACCACCGGCCAGACGGTCTGTTACGGCCGGGCGGGCGGTCCGGTCGCCGGCCCGCTGCGCTCGGTCGGCTTCGACGTGCTGTGCGCCGGCGACGGTGTGGGCACCCCGCTGGCCCGGGTGGCGGGCTCCGACACCGACCGGGTGGCGGCTCTGCTCGCCCACGCCGACCCCTCGACCGCCTGGCTGCTGCTGGGCGCGCATGTCGGGGTGGGGCTGCTGGCCGCCGCCTGGCTGCGCCGGGGCGAGCGGGCACTGGCCCAGCTGCTGGGCGCGCTCAGTACCTCCACCTTCCGCCCGCTGCTGCTGGCCGCCGCCGCGGTGACGGTCCGGTCCGCCCCGGCGGTACGCCGTCTGCCGCGACCGGCTCAGCGCGTCGCCGCCCTCCGCACGCGCCTGCTCGTGCACTCCCTGGGACGCCGAGGACCACCGCGCCCGAACCTGCTCGCCTTCGCCTGAGCGACCACTCGCCCGAGCGGCACCGAGCGACGAGCACCGGCAAACCCTCATCTCATTTCCGCGTGCGCCGCCACGCCGCGCACGCGTTCCCCAGGGAGATCACCAGCATGAGCAAGCGGAACAGCCAGGCGTCCAAGAGCGCGGCCCGTGAACGTCTGCGTCAGGAGCGCGAGCGCCAGGCGAAGCGCGACAAGGTCAAGCGCCAGGTCATCGTGGCCGGCGCGGTCGTCGCCGTCCTCGCGATAGCCGGCGGTATCGGCTACGCGGTCGTGCAGAACAACAAGCCGGGCTACTGGGACACGGCGAAGGACGCGAAGGTCGTCGCGCCGGCCAACACCACGGGCACCAACGGCACGACGGTGATCCTCGGCAAGAGCACCGCCAAGAAGACCCTCAAGCTGTACGAGGACCCGCGCTGCCCGATCTGCGCCCAGTTCGAGGAGACGGTCGGCCCGACCCTCAAGCAGGACTTCGACGCGGGCAAGTTCAAGATCCAGTACATCGGCGGCACGTTCCTCGACGGTGACACCGACGACAACGGGAAGATCCAGATCGGCTCCCGTGGCGAGGGCTCCAAGAACGCGATGAGCGCCATGGGCGCCGCGCTGAACGTGAGCCCCGAGGCGTTCCTGGAGTACAAGACCGCGCTCTACTCGACGAAGTACCACCCCGAGGAGACGGACGACAAGTTCAAGAGCGACGACTACCTGATCAAGGTGGCGAACACGGTCAGCGCGCTCAAGAACAACACGAAGTTCCAGACCGCCGTCAAGGACGGCACGTACGACGCCTGGGCGTTGGCGATGTCCCAGACCTTCAACACCAACAAGGACGGCGTCAACGGCACCCCGAGCCTGGTGATGGACGGCAAGAAGCTCACGGCTCCGAACAGCGAGAACGCGCCGATGACGGTCGCCGACTTCACCACGGCGATCACGGCGGCGCTGAAGGCCTGAACAGCGGATTCAGGGGCGTTCGGAGCGCCCGTCGTACGGTCCGCCGCTCGTTCCCGGTGGACGATCAGCCGAAGAGCGGGCGAACTTTTGTCGTTCGCCCGCTCTACTGCCTTACTGGTCAGTAATCTCAGCGCCCGTGACGAGTCGAAGCTCTTCCTCCGAGTCCACGGGCGCCCGGGTCAACTCCCTCGCCCCACGCCGCCGTACGGTCGTCAAGGCCGCCGCGGCCACCGCCGTACTGGCCGGCCCGCTGGCCGCCGCACTGCCCGCCCGTGCCGCTGCCGAGGTCCCCGCCTTCCTGCACGGGGTGGCCTCCGGCGATCCGCTGCCCGACGGCGTCCTGCTGTGGACGCGCGTGACACCCACCGCCGAGGCGATACCCGGCTCCGGGCTCGGCCCGGACACCGAGGTGAGCTGGACCGTCGCCCTCGACAGGCAGTTCACGAACGTCGTCTCCAAGGGCTCGACCACCGCGTCGGCCGCCACCGACCACACGGTCAAGGCGGACATCCGCGGTCTCTCGCCCGCGACGGACTACTGGTTCCGCTTCTCGGCCGGCGGCGCGGACTCCCCCGCCGCCCGCACCCGCACCGCGCCCGCCGCGGACTCCGCGGTGACGGGCCTGCGCTTCGGCGTGGTCTCGTGCGCCAACTGGGAGGCCGGCTACTTCTCCTCGTACCGCCATCTCGCGGCCCGCGGCGACCTGGACGCCTGGCTGCACCTCGGCGACTACATCTACGAGTACGGCACCGGCACGTACGGCACCCGTGGCACCGTCGTACGCCCGCACTCCCCCGCGCACGAGATCCTCACGCTCGCCGACTACCGCGTACGGCACGGGCGTTACAAGACGGACACCGACCTCCAGGCCCTTCACGCCGCGGCCCCCGTCATCGCGATCTGGGACGACCACGAGTTCGCCAACGACGCGTGGTCGGGCGGCGCCGAGAACCACACGGAGGGCACGGAGGGCGCCTGGTCGTCCCGGCAGTCGGCCGCGAAGCAGGCCTACTTCGAGTGGATGCCGGTCCGCCCGGCGATCGCGGGCACCACCTACCGGCGCCTGCGCTTCGGCAAGCTCGCCGACCTCTCCCTGCTCGATCTGCGTTCCTTCCGCTCCCAGCAGGTGGCCGTGGGCAACGGCTCGGTCGACGACCCGAACCGAACGATCACCGGCCGGGCCCAACTGGACTGGCTGAAGGCGGGGTTGAAGGCCTCCGACACCACCTGGCGACTGGTCGGGAACTCGGTGATGATCTCGCCGTTCGTCATCGGTTCCCTCACCGCCGACCTCCTGAAGCCGCTCGCCGAACTGCTCGGCCTGCCCAAGGACGGCCTCGGCCTCATCACCGACCAGTGGGACGGCTACACGGACGACCGCCGTGAACTCCTCGCCCACCTCCGCTCCAACGCGATCCGCAACACGGTCTTCCTGACCGGCGACATCCACATGGCCTGGGCCAACGACGTGCCCGTGGATGCCGGCACCTACCCGCTGTCGCCCTCGGCCGCCACGGAGTTCGTCGTCACGTCGGTCACCTCCGACAACCTCGACGACATCCTCAAGGTCCCCGAGGGCACCGTCACCGCGCTCGCCGCGCCGATCATCCAGGCGGCCAACCGGCACGTCCACTGGGTCGACACCGACCGCCACGGCTACGGCGTCCTGGACATCACCGCCGACCGCGCGCAGATGGACTACTACGTGCTGTCCGACCGCACGAAGACGAACGCGACCTCGACCTGGTGGCGCTCCTACCGCACTCTCAGCGGCACCCAGAAGGTGGAACGGACGTACCGCCCGGTGTAGCCCGCGCAAGGCCGGTCACGGCGGTCCTCGAAGAACCGGCCCTACAGACTGTCGAGGAAGCCGAGCGCCACCCGCCAGGTGGCCTCGGCCGCCTCCTCGTCGTAGTCCGGGAGGTCGGGGTCGGTGTAGAGGTGACCGGCCCCGGCATACCGGTAGATCTCCACGTCGGCGCCCGCCTTGCCCATCTGGAGATACCAGGAGCCCAGCCAGTCGTCGGTCTCGAACGCGTCCGGCTCGGCCACGTGCAGCTGGACCGGCAGTTCGTCCACCGACGCGGTCTCGGCGATGTCCGACGTGCCGTGCAGCAGCAACAGCCCGCGTGCCTTGTCGTCCCCGAGCGCGAGCGTCTGCGCGGTCGCGGCACCGAACGAGAACCCCGCGTACACCAGACCCCGCCCGGAGTAGGGCGCGGCGGCCAGGATCGCCCGTCTGAGCAGCTCGTCCTTGCCCATGACGTCCTTGAAGGCCATGCCCTCCTCGACGGTCTCGAAGGTGTGCCCGTCGAACAGGTCGGGGGTCCACACCTCGTGTCCGGCCGCCCGCAGCCGGTCCGCCGCCGCGCGCACGGCGGGGCGGAGCCCATAGGTCGAGTGAAAGAGCATGACGTTCATGAGGACATCGTGCCAGCCACCACTGACACCACCCGACGGCGATCAGCCCCGAAGACATCAGGAAGACATCGGCATGTGTGCCAGCACACCCGGGGTCACATGTTCATGACCGCCCTTCTCCGGTTACGTTCTCCCGCATGGAGAACGTACTGCGCCCGCTGATCGTCCTCGGTGGCTCGGTCGTGCTCACGCTGCTGATCGGCTGGGCCACGGACCGCTTGCTGCGCAAGGCGGACGAACGCCGGACCGAGACACCACTGTGGGGACTGCTGCGCCGGGGCCGTGTGCCCTACCAGCTCGTCCTGTGCGCGGCGCTGCTCAGAGGGTCCTACCACGAGGCCGACCTGCTCAGGGAGCACCAGGTCGCCGTCGGCCGGGCCCTGACGCTGGTGCTGATCGGCTCGACGGCCTGGCTGATCGTCCGTATCGCGGCGGCGGTCGTGGACACCTCGTACACCCGTTACGCGCGCGTCCACCGCGACCCGGCCCGGGTCCGCCGGGTCCGCACCCAGGTGTCGCTGATCACTCGGGTGGTCGCGGCGGTCGTGGGCGTCGTGGCGGTGGCGGCGATGCTGCTGACGTTCCCGGCGATGCGTGCGGCCGGCGCCTCGTTGCTGGCGTCGGCGGGGATTCTGGGCATCGTCGCGGGTGTGGCGGCCCAGTCGACGCTGAGCAACATGTTCGCGGGGTTCCAGATCGCCTTCGGCGACATGGTGCGCCTCGGCGACACGGTCGTGGTGGATGGCGAGTGGGGCACGGTCGACGAGATCACGCTGACGTTCCTGAGCGTGCGCACCTGGGACGAGCGCCGCATCACGATGCCGGTGTCCTACTTCACCTCGAAGCCCTTCGAGAACTGGTCGCGGGGCGGGGCCCAGATGACCGGCATCGTCTTCTGGCACCTGGACCACAGCGCGCCCATGGACGCGATGCGGGAGAAGCTGCGCGACCTCCTGCGCGAGTGCCCGGCCTGGGACGGCCGCGCCTGCGACCTGTCCGTCACGGACGCCACACCGAGCACCATGGAGGTACGAGCCCTGGTGACGGCCAAGGACGCGGACGACGTCTGGAAGGTCCGGGTGCACGTCCGAGAGGGCATGATCCGCTGGCTGGCCGAGCAGCACCCGTACGCCCTCCCCCGGGTCAACACGGCGGACGCGTCCCTGCCCCCGGGCGTCGAGGCGACCCGCCGCTTCCAGGACGGAGCCCCTCGCAGGGCCCACGAAACTCCAAGGACAGCCGGCCGGCCCTGAACCCACGGCGGATCAGCCGCCGACGAAGGAGCACCCCCAGGCGAGGTCAACCTCTCAACGGACCCGCCACGGGCGGTGCGCGGGTGCAAGAGAAAACTCAAAGAGAGCGGCGCATCCCAAGATGCGCGATGCCCGCCTCGTAGAACTCGTCCCCGTACCCCGCATATCCGAGCCGCTCGTAGAACCCCAGCGCGGAGGTCTGCGCATGAAGATCCACCGCGGCGAGCCCCAGCCCCCGAGCCGCCGCCTCGATACCCCGCACGAGCGCGACCCCGACCCCCAGGCCCCGCGCTTCCTTCCGCACGGCGAGCCGCCCGAGCGACCCCACGGACAGATCGCCCCCGGTCCTGCCGACGGCCGCCTCCCCGTACAGCAACCGCCCCGTTCCGAGCGCCACCCCGTCGTCCCTGACGGCCAGCACATGCAGCGCGCCCGCGTCGAACTCGTCGTATTCCAGGTCCTCCGGCACCCGCTGCTCCGCGACGAAGACCTCCTTGCGCACCGCGAAACAGGCCTCGCGGTCGGCGGCGTCCTCGGCGACGCGGACCGCGTACGACGGCGGGGTCATGCGTACGTCTCCTCGCGCACCCGCTCCAGGGCGGTCGCCAGGTCCTCCGGGTAGTCGCTCTCGAACTCGACCCACGTCCCGTCCCCCGGGTGCTCGAAGCCGAGGCGTACGGCGTGCAGCCACTGGCGGGTCAGGCCGAGCCGCTTGGAGAGCGTCGGGTCCGCCCCGTACGTCAGGTCGCCGACGCAGGGGTGCCGGTGGGCGGCCATGTGGACGCGGATCTGGTGGGTGCGGCCGGTCTCCAGCTTCACGTCGAGCAGGGAGGCCGAGCGGAACGCCTCGATGAGGTCGTAGTGCGTGACGGACGGCTTGCCCTCGGCCGTGACCGCCCACTTGTAGTCGTGGGTGGGGTGCCTGCCGATGGGCGCGTCGATCGTGCCGCTCATCGGGTCCGGGTGGCCCTGGACCAGCGCGTGATAGCGCTTGTCGACCGTGCGCTCCTTGAACTGGCGCTTGAGCGACGTGTACGCGCGCTCCGACTTGGCGACCGCCATCAGGCCGGACGTGCCGACGTCGAGCCGGTGCACGATGCCCTGGCGCTCGGCGGCACCGGAGGTGGAGATGCGGTATCCGGCGGCTGCGAGCCCGCCGATGACGGTCGTCCCGGTCCAGCCGGGCGAGGGGTGCGCGGCCACGCCGACGGGCTTGACGATCACGACGATGTCGTCGTCGTCGTGCACGATCACCATGCCCTCGACCGGCTCGGCCACCACCTGCACGGGCGCGGGCGCCTGCGGCATCTCGACCTCCAGCCAGGCCCCGCCGTGCACCCGCTCCGACTTGCCGACCACCGAGCCGTCGACCGTGACCTTCCCCGCCGCGGCCAGCTCGGCGGCCTTCGTACGGGAGAAGCCGAACATCCGGGAGATGGCGGCGTCGACACGCTCACCCTCCAGGCCGTCCGGCACGGGCAGGTTGCGGATCTCGGGAATCGTACTCACCCGTCGAGTATGCAGGACGGGCCCGACGCCCCCGACCGTGCCTGTGGACAAACCCCGCCCGGGCCGTCAGTCCTTGTGGACGGTCCCGTCCGGATCGAGCCCCTTGAAGGACAGCAGAACGATCAGGATGCCACCGCAGACGATCGCCGAGTCGGCCAGGTTGAAGACCGCGAAGTGCTTGGGCGCGATGAAGTCGACGACCGCGCCCTCGAAGACGCCGGGCGAACGGAAGATCCGGTCGGTCAGATTGCCCAGCGCGCCGCCGAGCAGCAGACCGAGCGCGATCGCCCAAGGCAGGCTGTAGAGCTTGCGGGCCAGGCGGGCGATCACGACGATCACGGCCGCCGCGATGACCGTGAAGATCACCGTGAAGGCCTCACCCATGCCGAAGGCGGCGCCCGCGTTGCGGATCGCCTCGAACTTCAGCCAGTCCCCGATGATCTCGATCGGCGCATGATGCTCCAGCTTCGCGACCACGATCATCTTGCTGGCGAGGTCCAGCGCGTACGCCAGCGCGGCGACCGTGAACAGGACGAGGATCCGGCGCCTGCCACGGGGCCGCTCGTCCGGCGTTTCCGACTCGGCTCCCGCCGCGTCCGGGATGTCCGGCGTACCGATGATGCGCTCCGCCTCTGCCACGTGAGTCCCTCAACCTAGGTTCCTGACTGAGGACGAGAGTACGACACGCCTCCTGGCACACAGGAGCGCAGGAGGCACACGGCGGGGATCGGCACGACAGGGCTCCGTGGTGCGGTCAGTAGCGCCGCTCCTGCTTCTGCTTGCACTCGACGCACAGCGTCGCGCGCGGGAAGGCCTGCATACGCGCCTTGCCGATCGCGTTGCCGCAGTTCTCGCACAGGCCGTACGTGCCCGTGTCCAGCCGCTCCAGGGCCCGCTCGTCCTGGACGAGCATCTCGCGCGCGTTGGCCGCCAGCGCCATCTCGGCCTCGCGCGTGGTGTTCTTGGTGCCGGTGTCCGCCTGGTCGTCGCCCGCACCGTCCCCGGAGTCCCGCATCAGACCCACGAGGGACTGCTCGGACGCCGTGATCTCGGCGCGCAGCCGCTGGACCTCGGACTGCAGCTCGGCGCGTGCCTCAGCCACCTCCTCCGGGGTCCATGGATCCTCACCGGGGCGTACGGCGAGTTCGCCCGGCTCCAGCGCCGTGACGATCCGCGCCTTGGGTAGTACCGCGCTGGGCTTCTTCGCCGTCGTGGTCGTGCCCGCAGTCTTCTTCGCAACCACCGTCGTGGCTCCCGTCGTCTTCGCGGCCTCGGCCGCGCCCGCCTTGTTGGCAGTGCTCTTCCTGGCCGTGCTCTTCGTGGAGGTGCGCTTACCGGTGCCGCCCTGAGCTGCGGTGCTTTTGGGAGCGGCAGCCCTCTTCGCGACGGCTGTCTTCGCGACGGCCTTCTTGGCCACCGTCTTCCTGGCCACAGCGGTACTTCCCACCGCTTTCGTGGCCACCGTCTTCTTTGTGGCGCCCTTCTTGAGAGCACTCTTCTTGGCGTCCGTGCCCTTGCCACTGCCGGAGGCCCTCGCGGCCGTGGATCCAGTGGATCTGCCGGTCGCCGACTGCTGCTCGGCGGTCTTTTTCGCCACCATGGCCGCGGCCCCTTCACATATTGTGATCTTGCTCGCGAATCGTGCTGGGACGATAAATCGACTTGAGTCCCGCGGCAACGGGGAACGCCACCCGATTCGCCCACCCCGCCGGTCGCTCGGAGCAAGCCTGCAAGCGTTTTGCCCAGCTCCCCGCCTGGTAATCCGCCGAGCCGCGCGTCCCGGAATGCGGACACCCGGCCCTGGCCATTCGGGTGGCCCGGAAACCCGGTCGGCCGCTGTCCGTGGGGCGCCGTACACTGGCGGAGCGAGAAGCGTGGATGGGGACGAGTAGCGGCGTACGCAGCCCAGAGCGACCCGGGGACGGTGGAAGCCCGGGGGCGAGCGCGACGCGAAGATCACCCCGGAGCCGCCGGAAGAAAGCCGCAGCGAGGCGAGCAGCACAGCCAAGGCCTGTAGACCCGGCATCGCGACCCCAATGAGGGGGCTCATCGGTGCGCACGATGCACCGGGGAGCCAAGGAGGGTGGTACCGCGGGAGTACGCCGTACACGGCGTCCGGAGAATTCCGGCTCTCGTCCCTCCGACGGAAGGCAGAAAGTCCGCCGGAGGAAGCTCGCTGATGACAACGCCGACGTACCGCCAGGTACCCGCCCAGGTCGACCTGCCCGCCCTTGAGCACGCCGTGCTCGACTTCTGGCGCGAGCAGAAGGTCTTCGCCAAGAGCCTTGAGCAGTCCGAGGGGCGCCCCGAATGGGTGTTCTACGAGGGCCCGCCCACCGCCAACGGCATGCCGGGGGCCCACCACATCGAGGCCCGCGTCTTCAAGGACGTGTTCCCGCGCTTCCGCACCATGCGGGGCTACCACGTGGCCCGCAAGGCCGGCTGGGACTGCCACGGCCTCCCGGTGGAGCTGGCGGTCGAGAAGGAGCTCGGCTTCTCCGGCAAGCAGGACATCGAGGCGTACGGCATCGCCGAGTTCAACGCCAAGTGCCGTGAGTCCGTGACCCGGCACACGGACGCCTTCGAGGCGCTCACGACCCGCATGGGGTACTGGACCGACCTCCACGACCCTTACCGCACGATGGACCCCGAGTACATCGAGTCGGTCTGGTGGTCGCTGAAGACGATCTTCGACAAGGGCCTGCTGACCCAGGACCACCGCGTCGCCCCCTGGTGCCCGCGCTGCGGCACGGGGCTGTCGGACCACGAGCTGGCCCAGGGCTACGAGACGGTCGTCGACCCCTCCGTGTACGTCCGTTTCCCGCTCACCTCCGGTCCGCTGGCCGGCCAGGCCGCGCTCGTCGTCTGGACGACGACGCCCTGGACGCTGGTCTCCAACACCGCCGTCGCCGCCCACCCCGACGTCACCTACGTGGTGGCGACGAACGGTTCGCCCGACGGCGAGAAGCTCGTCGTCGCCGAGCCGCTCCTCACCAAGGCGCTCGGCGAGGAGTGGCAGCCCACCGGCCAGACCTTCACCGGCGCCGAGATGGAGCGCTGGTCCTATCAACGTCCGTTCGAGCTGGTCGAGTTCCCGGCGGACGTGCCCACCCACTACGTGGTGAACGCGGACTACGTGACGACCGAGGACGGTACGGGTCTGGTCCACCAGTCCCCCGCCTTCGGTGAGGAAGACCTCAAGGTGTGCCGCGCGTACGGCCTGCCGGTCGTGAACCCCGTCCGCCCGGACGGCACCTTCGAGGAGGACGTCCCCCTCGTGGGCGGCGTCTTCTTCAAGAAGGCGGACGAAAAGCTCACGGAGGACCTCCAGCAGCGCGGCCTGCTCTTCAAGCACATCCCGTACGAGCACAGCTACCCGCACTGCTGGCGCTGCCACACCGCGCTCCTCTACTACGCGCAGCCGTCCTGGTACATCCGCACCACGGCCGTCAAGGACCGGCTCCTCCAGGAGAACGAGAAGACCAACTGGTTCCCGGACACCGTCAAGAACGGCCGGTACGGCGACTGGCTGAACAACAACATCGACTGGGCGCTCTCCCGCAACCGCTACTGGGGCACCCCGCTCCCGATCTGGCGCTGCGAGGAGGACCACCTCACGGTCGTCGGCTCCCGCGCGGAGCTGACCCAGCTCACGGGCACCGACCAGTCGGACCTGGACCCGCACCGCCCGTTCATCGACGCGGTCACCTTCGTCTGTCCCCAGGGCGACTGCGGACAGACGGCCACGCGCGTGCCGGAGGTCATCGACGCCTGGTACGACTCGGGTTCGATGCCGTTCGCGCAGTGGGGGTACCCGTACAAGAACAAGGAACTGTTCGAGTCCCGCTACCCGGCGCAGTTCATCAGCGAGGCCATCGACCAGACACGCGGCTGGTTCTACACGCTGATGGCGGTCGGCACGCTCGTCTTCGACAAGTCGTCCTACGAGAACGTGGTCTGCCTCGGCCACATCCTCGCCGAGGACGGCCGCAAGATGTCCAAGCACCTGGGCAACACCCTCGACCCGATCCCGCTGATGGACCGGCACGGCGCGGACGCTGTGCGCTGGTTCATGGCGGCCGGCGGTTCCCCGTGGGCGGCCCGCCGTGTCGGCCACGGCACCATCCAGGAGGTCGTCCGCAAGACGCTCCTCACGTACTGGAACACGGTCGCCTTCCAGGCCCTGTACGCGCGCACGTCGAACTGGGCCCCCTCCGCGGCGGACCCGGCCCCGGCCGACCGCCCGGTCCTGGACCGCTGGCTGCTGTCCGAACTGCACGCGCTCACCGACCAGGTGACGCAGGCTCTGGAGTCGTACGACACCCAGCGCGCCGGCAAGCTCCTGTCGGCGTTCGTCGACGACCTGTCCAACTGGTACGTACGCCGGTCCCGGCGCCGCTTCTGGCAGGGCGACAAGGCCGCGCTGCGCACCCTGCACGAGGTCGTCGAGACGGTCACCAAGCTGATGGCCCCGCTGACCCCGTTCATCACCGAGCGGGTCTGGCAGGACCTGGTGGTACCGGTGACCCCGGGCGCCCCCGAATCCGTCCATCTGACCTCCTGGCCCGAGGCGGACCTGTCCGCGATCGACCCGGAGCTGTCGAAGCAGATGGTGCTCGTACGGCGGCTGGTCGAGCTCGGCCGTGCCACGCGCGCGGAGTCGGGCGTGAAGACGCGCCAGCCGCTGTCCCGCGCGCTCGTTGCGGCGGCCGGTTTCGACACCCTGGACCGCGAACTGCACGCGCAGATCACGGAGGAGCTGAACGTCAGCTCCCTCGCGTCCCTCTCCGAAGTCGGCGGCTCGCTGGTCGACACCACGGCCAAGGCCAACTTCCGTGCCCTGGGCAAGCGGTTCGGCAAGCGCGTCCAGGACGTCGCGAAGGCCGTCGCGAACGCCGACGCGGCCTCGCTGTCCCTCGCCCTGCGCGCGGGCACGGCGTCGGTCGAGGTCGACGGCGAGACGGTCACCCTGGCCCCGGACGAGGTCATCATCACGGAGACCCCGCGCGAGGGCTGGTCGGTGGCGTCCGACTCGGGCGCGACGGTCGCCCTCGACCTGGAGATCACGGAGGAGCTGCGTCAGGCGGGCCTCGCCCGGGACGCGATCCGGCTGATCCAGGAGGCCCGCAAGAACAGCGGCCTCGACGTGGCCGACCGCATCGCGCTCCGCTGGACGTCCACGGACCCGGCGGTCACCGCGGCCCTGACCGAGCACTCGGGTCTGATCGCCGACGAGGTCCTGGCAACGGACTTCGCCGGCAGTGAGGCGGACGACACCTACGGGGACCCGTTCACGGACGAGGGCCTGTCGCTGACGTTCCGCCTGCGCAAGGCATAACCGAGGCAGCGCACACAGCACATACGAAGGCCCGGTTCCACCGACCGACTCGGCGGAACCGGGCCTTCGGCGTCACGGGCACGGAAGCGGTCACGCAAAAGGGCGGGGCCCCGGAAGAAAATCCGGGGCCCCGCCCTGAACGCCGACGACGCCTAAGGCGTACTAAAGGCCGTCAGTTGTCGTCCTCGTCGATCAGAAAGCCGCGCATCGGTGAGGGAGCCTGACCCATCGGAGACGGGCCCTGCGGCCGGACCGGAGCCATGGGCTGGGTCATGGCCGGGGACATCTGCTGCTGGCCGCCGTAGGACTGGGCGCCCGGGCCGGGACCACCCATGCCCTGGTTGCCGCCGTACGACGGGGCACCGGCGCCGGCCGGAGCCATCGAGGGCGCCGGGGACGGCGGCAGGGAAGCCGTGGCAGGAGTACGCGGCGGAGCCAGCGAGTCGTCGGCCTGGGTCTCCAGCTGACGCAGCTGCGACTCCAGGTAGGACTTCAGGCGGGTGCGGTACTCGCGCTCGAAGCCGCGCAGATCCTCGACCTTGCGCTCCAGCGTGGCGCGGGCGGACTCCAGGGAGCCCATCGCGACGCGGTGCTTCTCCTGGGCGTCCCGCTCAAGAGCATCGGCCTTGGCGCGGGCGTCGCGCTCCAGGCCCTCGGCGCGGCTGCGTGCCTCGCCGACGATCTTGTTGGCCTCGGAACGGGCCTCGGCGATCGCCTGGTCGGCGGTCTGCTGGGCCAGCGAGAGAACACGTGCGGCGCTGTCGCCGCCGGGACCCTGACCGGGGCCGCCCATCATCTGCGGGGGACCGCCCATCGGGCCGCCCATCTGCTGCATCTGACCCTGCATCTGCTGACCGGGCATCTGCTGCATCTGGCCGGGCATACCGCCCTGGCCCATCTGACCCTGCATCGGACCCTGACCCATGGGGCCCTGGCCCATCTGACCCTGCATGGGGTTCTGACCCATCGGGCCCTGACCCATCGGGCCGGGACCCTGCGGACCACCCTGGCCGCCTTGGCCCGGGGGCAACTGCGGCGCACCGCTGGGCAGCTGGGGCGGGCCGCCCATGGGGCCGCCCATCTGCTGCTGCGGCGGGCCCGATATGCCGGCGGGCACCGGGCCGCCGGGACCTCGCATGCCCTGCGGCATACCCTGCTGCGGCATGCCTTGCTGGGGCATGCCCTGTTGCTGCATGCCCTGCTGCTGGTCCTGTTCCGGAGGCTTGCGCATGCCCTGTTGCTGGTTCTGGGCAGCGGCACGCGTGGCAGCGGCCAGCTTGGCGCGCAGATCCTCGTTCTCGCGGAGCAGGCGGGTCAGTTCGGCTTCAACCTCGTCGAGGAAGGCATCGACCTCGTCCTCGTCATAGCCTTCTCGGAGGCGGACGGTCGTGAACTGCTTGTTCCGCACATCCTCGGGGGTCAATGGCATCTCTTCACCTCAACGTAGTCGTCGGCATTCGGCAAGACCGTATCGTTCACACCAACACCGACCTGACGACGGTGATCAGGATGTACACGATGATCATCAGTACGAAGAAGGACAGGTCGAGCGCCACGCCCCCGAGACGCAACGGCGGGATGACCCGCCGCAGAAGCTTGAGCGGTGGATCAGTGACAGTGTAGGTGGCCTCCAGAATGACCACCATCGCCTTGCCGGGCTGCCATGAGCGGGCGAACTGGAAGACGTAGTCCATGACCAACCGGAAGATCAGCACGATGAGGAAGCACATCAGCGCGATGTAGAGAACCTGTCCAACCACGCTCATGATCCGCGCTTCCCTCTCCCCTGTTTCCCGTGCTGCTGGTACTGCTGCTGGTACCGACTTGTTACTGCTGTTCCGGTCGTGCGTCTCAGCTCTGGTTGAAGAACCCGCCCTCTGCGATGCGGGCCTTGTCCTCCGCCGTGACATCGACGTTAGCAGGCGACAACAGGAACACCTTCTGCGTCACCCGCTCGATGCTGCCGTGAAGACCAAACACCAAACCGGCCGCAAAGTCGACAAGTCGCTTCGCATCTGTGTCATCCATCTCAGTGAGATTCATGATCACAGGAGTGCCCTCACGGAAGTGTTCCCCGATGGTACGGGCCTCGTTGTAGGTCCGGGGGTGAAGCGTGGTGATCCGGTAAGGCTCTCGTTCCGACACGACCTTGGGCATGATCACCGGTGCGTTCTTCTCCATGCTTTGACGTTCTTGTGTGATGGACGCCACGGGCGCGATCCGCGCCGGACGCCCGGATTCCGCGCCCAGCGAAGCGGAATGCGGCACCGGATCACGCGGAGCCGACGGCTGTACCACTCGTACCGATTCGTCCCTTTGGGACTGATGAGGCTGGTGAGAACCGTGCGGCTGATGCGAGGGCTCACGCCGCCGCAGGTCACGCTCGGGCTCCGGGTCGAGTTCGGGCTCGAAGTCGTCATCGGGGTCGAATCCCCGGCCGTCGTACCCATCGTCCTCCACGAGGCCGAGGTAGACCGCCATCTTGCGCATCGCGCCGGCCATGCTCTGAGTCCTCCGCTCTGTGGTGGATCGACTGACGAATGCCAAGTGCCCGCGATCCACGAGGTCGTTATTACCGCCTCTCAGCGGTAATGACCATATTTTCTGCTGTGGTCCGACTTCCTGGCGACGTTACCCGAGCCTGGGACGGACTCCGAGTACCGCACTGCCGACGCGTACATGTGTCGCCCCGGCCGCCACGGCCTTTTCGAGGTCCGCACTCATCCCTGCGGACACCATGTTCGCAGCCGGATGCGTGCGGCGCATAGCAGTCGACAAATCCATCAGCCGCTCGAACGCCACAAGTTCACGTCCGGCATACGGTCCGGTCAGTGGCGCGACGGTCATCAGCCCGTCGAGCCTGAGCCCCTCGGCCCCGGCGACCAGGTCGGCCAACTCCTCGATTCCGCCCGGCCCCACGCCCCCGCGCTCCCCGCGCGCGCTCTCCTCCGCGTCCAGCGCGACCTGGATCAGACAGCCCACCTCACGCCCGGCCCGTACGGCCTCCCTGGACAGCCCGGAGACCAGCCGGTCACGGTCGACGGACTGCACGACGTCGGCGTAACCGACCACGGAACGTACCTTGTTGGTCTGCAACTGGCCCACGAAATGCCAGGTGAGCGACAGATCCGAGCACGCCTCGGCCTTGGGCGACGCGTCCTGGTCGCGGTTCTCGGCCACATGACGCACACCGAGCTCCCACAGGATCCGCACATCGCTCGCGGGGTAGGTCTTGGTGACGACGATCAGCGTCACCTCCTCGCGCTTGCGGCCCGCCGCCGAGCAGGCCGTCGCGATACGCTCTTCCACTGCTGCCAGATTTGCGGCGAGTTCGCCCTTACGGTCCGTCATGTCCTATCAGTCCAGCCAGACATAGCCTGCGAGCCGCCCGGTGGTCCGGTCGCGGCGGTACGAGAAGTGGTCGGCGGACTCCCGCGTGCACACCGGCGACTGCTGCCGGTCACGCACCCCGAGCCGCTCCAACTGGGCGTGCACTCCCGCGACCACGTCGACCGCCGGGGTGCCCCAGCCGGTCTCTGCGTACGCGGCGGGTTCGACGGCGGCGACGTCGGCGCGCATCTCCTCCGGTACCTCGTAGCACCGGCCGCAGACCGCGGGGCCGGTGCGGGCGACGATCCGGGCGGGGTCGGCGCCGAGCGATTCCATGGCGTCCACGGCGGCGGGGACGATCCCGGCGACCATGCCGGGCCGGCCCGCGTGGGCCGCGGCGACCACCCCGGCGACCGGGTCGGCCAGCAGGACCGGGACGCAGTCGGCGGTGAGGACGGCGAGGGCGAGGCCGCGGGCGGCGGTCACCAGACCGTCGACGGACGGGATGTCCCGGGTGGTCCACGGCCCGTCGACCTCGGCGACATCGTTGCCGTGCACCTGGTTCATCCAGACCACCCGGCCCGGGTCGAGACCCAGGGACTTGGCGGCCAGTTCACGATTCGTGCGGACGGCTTCCCGGTCGTCGCCGACCGCTCCGCCGAGGTTGAGCTCCTCGTACGGAACGGCGCTCACCCCGCCCCACCGGTCGGTGAAGGCGAAGTGCGCGCCGCTCGCGTCGCTCGTTCCGGAGCGTTGTCCTATCACTTCAGGAAGTCCGGCACGTCCAGTTCCTCGGCCGTGCTGTCCGAGTAGGACCGGGACGGCGGAACCGGCGGCGAGACCGGGATCTCGTTGACCGGCTCCGGGGCGGGTGCCGGGGCCTCCTTCGGCGTGACGCTGCCGAGCGACCCGAAGGACGGACGGCTCTCGGTCCGTACCGGCGTGGGTTCGTCGCGCTTGGCGCCGGCCGAGCCGAGGATGTTGTCGCGCTTGGCCGGGGGCTGGCCCCCGTCGAAGCCGGCCGCGATGACCGTGACCCGGACCTCGTCACCGAGGGCGTCGTCGATGACGGCGCCGAAGATGATGTTGGCCTCGGGGTGCGCGGCCTCGCTGACCAGTTGGGCGGCCTCGTTGATCTCGAAAAGGCCGAGGTCGGAGCCGCCGGAGATGGAGAGCAGGACGCCCCGGGCGCCGTCGATGGAGGCCTCGAGGAGGGGCGAGGAGATCGCCATCTCCGCCGCCGCCACCGCGCGGTCGTCGCCGCGGGCCGAGCCGATGCCCATGAGAGCCGAACCCGCCTCGGACATCACGGACTTGACGTCCGCGAAGTCGAGGTTGATCAGACCGGGGGTGGTGATCAGGTCGGTGATGCCCTGGACACCGGAGAGCAGGACCTGGTCCGCCGACTTGAAGGCGTCGAGGACCGAGACCTGGCGGTCCGAGATGGACAGCAGTCGGTCGTTGGGGATGACGATGAGGGTGTCGACCTCTTCGCGGAGTTCCGCGATTCCGTCCTCGGCCTGATTGGCCCGGCGCCGCCCTTCGAAGGTGAAGGGGCGGGTGACCACGCCGATGGTGAGGGCGCCGAGGTTGCGCGCGATGTTGGCCACGACGGGCGCGCCGCCGGTGCCGGTGCCGCCACCCTCGCCGGCCGTCACGAAGACCATGTCGGCCCCCTTGAGGACCTCCTCGATCTCCTCGCGGTGGTCCTCTGCCGCCTTGCGGCCGACGGCCGGGTTGGCGCCGGCGCCGAGTCCGCGGGTGAGTTCGCGGCCGACGTCGAGCTTGACGTCGGCGTCGCTCATCAACAGCGCCTGAGCATCGGTGTTGATGGCGATGAACTCGACGCCCTTCAGACCGACCTCGATCATCCGGTTGATGGCATTGACACCACCGCCGCCGACACCGATGACTTTGATGACTGCGAGGTAGTTCTGCGGTGCTGCCACGTCGAAGGCCTCTCGCCTCGAGTTACGTGTCGCCGTTCGCGCCCTGCGGCGAACGGACAACTCATGCCGAAGTGGGACGGTCCGAACGCCGACCCGAACCCTAACGTTGAAGTTTAGGGTTACCAGTGTGTCTGTTCCTTGGACTCTTCCGAACAGGACACTAAGTCGACAAGTGGCGCACGTTCAACGAACACGCCGAACCTCCCGTTTTTCTTTTCACCCTATGTGATCAGCCATAGCGATGCCCAACCAGGGTGGTGGCCTGCACGGACGGGCGTCAACTCCCTGATGACGCAGGGGCGGTGGGAACGCTCACGTCGAAGTGCCGCGCACCGGGAGCCGCTTTCATGAGGCCGGTGAGCGCACGGGCTTTCGCGCCGCCCTTCTCGCCGCTCCCCCACGCGACGGTCCGGCCGTCACCCAACTCCAGCGAGACGGAGTCGTACGAGCGCACCTTGACGGTCCGGACGGCCCGCGCGACGGCACTCGGCAGATCGCCCGCCACCCGCACCGCCTCGCGCACCAGCCGGTCACTGCCGAAGCGGCGCAGACTGGCGGTCTGCGAACCGGTCCGGGACAGCGTCAATTCCAATACGGGTACACCCTTTGGCGCATCTGAAACCGTCGCGAATCGCACGCCTTTCGCGTCTACTTCGACATACTTGCCCCCATTCCCGGCGCTTTCGACAATCAGGACCGGGGTGCGTTCGACCACTTTCAGCACGATTCCGTGCGGCCAGGATCGAGTGACCTCAACCGAGTCAATTCGGGGCAATTCACGGAGCAGTCGGGACTCAATGGTGTCGGTGTCGACGGAAACGAGCGGTTTCCCGACCGGCGCGTCGGCGGCTTCACGCACCTGCGCCTGCGTCAGAACACCGGTCCCCGACACCGATACACGCTCCACCCGCGTCCACCCGGAGCCGTACAGGACCCAGAGGACGCCTCCGCCGAGGACGAGCAGGGCGAGGGCCAGGATGACGACCGTACGAAGCCTGCGCGGCCCCAGGCGGCCCAGGAGGCCCGGCCGGCGGGGCGGGCCGGAGGTGTCCTGCTGCCGTTCGCCTCGTTCGGCGGTCGTCGCTCCTCCGGCCACGCCTGCTCCTTTTTTTCCTGGCTCGGTTCGCCTCCAGGGGGTCACCTCGCCGATGCGTTTCCTAGCGGCGCCGCGAGGCGATCGCCTCGTACACCATGCCGACGAGCAGGTCGTCGGCGTCCCGGCGACCGAACTCGCTGGCGGCGCGGGACATCTCGTACAGCCGGTGCGGGTCGGCGAGCACGGGCAGGACGTGGCGCTGGACCCACTCGGGCGTCAGTTCCGCGTCGTCGACCAGGAGTCCGCCGCCTGCCTTGACCACCGGCTGGGCGTTCAGCCGCTGTTCGCCGTTGCCGATGGGCAGCGGGACGTAGGCGGCCGGGAGTCCGACGGCGGAGAGTTCGGCGACGGTCATCGCGCCCGCACGGCAGAGCATCATGTCGGCCGCGGCGTACGCGAGGTCCATCCTGTCCACGTACGGTACCGGGATGTAGGGGGGCATCCCCGGCATCTGGTGTACCTGCGGCAGTTCGTTCTTCGGGCCGACCGCGTGCAGCACCTGGATGCCGGCCTGCTGGAGGTACGGCGCGACCCGCTCGATCACCTCGTTCAGGTGCCGGGCGCCCTGCGAGCCGCCGGAGACCAGCAGCGTCGGCAGGCTCGGGTCGAGCCCGAACGCGGCCCGCGCCTCGGGGCGTACGGCGGCCCGGTCGAGGGTGGCGATGGAGCGGCGCAGCGGGATGCCGATGTACCGCGCGTCCCGGAGCTTGCTGTCCGGGGTGGAGACGGCGACCTGGGCGGCGTACCGCGAGCCGATCTTGTTGGCGAGGCCGGGGCGGGCGTTGGCCTCGTGGACGACGATCGGCACGCCCAGGCGCTTGGCGGCGAGGTAGCCGGGCAGGGCCACATAGCCGCCGAAGCCGACGACGCAGTCCGCCTTGGTGCGCTCCAGGATCTGCTCGGCGGCCTTGATGGTGCCGCGCAGCCGCCCGGGGACGGTGATCAGCTCGGGGGTGGGCTTGCGCGGCAGCGGGACCGCTGGGATCAGCGCCAGGTCATAGCCCCGCTCGGGGACGAGCCGGGTCTCCAGACCGCGTTCCGTGCCCAGGGCCGTGATCCCCACTGTGGGATCGGCCCTGCGCAGGGCGTCCGCGAGGGCGAGCGCGGGCTCGATGTGACCGGCGGTCCCCCCACCGGCGAGTACGACATGCACCGAAATTCACCGCTCTCCGGACGAACGCGCCGCCGAGGCACGCCGTCTCATCGTGTTCCATCTCCGGGGGCTCCGATCGGACACCGGGCCCCCAGCTCCCCGCTTTCTACCAAAGCGGGGTTGCCGCAACGAAAGCGCCGCCCGCGCACCCGGTTCGTCGCGGGCGAAGGCGATCAGCAGTCCGACGGCGAACATGGTCGGCAGCAGGGCGGAGCCCCCGTAGGAGAACAGCGGGAGCGGGACACCGGCGATCGGCAGCAGGCCGAGCACCGCACCGATGTTGATCACTGCCTGAGCGGTGATCCAGGTGGTCACACCTCCCGCGGCGTACCTCACGAAGGGGTCCTCCGTGCGTCCGGCCACGCGGATACCCGCATAGCCTAGGGCCGCGAAGAGGGCGAGTACCGACAGCGTCCCCGCCAGGCCCAGTTCCTCACCGGTGACGGCAAAGATGAAGTCGGTGTGGGCTTCGGGCAGTTGCCCCCATTTTTCCACACTCGCGCCGAGGCCCGAACCGAACAGGCCACCGGAGGCGAGCGCGTAGATGCCGTGCACGGCCTGCCAGCAGGAGGTGGTCCCGGTGCCGGGCTCGGTGGCGCCGATGCACTGGAAGCGGGCCATACGGTTGGGGCTGGTCTTGATGAGGACCAGGCCGATGAACATGGCGACCGACAGCACACCCACGAACAGTCGCGTGGGCGCCCCGGCCAGCCACAGCAGCCCGAACAGGATGGCGGTGAGGATGATCGCCGTCCCCATGTCGCCACCGAGCATGATCAGGCCGAGCAGCATGAACGTCACCGGGACCAGCGGCACCAGCATGTGTTTCCACTGTGTGAGCAGCCGCTTGTCCTCCTTGCGCGCGATCAGGTCGGCGCCCCACAGCACCAGGGCGAGCTTGCCGAACTCGCTCGGCTGGATCTGGAAGGAGCCACCCAGCGGGATCCAGTTCTGGTTGCCGTTGACCGCCACTCCTATCCCCGGCACCTGGACGAGGACCATCATGAAGACCGAGCCGGCGAGGATCGGGTAGGCGAGGGCCCGGTGCAGCTTCACCGGAATGCGCGAGGCCGCGAACAGCAGCACGCCGCCGATGGAGGCCGCGAGGAACTGCTTGCGGAAGAAGTAGGAGCCGGGCAGCGACAGCTGGAGCGCCTTGATCTGGGAGGCCGAGTAGACCATCACCAGCCCGAGCACCGTGATCAGCAGGGATCCGCCGAGGATCACGTAGTAAGCGGTCAGCGGCCGGTCCCAGGCCCGCTGCACACGCCTGTGGAAGCGGCGTACGGGGTTGTCGCGGGGCGGCCGGGGTGCGGCGGGCCGCCGAACCCGCACGCGCCCCTGAACGGGCGCCTGCCTGGTACGACTACTGGGCATCAGAGCCTCCGCGCGCCCCGGAGTGGCGCGGGGCTGTGTCCGATCTGCGGCTCCGCCGCAGGGCGCGACCAGCCCGCACCGCGCAGCGAGGGAGTCGCCCGTCCCGCGCGCCCGAAAGTGGCGCGCAGCGCCCTCGAAGGGGCGCGGGGAACTGCGCGACCAGCCCACACCGCGCCCGCACCGGACAACCCACCGACCGTGACCGAGCCATATCCGACCTCACGCGTCCCTCCAGGCACCGCGGCCGAAGACCGACCGTCAGGTCCCCGCAGCGAGTTCGCGAACGGCCTGCGCGAACGCGTCACCGCGCTTGTTGTAGTTGACGAACATGTCCATGGAGGCACAGGCCGGTGCCAGCAGCACCGTGTCGCCCGCCTCGGCCAGCCGCCGGGCCTCCTGAACAGCCGCGAGCATCGCCCCAGTGTCGGTCCGGTCGAGGTCGACGACGGGTACTTCCGGGGCGTGTCGCGCGAGGGCTTCGCCGATCTGCGCGCGGTCGGCGCCGATCAGCACCACCCCGCGAAGTCGCTTTGCCGACTTGGCGACCAGTTCGTCGAAGGTCGCGCCCTTGGCGAGCCCGCCGGCGATCCACACGATCGACTCGTACGCCGCCAAGGAGGCCTCGGCCGCGTGGGTGTTGGTCGCCTTGGAGTCGTCGACGTAGGCGACCCCGTCCACGTCGGCCACGTGCGCGATGCGGTGCGCGTCCGGGGTGAAGGCCCTCAGGCCGTCCCGGACGGCCTTCGCGGGCACCCCGAAGGCGCGGGCGAGGGCAGCCGCGGCAAGGGCGTTGGCGATGTTGTGCGGGGCCGGCGGGTTGACGTCCGCGACCTCGGCCAGTTCCTGGGCGTTCCGCTGCCGGTTCTCGACGAACGCGCGGTCGACCAGGATGCCCTCCACGACGCCGAGTTGGGACGGTCCGGGCGCACCGAGCGTGAACCCGACGGCCCGGCAGCCCTCCTCGACGTCCGCCCCGCGCACCAGGTCCTCGGTGGACGGTTTGCCGGTGGCATCCGCGTTGTAGACACAGGCGACCCGATTGCCCTCGTAGACGCGCCCCTTGTCGGCGGCGTACGCCTCCATGGAGCCGTGCCAGTCGAGGTGGTCGGGGGCGAGGTTGAGGACGGCGGCGGAGTGGGCGCGCACGGAGGGCGCCCAGTGGAGCTGGTAGCTGGAGAGTTCGACGGCGAGGACGTCGTACGTCTCCTCGCCGAGGACCACGTCGATGATCGGCGTGCCGATGTTGCCGACGGCGGCCGTACGCAGGCCTGCCGCCCGCAGGATCGAGGCGAGCATCTGGGTGGTGGTCGTCTTGCCGTTGGTACCGGTGATCGCGAGCCAGGGCGCTGGTTCTCGACCGTCCAGGCCGCGCAGCCGCCAGGCGATCTCCACGTCACCGACGACGTCCACGCCCGCCTCGGCCGCCGCCGCGAAGAGCGGTGAACTCGGCTTCCAGCCGGGCGAGGTGACGACGAGTCCGGTCCCCTCGGGCAGCGTCTCCGCGTCCCCGAGGCGTACCTCGATGCCCTCCAGGGCCGCCGCGCGTTCCCGGTGGGCCTCGGAGTCGCCGCCGTCCACGACGGTGACCAGGGCACCGAGGGCGGTCAGGGCGCGGGCGGCGCTGATGCCGCTCACACCGAGACCGGCGACGGTGACCCGCATGCCCTCCCAGTCGCTGCCCTGACCGGATGTCACTTCTCGGCCGCCCATCCCGCGTAGAAGATGCCCAGTCCGACGATCACGCAGATGCCCTGGATGATCCAGAAGCGGACCACGACAAGGACTTCGGACCATCCCTTGAGTTCGAAGTGGTGCTGGAGTGGCGCCATCCGGAAAACCCGCTTGCCGGTGAGCTTGAAGGAGCCGACCTGGATGACCACCGACATGGTGATCAGCACGAACAGACCGCCGAGAAGCGCCAGCAGCAGTTCCGTACGGGAGCAGATCGCGAGACCGGCGAGCGCGCCGCCCAGGGCCAGTGAACCGGTGTCGCCCATGAAGATCTTGGCGGGCGATGTGTTCCACCACAGGAAGCCGAGGCAGGAGCCCATCAGCGCCGAGGCGACGACGGCGAGGTCCAGTGGATCTCGTACCTCGTAGCAGGCGGACGGGTTGGTCAGCGTCTGCGCGTTGGCGCAGGCCTCCTGGAACTGCCAGACGCCGATGAACGTGTACGCGCCGAAGACGAGGACGGAGGCGCCGGTGGCGAGGCCGTCCAGACCGTCCGTCAGGTTCACGCCGTTCGACATGGCGAGGATCATGAAGAGTGCCCAGACGACGAACAGCACCGGGCCGATCGTCCAGCCGAAGTCCTGGACGAAGGACAGCTTCGTGGACGCCGGCGTGTTGCCGAGGTTGTCCGCGAACTGGAGCGAGAGCACCGCGAAGGCGATACCGACGGTCAGCTGGCCGGCCATCTTCGCCTTGGCCCGCAGACCGAGCGAGCGCCGCTTGACGATCTTGATGTAGTCGTCCAGGAAACCGACCAGGCCCATGCCGCCCATCAGACCGAGCACCAGCAGCCCGGAGAAGGTCGGCGGCTTGCCGGTGATCACCTTGGACAGGAAGTACGCGGCGAACGTCGCCAGGATGAAGGCGATACCGCCCATGGTGGGCGTACCGCGCTTGGCGTGGTGCTCGCGCGGGCCGTCGTCACGGATGTACTGGCCGTAGCCCTTCCGTGCCAGCAGCTTGATCAGCAGCGGAGTGCCGATCAGCGTCAGGAAGAGACCGATGACTCCCGAGAACAGGATCTGGTTCATCATCGGACGGCAACCTCACCCTCGGTACCGCCGGGGAGCAGCGCCTGCGCCACCCTTTCGAGCCCGACCGACCGGGACGCCTTCACGAGCACGACATCCCCCGGGCGCAGCTCGCTGCGCAACAGGTCGACAGCCGCCTGTGCGTCGGACACGTGCACCGACTCCTCACCCCACGAACCCTCGTTATATGCGCCCAGTTGGAGCCAGGACGCTTCCCTGCCCCCGACCGCGACGAGCTTGCCGACATTGAGCCGGACGGCCAGCCGTCCGACCGCGTCGTGCTCGGCGAGCGCCTCGTCCCCGAGCTCGGCCATCTTGCCGAGCACCGCCCACGTACGACGTCCCCTGCCCATGGCCGCGAGCGCGCGCAAAGCCGCTCGCATGGACTCGGGGTTCGCGTTGTAGGCGTCGTTGACGATCGTCACGCCGTCCGGGCGCTCGGTGACCTCCATCCGCCAGCGGGAGAGGGAGCCCGCCTCGGAGAGCGCGGTGGCGATCTCGTCTGCGGACATGCCCAGCTCATGGGCGACGGCGGCGGCGGCGAGCGCGTTCGACACGTGATGCTCACCGTACAGGCGCATGGTCACGTCGCTTGCACCGGAGGGTGTGTGGAGCCTGAAGGCAGGCTGTCCCCTGTCCGTGAGTCGCACGTTCTCGGCGCGTACGTCCGCTTCGCCGGACTCGCCGAAGAAGATCACTTTCGCCTTCGTTCGAGCAGCCATGGCCCGCACGAGGGGGTCGTCGGCGTTCAGGATCGCGGCGCCGCCGTCGGCCTCGGAGGGCAGTGCCTCGACGAGTTCGCCCTTCGCCTGTGCGATCTGCTCGCGTCCGCCGAACTCGCCGATGTGGGCGGTGCCCACGTTGATGACGAGGCCGATCTGCGGGGGCGTCAGTTCCGTCAGATAGCGGATGTGACCGATTCCGCGGGCACCCATCTCCAGGACCAGGAACCTGGTCTCCTCGGTGGCGCTCAGCGCGGTCAGCGGCAGCCCGATCTCGTTGTTGAGCGATCCGGGCGTGAAGACCGTCGGCGCCTTGTGCCGGAGCACCTGGGCGATCAGGTCCTTGGTGCTGGTCTTGCCCGCGGAGCCGGTGAGGGCCACGAGGGTCGCGCCGAGCTTCTGGACCACGTGCCGTGCGAGGGCGCCCAGCGCCCGCTGTACGTCGTCCACGACGACCGCGGGCACACCGACCGGCCGGGAGGCCAGTACGGCGACCGCGCCCGCCTCGACGACCGCGGCGGCGAAGTCGTGGCCGTCGACGTGCTCGCCGGCGAAGGCGACGAAGAGGCTGCCGGGCTCCACCTCACGGGAGTCCCTGACGACCTGTCCGGTGACCTGGACCGACGGATCCGGTATGTCGTGCGTCTGCCCGCCGACGACTTCAGCGATCTCGGCGAGAGAGAGGGCGATCACAAGTTCATCCCTGGGTCTTCTGGATAGCTTCGCGAAGCACCTGGCGGTCGTCGAACGGACGGACCACTCCGGCGATGTCCTGGCCCTGCTCATGGCCCTTGCCGGCGACCAGCACGGTGTCTCCGGGCCGCGCGCGGGCCACGGCGGCGTTGATGGCAGCGGCCCGGTCCTCGAACACCTGGACCTCGCCGCGCTCGTGGGCCGGCACGGAGGCCGCGCCTTCGAGCATGGCCGCCAGGATCGCGAGGGGGTCCTCGGAGCGCGGGTTGTCGGAGGTCAGTACGGCGGTGTCGGCGAGCCGGGCCACGGCGGCGCCCATGGGCGCGCGCTTGGTGGTGTCCCGGTCCCCGCCGCAGCCGAGCACCACGTGCAGGCTGCCCTCGGTGACCTTGCGCAGCGCGCGCAGCACCGATTCGACGGCGTCCGTCTTGTGCGCGTAGTCGACGACCGCGAGATACGGCTGGCCCACGTCCACCCGCTCCAGGCGCCCCGGCACTCCCGGTACGGCGGCGATGCCGTCGGCGGCGGCCTGCGGGTCGAACCCGGCCTCGGCGAGAGCGACGATCGCGGCGAGGGTGTTGGCGACGTTGAAGGTGCCCGCGAGCGGCGACCTCGCGCTGATCCGCTGGTCCTTGGGGCCGACCACCGTGAACGTCGAGTCCATCGGGCCGATCCGGACGTTCTCGGCACGCCAGTCGGCGTCCGGGTGGCCCTCGGCGGAGAAGGTGACGACCGGGACAGTGGCCTCCTGGGCGAGCCGTCGGCCGTAGGCGTCGTCGTGGTTGACGACCCCGAGCTTGCTGCGTTCGGGAGTGAACAGCCGCGCCTTGGCCTGGAAGTAGTCCTCCATGCCGGAGTGGAACTCCATGTGCTCCGGGCTGAGGTTGTTGAACACGGCGATGTCGAATACGCAGCCGTCGACCCGGCCGAGGACCAGCGCGTGGCTGGAGACCTCCATGGCGACCGCCTCGACCCCTCGCTCGCGCATCACCGCGAACAGGGCCTGGAGGTCGGTGGCCTCGGGCGTGGTGCGTTCGGACTTGATGCGCTCGTCGCCGATGCGCGTCTCGACCGTGCCGATCAGCCCGGTGGCCCGCTCCGTCCTGAGGCCGCCCTCGACGAGGTACGCGGTGGTGGTCTTGCCGGAGGTGCCGGTGATGCCGATCTGGAGCAGGTCGCGCCCCGGACGGCCGTAGATCGTGGCCGCCAGTTCGCCCATCCGCGCGCGCGGGTCGTCGGCCACCAGCACCGGAAGGCCGGTGGCGGCGGCGCGTTCGGCGCCGGTGGGGTCGGTCAGCACCGCGGCCGCGCCGAGGCCGGCGGCCTGCGTCACGAAGTCGGCGCCGTGCAGCCGGGCCCCCGGGAGGGCTGCGTACAGGTCGCCGGGGCGGACGGCGCGCGAGTCGTGGGTGATGCCCGTGACCGCGACGATCGCCTCCTGCTCGGCGTTCCGCGGGGCCGGGGGCTGTGGGGCACCCAGCTGGCCGACCAGTTCCGCGAGGGGTGTGGCGGAGACGTGAACCGGCCTCGGCGGTCCCGGATATGTCACAGGAACGCCCTTCTGGGTGGTTTGGTACTGATCGGCGTTTGGCACGGCGGTGAGCGTACCGGGCGCACCCCCGGACGAGCGAAGTGAGGGCGCGGCCGGGGCGTGCGCCGGGGCGCCGTGCCCCGGGTCTGGAGAGTCGGGAGAGATCGTGTTCACGAGCTGTTTCCTGGCTGGTTTCCGTGCTGATCAGGGCGTGAAGGACACGGGGAGATTCGCGGCCTTGGCCCCGGTGGGCGGCACCTGAAGGGTCTTCAGGGCGAACTCCATGACCTCCTTGTAGATGGGGCCACAGATCTGACCTCCGAAGTAACTGCCCTTGGTGGCGTTCTGGATGGCGCAGTAGACGGTGATGCGGGGGCTGTCGGCGGGCGCGAACCCGGCGAACGACGACGTGTAGCCGTGGTAGCGGCCGGTGGCCGGATCCACACGGTTGGCCGTACCCGTCTTGCCCGCCACCCGGTAGCCGGGAATGCGCGCCTTGGCGCCGGTGCCCTCCTCGTCGTCCACGACGGACTCCAGCATCTTGGCGAGGGTCTTCGCCGTCTTCGCACTGACGACCCGGGTCTTCTTCGGTGCGGCAGCCGGGGTGAACCGGCCGTCTGCGCCCTTGGTGCCCCGGATCAGGGTGGGCTCCACCCGGACGCCGCCGTTGGCGATCGTCGAGTAGACGGAGGCCGCCTGCATCGCGTTGAGGGAGACACCCTGGCCGAAAGGAATCGTGAACTGCTGCGAGGTCGACCACTCGTCCGGCGGCGCGAGGATGCCCTTGGTCTCGCCGGGGAAGTCGAGCCCGCTGTAGCTGCCGAGGCCGAACTTGCGCAGGTAGGAGTAGAGGACCTGGTTGGACTGCGCCTGCGTCCTGCCGAGTTGGCCGGTGGCCAGGATGGTGCCGATGTTGCTGGACTTGGCGAGCACGCCGTTGAGGGTGAGGTACCAGGTCGGGTGGTCGATGTCGTCCTTGAAGAGCCGGTCCCCCCGGTGCAGCCGGTTGGGCACGACGACATGCGTCGCGGGAGTGGCGACGTTCTCTTCCAGTACGGCGGCCATCGACATGACCTTGGCGGTGGAACCGGGTTCGTAGGCGTCCTGGAGGGCCGCGTTGCCGAGCGCGTTCGGGTTCGCCCTGGTGAGGTCGTTGGGGTCGAAGCCGGGCGAGTTGGCCATGGCGAGGATCTGGCCGGTACGGGTGTCCTGCACTATCACGTACCCGCGGTCCGCCTTCGACTTCTTCACCTGCTCGGTGATGGCGTTCTGCGCGGCCCACTGGATGTCGCGGTCGATGGTCAGTTCGATGTCGGAACCGGGCACCGCGGGCGTCTCGGTGGAGTCGGCGGTGGGCACCTGCCGTCCTCCTGACTGTGCGTACCGGATCTCGCCGTCCTGCCCTGCCAGTTCGCCGTTCAGCTGCTGTTCGAGACCGCCGCCGCCCTTGCCGTCGGCGCTGACCCAGCCCAGCAGTCCGGCGGCGAGTCCGCCGTTCGGATAGACGCGCTTGCTCGCGGGCACGGCCAGCACACCGGCGAGGACGCTGACGGCGTCGGAGCCGGGTACGGACTTGGCGGCCAGGGCGGACTTCAGGTCCTTGATCTGCGTCCACACCTGGGGGGTCTGACGGTGCGCGAGCAGCGTGTAGCGCGTGTTGGGCGTCCTCAGCTTCTCGGCGATGCCGGCCGCGTCCTGCCCGAGGATCGGCGCGAGGAGGGCGGCGGCCTGCTCGGGGGCGTCGCCCAGTTTCGTGCTCTTCGGCGTGAACATCGACGGGTCGGCGGTGATGTCGTACGCGTCCACGCTGGTCGCCAGTTCGACGCCGTTGCGGTCGGTGATCTCACCGCGTTCGGCGGCCAGGGTGCGGCCGACGTACCGGTTCTGCTCGGCCTTCGCGGCGTACTCGCTCGCGTCGACGGCCTGCACCTGGAGCAGCCGTACGACGAAGGCGATCATCACCAGGGCCAGCGCGAGGCTGACCATGCGGAGCCGGGGCCGGGGGCTGCCGAGCCGGATGACCTTGGGCCCGCCGGGGCGGCCGGGGGCAGGACGGCGGGCAGGGCGGGCGCCGGGGCCCGGACGCCGGGTGGCGCCGGGGCGGGCGGACCGGGCGGGGGCGGGCACGCGGCGGCGCGGCGGTTCCCTGTCGGACACTTCCGTCACCTGCCGGGGGTCGTGGAGGGGAGGGTGGGGGTGGCCGCGGGGGCCTGCTCCGGGGACGCCGGCGCGGCGGGAATCGGCGTGGGGGCCGCTTCAGGCGTCGGAGTGGGCGTAGGCGTGAGGGTGGGGGCGGGGGTGGGGGTGGGACTGACAGTGGGCGTCGGCGTCGGTTCCGGGACGTTCATCTCGGGCCGGACCACCGCCGGGATCCGCAGCGCAGCCGGCTCGGCGGCCCCCGGGACACCCTTGACGGTGCCGTCGGGGTCGAGGAAGGCCGGGTCGCCGCCGGGCACCATGCCGAGTTCCCCGGCCCGGCGCTGGAGGGCGTCGGGCGCGGCGTAGGCGTCCACGTCCCGCTGGAGCGCCTGTTCCTCGTCGGTGAGGCTCTTGGTGTCCTTCTGCAAGTCGTCGAGGCGGAACCCGCCTTCACTGAGCGCGGAGTTCAGCACGAGCAGCCCGATGAGGCCGCCGGCCAGCAGGAAGACGACGAGCAGGACAAAGGGGGTACGGGCGGCCTGCCCCGGCCCCGTGGGGAAGAGCCCGGCGAGCCGGGCGGCCCGCCCCTTCAGTTCGGGATTCCTACTCACTCTCACTCACCGTCCCCGCGAGTCGGGTCTTCCCACGCGTCTGCCCGCTCGCCTGTCCGGCGAGTCCGGGTTTCCTACTCACCCGCGGTCCCCTCAGTACGCCTCACTCGGCGTCCTCCCTGATGCGCTGGGCCCCGCGCAGTCGCGCCGGGGCGGCTCGCCGGTTCTCGGCGATCTCTTCCTCGGTGGGAAGTTCGGCACCACGGGTGAGCAGCTTGAGCCGGGGCTGGTAACGCTCGGGCACGACAGGCAGTCCGGGGGGCGCGGTGTTGGCGGCGCCGGCCGCGAACACCTGTTTGACCAACCGGTCTTCGAGCGAGTGGTACGACAGGACGGCGATCCGGCCGCCGACCGCGAGCGCCTTCACCGCGGCCGGGATCGCCCGCTCCAGGACGGTCAGTTCACCGTTGACCTCGATGCGCAGCGCCTGGAAGGTCCGCTTGGCGGGGTTGCCGCCGGTGCGCTTGGCGGCCTGCGGCAACGAGTCGCGGATCAGTTCGACGAGCCGGGCACTGTTGGCGAACGGCTCCTTGTCGCGCTCACGCACAACCGCGGAGACGATCCGCTTGGCCTGCTTCTCCTCGCCGTACGCCCTGAGGATCCGGACGAGTTCGCCCGGCGGGTAGGTGTTGAGGACCTCGGCGGCGCTGATGCCGGTCGTCTGGTCCATGCGCATGTCGAGCGGCGCGTCCTGGGCGTAGGCGAAACCCCGGTCGGCCTCGTCGAGTTGCATGGAGGAGACACCGAGGTCGAAGAGGACACCGTCGACCTTCGACAGACCCAGCCGGTCGAGTACGTCGGGCAGTTCGTCGTACACCGCGTGCACCAGGTCGGCCCGCTCACCGAAGGGGGCGAGCCGCTCCCCGGAGAGGCGCAGTGCCTCCTTGTCGCGGTCGAGGGCGATCAGCCGGGCCTCGGGGAAACGGGCGAGCAGCGCCTCGCTGTGGCCGCCGAGACCGAGGGTGCAGTCGACGACGACCGCTCCGGGCCGCTCCAGTGCGGGGGCCAACATGTCCAGGCACCGCTGGAGCATCACCGGGACGTGTCGACTGTTGCTCAAGGGGCCCTCTCAGGTCCGGCACGGTGCCGTACGCACCGCCGGGTCCCCGCCCGCTCGGAGAAGGGGAGGCCTGCCGGCGCCGGAAGCGTCAGCCGACCGGGAGCGGGAGGAGGCCGAGCCGTACGTACGCGCCGCGCACGCGGGGGATCAATCAATCCAGCAGGGAGTCTCGGCTCCCGCTTCGCGTCACTTTAGTCCACGGTGTCGCGCGGTCAATCAACCGGCCTGCGCGTGGTGCGGCCCGCCCCGGCAAGCCGCAAATCGCCCACAATCACTCGTACGGGCACACTCGCACCACCCGTGTGGGTTACCTCACAACAACGCTCATTGATGTTCTTTGTCCCCTCTCACAGCGGGCCCGCAACGGGGGTGACCAGTACCGTCATGCTTATGACGACTTCCGCATCAGTTCCCACCGGACCCGAAGGCGCCATAGCCGGCGACGGTACCGTCATCGACCGTCTTGTCGAGGCCAACGTGGAGTACGCCGCCGCCTTCACCGACCCAGGAATGGACGCCCGCCCGGTGCTCCAGGTGGCCGTCGTGGCCTGCATGGACGCCCGGCTCGACCTGCATGCCGCGCTCGGCCTGGAGCTCGGCGACTGCCACACCATCCGCAACGCGGGCGGCGCCGTCACCGACGACGTGATCCGCTCCCTGACCATCAGCCAGCGGGCGCTGGGCACGCGCAGTGTCATCCTCATCCACCACACCGGCTGCGGCCTGGAGTCCCTCACGGAGGACTTCCGGCAGGAGCTGGAGGCCGAGGTCGGCCAGCGCCCCGCCTGGGCCGTGGAGGCCTTCCGGGACGTCGACCAGGACGTACGCCAGTCGATGCAGCGCGTGCGCACCAACCCGTTCCTGGTGCACACCGACGACGTCCGGGGCTTCGTCTTCGACGTGAAGTCCGGCCTGCTCCGCGAGATCGACCCCGCCTGACCGAACCGGACCGCGCATCCGTACGTATGTCTCTACGAAATTTACCCTTCACTTCAGGGCCGAAAAGCCCTGAAAATCAGACATACCCCTGCCAGTTATCCACAGGCGAGTGACACGAACCGGTAACGGCAACAAGAATGCGGGTGTGACGTCACGCGGGGCTTTCCCCGTGTGGTGTCCGTGTTTCGGGGTGGGCCGGTCCTCATCGCAGAGCGTCGGCCCGGAGAATGAACGGGCCTAGGAGGGCCGTGTGACGACCTATGACGATCGAGCGAGCCTCACTGATCTGACCGCCACCGCGGAGCGAGTCCGCAGTTCGGTGGAGGGAGTGATCGAGGGCAAGCCTGAGGTCGTACGGCTTTCGCTGACCGTGCTGCTCGCCGAGGGGCATCTTCTGATCGAGGATGTTCCCGGTGTCGGCAAGACCATGCTGGCGAAGACGCTGGCCAAGTCCATCGACTGTTCCGTGCGGCGCATTCAGTTCACGCCGGACCTGCTGCCCTCGGACATCACGGGTGTGTCCATCTGGGACCAGCAGCGCCGCGACTTCGAGTTCAAACCGGGGGCGATCTTCGCGCAGATCGTGATCGGCGACGAGATCAACCGCGCGTCGCCGAAGACCCAGTCCGCGCTGCTGGAGTCCATGGAGGAGCGCCAGGTAACCATCGACGGGCAGACCTACGAACTGCCCAGCCCCTTCATGGTGGTGGCCACCCAGAACCCGGTCGAGATGGAGGGCACCTACCCGCTCCCCGAGGCACAGCGCGACCGCTTCATGGCCCGCGTCTCCATCGGCTACCCGAGCCCGGAGGCCGAGCTGCAGATGCTGGACGTGCACGGCGGCGTCTCACCGCTGGACGACCTCCAGCCGGTGGCCCACGCGCACGACATCGTGAAGCTCGTCGAGGCCGTCCGCAACGTCCACGTCGCCGATTCGGTCCGGCGGTACGCGGTGGACCTGGTCGGCGCCACACGCACGCACCCCGACCTCAGACTCGGGGCCTCGCCGCGCGCCACGCTGCATCTGCTGCGCGCCGCGAAGGCGTCCGCCGCCCTCAGCGGCCGGGACTACGCGCTGCCGGACGACATCCAGGCCCTCGCCGTGGCCGTCCTGTCCCACCGCCTGCTGCCCACCGCCCAGGCCCAGCTGAACCGCCGCACCTCCGAGCAGGTCGTCCAGGAGATCCTCCAGCGCACCCCGGTGCCTGCGGCACCCCAGCAACAGAGCGGCTTCGGCATGGGCCGCTCCGCGCCCGACTTCGGGCAGCAGCCGCCGCGGAGGCTTGGATGAGCGCAGGGGCGCCGGGACACCAGGAGGACGACCAGGGCGACAAGGGCGGGGTGCGCACGGCGCTGGCCGGTCTCACCACCCGCGGGCGCTCCTTCCTGGCCGCCGGGGTCGCCGCCGCCATCTGCGCGTACGTCCTGGGGCAGAGCGATCTGCTCCGGGTGGGCCTTCTGCTCTCCGTGCTGCCGCTGGTCTGCGCGACCGTCCTGTACCGCACGCGCTACCGGGTGGCCGGCAGCCGCCGGCTCTCCCCCGCGCGCGTGCCCGCCGCCGCCGAGGCCCGCGTCCATCTCCGGATGGACAACGTCTCGCGGCTGCCCACGGGCCTGCTGATGCTCCAGGACCGGGTGCCGTACGTGCTCGGTCCGCGCCCCCGGTTCGTCCTGGACCGGGTGGAGGCGGGCGGACGCCGCGAGGTGTCCTACCGTGTCCGCTCCGACCTGCGGGGCCGCTATCCGCTGGGCCCGCTGCAGCTGCGCCTGACCGACCCGTTCGGCATGTGCGAGCTGACCCGCTCCTTCTCCACGTACGACACCCTGACGGTGATCCCGCGCGTGGACGCGCTGCCGCCGGTACGGCTCACCGGCGAGGCCAGGGGGTACGGCGAGGGACGGAACCGCTCGATGGCGCTGGCCGGCGAGGACGACGTGATCCCGCGC
The DNA here is from genome assembly GCF_036013955.1 of Streptomyces sp. NBC_00459. Taxonomy (NCBI): domain Bacteria; kingdom Bacillati; phylum Actinomycetota; class Actinomycetes; order Kitasatosporales; family Streptomycetaceae; genus Streptomyces; species Streptomyces sp. NBC_00459. The sequence continues at coordinate 2,417,652 of NZ_CP107903.1, forward strand.
GGGTACCGCTACGGCGACGACCTGCGCCGCGTGCACTGGCGCTCCACCGCCCGCTACGGCGAGCTGATGGTGCGCCGCGAGGAACAGCCGGAGCGGGCCCGCTGCACGGTGCTCCTCGACACCCGGGGCATCGCCTACCTGGGCGCGGGCCCGGACTCGGCCTTCGAGTGGGCGGTGTCGGGCGCCGCGTCCGTCCTGGTCCACATGCTCGAACGGGGCTTCTCCGTACGGCTGCTGACGGACACGGGCAACTCCGTGCCCGGCGAGGGCGCCGAGGGTTTCGCCGGCGCCAACCAGGGGTCCGCCGACGCGGCCGGACTGATGATGGACACGCTCGCGGTGATCGACCACTCGGACGGCACGGACATCTCCCGTGCGTACGACGTGCTGCGCGGAGGCGGTGAGGGGCTGCTGATGGCGTTCTTCGGCGACCTCGACGAGGAACAGGCCGCGGTTGCCGCCAAGATGCGGCAGCGCAGCGGCGGGGCGGTCGCCTTCGTACTGGACAGTGAGACCTGGGTGCGGGAACCCCACGATGTGCCGGGTCCCGAGGACCCGGGCGAGGAGTCGCTGCGCATGCTGCGCGAGGCGGGCTGGACGGCGGTGCGGGTACCCAGAGGAGTCGCGCTGAGCGAGCTGTGGCGCCAGGCGGACCGGGAGCGTTCCGGTCTCGGTGCCCTCAGCGGCAGGGAGGGACGGTCATGAGCGGGCGCGCACGACTGGCGCTGTGCGCCTGGGTGGCCACCCTCCTGACAGCGAGCGCCATGCTGCCGCTGGTCGACGACTTGAGCTGGCTGCTCCAGGTGGCCATCCTGCTGGGCATACAGACGATCGTGGGCGCGGGCGCCCGGCGGGTTCCGCTGGCCTGGCCGCTGACGGTGGCGGCACAGCTCCTCGTCACCCTCGTCCTGCTGACCCTGGTCTTCGCCCGGGAGCAGGCGTTCTTCGGTCTGATTCCCGGCCCCGAAACCTTCCAGCAGTTCGGCACGCTGCTCCAGACCGGCACGGACGACGTGGGGCGGTACGCCATCCCGGCGCCGCTCTCCGACGGCATACGGCTGATGCTGGTCGGCGGCGCCCTGCTGATCGGGCTAGCGGTGGACACCCTCGCGGTGACGTTCCGCAGCGCGGCTCCGGCCGGTTTGCCGCTGCTCGCCCTGTACTCGGTCGCCGCCGGGCTCTCCGACGGCAGCGGCGGCTGGGTGTGGTTCCTGCTGGCCGCGGCCGGCTATCTGATGCTGCTCCTGGCCGAGGGCCGCGACCGGCTCTCCCAGTGGGGCCGGGTCTTCGGAGGCGGGCCGCGCGCCCCGGGCGAGCAGTCGGCCGGCGGTGCGATCGCCCCCGTCCGCACGGGGTGGCGGATCGGCGCGGCCGCGCTGGGCGTGGCTCTGTTCGTACCGCTGGCGCTGCCCTCGCTCGACGGCGGGCTGTTGAGCGCCGCGGGCAGCGGTGTGGGGTCGGGCAGCGGAGGCGGCGGCACGATCTCCGCCGTGAACCCGCTGGTGTCGCTGCGCGACAGTCTGAACGTGGACGAGGACCGCCAGGTCATGTCCGTGCGCAACAGCAGCGAGGACACCCAGGACCTGTATCTGCGGATCGTTGCGCTCGACACCTTCGACGGCACCGCGTGGAAGCCGTCCCAACGGCACATCGAGGACGTACCGAAGACGTTCCCGAACCCGCTCGGCCTGGGGGCCGACGTGCGGCGCACCGAGATCACGACCACCATCGCGGCGGCGGACTGGTACGCCCAGGACTGGCTGCCGATGCCGTACCCCGCGACCGGTGTGAAGATCGACGGCAGTTGGCGCTTCGAGCCTGTGGGCCGCACCCTCGTCGGTGACCACGGCCAGAACACGCGCGGCGCGCGGTACACGGTGACGAGCCTGGACGTGCAGCCGACCGCGGAGCAGCTCGCCGAGGCTCCGAAGCCGGACCCGGCGCTGGTGCGTGAGTTCACCCAGGTCCCGGAGTCGCTGCCGGCGATCGTGGCGCGCACCGCGCGCGAGGTCACCGCCGGCTCGGTCAACTCCTACGAGCAGGCGGTCAAGCTGCAGGACTACTTCGCGGTGAGCGGCGGCTTCCGGTACGACACCCAGGTGCAGGTCGGAAGCGGTTCCAACGCGATCGCGCGGTTCCTGAGGGACAAGGAGGGCTTCTGCGTCCACTTCTCCTTCGCGATGGCCTCGATGGCGCGCACGCTGGGCATCCCGGCTCGGGTCGCGGTGGGCTTCGCTCCGGGCACCCCGCAGCCGGACGGCACGGTCTCGGTTGGGCTGCGCGACGCGCACGCCTGGCCGGAGCTGTACTTCGAGGGCGTCGGCTGGACCCGTTTCGAGCCGACCCCGACCCGCGGTTCGGTGCCCGAGTACACGCAGTCCCAGACGCCGGGCAGCGACATCCCGAACCCGGACGTGCCGTCCCGGAACGCCTCCGTGGCACCCTCGGACTCCGCCTCGGCGAGCGAGACCTGCACGGCGGCGCAGCGACGGCTGGACGGCGGGTGCGCGAGCGAGTCCGCGGAGGCCGCGCTGGACCAGAACGACGACAGTGACTGGTGGTTGGCACCACTGGGCTGGACGCTGGGCGCGCTCGCCCTGCTGGCTCTTCTGCTGTCGCCGATGCTGTGGCGGCTGCGGATCCGGGCCGTACGGCTCGGGGCGCACGGCCGCGGTGACGCCGACGCGACGGTCCACGCGCTGTCCGTCTGGCAGGAACTGACCGACAGCGCCTGGGACTTCGGCATCAGTCCGGAGGAGTCGCAGACGCCCCGCAAGGCGGCTGCCCGGATCGTGCGCCTCGGCCGTCTCGATCCCTCGGCGGCGGACGCCGTGCACCGGGTGGCGGACGCCGTGGAGCAGGTCCTGTACGCACCCCGTCCTCGTCCGACTGCGGGGCTCGCGGAGGACGTGCGCCGGGCGACCGAGGCACTGCGTACCACGGTGGGCCGGGGCACGAAACTGCGCGCGATGTTCGTCCCGCGTTCGACCATCCGTGTGGTGTGGGCAGTGTCGGCAGGCTGGGCCGAGCTCAGCGCACGCGCTCTGGCCGCCAGGCCGGCCCTCCGCAAGCCGTGGGGCCAGCACGGCTGACGGCACGACGGCCGGACATGCCGGTGGCCCGGAACCCCTGGGGGTTCCGGGCCACCGGCGTTTCACGTATTGCGTTCACAACGCGGGGAACCGCGGCCCGACGGGCTACTGGCCACCCTGTTGTTCGTCGCGGCGGCGCTGCCAACGCTCCTCGATGCGATCCATCATGGAGCGTCGCTGCCGACCCTGTCGGCCGGCGTGCGGAGCTCCGGGGGCGGCACCCGCGGCGGGCTGTTCACCCGGCTTGGGGGCCTTGCGCCAACCCGTCACGGCCAGTACCGCACAGCCCAGCATGACGAGGAATCCCACCACGCTCAGCCAGATCTGCACGGCGACCATTCCGGCCATGAGGAGCGCGATACCTACGAGGAAGCCCGCGACCGCCTGGTAGACCCGTCGCCGGGTGTACGTGCGCAGCCCGCTTCCTTCAAGCGCTGTCGCGAACTTGGGATCTTCGGCGTACAGCGCTCGCTCCATCTGCTCGAGCATTCGCTGCTCGTGCTCCGAGAGCGGCACGGAGTCCTCCTCATTCGTGCAGTCGCCGGGGCGACCGGGGGTCCCCTTCAGGATAGGCAGGGAATCGCCCCCGTGAAACCCGCCCCTCTACGCCAATTGGCAACCGGAATCCGCCATGGCGGTCCCGGTTCACTGAGGCGTTCATTCCCCAGCAACCGGCCCGTCATGCAGAGCGGTCTCCCTCGATCATACGGCTCCGGGCGGCCGATCGGGGGGCCTGTGGCGTACTCCATCTGCGGCCGAGCCCCTGATCAGCGGTCCGCCACCGGAGGTGACTCAGACCTCGACGGCACCCGGAGTCTCGCCGAGCACATGAAGCTGGGTCGCCACGGAGTGGAACGCGGCCTGCTCGGCCGCCGCGGCCTCCAGCTTCAGCAGCGCGTCCAGGGCGTCCGGCTCGGTGTCCACGAGGACGCCGGGCACCAGGTCGGCGAAGATCCGCACGCCGTGCACGGCGCCCACGCGCAGGCCCGCGCCCTCGACGAGCGCGGTGAGCTGTTCGGCGGTGAACCGGTGGGGAACGGGGTCACTCTCGCCCCAGCGGCCGTTCGGGTCGTCGAGCGCCCGCTTGGCCTCCTTGAAGTGCCCGGCGAGGGCCCGCGCGAGCACCGCACCGCCGAGTCCGGCGGCGAGCAGGCTGAGGACACCCTCGGAGCGCAGGGCGGCCACCACGTTGCGGACGCCCTCGGCGGGGTCGTCCACGTACTCCAGGACGCCGTGGCAGAGCACCGCGTCGTAGCCACCGCGCTCGACCACGTCGAAGAGGCCGTGTGCGTCACCCTGGACTCCCCGGACGCGGTCGGCGACGCCGGCCTCGGCGGCCCGGCGCTCCAGCGCGAACAGTGCGTTGGGGCTCGGGTCGACGACGGTGACGCGGTGACCGAGGCGGGCGACGGGCACCGCGAAGTTGCCGCTGCCGCCGCCGGTGTCGAGGACGTCCAGCGCTTCACGCCCCGTGGCTTTGACGCGGCGCTCCAGGGCGTCCGACACGACCTCCCAGACCACGGCGGTACGGAGGGAGGAGCGGGGACGAGGGGGGTCGGCGCGGAGCGATGTCGTTTGAGGGTGGTGGCGGGCGACGGGTGGGCGCATCGGGTCCGGCACGACAGGTGACTCCTCGGCGCGGCACCGCCTCTTGCGCGGCGGAGCGAACGGGGTGCCCTCCCCGCCTCGGTGGGCCGGGAAAGACATGACCTCCCCACTTTATTGCCTCCCGTGACAGAGCCGGTCATCCGTCTCAGCCCGCGTCCGGGGGCGGGTCCGGGTCCTGGCGCGGTTGGGGAAGCACCGGCTGGAGGACGAGCATCCGCTCGACGAGGCGCAGGAACATCGCCACGTCACGTATCAGGTCGTCCGCGTCGCGGCTGCCGGCCGCGCCCTGGATGCCGGCCTCGGCGCGAGCGCGGCGGCGGGCGCCGGAGGCGAACAGCACGCTCCACTCGGCGAGTTCGGGCGCTATCTCGGGGAGCACCTCCCAGGCGCTGCGGATGCGTGCCCGGCGCCTGGGGGTGGGTTCGGGCCGGCCCCGGGCGGCGAGCACCGCGGCGGCGGTACGCAGGGCGGCGAGGTGGGCGGTGGCGTACCGCTCGTTGGGGGTCTCCAGGACGGCCGCCTCGTCGAGTCCGGCGCGGGCCTGGGCGAGCAGGTCGAGGGCTGCGGGCGGGGCCGTGGCCCGGCGGAGCACGGGGTGCACGTCCCCCGCCGGACCGGTCAGTGAGGGGGCAGGGCCGGGGGCGCTGCGCCGACGGGCGGCGGCTGCGTTCGAGCTGGCCATGACGAACCTCCTGTCGTCTGTGTGACGGCACGCCCCGACAGGAGGTGCCGTATGTGCTCATCGTGCGGTATGGCACTGACAATCCGTTCTGACCTGGTCTTTTGCTTCGATCGAAGGTTCGGGTTACTTTTTGCACTGACCAGTCAGTGCAAAAGAACTGCCAAGGGGGCGGGAACTGTGGACGGTCCGCACGGACTCGGGTTGACCACCCGGGCCTTCGGGCTCAAGGGGCCTCGCGGCTGGGCGTTCCGTGAGGTGTCCTTCGACGCGGAGCCCGGCTCGCTGATCGCGGTGGAGGGGCCGTCCGGTTCCGGACGCACCTGCCTGCTGCTCGCGCTCACGGGCCGGATGAGGGCCACCGAGGGGTCGGCCACGGTCGGCGAGTGGATCCTGCCCAGGCAGGCGGCGGCGGTGCGCCGCGTGGGCGCGCTCGCGCACGTCCCCGGCGTCACCGACCTCGACCCCGCCCTGACCGTCGGGGAGCACCTGTGGGAACGGGCGCTGCTGGAGCGCCGGTTCGGCGGTTCCCTGCGCGGGCTGCTGCGGCCCCGGGCGCAGCGGGCGGCCGAGACGGAGCGGCGCGTCGACGCCGCGCTGGCGGCCGCCGGTCTCGACCGCGACGCGCTGCCGAAGGGCTCCCGGACCGCCGTACGCGATCTGGAGCGGCTGGAGGCGCTGCGGCTGTCCGTGGCGCTGGCCCTGATCGGCGGGCCGAGGCTGCTGGGGGTGGACGACACCGACCTGAAGCTGTCGGACGCCGAACGGGCCGAGGTGTGGGCGCTGTTGAGGTCCGTCGCCGAGGCCGGGACGACCGTCGTGGCGGTGTGCAGCGAGGCTCCCGAAGGAGCCGTCACCGTGTCGACGTCTCCGCGCGCGCAGGAGCAGGGGCCGGACAAGAGGACGACCGGGCAAGAGACTCACGAGAAGGAGACGGCGGATGCGCTCCCCGAGACTGGCCGCGCTTGAGCTCAGGCGTTTCGGCCGGGGCAGACTTCCACGGGCCGCGCTGGCCTCGCTCCTGCTGCTGCCGCTGCTGTACGGCGCGCTGTACCTGTGGTCCTTCTGGGACCCCTACGGCAGGCTCGACCGCATCCCCGTGGCACTCGTGAACGACGACAAAGGAGCGAGCGTCGCCGGGAAGAAGCTCGCGGCCGGTGCCGACATCGTCAAGGGGCTGCACGACAGCGACACCTTCGAATGGCACGAGGTGACCGCGGCCGAGGCCCGGGAGGGCGTCGAGGACGGCACGTACTACCTGTCGCTGACCATGCCCGCCGACTTCAGCGAGCGGATCGCGTCCAGCTCGGGCGACTCCCCGGAGACGGGCGCGCTCCAGGTACGGACGAACGACGCCAACAACTACATCGTCGGGCAGATCTCCCGGACGGTGTTCGGTGAGGTGCGTACGGCCGCCTCCACCAAGGCCTCGCGGTCGTTCCTGGACCGGATCTTCGTCTCGTTCTCCGACATCCACGGGCAGACCGTGAAGGCCGCCAAGGGCGCCGACACCCTCACAGGTGGCATCGGCAAGGCCGAGCAGGGTTCCAAGGACCTCGCCGACGGGCTGAAGGACGCCGAGGCGGGCAGCGGCAAGCTGGTCCGGGGGCTGAGGAAGCTCGACACGGGCGCGGGCGACCTGGCGGACGGCTCGCGGCAGGTCGCGACGGGCACGCAGACGCTCGCCGACCGGGTCCACGGCGTCTCGGACCGGCTGGGGCCCTTCCTCAAGGACAACGAGAAGACGATCGGGGACGCCGCTCAGCTCGTCGCCGACTCGGCCGGTACGGTCCGGCGCAACCTCGGCACCCTGGTGAAGGCAGCCCCGGCCGCTGCCAAGGGCGCCCACACGGCCTCCGACACCCTGAACGGGGTCTACAGGGCGCGCTGCGAGACCGCGGTACTGCCCGACGCCGCGTGCGCCGACCTGAAGAAGGCCAGGAACGCCGCAGCGGAGGTGGCGACGGTCGCCGACGACGTCAACACGCTGATCGCCGACCAGAACGGCGATCTGGACCGACTCGACCGGCATCTCGCCACCCTTCAGAAGCAGGCCCAGGCGCTCGCCGACCGCGCCCCGCGTCTCTCCGAGGACCTCGACGACGCCGTCCGGAAGGTCGACAAGCTCAACGCGGGGGCCGCACAGGTCGCCGCGGGAGCGCGGAAGCTGCACACCGGGCTCTCCACCGCCAGGACCGGCGCGACCGCCCTGGACACGGGCGTCGGCGACCTCAGGACGGGCGCGGACGACCTCTCCGGCGGCATGTTCAAGCTCGCCGACGGCTCCGGGAAACTCGCCGGCGGGCTGCACGACGGCGCCGGGCGGATCCCCGACTACGACCGGCAGGACCGCGACGTGCGCACCGAGGTCATGTCCGACCCGGTCCAGCTCGCCTCCAAGGACCTGCACAAGGCGCCCAACTACGGCACCGGGTTCGCCCCGTACTTCATCCCGCTGTCCCTGTGGGTGGGCTCGATGGTCGCCTACATGCTGATCCCGCCGCTCAACCGGCGGGCGCTCGCCGCGGGCGCCCCGGCATGGCGCGTCGCCCTGGCGGGCTGGCTCCCGGTGGCCGCCCTGGGCATGCTCCAGACCGTGGCGCTGATGTCCGTACTGCACTGGGCGATCGGCCTGGAAATGGTGCGGGCGGCCGGGACGGTGGGCTTCCTGTTCCTGGTCACGGTGTGCTTCGCGGCGATCGTCCAGTGGCTGAACGCGCGCTTCGGAGCGGCCGGCCGGATTCTCGTACTCGCCCTGCTGATGCTCCAGTTGACGTCCGCGGGCGGCACCTATCCGGTGCAGACCAGTCCCGGCTTCTTCAACGCGATCCACCCCTTCATGCCGATGAGTCACGTCGTCGAGGCCCTGCGCAGGCTGATCACGGGCGGCGGGCTCGGCCCGGTGTGGCAGGCGTGTGCCGTGCTGGCGGCGTTCACGGCCGGCGCCCTGGCGCTGACCGCCGTGTCGGCCCGCCGCAGGCAGGTGTGGACCCTGGACCGACTGCACCCGGAGCTGAGCCTGTGACGTCTCGTCAGCGTGGACCCGGCGCACCTGTGAGAATCAGGGCCATGGAACGCAGCAGCACCCCGTCGGGCGGCAGTTCGCGCCGCGAGGCCACCCGGCAGAAACTCTACGAGGCCGCCGTCACGCTCATCGCGGAACAGGGCTTCTCCGCCACCACGGTGGACGAGATCGCCGAGCGGGCCGGAGTCGCCAAGGGCACGGTCTACTACAACTTCGCGAGCAAGTCGGTCCTCTTCGAGGAGTTGCTGCGGCACGGCGTGGAACTCCTCACCGCCTCCCTTAGGGAGGCGGCCGAGCGGACCGACCGGGAGGGCGGCACCAAGGTCGACGCCCTGGACGCGATGATCCGGGCCGGGCTCCTCTTCATCAGCCGCTACCCGGCCTTCACCCAGCTCTACGTCGCCGAACTGTGGCGCACCAACAGGACCTGGCAGTCCACCCTGATGGTGGTCAGACAGCAGGCGGTGGCGGTCGTCGAGGACGTCCTGCGCGAGGCCGTGGCGGGTGGCGAGCTCAGCGACGAGATCGACATCCAGCTCACCGCGGCGGCCCTGGTGGGCATGGTCCTGGTCGCCGCCCTGGACTGGCAGTCCTTCCAGCCCGAACGCTCCCTGGACGACGTCCACTCGGCGCTGTCCCGGCTCCTCCAGGGACGGGTGAGCGGCAACCGCTGAGCGAGCGGGTTCGGGCGCACAGGAAAGCGCCGGTCCGATATGGCCGCATCCCCCGCGGGCCATCCCGAACCGGCGCTTCCTTTCTGCTCCCCCGTTCCCTCCCCCGTTTTCCCCGTTCCCCCGTGCGGTCGTTCCCCCGGGTCCCCCAGTGCCTCGCTCCCGCCGACGGATCGGCGGAAGGAGCGGTCCAGGGCACCGGCACCGTTCCGCCGCCCCGTGTCGGCGGTACCGGAGCCGTGCCCTTTTCCGTGGCACCACTCTCTCGTTCCCGCAGGTCGCAGCCCATCCGTGCGGCTACTCATCTCTCGTCCTAGGTACGCGTACTCAGCGCAGCGCACTCAACCCCAGGACGCGCCGTTGCCGACTGGTTACCATCGCGTCCGTGTCGGTACTCCCTTTGGTCTTCACCAGCGGCTGGGCCAGCGGCATCAACGCCTACGCGGTGGTACTGCTCCTCGGCATCTTCGGCGCGACCGGACTGAGCGACGAGGTGCCCGAGTCGTTGCAGCGCCCCGAGGTGCTCATCGCGGCGGGCGTGCTGTTCCTGTGCGAGGCGGTCGCCGACAAGATCCCGTACATGGACTCGGCGTGGGACGCGGTGCACACCGTGATCCGGCCGGTCTCCGGGGCCGTCGTCGGCGCGCTGCTGGCCGGGCAGAGCGGTTCGCTGCCCGATCTCGCGGCGGGCGCGATCGGCGGTTCGACGGCGCTGGCCAGCCACGCGGTCAAGGCCGGGACGCGGATGGCGGTCAACACCTCGCCGGAGCCGTTCAGCAACGTGATCCTGAGCCTCGCCGAGGATCTCGGGGTCGGCGGCATCGTGACGTTCGCGATGTTCAACCCGGAGGCGGCGGCGATCATCGCGGGCACACTGCTGCTCGGCGGGCTGGTCGTACTGTTCTTCCTGGTCTCCCGGATCAGACGGTTCCTGCGGCGCCGGGCCCAGCGGCGCGAGGAGAAGCGGCTCGCGGCCCGGACCGGGTGGCCACCGGGCTGATCCAGGCCACTCGCGTCCTCGCGAACTCCCAGGTCACAGGCGCGTGGCGGGACTGTCAGTGGGGGCCGATAAAGTCCCTCGCATGGCACGGATTGCGGTGATCGGCGCCGGCATGGGCGCGATGGCGGCCGCTGCCCGGCTGGCCGTCGCGGGCCACCGGGTGGCGGTGTACGAGCGTGGGGAGACCTACGGCGGAGCGGTGCGCCGCTTCGAGCGCGACGGCTTCTCGTTCGACACGGGCCCCGGGCTGCTCACCCTGCCCGCGGTCTACCGCGACCTGTTCGTCAAGACCGGCAAGCAGCCCCTGGAGGAGTGCGTCGAGCTGGTCCAGGTCGACCCGTCCGCCCGGCACGTCTTCCCGGACGGCACGGAGGTCGCCCTGCCGAACGCGTCCCGCGCGGGCGTCGTCCAGGCCCTGGAGGCGGCTCTCGGGGCCGGGGCGGGTGAGCGCTGGGGCGACTTCCTGGTCAGGGCCCGCGAGGCCTGGGACCGCACCCGCAGACCGCTCCTGGAGGAGCCCCTGTGGACCGACTGGCAGGTGCTGGCCGAGCGGGAGCCCTATCCGGCGCTTCCCCACAAGCGGCTGCTGCGCACCCGCCGGGCCGGCACGCTCGCCGAGGTCGCCGCCTGGGAACTGCGCGACCCACGCCTGACCGCCCTCCTGGACAGTCACGCGCTGGCGTACGGCCTCGACCCCCGGGACGCTCCGGCGAGCGCGGCCGTGCTGCCGTACATGGAGCACGCCTTCGGCACCTGGTACGTCCGGGGCGGCATCCGGGAGTTGGCGCGCGCGGTGTACGAGCGGTGCCTGGCCCGGCGGGTCGAGTTCGTCTTCGGCGCCGAGGTCACGGGGATCGTCGAGAAGGACGGCCGGGCGGCGGGGGTGGAGCTGTCCGACGGGACGTTGGCGGAGGCCGACCATGTCGTGGCGGGCGTGGATCCCGTACGGCTGAAGGGGCTGACGGAGCACGCGCTCGACCAGGACGGTGACGTGTTCCCCGACGCGTCGGCGCCGTCGCCGGGCCGGTTCACCGTACTGCTGGCCCTGCGCGGGGCCCGTGAGGCGGGTGCCGCGCATCGCACGGTCGTGCACGCGCCGGACCGCGAGGCCGAGTTGGACTGGCTGAGCGGGGAGGGAAACGGCCCGGTGCGGCCCACGGTGACCGTGCTACGCCCGGACGATCCCGCGCTGCGGCCCGACGGGGAGCACGAGTCCGTGATCCTGACGGCGGTAGCGGGGCGCCGGGGCAACCGGGACGTCGAGGAATCGCCGGAGGGGTTCGCGAATCTGCTGGTCGGCGCGGCCGAGGCAGCCGTCCCCGCGCTGCGTGAGCGGATCCTGTGGCGGGAGATACGGACGCCCGGCCGGAACGGGGAGGAGACCGGCGCCTACTACGGGGGCGTGTCGGCGCCCTCGCTCGCGGGCGGCAAGGGTGACTTCCTGCATCCCGCCAACAGCACTCGCCTGCCGGGGCTGTACCGGGTGGGCAGCTGGTCGCACCCTGGTGGCGGACTGGCGCACGCGGGCATGTCGGGTGCGCTGGTGGCGGGGCTGATCGTGGAGGGGCCCGGCTTCCGGGGCTCGCAGTGAACCCCCGGATACCCGGGCGGGGCGGCGGTCCTCGGAAGCGGCGCGGCTAGAAACGGTACTGCTGCTCGTCGTACCCGTGCCCGTTCGTCTGACCGTTGCCGTTGTTGTGGCCGTTGTCCTGACTCTGGCCGTTGCCGTTGTCCTGGTAGGGATACTGCTGCTCCGGCGGGAGTTCGCCGCCGAAGAACGGGTCGTCGGTGTTGCGCTGCTGCGGGACCCAGACACCGCTCGCCGGGGTCTCGCCGTAGCCCTGCTGACCGTACTGGTCCTGGCCGTAGCCCTGCTGACCGTACTGCTGCTGGTCGTAACCGGCGTCGTACGAGTTGCCGCCGTAACCCTGGCCGATGTACGGGTCGGAGTAGGCGGCGTACTGCTGCTGACCGGAGGCGTCGTAGCCGTACTGCTGCTGGTCGTAGCCGGTGTAGCCGTCGTACCCGTAGGTCTGGTCGCCGCTCTGGGCCGCCGCCGCGTACGACTGGTCCTGGCCCGTGCCGGCGTACGACTGGTCCTGACCGGTCGCCGCCGCGTAGGCGGCGTCGCTGTATATGCCGTACGAGCCGGTGTCGTCGGGGAGGGGCTGCGGTTCGTAGACAGCGCCGTTCTCGGCCCCCGCGGGCCGGACGGAACGGGCGGGGGTGAAGACGTCGTCCCGGTCGTAGTCGCGGTCGAAGTCGTCGCCCTGCCGGTACGTTCCGGCACCGGTGTCGAAGACGTCGCTTCCGACGCTGTCGGCGGCGTTGCCGCCGAAGCCCGTGTCGGCGCCCTCGGGTGCCTCCAGGCCGGAGACCTCCAGCTTCGGGTCCTGGTACTCCCCGTCGCCGCGGCCTTTGCCCTTGCCGAACCGCGCGAGGAAGCCCGAGCGGCCCGCGACGGCCCAGCCGGCCGAGAAGCCGCTGCGGAACGACAGCGTGACGTACGTCTGCCCGACCGCGAAGGCCGCGGCGCCCAGGCCGATGACCACCACGTTCGGGATGAGCACACCGAGGACCACGCCGAGGAAGCCGGCGAAGGCCAGCAGTCGCCAGCGCAGCCGCGCCTTGTACTGCAGCAGAACCTCGCCGAGCAGCCACAACGCGACAATGCCGAACGCGATGTAGAGGACCGTCCAGCCCATGTACGCCCCTCTCCCAGTGGCCGCTACGCAGTGTGTCGTACGCCGGTGCGGCCGGTCTAGGCCCGCTGTGGGTGGTGCAGACCCAGGTTCTCGTAGATTTCCAGCGATGCCGTGGAGTTGTTCAGCGTAATGAAGTGCAGTCCGGGGATTCCCTCGGCCAGCAGTCGCGCGCAGAACTCCGTGGCGAACTCGATGCCAATGGAGCGTACAGCCGCCGCGTCGTCTTTGGCTGTGAGGATCCGCTCTTTCAGGGTGGCAGGGATGGCCGCGTTGCTGAGCTGCGGCAACCGCTCCAGCATCCGCACGCTGGTCACGGGCATGACCTCGGGGATGACCGGGGTCGGACAGCCGGCCGCCGCGACGGCGTCCCGCAGCCGCAGATACGACTCCGGGTGGAAGAACATCTGGGTGATCGCGTAGTCCGCGCCGGCCCGGCACTTGTCGACGAAGTGCGTGACATCCGTCTCCCGGTCGGGGGAGCGCGGGTGGGTCTCGGGGAAGGCGGCGACACCCACGCAGAAGTCGCCCGACTCCTTGATGAGCCGCACGAGTTCGGCCGCGTACGTCAGCCCGCTCGGGTGCGGGACCCAGTCGGCCATCGGATCGCCGGGCGGGTCTCCGCGCACGGCAAGGATGTTGCGGATGCCCGCGTCGGCGTACTGGCCGATGATGTTGCGCAGTTCGGCAACGGAGTGGTTGACCGCGGTGAGGTGGGCGACCGGGGTGAGCGTCGTGTCGGAGACGATCTGCTGGGTCTCCTTCACCGTGCCCGCACGCGTCGACCCGCCGGCGCCGTACGTCACGGACACGAAGTCCGGCGCGACCGCCTCGATCCTCCTGAGCGCGTTCCACAGGTTCCGCTCGCCCTTGGGAGTCTTCGGCGCCGAGAACTCGAAGGAGTACGTGGTTTTGCCGGACGCGAGCATGTCACGCACCGTGCGTGCGTGGTCAGTCCTGGTGGACGCGGTTCCAAGGGCCATACCCGCAGGTTAGTCAGGGGGCGGCGGTCTCCCAACCGGATGGCGGAAATTTGCCCGGATTGTCGACTTGTTGTCCACGCCTCGGACACCGGACTCGGACGCCCGGGCCTCAAGGGCCTCCCGCCAACCGGTTACAGGGCTCGCAGCCGCTTGGCGAACTCCGCCGCCGCCGCGCCCGGGTCGTCGGCCTCAGTGATCGCCCGTACGACGACGACCCGGCGGGCGCCCGCGGTCAGGACCTCGTCCAGGTTGTCCAGGTCGATGCCGCCGATGGCGAACCAGGGTCGTTCGGTGGCGAGAGCGGCCGTGTACCGGACCAGGCCGAGGCCGGGCGCGTGGCGGCCCGGTTTGGTGGGGGTCGGCCAGCAGGGGCCGGTGCAGAAGTAGTCGACGCCCTCCTGGACGGCGGCTGCCGCGGCCTCGGACTCTGCGTGCGTGGAGCGGCCTATGAGCACGTCCGGGCCAAGGATCGCGCGGGCCGCCGGGACGGGCAGGTCGCCCTGGCCGAGGTGCAGTACGTCGGCACGGGCGGCGTGGGCGACGTCCGCCCGGTCGTTGACCGCGAGGAGCTTGCCGTGCCGGACGCAGGCGTCGGCGAAGACCTGGAGGTGGTCCAGTTCCTCGGCCGCCTCCATGCCCTTGTCGCGCAACTGCACGATGTCCACCCCGCCGGCCAGGACGGAGTCCAGGAACTCGGCGAGGTCGCCCTGACGTCGCCGGGCGTCCGTGCAGAGGTAGACCCGGGCGTCGGCGAACCGGGCTCGGGCCGTGCCCGCGTCGGCGGTCGCCCCGGGCACGGTGTCGGTCGTCTCGGGCATACGGGTGTCCCCCCATGGGCGCGCCCCGGGAGTGTTCTCCCCCGGGCACGCCCCTGTGTGGCGGTGTGCGGACCACTGCCCGCACATCGAACGGCTGGTCGGATCAGACGGCGAGCGCCTGGGCGCGACGCTTCACCTCCGTGCCGCGATTCTCGGCGAGGGCCTGCGCGGGGGTGCCGGGCAGGCTCGGGTCGGGAGTGAAGAGCCACTCCAGCATCTCTTCGTCGGAATAGCCGTCGTCCCGCAGGAGCGTCAAGGTGCCGGTGAGGCCCTTGACGACCTTCTGCTCGACCCCGTCGAGAAATGCGGCGGGGACGTGCAGCGCACGGTTCTCACCACGGCGTACGGCGATCAGCTGGCCTTCCCTGACCAGCTGCCGGACGCGTGTCACCTCGACATCGAGCAATTCGGCGATGTCGGGGAGGGTGAGCCAGGCGGGGACGAGAGCATCGATCTTTGCGTCAATCTCGGTCACGGGACAAGCGTGCCATCCCGCACTGACAGTCGGAAGCCGGGCCCCTCCGACCTGGGCCGATCCGGTGGCTCCGAGCCGGTGACGTCGAGCCGCGTCGCGCTAGGCCGTGGCCGCCTTCAGGGGCCGGGACGGGTCCGTCAGCGCCTCGGCGTCCATCAGGGTGCCCGCCTCGACCAGTCGGCGCCCCTGGGCCAGGTCACGGGGGCGGCCCACGGCCAGCAGGGCGACCAGGCGGCCCTCCCGCAGCCAGCAGACCGTCCAGGCGGGGCCGGACGGGTCACCGCGCCACAGGGTGGTGTCGGCGGACTGGTGGTGGCCGACGTACTGGACGAAGCGGCCGAACTGCTCCGACCAGAAGTACGGGACCGGGTCGTACACCGCCGGCGACTCCCCGATGATGTTCGCGGCAACCGTACGGGGTCCCTGGAGAGCGTTGTCCCAGTGGTGGACCAGCAGGCGCCGGCCGTACCTTCCCGAGGGGAAGGACGCGCAGTCGCCGACCGCGTAGACGTCCGCCGCGGAGGTGCGCAGGTGGTCGTCGGCGACGACCTCGCGGTGCTCGCCCAGGGCGATCCCCGAGCCCACGAGCCAGGCGGTGGCCGGGCGGGCCCCGATACCGACGACGACGGCGCCCGCGGGCAGCCGCGAGCCGTCGTCGAGCACCACCGCGCCGGGCTCGACGCGGGCCACGCGCGCGTGGGTGCGCAACGAGGCGCCGCTGTCCGCGTACCAGGCGGCCATCGGCGCGGCCACCTCGGCCGGCAGTGCGCCCGCGAGCGGCCGGTCGGCGGCCTCGACGACGGTGACGGCGCAGCCGGCCTCGCGCGCGGCGGTGGCGAACTCGGCGCCGATCCAGCCGGCCCCGACGACGACGATGTCGTGCTGGCGCGCGAGTACGGGCCGCAGCCGCTCGGCGTCGTCGAGGGTGCGCAGCAGATGCACACCGGGTACGCCCTCGGTGCCCGGCAGCCGGATCGGTTCGGCGCCGGTCGCGAGGACCAGGACGTCATAGGGCACGGGCCCGTCGGGGGTGTCCAGTTCGTGTTCGCCGGCGCGGACGCCCAGCACCTCCCGCCCGAGCAGCAGGTCGATGCCGAGGGCCTCGAAGTCGACGTCGAAGGCGGAGCCCTCCGCCTTGCCTAGCAGGACGGCCTTGGACAGCGGCGGCCGGTCGTACGGCTGATGGGGTTCGGCGCCGAACAGCGTGACGGTGCCGGTGAACCCCTGCTCCCGCAGGGCGACCGCGGTCTGCACCCCGGCCATGCCCGCACCCACGACGACCACGCGCCGCGGCTGCGACACGCCCGGTGTGCCCTGTGCCTGCGTCTGCTCGCTCACCCGATCACCATAGACAACTGACAAATTGTCAGTCAGTGGGCGCGGTCAGTGACCTACTGCACACCGACGTGCCCGGCCTGCTGAACCTGCTCCACCACGCTCGTCCCGCTGCCCGGCTGCGACTCCCACTCCCAGGTCTCCGCCAACCGCAGCCGACCGTCCGGCAGTTCGGTCACCTCGGACACGCAGTGGCCCGAGGACGTCGTCCCGTCCCGCTTCAACTGCACGTAGCGGAAGTCGAGACGGTCGCCCTCCCGCGTACCCACGAGGTGCCCGCGTACGACGTCCCCGCCCGCGTACTCGGCCCAGATCTCGCCGTCCTGCTCGTGGTAGGCGAACCGGGTGCGCGTGCCCACCTGACCCGGTGCCTGGTCCTCGACCGGGGCGAGCACGAGACCGTCGAGCGAGCGGGGCATGGGTGAAGGCTCCCTTACGTGGGCGTCGGACCGCGGGCTAGGGTGGCCAGCGTAAGCACGCGGGAGCCCGGACGCACCGGGCTGAGAGGGAGGCTGGGCGGCCTCCGACCGTACGAACCTGATCCGGGTCATGCCGGCGAAGGGAGGGGCTGGACGCCCATGTCGCGTACGCACACTTCGGACGTCGTTGTCGTCGGAGGCGGGATCATCGGGCTGGTGACGGCCTGGCGGGCCGCGCAGCGCGGGTTCTCCACGACCGTCGTGGACCCCGTGCCGGGCGGCGGGGCCGCGCAGGTGGCGGCCGGGATGCTGGCCGCCGTCACGGAGCTGCACCACGGCGAGCAGACCCTGCTGGGGCTGAACCTGGAGTCGGCCCGCCGCTACCCGGACTTCGTGGCCGAGCTCACCGAGCTGACCGGCCGCGACCTCGGCTACCGCCGCTGCGGCACGCTCGCCGTCGCACTCGACGCCGACGACCGCGCCGAACTGCGCGAACTGCACGCCCTGCAACAGCGGTCCGGCCTGGACTCGGAGTGGCTCTCGGGGCGCGAATGCCGGCGCCTGGAGCCGATGCTCGCGCCCGGCGTGCGCGGGGGGCTGCGGGTGGACGGCGACCACCAGATCGATCCGCGGCGGCTGGCCGGGGCGCTTGTCGACGCGTGCGAGCGGGCCGGGGTGGTGCTGCGCCGGACCTGGGCCGAGCGGCTCGACGTACGGCGGGAGCGGGCCGTGTCGGTCACGGACTCGGACGGCGACGAACTGGCCGCCGGATCGGTCGTGCTGGCCGGGGGCAGCCTCAGCGGGCGGCTCGCGGGCGTCCCGGAGGCCGTCCTGCCGCCCGTACGGCCCGTGAAGGGCCAGGTGTTGCGGGTGACCGTGCCGAAGCGGTACGCGCCGTTCCTGAGCCGCACCGTGCGGGCCGTGGTGCGCGGCAGCCAGGTCTATCTGGTGCCGCGCGAGAACGGGGAGCTGGTCGTCGGGGCGACCAGCGAGGAGCTGGGCTGGGACACGACGGTCACAGCGGGCGGCGTGTACGAGTTGCTGCGCGACGCCCATGAACTCGTTCCCGGGATCACCGAGTTGCCGTTGACCGAGACACGGGCCGGACTGCGCCCCGCTTCCCCCGACAACGCGCCGCTGCTCGGCCCGACCGCTCTGGAGGGGCTGCTGGTGGCCACTGGGCACTATCGCAACGGTGTGCTGCTGACCCCGGTCACCGGTGACGCGCTGGCGTACGCGCTGGCCACCGGTGAACTGCCCGAGGAGGCCCGGGCCTTCACACCCCGCCGGTTCGACACCGTACGCATGGAGCAGCTCGTATGAACATCCTGGTGAACGGCCGGCGGCGCGAGGTCTCCGCGGGCACCGCGCTCGACGCTCTGGTGAAGTCCCTCACCCCGGCGCCCTCCGGTGTGGCCGCCGCGCTCAACGAAACCGTCGTCCCGCGCGCGCGGTGGTCGTCGACCGCCCTCTCCGAGGGTGACCGCGTCGAAGTCCTCACCGCCGTCCAGGGAGGCTGAACCATGGCCGACGATCCTTTCGTCCTCGGCGGTACGACCTTCACCTCCCGGCTGATCATGGGTACGGGGGGCGCGCCCAGCCTCGACGTGCTGGAGCGGGCGCTGGTGGCCTCCGGGACGGAGCTGACGACGGTCGCGATGCGGCGCGTCGATCCCTCGGTGCACGGGTCGGTGCTGTCGGTGCTGGAGCGGCTGGGCATCAAGGTGCTGCCCAACACCGCGGGGTGCTTCACCGCGGGGGAGGCCGTGCTGACAGCCCGACTGGCCCGGGAGGCGCTCGGTACGGACGTGGTGAAGCTCGAGGTCATCGCCGACGAGCGGACACTGCTGCCGGATCCGATCGAGCTGCTGGACGCGGCGGAGGTGCTGGTGGAGGACGGGTTCACGGTGCTGCCGTACACGAACGACGACCCCGTGCTGGCGCGGAAGCTGGAGGACGTGGGGTGCGCGGCGATCATGCCGCTCGGGTCGCCGATCGGGTCGGGGCTGGGGATCCGCAACCCGCACAACTTCCAGCTCATCGTGGAGCACGCGCGTGTGCCGGTGATTCTGGACGCGGGGGCGGGGACGGCGTCGGATGTGGCGTCGGCGATGGAGTTGGGGTGTGCGGGGGTGATGCTGGCGTCGGCTGTGACCCGGGCGCAGGATCCTGTGCTGATGGCGGAGGGGATGCGGTACGGGGTTTCGGCGGGGCGGTTGGCCTACCGGGCGGGTCGGATTCCTCGGCGTCACTTTGCTGCGGCTTCGTCTCCTGCGGCCGGGCTCGCCGACCTGGATCCGGAGCGGCCTGCTTTCTAGGCACCCGGCGCTTCCCTCCTGTCTGATCTCCCACCCGTGCACCGCCCGTTTCGAGCCCGATCACACGTGCAGCTCTCCTGTGGGGGTTCCTCTCCGTCGGCGGCCGCCCGGTGCGATCTGCGTCACAGGTCGGCTTCAGTCCCGCTGCTTTCCTGTGCTTTCCTGGCCGAAACTGCGGGCTTGTCAGCGGCGGCTCGTACACTCACCTGCGTGGATACGACCCTTCAGGACCCTCTCGTCGGGCAGGTGCTCGACGGCCGCTATCGCGTGGACGCGCGGATCGCGGTCGGCGGGATGGCCACGGTCTACCGGGCCGTGGACACCCGCCTCGACCGTGTGCTCGCCCTCAAGGTGATGCATCCGACGCTCGCCGCCGACGTGTCCTTCGTCGAGCGGTTCATCCGGGAGGCGAAGTCCGTGGCCCGGCTCGCGCACCCCAACGTCGTGCAGGTCTTCGACCAGGGCACCGACGGGCCGTATGTCTACCTCGCCATGGAGTACGTCGCCGGATGCACCCTGCGTGACGTGCTGCGCGAGCGCGGCGCGCTCCAGCCGAGGGCCGCGCTCGACATCCTGGAGCCGGTGCTCGCCGCACTCGGCGCCGCGCACCGGGCCGGGTTCGTGCACCGCGACATGAAGCCCGAGAACGTGTTGATAGGGGACGACGGGCGGGTCAAGGTCGCCGACTTCGGGCTCGTGCGGGCCGTGGACACCGTCACCAACACCACCGGGTCCGTCCTCGGTACCGTCTCCTATCTGGCGCCGGAGCAGATCGAGAGCGGCACCACCGATCCCCGGGTCGACGTGTACGCCTGCGGAATCGTCCTCTACGAGATGCTGACCGGCGACCAGCCGCACTACGGCGACTCCCCCGCGCTGGTGCTCTACAAGCACCTGCACGAGGACGTGCCGCCGCCCTCGGCCCTCGTGCCCGGGCTGGCCTTCGAGCTGGACGCGCTGGTCGCCTCGGCCACCGCGCGCAACGCCGACATCCGCCCGTACGACGCCGTGGCACTGCTCTCCCAGGTTCTGGAGACGCGCGGCTCGCTCGACGCCGAGCAGCTGGACGCCGTACCGCCGCAGGCCATCACCTCGGAGCACGACAACGCCGAGAACCTGACGAGCGTCATCCCGCGCGCGCTGTCCGTGCCGCGGCCCCTGCCCGTCAACGAGGACGAACCCCCGGTCGACGAGCGGCGGTTGAACCGGACCAGTCGGCTGGGAGCGGTCGGCGCTCCCCCGGCTCCCGCCCCGCCCTCCCGGCGTGCCGCGCGGGAGCGGAACCGGCGTACACCGCTCGCCGTCCTTGTCGCCGTGCTGCTCGTCCTCGGTGTGGGGGCGGGCGTCTGGTACATCAACTCCGGGCAGTTCACACAGGTCCCGACGGTGCTCTCGCAGACCGAGACACAGGCCACGGCAAGGCTGAAGGGCGCCGGGCTCGAGGTGAAGCACGCCGAGGCATACAGCGACACGGTGCGGCGCGGCACGGTCATCAGTACGGATCCGGAGGTCGGCGAGCGTATCCGGGTGAACGACACCGTGACGCTGACCATCTCCCTGGGGCCGGAGACCGTGCCGGTGCCCCAGGTCACGGGCCTCCGCCTCGACAGGGCCAGAGCGCTGCTGAAGCGGAGCGGTCTGGAACCGGGCATGGTCACCCGGGAGTTCAGCGAGGAGGTGCCCCGCGGTTCCGTGATCAGCACCAGCCCGGTTTCCGGCACCGAGCGGCGCGCGGGTTCCGCGATCGCCCTCGTCGTCAGCAAGGGCAGTCCGGTGGAGGTCTCCGACGTCACCGGTGCGAGCCTCGCCGACGCCCAGGCCGTGCTGGAGGAGGCGGGACTGAAGGTCAAGGTCGCCACCAAGTCCGTCACCTCGGACGAGTTCGCGCAGGGGCAGGTCGCCGTCCAGTCACCGGTGGCCGGCAGCGAGGCCGAGCAGGGCGACACGATCACGCTGACGATCTCCAAGGGTCCCGAGATGATCGAGGTCCCGGATGTGGTGGGCGACAGCGTCGACGACGCGAAGGCCGCTCTGGAGGGGGCCGGGTTCGCGGTCGACGAGGACCGGGGGCTGCTCGGGCTCTTCGGCGACACGGTGAAGAAGCAGTCCGTGGACGGCGGTGACACCGCTGCCAAGGGGTCGACGATCACCATCACGATCCGCTGACCCCGGCGGACGGTCGCCGTCGCAGTCCCAGGCCGCCGGCATCCGCCGACGGGACGTGGAGCATCGCGTGACACCCTGAAAGGGTGACCAGCAAGCAGCTCCGCAACCCCGTCGGCGGCCATGTTCCCGTGGCCGGCGGTCTCCACTCCGTCGGCCTGTCCTACGCCCGCGACCTCCTGGCCGAGACCGTGCAGGTGTTCGTGGCCAACCCGCGCGGCTGGGCGACGCCCGTCGGCAGTCCCCGGCAGGACGAGGAGTTCCGGACGGCCTGTGCCGAGGGCTCGATCCCGGCGTACGTCCATGCCCCGTACCTGATCAACTTCGGCTCGCACACCGAGGCGACCGTCGAGCGGTCGGTGGAGTCGCTGCGGCACTCGCTGCGGCGCGGCCGGGAGATCGGCGCCCTGGGTGTCGTGGTGCACACCGGGAGCGCGACCGGCGGCCGGGAGCGGTCCGTGGCCCTCAAACAGGTGCGGGAACATCTGCTGCCGCTGCTCGACGAGCTCACCCACGACGACGACCCGTTCCTGCTCCTGGAGTCGACCGCCGGGCAGGGTTCCTCGCTGTGCTCGCGCACCTGGGACTTCGGACCGTACTTCGAGGCGCTCGACGCCCATCCGAAGCTCGGCGTCTGTCTCGACACCTGTCACATCTTCGCCGCCGGGCACGATCTCACCGGGCCCAGCGGTATGCACCAAACCCTCGACCTGCTCGTGGACACGGTCGGCGAGGGGCGGCTGAAGCTGATCCACGCCAACGACTCCAAGGACGTGGTCGGCGCGCACAAGGACCGGCACGCGAACATCGGCGCGGGGCACATCGGCGAGGACCCGTTCCGGGCGCTGATGACGCACCCCGCGACCGAGGGCGTACCGCTGATCATCGAGACGCCCGGCGGGAAGGAGGGGCACGCGGCGGACGTGGAGCGGCTGAAGAAACTCCGGGACGGGCTGTAGACGGACAGTCGGGAACGAACAGTCGAGGGAATACCCCCTAGGGGTATATTGCTGGCGAGTGCAGGAAACCGTGACCGCGTGACATCGGGAGCACCCATGGAGCACGAGACACCCGCGCACCAGCACACACCGGCCCACATACCTGCCGCCACCTGGGCCGTGGCCGTCCAGGCCACCCTTCACTGCCTGACCGGCTGCGCCATCGGCGAGGTGCTCGGGATGGTCATCGGCACGGCGCTGGGCTGGGGGAACCTGTCCACCACCGTGCTGGCGGTCGTCCTGGCGTTCCTCTTCGGTTACTCGCTCACCCTGCGCGGCGTCCTGAGGGCCGGTGTCGGCCTCCGTACGGCCGTCCGGGTGGCGCTGGCCGCGGACACCCTGTCGATCGCCGTGATGGAGCTGGTGGACAACGGCGTGATCACGCTGTGGCCCGGCGCGATGGACGCCCAACTGGACGATGTGCTGTTCTGGGGCGCGCTGGCGATCTCACTGGTCATCGCCTTCGTCGTCACCACGCCGGTCAACAAGTGGACGATCGGCCGCGGCAAGGGCCACGCGGTGGTGCACCAGTACCACCACTGACCCCGATACCGGCCTCAGAGCTCGGGGCCGTCCCCGGGCTCCTCCTGGTACGAGTAGCGCTGCTCGCGCCAGGGGTCGCCGACGTTGTGATAGCCGCGCTCCTCCCAGAAGCCGCGGCGGTCGGCGGTCATGTACTCGACCCCGCGGACCCACTTGGGGCCCTTCCAGGCATACAGGTGGGGCACCACCAGCCGGAGCGGGAAGCCGTGTTCGGCGGTGAGGAGTTCACCGTCCTTGTGGGTGGCGAAGATCGTGCCGTCGGAGGCGAAATCGGCCAGTCGGAGATTCGAGCTGAAGCCGTACTCCGCCCAGACCATGACGTGCGTGACCTCGGGCGCCGGCGGAGCCGCCGTGAGGATCGTCCGCGCCGGAATTCCACCCCACTCGGCGCCGAGCATGCTGAACTTGGTGACGCAGTGCAGGTCGGCCAGGACGGAGGCATGCGGCAGGGCCGTGAACTCCTCGTGGTTCCAGCAGTGCTTCTCGCCGTCGGCGGTGGCGCCGAAAACCCTGAACTCCCAGCGCTCGGGGCGGAATTTGGGCACCGGCCCGTAATGGGTGACCGGCCAGCCGCGCTGTACTCGCTGTCCCGGCGGCAATTCGGGCTGCGCCGCACTTCCTGAATCGCGCTCTCCCGATTCACTTTCCACCGGCTGACCCATGACTCCATCCTGACAGACCAGGGAGCGTGCGCATGACCAGGCCAGCCCAGACACCATCAAGTCCGGATAACCTGGACTAAGCCTGCCCTTACTTACTAAGTATGCACTTACTGGACGATCTTCGGCGGCGGTGCGATCATTCGGCGGCAACCTCCCCAGTCCCCCGCTTGGAAGGAGCCTCTGCGATGCAGGGCGACCCCGAGGTCATCGAATTCCTCAACGAGCAGCTGACCGCCGAACTCACGGCGATCAACCAGTACTTCCTGCACGCGAAGATGCAGGAGAACTTCGGCTGGACGAAGCTCGCGAAGTACACGCGGCACGAGTCCATCGACGAGATGAAGCACGCGGAGATCCTCACCGACCGGATCCTGTTCCTGGACGGCCTGCCGAACTACCAGCGCCTCTTCCATGTGCGGGTGGGCCAGACCCTCACGGAGATGTTCCAGGCGGACCGGCAGGTCGAGGTCGAGGCGATCGACCGCCTCAAGCGCGGTATCGAGGTCATGCGCGGCAAGGGCGACATCACGTCGGCGAACATCTTCGAGTCGATCCTCGCGGACGAGGAGCACCACATCGACTACCTGGACACCCAGCTGGAACTGGTGGAGAAGCTCGGCGAGGCGCTCTACATCGCGCAGCTCATCGAGCAGCCGGAGAGCTGACAGCCGACCTCCGGGTCAGGCGGCCTCGTCCAGCGTTTCGGCCCGGACCGGCCGGCTCTCGTCCACGAGGCCACGGGTCGGGTACGCGCCCCTGCCCAGCAGCGCCTGGATGCGTCGTACGCACGAGCCGCAGTCCGTGCCCGCCTTGCAGGCCGAAGCTATCTGCCGGGGAGTGCAGGCGCCGTCCGCCGCATGCTTCTTCACCTGCGTCTCGGTCACTCCGAAGCAGTTGCAGACGTACACGCGGGTCACCTCCCGACGGGATCCAAAGGTCGTGCCGTACCAAGACCAAGGATGTCCGCTTGATCGGTGAGGCAAACCTAACCTTACCTGTCTCGTAGGTACCCGAAAAGTGGTGTGGGGCGCGGATCGTATGTGATCCGCGCCCCACGGCACGTGCCTGTAACAGGCGCGACTACTGGTGATCTGCTACTGGTCCCGGTACATCTCCGCGACCAGGAACGCCAGGTCGAGCGACTGGCTGCGGTTCAGCCGGGGGTCGCAGGCAGTCTCGTAGCGGTGGTGCAGGTCGTCGACGAAGATCTCGTCGCCGCCGCCCACGCACTCGGTGACGTCGTCGCCGGTCAGCTCCACATGGATACCGCCGGGGTGCGTACCCAGCTCCTTGTGGACCTCGAAGAAGCCCTTGACCTCGTCGAGCACGTCGTCGAAGCGGCGGGTCTTGTGACCGGAGGCCGCCTCGTACGTGTTGCCGTGCATCGGGTCGGTGATCCAGGCCACCGTCGAACCCGACGCCGTGACCTTCTCGACCAGCTCGGGCAGCTTGTCGCGGACCTTGTCCGCGCCCATGCGGACGATGAAGGTCAGCCGGCCCGGCTCACGGTCCGGGTCGAGGCGCTCGATGTACTGCAGCGCCTCCTCGGCCGTGGTCGTCGGGCCGAGCTTGATGCCGATCGGGTTGCGGACCTGGGAGGCGAACTCGATGTGCGCGCCGTCCAGCTGCCGGGTGCGCTCACCGATCCACACCATGTGCGCCGAGACGTCGTACAGCCGTCCGGTGCGGGAGTCCACGCGGGTCAGCGCCGACTCGTAGTCCAGGAGCAGCGCCTCGTGCGAGGAGTAGAACTCGACCGTCTGGAACTCTGCCGGGTCCGTGCCGCAGGCGCGCATGAAGTTCAGCGCGTTGTCGATCTCGCGGGCCAGCTGCTCGTACCGCTGGCCGGACGGGGACGACTTCACGAAGTCCTGGTTCCAGGCGTGCACCTGGCGCAGGTCGGCGTAGCCGCCGGTGGTGAAGGCGCGGACCAGGTTGAGCGTGGAGGCGGAGGCGTTGTACATCCGCTTCAGCCGCTCGGGGTCCGGGATCCGGGACTTCTCGTCGAAGTCGAAGCCGTTGACCGAGTCACCGCGGTAGGTCGGCAGGGTCACGCCGTCGCGGGTCTCGGTGCCCTTGGAGCGCGGCTTCGAGTACTGGCCGGCGATCCGGCCGACCTTCACGACCGGCACCGAGGCCGCGTAGGTGAGGACGGCGCCCATCTGGAGGAGGGTCTTCAGCTTGGCGCGGATGTGGTCGGCGCCGACGGCGTCGAAGGACTCGGCGCAGTCGCCGCCCTGGAGGAGGAACGCCTCTCCCTTGGCGACGGCCGCCATCCGGGCGCGCAGCTGGTCGCACTCGCCCGCGAAGACGAGCGGCGGATACGACTCGAGCTCCGCAACGACTGCGCGCAGAGCCTCGGTGTCGGGGTACTCGGGCTGCTGCGCCGCGGGCAGGTCTCGCCAGGTGTTGCCAGCGCTGGCGCTGGTCTTAGCGTTCACGGTCACGGCCCCAACATTACGGGGTCATGTCGGGCGTCCATCCGCCTGCTCATCAAGTGAGACGGGGTTCGCTCGTTCGGGTCCGGTGAGCGGAATGGCCGGTCCGTGCGCCGGTTCACGATCCGCCCGTTGCCCGTGGTGTATGGTCCGTCGCATGTTCGCGCACTCGACCCAGATCCAGAACTGGTGGTGGCCCGCTCACTCGGCGGCCCACTGACTGCGCGTACGCAAGACTTCGCGAAGGCCGCCCGAGGGGCGGCCTTCGGTGTTTTCGCGGACTTCCGCGGCCAGGCCGTTCCTCCCGATCACTGATCCAGTCATCGATGGAAGAGGAACCATGCGACTCGACCGGCTCCTGCACGACAACCGCCCGTTCGCGCTGCTCCGCCGCCGGACTCCAGGGCACGACCACTCCGTGGTCGAACTGCTGCTCGGCCCGGTGACCACGTACGACCGGCTCGCCGACATCCCCGACGAGGGCCTCGCCCTCATCCCCTTCCGCCAGATCCGCGAGCGCGGCTTCGACGTCCGCGACGACGGCACCCCGCTCGCGGTGCTCACGCCCGAGGAGACCTACGAACTCCCGCTCGCCGAGGCCCTGGACCAGCTCCCGGCTCACGACGTACGGGTCGAGGGCGGTGGCTTCGACGTCGGCGACGAGGAGTACGCGGACATCGTCGGGAGGGTGCTGCGGGAGGAGATCGGGCGCGGCGAGGGGGCGAACTTCGTCATTCGGCGGACGTACGAGGGTGAGATCCCGGGGTTCGGACGCGCCGACGCCCTCGCCCTGTTCCGGCGGCTGCTGGTCGGGGAGCGGGGCGCCTACTGGACGTTCGTCGTGCACACCGGGGAGCGGACCCTGGTCGGGGCCAGCCCCGAGGTGCACGTCCGGATGTCCGGCGGGACCGTGGTCATGAACCCGATCAGCGGGACGTACCGCTATCCGGCCGAGGGGCCGACCCCCGAGCACCTGCTCTTCTTCCTCGCCGACGGCAAGGAGATCGAGGAGCTGTCGATGGTCGTCGACGAGGAGCTCAAGATGATGTGCACCGTCGGCGACATGGGCGGGGTCGTGGTGGGGCCGCGGCTGAAGGAGATGGCCCATCTCGCGCACACGGAGTACGAGTTGCGGGGGCGCTCCTCCCTGGATGTGCGGGAGGTGCTGAAGGAGACCATGTTCGCGGCGACCGTGACCGGGTCGCCCGTGCAGAACGCCTGCCGGGTGATCGAGCGGCACGAGGTCGGTGGTCGCGGTTACTACGCGGGGGCGTTGGCGCTCGTCGGGCGGGATGCGGGCGGGGCGCAGACCCTCGACTCGCCGATCCTCATCCGGACCGCCGACATCGCGCCGGACGGACGGCTGCGGGTGCCGGTCGGCGCCACGCTCGTCCGTGGCTCGGACCCGGCGGGCGAGGTCGCCGAGACCCACGCAAAGGCGGCCGGGGTGCTGGCGGCGCTCGGTGTCGTCCCGGGAAGGCCCCGGGAGACGGGCGTACGGCCGCGGCTCATGGACGATCCACGGGTGCGGGCGGCGCTGGACGGGCGGCGGTCCTCGCTGGCGCCGTTCTGGCTGCGGATGCAGGAGCGGACCCAGGAACTGTCCGGGCACGCCCTGGTCGTCGACGCCGAGGACACGTTCACGGCGATGCTCGCGCACGTCCTGCGCTCGTCGGGCCTCGACGTGACCGTGCGGCGCTACGACGAACCGGGGCTGCGGGAGGCCGTCGTACGGCACGAGGGGCCGTTGGTTCTCGGGCCCGGCCCCGGTGATCCGGGCGACCTGGCCGACCCGAGGATGCGGTTCCTGCGCGAACTGACGGCCGAGGTCGTGCGGGACCACCGGCACGGTGTCCTCGGGGTCTGCCTCGGGCACGAGCTGATCGCTGCGGAGCTGGGACTGGAGATCGTGCGCAAGGAGATTCCCTACCAGGGCGCGCAGACGGAGATCGATCTGTTCGGGCGGCCGGAGACCGTCGGCTTCTACAACAGTTTCGTGGCGCACTGCGGCGACGAGGCCGCCGGCGAGCTGGCCGCGCACGGGGTCGAGGTCAGCCGGAGTGCGAGCGGTGAGGTGCATGCGCTGCGGGGGCCCGGGTTCGCGGGCGTCCAGTTCCACCCGGAGTCGGTGCTGACGCTGAACGGGGCCGCTGTCGTAGGGGAGTTGATGGGGCGGCTGCGGGGTGCCGGCACCCTGGGGTGAGGCCGAGGGGCGCCCGGGCTCGTGCCTGGGCGCCCCCGCGCGCACTCAGCCGAAGAAGACGCCGGCCTCCTCGTACAGCTTCGGGTCGACCGTCTTGAGTTTCGCCGTGGCCTCCGCGATCGGGACCCGGACGATGTCCGTGCCGCGCAGGGCGACCATCTTGCCGAAGTCGCCGTCACGGACCGCCTCGATGGCGTGCAGGCCGAAGCGGGTGGCGAGCCAGCGGTCGAAGGCGCTGGGTGTGCCGCCGCGCTGGACATGGCCCAGCACCGTGGTGCGTGCCTCCTTGCCGGTCCGCTTCTCGATCTCCTTGGCCAGCCATTCGCCGACGCCGGACAGCCGCACATGGCCGAAGGAGTCGAGGGACTGGTCCTTCAGCACCATGTCGCCGTCCTTGGGCATGGCGCCCTCCGCGACGACCACGATCGGGGCGTAGGAGGCACTGAAGCGCGAGGTCACCCAGGCACACACCTGTTCGGTGTCGAAGCGCTGTTCGGGGATGAGGATGACGTTGGCGCCGCCGGCGAGGCCGGAGTGGAGGGCGATCCAGCCGGCGTGGCGGCCCATCACCTCACAGACGAGGACGCGCATGTGCGACTCGGCGGTGGTGTGCAGTCGGTCGATCGCCTCCGTCGCGATGCCGACCGCGGTGTCGAAGCCGAAGGTGTAGTCGGTGGCGGACAGGTCGTTGTCGATCGTCTTCGGTACGGCGACGACCGGCACCCCGTACTCGTCGGTGAGGCGGGCCGCGACGCCGAGGGTGTCCTCGCCGCCGATCGCGATGAGCGCGTCGACCTCCTGCGCGGCGAGGTTCTCCCGGATGCGGGCGATGCCGTTCTCCTGCTTGAGGGGGTTGGTCCGTGAGGAGCCGAGGATGGTGCCGCCGCGCGGGAGGATCCCGCGCACGGCGGGGATGTCGAGGCGCACACTGGCGCCCTCCAGCGGACCTCGCCAGCCGTCCCGGAAGCCGACGAAGTCGTACTCGTACTCCTGTACGCCCTTGCGGACGATGGCCCGGATGACGGCGTTGAGCCCGGGGCAGTCGCCGCCTCCGGTCAGTACTCCGACGCGCATGGAAGTGTCCCTTCGCCGCGGATGCCTGCTGAAGGTCACGCTAATCGTGATGCAGGTCACTTTGGGATGGGCGGGAAGGTCAATTCCGGTGAATTGTGCGGTAGTTGATCTCGGGACGAGCCGACACGTACGGGGTGCCGCGCGTCCTGTGCGTCCTACCCGTGCGTCCTACTCGTCGTCGTCCAGGCCGCGCTGAATCGCGTACCGCACCAGTTCCACCCGGTTGTGCAGTTGCAGCTTGCCCAGAGTGTTCTGGACGTGGTTCTGGACCGTGCGGTGGGAGATGACCAGGCGTTCGGCGATCTGCTTGTAGCTGAGACCCTTGGCCACCAGCCGCAGCACCTCCGTCTCGCGGTCGGTGAGCTGCGGGACCTTGGGGTCGTCGGCACCCGCGGCCGGGGCCGGCTCGGAGGCCAGGCGGCGGTACTCGCCGAGGACCAGACCGGCCAGACCGGGGGTGAACACCGGGTCGCCGACCGCCGTACGGCGCACCGCGTCCACCAGTTCCTCCGTCGAGGCCGACTTCAGCAGGTAGCCGGTCGCGCCGGACTTCACCGCCTCCAGTACGTCGGCGTGCTCGCCGCTCGCCGAGAGGACCAGGACACGCAGGGCCGGGTTGGACCCGACCAGCTCCTTGCAGACCTGGACGCCGGGTTTGGCGGGCAGGTTCAGGTCGAGCACGAGGACGTCCGGCGCGACGGCCCGGGCGCGGCGTACGGCCTGCTCGCCGTCGCCCGCCGTGGCGACCACGTCGAACCCGGACTCGGCCAGGTCGCGGGCGACCGCGTCGCGCCACATGGGATGGTCGTCCACCACCATCACCCGCAGCGGGCCCCGGCCGCCTTCCTCGTCCACAGCCATACCCTTGCCGTTCCCGCTCTCGTTGTCGTTCCCGGTGGCCGTCATCGCCGCTCCGCCTTCCCCCGTGTCGTTCTGGTGTCCTTCGGTACCGTCAGTTCGACCTCGGTGCCCTGCCCCGGCACCGAGATCAGCTCGGCGTCGCCGCCGAGGTCGCGCAGCCGGCCGCGGATCGACTGGGCCACGCCGAGCCGCCCCTCGCCCTCCGCCTGGGCGAGCCGCCCCTCCGGGATGCCCGGCCCGTCGTCGCGCACGGTCACGACGACGGAGTCCGGCTCGTCCTCGACCAGGATCCAGGCCCGGGCGCCCTCCCCGGCATGCTTCCGTACGTTGTCCAGGGCGGCGCCGACCGCCGCGGCCAGCTCCTTCGCGGCGGCCCGGGCGAGCGGCACGGGGGTACCGGGCTCGGAGAAGGTGACCGTCGAGGTGGCGTACGGGACGAGCAGGGTGCGCAGGTCCACCGGGTCCGGCGCGGACTCCCCCGCCGCGTGTACGGCCTCCGCGTACTGCCATTCACGCGACTCCGGTACGAGGCCGCCGGAGACGAGAGCGCGCAGCGCGACCTCCTGCTCGCCGGCCATCCGGCCCAGTTCCCCGGCCTCGCCGCCGAGCACGGCACCGCGCCGCTGCACCATCGCCAGTACCTGGAGGACGCTGTCGTGGATGTCCCGGGCGAGCCGCTCCCGTTCGCGGGTCGCGGCCTCGATCTCCAGGGCGCGGGCGAGGGTGCGCTCGGAGGCACGGGCGACCTCGACGACGTATCCGATGGCGATGGAGGCGACCCACACCAGGATCACGTTGTGGATGGTGTCGCGGGCCGGGGTGCCGCGCTCGACCAGGTTCACGACGGCGACCAGTGTCGAGGCGAAGGCCGCCCAGCGCCAGCCGCCCTTGATCGCGAAGGCCAGGACGGACCCCGCCGTCCATATCGACGGCAGGGTCGGGCCGCCCGACTGAATGCGTTCGTGGGTGTCGGCGAGGGGCGTGAGGAGGATGCCGGCGAGGGCGACCGTCAGGTCGGCGGCGAGGAAGCGCTTGGTGCAGCTGGCCGCGTTGGCGACCCAGGGCAGGGTGGCCAGGGTCCAGACGAACAGGACGCAGTAGTAGGCGACGGCGACCCACAGACGCTGGAACCCGTCGTAGGCGGTGGCGAAGAACCCCAGCGCGTACAGCATGGTGAGCACCCGGTAGCCGGCCAGCGCACGCCACAGCGGCTGCTCGACCGACATCCGCATGACCTTCGGACGCCCGGCTTTCTCCCGCCCGGCGCCATCACGCCCGGCTTTCTCACGTACGGCCATGTCCCCCGCCCACCCCGAACCCGCCCCCGGTACCGCTACTTGGTGCCCGAACGTTCCTTCTCCAGAGCCTTCTGCGCCTGCTTCTCCGCCAGTTTCTCCGCCTTCGCCGCTTCCGCGATCTGGCGCTTGGCTGCCGACGCGTAGATGTCGACGTACTCCTGGCCGGAGAGCTTCATGATTTCGTACATGACCTCGTCGGTCACGGCCCGGAGCACGAAACGGTCGTGTTCCATGCCCTGGTACCGGCTGAAGTCGAGCGGCTCGCCGATACGGATGCCCGGGCGCATCAGCTTGGGCATCACCTTGCCCGGCGGCTGGATCTTCTCGGTGTCGATCATCGCCACGGGGATGACAGGCGCCCCCGTGGCCAGCGCCACGCGCGCGAGACCGCCGGGCTTGCCCCGGTAGAGGCGGCCGTCGGGCGAGCGCGTGCCCTCCGGATAGATGCCGAACAGCTCACCGCGCTCGATGACTTCGACACCGCTCCGGATCGCGGCCTCGCCCGCGCCACGCGCCCCGGAGCGGTCCACCGGGAGCTGGCCGACGCCCTTGAAGAAGGCGGCGGTCATCCGGCCCTTGAGCCCGGGCGTCGTGAAGTACTCGGCCTTCGCGATGAAGGTGACCTTGCGGTCGAGGACCGCGGGAAGGAAGAACGAGTCGGAGAAGGACAGATGATTGCTCGCCAGGATCGCCGGGCCGTCGGCCGGAACGTTCTCCAGGCCTTCCACCCAGGGCCTGAAGGCGACCTTCAGCGGGACCCCGACGGAAACCTTCATCGCGCCGTACAACAACCGACTGCCTCCTGTGTCTGTGGATCAGACCTTAACCCGCAGCACTGTCAAAGAGCCCGACGGCCCTGGTCGGTGTCAGTGCGGTCGCGTACGGTGAAGTACGCCTCGGAGCCTCGTGGCTTCCGTGCGTGATCACCCACCCCAGTCACCCACCCCATGAACAGGAGACCGATGGTGCCGGTCCTTCCTGGAGCCGAGCCGTACCGCCATGAGGGCGGGGAGGTCGGAGTCCTCCTCTGTCACGGTTTCACCGGTTCCCCGCAGTCGTTGCGCCCCTGGGCGGAGTATCTCGCCGAGCGCGGACTGACCGTCTCGCTGCCGCTGCTGCCCGGGCACGGCACGCGCTGGGAGGACATGCAGCTCACCGGCTGGCAGGACTGGTACGCGGAGGTGGACCGTGAGCTGCGCGCCCTGCTGGATCGCTGCACCCAGGTGTTCGTCTTCGGCCTGTCGATGGGCGGCGCGCTGACCCTGCGGCTCGCCTCGCAGTACGGCGACCGGATCAGCGGCATCGTGGTCGTCAACCCGGCGAACAAGGTGCACGGCCTTGCCGCGTACGCCCTTCCGGTCATCCGTCATCTGGTGCCCTCGGTGCCCGGCATCGTGAGCGACATAAAGAAGGAGGGCGTCGAGGAGGTCGGTTACCCCAGGGTTCCGCTGCACGCGGCGCACTCGATGCGGACGTTCTACCGTCTGGTCGACGGCGAGCTGCCGCAGGTCACGCAGCCGATGCTGCTGCTGCACAGCCGGGCGGACCATGTGGTGCCGCCGGCCGACTCGGCCCGGGTGCTCAGCCGGGTGTCGTCCACGGACGTCACGGAGATCGTGCTGGAACAGAGCTATCACGTCGCGACGTTGGACCATGATGCGGACCGGATCTTCGAGGAGAGCCACGCGTTCGTCCTCCGGCTCGCACCCGCGGCCGGTAAGGAGTCCGGGGAGTCGAAGGACTCGGTGGGACTGGGAGACCAAGTGGGGCAGCAGGAAGGGACGGCCACGGGTGGCTGAGCACGACTCCGACCGCGAGCCGGAGGAGAAGGGCGTGCCCTTCGACGAGGCGGCCGCGTGGGCCGCGATCGTGGAGGCGTACGGCGACGAGCCGCCGGACCCGCCCGGCGCCAAGCCGTTCAAGTCCGTCGAGGATCTGGCGCTGCTCGAACCGGACACGAACGAGGACACTGACGACACCGTCGACCCCGACCCCAAGGGCAACGCCGACAAGGTGGCCAAGGGCGACAGCCAGCCGGTGAAGCCGCTGGGCAGCTCCGTCGCCTTCGCCCCGGGCGTCGGCGGCGGCCCGCGCGACTACACGGCCCCCGAAGCGTCGGAGGAGGACTTCGACGATGACGACGAGGGCCACTTCGTGCCCCCGGAGCCACCTCCGCTGGGGGACTCCGACACGACCGCCCGCTTCGCCTGGCTGGCGGTGCTCGGCGGTCCGGTCCTGCTGCTGCTCGCCGTGGTGCTGGGCTGGGACATGACCTGGTGGCTGACGACACTGGGCATCGGCGGGTTCCTCGGCGGGTTCGCGACGCTGGTGATGCGGATGAAGGGCGACGAGGACGACGAGCAGGATCCGGGGCGGGGCGCGGTGGTCTGACGACCGCTGTCACGCAGTCGGCGGTTGAGGGCGGTCAGGACCGGAAGGTGGTCCGTGACCGCCCTCGGCGGTTCCGCCCGACGCCGCTGCTCCGCCCGGCGGGCCGGGCTCAGGATGCCGGTACCCGCAGAGCCGCCAGCACGGGCAGGTGATCCGTCGCCGCCCTCAGGTCCGACGCCAGCACTCCCGGATGCCCCGACGGCACCCCGCAGCCGAGGACCTCGATGCCCGGCGTGGCCAGGATCGCGTCGATCCGCTGGTGCGGGTCGCTGGGCGTCGAGGTGTACTCCGTACCCCAGGGGGCGGCGGTCCAGCAGTCCTGGAGGCCGGTGGCCAGGCGCCGGAAGCTGCGGCCGGTGGGGCGTTCGTTGAGGTCGCCGCCCGCGACCGCGTGCGGTACGTCCAGTGCGGCGAGGCGGTCGAGGAGCAGGCCGGACTGCTCGTACCGCTCGTCCTTCTGCAGGCTGAGGTGACAGCTCAGTACGCCGAGCCGGGCGGCCCCGAAGCGGACGACCGCCGTCGCGAAGCCGCGGCGGTGCTGGCCGGGGGTGAGCGGGAGAAGGACGTCCTCGGTGCGTTCGACGGTCGCGCGCAGGGAGCAGAGAAGGGCGGGTCCGGCGGCGGTGGCCCCGCCGGAGAGGAGTACCTGGCCGGAGGCGGCTGCGAGGCGGGAGAGCTTCTTGCGCCAGCGGAAGAAGCGGGGGGCTTCCTGGATGAGGACGAGGTCCGGGGCGCAGGCGGTGATGACGCGGGCGAGGGCGGTGGTGTCGTCGCGCATCGAGCGGATGTTGTAGCTGAGGACTCGGATGACGGCGGAACCGTCTGGGTTTGTGGCCGGGTTGGGGAGCGGGGGGTTCGTCGCCATGGTGGTCAAGATACGGAGGTGGGGTGAGGGGATGCCGGTAACTCGCCGTGGGGGGTGCGGTAGTTGACCGTCTCGCGGCCCGCTGTGGCTTGTCGCGCAGTTCCCCGCGCCCCTTAAAAGACACTGCTCGCCGCCCCCTGCAAGGGAACGGCGAGCAGCCACAGGCACGGGGATGTCCTACATGATCGGGTCGGGTTCTCTTGCCAGGTCCGCCGCGCCCACCATGCCTGCCTTGTTGCCCAGTTGGGCGGCGATGACGTCGGCGACCGGGCGCCAGTTGCCGCCCACCAGCCAGCGCTTGTAGGACTTGCGGATGGGGTCGAGGACCAGTTCGCCCTCGTCCGAGAGGCCGCCGCCGACGATGAAGGCGGAGGGGTCGAAGAGGGAGGCCAGGTCGGCGAGGCCCGAGCCGGCCCAGCGGGCCAGTTCGCGGTACGAGTCGACGGCGACGGGGTCGCCCTGTCTCGCGGCCATCGAGATGTGCTTGCCCTCGATGCCCTCCGGCGTGCCGTCGCCCAGGGAGAGGAGCAGCTCGGCGTTCTCCGGGGTCGCGTTGGCGCGCTGCTTCGCGTACCGGACGAGGGCGCGCCCGGACGCGTACTGCTCCCAGCAGCCCTGGCTGCCGCAGCCGCACAGCAGCCCGTCCGGGACCACGCGGATGTGGCCGAACTCGGCGGCCACGCCGAAGTGGCCGCGGCGCAGCTTGTTGCCGATGATGATGCCGCCGCCGAGGCCGGTGCCCAGGGTGATGCAGATGACGTTGCGGTGGCCCTTGCCCGCGCCGAACTTGTATTCGCCCCACGCTGCCGCGTTCGCGTCGTTCTCGACGACGACCGGCAGGCCCACGCGGCTCTCGACCTTGTCCTTCAGCGGCTCCTCGCGCCAGTCGATGTTGGGCGCGAAGTAGACCGTGGACCGCTGGCGGTTCACGTATCCGGCGGCGCCGATGCCGACGCCCACGATGTCGTGCCCGGCGCGCGCGCCCTCGACGGCGGCGGCGATTGCGTCCACGATGCCCTCGGGCGTGCCCGGGGTCGGCACCTTGTGGGTCGAGAGGATGTTGCCTTCCTCGTCGACCACGCCGGCCGCGATCTTCGTGCCGCCGATATCGACGCCGATGGTGAGTCCCATGAATCCCTCAGTTTCGGTGGAGCCCCGCTACGGCCAACCGTACCCGAGGCCCTGTCGCCGGGTGCCCTTCGTCCGTACGGTGGGCGGGCCCGGCGGGACGTGATCCAAGGGGGTGTCAGTCCAGGTCGATGCGCTCGCCCGAACCGGTGCCCTCGCCCGGGCCTTCGCCCCGGTTCCTTCCGCGGTCGGCCTCCCGGGTCGTCCACCGGCGCTCCTGGTTCTCGACCGCCGAGCGGTAGGCGGCGAGCAGTTCGTTGCCCGCGGCCGCCAGGTGGTCGAAGACATCCGGATTGCGTTCGATCACCGGTTCGACGGCCGCCTTGGCCTGCTGGACGACCTGCTGCACCACCTGCTGGGCGGTGCCCTGGGCCACCGCGCCGAGCAGCGGGGACTGGAAGGACGACAACTTCTCCGAGACGGCGTCGACGAGCTTGCGCAGTTCCTCGGCGGCGGAGCCGGGCGGCGGGCCGTACCGGGCCCGGCGGCGCGCCTTCTCCGCTTCGAGGTCCTCGGCGCAGGCCTTCGCCCACGCGTCGGCGTCGGAGACGGGCGTCTCGTACGGTGCCTCGTCGGCCGCGTCCCCCCGAGCGGTTTCGGATGTGGGGCGCTCTTCGCTCATGGCGGGCTCCTGACTACGGTTCGTCTCTCCGACGGTACCCGAATGGACGTACGCCGTTCATCGTGTCTGCGGCCACAGATCCGGGTCGGGCGCGAAACGGATCCTCAGCTCGCCGTCGCGCAGGGCGGCGCCGGCCACCGTGCAGCGGCGCAGTGCCGAGGGCAGCGGGACGATACGGCGGAACGGGCCGACGGTGACGACGAGTTCGTCGCCGCGCCGGACCAGGTCGAGCTCCTCGCGTATCGCGCCGGGCAGCGGGATGTGCCAGACGAGCACGCCGTCGTCGGCGAGGTGGTCGGTGACGGGCCACTCGACGGTGGCGGGGGTCCGGTTGACGGCGGGCGCGCGGAGTGCGGCCAGGTCGTCGGTGCCGCGCGGGTCGTGTCCGAGGTGCGGGACCTGGTGGAGGGCGTACGGCTGCGGCGACGCGGCCGACTCGGCCCACTCCTCCAGCGCTTTGCGCTGCTGGGCGGTGACGGAGGCGAGCCAGGGATCGATCGAGGGCTCCGGCAGGACCCGGTTGGCCAGCAGCACGTCCGCGCGCAGGCCGCGCAGCGCGAGTCCGGTGGTGGCGGCGCGTACCGCGTCGGTGCCGGCCGGGCCGGGTTCGGCGACCAGGCGTACGACGGTGTCCCGGTCCTCGACGACCGCGGTGACGGCGGCCAGTTCCACGTCCCAGCGGGCGGCGGCCTCGTACAGCCACTCCGTGGGCATCGGGACGCCGGCGAGGCGGCCGAGGACGGGGCGCAGGGCGCGGGCGGCCTGGCGTTCGGCCGGGAGGAGGCGGCGCAGGTAGCGGCGGAGTTCCTCGGGGAGGGCGAGGAGGGCGAGCGCCTGCGGGGTGGGCGGGAGGTCGACGACCAGGAGGTCGTACGCCTCCGAGAGCGCGGCGTCGCGCAGGGCGCGCAGGAGGGCGAGTTCCTCGGCGCCGGGGAGGGGCGTCGGCTCCTCGGGGTCGAGCCGGGAGGCGCCGAGGAAGTCGAGGACGTTCGCGGCGCGGTCCTGGAAGGCGGTGAGGTCGGCGCGGAAGCGTTCGGCGGCGTCGGGGCGCCAGGCGGTGAGGTGGGGGGTGCCTGGTACGGACACCGGGGTGGGGCCGGTGGGGGTGCCGAGGGCGGCGCCGAGGGTGTCGGTGCGGTCGGTGCTGAGGACGAGCGTGGAGGTGCCGTCGCGCGCCGCGGTCAGTGCGGTGGCCGCGGCGAGGGTGGTACGGCCCGAGCCGCCGGGGCCGGTCAGGAGGAGGGTGCGCATGTGGGTGAACGGTACCGGTGTCGGCGCCCACCCCTGGGGGCTGCGCCCCCGGACCCCCCCTACGGCCCTGAACGGGCCTTGTCCTCAAACGCCGGACGGGCTGAATTGTCCCCGCCGGCGTTCGAGGACCGGGCTACTTGGGTTCTTCCACGCGCTTCTTCAGGCCCGCCAGCGCGCGGTCGATGATGACCTTCTCCGCCTTGCGCTTGATCATGCCGAGCATCGGGATCTTGACGTCCACCGTCAGCTGGTAGGTGACCTCGGTCGCGCCGTCGCCCGCCGCCTTCAGGATGTACGAGCCGTCCAGCGCCCGCAGCATCTGCGACTTGACCAGGGTCCACGAGACCTCGTGGTCGCCGGTCCAGGTGTAGCCGAGGGTCTGGTCGTCCTTGATCGCGCCGGCGTCCATGACGAGGCGGACCTGCTCGGCGCGGCCCTGGGCGTCGGTCTTCAGGACCTCCGCCTCCTTCACCTCGCCGGTCCAGTCCGGGTAACGGGCGAAGTCGGCGATCACCGCCATCACCTCGTTCGGTGCCGCCTCGATCGTGATGCTCGAACTGGTGAATTCCGCCATCGAAGTGGCTCCTCCAGATGCGGTCCGGTGAGGGAGGGTGGGTGCGCACGTATGTGCAGCGTGAAGGCTACCCCGCGCAGGGCGGGCCGTTGCCACCAGGACCCGGGTCACCGTAGGCCGGACCGCCGTCGGACCCGGGGATCACCATTCGAGCGCCCACGGCTTTCCGCTCCCCGCGAAGTGCCCCACGTTCACGCACT
Organism: Streptomyces sp. NBC_00459; assembly: GCF_036013955.1. NCBI lineage: Bacteria > Bacillati > Actinomycetota > Actinomycetes > Kitasatosporales > Streptomycetaceae > Streptomyces > Streptomyces sp. NBC_00459. The sequence goes on from NZ_CP107903.1 coordinate 2,456,048, forward strand.
CCGTGGCGCCGATCCGCATCCGCCGGGCCAGCGGCTGATGGACGTGGCCGAACAGCGCGTACCGGGGGCGCGTGCGCCGGATCGCGTCCAGGAGCGCACGGCTGCCGCGTTCGAAGCGGCGCGCGACCGTGTCGTACACGAGCTCCGGGACCTCCGGCGGGATGTGCGTGCACAGCACGTCGACCTCGCCGACCGCCTCGATCTTCGCCGCGTACTCCTCGTCGCTGATCTCGTACGGCGTGCGCATGGGTGTCTTCAGCCCCCCGCCGACGAAGCCGAAGACCCGGCCCCCGATCTCCACCCGGTCCCCGTCCAGGACCTGGGTGCCCGGGCCGGCGTACTCCGGCCACAGTGTCGGCATGTCGACGTTGCCGTAGGTGGCGTACGTCGGTGTCGGGAACGCGGCGAACAGTTCGGCGTACTGCTTGCGCACCGCCTTCTCTATGGCTGCCGCCCGGTCCATGCCGATGCCCGCCCACAGCCGGGCCCCGAGCTCGCGCGCCTCCTCGAAGCGGCGGGCCGTGCGAAGCGCCACGAGGCGGTCGGCGTTCTCGGTGCCGAAGAGGTCGGGGAAGATGCCGCGCGAGTGGTCGGCGTAGTCGAGGAAGAGGACCAGGTCGCCCAGGCAGATCAGGGCGTCCGCGCCCGCACCGGCCACGGCCAGGTCACGCACGTTGCCGTGCACGTCACTGACCACATGAATGCGCGTCCTCTTCTCATGTGGGTTGCCCCGCGGTGTGGGTGCCATGGCGATCAAGGGTAGGCGTGTGCGGCTCCGGTGAACAGGACAGGGGGGTCGCTCACGATTACTGGCCAGTCAAGAAAACCGTGCACTACTGTGCGTAAAAGACACCAACCCGTGTGACGCCGCGAACATCTCGCCGACCCCCCTGTCCTAGGAGCCATACCGGCGGGTAACGTCCGGGCAGTCCAGTCGTGCTCAGGATTTCAACTACGAGACCCCTGAGTACTTGCCCGAGCCATGGACCGCACCGTCGCATCGCACAACGTCGTGGCGCCGGCGCCCTATGAGGAGCAGCAGTCTTGCGCGAGTTCAGCCTTCCGGCTTTGTACGAGGTCCCCGCGGACGGAAATCTGACCGACATCGTCCGTCGAAACGCCGCGCAGCATCCGGATGTCGCCGTCATCGCCCGCAAGGTGGACGGCGCCTGGCAGGACGTGACGGCCACGACCTTCCTCGCCGAGGTGCACGCCGCAGCGAAGGGCCTCATCGCCTCCGGGGTCGCGCAGGGCGACCGGGTCGCCCTGATGTCCCGTACACGGTACGAGTGGACCCTGTTCGACTTCGCGATCTGGTGCGCGGGCGCGGTGACCGTACCCGTGTACGAGACCAGCTCCGCCGAGCAGGTGCAGTGGATCCTCAGTGACTCGGGGGCCACCGCGATCATCGTGGAACTGGACGGCCACGCGGCCGCCGTCGAGTCGGTGCGCGACCGGCTGCCCGAGCTGGAGCACGTCTGGCAGATCGACGCGGGCGCCGTGGAGAAGCTGGGGCGGGCGGGCGAGGACGTCAGCGACGCGGCCGTCGAGGAACGCGGTGCGCGGACGAAGGCCGACGACCCGGCGACCATCGTGTACACGAGCGGTACGACCGGCCGGCCCAAGGGCTGTGTGCTCACGCACCGCAGCTTCTTCGCCGAGTGCGGGAACGTCGTCGAGCGACTGCGGCCCCTGTTCCGGACCGGTGAGTGCTCGGTCCTCCTCTTCCTCCCGCTCGCGCACGTCTTCGGGCGGCTTGTGCAGATCGCGCCGATGATGGCGCCGATCAAGCTGGGCACCGTCCCGGACATCAAGAACCTCACCGACGAACTGGCCGCGTTCCGGCCGACGTTGATCCTCGGTGTGCCGCGGGTCTTCGAGAAGGTCTACAACTCGGCGCGTGCCAAGGCGCAGGCGGACGGCAAGGGCAAGATCTTCGACAAGGCGGCGGACACGGCCATCGCGTACAGCCGGGCGCTGGACGAGCCGTCCGGCCCGTCGGTCGGCCTGAAGTTCAAGCACAAGGTCTTCGACCGACTGGTCTACAGCAAGCTGCGGAACGTCCTCGGCGGCAAGGGCGAGTACGCCATCTCCGGGGGCGCCCCGCTCGGTGAGCGGCTCGGGCACTTCTTCCGCGGGATCGGCTTCACGGTGCTGGAGGGCTACGGCCTCACCGAGTCCTGTGCCGCCACCGCGTTCAACCCCTGGGACCGGCAGAAGATCGGCACGGTCGGCCAGCCGCTGCCCGGCTCGGTGGTGCGCATCGCCGACGACGGCGAGGTGCTGCTGCACGGCGAGCACCTGTTCAAGGAGTACTGGAACAACCCCGAGGCGACCGAGGAGGCGCTGGCCGACGGCTGGTTCCACACCGGTGACATCGGCACCCTCGACGAGGACGGCTACCTCCGTATCACCGGCCGCAAGAAGGAGATCATCGTCACGGCGGGCGGCAAGAACGTCGCGCCGGCCGTGATCGAGGACCGTATCCGCGCGCACGCGCTGGTCGGGGAGTGCATGGTGGTGGGCGACGGGCGGCCGTTCGTGGGCGCGCTGGTCACCATCGACGAGGAGTTCCTGGGCCGTTGGGCCGACGAGCACGGCAAGCCGACCGGGTCCACCGCGGCGTCGCTCGCCCATGACCCGGATCTCCTCGCGGCGATCCAGGGCGCGGTCGACGACGGCAACGCCGCGGTGTCGAAAGCGGAATCGGTGCGGAAGTTCCGCATTCTGGCCTCCCAGTTCACCGAGGAGTCGGGCCACCTGACGCCGTCCCTGAAGCTCAAGCGCAATGTGGTGGCGAAGGACTACGCGGACGAGATCGAGGCTATCTACCAGAGTTAGTACAGGAGTTGGTACCTGAGTCGGTACCGGAGTCGGGTCATGGCGCGGTGTCCTCGGCGAGGACCCGCGCCATCGTCCGTTCCGCGAGCGCGGTGATCGTCACGAACGGGTTCACCCCGATCGAGCCGGGCACCAGCGAGCCGTCGGTGATGTACAGCTTCGAATACCCCTTCACTCGCCCGTAGTTGTCGGTCGCCTTGCCCAACACGCAGCCGCCCAGCGGGTGGTAGGTGAAGTCGTCGGCGAACACCTTGTTGCCGGTGCCGAACAGGTCGTACCGGTAGATGGTGGAGTTGGCGGCGTTGATCCGGTCGAACAGCTTCTTGGCCATGGCCACGGACACCGCACTCTGGGCCGCGCTCCAGCCGAGCCGCGCCGAGTCCGTGGCCGCGTCGTAGGTGAACGAGGCCCGCTGCGGGTTCTTGGTGATCGCCAGATAGAGACTCACCCAGTGCTCCAACCCCGTCGGCAGCGGGGCGATCTCGGCGAAGACCGGGTTGTCGGTGTTGGCCCAGTCGTCGATGCCCATGACCGGCATCGTCGACTGGTTCGCCCCGACCGTGTCCCACAGGTGGTTGGCGCGCCCGAGCATCACGTTGCCGTTGGTCCCCCAGCCGGTGCCGACACTGGCGTCGAGCGCGGGCAGCGTGCCCGTCTCCCGGGCCCGGACGAGGAGTTCGGTGGTTCCGATGCTGCCGCCGCCGAGGAACAGATAGGTGCACCCGTACTGCTTGGTCTGGACGACCGCGCCGGTGTCGTCGATCCGGTCGGCGGTCAGGACGTACGTCCCGTCGGCGGCCCGGGTGATCGCCCTGACCCGCTCCATGGTGGTGATGGTGACGTTGCCGGTGCCCAGCGCCGAGGCGAGGTACGTCTTGTCGAGGCTGCGCTTGCCGTAGTTGTTGCCGTAGATGACCTCCTGCCCGAGCGCGGACCTGGTCGCCGTGCCGGCCGCCTCGCGCTGCATGTAGTCGAAGTCGTAGACGCTCGGTACGAAGGTGGTCCTCAGACCGGTCTTCTCCGCGTGCTTGCGGGAGATCCGGGTGAAGCGGTACCACTCCGTGGACTCGAACCAGGCGGGGTCGACGCTGTTGACGCCGAGCATCGCGCGGGCCCGCGGGAAGTAGGTGCCGTACATCTCGGTGGCGTTGACGCCGGGGAACTGCTCGGCGAAGTACGACTGGAGCGGGGTGACGGCCATGCTGCCGTTGACCAGCGAGCCGCCGCCGACCCCGCGGCCGAGGAACACGGACATGTCGTTGTAGTGCACGCGGTCCAGGGCGCCGGGGTAGGGGGTGATGTCCTTGTTGACGACGTCCAGCCACAGGAAGCTGGCGAGGGGTGCCTCGGTGCGGGTCTTGAACCACATCGAGCGCTTGTCGGGGGCGGCGGTGGAACAGAAGATCTTGCCGTCGGGGCCCGCCGTGTTCCAGAGGCGGCCCATCTCGATGACGAGGGTGCGGATGCCGGCCTGGCCGAGGCGGAGGGCGGCGACCGCGCCGCCGTATCCGGAGCCGATGACGATCGCGGGTGCGGACTCGACGGCGGCGGGTTCGACGGCCTGGGCGGACTGGAGGCCGACGCGGGTGAATCCGAGGGCGGCGGCCGTCTGGAAGGCGGCCATGCCCAATATTTGACGTCTCGTCAGCTGATGCTGCATCAACTGACGGTGTATCAGCTTTTCTGTCATGGGCGCAGCATCGGCGGAATATTGGATTCCGCCTAGTAGGTGCGTACCTGCACAAGTTCAAAAGCGAAGAACGTTTGCCGTCACAGCAGCGTCTTCAGCTTCTCCGCCAGCAGGTCCCAGCGCCATTTCTCCTCGACCCAGGCCCTTCCCCGCTCCCCCATCCGGGCGCGCAGCTCGGCATCGCCCAGCAGCACGGTGATCCGGTCGGCGGCCTCCTCCACGGAGGTGCCGCGCACCACCCAGCCGGTCTCGCCGTCCAGGACGGCGTCCGGCGCGCCCCCGGAGTCACCGGCGACCACCGGCAGCCCCGTCGCGGACGCCTCCAGGTACACGATCCCGAGCCCCTCGACGTCCAGGCCGCCCCGGCGCGTCCGGCACGGCATCGCGAAGACGTCACCGGCGCCGTAGTGGGCGGGCAGCTCGGCCCAGGGCACCGGCCCGGTGAAGCGGACCGAGTCGGCGACGCCGGTCTCGTGCGCGAGCTTGCGCAGCTCGCGCGCGTAGGGCCCGCCGCCGACGATCAGCAGGACCGTCTCCGGCTCGACCGCCAGGATGCGGGGCATCGCCAGGATCAGCGTGTCCTGCCCCTTGCGCGGGACCAGCCGCGAGACACACACCACCACGGGCCGGTCGGTGAGCCCGAGCCGGGCGCGGACCGCCGCGCCCCCCGACTCCGGGTGGAAGGTCTTCTCGTCGACCCCGGGCGGCAGTTGGGCCATCCGCCGGGCCGCCCCCGGACTCAGCGCGGCGGCGATCCGCGACCGCGTGTACTCGCCCAGGTAGGTGATCGTGTCCGTCGACTCGCCGATCCTGCGCAGCAGTTGACGCGCCGCCGGCAGCTGCGCCCACCCGGCCTCGTGCCCGTGGGTCGTCGCCACCAGCCGCTCGGCGCCCGCCTTCCGCAGGGCCGGCGCCATCAGCCCGAGCGGCGCCGCCGCCCCGAACCACACCGACGTGCACCCGTGTTCACGCAGGAGCCCGACGGCCCGCCCGGTGACCGCCGGCGTCGGCAGCAGCATCGTCGTCCGGTCCCGTACGACGGTGAAGGGCTGCTCGGCGTCGAAGTCGGCCGTGGCCCGGGCACCCTCGGGACCCCGCTTCCAGGTGGAGGCGTAGACGACGACCCGGTCGGGGTCGAGCCGCAGCGCCATGTTGTGCAGGAAGGCCTGGATACCCCCCGGACGGGGCGGGAAGTCGTTCGTCACGATCAGGGTCTTGTGCACGCCGCCGACCCTACCGAACCCCTTCCCACACCCTCCCAGAACCCTCACAGGTGTCCGGCCCCGTTTGCTGGCATTCGCACAGCCGAGCGGGAGACCATGGCCGCGCATCGGCTGACGCGCAAGGAATCAGCCACCAGAAGTCGGCCACGAGGAACGGACAGGGAGTCACGTGGACATCGCGGGCGGAGGGCGGCTGCGGCTCCCCGTGGCACTGCTGGGCACCTGGGGGCTGACCCGGCTGCTCCTGCTGCTGTTCGTGTTCAAGGTGTTCGTCTTCCCGGGCCCGGACGTCACGAGCGACGTGTCGGTGACCTACCACGGCTGGTACGAGGTGCTGCGCGACGGCACCTTCCCGCTGGCCGACGTCACCTGGCAGTACCCGCCCGCCGCCGCCCTCGCGATCCTCTCCCCCGCCGCCCTGCCCTTCCTGGGCTACGCGACGGCCTTCTTCGTCCTGGCCTTCCTCGCCGACCTGGCCGTCCTGTTCCTCCTCCTGTACACGGGCGTGCGGCCCGGCCGGACGCTGCGGGGCGCCTGGGTGTGGGTGGTGGGCGTGCCACTGCTGGGCCCGACCGTGTACGCCCGGTACGACGTGATGGTGACCGCCGTGGCGGTGGCCGCCCTGCTCGCCGGGGCCCGGCATCCGCGCCTGATGGGCGCCCTGGCGGGCTTCGGGGCACTGCTGAAGGTCTGGCCCGCCCTGCTGCTGGTGGGGGCCGTACGGCGGCGTGCGTGGGCCTCGGCGGCCGTCACCGTGGCCGCGCTGACGTCGCTGTTCGCGGTGTCCATGCCCGGCGCCTTCGCCTTCCTGACCTTCCAGGGCGACCGGGGCACCGAGGTGGAGTCGCTGGGCGCCCTCGTCCTCCATGTCGGCCGGCACTTCGGCTGGGAGGGCCGGGTGGCGCTGAACTACGGCTCCATCGAGTTCCTGGGCCCGTTCGTGCGGACGGTGAGCACGGTGGCACTGCTACTGACTGTGGCCGCCTTCGGCTGGCTGCTGCTGTGGCGGCTGCGCGCCACCCGCTTCCTGCCGCACACCCTCGCCGACGCGGCCTTCGTGGCGGTGCTGCTGTTCACGGTGACCAGCCGGGTGATCAGCCCGCAGTACATGGTGTGGCTGGTCGGCCTCGCCGCCGTCTGCCTCAGCTTCCGGGCCGGCCGGATGACCCTGCCCGCCTCCCTGGTCGTCGTCGCCTGCCTGGTGACCGTCCTGGAGTTCCCGATCGGCTTCGGCCACGTGGTCGCCAGTGACGCGTACGGCATGGCCCTCCTGTTCACCCGCAACGGCCTTCTGGTCGTCGCGGCCCTCACGGCGGCCCTGGAGCTGTGGCGCACGACGGCCCCGCCCCGGGCCCAGCTCCCGCCGCTGCCCGATCAGGCCACCCGCGCCAAACAGACTCAGCCGAGCTGATCGCGGAGATACTCCCGCCACAGCGCCGTGAACTCCGCGGGCGTCGTCCCCAGCACCTTCCCCAGGGCCCCCTCGACGGCCCCCGCCCGCTCCCCGTGCGCCCCCACGGCCCGGTAGAACTCGTCGAGCCGCACCTCGCCCCACCGGTCGGCGACCATCCGGCACGCCAGCCAGCCGCCCTCGTACGCCTGGGCCAGCTTCGCCGCGTCCCCGCCGAAGCCGAAGTCCTTGTCCTCGGGAAGCGCGGTCGGCACCTCACCCGCGGCCACGGCCCGGGCCAGTTCGGGCGCCGCCTGGACCGCCGTACGGCCGGTTGACCGGTAGCCGACCCAGTCCGCGTACCCCTCGGAGAGCCAGAGGGGCGTGGCCGCCGTGGTCGCGGTACGGGTCGCCACATGTGTGGTCTCGTGGGTGAGCACGACCTGCTTGCCGAAGTCGCCGAGCACGCCGTACGCCTCGGGGTTGACGATGATCCGGTCCGCGGGCGCCTTCGCCGACCCTCCGACCTCCCCGGTCGTGACGGCCGCGATCCCCCGGTACGCGGAGGCCGGCGACCCGAGCAGCCCCGCCATCCCGTCCAGCGACTTCGGTACGAGGACCACGACCCGCTTCGTCCACGACCCGCCCCACGCGTCCGTCACGGCGGGCACTGCCCGGTCGGCGAGGCCCGCGTACCGGCGCAGGGACTCCGGTGACTGCCCGACCCCCAGGACGACACTGTGCGTCCCGCGTACGGCCTGCACGGTCCCCTGGTCCCACAGCTGCTGGCCCGTCTTCCGCGCGGGCTCGTCCTTGTCGACGTACCACCGGCCGTCGTCCCGCCCGGTGAGGCTCAGCCTGCGCCCGGCCTTCACGGGTGCCTTGTCGATGCCGTCGACGCGGTAGCTCAGCTCCACGTCGGCGGTGGCCTCGTCGCCGTCGGTGCCGTGCAGGGCGATCAGGCGGTACGACCAGGCCGCCAGCGGGAGCGCGCGCAGCCGCGTGAACTCCGCCGGCGCACCGGTCCGCGCGTACGCCGGTGCGTCGCCGGCGAGGACGGCCGCGGCCCGCCGGTCCAGCAGCCGCTGTACGTCGACGGAGGCGGTGTCGGTCGCCGACCGGCCGCCGCCGCACGCGACGAGGGAGACGAGCGCGCCGAGCAGCAGCCAGAGCGCCACGCCCCGGACCCGCCACCCACCCCACGCACGCCGTCGACCAGCCACGCCGACGATCGTACGGGCCGATTGTCAGGAAAGGGGACGCACCGGACGTTCAGACCCTGGTGACCGACGAGACGGGCATCATGCCCACCGGGTCGTAGCGCACCGGCGCGCCCGGGTAGGGGGCGTGGATCACCTGGCCGTTGCCCACGTACATCCCGACATGGCTGGCATCGGACCGGTAGGTGACCAGGTCGCCGGGCTGGGCCTGGGAGAGCGGGACCTGCTGCCCGGCGTACCGCTGGGCCTGCGAGGTGCGCGGCAGGGAGACCCCGGCCTTCGCGTACGACCACTGCATCAGGCCCGAACAGTCGAAGCCGGAGGGGCCGTTGGAGCCCCAGACGTACGGACTGCCGAGCGCCGCCCGGGCCGCGGCGACGGCCGCTGCCGCACGGGCGCTCGGCGCGGCGGCGTTGCCGGGGTCGGGCAGGTCGGCGCGGTCGGACCGGGAGGCCCGGTCGTAGGCGGCCCGGTCGGCGGACGGCAGCGAGTTGAGCAGTGCCCGCGCCTTCGCCAGCTTCTGTTCGACGGTCCGCTTGTGCGCGGCGACCGCCTTGCGGCTCCGGTCGAGCTCGGCGAGCTTGCCCGTGGCCTCCGTGCGTTCCTGGGCGAGTTCCCGCATGGCCGCCTGGAGTTCCCTGAGCTCACCGGCTTGGTGGAGGTTGATCCGGTCGAGCGCGGCGGCCTTCTCCAGGTACTCGTCCGGGTCGTCGGAGAACAGCAGCGCCAGCGAGGGATCCAGGCCCCCGGCCCGGTACTGGGCGCCCGCGAGCGAACCGAGCGCCTCCCGCATGGTGTTGATGCGCAGTTGCTGCCGGGCGATCCGGTCCTGCGCCCGGGTCACCTGCTCGCGCAGCGCGTCGGAGCGTTCGTCGGCCCGGTTGTAGGACTCGGTGGCCTTCTCGGCCGCCGCGTAGAGCCGGTCCACCTCGGCCCGGGTGTGGTCGGTCGGCGCGGCGGTGGCCGACGGCACGGCGGCGCCGAGAGCCGCGGCTGCGGCGGACAACACGGTGAGGGCGGCGCCTGCGGCGCTGACTCCCCGGTCGAACCCGGACGGTGCAAGGCGGCGATGGAACCCCACGAGAAGCCGCACTCCTTCCGCTGGCGGACGCATGTGCTCCCCCGGTGTTGGGGGCGCGCCAGACAGTAGCCGTGCGACTACGTGCGGGCCAAAGACCTCGGCGGGCACACACGGTGACGCCCCGCCTATGACGCAGGTCATCGGCGGGGCGCGGGGTCAGCGGACGGTGTCGCGATTCGCCCGTTCGGGCGTCAACGTGTCCTGATCTTGAACAGACCCGGAAGGAGTACGACGATCCGATCCGTCGAAGAACGGATCAGATCCGTACGCCGAACTGGAACGGCATGTTGTCGATCGACTCGTACCGGACGACCGTGCCGCTGCGCGGCGCGTGCAGGACCTGGCCGTTGCCGGCGTAGAAGCCGACGTGGTGGTGGTCGCTGTAGAAGATGACCAGGTCGCCGACCTGCAGATCGCTCTGCGAGTAGATGCGCGTACCGGCGTTGGCCTGCTCCTGCGAGGTCCGGGGTATCTGGATTCCGGCCTGGGCGAACGCCCAGGAGGTGAGGCCCGAGCAGTCGAACGAGCCGGGACCCGAGGCGCCGTAGACGTACGGCGAGCCGATCACGCTCTGGGCGGCGGCGTACGCGGAACCGGCGCGGCCCGTGACGGGCGCCTCCGAACCGTCGAGGGCGGTGCGCGCGCTGGCCCGGCTGGCGCGGGCGTCGGCGGCGGCGAGGGCCGCCTTCTCCGCCGCGGTCATGGAGTTGAGGAGCTTCTGCGCCTCGGCGAGCCTGCCCTGGACTTCCTTCTTCTTCTTGGCCAGCTCCGTGCGGGTGTCCGCGAGGTCCTGGAGCTTCTCGCCGGCCTCGGAGCGCTGCTGGGCGAGTGAGCGCTGCTTCTCCTGGACCTTCTTGAGCGACTCGACCTGCTGAGCGCTCAGCTGGTCCATCGTGGACGCCTTGTCGAGGTAGTCGTCCGGGTCGGCGGAGAGGAAGAGCTGCACGGAGGGGTCGATGCTGCCGGTGCGGTACTGGGCTGCGGCGGCGAGTCCGAGGCCGTCGCGCAGCTCGTTGAGCTCTTCCTGGCCGCGGGCGACGTTGTCCTGGAGGGTGGAGATCTCCTTCTCCAGCCGGTCCTGCTTCTCCTCGGCCCCGTTGAGCTTCTCGGTGGCCTGCTCCGCCTGCTCGTAGAGCTTGTCGACCTTGGCCTTGACCTCGTCCTTGCTCGGCTTCTCGCTCGGCGCTGCGTTGGCGGCATTGGCGCTGAGGGCCACGGCGGCAGCCGCGGCGGTGGTGAGCACGGTCACGCGGGTGCGGCTCGGTTGCTTCGGTCGACGATGGGACGCCACGGAGGCGAACTCCTTCTTCTCCCGCCGTCACTCCCTTTGAGCGATCACCCGAGCGGAGGTTCGAGGCATGACCCTAGTGACCTTCTTGTGATCAGTTCAAATCCTGACGCGAAAAATGTTTGTCACTCATCGCATTTTTTACACACAACACACATACAGCAATGCTCGATTGACGCTACGTTGCGTGACACTTCCGCCAATTCGGTCATTGCGCCCGTATGTTGCCGACCATGGTCGGCGGTGGTCAGCCGCGCGAGAACCGCTTGAGCAGCACCACCGAAGCCACCGGCCGGGCACCCGCCTTGGCGATCCCGTCGGCCACCTCGCGGTCCGTCGACACGACGATGACCGGCCGGCCGGCCGGCTCCGCGCGCACCAGCTGCCGGATCAACTCGTCGGCGGTGACACCGGCCTTCGAGAACAGCACCCGCACCCCGCGCGGCGGCGCAAGCAGCACCGGGGCGGCCAGCTCGGCCCCGTCGAAGACACAGGTCACCTCGGCCCCGGTCTGCGCGGCGAGCTGCGACAGTTGCCCCAGCAGCCGCAGCCGCTGTTTCTCCAACGGCATCTGCGGATAGCCGGTCTTCGTCACGTTGTAGCCGTCGACGACCAGATGCGCCTGCGGAAGCGCGAGCAGCTGGTCGAGAATCGCCGGATCGTTCTCGGACAGCGCCCGGGCGGCGATGTCCTTCGGTGTCATCCGCCCCGGCTCGACCGCGTCCACGGTCTCGGCCGGCCGCACCGACACCGGCGGCAGCGCCAGCTCCCGCCGCAGCCCCTGCGCCGCTTCGAGCACGGTGTCCAGCAGCAGCCTTACACGCATGTCCTCGACGCTGCGCCCCTCCCGGGCTGCGCGTCTGCTGGCCTCCAGCGCGGCCTCGACCTCGCCCAGCCGCCCCTTGAGCCGTCGCGCCTCGCTCTCGGACGCGGAGACCTGGGTGTGCCCCTCGGTGCGCACGGTGTCCAGCTCGGCGTGCACCTTGCGCAGGGCCGCCTCGCCGCGCTTGACGTCACTGAGGGCGGCACGCAGCTTGCGGTGGAGCGATTCGGCCTCCTTCTTCGCCGACTCCAGCTCCGTACGCAACCGCTCGGTCTCGGTACGGGTGTGGTCGCGGGCGGCGGTCAACTCCGCGCGCAGCCGCTCCAGTTCGGCCCGGCTCTCGTCGTCGGCCCGCTCGGCGTCGGCGCGCTGCGCCTCCTCGCCGGCCGCGGTGACGAGCTTCACCCAGCCCGTGGGGCGCAGCACATAGGCCGCGGCGGCCACGTCCAGCGGATCGGCGGCCGGGGGCGGCGAACCGGTGTCCAGAGCCCCGGTCAGCTCCGGCTGGGCCTCCCTGAGCTTCTCCCCGATGCGCTGCCGGAACAGCGTGTCGGTCTCCAAGGCGGCAGCCATGGCATTGCCTGCGAACTTGGCCCGCCGATTGGGCGCGAACCGCGCGTACTGCCGCAACTGGGCGGGCAGTTCGGCCACGGTGAGCCCGCCGAACCCGTCCGAGACGATCTGTACGACGCGCCTGCGCACGCCGTCGGGCAGCGGGCGGTCGAGCACCTCGGCGGCGCCGTCGCCCGGCTCCCCGCCTGTGGTCTCCACCATCCGTCACCCCAACCAGTTCCGGTGCGGGGCCCGCTCCCGTCAGGAGCCGGCACCCGGCCTGTCCACGAGTTCCACCTGATCCACGGCGTTGCACCAACGACAGCGCACCGACTCGATGGTCTCACTGACCACCTCGCGCTCCTCCACCTTCGGGTCTCCGGCCAGGTCGAGGTGCACGTACTCCACCACCTTGGAGGAGCGGGTCACGTCGAAACGCGTGAGGTTGCCGCAGAGAGCACAGCGCCACCGGGTCGAGTCGGTAGGCAGGGGAACCGTCATCGTGGATATGTTCGCTTTCCTTCTAGTATCCGTGCTGCACCAGTTTCCCTGGAGCATGTGGCTCGTAACCCTAAGGCCTGGCGGGTACCCACCGCCCGTCCGTCCACAGCGGCGAGGCGGTCTGCGCTGTTCGGTCCCGTTACGTCATGCTCTGTGTCCATGATCGGCGAGTTCGAAAAGTGGCGTACGGCGGCCCACAGATCGGTCCACAGGTCGATTCGCGCCCAGTCGGCGCCGGTGACGTACGGGCTGATCGCCGTGTGCTGTCTGCTCTTCGTCATCGGCCCCGCCTCGGGCCTGAACCCCGGGTACGGCACCGGGGACGCCCTGCTGGCCGCCCAGCGGGCCTACTTCCGCCGCTGGGGCGTGGTCCCCGCCGACCTCTTCACCGGCGCCCCGCGGGCCACGCTCACCCCTGCCACGGCACTGTTCGTGCACGGCAGCTGGGTCCACCTGCTGGGCAACATGCTCTTCCTCTACGTCTTCGGCGCGATGACGGAGGAACGCCTCGGCCACCTGGAGTTCGCCCTCTTCTACCTGGGCTGCGGCTACCTGGCCCTGCTGGGGTACGCCGCCGCCAACGCCGGCTCGCAGCAGACACTGGTGGGGGCGTCCGGCGCGATCTCGGCGATCCTGGGCGCGTTCCTGTACCTGTTCCCCGGTGCCCGCGTCACGAGCCTCTTCCCGTTCCTCTTCTTCCTCCCCCTGCGCTTCCCGGCCTGGCTGACCCTGCCCTTCTGGGCGGCCCTCCAGTGGGTGGCGGCGGGCCGGGCGTCCGCCGGGCCCGGGGTGGCCTATCTGGCGCACGTGGTGGGGTTCGGGCTGGGCTTCGCCTACGCGTGGGTGCGATATCGCCGTACGACTAGAGTGAGGCCCGCCCCAGCGACGGCCACCGAGGGAGAGAACCAGCCGTGATCACCGCGATCGTGCTCATCAAGACCAGCGTGGACCGGATCCCCGAGATCGCGGAGTCGATCGCCGCGCTGGACAGCGTGAGCGAGGTCTTCTCCGTCACCGGCACGTACGACCTGATCGCGATGGTCCGCGTCAAGGCCCACGAGGACCTGGCGGAGATCATCCCCGGCAGCATCAGCAAGATCCCGGGCGTGGAGGCGACGGACACCCACGTGGCGTTCCGCACGTACTCCCAGCACGACCTGGAGGCGGCGTTCGCGATCGGCCTGGACAGCTGAGGACGTACAGCCCGTCCGGCGCTTGAGGACAAGGCCCGTTCAGGGCCGGAGGGGGGTCTGGGGGCGCAGCCCCCAGGAACGGGATGGGACGGGTAAGGGCGGCGGGGGCGATCAGATCGCCGGAACGCACCGCCCGTCCTCGGTCCGGTACTGCCACCGAGCCCCGTCCCGCACAAGCTCCCTGACCGCGCCCACGAACCGCTCGACGTGCTCGTCCGGCGTCCCCGCCCCGAAGCTCACCCGAATCGCGTTCAGCGACTTCTCCCCGGGAGCGGCCTCGGGAGCACCGCACTCCCCCTGCGTCTGCGGGTCACTGCCCAGCAGCGTCCGCACCAGCGGATGCGCGCAGAACAGCCCGTCCCGCACGCCGATCCCGTACTCCGCGGAGAGCGCCGCGGCGAAGTGCGAGCTGTTCCACCCCTCGACGACGAACGAGATGACGCCGACGCGCGGGGCGTCGTCACCGAAGAGCGAGAGAACCCGGACCTCGGGCACCTCGGCCAGCCCCGCCCGCACGGTGTCGATCAGGTACTGCTCCCGAGCCACCAGCGAATCGAAGCCGGCCTCGGTGAGGGCGTTGCAGGCAGCCGCGATCGAGTAGGCGCCGATGACGTTCGGCGAGCCGGCCTCGTGGCGGGCGGCGGTGTCGTGCCACTCCACGTCCACTCCCCCGTCCGTGCGCCGCGTGACCTTGCGGCTGGCGCCGCCACCCGCGAGGTACGGGTCGGCGGCGCGCAGCCAGTCGGCGCGGCCGGCCAGGACACCGGCGCCGAAGGGCGCGTACAGCTTGTGCCCGGAGAAGGCGACCCAGTCGACGTCCAGGTCCTGGACGGAGACCGGGTGGTGCGGGGCCAGCTGGGCCGCGTCGAGGACGATCCGGGCGCCGTGCGCGTGGGCGGCGGCGGCCAGCTCCCGTACGGGCCACAGCTCACCGGTGACGTTGGAGGCGCCGGTGACGCAGACGAGGGCCGGGCCCTGAGGATCCCGGGCGGCGAGGGCCTCCTGGAGGGTGGTCACGGCCTGCTGGGGGGTGCGCGGGGCGTTGAGGTAGGTGACCTGGGCGTCCCGCCAGGGCAGCAGCGAGGCGTGGTGCTCGGTCTCGAAGACGAAGACCTGGCAGCCGGCGGGGAGGGCGGCGGCGAGGAGGTTGAGGGAGTCGGTGGTGGACCGGGTGAAGATCAGCTGGTCGTCGGCGCGGCAGTCCAGGAACTCGGTGACCGTCCTGCGGGCGTTCTCGAAGAGGTCCGTCGACAGCTGGGAGAGGTAGCCGGCACCCCGGTGCACGCTGCCGTAGTAGGGCGCGTACGCGGCCACGTCGTCCCAGACCCGCTGGAGCGCGGGGGCGCTGGCCGCGTAGTCGAGCGCGGCGTAGGTGACCTCGCCGCCGGTGACGAGCGGGACGGTGACATCCCGGCCCAGAACCGACAGAGGGGCACAAACGGTCCGGTCGGCGGCAACGGTGGAGACAGACATGGCGAACTCCCGTGAGAAGCAAGAGGAATCGCTGTGCGAGCGGACATGGCTCAGCACAGGAAAAAGGTGAAAAGGGTGTGCGGAGGCGGGGCTCGGCAGCCCTATCGCATTCGCTTGCTCACGGAAGACTCCCTCGAACGACCAGGACCCCTGGTGTCGAGAGGGGCCCGCGCTTGCCGTAAGCCTTGCTGCCTACGGCCTGGTCTTCATCCCGGGGCACCCCGCCACGGACGGAGGGTTGCCGGACAGTCGGCCGGGGCCTCATGACTGTCACTCATGACCTGGTACAGAACGTACGTGAAGTGATCGGCGTCCCGCAACCCGTGTCCGGATCGCGGGACGCCGTCCGCCGGGAACCGCTGCGCCCCGGCTACGCGTTGGTGGCCGCCGACCACCGCTCCAGCGTCTTCTTCGCCGCCCCGGAGTCGATGGCCTGCGCGGCCTTCGCCATCCCGGCGCCGATCTGCTCGGCCAGGGAGCCCGGCCCCGGGTCCAGCGCCACCAGCGCCGCCGCCGAGTTGAGCAGCACGGCATCCCGTACGGGCCCGGTCTCGCCGTCCAGCAACCGTCGGGCGACCGCCGCGTTGTAGGAGGAGTCGCCGCCGCGCAGCGCCTCCACCGGGACCAGTTCGATGCCGACGTCGCGCGGGTCGAAGGCCTCCTCCGTCACCTTGCCGTCCCGGACGACCCACACCCGGGAGGTGGCGGTGATCGTCAGTTCGTCGAGGCCGTCGTCGCCCCGGAACACCAGGGACGAGTTGCCGCGCTCGGCGAAGACACCGGCGATGATGGGCGCCATCCGGGGATGCGCGACACCGACCGCCTGGGCCCTGACCTTGGCCGGGTTGGTCAGCGGGCCCAGGATGTTGAAGACCGTCCGGATGCCCAACTGGCCGCGTGCGGCGCCCACATGACGCATCGCCGGATGGAACTTGGCAGCGAAGCAGAAGGTGATCCCGGCCTCCTCCGCCACCTCGGCCACCCGCTTGGGCGTCAGTTCCAGATTGACCCCGAGCTGCCCCAGCACGTCCGACGCCCCGGAGGCCGAGGAGGCCGCCCGGTTGCCGTGCTTGACGACCTTGGCGCCGGTGCCTGCGACGACGATCGCGGACATGGTGGAGATGTTCACGGTGTTGGCGCCGTCGCCGCCGGTGCCGACGATGTCGACCGTCGGCCCCGGCACCTCGATCACGTTGGCGTGCTCGTACATCGCCTGGACGAACCCCGAGATCTCCTCGACGGTCTCGCCCTTGGCCCGCAGCGCCACCACGAACCCGGCGATCTGCGCGTCGGTCGCCTCGCCGCGCATGATCAGGTTCATCGCCCAGGCGGTGTCGGCGGCGCTCAGGTCATGGCCGTCGAGCAGGCCGTTCAGCACGCGGGGCCAGGAACGGACCGCCGCGGTATCGCCTCCGGCGGGGTTCACAGCGCTCATCTGCCGCTCCTGGATCGGTCCCGGCGGGACTCCGCGGGACTCCTAGTGGGAATGGGAACACCCTATCCAGCCCGACGGCACGACGAAGGGCCCCGTCCGATGTACGGACGGGGCCCTTCTGCCGTGTGTGGCGAAGCGAGGTGATCAGTGGTGGCCGTGGCCGCTCGTGATCTCCTTGTACTCCTCGGCTGTCGGCTTGGGGATCTGGCTGTCCTCGCCGTAGTACGACTTGCTGAGCTTGGCGCGCAGCTTCTCCGTGCCCTTCACCTTGCGCTCGACACCGTTCTCGTCGACCGTCGCGCCGATCATGGCCGGCTCGTACTGCTCGTGCGCGGTGAGCGTGTGCAGGGCCTCCTGGCTGAGCGGCTCGTGCACCTCGATGAACTCACCGTGCGGCAGGCGCTTGATGATGCCCGACTCGCGGCCGTGCAGCACCTTGTCCTTGTCGCGGCGCTGGAGGCCGAGGCAGATCCGCTTGGTGGCGATGAACGCGAGGACCGGGGCGACGAAGAACGCGATCCGTACGAACCAGGTGATCGCGTTGATCGACAGGTGGAAGTGCGTGGCCCAGAGGTCGTTTCCACCACCGATCAGCAGCACCATGTACCAGGTGATCCACGCGACGCCGAAGGCCGTACGGGTCGGCGCGTTGCGCGGGCGGTCCAGGATGTGGTGCTCGCTCTTGTCGCCGGTGACCCAGGACTCGACGAACGGGTAGACCGCGATCGCGACCAGGACGAGCGGGAAGATGATCAGCGGGATGAACACGCCCAGGACGAGCGTGTGACCCCAGAAGTTGATCTCCCAGCCCGGCATGACACGGATCAGACCCTCGGAGAAGCCCATGTACCAGTCGGGCTGGGCGCCGGTCGACACCTGGTCCGGACGGTAGGGACCCATGGCCCAGATCGGGTTGATCGAGGCGATGGCCGCGATGACCGCGATGACACCGAAGACCAGGAAGAAGAAGCCTCCGGCCTTGGCCATGTAGACCGGCAGCAGCGGCATGCCGACGACGTTGTTGTTCGTCTTTCCGGGGCCCGCGAACTGCGTGTGCTTGTGGTAAAAGACCAGGATCAGGTGCGCCACCATCAGGCCGAGCATGATGCCCGGCAGCAGCAGTACGTGGATCGAGTAGAACCGGGCCACGAAGTCGCCGCCGGGGAACTCACCGCCGAACAGGAAGAACGACAGGTACGTGCCCACGACCGGCACGGACAGGACCGCGCCCTCCATGAAGCGCACACCGGTGCCGGAGAGCAGGTCGTCCGGGAGCGAGTAGCCGGTGAACCCGGTGAACATGCCCAGGACGAACAGCAGGAACCCGAACAGCCAGTTGACCTCGCGGGGCTTGCGGAACGCACCCGTGAAGAACACGCGCATCATGTGCACGAACATGCCGGCGAGGAAGATCAGCGCCGCCCAGTGGTGGATCTGCCGGATCAGCAGACCACCGCGCACATCGAAGGAGATGTGCATGGTCGAGTTGAACGCCTCGGACATCAGCTGGCCCTGCAGCGGGATGTAGCTGCCGTGGTACTCCACCTCGTTCATCGACGGGTGGAAGAACAGCGTCAGATACACACCCGTGAGGATGATGATGATGAAGCTGTACATGCAGACTTCGCCGAGCATGAACGACCAGTGGTCGGGGAAGATCTTGCGCATGTTGGTCTTGGCCAGGGAGTAGATCCCCAGTCGGCCGTCGGCCCAGTCGGCGACACGCTCACCGGCGGGTGCCTTCTCGCGCGACGAACGCGCGTCTGTGTTTGCCGTAGTACTCATCCGCGCTCCCAGAAGGCAGGACCGACGGGCTCGGAGAAGTCGCCGAGCGCCTCAAGGTAGCCCTCGTCGTTCACGCCGATGCGCAGCTGCGGCAGGGCGTGACCGGCGGGGCCGAAGATCACCCGGGCGCCGTCGGAGAGGTCGAAGGTGGACTGGTGGCAGGGGCAGAGCACGTGGTGCGTCTGCTGCTCGTACAGGGAGATCGGGCAACCGACGTGGGTGCAGATCTTCGAGTACGCCACGATGCCCTCGTGGGACCACTCGAGCTCGCGCTTGTCCTTGATGTTGTCCGGCTGGATGCGGACGATCATCAGGGCGGCCTTGGCGATCTCGGTCTGGAACTCGTGGTCGTCCTCCTCCAGGCCCTCGGGCTTGGCGAAGGTGAGTGACCCGACCGCGACGTCCGAGGGGCGCAGCGGCTCGTTCGTGTTCATGTTGACGAGCAGCTTGCCCTTGGACCACAGGGTGTGGCGCAGCTTCGTCCCGGGCAGCGTGCCGAGGTCGCGCAGCAGCATGACGCCGGAGAGCGGGAACAGGGCCAGCGCGCCGAACATCGTGTTGCGGACCAGCTTGCGCCGGCCGATCGCGGACTCCTTGGCGCCCTGCTTGAAGTCGGCCAGGACCTTCGCCTTGACCTCGGGCGGCGCGGAGATCGCGTGCCGCTCGTCGACGAGCTCCTCGTCGGACATCAGGGTGCGGGCCCAGTGGACCGCGCCCGCGCCGATCGTGAAGAGCGCCACCCCGAGGGACAGGCCCAACGCGAAGTTCAGCGCGTTGATGTGCCCGATCGGGAAGACGAAGATCGCCTTGTCGTGCGGGATGCCCACGTACGAGGCGATGAAGGCGACGGTGGCCACCATCGACAGCGTGAACAGGAAGGCGACCGCGCGCTCGGACCGCTTGGCGGCCCGCTCGTCGATGTCCTGGACACGGTGTTCGTGGGGCGGCAGCCCCGGGTCCGCGAACGGGTTCTTCTCGTCCGCGACGCCCACGGCACCGTGCTCGTTGTGCGATGCGGCCTGCGCAGCGGGCAGGTTCTCTTCTGGAATGTCTTGGCTACTCATGACTTCTTGGCCTTTGCGGTCCGAGCGGCGACCCAAACGGCGACCGCGATGAGCGCTCCGAGGCCGAAGATCCAGGCGAACAGGCCTTCACTGACCGGTCCGAGACCGCCCAGGCCGAGGCCGCCGGGCTCCACGGTGTCCTCGCCGTTGACCGCGTCGAGGTACGCGATGATGTCCTTCTTGTTCTTCTCCGACAGCGTCGTGTCGGGGAAGGACGGCATGTTCTGCGGGCCGGTCTGCATGGCCTCGTAGATGTGCTTCGGGGCGACACCTTCAAGGTCCGGGGCGAACTTGCCGTGCGTGAGCGCACCGCCCTTGCCGGTGAAGTTGTGGCACTGGGCGCAGTTGGTGCGGAAGAGCTCGCCACCCTTGGCGATGTCCGCGCCGTCGGGGCCGTACTGCTCCTCGGTGGGCACGGACGGACCGGTGCCCAGCGACGCGATGTACGTCGCGAGCTGGTCGATCTGCGCCTGCGAGTAGATGTTCTTCTTCTTCGGGATCTGCGCGCCCTGCGAGGTCGCGGCCGGCATGCGGCCGGTCGCCACCTGGAAGTCGACCGCCGCGGCGCCGACGCCCACCAGGCTCGGACCGTCGGAGGACCCCTGACCGCCGGTGCCGTGGCAGCTGGCGCAGCCCACGGAGTAGAGCCTCTGCCCCTCCGTGATGGTGAGGGACTGGGCGGTTTCATCGGCCTTCGCCTGGCCCGTAGGCGCGACAGCGGAGTACAGCCCCCCGATGGCCGCCAGCGCGATGAGTAGGACGACGACCGCCGCCATCGGATGGCGTCGTCGTGCGGAGAGCTTTTTCACGGATTACCCCGGTGTCAGGATCTTCAGCGTCGAGTCTTCTGGAGGTGTCGGGCGGACCCGATGTGAGGATCGGGCGGGCCCGGCTACTTGATCATGTAGATCGTGGCGAAGAGCCCGATCCAGACGACGTCGACGAAGTGCCAGTAGTAGGACACGACGATCGCGGCTGTCGCCTGCTCATGGGTGAACCTTCGCGCCGCGTACGTCCTGCCGAGGACGAACAGGAACGCGATGAGACCGCCCGTCACGTGCATGCCGTGGAAGCCGGTGGTCAGGTAGAACACCGAGCCGTACGGGTCGGAGGAGAGCGAGAGCCCGTCCTTCTTGACCAGCTCGGTGTACTCGAAGACCTGACCGCCGATGAAGATCGCACCCATGACGAAGGTGACGATGAACCACATCCGGAGCTTCTTCACGTCACCGCGCTCGGCGGCGAACACGCCGAGCTGGCAGGTGAGGGAAGAGAGCACCAGGATCGTGGTGTTGGCCGCGGAGAACGGGAAGTTGAGGCTTGACGCCATCTCCTTCCAGTGATCCGGACCGGTCACCGATCGCAGGGTGAAGTACATCGCGAAGAGGGCCGCGAAGAACATCAGCTCGGAACTCAGCCAGATGATGGTTCCGACGCTGGTGAGGTTCGGCCGGTTGACCGACGGGTGCGCGTGCCCGGTTTCTACTGTCGTTGCTGTCGCCACGACCGACATTATGTCGGTCGCTTATCCCGCCCTCACGCCGGGGGGTGCCGTTCGGGGTGTCTGCGGGGTGTGTCCAGCCCGTATGGCCCATCGGACGACTGTCCGAGCGGGGTTCTGACAGGGGGTTCGAGGGAGTAGCATCCGGCCCAACGGACCCGGTCCGTCTGTCCGTACGACGCTGATGTCTCGGAGGGAACAATGCAGCCGACCGCCACGGTGCTGGTCTACAGCGATGACTCCAACACCCGCGAGCAGGTGCGGTTGGCGACGGGTCGGCGACCCGCTCCCGACGTTCCCGTTGTCGAGTTCCTCGAATGTGCGACGCCCGCCGCTGTCCTGAAGGAGCTGGACAAGGGCGGGATCGACGTCTGTGTGCTGGACGGGGAGGCCGTGCCCATGGGGGGCATGGGGCTGTGCCGGCAGATCAAGGACGAGGTTTTCGAGTGTCCGCCGGTGCTGTTGCTGATCGGGCGACCGCAGGACGCGTGGCTGGCGACGTGGAGCCGGGCCGAGGCGGCGGTCACCCTGCCGGTGGATCCGGTGGAGTTCGCGTCGGCGTTGGCTTCTTTGCTGCGGGTCAAGAAGGCCTTGAGCGCCTAGGGGCCCGGTTCGACCGGTCAGATGCTCTCCGGGGTCAGGCGTACCTGGTTGGCCGGAATTGAGCCCTCTGGAGAAGTGGTTGTGAGGGCGCTTCCGCCCTGCCACTTCTTCCAGTCCAGGTTCCAGTCGCCGAACCCGTTGCCGAAGGTCTCCATCGTGTTGCCGTCGGAGTTGACGACCTTGACGACGTCGCCTTCCCGGACGTTGTCGAAGAACCACTCGGCGTTGCCGGTGCTCATGCCGGTGCAGCCGTGGCTGACGTTGGCGGAACCCTGGGAGCCCACGGACCACGGGGCGGCGTGGACGTACTCGCCGCTCCAGGTCACCCGGGTGGCGTAGTAGACCGGCAGGTCGTACGAGTCGGCACTGCCCTCGGCTATGCCGATGCTGGTGCCGCGCATGCGTACGAAGTACTCCTTGCCGAGTACGACCTTGACGCCGTTGCGGGTCTCGAAGCCGGGCTTGCCCGTGGTGACGGGGATGGTGTTGATCACCTTGTCGTTCTTGTAGACGGTCATCTCGTGGGACGACGCGTCCGTGACGGCTATGACCCGGTCGCCGGTGGTGAAGGTCAGGGGCTTGGCCCTGCCGCCCCAGAGCCGGTCGGCGACCTTGATGCCGGGCAGGTTGCTGCGCACGTGGACGGTGGCCCGGGCGGGCCAGTACTCCTTGGGCCGGAAGTGGAGTTGCTTGTCGTCCACCCAGTGCCACGCGCCCTCGGTGGTGGGGGTCGAGTCCACCTTGAGGGCGCGCTCGACTATCGCGCGCTGCGCCTTTCCCCGTACGGGTTCGCTGAGTTCGGCCGTCACCGGCTGCCCCACGCCGTAGGTGCCCGCCTTCGGGCCGAAGGTGACGTTCAGCCGCTTCTTGGTGGTCGGCCTGCTGGTGTCGAAGGTGCGCGTCTCGCGGCCGGGGGCGCCGTCCTCGTCCTCCGTGCTCACCCGGACCGTGTAACGGGCGCCTGCGGCCAGGGGGGAGGTGCTGTGCCAGCGGCTGCCGTCGGCGGAGAGTTCGCCGGCCACGTAGCGTCCGGTGGCGTCGACGGCCGTGACGTCCGTGATGCGGTCGTCGGAGTCGTCGGAGGTGATCTCCAGCGGTTTGTCCGGGTCGGCCTTCTTGCCGTCGCCGACCGAGCCGCCGAAGGAGATCTGCTCAGCCGCGTCGTACGGCTTCGCCGAGAGGGGATGGCCGCCGGAGCCGCAGGCGCTGGTGGACGCGCCCAGGGCGGCCACCAGGAGGGTGCAGCTGACGACCGTACGGTTACGCGGTGAGTGCCTCATGCCCTCACGCTAAGAACGTGCGGCGGCCTCGGCGCGTCGGGTGATCCGTGCGAGGGAACGAGGGTGTGGCAAAAGAGGGAGCCCGGACTCTCCTGACGGAGTGTCCGGGCTCCTCTGAGCACTGAGCGTGTTACTGGGTGCGGTTCTCACCGCGGTAGTACTCGAAGACCCAGCCCCACAGGCCGATCAGAAGGATCGGGGCCGCGAAGTACGCCAGCCACCAGCCGATCGCGACGCTCAGGAACAGAAGCGCGCCGCCGATGCCCAGTGAGAGCGGCTGCCAGCTGTGCGGGCTGAAGAACCCGACCTCGCCGGCGTCGTCCGCGACATCCGCTTCCTTGTTGTCCTGGGCGCCCACGTCGACCCGCCGGGCCGTGAAGGCCAGGTAGTAGCCGACCATGATGCACAGGCCGAAGGCCAGGAAGAGCGCCGTGGTGCCCGCCGGCTCCTTCGACCACACGCCGTAGACGATCGCCATGGCGAGGACGAAGACGGCGAGCCAGATGAACATCTTGCCCTGGACCTTCACTTGCCCGCCTCCTTGCTGCCCGCGAGAGCCTTCTCGCCGTGCCCGGCGTTCTCCAGCTGGTCGAGCGCCGCGATCTCAGGGTGGTGCAGGTCGAAGGCCGGGGATTCGCTGCGGATCCGCGGCAGGGTGAGGAAGTTGTGCCGCGGGGGCGGGCACGAGGTGGCCCACTCCAGCGAACGGCCGTAGCCCCACGGGTCGTCGACCTCGACCTTCTTGCCGTACTTCGCGGTCTTCCACACGTTGTAGAGGAACGGGAGCACGGAGAGACCGAGCAGGAACGAGCTGATCGTCGAGATCGTGTTCAGCGCGGTGAAACCGTCCGCCGCGAGATAGTCCGCGTACCGGCGCGGCATGCCCTCGGCGCCCAGCCAGTGCTGGACGAGGAAGGTGCCGTGGAAGCCGATGAACAGGGTCCAGAACGTGATCTTGCCGAGGCGTTCGTCGAGCATCTTGCCGGTCATCTTCGGCCACCAGAAGTGGAAGCCGGAGAACATCGCGAACACGACCGTCCCGAAGACGACGTAGTGGAAGTGCGCCACCACGAAGTAGGAGTCCGAGACGTGGAAGTCCATCGGCGGCGAGGCCAGGATGACACCGGTCAGGCCGCCGAAGGTGAAGGTGATCAGGAAGCCGGTGGCCCAGAGCATCGGGGTCTCGAACGACAGGGACCCCTTCCACATGGTTCCGATCCAGTTGAAGAACTTCACGCCTGTTGGTACGGCGATGAGGAACGTCATGAAGGAGAAGAACGGCAGGAGGACTCCGCCGGTGACGTACATGTGGTGGGCCCACACCGTCACGGACAGGCCGGCGATGGCGATGGTCGCGCCGATCAGGCCCATGTAGCCGAACATCGGCTTGCGGGAGAAGACCGGGATGACCTCGCTGATGATGCCGAAGAACGGCAGCGCGATGATGTACACCTCCGGATGCCCGAAGAACCAGAACAGGTGCTGCCACAACAGGGCACCACCGTTGGCGGCATCGAAGATGTGTGCGCCGAATTTCCGATCCGCCTCCAGCGCGAAGAGCGCGGCGGCGAGAACGGGGAAGGCGAGCAGGACGAGGACCGCGGTCAGCAGCACGTTCCACACGAAGATCGGCATGCGGAACATGGTCATGCCGGGTGCGCGCATGCAGATGATGGTGGTGATGAAGTTGACCGCGCCGAGGATGGTGCCGAAGCCGGAGAAGGCCAGGCCCATGATCCACAGGTCGGCGCCGATGCCCGGGGAGCGGACGGCGTCGGAGAGCGGGGAGTAGGCGAACCAGCCGAAGTCGGCAGCACCGGAGGGGGTGAGGAAGCCGCCGACCGCGATCGTCGAGCCGAACAGGTACAGCCAGTAGGCGAACATGTTCAGCCGCGGGAACGCGACGTCGGGGGCGCCGATCTGCAGCGGCATGATCCAGTTGGTGAAACCGGCGAACAGCGGCGTCGCGAACATCAGCAGCATGATCGTGCCGTGCATCGTGAACGCCTGGTTGAACTGCTCGTTCGACATGATCTGCAGACCCGGCCGGGCCAGCTCGGCGCGCATGAACAGCGCCATCACGCCACCGATGCAGAAGAACGCGAACGACGTCACCAGATACAGCGTGCCGATCGTCTTGTGGTCAGTGGTCGTCAGCCACTTGATGACCACGTTGCCGGGCTGCTTGCGCCGTACCGGCAGCTCGTTCTCGTACGAGTCCTCAGCTGCGACGGCACCCTGGGGTTCGTTGGTGATGCTCACAGGTTCGTCGTCTCCCGGTTCTTCTCGTGGCTCGTCTGCGCGATGCCGGCGGGAATGTAACCGGTCTGCCCCTTCTTGGCGAGGTCCTTGAGGTGCTGCTCGTAGCGCTCGGGGGAGACGACCTTCACGTTGAACAGCATCCGGGAGTGGTCGACGCCGCAGAGCTCCGCACACTTGCCGAGGAAGGTGCCCTCCTTGTTGGGGGTCACCTGGAAGGCGTTGGTGTGGCCCGGGATGACGTCCTGCTTCATCAGGAACGGCACCACCCAGAAGGAGTGGATGACGTCACGCGAGGTGAGGACGAAGCGGACCGTCTTGCCCTTGGGCAGCCAGAGGGTCGGGCCGGGGTTGCCGGTCTGCGGGTTCTTCGTACCGGGAGTGCCGACGTCGTAGACACCGCCGGCGTTGGCCGGGAAGTCCTTCTTGAACCGGTCCGGAATGGCGGCCAGGTTCTCGTCGGTGTTCGCGTCGCCGGTGGAACCCTCGACGTTCTCGATGTAGTTGAAGCCCCAGCTCCACTGGAAGCCCACGACGTTGACCGTCAGGTCGGGCTTCTTGGAGGTGTCGAGGAGCTTCGACTCGTCACGTGCCGTGAAGTAGAAGAGCACCGAGACGATGATCAGCGGAACCACGGTGTACAGCGCCTCGATGGGCATGTTGTACCGGGTCTGCGGAGGTACTTCGACCTTGGTGCGGCTGCGCCGGTGGAACATGGCGCTCCACAGGATCAGGCCCCAGACCAGCACGCCGGTGGCGAGCGCGGCTGCCCAGGATCCCTGCCACAGGGAGAGGATCCGCGGAGCCTCTTCCGTGGTCGGGGTGGGCATACCAAGGCGGGGGAAGTCCTTGTATGTGCAACCGGTCGCGGTCGCCAGGACCAGGCCCGCAGTCAATGCCTGCAGCAGCTTCCGCCGCAACGGGCGCCGCGGCGTGGGGGTACCGCCCGCGCCCCCCAGGGCGTGGGGGAGGTCGGAGCCGTTGGGACTCACGTAGCGCCTTCCCGAGAGTCTCGCCCGCGCGGATCGGCTGCGGCCTGCCTTCTCGGGGTCGGTCGCCGCCCTGCGTCGGGCAGGGGTTTGGATGTTTATGCGGACCAAACCCTACTGGACGCAATTTGGGGTCGCGCGGGGAGGGTCCCCAACGCGCCGGGGGTCACCCCTAACGGGGTGGGATGCCCGGCTGGGGCTGCTTTCTGACGGGAGATCGGGGTGCCTGGCGGGGTGGGAGGGTCTGTGGTTCGGCGGGTGCGGGTGCGTCGTGGCTTGTCGCGCAGTTCCCCGCGCCCCTTCGGGTGGGGCCGCTTCCCCTTGTCGAGGACTTAGCGTTGGTTCGTGTCCTACTTCGATGCCGCCTCCTCGACCCCCCTCCATCCCGTTGCCCGGCAGGCCCTGTTGGCGTCCCTCGACGAGGGGTGGGCGGATCCCGCACGTCTGTACAGGGAGGGGCGGCGGGCCCGGATGTTGCTGGACGCCGCTCGGGAGGCCGCCGCCGAGGCGGTGGGGTGCCGTCCTGATGAGCTGACCTTCACTTCGTCGGGTACGCGGGCCGTGCACACCGGTGTCGCGGGCGCTCTCGCGGGTCGTCGTCGCGTCGGACGTCACCTGATCGTGTCAGCGGTCGAACACTCGTCGGTGCTCCATTCGGCGGAGGAATGGGAGGCGGCGGGCGGTGCGGTGACGACGGCCGCGGTGGATCGCGCCGGTGCCGTGGCCGTCGAGGCGTACGAGGCCGCCGTACGGGCCGACACGGCGCTGGCGTGTCTTCAGTCGGCCAACCACGAGGTGGGGACCGAGCAGCCGGTGGCCGAGGTGGCCGAGGTGTGCCGGGCGGCCGGGGTGCCGTTGTTCGTGGACGCGGCGCAGTCGCTGGGGTGGGCGGCGGTTCCGGGGTCCTGGTCGCTGTTGGCCGCCAGTGCCCATAAATGGGGTGGGCCTTCGGGCGTCGGACTGCTCGCCGTGCGCAAGGGGGTGCGGTTCGCGGTTCAGGGGCCCGTGGACGAGCGGGAGTCGGGGCGGGCGGCCGGGTTCGAGAACCTTCCGGCGATCGTCGCGGCGGCGGCCTCGTTGCGCGCGGTACGGGCCGAGGCGGCCCAGGAGGCGGTACGGCTGCGGGAGCTGACGGAGCGGATCCGGGTGCGGGTGCCGCAGCTGGTGACGGACGTGGAGGTGGTCGGCGATCCGGTGCGGCGGCTGCCCGGTGTCGTCACCTTCTCCTGTCTCTATGTCGACGGGGAGACACTTCTGCACGAGCTGGACCGCGCCGGTTTCTCCGTCTCCTCCGGCTCGTCCTGCACGAGCAGCACGTTGACGCCGAGCCATGTGCTGAGGGCGATGGGGGTGCTGAGCGAGGGAAACGTGCGGGTGTCGTTGCCGGTCGGGACCCCGGCCGAGGAGGTCGACCGGTTCCTCTCCGTGCTGCCGGGCGCGGTGGCGACCGTACGGGAGAAGCTGGGCGCGCCGGCTCCGGTGACGGTCCGGGAGAAGGACGCGCTCGTCGTGAACGCGCTCGGCAAGCGGTGCCCGGTCCCGGTGATCGAGCTGGCAAAGGTCATCGGCGATGTCCAGGTGGGCGGCACCATCCGCGTCCTCTCGGACGACGAGGCGGCCCGCCTGGACATTCCCGCGTGGTGCGAGATGCGGGCCCAGGAGTACATGGGCGAGCAACCGGCGGAAAAGGGAACGGCATACCTGATCCGCCGGTTGAGCTGACCGACTGCTTTTAGGGGCGCGGGGCTGTATCGATTTGCGGCTGCCGCCGCGTGAGCGCGACCAGCCCCCACGCGCCCGCAGACGACACTCCGCACTCAGCCCAGATGCCCCTGAACCTCGCCCGCAGCCTCGTCCCCGTACGCCTTGCGGAAACGGTCCATGAAGTGGGCGCGCTGGAGCTGGTACTCCTGGGTGCCCACCGTCTCGATGACCAGCGTGGCGAGCATGCAGCCGACCTGCGCGGCCCGCTCCAGGGAGACGCCCCACGCCAGGCCCGACAGGAACCCCGCGCGGAAGGCGTCGCCGACGCCCGTGGGCTCGACCTTGGCCTCCTCGTCCGGGCAGCCGACCTCGATCGGTTCCTCGCCGGCGCGCTCGATGCGTACGCCCCTGGCGCCGAGGGTGGTCACGCGGGTGCCGACCCTGGTGAGGATCTCGGCGTCGGACCAGCCGGTCTTCGACTCGATGAGGCCCTTCTCGTACTCGTTCGAGAAGAGGTAGGCGGCGCCCTCCAGCAGGACCTTGATGTCGTCGCCGCCCATGCGGGCGATCTGCTGGGAGAAGTCGGCGGCGAACGGGATGGACCGGGTGCGGCACTCCTCGGTGTGGCGGAGCATCGCCTCCGGGTCGTCCGCGCCGATCGAGACCAGGTCGAGGCCGCCGACGCGGTCGGCGACGGTCTTCAGCTCGATCAGCCGGGCCTCGCTCATGGCGCCGGTGTAGAAGGAGCCGATCTGGTTGTGGTCGGCGTCGTTGGTGCACACGAAACGCGCGGTGTGCAGCGTCTCGGAGATACGCACCGACTCGGTGTCCACGCCGTGGCGTTCCAGCCAGGCGCGGTACTCGTCGAAGTCGGCGCCGGCGGCCCCGACCAGGATCGGCCTGGTGCCGAGCTGGCCCATGCCGAAGGCGATGTTCGCGCCCACGCCACCCCGGCGTACGTCGAGGTTGTCGACCAGGAACGAGAGCGAGACCGTGTGCAGCTGATCCGCTACGAGTTGGTCGGCGAAACGGCCGGGGAAGGTCATGAGGTGGTCGGTGGCGATGGAGCCGGTGACTGCGATACGCACGACGGGGACACTCTCCTGCGAGGGGAGGGGGATTGACAGTTCACGCTACCCGGTCGACCCGTGCTCGCTGTAGCGGCAAAACTACCCGATAGTAGATCTTTCTCGGCCGGGTATCCGGTGCATACGGTTCCGCTATGACGAACTTCAAGGTTCACCAGGCCCTTCAGGTCCAGCAGATGCACTCGGGACCGGGTGCCGCGACGCACGACCTCGAAGGGGATCTGGCCTCCCTGCGCGGCGACTGCGCCCGGATGACCCCGCACTGGGCGGCCCCGGAACGGATCACGGCCGTGCCCGTCTCCCCGTCCCGGATCCACGGCGTGACCGTCCCGCCCGCCTCGGCACGGCTCGTGGACGCGATGTCCGAGTACGGCGACTAGCCGGGCCGCGACGGTCGGCACCCCGTCGGGCAGCGCTCGACGGGAACCGCGCGCTCCCCCGTTGCGTCCCATCGCTGTCCCCCGTAAAGAGGACGCGGTGTACGACCCGTCGGTGCCTGTCGGTGACAGGACCGGTCGGTCGGGACAGCCGGGACAGCTGGGAGCCGAAGGAGCGATGCGGTGAACACCGAGCGACCCGATCACGACGACGCCGATACCGATGCCGCCTCCGGGGCGGAAGCGGACGGCACCACCGAGGCCGCGCAGGCGGAGAGCGACGCGGAGCGCCCGTCCCGGCGCCGGTCCCCGGTGCTCGTCGCCTCGGTCGCCGCCGCGGTCCTGCTCGTCGGGGGTGGCGGGGCGTACCTCACCGCCGGACTGGCCGGCGGCTCGAACGACGACGACCGTACGGACACGTCGGCGCCGGGCGGCGACGGCACCACTCCCCCGCCGCTGGCCCTCGACGGCTACACCGGGGGCGGTACGGGTGACACGGGGGGCACAGGCGGTACGAGCGGTATCGCGCCCGGTGAGCCCGACCCCAACGGCGTGACCTACCGGGCGGACGGCGCGCTGCCCGCCGGGCCCGCCTCGGCGCCGGTGTACACGACGGCGAAGAACGGCGCGGAAACGATCACGGCCGCCGAGGTGACCCGGCTGGCCGGGGCGCTCGGTGTCGAGGGGAAGCCGGTGACGGAGGCCGACAGCTGGCTGGTCGGCACGGCGAAGGACGGGACGGGCCCGTTCCTGCGGGTGAACAAGCAGGCGCCGGGGACCTGGTCCTTCAGCCGGTACCTTCTCGGCGGTCCCGACAACTGCAGGAGCACGACCGTGTGCGCGCAGAAATCCGGCACCTCCGCCGAGGGGACGGGCGTCGATCCGGTGAGCGAGGCGGTGGCGAAGAAGGCCGTGGCGCCAGTCCTGAAGGCGGTCGGCCAGGACGACGCGAAGCTGGACGCGAGCCAGGTCATGGGCACCCAGCGGGTGGTGAACGCCGATCCGGTGGTCGGCGGGCTGCCCACCTACGGCTGGACGACCGGCCTCCAGGTCAGCGCGCAGGGCGAAGTGGTGAGCGGCAGCGGCCAGTTGGCGACGCCGGTGAAGAGCGACACGTACCCGGTGCTCGGCGCCAAGGCGACGCTGGCCCTGCTCAACGAGCCGGGGGCGGTGGCGTCTCCCGAGCACCGGATGGGCATCGGGGGCTGCGCGAGCCCCGTACCGCTGAAGGACCGCCTGGAGGCGCCGTGCGGGACTGCGACGACGGCGCGGAAGGAGACGCTCACCGTCGACAAGGCGGTGTTCGGTCTGGCCTCGCACTCCGTGTCGGGGCGGCCGGCGCTGGTGCCGTCGTGGCTGTTCGAGGTACGGGCGCAGGGTGCCGCCGAGGGCCACACGGTGACGTATCCGGCGATCGACCCCCGGTATCTGGCCGGGGCCACGACAAGCGCGGAGCCGTCCCCGACGGCGACTCCGACCGCGCCGGGCGACCAGCCGACGTCCGGGACGACGACGCGCGGCACGAAGATCGAGGGCTACACGGTCTCCGGCGACGGCAGGGAGCTGACCGTGGGCTTCTGGGCCGGGGTGTGCAGCGACTACTCGGCGTCGGCGAAGGAGGAGGGGGGCGAGGTGACGGTGACGGTGACCTCGAAGTCCGAGAAGGGCAAGATCTGCATCATGATCGCCAAGGCGGCGTACAAGACCGTGCGGCTGGACGAGCCGCTGGGTGACCGGAAGGTCGTGGGGACGGACGGACAGGCGATCCCCGAAGGCGACTTCGCCAGCAGGTGATTTCGCCGACAAGCGATCCGGCCGGGCCCTGCTCGGCTCCCCCGGTACACGTGAAGGCGGCGCCCCGTTGGAGGGGGGCGCCGCCTTCACGTAACGGCCTGATGGCCCTACGGCCTAGCTGAAGGAGTCACCGCAGGCGCAGGAGCCCGTCGCGTTCGGGTTGTCGATCGTGAAGCCCTGCTTCTCGATGGTGTCGACGAAGTCGATGGAGGCGCCGCCGAGGTAGGGAGCGCTCATACGGTCGGTGACGACCTTGACGCCGTCGAAGTCCTTGAGAACGTCACCGTCGAGGGAACGCTCGTCGAAGAACAGCTGGTAGCGCAGGCCCGAGCAACCGCCGGGCTGGACCGCGACACGCAGGGCGAGGTCCTCGCGGCCTTCCTGGTCGAGCAGGGCCTTGACCTTCGCCGCGGCGGCGTCGGACAGGATGATGCCGTCGGTGACGGTGCTGGTCTCGTCCGATACGGACATCTACATCTCTCCCGGGTTGTACGGAGACTTCTGCCGACGAGTGCAACCGGCGGGGCCGCGGATTCATTCCGGGCCGAGAGTCTGTTGTTTCCGCCTGACGTTTCCGTCCGACGATTCCGTCTGACTTTTCCGTTCTCCTCTCCATGCTCGCACACGCGCGGAAGCGCGAACAGCGACCTGTGGACGGGCTCCGGTCGGGCTCCGGTCGGGCTCCGGGATTCATGTCACATCGACGCTATGAACCTCGTCAAAGTGACGTGAAGGGGTTACGATAGATAACGTCAATTAGACGAAAAGGCGTGAACAGTAGAACAGAAAGGGTGCGTGTCGTGACCACCGCCCAGACCCAGGACCTCGACGTACAGCCGACGCCCCTCGCCCTGCTGCTCCTCGGCCGTGAGGCCGACCCGCGGAGCGAGCGTGGCGTGGAGTGCCCCGGCGACCTGCCCTCCCCCTCCGACCCTGACCTGGTGGCACGTGCCCGTGCGGCCAAGGAGAAGCTCGGCGACAAGGTCTTCGTCCTGGGCCATCACTACCAACGCGACGAGGTCATCCAGTTCGCGGACGTCACGGGCGACTCCTTCAAGCTGGCCCGGGACGCGGCGGCGCGTCCGGAGGCGGAGTACATCGTGTTCTGCGGTGTGCACTTCATGGCGGAGTCGGCGGACATCCTGACCGGCGACGACCAGAAGGTGGTCCTGCCGGACCTGGCCGCCGGCTGCTCGATGGCGGACATGGCGACGGCCGAACAGGTTGCCGAGTGCTGGGACGTCCTGACGGAGGCCGGGGTGGCCGACCAGGTCGTGCCCGTCTCCTACATGAACTCCTCAGCGGACATCAAGGCGTTCACGGGCAAGCACGGCGGCACGATCTGTACGTCGTCGAATGCCGAGCGCGCCCTTGAGTGGGCCTTCGAGCAGCGGGAGCCCGGTTCAGCGAAGGTCCTGTTCCTGCCGGACCAGCACCTGGGCCGCAACACGGCGGTACGGGACATGGGGATGTCGCTGGACGACTGCGTCCTCTACAACCCGCACAAGCCGAACGGCGGCCTGACGACGGAGCAGCTGCGCAACGCGAAGATGATCCTCTGGCGGGGCCACTGCTCCGTGCACGGGCGCTTCAGCGTCGACTCGGTGAACGACGTCCGGGAACGGATTCCCGGTGTGAACGTCCTGGTTCACCCCGAGTGCAAGCACGAAGTGGTGGAGGCGGCGGACTACGTCGGCTCGACCGAGTACATCATCAAGGCGCTGGAGGCGGCCCCGGCCGGCTCCAAGTGGGCCATCGGGACCGAGCTGAACCTGGTACGCCGTCTGGCGAACCGTTTCGCGCCCGAGGGCAAGGAGGTCGTCTTCCTCGACAAGACGGTCTGCTTCTGCTCGACGATGAACCGCATCGACCTTCCCCACCTGGTCTGGACCCTGGAGTCCCTGGCGGCGGGCAAGCTGGTGAACCAGATCTCGGTGGACCGGGAGACGGAGGCGTTCGCGAAGCTGGCGCTCGAGCGGATGCTGGCGCTGCCGTAGGCGGGTGGACGCCGGAGCCCGCGCCCATTTCGGGCGCGGGCTCCGGCGCGCAGGTGGACGGCGGCCATCCCGCCTCACACCTTCGTGGCCGCCGTAGGACCAGTGGGCGGCAGACGTGAAGTTGGCCGTGACCAGCCATGCAGCGAACGCGGGTCAGACACCCGCCGGCTCCAGCACCTCCGGCTTCGGCTCGCGCTTCGCCGCCTTCTTCTTCGCCCGCCGTTCCTTCCGCAGTTCCACCACCGCGTACAGCGTCGGAACCAGCAGCAGGGTCAGGGCCGTTGACGTGATCAGGCCGCCGATGACGACCACTGCCAGCGGCTGGGCGATGAAGCCGCCCTCGCCCGTCACGCCCAACGCCATCGGGAGCAGGGCGAAGATCGTCGCCAGAGCCGTCATCAGGATCGGGCGGAGGCGGTGCCGGCCGCCTTCGACCACCGCTTCGACCACGCCGTAGCCCTGGCCGCGGTACTGGTTGATCAGGTCGATCAGAACGATCGCGTTCGTCACCACGATGCCGATCAGCATCAGCATGCCGATCATCGCCGGGACGCCCATCGGGGTGCCCGTGGCGACCAGCAGGCCGATCGCGCCCGTTGCCGCGAACGGGATCGACACCAGCAGGATCAGTGGCTGGACCAGGGAACGGAACGTCGCCACCAGGAGCATGAAGACGATCGCGATCGCCGCCAGCATCGCCAGCGCCAGGTTCTTGAACGCGTCGTCCTGGTCCGACGACACCCCGCCGATCTCCGCCGTCGCGCCCGCGGGGAGCTTGAGGGCGTCCAGCTTCGAGGTGAGGTCCGCGCTGACCGCGCCCGTGTTGTCGCCGGTCGGGCGAGCAGTGATCGTCGCGGCCCGCTGGCCGTCGATACGGGTCATCGACACCGGACCGTCCACCAGTTGCACGTCCGCGATGTCGCCCAGCTTCACCGCGCCCAAGCGCAGCGCCTTCAGGCCGTCCAGCGTGTCGGCCGGCTTCGCCGACCTGATGACGACGTCGCGCTCGGTGTCGTCCAGGGTCGCCCTGGCCGCAGTCGTGCCCTTGACCGCCTCGGCCACCGCCGCGCCCAGCGTCTGCTGGTTGTAACCGGCCGCCGCCGCCTTGGAGTTGGCCCGCACCGAGATGCGCGGCACGCTCTGCGCCAGGTTGCTGGTGACGTCGGTGACGTCGTCCAGGCCCGCCACCGTGTCGCGGACCTCGTCCGCCGCCTTGCGCAGGACGTCCGCGTCGGCCGCCTTCACGACCACCTTCAGGTCCTGGCTGCCGAAGCCGTCACCGGCCGCGATGGTGGTCGTACCGATGCCGGAGAGCTTCCCCAGTCCCTCTTCGATCCTGTCCTGGACCTCGTCCGCCGATGCCGAGTCCTCCAGCATGACCTGGTAGGAGGCCTGGTTGGTGTCGGTGCCGCCGCCGAAGGCCGCCAGGAAACCGGACGAACCGATCGTCACCTGGTAGTCCCTGACGCCCTTCACGTCCGCGAGCAGCTGCTCGACCTTCCTCGCCTGGACGTCCGTGGCCGCCAGGCTGGTGCCCGGCTTCAACTGCTGCTTGACGGTCAGGACTTCCTGCTCACCCTGGTCGAAGAAGTTCGTCTTCAGGAGCGGTGCCATGCCGAAGGTGCCGATCAGGACCACCGCCGCGATCGCCACGCTCGTCAGACGGCGCCGGGTCGCGAAGCGCAGGACAGGCACGTACACCCGCTGGAGCCTGCTCTTCGCCTCCTTCTCCTCCGCCAGCCTGCGGGCCTCGTCGGCGTCCTCGGGGGTGTCCTTCGGGGCGCGCAGGAACCAGTACGAGAGGACCGGGACGACCGTGAGCGAGACCAGGAGCGACGCCAGCAGGGCCGCCGTCACCGTCAGGCTGAACGCGCCGAACAGCTGGCCGACCATGCCGCCGACCAGGCCGATCGGCAGGAACACCGCGACCGTCGTGAGCGTCGAGGACGTCACCGCGCCCGCGACCTCCCTGACCGCCTTGAGGATGGCCTCCTGGCGCTCCTCGCCGTAGCCGAGATGGCGCTTGATGTTCTCCAGGACCACGATCGAGTCGTCGACGACCCGGCCGATCGCGATCGTCAGCGCGCCCAGCGTCAGCATGTTCAGGGACAGGTCCCTGGTCCACAGGACGATCAGGGCCAGGACCACCGAGAGCGGGATCGAGACCGCCGTGACGAGGGTCGAGCGGATCGACGCCAGGAAGACCAGGATGACGATCACCGCGAAGAGCAGGCCGAGGCCGCCCTCCGTCGTCAGGCCCTTGATGGACTTCGCCACCGCCGGTCCCTGGTCGCTGACCACCGTGATCGTGGCGTCGGTCCCCAGGTCCCCCCGCATGTCGGCGAGCTTGGCCTCGACCGCGTCCGAGATGGACACCGCGCTGCCGTCGTTGTCCATCGTGACCGTGACGGCGAGGCTCGGCCTGCCGTCCGTACGCGTGATCGAGTCGGCCTTCGCCGACTCCTGCTTGACGGCCGCCACATCGGCGAGGCGTACCGGCCTGGTCCGGGTACCGGGCGCGCCCGTGACCATCAGGTCCTCGATCTGCTCCACCGAGGTGAAGCCACCGCCGACCTGGACCGTACGGTTGCTGCCCGCCTCGTCGAAGGAGCCCGCCGGGACGGTGGCGCCGCCCGCCTGCAGTGCCTGGGCGAGGGCGGTGGAGTCGAGGCCCGCCGCCGCCAGCTTCCGGTCGTCCGGGGTGACGGTGACCTGGACGTCCCGTACGCCGTCGACCGTGACCTGGCCGACGCCGTCGATGGCCCGCAGGTCGGGGACCACCGTGCGGTCGAGCCGGTCGGCGAGGGCCTGCTGGTCCTGGTCGGACGTGACGGCGAGGACGACCGTCGGAATGTCGTCCGTCGAACCGGCGACGACCTGCGGGTCCACGTCGTCCGGGAGCAGCACGCGGGCCCGGTTGACGGCCTGCTGGACGTCGGCGACCAACTGCTTGGTGTCGTTGCCGTAGTCGAAGGACGCCGTGATCAGGGCGTTGCCCTCGCTGGCGGTGGAGGTGACACCGGTGATGCCGTCGACGCCTTCGAGGTTGTCCTCGATGGGCTCGACGACCTGCTTCTCGACCACATCGGGGGACGCACCCTGGTAAGGCGCCAGGACGGACACCACCGGGAGCTCGATGGTGGGCAGCAGCTGTTGCTTGAGCTGCGGTATCGCTATCGCCCCGAAGACGATCGCGACGATCGACATCAGCCCTATCAGGGCCCGTTGCGCGAGGCTGAACCTGGACAGCCAGGACATGGATGAGCGTCTCTCTTCTGTGGCCTGAGCGGAGGAAGGACGCAGGTGTGACACCTACACATCTGCATGTGCGTGTCACACAGATGAGCGCCCGCTCCTACACCCTGGGCCATGGAACACCCCTGTTCCCTAGACCCCAGGTCCCGTTTCCTTACCCGGTCCCTACTCCGGCCGCAGTACGCCCCGCGGAACTCACTCCACCCTTGGACGTACCAGTCCCGACTCGTAGGCGATGACGACGAGTTGTGCCCTGTCCCGGGCGCCCAGCTTGGCCATGGCCCGGTTGACGTGCGTCTTCACCGTCAACGGGCTGACCTCCAGCCGCTCCGCTATCTCGTCGTTCGAGTGCCCGCCGGCGACCTGCACCAGCACCTCGCGCTCCCGCCCGGTCAACGCGTCCAGCCGCTCGGCACGGGCGGGGTCACGGCCGTCGTCCAGCACGTCGCCCTGCGCGAGGAACTGGGCGATCAGTCCCTTGGTGGCGGCCGGCGACAGCAGCGCCTCGCCCCCGGCGGCGACCCGGATGGCGTTCAGCAGCTCGTCGGGCTCGGACCCCTTGCCGAGGAACCCGGACGCGCCCGCGCGCAGCGACTGCACCACGTACTCGTCGACCTCGAACGTCGTCAGCATCACGACCCGTACATGCGCGAGCCCAGGATCCGCGCTGATCAGCCGGGTCGCGGCCAGTCCGTCGGTGCCCGGCATCCTGATGTCCATCAGCACGACGTCGGCGCGCTGCTCCCGCGCGAGCCGCACCGCCTCCGCCCCGTCGGACGCCTCGCCGACCACCTCCATGTCGGCCTCCGAGTCCACGAGCACGCGGAAGGCGCTGCGCAGCAGTGCCTGGTCGTCGGCGAGCAGGACACGGATCGTCATGGGCGGTCCTCGTTGAATCGGTGCGTCGGCGGGCGGTGGTCTGTGAGGGTCGTCCGTCAGGCGGTTCTCTGTACGGGGGTGCCCGCGCCGTCCGCGGGACGCGGCCTGCTCTGCACCGGCAGGATCGCATGCACCCGGAAGCCGCCTCCGTATCGGGGACCGGCGGTGCAGCCGCCGCCGACCGCGGTGACGCGCTCCCGCATCCCGAGCAGGCCGTGCCCGCCGCCCTCCTCCGGGCCGTCCTGGCCCACGCCGTGCCCCGGCCCGTCGTCCAGCACGGTGATCTCGATGTTCGGCCCCACCCGTACGACGCTGACCTCGGCCTTGGCCTCCGTCCCCGCGTGCTTCTGTACGTTCGTCAGGGCTTCCTGGATCACCCGGTAGGCGGCCAGGTCGATGGCCGCGGGGAGGGTGGTGTCCTGGTCGGCGCGGGCGACCTCGACCTGGAGTCCGGCGTTGTGGAAGGTGCCGACCAGCTCGTCGAGCCGGTGCAGACCGGGGGCGGGCTCGGTGGGTGCCTCCGGGTCCCCGGACTGGCGCAGCAGCCCGACGGTCGCGCGCAGCTCGTTGAGCGCCGAGCGACTGGCCTCCCGTACGTGGGCGAGGGCCTCCTTGGCCTGGTCGGGGCGCTTGTCCATGACGTGCGCGGCGACTCCGGCCTGGACGTTGACGAGGGCGATGTGGTGGGCGACCACGTCGTGCAGGTCACGGGCGATGCGCAGCCGCTCCTCGGCCACGCGTCGGCGGGCCTCCTCCTCGCGGGTGCGTTCGGCTCGCTCGGCGCGCTCTCTTATGGCGTCGACAAAGGCACGGCGGCTTCGTACGGCGTCCCCGGCGGTCGCGGCCATGCCGGTCCAGGCGAAGATGCCGAGGTTCTCCTGCGCGTACCAGGGGAGGGGGCCGGCCAGCATCGCGGAACCGGTGAGGACGGTCATCGTGAGGAGGCCGACGCGCCAGGTGGTGGGGCGGTCGGTGGTCGACGCGACGGTGTAGAGGGCGATCACCGCGGACATCGCGACGGGGGCACGGGGGTCTGCGATCACCGACTCGACGAGGGAGGCGACGCCGGTGACCGCGAGCACCTTCATGGGGGCGCGTCGGCGCAGGACGAGCGCCGCGGCGCCGAGCACCATGAGGACAAGGCTGAGGACGTCGGGGGTGCGGGCGGTCCAGGAGCCGTCTTCCTGTCCGTGCGGGTCGACGAACGAGGCGCCCAGCATGCAGAGGAGGACAGCGGCGGCGAGGGCCACGTCCAGCGCGAGGGGGTGCGCTTTCAGGTGGCATCGGGCTCGCTGGAGGGCGTTCACGTTTGTCAAAGTAGCTCACCTGGGTGTTACTGGGGGTTGCACCCCCAGGCCCCTGCTACGGCCCTGTACGGGCCTTGTCCTCAATCGCCGGACGGGCTGAGATGCGGAACCTCACCCCGGGATCAAGCCGTCGTCGCCCAGCATCTCCCGGACCTCCTCCAGCGTCGCGTCCGGCGACGGGAGGATGAGGTCCGACGGGTCCAGGGCCTCGTCCGGCAGGGGCTCGCCGAGATCGCGGACCCTGTCCAGCAGGAGGTGGAGGGTGCGGCGGAAGCCCGGGCCGTCGCCGAGCTCCATTTCCGCCAGGAGTACGTCGTCCAGCTTGTTCAGTTCGGTGAGGTGGCTGTCCGCCAGCCTCACCTGGCCCTCCCCCATGATCCGTACGATCATGTCGCCCTCCTCAGGCGTGGCCTACCACTCTGGGACCGCTGTGGGTCACTGCTTGTCGAAGCGCGGAGTGTCCTTCGGCTGCTGCTGGCCGCTGCCGCCCTCGATGGCCTGCTGCCCCGACGACGAACCGCCGGCCAGCTCCGCCTTCATGCGCTGCAGCTCCAGCTCCACATCCGTACCACCGGAGAGCCGGTCCAGCTCGGCCTGGATGTCGTCCTTCGCCATGCCCGTGGGGTCGTCGAGGGCGCCCGAGGCGAGCAGCTCGTCGATCGCACCGGCGCGCGCCTGGAGCTGTGCCGTCTTGTCCTCGGCCCGCTGGATCGCCAGGCCCACGTCGCCCATCTCCTCGGAGATGCCGGTGAACGCCTCGCCGATCCGGGTCTGGGCCTGGGCGGCGGTGTACGTCGCCTTGATCGTCTCCTTCTTGGTGCGGAAGGCGTCGACCTTGGCCTGGAGGCGCTGCGCCGCGAGGGTGAGCTTCTCCTCCTCGCCCTGGAGGGTCTGGTGCTGTGTCTCCAGGTCCGTCACCTGCTGCTGGAGGGCGGCGCGACGCGAGAGCGCCTCGCGGGCCAGGTCCTCTCGGCCCAGCGCGAGCGCCTTGCGGCCCTGGTCCTCCAGCGTGGAGGACTGCTTGTTCAGCTGGGCGAGCTGCAGCTCCAGGCGCTTGCGGCTGGTCGCCACGTCGGCGACTCCGCGGCGCACCTTCTGGAGCAGCTCCAGCTGTTTCTGGTACGAGTAATCGAGGGTTTCGCGCGGGTCCTCGGCCCGGTCAAGGGCCTTGTTCGCCTTCGCGCGGAAGATCATCCCCATACGCTTCATGACACCGCTCATGGGCTTCGCGCGCCCCCTTCTGACGGACTCCAGCTCCAGCACCTGCAACAGGACCAACAGTACGGGCCCTGCCTCTATTACCGCACTGTTCCGGGCCCGATGCGCTCATCCCCAAGGACGACTGCGATCTGTCCCACTCCGGCGTAGGGAGTAGGTGACCCCCTACTGTCTGTCTCTGTGTCTGTACCTCTGTCTGTCTTCTAGAGACGACCGGTGTTGCCGGATCGTTCCCCACTCGGCTGGGGTCCATGCCCCGAGACCCCTTACCCTTGGGTTTTGTGTTCCGTAGCCGCGCCAAGGAAGAGAAGGCCCCCGCCGACAAGGCGGCCGTGACCGACTCCAAGCAGACCCGTGACCCGCAGGCCCCGAAGGGCAGGCCCACTCCCAAGCGGAGTGAGGCCCAGTCCCAGCGCCGCAGCGTGGCCAGTACGCCCAAGACGCGCAAGGAGGGGGTCAAGCGGCAGCGTGACGAGCGCCGTGCCGCGATGGAGCGTCAGCGCCAGGCGCTCGCCAGCGGGGACGAGCGTTATCTCCCCGCCCGCGACAAGGGCCCGGTGCGCCGTTTCGCGCGCGATTTCGTGGACTCGCGCTTCTGTGTCGCCGAGTTCTTCCTGCCGATGGCCGTGGTCATCCTCGTACTGAGCATGGTGCGGGTCGGCGCGCTGCAGAGCATCGCGCTGCTGCTGTGGCTCTTCGTGATCGTGCTGATCATCGTCGACTCGGTCTTCATCGCGTTCCGGCTGAAGAAGCAGCTGGCCGAGCGTCATCCGAACGAGCGGACGAAGGGCGCGGTCGCCTACGCGCTCATGCGTTCTCTTCAGATGCGTCGCCTCCGGCTGCCGAAGCCTCAGGTCAAGCGCGGAGAGCGGCCCTGAGCACTACGTCGTTCTCCGGGGGCGCGGCGGATGCCTGGCTGGACAAGCTGGGCGGGCTGCGGAATGTCGTACGGCAGGAACTGGTTGCCCGGCAGCTCGACGAGCAGATAGCCGGGCGGTTCCCGGTCGGGCAGCGGCTGCGGGTGCTCGACGTCGGTATGGGTCAGGGCACGCAGGCACTGCGGCTGGCCCGGGCCGGCCATCAGGTCACCGGTGTCGAGAAGGACCCGAGGATGCTCGGCGCGGCCCGGGAGGCGCTGGCCGCCGAGCCCGAGGGCATCCGTGACCGCGTCCGGCTCCTGGAGAGCGACGGCCGCGACACCGGGGTGCACTTTCTGCCGGGCAGTTTCGACGTCGTGCTCTGTCATGGCGTACTGATGTACGTCGAACTGCCGGACGCCCTGCTGGCGGGGCTGGCGCGGATGCTGGCGCCGGGCGGGCTGCTGTCGCTGCTGGTGCGCAACGGCGACGCGCTGGCCATGCGGCCGGGGCTCTCCGGGGACTGGGCGGGTGCGGTGGGTGCCTTCGACACCGACTCCTACACGAACCGGCTCGGCCTTGAGGTGCGCGCGGACCGGCTCTCCACCCTCACCGGCACGCTCGCGGGCATCGGGGCGCCGCTGCACGCGTGGTACGGGGTGCGGGTGTTCACGGACACGGCGGACGACTCCGTCGAGGTTGTTCAGGCCGAGGTGGACGCCCTCCTGGCCGTGGAGGAGCGGGCTGGGCGGACCGATCCCTATCGGCAGGTTGCTGCGTTGTTGCACTTGTGCGGCGTGCGGGGCTGATTCCCGGGTGCTTCATATGCGGGTCCGTCGGGGCTGGTCGCGCAGTTCCCCGCGCCCCTGAGACGCCCCTGAAGGGGCGCTTTTAGGGGCGCCCCTTCAGCACCGCTACGCCTCCTGGGCGTCCTTCAGGCTCATCGGGCCGTAGATCTGTGTGGTGTCCTCGAACAGCCGTACCTGGTCCGCGCCGCCCGCGAGAAGGTCCTTCCAGTACTCGCCGATCCAGGACTCGGCGTCCCCCTGCGTCGTGAACTCCTCGGGCTCCACCGCGGGCTGGACCTCCGCCCCGTCGGTCTTCTCGAACCGCCACGTCCATGCCGCCATGTACGCCTCCAAGATATGAACCGCTGCAGACCAGGAGCCGGATCTTGATCCGCTCCAGCCCCCGAGCCTAGCCGGACGCGCAAGACCTGCGGGGACACGCGAAAATCAGGTTCGTGGAACTCACTCTGCTCGGTACCGGTGCCCCCGCGGGTCTTCCCCGCCCCGACTGTGCGTGCGCGGCCTGTAGCGGCGCGCTCGGTGTGCACGCGCGGGCGGCCACCGCGCTGCTCGTGGACGGCACGCTGCTGCTCGACCTCACCCCCGGCGCCGTACTGGCGGCGGCGCGCGCCGGGCACTCGCTGGGCGGTGTGCGGCAGGT
Organism: Streptomyces sp. NBC_00459; assembly: GCF_036013955.1. Taxonomy (NCBI): domain Bacteria; kingdom Bacillati; phylum Actinomycetota; class Actinomycetes; order Kitasatosporales; family Streptomycetaceae; genus Streptomyces; species Streptomyces sp. NBC_00459. The sequence goes on from NZ_CP107903.1 coordinate 2,498,164, forward strand.
GCTGCTGTCGCATCCGCACGACGGGCCCGCCGTCGAGGTGCCGGCGGGGCTCCCGCAGCCCGGACGGGTGCCGGACGGGCGGGAGTTGGCGCTGCTGACCGGGCACCGGGTGCGCGCGGTCCCGATGGACGCGCCGGGTACGGGGTACGCGGTGACCGGTCCCGACGGGCAGCGCCTGCTGTATCTGCCCCCGGGCGCGGCGCCGGCCGGGCTCGACGGGACCGGTCCCTCGTACGACATGGTCCTCGCGGACGTCGTCGGGCGGCCTGACGCCCTGGCCCGGCTGCGGGCGGTGGGCGCGCTCGGGCCGGCCACGGATGTGGTCGCCGTCCATCTGGACCATGACGTGCCGCCGGGTGCCGAGCTGCGGCGTCGGCTCGCGGCGGCGGGCGCGCGGGCGGTGGCGGACGGTACGACGTTGACGGTCGGGGTCTACGAGGACGTACCGGACGTGCCCCGGCGGACGCTGGTGCTGGGCGGGGCGCGGTCCGGGAAGTCGGTGGAGGCGGAGCGGCGGCTGGAGGCGTTCCCGGACGTGCTGTACGTGGCCACGGGCGGGACGCGCAACGGGGACGGGGAGTGGGCGGCGCGGGTGCACGCGCATCGGGAGCGGCGGCCTGGTTCGTGGCGTACCACCGAGACCTGTGACCTCGTACCGCTGCTGAAGGACGTGGGGGCGCCGCTGCTCATCGACTGTCTGTCGCTGTGGCTGACGGACGCGATGGACCAGGTGGGGGCGTGGGACGACGCGGAGTGGGCGGGGGGCGGGGAGAAGGAGTTGCGGAGGCGGGTACGGGAGTTGACGGCGGCGGTCCGGTCCACGCGACGGACCGTGGTCGCCGTGTCCAACGAGGTGGGGTCGGGGATCGTGCCGGCGACGGCGTCCGGGCGCCGGTACCGGGACGAGCTGGGGCGGCTGAACTCGGCGTTCGGGGCCGAGTGCGAGCACGTGCTGTTGGTGGTGGCCGGGCAGGCGGTGCCGCTGCGGGGGTGAGGGGCGCTGCCGCGGGCTGGGCCGGCTTTCGGCTGCGGGCCCGGTGGGACTGGTCGCGCCAGCGCGGCGGTAGCCGCAAATCAAGTACAGCCCCGCGCCCCCAAAGGCGCCCCGGTCGGCCGGAGGTCGCAGGCCGGTCGCAGCTATGTGAGAGTGCCCCTCCTCGCGATGATCCGGTACGTGTTCGCGAAGCGGGTTCTGCGCAGGAGCGGGGCCAGTGCGTGGTCGAGGACCGAGGCCACCGCCAGGAAGGGGACCGCCGCCCGGAGCAGAGGTGTGCGGCGGGCCGGAAGCACCCGGGTCACCGCCAGGGTGAGGGCGCCTGTCAGGTCGTAGGGGACATGGGGTGCCCGGCGGTCCGTCGCGATGATCGTGCAGTGCTGGGACTCCAGTTCCGCCACCAGGTTGGCCAGCGGCATGAGGTGCAGGTGGCGGGGCTGGGCGTACCAGGGCCACCACTTGCCCAGCAGAGCGCCGAACGCGCAGTGCGGGTCCGGGACTTCGATCAGGAGGTGGCCGCCGGGGCGCAGGGCCCGCAGGGCGGCGCGGAGTTCCTCGCGGGGGTCCGGGGTGTGTTCCAGGTGGTGGAACATGCTGACGACGTCGTAGCGGGCGTGCAGGCGGTTGACGATCTTCTCGTCGGTGAGGCGGCCCCGGTGGGCCTCCTCGATGTGGCCGGATGCGCGGGCCTTCTGGACGCGGCGGGTGGTGTCCACGCCGTCGAAGGCCGTGTACGGGAAAAAGCGCTTCGCCGCCGCCGGGAAGGCTCCTTCGCCCGTCCCCACGTCGAGCCAGCTCTCCGGTTCCGGGAAGGGGAGCATCGCCCGGGCCGCGGCACGGTGGCGGCGGGGCGCGACCGGGTGCGGGACGTCGGGCAGGTCCTGGTGGTGGAGGGCGAGGCCCTCCGCGGTGAGGCGCGGGTTCTGGAAGGCGTGGGCGCAGTCGCGGCACTCGTCGACGACGAACGTGCCCGGCCCGCGCCGCCGGAGGTCAGACGTGCGCAGGCGGGTGCGCAACCGTCTGGATCCGCACCAGGGGCAGTCCTCGCGGCGCGGTTCGTGGAACCCGTCGGTCCCGGTCTCCTGCGGGGCGGTCGCCTTGGGGGCGGGGGACATGGGCGGCTCCTGCTGAAGCGGTGCACCGAAGCGGTGCACCGGTGTGCGGTGCGCTGGGGCGCCGTGCGACATTACGTCTCAAAACGTTACGTAGGGGATGGCGATCCCGGGTGCAATGACATGGCTCCAACGTGACGGCGCCCTGTTCGATCGCTGCCGGTACTGTTCGGCGAATGAGCTCGCTTAATCTCGACGACTTCACCGATCTGATCGAGCGCCCCGACGGCGGTGTGCGCCGCGACGCGGAGGCGCGGCGGGAGCGCCAGATCGTGCCGCCCGGATCACTCGGACGCCTCGACGACCTGGGTGAGTGGCTGGCGGCGGCACAGTCCTCGGTACCGGTACGGGTGGTGGAACGGCCGCGTGTCGTGTTGTTCGCGGGGGATCACGGGGTCGCCGGGCTGGGTGTGTCGGCGCGTCCCGCCGGCAGTGCCGACCAGTCCGTGCGGGCCGTGCTGGACGGCTCCAGCCCCGTCGCCGTGCTCGCGCGGCGGCTCGGGGTGCCCGTGCGTGTCGTCGACATGGCGCTGGACTGCGAGCCGGACACGCTGCCCGACGAGGTCGCGGGACACCGGACGCGGCGCGGCAGCGGGCGGATCGACGTCGAGGACGCGATGACACTTGAGGAGGCGGAGGCGGCCTTCCTGGCCGGGGTCGCCGTGGCCGACGAGGAGGCCGACTCCGGTACGGATCTGGTGGTGCTCGGCGATGTGAGCGTGGGCGGGACCACGGCCGCGTCGGTGCTGGTGGCCGCGTTGTGCGGGACCGACGCGTCGGTCGTCACGGGGCGCGGCGGGCTGCCGATCGACGACCTGGCGTGGATGCGCAAGTGCGCCGCGGTCCGCGACGCGCTGCGGCGCGCCCGGCCGGTGCTCGGGGACCAGCTGCAGCTGCTGGCGACGGTGGGCGGCGCCGACCTCGCCGCGACGACCGGGTTCCTGCTGCAGAGCGCGGTGCGCAAGATGCCGGTGATCCTGGACGGCGTGGTGTCGGCCGCGTGCGCGCTGGTCGGGCAGCGGGTCGCCTTCCGGGCGCCGGACTGGTGGCTCGCCGGCCACAACAGCGGGGAGCCGGCCCAGGCGAAGGCGCTCGACCGGATGGCGCTGGAGCCGCTGCTCGACCACGGGGTGACCGTGGGCGAGGGGGCCGGGGCACTGCTGGCCCTTTCGCTGGTGCAGGCCGCGGCGGCACTGGCGGCGGAGCTGCCCGAGGCTCCGGAGGCATCCGAGCAGGAGGACGCGAAGGAGCCGGAGGAGTCGGAGGAGTCCGAGCAGCCCAAGGAGTCCGAGCAGTCCGAGCAGTCCGAGCAGTCCGAGGCTCTCTGACCATTGATGGACATATGGGGCATGCAGCTCAACATGCCCCATATGATCACTGTTCATGGGAGATGCCCGGCTCACGCCGAACGTTCAGCGAAGTGCCAGCACCACCGCCTCACGGCGCGCCGCCGCGTTCGCGGTCTGGTATCTGCGGGTCGTCACCTTCGTCAATCTCCTCAGCGCGGTGTGGGTCTCTTTCGGGAACGACGTGCGGCGGCACAACGAGGAGAACTTCTTCACCCCGTACCTGCTGACCGCCGGCTTCGCCTCCGGTGTGTTCACGATGTTCCTGGCGATCACCATGCGGCGCCGCAAACGGGCCGCCTGGATCCTGAACATCGTGATCAGCACGCTGTTCCTGCTGCTGTTCGGGCTCGCCATGTTCTTCGCGGAGATCCGGCAACACGCGCAGAACTGGATCTCCCTCGCCCTCACGGCCGCCTTCGTCGCCGCGCTCGCCGTCGGGCGGCGCGAGTTCTACGCCAAGGGCGACCGGTCCAACGCGCGGCTCGCCGCCGCCGTCGCGGTCGGCGGTCTGCTCGTCTCCTCGCTCCTCGCCGCGCTTCTGGTCACCGTCGCCAACCAGGCGCACGACAGCCACCGTTCGACGTTCCTGGAGCGCTGGAACTACGGCACGATGCGGCTGATCTCCGTCGCCGCCGACGACACGGGCTTCGCCGGGATCTCCACACCGAACTGGGTCGACGTCACCATCAACGTCATCAGTACGGTGCTGATCCTGGCCGTCTTCTACGCCGCCTTCCGCTCCCGCCGTGCCGTCGACCCGCTCACCGAGGACGACGAGGCGCGGCTGCGCGCCCTCCTCGACCGGAACGGCGACCGCGACTCCCTCGGCTACTTCGCCCTGCGCCGCGAGAAGAGCGTCGTCTGGTCCCCCACCGGCAAGGCCGCAGTCGCCTACCGCGCCCTGGGCGGGGTCTCCCTGGCCGCCGGTGATCCGATCGGCGACCCGGAGGCCTGGCCCGGCGCCATCGAACCGTGGCTCGCCGAGGCCCGCGCCCACGGCTGGATCCCCGCCGTGATGGGGGCGAGCGAGGAGGCCGGGACGGTGTACGCGCGGCACGGCCTGGACGCCCTCGAACTCGGGGACGAGGCCATCGTCGAGACTGCCGAGTTCACGCTGGACGGGCGGGCCATGCGCACCGTCCGGCAGGCCTACAACCGGGTCAAGCGGGCCGGGTACACCGTGCGCATCCGGCGCCACGCGGACATCCCGGCCGACGGGATGACGTCCCTGCTCCAGCGTGCCGACGACTGGCGGGACGGCGCCACCGAACGCGGGTTCAGCATGGCTCTCGGGCGGCTCGGCGACCCGGACGACGGGCAGTGCGTGATGCTGGAATGCACTGATGGGGAGGGAGAGCTGAGAGCGTTGCTCTCCTTCGTGCCCTGGGGGCCGCACGGCCTCTCGCTCGACCTCATGCGGCGCGACCGTGACTCCGACAACGGGCTGATGGAGTTCATGGTGATCGAACTTCTCCAGCGTGCCCAGGAGATCGGGATCACTCAGGTCTCACTCAACTTCGCGATGTTCCGCTCCGTCTTCGAACGTGGCGGGCGCATCGGCGCGGGGCCGGTACTGAGGCTGTGGCGCTCGCTGCTCAGCTTCTTCTCCCGCTGGTGGCAGATCGAGTCGCTGTACCGCGCCAACGCGAAGTACCGGCCCATCTGGGAGCCCCGGTTCCTGCTCTTCGAGAAGAGCGCGGACCTGCCGCGCATCGGCATCGCCGCGGCGCGCGCGGAGGGCTTCCTGGAGGCGCCGGGACTGCCGAAGTGGCTGCATCGCAGGCACCTGGAGTCGAAGAGATGAGCACGTGGACGGGCACGCACGGATGAGGTTCGGGAGATGACCACGGCCGCCCGCTGGGCCCGCGCCGAATGGGGGCGGCTGTACGTCGCCGTACGTGAACCCCTGCTCCGGCGGCGGTGGCGGGCGCTGCCCATGACGCTCGGTGTCGTGTGCCTGACCGCGCTCGTCCAGTTCACGCAGAACCAGTCCTGGGGCTACCGGCTGGTCCAGGACCTCGGTGCCGTCCGCGCCGAGGACCCTCTCCCCCTCGCCCTTCTGCGCACGCCGCTCTCCCTCTTCGTGCCCGCCCCCGACCTGCCGGTCTGGGGCGCCCTGGCGCAGCTGCTGATCGTCTTCGGCCTCGCCGAGATCTGCCTCGGCCGGTGGCGCACCCTCCTCATCGCGTACGTCGCCACCCTCGCCGGCACGCTCTACGCGCGCGTGGGGATCGCCGTGGGCCCGGCGGGCTTCCTGGGGCTGCCCGGCACGGACGCGCATGTCGTGGACACCGGCCCGTCGGCGGCCGTGGTGGGCCTCGCCGTGTTCCTGGGGTGGCGCTACCGGGCGTACATGAGCGCCGGTGCGGTGGTCGTCGCGATGGTGGTGGAGGTGATCCTGAAGGACAACCTCGCGGGCAAGGAGCACCTGGCCGCCATCGTGGCCGTACTCGTCCTGTGCGGGGTCTCGGCGACGCGTCACCGGCTCACGGGGGTACGGGCCGGGGCGGGGTCGGGCTTGCCGCCGATCAGGTCCTGGATGCGGCGGCGGGGGCCGGCCCAGCGGCGGTCGTGGCGGTAGGCGCGCAGGGTGGCGCGGGACCGGGTGCGCGGGCGGCGGCCGTAGAAGCGCTTCGCCCAGGCTGAGCCGGGGCGGGCCAGGCGGATTGCGCCGAAGATCGCGACGAAGGGGACGATCACGCCGAAGATCGCTGTGCGCGCCTTGCCCTTGCTCAGGGCAAGGAGGGAGAAGACGAAGTTGACGCCGACGCTGAGCATGGCCCCACCCCGGTTCTGGACGTCCTCGTCGCTGAGGTCGTTCACCCCGAACGGCAGGAAGCCCAGGAGGACCAGGCCGACCAGGGCTGCCGTCAGCACCACCACCTCGACGCTCTGCCGGCCGGCCTCGGTCCAGTAGACGTCGTCGAGATGCAGGATCAGCGCGAACTCGTCCAGCACCAGGCCGGCGCCCATCCCGAACAGCACCGCGCACAGACCCGCGCCGAACCCGCGCTGCCCGCTGGCCACGGCCCCGAACCCGCCCACGACGGTCAGGACGACGCCGGGGACGACGTGGTGGATGTGCATCCCGCCCGCCTTGACGTTGCCGAACGGCCCCTTGCCCGCGCGGATCATCCGGGTGACGACCCGGGTGATGAGGAACGTCAGTACGAAGGCGGTGAGCGCCAGGAGCAGCGGCAGCTTGCCCGGCTCGATGATGTTCCGCTCCAGCCAATGACCCATGTGTGCACTTTATCCAGGTATGCACCGTTCGTGACGCTCACTCGCTGCCCGCCCTGGGCCGCCCCCGCCGTGCCGGGTACTCTGCGCCGGTGTCCACGCCCCCGCCCACGGAACCTCCTGGGCCCTCCGACCCCCTCGCGTCCCTCGACCCCCTCGACGGGCTCCGGTTCGCCTTCGGCACGCTGACCGTGCTGCCCGTGCGGGTGACCCGCTGGGACCGGGACGCGGCGCGTGGCGGCATGCTGTGCGCGCCGGTAACCGGTCTGGTCGTGGGTGCGGGCGCCGCCGGGGTCGGTCTGCTGCTGCTGTTCCTGGGCGCCAGTGCGCTGCTCGCCGCCGTCGCCACGGCCGCCGTGCCCGCCTTCCTCACCCGGGGGCTGCATCTCGACGGTCTCGCGGACACCGCCGACGGGCTGGGCAGCGGCAAGCCCGCCGAGGACGCGCTGCGCATCATGAAGCAGTCGGACATCGGCCCGTTCGGTGTGCTCACCCTCCTGTTCGTGCTGCTGGCCCAGGTGGCCGCGCTCGCGCAGGCGTACGGCGACTCATGGGCCAGGGGCGCGTTCGCCGCCGTCGTCTCGGCGACCACCGCCCGGCTGGCCCTCACCCTGGCCGCCCGCACCGGCGTACCGCCCGCCCGGCCCGAGGGACTGGGGGCGGCGGTCGCGGGAACGGTACCCGTGCGCTCGGCGCTGCTGGTGGCGGTCCTGGTGACGATCGCGGCGGCCGGCTTCGGCGCTTTCTTCGGGGCGTTCGACATCGTCCGTACCGCCTGCGCGGTCATCGTGGGCTGTGCCGCCGCAGAACGGCTCCTGCAGCACTGCACGCGCCGCTTCGGCGGGGTCACCGGGGATGTCTTCGGCGGCCTCGCGGAAACGGCGGCGACGGCTGCGCTGATCGTGCTGTCACTGCGCTGAGCACTCGGCCGCTCGGCCGCTCAGTCCACGGGCACGGCGTGGGGCAGGGTTCCCCAGGGATGGTCTCCGGTGCCGGGCACCGCGCAGTGCAGGGTGGCGCCCCGCGTTCTGGCCTCCGCTTCGAGGTCGGTGTCCGGTGGGACGCCGTACACGAGGTGGCACAGGCGTGTTCCCGGGGTGCGCAGGAGATGGGAGGGCTCGGTGCGGTACGTGTCCCAGGTGCCCTCGAAGGTCACCAGGACGTCTGCGATCCTGGCGTACGAGGGATGCGGCGGGACGCCGTGGTTGAGGGCGAGGGTGCGGAGGCCGGCGCCCCAGGCCGCCGACGCCAGTCGCCGGTAGTGGTCGAGCCGGTCAGGTTCCGAGGTGACCTGGTCGAGGAAGGCCCCGTCGGCGCCGTACCAGTCGTGGTGGCGGACCAGGTCGCGGATGACGGCGGTGACCGGTCGGCGGGCGTAGTCGGTGTCGGCGTACCCGAGGACTCGTACGCCCGCCGCGCGCAGTCGGGCGGCGATGTCGGCGAACGCCGGGTCGGGGTGGTCGCCGGGGCCGTTGGCCGGGTTCAGGACCACCCCGTACAGGCCGGGCGCGGCCGCGAGGATCGCCTCCCATTCGGCGGGGCGGACGGACGGGTGTTCGTAGTACGGGACCAGGAGACTGCTCGGACTCATGTGGGAGTTGTTGTCCATTCCGTTCGACTGGTGATCCTGCTGCTCAGCGGTGGGCGGTCGCTCGGCCCAGCAGGCCGGCGACCAGGGCCGCCGGGACGCCGGCCGCCGTCCCGTAGACGGTCAGGGCCACCCAGTGCGGGCTGCCCGCGTGGGTCGCCAGGGCCAGGGCCAGGGGCTGGGCGAGGGCGGCGACGCAGCAGACCGTTGCCGCGCCGAGGACGGCTCCGACGGACTGCAGGAGCAGGCCCGTCCGGAGGACCACTCCGAGGAGGAGCAGGCCGACGAGTCCGATGCCTTCCACGCCTGAAGTGTGCGGCCAGAGGGCCGAGATGGCGAGGCTGAGGGCGAGGAGGGTGGCGAGATGGGCGCTGAGGCACTGAGGCACTGAGGCACTCGATGAGGGTGACTGCTGTGGTGCGCCAGAAGTCCTTTGACGTGCTGGTGGAGCGCAGTCCGGCAAGGCTGTTGCTGCGGAAGCGGTGCGGGAGCCGTTCGGCGGGGCCCATGCCCAGTGTGAGCGCTACGGCTGTGGGGGCTCCGCCCAGGGCCGCGTAGAGGACCAGGACGCCGCTGCCGAGGCCGAACAGGGCGTACGGGACAGAAATCGGCAGACGGGGGCCTGAGGTTGTTGGTCGCCTGCGGCCCAGTGGGGGCTTGTCGCGCAGTTCCCCGCGCCACTTCAAGACGGCGAGGAACACGACCACGGCCAGGGAACCGAGCAGGAGAGCGAGTCTCGCCTCGTCCGGTACGGGCCGGATCATCGTCAGGACCGCGCCCGCTGCCATCGGCGACAGCGCGGCGAGCAGGGTGCGTTCGCGGCCCAGGACGAGCAGGGCCGTTGCTGCGGCGAGGTAGCAGGACTGGCCTGCGGCGAAGGCGACCGCGCCGATGCCGGCGGCGCCGATGGCCGAGAGGGCCACCAGGGAGCCGAGGAGTGCCCCGACGGGAGCGCCGGTCAGGAGGGAGTGTCGAGCCGCCGAGCGGTCGCCCAGGCTGAGCCAGGAGTACGCCCGGTGGGCCAGGCCCTGGTTCCAGGTCCAGCCGACCAGGGCGCCGGTGAGGAGCGGGCCGGTGCCGGCCGGGAGGCCGAAGCCCTCGCGGGGACCGGCCAGGAGCGGGGCCCCGAGGACGTGGCCGAGGCCGGGGAGGGCGAAGACGACGCCTCTCAGGAGGCAGCCCAACAGGCCTGTCTGCCAGGGGTCGTGGGCCGGACCCTCGGGTTCGGGATGGCGGCGCTCGACCCGGTCGTACAACTCCTCGGCGAGTGCGAAGGAGTTCATGACGCCGTACCGCTCGCGTATCCGGTGGTCCGACAGTCCGTCGGACTCCAGGAGGGCGGCTATCTCGTCCGGGTGGACGGCAGCGGCTATGAAGTCGTCCAGTCGGGCCGCGAGTTGGTCTATCGGATCGGGCTCCGCCCAGCTGGGGGTGGTGCGCTGCCGGGGAATGGCCGGGAGCGTGCCGGGGCCCGCTCCGGGCGGCATCCAGACGCTTCCGCTCACCAGCCGGCTCCTTCCGTCGCGACGGCCTCGTACCAGGGGTCGCGCAGTTCGACGGTGCGCGTAGTGCGGACGCGGGTCGCCCGGGATGGCCTGCCCGAGCGCGGTGCGCGCCTCCTGCCGGACGATGTACGACAGATAGCCGGTGTCGGTGTCCAGCGGCTGGTCCAGGCAGGTGGACGTGGGGTTGTTCTCGCAGATGCCGCTGCCGCCGTCGGCCGCCGAGGCGTAGATCCAGTCGTACTCGTCGGCCATCTCGGCTTTCGTACCCGTGTTGCAGTACACGTTCATCGGATAGCGGGGCACGGTCAGTGTGCTGCTGCCCGCCGAACGCTGCTGCGGCTCACGGGAGTTGTCGGAGGCGGTCCACTGGATGCCGTTGTCGGCGAGGTCGCCCGCGAGGTTCGGGTTGCCGTCGGGCTGCTGCGGGGGGAAGTGACCATGACTCCACCACCGGGTGAACGCTCGCAGGAATGAGCGAACACGGCCGCCGAGCGTAGGCTCGTGCCGGGTGTACCACCCCCGGTACGGACCTTCCCCCACGGCCGGATTTAGGGTCGCTTGTCGGGCCTGGTCGACCCATTCCACTCGGCCACAGAAGTTTTCAGACGGAAGCGAGAATTCACCACCGTGACTGCTCTCACTCTCAGCACCGCCGCGGCGCCCGGCCTTCGGGCCGACGCGATCGTCGTCGGTGTCGCCAAGGGCGCCAAGGGACCGGTCGTCGCACCGGGCGCCGAGGCCGTGGACAAGGCGTACGACAGCAAGCTCGCCGACGTCCTGGGGACCCTCGGCGCCTCCGGCGCGGAGGGCGAGGTGACCAAGCTGCCCGCCCCGGCCGGCTTCAAGGCACCCGTCGTCGTGGCCGTGGGCCTGGGCGCACTGCCCGAGAAGGACGAGACCTTCGGCGCCGAGTCCCTGCGCCGGGCCGCCGGTGTGGCCGCCCGCACCCTCGCCGGCGCCAAGAAGGCCGCCTTCGCCCTGCCGATCGAGGATGCCGCCGACGCCGGCGCCATCGGCGAGGGAGCGCTCCTCGGGGCGTACACCTTCGACGCGTACAAGGAGATCGGCAAGGACGCCAAGAACGGCAAGGCGGCGCTCGGCGAGGTCGCTCTGCTCGGCGGCAAGCCCCGCGACGCCGCGTACAAGGCGGCCGTCGCCCGCGCCACCGCGGTGTCCGAGGAACTCAACCGCGCCCGCGACCTGATCAACACCCCGCCGAACGACCTCAACCCGGAGGCCTTCGCCGCCGTCGCGCAGGCCGCGGCCGAGGAGCACGGCATCCAGGTCGAGGTGCTGGACGTGGCGGCGCTGGAGGAGGGCGGCTACGGCGGCATCCTCGGCGTCGGCATCGGCTCCGCCGCCGGGCCCCGGCTGGTGAAGCTGACGTACACGCACGAGGCCGCGAGCAAGCACCTCGCGTACGTCGGCAAGGGCATCACCTACGACTCGGGCGGCATCTCGCTCAAGCCCGCCGGGCACAACGAGACGATGAAGTGCGACATGAGCGGTGCGGCGGCGGTCTTCGCCGCGGTCGTCGCCGCCGCACGGCTCGGCCTCCAGGTCAACGTCACCGGCTGGCTGGCGCTCGCCGAGAACATGCCGTCCGGCACCGCCACGCGCCCGGGTGACGTGCTGCGCATGTACAGCGGCAAGACCGTCGAGGTCCTCAACACCGACGCCGAGGGCCGTCTCGTCCTCGCGGACGCCCTGTGGGCCGCGTCGGCGGAGAAGCCGGACGCGATCGTCGACGTGGCGACGCTGACCGGCGCGATGATGCTGGCCCTGGGCAACCGGACGTACGGGATCATGGCGAACGACGACGCGTTCCGCTCCGCGGTGCACGAGGCGGCGGAGGAGGTCGGGGAGCCGGCGTGGCCGATGCCGCTGCCGGACCACCTGAAGAAGGGCATGGAGTCCCCCACGGCCGACATCGCGAACATGGGTGAGCGGTACGGCGGCGGGCTGGTCGCCGGTCTGTTCCTGCGGGAGTTCGTGGGTGAGGGGATCACCTGGGCGCACCTCGACATCGCGGGGCCCGCGTTCAACGAGGGCGGGCCTTTCGGTTACACACCCAAGGGCGGTACCGGGACCGCGGTTCGTACGCTGGTGCGGCTGGCCGAGCTGACCGCCGTCGGCGATCTGGGCTGAAGGTGCTTCTGGTGACGGGACCTCGCGTGCGGGTAGTGCCGAGGTCCCGTCACGGCCTATCGGGTCGGTCGTGCGCGTCGTATCGCGAGTGCGGGTCGTGTGCGGCTTGTCGCGCCCCTGTCGGGTGGGGCGTCTCTCACAGTCACCCGGCGTCTCGTCCACGCCCGACAAGTGCGAAGATGGCCTCGGCAGGATAGGGCCCCCACCACAGGGCCGAAGAAAGAGCGGCCGGACACCAGCCGCCGCCCGGTCACTGACGACCGGCGTACGGCGCAATGCATGGAGGACGTGACGTGGCGAACGACGCCAGCACCGTTTTCGACCTAGTGATTCTCGGCGGTGGCAGTGGCGGTTACGCCGCGGCCCTGCGCGGGGCCCAGCTGGGGCTCGACGTCGCCCTGATCGAGAAGGACAAGGTCGGCGGTACCTGCCTGCACCGGGGATGCATCCCCACCAAGGCCCTGCTCCACGCGGGCGAGATCGCCGACCAGGCTCGCGAGAGCGAGCAGTTCGGCGTGAAGGCCACCTTCGAGGGCATCGACGTCCCGGCGGTCCACAAGTACAAGGACGAGGTCATCTCGGGCCTGTACAAGGGACTCCAGGGCCTCGTCGCCTCCCGCAAGGTCACCTACATCGAGGGTGAGGGGCGACTCTCCTCCCCCACCTCCGTCGACGTGAACGGGCAGCGGATCCAGGGCCGCCACGTCCTGCTGGCGACCGGCTCCGTGCCGAAGTCGCTGCCGGGCCTGGAGATCGACGGCAACCGGATCATCTCCTCGGACCACGCCCTCGTCCTGGACCGGGTGCCGGAGTCGGCCATCGTCCTCGGCGGCGGTGTCATCGGCGTCGAGTTCGCGTCCGCGTGGAAGTCCTTCGGTACGGACGTCACGATCATCGAGGGCCTCAAGCACCTGGCCCCCCTCGAGGACGAGAACTCCTCCAAGCTTCTTGAGCGCGCGTTCCGCAAGCGCGGCATCAAGTTCAACCTGGGCACCTTCTTCTCGAAGGCCGAGTACACCGCGAACGGTGTCAAGGTCACCCTCGCCGACGGCAAGGAGTTCGAGGCCGAGGTGCTGCTCGTCGCCGTCGGCCGCGGCCCGGTCTCGGCCGGCCTCGGCTACGAGGAGCAGGGCGTCGCGATGGACCGCGGTTACGTCCTGGTCGACGAGTACATGCGGACGAACGTGCCGACCATCTCGGCCGTCGGTGACCTCGTCCCGACGCTCCAGCTCGCGCACGTCGGCTTCGCCGAGGGCATCCTGGTGGCGGAGCGTCTGGCCGGTCTGAAGGCCGTCCCGATCGACTACGACGGCGTGCCCCGGGTGACGTACTGCCACCCCGAGGTCGCCTCCGTGGGCATCACCGAGGCCAAGGCCAAGGAGATCTACGGTGCGGACAAGGTCGTCGCTCTGAAGTACAACCTCGCGGGCAACGGCAAGAGCAAGATCCTCAAGACCGCGGGCGAGATCAAGCTCGTCCAGGTCAAGGACGGTGCCGTGGTCGGCGTCCACATGGTCGGCGACCGCATGGGCGAGCAGGTCGGCGAAGCCCAGCTGATCTACAACTGGGAGGCGCTGCCGGCCGAGGTCGCGCAGCTCATCCACGCCCACCCGACGCAGAGCGAGGCGCTCGGCGAGGCCCACCTGGCCCTGGCCGGCAAGCCGCTGCACTCCCACGACTGACCCTCGGTCGACGGACGACGACACAGACTTCCGCAATTCGTAAGGAGCAACCGAAACCATGGCGGTTTCCGTAACCCTTCCGGCGCTCGGTGAGAGCGTCACCGAGGGCACTGTCACCCGCTGGCTGAAGGCCGAGGGCGAGCGCGTCGAGGCCGACGAGCCGCTGCTGGAGGTGTCGACCGACAAGGTCGACACCGAGATCCCCTCGCCCGTCTCCGGCATCCTCGCCTCCATCAAGGTCGCCGAGGACGAGACCGTGGAGGTCGGCGCCGAGCTGGCCCTCATCGACGACGGCAGCGGCGCCCCCGCTGCCGCCCCGGCCCCGGCCGCCGAGCCCGTCGCGGCTCCGGCAGCTCCGGCTGCCCCGGCCCCCGTGGCCGAGGCGCCGGCCGCCCCCGCCGCCCCGGCTCCCGTGGCTGCCCCCGCCGCCCCTGCCGGTGGCGCCAGTGGCACCGACGTCACCCTCCCCGCTCTCGGTGAGAGCGTCACCGAGGGCACCGTCACCCGCTGGCTGAAGTCGGTCGGCGACAGCGTCGACGCCGACGAGCCGCTGCTGGAGGTGTCGACCGACAAGGTCGACACCGAGATCCCGTCGCCCGTCTCCGGTGTACTCCTGGAGATCGTGGTCGGCGAGGACGAGACGGCCGAGGTCGGCGCCAGGCTGGCCGTGATCGGCGCCGCAGGTGCCGCTCCGGCGGCTGCTCCGGCTCCGGCCGCCCCGGCTCCGGCGCCCGCCGCCGCTGCCCCGGCGCCCGCTCCGGTGGCCCCGGCCGCGCCCGTCGCGCCCCCGGCCCCCGTGTCCCCGGCCGCTCCGGCGCCCGCGCCGGCTCCGGTCAAGGCCGCGGCTCCGGTCGCTCCCCCGGCGCCCGCGCCGGTCGCCCCGGCTCCTGCCGCCGCCGCGCCCGCCGCCACCTCCGGTGACGACGGTGCCTACGTCACCCCGCTGGTGCGCAAGCTCGCCGCCGAGAACGGCGTCGACCTGGGCACCGTCAAGGGCACCGGCGTCGGCGGTCGTATCCGCAAGCAGGACGTCCTGGCCGCCGCCGAGGCCGCGAAGGCCGCTGCGGCTGCTCCGGCGCCCGCTGCTGCCGCTGCCGCCCCGGCTGCCTCCACGGCGCGCAAGACCCCCGTCCTGGAGGTCTCGCCGCTGCGTGGCCAGACGGTCAAGATGACCCGCATCCGCAAGGTCATCGGCGACAACATGGTCAAGGCGCTGCGCGAGCAGGCGCAGCTGTCCTCGGTCGTCGAGGTCGACATCACCCGTCTGATGAAGCTCCGCGCGCAGGCGAAGGACTCCTTCGCGGCGCGCGAGGGCGTCAAGCTCTCCCCGATGCCGTTCTTCGTGAAGGCGGCGGCCCAGGCGCTGAAGGCCTACCCGGTCATCAACGCCCGGATCAACGAGGCAGAGGGCACGATCACCTACTTCGACACCGAGAGCATCGGTATCGCGGTGGACTCCGAGAAGGGCCTGATGACCCCGGTCATCAAGCACGCGGGCGACCTCAACATCGCCGGTATCTCCAAGGCGACGGCCGAACTCGCGGGCAAGGTCAGGGCCAACAAGATCACCCCGGACGAGCTGTCCGGCGCGACCTTCACCATCTCCAACACCGGCTCGCGCGGCGCGCTCTTCGACACGATCATCGTGCCGCCGAACCAGGTCGCGATCCTGGGCATCGGCGCGACGGTCAAGCGCCCTGCGGTCATCGAGACGGAGGAGGGCACGGTCATCGGCGTACGCGACATGACGTACCTGACCCTGTCCTACGACCACCGCCTGGTCGACGGCGCCGACGCGGCCCGTTACCTGACGGCCGTCAAGGCGATCCTGGAGGCGGGCGAGTTCGAGGTCGAGCTCGGCCTGTAACCAGCCGCCCGGCTTGTACGTGTACGACGGTGCCCCGTCCGGAGTCCTCCGGACGGGGCACCGTCGTTTCCCCTCCGCTTTCTCCCCCCGGACCTCCGTACGTGCTGTGGCGTGGGCCCTGTCCGGTCTGTAACGCTCGTCTCACGTTCGGCCGCACTCACGCCCGGAACCCCTCTGGGCAGGGACGCGGCCGTATTGTCTATAGGTCAATGCCCCTGGGGCCGAAGCCCCTCCCTCAAGGAGCCCTCATGACCGCGCCCGTCGTCCACTCGCTGCGCGAGCAGATCCGCGAGCACATCGTGGAGGGGATCGTCAGTGGGCGCTGGAAGCCGGGCGAGCGGATCGTCGAGCGTCGGATCGCGACCGAGCTGGAGGTCAGCCAGACCCCCGTACGGGAGGCGCTGCGGGAGCTGGAGTCGCTGCGGCTGATCGAGTCGGCCCCCAACAAGGGCGTACGCGTACGGAATCTGACCGCCGCCGACCTGGAGGAGAGCTATCCCGTCCGGGCCGGTCTGGAGGCCATCGCGGCGGAGCTGGCGGCCGGGAAGCTGGCGGACGACTGCTCGGCCCTCGAACCGCATGTCGCCGCCCTGTACGAGGCCGACCGAGCGTCGGACGGAACGGGCCAGGTCCGGCACACCGTGGGGTTCCACCGCGAGATGGTGCGCGCGGCCGGGAACTCGGTGCTGCTGCACACCTGGGAGGGGCTGGGCATCGAGGTGTTCACAGCCCTGTCGATCCGCTGGCTGGGGACGGTCCAGCAGTCGTACGCGGAGGAGCACGAGGAGCTGGTCGCCGCGTTCCGCCGCCGGGATCCACGGATCGCCGAGCTGGTGAAGGCCCATGTGCTGGGCTGCGCGCCGCGCCCCTGAGGCAGCCGAGCCCGCAGCCGCTCACCTGGGAAAACGGCCAAAAACACGGCACCCCGTGCCCGCCTGAAAGGCACCCCGTGCCTACTTTCTCGTGATCAAGAGGTTTTGCCTCTCAACCCTTTGATCGATCATCGATCAGCGAGTTAGAGTCGCCGACAGGACCCGAGGCGGAGCCACAAAATCGACACCGCCAAGGGTCCGCAGCCCTGTCCTGCCAAAGACCAAGGGCACCCCCGAACCCTTACCGACGAGGGAACCCCCTTCGACTGAGGAAGGCGGCGACATGACCGACCCCAAGGCCATCCAGCCGAGCGAGCTCGACCAGCTTCCCGACCGCGACCCCGAAGAGACCGCCGAATGGCAGGCCTCTCTGGACGCGGTCACCAAGGCGGCCGGGCCGCACCGTGCCGCGTATCTGATGCGCCGCACACTGGAGCGCGCCGAGGGCAACGGCATCGCGCTGCCCAAGCTCCTGGAGACGGACTACGTCAACACCATCCCCACCGCCGCCGAGCCCTCGGCGGCCGGCGACGAGGCGATGGAGCACCGGATCACCGCCTGGAACCGCTGGAACGCGGCGGCCATGGTGAGCCGGGGCAGCAAACACGGCGTGGGCGGCCACATCGCCACCTTCGCCTCGGCCGCCTGGCTGTACGAGACCGGCTTCAACCACTTCTTCCGAGGCAAGGAGGGCGACGGTTCCGGTGACCAGCTGTACATCCAGGGCCACGCCTCCCCCGGCATCTACGCCCGCGCCTTCCTCGACGGCCGCCTGAACGAGGGCCACCTCGACAACTTCCGCCGCGAGTCGGGCGGCGACGGCCTGCCGTCCTACCCGCACCCGCGCCGGCTGCCCTGGCTCTGGGAGTTCCCGACGGTGTCGATGGGCCTCGGCCCGCTGTCGGCGATCTACCAGGCACGCTTCAACCGGTACCTCACCAACCGCAACATCAAGGACGTCTCCGCGTCCCACGTCTGGGCGTTCCTCGGCGACGGCGAGATGGACGAGCCGGAGTCGACAGCCGCCCTCGCGCTCGCCTCCCGCGAGGGCCTGGACAACCTCACCTTCGTCATCAACTGCAACCTGCAGCGCCTCGACGGGCCGGTCCGCGCGAACTTCAAGATCGTGCAGGAGCTGGAGGCACAGTTCCGGGGCGCCGGCTGGAACGTGATCAAGACCCTGTGGGGTACGGCCTGGGACGAGCTGTTCCAGCTCGACACCACGGGCGCGCTCGTACGCAGGCTCCGCGAGGTTCCGGACGCCCAGGTGCAGACGTACCAGACGCGCGACGCCGCCTACATCCGCGCCGACTTCTTCGGCAAGGACCCGGCGCTCGCCGAGATGGCGAAGCTGCTGAGCGACGACAGGATCCTGGAGTGTTTCCACCTCTCGCGCGGTGGTCACGAGTCCCGCAAGGTGTACGCGGCCTACAAGGCGGCGGTCGAGTTCAAGGGCGCGCCGACGGTCATCCTGGCCCAGACGGTCAAGGGCTTCACCCTGGGCGAGGGCTTCGCGTCGAAGAACGCCAACCACCAGATGAAGAAGCTGACGGTGGACGAGTTCAAGCAGATGCGTGATCTGCTCGAACTCCCCATCTCCGACGCGCAGTTCGTCGACGGTGTGGTTCCCTACGGCCACCCGGGCGCCGACTCCCCCGAGGTCCGCTACCTCCAGGAGCGCCGCGCGGCCCTCGGCGGCCCGGCCCCGGCCCGCCGTACCCAGCCGCTGTCCCCTCTCCCCGCTCCGGCGGAGAAGGCGTTCACCTCGTTCGACAAGGGCTCCGGCTCGCAGAACGTGGCGACGACGATGGCCTTCGTACGCCTGGTCAAGGACCTGGTCCGCGACAAGGAGACAGGTCGGCGCTGGGTGCCGATCGTCCCCGACGAGGCACGCACCTTCGGCATGGAGTCGCTGTTCCCCTCCCTCGGGATCTACTCCCCCAAGGGCCAGACGTACGAGCCGGTCGACCGCGACCAGCTGATGTACTACAAGGAGGCCAAGGACGGCCAGATCCTCAACGAGGGGATCACCGAGGCCGGTTCCATGGCGGACTTCATCGCCGCGTCGACGTCGTACTCGACGCACGGCGAAGCGATGATCCCGTTCTACATCTTCTACTCGATGTTCGGCTGGCAGCGCACAGCCGACCAGATGTGGCAGCTCGGCGACCAGCTCGGCCGCGGCTTCCTGGTCGGCGCGACGGCCGGCCGTACGACGCTGACGGGCGAGGGCCTCCAGCACGCGGACGGCCACTCCCCGGTGATCGCCGCGACGAACCCGGCCGCGCTGTCGTACGACCCGGCCTTCGCGTACGAGGTGGCGGTGATCGTGCGTGACGGTCTGCGCCGCATGTACGGCGAGACGGCGCCCGGCGAGGACCCGAACGTCTTCTACTACCTGACCGTCTACAACGAGCCGATCCCGCAGCCCGCGAAGCCGTCGGCCCCAGGGCTCGACGAGGCCATCGTCAAGGGCCTGTACCGCTTCAACACGGCGGAGTCGGCGGGGCTCTCACCGGTCGCCAACGCGCCGCGCATCCAGCTGCTCGGCTCCGGTACGGCGATCCACTGGGCCCTGGAGGCGCAGCGGCTGCTCACCGAGGAGTGGGGTGTGGCGGCGGATGTCTGGTCGGCGACGTCCTGGACGGAGCTGCGGCGCGACGCCCTCGACGCCGACGCGGCGCTGCTGCGGGGCGAGGAGCGGGTGCCGTACGTCCGTCAGGCCCTTCAGGGGGCCGAGGGGCCGGTGCTGGCGGTGTCCGACTACATGCGTCAGGTGCCGGACCAGATCGCCCAGTGGGTCGAGCAGGACTACTCGTCACTGGGCGCGGACGGATTCGGCCTGTCGGACACACGTGCCGCGGCACGCCGACACTTCGGGGTCGACGCGGAGTCGATCGTCGTGGCGGCGCTGGCGCAGTTGGCCCGGCGGGGCGAAGTCAAGGCGACGGCGGTGAAGGAGGCGCGGGAGCGGTACGGGTTGTAGGGGGCGGGTTTGCCCACCCGCCCGCCCGTCTCGGCCCGTTCGCCAGGCACCGTTGGACCTCTTTGTGCCGGCCGGCACTTCCAGCCCGTCCGGCGGTTGAGGACAAGGCCCGTTCAGGGCCGGTGGGGGGCCTGGGGGCGCAGCCCCCAGGAACGGGATGGGATGGGTAGGGGCGGCGGGGGCGAGGAATCCCTCCCCGCACCCCCAGGCATCATGAACCCATGCGTGCTGCCCGCCTCATCAAAATGGTGCTGCTGCTCCAGTCCAGGCCCTCCATGACCGCCGCCGAGCTGGCCCGGGAGCTGGAGGTGTCCGAGCGCACCGTCACCCGGGACGCGCAGGCCCTGTCCGAGGCGGGCGTGCCCGTGTACGCCGACCGGGGGCGGGCCGGCGGATACCGGCTGATCGGCGGATACCGTACCCGCCTCACCGGACTGGCCCGCGGCGAGGCCGAGGCACTGTTCCTGAGCGGAGTACCGGGCGCCCTGCGCGAGATGGGGCTGGAGGACGCCGCCTCGGCGGCCCGCCTCAAGGTGTCCGCCGCCCTCCTGCCCTCCCTCGGCGACGCCCCCCGCACAGCCGCCCAGCGCTTCCATCTGGACGCGCCCGCCTGGTTCAGCGAGCCTTCGACTCCCGAGTCGCTGTCCGCCGTCGCGGAGGCGGTGTGGGAGGACCGGCCGGTCCTGGCCCGCTATCGGCGCGGCGGCCCTGGGGGCACCGACGTGGAGCGGGAGCTGGAGCCGTACGGGCTCGTTCTCAAGGCGGGCGTCTGGTATCTGTGCGCCCGG
This sequence comes from Streptomyces sp. NBC_00459, assembly GCF_036013955.1. Taxonomy (NCBI): domain Bacteria; kingdom Bacillati; phylum Actinomycetota; class Actinomycetes; order Kitasatosporales; family Streptomycetaceae; genus Streptomyces; species Streptomyces sp. NBC_00459. The sequence continues at coordinate 2,518,295 of NZ_CP107903.1, forward strand.
GTGGCGGAACACGCGGGTCCCGGGCCCGGGTCCTTCCGGGTGTACCGCGTCGACCGGTTCACCTCCGTCCAGATCTCCGGCCGCCGGGGCCCCGGCGAACGCTTCACACGCGACGCCGGCTTCGACCTGCCCGCGTTCTGGGAGGAGCGGGCGGAGCAGTTCGCGCGGTCGATCCTGTGCGCCGAGGTCGTCGTACGGCTTTCGGCGGAGGGGGCGCGCAGGCTGCCGTACACCGTCGATCCCGCGTCCGCCCGGGACGCGCTGTCGGCCGGCGGCGAGCCCGACGAGCGGGGCCGGGTCACCGTGACGCTCGCCGTGGAGTCGGCGGAGGTCGCCCATACGCAGCTGTCCGCGCTCGGGCCGGAGGCGGAGGTGCTGGCGCCGCCGGAACTGCGGGCGCGGTTCGCGCGGGACGCGCGGCGGCTGGGGGCGATGTACTCCGCCTCGCCTTGAGGCCCGCGGGCCTGTACACCCCATCACCTGTTTTCCCCTGTTTTCCCTCAAGGAGGCCCTGGCGTTCACGCCGGGGAGGAATCGCATCCGGGTGTCGTGATGTTGGCCCCCCATCGAGGCGACGCGAACGTATGTTCCTGTGATCGCTGGTCGGGGTGAGGCTGGGGGATCGGGGTCTGTTTGTGCGGCTGTCGTACGTATGGTCCTTCAGGGGGTTCAGGACGGCACGGTGTCCCGGCCGGGGAGCGTGAGAGGGCGAGATGGCGCAGGTGAGGGCGGCTGCGGAGGTGGGGCATGCCCGCTACACCTACCGGTTGCGCGTGTCGTGTTCTGCTGGCGCCGCTCTGGCGGCGGAGTGGGACCGATGCCGGTGGGTGTGGAACGAATGTGCTGCCAAGTCCAGGGCCGTGCATCTGCACAACAAGGCCACCGGCCAGAAGGCCACGTGCGGTCCGGCTCAGCTCGACAGGATGCTGACCGAAGCCCGCGCCCGTACACCGTGGCTGCGTGAGGGCTCGTCCGTTGTCCAGCAGCAGGTCATCCGTGACGTCGGCCGCTCCCGAGCCAAGGCGCACAAGGACATCAAAGAGCGCCTGCCCATGGCACGCCGCGCGGGTATGCCCACCTACAAGAAGAAGCACGAGGCGCTGACGACCCTCAACTACACCAAACGTGGCTTCCGGTTGAAGGCCGGCCGACTGCACCTGGCGGGCGGCATCGTCCTGGCGGTGGTGTGGTCACGGGAACTGCCGGCCGAGCCGTCCTCAGTGCGCGTCTACCAGGACAGCCTCGGCCACTGGTACGGCTCGTTCGTCGTGCCCGCCCAGGTCCAGCCCCTGCCGGAGACCGGACACGTCCTCGGCGTCGACTGGGGCGTGAAGGAGACCGCGACCACCACCTCCGATACCCACGACCTGCCGCACGCCGGGCACGGCAAGAAGGCGAAGGAGAAGCTGACCCGGTACGACCGGATGATGGCCCGCCGTAAACCGAAGAAGGGCCCGCCCGGATCGAAGGGCTACCGCGAAGCGAAGAAACTGCGGGCGAAGGCGCACAAGAAGGTCGCCAGGCAGCGTGCGGACACCGGCCGCAAGTGGGCCAAGAAGGTCGTCCGCGACCACGACGCCATCGCCGTCGAGGACTTCCGCCCCAAGTTCCTCGCCAAGAGCACCATGGCCCGCAAGGCTGCCGACGCCGCCATCGGGGCCACCAAGGCCGCTCTGATCGAGATGGGCCGCAAACACGGGCGGGACATCCGCCTCGTCCACCCCGCGCACACCACGATGGACTGCGCACACTGCGATGCGAGAGCCAAGCACGCACTGCCGCTGGGTGAGCGCACCTACACCTGCACCACGTGCGGAAACGTGTCCCCACGGGACAAGAACTCCGCACACGTCATGCTCGTCCGGGCTGGTCTCAACCCGGCTGGCGCTGACGGCAGAAGACCCCCTGGAGCGCTGCTCCAGGAGGCGGCCTGAGCCAGAAATCCCCTCCCCTTCAGGGAGGGGAGGATTCAAATCCGCGTATCTCCACGTGCGTCCCTCCGTTCCAGGGCCGATGCTGGACCCGTGATGGACGAGACGGAGTTCTGGAAGCTGGTGGACGCGACCCGTGAGGCCGCCGAGGGTGACCCCGAGGATCAGGCCGACCTGCTGGTCGAGCAGTTGCTCCAGCTCGACCCCGACTCGGTCCTCGACTTCGCCCGGCATTTCGAGGCCCGCTACAACCGGGCCTATCGCTGGGACCTGTGGGGCGCCGCCCGCGTGCTGATCGACGGGGCAGACGACGACGCCTTCGACTTCTTCCGGTGCTGGCTGATCGGCCAGGGCCGTGAGGTGTTCGAGGGCGCCCTGCACGGCGACCCGGACTCGCTCGCCGATCTCCTGGACGACTTCGACCCGGAGATCGACGGGGACGGCGAGGAGTTGGGCTACGCGGCCGACGAGGCGTACGAGCAGCTCACCGGCACCGTCGCCCCTGATCTGGGTATTCCGCCCGCGTCGGCGGAGCCCGAGGGGACGCCGATCGCCCTGGCGGACGAAGGGGCGCTCGCCGACCGGTATCCCAAGCTGTGGCAGCGCTTCAAGGGCGGCTGAGGAGCCGCCTCTCAGGCCGCCGTGGCGCGGCGGCGCGTCGGGTCCGACGGGATGTACGCCTGCTGCGGGTGGTCGGCCCGTACGGCGTGGTGATGGTGCATGGGGGCCGCGTTGGCCTGGTCGAGGGCGGATGCCGTGACCGCCGCCGGGCCCAGGACGACCGTCGCCACCGCGCAGAGCACGGTCCACGGACCCCGCGCACCCCCGGCCCAGCCGCCGGAAGACCTCTTGCCGTCGGCCCGCTCCACGGGGTTCGTACGACTGCTGCTGCTCATGATCCCCACCTCCAGTCAGTGCGTACGACGAAGGTAGGACCGGGAGTTGGGGCACCTCGTTGAATGCGCTGTGGTGTACCTGTGAGCCCGCGTCGGCTGCTGTCCTCGGCTCAGCGGCGGCCCTGCAGACGCGCGGCCATCTGTCTGATCGCCGGGAGGCGTGCCGTGAGGGCGGCGCCGGGGCAGCTCGTCATGTATCCGGCGTTGTGGCCCGCCAGGGCGGGCAGGGTGACGGCGGTGCCGGACGCCCAGCGGCTGAGGTCGTTGCTGGAGACGAGGCGTGCGCCGGCGCGCGGGTCGGTGCCCGAGAGACCGAGTTTCCAGGCGGCGAGGGCGGCGATCGCGTCGGTCATGGCCTGCGGCACGGGCACGCCCGCGGTGAAGGTGCCGAGGGCGGCGATGCCGGCGGTGCGATGGTTGAAGCCCTGGGTGTGGGCGCCGGTGACGGGGCGGTCGACGCCGCCCGCGCGGCCTTCGTAGACGGTGCCGCAGCGGTCGACGACGAAGTTGTAGCCGAGGTCGTCCCAGTCGCGGGAGTCGACCTGGCCGACGTACAGGTAGCGGATGATGCGGGGCGCGTCGGCGCAGTCGTAGCCGTTGGGCGAGTCGGTGTGGTGGATGAACACGGCGACGACCCGGTCGTCGTAGCGCGGCGGCGGCTGCTCGCGTTCGGCGTCCGCGATCCAGGCGGTACGGGGCACGATGCGCGGCTTGGCGGCGGAGTGGGAGACGGCCGGACGGGTCACGACCGGGTGTGCCCGGCGCGAGGTCGTACGGTCGACGCCGGCCGCGCACAGGACCAGTCCGACGGCGGCGGCGATTCCGGGCAGGCAGGCGAGCACCACGCGGGCGGCGCCCGGTACGCGGCGGACACGCGAGTCACCCATGGACCCCTTGGACCCCATGAGCCTCACTGTTGGTCAGTACGGTTCCGCCCGCGATGTGTGGTGTGCCACTTGGTGGAACCAACGTCCTGTTCCGGGACGTTTTTACAGGTCCAGGTGTCTGATGCGCGCAGGTGACTGATCGGCGACTGATCACCGGGCCCGTCCCGCGCGTACTACCGCATGCGAGGCGTGTGTACGGGGGACCGAAGGGTCCAGGAGAGAGGCGGCCGGAGTGGACCTGCTCGACATCCTGCTGTTGCTGGTGATCGTCGGCTATGCGGCGTCCGGTTACCGGCGTGGCCTGGTGGCGGGCTGTGTGTCTCTGGCCGGGTTCGTGGGCGGCGCCGTCATCGGGGTGTGGGTGCTGCCGTGGATCATGGAGCTGGTGGCGGCGGGGACGCCCGCGGCGACGGTGACGGCCGTGCTCACGGTGCTGGTGCCGGCCGTGGTGGGCCACGAACTGATGGGCAGGTTCGCGCTGAGGCTGCGCCGCGAGCTGGACCGGGGGCCGCTGCGGGTCACCGACGGGGTCGGCGGGGCCGTTGCCAACGCGGTCGCCGTGCTGATGGTGGCCTGGGTGGCCGCGAGTGTCCTGGGCGCCTCCTCCTCACCGGTGGTCACGACGGCGATCCGGGACTCGGCGCTGCTCGGCGCGGTGCAGGACGCGATGCCGGAGACCACCCCGACCTGGTTCTCACGGGCCACGTCCGCGCTCACCCAGGCGGGCTTCCCCCAGGTCTTCAACCCCTTCGAGAACGAACCGGCGACGAGTGTCGCCAAGCCCACCGGGGACAGCGTCACGGCGAGCGCGACGAACGCGGCCAAGTTGAGCACGGTCAAGATCGAGGGTGTCGCCGGCAACCAGGGCCGCGAGGGCAGCGGTTTCGTGTACGCGGCCCGGCATGTGATGACCAACGCCCACGTGGTGGCGGGTATCGACAACCCGACGGTCCGGGTCGGCGGAGTCGGGACGGCGCACGAGGCCCGGGTGGTGCTCTTCGACCCCGAGAAGGACGTGGCCGTGCTGTACGTCCCCGATCTGCGCGCGCCCGTCCTGCGCTTCGACGACGCCGCGAAGCGGGGGGACTCGGCGGTGGTCGCGGGCTATCCGCAGGACGGCGACCTCAATCTGCAGGCCGCCACGGTCGCCGACAAGGTGCGGGCGAGGGGCCAGAACATCTACAACAGCGAGACGGTGACCCGCGAGATCTACTCGATCCGCTCGACCGTCCGCCCGGGCAACTCCGGCGGCCCGCTCCTCACCACCGACGGCAAGGTGTTCGGCGTGGTCTTCGCCCGCTCCACGTCCGACGACGAGACGGGTTACGTCCTGACGGTGGACGAGGTCTCCGACGACGCCGAACGCGCGGCGACCTCGACGGCTGCGGTGGACACGGGCGACCTGGTCACGTCGTAGCCACCCGCGCCCGGGTCGCTACAGGGTCCGGCCCATGAGTACGTCGTCCACGTACTCCCCGTCCAGCAGGAACTCCCCCGGCTGGATGCCCTCGACGACGAAGCCCTCCGACTCGTACAGCCTGCGGGCCGGGGTGTTGGGCCCCAGGACGCGCAGCGAGAGACGCAGGGCGCCCCGGCGGCGGGCCTCGGCCACGGCGGCCCGGACCAGCAGCCGCCCGACGCCCGTGCCGCGCGCCTCGTCGGCGACGGCGAGCCCCTGGATCTGCCGGACGTGCGCGTTCGACGCGAGCGGAGTGGGCCGGGCGAGCCTGATGTAGCCCACGATCCGGCCGTCCCCGGTCACGGCGACGAGGTGGTCCTGCGGTTCGGAGTTCTCGTTGAAGAACGGCTTGTACGGCGGTCTGGCCCGGGGTGTGACGGAGTGCAGGGTGGACCAGGCGGCCCGGTCGAGCCTGCCGAGGGCCTCGTCGTCGTCGGCCAGGGCGACGCGCACGAAAGTCTCGTGGCCGGCCGAGGACCCCTGGCCCTCGTGTCCGTCGTACGGCTGATGCGGTCGGTGCGGTTCGGGCGGCATGGGGATCACTCTAGAACGGGGGTACGACGACGGGCCCGGGGCAGGTGGAGCAGGATGGGGGCATGGAACGCTCGCGAATCGCGGTGGCCGGTGCGTCCGGTCTCATCGGTACGGCCCTGGTGCGGTCCCTGACCGCCGACGGGCACGAAGTCACCCGCCTGGTACGGCATGCGCCCCGGACGAAGGACGAGGTCCGCTGGGACCCCGAACGCCGGACGATCGACGCTGCCGGTCTCGCGGGCTGTACCGCTGTGGTGAACCTGGCCGGGGCGGGGGTCGGGAGCCGGCGCTGGACGGACGCGTACAAGCGGACGATCCGCGACAGCCGTGTGCTGGGCACGGCGACGCTCGCCGAGGCCGTCGCCTCGCTGGACGAGCCGCCGCGGGTCTTCGTGAACGGCAGCGCGATGGGCTACTACGGGGAGACCGGCGACCGGGCCGTGGACGAGGACTCCCCCGCGGGGGACGGCTTCCTGCCGTCGGTGTGCGTGGAGTGGGAGGGGGCCGCGGGCGCCGCCGAGGAGGCGGGCGTACGGACGGTCTTCGTGCGGACCGGGCTGGTGGTGGCGCGCGGCGGCGGGGCCTGGGGAAAGCTGTTTCCGCTGTTCAAGGCGGGCCTGGGCGGACGGATGGGGGACGGCTCCCAGTACTGGTCGTTCATCGCGCTGCACGACGAGGTGGCGGCGATCCGGCATCTCATCGACACCGACGGGCTGTCCGGGGCGTTCAACCTGACGGCGCCGCAGCCGCTCACCAATCGCGAGATCACGGCGGCGATGGGGCGCGTGCTGGGGCGGCCGACGCTGTTCACGGTGCCCGCGCCCGTGCTGCGGCTGGTGCTGGGCGAGATGTCGGGGGACGTGCTCGGCAGTGCTCGGGTGCTGCCGAAGCGGCTGCTGGAGTCCGGGTTCACGTTCGCGTTCCCGGAGATCGAGGACGCGATCCGGGCGGCGCAGGCCTGATCCTCCTCCGCGCCCCTGGCCCGCACCCTGGGTGACAGGGTGCGACCGTATGCGACCGGTGTGCGACCGTGCCCTGTTCATGCGCGACTTCCGTCTGCCACGATCAGTCCTACTCTCGATCCGAACTCGCTTATCCCGTACGCCTGTTGGGGCAACGGTGCCCTGGCCGGCCGCGCCACCGCGATCGAGGGAGGGCACGTGCTTGAGCCCGCGTACCAGGCGGACGTCGTCATCGTGGGAGCCGGGGTCGCCGGACTCGCGGCGGCCCATCGGCTGACCAGCGCAGGAGTAACGACCGCGGTCCTGGAGGCCGCCCCTTACGTCGGCGGCCGGATGGCGACCGAGAAGGTCGACGGTTTCCGGCTCGACCGGATCGGGCAGCTGCTGTCCACGTCGTATCCCGAACTGCGGCTGACCCCCGGCCTCGACGCGCTCGTCCTGCGGCCCTTCGCACCGGGTGTCCTGGTGCACAGCGACGGACGCCGGCACCGCGCGGGCGCCCCGCTGGGCGGAGGGGGCGCACGGGGCGCACTCGGCGCTGTGCGCGCCCTGGCAAGCGCCCCGAGGCCGCCGAGGACGGCGAGGTCCCCCCGGTTGACGGCATCGGCGAGGGCGCGCACCGGCGCACAGCTCGGCGGGGCAGTGGGCGGGGCGGTCGACCAGGCCCGGCTGGGCGCCGCGCTGAGCCGCCTCGCCGGGATTCCCGTGCAGCGACTGCTGGCCCGCCCCGAGCTGCCGGCCGCCCACGCCCTGGCCAACCGCGGTCTGCCCGCCCGCACCGTCGAGGGCTTCCTGCGCCCGCTGCTCGCCGCGCTGCTCTGCGACCCCGAGCTGACCACGTCGAGCCGGTGCGCGGATCTCGCGCTGCGGGCGTTCGCGAGCGGCCGGCTGTGTGTGCCGGAGGGCGGCGCGGAGACGCTGCCGGAGCTGCTCTCGCGGGCGCTGCCGCCCGGCACGGTGCACACCGGGGTCCGGGTCACGTCCATCGCCACGAACCTCGTGACCACCGCCGACCACGGCGAACTGCGCTGCCGGGCCGTCCTGGTGGCGACCGACGCGCGCGCCGCCGCCGGTCTGCTGCCCGGCCTGCGCGTACCCGGGTTCCACCCGGTGACCGTCGTCCACCACACGGCCGACGAGGCGCCCGCGACCGGCGCGTACCTGCTCCTGGACGCGGATCGCGGGGGCCCGGTCGCGCACACGGCGGTGGTCAGCCGTGTGGACCCGTCCCGGTCCCCCGCAGGCCGCCCGCTGATCTCGTCGACCGTGCTGGGCACCCCTCCGCAGGACGTGGACGCAGCCGTACGGGCCCATCTGTCCAGCCTCTACGGGGTGTCGACCGCGCGCTGGGAGACGCTGGCCGTGCACCACACCGCCGAGGCGGTGCCCGCGATGCGCCCGCCGCACGACCTGCGCCGCCCGGTACGGCTGCTGGCAGGCCTGTACGTGTGCGGCGACCACCGGGACACGAGCACGGTCCAGGGTGCCCTGCACTCCGGGCACCGGGCCGCGTCCGCGATCCTGACGGATCTGGGCGCGGGCCCGATGCACGTGGCGGAGCCCCTGCGGACGACAGCGGCGGAGGAGGAGGAAACCGACGGAGCGGAGGAAGCGGCAGCCGCGTGAGCTATCCGAACGCGGCGATCCTGTCGCGGTACCCCCTGACCGGTGCCGCGTCCTTGTAGGGCTCCAGGCGCCGCTCGAAGTCCCGTACGTACTCGATCGCCCGCACCGAGCGCATCTCGGTGGCCGCGCCGGCCGCCTCGGCGCCCAGCTGACAGGCCTGGTCCAGCTCGCCGAGGCCCAGTCGGGCCGAGGCGAGCACGACGCGGCAGAAGAGGCGGCTGCGGGCGAAGGCGGGGGCGCGCAGCTGGAGCGAGCGTTCCGCGTGCTGGGCGGCGGCGCGGAACTGCTGGAGGTCGCGGTGGCAGTGGCCGAACTCGTCGGCGAGCTGTGCCTCGTCGAAGAACCGTGCCCAGTGCGGGACTTCGTCGCCGGGCCGGGCCGCTTCGAGGGCGCGCTCGGCCCGTACGAGGGAGGCGGTGCAGGCCCGGACCTCGCCCAGCACCCCATGGGCCCGCGCCTCGCAGGCGTGCAGCAGTGACTGGACGACGGGCGGCGCGGTGGTGCCGACGCCCTGCTGGGCCACCCGCGCGAGCTGGACGGCCTCCCGCCCGTGCCCGAGATAGACGGCCTGCCGGCTCATGGTGGCCAGCACGTACGAGCCGTACGCCCGGTCCGCCGCCGCCTGCGCGAGCCGCAGCGCCTGTACGAAGTAGCGCTGGGCGAGGCCGTGCGCCGCGATGTCGTACGACGTCCAGCCCGCGAGCCGGGTGAGGTCGGAGGCCGCCGCGAACAGCCGGCGGCCCGTCTGCTCGCCGTACGTGCCGCGCAGCATGGGTTCGGTCTCGTGTTCCAGGTAGCGGACGAGGGCCTGCCTGGCGTGGCCGCCCCCGTAGGCGTCGTCGAGGGTGCGGAACAGCTCGCCGACCGAGCGGAGCGCGGCGATGTCACCTCCGGTGACCTTCTGCCCGGGCCCGCGTTCGGCCTGGCCGCGCTGCCGGGGCACGCCGGGGCGCCCCTGTACGGGCACCCTGACGACGGGCTGGTCGCCGCGGCCGACCCGGTCGTCGGGCCGGCCGATCAGCCAGTCCCGGCTGGGCACGACGAGTCCGGCCGGGGTGAAGGCGATCTTGCGCAGCTCGGCATGGCTGCCGGAGTCCTTGCGCCACAGCCCGCTGACGATGTCGACGGCCTCCTCGGGGGTGGCCGCGAACTCCAGCCCCGCGTAGACGGGCGCGCAGGCGTCGAGCCCGAGGTCCTGGGCGGTGAGCCGTCGTCCGAGGCGCCTGGTGAACACCTCGGCGATGAGCGCGGGGGTGGTGCCGCGCGGCTGCTGCCCTCGCAGCCAGCGGGTCACCGATGTCTTGTCGTATCTCAGATCAAGGCCGTGTTCGAGACCGAGCTGGTCGACCCGGCGGGCCAGACCTGCGTTGGAGAATCCCGCTTCTGCGATGAGCGCGGCGAGCTGTCGATTGGGCGTGCGCTGCGCGGGTCGTTCCGTCATCTGCGGTGCGGTCTCCTGCCTTCGGGCCCTCTGATGTGCCCGGATTGCTGGTGAGCAGCCCTATTTGGCCTCGTGAACGGCGCGAATGTAGCGGAGCGTAAGCAGCCGATCGCACATTCCGCCGTACATTCATCCGATCGTGTGAGAATCGGGCGTCGGACTGACGGGGATCGACCGGACGTACAGTGGCTTGGGCGCATTACGTGCCTGACGCACAGCTGCTGGGAAGTTGCGGAAACAGCCAGGGAGGCGCCCCCGTGAGTGGTGAGTTGCGGTTCGTCCGGATGGGATTCGGTGCCGACGGCGTCGAGTACGTCGACTACCAGGTGGCCTGGGACGAGCAGCGCCGGGTGCACGCGGCCCGTTTCGCGGACGAGGTCCCCGACACCTGCCTGCTCCTCGAACACCACCCGGTCTATACGGCCGGCCGGCGCACCGACCCGAGCGAGCGCCCCCTCGACGGCACTCCGGTCATCGACGTGGACCGCGGCGGCAAGATCACCTGGCACGGTCCGGGCCAGCTGGTCGGCTACCCCATCCAGAAGCTGCCGCGTCCGGTGGACGTCGTGGCGCATGTACGACGGCTGGAGGACGCGCTGATCCGTACCTGTGCGGAGTTCGGGGTGGAGACGTCCCGGGTGGAGGGGCGCAGCGGGGTGTGGGTACTGGGCGATCCGGTGGAGCAGCGGCCCGCCGTGCTCGGGGGTCTCTCGCTGGATCTGGACCCTCGCCTGACGGACGACGAGTTCGACCCCCGGCTGAACGGGCCGGAGTACGCGCCGTCGAACGCCGGGCAGCGCCGGGAGGACCGCAAGCTGGCGGCGATCGGGATCCGGGTGGCGAAGGGGGTCACGATGCACGGCTTCTCGCTGAACGTGAACCCGGACAACGTCTGGTTCGACCGGATCATCCCGTGCGGGATCCGGGATGCGGGGGTCACGTCGCTCGCGAACGAGCTGGGGCGGGATGTGACGGTGGGGGAGGTTCTGCCGGTGGTGGAGCGGCACTTGCGGGAGGTACTGGAGGGCGCGGAGCTGCGGGCGAGGGTGGTCGAGGGGGCTTCGGCGTAACCGGGCCGCCCCCGTACCGCCCCTGGGGGCTGCGTCCCCAGACCCCCTCTTCGGCCCTGAAGGGGCCTCGTCCTCAAACGCCGGACGGGCTGAACGGGAATGCACCCCCGGTCCCGAAGGTTGCCCACCTCGTAGGGCGGGAAGCGCACGGGCGTACCCTGGTGTACGCCGAAGAATCGAAGCTACAGGGAGCCATCGTGTCCGCAGTCGCACCCGACGGACGCAAGATGCTGCGCCTGGAGGTCCGGAACGCCCAGACCCCCATCGAGCGCAAGCCCGAGTGGATCAAGACCCGGGCGAAAATGGGTCCCGAGTACACGAAGATGCAGAACCTCGTGAAGAGCGAGGGCCTGCACACCGTCTGCCAGGAAGCCGGCTGTCCCAACATCTACGAGTGCTGGGAGGACCGCGAGGCCACCTTCCTCATCGGCGGCGACCAGTGCACCCGACGCTGCGACTTCTGCCAGATCGACACCGGCAAGCCCGAGGCGCTCGACCGCGACGAGCCCCGCCGCGTCGGCGAGTCCGTGGTCACGATGGACCTCAACTACGCCACCATCACCGGCGTCGCCCGCGACGACCTGGAGGACGGCGGCGCCTGGCTGTACGCGGAGACCGTGCGCCAGATCCACCAGCAGACCGAGGGACGGGAAGAAGGCCGCACCAAGGTCGAGCTGCTCGCGCCCGACTTCAACGCCGTACCGGAGCTGCTGGCCGAGGTCTTCTCCTCCCGGCCCGAGGTCTTCGCGCACAACGTCGAGACGGTCCCCCGCATCTTCAAGCGCATCCGCCCCGGCTTCCGCTACGACCGCTCGCTCAAGGTCATCACCGACGCCCGTGACTACGGTCTGGTCACGAAGTCGAACCTGATCCTCGGCATGGGCGAGACCCGCGAGGAGGTCAGCGAGGCGCTCCGGCAGTTGCACGAGGCCGGCTGCGAGCTGATCACCATCACGCAGTACCTGCGACCGACCGTCCGGCACCACCCCGTCGAGCGCTGGGTCAAGCCGCACGAGTTCGTCGAGCTGAAGGAGGAGGCCGAGCAGATCGGCTTCTCCGGGGTCATGTCCGGCCCGCTGGTGCGTTCCTCGTACCGCGCCGGCCGCCTCTACCAGATGGCCGTCGAGAAGCGTGGTTCGTACATCGCCTCGCAGGCGGTCTGAGCGGGACCCAGGTCCCGGTACGGCGCCTGACGCACCGTCACCTTTCCTGCCCGACAAGGGTGCAGCAGACGTGTGAATTCGCGCACAAGTGACTACCCACCAGTAACGGCCGATTCCGTGCGGTCTTGACCGTCCTCCCAGTTGAGGGCATACGTCAGGGCCGCATCGGCGTTTTCGCCTTCCGTATCAGTGCTTCATCGGTGTTTGACCGGCAGGTCACGCCCTGGTAACACCAATCAGTGAGCCTGGCTTCACACGATGTGCACGCCTACCCAGAGCCGTCCCGAGGGGGGACCTCCACCATGCAGACCGCGCCCGTCCGTGCCACACCCATTCCGTCGTTCACCGAAGCACTGCGCGCAGTCGAGTCGTTGCTCATGAACAGCGGCCAGCGCACCGCCCGCCAGAACGCCTGGACCTCCGTCCAGGAGGACCGTCGCCGCGCCAAGGACCGGGTCGAGGCGCAGCGCGTCCTCGAACAGGCCCTGGCCACCTACTCCTGACCACCGCTTCCACACCTCCCGGCCGTCTCCCGGCGACACCGCCGTCGTCGGCGCTTCCCAGGCCACGTAGACTTCACGGCATGGCGAGGAAGGAAACCGCGGCGGACGCCGCGAACCCCGGGCGACTCAAGCAGATCGCCCTGACGTACAAGATGACCCGCAAGGCCGACAAGATGATCGGTCTTGTACTCGCGGCTGTCGGAATTCTCACCCTCGGTGTCTTCCTTGCGATCGGCTTCTTGATCGGTCACCCGATCTATCTCGGCGTTCTCGGCCTCCTGCTCGCCTTCCTCGCGACGGCGATCGTGTTCGGGCGCCGGGCCGAGCGGGCCGCCTTCGGGCAGATGGAAGGTCAGCCGGGTGCCGCTGCGGCCGTGCTGGACAACATCGGCCGAGGCTGGACGACGACTCCGGCGGTGGCGATGAACCGCAGCCAGGACGTGGTGCACCGCGCGGTCGGCAAGGCCGGAATCGTGCTGGTCGCCGAGGGCAACCCGAACCGGGTGAAGAGCCTGCTGGCCGCCGAGAAGCGGAAGATGGCCCGCATCGTCGCGGACGTCCCGGTGCACGATCTGCTGGTCGGCACGGGTGAGGGCCAGATCGAGCTGAAGAAGCTCCGCACGACCATGCTGAAGCTGCCCCGCGTTCTCGCCGGCCCCCAGGTGACCGCCACCAACGACCGGTTGCGCGCGATGGGCGACCTGATGAGCAACATGCCGGTGCCGAAGGGCCCGATGCCCAAGGGGACGCGCATGCCGCGCGGCGGCAAGATGCGCTGACGCGAGCGACCGCGCACGACGACCAAGCAACCTCGTACGACGATGGGGGCGCCCGGATCACTCCGGGCGCCCCCATCGTCGTACGCCGTGCCGCGCCGTGCCACGCCGGGGACGGACGCGCTAGATGCGTACTTCCACGGTGCGGGCCAGCCGGTCGTGCAGGCCGCGGCCGTCGCGGTCCCAGATCAGGGGCGGCAGGGCGAGGAAGAACAGGACCGTGCGCAGCGCGGCGCGCGGAGGACTGACGCGGCCGGTGTCCAGGGCGACCACCCGCAGGCCGAAAAGCCGCTTGCCCGGGGTGTAGCCGAGCGTGCCCAGCGTGAGCAGGAGCAGCGCGAGGAGAATGAGCGGCGCCCAGACCTGCGCCGCCTCGTTGTAGCTGTCCGTGATGAGGCCGTATGCGATCAAGAGGCACAGGCCCCAGTCGACGGCCAGGGCGCCGAGCCGGCGGCCCGGGCGGGCGATCGAGCCGGGGCCCTCCTCGGGCAGACCGAGCTGTTCGCCGCGGTATCCGAAGTCGACACCGGCTTCCTCCGCGGCTGCGCGAGGTCCGGAGAGCCACGATCCGATTGCGTCCCTGTTGTCCACCCGACCACCGTACTGCGCGTGAATTTCGATACCCACAGGTGGGTCGCCCGGCCCGGGTCCGGTTAACTTGGTCGAAACAAATGGGTCATGCCTGAGAAATCACCTGTCCCTAAGGTCGGATCCAACGTGTGCCACCGCACTGGCCGCACGAACGAACTACCACCCCGGCACGGACGGCCGGGAGTAGGAGGAGCTGGATGTTCCAGAACGCCGACGAGGCCAAGAAGTACATCGCGGACGAGGACGTCAAGTTCATCGACGTCCGCTTCTGCGACCTGCCGGGTGTGATGCAGCACTTCACGCTGCCGGCGACGGCCTTCGACCCGGACGAGGAACTTGCCTTCGACGGCTCCTCGATCCGCGGCTTCCAGGCCATCCACGAGTCCGACATGGCGCTCCGCGCCGACCTGTCCACGGCGCGGGTCGACCCGTTCCGCCGTGACAAGACGGTCAACATCAACTTCTTCATCCACGACCCGATCACGGGCGAGCAGTACTCCCGTGACCCGCGCAACGTGGCCAAGAAGGCGGAGGCGTACCTGGCGTCGACCGGTATCGCGGACACCGCGTACTTCGGTCCCGAGGCCGAGTTCTACGTGTTCGACAGTGTGCGCTTCGCGACCGGCGCGAACGAGTCCTTCTACCACATCGACTCCGAGGCCGGCGCCTGGAACACCGGTGCGGTCGAGAACAACCGTGGTTACAAGGTCCGCTACAAGGGCGGTTACTTCCCGACCCCGCCGGTCGACCACTTCGCCGACCTGCGTGCCGAGATCTCCCTGGAGCTGGCCAACTCCGGCCTCCAGGTCGAGCGCCAGCACCACGAGGTGGGCACCGCCGGCCAGGCCGAGATCAACTACAAGTTCAACACGCTGCTCGCCGCGGCCGACGACCTCCAGCTCTTCAAGTACATCGTGAAGAACGTGGCCTGGCGCAACGGCAAGACCGCGACCTTCATGCCGAAGCCGATCTTCGGTGACAACGGCTCGGGCATGCACGTGCACCAGTCGCTGTGGACGGGCGGCTCGCCGCTCTTCTACGACGAGGCCGGTTACGCGGGCCTGTCGGACATCGCCCGCTACTACATCGGCGGCATCCTCAAGCACGCGCCGTCGCTGCTCGCCTTCACCAACCCGACGGTGAACTCGTACCACCGTCTGGTCCCGGGCTTCGAGGCGCCGATCAACCTGGTGTACTCGCAGCGCAACCGCTCCGCGGCCATGCGTATCCCGATCACGGGCTCCAACCCGAAGGCGAAGCGCGTCGAGTTCCGCGCGCCCGACTCCTCCGGCAACCCGTACCTCGCCTTCTCCGCGCTGCTGCTGGCCGGTCTGGACGGCATCAAGAACAAGATCGAGCCGGCCGAGCCGATCGACAAGGACCTGTACGAGCTGGCTCCCGAGGAGCACGCGAGCGTGGCGCAGGTCCCGACGTCCCTCCCGGCCGTCCTCGACTCGCTCGAGCGCGACCACGAGTTCCTCCTCCAGGGCGACGTGTTCACGCCGGACCTGATCGAGACGTGGATCGACTTCAAGCGCACGAACGAGATCGCGCCGATCCAGCTGCGTCCGCACCCGCACGAGTTCGAGCTGTACTTCGACGTGTGATCCACCCGCTTCACCAGCACTTCAGGGCCGTCCCCGCGAGGGGGCGGCCCTGCCGTGTGTTTGGGCTGATCGATACCTTTTCCCGCTTCACAGACCGGCCACAGTCAAGGGATCATCCTTGTCTATTGTTCAGACGGTTGTTCGAGTCAGGTAGGGGAGAGGGAACGGGGATGTCCGAACAGGACGACGTGGAGCGGGAGTTCGACGTCAGATGGGCCGACAACGCCGAGCACAAGGAGCCCTCCGCACGGGCCCGGATGCTGGCCGCGCGGTGGAAGGAGAACCCGCCGGAACCGGTGCCGTTCCGAGGGGAGCCCGACTACAGGGGACCGCGTCGGTCGTCGTGGGTGTCGACGGCGGTCGTACTGGGGTGTGTGGCCGCGGTGATCCTGCTTCTGGGGTACGCGAACTTCCGGGCTCCGTACTAGGGAGCGGGACGGGCATGCGCGAGGACATCAGAGGCGGCGAAGCGGCGGCTCGACGGCTGGCCGAGGGGGCCGCGCTGTCGGACGTGCTCGATGCCGGGGACCCGATGGACTGGCTCGCGCTGGACGCGGGCACCCGGTCCTGGTCCCACTGGCTTCCGCCGGAGCTGCTGCCGACCCTCGGCGAGGTCGAGAGCCGACTCCCCCGGCCGTCCGGACTCCCCGAGGCCCGTCTCGCGCTCGCCCTGTGCCACCGCGACGGGCGGGTGCGTGCGGCGGCTCTCGGTCAGGCGGTGCGGTGTCCCGGGCTGTGGCCGCTGGTCGTCGTCCGCACCGCCGACTGGGTGCTTCCCGTGCGGGAGCGTGCCCGGGAGGTGCTGCGGGCGGTCCTCGACCTGGACGCGGCCGTCCGCCTCGCGCCGCTGATCCTGCTCGGCGCTCGACGCGACCGGGGTGTCTTCGCCGTCGATCTGCTCGACGAGGTGCTGCGCCGGTCGCCCCGCGAGCGACTCGTGCCGCTGTTCACCGACCGCGCCGTACGCCGGTACGCATACCGTCTGGCAGTCGACGAACGGCACTTCTCCCCCGCCGAACTCGCCCGCGCCGCCGCCCACGACACCGACCCCGTCGTCCAGAACCTCTGTGCCGAGGCCGCCTTGGCCGCAGTGCCGGACAGCGATGCGGCGGGCGCTGTGGACGGCGGGGTGCTCGACGCGCTGCTCGGCGCGCGCGGGCCCCGGGTGCGGTCCGCCGGGGTGACCGCGCTGCGGCGGGCCGGGCAGGGAGAACGGACGGAGGGGTTCCTCGGCGACCGGTCGGCGCTGGTGCGGGCCTGTGCACGGTATGTCGTACGGCAGTCCGGGGGTGATCCGCGGGCCTGGTACCGGCACCGGTGTGCCACGCCGGGTGATCCGGCACTGTCCCCCGGTGCGGTCGCCGGGCTGGCGGAGTGCGGGGAGCGCGCCGACGCGGAGCTGCTGTGGCCGCTGCTCGGCCATCCCGCCCCCGGGGTGCGGGCGCGGGCGGTGGCGGGTCTGCGCACGCTGGACGTGACCGACGTACGACGGCTGCGGGCGCTGCTCGACGACCCGGAGCCCGGTGTGGTGCGGGAGGTGACCCTGGCGCTTCTGCCCTTCGCACGGTCGCTGGACACCGACCGGCTGGCGGAGCGGCTGGGCGACGGGTCGCCACGACATGCGCGGGTGGCCGCGTTCCGGCTGCTGGACGCGCACGGCGGGACGGCACGGCTGCGGGCGGCGGTCGCGCTGCTCGACGATCCGGACGTCCGGCTGCGGGGCCGGGCCGCGCACTCGGTGCGCAGCTGGACTCCGGCTCCGGATGCGCCGCGAGGGTCGGCGGAGGTGGGCGAACTGCTCGGCCGGGCGCAGCACCTGCTCGGTGAGTCCGCGCTGAGGACGCTGATGTGGGAGGCCGGCGTCAACCGCTGAGCTTTGCCGGGCCCAGGACCGATCGCGACCGCTTCATGGGACGGGGCGGGTGCACACTGGGCAGTGGGGCGAGTGCCTGACTGCGGGGTGGTACGGATGCCGAACCGAATGCGGAGCGACCGGCGACTGACCGTGCGGATGACGGTCACGCTGTTTCTGCTCGGACTGCTGTACGTGGCCTTTGTCGCCGCGTTGATCGTGTTGCTGAAGTCCTGGGTGCTGGTCGTGGTGGTCGCGGCGGGGTTCCTCGGCGCGCAGTACTGGTTCTCCGACCGGGTCGCCCTGTTCGCGATGCGCGGGCGGGTCGTGGAGCGCGAGGAGTACCCCCAGTTGCACGGGGTGATCGACCGGCTGTGTGCGGTGGCCGACCTGCCCAAGCCCGTGGTCGCCGTTTCGGACATGGATATGCCGAACGCGTTCGCGACCGGACGGAACGCCGATCACGCCGTGGTGTGTGTGACCACCGGGTTGCTGCGGCGGCTGGAACCGGAGGAGCTTGAGGGCGTGCTCGCGCACGAGCTGTCGCATGTCGCGCACAAGGACGTCGCCGTGATCACCGTCGCGTCCTTCCTCGGCGTCATCGCCGGGCTGATCGTGCGGTTCGCCTTCTACTCGCAGATGTTCGGCGGGGGCCGCCGGGACCAGAACACCGCCGTGATCTTCATGGCGGTGATGGGCGTCTCCGCGGCCGTGTACACGATCAGTTTCCTGCTGATCCGTGCCCTGTCCCGGTACCGGGAACTGGCCGCCGACCGCTCCGCCGCGCTGCTCACCGGACGGCCCTCGGCGCTGGCCTCCGCGCTCACCAAGGTCTCCGGCGACATCGCGCGGATCCCGTCGAAGGACCTGCGGACCGCGCAGGCCTTCAACGCCTTCTACTTCACGCCCGCCCTCGGCAAGGAGCCGGGCCTGGCCCGGTACTTCTCCACCCACCCGAGTCTGGAGCAGCGGCTCGACCAACTGGGTCGGATCTCCGGCGAGTTGGGCGAGGTGGCGGCTCCCGGCGCAGGAAACTCGTGAGCTGAGGAGCGAGGAGAACGGAACCCATGGGGCTGCTGGACATTCTGCTCGGGCGTACCAAGCCCGTCGCGCCCGATCTCGACCGGCTCTTCGGGCTGCCGTCGGCCGCCGTCACTCTCCAGGCCGCGGCCGGTTTCACGCCCACGGGCGGGGGTTCGGTGTGCTTCGCCTCGGTGGAGGGCGCTGCCTTCGACGACGTACGCAACGAGGTGCAGGCACTGCTCGACGCGGATGCGGAGCGGACCGGGCCGCCTGTCGAGCTGGTCCGGGACGAGTACGGATACTCGTGGCTGGTGTCACGGCGCGGGCCGGAGGAACTGCCGGCGCTCGTCGGGGATCTGCACGCGGTCAACAGCGCGCTGGAGGCGAGTGGGTTCGGGCCTCAGCTGCTGTGTTCGGTGGTCGGGTTCGAGGACGTGGGGGGTTCAGGGGGGTCAGGAGCATCGGGTCAGGGGGCTCGGCGGCTTGGGCTTGTCTATCTGTACAAGCGTGGGACCTTCTATCCCTTCTCGCCGTTGGCCGACGGTGAAGGTCAACGGCGGGACAGCGCGCTCGAGTTGCAGGTGCGGGCCGCGCTCGCCGGGGATCTGCGGATCGAGCAGGACCTGAGCCGCTGGTTCCCGGTGTGGGGTGCCCCCGGTCTGTGAGACGGACCGACCGGAGGCTTACCCCCTTCCGACTTCCCTTACTTGCTTCTTTACTTGCTTCGGCGGTCCTGACGGCGGGTCTGGACAGGGCGCTCGCGGCGGTAGCGGCGCTCCCACCTGGCCTGCTGGTCCCGGCGCTGGCGGTAGGCGCGGTAGCTGGCCGGCGTGGAGCCCGCGGCCGGGCCGCCGCCTCCGGACGAGGAGGTCGCCGTGCCGCTCCCCGTGCGGCCGTAGCGGAAGTAGACGTAGAGCAGGCCGGCGGCGGCGAGCCACAGGACGCTGTTCTTGAATCCCATGATGATCAGAACGACGGTCGCGGAAATGATCAAGGTGCCCATGACGGGACTCCTTGTGAGTGACGTGGATGTCTGAGCGGTGAGGTGGGTGAGGGTGTGCGTCGGGCGGGGCGCTGGGGGTGGGCGTCCGTCCGTCGGTGCGTAGAGAGTAGCCCCGAGTCCCGCAAGTCATGCCTGTCCGGCGGGAAGCGGTCTGGACGGCTCCGCTGCGCCTGTCCAGCGTAGGGACGGCAGAGGAGTCCGCGCATCCGGATTTCGCGGTGTGTGTGACGCGAGTGGCGTGAGTGAATGGGCGTATGAGCGAGCTGCTTTCCTTCGTGCACGAGGTCGACGGTGAACGACTCAGCGGGGTGTACGGGGGTGCCGGGGACGGGGATTCGGGCGGGGCCGCCGTCGTTCTGCTGCACGGCGCCGGCAACGGGAGCAAGGAGCGGCTGGTGCCGTTGCTCGCCGAGTTCGTCGCGCGCGGCTGCCAGGGGCTCGCCTTCGACTTCTCCGGGCACGGTGAAAGTACGGGTGAGCTGCGGGAGTTGAGCCTGCGGCGGCGGTTCGAGCAGGCCGTCGGTGTCATCGGTGCGCGGGTCCCGGCGGGCAGGCCGCTCGTGCTGGTGGGGTTCAGCATGAGCGGGCAGACGGTGGCCGATCTTGTCGGGCACTTCGGCGAACGGGTCGCCGGTGTGGGGTTGTGCGCGCCTGCCGTGTACGGCGCCGAGGCGTGGGATGTGCCGTTCGGCGAGGGGAGCGGCCGCTTCAGCGAGTTGATCAGGACGCCGGGCAGTTGGCGCGAGGCGCCAGCCCTGGGTGTGTTGCGGGCATTCGCGGGGCGGGCGGTGCTGGTGGTACCGGGGACCGATCACGTCATTCCGGGTGAGGTGACGGAGTCGGTGGCGGAGGCTCTGGCGGCGCGGGCGCGGTTCACTCGGCTTGAACTGCCGGACGCGGACCACTTCTTGGGGCTCAGGTTGCGTGAACATCCGGAGGAGCGGCGGGAGTTCGTGGACGCGGTGCTGAAGGGGGTGGGGTGAGCAGGGGTTTCGCCCCCGCCGCCCCTACATGTCCCATCCCTGAGGGCTGCGCCCCCAGACCCCCCTACGGCCCTGAACGGGCCTCGTCCTCAAACGCCGGACGGGCTGGAAAGAAGGGCCGGGTGCCCCTGGGACAGACAGGGCACCCGGCGACCGTTCAGCGCGAGTAGCGCATCAGGGCTCGTACCATGTGGCACGTCGTTTCCGACGGCGGGTGGACGCCGATCAGATCCGCCGCGCCGCGGATCGTTTCGTTGCGGGCCTGGTTCGGCATGTAGACGCCGGAGTCGAGCAGGGCGATCGCGAGCCGCATCGCCTTGAGTCGGCGGTTGTGCGTGACGTACCACTCGCGGGGGCGCCCCGGCGGCAGCGGGCGCTTCTCCACGGGGGCGCACGGCAGTTCGAGCAGGACCCCCCTCTTGGCGGTGGACTGGGTGGGCATCGGCTTGAGAGCGGCAGCGGGCACAGGCATCCTCCTGTCGCGGTCAGGGTGGCGCCGGACCCCCCGGCGACACCCTCGAACACTGCTTCTATTCTACTGCCCGGCACTGACAAAAGCCCCTGGCCACAAGGCCTCTGGCGTACCGTGAGCCCCATGGAAATCTGGATCAACCCGGCCTGCTCAAAGTGCCGCGGCGCCCTGTCGCTGCTCGACGCCGAGGGCGCCGAATACACCGTCCGCCGCTACCTGGAGGACCTGCCCACCGAGGACGAGATTCGCGGCGTACTCGACCGGCTCGGGCTCGAACCCTGGGACATCACCCGGACCCAGGAAGCCGTCGCCAAGGAGTTGGGAGTGAGGGAGTGGGGCCGGGAGGCGGAGGACCGGGAGCAGTGGGTCGCCGCTCTCGCCGCACATCCCAAGCTCATCCAGCGGCCCATCATCACCGCCGATGACGGCAGTGCCGTCGTCGCTCGCACGGACGAGGCCGTGCGGAGCGCGCTGGCCCGGCGCCCACCCGCGTGATGTATGTCACTTCGGTGGCCCCGGCGACTGCTGAATGACCTCGTTCGATATCTCGTACATAGCGACGTACGCTCCCCTATCTCTTCAGGAGGCGCGCATGTCGCGCAGGAGAACTGTCAGTACGAAGAAGAAGCTGGCGCTGTTGATCGGTGCCGGCGTGGTGGCGGGCGGTGGGGCTTTCGCCATGGCCGCCACGTCCAACGCGGCGCAGACCGCCGCGGACTCGACCGTCTGCCAGGGGCTCGCCACCGCCCTCGGCAACAACCAGAAGTTCATCGCGGACCAACGGACCAGCCCCGACGCCCAGTCGGCGGCCCGGATCGCGAACCGTGACGCGGTCGTCGCGCAGATCAAGGTCCAGCAGGAGGCGTCCGGGTGCGTGGTTGGGGAGTCGGCTCAGGACTCCCAGGTCACACAGCCCGGCACCCGGCCCGCGTCACCCGAGTCGCCTGACCGGACCACCTCGCCCGCTTCGCCTGTCACACCGGCCGACCCGGCCGACCCCGCCGACCCGGCAGAGCCCGCGGACGGGCAGCAGGTCTGCGACGGCTCCACCGTCACCCTCTCCGGGGAGGGCGGGGAACCCGCCGCGTCCAGCAACCAGTTCCCCGCCGGGACCACGTTGCGTGTCACCAACCTGGACAACAACAAGTCCACGACGGTGCAGGTCACTTCGGTCTCCGGCAGTTGCGCGCTGCTCAACAACGCGGCCTTCGAGCAGGTTCGCGAACCCGGCAAGTTCCTGATCCGCCGGGCACTGATCGAGAAGGTGGGGTGAGGATCCGGCGCTGACCTGCTCGGACAAGGGTCCTGTCGCTCCCGGCCAGGGGCGGCAGGACCCGTCCGTTTCCCGGAATTCTCCAACCCCTTCGCATACGAGTCCCGGAGCGCTCCCCCTCGTTTCCTCTCGTCTCCCCTCAGCGGTCCGTGCCGTCCTCCCCACGTGAAACGCGCCACAAGAACACCAGGTAACACGGGGTTCACATTCGAGCAATGATCGGGAAATCGCCTGTTGACAGGCTTCCGGGCAATGGCGCGGTGCCTCAGTGCCGCAGCACCGCAGCACCCGCAAAGTGCGCATAGAGACCCACCCCGAAGGATGTGTCCCCGTGACCTTCAAGGCCGAGTACATCTGGATCGACGGCACCGAGCCGACGGCCAAGCTCCGCTCCAAGACCAAGATTCTGGCCGACGACGCCAAGGGCGCCGAGCTGCCGATCTGGGGCTTCGACGGATCTTCCACGAACCAGGCCGAGGGGCACTCCTCGGACCGCGTGCTCAAGCCGGTCGCCTCCTACCCGGACCCGATCCGCGGCGGTGACGACATCCTCGTCATGTGCGAGGTCCTCGACATCGACATGACGCCGCACTCGTCCAACACGCGTGCCGCGCTGGTCGAGGTCGCCACGAAGTTCGCCGCTCAGGAGCCGATCTTCGGCATCGAGCAGGAGTACACCTTCTTCGACGGCGCCCGTCCGCTGGGCTTCCCCGAGGGCGGCTTCCCGGCCCCCCAGGGCGGCTACTACTGCGGTGTCGGCGCCGACGAGATCTTCGGTCGCGAGATCGTCGAGGCCCACCTGGAGAACTGCCTCAAGGCCGGTCTCGCCATCTCCGGCATCAACGCCGAGGTCATGCCCGGTCAGTGGGAGTTCCAGGTCGGCCCGGTCTCCCCGCTGGAGGTCTCCGACCAGCTGTGGATCGCCCGCTGGCTGCTCTACCGCACCGCCGAGGACTTCGGCATCTCCGCGACGCTGGACCCTAAGCCGGTGAAGGGCGACTGGAACGGCGCCGGTGCGCACACCAACTTCTCCACGAAGGCGATGCGCGAGGGCTACGACGCGATCATCACCGCGTGCGAGTCCCTCGGCGAGGGCTCGAAGCCGCTCGACCACGTCAAGCACTACGGCGCCGGCATCGACGACCGCCTCACCGGCCTGCACGAGACCGCCCCGTGGAACGAGTACTCGTACGGCGTCTCCAACCGTGGCGCCTCGGTCCGTATCCCGTGGCAGGTCGAGCAGGACGGCAAGGGTTACATCGAGGACCGCCGCCCGAACGCCAACGTCGACCCGTACCTCGTGACGCGGCTCATCGTCGACACCTGCTGCTCCGCCCTGGAGAAGGCCGGACAGGTCTGATTCCCGCCTGATTCCCGCCTGATCCCCATCTGGCTTCAGCCTGATCCCAGATAGTGAGAAGGGGTGTCCACCGGACGGTGGACACCCCTTCTCTGCTTCGCCCCTTCTCTGCTTCAATGGACCCATGGCCAGCTTCCAGAAGTGCATCGCGACAGGTCGCCACGACCTCGAGCCCTTCTGGCCTTCCCGCCAGCACCACGACTTCGACCGGGTGTGTTGTCGCGCGATGAACGCGTCGGCCCTCTAACACCAGCCGTACGGCCCTTCTGACGCCGTACCTCTCGGTCTTCCGCCGACGCGCACGACGTACGTCCCCGACGAACTCCTCGCGCGAAAGAGCTGACCTCTCATGGCGACCACTCGTACTCTCCCCCCTCTGGCCCCCCTCTCCCCTGCCTCTCCCGGCGGCACCGCCCGGCACCGGCTGCGCGCCGTCGACCGGGACGAGGTGGTCGACGTCAGGGACTTCCTGCCGCCGGGCGCCACCTGGCTGCCCGCTCCCCCGCACACCCTGCCCACGCTGCCGGGCCAGCCGCCGATGATCGGCTACCTGGTGCTCGTACCGGCCGACCAGCAGCCGCCCGTCATGCCGTTCGCGCTCCCGGACCCGGAACTGCCGGCCCCGGCCGTGGCCCCGGAACAGCCCCGGACCGACAGCGGCCGTCATCTCGTACGCGTCGACGACGTGCAGCGCACCGCCGAGGTCGACGGACGTCCGCTGGATCTCACGTACCTCGAGTTCGAACTGCTCGCCCATCTCGTCGCCCACCCGGGCCGGGTACACACCCGCGACCAGCTGGTCACCACGGTGTGGGGCTACGGGCACGTGGGGGACGGCCGTACCGTCGACGTCCACATCGCCCGGCTGCGCCGCAAGCTCGGTGCGGAGCACCGGCAGGCGATCCAGACGGTTCGGCGGGTGGGGTACAAGTACACGCCCCCGACCGCCCGCTGACCTCTCGCTCCTGCCAGGGGGTGTCGCTGGCACCACCCCCTGGTACGGGTGTTCGGGCCCGTGACCTGACGGGGCGTGCTCGGCGAGACTGACCGCATGGACGACACCGTCACCGCCCGAGTTCAGGTTCGAGTTCGTGCTTGTGTGCTCGCGGGTGCTCGGGGGCTGCTGCTGGCCGTCGCCTCGATCGCCGGGTCGGTGCCGCTGTTCGCGCTCCTCCTCGTCTCCCTCTCCTTGGTGCCCGTCCTCGGGATCGGTCTCCTCACCACGCCCCGGGTCGTCATGTGGGTGCGGGCGTGGGCCGACTGGCGGCGGCTGACGGCCGTGCGGTGGGGCGGGGTGCGGATCCCGCCCCGGTACCGGGTGCCGGCGGCGGACGCGGGACGGTGGGCGCGGGCCTTCGGGGTGCTGCGCGATCCGGCGACCTGGCGGGAGTCCGCGTGGCTGCCGCTCGATGTGGTGCTCGGGTCCGTCACCGCGCTGGTGCCGGCCGTGCTGGTCTTCTACCCCTTCGAGGGGTTCGCGCTGGCGCTCGGGCTGTGGCGGGTGTTCACGGACGGGACGTACGTCGGCTGGTGGTACGCCTTCGTGCCCATCGGCGGACCGGGCAGCGCACTCGCCGCCGGCGCCCTGGGGGCCGTACTCCTCGTAGCCTCGTACCACCTGACGCCTGCCCTGCTGCGCCTCCACTTCCTGTTCACGCGAGCGCTGTTGGGCGCCGGACGCGGTGAACTCCGTGAGCGGGTGCGGGTGCTGACCGAGTCGCGGCGGGACGCCGTGGACACCTCCGCCGCCGAACTACGGCGTATCGAGAGGGACCTGCACGACGGCGCGCAGGCGCGGCTGATCGCCGTGGGGATGGATCTGGGGACCGCCGAGGCGCTCATCGAGAAGAACCCCGAGAAGGCGCGGGAGTTGCTCGCGCGGGCCCGGAAGTCCTCCGCGGAGGCGCTGGCCGAGCTGCGCGACCTGGTGCACGGCATCCATCCGCCGGTGCTGGCGGAGCGCGGACTGGGCGATGCCGTACGGGCGTTGGCGCTGCGGCTGCCGCTGGACACCGAGGTCACGGTGGATGTGGAGGGCGGCCGGGTGGAGGCTCCCGTCGAGTCGGCGGCCTACTTCGCGGTGAGCGAGGTGCTGACCAACGCCGTCAAGCACTCCGGCGCCGAGCGGGTGTGGATCGATCTGCGGTACGCGGACGGCTCGTTGCGGATCGCCGTCACCGACGACGGGCGGGGCGGGGCACGGGTCGGAGGCGGGTCGGGGCTGGCCGGGGTGGAGCGGCGAATCGGTACATTCGACGGTGTCCTGGCCGTCAGCAGTCCGGTTGGCGGTCCCACCGTGGTGACCATGGAGATTCCTTGCGGGTTGTCCTAGCCGAAGACCTGTTCCTGCTGCGCGACGGACTGGTCCGGCTGCTGGAGGCGTACGACTTCGAGATCGCCGCGGCGGTGGAGAGCGGACCCGAGCTGGACCGGGCGCTCGCCGAGCTGGCACCGGACGTCGCCGTGGTCGACGTACGCCTGCCGCCCACGCACACCGACGAGGGGCTGCAGTGCGCGCTGCGGGCCCGCCGGTCGCGGCCCGGGATGCCGGTGCTGGTGCTGTCGCAGCACGTGGAACGGCTGTACGCACGGGAGTTGCTGGCCGACGGGGTGGGCGGGGTCGGCTATCTGCTCAAGGACCGGGTGTTCGACGCGGAGCAGTTCGTGGACGCCGTACGACGGGTCGCGGCGGGCGGCACCGCCATGGACCCGCAGGTGATCCAGCAGCTGCTGGCGGGGCGCGCCGGGGACGGCCGGCCGCTGGGGCGGCTGACGCCCAGGGAGCTGGAGGTGCTGGAACTCATGGCTCAGGGACGTTCGAACGCGGCGATCGCTGGGCATCTCGTTGTCACGGAGCGGGCGATCGCCAAGCACACGTCGAACATCTTCGCCAAACTGGGACTTGAGGTGTCGGACGACGACAACCGTCGCGTCCTGGCGGTACTCACCTATCTCGACCAGGGGCGTTGAAAGTACGCCAAAGTCGATGATATTCACTCCCCGCCGAACACTTGCCGTAAGAGATCCGCAACTCCCGGTACAACCGGTGGAGTTCAGGCTGAATTGTCCTACGAATCTCTCATCAATTTCTGAGGCGGCTGAACACTCCTGAGGTCCCCCTCGTATGGAATGACGCCGCTTCACTCCTGTCGGGCGCCTCGATAGCCCCGCAAGGAAGTCAGAGGAGTTCCATGGGACGCAATGCACGTAAACGACGCTCACCACTGGCCGTTCGCGCCGTGGCCGCATCCGCGGCCCTCGCGATCGGTGGTGGTGGACTTGTCTGGGCGAATTTCTACGCCTCCGCACACGAGGAGAACGGCGCCCAGAACCAGACCAAGGCCGCTGCCGCGCAGATCGCCACGATCGACTGCCCGGACGTGGGCCAGAAGCTCTCGAACGTCCCCAGCGGTGCCCGCGCCGGCGTGGACAGGGAGCTCGCGAATCTGGACAACCAGATCACCGAGGCCTACGCACGCCTCGCCTCCACCCGGCAGGCCCAGGCAGGTGACGCGAGCTTCGTACAGAACGCGATCGTCGGTCCGCTGAAGGACAAGCGGTTCGCCGCGATCGACCGGATCCGGATCAACATCAAGCGCGCTGGTGGCTCCGGAGCCGACAACCTGGGGCAGTTCGCCCAGTGCACCGCTGTCGCGGCCGCGCCGCAGACCAACGCCGGCCAGGGCAACAACAACCAGGGCAACGGCCAGAACAACCAGAACAACAACGGCAACCAGAACAACGGTGGCCAGAACAACAACGGTCAGGGCCAGAACAACAATGGCCAGGGTCAGAACAACAACGGCCAGAACAACGGCCAGAACAACGGTGGCCAGGGCAACGCCGGTGCGGGTAACGCTGGTGCCGGCAACGCCGGCGCGGGCAACGCCGGCGGTGGTGGCCAGGGCGGCAACGGTCCGGTGGCTGCCGACTTCGTCGACATCACCAAGGTCCAGGGCAACGCCCAGCTGGGTGTGGGCGCGAACGGGCTCGCCGCCAACGGCAACAGCGGCTCGCGTGGCTCCTTCACCACCAAGTGCGGCACCAACGGGAACGACAACCACAACACGGACAACGTGATCGTGGCCCCCGGTGTCAGCAACGGTGCGCACCACCTGCACGACTACGTCGGCAACCAGAGCAACGACGCCTTCGCGAGCGACCAGGAACTGGCCGCGGCCCAGACCAGCTGCCAGAACCAGGGCGACAAGTCGTCCTACTTCTGGCCGGTGCTGCGTCTGCAGGACGGTTCGCAGGACTTCGACCAGAACAACGACGGCGGTGGCAAGGAAGGCAACGTCGGCAAGATCCTGCAGGCCTCCCAGGCGCAGATCAAGTTCGTCGGCAACAAGAAGGGCAACGTCGTCGCGATGCCGACCGCCCTGCGCATCATCACCGGTGACGCCAAGGCCTTCGTCAACGGCAACGCCAACGCCAACGTGAACTGGAGCTGCACCGGCTTCGAGAACAAGGTGCAGCTGAAGGACAAGTACCCGATCTGCCCGCAGGGCAGCGCCGTGGTCCGTACGACCGCCTTCCAGAGCTGCTGGGACGGCCAGAACATCGACAGTGCGAACCACCGCACTCACGTGGCCTTCGTCCAGGCCGACGGCACCTGCGCCAACGGCTTCAAGGCGATCCCCCAGCTCCAGGTCCGTCTGGTCTACAACGTTCCGGCCCCGAAGCTGCAGAACGGCACGGTCGTGAACCCGTACGCGGTGGACTCCTTCCCGGAGAACCTGCACAAGCCGATCACCGACCACAACGACTTCATCAACTTCTTCTCCCAGAACACGATGAACAAGATGGTCAACTGCATCAACACCGGCAAGAAGTGCCAGTAGAACCACCAGTGGTCCACCGACGGTGGACCACATGAGAAAGCCGGTGGCGGGTTCTCCCGCCACCGGCTTTCTCGTTCTCTGTCGCTCTCGGGGTCGATCCCGGGTTTCTCGTTCCCGCTTCGACCCTGCTTGTTCCCGCTTCCGCTCAGCCGCCGTGGCCGGCCGAGTGGGTGGCCTCGCCGCCGCCCGCGTGGTGGTCGGCACCCACCTCGGCGGTCCCGCCGAGCTTGGTCTGGAGCTTCGCGATCACCTTCTGGTCGCCGACCGCGGTCCACTTGCGGCCGAGGAGGTAGAAGCCGCCGTAGTCCTTGGCGCCGTTGATCCACTCGCGCTGGCCGCGGTCGGTGGCGTAGGTCAGGAGAAGGAACTTGCCGTAGGTGGTGGTCTTGCAGGCGGCCTGGCGGAGCTCGTCGGCGTCGATCTGCATGATCGGCTTGCAGCCCGCCTTGCTCGCGAGCTGCTCCAGGCTGCCGGTCGCGGCGACCGGCGTGGCGTCGATCGCCTTGGCCGCCTGATCGCTGTCGCCGCCTGAGCAGCCCGTCAGTGCCAGCGCTGCCACGGCTGTGACCGCGGCAGCCGCGAGCTTCGGTCGCGTCACCATCATCTGTTCGTCCTCCGGTCCGTTCGCCGCCGACATTACTCTCGGCCCATGCCGCGGGAGGCCCCGTCGAGGAGCTCTCGCTCTCGATACGGCTGCGGGGCACAGACCACTCAATCAGGGAACGCGTGTGCGAGAGTGGGCAAGTGAACGCAGACTGGGAAGAGCGTGTGGTCGCGGCCTGGGCCACTTTCGACGACTACGACGAGGACCACGGTGCCGACTTCCGCGCCGTGATCGACGGCCTCGTCGCGGAACTGCCCGCCGACAGCCCCCTGGCCCAATTCGAACAGGCATGCGCCTGGGACTCGACGGGTCACTCGGACCGGGCGGAGCCGCTCTACCGGGAGGCTCTCGCGCTCGGGCTCAGCGAACACAGCGGATACAAGGGCCGACGCGCCAAGATCCAGCTGTCGAGTTCGCTGCGGAACCTCGGACGGGCCGAGGAGGGCGTCAAGCTGCTCACACCCGAACTGGACGCCCCCTCCGACGAGTTGGACGACGCCGTACGAGCGTGTCTGGCGCTGTGTCTGTCCAGCCTCGGTCGCGACCGTGAGGGTCTCGCGCTGGTCCTCGGCGCCCTCGCTCCCCATCTGCCGCGCTACCAGCGGTCGATGGCGAACTACGCCCGCCTGCTGACCGACCCGGACGACTGACTCCGACACCCGACTTCGACGGCCGGCCCGGACGGCCAGGTGACCATCCGACCATTCGCTCGTTCTGCTGAACGTGCAGTCACAGGATGTCGCCTTCAGCCCCACCACCGGTAACAGCGCCAAGGGCCGCCCCGTCGTCGACGTGGAGCAGGCCGAGGCCGCGCTCGTCGAGCACTACCCCCGGCTCGTCCGGCTCGCCTATCTGGTGCTGCCGCCGAGCCTCGGCCGCAACCGGCGTGTCCTGACCGCGCACGCCCTCACCCAGCGCGCGCTGCCCAGGGGACGCACGGCCACGGCCGCGATCCCGGCCCAGCCGAAGGGCCGCGCGGGCGACCCCGGTTACGCACTCGTCCGCCTCCAGGTGCTGCGTACGGCGCTCTCGGCGGGGCAGCCCTGGCGGGGCCGCACGCTGCCGAAGCGGTCGCAACTGCCGCCGCTGCTCCCCCAGGTGTGGGGTCTGCGGCTCTTCCCGCGTTCGGGTGGCGCCGAGGAACTCGCCCTGGACCAGCGGCTGTCGGCCCTCTCCGGCCCCGCCCGGGCCGCGTACGTCCTGCGCGGTCTGGAGAAGCTCCCGGACTCCGACGTACGCACCGCGCTGGAGGCCGCCGGGGTCGACCGGCCGACCGAGGCGCTGCGCGAGGCGGACGAGGTCCCGGCGCACTACGCGCTGCTCGACTCCGCCGAGTTCGACCCCTGTTCGCTCCAGGCCCGCCCCACCGACCTGATGCGGCGCAGGCAGCACCTGAAGGCGGCGCTCGTCGCCGCCACGGCCGTCGCGGTGTGCGGCGCGCTGCTCGGCATGCCCGGCGACAGCTGGGCCCCGGACGGCGCCGCCGCCCCCGCCTACGCGAAGAACCCGGCCGCCGAAGCCGCCCTGGACCCGGCCCGGTTGACGCTCGTACCGGCCGCCGCCTGGAAGACCTCGGCTCGCACCGACTTCTCCGTCTGGCCCGCACGCGGTGACCTCGTCGGCGACAGCGCCCTGTTGCGCCGCGCCCTCGCCGTCTGGGCCCGCCCCGGCGAGACGGTCCAGGTCTCGGCGACGCCGGGCACCCCGTCCGGCGGCCCGGCCGGCCCGCCCCAGCTCCTGTACGCGGGCACGGTCGACACCGCCCACGTGGTGATCCTGTACGACGGTCTGCGCATCGCCCGGTACGCCGAACCGAAGGACGGCACCAGCGGGGCCGCCCTCGACTTCGCCCGTGTCGACGGCGCGACCGGCGCCGAGGCCGACGCGGTGGTCCTCGACCGGGCCGACGGCAACGTCCGCTATCTGACGGCGCCCTGGGTGCTGAGGGCCGAGATGCGGGACCTGCGCAAGCCGGCCGGGACACCCGTCGACCTGGGGCTGACCGACGGGGTGGCCGGGCCGCTGGCCAGCCCCATCGCGCAGAAAGGCGTCTGCCGGTCCTGGCACACGCTCCAGGTGACCGACGCCGGTGGCGCCCGTCTGCTGAGCGACCTCGGCGAACTCGTCCCGGCCCACCTCACCTCGGGCCGCCCGACCGCACTCCGCGAGGCCTCTTCTCCGGCGGCGCTGGCGACGTGGTCACCCTTCGCCTGTTCCCTCGCCGCGATGCACTCCCAGGGGGTGCGCTCCGTGAACGCCTGGCAGTACGCCGAGCAGCCGCTGCCCGACGCGAGCGGCGCCGCCGACTGGGTGTGCACCCGCGCCGAGACCTGGCGGGGTGAGGGCGCGCGGGTGCTGGCCCAGTTCCACACGCCCGGCGGGACGTACGGGGCGGTCGCGGCGAGGTCCGAGAGCAGTCCGGCGTGCGGTCCCCGCGACCCGAACGTGCTCGCCGGGGTGCTGTGGAAGTCGGGGGCGGGTGAGTGGTACATGCTGGCCGCGGGTGCCGAGAACACGGCGTCGATCACGGCGACGGGCGGGGTCAGTTCGTCGACGCGGGGTGCCCTGCTGGCGGCGAAGACCCAGCAGGGCGCTCAGGCCGGGCTGAAGGGAACGTTGAAGGACGGGCGGGCCATCGGCGGGTTGCGCTAGCTGACACCGGCGTCAACAAGTCGGCGCAGAAGGGTTTCCCCACCGGCTACCCGTCAGTACATTGACGCCATGTCCAACAGCCCCGGTCCCGCACCCGACGAGCACGTTCCACCGCTCATGCCGCCGCACACACCGCTCAAGGCGCGCAAGGTGTCCTTCTCCTGGGAGGACACCCCGTTGCACTGGGTGCCGGGGGATCCGTTCACCTCGCACACCATCAACGTGCTGCATCTGCTGCTGCCCGCCGGTGAGCGGTGGTTCGTGCACGTGTACAAGCAGGTGCTGCCGTACATCCGTGACGAACGGCTGCGGGCGGACGTCGTCGGGTTCATCGGGCAGGAGGCCATGCACTCCCAGGCCCACGACGAAGTCCTCCCGCATCTACGGGAGTCGGGGCTCGATCCGACGCCGTACACCGCCCAGGTCGACTGGCTCTTCGAGAAGCTGCTCGGCGACCGGTTCCTCCTGCCGGGCCGCCGGGCCCGCAAGTGGTGGCTCATGGAACGGGTCGCCGTCATCGCGGCCATCGAGCACTACACGGCGTTTCTCGGCGACTGGATACTCAACGCCTCGGAGCTGGACCGGCGCGGCGCCGACCCCACCATGCTGGACCTGCTGCGCTGGCACGGCGCCGAGGAGGTCGAGCACCGGTCGGTCGCCTTCGACCTGTTCACCCACGTCGACGGGGGCTACCGGCGGCGCGTACGGACCTGGCTGACGGGGCTGCTGGCACTGTTCTTCCTGTGGCAGCGCGGGGTGCGGTTCTTCATGGCGAACGACCCGGCTCCGAACCTCCGCAAGCCGACCTTCCGGGGCTTCTACGTGCGCGGGAAGCGGGGTCTGCTGCCGTCGACCCGGGCCATGGTGAGATCGGTGCCGCGCTATCTCGCCCGGGACTACCACCCGTCCCAGGAGGGCTCCACCGAGCAGGCCGTCGCCTATCTGGCCTCCTCCCCCGCCGCCGTCGCCGCCGACAGGGGTGCCGCCTGATGCCCCGGCCGCTGGCTCTCGCGCTCACCGCCGGGGCCGCGCTGCTCGCCCGGCGGGCCATGCGCCGCCGGATCGAGGGCTCGCCGCTGTGGCCGCTGCCCGCGCTGGCGGAACCCGTCTCCGGCCGGCCCCGCTCCCGGGCCCTGCGGCTGACGGTCGCCGCGCATGAGACGGTCGCCGACGGCGTCGTACAACTACGGTTGGAGGGACGGGAGTTGCCGGGCTGGAAGCCGGGGGCGCATCTCGATCTGGTGCTGCCGTCGGGGCTCGTGCGGCAGTACTCGCTGTGCGGGGACCCGGCGGACACCTCGTCGTACACCGTCGCCACGCGGCTGGTGCCGGACGGGCGCGGAGGCTCGCGCGAGGTGCACGAGGGGCTGCGGGCGGGCATGACGGTCGAGGTGCGCGGCCCGCGCAACCGCTTCCCGCTCGCCCCGGCCCCGGCCTACGTCTTCGTGGCGGGCGGTATCGGCATCACCCCGATCCTGCCGATGCTCCGGGCGGTGAACGCCCGACCAGGCCTGGAATGGCGGCTGTTGTACGGGGGCCGCAGCCGGGCCTCGATGCCGTACCTCGCCGAGATCGAGAAACTGGGCGCGGGCGGCGACCGGGTGAGAGTCGTCGCGGAGGACGAGGACGGGCTGCCCGACCTCGACGCGCTGTTCGCGGGTGTGGCGGCGGACCTGCCCGAGGGCACCGCCGTGCACTGCTGCGGCCCCGAGGCGCTGATGGCGGCGGTCGAGGCCCGGATTCCCGAGGGTGCCGTGCTGCGCCTGGAGCGCTTCACCTCGCGGGCGTCGAGCGGGGGCGACCAGCCTTTCGAGGTCGAACTCCGGCGCAGCGGGCGGACGTTGACGGTGGCCGCCGACTCGACCGTACTCGCCGCCGTACGGGCGGAGCTGCCGGACACCGCGTACTCGTGCGAGCAGGGGTTCTGCGGGACCTGCCGACAGCGCGTGCTCGCGGGGGAGGTCGAGCATCGCGACGAGCTGCTGACCGATGCCGAGCGGGCCGACTCGATGCTGATCTGTGTGTCGCGGGCACGACGGAGTCCACTTGTGCTGGATTTGTGAACATCCTCGGTCGGACCCGTCCGTTGCGGGCCGTATCCGATCGGTAAGGTGTTCGCATGACAACCGGGGTTCGCCGCAGAATGGGAGTCGAGGAACGCCGGCAGCAGTTGATCGGCGTCGCCCTCGAACTGTTCAGCCGCCGCTCGCCCGACGAGGTCTCCATCGATGAGATCGCGTCGGCCGCGGGCATCTCGCGCCCACTGGTCTACCACTACTTTCCCGGCAAACTCAGCCTGTACGAGGCCGCGTTGAAGCGGGCGTCGGACGATCTGGCGGGCCGGTTCGTGGAGCCGCACGAGGGTCCGCTGGGTGCGCGACTGCTGCGGGTGATGCGCCGGTTCTTCGACTTCGTCGAAGAACACGGGCCCGGCTTCGCGGCGTTGATGCGCGGTGGTCCGGCGGTGTCCGCGGACGAGGTGCGTTCGAACAGCGCCTCGGCGACGAACGCGCTCATCGACGCCGTACGACAGGCCGCATACGTCCAGATCCTGTCGCATCTGGACCTGGACGTCGAAGAGGCGCCCGCCCGGCTGGAGTTGGTCATCCGGACGTGGATATCGCTCGTCGAGTCGACCGCGCTGATCTGGCTGGACGGGCGGCGCGTGCCGCGCGGTGAGCTGGAGGCCCAGCTGGTGCACGACTTCGCGGCGCTGGCCGCCGTGAGCGCCGCCTATGACGAGGAGATGGCCGCGCTGCTGCGCCGGATGCTCAAACAGGAGCCCGCCGACGGCCCGTTCAGCGACCTGGTCGCACGGCTCATCTCGCTCGCCTCGTGACCTCCGTGACCCGAACGACGGGTCAGCTGTCGAACTTCCGGTAGGAGTCGTCGAGTTCGCGGACCTCGACCGAGGCGTGCAGGGCGAGCCCCTCGACGGGCTTCACATGGGTGCGCACCAACTCCAGTACCGCTTCGGTCAGTTGGGCCTTCGTCTCCACCGTGCGCCCGGTGAGCATGCCGATCCAGACGTGCACGATCGCGTGGCCGTCGCTGTCCGCGCCGACCGTGGCGTCCTCGGTGCGGCGGAACTGCGTCTTGCACGCCTCGGGCTTCGCCTTCGCCGTGGCGACGACCTCCTCGTGCAGCGCGAGCGCGAACGCGCGCCGGTCGAAGGCCTCGGTCAGCGGACCCGAGTAGTCGACGGTGATCTGCGGCATGGGTCAAACCCCTGTTCTACGACGGCACGGCCATCACACCCTAGCCGTTGGCCCTGATCATTGAACCTGGCCGTCGGCCCTAGTCAGCGAGCCGCAGCGCCAGCATCGCGATGTCGTCCTCCCGGTCGTGCCCGAAGGAGACCAGCAACGTGTCGCACAGGGCGTCCAGGCCGGGCAGCGCGCCGGAGGCAGCGGCACGCAGGTGTTCCAGGGAGTCCGCCAGGTCTGTTCCCCGGGTCTCGATCAGGCCGTCGGTGATCATGAGGAGCCGGTCGGTGGGTTCGAGGAACAGTTCGGTGGGCGGCGGATGGGCGAGGCCCACGCCGAGCAGCGGGCCCGAGGCCTTGGCGTAGTCGGCCGTACCGGCGTCGCGGATGATCAGCGGCGGGATGTGACCCGCGTTGGCGATACGGGTGCGCCCGGTGCCCGGTTCGACGTGGACCAGGCAGACGGTGGCCGTGACCTCGGGGTGGTAGCGCTGGAGCATCCGGTCGAGGCGCTCGGCGAGCACGGCCGGATCGGACTCCTCGACGCAGTAGGCGCGCAGCGCGTGCCGGATCTCGACCATGACGGTGGCCGCGTCCAGCGAGTGCCCGACGACATCACCGACCGCGGCGAGGACTCCGTCGTCGGTGCGCAGGGCGGCGTAGAAGTCGCCGCCGATCTCCGCGTCCCGGGACGCGGGCACGTACCGGACCACGACGTCGATGCCGGGCAGGTCGGGCAGCCGGTCGGGGCGGGGCAGGAAGCTGTGCTGGAGAGTGAGGGCGACATGCCGCTCGACCTGGTACATGAGCAGCGGCTCGGCGGCGAGCACGGTGGCCTGGGCCAGCCGGGCCACCAGGGACTCGTTCTCGGGGTTCACCCTGCGCGTCCCGCGGGTGGGCGTGGCCAGGCACACCGAGGCCCTGCCGTCCTCGGTGGGGATCAGCACCAGGCGGGCGTCGTGATCCATGCCCGGCCGGAAGAACCCGGCGGGCCACAGCGGCGAGGGCACGGTGGTGATCTGCACCCCGCTCTGTCCGCGGGTGAGCCGCCGGAGCAGTCCCGCCACGACGCGGTGGGCGCTCCCGTCCGGCATGTCGAGCGTGGTGCGGTCGCGGGAGGTGGCGCGGTACAGCTCGTCGTCCGGGCCGAGGAAGAACACCGCGGCGGGCGAGCCGGTGAGCCGCGCGGCGCCCTCGGCGGCGGCGTCGGCGAGTTCCTGCAGGGAGCGGGCCGCCTGGATGGTGAAGATCGTCTCCGACAGCCGGGTCAGCCGCCGCGCCACTGCCTGGTCGTCGGCTCTCAGCCGCGAGGCGCGCACCGCGGCCCGCAGCACCGCGTCGATCTCCCCGGGCTCGGCGGGCACCGTCAGAAACGCCTCCCCGCCCGCCTCCAGCCCGTCGCGACGGTCCCCCGGGGACTCGGAGGAGGCCGAGAAGTGGACGACGGGCAGGCCGGCCATGTGCGGCCGGGTCTTGATCCGGCGGCACAGCTCGACCCCGCTCACGCCAGGCAGGTCCATGGCGATGAGCGCCACGTCGGGCAGGATGCCCTTGCGCAGCCGTACGTCGAGTTCGGCGAGCGCCTCGTGCCCGCCACCGACCGGGACGACCTGGTAACCGGCACGGCGGAGCAGGGCACTCATCGCGTTCCGGCCGGCCGCGGTGGCGTCCACGACGAGCACGGTGGTGTCGGTCCACTTGCCGTTGCCGTCCATCTGGCCGCCCTTGGACACACCGGTGGGGCAGACCGAGGTCCTTGGTCTGCCCCACCAGACTAATGCCCTTGTCAGGGGGTGCGGGAGAACACGGCGACGGTTCTCCCGGGAACGGCGAACGTGCCCGACTCCCGTTCGTACGAAGCCGACTTGACGACGGGGTCGGCTCCCGCCCGCAGCACGGGATGCAGCGCGTACGAGGTCCCGGCGAGCGGGCCGACGCGCTGCTCACTGCGCTGTGGCGTCGCGTTGAACACGATGACCAGGTCGCCGAGTTCCATGGTGATGACGCCGGGTGTCTCGTCCTTGCCGGACAGCGGGAAGGAGAGCTTCGACTGCACCTGTCCGGCCGTGTCGAGGGAGAAGACACTCTCCGTCGTACGGATTTTCAGCAGATCTCGGTACGCGGCCGAGGCGCCCTCGATCTGTGTGCAGCCGACCCCGACGGTGGTCAACAGGGGCTTGGCGTAAGGCCACTTGGAGGCGTTGTCCGCCGCCATGGGCAGCCCGCGCCCGAACCCGTTTCCGCTGCCACTGCCGTCCGCGCAGTTCCAGTGGATGGCGTTGAACCAGTCGCCGCTGTCGTAGGAGTTGCGGTCGAGGGACTTGGAGCGCAGCAGGTCGCTGCCGGCCTGGGAGAGGGCCGGGCCCTGCGAGAGGGTGGCCGTGGCCATCGCGAGGACCTGCATACGGGCCCGGTCGGCGGCACTCGTCGTGGCGGGCAGTTTGAAGGCGAGCGCGTCGAACAGCGACTCGTTGTCGTGGGCGTCGGCGTAGGCGAGGGCGTCGCCGGGTGCGTCCGCGTAACCGGCGGGCCGGCCGTTGTAGTCGACCTGGGCGCCGGTGACGTCCTCACCGTCGGTGTCGGTGAAGCGGTAGGCGGCGAGGTTGCCGGTCAGGCCCACCTTGATCAGGTCCTGGTAGTGCAGCAGCCGGGCCTTCTGCTCGGCCGAAGTGCCGTTGCTCGTCGAGGAGTTGGGGTCGGTGTACAGCCCGGACGCGAAGCCCTGGACGCCCGGGTCCTCGTCGAAGGGGCCACCGCCGCGTACGGCGTCCCGGGCCCGGTCGGAGAAGGTCGCGATGCCCGTACCGGCCATGTTCTTCTGGGTGGCCTGGACGAAGCGGGCGTCGTCGGCGACCTCGCCGAAGTTCCAGCCCTCTCCGTACAGGATGATCTTCTTGCCGTCGACGCCGTCCTTCTTGAGGGTGAGCGCGTCGAGGGCCTTCCTGACCGCCAGGATGTTGGCCTTCGGGTGGTGGCCCATCAGGTCGAAGCGGAAGCCGTCGACCTTGTACTCCCTGGCCCAGGTGACGATCGAGTCGACGACGAGCTTGCCCATCATGGTGTTCTCGGGCGCGGTGTTGGCACAGCAGGTCGAGTTGGCGACCGTACCGTCGGCGAGGAGCCGCTGGTAGTAGCCGGGGACCACCTTGTCGAGGACGCTCGTCTTCGCCTGGCCGCCGGCCGGGGTGTGGTTGTAGACGACGTCCATCACGACCCGCAGCCCGTCGCTGTTGAGCGACTTCACCATCTGCCGGAACTCGACGGTGCGCCGCGTCCCGTCCGGGTCGCTCGCGTACGAGCCCTCCGGGACGGTGTAGTGGTACGGGTCGTAGCCCCAGTTGTACGCGTCCTTCGCTGCGATCTTCGCGACGCACGCCTGCTGCTGGTCGGAGTCGGCGGCGTAGGAGGACAGGTCGCAGTCGACGGTCGCCTGGTCGGCCTTCTTCTCGGGGATGGTCGCGATGTCGAAGACGGGCAGGAGGTGCACGTAGGAGGTACCGGCCCTCGCCAGCGCGCGGAGGTGCCTGGAGCCGTCGCTGCCCTTGTCGGTGAAGGCGAGGTAGGTGCCTCTGTCCTTCGCGGGCACCGTGTCGTCGGCGACCGAGAAGTCCCGGACGTGCAGCTCCTGGATCTCGGCGTCGCCCAGGGGCACGGCTTTGGGCTTCCTGTACGACGTCCAGCCGCTCGGCTCCAGGGACTTGTCGTCCAGGTCGACGAGGAGGCTGCGCTCGGAGTCGGCGGTCAGGGCGACGGAGTAGGGGTCGGTGACGTGGTTGGTGACGACCTCGGAGACGCTCGGGGCCCACACCTTCACGACGTACCGATAAGGCTTGTTCTTCCAGGACTTGCCGCCGGTGACGGACCAGACGCCGGTGGTGTCGTCGCGCCTCATGGCGACCGTGGAGCCGTCCAGGTCGAGCTTCACCGACTGGGCCGTCGGCGCCCAGACGGAGAGGGTCGGACGGCCCTTGCTGAACGTCGGCCCGAGGTCGGACTTCGACGCGGCGGCGTAGAGGTCGTCGAGAACGCCGGCGATCTGGACACCCGTCGCGGCAAGTATGGCGCCGTTCGCGGCCCGTTGGGAGGCGACGATCTGGCCGCGCAGGGCCTCGCGGACCCGGTCGCGGTCGCGCGGGTCGACCGTCCAGGCGGTGTACGAGGCGAGGTGCGGGAACTTTACCTTCTGGGCGTCGGTGAGGGACGACTTGACGAGGCGGAGCCAGCGCTCGTCGGTGCTGGTCAGCGCGCCGTTCTTCGCGGTGATCGAGCCGGTGCGGGAGTACAGCAACTGGGTGGAGGCGGCGGCGTCGTTGCCGTTCCAGGCGACGGTGTTCCGGTCGATCCAGACCGCCTTGGAGGTGGTCAGGTCGAGGGTGGCCGAGCTGCCCGCGGGCTGCGGGAGCAGGTACTTCTCCTGGCCGTTCAGCAACCAGACCTCGTGGCCGTCGGTCTTGAGGTCGAGTGCCTGGTCGGTGGAGAGGTCCTTCTCGTCGCCCTTGTGGATGATGTAACTGAGGCTGGTGGCACCGGCGTTGAGCGGCACTTCGTAGACCGCGCCGTACGCGTCGGTCCGCACCGGCTCCAGGGGCTTCGACCAGTCCGTGGGGTTCGCGGCGCCGGACCAGACGTGCAGGCCCCAGCCGTCGTAGTCGCCGTCGGCGCGGTGGTAGTGGAGGACCGCCTTGGATGTGTCCTGGTCCTGGTAGTCGGCGGTGGGCTTCTGGGTCAGGACGGCTTCCTTGCCCTGCTCGGCCCAGATCTCGCCGGTCTTGGTGACGTCGATCGAGCGGTCGGCGGAGACGTCCTTGTTGCCGTCCTTGTCGATGACGAGGTAACTCACGCTGGAGGCACCGGGCTTGAGCTTGACGTAGGCGAAGGCGCCGTACGCGTCCCGCCCGACGAAGTCGTGGCCGGCGGGCCAGGTCGTGCCCTCGCCGTCGGCGATGTCGCCCCAGGCGTACAGGCGCCAGTCGGTGTAGTCGCCGTCCGCGCGCTTGTAGTGGACGACCGCGTAGTCGCGCGAGGAGGCCGTGGGGACCTCGGGGGCGGGCGGGGTGCCCGTGGTGGAGGCCGCCATGGCGCTTGCCGTGCGTCCGGCGCGGTCGATCACAACTGCCTTGTAGCGCAGGAGCGTTCCGGGGGCAACGTCCTTGGCGATGGTCTGGGTGACCCGGTAGGGCGCGTGGTCGGCGGAGCCGAGGTTCTGCCACTTGCCGTTACCGGTCTGGGCGGCGAAGACGACGCGGTTGAGCTGCCCGCCTCCCCCACTCTCGGCTTCGCTCGAGCGGGAGGTACCCCCATCGTCGGCGGTGATGTTCACCGTGCCGGTGGCGCCGGTGGGCGGGGCAGTGAGGGTGACGGAGGGCTTGGTGGCGGGCGCGGGGAGCTTGCCGGCGGCCTTGAGGACGATCGCGGTGCCGGGCGGGACGGTGACGGTGAACTTGCGGTCGGTGCCGCTGGTCACCTTGGCGTCGGTTCCGTAGATGCCTTTGAAGGCCATGTTGGCCGAGCCGGTGGCGAAGGTCGCCGTCTTCGCCTCGGGCGCGTTGTTGAAGGCCACGACGTACTCGGTGCCGGACTTGGCGTCGGTGCGGGAGAAGGCGTAGACCCCGGGGCCGTCGGCAGCGTAGCGCTCGGTCTGGATGCCGTCCGTGAGGGCCGGGTCGGCCTTGCGGAGCTTGGCGAGAGCACTGATCTGCCGGTAGAGCGGTGCTCTCGTGTCGTACGAGTCGCTCGCGTGCGTGCGGTCGGTGCCGAGTTCGTCGTCGTCGAGGTAGTCGGTGACCTTCGAGGCGAACATCGTCTGGCGGGCGTCCTTGTCGCCGCCCGCGCCGGTGAAGCCCTGCTCGTCGCCGTAGTAGACGACCGGGTTGCCACGGCTGAGGAACATCAGCTCGTTGGCGAGCCTGTCCTTGGCGAGCAGTTCGGTGTCGGTGGCGTTCGGGTTGTCCTGTCGCAGGAAGGACCCGATGCGGCCCATGTCGTGGTTGCCGAGGAAGGTGACCTGCTCGTACGCGTTGGCCTTGTCCGTCGTGTACTTGTAGTCGTCGCCGAAGACCGAGGCGAGCTTCTGCGCGCTGCCGCCCTGGGAGGCGTACGAGCGGGCCGCGTCCTGGAAGGGGAAGTCGAGCGTCGAGTCCAGGCGCCCCTGGGTGACGTACGGGGAGGTCACGGACGTGTCGGCGGAGTACACCTCGCCGAACATGAAGAAGTCGTCGCGGCCCTTCTCGGCCGCGTACGCGTCCAGGGCGGTGGCCCACTGGGTCCAGAACTCCATGTTGACGTGCTTCACGGTGTCGATCCGGAAGCCGTCGATGTCGAAGTCCCTGACCCACCTCTCGTAGATCTTCTCCATGCCGGAGACGACCTCGGGGCGCTCGGTCCACAGGTCGTCGAGGCCGACGAAGTCGCCGTAGGTGGCGGACTCGCCCGCCCAGGTGGAGTCGCCCCGGTTGTGGTACATCGTCGGGTCGTTGAGCCAGGACGGGACCTTGGTGTTCTTCTTCGCGGCGGGGACGACGGGGGTGCGCGGGAAGGAGTCCTGGTCGACCTTCGGGAAGGTCGTGGTGCCGTCCGCGTAGTCGGCGTCGTCGAAGGGCTCGCCGTCCTTGGTCAGGTACGGGAAGGCGCCCTTGGAGAGGTAGTCGTAGGACTTCTGCTCGTAGTCGACGACATCGGCGGTGTGGTTGGTGATGACGTCGAAGAAGACCTTCATACCCTTGGCGTGCGCCTTGGAGATGAGGGTTTCGAGGTCCTGGTTGGTGCCGAAGTGCGGGTCGACCTGGGTGAAGTCGGTGATCCAGTAGCCGTGGTACCCGGCGGAGGCGTCCGCCCCGGTCCCCTGCACAGGCTCGTTCTTGAAGATCGGCGCCATCCAGATGGCGGTGGTGCCGAGGCCCTTGATGTAGTCGAGCTTGCCGGTGAGGCCCTTGAGGTCGCCGCCCTGGTAGAAGCCCTTGTCGGTGGGGTCGTAGCCGGTGGCGAGGCGGGACCCGGTCAGGCCGCCCTTGTCGTTGGCCTTGTCCCCGTTGGCGAAACGGTCCGGCAGCACGAAGTAGAACTGCTCACGGGTGAGGTCGTTGCGGGCGGCCGTCTTAGCCAGCTTCGCGTCGGAAGGGGGCGCGGGCGGGGTGGCGGCCCCGGCGGCCAGGGGCTGGACGAGGGCCGCGGCGAGCGCGGTCACGGTGAGCGCGGCGACTCTTCCGGCGTGTGCGGTGCGGGTGGTTCGAGCGGTACGAGTGGTGCGGGCAACGCGGGCTGTATGGGCTGTACGGCGCCTTGTCGGCGACGGCCATCTCGGTATCACGGATGGACTCCTTGCGATCACGGCTCTTCGGGTCCGACCCCGCGCGACCGTACCGCCGCCGAAAGGCTTACAGCAAGGGTTGTGAAAGTAATGGAAAGAACTTTCAGCAGGTGGACTTGCCCGCGTAGATCGCGAGGGCGGTGTTGGCGCCGAGGGTCGCGGTGAACTGACCCGAACCGTTCACGGTGACCGTCGTGTTGCTCTGCACGTTGCAGTAGGTCCCGGCGGGCAGCGAGGTCTGGTAGGTCCTGCTCAGGCTGCTCGACTCGTGGTTGATGGCCACGTAACCCTTGCTGCCCCGCCCGAAGGCGATCGCGTCGCCCCCGTTGTCCCACCAGTTGGTGACGGACTCACCGCGCACCGCGTTGCGGAAGGCGACCATGCGCAGGATCTCCGGCCAGGCGTGCTGGCACTTCCAGCCGTCCTGCCAACAGGCGTTGACGGTACCGCCGTTGGGCGGACCCGCGTCGGTGTCCGAGAACTCGTAGCCGGAGTTGATGTCCGGGGCGCCGTACGGGTAGGCGAGCATGAAGACGTTGGCCAGGGTGTAGTTCGCGTTGTCCTTGTAGCTGAGCGTGGAGCCGTTGCGCTCGGTGTCGTGGTTGTCGACGAAGACACCGGCGACCGAGCTGCTCATGTAGCCCCAGCCCTCGCCGTAGTTCTTCAGGTAGGCGAGGTTCTCGTTGTTGAAGACGCGCTTGAGGTCGTAGGCGTAACGGAACTCCTGGACATCGCCGTTGCCCGTGTACTCGGTGGGCTGGACAGCCTCGCCACTGCCGTAGATGGCCTCCTGCTTCCAGTACACCGACGTGTTGCTCAGCCTGGACTTGATGTTGGCCAGGTCGGTCGCCGGGATGTGCTTGGCCGCGTCGATGCGGAAGCCGTCGACGCCGTACCCGAGCAGGGAGTTCATGTACCCGGCGATGGCCGAACGGACGTACTCCTCGCCGGTGTCGAGGTCGGCGAGCTGCACGAGTTCGCAGTTCTGGACGTTGGCGCGGTTGGTGTAGTCGCTGACAGTGGCCGTGCAGTCGTCGAAGTCGTAGGAGGAGTACAGGCCGGGGTA
Organism: Streptomyces sp. NBC_00459; assembly: GCF_036013955.1. Classification (NCBI taxonomy): domain Bacteria; kingdom Bacillati; phylum Actinomycetota; class Actinomycetes; order Kitasatosporales; family Streptomycetaceae; genus Streptomyces; species Streptomyces sp. NBC_00459. Next base: position 2,561,384 of record NZ_CP107903.1, read on the forward strand.
GTTGTACTTCGTGTACGACGAACCGCCGGTGCCGGTGCCGCTGCCCGCGGACATGTGGTTGATGACGGTGTCGACGACGACCTTCACCCCGGCGGCGTGACACGTGTCGATCATGCTCTTGAAGGCGGTGGCATCCCCGAGCCGACCGGCGATCCTGTAGCTGACGGGTTGGTACGAGGTCCACCACTGCGAGCCCTGTATGTGCTCGGCGGGCGGGGAGACCTGGACGTATCCGTAGCCGGCGGGGCCGAGGGTGTTGGTGCACTCCTTGGCGACCGAGGCGAACTTCCACTCGAAGAGGACGGCGGTGACGTCCTTGATGCCGGGCGGGGAGGCGTTGGCGGCGCCCGTCGGGACGCCGAGCGCGATCGACGCGCCGGCCACGAGGGCGAGCGCGCCGGAGAGGGTTCTACTGGCCATGTGGGGTCCTTCTCCGTTGAAGGTCCAAGCAAGATCCCTTACCGGTTCTTGCTGCAAGATGGCTGAAAACTTTCAACCGAGCAGAAAGTACGAGCCACTTGTCGAACCGTCAACCCTTCGGACACTTCCTCTTCACGGGCGCGAAATCTCTTCACAGCGAGGGATGTCGAGTCACAACGAGCGATGTTGAGCCGGAACCACCTGTCGTCGGGCTCGCCCGCCGTACCCTTGCCCGACCGAGGCGGGCCGCGAGTACCGCGGTCACGGGGGACGAGAGGCGACCATGGCGGCGACGAGCAATCCGGTGCACAGAGGCACCGTCCTTCCGGTGGACGCGGCGCGCTGGGCGATGTGGACTTTCGTCATCGTCAACGTGGTGATCGTCGAGGCGTTGTTCGTGAGCGCCGGTTCGGGCAAGAACGGGGTGCTCACGGTCGCGAAGTTCTTCGGACTGCACGCGGCCCTGCTGATGCTGTTCCAACTGCTGCTGGTGGCCCGGCTGCCGTGGCTGGACCGCCGTATCGGGATGGACCGGCTCACGGTGTGGCACCGCTGGGTCGGCTTCTCCCTGCTGTGGACCGTCCTCACCCACGCCACGCTGGTGGTGCTCGGCTACGCGACCCTCGACGACGCGTCCATGGGGAAGACGTTCGTCGCCCTCAGCGGGGTGGTGGCCTCCCTGCTGGGCATGTGGGCAGCGGGCTTCATCCTCGTGATCGCCGTGCTCTCCACCCGGTCCCTGCGGCGACGGCTGCGGTACGAGGTCTGGCACGGGCTGCACCTGCTGCTCTACGTCGCCCTGGGCCTGGCCTTCGTCCATCAGTTGGAGGAGACCACGACCTTCACGTCCTCCGCGTTCGCCGAGGCCTACTGGTGGATCCTGTGGCTGTTCTCCTTCGGCGCCCTGCTGACCGGGCGCGTCGCCATGCCGCTCTGGCGCAACGCCTACCACCGGTTCCGCGTCGCGGCCGTCGTACCCGAGTCGGACAACGTGGTCTCCGTCTACGTCACCGGCCGCCACCTCGACAAACTCCCGGCACGCGCGGGCCAGTTCTGCATCTGGCGGTTCCCCGGGCACAACCACTGGTGGCTGGCCAACCCCTTCTCCCTGTCGGCGGCGCCGGGCGGACAAGGGCTGCGCCTCACCGCGAAGGCCGTGGGCAGTGCCAGCGCCGGCCTGCGCGATGTCCCGGTCGGCAGCCGCGCCTTTGTCGAGGGGCCGTACGGGGCCTTCACCTCGCTGCACCGGACCCGGCCCGGCAACCTGCTGATCGCCGGAGGCGTGGGCATCACGCCCGTACGGGCCATGCTGGAGGAGGAGACGACCGGCGACTTCGTCGTGCTCTACCGGGTGCGCAGCGAGGCTGACGCCGTACTGCTGGACGAGGTACGCCACCTGATCGCCCTCCGGGGCGGACGGCTGCACCTGCTCACCGGCCGGACCGGCGACGGCGGCACCCCGCCCTTCAGTCCGGACGGCCTGCGCCAACTGGTCCCCGACGTCACCGACCGCGACGTGTACGTCTGCGGCCCGCCGGCCATGACCGCGGCTGTGCTGTCCAGCCTGCGGGAGCTACGGGTCCCCGCGCGACAGGTGCACTCCGAGAAGTTCGGCCTGGCCTGACCGGGAGGTCGACACTTCCCCTGACCTGACCTCAACGGGGCCCGCCACCCCCGAACCGAGCGGCGGACCCTGCGAGTTGGACCTCAGACCGTCGTCCACCACACCGTCGTGTCCGCCGGCAGCTTCGCCTCGTCCTCCGCCACGGTCACCTCGCCGCTGGCGACCAGGATCTCGCCGTACGCCGGGATCGTGACCGACTCGCCGCTCGTGTTCGCGACGCACACGAACTCGCCGCGCCGGAAGGCGAGAACGCCCTGCGGTGCCCTCAGCCACTCGACGGAGTCGCCCGCGCCGAGGCCGGGGTGTTCGCGTCGGGCGGCGAGGGCGGCGCGGTACAGCTCCAGGGTGGAGCCGGGCGCACCCGTCTGCGCCTCGACGCTCAACTCGGCCCACTCGGCGGGCTGCGGAAGCCAGGAGCCGCCGTCGCCGAAGCCGTACGACGATCCCTCGCGCCTCCAGGGGATCGGCACCCGGCAGCCGTCGCGGAAGCCGTCCTGCCCCTCGCCCCGGAAGTACGCGGGGTCCTGACGGACCTCGTCCGCGAGGTCGACGACGTCCGGCAGACCCAGTTCCTCGCCCTGGTAGACGTACGCCGAACCGGGCAGCGCGAGCATGAGGAGGGTGGCCGCGCGGGCCCTGGGCAGGCCCAGCGCGCGGTCTCCGGCGAGGCGGATCTGAGTGCCGAGGCCCGACTCGTTGGCGAAGCGGGTGGCGTGACGGGTGACGTCGTGGTTCGACAGCACCCAGGTGGCCGGGGCGCCGACCGGACGCATGGCGTCCAGGGTGCGGTCGATGACGACCTTCAGCTCGGCCGCGTCCCAATAGGTGGCCAGGTACTGGAAGTTGAAGGCCTGGTGGAGTTCGTCGGGGCGGACGTAGTTCGCCGTGCGCTCGATGGTCGGGGTCCACGCCTCCGCGACGAAAATGCGCTCACCCGCGTACTCGTCGAGGACCAGACGCCATTCGCGGTAGATGGCGTGCACGCCGTCCTGGTCGAAGAACGGCATGACATCGTTGCCCAGCAGCTTGAGCTGGTCGTGGGATCCCAGGTCCGGGAGGCCTGCCGCCTTCACCAGGCCGTGCGCCACGTCGATACGGAAACCGTCGACGCCCATGTCGAGCCAGAACCTGAGGACCGAGCGGAACTCGTCCCCGACCGCCGGGTGTTCCCAGTTGAAGTCGGGCTGCTCGGGCGCGAAGAGGTGCAGGTACCAGTCACCCGGGGTGCCGTCCGGCTCGGTGATCCTCGTCCATGCCGGGCCGCCGAAGATGGACTCCCAGTCGTTGGGCGGGAGTTCGCCGTTCTCGCCCTTGCCCGGGCGGAAGTGGTAGCGGTCCCGCAGCGGTGAGCCGGGGCCTTCCGCGACCGCCCGTTTGAACCACTCGTGCTGGTCGGAGGAGTGGTTGGGGACCAGGTCGACGATGATCCTGAGGTCCAGTTCGTGGGCGTCGCGGATCAGGGCGTCGGCGTCCAGGAGGTTGCCGAACATGGGGTCCACGGCCCGGTAGTCGGCGACGTCGTAGCCGGCGTCGGCCTGCGGGGAGGCGTAGAAGGGGCTGAGCCACACGGCGTCGACGCCCAGGTCGCGCAGATACGGCAGCCGGGTGCGGACGCCTTCCAGGTCGCCCATGCCGTCGCCGTTGCTGTCGGCGAAGCTTCGGGGGTAGACCTGGTAGATCACGGCGTCGCGCCACCAGTCACGGTGGGCGGTGACGGTGCTCGGGGCGGAGGTCGGGGCCGGAGCGGCGGAGTGCTGGCTCATAACGTCCTTGATACGTAACGGAGTTCGGGACATGGGGTGGCTTCTGCTGGTTTTTGGCTACCGGTTCGTCGTGGCTGGTCGCGCAGTTCCCCGCGCCCCTGAAGAGGCGGCCCGCGGTGTCAGCGGGGTCGGATGGACACCGTGGGCCGCCTGCCCGTACGACGGAGCCGTACGGGAGTTTTACGCGGGGCCGGGCGTCAGCCCTTGGTACCGCCTGCCGTCAGGCCCGCCACCAGGTTCTTCTGGACCAGGTAGAAGAAGGCCGAGACAGGTATCGCGACCAGTACCGCGGTGGCGGCCATCAGGTTGCGCTGGGCGTCGTGTTCGCTGACGAAGCTCTGCAGGCCGACCGCGAAGGTGTACTTCGTGTCCGACAGCATGAACGTCGAGGCGAACGCGACCTCGCCGAACGCGGTGATGAAGCTGTAGAACGCGGCGACCGCCAGGCCCGGTTTGGCCAGCGGCAGGATCAGCCGCGCGAAGGTGCCGAAGGGGGTCAGCCCGTCGACGCGTCCCGCCTCGTCGATCTCGAAGGGGATCGTGTCGAAGTATCCCTTGAGCAGCCAGGCGCAGTACGGCACGGCCGTCGAGCAGTAGACGAGGATCAGACCGAGGTAGTTGTCGATGAGCTGGAGGTCCGAGAGGATCTGGTACATCGGCACGATGAGTACGGCGATCGGGAACATCTGGGTGACCAGCAGCACCCACATGAACTTGCGGTAGCCGGGGAAGCGCATCCGCGAGACGGCGTAGCCGGTGGTCGCCGCGACCATCACCCCGATGACCGTCGTACCGAGCGAGACGATCAGCGAACTCTTCATCCAGTCGAAGAAGTTGGTGTGCTGGAGGACGAACGAGTAGTTGTCGAACGTCATCTTGTCCCAGATGCCCCCGGGGTGGAGGTAGTCGTCCTTGTCCGGGCCGAGGGACAGGTAGAGCAGCCACGCGATCGGGAAGAGCGCGATCAGGCTCGCGACGGTCAGGATGCCGTGGGAGGCGAGGGTGGTGGCGAGGCCGCGTCGGCCGGGTCGCCCCGGTTGCGGGGCGGCGGCCGGGTCCGACTGCGCGGACTTCTGAACGGTCATGGCACTCATGGGGGTGGGGACTCCTGCCTCAGATCGCGAGCTGCTGCTCATTGCGGTTCAGCCAGCGGCGGTAGAAGGAGGTGAAGACGACGAGGATGGCCAGCAGCAGCATGCCGTAGGCCGCCGACTGCGCGAAGTCGCGCGGCTGTTGGCCGAAGCCGAGGTAGTAGGCCCAGGTGACGAGGATCTGCGCGTCCGGGGCGGTGTTGCCGAACAGCAGGAAGATCACGGCGAACTGGTTGAACGTCCAGATGATGCCGAGGAGTACGACGGTGGAGCTGACGGAGCGAAGGCCCGGCAGTGTGACGTACCAGAACTTCTGCCAGGCGGTCGCGCCGTCCATGTCCGCGGCCTCGTACAGCGTGGAGTCGATGGACTGGAGGCCGCCGAGCAGCGAGACCATCATGAACGGCACACCGCACCACGTGTTGACCATGATCGCGGCGAACCGCTGCCAGAAGGTGTCCTCCAGCCACAGCGGTGACGGCAGGTGCACGGCGTCGAGCATCGTGTTGATGATGCCGCCGTCGGCGAGCATGAACCGCCAGCCGAAGACGGTGACGAAGGTGGGCACGGCCCACGGCAGGACCAGGATCAGCCGGTAGAAGGTGCGCCCGCGCAGCTTCTGGTTGAGGAGCAGGGCCAGGCCGAGGCCGATGCAGTAGTGGAGGGCCACGCAGAGCGCGGTCCAGACGATCGTCCAGATGAAGTGCGACCAGAAGCGGTCGTACGCGGTGTCGCCCCACAGGATGTCGGCGTAGTTGTCGAAGCCGATGAACTTGTAGGTGGCGTCGATGTGGTTGACGCCGATCGTGCGGGCGGAGTTGAGGCTGTTGGCGTCCGTGAGCGTCAGGTAGAGGCCGCGCACGAGCGGGTAGAGCACGAGTCCGCCGAGCACGACGACCACGGGCGCGATCATCGCGTACGCGTACCAGTACCTCTGGTAGGCGTGCTTGAGACGATCGAGCCGTCCGGGTCGCTGCCCGGGCTCACCGCGGCGCTTGCCGGTCGCGCGGTCGATGGCGACTGTCATGGGTTCGACACCTTCTGGAAGATTAGGGGTACGGCGGCGGTGCGGCACGCGGGCCGATGACCACCGGAACTGTCCCCACCTCCAACTGGACAGTTCCGGCGGCCACTCAGGGTTACCTGCCGATCACGTCACGTCCACCTGATCGGGTATGCTTCACGCCGTGCGTTGCGAGAACCAAGCGCGTACACCGTGCTGATCGAGAGCCAAGACGGCACATGCACCTCCAAGCTTTGCGGTATCAAACCGGGCTGGTTTCAACCCGGCTGGTGTTGATCGTGGAAGACCTGTTGACCGCCGGTCCGCAGGCGACGTGAGCCAGGAGTCCCCCTGCTTCAGCTGGGGGAGGATTCAATTGCTGAAGTCCGGGACCAGCTTGGCGATCGCGGTCTCCGCGTTGCTCAGGCCCTTGTCGAGGGACTCCTTGCCGCCCGCGATCTGTCCGAGTTCGGTGTCGAGCGGAGTCCACAGGGAGCTGTACTCGGGCAGCGCCGGGCGGGGCTGGGCGGCGGGAAGGACACCCTGGTAGCCGGCGAGGCCCGGGTCGGCCTTGACCTCGGCGGTGTAGGCGTCGTCACGGGTGGGCAGCGTGGAGTTCTTCAGGGCGATCTGCGACTGGGACTTCGCGGAGGTCATGAAGTTGACGAACTTCAGGGCCGCCTTCTGGTGGGCGGAGTCGGAGCCGGCGTACACGGAGAGGTTGTGGCCGCCGGTCGGGGCGCCCGCCTTGCCGGTGGAGCCGGCCGGGACGGTGGCGATACCGAGGTTGGCCTTGTCCTTGAACGCGGCGCCCTTGTAGAAGTTGGTGATCTCCCACGGGCCCTGGACGATCGCGGCGACCTTGCCGGTGACGAAGGCGTCCTGGATGTGGGCGTAGGCGTCGGCGGTGGTGTCCGCCTTGTGCAGGCCCTTGCCGTCGAAGAGGCCGAGCCAGGTGCCGTAGGCCTTCTTGGCGGCGGCCGAGTTGACGGTGATCTTCTTGGCGGCGGCGTCGACGGTGTCGGTGCCCTCGCCGTAGAGGAACGACTGGGCGTAGTAGGCCTGGGTGGAGCCCCAGTAGCCGTCGACGCCGGTCTTGGCCTTGATGGTGGCGGCGGCCGTCTTCAGGTCGGCCCAGGTCTTCGGGGCCTCGGTGAGGCCCGCCTTCGCGAAGAGTTCCTTGTTGTAGACCAGCGCGAGGGTGTCGGTGACGATCGGGACGCCGTACGTCTTGCCGTCGTACTTGGCCTGTTCGATCAGACTGGGCTGGAACTTGGCCTCGTCGGTGAGGGCCTCGGTGCCGTCGAGGGGCAGCAGGAAGCCCTTCTTGGCGAAGGCGGGGGTCCAGCCGACCTCGGAACGCAGCACGTCCGGGGCGCCGGAGGCACCGGCGGCGGTGTCGAACTTGTTCTGTGCCTGGTCGAAGGGGACGTTGACGTACTTGACCTTGACGTCCTTGTTGGCGGCCTCGAACTCCTTGACCAGGGCCTGGTACGTCGGCGCCTCGTTGGTGGCGTTGGAGGTGTCCCACCAGGTGATGGTCACCGGACCGTCGGCCTTGTCACTGCCGCTGTCGTCTCCGCCGCAGGCCGTCGCCGCGAGGGCGATGGACGCCACCAGCGCGGTGGCCGCTATGCCACGCCGCATGAGTTCTCCTTGAGGGTGAAAGCCCGTGTACTGGCAGAAACGGGCCCGTCCGCCGTTTCCGCCGACTTGCCGGCCGCGCCGTTGCCGCCGCCGGGCGACGTGAACGTAACAGCCATGTAAGCGTGACGAAAGACCTTGCAGCAAAAAAGTGCAAGAACTGATGACAGTTACCCCGCCGTGACCCTTCGGGCTTCTCTCGAAGAACTGCTTGATCCCCTGTTCCGCCACTGTCCAGCGGGATCGGGGACACTTGTGCAAGACTCTGCAAGCTCTTGCCATGTACGCCCCATCAGACACACGCCAGACACACGAGGGAGCGCGATGACGCAGCAACCCGCGGCGGCGAGCGGCCGCCCCGGCCGTCCGGCGGGCCGTTCGACGGCCCGTACCCGGCGGCCGTTCGGTGGGCAAGGCGAGGGCCGGCCGGTACAGTCCAGCCCTGTGACCACACGGCTTGCCGACATCGCCGCCCAGGCGGGGGTGAGCGAAGCGACGGTCAGCCGGGTCCTGAACGGGAAGCCGGGCGTCGCCGCCACCACCCGCCAGACCGTGCTCGCCGCCCTCGACGTACTGGGCTACGAGCGCCCGGTCCGGCTGCGGCAGCGCAGCGAGGGCCTGGTGGGCCTCATCACCCCGGAGCTGGAGAACCCGATCTTCCCCGCCCTGGCGCAGGTCATCGGGCAGGCCCTGACCCGGCAGGGATACACGCCGGTCCTGGCCACCCAGACGCCCGGCGGCTCGACGGAGGACGAGCTGACGGAGATGCTCGTCGACCGGGGCGTGGCCGGGATCATCTTCGTCTCCGGCCTGCACGCGGACACCTCCGCCGACATGCAGCGCTACGACCAACTGCGCGCCCAGGGCGTGCCGTTCGTCCTGGTGGACGGCTTCTCCCCCAAGGTGCAGGCACCGTTCATTTCCCCCGACGACCGCGCGGCGATGACTCTCGCGGTCACGCACCTCGTCTCGCTCGGCCACACCCGTATCGGGCTGGCCCTGGGCCCGAAGCGTTTCGTGCCGGTGCAGCGCAAGATCGAGGGCTTCGTGCGGACGATGCAGGATCTGCTGGGCCTGACGGCACAGGACGTCGAGACGCGGTTCGTCCAGCACTCGCTGTACACCCTGGAGGGCGGCCAGGCGGCGGCCATGGCGCTCATCGACCGCGACTGCACGGCTGTGGTGTGCGCGAGCGACATGATGGCCCTGGGCGCGATACGGGCGGCCCGGCAGCGCGGTCTGGAGGTCCCCCGGGACGTCTCGGTCGTGGGCTTCGACGACTCCCCCCTGATCGCCTTCACCGACCCGCCCCTCACCACGGTCCGCAAGCCGGTCCCGGCGATGGGCCAGGCCGCCGTCCGCACCCTCCTTGAGGAGATCGGCGGTACGCCCGCTCCGCACAGCGAGTTCGTGTTCATGCCGGAACTGGTCGTCCGGGGTTCGACGGCCTCGGCCCCCGGGGAGCGCACGCGTTCCCAGTAGCGCTCCCGGCTCCGTCCTCGGGCTCGTCCTCGGGCTCGTTCTCAGGGTGGAGAATGCCCCGGTTCGACCAGTGCTCTGGTAGTAGTCCGAGCCGCCTCTCCCCGCCGTAGGACGTGCGGGTCGGACAGGACCAGGGGATGATCTGGGAGGGGACCGTATCTGGCAGACTCTGTGTCCATGGGTGAGACGACCGTGACGACTAGGGAAGGCCACGACCGGGCCGCACCGCACTCCGTCCCGGACGAGACGGCGGAGGGGAACGGCCACGTGGTCAAGGGACTCCTGCGCCGAGTGCGCACTCCGCGCCGGCCACGGCTGTGGTTCGAGATCCTGCTGATCGCGGTCAGTTACTGGACGTATTCGCTGATCCGCAACGCCGTTCCGGAGCAGAAGGCCGAGGCGCTGCGCAACGCCGACTGGATCTGGAAGACCGAGCACAGCCTGGGCATCGCCTTCGAGGAGTCGGTCAACCACGCGGTCAACTCGGTGACTTGGCTGATCGTGGGCATGAACTACTACTACGCGACGCTGCACTTCGTCGTCACGCTCGGTGTTCTCGTGTGGCTGTACCGCAGTCACCCCGGCCGTTACGCGGCAACTCGTCTGACCCTCTTCGCGACCACGGTCGTCGCACTGGTCGGTTACTACCTGTATCCGCTGGCCCCGCCCCGGCTGATGAACGGCGGCGACTTCATCGACACGGTGATGGTCCACCACACCTGGGGTTCGATGGCCTCCGGCGACCTCAAGCACATGTCGAACCAGTACGCGGCGATGCCGTCGATGCACATCGGCTGGTCCACCTGGGCCGGTCTGACGATCTTCGCCCTGTCGACGGTCCCGTGGGTGCGCGTCCTCGGGCTGCTCTACCCGGTGGCCACCCTGGTGGTGATCGTCGCCACCGCCAACCACTTCTGGCTGGACGCGGTGGGCGGCCTCATGTGTCTGGCCTTCGGCTTCGCGGTGGCCCGCCTCTGGTACGGCAAGCTCCCCTACGCCCTCCCGAAACTGGTCCCGGTGCAAGGACAGGGCGGTCTGCTGCTCCCGGTCAAGCCGTAGGCCCGACGGGAGCGGCCGGGCCGGTCACCGACTACGCCGACGCCCCGTAGAACAGCGTCTCCACGACTCCACGAGCCCGCCGGGTGGTACGCCGGTACGCGTCGATCATGTCGCCGACATGGCCCGGTCCGTACCCCAGGTACCGTCCCACCGCGCCCAGTTCACGTCCGCCCGAGGGGAAGGTGTCCCCGGCCCGCCCGCGCACCAGCATCACGGCGTTGCGCACCCGGGTGGCCAGGACCCACGCCTCGTCCAGTATCGCCGCGTCCTCCCCGGAGATCAGTCCGGCGGCGCAGGCGGCGGCGAGGGCCTCGCGGGTACGGGTCGTCCGCAGCCCGGGTTCGACCCACCCGTGCTGGAGTTGCATCAGCTGGACGGTCCACTCCACGTCCGACAGGCCGCCCCGCCCGAGCTTGGTGTGCAGGGTCGGATCGGCGCCGCGCGGCATCCGCTCCGACTCCATACGCGCCTTCAGCCGCCGGATCTCGCGCACCGCGTCGTCGCCGAGCCCCTCTGCCGGGTAGCGCAGCGGATCGATCAGTTCGATGAAACGGCGCCCCAACTCCAAGTCCCCGGCGACGACTTCGGCCCTCAGCAGCGCCTGCGACTCCCAACCGAGGGACCAGCGGCGGTAGTACGCCTCGTACGACGTCAGGGTGCGGACCAGCGGCCCCGACTTGCCCTCGGGGCGCAGATCCGCGTCGATGAGCAACGGCGGGTCGGAGCTGGGCATCTGGAGGAGCCGCCGCATCTCGGAGACGACGGTGTTCGCGGCCTTGGCGGCCTCGTGCTCGTCGACGCCTTCGCGGGGTTCGTGTACGAACAGGACGTCGGCGTCGGAGCCGTAGCCCATCTCGTGCCCGCCGAAGCGTCCCATGCCGATCACCGTGAACCGGGTGGGCAGCGTGTCCCCCCATCCGTCCCGCACGACCGCCCGTAGGGTCCCGGCCAGGGTCGCCGCCGTGAGGTCGGAGATCGCGCCGCCGACCTGGTCCACCAGGGCGCCCTGGTCGGCCTCGGCGGGCGACTGCTCGGTGCCGTAGGAGCCGACGATGTCGGCGGCGGCCGTACGGAACAGCTCGCGGCGCCGGACACCGCGGGCGGCGTACACGCCCTGCTCACCGGTGTCGGCGCGGCCGACGGCGGCCAGTATCTCCTGCTCCAGATGGTCCCGCACCCGCGGTTCGAGTCCGCCCGCCCCGTCACCGTCGCCGAGCAGCGCGACGGCCTCCGGGGCCCGCATCAGCAGGTCGGGGGCGAGGCGCCCGGCGGACAGGACGCGGGCGAGGTTCTCGGCGGCGGCCCCTTCGTCCCTCAACAGCCGTAGATACCAGGGGGTTCGGCCCAGCGCGTCGGACACCTTGCGGAAGTTGAGCAGTCCGGCGTCCGGATCGGCGGAGTCCGCGAACCAGCCCAACAGGACGGGCAGCAGGGTTCGTTGGATGGCCGCCTTCCGGCTGACCCCGCTGGCCAGCGCCTCCAGATGCCTGAGCGCGGCGGCCGGATCGGCGTACCCGAGTGCCACCAGCCGCTCCCGAGCCGCGACGGTGCTCAACCTGGTCTCGCCGGGGGCGAGTTGGGCGACGGCGTCGAGCAGTGGCCGGTAGAAGAGCTTCTCGTGCAGCCGCCGTACGACGGACGCGTGCCGCTTCCACTCCCGGTTCAGTTCGGCGACGGGATCGGTGCGCAGCCCGAGCGACCGCCCGATGCGCCGCAGATCGGCCTCGCCCTCGGGCACCAGGTGGGTGCGCCGCAGCCGGAACAGCTGGATCCGGTGCTCCATGGACCGCAGGAACCGGTAGGCGTCGTCGAGCTGCACGGCATCCGCGCGCCCGACGTACCCACCGGCGGCGAGCGCGCCGAGCGCGTCCAGGGTGGTCCCGCTGCGCAGGGAGGTGTCGGCGCGCCCGTGCACCAACTGAAGCAGCTGCACGGCGAATTCGACGTCCCGCAGGCCGCCCGGCCCGAGTTTCAGTTCCCGTTCCACCTCGGCGAGGGGGATGTTCTCGACGACACGGCGGCGCATCTTCTGGACGTCTACGACGAAGTTCTCGCGCTCGGCGGCGTGCCACACGAGCGGGGCGAGCGCGGCGACGTACGCCTCCCCCAGTTCGACGTCACCGGCGACCGGGCGGGCCTTCAACAGGGCCTGGAACTCCCAGGTCTTGGCCCAGCGCTGGTAGTACGCGAGGTGGCTGCTGAGTCTGCGTACCAGCGGGCCGTTGCGGCCCTCGGGGCGCAGATTGGCGTCGACGGGCCAGATGCTCCCCTCGATGGTGGTCTCGGAGCAGATCCGCATGAGATGCGAGGCGAGCCGGGTGGCGGCCTGCAGCGCCTTGCCTTCATCGGCCCCGTCGACAGCCTCGCCGACGAAGATGACGTCGACGTCGGACACGTAATTGAGCTCATGGCCACCGCACTTGCCCATGGCGACGACGGCGAGCCGGCACAGTGCGGCGTCGTCGGGCGCGGCGATGCGGGCGATGGCGAGGGCGGCGCGCAGGGTCGCGGTGGCGAGGTCGGCCAGCTCGGCGGCGGTCTCCGCCAAGTCGGTGGTGCCGCACACATCGCGGGCGGCGATGGACAGCAGGCAGCGCCGGTAGGCGACGCGCAGCGACACGGGGTCGGTGGCCTCGGCGAGCCCTCGCTCGAACTCCTCCACCCCGGGATGGAGATCCCGGGGTTCGTACATCACGAGGGCCTGCCAGTCGCGGGGATGCCGGATCAGATGGTCGCCGAGGGCGGCGGAGGCGCCGAGCACCCCGAGCAGCCGGTCGCGCAGCGGTTTGGCCGCTATCACCGTGTCCAGCAACTCGTGCCGGGCGCTCCGCCCGTCCTGCGCCTCGGCGAGCCGGACGAGCCCGAGCAGCGCGAGATCCGGGTCGGCGGTCGCGCCCAGCGCGTCGAGCAGCACCGGGTCGTCCCGCAGCGGGGCGAGCTCGACGCTGTCGAGAAGCCGCTCGGCGGCGGAGGGATCGGTGAAGCCGTGCCGCAGCAGCCGCGTGAAGGTACTGCTCCTGCGCCCCGGCGCCATCATCCTGGGCCTTCCCGTCGGACCATCGGATCAAGGTCGTACGCCCACGAGCGTAACCGGAGAGGCCGTGGGAAGCGCCGGACGGAGCGGGCCGATGTTCCTGCTGGTCGGAACGGCGGCTTCCGCCGCCACCATGGCCGTTTCGGTGGCGCCGCGCACGGTTTTCGGCTTCGGTGAGGGGAGCCGTTCCGTAAAGGCGATCTGGAGGACCAGCGATGCAGTACACGCTCGAAGTGATCCCGCTGCCCGTGAGCGACATCGACCGGGCCCGGGACTTCTACCGCGACAAGGCCGGTTTCCATGTCGACATCGACCAGGAGGTCATGCCGGGGATGCGCATCGTCCAGCTCACGCCACCGGGGTCGGGCTGTTCGATCGCGCTCGGCGACACCATCTGGGAGACGATGGACGGTCCGACGCCCGCGCCGGGCTCGTACCAGGGCCTCCAGCTGTGCGTCGCCGACATCAAGGCGGCCCACGCCGAGCTGGTCGAACGCGGCCTGGAGGTGTCGGAGCCGACGCAGTACTCGCCGGACGACGGCGCCACCTTCATGTACTTCAAGGATCCCGACGGCAACGGCTGGGCGATCCAGGAGTACCGGCAACGGGCGGGAAAGCCACTGCACGCGCTGCTGACCGAGGCGGCGGCCGGCTCTCGTTAGCCGACGTGTTCCCGGGGCCGCCACCGCGGCCCCGGGACTGTCCCGCCACCCGCGTCACCGAGCGCGGGAGCACCGGTCAGGACGCCGCTCGACCCGTCACCGGACTTGTTGCACCGGCCCGGGCTCCACCGGCACCGCGCCCTGCCGCCGCCGTACGACGAACGCGGCGATCCCCAACCCGAGGCCGATCAGGGCCAGGACCGCCCCGGCGATGATGGCCGTACCGAAGACGACGGGGATCGTGTAGTCGTCGGTCACCCGGTTCCGTACGGCGGACTCGGCAACCGTCCCGCCGTGGTCACTCTCGAAGAAGCGCGAGTCGATGGAGTCCACCCGGTTGTCACCGAGCAGGAACAGCCGCCCCTTCGGGACCGTCACGTCGTACGGCCTGCGCACGCCGTCCGCGTCGCCGCCCTTCACATACGGCTCCGGGAGCGGCTTCCCGTTCACGCTGAGCCGCGCGCCCGAGCCCTCGCCCGTGCAGCACACCACCCGGTCGCCTGCGACGCCGATCACTCGCTGCATCACGATCCTGATCTCCGGGTAGCGCTCCGGCGACGAGAACAGCACGACGTCACCGCGCCGCACCTCGCTGCCGTCGACCCGCTCGGCAAAGATCCGGTCGCCCGGCTCGTACGTCGGCGCCATGCTCGTGCTGCTGATGCTGAAAGCCTCGTACGAGCTCCGCCCGTACGCGAGGGAGCCGAGCGCCAGCACCACCCCCACGAGCCCCACCACGACAGCCGCGACCCGCAGTCCCCGCCCCTTGCCCGACATCGTTCCCCTCCCCGTGCGGCACTTCCGCAGGGGTGACGTTAGCCGGTGCCTGTGAACGGACTGTGCGGGCCGCCCCGAGACGGCCCGGGGCCCTTGGGACGCCGTAGGGCCGACGGTTGCGAACCGTCGGCCCTACGTGATGTTCATGGTGTCCCGGCGGGGGACGGGCCCCTTGACCCGTGCCTACAGCACCGGCAGGTTCTTCCGCAGCTCGAAGGCCGTGACCTCGGAGCGGTACTCCTCCCACTCCTGGCGCTTGTTGCGCAGGAAGAAGTCGAACACGTGCTCGCCGAGCGTCTCGGCGACCAGTTCGCTGCGCTCCATCAGGGTGAGGGCCTCGCCCAGGTTCTGCGGGAGCGGCTCGATTCCCATCGCGCGGCGCTCCGCGTCCGAGAGGGCCCAGACGTCGTCGTCGGCGCCCGGCGGGAGCTCGTAGCCCTCCTCGATGCCCTTGAGGCCGGCGGCCAGCAGGACGGCGTAGGCCAGGTACGGGTTCGCGCCCGTGTCCAGGGAACGGACCTCGACACGCGCCGAACCCGTCTTGCCGGGCTTGTACATCGGGACGCGGACCAGGGCCGAGCGGTTGTTGTGGCCCCAGCAGATGTACGAGGGGGCCTCGCCGCCGGCGCCCGCGGTGCGCTCCGAGCCGCCCCAGATGCGCTTGTACGAGTTCACCCACTGGTTGGTGACCGCCGCGATCTCCGCCGCGTGCTTCAGCAGGCCCGCGATGAACGAGCGGCCGACCTTGGAGAGCTGGTACTCCGAGCCGGACTCGTAGAACGCGTTGCGGTCGCCCTCGAAGAGGGAGAGGTGCGTGTGCATGCCGCTGCCGGGGTGCTCGCTGAACGGCTTCGGCATGAACGTGGCGTTGACGCCCTGCTCCAGCGCCACCTGCTTCATGACCAGGCGGAACGTCATGATGTTGTCGGCCGTGGAGAGCGCGTCCGCGTACCGCAGGTCGATCTCCTGCTGGCCCGGGGCGCCCTCGTGGTGGGAGAACTCGACCGAGATGCCCATGGACTCCAGCATGGTGATCGCCTGGCGGCGGAAGTCCTGGCCGACGTGGGTCGGGGTGTGGTCGAAGTAGCCGGAGTTGTCGGCCGGGGTCGGGCGGGTGCCGTCCAGCGGCTTGTCCTTCAGGAGGAAGAACTCGATCTCCGGGTGCGTGTAGAACGTGAAGCCCAGGTCGGAGCCGCGCGTGAGGGCCCGCTTGAGGACATAGCGCGGGTCCGCGAAGGACGGCGAGCCGTCCGGCATGAGGATGTCGCAGAACATTCGGGCGGTGCCGGGGGCCTCCGCGCGCCACGGGAGGATCTGGAACGTCGACGGATCCGGCTTGGCGATCATGTCGGACTCGTACACGCGAGCGAATCCCTCGATCGCGGAACCGTCGAATCCGATGCCCTCGTCGAAGGCCTGCTCGAGCTCGGCCGGGGCCACGGCCACGGACTTGAGGAAGCCCAGGACGTCCGTGAACCACAGCCGGACGAACCGGATGTCACGCTCCTCCAACGTCCGGAGCACGAACTCCTGCTGCTTGTCCATCTTCCGCTTCCCCATCCTTGCTGGTCAGGCCGCCTGTCTCCCGCACCACGGAAGGCGGTCGGGCACCTGAGCATCCCACCACAACAGCATTTCATGCGCATTGCGCACCTTGATCGTCCAGCCGACCCAGGGGTGAACGCCTCGCGTACGGCAGGTGCACCGCTCTTTCCCTCATCTTGCCTGTTCGCGGCGACATCCGTAATGGGTGATCCCCTACGGGAACCGTTGCGGGCGGTCGCGGATTACGATCAGTGGCCACCGATTACGATCAGAGACCGCACAACCGATCGACCGACCGGCCAACCGACCGCCCCTTTCCCCAGAAGGACCGATCCCATGGGTTCCGCCAAGAAGAGCGCCAAAGACAGTGGCAGCGCGGCGCGCAAGGCGCGCATAGAGGAGATGCGGCGCGCCGAGCGCTCACGTGAGCGCCGGAACCGGATCCTCACGATCGGCGTGAGCGTTGTCATAGTGGCCGGCCTCGTCGTCGGCGCGACGGTCCTGGTGAAGTCGCAGTCCGACAAGGACAGCGACACCGCCGCGACCGACTCCAAGGGCGCGGGCAAGTTCGTCACCGGCGCGGACGGCGTCAAGACCTGGGACAAGAAGCTCACCCAGAACCACGTCACCAAGACCGTGAACTACCCGATGGAGCCCCCGGTCGGCGGTGACCACAACCAGGTCTGGATGAACTGCAACGGCGACGTCTACACCAAGGCGCTCAACAACATGAACGCCGTGCACTCGCTGGAGCACGGCGCTGTGTGGGTGACGTACAACAGCAAGGCGTCGAAGACCGACATCGACGCGCTCGCGGCCAAGGTGAAGAAGACGCCGTACACGCTGATGAGCCCGGACGACAAGCAGGCGGACCCGATCATGCTGTCCGCCTGGGGCAAGCAGCGCACGGTGACCAGCGCCAAGGACCCGAACGTGGACAAGTTCTTCGAGGAGTTCGTCCAGGGCAAGCAGACCCCCGAGCCGGGCGCCGCCTGCACGAACGGGCTGTCCCAGTGAGCCGCTCGGCCTGGATCGCCGGTGCCGCCGCGACGGCGCTCGTCGCGGCCGGCGCGATCACCTACGCGGTCGCCGACGGCGACGACTCCGGGATGAAGGCGCCCGCCGCCGACTCGGCGGACGCGGGCTTCGCCCGTGACATGGCCGTCCACCACCAGCAGGCCGTCGAGATGTCCTACGTCGTGCGCGACCGCACGAGCAACGAGGAGATCCGGCGACTGGCGTACGACATCTCGCAGACGCAGGCCAACCAGCGCGGCATGCTGATCGGCTGGCTCGATCTGTGGGAGCTGCCGAAGGTGTCCTCGGACGCGCCCATGTCCTGGATGGACATGGCGGGCATGGCCGACGGCAAGGACGGCGCGCTGATGCCGGGCATGGCCACCAACACCGAGATGACGAAGCTGGGCAAGCTCAGCGGCAAGCAGGCGGAGATCTTCTATCTCCAGCTGATGACCAAGCACCACCAGGGCGGTGTCCATATGGCCAACGGCTGTGTGGAGCGGTGCGAGGTGGGCGTGGAGAAGCGGCTCGCGCAGGGCATGGTCAACGCGCAGGAGTCGGAGATCTCCCTGATGGCGGGGATGTTGAAGGAGCGGGGGGCCAAGGCCCTCTCCTAGGGAAGCGGTTCAGCGGGACGAACGGGCCGGATGGGTCGGATCGGTCGGATGGCTCAAATCGCCTGCGTATACGTTCTCTTGGGGGCTTCTTGGCACAGCCATTCCCCCTGGATTTCCCTGGCATGAACGGTTCATCGCGAGAGTGGCGAGCGGCGAGTGATCACTCGCCTTGCTCGCGTTGAACCGCATCAGGGGGTTCCATGAGATCCACTCGCGCCGTCAAGCGCGCCGGTGTGAGCCTGGCAGCGACACTGCCTCTGCTCGCCGGCGCGCTGGCGTTCGGCATACCCGCGGCCCATGCCGCGGACGCCCCGGGCCGGGACACGCTCGCCGGCACCAAGCCCGCGTGGGCCACCGCCAAGGCCGACAAGGGAGCCACGTCCGACGGCTCCAAGGTCACCGCCCGGGTCTACCTCGCCGGCCGGGACGCCAACGGTCTGGCCGCGTACGCGAAGGCCGTCTCCGACCCGACGTCCGCCGTGTACGGCAAGTACCTCACCGCCGCGCAGGTCCAGCAGCGCTTCGGGGCCTCCCCGGCCCAGGTCGCCGCTGTCAGGGCGTGGCTGAAGGCCTCGGGCCTCACGGTCACCGGCGTCACGGCGCACTACGTCACGGTCACCGGTGACGTGGCCGCCGCCGAGAAGGCCTTCAGCACCCAGCTGCACAACTACGCCAAGGGCAAGAAGACGTACCGGGCGCCCTCCAGGGCCGCCTCCGCGCCGGACAGCCTGCACGGTGCCGTCCTGACCGTCACGGGTCTGGACAACGCCCCGCACACGGCGACCCACGACGACACGCTGCCGGCGCCGGAGACGGTGTTCCGCAACGCGGGTCCGTTCTCCACGTACTACGGCTCCAACACCGCCGCCTCGCTGCCGACGGCGTACGGCGCCCAGATCCCGTACGCCGTCGAGGGCTACACGGGCAAGCAGCTGCGGGCCGCGTACGGCGCGGGCAGCTGGACCGGCAAGAAGGTGCGCGTCGCCATCACCGACGCCTACGCCTCGCCGTACATCGCCGCCGACGCCGCCACCTACGCGGCCAAGCAGGGCGACGCCTCCTACCGGAGCGGCCAGCTCAAGCAGGTCCTGCCGACGGGCTACACGAACACCGAGGAATGCGGCGCGGCCGGCTGGTACGGCGAGGAGACCCTCGACGTCGAGGCCGTGCACGCGGTCGCGCCGGCCGCCGACATCACCTACGTCGGCTCCGCGTCCTGCATGGACGACGACCTGATCGACGCGCTCAGCAAGGTCGTCGACAAGCACCTCGCCGACATCGTCTCCAACTCGTGGGGCGGCGCCGAGGCCGACGAGACACCGGACCTGGCCGCAGCCTTCGATCAGGTGTTCGAGCTCGGCGCGGTCCAGGGCATCGGCTTCTACTTCTCCTCCGGCGACAACGGCGACGAGGTCGTCAACACCGGCCAGAAGCAGGTCGACACCCCGGCCAACTCGGCATGGGTGACGGCGGTCGGCGGTACCTCGCTGGCGGTCGGCCGGGGCGACAAGTACCAGTGGGAGACCGGCTGGGGCACCGAGAAGGCCTCGCTGTCGGCCGACGGCAAGACCTGGACGAACTTCCCCGGCGCCTACACCTCGGGCGCGGGCGGCGGCACCAGCGCGACCGTGGCGGCGCCCTTCTACCAGAAGGGTCGTGTGCCGGACTACCTGGCCAAGGCCAACAGCGAGAAGGGCAACCGGGTCGTCCCCGACATCGCGGCGATCGCCGACCCGAACACCGGTTTCAAGGTCGGCCAGACCCAGACCCTGCCGGAGGGCGGCACCGCGTACAGCGAGTACCGCATCGGCGGTACTTCCCTGGCGGCACCGGTGATCGCGGCCGTACAGGCCCTCGCGCAGGAGGCCCGCGGCGGCAAGGCGATCGGCTTCGCCAACCCGGCGATCTACTCGACGTTCGCCTCGCACGCGAAGGTCTACCACGACGTGACCGACAACCCCACGGGGTACGGACTCGCCGTGGCACGCCTGGACTTCGCCAACGGTTACGACGCCACGGACGGGATCCTCACCTCCGTCCGCAGCCTCGGCAAGGACAGTTCGCTGCAGGCCGTACGCGGCTACGACGACGTGACCGGCGTGGGTACGCCCGCGAAGGGTTACGTGGAGTCGTACCGCCGCTGAGCCGGCGACGCCGCTGACGCGGCACCGTGCCCGAAGCCCGTCCCCGGAGCGTTCACCGTCCGGGGGCGGGTGCTTTTCGGGTACCTCGCCCGATCACGAGGAAGATCACGAAACCGGCGACGAACAGGAGCACGCCGCCGACCAGGAACGGTATGGGGGTGTACTCCTCGGTGCACGTCTGCCCGCCCGACGAGGAGCGGCAGACCTCCCCCGGGCCGCCCCGGTTCAGGTACGCGAGGTGGAAGAGCGGCAGCGCCAGACCCGCGAGACCTCCGGCGACGGCGTTCCGCGGCCCCTTCCGCAGCAGGAGCCACGCGGCCACGGCGGCCAGGCCGAGAAGCACCGGCCCCACCGTCAGGATGGCGGCGAGCCCGGCAGCCACGCACGCCCCCACCGCGAACCAGGCCAGGAACCAGCCCCAGCCCGTTCTGCGGTCTTCACTGTCCTCATGTGCCCCGTTGTGTGTCATATCCCTTACTGAAGACGCAGCCATGACATCCGGGCAATCCACTTCAAGATCCCATTGCCCTACCGTCAGGGAGAGATGACCCCGAGCGCCGTACCGCGAGCCCGACTTGCCCCGACAGTCGGCAATCCGGGATCGGGACCTCAGCCCCGGCGTGGGGCGACCCACACTCCCCCACCCCCCATCGCGTCGCATTGACGATTACACTTGGCGGCGTGCCTCAACTACGCCTCGCCCTGAACCAGATCGACTCGCGCGTCGGCGACATCGCCGGAAACGCGGACTCGATCCTCCGCTGGACCCGGCACTCCGCCGAGCAGGGAGCGCACCTCGTGGCGTTCCCGGAGATGGTGCTGACCGGGTACCCCGTCGAGGACCTCGCCCTGCGCTCCTCCTTCGTGGAGGCGTCCCGCGCGGCCCTGCGCTCGCTCGCCACGCGCCTGGCCGACGAGGGCTTCGGCGAGCTGCCCGTGGTCGTCGGCTACCTCGACAGGTCCGAGAGCGACCTGCCGAAGTTCGGCCGCCCGGCCGGCTCCCCGCGCAACGCGGGCGCCGTGCTGCACAGGGGCGAGGTGCTCCTGACGTACGCCAAGCACCACCTCCCCAACTACGGCGTCTTCGACGAGTTCCGCTACTTCGTGCCGGGCGACACCATGCCCGTGCTGCGCGTGCACGGCGTCGATGTGGCGCTCGCGATCTGCGAGGACCTCTGGCAGGACGGCGGCCGGGTCCCGGCGGCACGCTCCGCGAGGGCGGGCCTCCTGCTCTCGATCAACGCCTCCCCGTTCGAGCGCGACAAGGACGACACCCGGCTGGAACTGGTGCGCAAGCGCGCCCAGGAGGCGGGCTGCACGACCGCCTATCTGGCGATGGTCGGCGGCCAGGACGAGCTGGTCTTCGACGGCGACTCGATCGTGGTCGACAAGGACGGCGAGGTGATCGCGAGGGCCCCGCAGTTCACGGAGGGCTGTGTGGTCCTGGACCTGGACCTGCCCGCGGCCCTGACCGACGCTCCCACCGGCGTGGTGGACGACGGTCTGCGCATCGACCGCGTGGTGCTGTCCGAGGAGCCCTTGCCGGCGTACGAGCCCGAGCTGACGGGCGCGTACGCGGAACGCCTGGACGACGACGAGGAGATGTACTCGGCGCTGGTGGTGGGCCTGCGGGCGTACGCGGCGAAGAACGGCTTCAGGTCGGTCCTGATCGGCCTCTCCGGCGGTATCGACTCGGCGCTGGTCGCGGCGCTCGCGTGCGACGCGGTGGGCGCGGAGAACGTGTACGGCGTGGCGATGCCGTCGAAGTACTCGTCCGACCACTCGATCGGCGACGCGGCGGAACTCGCGAAGCGGACGGGCCTCAACTTCCGTACGGTGCCGATCGCGCCGATGTTCGACGCGTACATGGACTCGCTGGGCCTGACGGGTCTGGCGGAGGAGAACCTCCAGTCCCGCCTGCGCGGCACGATGCTGATGGCGATCTCCAACCAGGAGGGCCACATCGTGCTGGCGCCCGGCAACAAGTCGGAACTGGCGGTGGGTTACTCGACTCTGTACGGCGACTCGGTGGGCGCGTACGGCCCGATCAAGGACGTGTACAAGACGTCGATCTTCCGCCTGGCCCGGTGGCGCAACCGCGCGGCCGTGGAACGGGGCCAGACTCCGCCGATCCCGGAGAACTCGATCGCGAAGCCGCCGAGCGCGGAGCTGCGTCCGGGCCAGATCGACACGGATTCCCTCCCCGACTATCCGGTGCTGGACGCGATTCTCGAGTTGTACGTGGACCGGGACTCGGGTGCCGACGCGATTGTCGCGGCCGGGTACGACGCGGAACTGGTGACCCGGGTGCTGCGGATGGTGGACACGGCGGAGTACAAGCGGCGGCAGTATCCGCCGGGCACGAAGATCTCGGCCAAGGGGTTCGGGAAGGACCGGCGGCTGCCCATCACCAACGGGTGGCGCGAGTCGGTCTGAGGGATGCGGGCGGGGTGGGTGGGGGCGGATCCCCACCCACCCCGCCCTCGTTCCACTCCCACAACCGGCGACGTTACCGGTTCGGAATTTCGAGCAATTCAATTCGGTCCGGTTCGGCATTTCGATCACATACCGTTCGGCATTTCGATCGAATTCCAGTACGGCGCTTCTCTGCCCGGGAATTTGACGACCTTTTGGCTGACGCTTGACGACTTGTTAGCGCTCGCATGCGACTCATGCCGGAAATATTGACGCAACTTCACGCCGGAGCCATACTGGCGGCCACCTGACCTCCAGGTACTCCCACCGGTCGTCCGAAGTCCCGTACAACACCCTTCCCCAAGTTTTTCCGGCCTTCTCCTGAGCGCAAAATTTGTTAGCGCTCACATCACGCATTCGCGACGAAGTTTCCGCTGCACTAAAGCCCGATCCGGTCAGCGGCACCTTCGGGTATTCGTCATGCCCAAAAGGAACGGAGATCAACGATGATTTCTCTTTCAGGTCGGCAACGCCTCAGAGGGATACTTCTCTCGGTCGGCGCGACCGTCGCGGTGGTCGCCGGCCTCCTGGTCGGCGCCGCCGGCCCGTCACAGGCCGCCACCTCGCTCCCGTGCGACATCTACGCCGCGGCCGGCACGCCCTGCGTCGCCGCGCACAGCACCACACGCGCGCTCTACGCCGCGTACAGCGGCCACCTCTACCAGGTGAAGCGAGCCTCGGACGCCACGACGACCGACATCGGCACCCTCACCGCGGGCGGCTACGCCAACGCCGCCGCGCAGGACTCCTTCTGCTCCGGCACGACGTGCGTCATCACCGAGATCTACGACCAGAGCCCCAAGCACAACGACCTCACCGTCGAAGGCCCCGGCGGCAACGGCGGCCAGGACGTCGGCGCCATCGCCAACGCGCTGCCGGTGACGGTCGGCGGGCACGCGGCCTACGGGATCTTCGTGTCGGCCGGCGTCGGCTACCGCGACAACAGCACGACGGGCATCGCCACCGGGAGCGCCCCCGAGGGCATGTACATGGTGACCAGCGGCCACCACGTCAACAACCGCTGCTGCTTCGACTACGGCAACGCCGAGACGTCCGGCAACGACACCGGCAACGGCCACATGGACGCACTCAACTTCGGTACGGAGTGCTGGTTCTCGTGTTCCGGTGCCGGATCGGGCCCCTGGGTCGAGGCGGACCTGGAGAACGGGCTCTTCTTCGGCGGAAACGGCTCCCACCCGAGCAACACCGGAAACAGCAGTGAGTTCGTCACGGCCCTGCTCAAGAACAACGGCACAACGACCTATGCCCTCAAGGGCGGCAACGCACAATCAGGGTCGTTGACCACCTGGTACGACGGAGCTCTGCCCAACCTCGGCGGATACACCCCGATGCAGAAGGAGGGCGCGATCGTCCTGGGCACCGGTGGTGACAACAGCAACGGCTCCGACGGCTCCTTCTTCGAGGGCGTCATGACCGCCGGCTACCCGACCGACGCCGCCGACAACGCCGTGCAGGCCAACATCACCGCCGTCGGCTACACCACCCCGACCGCCGCCTTCCCCGTCGCCGGCACCGCCTACCGGCTGACCAACACCAACTCGGGCAAGGTCCTGGACGCGGTGAACTGCGGTACCGCCAACGGGACCTCGATCGACCTCTGGGCCTCGCTCGGCAACACCTGCCAGCAGTGGAAGTTCGCCAGTGCGGGCAACGGCCACTACACCATCACCAACGTCAACAGCGGCACCGTCCTGGACGACAAGGACTGCAAGCAGTCCAACGGCACGGCCGTCCAGCTGTGGGCCTCGCTCGGCAACCGCTGCCAGCAGTGGGACGTCACCCACGTCGGCAGCCACTACACCATCAGCAACGTCAACACGGGCATGACGCTGGACGTCACGAACTGCGCAACGGCCAACGGCACCGTGGTCCGCCAGTGGCAGCAGCTCGACAACACCTGCCAGCAGTGGGACATCGCGCCCTAGCGGGCACCCCCACCCCCGAAGACCTGCCGGATGCCCACATCTCCGGCAGGTCTTCGGCCCTCCGGAGGCCTGCCGGAGGGTCAACGGACGACGTCGAAGACGTTCTTCTGCAGACCGTTGGCGTACGCCTCGGACTCGACGAGCTTCAGCTTCTGGGCGTCCTTGTCCGTGCCGCTGAACAGCCGCTTGCCCGCGCCGAGCAGCAGCGGGAAGACCAGCAGGTGATAGCGGTCGATGAGGCCGGCGTCGGAGAGGTCGCGGGTGAGGGTGGCGCTGCCGTGGATGATGATCGGGCCGCCCTCGGTCTCCTTCAGTGCGGCCACGTCGTCGAGCGAGCGCAGGATCGTGGTCTCGCCCCAGTTCGACACCAGGGCGTCCTCGGTGAGGGTGGTGGAGACGACGTACTTCGGCATCACCTTGTAGTCGGCGAAGTCCTCCATGTCCGGCCAGACCGGGCTGAACGACTCGTAGCTGACGCGACCCAACAGCATCGCGGCGGCTTCCTTCTGCTCCCGGCCCTTGATCTCGAACGCCTCCGGGAGGAACTCGACGTCCTTGAAGGTCCAGCCGGCGTTCCGGTAACCGGGCTCACCGCCCGGGGCCTCCACGACTCCGTCGAGCGAGACAAAGGCGGTGCTGATGAGGGTGCGCATCTCGGGTCTCCTGGGTGCGTCTCATGGCTGGTACTGGTTCCCAGCCGGTTCACCATGCCTGACTCCGGGCCGCGGTGAAACTCATCGGCGATCAGCGCCAGCCGCCCGGGCCCGCAGAACACCAAAACTGCGGGGCTGCTGTCTCGTGCGGTCGTTACGATCACGGCATGACTGCCGACAGACGAATCGCGCGAGCCGAACTCCTTTACGAACGTGCCGTGTTCGGCGGAGACAGCAGCGCGCTGGCGTCCGCCGACCGGAGTCTCGACGAGGTCGAGGCGGACCTCGCGCTGACTCGCGGCAAGGTGACTCACGCGCGCTTCCTGGAGGAGCGGGTCGAGGACGCACGGGAGTCGGAGCTCTTCGAGCGGGCGGCGGAGCTGTACGGCCGGCTCGGCGACGTCCGGGGCGAGGGCGAGGCGGTGTTCTGGGTCGGCACCTTCCACCAGGTGGTCCGGGACGACACCGAGGCCGCCGTGCCGGCCTTCGAACGTGCCCTCGCCCTCGCCACCCGGGCCGGCGACCGGTTGACGATGTCCTACGCCTTGCGGCACCTCGGCTTCGCCGACCACATGGCCGGCCGCCTGACCGAGGCCCGTGCGCACCTTGAGGAGTCCACCCGTCTCCGCCGGGAGCTGGGATTCCTGCCGGGGGTGGCGGCGAACCTGGTCGGGCTGGCGCACCTGGCCGCCCAGCAGGAGCGCCGGGACGACGCGGCGGCTCTGCTCGACGAGGCGACGGAGCTGTGCGAGAGCACCGACGCGCAGGGCGTGCTGCGCTGGGTGGCGGAGGCCCGCGAGGAGCTCAAGCTGCCGTAGGCGGCGAGGGGGTGAAGGGGGAGTTTGAGGACGCCCTGGAAACAAGCCGTAAACGGGTGGGCGGGGGGAAATCACCCCCTCAGTGGTGCACCTTCTCCGCCCGCACAGGCACATGCGACGCGACCACACGACCCCGTCCGACCGACGGAGACTCCACCACGTACGCCACTCCCGCGACGCCCAGGCCCAGCAGGGCCAGAACCGCCCCGACCAGTGCCGGAGACGTCGCCCCGAAGCCCGCCGCGAGGGCGAGACCCCCGATCCACGCTCCCCCGGCGTTCGCCAGGTTGAAGGCCGCCTGGTTCGCCGAGGACGCCAGGGACGGGGCCGTCGACGCCCTCTCCATCACCATCAGGTTGAGCGGCGACCCCGTGACGAACGCCGCCACGCCGAGCAGCGTGACCGCCAGCGCCGCGCTCCACGCCGTACTCATCAGCAGCGGGAACGCCCCCAGGACCGCGGTCAGCGACACCAGGCCGCCGAACAGCGTGCCCCGCATCGAGTGGTCCGCGAGCCGGCCGCCCAGCAGGTTGCCGACCGTCGCGCCGACGCCGAACAGGGCCAGCAGCAGCGTCACGCTGGAGTCCGCGTACCCGGCGGAGTCCGTGAGCATCGGGGTGATGTAGCTGTACGCCGAGAAGAGGGCGCCGAAGCCCGCCACCGTCGTACCGAGGGCCAGCCAGACCGGCAGCGACCTCAGTGCGGCCAGTTCGCCGCGCAGCCCCACCACCGGTGCTGCCACCCGGTCCCGCGGGATCAGCAGCGCCAGCGCCGCTATCGCCGCCACGCCGATCACGCTGACGCCGAGGAAGGTGGCCCGCCAGCCGAGCTGCTGGCCCATGGCCGTCGCCACCGGGACGCCGACCACGTTCGCGACCGTCAGGCCCAGGAACATCAGGGAGACCGAACGGGCCTTGCGCTCCGGGGCCACCATGCTCGTGGCCACCACCGCGCCGACGCCGAAGAAGGCGCCGTGCGGCAGCCCGCTCAGGAAGCGGGCGGCCAGGAGGTAGTCGTAGGTCGGTGCGAACGCGGAGAGCGCGTTGCCCGCGATGAACAGGCCCATCAGGCCGATCAGGACCTTGCGCCGCGCCATCCGGGCCGTGACCGCCGCGAGCAGCGGGGCGCCGATGACGACGCCGAGGGCGTACGCCGAGACCAGGTGACCGGCGGACGGGATCGAGACGCCCAGGTCTCCGGCGACGTCGGGCAGCAGGCCCATCATCACGAACTCGGTCGTCCCGATGCCGAAAGCACCCACAGCGAGGGCGAGCAGAGCCAGGGGCGTGGTTCTGCGGGCGGACACGGTGTTCGACGGCGTGGTGGGCGGCGTGGTCGGCGTGGGCCGGGACATCAGAGCGCGGGGCCTTTCGAAGGGTGCGGCGGGCGTACGTCCGTACAGTTTAAGTTCAAGTACGGAACAAAGGCTGCCACGCCCAGTATTCCCCCGGTGCTCCCCCGGGTTACGAGCCGGTTGCCGAGTCCGGAATCTTCACCCTCGCCGCGATCGGCAGATGGTCGCTCGCCGTGCGCGGCAGTGACCAGGAGCTGACCGGCTCCACGCCCTGCACCATGATCTGGTCGATCCGCGCGAGCGGGAACGACGCCGGCCAGCTGAACCCGAACCCGCTGCCCGACGCTCCCTGTGTGGAGCGCATCTGGGCGGTGACGGCGTTGAGCGCGCGGTCGTTCATCGTGCCGTTGAGGTCGCCGAGCAGGATCTTGCGCGTCAGCTTCTCGTCGTAGAGCGCCTCGCCCAGCGCGTCCGCGCTCCTGTCGCGCTGGCGGGCCGTGAACCCGGCCTCCAGCTTCACGCGTACCGACGGGAGGTGGGCGACGTACACCGCGACCGGCCCCTCAGGCGTCGCCACGGTGGCGCGCATCGCGCGGGTCCAGCCCAGCTTGATGTCCACCGGGCGGGAGGCGCTGAGCGGGTACTTGCTCCACAGGCCGACCGTGCCCTGCACCGAGTGGTACTTGTACGTCGACGCGAGGGCCTTCTCGTACGTCGGGACCGCCGTCTCCGTCAGCTCCTCCAGGGCGAGGAGGTCGGCGCCGGAGCCCGCCACCTCGCGGGCCGTGCCGGACGGGTCCGGGTTCTCCGCGTTGACGTTGTGGGTGGCCACCGTCAGGTTGCCGCCGGTGCCCGCGTTGCTGCCGAGCAGTCCGCCGAAGAGGTTGAACCAGACCGCCGTCGGCAGCACCACCGCGATCAGCGCGGTCGCGGAGCGCCGGACCAGCGCGAGGATCAGCAGCAGCGGTACGGAGACGATGCCGAACCAGGGCAGGAACGTCTCGCTGAGACTGCCGAGGTTGCCGATCCGGTTGGGGATCTGCGCGTGCAGGACCATCACCAGGGCGAGCAGGACGGCCAGCACCGCCGTGATCAGTCCTCGGAGCCAGATTCTCGGATCGTCCCGCCAGCCGGCTGTCAGACGGCTCATCAGGCGCCGAAGCCGGGGTCCCCGGCGCTCGGGTCCCGAGCCTCCGTTGTCCGTCTCCGTCATGTACGCCTGCTGGGCCATACCGTCGCCTCACAACCTGCCGTGCATACCGTCCGTCCCCCGCGCCTAAGACCCTAGGGGATGATCGGTTCCGATCTCGCCGTCCCATGACGGCCGTACGGGGACGATGACGAACAAGTCGGCACGACCAGTTCCGGTTGCCGCCCGCAGACGGTCCTCTGTGACCAAACACGCACAGTCGAGCGTCGACCGGTCCGACAGGCGTACGAATTCCCGCTTATGGGGCGATCGGCCGCAGACCTTCCAGCAGAGTGTCGACGATCTGCTCGGCGAGGCCCTCCGGCAGTTCCGCGTCGGAACGCAGTACGGAGCGCAGGAGCATGGGGCCGACGAAGAGGTCGTTCATCAGGGTGACGTCGACGTCCGGGCGTACCTCGCCGGTCCGCTGGCCGCGGCGCAGGAGTTCGACGCCGAGCAGACGGCGCGGTTCGAGGACGGTGTCGCTGTAGGCGGCCCAGAGTTTGGGGCTGCTCTTCATCTGGGCGTGGACGTTGTGCAGGAACGCCGAGGACTGTTTGGCCAGCCCGCGTCGGCGCAGCGTCTCCAGCAGGACGACCAGGTCGTCACGGACCGACGTACCGGGCAGTTCCGGGTCCACGGGCTCCATGACGCGCATGACGTCGACGAAGAGCTCCTCCTTGCCCGGCCAGCGGCGGTAGATGGTGGCCTTGCCGACACCGGCGGTGCGTGCCACCCGCTCGATGGAGATGTCCGCGAGCGGCACGCCCTCCTCCAGGAGCTGCATCACGCCCTCGATGATGGAGCGCTCCACGGCTTCGCTCCGGGGGCGGCCACGGGGGCTGCTCCGACCGTCCAGGCCTTCCACGAGGTTCACGCGGCCCGCTCCTCTCCTCGTCGCACTTCCTTGCGTCCTGTGTCCTGCGATGATTCTCCCTGCTGTTCAGTGGTCCGCCGACGCCAACTGCGGCTTCTCCTCGCCCTCTTGGGGCACTGCCGGGCGGCCCGGCAGACACAGGAGGACGACCACGGCGCCCAGGACGGCGACGCCCGCGCCGCACAGCGCGGTGAGGTGCATCGCGTGCAGGAACGCGTCGTTGGCGGGGGCGACCAGTGCGTCACCCCTGGGGCCGAGCTTGGCGGCGACGCCGAGGGTGGCCTCGATGGACTCGCCCGCGGTGTGCCGTACGTCGGCGGGCAGCGCGCCGAGCTTGTCCTCGATGTCGCTGCGGTAGGCGGCCGAGAGGACCGAGCCGAGTACGGCGATCCCGAGCGCGCCGCCGACCTGGCGGAAGGTGTTGCTGAGCGCGGAGGCGGAGCCGGCCTTCTCGCGGGGCAGCGCCTGCATGATGACGACACTGGTCGGCGTCATGATGTGCGCCATACCGGTGCCCATCAGGAAGAAGACGACCTCCAGCACCCAGATCGGGGTGTCGGTCTCGAACGAGGCGAACGCGGCGAGCGTCGCGGCGATCAGGAGCATGGCGGCGGTGGTCGTGGCCCGGTTGCCGAAGCGGTTGACGGCCAGCCGGGCGCGCGGCGCGAAGATCAGCTGGGCGGCGGCCAGCGGCAGCATCAGCAGGCCGGTCTGGAGGGGCGAGTAGCCGCGCACGCTCTGGGTGTAGAAGACCGAGAAGAAGGTCACGCCCATCAGTGCGAAGAAGACGAGCGCGATGACGGACATCGCCGCCGAGAAGGTCTTGTTGCGGAAGTACGTCACGTCGATGGACGGGTGGTCGCTGCGCTTCTCGAACAGCACGAAGCCGACGAGTACGGCGAGACCGGCACCGATGGCCGCCAGCACCTGCGGGTCGGTGAAGTCGGCGAGCTGGCCGCCCTTGATGATGCCGTAGACGAGCAGGACCAGTCCCACGACGGACAGCAGGACCCCGACGGGGTCGATACGGCCGGGCTTCGGGTCGCGGGAGTCGGGCACCAGGACCGTCATCAGGACGAGGGCGATGATCACGATCGGCACGTTGATGAGGAAGACGGAGCCCCACCAGAAGTGGTCGAGGAGGATGCCTCCGGTGATCGGCCCGATGGCGATGGCGAGTCCGACGCCGCCGGCCCAGATGCCGATGGCCTTGGGCTGCTCCTCGCGCTCGAAGACGTTCATCAGGACGGCGAGGGTGGCGGGCATCACGAAGGCGGCGCCGAGGCCCATCACGGCCCGGAAGACGATGAGCTCGGTGGGTGAGCCGGCGAAGGCGGCGAAGGCGGAGCCGAGGCCGAACACGGCGAGACCGCCGAGCAGCACCTTCTTGCGGCCGAGCCGGTCACCGAGGATCCCGGCGGTGAACAGCAGCCCGGCGAAGACGAGGGTGTAGGCGTTGATCGCCCACTCCAGCTCGCTCTGGGTGGCGCCCAGGCCGGTCGGCGCGGGGGTGGAGATGGTCTTGATGGCGACGTTGAGGATGGAGTTGTCGAGCACCACGATCAGCAGGCTGAGCATGAGCACGCCGAGGATCACCCAGCGTCGCCGGTGCACGGCCTCGGGAATCCGGGGGCCGAGGGTGCGTGGACCGGCGGGAGTAGTCATGACGGCAAGCCTAGAGCCATTTCGATACGAGACCGTCTCGTATCGAAATACTTTACCGAGACCTTACGCATGGCCACACCTTGGGCCGCCCCTCGGCTCGCGTCGCCTCACACGCGAGACGTTCAGCACACAGGCCCCACTCCACAGGCGACCACTAGCCGTCCTTGGACGGGAGGTGCCACCATGGAGGCGATCCGGGGACGCCGTCAGGGCGCCTCGAGATGATTTGAAGGAGCCGTTGCCATGACGCAGCTTCAGCCTGCCCACCAGACCTCCGCCGGCAGCACCAACGCGCTGTACGGGGGCAAGGGCACACGCCGCATCACGGTCCGGGACATCACCGCCGCCAAGGAACGCGGCGAGAAGTGGCCCATGCTCACCGCGTACGACGCGATGACCGCGTCCGTCTTCGACGAGGCCGGTATCCCGGTCATGCTGGTCGGCGACTCGGCGGGCAACTGTCATCTGGGGTACGAGTCGACCGTACCCGTGACCCTCGACGAGATGACGATGCTCTCGGCGGCGGTCGTCCGGGGTACGAGCCGGGCGCTGATCGTCGGTGACCTTCCCTTCGGTTCCTACCAGGAGGGCCCGGTGCAGGCGCTGCGCTCGGCGACCCGGCTGGTGAAGGACGCCGGGGTCGGTGCCGTCAAGCTGGAGGGCGGCGAGCGCTCGCACCGCCAGATCGAGCTGCTGGTCGAGTCCGGCATCCCGGTGATGGCCCACATCGGCCTGACCCCCCAGTCCGTGAACTCCATGGGGTACCGGGTCCAGGGACGCGGCGAGGAGGCCGCGCAGCAGTTGCTGCGGGACGCGAAGGCCGTGCAGGACGCGGGAGCGTTCGCGGTGGTCCTGGAGCTGGTGCCGGCCGAGCTGGCCGCCGAGGTCACCCGGACCCTGCACATCCCCACGGTGGGGATCGGGGCGGGGGTGGAGACGGACGCGCAGGTGCTGGTGTGGACGGACATGCTCGGGCTGACCGGGGGGCGGATGCCGAAGTTCGTCAAGCAGTACGCGAATCTGCGTGAGGTCATGGGTAACGCGGCGAAGGCGTTCGCCGAGGACGTGACCGGCGGGACGTTCCCGTCGGAGGAGCACTCCGTGCACTGACGGTCCGTTGTCCGGCCGCTGAACTGTTCCCTCCGGCCGACCACCGGGTCCACGGACCCCACAGAGCCACTGCGGTACGAGAGCAGCCCGCCGACTTCCCCCATCGGCGGGCTGCGGCTTTTGTTCCACCGCCCCGCCGACCGCTCAGTCGTCGGTCGCACCGGAACCGGTCAGGGCATCGCCGCCGGACGGTACGGACGACACCGGACCGTCGGTACCGGAACTCGGGTCGGCCGTGGGACTGAAGCTGGGGCCTGTGGCCAGTGGCCAGTGGCCACTGGCCAGGGCATATCTCTTCCAGCCGAGGGAGCCTCAGCGGGAGCCCGCGCGGTGGGTGGTGACCGACTCGCCTCCGGAGGGCGCGGAGGCCGCCGTGGCACTTCGCCGTGGCCCGAACGCCGCCCGGGCGTCCGCGGCGCACCCCCATCGGCGGCACCCGGCTGCGGATCCCCTCGCCCGTCCGCCGGAAGGCGTGCGAGAAGACCGCCGCGCCGGTGGTCGCGCCGGCGCTGACCACAGCGCCGGGTTTCATCTGCGCACGGCTGTCGGTGGTCTGTAGGTGGTTTGTCGGTGGTGGGTGACAGGTTCGTCCCATGACGCGAATCGACAACCACCCCGCAGACGGGGCCAAGAGTGCCGTTTCCGTGCGGGGGCTGGTCAAACACTACGGCGAGACCAAGGCGCTGGACGGCGTCGACCTGGACGTCCGGGAAGGCACCGTGCTCGGGGTGCTCGGACCCAACGGCGCCGGCAAGACCACCCTCGTACGCATTCTTTCCACCCTGCTGCAGCCCGACTCGGGGCACGCGACCGTCGCCGGGTACGACGTCCTGCGCCAGTCCCGGCAGCTGCGGCGGGTGATCGGGCTCACCGGGCAGTACGCCTCCGTGGACGAGAAGCTCCCCGGCTGGGAGAACCTGTACATGATCGGGCGGCTCCTCGACCTGCCCCGCAAGGACGCCCGCGCCCGGGCCGACGAACTGCTGGAGCGGTTCTCGCTGACCGACGCGGCCAAGCGGCCGACGAGCACGTACTCCGGCGGTATGCGGCGGCGGCTGGACCTGGCCGCCTCGATGATCGGCCGGCCCCACGTCCTCTTCCTCGACGAGCCCACCACCGGCCTCGACCCCCGCACCCGCAACGAGGTCTGGACCGAGGTCAAGCGGATGGTCGGCGACGGGGTGACCGTGCTGCTCACCACCCAGTACATGGAGGAGGCCGAACAGCTCGCCTCCGAGCTGGCCGTCATCGACCGGGGGAAGGTCGTCGCCGGCGGTGCCATCGACGCGCTGAAGGCGAAGGTCGGCGGCCGTACTCTGCGGATCAGGCCGGCCGACCCCCTGCAACTGCGCCCGCTCGCCCGTGACCTCGACGACCTCGGCATCACCGGACTCGCCACCACCGCCGTGGACACCGAGAACGGCAGTGTCCTGGTGCCGATCCTGAGCGACGAGCAGCTCACCGCCGTGACCGGCGCGGTCGTCGCACGCGGTATCACGATCTCCTCGATATCCACCGAACTGCCCAGCCTGGACGAGGTGTTCCTGTCCCTCACCGGCCATCGTGCCGGTGCCCCGCAGGACGACACAGGCACGTCCGCCGACATCCGAGAGGAGGTCGCCGTATGAGCGCCGCGACCACAACCGTCAACGAGATCCACAACGACATCCGCAACGACGACGACAGGACCGGCCGGGACGACATCCAGGCGGACGGCCGGATTCCGCTGCGCGGCCATCTGCGCCACACCGGTGCCCTCGTCCGCCGCAACCTGCTGTGGATCCGGCAGGACCCCGAGTCAATGGCCGACGCGCTGCTGATGCCGATCATCTTCACCCTGCTGTTCGTGTTCGTCTTCGGCGGCTCGATCGGGCAGGCCCTGGGCGGCGGGCAGGACGGGTATGTGCAGTACGTGATCCCGGGCATGATCGCGATGATGAGCATGACGCTGTCCCAGGGGGTCGGCACCGGGTTCTGCCAGGACTTCAACTCCGGTGTCATGGACCGCTTCCGGTCGCTTCCGATCGGGCGCGGATCGGTGCTGTTCGCGAAGATCTCGGTCGAGCTGATCCGGATGCTGTTCGCGACCACCGTGCTGATGATCGTCGCCGTTCTGGTCGGGTTCGACATCAACCACTGGCCCGGACTGTTCGCGGCCGTGGGTCTGGCCACGCTCTTCGCCTCGTCGATCATGTGGGTGTTCCTCACCCTGGGCGTGATCATGAAGAGTGCGCAGTCCGTGCAGGCGATGGGCTTCCTGGTGCTGTTCCCGCTCCAGTTCGGTTCGTCGATCTTCGCCCCGACGAATTCGATGCCGGGCTGGCTCCAGGCGTTCACCGACTACAACCCGCTGTCCACGCTCGCGGACGCGGCGCGCGGACTGATGGTGGGCGGCCCGGTCGCGCACGACCTGTGGGTGACCGTCGGCTGGTCGGTGGCCATCACGGCGGTGATGGCGCCGGTCGCCATCCACAAGTTCCGCACGAAGAGCTGAAGGACCTGAAGGAGCCGACAACCGCGGTACGCCTGTGCCGTAGGCGTCGGATGTCGGATGTCAGATGAGGGCGGTCGCCTCCCCCGCGGAGAGCCGGCCGCCCTCCGCGTACGCGGCCTCGTACGCCTCGTCGCCGAGCACGTCACGCACCGCGCGGACGGAGCGGGCTCGGACCTCGCGTTCCACGTGTCCGGAGACATGGCCGGGCGGCAGCAGTGCGGCGGCGGCACCCAGGCAGCGGGCGGCGTCGTGGGCGCGGCCGGGGTCGAGGCCTACGAGGGCGGCGGCACTGGTGGTCAGCAACGTGGGGCGCATGTGCGGGGCGATGGCGATGGACAGCTCGTCGTCGGCGCGGGCCACCGCCTGTCGCGCCTTGACCAGGGCTTCCTCATATTGTCCCTCCACGATGTCCAGCCAGGACTCCGCGCCGAGGATGAACGCGTCGAAGACGACGAACGAGGCCGCTCTGAACTCCGCGCGCAGCAGCCGGATCTGCTCACGTGCCTCGGGGGCCCGGTCGGTGATGCCGAGCCAGGCCGCGAGGAAGAGCCGGGCGGCGGGCATGGCCTCGTTGACCATCCCGTCCGCCTTCTCGATCACCTCGCGCAGCAGTTGTTCGCCCTCTTCCCTCCGGCCCGCCTCCAGGAACACGTTGCCGAGGCGGGCGGCGAGCACGGTCTTCTGGGAGCGGGCGCCGAGTTGTTCGGCCAGTTCCATCGCGTCCTGGAAGTCGGTGGCGGCGGCGGCGTACTCGGCCTTGCGTTCATGAGCCTCGCCGCGTGCGGAGAGCGCCTCGGCGGCGCCCCAGGAGTCGCCGAGGCGCCGGAAGATCTCCAGCGACTCGTCGGCGTCGCGGGTCGCGTCACCGGCCCAGTCGCTGCGGTTGGCGAGGATGTTCGCGCGCATCTGCAGACAGGCGGCGAGTTCCCACTCGTAGCCGGGTGCGGCGTCGCGGCAGGTGCGCACGGACTCGCCGACGATGACGCTGAGCCGCTCCATGTCGCGGGTGAGCATGACGGCGTAGAACCAGAGGAGGCCGGGGTAGCGGCAGGTCTGTGGGGCGCCGGGTTCGTAGACCTGGGTGATGGCGCGCAGTTTCTGCCGGGCCTCCGGCGTCTGCCAGGCCTCCAACTCCATGTCCATGGAGGCGAGATGGATGAGGTGGACGCCGCGCCGGGCCTCTTCGAGGTGCTCGCCGTGCCAGGGGGGCGGGGTGTTCGTGCAGCGCTCCCACACTGGCTGGGCCGGGCGGACCGGGAGGGCGAAGGGGTCGGGGCCGAGGCTCATGACCTCGCGGGACCAGTTGCGGCCGGCGAGGCGCAGATCGCGCATCTGCCAGTACCAGGAGATCGACAGGACCAGGCAGATCGCCTCCTGTTCGTCGCGTGCGGTGACGGCGTGGCGGAGGGCGGCCCGGATGTTCTCGCTCTCCCGCTGGAAGACGTCGAGCGCGGCGACTTGGCCGGGCCCGCGCAGCAACGGGTCGGTGGTACGGGCGAGTTCGCGGAAGTACGTGAGGTGCGCGCGCTCCGCTGCGGGGCGGTCGCCCGACTCGTCCAGGCGCTCACCGGCGTACTCGGCGACGGTCTCCAGGAGCCGGTAGCGCATCGCACCCGCGCCGTTGTCGTCCGAAGGGGCGGCCACGACAAGGGACTTGTCGACGAGCGAGCCCAGGGCCTCCAGCGCGACGGGCCCGCACACCGCCTCGGCCGCGGGGAGGTCGCAGCCGCCCGCGAAGACGGACAGCCGCCGCAGGACGTCCCGTTCGTCGGTGTCGAGGAGGTCCCAGGACCAGTCGACGACGGCACGGAGGGTCTGCTGGCGGGGCAGGACGGTACGGCTGCCGGAGGTCAGCAGCCGGAAACGGTCGTCGAGCCGGTCGGCGATCTGCCGCAGGGACAGCATCCGCAGCCGGGCGGCGGCCAGTTCGATGGCGAGCGGCAGCCCGTCGAGCCGTCGGCAGATCTCGGCGGCGGCCTCCGGATCGTCCTCGACCCGGAACCCGGGCCGGGCGGCTGCTCCACGGTGGGCGAGCAGCCGGAGCGCGACGGGCTCGGGCAGCGGTTCGACGGGACGCACCAACTCCCCCGGTACGCCCAGGGGTTCACGGCTGGTGGCGAGCACGGTGACTCCCGGGCAGCGCGCCAGCAGTTCCGCGACGAGCTGCGCGGCGGCGTCGACGACGTGCTCGCAGTTGTCGAGGATGATCAGCATCCGCCGGTTCGCACAGTGCTCGGTGAGGCGTACCAGGGGGTCGTCGTGGCGGTCGGCGGAGGCGGCCCGCAGTTCCTCGGCACCGGCTCCGCGCAGCACGGTCTCGCGGGCACCGACAGCGGTGAGCACGGCTTCCGGTACGGCGTCCGGGTCGACGACGGGCGCGAGTTCGGCCAGCCACACCCCGTCCGGCGTGGCGTGCGGCGCGGCGCCCCAGGTCCGGTCTCCCGTGCCGTCCCGCACGGCTTCGGCGGCCTCCTGCGACAACCGTGTCTTCCCGGCCCCGCCGGGCCCGAGCAACGTCACCAGCCGGGCCGCCGCGATGTCCCCCCGGATGGCCTCGATGTCCGTCTCCCGGCCGACGAAGGAGGTGAGGCGGGCCCGCAGGTTGCCCGCGGGCGGCGACGAGGGCGGGGTGCGGGACGTGCCGGAGGACGCGCCGGGCCGGGGCGAACGGCCGGCCGGGCCGCCTCGTGCGGGAGCCGCACCCTCAGGGTTCGTGGCGGCGACGCCGGAGGCAGGGGCGGTCGTGTCCCACGCCTCTTCGGGTACTTCGTCCGGATTCAGCAACTCCGCGTGCAGCGACCGCAGTTCGGGGCCCGGGTCGGCGCCGAGCCGGTCCGCCAGCAGCCGGCGTACGTCCTCGTAGGCGGCCAGTGCCTGGGCCGGGCGGCCCGCGTCGCGCAGGGCGCGCAGGCGGAGGGCCTGGAGAGGCTCGTCCAAGGGGTGGCTGTCGCACAGGGCGGTGAGTTCGGGCAGTGACTGTTCCGCGGCGCCCAGGGCCAGGGCTGCGGCGAGGCGGGCGCGGCGCGTGTCCAGGCGGCGGGTCTCCCAGCGGGCCGCCTCGGCGGTGCGGTCGGGGAGGTCGGCGAGGGCCGGTCCGTGCCACAGGGCGAGGGCGTCGTCGAGGACGACGGCCGCCTTGGCGGGGTCGCCGTCGGCCAGGGCGCGCGTGCCCTCGTCCGCGAGCCGCCCGAAACGGTGCAGGTCGACGTCGTCCGGCGCGGCACACAGCCGGTAGCCGCCCGCCGCCGAGGCGATGGTGTCCGGGCCGAGCGCCCGGCGCAGCCGGCCGACCAGCGCCTGCAGCGCGGCCGGCGCGTCGGCGGGCGCGTCCCCGTTCCACACCTCTTCCACCAGGACGCCCGCGGGCACGGTCCGGCCGGGCCGCAGGGCGAACACGGTCAGCAGGGCGCGCAGCCGCGCACCGCCGACCGGGACGAAGGTGCCGTCGGGACGGAGTGCCTGGGTGGTGCCGAGGATGCGATAGCGCACGGGTTCATTCTCACCGGGTACCGCTCCGTGGCGCGCGTGGGTTTACGCGCGCGTGAACAGGGAGAGGTCCAGGATCGCCGGGAACCTCCAGGAACCTCCGACCCTCGGTGGGACGTTCTTCACAGAGCACGGGTACCGTCGACCCGCCCGCACCAGCCGCGTCCGGCGTTTCCCGCCGAATCCCCTCAGGAGTCCCGCCCCATGACCACCGCCACCACCCGCAACAGCGACCGGCGGATCAGCCCCGTCTTCCTCGGGATCCTGGCCGTCACGGCGGTCACGGGCTGGGCCACCTGGACCGGGTTCGCCGAACAGCCCGGTGTCGCCGTGTTCCTGTTCGTGACGTCCGCGTGGATCGTGTCCCTGTGCCTGCACGAGTACGCGCACGCGCGCACCGCGCTGCACGGGGGCGACATCACCGTGGGGGCCAAGGGGTACCTCACCCTCAATCCGCTCAAGTACACACACGCCCTGCTCAGCATCGTGCTGCCGGTGATCTTCGTGATCATGGGCGGGATCGGGCTGCCGGGCGGCGCCGTCTTCATCGAGCGGAACCGCATCCACGGCCGCTGGAAGCACAGCCTGATCTCGGCCGCCGGTCCGCTGACGAACGTCCTGTTCGCGGTGGTGTGCGCGGCCCCGTTCTGGCTGGACGCGCTGGACGGCGTACCCACCGGGTTCCGGTTCGCGCTCGCGTTCCTGGCCCTGCTCCAGGTCACGGCGGCGATCCTGAACTCCCTGCCGGTGCCCGGTCTCGACGGCTACGGGGTCATCGAGCCCTGGCTGTCGTACAACATCAAGCGCCAGGTGGAGCCGTTCGCGCCGTTCGGGCTGCTGTTCGTGTTCGCGGTGCTGTTCCTCGGGCCCGTGAACAGCGCGTTCTTCGACATGATCGACGCGGTGCTGCGCGGTCTGGGGATCAGCGAGCTCGACACGTACTGCGGTCAGGAGCTGTATCGCTTCTGGCAGGGGACGAACGAGTTCTGCGGGGTCAGTTGACCGAGCGGGGGCCGGCGGACCGGGCGCGCCGGAAGTAGTACCAGCACATGTTGGACGACAGCCCGGCCAGCAGTACCCACACGATCCCCAGCAGGTTGCCCTGGACGAAGGACACGACGGCGGCTGCCACGGCTAGCACGCAGACGATCAGGGCGTAGAGGGCGAGGCGGGGCATGGGGTGGGCTCCTGTCGGGGACACCGGTCGGGGGACACTGCCGGAAACCCGTCCAGTGTCCCCCATCCGCTCAGATGTCGGTGACGCGCAGGCCCGCGTGGGCCTTGTAGCGGCGGTTCACGGAGATCAGGTTGGCCACCAGCGACTCGACCTGGTGGGCGTTGCGCAGCCGGCCCGCGAACACCCCGCGCATACCGGCGATACGGCCGGCGAGGGCCTGCACGATCTCCACGTCCGCCCGCTCCTCGCCGAGGACCATCACATCCGTGTCGATCTCCTCGATCGCCGGGTCCTGGAGCAGTACGGCCGACAGATGGTGGAAGGCGGCCGTGACCCGGGAGTCCGGCAGCAGGGCGGCGGCCTGTTCGGCGGCGCTGCCCTCCTCCGGCTTCAGCGCGTACGCGCCCTTCTTGTCGAAGCCGAGCGGGTTCACGCAGTCGACGACGAGCTTCCCGGCCAGTTCCTCGCGCAGGGATTCGAGGGTCTTGCCGTGTCCGTCCCAGGGCACGGCGACGATCACGATGTCGCTGCGGCGCGCGGTCTCGGCGTTGTCGGCGCCCTCGACACCATGGCCGAGTTCGTCGGCGGCGGCCTGGGCGCGGTCGGCGGCGCGCGACCCGATGATCACCTTCTGTCCGGCCCTGGCGAGCCGGTAGGCGAGGCCCTTGCCCTGCGGCCCGGTCCCGCCGAGCACGCCGACGACGAGCCCGGAGACGTCGGGAAGGTCCCAGGGGTCCTTGGCGGGAGCCTTCGCGGGTGCCTCGGCAGGGGTCTGTGCACTGTCGGTAGAGGTCATGGGCCGACTTTACGTCCGTGTCCGCGTGGTCATGGGATCAGGTGAGCTGGGTCACGGGAACCCTCCTGAAGGGGATCCTCTCGTACGGACCGAAGTCGCCCGTCTCGAAGAGGAGTCCGACGGTGTCGGCGTCGACGCGGACCAGGTCGGAGTAGGCGGCGGGCAGACCGTTCACCGTGTGCACCGGGCGCCAGGTGGTGCCGCCGTCGGTGGAGACGCGGATGGTCATCAGGGCGCGGGCGGCGGAATCGGCCGGGCCGGAGAAGAGGAGCAGGTCGGGGTCGCGGAGCTGGAGCACGCTGGCCTGGCAGATGGGGGCGGACAGACCGGCCTGGGGGCGGAAGGGTTTGACGAGGGTCTGGCCGCCGTCCGTGGAGTGGGCGTCGGCGCGGTTGCCGGGGGACGGGGAGTCGTTGCGGGTGTTGAAGTAGACGCGGCCGTCCGGGAGTTCGGCGGCGGTGGTCTCGTTGACGTTGATGTAGCCGTTGGTGTTCTCGTCGAGGTAGCCGATGCGCCAGGTCTCGCCGCGGTCGTCGCTGAGCAGGCAGTGGCCGCTGTTGTAGCGGGCCTCGTTGCCCAGGTCCGTCCCGGTGGGCGGGATCGTGTGGTTGGCGGCGACGACGACCCGGCCGGTGCTCAGCTGGACGGCGTGGCCGGGGGTGGTGGCGTACCAGCGCCACGTCGGGAGCTTCACCTGGGCGGTGATCTCCACGGAGGAGGACCAGGTGACGCCGTCGTCGTCGCTGTGGCGCACCCAGACACGGCGTCCGTCGGCCGCCGACACGTTGCCGAGCAGGATGTCCTTCTCGGTCACCGTGCCCGAGGCGCGGACGTACACGAGCAGGATGCGGCCGGTGTCGAGGACGACCGGGGCGGGGTTGCCCGCGAGGTTGCCGCCGTTGTCGGCCGCGACGGTGAGCGGGCCCCAGGTACGGCCGCCGTCCGTGGACCGCTTCAGGACGATGTCGATGTGACCGTGGTCCGAGGCGGAGTCGACCCGGCCCTCGCAGAAGGCGAGCACGGTGCCGGCGTGGGTGACCACGACGGCCGGGATGCGGTAACTGGCGTATCCCTCCTGGCCGGACCAGAAGGGAATGCTTGTCTCCACTGTCATGTGCGGCTCCTTGCGTAGGCGGTGACGACGGTGACGATGACGATGGCAGTGACTGTACGTACAGGTAGTGGTTCGGGTTCTTACCCATGTTGGGCGAAAACATGGTGAAGGGAGCGCCCTGAGTTGCCTGTTGCGGCAGGATGCGCGGACATGGACGCCGTACGGGTCGCGTTGTTGCGCGAAGTGCTCGCTGGAACCGAGTGGTTGGGGGCGACACGGAGGTTCGCGGGGGCGTTACGGGGGTCCGTGGTGTCGTACGGGGGCGGCTTGCTGTTGGTGGGGACGCCGGCGTACGAGCCGTGGCACCTTGCGGCGCATCTGACGGACGAGGCGACGTGGTCGGGGACGCCCGAGCTGGCCCCGACCCTCGTACGGCACGACCCGCGGGCCTCCGGTCCCGGGCAGCTGTCGGTCGGGCTCGGGCGGATCGAGGCGGCGCGCCGGGGTGAGACGTTGCTGGTGGTGGCGCCGGAGGAGGTGGGCGGGGCTCTGCTGGAGCGGGTTCATGATGCTCGGCGGGGTGGGGCGAAGGTGCTGGCGCTGGGGGCGGGTGAGGGGGAGCTGGTGTCGATGGCGCACGAGTCGCTGGCGGTGCCGGACGGGTTGGAGCTGGACCTGGACACCGTGCAGCACCTGGTGAGCGCGGCGGCCGGGGAGAACGCGGTGCCTGTCGGCCGGGGGCGGCGGGGTTTCCGTGACCGCCTGGCCCGGCTGGCGGACGTCCTGACGGCGCCGCCACCCACCCGCTGGTAACACCGTCTCCCGCCACCTCACCTGCCTCCGGCAGAACAACGGAGGCCCCCTCCCCTCGCCGGCGAAAACCTGTTGCCCCTCTCCTCCCCACCGCTCACCATGACTCCACGTGACCTCCCCCCTCCGTGCCCTCCTCCCCGATCTCTCGCCCTGGCGGGCCTCCGTCGATTTCCGGAGGCTCTGGCTCTCGGGGCTGATCACCAACTTCGGGAGCTTTCTGACGTTCGTCGCGCTGCCGGTGCAGATGAAGGAGCTGACCGGGTCGGCCGCGGCGGTCGGGGCGATCGGGGCCGTGGAACTGGTCCCGTTGATCGTGTTCGGGCTGTACGGCGGGGCGCTGGCCGACGCGGCGGACAAGCGGAAGCTGATCCTGTGGA
Organism: Streptomyces sp. NBC_00459; assembly: GCF_036013955.1. Lineage (NCBI taxonomy): Bacteria > Bacillati > Actinomycetota > Actinomycetes > Kitasatosporales > Streptomycetaceae > Streptomyces > Streptomyces sp. NBC_00459. Next base: position 2,603,493 of record NZ_CP107903.1, read on the forward strand.
CAGAGGCCGGGCAGGGGATCCTGTGCGCCGTACTCCTCGTGAACGCGGTGCTGCCCGATCCGCTGATCTGGCCGCTGTACGTGGTCGCCGCGCTCACCTCCGCCCTCGGGTCGGTACAGCGACCGGCGCTCGACTCACTGATGCCGCGGGTCGTCGCCCATGAGCATCTGCCGGCCGCCGCCGCGCTGAACTCCCTGCGCTGGACGGTCGGCGGGGTGGCGGGACCGGCTCTCGCCGGGGTGGTCGTGGCCTATGCCGGGCTCGGCTGGGCGTACGCCGTCGATCTCGTCACCTTCGCCGTGTCCCTGCTGTTCGTCGTGAGGCTCGCCTCCTCCCCCGCCTCGCACGAGGCCGCGAAGCCGTCGCTGCGGTCCATCGCGGAGGGCGCCCGGTACGCGTGGAACCGCAAGGAGCTGCTGGGGACGTACGCCATCGACCTCGCCGCGATGTTCCTCGCGATGCCGCTCGCCGTGCTGCCGTTCCTCGCCGACGAGCTGGACGCCGAGTGGTCGCTCGGTCTGATGTACGCGGCGATCCCGGCCGGTTCACTCCTTGTGAGCCTCACCAGCGGCTGGACCTCGCGGGTGCACCGGCACGGGCGGATGGTCGTGCTCGGGGCGGCGGGGTGGGGGCTGGCGATCGCCGCTTCCGGGATCGTCGGCAACGTGTGGCTGGTGCTGCTGTTCCTTCTCCTCGGCGGCTGCTTCGACATGGTCAGCGGGATCTTCCGGGGCGCGATGTGGAACCAGACGATCCCGGACGAGCTGCGCGGACGCCTCGCCGGCATCGAGCTGCTCTCCTACTCCGTCGGCCCTCAGCTCGGCCAGGTCAGGGCCGGTGGCGTGGCCGCGTGGCGCGGGGTGCGGGCGTCGGTGTGGTCGGGCGGGCTCGCGTGCGTGGCCGGGGTGGGGCTGCTGGCCCTGTGCCTGCCCGGCCTGATGCGGTACGACGTACGCACGAACGAGCACGCACTGCGGCTGCGGAAGCAACGGGAGGAGGCAACGCCCCTGGGAGCAACTCCCTGGTAGGGGCGCGGGGAACTGCGCGACAAGCCACAACGCACCCGCACCCGCACCCGGCGATCGCCCCTCAGCCCTCGTCTTCGCTGCGTGCCGTCGCGTCATGCCACTTGGGATCGTTCTCCCACTGGAGGTTCCGCTCGCGGGCCGTCTCCATCGCGTGTTCGGCCTCCGCGCGGGTGGCGTACGGCCCGAAGCGGTCCTTGCCCGGGCAGTCCGGGCCCTCCTCGACCTTCTTGTGCTCCAGGCAGTAGTACCACTCGCCGGGTTTGCCGACCGTGCGCTTCTTGAACAGGGCCATGGTTCGGACTCCTTTCACCAGGGTCATCGTCCCCCACCAGGGCTCGTTAAACTCGCTGGCATGTCTGGCCAGTCACTGCTCGTACCAGGGGAGCTCTCTCCCATCCGTTCCGTGCCCGGAAACATCCGTCGCCCCGAGTACGTCGGCAAGCCCGCGCCGACCCCGTACACCGGGGCGGAGGTGCAGACCCCCGAGACGATCGAGGCGATGCGGATCGCCGGGCGGATCGCCGCGCGGGCGATGGCGGAGGCCGCGAAGCTCATCGCACCCGGGGTGACCACCGACGAGCTGGACCGGGTGGCGCACGACTACATGGTCGATCACGGCGCCTATCCGTCCACCCTCGGCTACCGCGGCTTTCCCAAGTCGCTGTGCACGTCCGTCAACGAGGTCATCTGCCACGGCATCCCTGACTCGACCGTGCTGCGGGACGGCGACATCGTCAACCTCGACGTGACGGCGTACATCGGTGGGGTGCACGGCGACAACAACGCGACGTACCTGGTCGGAGACGTCGACGAGGAGTCCCGGCTGCTGGTGGAGCGCACCCGTGAGTCCCTGGACCGGGCGATCAAGGCCGTCAGGCCCGGACGCCAGATCAACATCATCGGCCGGGTCATCGAGTCGTACGCCAAGCGCTTCGGATACGGCGTCGTCCGGGACTTCACCGGGCACGGCATCAACTCGTCGTTCCACTCCGGGCTGATCGTCCCGCACTACGACAGTCCGCACGCCACGACCCTCATCCAGCCCGGCATGACCTTCACCATCGAGCCGATGCTGACGCTGGGTTCGTACGACTACGACATGTGGGACGACGGCTGGACGGTCGTCACCAAGGACCGCAAGCGCACCGCCCAGTTCGAGCACACCCTCGTGGTGACGGATTCGGGCGCGGAGATCCTGACGCTGCCGTAGTCCACGGGCTCGCGGGACTTCCGCGGCAGACGCGCACGTACAGCCCGTCCTCTTCCGAGGGCGGGCTCTCCCGTGTCCCGGTACGCTTTTACCGACAGATCGTCGGCAAGTTATTGACTGAGGTTAGCCTTACCTAAGAAGATACCTCTCATGGACTCCTTCTCGACAGTCATCCGCACCGCGTCCCACGAGCAGCACGTGGAGGCGGAGACCTCGACGTTCATGAGCGACCTGCTCGGCGGCGGGCTCGGGGTGGAGGCGTACGCGCGCTACACCGAGCAGCTGTGGTTCGTGTACGAGGCCCTGGAGGCCGGCGCGCACCGGCTGGCGGCAGACCCGGTGGCAGGCCCGTTCATCCAGCCCGAGCTGATGCGGCTGACGTCGCTGGAGACGGACCTGGCGCATCTGCGCGGCCCCGGCTGGCGTACGACGCTCACGGCGCTGCCCGCGACACGGACGTACGCGGAGCGGGTCGCGCAGTGTGCCCGGGAGTGGCCGGCCGGCTACATCGCCCACCACTACACGCGCTACCTCGGGGACCTGTCGGGGGGCCAGATCATCCGTGACAGGGCCGAGAAGACGTGGGGCTTCGCACGCAAGGGTGACGGTGTCCGCTTCTACGTCTTCCAGGAGATCACCAACCCGGCGGCCTTCAAGCGCGGCTACCGCGAACTGCTGGACCGGGCGGGCACGGCGGTCGACGAGCTGGAGAGACAGCGGGTGGTGGCGGAGTGCAAGAGGGCGTTTGCCTTGAACACGGGGGTCTTCCGAGCGCTGGGCGAGGAGTTCCCCTTGTCGGCGTGACCGTCTGCGGTGCGCCGTACCGGACGGCGCGCCGCGTCACCACCACATCCGCGGGCGAAGGCCCCCGGCATCGTCCACCCACGCCTTGCACGCCTCGCCCCGGACACGATCGGCCTCGGCGTGCTCCTTGTTCCGGCGCCGCTCCGCTTCGTCGATCTTGCGGTCGACCTTCGCCAGGGCATCTTGGTGGTCGGCCTCGGCCTGCCTGATCGCGTCGGCGTATTGGTTGTCGCGGGCCCGCCACGCGGCGCGGCAGTCGTAGTCAAATGCGATCTGCTCCCGTACCGACTCGACAAACGCATGAAGCCTGATCTCCCAGTCCGCAGTATCCGGATAGAGCCACTCCCGCACTCTGTTCTGGCCACCCGGCAGCGTCACCCGAAGACAGATGTGGTGGTTCCGGTCGGTCCTGGTCTCGATCTCCAGGCCTTCGAGCGCCAACGACCCGCCGCGCTCATACCTGGTTTCCCCGGTTTCGGACCGCACCCTCTTCAGGGACGCCAGGACGTGGTCATGCAGCTGCAGCCACTCCGCAGGGGCCTTCGCCGGCCCCAGAGGGGCACCCACCGCCTCACCGGGCTTCTGAGCCTCCGCGTGAAGCGTGCGCTGTTCCCCCCGCAAGGTCTGAAGACGCTCGGTCCATGGCCTCAGATACTCATCGGCAGCCGCTTTGACCTTGCCGAACCTCTCGTCGGCCCCGTCCCTGATGCTTCTGCTGTCCGCGCGGCCCTTGGCCAGCTCCTGCCTGGCCTCGCGCTCCCCGGCTCCGAACCAGAAGGTGTACCTCAACTTGTTCGGACAACACGGAAAGAGGCTGTACCACCCCACAAGCACGGCGCATATCACCAGCAGGACGATCCACATCACCGACGACCCCCTCCGCCCGGTCCCGGCGCAACAGTGCCGTACCGCGTCGTGGCCGTCCAGATGGCCGCCGTCCAGGTCCTCGACGGTTCAGCGTTCCAGGAACACCCGCCCCCCGACCTCCACCCATCCCATCGGCTGCGGTGCCGTCAGTATCTGCGACCCCTTGCCCTGCGTGATGTTGAGCGCCCGGCCCAGCTGTTCCGTGAGCAGCAGCGCCGCCGCCCCCGTCGCCTCGTCCTCCGCGATCCCGTCGTCGCGCCCGGGGAAGGCGCGGGCCCGTACCCGGCCCGCGGCCTCGTCCTCCCAGGCCCACGCGTAGATCCACTCCCCCGCCGGCGGCACCTCCAGCGCGTCGACCTCGGCGGCGGTGCCGTACCGACGCAGCGTCCGCTCCGGCACCCACTCCGCCCGCGCCTCGATCCAGCTGAACTCCCCGTCCAGCCGCGCCCCCACCAGCCCGGCCGGCGTGACCAGTTCGGGCACGTCGAGCAGCCAGGCCGTACCGACGCAGGGGTGGCCGGCGAAGGGCAGGCGCAGGGTGGGCGTGTAGATGTCGATGATCCCGCGCTCGGGGTCGTCGACGAACACGGTCTCGCTGAAGCCGAGTTTCGCCGCGAACGCCTGCCGCTCGCTCCGCTCCGGCATGACGGAGCCCTCACGGACCACGCCCAGCTCGTTGCCGTATCCCCCGTTGGGCGCGCAGAAGACGCGGAGTACGTCGTAATCAGTCACGCGCGCATTCAAACACCCAGGTGGCAGCCCTCACCAACTACGCGTACCAGGTACACGTACCGACTACGCGTCCGTACGCCGACGTCGTACCGCCACGACGACACCCGCGCCAGCCGCCATCGTCACCGCCGCGGCCGTACCCAGCGCACCCACCGGAACGCCAGCACCGGTGTTCGCGAGGCCGCCGGTCACACCGCCGGTCGTCGAGCCCGTACCGCCGGTCGTGGAGCCCGTCGTGCCGGAACCGCCCGTCGTGCCGGTGGAACCCGTACCGGAGGAGCCGCCCGTGGAGTCCGATCCGCCGTCGCCGCCCGGGAGTTGGGCACCGTCGGTGACCGCCACGGCCAGGTCGACCGGGTCGAGTTCCGCGCCCGTCTCGTAGAAGTCGCCGAAGGCCTTCGCGCCGGCGGCGGTGAGCTTCGCGGTGACGTCGGAGAGGGTGATGACGTCGTTCACGGCGGCGAGGTCGGCCGTGTCCGTCGTCAGGTCGGCCAGGACCACGTCGTCGGACTTCTCGCCGAGGCTCTCGACGTCGGCGGTGAGTTCGCCGGTGCCGTTGTCGATCGTGGCCCTGAGGTCGCCGAGGGTGAGGTCGAGACCGTAACTGCCGTTGGCCTCATGGCCCTTGAAGTTCACGGTGCCCGCGAAGGCCGCGTCGAGGGTCTCGGCGTCGGTGTCGTAGGTGCCCGTGCCGCCGACGAAGGTGAACACCCCGTTGCCGGCGGCCTGGGTCGCGCCCTCGGCCGTCGTGATCGCGCCCTTGGCGACGCCGTCCACGACGTACGTACGGAAGGACTGCTTCACACCCCAGTCGAGTGTGCCGTCGGTGATGTCCCCGCTCACCGGGGCGGCCGTGGCGGTGTCCGACGGCGATGCCGACGGGGACGCGGATTCCGAAGCGCTCTGCGACGGCGACGGGGACGCCGAGGTCGAGGCCGAGGTCGATCCCGACGGAGTCGGGGACGGCGACGGCGAGGTCGACGTGCTCGGGGACGTGGACGCGGAAGGGCTCGTGGACTCCGGGGTCTTCTGTACGACCGTCAGCGGGTCGCCCGCCGCCCCGCTGTAGCCCGCGCTGCCGAGGACGGTCGCCGCCTCCGCCGTCAGTCTGGTCGCCATGTCCGTCATCTCGCGGGTGACGGTGACGTCGGCGAGCGGCACGTCGTCCTGGGTGGTGCCGCTCTTCGTCACGTCGGCGGTGATCTTCGCCGCCTTGCTGTCGAACCTGACGTCGGACAGGGTGAGTTCGAAGCCGTGGAGCGTGGAAGCGATCTTCAGGCCACCCTTGAAGCCGAGGGCGAGGGTGTGGGCCGTGGAGTCGTAGGTCCCCGTGCCTTCGGTGAAGGTGAACGCGCCGTTGTCCGCGGCCTGCGTGGCGCCGTCCGCCGCGGTGAAGGTGCCTGCTGCCATACCGGTCACGTAGGTGCGGTACGACTGCTTGATGCCCCAGGTCAACTCGTAGCCGCTGAGCGGGACTTCGGCGGCCGAGGCGGTGGAGGCGACCGTCGTGGCGAGCGCGGTGGCGCCGAGGGCCACGGCCGTGGCCACGGCGGCGGCGAGGGCGAGGGGTCGTCTGGCGGCTGGCATGATCGTGGTTCTCCTGGATGGCTGGTCCGCTCGACCGGCGGACGGGGTGAGGGAGTTCAGGCCTGCGGGCGGTCCGGCGCGTCGGCTGCCGGTCGGGGGCGGCGCCTGCGTACGGCGTACGCGAACGCCGCGGCCACCAGCAGCAGGGAGCCGGCCGCCAGGCCCACGGGCAGCAGCGGGCCGCCCGAGTCGGAGGCACTCGCGGTGCTCTCGGTCTCGGCGACCGGTGTGGCATCGGTGGCCGAGGGCTCGGGTGTCGCGGACGAGTCCGCTCCGGTGGCCGCGCTGCCCAGGTCGGGCAGCGCGGGAAGTTCCGCGTCGTCGGTGAGGGCGACGGCGAGCGAGACGGGGTCCATCTCCGTGCCCGCCCTGTACATCCCGCCGAAGGCCTTCGCCCCGCGTGCGGTGAGTTTCGCGGGTGCCTCGGTCAGCGCGACCAGGCCGTTCTTGGGGGCCGGTTTCCCGGCGGTGAAGGTGATCAGCGGGACGTCGGCGCCCGTGAAGTCCCCGCTCGCCACGTCGGCGTAGAGGGTGCCGGTGCCGTTGGCGCCGACGGCGGCCCGCAGGCCGCTCAGCGCGAGATCGAGCCCGTTCTCACCGGTGAAGCGCACCGCCCCCGCGAAGGATGCGGTCAACTTCCCTCCCCTGTACGTTCCTCGGCCGTCCGGGAAGCGGAAGAGCGCACCGCCGTCCTGGGCGCCGGAGGACAGCGTCCACTTGCCCTTGGCCATGTCACCGGTGACGTACTCACGGAAGGTGCGGCGCACGCCCCAGTCGACGGCTCCGTCCTTGATCGCGCCCGAAGTCACCTTCGGGGACGGAGACTTGGAAGCCGACGTCGTGGGTGCCTCCGTCGTTGCCGCACCTGTCGGTGTCGCCCTCGGCTGCTCGACAGCCGCCGCCCGGACGTCCGCCGAGAGGCTCACCGGGTCGAGTTCGGTGCCCGCCTCGTAGTACCCGGCGAAGGACCTGGCGCCCTCGGCGGTCAGCCTGGCGGGGAGGTTGTCGAGGGCGACCGCGTTGCCGCCGCCCCTCATGTCGATCCCGCCCAGCGCGAGGGAGGCGAAGGGCACCTGCGTGGACGTCGCGACCGTCCCGGTGTCCTTCGCCTTGGTGCTGACGTCGACATAGAGGGTGCCGGCGCCGCCCGAGACCCGGACGGTGGGGCGGCTGATCGTGAGGTCGAGCTGATAGGTCCCGTCGGCCTTCTTGTGGCCGACGAAGTGGACTCCACCGGAGAAGCCGGCACTGAAGGCGCCCGTGTCGCCGTCGTACGAGCCCGTCGCCGAGTGGAAGCGGAACTGGCTTCCGCCGACCGTGGCCGCGCCGCCCGTGAGGGAGTAACTCCCCTTGGCTGTCGGGCCGGTGACGTAACTCTGGAAGGAGGACCTGATGCCCCAGTCGAGCCTTCCGCCCTGCACGGTACGGCTCGCGGCATGCGCGGCGCCGGCCGGGAGAAGGGCTCCCAGTACGGCCGCGCACAACACGGTCACCAGGGCACGAAGGTGCGCGGGCATGAGGTGTCCTCCGGATCCGGTCGCCGGTAGCGAACAAAGGTAAGGCTAACCTAAGCTTTGGTCGGCTGAAACGTAAGAGGGCCGAGAGAATCCAAGAGCGACCAAGGGAACGGACGGCATCGTGGGACGCTTGCGCACGCGAATGACGGGAGCACTACTGTCCGCGCTCGCCCTCACGGCGACCGGCTGCGCCGGGACCCGGGGCACACCGCAGGACACTCCACAGGGCACGGCCAGGGCCGTGGCGGGTGCCGTCGCCGCAGATCGCGTCGAACCCCTCGCGAACCCTTCCGAACCTCAACTCCCCGTCACCGTAAGGTCGTCCGACGGAGTCGAAGTGACCGTCGAGGCCGCGGAGCGGATCGTGCCCCTATCCGGCAGCCTCAGCGAGATCGTGTTCACCCTCGGGCTCGGCGACCGGGTCGTCGCCCGGGACATCACCGCCACCTTCGCGCAGGCGGAGAAGTTGCCCGTTGTCACCCGCAACCACGATGTCTCCGCCGAGAGCGTGCTCTCCCTCAGGCCCGACCTGGTCGTCGCCGAGACGACGACCGGGCCGGAGGAGGCCATCGGCCAGATCCGCGATGCCGGCGTCCCGGTCCTCGTGATCGACCCGGCGAAGGATCTCGGTGATGTCGGCCGACGCATCCAGGCGGTCGCCGACGCACTCGGCGTCCCGGCCGCGGGGAAGGAGCTGACGAAGCGCTCCGAGGACCGGATAGCCGCCGTACGCAAGGAGATCCCGCGGTCCTCCGGGTCCGGCGAACAGCCTCGCGTCGCCTTCCTCTATCTGCGAGGCTCGGCCTCCGTCTATCTCATCGGCGGCAGGGACTCCGGCGCGACCTCGCTGCTGGAGGCCGCCGGGGCCGTCGACGCGGGCGCCGACTCGGGGCTGGAGAAGGACTTCACCGCCATCACCACCGAGGCGCTCGCCCGGGCCGCGCCGGACGCGATTCTCGTCATGACCAAGGGACTCGACTCCGTCGGCGGTGTCGACGGCATGGTCGAGATCCCCGGGGTCGCGCAGACCCCGGCCGGAATGGCACGCCGGGTCGTCTCGATCGAGGACGGCGTGCTCCTCAACTACGGTCCGCGTACGGACCAGGTGCTGAAGTCGATCGTGGCGCAGCTGTACGCGGGTGGCAGCGGCAACGACGGCGGGGATGCCCGATGACCCTGCTGCACAAGGTGGTCGAGGCTGAGGCTACGAAGGAGAAGCCCGTGCGCCGGGTGCGCGGCGGCACCTGGCTGCTGACCGCCGGTCTGGTCGTCGCCCTGCTCGTCCTCGTCCCGGTCGCCGCCGGGCTCGGGGCGTATCCGATCCCCACCGGTGACGTGCTGGGCTCGGTGCTCCACCGGATCGGTCTCGGCGGCGCCGAACTCGACCGTGTCCCCGAGTCGGTCCTGTGGAACGTCCGCTTCCCGCGCATCGTGCTCGCGCTGCTCGTCGGGGCATCGCTGGGCTGTGCGGGTGCGCTGATGCAGGGCATGTTCAGCAATCCGCTCGCCGAGCCGAGCATCATCGGCGTCTCCTCGGGGGCGGCGGTCGGCGCGGTGGGCGCGATCTCGCTGGGCCTCAACTTCCTCGGCACGGTGACGATTCCGGCCGTCGCCTTCGTCACCGGCCTCGCCACGGTGCTGCTGGTGTACTCGATGTCGCGCTCCGGCGGCCGTACGGAGGTCGTCACGCTGATCCTCACCGGCATCGCCGTGAACGCCTTCGCGGGCGCGCTGATCGGTCTGTTCCTGTTCTTCGCGGACACGGCGGCGGTCAACCAGATCACCTTCTGGCAGCTCGGCTCCCTCGCCCAGGCCACCTGGTCCAAGGTGCTGGCCGTCCTGCCCTTCGCGGCCGTGGGCCTGCTGGTCGCTCCCCTGTACACCCGCCGCCTCGACCTCCTCTCCCTCGGCGAACGCCCCGCCCGGCATCTGGGCGTGGACGTGGAGCGGCTGCGGATCGTGCTGGTGCTGGTCGTCGCGCTGCTCACGGCGGCGGCGGTGGGTGTCTCGGGGATCATCGGCTTCGTCGGCCTGGTGGTCCCCCATCTGCTGCGGATGGCGGCGGGCCCGGGACACCGGTTCCTCGTCCCGGGCAGCGCGCTCGCCGGCGCGGTGGTGCTGCTGGCCGCGGACTTGACGGCGCGGACGATCGCCGCTCCCGCGGAGTTGCCGCTGGGTGTTCTCACCGCCCTGCTCGGGAGCCCGTTCTTCTTCTGGCTGCTGCGGAGGGCGCGGCGCGGGCAAGGGGGGTGGGCGTGAGCGGTTGTACGTCGACTGCGGGTCCGTGGGGGCTGGTCGCGCAGTTCCCAGCGCCCCTTGGGTGGGCGTCGGCGTCCCCGGCTTCCACTTCGCCCCACTCTGCGCCCCCAGGGAGGCCTCCCATGAAATTCCTGCGTTCCCGCCCGACCCCTCCGCCCGCCGCCGAACCGGGAGATGTCCTCGCCGAGGCCGTCGGGCTGTACGTACGGCTCGGGGCGCGGGAGGTGCTGGCCGGCGTCGACGTGACCGTCCGCGCCGGTGAGGTGCTTGCCCTCGTCGGGCCCAACGGGGCCGGGAAGTCGACCCTGTTGGGCGCGCTCGCCGCCGATCTTCCGGCTGCCGCAGGGGTCGTACGGATTCACGGCCGGTCCGCCGAGGACTGGCCGGCGGCCGAACTCGCGCTGCGCCGGGCCGTGTTGCCGCAGGCCGCCTCGCTCTCCTTCCCGTTCACCGTCGAGGAGGTCGTCCGGATGGGCCGGGCGCCCTGGGCCGGTACGGAGCGGGAGGAAGAGGACGACGTGGCGGTGGCCGAGGCGATGGGGGCCGCCGAGGTGGCCGGGTTCGCCGTACGCCCGTTCTCGGCGCTCAGCGGTGGCGAGCGGGCCCGGGTGGCGCTGGCCCGGGTGCTCGCCCAGCGGGCGCCGCTGCTGTTGCTCGACGAGCCGACCGCCGCACTGGACCTGCGTCACCAGGAGCTGGTGCTGCGGGTGTGCCGGGAGCGGGCGCGGGCCGGGGACGCGGTGGTGGTCGTCCTGCACGATCTGGGGCTCGCCGCCGCGTACGCGCACCGGGTCGCGATCCTGAGCGCGGGGCGGGTGGTGGCGGACGGTCCGCCCGCCACGATTTTCGACGAGCGCGTGTTGTCGGAGGTCTACCGACAGCCCGTTGAGGTGTTTCCGCACCCACGCACCGGAGCTGTCCTGATCTCGCCGGTCCGGGACTCTTGACCTGTGCGTTACCTGTGCGTGGGACTCGCTTTAGCTCCCCTTTAGATCGTCATTAAGCAGCCGTGATCGGGGCGTGCCCATGCACCGGTCATGAGAGGTGAATCACCGATTGTCCGGGTATCACTGAGGCAAGCCTTAGGTAAGTTAGGGCCGCCTCACCAAACCTGTGTGAGCCCGGACACGTCTTTTTTTCGCCACTCGTGATTCTCAGGAGCCCGCATGCGAGCCGTCAGACTCTCCGTCGTCACCGCCGCCGCCACCGCGGCGGCCCTGGCAGCCGTCACGGGGTGCACGGAGAAGGGCAGCTCCGGGAGCGGCGACGGTGCCATCAGCGTCACCGCGACGGACGACAAGTGCGAGGTCTCGAAGAAGGAGTTCCCGGCCGGGCACATCGAGCTGGACATCGAGAACAAGGGCTCCAAGGTCACCGAGGTCTACGTCCTCTTCCCGGACGACCGGATCGTCACCGAGCGCGAGAACATCGGCCCCGGCACCAAGCAGAAGGTCACCGCCGAGGTGAAGGCCGGCGACTACACGATCGCCTGCAAGCCCGGTATGAAGGGCGACGGCATCCGCCAGGCCGTCAAGGCCACCGGCGGCAAGGTCGCCAAGCGCGACCCGCGCCTGGACGCGGCCGTCGCCGCCTACCGCAAGTACGCGCAGGAGCAGGCGGACACGACGCTGCCGCTCGCGAAGACCTTCGCCGAGGCGGTCAAGGCCGGCGACCTCGAAGCCGCGAAGAAGGCGTACGCGCCCTCCCGTATCGGCTGGGAGCGCACCGAGCCGGTCGCCGAGTCCTTCGGTGACATCGACCCGAAGGTCGATGTCCGCGCCGACGGTCTGGAGGCCGGCCAGAAGTTCACCGGCTGGCATCGCCTGGAGAAGTCCCTCTGGGAGGACAAGAAGATCACCGCCGAGGACAAGACCCTCGCCGACGAGCTGATCACCGACCTCACCGACTGGCAGAAGCGGGTCGGCAAGGCGGAGATCACCCCGACCTCGATGGCCAACGGCGCCAAGGAACTCCTCGACGAGGTCGCCACCGGCAAGGTCACCGGCGAGGAGGAGCGCTACTCGCACACCGACCTGGTCGACTTCAAGGCCAACGTCGAGGGCGCCGAGGAGTCGTACGAGCTGCTGAAGCCGGTCGCGAAGGAGAACGACGCGGCGCTGGTCACGGAGCTGGACAAGCAGTTCGCCGCCCTGAACACGCTGCTGGACAAGTACCGCACGGACAAGAACTCGTACGACTTCACCTCGTACGACAAGGTCGGCGAGGCCGACCGCAAGCAGCTCTCGGACGCGGTGAACGCGCTCGCCGAGCCGCTGTCCAAGCTCGCCGCCGCCGTCGTGAAGTAGAGGGGACCGACTGTCATGACGGAGACACCGGGGACACCTGAAACCACCGAGACCACCCAAACCACTGAGCCCACTGCCAGTGCCGCCGGCAGTACCTCGCGGCGGGCGCTGATCGGCTGGGGCGGGGCCGGGCTCGCGCTCGGGGCCGTCGCGGCCGGGGGTGCCGTGGCGATCACCCGTGGCAGCGACGACGTACAGACGGTCGCCGCCGAGGCGGGCGGCGCGATCGACTTCCACGGCGGAAACCAGGCGGGTATCGCGACGCCGGTGCAGGACAGGCTGCACTTCGCCGCGTTCGACCTGGCGACGGACGACCGCGCCGAGTTCGTCCAGATGCTCAAGGACTGGACGGCGGCGGCCCGGCGGATGACCGCCGGACAGACGGTCGGTGAGGGCGCGTACGGCGGTCTTGCCGAGGCACCGCCGGACGACACCGGTGAGGCGCTGGGGCTGAAGCCGTCGCGGCTGACGCTGACCATTGGGTTCGGGCCCGGCCTGTTCGAGAAACTGGGGATGGCGGACCGGCGGCCCGACGCGCTGGTCGATCTGCCCCAGTTCCCCGGCGACAACCTCGACAAGAACCGCAGCGGCGGCGATGTGTGCGTACAGGCGTGCTCGGACGATCCGCAGGTCGCGGTGCACGCCGTCCGCAACCTGGCCCGGATCGGCTTCGGCAAGGTCTCGGTGCGCTGGTCGCAGCTCGGCTTCGGCAAGACGTCGTCGACGACGCCCGAGGCGCAGACCCCGCGCAACCTGCTGGGCTTCAAGGACGGCACCCGCAACATCGCGGGCACCGAGACGGACCGGCTGAAGAAGTTCGTGTGGGTGGACGGCGCGGACACCGACGACAACTCGGCCTGGATGGAGGGGGGTTCGTATCTCGTCGCGCGGCGCATCCGGATGCACATCGAGCCCTGGGACCGGACCTCTCTGCAGGAGCAGGAGGACATCATCGGGCGTGACAAGGGCGAGGGCGCCCCGGTCGGCAAGGCCAAGGAGCGCGACGAGCCGTTCCTCAAGGCCATGCTGCCCGACGCGCACGTCCGCCTCGCGCACCCCGACTCCAACCACGGGGCCACGCTGCTGCGCCGCGGCTACTCCTTCACGGACGGCACGGACGGCCTCGGCCGCCTGGAGGCCGGCCTGTTCTTCCTCGCCTACATGCGGGACATCCGCAAGGGCTTCATCCCGGTGCAGCGCAACCTGGCGACCGATGCGCTCAACGAGTACATCCAGCACGTGGGTTCGGCGGTCTTCGCGGTTCCTCCGGGCGTCCGGGACAAGGACGACTGGTGGGGCCGAGCACTGTTCTCCAAGGAGGCGTAGGCGTCGTGTTCGCGAACTATCTGATCGGTCTGCGCGAGGGCCTGGAAGCCAGTCTCGTCGTCTGCATCCTGATCGCCTACCTGGTGAAGACGGACCGCCGGGACGCCCTGAAGCCGATCTGGATCGGCATCGCCGTGGCCATCACGCTGGCCCTCGCCTTCGGCTGCGCGCTCGAATTCGGTTCCCAGGAGCTGACGTTCGAGGCGCAGGAGGCGCTCGGCGGTTCGCTGTCGATCATCGCCGTGGGTCTGGTGACGTGGATGGTCTTCTGGATGCGGCGTACTGCCAGGCACCTCAAGGCCGATCTGCACGGCAAGCTGGACGCGGCCCTGCAGATGGGCACGGGCGCGCTGGTCGCGACCGCGTTCCTGGCGGTGGGCCGGGAGGGCCTGGAGACGGCGCTGTTCGTGTGGGCGTCGGTGCGCGCGTCCAGCGACGGCACCGAAGGGCCCCTGATCGGCGTGCTGTTGGGCATCGCGACGGCGGTCCTGCTCGGCTACCTCTTCTACCGGGGTGCCGTGCGCATCAACCTGTCCAGGTTCTTCACCTGGACCGGCGGCATGCTGGTCGTGGTCGCGGCGGGCGTCCTCGCCTACGGCTTCCACGACCTCCAGGAGGCCGACTGGGTGCCCGGCCTGACGAACAAGGCCTTCGACATCAGCGGGACGATCCCGCCGGACAGCTGGTACGGCACGCTCCTCAAGGGCGTCCTCAACTTCCAGCCGGATCCGACCGTCCTCCAGGTCACGGTGTGGGCGCTGTACCTGGTCCCGACTCTCGCGCTCTTCCTGGCCCCGGTAGGGTTCGCCTCCGGGAAGGGGAAGGTGAAGCCAGCTGATGAGCACGGTGAGCACGGGTCGCAGCCCTCGAAGTCTGCGGACTCCGCGGACTCTTCGAACGCCACGAAGTCTTCTTGACCGGAGCGTCCTCGCAGCGGCCTCGGTGACCGTGTTGTCCCTGGCCGCGAGCGGCTGTGTCGTGGTCCACGGCGAGCGCGAGGTGCTCCCGGCGGCGACCCCGACGGAGGCGGCCGAGGCGCTGAAGGACTTCACCGCCGCGTACAACAAGGCGGACAAGGCGTACGACCGTGCCCTGGACGCCGACTACGTCACCGGCGCCCTGGGCGCGATCGACGCGGCCCGGCTGGACGCCGGTCACGAGATCAGCCCGGCCGGCAACCCGTCGTACGCACCGCTGGAGTTCACGGACGCCAGGTTCACGATCCCGAAGAAGGCGGGCTGGCCGCGCTGGTTCGTCGCGAACGCCGACGCCAACAAGGGCGCCGAGGCGCGCTGGCTGCTGGTGTTCACGCGCAGCAACGCGGCCGAGCCGTGGGCGGTGGCGTATCTGACTCTCGTCGACCCGGACGACGTACCGACGTTCAAGACGGACAAGGACGGCCTCGCGGAGCCGGTGACGGCGAACTCGGCGGAACTGGCCGTCGCACCCGAGGACTTGAGCGCGGACTACGCGACGTACCTGAAGGACGGCGGCGGCGACGTCTTCGCGCCGGGTGTGCACACGAGCGGCTGGGTGGCGCAGCGCAAGAAGAGCGCCATCAAGCCGGGGCTCGTCACCCAGTACATCGACGAGCCGCTCGCCAAGGGCGACTTCGCCCCGCTGGGTCTGCGGACGGCGGACGGTGGCGCGCTGGTCTTCTTCGCCACACACCACTACGAGAAGCAGACGGCCGCGCTGGGCACCTCGATCCCGGCGCAGAGCGACAGTGTGCTGGCGCTGACGACGGGCGAGATCAAGCAGTCGCTGACACTGGAGTTCGTGTCGAACCAGGTGGTGCTGGACCCGGGGAAGGGTGCCGCGAACCGGAGTGTGGAGTTCCTGAACCGCATCCAGGGTCTGACGGCGGCGCAGGGCGAGTGACTCCGGCCCGCCGGGCGGCGGTTCGACCTCGGTCTCAGTTCCGGTGGGGCCAGGCCGCGGTCGCGTGGTCGGGCTCCTCACCGGCGTACCGGGCGCAGGCGTCGGTGAGGACTTCGAGCAGGCTGAGCGGGTCGGGGAGGGCGAACTCCGGTCCGCGCACCCAGTACACGCCCTGCTCGCCGGGCAACCGGGCGGGCGGTACGAGGACGTAGGACCCCCGGCAGTGCCAACGCAGGCCCGGATGCTCGTCCATGGTCTCGGGGTGGCAGTCCAGTTCGCAGGGCCACCACTCGTCCTCGTCGTCGGGGGTGCCGCGCGTGAGGGTGAAGAACAGCAGCCGTCCGTCGTCGCTCTCGGCGACGGGCCCGACCTCGATCCCGGCCCCGAGCAGCCGCTCCAGGGCTTCGCGGCCCGCTTCGAGCGGCACGTCGAGGACGTCGTGGACTATGCCGGTCGCGGTGATGAAGTTGGCCTGCGGCTGGTGCCTGGCCCAGCGCTCGATCTGGGCGCGGTCGGTGGTGGACTGCGTGTGCCAGGCGAAGGAGATCGGGTGCCGGGCGGGCGTGGGACAGCCGACGCGGTCGCAGGAACACCGGTAGGCGGCGGGGTGCGCGGCGGGCGCGATGGGCAGTCCGGCGCGGGCGACGGCGAGCAGCAGTTCCTCACGGCGCCCGCTCTCGGCGGCGGTGGCGGCGTCCTCCCGGGCATTCGTACGGCCTCCACGCAGCCACTGGGAGATCCTGCCCTGCCAGCCTGTCGTACTACCGCCGAACTCCGCGCTCATGTATCGCCTCGCCTCGCTGCTGTTGTGCGGACAGCCTGCTCCATGCTCCCACCATCCTGCGGTGCGAGGGGCCGGAGCCGACATCCGGGGTAGTGGGGACGAGGCGTACGGGAGGCGGGATGAGACGTTTTCCAGTTGATTAGCAGGATTTATTACCCGCTATTTTCGGCCATTTCAGCTCTTGCCGCTGCCGGGTGAGGCGATCCCGCCCAGGGCGTAGTCGACGAGGGTGTCCGTGTACTCGTACGAGATCGGTCCGGTGCGCTGGAGCCAGCGCTGGGCGAGCGGGGAGACGAACAGTTCGAGGGCGATACGGGGATCGACGCCGGCCCGCACCTCCCCCGCGTCCTGGGCGGCGCGCAGCCGCTGGACGTAGAGCTGGAGGGAGGGTTCGAGCAGCTTGGCGACGTATCTGCGGCCGAGTTCCTCGTTGACGAGGCCTTCGGCGGCGAGGCCGCGGGAGGGGACCGCGAACACGGGGTCGAGCAGTTGGTCTACGGTGAGGCGCAGCACGGCCTTGAGGTCGGCGGCGAGGTCACCGGTGTCGGGGATGACGTACGCCTGTCCGGGCGCGGCGGCCTCGGCGGCCTGTTCGCTCAGATCGACGAAGGCCTCCATGAGTACGTCCCCTTTGGAGGACCACCACCGGTAGATGGTCTGCTTCCCGACGCCCGCCCGGGCGGCGATGCCCTCGATGGTCGTCTTCTGGTACCCGACCTCACCGATGAGAGCGAGGGCGGCCTCGTAGATGGCGCGGCGGGACTTCTCGCTGCGGCGGGTGGAGTCGGGGGCGGGTTTGGCTGGGGTGGACTTCTGGACCATGTCGGCAATTTATCAGGTTGACAAGACGGAGCGTCTCGCCTCAGAGTGAAGAGATCGACTGAACGAGACGATACGTATCGTCAACCATTCTCAGCAGAACCATTCTCAGCAGAAGGAGACACGTCATGGCACGAGGTGGCGGAAACATGCTCGGAGTCGGCGGCACCCGCAGCAACCTGGGCAAGAACGCCCTGCGGGGCGGCGGCCGGGGCAAGCAGACGGGCGGTGGGACGGACCCGCAGGCCCAGAAACGGGAACTGGTGCGCAAGTTGCAGGAGAAGCGCGCCGAGGAGGAGGGCGTACCGGAAGGGGGTGCGCAGGACGGGGGCGCACCGGACCAGGGCGTACCGGAGGGGCGTACGTCGGACGGGGCCGACCCGAAGGCCCAGTGACCGAAGGCCCAGTGACCGAATCCGCTCAGCGCAGTACGGCCGCCGGCAGGTCGCTGCCCAGAGCCATCAGGTCGCGCAGATCGAGCGTGTAGCGGACGTACCGGCCGTTCCGCCGGGCCGTGAGAAGGTCCGCGCGGCGCAGGACGGCGAGGTGGCGGGAAACCTCCGGAGGTGAGAGGTCCCACACATGGGCCGGGCTCGCTGGTGGTTCGCGGGCCACGGGCCAGTCGCCCTGGCCCGTACGGCGGGCCCGTACGGCGGCCGGGTCCGCGAACAGCCGTTCCGCGAAGGCCTGCTGCCGCGTCCTGAGGGCCTGGGCCAGGTCCAGGTCCCAGGTCGTCAACTCCCCAACACCCCACGGCCCGACGCTCTTCGGGGCAGCCTCGCGGCTGCGACGCCCGTCTCCGCCGCGGCCGTTGCCGACGAGGAGGACGCGGACGACGGGGAGGACGTGGAGGACGACGCGAAGGAGAGGGAATCGGGGGCCGCTGCCGATATCGGCTTGCGCACTCTCGTCACCTGGGTCAACGTCGCCTGACACCTCAAGAAGGCGGAGAAGATGACCACCCGACCCCACCCCGTCGACCACGAACTCATCGAGGCCGCGGCGCACATCGCCCGCACTCGTTGCCACGGCGACAACCACACCATGGCAGCCGCGGCCCGCGCCCAGGACGGCCGGATCGTCACGGCGGTGAACGCCTACCACTTCACCGGCGGCCCCTGCGCCGAACTGGTCCTCATCGGCACGGCAGCCGCCCAGGGAGCGTACGAGCTGGACACGATCGTCGCGGTGGGCGACCGCGACCGAGGGGTGGTGCCTCCGTGCGGCCGGTGCCGTCAGGTCCTCCTCGACTACTTCCCGACTCTCAAGGTCATCGTCGGCACGGGCGACAGCGTCAGAACCGTGGTCATCACCGACCTGCTTCCCGAGAGCTACGTCTGGGCGGACCACCAACTCGACGCCGGGGAAGGCGAGTAGGTCAAGGCTCGCCTCCCTACCGAGGCCTGCACGATCGACAAAGCCGGACGCGGCACTCCCCGTGAGGGGATCGCGCCCGGCCATCAGTTTCCACACTTCTGGGAGCACCCTCTTGTCCCCCACCCGATCGTCCACCGCCACCCGCGTCGGACTGGCGGGCGCCCTCCTCCTGTCGGCCGCCCTCCTCACCGCGTGTTCCACCCTCAGCAGCGACGACGGCTGCCAGGACACGGCCGCCGAGATCAAGGGGCTGGCAGCCGAGCCACTGCTCGGCTCGGCGCCCACCGGCGCGACGGAACCCGTCAACTACCGCGGTACGGGGGTGACCACCGGATGCGACGACGACAGCAGCGGAAAACCCTGGCTGCACGCGGACCGCCTCTACGCCTTCCCGGGAAAGCCGGACGCCGTCATCGCCCACTACACGAAGGCCGCCGGCGCCGACGGCTGGCGACCAGAGGCGGACCCGGACCCGGCGGCACCGCCCCCAACCGTTGAGGGCGCCTGCTGGACCAAGACCGACAAGAACCGACATCTGCTGCTCAGCGTCGACTTCCGCACGGCCGGTTTCTCGCCCGCACCCGAGGTCGGCACGGGACTCGCCTACGCGGTAACGGTCGGCGCCGAAGGGGACGACGGTACGGCCACCTGCTGGCACTAGCCAGGTCACGTCGACGGCGAGGCCGCCCAGAACCGGGCCGCTCGGGCCCTCGGAGTCGCAACCGGGGACCGGGCAGCGCGAGGCGACCATGTTCGCGGAGTTCGCGGACCACGCCGCCGAGCAGGTGCCGTCACGGCATCAGAGCGGGTTGAGACGGGCCTTGAGCAGGCAGAACTCATTGCCTTCGGGGTCGGTCAGGACATGCCAATGCTCCTCGCCTGTCTGGCCGATGTCGGCCGGACGCGCACCGATCTTCAGAAGGCGTTCGAGCTCGGCGTCCTGATCGCGATCGGTGGCGTTGACGTCGATGTGCAGCCGGGATTTCCCCGGCTCCGGCTCGTCCCGGCGGCTGAGGATGATCGTCGGCTGCGGACCGCCGAACCCTTCGCGCGGCCCGATCTCGTACATGTCGTCGCCCTCGCGATCGAGCACGACGAAGTCCAGGACCTCGCACCAGAACCGCGCCAGCACCTCAGGATTGCGGCAACCGAGCACGAGCTCACTGATACGACATGCCATTGACAAGACCTACTCTCAGCCTGGGAACCGCCGGGGTCGCACGTGAACGTCAGGTGCTCCCAACAGTGAAAACAACCTCGCGACCGTATCGAAAGAGGCGAGCGCAGGCGAACGATTTCAGAGCGGCTACGGAAAGCGGTCGCCCGGGGTCGCCGGGAAGCGGGTGGCGGCGACGTGGCCGAACTTCTCGTCCTCGTACGGGGACGGAGATGTAGGGGTATGAGGGTACGCGGCCCATAGGCAGCCGCGCGGAAGGCTGAGCGGCGCAACAGAAAGGCCCCACCACGCTCCCTCCTGACGGGGAGTGCGGCGGGGCTTGTGATGCTGCCCGGTACAAACGGAGCCAGGCGGTCAGACGGCGCCGAACTCTCCGCCCTGGACGCCTTTGACGCCCTTGACGAAGAACGAGAACGCGTCGACGGGGAAGCCCAGAACCGGGCCGTTCGGCTCCTTGGAGTCACGGACGGGGACCAAGCCGCGCGAGGCGACAAGGTTCGCGGCGACCGCTACGCAAGCGCCGCCGTTGTCGCTGTACGAGGACGTGAACCAACGCGGAGATTCAGTCGTCACGGAGTGCCCTTTCGTAACTGCTCGATCATGGCCACAGATGCCGCCTGAGAGAGCGCTTCGGCCTGCAACTGATGGTAGGCCGTCAGCATGGGCAGGACGAAAGTGCTTTCTCGTTCGAGATGACCCCGGTGGGCGGACTCGGCGTAGGACACGAGCGAACGGTCCAGCAGAGTCACGATGTAGACCGGCAGGTTGAATGGACGCCTGGCCCCCATCTCGAACGGGGCAACCTGGAGGACGGTGTTCGGCAACTCGGCGAACTCGACCAGCCGCGCCAACTGGGCTTCCATGACGGCGGGTTCACCGATGGGCCGACGGATACAGCCTTCGTCCAACACCACGAAGACCATCGGCGGGGGCGTCCGGACAAGCGTGGCCTGCCGTTCCGCGACGAGCGCGATGCGCTCGTCCGCCTGGTCGCTCGTGATCGCTCCCCGCTTCACGGCGCTCTGCGCGAGAACCGCCGCGTACTCCGGCGTCTGAAGCAGACCGGGGACGACACCCACCTCGTACAGCCGGATCTCCACCGCCTGCGCCTCGTGGTCGACGAACTGCGGGAAGCCCTCCAGCAGTCCGGCGTTCCGCACCTTGCGAAACGCGCGCTCGAACATGTCGCCTGTCCCCAACGCGGAATCCGCACTCCGCGCGAGGCGCAAGGTTGGAAGTTTGCGACCGGTTTCGACCGACGAGATGTGTGTGCTGGAGTACCCCATCCGCTCTGCCAGCTCATCCTGCGTCCAGCCTCGCGCCTCACGTGAACTGCGCAGCCGTGCCCCGAAGGCCGCCTGGGGCGAGCTGTCCGGGTGCAACTCCTTGCGGTTCAAAGTTTTTTCATCAACCTTTCGTCCTCGCCTGACAAGTTGAAGGGTTCCCGCCTCTGGGTCACGCTGAAACGCCTTGGTAGTGGAACGACCACGGAGAGGAGCGGATGTGTCCGGAGAGAGTGTTCTCGCACACAGCCAAGAACCCCCACACCTACCGACCCCCGGCACACTCATGGTGGACACCAGCGGCGAAGGCCGAGTCGGGGAGTTTCGGGGTACGGCCGGCCCGTACTGGTCTCTGCGTCCGGTCTGTGGCGGAACGGAGTGGGAGGCGGACCCTGAAGACGTCCGTCCCGCCACTCCCGCCGAGTGTCTGAGCGCCAGGACAGCGCGCGAGAACGCCAGAAGCCGGGGAGAAGTGGCGTGACCGATACCGATACCGATCCTGGCCCTGGCCCTGGCCCTGGCCCTGGCATCAAACCCGACATCAACACCACTGAGCCCGGCGCATGTTGCGGCTGCCAGGAACTCGACCGGGCCGAAGCCACCGCGAGGGCCGAACGGGACGCGAGCAAGGTCAGCGACTGCCGTGTGCTGCGTGTTCGGCACCGGGTTGCGGAACACGGGGAGCGACCGTGAACCGGTGGAAGAGGGTCGGCACGCTCGCCGACGGCTCGCGGGCGCGGGATCTCCCCCAGGGGCAGACGCTGCGGACGTGCGGGCGGAAACCGCTTACGTGGAAGGGTAGTTGGTGACCGGGCCGGCGGGCTCGACGAGTGGCTGGAACCAGCACGGCTGCGGCTGCGGCTACGGCTGCGGCTGCGGCTACGCCACTGGTTACAGAGTGATCCAGTAGCGGCGCTTGGTGCCCACGTCGGTGGTACGTACGTCCTCCAGGACACCACCGTTGAGCTCGATGGTGCGCGCCGATCCGACGTTGTCGTCGTCGCAGGTGACCAGGACCCGGTCCAGGCCGAGCGTACGGGCTTCGTGCAGAACCGCCCCGAGGGCCCATGTGGCCAGGCCACGTCTCCGCGCGGAGGGCCGGATGCTGTAGCCGACGTGCCCGGCGATATCGAGCAGAACGGCGTTCAGATAGTGGCGCAGATCGATGGCTCCGAGATAGGTGCCGTCCTCGACGATCCACCAGTAGGTGGCGTGGACGTGCCCCTCTCTCACGGCAACCGACCTGTCCGACTGCTGCCGAAGTCGCTCGACCCACGCCGCGAAAACCTCGGGGCTGTCGAGGCCGGTGTCAGGTGCGAGACGCAGACCGGTTCCGTCCTGGTGGGCGCCTGGAGGCCACTCGTCACACGCCGCGAGCCATGAGGACCGGAGGCTGCCTGTGGGTGCGATCAGTTCGGGCATGCGGACGACGGTAACACCCGTCCATCCCCTGTGATCAGGCATTTTTCGCGAGCCCGGGCCCACGCCTGTTTCACGCTCACCCGTCATGCGTCATCCGTCATGCGTCACACGTCACGCGCCACACGTCACGCGCCACAGGTCACGCATGACCGTCCCGGCCAGGATCTACTTTGACCGCGGGTCCTGGCTACCGGCTCCCGTTCTCCGCCACCGGCGGCCAGGCATCCCCCCAGTCCGCGTCGCGGGCGGCCCGGTAGAGAACACCGTGCCGCTTCGTGACCGTTTCCCGACGCAGCGAAGGCTCCGTCTCGCACAGGTCCAGGAGCACCTGCCCCTTCCGGATCTGCGGCTTGCGCACGATCCGGGTGGGCGCCGGAGTCACCGGGAAGCGGGTGGCCGCGACGTAGCTGAACTTCTCGTCCTCGTAGGAGAGGGAGCCGCCCTTCACCTTGCGGTGGAGGGAGGAGCGGCTGACCCGGGCGGAGAAGTGGCACCAGTCCTCGCCGGGGACGATCGGACAGGCCGCGCTGTGCGGGCAGGGGGCGGCGATGTGGAACCCTGCGCGGACGAGCTGCTCGCGGGCCTCGATGACACGGCGGTAGCCGTCGGGGGTGCCGGGTTCGATGACGACGACGGCCTGGGCGGCGCCGGCCGCCACGTCGACCACGGAGGTGCGGTCGGCGTCGGTCAGTTCGCCGAGGACGTAGGCGATGGTGACGAGATCAGTGCTCTCGATTCTGAGCGCCGCTCCGATACGAGAGCGTTGCCACTCCGCACCCTTCAACTCCGGGTTGGCGGCGGCGATCTCCCGCCCCAGGGTGAGCGCCGGCTCGGCCCAGTCGAGCACGGTCACTGGCCGTACGCCCTCCCACACGGCGTTGACCGCCCAGGTCGCGGCCCCCGTCCCGCCCCCGACGTCGACATGACTGCCGGGCGACCATCCGGGCGCCGCCGCGGCAAACGCGTCCAGCGCCGAGCACACCGCCTCGAAGGTGGCCGGCATCCGGTAGGCGGCGTACGCGGCCACGTCGGAACGGTCCCGCAGCACGGGCGCGTCGGTCGGTGTCCGCCCCCGGTAGTTGGCGATCAGCCGCTCGACCGCCTGTGCGGCCGTCTTCGGCGGCAGGCCGTCGAGCAGACCGGCGAGGGAGGCGCGCAGGGCGTCGGTTGGGGAGACGGGGGTGTTCACAGGGTGATTCTAGAGACGGGGCGGACACCGTGAGAGCGGCCCGGTGGTCACGCGGAGGAGCAGTGCTCACGGATAGGAGCCGCGATCACAGATCGGAACAGCGCTCGTAGATCGGAGCGGCGCTCGCAGATGAGATCGGTGCTCACAGATAGGAGCGGCGATCATGACCGAGATAGGCGCTCTCCCCCAGCGGCCGTAATACGGAGGCCCGCACACCCCGGGCCCCGATACCGTCACCGCCATGCCCGACGAATGCTTCCAGCACCCCCGCCTCGCCGCGATCTACGACCCGCTCGACCCCGATCGCGGCGACCTGGACGCATATGTCGACATGGCGATGGAATTCGAGGCCCGTCACGTCCTAGACATCGGCTGCGGCACCGGTGTCTTCGCCCTTCTGCTCGCGCACCGGGGGATCGACGTGGTCGGCGTCGACCCGGCCCTGGCCTCCCTCGACGTCGCTCGTGCCAAGCCCGGCGCCGAACACGTCCGCTGGATCCACGGAGACGCGACGACCCTGCCGCCCCTCCACCAGATGGACCTCGCGACGATGACCGCCAACGCCGCCCAGGAGATCACCGATCCACTCGCCTGGCAGCGCACCCTGCGGGGAACCTACGCGGCCCTCCGTCCCGGCGGCCTCCTCGCCTTCGAGACCCGGGACCCGTCGAAGCGAGCCTGGGAGCAGTGGAACCGTGACTCCTCGTACCGCGTGACGGAGCTCCCCGGCGTCGGCGGGGTCGAGAGCTGGGTCGAGCTGACGGAGGTCAACGCCCCCCTGGTGACGTTCCGTTGGACCTTCGTGTTCGCCGCCGACGGCGAGGGGCTGACCTCCGACTCGACCCTGCGATTCCGTGAACGGGACGAGATCGAGAGCGAGTTACTGGCCCAGGGTTACGAGGTACGGGAGGTGCGCGAAGCACCCGACCGTCCCGGCCGGGAATTCGTGTTCCTGGCCCAGCGGCCCGGACCCACACCGTGACCCGCTCTCATCTCCCCCACACCCCCCGAGCCATCCGGTCCCCCACCCGCGCCCGGGGCCCGTTCCCCACGCGCCCCCAACTCCGTTTCGGGTGAACCGCGTTCGTCAGCAGCACGACGAAAGTGTCCGTGGCCCGGTCCAGGACGAGGGACGTGCCCGTGAAGCCCGTGTGGCCGGCCGCGCCTCTCCCCGACAACTCCCCCATGAACCAAGGCTGGTCGATTGCGAAGCCCAGGCCCGGCGAGGCCAGCAGCAGCTCCACGTAGTCCGGACCCAGGATGCGGGCCGGGCCGTAGGCGCCGCCCGCCAGCAGGCAGCGGCAGAAGACCGCCAGGTCATGGGCCGTGGAGAACAGACCCGCGTGGCCCGCCACGCCGCCCAGCGCCCACGCGTTCTCGTCGTGGACCTCGCCCCGCACCATCCCGCGCTCCGCCTTGGCCCACGGTCTGCGCTGGTCCTCGGTCGCCGCCGCGTCGGGACAGGGGCCGAAGTCGGTCGCCGTCATACCGAGGGGGCGGGTGATGCCGTCACGGATCAGGATGTCCAGGGTGCGGCCCGTGATGCGCTCCAGGACGTACTGGAGGAGCAGCATGTTGAGGTCGGAGTAGGCGTGGTGGCCCGGCGGGGACGAGGGTGCCTCCGCCCGTAGCAGCGCTCGGCGGGCCGCGTCGTCCGGGCAGTCGTACAGCGGGAGTTCGGGGCGCAGGCCCGAGGTGTGGGTGAGCAACTGTCGTACGGTGATGCCGTGTTGGGCCGCCACCGTGAAGTCCGGCAGATACGCGGCCACCCGGGCGTCCATGCCCAGCGTGCCGCGCTCCAGTTGCTGCATCGCCGCCACCGCCGTGAACAGCTTCGTCAGGGAGGCGAGGTCGAAGGGCGTCGACATCGTTGCCGGGATCCGTGCCGCCGCCGGGAGCTCCACTCCCGTGTCCGTGCGCTCGTCGTACGACGCGTAGCGCACCGCCCAGCCCGCCGCCACCTCCACCGCGATCACCGGTCCGCGCCCGGCGATGACGACCGCGGCCGGGGCCCAGGGTCGCTCGCCGGTCGTGAGGGCGCGTACCTCTCGTACGAGGTGACGCATCTCCTCGGGGTCCAGGCCGGCCCGTTCCGGGGTGTCGACGCGCAGTCTCGGTACGCCGCTCAGCTCTCCGCCCCCTCCAGGGTCGTACGTCTGTTCCAAGGACGGCACAGTCCCACGAAGCAGCCGACCGCCACCAGTGCCGCCACCAGTTGGACGATCGCCATCGGGACGGCCGTGTCCTCGCCGGCGATGCCCACCAGCGGGGAGGCAACCGCGCCGATCAGGAAGGAGGTGGTGCCCAGCAAGGCGGACGCGGCGCCCGCCGAGTGGCGCGTACGCATCAGGGCGAGGGTCTGGGTGTTGGGCATCGCCAGGCCCATCGCGGACATCAGGACGAAGAGCGCCACCGCCACCGGGAACAGGCCCGCCTCGCCGAAGACCCCCGTCGCCATCAGCAGCAGTGCCGTGGCCGCGAGGGTGATGACCGCCAGGCCCACCGCCAGCACCTTGTCCATGGACACCCGGCCGACCAGCACCTTGCCGTTGATCTGGCCGACGATCACCAGTCCGACCGAGTTGACGCCGAACAGCAGGCTGAACGTCTGCGGGGAGGCCCCGTAGATCTCCTGGATCACGAAGGGGGACGCGGCGATGTACGCGAACAGGGCCGCGAAGGCGAAGCCGCCCGCGAGGACGTACCCGGTGAAGACCCGGTCCACGAGCAGGGTGCGCATGGAGCGGAGCGCCTCGCCGACTCCGCCGCCATGGCGGTCGGCCGGGTCGAGGGTCTCGGGGAGGCGGAACCAGACCAGCACCGCGAGCGCGATCCCGACCACCGTGAGGACGGCGAACACGCCCCGCCAGTCCGTCACGCGCAGGACCTGGCCGCCGATGAGCGGCGCGACGATCGGGGCGACCCCCGAGATCAGCATGAGGGAGGAGAAGAAGCGGGCCATGGCCACACCGTCGTGCAGGTCCCGTACGACCGCCCGGGCGATGACTATCCCGGCCGAGCCCGCCAGTCCCTGGACCAGCCGGAACCCGACCAGGAACTCCAGGTTGGGCGCGATGCCGCACAGGACGGTGGCCACGACGTACACCGCCAGGCCCGCCAGGAGGGGGCGTCGGCGGCCCCATCGGTCGCTCATCGGGCCGATCAGGAGCTGCCCGAGGGCCATGCCCGCCAGACAGGCGGTCAGGGTCAGCTGGACGCTCGCGGCGGACGCGTGCAGGGAGGTCGTGACCTCGGGGAGGGACGGGAGGTACATGTCCATCGCCAGCGGGGGCGTCGCCGTCAGACCGCCGAGGATGAAGGTGACGAGGAGGCCGGTGCGGCGGAGGGAGCGGGCGGAGCCGGGTAGGTTCTTCCGTCTTCCTGCCTCTGTCTCGGGCTCCGTCTCTGCCGCGGTTGCCGTCCCTGCCGCGGTAGCCGTCCCTGTCTCTGCCACTGCCTCTGTTGCTGCCTCTGTCGCTGTCTCCGTCCGGGGACGCTTCCCGTCCCGCGTGGTTTGGCCACGCTCGGGCATACGCCCTCCCTTTTCGAGTAATCCGCCACCTATGCTCTCAGCTCGTACAGGCGGTTCGTACATTCCGTTCGTACAGCGTGTTCGAGGTAACAAAGGTCACGGAACTAGGGGCTGGCATGTCGGCTGAGCGCGTGCGATGGGGAATTCTGGCCACGGGAGGCATCGCGGCGGCGATGGCGGCGGATCTGGTGGATCTGCCGGACGCGGAGCTCGTCGCCGTCGCCTCGCGGAGCGAGGCCTCCGCGAAGGCGTTCGCGGAGCGGTTCGGCATCCCCCGGGCCTACGGCGACTGGGCGTCCCTGGCCGAGGACGCCGACGTGGACGTGGTGTACGTCGCCACTCCGCACTCGGCGCACCGGGCCGCCGCCGGCCTGTGCCTGGAGGCCGGGCGGAACGTGCTGTGCGAGAAGGCGTTCACGCTGAACGTGCGGGAGGCCCAGGAACTGGTCGCGCTGGCGAAGGAGCGCGGCGCCTTCCTGATGGAGGGCATGTGGACGTACTGCAACCCGGTCGTCCGGCGGCTGAAGGCGCTGGTCGAGGACGGTGCGATCGGTGAAGTGCGGACCGTTCAGGCCGACTTCGGGCTTGAGGGGCCCTTCCCTCCCTCGCACCGGCTGCGCGACCCGGCACAGGGCGGCGGGGCGCTGCTCGACCTGGGCGTCTACCCGGTGTCGTTCGCGCACCTGCTGCTCGGGGAGCCCGACGACATCTCGGCGAGAGCGGTGCTCTCCGAGGAGAACGTCGATCTCCAGACGGGTGCGGTGCTCTCATGGGAGAGCGGTGCTCTCGCCGCAGTGCACTGCTCCATCGTCGGCGGTACGTCCATCAGCGCGTCGGTGACCGGCTCCAAGGGCCGGATCGACGTACCCGACGGGTTCTTCTTCGCGGACCGGTTCGTGCTGCACCGCGACGGCCGCGACCCCGAGGAGTTCGTCGCCGCCCCGGACCACGGTGCCCGCAACAGCTTCCGGCACGAGGCCACCGAGGTGATGCGCGCGCTGCGGGCCGGCGAGACCGAGTCCCCGCTCGTCCCGCTCGACGGCACCCTCGCCGTGATGCGGACGATGGACACCATCCGGGAGCAGATCGGCGTCCGCTACCCCGGCGAGGCCCGCTGATGAGCGACGGGCAGCCGACGGCCGCCGAGCAGGGGAAGACCGCCGAGAGGATCGCGGTCGTGACCGGTGCCGGTTCCGGTATCGGCCGCGCGGTCGCCCTCGAACTGCTCGGCGCGGGCTGGTCGGTGGCGCTCACGGGCCGTCGTACGGAACGCCTGGAGGAGACGGCGGCGCTCGCAACCGGGAGCCTCGCACCCGAGGGCACGCGCGAGGGAACTCCCGCGGGCGCCTGTCTCGTCGTACGCGCCGATGTGGCCCAACCCGACGACGTGGCCGCCCTGTTCGCGGCCGTGCACGAGCGGTTCGGGCGGCTCGACCTGCTGTTCAACAACGCGGGGACGTTCGGTCCCGGCGGGGTGGCGGTGGAGGATCTGGCGTACGAGGCGTGGCGGCACGTCGTGGACACGAACCTCAACGGGGCGTTCCTGTGCGCGCAGGCGGCGTACCGGCAGATGAAGGAGCAGGACCCGCAGGGTGGCCGGATCATCAACAACGGGTCGATCTCCGCGCACACGCCCCGGCCGCACTCGGCGCCGTACACCGCGACCAAGCACGCGTTGACGGGCCTGACCAAGGCGCTGGCGCTGGACGGGCGGCCGTACCGGATCGCGGTCTCGCAGATCGACATCGGGAACGCGGCGACGGAGATGACCGCGCGGATGCAAACGGGCGCTCTGCAGGCGAACGGGGAGATGGCGCCGGAGCCCGTCATGGACGTGACGGACGTGGCCCGGACCGTGCGGCACATGGCGGAGCTGCCGTTGGAGGCGAATGTGCAGTTCGCGACGGTTCTGGCGACTTCGATGCCCTACGTGGGGCGCGGCTGAGGTTTCCTCGCGCAGGCATTCGAAGACTCAACCTGCACAAGCGGAATTGATTGCTCCGTAGCGTTCGGCCCGGTCGCAGGCATATGCTCAACACGCCTTCTCCACTGGAGCTTCACACTTGATGCTCTGAGGTTCCGGTAACACACAACGGACCATGCCGAGGGGGGGAAGGCGACAGCCGCTCCATGGCGTATCCGGGTGGGGGTGGACCTCGCGTGGGACCGCGAGGTACGCACCGGGTCATGGAGCGGCTGTCGTGTGCTCCGGCACAGGGGGACCACGCGCCGCACCATGAACCGCACCGCGGGCCGCCCATGAACCGCATGACGGGCTGCGCGGCTGGCCGAGCGACGGCCTGCGCGACGGGCCTTAATTGTTCGTGATTGTTTCGGGCCCGCTTTCTCAGCCCCCGCACATCGTTTACCCAGTTCCCCACAAAGGTTCCTCTCTAGCTTGTGGCAGCGCCCACAGTGGGCGCCGTCCGCAGCTGGGCGCCCATGAACCTTTGAGGAACGGGATGTTTGGCATCTATCTCAAGCGTGAGCTGAGCCGGCGCAAGAAGGCCGCTCTGGTCATCGCCATGGGTCTGGCGCTCGGTATCGCGCTGGTCATCACCGTCAACTCGGTGTCGGCCGGCATGCAGCAGGCACAGGAGAAGGTCCTGCAGTCGCTGTACGGCCTCGGCACCGACATGACCGTCACCAAGGCCAGATCGGCGCCCACCGGCAACCAGTCGGGCCGGCCGAGCTTCGACTTCGACGCCAGCTCGAACGACTCGACCGAGACGCAGAGCAGCGACCGCGTGACGACCCAGGGCGGCCAGACCCTGAAGTCGGCGCTGGTCACCAAGGTCGCCGCCCAGAAGGGCGTGGCGACGGCGGTGGGCGCGCTGAGCCTCAACGTCACCAAGGTCGACGGCTCCTTCACCCAGGGCAAGGCGAAGACCGACACCTCGTCGTCCTCCTCCTCGTCCTCCGGCCAGGGTGGTCCCGGCGGAGGCCAGGGCGGCAACTCCGGCAGCACCGCCCCGCCCGAGATCCAGGGCGGCGGCGCCTCGTTCGACGTCAACTCCTACTCCGTCACGGGCGTCGACGTGACGAACCAGGCGCTCGGCCCGCTCGCCACCACGACGATCACCAGCGGCAAGACGTTCACGGCGGCGCAGGCCGACGCGAAGGTCGCGGTGCTCAGCAAGTCCTACGCCAAGGAGAACAAGTACACGGTCGGCAAGACCCTCACGATCTCCGGCACCAAGTACAAGGTCATCGGCATCGCGACACCCGAGAGCAGCGAGTCCACGACCGACGTCTACCTGCCGCTCAAGCAGGCGCAGACGCTCGGTGACTCCGCGAACCTGGTCTCCACGATCTATGTCCAGGCGACCGACTCGAAGCAGATCGACACGGTCAAGTCGACGATCCAGAAGAACATCTCGGGTACGACGGTCACGACCTCCGCCGATCTCGCGGAGACCGTCTCCGGCTCCCTCTCCACGGCCTCGAACCTCGCTACCAGCGTCGGCAAGTGGCTGTCCATCGCGGTGCTCGCGGCGGCGTTCCTGGTGGCCGCGCTGCTCACCTCCTCGGCGGTGTCCCGCCGGGTGCGGGAGTTCGGCACGCTGAAGGCGCTGGGCTGGCCCTCGCGCAGGGTGACCCGGCAGGTCGTCGGCGAGTCCATCGTGAACGGTCTGCTCGGTGGCGCGCTCGGTATCGGCATCGGCCTGGCGGCGGCGTACGCGGTGACCACGTACAGCCCCAAGCTGACCGCGCAGCTCGGCAACACCGGCGGCGGTGGCCCCGGCGGTGGCGGCCCCGGCGGCGGTGGCGGCCCGGGTCAGCAGTCGGCGGCCAACACGATGGAGATCGCGCTGTCGGCGCCCGTCTCCCTCACCACCATCGCGCTCGCGGCGGGCCTCGCCATCGCCGGCGGTCTGATCGCCGGTGCGATGGGCGGCTGGCGGGCCTCCCGGATGCGGCCGGCGGACGCGCTGCGCAGCGTGTCGTAGCCCCCCGTCCGAGTCCCTCGGTCCCCCTGCTCAGTTCCACCCTCCCTCTGCCCCAATTCCCGTACGTCACGGAGTCGTTCATGTACAAGCTCACCGGTGTCACCAAGAGATACACGCGGGGCAAGGAGACGGTGGAGGCGCTGCGCGGCATCGACCTCGTCATCGAGGACGGTGACCAGCTCGTCATCCAGGGTCCCACCGGCGGCGGCAAGTCCACCCTCCTGCAGATGATCGGCGGCCTGGACCGGCCGACCGAGGGCAGTGTCGAGCTGGACGGTGTCGATCTCGGCTCCATCAGCGAGGCCAGGCTGACCCGGCTGCGCGCCGAGAAGATCGGCATCATCTTCCAGGCGTTCAACCTCATCCCGACGCTCACCGCGCAGGAGAACGTCGAGACGGCCCTCGTACCGCTCGGGGTGAAGCCCGCCGAGCGGCGCGAGCGGGCGGCCGAGGCGCTGCGCTCGGTCGGTCTCGGCGACCGCCTGGCCCACTCGCCGACCGAGTTGTCCGGCGGTCAGCAGCAGCGGGTGGCCATCGCCCGCGCCCTGGTGAAGAAGCCGAAGGTGCTGCTCGCGGACGAGCCCACCGGCAACCTCGACGAGGGCACGCGCGACGACATCATGGCGCTGCTCGAAGGGCTGTGGCGCGAGCACGGGCTGACCTTCGTCCTGGTCACCCACGACTCGTCGATCGCCCGGCGCGCACCCCGCGTGGCGACCATCAAGGCAGGTCAGCTGACGGTCACCGAGCAGGACCAGTACGTCGGTTGATGAACCGGTCCGGTGATCAGGCGGTCGAGTGATCACCGGACCGCCTGACACATGTCAGCCCCTGGGGCCGTTCACCGCCCGAGCAGTTGGTCGATCTCGGCCAACTGCCCTGCGGTGAGCGGCCCTTTCGCGATCGCGCCGGCGTTCTCCTCGGCCTGGGCGACGGACCGGAAACCGGGGATGGGGACGGTACGGGGGCTGCGCGCCCACAGCCAGCCGAGGGCGCCCTGGGCGAGCGTACGACCGCCGCTGGTGAGGACGGAGCGCAGCGCGTCGACGTGCGCCAGCCAGTCCGGGTCTGCGCCCGCACCGGCCGTGAAGCCCGGCAGCCAGGCGGGCGGCGCGTTACGGATGTCCCCCGCTTCGAGTGCCTGCCCGGCCGCCCGCTTCCCTGCCAGCAGCCCCATGGCGAGCGGGCTCCGGTTGATGCTCGCGAGCCCCGACTCCTCGCAGAGGGCGAGCATTTCGGGCGCGTCCTGCATGACGTTGAGGCAGTGCTGTACGGCCGCGCAGTGCGGCCCCTGGGCGAAGAGGGCGGCGCGGGCCGGGTCGTCGGTGCTCCAGGCGTAGGCACGGATGAGCCCTTCGGCGACCAACTCCTCGCATACGTCACGGAGTTGGGCAGCCGCGTCCAAGTCACCCTCGGACAGGTGCAGTTGGTAGAGGTCGACGTAGTCGGTGCCGAGGCGGGCGAGGGAGGCGGTGAGGGCACGGCGGAGGTACGCGGGGCTGTCGTCCTGGCCGTCCGCGATCCGCGTCCGCTCGTCGAAGAGGTTGCCCCACTTGGTGGCGATCACGACATCCGTACGGTGCTTGCCGAGGGCCCGGCCGAGGACGCGCTCGCTGTGTCCGGTGCCGTACACGTCGGCCGTGTCGAAGAAGGTGACGCCCAGGTCGAGGGCGCGCCGGACCGCCCGTACGGACTCGTCGTCGTCCACCTTGCCCCAGCCGAGGGGCTGTCCGTCCGGGGCGCCCCACTCTCCGCCGATGGCCCAGCAGCCGAAGCCGAGGGGGCTGACCTCGATGCCGCTGCGGCCCAGGGTCCGGTTCGCGAAGGCCTGGGTGGCGCCTGTGCTGTCCGTGTTCTCCATGGCTCAGGACAGTAGGAGTTGGAGCCCACTTCAACACAAGGGGACGTACGGGTACGGGGGTACGGGGGTACGGGTCCGACTCCCGCGACCGTCAGGCCTGGCCCGTCTCGAAGCGCAGGATGCGGCCGTCGTCGACGGTGAAGCTCCACTTGGTGCGCATCTCGCCCCAGGTGTCGTTGCTGTAGCTGGCGACGAGGACATGGCCTCCGCGCGACTCGTTGTCCACCTCCATGTGCCCGTGG
This sequence comes from Streptomyces sp. NBC_00459, assembly GCF_036013955.1. Lineage (NCBI taxonomy): Bacteria > Bacillati > Actinomycetota > Actinomycetes > Kitasatosporales > Streptomycetaceae > Streptomyces > Streptomyces sp. NBC_00459. Next base: position 2,636,646 of record NZ_CP107903.1, read on the forward strand.
GAGGAGAAGATCTCGCGCTCGGTCCAGTCGGCGAGGTCACGGTCGGAGCCGTCGTCGGACATGGTCGCGCCGGGGGCCAGAACGGCCTGGAATGCCTCGCGGTCGTGCGCGTTCACGGCGTTGACGAAGGCCCGGACGGCCGGGTCGCTGAGCTTGGCGGTCTGAATCGTCATGCCGGTCAGACTGGCACCGCCCCCGGGCGCCCGCCACCCGAACGGCAGGCATGGACGGTCCCCTCGGGTGCGGTGGACGTGAACGGTGCGACGGTGGATGCATGACCTGTGACGACCGATACGACCGGCGTGATCTGGGGCTGCTGCTGCTCCGTCTGGGGACGGGCGGGGTGCTGGCGGCGCACGGCGCGCAGAAGCTGTTCGGGTGGTTCGGCGGGCACGGCCTCGAAGGCACCGGCGCCTTCATGGAGTCCGTCGGCTACGCGCCCGGGAAGGCCAGCGCCACGGCGGCGGGCCTCGCGGAGACGGGCGGCGGCGCGCTCCTCGCGCTCGGCCTTGCGACTCCGGCGGCCGGCGCGGCGGCAGCGGGCGCGATGGCGGGCGCCACCGCCGTGCACGCGCCCAACGGCTTCTTCAGCGCGGAAGGCGGCTACGAGTACGCCGCCACCCTGGGTCTCGCCGCGGCGGGCCTCGCGGTGGCGGGACCGGGCCGGCTCTCCCTGGACCATGCGCTGGGCCACGTACTCGACCGGGGCTGGATGGTCCCGGCGGCCCTCGCCGGAACGGCCGCGGTCACGGCGGTGGTCGTGGGGGCCCGGAACCGGCGGGTGAGGGAGCGTGAACAGGGCACGCAGGAAGCGCTGTTCGAGGAGTAGAGAAGCCGAGAAGCAGGGCCGTCGGAACGTCGGGACGCGGAGAGACGTCGAGAAACGTGGAGAGAGGTGGAGAGACGTCATCGCGTGGGAGGCTTCTCCCATGGCCGATGACGACGTCTGGGCAGCGATCGACGACCTCTGGACCTGGCTCGACGCCAACGACGCGCACCCCGGCCGCGAAGGCCTCCTCCTGCGGATACTGAAGCTGTCCGAGGAGGTCGGCGAGGTCGCGCAGGCGGTGATCGGCGCGACCGGCCAGAACCCGCGCAAGGGGACCACCCACACCTGGGACGACGTCCGGTCGGAGCTGTGCGACGTCGCCCTGACGGCACTGGTGGCCCTGCGCACCCTGACCCCGGACGCCCGGGAGGTCTTCACGACCCACCTGGAACGGGTCAGGGAACGCTCGCTGGGCGGCCCCCGCATCACATGAGTCCCGGGCGCGCGCCCGCACAGGCACACAAGAGCCGGTTGACGGGCACGAGTTGGTGCCCGCGCGCCGTGTTCGATTACCCGTTCGGTCAGATGTAGCCTTCGCGCAAGGCATAGGCCACGGCATGCGCCCGATTGCGCAGATGCAGCCGGGTGGTGAGCCCATGCATCACGTTCTTGACCGTGCGCTCGGAGTAGGACAGCTTGCCTGCGATCTCCCCCGTGTCGAGCCCCTCGGCGACGAGGCGCAGGACATCGACCTCGCGCGGCGCGAGGCCCGAGGTGGGGGCACCGGGCTGGCCGGCCGCCGTGCGGTGCAGTGTGCCGACCTGGCTGATGAGCCGGCCGAGCAGGTCGGAGGGCAGGTCGCCGTCACCGCGGGCGGCGGCGAGTACGGCCTGTGCCAGCCGGTGTCCGGTGGCCTCATGGCGCCAGACGATGGCTCCGACGCCGCACTCGATGACGTCCAGGAGCTCGTTCTCGCGCAGTACACCCACCACGAGAACGGCCTTGGCGCCCTCGCTGCGGACGAGCCGGCGCAGTCGGGACAGCGTGGCCTCGTCGAGGGTCTCGCTGACCAGCAGGGCCACGACACCCGGCCCGCTGTCGGATTCCTCGCGGAGTTCGACCACCGGATGCTGCCGCAGCTGGCTGATCGCGCCGGCGCGTGAGATCGGGTCGGCCGCGTGCACGGCCACGGGTACGCGGCGCCCGGCTTCGGACGGCCCGGCACCGGCTCTTGTTCCGGCCGCGACCCCCGTGCCGGGACCTGTGGTGCGGAGTGTGGTGCGCAAGAACTGCCCCCAGGGTCAGGTGCCGCCACCTTCGAGGGGTCGGTGGCAGACGTGCACAGCCCACACTTCTGTGACCCATGGGGCGCGCGCAATCGTGGACCACCACGAGACACACCACGAGATCCGCCACCAGTTCGACCACGAGACCGGCCAGCACCTACCCAAGACAGGAGGCAGGCATGCCACCCCCATCCCCATCCCCCGCGTCACCGTCAACTGCGTCCTCATCCTCACCCTCATCGCTGTATGAGCGCAGGGAGGCCCTGGCACTGGTGGCCGACGAGGCGGCACGCGCCCGCGAGGGTACGGGCCGTCTGGTCCTGCTGCGCGGCGCCACCGGCACCGGCCGCACCGCGCTCCTGGAGGCCGCCACCGAGCACGCGGAGGCGCACGGCATGCGCGTCCTGCGCGTCCGCTGCTCCACCGGGGGCGGCGCGAACAGCGTCCCCCTGGCCGCCGTAGAGCAACTGCTTTCCCCCCTACAGGAGTTGACCACCTCACCCCCGCCCGGCCCTCCGTCCGAAGCCACCGGCGCTCCGGACGAGTCGCTGCCGCCCGCCGCCCGGCTCTGGCGGTTGCTGCGCGCGTACGCGGCCGAGGGTCCGGTGCTGGTCGCCGTGGACGACGTACACCTCGCGGACGAGAACTCGCGCTGCTGGCTGATCGAGGCGGCGCGCAGGGTGGACCGATTACCGGTACTGCTGCTGGTGACGGAGCGCAGCCAGTACGACGTGGACCCGCCGTCCGCCGGTCTGGTCCACACCCTCTCCCCCGCCCTCGTACGCACCCACACCCTCGCCCCGCTGAGCCACGACGCGGCGGCGCACCTAGTGCGTTCGATCGTCGGCGACGTACCCGAGCAGTGGGTGACCGACTACGTTCGGGCGGGTGCGGGCAACCCACTGCTCCTGCGCGCGCTGCTGGAGGACCTGAGCGCCACCACCGCCGCACCGGCCCCGCTGCCGGAGACGTGCGCGGCGCTGTATCCGGGGGCGTATCCGGCGGCGGTGTCCTGGTGGCTGGACTGCGCCGGAACGGCGACGGCCGAGACGGCGCGGGTGCTCGCCGCGCTGGACGAGCTGCCGGAGGGCGCCGACGCCGCCCTGTTCACCGAGACCGTGGACACCCTCGGAGCCGACCCGGCCCGGGTACGGGGCTGGCTGACCGCCATGCCCCGCCTCGGCATGCTGCGCTTCGGCGACGACGGGCAGCCCCGCTACGCCCATCCGCTGCTGCGGGACGCGGTGCTCACGGGCTGGTGCGCCGCCGACCGGCAGGCGGCGCACGGGGCGGCGGCCGAGGCGATGCTGCGGCGCGGCGTCCCGACGCCGACGGTGGCCGAACTGCTGCTGCGCTCGGGCACGATGGGCGAGGTGTGGGCAACGGAGGTCCTGCTGGACGCGGCGGGCGGCGCCGTCCGCGACGACCGTACCGACGACGCGGTGGTCCTGATGCGCCGGGCGCTGGACGAACCGATGTCGGACGGCCGCCGGGCCGAGGTGCTGACCGAACTGGGCTCGCTGGAGTTCGCGGCCGTACGTTCCTCGGCGGCCATCCCCCGCCTGACCGAGGCGATGCGCCTGCCCGGCCTGCCCCAGTACCGCGTACAGGCGGCGGTGGCCCTGGGCACGGCGCTGGCCAGACGCGGCGAGGCCCGCGCGGCGGTGACCCTGCTCCACAACCTGGACGGCCAGTTGACGGACCACCCGGACCTGCTCCGCACGGTCCAGACGGCCTCGGCGCTCCTCTCCGACCACGACCAGACGATCCGCGAGGAGATGTACCGCCGGCTGCACGAGACCGCCGAACACTCCCCGCAGGCACTCGGCCCCGCCGGCCGCGCCCTCCTCGTACGGTACGAGGCGACAGCGGGCCTGATCTCGGCGGACGCCGCCATGAAGCGCGTACGCGCCCTGCTGGCGGAGCCGGCCGGCCCACTGGCGGAACCCTTCCTCCTGGGTACGGCGGCGGCGGTGGCCCAGTGGGCCGACGAACTCGACGAGGCCGAACGCCTGACGGACCGAGGCTTGACCGGCCAGCGCCCGACACTGCTCCACCCCATGCACGAGGCCTTGCTGAACGTACGCGCCGACATCGCCGCCGCCCGTGGGGACTACGGGCAACTGCTGAGCGACGAGGAGTCGTGGCGGCGGGACGGAACGGGGACCGGCGGCAGTCCTGGACCGGGGTTCGGATTCGGGTCGGAGTGGGTGGCCGGGCCCGGGGAAGCCCGGGCTCCCGCCGAGATCGGAACCGGAACCGCAACCGCGACCGCAACCGGCCACGGCAGCGGTGCCGGCACCGGCACCGGGCCGACGAACGTCGAGGCGCACGTACTACTCGCGCTCGTCGAGACGGGCCGCCTCGACGAGGCGTGGCAGCTCGCCGACGCCTTCGACCTGCGGGAGGCGCACGACTCCTGGGAGTTGAACCGTTTCCTCTACGCGCGGGGAGTGGTGCGAGCCGCCTCCGGCGATCCGGCCGGCGCCCTGGGGGACTTCCTGGAGTGCGGACGCCGTCAGTCCGCCCGCGACGTGCTGAGCCCGGTGGTCACCCCCTGGCGGGCCGCCGCCGCACAGTGCCAACTGGCCCTCGGCCACCCCCGGGAGGCGCTCGCGCTGGCCGAGGAGGAACTGCGGCTGGCCCGGGTGTGGAACACCCCACGTCTGGTGGGCCGTTCACTGCGGATACTCGGCACGGCGACGGGGGGTCGCCACGGCCTCGACCTGTCCGAGGAGGCGGTACGCATCCTGCGCGAAGCCGCTGTCGAAACGGAACTGATCCCGGCCCTGATCGCCCGGGGCCGTCAACTGACCGCCGCCGGCGAACGCTCCCGCGCCCGCAAGTCTCTGCGCGAAGCGGCCGAACGCGCCGAACACCTGGGCGCCGTGCGCCTGCGATCCGCCGCCGACCAGTCCCTCCGCGAGGGCGGCGCCCGCCGTACGGCGACGACGACACTGACGGCGAGCGAGCGCCGAACAGCGGAACTCGCGGCGGAGGGCCGCACGAACACGGAGATCGCGGAACTGCTGCACGTGGCCCGCCGCACGGTGGAGACCCATCTGACCAGTGCCTACCGGAAGTTGGGCATCCGGCGGCGGGGCGAGCTGACGGCGGCGCTGGACCGGGCCCCGTAGCGGCGACTTCAGCCGAGTACAGCCACGACCAAAACGACGACAACAGCAACCACAACACGGACGTCAGGGGCGGCTGCCGGAAGTCACCGTCGCGAGCAGCCCGTTGATCACCAGAGTCGCCAACGTCTCTGCGGTGGCGACGAGTTGTTCCGGTGTGGCGGGGTGGGCCCTGCCCAGACGCCGGGCCAGCGGGACATCGATCATCCCGGCGATGGGCGGGATGATCGTGAAGAACAGAACGTCCATCGGGATGGGCGCCATCCGCCCGGCGGCCACCAGCCGGTCGATGCTGGGCACCAGGGTCTCCAGGGTGGGCCCGATGTAGTGCTCGTAGAGGTAGTCCAGCCGCTCGGTGTCCCGGGAGAGCTCGTCGACGAAGAGCCGACTGAGCTGCGGGGTGTCGACGGACGTCAGATAGAGACCGGTGATGATCCGACGCAGCCGCTCGGCGTCATCGGCCACGGGCTCCTCCAACGGCAGCTGGGCCAGCTGAGCCCCCAGCGCGAAATCGACCACCGCGCGCCAGAACGCCGCCTTGGACCCGTACCGGTCATTGATGAAGTTATGACTGACACCCAGTCGCCGGGCCAGCTCACGGGCGGAGGCCCGGTCGTATCCCAGCTCGGCGAAGGCCTCAAGCCCACGCTTCAGGATGTTCTCCTCGTCGGGCACGGCCCGGGTGTCGGCGCCGGGCCGCCCCGGCCGCCGCGCGGATTCGGCTGTAGCTCCCATGTCATTGCCTCCCGGACTGCCGACTGACTGACCCAAGAACACCATACTTGACGCCTGTCAGATTAAAGGTAATCTGACACCTGTCAGGAGAGCTCGATCGACACACCCTCCGGCCCCACAGCGCCACGGCCGCCTCTCCTCCCCTTTCTCACCTCCCTCGGAGTTCGCCATGTCCAAAATCTCCGCAGCAGACAAACCCGACGAGGCCACCGAGCCCACTCTCCAACCACCGGTGGAGGCACCTCCCCGCCACCGCTGGTGGATTCTGGCCGTCATCGGCGTGGCCCAGCTCATGGTGGTCCTGGACGCGACCATCGTGAACATCGCGCTGCCGTCCGCCCAGCAGGACCTGGGCTTCTCGGACGGCGACCGCCAGTGGATAGTCACCGCCTACGCCCTGGCCTTCGGCAGCCTGCTCCTGCTCGGCGGCCGGATAGCCGACCTGTTCGGCCGCAAGATGACCTTCCTGGTCGGCCTGGTCGGCTTCGCCGCCGCTTCCGCCGTCGGCGGGGCGGCAGGCAGCTTCGAGATGCTCGTCGGCGCCCGCGCCGTACAGGGCCTGTTCGGCGCACTGCTCGCGCCCGCGGCCCTCTCCCTCCTCACCACGACATTCACCGACACCAAGGAACGCGCCAGGGCCTTCGGCGTGTACGGCGCGATCGCCGGCGCGGGCGGCGCCATCGGCCTGCTCCTGGGCGGCGTACTGACCGAGCACCTGGACTGGCGCTGGACCCTGTACGTCAACATCGCCTTCGCCGCGGTCGCCTTCACCGGCGGCGCGATCCTCCTCAAGCGCACCACACGGGACAGGACCTCGAAGATCGACGTCCCCGGCGCGATACTCGTCTCGTCCGGCCTGTTCGGCCTGGTCTACGGCTTCTCCAACGCGGAGAGCCACGACTGGAGCTCGGTGCAGACCTGGGGCTGGCTGGCCGCGGGCGCGGCGCTACTGGCCGCGTTCACGTGGTGGCAGACACGCGCGAAGCACCCATTGCTCCCCCTGCGCGTCCTGCTCGACCGCAACCGCGGCGCGTCGTTCATCTCGGTCCTGCTGCTGGGCGCGGGCATGTTCGGCGTCTTCCTCTTCCTGACGTACTACCTCCAGCAGTCCCTGGGCTACACGCCCATCGAAACGGGCCTGGCCTTCCTCCCGATGATCGCCGGGCTGATGCTCGCCTCGACGGTGGCCACCACGGTGTTGGTCCCCCGTGTCGGCCCGAAGCCGATCGTCCCGCTGGGCATGGGCCTGGCCGCGGCAGGCATGGTCTGGCTGACGGGCCTCGACCTGACCAGCGGCTACGCCGGCGACATCATGCCTCCGCTGATCGTGGCGGGGCTGGGCCTGGGCCTGGTCATGGCTCCGGCGATGGCCCTGGCCACGGAAGGGGTGCGGGCGGAGGACGCGGGGGTGGCATCGGCGGCCGTGAACACGATGCAGCAGATCGGTGGATCGCTGGGCACGGCGCTGCTGAACACCCTTTCCACCAGCGCCGTCACGAACTACATCGACGGCCGAAACCCCAAAGACCCGGCGGTACTTGCCCAGGCGGGCCTGGAGGGGTACTCCACGGCTTACTGGTGGTCGGCGGCGTTCTTCGCGGTGGGGCTGGTGGTCAGTGCCGTGCTTTACCGGCGGGGGGTGCCAGTGGCGGATCCGAACGCGGCACCGGTCGTACACATGTGAGACGGGCGGGGCTTGAGCGGGATCGGGTTGCTCGGCGGTTGTGGAACGCCGGGCAACCTGATGCCGTTGATGGAATGCCCTGGTTTCGAACTGCCCGCGAGCCTGGAATCCGTACTAGAATCTGTACAGAATCAAGACTCTATATGGGTACGGTGACAGCATGCAGATCCCCGAGGTCGTGACCGTCAGCGACGCGCGCACCAGACTGTCGCGGATCCTGACCGACCTGTCGGAGTCCGGTGCGGATGCCGACCCGGTCCTGATCGGCGCCCACCGGAAGCCCCAGGCCGTCCTCCTCTCCGTCGAGGCTTTCGAGGCACTGAGCGGCCGGGCCGCGCGACGTACGGCCGTCGCCTCGGCCACCGGCTCCATCGCGGCAGAGGGGCTCCACGCCTCCGAGGCCTCCGACCGCGACACCGAGGCGTACATCAAGGGTGACGTCGACGCGGACACCCTGGTCGCCCGCGCGATCGCCCGCCACCAACAGACCGCGGAGCGACGAGCAGGGTGAACGATCCGTACGCCATGCCCAACGGCGTGCTGCGCAACAAGCTCGGTATCACCGACGATCAACTGCTCGCGGCAGCGGAGGCGGACATCACCCGGGCGCGCCTCGTCCTACTCGCCGAACGACCCCTGCCCGGCACGTACGACCTGGACCACCTCCAGGCGTTCCATGCCACGATCTTCGGCGACATCTATCCCTGGGCAGGCGAGTTGCGCACCGTGAACATCGCCAAGCGCACACCGTTCTGCCCGGCAGGAAACCTGGTGCCCTACGCCGGAGAGGTCTTCGGCCGCCTCGCCTCGTCCGGCCACCTACGGGATCTCCCCCGGCAGGAATTCGTCGTCCAACTCGCCGCACTGTACGGCGACCTGAACGTCCTCCACCCCTTCCGCGAGGGCAACGGCCGCACCCAGCGAGCCTTCCTGACCCAGCTCAGCGCCGACGCGGGCTACGACCTGAACTGGTCGACCCTGGACCCTCAACGCAACGAGGACGCCTCGGTGAAGAGCTTCCTCGGCGACAACAATCTGTCGGAGCGGCTGCTCGACGAGCTGGTCACCGCGAGCTGACGCCCACCACTCCGGCTGGCGAGGAAGCTCTGAACAGGACGTCGCCCCTTGGGAACAACCACTTGGAACTGCACTTCGTGCATGTTTCCCAGGGGCTGGTGGCGGGCGTCGGCGGATCCGCTGCAGGGGCATGCCGGACAGCGGGGCCCGGCTTCAATTCCCGAGCATTGAATCGCCTCGAAGACCCGCTCGAAGACCCGCTCGAAGACCCGGCGGCACCCGGGCCCGGGTGCCCGATCTCGCCGCCGAGGGGCAGCTCGGGCCCCGCACCGGGGCGATGCCGTCCGTGTCCGGCCTGATCGTGCTGGCCGACAGAGCACGGGGCACCGCCCCTGCTCCTCACGTCCCCAACGCCCCGTCGACGCCATCCCCTTTGAGGTGCGTGGCGAAGAAATCGTCGATGCGTCGCCACGCGTCGACGGCGGACTCCGGGTGCGGCCTGATTCCGGCGACACGCATCAGCGGACGCAGCACGCGCGGCCCGACCTCGGCATCGTTCAGGAAGGAGTGCCCGGCCTCCGGATACTCCTTGACGTCGTGGACGACGCCGAGCCGGTCGAGCGACGCCTCCAGACCGGAGGCCGCCCCCTTCAGCGTACGGTCGCGGGCCCCGTAACTCGCGACGACGGGACAGGAACCGGTGAGCGCCTGTTCGAGATGCCTGGGCGGGCGGCCGTAGTTGACGGCGGCTGCGGCGTAGTCGCCGCCCACGGCGAGGAGGGCGAAGGAACCGCCCATGCAGAAGCCGATGACGCCGATCCGCCCGGTGCAGTCGGGATCCCGGGCGAGGTGGGTGCGGGCAGCCTCGATGTCGTGGAAGGCCCGGCCGCGTCCGGACAGGGCGGCCCGGAAGGTCGGCACCAGGCAGCGTACGGCCCCTCCGTCGGTGAACAGGTCGGGCATGACGACGAGGTACCCGGCTCCCGCCAGCCGCTCCGCCTGGCGGTGCATCACGTCATTGACGCCCAGCGCCTCATGGATCACCACGACACCGGGCCAGGGGCCCGGCCCGGCGGGCCGGGTGAGATGGCCGGTGAGCCGACGGGAGCCACCGCGGGCGGCGCTGAGCCCGCTCAGATCGACGGCGACGGTGGTGGTCGTGGGGGACAAACTCTCCTCCAGGGGAGGTCTGGGGGCGGGGGTGGCCGGAGTGAGTGAGGCCTACGGTGCGATGAAGGGCTGGAGGCGCTTGCGGTAGTCCTTGGGCCACACTTCGTTGTAGTACTTGTCCTTGCCCTCGCCCTCCGAGGTGAAGATGTACACCGGGCACTCGTCGGACTTGGCCTCACCTGTGTACTCGTACAGTTCCTCTCCCGTCCGCGATTCGACCACGCTCAGCCGGTAGGAGGTGTTGTACGTGCGTATCTTCAGCGGCTTGCCGTCATCGGTCTCCATGGCGCACACCTTGCCGGTCGGGGTCGACTTGGTGCGTTCGACGCAGACGACCAGCTCGGCTTCGGCGGGCTTGTCCGCGTAGCCGAGGATCCAGCCCCTGGGGAAGTCGCCGGAGGGCGGCTCGGACTGTGACCAGCTGTCGCCGGGGTTGTTCATGAGCACCGCCGGATGCACGGTCTTCTTCGTACGGTCGTAGGCGGGCATCCCCGCGTAGCCGAGCCCGTCCGTGCACACGCGCTCCAGGTCCAGGGCGGACGCCGGCACGTCCGGCCCCTCGGCTGCCGAACCCGTCGAAGGCGACGTGCCGGCACCCCCTCCCGCTCCCGGGCTTCCCGTGAGCGACGAGCATCCGGACAGGACCACAGCCAGAAACCCGGCGGTGACCAGAATCGAAGACCTTGAAGACATGGGTATCCGCCCGTCGAAGAAAGAACAGCAGCAGGGCATGTCCCCCTCCCCCGGACATGCCCTGTCCCCCCACCTGCTGGGAAGAGAATGCCGTGCGCCTGCTGCCGGGGGCATGGGGGAAGAGCCCCCATCTAGTTGTGCGTCCCCTGTGACTCGTGGGCACTACGCTGTACGGACTCGAAGGAGCATTCGAAGGGGCGGCCGGGACATCCCGGAAGAAGGCGAAGAAGGCAAGAAGGCGCAGGGGGCCCAGGTGTCGTTGTCGTCACCGGCACTGGTCGGCAGAGGACCGGAGCTGGACCTTCTGACCGAGGTGGGACGGTCGGCGGGCGAAGGGCGGGGCTCGTCGGTGTTCGTGCTGGGCGAGCCGGGTATCGGCAAGTCGCGCCTTGTGGAGGAGGCCGTGGCCGCTGCCGCGCGCACCGGGTCACGGGTGCTGCGCGGGCGGGCCGCGTCGGCCGGGCGCGCGGTGCCGCTGCGCCCGCTGGCGGAGGCCGTGTTCTCCGGACTGCGGGGTGAAGGGGCGCCGGTGGACGGGGACTTGGGCCCCTACGAGCCGCTGCTGTCACGGCTGTGCGGGCTGGCGCCGCAGGACGGCGCGCCGCTGGTGGGTTACGCCGAGGCGGTGCTGCGGCTCCTGGGCGTCCTCGGACGTACCCATGGCTGCGTACTGGTGCTGGAGGACCTGCACGACGCGGACGCCGACACGCTCACCATCGTCGACTACCTCACGGACAACCTCCCCGGCCAGCGGGCCACCCTGCTGGCCACCCTGCGCGCTGTGCCCGGACCGGCCCTCGACCTCGCCGAGGCCGCGGTATCCCGCCGTGCGGCCCGCACACTGCGCCTGGCGCGCCTCGGGCCCGCCCACACGGCGGAACTGGCCGCCCGCTGCCTGGGCCACGACGACGCCGACAAGGTACCGGCGGCCGTACTGGACCGCCTGCACGCCGTCTCCGAGGGCGTCCCCTTCGTCGTCGAGGAACTGCTGCGAGCCATGGTCGACAGCGGCGACCTCGTCCGGACGCGGAACGACGGCTGGACGGTGACCGGCGCGGTGAACGCCGGCGTACCCACGACGGTCGCCGCCGCCGTCCTGCAGCGCGTCGACCACCTTGAGCCCGCCGGGATCGCCCTCCTGGAGGCAGCCGCTGTCCTGGGCAGGCGGTTCCCCGTGGACGTGGCCGCCCGTGTCGCCGAACTCGACCGGATGACGGCGCTCCGCCAGCTGAGGCATGCGGCACGGGCCGACCTGGTCGCCGACGGCGCCACCACGGAGCAGCCCGGCTGGCACTCCTTCCGCCACGCCCTGACCGCCGACGCCATCGCCCACCGGCTGCTGCCCGCCGAGCGGGCGGCGCTCTGTCTCGCCGCCGCCGACGCCATCGAGGCCGCCGACGCGGCGGTGCCGGAGCCGATCGTTCCCCGCCCCGAGCAGGGCGGGGAGCCCCGAGGTCTGCTCGGCGGCGGCTCGGGCGACGACCTGTACCGCCTGGCCGCGGAGTTGTGCGTCGCCGGCGGGCAGCCGGCCCGGGCGGCCGCGCTGCTCACCCGGGCCAGTCGGCAGGCGGTCTTACGGGGCGCGCTGCTGACCGCGGTGGAACTCCTCGACCGTGGCCTGGAACTGACCGCCGATGCCACGGACACACCGCCCGAGACAGTGGCCCGGCTGCTGGAGGAACTGCTGGGGATACTCGTCCTGACGGGCGACGTCCAGCGCGTCCCGGAGCTCGGCGATCGGCTGGACCAGGTCCTGATCGCGTGGGGCGCGCCCGCCGCCCGGCGCGCCGCGGGCTTCCTGACCCGGGCCCGGGCCGCGGCCACCGCACAGCAGTGGGAGGAAGGCCTGACCGCCGTGCGCCGGGCACGGGAACTGCTCGGCGCCGAGCCCGACGCGGCGTCCCGGGCCGCCCTGGACGCCGTGGCGGCGCACCTGGTGCTCGGCTCACAGCGCCCGGACCGGCTGGAGAGCGCCCGGGCCCTGGCCGAAGGGGCCCTGGCCGCTGCCGAGGCGGTCGGGCTGCCGGAGGCGAGCTGCAAGGCGCTGAACATCCTCGGGTACTGCCTGCGGCCCCACGACCTGGCCGAGGCGGAGAAGGTGTTCGAACGCCTGGTGTCCACGGCCGAGACCCATGCCCTGCCGGTCTGGCGGATACGCGGCCTGCTGGAACTCGGTGCGCTGGACCGGATCCGGTTCACCGGCACCGATCGGCTGCTGGCAGCACGGAAGGCGGCCGAGGAGACCGGTGCCGTGCTCCTGACGGCCTCGGCCGACACGCATCTGGCGCAGGCTCATGTGCTGCGCGACGACCTCGACGGGGCCCTGGAGTACGCCGAGCGGCTCCGCACGACAGCCGGCAGGCTGCGGCTGCGCGAGGTGCAGCTGATCGGTGTCGCGATGGACGCCGTCATCGCCGCCTCCCGAGGCGAACGGGAGAAACTCCAGGCCGCGCTGCACGTTCTGGAGACCGCGTTGGCCGGGGGGAGCGCCGGAGCGGTCTGGGGCTACGCCGACACCTCGGTGTGGGGCTGGGCCCGGGGCGTGTGTTCCCTGCTGCTGGAGGAACCCGACCGTGCCATGGCCGAGTTCACGGAGGCGGACCGGACCATGCGGGCACTGCCCAGCACCCGCGGGGTCATCGGTTTCCTCGGCCCGTACCTGCTCCTGCGCACCGTACGGGGCGCGGCCGGCTGGGCGGAGCTGGACGGCGGGGTCGCCGACCGGCTCACCCAGGTCCACTGGGACCGGCCTTTCGTGGGATGGTCCCGGGCCGTGCTGCTGGGCCGCGAAGGCCGGGCCGCCGAGGCCGCCAAGGCGGCCGAGGAAGCCCTGGCCGGTACCGACACCATTCCCATGGCCCGTCACCTGTGTCTGCGCCTGGGTGCCCAGGCGGCGCTCACCGACGACTGGGGGCAGCCTGTCGAGTGGCTGCGCAGCGCCGAGCAGTTCTTCCACGACCGGGGCACGACACGGATGTCGGCGGCCTGCCGCGCCCTGCTGCGGGACGCGGGCTCTCCCGTGCCCCGGCGGCGCCAGGGCCATGACACGATTCCGCCGGAGCTGCGGCGAACGGGGGTGACCGCCCGGGAGTACGAGGTGCTGCGCCTGCTCGGCCGCGGGCTCGGCAACCAGGAGATCGCCCAGCAGTTGTTCCTTTCGCCCCGCACCGTCGAAAAGCACCTGTCGAGTCTCCGCAACCGCACCGGCCAGAGCAGCCGGACCGCGCTGCGCGGCCTGGCTCGCCGGTACGCGGACGGGAGTTGACTCCGGCGCGGCCGGCGCCGGCACCTGACGTGGGCTGACCGCTGACCGCACGGGATCATTCCGGTATATGCGTGAATCGGTCCCGCGCATATACCTGGATCGGTCCCGTGCGGCGTTTGCTCACGCCTCGCAGAGACTCTTGGTGTCCCCGGTGTCGGCGGTGCAGGTGTCGGTGTTGGCGCCCCCGTCGACACTGTCGTTGCCCACGATGTTGTCCACGCCGTTCAGGGTGTCGTTCCCGGGACCGCCGACCAGGGTGTCCGCGCCGGTCCGGCCGCTGCTGGACGGGACGAGGTCCCCGGTCAGGTTGTCGTTGCCCGCCCCGCCGACCAGCCGGTCGTTGCCCCCGTAGCCGAGCATGGTGTCGTTCGACGCGCTCCCGGTGATCGTGTCGTTGAACTCGCTGCCGTAGATGATCTCCACGTCGGTGAGGACGTTGTCGCCCTCGCCGCCGGCACCGTCGTCGGCGGAGTTGTCGATGTCGACGACGACCCCTGAGCCGCTCTCGAAGTAGCTGGCGATGTCGGAGGTGCCGCCCCCGCCGCTGAGCGTGTCGGCGCCTGCGCCGCCGATGAGGAGGTCGAAGGTGGGGCCACCGTTGAGAGTGTCGTTGCCCGCCCCGCCGTTGAGGATGTTGCTGCCCGGGCTGGGGCCGCCGCCGATGATGTCGTTGCCCGACTCGCCCTTCAGGTTGCCCCGGACATTGCCGGTCTTGGTGATCCGGTCGTTCAGGTCCCCGGCGTTCACCACCACCGTGGCGAAGCTGCCGACCTGGCAGGCCACCGATCCGTTGATCTGAGCCGAGCAGCCGGTGCCGGCCGTCAGGGTGGCGGCGGTGTCCTGAACGACGACGAAACTTCCCGACAGGGAGACCGTGATGTTGTTCGCGACCCCCGACCCCGCGTTGACGATCACATCACCCCCGCTCACGGACACCCCTGTGGCCGCGCTCGCGGGCCCCGCGGTCAGGGTCACCGCGGAACCGGCCAGCGCGGCGACCATCAGAACCCGGAGTAACGCTTTTCTGCCCATCGACTTCCCCTCGGTTGCGCACGCGTGGTGACGTCGTGCTGAAACGTGGTCACCAATGTGCCCACCTCCTACACCGGGCGCATGAGGGAAAGTCCCCCAATTACCTCGTGGCCCTCGCCGCGCAGCCGGACGCCGGGACGGCGGGCCACACGGGGCGTCCCTCACGCCATCCGACGTCGCACCCGACTCACGCAGGCGTCCGCCCGCCTACGCCCGATCCGAAATCTCCCCCTGGCTCGGCTCGTCGGCTGCCATGGACGGTTCCGAGCCGCTCCCGTGCCCCTTCCTCAATCCGGGCTGTGGCCACTGGTTACGTGCGAATCATGACCATGGTGTCGCCGCGTAGGTCGACCTCGACCTGGTTGCGCATCCGGCCAGAGGGACGGCGCCTGCTGCGCCTCCCGCGGTGCGGGGTCCCGCCATGACCCACAAGCAGCTCCCGCCCCACACACGCTCCCGAGTGGCACGACCCGCGCCATCCGCGAGACGCTGCGCCGCTCTTCGCGCACCGAGGTCTCAGCGATCAGGACGAGTGCCCGCAGTGGCCGCGTAGGTGGCTACCTTCATGGCTACGTTCACAGCTGCGCGTACCGGTTCGAACCGGTACGGACCGAGGTCTGACGAAGTCCTTCGACATACGAAGAAAGGGCCCCTGACCAGCAATTTATCCGGTCATAGGGCCCTTGGCGGCAGACGAGTCGGGCTGTACGCCGGGTTCTGTCGCCCGACTGCCTCGCGGCGGCCGGGGAGACGGCCATCCATCTAGGGCCGGCGTTGCCGCCGGCCTCGTGCGGTCTACCCGGGGACTCGGGCGGGCAGCCCTCGAACGTCCTCGCAGAAGCGCTGCGTATCCTTACCAGCGCTTCCTTTTGACCTTGCTCCGGGTGGGGTTTACCTAGCTGCCCAGGTCGCCCTGGGCACTGGTGGTCTCTTACACCACCGTTTCACCCTTACCGAGGACCGAGGTCCCAGGCGGTTTGTTTTCTGTGGCACTTTCCCGCGGGTCACCCCGGGTGGCCGTTAGCCATCACCCTGCCCTGTGGAGCCCGGACGTTCCTCGGGGAGCGCCCCCGAAGGGGAGTCCACGCGGCCGTCCGCCCGGCTCGTCTGCCGTGTCGACCATGCTACCGGGCGTCCGCCCCGACGCGGTCCAGTGGCCGTCGCCAGGACGGACCCCGCCAGGATCAGGGCGAAGGCGGCGAGGATGCCGGCCGTCAGCGGTTCGTCCAGGAACACGGCGCCCGCCGCCACCGCGACCGCCGGATTGACGTACGTGAACACCGTGGCCCGGGTCGGGCCGACCTCCTTGATCAGCTCCAGGAACGCCACGAAGGCGAGGGCCGTACAGACCACGCCCAGGACGGCCAGGGCGGCCAGCACCTCCCCGGACGGAAGCGCGGGCGGGCGGGTGATCACCGCTGCCGGGGCGTACACCAGCGCCGCCAGCGCCAGGCACGGCGCCGTGAGGTGGAGCGACGGGACGTCCTTCAAATGGCGTGCCGCTATCAGCGGGGCCGTGGCATAGCCGACGACCGTCAGCAACACCTCAGCGAGCGACCGCGCGTCGCCGCCCGTCAGGTGCGGGACGGTCAGGACCGCGACACCCGCCAGACCCAGGGTCAGGCCCGTGAGCCGCCGGGCTCCCAGCCTCTCCGTGCTGCCGAAGAAGCGGGCCAGCGCGAGCCCGACTATCGGCACCCCCGCAATCAGCAGGCCCGCCGTGGAGCTGGAGAGATGGCGTTCCGCGTCCGTCAGGGTCCACCACGGGCCGATGATCTCGATGACCGCGAAGGCCAGCATCGGGCGCCAGTGGGTGCGGATCGTGCGCGGGAGTCCGCCCTGGCGGATCGCGAAGGGGAGGAGGAGCGCCGCGCCCAGCACGCAGCGCGTGAACACCACCGTCGACGGGGACAGGTCCGCCTCCACCGCCACCTTGATCAGCAGATACGGGATGCCCCAGACCACTCCCATCAGGGAGAACAACAACCAGCCGCGTGCAGTCATGCGGGCAAGTGTCGGGTGCCTCCCCGTCCGCCGTCTTGAACGCTGTTGCGGTACGCCGCCGGGGTCACGCCCATCACACGCCGGAACCAGCGGGTCAGGTGCGCCTGGTCGGCGAAGCCGACGAGGGAGGCCACCTCGGCGGGGCGTAGACCGGTCTCCAGCAGAGCCCTGGCCCGGGTCACGCGGTGCTGGGCCAGCCAGGCGTACGGGGGTATGCCGACCGTCGTACGGAAGGCGCGCAGGAGTTGGTAGCGGGACAGGCCCAGGTCGGTGGCGAGGTCGGCGAGGGAGGGCGGGGCGGTCAGTTCGTCGGCCAGGCGGGTTCGTACAGCGTGGGCTATGCGGTCCGCGCCGGGGACGTTGTCCGGCGTCGGGCGGGCCGTGGAGTGGCGGCGGGCCAGTGCCGTGAGCAGCCAGGGGAGGCGGGATTCGGCCTCCAGGGGGTCCGGGCAGGTGCTCAGGTCGGTGTGTGCGGCGCGGAAGGCTGCGGCCAGTTCGGGGTCGTCGAGCAGCGGTTCGCGGAAGTGCGGGACGCCGCCGGTGGTGCCGTCCGTGAGGAGGGAGGTGTCGGCGTACAGGGCTCGGTAGGCGTAGCCGGAGGCGGTGTCCGGGCCGCCTGTGTGCATCTCTCCCGGGTCCAGTACGACGATCGAGCCGGGGCGGGGGCGGAGGCGGCCGCCTCGGTAGTCGATGACCTCGGAGCCGCCGACGCACAGGCCGACCGTGAACTCGTCGTGGGCGTGCGGGGCGTAGACGTGCCGGTCGAAGCGGGCGGTGAGCAGGTCCAGGGCGGGGCCGCGGCGGCCGAGTCTCGCTCTGGTCCACAGTGCCTGTTCGCGTGTGCCCCCACCTGCGTTCACGGTTCCACGTTACTTCGCGAGCGTCAGAGGAAGTCTGCCGTGTCGCGGCGACCGTCACGCCGGAGCGAACCGCACCCCCGCCACCCCCAGCTCAGCCCGCGTGAGCCGTACCCGCAGCCGCTCCCCCAGTGGCAGCGGAGCGCCATCGCCGTCGGACTCGATCCTTGCGACCACCGCCGGAGACTCCAACTGCACTGTTCCGACCGTCGGTTTGTGGTCCTCC
Source organism: Streptomyces sp. NBC_00459 (assembly GCF_036013955.1). NCBI lineage: Bacteria > Bacillati > Actinomycetota > Actinomycetes > Kitasatosporales > Streptomycetaceae > Streptomyces > Streptomyces sp. NBC_00459. Next base: position 2,654,518 of record NZ_CP107903.1, read on the forward strand.
ACGTCCACCACGCAGCCCTCGAAGATCTCCCCCACCCGGTCCTTGAGCAGTGCCGCCTCGACGATGTCCACGCAGCCTCGCTCCACCGCGCCCGCCCGTCTGCCGCCCTCTCTCATCTCCTTGGGGAGGGTGTCCAGGGCTGCCGACACCCAGTCGGGCGTGGGTTGTTCGGCCACGGCGGCGAGGCAGATCTCCGAGGCGTACCGGTCGACCAGGCGGCGCAGGGGGGCTGTGCAGTGGGCGTAGGGGGCGGCTACGGCGGCGTGGGTGGTGAGTGGGGGGAGGTTGCCGTCGCGGAAGATCGTGTAGCCGGCGCCTCGTAGCAGGGTCGTGCATTCCTGGAGGAAGGCCGCGTGGTGGGGGCGGTGGGGGTCCAGGGAGCGGATCAGGGCCGCGTACGAGACGTGGTGCGGCCAGTCGATGTGCAGGGCCTGCGCGGTGCGGCGCAGACGGCCGACCTCCCCCAGTCTCGACTTCGCTCGACCGGGGGGACCCCCATCGTCAGGTGCCGCGGGGAGGGTCCGGAGGACTCCTGTGCCGTGCGTCAGCATCAGCTCTGCCGCCGCCATGCCCGTGAGGAGGGAGATCTGGGCGTTCCAGCCTTCGGCGGGGAGTGGTGCGCGGTAGGTGAGCGAGTACGTGCGAGCGCCCTCGCCCCTGTCCCCGTCCGTGTCCCTGCCCCCGCCTCCGTCTCCGTCTCCGTCTCCGTCCTCGACTATCTCCTGCTCCGGGACGTTCAGGGAGATGCCGCCTCGTTCCACCTCCAGGCGTTCCCTCGCCTCGCCTATGTCCTTGAGGAGGGCCAGCGGCTCTTCCGCCGTTCCGGCGTCCAGTTGGTGCTGCACGCCCTCGTAGTCGAGTTTCAACCGGCTGCGGACCAGGGCTCGGTGGACGTCCACGGCGACCGTGCGGCCGTCCGCGTCGAGGTCGATCGTCCAGAGGGCGGCCGGGCGGGTCCGGTCGGGGAGGAGGCTCGCGGCGTCCTCGCTGAGTACCGGTGGGTGGAGCGGGGTCTTCGCGTCCGGGAAGTAGAGGGTGGTGACCCGGCGGTGTGTCTCCTTGTCCAGCACCCCGCCCGGTACGACGAATGCCGCCACGTCCGCGATGGCGTAACGGACGCGGAAGCCGCCGTCGGGGCGGCGGGACAGGTGCATCGCCTGGTCCAGGTCCGTGGACGTGGGCGGGTCGATGGTGAAGAACGGGATGTCCGTGGCGTCGAGCGGCGGGACAGCGGGGGCCTTCGCCGCCCGTTCCGCCTCCGCCAGTACCGCGGGCGGGAAGCCTTCGGGGACGTCGAGTTCGGTACGCAGGGCGGTGAGGGCGGCCCGGAGGGGGGCTTCGGGGGCGCCGGTCACGCGTATGTGGCGGCGGGGCATGGAACGAGCGTAGGCACAATCGGGACCGCCCGCCTCATCACGTAGGCGAACCCGCCTCACCACGTAATCTGACGCGAGTCGACCTCGCGTACCCGTTTGGAGAACTCACCGTGCTTGTCCTGCTGCCTCCCTCCGAAGGCAAGGCCGCTTCGGGGCGCGGTGCCCCGCTGAAGCTGGAGTCGCTGTCCCTGCCGGGGCTCACCGCCGCTCGTGAGGCCGTTCTCGGGGAGCTCGTCGAGCTGTGCGTCGGGGACGAGGACAAGGCTCGTGAGGTGCTGGGGCTGAGCGAGGGGCTGCGCGGCGAGGTCGCGAAGAACGTCGATCTGCTCACCGCCGGAGCGCGGCCGGCCGGGCAGGTGTACACGGGTGTGCTGTACGACGCCCTCGACCTCGCCTCTCTCGACGCTGCCGCGAAGAAGCGGGCCGCGCGGTCGCTGCTCGTCTTCTCCGGGCTGTGGGGCGCCGTACGGGTCACGGATCGCATTCCCTCGTACCGGTGCTCGATGGGTGTGAAGCTGCCCGGGATCGGCGCGCTGGGCGCGCACTGGCGTGCTCCGATGGCCGCCGTCCTTCCCGAGGTGGCCGGTGACGGGCTGGTCCTCGACCTGCGTTCCTCCGCCTACGCGGCGGCCTGGAAGCCGAAGGGGGAGGTTGCCGGGCGGACGGCGACCGTGCGGGTGCTGCATGCGCCGACCCGGAAGGTCGTCAGCCACTTCAACAAGGCGACGAAGGGGCGGATCGTGCGGAGTCTGGTGAGCGTGGGGGCGGTGCCCTCCGGGCCGGGGGAGCTGGTGGAGGTGCTGCGGGATCTTGGGTATGTGGTGGAGGGGGAGGCTCCGCCCAGGGGGGCGGGGGCTGCGTGGGCGTTGGATGTGTTGGTGGACGAGGTTCACTGAGCGAGTCGCTCCGCGGGGAGGGGCGCTGGTTGTTCGGCGTCTGCTGCGCCATTGGGGCTTGTCGCGCAGTTCCCCGCGCCCCTTTGATCTCGCCCTATTGCAGCATGTGCAACGTTCATTGCGTGTGCTGTAGACCGGGGGCAGGATTGGGCGCATGTCCAGCTCCCCCGCGCCCTTCCCCTTGACCTCCGTTCTCGGTCTCGCGCCCGTCGTTCCGGTGGTCGTCGTCAAGGATCTGGCCGATGCCGTGCCGCTTGCCCGGGCGCTCGTCGCTGGGGGGCTGCCGGTCATCGAGGTGACCCTGCGTACGCCCGTCGCGCTCGACGCCGTCCGGGCTGTCGCCGACGGAGTTCCGGGCGCGGTGGTCGGTGTCGGGACCGTTCTCTCGCCGGGGCAGGTGTCCGACGCGCTCGACGCCGGGGCGCGTTTTCTCGTCAGCCCGGGCTGGACCGACGTACTGCTGGAGGCCATGCGGGTGTCGGGGCTGCCGTTCCTGCCGGGGGTGTCGACGGCGTCCGAGGTCGTCGCGCTGCTGGAGCGCGGGGTGCGGGAGATGAAGTTCTTCCCGGCGGAGGCCGCGGGCGGGACCGCCTATCTGAAGTCGCTGTCCGGGCCGCTCCCCCAGGCCCGGTTCTGCCCCACCGGGGGGATCGGTCCCGCGAACGCACCCGAGTATCTCGCGCTGCCCAACGTCGGTTGCGTGGGCGGGAGTTGGATGCTTCCGGCGGATGCTGTCGCCGCGCGCGACTGGCCCCGGGTCGAGACACTCGCCCGTCAGGCCGCGGGGCTCAGCGCAGGTGGGACGTGTCGTTGAAGAGCCGGACGCTCGCGTTGCCGTCCGCGTAGTACGCCACCGCCGAGAGGGAAGCCGCCGACAGCTCCATCCGGAACAGGGACTCGGGCGGGGCGCCCAGGGCCAGGCGGATGAGGGTCTTGATCGGGGTCACATGGGTGACCAGCAGGACCGTACGGCCCGCGTGGGCCGCGATCAGCCTGTCGCGGGTGACGGCCATCCGGCGTGCGGTCGCCGCGAAGCTCTCGCCGCCGCCCGTCGGTTCGGCCTTCGGGGAGGCCAGCCAGGCGTTCATGTCGTCCGGGTAGCGCTCGCGCACCTCGCCGAACGTCAGCCCTTCCCACGCGCCGAAGTCCGTCTCGCGCAGTCCGTCGTCGATGGTCACGTCGAGGCCGAGGCGCTCCGCGACAGCGGCGGCGGTCTGCCGCGTGCGGGTCAGGGGGGACGCGACGATCGCCTGGATCGTGCCGCGCCTGGCCAGGGACTCCGCAACCCGCTCCGCCTGGTCCCGGCCCACGTCCGAGAGGGACGGGTCGGTGCCGCCGCTGCCCGAGAAGCGCTTCTGGGGGGTGAGAAGGGTTTCGCCGTGGCGCAGGAGTACGAACGTCGCCGGTGGGCCGAGGTCCGCGGGCGCCGACCAGCCGGCGGCGACCTTCGTGGCGGCGCCGGTGTCCGCGTCAGCCGCCTTGGAGGCGGAGGTGGACCTTGCGTCCAGCTCCGCCGTCGACGTGGACGGCGACCACTGTTCGCCGCGCTTGCCCGCGTCCATCGCCTCGTTCGCCAAGCGGTCCGCGTGCTGGTTCTTCGCGCGCGGGATCCACTCGTACGTCACCTGCGCGGCGTCCGGGAACACCCGGGCCGCCTCCGCCGCCAGCGGTTTCATGTCCGGGTGCTTGATCTTCCAGCGGCCGGACATCTGCTCGACGACCAGCTTGGAGTCCATCCGGACGTGGACGGTGGCGGTCGGGTCCAGTTCGCGGGCCGCGCGCAGGCCGGCGACCAGGCCCCGGTACTCGGCGACGTTGTTCGTGGCGACGCCGATGTACTCGGCCGCCTCGGCCAGCGTCTCGCCCGTGGCCGCGTCGATGACGACGGAGCCGTAGCCCGCGGGCCCCGGGTTGCCCCGGGAACCGCCGTCGGCCTCGACGATGAACTCCCGCACGCCGTACACCCCTTACTGACCCGCAGAGCTGTTGTTGGTTCTATTTGGGGGGTTACAGACCCGACTCCGACGTGCGCACCAGGATGCGGCGGCAGTTCTCGCAGCGCAGGACGGCGTCGCGGGGGGCGGCCTTCACCTCGTTGACCTCGGTGATGTTCAGCTCCAGGCGGCAGCCCTCGCAGCGGCGCTGGAAGAGACGGGCGGCGCCGACTCCGCCCTGCTGCTGGCGCAGCTTGTCGTACAGCTTGAGGAGATCGTCGGGCACCGAACCCGCGATGACCTCGCGCTCCTTCGTCGCCGTGCCGATCTCGCCGGCGAGGGACTCGTACGCCGCCTCGCGCCGGGCGGTCGCGTCGTCGATCTTGCCCTGGAAGGCGCCGACCCGCTCGGTCAGCTCGGCGACCCGCTCCTGCGCGGACTCACGGCGCTCCATGACCTCCAGGACGATGTCCTCCAGGTCGCCCTGCCGCTTGGCGAGGGAGACGATCTCGCGCTGGAGGTTCTCCAGGTCCTTGGAGGAGCTGACGGCACCGGAGTCCAGGCGCTGCTGGTCGCGGGTGGCGCGCTGACGCACCTGGTCCACGTCCTGCTCGGCCTTGGTCTGCTCACGGGCGCAGTCGCTCTCCTCGGTCGTCGCGGCCACCAGCAGGTCGCGCAGCTGCGTGAGGTCCTTGGTCAGCGACTCGATCTCGGCGTGCTCGGGCAGCGACTTGCGCTTGTGCGCGAGCTGCTGGAGGCGTACGTCGAGGGCCTGGACGTCGAGAAGTCGGATCTGGTCGTCGGGCGCGGCGTTCAGTTGGGGGCTCCCAGTGCTTCAGAGGTGGTGGTGGACGCCGCGTGGGCGGTCCAGGGGTCGGTGACCGTGGCGGAGACGTGGACCCGAAGGCCCCATCCGTTCCGGTCGGAGATCTCGTCGAGCTGGGCTGCGGCCAGCTCGCACCAGGGCCACTCGGTGGCCCAGTGCGCCGCGTCGAGCAGCGCGAGGGGGTTGTGGGTGCCGGTTCCAGTGCCATGGGTGGCACTGTGGGCGCGGTCCGCGATGAACTCCGACGCCGGGTGGTGGCGGAGGTCCGCGGTGAGGAAGGCGTCGACACCGGCCGCGCGTACGTCGTCGAAGAGGCTGTCGCCGGAGCCGCCGCTGACGGCGACCGTGCGGACGAGGGCCTCGGGGTCGCCTGCGACCCGGATGCCCTGCGCGGTCGCGGGCAGCCGTTCGGCGGCTCGGGCGGCGAACTCGCGGACGGTCAGCGGATGGTCCAGCTCGCAGACCCGGCCGAGACCGCGCCGGCCGGCGGGGTCGGTGGGGTCCGGTACGAGCGGTCGCACGATCCGCAGGTCGAGGGCGCCGGCGAGGGCGTCGCTGACTCCCGGGTCGGCGCGGTCGGCGTTGGTGTGGGCGACATGGAGAGCGATGTCGTGCTTGATGAGGGTGTGCACGACCCGGCCCTTGAAGGTGTCCGCCGCGACCGTGGTCGTACCGCGCAGATAGAGCGGGTGGTGGGTGACCAGCAGGTCGGCGCCCAGCTTCACGGCCTCGTCGACGATGTCCTGGACGGGGTCCACGGCGAACAGGACCCGGGACACCTCCTGGTCGGGGTCGCCCGCGACCGTGCCGACCGCGTCCCAGCTCTCGGCCCGCTCGGGGGGCCAGAGGGCGTCCAGCGCGGCGATTACTTCAGACAGACGGGGCACGAGCGCAAGGCTACCTGGCTGTTCCGTACGGCTGAACCGGTGCGTCCGCCCCACTGCCGCCCCCACCTCCCTTCTCGCCTCTCCCCCCTCACCGCCGTACCCACCGCCGCCCTCGGTCCCGGTCAGCACACGCGCCACCGTTTCCTCAGGCGAATCGTTACTGGGCCACCCTTATGTGTGAAATGACCGCAGCCCGGTCCCCCGTCTGTACGTGCGAAAACTAGTTTCGTCGCCGGAGGTGACCGATCGATGACGGCCTGTGCGATCGAAGCGATCGAACCCATGGCGGAGGACGGGTCTTCCCCGAGGGCAGAGTTGGCGATCACTGCGGACGGTGCCTACGCGGCCCGGCTCGCGCGCAGTGGCGACTCCTGGTTCCCGGAGCGCTGGACGCTCGACGGGCCCGAGCCGTATGCCGTGCCGCTGCCCGGCAACCAGCCGGAGGAGCCCGGCACACAGGTGCTGCCGATGGGCGACGGGCGGGTCCTCATCCACCGTCCGGTCGACGGCCGGCACACCTTCGCACTCCTCTATCCGACGGGCCCAGGCACCGGCGAACTCCCGCTCGGCGCGGTCGAGTGCCCCGACCCCGGCACCCCGCTGCGGCTGCTGCCCCCGGCTCCGGGCGGCGACCGCGCGTACGCCCTCGCCGTGGGCCGGCGTTCCACGACGGTGTGGCTGGTGGCGGGCGGCGCCTTCGGGCCCGAGTACGTCACGGAGGTTCCCGGCCGCTGTTCGGGCGGGGTCTGGCTGGACCGCACGGGGCGGCTGCTCGCCCTGGACCGGGAGGTCGGGGGGCGCACCAAGGCGATCGTGGTCGATCTGGAGCGCGACGGAGAGGTGTCCGAGCTGCTCCAGATCTCGGCGGAGAGCAACGACCGGCTGCTGCTCGCGGACGCGGACAGCGGACTGCTGCTGATCGGTTCGGACGCGCCCTCGCCCGGCGGGCAGGAACGGTTGGGCTGGGGGGTGCTCGGCAGCACCCTGCCGGTGCGCTTCCCGGAGTGCCTGCGCGTCGACGGGTGCGCTCTCGCGCCGTTCGCGATCCAGCCGGGGCAGGTGCTGACGCCGGAGAGCTGCGGGGTGGCGTTGCGGGTGGACGGTTCGGCGGGGAGTTGGGTGGGGGTGTGGCGGCCCTCGGAGCGACAGGTGCGGCATCTTCCGGCGCCGGAGGGGTGGTTGTCGGGGGCCGGCCTGTGGAGCAGGGACGGGGAGCTTCAACTGCCGTACGTGACAGGGGAGACGCCGTGCGGGGTGGCTCGGGTGCGGGCCGAGAGACTCGAAGGGGACGAAAGATCCGAAGGATACGGAGGGTACGGAGGGGCTGCAGGGGCCGCGGCGTGCATGACGTCGGCGGAGTCGCAGTCGCCGTCGTCGTCACCCTCGTCGTCGGCGTCGGCGTTCGGGGCGGGGGCTGCCGTGGGCCCGGAACCGGTCGGTCCCGCGCCCGTCGTGGTGGCTCGGCCGGTGCCGTTGCAGCAGGCTCCGCTGGGGCGGCTCGTGACGAAGGCCGGGAAGCCCGGTAACGAAGTGACGAAGCTTGTAACGAACTAGTTCCGGTCGGCGTGTGCGGCTCGTGTCACCCCGAGTCGCGCTGGTTAAGATCATCCGGCTGTTAGAAGGATCATGTTGACGGGGTGAACACTTTCCGATGAACGACGCAAGCACCATGCAGCCGCTGTCCGCCGATGCCCATGAGGCCACGAGCCACCGCAACGGCTACGGCAAACACCGGGGTCCGGTCTCGGTCCACAACGACGAGACGACCCCGAACGGCCGTCACCGCAAGCCGTCCGAGCAGGCCGAGAACAGGGCCTGACGGCACATCGAGCAACTCACGGCCCCGCCCGGTCTGTTACGGGCGGGGCTGCTTTTTTCCGCTTCTTCTACGCGGTGTCAGCCGCGCTTGAGACCGAGTACCTCCGCCGCCGCGAACGTCTCCCCGGCGGGTCGCTGCGCGTAGTGCGGGGTGAGGAGAGCGTCCAGTTCGTCGTAGGTGAAGGTGTCCTGCTTGCTGTCGAACTTGGCGGCCACCCGCGGGCGTTCGACGACGGCGACCATCCCGCCGTGGACGACGAGCAGCTGTCCGTTGACGTGTTCGGCGGCCGGGGAGGCCAGGTAGCCGACGAGCGGAGCGACATGCTCGGGAGCGAGAGGATCGAGGCCGGCGTCGGGCTGCTCGAAGCCCTGGAAGACGTCCTCGGTCATACGTGTCCGGGCGCGTGGGCAGATGGCGTTCGCCGTCACGCCGTACTTGGCGAGGGCGAGGGCCGTGGAGGTGGTCAGCCCGACGATTCCGCCTTTCGCGGCGGCGTAGTTGGGCTGTCCCGCCGAACCGGCGAGAAACGCCTCCGAGGACGTGTTCACGATCCGCCCGTACACCGGTGCGCCGGTCGCCTTCGCGCGCTGCCGCCAGTGCGCGGCGGCGAAGTGGGTCGTGTTGAAGTGCCCCTTGAGGTGGACCCGTATGACGGCGTCCCACTCCCCCTCCGACATGGAGAAGACCATACGGTCGCGCAGGATGCCCGCGTTGTTGACGAGGATGTCCAGCTTGCCGAACTCGGCGATCGCCAACTCGACCAGTTCACGCGCCTGTTGGTGATCGGCGACGTCTCCGGTGTGGGCGGTCGCCGTACCGCCCGCCGCGCGGATCTCGGCGGCGACCTCCTCGGCTGGGGTGGCGGACGCCTCGCCGGAGCCGTCCCGGCCGGGCTGCCCGTAGTCGTTGACGACGACGGCCGCGCCGAGCCGGGCCAGTTCCAGCGCCTCGACCCGGCCGAGACCGCGCCCCGCGCCCGTCACGATCGCGGCAAGTCCCTCAAGCGGCTGCGACAGTGGCTGGGGCTGTGGCTGTGGCTGTGGTGACATCGGCGTCCTTCAGATCTCGATGCAGGTACGCAGCGCGGTTCCCGTGCGCATCTGGTCGAGGGCCTCGTTGATGCCGGCGAGCGGTACGCGGTGGGTGATGAGGCCCGCGAGGTCGACGCGTCCGGCGCGCCAGAGGGCGATCGTGCGCTCGTAGGACCGCAGGACGTCGCCGCCGCCGTACATGGACGGCAGGATGCGCTTCTCGTCGAAGAACAGCTCGAACATGTTGAGTTGGAGGTTGTCGTCCATGGCGCCCGCGCCGACGACGACCATGGTGCCGCCGCGTCGGGTGGTGTCGTAGGCGGTGCGGGCGGTGGTGGAGCGGCCGACGACCTCGAAGACGTAGTCGAACCCCTCGCCGCCGGTGAGCTGTTGCTTGGCGTCGGCCAGCTCTTCCGGTGAAACGGCCTTCGTGGCACCGAACTTGAGCGCGGACTCCCGGCGCGAGAGCACCGGATCGACGGCGACGATCTCGGCGGCGCCCTGGAGCCGCGCGCCCTGGATCGCGGAGATGCCGACGCCTCCGCAGCCGATGACGGCGACCGACGAACCGGCTTGCACATCAGCGGTGTTGATGGCCGCGCCGAGTCCGGTGGTCACCCCGCAGCCGATGAGGGCGGCGATGTCGAAGGGTACGTCGTCGGGGATGGGCACGGCACAGCCGGCGTCGAGGACGACCTCCTCGGCGAAGGTGCCGGTGCCTGCCATGCCGAAGATGTCGCCGCCGGGGCGCCGGAAGTTGGGGGTGCCCGCGTTCATGAACCCGGCGAGACACAGCTCGGTCTGGCCGCGCTTGCACGCCGGACACGCGCCGCAGGCGGGCAGCCAGCAGACGACGACCCGGTCACCGGCCTTCAAGTGGCTTACGCCCTCCCCGACTTCGAGGATCTCGCCGGCGCCTTCGTGGCCGGGGACGAAGGGCGCCGGCTGCGGCAGTACACCGCTCATCGCGGAGAGGTCCGAGTGGCACAGCCCGGTGGCCCGTATCCGGACCCTCACCTTGCCAGGGCCGAAACCCACGGCCTCGACGTCGTCCAGGACGTCGAGCTTGTCCTGCCCGATCTCGTGCAGTACGGCTGCGCGCATTGGTGCGGCTCCCTTCGGGGACCTACAGCGATGTACAGGTGTGTGCGGAGATGTGCGAATACGTGAGTGAGGTCATGCGTGTTCGACGACCGTGTCGGCCAGTACGGGCGCGTCCTCCCGCTCGACGGCGGTGACCGACACCTGGACGCGATCCGGTTCGTGTGTCCACATCCGGATGCGGAGGGTCTCCCCGGGGAACACGACCCCGGCGAAGCGGGTGCGGTAGGCGCGGACCCGGCCGACGTCCCCGCCGAGCACCGTGTCGACGACCGCCTTGAGCGTCATGCCGTAGGTGCACAGCCCGTGCAGGATGGGCCGCTCGAACCCGGCGCGGGCGGCGAAGTCGGGGTCGGCGTGCAGCGGGTTCCAGTCGCCGGAGAGCCGGTAGAGCAGCGCCTGGTCCTCCCGGACGGTCCGCTCGACGACCTTGGTGGGCTCGGTGTCGGGCGCCGGGAGCCGGTTCGAAGGCCCTCGGTCGCCTCCCCAGCCGCCCTCTCCCCGTACGAAGATCTGCGCGTCGCTCGTCCACAACGGCCCCTCGGCGTCGGCGACTTCGGTGCGCATGACGAGGATCGCCGCGCTGCCCTTGTCGTACACGGCGGCGATGCTCCCGGTGGCGCGCGCCTTCCCTTCGACCGGGATCGGGCGGTGCACTTCGATGCTCTGGCCGCCGTGCAGGACATGCGCGAGGTCGACGTCGACGCCCGGCATGGAGAGGCCGCTGATCACATCCGGGGAGTCGTTGCCGGCGACGGTGGCGAAGCTGGGCAGGACATGCAGCCGGGATTCGAGGGTGTAGCGCAGCTCACCGGGGTCGGTCGCGGGGACGCCGGCGCCGATACCGAGGTGGTAGAGCTGGACGTCCTTGCGACCCCAGGCGATCTCTGCGGACCGGGGTTCGGCGGCGACGGCCTTGGCGGCGTCAATGGGCATGGGGCTCCTGATCGACTCGACGGGCAACCGAGCGGACAACCGAATGGCCGACTCGGGGAACTGACAACCAGCTGTACTGAGACCTCGGTACGGTCGTCCGCACCGTCGGCCGCACCGAGGTCGATACGGGCCGACCTAGAACGCGTTCCAGTCCGGCGCCCCCTGTTGTATAGCCGAGCGGTCCTGAGTTGTGAATACTCCTGACGATGCGTCAGCTGTGTGGTCCCGGGCCGACAGGCACGCCGCACCGGGACATTTGTCCTGCCGGAGTCCGTACATCGGCATCTGCCCGGCGCGATCCTCGCTTCGTACGCTGTCGTCCATGTTCTGGATGCGAGAGGCCGCCTGCCAGGTGAGCGAGTGGCGGGCCGAGCGGGCGCGCTGGCGGTCGGACATGGCGCGGTACAAGGCCGCTCGGCGGGCCGCGCGGAAGTCGGGCGAACGGATGCCGGAGGACCCGGGCCCGCCGCCCACCGGATTCGCCCTGCTGCCCTGGCTGCTGATGGGCATGGGCTCCTTCTCCAACCTCCTCCAGGGCCGGACCCCGCTGCCCTGGATCGGCGCGATGGGCCTGCTCACCTTCAACTCCCTCTACATCTACGTCACGTTCCGCGCCTTCGCGAAGACGACGCGGGACGCCAGGTCGACGCGGGTGGCGCTCGTCGTCATGGGCGCGGTGACCTGCGCGCTGGCGATCGTCTACGGAGGCAGCTGGCTGTACTTCTTCCCGCTGCTCGGGCTGGCCACGGGCGCGGTGATGCGGGGCCCGTGGCTGGGCCGCACCGGACTCGCGCTCACCGCCCTCGCGGCGACGGTCTCCTCGGTCCGGGAGGGCTGGGACGCGCTGAACGTGGCGTACGGGACGTTCCTGTCCACCATGGTGACGGCGGCGATCCTGTCCCTGACCGAGGCCGTACGTGAACTGCGGGCGGCGCGTGAGGAGTTGGCGCGCCGCGCGGTCGAGGAGGAACGGCTGCGGTTCTCCCGCGACCTGCACGACCTGCTGGGCCACACCCTGTCGGTGATCGTGGTGAAGTCGGAGGCGGCCCGGCGGCTGGCGCCCCGGAACATGGACGCGGCCCTGCTCCAGATCACGGACATCGAGTCGGTGGGCCGCCAGGCCCTGACGGAGATCCGCGAGGCGGTGACCGGCTACCGGCAGGGCAGCCTGGCCACGGAACTGGACCGGGCGGACTCCGTCCTGACGGCGGCGGCCGTCACCCCGGTGATCCACCGCTCGGGCCCGCCCCTGCCGTCGCCGACGGAGGCGCTGCTGGGGTGGGTGGTACGGGAGGCGGTCACGAACGTCCTCAGGCACAGCGGAGCCACCCGCTGCGAGATCACGGTGGAAGGTTCGGGGCTGGAGGGCGCGAGGGAACGGGTGCGGCTGACAGTCGCGGACAACGGGACCGGTGTGACGCCGCCCGCGGGGCCGGCGCAGCCAGGTATCGGCGGCACGGGACTCAAGGGGCTGACGGAGCGCCTCGCGGCAGCAGGAGGCTCACTGTCGGCGGGCCCGATGCCCCGGGGCGGGTTCCTGGTGACGGCCGAACTGCCCGACCTGGCGACCGAAACGCCTCCCATCGCTTCCCCGGCCTCCACATCGCTTCCCTCCGCCTCTCCGGCCTCCACATCTCCGGCCTCTTCTTCCCAGGTCGATCCCGGTATCCGCCCTACCCTTACCCCGTGAACGAGATGCCCCGGGATCACCGTCCCTCGAAGTCCATCAGGGTCCTCCTCGCCGAGGACCAGCAGATGATGCGGGGCGCTCTCGCCCTGTTGCTCGGGATGGAGCCGGACATCGAGGTCGTCGCCCAGGTCGCGACCGGTGACGCCATCGTCGACGCGGTGCTGCTGCGCCGGCCGGACGTGGCGCTCCTCGACATCGAGCTGCCCGGCATGAGCGGGCTGGACGCCGCCGCTCAGCTCCGCGACGAGGCCCCGGACTGCCGGGTGCTGATCCTGACCACCTTCGGGCGCCCCGGTTATCTGCGCCGCGCCATGGAGGCGGGGGCCGCCGGTTTCCTCGTCAAGGACGGGCCCGTGGAGGAGTTGGCGGCGGCGATCCGCCGGGTGCTGACCGGGGAGACGGTCATCGACCCGGCACTTGCCGCGGCTGCGCTCAGCGCCGGGCCCAATCCGCTGACGGCGCGGGAGTGCGAGGTGCTGAACGCTTCGGCGGACGGGGCGACGGTCTCCGATGTCGCCGGCAAGCTGCATCTCTCCGAGTCGACGGTCCGCAACTATCTGTCGGCGGCCATCGGGAAGACGGGGACCCGCAATCGGATGGAGGCGGTGAGGGAGGCACGGCAGCAGGGGTGGCTGTAGGCGTCCGGTCCGGTGGTTCTCGCCCCCGCCGCCCCTACCCGTCCCGTCCTCGGGGCTCCGTCTCCGAACACACCCGTGCCCCAGAGGCGCCCCGACAGGGCCCAGACACGCTGAACGGCCTCACCTGGTGACCTTCACCGACTTGAATCCCTTCGCCGTCCCATCCGCCGCCACGCACACGAACCAAGCCGCCTGTGACCCCTTCACCTTCCTGAACACCGGCTCGTGGAAAGTCCGCTCGAAACTCACCAGGTACCTGCGGATGACCCTTGTCGTGCCGTCGTCCCCAGTGCAGGTGACTTCCCGGGCCGTTGAGGCCACCTTGCCGATCACCAGGCCGTTCGGGGCGCCTGGCCGGCCGGAGGCCTCCGGCACCAAGGGGATCGTGACCGATTCAAGATCCGTACCGGCCATCGCGTCGGTCTTGTCGAACCGACCCAGCATGACCGTTGTCCGCGTATCGCCGGCGACGTGACTGACGAAGAACGAGCCTTTCCCTACCAGGTCCTTGGGGATCTTCGCGTCCGGCGGCTTCACTCCGAGCTCGGTCATGGCTTTGAACTGGCGCACCGCCTCCGCCTCGTTCCGCGGCGCTCCCCAGATGCCGACGCTGACCCACCACTCCACCTCTCGGACCTCACCCTTCGCGATCGTGGTCCGCTGAGGCACGTACACGTGCCGCTGAGCTGCGGTCGAGGGCCCGACCGCCACATGGGTCACCTTGTCGCCGCCGCCCCCGCCGATCCCCGCCAGCGCCATCGTCCCCGTCGACCCGGCGATCACCAGGGCCGCCGCCGACGCCACCGCCCAGCGCCGGGCCCTGCGGCGTCGGCCGCCGCGGACCACCGCCTGGTAGGGGGCTATGCCGATCTCGACCTCGTCCGCCGCGCCGGCCAGCAGAAAGGTGATGTCCGCGTGTGCGGTTTCCCCATATGCCATGTTCTGGTTCGTCTCCCGGTCCACGCTCATCACTTCCGCCCTCCGTGTGTCACCGTCTCCACCAGGCCCGGTATGGCGCGGAGTTTCGCGATCCCCCTGGCCGCGCTGCTCTTCACCGCGCCCACCGAGCAGCCCATCGCCTGTGCGGCCTGCGTCTCGGTCAGGTCCTCCCAGTACCGCAGCACCACCGCTTCCCGCTGCCGGGGCGGCAACTGGGCCAGCGCCTTGAGCAGCGCCCCGCGGTCGTCGGCCCTGGCGATGTGGTCGCCGGTGTCGGGCAGCTCGCGCGCCGGCCCCTCGTCGTCCCTCGGCGCCAGGAACTCCTTGAGCCGCCTGCGGTGCTTGCGGGCGTGCGCGTTGATCATCATGCGCCGCACATACGCATCCGGGTCATCGGCCGAACCGACTCTCCGCCAGGCCACATAGACCTGTTCCAGCGTCGACTGGACCAGGTCCTCCGCCGCGTGCTGCTCCCCCGTGAGCAGAAACGCCGTACGCAGCAGCCGTGGCCAGCGGCCGACGACGAAGCTCTGGAACTCCTCGTCCCGAGCCGTCTTCCGATCCCGTTCCCCCATGAGCACCTCCTAGATGTTCAAAGGAGTCCATGAGCCGCCCGAACCGTTGCCCCGGTCCCAGAACATTTTCCGCACCCGGACAGGAGGGCAGTCGTGACGGCAGATCAGATTCCCATCAGCAGGTCAAGGATCAGTTAGTACGCCAAAACATCGGAATAGTTGCCCAGGCACACAGGTTCATCTCACACGTACCCCTGCCCGGACCCGCCTGGAGGCCCCACCCCATGACGCACACGACGACCGACCGGACCACCGGAGACACCGGTGGAACCGGCAGAACGGGCGGGGCCATAGTCCCGGTGCTCGCCTTCGCGGGCATCGTTGTCGCGGTCATGCAGACCCTGCTCGTCCCCGTCATCAAGGACCTCCCCCAGCTGCTGAGCACCTCGCCCAGCAACGCCACCTGGGTGCTGACCTCGACGCTTCTCTCCGGAGCCGTGGCCACGCCGATCATGGGGCGGCTCGGCGACCTGTACGGCAAGCGGCGCATGCTGATCACCAGCCTCTCCGTGATGGTCGTCGGCGCCCTCGTCAGCGCGCTCACCAGCGACCTGCTGACCATGATCGCGGGCCGTACGCTCCAGGGCTTCGCCATGGGTGCCATCCCCCTCGGCATCGGCCTGATGCGCGACATGCTGCCCCGCGAGAAGCTCCCCTCGGCGATGGCCCTGATGAGCTCCTCCATCGGCGTCGGCGGCGGCCTCGCCCTCCCGCTCGCCGCGTTGATCGCCCAGCACTCCGACTGGCACGCCCTCTTCTACGGCGCCGCCGGCCTCGGCGCCCTCGCCATCGCCCTCACCCTGCTCGTCGTACCCGAGTCCGACATGCGCGCCGAGGGCACCTTCGACGTACTCGGGGCCATCGGACTCTCCGTCGGCCTCGTCCTCTTCCTCCTCCCGATCACCAAGGGCAGCGACTGGGGCTGGACCTCCGCCACCACGCTCGGCCTGTTCGGCGCGTCCGCCGTCGTACTCGTCCTGTGGGGCGTGCTGGAGCTGCGTCTGAAGGCCCCGCTGGTGGACCTGCGCACCACCGCCCGGCCCGCCGTCCTCTTCACCAACCTCGCCTCGATCATGGTCGGCGTCTCCTTCTACGTCGTCTCGCTCGTCCTGCCCCAGCTCCTCCAGCTGCCCACCTCCACCGGCTACGGCCTCGGCCAGTCCATGGTCATGGCAGGCCTGATCGTGGCGCCGCTCGGCCTGACGATGATGTTCACGGCCCCCGTCTACGCCCGTCTCTCCGCCAAGTACGGCCCCAAGGTCACCCTGATCCTCGGTCTGCTGATCATCGCGATCGGCTACGGCGCCGGCCTCGGCCTGATGAGCGCCGCGTGGCAGTCCCTGGTCATCGCTGTCGTCCTGGGCGCGGGCATCGGGCTCGCCTACTCCTCGCTCCCCGCCCTGATCGTCGGCGCGGTCCCGGCCTCCGAGACCGGCGCGGCCAACGGCCTCAACACCCTCATGCGGTCCATCGGTACGTCCGTGTCGAGCGCCGTCGTCGGCATGGTGCTCGCCAACACCGCGGACCATGTGGGCGGCGTCGCGATCCCCACGATGCACGGGTTCCGGGTCTCCTTCCTGATCGCCACGGGCGCGGTCGTGGTCGGGCTGCTGCTCGCCCTGTTCCTGCCGGGGCGGCGCCCGGCGAACAAGCCGCAGCTGCGCGCGAGCAGCGAAGAGGTCGCCGCGCTCGACTCCGGGTTCCGTGGGCGGGTGCTGGGTGCGGATGGCAGTCCGGTCGCCCGTGCCAAGGTCACGTTGATCGACCGGCGGGGGCGTCAGGCGGGCGCCACCTTGTCGGGGGATGACGGCAGCTACGCGCTTGCTGTCCCGGCGCAGGGTGCGTATGTCCTGGCCGCGCGGGCCTCCGGCCATGGGCCGCTTGCGTCGTCCGCGACCCATGCGGGTGTCGGCGGGACGGTCGATGTCGACCTGTCCCTGCCTGGGGAGACTGTCAGCGCGTAGGCGCTGCGCTCGCCGGGGGCGGGTGCGGGTGCGTTTTGGGCTGCGGGCCCGCCGTGGCCGGTCGCGCAGTTCCCCGCGCCCCTGTGCACTCACCCCCCGTCGTCCGGTCACCCGGGTTGTACGGCAGCATGAGGCTCCCGCACGCTCGTACGACCGAAAGGTAGGACCCCATGACCGTGGCAGCGCCCAAGCCCGAGATTCTGGCCGCTTTCGAGGCTGCCAAGGGGTTCATGCCCGCCGGTGAGGGACTCGCGCTGTACGGGGCCGCCGTGGAGGCGGGAGCGCTCGGGCTGCCGTTGCTGGAGGTCGGTACGTACTGCGGGCGTTCCACGATCCTGCTCGCCGACGCGGCCCGCGCGGCCGGGGTCATCGCGGTCACCGTCGATCATCACCGGGGCAGCGAGGAGCAGCAGCCGGGGTGGGACTACCACGACCCGGAGACCGTCGACCCGGAACTCGGTGTCATGGACACCCTTCCGCTCTTCCGGCGCACCCTGAACACCTCCGGGCTGGAGGACCACGTGATCGCGGTCGTCGGGCGTTCGCCGCAGGTGGCGCGGATCTGGAACTCGCCGCTCGGGCTCGTCTTCATCGACGGCGGGCACACCGACGAGCACGCCACCGCCGACTACGAGGGCTGGGCCCCGCACGTCGCCGAGGGCGGCCTCCTCCTCATCCACGACGTCTTCCCCGACCCCGAGGACGAGTTCACCGGCCAGGCGCCCTACCGCGTCTACCTCCGCGCCCTCGCCTCCGGCGCCTTCACCGAGATCTCCGCGACCGACTCGCTGCGCGTCCTGCGGCGAACGGGAGCCGGAGTCTGAGGCCCCGGTTAGAGTCGCTGTCGTGTCCTACGCAGGCCCCGGCTTCGAGCCGCCCCAGCCCCCTCGTTCCTCTCTGCGCCGTCCGCTGGCCGTCGCCCTCGCCGTGCTGGTGCTGGGCGGGACCGGCGGGTGGTTCGTCTGGGGGGCCGTCGCCGACGACGGAGGTGATCGCACGAGGCAGCTCGAGTCCGGCGGCTATACGCCCTTGTCGCCGATCGAACCGCCGGCCCTGGCCACGCCCGGCCAACCCGCGACTCCCCTGGCGGGCAAGGTCGTCGTCATCGACCCCGGACACAATCCCGGGAACTTCAAGCACCCGGCGGAGATCGCCCGCAAGGTGAACATCGGTACGAACTCGAAGGAGTGCGACACCACCGGTACCGCCACCAACAGCGGTTACACGGAGGCCGAGTTCACCCTCGATGTCGCGCGGCGGCTGCGGACGGTCCTCGAACAGCAGGGCGCCACCGTGAAGTTCACGCAGGACGGCGACCGCTCCGACTACGCCTTCGGGCCCTGCGTCGACGAGCGCGCCCGGATCGGGAACGCCGCGCACGCCGACGCCGTCGTCTCCATCCATGCCGACGGGAGCACTCAGGGCAACCGCGGGTTCCATGTGATCCTGCCGGGGTCGGTGCACGAAGGGGCCGCGGACACCCGGCCGATCGTCGCCTCCTCCCGGCTGCTCGGCGAGGACATCAAAGCCGGATTCATCAGCGCGACGGGCTCCGCGCCCTCCAACTACATCGGTGGCGGTACCGGCCTGGACACCCGCACGGACCTCGGCGGTCTCAATCTGTCAACGGTTCCGAAGGTGTTCATCGAGTGCGGCAACATGCGCGACAGCAAGGACGCCGCCCTTCTGACCAGCGGGACTTGGCGCCAGGAGGCCGCACAGGGGATCTCCGAGGGAATCGTGAGTTTTCTGCGCGGGTCGTGATCAACGTGTGCATCCCGGCGGACAGTCCGCTCGGGCGGACGATAATGTCGTGCCCCTACGCACGATCGATTGACGGCCGACCGAATTCGGACGGCCGACCGACCGAATGACGACGACGACACGACCTACGAAGGACCTGAGGACCTGAAGTGAATATCCGCTCCCTCACTCGAGGCGACGGCGTGGTGATCGGAGCAGCGGTGTTGCTGTTCATCGCGTCGTTCCTCGACATCTACTCCGTCGACGGCGCCACGGGCCTCGACATGCCGAGCGCCTGGGCCAGTGGACCGGTCCTGCTGGGCGTCGTCCTCGCGGGCCTCATCGGTGCCGCGCTCGTCGTGGTGTCGCACGGTCTGCCGCAGGTGCCCAAGGTCGCGGGCATCGAGCTCGGCCAGTTCGGTGTCGCCTTCACCGTCTTCGCCGCCTGGAGCGCGCTGGGCAACGTCTTCGACCCGGCGGGCGGTGCCAACAACGTCGGCGAGAGCGCCAGTTCGGGGCCGGACGCCGGCACCGGCCTGATCCTCTCCCTGGTCGCCACGGTCCTGATGGCCGCCGCCGCGGTCGCCACCCCACTGGTCCCGGCCCTCAAGGTCGCCCTGGTCGGCGCTCCCAAGCCGCCCGCCCCGCAGCCGTACGGCGGAGGCGGTCAGCCCTACCCCGGTGGCCAGCCCCAGGGCAGCTACGGCTACCCGGGCGCCGACGCTCAGCAGCAGCCGTACGGCGGCCAGCCGCAGACCGGTCAGCCCTTCGGCGCCGGCGCGGGTCAGCCGCAGCAGACGCAGCCGCCGGCCCCGGACTTCTCCCCGTTCTGGTTCGCCGTACCGGTGCCGCGTCCACTGTTCGCGGAGGACGGTTCCCCGACGCCGATCGCCGAACTGGCCCCCGGTACCTGGTACCTGGCCGTCGAGCAGCGCGGCCAGGGTCTCATCGCCCAGACGCAGGACGGCCGCCGGGGCATCCTCCAGGACACCTCCGGCATCCAGCGCGGATAACACCGTCTGCGGGATACCCGTGCTGCGGCCCCTTGCCCTTCCGGGCGAGGGGCCGTTGTCGTACAGTCGCGGCCGGCGCTCTACATCTGACGGACCGTCAGGAGGCAGGTATGCGGCTCGGTCTCGCGCTCGGCTACTGGGGTCGTGGCCCCTCCCCGCACCACGTACCGCTCGCCCAGGAGGCCGAACGGCTCGGCTACGACTCCGTGTGGACCGCCGAGTCCTGGGGCTCGGACGCGTTCACCCCGCTGACCTGGATCGCGGCACAGACCTCAAGGATCAAGCTGGGTACGGCGGTTGCCCAGATGGCGGCCCGCTCGCCGACGACCACCGCGATGCACGCCCTCACCCTCGACCATCTCTCCGGCGGACGTGTCATGCTCGGGCTCGGGCTGTCCGGCCCGCAGGTCGTCGAGGGCTGGTACGGGCGCCCGTTCCCGAAGTCGCCGCTCACCGCGACCCGGGAGTACGTGGACGTCGTACGCCAGGTCCTCAGGCGCGAGGCCCCCGTTGAGCTGGATGGGCGCTTCCACCCGCTGCCGTACGCCGGGCCGGACGGTACGGGAATCGGCAAGCCGCTGAAGTCGATCACCCATCCCCTGCGCGCCGAACTCCCCGTCCTGCTCGGTGCGGAGGGGCCGAAGAACATCGCCCAGACGGCCCGTATCGCCGACGGCTGGCTGCCCCTGTACTGGTCCCCGCTGCGGGCCGAGGCGTACGAGGAGCCACTGAGGGGGGCCAGGGAAGGGTTCCTGGTCGCGCCCATGGCGCAGGCCCGCGTCTGCGCCGACGTCTCCGAAGGGCTGCTGCCCGTCAAGACGATGCTCGGCTTCTACATCGGCGGGATGGGGCACGCGGCCCGCAACTTCCACGCCGATCTGATGGCACGCATGGGGTACGAGGAGGAGGCCCGACGGATCCAGGAGCTCTTCCTGGCCGGTCGGCGCGAGGAGGCCGTGCTCGCCGTGCCGGACGCCTTCGCCGACGAGATCTCACTCGTCGGACCGCGTGAACGCATCGCGGAGCGGCTGGAGTTGTGGCGCAAGGGGCCGGTGACGGACCTGCTCGTCCTCTCCCCCGACCCGCACACCCTGCGCGTGCTCGCCGAACTCAACTCCTGACGGCAGGCCACGTGGGGCCGACGGCAGGTCAGTTGGTTTCAACCGGGGTTTCGGGGCAACCCGAAGGGCATGTCCTCAGCATATCGCCGTGGTAACAACCAGGCCGGGACGGTCATCGCGATCGTCGCCGACATCATGGCCGTCATCCTCGGCCTCTGGATCCTGATGTATCTGCTGGACGCCAACCGCGCGAACGACTTCGTGCAGGTCGTCCATGACGCGGCCTCCTGGCTGGCGGGCTGGTCGCGCGATCTGTTCACGTTCGACGAGCAGTGGGCGCGGGTCGTCGCCGGGTACGGACTGGCCGCCATCGTCTACCTGTTCGTGGGCCACGCGATCGCCAACCGCGTCAACCGTCACTGAGCACCGGCGGGCGGCAGGCCCTCGACACCCCCGGCTACTGGCAGCAGTCGGGGTCCAGCCCCGTCGGCAGCAGCTCGCCGCCGAACACCGTGCAGGTCGCCTCGTGGCCGCCGAGTGCGGCGACCGCGAGGAGCAGTGAACCCGCCGTCCAGGTGGTGAGTTCGCGCGGCCAGATCGCCTTCGCGTCGAACACGTACCCCGTCCAGTAGAGGCCGCTGTCCGCGTCGCGCAGATGCTGGATGGACTGGAGGATCTCCAGGGCCCGGTCGGACTCGCCCACCACCCAGAGCGCCAGGGCGAGTTCGGCCGACTCACCGCCCGTCACCCACGGGTTGGGCACGACACAGCGCACCCCGAGCCCGGGGACGACGAAGCGCTCCCAGCCCTCCTCGATACGGGACTTGGCCTCCGCGCCCGTCAACGCGCCGCCCAGGACCGGGTAGTACCAGTCCATCGAGTATCGGCCCTTGTCGAGGAACCGCTCGGGGTGCCGGCGGATCGCGTGCCGCAGCGCGCCCACCGCCAACTCCCAGTCGGGCTGCGGCTCTTCGCGTTCCTCGGCGATGGCGAGCGCGCAGCGCAGCGCATGGTGGACGGACGAACTGCCGGTCAGCAGACCGTCCTTGACGTCCGTGCCGTCGTCCTCGCGCTTCCACCCGATCTCACCGCCGGGCTGCTGCAACTGGAGGACGAACTCGACAGCCGCGAAAACGGTCGGCCACATCCGGTCCAGGAAGGCGTCGTCGCCGGTGGAGAGGTAGTGATGCCAGACACCGACGGCTATGTAGGCGGCGAAGTTGGTCTCCCGGCCCCGGTCGGTGACGGCGTCCGCGTCCCCGTCGGCGTACGCGGCGTACCAGGAGCCGTCCTGGACCTGGTGGGCGGCCAGCCACAGGTACGCCCGCTCGGCGGCCTCGTGCTCGCCTGCCGCGTCCAGGGCCATCGCTGCCTCGGTGTGGTCCCAGGGATCGAGATGGTGTCCCCGGAACCACGGAATGGCCCCGTCCTCCCGCTGCTCCGCGAGGATCCCACGGACGGTGAGGGCGGCCTCCTCGGCGGTGAGGACCCCGGGCAGGACGAGGTGTTCTGTCCGGGGGGTCGTCACTTCGCGGCCACCTCGGCTTCGGACTTGGAAAGGATCGGGAGGTGCGGCTTGGTCGCGTAGGCGACGAAGCTCTTGCCGATCAGCGGGTTCAGCGCCTGCTCGGCGACCCGGGTGACCAGCGGCTTCTTCATGATGTCCCAGACCAGCAGCTTGTGGTATGCGCGGACCGGCAGCACCTTGTCGTTGTCCACGCCGAACGCGCACTTCAGCCACCAGTACGGGGAGTGCAGGGCGTGGGCGTGGTGCGTGCCGTAGGGGTTCAGTCCCGCCTCGCTGATCTTCGCGAGCAGCTCGTCCGCCTTGTAGATGCGGATGTGGCCGCCCTCGACCTCGTGATAGGCGTCGGAGAGGGACCAGCAGACCTTCTCGGGCCCGTAGCGCGGCACGGTGATCGCGATCCGGCCGCCGGGCTTCAACACCCGGACCATCTCCGCGAGTACGCCCTTGTCGTCCGGGATGTGCTCCATGACCTCGGAGATGATCACGACGTCGAAGGACTCGTCGGGGAACGGCAGCGCCAGGGCGTTGCCCTCCATGGCCGTCGCGGTCGCCCCCGCGGGTGCCTCGCCCGCCTCCTTCATCGCGGCGAACCACTTGGCGACCTCGCGGATCTCCTCACCGTTCTGGTCGAGCGCCACGACCTGGGCGCCGCGCCGGTAGCACTCGAACGCGTGCCGGCCGGCTCCGCAGCCGAGGTCCAGTACGCGGTCGCCCGGGGCGAGCGGGAACCGGGTGAAGTCGACGGTCAGCACGAAGTCCTGCTTTCGCGGTCGGGGGTCACGTTGGGGGTGTGCGTCGGCACGGACTTGCGTGCGGGCGCCGAACGGGCGATCGCCTCGCGGTAGTGGGCTGCCGTGCCCTCCGCGGCCCGGGCCCAGGTGAAACGGGTCAGTACGCGCTCGCGGCCGGCCCGGCCCAGGCGCGCCCTCAGCTCCGGGTCGGCGAGGAGGGTGGCCAGGGCGGTGGCCAGCGCTCCCGGGTCGCCCGGTGGGACCGCCAGACAGGTTTCGCCGTCGGGGCCGGCCACCTCCGGGATCGCTCCGCCGGTGGTGGCGACCAGGGGCGTACCGGTGGCCATCGCCTCGGCCGCCGGCAGGGAGAAGCCCTCGTACAGGGACGGTACGCAGGCGATCTCCGCCGAGCGCACCAGGTCGACGAGTTCCGCGTCCGAGATGCCCTTCACGAACTCGACGGCGCCTTCGAGGCCGTACCGCTCGATGGCCTGGGCGACGGGTCCGTCCTCGGCGCGCTTGCCGACGACCACGAGGTGGGCGCCGGGGTGTTCCGTACGTACCTTCGCCAGCGCCTCGACGAGGAACACCAGCCCCTTGAGGGGAACGTCCGCGCTGGACGTGGTCACGATGCGGCCCGGTACCTGACGGACCGCCGGGTCGGGCGAGAAGAGGTCGGTGTCCGCGCCGATGTG
Organism: Streptomyces sp. NBC_00459; assembly: GCF_036013955.1. Classification (NCBI taxonomy): domain Bacteria; kingdom Bacillati; phylum Actinomycetota; class Actinomycetes; order Kitasatosporales; family Streptomycetaceae; genus Streptomyces; species Streptomyces sp. NBC_00459. Next base: position 2,677,901 of record NZ_CP107903.1, read on the forward strand.
CACGACGTGGATGCGCTCGTCCCGTACGCCGAGATGGTCGACGATCTCCTGGCGCGACGTACCCGAGACGGTGAGCACCGACGGCAGACGGCGTGCCACGCGCTTCTGCATGCGGGTGAAGCCGTACCAGCGCCGTACGGACATCCGGCGGCGCATGTCGTCGGCCGCGTCCAGCTCCAACTGCCGGTCCACGGTGATGGGGTGGTGGATGGTGGTGACGAGCGGGGCGCCGATGTCACCCAACAGGCCGTACCCGAGTGTCTGGTTGTCGTGCACGACGTCGAACTCTCCGCTGCGGGACCGGAGTTGGCGGCGGGCACGGAGGGAGAAGGTGAGTGGTTCGGGGAAGCCGCCGGTCCACATGGTGGCGACTTCGAGCGCGTCGATCCAGTCGCGGTACTCGTCGCGCGCCGGAGTGCGGAAGGGGTCCGGCTGCCGGTACAGGTCGAGGCTGGGCAGCTCGGTGAGGACGGGGTCGGGACCGGAGGCGGAACCGGCTTCGGCCCCGTCACGGCCGGCGCGGCCGTCGAGTACGTCCAGCACGGGGTACGGCTGGGAGCCGATGACCTCGACGCGGTGACCGAGCCGGGCGAGTTCGCGCGACAGATGGCGTACGTAGACGCCCTGACCGCCGCAGAACGGGTTCCCCTTATAGGTCAGAAGTGCGATGTTGAGCGGTCGTTCGCCGTCCGCTGCAGGATCCCCCGGAGGGCCTGCCTCGCTGGCCTCGGCCGTCACTCCTGGCCCCCTTCTCCCCACGGTTTCCCGCGAGACTACGACGGGACGCTAATCTAGAACAAGTTTCAGACTTGATCGTTCAGGAGGCTCCGAATCTACCGGCAGGTACCTCGGCTGTGAGCGGTGGATCAGGTGATTCGCGCCACGGCGGCCGCAAGACTCCGACGTGCCATGCTGACTGTTTGCTGACATACGACTGCCCGATCGCCGCATGATCGCCGTCCGATCATCTCGCGATCACCGACTGTCACGGAACGGGACCCATGCCTGCCGACGCGAAGGTGGAAGCACACACGGCGCGACCGAGTTCGCCGTCCGGTTCGACATCCGGTTCTGCGTCCAGGCCCGGGGCTGTGTCCGGTTCCGGGGTCACGTCCGGTTCCGGTTCGCTGCCGGCCGCGCTGCCGCCGTCCGCTCCGCTCACCGAGCGGCAGGAGGCCCGGCGGCGGCGGATCCTGCACGCGAGCGCCCAGTTGGCGAGCCGGGGCGGTTTCGACGCGGTGCAGATGCGGGAGGTCGCGGAGTCCTCTCAGGTCGCGCTCGGCACGCTCTACCGGTACTTCCCGTCCAAGGTTCATCTGCTGGTCGCCACCATGCAGGACCAGTTGGAACACATGCACGGCACGCTGCGCAAGAAGCCGCCGACGGGCGAGACGGCCGCGGAGCGGGTGGCGGAGACCCTGATGCGCGCCTTCCGCGCCCTTCAGCGTGAGCCGCATCTGGCGGACGCGATGGTGCGGGCGCTGACGTTCGCGGACCGCAGCGTTTCGCCGGAGGTCGACCAGGTGTCCCGTCAGACGACGGCGATCATCCTGGACTCGATGGGTCTGGGCGACCCGGGGCAGGGGCACCCGACGCCCGAGCAGCTCTCGGCGGTCCGTGTCATCGAGCACACCTGGCACTCGGCGCTGATCACCTGGCTGTCGGGCCGTGCCTCGATCGCCCAGGTGAAGATCGACATCGAGACGGTGTGCCGGTTGATCGACCTGACGGATCCCTCCGGGGAGGGCGGCTCCGCCGGCTGACCGGCCGGGGGCGAGGGTTCTCGCCCCCGCCGCCCCTACCCGTCCCATCCCTCCCCCAGAGGGGGGACCCCCACTGGGGGCTGCGCCCCCAGACCCCCCTTCGCGCTGAACGCGCTCGTCCTCAAACGCCGGACGGGCTGGATGGTGCCGCCCGGCGCTGTCTGGGCCGCCCTCGCCGCAGGAGCGGTGGAGCCTGGTGGGTGGGAGACAAGGCCTGTGCGGCACCGGCGTCGCCGATCGGAGCCGGGCCGCACCGAGGTGGTTCGAGGGTTCCCGGCAAACGGACCGAGACGGGCGGGTGGGTGGGAAACAAGAGCCGGGCTGTACCAACCTCGCCCTCAGACACCGGACGCGCTGAACAACCCGCCCCCACCCCCTCACTCCTCCGGCGGAAACACCGGCTCCCCACCCCCCAGCAGCGTGATCATGATCGCCTCCACCGGACAGTTCTCCGCCGCCGCCAACACCGTCTCGTTCGCGTCCGTGTCCGGTTCGACCGGGTGGGACTGCATCCCGGTGTCGAGGCGGAAACCGTCCGGGGCCCGGTGGACGCACTGGGCCGAGCCGATGCACAGCGAGCGGTCGACCTCCACGTGCCAGCGGTCGCCCATGGCCCCTACCCCTCCCAGCCGGCCGGGAGGTGGATCATCTTGTGCTCCAGGTACTCGCCGAACCCCTCGGGCCCGAACTCCCGCCCCAGCCCCGAGTTCTTGTAACCGCCGAACGGGCCGAGCATGTCGAGGCTGAAGGTGTTCACCGAGTACGTACCGGTACGGACCTGGCGCGCGACGTCGATGCCGCGCGCGACGTCGGCCGTCCACACGCTGCCGGAGAGCCCGTAGTCGGAGTCGTTCGCGATCTTCACCGCCTCGGACTCGTCGCCGTACGGGATCAGGCAGATGACCGGGCCGAAGATCTCCTCGCGGGCGATGCGCATCGAGTTGTCCACGTCCCCGAAGAGGGTCGGTTCGACGTACCAGCCGCGGTCGAGGCCGGCCGGGCGTCCGCCACCGGTGAGGATCTTCGCGCCCTCCTCCTGGCCGATGCGGATGTAGTCGAGGTTGCGCTGCTGCTGCCGCTTCGCGACCAGCGGGCCGACCTGGGTAGCCGGGTCGAGCGGGTCGCCGACCACCAGCGCGCCAGCGGCTTCGGTGAAGGCGTCCGCGAACTCGTCGTAGCGGGAGCGTGGGAGCAGGATGCGGGTCTGGGCCACGCACGCCTGCCCGTTGTTCATCCAGGCGGCGGAGGCGATGCCGGGGACTGCGGTGTCGAGGTCGGCGTCGGGCAGGACGACGGCGGCCGACTTCCCGCCCAACTCCAGCGTCACGCGGGTGAGATGACGGGCGGCGACCTCCATCACCCGCCTGCCCGCGGCGACCGAGCCGGTGAAGGAGACCTTGTCGATGCCGGGGTGTCCGACGAGGTACTCGCTGACCTCACGGTCGGCCGGGAGGATGGAGAGGACGCCGGGCGGCAGTCCGGCCTCCCTCGTTATCTCCCCGAGGATGTACGAGTCGAGGGGCGACTCGGGCGACGGCTTCAGGATCACCGTGCAGCCCGCGAGCAGCGCGGGCGCGAGCTTGGCCGCCGCGGTGAACTGCGGGACGTTCCAGGGGACCACGGCGGCGACGACGCCCACCGGTTCGCGCCGGACGAGGATGCGGCCGAGGACTCCGTCGCGCGACTCCTCGTACGTGAAGTCGCGGGCGACCGTGATCGCCGCGTCCCACACCATCATCGCGCCGAGGGCCTGGGCGAGGACGCTCCAGGAGTACGGGGAGCCGTTCTCGGAGGAGATGACGCGGCCTATCTCCTCGTACCGTGCGGCGATCCCGTCCTTGATGCGGGTGACGACGGCGATCCGCTCGTCGAGGGTCATCCGCGGCCAGGGCCCCTCGTCGAAGGCGGTGCGCGCGACGGCGACGGCCCGGTCGACGTCGGCCGTCGAGGCGTGCGGCACACGGCCGAAGACCTCTTCGGTGTGCGGGGAGATGACCTCGATGACGTCCTTGCCGAGGGGGTCGGTCAACTCCCCGCCTATGAACAGCTGTCCGTGTTCCACGAGCTCGGTCATGGCCGACTGCCTCTCGCCGACTGCCTCTCCGGGTACCGTCTCTGACGGATCGTCAGATAGATACGGAGACAGTTACCAGTTCCGCTCCGAGGAGTCCACAGCTCTCGCACCACTACGAAGTAAGTGACTCGGGCTCCCATTGAAACTGGTTCTAGTTATAGTTGCAGGCAGCCGGCCACAGGGGAGCCCATGACACAGGCGTCGACACAGGTGAGCGATCACGGCGGGGGCGTACGGTCCCTCCGGGTCCCCATTCCTAACAATCCCCTCGGATACACGCTGGTGTACGTCGTCGACACCGACAGCGGACCGGTGCTCATCGACACGGGGTGGGACGACCCGCTGTCCTGGGACGCGCTCGCCGAGGGCCTGTCGGCGTGCGGCACGTCGACGGGGGAGATCCACGGCATGGTGATCACCCACCACCACCCGGACCACCACGGCCTGTCCGGCCAGGTCCGCGAGGTGTCCGGGGCGTGGATCGCGATGCACGAGGCCGACATCTCCCTCGTACGGCGGACGCGCGACAACCGTGCCGACCGCTGGTTCTCGTACATGACCGCGAAGCTGGCGGCGGCCGGTGCCCCCGCCGACCATGTGGCGACCCTGACCAGGACCCCCGTCGGCATCCTGCCCAGCTTCTCGCCGGCGCTCCCCGACCGCGAGATCGTCCCCGGTGAACTCCTCGACCTCCCGGGCCGCCGGCTGCGCGCGATCTGGACACCGGGCCACACCCCGGGCCACGTCTGCCTCCATCTGGAGGAGGCCCACCCGGCCCGGCTCCCCGGCAACGGCCGCCTGTTCTCCGGCGACCACCTGCTGCCCGGGATCACCCCGCACATCGGCCTGTACGAGGATCCGGACGACGCGACGGTCGCCGACCCGCTCGGCGACTACCTCGACTCCCTGGAGCGCATCGGCCGCCTGGCTCCGGCCGAGGTGCTCCCGGCACACCGCCACGCCTTCCCCGACGCGACCGTCCGCGTTCAGGAACTCCTCGACCACCACGACGACCGCCTCGCCGGCCTCCGCTCCCTCCTCACCACTCCCCTCACCCCCTGGCAACTGGCGGAACGCATGGAGTGGAACCGCCCCTGGTCCGAAATCCCCCCGGGATCACGGAACATCGCGGTCTCGGAGGCCGAGGCCCATGTACGCCGCCTGGTCAAACTGGGTCAGGCCGAGGCTGTGACCGGCAGCGAGCCGGTGACGTACGTGGCCGTGTGACGCGCGGCCGGATCGACCCCGCCCGACCCACCCCACGGGCGGGCTTCACGGCAGCAGCGTACGGATCAACCCCTCTGCCGCTCCGAGCAGTTCGACCTCGTCCCGGCTCATCGTCGGGTTCGCCGCGCGCCGCCTGCGCGCCTCCGGCAGACCCTCCGCCGTCCGGCCCGCCTCCGGCACGGCGGACGGGGCTGTCAGCAGAGCGGTCAGCATCGCACGGGCCGGTTCGGCCAAGGGATCCACGGATACCGCGACCTGGGCCAGGATCACGGCGGACATCGCCCGGTCCAGGCCCGGCGCCCCTTCCTCCGAGTTGGCCCAGTCGATGACCCGGGGGCCGTCGGGAGTGAGGATCACGTTCTCCGGATGCAGGTCGAGGTGGAGGACGCGGGTCCCGGGTTCGGCGGCCGGGTCCAGGGGCGGGACGCCGTGCAGACCGCGCAGGAGCGTCGCCAGCAGCTCGCCGCTCTCGCGCGCGTCCAGCAGGCCCGCACCGAACGCCTCCAGCATCGTCGGGCCGGACAGCCGTTCCAGGACCAGGTCGGTCCGAGTCGCCGTGCGCACCTCGGGCACCGGGTATCCGTGGCCGCGTACGTGCTCCATGACCGCCGCCTCGGCCACCGCGTCGCCGTATCCGTCCCGGTAGCGGCGCAGCACCCACGTCGGCTCGTCGAGTTCGTAGACATCGGCGGTGCGCCCCGAGCCGAGCAGTCTCCCCATCAGCATTTGATGAACATATCCGGGCCGCCTTCGAGAGCCAGGTCACTTCCGAGGTGCCCGGCGCGTGAAGCGGCCCACAGGACGCAGATCACCTACGAGGCGGATTAGTAGACCGAAGTCCATGTCATGCCCACACAGAAACCGCCTCTGACCTGCACATTGAGAGCCAGGTCACAAAGTGCAGTTATCAACCACATACGAACACAACTAGCAAAAGGGGTGATTGCGGACGACCGTCGGGTTTGTTTCTCTGGAGCAGTCGCACGGCGCCGACGAACCCTCACGGGTCGCGGCGCCGCCGCATGTCACCGCCACACGAGCAGCACGTGGCATCGGCTTGCCCGCGACGGTCCTGACCCCGAAGAAAAGGTTCTCCGTGTTCGTCTCCCGTATCGCCCGCACCATCGCCTCCCCCAAGAAGGCCCTCACCACCGCCGCCGTGGCCGCCGCCACCGCCGGCATGGTGCTGGCCGCGGCTCCCGCGGAGGCGGCGACCACCGCTTCCGCGTCCGACGCCAAGGCGATCGCGCAGAAGCTGATCCCGAACGACGCGCAGTTCAACGCCTTCAGCAAGATCGTCGAGCACGAGAGCGGCTGGGACGTCGACGCCACCAACGCCTCCTCCGGTGCGTACGGCCTGGTCCAGGCCCTCCCCGGTTCGAAGATGGCCTCGGCCGGCTCCGACTGGAAGACCAGCGCCGCCACCCAGATCAAGTGGGGCCTGGACTACATGAACGACCGCTACGGCAGCCCGGTCGGCGCCTGGAACTTCTGGCAGGCCCACCACTGGTACTGAGCCGGCCCAGCAGGACGCGAGTACGAAGGCGCCGGTCCCCGATCACTTCGGGGGCCGGCGCCTTCGTGGTCCCTCCGTATCCCGCCGCCCCTGCCCTCCGTGCCCCTTCCCCCCTGTCTCTCCGTACCTGTCCCTCCGTACTTCTCCGCGCCTCCCCGTGGTGGACTGACCCGATGAGCGCAGAGGCAACCGAGCCGACCCAGCCGCAGCCGTCGTCACCGCCGTACGATCCCGAATCGCGCGGTCTGCGTCTGGTGGCCGTTCTGCTGGTGCTGACGGTGGTCAGCGGGCTGATCGACGCCGTCAGCTATCTCGGGCTCGGCCATGTCTTCACCGCGAACATGACCGGAAACGTCGTCGTACTGGGCTTCGCCGCCGCCGGGGCACCCGGGTTCTCCGTACCGCACACCCTGGTGTCGCTGAGTGCGTTCGTGGTGGGCGCGGTGGCCGGCGGGCGCGTCGCGGGACGGCTGGGCGGTGGCTCGCGCCGGAGGTGGGCCCGGGTCACGCTCGCCGTCGAGGCGGTGTTCCTGGGCGCGTCCTCGGCGGTGGCCTTCGCGGCACCGGACGCGACGGTCACCGTCTACACACTGATCGCGGTCACGGCCTTCGCGATGGGCCTGCGCAACGCCACCGTACGAAGGCTGGGCGTCCCCGACCTGACGACCACCGTCCTGACGATGACCCTCACCGGTCTCGCCGCCGACTCCCGCGCGGCCGGCGGCACGGGCAGGCACTCCCCGCGCCGCTCGGCGTCGGTGGTGGCCATGGCCGTGGGCGCGCTGCTCGGCGCGTGGCTGGTGGTCCATCACGGTCTCGGAATTCCGCTCCTCGTAGCGGCTGTCGTGGTGGCCGTGTTGGCGGTGTGTACGTCGGGGCGGGAGTGATCGGGGCTCGCGCCATGCCGTTCGATACCGCGAAAGTGGCTACCGATTCATAACTCTTCGCGATCATGCTGCGTAGGGCGAGGCCGTCCGACGGGCCGCCGCAGAGGCTCGCACCGGCTCTCCGCACCCCGCGTGACCTGCGCGATCCATGTTCGCGAGTGACCCCGTGCCCGTCCTCGCGCGCCCGTACGCGGGGAGGGCGCGAGCATGGCCCGCAAGAGTCGGGGGTATCCATCGGGCCCACGACAGGCCCGCGCGGAGCATACTGGAGTCAATGACAAAGACAGCGGTAACGCGGGCCCATCTGGCCACCAGCCCCTTCAAAGCCCCTGTGGCACCCCCTACCAAGCTGTTCGCGGTAGGCGACCGAGTCACTCACGACGTCTTCGGCCTCGGCCGGGTGACCACCGTGGAGGACGGCATCGCAGTACTCGTCGACTTCGGCGGGCGTCAGGAACGGATCATCAGTCCCTACGCCAAGCTGACCGTTCTCTGAGTTCCGCACTGCCGCATCGAGGATCAGGAGACCCTTCCATCGAGCTGACATCTCTGTTCTCCGCGCCGGAACCGACAGCGTTCCACGCGAGGACCGATTCGCCGACCCCGGAGATCGACCCCTTCCAGGCGCCGGCCTTCCGGGAGGGCACTCCCGGCGCCTCCGCCACCCTGGCCGATGACCCCGGCAGCTGGGAGCAGCTCTGAGCCGCGGCGCCACGCTCGTGTGACCGCCGACCGAATCGCCCAGTAACGGGTCGCGGGCTCCCGGGTGCCTTCAGGACCGAGGCATCGGAAGCGCGTACACCCTGTCGAAGTGCTGGGCGATCAGCGGGTGATCGGTGCCGCCGTCGGCGTCGCAGGAGAGCTGCCAGTCGTTGATGCCCGTGTCCCGGCCATCCGTGAAGTTCCACAGCAGTTCGCCCCGCCGGGCATCGATCGCGTAGAAGCCGTCCTTGTTGGCCGCGGCCGTGACGAACACCGCGTCGCCGCCCGCGACGAGCGGGTTCTCCAGGTCCAGCCTGGGGGTTTCGCAGAACCAGCGCCGGGAGCCGTCTGCGGCGTCGAACGCCTCGACGCCGTGCGGGTTGCTCGTCGTGCAGTACACCGTGCCGTTCGCCGCCGCGACAGAGGCGAAGCCGCCCTTCTCCTCCCGTACTCGCCAGCGCAGCGCACCGGTCTCCAGATCCACGGCGACGAGCTCGCTGTCCGCTGCGAACACGGTCCCGTCCAGCACCACCGGGGCCGACCGGCCTTCCGAGTCGGACGCCATGGGCTGGCTCCACAGCACGCTTCCGCGGGCGTCGCCGCCACGGGCCGTGAGACGGTGCAGCCCGTCCAGGTAGACGAAGCGGACGGAGTCGATGAACGGTTTCAGGTCGAGGCCGATGTCCTCCGGGCTGATGGGGATCACCTGGGCCAGGCGCGCCCGCAGATTCGTACCGAGGACGACGTTCGTCGAGGTGGCCGAGCCCCGCGACCCGTCCGCGTTGTCCTGGCGGTCGAACCGGATTCCGACGATGGTGGCCGAGCCGGCGGCACCGCCGAGCAGCGTGTCGAACCGGAAGTCCTCGCCGAAGTCCAGCGAGTAGCGCTCCGTTCCCGTGACCGGGTCGACGCCGAGCACGGTCGCGCCGGTGCCGAGGGCGACGACGACGTCCGAGACGATCAGGGGCGAGGTGGGTGACTGGCTGATGCCCCGGTAGGTCCACCGGGGACTGGTGCCGTCGGCGAGGCCCAGGCAGAACAGGGTGCCGGACTGCGTCTTCAGCAGGGTCGTGCCCTTGTAGAGGACCGCCGGTGCCTGGACGAGCGGGTCGCTGCGGTACGTCCACAGCGGTTCCGGCGCCGGACCGGCAGGTGTCGCCGCACCGCTCGGCCCGTCGTCCTTCGATCCGTGCAGCAGTGCGACGACACCGGTCCCCAGAGCGAGCGCGGCGGCGGCGAGGACCCCTCGGCGGGAGGGCGCCGGCCGGGACGAGCGCGGAGCGCGGTGGGCGCCCCGGTCGGGCGACTGCTCGGGCTGCTGCGGCGGGGACTGCTCGCGCGTCGGGCCGGGCTTCGGCCGGTCGGGGAGTTCGTCGGAGCCGGGGGGTTCGGGGAGTTCCGGGAAGACGACGCGTTGGGGGCTGCCCGGGCGCCCCGCGACCAGTCGTTGAACGGCTGCCAGGCGCGGGTCGACGCGGAGGCCGCCACCGGAGCCGGGGGCTGCTCCCACGGTGGCAGGGGCGGACTGACGCCCGAGGGCTTCCGACTTCGTGTCCAGACCGAGGTCGAGATCCATGAGGGCGGCGCCCTGGCGTCTTATCGCGCCGAGGACGGCTTCCGGAAGCCAGCCGTCCCAGTCCAGCGCGTCGGCGCCCCCGGGCGCGCACGCCGCCGACACCCGGTCCGGACTGGGCCGGGCCACCGGGGACTTCTCCAGACACAGCCGCATGATCGTGTCCAGCGGTTCCTGGACGCCTGTCAGGTCGGGCGTGCCGTGCACCACCTGGTACAGCAGGGTGGCCGCCGACGCGCCGTCGAAGGGCGCCTTCCCGGTGGCCGCGTACGCCAGGACCGAGCCGAGGCAGAACACGTCGCCCGCCGGGCCCATCGGATCCCCGGTGGCATGCTCGGGGCACATGTACCGCGGGGAGCCCAACAGCACGCCGGACAGGGTGAGTTCGTAGCCGTCGGTGGCGCGGACGATGCCGAAGTCGATGACCCGCGGGCCCTCGGCGGAGAGCAGTACGTTGGACGGTTTCAGGTCGCGGTGCACCAGCCCGGCGGAGTGCACGGCGATCAGTGCCTCGGCGAGTCCGGCGCCGAGGGCCAGCACGGATCTCGGGGGCAGCGGCCCGTACGCCTCGACCGCGTCGGCCAGCGTCGGGCCGATGATGTGTGTGGTGGCCAGCCAGGGGACGGGTCCGTCCGGGTCGGCGTCCACGACGGACGCCGTGTAGGTGCCGCTCACCGCCCGCGCCGCGTCCACCTCGCGGCGGAACCGGTCACGGAACGCCCTGCCCGAGGCCAGCTCGGGACGGATGACCTTGACGGCGACGGTCTGTTGCCTGTCGTCCTTGGCGAGGAAGACCTCGCCCATCCCTCCGGCGCCCAGGCGCGCGACAGGACGGTACGGCCCCAGCCGCTCCGGATCCGTGGGACGAAGTGGCTCCATGGTCCTCAGCTCGCCTGTTCTCCGTCTGTCCCCGTCGAATGGTTTTGGAGGGAGAGTAGGTGCTGGAGGGACGGTTGGCGCACGCAATCGAGCAACTCGTGGCCAATACTTGAGACTTCATGCAGGGACTGTCCGGACGTTACTCGTGACGACAGGGCGAATCGGACACGCGAACGGCCCTCAGCTCGCTGTCGCGTACACGATGAGGTTGTCCACCGGATGCCCCTGCGCGTCGAAGTCGCCGTCGCACGTGATGAGCCGTAGAGCACGCTCCTGGGTCGGCCCGTAGACCTTCTCCGTCGGGAAGGCGTTCTTGCTGACGCTCTCCGTGGCCGTGACGGTGAAGTGGAGGGCTTTTCCCGTCGCGTCGGTGACGGTGATGTCCGCCCCCTCCTCGATCTTCTTGAGGTCGTGGAAGACGGCTTCGCCGAAGCGGGTGTCGTTGTGGCCGATGATGACGGCCGCGCCGACCTCACCGGGCACCGCACCGCCCGTGTACCAGCCCGCGGTCATCCCCTTCTCGGCCGGCGGGACCTCGACCTTCCCGTCCGTGTTGAGGCCCAGCTCCATCAGCGGACCGGTGATCCCCACGGAGGGGACGGCCACCTCGGCAGGGGCCGCCGGAGCGTCGGGGGCCGAGGGCTGTCCGGACTGCCCGGACCGCGGAGCGCCCGACGCGGCGGCGGGGGCGGTGGGGGCGACCCGGACCGTCGGATCGGGGCCGGTCGAGCAGCCGCTGAGCACGGTGCCGAGGGTCAGCAGGGTGAGGATCGCGAGGCGGGTCCGGGACAGGGCAAGACGGTGTACACGGTGTACAGGGGGCAACTCGGGCTCCAGAACAGGGTGCGGGGGTTCGCCGGAACGCACAGGGCGCCGCCTGGTGAAGGGCGGCGCCACCGTTTCGTACGAGAGGTCGTGCCGCCGGGTCAGCCTTCGCGGCGGGCGGCGGTGCGGCGGCGCAGTACATAGGTGCCGGCGCCCGCGAGCAGCAGCGCGCCCGTGGCCGAACCGATGAGCGTGCCGGTGTTGTCGTCCTGGGCGGGGGCCTCGCCCGCGTCGACACCGCCCCGCGGGTAGTCCTTGCCGAGCTTCTGGGCTTCCCTGGCCTTCCGGGCCTCGGCCTCCTTGAGGGTCCTGGCGTCCTCGGCCCTCTTCTTCTCCAAGGCCTCCTTGTCGGCCGGGGTCGCGTCGGTCGCGCCCGGCGTCGGGGTCGGGTCGGAGGCGAAGGCCGCGCTGGCCGGGACGAGCAGCGCGCCGGCCGCGACGCCGGTCAGGACAGCGATACGCAGCGGGCGCAGGGTGAGACGGCGGGACATGTAAGGGCTCCAGTTCCAGCCCGGCTTGGTCGTTCCTGGTTGCCGATCCGCACCAGGTTCCGGGCATGGCTTCACCCTGACGGCCACTTGTGAGGAAACTGTCAGAGCGCTGTCGTCATCCCATCAGGGTCGACCGGGGCTCTCCGTCCTCTCCGATCCGGCTGTCGGCAGCCTCAGGGTGAAGATGGCTCCCTCCCCCTCCGTGCTCGCCACGTCCACCGTGCCGCCGTGGGCCTCGGCGAGCTTGAGGACGATCGCCAGGCCGAGACCGCTGCCGCCGGTGCTGCGGTTGCGGGACTTCTCCGCCCGCCAGAAACGGTCGAACACATACGGGAGATCGCCCGCCGGGATGCCGCTGCCGGTGTCGGACACCTCGACGGCCAGTTCGTCCCCGGCCTCACTGACGTACGAGCGCAGGGTCACCGTGCCGCCGGCCGGGGTGTGGCGCACCGCGTTGGAGAGCAGGTTGCTGACGGTCTGGCGCAGCCGTACGGGGTCGGCGTCGAGAAGCGGTGGGCGAGGAGTGACCGGCGGCGGTGCCAGGACCGTGAGGGTGACGCCCGCCGTCTCGGCCAACCCCTGGTGCGCGGAGGCGACCTGGCCGAGCAGCTCGTCGATCCGTACCGGCTTCCGGTGCAGCCGCAGGGCGCCCGCGTCGGCCGCGCCCAGGTCCTGGAGGTCGTTGATGAGGTGCTGGAGCTGCACCGCCTCCTCCAGGAGCGAGGAGACGAACGCCGGGTCCGGGTCGGCCAGTCCGTCGTGGGCCGCCTCCAGCCAGCCCCGGATGTTGCTCAGCGGCGTCCGCAGCTCATGGGCGACATCGCTGACCATCACCTTGCGCTGCTCCTCCAGGCGGGCCCGGTGCGCGGCCATGTCGTTGAAGGCCGCCGTCAGCCGCCCGATCTCGTTGTCCGAGACGACGGGCACGGGCACCGGCGTCGCGTCGAGGCCGTCCCGCATGCGCTGGGCCGCGCCGGTGAGCGCGTGCAACGGGCGGACGAGCCTGGCTCCGGCGAGGACCGAGGCACCGACGGTGAGGGCGAGGACCAGGGCGGTGACCCCGGCGATGCGTGCGGTTTTGGCCCGGGAGAGGTCGAAGCCGGGTACGCCGGCCGCACCGGGGCCGTCGATGAACAGGAGTGCGGACTCGGCGACATAGCCCGTGAGCTGTTCCCGGCGGGCGCTGCCGACGCATGCGGCGACGGCCCTGTCGTACTCGCTGTCGCGGATCTCGTAGGGGGTGTGGTCGAGCGCGTCGCCGGCCGCCGCCGCCTTCCGCGCTGCCGTCTCGGCGTCCTCCCTCTTCTTGGCGGCCAGGGCTGCCGCCTCCCGCTCGCTGAGACCCTTCTCGATGCCGAGGGCCACGTCGTCCCGCCCGTATACGTAACTCCGGTCCCAGGACAGGTCCAGGTTGAGTTTCACTGCCGCCCGGCCCTTTCGTTTCAGGCAGGCGTCCGCCAGTTGGTTGAGGGCGCTCAGGGCCTTTTGCTCGGTCGGGGTGGGTCCGACCGGGAAGGCCTCCAGGCACTTCGCTTCCATGTCACGGTCGATCTCGCTGTCGGTGCCGGCCTCCGTCTCGTCGCTCACGAACTGGACGCGGGGGCGTCCGCCCGGGCTGTCGACGACGTCGGCGGCGATACCCATCCTGCTGAGGCACTCCACCCTCCCGGCGGACGCCTTCCGCAGCGCCGCGCGTTCCCTCGCGGGCAGCCGGAAGGGCCCCACGGCCCGTGGATCGACGCGGTTCGCGCCGGCCTTGGCCGCGTCGGGCACCAGCACGGTGTCGACGGCCAGCGGATCCACGACGGCCGAGGGCTGCGGGGCAAGTGAACCGGCGGACGAACCGCCGCCCGGCGAGCGCGAGTAGGCCGAGTCAACGAACGGGCGTCGGTCCTCGTCGGTGAGCACGATCCGGCGCCCGGACTCGCTCGCCAGTTCTCGCACGGTGGTGTCGACGCCGTCCCAGCCGGGGTGGGTGGCCGCGTAGCCGAGGAGGGTGTTGTAGATCTTCGCGTCGGACTGGAGGGTCTGCCCCTGCTCCTGGCGGATCGCGACGGTGGTCGTCTGCACGGCCAGCCAGGCGGTCGCGGCGACCGAGCACGAGGCAACCAGCGCCGACACGGTCAACAGCCGCCCCGCCAGGCTCTTGCGCAGCGGCAGCCGGGCCCCCGCCGCTCTGCCCCCCTTGTCGGGCCTGTCGGGCCTGTCAGGAAGACGCATGGCGCACGTTCCTTGCGGGGTCCGTGAGTTTGTAGCCGACGCCGAAGACGGTGATGAGGCGGGCGGGCCGCCGCGGGGCGCGTTCGATCTTCTTGCGCAGGTTCATGACGTGCACGTCGACGGTCCGGCCGCTGATGTACTTGTCGAAGCCGTGCAGCTCGTCCAGGAGCCGCGCCCTGGTGAAGACCCGGCCGGGCTCGGCCGCCATCGCCGCGAGGATACGGAACTCACCGGGGGTGCACTCGACGGGTGCCCCGGCGACCCACACCTCGTGCCGCGAGGGATCGACCCTGAGCGCGCCGACCGTCAACACCTCGTCTTCCGGGGCCACTTCGGGCTCCGAGACGGGAGCGGAGGTGGAAGCGGGGGCGGGTGCGGCAACCGGAGCCGGGTCGGTGCCGCGCCGGTTGCGGCGCAGCAACGTCCTTACCCGGGCCGTGAGTTCGCGCGGGCTGAACGGCTTGGTCATGTAGTCGTCGGCGCCGAGGTCGAGGCCGAGCAGCAGATCGTCCTCGGTGCTGCGGGCCGTCAGCATCAGCACCGGCACCTCCCGGCGTTCGGCGCGCAGGATCCGTACGACGTCGAGGCCGTCGGCTCCGGGCATCATCACGTCGAGGACGACCAGGTCGGGTTCCTGCTGCCGGACCGTCTCGAGAGCCGTCCGGCCGTCCTCGACGACCGTGACGGTGTGACCCTCGTGCTCCAGGTAGCGGCGCACCAGTTCGGCCTGCTTCGCGTCGTCTTCGGCGACCACAATGTTTGCGCACACGCCGGAGATCGTAGCGACCGCCGGCGCCGGGAGGCCGGAAGTGCGCTTACCGCGAGGGCAGTTCGGTGGTGGACAGGCGAGGGTGCAGGCGGGCCGTCGAGCGGCCCGTGAGGTCGAGGAGCAGCTCGGCGAAGAGGGCGTCGCCCCAGCCGAACCAGGGGCGGGTGAAGGTCGCGGGATCGTCGACGTGGAAGCTCTCGTGCATGGAGCCGGTGCCCCCGTCGGTACTCAGCAGCAGCTCGGCGAGGCGGGTCCGCTCGGCCTCGTCGTCGCTGGTCAGCGCCTGCATGGTGAGGGAGAGCGGCCAGATGTGGCCGGGCGGGGTGTGCGGGCTGCCGATGCCGGACGCCGAACTGCCCGCGTAGTAGAAGGGGTTGGCGTCGCTGAGGACGAACTCGCGGGTGCGCAGGTAGAGCTGGTCGCCCGGGTCGCACCAGCCGAGGTAGGGCAGCGAGAGCAGGCTCGGGATGTTGGCGTCGTCCATCAGCAACTGCCCGCCGAGACCGTCGACTTCGTACGCGTACACCGTCGGGTCTGCCCCTGCGGTCACCCCGTGCGTACGCACCCCGGTGGCGATCTCGCCCGAGAGGGCGGTGGCGTCGGCGGCGAGGCCGGGGTCGCCGATCGCCGTCGCCAGCTCGGCGAGACCGCTCAGCGCTACGGCCGCCATGGCGTTGGACGGGACCAGATAGCCGTGGTGGCAGCGGTCGTCGCTGGGGCGGAAGCCGGACCAGGTCATGCCGGTGGGCGCGACCGGCGCGCCCCGGCCGCCGCGCGGCAGCGAGTCGAACGCGTCGTCGCCGAGACGCCGGAACTCGTACGGTGAGCGGTTCTCGTGGTCCTGCTCGACCCGCCACAGGGCGATGATGCGGCGCGCGGCGCGGACGAAGCGGTCGTCGGCGGTGAGGTGGCCGAGGCTGCCGGTGGCCCGCCAGATGCCGTAGGCCAGCTGGAGCGGGGCGCAGAGCGAGTCGACCTCGTACTTCTGCTCCCAGACCAGCGGGGCGGGGGCCGGCTCGTCGACGTAGCCGGCGCCGGAGCCGTCGGGTTCGGCGTTGAAGGCGTTGGCGTACGGATCGGCGAGGACGTACCGCAGCTGGCGGCGCAGGACGCCGGTGAGCGCGGCGGCGACGGCGGGGTCGTCGGCGGCGAGGAGGTACGGGCGGACCTGGGCGGTGCTGTCGCGCAGCCACATCGCGGGGATGTCGCCGGTGAGGACGAAGACCTCGCCGTCGGGGAGCGGGCGCATGGCCCTGCCCCAGGTGCCGGTCAGCAGCCCGGTGAAGCGGTCGGCGGCGTGCGGGGCGAGGGAGCGCAGCTCGCGGTGCACATCGGCTCGCAGAGCCCGGAGGCCTTCCGGCAGCTCACCTTCCGGTTCGTCGATCGACCGCATGATCATCCTTTCGCGCACTTCCCACAGCGCTTCTCGAGGATTCCTCAAAGCGCTTCTCACACACTGAGACAACGTTGTTTCGAAACAACGTTGTCGGACCCTACGCACCGACCCCCGTACCGCGCAAGGGCATGCAAAATCCCTGTTCCGATCCATTGACAACGTTGTTTCACGGAGGTTTGCTGTGCGGCACACAGCGACACCCAAGTGACCCTTTTCGGAGTGATGCCGGACATGCGAACGCCCACCATGCGGGAGGTCGCCGCCCTCGCCGGGGTGTCGATCAAGACCGTCTCCCGGTTCGTCAACGGTGACGAGACGGTCTCCCCCGCGATCGCGGAACGGGTGCGCGCTGCCATAGACGAGACCGGCTACCGCCGTAACGACCTCGCCCGGAGCCTGCGCCCCGGGCAGCGCAGCACCACCCTCGCGCTGCTGGTCGGCGACCTGTCCAACCCCTTCTACGGCTCGATGGCCAACGGCGTCATGGGTGTGGCCCGCGCCCACGGCCACAACGTCGTGCTGGCCAGCTCCGACGAGGACCCCCAGGCCGAGCGCCGGGGCATCGACGACCTGCTCGGGCAGCGCGTCGCCGGGCTGCTGATCGTGCCGGGCGCGATGGACTACGGCTATCTCGGCCGCGAGGTCGCCCAGGGCACCCCGGTGGTCTTCCTCGACCGGCCCGCGCTCGGCCTGGACGCGGACACCGTGCTGCTGGACAACCACGGGGGCGCCCGGAAGGCCACCGAGCATCTGATCGCCGCGGGTCACCGGCGGATCGGCGTCCTGGTGGCGGCCAGCTACCACACCACGGGCCGCCGACTCGACGGCTATCTGGAGGCCATGCGTGCCGCCTTCGGCGAGGTCGACGAGGCCCTGATCGCGAAGCTGGAGCACGGCACCCGGGCGGAGGCCGAGGAGGCCGCCGTCGAACTGCTGGCACTG
This sequence comes from Streptomyces sp. NBC_00459, assembly GCF_036013955.1. NCBI lineage: Bacteria > Bacillati > Actinomycetota > Actinomycetes > Kitasatosporales > Streptomycetaceae > Streptomyces > Streptomyces sp. NBC_00459. The sequence continues at coordinate 2,695,165 of NZ_CP107903.1, forward strand.
CCCCCGGACCGGCGCCCCACGGCGCTGTTCACCACCACCAACTTCCTGACCCACGGCGCGCTGCGTGCCATGGGCCCGGGGCAGGGCCTGGCCCTGGTCGGCTTCGACGACTTCCCGTTCGCCGATCTGCTGCCTACCCCCGTGACGGTCGTGTCCGGGGACGCCTACGAGATGGGCCGCGAGGCCGCCCGACTGCTGCTGGCCCGGATCGCGGGCGAGAGCGGACCACCCCGCCGGGTCGAGCTCGGCACCGTACTGACCCCCCGTGGAAGCGGAGAGCAGAAGCCATGAGCACCCCAACTCCGGCCACCCCGACTCCGGGGTACGCCGGCCCGAAGCCGCACGGGGCCACCGCCGTCGCCACCCCGGTCCTCGAACTGTCCGGCATAGTCAAGAGCTACGGCCAGGTCCAGGCGCTGCGCGGTGCCGCGCTCACCGTCTACCCGGGCGAGGTGGTCGCGCTGGTCGGCGACAACGGCGCCGGCAAGAGCACCACCATCAAGGTCATCTCCGGGGTGATCCAGCCCGACGCGGGCGAGATACGGGTCGACGGCAAGCCTGTCACCATCCCGGACCCGATCGCCGCCCGCCGTCTGGGCATCGAGACCGTCTACCAGGATCTGGCCCTCGCCCCCGACCTGGACCCCGCCGAGAACCTCTTCCTCGGCCGCGAGATCATGCGCCCCGGGCTGCTCGGCAGGCTCGGTTTCCTGGACCGGAAGGCCATGCGGGCCAAGGCCGACGAGGCGTTCGGCTCGCTCGGGGTCGGCATCCAGGACACCGCCGCGCAGGTCGTCACGATGTCCGGCGGCCAGCGCCAGGGCATCGCGGTCGGCCGGGCGGTGAACTGGGCGGACCGGGTGCTGCTGATGGACGAACCGACGGCGGCACTGGGCGTCGTACAGACGGAACGGGTCGGACAGCTGATCCAGCGGGTCCGGGCCTCGGGCGTGGCGGTGGTGCTGATCAGCCACAACCTGCCGTTCGTCTTCGAGTACGCGGACCGTATCGAGGTGCTGCGGCTCGGACAACGGGTGGCCCGGCTGTCCGGGGAGACGGCCACCAGCGAGAACGTGCTCGGCGCCATGACGGGCGCGCTCACCTTCGAGGACGCCTCGGATCCCGCCCTCGACCCGGCAGACAGCGAGGACCGGTCATGACCCCCACCACTGAGGTGAAGTCCGCTTCGGAACCCGCCGAGGACACGCCCCGTTCCCTCCGCTCGGCGGCCCTCGCCTCCGCCTGGCGCAACATGAAGGGCACCCGGAGCCTGGCCCTGGTCGTCCTGCTGGTGCTGCTGGCGGTGTTCGGCGCCATGTACCCGGACAACTTCCTCACCGCGTACAACCTGCGCAGCGTGGCCATCGAGGCCGCCTCCTACTGTGTGCTGGCCATCGGGATGACGTTCGTGATGACCACCGGGGGCATCGACCTGTCGGTCGGCTCGGTGCTGATCTTCTCCGGGGTCGTGGGTGTGAAGGTGATGTCGGCGCTGGGCGGCGGCGGCCCGCTGACGCTGCTGGCGGGCCTGGTGACAACGATGGCAACGGGTCTGGCCTGGGGTGTGCTGAACGGCCTCCTGGTCACGAAGGCCAAACTCCCGCCGCTGATCGCCACGTTGGCGACCCTCTCGGCGGCGGGCGGCGGCGCCCTGGTCCTCACCAACGGCCTGGACCTGCGCGGGGTCCCCGACTCCCTGGTCAGCGGCCTCGGCTTCGGGCGCTTTCTGGGCATCCCGTACACGGTCTGGCTGGCCATCGGTCTGACCATCGGCGGCGCGATCGTGCTCGGCCTGACCCGCTTCGGCACCTACACCCGCACGATCGGCTCCAACGTCGAGGCGGCCCGCCGCGCCGGAGTCGCCGTCGACCGCCATCTGATCAAGGTGTACGCGCTCTGCGGACTCCTCGCCGGAATCGCCGCGTACGTCAACCTGGCCCGTTTCTCCACCACCACCGTCGGCGGCCACACCGGGGACAACCTCCAGGCGATCGTCGCCACCGTGCTCGGCGGCACCAGCCTCTTCGGCGGTGTGGGCAGCGTCCTGGGCACCGCCTTCGGCTCCCTCATCCCGGCCGTGCTGAGCAACGGCCTGGTCATCATCGGCCTCCAGCCGTTCTGGCAGCAGGTCGCGGTCGGCGCGGTCCTGGCGGGGGTCGTCTACGTCGACCACGTCAACCGGCGCCGCCGCACGCTGCGTTAGCACCGCCGACGCCCTCCCGATCGCCCCCCGCTCGACGCCCCTCGCTCAATGTCCCGTCGCACCAATGGAGTTGCACCATGAAGACCGCCCACGTCACCCTCAGAGGCGCTGCCCTCGCCACCGTCATCGTCCTCGGGGCCACCGCCTGCGGGTCCGGCGACTCCTCGTCCTCCACCGCGAACCCCAAGGTGACCGTCATCCTCGGCACCGCGTCCGACTCCTTCTACAACACCCTCGGCTGCGGGGCGAAGGCCGAGGGCAAGAAACTCGGCGCCACTGTGGACGTCCAGGGCGCGACGACCTTCGACCCGGCCACCCAGACGCCGATCCTGACCAGCACGGTGGCCAAGAAGCCGAACGCCATCGTCATCGCGCCGACGGACTCGAAGGCGCTGGGTACGCCGTTGAAGCAGGCCAACGAGGCCGGCATCAAGATCGTGACGGCCGACACGGGCCTCGACGACACGAGTTTCCTCTCCTCCGCCGTCTCCTCCAACAACGTGGAGGGCGGCGCCGAGGCGGCCCGCACCCTGGCCGAGCTCGTCGGCGAGAAGGGCAAGGTCGTCATCATCGGCGGCACCCCGGGGGTCACCACGGCCGACCAGCGGATCAAGGGCTTCGAGGACGAGATCAAGAAGTACCCGAACATCTCCTTCGTCGGCGTCCAGCCGTCCACGCCCAGCGGTGGCGTGGTCGAGGCGGCCCGTCTGACCGCCGCGTCCCTCTCCAAGGACCCCGACCTGGCGGGCATCTTCTCCATCAGCACCCCGGCGAGCGACGGCGCCAACAACGCCATCAAGGACGCCGGCAAGGTCGGCAAGATCAAGGTCGTCGGCTTCGACGCGGGACCCGCGCAGGTCGAGCAGCTGAAGAAGGGCACGGTCCAGGCACTGATCGCCCAGAAGGCGGAGGAGATCGGCGCCCAGGCGGTGCGGCAGGCGGTGAACGCGATCCAGGGGAAGAAGGTGACGAAGTCGATCGGCACGTCGTTCGTGTCCATCACGGCGGCCAACCTCGGAGACGCAAACGTGAGCAAGTACGTGTACCGGTCGACCTGCTGACGCCTCGTCACCTCACGTCAGATCCGTGTGTCGCGTTTCGGCGCCAACCGCCGGGTGACTCCGTCCCGTTACCGGGGCGGAGTCACTTCGACGCCCGCAGGTTGTCCCAGGTCACCCGCTTCACGATGCCGTTGACGGCCAGTCCCTTGTCCACCTGGAAGTTCTTCATCGCGGCCTCCAGGCCCGTCCCGAACACACCGTCCACGCCGGTGCCGCCGATGTCGTACCCGCGCAGCATGAGGATGCACTGGACCTGCTTGACGCGCTTGCCGGTGTCGCCGATGGCCGTGCGGACCTTGCCCGCGTAGTACGTGCAGTCGGTGGTCCAGGGCGCCGAGGCGGGCTCGGTCGTGGAGGTGACCGGGGACGGTGTGGGAGTGGGGGTGGTGCTGGTGCCGCCGTCCGTTCCGGTGCCGGGGTCGGAGCCCGGGTCGGAGCCCGTCCCCGTACCTGCGGTCGGGTCAGTGTCCGTAGACGTGTCAGGGCCCGCGGGGTCGTTCCCGGAGTCGCCGTCACCATCGCCGTCGGTGCCGTCGGAGACCTGGGAGGGGTCGGCGGGGCCGTCGGCGGTCTCGGTGCCGTTGCCGGACGTGCTCGGGACCGACTTTCCGTCCGAGGTGCCCGGCTTCGGCAGGGCGTTGCCCGCTTCGGCCGCGGTGTCGGCGGAGGCCGCCGGGCCGACTCCCGGCGGCGCGGCGGTCGCCTGGGCCTCCGGGCGGGTGAGTACGAAGCCCATCGCGGCCAGGGCGCAGAGAGCGAGGGCCACCGCCGCAGCCGGCACGGGCCGTCTGCGGGCCCAGGCAAGAGCTCCGGTCGGGCGTCGCTGCCCCAGGGACGTCTCGGCGGACGCGGCGGCCGGAACGGCCGACTCCGCTGCCGGGACGGGGGCAGCGTCCTTCGCCGGAACCGGCAGTGCCGACGCCGGCACCGGGTTCGGGCGGTGCCCCGGGAGGCGCAGCTCGGCCGCCCGTGCGACGGGGACGCGGTAAAGGACGTCGTACGCCCGCTGCCGCTCCACCACCCTGCCGAGCAGCGGTTCCGGCCATCTGGACGCCTCCGCCGACTCGCCGGCACACTCACGCGCCGCCTGGATCAGCACCCTCGGCGTCGGCCGCAGCTCGGGTTCCTTGGAGAGGCAGGCGGCCAGCAGCGCGCCCAGCGCCGGGTCGGTCGCCGTGATCTCGCCGATCACCTCGGCGTCGGGCTCCTCGAACGCGACCCGGTGCATCACGTCGACGCCGGTGCCGTCGCCGAAGGGGGCCCGGCCGACCGCCGCGTAGATCAGTGTCCCGGCGAGCGAGAACACGTCGGACGTCGCGTCGCAGTGGCCGGTCCGCAGATACTCCGGGGACATGTAGGCGGGCGTTCCGACCCGGTTGCCGGTGCCGGTGATCGCGCTCGCGTCAGCGGCCTTGGAGATGCCGAAGTCGATGACGTGGGCGCCCCGGAGGGACAGCAGAACGTTGGACGGCTTCAGATCCCGGTGCACGATCCCCGTGGCGGCGAGGTCGGCGAGCGCCTGCCCCAACTCCGCCACCAGCCGCCAGACGGCGCCCGACTCCAGGGCACCGTCCTCCCGTACGGCTTCCGTGAGGTCGAGTGCGGCGAGGTACTCCGTGGCCATCCACAGCAACTCGTCCTGGAACCCCGTACCGCACAGCCTCGGCGCGCGCGGGGAACGGACCCGGCCGTGCACCAACGCCTCCTGCTCGAACCGGCGCCGGAACGTCGGGTCCTCGGCGTACTCCGGGCGGATCACCTTGACCGCGAACAGGCCGGGACCGTCGTCCGCTGGGCGCGCCAGATAGACCCGCCCCATGCCACCGCTGCCGAGCAACGCCAACGGCACGTAGGGACCGATGCGTTCAGGGTCGGCGGGACGCAGGGGGGTAGCGCCGGCTTGCCGCAGCGCGGCAGCTTCGACTGTCACAAAACCCCCGAAGTGATGTTCTACATACGCCAGTTCGCCTCACTGGCACAACGAGGCTAACTCAGGTCTCGCGTACGCACAGGGTTTCGATCAGTTCCGCAGGGTAATGACGAAGGCTGCCCAGGCTTCGGCGGGGAACAGGAGGGCGTGGCCGTGGGGGTTCTTGGAGTCACGGACGGGTACGAAGGGGAGGTTTTCGGCGACTTCGAGGCACGCGCCGCCGTCCGGATTGCTGTAGCTGCTCTTGCGCCAGGAGGCAGCGCCCAGGAAGTCGTCGGAAACCTCGACGCACTCGCCGCCGTCCGGATTGCTGTAGCTGCTCTTGCGCCACGTCGCAGCCGTCAGGTCGATGGATCGCACGGTGCTTCCTCCAGCATTTGGCCGATGAACTTCCGCGACTCGGCGGGAGTCAGAGCCATGTCGCGCATCGAATCGTACGCACGTTGCAGGCGCTCAACTCGCGCGTTTTCCTCGATCAGTTCACCTTGGTAAGCGGTCTCGGCGTAAGCCCTGGTTCGGCCATCGCCCAGGCGCAGGAACATCACGGCGGTACCGACCAAGCCGTGCACGCCGACGGCCAAGGGCAGCACATGGAGCGTGACGTTCGGACGGTCGGCCATCTCCACGAGGTATTCGAGCTGATCCCGCCAGGCCTTGGCGTCCCGCAGTGGTGTGCGCAGCACCGCCTCCGACAGGATGGTGCGGAACACCGGCGCGTCCTCGCCCAGCAGCAACGCCCGTCGGCCGGCGCGTGCTTCCACCTGCTGGATCAGCGCCTCGCCCTTGGTGCCACCCACCGCGAGCACTTCACGCCCGTACTCATCCGTCTGCAGCACACCCGGCAGGATGCTCACCGCGAAGTGCCACAAGCTCACCGCCTCGGACTCCAGCTGCATGTACTCGCGGTACTGCTCCTTGAACTCGGCCTTGTCCCCCAGCGCCAGCTCCCACAACGTCACCAGCAACGTGCCCGTGTCGTAGTACTGGTCGAGCGCCACGACCACATCCGCGCTGCCGAGGGTGTGGCCGTTCTCCATCTTGCCGAAGAGGGAGAAGTCCCAGCCCACCTTCTCGGCCAGCTGCCGCAGGCTCTCCCCGCTCGCCTCGCGCAACGCCTTCAGCTCCTCGGCGAACCGTTGACGCGGCTCCTGGCTGCGGCTCGTCACCGTACGTCGCTGTGGTCGCTGCGGCATCGCACCCTCCCCCTACGCACCCAGTGGATTCTCACGCACCGTAATCCACCGAATGCACAGGGCACGGACAAACGCCGAACAACCCCCTCCACGAGTGAGCCGCAGCCGCACCCCTCACAACCGCTGGATGATCGTCCCCGTCGCCAGCGCCCCGCCCGCGCACATGGTGATCAGCGCGAACTCCTTGTCCACGCGCTCCAGTTCGTGCAGCGCCGTGGCGATCAGCCGCGCCCCGGTCGCGCCCACCGGGTGCCCGAGGGCGATGGCCCCGCCGTTCACGTTCACCTTGTCCAGGTCCTGCTCGAAGACCTGCGACCAGCTCAACACCACGGAGGCGAACGCCTCGTTGATCTCGATCAGGTCGATGTCCTTCAGCGTCATGCCCGCCTTGCCGAGCACCGCCCGGGTCGCGTCGATGGGACCGTCGAGGTGGAAGTGCGGGTCGGAGCCGACCAGCGCCTGGGCCACGATCCGGGCCCTCGGGCGCAGCTTCAGCGCTCGCGCCATCCGCTTCGACGCCCACAGCAGCGCCGACGAACCGTCGCTGATCTGGGAGGAGTTGCCCGCCGTGTGGACAGCGGCCGGCATGATCGGCTTCAGGGCGGCCAGCGCGTCGGCCGACGTGTCGCGCAGCCCCTCGTCCCGGTCGACCAGGCGCCACATGCCCTGCCCGGCGCCCTGCTCCTCCTCCGTCGTGGGTACCTGAACGGCGAACGTCTCCCGCTTGAACCGCTCCTCCGCCCAGGCGACCGCCGCCCGCTCCTGCGAGAGAAGCCCCAGCGCGTCCACGTTCTCCCTGGTCAGTCCGCGGTGCCGGGCGATCCTTTCCGCCGCCTCGAACTGGTTGGGCAGGTCCACGTTCCACTCCTCCGGGAACGGTTTCCCGGGGCCGTGCTTGGACGCCGATCCCAGCGGCACCCGCGACATGGCCTCGACCCCGCAGCTGATGCCGACGTCGATGACACCCGCCGCGATCATGTTGGCGACCATGTGCGAGGCCTGCTGGGAGGAGCCGCACTGGGCGTTGACGGTGGTCGCCGCGGTCTCGTACGGCAGGCCCATGGTCAGCCAGGCGGTGCGGGCGGGGTTGGCGGACTGTTCGCCGGCCTGGGTGACCGCGCCGCCGACGATCTGTTCGACGCAGTCGGCGGGGATGCCGGTGCGGCCCAGAAGTTCGCGGTAGGTCTCGCCCAGGAGGTAGGCGGGGTGCAGATTGGCGAGTGCGCCGCCGCGCCTGCCGATGGGGGTGCGTACGGCTTCGACGATCACGGGTTCCGCGGCCATGATGGGGAGTTCCTCTCCTCAGGTCACCCGCGCGGCGCGGGCGTCCCGGCCACCCGCCACGCAGAACTAGTACGCGTTCTAGTTCTGCTTGCAGTCTGCTGACGGCCCGTCCGACACCGCAACCCCCTTGCAGCGCCCGATAGCACAAGCCATGCCCGGAATTGGTGGCGTCGCACCCCTTGCCTCTTCTAGAACCCGTTACTACCTTCGCGGCACCCACTCATTCCTGATGGACCGTCAGATACTGGTCAGATGACGGGAGTTTCCGATGGCGTCCTGTCCCGCGATGCCCGAAGGGTTCGACTTCACCGACCCCGACCTGCTCCAACACCGCGTACCTCTCCCGGAGTTAGCCGAGCTGCGCGCCACCGAGCCGGTCCACTGGGTGCCCCAGCACCACAACATCGCGGGCTTCGCCGACGACGGCTACTGGGCCGTCACCCGGCACGCGGACGTCAAGTACGTCTCCACGCACCCGGAGTTGTTCTCGTCCACCACCAACACGGCGATCATCCGCTTCAACGAGCGCATCGAGCGCGACGCGATCGACGCCCAGCGGCTGATCCTGCTCAACATGGACCCGCCGGAGCACACCCGCGTCCGCCAGATCGTCCAGCGCGGCTTCACCCCGCGCGCGATCCGCGCCCTGGAGGACAACCTGCGCAGCCGCGCGCTCGCCATCGCCGCGAACGCCGCCGCCCGCAGCGGCCCCTTCGACTTCGTCACCGAGGTCGCCTGCGAACTGCCCCTCCAGGCCATCGCCGAGCTGATCGGGATCCCCCAGGAGGACCGCCTCAGGATCTTCGAGTGGTCCAACAGGATGATCTCGTACGACGATCCGGAGGTCGCGATCACCGAGGAGATCGGCCAGGAGTCGGCCATGGAACTCATCGGGTACGCCATGAACATGTCCGCCGACCGCAAGCAGTGCCCGGCGAAGGACATCGTCACCACGCTGGTGGCCGCGGAGGACGAGGGCAACCTCGCCTCGGACGAGTTCGGCTTCTTCGTGCTGATGCTGGCCGTCGCGGGCAACGAGACGACGCGCAACGCGATCACCCACGGCATGCACGCCTTCCTCACCCATCCCGACCAGTGGGAGCTGTACAAGCGCGAACGCCCGGCGACCACCGCCGAGGAGATCGTGCGCTGGGCGACCCCCATCGTCTCGTTCCAGCGAACGGCCACCCAGGACACGGAGTTGGGCGGCCAGAAGATCAAAGAGGGCGACCGCGTCGGCCTGTTCTACTCCTCCGCCAACCGCGACCCCGAGGTCTTCGACTCCCCGGACGTGTTCGACATCACCCGCGACCCCAATCCGCACCTCGGCTTCGGCGGCGGGGGCCCGCACTTCTGCCTCGGCAAGTCCCTGGCCGTCATGGAGATCAACCTGATCTTCAACGCCCTCGCCGACGCCATGCCGGGCCTCACCCTGGCGGGCGACCCGCGCCGACTGCGCTCGGCCTGGGTCAACGGCGTGAAGGAACTCCAGGTGAGCGCGGGCTAGCCACAGCCAAGCGAGAAGGCCGCGAGACTCGGGCCGGCGGCCTCCCGGCGTCGCCGGCCCGTCCCGACGTGAGGCAGGGGCACATCCCACGCCCCGCCCCTGCCTCCGTCCACCACCCCCCGTAGACTGCGATGGCAAGTGCAACTACGACGGTGAGGCGTGCCGGTGCGATCCTGGCAACGTTGTCTGGACGCGGCGGGAGTGGCCGGCGGTGGCGACCGCGCCGCCTATCTGAAGGCCAAGCAGTTCATGCTGCGCCGGGAACCCGCCGGCCATGCCGCGGTCCGGCTGCTGACGCCCGCCCGCCTCCAGCCCCACATCCTGGCCGGATACGCGTTCGCGTCGTTCACGGACGACCTGTGCGACCGGGGCACGGTGGAGGAGCGGACGCGCCGCTACGCGGGCTGGGCCGAGCAGGTACGCGCGGCGCTGGACACCGGAACCGCCCGGCATCCCCTGCTGCGGGCCTTCCTGCACACCGCCGGGGCACGTGAACTGCCGCGTTCCTGGGTGGACTCGTATCTCGTCGGGGCCGAGATCGACCTGGACTTCGGCGGGTTCACGACCGAGGACGACTACCAGGCGTACATCGACAAGCTCACCTGGCCGTTCCTCATGATCACCTCGGGACTGTCGATGCCGGGCGGCGGCAGCCGGGCGTACGCGGACAGTTGCCGGCTGCTCGCCGACGCCTGCCAGCGCACCGACTTCCTCACCGACCTGGCCGAGGACCTGCGCGACGGACGCCTCTACCTCCCCACCGACGACCTGGAGAAACACGGTGTCGTACGGGCCGACCTGGAGCGCGGCCGGGACCTCCCCGGCGTCCGCTCCCTGCTCTCCGCCACGGCGGCGACCGCCCATGCCACGCTCCGCGAGGCCACCCGGATCGTCGCCGAACTCCCGGAGGAACAGCGGACGTTGACCCGCTTCGTCATCCTCCTCCACGACCAGCGTCTGCGCCGGGCAGCCGCCATGGGCGCCGCGGTCACCCGCCGCCCCGTCCGAGACAACCCGGCCGTCTGCCTGGCGCTGCTGGCCCGCTCGCGCCGCCCGGACCTGACCCTGCCCGCGCTGCGAGCCGCCTCCTAGTCCGTCGGCACACGCTCTCAACTACGCTTTCGGGCGAGCACATTGAAGCCTGTCGGGGCCCCTGCCGCAGTTGTCTGCGACGGGGAGGGGCGAGGTGGATGAGGACAGGGGTGCGAGCACAATGATCGGGACGGTGTTCCGGAGTGAGGACGTGGCGGCGGAGGACCGGTTCGAGTACTGGCGGGAGTTGATCGGCCGGACGCACGCGCCCAGCGACATGAGCAGCGACTACGCCGCCGACTTCTGGGCGGAGCAGCGGCTGTTGCAGCTGGGGCCGGTGACGGTGTGGCCGGGGGCGTTCCGGCCGATGCGGTTCAGGCGGACCGCGCGGATGGTGCGGCAGTCGGACCCGGAGTTCTACCACGTGTCCCTGGTGCTCGGCGGCGGCCTCGGGGTCGACCATGCCGGGCGGGCCGACACCCACGGCCCACAGGACCTGTACGTGGTCGACACCTCACGGCCGTACGACGTGGGGCCCCCGGAGGACAATTCCGGGGTCAGGGGCGTGGGGGTGGAGATCCCCAAGGCCCTGGTACCCGTGTCGCCGGACCGGGTCGCGGATCTGCTGGCCAGACGGCTGTCGGCGCAGGAGGGGGTGGGCGCCCTGCTCTCCGGCTTCCTCACCGGCGTGGCGCGGCAGGCCGACACCCTCAAGCCGTCCGACGTGCCGCGCCTGGGCACCGTGGCGCTCGACCTGCTGCTGGCCTGGTTCGCCCAGGAGCTCGACACCGAGTCGGCCCTGACCCCGGAAACCCGGCAGCACACCCTCACCGCGCACATACGGGCCTTCATCCGGCGGAACCTCCACGACCCGGACCTCACCCCGCCCGTGATCGCCGCCGCGCACCACATCTCCGTCAGCTATCTGCACCGCCTCTTCCAGCAGCAGAACGGCGGTGAGACGGTCGCGGCCTGGATCCGCGCCCAGCGGCTGGAAGGAGCCCGCCGCGACCTGGCGGACCCCGCCCTGCGCGCCATGCCCGTGCAGACCGTCGCCGCCCGCTGGGGCCTGAGCCGCCCCGCCGAGTTCAGCCGGGCCTTCCGTACCGCCTACGGCGTGCCGCCCACCGAGTACCGGCTCCGGGCAGCGGCGCCGACCGCACCGCCGGACACCGCGAAGGGGTTCGTCGGCGGACAGGTGGTCCGGGTGCCGAGCGGGAACTGAACCCGCCGGGCGGGCCCGGCCGAGTGCTGCCGCGGCGACGGGCCCGGTGACCGGTGACCGGTCAGGTGCGGCTTTTCGCCGCCCAGGCAGGCCGCGGCCTGCCGTCGCTCTCCGCCGCCGCCACGACCGTACGAGCACGCGGGCCCATGAACACGTACGACAGTCCGAATCCGGCGAGGACCACCGCCGCCCCGCCCACCGCGTCCAGCACCCAGTGGTTGCCGGTCGCGACGATCGCGGAGACGGTGAAGAACGGATGCAGCATCCCCAGCGCCTTCATCCACCACTTCGGGGCAACGATCGCGATGACGAGCCCGCACCACAGCGACCACCCGAAGTGCAGCGAGGGCATCGCCGCGTACTGGTTGGTGAGGGCCGTGAGCGTGCCGTAGTCCGGCTTGGAGAAGTCCTGGACGCCGTGCACGGTGTCGATGATGCCGAGGCCCGGCATCAGGCGCGGCGGGGCCAGCGGGTAGAGCCAGAAGCCGACGAGGGCGAGCAGCGTGGCGAAGCCGAGGGAGGCCCGGGCCCAGCGGTAGTCGACCGGGCGGCGCCAGTAGAGGACACCGAGGACCGTCAGGGGCACGAAGAAGTGGAACGACGTGTAGTAGAAGTTGAAGAAGTCCCGCATCCAGCCGATCTTCACGACCGTGTGGTTGACCCAGTGCTCGATGTCGATGTGCAGGAACTTCTCGATGTCGTGGATCTGGTGGCCGTGCGCCTCGGCGGTGGACCGGCCACCCGTGGTCGTGCCACCGGTCGCGGCCAGCCGGACCTTCTGGTACGCGGCGTACGTGACCCGGATCAGCAGCAGTTCCAGGAGCAGGTTCGGGCGGGTGAGCACCCGGCGCAGGAAGGGCATGAGCGGGACGCGCCCGAAGCGGGCGGGGACCGGCGCCGCGAAGTCCGTCGGGACCGGTGAGCGGTAGTGCTCCGAGGTCCGGGACAGGAACGGTACGACGGTGGCGGCGGCGACCGCGGCCAGCAGCACGATGTTGTCGCGGACCGGGTAGAGCGCGCCCATGTTCGGGATGACCATCTTGGCGGGCAGCGTCATCACGATGATGACGGCGACCGGCCACATGTAGCGGTCGGAGGCGCGCTTGCCGACCCGGCCGACGACCGCGAGCAGCACCCACAGCAGCTGGTGCTGCCAGGTGGTCGGCGAGACCGCGATCGCGGCGCAGCCGGTGATCGCCACGGCCAGCAGCAGCTGGCCGTCCCGGGCGTAGCGCACGGCCCGGCGCAGGCCGAGGGCGGCGACGCCGGCGCCGAGCACCAGGAACAGGGCGATCTCGACGGGGCCCTCGACGCCCAGCCGCAGCAGGGCGCCGTGCAGGGACTGGTTGGCGAGGTCGTCGGCGGCGCCACCGAGCCCGGCCCCGCCCATGTGGTGGACCCAGTAGGTGTACGAGTCGTCCGCCATCGCGGCCCAGGCGAGCGCGGTGCAGGCGGCGAAGGTGATCCCGGCGGAGACGGCGGCCCGGCGCCGGCCGGTGAACCAGAGCAGCGGCGCGAACAGCAGCACGGTGGGCTGGAGGGCCGCGGCGAGGCCGATCAGGGCGCCGGCGGCCCGTTCCTCGCGCGCGACGAAGCAGCCGAGCAGGACCAGCAGTACGGGGATGATGCTGGTCTGGCCGAGGTAGAGGGTGTTGCGCACGGGCAGCGACAGCATCAGCAGGCTGATCGCGACGGGCGCGGCGAGCAGCGAGGTGCGACGGCTCACGGGCGCCGGCAGGGCACGGGCTGCGACCACACCGAGCGCGACGACCAGCAGCAGCGTGCCGAAGGTCCAGCCCCAGCCGAGGGCCTGTTCGGCGGCCCGGGTGAGCGGCTTGAGGACGAGTCCGCCGAAGGGTGTGCCGGTGAACTGCGTCGAGTCGTAGAGCGAGCCGTTCACATGCAGGACGCCGTCGGGTCCGACCCAGGTCTCCAGGTCGGTCAGCCGGTCGGCCTTCGGGGTGCCGAGGACGGCGGCCACCTGTCTGACCGCGAGAACGGCGACCATGAGCCAGAGCGCCGCACGGGCCACTTTCAGCCGTGCCTGCACCGTCCCGGAGGCACCCGTTCCGAAGGCACCTCCCGCTCCACCACCGTGCTCTGCGTTCGCCACGCCTCGCAGGCCTCCCGCCCGGTAAGTCCCATACACGCGATGGGAGCCATTTGTCCCATACGTATCATCCTGTACGAATCCCCTGTGGATCGCACCGCCCCTGATGTGAGACGCGAGCAACCCCCGCTTCACCTGAGGGATCCCGGCCGTTGGTCCGGCCTTCTGTCCGGTCGACGATAGTCGGCCCGGATTCCGCTTCCGTCGCTCGGTCGTGGCGCGGACCGCACGGGCGCCGGAAACCGGTCGTTTCCAGGCTGGATCGAACAATCTCGGACCTGAGACGACCGCGGCCTGTCGGGGCCCGGAGTAGCGTCGCCGGGATGCGGATCCTCCATCTCTCCGACACCCACATCGATCACGCCGGCGCACCCAACCGCCACGGCGTCGACACCACCGAGTCGCTGCGCCGGATACTCGCCGACGTCCGCCATCTCACGGGCCTCGGGGCCGTCGTCGTCAGCGGGGACCTCGCGGACAGCGGGGCGCCCGAGGAGTACGCGGTCGTACGGGACCTCGTGGGCGGGTTCGCCCGGGAGCGCGGCATCCCGGTGTTCTGCACCACCGGCAACCACGACGAGCGCGGCGCGTTCGCGAAGGCGCTGGGCAGCGGACACCTGGACCCGACGGGCGAAGACCGCGCCGAGACCCGGCTCACCTCTGCCGACGGCGAGCTGGCTGCTTCGAGCGTGGTCGACGGGCATCGGATCGTCACGCTCGACTCGCTCGTACCGGGCAAGGTGTACGGGTACCTCGGCACCGCCCAACTCGACTGGCTGCGCGAGGTGTTGCGTACCCCAGCGCCGCACGGCACGACGGTCGTCCTGCACCATCCGCCGGTCACCCTCGACAACGCGCTCCAGCGGGCGCTGGGACTGGGCAACCCGGCGGACCTGGCCGACGCGGTCCGGGACAGCGACGTACGGCTGATCCTGTGCGGCCACTTCCACCTCCAGATCATGGGGTACCTGGAGTCGGTGCCGGTGTGGGTGACGCCGGGAGTGGTCAACCGGATCGACCTGACCGGCCCGGCGGACACGGAACGGGCGGTGCGCGGGGCCTCGGCCACACTCGTCGACCTGGGCTCGCCGCACGGCCCGCTGTTCCACACCCTGCACGCCCGCGACCCCCGGGCCGGCGAGACGGTCTACGAAATCGACGGGGCGCGGATCACCGACGTGATCGCCCGTGAGGGCTACAAATAACAGGGGGCACAACCCGCAGGGCTACGAAAGACTCGGCAGACACCGCACCAAGGTCACGAACGGAAGGCACGGCTCTCATGAGCGAGTCCCAGCACTGGGAAGACGTCGACGACTACTTCACCGGCCTCCTGGCCCCGGCCGACGAGGCCCTGGAGGCGGCGCTGCGCGACAGCGACGCGGAGGGGCTGCCGCACATCAACGTCGCCCCGAACCAGGGCAAGCTGCTCCAGCTCCTCGCCCAGATCCAGGGCGCCCGCCGCATCCTGGAGATCGGCACGCTCGGCGGCTACAGCACCATCTGGCTGGCCCGCGCGCTCCCGGCCGACGGCAGGCTGATCACCCTGGAGTACGACGCGACCCACGCCGACGTCGCCCGGCGCAACCTCGCCCGGGCCGGCCTCGACGGCATCACCGAGGTGCGGACGGGACCCGCCCTGGAGACGCTGCCCAAGCTGGCCGACGAGAACCCCGCGCCGTTCGACCTGGTCTTCATCGACGCCGACAAGGCCAACAACCCTCACTACGTGGAGTGGGCCCTGCGGCTGACCACCACGGGCAGCCTGATCATCGTCGACAACGTGGTGCGCGGCGGCGCGGTGACCGACGCGGACTCCGCCGACCCGGGCATCCGGGGCACCCGCGCCGCGCTCCGACTCATCGCCGAGCACCCGAGGCTGAGCGGCACGGCGGTGCAGACGGTGGGCAGCAAGGGGTACGACGGCTTCGCGCTGGCGAGGGTCGTGGCGTAGCCAGAGATCCTCGCCGGGCATCAACCCTCGTGGTAGAAGCCCACGTTGACGCTGCGCGGCCCGGTGCGGTCCTGGACGATGATCTCGCCGGAGCCGCCCCGGGGCAGCGGGACGCTCCCTCCGTACGGCACGGTCTGGGCGTACTCGCCGACCACCAGCCGGACTTCGGAGGACGGGTCGGACTGGGAGCCCTGCAGCCAGGAGAGGTGCCAGGTGCTGTCGGGGCCGCACAGGAACTCCAGGTGGACCCGTGAGACGAACAGCCAGTCGTCGGGGGTCACGAGACGGCACACCGCCTTGTCCCGGCCCACCCGCATGATGGCCCCCGGTTCGCTGGGCGCCTCGGCCATGAGCATGCCGGCCGTGGCGCCGGCGTCCGTCCCGGAGACGGTGGCCATGGTGAGTTCGAGCACGTGCGCTCCTTCTGAACGGTCACCGGAGGTGACCCGACCGCTCCGCGCGGAACAGTCGTTGCTGAACAGTCCCTGTACGGCAGCCATGTTGCCGTACGACGCCGCATGATAAATCGCCCCATCGTCGGGTAGGGCCAGGTCCGGCACAATGGACACATGACCGAACGCAAACCACCCGGTGTGAGTTTCGAGTCCTGGGTCGACCGGCAGATCCGCGAGGCGGAGGCGCGCGGGGAGTTCGCCGAGCTTCCCGGTGCGGGCAAGCCGCTGTCCGACGGTGCTGACACGCCGTACGACGAACTGTGGTGGATCAAGCAGAAGATGGCCCGCGAGGGGCTGTCGGTCCTGCCGCCGACGCTGGCCCTGCGCAAGGAGGCGGAGGACGCGCTCGCGGCAGCGCGCAAAGCCCCCTCCGAGGGGGCGGTGCGCCGGATCGTGACGGAGATCAACGTCAAGATCCGCGACATGATGTTCAGGCCGCCGCCCGGCCCCCCGCTGGGTCTCAAGCCGTACGACGTCGACGAGGTCGTACGGGAGTGGCGGGAGGCGCGGGCGGGCTAGGCGGGGCAGGCCGACTGGACGGGCGGTGCACAGGCCGCAGCGGTGTGCGGGGGCTCAGCTGTGCAGCAGCCGTTCCGCCAGTTCGCGGTAGTCCCGCATGGCGAGACGGAGCCGCTCGGTGTCGCCGCCGGTGTCGTTGGCACCGGTGGACTGCAGGGTCGCGCGGACGGTACGGCGGCTGCGCGCCACCGCCTCCGCGAGGCGCTCGGTGATCTCCTCCAGTACCCGGTCGGCCTCCTCCACGGACTCCTGGGGGCCGTCCACGAACCCGGTGACGGCGTGCTGGAGCCGCAGTGTGAGCTTGTCCCGCTCGTCCTGCGCGAGCAGCGCGGTCCCGTGGGACGACCGGGCTTCGTGGGAACGGGTGGGAGCGGGCGCGGAGCCGGGCGGCCGTATCGCGGCACCATCGACCGACTTCCTGTCGTCCGACCGTTCGGTGGCCGACCTCTCGGTGACCGACCTCTCCGCGGCCGACCGTTCACCGGCCGACTTCCTGGCGTCGGACCTGTCGGCGGCCGACCGTTCGCCTGCCTGCCTGTCGGCGGCCAACCCCTCGCGGCCAGCCCGCTCGCCGGTCAGCCTTCCACCGGCCGACTTCTCGGCGGCGGACCGCTCGCCGGCCGGCCATTCCCCGGTCGCACTCGTGGTGCCCGACCTCTCGGCGGCCGACCGTTCGCCGGTCTGCCTCCCGCCGGTCGCGCTCCCGGTGCCCGACCTGTCGACTCCCGACCGGTCGCCGGTCGCCCGCTCGGCGGCCTGCTTCTCGGCGGCCGACCTCTCCGCGGCCGACTTCTCCGGATCCAGCCTCTCGGTGTCCGGCTTCGCCGCGTCCCGGTTGCCGTTGTCCGTCATATCCGTCAACTTCCCTTCAGCTGAAGCTTGTTGAGTCGCGACTTCGACTTCGGCCGGGGCCGCTCCCGTTCGTCGACCAGGTCGTCGAAGAAGGCGCGGGCCTCGATCATCGCCGTGCGCATCTCCTCCGTGTCGGCCCGCTCGTCGTGGGCCGCGCTGTGCACTCGCCGGTAGCCGTGCACATGCTCGGCGTGGTGGACCGAGAGCGCCGCGAACTGCTCCTCGTACTCGCCGCCCTTGGGGAAGCCACGGACACCGGCCAGCTCGCCGAGGAGCTGATCGGCTTCGGCGACCGCCTGCTGCGGCGACTCGACGAACTGTTCCTGGGCAGCCGCCCAGCGCGCCGTGAAGCGTTCGCGCTCGGCGGGATCCAGCGGGTGTTCCCGCAGGTCACCATGGCGCTGGACACGCTCGGCGAGTTCGTGGTCGGCCGCCTTGGTGTCTCCGTCGTGACGGGAGACGACCCGGTCGTACTCGGGTCCGAAGCGCCGTTTCAGGTTGTGCGGACCGTGCGCGCCGCCGGCCCGCCGGTTCAGGGCGACCGCGCCTATGACGACGGCCGCGACAATGATCACGATCAGAACGATGAGCACTCCTGTGGACATGAACGCCTTCCGGATCTCTCGACCGACTTCTCGACCGGCCCGACCGACGGTCCGAACAGGGCGGTCAAAGTCCCGGGTTGCCCGGATGCCGCTCCCCAAACAGCCGGGGGCCGGACTCGCCGGTCACGCATATTCGGTTGCGCACCCGCCGGGGCTGTTCCCGAGAATGCGGGTCATGACCTGGACCATCGCCCCGGAACCCTTCGACTCCCCTGTCGCCGCCGCGCTCTGGCGGACGTACTACACGGAGGTCAGCGACCGCTGGTACCTCCTGCACCAGGGCCGGCGTACGGAGCCCGGCGAGCTGGAGCGCGGGGTCGCTGCCGACTCGGGTGCCGAACTGGCGCCGCCGGGCGGGCAGTTGCTCGTCGCCCGGTACGACGGTGAGCCGGCCGGCAGCGCGGGGGTACGGCTTCTCGACGCGACGACCGGTGAGCTGAAGCGGGTCTTCCTGCGCGAGGAGATGCGGGGCAAGGGCGGCGCCGCGCGTCTCGTGGCCGCGGCGGAGAACGCGGCGCGGGCCCTCGGTGCCCGGGAGTTGGTCCTCGACACCCGCTCCGACCTGGTCGAGGCACGCGCCCTGTACACACGCCTGGGCTACTCGGAGACCGCGCCCTACAACGACAACCCGTACGCCGAACACTGGTTCCGCAAGAGCCTGGACGACGATCAGGAGCGGCGGTAGTACCTCAACTGAGCCTGTCCACCGACCCGTTGTGCGGCTGTTCCGCGTCCGAGCCGCACAGCTCCTCGTTCAGCAGCTTCACCAGCTGCACCAGGTCGGTGGGCCGGTCCGGGCCCCACCAGTCGCCCAGCAGCTCGGCCAGGGACTCCTCACGGGCCTGTGCCAGCAGTTCGGCGGCCGAGTGGCCCTCGGCGGTGAGGCTCATGTCGAGGCCCTCGCGTACGACGAGCCGGCGCTCCTCGATCTGCCGGGCGGCCTTGATGATCACGGCCGGCGGTACGAGGCTGCGCTCGGCCAGCACCGCGGGCTCCGCCCACCCGTACCGCCGGATGCGCAGCAGCAGCCAGCTCGCCGCCGGGTACAGGTCGAGGCCGGCCCGTGCGGTGATCGTCCGGTAGATCTCGCGGCGCCCCTCCCTGGTGCCGAGCACGGACAGCGCACGGCACACCTCGTCGTACGACGACCGCTGGACCGGGTTGCTGGCCAGGGTCTCCGTGACGTCGGGCGCGGTCACCGAGCCGCGCAGCTTGTCCTCGCGCAGGAACCAGGCGAGGACGAAGCCGAGAACGGCGACGGGAGCGGCGTACAGGAAGACGTCGGTGATGGCGGACGCGTAGGCGTGCAGCGCGGGCGGGCGCAGCGCCTCGGGGAGGGCGGCGATGCCGCGCGGGTCGGACTCCAGCGCGTCCGCCGAGATCCCGGCGGGCAGTCGTACGCCCCGGAAGGCGTCCGTGAGCTTGTCGCCGAGGCGGCCGGCGAAGACCGTACCGAAGACGGCCACGCCGAAGGAGGCGCCGATGGAGCGGAAGAAGGTGGCGCCGGAGGTGGCGACGCCCAGATCCTCGTACGAGACCGCGTTCTGCACGATCAGCACCAGGACCTGCATGACCAGGCCGAGGCCCAGGCCGAAGACGAGGAAGCAGGCGCTCATCTCGGCGGTTGAGCTGTGCTCGTCGAGCCGGTGGAGCAGCAGGAGGCCGAGGGCGGTGACGCCGGTGCCCGCGATGGGGAACACCTTCCAGCGGCCCGTGCGGCTGACGATCTGGCCGGAGACGGTGGAGGCGAGGAGCAGGCCGAACACCATCGGCAGCATGTGCACACCCGACATGGTCGGCGAGACGCCCTGGACGACCTGGAGGAACGTCGGCAGGTAGGTCATCGCGCCGAACATGGCGAAGCCGACGATGAAGCTGATGACGGCGGTGAGGGTGAAGGTCCGCAGCCGGAAGAGTTTCAGCGGGAGGACGGGTTCGGCCGCCCGTCGCTCGACGGCGACGAAGGCGAAGGTGAGGACGACCCCCAGCACAGCGAGGCCCACGATCCGCGCCGAGCCCCAGCCCCAGGAGGCGCCGAGGGAGGTGACGAGGATCAGACAGGTCGCGACGGAGGCGATGAGCAGGGTGCCCAGGTAGTCGATGACGTGCCGTGCGGACCGGCGCGGGATGCGCAGGACGGTCGCGATGACGGCGAGGGCGACGACGCCCACGGGAAGGTTGACGTAGAACACCCAGCGCCAGCTGAGGTGTTCGGTGAAGAGCCCGCCGAGCAGCGGGCCGAGCACACTGGTCGCCCCGAAGACGGCACCGAACAGGCCCTGGTAGCGGCCTCGTTCGCGCGGCGGCACCAGATCCCCCACGATCGCCATCGACAGCACCATCAGTCCGCCGCCGCCGAGCCCCTGCAACGCCCGGAAACCGATCAGCTGGGGCATGTTCTGCGCCATGCCGCACAGGGCGGAGCCGATCAGGAAGATCACGATCGCGGCCTGGAACAGCCGTTTCCGGCCGTACTGGTCGCCGAGTTTCCCCCAGAGGGGGGTCGCGGCGGTCGACGCGAGCAGATAGGCGGTGACCACCCACGACAGGTGATCCATTCCGCCGAGATCGCTGACGATGGTCGGCAGCGCGGTCGACACGATGGTCTGGTCGAGGGCGGCGAGCAGCATCCCGAGCAACAGGGCACCGATGGAGACGAGCACGTTCCCGGGCACGTGTTCGGGCCCAGGAGTCGCCGGTCGCTCGTCCGCGACATCCCCCGTCCTACCGCGTGCTTCCCCGGCCATGAAGTCCTCCTGTGACTCTTGCGACATCCCCATCGTGGTCGGTGTGACCGGTTATGGCCTGTCGAATCCTCACGGGATTCGCTGGAAGCCCGGATTCCGGGGGTCGCCGGGAGAAGGTGTGAAGAGGCTTTGGATAACCTCTGAGATTCGTACGGGGGTTCGTACGCGGAAGGAATCGACGCGCAGTGAACGATCCGAAGGGGCATGTGTGTCCGGAGTGCGGCGCGCCCCGGGGGGCCGACAACACGCCCTCCTGCGCCTGCGCCGAACGCGCCGCCGACGCCCACCTCGAAGCACGCACGGCGGAGGCCGCGGCGGCGGAGGACTTCGACCCCCTGCGCATACGCCCGTACGTGGAACTGACTCCGGAATCACCCGCACCGCCCGCGTCGTCCGAGCACCTGCCCCCCGACCGGGCGGCCGAGGTCACGATGCCGATGCCGGCGGTCCAGGAGACCGGCTGGGGGACGGAGGAGGCCGCGACCGCGGCGATTCCGGCCGTACGACACCCCTCGGACAGCCCCGCCCAGTCCTTCCAGCCCGCCCAGCCCGCTCTCTCCGCCGAGGACGAGCAGCCGGGCGTTCCGGGCCGCCGCCCCCGGGTCCTTCTCCTCGGCGCCGCCGGAGCGGTCGTCGTCTTACTGGCGGCGGGCGGACTCGTGGGCGGAGTGTTCACGTACGACAAACCGGACCGGAACGACACGGCCGCCCAGGACGTCCGGGAGAGCGTGCCGGCGGCGACGACCAGCGCGGCGTCCCCGACCCCGTCCGACATTCCTACGCCGTCGGTGTCGCCGTCACCCACCCCCGTCCCGTCCCGCAGCGCGACCCCGACCTTCTCCCCCACACCGACGGCCCCCTCCGCGACCCCGTCCAGGTCGGCCACCCCGACCCAGGCACCGACGACCGCCCAGGCCACCGGCACGATCACCCCGGCCCCCGGCGGCGAGGACAAGGACACCGCCCCTGTCCTGCGCCCCGGCGACCGCGGCGACGAGGTCCTCGAACTACAGCTGCGGCTGCGCCAGTTGGCCATCTACCTCAACGACACCGACGGCGTCTACGACGACAACGTCGAGACCGCGGTGACCACGTACCAGACGACGCGGGGCCTCACCCCGGACGAACCCGGCGTGTACGACCGCACCACGCGCGAACGGCTGGAGACGGAGACGACAGAACCGTAGGGCTGCGTAGAGCTGCGCAGGCTTGGCGGGTGGCACCGGCGTCGGCCTGGACGCGACTGGGGGCTGCGCCCCCAGACCCCCGCATCGGCCCTGAAAGGGCCTCGTCCTCAAACGCCGGACGGGCCGAAGGTGCGGGCCGGCGCTCAAGAGGTGCCGCCTGACCGGAGTCACTCCCCCGGGATCAAACCCCGCCCACCCCGAAACTCACCCGCAGTTCCCCGTCCCCCACGCGCTCGACCCGTACCCCCACCAGATCCGGCACCACCACATCCGGCCGGTGACGGTGGGCCCGCGGCCCGACCCCCACCACACGCATCCCCGCCGCACGGCCCGCCGAGATGCCCGCCCCGGAGTCCTCGAAGACGACACACTCCGCGGGGTCGACCCCCAGCTCGGCCGCGCCCTTCAGGAACCCCTCGGGATCCGGTTTGCTCGCCCCGACCGACTCCGCGGTGATGCGGACATCGGGCAGACCCAGCCCCGCCGCGGCCATCCGCGCGGTCGACAGACCCACATCCGCGGAGGTCACCAGCGCATGCGGGAGCCCGCGCAGGGAGGCGAGAAACTCGGGCGCTCCCGGGATCGCGACCACACCTTCCAGGTCGGCCGTCTCCTCCGCGAGCATCCGCGCGTTGTCCGCGTGGTTCTGCTTCATCGGCCGGTCGGGCAGCAGCACCGCCATGGAGGCATAGCCCTGCCGTCCGTGCACCACCTTCATCACCTCGTCGCCCTCCAGCCCGTGCCGGTCCGCCCAGCGGCGCCAGATGCGCTCGACGACGGCGTCCGAGTTGACGAGGGTGCCGTCCATGTCGAGGAGGAGGGCGCGGGCGGTGAGCACGGTGGTGGCCGTCATCGGCAGGGCTCCAAGGAACAGGTACGGGACCAAGGCGGCCCCGCCCGCCGGTCAGGGAAAACGGGCGGGAGCCACTTTGTTCCTACACGGTACAAAAGAAACCGTGCCGCCCGCTACCGTCTGAGGCAATCGTTCACCGACCGGTCACCTCCGGGGCGCCCCAGCGGGGCGCCCGGTCCCCGCCTACCCGGCCACCGCCTCCCAAAGACTCCACACCCCGAGCCCCAGCATCAGCACGGCCGCGACCTTGGTGATCAGATCCAGCGGCACCCGCTTCATCAGCGCACGACCGCCCACGATCCCGAGCCCGGCCACCGCCCACAGCGCGAGCACCGCACCCAGACCGACCGAGAGCGGATCGTCGTAGCGGGCCGCGAGGTTGGCCGTCATGATCTGCGTGAGATCGCCGAACTCGGCGACGAGGATGAGCATGAAGCCGGTCCCCGCGACCTTCCAGAAGGACTGGTCCTCGGGGCGCGGGACCTCCCCCTCGCCCTCGTCCTTCTTCATCAGCAGCACGGCTGCGCCACCGAGGAACAGCACACCGGTCAGCGCGTGCACGATCTGCTGCGGCAGCAGCGTGAGGACACTGCCCGCCGCGACGGCCAGCGCGACATGGACGGCGAAGGCGGCGGCGACGCCCGCGAAGACGTACGAGGCCCGGTAGCGGGTGCCGAGGACGAGCCCGGCGAGGGCGGTCTTGTCCGGGAGTTCGGCCAGGAAGACGACGCCGAAGACGAGCGCCATGACACTGAAGCTGATCAAGGTTCCTCAATCGGTAGGGGCTGCCCCACCGAGAGTGCGACGACTGCACGCTCACCGCGCTGCGACACCTCGGCACGGCAGCACACGTGACACGTAAACACGTATTGCTGCTCTGCCGAAGGTCTCGCTGGCCGGCCCGCACAGACTGTGCGGAACCTGCCTCCGGGCGCCGGCTCAGACGAGCTGAGCAGTATGTCGACGGTCCGGCGAAGAGCTACTCCCCTTCTGCACCGTCCACGATAACCGACCCCAGAGGGTTGTTATGTCATGCCCACGTCACTAACTTCTTACCGATCGCACATCTCACGGCAATCAAGCGACGCGACGATTCACTCGCCCGCGCTCAACACCCCCATCCCCCGAGGGAGTTCGCATGCCGAAGTTCTACGCGCGTCGACGGCTCAGCATACTCGCGGCGCTCACCGGGCTCATAGCCTCGGTCGGACTTTTCAATGGTCCGACCGCCTCCGCCGCTCTCCCCACCCCGGTCAGCGCCGCCACCGCCCGTACCTACCTCGCCTCGCTCACCGTGGCGACGGAGGACCGCACCGGCTACGACCGTGACCTGTTCCCGCACTGGATCACCATCTCCGGCACCTGCAACACCCGCGAGACGGTCCTGAAGCGGGACGGTACGAACGTCGTCACCAGCTCCGCCTGCGCCGCCACCAGCGGCAGCTGGTACTCCGTCTACGACGGCGCCACCTGGACCGCGGCCTCCGACCTCGACATCGACCACCTCGTCCCGCTCGCCGAGGCCTGGGACTCGGGCGCCGACGCCTGGACCACCGCCCAGCGCCAGGCGTTCGCCAACGACCTCACCCGGCCCCAGCTCATCGCCGTCACGGACAACGTGAACCAGCAGAAGAGCGACCAGGACCCGGCCGAGTGGATGCCCCCGGTCGCCTCGTACGCCTGCACGTACGTCCGCGCCTGGGTCCAGGTGAAGTACTACTACGACCTCTCGGTCGACTCCGCCGAGAAGACCAAGCTGAGCTCGGTACTCAGCGGCTGCTGACTGACTGCGCCATGCACGGAACCTCCCCGCCCTCCGTCGTCGTTCCGTACCGTACGGGGCGACGTCGGATGGCGAGCCGAACAGGCACGCCCGACCATGGAAATGGAAAGGGCCGGGAGATCACGTGGCGAAACTTCGCCTGGGACCACTGCTGAGGTACGCCGACAGTTCGTCCGCGACCGTCTGGGTCGAGGCGAACCGTCCCTGCGTCGCCGAGGCGCGCTGCGCGGACGGCGTCGGCGGTGAGACCCGCACCTTCCAGGTCGCCGGGCACCACTACGCGCTGATCCCGGTGACCGGCCTCACCCCGGGCACGACAACTCCCTACGAGGTACTGCTGGACGGCGTCCGCGTGTGGCCGCTGCCCGACTCGCCCTTCCCGCCCTCCGTCATCCGCACCCCCGAGGAGACAGCGGGCGAAGGAGGGAGCGACGACGCGTTCCGGGTCGCCTTCGGGTCCTGCCGCTGGGCGGCACCGGCCGCCGACGACAAGGACCCGGTGGGCGCGGACGCCCTGGACACCCTGGCGGCGCGTATCGCGGCCGACCCCACGGCCGAACGCCCGGACGTCCTCCTCCTGCTGGGCGACCAGGTGTACGCCGACGAGGTGTCCGACGCGACCCGCGACTGGCTGGCCGCCCGCCGCGACCTGTCCGAGCCGCCGGGCGCCGAGGTCGCGGACTACGAGGAGTACACCCACCTCTACTACGAGTCCTGGCTGGACCCCGAGGTCCGCTGGCTCCTCTCCACCGTCCCCAGCTGCATGATCTTCGACGACCACGACGTCATCGACGACTGGAACACCAGCGCCGCCTGGCTGGCCGACATGCGGGAGACCCCCTGGTGGCGCGAACGGCTGCTGAGCGGCCTGATGTCGTACTGGGTGCACCAGCACCTGGGCAACCTCGCCCCGGACGAGCTGGCCACCGACCCGCTGTACGCGGCCGTGCGCGAGAGTGCCGACGGTACGGACGCCGTGCGCGCCTTCGCCTCCCGGGCGGACGCCGACCCGGCCTCGGTCCGTTGGAGCTACCGGCGCGACTTCGGCCGCGTACGGCTGCTGATGGTGGACAGCAGGGCGGCCCGGGTCCTCGACGAGGACGAGCGCGCGATGCTGGACCCGGGTGAGGAGGCCTGGGTGCGGGAACAGGCACTGGCCGATCCCGGCTCCTACGACCACCTCCTCATCGGCACCTCGCTCCCCTGGCTGCTGCCTCATCTGGTGCACGACGCCGAGGCGTGGGACGAGGCTCTGTGCAGGGGCGAACGGGGCGCGCGCTGGGCCCGGTTCGGGGAGAAGCTGCGTCGCGGGGCCGACCTCGAACACTGGGCGGCCTTCAACAGCTCGTTCACCGCCCTGGCCGACCTGATCGCGGAGGCCGGCTCGGGTCCCGAGGCCCCGGCGACGGTGCTGGTCCTGTCGGGGGACGTCCACCACGCGTACGCGGCCGAGGCCACCTGGCCCGAAGCGGCCCGCCCGGACGCCCGCGTCCTCCAGCTGACCTGCTCCCCGGTCCACAACGCCATCCCCCGCTACATCAAGGTCGGCTTCCGCCTGGGCTGGAGCGGTCTGGGCCGCGCCCTGGGCCGGCGCCTGGCCCGGCACGGCAGGGTCCCGCGTCCACCGGTCACCTGGCGCAAGACGGGCGGCGGCCCCTGGTTCGGCAACATGCTGATGACCCTGACCCTGCACGGCCGTTCGGCCCGGCTGCGGCTGGAGCGGACGCAGGGGCAGAAGGACAGCGCCCGGCTGGAGACCGTCATGGAGTCGAAGCTGAGCGGGTGAGGGATCCCACACCGGCGGCGAGCCCGGTCCCCGGTGCTCGGTTCGTGTGGTCGCCGACGGCATGATGAGGCGGACCGTCTGCTTCCGTTTGACGGTTCGCTGCCAACGCGCCCCACACGCACGGGAGTTCCCCACGATGTCTCCAGCACCCGCCGAGCCGTCCAGGACCGCCTCAGGGACCGGCTCGGGGTCCGCCTCAGGGACCGCGTCCGGCCCCCTCGTCATGTCCGTCGCCCTGGTCGGTGCAGGGCCGCGCGGCACCAGCGTGCTGGAACGCCTGTGCGCCTCCGCTCCCGAACTCCTGCCGCGCGGGGCCCGGTTGACCGTCCACGTCGTCGACCCGGCACCGCCGGGCGCCGGCCAGGTCTGGCGCACCTCGCAGTCGCCCCGGCTGCTGATGAACACCGTGGCCTCCCAGGTGACCCTCTTCACCGACGACAGCGTGGACTGCTCCGGCCCGGTCCGGCCGGGCCCGAGCCTGTACGAGTGGGCGCGCGACTCACCTGGTGTGACAGGCGAGTTGGGTCCGGACGACTATCCGACCCGCGCCCACTACGGCCGCTACCTGGAGTGGGTGTTCTCCAAGGTCGTGCGCGAGGCGCCGCCCGCCGTGCGCGTCCGGACGCACCGGGCCCGCGCGACCCGCCTCGACGACGCCCCCGACGGCAGCCAGACCCTCACCCTCGCGGACGGCCGCACCCTGACCGCTCTGACCGCCGTCGTCCTGGCCCAGGGCCACCTCCCCCTCGTCCCCGACGACGAACAGCGCCGCCTCGCCTCGTACGCCCTGCACCGCGGCCTGTGCCACATACCGCCCGCCAACCCGGCCGACGTCGACCTCTCACCGCTCGCCGCCGGCGAACCGGTCCTGCTGCGCGGCCTCGGCCTCAACTTCTTCGACCATCTGACCCTGCTGACGACGGGCCGCGGCGGCCGTTTCGTTCGCGACACGCCCAACTCCGGCGCGGGCGGGCTGCGTTATCTGCCCTCCGGGCGTGAGCCGCGGCTCTACGCGGGTTCGCGGCGCGGCATCCCCTACCAGGCACGCGGCGACAACACGAAGGGGCCGTACGGCAGGCACACCCCGCTCGTCCTCACCGACGAGGTGATCGCCCGCTTCCGCAAACGCGCCGACTCCGGCGAGGCACCCGACTTCCGCGGGGAGATATGGCCGCTGGTGGCGAAGGAGGTCGAGACGGTCTACTACGAAACCCTGCTGCGCACACGGGAGTTGACGGACCGCCCGCTCGACGGCTTCCGGGACCGCTTCCTCGGCACCCCGCACCGCGACCCCCAAGAGGCGGCCGTACTGGACGAGTTCGGCGTACCGGAGGGTGAGCGCTGGTCCTGGGAGCGGATGTCACGGCCGTACGCCGGACAGGTCTTTCCCGATACCGCCGCCTGGCGGAGCTGGCTGCTCGCCCATCTCCACGAGGACGTCGCCCAGGCCGCGTCGGGCAATGTCGACGGGCCCGTGAAGGCGGCCCAGGACGTACTGCGCGACCTGCGCAACGAGTTGAGGCTGATCGTCGACCACGGCGGGCTGGCGGGCGACTCGCGCCGGGACCACCTGGACCGCTGGTACACCCCGCTCAACGCCTTCCTGTCCATCGGACCGCCCCGTCGGCGCGTCGAGGAGCTGGCGGCGCTGGTGACGGCGGGCGTGGTGGAGATACTCGGGCCCCGGCTCGACGTACGGGCCGAGGACGGGGCCTGGGTGGCACACTCCCCCGACGTGCCGGGCTCGGCCGTACGCGTGACCTCGCTCGTGGAAGCACGGCTGCCGGAGGCCGACCTCCGCCGCACGGCCGACCCACTCCTCGCCCGACTGCTGAGCACCGGCGGGGCGAGGCCTCATGTGAGCGACGGCCACGAAACCGGCGGACTGGACGTGACACCGCGTCCTTATTTCCTGATGAACCGTCAAGGACGTTCACATGCAAGGAGGTTGGCGTTCGGAGTGCCCACGGAGGGCGTGCACTGGGTGACGGCGGCCGGGGCCCGCCCCGGTGTGGATTCGGTCATACTTTCGGACGCGGATGCGATGGCGCGGGCGGTACTGCGGATGACCCCACCGACGCTCCCCACGTGCGGAGACCGGCGAATCGGAAGGGCGGGCGGAGGTCCGTCAAGAGGCAAAGCAGTGGCCAAATGTTGAACTTGTAAGCATTGATCAGGCCCCCCTACGGTGGATTACCCGCTCGGTTCCGCCCCCGGACCGATCCGCCCTCAGGTCTCGAAACCTTTCGGACGGAACGGTCCCGACCGAAGGAGACATCCCCCACATGTCCGCTCGCCTCAACAACGCTCAGCCCTACGCCATCGGCCTCTTCCGGATCGTGGTCGGCCTGCTCTTCGCCTGCCATGGCGCCCGGTCGCTCTTCGGCGTCCTCGGCGGCGAGGAGACCGTCGCGGCCGGCACCTGGCCCGGCTGGTACGCGGCCGTCATCGAGCTGGTCGGCGGCACCCTGGTCCTGCTGGGCCTCGGCACCCGTGCCGCCTCGTTCATCGCCTCGGGCGCGATGGCGTACGCGTACTTCGACGTCCACCAGCCGAGCGCTCTCATGCCGATCCAGAACCAGGGCGAACTGGCCGCCGCCTTCTGCTGGGCCTTCTTCCTGCTCATCTTCACCGGTTCCGGCGCCTTCGGCCTGGACCGGTTCCTCGCGAAGCGCTCGTCGGGCGCGACGAAGGGGTCACGGGAGAAGACCCCGGTAGCAGCCTGATCCATCCGGTCCATCCGATCCATCGCTCGTTCGCACGCCGGTGCCCATCCCCGCATCCCGGGGATGGGCACCGGCGTGCGTCAGGGTGAACATCGTGTGCCGAACACATGCGCCCCCCGTGGATCTCCTGTCAGACCCGCCGCGTACGCTGTATGGCTGTCACAGGCCGCCCGCCGCTCCCCCGCGAGGTAGCGGCACGGATCGGGCCGACGGGGGAGTTTCGGGGAGTCTGCGGTGCTTGAGAGTGTGGGGTCCCTGACCGGAACCCCGTGGATCTACGCCCTGGTGGGTGTGTCCGTCCTGTTCGACGTCCTGGTGCCGGTACTGCCGAGCGGTGTCCTGGTCATCACGGCCGCCACGGCGGCCGCCGCCGGTTCGGGCGCGGCCACCGGGCAGGTGCCGCAGGAGGTCCCCGACATCCTCGCGCTCACCCTGTGCGCGGCCACGGCGTCGGTCCTCGGCGACCTGGTGGCGTACCGGCTGGCCTGGCACGGCGGGGCCCGCCTGGACCGCGCGATCGCCCGCTCCCGGCGCCTGACCAGTGCGCAGGAACGTCTCGGCCAGGCCCTCGCGCACAGCGGCGGCATCCTGGTCGTCGTCGCCCGCTTCGCCCCGGCGGGCCGCTCGGTCGTCTCCCTCGGCGCGGGCGCCGCCCACCGCCGGGTCGGCGAGTTCCTCCCCTGGTCCATCGTGGCCGGGCTGGCCTGGGCCGCGTACAGCGTCGCCCTCGGCTACTTCGGCGGCCAGTGGCTGGGCGCGACCTGGCTCGCGACAGGCGTGTCCGTGGCCGCCCTCTTCGGCGCGGGCGCGGGCGCGGCCTTCCTGATGCGCCGGCCGAGGGTGACGGGCGCACCCCTGTAGGCGGTGCCGTGTTCAAGGACACCTGTTGTCGGGCGCCGAGAAGACGCGCCCGACCGGGGCGCGGGGCTGTGTCATTTTGCGGCTCCGCCGCGGAGCACGACAAGCCACAACGCCGCCGCACCCGCCATACAGCAGCACCCGCGCGCTCATAGGCGCCCCAACCCCCGCCCGAAATCCCCCGGTTGGGAACCCCACTCCTGCCACACCCGTTGACTTAACCCTCCCGTGGCTCTAATTTCAGCGCGCCCCCTCGTTCGGTTCGCCGATCGCGGTTCGAAATATCGACCAAAGCTCCGGGAGTCGCACCGTCGCGCCCCGGAAAGGAGCCGCATGTATCCCCCGCCGCGCTCGTCCCTCTTCAGACGCACCGCCATCCGCGCCCTCGCGCTCGCGACAGCGGCAACCGCCGCCCTCCTCTTCGCCCAGCCGCAGGCCGATGAAGCCACCGCCCTCGACAGCGCCGCCCCCGTCGCCGCCTCCACACGCCAGATACCGGTCCCCACCGCCCCCATGGGCTGGGCCTCCTGGAACAGCTTCGCGGCGGTCATCGACTACAGCGTGATCAAGGGCCAGGTCGACGCGTTCGTCGCCTCCGGGCTGCCCGAGGCCGGCTACAAGTACATCAACATCGACGAGGGCTGGTGGCAGGGCACCCGGGACAGTGCCGGCAACATCACGGTCGACGAGTCCGAGTGGCCCGGCGGCATGAAGGCCATCGCCGACTACATCCACAGCAAGGGCCTCAAGGCCGGGATCTACACCGACGCGGGCAAGGACGGCTGCGGCTACTACTTCCCGACCGGCCGCCCCGCCGCCCCGGGCAGCGGCAGCGAGGGCCACTACGCCCAGGACATGCTCCAGTTCTCCACGTGGGGCTTCGACTTCGTCAAGGTCGACTGGTGCGGCGGTGACGTCGAAGGCCTCGACGCGGCGACGACGTACAAGTCGATCAGCGACGCGGTGGCGACCGCCTCCGCCACCACCGGGCGCCCGCTCACCCTCTCCATCTGCAACTGGGGCTACCAGAACACCTGGAACTGGGCCCCGGGTCTCGCCCCCATGTTCCGGACCAGCACCGACATCATCTTCTGGGGCAACAACCCCTCGATGTCGAACATGCTGTCCAACTACGACCAGGGCCTGCACCCCACCGCCCAGCACACCGGCTACTACAACGACCCGGACATGCTGATGGTCGGCATGACCGGCCTCACCGCCGCCCAGAACCGCACCCACATGGCCCTGTGGGCCATCTCCGGCGCCCCGCTGCTGGCCGGCAACAACCTCTCGACGATGACCGCCGAGTCCGCCGCGATCCTCAAGAACCCCGAGGTCGTCGCCGTGGACCAGGACCCGCGCGGCCTCCAGGGCGTCAAGGTCGCCGAGGACACCACGGGCGCGCAGGTGTACGGCAAGGTGCTGTCCGGCACCGGCAAGCGTGCCGCCGTGCTCCTCAACCGCACCTCCTCCGCCCAGAACATCACCGTCCGCTGGGCCGACCTCGGCCTGACGAGCGCGTCCGCGACCGTCCGTGACCTGTGGAGCCGCACGAACATCGGCTCGTACGCCACCGGTTACACCACCAGCGTCCCGGCCGGCGGCTCGGTCCTGCTCTCGATCACCGGCGGCACGGAGGCGGCGAGCAGCGCGTACGAGCCCGACTCGTCCGCCAGTTACACCGGCGTGAGTGCGGCGAACACGGGTGTCGCGGTCGCCGACTTCACGTACACGAACAACACGAGCACCGCCCGCACGGCGACCCTCAAGGTCAACGGCCAGACGGCCACCACGGTGTCGTTCCCGCCGACCGGCTCGACCCCGGGCACGATCTCCGTCCAGGTCGCCCTCTCCAAGGGAGCCACCAACACGCTGGCGGTCACCAACGGCCCGGCCTTGGGCACACTGACCGTCCAGCCGGTCCCCGGCACGAACGGCAACCTGATCGTCGGCAAGCAGTCCGGGCGCTGCCTGGACCTGTTCAACAGCACGATCACCAACGGCACCCAGGCCGAGCTGTGGGACTGCAACGGCGGCTCCAACCAGGCCTGGACGTACACCTCCCGCAAGGAACTCGTGGTGTACGGCAACAAGTGCCTGGACGCCTACGACAGCGGCAAGACCAACGGTACGAAGGTCGTCATCTGGGACTGCCACGGCGGCAACAACCAGAAGTGGAACGTCAACACCGACGGCACGATCACGAACGTCAACGCGGGCCTCTGCCTGGACGCGTACGGCGCGGCCACGGCCAACGGCACACAGATGGTGCTGTGGGCATGCGGCACGGGCGACAACCAGAAGTGGACGGTCAGCTAGAGGTTCGGTGGCCTGGAGGCTCAGCCAGTGACCTCACAGCCCGGCGCGCGTCTCAGGACGCGTGCCGGGCTGTCGTCGTACTGCCGCCCCCGCCTCGCACCTCGATACCGGCCAGCAGTTCCGCCGTGGCCGCCGCGATGACGTCGACGGCGTGTTCGAAAACCTCACGGTTGTGGGCGGCCGGAGCCCGGAAGCCGGAGACCTTGCGGACGTACTGCAGGGCGGCGGCCCTGATCTCGTCCTCGGTGGCCTCTTCGGGGAGCACGGGTGGGCGAAGGGTCTTGATGCTGCGGCACATGCCTCCAGTCTCGCGCGTGCCCGGCGATCCGCGCCGCCCGCATGCTGAAAGGGGAGTGCCCTTCGCCGCCACCGGCTGCGATCATGCTCCGCGAAGCGGCCACCTGTCAGGGGCCGACCGAGGAGAGGTTCGACCAGTCATGCAGACGAACACACCCGCAGACGTACGCCAGGACACGCTCACCTTTGCCGTACTCGGCCCCGGAGGCGTCGGCGGCCTCCTCGCCGCCCTTCTCTCCCTGGCCGGTCACCGCGTGCTCTGCCTCGCCGGGGACGACACCGCGCGTACTCTCCGCGAGGGCGGAATCCGCGTCCGCAGCGGCCGGTTCGGCGAGTTCACAGCGAGGGTGGACGCGGCGACCGAGCTGCCGGAGGCATCGGACCCCGCCGACGCCGTGGACTCCTTCGGCGCCGTCGACGCGGTCCTCGTAGCGGTCAAGCACACCAACCTCGACGCGGCCCTGGCCCGCGTCCCGGCGAAGGCGCTGGGCGACGCCCTGCTCGTACCGTTCCTGAACGGCGTCGAACACCCGGCCGCACTGCGCGCCCGCTACGGCGCCGACCGTGTCGCC
Source organism: Streptomyces sp. NBC_00459 (assembly GCF_036013955.1). NCBI lineage: Bacteria > Bacillati > Actinomycetota > Actinomycetes > Kitasatosporales > Streptomycetaceae > Streptomyces > Streptomyces sp. NBC_00459. The sequence continues at coordinate 2,728,223 of NZ_CP107903.1, forward strand.
CCGGCCGTGATCCGGGTCGAGTCGACCCGTACGGCACCCGGCGTGATCGAACACGCGAGCCCCTTCGTGGAGATCGACCTGGCCGGCGACCCGGTGCCGCGTGAACGTCTCGACGCGCTGTCCGCCGCTTTCGCGGCGGCCGGACCGGCCACCCGCGTCCTGCCCGACGAGGCGGCGGCACTGTGGGCGAAGATGTCGTTCCTCGCCCCCTTCGCCCTGCTGACCACGCTGTACGGCCTCCCGCTGGGCGACGTCCGCACCCGCCACCGCGACGAACTGACCGCCCTGGTCGAGGAGACGGCGGCGGTGAGTCTGGCCTGCGGCGGCCCGGCGGACCCCGCCCAGGCCCTGGCCCGCTACGACACCTTCCCGCCCGCCACCAGGTCGTCGATGCAGCGCGACGCGGAGGCGGGCCGCCCGCTGGAGCTGGACGCGATCGGCGGAGCCCTGCTGCGCGCGGCCGAACGGCACGGCGTGGACGTACCGGTGGCCACGCGGGTGGTGCGGGAGCTGGCGGCCGGGGGCCGCTGACCGCCCTCCCCGGCACAGTCCGGCGGCGGTCACCCGTTCGCGTGAAGACAGGGAGGAAGTCCCCGGAGGAACTCGCTTCTCAAAATCGAACAGGCGTACCATTACCGCGTGGCGACGACCTATGACTTCCCGAGTGACCTCCTGGCCGGTCAGGAGGAGCTGCATCAGGTCCGGGCCGAGCTGTCCGCCCTCCTGAAGCGGCTCCCCTGGTCGGTCGAGCCGCTGGACGGTTTCAGTGACACCGGCGGCTGGCGCAAGGTGGAGCGCCCCGCGTCACCGGGCTGGTCGGCCGATGAACAGGCCGAGGTGGAGAAGCTGCGGCGGCGGGAGCACGAGCTCGCGGTGTTCGTGAGCGGCCACCGCTTCTGGGCCGAGGTCACGGGACCGGACCGGGTCGACGCACGTACGCGGCTCAAGCACGCACACGAAGACACGGACGAGGGGCTTGAGGCCTGAGATCTGAGGTCTGAGGTCTGAGGCGACCCGGGAGTCAGGACGTGGAGGCGATCCGGAAACCTTCCCGGACCCGGTCGAAGACCGGCCGGTAGGTGTCCCACTGCGCCTCGGGCGCCGAGACGTAGATGTCGTACTCCCGGCCGCCCTCCTGCCCGAAGCCGAGGTTGATGGCGTGGAACACGCGCGCCCGGCCCTCGATGGTGAACTCCCAGATGGCGGCCTTCTGACCCCGGTACGTCGTGCGCTGCATGTAGATCTTGCGGTACTTGTCCCCGGGGTAGTTGAGCTTCGTGTTGGCCTCGATGTCCTTGAAGTGCGCCAAGGTGTCGCCGGCCGGGTCCACCATGCCGATGCTGAGGCTGACCAGGCGGGTCTCGTCGATGTAGACGACCCCGTCGGACTTCCGCTTGCTCAGCTGCCAGCCGTCCGGCACCGGGAAGGCGACACCGAGCGCCTTCTCCGTGACCAGGTGGTAGCCGTCGGGAACAGGTGACGGCGCGTAGGTCGTCGGGGTGGGGCTGGTCCCCGAACCCGCGCTCTGTGTGTCCCTGCCGGACGAGTTCACGTAGTAGAGGCCGCCCGCGGTACCCCCTGCGACCAGGATCACCGCGACCGCGCTCCAGAGGACGGTGAGGCGCCCACGCCCGCCGCTCGGTCGTACGGGAACCGCCTCCCCTGTGTCGCCGGTCCTCCTCCGCGTGCCACCGGTGCGGTCCGGATCCGGGGCCCGTCCCCCCGGGACCGACAGCAGAACGGGCGCCGTCCACGCACGCGGCTCCGTATCCTCGGTCACCGACCGCAGCGCCAGTTCCGTCTCCTGGGCCGAGGGCCGCTCGGCGGGGTCCTTGGCCAGCAGGGCCGTGATCAGCGGCTCCAGCGGGCCGGCCTGCTTCATCGGCTCCAGGGGGGCGGTGACGATGGAGTACGCCGTCTCGACCGGCGTCAGCCGACGGAACGGCGGCCGGCCCTCCACCGCCTGATAGAGGGTCGCGCCGAGCGCCCAGAGATCGGAGGCCGGGCCGGGGGTGTCGCCCTGGATGCGCTCCGGTGCCATGAAGTCGATGGAGCCGACGATCTCGCCGGTCCGGGTGAGGGTGCTGGTACCGGTCGCCGTGGCGATGCCGAAGTCGGTGAGGACGACCCGGCCGCCCTCGGTGAGCAGGACGTTGCCCGGCTTGACGTCACGGTGCAGTACGCCGGCCTCGTGGGCGGCGCGCAGCGCGCCGACCATGCCCCGACCGACCCGGGCGGCCTCCTCGGGCGAAACGGTTCCGCCGCTCTTGAGCAGGGCGCCCAGCGTGGTCGAGGGCACGTACTCCATGACGATGCAGGGCAGCCCGTCGTCCTCGACGACGTCATGGACGACGACCACGTTCGGGTGCGCGATCCGGGCCGCGCTCTGCGCCTCGCGGCGGGTGCGCTCGTACATCAGGGCCAGTTCGTCGTCGGCGTACCGGGAGTCCTCGTGCAGACGCTTGAGCGCGACCCGGCGGTTGAGCATCTCGTCGGCGGCCAGCCAGACCGTGCCCATGCCCCCACGGCCGATCTGCTCGGTCAGCCGGTACCGCCCGGCGATGAGCCGTCCCTCGTCCGACACGTCCGACACGGCAACCTCTCTGATCACGCCGTCACTTCCACTCACGATATCCGGCACGCTTACGAGGGTGATCCGAAGGTCGCGTTCACCACACCTGGCCACACGAAACAGCCCCTCGGCGAATCCGCCGAGGGGCCACTCGTTACGTTGATCCTGGTGGGCGCGGACGGTTTCGAACCGCCGACATCCGCCTTGTAAGGGCGGCGCTCTACCACTGAGCTACGCGCCCAGGACGAGTCGTCAGCCTACATTGCCCGGGGCCCTGCCTCGCAAACCCGTATCCGCCCCGGAGATCGGCGGCCCCGGATTCGGGGGTTTTCCCCCGTACGCATCGGGGAGCGTCCCGGATGCCCCGGCGGGCGTCGGCTCCGTACGGTCGAAGAGTGTCGCAGGACCGGCTCCACCGATCGCCGATCACCGGTCCCGCGTTCACCTCAGGGGGATTGGGACCATGGCCCGTTCAGCATTTCCGCGCACCCGTGTCATCGCCGTCACCGGCGCGGTGGTCGCGCTCGTCGCCACCGCGTCGGCCTGCTCCTCCGCCGGGGACGACAAGGATCCGGAGCACCGTTCCTTCGCCCTGCAGGGGCGCACGCTCACCGTCGACTCGAACGAGTCCGCGCTCGACATCGTCACCGCGGACTCCGGCAGGTCGGGCCGGATCGAGGTCACCCGCTGGTTCCAGGGCTCCGTCACCATGGGCAAGGACCCCAAGGTGACCTGGTCCATGGAGGACGACCGGCTCAAGCTGCGGGTGAAGTGCTCGGGCGTGGTCGCCGACTGCTCGGCCAAGCACCGGATCGAGGTGCCGCGCGGTGTCTCCGTCGTCGTGCGGAACGGGGACGGGAGGGTCACCGCACGCGGCTTCGACCAGGCCCTCGACATCCGTTCCGAGGACGGCTCGGTCACCGTCAAGGACTCCACCGGCCCGCTGAAGCTGCACACCGACGACGGTTCGATCCGTGCCCTCGGTGTGCGCTCCCAGCAGGTGCGGGCACATTCCGAGGACGGCTCGGTGCGGCTCGAACTCGCCTCCGTGCCGGACCTGGTCGAGTCGAGCAGCGACGACGGCTCGCTCACGATCGAGCTGCCCCGGGAGACGTACCGCGTGACGGCGGACTCCGACGACGGCTCCGTGAAGGTGTCCGTGCCGCGCGCCGAGAACAGTGCGCATGTGGTGTCGGCGAAGACCCAGGACGGGAGCATACGGGTGCGGATCGCCGGGGGGTGAGCCTCGCGGTGGCCCGGTCTGCGCTCGGTACTCGACCGGATTCGTGACCGGGTACGCGCAGCGCGAACCGATCGGCCCGTGTGTTCGTCCTCAACCGGTGGGAGAATGAACCGGGCAGGGCAGATCACAGCACGGGAGAGGGATGTGACGGCGATCACTTCTGAGCCGCACACGCCGATTGCGCCGCGCGCGCGGCAGTCACCTCACCGCTCGCCGCACCGCCCGCCCGAGGCCTCTCGAACCGGCGTGCGCGCCACGGCGCGGGACGTGCTGACGCTCGTACTGCTGCCGTTGCCGCTGCTCCTCGCCCTGCCCGCGGCTTTCGCCGGTGGTGGTACGCGGCGGTGGTTCGGTGGACGGGCCGAGAGCCAGCGCGCCGAGGCGCAGGCCGCGAAGGACGCCGCCGCCGCTGCCTTCTACGAACTGGACACCGCCCAGCGGGATCTGCGGATCTCGATAGAGACCATCAAGGCCGTCGACGACACCCCAGCGGCCCGGCGGGCGGTCGCCGACTTCGAGGGGCTCGGGCGCCGGATCGACGAGGCCAGCGGCCGGTACATCACCGCCATCGACGCCCATGACCTCGACCGTGACGACCTGGAGGCCTCGGCCGCCACCCACGCCCGGTCCGAGCTGACGAAGGCCAAGGAGGAGCTGGGGCGGGTCAAGCAGGACCTGGACCGCTTCGCGGACGGGCTCGGGCCGCTGCTCGGCAAGGCCGAGACGCAGTTGGCCCGGCTCGCACCCTCCGTGGAGCGCGCCCGCCAGTCCCTGCTGGCCGCGTCGAACGCCCTGGACGCGGTCCGGGGATCGGGGCTGCGGGCGGACGACCTGGCCGCCCGGCTCGCCGCCCTCGGGCCCGAGCTGACCCGGCTCAACCAGGGCGCCGGGCAGCACGGCGTGCCGGAGACGCTGGAGCGGGCCGACCGGGTCGCGCGCGAGGCGGAGGCGGTACGGGCGGAGGCGGCGCGGCTGCCCGAGCGGGCCGCCGAGATCGATCACCGGCTGGTGTCGCTGCGTACCCGCGCCGAGGCGCTGACCACGCGGTCCGGGCAGGTGGAGCCGCAGCTGAGCGAGTTGCGCAGACGGTTCTCGGCGGCGTGCTGGCAGGACCTCCAGCATGTACCGGAGCAGGCGACGGACCATGTGCGGCAGGCCGAGGCCAGGCTCAAGGAGGCGCAGGCCGCGCGGGACGCCCAGCGCTGGCCGGACGCGACGGCGCTGTTGTCGACGGCGCGGGCGCTGCTGAACACCACCGACGAGGCGGTGTCGGCGGCCGGGGACCGGCTGCGGCAGCTGAACGCCGTGCAGAAGGACCCGCGGGGCGAGATCGACCGGACGCGCTTCGCGATCCGGGACGCGCAGCGGCTGGCCATGTCGGGGCGCAACACCCCGGACCCGAGGGACGCCCGTCCGCTGGACGAGTCGGTGGCCCGGCTGGAGCGCGCGATCGCCGGGCTGGAGGGCCGCCACCCCGACTACTGGCACTTCCTGACGGAGACGGAGGCCGTACGGCGCACGGTGGCCGGCGTGGTGAGCCGTATCCGCGAGGAACGCGGGACGACCGCCCACTGAGCGCGCGCTACAGGGCTGCGGGGCGGTCGGACCATGTGTCCCGCCGCCCCGGCCCGGGAAGGGGCCGGCGCGGCGGGACCGGGGCGATCAGGTGCGGTAGGCGTAGTAGTAGGCGTTCGGTTCCGACGCGATGATGCTCGCCACCGACCTGCGGTAGGTGTTGGCGGAGTGGTACGTCAGGTACGGCACGCCCTGTGCGTTGCGGTACGTGACGATCATCGTGTGGTCCTTGGACCCGTCCTTGTCGAAGTCCATCTGAAGCACGTCGCCGACGTCCATCTGGTAGACGTACGCGAGGCTGGTGGTGCGCTTCGAGTTCTGGGCGAACCAGGACCACTCGTTGACGCCGACGAAGGAGTCCGACTGGATCTCGGCGTTGCCGAACCACTTGGTGTAGTCGTAGACGTAGCCGGGTGCGTGCTTCCAGCCGCCGGCCTTCAGGGACTGGCTGACGAAGTTGGTGCAGTCGCCGCCGGCGCCGTGCCCGTTGAAGTTCGGGTAGGCCTTGTTGTAGGTGCTCCAGTACTTCTCCGCGTACGTGGCCATGGCCTTGTAGTCGAAGGCGCCGGTGGTGAGGTTCTTGGCCTTGGCCGGTGTTGTGCGGGTGGTGGCCGCGCGGGGGGCGTTGGGCGTGGCGCCGGCCCTGGCCGTGCGGACCTTGGCCGTGACGGACGGCTTGGCCGGCTGGTTCACCGCGATGTCGGCGGCCGGGTCGGTGTTCCGGATGGCCGTCAGCTGCCAGTCGCCGCGCGCGCCGGCGGTGAACGTCAGCTCGTGGTGGGCCTGGAAGCCGGTGGTCCCCGGCTCGTCGCCGCGGACCTTCCGGTAGGTCAGGGCCGTGGTCTCGGTGACCTGGACCCTGGCGGTGGTGCCCTGGAGGCGGGCGCTGTTCAGGGTGACGACGGTGTCGGCCTTGCTGTACTTCTCGCCGAGCGCCGCGAGGCGGTTCTTGCGCAGGTCCAGCGAGGACAGTGCGGCCTTCTCGCTGCGGGCCAGTGCGGCGGACAGCCTGACGTCACCGGAGAAGCCACTGGTCAGCGGCTTCTTCCGGTCGCCCTGCCCGCCGTCGACCAGCGCGTCCGTACGGTCGGTGAGGACCGCGTCGGCCAGGCGCTGGAAGGTGGCCCTGGTCTGCTGGTCCACGACCGGGGCGGCGGAGCGCGCGGTCGCCGCGCTCGCGCTTGCGGCCGGCAGCAGCGCCGCTCCCGCGGCGACCGAGGCAGCGGCCGCGACGACTATGGCGGCGCGGCTGCGCGTACGGCCCATGTTCCTTGACTTCACGAATGTTTCCCCTCTTGCCCCGGCGATGGGGGATGCCGGGTTGTGGAATTTTTGCATGCCATGTGGAGCTTCGGTGAACGGGGATACCCGTTGCCGGCAAGGGAGTTGACGAATCGTCAGATATCGGTGGTCAGTCCAGGACGGTCACTTGGCGGCGGTCACTTCACGACCGTCGACCAGTCCGGCGACTGCGCCGGGTCCAGGCCGCGCAGCCGCTCCAGCGTCGCCGGGGTCTGCACGTCGAGCCAGTCGGCGAGTTCCTTGAAGGAGACGCACTTGACGTCCTTCTTCACGCACATGGTCGCCATGACCTCGTCGACGGCCTTCATGTAGATGCCGCCGTTCCAGTCCTCGAAGTGGTTGCCGATGAACAGCGGGGCGCGGCTGCCGTAGTAGACCCGGTCGAAGCCGGCCATGTAGGCGTCGACGGTCTCCTGCTGCCACCGCGGGTAGTTGGCCGGAGCCCCGTCTGTCTCACCCTCGGACTGGTTGTAGAGGAAGTTGAAGTCCATGGACAGGCCCTGGTACTCGCCGCCCTCGTACGGGAGCATCTGCAGCGGGAAGTCCCACATGCCGTTCTTCTTCGTCGGCCAGATCTGGAAGTCGCCCGCGGAACTCGCGTCGTAGCGCCAGCCGTAGCTCTCGGCGGCCTTCAGCAGGTTCTTCTGGCCCTCCAGACAGGGGGCGCGCCCGCCGGTGACCTCCTTCTTGATGTCGAACGGCAGCGGGTCGAGGTCGGTGTAACCGGTGTTGGTCTTCCACTTCTGCACGAAGTCGAAGAACTGGTCGATCTCGCTCTTCCACTCGGCGACGCTCCAGTCGTCGCCGCCCTTCGCACCGCAGAAGTGGCCGTTGAAGTGGGTGCCGATCTCGTTGCCCGACTGCCACGCCCTGCCGAGCTGTTCGAGGGTGGTGCGGATGTGGTCGTCGGTCGCGTAGCTGATCGCCGCCGAACCCTCGGGGTGCTGCGGGGGCTTGTAGAGCTCCGCCTTGCTCTTGGGCAGCAGGTAGATGCCCGTGAGGAAGTACGTCATATGGGCGTTGTACTTCTCGGACAGCTCCAGGTAGTGCGCGAAGAGTTCGTCGTCGCCCGCCAGCGCGCCGTCCCAGGAGAAGACGACGAACTGCGGCGGTTTCTCACCGGGCTTGAGCGGTACGGGCTTCAACCGGCCCTGCTGCGGGCCGGTGTAGGAGGTGGAGCCGTCCCCCAGGACCTTGGTCCTGCCGTCCCACTTCGGTTCGCCGGTCGCCTGCGCGGGGGCTTTCACGGTCTCCCCGGACCCCACGGAGGCTGTCGGTGCGGTGCGGTCGGCGCGGACCAGCGTGAGGTATCCGGCGGTCAGGGACGCCATGGTCAGGGACGCGACGACGAGGTACGCCGCGATCCGCGGGCGGGTCGGGGCGGGGCGACGTGTCGCCGGGGCCTTGCGACTTGCCGGGGCCTTGCGACGGCGGCCCGACGCTTGTCTCATGTCGTGCTCATTTCGAGGGGGGTGGGGGCCCCGTCCGGTGGTCAGCCGAGCGGGCTCATGGCACCCGACCAGATGCCGAACGGAACGCTGTCGTCGTCGGTGCCGGCGAGGCCCTTCAACGGCAGCGGTTCGAGGCTCTTGGCCAGGTCGATGCGGTAGACGACGACGGCCGTGGACACGAACTTGTGCGTGCCGACGAACCAGGAGGCGGTGTCGTCCTGGGTGGTCCCCGCCTTCCCGGCCACGTTCCCGTCGGCGGACGCGGCGGTGTCGGGGTGAGCGGTGCTGAAGGCGTCGATGAGCGCCGAGGTGACCTCCTCGGCCACGTCGGCGCTGATCGCGCGGGTCGGGGCGGGCGTGTCGAGGGGCATGCCGATGCCGTTGCGGGTGATCTTGCGCACCGAGTACGGCTCGGTGCGCTTGCCGCCCGCGACGAAGGTGGTGTAGCCGCCGGCCATGCGGATCGCGCTCGGTGTGGAGGTGCCCGTCGACAGCGCGGGCACCTGCGCCCCGATGCTGGCGGGCAGCAGGCCGGCGGCCTCGGCGGTCGCGCGGACGTTGTCCAGGCCGGTGTCCATGCCGAGCTGCATGAACGGCGTGTTCACCGACAGCTCCAGCGCGCGGTGCAGCGAGATCTGCCCGTAGGACAGGTCGCCGTCGTTGCTGGCGGCCACCTTCTTGCCGCTGCGGTCCCAGTAGGGCCCCTCGGGAGTGGTCACGGGCACGTCGTCATTGCCGTTGTACAGGGTCTCCCCAGTGACACGTGTCGCTTCGTCGTCCCGGCTCTCGTGGACGCCGTGTTCCAGGCCGGCCGCGTAGACGAACGGCAGGAAGGCCGAACCGGCGGGAACGGTGCTGGAGTTGGACTCGTTGTAGCCCTGCGTACGGTGGTCGGGGCCGCCGTAGACGGCGAGGATCCGGCCGTCGGCGGTCACCGAGGCGGCGCCGTAGTGGGCGGTCTTCGCGGCGTTCGGATCGGACTTCAGCGCCTGCTTGCGGGCCTTGGCCACGGCGTCGGCGAGCTTGCGCTCCCGGGTGCGGTCGAACGTCGTGTAGACCTGGTAGCCGCCGAGGTCGAAGTCCTTGTCGGAGATCCCCCCGGCCTTCCTGGCGTACTGCGAGGCCACCTCCACCAGATAGTCGGTCTGCTCACCGGTGTCGTACAGCGGGTTGCTCTTCAGCGGCTCGGGGAACTTCGTGTACGTGGCCCGCTCGGCCTTCGTCAGCCGGCCGATGTCGACCATCCGGTCGAGGGTCCAGGACCAGCGTTCCACCGCGCGAGCCCGGTTGGCCTTGCTCAGGGTCGGGTCGTACAGGCCCGCGCCCTTGAGGAGGGAGGCGAGGAACGCGCCCTCACCGGCGTCGAGTTGGCTGACGTCCTTGCCGTAGTAGGCCTGGGCGGCACGCTGGATGCCGTAGCAACCGCGGCCGAACCAGCTGGTGTTGAGGTAGCCCTCAAGGATGTCGTCCTTGCTCATCCGGTTGTCGAGCTTGAGGGCGATCATCGCCTCGGTGAACTTACGGCTGATCGTCTGGTTCTGGCTGAGATAGACGTTTTTGACGTACTGCTGGGTGATGGTGGATCCGCCCTGGGTGTCACCCTGGCCGACCGTACGGAAAAGGGCACGGCTGATGCCCTTGAGGGAAATGCCGGAATCGCTGTAGAAACTCGCGTTCTCGGCGGCGAGCACCGCCCAGCGGACGTCCTCCGGGATCTCCTTCAGCGGCATCGCCTGCCGCTGCACCCAGCCGGTCCGGGCCATGGGTGTCCCGTCGGCCCAGAAATACACGTTGTCCTGCTGGGTGGCGTACGTGTTGAGGTTGTCGGGGATGTCCGTGGCCGCGTAGGCGATGCCCAGGAGCAGGCAGCCCAGCCCCACGGACGTCAGGACGCCTCCCAGCCACTGGCGCCAGGAGGGAATCCAGCGCCGCCAGCCGGTGCGGCCGGGCCGCGGGTACTTCGGCGCACGGGACGCGACGACCGACCGGAGGCGGGCAAGGAGGTGAGGGAGGGATATTCGGCGGGCTTTACGAGCTAATCGGGCTTTACGCCTGTTTCCCGGTACGGGCGGTTCCTTCCCGCCGTCGGGAATGTCCGGATCTAATATCCGAAATTGCAGAGTGGCATCCGATTCATCCGATTTCTGGGTCACGACACACCCCTCCGCACTCCGTGCAAACCCTGAATTCCCCGACCTCACGGCTCATCGCGGCGTACACAAATTACCAGCGACCTTCGCAGGTTCTCCACATGGGGAATGAACGGAAAGGATCACCGTCGGAACCGTCGGGCTCCGCGCGGCGAGCAATTGGGGACTAATCTGTCCGCATGCCTCGCTACGAGTACCGCTGCCGCACCTGCGGTGACACCTTCGAACTCAGCCGCCCGATGGCCGAGTCGGCCGCCCCCGCGGACTGCCCCGCCGGTCATGACGACACCGTGAAGCTTCTGTCGACGGTCGCCGTCGGCGGCTCGGCGTCCGCGCAGGCCTCGGCGCCGCGCGCGAGCGGCGGTGGCGGAGGCGGCGGCGGTTGCTGCGGCGGGGGCTGCTGCGGCTGAGGGCCCGCACCGCAGGGCGGCTCGGAGGTCCTTCAGGCTGGGTTCAGGTTGGGTTTCCTAGCCTGGCCGTATGACAGCCACGACGGCCGCACCCCAGTGGGTCACCGACCTCATGGACACGCTGGGCGCCCCCGGCGCTGGCCTCGCCATCGCGCTGGAGAACCTCTTCCCGCCGCTGCCGAGCGAGGTGATCCTGCCGCTCGCCGGTTTCGCGGCGAGCACCGGGCAGATGAGCCTGCTCGCCGCGCTGCTCTGGACCACGGCCGGCTCGGTCGTCGGCGCGCTCGCCCTGTACGGGGTCGGCGCGCTCCTCGGCCGTGACCGCACCGTCGCCCTCGCCGCCCGGCTGCCGCTGGTCAAGGTGTCGGACATCGAGAAGACCGAGGCGTGGTTCCTCAGGCACGGTACGAAGGCGGTGTTCTTCGGCCGGATGATCCCCGTCTTCCGCAGCCTGATCTCCGTACCGGCCGGCGTCGAACGCATGCCTCTGCCCGTGTTCCTCGGCCTCACCACCCTCGGCAGCGCACTGTGGAACACCGCCTTCGTGTGCGCGGGCTATCTGCTGGGCGACAACTGGGCCGAGGTCACGACCGCCGTCTCCGCGTACTCGAAGGTGGTGCTCATCGGGGCGGCGGTGGCGCTGGCCGCGTTCATCGCCGTACGGGTCACGCGACAGCGCCCTGTAGAGGCGCGGAGAATCGCGCGACCAGCCACGACGGCGCCGCAGCGACCCGACACCCCCTCACCGCACCCCCAGCCCGCTAGCGCGTCTCCCTCAGGAACTCCCGAAGGATCCGCTCCCCCGCCGCGACCCCCCGCTCGGGAAGCGCGGTGACCGTATCGGCCACCCACTCGGTCTCGGCCAGTTCCCCGTGCCCCGGGCGCCAGCCCCGATCGGCGGCAAGGAGCAGATCGGCGTCGAGGAGCGAGTCGCCGGCGGCGAGAGTGAGCGTCGCCCCGGAACGACGTGCGACCTCGTGCATCGCCGCGCTCTTGGTGAGCGGCTTCGGCACGGCGTAGATCTTGCGGCCCTGGAGGGAGACCGTCCAGCCACGGCTCTCCGCCCAGACGGCGAGCTCCTTCACCCACTCCTCGGGCAGCAGTTCGCGCTCGACGACGAGGTAGGCGAAGAAGTCCTCGGCGATACGGTGCTTGCGCACCCAGAGCGGGTCGGCGGTGGCGGCGAGATGGTCCCTGACCTCGTCCAGGGGCGCGCACTCGTCCGCGAGCCGTGTCTGCACCCGATCGTGCCAGTCCTGGTCGGCGACACCGTCGACGAGGATGTGACCGCCGTTCGCACAGATCGCGTACTTCGGTGCCGGGCCCGGCAGGTTGATGCGCAGGTACTGCTTACGGGTCCGGGTGGTCGTCGGCACGAAGACGGCCGCGTCGCCGAGTTCGGTGAGCAGTCCGGCGGCCACCTCCGTCATGTACGACAGCGGCCGGGCCTCGTGCACCTCGACGCAGAGCAGCCGGGGCGCGCGGGCGTCCGGCATGGTCAGCGCGAGGGCCGCGGCGGAGTAGATGAGCGTGCGGTCGAGATCGCTGGCGACAAGGACATGGCTCATGCCGACACCGCCTTGCCGTCGGCACCGGTCGCGCCCCGCGTGTATTTGGGGTGGATCAACCCGACGCAGGTGTAGGGGAGTTCGGCCACCTCCTCGACGGGTACGCCCCGCTGCTCGGCGAGCAGGCGTACGTGGTCGAGGTCGGCGCCCGCTCCGGCGCGGGCCAGGATCTTCCAGGGGACGCGGCGCAGCAGCACCCGGGTGGTCTCGCCGACGCCGGGCTTGACGAGGTTCACGTCGTGGATCTCGTACTCCTCGCTGATCCGCTCGACCGCCGCCCAGCCCTCCCAGGTCGGTGCCCGGTCGGCGGCGAGCAGTTCCTTGACCGAGCTGTCGACGGCGTCCGCGACCTCCGGGAAGCGGGCGGCGACGGCGTCGAGGAAGTCCACCGAGACGTCGGCGCCTGCGAGTTCGCGGTAGAACTTGGCGCCGTGGAAGTCGTTCGGGCCGACCAGGTCAGCGCGCAGGACGGTCCGCGAAATCAGCCCCGACACCGTGGAGTTGAGGCAGGCGGAGGGGATGAGGAAGTCCTCGCGGGTGCCGTACGTACGGACGCAGGAGCCCGGGTCGGCCAGCACCGCGATCTCCGGGTCGAAGCCGGTGATGCCGTCGGAGGCCTCGAACTCCTCGATGGCGTCGGCGAGTTCGCGGGTGATGGCACCCTTGCCGGTCCAGCCGTCGACGAACACGACGTCGGCGGGGTCGTGGTGGGCGGCCAGCCAGCGCAGCGCGTTGGCGTCGATTCCCCGGCCCCGGACGATCGACACGGCGTAGTGGGGCAGTTCGAGGCCGTGGCGGTGCTTGGCCCAGCGGCGCATCAGCACACCGACGGGCGTCCCGGCACGGGCCAGCGACACCAGCACCGGACGCGGTGAGCGCTCGGCGAGCACCAACTCCGTGACCGCGCCCACGGCTTGGGCGATACGGGCGGCGGAGGTGTCGAGGGCGGCGCGGAACAGCTCCTGGTACTGGTCGCTGGGCTGGTACTCGACCGGCAGCGACTCGGCGTAGTGGGCGCCGCCCGCCTGGATCGCCTCCTCGCGCTCCTCGGTGGGCGCCTCCAGGCTGACGTCCGAGAGATCCCGAAGCAGCCAGCCGACCTCGTCCGGTGGGTACGAGGAGAACGCGGGTCCACGGAGGGGCTCGGGCAGCATGCGGGGCCTTTCGGGTACGTGCGAGGCAGCGGGTACGTACGAGGGGACGACGGCGAGCACGACGTTCGGCGTGTGCGCGGCGAGCGTGGCCAACAGGCCGTCGGGGGCGTGCAGTTCGGGTGTGTCGGCGGCGGAGTCCACGACCGCGACGACGGCGTCGAAGCCGGCGCCGGCCACGTTGTAGGCGTAGCGCTCGCCGGGCCCGTCGGCCGGGTCGTCGTGGGCCGGGAAGACGAGGCGGCTGCGGATCGCGTACCCGGGGTCGTCCACGGCGAGGACCGGTGAGCGGGTTGTCGTCGAGTAGCGGACCTCGACGCCCTCTGTCACCTGCTCCAGCTCTCGGGCGAGGCGGAGGGGGGCGTACATCAGCTCTTCGAAACCGAGAACGAGGATGCGGTGCGCGTCCGCTGGGAGGGCTTCGGCGAGCCTTGCCGCCATCGCGGGCAGCGCGGCCTCCATGCGTATTCGGTGCCCGGGCGTGAAGCCGTGGCGACCGCCGTCCGGGATGCCTCGGGGCCAGCGCAGTTCGACTCGGGTGAAACGGTTGTGTGGCGGCTGCGGGTCGGTGGGGGCCGTTCGCGCAGTTCCCCGCGCCCCTGAGGGGGGATTCTCGTACCGCTCGACGAGTTCCTGCCCTTTTTCCAGCACGCCCTCCGGCAGGCGGACCGTTCCGTCGGCCGTGGTGACCAGGTCGACACGGGCGCCGATCTCGTCGGCGAACACGTCGAGGCGGCCGGCGTCCGCGGCGGACCGCATGTCGACGAGGGCGACTATGACGTACCGCTCGCGCGGGTAGCGCTCGTGCAGGGCTCGGATGGTGTTGAGGACCGTGTTCCCGGTGGAGAACTCGTCGTCGACGAGGACCAGCGGGCCGGGGCCGGCCAGCAGCGCGGGGTTCTCCGGGAGGAGGAGGTGGGAGGTGGCGTGCGAGTGGGACTCCTCGAAGCCGCCCGCCCGGGCGACGCCGTCGACCGGGCGCCGGGTGGAGTGGAGGTAGGGCGCCAGGCCCACGCCGTCGGCGACGCAATGGCCGAGCCCGGTGGCCGTCTCGGCGTACCCGAGGACGACGGCACGCCGCGACTCGTCGGCGCCCAGCAGCTCACGGACGCGCTCGCCCAGGGCGAAGCCGTGGCCGTAGACGACGGCGGGCGACTGCGGTACGTGCTTGCCGAGCACGTTCGAGACCAGCAGGTGCGCCCGCTTGGGGTTGCGCCGCAGAGCGAGCCCGAGCAGCTCGCGCAGGTCGTCGCCGCCGACCAGCTCGACCCCGAGCCGCTCGGCGACCCAGGTGCCGGACCAGACCCCGTTGTGCACAGCGTTGTTCATGAATCCCTATGTGTGGTCGTCGGGGGTGCCAGGTCGAGAATGTCGGCCATATCAGTCATATCAGTCGCACAGGTGATCGAACGCGGTGATCAGTCGGGGATACCGGCGGTGAGCAGTTCCACGAAGCCGATGTCCTCGTTGGCGACGCCGAAGACCTCGGCGCGCAGCAGGGTCCGCTCCGCCCAGGCGCGGTGCGGCTTCACCTCGTTCATCTTGTTCGTGTACGCCGACCGCAGGACGCCTCCGCCGCAGCGCTCGGGCCGCAGGATGTCCTGCGCGTCACTGAACTCCTCGTGGCTGACCACGGACAGGGTGTGCACGGGCAGCACGTGCGAGGGGTGGATGCAGGTCTTGCCGAGCAGCCCGTTGGCCTGGTCGAGGCTGATCTCGCGGAGCAGCCCGTCCATGGCGTGCTCGATCAGCGTCTCACGCAGTTCCTCGGCCTGGCCCTCCAGGAAGGGGCTGCGGCGCAGCTGTGGCTTGAACATGCGCTCCTGGACCCGGAAGTACTCCCAGACGGGCCCGGTGACGGTGTACCCGGTGCCGTCGGCCCGCCCCAGCATGTTGACGACGTCGGCGATGACGGAGGCGACGACGTGGACGTCGTACGCGGTCATGTCCGGGGCTCTGCGCAGCCCGTACGAGGAGCAGAAGTCGGTGACGCCGAGGCGGAGGGCGAGGACGCGGTCGCGGTACTTGTCGACGGCGCGGGAGATGCCCTCCAGGGTCTCTACGCGCGTCTCCCGGTACATGAGCTCGGGGGATTCGAGCACCGGCATGCCGAACAGACGGTGGCCGCTCACGGCCTCGGCGTCGGCGAGGGCCTCCAGGAACGGCATCCCGCGTTCCTCGGTGAACTTCGGCATCACGAACCCGGAGAGCAGCCCGACGGTGGACCCGAGGCGCCGTACGAGGTCGGGGATCTGTTCGGGCGTACGGACCCGGATGAACAGCAGCGGCAGCCCGGTGGCGGCGTCGGGGCGCTCGGCGAGCACGTCGAACTCCCGCACCAGGTTCTCCTCGGCGTCCGCGACCTCCGAGTCGTCGATCGAGTCCTCCAGGCACAGCACCATCGAGACGACACCGCGGGCGACCTGCTTGACGATGGCGTCGGCGAGGTGCGGGCGGGTGGCAGGGCTGTAGAGGGTGGCCCCCAGGGCCGTGGCGAGCAGCCGGGCCGGGGAGTCGGCGGTGAACTCGCACGGCTCCTGGTGGAACAGGCGCTGCCGTACCTCAGGCGCGATGTGCCCGAAATGACGCATGAAATTCCCCCGTGGCGGCTGGACGGCCGGTCGAGTGGTGATCGAGTGTCGGTCAGTGTTGATGGGTGGCCGGTAATAGTACGTAGGGATCCATGTCAGGGGTTCCCACTGAGAATGAAGTTCAGGTAACGCGGACAAGCAGAACCGATGCCCCCGCGTTGTCGTGACCAGGACCGAGAAGGCAGGATGACCGCATGACGCACGCGATGCTGAAGGGGTCGAACATCCCGCTCGAAGCCACGACGGTGCGGGCTGTGCTGCGCTGGACGCCCGGGCAGGGGGTTCCGGATGTCGACGCCTCGGCGCTGCTCCTCGGCCCCGACGGTCGTGTGCGCTCCGACGAGGACTTCGTCTTCTACAACCAGCCCCGCCACCCCTCGGGCAAGGTCTGGCGCCTCGGCAAGAAGCGCGTGGCCGAGGGCCTGACCGACACGATCCAGACGGATCTGACCGGTGTCGAGTCAGGAGTCGGACAGATTCTGCTGATCGCCTCGGCGGACGGCGTTCCCTTCGACCGCGTACGGTCTCTGCGCATCGTGCTGTACGACGGTGCCGTCGCGGACGGCGAACCGCTGGCGTACTTCGACGTCAAACCGGAGACGGGCGAGGAGACGGCGCTGATCTGCGGCGAGCTGTACCGGCGCGGCGACGGCTGGAAGTTCCGCGCCCTGGGCGAGGGCTACTCGAACGGCCTGGAGGGCCTGGCGACGGACTTCGGTATCTCGGTGGAGGACCAGCCGGCCGGGGATCCGTTCCCGGACACCACGGACGCCCCGCCCTCGGACACCTCCGCGGTCACCACCGTCCAGCATCCGCCCACCCTCCCTCCGCAGCCGACCTACGGCTACCCGCAGCCCACAAGCCCGAACGCGACCCAACCGGCGTACGGCTACCCCCAACCGGTGGGAACATCCCCGTCCCCGGACTTCCACCTGCCGCCGCAGGGCCCACAGTTCATCGGCCGGTAGGACAGGCGCCCCTGAGGGGCGCGGGGAACTGCGCGATCAACCACACACAACCCGCAGCCGCCACTCCACAGAACCCCCCGAGCTCCACCAGGGCGCCCCGCCAGGACCAGGCGTCAGCGCTCAGCCTTCGTCTTGTAGCCCCTGCCCCACTGCAACCCCCACCCGTACAACCGGTCGAGCTCCGCCTGGAACCCGTAGACGAACTTCACTTCCCGCCGGACGATCAGCTCGTTCTTCACGTTCTCGATGAGCACCACCGCACACGACCGGGCCTGGGAGTGCCGCTCGTCGAGGCCTATCTCGATACGCGGCCCGTTGCTGGGATAGAGCGTCACGATCGCATGGGTCCGGTCGAACGCCGGCGTCTGGTCGTAGATGTACACGAACACCAGCAGCCGCTTGATCTCGTCCCGGTGATCAAGGTTGACGTACGCCGTCTCCCCGGACGCCGACCCGAACCGGTCGTCACCGCTGAGCTTGACGTACGGCGGGGCGTTCGTGTCGCCGAGGAACCCGCCCAGCGGCTGTACGACCCCCTTCGTGCCGTCGGCCAGCTCGTACAGGATGCCCAGGTCGAGGTCGACGTTGACCATGCTCTGGGTGTGGCCCTTGACCTCCTCCGGCCGCAGGGCCTGGAGGGGGTGTCGCCACAGGCTCTGCCGCTTGGGGCCGCCGATGTCCGACGTGCGCATCCGCCAGGACAGATTGATGCGCAGGTGACCGGTCGCGGCGCCCTGCCTGGTGAGCGAGACCCGCTGATGCCGCTTGGTCAGCTCGATGGAGTTGCTCGCCGCACTGCCGGCGTCGAAGTCCGTCGTACGGCCGCGCCACAGATCGTCCCAGAAACTCATCCCGCCCCCACCCGTCCAGCCCCCGCACGTTCGCCCGTGCCGTCGGTCCACTGCCCACAGAACCGCGGGGCGGCCGACGAGGACGATTCCTCGTAGCCGCCCCGCTCAGAGCGTTCCTCACTGCGGAGGTTGTCACACCCCGGACGAGACCTCAGTCTTCTCGTCCGAGCCCGTCGCTTTTCCCTCTGCCGCTGCCAGCTTGGTGTTGCGGCGCACGGAGGACCAGAAGGACCAGGCGATCAGGACGACACCCACCAGGCCGGTGATGACCTCGTGGATCTCGTACTGGATGGTGACGAGCAGGATGGCGGCGAGGGCGCCGATCGCGTAGTGCGCGCCGTGCTCCAGGTAGACGTAGTCGTCGAGGGTGCCCTGGCGGACCAGGTAGACCGTGAGCGACCGGACGTACATGGCGCCGATACCGAGGCCCAGGGCCATCAGCACGATGTCGTTGGTGACGGCGAAGGCGCCGATCACACCGTCGAAGGAGAAGGACGCGTCCAGCACTTCGAGGTAGAGGAACATGAAGAACGCGGCCTGGCCGGCGAGGACGATGGCCGGCTTCTTCTTGCCGGTGCGCTCGGCCTCTTCCTCCTCCTCGTGCTCGCGCTCCTCCTCTTCCTCCAGTTTGTCCTCGAAGTAGCCGGAGAGCCCGCCGACGATCATGTACGTGATCAGACCGGCGATGCCGGAGATGAGTACCGTCTGCGCCTTGTCGACGTGGGCGCCACCGTGCTGGTGGGCGTTGGTCGCGAAGGTCATGGCGGAGATCATGAGCACGATCAGGGCGATGCAGACCGACAGCATGTCGACCTTGCCCAGCTTGGCCAGCGGGCGTTCCAGCCAGCCGAGCCACTTGATGTCCCGGTCCTCGAAGATGAAGTCCAGGAAGATCATCAACAGGAACATGCCACCGAAGGCGGCGATCGCCGGGTGGGCGTCGGTGACCAGCTGCTGGTACTGGTCCTTGTTGTTGAGCGCGAGGTCGACCGCGTCGATCGGACCGATCTTGGCGCTGATGGCCACGATCACGACGGGGAAGACGAGCCGCATACCGAAGACGGCGATGAGGACACCGATGGTGAGGAAGATCTTCTGCCAGAAGGCACTCATCTTCTTCAGGATTCCGGCGTTGACCACCGCGTTGTCGAAGGACAGCGAGATCTCGAGGATGGAGAGGATCGCCACGATGCCGAAGCCGGTCCACCCCCCGTAGAAGACCGCCGCGACCAGGCCGAGCGCGGTGACCGCGAACGACCAGCCGAAGGTTTTCAGAATCACTGGCTACCCAATCGTGTGTTTACGGGTCTCCCCCGCTGCCGTACTCGGCTTTACGAAACGTTGACTCCGAAGTCTAGAGCGATGCCCTTCAGACCCGACGCGTACCCCTGTCCAACTGCACGGAACTTCCACTCGCCCTGATAGCGGTACAACTCCCCGAAGATCATTGCGGTCTCCGTCGACGCGTCCTCGCTCAGGTCGTAGCGCGCCAACTCCTGGCCGTCGGCCTGGTTGACGACCCGGATGAAGGCGTTGCCGACCTGGCCGAAGGTCTGGCCGCGGTTGTCCGCGTCGTGGATCGAGACCGGAAAGATGATCTTGTCGCAGGCGGCCGGCACCCTGGGGAGGTCGACGATCAGCGACTCGTCGTCGCCCTCGCCCTCGCCGGTGAGGTTGTCGCCGGTGTGCTCGACCGAGCCGTCAGGGCTCGTGAGCTGGTTGTAGAAGATGAACCACTCGTCGCCGAGTACCCGTCCACCGCCGCACAGCAGCGCGCTGGCGTCGAGGTCGAAGGGTGCGCCGGTGGTGGAACGCGCGTCCCAGCCGAGCCCGACCAACACCTGGGTGAGGTTCGGTGCGGCTTTGGAGAGGGAGACATTGCCCCCCTTGGCAAGCGTGACGCCCATAGTGCTGGTCCTCCCCGAGGTCATGCGAACAGATGTACCGAGCGCGTCCGGCGCCGCACCCTGGAGTGCGGCGCCGGACGACGGAGCCGGAGGGAGTCCGGCTCAGACGTTCACGCCGAAGTCCTGCGCGATGCCGCGCAGGCCGGACGCGTATCCCTGGCCGATGGCACGGAACTTCCACTCCGTACCGTGCCGGTACAGCTCGCCGAAGACCATGGCGGTCTCCGTCGAGGCGTCCTCGGAGAGGTCGTAGCGGGCGAGCTCCGCCTCGCCCGCCTGGTTCACCACGCGGATGTACGCGTTGCGCACCTGCCCGAAGGACTGCTGACGGTTCTCGGCGTCGTAGATCGAGACCGGGAACACGACCTTGTCGATGTCGGCCGGGACCGCCGCGAGGTTGACCTTGATCTGCTCGTCGTCGCCCTCGCCCTCACCGGTGGTGTTGTCACCGGTGTGCTCGACGGAGCCGTCGGGGCTCTTGAGGTTGTTGAAGAACACGAAGTTGGCGTCGGAACTGACCTTGCCGTCCGCGTTCGTCAGGATCGCGCTGGCGTCGAGGTCGAAGTCGGTGCCGGTGGTGGAACGCGCGTCCCACCCCAGACCAACGATGACCGCGGTGAGACCCGGGGCCTCCTTGGTCAGCGATACGTTGCCGCCCTTGCTGAGGCTGACTCCCACGAGTCCTCCATTGGTGTCTCGTCTGCGTCCAGGGGCGGTGTGCCCCCTCGTGCGCCGGTATCGGATCAACGTGTCGATCCTAGTGACGGGTTCCCGCCCAACGCAGGGCCGGAACCGAAGAATCACAGGGTGTCGAGGGCCGTCACGTACTCGTTCAGGTCACGCGCGTCCGGCAGGCCGTTGACCACGGTCCACCGCACGACGCCCTCCTTGTCGATGATGAAGGTCCCGCGCACCGCACAACCCTTGTCCTCGTCGAAGACGCCGTACGCACGCGAAATGTTGCCGTGCGGCCAGAAGTCGGACAGCAGGGGGTAGTCGAAGCCCTCCTGCTCGCCGAAGACGCGCAGGGTGTGGATGGAGTCGTTGGACACGGCGAGCACCTGCGTGTCCCGGTCGGAGAACCTCGGCAGGTTGTCCCGCAGGTCGCAGAGTTCGCCGGTGCACACACCTGTGAAGGCGAAGGGGTAGAAGAGCAGCACCACGTTCTTCGCGCCGCGGAAGTCCGAGAGCCGCACGGTGGCGCCGTGGTTGTCCTTGAGCTCGAAGTCCGGGGCCTTGTCGCCGACCTCGATCGCCATGATCCTGCATCCCTTCGATGGGCTGTTCGGGTGAGAACACCCTAGTGACCACCCACCGAGGGTCGTATAAGCCCGTCCGGGGACTCCCCCTCCGGGGGAGGCTGAGGACGAGGCCGTTCAGGCCGAAGCGGGGGTCCGGGGGCGACAACCCCCGGCGGACGCCCGCTCCGGCACACGGTGACTGCTACTTCTTCGACTTCGCTGCCTTGGGCGTCGCCAGACGACTCCCACTCCAGTCCTTGCCCACACTGACGCTCTTGGTCGCCGACAGACCCGCCGTCGTCGCGGCTTCAGAGATGTCGCTCGGCTCCACGTAGCCGTCACGGCCCGTCTTGGGCGTGAGGAGCAGGATCGCGCCGCCTTCTTCGATGTACGCGGTGGCGTCCACCAGCGAATCGGTCAGGTCGCCGTCGTCGTCGCGGAACCAGAGCACCACGGCATCTGCGACGTCGTCGTACTCCTCGTCAACGAGATCGCTGCCGATGACTTCCTCAATGGCCTCGCGGAGCTCCTGGTCGACGTCGTCGTCGTAGCCGATCTCCTGGACCACCTGCTCGGGCTGGAACCCCAGCCTTGCGGCAGGGTTAGTCCGCTCCTCCGCGTGGTCCGCGGTCGCGCTCACGGGTTGCCTCCTGATCATGTTTCGAGAATTGTCCAGCCACGCGCGTGCGCGAAGCATTGGCCGTAGTCCACACGGGCGGGGCGGATCGCGCAAGTACCCGGCCGCCGAGACCGCCGAAACGGTGACGATCCTGGCGGTGTCGCCGCAACTTCAGACAGCGACTCCCGGGAACTAGTGACGCACACCACACCATTCTGCCCGCTTTGCGGTTTTGCTGCTCCCGAGTGGCTCCCGAACCTCTCACACATGCGTACGAGATCCGAATCGCTTTACGGAACACGTCACGGACTGGGCGTATCGTTGCGATTTGGCTGCGGACACCCCGCCCGGCGATCTCCACCGGGCCTACTTCTGAGTAGAGGTGACGTACCCGGCCTCGGGGTACACGATGGGGCCAGTGCATTCGCAGCCCCGGGACAGGCCCACAGCGTGCCCCGGATCAAGCCCTCCGAGAGCGAAGGAACAGCGTGGCTTCCGGATCAGATCGCAACCCGATCATCATTGGCGGCCTTCCGAGTCAGGTTCCTGACTTCGATCCCGAAGAAACCCAGGAATGGCTCGACTCCCTCGATGCCGCGGTTGACGAGCGCGGCCGGGAGCGGGCCCGTTATCTGATGCTGCGGCTGATCGAGCGGGCCCGCGAGAAGCGCGTGGCCGTGCCCGAGATGCGGAGCACGGACTACGTCAACACGATCGCGACGAAGGACGAGCCCTTCTTCCCCGGCAACGAGGAGATCGAGCGCCGCATCCTGAACGCGACCCGCTGGAACGCGGCAGTGATGGTCTCGCGCGCCCAGCGGCCCGGGATCGGCGTCGGCGGCCACATCGCGACCTTCGCCTCCTCCGCCTCCCTGTATGACGTGGGCTTCAACCACTTCTTCCGGGGCAAGGACGAGGGCGACGGCGGCGACCAGATCTTCTTCCAGGGCCACGCCTCCCCCGGTATCTACGCCCGCGCGTTCCTGCTCGACCGGCTCAGCGAGCAGCAGCTCGACGCGTTCCGCCAGGAGAAGTCGAAGGCGCCGTACGGCCTGTCCTCGTACCCGCACCCGCGGCTGATGCCGGACTTCTGGGAGTTCCCGACCGTGTCGATGGGCCTCGGCCCGCTCGGCGCGATCTTCCAGGCGCGGATGAACCGCTACATGGAGGCGCGCGGTATCGCGGACACCTCCAAGTCGCACGTATGGGCGTTCCTCGGTGACGGCGAGATGGACGAGCCGGAGTCGCTCGGCCAGCTGTCGATCGCCGCGCGCGAGGGCCTCGACAACCTGACCTTCGTCGTCAACTGCAACCTCCAGCGGCTCGACGGCCCGGTGCGCGGCAACGGCAAGATCATCCAGGAGCTGGAGTCCCAGTTCCGGGGCGCCGGCTGGAACGTCGTCAAGCTGGTGTGGGACCGCAGCTGGGACCCGCTGCTCGCGCAGGACCGGGACGGCGTGCTGGTCAACAAGATGAACACGACCCCCGACGGGCAGTTCCAGACGTACGCCACCGAGACGGGCGCGTACATCCGCGACCACTTCTTCGGGGACGACACCCGGCTGCGCGCGATGGTCGAGAACATGAGCGACGACCAGGTCCTGCACCTGGGCCGCGGTGGCCACGACCACAAGAAGATCTTCGCGGCGTTCGCGGCGGCCAAGGCGCACAAGGGCCAGCCGACCGTCATCCTCGCCAAGACCGTCAAGGGCTGGACTCTCGGACCCAACTTCGAGGGCCGCAACGCCACGCACCAGATGAAGAAGCTGACGGCGGCCGACCTCAAGGGCTTCCGCGACCGGCTCCACCTGCCGATCTCCGACAAGGAGCTGGAGGGCGGCGCGCCGCCGTACTTCCACCCGGGCCGGAACTCGGAAGAGATCCAGTACATGCACGACCGCCGCAAGTCGCTCGGCGGTTATGTCCCGACCCGCGTCGTCCGTGCCAAGCCGCTGACCCTGCCGGCGGAGAAGACGTACGCGAGTGTGAAGAAGGGTTCGGGCCAGCAGTCGATCGCCACGACCATGGCGTTCGTCCGGCTGCTCAAGGACCTCATGCGGGACAAGGAGATCGGCAAGCGTTTCGTGCTGATCGCGCCGGACGAGTACCGCACGTTCGGCATGGACTCGTTCTTCCCGAGCGCGAAGATCTACAACCCGCTCGGCCAGCAGTACGAGTCGGTCGACCGGGAGCTGCTGCTCGCGTACAAGGAGTCGCCGACCGGCCAGATGCTGCACGACGGCATCTCGGAGGCGGGCTGTACCGCCTCGCTGATCGCGGCGGGTTCGGCGTACGCCACGCACGGCGAGCCGCTCATCCCGGTGTACGTCTTCTACTCGATGTTCGGTTTCCAGCGCACCGGAGACCAGTTCTGGCAGATGGCCGACCAGTTGGCGCGCGGTTTCGTACTGGGTGCGACCGCCGGCCGTACGACGCTGACCGGCGAGGGTCTCCAGCACGCCGACGGCCACTCGCAGCTGCTCGCCTCGACGAACCCGGGCTGTGTGGCGTACGACCCGGCGTACTCGTACGAGATCGCGTACATCGTGCAGGACGGTCTGCGCCGGATGTACGGGCCCGACAGTGAGGACGTCTTCTACTACCTCACCGTCTACAACGAGCCGATCCAGCACCCGGCCGAGCCTACGAGCGTCGACGTCGACGGCATCCTCAAGGGCATCCACCGCGTGGGCGAAGGGACTTCGGGCACCATCCCGGCCCAGGTCATCGCGTCCGGTGTCGCGGTGCCGTGGGCGCTGGAGGCGCAGCGGATCCTCGCCGAGGACTGGGACGTCAAGGCGGACGTCTGGTCGGCGACCTCCTGGAACGAGCTGCGGCGCGAGGCGGTCGCGGTGGAGCAGCACAACCTGCTGCACCCGGAGGAGGAGCAGCGCGTCCCGTACGTGACGCGGAAGCTGAGCGGTGCCGAGGGCCCGTTCGTGGCCGTGTCCGACTGGATGCGTTCGGTTCCGGACCAGATCTCGCGCTGGGTCCCGGGGACTTACCAGTCACTGGGCGCGGACGGCTTCGGCTTCGCGGACACGCGGGGTGCGGCGCGGCGGTTCTTCCACATCGACCCGCAGTCGATCGTGGTGGGGGTGCTGACCGAGCTGGCGCGGGAGGGCAAGGTCGACCGTTCGGTGCTGAAGCAGGCGATCGACCGGTACCAGCTGCTCGACGTGGCGGCGGCGGACCCGGGCGCCGCGGGCGGCGACGCGTAGCGCTCCGCGGGTCGGGCGGTAGTTCGTCTGCGGGGCCGTGGTGGCTGGTCGCGCAGTTCCTCGCGCCCCTATGAGGCTGCCCCTTCGGGGCGCCTTATAGGGGCGCTTCCGGACCCTTACGATGCGGGGCATGAAGGAACCGTCGGCACAGGTCCGTTGGGAGCGGCACACCCAGCGGCCTCTGATGGCGCTCGCGGTCGTGTTCACCGTCGCCTACGCGGTGCCCATCGTGGACAGCCCAGCGAGCCGCTCCGTGTCGGTCGCGTGCACGATCGCGGAGTGGACGGTGTGGGCCGCGTTCGCTGTCGACTATCTCGTCCGGATAGCCCTCGCCGACCGGCGCCGGGACTACGTACGACGGCACTGGCTGGACCTCTTCGCCGTGCTGCTGCCGCTGCTCCAGCCACTGCGGCTGCTGCGGGTCGTCTCCACGCTGATGCTGGTGGGCCGGCGGGCCCAGATGGCGTCCCAGGTCCGGCTGACGACCTACGTCGGCGGGGCCGTGGTGGGACTGCTGATGTTCGGTTCGCTGGCCGTGCTGTCGGTGGAACGCGCGTCGCCGGAGGGGAACATCCGAACGCTGGATGACGCGCTGTGGTGGTCGTTCACGACGATGACGACAGTGGGGTACGGGGACCACGCGCCGACGACCGGCGTGGGCCGGATGCTCGCGGTCGGGCTGATGCTGTCCGGGATCGCGCTGCTCGGTCTCGTCACCGCGAACATCGCCGCCTGGTTCATCTCCCGGTTCGAGATGGACGACGTGGAGGAGAAGCGCCAGACGGCGGCGATCTCTGCGCTGACGGACGAGGTGCGGGCGCTGCGGGCCGAGGTGGCCGCGCTGACCGTCACGAGGGACACAAGAGACACAAGGCAACGGGTGAGTGAGGAACAGTCCCGTTAGCCCTGGCCCACAACCGGGTTCACTCTTCGGCGGGCCCGCCGGCGCGCTGTCCCCCTCCGGCAGCGCGCCGCGGCCCGGCCGTCCTCCCGGCCATGTCGTGGTGACCATGTCGTGCGGAGGACTTGACTAACTGTGACCTGTCGCGTGGGCCGAAGGGGAGGAATCTTTAGGGGAGTCACCCTGATAGGGGAACTCCCCCGCGTCGGCCGTAGATATATGCGCGATATATGCGCCTCAGATGTGCGCCGCGCCCGCGCCCGCCTCCGCGTTCTCGCCCCGCTTCGTCAGCAGCGCGACCAGGATCGCGACCACGGCCACGCCCGCCGCGACCAGACAGGCCAGGCTCATGCCGGAGATGAAGGTGTCGTGGGCGACCTTCGTGATCTGGGCGACGACCGTCTCCGGCGTGCCCTTCGCCACCGGCGGTACGCCGACCTGGACCGCTTCCGAGGCCTGCGCCTGCTGTTCCGGGGTGAGCTGCGGGAGGCCCGCCGCCGTCCAGTTGCCCGCGAGGTCGCTGTCGACCTTGGAGGCCATGACCGCGCCCAGGACCGCCGTACCGAGGCTGCCGCCGATCTGCATCGCCGCCTGCTGGAGGCCGCCGGCGACACCGGAGAGTTCCATGGGGGCGTTGCCGACGATGACCTCCGTCGCACCGACCATGACGGGGGCGAGGCCGAGACCGAGCAGGGCGAACCAGACCGACATGATGCCGCTGCCGGTGTCCGTCTCCAGCGTGGACATGCCGAACATGGCGATCGCGACGCACGCCATGCCGCCCGCGAGCGGGATGCGCGGGCCCGTCTTGCTGATCATGGCGCCGGCCAGGGGCGAGCCGACGATCATCATCCCGGTGAGTGGGAGCAGGTGCAGACCCGCGTCGATCGGGCTCATACCGTGCACGTTCTGCAGGTAGAAGGTGACGAAGAAGAGGCCGCCCATGAAGGCGATGGCCATCAGGACCATCAGGACCACGCCCGCCGAGAGCGGGACCGAACGGAACAGGTTGAGCGGGATCAGCGGCTCCTTGACCTTCTGCTCCCAGAACGCGAAGAGCCCGAAGCCCGCCACCGCGACAAGCAGGAACAGCCAGGTCTTGCCGTCGCCCCAGCCCCACGCGGGTGCCTTGATGAGCGCCCACACCAGACAGAACATCGCGCCGGAGAGCAGGGCGATACCGAGGAGGTCGAAGGAGCGCGGGGCGTTCTCGGCGCGGTGGTCGACCAGGATCACCAGGCCGATGACAAGGGCCAGGATGCCCACCGGCACGTTGATGAAGAACACCGACTGCCAGCTGACGTGCTCGACGAGCAGTCCGCCGAGGATCGGGCCGCCCGCGGTGGACGCACCGATGACCATGCCCCAGATGCCGATGGCCATGTTCAGCTTGTCGGCGGGGAAGGTGGCGCGCAGCAGACCGAGCGCCGCCGGCATCAGCAGCGCGCCGAACAGCCCCTGGAACACCCGGAAGGTGACGACCAGGGCGATACTGCTGGACAGGCCGATGGCCGCCGACGCGGTGGCGAAGCCGACGATGCCGATGAGGAAGGTCTGCCGGTGCCCGAACCGGTCGCCGAGTTTGCCCGCTGTGATCAGCGTGACCGCGAGCGCGAGGAAGTAGCCGTTGGTGATCCACTGGACGTCGGCGAAACTCGCGCCCAGGTCCTTCTGGATGGCCGGGTTGGCGATGGCCACGATGGTGCCGTCGAGGGCCACCATCATGACCCCCACGGCCACGGATATCAGGGTCAGCCACGGATGGCCGCGCAAGCCCTTGCCAGGCGTGTGTTGCGACGGAGCGGCCGGCGTTCCGTCCCCCGGCTCCGTCGTGTCGATGGTGGTCTGACTAGTCATGCGTTCGAGGCTAGTGACAGCCACTGACAATTGACAAACGGGTTCACAAGTCGGTAACTGACACGTCACTCACCGAGAAGAAGCACGAAGAGAAGCAGAAGCAGCAGTACACGAGGAACGGAGAGGCCCGATCGTCATGAGCGCCGCCGAAACCGAGGTGGGTCCGGACTCCGGCCCCGGCCTGCGCGAGCGCAAGAAGCAGCGCACCCGGGACGCGCTGATGCGCGCCGCCCTCACCCTGTTCACCAGCAACGGGTACGAGCACACGACCGTCGACGAGATCGCCGACGCCGTCGAGGTCTCGCAGCGCACCTTCTTCCGCTACTTCGCCGGCAAGGAGGACGCCGCCTTCGCCGTACACCGCATCGCCGAGGCCCACTTCATCCAGGCGCTACGCGAACGCCCGCCGCACGAGGCCCCCCTGGAGGCGCTGCGCCAGGCGGTGCTGGAGGGCTGGCACACGATCCACGAGGCCGTGGAGTCCGTCGTACCGGCGGAGTTGCAGATGCGTATGTACTACCTCGTCGAGTCGACGCCGACGCTGCTCGCCGCGCACATGCGCCGCTCCGCCGAGACGGAGGAGGCGGTGGCGCGGCTGATCGCCGAGCGCGAGGGCGTCGACGTGGACCGCGACCTCCGGCCGCGGGTCGTGGTGGCCCTGTTCAGCGGGCTGATGCGGCTGACGGAACGACGGTGGGGCGCCGGGTCGGACATGAGCGTGGCCGCCATGCGCGAGCTGACCAGCACATATCTCGACGCGATGGGTCCGGCACTGGCGGGGAACTGGCGTACGGAACGGCCGTGACGCCCCGTACCGGCATACGTACGGAGTGACTTGACCAGCGTCGGTTATCGAAACGTGATCCCCGTCACTCGGTTACCGCGAGACCCTCTCGTTCTCCTAGTGTGTCCTTTCAGTGACTTCCTTCGACACCTCCCCGCAACTGAACGTCTGGCGCGCACTGCTCGCGCTGGCCGTGGTCTTCGTGATGCTCGCGACGACCGGCTGGACCGCGGTCCGCAGCCATCGCACGCCTTCGCCGCTCCAGGCGTCGCTCTCCGCGTGGGAGCACGGACGGATCGGCGGTCACGCGCTGCCCGACCCGGACGAGGCGCCCGCCCGGCTGGCCCGGTTCTTCGCCTCGCTCACCGACCGCCAGCGCGACCGGCTCGTCCGCCGCTACCCCCTGGCGCTCGGCAACATGAACGGTGCTCCCGTCGTACTGCGCTATCGCGCCAACCGTGTCGCGCTGTACACGGCCCGTGAGACCGAGCGGGTGCGTATGCACGACGACCGGCTGTCGGCCGTCGGCCAGTACGCCGCGGGGCGGCGCATGCACCGCTACGACGCGCTGCTGGAGAGCGGCCGCCAGATCCTGGCGTTCGACCCCGAGGGCTCGGGCCGTGTCGCCGAGGTCTTCGGCGACCTCGACAAGGCGCAGCGCGTCTCGGTCGTGGTCCCCGGCGTGGACACCGACCTCCTCACCTTCCAGCGCACCAACCGCAAGTACTCGGCGCCCGTCGGCATGGCCTCGGCGCTGTACCGCGCCGAGTGGGAGGCGAGCCCCACGACGCGTACCGCCGTGATCGCCTGGGCCGACTACACCGCGCCCAACGGGCTCGGTATGGACGCGGCCACCGCGATGCGCGCCAACTCCGGGGCGCTGCGGCTGAACGCGCTGGTGCGCGGGCTGCCCGGCCGGGCGCCGGTCGCGCTGTACTGCCACAGCTACGGCTCGGTGGTGTGCGGTGTCGCCGCGCACACGCTGCCGCGCCGGGTGACCGACATCGCGGTGGCCGGCAGCCCCGGCATGCGGGTCGAGAACGCGGCGGGGCTGCACACCGACGCCCGGGTGTGGTCGATGCGGGACTCCGACGACTGGATCCAGGACGTGCCGTATCTGGAGGTCGGCGGCCTCGGACACGGCGCGGATCCGGTGTCGTCGGCGTTCGGCGCGCGCGTGCTGTCCGCGCGGGGCGCGAAAGGGCACGGCGGCTACTTCGAGCCGGGTACGGAGAGTCTGCACAACTTCGCGGAGATCGGCGTCGGCGCGTTCGGCGCCGTGCGGTGCGCTCGGCGGGATCAGAACGATCAGCGGGACCGCAAGGATGACGTGTGTCTGAAGGGTTTGCCCGACGGGGCTATGGCCGGACGCGCGTAGAGGACGCAGAATTCACGGTGTGCCTGGGGAGGGGACTATGAAGCTCGCGCCGCATACGATGAGCCGCATGGGTGACGTACTGGCCGGATTGCATGCCGCCTGGGAGTTCGAGTCCGACTCCGTGCTCATCCGCTTCGAACGGGGCATCCGCACGCCGAAGCTGTTCCAGGCGCTCGGCGAACGCCGTATCCCCCTGGAGGCGATCGCGGGGGTGACACTGACCCCGGGCAAGCGCGGAACGGTGGTTCTGCGTGCCGAACCCCGCCCGGGCGCCGACCCGTTGATGGAGGCGGCCGACGGCCAGCTCAAGGAGGCCTGCGATCCGTACCGGCTGGTGCTGCCGGCCGAGCGGGAGACGCTCGCCGAGTACTACGCGGACGAACTGCGCGGCCAGCTGACCCAACAGGGGCCCGCTGAAAGGTTCCTGGTGGATGCGCCCGAGGTGCCGCGGGCGTTCAAGGCGTACGACGCGAAGGCGTCCTTCGACGGGCGGGCCGTCTCCTTCCGGTGGTTCTGGACGGGCGCGTCGTCGGCGAAGTGGAAGGCCGGCGACCAGACGTTTCCGGTCGCCGACCTGAGCGGGGTGGAGTGGCGGTCCCCCGAGGTGTTCGAGGGTCATCTGCGACTGCTGAGGCGTACCGATTCTTCTGTCACACCGGTCGACCAGGACCCCGCGTCCGTGGTGTTCGGGCTGGGGTACGGGCCTGTGCACGAGTCGTTGCCGTTCGCGGCGGCGGTGTTGGCGGCGGTTCGGCGTTCCTCCGGAGGTTCGGCGGTGGTCGGCGTGAACTCCGGTCGGCGTGATCCTGCGGATGTCGCCGAACGGATTCGGCATCTTGGGGAGTTGCACGAGGCCGGGTTGGTTACGGACGAGGAGTTCTCGGTCAAGAAGGCTGAGTTGTTGGCGGAGTTGTAGCGCCTGTGGGGGGGGTGGGTTCGGCGTGTTCGGCGGCTGCGGGCTCGTCGTGGCTTGTCGCGCAGTTCCCCGCGCCCCTGAAAACACACCGGTCCCGCGCCTCTAGGGGGTTTCCCTGGCCGCCGATGTGAACGTCATGTCGGCGTAGCGGGCCCCCGCGACCTGCGCCGCGATGGGTTCCAGCTGAGCCATGTCCTTCTCGCCCAGCACGATGCGGGTCGCCGCCGTGTTCTCCTCCACCCTCGTCCTCCTGCGGGTGCCCGGGATCGGGACGACCGGGAGGTCGTGGATGGTCGCCTGCTGCTGGACCCAGGCCAGGGCGATCTGGCCGACGGAGGCGCCGTGGGCTTCCGCGACCGTCCTGATGGGGTCCAACAGGGCGGCGTTCGCTGTGGCGTTGGTGCCCGTGAAGCGGGGCTGCGTACGGCGGTAGTCGTCCGCGGTCAGTTCCTGGTCGGCGTCGGTGAAGGAGCCGGTCAGGAAGCCTCGGCCGAGCGGGGAGTACGGGACCAGGGTGACGCCCAGTTCGCGGGCCACCGGGACCACGCCCGCCTCGATGTCCCGGCTGAACAGGGACCACTCCGACTGGAGGGCGGCGATCGGGTGCACGGCCTGGGCCGCGCGCAGCTCCGGGCCCGTGACCTCGCTCAGGCCCAGCTGCTTGACCTTGCCCTCGCGCACCAGCTCGGCCATGACCCCGACCGACTCCTCGATCGGGACGTTCACATCGCGCCGGTGCATGTAGTAGAGGTCGATGACGTCCAGGTCGAGGCGCTTGAGGCTGGCCTCGACGGCCTGGCGTATGTAGGGGGCGTCGTTGCGGATGATCCGCCGGGTCGGCTCGCCGGGCGGGATCGCCAGGGCGAACTTCGTCGCGACGACGACCTCGTCGCGGTGGGCCCGGAAGAACGGGGACAGGAAACGTTCGTTCTCCCCGTCCGCGTAGGCGTCCGCGGTGTCGTAGAGGGTCACGCCCAGTTCGAGTGCGCGTTCCAGCGTGGCGCGGGCCTCGTCGGCGTCCGTGGGGCCGTACGCGAAGCTCATGCCCATGCAGCCGAGGCCCTGCACGCCGACCTCGGGGCCGCCGGTGCCCAGCGGGGCCGTGGTGAGCCTGCCGGCGGTGTCGTCGTTCGTCATCGAGCCCTCTCCATCTCACGGACGACGCGGACAAGGCCCGCGTCCTGGTCCGCTTCCGCGTAGAAACTGATCTTCCGGTCGAGTACCGCGAGCGTGTCCTGGAGTTCGGCGATCCGGTCCAGGACGGCCCGGCGGGTCGATTCGAGCAGTTCGAACCGCTCGCCGTACGTGTGGTCGCCCTCGCGCACGAGTTCGGCGTACCGCACCATGTCCGCGACCGGCATCCCGGTGAGCCGTAGCTTGCCGACGAGGTCGAGCCAGTCGAGGTCGCGGTTGCTGTAGCGGCGCTGGCCGGTGTGCGAACGATCGATGTGCGGCATCAGCCCGATGCGCTCGTACCAGCGCAGGGTGTGCGCGGTCAGCCCGGTGAAGACGACGACCTCGCTGATCGTGTAGTGGTCCTGTCCGTCCGGGCGCCGGTCGGGCCGCCGCGGCCCCGCGCAGCCGTCGGCCGTGGCGGGATCCGTCGTGGTGTCCGTGGTGGGGTCTGTGGTCTCCAGCACCGTCATGACCCCCACGCTAAAACCTTGGAGTGCACTCCAAGCAAGCGGATACCGCGATATTGCGGAGACTTGGCCGGTGCACGCTCATTACCGTACGGATCATGACTCTCGTACGCCGTGCCCAGCCCGAGGATGCCGGAGAGCTGCTGCGACTGCGCCAGGTGATGATCGACTCGATGTCCGGTGCGGACACCGACACGGGCTGGCAGTCGGCGTCCCTGGCCACCGTGACCGCGAGGCTCGCCGATCCGGCCGGGGGCTTCGCCGCGTTCGTGGTCGACCATCCGGAGCGGTCCGGCTCGCTGGCCGCGCTGGTCGTGGGGACCGTCGAGTACCGGATCGGGCGGGCGGGCAATCCGCACGGGCGGATCGGGTACGTCTTCAGTGTCGCCACCGATCCGGACGCGCGCCGCCGCGGATACGCGCGAGCCTGCATGGAGGCGTTGGTGGACTGGTTCCGGGAGCAGGACGTCGGCCAGATCGACCTCACCGCCTCCGCGGACGCGGTTCCGCTGTACGCGTCGCTGGGCTTCGTCCGGCAACCCGACCCCTTGATGCGGCTCCGGTTCTGAGGCTCCTAAGCTCGACGGCATGTCGTCGAAGTCGTTGTCGCCGTTGAAGAGCCTCGCGCTGATCGAGAACTGGCCCGTGCCCACCGCCGCCGCTGCCGTCGTTCGGGCGGACGGTGCCGTTCTCGGCGGCCACGGCCCCCTCGACCACCGGTTCCCGCTCGCCTCGGTCACCAAGCCGCTCGCCGCGTACGCCGCCCTCGTCGCGTACGAGGAGGGCGCCATCGAGCTCGACGAGCCGGCCGGGCCGCCCGGATCGACGGTCCGCCATCTCCTCGCGCACACCTCGGGCCTCGCCTTCGACGAGCACCGGGTGACGGCTCCGCCCGGGGAGCGGCGGCTGTACTCCAACGCCGGGTTCGAGGTGCTGGGGGATCACGTGGCGAAGGCGACGGAGATCCCGTTCGCGGAGTATGCGCGGCAGGCGGTGCTGGAGCCGCTCGGGATGACGTCGACGGGGGTGGAGGGCTCACCCGCGAAGGACGGCGTGTCGACCGTCGAGGACCTGGTGCGGTTCGCCGCCGAGGTACAGGCTCCCCGGCTGCTCGATCCGCGTACGGTCGCGGAGGCGATGACCGTGCAGTACCCGGGGACGAAGGGTGTCCTGCCGGGGTACGGGCATCAGAACCCCAACGACTGGGGGCTCGGGTTCGAGATCCGGGGCGCGAAGTCGCCGCACTGGACGGGGAGTTCGTCGTCGGCGCGGACGTTCGGGCACTTCGGGCAGTCCGGTACGTTCCTCTGGGTCGATCCGGTGGCAGGGGTGGCGTGTGTCGCACTGACCGATCGGGCGTTCGGGGCGTGGGCGGTGGAGGTCTGGCCGGGGTTCACGGATGCGGTGCTGGCGGAGGTGCGGGGCTGAGGCCGGCGGTTTTCGCCCCCGCCGCCCCTACCCGTCCCATCCCTGGGGCTGCGCCCCCAGACCCCGCTGTCGGCCCTGAAGGGGCCTCGTCCTCGAACTCCCCCAGAGGGGGGACCCCCAGACGGGCTGAAATGCCCCCGCTCAGGGCCCCATTTCCCACAGCAGCAGCTCCGTCGGCGTCACCCCTACCGCCTCCAGGCCCTCCGCCGCCGTGATCCGTGCCGCGTCCCCCGGGCCCAGTTCCTCCGGGCCCAGGCGCACCTCACCCCGTACGACATGGACGTACACGTACGCCGCGTCCGGCACCGCCGTGCGCTCCCCCGCGGCCAGCCTGCGTACGTGCAGCATCGCGCCCGCCTCCGGGACCGCGTACGGCGTGGAGTCCGCGATGCCGTGGACGGTCTCGTAGGACGGGGTGCCGCCGGGGGTGAGCGGGGCCAGCCAGGTCTGGACGAAGGTCAGGGGGGTGGCCCCCTCGTTGCGTTCCACATGGCGCACGCCCGCCGCCGCGCTCAGGCGTTGCACGTCCCCCGGGAGCACCACCGTCTCGTGGCCCGTCGAGTCGCGGTGGGTGAGCGCCCCTTCCGTCACCCAGGTCACGATCTCCGTGTGGCTGTGCGGGTGTTCGTCGAAACCGGCGCCGGGCGCGAGGCGCTCCTCGTTGCAGGCGATCATCGCGCCGAAGCGGAGGTTGTCCGGGTCGTAGTGGGGGCCGAAGGAGAAAGCGTGCCAGGATTCGACGCCGGTTGCCGGGTCGCCCCCTGGATAGCGCTCGTGCGCGCGCCGTACGTCCATCACCCACCCACCGTAGACCCGACGCCGCACACTCCCGTCCCGATAAGGCAGTCTTGTTCCGTGCCCGAACCCGAATCCCATCGCCCCGAGCCCACCGCACGTCCCGAGCACCCGCACCCGGCGACCCTGAGGCGGCTGGAGAAGTCGTCCGGGAGTCTCGCCGCGCAGGCGATCACGCGCATGGACGAGACGCTGTCGTGGTACCGGGCCATGCCCCCGGAGAACCGTTCCTGGATCGGGCTGGTCGCCCAGGCCGGTATCGCCGCCTTCACCGAGTGGTTCCGGCATCCCGACGCTCCGCAGGCCATCTCCACGGATGTCTTCGGCACCGCTCCCCGCGAGCTGACCAGGGCGATCACCCTGCGCCAGACCGTCGAGATGGTCCGAACGACCATCGAGGTCATGGAGAGCGCCATCGACGAGGTGGCCGCTCCCGGTGACGAGTCGGTGCTGCGCGAGGCGCTGCTCGTCTACGCCCGTGAGATCGCCTTCGCCACCGCACAGGTGTACGCCCAGGCCGCCGAGGCACGGGGTGCCTGGGACGCCCGGCTGGAGTCGCTCGTCGTCAACGCCGTGCTCAGCGGTGAGGCCGACGAGGGGGCGGTTTCACGGGCCGCCGCGCTCGGCTGGAACTCGCCCGACCATGTGTGCGTGGTGCTGGGTACCGCGCCCGACGGCGACAGTGAGCTGACCGTCGAGGCGATCCGGCGGGCCGCCCGGCACGCAAAGCTGCAGGTGCTGACCGGTGTGCTGGGCGATCGGCTCGTCGTCATCGCGGGCGGCAGCGACGATCCGCTCGCCGTCGCCAAGTCGCTGATCGGGCCTTATGCCGCCGGGCCCGTGGTCGCGGGCCCGATCGTGCCCGATCTGCTCGCCGCCACCCGGTCCGCGCAGGCCGCCGCCGCGGGGCTCAAGGCGTGTTCCGCCTGGCAGGACGCACCGCGTCCGGTGCTGTCGGACGATCTCCTTCCGGAGCGCGCGATCGCCGGTGACCCGGGGGCGCGCGACCAGTTGGTGGAGGAGATCTACAGACCGCTGGAGGAGGCCGGATCCGCGCTTCTCGAGACCCTCGCCGTCTATCTCGAACAGGCGAGCAGTCTCGAGGGCGCGGCCCGCATGCTCTTCGTTCACCCCAACACCGTGCGCTACCGGCTTCGACGTGTGACTGACGTCACCGGATGGTCACCTTCAGATGTACGATCCGCATTCACACTGCGGATCGCGCTGATCCTGGGGCGCCTGGCCGATGGGGATCTCCAGCCCTAGGGTTTTGTCGGGGGCCTACAAAACCCCCTGCTGTTCTTCGTCCCTGTCCCCACGGGCGGCCGTGCCCGTACCCAAGAGAGAGTGTGAGAGTGCTCGTACTCGTCGCTCCCGGCCAAGGCGCCCAGACGCCCGGCTTCCTGACTCCCTGGCTCGAACTGCCCGGTGCCGCCGAGCGCGTCGCCGCGTGGTCCGACGCCATCGGGCTCGACCTCGCCCACTACGGGACCGAGGCCGACGCCGACGCGATCCGCGACACCGCTGTCGCCCAGCCGCTGCTCGTCGCGGCCGGGATACTGTCCGCCTCGGCACTGGGTGCCATGGGCGGTGACGTCACGCCCGGCGCCGTCGCCGGTCACAGCGTCGGTGAGATCACCGCGGCCGCCTTCGCCGGCGTACTGGACGACACTGCCGCCCTGACCCTCGTACGCAAGCGCGGTCTAGCCATGGCCGAGGCCGCCGCCGTCACGGAGACCGGGATGGCGGCGCTCCTCGGTGGTGACCCCGAGGTGACCGTGAAGCACCTGGAGAAGCTGGGGCTGACCCCGGCGAACGTGAACGGCGCAGGGCAGATCGTCGCCGCGGGTACGGTCGAGCAGATCGCGGCCCTCGTCGAGGACAAGCCCGAAGGGGTGCGCAAGGTCGTCACGCTGAAGGTGGCCGGTGCCTTCCACACGCACCACATGGCTCCCGCCGTCGACGTCCTCGCCTCGGCCGCCGCTTCGCTGACGCCCTGCGCCCCGAAGATCACGTACGTCTCGAACAAGGACGGACAGACGGTCTCGGACGGCTCCGAGGTGCTCGCCCGGCTGGTCGGGCAGGTCGCCAACCCGGTGCGCTGGGACCTGTGCATGGAGACGTTCAAAACGCTGGGCGTGACCGCGTTCATCGAGGTGTGCCCCGGCGGCACCCTCACCGGTCTCGCCAAGCGCGCGCTGCCCGGGGTGAAGACCCTGGCCCTGAAGACCCCCGACGACCTCGACGCCGCTCGTGAGCTCATCGCCGAGTCGCTGACCTCGACCTCTGCCGCTGACGCGGCGGGCGCCTGAAAGGAGCCCGGGCAATGTCGAAGATCAAGCCCAGCAAGGGCGCCCCGTACGCGCGGATCCTGGGTGTGGGCGGGTACCGGCCGGTCCGGGTCGTGCCCAACGAGGTGATCCTGGAGACGATCGACTCGTCCGACGAGTGGATCCGCTCGCGCTCCGGCATCGAGACCCGGCACTGGGCCTCGGACGAGGAGACCGTCGCCGCGATGTCCCTGGAGGCGTCCGGCAAGGCGATCGCCGACGCGGGGATCACCGCCCAGCAGATCGGCGGCGTGGTCGTCGCCACCGTCTCGCACTTCAAGCAGACCCCGGCCGTGGCCACCGAGATCGCCGACAAGCTCGGCACGGCCAAGGCCGCCGCGTTCGACATCTCGGCCGGCTGCGCGGGTTTCGGCTACGGCCTGACCCTGGCCAAGGGCATGATCGTCGACGGTTCGGCGGAGTACGTCCTTGTCATCGGCGTCGAGCGGCTGTCCGACCTCACCGACCTGGAGGACCGGGCGACCGCTTTCCTCTTCGGTGACGGCGCGGGCGCGGTCGTCGTGGGCCCGTCCCAGGAACCGCACATCGGTCCGACCGTGTGGGGCTCCGAGGGTGACAAGTCGGACACGATCAAACAGACCGTTCCATGGAACGAGTACGACAGTTCCGGCAAGTTTCCTGCGATCACGCAGGAGGGCCAGGCGGTGTTCCGCTGGGCCGTGTTCGAGATGGCGAAGGTTGCCCAGCAGGCGCTGGACGCGGCCGGGATCACCCCGGACGACCTGGACGTCTTCATTCCCCACCAGGCCAACGAGCGGATCATCGACTCGATGGTGAAGACACTGAAACTGCCGGAGCACGTCACGGTCGCGCGCGACGTGCGCACCACCGGCAACACGTCGGCAGCCTCGATCCCGCTCGCGATGGAGCGGCTTCTGGCGACCGGCGAGGCGAAGAGCGGCGACACCGCGCTCGTCATCGGCTTCGGGGCGGGTCTCGTGTACGCCGCGACGGTCGTTACCCTCCCCTAGGCACCCCGCACCGGATCCGGATCATCGGAACCGGGACGGGGACAACTGCCAACCCTCTCTGGATAGATACACAAGAAGGAGCGCCTGCCATGGCCGCCACTCAGGAAGAGATCGTCGCCGGTCTCGCCGACATCGTGAACGAGATCGCCGGCATCCCGGTTGAGGACGTCCAGCTGGACAAGTCCTTCACCGACGACCTGGACGTCGACTCGCTGTCCATGGTCGAGGTCGTCGTCGCCGCCGAGGAGCGCTTCGACGTCAAGATCCCCGACGAGGACGTCAAGAACCTCAAGACGGTCGGCGACGCCACCGAGTACATCCTCAAGAACCAGGCCTGACCGCCGCGGGGCCGGCTCTTCGGCCGGCCCCCCAGCCCCGCCACCCGGCGGTGGCGCCGTTCTCCCCGCCTGTGCGGGGGTTGTCCTCCCGTATCAGTTGGAGAAGGAATTCCCGTGAGCCCGACCAATCGCACCGTGGTCGTCACCGGTATCGGCGCAACCACACCGTTGGGTGGCGACGCGGCCTCTACCTGGGAGGGTCTGATCGCCGGCAAGTCCGGTGTCCGTCCCCTGGAGCAGGAGTGGGCGGCCGAGCAGGCCGTCCGTATCGCCGCGCAGATCGCCGTGGAACCGTCCGAGGTGATTCCGCGGCCCCAGGCCCGCCGCCTCGACCGGTCGGCGCAGTTCGCGCTGATCGCCGCCAAGGAGGCGTGGGCCGACGCGGGCTTCACCGACCGGGCGGGCGAGGGCGAGAGCCCTGCCGTCGACCCGGACCGGCTCGGTGCCGTCATCGCCTCGGGCATCGGCGGAGTCACGACTCTGCTCGACCAGTACGACGTGATGAAGGAGAAGGGCGTACGCCGCGTCTCCCCGCACACCGTCCCGATGCTGATGCCCAACAGCCCCTCCGCCAACGTGGGCCTGCTCGTCGGTGCCCGCGCCGGCGTGCACACCCCGGTCTCCGCCTGCGCATCGGGCGCCGAGGCCATCGGCTACGCCATCGAGATGATCCGTACCGGCCGCGCCGACGTCGTCGTCGCCGGTGGCACGGAGGCGGCCATCCACCCGCTGCCCATCGCCGCGTTCGGCAACATGATGGCGATGTCCAAGAACAACGAGAACCCGCAGGCAGCGTCCCGTCCCTACGACACGGGCCGCGACGGCTTCGTGATGGGCGAGGGCTCAGGTGTGATCGTCCTTGAGTCCGCGGAGCACGCCGCCGCGCGCGGTGCCCGTGTCTACGCGGAGGCGGTCGGCCAGGGCATCTCGGCCGACGGCCACGACATCGTGCAGCCGGAGCCGGAGGGGCGCGGTATCTCCGCGGCGCTGCGGAATCTGCTGGCCGCGACCGACCTTGATCCGGCGGAGATCGTGCACGTCAACGCGCACGCCACGTCGACTCCGGCGGGCGATGTGGCCGAACTGAAGGCGCTGCGGAATGTGTTCGGCGACGATGTCGACCACATGGCTGTGTCCGCGACGAAGTCGATGACCGGGCATCTGCTCGGTGGCGCCGGCGGAGTCGAGACGGTCGCGACCGTCCTCGCCCTCTACCACCGGGTCGCCCCGCCGACGATCAACGTCGAGAACCTCGACCCCGAGGCCGACGCGGACATCGTGCGTGGAGAGGCTCGCAAGTTGCCTGTCGACGGGCGTATCGCCGCGCTCAACGACTCGTTCGGGTTCGGTGGGCACAACGTGGTGCTGGCGTTCAGGTCGGTCTGACGGACACCGGTACAGATGTGAGTACGCGAAGGCCCCCCACCGATCGGTGGGGGGCCTTCGCGTGCAGAAGTCACACCACCTGGTGCAGCCATCGCACCGGAGCGCCCTCGCCCGCGTACCGGAAAGGCTCCAGTTCGTCGTCCCAGGGTTTGCCCAGAAGCTTGGCCAACTCGGCCTCCAGGTCCGTCTCGCCCCGCTGCGAGCGGGTGAGGGCGGCGCGGAGGCGGTCCTCGGGGATGAGGATGTCGCCGTGGATGCCGGTGACGGCGTGGTAGATGCCGAGATCGGGGGTGCAGCTGTAGCGCTCGCCCTCGGCGGTTGCGCAGGGTTCCGCGGTGACCTCGAAGCGGAGCAGCTGCCAGCCGCGCAGGGCCGACGCCAGCTTGGAGGCGGTGCCGACCTGGCCCTTCCAGGAGAACTCGGAGCGCCAGGTGCCGGGTGCGGCGGGCTGGCGGATCCAGTCGAGGCTGACGCGCGTGCCGAGGACCCCGGCGACGGCCCACTCGACGTGCGGGCACAGCGCGCGCGGCGCGGAGTGCACGTACAGAACTCCACGTGTCGTCACTGCAACCTCCGGACAGAGCGGGACATCTTGCGAACTGGCTGAGCAGCGGTGGCGGGCAGCCGCGTTGATGGCGAGGCTACCGTGCGACGGCGCAAGGAGTGTGACGTACCGTCGGTCCCGATGCCATGAAACGCCCGCCATTCACCCAGGGGGACGCCTGTACGGGTGTGCGACGTTGCGACGTTCGGCGCATTTGTTGTTTCGGTTCGGGAACTGTCGTGCGTTGTTAAGGACGAGGGCCATCGCACGTCGACCGAGGGGACCCGAAGGATGCGGAAACGAAGTCACCGTTCGCGGGCCGTCGTCGCCGTGGTGTCGGCGGCCCTGCTGGGCGTCGCCGGGTGTGACGCCGCCGGTGGCACGTCTCCGGCTCCGGACGGCACGCGGGCGAAGGCGAAGCCGTCCGCCACCCCGACGTCCGCCTGGGACGGCAGCCCGGCCTCCGTGGCCGCCGTGGGCGATTCCATCACGCGTGGTTTCGACGCCTGTTCGGTGCTGTCCGACTGTCCCGAGGTGTCCTGGGCGACCGGCAGCGACAAGGACGTGAACAGTCTGGCCGTACGGCTGCTGGGGGCGTCCGGGGCTGCCGCGCGCAGCTGGAACTACGCGGTCACCGGGTCCCGGATGGCCGATCTGCCCGCCCAGATGACGAAGGCCGCCGCCCGGAAGCCCGCGCTGGTGACGGTGATGACGGGGGCCAACGACGCGTGCCGGGCGTCGGTGGCGGAGATGACGCCGGTGGCCGACTTCCGGTCGTCGTTCGAGAAGGCGCTGCGGACCCTGCGTACGGCGGCGCCCAAGAGCCAGGTGTACGTGGCGAGCGTGCCGGATCTCAAGCGGCTCTGGTCGCAGGGGCGGACCAACGAGACGGGCAAGGCGGTGTGGAAGCTGGGGCTCTGCCCGTCGATGCTGGCCGACCCGGACGCGGTCGACCCGGTGGCGACCACGCGGCGGGACGAGGTGCGGGGGCGGGTGGAGGAGTACAACTCGGTGCTGAAGGAGGTGTGCGCCACGGACCGGCTCTGCCGGTTCGACGGGGGCGCGGTCTTCGACTACGACTTCGGGACGCGGCAGCTGAGCACCTGGGACTGGTTCCATCCGAGCCGCGACGGACAGGCGCGGCTGGCCGAGATCGCGTACCGCGGGGTCACGGGCGAGAAGGCGGTGACCTAGGGTTTTCGCATGGCCCACATCAACGAGCTCTTCGGCACACTTCCCGACGGCACCCCCGTCCACCGCTGGACGCTGGAGCGGGCCGGGGTCAGGGTGCGCGTGCTGTCGTACGGCGGGATCGTGCAGGCGGTCGAGGTTCCGGACCGGGACGGGCGGCTCGTGGACGTGGTGCTGGGGTTCCCCGACCTGGCCGGTTATCTGGCGCACCCGGAGCCGTACTTCGGCGCGCTGGTGGGCCGGTACGCGAACCGCATCGCGGGCGGCGCCTTCGCGCTGGACGGCCGGATGTACCGGCTCGCGCAGAACAACGCGCCCAACTGCCTCCACGGGGGCGTCCACGGTTTCGACAAGCGGGTGTGGGACGCGGAGCCGGTCGAGCACGGGGTGCGGCTTTCCCGGGTGAGCCCGGACGGCGAGGAGGGGTTCCCGGGGCGCCTGGAGCTCTCGGCGACGTACACGCTGGACGCGGACGGGGCGCTGCGGATCGCGTACGAGGCGGTCACGGACGCGCCGACGGTGATCAACCTGACGAACCACACGTACTGGAACGTGTCGGGGCACGCATCCGGCAGCGCGGCCGGGCACGAACTGCGCATCGACGCCTCGCGGTACACCCCGGTCGACGCGGACCTGATCCCGACGGGCGTCGAGCCGGTGGCGGGCACCCGCTTCGACTTCCGCAAGGAACGGGAGGTGGGTGCCTGGTACGACCACAACTTCGTCCTCGACAAGGGGCGGACGGACGGTTCGGTGGCGGTCGCCGAGTTGTACGACCCGGCCTCGGGGCGGTTCCTGACCGTGGCGACGACCGAGCCCGGCCTTCAGCTCTACACCGCCGACCACCTGGGCGAGCCGTTCGGCCCCCGGCGCGGCATCGCGCTGGAGACGCAGCACTTCCCCGACTCGCCCAACCGGCCCGAGTTCCCGAGCACGGAACTGCGGCCGGGGGGCACCTACCGCTCGGAGACGGTGTACGGGTTCGGCGTACGGGGCTGAGGGGCGCGGCACTCCAGGGTGCGCGGTCCGTGCGGGCCGCCGGCGAGCCCCGGTCCGGGGGTCAGGTCCCGGGCCGGGGCCGGCTGGTGGGGCGGACTGCCCTCGGTCAGACCGTAATCGGCGCGGTGAGCCTGCGGTCGGTGATCGAGCGGCCCACCTGGATTTCGTACGAACCCTTCACAAAGGCCCAGCCGTTGGCGGCCTCGTCCCAGATCTCGAAGGCGCGGCGCGGGAGTTCGAGGACTGCTTCCACCGTTTCGCCCGGCCCGGCCTCGATCCCGGCGAAGGCCGCCAGCCGGCGGGCCGGGCGGTCGGGGTCCGGGGCGGTCGGTGCGAGGTACACCTGCACGACCTCACGGCCCACGCGCGCGCCCGAGTTGGTGACCCGGACGGTGACCGTCACCCCGTCCGCCCGACTGAGCGCCGCTTCGGCCGTCTCGTACGTCCAGTCCGTGTAGCCGAGGCCGTGGCCGAAGGGGTACGAGGGGCTGCGGCCCTCCTTCTCCCAGGCGCGGTAGCCGATGAAAACGCCCTCGGTGTACGGGAGTTCGCCGTCGGTGGGGGTGACCCGGGTGACCGGGGCGTCGGCGAGGGCGCCCCAGGTGGTGGGGAGCCGGCCGCCGGGTTCCCGGTCGCCGGTGAGGACGTCCGCCAGGGCCGCGCCGCCCTCCTGGCCGGGGAACCAGCTCAGCAGCACGGCGGCCACCTCGTCGCGCCAGGGCAGTTCCACCGGGGAGCCGGAGTTGACGACCACGACGGTGTTCGGGTTGGCGGCGGCGACGGCGCGTACCAAATCGTCCTGGCGGCCGGGGAGTCGGAGGTCGGTGCGGTCGAAGCCCTCGGACTCGACGCGGTCGGTGGTGGCGACCACGACGACAGCGGTGTCGGCGGCGCGGGCGGTCTCGGCGGCCTCGGCGATCAGTTCGTCGGGGTCGCGCTGCGGTTCCTGGTGGCACAGGCTGAAGCCGATGGACTTCATGGCGGCGCCGGCGGGGAAGGTGACGCCGTAGGTGAGGGACACCTCGACCGGTGTGTCCGCGGTGAGCGGGACCTCGGCGCGGGGTTCGGGGTCGCCGAAGAACGAGATGAAGGGGTCGTCGCTGTCGGTGGTCTGGACGTCGTCGTAGTACGTCGTGCCGTCGACGGTGAGGGTGAAGGCGCCGAGGCCCTTGATGCCGAAGGTGTGCGGGCCGGTGTCGCGCGGGGTGAAGGTGCCGGTGAGTTCGACGGAGTGGAGCCGGTCGTGGGTGACGCCGTCGGGGAGGTCCGCGCCCATCCAGTTGATCTGGCCGCTGGGCGCGGAGCCGGTGCCGAGGACCGTTCCGGCGGTGTCGCGGCAGACGGCGCGCAGGGCGAACCCCTTGTCGGCGACGGCGAGTTCGGTGTTGGGGTCGGCGCCGACGGCGTAGGTCAGGGTGCCTTCGGGGAGGGCGGCGGTGAGGCCGTCGAGCGGGGAGACGACGCGGGCCGGGAAGACGGTGGCGGAGCCTCCGCCGAGGACGCGGGCGTCGCGGGCGGCGGCGCCGATGAGGGCGACCGTACGCCCTTCGGGCAGCGGGAGGGCGCCCTGGTTACGGACCAGGACGAAGGAGCGGTGGGCGATCTCGCGGGCCAGGGCCTCCCCGTCGACCGGCGCGGGGAGGTCGGTGTCGGCGAC
Source organism: Streptomyces sp. NBC_00459 (assembly GCF_036013955.1). Lineage (NCBI taxonomy): Bacteria > Bacillati > Actinomycetota > Actinomycetes > Kitasatosporales > Streptomycetaceae > Streptomyces > Streptomyces sp. NBC_00459. The sequence continues at coordinate 2,772,182 of NZ_CP107903.1, forward strand.
GGCGGGTTCGGCGCCCGCCAGGATGCCGACGCGGGCGGCGAGGCGCAACACGTTGCGTACGGCTCCGTCGAGGGTGGCCTCGGGCACGTCTCCGTCCCGTACCGCCTGTGCGAGAGGGGCGCCGTACACGGTCCTCGGGCCGGGCATGGCGACGTCGAGCCCGCCCTCGATCGCGCCGGTGGTCGAGCGGGCGGCCATCCAGTCGGAGACGTTGTAGCCGTCGAAGCCCCATTCGCCGCGCAGGACCTCGTTGACCAGGTAGCGGTGCTCGCTCATCGTGGTGCCGTTGACCGTGTTGTAGGCGGTCATGATGCCCCAGGGATGGGCGTTCTCCACGATGGCTTCGAAGGGGGCCAGGTAGAGCTCGCGCAGGGCTCGTTCGGAGACGAGGTTGTCCACGGTGAAGCGGTCGGTCTCGGCGTCGTTGGCGACGAAGTGCTTGACGGTGGTGCCGACACCGCCGGACTGGACGCCGTTCACATAGCCGGCGCCGATCCGCCCGGTGAGGTACGGGTCCTCGCTGTACGCCTCGAAGTGCCGGCCGCCGAGCGGGGAGCGGTGCAGGTTGACGGTGGGCGCGAGGAGCACGTGGACGCCCTTGCGGCGGGCCTCCTGGGCCAGCAACACCCCTGCCCTGTGGGCGAGTTCTGGGTCCCAGGTGGCGGCGAGCGCGGTCGGGGAGGGCAGGGCGACGGAGGGGTCGTCGGCGGTCCAGCGGGTGCCGCGCACGCCGATCGGGCCGTCGGACATGACCAGGGACCGTAGCCCGATCTCGGGCAGCTCGGGCAGCGACCACATGTCCTGCCCGGCCAGCAGCCGGGCCTTGGCGTCCAGGTCGAGCTTGCCGAGGGCCGCCTCGACGGCCGCCTCACGCGCCTTGTCGCTCGGTGCCTGCGATACCTGTGATGCCTGGGGTACCTGCGGTGTCTTCGTCACGTGGGCGCCTCCTCGTCGAAGTCCATGAACGTCTCCCGCCTTCCACTATGGCGTAGACCACTTCCGCCACGCGATACTGCGGCCGTCCGGCAGCACCCCACCGCTGTGTCCCCACGACGACGGAAGGCTGAACTCCCTTGAATTCCCCACGTGTTCGGATCGGCATACTCGGACTCGCACTGCTGACAGGGCTCTCGGCGCCCGCCACGGCATCGGCGGCGGAAACCTCGGTCGCGCCGCCCACGGTCGAGGAGCAGCGGCTCGACAAGGCGGCGCCGCAGGAGATCCTCCGGCGTTCCGGGTTCGACGCCGTGGCCCCGGCGTTCGCCCGGGCGCTCGGCGGCGCACGCTCCTACGCGGACGCCCGCGGACTCGTCGTACGCCGGGGAGCGGCGCTGTGGCAGCGGGCCGTCGACCGGGCGCAGGGGCGCGGGCCGGCCGGCGGTGATCTCAGCCGGGACGACGACCGGCCGCTGTACTGGGCGCGGCTCGGGATGACCCGTGAACTGCGGGCATGGCAGCCGTCGTTCGAGGTCAGTGACGCTCAACGAGCTGCGTTGCTGGGCGAGTTGGAGCGGAACTCGCGCGGGCAGACGTCGATCCGCTATCCGTGCGGCGGGGCGCTGAAGCGGGTTCTCGTCACCGGGTTCGATCCGTTCACGCTCGACCGGGACATACGGATCTCCAACCCGTCCGGTGCCACCGCACTGGCGCTGGACGGCACGGTGATCGAGACGGCGGAGGGCCGGGTCAGGGTCGAGACCGCGGTGTTCCCGGTGCGCTGGCAGGACTTCGCGGAGGGCACGGTGGAGCGGACGCTGAAGCCGTATCTGCCGAAGGTCGATCTGTTCGCCACCGTGAGTCAGGGGCGGGTCGGGCGGTTCGACGTGGAGCGGACCAACGGGGCCTGGCGGGGCGGCTTCGCGGACAACGAGAACGTCGGCCGGAAGGAGACCGTTCCGGTCAGCGACCCGGTCTCGCAGCCGCAGTGGACGTCGACGACCTTGCCCTACAAGGCGATTGTCGCCGCGAACACCGGGCGGTTCCCCGTGTACGACAACACGAGCGTGACCGAGATACCGGCGGGAGGCACCGATCCCGTCGTACGGGCCGACGGTCCCACCGCCGGGTCGACGGCGCGTGCCGGGGGCGGCGGGGACTACCTGTCCAACGAGATCGCCTACCGGGCGACCCTGTTGCGCGACCGGCTCGGTCTGGGCGCCTCGCTTCCCGGCGGGCATGTGCACACGCCCGTGCTGCAGTTCGGGACGGGCAACACCGATCCGGCGACCGGGGCCGTGACCGACCCCGAGTTCGTGCGGAACCGGCTGGACATCATCGCCCAGGTGCGGTCGATCCTGGCCGTGGCGGTGGACGCGTCCGGTGACTCCTCCGGTCAGGAGGCCGCTGCCGACGTCTCCTGATCGTCGGAGTCCTCGTCCTCCGAGGGCTCCCCTGTTTCCTCGCCGAGCAGGTCGCGGGCCATCATCGTGGCGCCCGCGACCGCGCCCGGCATCAGGAAGACGGCGACGAACGGCACCAGGAAGGCCAGCCCGAGCGGCGTGCCGAACCCCCACACGAGCAGCGTGCGGGAGCGCAACAGGGCCAGCCGCTCCCGGAGTTCGACCCGGCGCCGCTGAAGGGCGACTCCGGTCAGCTCCTCGGTGAGGAAGAAGCCGGTGACCATGAAGCCGAGCACGGGTACGACCGTCTGCCCGGCGACCGGGACGAAGCCGAGGGCGAAGAGGAGCACCGCCCAGCACAGGGCCCGTACGAGGATCCGGAGGCTGTCGCGGGCGGAGATCCACAGCTCCCTGTGCAGCGGCAGGCCCGATTCGGGGGCCGTGCCGTCGGGGGACACGTCCCGGTCGACCTTCTCGGAGAGGTTCTCGTAGAAGGGCTGGCCGATGAGGAGGGTCATCGCGGTGAAGGTGAGGACCGAGAGAAGCAGGGCCAGGGCGAAGAGGAGGGCGGTGAGGAAGCCCCGGAAGAGGCCCAGCCAGGGGCTCGACCAGTCGTCGGCGAAGGGGGTGGCCCAGGCGGTGAGATCGGTGCCGTAGAGGGCGAGGGAGGTCAGGGCGGCGAGGTAGAGGACGAGGGTCAGCAGACCGGGAAGCAGCCCGAATCCGTACTGCTTGCCGTGTCGGGCGACCCAGCGCTGGCCCTTCAGGAGGTAGCGGAAACCCGTCGCGAGATCACTCATGGGGGAACTCTATCCGGGGCGCGTGATCCGTCCGGGGGACGCGTGGCGTGAAGGCCCTCTTGTTGGCGTTGAGTCGGGAAGGTACATCTCGCGTACCGATCCCAGGAAGCATGTGGAGGAGCCAAGCGTGCGTCTCACAAGACCCGTTCCGCCGACATCGGTTCAACGGCCTGTTCTGCTCGCCGCCCTCGCCGTCACCACGGCGGGCTCACTCCTGCTCACCCCCACCACCGCCACCGCCGACCGGGGGCCCGTCACCCGTGAGGCGGCGGACAGCGAACGTTCCGCCATCAGCCCGGCCGGCCCCGCCACCCGCGCCCTCACCTCCCCCGTCACCGACCTCGCCGACAGGGGGCGCGGCTACCCCCGCGAGCAGACCCTGTCGCCCGACCCGGAGAACCCGGCCGACAAGTCCATCAAGCTGGGCCTGACCCCGTACCACGCCATCGCGCCGAAGCTGAACGCCCTCCAGCAGCTGGGCGACCGGGTGAGCGTCGAGGTCGCCGGCCGTTCGGCGGGCGGGCACCGGCTGTATCTCGTCACGGTCACCGCGCCGGAGAGCGCGGCGCAGACGCGCGCCCAGGAGTCCATGCGCGAGCTGATCGAGAACGCGCCCTCCGTCGCCGCCAGGAGCCAGGCGGTCAAACGGAGTTACAAGGCGCCCGTCTTCGTCAACAACAACATCCACGGCAACGAGTGGGAGGGCACCGACGCCTCCCTGAAGCTCGTCGAGCGGCTCGCGACCGCCACGGACGCCAGGACGCGGGACCTGCTCGCGCACAGCCGGCTCTACTTCAACATCACCGCCAACCCGGACGGCCGGATCGCCGGCACCCGCGCCAACGCCAACGGGTTCGATCTGAACCGGGACTTCGTCACCTCCTCGCAGCCCGAGGGGCGGGCGATGCGGCAGATCGAGATCGACAAGCAGCCGACCGTCATGCTCGACCTGCACGGATACGTCAACGGCACCCTGATCGAGCCCACCACTCCCCCGCACGGCGAGAACTACGAGTACGACCTCTTCCTGAAGAACACCTACGCCAACGCCCTCGGTATGGAGGCCGCGGTCAACGGCCTCGGCTACACACCGCAGAAGGACGGCGTCGAGCCGGTCCAGATCCCGTTCCGTGATCAGGAGGAGGGCTGGGACGACTGGCCGCCGATCTTCACCCCGCAGTACGCGGCCTTCCACGGCACGGTCGCCGCGCACACCGTCGAGATCCCCATGACGGTCAACAACCGGGCCTACGACACCCTCCCGGTCGATGAGTTGCGCCGCCGCAGCGCGATCAACGTCGCCGTGGCCGGCGCGGCCATCACGGCGACCCTCGACTACGTCCGGGAGCACCGGACTTCGCTCGTCGCCGACCAGATCGAGGTCTTCCGGCGCGGCGCCACGGGGGCCGCGCAGGTGCCGGTGTCGGCGGCGACCGTCCCCGGGGTGCCGGGAATCGGGCCGGAGGACGTCTACACGACCACCTTCCCCCGCGCGTACGTCATCCCGGCCGGCGCCTCCGCCCAGCGCTCCGGGCCCGCCGCCGCCCGGCTGGTCGACCACCTGCTCGCCAACGACGTCCAGGTCACCCGCGCGAGCCGTGCGTTCCGGCTCGGCGGACGGACGTACGCGAAGGGCTCCTACGTCGTCGACATGCGTCAGCCGAAGCGCGGGCTCGCGAACGTGCTGCTCGCCGACGGGCGGGACATCAGCGACAAGGTGTCGGTGATGTACGACATCTCGGGCTGGAGCCTGGGGCGGTTGTGGGGCGCGACCGTGCAACCGGTCGGCAGCGGCAGCCTGTCGGGAGTGCCTCTGCTGGCGGTCACCGCTGCCGCGCGGGTCGGGTATGTCGCCCCGCAGGGGAGGCTGCGGCTGCGGCTGGACGACCCGCGTGAGATCGCCGCTCTCAACTCGCTTCTCCGGGACGGGGTTTCGGTACGGCGGGCGGCGGACGGCAGCGCGATCGTCCCGGCGTCGGCGCGCAAGGAGGCGGTCGCGCTGGCCCGTACGTACGACGTGGCCTTCGACGCGACGAAGGCGACCGGCACCGCCGCGCTGCATCGCACCCGGGTCGCGGCGGCCGTCACGCCCGGGGAGCTGTTCGCGCTGCGTGAGATGAACTTCGAGGTCACGCCCGTCTCGACGGCCGTGCTCAACGCCGGTTTCGACTGGTCGGGGGCGGATGTGCTGTTCGTGTCGCAGGGTGTCGAGTACGAGGGCCTGAACCCCGCCGCTCGTACGGCACTCGACGCCTTCCTCGGCTCCCGGGGGCTGGTCGGCCGGGGTGCCGACGGGGCCGCGCTGAACTCCGCCGCCGGGGTGCTGGCGGCCAAGCCGGTCGAGGGCAACGGGGACGCCAACGGTGTTGTCCGGGTGGTCAATTCGGGCCGGAGTCCCGTCACCGGCGGGGCGCCGGACCACGGGTTCGTCTACGCGCCCGTCTGGTTCACGGACCTGGGGCCGGGCGTGCGTGTCGACCAGTCGTACGGGACCGGGAACCTTCTGGTCTCCGGGCACTGGCGGCCGTTCGCGGACGGGTCCGGAGGGCCGGCGGCAGCGGCCGGACAGGCGTCGGTGGTCAGCGGGCCGCACGCGGTGCTGTTCGGCACCGAGCCGCTGTTCCGGGACCACCCCAAGGGGGAGTTCGCGCAGGTGGCACGTGCTTTGCTGAGCGTGCCGACCACGCCGATCGGTACGTCGAGCGAGGAGAGCCGATGACACAGAGGATGACGCGGGAGACCACCGGGGCCGCGGGACGACTCGTCCGGGGCACGGTGGCCGAGGGCTTCGAGGCGGTGCGGGAGGAGTTCGCCGCCTTCTTCGCCGGTGAACTGCCTGATTACGAGGGCCAGTTGTGTGCGTACGTGCACGGCAGGCGGGTCGTCGACCTGTGGGCGGGCCCGGACACCGAGCCGGACGCGGGGCCGGACAGCCTCTACGGCGTGTACTCGTCCACCAAGGGCGCCGCCCATCTCGTCGTCGCCCTGCTGGTCCAGGAGGGCACGCTGGAGCTGGACCGCAAAGTCACCTACTACTGGCCGGAGTTCGCCCCCGAGGGCAAGGCATCCCTCACGCTGCGCGACCTGATCGCGCACCGGGCCGGTCTGGTCGGCGCCGACTCCGGTTTCACCCTGGAGGAGCTGGCCTGCGACCGGCTGATCGCCGAACGCCTCGCGGACCAGCGCCCGTTCTGGCGCCCGGGCACCGCCTTCGGCTACCACGCCCTGGTCATCGGCGCGTTGACCGGCGAGATCGTACGGCGTGCCACGGGCCGTACGCTCCAGGCGGTCCACGAGGAGCGGGTGCGGGCTCCGTACGGCCTCGACTTCCACCTGGGACTGCCGGAGGCGCTGGAGCCGCGCTTCCGTACCGTCCAGCCGATGCTGCCGACGCCGGAGCAACGGGAGTCGCTCGACGCGCTGCCCTCGGGGCCGCACACGCTCGCGTCGATCGCCTTCAACCGCAACGGGGTCGAGCCCACCGACATCGAGTCGCTGCCCAACCACCGGGTGGTCCGCGCCAAGGGTCCGGCGTCAGTGGGCGGGGTGGCGTCGGCGCGTGGGCTGGCCGGGCTGTACGCGGCGGCGATCAGCCAGGTCGGGGAGCACGCGCCGCTGCTGAAGCCGGACACGGTGGCGGAGTTCGGCCAGTTCCACTCGGCCGGCTACGACCTGGTGGCCCGGACCCACAAGTCGTTCGGCCTGGGCTTCCAGAAGACCGCGGACGTGGCCTACCCGTTCCTGGGTGCGGGCACGATCGGCCACAGCGGTGCGGGCGGCTCCCAGGCCTTCGCCGACCCGCACAGCGGTCTGGCCTACGGTTACACCCGCCGCCGGTACGCCTTCCCGGGCGGTGCGGCGCCGGAGAACGAGCGGTTCGTACGGGCGGCGCACACGGCGGCGCTGCGCGGCTGACCCGCTGCCCCGCCACGACGGCAGAGGCCGCACCCCACGTCCAGGGGTGCGGCCGGTCTGTGACGGCTCAGATGTCGTCAGCTCAGAACTTGACGATCATCTTGCCGGTGTTGTCGCCGCGCAGAACCCCGAAGAACGCCTCCAGGTTGTTCTCGATGCCCTCGACGACCGTCTCGCGGTACTTGAGCTCGCCGGAGCGGACCCAGGCGCCGACCTCCTCGACGAACTGCGGCTGGAGGTCGTTGTGGTCGTTGACCAGCAGACCCTCGATACGGCCGCGGGTGGCGATGAGGCGGGCGAGGTTCTTCGGGCCGGGGGCGGGCTCCGTGTTGTTGTAGACGGAGATCATGCCGCAGATGGCGATACGGCCGGCGTGCCTGAGGGCGCCGATGGCCGCCTCCAGGTGGTCGCCGCCCACGTTGTCGAAGTACACGTCGATGCCGTCGGGGGCGGCCTCGCGGAGCTGCGAACTGACCGACCCGTCCTTGTAGTTGAAGGCGGCGTCGAAGCCGTACTCCTCCACCAGCAGCTTGACCTTCTCGTCGGACCCGGCGGACCCGATGACCCGGGAGGCGCCCTTGAGCTTGGCGATCTGCCCGACCTGGCCGCCCACGGCACCGGCCGCGCCGGACACGAACACGACGTCGCCCTCCTTGAAGGAGGCGGTGCGCAGGAGGCCCGCGTAGGCGGTGAGACCGGTCATACCGAGCACACCGAGGTACGTCGACAGCGGCGCGGCCTCGGGGTCGACCTTGACCGCGTCCTTCGCGTTCACGGCCGCGTACTCGCGCCAGCCGAGGAAGTGCAGGACATGGTCGCCGACGGAGAGGCCCTCGGCGTTGGAGGCGACGACCTCGCCGACGGCCCCGCCCTGCATGACCTTGCCGAGCTCGAAGGGGGCGACGTACGACTTGGCGTCGCTCATCCGGCCACGCATGTAGGGGTCCACGGACACGTACAGGTTCCGCACCAGCACCTGGCCCTCGCGGGGCTGCGGGACCTCGGTCTCGACGAGGGCGAAGTCCTCGGCCTTGGGCACACCGACCGGACGGCTGAGCAGGTGCCATTCGCGGTTGACGGTGGGGAGGGTGGTGGTCTCGGACATGAGGGGGGCCTTCCGGTGCGGCTGGGTGTCCACGTAATCTACGGCTCAAATGCTTCAGTACGTGAAACAATAATGCTCCTGAATATTTCAGGGTGTCAAGTAAAGGGGTAGCCTGGAGAGCATGGCCACACCAGAGAAGACCCGCCGCCGCGACCCCATGACCCTGGAGGTCATCGACCTCATCGGCGCGGTCGTGGCCCGCTACCACGAGGAGTACGAGGAGGCGGCCACCCAGCACTCCCTCACCGGAGCGCAGGCGCGGCTGCTGAGTCTGCTCTCCCTGGAACCCCTGCCGATGCGGCAACTGGCACGGAAGCTGCGGTGCGAGCCGTCGAACGTCACGGGGATCGTGGACCGGCTGGAGTCCCGGGACCTGGTCGAGCGCCGCCCCGACCCCTCGGACCGCCGGGTGAAGCTGGCCGCCTGCACGGACGAGGGGCTCCGGGTCGCGCGGAGCCTGCGTGACTCCCTGGACTTCGCCCGGGAGCCGCTGGCCGGGCTGTCGGACGATGAGCGGGTGCTGTTGCGGGGGTTGTTGCTGCGGATGGTGCAGGCGTAGGCGCGGGCACGCGCGCGGACACCGGCGCAGAGACAGGCACAGGGACAGGCGCGGGGCGGCTTTACGTTCGATGAGAGGCGGCTGTGCGTTGGCGATGAGTTGAACGAAATTGTTGACGATTTCTCCGCCACCAAATTACGTTCGCATGCGCAGACACCCCTCACGGACCCGAGGAGACATCGTGAAGCGCAGGACCGTAATCGGAGGAATCGGCGCGGCTGTCGCCGTCCCGGCGATCGCCACGTTCGTGAACAACGAGGCCATGGCATCCGGGTCGGAGTCGGCGTCGGCCACCTCGTCGGGCGCGCTCGTCTTCGACAAGGACGCGTACACCGAGCTGACCACGACGATCACCACGGACGCCGGCGACAGGTCGGTGACGTACCACTTCTACAAGGCGATCACGTACGTCACGAACCCGGTCGACGAGAAGTACCAGAGCCTGAACGTCAGCGTCCCCGTCAGGATCGACGGCACGGCGGTCGACGCGACCCGTGCGCCCATCCTGTTCGCCAACTCGGTGGGCGGATACATGCCGTCGTCGGTGGCGGACGCGACCGGAGTGGGCGGCGCCGAGATGACCGGCACGCCCGGCGGTGGCGCCCCCACGGCATCCGCGTCCGCCTCGGCGTCGACCGGTTCGGGCGAGGTGGAGTCCGGCGGCAACGCCCAGGTGGACGGCCAGGGCGGGATGGTGAGCAACGCCAAGCTGGGGCTGGCGGCGGGGTACGTGGTCGTGGAACCGGGGGCGCGCGGCCGTACGCTGGTCGACTCGTCCGGCACGTACTACGGCACGGCGCCCGCCGCGATCGTGGACCTGAAGGCCGCGGTCAGGTATGTCCGCTTCAACAAGGGCCGGATACCCGGCAACACCGACCGGATCGTCTCCTCCGGTACGAGTGCCGGCGGCGCCCTGTCCGCCCTGCTCGGGGCGTCCGGCGACAGCCCGCTGTACGCCAAGCACCTGAAGGCGCTGGGCGCTGCCGACGCGAGCGACGCGATCTTCGCCAGTGGTGACTGGTGCCCGATCACCGACCTCGAACACGCGGACATGGCGTACGAGTGGAACTGGGGTGCCAACAAGCTTGGTTCGGGTTCGCTGGTGGACCGGACGGTGTCGAAGGAACTGAGCACGGCGTTCACGGAGTACCAGGCGTCGCTGGGGCTCCGGGCGAAGGGGTTCGGCGCGCTGACCGCACGCAACCTGGACGACTACCTGCTGCGGACCTTCCTCCAGCCGGCCGCGACCAAGTACCTCAAGTCCCTTTCGGAGACGGCGCGTTCGACGTACCTGGCGGCGAACACCTTCATCACGTGGGCGGACGGGAAGGCGACGTTCACCTGGGCCGACTTCCTGACGCATGTCGGGGCACGGAAGAAGGACACACCGGCGTTCGACGCGTTCGACCTGTCCGCCGGGGAGAACAACCTGTTCGGGGTGGGGACGACGAAGGCCCGGCACTTCACGCTGTACAGCCTCCGGCACGAGGGCAGCAGCAGTGCGCGGCTGGACAGCGACCTGCCCGAGAAGCTGACGCTGATGAACCCGATGCCCTTCATCGCGAAGCGGAATCCGTCGCGGGCGAAGCACTGGTGGATCCGGGTCGGCACGAAGGACAGCGACACGTCGCTGTCGGTGGTGGGGAACCTCGCGGCCGGCCTTGAGGGGCTGGGGGACGACGTGAACGCGGCGATGTACTGGGACTCGGGGCACGGGGCGAACGATGACGCGGCGGACTTCATCGCGTGGATCGCGAAGGTGACGGGGTACAGGGGGTACAAGAAGTGAGCCGGTCCGGGCGGACGGTTCCTCGCCTTCCCGGGGGCCGCGACCCCAGACCCCCGCTTCGGCCCTGAAGGGGCCCCGTCCTCGAACGCCGGACAGGCTGCACACGCGGGCCGGAGCCGAAAGGGCAACCCTGGCTCTACGAACACCACCACAGGAACTGCTCGCACGTTTCCGAAGGTGACGGTTCCGGGGTCGGGTCCGCGGTCGTCGGGTCGGAGGACGGGGTCGTCGAGTCCGACGTGGTCGGTGAGGACTCACCCCTCGTCGGGGTCGGCGCCGCGCCGATCGGCGCCGACTGGGCGTCCTTGCTTCTGCTCGGTGAGACCGACGGCGACGGCGATCCGGCGCTCTCCGACTCCGACGGCGAGGCCGATGAGGACGGGGACGCCGAGTCCGACGTGCCGGTGTCCACCGCACCCGCCTTGTCGGACAGGGGCGTCTCGGTGGCGCCGGCCTCCGTCGTCGACGCGCCGTCCGACGTATCGCCGTCCGCAGTGGCGGAGTTCGGGTTCGAGCCCGGCGCGTCCGTGCCCAACTCAGCGAGGCTCAGTCCGCCCGCCGCGAGCACGAACCCCGCGACGACGAGCAGCGCCCGCTTCCGTCGCCGCCGGTGCGCCGCGGCCTTGCGGTCACGTCTGCTGCCGCGCGCCGGCCCGGCGTCCTCGGCATCGTCCTCGTACTCGTCGGTGTCTTCCGGGGCCGGGGCGGCGGCAGTCGCCTCGTGCCCCCGCCCGCGTCCGCGACCTGCCTTACGGGCCGCCGCTCGCCCAGGACGGCCCACCTCGGCGACAGCACCGGCGGAGCCGTCCGCGCCCGCGTCCGTTCCCGGGCGCGCGCCGACTTCCTCCAGCCGCGTATGGAGGGGTGCTGTTGCTGAGCCGCACCCCGGGCAGGCAAGTGCGCCGTTGAGGTGCCGTTGGCACTGGTGGCAGTAGTCCATGACGCGGGAAGAATAGGTTCCTTGCAGGGGGCGTTCCTAGGGGTCCCAGTGAATATTCCGTGTGGAACTGGCGTTTTGAGTTTGCCCAGTTGAGACCAAGCCTGATCATGCCATGCCAACTTCTGACACGCCAGAGCGGTCCGTCGCACGGTGTACGTGCGACGGACCGCTTCGGACCCGCAAGGGGTCAGGTTTTCTTACGCGCCGTCATGGCCCGCTGGATCAGGATGAACGCGCAGAGCAGCACACCGGTGGCGATCTTCGTCCACCAGGAGCTGAGCGTGCCCTCGAACTGGATGATGCTCTTGATGAGGCCCAGGACGAGGACGCCGAACAGGGTGCCCACGACATAGCCCGAGCCGCCCGTCAGCAGCGTGCCGCCGATGACGACCGCGGCGATCGCGTCGAGTTCCATGCCGGTCGCGTGCAGCGGGTCGCCGGACTGGATGTACAGGGTGAAGAGCAGGCCCGCCAGCGCGGAGCAGAAGCCGCTCACCGTGTAGACCGCGATCTTCGTGCCGCCCTGCGGCAGGCCCATCAGCATGGCCGAGTGCTCGTTGCCGCCGATGGCGTACACCCGGCGGCCGAAGCGGGTGTAGTGGAGGACGTAGAAGGCGACGGCCAGCACCACCAGCGCGATGATCGCGCCGATCGACAGGAAGCCCACCCCCAGTTGTGCCTGCGCCTGCGCCATGCTGCTCACCGAGGAGTCGTCGATGGCGATCGACTCCTTGCTGATGACCAGGCACAGGCCCCGGAAGAGGAAGAGGCCGGCGAGGGTCACGATGAACGGCTGGATCTCGAAGTTGTGGATCACATAGCCCATCAGGAAGCCGCCGAAGGCTCCGACGCCCAGCGCGATGGGGATGACGACCACGATGGGCAGGCCCTGCTTCTCCACCAGCCATGCGGTGAGCATGGTCGTGAAGCCGATCACGGAGCCCACGGAGAGGTCGATGCCGCCCGAGAGGATGACGAAGGTGGCGCCGACCGCGGCGACCAGCAGATAGCCGTTGTCGATGAACAGGTTGAGGAAGACCTGGGGTTCGCCGAAACCGTAGTTCTGGTAGCGGCCGAGGCCCACGAGGTACATCACGAGGAAGAGCGTGGCGGTCACCACGACGGGCAGGCGCCGGTCGCCGAGCAACTGCGCGGCCCTGGACGGCGTACGACGGTTGTGGGGGGCCGTGGGGGTCTTGGTGGCCGTGCTCATCACGACACCTCCATCTTCGGGGCTGTCGCGGTCGTCGGGGCGGTGTCCGCCGGGGTGGCGGCCGGGGCGCCGCCGCCCTTCGCGCCGGACCCGGAGCCGAACTTCCCGCCGAAGACCTTGGTGCGGAACTTCGGGGACTGCAGCAGGCAGACCACGATGACGACGGCGGCCTTGAAGACCAGGTTGGTCTGGGTCGGTACGCCGATGGTGTAGATCGTGGTGGTCAGGGTCTGGATGACGAGGGCGCCCACCACCGTGCCGCCGACGGAGAACCGGCCGCCCAGGAGCGAGGTGCCGCCGATCACCACGGCGAGGATCGCGTCGAGCTCGATCCACAGGCCGGCGTTGTTGCCGTCCGCGGCGGAGGTGTTGGAGCTGATCATCAGGCCCGCGATGCCGGCGCACAGGGCGCAGAACACGTACACCATGATCTTGATGCGCATGGACCTGATGCCGACCAGGCGGCTGGCCTCGGCGTTGCCGCCGACCGACTCGACCAGCAGGCCGAGGGCGGTGCGGCGGGTCAGGGCCACGGTGATGGCGACGACCGCGGCCACCACGAAGATGGAGAAGGGCAGCGTCAGCCAGTAGCCGCCGCCGATCAGCTTGTACGGCTCGCTGTTGATCGTGATGATCTGGCCGTCGGTGATCAGCTGGGCCACGCCTCGGCCCGCGACCATGATGATGAGGGTCGCGATGATCGGCTGGATGCCCATCCGGGCGACCAGGAAGCCGTTCCACAGACCGCAGACGACCGCGGCCACCAGGCCGATCCCCATGGCCAGGAACACCCCGGCCAGGGAGTCCTGGTCGGCCTGGTCACTGATGTACGAGCAGGTCAGGGCGCCGGTGATGGCGACCACCGCGCCGACCGAGAGGTCGATGCCGCCGGTGGCGATGACCAGGGTCATGCCGACCGCCACCAGGATGAGCGGCGAGCCGAACAGCACGATCGAGACGAGGCTGCCGTAGAGGTGGCCGTCCGTCATCTTGATCGAGAAGAAGTCGGGGGTGAAGGGAACGTTGATCAGCAGCAGGACGACCAGCACGGCCACCGGCCAGAACAGGTGGTGCTGTGTCAGCGCCCGCCAACGGGGAGTGGTGGTCACTGGTGCTCTCCGCTCGCGATGGTCTCCAGGATCCGGGTGGGGGTGATCTCCGGCCCGTTGGCGATCTGGGCGACCAGTTTGCGGTCGCGCAGCACGCCGATGGTGTGGCTGAGCCGGAGTACCTCCTCCAGTTCGGCCGCGATGTACAGCACGGACATACCTTCCTCGGAGAGCGAGACCACGAGTTTCTGGATCTCCGCCTTCGCGCCGACGTCGATGCCGCGCGTCGGTTCGTCCAGGATCAACAGCTTCGGCTGGGTGATCAACCAGCGTGCCAGGAGCACCTTCTGCTGGTTGCCGCCGCTCAACTGGCCGACCCGGGCCTCCGGGTTGGCGGGGCGGATGTCCAGCGCCTTGATGTACTTGGCGACGAGTTCGTCGCGCTGGGCGGCCGGGATGGGCCGGGTCCAGCCGCGCGAGGCCTGCAGGGCGAGGATGATGTTCTCCCGCACCGTCAGGTCGGGTACCAGGCCCTCGGTCTTGCGGTTCTCGGAGCAGAACGCGACCCCGGCGCCGATGGCGTCGTTCGGGGCGCTCATCGAGACCTGCTTGCCGCCGATGGTGACCTTGCCGCTGTCGGGCTGGTCGGCGCCGAAGAGCAGCCGGGCGAGTTCGGTGCGGCCGGAGCCGAGCAGGCCGGCCAGGCCCAGGACCTCGCCCTTCTTGATCTCCAGGTCGAAGGGGGCGACACCGCCCGTCCTGCCGAGACCTTCCGCCTGGAGCAGGGGCTCGCCGACCTCGGCGTGCAGCTGGTGCTCGTGGAGCCCCTCCAGCTGGTCCATGGCCTTGCCGATCATGAGCTGGATCAGTCCGACCTGGTCGAGCTCGCTGACCAGGTGCTCGCCGACGAGCGTGCCGTTGCGCAGGACGGTCATGCGGTCGCAGATCTCGTAGATCTGGTCGAGGAAGTGGGAGACGAACAGGATCGCGACGCCTTCGTCCCTGAGCCTGCGCATCAGACGGAACAGTTCGAGGACCTCGTCGCGGTCGAGGCTGGAGGTCGGCTCGTCCAGGACCAGCACCTTGGTGCCGGCTCCGGCGCCGTCGCTGTCGCCGGTGCCCACCGCCCTTACGATCGCGACCAGTTGCTGCACGGCCAGCGGGTACGAGGACAGGGGCGCGGTGACGTCGAGGTCGAGGCCGAGGCGGTCGACCAGCTCCGCCGCGTCCTTGCGCATACGGCTCCACTGGATGCGGCCGTAGCGCGTGGGTTCACGTCCGATGAAGATGTTCTCCGCCACCGACAGGTTGGGGCAGAGGTTCACCTCCTGGTAGACGGTGCTGATGCCGGCCTGCTGTGCCTGGAAGGGGCTGTCGATCTGCACGGTCTGCCCGTCGAGGGCGATCGTGCCGCCGTCCAGCGCGTAGACACCGGTCAACACCTTGATGAGGGTGGACTTGCCGGCTCCGTTCTCGCCCATCAGGGCGTGGATCTCGCCGGGGAAAAGCCGGAAGTCGACACCCGACAGAGCCCGTACCCCCGGAAACTCCTTGACTATGCCCGTCATTTCCAGGACGGGCCGCGGCTCTGCCATGGCAGCGCTCCTCTTGACTCTCGTTCAGGCCCACGGATTTTTTGGCCGGGCCTTCGATTTCGTTCAGGCCCGCAGGGAGCCCCCAAGTCCGTCCTCCGTACGGAGGGTCCGGTCGGGTGGAGGCTCCCTGCCGATGGGTGCGGTCGGTCAGTACTTGCGGGTGGGGAGCGCGGCCTTGGCCTGGTCCTGCATGAAGTCGCTCTCCTTGGTCTTGATCCAGCGCTCGACCGTCTCGCCGTTCTTGACCTTCTTCACGACCTCCATCAGCTGGGGGCCGAGCAGCGGGTTGCACTCGACGATGGCGTTGATCTTGCCCTCGGACATCGCGATGAAGCCGTCCTTCACGCCGTCGATCGTGACGATCAGGATGTCCTTGCCGGGCTTCTTGCCGGCCGCCTCGATGGCCTGGATGGCACCGATGCCCATGTCGTCGTTGTGCGCGAAGAGGACGTTGATGTCCGGGTTGGACTGCAGGAAGGCGGCCATGACCTGCTTGCCGCCGGCGCGGGTGAAGTCACCGGTCTGGCTGACGACGATCTTCCAGTCGTCCGCGTGGTCGGCGTCCATGACCTCCTTGAAGCCCTTGGCGCGCTCGATCGCGGGGGCGGCACCGGTGGTGCCCTCCAGCTGGGCGATCTTCACGGCACCCTTGTGTCCGGCCTTCTCCAGGACCTTCTCCAGGATCTTGCCGGCGCGGCGGCCCTCGTCCGTGAAGTCGGAGCCGACGAGGGTGACGTACAGGGATTCGTCGGAGGTCTCGACGGAGCGGTCGGTGAGGACCACGGGGATCTTCTTGGCCTTGGCCTCCTTGAGCACCGCGTCCCAGCCGGTGACGACCACCGGGGAGAAGGCGATGACGTCCACGCCCTGGGTGATGTAGCTGCGGATCGCGGAGATCTGGTTCTCCTGCTTCTGCTGCGCGTCGGAGAACTTCAGGTTGTAGCCGGCCTCCTTGGCCGCCGCCTTCACCGAGTCGGTGTTGGCGCTGCGCCAGCCGCTCTCCGAGCCGACCTGGGAGAAGCCGAGGACGATCTTGCCGTCGCCACCGGAGCTGGTGGAGCCGCCGTCGTCCTCCTTGGCGCAGGCCGCCAGGCCCGTCGCAGCCGCCACGCCGACCGCCGCAGTGAGGAAGTTCCTTCTGTTGAGCATGTGTCTTCTCCTTTGAAGAGCCGGCCCGGGGATGGACCCGCTGTACTCGTGGTGCTCGTTGGTACTTGTGGGGCTTGGTGGTGCTGGTGGTGCTTTTGGTTCTCGTGGGGCTCAAGGTGACAGGCGGCTATACGTCCAACCTGTCGATCATTGTTCGAGATATCGGCCGCGCTGATGGGGCGGGGACGATCGTCGAACCGGTCGGTGCCCCCTCAGCCGGGAGCGGTCGCCGACTGAGGGGCGTACGGGAAGGTGCTGGCGCGGACGAGGAGTTGGGGTTCGATGGCGACCCGGGAAGTCCCGGAGGGGGTGCGGCCCTCGATGAGGTCGAGCAGCAGGGCGATGCTCTGCTTGCCGACCGCCGAGAAGTCCTGCCGGACGGTGGTGAGCGGCGGAGCGAAGAACTCCGACTCCGGGATGTCGTCGAAGCCGACCACAGCGACGTCCTGGGGAGTGCGCACGCCCGCCTCACGCAGCGCCCACAACACCCCCAGTGCCATCTGGTCGTTGGCGACGAAGACGGCGGTCAGGCCCCGGCCCACCCAGCCGGCCAGTTCCTGGCCCGCACGATAGCCCGACAGCGGACTCCAGTCCCCCCGCAGCGGCGACGGCGGTTCCACGCCGGCCTCTTCCAGGGTCGTCCGCCAGCCGTCGGCCCGGTCCACCGCCTCCTGCCAGTTCTCGGGTCCGGCGAGATGCCAGACCGTGCGATGACCGGTGGCCAGCAGATGGCCGGTGGCCAGCCGCGCGCCCAGCCGCTGGTCCACGTTGACGCTGGGGATCTCCACGCCGGAGCCGGTGCCCACGGCCACCACCGGGAAGGGGTGGCGGAGTTCGGTGAGGGCCTCGACCGCCGACCGCTGCGGGGCGAGGGCGATCACCCCCTCCACCCCACCCTCACTGAGCCGGTGCATGGCCTCGGACAACGTCTCGACCGTCAGTTCGCGAAGACTGACCGTCGAGACGAGATACCCCTCGGCGCGTGCCGCCTCCTCCAGCGCGAACAGCGTGCTGGCCGGCCCGTAGAGCGTGGTGTTGGAGGCGACCACACCCAGGGTGAGGGTGCGCCGGGTCGCCAGTGCCCGTGCGGAGGAGTTGCGGCGGTAGCCCATCTCCTCGATGGCCTGCAGCACCCTGGCCCGTGTCTCGTCGCGCACATTGGGGTGGTCGCCCAGTACGCGGGACACGGTCTGGTGGGACACGCCGGCCTGGCGTGCCACGTCGGCCATGGTGGGCGGCCGGAGCTGCGAGCTGGTCTGAGAGTAGGTCACGGCTGCACCTCCCTGGCGGTCGTCTGTGGATAAGTCCTTCGATGGGGGCGGTCGTCTCCGCGCCGCCGGCTTCACTCCGGGCTTCCGGAAAGCCCCGAGACGCCGGGCGGGTAAGCAAGTTGGGGCACTGCCGACATGACGCTCGTACCTCCCTGGATGCCGTTCGTAGACGACTGGTGAATGCGGAGGTCATTGTGAGCGCTAACAATCGACGGCGGTCAAGAGGGCTGCGCCAGGGAGGTCGTCACGGTTGGATAACGCGGCAGTCGGCGGGCAGGAGGGCTCCCGGTGCGGCAATGTGGGAACGGATGGCGGCGGTCCAAAACGCGGCAAGGGTTGTTCGTTCGACCCATTGACACTCCGCCCGAAGCATCCTTACTGTCGCGACAGCATTTCGAACAAGTGACGAAATCTCGAACAGGCCACACAGGACTTAGGGAGTACCGTGCGCATCACGGGAATCAGCACGCACGTGGTCGGGACGCCGTGGCGGAACCTGACCTACGTCCAGGTGCACACCGACGAGGGACTCACCGGCGTCGGCGAGACCCGCATGCTGGGCCACACCGACGCGCTGCTCGGCTATCTGCACGAGGCGAAGACCAACCACATTCTCGGCTCCGACCCGTTCGCTGTCGAGGACCTGGTCAAGCGCATGAAGTACGGCGACTACGGGCGCGCCGGCGAGATCGTGATGTCCGGCATCGCCGTGATCGAGATGGCGTGCTGGGACATCAAGGGCAAGGCCCTCGGCGTGCCGGTGTGGCAGCTGCTCGGCGGCAAGGTCACCGACAAGGTCAAGGCGTACGCCAACGGCTGGTACACCACCGAGCGCACGCCGGAGGCCTACCACAAGGCGGCGCAGGGCGTCATGGAGCGCGGTTACAAGGCGCTCAAGATCGACCCCTTCGGGACCGGCCACTTCGAGCTGGACCACGAGCAGAGCATGTACGCCGTCTCTCTGATCGAGGCCGTGCGGGACGCCATCGGGCCGGACGCCGAGCTGATGCTGGAGATGCACGGCCGCTTCTCCCCCGCCACCGCCATCCGCCTCGCCAAGGACCTGGCGCCCTTCAAGCCCGCGTGGCTGGAGGAGCCCTGCCCGCCGGAGAACCTGAAGGCACTGGAGAAGGTCGCCGCCAAGGTCGACATCCCGGTGGCCACGGGTGAGCGCATCCACGACCGGATCGAGTTCCGGGAGCTCTTCGAGAGCCAGGCCGTGGACATCATCCAGCCCGACGTCGGTCACATCGGCGGCATCTGGGAGACCCGCAAGCTGGCCGCGACCGCCGAGACGCACTACGTGCTGGTCGCGCCGCACAACGTGGGCGGGCCCGTGCTGACCGCGGCCTCCCTCCAGGTCGGGTTCACCTCCCCGAACTTCAAGATCCTCGAGCACTTCAACGACTTCGCGGACGCGGACATCAAGAAGGTCGTCTCGGGCGCCCCGGAGGTCGTGGACGGCTACTTCCACCTCTCCGACAAGCCCGGCCTCGGTGTCGAGCTGGACGTGGACGCGGCGGCGGAGTTCCCGCAGCAGCAGGCCCGCTTCGACCTGTGGGCCGAGGGCTGGGAGCAGCGCAAGCCCAAGGGGACCGAGTGAGCAGCGCGGTAGTGATCGAGGCTCCGGGCGAGCACCGTCTGGTGCCGCACGAGCCTCGTCAGCCGGAGGCCGGCGAGGCCCTCGTCCGGGTCCACGCCGCCGGCATCTGCGGCAGCGACCGGGAGGTCTACCAGGGCAACCGGCCCGAGGGATACGTCCGTTACCCCCTCACGCCGGGCCACGAGTGGTCCGGGACGGTGACCGCGGTCGGTACCGGGGTTCCTTCAACTCTCGTAGGCCGCAAGGTCGTTGGCGAGGGCTTCCGCAACTGCCAGGTGTGCGACCGCTGTCACGCGGGCGAGACCACGCTGTGCTCGGCGGGATACGAGGAGACCGGGTTCACCGAGCCCGGCGCGATGGCCACCACGCTGACGCTGCCCGCCCGTCTGCTGCACGTTCTGCCGGACGACGCGGATCTCACGGCGGCGGCGCTGCTGGAGCCGGCCGCGTGCATCGCGGCCGCCGCGCTCAAGGCGAACGCCGTTCCGGGTGAGCGGGTCGCCGTGGTGGGCACCGGAACACTCGGGATGTTCGCCGTTCAGTTCCTGAAGGCGGGCTCGCCGTCCGAGCTGCTCGTCGTGGGAACGCGTCCGGACCGGGCGGAGCTGTCGAAGAAGTTCGGCGCCACCGACTTCCGTACCAAGGACCAGGAACTGCCCGACGACTTCGACGTCGTCATCGAGACCGCCGGGTCGGCGGACGCGGCGGTCACCGCCGCCGCCCTGCTGCGGCGCGGCGGCCGGCTGGTCCTGACGGGCATCCCGGCGGCGGGTGCGGACGGGCTGGACCCGACGGATCTCGTCGTACGGCAGCTGGAGGTGCACACCGTGTTCGGTGCGGCGCCCGATGCCTGGGCGCACACGGTGCGGGTCTTCGGGGCCGGGCTCCTCGACCCGCTGCCGCTCGTCACGCACGAGCTGCCGTTGGAGGAGTTTCCCCAGGCCATCGAGTTGGTGGGATCCGGTGATCCGAAGGTCGGGAAGGTCCTGCTGCGGCCATGACACACCCCTGAGCCGTACGCCGGTACGGGGTACCTGACGACTCCGTACCGGCGTACATCCAAAGCCTTGCGCACCCAGAGCCGCGAACCTTGTCCGAAATACCGAACCTGCCGGACCTCGCGAACCCGCCGGACCTGCCGATCCTGAAGGACAGATTGTGACCGACACCACCGCCTCCGCAGCCCGCCGCCCCGGAGAGCAGGCGCTCGCCGCGCTCGGCCTGGCCGCGCCCGCCCTCGACCCCGCCGACGCCTCTCCGCACACCTTCCCCGGTGGCGGTCGCTGGCGTACCGAGGTTCCCTCCGTGGAGGGGCCCGAGGCACTCGGTGTGGTCCTCAAGGAGTCCTCGCGGCTCGATGTGCCGATCCACCGGGTCAGCCAGGGCAGCGGTATCTGGATGCTGACCGACGCCGAGATCACCGAGATGGTGGAGGCGACGGCCGAACGCGACATCGAGCTCTGCCTGTTCACCGGCCCTCGCGGCACCTGGGACATCGGCGGCTCCACCCGTACCGACTCCAAGGGCGGCGGACTGCGCGCCCGCGGTCACGACGCGGTCGCCGGGTGCGTCGAGGACGCCGTCCGGGCAACGGAGTTGGGCGTCCAGTGCCTGCTCGTCGCCGACGAGGGCGTGCTGTGGACGCTGCACCGGGCGCGGCTCGCCGGGATCATCCCGGCCGAGACGACGCTGAAGGTGTCGGCGCTGATCGGGCCGGTGAACCCGGCCGCGTACGCCGTGTACGAGAACCTCGGCGGCGACTCGATCAACGTGCCGAGCGACCTGACGCTCGATCACCTCACCGAGATCCGGCGGGTTTCCGCCGCCCCCATGGACATGTACATCGAGGCCCCCGACGATCTCGGCGGCTACATCCGGATGTACGAGGTCGCCGAGCTGATCCGGCGCGGCGCACCGCTCTACCTGAAGTTCGGCCTGTCGAAGGCTCCCGGGATCTACCCCTACGGGAACCACCTGCGGGACCTGGCCCTGAACACGGCCAAGGAGCGGGTGCGGCGCGGCCGGCTCGCCCTGGACCTGCTCGCGCGACACGGGGCGGACGGCGACATGGCGCCGCTCGGCTCGCGACTGCCGGGCGATCTCAAGCGGTTCGAAACGCCTGCATAACGTTACGGACAACTCCCCTTCACAAAACCCGACGCAGTCGAACAGACTCCGACACGACTCCCTCGGGATCCTCTCGCACCCCCCGACAGGGCGCCCTCGAACCGCCAGACCGCTCCTGGCCTCACGACATCAAGGATGATGATCATGCGTACTCGCAGAGCCGCACTCTCCGCCATAGCCACCTCGGCCGTCCTCGCCCTCACCCTCTCCGCCTGCGGTCAGGACAGTGAGGGTGGCAGCGAAACGAGCGGGGACAGCGCCAAGGGCGGCACCATCGGCATCGCGATGCCGACCAAGTCCTCGGAGCGCTGGATCGCCGACGGCGCCAACGTGGAGAAGGACCTGCAGTCGAAGGGCTACAAGACCACGCTGGTCTACGGCGAGGACGACCCCGACCAGCAGGTGTCGCAGATCGAGAACCTGATCACGCAGGGTGTGAAGGCACTGATCATCGCGGCCATCGACAACAAGTCGCTGAACAACGTGCTTCAGCAGGCCGCCG
Source organism: Streptomyces sp. NBC_00459 (assembly GCF_036013955.1). Lineage (NCBI taxonomy): Bacteria > Bacillati > Actinomycetota > Actinomycetes > Kitasatosporales > Streptomycetaceae > Streptomyces > Streptomyces sp. NBC_00459. Next base: position 2,794,138 of record NZ_CP107903.1, read on the forward strand.
ACGCCAAGATCCCGGTCATCTCCTACGACCGTCTGATCCTCGGCACGAAGAACGTCGACTACTACGCGTCCTTCGACAACGAGAAGGTCGGCGAGCTCCAGGGCAACTACATCCTGGAGAAGCTCGGCCTCGCGGACGGCTCGAAGAAGGGCCCGTTCAACATCGAGCTCTTCGCCGGCTCCAACGACGACAACAACACGAAGTACTTCTTCGGCGGCGCGATGAAGGTCCTGCAGCCGTACATCGACAAGAAGCAGCTCGTCGTCAGGTCCGGCCAGACCGCGCTGACCCAGGTCACCACGCTCCGCTGGGACGGCGGCACCGCCCAGAAGCGCATGGACGACATCCTGACCGCGGCCTACAAGACCGAGCGGGTCGACGCGGTGCTCTCGCCGTACGACGGCATCTCCATCGGCATCCTGTCCTCGCTGAAGTCGGACGACTACGGCTCCAAGAACAAGCCGCTGCCGATCGTCACCGGCCAGGACGCCGAGGTCGCCTCGGTGAAGTCGATCATCGCCGACGAGCAGTCGATGACCGTCTACAAGGACACCCGCGAACTCGCCAAGGTGGCCTCGAACATGGTCGACTCCGCGCTCACGGGCAAGACCCCGGAGACCAACGACACCAAGACGTACGACAACGGTTCGAAGGTCGTTCCCGCGTACCTGCTGGTCCCGGTGAGCGTCGACAAGAGCAACTACCAGAAGGTCGTCGTCGACTCCGGTTACATCAAGGCCGGCGACCTCAAGTAACACCCGCACTCCAGAGATTGGCAGGCACGACCATGGCGGGACCCGTCCTGGAAATGCGCTCGATCGTCAAGACCTTTCCCGGCGTCAAAGCGCTGTCGGACGTCACACTGACCGTCCGTCAAGGCGAGGTCCACGCCATCTGCGGGGAGAACGGCGCCGGCAAGTCGACCTTGATGAAGGTCCTCTCCGGCGTCCACCCGCACGGAACCTACGAGGGGGACATCCTCTTCGAGGGGGAGGTCGTCTCCTTCAAGGACATCAGGGCCAGTGAGCACCACGGCATCGTGATCATCCATCAGGAACTGGCCCTGGTGCCGTACATGTCCATCGCGGAGAACATCTTCCTCGGCAACGAGCAGGCCAGCGGTGGCGTCATCAGCTGGAACGAGACGCTGAAGCACGCGACCCGGCTGATGCGCCGGGTCGGCCTGGAGGACCATCCGCAGACGCGGGTGGCGGACATCGGGGTCGGCAAGCAGCAGCTCGTGGAGATCGCGAAGGCGTTGTCGAAGGAGGTGAAGCTGCTCGTCCTGGACGAGCCGACGGCCGCCCTGAACGACGAGGACAGCGGCAAACTCGTCGACCTGATCCTGGAGTTGAAGGAACAGGGCATCACCTCCATCATCATCTCCCACAAGCTCAACGAGATCCGGAAGGTCGCCGACTCGGTGACGATCCTCCGCGACGGCCGGACCATCGAGACCCTCGATGTGAAGGCCCCGGAGACCACCGAGGAGCGGATCATCAACGGGATGATCGGCCGGGACCTCGACCACCGCTTCCCCGAGCGCACCCCGCACGACGCGGTGGCGGGCGAGGCACCTGCCCTGGAGATCCGCAACTGGACCGTCCATCACCCGATCGACCAGCAGCGCAAGGTGGTCGACGATGTGTCGATCAACGTGCGCCGCGGGGAGATCGTCGGTATCGCGGGCCTGATGGGCGCCGGCCGCACCGAACTCGCGATGAGCGTCTTCGGGCGGACGTACGGCCGGTACGCGGGCGGCACGGTCCTCAAGGACGGCGCGGAGATCCGTACGAAGACCGTCCCGCAGGCGGTCGCGCACGGCATCGCGTACGTCACCGAGGACCGCAAGCACTACGGGCTCAACCTCGACGACACCGTCGGCCGCAACATCTCGCTCAGCGCGCTGGACAAGGTGTCCAAGCGGGGCGTCGTCGACAGCCACGAAGAGCGCAAGGTCGCCGAGGGCTTCCGCAAGTCCATGAACATCAAGGCACCCAACGTCTTCGAAGCGGTGGGCAGGCTGTCCGGCGGCAACCAGCAGAAGGTCGTCCTCAGCAAGTGGATCTTCACGGGTCCGGACGTGCTGATCATGGACGAACCGACGCGCGGTATCGACGTGGGCGCCAAGTTCGAGATCTACACGGTCATCGACAAGCTGGCCGCCGAGGGCAAGGCGGTCGTTTTCATCTCCTCCGAGCTGCCGGAACTGCTCGGAATGTGCGACCGCATCTACACCATGGCCGCAGGGCGGCTGACCGGTGAGTTCTCGCGGGCGGAAGCCTCGCAGGAATCGCTGATGCGTCAGATGACGAAGGACAAAGAGGTAATGCGATGAGCACGGATGTGACCGCCAAGACGCCGGCCCCCGCGCCGGCGGGAAAGAGCGGAGCCGCCGCTGACGGCCTGCTGCGGCTGCTGTTCGACGGTATGCGCCGCAACATGCGTCAGTACGGCATGCTGATCGCCCTCGGCGTGATCGTGGCCCTGTTCGCGGTGTGGACCGACGGCGACCTCCTGCTGCCGCGCAACGTCTCCAACCTGGTGCTGCAGAACAGCTACATCCTGATCCTGGCGATCGGCATGATGATCGTCATCATCGCGGGTCACATCGACCTGTCGGTCGGCTCGATCACCGCCTTCATCGGGGGTGTGGCAGCGGTACTGATGGTCAGGAACGACATTCCCTGGCCGCTCGCGGTGCTGCTGTGCCTGGCCATGGGTGCCGCCGCGGGCGCGGCACAAGGGTTCCTGATCGCCTACGCCGGCATGCCGTCCTTCATCGTGACCCTGGCCGGCATGCTGATCTTCCGCGGTCTGACCGAGGTCTTCCTGGAGGGCCAGACGCTCGGCCCGTTCCCGGAGGGCCTGCAGAAGACCGCCAACGGCTTCCTGCCCGAGATCGGCCCCGACACCAACTACCACAACCTCACGCTGCTGCTCGGCTTCGCACTGTGCGGCTTCGTGATCCTCCAGGAGGTACGCGACCGCAAGCGGCAGTCGGAGTACTCGCTGGAGGTGCTGCCGGCCAAGCTCTTCGCGGTGAAGCTGGCGGCGCTCAGCGCGGCCGTCCTGACCTTCACGATGCTCCTGGCCAGCTACAAGGGTGCCCCGGTCGTCCTCCTCATCCTGGGCGTGCTGCTGGTCGGCTTCGGCTACGTCATGCGCAACGGTGTCATCGGCCGCCACGTCTACGCCATCGGCGGCAACCTCCCGGCGGCCAAGCTGTCGGGCGTGAAGGACAAGAAGGTCACCTTCCTGGTCTTCGTGAACATGGGCATGCTCGCCGCGCTGGCGGGTCTGGTCTTCGCGGCCCGCTTCAACGCGGCCTCGCCGAAGGCCGGCCTGAACTTCGAACTGGAGGCGATCGCCGCCTCGTTCATCGGCGGCGCCTCGATGAGCGGCGGTGTGGGCACCGTTCTCGGCGCGATCATCGGTGGTCTGGTCCTGGGTGTCCTGAACAACGGTATGAACCTCGTCGGCGTCGGCACCGACTGGCAGCAGGTCATCAAGGGCCTGGTACTGCTGGCGGCGGTCGGGTTCGACGTGTGGAACAAGCGCAAGGTCGGTTCGTAGGTACGGCTTGTCGGGGGTCCCGCGGACTACTGTCCGCGGGACCCTTCGGCTTTTGTCCGTTGTCATGGGAGGCAGGGTTATGGGAGGCAGGAACCCCGTGAAGGAACTCTTCGGCAAACTCGCCGACGGTACGGAGATCCACCGCTGGTCGCTGGAGAACGGCGGCACCCGTCTGAAGGTCCTGTCGTACGGCGGGATCGTGCAGTCCCTGGAGATCCCGGACGGCGAGGGCCGGTACGCCAACGTCTCCCTGGGCTTCGACACCGTCGAGGACTACGTCGCCGCCAGCCCCTACTTCGGCGCCCTGATCGGCCGGTACGGCAACCGCATCGGCAAGGGCCGGTTCACGCTGGACGGCACGTCGTACCAACTGTCCGTCAACGACGGGGAGAACAGCCTGCACGGCGGCAGCGCGGGCTTCGACAAGTCCGTCTGGGACGTCGAGCCGTTCACACGGGGTTCGGACGTCGGTCTGGTCCTCCGGCACACCAGCGCCGACGGCGAGATGGGCTTCCCCGGCACACTGAGCACGAAGGTCACCTACACCCTCACCGAGCACGGCGACTGGCGCATCGACTACGAGGCGACCACCGACAAGGTCACCGTCGTCAACCTCACCAGTCACGTCTACTGGAACCTCGCCGGCGAGAGCGGCGGCTCGATCAGCGGCCATGAACTGGAGATCTCCGCCGCCCGCTACACCCCCGTCGACTCCGGTCTCATCCCCGCCGGTGAGCCGGCCGAGGTCGCGGGTACCCCCTTCGACTTCCGGGCGGCCAAGACGATCGGCGCGGACCTTCGTGCCGCCCACCAACAGCTGCTGTACGCAAAGGGCTTCGACCACAACTGGGTGCTGGACAAGGGCGTCACGGCGGAGCCTGAGCACGTCGCCACCCTCAAGGACCCGTCGTCCGGCCGCACCCTGCGGATCGCGACCACCGAGCCCGGCCTCCAGTTCTACTCGGGCAACTTCCTCGACGGCACCCTCGTCGGGACCGGCGGTGCCGTCCACCGCCAGGGGGACGCGCTGTGCCTGGAGACCCAGCACCACCCGGACTCCCCGAACCGGCCGGACTTCCCGTCCACGGTGCTGCACCCGGGCGAGACCTACCGCACCACGACGATCCACTCGTTCGACGCGTAGCCGGTGTTACCGAGGGTCACATTATTGACCGGTTTCACAGGAGCTTCACAATTTTCTTTCGAAACCACAGCGGTTGAACAGCGACCCACAGCCATCCGTATTCAGGAGCGGCCCGTGCTCCCCCGCGCGGGCCACCCAGAGCCGGAGGACCCGTCCTCCCCAACGGGTCCGCCACATACGGAGGTTCCATGGCCGACAACGTCACCTCGCTCTTTCGCAGCACGGCGGCGCACAGCCCCTCGATGGCTGCGCTTGCGCGAGAGAGCGACGGGACCGGCCCGGTCGACTTCTGTATCCCGTGCAACCCGTACTTCCCCACCCCCGCCATGATGGACACCATGTCGGCGCGGCTGCGTGACATCATCACGTTCTACCCGAGCAGCGCCGACACGATCACCGCCGAGCTGTGCAATCTGCTCCAACTGCCGCCGCAGGCGGTGGCGATGGGCAACGGCTCGACCGAACTGATCACGTGGATCGACCACTTGCTGGTCCGTGAATCCCTCGCCGTCCCCGTCCCCACCTTCGGCCGCTGGACCGACCAGCCCATGGAGACCGGCAAGCGGGTCGACATGTTCCCGCTCCAGGAGTCCAGCGGCTTCAACCTCGACCTCGCCCAGTACGCCGAGTTCATCCGCGCGCGTGGCACGCGTGTCGCCGTCATCTGCAACCCGAACAACCCCGACGGCGGCTTCCTGCACAAGCACGCGCTCGTGCAGTTCATGGACGCGATGGCCGACCTCGACCTGATCATCATCGACGAGTCGTTCCTGGAGTTCGCCGACGCGGAGGCCGAACCGAGCGTCGTGCAGGAGGCGATGATCCGCCCCAACGTGATCGTCCTGCGCAGCCTCGGCAAGAACTTCGGTCTGCACGGCATCCGCTTCGGCTACATGGTCGCCAACCCGTCGCTCGCGGGCCGCGTCCGTTCCATGCTGCCGAAGTGGAACCTCAACGCCTTCGCCGAGTACGTGGTGTTCATGCTCAAGGAGCACGGCCAGGAGTACATGCAGAGCCTCCACCAGGTGCGCCGTGACCGCCTCGACATGGCGAGCCAGCTCTCCTCCCTGCCCGGTCTGACGGTCTACCCGTCACAGGGCAACTTCCTCTTCGTGCGCCTCCCCGTCGGCGCCGAGGGCACCGTGGTCCGGGACCGGATGCTCACCGAGCACCGCATCCTGATCCGTGAGTGCGGCAACAAGATCGGCTCGTCCAGCCGCTTCGTGCGTCTCGTGGTGCGCCCCCAGGTGGACGTACGTCGCCTGGTGTCCGGCCTGGAACAGGTGCTCTACGGGACCAGAAGGGGAGCCGCCGTACCTGAGCTGGGTACAGGCATGAACTACAGCTCGGGCACTGCGGCGGTGGACCGGTTGGTCAGTGCCACCAACGGGGGCGGTATGCCGGGCCTTGCCGCTCAGGCCCTCGGTACCGGTATGCCGGGGCTGACAGCAGCCGCGGCAGCCGGTACCGGCATGCCGACTCCCATGCAGGCCCCCATGCAGATGCCCGCCGCCATGCAGTCCGGTGGCTCCGGGATGCAGATGCCGGCGGCGATGACCGCGCAGAGCTACGGTGGCGGGGGACAGAGTTACGGCGGCGGTGGGGGGCAGAGCTACGGCGGCATGCAGATGCAGACGCCCATGCAGCCGCAACCGCAGCAGGTGCCTCAGCCCCAGATCCCCCAGCCGCAGATGATGCAGCAGCCGCCCCAGATGCAGCCCCCGCAGCCCCAACAGCCCCAGCAGTCGATGGGCCAGCAACAGCCCACCCCGTCCGGCGTCCCGGCCCGCAACGGCCTCACGGCCGCCCAGGTCCGCGGCACCACCGGCCCCGGCCTGGCCCCCGCCCCGGCGACGGGCTGGCCCGCCGCCCAGAGCTGGCCCAACGCGGCGGGTATGGGGCAGGCGGGCTGAACGGCCCCGGCCCGGCGGGCAGTTGCCGAGAACGACCGTGTGCCGCCACCCTGATCGAGGGTGGCGGCACACGTCGTCACGGCGTTACGGCGGATCAGCGGTCGTCCGCCGCGGGCGTCAGCTGCACTCGTTGTCCGCGGCCTGCGAACCGCCGTCGTCCAGGTTGCCGTTGTACACCCATCCGTTGACCTGCGTGCCGCTGATCCGCACGTGGGTCCACTTGTTGCCGGCGGAGTTGGTCACCCAGCAGTGGTAGAACAGCGTCACCGAGGTGCCGACCTCGGCGGTGACGCCACAGTCGGCGCTCGGGCCGGTGCGGACCAGTGCGCTGCTGCCCGCGGCGGTGCCCTCACCACCGGACTTGTTCTGCCACGCCGGGTGGGTGCACGCGGCGGCGGCCGAGGTCGCCGCACCGGCCGCCGGAGCGGTGGCCATGAGTCCGGCCGAGGCCACGAGAAGCGGCAGCGCTGCCATGGTGCCCAGCTTGGTCATGTTCATCAGAAGTATCCCCTGTCCGAGGGGCCGCCCCGTTGGGCCGCCCGGTGATCAAGAGAATGTCGTGTTCACGCGGACAAGTCGTTGACCCTGAGTCCACGCCTTTTTGACCATCCGTCCAGACACCCGCTCAGACCGGTCCCCCCGCCATACCGACCGCCCTCCCCCGGTACTCCCTGGGCGTCATCTCGTACGCCCGGCGAAAGGCCCGGCTGAAGTGGGCGACATGGGTGAACCCCCAGCGCCCGGCGATGACGTGGATGGGAGTGGTGACCATCAGCGGGTCGCCCAGGTCCCGTCGGCACTGTTCGAGCCGCTCCCGGCGCATCCATCCGGCGACGGTGATCCCGCGCTCCTGGAAGAGCCGGTGCAGATGGCTGAGCGAGATGTGGTGCGCGGCGGCGATGGCGCCCGGAGCCAGCTCGGGCTCGTGCAGATGCTGGCGGATGAAGCCCTGTATGCGGAGGGTGAGCGCACGGCGTTCGGTCTCGGGGTCGAGGCGGGCGTCGGAGTCGAGGGCATGGGCGAAGAGCGCCGAGACCAGGTCGACGACGACCCTGGCCAACCGGGGCCCGTCGGAGGGCCGGTAGGAGTCGCTCTTCGCGGTCAACTGGGAGAGGAACTGGACCAGTAGAGAGCCGATGCCGTCCCGCCCGGACAGTCGGCAGCGCATCAGCTCGTCGATTCGGTCGAGTGCGGGCGGCAGTTGTGACTTGGGGATCTCCAGACCCACCCCGGTCTGCGCGGAGTCCGGAGGAAGGCCGATGCCGGACTCGCACTCGAAGGGCCGCGAGGTGTCGATGACACAGACGTCGTACGGCCCGAACTCGCCTTGTACGCCGTCTCGTTCGACTCTCATGGTGCCGCTCAGCCGCAGCGACAGATGGAACCGCTCGGGGTCGGACTGCCGGATCAGTCGCGTGGTGCGTCTGAAGCGCACCGACGGCAGGGTGGCAGGCCACACCGTGACGGCGCCGAGGTTCAGCACACGCTGGTAGGCACGGAAATCGTCGTGGCGGTCACTGAACAGTTCCATGGGGGCGTGTGTCCGCTGGAACAACTCGCTCCAGTAGTCGAACCGGTCCCCCGCCGAAACGTCCATGCTCCGGAACACCGTTTCACTCAACATGCGATTGCCCCCGCCCGTGAGGCCTTCTCAGAGCCTCACTCCTCGCCCCTTCGTACCAACACGACGGCATGACCTTCAACGAGGTGGAGGGATCTTTCACCGGAGCCTGCGGTGATCTTCCTCACCGCAGGCCACGGCATGGACGAAATCGCTGACGACCCGTCAATGGTCTTGCTCCAGAAGGAGTTTGGGTGCCACCGACGAGCGGTGTGCCGGGCTAGTGATCGTGCTCCAGGTGGAGCTTGAGCAGATCGACGCCGTAGTCGCCCCCGTTGGGGGTCCGGACGATGGTGTGGATGTGCTGCTGGGTGGGCGTGCCCCCGGGCCCGCCCATGCCGCCACCGCCACCGCCTCCTCCGCTCGATGACTTGTTGCCGTAGCCGAGGGGCGACTGGGCGTCGTACTCGATGAGTACGACGGGACTGTGCACGCGGTAGTAGAAGGCGGAGGAATCCTTGGTCTCGCCGATCCAGTAGAAGTACGTGTCGTCGAGATGTTCCTCCACCTCGGACATCCGCACCTCGGCGTGCGCGTCGGCCATGTTGCCGACGTAGACGCGCACCAGGTCGAGCAGCTTCTGGCGCGCGGTGGCGCTGAACCCGGCGGCGGCCAGGCCCTGGTAGGCGAGCTTGAGGTTGTCCTGACCGGCGCCGGCCTTCAGGTTGTCGCCGGCCTTGGTCTCCGAGGAGATCACCTTCTCGCGCTGGGCGTCGGTCAGGGCGCGCAGCGCGGTCAGACCGGCGGTGGTCTCCTTCTTGAAGGTGGTGATCTTCTCGCCCTTGTAGGTGGCCGAGGTCGGTTCGGAGCCCATGAAGGTCGGGGTCATGACGACCTGGTCGCCGAGGACGAAGTAGTTGATGGCGACGTGATGCCCCTCGTACTGGAACCCCCAGGGCTTGCTGGTCGAAGGCGTCCCCATGAAGGTGAAGAAGTAGGCGCCCTCGGTGAGGGTGTCCCGGCCGCCGCCGCTGTAGTCGCCGAGGAACGCGTTGAGCTTCATGATGTTGCGGGTCTGGGTGAGCCCGTCGGCGGACAGCGCGACACCGAGGAGCGCGTACCCGAGGTCGCGCTGCTTGTCGGTGATATCGCCCATCCGGACGCCCTGACGCTCGTACCCGTCGACGTTGCTCCACTTCAGCCACTCGTCGTCGTCCACGTCGAACACGCAGGACTTCCGCTGGGCGCTGGAGAGCCCGTCCAGGAAGGCCTGCGCGGCCTTGACGACGGCATCCGTGGAGACGTCGGTGGAGTGGATGGAGTAGAGCCCGTCGACGGTCTTCCCGTCGGTGGTGACCCCGGTGAAGTCGGCGTACTTGACCTCACTGGCCCCGGGTCCCATCCCTCCACCACCGCCACCGCCGGGCCCGCCGGAGGGCATGCCGTTCGGGGGGCCGCCGTACGAGGAGGAGGACGACGACGTACTCGCCGAGTCGGAGGATCCGGAGGAGCAGCCGGTCATGGTCGCCAGGGCGGCGACTCCACCGGTGAGCAGTGCCTTGTTCATGAACCAGCGGCGGCTGCGCTCGGTTTCGGGGGTGCGGGGGCGGTGTTGGGACATGGGGCCACGGTGGGGCGCGAAGCTGAGGGAAAACTGAAGGCCGGCCGAGGCGGCGACCGGTGACGCGCCTCATGCCGCTGTTGCGTCCGGGGGCCGGTTATGGTCCGGGCTTGGGCAACATCGCCGTTGAGCAGTTCGGGACCGGGACCGGGGAGGCGGACACGTGCCAGGTGAGAATCCAGCCGGCGGTGAGCGCCACCGCGCCGCCCGCCAGGGCGATCGCGCCGCCTGTTCCCAGGCCTGCGGCCGCCAGGCCCAGGCAGACCGGCCCGACGCCCTGCAGCGTCATGCTGCCGGAGCCGAGCAAGCCGAAGGCCTGACCTTGGCCGTCCTGCGGCAGGGCGTCCAGAAACGGGCGTTGCAGGCCGAGACCGTAGGCGTATCCGAGGCCGCTGACCAGCAGCAGACAGGACGAGACGCCCACTCCGGGCTCGGCAGCGAAGCCGATCAGCGGCAGCCCCGCCAGCGCAACCAACGGGACTACCAGTCGCTCCCGGGCGCGTGGCCGTAGGAGTCGGCCCACCAGCAGGTCACCGACGAGCATGCCGACCGGCAGACAGCCCATCAGCACCGCGTACCAGCCGGGCGCGAAGTGGCGTTCTCCCGCGTAGGCGACGATGAGGCCTTCCGCGCCCGCTACGAACGCGACGGGTAGCCACTGGGCCAGCATCAGTCGCCGCACTGTGCGTCCGCGCAGCAGCAGGCCGGCACCCCGCAGGCTTGCCCGGACGGCCCCGCCATCGCCCCCAGCACTGCCGGGTGTGCCGCCGAACTCTCCCGGCTCCAGCCGGGGTAGCCGGAGGCGGACAGCGAGCGCGCATCCTAGGTAGAGGGCGGCGCTGACCACGAGCGCCCGGCGCGGGCCGAGTGCCGCGACGGCCGCACCACCCAGCGCCAGACCGAACAACTGCGCGCCGGAGGAGGCGATGTTGTTCAGTGAACGGCCCAGTACATAGGCGTCGCCCTCCAGCCACCGCGCGACCAGCCGGCTCGACGCGCCGTGAAACACCGGTGTGGTGAGGGCGACCAGCGCCACGACACCGAGGCTTGCCACGATCGGCATCCGCACCAGGGCGAGCAGCAGGGCGGCGGCGCACTCCAAGGCGTAGCCGCCGACGATGAGCGCGCGGGGCGGCAGTCGGTCGGCCAGTGAGCCCAGCAGCAGCGAGCCGAACAACTGCGGGAGAAAGCCGATGCCGAAGGCCACCGCGCTCAACAGCGCGGAGCCGGTGGCCGAGAAGACCAGCACCGAGAACGTGGTGATCCGCAGCGAGCCCGCAGTGATCGCTACGGCGCGGGTCGAGAAGAGCAGCCGGAATCGCGGCTCGGCCAGCACCTCCCGGTAGGTGGCACGGTCGTTGCCCTGCGCGGGTTCGGCGGTTGGGGTCATGACGCGCACCCTCGCCGCGCGCCCACGCCACTCACCAGTGATTCGTCGCTGGACGAATCGAAACAGACGTCCAGCGGTAGCATGGCCGGGTGCTCCGCTTCGAGGTCTCCGTCGAGGACCTGCTGCGCAGCCGCTTCGCACTGTCTCCCGCGCTGGACCTCTGCCTGCTGCTGCGCTCGCTCATCGGCCAGGGCCGGCCGCTGCCGCGAGCCTGGGCCACCCGGCTCATGCCGGCCTTTGTACGGCTTCGCCGCGACACCGAACTGAACGCCGCACTCGCCCTGCAGACCCCGCAAGGCGGACCGAACTTCGTCGCCCCACCCCCGCGCGGCCTCAACCAGACCTGGGCGGACGACCTGGCCGTAATCAGGGCCACACCCCTGGAAGCGGCCCGCCACGAATTCGCCGTCACCACGACCGGACCGTCCGCCCGCGATCCCCGCGTACGCGCGGTGCTGGACTCACCGGACGCCGTCTCCCGGATCGCCGAGGCGATGGACCAGGCGTGGCACGAGCTGCTCGCCGCGGACTGGCCGCAACTGCGCGCGGTCTGTGAACGCGACGTCGTGCACCGTGTGGGTGTGATCGGCGAGCACGGATGGGCCGCGACCATCGAGAGCCTGCACCCCGGCATCGCCTGGCACGCCGGCGGTATCGAGATCGACTTCTTCCGAGGCGGAACAGTCCCCCTCGCCGGCGACGGGCTCCTGCTGATCCCTTCGGTCTTCGTCGGGCATATCGCCACGCATCTGGAAGACCCCTGGCCCAGGACCCTGGTCTACCGTGCCCGCGGCACCGCCGCCCTGTGGGGCGAACAGGAGACCGTCCCCCGACCGGACGCGCTGACCGCTCTGGTCGGCCGGGCCCGAGCCCGGCTGCTGGTGGCGCTGGACGCCCCGGCCAGCACCAGCCACCTCGCCCGAAGCCTCGCCATGACACCCGGCGCGGTGGGAGACCACCTCGCCATCCTGCGAGGCGCGGGGCTGCTCGTCCGCGCCCGGTCCGGACGGTCGGTGCTCTACCGGCGCACCCCGCTCGGCGAGGCACTGGTCGCCGGTTCGGGCTGAGGGCTACCGGCTGCCCGAACAGCCCCACCGAAGTCGCCCTCGCCCGCTGACCCGGCCCCTGCCGGCCAAGGCCCGCCCGGCCGGCTGCCCGGCGCGTCACGTGACGCGCCGGACGAGACATCCTATTTTCTTCCCCGGCGCATGAATCGGGTATGTGGGTGTGAGACTGTCGGGGTGGGCTGAGTGCAGGTGGCATCGGGCAAGGGGGCGTGATGGTGGCGACGTTCAAGCCGCGGATCTTCATTGGATCTTCAGGCGAGGCCAAAGACATCGCGCACTCCCTGCATAAGGCCCTGTCCGCGTCGGCTGCTCCAACTGTGTGGTACGAGGATAATTTCGCAGCTTCCAGGACAGTGATCGAGCGGCTCGACGAGGTCGCGCATTCCGAAATTGATGGCGCTGTCCTGGTGCTCACTGCGGACGATCTCCGTGAGCGGGCCGGAAGCACGTCTTTAACGCCACGCGACAATGTCATATTTGAGTTAGGGCTCTTCATCGGTGCAGTGGGAAGGGACCGCACATTCGGTCTGCTGTGCAGTCACTGCGCCAAGAGTCTGGAACTTCCCAGCGACCTTCTGGGTGTCACATGGTTGCACTTCCAAAATCCGCGATGCAACGGAGCCTCGTCCGCGACGGACCCGGTCGCCTACTTGGGACATCTCACCAGCGCAGTCCGCGGTGCCGCAGATCAGATTCTGAACGGCCTGAAAGCGGCGAAGGTTTCGCCTGTACGGGCACCAGGCCTCCCCGACCTGGTCAAAGCCTATCCGATGCGGAGATTGGTGACGCGACACACCTGGAATGAGGTGCTGCAGAACGCCAGTCGGCATATCTGGCTCTACGGAATGGCCGAGCACGGATACGCCGAAGACGACGACGTCCCCGAGCTGCTGGCGAGCGCGGCCTTCCGGGGCTGCGAAATCCGGGTGCTCCTTCTTGATCCGGACCACAGCGGGACCTTGTCGGTCGACCGTGAGGAGGGAAATCCGTCGGGGACGATCGCTCCCCGAATCAGAGCAGCTCTAGCCAGATTTCAAGCCATGGCGGAAGCGTGCGACGGCAACATGCAGGTGAATGTCTACGACGGGCCACCCACTGTCAGTATCGTACGCGGTGACGATCGTATTCTCGTCACACCCTACGTCCGATACATCTCGGGCAACAACACTCCAACATTTGAGCTGGAAAGCGCGGAACCCGTTGGCATGTTCGGTCGCTATGCGCGGCATTTTCAGAAAGTATGGAACGATTCCAGGCCATGGAGTGGGTGAAAGATGATTGGTTTGAAACGACGCTCACGCAAGCAGGCTACTGAATGCACCATGCAGAACGCTGAACTGCTTGAGACCGAGGTGATCACCGAAGGTCCCAAGAGGTTCGTCCGCGAGAAGTTGCGCATGCCAGACGGAAAGGAGATCGACTGGTATTACATCGACACGCCGGACAGTGTCATGATCGTACCCATCACCGCGGACGGTGACGTCGTGCTGATCCGCCAGTACCGCCACAACCTGAAAAAATACACGCTCGAAATCCCGGCCGGCACCGTCATGCGTGGAGAGAGCCCCAAGGATGCCGCTCTCCGTGAACTCTGGGAAGAAACCGGTTTCAAACTCGCCAGCCAATCCGCCTTGATCGATCTGGGTGACTACTTCGTTCTGCCTTCGGAGACCAACCGGAACGCCCACCTGTTCCTGGCCCCGTCCGTACTTCTCGGCACCACAGCACCCCCTGGTGACACACAGATCGAGAAGTACTTCGACATGAGCGTGTGCTCCCTGCCGCTGACAGAAGCTCTGGCCAGAATCGGCCAAGAGATCCACGGCATCGAGACCGTTGCAGCACTGCTCATGGCTGCAAACGCCATGAAGGCCGACAACGCATGACCATTACCGCCGGAACGCAAGGTCTCCGGCGGCAAGCTCCATCGCCACTGATCGCGCTCCGCGTCGTCCCCGCCCGTACGGCAGCCGTCCCAAGATCTGCCCGGTCCGCGCGTGGACCGCGTGGAAGGAGGCGGTCGGGCTCGACGACCCCGACGGGTGCGCCTGGCGGCGCCTCCTCAACCGCTGACACACCGTCATGGAGTGCGGGCTGCAGCCCGAGTCCATCGGAGACATCGTCACCCGCGCCGGCGAACGCGCCGGGATCGAGATCCGCTTCACCGGCCACAGCCCCCGCTGCGGACTCGCCACGTCCTTCCGGCTCAAGGGCCACGACCAGATCGTCATCGCCGAGCAAGGTGGTTGGGCCCCGCGCACTCCAAGGTCCTGGCCGGCTGCCTCGAAGTCGTCGACCAGTGGGAGGACAAGCACCTACACGTCGACCTTCCGCACTCAGGACCGGGTTCCGGTTATTCTTGTCCGCGATCTCCGAATCCCCACCAGCACCATCGAAACGGCCGAGTGCACGCTGCCTGTCCTGCTCCGACGGGGCGCCGGGTCGGGGCATGAGGGCACAACCGGGCCGCGTCGGCCCAGAATGCGAGGACCCTGATGGCGGAGGTCTCGGCAGGCAACCCGTGCCCGTTTCTGCGTGCTCTGGTCGCACACGACTACCTGGACGATGGTGTGGTGCCGCTGTCCACCGCGGCCGGCACGATCGTGCGGGTCGCCGCCGCAGGCGAAGGCGAATCCGACCTGCCGGACAAGGCGGTACGGCTGATCGCACTGCTCGCCAACGGGATCAGCCCCGCCCAACTGGTCCGTAACGCCCGGCAGGGCGTACAGCTGAACGCGCTGCGGGACGGCCCCCTGGACAAGCACGGGGCAGGCTCGCGCATCCTTGATGTGAAGGCCCAGGTCAACGAGAGCGAACTCGACCGGCTGGACACCTTCGCCAGCGACAAGCAACGGCCCGACGGCGGCACCGAGCGCGGCCTCGACCTCGCCGAGATCACCCGCTACATGGAAGCGAACTACGAGCGTGCCCGGAGCCACCGCCGACGCATCGACCGCAAACTCATGAACGGGGAGTTCCCGCAACTCCTGAGGGTGATCGGCCGCGACGGCCCGCAGGGGCGTTACCTGTCCCTCGACGACGTGCGCCGCCTGTGCGTCGAGCGGAAACTGCCCCAACGGATGCTGGACCGACTCGAAAAGCGCTGAGACAGCGAGCGCGGCCCGCACGGGAACACGCCTGTCGGCACACTGGGCGACACGGCTTCGATGCCCCGGATCAGGTGCGTGAGCGAGCAGGGCGGCGGCCCGGGGCGGTCGGAGTGATCCGCCCCCGCACCCGCCCAAGCCCCTACCTCAGCCCCTGGCGCCGCACCAGCGACCACCACTCCGGTACGTCCACCTCGGCCCGTACCGTCTTCCCCGGTGGCTCCCGGTCCAGCACCTCCCACCGGTCCGCCACCGCGTCGACGAGAACCAGCCCTCGCTTGGACTCCGCCAGGGGCGACGGAGGCCTTACGTCCCTCGGTCCCGGCGGGCGCGAGCCGCTGCGGCTGTCGGTGACCTCCACGCGCACGCCGCCCGTGACGAGCGTGAGCCGCAGCTCGAAGTCCCGCCCGGGGACGCGTCCATGGGTCACGGCGTTCGCGGCCAGCTCGGCGACGATCACGGCGACGGCCTCCGAGACGTCCGAGCCGTACAGGATGCCCCAGGCGTGCAGCTGCCCCACGGCGAGGTGCCGGGCGAGACGGGCACCTCGCGGGGTGGAGCTCAGGCGCTGGGTGAACATACGTACGGTAACCGGGTGTTGAGGGGCCGAGGATGCGCTCATGCGCCCAATGTGGCGCGCGGAAGGGCCACTTCACCAGGTCGGAGCCGTGTACGCCGGGGCAGCGTACGCGGTTACGGACTGGACAGTACTCGTTACTGCACGTGAGCATTGGCGGATCGGTGTGCGGCGGGGCGAGTGCGCGAGAGGTGGTCGGCGATGACTGAGGGCACGCAGGGGACGACGGGCGGCGAGCCGGAGTTCTCGGACAGTTTGCGGACGTTCGGGGCGGTGGTCCAGGCCTTGCGCGAGCACATGGGGATGAGCAGGAGGGAACTGGCGCTGGCGGTCCGGTTCTCCGAACACACGGTGGCCTCCGTCGAGTTGGGGAGGCGGATGCCCGATCCGGAGTTCGTCGACCGAGCGGATGCGGCGCTCGGCAACACGGGGGCGCTGAAGAAGGCGGCCGAGTTCCTCAACCGGCAGCCGGGACTGGCCGCATGGTTCAGGCGGTGGGCGCAGCTGGAGGGGACGGCGATCAGCCTGTGCACATACGAATGCCGCCTGATTCCGGGCCTGTTGCAGACGGAGGCGTACGCGCGTGCCGTGACGATGAGCGTGCCGCCGCTACCCGTCGAGGAGGAGTTGAACTGGCGGATCGAAGCCCGTCTGGAACGGCAGAAGCTGCTCTCCGTGCAGCGGAATCCGCTGTGCTCGTTCAGCTTCATCCTCGAACAGGCGGTGCTGGAGCGGCACACGGGCGGCGAGGAGGTCACCCGGGAGCTGTTCGACCACCTGTTGGACGTGATCGACCGGCACTGGAACGTGGAGGTACAGCTCATGCCGCTGCGGCAGCCCGTACACGCGGGGCTGGACGGCCCGTTGCAGCTGCTGGAGACACCGAAGAACAAGTGGTTCGCCTACTCCGAGGGGCAGGAAAACGGCCGTCTCATCTCTGACCCGAAAGGGATCAGCATCCTCCAGCAGCGGTATGCGAAACTGCGCTCGCAGGCTCTGACACCTGAAGATTCCCGGAGCCTGTTGGAGCGGATGCGAGGAGCGCTATGAGGACGACGTCCAGCCTGGCCTGGTTCAAGAGCAGTTACAGCGGCTCCGAGGGCGACGACTGCGTCGAAGTCGCCCTCTCCTGGCACAAGTCCAGCTACAGCAGCGGCAGCCAGGGCGACTGCGTCGAGGTCGCCACCTGCCCCGGCACCGTCCACATCCGGGACTCCAAGGACAAGGCGGGCCCCCAGCTCACCCTCTCCCCCGCCACTTGGGCCGGCTTCGTCGCGTACGCCGTCAGGGTCTGACAGCGGGCGGGGCGAGGTGCGGTCGAACATAAACCGCGTCCGCCGCGTCACAGTCCCGACAGCATCAGCTTCGGGGGGACCCCATGCGCACGCACAACACCCGTACCACGACCCGGCTCGCCCTCGTCCTCACCCTCACCACCGCCCTGTTCGCGGCCGGCTGCGACGGCGAGAAGGTGGAGGACGGCAGCACCGTCCCCAAGGACGGCAGCACCGTACCGAAGTCCACCGCGCCCAAGAACAGCCCCGCACCGTCGAACAGCCGCGCCCAGCGGGTCGCCGACGCCTGGGAGGGTTCCAAGGCGGGTGAGGACTGGCTCAAGGGCTACTTCCCCATGGGCGACGCGGCCCAGCCGCCCGGCGGCGGCTTCCGCAGCGAGGACGACAAGATGGCCTACGAGGGGGAGAGTTACGTCCTGCGTGGCGAACTCCCCGCCACCGCGCCCGAGGAGGGGAAGGTGGAGTGGGAGGGCGGAGGCTCCCTCGCCCACCCCCTGCTGGACGCGCGGCAGACGTACAGCGCCCTGAACCGCTACGGCGAGTCCGCGGACCCTCATCTCATCGTCACCGGGGCCAAGTTGGGGGAGATGACGATCTCGACGAGCCGGGGCCCGGCGACCGTACCGGCCTGGCTGTTCACGCTGGAGGGGTACGACGAGCCGCTCAAGCGCGTCGCACTGCGCCCGTCGAAGCTCCCGAAGTCTCCGATCGGGCAGCTCGGGGAGTCACCCACCGAACTGTGGCAACTCCCGCGGCTGGTGGACTTGTCCGAGGACGGGCGGACCATCACCGTGCTGGCGCACCACGGCTCCTGCGACAACGGCCCTCGTGTGAAGGCACTGGAAACGGACGGCAGCGTGGTGCTCTCCGCGACCGTCGCCTCCAGGAAGCTGGATCCGGATGTGGCCTGCGACGCCGCCATGCACGGAAAAAAGGTGAAGGTCGAGCTGGACCGGCCGCTGGGCACCCGGATCCTCCTGGACGCCTTCATGGGACGTCCGGTGCCGTACGGCGAGGAGGGCTGGGCCTCACCGAGCTGGAGTTGAGGCGCTGCGCCTGCCTCGCCAACCCCCTTGTCTCACAAGTGACTTGACGTGTCGTCACTTTGCCAAATCCCTAGCTCGTCGACAGGACATCGACAGGAAACCCCACTAGCTTGCCGTGTCCATGACAGAGATTTCGGAAACGCCCCCCACGGCGATCGGTCGCCGCACCGTACTGATCGCGACCGGCGCCACCGCCGCCACCCTGGCCGTGGCCGTCGCCGTGCCCGAATCCCCGGCCCCCACCGCGGACACGACCGCTCCTGTCGCCGCCGCGGCCGTCTGCACCCTCACGAAGGAGATGACCGAAGGCCCCTACTACCTCGACGGCCAGTACGTCCGCGCCGACATCCGCGAGGACAAGACCGGCATCCCCCTCAAACTCACCCTCACCGTCGTCGACGACGACACCTGCGCGCCCCTCGGCAACGCGCTCGTGGAGATCTGGCACTGCGACGCCCTCGGCGAGTATTCCGGCTTCGTCGGCAACAACGGCCACAACGAACCGGACAACGGCACCTTCCTGCGCGGCGGTGTACTGACGAACTCCAGCGGGGTCGCCAACATCACCACCGTCTACCCCGGTTGGTACCGGGGCCGCTGTGTCCACATCCACCTCAAGGTGCACACGAACGTCACGCTCACGTCCGACGGCTCGTTCACCGGCGGCCAGGAACTCCACACCGGGCAGCTGTTCTTCAACGAGACGATCACAGCGAAGGTCGCGGCACTCTCGACCTACGCGGCCAACACCGTCACCCGCACCACCCTCGCCCAGGACTCGATCTACGACGAGGGCGGCGCCGCCTCCGGCCTCCTCACCCTTACCGCACTGGGGAGTTCGACCTCGGCGGGGTACGCGGGGACACTGACCGTGGGCGTGGAAAGCAGCTGACGCCGGCCTCCCCGGCGTAACCCGGCACACCGGGAAGGGTGGTGCGGACACGGCCGGCCGTGTCCGCACCACCCGCACGCCCACCGACCCGACGGGCGACGCCCCGCGAGCGTGTCGCCGCCCGTCGGGCAGGCCTACAACTCCCTTACGGCTCCCACAGATCTCACTTCGCGGGGCACTGCTGCCACGCCAGGTGGTAGATCGTGTCGATCTCGCCGTCCGTCGAGTCCATCGCCATGAAGCTGGTGCCCGTCGACGTGCCCGCGTTCACCCGCAACTCCGTGTTGATGTTGAAGTTGCGCTGAACTCCACAGGGCGCCCACACCAGTTGGGCCCACTCGGTGGTGTCGGTGGCCTGCCAGTTGTCGTTGTACGGACCGTTGTACGAGTGGTTGCGGAACGCCGTGTTCGACGAGCCCTGGAAGTAGTACGAGGCTCGCTGGACGCCGCTCGCGCCCCGCTGAAGGGCCGCGAAGCCCCGGTAGTCGACGCTGGCGATGGCGTACGTGAAGCCCGCCGGGACGTGGACCAGCAGGTTGAGCTGGCAGTTCTTGCGGAACGCCGTCGGGTCGGAGTTGCCGCCGGCCTGGGCGAGGTAGTCGCTGTAGGTGACGGTGAAGGCGGTGTTGTCGCCGGAGACGGCCACCGCGGCCGTACCCGCGGGACAGCCGGAGCCGTTCACCGTGGCGACCTTGATGACGATCTTGTCCGGGGGCGGGTCCTCGAAGGACGACCCGGCACCCTGTGCGGGTATCGCGGAGGCGAACAGAGCGGCAATCGCGCCGCTCACGAGCAGGCCACCAGCCATGGTTCTCCCTTTCGTCGCAGTGGTGCAGTGGGGGGTGAGAATCATGCGTGCACAGCAGTCATGCACATGCCAAACAAGACGCACGACCGCACTCAACCTGTGATTGAGCCATGAAGGATCTGTGAAGGTCGAGCGGTCGCAGCATAGGTGGCCCGGCAGGCACCAGCCACGTCGATCCCCGGCCAATCCCCGCCCCCGCGCGGCCTGTTTAGCCCGTCGATGTAACGCGCAGCTATCATCACGCCACGCGGAGTGTGCCCCAACTCCGCACCAAACCAATGGAGTTGAGCGTTAGGTCCCCAGGGCATTCATAGCCGGGTTTTAAGGAAATCCTCAGGTGCGCCCCTAGGTTTCCGGGACATGACAGAGAACACGAACCCCCAGAACAGCGCCCCCACGACCGCCTCCGAGGTCCTCTCCGACACCACCGCCGGCGCGGGCAAACACCGGCTGAGCAAGTCCGTACAGCGACGCCGCGTCCTGATCGGCGGCGGTACCGCGGCGGTCGTCGGCGGACTCGCGGTCGCCGGCTTCGCCTCCGCCAGCCCGACCACCACGGCCACGGAGTCCGAGACGGCCACCAGCACCTCGGAGGACAGTTCCTCGTCGACCACCAGCAGCGTCTGTGTCCTCAACGCCGAGGTCACCGAGGGCCCTTACTCCCTCGACGGCGCGCTCGTCCGTGAGGACATCCGCGAGGACAAGGAAGGGTTCGAGGTCCAGCACACCTTCACGGTCGTCGACGTCGGCAACGACTGCGCCCCGCTCGCCGACGCCCTCGTCGAGATCTGGCACTGCGACCACCTCGGCGAGTACTCCGGCTTCGTCGGCGGCAACGGCCACCAGGAGGAGGACAACGGCACCTTCCTGCGCGGCGGGCAGCTGACCGACGAGAACGGCCAGGTCACCATCGTCTCGATCTGGCCCGGCCACTACATCTCCCGGGCCGTCCACATCCACATGCGGGTGCACACGGACGTCACGCTCACCGACACCTCGTACACCGGCGGAGAGGTCATCCACACCGGTCAGCTCTTCTTCGACGCGGACATCAACGCGAAGGTCCAGGCCACCTCCCCCTACTCGGCGAACACCACCCCGGAGACCCTTCTGTCCGCCGACAGCATCTACGACGACGGCGGTGCCTCCTCCGGCCTGCTGACGCTCACCGCACTCGGCTCCAGCGTCTCCGACGGCTACAAGGCCACCCTCACTGTCGGGGTGGACACGACCGGCTGAGCCCGGAAACGAGAACGACCTGAGCGCCGTGCGAGGACGGCGCTCAGGTCGTTCACGTTGTTCGTATCGGTCACACGGAGAAGGGGAGCCTGGCGTGCTACTTCAGGTAGACCAGGCCGTCCGTCGTGACCGCCGGGCGGCCGGTCGTGCCGACGACCACGATCTTGACCGTGTGCTTGGCGCTCGCGCTCCAGGTCTTCGTCCAGATCGCGTCACGGTACTTCGTCGTCGCCGACTTCAGATCCACTGTCGCGACCTTGACCCCGTCCACGAACACGTTGACCTGGCCGGACGTCGAGGCCCGCGACACCGCGAGGGCGGCCGAGCGGCCCGTGAACGTCCAGGTCAGCGAGGCGTTCCTGGCGGAGCTGGAGTACGACTTGCCGCCCAGGTAACTGGTCGACGACTTGGTCGCCCAGGTGCCCGTGCGGGTCGCCGAGGTCTCCTGGAGGATCACCGGCGTACCGGCGACCGAGGCCGCCCTGGTGTTGCCCGCCTGGTCGTACGCCGTCATCGACCAGGTCGTGGCCGCACCGGACCTGGCGGTCAGGTCGGCGCTGACGACCGTCGGGCCGTACGTCCTGGCGACCGGGGCCGTCAGACGCACCTCCTTCAGGGCTGCCGAGTCCGTGGCCTTCCACTTCAGGGTGACCGGGACGGCCGTCGTCTCCACCGTGCCGGCGCGCAGGGAGAGGTTCGGCGCGGTGGTGAAGGTGGGCGGGGTCGTCTCGGCGACGACGGTCGCGGTGGCGGTGGTCGCGGTCTGCCCGGAGATGTGGGTGGCCCGTACGGACACGGCGTGCGTGCCGAGCGCCAGGTTCGCCTGCGCCGAGGTCGCCGTACCGTCGGTGGTGGCGGCGACCTTGCCGTCGACCAGCAGCTCGTACTTCGTGATCAGGGCTGCCGGGGTGGTCGCCGACCAACTGACCGTCGTGGCCGACTTGGTGTACGTCCGAGTGTCCGAAGTACCCGCACCGGTCACCGAGTTGAGGGCGAGACCGGTGACCGGGCCCGCCGCATAGCTGCGGATGGTGGCCAGTTGGGCGTGGAGCTTGCTGCCCGGGCACTCGGTGGCGTAGCCGTCGCCGTGGCCGTGGATGGTCGGGAAGGAGAGCTTGTCGCCCGTCTTCCACGTCCTCGTGTTGTACTCACTGGTCCCGGCGGCGCCCGCGGTGAGCGTGGTCGTACCGGCCGGGTCGACACCGTACTGGCCGAGCTTCCAGGCGGCGAGGCGGGCGACGGAGGTCAGGACCGCCGTCGGCGGTTCGACCAGGTTGTAGTTGCCGAGGACCGAGATTCCGGTGGTCTGGCTGTTGAAGCCGTAGGCGTGCGCACCGAAGACCGGCTTGTCGACCCCGCCCTTGCGGCCCTCGAAGATCGTGCCGCACTTGTCGACCAGGAAGTTGTAGCCGATGTCCTTCCAGCCGTTCGATTTGACGTGGTACGTGTAGATGGCGCGGATCATCGCCGGGGACTGGTCGCACGTGTAGTCGTTCGTCTCGGCGGTGTGGTGGACGACCACCGCCTTGATCCCGCCCGTGAGGTAGTCCGGCGCCTCGGGGCTCATCGACTCGTCGGCGCCCCAGCCCGCCCGCAAGGTGATCGGCGGCTTGGGAGCGGTGGACGGCGGGGCCGTGGGACCGGTGCTCGCCGAGGCGTCCGGTGAGGCCGGAGCCGAAGTCGTCGCCGGCGCTGTCGTCACGGGCGCGCTGCTCGGCGACTCGGACGTGTCGGGGGAGGCCGAGGCGGACTCGCTCGGGGAGGCGGAGGCAGGGGCGGACGCCGAGTCCGTCTCCGTCGGCGAGGCGGTCTCCAACTCGTCCGGCGTGATCGTCGCGTCCGGCGACTCGGTGCTCGCAGCCGCCACGTACCCCGCCGGCTCCAGGTCGGAGACCGCACCGGTGCCGGGGTCGATCATGTCGACGCGCAGTCCCTCGGGCAGCTCGGCGGACTCCTTGCCGTCGACCCGGACCTCCACGCCGTCGGACGCGCCGACCCACGCGGGCTCGGTGCCGGCGCGGGCCGCGCCCTCCTCGCCGGGGCCGCTGTCCGTGCCCAGCTCCAGCCAGGACGACCAGGTGCCGGTGCCGGCCTCGCGGGTACGGACCTCGACCTTGCCCGCCATCCGTGCCGACGGGTCGGACCAGGTCACGCCGAGCAGACTGAACGGCTTGGTGTCCCGCTTGGCCAGCGTCGCCGAGTCGCCGTCGGCGGCGACCTTCAGCGCCGCCGCGTACTCCTCGCTCGCGATCGGCCCGGAGACCGGCTTCCCGTCGTCGGCCGCGCTGTCCGCGCCACCGCCGCTCACGCCCTGCACGATCAGAACCCCGGACACACCGGCGGCCACCACAGCCCCGATGCCCCACCCGCGACGCGATCTCAGCGATCTCATCCCCGTACGCACACCCTTCACCTGGACCCCACGCATTACATGCACATGAAGGGGTCAAGGTATCGGGAGAGTGAAGATCGTCAACAACCAACCCGCGATTTCATCCTTCGAAGTGGTTTACAAGCGCTCCGATGGAGCAAAATAAAAGGCCCTCAAAGACCGGAAACTCGGAACATTTACGGGTTTTCCCAGGCGGCCGGTTCCGCCGCCAGCCCCCGCACCGGCTCGGGCAGCTCCCCCGACGCCAGATCGGCGAAGGTCACCCCCTCCAGCACCTTGCGGACGTTGGCGCGCAGGGCGACCCACAGCGGCAGCAGCGGTTCGGCGGGGCCCGTGTAGGCGAGGCCGGTCGGCCGTTCACCGCGCACGGACACGATGGGCCCGTCGACGGCCCGGACGACGTCGGCGACAGTGATCCCGTCGGCGGGGCGCGCCAGCCGGTAGCCGCCGTTGCCACCGCGCCGGGAGTCGACGATCCCGCCGCGCCGCAGATCGCCGAGGATGCCCTCCAGGAACTTGTGCGGGATGGCCTGGGCCGCGGCGACGGTCTCCGCCTTCACGGCACCCTCGTCCTGCCGTACGGCGAGCTCCAGCACCGCTCGCACCGCGTAGTCAGCCCGCGCCGAGATCCTCATGGGGTCATTGTCGGTCGTCGGGATGTGTGGACAATGACCGGACACGTGTACGAGGAGATCCCTTTGGTGCTGAGCAGACGAACCTTCACCGCGGCCGTCGGCACCGCCGCCCTCGGTCTCTCCCTCGACGCGAGTGCCCGCAGGGTCTCCGACGCCCCGGCCGGGTCCACGCCCACCGGCCCGCCCCCCGCCCCGCCCACGGCGGACGGCCGCCCGCACACGGTCGGCTTCGACCGCTACTCGCTCCTTGTCGACGGCCGGCGGCTCGTCCTGTGGTCGGGCGAGATGCACCCCTTCCGGCTGCCCAGCCCTTCCCTGTGGCTGGACGTCCTCCAGAAGATGCGCGCGCACGGCTACAACGCCGTCAGCGTCTACGTGGCCTGGAACTACCACTCTCCTGCCCCCGGCCGGTACGACTTCACGGGCGTCCGCGACCTCGACCTGTTCCTCCGCCGGGCCGCCGAGACCGGCCTGTACGTCATCCTGCGCCCGGGCCCGTACATCAACGCCGAGGTCGACGCCGGCGGCTTCCCCGGCTGGCTGACCGCGACGAAGGGCCGCGCCCGCACCTCCGACCCGACCTATCTCGGGCATGTCGACGAGTGGCTGACCGCGGTCGACAGGATCGTGGCCCGTCATCTCCACACCCGGGGCGACGGCACGGTCCTGCTCTACCAGATCGAGAACGAGTACGGCTCGTACGTCACCGAGCCCGCCGGCATCGACTACATGTCCCATCTCTACGCCAAGGTCCGCGCCGACGGCATCGACGTCCCCCTCTTCCACAACGACCTGGGCAGGAACGGCTACTGGGCCCCCGGCACCTTCGACACCGGTGGCGAGCGGGGGCGTTGGCTGTACGGCTTCGACGGCTATCCGGACCCCGACCAGATCCCGCCGGACTGGGGACACTTCGGGATCGGCGGCGAGAAGGGCGGGGCCACGGCGAGTCCCGGCACCCCCGGTTTCATCCCCGAGTTCGGGGGCGGCTGGTTCGATCCGTGGGGCGGGGCCGAGTTCGACGGCGCGGGGTACGCGGGGTCGGCGCGGACCCGGGACGCGGCCTACGAGCGGCGCTTCTACCTCACCAACCTCGCCAACGGGATCACCGTCCACAACGTCTACATGACTTTCGGAGGCACCAGTTGGGGCTGGCTGCCCGCCCCGCAGGTGTACACGTCGTACGACTACGGCGCCGCCCTCGACGAGGGGCGCCGGGCCGGCCCGAAGGTCGTCCCCATGCACCAGTTCGGGCATCTGGTGCGATGCGTACCGGAGTTGGCCAAGCTGGACCGGGCCGAGGACATCGCGGCGGAGGACGCCGGGATCAAGGTCTACCACCTCTCCAACCCGGACACCCACGCCCATGTGTACGTCCTGCGCAACGACTCCGCGGAGCCGGTCGCCTCGACGCTCCCGGTCGCCGGGGTCTCGCTGCCGGTCACCGTCCCCGCCTCGGACGCCCGTCTCCTGGCCGCCGGAATCACCCTGGGGCGCCGGAAGCTGGCGTACTCCAGCGCCCAGCCGATGCTGTGGCTGACGGCAGGTCGCCAGGACGTCGCCGTACTGACGGGACCCTCGGGCGAGACTTCGGTGACGGCGGTGGAGTGCGCGAGCGAGCCGACGGTGACCGTGCGGACAGGGGCCGCGGAGTTCTCGTACGCGGACGGGGTGGTGCGGGTGACCGCCCGACTCGGCGGGCTGACACGGGTGTTGGTGGAAGGGGGCGGGGTCTCGGCTCCCCTCCTGCTCCTCCTGGCCGACGACGAGACCTCCGTGCGGCTGTGGCCACGTGAGACTCCGTCGGGGTCGGTGCTGGTGTACGGGCCGTCGCTGCTGCGGACCGTCGAACTGCGGGACGGTGTGGTGCGGTTGACCGGGGACACCGTCGACGTCACCGAGCTGGAGGTGTGGGCGCCGCGCGGGACACGTGAAGTGGTCTGGAACCAGGAGACGTTGAAGGTGTCGGCCACCGGCTCCGGGAGTCTGCGGGCCGAGCAGCCGTTGGCAGGGGTTCCCGAGGTCGCGCTGCCCGCGCTGAGCGGCTGGCGCCGGCTTACGGAGAACCCCGAGTCCGATCCCGGGTTCGACGACTCCAAGTGGACGGTCGCCGACCGGACTTCGACGTTCAGTACGACCGCCGTGCCCGACGGGCAGCCGGTGCTGTTCGCCGACGACTACGGCTTCCACTACGGGGACGTCTGGTACCGGGGTTCATTCACCGACGCCTCGGGGGCGGAGTCCGTGTCCCTGGCCTACAGCACGGGGACCCAGGGACTGCTGATGGCGTGGCTCGACGGCGAGCCGCTGGGGTCGCACCGGATGCCGGTGCCGGACAAGAAGACCGCACGGAAGGGGAGTTGGACGGCCACGGCGACCTTCGACGTGCCGGCGAAGGCGCGTACGCGCGGTCGGCGTGTGCTGTCCGTGCTGGTGCGGCGGATGCAGCACGACATGGACGGCAAGGCGCTGGACACGCACAAGGTCGCGCGCGGACTGACGGCCGTGACCTTCGGCGGCGCGAAGCCTGTCGTCCGGTGGCGGTTGCAGGGCGGGACGGCTGCCGATCCGGTGCGCGGACCGCTCAACACCGGTGGGCTGTACGGGGAACGGGAGGGGTGGCATCTGCCGGGGTACGGGGACGGCGACTGGCCTGTCGTCGACCTCCCGCGTACCGAGGGGCGGCGGCTCGGGGTGACCTGGTACCGGACCGGGTTCCGGCTCGCCGTCGATCCGGGGGTCGACGCGTCGATCGGGCTGGAGCTGACGGACGATCCGGCGCGCGCCTACCGCGTCCAGATCTTCCTGAACGGCTGGAACATGGGCCAGTACGTCAACGACGTCGGCCCCCAGCACACCTTCGCCCTGCCGAACGGCATCCTGCGCACCCGGGGCGCCAACACCCTTGCCCTGGCGGTGCTTTCGGACGGTACGACGGTGTCGGGGCCGGGGGACGTACGGCTGACGTTGACGGGCAGCTCGACCGGGGGAGTTCCGGTGACGGTCGTTCCCTCCCCCGGCCGTCCCCCGGCCGGTGGTCCGCGGACCTAGGCGAGCCGGATCACGTTCCACGACAACGGCTCCAGGACCGCGGTCAGTCTGCCGTCCTGGACGGTGGTGCCGGTGGCCGGGTGCGGGGTGACGCGCTCCGGGTCGGCCAGGGTGTTGCGGGCGTCCGGGTCGGCGTCGGCGATCACGCTGTGCTCGACGACCGACGTCAACTCCAAGCCGTTCAGGGCGACTTCGAGAGGAAGCGACCGGGTGCGGTCGCGGTTGACGGCGAAGACGGTGACGGTGCCGTCGTCGGCGCGTACGGCGGTGGCGTGCAGGAGGTCCGTCTCGCCGTACTTCTTCGTCTCGTAGGTCGGCGAGTCCACCCGTACGTCGAGCACCTCGCCGCGCCCGTACCTGCTGGCCTGCGCGAACGGGAAGAACGTCGTCTGGCGCCAGGCCGGGCCGCCCGGCTCGGTCATGATCGGGGCGATGACGTTGACGAGCTGGGCGAGACAGGCGACGGTGACGCGGTCCGCGTGCCGGAGCAGGGCGATCAGGAGCGAGCCGAAGACGACGGCGTCGGTGACGGAGTAGACGTCCTCCAGGAGGCGTGGAGCCTCCGCCCAGTCCCGCGCGCCGGAGTTCTCGATCTCGTGCCACTCCGAGATGTACCAGACGTTCCATTCGTCGAAGGAGAGGTTGATCTTCTTCTTGGACTTGAGCTTGGCGCCCACGTGGTCTGCGGTGGCGACCACGTTCTCGATGAAGGACTCCATGTCGACGGCGGAGGCCAGGAAGGAGTCGACGTCGCCGTCCTCGGGCTGGTAGTAGGCGTGCAGGGAGATGTAGTCGACGAGGTCGTACGTCTCCGTCAGGACCGTCGCCTCCCACTCGGCGAACGTCGGCATCGACTGGCTGGAGGAGCCGCAGGCGACGAGTTCGACGCCCGGGTCGATCTGGCGCATCGCGCGGGCCGTCTCGGCGGCGACACGGCCGTACTCCGTCGCCGTCTTGTGGCCGGTCTGCCAGGGGCCGTCCATCTCGTTGCCCAGACACCAGAGGCTGATGCCGAAGGGGTCCTTGTCGCCGTGGGCGATCCGCCGCTCCGCCAGAGCCGTGCCGGCGGGGTGGTTGGCGTACTCCTGGAGTTCGATGGCCTCGGCGACGCCGCGGGTGCCGAGGTTGAGGGCCATCATGGGCTCGGCCTGGGGGCCGATCTTCTTCAGGAAGGCGATGAACTCGGAGAGGCCGAAGCGGTTGGACTCCGTCGAGCGCCAGGCGAGATCGAGGCGGCGGGGGCGCTCGTCGACCGGGCCGACCGAGTCCTCCCACTTGTAGCCGGAGACGAAGTTGCCGCCGGGGTAGCGGATCGTGGTGACGCCCAACTCCCGGACCAGGTCCAGGACGTCGGTGCGCAGGCCCGCCTCGTCGGCGGCGGGGTGGCCCGGTTCGTGGATGCCGGTGTAGACGCAGCGGCCGAGGTGTTCGACGAAGGAGCCGAAGAGTCGGGGGTCGACCTCGCCGACCTTGAAGGCGGGGTCGAGGGTGAAGCGGGCGGTGCGGGACATGGGTTCCTCTCCGGCGTACGGCGTGCGGTGTTCTGTTCATCGGCGTTCGTCGGTGTTCGGTATATCGGCGTCCGCTCGCAACTTCGAACAAAACCGTAATTTTGGAGTGTCCGCACGTCAATGGCGTGCGGACCCAACGATCGTTCCGCAGCCTCCAACGATCGTTGGATTTTCCTGGTGCGGAGGGGTCCGGACGCGTAGGGTCGGCCCGTGAGTGAGAACCCTTCGGAGACCCTCTCGAACACCCTCGCCCGCCTTGAGGAACGCATCGCCGAGGCCCGTCTCGATCGCGCCGAAGTGCTGGACGTACGGGGCCTGTCGGCCCGTACCGCTCTCACCGAGGACGAGATCCAGGCGCTGCTGACCGACGGCGCGCGGCTTCCGGCCGAAGACATCGAGAGCCGCATCCGGCGCCGGGTGCGCATCCTCCACGAGACGCGCCTCGCGGCCGGCGGCAGAAAGCGCGGCGAGGTCTGCAAGGAGATCGCGGACGCGCTGTCGATCAGCCCCGAGTGGGCCCGTCAGCTGCTTCTCGGCAAGAAGATGCCGAACGTTCCCGATCTCACGGCCCTCGCCGCGTACTTCGATGTGGAGCAGGGCACCGGCTTCTTCACCGACCCCGCGCCCGTCGTCCTGAACCGTGAACTCCGTCGGCTGCTGGAGGATCTCGGCGACGCCGAGGAGGGCCCGCTGGTCCGGTTCGCGACCCGGCACGGGGTCGTCACGCTGGCCCTGCGCGGCCGACAGCTGACCCCCCGCAAGCAGGAGGCCCTCGCGGTGATGCTCGAAGGGCTGCTGAGCGGCGGCGAGGAGGCGGAACGGTGACGCGGCGGGGGATCACGCGAAGCGTCCTGGCGGCGCTGCTGCCCGCCCGGGCCGCGCACCGCTTCCGGACCCGGGCCGCGATGCGTGAACTGACCGGCGCGCTCGACGCGGCACTGCGGGAGCACTCCAACAGCCCCTCGGGCGGCCGGGAGTTGTGCCGGGCACTGTGCGAGGAGATGAGCGCACGGCGCGGGCGGCGCGTCGAGCTGCGTTTCGAGCGCTTCCCCGACGAGATCGAAGTCACCGGCCTGTGGGTGGAGTTCCACGACTTCGACCTCGTCATCGTCGAGGAGCGGGCCGAGGCGGTCCAGCAACTCGTCATCCTGGGCCACGAGTTGTGGCATCTGCACGCGGGGCACTGCCATCATCACAGCGCCGGTGCGACCGCCGCCCGCGCACTGGCCGACGAGCAGTCCTGGCAGGACGGCGCGCTGGCCGTGGCCGCCCGCAACGGCTCCCGGGCGGCCGACGAGGCCGACGCCGAGGAGTTCGGCCACCGGCTCGCCACCGTCTTCCGGCCGTGGGTGGAGGGCCGTACGGCGAGCGCGGGCAGCAGTGGCGTCCAGGCCTCGCTCGGGTATCGCGGCCGGGGAAGCGGAAACACACGGCGATGAACCCCTCCGGCTTCCCCGGTGAGCCGTACTCCGTCCTCGTGTTCGGGACACCGATCGCGTTCCTGGCCGCCGCCCTGGTGTTCAAGCTGCCCAGCATCGTCAGGCTGTGGCGGGACCCGCTGCGGCGCGCGGTCGGCGGGCTGCTGCTGCTCGCCTGCGGCATCTTCGTCCTCGCGGCGCCGCCGGCCGTCGGCTGGACCAACCGGGTCACCGGCGTGCCCAACATCGCCGCGCCCCTGGTGTACAGCTTCCTCGTCGCGTTCTGCGGGGCGAGTCTGCTGCTGATGATCGCGTGGCGCGGCGGTCTCACCGGCCACTCGCCGGGTTCGGCCAGGGCGCGGCGCGCGATGCGCTGGGTCGCCGCCGGGCACACGGGGGTGGTCGTCGCGCTGTGGGCGTTGTTCGTGCTCGCGGACGTACCCGTGGAGCGGCGGCGGGACCTGGACACGTACTACGCCCGTACGCCCTTCATGCGCGAGCTGATCGTGCTCTACCTGCTCGCGCACACCACCTCCTGTGTCCTGACGTACCGGCTGATCCGGGACTGGATCCACACCGTCGCACTCGACGTGTGGCTGCGCCGGGGTCTGCGGGCGCTGGCCGTCGGCTACGCCGCCAACCTGGTGTTCGACGCGGCGAAGGGCACGGCGGTCGTCGCCCGCTGGACGGGCGGCGACCTGGATCCGCTCTCCACGGAACTGGCCCCCCTCGCCGCCGGTGTCGCCGCCGTCCTGATCGCGACGGGGTTCGTGCTGCCGCACGCCGGCCAGTATCTGCGCGACCGCTGGCGGATCCGCCGCGCCCACCTCCGGCTCGCCCCGCTGTACGACCTGCTGCGCACCGCCACCGGCAGGGGCGTCCCCTTCTCGCTGCGGGCCACCCCGGAGCTGCGGCTGACCCGCCGCGAGACGTTCATCCGCGACACCCTGCTGCAACTCTCCCGCCACTTCGACGAGGAGCTGCGGCGGCGGGCCTACGAGGCCGCCGTGGAGCTGGGACACGGCACGGGCCGGGCGGGGGCGCTGGCGGCGGCGGTGACGATCCGGGACGCGATCGAGGCGCGTGCCCGGTCCCGTACCCCTTCCCGTGCCCCTTCCCGGACCCCTGCTCCCCAAGTCACCGGCCACGACGCGGACTTGCTCACGGACCTGCTCCGGGGCATCGAAGCCGTGTCCGAGGTCCTGAGCCACCCCGATGAGATCGAGGCGGTGCGCGCCCTTGCGACCGCCACAGTAGAGAGCCTGCACGTATATGAGTGATCAGTCGTCTCCCGTCAGATCAGCCGTGGTCCTCGGCGGGTCGCTCGCCGGGCTGCTCGCGGCCCGCGCCCTGGTCGAGTTCGCCGACCGCGTGACCGTCGTGGAGCGTGACGTCCTGCCGGACGGACCCGAGCCGCGCAGAAACCTGCCGCAGGCCCGACACGTGCACATGCTGTGGTCCGGCGGGGCCCGGGCCGTGGAGGAACTGGTTCCGGGCGTGGGCGAGTCGCTGCTCGACGCCGGTGCGCACCGGCTGGCGGTCACGACGGACATGGTCGCGCTGGCGCCGCAGGGCTGGTTCCGGCGGTGGGACGAGTCGCACCACGTGTTCCTGTGCGGCAGGGACCTGCTGGACGCGACGGTCCGGGCCCAGGTCCTGGACGACGACCGGATCAAACTGGTCGAGCACGCCGAGGTGTTGGGCCTGGAGGGCACGGACGAGGCCGTCACCGGGGTGCGGTTGCGCGGCGCCGACGGCAGCCGGCGCACCCTCCACGCGGACCTGGTCGTGGACGCCACCGGCCGCGCCTCGCGCACCCCGCACTGGCTGCGCGAGCTGGGGCTGCCCGAACCGCCCCGCCGCGTCGTCGACTCCGGGCTCGCGTACGCCAGCCGGATGTACCGGGCGCCCGAACCGGCCCGGCACGGCTTCCCGGTGGTCAACGTGCAGGCCGACCCGAGGGCGGGCGGACCGGGCCGGGCGGGTGTCCTCCTGCCGATCGAGGACGGCTGCTGGCTGGTCTCCCTCTCCGGCACCCGGGGCAGCGAACCCCCAACGGACGGCGCGGAGTTCACACGTTTCGCCCGCGAGGAGCTGCGTCACCCGGTGATCGCGGACCTGCTCGCGGGAGCGGAGGCGCTGACGGACATCTCCGTCACCCGTACGACGTCGAACCGCCGGCACTACTACGAGCGGATGCCCGCCTGGCCGGAGAACTTCACGGTGCTCGGCGACGCGCTGGCCGCGTACAACCCGATCTACGGCCACGGGATGTCGGTGGCGGCCCAGAGTGCCGTGGCGCTGCGGGATGTGATCCGCCGTCAGGGCTGGAACACGCCCGGTCTGTCCCGCCGTGTCCAGAAGGCGGTGGCCCGACCGGTCGCGGCGGCCTGGGACCTGGCGACGAGCCAGGACATCTTCTACCCCGGCGCCACGGAGCAGGGCCCCACGCTCCGGGACCGCATGCTGGCGGCCTACGTGGGCCGTCTCATGCGTACGGCGACGGGCAACGGCCGTGTCGCGCGCCGGGTGACGGACGTGACGTCCCTGGAACGCGGCGCGGAGGTGCTGTTGGCGCCAAGTGTCCTGCTGGCGGCGGCGATCGGCCCCCTGAAACCGCCACTGAGCGGACCGCCCCTGCGGCCGGAGGAGTGGAAGGCGGCGGAGTGAGAGTGGCGGAGTGCCGGTGACGAGAGCCCTGAGGTGAACGCGGCCGGGCAGGCAACGGAACGGAACTCCCGTTGCCTGCCCGGCCGTTGACGCAGTTGTCGTACGTCGCCGTACGTTCGCCGTGCTGTCAGCCCGTGAACGCCGGCTGGGCGATCCCCTTGCCCGCTCCCGGTACGACCAGGAGCGAGCCCGACATCGGGTGGGGGGCGGACAGACCGACGCGGGCCGTGGTGATGTACAGGTCCGTGAGGTCCGGGCCGCCGAAGGCGCAGGCCGTGGGGCGGACCGTGGGGAGGACGACCGTGCGGTCCAGGGTGCCGTCGGGGGTGTAGCGGCGAACCGCTCCGCCGTCCCACAGGGCGACCCATACGCATCCGTCCGCGTCGACCGTCAGGCCGTCGGGGAAGCCCGCGCCCTCCTCGATCAGCGCCAACTGGCGGCGGTTGGTGACACTTTGACCGTCGGACGACACATCGAAGACGTCGATGCGGCGGGTCGGGGAGTCGATGTAGTACATCAGGCTGCCGTCCGGGCTCCAGCCCGTGCCGTTGCTCACCGCCACGTCGTCCAGGACGGTCGTGACCGCGCCGTCGCCCGTCAGCCGGGACAGGGTGCCGCCGCCGGGTGCCTCGTCGTAGCGCATCGTGCCGGCCCACAGGGAGCCGTCGGGGGCCACCGCCGCGTCGTTCGCCCGGCGGCCGGGGGTGGGGTCGTGATGCAGCCAGCGGAAGCCGGTGGCCGGGTCGGCGCCCTCGGCGTCAACCAGAGCGACTCCGTCACGCAGGTTCAGGACCAGGCCGCCGCCCGTGCGCGGCTTGGCGGCACCCACGTGCTGTTCGGTCGCCATGACCGTGCGACGGCCGGTCGACGGGTCGTAGGTGTTGACCCGGGAGCCGAGGATGTCGATCCAGATCAGTCGGGACTTCGCCGCGTCCCAGGTCGGACCCTCACCGAGGGTCGCCTGTGCCCGGACCGCCACTTCGAGGGCGGGCTCGTACGTCGTCATGCCACACTCCGGTAACCGAGGCGCTCGGAGAGTTCGGCGGCGCCCTTGGCGGCGAGCTGCTCCAGCTCCGAACGGTGGTCGTCGCTCCAGCGGATCATCGGAACGGAGATCGACAGCGCGGCGACCACCCGGCCCGTGCGGTCGTGCACCGGGGCCGCCACACAACTGACGTCCGGGTTCGACTCGCGGTTCTCCACGGCGACACCCCTGCGGCGGATCTCCGCGAGGGCCTCGCGCAGGGCAGCCGGGTCGGTGATGCTGTTCGGCGTCATCGCGGCCAGCGGGACGTTGTCGGGGACCCGTGCGGAGAGCTCGTGGTCGGGCAGCGAGGCCAGCAGCATCTTGCCCACGGAGGTGCAGTGGGCGGGCAGGCGGCGACCGGCCGCCGACACCATCCGTACCGCGTGGGTGGAGTCCATCTTCGCGATGTAGATGACGTCCGTGCCTTCGAGGATCGCCACGTGCACCGTCTCGCCGCACGTCTCGGCGACGGAACGGGCCACCTGCAGGCCCTCCGCGGCCAGGTCCAGCTGCTCGGCGTAACGGCTGCCGAGCTGGTACGGGCGTACGCCCAGGCGGTAGCGTCCCGGCTGGCCGGGAACCTGCACGATGTACGAACGGGCGGCGAGCGTCGTCACCAGTTCGTGCACGGTGGTGCGCGGCAGCTGGAGTCGGCGCACTATGTCCGGGGCGGAGAGTGTGCCGTCTCCGTCCAGGAAGAGCTCAAGAATGTCGAGAGCCCGGGTCACGGCAGGTACGAGGCGTCCCATGACGGCCCCCTCTCTTGTGTTCAAGGTGTCGGTGGTCTCGACGCTTTTCGACGGCGTTCGAGATTTCAACAGACGATCGGCATGACGAACAGAGGACAGGCTAGCCACAAGGACTCGGGCGGGCAATGGGCGCGCGATGGCTTCGTTGCCGTCCGTGACTGTGCGCGCCTCCCGGCGGGTACGCGACGATGGTCCGCATGCTGTTCACGGTTATCGACTTCCAGCTGGTGCTGCTGCGCCGCATGGCCGACCACAACCCGGACCTGGTGGAGGACGCCCGGCACGAGCTGGGTGTGTCGATCGCCGACATGCGCGAGGCCAACAAGCGCTGGCAGGCGATGCTCCGCTCCCCGCGCGCCCGCGCCGCCGCCTCCCGGTACCGCTCCGTCCTCGGTACCCCCGAGTCGGTGACACCCCTCAGGATCGGCGACCTGGAGTGCGAGGCCTGGCTGTGGCCGGTCCCCCTCTGGCCCGACCTGCGCTTCGAGGTGCTCGTGGCCCCGAACGGCGTGGCCTGGAACGAGTGGCTGGTACGGGCTCCCGGCGCCCCCGCGCCCGACCTCCGCACGCCGGACGACCTGCGCCCCTGGTCCTGCACGGTCGACGAGGTCGCCCACGCCTTCGCCCCCGCACGCCCCCTGGAGGGCACGGCCCCGACCCGCTGGGGCCTGGCGTTCACAGCACCGGACGGGACGGGGGTACGGCAGGAATGCGTGGCGGAGTTCACGTGGGGGTTGCTGCAGCGGGTGGCGGTCAAGGACTGACGGGCCTGACAGGCCCGGCAGCCACGGCGGGCACGACGCGAGCGGCAGTCCCTAGCGACCGACGGCGGCCCGAAGGATGGCCTGCACGACCACCGGCACCGAGTCCGGATGCAGGCCGAGGAACAGGTTCGGCTCGATCAACTCCAGTTCCATGACCAGGGGTTCACCGTCGTCACCGAGGACAAGGTCCACACGGGCGTACAGGAGACCGGAGTTGTCGGGCACGACGGCCAACGCCCTTTCGGCAAGGGCGAGTTCGGCTGACGTCGGAGACCAGACCTCAAGGTCGGGATGGGCGACCTTCTCGTCGTCGTACGCCGTGCCCGGAGACAGCACGGCCCCCTTGCGACTGGCGTGCAGAAGACGCCCGCCGAAGAACTGCAGGGCACGTTCCCCGGTGACGTCGATGCTCCTGATGTACGGCTGCACCATCGCGGTGAACCCCTCCGCGTGCATGCGCGCGAGATGCCGTACGGCCGCCTCCCGGTCCTCGGGCGTGTAGCGGGCTGCGTAACGGGCGCCGGCGCCGGAGGTGGGCTTGACGACGTACTCGCGGTCGTCGGGGAGCTCGGGGGCGTCACCGGGGGCCAGATAGCGGGTGGGGACCGTGGGGACACCGGCCGCGGCCAGCTCACCGAGGTATCGCTTGTCCATGTTCCAGCGCAGGACACCGACCGGATTCGCGACCCGCGTGACCTTCCCGCACCGCTCCAGCCAGCCCGCGAACTCCTCCGCGCGCCAGGTGTAGTCCCAGGTGGACCGGACCACGGCGAGATCGAAGGAGGTCCAGTCGACCTCGGGGTCGTCCCAGTGGACGGCGGTCGCGTCGGCCCCGGTTGC
This sequence comes from Streptomyces sp. NBC_00459, assembly GCF_036013955.1. Classification (NCBI taxonomy): domain Bacteria; kingdom Bacillati; phylum Actinomycetota; class Actinomycetes; order Kitasatosporales; family Streptomycetaceae; genus Streptomyces; species Streptomyces sp. NBC_00459. The sequence continues at coordinate 2,830,431 of NZ_CP107903.1, forward strand.
CACCAACTCGCTCACCAGGAGCGGGAAATCGCGGTCCTTGCTGGGCTCCGGCCGGGGGTCGTAGGTGACGATCGCGATGCGGACCACGGGGACTCCCTCGGTAAGGCGTGTACTACTGGTTCACCACTGTTGGTGATACCGGGTGAAGGTTAACAAGCCCTTGACCTTCACCTTCGGTGAAGCCGCAGCATCGGTGGCGGAACGAGGAACCCGGCGGGAATCCGGGATCAGGAAACGGGGTGCTCCATGACGAAGCCGGAGATGCTGACCATCGGGGCGTTCGCCAGGGCGTGCCGTCTGTCGCCGAAGGCGCTTCGGCTCTACGACGAACTGGACCTGCTCCGCCCCGCCCGCGTCGACCCCGACACCGGATACCGCTACTACGCGGTCGAGCAGCTGGAGCAGGCCCGGCTGGTGGCCTGGCTGCGCCGGCTGGGGATGCCGTTGGCCCATGTCCGCCAGGTCAGGGCCCTGGAACCGTCGGCCGCCGCCCGGGAGATCCGTGCCTTCTGGGCGCGGGTCGAGGCGGAGACCGCGGTCCGGCGGGATCTCGCCACGTTCCTCGTCGATCACCTCTCGACACCGCCGAGGAAGGACACCCACCCCATGGCAAGCACCGATCTCCTCGAACTCCGTTACGCCGCCCGCACCGACGTCGGTCTGGTCCGCGCGGCCAACCAGGACACGGCGTACGCCGGTTCACGCGTCCTGGCCGTAGCCGACGGCTTCGGCCCCGGAGGCGCCCCGGCCAGTGCCGCCGCCGTCGAGGCCCTGAAGTTCCTGGACGCCGAACCGATCACCGCGGGCAGCGTCCTGAACCTGCTGGAGGACGCGGTCCAGGGCGCCACCCAGGCGGTCCAGGACATCGCCGAGGCCGCGCACGAGAAGACAGGGGACGAGAGGACGGACGACGTCGGCACCACCCTCACCGCGATGGTGTGGACCGGCTCGCGCCTCGCCCTCGTACACATCGGGGACAGCCGCGCCTACCTCCTGCGCGACGGCGCACTATTTCTGATCACCCACGACCACACGCTGGTCCAGTCGATGATCGACGAGGGCCGCCTGACCCCCGAGGAGGCCACGACCCACCCCCAACGCACCCTGCTTCTCAAGGCGTTGACAGGCGCCCCGTCCTCCTCCCCCGACCTCCGCCTGCACGACGCCGAGCCCGGAGACCGCTACCTCCTCTGCTCCGACGGCCTGACCAGGGCCGTACCGGAGCACACCATCCAGGACCTCCTCACCACCACCCCCGACCCGGACGCGACCGCGGTCGCCCTCATCGAGACGGCGAACGCCAACGGGGGCCCTGACAACGTGAGTTGCGTGGTGGCGGATGTGGTCCGCGCGGACGGCGGCCGGATGCGGGTGCGGATGCAGTAAGACGAGGCGGGGCGACGACGGGCGGCAGGCAGGCAGGCGTACGGCACCATCGATGCCATGCCCCTCACCGGCACCGACGCCTGCACCGCCGTCGCCCCGCCGCCCTTCCTCCACCGGTACGACGCGCGGTCGCCGCTGCCCGCGGGCACGGCTTCCCGTACTCCTGCCGCCCCGAACAGGGCCGCCTGCCGCACGCCCTGACCTGCGGCGCGGATGCCCGTATCGGGGAGACCGGCACGGGGTGCGGGGTCGGGCCGGCGTGGCTCGCTTCGGGGGCGAGGGCGTGCGTGCGGATCGTGAGCGTGGAACGGGATCTCCAACTCGCCCGTCGTACAGCCGAGTTGTTCACCGAGCCCCGGCATCGAGGGGTCGTCGGTGGGTATGCCGAGGAGTTCGTGCAGTTCTCGGACCCGGAATGCCTGGTCGGGTGCTGGTTGAAGGCGTTCACGATGGCCCGGTAGGCGGTGGCCTGTTCGGGCGGATCGAGTTCGCCTCCGTCGCCGGTCGGCGCGAGTTCGGCGATGACCTTTCGGGCGGTGGCCAGGTCCGCGAGACGCGCTTCGGTCTCGGCGAGTGCGCCGGTCAAGTCCCGTATCCGGCTGCGGAGTTCATCGGCAGAGGCGACTCGACGCCGGGCTCGCCTCCATCACGATCGCCGTCCTGCTCGCCGCCTGCCGGCCCGAGGACAGTCGCCAGGCCGTGGGCCAGATCGCCTGGACGACCGTCCTGGCCCCCGGTGGTGAAGCGAATCTGATGGTTGCGGCTCGGAGCGTCGTGATGGTGGCGGCGCTCGCGGTGTCGGCGACGGTGATGGACGTGAGTCCGTTCTCGACGAACGGGGCGCTGGTCCTGGCCTCGGCACCGGATGTCGACCGTGAGCGTTTCTTCCGGCAGCTGATGGTGTACGGAGGAGTCATGCTGGCCGTGGTTCCCGCGGTGGTGTGGCTGGTGCTGGTGGTACCCGGCTGGGCGTGACCGCGGCGCCTGACCGCTGGTACCACCACACATGTACGACGATGTGACGAGTTAAGGAGTACGACGCGTGTCCTCTCTCTTCCCCGGGCTGACCGACGGCCCGACCGAAACCCCGGACGAGCGGCCCGCCCTGCGCTTCGGCGACCGATCGCTGACGTACGCCGAGCTCGCCGCCGCTGCCGGAGCCCTCGCCGACCGGATCTCCGGCGCGGGCGGCCCGGTCGCCGTCTGGGCGACACCGGCGCTGGAGACGGCCGTCGGTGTCGTGGCCGCGCTGCTGGCCGGGGTGCCGGCGGTGCCGCTCAACCCGAAGTCGGGCGAGAGCGAGTTGGGGCACATCCTGAAGGACAGCTCGCCCACCCTCGTACTCTCCGCACCCTGCGACCAACTCCCCTCCGCTTTCGGCTCGTTGGAGCGCATCGACGTCGACATCGACGTGCGTACGTCCAGCGGGGTCCCCGGAACCGCATACGAACCCTCCCCCGAAACCCCCGCCCTCATCGTCTACACCTCGGGCACCACCGGCCCGCCCAAGGGCGCCGTCATCCCGCGCCGGGCCGTCGCCGCCACCCTGGACGCGCTCGCCGACGCCTGGCAGTGGACCTCCGAGGACGTGCTGGTGCACGGGCTTCCGCTCTTTCATGTGCACGGTCTGATTCTCGGCATCCTCGGCCCGCTGCGGCGCGGGGGCTCGGTACGGCACCTCGGGCGGTTCGGGACGGAGGGCGTGACCCGCGAGCTGAACGACGGGGCGACCATGCTGTTCGGCGTTCCGACGATGTACCACCGGATCGCGGAAGCGCTCCCCGACGACCCGGAACTCGCCGCGGCGCTCGGCCGGGCCCGGCTGCTCGTCTCCGGTTCCGCCGCGCTGCCCGTGCACGACCACGAGCGCATCACGGCCGCGACCGGCCGACGGGTCGTGGAGCGCTACGGCATGACGGAGACCCTGATGAACACGAGCGTCCGCGCGGACGGCGAGCCTCGCGCCGGCACGGTCGGCGTACCGCTGCCGGGCGTCGAGCTGCGGCTCGTGGAGGAGGACGGGACGCCCATCACGTCGTACGACAGCGAAACCGTGGGCGAGATCCAGGTGCGCGGGCCGAACCTGTTCACCGAGTATCTGAACCGGCCTGACGCCACCGGCGCCGCCTTCACCACCGACGGCTGGTTCCGCACCGGCGACATGGCGGTGCGCGATCCCGACGGCTATGTACGTATCGTCGGCCGCAAGGCCACCGACCTGATCAAGAGCGGCGGCTACAAGATCGGCGCGGGCGAGATCGAGAACGCGCTGCTGGAACACGCGGGCGTGCGCGAAGCAGCCGTGACCGGGGAGCCCGACGCCGACCTGGGCGAGCGGATCGTCGCCTGGATCGTCCCCGCCGATGCGCAGTCCCCGCCGGACGCCGACGAGTTGGCGAACCATGTCGCCGCCCGTCTCGCCCCGCACAAGCGCCCCCGGGTCGTGCGCTACCTGGACGCCCTCCCGCGCAACGACATGGGGAAGATCATGAAGCGGGCCCTGCCCAGTGACTGATCCGGCAACCGACCGAGAGGCCGCCCAAATGCCCGACGACACCCCCGGTCGCAGCTCCGCCCGCCGGCTCATCGCCCTGCTGACCGACGGCTCCCCCGAGGGATTCCATGAACTCCCCTACCCTGCAAGGGAGTTCAAGCCAGACGGCCCTCTGTCCTGGCAGGGCTACGATGCCGCGCGCGCCCGCGCCGCTGCCCGCACCGGCGAGGAGGAGTCCGTCGTCTGCGGCACCGCCGACATCGGCGGCACCCCTGCCGTGCTGATCGCCTTCGAGTTCGGCTTCCTCGGCGGCTCGCTCGGCGAACGCACCGGAGACCGGCTGGAGTTGGCGTACGAGTACGCGCGCACCCACCGCCTGCCCGTCGTACCGCTCGTCGCGACGGGCGGCAGCCGCATGCAGGAGGGCATGCTCGCGCTGACCCAACTCCAGCGCGTGGCGAGGCAGTCGATGCTCACGCGTGCGGCGGGCCTGGCGCAGATCGCGGTCCTCCGGGATCCGACGACCGGTGGCGGCTGGGCGACCCTGGGCGCGGGTGCCGACATCGTGCTCGCGCTGCCCGGCGCCCAGGTGGGTTTCGCGGGTTCCCGGGTCCGGCCGGCCGACGCGGACCCGGCGGCGTACACGGCCGAGGCGCAGGTGGCAGCGGGCGCGGCCGACGCGATCGTACGCCCGGAAGCACTCCGGGAGACGCTGGCCCTGTGGCTACGCCTGCTGAGCGCCGGTGCCGGTGCCGTCGATACAGCCGATACCGCCAGTACCGCCAGTACCGCCAGTACCGCCAGTACCGCCCATACGGTCGACGCCCGGCCGACGGAGGCTGCCCCGCCGCCTCCGCCCTCACCTCTTGGCGCCGGGTCCCTCCCCACCTCCGGCTGGGACGCCGTCCAGCACGCCCGGTCTCCCCAACGCCCGCGGGCCGAGGCCTACTTGGACGCGTACTTCGCTCGGCGCGCCACGATCAGCGGCGACCGTTGCGGCGGCACCGACGCCGGCATGGCGTGCGGATTCGGCGAACGCGCGGCGGACGGACGGACCGTCGCGTACGCCGCTCAGCTCGGCACGGCCACCCGTCCCGCCGGCTATCGCACCGCCGCACGCCTGATCCGCCTCGCGGACCGGCTCGGCATCCCGGTGCTGACCCTGGTGGACACCCCGGGTGCCGCCAACGACGCCGACGCCGAGCGCCAGGGCGCGGGCGCCGCGATCGCGGACCTCTTCGGCGCGGTCGCCGCCGCCAGTACGCCGGTCACCACGCTGCTGATCGGCGAGGGCGGCTCGGGGGGCGCTCTGGCCCTCGCCGCCCCCGGCAACACCTGGGCCACGCCGGACAGCTACTTCTCCGTCATCGCCCCGGAGCTCGCGGCAGCCATCCTCAAGCGTCCGGAGAGCGAGGTGGAGACGACGGCGGACCAGCTCCGGATCCGCCCGCAGGATCTGGTGGAGCTGGGGGTGGTGCGGGGCATCGTGGGCCGCCCGTAGCCCTCCCGGGACCTTTGGACGGCCACCTCGGGACCTTGGTCATAATTCAGACATAAAGGATAAAACACCCATACGGCGGCGCCCCGCCCGGCCCTCTACAACAGGCGCCCCTCTCCCGCCCCCCGCACGATGCCAGTGGAGGCCCGCCGACCGGCGCGGCCCGTACGGTCTGCGCTCTCGGGAGGATCTGCCATGACCGTCAGTCTGGAACAGATGCGCCGCTGCCATTTCGCCGTCGACCTCGGAGCCGCGCGGACCCGCGTCTACGTCAAGGGCGCCGGGCTCGTCGTCGACCAGCCGTCCGTCGCCGCCGTGAACACCAGGACCGGCGCGCTGATCGCGGTCGGGGAGTTCGCCGAGAAGATGACGGGGCGTACGCCCGACTACATCCGGGTCGTACGGCCCGTGTCCGGTGGGACCGTCGTCGACATCGAGATGGCGCAGCGCATGCTGCGGCACCTGATCGGCGACAAGGTGCGGCGCACGCTGCGCCGCAAGCCGTTCCTGCGGGCCGCCGCCTGCACCCCCCACGACGCCGACCCGCTCGCGCAGCGCGCGACCATCGAGACGCTCGTCGGGCTCGGCGCCCGGCGGGTCGAGCTCGTCGACACGCTCGTGGCCGCCGCCGTGGGATGCGGACTGCCCGTCGAACGGCCCGAGGCGACCATGGTCATGGTGTGCGGCGCCGCCGCCACCCAGCTCGCCGTTCTCTCCCTCGGCTCGATCGTGACCGCCCAGCGGATCCCGGTCGGCGGCGAGGCCGTCGACCACGCGATCGTGCAGCATCTGCGGCACCAGCACGAGCTGATGCTCCCCAGCCAGTCGGTACGTCCGCTGCAGCTCGCCCTCTCCGGCAACGGGCTCACCGCGCACGGGCCGTCGTCCACCGAGATCCACGGACGGGACGTCGCCACCGGCCTCGCCCGCTCCGTCCAGGTCGACACCGCCGCCGTTCGCGACGCCATCCAGACGCCGCTGACCGCCGTACTCGACGGGATCGGCAAGGTCCTGCGGGACTGCCCGCCCGATCTGGTGGCCGACCTCGCCGACCGCGGCATCATGATGGTCGGCGGCAGCGCGCTGCTCCCCGGGTTCGACCAGATGCTGCGGCAGGCCACGGGCATGCCGGTGCACATCGCCGAACGGCCGGACGTGTGCGCGGTACAGGGCCTCGGGTACATGCTGGAGGGCAGGATCGAGCCGATGGTGCTGGATCCACTGGCCACCTGAGGCCGGCCTCCCGCACCGCCGGCCCCACCATCCGCATGCCGGACGACAGGCCCCCGCCTCCCGCCTCTTCCCCGCCTCCTCTGCCGCCCCGTCTCGAAGCCGTGCTCGGCATCGGTACCGATCTCGAACTGCGCACGACCCTCCAGCACATCGTGGACGGCGCGGCCGAGTTGACCGGTGCCCGGTACGCGGGACTCGGGATGGCCGACCCCGGGCTCGACGGCCTCGTGGAGATCCGCAAGGCCGATCTGGGGCGCGCCGAACGGGAGGGCGTCACCGTCATCGACGTACCGATCCACGTCGATGACAAGGAGTTCGGGCGGCTGTATCTCGCCGAGAAACTCGACGGTACGCAATTCAGCGACGAGGAAAGGGAGTTGCTGGGGGTACTGGCCGCGCAGGCCGGAATCGCGATCGGCAACGCCCGGTTGTACGAGGCCGCACGGCAGCGCGAGCGCTGGATCGAGGGTGCCGCCGCCGTCACCACCGCGCTGCTCACCGGTGGGGCCGACGACGACGCGCTGATGACCGTCGCCAACCGCGCCCGGCTCCTCGCCGACGCCGCCGCCGGCGTCATCCTGCAACCGACGGAAGCCGGTGGCATGGAGATCGTGACCGCCTCCACCCTGGACGATGCCGGTGACATCGTCGGGACCACCATCGCCCCGGGAAGTCCCGTCCTCGTCCAACTCCTCGGCGGAGAGCCGGTGTTCGTCGACGACTCGGCGACCGATCCGCGGATGACCACCCCGGTGAGGCACCGGTTCGGGCCCAGCATGCTGCTGCCCCTGCAGGCCGAGGGACGGCTGATCGGCACGCTCGCGCTGCCGCGCCGACGCGGGGAGCGCCCGTACACCGACGTGGAACGGCTCCTCGCGACGCAGTTCGCCTCGCAGGCCGCCCTCGCGCTCGTCCTCGCCGACGCCCGGCGCCGCCGGGCCCGTCTCGCGGTGTACGAGGACCGCGACCGGATCGCCCGCGACCTGCACGATCTCGTCGTCCAACGGCTGTTCGCCACCGGCATGATGCTGGAGTCCACCCAGCGCCGGGCCGCGGGCGACGACACGGTGTGCGAGATCCTCGGGCACGCTGTCGACGAGCTCCAGGCGACCGTCCAGGAGGTCCGGACGACCATTTTCGCCCTCCAGCAGCCCCCGGCCGACGCACCGACCACCTTGCGCGGCAAGGTACTTCGGGAGGCGGCCGGTGCGGCGGCGGTGCTCGGCCGCCGGCCCTCCGTCCGCTTCACCGGCCCCGTCGAGCACCGCGTCCCGTCCCCCGTCGCCGCCCAGCTCCTGACCGCCCTGCGCCGCGCCCTCGCCACCGCCGTCCGTCGCCCCGCCGTCACCCGCGTCGCAGTCACGGTCGACGCGACGGCGACCCTGCCGGACGGTCGGGACGGCGTACGGCTGACGGTGTACGACGATGGCGTCAGCGGCGATGACACAACACACCCAGGCGCGGGTACGACGGTCATCTGGCAGGCCCCGCTGGGAGACGGCACCCTGGAGTGAGGTCACGGACCGTGGACGGCGGAGGGGCAGCCAGTGACGGACATTGACACGCGTAACGGCACGCGCGTCGGCGCGGGCATGAACACCCGCACGGGGATGGACACCGGCACGGGCACGCGCGTCGGGACGCGCGTCCGCACCCGCATCGGCGTGACCGGGCACCGCTCGATCCCCGCCGCCGTTCTGCCGTCCGTCCGCACGGGCATCCGCCTCCAGCTCCAGGGCGACGAGGAGATGGAGGTCCTGAGCAGCCTCGCGGCCGGGGCCGACCAGCTGTTCGCCGACCTCGCCCTGGACCACGGCATCCCGGTCACGGCAGTGATTCCCGGTATGGACTACGAGGCCCACCTCGGCGACGCCGACACCCGGGCCGCGTACCGCCGCCTCCTCGACTCCTGCCGTACGCAGGTGAATCTGCCCGAGGAGGCGACACACGAAGAGGCCTACTTCGCGGCGGGCCGCTGGATCGTCGACCATGCCGACCGGCTGGTCGCGGTGTGGGACGGGCAGCCCGCGCGGGGACTCGGGGGCACCGGGGACGTGGTGGCGTACGCCCGGCGCACGGGCGTACCGGTGACGGTGCTGTGGCGGCCGGGGGTGCTGCGCGCCTGACTTCGGGGCCGGGATCTCCGGTCCGGAGTCGCCGCCCCGGCGGGCATCTCAGCCGAACCTGACCACCCAGTCGGTGTGCTGCGGTGAGACCAGCCGCTCGGCGTCCGCCACCGCCTCCGCCCAGGCCGCCTCCGTCACCGTCCTGGACATCGTGGTCCGCAGCATGTCGAGGTCCTGCTTGATGAGGCCGTACGCGTACGCCAGCGGCCGGTGCCTGCGCACCTCCTGCCACGCCACCCCCGCCGCCGCCGCGGCGCTGAGCAGACCGGTGAGATCCCAGCCGCCGATCACACCGAGGGCCCGGAGGCCGGCGGACAGCAGTGCCAGCAGGGTCAGTACGGCGGTGACGGACGACCAGTGGACGGAGGACCTGTGCGTCTGCGCCGCCTTGTTGCGGTGCCAGACGAACTGTTCGAGCAGCCGGTCGCGGAGATAGATGTCCCGTCTCGCCGCGAAGGGCTTGGCGCGTACCGCCCGCATGGCCGGGGTGATCTGGCCGATTCCCCGGGCACGGGTCCCGTTGCGTGAATCGTCGACCCACCCCACCTTCCTCAGCTCCGCCAGCCGCCCTTCCAGTCGCTCCGCGAACAGTCCGTCGGGATCGATGACCCGGGAGTGGAAGGGCCCGCCGTGCACCATGTACTGCCAGGCCAGCGATTTGAGCAGCTCGGCGACGTCCCGGTGGGCGCGCCAGTGGGCCCGGGCCCGCCTGCGTGCGGTGTGCAGGCCGACGGCGATGGTCATCGCGTACAGCATGGCCGCCAATGCCGCCGGAATATGACTGTCAAGACGTTCCGCGAGCATGGCGGCCGTGGTCGCGAGGAGCAGGGTCACGAGTTGGGTGCGCACCGCGCGAAACGATTCTCCTTGCCTGACCAGCGCGCGATGGTCACTTATCCGGAAGAGCGGTGGCAGGTCGCTGTCGCTCAAGGTCACACTGGGCCCTGGAGTTCCCGTCCGCATGGTCCCCCCGTACGGCTAGAAGCGAACACCTGAGGGAATTCTCTCGCAGGAACGCGACAACAGACCACCCCCCGGTATGCCTTCGACAGCCGTGCGTGGTACGGTCCGCGCGAGAAGTGTCCACACAGGTCTCAGACTGTCTCAAGAACGTCTACAGATCCCTCCGGATCATCCCCCCGTACGACGGCGACGGGATGGGCTGGGTCTGTTCATCGACGAAGTGGAGCTATGAGACAGCCATGAACGAGGCCACGACAATCCAGAGCGTATCGGCCATTTCCCGGTCGGCGCAGCGACGGCACACCCCACTGACATCCGTCGCCACCGACAAGGCAGCCGTCATCAAGTCAACCGGACGCTTGACGGACGCCGCCGGCTGGACCTCGAAGAAGCCGATCACCTTCAATGCCGCAATCTGAGCGGCGGTAGGCCCGGCGACCTGGGGGTTCCCGGCAAAGCCACTGCCGGGAACCCTTGCCCCCCACGCCCAGGTACCCCAACCGCCCCAGAGGTATGGGGACTTGTTGGCACCATAGCCGCTCGAGGACCCGTAGGCTATCGCGGGTGACCCAAATCCAAGAACTGGTCCTGAAGATCCATAGCAGATGCAACATCGCTTGCGACCACTGCTATATGTACGAGCTGGCCGACCAGAGCTGGAAATCACGGCCCACGGTGATCTCCGAGGACACGGTCACACACGTCGCACAACGCCTCACGTCTTATGCTGAGGCCCACCGGCTCGATTCCGTCTCGGTCATTCTGCACGGCGGAGAACCCCTCCTCGTGGGCCCTGAGCGTCTCCGCCGCATCTGCGGGGAAATCACCCGCATCCTGTCTCCTGTCACCACCGTCGACCTCCGCATGCACACAAATGGAATGCTGTTGCACAGGCCTCAACTAGAGGTCCTCCGGGAATTCGGGGTAAAGGTCGGCGTCTCTCTCGATGGTGATCGTTCGGCCAATGACCGACATCGCCTGGACCGCAGGGGACGCAGCAGTTACGACAAGGTTCTGGCGGGAATCGAGCGGCTGCGTTCCCCTGAATACCGGCACCTTTACATGGGGCTGCTCTGCACGGTCGACATCAAGAACGACCCGGTCGTCGTCCATGACGCGCTCACCGCACTGAACCCGCCCGGGATCGATTACCTTCTTCCGCATTCGACATGGGACAACCCGCCGCCTCCCGGAATTACGGATTCCCCGACTCCGTACGCCGAATGGCTGCTCAGGATCTTCGACCGCTGGGAGGAACAGGGCCGCCCCATGAGGGTGCGCACCTTCGACTCCGTGCTCAGCACACTGCGTGGCGGCCCTCCTCTCAGCGAGGCCATGGGGCTGGCCCCGTCCGATCTGGCGGTCGTGGAGACCGACGGCACCATCGAGGGGGCCGACTCCCTCAAGGCCGCCTACGACGGGGCTCCGGCCACGGGATACGACGTCTTCCGGCACGGCTTCGAGGAGTACGCCCGCCATCCCGGAGTCCAGGCACGGCAGTTGGGCATCGAGGGCGTCAGTGAGACCTGTCGGCGGTGCCCGGTCGTCGAGTCCTGCGGGGGCGGGCTCTACGCACACCGGTACAGCACCACGTCGGGCTTCGACAATCCGTCCGTGTTCTGCGCGGACCTGCGCGCCTTCGTCGAGGGCGTCGCGGAGCGCATCACCGAGCGCGCATTCGCTCCCGCCGTCCACGACACCGGCGAACTGCTCTTCGCGCGGGACAAGTTGACGCGTGACCTGCTGCAACGCATGAACGACCGGGCGGTCGGGGATCCCGGACCGGAACCCGACTCCGACTCCGACTGGAGCGAGGCCTGGCAGGCCCTCCTGTCCCTGGACACGGACGACCGCACGGCAGCCGAACTGGACGCGGTGCTCTCGCACCCGTACACCCGTACCGCGCTGCGTCTGGCGTGGGACGGTCCCGCCGATCCGGCCCTGATCGCCCCACTGGTGGTGGCCGCTGCCGTGCGGTCGGGAGCCGGGACGACGCTGGCCTGGGAGCATCCGGCCGCCCGGCTGCATCTGCCGACCCTGGGCACCCTGGAGCTGCCCGGACCGGGCCGGGTCGAGGTCACGACCGACGCCGACGGCCTTCTCGTACGGCACAAGGATGGTGAGGGTACGGAGCGGGTGCCCCTCACCACTCCCGGTGCCGACTCGTCATCCGGGACCGCGCGTTGGCGGCCCCTGGACAACGGCGGGCCGCTCGTCGACGACGCCGACCCGTTCCGCGACTGCTTCCCCGCTCCCGTCACCGAACCGCTCTCCCCCGGTGAGCGGGAGGGCTTCCGTGCGCTGCTCACCCGGTGTTACGCGCTGATGGACGAGCGTCGGCCCGGTTGGCGAAGCGATCCGCGCACACTCGTAGCCACCGTCGTGACCCCGCTCTCCCAGGGCGCCGGAGTCCAGCTCGGCCGACATGCGCCCGGCGCCCTGGGGGTGGCCGTCGATGCCGAACCCGATGACTTCGTAAGGCAGTTGCCGCGGATCGGGCGGCGGGCCCGGCTCGCCGCACTGCGCGAGACGACGGATCTGGCGGTACCGGGCAGCCCGGCCGGACATCTGCTGGACGAGGCGAGCGAGGCACTGGCGTCGGGCTGCGGGGGCAGCGCCTCGCAGAGCCCCGACACGGACGGCCGCGCCGTCGCTCTCAAGGAAGCCCACCAAGCGCTCACCGAACTGGCCGAGCTGCCGCAGCGGCAGCTCACGGAGACCGGCACGGCCCTGGCAGACCAGCTGTGGGCCGAGTGGCGGGAAGAGGCGGGCGGGCGTGGCTGACCCCGGTGAACTCCGCCAGCTGCTGAGGACGTTGGCGATCCGCCGGGGCGGCGTGCTGATGGTGCACGCGTCCCTGAAGCACAGCGGGCTGCGGGACACCGAGGTACGGGACGCCCTGCTCGACGTGCTCGGCCCGGCGGGGACGCTGGTTGTGCCCACCTTCACCCAGGAGAACTCCCGTACCTCGCGCGCCCATCGAGCCCTGATCCGCGGGCTGGGCGAACGGGAGAGAGCGGAGTACGAGGCCTCGATGCTGCCGTACGAACCGCTCACGTCACCCTGCCGGGCCGCCATGGGAGTGCTGGCCGAGTGCGTCCGGACCAGCCCAGGCGCCGTGCGCAGCGCCCATCCGCAGACATCGATGGCGGGGATCGGCCCGCGTGCCGCCGAACTTCTCGACGGACACGACCCGCACTGTCTGCTCGGGGAACGTTCACCGCTCGCCCGGTTGTATGCCGCTCAGGCCCAAGTCCTGCTGCTACGCGTGGGATTCGAGGTGTGCAGCGCGTTCCATCTCGCCGAGTACCGGACGAATCCGCCCCGCCCCAGGCGCACATACGAGTGTGTCGTCGAGGAGAAGGGCCATTGGGTCTCGTACGAGGACACCGCGCTGGACGACAGCGGCTTCGCCGCTCTGGGGGGCGAACTGCCGCGAGAAATGGTCGCGTTCGGTGAACTCGCGGGGCGGAAAGCGACTTTGGTCGAGATGCGGCCCGCCGTCGACTTCGCGCGCGACCGGATGTCCGGATATCGCCATGGAATGACGTGAAACCAACGACACGTACGGCCAAGTCGTCGGGCACATTGTTGGTCCGGCCAGATGACGCCGTCGGCGGGACGAGGGCATCGTCGACGGGCAGGGGGGCGCGTGAACATACCCGCACGGGGACAGGGGTCGGACAACCGGCCCTACTTCTTTCTGAGTTACGCGCACACACCGGCGTGGGGATCGGGCGGAGCCGATCCCGACCACTGGGTGCGGGTGCTCTTCACCGATCTGTGCGACCACATCATGGCGCTCACCGATCTGCCCGCGGGCGCGGCGGGCTTCATGGACCGCGAGATGCGTTCCGGGGACGGCTGGCCGGAGAAACTCAGCGAGAACCTCGCCGCCTGCCGGGTATTCGTGCCGCTCTTCTCGACGCGCTACTTCACGAGTGAGATGTGCGGGAAGGAGTGGTACGCCTTCCACGAACGCATCCTGCGCGCCCGGAACACCGGCGCCGGGGATGTTCCCGCCATCGTCCCGGCCATGTGGACGCATGTCGACTACGGCCAACTCCCTGACTCCGTACGGCACATCCACTTCGACCAGGCCACCTACGGGCATCGGTACGCGACCCACGGCATCTACGGGCTGATCAAGCTGAAACGGCTGCGCGACGAGTACGAGGAGATCGTGCTCGACCTCGCCCAGCGGATCGTGCGGGTCGCCCACGACTCACCGCTGCCGCCCAGCAGGCCCCGACCGTACGAGTCGACGCCAAGCGCGTTCAAGCCGCGCGGCGAGGGCCCCCGCCGGATCCATCTGACGGTGGCCGCGCCGACCCGGGACGGTATCCCCGAGCATCGCGACAAACGCCCGTACGGTGAGGACGCCCAGGACTGGAATCCGTACCACTCGGAAAGCACCCGGCCACTGCCCGCGCACGCCGAGGAGCTGATCAGGTCGCTGGACTACCGGATCACGATCTCCTCCTTCGACGACGAGGACCCCGGCGGACAGGATGACGACGACGAGCCCGCGAACGCGGCCGGTGACGACATCGAGAAGGCTCCGCCGGGCCGGCCCGGCATCCTGCTCGTCGACCGGTGGGCACTCACCGACGCCGAACGCCGTGAACGGCTGCGGAAGTTCGATCTCGGCGCCCGCCCCTGGATCAGCGCGATCGTCCCCTGGAACCGGTCGGACCTGCAGTGTCACAGCGAGGAGGGCAAGCAACTGGCGGTGGAGCTGGAGCGCACGCTGCCGCTGATCCTCGACCGGGGCCGGCGCACCGACTGCAGGATGGCCGTCAACGGCGTACCCAGTCTCAAGGCCTTCACCGATGTCCTGCCGACCGTCGTGGCGCACACGACCCGGCAGTACCTCAAGCACGCGGTGGCTCACCCGCCCGCCGGCCCGCACGTGCCCCGGCCCCGTCTGATGGGCCCCACCCACCCGCCGCTCCCGGAGGCGGGAGACGACAACGGAGGAGAAGCATGACGGCCGTGCAGGACGGACGGATCATCACCTTCTACTCGTACAAAGGGGGCACGGGCCGCACGATGGCCCTGGCCAACACCGCGTGGATCCTGGCCGCCAGCGGCAAGCGGGTCCTGGCCGTCGACTGGGACCTGGAGGCACCCGGCCTGCACCGCTTCTTCCATCCGTTCCTGGACTCCAACGCGCTGGCCGCGACCACCGGCGTCATCGACATCATCAACGAGTACGCCTGGGCCGCGACCACCGGAACCCAGCGCTCCGGCCCCTGGCACCTCGACTTCGCGGACGTCGAGCAGCACGCCATGTCGCTCACCCCTGAGCGCCTGGGTCTCAGGTTCGTGGACGGCGGCTCGCTGGACTTCCTGTCCGCGGGCCGCCAGGACCGTTCGTACTCGGCGACCGTGTCGTCGTTCGAGTGGGACAACTTCTACGAGCGGCTCGGCGGCGGGATATTCCTGGACGCGTTGCGCGACAGCATGAAGGCGTCGTACGACTATGTGCTCATCGACAGCCGAACCGGACTGTCGGACAACGCCGACATCTGCACGATCCAGATGCCGGACGTCCTCGTGGACTGCTTCACCCTCAGCGACCAGTCGCTGGACGGCGCCGCCGCCGTGGCCCGCAGTGTCCAGGACGGCTACCGCAAGCGTCGCATCCGTGTGCTGCCCGTGCCCATGCGCATCGACGAGGGCGAGAAGGAGAAGGTCGACGCGGGGCGGGCGCTGGCCCGGCTGAAGTTCGCCGGGCTGCCCAAGGGGCTCGACGAGGGCGACCTGAGCCCGGAGGAGATGACGGCCTACTGGGGAAACGTCGAGATCCCCTACCGCCCCTACTACGCGTACGAGGAGACCCTGGCCACGGTCGGGGACGAGAGCGGCATCGCCAACTCCCTGCTGTCCGCGTTCGAACGACTCACCGCGGTCATCTCGGAGGGCACGGTCACCTCGCTGCCGCAGGTCCCCGAGCCCGTCCGGCTGCGCTGCCGGGACGCGTTCCTGCGACGTCGGCCGCTGGCGACCACGGCGGACATCGTCGTCGCGTACGCCGGTGAGAACCGGATGTGGGCGGACTGGATCGAGGCCGTGCTGAAACGCTCCGGCTGCAATGTGCTGCCGCACGACATCTCGACCGGCCCGGTCTCCCGCCCCGCCGACTCGACCCGCACCCTCGTGCTGCTGTCGAACGCCTTCCAGAAGTCCCGGTACGCGGACGCCGTCTGGCGCGCGCTGACCGACACCGACACCGAAACCCCGCACGGCGCGATGGTGCCGCTCAGGGTCGACGAGGTCCGGCTGCCCATGGCGTACCTGGACCACAACCCGGTCGACCTGCACCGCCTCGACGAGGCGCAGAGCATCCTCACGCTGCTCAGCGCCGTCGATCTGTCGGGCCAGCCCGTCGGCGCGGGAACCGGGGGGCCGCGCTTCCCCGGCTCGACGCCGGCGATCTGGAACGCGCCGCAGCGCAACAACACCTTCACCGGGCGCAACGTCATCCTCGACGTGGTCCGCGACCAGCTCAGCAGCGGTACGACCACCGTGGTGCCGCAGCCGCTCGCGCTGTTCGGGCTCGGCGGGGTCGGCAAGACCCAGGTCGCCATCGAGTACGTGCACCGGTTCATGGCCGACTACGACCTCGTGTGGTGGACCTCGGCCGAGCACGAGGACGACGTGGTCGCCTCCCTCGCCGAACTCGGCGCCCGCATCGGTGCTCCCGGCGGCGAGGACATGACGATGGCCAGCCAGGAAGCCGTCCAGATGCTGGCCCGGGGCATGCCGACGAAACGGTGGATCCTCGTCTTCGACAACGTGGACGACCCGGCGTCCCTGGCCCGCTACGTCCCGCAGGGCGGCGGCGGACATGTGCTGGTCACCTCCCGCAATCAGGCCTGGGCGCAGCAGGGGGCGTCCATGCCGATCGAGGTGTTCCTGCGCGAGGAGAGCGTCGAGCACCTGACCCGGCGCGCGTCGGGACTGAGTGCCGGGGAGGCCGACCAGGTGGCGCAGGCGGTGGGCGACCTGCCGCTCGCGGTCGAGCAGACGGCGGCCTGGCTCGCCGAGACGGCCACCCCGATCGACGACTACCTGCGACAGCTCGCCGACCAGACCACCGACGTACTGGACCTCAACCAGCCCGCCGACTACCCCCACTCGGTGGCCGCGACCTGGAACATCTCCATCGCCCGGCTGAAGGAACGCTCCCCGGCGTCGGTACGGCTGCTCCAGCTGTGCGCCTTCCTCGCCGCCGAGCCGATCTCCTCTCAGCTCCTGTACAGCAAGGAGATGATCGACGCTCTGAAGCCGTACGACGCCTCGCTCCAGGAGAGTCTGCTGCTCGGGCGGGTCATCCGGGAGATCGGCCGGTTCGCGCTCGCCAAGGTCGACCAGGTCAGCAACAGCATCCAGGTGCACCGGCTGGTGCAGGCGGTGATCCGCGCCCAGCTGACCGAGGAGGAGCAGCGGGAGGCCCGGCACGTCGTCCACACGGTGCTGGCCGGAAGCCGCCCGGACGGCGACGAGCCGATCGACGACCCGGAGAACTGGCCGCGCTTCGCCGTCATCTGGCCGCACCTCACCGCCTCCGACGCCCGCAACTGCGTCGACTCCGGGACCCGCCGCCTGCTCATCGACCGCGTCCGCTACCTCTGGAAGCGCGGCGACTTCCCCGGCGCCCAACGCCGCGCCGAGGAACTCCTCGCCCACTGGAAGGAGTTGCTCGGCGAGGACGACGTCCAGTACCTCTACCTGCGCTGCCAACTGGCCAGCGTGCTGCGCTCGCAGGGACGTTACGTGGAGGCCCGCGACATGGACACCGAACTGCTGGCACGCCAGCGCCGGGTCCTCGGTACATCCCATCCGCACACGTACGTCACCACCTCCAACCTCGCCAGCGACCTCGCCGCCCTCGGCGAGTACCGGTCGGCGGTGGACCTCGCCCGGGAGGCGCACGACGGGTTCAGCCAGATCTTCCACGAGTCCCACCGCCGTACCCTGAGCGCCGCCAACAACCTGGCTCTGGCGCTGCGCATGGTCGGCCGCTACAGCGACGCCCGAGCCATAGACCAGGACACCCTGGACCGCCGGATGGAGGTCCTCGGCCCCGACCACCCCTACACACTGGCCTCCGCCGAGCAGCTCGGCCGCGACCTGCGCGAGGTCGGCCGCTACTCCGAGTCCGTCGCCCTGCTGTCCCGTACGTACGACGCTCACAAGCGCATCCTCGGCAAGGAGTTCCCCGGCACCCTGCGCTGTGCCAAGTCGCTGGCCGTCTCGCTGCGCCGGGCGGGCCAGTTCGAGGACGCCCGCCGGCTCACCACGGCGACCCGCGGCCAGTACCGTGCCCAGTACTCCAAGCCGACCCCGGACTCACTGGCCTGCGACCTCAATCTTGCCGCCGACCTGTTCGCGGCCGACGAGCGCGAGGACGCCCGCGAGGTGGCCCGGGAGGCACTGGGCGAGTACATGAAGGTGCCGGGCGAGGCCCACCCGTACACCCAGGCCGCGCTCAACAACCTCGGCATCTTCCACTGGGGCTGCGGCGACGTGGACCTCGCGGGGGAGGTGTTCCACCAGGTGCTGCCACGGATGGTGGAGGTCCTCGGCGAACAGCATCCGCACACTCTCTTCTGCGGCATCAACTACGCCAACGTCCTCGCAGACCAGGGGAAGTTGGAGGAGGCGCGCGCGCTGGAGGAGAACGCGGTCACTGTCCTGCGTACGGTGCTCGGCCAGCACCATCCGGAAACCCTGGGCATCGTCACCAACTTCGCCCTCACCCTCACGGCACTGGGCCGCAAGGACGAGGCACGGCGGCTTCGGGAGGAGTCCCTGAAGGAGCTGCGCATGCTGCTGGGCGAGGAGAACGGCATCACACAGGTGGCGTCGGACGAGCGGCGGATCTACCGGGACCTGGAACCGCTGGCGGTCTGACGGTCCGTCAAGAGAGCCCGGGGCAAGGACTGTCGGTCGGCTGCGTGGTCAGCTGAACCTGTCGCCGAGCAGCCAGCCGATCACCCTGGGCAGTGCGCGCACCGCGGCGAAGTGGACAGCCGTGGGTTCGACGACCGTCCTGGCCCGTGGGATACGGGCGGCGAGCCAGGACGCGTGGGCGGGCGGCGAGAAGACGTCCCGCCCGCCGTGCCAGAGCAGGACGGGCACCCGGATGTCCGCGGGGTCGAACCCCCAGGGGCCGGTCAGCGCAAGGCCGTCGTCGATCCAGCCGTACGGTGAAGTACGCACCGCCTCACGGAAGTTGCGCAGCAACATCGAGCGCATCGCGGTGTCCGAGACAATCGAGAGGTCGTCGTCGGTCAGATCGCTGCGGAGTTCGTCGAGGAGCGTCGCCGGGTTGCTGCGGATGGCCGCCGAGCGCGGGATGAGCCGGGCGGCGAACCGCTCCGGATCAGTGGAAGCGGTGCGGAACTCCTTGACGTTGGAGGGGGCCATGCCCGCGAACCAGTCCAGCCCCTCCGCGTCCCTCGGGGCGAGCCCGACCAGCGCGGCGGCCCGGGTCACCCGGTCCGGCAGCAGTGCGGCGCAGGCGAGGGCGTGCGGGGCGCCGCCGGAACGGCCGACCACGGCGAAGCGATCCAGGCCGAGGGCGTCGGCGACATCGCGTACGTCGCCCACGACGTCCGCGACCCGACGGCCCGGGCGTCGGTCGGAGCCGCCGTACCCGGGGCGGTCGTAGCTGATGAGGCGGGCGCCGCGCTGGTAGAGGAACATCGAGCGGGGCCGGGGCCCGACCCGGCTGCCGGGCGTGCCGTGCAGGAGGAACACGGGGTGCCCACCGGGGTCTCCCGACACCTCGACGCGTAATCGCCGCCCGTCCGGGGTCCGCACATGGTCAGACACCACCGCCGTGTCTCCCTCCCCCCTGCGCTGCCCGATCCCTGCCCGAATGAACACAGGGCGAAACGGCTGCGCGTATCCAGCCCGTCCAGTGTTCGAGAACAAGGCCCCTCAGGGCCGGAGGGAGGTCTGGGGGCGTGGCCCCCGGGTACGGGACGGGTGGGAGCGGCAGAAGCAAGCCCCCCACCACCTCCCCTGACCGGCCCTTTACCCCCACCTGGCACACTGTCCGCACCCGGAGAAGGAGCAAACCGCATGTCGATGGTCGGCAGCCTGCGCAAAGTGGCCCGCCTGGCTCGGCGTGGGCGGCGGCGGGTGGACCTCAGTCACCCCGCCCGCTCACCGCTCGGCTCGACCGTCGTCAACTGCGTGATCTACCGGGACGGGGTTCGCCAGGAGACCGCCCCGACCGTCGAGGAGTCCGTCGCCCGCGTCCGCAAGCACAACCGCGGCTTCGTCTGGCTCGGACTCCACGAACCCTCCGAGACGGAGCTCACCCACGTCGCCGAACTGTTCGGACTGCACCCGCTCGCCGTCGAGAACGCCGTCCAGGCCCATCAGC
Source organism: Streptomyces sp. NBC_00459 (assembly GCF_036013955.1). Lineage (NCBI taxonomy): Bacteria > Bacillati > Actinomycetota > Actinomycetes > Kitasatosporales > Streptomycetaceae > Streptomyces > Streptomyces sp. NBC_00459. Next base: position 2,850,536 of record NZ_CP107903.1, read on the forward strand.
GCCCCAAGGTGGAGCGGTACGGTGATGTCCTGTTCGCCGTGTTCAAGACGGTCTGCTATGTCGAGCACGACGAACTCACCGCGACCAGCGAGGTCGTCACCACCGGCGAGATCATGGTCTTCGCCGGCCCCGACTTCGTCGTCACCGTCCGACACGGCCGCCACGGCTCCCTCGGCCCCCTGCGCGAGGACCTGGAGTCCGACCCGGAGCAGCTCGGCAGGGGCCCGGCGGCGGTACTGCACGGCATCGCCGACCATGTCGTCGACGACTACCTGCACGTCACGGACGCCGTCCAGGACGACATCGACCAGGTCGAGTCGGACGTCTTCTCCCCGCAGAGCCCGCGCACCGCCGACGCCGGCCGTATCTACCAGCTCAAGCGCGAGCTGCTTGAGCTCAAGCGGGCCGTGGTCCCCCTCGGCCGCCCCCTCCAGCAGTTGGCCACCGAGCCGATGCCCTCCGTCGAGCCGTCGATACAGGCCTACTTCCGGGACGTGTCCGACCACCTCCTCCGCGCCACCGAGCAGATCCACGCCTACGACGCCCTGCTCGACTCGATCCTCCAGGCCCACCTCGCGCAGGTCACCGTCGGCCAGAACGAGGACATGCGGAAGATCACGGCGTGGGCGGCGATCGTCGCCGTACCGACGATGGTCTGCGGGATCTACGGCATGAACTTCGAGCACATGCCCGAACTGCACTGGCGCTTCGGCTACCCGCTCGTCCTCTCCGTCATCGGCACCGTCTGCTTCTTCGTCCACCGCGGTTTCAAACGCAACGGCTGGCTGTGAACGCGGCCCACTGCCCGCCCGTACCTTCTGTCGAGTCGTACGTCCGCCGTACCACCCGACCTGGAGCAGCGCAGTGTCCCAGCAGCAATCCCAGCGATCTTCGTTCCGCCGGGCCGTCGCACTCGCCGCGCTCCTGACGGCCGTCGCCCTTCCCCTGGCCACGGCCTGTACGGCGGGCTCGGACTCGGACACGGATACGAAGGCCGGGAAGAAGGCGTCGCCGTCCGCGTCGGAGTCCATGCCGCCCGCTCCCGTGGCCGCCGTGGTCGCGCCGGCCAAGGTCGAGGTGATCGCCAAGCTGACGGGCTGCGAGGTGACGATCCGTACCGACGCGGCCGAACTGCGCGAGGGTGTCTGTCACACCGCCGACGGCGACTACCTGATCACGACGTTCCCCGAGGAGAAGTACAAGCTCACCTGGCTGGACAGCGCGGCCATCTACGGCGGCAAGTACCTGGTCGGCACCAGGTGGGTCATCAGCGCGCCCCCGAAGCTCCAGGAATCGCTGCGCCAGAAGGTCGGCGGCACGTTCGAGGACCTGAACGACCACGACGCCCAGAACTAGGACCGGCCTGCGTCAGGACTGTCCCCCCGCGGGCGCCGGATCCGGCTCGTAGCCGCTGATGACGTACGACTGCTCGTCGTCGATCGCGTTCTCCTCCGGGTCCAGGGTGATCCGTACGGGGTGCCCGTCGGGCGCGTACTCCGCTTCCGCCGTGTCCGCGCCATCGTGGTGGGCCCGTGCCAGCTGGTCCAACAGCCCGCCGATGGTGGGCACTTCCTCGGGTGCGCGCTGGACGGCGCCCCGCGCGCTCTCGTCGAGCCCGACCGCCTTGGCCACCTTCCCGTCCCGGACCGTCACCCGGAACGTGCCGATCAGGCTGCGCTCCCCCTCGCTCGACGTGAGCGTGTAGACGTACGAGGCGGGTTCCTCCCAGGACTCCGCGAACGACGAGAACGAGGAGGTGGGGGTGGGCGAGGACGCCGACGCGCCCTGCCCCGACACCGAGGCTCCGGAGTCCCCTTCGCAGCCGGCGAGCGTGCACACCAGCCCCGCGACCAGTACGACGGACGACAGCAATCGGACCGAAGCCATGGTGATCCCCCTGAACAGTGAACGAGTACCGACTGCGGACTACCGCTAACCGCTACGACGCGGCTTTGCCGGGAAACGTTCATCCGAGAGGTCGATCCGACAAGCGGAGGCTCTCAGGCCGCGCGGCCCCGCCCGTCGGCGGTCGGGTCCGTCGCCACCCCGGCGATCTGCGCGAGGAACGCGTCGACGAGGTCGTACGCCCGCTGCCGTGACTCCTCGTGCCGGGCGCGGGTCTCCGCGAGCAGCCGGTCCGGGTCCTCGCCGTGCGCCCTGGCCTCGCGCCGGCCGGCGGCGTCCAGCCACTGGAGCAGTGTCTCCTCGTCGAGCTCGGGATGGAACTGCACCCCGAGCGCCCGTCCGGCCCGGAAGGCCTGCGGGCCGACCGCGCTGCGGGCCAGCTCGACCGCACCCGGCGGGACGGTGAACCGGTCGAAGTGCCACTGGAACCACGGCCCGGCCGGAATCAGCCCGGGTACGTCCGACTCGACGGCCGTCCAGCCGATCTCGTGCCGGGGAGCCGCCTCGACGCTCCCCCCGAGGGCGGTGGCGAGTGCCTGTGCCCCGAAGCAGATGCCGAGCACGGGCAGCTCGGCGGCGTGCGCGGTGCGCAGGAGCTCCAGTTCGCCGTCGATCCAGGGGGCGACCTTGGACCTGTCGTAGACCGACCAGGGCGCGCCGAGCAGCACGATCAGGTCGTAACCGGCCGGGTCGGGGAAGTCGAACCCGACGCCGGGGCTGTCGTGGCGCTCGGCCGGTACGACGGTCAACTCGTCGATTTCGTAGCCGAGTCGGGCGATGCGGTCGCCGACGGGACCGGACAGCGAGAGATGGTCGTGACGTATGACGAGGGCGCGCACGGGGTTCTCCACTTCGTAAGCGACATGGCCGGGTCGAGGTCCGGGGATCAGCTCTTGGGGCGCCGTCCGCTGCGGCGCGGAGCGGGTTCGGCGCCGTCGAGCAGTTCCAGCCGACGGTCCTCCCCGTGGGTCTCGACCTGGACGACGATCCTGCGCAGCGCGTCCGCGGTGGCCCGGCACTCCTCGGCGCTCAGAGGGGCGGCGACGAAGGCCTCCTCGGCGTTGAAGTCGGGGAACAGCGTCCGCATCAGCGTCTCGCCCTCGTCCGTGAGCCCGAGCAGCACCCGCCGTCCGTCCGAAGGGTGCTCGATACGCCGGACCAGCCCACGTGACTCCAGCGTCCGGGCCACTCCGGTGAGTGTCCCCTTGGAGATCCCGGCCTCCTCGGCGACGAGCCGTGTCTCGGTCTCCCCGGAGATCCAGACGACCCACAGCACGACGAACCCGGTCCAGGTGAGATCCACCCCGCGCAACACGGAGTTCTCGACATGCTGGCGCACGGCGGAGGCGGCCCGGTGGATGTTCGCGACGACGGCCATCTGGTCGTGCTGGATCGAAATGTCCCCGAGCTTGGCCTTGACCAACTGCTCGGTCTCGACGATCGGTCGCTGCGTCACCGGCACATCCCCATCCACCCCGTCCATACGCACATTCTCGTTCGGCACCAAATTGTACGGAGGACACGGAAGGCGCCCCGGCAGGCGCGGGGAACTGTGCGATCAACCACACGCAGCCCGCGCGGACCCACCGGCATCACATGGCGGACGCTCCTGCGGAAACCCGCCGCATCACGTCCCGGCAGAAGGCCCCGACCCCGTCCGGATCATCGGTGAACTGCGACGGCTTCACACAGAACGTCGTGAACCCCGACTCCATCTGCTCCGGAATCGAAGCCAGCGCCGCCCCGAGATCCGCACAGGACCGCTCATCGGGGAACACCACCCGCACTCCCCCGATCATCTCCAGCTCGGACACATCCCGTCCCGCCTCCTTCATCGCCTCCCCGAGCACCTTCAGCTCGTCGGCCGTGGGCCGCCCCAGCGGGTTGAAGGCGTGCCCGTACCTCACCAGCCGCCGCACCATCGCCGTGTGCATCCCGGCCCCGCCGAAACACAGCCGGGGCCCGTCCGGCCGGTACGCCTTGGGCTCGAAGTACACGTTCTCGAAGGGGTAGTTCCCGCCCTCGTGGGACACCGGCGACGGGCCCCACAACTTCGCCCAGATCTCCAGGTGTTCGTCCAGCAGCCGGCCCCGCCGGGCGAAGGGGACCCCGAGCGCGTCGTACTCGTCGCGGCTCCAGCTGACGTTGGGCAGCACTATCAGCCGCCCCTCACAGAGCAGGTCGAGCGTGCCCAACTCCCGCGCCAGCAGCAGGGGATGGCGCAGCGGGGCGATCACGGCCGAGGCGGCCAGCCGGATCCGTTCGGTCACCGAGGCGATCGCGCCGAGCAGGATCAGGGAGTTGGGCCAGGGCATGTACGGGTCCTGGTTGCCCGGCAGGGCCCAGTCGCGCGGGTTGCCCATGACGCCGTTCACGCCGGCGTCGGGGCCGAGCACGATGTGCTCGCTGAGCATCACCGAGTCGAATCCGGCGTCCTCGGCCTCCCGGGCCCAGCGCACCAGCAGCGGCAGGTCGACGCGCCCGCCGGTCATGGTCCAGTTCTCACTGAGGACCAGTTGCATACGAGGAGCTGCGGTCATGGTCGTACGCACTCCGTTCTCCTCGCCGACGTCCTCGCCGACGCCCTCACCAAGGCTGGGGCCGACGTCTCGGCGAAGGCTACTTTTCATTTGATGCCAAACAATAAATGGTCCAGATCCCCCCCGGCAAGGGGTGAGCGGTGTTCGTCGACGGAACGGCTGGTCAGGCAGTGGCCGTCGGGGCCCCGACGGACAGGGAACGGGAGGTGGCGCCCTGGTCCGGGCAGCCGCAGGACGCCCGGACGACCAGGCGGGACGCGAAGCGGCGGGTGCGGTCCGTCTCGCCGGGAGTCGTCGCGTCGAGTTCCGGGTCGAGCGCCATGTCCACCGCCCTGCGGGCCATCGCCTCGCGGTCGGACGCGACCGTAGTCAGCGGCGGGTCGGTCATCGCCGCCTCCTTGACGTCGTCGAAGCCCGACACCGCGAGCTCCCCCGGTACGTCGACGCCCAGTTCACGGGCCGCCCGCAGCAGGCCGATGGCCTGGTCGTCCGTCGAGCAGAACACGGCGGTCGGCCGGTCGGGGGCGGCGAGCAGGCGCAGCGCGATCCCGTAGGTGTCGTACCGGTTGTAGGGGGCGTGGAAGAGCAGTCCCTCGGTGGGGCGGCCGGCGTCCGCCATCGCCTTGCGCCAGCCCTCGACATGGTCGGCGACGGGATCCCCGGCCAGGGGAGCGGATCCGGGACCGCCCAGGCAGGCCACGGCGGTGTGCCCGTGCTGGAGGAGGTGCCGGGTGGCGAGCCTGGCGCCCTCGACGTCGTCCGTGACCACGGCGAACTTCCGTACGGAAGCGGACCGTTCGTGCATCAGCACGACCCGGGTGTCCATGGTGTCGAGCTCGGCGGCGATCCGGTCACCGAGCCCCAGACTGACCAGGATCAGCGCCGACACCCGCATCCCCAGAAAGGCGTGCAGGTAATGGATTTCGCGCTCCTCCTGGTAATCGGAGTTGCCGACGAGCACCATTTTTCCCCGGTCGGCGGCGGCGCGTTCCAACGCGTGGGTGATTTCCCCGAAAAATGGCTGACGGGCGTCCGGAACGATCAGCCCCAGCAGGTCCGTACGGCGACTGGCCATGGCCTGGGCCACCCGGTCGGGCCGGTAGCCGAGCTCTTTCACGGCTTCGAGAACGCGTCGGCGTTTCTCCGCGGAGACGGGCCGGGGGCCATTGTTGACGACGTAACTGACGACCGCGCTGGAAGTTCCCGCGAGTCTGGCGACGTCGTCCCGTGTCACCTTTGTCACCGGGTGAGTCTACGGGCGTCAAATAGCCTGCTGGAAAGGAACGTTGGCTTTCGGCCAGGGCGCCGAAACGGGTTCGCGGATGCTTCGTGCCGGGCATCGTGAGGACAGGACCGACAGGACGGGACGGCAGCGGCGCCGGGCGGAAGGCCGGTGTGCGGCTTTTCCCCCGGCACCGGGGCCCCTACCATTCACCTGCCCCACGGGCGGTCACACCCGTTCCGCCGGGGGGCGTCTCCGGTCGTGCCGTACGGCGCGCGGGGCCGGAGCGGAGGGGGGACAAGGCCATGGGGACATCCTTGCGCACCCGTTTACGAAGGCTGCCCGACGTGGTCCCCGGAATCGTGCTCGGCGCCGCGGGCCTGCTCGCGGTCGGAGTGCTGACCGGCCTGGCGGTGGACGCCTCGGGGCTGGTGCGTTCCGACGGCTATGCGCTCGGGGCGGCACTGCTGCTCGCGGTCGGCCTGTACGGGAGCACGTACTCGATCGATCTCGGGGCGCTGCGGGCCGATCTGCCCGGTGTGGTGGCCGCGGTCACCCTGGGTGTGGTTCTCAAGGCCGGGCTGATCGCCGGCACGATGGTGCTGGTGTTCCGGCGGCCGGAGTACCTGGTGCTCGGTATCGCCGTCGCCCAGATCGACCCGCTGTCGGTCGCCGCCCTGACCGGCAAGGGGCGGATGTCACCGCGCGCCCAGTCGCTGCTGACGGCGTGGGCGTCGTTCGACGACCCGATGACGGTTCTGCTGACGCTGTATCTGGCGGGGTACGCCTACACGGCGGCGGGCCACGAGGGCGCCCCCGGGATCAGCCGGGGCGCGGGCGGCGACTACGCGACCGGGCTCCTCTTCAACGCCGTGCTCCTGGCCGCCGTCGTGCTGTTGTGGTGGGCCGGACGCCGGGCGGTGTCACGGTTGCCGGACGTGCCGGCGGTCCGGCGTACCAAGGCCGGCGGGGCGGTGCTGCTCGTCGGGGCGATGCTGGTGCTCGCGGCGATGAACCAGCTGATGCTCGCAGTGGCGCTGGCCGGTCTCGTGCTGCGTGCCACGGTGCTCGACAAGGCGGTCGGCCGGGCGGTGGGCGGCGCGTTCCTCGCCGCGTTCCTGACACTCGGGCTGCTGCTCGCACACGGGGTGCGGCTGTGGCCCGGGTTCGTGCTCGGTGTGTCGGCTTTCGCCGCGCAGGCGGTGGTGGCACTGGGCGTACTGCCTTTGTTCGTACGGGAGTTGGAGCGCCGCGACCGGATCGCGCTCGGCCTCGGCCAGCAGAACGGCATCACGGCCGTGCTGATCGCCCTGACCCTGGAGCGGGACTTCCCGGGCACCGTCGCGATCGTCGGCCCGGCCGTCATCACCGTCAACCTGCTGCACGGCACCTCGCAGGCGCTCCTGGCACACCCGCCCGGCCGATGGCGGGCACGCACCCGCCGGGAACTCTCCTCCGACGCCGAGCGTCACTCTCCGTACGACCAGCAGGCGGACGACGAACAGCCGGTCGCATGACCGGAGTCCGGGAGTACGGAGTCCCGGAGTGCGGAGTTCCGGCGGCCCGGAAATGTGGGACAGACGGCGACCGCGGGGAATGCAAGACGTACGAGACCTACCAGGCATGTGAAGTGCCGGCACCGGACGGGGGAGACGCTGATGAGGCGGGCGAGGAGATCAGGTGTGCGAGGGGTGCCCTGCGACGGCACCCGGCCGCTGACCCGGAGCACCAGGAGCACTCGGAGCACAGCTCCCCCGGCCCGCCGACCACGCGCGCGGCACGCCCGGCACGCGGTGACCGGGGCGGCTCTCCTGCTGCTGGCCACCGGTGCCGCACCGGCCTTCGCAGCGTCCGCCGGGGGCGCCGACTCCCCTGAGCGGGATGCCCAGTTGGTGTACTGCCTCGATCCCGTCCACCGCACCGACCTGCTCACCGCGGCCGTCCGGCTGGGACTGCTGAAGGCCGATGACCGGGTGACGCCGGAACAGTGGTCCAGGGACCACGACGACGACTTCGGGCGGACCTGTGCCGCGCTCATGGCCGCCGACGCGGACTCCCCGGGAACGGCGGCACAGGGCGAGGGTGCGGACGAGGACGGCTGGTTGATGGCCCTGCTCAAGCAGCTGCCCCTGCTCCTGGTGGGCGCGCTGCTCACCCTGGGCGGCCAGTCCTTCGAGCGCGGCCGGTCCCAACAGCATGCGCTGCAGCAGGAGTTGGCGACGACGGAGAGCGCGTACCGGGTGGCCGCACGGGAGTATCTCGCCGAGTACGGCCTGCGGGAGCGGCCGGACCACTCGGCGGTGCGTGCCACCCGGGAGGCGCTGGCCGCCGCCCTCTCCCGGGTGCCCGGTCCCCCGGCCCGGCGTGCGGCGGCCGAGCGGCTCGCCGACGCGCTGCCGCTGGCCGATCCGTTGCCATGGACCAGCGGGGAGTATCTGACCGACTCGGAGGACCGTGTCCGTGGCGCGAACGAGGAGCACGCCTTGGTGGAGCGCTGCCTGCGCGCCCTGCCCGAGCTCAACCGCTCCTCCTCGTACTGGAGTTGGTACCGCGCGCGGAGCCGCTCCGCGCGTTCCGGGGCGACGGGGGGTGCCGAATGATCGGGCCGCTCGACGAGACGGAGAACGCCAACCCGTTCGGTGTGTTCCTACCGGAGGTGAGGGATCTGCTGCCGGTGGGGCACGCCCGGCCGAGGGCCGACCACCCGCTGGTGCCCTGGAAGGACGAGAGCCACACCCACCAGTGGGTGGACGTCGACCACGCCGGGCAACAGCTCGACCGGTTCGAGCAGTGTCTGAGGGACGAGCTGCCCGGGCTGCTCCTGCCGAAGGAGCGAGGGCATCTGATCGTGGTGACCGGGCCGGTGGGCATGGGCAAGACGACCCTCATCCACCGGTGCGTGCAGCGGGCGCACGAGTATCTCCAGGAGCTCTCGCGGCACTTCGAGGAACAGGCGCGCCCCAACCTCGCGCCGCGTCCCGTCGTGGCGATGGCCGGGGGCTACAAGAACGGCGGGGAGGAGGTCAGTTGGGACGGCCGCGGCAATTTCGCCGACACCCAGGAGATCAACGCGGCCATTCGCGACAAGCTCGTCGAGACACTTGAGGAGGAGTTCCCCGGGGTGTCGCTCGACCCGTCCGTCACCGGGGACGACGTCCGCGGGGCGTTCAGCAGCATCAGCAAGCTGCTCGCCCAGCAGAACAGTGTGCTGTTCGCCATCGTCCCGCACATCGACTGGCGGGACGCCGGGGGCGAGGTCCGCACGAACTTCCTCAAGACGTGGCTGAGCCACGCACAGAGCCGGATCGTACTGTTCGTCGAGATCAGTCACCAGAATCCGAGGACTGCGGGCGAGGTGATCGCGGGACTGCCCACGAACACGGCGGTCACCCATCTCTCGCTCGGTTCGCTCGCCACGGAGGACACCGTGAAGTTCACCGAGGCCGCCCGCGGCGGCCATCCCGACCCCGAGGACGCACCGCCGCTGCCCGCGATCCCGGGGCAGGGGCAAGGGCCGGGCCAGGGGTCGGCCCCGGCGCAGGACCCGTGGCGCCATGCCGACGTGAGATATCTGCGCCAGGAGTGCTTCAGGGTGGCCGAGCGGCAGAGACTCGCGGGTGGCCGTGTGCGCGTGACCGCCGCCGATCTCGCCGCGCCCACCCTCGACTCCGCGGACCTGGGCCGCGCGTCCGCCGACCCGGCTCGCCCGCCGCGCAGACCCGCCTAGCTGCGGGGCTCCCCACCCGCCCGTTCCCCTCGTACACGGGAACGCGTACACAGGAACCGAACAGCCGCACAGATGTACCCGATCGCCGCTCCCAAGGCCGACACCGGACACACGAGGAGTGCCAACGTGACGCCGACCAGTGGACACACCTGGCACCGCAACCCCTTCCCGCTGAGCCCTGTCGTGCGCCTCGGGCCCATGTCCGACCTGGGGGACGCGCGGGTCCGGGCGTCCGACTCGGGCAACGCCCACATCGACACCCCGCTGATCGCGGACGTCGAGGCGCTCGTCGACGACTACTTCGCGCCGCCCGCCGCCGGTGGCCGGCGCGGCCGGGCGATCGCCCTGGTGGGCGAGTTCGGCCTGGGCAAGAGCCACGCCCTGCGCCGGACCTACCAGACGATCCGGGCGCGGCACGCCGAGACGGCGACCTGGATAGTGGACGAACCGGCGCAGGACATGGGACGGCTCTACCGCGACCGACTGCGCGGACCGGGCGACACCGAGCAGGGCAAACGGGCCTTCGAGGAGCTGGTGCGGGACTACTACGCCTATGTGACGGCCGGCTGGGTCGGCGCGGCCGACGACGACCCGCGCCGCGGCACCCTGCGGGAGATCGCCACCGGGCTGCGCGACCGGGTCCTCGACCCGGACAAGGTCGTGTCGGCGCTGCGCTACGACCCCGAGGTGATCCACGCCGATCTGCGCGGCACCCTGGGCGAGGTCACCGAACACCGCAGGTTCTCCACCGCGCTCGCGCTGCTGCTGGAGGCGCCGTTCAACCGGATGGTGTGGAACTGGCTGAACGGCGCCGAACCCGCCGAGGCGCTGCGCGAACGCGGGATCACCGAGGCGATCGGCCCGTCGGACGGGCGCCCGGACCTCGCGGCCGGCATCGACCGCGTCTTCGACGCGCTGACCGTGCAGGGCTTTCTGCACGGCCGGGTCGGACAGCCGTACGTCCTGCTCCTCGACTCGCTGGAGAAGGTGCTCGACTGGCCGGACGACAGCCGGCGGGCGTTCATGGACGCCTTCGAACGCCTCATCAACATCTATACGAGCCACGGCGGTCTGCTGGTGTTCTGCTCCTCGCCCGACGGGCTGCGGGCGCTGCGCCAGAGCGTGCACGAGCGGGTGGTGCAGCTGTGGCCGACGGGGCTCGACCAAGACCGTACCGGGGAGCTGGTGGCCCGGTATCTGGCCTCGGGCGAGGAGACGGACGAGGCGGAAGCCGACGGCGAAGGGCCGTCCGCCCCCGAGTCCGACCCCGATTCGGCACCGCCTCCCACCGGGCCCTTCGACGACGAAGCGCTGCGGCTGCTCCACGAGTTGACCGAGGGCGTGCCCCGTGAGGTGCTCAAGACGTGCCGGGAGGCCTGGCAGCTCAGCGAGGACACCGCGGGCCTGGTGCGCCGGGTGCCGGGGGTGACGGTCCTGAAGGCGGTACGGGCACTGCACGAGCGGGTGTCGTACCAGCGGGTCCTGGGCGATGTGCACGACGCCCTCGATCTGGGCCAGTGGCGGATCGCCTCCCACGACCCGGTGCCGGCGAGGCGCACACGCTCGGCGGACGGCCGGGAGGAGGTCCTGTACTGGCTGTCGCCCGCGCCGAACGCCTACATCGCGGTGGTCTACACCCGCTCCCTGCTCCTCGCCGACGACGTCGAACGGATCGTCACCCAGGTGAACGGGCTGCGCGGCGCGGTGCGCCCGGGGCGGTTCGAGGCGCTGCTGGTGGTCAACGGGCTGGTGTCGCACGCGATGCAGGACCGGCTCGGGCGGTCGATCGGCTCCCGCCCGCTGGTGTACCGGCAGGGCGGGTTCCCGCGGCATGTGCACGAGGCGCTGCTGCAGCTGGAGCGGCGGCTCGTGGAGGAGGGCCGGGAGGAGGACCTCGCCGAGCTGGGCGAGCGGATGCGCCGGAACCTGGAGCAGCAGACGGCCCACCTCGACGAGATGCGCCGCAACCTGGCCGCGATGACGCTGGAGGTGCGTCCGGGCACGGCGGGCTCGACGGGGACGCCCCTGCCGGCCTCACAGTCCGTTCGCGTCACCGCCGAGGCGGAGCCGGCCGAGGAGCTGCCGGGCCCGGTTCGGCGCCGGTTCCGGGACGCGCTGGCGATGCTGGAGTCGGTGACCCGGCGGGTGGCCGGCCGGAGCGTGAACCGGCGGGCGGCGGCGACCTCGGCGGAGCTGAGCGTGCTGGGCTGCGCGACGCTGGTGCGGGCGCTGACGGAGGACTTCCGGGGCGCTGTCGCGACCTGGGCACGGGCGGCGGCGCCGGGTACACCGACCGAGGTACAGCTGAGCGAACTGCGCCGGATCTGCCGGGAGTACGAGAGCGCCGTCGAGGTGCTGCCGGTGCATCTGCTGGGCAACGCCGAGCACCAGCACCCGCTGACCCCGGCCCGCACGGTGGAGGTCCTGGCGGAGGAGGTGTGGGGGACGCTCAGCGCCCCGGCGGTTCCCTAGGTCCCGTCAACTCCCTTTGTATGTATGGGTGTTGTTCAGTGCGGCGGCGGACTGGTCACGCCGCCCGTGAGCTGGGCGAGGCCCGTGAGCCGCCGTTCCGCGTTGCCCACCTGCCGCTGGTCGAGGGTGACGCCGAGGAGGAAGGCGCGGGGCGAGGTCCAGTGGACGTACACCGCGCCCTCCTGGACGTCGAGGACGAGCCGTTCGACCGATGCGCCGCTGCCGGGGGGCGGGGCGATCAGGTCGAGCGCGTCCTTGAGGCGGATCAGGTGGCCGCGCAGGCTGCGCGAGAGGTCGCGGTAGGCGGTCCGCCGGGTGCGCACACTGACGTCCATGAAGCGCGGGCCGAGTTCCTGGCTGTCGAAGACGTCACCGACACAGACCAGGGTCCAGTCCCGGTAGTAGCCCGCGTACTGCAGGTCCGTGGTGTTCACATGGGTGCGCCACAGATCGCGCAGCCGCTGTTCGTACACGGTGTCCGGGGCGGCGGCCGTCCCGAAGTCGACGTGCGGGCCCGCGGGCGTCTCCCCGCTCTGGAGATGCGCCTTCGCCTGCGCGTCACCGCCGAGCAACTCGTCGGGGAGTCCGTGCACTTCGGTACGGATACGGGTGACGAGCAGGTTCATCGCCTCGTCCATGTCGGGCACGCCGTCGGGTACGTCCGTGACCGCCGCGAGGAACTCGTCGGGGCGGGCCCGGCCGCCCCACAGGCCGGCGCGCGTGCCCGCGAGGACCGTGCGCATCAGCTCGCCGGTCTTCAGCGGGCGCAGGACGGCGCCGAGGTCCTGGGTGCACAGCAGCAGCCTGGAGCCGGGCAGCGACTCGTTGTGGGCGTCGTCGCCGGTCTCGGTGACCAGGCTGGAGAGCGGGGCGCGGTCCGCTCTCAGGACGGCGAAGTCGAGGATGCCGTTGCTGTAGTGGGCCAGGGAGCGGATCGCGGGCGTCCGTGCGACGGTCTCCTCGCACAGCGTGGTTATCAGGCCGTGGCGCTTGGGAGTCCAGTGGGACTCCTTCAGCGTGGTGCTCGCGTGCGGTGCGGGGGCTGCCACGGGTGCTCGCCTTTCGCTCGTCGGTGGCTTGCTGATTCGGTGCTCTGCCGATCGGTGGCGTGCCGGTCGGTCGCCGGGGAGGCTGTCTGCGGGCGGGTCACACGTCGGGCAGCTCCAGGTCGATGTCGTAGCCCGAGGGCGGTACGGGACGGGTGGGGTCGACGCCGGTGAGGCGTTCCAGGTGGGCGCCGACCCTGCGGCCACCGACGCGGTGGGCGATGCCCAGGTCGCCGAGGCGGGCCAGTGCGGTGCGGGCGAGTTCCACGGCCTCCTCGTCGTGGCCCGCCGAAGCGAGCGTGGCGGCAAGGGAGTTCTCCGCGATGGCCACCCAGGGGTGGGCCCGGCCCAGCTTGTGGGTGAGGAGGTTCAGCGTGCCCCGGCCGATCTCCTCGGCGAGCCGCAGCTCACCGGTGGCCCGCAGATAGACGCCGTGGCGCACCTGGGCGACGCCCGTGTAGGGGTGCCCGGGCCCGAACCAGCGGGCGAGGGTGTCCACGCACTGCCGGGCCTGCTGTTCGGCCTCGTCGGCCTTGCCGAGGGCGTGCAGGTCGGCGGCGTAGCTGAACCGGCAGCGCACGGTGTCGAAGCGGTCGGGGCCGAACCGGTCGACGTACAGGCCGAGGGCGCGCAGGTCGCGTTCGTGGGCGAGTTCGTAGCTGTAGAGGGGGTCCTTGAGGGCGGGGAAGCCGTCGGCGAGCCGGCGTTCGCTGACCGCGAGGCCGACCTCGGTACGCAGCCGGACGAGGTCCCAGGTGTCGCCGTGCCGGCGCAGTTTCTGGCGCAGCAGGTCGCGGGCCTCACCGTCGCGTCCGGCGGCGCGGTACAGGTAGGCGAGCAGTTCGGCGGCGTTCCAGGCGACGGGGTCGTCCGTGCCGCCGACGGCCTGGCGGTAGCGGAAGCGGTCCTGGATCGCGGCCAGGGCGGGGGCGACCCGGCCGGTGAGCGACTCGGTGAGGGCGAGGTTGTGTTCGGCCTGGATGGTGGCCGGGTGCTGCGGGCCGAGCAGCAGGGTGAGGCCCTCCAGGACGGGCCGCAGTTGCAGCAGGGCGTCGTCGAAGCGGCCCAGCGCGCGCAGGGTGGCGGCGTAGGAGTCGGCGGAGAGCAGGGTGCGCGGGTGGGTGATGCCGAGGAGCCTGCGGTGACCGCGCAGGGCGTCCTGGGCGATCTGCCGGGAGAGGTCGTAGTCGCCGCGCAGCCGGTGGGCGCGGGCGACGAAGTTGAGCAGGCGCAGGTACTCGGGTGACTGTTCGTCACCCTCGCCGGCGGCGTTGCCGTCATCGGTTCGCCACGCCTCACGCGCCCGCCCGGCGATGTCGAGGAGACGGTCGAGGTCGGCGGCCTCGGCGCGCTGGCTCAGCGAGTTGAGGTGGCGCAGCAGCGAGCGGCGCACCCGTGGCCGCGGGTCCTCCCACAGGCGCAGCGAGAACACCTCGCGGGCCCAGTCCGCGGGCAGGTCGGGGCCCTGCGGGGCGTGTTCGGACAGGACGCTGCGCAACACGGACTCGATGTGCGCGCGTTCGGCCGGGTCCATGCCGGCGCGGATCAGGTCGCGCAGCCCGTGGTGCTGGACGAGCGGTTGCCGGGTGCGGTCGAAGTCGACGTCGAGCAGGCCCACTTGGGCCAGGGCCCACAGGGCGACGCTCACCATGTGCTCGTCGGGCAGCAGGACCTCGGTGCCGGCGGGTGCGGGCGTCGACGACTCGTCGTCGCGGGCGAGTTCGGACAGGATGCGGCGCGAGCGCAGCAGTTCCAGGCCCATGCCGCGCCCGGTGAGCAGGGAGGCGGCGCCCAGCAGCCAGCCCACGGCGTCGCGTTCGGGGCTCTCGGCGCCCCAGGCGAGGGCGCCGGGGGTGGTCCGTACGACACGCCGGGCGACCTGCACCATCACGGCCACGGGGGACACGGCGTCGGCGGTGCGCAGCAGTTCGGTCTTGCCGGCGCGGTACTCGGCGAGGAGGTCACCGACGGCGGCGCGGACCGCGGCGTCCTGGTTCATGTGGTCGTCGCGGCGGTGCGCGGCGGTCCGCTCGGCGAGGCAGTGGGCGGCGAGGTGCAGGGCCTGCGGGACGGAGTCGACGACGCTGCCGATCTGCCGGGCCTGCCGCTCGCTGATCTCCGGCACCTTCTCGGCGAGCAGCGCGCGGCTCTCCTCGCCGTCCATCGGGGCGATGGCCAGGGGCCGCAGATGCGGCGGCCGGACGTCCTCGGCGGGGTCGGTCCCGGCCGGTGCGGTCCGGCTGGTGATGAGGACGTGCCCGCGCTCGTGCGGTACGGGCAGCAGGCCGTGCAGTTCGGCGGGGTCGGTGACACCGTCGTAGACGATGAGCCAGCTCTCCGCCTCGGCGTCGGTGCGGGAGAGCCGGGACAGCAGCCGGGAGATGCCGTCCCCGTCGGTGCCGACCCGGTCCTCGGGGGCGCCGAGGCGTCCGGCGAGCCGGCCGAGGCCGCGCTCGACGCGGGTGCGCTCCCAGGCGCGCACCCACCACACGACGTCGTACGAGGCCCCGACGCGGTGGCACAGTTCGTGCGCGGTGTCGCTCTTGCCCCAGCCGCTGGGGCCGTGCAGCACCAGGCAGGCGCCGTCGCGGGCGGCGCCGCGCAGCTCCTCGTGGAGTGTGCCGAGCAGCGGGGCGCGGTCCACGAAGGCGCTGTTGCGCGCGCCCACGTTGGTGGTCTCCGGCAGCCGCGGGAACCCGGCCCCGCCGGCGCTGCCGCCGGGTTCGGGCGCGCCGAGGCCGAGGCCGGTGTACAGCAGCCGCAGTGCCTGGTCCTCGGTGGTGTCGCGCAGGTCGATCCGCTCGTGGTGGGCGGCCGCGGTGTGCGGGAACGGCTCGTCGACGAGGAGGATGCGGACGTCGGTGTGGGAGAGGGCGCCGATCTGTTCGAGCAGCGTGTCGTCGGCGTCGTCGGGCGACAGGAAGAGCAACGCGGCGCCGGGGTCGGGGCGTTCACCGGCGTAGGTGTCGGCGCGGCGCAGCTCCGTGCGCACTCCCTTGACGGCGAGCCGGTCGCGCAGCCACGCGGCCCACAGGGCGTGCCGGGCCGAGTGGACGACGGTGACGTCGGTGAGGCGGGCGGCGCGGCGGGCGCGCAGCCAGTCGGCGAGCTGCTCGTAGTAGGGGCGCAGCCCGCTGACCGTGCCGGCGTCCTCCGCCTCGACGGCGAGGCTGAGGCTGTCCTGGTAGAGGGGGTTGTACGGAATTTCGAGGAAGCGGATGTCGGTCCTGCCGAGCGCGGCGGCGACCGGGGCGAACTTCCGGCGCACCCGCTCGCGGGCGTCGCGCAGCCGGTCGTGCACGCCGATGTCGCTCTTCAGCCCGAGGGTGAGCAACCGCACGGGCCGGTCGCCCCGGCGCACGATCAGGTCCTCGGCGAGTGCGGCGGCCCCGTCGATGGACCAGGCGGTCATCGCGAAACAGACGACGATCGTGTCGGCGTACGCGGCGGAGCGCACCGGTTCCGTCTCGTCGGAGGAGTCCGGTACGGGGGCCTCGACGAGGAGATGGTCGTACGCGGCGGCGACGGGGTCCTCGGCGAGCGCGGCGAGGGCGGGGCCGCCGGGGAAGGTGGCGGTGTGCACGCGGCCGGGTTCGGGGCGGGGCGGGGGCGCGCTCATGTCGCGTTCGCCGGAGCGGCCGTCGACGAGGAGGACGCTGCGGTTGGTGTCGGCGAGGATGTCGGCGACGTTGCGCAGGGTCGTACTCAGGCCGAGGTTCCCGGAGGTGGCGAGGAAGACCGCGAACGGCCCCGGCCGGTCAGGGGTGTTGGCGTCTGGCATGGCTTCTCCGCTCGGCACGTCTCCGCTCGGCGCGGCGGTGAACAAGGGGGACAAAAAGGGCGGCCGAGGGGCGCCAGTATAGGTCGCCGTGCGCCTGACTCACGGCGTCCGGACCACTCCCGCGCGCCCCGTGTCTCATACGCTCTCGCTGTGCCCGGTGACGAAGGGATTGCCCTCGGCGCAGCTGTCGTACACCTGGCGCAGCAGCGCGCCGAGCACCGAGTCGGGCAGGGCCCCGATGTCCTCGGGCGACAGGGCGACGAGGTCGAGAACGACCGACTCGACCTCGGGGTCCGGGCCTTCGCCCGTTCCCGCTCCTGTACCCGCCCCGGTGGGGGCGGTGCCGTCGGCGACTGCCATGCAGGTCACTCCATGGGGTGTCGGAGGATCTCAGGAAGGGCTGTCCAGCGTAGCGCCGCCAACTGCCCTTACGGCAGAAGCCGGAGACCGTGAGCGTCGCTCAACTTCCCCACAGTCGACCTTCGTTGGCTCATTCATGATGTTGACGCTGTGGTTGACCCGCCCGAATACTGGTCGCACGTCGAACAGAGTGCGCCGTCGGCAGCGCCCGGACGGGCAACTCACAGGCACCGGACAGGCCCTGGGTCCGCGACGTACGCCTTCGGGGGGAAGCGGATGAGTCGACCGCCACCGGTCCGCGCCGAACCACCCTGGCCGAGGGCCGCCGACGTGGCGGCGCGCCGGGCGGCGGGCTGGCAGCCGTATCCGCTCGACTCCTTCGTCCTCAAGGTGCACAGCCGCTGCGACCTGGCCTGCGACTACTGCTACATGTACCGCTCGCACGACCAGAGTTGGCGCGCCCAGCCCCGCACGATGTCCCCGGCGACGCTGGCCCGCACCGCCGAGCGGATCGCCGAGCACCTGTCCGCGCACGGGGTGACCGAGGCGGGTGTGGTCCTGCACGGCG
This sequence comes from Streptomyces sp. NBC_00459, assembly GCF_036013955.1. Taxonomy (NCBI): domain Bacteria; kingdom Bacillati; phylum Actinomycetota; class Actinomycetes; order Kitasatosporales; family Streptomycetaceae; genus Streptomyces; species Streptomyces sp. NBC_00459. The sequence continues at coordinate 2,868,157 of NZ_CP107903.1, forward strand.
GCGAGCCGCTGTTGATCGGCGACGAGGCGCTCGCACGGACGGTCCGCACCCTGCGCGGTGCGGTCGGCGACGGGGTACGACTGCACCTGAGCCTGCAGACCAACGGCCTCCGCCTCACCGAGCAACGCCTCGGCCTGCTGGGCGAGTTGGGTGTGACGGTCGGGGTGAGCACCGACGGCGGCCGGGCCGCCCACGACCGGCACCGGCGGGGCGCCGACGGCCGCGGCAGCCACGCCCGGGTCGAGGCCGCCCTGCGCCGCCTGGCCGGTGAGCGCCACCGCCATCTGTTCGGCACGCTGCTCTGCACGATCGACCTGCGCAACGACCCGGTACGCACATACGAGGCCCTGCTGACCCACAGTCCCCCGGCCGTCGACTTCCTTCTCCCGCTGGGCAATTGGCAGACCCCGCCGCCCGGGCTGGACCCGCACGGCCGGCGCACCCCGTACGCGGACTGGCTGTGGGCGGTCTTCGAGCGCTGGTACGGCGCCCGGACCAAGGAGACCTCGGTCCGGTTCCTCGACAACCTGCTCGCCCTGCTGGTCGGCGCCACCCCGCGCACCGAGGCACTCGGCCTGTCCCCGGTGCGGTACGCGGTGGTCGACACGGACGGCTCCCTCACCCAGGACGACACGCTGCGCACCGCGTACGACGGCGCCACCCGCACCGGCCTCGACGTCCACGGCCACTCCTTCGACACCCTGCTGCTCCACCCGGGCATCGCGGCCCGCCAGTGGGGCGCCTCCGCACTGTCCGCCCCCTGCCGCGCCTGCCCCCTGCACCGGGTGTGCGGAGGCGGCCACTACGCCACCCGCTACGACCACGCCACGGGCTTCGCCAACCCGAGCGTGTACTGCGCCGACCTGACCGAACTGATCGGGCGGGTGCACGGACGCCTGAGCGCCGATCTGGCGGCACGCGAACAGGGGCGGACACGAGGGGAGCCGGGCGGGGAGCCGGGCGCGGAGGCAGAATCGGACGCCAGGACGGACGCGCCCCAAAGAGGCGCGGGGAACTGCGCGACCAACCACCCACAACCCGCAGCCGCCACACCACAGAACCCCCCGAGCTCAAAGGCGCCCCCGCCATGACCCCCTCCCCGCACCGGATGCCGGGCGCCCTGTTCGACGCGGTCGCCGCCGGGGGCGGTGGGGCGCCCGCCCTGCGACTGCTGGCCCGCGCCGAGCACAGCAGGCGTCTGGCCTGTGCGTATGCCGTGACGGTGGCGGCCCGGGAGGCCGGGGGCCGGGTCGCCGAGGAGGCCGAGTACGCCTGGGGTCTGTTCGCCGACGCCACGCGCACCGCGCCCGAGGCGGCGACGGCCGTACTGACCCACCCGTCGGCCGGCCCCGCCCTGTTCGGCCTGCTGGCCCATCTGCGCCACCCGGACGGTCGACTCCCCCCGCCCGTCCACTGGTTCACGGCCCTGGCCGTGTCGGCTGCGGCCCGTGCGGGGCTGTCGGCCCGGGCCGAGCTGCCCGTCGCCGGTTCCTGGGCCGCCCTGCCGTCCCTGGGCCGCGCCCGCTTCCCCGGCGCCCGCCCGGGCGACCGCGCCGAGGTGCGCGTCGACGGGGCGGGCCGCTGCCGTGTCACGGCGGCGGGCGAGACGGTCACGGTGCCCGGACTCCCGTACACCGGCGGCCCGTTGGGCGGTCCGACGCACGGACCCGGCGCCGACGGCCTGCCCGGCACCGTCGGCCGCTGGCACGGCGCGCATCTGCTCGCCACTCTCGACGGCGGCGCCCCGCTGCTGCTGGACACCCTCGACCCGCCGTGCTTCCCCCACTCCGCGCGCCACCCGGACGGCCTCCCGGCCGCCGAGGCACGCCGCTGGGCCGGCCCGGCCCGGGGAGCCTGCCGGATCCTGCGCGCCGACCGTCCCGAGTCGTACGCCGAACTGGCCGCCGGACCACACCTGTTGGTGCCGCTGACCCGTCCCGGCCACGGCAACAGAAGCGGCAGCAGCGCGGAGACGTTCGGCTGCATGGCGCTGTCCCCGCCGACCTCGGCGACGGGCCTCGCGGTGACGCTCACACACGAGACGCAGCACAACAAACTGGCGGCACTGCTCCACCTCTTCGACCTGTTCGAACCAGGTGGCCCCGAACGCTTCTACGCCCCCTGGCGCCCCGACCCCCGACCCCTCCCCGGCCTGTTCCACGGTGCGTACGCGCATCTGGGCGTCGCCCTCTTCTGGGAGCGCCGCCGGGAGACGGAACCCGACCCGGCGCTGCGTGCCACCGCGCACGCCCAGTTCGCCCGCTGGCGCCTGGCCGCCCACGAGGCGACCACCGTCACCCTGTCCTCCGGCCGCCTCACCCCCCTCGGCAACCGCTTCGCCCAGCACATGCTGACCACCCTGGACGCCCTGTGCCGTCTCCCGGTCCCCGCCCCGGCCCTGCACCACGCCGAATCGGCGGCCCGCGCCCACCGCGCCGACTGGCAGAACCGCAACGGAGACATGGCCCGCAGACTGTCGGCGTGACGGCGCCCCACCCCGCCCCACCCCACCCCACGCCGCTGTCGCGCGTCCCGGCCCAGGCCGGGGGGCCGAGCCTTCCTCCCCTTCGACCGCCCGGCAATCACCTTCCCGGCACCGTCATGTTCGACCCGTCGGCACTCGTTCCGTCCGGCGAACGTGTTACGCGCCGGAAACCTTGACGATCTCTGTGCCGGGTGCAACGATTCCGGCGCCGCGATGTTTACGTAAACATCGCCCCCCTCGGTCTTCTGACCGGCATGCGAAAGGGCAAGTTGATGCGCAACATCCTCGCCGGCACCCGCCCCTCCCCCAGACTCCGCGCCGCCCTCGTGGCTCTCGCGCTCGCCGCGACCAGCGGCACGGCCGTCGCCGCCAGCCCCGCCTCCGCCTCCACCCCTGCTTCCGCCCTCGCCCACGGCGCGCCGAGCATGGACACGACCCAGTTCAAGGGCGTCAACTGGGCCGACCCGCGCGACAACTTCGCCGACGACCTGCTCCAGCTGTCCGGTCTGTCGACGTCGGACAACTACGCCCGGACCTACTCCAAGGCGAGCCGGATCATCTCGGCGTTCCGCGCGAACCTCGGCGCCAACACCGTGCGGCTGCCGATCAACCCGTACACGGTCAACGGCTCCTACTGGAAGTCGTACCGCGCGGTCGTCGACGCGGCGTCCGACCAGGGCTTCAAGGTGATCGTCTCCTACTGGGAGGGCACCGGCGCCCAGAAGGACGGCTTCATCGACGACACGGCCACCTTCTGGCCCATGTGGGACAGGGTCGTCAAGACCTACAAGAACGACAAGCACGTCTACTTCGAGCCGATGAACGAGCCGCACGGCTACACCGACACCGAGTGGGCCGACATCGCGGCGAAGTGGCTCGCGCGGTACAAGTCCGTTCCCCGCAACCAGGTGTTCGTCAGCGGCGCCGGCTACAACGACCATGTGACGTCCGTCTGCGCCGACCCGCGTCTGAAGGGCACGTACCTGTCGCTGCACCACTACGGCTTCTGGAAGGAGTACGCGACCTACGACCAGTGGGTGGCCGACCTGAAGGTACGCATCGGTGACTGCGCGAACCGGACCGTCGCGGACGAGTTCGGGGCCTTCATGACGACGGGCCTCGACTACAACAAGAAGACTCCCGACAACAACTTCGTCAACTTCATGCAGGCCGTCACCGACACCTTCCGCGAGCTGAAGATGGGCTCCGTCTACTGGCCCGGCCTGCGCACCGACGACATGTACTCGATCCAGAAGCTGGTCGGCGACCCCAACCGCCCCTGGCTGGCCACCACCAACCAGTCCGGCGCCGACCGCCTCGCCTGGGGCTGGGGCCGCGGCAAGCCGGTCAAGGGCTGAGTCGAGCACTGCGTTCCAGGGCCGGGTCCAGGGCCACGGTCCAAGGCCGGGGTCCAGGGCCGATACCTCGTTGATCGGCACCTGTCGGGACCATAGGTTCGGGTGTATGACGAACCTTCGGATCGGTGTGATGTACGACCGCGACTGGGCCCCGGAAGGGCTGCCCGGCTTCGCGCGGCAGGCCGAGGCCCTCGGGGTGGACGACCTGTGGGTGGTCGAGGACCTCGGCTGGAACGGCGGCATCTCGGCGGCGGCCGTGGCGCTGGGCGCGACGGAGCGGCTGCGGGTGGGCATCGGGATCACCCCGGCTCCGTTGCGCAGCCCGGCGCTGCTGGCGATGGAACTGGCCACGCTGGCCCGGGTGTTCCCGGGCCGGCTCGTCGCCGGGATCGGGCACGGGGTACGGGAGTGGATGACGTCGGTCGGCGTCGCACCCCGTTCACCGCTGGCCCTGCTGGAGGAGACGATCACCTCCGTACGCGCCCTGCTGCGCGGGCAGCGGGTCGAGCTGGAGGGGCGCGAAGTGCGCCTGGACGGCGTCCAGTTGGTTCATCCGCCGATCGAACCGCCGCCGGTGGTCGCCGGTGTGGTGCGAGCCCGTTCGCTGGAGCTGTCCGGCCGGGTCGCGGACGGCACCCTGATCGCCGAGGGACACGGCCCGCGCGACCTGGAGAACACCCGGGCCCTGACCGCGAAGGGCGGCGCCGGCCCCGAACACACCCTGACGGTACTGGCGTTCTGCTGCGTCGGCGACGACCCCGACGAGGTGACCCGCACCCTGCACCCGCACACCGAGGGCCACGGCGGCTGGCTGGGCCGCCCGCAGGAGGAGGTGTTCACCGTGTCCGGCAACGCCTCGGAGGCCGCCGAGGACATCGGCGCGCTGTCGGCGGCCGGAGCGGACACCGTCGTACTCCGGCTCGTCGGCACCGAGCCGCTCACCCAACTGGAGGCCGTACTCAAGGCGTTGGGCCGCTGAACCGATCCGGGCAGCGGTCTGCGGACAGGGGTCGGCGGACAGGGTTCAGTGGGCGGCGAACTGGACGCGGGTGGGCTGGACGACGTCCGGCCGGACCGCGATCCCGTCGAGGGTCAGCTGTTCCCCGTAGATGTCACTGATCCTGATCGAGCCGCCGCACCCGCTGCCCTGCTCGGAGAGGAAGTAGTTGTACTCGGTGCGCGCCAACCGGACCCAGCCGCCGGCGGTACGGACTTCGAGGCGCGCCAGTGGATTGCGGTGGCCGATCACCTGGATGCCGCACCAGTACTGGCTGGACCCGGTCTTGTAGCGGATCGAGAGCGGCTCGGCCGTGGCGGGGCTCAGCAGGCTCCACGTGATCGGGATCCGGCCTGCCACGGGGGCCGCGATCTTGGCGAACGCCTCGGCGCTGAGGTCGAGTTGACCGGGTGCGCAGTCCCCCGGGCACTCGTTGGTGATCCGGACCGTGACGGATGCGCCGCTCGCCGCGCGGACGAGGATGTACGCCCCGCAGGCCATGGACGTCTCGTAGTCGGCGGTGTTCATCGCGGCGGTCATGACGTCGGCGCTCGGCCCGTACGAGCAGGCGTGGCCGTCGCCGTTCCCGGCGCCGTAGAAGGTGGCGACCCCCTGGTAGGTGGTGCCGGGCCGGATCCGGCCGGCCAACGGCGCCTCGCCCGAGGCCAGACGGGCCGCGGCTCCGCCGCTGCCGCTGCCGCTGCCGCCTCCGCTCGTGGCCGTCGGCGTGGGCGTCGATCTGGGCCCGGGCTTCGCAGCCGCCGCGTCGGTCGGGGTGGGCGTCGGGGACGGGGACCGGGTGACCGGGGGCTTCTTCGGGGAGGGCGTCGTCGCCTCCGGCGTCGTGCGCGGGACGACCACCCGGGCGCCGGCGGCGGCAGTGGCCGCCCCGTACCCGTCGTCGGCGGCCGGGTGGTCCGGCCGCAGGGCCACGAGCAGGGATATGACGAGCACGACGGCCGCCGCGGCGGCACCGGCGAGCACACCGCGCCGCCGAAGGGGAGAGCGGCGCGGGGAACGGCGCGGGGAATGGGACGCCACGGCAGAGGTCCTTACCTGGTCCGGAAGTGCATGTGCGCGATGCGAGGCTCCAGTCGAGGCAGCTTTTGGCCCATAGTCTCCACGGCGCCCGAAAAGGTTGCCGCGGTTTCGCGGATCCCGTGACCACACTCACCTCGGCCGGACCTCGGCGGATCGAGCTCCGGCTGCGGGCCCGCATTCCATGGTCGTCCCAGCGGCGTTCCGTCCCCGCAGGTCACAGGCGTATCGCCGTCCCGCCGTCCCGATCCGGAGCAGGAGCATCCGCTGCGGGACGGCCGATGCCAGCATGGCCGGCGACCGGGGGCTCCCGGCCACTCACCATGAGGAGAAACCAGATGGGACAGAGGACGCTTCTGCGGGGTCTGACCCTCGCCGTGGCAGCGGTCCTGCCCCTGTACGGGCCCACGGCGGTACAGGCGGCACAGGCAGCGGCACAGTCCGCGGCCACCGCGGTCGCGGTCTGCGGCCACACGAGCGCACAGCCCACACTGCAGCGGGGATCGACGGGGGACGCGGCGATCGCCGAGGCGCAGTGCGAGCTCAGTCTCGCGACGAAGCCGAGCCGGTACACGCCGATCGCGGCGGACGGCTCGTTCGGGCCGGCGACGGAGACACGGGTCAAGGAGTTCCAGCAGTGTGCCGGACTGGACGTGGACGGTGTGCTCGGCCCCCGGACCTGGGCGTCGCTGAACACCTGGGCGGCCCAGCCGCACACCTGCGCGACCCAGGGCACGTCGAGCACGGCGCAGACAGCCCTGTGCGGCCACACCGACGCGCGCCCGACGCTGAAACGGGGTGCGAATGGCGCCGAGGTCAAGGAGGTTCAGTGCCGGCTGAACCTGGCCATGGAGGCGTTCCACTATCCGCCGCTGACGATCGACGGGGACTTCGGCGGCGGTACGGAGTCCCGGGTCGTCGAGTTCCAGCACTGCGCCAACCTCGGCGCCGACGGCACCGTGGGCCCGAACACCTGGGCGAAGTTGGTGGACTGGTCCGGCCGTAACACGTACTGCACGCCGCCGCGCCCCGCCGGCTACCCGATCGACGGCCTGGACACGGCCAAGTACCAGCACCCCGGCGGCGCGCCGATCGACTGGAAGGCCGTGCGGGCCTCCGGTGTCGAGTTCGCGACGGTCAAGGCCACCCGGGGCACGAACGTCACCGACGAGTACCTGACCGCCGACCTCCAGGGAGCGCGGGCGGCGGGGCTGGCCGTCGCGCCGTACCACTTCTACACGGGCTCGGCGGCGGACACGGGTGGCGCCCAGGCCGACCGGTTCATCGCCGCCGTCCGCGCGACCGGGTACACCGGGAAGCGGGCGGGCGACCTGCCGCCGGTCTTCGACCTGGAACGCATGGACGACGGCAGCGGACGCTGTCCCACCTACGGCACGGTGGGCGACGCCAAGGCCTGGCTCGACCGGGTGGAGGCGGCCTTCGGCCGTACTCCGATCATCTACACCCAGAAGTCCGTCCTGGACGACTGCCTGGGTTCGACCACCGCCTTCGCCCGGTATCCGCTGCAACTCGCGGACTACCGCCAGTCGATCACCCAGCCGCCGCTGCCGAACGGCTCGACGACCTGGGCGATGTGGCAGTACACCGACGCCGCGCTGTTCCCGGGCATCCAGGCACCGGCGACCGGTGACGTGTTCAACGGCACCCAGGCCGACCTCGACCGGCTGGCCAACCGGTGACCCCGGCCGCCACCGCCGCCGTACCTAGGAGCGTCCCCATGACCGCCCGGTTCGCCCGCGCGTCCCTCGTCGCCCTGCTTGTCACCCTGGGCCTCACCGTCCCGGGGCCCGCCTCGGCCGCCACAGCCACCTCCTCCGCCGCCGCCACGAGCTGTTACGGCGGAGCGGTCACGGTGCACTACGGGGAGGTGCGCGACTTCGGCCCGTACGTGACCACGAGCCGCTGCACGGACATCAACATGCGCATGACCGGCGGCGACGCCGACTTCGGCTGGGCCTGCGTGCAGTTCGCGAAGGTCGGCGCCTGCAACTACTGGACCAAGATCGGCCGGAACTGGACGACCATCGCCACCGACGTCCTGAACGGAACCAAGTTCACCGTGCCCAACGGCGTCGATCTGGAAGGCAGTTCAGCCACCTTCCAGATCGCCTTCTGACCCTCTCACCCACTTCACCGAACGGAGACCCACCATGATCAGGACCAGGGCGCTCGCCTCGGCTCTCGTCACCGTCGCCGCACTGCTGGGAGCGGGTGCCGCGCCCGCCGCCGCACAGTCCTCGGCCGCGGCGACCAGCTGCTACGGCGGCGCGAAGAACCTGAACTACCGCTACAAGGGGGACGGGCCCAGGGAGTACGGCCCCTTCACCACGTCCTCGCGGTGCGGTGACATCAACATGCGGCTCACCACGGACGACCAGAGCTTCCTGTACGCCTGCGTGGTGTTCGTCGACCACACCGACAAGTGCAACCACGACAACACGTACTCCCTCCACGGCACCCCGTGGGCGACGGTCGCCACCGACGTCAAGGACGGCACCCGCTTCGTCCTGCGCGTCGGCCCCTATGACACCGACGCGCAGAACGTGAACTTCCAGCTCGCCTACTGACCTCTTTCCGCTCCTTCTCGCACCACCGTTCCGAAAGGACGACGATGACCTTCCTCTTCCGTTCCGCCGACGGCCGCTCCGTCGGCAGCCGCTCGCTCGACCGCCGCGGCATGCTGCGCGGCACGCTGGCCGTCGGCGCCGGCCTGGCGTTCGGCCCGCTGCTGCTCTCCGGTACCGCGCAGGCCTACTCGTGGTCGCGCACCATGAAGCAGGGCGACAACGGCGCCGACGTGCTGGAGCTCCAGATCCGGGTCGCGGGCTGGGCGGCCGACAGCGCGAGCCAGACCCGGGTCGGCCTGGACGGAGACTTCGGTCCCGGCACGGCCGCGGCCGTCAAGCGGTTCCAGGCGGCGTACGGTCTCGACGACGACGGGGTCGCCGGGCCCAACACCCAGGCGAAGCTCAACGCGCTGGAGCAGTCGGACGGCTCCACGGCCCACTTCAACTGGAGCGAGTTCTACGACCAGGCGAGCGGCAACTTCAACGGCGGCAAGGTGAGCGCGGCCACGGTGAAGGAGAACGCCCGCCGCTGCATGTACAAGCTGGAGGCGCTGCGCAAGAAGCTGGGCGACAAGCCGATCACGGTCAACTCCGGTTTCCGGAGCATCGCGCACAACGCCGACATCGGCGGGGCGAGCGACAGCATGCACCTGTACGGCACCGCCGCCGACCTCGACGTGCCCGGCGTGGCCACCAAGACCGTCTACCAGAAGGCGGAGACCTGCGGGTTCTCCGGTCTGGAGAGGTACACCGTCGACCACCAGCACGTCGACAGCAGGGCCGACCTGGGCCGCGACTGGTGGTGGGAGAGCGGCACGATCTGACGCCGACCCGGATGACCAGGAGCCGGCAGCCCCGGTACCGCGGCGGCGGTACGCGGGGCTTCGGGCTTCGGATCACCCAGAGCTCTCGCGCTTCAGTCCTCCGGCGCGCTCGTCACCGCTCCGGCCGGGGCCGTCAGCATGACCAGGCCCACAGCGAGCACGGCCAGCCCGCACCAGGAGGCGGCCGGAAGCCGCTCGCCGAGGACGGTGACACCCAGGACCGCGGCGACGGCGGGCTCGGCCAGGGTGAGCGAGGTGGCCATCGACGCGGGGGTGCGGCGCAGGCCGTACCCGAAGAGCCGGTAGGCCAGATGGACGGTGAACAGGGCGAGATACACGGCCACCGCCGCGCCCCGGGTGGTGGTGAGCCAGTGCGTGTCGACGCACAGCACCAGCGGCAGGACGAGCAGTCCGGCCGCGCCGAACAGCACGCCCATCACCGCGTCCGAGGGGTGTCCGCGGGTGATGAGCCTGCCGCCGATCAGCGAGTAGACGGCGTACGACAGTCCGGCGCCCACGGCGAGCGCGATGCCGGTCGGGTCCATCGGCGTGGTGTGTCCGGTGAGTTCGGGGCCGAGGACCAGCAGGACGCAGCCCAGTACGGCGGCGGCGGTGGCGGCGCTCCAGCGTGCGGTCGGCCGGGCCCCTCCGGTGATCCAGGCCAGCAGTCCGGCGAAGACGGGCGCGCTGCCCAGGGCGATCACGGTGGCGACGGCCACGCCGGTGCGGGCCACCGCCGGGTAGAAGGTGACCGGGTACAGGGCCACGGCCGCCGCACCCAGGACCAGCAGCCATCGCTCGGGGCGGGTGCAGGCAGCCGGCAGTGAGCGGGCGCGGCGCGAGGTGAAGAACAGCAGGATGCCGCCGAGGGCGAGACCGGCGCACCCGATGGCCGCGGCCGGTGCGCCGGCGGGGGCCAGGGAACTCGCGGTTCCGGTCGTGCCCCACAGCACGGCCGCGGCGAGGATGGGCGCGGGGCCGCCGAGGAGCGGGGTACGGGAAGGGCGCGGGCGGGCGGAGTCCGGGCGCGCGGGGGTCAGAGAGGTCGTGCGGTTCGGCACAGTCGTGTTTCTTCCGTCGTCGCATGCGTCTGGGAGCGGATCCGAAAACGGGCGCGCGCGCACGACAACAGCCCCTGCCTCGAAGGTCGTTGAGGGCCGGGGGGCAAACCGTCGGGGTACGCGCCCGGTCAGGCGCGGAGCGGCGGCAGAACGACGTGCCAGTAGGTGTTCACGGCGCGATGCTAGTCGCGCCCACCGCACATCGGCCAGCCGGTGCGGGCCCGCTCGGCGCGGTGGCCGGGGATCCGCCGGGCCGAGGAGAGCACCGACTCCGCACGGGCCGCGTCCGGAGACTGCTGGGCGCCAGACGCGGGAGGGCGGACTCAGGGCGTCGGGGGCCGTACAGGGGACTTCGGCGGCCAGGTCTGGCGACCGGTGACGCCCGCTGTCTACGGTGACCGCCGAGGAGAAGAGGCGAAAGTGAGCGCGATGCCCGTTGCCCCCGGCCCGGCGGACCCTGCCGGGACCAGCCGCAGTACGTCGGCGACGATCCAGCCGAACATCCTGCGCTATCTCGTCGTGGTCGCCGACGAGCGCGGTGTCGATCTGCGCCCCCTGCTGAAGCAGGTGGGACTCGACGAGTCGGTCATGCGCTCCGCCGCGCTGCGGGTGTCGTACCGGCAGGGCAGCGCGGTGATCCGCCGTGCGCTGGAGCTCACCGGGGACGAGCACCTGGGGCTGAAGGTCGGCTCGGCGCAGCATCTGACCGCGTGGGGCCTGCTCGGCTTCGCCCTGATGGCCGACGACACCCTGCGGCACGCCATCGAGACCGGGGTGAAGTACCAGAACCTGTCCGGGGCGATGGTGGTGTGGTCGGCCGCCGTGGGTGAGGAGGACGACGCGTTCGTGCTGCGAGCCGATCTTCCCGATCCCGCCATGGACCCGGGCGTGGCCTCCTTCCTGAGCGAGGAGGCGTTCGCCTCCGTGGTCACCCTGTCCCGGCTGGCAGTCGGCCCCGCCTTCGCCCCGAGGGCGGTGGAGTTCTCCTTTCCGCCGCCACCTCCACGCCAACTCGACCTGTACGAAGCCCTGTTCCGCTGTCCGGTCCGCTTCGGCGCGCCCGCGAACCGTCTGGTCGTCGACCCCGCGTGGGCCCGTTTCCGGATGCCCGGCCGGGATCCGGTGAGCTACGCGTCGACGCTGGAGATGCTCGACGCGCACATGACCTCCCGTCGTGACCAGCAGGATCTGCTGGAGGTGCTGGAGATCTCCGTCGCGCAGGGCCTCCCGGTGGTGCCGACGTTCGGTGAGCAGGCGCGGCGGCACGCGACGAGCGAACGGACGCTGCGCCGTCGGCTGGCCGACTGCGGCACGACGTACGAGGCACTCGTCGAGGGGGTGCGCCGGGAACGCGTCGAACAGCTCCTGCTCCGGCCGGAGTCGACCCTGCGTGACATCGCCCGCCGGGCGGGGTTCTCCGACGAACGGGCACTGCGCCGCGCCGTGCACCGCTGGCACGGCACCTCCCCCGGCCGACTGCGGGAGCGGATGCGTACGGCTCGCCTCTGAGGCCGAGACCGAGGCCGAGACCGAGGTCAGCGGGTGCGGATCCAGATCGTCTTCTCCCGGGTCCACTGGGCGAAGGCGTCGGTGGACTTCTCCGCTCCCCCGAATCCGGACTGCTTCCAGCCGCCGAACGGTGTGGTGATGTCGCCCTCGCTGTAGGCGTTGACGGAGACCACGCCGGCCTCGATGCCGCGGGCCAGCCGTAGCGCGGTGTCGAGGTCGCGGGTCCAGACCGAGGCCGCGAGCCCGTACTCGGTGGCGTTGGCCATGCGTACCGCCTCCTCCTCGGCGGTGAAGGTCTGGACGGTGACGACCGGCCCGAACAACTCCTCGGTGAGGACGTCGCTGCCGTCGGGGACGCCGGTGATCACGGTGGGCGGGTGGTAGGCGCCGTGCGGAGACAGCCCGTCGGGCAGTCCCCCGGTGTGGATCCGGGCCCCGCCCGCCCGGGCGGCCTCCACGGCTCCGGCGACCCGGTCGTGGGCGGCGCGGTTGATGAGCGGACCCAACTGCGTGCGCGGGTCGGCCGGATCGCCGATGACGAGCTCGCTCGCCCTGGCCGTGAACCGCTCCAGGACCTCCTCGGCGATATCGCGGTGGACCAGGACCCGGGAGCCGGCCGTGCAGTTCTGCCCCATGGTCAGGAACGCGGCCTCGATCATGTTGTCGATCAGCTCGTCGCCGTAGGAGAGTGCGTCGGCCATCAGCACCTGGGGGCTCTTGCCGCCCATCTCCAGGGAGACGCGCTTGAAGTTGCTGTCGGCGGCCTCCTTCAGGATGCGGCGGCCGGTCGCGGTGGACCCGGTGAAGGAGAGCGCCCCCACGAGGGGGTCGCGGGCGAGGGCCGCGCCGGCTTCCCGGCCGTACCCGGGGAGCACGGTGAGCACCCCGTCGGGCAGACCGGCCTCGGCGGCGAGGGCGGCCAGGTGCAGGGCCGAGCGCGGGGTGGCCTCGGCCGGCTTGACCAGCAGACAGTTGCCCGCCGCCAGGGCCGGTCCGACCTTCCAGGCGGTCATGGCCAGCGGGTAGTTCCACGGCAGGATCGCCGCGACGACCCCGACCGGTTCGCGGCTCATGAGACCCAGGCCGTCGGGCCCGCTCGGCGCGACCCGGCCGAAGACCTTGTCCGCGGCCTCGGCGAACCAGCGGATCGACTCGATCGCCCCGGGCACATCGCCCGTACGGCATTCGGTGATCGGTTTGCCCGCGTCCTCGCTGTCCAGCCGGGCGAGGACCTCCGAGTCGCGTCCCATCAGGTCGGCCAGCCGCAGCAGCACCGCGCCGCGCTCCCGGGGCGACAGCCGCGACCACACCCCGGTGCCGTGGACCTGCCGGGCCCGCTCTGCGGCCTCGGCCACGTCGTCGGCGCTCGCGGCGGGCAGGGTGGTGATCGGCTCGCCGGTGGCGGGGTTGACCACCTGGAGCGTCTCGTACGGCATCTCGTTCCGCGTCTTGTACGACGTCACGTTCAGCGTCTCGTTCGTGTTCATGCTTCCTCCACCAGTTCCCAGCGCCCGTCGGTCCGGCGGGCCAGGCCGCGTCGGCGGAGTTCCTCCAGATAGCGGGCCATGCCCCGGTCACCGCGCTTGCGGAACAGCGGGAGCACCCGGGGCAGCAGGTTCGGCATGAGCATCGCGAACCGCACCAGACGGGACTCGGCGGGCCGGGGGTAGGCCTCCAGCCTGGGCCTGTCCAGCAGGCTCACCACGGCCGCGACGACGTCGGCGGGCTGCTGGGGCGGGTCCTGGAACTGCATCGAGTTGCCGCCCTCCACGGCCTCCTGGCGCAGCATCCGGGTGTCGGTGGCGGAGGGGAGCACCGACCCGGCCAGGATGCCCTTGCTCCTGAGGTCGAGCCCGATGGCGAGCATCGCGCCGCGCAGCCCGAACTTGGAGGCGGTGTAGATCGGGGTCTCGCCGAGCGGGAAGATCCCGCCGAGGGAGACGGTGGTGACCACGCGGGCGTCCTGGGACCGCAGGAGAAGGGGGACGGCGATCCGGGTCGCGACCAGCGGTGAGGTCAGGTTGAGGGCGATCTCCCGCTCGATGCTCTCGACGCTGCGGACGTCGAAGCGTTCCGCGCTGGTCATGCCCACGTTGTTGACGAGGACGTCGAGGCGACCGTGCTCGTCGGCGACCACCTCGAACAACCGCTGCACCTGGGTACGGTCCATCAGGTCGCAGCCGATGCCCGTGTGTCCGTAGCCGGGAAGCTCGGCGGCCAGTTTCATCGCGCGGACCCCGTCGATGTCGACGACGACACAGCGGGCACCGCCGGAGGCGAAGCGGCGGCACAGCGCGCTGCCGATGCCGCCCGCGCCGCCGGTCACCAGCACGATCTTGTCGGTGAAGTCGAACCCGCTCATGCCGTCGCCTCCACGGGTCGCGGGGACCGCACGCCCGGCGGCAGGCCCTCGGTGCGCCAGCCCATCTCGCCCGCGACCTTGCCCAGGTGCTTCACGAAGGCCGCGGCGTCGACGTAGCCGGTGTGGCGGGGTGAGTCGACGAACTTCAGCCCGCCGGACAGATCCGGGCGGTCGGCACGGATCCGCTGGGTGAACCGCTCCGCGTTCGGCAGCCCGTGCCGTGCGTCGTGGATGTACCCGGCGATCAGTTGCGCCTGGGAGTCGAAGAGCTGGTACGCACCGGAGTTGGTCTCGATGAAGCCGATGCCGAACAGGCCCGTGTGCTCGCGCGAGAACGACGACAGGTACAGGTCGGGGTGCTGCTCGTCGCCGAAGTACCGCTGCGCGACCGGCACTTTGTGGACGTAGCCCGTGGCCAGCAGGACGAGGTCGAAGTCGTCGCTGGTGCCGTCGGTGAAGTGGACGGTCCTGCCCTCGGTGCGGGCGATCCCGGGTTTGGCGGTGATGTCGCCGTGCTGGAGGTGGTGGATCAGCATCGAGTTGATGGCCGGGTGGGTCTCGAACAGCTTGTGGTCCGGCTTCGGCAGCCCCAGCCGCGTCGGGTCACCGTTGATGATCCGCAGCAGGGCGCCGAAGACCCGCTGTGCCAGCCACATGGGCAGGTGCGGCCCGCTGTTGGCGATGGTGTCCACCGGCCGGCCGAACAGGTGCTTGGGGATGAACCAGTACCCGCGCCGCATGCTGATCACCGCGTGGTCTGCGGTCCGGGCCGCGTCGCACGCTATGTCGCAGCCGGAGTTCCCCGCGCCCACGACCAGGACCCGCTTGCCCCGCAGCTCCTCGGCGCCGCGATAGCCGACGGTGTGCCGGACCTGTCCGCTGAACTCACCGGGCAGTTCGGGGATGTTGGGGTGCCACTGCGCGCCCGTGCACACGACGACCTGCCCGTGCGTGCTCTCCCGTCCGTCGGCCCGGGTGACCGTCCAGGTGCCGTCCGCGTTCTTCGCCACGTTCTCGACCTCGACGCCGAACTCGATGCGGTCGGTCAGCCCGTAGGCGTCGGCGAAGGACCGCAGGTACGACAGGATCTGCCGGTGGGGCGGGTAGTCCGCGAAGTGGTCCGGCATCGGGAAACCGCCGAACCCCGACAGGGTCCTGCTGGAGATGAAGTGGGCCGACTCGTACATCGGGCTGCCGGGGTTGTCGATGTCCCAGATACCGCCGGGCCCGGTGTGCCGCTCCAGATGCGTGTACGGCAGATTCCGCTCGGCCAGGGCCCTGGCGACCGCCAGCCCGGCAGGTCCCGCCCCGATGACGCACGTATCGAACTGGCTTTCCTTCACAGGCCCGCCTCCTCGTTCATCCCGCTTCACGGCGTTCGTCACGGGTGTTGGAGGAAACGTATGCACCAGCCGTTCAGCGGGAACTGACCCGCGCGGCCACGGACGGGACCCCAGCGGCCGTGCGGCCCCGACAGTCCGGCGGAAAACGGGACTTGTTCGGGCGACTCATTCAGCAGACTCAGTCGATACCATGGAGTCATGGCTCACGTTTCCGCGGCCGAGCGCCGCCCTCAGCTGATCAAAGCAGCGATCGACTACATGACGAGGGAGGGAGTCGCGGCCGGGAGCACCCGCGCCATCGCCGCCGAGCTGGGGGTCGCCCAGGCCACGGTGCACTACACCTTCGGCACGAAGGAGGGGCTGTACCGAGCCGTCATGGAGCAGCTCACCCAGGATCTGATCGCCCAGGTAGAGCAGGCGGCGCCGGCCGACGCCGGATTCGAGGAGACGGCCGGCGCGCTGGCCGCGGCCCTGTGGCGGACGGTGCGTGAGCAGCCCGCCAGCCATCAGCTCCTCACGGAGCTGACCATGTTCGCGCTCCGCTCCCCCGCCCTGAGCGAGGCCCTCGACAGCCACTACCGGAGCATCACGGAGGTGACGGCGAGACTGGTGACCGAGGCGGCCGAGCGCTCGGGCCAGACCCTCGTCCAGCCCGCGGAGACGATCGCGCGGTTCTTCCTTGCAGGCTTCGACGGACTCACCATGCAGCACCTCTCCCACCCCGACGAGAAGGCCGAGCACACCTGTCTCCAGGCCTTCGTGTCCGCCGTGGTGGCCATGGCGGGCGGCCGGCTGGACCTGGTGTCCGTACCGGCGACCTGAACCGTCCCCCGCGACAGCGGGAGACCCCCACCACCCACAAGGCGACATTGTCATTCGACAATGTCGCCTTATTTTGTCGCCCTTGCATGCACTCCGAGCTGCACTTTCAAGCGACGAGGGCACCTGCACGAGTCACACGACTCGTTCATTCGACTTGAGCAGATGATAAAGTCGGCCTACCGATTGCGGGATCCCCACTGTCCTAGGGAGTTCGTCATGGCCGTTCTGCTCCACCGACTGGGCCACAGCGCCTACCGGCGCCGAAAGCTCGTCCTGGGCATATGGCTCTTCGTCCTGGCCGCCCTCATCACCTGCGTCAGCGTCTTCGGCGGCAAGCTCGACGACCGCTTCGCGGTACCCGGCACCGAGTCTCAGCGTGCGCTGGACAGCCTGAGCAGGACCCTCCCGGAAGCCTCGGGCGCCGGCGCCCAGATCGTCTTCACCGCTCCCAGGGGCCACCGGGTCACCGATGCCGCCTACGCCGCGACCATCGCCCGGACGGTGGCGGAGGTCAGGAAGGCCCCCCAGGTCAGCGAGGTCGTCGACCCCCTCACCTCCGGCGCCGTCTCGGCCGACCGGACCACGGCGATCGTCCAGGTCCAGTACCCCGTGCAGAACGCGCAGGTCAGTACCTCGTCGGTGGACGCGATCGAGAACGCGGCGAAAGCCGCGGAGAGGGACGGGCTCAGGACGTCGGTGGGCGGATCCGTCTACAGCAGCAAGGGCGTCCACGTCGGCCCCTCGGAGATCATCGGCGTGGCCGTGGCCCTGCTCGTCCTCGTCGTCACGTTCGGTTCGCTGCTGGTCGCCGGCATGGCGCTGCTGCCCGCGCTGATCGGTGTGGCGGTCGGTCTGGCCGGGCTGCTCGCCCTCGCGCCCGCGGTCAGCATCTCCTCCACGGCCGTCACACTCGCCCTCATGCTGGGCCTGGCCGTCGGCATCGACTACGTCCTGTTCATCCTCTCGCGCCACCGACAGCAGCTGGCCCGCGGAACCGACCCCAGGGAATCCATCGCGCTGGCCACCGGCACGGCCGGCAGCGCCGTGGTCTTCGCCGGCATCACCGTGATCATCGCGCTCGCCGCGCTGAGCGTCATCGGCATCCCGTTCCTGACCACGATGGGCCTCGGGGCCGCCGGAGCCGTACTCATCGCCGTGCTGGCCGCGATCACCCTCGTCCCCGCCGTCGCGGGATTCGCCGGCTCCCGGCTCACCCCCAAGCCCGGCAGCCGCGCCGCCCGGCGGGCGGCCGACGCCGACTCCCACTCCCACTCCGGCTCCGGCTCCGGCTCCGGCTCCGGCTCCGGCTCCGAGGGGACCACCGGCCGCGTCCCCATGGGCACCCGCTGGACCAAGTGGGTCATCGCCAAGCCGCTGCTGACGGTGCTCGCCGTCGCGGGCGTCCTGGTGACCCTCGCCCTGCCCGCCATGGACATGCGCCTGGCCCTTCCCGACAACGGCTCCGCCCCGCACGCCTCCACCGAGCGCAGGTCCTACGACACGATCAGCGACAAGTTCGGTCCCGGCTTCAACGGCCCGCTCCTCGTACTGGCCGAGACGAAGAACGGCACGGCTGCCACGAGCGCACAGGCCGGTGAGCTGGTGGCCCAGAAGCTCCGGACCCTCAAGAACGTCAGGGTTGTCCTGGCACCCCAGCCCACCAGCGACCCGGCACAGAGCGTCATCACCGTCCTGCCCACCTCGGGCCCGGACAGTGTCGGCACCGGCGACCTCGTCCGTGACATCCGCGAGGCCGCGCCCGGCCTCCGTGAGACCACCGGCGCCTCGGTCGCGGTCACCGGCACCACCGCCGTCAACATCGACGTCTCCAACCGGCTCAGCGACTCGCTGCTGCCCTTCGTCGGCATCGTCGTCGGTCTCAGCCTGCTCCTGCTGATGATCGTCTTCAGGTCACTCGTCATCCCCGTCAAGGCCGCCGTCGGCTTCCTGCTCTCGGTGGGCGCCTCGCTCGGCCTGGTCGTCGCCGTCTTCCAGTGGGGGTGGCTGGCCGACGTCCTCGATGTGCCGCACAGCGGACCCGTCGTCAGCTTCCTGCCCATCATCCTGATCGGCGTGCTCTTCGGACTGGCCATGGACTACGAGGTGTTCCTCGTCTCGGGGATGCGCGAGGAATGGGCCCACACCGGCCGGGCCCGCCAGTCGGTCGTCGACGGCGCGCGACACAGCGTGCGGGTCGTCACCGCGGCGGCACTGATCATGTTCACCGTCTTCGCCGGGTTCTTCCCCCTGGACGACTCCCTGATCAAACCCATCGCGTTCGCCCTGGCCGTCGGCGTGGCCATCGACGCCTTCGCCGTACGGATGACCCTCGTACCCGCGGTGCTCGCCCTCGCCGGGCGGGCCGCCTGGTGGCTGCCGGCCTGGCTGGACAGGATCCTGCCCGACCTCGACATCGAAGGCATCAGCCTCCAGAAGGCCCCGTCGACGGACCAGAACCAGAACCTGAACCTGAATCAGAAAGAACCCCAGTCGGTCTCCTGAGTCCGGCGAGTCCATCGGGCGGGCCCGTGGTGTCACCCCCGCCGCGCTCCCACCCGCCCGAGCGGCGCCCCGGCCGACCGGATCCCCACCCTCCCCACGGCGACCCAAGGACGAACGATGCACCGGGTACTCCTGACGGCCGGCGCCGCCCTCACGCGCGACGCCTACGCACGCGTCATTGAGGACTCCGCCCTCCTGACCGTCCAGGCCAAGATCCCCGACCTCACCCACGCTCTGGCCCAACTCCCTTCCCTGAGGCCCGACATCCTCCTCGTCGACGCCGCGGCCCTGACGCCCTCCCCCGGGACCACGACACTGCTGTCCCTGCGCCGCGCCGCCACCCACAACCCCGTCGCCGTCATCGGTGACATCCCCGCCGAGGAGACCGGCCCGCTTCTGCGAGTCGGAGTCACCGGCATCCTTGACCCCCGCATCGAGACGGCCCCCTTCGTGGCGGCACTCGCCCTGATAGGTCAGGGCGGAACCGTCATCTCCTCGCCGTCCACCACCACGAGGATCCCCGCCACCCGGCCGAGTCCGGTGCTGGGCGAACTCTCCACGAGGGAGCGCCAGGTCCTCGCCCTGATCGCCACCCAGCCGGACAACAGGACGCTGGCACAGCTCCTCGGCATCAGCCCGCTCACCGTCAAGTCCCATGTGAACCGGATCCTGCGAAAGCTCGGCGCCTCCTCCCGCGCCCACCTGGTCACGATCGCCTACGAGAGCGGCCTCGTCAGCCCCGGGCTGCCGACGGGGCGAGTGTTCGCGTACTGAGCCACCGGGGCCGGCCGCGAAGATCCCCGGGCCACAACGGCGGCAACCTTTCCGCCTCCTGTGGCGACCCAGGAGCGCAACACCCTCTCGCGAACGGATCGACATGCACGAAACCAGGCAGACCGCGCGGCACCGCAGGAACCGGCGCGGACTGATGATGGGCACCACCGCGGCGTTGGCCGTCACGGGACTTCTTGTCTGGCTGATCGTGGCCGTGCAACCCGGCAGCAGGGCCGAGGCCACGCAGGTCGCCGCCCCGCCCGCCGCCGCGGCCCAGACGACTCCGGCCCCGAAGAAGGCGGCGCCCACGGCGCCGCTGGCCGGACGGATCCGGCCCAAGGTCACCTACAAGGGGGTCGCCACCGTCTACAGGGCCGGGGTGGGGGACGGCGCCTGCTCGTACGGCCCGAGCGCCAACATGATGATCGCGGCCATGAACACCACCGACTACGAGACGTCGAAGGCCTGCGGGGCGTACGTACGCGTCAGCGCGTCGAACGGCAAATCCGTCACGGTCAGGATCACCAACGAGTGCCCGTTGCCCTGCGCACCCCGGCAACTCGACCTCAGCGAACAGGCCTTCGCCAAACTGGTCCCCGTCTCGACCGGCCGGACCTCGATCACCTGGAGCCTGGTGAGCCCCAGCACGGCGGGCAAGGTCTCGATCCGCTACAAGAACGGCTCCAGCCGCTACTGGTGCGGCATCCAGGCACTGGGCCACCGCAACCCGCTCGCCCGCCTGGAGGTCCGCTCCGGCAACGGCTGGCGCAAACTCGCCCGCACCGGCTACAACTACTTCCTCTCCCCCAACGGCACTGGCTGCGGCGGCTCGATCAGGCTCACCGACATCTACGGCCAGCAACTGACCGTCAACGGGATCGCGCTGCGCCCGGACGCCGTGCAGCCGACACGGCTCCAGTTCGCCCACCGCTGACGCGCCCGCCGGGGAGTCCACCAGCCGGTTGACTCCCCGGCGGGTCCCGGTCCGCCCTGCGGGGCCACTGGGACGATGCGCGCACGGCACCCCCGGCAGGCCCCTGCCGAGAGTTCCGCGACGGCCCTCGACGAGGCGTGCGTGAGCCCGGGGTGGACCGCTCTCCTCGTGCTCCTCACCCACCGGATCCCGGGGACCCTGCCCCGTTCGACGGAGCCGTAGCCGTAGCCGCGGGACGGCCGGTACCGAGCCGTCCTCGCCTCATCGCTCCGACGGGCTGGGAGCGGTGCACAGCGCCCAGATCACGAAGCCGTTGAGCGCGATCAGGACGACGGCCCAGAGCGGCGCGTACGGGATCCAGAGGAAGTTCGCGAGCATGGCCAGACCGGCGAGCCCCACGCCGACGGCCCTGGCCCAGGTGGCGCCCTGGAACAGGGCGGCACCTGCGAGAGTGATGACCACGCCCATCACCAGATGGATCCAGCCCCACCCGGTGATGTCGAACTCGTACACGTAGTTGCGGGTGGTGACGAACACGTCGTCTTCGGCGATGGCGGCGATGCCCGCGAGAAGCGTCATCAGACCACCGAAGATCATCAGGACACCCGCGAAGACCAACCAGCCGCTGCCGATCCCGGTACCGCTCCTCGCCGGGCTCCGTACGGCCGCACCCGGGCGGCTCCCACTCGCATGACTGGCCATCACAGGCTCCTTCGTGTCGTACGGCCCACCCGACCGCACATGCTTCGTCGGGCCGGTCGGGTTACTTCCAATCTGGTCCCGCGAAGTGCGCCGCGCACTTCGAGATGCCGCCCGATGCGGGGTGTGGAACGGTGGGAGGGCCGAAAACGGGCCCGGACCGGGGCCAGAGGTCTCCCCGGGGCCGGCTCCGTCCAGGAGGTGGCGTCATGGCCGACCAGGCCGGCGGAGGGCATCCGAAGGAGCGGGCGGCGCTGGGCCGGGCCGCCCGGGCGGACGCGCCGCGCTCGGCTCACGCGGAGTACCGGCAGTCGGCGAAGCGACCCGACCCGGTCGACGTCATAGAGGCCCAGTCGGCCGCCCGGCTGCCGGAACTCGTGCCCATCCGCTACGGCCGGATGCTGGAGTCCCCCTTCCGCTTCTACCGGGGTGCCGCCGCCGTGATGGCCGGCGACCTGGCCGACACGCCCCGCTCGGGATTCACCGCGCAACTGTGCGGTGACGCGCATCTGCTGAACTTCCGGCTGCTCGCCTCGCCCGAACGGCACCTGATGTTCGACATCAACGACTTCGACGAGACCCTGCCAGGCCCCTGGGAGTGGGACGTCAAGAGGCTGGCGGCCAGCCTGGCCATCGCCGGACGCGAGAACGGCTACACGGACGCCGAACGGGCCTCTGTCGTACGGACCGCCGTACGGTCCTACCGCGAGCGGATGCGTCACTTCGCCGGCCTGGGCCACCTCGCCGTCTGGTACGCCAAGGCCGACACGGAAGTGCTGTGGGAGCTGGCGGGCGGGAAGGTGGGGGCGCGGGCCCGCGAGCGTGCCCGGCGGGCCATGGCCAAGGCGCGTGGCCGCGACAGTCTCCAGGCGTTCGGGAAGCTCACGCGGGTGGTCGACGGCCACCGCAGGATCGCCGCCGACCCTCCCCTGATCGTGCCGCTCCAGGATCTGCTGCCGGACGTCGAACGCGACGCCCTGGAGGAGCAGTTGCGCGAGCTGATCGAGCGCTACGGACGCAGTCTGGAGTCCGACCGCCGCCATCTGCTGCGGCAGTACCGGGTCGTCGACATGGCCCGCAAGGTGGTCGGGGTCGGCAGCGTCGGCACCCGGTGCTGGATCATCCTGCTGCTCGGCAGGGACGACGAGGATCCGCTGCTGCTCCAGGCCAAGGAGGCCGACCGGTCCGTGCTGGCCCCGTTCGCCGGGGCGAGCGCCTACGACAACCAGGGCCATCGGGTCGTCGCGGGGCAGCGTCTCATGCAGGCCGCGAGCGACATCTGCCTGGGCTGGGCACGCGTCACCGGGATCGACGGACGGCAACGCGACTTCTACGTACGTCAGTTGCGGGACTGGAAAGGCATCGCCGCACCCCAGCTCATGACCCCCAAGGACATGCGCGCCTTCGGTGAACTCTGCGGCGCCACTCTCGCCCGTGCCCACGCCAGATCCGGGGACCGCGTCGCCATCGGCGCCTACCTGGGCGGCGGCGACGTGTTCGACCGCGCGCTCGCCGTCTTCGCCGAACGCTACGCCGACCAGAACGAACACGACCACCAAGCACTCACCGACGCCGTACACACCGGCCGGGTCCGTGCCCTGAACGCGTAGCGCGTGCAGGGGCCGAAGACGACTGCCGCGCCGCGAGGCACGGCACGGGCAGGAGGACGACCATGAGCGACAACCTGAACCTGGCATACGACTATCCGCTGCTGGGAGCGTTCTGGACGATGATGTGGATCTTCCTGTGGATCCTGTGGATCACCCTGCTGTTCCGCGTCATCGGCGACGTCTTCCGCGACGACTCGCTGAGCGGCTGGGGGAAGACCGGGTGGACCTTCTTCGTGATCATCATGCCGTTCCTCGGAATCTTCGTGTATCTCGTCGCCCGGGGGCGTGACATGGGCAAGCGGGAGCACCAGGCCGCCAGGGCACGCCAGGAGTCGCTCGACGCGTACTTCCAGGGACACGCGGGCAGCAGCGGGCCGGCGGACGAGCTGACCAAGCTCTCGGAGCTCAAGAGCAAGGGTGTCCTCACCGAGACGGAGTTCCAGCACGCCAAGCAGAAGGTCCTGGCCTCCTGACCTCGACGCGGGCGCCCCGCCGGCTTCCCCGCCTCCTCACCGCCCGGGCCTGTCCGGGGTACCGGGCCCACGCTTCCCGGGGGCGCGCCGGTACGGGTGCGTCCTCGCGCGGGCCGGGCGTGGTCGCCGCGGTCCTCCCGAGCTTGCGGCCGTACCGCGCGGCGAGGGCCACGACGGACGCGAGACCGCGCGGCCCGAACCACCCGACGTACGCCACGGTGGGCAGCCGCAGCCCCGCCTGCCGCGTGATCACGCCGGTGGCCTCCTGGTACAGGCCGGCGAGGGATGCTCCTCGACGCCGACACGGGCACTGCGGACTCTGGCCCGTACGGCCCACCCGGGCGGGCCGTCCTGCCGTGGAGCGGCGGAAATGGAGGGAGGCACTCGCACCAGACGTCTTGGAGTCCGCATGGCCGCCAGCCCGCACGAGCCGTCCGAGCCCGCTGCCGCCCCGGAGGCGGAGGCGGGTGACACGGCGGGGAGCAGTCGCGGGCACGGCTCGGCCCCAGTGCGGGTCACGCGGAAGGCCTCCTCGGCGGTGCTCCTCGTGCTCACCTGCGTCCTGGTGCCGGTCGCCCTGCTCACCGTGTGGGTGCACGACATCGCGCTGGACACCGACCGGTACGTGGAAACGGTCGCGCCGCTGGCCTCGCATCCGGCGATGGAGGAAGCGGCGGTCAGGCGTATCACCCGAGCCGCCGAAGCGCGGGCGGACGGCACCCGGGCCGCCGCGGACATCGCCGCCTGGCTGCGGTCGCAGGGGCTGCCGCCCCGCGCGGCACAGGCCGTGGAGGGTCTGGGCCCGCAACTCGACTCGGCGGTCGCCGACACGGTCGAGAAGGTGGCCACCCGTTTCGTGCGCGACGACCGCTTCGAGCGGATCTGGACGGACGCCAACCGGGCCGCCCACGCCGGGGTCGTGCACGCGCTCACGGGCGAGGGCCGGGGTGCGGTGGGGGTGGACAACGGGACGGTCACCCTCGATGTCGGCGAAGCCGTCGACCAGGTCAGGCGGTCGCTCGTCAAGGCCGGCTTGTCACCGGCCGCCAGGATCCCCGAGGTCGACCAGCAGATGGTGCTTCTCCGGTCCGACCAACTGGAGAAGATCCGCAAGGGTGTCCGTCTGCTGGACGTGCTCGGGAACTGGTTGCCCGCGCTGCTCGTGGTGATCGGTACGGCCGGCGTACTGCTGGCCCGGCGGCGCCGCCGGGCCCTGGCCCGTACGGCTCTCGGCGTGGCCTTCGCCTGCCTGGTCGTGACCGTCGCCCTGGTCGTCGCCCGCCGCTACTACCTGGATCGTCTCCCGCCCCAGGTGCTGTCGGAGGCCGCCGCGGCAGCCGTCTTCGACACCCTGCTGCGCTTCCTGAGGGCCGGCCTGCGCACGACGATGGTGCTCGGTGTGGTCATCGCGCTGGGCGCCTATCTGATCGGCCCGGGAAAGCTGCCGCGCGCCGTCCGGGGCACCTCCGAGCGCGCCGCCGACTCCGCGGCGCGGTGGGCGTACGCCCATGAGGCCCGCACCGGCCGGGTGGGGATCTGGGCCGAGGCCCACCGAAGGTGGATCGCCCTGACGGCCCTGCTGATCGTGGCCCTGCTGTTCGCGCTCTGGAACCGCCCGACGACTCCGAGCGTCCTGCTGCTGGTCATCGCCCTGCTGACCGTACTCGCGCTGCTCACGCTCCTCGCGGCCACCGGCCGCGCCACCATCGACGCCGAGGGCCGGCCACCGCGCCCGGAGGGCCGCGTGTGACGGGAGGCCGCGACGGCGTCCGGGTCGCGAGTCCGTCCCCGCCGCCGGTTCGCCATGGCCGTCGTCGTCGGCGCCGTCGGATCGAGTACTCCCACGACCGTCAGTAAGCGGTAGACCTCCTGAACCGCATCGCCACGGTGTTGTCGGGCCCGAACCTCCCGGAGGACCGGGCCGCCACCTGATCTCCCCTTGCCTGTTCTGTGCCACACCCCATAAGTTACTGACAGGTAGCTCGCCCGGCGGGCCACACCGCCGTCGGAAGGGTGGTGGGCGGATGAGCCCGCGCAGGAGTGACAGCCGTGACCGGACGATCCTCGGCACTGCCTCCCCGCTGCGCGAGTACGGGGCGCACACGACCGGCATCGACCGCGTGCTCGCACACAGCGGAGCGCCTCGGGGCCCGGTCCACCAACACGTCCCCGGCGGGCGGACGCAGCTCATCGACGACCGGTGGAGGCCGTCGACGTGTCCTTCGCCCTGTGGTGCTACCGGCTCGTGGCGAGCGGCTTCCGGGTCGGCTGGCCGATCGCTCTCGGCAGCCGCTGTCTTCGCCCGCCGGCAGGAGTCCCTCGCGGTCCTGTTCGTCCGGCACGGCCTGACCGAGGAACGCAGCCGTCGGCTGGGGGGCTTGATCGTCGCCGCGGTCGAAGGCGCGGTCGAAGGCGAGGTGATCATGTGCCGGACCGAGCAGAGCACCGCTCCCATCGAGGCAGCCGCCACCGGGATCGACGACCTGCTCCGCCACGCCCCGCGCGACCGCCCCAACACCGAATCAGGGCCCGGTCCGTGACCCGCAGACCCGCAGTCCCTCGCACCCGCAGCGACTTGAACCAGTCAGCTCAGCTCGAAGGAGTCTCCATGCCCTCGCTCGACCGCCACGACAACGTCTTCGTCCTCGACCTGGGAGACGGAGAGAACCGTTTCCACCCCGACTGGCTCACCGCCGTCAGTGCCGCGCTCGACGAGGTGGAGAAGGCGGAGGGCCCCCGCGCCCTGGTCACCGCCGCGACCGGCAAGTTCTACTCCAACGGGCTCGACCTGGACTGGCTGTTCGCCCACTCCGACCAGTACCACGACTACGTCGTCTCGGTCCATGAGCTGTTCGCGCGGATGCTGTCGCTGCCGGTCATCACGGTGGCCGCGCTCCAGGGGCACACCTTCGCCGCCGGCGCGATGTTCTCCCTCGCCCACGACTTCCGCGTGATGCGCGCCGACCGCGGCTACTGGTGCCTGCCCGAAGCGGACATCGACATCCCCTTCACCCCCGGCATGGCCGCCCTCATCCAGTCACGCCTGGCGCCACAGACCGCCCACAAGGCCATGGTCACCGCCCACCGCTACGGCGGTTCCGACGCCGCGGCGGCCGGCATCGTCGACCAGTCGGTCACCGAGGACGCGGTGCGCTCCACCGCAGTCGAGATCGCCCAGGCCCAGGTGGCCAAGGCCGGCGACACACTCGGCACCATCAAGGCCCGCATGTACG
The DNA here is from genome assembly GCF_036013955.1 of Streptomyces sp. NBC_00459. NCBI lineage: Bacteria > Bacillati > Actinomycetota > Actinomycetes > Kitasatosporales > Streptomycetaceae > Streptomyces > Streptomyces sp. NBC_00459. Next base: position 2,894,769 of record NZ_CP107903.1, read on the forward strand.
CCCCGGCCCTGGCCACCCTGCGCGACACCGCCAACCCGCTCGGCTGACCAGCACCTCACCGGCCGCGCACCGAACCCACCGGTCCCACCGGAAGTGCTTCCGGGCTCGACGCCTCAGGGCAGCGCCAAGCTGTTGTCGGGGGTCAGGCCGCTGAGCTTTTCGGGGTTGACCTGGAAGCGCAGGTTCTGGATGCGGCCGTCGACGAGGTCGAACGAGAGGGCGCCGACCGTGTGTCCGCCGAGGGTGGCCAGGACGCCGAGCTCGCCGTTGATGACGGCCGGTTCCATGGTCAGGGTGGCCAGTTCGGGCTTGGCCAGGAAGCCCACGAGCCAGCGCGCGACACGGTCGGTGCCGTGGAGGGGGCGGCGGGCTGCGGTGACCTTGCCGCCGCCGTCGGACCAGGCGGTGACATCGGGGGCGAGCAGCTCCATGACGGCGTTCAGGTCACCGCCCGAGCAGGCCGCCAGGAACTGGGCGGTGACCTGGCGGCGCCGGGTCCGGTCGGCGTCGAAGCGGGGGCGGCGGGCCTGGACGTGTTCCCGTGCGCGGTGGGCGATCTGACGGACCGTCGGCTCGGGACGTTCGAGGGTCTCGGCGATCTCGGCGTGCGAGTAGCCGAAGACCTCGCGGAGCAGGAAGACGGCGCGTTCGACGGGGCTGAGGGTTTCCAGGACGACGAGCATCGCGGTGGAGACGCTGTCGGCCAGTTCCGACTCCGCGGCGATGTCGGGGGAGGTCAGCAGGGGCTCGGGGAGCCATGGCCCGACGTAGGTCTCGCGGGTCGCCCGCGCGGAGGTGAGGCGGTTCAGTGAGAGGTTGGTGACCGTGCGCACCAGGTAGGCCTTGGGGTGGCGGACCGTGTCGCGGTCCGCTGTGCTCCAGCTCAGCCAGGTGTCCTGGAGGACGTCCTCCGCGTCGGTGACGCTGCCCAGCATGCGGTAGGCGGTGGCGAACAGCAGCCTGCGGTGTTCGATGTACGGGTCCTGCTCGTCCCTGGCGTCGACCATCGGCTCATGCTGCCAGCGCCGTAACCAGGGCGGCAAGGCCCGGGATCATGGCGCCGGCAGCCGATGCGCCCGTCATGCCACGGGCTTGCGGGTGGCCCGGCCGCCCTTGGAGACGATGGTGGTGACGTTCATGCGCTTGCTCAATCGGTAGGTCGTGAGCGGGCTGCCGCTGACCATCTCCTTGTACGCGACGGCGCTCCGGCCGGTGAGGTGCATACGGCGGGGGGTTTCGTCGGCCTTGGTGAACTGGATGACGGCGTCACGGCGGCCGAGGCTGACCGGCTGGTGGAAGTAGCCGAAGCGGAAGGGCTTGACGGCCTTGCCGCGCACGAGTCGCGCGATGGTGTCGGCGGTGTACTGGGCGGTGGGCAGGCCACTCTGGCAGGTGCCGTGGATCTGCCCCCAGGCCAGCCGGACGGCGGCGGCGTCGCCGATGGCGTGGATCTCCGGGTGGGAGACCGAACGCAGGGTGGCGTCGACCAGGATGAGGCCGCGGTCGTCGGTGGCGATCCCGGCGTCGGCGGCGAGCGGCGACACCTTGACGCCGGTGGTCCACAGGCAGGCGTCGGAGCGGACGAGCCGGCCGTCGGCCAGTTCGACGGCGTCGGGCAGCACCTTGGTGACGCGGGCGCCGGTCTCAAGAGTGACGCCGAGGCGGTCCAGCGCGCCGTAGAGGTAGGCGCGGGCCTTGGCACCCATCATGCCGCCGGGCTCGTCCAGGCTGATCAGCGTGACGTCCAGGCCGGGGTGGCTCTCGGCGATCTCGGTGGCCGCCTCGACGCCGGTCAGGCCGCCGCCGCAGACGGTGACCGTGCCGCCGGACGCGGCGACCTCGGTGAGGCGCGTGGCGAACCGACCGGCGATCTCCGGGTTGTTGAGGGTGAACGCGTGGGTGTCGGCGCCGGGGACCTTTCCGGTGTCGGTCGAGCTGCCCAGTGCGTAGACGAGCGTGTCGTACCCGAGGGTCTCGGCGTCGTCGACGGTGATCTGCCGGGCCTCGGGGTCGATGGCGGTGGCGGCGCCCTGGACGAACGTGACGCCCGTGCCGGTGAGGAGGTCGGGGATCCGGTGGTCGGCGAGCTCCTGCCCGGCGGCGATCTGGTGCATCCGCAGCCGCTCGACGAACCGGCCGGAGGGGTTGACCAGGGTGATCTTCACGCCGGTCCGGCGGGTGCGGTGGGCCAGCCGGATGGCACAGAACAAGCCCGTGTAGCCGGCGCCGAGGACGACGATGCGGTGGCCGTTGTTCATCGGATCTCCCAAGGTCGGGCACCGGCTTCGGTGCCGGTGACGCCCATGGGACAAGCGACCCGCACCGCACGTGACAGGTCGCAAATGTGATGTACGTCACAACAAATGCATCGGTGGCGTGCCGGCAACAACCCGTCGGCCGCCCCGAGCCGACGCGTATCCGACACCCGCCCACCCCGGGGAGGCCGGCCTCCCCGAGCGGCTCCAGCGCCAGACCCTCGGCGCAGACCGACAGGCACCCCGATTCGGCTCCGCGCCCCGCCCCCACTCGGCTGCGTTCCGCCTCCGGCAGTCCCCGGAAACGCTCCGCCGCCGACCTGGCAGCGCGGGCCCAGGACGCCGCGTCCGGCAAGGCCGTCCCCACCGTCATCACTCACCCGCTCGATCAGACCGCGACCGCCCAGCAGGTCAGCAGGTCAGCAGGTCAGCGACGCCGGGCTGTCCGGGGCGAACTCGTCCTCACCCTCGACCGATCACGACCGCCACGCCTTCCGCCGAGCCCGGCCGCCTTTCCCGGTCACCCCACCCGCTCATCACCCCACCGAAGGACATCGCCCACGGCACGGCCTGCCTCGTCCCCGTCGATGCCCTCGCGCTCTCGCTCGCCAACCCCGACCTGGTCGAGCCACTACGCTCTGACGCGCCGCTGAACACCCCCGACCCGGCGACCCTCTACGGCGGCGGAGCAGTCGGCTGCACCGACTACCCCACCCACACCGCCCGAGGAACCGAACCATGAACGACCCCACACCCAACACCCCCACCACAGCCGGCGAAGGGCCGATGAGCTACGCGATCTTCCAGCTCGCCCGCGCCCACCGGGCCCGTGCCGCCGCCATGCTCCGCGAGATGGACCTGCATCTTGGACAGGAACTGCTGCTGATGCACCTCCTCGACCGGGACGGCCAGACCCAGTCCGAACTCCTCGAAAGCGTCGGCCTCGACCACTCCACCGTCTCCAAGTCCCTGCGCCGCATGCAGGACGCCGGCCTGCTCCTCCGCGAACCGGCCCAACACGACCGACGCGTCATGGTCGTCCACCTCACCGACAAGGGCCGCGCCATGCGCGAACCCCTCGCAGCCATGTGGCGAACCCTGGAAGAGACCTCCGCCCGCAACCTGACGGCCCAACAGGCGGAGTCCTTCGTCCGCACCGCCCACGCCATCGCCGACGCGATCAACAGTCACACCCTTCCGCAAGAGGAGTCCGAGTAACTCCCTCTGCCCGCACCCCGGTTCCCGTGGTGCTGCGGTGTGAGATCCGTCCGTCCCGGTTCACCGACGCGGCGGTTACGACGATCAACAGGAGAGAATGATATGTGAGGGGAATGTAAAGACAGGGGGGCAACTGTGGGGGCGGACGGGGTAGTTGGGGCGAACGGGAACGGAGTTCCGTTGCTGGGCCGCTCCGTCGAACTGGCCCGGTTCGACGCGCTGCTCGACCGTGCGGCAGACGGCGCGCGCGGCACGGCACGGGGCGAGGAGTTCCGTGACAGCGGCCGTTGCCGGCTCGTCGACATCACCGGTGAGGCCGGCATCGGCAAGAGCCGGCTGCTCGGCGAGGTCTGCGCGCGGGCGCGCCGACGCGGAATGACGGTGCTGCGCGGCAGAGCCACGGAGTACGAGCGGCAGGTGCCGTTCCAGGTGTTCACCGACGCGCTCGCCCACCTCGACCCGAACGCCCTGGACGCCCTGGACGGCTTCCAGGAGACCGACCCGGTGGCGCCCCTTCTCCATCGGAGCGGCGCGGTCGACCGTTTCGGACTGCACCGGTCCACGGCTGCCCTGCTCGCCCGGCTCGCCGCCCCGTCCGGGCTGCTGCTGGCCCTCGACGACCTGCACTGGGCGGACCCGGCGTCACTGGAGTTGCTGGACCATCTCGTACGCCATCCCGTGCACGCCCCCGTCGTCCTGGCCGTGACACGCCGTGACCGCCAGAGTCCCGAGTCCCTCGCCGCCAGGCTCACCCGGGAACTCGACACCGGCACGGTCGTCAGACTCGGTCTGAGACCGCTGAGCGCACGCGACTGCGCCGAACTGGCCGGCCCCGGCATGCCGCCCGCCGAGACCGCCGCGCTGTACGCCGCGAGCGAGGGCAACCCGTTCTACTTCCTGACCCTCCTTCAGGCCCACCGCGGGGGTACGACACCCGAGTCCTCGGCGCCGCCCGGCCTCGGCACCCTGCTGCTGGACGAACTGACCGTGCTCGCCCCCTCCCGGCGCGGCATCGTCGACGCCGTGGCGGTACTGGGCGAGCACGCCACCCCGGCGATGGTGAGCCGGGTGACCGGCCGCTCCGGCACCGCGTTCACCGCCGATGTCCACGCCCTCACCCGACGCGACCTGCTGCGCTCCGCCCCCCAGGGCCTGCTGACCCTGCGGCATCCGGTCGTGCGAACCCTCGTCCACGAAAGCACGCCCCTCTTGAGGCGCGTCGAGATCCACCGGCTCGCCGCGCAGGAACTGGCCCGCGCGGGTGCCTCCGCCGCCGAGCGGGCCCACCATGTGGAACAGTCACTGACCGCCTGGGACCCGGCAGCGGTGGCCGTGCTCGAAGAGGCCGCCGCGCGAACCGCCCGAACGGCCCCGGCGAGCTGCGCCCACTGGCTCGATGTGGCACTCCGCCATCTTCCGCACACTCCCGAACACACCACCAGGCGGCGTGAGTTGGTCCTGAGGCGGGCCCGCGCCCTGGCCGCGTGCGGTGGCCTGCGCGAGAGCCGCGATCTGCTCCAGGAGCTGATCGCCACCCCGCGGCTGTCACCCGGTGGCCCGGCCACCGACGAGAACCAGGGTCTCGGCGAGAACCAGGACCGCCTCAGAGTGCGCGCGGTCGTCCTGTGCGCGCTGGTGGAGCGTCATCTGGGGCGCTGCACCGAGGCGGTCGCGCTGTTACGCCGCGAGCTGGCCCGCGGCCCCGCCCCGGCCGACGTCGTCCGGCTCGGTCTGGAGCTGGGCTCGGCCGCGCCCCAGGACAGCGGCACCTCGTACGCCCAGGTGCGCACCGAGGTCGAGGTGGCGCTCGCGGCGGCCCGGTCCCTGGGGGACGAGGTCAAGGAGGCGGGCGTCCTCGCCGTCGCCGCCCTGGGAGAGGCGTACGAGGGCAACATGACCGCGGCGCACGGATTCGCCCGGGAGGCCGCCGCCCTGGTCGACTCCCTGCCCGACAACGATCTCACCGCGCTGTGCGAACCACTGGCCCGGCTCGGCTGGGCGGAGGCGTTCCTGGAGCACTACCCGGACGCGGAGCGGCACGCGGAGCGCGGCCTCGACATCGCCCGCCGCAGCGGCCAGCTCTATGTCGTGCCCCATCTGCTGCTGTGCCTGTCCCATGTCCGGGTCCAGACCTGCCGGATCTCCTCGGCGCTGGAACTCGCCGACCAGGCCGAGGACATCGCCCGCGGGATCGGCAGCGACCAGTTGCTCGCGTTCGTCCTGGCGAGCAAGGCCGCGGCCCTCGTCGCCGCCTGCCCGCCGGGCGATCCCCGCCCTCTCGCCGTAGCCGAGGAGGCGGTGGCGGCGGCCGGTACCGGGGTCGACTGGTGGGCCTCCACGGCCTGGTGCATCTTCGGCTGGGCCGCGCTCATGGCCGGCGATCCGGTCCGGGCCCGGGACGCGATGCTCCGGGCGGGCGGCCCCGAACTGCAGCGGATCCAGCCCTCGATGCGGCCGCTCTACCTGGAGATCCTGGTCACGTCCGCACTGGTGACGGGCAGGCCCGAGGAGGCCCGCGGCTGGGCCGAGCGGGCGCGCAAGGAGGCGGAACAACTGGGGCTGCCGATGCAGCGGGCGTCCGCGCTGCGCAGCACCGCCCATCTGCCGCTGGCGCAGGGGGACACGGCAGCGGCGGCGGACCTGTTCGCGGAGGCCGCGGCGGAGAGCGCCCGCTGCGGCGCGGTCTTCTGGGAGGCCCACTCCCTGCTGCTCGGCGCCCCGCTGGAAGCGGCAGCGGGCCATGGCCGGGGCGGCACGCACGCCTGGCTCAGGGGGCGCCGGCTCGCCGAGACGGGCGGCAGCGGAATGCTGGTCGGCCTCGCCGACGCCACCCGTCCGCCCGGTGGCGGCTCCGAGGCTCCGTACGATTCCCCGGAGCGCGCCGAACTCACCCAGCGGCTGGCCGCCCTGACCGCCCGCGAGCTGGAGATAGCCGAGCTGGTGGCGCAGGGGCTCACCAGCCAGGCCATCGCGGACCGGCTCTACGTCAGCCGGCGTACCGTCGACACCCATGTCTCCCGCGCCTTCCGCAAGACCGGGGTCTCCTCACGTACCGCCCTGGCCACGCTGATGGCCCGCCGCCGCACCGGGAGCCGCTTCGGGGACACCCGCGCGGAACAGGACTGAGCCCGGTCCGGCCGCCACGGTCCGGACCGGGCCGGGCAGCCGCCTACTTGACGTCGACGAAGTCGCCGGTCGCCGTCGCGGCGCCGGTCGTGGCGGTGCCGGCGAAGACGAAGCGGTAGTCGCCGTCGACACCGGCCTTGGTGGTGGTGCTCAGGGCGCCGGTGCGGCTGGTCTTGACCGTCTTGAGGGTGGTGTAGGTGCTGCTGCCCTTCTTGCGGAACTGCAGCTTCACCGGCTGGGTCGCATATCCGTTGGTCTTGCCCGTGGACCAGTCGGCGCGCGTCAGCTTGCCGGTGACCGTGATGGTCTTGCCCTTCTTCACCGGCTCCGGGGAGGCGTTGACGGTCAGCTTGGCGGCACGCTTGATGCTGGCCTTGGCGACGTCGTCGTCGGCACTGGCGCTCGCGTAGAGGTCGTAGGCACCCAGGAAGAGCTTCCAGGGCCCCGCGACGCCGTTGCCGTCCTTGAAGTCGACCGCGGGGTCGATGGTGAAGACCGTCTTGCAGCTGTAGCTGTAGCCGCCCTCGACCGTGGTCTCCGTGCAGACGGGGTTGTCGTCCGTCCCCAGGGCGCCGGTGATGGTGTCCGTGCTCGAACTGTCGGTGCCCTGCCACAGGAACGCCATGGTGAGGGCCAGGCCTTCCTCGTCGAAGGCGGTGAACGTGACGGGAACGGCCTTCTTGCCCGTCACGCCGAGAACGATGTCCTTGCCCTTGTTGACGACTCCGTCCTTGAAGGTGGTGCCGCCCACCGGGTCCTTCCGCAGGCCGCTCTGCGCGGCGAAGGCTCTGAGATCCGTAGCCGTCCCAGGGCGCTCCGCTCCATGAGCGGCGCCCGGAAGAACGAGCGCCGAGAGTATGAGGGCGCCGGAAAGGACGGTGGCCGTGGTGTGCATACGCATGTGATTTTCCCCAGGGTGAGGTCGGACGGCCCAGCCGAACTTGCCTTGTGGCAGGGCCCGTTGACGTGGTGAAGAGAAAGCGGTCAAGAATCCAGGAGGTCGGTGCGCTCCCGGATGCGCGGAGGGCTCAGGACGTGGGAGAGCGGAAGACGTCGTCGATGTCGAGGCTGAATTCGGGCGTCGGGTGGAGCTCGGTCGGGTAGAGGCTGGTCGGGAGAAGGTCCGTCGGCTGGGAGCCCGGTGCGGGTACGTCGGCCGGGTCGGCGGTGGGCTTGCCGTCCGGGCTGCACACCTGCGGCGCCGAGGGCTCGGACAGTTCGTGGTCGGCGACCCGCTGCGACCGGAAGTCCACAATGGCGCGATCCCAGGCGTCCTTCTGGCCGCCGACCTCGACCTCCTCGGGCAGTTCCCTGCTTGTCAGCGGCTTGCCCACGGTGACCGAGATGAGGGCGCCCACGCAGGGACTGCGGTCCGTCGCGTAGAGGGACTTGGGCAGGGCGATCTTCCGCTCGACGCCCGCGTCCACATGGAGTTCGACGCGTTTCACCCGCTGGATGTCGAAGTAGTAGGCGGGCCGCACCCCGTTCGAGAGGCGTTTCCCATCGACGCCGTTCGCGACTCCGTACACCAGTTTCCAGAACTCGACCTGCACGGTGATCTTCCGGCAGAGCGGCCCGTTGTACCCCGGCAGACTGACAACCCTCAGCCCGTCGCCCCCGTAGTTCTCCTTGGGTGTGTCGACGAAGCGCCCGACCCAGTCCCTGGACTCCTCGGCCGTCCACCCCTTGTTGTCGTGGCAACCGGACGCCCCGGTCGGATAGGGGGGAGTGATCGACGGGGTCGGCGAAGGGCTCGGCGACTCGGACGCCCCCGTCGCGCTCTCGGACGGATCACCGGAAAGGGAGGTGCCGCGGGCGCTCGAACAACCCCCGGTGAACAGGACGGCCACGGCGAGGGCCGCGACGACGGGCACGACGGAGTGTTTCGGCCCGGGTACGCGCTTGGGCACGCACCTCACTGATCGAACCAGTTCCTGGCTTCCGCGGAGCAGGCACCCCGCAGCACGACAAGGGCGAGGAGGATGCCCGCGATCGAGATGCCGCCCCCGTTCAGCAGGCCCACCAAACCGCTGACCAGGCTCAGCACCTCGATGGCGATGATCGTGACCCGTATCCCGTTCGCCCGCGTGCCCGCGAAAACGCCGCACAGCAGGAGCGCCCCCGCGATCAGCAGCGTCAGCACCGCCACGAACCGGAGCAGCCCGGCCCCGTCTTCCTGACCGTGGTCCACCGCGTCGTCCACCACGGCGAGCAACAGGAATCCCGCCACCAGGCTCAGCACGGCCTGGACCCATACCCCCGCCAAAGCCATCTTGACGTTCTTCGGCATCTGCGCTTTCACGCCCCGTGTCGTCATGCACGCAAGGAAACGGCACAGATGTCAGGGACACATCGGTAGGAGTACGTAATCCATGTACGTATGTGCCATCGCCGCCCGGCCGCCGCGAACTCCTACACGTCGCTTCGGCACGCGGGGGCCTCGCAGTGCGGGTCTCGTGGTCGCGAGGGAGTCCAACCCTGGTCTCGCACACTGACGTTGGACTCCCTCACCTCATACGCGCAGCCGACCCCTCCGCACCGAGGTGTTCGGCGAGCTCGAACGGCGTGTACAAGGCAACTGCGCTGCGAGGGCGAGGAACACGAAGGCGAGGACCGCGGCCGTCGTCCGGACAGCGTGGGCGATCTGCCAGCGGTCCCGTACGTCGGTCCAGTCGGAGGGCGGGGCCTGGGCGTTCCAGTGGAGCTGGTCGGAGTTGATGGGCAGGTTGACGATGAGGGTGAGGCCGAAGACGAAGACCAGGAGGGCAAGTGCGGCCACGGTCAACCATCGGGTGTTTGTTCGGTAGGTGCGGTGGACCAGTACCGCTGTGCCGATCAGCGCCGGCAGGAGTGTGGCGAGGGCGAGTCTGTCGAGGGAGTCGAGTTCGACCAGCCGGACCTGGGTGTAGACGGTGCTGTCGAAGCCGCGCAGCGAGAGTTCCAGGACAAGGACCGAAGTGAGGAATCCGGCGAACAGCCCCGCGAACACGAGGCTGGCGAAACGGGCGTACTTCGTCATGATCACGTTCCTTCGTGATGGGTGACCCGGGCGGCGAAGGGGCGGGCGGGACGGCCGATGGATCTTCCTGACGGTGTTGGTCACCGTCGCGGGTCGTCGCCCGCCTCCTCACCCGCCGCCCGGGTCGTGTGTGTGGCCGGTGCGCGTCAGTTCGCGATTCCGACGACCTGCTCGATGCTGTCCGGCTGGTTCACCATGGCGAGCATGTGGTGGGCGACGTCGGCCCGTGACACGGAGAACCCGCCCCGGATGTTGCGGTTCCACGCGGTCCGGTACCTGCCGGTCAGGGGCTTGTCGGTGAGCTTGGGCGGGCGCGACACCGTCCATTCCAGTCCGCTGTCGCGCAGGGTCTGCTCGGTCACGGCGAGGTCGGCGTAGTGCCGGCCGAACATCCCCCGGGTCAGCGGGACGCCCAGGTGGCGCATGAAGAAGCCGTCGCCGGGATCGTGCCTGGGCGGCGTCGGCCGGCCAGGCACCGGCACCGGTCCGACGGGGGCGGCGCTGACGACGATGATCCGCCGGACGTGCTCGGCATGCATCGCCGCGACGATCGCACGGGTGCCACGCGAGGTGATGCCCGCGTCCGCGCGCGGGTTTCGCGGGCCGAGCGCGGACAGTACGGCGTCGGCGCCACGCACCGCCTCGGTGAGCGTCGGCATGTCGGGTCGGGTGAGGTCGACGGCGACCGCCCGGACACCGTCCGGCAGTTCACGGGGGCGGCGGGCCACGGCGGTGACGTCATGCCCGCCGGCCACCGCCTGCTCGACCAGGTGCCGTCCGACACCGCCGGTGGCGGCCACGATCGTGAGTTTCATCGGGGTCCTCCCACGGTGAAGGCGGCACGGTGGTCCTGCGCCCAGGTGGCGTACGTGCGTGCCGGGCGGCCCAGCAGCCGCCGCACGGTGTCGGTGGTGGGCCCGGCTTCGCGGGCGTAGTCGGCCAGCGAGCCGAGCAGCCGGTCGGGTACCTCGTCGGGCAGGCCGGCGGCGAGCATGCCACGGCGGATCTCGTCCGGTGCGGCCTCGACGAACGACAGTGTCCGGTCGAGCGCCGCGCCGAGCGCGGCGACCTTCTCCTGCTGGCTCAGCGACTGCTCGCCGGTGAGCAGATACGTCTGACCGCTGTGCTGCGGACGGGTCAGGGCGAGGGCGGCCACCGCGGCGATGTCACGCTCGTCGACGGTCGAGGTCCTCGCGGGCGGGTAGGCCCCTCGCACGGTCCCGGTCGCCCGGATCTGCCCGGCCCAAGCAAGGGAGTTGGCGGCGAAATCGGCGCAGCGCAGGACCGTCCAGTCCAGGCCGCTCCCCTTGGCGATGTCCTCCACCGCGTGGAACTGCTCCCGGAAGCGTGCGTGGCCGGCCGGGTACTGCACGGTCAGGGAGGACAGCACGACCACCCTTGCCGCGCCCGTCTCTCGGGCACGGGCCAACAGGTCGACAGCGGCGGATCCGACGGCACGCGGGCTGAGCAGGACGGCCTCCACGCCGTCGACGGCGGGAACCTTCGCGGGGTGGACGAGCTGTGTACCCGCGGGGAATTCGGCTTGCGGGTCGCGGGTGACAGCGGCGACTTTCGCCCCGCCCTCAACCAGGAGGCGGACGGTTTCGCGGCCGACGACGCCGGTGGCCCCGGTAATCAGGATCATGACTGAACCCCCAGTACGTGTATCGATAATCGATCTTGCGCGGTGGATGACGACCGCGGTTCGTAACGCGGTTGGTAACGCGGTTCGTAGCGCGGTTCGTAGCGGGGTTCGTAGCGCGGTTCGTAGCGCGAGAAGAGGTCACGGGCGAGCCGTGCGCCAGGACCATCGGCATGCGGTCTCACGTCGGCTGCCGGTGCGTTGTTCAGGCGGACTGTCCGGCGGTGGCCACCGTCTCGCGGCGCTGGGCCCGCAGCAGTCGGCGGCCCTGATCGCCCTTGGCCCAGGTGTGCGAGCCGGGCTTGTGGGCCTCGTTCACCAGCTGCTTGATGGTGTGCTCGCACACAAACTCCTTCACCTTCGCGCCTGTTCGGCCGCCGAGGTGGAGCCGCTTGGCGGTGTCGTCCTTGTGGGCGAACTGGAAGATGCCCGCGCGGCGCCCCAGGCTGATGCACTGGCCGGCGAACCCCAGGTCGATCGGTGCGGGCCGCTCGCTCGCGATACGGCTGAGCACCGTGTCGGCGGCGTGTGCGCCCAGCGGGCCGGCGGCCTGGCAGCTCATCCGGAACGGCATGTCCGACGGTGCCGCCGAGTCCCCGGCGGCGACGATCCGCTCGTCGTCGACGCTCGTCAGGGTCTCGTCGATGAGCAGGCGGCCCAGGGCGTCGGTGGTGAGCCCGCTCCGGGCGGCCAGGTCCGGCACGCCGAACCCGGCGGTCCAGATGGTGACCTCGCTCGACAGCTCACGACCGTCGCCGAGGCGCACGGTGTCGCCGGTCACCTCCGTGACCTTGGTGCCGGGTCCCTGCAGCACGGTCACGCCGAGGCGGGCCAGCCGCCCGGCGACCGAGCGGCGGCCGTTCGGGTGCAGATAGGGACCGAGCGGCCCTCCGCAGACCAGGGTCACGGTGCGGCCCCTCTCCGCCAGTTCGGCGGCGGTCTCGATGCCGGTCGGACCGGCGCCGACCACCGTCACAGGGGCCGTGGCGGGAGCGGCGTCGAGGACCGACCGCAGGCGCTGCGCCTCCTCCAACGTGGCGATCGGGTGGGCGAACTCGGCAGCTCCGGGCACACCCGGGACGGCGCTGCCGCTGCCCACCGCGTAGATCAGGTAGTCGTAGCCGACCGTGTCGCCGCTCGCCAGCTCCACCCCGCGCCCCGTCGCGTCGATCCGCGTCACGGTGCCGACCACCAGCCGGACGCGCTCGCCCAGGATCTTCCGGTAGTCGTTGACGGCCGAGTGCGTCCCGCCCGCCAGCTGGTGCAGTCGGATCCGCTCGACGAAGTCCGGGCGGGCGTTGATCAGGGTCACGGTCACGTCGTCGCGCTGCGTCAGGCGGTTGGCCGCCATGACCCCGGCGTAACCGCCGCCGATGACGACGATCTCGGTGTTCTCAGCCATGGTTTCTCTCCTCCGCTTTCAGAAATTCGCACGCCGGATGTCGACTCGGCACGCAAGGTGTCGACTTGGCACGCCGTGACGGCGTGCAGGACGGGTCAGCTGAGGCCGAGGCGCTCCGGCGCCGAGCCGCGGAGCGGGGTGGCGTCCAGGTAACGGACCTCGTAGACGCGTTCCCCGAACTTCCAGCCGTCGGCAGTGCGCTCATAACGGTCGTGGTACAAGGCGTGGTTCAGGTGCGAGCTGCCGTCACGCATCCGTCCGAACTCCTCGATGTACGCCCGGCCGGTGGCGGTGTCGCCGTCCAGCCGGATGATGCCCGGGTGGACGTTCTGCACGAAGAACTCCCAGAGCGACTGGCCCCACTCGATCCCCGCGCGGATCTCCTCGCGCCCGACGAACTCCTTGTCGATGTGCGGCCAGCGCATGACGCCCTCGGGCGTGAACAGCGAGACGACGCGGTCGAAGTCACGCATCATCACCGCGTCCGTGATCTCGGCTCGCAGCGCCTCGATCTCGACGCGATCGGCGATGGCCCGCATGTCGCCCATCGGTTCCCTCCCCATCCATGTGCGCGTCAGGCGGGTGTCGCCTGTCCGGTGGTGATGGATCCAGCATCGAGGGGGCGGGACAGCGGAACAATGCAAGGTTCCTTGGGCTATTCATAATGTAGTTGTTATGCATGGATAGGGGTTGTGGACAGGCGTTGCGGATGAGGTTCGATGATGGGGGTTGTGCATGGAGCTGCGTGACATCGAGATCTTCCTGACCCTGGCCGAGGAGCTGCACTTCGGCCGCACCGCGGAGCGACTCCATGTGTCCCAGGCCCGCGTCAGCCAGGCCATCGCCAAGCAGGAACGGCGCCTGGGCGTCGTCCTGTTCGACCGCACCAGCCGGCGCGTCGCCCTGACCCCGGTCGGCCGGCGTCTGCGCGAGGACCTCCAGCAGGCCGTCGACCTTCTCCGGGAGGGGCTCGCCCGCGCCGAAGCGGCCGGCACGGGGACGGGGACCGGGCAGACCCTGCGCCTGGGGGTGTTCGGCCATGCCGGCCACGAACTGCGCCCCCTCATCGAGGCCTTCCGCTCCCGCCACCCCGGCAGCGATGTCCAGTTCGGCGAGATCAACGGCTGCGACCCGTTCGGCGCGCTGCGCACCGGAGAGCACGACGCGCACGTGCTGTGGCTTCCGGTGGCCGAACCGGACCTCACCGTCGGCCCGACCGTGCTGACCGGAGGCCGCGTGCTCGCCGTGGCGGCAGACCATCCCCTCGCCGAGCGCGGCACCGCGTCACTGGAAGACCTCGGCGACAACCATGTCGTCGACTTCGGCCCCGACGCCCCTGAGTACTGGGTCACGACCATGGTCCCCACGCGTACGCCGCTCGGCCGGCGTATCCCGCGCGGGCCCGTCGCGCGGACCTTCCACGAGATCCTCTCCCTGGTCGCCTCCGGACAGTGCGTCCACCCGCTGGGCGAGATCGCCGCCCGCTACAACAGTCCCCCAGGCATCGTCTTCCTCCCCGTTCACGATGCCCCCACCATCCACTTTGCCCTCACATGGCGATCGACCGCCGACGGCCCCACCCTCCGCGCACTGGCCCAGACCGCCGCAGACTTCGGTCCCGTCTCCCTGTGACAGCCGAACACGGCTGCCGGCGGCCGTAACCCGAGCAGTTGGACGAGACCTGTCCCCGACCGCCCCGACGTCCTGACCACGACCGCGACCGCGACCGCGACCGCGACCACGGAGCACCACACGAGAGGACGGTGTGCCCGCTCGGGGCCGTTTCCCTCTCGGGCCGCACGGGGTGGTAACACCGGTCCCCAGCAGGGGGGATGCCCGTGGCCTACGATTAACCGTCCATGGAAGATAGTTCTACGGAAGTCGAGTGATGGCTGACGCCGACCTGAAGCTGCTGTACCGGGAGCTGGTCTCGCTGGAGATCGAGCTGTGGGACGGTATCGAGGGGCGTTTGAGGGCGGAGTACGACCTGCCGCTGACCTCGTTCGAGGTGCTGCACCTGCTGCGTCAGCAGCCCGGGCGGCGGATCCAGGACATCGCGGAGAAGTTCTCGATCACGGTGGGCGGCACGAGCAAGGTGGTCGACCGTCTTGAGGCGGCGGGCCTGTGTCAGCGGCGGGCCAATCCGAACGACCGCCGTTCCTCGATCGTCGAACTGACGCCTGCGGGGCGGAAGCTGGTGGACGGGGCGCTGAAGGTCTTCGAGGAGGAGCTGGAACTGCGGATCGGGTCGGTGATTCCCGAGCGGTCCGTACGCGAGGTGACCGCGGTCCTCAGCACACTGCGGGCGGCCGGACGCGCCCTGGACGCGGAGCGGAAGGCCACCGCGCAGACGTCATCGTCGGCCATGCGGGCACCGAAGCAGCCCGGCCGACCGGCTTCGTGAGCCGGAACGGCCCGGCAGTGACCGCGGGCTGACCGGCCGGGGCCGGACGACCACAGCCCCGGCCCGGCCCGTCAGCCACACCTCAGTCGGCGATACCGGCGAAGGCGATGACGTTGTCGATACGGCCCCGGACGAGGAGATTGCCGGGGCCGCCGTTGCGCACGGCGTACTCCTCGCTGCGGTCGTCGCCCATGTAGCGGGCGCCCAGGAGACCACCCCAGCGCAACATGCCTTCCGGATCGTCGGAGGTCGTCGCGCGACCCCGGAGGAGGACGAAGGCGTACGGGGGCCGGTCCTCGTCGACACAGAGGGCGAACCGTCCGTCACGGGCGAGGTTGCGGCCCTTGACCCCGTTCCTCTCGGTGGTCAGCACGATGTCGTCGCCGTCGAGGAGGAACCAGACCGGCGTGACGTGCGGGCTGCCGTCGGCGCGGCTGGTCGACAGCTTGCCGGTGCGGGTTCCGTGCGCGACGAACGCCCGCCACTGCCGCTCGGTCATCTTCCGCATGCGGGTGCCTTTCGTGTGCGTACGGATCGGCTCGTGGGTGCCCGGGGTCGAGTCGGCCCCGGGCACCCGCGGTTCTAGCCCCAGAAGGCGTCTTCGGCGGCCGGGTCGGCGGAGAAGAGCCACATCTCGGCGATCTTGCCGTTCTCGATGCGCAGGAGGTCTACGCCGTCCATGCTCATCGACGTGTCGCCGCGGCGGCCGGTGAAGTGGATGGTGGCTGCGACCAGGTCGCCGTTGCCCATGAGCGTGTGGATCTTGTCGATGGCGAAGGAGCCCTGGCTGGCCTCCATCATGCTGCCGAGCATCTGGAAGACGGCGCCCTGGCCCTTGTGCTCGCCGGAGAACCGGTTGGCGCCGGGCTGGTGCCAGACGATGTCGGCGTCGAGGAGTTCACCGAGAGCGGCCATGTCTCCGGTCTGGACGGCCTGGAAGTAGGTGCGGGCGATGTCGATGTTCGCGCTGGTCATGTCGTTTGCTCCTTGGGGTTCTGGGATTCTGGGGTTCTTGTGCGGGGGTGGGTGGCTGTCGGGTGAAGTCGAGACGGCGAAGGCCATGCGGGCGCCGCCGGGGTCGCGCGGCGGCCCGCGCGACCGGTCAGGGGGCGGGGGCGGGCGCGGAGAAGACGCCGAAGTGGTTGCCGGCCGTGTCCCGCAGCCGGGCGAAGGTCAAGCCCGCGGAGTCGGAAACCGGCTCCATGACCACCTCGGCGCCGAGTTCTCCCGCGCGCTCGACGGTCGCGGTGACGTCCTGGACGAGGACGTAGAAGATCGCGTAGTTGGAGAACTTGCCCTCGGACTCCCACACGCCGCCCGTCGGCTGTTGGGCACCGGGCGGTGTCACCGAGTGGTAGGTGACGCCCGGGGTGTTGGTGTTGAGGACGTAGTTCCAGTCGAAGAGCTCGCCGTAGAACTCCTTGACCTTCTGCGGCTGGTCGGTGCCGAACTCGAACCAGGCGACCGAGTTGAAGGCGGGAACGGTCATGACACTCACTCCTTGACAGTCCCATACAGGGACAAACGTGACTCTCCGCAGCGCGCTTGACCCGGAGGGCGATTACCGCTCCCCACCGGAACGACTCACAGGGCCTGCCGACCGGAAGCAGACAGACCTGCGATCAAGGCCCCGGAGCGGCCGCCCACCCAGCAAACCATTTAGATTCCATGGAATCAACTTTCAGAGATTATTGTTCCACGTAATGCAGGTTTGAGGTCCAGTCGCCTCACCCGGCACACAGCACGCAGCACAGGAACGGGTGCCGCCCCGGGCGCGGGCGGCCGACAGCAGAGAGGAAGCCCGTCATGGAACCGGTCGAGATCGAGGCGAAGACCCTGATCCAGAAGTCGAAAACCCCGTCGAACGACTACGTGATCAACCCCTACACCGGCTGTGTTCTGGGCTGCGCGTACTGCTTCGCCTCCTTCGCGGGGCGGCAGTTCGGCCGGTCGGCCAAGGAGTGGGGCGACTACCTGTACGTGAAGAAGAACGCCGTCGACCTGGCCCGCAAAGAGCTGGCCCGGATGCCCGAGCACAAGCGCCACGGCACGATGCTGCTCAGCTCGGTCACCGACCCCTACCAGGGCCACGAGACGAAGTACCGGCTCACCCGCGGCATCCTGCGCGAACTGAAAGCCGTCGAGTACCCGGGCCTGGTCCGCATCCTGACCAAGTCACCGGTCGTCACCCGCGACATCGACCTGCTCGCCGGCCTGCCCAGAGCGGAGGTCGGCATGACCGTGACCACCGCGGACGACAAGGTCAGCCGCTGGCTTGAGGTCCGCGCCCCGCTCGCCTCCCGTCGCCTGCGCACGCTCACGGAACTACGCGAGGCAGGTATCCCCACCTTCGCCTTCGTCGGCCCGCTCCTGCCCCACTTCGCCGCCCGGCCCGAACTCCTGGACCATCTCTTCGGGCAGCTCGTCGACGCGGGCATCACCGAGGTGTTCATGGAGCACATCAACCTCAAGCGGTACATCCGCGAGCGCATGGACCAGGTCCTCGCCGACGAACCCGACGAGGTGCGCGAGGCGTACGTACAGGCCCGCACCAAGGAACACCGCGAACAGCTCGACGCGATCGTGGCCGGCCTACTGGCCAAGCACGGGCTGCGGCTGCGCTTCGACGAGGTCGTCCACCACGACGACAACGACGCCCTGCGACAGAGGCTGGCCGGCCAGGCGTAGGTCGGGCGGGACGAAGTCTGTGCGTACGGGTTGAGGCCAGGAGCCGGCCGCGGATCACGCCGAGGGACTGTTCGGCCACTGGGGAGGTCTGCTGTGTCCGTCCGTCGGCCGAACGGAAGTCGAGTGTGCCGACCTGCTCTTCGGCGTCCAGGTAGTCATCCGGGGAAGTTCGGTGATGATGAGGCGGCACAGCGCCGCCGCGCCGGGCCGCGAGACCAGGCGGGCGCAGTCGCGGCCAATGTGGTCCAGGCAGTACCGGGGATCACCGAGCGGGGGTGGCGCGGCGTACTGCACGTCCAGCTGCCGCAGTAGGCTGCGGACACGTGATGGTCGAAAAGAGACACTCCGGACCGAACGGGCAGGCCGGACCGGCTGCGGTTCCGCTCTACGGTTTCCAGCCCCCGGTCGGTACTCCGTACGGCCTTGAGGTGAGTACCGTCGAGGAGTTCTTCGCCCAGCACGACGACTGGCCGTGGAACCCGCCCCGTCCGGGCCGTGCCACCTTCCACTACCTGATCCTGGTCATCGAGGGCGAGTTGAGGCACGACGTCGACCACGTCACTCGGACCGTCTCCCCCGGCCAGTGGCTGTGGGTGCGTCCCGGGCACGCGCAGTGCTGGCATCCGCCCGGCGCGGCCCGCGGCCCGTTCATCCTGTTCGAACCGGACGTGCTGCGGCCCGACCTCGCCCGTCTCCTGGCCCCGCTCACCGCGCACGAGGCCCCTGCCGTGCTCAGCCCGCACCCCGACGACACCGCCTGGCTCCAGCAGACTGCACTCCAGCTCCTGGACGAACACCGCGCACTGGGGAGCCGCCCCCTCGGCATCCACCACGCCCTGCGGCGGAGCCTCCTCGAATCGCTGCTGCTGCGCCTGGCCAACTCCCCGGACACCGCCCCCATCGGCACGGCCACGGCAGGCACTGGCCGCGCCGACAGGTACGGACGCTTCCTGGACGCCCTGGAGCTGCACTTCCGCGAACTCCACCAAGCCGCGGACTACGCCGAGTCGCTCGGCTGTTCGGTCCGCACCCTGAGCCGTGCCGCCCGGGACGCCACCGGCAAGGGGGTACGTGAACTCATCGACGAGCGGCGCCTCCTGGAAGCCCGGCGCCTGCTGGCAGGTGCCCGGTGGGACGCCCGGACTGTTGCCGCCCACCTCGGCTTCACCGACCCGGCGAACTTCGGCCGCTTCTTCCGCGACCGCACCGGCCTCACCCCGGCCGCCTTCGCCGCCGGCGAGGCCACGACCGTCTCGCATCGTTTCCCGGGATCCGACAAAACGCCCGGCAGATAGCGGTCACCCGGTGGTGGTCATCAGGTGACGCTTCGCCGACAAGATCTCGGTGCGGGCCACGATCTTCTCCTACATGGCCGACGGCCGGATCGTCGGCGAACGGGGCCGCCCCGGCCTCCCGCAAGAGGCCGGTCTCTGCTTCTCGATCCGGGCACGAACGCATCCGCGTCCGCCGACGGGACGATGGCCTACCCCGCATCCGTCGCGATGCAATTGCCGCTACCCGCGCGGACTGCGGATCAGCGCACCGTCCCCGAACCGAGCAACCAGCGGGCCGACCGTCAGAGGTGCTGCTCGGTGGCCCGGGTGCGGTGGTACTCCTCCTGTCGCTCGTCCGTGATGTACGCCGGGATCGGGAAGTCCCACCAGCCGGGGACCCAGGGGCCCGCGGCGTCGCGGTCCGTGGGGACCTCGATCAGCGCGGGGGCCCCGGACTGGACCGCCTTGCGCAGCGTCGGCTCCAGGGACGCGGCGTCGTTCACCTTCCACGACTCGATCCCGAAGGCCCGGCCCATGGCCGCGAAGTCGGGGCTGTACGGCGATCCGTCGGGGTGCGAGAACTCCGTGCCGATGTGCCGCGAGGTCTGCTTGCGCTGACCGCCGCGGATCGACATGTAGCCCGCGTTGTTCTGGACGACGAAGATCACCGGTGCGCCGGCGGTGACGCTCAGGGCGATCTCCTGGGAGGTCATCAGGAAGTCGCCGTCGCCGAGGACGCACACGACCGGGCTGTCCGGCCGGGCGAGCTTGGCGCCGACGGCGGCCGGGATCGCCCAGCCCATGGAGGAGAAGCCGCCGGAGGTGAGGTGGGTGCGCGGCGAGTAGACCGGGAAGGTCTGTTTGACCGCGCCCTGGGTGTTGCCCGAGCCGGCGACGATGATCGCGTCGCGCGGGAGCACGTTGCGCAGGGCGCCGAGCGGGCGCTGTGAGGTGAACGGGAAGCGGTCGCTGTCGCGGCGGCCGGCGAGCTTCTCCTCCCAGTCCTGCTTGAGCCGGGCGAGTTCGGCGAGGTACTCGGAGCGGTCGACGCCCTTGGCGGGGAGGGAGTCGACGATGGCTGCCACGGCGCGCTGCGCGTCCGCCACGATGCCCACTTCGGCGGGGTAGTTCTTGCCGATCTCGTGCGGGTCGATGTCGATGTGGATGAGCTTCGCGGGCGGGATCGAGAAGCTGATGCCCTTGGCGTAGCTGGAGGCGGACCAGTCGGTGAAGCGGCAGCCGACCGAGATGACGACGTCGGCGGAGCTCGCGATCGCATTGCCGGTCATCGTGCCGGTCTGGCCGACGCTGCCCGCGAACAGCTCGTGGTCCTCGGGGAAGGCGCTCTTGCCGTTCCAGGTGGTGACGACCGGGATCTGCCATTTCTCGGCGAGAGAGAGCACCTGGTCGGAGGCCTCGGACGTGATCGCCCCGCCGCCGACCACGATGACCGGCCGGGTCGCCGCGCGCAGCACGTCGACCGCGCGGTCCACGGCTTCCGGGTCGGGGTGCTGGCGGCCGACGGGGATGCGCCGCTCCAGGTCGTGGAGTTCGACGTTCGCGGCCTCGGCCTGTACGTCCATGGGGACTTCGAGGTGCACCGGGCCCGGGCGGCCGGTCAGCATGGAGTTGAAACAGCGGTGCAGGACGAAGGGAAGCTCCTCGACCCGGGTGACGACCCAGTGCCGCTTGCTGACGGCCTCGGCCACCTTGGGGAAGTCGTTCGCCGTGTAGCGGTCGAGTTCCTGGAGCAGTCCGTGGCCGCGCATGTGGGTCGGCGGGCCGCCCGTGACGACGAGAACACTGGTGGAGTCCGTGAACGCGGTGCCCATGCCGATGACGGTGTTGCTCGCGCCGGCGCCGATGGAGGTGACCGCGGCTTGCGGGCGGCCGGTGACACGGTAGTAGCCGTCGGCGAGGTGGACGGCGCTCTGCTCGTGGAAGGTCTGGATGAAGGGGATCCTGGACTCGTCGTCGAGGAAGGCGTCGGTCAGTGACCAGATTCCGTGGCCGGGGATGCCGGCGACGACGTCGACCCCGTAGTTGCGCAGGGTCCGCGCGACGATCTGGCCTCCGGTGAGGACGGGCATGGTGGGTTTCCGATCAGCTCGGGTCGGACGGTGGGATCAGGCGTGGTGGCGGGCGGCCCAGGCGAAGCCCTGGGTGCACAGGCGGGTGACGTCCGGGTTCTGGAGGTCGTCGAGGTCGTGTCCGACCGCGCTGTAGAAGACGCGGCCGCGGCCCCAGGTCCTGGTCCATGCCTGAGGGATCGTCTTTCCCTCCAGCCACGGCAGGTGTTCGCCGGTGAAGGTGGTCTCGGCCAGGACGTGGTTGTTGGGGTCGACGGACATGTAGTACTGCTCGGAGGCGACCCTGAAGTCCTTCACTCCGACGGTGATCGTGTGGTCGGTGTCCGTGATGGTGACGTCGTAGGGGTACTTCACACCTTCGCCGGCGGGGTGTTCGAGGAAGCTGCCGCCGATGAGCCAGTGGTACTTGAGGCTGGTGCGGAACGCGGCGGCGGCGCCGTGCCAGGCGGCGATCCCGGTGCCGTTCTCCACCGCCCGCAGCAGGTTCGACTCCTGGGCGGCGGTCAGCCCCTCGGACAGCAGGGCGTTGTTCCAGTTGAGGGCGATGAGGTCGTAGCCGGTGAGGTCGGCGTCGAGGGAGAAGATGTCGTTGGTCTCGTCGACGTCGAACCCGAGGTTCTTGAAGATCGGCAGGGCCCATTCCTCGGCCACCTGGTAGGGCTTGTGGCCCGGCCAGCCTCCGTAGAGATACAGAACGCGTGTCATGCGGGGTTCCCTCCGGTCGTGCTCTCAAGGGCCGGGGCGCGGCTGCGCAGGCGCTCGGCCACCTCCATGGCGTCGCCTTCCGGCGCGGTGGACTTGCGCTCCGGTTTCGCGGTCAACAGGTACACCAGGCCCACGGCCGAGACGACGAGGAACCCGATGAGTGCGATCCACCGGTCCACGAACGGGGTTCCGGAGTCACCGGTGGGCCAGGCGAGGAGAACCATCCCGAGCACGCCGTAGACCAGGGCCGCCACGTTGACGGCGAAGCCCCAGCGGCCGAGGCTCCAGGCTCCGGCGGGACGCCAGCCCTTCAGGCGCATCCGCAGCGCGGCCAGTACGACCATCATGAACGCCGCGTATCCGGCCAGCACCTGGAACGCCACGATCTTGGTGAGGGAGTCGGGCGAGTAGTAGACGAACACGAAGATCAGCAACGGCAGGACGTTCACGGCCAGCAGCGCGTTCATGGGGACGCGGTGCCTGCGGGTGATCTGCGAGAAGACGCGGGAGCCCGGGAACATGTCGTCGCGAGCGAAGGAGAAGACGATCCGGCTCGCGGCGGCCTGCTGGCTCATCACACCCGCGATGAAGGACGTGATGGTGACCGCGAGTACCAGCTTCGTGCCGACGATGCCCAGCGAGTTCTGCAGGATCGAGGGGATCGGGTTGGTGTCCTGGCCCGAGAGGATCGAGCCGAGGTCCGGAGCCGCGAGAGCGTACCCGACGAAGGCGAGGAGAGCGGCCAGTCCGCCGACGGCCACGGTCAGCTGCATGGCCCGCGGGATGCTGCGGGAGGGGTTGGGTACCTCCTCCGCGATCTCGCCGCACGCCTCGAAGCCGTAGAAGAGGAAGAGACCGACGAGCGAGGCGGCGATGAAGGCCATGAAGTAGCTGTCGTGGTTGGAGCTACTGGTCCGGAAGAAGATCGAGACCGGGTTGTGCCGCTCGAAGACCAGCAGGTAGAGGCCCACGAGAACGATACCGATCAGTTCCGCGGCGAGTCCGATCTTCGAGATCAGGGCCAGTGTCCTGGTGCCGAAGCAGTTGCAGATCACACAGACGACGGTCATGGCGATCGCGATCCACAGGCGCTGGGTCGGGGTGGAGCTGATGCCGGGCTCGTCGGCGGTGCCGGCGAAGAGGCTGGCCACGAAGTCCGAGCTGAAGAGCGCGGTGCTGGTGATGCCGATGGTGATGCAACAGATGTACGTCCACGCGTTGAACCAGGCGTAGCGCCCGTTCCACAGCCGTCTGACCCACTGGTAGAGCCCACCGGCGAGCGGGAACTGCGAGACGACCTCCCCGAAGACCAGCGCGACCAGGAACTGCCCGGCCCCGACGATCCCGATCCAGAAGACGGACGGTCCGCCGGCGGTCGCCAGACCGACCGCGAAGAGGGAGACGACGCCCACGAGGGGCGAGAGGTAGACGAAGCCCAGGGCGAAGTTCGCCCACAGGCTGACCTTTCTGTCGAACTTCTGCTCGTAGCCGAGTACGGCGAGCATCTCCGCGTCCGCGGCCGAGGAGGCGGGGCTCCCGGCCCCGCCCGACACGCCTACGGGGGTGGATGTGGGCGCCGCGTGCGCCTCGTTGTCGGTGGCTGACATATCGCTCTCCGTGGGTCGAGGGGGACGTGCTCCTTGTCGAAGGGCTGCCGGGCTGCTTCAGCGGGCCGGCATAAGTCGCGATCCGTCATCGCGGATCAGCTCTGCTCGAAGGTGTGGTCGGTCCAGTCCAGCGGGGCCGATCCGTAGCGCGCGGCGCGAACGTCGCCGGAGCGCGCGTGTCCCTCGAAGTTCTCGATGCGCGAGGCCCTGCCGCAGATCTCGCCGAGCCGGGCACTGGACCCGGCGTCCCTGATCTCCTGGTAGGTGACGGTCTTGAGGTACTTGCCGACCCAGAGACCGCCGGTGTAGCGGGCCGCGCCCAGGGTGGGCAGCACATGGTTGGTGCCGATGACCTTGTCGCCGTACGCGACGCACGTCTTGTCCCCGAGGAACAGGGCGCCGTAGTTGCGCATCCGGTGCAGGGCCTCGCGGGGCTCGGCGGTGAGGATCTGGACGTGCTCGCTGGCGTACTCGTCGGCGAGTGCGTAGGCGGCGTCCAGGGTAGGGACGACGATCACCTCGCCGTGGTCGCGCCAGGCACGGCCGGCGACCTCTCCGGTGGACAGGTCCGGCAGCAGCTTGTCCACCCAGGCGATGGTCTGCCGGCCCACCTCCTCGGAGGTCGTGACGAGGACGGCCGGGGAGTCGGGTCCGTGCTCGGCCTGGGACAGCAGGTCCGTCGCCACCACGAACGGGTCCGCGGTGCCGTCGGCGACGATCAACACCTCCGTCGGTCCGGCGAAGAGATCGATGCCGACCTCGCCGAAGAGCTGGCGCTTGGCCTCCGCCACGTAGGCGTTGCCGGGCCCCGCGAGCATGTCGACCGCGTCGATCGTCTCGGTGCCCAGCGCCAGGGCGGCCACGGCCTGGACCCCGCCCATGACGTAGATCTCGTCGGCCCCGGCCAGGTGCATCGCGGCGATGCTGACGGCCGGCGGGGCGCCCCGGTCCGGCGGGGTCGTGGCGGCGACCCGTCCGACACCGGCGACCTTGGCCGTCAGGACGGTCATGTGGGCCGACGCGGTGAGGGGATAGCGGCCACCGGGCACGTAGGCGCCGGCCGCGCCGATGGGGATGTTGCGCTGCCCCAGGAACACTCCGGGCAGCGTCTCCACCTCGAAGTCGGTGAGCGAGTCCCGCTGCGCCTGTGCGAAGCCGCGGACCTGCTTCTGGACGAAGCGCAGGTCGTCGAGGACGGTCTCGGGGACGGAGGAGACCACCGCGGCGATCCGGTCGGGACCGAGCCGGTAGGACTCCGGGCCCCAGTTGTCGAACTTCTGCGACCAGCGGCGCACGGCGGCGTCCCCGTTGGCCCGTACGTCGGCGATCACGTCCGCGACGGTCTCGACGATTTCCGGACGGCTGGTCCGTGCCGTCTTCACGGCGGCAGGAGCCTTGATGGTCTTGTGTTGAGCTGACACTCTGCACTCCTTGCAGGGGTCGTGCCTGCGGGCTTGCCCTGAAGTCTGGGGAAACGGGGGATGTGGCGACAGGCACAACGTGTGCAATATTGGCCGCCGGTCCTGCACACACCGAGGTCGTGGCTCATGGCAGAAGTCCTGACGGTTCGCACCGCGCTGGAGCTTGAGGTGTTCTCGCGCACCACCGTGCGGGTGTATGCCGGGGAGCGGAATCTGGACCGTCCCGTGCGCTGGGTGCACACCGGGGAGATCCCGGACATCCACCGCTTTCTCACGGGTCAGGAGATGCTGCTGACGGCCGGCCTCGGCATGGGCGGGACGGAGTTCGAGCAGCGTGCCTTCATCCGACGGCTCGCGGACGCCCACGCGGCCGTCCTCGTCATCGAACTGGCCGGGCGCGTGTTCGACTCCATGCCGGAGGCCGTGATCGAGGAGGCGGAGGCCGTCGGCCTGCCCCTGGTGGGGCTCGCCGACGAGATCCCGTTCGTCGAGACCTCTGCCCAGGTCCACGAGGTGCTGGTCGGGATGCGCGTCAAGCAGCTGATCGCCGAGGAGGCCACCAGTCAGGCGTTCATGGACCTGCTTCTGGCGGACGAGGACTACGTCGGCGTGGTCAGGGAGCTGGCCCGTCGCACCGGGCACCCCGTGGTACTGGAGGACGTCGCCCACCAGATGCTGGCGTACGGCGGCGCGACGCCGGAGGCCGACCGGGTCGTGGACGAGTGGAGCGCGCACTCCCGGGCGATCCACGAACGCCACCCCTCGCTCGCGACGCAGGACCCCGGGGTGCCCACCGCCCCGGCGGCCTCGTTCCGTGAGGTCGCGCCATGCGCCCGCCAGCCCGTGGTGCTCCGGGGCGAGTCATGGGGCTGGCTGCACCTCCTGCACGGCGGACAGCGGCCGAGCCCGCCCGAGCTGCGCACACTGGAGCGGGCCGCCGCGGCCATCGCGATCTCGCTGCTGAGCGAGCGGGAGAGCGGCGCCCGCGCCTCCCAGCGCCAGACGGCGCTGCTCAACCGGCTGTTGCTCGGCGACATCACGGGAGAGCGGTTCGTGATCCTCGGCCTGGCGCTCGGCCAAGACCTGCGCGGGCGGGACCTGATCGTCGTCACGGCTTGGGCGGGGGACGAGGAGCCCGTCAAGGACCACGTCCTCGCCCGGCTGTTGCAGGATGCCGGCTGGCCCGCCGTCGTGGGCGACACCGGGGACTTCGACGTGGCGGTCGTGGGCCTGCCCACCCGCACCGACGCGGGCCAGGTCCGGATCCTGTTGGCCGATCACGGGATACGGGCCGGCATCAGCCGGATCGTGGATCCGACGGCACTTCCGCTGGCGTTGCGCCAGAGCCGCAGCGCCGCGTCCGTCGCGGCGGCCGCCTCGACCACGGAAGTGCGTCACTTCGACGATCTGGGGGCTCTGCGCCTCCTCGTGGCACTGTCCGAAGGTCCCGAGCTCAGGCGTTACGTCGAGGACGAACTCGGTCCGCTTCTGGAGCACGACGCACTGGTGAAGAACCCGCTGCTGCCCACCCTGCGTACCTTCCTCGACTGCGGTGGCAACAAGGCGCGGGCGGCGGAGGAGCTCTTCATCCAGCGGCGCACCCTCTACCACCGCCTCGACAGGCTCTCCGAGATCCTCGGCCTCGATCTCACGCAGGTCAGCAACCAGCAGCGGCTGCAACTGGCCGTGCGGGGACATGACTTGCTGCGCAAGCCGACACTGCGGCGGACCTGACCGGCCCCGGTGTCCAATCGTCAGGCCTTCGTCGCCCTGGCCAGGGAGGGGGCGATACGCAGGGCGTTCGCCCCGATCGTCAGGGCCGGGTTGAGCGCCGCGGAGGACGGGAAGAACGACGAGTCGGCCAGCCAGAGGTTCTCGACGTCATGGCTGCGGCACAGGGGGTCGAGCACGCTCCGAGCCGGGTCGTGACCCGCCGGGGCCGTTCCGCACATGTGGGAGTTGGTCTCGATGCCCATGCGCTGGGTGAAGATCAGCGGATAGCCGGACCTGCGGACCGCCCGGGTCACCCGGCGCACGAGTTCGTGGTGGGGCGCGAGGTTGGTCGGGGTCCAGTCGATGAGGATGCGGTCACCGTCCACGCGTACCCGGTTGTCCCAGGAGGGGAGGTCCTCGGTCGTCAGGTAGATGTCGAGGCTTCTGGCCGCCATGAGCTTCAGGGCCCAGGTCGGCGCCCATGGACGCGCGGGCTTGAGCATGGGTGCCTGCAGCTTGCCCAGCATCTGGAGGTTCCCGAGCGGGAAGCGCGTTCCCGGTCCGGCTTCGTAGAAGTCGTTCAGGCCGAGCGTCTTCTGCCACTTGGTGGGGTTGGTCCGCAGGGGGTCGACCCCGACGAAGAAGGTGCTGTTGTGGACCATGTAGTTGCGGCCCAGCAGCCCTGAGGAGTTGGCGAGGCCCTGAGGGTGCGCGTCGTCGGCGGAACGCAGCAGCAGCGCGGCCGAGTTGACGGCGCCTCCGGCGAGGGCGAAGGACCTGGCGTTGATACGGACGGTACGGCCCGCGTGCCGTGCCTCGGCGGCGACGACCTTCCGGCCGTCGGGCGAGGTGATCAGGCGGGTGATCTCCGTACCCGTGAGGATCTTCACGCCGTCGCTCAGCGCGGGAAGGAGGAGCCGGTTCTCGGCGTCGGACTTCATACCGGTCTCGTCCGGACAGCCGTCGGCGGTCGTCACGGCGGCGCGATCGGCCTGCGTGCTGATGTTCAGGGCGTTCGGGGTGTGGAACGGGTGCAGGCCCTGCCTGCGCAGCGACCGGGAGAACCTCTCGATCTCCGGTTCGTGCTGGAGCGCCGGATACGGGTACGGCTTGGAGCGGGGCGGCTCGGTCGGGTCCTCACCGGCCTGCCCGTGCACCTGGAGCAACTCCTCCATGGCGGTGTAGAAGGGCTCCAGGTCCTCGTAACCGAAAGGCCAGGCGCGCGAGACGCCCTCCTGGTGTTCCACCTCGGTGAAGTCGCTGCGCCGGAAACGGGGCAGCATGGCGCCGTAGAAACGCGTGTTTCCACCGACCCAGTAATACACGCCGGGCGCGAACGGTTTACCGCTGCCGCCGTCGTACCAGTAGCCGGCGTTTTTGTACCTGCCCTTGATGTACATCTCGGTCGGCTGCGAGTTCTCGGGTTCGCGTGGGAGGAAATGGCCCCGTTCCACGACGAGTACGTCGAGACCGGAGTCCTTCAGCGCCCAGGCCAGCGAGGATCCGCCCATGCCGGAGCCGATGATCAGCACTTCGGTGCTGATCTCCTCGGCGGTGCCGGCTGAAACGAGGGCATCGGGCCGGAGCCCCGGGGGTGTGCTGTCATGACGGACCGGGTCGGACATGGGTCAGGGTCCCCTCTTTGCCGCGGCATTTCGAAGAGAGCCTAAGCAGTGGCCCGAATACAGCACATGCACGGAATGGGTAACGACCGCCGCCCGAGTTACTCACTTCGTGCATGTGCTGAGCATGCGTCGCGTCTCTAATCTCTCCCAGGAACCAGCTCTTGGAGGCGAAATGGACAGGGAAACGTACGACTACGTCGTCGTCGGCGCCGGATCGGCCGGCTGCGCGGTGGCGGCCCGGCTGTCCGAGGACCCGGATGTCACGGTCGCGCTGATCGAGGCGGGGCCGCCGGCCCGGGGCCGCCTCTTCGAGATCCCCGCACTGTTCTCGCAGCAGCTCAAGACCACGTTCGACTGGGACTTCGAGACGGAACCCGAGCCGCGCCTGGGAGGCCGCCGCGCCTATCTGCCCCGCGGCCGGGTGATCGGCGGCACCAGCTCGATGAACACGATGCTGTACGTCCGAGGGCACCGCTACGACTACGACACGTGGGAGCGGCTCGGCAATCCGGGCTGGGGGTACGACGACGTTTTGCCGTTCTTCAAGAAGTCCGAGGACAACGAGCGCGGGGCCGACGACTTCCACGGCGTCGGCGGCCCCCTCACCGTCAGCAACCCCAACTCCGTCCACCCGTTGCTGACTGCGTGGGTCGAGGCGGCCCAGGACGCGGGCCACAAGTACAACTCGGACTTCAACGGGGCCGACCAGGAGGGCGTGGGCTACCACCAGGTCACCCAGCGGGGCGGCCTGCGGTGCAGCAGCGCCATCGCGTTCCTGGAGCCGGCCGCGGGTCGCCCGAACCTCACCGTCCTTCCCTCGACGACCGCACTGCGCCTGAGCTTCGACGGCTCGCGGGCCACCGGCCTGGAGGTCGACCACCTCGGAGCCGTACGGACGATCCGGGTCGACCGTGAGATCGTACTGTCCCTCGGGGCCTACAACTCGCCCCATCTGCTCCTCCAGTCCGGCGTCGGGCCGGCCGACGAACTGGCCGCCGGAGGGATCGCCCCGCTGCACGACCTGCCTGACGTCGGGCGGAACATGCAGGACCACACCGGGTGCTTCATCAGCTTCTTCAGCGACACCGAGCCGCTCCTGGGACCGGACACCTCCGCAGAGGAGCAGCTCCTGCGGCGGCAGGGCACCGGCCCGATGGCCTGGAACGAGACCGGTGGCTTCTTCAGCTCAGGCGACGACGTGCCCGCGCCGGACATCCAGGTCCACGCCGCGCTGGGCATCGTCCGGGACGAGGGGCTGGCCGCTGCGCTGGAGCCCGGGATGTCGTTCGGCCCGTATGTCGCCCGGCCGGCGAGCCGCGGCTCGATACGGCTGCGGCACTCGCACCCGTACGCCAAGCCGCGCATCTTCCACAACTACCTCGACGACCCCGACGACAGGCGGCGGCTGCGGGAGGGCGTCCGGCTGTGCATGCGCATCGCCCGTGAACAGCGGCTGACATCCCTGCTGCGGTCGGATCTGCGCGGGGCCGCCGAGGCCGGACTCGCCCCGGTGTCGGACAGCGACCAGGACATCGACGACTTCATCCGCACGCAGTCGTTCTCCTTCTACCACCCGTCGGGCACCTGCATGATGGGCAAGGTCGTCGACCATGAACTGCGGGTGCACGGGCTGGAGAACGTCCGCGTGGCGGACACGTCGATCATGCCGACCCTCGTCACCGGGAACACGAACGCCCCCGCCATCATGATCGGCGAGAGGGCCGCCTCGTTCATCCGGACGTCGGCGGGCTGATGCCGGGGCGCGAGGTCAGACGGCCCGGACGACGGTGCCACCGGCTTCGAGCGCGGCGACCTCGTCGGAGGCCGCGGTGGAGTCGGTGACGAGGGTGTGCAGGAGAGTCGCGGGGCCGACGTAGGCGTAGGCGGTGTGGCCGAGCTTGCTGCCGTCGGCGGCCGCGACGACCCGGCGGGCGGAGGCGATGGCCGCCTTCTTCACCGCGGCGTCCTCGAGGTCGTAGGCGGTCAGGCCGTCGGCCGCGGTCAGCCCACAGCAGCCGATGACGGCGGTGTCGAAGCGCAGGGCGGCCAGGGAGGCGAGGGCGAGGGGGCCGGTGAGGGCTCCTTCGGCGGCGCGGGGCTGTCCGCCGGGCACGACCAGCGTGGCCGGGCCGGGTGTCTCGGCGAGCAGGTGGATGGCCTGCAGGGACAGGGGCATCACGGTGACGGGCCGCTCGCGCAGGAGGCGGGCGACCTCCAGGCAGGTGGTGCCACTGTCCAGCAGGACGCTCTCACCGTCGGCGACGAGTGCGCTGATCTCGGCGGCGATCCGGCGTTTGGCGTCGACCGCGTCACGGGCGCGCAGCGCGAAGGGGGGCTCCTCGCCCCGCAGCAGGAGGGTGCGTGCCCCGCCCCGGACGCGTTCGAGGACGCCCTGGGCGGCGAGGGTGTCGAGGTCGCGCCGGATGGTCATCTCCGAGGCGCCGGTCAGCTCCGCGAGTTCCTGGACCGTGGCGCCCCCGGAGTCCCTGACGACCTTCGCGATCAGCCCGTGCCGGTCTGCGTTGCTCATGACGCGATTGAACACCACCAAGAAACAAACAATCAACTTGTTCATTTAATCGACTTTCAAACACTAAAAATGTTCGTTATGGTGGTCGACATGGAACGTTCCCTACGAGCCGCCCGCATGGCGACCTATGTCTACTTCGTCCTGTACGGCACCCTGCTGGGCACCTGGGTGGTGCACATCCCCGCGATCGAGGAGCGCGTGGGCATCAGCCACGCGGCCCTCGGCGGCCTGCTGGTGGTGCTCGGACTCGGTGCCTTCGTGGGCATGCAGGTGGCGGGTCCGCTGACCGATCGCCTCGGCACCCGCACCGTGGTACCCGTCGGCGGCGTGCTCTGCGGCGCGACCCTGTTCCTGCCCGGTCTCGCCCACGATCCATGGACGCTGGCCGTCGTGCTGCTGGTCTTCGGATTCTGCAACGGCTGTCTGGACGTGAGCATGAACGCCCACGCGGTGCACGTGGAGAAGGCGTACGGCCGACCCGTCATGTCCGGTTTCCACGCCACGTTCTCCGTCGGCGGTGTCCTCGCCGCGCTCGCCGGAGCGGGCGCGGCGAGCGCCGGCCTGAACCCGGCCGCGGGCATGGCCGTCATGGGAGCCGCGGGCGTCGTGGTCGCCCTGGCCACGGCACGCGCCCTGCTGCCTGCCGCTCCCGCCGTCGAGGGCCCGGACGCCACGGAGGAGACCGGGACGTCACCGGCCGTCGAGGGCCGCGGCACCACGGGCCGGGTCTGGCTGCTGGCCGTCCTGGCGCTGATGGTCATGCTGTGCGAGGGCGCCGCCAACGACTGGAGCGCCCTGCACCTGAAGGACGTCCTGGGTGCGTCCGCAGGCACGGCGGCCTTCGCCTACGGCACCTTCGCCGCGGCCATGACCATCGGCCGACTGCTCGCCGACCGGTTCGCCACTCGGTTCGGTTCCCTGGCGATCCTGCGCCACGGCGCGGCCATGGCCGCCGTCGGCATCACCCTGGTGGCCCTCGGCCCGTGGATGTGGGCCGCGTTCACCGGCTGGGCGCTGTTCGGCCTGGGCCTGTCCGGCTGCGTCCCGCAGCTGTTCAGCGCGGCCGGGCATGCCGACCCCTCCGCCGCCGGAGCCAATGTCTCCCGCGTCGCCGGACTCGGCTACGTCGGCATGCTTGCCGGCCCCGCCGTGATCGGCTGGCTGACCCACCTCGTCGCCCTCAACCACGCCTTCGTCCTGCTGACCCTGCTGTGCGCGACCACCGCCGTGGCCGCCGGAGTCCTGCGCACCGGCCCCGACCGCACACACCGGTCCGGTCCGGCAGTCGACAACACCCGCCAGACCGAAACCGAGACCGCGGCCTGCCGCCACTGACCGCTTGTGCGGCACGGTCCCTGACAACCGTGCCGCACAAGCTCTCCTCCCCCGGGTCACCAGGGCCGGGGTCAAGACCCCCGCCTCGCCGAAGGAGCCCCCGATGTCCGAGTCCCGCACACCGTCCGCCCGCCGCCGTGTCGGTGTCATGCTGCCGCTCGATCTCCCCGTCGGCGAGGTGCTGCCCTACGTCCGGCGCGCCGAGGAGCTGGGGTTCGACCAGGTCTGGGTGGTGGAGGACCTCGGCTGGCGCGGCGGTGTCGCCCAGGCCGCCACCGTCCTGGCCGCCACCACGAACCTCACCGTCGGGATCGGGATCATGCCCGCCGGCGCCCGCAACGTGTGCTTCGCCGCTATGGAACTGGCCACCCTCGCCCAGCTCCACCCCGGCCGGCTCATCGCGGGAATCGGCCACGGCATGCCCGGCTGGATGCGCCGGGCCGGGTCCTGGCCCGCCAGTCCCCTGACCCTGATCAAGGAGTACGCGAGAGCGCTGCGGCTGCTCGTCGCCGGTGAGCCCGGCCCCGCGAACGGCCGGTACGTACGGTGCGAAGGCGTCGTCCTCACCGAGATCCCGGACATCGTCCCCCCGGTCGTCCTGGGTGTCCGCGGCCCCAAGTCGCAGGCGGTCGCAGGCGAGGTCGCCGACGGCCTCCTCCTGGCCGAGCCCGCCGCACCCGCCTACATCACCGCTTCCCTGCGCAACCTGGGCCCCGCCCCCTCCGCGAACGCTCCGGAGATCGTCGTCTACGACGCCGCCGCCGTCGACGAGGACGAGGAAGCCGCTCTGGCCCGCGTCCGCACCGTCCTGGAATCGGTCGGTGAGCCGCAGTGGGCCGCGCACATCGACCCCCTGCCCTTCGCCGCCGAGCTGCGCGCACACCGCGCCGCCTGCCCCGACGCCCGGCACTTCGCCCGGACGATGCCCGCCGACTGGGTCCGCGAGCTGAGCATCTCCGGCACCCCCGCCCAGGCCCGCGCGGCGATCGCCGCCCGCCATGCGGCCGGCGCGACCAGTGTCGTCCTCGCCCCGGCGGGCCCAGCCCCCCTGGCCGCGCTCGACTCACTCGCCCGCGCCCTGCCCGACCGGCACTGAACCGACCACCCCGACACCGCGAGGGAACGGACTCCCATGCCCACCGACCGCCACCGCATCGTGCTCTTCGACCTCTTCGGGGTCATCGCCCGCCACCAACGCCCAGGCACCCTGGAGAAGATGGCCGCCCGCTGCCACAGCCCCCTCGACGCCTTCACCACGGCGTACTGGACCCACCGACCGTCCTACGACGCCGGACGGCACACCGCGTCCTCGTACTGGACCGACGTCCTGCACGCGCTGTCCCACCCCGCCGACACCGACACGATCGAGGAGCTACGGCTCACCGACATCGACAGCTGGTCCCGCGTCGACGAGGACATGATCACCTACGTGCGCACCCTGCGGGACCGCGCCCGGGTCGCCCTGCTGTCCAACATCCCCGCGGACCACGCGGACGCCTTCCTTGCCGCCCAGCCCTGGCTGAACGACCTCGACCACGTCGCCTTCTCCGGCAGAATCGGTACGGCCAAGCCCGACCCGGCCGCCTTCCGCCACTGCGTCGCCACCCTGCACGCCGCACCCGCCGACTTCCTCTTCGTCGACGACCGCGAGGAGAACGTCCGTGCGGCGCAAGCCGTCGGCATGAACGGCCACGTCTTCGACAGCCGGGCCGAACTCGCGCCCGTCGTCGACGCGTGGCTGCCCTGCCGATGAGCGACACTCCCCCACCTCCGCTCCGACCTGCAACACCAGGCGCGCGCCACACATTCGAAAACACGTCAGAGGCCAAGTGCCTCTGACGAGCCGTCGCTGCACCTTGACGCGGGCCGTGCACCCGGGCCGCCCTCGCCGGCCAACGACCTACGTACCAGTGCTGGTCTGAAGCCACTCGGCCGACTTCAGGTCGGTAGCGTCGACCCACCTGCCGAGCTCGGGGACCCAGAAGGGGTGGCCGTCGGTCGCGGTGAGCTGGGCCGTCTTCGAGCCGGCTGAACCGTTGGAAGCGGCGGCGCGGGGGCGGTGAGGCGTGGGGGTAATACCCCGCCTCTCGACAGGCTCCGGATACGGCGGAACGCCCGGCCGAGGAAACTCGGCCGGGCGTTCCGGATGATCGGTTACAGCTCCGCGGTCAGAGCTCGCCGCGGCGGGCGAGCTGCTTCAGCGCGTTCTCACGGATGATCTCGTTCTCGTCGTCGCGCAGCCCCTCCAGGGCTTCCCGGGCCTCCGCGCCCGGAATCGCGCCGAGCGCCCAGATCGCCTTCACCGCGAGCGCCCGGTTCTCGTCCCAGTCCAGGCGCTCGGGAACCCAGCGAGTCGCCAGGGCCAAGGTCGGCACCGTCCTGGGCGAGTGGAGCTCGCCCAACATGGACACGATGTCCTCGTGCTCCCTGTGCCATTCGGCGGGGAACAGCTCGATCAACGGCTCCAGGAACTCCTCGACCGAGGCGTCGGCGGCGCCATGGACGATCAACGCCATCTCGACGTCGTCGGCGTCCCGGCGCTCCATGGCATCGCGGAGCAGCCGGAGCGCCAGGGCCCCACCGTCGGACTCACCGAAGTGGGCGAGCACCTCGTCGAGCGTGCTCGTCGGACCGTCACCCAATCCGACCGCCAGGCCCATGACCAGATCCTGCTCCTCAGGGGTCATCGCCTGACCACGTCCCATCCGGTGATGTTCTCGTTGAAGAGCTTGAGCGCCTTACCGCCGCCCAGGCCGATGTTGATGTGACCAGTGCCCTCCTTCTTGAAGAAGGCGTGGTTCTCGCGCCAATTATCCACGTTCTTGATCCAGGGCATGTTCGGGTACTTCATCTTCAGCAACCTGGAATCGTCCCGCACCCCGATCGCCGCGAGGGCCGCCGTGGTGCCCGGCTTCACCGTGAACTTGACGGTGACACCGGTGTAGCTGTCCGAGAACCCCTGCGTCGGGGAAGTGAACGTCTCTCCGGTCGCCGACAGACCGCCACCGGACTCCAGGATCTTGAAGTGCTCCTCGCTCATCGTTCGGTAGAAGGTTTCCCCGTCGGCGTCGTCACCACCGCCATCGGCCTTGCCTGAGCCGCCGTTACCGCTGGAGCCACCGTTGCTGCGGGAGGAGCCGCCGGACTTGCCGCCGCCTCCGCCGCCGGAGCTCTTGCTGTTGCCGGCGCTGGGCTTGCGCTGTGGCATGGAGGAGGGCTTGGGCGCCGCCTTGGCCTGGGCCTGCTTGTGGGTGTTGTTACCCGTCTTGCGCTTCGCCGCGGCTGCCGCGTCGGCCTTTCTCTTGGCTGCTTCGGCGGCCTTCTTCTTGGCCCGTTGCGCGGCCTCCCTCTTGGCCTTCTCGATAGCGGCCTTCTTGGCTTTCAAGGCTGCCGCCTCGGCGGCCTTGGCGGCCTTGAGGACGATCTCGGCGGCCTTCTTCGCCGTCTTGAACGCCTGGATGGCGGAGATCGTACGGTCGATCGCCTTGATGACCGCCGGGATCTTTCCGATCTTGCCCCAGGGAATGGCGTCAAGGATCAGGCCACCGCAGGACCACATGTCGCCGCCGAAGCATGCCATGGCGTCGCTGATGCCGATGAAGTCCTTCAGCGTCGCCCACGCGATGGAGAGGATCACCGAGGAGAGCGACTTGCCCATCATGGCCTGCGCCTGGGCGACCTGAGCCGGGGACAGCCCGGCACCGCTGAGGGCCGCACCCCGCTCCGAGGCGGTCAGGGTGATCGCGAGACCGCTCGGGTCGGAGTACGTGACCGGGTTGTTCTGCGCGTACGCGTACCCGTTCAACTGCAGGGGGTCGTTCAGGTCGAGCTCCGGATCGACGGACAGGAAGCGTCCGACCACCGGGTCGTAGAGACGGGCCCCGAGCGGCTGGAAGCCGGAGGAGTCGTCCCGGGTCTGGCCCAGGAACCCCTTGCCGGTCTGGATGTTCTGCCCTGCCCTGTCGGCACCGCGCTGGTTGCCGAAGGGATCCTGCTTGCGCACCCGCACCGGCATACCGGTGGAGAGGGCGACCTCCGTGTACACGCTGCCCTGGTGATCCGTGGCGAGCGCGGTGAGCGTCTCGGAGCCCGTGCCGTTGGCGTAACGCAGGATCGCGCCATCGGGCGTCGAGTACGTGCGCTCGCTGCGGACCAGGACGCCGCCCTGCTGGACGGTGACCTGCGCCTCGCCCAGGTGCAGCGTCGCCTGCCTGCCCTGGATGGTGAGCAGGCGGCTGCCGTCGGGGCCGTAGATGTGACGGGTGTCGTTCTGCGGCAGCCACTGCTGGGCCGTGGAAGCGGCGTCGCAGGTGGCGAGCACGATCGGCGTCCCGCTCACGTTCGCCGCGCCCTGCACCGCGAGGCACAGGCCACCGGAGGCCGGGTGGATCAGCTGGCCGGTGGTGTTGCGCTTCAGGTGCTGGGCGCTGGTGCCGCTGCACTTCTGCAGCTGGACCGCGGAGCCCGCCGTGTTGGCGGCCGGCTGGAGGCACCAGTTGCCGTAGACCTTCAGGGTGCCCAGGTTCGGGTCCGTCTGCGGGGTCTGCGACGAGCCGGGAACCGGCTCGAACTGCCAGCTCTGCGCCACCGTGCCGTTGCAGTTGTACAGCTGGATCGGCTGGGCGGCCGACGCGAGACCCGACTTCAGGTCGAGGCACTTCTGGCCGAGACCCACGTACGGGCTCTTGCCGCCGGTGCCCTGGCCGGTGATCCGGTCCACCTGACCGTCGTAGGTCCAGCTCAGATCCTGCTTGCCACCGTTCTCGACCGAGGTGATCGACTTGGTCTCACCGGTCAGCTCGTACAGACGCGTGGCCTCGGCCTTGACCTGCTGCCCCGCAGGGGTGGTGTAGGTCTTCGACACCTTGGTCAGCGTGTGCGGCTGGCTGCCGTCTGTCTTGCCGTAGGCGTAGGTGCTGACGGCGTCCTTGGCGGTGTTGCCGGAGAGGTCCTTCTCGGTGAGCTTGGTGCGGTTGCCGAGCAGGTCGTACTCGTACTCCTGCCAGTAGCCGGAGCCGTCCGTGCCGGAGACGGCGTTGAGCGTGCCGTCGGCGTTCTTCGGCGTGTTGCAGCCCTGCGCCGTCGGTTCCTTGTTGGTCCAGGCGGACTTCAGCTGACCCATCGGGTCGTAGATGAAGCACTGACGCTCGTCGATCCCGACGGACTTCTCCTGGATCGAGGTGACGTTGCCGGCCGGGTCGTAGGTGTAGGCCCGGTCCGAGACCAGGGTGCCGCCGACGAGGCTCCTGTCGGCGGTGGTGTCGTTGGGGCCGCCCTTCTCGCGGTGGACCGACTGTCCCTTGAGCTCGCCGCTGCTCTCGTCGTACGTGTTCTGCGTCCACACCCGGTACGGCATCGCACCCAGGGTGGAGCGGAGTACCTGGCCGTAGGGCGAGTAGACGGTCTCGGAGCCGTACCAGTCCTTTCCGGAGATCGAGAGCGGCTTGCCGTCCTTGTTGTAGCGGACGACCAGCTTCTCCTTGTCGAACTTGCCCGCCGCCGGAAGCGTGGTCTCGTTCAGCATGCCGTTGTCGGAGTACACGTAGTCGTACGTGTAGTCCTTGGTGAAGCCCCACGTGTCGACGATGGACTGGGGCAGCGACAGCGTGGTCGAGGTCGGCTGGTAGTCCTTCGTGTAGCCGTTGACCTTCTGCGTGTACGCCAGTGCGTCCGTGTAGCGGGTGGCGCTGGCAGGCATGCCCTTGCCGCCCGGAACGGTGTCGTACGTGTACTCGGCCAGGACCTTGCCGGTGGAGCTGGTCTCCCGCTGCTGGGTCGGGCGCGACAGCTCGTCGTAGCCGTTCCAGGTCTTGACGCCACGACTGTTGGTCGTGGTCAGCGGACGGTCGAAGGAGTCGTACTCGATCCGGGTCGTGCCCTTGTCCGGGTCGGTCGTGGTCTCCATGTTGCCGCGGTTGTCGTACGTCCAGGTCCACGGGTGCGTCGGGTCCGCCGAGGCGGTCGCCTTCACGGGCTGGCCCTGCGTGTCGTAGTCGTAGCGCGTCGACGTGAAGCCGCCCGGCGCCGCGGGGTTGAACGTGTCTGTCCTGACGGTGCGGCCCAGCGCGTCGGTCCAGACGCGGTAGGTCGAGTCGCCCTGCGGCTGGATGACCTTCGACCAGTCCGAGCCGTACTCGTAGCGGACGGCCTTCTCCGGGACCTCCTGCGAGATGGCCTCGCTCGTGCCCGTGAGCTTGACCTTGAGGACCGGCATCTCGGTGCGGACGCGGCCGAGGCCGTCGTACGTGTACCGGGTCATGTTCGGGACGGCGGTGTCCGCCAGCGGGGTGAACAGCTCGCCGCTCGGGGCGTCCTGGTTCAGGTAGGCGTTGTTGGTCTGGTAGATCTCACCGGCGTTGTTGTACAGCGTGTCGGTGATCAGACGGCCGTCGCCGTCCGCCTCCTCCTGCGACTGCCGCTCGCGGCCCAGACCGTCATAGATCGTGACGGACTTCTCGACCCGGTCCTCGTAGCCACGCGTGTACGTGGTCACGTACGGAGGCTTGCGGATCTTGCCGCCGTTCGGGTCGGTCGGGTCCGGCTCCTCGGCCGGGACGACGTACTCGGCCTTGAAGTCCGGCACGCCCGAACCCGGGGTGCGGCCCGGGGCCCAGGCCTCGGCCAGACGGCCCAGCGGGTCGAACAGCGCCTCGCTCACGTGCCCGTTGGTGTCCGTGGTCTTGACCGTGGTGGCGCGGCCCGGCTCCAGCTCCTGGATCTCGCTGTGGCCGAGCACGCTGGTCGTGGTGACCTTGAAGACCTGGCCCGTGGCCGGTCCGATGGGGTCGTAGCTGATCGTGGAGGACTTCGGAAACGCCTTGGCCAGCTGCTCCGCGTTGGTCTGCCGGATCACCCGGCCGATCTCGTCGAAACCGTTGGTGCCGTTGGTCTGGAAGTCGGTACCGGTGCGGTTCAGCGACCACGACTCGGTGGCCAGGGCGCGGGTGGTGGAGATGAGCGACGTCTGGTTCGCGTCGAACGGCTGGCCGTCATAGGCCGTACGCTGCGCCCCGCTGAGGGTGGACAGGTTGGTCCAGTTGGCGTTCGCGCAGGTCGTCGGGGACACCAGGACCTGCTTGGACAGACCGATCAGGTTCTTGTCCGTGCGGTGCAGGTACTCCAGCTTGGTGCAGGACTCGTCACCGGTCTTGGTGGGATCGGCGTCCCCCAGCGACTCCACCAGCGTCGGCAGACCGTACGTCGACTCGTAGGTCGTGTGGGTCCTGACCGTCCGCAGCATCCGCGTGTCGTCACCCGTACCCGAGGACTTCGTGTACGCGATCTCCTCGGGCTCGGTGACCCGCCAGGCCCTCAGCGGGGTGAGCCCGTCGCCGAGTTCGCGGCTGGCGAGCTCCGTCGCCTGCGGGATCGTGATGCCGCGGGTGAGCCAGTTGGTGTCCAGGTCCGTCGCGTTGGAGTAGGACAGCTCCTCGGCGATGCGGCCGGCGAAGGCCTCACGGTCGTACACGGGCTGGCCGTTGTACGTGATCGTGTTGCCGTGGATGTCCTTCATGGGAACGGTGTCGCCCATGCCGCGGTAGAAGCGGGTGACGGCCTTGGTCTTCGGGGCGTCTGCGCCGGGGAGCTCCTCGGCGGGCGTGGTGCCCTCACCGCTGTCGGCCGCGGCCTTGCGCTCGCCGGTGGTGACCGTGGTCTGCTCGAAGCCGGCGAACTGCGAGTAGGTCCGGGTCGACTTCTTGGTGAACTCGGCCTCGGCCAGCTTCCAGCCGGCGTTCTTGTAGTCGTACGCGGTCAGCGTGGAGAACGAGCCGTCGATGTTCGGCAGCTCCTCGATCGACTCGACCACGTACTTGTTGAACCAGTCGATGTCCTCGATCTCGGCGTCCGGGTGCCAGAACGACGGGTAGCACAGACGCGTGTTGGACTTCAGCGACGCGGTGTCGGTCTTGCCCGGCAGGTTGGTGCCGGAGAGGCACTCGCCCTCACGCTTCTGGTACGTGACGGCCGTCTCGCCGCCGTACTCGTTGACGACACGGGCGATGCGCAGCCGCGAGAAGCCGGGCCGCGGGTCGGTCGCGCCGCTGCCGCCGCGGTAGACGCGGTTGGGCATGTCCTCTTCGTTCGACACGAACCGCACCGGGTTCAGCGTCACCGAGGCATCGGTGGAGCCCTTGCGGGCGTAACCGGTGCGCTGGATCGACTCCAGCCACAGCGCCGTGTTCGCGCCGGTCTTCAGGACCGGGAAGCTCTGCTTGAGCTGGTACGCGTCGACGGCCTGGCGCGCGGTGGTGTCGGTACGCCGCTGCGCGGAGGTGGTGATCTTGTCCAGGCGCTTGCGGGTCCAGAACGTCGGCCCGGCGTTCCAGCACTTCCGGGTGTACGTCGAGGTGACGGCCTTACAGTTCAGGTCGGCCGGGGTGTCGTACCAGATGCGGTACTTGCCCGGGTCCTTGTCCGTGAAGTGGTCCGTCGTCGCCGAAGCGTCCGTGCAGGTCAGACCGGCCTCGGGGTAGCAGCGCTCGGCGACGGTGAAGCTGATGCGCGCCGGGGCCTCCGCGGAGAAGATCGACTCCTTGCGCTGGCCGTAGTCGATGTGCTTCAGGTAGCCGCCGCGGTGGTACTTGACCGGGCCCTTGAAGTAGAAGTTCTTCGCGTAGTAGTTCTCCTCGCGCGCCCAGAAGAGGGACATGGCGTTGCCGTGGATGTCCTCGACGTAGTCGAGGTTCCAGCGCCAGGCCTGGTGGCAGGAGGAGTTCTTCCAGTTCTCGGTCCCCGAGCCCGCGTAGCAGGGCTCCCCCGAGTGGTTGCCGTAGACCGGCACCGCGAGGACGGAGTCGGTGTACGGGTCATCGGCGGCGGTGCCGTTGTCCGACCAGCCCGGAAGCTTGTTCAGACCGAAGTGGTACTTCGTTCCGTCCTTGGTGGTGACGACCCAGTACTCGCCGTCCTTGTCCTTGAGGCCCGAGCGCGGGTCCTTGGACGTGTCGTAGAGCCGCTCGATCTTCGAGCCGTCACCGTTGGCGGTGAACCACTGGCCGACGGGCTTGCCGTCGGAGCCGAGCGGGCCCTTGTCCTTGTCCCACACCAGCTCGGTGGTCATACCGCCCAGCGACAGGGTGGCGTTCTCCGAGCCCCAACACAGGTCCGCGGTCTTGTGGTCCGTGTTGTTGGCCCCGGCCCGCTTGGAGTCCTGGCGGCAGTTGTTGTACGTCCGGGTGATCGAGCCGGCGTTGTAGTCCCAGCCGTCACCGATCCACGAAGCCTGGTTGTTCGTCGACGACGTGCGGCCGTCGACCGACTGCGAGTTGTACGACAGGGCGACCTTCGGCATCAGGCCGCCGGCGGTCTCCGGCGCCTGCACCTGGTACGAGTAGGTGAAGGCACCGTTCGACGAGCCGGCCGCCCAGGAACCGGAGGACAGCAGCGGCGAGGCGGTGAAGTCACCGGACGCCGAGGAGCCGGTGTCCATCGCGCCCACGACCTGACGGCCCGAGGCACCCACGTTCGACGAGAAGGCGGCCTGGCGCACCGAGGCGCCCGAGACCTCCGACAAGCCGTCCTCGTCCGGCAGCAGGTGCGCGACCGGAACCGTGCCGGAGAGGATCTGACGGGTCGTGGAACTCCTGGTCCTGCCGGACGTCGCCTTCAGCTTGGACTTCGCCGCCGGCACCACCTTGACGGTGCTGCGCAGCCGCTCGGCCTCGACGTCGGAGTCGTCCCCGCCCATCATGGTCTCGATGCCCGTGTCCGGCGCACAGTCGCCGGTGTCCGGGGAGTCGAGCACACAGCTCGGCAGCAGGACGAGACCGAAACGCTCGGCCGCCAGTTGGCCGTAGCGGTCCTTGAAGCCGGTCGTGTCGACGTCGAGCAGCACCTGCGCCGTCGGGTCCGCCGTCGCCGGCGGCACGATCTCCATGACCATGCCGGGGACACCCGCGTCCTCGGAGGTGGTCGTCGCCTTGACCGCGACCTGCCAGTCACCGGCGACAGTCGCCGGGTCCTGGCCCACCGGCACACCGACACCGACCGGCAGGAGCGCCTGGGTCGTCGAGTTCACGACCTGGACCGTGGTCCCCGGCGTCGCCGTCGACGGGTCCGCCTTGCCGGCGTCCGCCGCCCAGGGGTCCACCGCCACCGGCGCGTACGGCGTGATCGGCTGCTCCTGCGCGATGCTCAGCGTCTTCGGAGCGTCGGGGTTGTCGGCCAGCGTGGTGCTGGGCGGGATGTCGGGGAGTTCGACCTGGGAGGTCGTCTCCTCACGGGACATCCCGTCGTCGGGGACGGCAAGGGCCTGCGAGCCCAAGCTCGTCACCGTCAACATCGATGACAACAGAAGGACGGTCGCCGTGCGGCTTCGCCGACGGCGCCGTCGTTGTGACTCTGTCATGGCCAGGCGATCCCGCCCCAGCCATGACAGTGGACCTGAAGCACGCATACGCGCCGACTCCCACCCAGATGAACAAGACAACGAAGGTGCGAAAACACCAAAGAGCACGCGTCTGGATCAGGCGCGTGCGTGCGCACTCTCTGTCATGTCCGCCATGGACGCAAGATCGACAAAAGCGGACCAGGGGTCACTAAGTGAGATTCACCACGGTGCATGCGCAAACAGACTGACGCACTGTCGACCTATGCGGCAGATCGGAGATCAAGGTCAAATCTAATGCAACATTCTGTCAAATCATCGCAAATACAGGCGGCTTCAGAGGGAAGCGGATTATGGCATGAAGCCACATAACACATTCATAAATCCTTCAGATGTGGACGGCACCTGAAGATCGTGTGATCGTGTGCGCGCCTGTGCCCCGTGGTCTCTGCCACGGGGCTGTCTGTGCTGTCCGAAATCCTCTGGTTCTCCCGGGAGTAGACCCGCCGTGCCTGCGCCGCCTCGTCTTCTCAGCCCATTCGTGCGCACGCGCACACGGCTGAGCATCACTCTCGGCCTTGTTCTGGCCGCACTCACCGCCGCGCTCCTGCCCTGGTGGCAGCCGAGCGCGCCTACCACCGCCCATGGCGGCTCCACCGACGCCCGGCAGGCGGCCACCGGTCCGCGTGACGAGGCCGCCGCGACGGCCGAGGCCAAGCGGACGGGCAAGAAGGTGCTCGTCGACACGGCAACCACCCAGACCCAGCTCCTCTGGGCGATGCCCAACGGCAAGATGCGCACCCAGATCGACGCCCTGCCGCAGCGTGCGAAGAACGCCGAGGGCCACTGGGCGCCGATCGACACCGCGCTGCGCCGGACGGAGAACGCCGGCTCGCTGGGCATCCGCCCAGTGAACGCCGCCGTTCCGGTCCGTTTCGCGAGCGGTACCACGACCGACCGCGCCGACCGTTCCTACAGCCGTCTGCCGCTGGCCGAGGGCGAGGCGGCGAACGAGACCCTGCTCGCCGAGGTCGACCTCGGCGGCCACACCATCTCCTACACCTGGCCGGGCGTCCTGCCCGAGCCGGTGCTCGACGGCCCGCGTGCCCTCTACCCCGAGGTCTTCCCGGGCGTCGACCTGCTGCTCGTGGCGCGTGAGGAGGGTGGCTTCGGCCAGCTCCTGATCGTGAAGAACCGCGAGGCCGCGCAGAACAAGGACCTCGCGACCGTCGCGTACGGCGTGAGCTCGACGACGGCCGTCTTCCGCCAGGACACCAAGGCCAACGTGGTCCGTGTGCTGGACAAGGCGGGCCAGGAGCTCGGCTCCATCCCGACCCCGTTCGCCTGGGACTCCTCCGGCCGCGACTCCGAGACGCCCGACGCGGCGCCGCGTACCGCCGTCGCCACGTCGGCCGACGTGCTCAAGCTGTCGGGTCTGACCGGCATCGAGCCGGGCGCGAAGTCCGCGCAGCTGCCGGTGGCGCTCGACGGTGACAACACCGGCGACATCCGCATCGGCCTGAAGGTCGCCGAGACCGGTCTGCTGACGCTCAAGGACACGAAGTACCCGGTCTTCATCGACCCGCCGCTCAACACCGGCTGGCTCGCCTGGACCGTGGCGTACAAGAAGTACCCGAACTCCAGCTTCTGGAACGGTACGAACTTCTCCTCCGGCACCTCCGACGCCCGTGTCGGTTACGAGAGCGACACCGGCGGTCTGGCCCGTTCCTTCTGGCGGATGAACTTCTCCTCCAGCTACAAGGGCGCGAAGTTCGACTGGGCCTCCTTCAAGGTGAAGAACAACCACTCGTGGTCCTGCACCGACCGTCAGATGGAGTTCTGGCTGACCGGTTCGATCTCCTCGGGTACGACGTGGAACGCGCAGCCGAGCTGGTCGCGGGTCCTGCACAAGAAGTCCTTCGCGCACGGCTGGTCGACCTCCTGCCCGGACGAATACGAGGCCTTCACCGTGACCTCCGCCGCCCAGGAGGGCGCGGACAAGGGCTGGTCGAACATCACCTTCGGCATGCGCGCCACGAGTGAGAGCGACACGCAGACCTGGCGCAAGTTCGCCGCCACCGGCGCGACCCTGACCGGCGAGTTCAACCGCGCGCCG
Source organism: Streptomyces sp. NBC_00459 (assembly GCF_036013955.1). Taxonomy (NCBI): domain Bacteria; kingdom Bacillati; phylum Actinomycetota; class Actinomycetes; order Kitasatosporales; family Streptomycetaceae; genus Streptomyces; species Streptomyces sp. NBC_00459. Next base: position 2,939,266 of record NZ_CP107903.1, read on the forward strand.
AACCAGCCGAGCTCCGGCACCTCCTCCCCGGGTGGCGCCTGTGTGGCCGGCCCGACGAACAGCGTGCTGATCGGCCGGACGACCATCACGCTGAAGGCCAAGGGCTCCGACCCGGACGGCACCGTTCCCAAGCTGCGGTTCCGTTTCTGGAAGTCGACGGACACCACCAAGAAGGAGTACGTCGCCACCGCGGACAGCACCGGGTACGGCCAGATGGTCATCCAGGCGACGGACCCGCTGCTGAGCGGCATCACCACGAACACCCTCTACAAGTGGGACGTGCGCTCCGAGGACTCCACGTACCCGGCCGCGGGCTCCGCCTCGTCCTACTTCCCGAACGGCAGCGAGCCGTGCCAGATCACCGTCGACCCGACCGCCCCGCCGCAGCCGGACATCAGCAGCACGGTGTTCACGGAGGCCAGCGACGACGGCAAGACGTGGGCGACGGTGAACTTCGGCAAGCCCGGTGACTTCACCTTCACCGCCCCCGGCGCGTCGAAGTTCCGGTACGCCTTCGAGGGCCAGGGCTACGTCGACGCGCCGACCCCGGTCAACGGCAAGGTCACCCTCACCGGTGTAACCCCGCCGCACGCCGGACCCGTCACGATCAACGTCTACGCCTACGATTCCAACGGCAACCAGAGCATCCGCGGCGACTACGGCTTCTACCTGCCGCCGCGTGACACCTCCGACGGCCCGATGGACACGGGCGGCGACAACGTCGCCGACCTTCTCGTCCTCTACGCGGACGGCAAGCTGAAGAACTGTGTCGGCGCCCCCGCCGACCCGGCCGCCCCCGGCACCGGCGGTGAGCTCTACAACTGCCTCGCCGCGTCCTACGTCACCGCCGGCAAGAAGATCGACCCGGCGAACCACTGGATCGACGCGGCCGGCACGCCGTCGCTGATCGCGCACTACAACGACGTCTACCCGGGCGACGGGTCGACCGACCTGTTCGCCGTCACCCCGGACAAGCAGTTCTGGCTCTACCCGGGCGACGGCTACGGCACCTTCAACGTCGACCAGCGCATGAAGATCCGGCTGCCGTCCAACGCCCCGGCGCCGTCCACGTGGACGCAGATGAAGGCGATCGGCGACATCACGGGGGACAAGTACCCGGACATCGCCCTGCGCGCAGGCACCGCGTTCTGGATCCTCTCCGGCTACACCGGCGGCAGCTTCCAGTCCGCCGTGCTCATGGAGGGCACCGCCTGGGCCACCACCGCTCGCGACATCGTCAACATCGCGGACATGAACAAGGACAACACGCCCGACCTGCTGTGGCGGAACGTGTCCAACGGCAACATGTACGTCCGCCACGGCAAGCCCGGCACGGTCGCCGGCAGCGTCGACCTGGAGTCGATCAAGCTCGCGGCCAACTCGGTCAACGGTGACGTGTCGTTCGGCACCAACTGGACCGCGACCAACATCACCGCCGCGATCGGCATCCCCGACGTCAACAAGGACGGGGTGCCCGACATGTGGGCCCGCGACGGCGCTACCGGCAACATGAGGTTGTACAACCCGTCCACCACCAACACCAACGCTCCCGTGAAGACGGTCCTGTCCGTCGACTGGAGCACCGTCAAGGCGTTCGGCTGATCCCGGCCGCCCGCTGACGCACACCGAGCCCCGGTCGCCTGCCTCGCAGCAGGCGACCGGGGCTCACCCCTTTCCGAATGCGGCTACGAGGCCGCCGCCCCGCCCTCCGCGATCGCCTCCGCCACCTCGGCGACCCGCTCCCGCGCCTCGGCCGCGAAGCGCTCCCGGTCCAGGGCCTCGGCGATCTCCTCGTCCTGGATGAGTAAGTCCGATGTGCTGGTCAGCGGTCGTAAGCGGCCAGTGAGCGGGTGATCGGTGTTCCTGCCTGTCTGCCGGTTGTGCCAGATGGCGGTGGTCAAGGTGAGGATGCGTTGCCCGACGCGGGCCAGGACCTCGGCTGGGGTCCTGGCTCCGTTGCGTTCGAGGTCGAACTGGCCTTTGAGGGTGTCGTTGACCGACTCGATCAACTGCCGGATCGGCTTGAGCAGATGCTCGCCCGGCCGGGGCTTGAGGTTTCGGTAGCTGGGCCGCAGCAAGGGTCAGGCCGTGCTCGGCGATGAAGGCGTCCAGGTGCCTGGAGACGTAGCCCGTGTCACCGACGATCGTCTGCCCGGGGTGGGTGACCAGCAGGTCCTGGTCGCCCGTGAGCATGTCGGCCGCCGGTACTGCGACGGCCCGATCACCGACGCCGAGGACGCGGTCGAGGTCGCCTACGAGCACGTAATCTCCGGGCCCGGCCGCAGCATCTGGGCGCACCGCGAGCACACCGATCTCGTCGACCTGATCGACCCCGACGCCCCTGCGCATCCTGACCCATGCCTGGGCGAATCTGGAGCGCGGCGTCTGACCCCGGAACCGCCCGCCCCGCAACCCGTGGATACCGGGAGTGAGCTGTTCCAGGCCCCGGCCGGGAACTGTGCCCCGGTCAGGGCCGCTCCATGTCTTGATCGTCCGCCTCTCGGGCCGGCAGCGGGCCAGCTAACGATCACCGGAGACGAAAAAGGCCCCTCGTCTCCCGAGGGGCTGACCACCCGTCCGCAGGTGAAAACGTTCCTGCACCAGTGACACCGAGGTGGGGCGGGTGGGACTCGAACCCACGGCCGACGGATTATGAGTCCGCTGCTCTAACCGGCTGAGCTACCGCCCCATTACGGCGCGTCGCGCACATTTGTGCGCGCCGTCTGCCGCAGCATAGCCGCTCATACGATCTCCTGCTTCGGATGGTCGACTTCGCATGACCATGAGGACCTCGGTGCGATGCGCACGGTTCCCCCGGGCATGAAAAAGGACCCCAACGGGGTCCTCGTTCAAGCGCTCTCCCGACTGGACTCGAACCAGTAACCTGCCGGTTAACAGCCGGCTGCTCTGCCAATTGAGCTACGGAAGATCGAAGCTCCCCCGACTGGACTCGAACCAGTAACCTGCCGATTAACAGTCGGCTGCTCTGCCAATTGAGCTACAGGGGATTGCCTCGTTGCATCGATCGTTACTCCCTGGGTATTCGCCAGGGGGCGTGCGGTCGCTGCGACACATACATTAGCGCAAGCAGGGGGGTGCTCCGCCAATCGGTTCCGTGTGGCTCGCGCGCGGCGCCCCTCGTTCGTCAGCCGTCGTCCGCCCGTCGCCCCACTCACCATCCGTCACTGATCACGCACCACTCGACACTCGTCAAGGAAAGGTGGCCGTCATGCGCTACCGGCTCACGTTCGTCACCGGACTGGCCCTGGGTTACGTGCTGGGCACACGGGCCGGGCGCGAGCGCTACGAGCAGTTGAAGAAGTCGGCCCGTCGGATCTCGCAGAACCCTGCCGTCCGCAACACCGCCGAGTCGGCCGCGTTGCAGGGGCGGGAGTTCGCCGGCAAGGCGTTCCACGTCGTGAGCGAGAAGGTCGGGGACCGGGTGCCCGACTCCGTGGCCGGCCGGGTGCGCTCCCTGCGTGAGCGCAACGCCACGGGAGGTGGCGAGGACGACTGGGGCACCAGTAACACCTGAGCCGGTACCTGAGCGTCAGGGTGTCGGCATGGACACATCTGCGGCACCCGCACGCCCCTGGTCACCGACAACGCGCAGGTCACCGGCAACGGAGCATCGACCCGGCGCGTTCACCTCTCCGCGTACGGCAGAATTTTCGACATGGGGATAGTCGCCGGGTTGGACAGTTCGCCCGATTTCACTCGTATCGTCGTCTGCGACGCGGACACGGGGTCCGTGCTGCGGCAGGGCTATGCGCCACATCCGATGGAAGGCGTCGAGGGTGGGGGCGGCGGGCGGCCCTCCGATGTCGATCCGCAGGCCTGGCTGCTCTCCCTCGGTGAGGCGGCCGGCGGCGGACTGCTCGAAGGTGTGCAGGCCATCGGAGTGTCCGCGCAGCAGAACGCGCTCGTGCCGGTCGACGCGCAGGGCAACACCGTACGGCCGGCGATGGTCGGCGGGGACAAGCGGGCGCAGGTAGCGGCGGCCGATCTGATCGACGCGCTCGGCGGGCGTGAGGCGTGGGCGCAGGCCGTGGGGTGTGTGCCGCAGGCCGCGCAGCCGGTGACCAAGCTGCGCTGGCTGGCGCGCAACGAGCCGGAGGCGGCGCAGCGGACCGCCGTGCTGATGCAGGCGCACGACTGGCTGGTGTGGCAGTTGCTCGGGCGGCCCGTGCGCCGGACCACCGACCGGGGCGGAGCCTCGGGGACCGGGTACTGGTCCGCCGCCATGGGGAACTATCGCGGCGATCTCGTCGAACTCGCGCTCGGGCGTCAGGCGATGCTGCCCGAGGTGCTCGGCCCGTCCGATGCCGCGGGTACGACGCCCGAGGGGCTGCTCATCTCGGCCGGGACCGGGGAGACCATGGCCGCCGCCTTCGGGCTCGGGCTGGGGCTCGGGGACGTCGTGGTGTCGCTCGGGGCCTCCGGGTCCGTGATGGCCGTACATCCCGAGGCGCTCTTCGACTCGACCGGGATGATCACCTCGCTGGCCGACGCGACGGGGCTGCACCTGCCCGTCGTCACGACGCTGAACGCCGTACGGACCTTGCGGGGGACGGCCGAGCTGCTCGGGCTGACTGATCTGGAGAGCCTGTCCGACCTTGCGATGAAGTCGACCCCGGGCGCGCACGGGCTGGTCATGCTGCCCTATCTGGAGGGCGAGCGGACGCCCAATCTGCCGCACACCGCGGGGACGCTCGCCGGGCTGCGGCGGGAGTCCATGAAGGCCGAGCATCTGGCGCGGGCCGCCTTCGAGGGGATGCTGTGCGGGCTCGCCGACGCGCTGGACGTGCTGCGGGGGCGGGGAGTCGACGTACAGCGCGTCTTCCTGCTCGGGTCCGCCGCCGAGCTGCCCGCCGTGCAGGCCGCGGCGCCGCCGTTGTTCGGGGCGCAGGTCGTCGTACCGCAGCCCGCCGACTACGCGGCCATCGGCGCCGCGCGGCAGGCCGCCTGGGCGCTCGGGGTGTCGCAGGGCACGCTCGACCCCCGTACCCCGCCGGCCTGGCAGGGGGCCGCCGCGCAGGTGCTGGAGCCCGGTGAGGAGCTGGCGGTGGGGCAGGCGGTGCGGCAGCAGTACGTGTCCGTGCGGGAGCAGACGCATCCCGGGGCATTTCGGAGCTGAGGGGCGGGGGGCGTTTCTCGCGCCGGAGGTTCTTGGTCCGCTGTTGGATTAATCGGTTGAAGTAACACGGGTGGAGTGTCGGACGATGGGTGCGTGGGGCACTCCCCATCGTCCGTCACGGACAAACCGCCGACTCCGAGAGATTCAGCGTGCTCATACAACTTCTGCGCACCTACCTGAAGCCCTACAAGAAACCCATCGGCCTGCTCGTGCTGCTCCAGCTCCTGCAGACCTGCGCCACCCTCTACCTGCCCACGCTCAACGCGGACATCATCGACAAGGGCGTGGTGAAGGGCGACACCGGCTACATCCTGCTCTTCGGCACCGTGATGATCGGCATCTCGCTGGTGCAGGTCGTCTGCAACATCGGTGCCGTGTACTACGGCGCCCGTACGGCGTCGGCGCTCGGCCGGGACGTGCGTGCCGCCGTCTTCGACCGTGTGCAGTCGTTCTCGGCGCGCGAGGTCGGGCAGTTCGGCGCGCCCTCGCTGATCACGCGTACGACCAATGACGTCCAGCAGGTGCAGTTGCTCGCGCTGATGACGTTCACGCTGATGGTGTCGGCGCCCATCATGTGCGTGGGCGGGATCGTGCTCGCGCTGGGCCTGGATGTGCCGCTGTCGGGTGTGCTGGTCGCCGTCGTGCCGGTGCTGGGCATCTGCGTCACGTTGATCGTGCGGCGGCTGCGGCCGCTGTTCCGGACGATGCAGGTACGGCTCGACACCGTCAACCGGGTGCTGCGCGAGCAGATCACCGGCAACCGGGTCATCCGCGCCTTCGTGCGGGACGAGTACGAGAAGGACCGGTTCGGGAAGGCCAACCACGAGCTGACCGAGGTGTCGCTGAGCACCGGGCGGCTGCTCGCGCTGATGTTCCCGATCGTCATGACCGTCGTCAATGTCTCGTCCATCGCCGTGGTGTGGTTCGGTGCTCATCGCATCGACAGCGGCGGGATGGAGATCGGCGCGCTGACCGCGTTCCTCGCCTATCTGATGCAGATCGTCATGTCCGTGATGATGGCCACCTTCATGTTCATGATGGTGCCGCGCGCGGAGGTGTGCGCCGAGCGCATCGAGGAGGTCCTCGGGACGTCGAGCAGTGTGGTGCCGCCCTCCGCTCCCGTCGTCGAACTGCGGCGGCACGGGCATCTGGAGATCCGGGGGGCCGGGTTCCGCTATCCGGGCGCCGAGGAGCCGGTGCTCAAGGCCGTCGACCTGGTGGCGAGGCCCGGTGAGGTGACCGCCGTGATCGGGTCCACGGGCAGCGGTAAGTCGACGCTGCTGGGGCTCGTACCGCGGCTGTTCGACGCGACCGACGGAGAGGTGCTCGTCGACGGCGTGGACGTGGCCACCGTGGAGCCGAAGTTGCTGGCCAGGACGGTGGGGCTGGTGCCGCAGAAGCCGTATCTGTTCGCGGGGACCGTGGCGAGCAATCTGCGCTACGGCAATCCTGACGCCACGGACGAGGAGCTCTGGCGCGCTCTGGAGGTTGCTCAGGGCAAGGGGTTCGTCGAGCGGCTGGAGGGCGGGCTCGACGCGCCGATCGCGCAGGGCGGTACGAATGTGTCGGGCGGTCAGCGGCAGCGGCTCGCGATCGCGCGGACGCTGGTGCAGCGGCCCGAGATCTACCTCTTCGACGACTCCTTCTCCGCGCTCGACTACGCCACGGACGCGGCCCTGCGGACGGCGCTCGCGCGCGAGACCGCCGAGGCGACCGTCGTGATCGTCGCGCAGCGGGTGTCCACGATCAGGGAGGCCGACCGGATCATCGTCCTCGACGAGGGCCGGGTCGTCGGCACCGGCAGCCACCACGAGCTGATGGCGGACAACGAGACCTATCGGGAGATCGTGCTCTCCCAGCTCACGGAAGCGGAGGCTGCCTGATGGCCGGGCCCATGGGGCGCATGATGGCCGGAGGCGGCCCCGACCAGCACTCGCTGGACTTCAAGGTGTCGGGCAAACGGCTCCTCGCCCAGTTCAGGCCCGAACGGGCCACGATGTACGTGATGCTGCTCACGGTGTTCGTGAGCGTGGGCCTGTCGGTGGTGGGCCCGAAGATCCTGGGGCGGGCGACCGACCTGGTCTTCTCCGGCATCATCGGACGGCAGTTCGAGAGCGGCAGTACGAAGGCCGAGGTTCTCGCGTCCATGCGGGAGCGCGGCGAGGGCGGCATGGCCGACATGCTCTCCGGTACGGACTTCACTCCGGGCAAGGGGATCGACTTCGACGCGGTGGGCGAGGTGCTGGGGCTCGCCCTGGTGGTGTTCGTGTTCGCCGGGCTGCTGATGCTGGTCGCCACGCGGCTGGTGAACCGGGCGGTCAACCGGACCGTGTACCGGATGCGCGAGGACCTCCAGGCGAAGCTGTCGCGGCTGCCCCTGTCGTACTTCGACAAGCGGCAGCGCGGTGAGGTGCTCAGCCGCGCGACGAACGACATCGACAACATCGGGCAGACGCTCCAGCAGTCGATGGGGCAGCTCATCAACTCGTTGCTGACGATCATCGGCGTGCTGGCGATGATGTTCTGGGTGTCCTGGCTGCTGGCGCTGGTCGCGCTGGTGACCGTACCGATGTCGTTCTTCATCGCCACGCGTGTCGGCAAGCGGTCGCAGCCGCACTTCGTCCAGCAGTGGCGGACCACCGGCAAGCTGAACGCCCACATCGAGGAGATGTACACCGGGCACAACCTCGTGAAGGTGTTCGGGCGGCAGGACGAGTCGGCGCAGCAGTTCGCCGAGCAGAACGACGCCCTGTACGAGGCCGGGTTCAAGGCCCAGTTCAACAGTGGCATCATGCAGCCGCTGATGATGTTCGTGTCGAACCTCAACTACGTGCTGGTGGCCGTGGTGGGGGGACTGCGGGTCGCTTCGGGCGCGCTGTCGATCGGTGATGTGCAGGCCTTCATCCAGTACTCGCGGCAGTTCTCGATGCCGCTGACGCAGGTCGCGTCGATGGCGAACCTGGTGCAGTCGGGTGTGGCTTCGGCCGAGCGGGTCTTCGAACTGCTGGACGCGGAGGAGCAGCAGGCCGATCCGGTGCCGGGGGTACGGCCCGAGGAGCTGCGGGGGCTGGTCTCGCTGGAGCACGTGTCGTTCCGGTACGAGCCGGAGAAGCCGCTGATCGAGGACCTGTCGCTGGCGGTGGAGCCCGGGCACACGGTCGCGATCGTCGGGCCCACGGGGGCGGGGAAGACCACTCTGGTCAATCTGCTGATGCGGTTCTACGAGGTCTCCGGGGGGCGGATCACCCTCGACGGGGTGGACATCGCCGCCATGTCCCGGGACGAACTCCGGGCCGGTATCGGGATGGTGCTCCAGGACACCTGGCTGTTCGGCGGGACCATCGCGGAGAACATCGCGTACGGGGCCGCGCGTGAGCGTGAGGTGACGCGCGGGGAGATCGAGGAGGCGGCGCGGGCCGCGCACGCGGACCGGTTCATCCGTACGTTGCCGGACGGGTACGACACCGTGATCGACGACGAGGGGACGGGGGTCAGCGCGGGTGAGAAGCAACTCATCACGATCGCGCGGGCGTTCCTGTCCGATCCGGTGATCCTGGTGCTGGACGAGGCGACGAGTTCCGTGGACACCCGGACCGAGGTTCTCATCCAGAAGGCGATGGCCAAACTGGCGCACGGGCGAACGTCGTTCGTGATCGCGCACAGGCTGTCGACGATCCGCGACGCGGACACGATCCTGGTGATGGAGAACGGCTCGATCGTGGAACAGGGCGCGCACGGGGATCTGTTGGAGGCGGACGGCGCCTACGCGCGGTTGTACAAGGCGCAGTTCGCGGAGGCGGTGGCCGAGGTGGATTAGCGGGGCAACGGAGTAGCGAGGTAGCGGGGATCCCCAAGGGGGCTGGTTTTCAGCCCCCTTGGGGATTCTGGGTAGGTGGGGAGTTCAGTCCAAGTAGCCCCGCAGCTGGTCCGCGAAGGCGTGGTCCCTCAGTTTGTTCAGGGTCTTGGACTCGATCTGGCGGATGCGCTCACGCGTGACGCCGAAGATCCGGCCGATCTCCTCCAGGGTGCGCGGCCTCCCGTCCGCCAGCCCGTAGCGCAGCTGGACGACCTTGCGCTCCCGCTCCCCCAGCGTCGAGAGCACCGCCTCCAGGTGTTCCCGCAGCAACAGGAACGCCGCCGACTCCACCGGCGAAGCCGCGTCCCCGTCCTCGATGAGGTCGCCGAGCGCCACGTCGTCCTCCTCGCCCACCGGAGCGTGCAGCGACACCGGTTCCTGCGCCAGGCGCAGCACCTCGCTGACGCGCTCGGGCAGGAGGTCCAGGTGGGCGGCGACCTCTTCGGGAGTCGGCTCGTAGCCGCGTTCCTGGAGCATCCGGCGCTGGACCCGGACGACCCGGTTGATCAGCTCGACCACGTGTACGGGCACACGGATCGTCCGGGCCTGGTCGGCGAGGGCGCGGGACATGGCCTGGCGGATCCACCAGGTCGCGTACGTCGAGAACTTGTAGCCGCGCGCGTAGTCGAACTTCTCGACGGCGCGGATCAGGCCGAGGTTCCCCTCCTGGACGAGGTCGAGCATCGTCAGGCCGCGGCCCACGTACCGTTTCGCCACCGACACCACCAGGCGCAGGTTCGCCTCGATCAGGCGGCGCTTGGCCATCCGGCCCATGACGACCAACCGGTCCAGGTCCAGGGCCAGTTGGCTGTCCAGGTCGGAGGCGAGCCGCAGTTTCTCCTCGGCGAACAGGCCGGCCTCCACCCGGCGGGCGAGTTCGACCTCCTCGACGGCGGTGAGCAGCGGGATGCGGCCGATCTCGCGCAGGTACTGGCGGAACAGGTCGGAGGAAGGCCCGCTGGTGTCGGCGCGGGCGGGGGCACGGGCCGGGGCGCGGGCGCGGAGCCGTTCGGCCGGCTCGATGGGCTCAAGGGGCTCAAGGGGTTCGATCGGCTCGATCGCCTCGATCGGTTCCGCCGTATCCACCGCGTCCGCCGGGGGTTCGTCCGGTTCGGGCGGGCTGTCGGGCTCGGCCGTCTCGGGGTGGTGCGCGACGCGGCTCTGTGGAGGCACGGCCGCGATGACCTCGGGGATGTCCGTGGCGTCGATGACGTCCGGGTTCCCGGTCTCGGCGTCGGGCTCCGTCACTGCCGTACCGCTGTCGGTCTGGGTGAGGGTCTGGGTCTGCACGGGGGCGACCTCCAGGATGATCGCTGCTGAGGCGTACGGCAGCGGTACTCGGGGGGCGGAGTGGGCGGCCTCACCGCTGTCCGTCCCGTACGCGTTGAGCGGAATCGCGGGGGTGTCGGACCCGTTGGGGACGGGTCGGCCGCGCTCCGAGGACTCAGGCACCGGAACCCAGTGTGGCGTACGGCACATCGCCGCCACGAGGGGCGTGCGACGACTTTCTGGGTCCGTTCCGTGACCACGTGGTTACCGTCGCGGCAAACTCGGGTGCCTGTCCGGGGTCCGACCTGGCACGATCGGCGCGTGTCCGGTTCGCTTCGCTCAACTCACGTGTACGAAACGCATATCACCGTCCGCTGCGAAAACCCCGCCGAGGCGGAACGGCTGGGCCGCTGGGCGACGGCGGCCGGTCTCAAACTGACGCACATCGTCCTCGCCCGTGGCCGAATGCCGGCCCAGCCGATGCTCACCCTCACGGGCTCCCCGTCGTATGCCGCCGAAGCGGCCCGCGCGCGGGAAGTCGGGGCGCGGCTGCGGGCGGACGGGTTCCAACCGGTGCGCGTCAAGATCGAGTCGTCGCCGTGGGCTCCCGAGGTGCCGCGTGAACCACGCACGGACGAGCGGTACTTCGAGCACCACGCGAAGCTGCGCCTGCCCGTGGACGCGGATCTCGACGCCCTGGCCGCGCGGGTCGTCCCGTACGGCGCGCATCTGTCGTGGAACGCCCGTCGGGTGGCGCGGAGCGGCCGGTGGGCCGAGCGGTTCGTGACGCAGCGGTGCTGGGGCGTGGACGCGGCGGGGGCGGGACGGGCGTTGGAACGGCTGCTGGCGGAGCTGGGGAAGCCGGGGGAACACCACGCGATTGGGGGCGAAGTGATCGGTGTGGAGCGGGAGTTCGTGCTGTACGACAGTGACCTGTCCGTCGATGACGGATGGATCGAGGAGAGCGGAGGCGCGGTCGTGGCGGCGCCGGAGGTGCGGGGATGAGCAACAAGAGGTCGTGGCGGAAGCCGATGCGGGCAGGCGTCGACGCGCCCCAGGCCGCCCTGGACGACAGGACCCGGGAGTCTCAGGGACTGCCCCTGACCCTGCGTACCGTGCCGGGCAAGGACGTTGTGCAGCGGCTGGTCTTCGAACCGGCACTGAAGCAGCACCCCAACGCCTATCGGGCGGCCGACCCGGGCTTCGCCGACCCGGCACGGGGTGCGGCCTGGCGGGTCACGCGGCGCCGGGCGCTGGAGCTGGTGCTCGACGCGATCGCCGGGTCCGAGTGGGCCGGGTCGCTGGTGCTGCGCGGGAGCGTGCTGATGGCGGCGTGGTTCGGCGAGGCCGCCCGTGAGCCCGGTGACCTGGACTTCGTCGTCGTACCTGACACCCTTTCGATCACTGACGCCCGCGCTGGTCGGATGCTCGCCGGGATCGCGGCGGCGGCCGAGGCGCGGGGCGACGGCGAGGTGGGATTCTCCGCGCGTGAGGCGGTGGTCGAGGACATCTGGACCTACGACCGGGTGCCCGGCCGCCGTATGGTCCTGCCCTGGTCCGCGCCGGGGCTGCCCGGCGGCCATGTGCAGCTCGACTTCGTCTTCAACGAGCGGCTCGCCGAGCCGCCGGTGCCGGTGGAACTGGCGGGCGGCGCGTGGGTCCCGGCGGCGACGCCCGCGCTGTCGCTGGCCTGGAAGCTGATGTGGCTGATCAACGACATGTACGCACAGGGCAAGGACCTGTACGACGCGGTGCTCCTGGCCGAGCGGTATCCGCTCCCCCACACGCTGCTGAACGAGGTGTTCCGGCTCTCCGGCGAGTGGCCGCACCACGACCGTGAGCGCATCCTGCTCGCGGACGTGGTGGAGGCTGTGGGGTACGTCGAGTGGGAGCACTTCGTCGTGGAGTACCCGCAACTCGCGCGGAGGGAGCGGGAGTTCGTGGACCGGTTGGTGCGGGCGGTGACGCCGACGTTCGAGGGGAACTGACTCCGAGGCCTCCGAGGCCCGCTCAGAGCGCTGCCGCGCCCCGCTCCCGCAAGGCCTGGTCGTACTGCTGGAGTACCCACAACTCGTTCTGTACGGCGGCCAGTTCGGCCGGGTCGCCGTGGGTGGCCAGGCGGGTGTGGGTGACCTGGACCTCCTGGATCCGGCGTTCCACCGCTCTGCGGCGGACCATGACCAACTGGTCGCTCGCGTACACGTCGTCGACCGTTTTGCGCATGATCGCCTCGACCGCCAGCTCCGTCACCATGGCGCGGACCGTGTTGTCCGGGGCGATCTCGCGGACGCGGACCAGGTACTCCTGGGGGTCCTGGACGCCGTACTCCGCGCCGCCCGCTTCCATGATCGCCTGGCGTACGGCCGCGTAGGGGGCGGCCGTGAACTCGTCGATGCCGTAGGCGTCGAAGGCCGGGGAGACCAGGTCGGGGCGCTGGAGGGCGAGTTTGAGGAGTTCGCGTTCGGTGGCGTAGACCGGGTTGCGGAGGTTCAGGGCGGCTCCGGAGGGGCCGCCGGGCCGGGACGAGGTCGACTCGTACGGCTGCGACTGGCGCTGCCCGCTGGTGGGGGCCGGGCCCTTGCCGCCGCGGTCCCGGGCCCAACGGGCCAGCTGAGCCACCCTCTTGACGACGAACTGCGTGTCCAGGATGCCGAGCATGCCGGCGAGCTGGACCGCGACCTCGTGCTGGGCGCCGCTGTTCTTGATGCGGGCGACGATCGGGGCCGCCTCGTCCAGCGCCGCCGCGCGGCCCGCCGGGGTTTCCAGGTCGTAGCGGATGGCGATCTGGCGCAGGGCGAACTCGAAGAGGGGGGTGCGGGGTTCGGCGAGCTCGGCGACGGCCTGGTCGCCCTTCGCGAGGCGCAGGTCGCAGGGGTCCATGCCGTCGGGGGCGATCGCGATGTAGGTCTCGGCGGCGAACTTCTGGTCGTCCTCGAAGGCTCGCAGAGCGGCCTTCTGGCCGGCCGCGTCGCCGTCGAAGGTGAAGATCACGCGGGCCGAGCCGTTGTCCATCAGCAGCCGGCGGAGGATCTTGATGTGGTCGGTGCCGAAGGCGGTGCCGCAGGTCGCGATCGCCGTCGTCACGCCGGCCAGGTGGCAGGCCATGACGTCCGTGTAGCCCTCGACGACGACCGCGCGGCTCGTCTTCGCGATGTCCTTCTTGGCGAGGTCGATGCCGTAGAGGACCTGGGACTTCCGGTAGATCGCCGTGTCGGGGGTGTTGAGGTACTTGGGGCCGTTGTCGTCCTCGTACAGCTTGCGCGCGCCGAAGCCGACGACCTCGCCGCCGATGTCGCGGATCGGCCACATCAGGCGGCCCCGGAAGCGGTCGATGGGGCCGCGGCGGCCCTCCTGGGCGATGCCGGACAGCAGGAGTTCCTTGTCCGAGAAGCCCTTGCCTCGGAGGTAGCGGGTGAGGTGGTCCCAGCCCTGGGGGCTGTAGCCGACGGAGAAGTGTTCGGCGGCCGACTGGTCGAAGCCGCGCTCGGCGAGGAACTTGCGGCCCGCGTCCGCCTCGGAGCTGGTGGCCAGCTGTTCCACGTACCACTGCGCGGCGATCTTGTGGGCCTCGACCAGGCGGATGCGCTCGCCGCGCTGGCCCGCGGGGTTGTAGCCACCCTCCTCGTACCGCAGCGTGATGCCGGCCTGGGCGGCCAGACGCTCGACCGACTCGGAGAAGGAGAGGTGGTCGACCTTCATCACGAACGTGATGGTGTCGCCGCCTTCCTGGCAGCCGAAGCAGTGGAACAGTCCCTTGCTCGGGCTGACCTGGAAGGACGGTGACTTCTCGTCGTGGAAGGGGCACAGGCCCTTGAGGTTGCCGCCGCCCGCGTTGCGCAGCTGGAGGTACTCGGACACCACGGCGTCGATCGGGACCGCGTCCCGAACCGCCTTCACGTCCTCGTCGTTGATCCTTCCGGCCACGCGGTGATTCTACGGGGGCGGGCCGACAGTGCTGTGACAGTCGCGGGCCCCGTCGCGGTCACGGGACGAGGCTGTCCAGTGGTACGTGCGGGTCAGCCAGGGCCTCCGTGTCCACCTGGGACCGGGATCGGATGAGCTGCTGGACGGTCTCTGTGACGTCCCACACGTTCACGTTCATCCCGGCCAGCACCCGGCCCTCCTTCACCCAGAAGGCGATGAACTCGCGCTTGCCCGCGTCTCCCCGGATCACCACCTGGTCGTACGAGCCCGGGGGTGCCCAGCCCGAGTACTCCATGCCCATGTCGTACTGGTCGGAGAAGAAATACGGCACGCGGTCGTACGTCGACTCGCGGCCCAGCATCGCGCGGGCCGCGGCCGGGCCGCCGTTGAGGGCGTTGGCCCAGTGTTCGACGCGCAGCCTGGTGTCGAACAGGGCGTGGTGGAAGGCGGCCACGTCACCGGCCGCGTAGATGTCGGGGTCGGAGGTGCGCAGGCGTTCGTCGACCTCGATGCCGCCGCCGTGCGCGCGGTCGGCGAGGGTCAGGCCGGCCGCCTCCGCCAGTGCCGTGCGCGGTGCGGCTCCGATGGCCGCGAGGACGTCGTGGGCCGGGTGCTCCTCGCCGTCGTCCGTGCGGGCCGCGAGGACCATGCCGTCCTGGCCGACGATCTCCGTCAGACGGGCGCCGAAGTGGAAACGGACGCCGTGCTCGCGGTGCAGCTCGGCGAAGAGGTTGCCCAGCTCGGGGCCGAGCACCGAGTGCAGCGGGGTCGACTCCGGCTCGACGACGGTCACCTCGGCGCCGTACTCCCGTGCCGCCGCCGCGACCTCAAGGCCGATCCAGCCGGCGCCGGCGATCACGATGTGCCCGTTGTCCCGGCCCAGTGCGGCCAGGACGCCCTTGAGGCGCTCGGCGTGCGCGAGGCGGCGCAGATGGTGGACGCCGGCCAGGCCGGTGCCGGGGATGTCGAGGCGGCGCGGCTCGGCACCGGTGGCGATGAGCAGTTTGTCGTAGTGGACGAGGGTGCCGTCGTCGCCGAACCGGACCGTCTTCGCCGTACGGTCGATGGCATCGACGGTCTGACCGAGGTGGAGTTCGATGTCGTTGCGCGCGTACCAGGCCGGCTCGTGGACGAAGACGCTGTCGCGCTCCTCTTTACCGAGGAGGTAGCCCTTGGAGAGTGGAGGCCGCTCGTACGGGTGGTCGCGTTCGTCGCAGATCAGTATCACGCGGCCGGTGAAGCCCTCCGTCCGGAGCGTCTCGGCCGCCTTGGCGCCGGCCAGTCCGCCTCCGACGATGACGAATGTCTGATCCGCGTCGACCACTTCATGCCTCCTCGTAATTACGGGTGCCACGTGTCGCTCGTGCCGCGTGTTGCTCGTGCCTTGTGTACGGATGCCCCCTGGGGAGCGTCCCGCACGGAGTGTGATGGGGGAAGAGGGTGTGGCCCGATCAGGCCACACAGGGTCACATTTATGTCATATGCGGTTCATACAGGGCCATATGGAGACCACATAGAGGACATATGGCGGTCATATGCGGCTCGTCAGGTGCGCGTGCAGCGAACGCGCCGACGCATCGGTGAGGGACGCGATCTGGTCGACGATCACCCGCTTGCGCGCACGGTCGTCCGCCGCCTCGTCGAACAGCGCGCGGAACTGGGGGTCCAGGCCGTCCGGCGCGCGGGCGGTGAGCGCCTCGGCGAGTTCGGCGACGACGACGCGCTGGTCGGCGCGGAGCAGTTCCTGTTCGGCGCGCTGCATCACGTACCGGTCGGCGACCGCCTTGAGGACCGCGCACTCCAGCCGGGCGGCGCGCGGGACGACCAGCTCCGCCGCGTACCGGGTGAGCCGGCCGGTGCCGTACCTCGCGCGCGTGGCGCCCTCCGCGGCCAGGCAGAAACGGCCGATGAGCTGGCTGGTGGCGTCCTTCAGCCGGGCCTGGGCGACGGCCGTACCGTCGTAGCCGTGCGGCCACCACTCCTGGTCGAGGAGGCGGTCGAGAGCCTCGGCAAGTTCGGCGGGGTCGGTGTCCGCGGCCACGTAGCGGCCGGTGGCGACCCGGAAGATCTCCTGGCGCTCGGGCTCGGCGTGCAGACAGTTGGGGTCGATGTGACCGGCGTGCAGACCGTCCTCGACGTCGTGCACCGAGTACGCCACGTCGTCCGCCCAGTCCATGACCTGGGCCTCGAAGCTCGTCCGGGTCCCGGGGGCGCCCTGCCGGACCCAGTCGAAGACCGGCCGGTCGTCGTCGTAGACGCCGAACTTCGGGGAGGCCGGGTCGGTGGGGTGCGCGCCGCGCGGCCAGGGGTACTTGGTCGCGGCGTCGAGGGTGGCCCTGGTGAGGTTGAGACCCACGCTGACGAGGTCACCGGCTGTTCCGGATCCACCCGTGATCTCAAGACGTTCGCTGCGCACGAAGCGCTTCGGTTCGATCCGGGTGAGGAGCCTGAGGGACTGCGCGTTGCCCTCGAAGCCGCCGCAGTCCGCCGCGAACTCGTTGAGCGCCTGTTCGCCGTTGTGCCCGAAGGGCGGGTGGCCCAGGTCGTGCGAGAGGCAGGCCGCCTCGACGAGGTCGGGGTCGCAGCCGAGCGCGGCGCCCAGTTCACTGCCGACCTGGGCGCATTCCAGGGAGTGCGTGAGTCGGGTGCGGGGGCTGGCGTCCCAGACCTGGCTGCGGGTGCCGGGCGTCACCACCTGGGTCTTGCCGGCGAGCCTTCGCAGGGCGGAGGAGTGCAGTACGCGGGCGCGGTCGCGCTGGAAGGCGGTGCGGCCCGGTCGTTTATCGGGTTCGGCTGCCCAGCGGGCGACTGCCGTCGGGGCGTAGGCAGCGGGGGTGGAGTCAGTGGGTGCGGTGCCGTTTTCGGGGGGTTGGGGGGTGTGGGTTGTGTTGGTGCGTGTGCCTTCCATGGTTCGACAGTAAGCGCAGGTACTGACAATTTGGGCGTGTGTGTGCGCCTGCGCGTCTGCCTGGTTCTGTCGTTGTGCGGGTGCGGGACGCGTTGTGGCTTGTCGCGCAGTTCCCCGCGCCCCTAAAAGACCGAGGCCAGCGCCCGTTCCATAGGCACCGGGCTCGCGACGGTCTCGTCGTAGCGGTGGAGGATCAGGTGGGCCATCGCCGGGTGGGCGCCCAGGGGGGCCGCGGCGATCCAGGGGGCGGCCTCGGCGCACTCCGTGGCGAAGCGGCCCGGGGCGGTGAAGTACGAGGCCACGGCGACCCGGTGGCGACCACGGGCGGCCAGGGCGCGTACGGCCGCGGGGACGGTCGGCGCGGCCGTGGTGGCGTACGCCGGTACGACGGGCACTCCCAGGCGCTCGGCGAGGAGCCGGGCGGTGCGGCGGGTGTCGACGTCCGAGTCGGGGTCGCGGGAACCCGCGGCGGCGAGGACCACCGCGCTCGTCCGGCGCTGCTCGTCGGTCATCCGAGTGCGCCAGCCGGCCTCGACGAGGCGGGCGTGGAGGGTCTCGACGAGCAGGGGGTGCGGGCCGAGCGGGGTGGCCACGCGCGTGCGTGCCGATGCCGCCGCGGCCATCTCCGGGATGTCCTGTTTGACGTGGTAGCCGCGGCTGAGCAGCAGCGGTACGAGGACGGCTTCGGCGGTGCCGAGTGCCGCGAGCGTGTCCGGGAGCAGGGGCGCGTTCAGCTCGATGTGCCCCAGGTGCACGGGCAGGTCGGGGCGCAGTGCGCGGACGCGTTCGGCGAGCGCGCCGACGGTGCTCAGGGCGCGCGGGTCGCGGCTTCCGTGGCCCACGAGGACCAGTGCGGGCGGGGCGGGGCGACGGCTGCCGTCGAGCGAGACGAGGCTGAGCTGGCTGCCGAGCTGGCTGGTGATCCGGTCCATGATTTGCGCCGTACTGTCGAGGTGGGCGCCTCCGGGCGGCCGGGGGCTCTGCGGGGGCTGCGTGGACTCGTCGTGAGAACGGGGCGACGGCGTCATGTACCGATCGTGACGGTACGAGGTTGCCACGCCGTTGCGCATGAATGACGGGTCTTTTCCGGGGGTTCACGGTGGGGGGCAAGGGGTGTGTGAGGTGAGCTGACCTGCGATTTTCTGCGACCGAGTGAAGCTGGTCACGTCGGGGGCGGTGAACCGGGGCGGTGTCGGGGGCGTCTTCCTTGATCGAAGGCCACCGAGGCCACCTGGGAGGGACCCGTCCGATGAGCAGTCCGAAGGCGCGTGGATCACGGGCGTCCCTGCGTTCGCGGGTGCGGGTGCGTCTGCCTCGTACGCGGACCGGGCAGCGGCGGGCCGTGCAGGTCGTGATGTCGCTGTGTGTGCTGGCGCTGCTGCCGGCCACGTGGATGTTCGTCGCCGCGGGTGACCGGCTGCGCGATGTGTCGGACGCGCCGCGTACCGATGTCGCCGTCGTCTTCGGTGCCGGGTTGTGGGACGGGGAGCCGTCTCCGTACCTCGCGCACCGGTTGGACGCGGCGGCGGAGCTGTACCGGGCGGGGCGCGTCAGGGTGGTGCTCGTCACCGGGGACAACAGTCGCGAGGACTATGACGAGCCGGATGCCATGCGTGCGTATCTGACGCGGCACGGGGTGCCGGACGGGCGGATAGTGAGCGACTACGCCGGGTTCGACACGTGGGACTCGTGTGTCCGGGCGAAGAAGATATTCGGGGTCGACCGGGCCGTGCTGATCAGTCAGGGGTTCCACATCCGTCGTGCTGTCGTGTTGTGCGAGGCGGCGGGTGTGGAGTCGTACGGGGTCGGGGTCGAGGCGAAGCACGACGTGACGTGGTACTACGGCGGGGCGCGGGAGATCTTCGCCGCGGGGAAGGCCGCGCTGGACGCGGTGTTCGAGCCTGATCCACGGTTCCTGGGGCCGGTGGAGACGGGGGTTCAGCGGGCCTTGGGTGGGTCCGGACGGGCTGAGAGCCAGGGAACCTCACCGGCGGGTCCGGGCTCCCGGGAGGTCCCCGTGCCTGGTGTGTAACGGGGGGCGTTCCGGGGTGTAACACGGGCGCCGCACGCTGGCGGTATGGAGACCTCCGTGACGCCCACGCACTGCCCGTACTGCGCCCTGCAGTGCGGGATGAACCTCACGCCGGCAGCAGGCGGGGGCGTCACGGTCACCGAGCGCGTCGACTTCCCGGTCAACCGTGGCGCCCTGTGCGGCAAGGGGCGCACCGCACCCGCCCTGCTGTCGCCGGCGCTGCGGCTGACCGAGCCGCTCGTCCGGCGTGACGGGGTCCTCGTACCCGCCTCCTGGGAGGAGGCGCTGGACCGGGTCGCCGAAGGACTGACCCGCACGCGTACGGAGCATGGCCCGGACGCGTGCGGTGTCTTCGGCGGGGGCGGGCTCACCAACGAGAAGGCCTACGCGCTGGGCAAGTTCGCGCGGGTCGTTCTCGGGACCTCCCAGATCGACTACAACGGGCGTTTCTGCATGTCGTCCGCCGCCGCTGCCGGGAACAAGGCCTTCGGGATGGACCGGGGGCTGCCCTTCCCGATGGAGGACATCCCCAAGACCGGGTGCGTCATCCTCGTCGGCTCCAATCTCGCCGAGACCATGCCGCCCGCCCTCCGCTACTTCACCGAACTCAAGGAGAACGGGGGGACGTTGATCGTCATCGATCCGCGTCGGACCCGTACCGCCGAGCAGGCCGATCTGCATCTCGCGCCCCGTCCCGGCAGCGATCTCGCGCTCGCCCTGGGCCTGTTGCACCTGGTCGTGTCCCAGGGACGCACCGACGAGGCGTTCATCGAGGAGCGGACGAGCGGCTGGGAGGAGACCCGGGCGGCGGCGATGGCCCACTGGCCGGAGTACGTGGAGCGGATCACCGGGGTGCCCGTGCCCCAACTCCGTGAGGCTGTCCGGATGTTCTGCGAGCCGGAGAACGCGATGGTGCTCACCGCGCGTGGACCCGAGCAGCAGTCCAAGGGGACGGACACGGTGGGCGCGTGGATCAACCTGTGCCTGGCGACCGGGCGTTCGGGGCGGCCCTACTCCGGTTACGGGTGTCTGACCGGGCAGGGCAACGGGCAGGGTGGGCGTGAACACGGCCAGAAGGCCGACCAGTTGCCCGGCTACCGCAAGCTGACCGACCCGGAGGCTCGGCGCCATGTGGCCGGTGTGTGGGGCGTCGACCCGGACTCGCTGCCCGGGCCCGGGCTGAGCGCGTACGAACTCCTCGACGCGCTCGGTTCGGACATCCGCTCCCTGCTGCTGATGGGGTCCAACCCGGTGGTGTCCGCGCCCCGGGCGGCGCACATCCAACAGCGCCTGGAATCACTGGACTTCCTGGCCGTCGCGGATGTCGTGCTGTCCGAGACGGCCGCGCTCGCCGATGTCGTCCTGCCCGTGACCCAGTGGGCGGAGGAGACCGGTACGACCACCAACCTGGAAGGTCGGGTGCTCCTGCGCCGACAGGCCGTCGCTCCCCCGGACGGGGTCCGCAGCGACCTGTACGTCCTGCACCAACTCGCCGCCCGGGCGGGGGTGGAGAAGGGTTTCCCGGTCGACCCCGAGGAGGTCTTCGAGGAGTTGCGCAGGGCCAGCGCGGGCGGGATCGCCGACTACTCGGGGATCACCTACCGACGGCTCGCCGAGGAGAACGGCGTCTTCTGGCCCTGCCCGGCGCAGGACGACCAGCAGGCAGCGCCGCATCCCGGTTCCCCGCGTCTCTTCCTCGACCGGTTCGCGACCGAGGACGGGCGGGCCCGGTTCGTGCCCGTGGCGCACCGGCCGATCGCCGAGGAGCCGGACGCCGAGTACCCGGTGCTGCTGACCACCGGGCGGGTTGTGGCCCAGTACCAGTCCGGGGCCCAGACACGGCGGGTCGACGAGCTGAACGCCGCCGCGCCGGGGCCGTTCGTGGAGCTGCACCCCCGGCTGGCCGCGCGACTGGGAGCCGGGGAGGGTGACGCCATCGCCGTCGTGTCACGGCGCGGGCGGGCGGTGGCGCCTGCTCGGATCACCACCTCGATCCGCCCCGACACCGTCTTCATGCCCTTCCACTGGCCGGGCGAGGGCCGGGCCAACACGCTGACCAATCCGGCCCTCGACCCGACCTCACGGATGCCGGAGTTCAAGGCGTGCGCGGTACGGCTGGAGACCGTACGCCCTTGAGGGGCCGGTGAGTCGGCGGTACGTACTACCAGGCGACCGGAAGGGTCCGTACGCCGTGGACGGCGCGGCCCTCGTGGGCGTTCACCTCGGCGGGGGCCGTCAGCCGTAGGCCGGGCAGGCGGCGGAACAGGGTGGGCAGGGCGATCTGGAGTTCGGCGCGGGCGAGGGACTGGCCGAGGCAGTTGTGCAGGCCGTGGCCGAACGTCAGGTGGTGCTGGGTGTCGCGGGTGATGTCGAAGGTGTCAGGGTCGGCGAAGGTGTCGGGGTCCCGGTTGGCGGCCTGGAGGGCGACGACGACGCCTTCCCCGGCCCGTACGGTGACGCCGCCGATCTCCACGTCCTGCGTGGCGATGCGCCGCATCCCGATGTGAACGACCGTGAGATAGCGCAGGAGTTCCTCCACCGCTCCCGGCACGAGTTCCGGATCGGCTTGCAGCGCGGCCAGTTGGGCTGGGTGGGACAACAGGGCCACCACACCGAGCGACAGCATGCTCGCCGTCGTCTCGTGGCCCGCGATGAGCAGCATCACGGCAAGTCCGGCCGCCTCGGCGGCGGTTGCCTCACCGGTGGCCACCCGTTCGGCCGCGAGCCTGCTCAGCAGGTCGTCGCCGGGGTCGGCGGTCTTGGCGGCGAGAAGTTCCATGAGGTACCCGAACAGCGCGCCCCAGCCCGCCCGCATCGCCTCGGGCCCGTCGGTCACGGTGGCGAACGCGGCGGCGTGGCGGTGGATGAACTCCCGGTCCGCGTACGGCACTCCGAGAAGTTCGCAGATGACGAGCAGCGGCAGCGGCAGGGTGAAGTGCTCGACAAGATCGGCCTCGGGCCCCTTGGCCACCAGGTCGTCGATGAGCCGGTCGGTCAACTGCTGGATGGACGGCCGCAGTTCCTCGGCACGACGGAAGGTGAAGTCGGGGATCAGCATCCGGCGCAGCCGGGTGTGGTCGGGCGCGTCCATGGCGAAGAGCTGGCCGGGGGTGGGCGGCGGCGGGGTCGGCTGGAGACCGGGGAACCCCTCCCGGCGGTTCTCCGAACTGAAACGGGCGTCCGCCAGGACAGCACGGGCGTCCTCGTGCCGGGTGACCAGCCAGGGGGTGTTGCCGCCCCAGAGCGCGATACGGCTGATCCGACCCTGCTCACGCAGCAGGGTGAACTCGGCGGGCGGGTCGAGCAACGCGGTGCGCCGCATGGGCAGCGGGGGGAACGTGGTCTCGGACATGGTCGGTGTCTCCGGGGGGTTGGTGCGTGGGGGTGTGGGTGGTGCAGGTGTGCGTGGGGGTGCGGGCGGAGCCGGAGGTATCGGCGGAGCCGGGGGTGTGATCGGCGCTGGGGCGTGGGTGTGGACGGTGCCGAGGCGCGGTCGGCGCCAGGGCACGGTCGGGGCTAGGCCGTTTCTGATGGCTCTTGGTGGGCTGGGTGGATCTCGGGGTCGACCGGGCAGGACGTTCGTATGGTGCGGCGACATGAGCTCACGGACGTGCAGTGGCAGCGGATCGAGCCTCTTCTGCCCGACAACGGCAGACCGGGCGGGCAGTGGGCGGATCACCGCAGGGTGATCAACGGGGTGCTGTTCCGGGCCCGGACCGGGGTGCCCTGGCCGGACCTGCCGGAACGGTACGGTCCCTGGCAGACCGTCTATGAACGGCATCGCCGCTGGTCGGCCGACGGCACCTGGCGGGCCATCCTCCAGGAGCTGCAGATCGAGGCGGATGCCGGTGACCCGGACGCGGCGCTCGCCCGCGAGGAGTCCCGGCAGGAGTGGGCGGTGAACATCGACTCGACCTCCTGCCGGGCGCATCAGCACGCGGCCGGAGCGCCCCGCAAGCTCCCGGCCGACCACCCGCAAAAGGGGGCGGGACGCGTGAGGAGGCCGATGGGCGTGAGGCGTTGGGGCGCTCGCGGGGCGGGCTGACCAGCAAAGTCCATCTGCTCTCCGACGACCGGGCCCGCCCCCTGCACTGGCTGACCTCGCCCGGGCAGCGCGGTGACAGCCCGATGTTCGCCCCGGTCCTGGACGGCTTACGCATCCGGCGCCGTGGACCGGGCCGCCCGCGCAGCCGGCCGGACCGGGTGCGCGGTGACAAGGCGTACTCCAGCCGCGACAACCGCGCCTACCTGCGACGGCGCGGCATCAAAGCCACCATCGCGCAGCCCGACGACCAGCGGGCCCACCGCAGGAACCGCGGACGCTCCGGCGGCCGGCCCCCGGCCTTCGACAAGACCCAGTACCGCCGCCGCAACGCGGTCGAACGGTGCATCAACAAGTGGAAGCAGTTCCGCGCGGTGGCTACCCGGTACGACAAACGCGACTACATCTTCAACGGCACCCTCACCGTCACCGCGATCGTCATCTGGCTCCGCGACACCGTCCAAGAGCCATCAGAAACGACCTAGGCGTCGTCGGTGGGTGGGGTTGCCGGCAGACCGGTGAGCCTCAGCAGCAGGGCCTTGACGTCGGTGGCGGCGATGGCCTCGCTGCCGTGTTCCGGTGCGGAACACAGCAGCACGGGGCCGTGGTCGGGGTCGCTCGGGAGGCGTCCGTGGCTGCCGCGGACGGCCGTGGGGTCCAGCGGGACCGTCTGCATGCGGTAGCGGAACCCGAGCTTCTTGCGGGCGAGTTGACCGGCCGCGTGCAGTTTCACGTTCGGGACGGTGTCGTCCCACAGGAGTTCGGCGGGGTCGTAGCCGGGCTTGCGGTGGATCTCGACCTGGCGGGCGAAGTCGGGGGCCCGCTCGTCGTCGAGCCAGTAGTAGTACGTGAACCAGGCGTCGGCGTCCGCCACCGCGACCAGTTCTCCCGAGCGCTCGTGGTCCAGGCCCTGGGCCGACTTGCCCATCTCACCCAGCACCTGGTCCACACCGTCGAGTTCACCGAGGATCTTGGCGACCTCGCGTACGTCGGCCGGGTCCCGGACGTAGACGTGTGCCACCTGGTGGTCGGCGACGGCGAAGGCGCGGGAGGTCCAGGGGTCGAGGTACTCCATGCCGTCCTGGGTGTGCACCTCCAGCAGTCCGGCCCGGCGCAGGGCGCGGTTGATGTCCACGGGGCGGGAGACCGGGGTGATGCCGTACTCGCTCAGCGCCACCACCGTGGCGCCGGCGGCGAGGAAGTGGTCGATCAACGGGCGCAGGGCGTCGTCGAGTTGGCGGGCGGCGCTGATGGACGCCTCGGACTGCGGGCCGGAGCGCTGGGGTTCGTAGTCCATCTGCGGGATGTAGACCAGGGTCAGATCGGGGTCGTGTTCGTCGAAGATCTGGCGGGCGGCGCCCAGGATCCACTGGGTCGAGGGCATGCCGGCGTTCGGGCCCCAGTAGGTGAACAGGGGGAACGGGCCCAGGCGGTCGGTGAGTTCGTCGTGCAGGGAGGGCGGCCAGGTGTAGCAGTCGGGTTCCTTGCGGCCGTCGGAGTAGTAGATCGGGCGCGGGGTCACCGTCCAGTCGACGTCGGCGCCCATGGCGTACCACCAGCAGATGTTGGCGACCTTGTAGCCGGGCGCCCGCTTTCGGGCCGCGTCCCAGATCTTCTCGCCGCCGACGAGGGCGTTGTGCTGCCGCCAGAGGAGTACCTCTCCCAGGTCGCGGAAGTACCAGCCGTTGGCCACCGCGCCGTGCGTGGAGGGGAGTTCGCCGGTGAGGAAGGTCGACTGGGCGGTGCAGGTGACGGCGGGGAGCGTGGTGCCGAGGGTGGCCTGGAAGCCGCGGTCGCCGAGGGCGGCGACGGCGGGCATATGGCGCAGGAGGGCGGGGGTGAGGCCGACGATGTCCAGGACGACGAGTCGGTTGGCGTTCGGGGTTTCGGTCATGAAGGGCTCCTTGCGGCCGGTCATGAGGGGTCCTCTTTGAGGCCCAGGCCGGTCAACCGGTCACGGGCCCAGGCGAGTTCGGCGGCTATGCCGACGGCGAGGCCGGCGGGTGGGCGGGGCAGGACGGACCAGGTGTAGGTCTCGACCTCGATGTGGTCGCAGACGGCGCTCGGGCCGCCGAGAAGTCCGGTGAGAACGTTGGTGAGTTGGTCGGCGGTGGTACGGAGGGGTGGTTCGGGCTCGGCATGCAGCGGGGCGTGGAAGTGCGTACGCCAGGGGCTGTCGGCGCCGGTAGCCGGAAGTGCGCCGCCGTCCAGGGCCTCCGGCAGGTCGTCGACGCCGACCACCTTCCCCTCGCTGATCGTCCGGGTCTGGTGCAGGAACCGTCGTTCGGCCAGTTCCCGCAGGGCGGCGCGGGCGCGCGGGTCGGTCGGGTCGGGGGCCTCGACCGCGCAGGACGCCTGGAGTTTCACGATCGGCAGGCCGGCATCGGCGAGCCGCCCGAGGGCTTCCGCGGGTTCCTCGAACTGGACGGCGAGATGGCAGGCGTCCAGGCAGACGCCGAGACGGTCGCGGTCCACGTCGGCGAACTCCCGTACCGCCTGGGCGGTGGTCTCCACGACGCACCCCGGTTCCGGCTCGAAGCCGACTCGGATACGGCGGCCGGTGTCCGACTCCAACTCCGCCAGTCCGGCCGCCAGTTGGTCCAGTGCGCGGCGGGCCGTGTCCGCGCGCTCTGTCGGCCACGGGGTGCGCCAGCCGAGCGGGAGGGTGGAGACGCTGCCGCGTCGGGCGTCGTCGGGGAGGAGGGCGGCGAGGACACGGGCGCAGTCGAGGGTGTAGGCGAGGCGGGCCGGGTCGGCCCAGTCGGGGAGGTAGACGTCCTTCTTGACGACCTCGCGGTGGAACCCCTCGTACGGGAAGGCGTTGAGGGTGACGGTCTCCAGGCCGCGCGCCGCGAGTTCGTCCTTGAGGGTCGTCAACGCACGCTTGTCGGCGGCGAGTTCGGTGACGGCTGTGCGGGCCAGCCAGAGGCCGATGCCGAGTCGGCCGACACCGAGCCGTTCCCGTACGGGTTCGGCGTGGGCGGCGAGCTGGGCGACGACCCCGGCGAGGTCCTCGGCCTGGTGGACGTTGCTGCAGTACGCGAGGTGGACGGGGGTGCCGTCGGGGTGGAGGAAGCGCACGGTCGGCTCACTCTCCCCCGCGCCGGATGGAGTTGCCCTCGAACGACGAGCTCTCGTCGGGCTTCTGCTGACCGTCCGTGTCGTCCAGGTCGAGACGTCCGCTCTGGCCGTAGAACTCGACCGGGTTGCGCCACAGGACGCGGTCGACGTCGTCGGCCGTGAAGCCGTCGGCAAGCATCGCGAGGCCGGTCTTGCGCGTCTTCAGGGGGTCCGAACTGCCCCAGTCCGCCGCCGAGTTGACCATGACCCGGTCGAGGCCGTGCTCCCGGAGGATGCGGACCATGCGGTCCTCGCTCATCTTCGTCTTCGGGTACACGGAGAAGCCCGCCCAGCAGCCGCTGTCGAGGACCATGCCGACCGTCAGCTCGTTGAGGTGGTCCAGGACGACGAGTTCGGGGGCGATGCCCGACTCCCGTACGACGTCCAGGGTGCGCCTGGTACCAGCCGCCTTGTCGCGGTGCGGGGTGTGGACGAGGGCGGGCAGGCCGTGTTCGACGGCGAGTTGGAGCTGACGGGCGAGAACCTCGTCCTCCTCCTTGGTCATCGAGTCGTAGCCGATCTCGCCGACGGCGACGACCCGGTCCTTGGCGAGGTAGCGGGGCAGTTCGTCGAGAACGGGGAGGCAGCGCGGGTCGTTCGCCTCCTTCGGGTTGAGGGCGATCGTGCAGAAGTGCTGGATGCCGAACTGGGCGGCCCGGTACGGCTCCCAGCCGAGCAGCGAGTCGAAGTAGTCGTAGAAGGTGTCGGGCGAGGTTCGGGGCTGGCCGAGCCAGAAGGCGGGCTCGACGACGGCCCGGACCCCGGCCGCGTACATCGCCTCGTAGTCGTCGGTGGTGCGGGAGGACATGTGGATGTGGGGGTCGAAGATGCGCATGGTCACATGGCTCCGTGGGTGGTGGTGAAGGGGCGCACGAGGGGGGCGATGTCCTCGGGTACGGGGCGTCCGGCTGCCGTCCGTTCGCGGGCGAAGTCTCCGAGCATGCGGGCGAGTTCGGCGTCGGCGCGGTCGTCGAGTCCGGCGACGCGGGCGAGCGGGATCTCGCAGAAGACGCACTTCAGGACGGCCTGGCGGTACTCGTCCGCCGGGAGGTGGGCCGCCGCGTAGGGGCCGAGGGCGGCCTCGATCAGCGTGTTGTCGTTGCCTCGCAGGGCCTGTCGTACGAGGTCGAGGAACCGGCCGGTCCCCTCGCGGTCGAGCTGTGGCAACGCCCGGAGGACGGCCCGCTGTTCGGCGGGGTCGCCGTAGCGGTGCAGCGCTGTCACCTCGTCGGCGAGGGCCTGGTCGCGCAGGGGCAGCGCGGCGAGGAGCAGGACGCGGGCGGCTTCGTCGACGGTCCGGCCGTCGGGCAGCGGGGCGCGTCCGCAGTGGCGGCGGACGGCGGGGAAGCGGGCGCGGATGGCAGCGGGGGCGGCGGCGACTTCGGCCAGGGCGGTGTCGAGCCAGGCGCGGGCTTCGGGGGTGAGGGGAAGGGAGGACGGATCGGAAAGCGGCATGGCGCGGTTCCAGAAAGGAGAGTCGGAGGGGAAGGCGAAGAAGACGAGGGAGACGGGAAGACGAAGAAGGCTGGAGGAGGCTGGAGAAGGCAGGAAAAGGGATCGCGAATTTCTCTTGAACGAATGGTGGGGTGGCGCGTTCAGGAGGTGAGCAGGCTCCGGGCCTCGGCTCGGCGAAGGAACGCCAACGAACTGCGGGCGATGTCGGGGGCGTCCAGAGCGCCGCCCTGGATCTCGACGGACACCAGGCCGCGGTGCCCGAGGTCGGTCAGTGCCGCCAGCACCGGCGGGAAGTCGATCTCACCGGCGCCGAACTCCAGATGCCGGTGGACCCCGCGGACCATGTCCTCGATCTGGACGTTCAGCAGGTGCGGTGCGGCCAGGTCGACGCAGTCGAGGAGCGTCGGCTCCTCCACGCAGTGGGCGTGTCCGATGTCCAGGGTGACGCCGAACAGCTCGTGTCCGCCGACCAGTTCGCGCAGCCTCAGACACTTCGCGACCGTGTCGACGAACATGTGCGGTTCGGGCTCGAAGGCCAGCGCGACGCCGTACGCCTCCGCCGTCTCCAGCGCCGCACCGACGCCTGTGGCCAGTCGCCGCCAGGCCTCCGTCTCCGGGATGTCGTCCGGGGCCGGTCCACTGCACAACTGGACGCTGGGCGAGCCGAGTTCGGCGGCGATGCGTACGGCACGCCGCAGCAGGTCGACACGGCGTGCCGGCCGGCCGGACATCAGCGTCGGCTGGTGCTTGCCCCAGGGGTCGAGGAAGTAGGGCGCCCCGGTCTCGACCGTGACGGTCAGCCCGAGCTCGGCCAACCGCTGGCGAACGCGGGCGACTTGGTGGTCCAGGTCGTCGGCGTACGGGTCGAGGTGGTTGTGGTCGAGGGTGAGGGCCACGCCGTCGTAGCCCAGGTCGGCGAGGATGCCGAGGACGTCGGAGAGGCGGTGGTGGGTGAACCCGTTGGTGCCGTAGCCGAATCTCAGGCCCATGATCCACCGCCCTTCGTCACACGACTCGTGGAACAGCTCATGGCATCACTCACGGCATGACACAGGACATGGCTCATGTCGGGGACACCCGTCTCGCCAGACGCTGGGCCACCGGGTGCAGAGCACCCAGGAGCGCGGCGGCGACGGGCGCTCCGGCGCGCGCCGTGAGCGCCGCCTGAAGGGGGACCATCGCGAGGATGCCCGCCCCCACCGCTCGTCGTACGGAACTCGCCTGCGGATCGCGTACGGCCCGCACCTGGGCCCAGCCGTAGGTCCCCAGGTAGGCGAGAACTCCGGCTGAGGCGACGGCTGTTCGGGCGACCTCCGCCCGGGGCAGGGTGCGCCGGGGCGGGAGAACGGCCGGGAGTACGGAAGGCAGCACCGTCGACAGTGCCGTGGCCGACGACACGGCGAGCGTCGTGGCGGGCAGTCGCGCCGGACCACCGGAGATCTCGTGGCGGCTGAGGGCGGTGATCGTGTAGGTGTGCACCCCGGTGAGGAGGGCGGGGACGGCACCGCGAGCGAGTGCGCCGGCCGTGCCACCTCCACCGGACCCGTGCCACGGGGGGCTGCCGCCGCCGGCCACCGCGCCCGCCAGCACGTCGAGCGCACGCGCGCCCGCCATCGCCGCCGGACCGGCCGGAGTCGACTTCAACTTCAGGTCGTACGCCCATATCAGCGCCGTCAGCGGCAGGGCGACGGCAAGTCCGCGTCTGCCGCCCGACACCGCGGCGAGACCGAGACCGGCGCCGGTCAGGCCGGTGGCGACGGCGAGCGCGGTCCGGCGCGGTACCCGGCCGGAGGGCACCGGACGGGCGGGCCGCTCGACCGAGTCGACGGCTGCGTCGGCGTAGTCGTTGAGGGCCATGCCGGCCCAGTAGAGACAGATGGAGGAGGCCATCGCGCCGGCCGTCCGGGGGCCGAGGGGACGGCCCGCCGCGGTCGCGCCCGCCAGGATGTCGCCGGGGACGCTGAGCGCGGCCGGGGCTCTGACAAGGCTCACCAAGTCGGAAAGTGGGGGTAGTTGAAATTTGGCACTGTGTAGGGGTTGTCGGGAACCGGCGGGGGGAAATGCTTTCCGGTCACTCATGACCCAATCATCACCGAAAATGTTTGAAAGCTAATACTGTTGGCCCATGTTGCCTCTTGTGAGGAACGTGACAACTGGACCTTATTGACATTCCGCACACAATCCTCCAAGTCGTCGAGTTCGGCACATGGTTGACACATGGTTCGCCGCGGACGCGTTCATGGGGATGGGGAAACGATTCTCGCCATAAGTCGAGGTGAAGTCGCATCTACTCTGGACATGACATGTCATGAACCCTTAAATCTGAGCGATCCCCGCCGTCTTCACCCCCAAGGAGACCCATGACTTCCCGTCTTGCCGCGGCCGGTACAGCCGCCACCGCCGCCGCCCTGTTGGCCGCCACACTCTCCCCCGCCGCCGACGCGGCCGACAGACCGACCAGGGACACCGCGATCAGGAACGCGGTCACGGCACTCGTGGACCAGGCCGCTCACCTGGGCCTGACCTCCGTACAGGGCACCAAAGTTCGGGACGTCGTCATCGACAAGGACGGCAGCCAGCACGTCCGATACGACCGGACGTACCGTCAACTTCCGGTTCTGGGCGGCGACTTCGTCGTCCATCTGACGCCGAGCGGCACCTACCGGAGCGCGAGCCGCGCCACGACCCGTCCGATATCCCTGACCACGATCAGCCCGGCGGTATCGGCCCCGAAGGCGGCCGACCTGGCGGCCTCGGCCCTGCGCGCGGCGAACCGGGGCGAGGCGCTGAAGAAGACAACAGCCAAGCCCCAGCTGGTGGTTGACGCCCTGCACGGCGCCCCCAGGCTCGCCTGGCAGACGAACGCGGTGGCGCTGGACTCGGCAGGCAACCCGGTCGCCCGGACCGTGGTGACCGACGCGCGCACGGGCGCCCAGATCGACGCCTGGGACAGCATCGAGACGGCGACGGGCGACGGCAAGTCCCTGTACGGCGGCACGGTTCCGCTGGAGACGACGGTCTCCGGATCGACGTACCAGCTGAAGGACCCGACACGCGGCAACACGTACACGGGCGACGCCGAGAACGGCACCGACCTGTGCATCTTCGGCATCTGCATCGTCCGCGCCCCCGCGACCCTCTTCACCGACGCGGACAACCACTGGGGAACGGGGGCCACGGCGGACCGGGCCTCGGCGGCGGTGGACGCGCAGTACGGCACCGACGAGACCTGGGACTACTACAAGGACACGTTCGGGCGCAGCGGCATCAAGGGGAACGGGGTCGGCTCGTACAACCGCGTGCACTACGGCAACAACTACAACAACGCTTTCTGGGACAACAGTTGCTTCTGCATGACGTACGGCGACGGTGACGGTACGACGTTCGGTCCGCTGGTCTCGCTGGACGTGGCCGGCCACGAGATGACGCACGGCGTGACGTCGTCGACGGCCAACCTGACGTACTCGGGCGAGTCGGGCGGCCTCAACGAGGCGACGTCGGACATCTTCGGCACGTTGGTGGAGTTCAACGCGAACAACTCCACTGATCTCGGGGACTACTTGATCGGCGAGAAGATCGTCAAGTCGGGCTTCGGCCGCTCGGCGCTTCGCTACATGGACCAGCCGTCGAAGGACAACAACTCGGCCAACTGCTGGAGTTCGGCCGTCGGAAACCTGGACGTCCACTACTCCTCGGGCGTGGCGAACCACTTCGCGTACCTCCTCGCGGAGGGCAGCGGCGCCAAGACACTGAACGGCGTCAGCTACAACTCCCCGACGTGCAACAACTCGACGGTCGCGGGGATCGGCCGGGCCAAGCTGGGCGCGATCTGGTACAAGGCGCTGACCACGTACATGACGTCGTCGACGAACTACGCGGGCGCGCGCACCGCCACGCTCAACGCGGCGCGTGATCTGTACGGGACGAGCAGCGTGGAGTACGCGGCGGTGGGCGCCGCCTGGAGCGCGGTGTCGGTGGGCTGAAGGGCACGATCCAGCCTGATCCAGCGCGATCCGGCATGATCCGGCGCGTGTGACCGGTGGCCACCCCGACAGGATCGCCGGGGTGGCCACCGGGTTTCGTGCTGACTCGATCAAGTGCGGTACGTAGGGTTGACCTTGGGCCTTAAGTTGAACCCTGCACCAACGCGTCCGCTGCGACCGAGGAGACGATGCCAGCATGTCCGAATTCGAACAGAGAATCGACACCTCGGTACCGCACTCCGCCCGTATCTGGAACTACTGGCTGGGCGGCAAGGACAACTACCCCGTGGACGAGGCGGCGGGCGACGCGTACACCGCCGTCTTCCCCGGCATCGTCACGATCGCGCGCAGCAGCCGCGCGTTCCTGGGCCGTACGATCCGCCACCTGGCCGGGGAAGCGGGCATCCGCCAGTTCCTCGACGTCGGCACGGGCCTGCCGACGGTGGACAACACCCACGAGGTCGCCCAGTCGGTCGCTCCCGACGCGCGCATCGTGTACGTGGACCACGACCCGCTGGTCCTGACCCACGCCCGAGCGCTCCTGACGTCGACTCCCGAGGGCGCCACTGACTACGTGGACGCCGAGCTGTACGACACGGACCGCATCCTGGAGGCGGCGGCCAAGACGCTCGACCTCACCCGCCCGACCGCCCTGATCCTGAGCGGCATCCTGGGCCACGTGACGGACTACGAGGTGGCGCGCGGCATCGTCCGCGACCTGATGGCGGCCCTCCCGTCCGGCAGTTACCTGTCGTTGAACGAGGGTTCGCGGGGCACGGATCCGGCTTATGAAGCAGCACAGGACGCCTACAACGAGACGGGCGCGGTGCCGTATTTCCTGCGCCCGGTGGAGCAGATCGAGGGGTACTTCGAGGGGCTTGAGCTGGTGGAGCCGGGGGTGGTCTCGGTACCGCTGTGGCGGCCGGAGCCGAGCGCGTCCGGGGTGACGGCGCCGGCGATCGGGCAGCACGGGGGGCTGGGGCGGAAGCCCTGACTCTGCCAGCCCCCTGACGGGACACGATCCGTTGCGGCGCGCCAGAGACGGCTGGTTACTGCCGTTCGGCGCGCCGCAAGGACGGGCCCGGTGGTGGCGCTCAGCTCTGCTTGGGGGCTGCCTGCTGGACCACCTCGAAGGACCAGAGCGTCGATCCGGAGGCGGCGGGCTTGGGCTGCTCCCCGCCTGGGGACGCGGGGCGGTGCGCGGACTGCATCGGGCCCGCCATCCAGGCCTGGAAGTCCTCCTCGCTGCGCCACCGCGTGTACACCAGGTAGCTGTCGGTGCCCTCGACCGGCCGAAGCAGCTCGAACCACTCGAACCCGTCCGACCCCTCGACGGCACCGGCCCGCGACGCGAACCGCTTCTCCAGCACCTCGCGCTGCTCTTCGGCAACGGTGAGTACGTTGATCTTTACGATGCTCATGAGGCCCATCTTGCCGCAGGGTGTCGCTGACGGTTTCGTGTGGGGGCGTGGGCGGGGGCAGCTACGGGGGCGGGCGCGGGGTGCGGCTCCTGCTCGTTCGCCGTCTGTCGTACGCCGTGCACGCCGCGTACGACGTCCAGCTCGCACCAGACGAGCTTGCCGACGGTCAGTTCGGTCACGCCCCAGCGGTCGGCGACGGCACCGACGATGAGGAGTCCCCGCCCGAACATCTCATCGGGGGCGGCTTCGCGTGTGCGCGGCAGTAATTCGCCCCGGGGGTCGGAGACGCTGACGCGTACGGCGCGCTTGGTGAGGGCGAGTTCCACTCGGAAGAAACGGTCCCGGAGACACCCGTGCAGTACGGCGTTGCCGCCGAGCTCGGAGACCAACAGGGCGGTGTCGGGAGCGAGTTCGGGGTGGCCCCAGTCGGTGAGGATACTGGCCGCGCACCAACGCCAGGAGGAACACCACCGTGACCGCACGCCAGCCGACGCAGGGCTACAGCACATCCACCGTCCTGGGACGCCGACTCGGCGGCGAACTCACGAAGTTGCGCACAGCAGCCGGCCTCAACCAGACCCAGGCGGGCAAGGCACTCACCGCGTCCACGACCAAGGTCGCGAAGATGGAGGGTGGCTGGGTTCCCGTCCGCGACCCGGACATCCGGGCGTTGTGCGAGTTGTACGGGGTCCACGATCCCGGGACGGTGGGCGGACTTCTCGAACTGGCACGGGTCGACCGCGAGCGCCGCAAGGCCAAGGGATGGTGGGACGGCTACACGATCCACGGGGTGATGCAGGAGTACGTCACACTGGAGAGCGCGGCGACGGCTGTCAAGGCTTGGCAGCCCGCGTTCGTTCCGGGGTTGCTTCAAACGCCAGAGTACGTACGGGCACTGAGGACGAGTCCAGGAGCGCAGGTAGGCAAGGGATTCCAATCGGATGAGGAGTTCATCGCGGCGCGGCTAGCTCGCCAACGTCGTCTGTCCAATGGCACGCCGCTGTTCCTGCGAGTGGTGATCTACGAGGCAGTTCTCCGGCTTCCCTGGCGACGCAGCCACAGCCATTGGTCAACTCGAAGAGCTCGTCAAGGTGGCCGACCAACCTAATGTCGACCTCCGAGTCTTCCCCTTCAGCGCCGGAACGCACGCAGGCCTCAACGGCTCGTTCAACATCATCTCGTTCGCTGAGCCCTGGGCCATGGACGTTGTCTACGTAGAGTCCCCCTTCGTAGAGCGCTGGGTGGAGGGTGGTGAGGGCGCGGCGGCCTACGATGAACTGTTCGAGAAAATCGCCGAACGCTCCCTCGACGGGCGGGAATCGGTGTCCTTCATCCGCAAGCTACGCAAGGAGCTGTGAGTTGTGCCTGAATTTGACTACCGCAAGTCCAGCTACAGCAACGAAGCGGCCGAGTGCGTCGAGGTAGCCACCAACATCCCCACTACCATCGCGATACGCGACTCCAAGACCCCGACGAGCCCGGCCCTCCGTCTCCGCCCCAGCGCCTGGAAAACGTTCCGAACCGCCGTCACCGACGACCGCATGCGCTAACTGCCCTCGCAGGCCTTGGCCTTGAACTCCGACACCGGGACGGTCACCGCTGATTCGTAATGCTCATGGCGAACCGTCCCCGGCGTGAGCCGGTCGGCGGTCGGTCAGCGGGAAGGAGATGCTGTTCGACGGCCACGAGCTGTCCTTGGTTCAATCGTAGAGGGTCTAATTGGTTCTCGGCGGTGAGTGGTTTGAGAGATGTGCTTGCGGTCGTCGATGTGATGCCACAGACCATCGTGACGCCGACCAAATGACCGTCACAGGTCACCGAGATACCGGTAACGGCGTCAATAGCAGCCCTGCACACCGGATGGTAGACGCGAGCCGTAGCGCCGCCAACCACCTGTTGGATTCTCGTCGCCCCGACCTCATCCAGATCACCAGAGCCATTGAGCGCAACCTCAATACCATGGCATCCGGATGCCAACAGTCCCCCAAAGGCTACGAATACGATTCCATAAGCAGCCTTGTGCTACCTCACGCGAGTATTGACACTGATCCTTTACCCGGCATCGAGTGTCTCGTGTATTCGCGTGTCAACATTGCGAACGATCCGGGTGAAGTCTCCTTCCTTAATTTTCGGCGGATCTCCGGCCAGATGAGACATCGACACTGCGGTCAGGACGGATCCGTACCTTGCCCAGTAGTACCACTCAGTACATCCGGCCACACGGTTCCCGTCCAAGCAGATCAGGCGGCTACTCTCTGCGTACAGACCTTCAGGGGCATCGGCAAATTTCGGCTTCCATGGCCACGTTCTAGAGTAGTACTTCTCGGGCGACTGGGCATCAAAAACTTCTTCCGCAAAGCCCGCATCCCCATAAAAGCCGACGAAATGATAGAGAGTGCACCCCGCAGCGGTGTTCCCCAGCCGCGAGTTCCACCAATTAGTCGCATGCAATGTTCGAGAGTCACCTCCGGAACCCGCCACATCCTTCTGGGTTACATATTCGCCGCCACATTCATCGTCCACGATTCCTCCAAAAGGAAGAACCATTGCATCTAGCTTGATGTCGGGCTCAGGAATAGGACTGCGGTCACTGCACCCGACTATTACAGGAAGCAGGGAAGCCACCAGGCAAGCCAATGCGACACCACCGAATCGGCCTTTCCTTACGGAATTACTTTGCATTCCCATGGTCACCTCCCTCTGCAATACCTTGCCATTCAGGCACGGAGCCTTTTCCAACTTGTCGTTTCGACTCAGCGCCTCTCCTGCATCCGAGACTGGCGATCTGTCATCAGGAGAGCCTGAGCATTTCTGACGACCGCCGTGCATCCCCACTGGGACGATCCCGGCAGCGACGCACCGGTGCCACAGCCTTCTCAGTACGGCGCCATCACCAAGTCGCCGATCACCCGCAACCCGACTTGGGCTGCTAGCCACGGTGCACGTTCGGCCTCAACCTGCTTGACGTGGACGAAAACGGTGCAGTCGGCCGCAGGCTCCTCGAGGTCGAGGTCTCGGGCATGGACACACAGCGTGACGAATGCTCCGCGGGTACCCCCCACTCCCAGACCTACCTCGGGAGCCTCGGGCCAGGCGTTGAAGTCCCATCGCACCGTCGCTGGGCTGTCGCCAACCGCCTGGAGGAATGGCTTCACCGTCTCCGGTGCCTCAGCCCAGCCTCGCAGCCGGATGGGCAAGAAGGCGGATGGATCATCCCCACGCTCCGACGAGCCGCTTCTCCCCCCTTCCGCCCACCACTCGGCATCCGGCAACACGGCCAGCACCGCCGAAAGCGAGCGAGTCGAGGAGATCCGCACATCGAAATCGACTTCAAGGCCTCCCAGGTCAGCGATTCCAAGCAACCTCTCGACGGTGCACAACCCCTCGGAGAGGTCCGCTGTTCTCAGGATGGGCTGCGCGTAGGAGTTGGACACGACAACCAGTGTGCCAGTGAACGGCATTGCCCAACCTGTGTGGCGAGCCCGCTGGTTGAGCTGACAGCCAGGCGAAGCCCCTGGTAGATGAGTTTTCGACCAAGCGAAACGTGTCCACCAGAGGCTTCGCATGCTTGTCTACCCGTCCGGCGCGGACGTCTCCAGCTCCACCCACCGCTTCCTCGCCGAGCATCTGCGGGGGCACCGCCATGCGATCAGCTCCCGCTGGCGAAGGCTGAGCGCCAGCCGTCAGGCCCTCCTCGCGCTCGTCCACCTGCGCATGGGGCACACCTACTCCCAGCTCGCCGCCGGATTCGGCGTCGGGACCTGACCGCATACCGCTACGTCACCGAGGCCGTCGACCTCCTGACCACCCTCGCACCCACCTTGGCCGATGTCCGCACCACGTCGACGAAGGCGTTCGTCCTCCAGGACGGGACGCTGCTGCCGATCGACCGCATCGCCGCGGACCAGCCCTTCTACTCCGGCAAACACAAGAAACACGGCATGAACGCGCAAGTCCTCACCGATGCGTTCGGCCGGCTGCTGTGGGTCTCGCCAGCCCTGCCCGGAGCCGTCCACGACGTCCGCGCGGCCCACGAACACGGCATCATCGACGCCCTCGCTCAGGCCGACGTCACCTGCTGGGCCGACAAGGGCTACCGGAGCGCCAGCGGCACGGTCCGCGTCCCGTACTGGGGACGCTGGAAGACGCTTTCCCCAGGACAGAAGGCGGTGAACCGCTCGCACGCCAAGATCCGCGCCCTCGTCGAGCAGGCTATGGCATCCCTCAAGAGCCAGCGGCTCCTGCGTAAGCTCCGGTGCTCCACAACCCGGATCACCGCCCTCGTCCAGGCCGTCCTCGCCCTGCATCTGGCCAGCTCAGACCGATGATGGAAAAGGCTCACTCTCTCCCGAGGTCAAAGACCGATGCCACGCAAGTGGCGCGATCATGCCACCTCCCATCTGAGGTTAACCCTCCTCGCAGGCCCTCGCTTTGAACTCCTCCACCGGGACGGTGACCGCGGATTCATCACCCTCGTAGCGAACCGTTCCCGGCGTGAGCCGGTCCCGGTCGGTCAGGGTGAAGGAGACGCTGCTCGCCGACGACGAGTTGTCCTTGGTCCAGCCGTAGAGGGTGTAAGTGGTCTTCGCGGTAAGCGGTTTGAGAGATGTGGTCGCGGTCCAGCCGGCGACAGGCGCATCGAGGGTCCAGGTGGCGAGACCGGCCTTGAGCGAGCGGGCGGCGTCCCATGAACCGACCGTCACATCCTTGTCGGCGTCGGCGCCGGCCACGTACAGAGTCGCGCCGTCGATGTGGTGTCCGCAGACCATCATGACGCCGACCAGATGACCGTCGTCGGTCACCGAGATGCCGGTGACGGCGTCAACGGGTACCGTGCACCCCGAAGTTGCGGCCAGGGCGGCGCAGGCCGCGAAGGCGCTGACGGTGCGCTGGACCACGGGCCATGAAGATGTCGGCTGCACAGTGTCCCCCTGACCCGGGGCCGCTGTTCGTACCCCTGTACGCCGGATGGTAGGGACGATCCGCGGCGAAACGCGGCGCCGCCGCCGAGCCGTTGTGCGCTCGTTGTGGCCTCGTAGCCGCAGCCTGGTCAGTTCGCTGCGGATCTCCGGTTTCTTCAATGGCCACAGGCGATTCCAAAGTCGAAGTGAACTCGTGAGCGCGCCGGTCGCCGCAACGTGACGAGTGACTCCGGGTGCACGACGTATACATCGAAGCCCCGGACAACGCAGGCGACTTGACCGGTCGCCCGGCGTCAACCGGAGCTTCGATTCGTATGCGCTGGGTCCCCGGCGCCATGTCGGACTCCGCCACCGAGTGGACCCGTTCGGACAGTTGTCAGCACTCCGGCTTTCCGGCTTTCCGGCTTTCCGGCTTTCCGGCTTTCCGGCTTTCCGGAATTACTTACGGATCGGTCCGTCGACTCTCAGCAGTGCCGCAGACCGTACGCGGTGGGATCGGCATCGAAATCGCTCGACGTGTACAGCGCCTGTGCCGGAACATAGCCCCACCCGTCGTAGCCAGGCCGGGTCCAATCGCCCTTGGTGTGATACCAGGTGGTATTGCCGCCTCCGTGCAGATCGCCGCTGGTCCAGCAGTCGAACCAACTGTAATTCAGCAACAGTTGTCCCGTGATTTCGGCTTGAAGGCGGGCGCTCGCGCGTATGTTGGCCGGCGACGCGTTATTGCACCACAGTCGGCTGTCCAGCCGAATCACGCAGTCAGCAGCCGAAGCGGCACTGGCCGTAGGGGCGGAAATCACACCGCCCACCGTCAGAGCGAGGGCTGCCACGCAAAGGGAGAGATGCTTGCTGATCCTCGTCATCCACCTACCGTTTTCTCACTAGTTGTCGATCTCGGTCGAAAGGTGCCGTGCAAGGACTTCCGGGAGCTACTGCCGGCTTGAACACAGCGGGACGTTGGGCAGTTGATTGCCCGGACTGCTGATGTAGATGTTGGTGACATAACCGCCGTACTGGGGCAGGTAGGCCCACCACTGATTGGTGTACGGGGGGACCGAGACGGTCTGGCCCTCCTTCTGGCAGCCGACCAGCACCTCGACTCCTGCGGGGAGTTGGGTGAGCACGTCGGAGTCGGTCGTGGCACCGGCGCGGACGTTGACGTCGGAGCTCCAGGTGCCGAACCAGGTACCCGTCGGGCGCACGCCGCCGGGAACGGTAAGTGAACGGGTCAGCCTGCCCAGGTCGGTGTAGGCCTTGCCGTAGGTGGCGCCGACGGGGTGCAGGGTGAACACGGCCACGATGGAGCGGTCACCGGCGCCCACCGTCCCGGTGGTGTGCAGCGCGGGGCGCGTCACATCGAGGGGCGGATCCGCCGCGGTGCCGAGAGCCGACGCATCGGAGCCGCACGTACCGTTCTCGACACCGCCGAAGCCCGACCAGCCCTGCTTCACGGCCCAGGGCTGGTTGAAGGCGCCCGCGATACCGAAGTGCTGGTCGAAGGAGTCGGTGGCGGAGCAGCGGGTCGACTGCCTCAGCTGACCCATGATCAGTTCGCGGACGGGGGCGGGCGCCTGGTCGAGCAGGTAGCGGTAGATCTTCACGGTGTCCGCGGCCGTTGTGGTCGTGTAGCCCCACATACCGTCCTGGTCGGCCGGCGGCGGGTTCGTGTTGGTGAGTTCCAGTTCGTCGGACATCCGTGTGACGATCGCGCGCCGGCCGTCACGCACCCAGAAGTCACTGGCCGCGTCGTCGTCGCTGCTGCGGAGCATGGCGTTGAACTGGGCCCGGTCGGCGGCGGGGATCTCGTAGGCCGGGTCGCGGTTCCACAGGTAGTCCAGCGCGATCAGGAGTTTGACGATGGAGGCCGACCGGAACTGCATGGCCGGGTTCAACTGCTCGGTGAAAGTGCCGGTCTGCCGGTCGAAGACGGCGGCTCCCGCCGTCACCCCGGCCGGCACGGTGACGGTGGCCGCGGCGCGCGGCGTGGGCGATGCCGTGTCCGCTGCAGCCGCTGTCGTCGTCGGGCTCAGCAGGGCAGTGACCATCGCCATGGTCACTGCGCACAGCGTCGCTGCGGGACGTAGCCTGCTCCATCGGGACATGGGCTCAGTACCAGTTCGTGCGTTCGAGGACGCCGTCGTTGCACACCAGCGCAGCGCGGGACACCCGCCCGTTGAGGTTGTTGCCGATCTTGGTGTATGCGTAGTTGAGTCCGGCTTCGACCGGTTCGGACGTGTTCACCCAGGAGCCACCGCCGTCGTCGGAACGGTCCAGGAAGGCCCGGCAGTTGGTGGGGGCGTTCTCGATCCGGGCGAAGGAGCCGCAGGCGCCGTTGTAGAAGTACTTCAGCGTGATGGTGTAGCCGTTGTACACGACGGTGCGGTTCGCGACCGGGGAGTAGTAGGAGCCGGAGCACGAAGTGGACTCCGGATAGAGTCCCTCGTTCGCATAGCTGCCGTAGCCCGCGCTGGCCGCGTGGGCCGCGCTCGGCGTGGTGAGCAGCAGCCCGCCCGCCGCCGCTGCCGCACCGAGTATCCGCAGTGTTTGTGAGGTACGCATCGTGAATTCCTTGTCCCGAGTGGCGACTTGGCCCCATGTGCCGAGCTTGCGGGGAGAAGCCTCGCCCGGATCACAATCTCTCGGCAATCTGTTCGACGTACGTCGAAAACCCCTCGCGGAGAGATTCGATGCGCTGTCCGGTGGGTAAGGAGCAGGGTCAGCCGTTTCCGTGCAACAGCGCGGCACCCAACGGCGTGATGTGGTGGATCACCGCCCCGCCCACCCGCCTGGTGTTGAGCAGCCGCGCCTCGCGGAGAATCCCGGCGTGGTGGCTCGCGCTGGCCGGGGAGATGCCGGAGCGCCGGGCCAGATCCGTGGTCGTACAACTGTCGGCGGCGGCCCGCAGGACCGTGGCCCGTGTCTTGCCCAGCAGCGCGCCGAGAGCGATCTCGGGGGCTGCCGACGGGGCGGCGGGAGCTCCCGCGAGCCAGAGCGGATCGTGGTCGACCGGGTAGACGAGCACCGGTGGCAGGTCCGGGTCCTTGAGGAGCGTGGGGCCGGGCCAGCAGAAGAACGACGGGACGAGTCGCAGCCCGCGCCCTCGCAGATGAAGGTCGTCCCCCAGGTGCCCTCCGTCGACGTACAGGATGGGCGACTCCCAGCGCAGCGAGGAATGCAGGAGGGGCAGCGTTCCCGCGAGTCCCTGGTTGAGCATCGCCGCTCCCACGGCGGCCCGGTTCGCGTCGAAGCGGGCGCGGATGTGGGACCAGAACGGTGCGACGGCCAGTCGGTGATGTCGTCGCAGCGCGTCCGCCAGGGCGCGCAGCGACGGTATGTCACCGTCGGCCAGCCGCTGCCCCCATGCCGGTATCCGCCGGTCCTCGGCGAGTTCCGTGAGATCCGCGCGCAGGCGTCGGCGCGGGGTGGACAGCAGTGCCTCGATGCCGTCGTCCAGTTCCCCACCGGCCTCGGGCAAGGTGGGGGTCAGGAAGTCCGGAGAGTAACCCCGTGGCGGGGCCAGCAGCCGTACGCCGCCCCAGACCTGCCCCGCTCGCCCGGCCACCTGCTTGCGCCAGCGGCCGAACACCAGCGGCCCCTCCTGGTTCTGGAGCAGGTGCATGCTGAGCAGCACCTCCCACATCGGATCCGGGCGACCCGACAGAACAACCCGCGACAGATCTTCCGAGGTGAAGTGAATCCGTAAAACCAACGATCGGCCCCCGCGTCTCGTACAGCCCGTCCCCCTGGCGGGCCAGGAGGATGATGCCACCGGAGCCCGACCGGCAACCCGCTGCGACCCAAGTAGCCTAGAACGGAAGGAAGTTGACCGAAATCCACTGACCCGACAGGTCAGTCGGACCGCATCTTCCTCAGCGCGGGGACCCCTGCGGCCGTCGGGGACTGTCCCGACGGAGTGACAGGCGTCCTCACCATGGGGCACGGCTTCGGGTTGACCCCCGCCATGATCAGTGGTGCTCCAGGAAACGAAGCAGGACGGCGGCCTCCGCGCGGAGCCGTGCGGCCCGGTCGGCGTGCGCCGATGTGGTCAACCGAGCGGCTGCCTCAAGCCGTTCGGCGGCCTCGGCGCGCACCACGTCCTCCACATCGCGCTCGCTCAGCTCGCGCCGCGACGCTTCGGTGGTACCGGCGCCGACCGGCGACAACTCAAGTGCCACACCGCGGAGTTCGGTTTCGCCCACGGGCACCGCCTCGGCGTTGTCCAGTGCTCCGAGTGTTGAACGCAGGGCGCTCACCGCGACCTTGTCGCGGGCGCGCATCGCTTCCGGAAGTGCCTGCCGCATACGAAGACGCAAAGACATGCAGGTGACCCTATGGCGGTGTCCCGCGGACCCACAACGCGATAGTTCTCCAGTCGGCGTCCATGCGGGCGGGATCTGCGCGGGTGGTCAGGACGATCGCAGAACCCGGTTCGGTATCCACGCGGACCTCTCGTTCTCGGACATGGCACAACTCCCTTGCCCTGCCCGCCACTCCGCCCTACAACTCCACCCGCCGCCCCACCCCGATCTCCTCTGCCTCCTCGTCCGTCACCACCGCGAACACTCCCCCGGGTACGCCCGGCATCGCGGCCACCCGCGAGGCGACGGACAGGAGAACGGTCTCCGGGGCCCCGGTGACGAAGAAGACATGCACTCCCTCGTACTCGTCGCTCTCGTCATGCTCCTCCGCCTCCTCCAGGTTCACGAGGAAGTCGTCGACCCGGTCGATCCAGGGGAAGGGACGGGAGCCTTCGGGAGTGACGGGACCTTCCTCAAGGGGTACGTGAATCTCGACGATGAGGGCCATAACCGGCATTGTCGCCGGTTATGGCCCTGGGGCGCAGTACGGGACCCGGGCGCCTTATCCCCCGTACGCCCGCACCGCCCGCCCCTCCCTCAACGTCCGCCCCCACCAGGCCACTTGCCCCAGCATCACGTTCGCCGCCGCGTCCGGGCCCGACGGGTCCCTCAGTTGCCCCTCCTCGTCGAACGCCGCACCCGCGTTGTGGAAGGACACCGTGTCGCGGACCGTCGTCGCGTGGAGTTCCGCGAAGACCTGGCGGAGGTGTTCGACCGCGCGGAGGCCGCCGGAGACGCCGCCGTACGAGACGAAGGCGACCGGCTTGGCCTGCCACTCCGTGTAGTGCCAGTCGATGAGGTTCTTGAGGCCGGCCGGGTAGGAGTGGTTGTACTCGGGGGTCAGGACGATGAACGCGTCCGCCGACGCCAGCTTCGGGGTGACCGTCGCCAGCTGGGCCTTCGCGTCCGCGCCGGTCGCGAACGTCGTCGGGAGTGCGGTGGCCGCGACGTCCACGACCTCCGCCACGAGGTCGTCGCGCTTCTCCATCCGGTTCAGCAGCCAGTCGGCCACCACCGGGCCGAAACGGCCTTCCCGGTTGCTGCCGACGACCACGGTCACACGTACGGGATCGACGGTTTCGCTGCGTTCACTGGATTCAGTGTGTGTCTGCATGCGGCACAGCCTCATACCTCAAGCTTTCTTGAGGTCAAGCCCGGCAGTCGTCTTTCTCCCGGTCACCCGTTCACACCCCCGGCCCCCGTCCATCCGGTTCTTTTCGCGACACGCCTGCCGTACGGCGATGACCTGCCCGAATGGCGACGCGCCGGTCGTTTCCCGCGGCCTCCGGCCACCCGTTCACCGTATTTCTGACGGCTCATCAGAGAGCGCGTCCGGGCCCCTGCCACTTATCTCGGTAGCAGACCACCCCGTTCGCAAGCTCTCGGATCCCGGAGGAGCAAGCCTGATGCGACGTACCGCCTCCGCCCGTCTGCTGACCGGTACCGCGCTCGCCGTCGCCCTCGCCGGGCCGACGGCGGTCGGCGCCGCGCCCGCCTACGGAAACGGCGGCGGGACGCTGGAGGTGTACCCGGCGACCGTCACCCCCGGTACCCAGGTCACCGTCAACACGACGGCCTGCGGAGCGGGCGGTACCGCCGCCGGGGATGCCAGTGCGGTGGGCGCCGGGACCTTCGTTCTCGCGCCCGGTACGCACAAGGAGGTCGCCGTCGGGCAGTTCCGGGTGCCGCCGGGCGCGCAGCCGGGGACGTACGAGATCGTCGCCCGGTGCGATGGACACGGGAACGGGGACGAGGACGGGCACGGTCGGCAGGTCAGTGGTGATCTGGTCGTCACGCTCACCTCGACCCGGCCGCCCGCGCATCCCCCGGCGCATCCCAGGGGGAGTGTGAAGACGGGGGTCGGTGGCGCACTCGGTCCCGACCCCGTGCAGACCGCGGCCGGCGTGGCGGCTCTCGCCGTCGCCGCCGCGGGCGGTACCTGGCTCCTGCATCGCCGGGCGAGAGGCGACAGGAT
Source organism: Streptomyces sp. NBC_00459 (assembly GCF_036013955.1). NCBI lineage: Bacteria > Bacillati > Actinomycetota > Actinomycetes > Kitasatosporales > Streptomycetaceae > Streptomyces > Streptomyces sp. NBC_00459. Next base: position 2,983,668 of record NZ_CP107903.1, read on the forward strand.
CTGACGGACGTCCTCCGCCGTCCGTCCGCCGGTACCGCTTGTCCCCTCCCCTCCGGGCCCGACGCCCCTCGTGGCCCGGAGGGGGTCGGGGCGAACCACCAGAATGAGGCCGGAGGCCCTCGTGCGCAGATTCACCAACCTCGCCATAGCCGTCGTCACCGTCGCCGCCCTCTGCTCCGGCGCCTGGCTGGTGCGCAGCGGCGGCGAGACCCATGCCCCGCCGCAGCCGTCCGCCGCCCAGGCCCGTACGCAGCCCACCCACCCGGAGTCCGTCCGTCCGGAGTCCGCCTCCCCCGCGCTTCCGCCCTCCCAGCCCCTCCGTATCCGCATCCCCGCCATCGGCGTGAACGCCCCGCTGACGGGCCTCGGCCTCACCCCCACCGGCAGCCTGGACGTGCCGCCCGCCGAGCGCGAGGACCTCGCGGGCTGGTACGAGGCCGGTACGACGCCCGGCGAGTCGGGCACCGCGATTGTGGCCGGGCATGTCGACAACGCCGACGGGCCCTCCGTCTTCTACCGTCTCGGCGCCCTGGAGAAGGGCGTCGCGATCGAGGTCGAGCGGCTCGACGGGAGCACCGCGCGCTTCACCGTCGACGCCGTCGAGGTGTACGACACGAAGGACTTCCCCGACGAGAAGGTGTACGGGGCCGCGAAACGGGCCGAGTTGCGGGTCATCACCTGCGGGGGGAGATATTCGCGGTCGACCGGCTATCAGGGGAATGTGGTCGTGTTCGCACATCTGACGGGGAGTCGGATCGGATGACCGGCAGACCCCTTTTACCCATTCCTTATCACTCCCCCTCGCCGCGACAGGGAATTATGTGGGCATTATCCTGGACGTGACATTTGCTTCCCACCGGGAGGCCCGCATGAGGCCTACAGGAAGAATGTGCGTGGCTGTCACATCGGCCATCGCGTTGACCGGGAGTGTCACAGCGGCCTCGGGGTTTTCGGCCAGGGCGGACGACCCCAAGGAGATCTTCGAACAGGTCGCGCCCGCGACCGTACAGGTGCTGGGAGTCGCCCCCCTCGGTACGGGCGTCATCTACGACGCCGACAACGGTCTCATCCTCACCAACGCCCATGTGGTCGCCGGTCAGAGTGCTCTTCGGGTCCGGATCGAGGACCGTGAGCCCGTGCCGGTCCGGCTGCTGGGCAGCGATCCGTGCGAGGACCTGGCGGTCGTGAAGCTCGTGACGCCGCAGAAGGACCTGGACGAGGTGAAGTTCGGTACCAGCGGCGACCTCGGTCAGGGTGACGAAGTGACCGCGATCGGCTATCCGGCGGCAGCAGGCGACCTCGGCCATCAGAAGCCCGCACTCACCAGCGGTTTGGTCCAGTCTCCCGACGTCGCGGAGCAGGGACAGTTGAGCGGGCCCAATTTCCCGTCGGCCGTCCAGCATTCGGCGACGCTCAACCCAGGGAATTCCGGCGGACCGCTGCTCAACAGCGACGCGGAGCTCGTCGGGATCAACTCCTTCAGCTACACGGGTGTCGAGGGCCAGCACTACTCGATCAGCAGCGACCATGCCGCACCCATTGTCAAGGAGCTCGCCGCCGGAAAGAGCAAGAACAATCCCGGATGGGGATCCCTGCTCGCAATTTCCGACCCCGACTTCCCGTCCTATTTCCCTGCGGACGACCAGGCCGGCGCCGAGGAACTGCAGCGGATTCTTCAGGATTCTGATGTGGACGGTCTGTATGTGTCGAGCGTCTCCAGCAATTCCCCGGCGAGTGAGGCGAAGCTGGCCGGCGGCGACATCATCACCCACCTCAAGGACACGGCTGTCGGCACCGTCCCGGAGGTGTGCGGCATCCTCCAGTCGGCCGCGGCAGGGGAGAAACTCGGCATCGACGGCATCTTCACCAGCGAAGGCAAGTTCGACGACGGGACGCCTTACACGTTCGGTGACCCCTGGCACGTCGACATGACGCTCAAGAAGTGACCAGCGGTGAGTGGTGTTCACACTGGCGGTGACCAGCAGTGGCCGGCCTGACCAGCGGCGCCGGTCAGGCCGGCCACTGCTGGTACGCCAGATTCGCCACCAGCGTGAACACGACCACCAGCAGCACCACCCGTACGAACCCGCTCCCCTTCTTCAGTGCCGTATGCGCCCCCACCATCCCCCCGGCCAGGTTGAACGCGGCCAGCAGCACGCCCAGCCGCCAGTACACCGTGCCCTGCCAGGCGAAGATCGCGAGGGCGCCCGCGTTGGTACAGCAGTTGACGATCTTGGCGGTGGCGGAAGCGGTCACCAGGTCGAGGTGGAGCAGCGCGGTCAGCGCGAGGACCAGGAAGGTGCCCGTGCCGGGGCCGATGAGGCCGTCGTAGAAGCCGATGCCCAGGCCCGCGAGGCCGATCGCGGCGAGGACGCGGCGCGCGGAGACCGGGGTGGTCGCCGGGGCCGTACCGAAGGCGGGCCTGAAGATCACGAAGGCGCCCACGCCGAGCAGGACGACCATGATGACCGGCTTCAGGGTGTCCGTGCTCATACCGGCCGCCACGAACGCCCCGGCCGTCGAGCCGGCGACCGCCGCCAGCCCGATACGTACCGCCAGACGTACGTCCACCGGTGCCCTGCGTGTATACGTCACGGCCGCGCCCGTGGTGCCGACGATCGCCATGGCCTTGTTGGTGCCGAGCGCGTACTGTGCCGCCGAGGACGTGTCCGGGAGTCCCAGCAGTAGTACGGGCATCATGAGCAGGCCGCCACCGCCCACGACCGCGTCGATCCAGCCTGCCGCGAGGGCGGTGGCACAGAGAGCGACGATCATGGGCAGCGATATGTCGGGCATGATCGCGATGTTAGGTGGCCGATCGGCTGGCCTGTCCGCCGGCCCGGGGCGCGGGGCAGGGGACGGGGCAGCTCCTGGCTGTGACGTTCGCGCACCTCACAGCCGCCCGCCCCGCCCCTCCCGAACCCTCACACCCCCTCCTCGCCTCCGCTGAGGGAAGCGTGCCCCCTGGGAAACAGACGTGATGCGGCCGGGTAACACCGGCAACGCACGCTGCAGTACATGACCTCGAATGCGCGTGTGGTGGTGATCGGCGCCGGGCTCGCGGGCGTACGGCTCGCCCGGCGGCTCGGTGAGCTCGGCCTGTCCGCCTCGGACGTCGTGCTCGTCGGCGAGGAGGAGCACCGCCCGTACAACAGGGTGCTGCTCGCCGAGGTCCTCGCCGGGCGGTACGCCCCCGAGGTGATCGCCCTGCCGACGCCGGACCGGCTGGTCCGCGCCCGGGCCGAGCACATCGACCGGGCCGACCGGACCGTGCACTGCTCCGACGGATCGGTGATCGCATACGACACGCTGGTGCTGGCGACCGGGTCGAACCCCGTACTCCCGCCCCTGCGTGGGCTGTTCACCCCGGACCACGAACTCCCGGAAGGCGTCCACGCGTTCCGCACCATGGACGACTGCCTCGGGCTGTCCAAGGCGGTACGTCCGGGGTCCCGGGCCGTCGTCATCGGCGGCGGGCTCCTCGGTGTGTCCGCCGCGCGCGCACTCGCCGTACGCGGTGCGCAGGTCGTTCTCGCCCAGCAGGCGGAGCGGCTGATGGAACGTCAGCTGGACCCGGGCGCCTCGGCGTTGGTGCTGCGGCACCTCAACGACCTGGGCGTCGAGGTGCACACCGAGTGCCGCGTGCGGGACGTGCGTTGCGTGGGCGGCAGGGTCCGTTCGGTCGAGATGGCCGACCACTACGCCCTCGACGCCGACCTCGTCGTACTGGCCTGTGGTGTCCACCCCCGTGTGGGGCTCGCGCGCGACGCGGGACTCGCCGTGCACAAGGGCATCCTCGTCGACGACGAACTCCGCACCTCTGACCCGCACATCCGGGCCCTCGGGGACTGCTCCCAGCACCAGGGAACGATCTACGGGCTTGCCACCCCCGCACTCGAACAGGCCAATGTCCTGGCCGAGTTGATCGCGGGCGAGGCGGGAGCCTCGGGTGACGGCGATGCCCGCTACACCGGCACCCGGGCCCTGACCCGGCTCACCCTCACCGACTTCACCGCCGAAACCGGCAACCCCTTCGACCTCGCCGCCTTCGGCGAGCCGACCCCCCGCCCCGGCGACGACGTCATCCAGCTCGCCGACGCCACCCGGGGCACGTACCGCAAGGTCGTCGTCCGTGACGACCGGCTGGTCGGCGGGGTGCTCGTCGGCGAACTCGGCACCGTCGGCGCCCTCGCGCGCGCCTGGGAGGGAGCAGAGCCGCTCCCCACTGACGGCGGTCCACTGCTCCACCTGCTCACCAACGATGGAGGCTCCTAATGACCGCCACTGATGGGGCCACCCCCACGATCGTGCTCGTCGGCCACGGCATGGTCGGCCAGCGTTTCCTCGAAGCCCTCGCCGAGCGCGGTCTGACCGCCGCTCACCGCGTGGTCGTACTGTGTGAGGAGCCGCGTCCGGCATACGACCGCGTGGCCCTGACCTCGTACTTCTCGGGCAAGACGCCCGAGGACCTCTCGATGACCGACATGGCGTTCATCGAGCGTGAGGGCATCGAGCTGCACATCGGTGACCCGGCGGAGACCATCGACCGCGAGGCGAAGCGGGTGACCTCCCGCTCGGGTCTGGTCGTCGACTACGACGTCCTCGTCCTCGCCACCGGCTCCTACCCCTTCGTGCCGCCGGTCCCCAACAAGGACGCCAAGGGCTGCTTCGTCTACCGCACCATCGAGGACCTCCTCGCCATCGAGGAGTACGCGAGCACCCGCACGACGGGTGCCGTGGTCGGCGGTGGTCTGCTCGGACTCGAGGCGGCCGGCGCGCTGAAGGGCCTCGGACTCACCTCCCACATCGTCGAGTTCGCGCCGCGTCTGATGCCGGTGCAGGTCGACGACGGCGGCGGCGCCGCGCTGCTGCGCACCATCGAGGAGATGGGCCTGTCCGTCCACACGGGTGTCGGCACCCAGGAGATCGTCGTCGACGAGGACGGCGCGGTCACCGGTATGAAGCTGTCCGACGGCTCCGAACTCGCCACCGACCTGGTGGTGTTCAGCGCCGGTGTCCGCCCCCGTGACCAGCTGGCCCGCGAGTCGGGCCTCACGATCGGCGAGCGCGGCGGCATCGCGGTCGACGAGCAGTGCCGTACGGTCAACGACCCGCACGTCTTCGCGATCGGCGAGTGCGCGCTGGCCTCCGACGGCCGGGTGTACGGCCTGGTCGCCCCTGGTTACGAGCAGGCGGAGACCGCCGCCGCCGCCATCGCCGCGGACGAGGAGGCCGAGGAGCTGACGTTCACCGGCGCCGACCTCTCCACCAAGCTGAAGCTGCTCGGCGTGGACGTGGCGTCCTTCGGCGACGCGCACGGCGCCACCGAGGACTGCCTCGACGTCGTCTACTCCGACTCCCGCTCGGGCCTGTACAAGAAGCTCGTCATCGGCCGCGACGGCAAGCTGCTCGGCGGCATCCTCGTCGGCGACGCGGAGGCCTACGGCACGCTGCGCGCGTTCACCGGTACGGTCCCGCCGGTCTCCCCCGAGTCCCTGGTGCTCCCGGCCGGCGCCGGTGGCCCGGTCCAGCTCGGCCCGACCGCGCTGCCGGACGCCGCGATCATCTGCTCCTGCAACAACGTCACCAAGGGCACGATCCGCGGCGCGGTCACCGAGCACAACTGCACCACCGTGCCCGAGGTCAAGAAGTGCACCAAGGCCGGTACGACGTGCGGCAGTTGCGTCAAGGTCCTCGGCCAGCTCGTCACCGCCGAGCTGGAGGCGAGCGGTGTCGTCGTCGACAAGGGCCTGTGCGGCTGCTTCTCGCAGACCCGCGAGGAGCTGTACGAGATCGTCCTCGCCCTGCGCATCAACACCTACCAGGACCTGCTGGACCGCTACGGCCGCGACAACGCCAAGGGCGGCGACGGCTGCGAGATCTGCAAGCCGGCGGTGGCCTCGATCATCGCCTCCCTCGCCCCGACGATCGGCGCCGACGTCTACGTCCTGGACGGCGAGCAGGCCACCCTCCAGGACACCAACGACCACTTCCTCGCCAACCTGCAGAAGAACGGCTCGTACTCGGTCGTCCCGCGCATCCCCGGCGGTGAGATCACCCCGGAGGGCCTGATCGTCATCGGCGAGATCGCCCGCGACTTCGGTCTCTACACGAAGATCACCGGCGGTCAGCGGATCGACATGTTCGGCGCGCGGGTGGAACAACTCCCGCTGATCTGGACCCGGTTGGTGGACGCCGGCTTCGAGTCGGGCCACGCCTACGGCAAGTCCCTCCGTACGGTGAAGTCCTGTGTGGGCCAGACCTGGTGCCGTTACGGCGTCCAGGACTCGGTCCGGATGGCGATCGACCTGGAGCTGCGCTACCGGGGCCTCAGGTCGCCGCACAAGCTGAAGTCGGCGGTGTCGGGCTGCGCCCGCGAGTGCGCCGAGGCCCAGTCCAAGGACTTCGGCATCATCGCCACCTCGGGCGGCTGGAACCTGTACGTCGGTGGCAACGGCGGCGCGACCCCGCGCCACGCGGACCTGCTGGCCCAGGACCTGAACGACGCCGAACTGATCAAGCTGATCGACCGGTTCCTGATGTTCTACATCCGCACGGCGGACCGGCTGGAGCGCACGTCGACCTGGCTGGAGCGCATCCCCGGCGGCCTGGACCACGTACGCGACGTGGTCGTGGAGGACTCCCTCGGCATCTGCGAGGAACTGGAGTCGCTGATGACCGCGCATGTCGCCCACTACCGCGACGAGTGGTCCGACACCATCAACGACCCCGAGAAGCTCGCCCGGTTCGTGTCCTTCGTGAACGCGCCGGACACCCCCGACCCGGTCGTCGGCTTCGTCCCCGAGCGCGACCAGATCAAGCCCGACCTGCCGCTGCTGTCCATCGGCCTGCGCCCCGCAGATGACGTCCTGGAAGGAAGTGCCCAGCGATGACCCTGGCACCCGAGACGACCGACCTGAAGATCCAACTGCGCCTCGACAACAGCGACAACAGCGCCGGCGACTGGTTCACGGTCTGCGACCTGAGCCTCCTGCTGCCGGGCCGCGGCGTGGCGGCCCTGCTGCCGGACGGCCGGCAGGCGGCCATCTTCCGCGACCGCGCGGGCAGCCTGTACGCCATCGACAACCGCGACCCGTTCGGCGGCGCGGCGGTCCTCTCCCGCGGCCTGATCGGCACCCACCAGGGCCGCCCGTACGTCGCGTCGCCGCTGCTGAAGCAGCGCTTCGACCTGGAGTCGGGCCAGTGCCTGGACGACGAGACGGTGGCCGTGCGGGCGTACGAGGTGCGCACCGCCGCCTGCCCCTGACGCACCCCCGACTGATGCTGCTCGTGAGCGGCGCCCCGGCCTCCACCGGCCGGGGCGCCGCTCGCTTTCATGACTTCAGACCCTCGTACGTCACCCCGGTGAGCTGCTCGGAGGCGGCCCAAAGCCGTTCCCCCGCAAGGTCGTTGAGCGTCCAGGAAGCCCGCCACGACTTGGCCGGCGAGCCGCGCCAGCCCAGAAGGGACGGCCCGACGAACGCGTCGGGCCGTACGTCCGCTGCGGTGGCCGCGTACAGCGTGGGCAGGGCGCCCGCCTCGGCGGACTGGGCGAAGTACCGGTTGCCGATCTCCATGAACCGCTCGGTGCCCTTGCGGCCCTCCAGCTTCGCCGCGGCGGTCTGGAGGTTGGTGTCGGCGTACCCGGGATGCGCCGCGGCGACCACGACACCTGAACCGATCGCGGCCAGCTTGCGCGCCAGTTCGTGCGTGAAGAGCAGGTTGGCCGTCTTGGAACGCCCGTAGGCGGTCCAACGCCGGTACTTGCGCTCGCTGTTGAGGTCGTCGATGTCGATGTTGCCGAGCAGGTGGGCACCGCTGGAGAGGTTCACGATCCGGGCGCCGGGCGTGCCGAGCAGCCTCGGGAACAGCAGGCCGGTGAGCGCGAAGTGCCCGAGGTGGTTGACCCCGAACTGCGTCTCGAACCCGTCCGCCGTCGTGCCGTACGGCAGCGCCATCACGCCCGCGTTGTTGACGAGGAGATCGAGCTGCTCGTACGGAAGCTCGTCCGCGAACTCCCTTACGGAGCCCAGGTCCCCGAGGTCGAGCGGCCAGAACTCGGCGATGGCGTCCGGCACTTCGGCCAGCAGCCGCCCGACCGCCTCGTTCCCGCGCGCCTCGCTCCGGCACGCGAGCACCACCCGCGCCCCCTTGCGCGCCAACTCCCGCGCGGTGACGTACCCGAGACCGCTGTTGGCACCGGTGACGACGGCGATGCGGCCGCTCTGGTCGGGGATGTCCTGCGTGTTCCAGCCCGGCATGTTCGGGTTACCTCCAGGGGCGACGACGAGTCCGGCAGATGCGTGTCCGGATCCAGATCCGGCTGCGGGTCCCAGACTGCGCCGGAAGGGGCCCGATGGCCAGATCCACGTTCGTGTCGCCTCCCGCCCAGGCCGCCGCCCCTGCCGGGGTCAGGGCTTGCGGCCCACTCCGCAGTAGGCGTCGACGGCCGTGGCGGGACCGGCCGGGCCGCGGAGGTCGGGGCGCCACTCGGGTACCTGGACGACGCCCGGGTCCACCAGATCGAGGCCGTCGAAGAAGGCGGCGATCTCCCCGATGCTCCGTACGTAGTACGGCACGGCGCCGCTCGCGTTGTAGGCCTCCGACGCGGCGATCATGCCCTCGCTGGTGGCGGTGCTGTCGCTGATCACCAGATGACTGCCCGACGGCAGGCCCGCCATCAGCCGGCTCACCAGGTCGCGCGCCTGGTCGTGGTCGGCGACATGGCCGAGCGTGTTGAGGATCATCAGGGCGACCGGCCGGGAGAGGTCGAGGGTGTCGGCCGCCGCTTCGAGGATGGTCTCGGGGGCGTACAGGTCGGCGTTGAGGTAGACGGTCCGGCCCTCGGGGGTGCTGCCGAGGAGGGCGTCCGCGTGGGCCAGCACGATGGGGTCGTTGTCGACGTACACGATCCGGGCGTCCGGGGCGGCGCGCTGCGCGACCTCGTGGGTGTTGTCGGCGGTCGGCAGCCCGGTGCCGACGTCCAGGAACTGACGTATGCCCCGCTCGTCGGCCAGATGGCGGACGGCGCGTCCCAGGAAGTGCCGGCTGGTGACGGCCACGTCGACGAGTCCGGGGAAGATCCCCTTGATCTGGTCCCCGATCTCCCGGTCGACCTCGTAGTTGTCCTTGCCGCCGACGAAGTAGTTCCAGAAGCGGGCCGAGTGCGGCTTGGAGGTGTCGATGTGCGCCCGTGGCCGTGCGCCGGTGCCCGATAAGGGGGACGAGGGGGTGGGGTCGTCGTCCGACACGGCAGGACCTCCTGTGGTGTGGTGGTGATCATCAGGCACCAACGTAGGCGAACTCACCTTCACCGCAACGGAGTTGTGAAGATCCGCACCCACGCACCGTAGGGTTTTGGCCATCCGGCGCCCACTGCTCGCAGGCCTGCGCATCGGGGTCAGTCGCCGTCGGCGGGGCCCGGATACTCCATGTGAGAGAGCCATGTCGTCAGCAGTTCTTCGAGCGCCGAAGCCTCGGCGCGCGGCAGGAGATCCAGCAGACGCCGCTCGTTGCGCATGTGGTCGGTGAACGCCCGGTCGATGAGCTCCCTTCCGGGTCCGGTGAGGGCGACGATCCGGCCCCGCTGGTCGTCGTCGGACCGGCGGCGGGTGACGAGTCCGGCCTGCTCAAGACGATCGATCCGCTTCGTCATCGCGCCCGTGGTGACCATGGTGTGCGCGGCGAGTTCACCGGGTGCCCGTTCGTACGGCTCGCCCGCGCGCCGCAGTGCGCACAGGACGTCAAACTCCCCCTCGCTCAGGCCGTAGCGGCCGTAGACGAGGCGGAGTTCCTCACTGAGGCGGTCCGCCAGCCGGTGCAGCCGGCCGATCACTCCTTGTGGCGTGATGTCGACGTCGGGGCGCTCGCGGCGCCACTCGTCCTGGATGCGGGCTACGCGGTCCGTCCTTCGCCGGTCTTCCATGACTCCCATATTAGCTTCCCGGGAAGCTATAATATCTTCCATGGAAGCCAATGCACGCTGGGTGGCACTGACCGCGATAGCGCCGGTGGCCTGGGGGGCCAACTACTTCGTCACCCGTGAGTTCCTCCCGGCGGATCGCCCGCTGTACGGGGCCGCCCTGCGGGCGCTGCCCGCCGGACTCGCCCTGCTGGCTCTGCGCCGGCGCCGACCCCGGGGTGCGTGGTGGTGGCGATCCGCCGTGCTGGGCCTGGTCAACGTGAGCGTGTTCTTCGCCCTCGTCTACGTCTCCTCCAAGCTGCTGCCGACGAGCATCGCCTCGACCGTCATGGCGGTGTCCCCACTGACGATGATGCTCATCGCATGGCCCCTGGTGTCCGAGCGGCCCCGGCCCGCACACCTGGCCGGCGCCGTGACCGGGCTCGTCGGCGTGTGCCTCATGCTGCTCACCGGGGCAGGAGCGGCGAGCGTGCCGGGAATCCTCGCCGCGGCGGCGGCCGTACTCGTGTCGTCCTTCGGCCACATCCTGGCCAAGCGGTGGAGCGGCGACGCCGACATGATCGCCACGACCGCCTGGCAGCTCACCGCCGGAGGCCTGCTCCTGCTTCCGGTCGCCGCAGTCATGGAGGGCACTCCGCCGGCGCTCTCCCCACCCACGCTTCTCGCCTTCTGCTACGTCGCCCTGGTGGCCACCGCACTGGCCTTCAGCGTCTGGTTCGCCGGCCTGCGGCACCTGCCCGCGGGCACCGTGGGGCTGATCGGACTCCTCAATCCCGTCACGGGCGTACTGCTCGGCACCGCTCTCGCCGGAGAGGTACTGACGATTCAGCAACTGTGCGGACTGGCCCTGGTCCTGGCGGGCGTCACCCTCGGACGCCCCGGACGCACCGGTCGGCACATCGACCGGCACCTCGACGACCAGGCGCCCGACCGTCTCGCGGTACGGCAGCGAACGACCGCCAAGGCGACATCACGCGTACATGACAATTCCACCCCGCCGCCCTAAGGTCCCTGACGTCACCGCACGTCACGCCACCCCCCTTTGGAGCGAGAGTGGACGCACGAGTGAACGCACACGTGGAACGCCGTACCCTTCTGCGCGCCGCCGTCATCGGCGGCTCGGCGGCCGTCTTCGGCGGCACCCTGTGGCGCGGGGCCGCCCACGCGGCCCCCGCCCAACCGGGCACGGGCCCGTACGGAGCCCTCGCCGCGGCGGACGCCAACGGCATCAGACTCCCCGCCGGCTTCACCAGCCGGGTCGTCGCCCGGTCGGGCCAGACGGTCACCGGAACCTCGTACACCTGGCACAACGCCCCTGACGGCGGCGCCTGTTACGCCGACGGCGCGGGCTGGATCTACGTCTCCAACTCGGAGATCAACCCGTCGGGCGGCGCGAGCGCGGTGAAGTTCTCGTCGACGGGCGCCATCACCTCCGCGTACCGCATCCTGTCGGGCACGCGCCAGAACTGCGCGGGCGGACGGACCCCCTGGAACACCTGGCTGTCCTGCGAGGAGGTGTCGCTGGGGTACGTCTACGAGACGGACCCGTGGGGCACGAACGCGGCGACGCAGCGCCCCGCGATGGGCCGCTTCAAGCACGAGGCGGCGGCAGCGGACCCGGTGCGCCAGGTCGTCTACCTGACGGAGGACGAGACGAACGGCCGCTTCTACCGCTTCGTTCCCACGACCTGGGGCAACCTGTCGTCGGGCACCCTCCAGGTCCTGGTCGCCGGCACGGCGACCTCGGGCTCGTACACCTGGACGACGATCCCCGACCCGGACGGCTCCCCGACCACCACCCGCACCCAGGTCTCCGGCTCCAAGTCCTTCAACGGCGGCGAGGGTTGCTACTACGCCGACGACAAGGTCTGGTTCACCACCAAGGGCGACAACAGGGTCTGGCAGCTCAACCTGCTCACGAACACCTACGAGTTGGCGTACGACGACTCCCTGGTCACGTCGGGCACGGCACCCCTGACCGGCGTCGACAACATCACCGGCACATCCTCCGGCGACCTGTTCGTGGCGGAGGACGGCGGCAACATGGAGATCTGCGTGATCACGCCGGACGACGTGGTCGCCCCCTTCCTCCGCATCGACGGCCAGTCGGGCTCGGAGATCACGGGCCCGGCGTTCTCCCCCAACGGCAGCCGCCTGTACTTCTCCAGCCAGCGCGGCACGAGCGGCAGCTCCTCGGGCGGGATCACGTACGAGGTGACGGGCCCGTTCCGTTCGTAGTCACCGCCGCGTACGCCCGGCCGTCCGTACTGCGCACCGGCGTCGATGTCAGTGGTGCGCAGTACGTTGCGGTCATGGGCGTATACCTGGTCGATGTCGGTGCGGAGGAGTGGTTCGGTGAGGACGAGGACGAGGGTGGGCGCGCGAAGATCGCCGCGGGCCTGAACGCGGAGCTGGTACGACGCGGCCTGCCCCGGTACGACTCCGTACCCCCGGCGGCGGACTTCGTACGCGGCTCGGGCCGGTCCTTCGAGGAGAAGCTGGTCCCGTCCATGAACAGCTTCCTCACGCTGTGCAAAGCCCACCTCTCGGACGCGGAGACGGATCTGCTCTGCGGCTGGACGGTCCTGGTGCCGGTGTCCCTGGACGAGGAGATCGAGCTGCCGGTCGGGTCGTCGTACTCCGACGACACCGTGATCGCGGGTGCACCCCAGGTCCTGGCGATCGCCGAGAAGCTGGCGACAGCGGTCGAACTTCCGCCCGAGACCCCGGAGATGTGCGACAACCTGGACCTGACCAACTGGTTCCTGGACGGGACGGCGGCGAAGCTGGCGGCGACCCGGCCGGCCCCGTGGGGCGAGGATCTGGACGCCGCCTTCTACGTGGCCCTGTACCTGCGCGCGGCCCAGCACTCGCTCGGACGGGGGTGCCCGATGGTGTACTCCTGACCGGCCGGACGCGGCCCCGACCTGACCCGGCGCCTGAACCGGCACGTCGTTGCGCAGCGCGGAGCCATCCAGCTCAACCATCGCGCCGGGCCAAAGCTCCAGCTGGTCCGCGAGAAGCTCGAACTCCCTGCGGAGACACAACAGTTGTTCGTGTTCCTCCCCGAGGATCAACAGACCGCACAGGCCGTCGAGCAGGTCCGCCACCAGCCCTGTACGGAGACACCGAACCGCTGATCCGCACAGAGACCTCCTCCCGGGTGTGCCCCTCGGGGCTGGATACGGGCGAGTCGCACAGGCGGTACAGGCGTATCCGGACGGGGGGGGGTTGCTGCCGTGGCTTCTCGCTGCGCTCCGTGTTCTGACGTGCACGCATGCGCTCCGTCTGTTGCCTGCGGGGCTCATGCGATGTGCGGTCTGTGCCCTCACTCACACACTGGGCGGTAGTCCTTGCCGTCACGATCCCGGCTGACCACTCTTCCGCCAAGTGGCCTACAGGTGACGGGAGTTGGTAATGCAGTGTCCGACGTGCGGCTCCGTGAACGTGCAGCTACTGCGCGGGTATTGGCAGGATCTTCCGGCGGAGTCGCCGAACCGGCACAAGTTCGCGCCGCCGAAAGAGGTGGATCCGAAGTTCTGGGCGGTGCTGTTGATGATCGCGTTCGGCATCTTCGTCGCGGTGACGGACAGTGTCCTGATCGGTCTGGGGTTCGTCGTGGCGGGTCTGGTGTGGGGCGCGGTCGGAGTCGGCCAAGTGTCCGCGTATCAGCGGACACTGTCGGACTACGACGCATCGCTGATCTGTCTGGCCAGGTACCACACGTTCGCAGCGTGAGCACCGGCTGACGTCGCGAGCCGTCTCAGCCCGTAGGACACGCGTCGGCCCGCCGAGTTCGGGTGGACAGGAAGGCGGGGCGTACGGATCGCGCCTCGGCATGAGCGCAGATCACAGGCAACGAGAGGGCGGCACCCCCCGCACAGGGGTGCCGCCCTCTCTCGTGCTCCGGAACCGCTGCCGTGTCGCTGAGGGTCGGGGTGACAGGGCGACGGTTCCGGCGTCTTCGGGGCTCCTTGGAGCCCTCAGATGGCCCTACTGGCCCCTACCGGTGATCGCTCCCCGCCGAAGACGAAGCCGCCCGCCCCGCCTCCAGCCTGGCCACCGGGATCCGGAACGGTGAGCAGCTGACGTAGTCCAGGCCCACCTCGTGGAAGAAGTGGACCGACTCCGGGTCGCCGCCGTGCTCGCCGCACACTCCCAGCTTCAGGTCGGGACGGGTCGCTCGGCCCGCCTCCACCGCCAGCTTGACCAGCGCGCCGACGCCGTCCCGGTCGATCGTCTCGAACGGGGAGACCCCGAAGATGCCCTTCTCCAGGTAGGCCGTGAAGAAGGAGGCCTCGACGTCGTCCCGGCTGAAGCCCCACACCGTCTGGGTCAGGTCGTTCGTGCCGAACGAGAAGAACTCGGCGGCCTCCGCGATCTGCCCCGCCGTGAGGGCTGCGCGCGGCAGCTCGATCATCGTGCCCAGTGCCAGCTTCAGGTCCACGCCGGTCTGTTCGATGACCTCGGCGATGACCTGCTCGGCCTCCTCGCGCACGATCTCCAGCTCCTGGACGGTGCCCACCAGCGGGATCATGATCTCGGCACGCGGGTCGCCCTTGGCGTTCTTGCGCTCGGCCACCGCCTCCGCGATCGCCCGTACCTGCATGGTGAACAGGCCGGGGATCACCAGGCCGAGCCGTACGCCCCGCAGGCCCAGCATCGGGTTCTGCTCGTGCAGGCGGTGCACGGCCTGGAGCAGGCGCAGGTCGTTCTCGTGCGGGTCCTTGCGGGACTCGGCGAGGGCTACTCGTACCGACAGCTCGGTGATGTCCGGGAGGAACTCGTGCAGCGGGGGGTCGAGGAGACGGACCGTCACCGGGAGGCCGTCCATCGCCGAGAACAGTTCTACGAAGTCCTGCTTCTGGAGCGGGAGAAGCGCCTTCAGGGACTCCTCGCGCTCGACGTCCGTGTCGGCCAGGATCAGGCGTTCCACCAGCTCGCGCCGGTCGCCGAGGAACATGTGCTCCGTACGGCACAGCCCGATGCCCTGCGCGCCGAACCGCCGCGCCCGCATCGCGTCCTCGGCGTTGTCCGCGTTGGCCCGGACACGCAGGCGACGCTTCCGGTCCGCGAAGGCCATGATCCGGTGGACCGCCTCGACCAGTTCGTCGGCGTCGTTGGCGCCCGCGTGCATCCGGCCCTCGAAGTACTCCACCACCGGGGACGGGACGACCGGGACCTCGCCCAGGTACACCTTGCCGCTGGAACCGTCGATGGAGATGAGGTCGCCCTCTTCCACGACGTGACCGCCGGGGACCGTCATCCGGCGGCGCTTGGTGTCGACCTCCAGCTCCTCCGCGCCGCACACGCACGTCTTGCCCATCCCGCGCGCGACCACGGCAGCGTGGGACGTCTTGCCGCCACGGCTGGTCAGAATGCCCTCGGCAGCGATCATGCCGTCGAGGTCGTCGGGGTTGGTCTCCCTGCGGACCAGGATGACCTTCTCGCCCGAACGCGACCACTTGACCGCGGTGTACGAGTCGAACACCGCCTTGCCGACCGCCGCACCCGGCGAGGCGGCGATGCCGCGGCCGACCTGCTTGATCTTCGCCTGGTCGTCGAAGCGCGGGAACATCAGCTGGGCCAACTGGGCGCCGGTGACGCGCTGGAGCGCCTCCGCCTCGTCGATGAGGCCCTGGTCGACGAGTTGCGTGGCGATCCGGAAGGCGGCGCCCGCCGTGCGCTTGCCGACGCGTGTCTGGAGCATCCACAACTGGCCGCGCTCGATGGTGAACTCGATGTCGCAGAGATCCTTGTAGTGGTTCTCCAGGGTCGCCATGATCTGCATCAGCTGGTCGTACGACTTCTTGTCGATCTGTTCGAGCTCCGCGAGCGGGACCGTGTTGCGGATGCCCGCCACGACGTCCTCGCCCTGCGCGTTCTGCAGGTAGTCGCCGTACACGCCCGCGTGGCCGCTGGCCGGGTCGCGGGTGAACGCGACGCCCGTGCCCGAGTCGGGGCCCAGGTTGCCGAAGACCATCGAGCAGATGTTGACCGCCGTGCCGAGGTCACCCGGGATGCGTTCCTGGCGGCGGTAGAGCTTCGCGCGGTCCGTGTTCCAGGAGTCGAAGACCGCGTGGATCGCGAGGTCCATCTGTTCGCGCGCGTCCTGCGGGAAGTCGCGGCCCGCCTCGGTCTTGACGATCTTCTTGAACTTGGTGACCAGCTTCTTGAGGTCGGCGGCCTCCAACTCCGTGTCGACCGCGACCTTCTTGGCCGTCTTCGCCGCGTCCAACGCGTCCTCGAACAGCTCGCCCTCGACGCCGAGGACCGTCTTGCCGAACATCTGGATGAGGCGGCGGTACGAGTCCCACGCGAAGCGCTCGTCGCCGGACTGCTTGGCGAGGCCCTGGACCGACTTGTCGGAGAGGCCGATGTTCAGCACCGTGTCCATCATGCCCGGCATCGAGAACTTCGCCCCGGAGCGGACGGACACGAGGAGGGGGTCGTCGGCCTGGCCGAGCTTCTTGCCCATCGCCGTTTCGAGGGCCGCGAGGTGTGCGCTCACCTCGTCACGCAGTGCCGCCGGCTCGTCGCCGCTGTCGAGGTAGGTCTTGCATGCCTCGGTGGTGATCGTGAAGCCCGGAGGCACCGGAAGGCCCAGGTTGGTCATCTCGGCGAGGTTGGCACCTTTGCCGCCGAGAAGGTCCTTGAGGTTCTTGTTGCCCTCGGTGAAGTCGTAAACGAACTTCACGCCCTCAACACTGTTGGCCGGCTGAGCTACGTGGGGATCTTTGTTTTCCGACACGGGTCCCAACTCCTTGAGGACGCGGTGGCTGCCCTGACGGCCAGGAACATACCCAGATCGAAGGCGTCTGGGTACGTCCACTTGCGCGTCATGTGCCTGTAACCAGCCGTCAGCCAGCAGATCCAAAGTCAAAGCTTGGCAAGCTGCGGGACCGGCATGTTTTCACTTCTTGAACGCAACCGTCGCCCTATGCGCATTTTATCGCTCAGCTGAGCGGCTCACGACACGTCTGAGTTCTATCGATGAACGATCAAAGGGTGGCACTGAGTGCCACCCTTTGAGAAGTGCAGTCGCCTGCGATCCGCTCATCTGAGCGCAACCCCTATCAAGGGTGGCGAGAATCACGCACTCACGGGCGCCCGGATTTCACCATGCGGACGCCGACGCGAAGGGGAAACACCCCTGTCACAGGCCCCGACCGACTCACACCCCGAGCGCAGTCAGCCGCTCCTCCACCCGCTCGGGCGCGTACAGGTACTCCACGACCATCGCCCCGGCCCCCACCAGCCCCGCCCGCTCCCCCAGCCTCGACGTCACCACGTCCAGATGCGCGGTCGAGCGCGACAGCGCCCGCTGGTACAGCAGCTCCCGTACGCCCGTGAGGAACGGCGTGCCCGCCAGGTCGCCCGCGATCATCAGCACGCCGGGGTTGAGCAGCGTCACCACCGTCGCCAGTACGTCCCCCACGCTCCGGCCCGCTTCCCGCGCGAGCGCGAGCGCCCCCGGATGCCCGGCCGCGAGCAGATCCCGTACGTCCGAGCCCGACGCCGCCGGTACCCCGCTCTCGGCGAGCCGACGGGCGACGGCGCCACCGCTCGCGACGGCGGCCAGGCAGCCGTACGACCCGCACCGGCACAGCGCCTCGGCGCCCTGCGGGACGCGGATGTGCCCGATGTCCCCGGCACCGCCGTCGATGCCCCGGAACACCGAACCGCCGACCACCACGCCCGCGCCGATGCCCGTCGAGACCTTCACCAGGACGAAGGCCGAGCAGTCGGGATAGCCGGTGCGCTGCTCGCCGTACGCCATGAGGTTGGCGTCGTTGTCCACCAGTACCGGGACCCTCGCCGCCACCGGCTCGTCCGTGTGTTCGGCGAAGGCTCTGGCCAGGCGGGCTCTTATGTCGTAGCCGTCCCAGCCGGGCATGATCGGCGGCTGGACGACGCGGCCGGTGTCCATGTCGACCGGGCCGGGCACCGCGAGGCCTATGCCACAGACCTCGGACGGGCGGTGGCCGGCCTTCGTCAGGAGTTCCGCGAACCAGCGGCCGAGATCGCCGAGTACGACGTCGGGGCCGTCGTCGACAGCCAGGGTGCCCGAGTGTTCCGCCAGAAGTTCACCCGTGAGAGTGAGAACGGCGGCGCGGGCATGACGTGTGTCGAGGTCGGCGGCGAGGACGACGGCGTGGGCGTCGTCGAACTCCAGCGTGATCGACGGGCGACCGCCGAGCGGCGAGTCGACCGGACCCGAGGCGCCCTCGCGCAGCCAGCCCGCGCGGAACAGCCGGTCCAGACGGTGTCCGACCGTCGCGCGTGAGAGACCCGTCACCTGTTGCAGGGCACCGCGAGTCGTGGCGCGTCCACTGCGTACCAGTTCGAGCAGATCGCCGGCGCTCGCCTGAGCACGACCACTCATGCGCACCCCCTTGTGTTTCTCAAGCTTGCATTACATATTGAGTTATGCGTGTTAAATAGACGTAACTCTACGGTGGCACGACCGAACCGGTCGGGCCGAACGTCTTCGGGGAGCCCCGAGTGGATCGCACTGCCCAGCTGACCTCCCGTGCCCGCGACACGGCGCACTCCTTCGTATACGAACCGGACGTTACGACACATGCCCGCCATGCCCTGCACGTCAGGGCGGCCGAGGTGCTGGAGGGCAACTGGACCGGCACCTCGACGGTGCCCTCGCGCGGCCTGTATCCGCACCAGTGGTCCTGGGACTCCGCGTTCATCGCGATCGGCCTGCGTCATCTGTCACCCCTGCGCGCGCAGACGGAGCTGGAGACGCTGCTCTCGGCCCAGTGGGGCGACGGGCGGATCCCGCACATCGTCTTCAACCCTTCCGTCCCGCTCGACGCGTACTTCCCGAGCCCCGACTTCTGGCGCTCCTCGACCGCGGGGCGCGCTGCGGGCGCCCCGCGCACCGTACAGACGTCCGGCATCGTGCAGCCACCGGTGCACGCGCTGGCCGTCTGGCTGGTGCACCAGGCCGACCCCGGTCTGTCCCGGTCGCGCGGCTTCCTCGCCCGTGCCTACCCGCGGCTCGCGGCCTGGCACCGCTATCTGCTGCACCGCCGGGACCTGGGCGGGGGCGGCCTCGCGTCGGTCGTGCACCCCTGGGAACAGGGTATGGACAACAGCCCATGCTGGGATGCCCCGTTGAGCCGTGTCACCCCGGCCCCGGCCCGCTCCTTCCGCCGCGCCGACCTCGACCACGGAGCCGCCGAGGACCGGCCGACCGACCTGGACTACGGGCGGTACGTACGGCTGGCGACGGACTACCGGGACGCCGGATATGCGGACGGCACCGGCGAGTTCGCCGTCGAGGACCCCTCCTTCAACGCGCTGCTGATCGCGTCGGAGCACGCGCTGGCCCGTATCGCCCAGGAGCTGGGCGCGACGGGGACGGCCCGGCACGCCCGCGCGGAACGGCTGACGGCGGCCCTGGTGGAGCGGCTGTGGGACCCGGCGGAGGGGATGTTCTTCTGCCGCGACGTGGTGGAGGGCGCCCTCGTCCCCGAGCGTGGCGTCTCCGGTCTCATCCCCCTCCTCCTGCCCACGCTTCCCCGGGACGTGGCCGCCACCCTCGTCCGTACCGCGCGCGGACCGCACTTCGAGGTCGGCGGCACCGCCCGCCTCGTACCGTCCTACGACCTGCTCGGCGAGGCCTTCGACCCGCACCGCTACTGGCGGGGGCCGGCCTGGTTCAACACCGGTTGGCTGGTGGAGCGCGGGCTGCGGCAGCACGGCGAGCGGGCGCACGCCGACGCGCTGCGCACGGCGCTGCTGGAGACCGCCGACGCCTCGGAGTTCGCGGAGTACGTGGACCCGTACACCGGTGAGGCCTGCGGGGCACTCGGCTTCGGCTGGACCGCCGCGCTCACCCTCGATCTGCTCCACCAACAGCCCTTCGGCGACAGCGACATCAACACCGCATTCGGCATGAGTGACGTGAGTGGCATGAGCGACATGGACGACAAGGGAGGCGAACGGGCATGACGGACCGGCATCATCTGCTCGTGCACGGCGGGACGTTCGCGGCCGTGGGCGACGGCGGGGACATCAGCGGGGTACGCGGAAGCAGCCAGCCCGACGGGTTATTCGTCCGCGACGCACGGCACTTGAGCCGTTGGCAGCTCACCGTCGACGGCGCGGTGCCCGAGACGCTCAGCCCGGTCGCCGACGGGGACACCGCGCGCTGTGTCCTCGTACCGCGCGGGGGCCGTCAGGAGCCGCCCGCCTACACGCTCTTCCGTGAACAGGCCGTCGCGGACGGCGCGTTCGTCGAGGCGCTGCGCGTGACCAGCAACCGTCCGGTGCCGGTGACGGTCCGGATCGCGGTCACCGCCGACGCCGACTTCACCGACCAGTTCGAGCTGCGCTCCGACTACCGGACATACGTCAAGTCAGGTGCCGTCCGTAAACGTGAAGTCCTCGACGACGGCGTCGAGTTCAGCTACCGGCGCGGTGAGTGGCTGTCCTGTACGACGGTCACCGCCGAGCCCGCCCCCGACGGCGTCGAGGAGACCGGCACCGGCGCCCGGCGCCTCGTCTGGACCCTGGATCTCGAACCGCACGGTTCGGCGGAACTGGCACTGCGCGTCGCCGCCCGCCCGCACGGCGCGACCAAGGAGCCGCAGGTTCCCGCCTCTCCCACCGCCGCCAATGACCAACTCCTCGCTCTGGAAGGGGAGTTCGTCGAGGGCGTCGCCTTCCCCACCGGCTGGCCGGAACTGGCGGCGGCCTGCGCACGCGGCCTCTCCGACCTGGCCTCGCTCCAGGTCCCCGCGACGGGACCCGACGGTGAGGAGCTGCGCGTACCGGCCGCCGGCGCGCCCTGGTTCCTCACCCTTCTCGGCCGCGACGCACTCCTCACCTCCCTCTTCGCCCTCCCCTACCGCCCCCAGCTCGCCGCCGCCACCCTCCCGGCGCTCGCCGCGACCCAGGCGACCGAGGTGGGCCCGGACTCCGTGGCCCAGCCGGGCAAGATCGTGCACGAGGTACGGCACGGCGAGCTGGCGCACTTCGGGCAGGTGCCGTACGGCCGTTACTACGGCTCGGTCGACGCGACCCCGCTCTTCCTGGTGCTCCTCGGGGCGTATGTCGAGCAGACCGGCGACACGGCCCTGGCCCTCCGTCTCGAAGCCAACGCCCGCGCGGCGATCGGCTGGATGCTCGACCACGGGGGTCTCACCTCCCGTGGCTATCTGGTCTACCGGGCCGACCAGGGCGGCCTCGCCAACCAGAACTGGAAGGACTCCCCCGGCGCCATCTGCTCGGCCGACGGCACCCGCGCAAGCGGCCCGGTGATGGCGGCGGGGGCCCAGGGTTACGCGTACGACGCCCTGCGCCGTACCGCCCAGCTCGCCCGCACGGTATGGGGCGACGAGGTGTACGCCGCCCTTCTCGAACAGGCGGCGGCCGACCTCCGGGACCGTTTCCAGCGGGACTTCTGGATGCCCCAGCACTCCTTCCCCGCTCTCGCGCTCGACGGCGAGGGCAACCAGGTCGACGCGCTCGCCTCGGACGCGGGCCATCTGCTCTGGTCGGGGCTGCTCGACAAGGAGTTCGGCGAGAAGGTCGGCCGGCGCCTGGTCGAACCGGACTTCTTCTCGGGCTGGGGCGTACGGACGCTGGCGTCGGGCCAGTCCGCCTACCATCCCCTCTCCTACCACCGCGGCTCGGTCTGGCCGCACGACAACGCCCTGATCACGCTGGGCCTGGCCCGGTACGGCCTGCACGACGAGGCCCGTACGGTCGCCCACGCCCTCGTCGACGCGGCGACCGCCACCGGGCACCGCCTCCCCGAGGTCCTCGCCGGTTACGGCCGCGACACCCACGGCGAACCGGTGCCCTACCCGCACGCGTGCGTACGGGAGTCCCGGTCGGCGGCGGCTCCGTTGGCGCTGCTCACGGCGGTCGGGGGCGCCTGAGCGGACGTGCGACGAGGCGTGTGGCCGGTCGCTTGGTGAGGCGTTTGCCCGGTGTTTGCCGGGTGCTTGGACGCGGAGGCTGAACGGAGGCCGAGGGCCCGCCGTACGGGATGGTGGCGGACCTCGGCTCCCACGCCGGGTCCGCCGCTTCCCGCACGGCTTCACACGGAAGGACCTCCGGGGTGCCTCTGTTCACTCGCGCCAACCCATCGACGGACACCACCCCCGAGGGACCTTCCGAGGCATCGTCCGAGATGCCTTCGAGCCAGGGCCAGGCGGTCACCGAAGCAACCGATGCCGCCGATACGGCGGTTGAGGAGCCGGAGGCAAAGGCGCCTACTGAACCGGCCGCGGAACCGGAGGCCGGACCGGTGGCCGAGAAGCCGGCCGCGTCCGCCGACGAGCCGGACACGGCCGCCGAAGCGCCCGCCGAGACCGCCATCGAGGCCACCGACGCCCCTGAGGCGGCCGAGGCCGAGCAGACGGCACCCGAGACCGCGCCCAAGCCCGACTGGCGCACCCGGCGCCCGATCGCCGCCCGCAATCTCGGCTGGGCGGCGACCGCCCTCTCCGCGCTGGTCGTTCTCGTCGCCCTGCAGATGCCGAACACCTTCGGCAACCTGCGGATCACGGAGTTCCTCCGGCTTCCGGCCGAGGCGATCGTCGGGGCCGTCGTGCTGCTCGCGATGCCGCGCCGGCCGCGCGTGATCACGGCGGCGTGCATCGGTGCCTTCCTCGGTGCGGTCACCGTGGTCAACCTGCTGGACATGGGGTTCGTCGAGTTCCTGGGCCGTCACTTCAACGTGCTGCTCGACTGGGCGCTGCTGAGCGACGCGCAGTCGTACCTCACCGACTCCTTCGGTGCCGTGGGGTCGATCGCGGCCACCACCGGGGTGGTCGTGCTCGTGCTGCTCCTGCTCGTCGGAACGGCCTTCGCGACCGTACGGCTCAGCAACGTGCTCGCCCGCCACAACACCGTCGCCACCAAGGCCACGCTGATCGCCGGCACCGTCTGGATCACCTGCATGTCCCTCGGTCTCACGGTCGGCGGGGTGCCGATCGCGTCAGACCACACCGCCGGAGTCGTCAAGGTGCACGCGCGGCGGGTGAGCGACACGCTGCACGACGAGGCGGAGTTCAAGGAGCTGGCGAAGAACGACCCGTTCGCGAAGACGCCCGGTGACCAGCTGGTGCCGGACCTGCGCGGCAAGGACGTCATCTTCACGTTCATCGAGAGCTACGGCCGCAGCGCGATCGAGGACCCGATCATGTCGCCCGGCGTCGACAAGACGCTCGCCGACCAGACACAGGCCCTGACGGACGCCGGGTTCGCCGCGAAGAGCGGCTGGCTGACCTCGGCGACGTACGGCGGCAGCAGCTGGCTCGGCCACTCCACGTTCCTGTCGGGCCTGTGGATCAACAACCAGCAGCGCTACCGCACCCTCGTCAACAGCGACCGTCTCACCCTCCCCGAGGTGTTCCGGCGCACCGGCGACTGGCGGACGGTCGGCGTGATGCCGGGCGTGCAGAAGAGCTGGCCGGAGGCGAAGTTCTACGGCCTGGAGAAGAACTACGCGGCGAAGGACCTCGGTTACAAGGGGCCGAAGTTCAGCTGGTCGACCATGCCGGACCAGTACACGCTGGAGGCGTACCAGCGTCTGGAGCACGGCAGGAAGCAGGCCAAGCCGCTGATGTCGGAGATCATCCTGACGTCGAGCCACCAGCCCTGGGCGCCGCTTCCCCAGACGGTCCCGCAGGACGAGCTCGGCGACGGCACGGTGTTCAACGCGATCCAGAAGGCGGGCAAGGACCCCAAGGACGTCCTCTACAACGCCCCCGAGGCCAAGGCGGAGTACGGCAAGTCGATCCAGTACTCGGTCACCAGCCTCATCGACTGGCTGACCCGGTACGGCACCGACGACACCGTCCTCGTCTTCCTCGGCGACCACCAGCCCATGTCCCGGGTCAGCGGCAGCAACGCCAGCCGTGACGTGCCGGTGTCGGTCGTCGCCAAGGACCCGAAGATCCTCGACAAGATCGCCGACTGGAACTGGACGGACGGCCTGCGCCCCGCCCACAACGCCCCGGTCTGGAAGATGAGCGCGTTCCGCGACAAGTTCCTGACGGCATACGGCTCAACGCCCCACCCGTAAGAAGTCCCCCGGGGTCACGGGGCGGTCATGGCCTCGCGGGCCGCTTCGACGAACTGTGCCAGAAGGTGCTTGAAGCGCTGATGCCCTTCGTCGAAGCGCGCCTGCGCTTCGGGCTCCCCGAGCGTGAAGCGCCACAGGGCTCGACTGGTGTCCGCCGCCGCCTCCAGGACTGTTCCGGCAGCCTCGGCGGGGGCGGCGGGCCCTTCCAGGGAGATGACTCGGACGCTTCGCATGAGGGGGTCGTACGCGCCGCGCAGTTCGCCACGCAGCTCTTGAAGGCCTGTCAGCAGCTGATCCGGATCGGTGGCTTGGACGAACCTGGACTCGGCTCGCCAGTACAACTCACCGAGAACATGGGCCCGTTCCATGAAGTCCAGGTAGGCGGCTCGCCGCAACTCCCGGACCCGGTCGCGCTGTTGGGCCAGCGCCGACGCCTCGGCCTGGGCCCTTGCGGCCCGTACGTTCCCCAGGTTGGTGACCCAGCTCGCGAGCACCGCCGTACCGCCGGTGAAGGCCGCGACCCACACCGCGACGTCCGTCACGCCGACCAGTGTCCGCGAGCCCCGAACGGATGTCGAGAGTGCCTCAGCGACCGGGCCCGCCCCGAATCAGCCCCCGGACGTGTCCAGTTCCGCATCCTCACTCACGCCCGCACAGTCGTACGGGTCCTTCAGCCAGCCCTCCGGCAGCACCACCCGGTTGTTGCCGGACGTACGGCCGCGGGGCCCGTCCGCGCCCAGGGGCCAGCCCTGGTCGAGGTCCAACTCGTCCAGCCCGGAACGGAGTTCCTCCAGGGACGACGTGATGGCGAGACGCTTGCGCATGTCGGAGCCGACCGCGAAGCCCTTCAGGTACCAGGCGACGTGCTTGCGGAAGTCGATGACCCCGCGCGGCTCGTCCCCGATCCACTCGCCGAGCAGCGTGGCGTGCCGGACCATGATGTCGGCGACCTCACGGAGGGACGGGCGCGCGATGTCTTCAGTACGCCCCTCGAAGGCGGCCACCAGGTCCGAGAACAGCCACGGCCGCCCGAGGCAGCCGCGTCCGACCACCACTCCGTCGCACCCGGTCTCCCGGACCATCCGCAGGGCGTCCTCGGCCGACCAGATGTCGCCGTTGCCGAGCACGGGGATCTCCGGCACGTGCTCCTTGAGGCGGGCGATGGCGTCCCAGTCCGCCGTGCCGCCGTAGTGCTGGGCGGCGGTGCGGCCGTGCAGTGCGATGGCCGTCACACCCTCCTCGACCGCGATGCGGCCGGCGTCGAGGTAGGTGATGTGGTCGTCGTCGATGCCCTTGCGCATCTTCATCGTGACGGGGATGTCCCCGGCACCGGACACCGCCTCGCGCAGGATCGCGCGCAGCAGGTGCCGCTTGTACGGGAGGGCCGAGCCGCCGCCCTTCCTCGTCACCTTCGGGACGGGGCAGCCGAAGTTGAGGTCGATGTGGTCGGCACGGTCCTCCTCCGCGATCATGCGGACGGCCTTGCCGACGGTCGCCGGGTCGACGCCGTACAGCTGGATCGAGCGCGGCTTCTCGGTCGCGTCGAAGTGGATCAGCTGCATGGTCTTCTCGTTGCGCTCGACCAGCGCCCGGGTCGTGATCATCTCGCTGACGAACAGGCCTTTACCTCCGCTGAACTCCCTGCACAGCGTGCGGAAGGGCGCGTTCGTGATCCCGGCCATGGGGGCCAGGACGACGGGCGGCTGCACGGTGTGCGGGCCGATCCTGAGGAGGCTTGCGGGTGCGGTGACGGGCGTGGGCATCGGGCCATTCTCGCGCACCGAACGGAGTACAGCCAAAGTCATTAGTTAGCCGTACTATGGACCGCATGTCCGAGCCGAGTTCCCGCCGCCGCATGCTGGTGCTCGCGATCTGCTGCATGAGCCTGCTGATCGTGAGCCTCGACGTCACCGTGCTCAACGTCGCGCTCCCCTCCATGGAGAGGGACCTGGGCGCGAGCGTGGCCGGTATGCAGTGGGCGCTCGACGCGTACACGCTGGTGCTGGCCTCGCTGCTGATGCTGGCGGGCTCGACCGCCGACCGGATCGGCCGCCGCCGGGTCTTCCTGACCGGGCTGGTGCTGTTCACGCTCGGCTCGGTGCTCTGCTCGCTCGCCCCGAGCCTCGACTGGCTCATCGTGTTCCGCATGATCCAGGCGATCGGCGGCTCGATGCTCAACCCCGTCGCCATGTCGATCATCACCAACACCTTCACCGACCCGCGCGAGCGGGCCCGGGCGATCGGGGTGTGGGGCGGGGTGGTCGGCATCTCCATGGCCGCAGGCCCGATCATCGGCGGCCTCCTCGTGGACTCCGTCGGCTGGCGCTCGATCTTCTGGATAAACCTGCCGGTGGGCCTCGCCGCGCTTCTGCTGACCCTGCGGTACGTCCCCGAGTCCCGGGCGCCGAAGGCCCGCCGCCCGGACCCGGTCGGCCAGGTCCTGGTCATCGCGCTGCTCGGCTCACTGACGTACGCGATCATCGAGGCGCCCGGTTCACCGGTCACGCACACGCTCGCCTTCGGGGCGGTCGCCCTGGCCGCGCTGCTCGGGCTGCTGTACTACGAGCCCCGGCGCACCGAACCCCTCATCGACCTGCGGTTCTTCCGGTCGGTGCCGTTCAGCGGGGCGACCGTGATCGCGGTCAGCGCGTTCGCGGCGCTGAGCGGGTTCCTGTTCCTGTCGACGCTGTACCTGCAGAACGTGCGGGGGCTGTCCGCGCTGCACGCCGGTCTGTGGATGCTGCCGATGGCGCTGATGTGCTTCGTGTGCGCGCCGATCTCGGGGCGGCTGGTCGGCAGCCGGGGACCACGGTTCTCGCTGCTCATGGCCGGGGTCTGGATGACGGCGAGCGGGGTCCTGTTCGCCGCCTTCGACGCGGAGACGTCGAACGTGACACTGGTCATCGGGTACTTCCTGTTCGGCCTCGGCTTCGGCTTCGTCAACGCGCCCATCACCAACACGGCCGTCTCGGGCATGCCCCGTTCCCAGGCCGGGGTGGCCGCCGCGGTCGCCTCCACCAGCCGCCAGACCGGCGGCACGCTGGGGGTCGCGGTGATCGGCGCGGTGCTGGCCTCCGGGATCGGGGCGGGCTCGTACAAGGAGGTGTTCGCCGCCGCGGCGCGGCCCGGCTGGTGGATCATCGCGGGCTGCGGTCTGGCCGTACTGGTCCTGGGCGCCGTCACCACCGGCGACTGGGCCCGGCGGACGGCGGAGCGGGCGGCAGGACGTCTGGAGGACGAGGACGGCGGAAGCGCGGGCGGCAGGGGCGAGGGCGACGCGAGCGAGGACGGCACGCGTGAGGACGGGGGCGGGAAGAAGGGCGCGCGAGGTGCGACGGGGGCGCGCACCACGAGGTGAGCCGTTGCTGTAACCCATTGCCGACGATCACCGTTGAAGATCACGCAAGGGCACCAGCAACTCGTCGAACTCGAAGAGGGCGTGGCCGATCGTGGGGGCAGTCGGGTCGCGGCGCACGGTCGGATTCCCCGTGCCGGCAACCAGTTTCGTGGGCCGGCGCGCTGAACTCGCGCAGGCCAGAAGGCTGTTGGCCGCCACCCGGCTGCTGACTCTCACCGGTCCCGGAGGGGTCGGCAAGACCCGGCTCGCGGCGCGGGTGGCGGAGGGGGCCGTACGGGGTTTCCCGGACGGGGTCCGGCTGGTCCCGCTGGCCGCCGTGCGGGACGGCGCGCTGGTGCCGCACGCGGTGGCGGACGCGCTCGGCATCCGGGACGAGACGGGCCGGGCGCCGCTGGACACAGTCGTCGGGCATCTGCGCGACAGACGCCTGCTGCTGGTCCTGGACAACTGCGAGCATCTGACGGACGCCTGCGCCTCGCTGGTGGCCGCCGTGCTCGGGGCGACCGGGAGCGTCCGTGTACTGGCCACCAGCCGCCATCGACTCGGCCTCACCGAGGAGCGGCTGCTCCCGGTGCCCCCGCTGGCGACTCCGGCCCCCGGGGACGTCCTGCCCGGCAGGGAGTTCCCCGCGCTGCGTCTGTTCGCCGACCGGGCGGCGGCCGTGGCACCGGGTTTCAGGATCACCGATCACAACCGGGCAGCCGTCGCCCGCCTCTGCAACCGTCTGGACGGCCTCCCGCTGGCCATCGAACTGGCGGCCGTACGGATGCACGCCCTGGGTGTGGAGCAGCTCGACGAACGCCTCGGCGAACACCTGGGCGCCCACTACCGGCTCCTCACCTGCGGCAGCCCCGCCGCTCCACCTCGCCACCAGACCCTCCGCTCGGCCGTGGACTGGAGCCACGACCTGTGCACCCCGGCGGAGCGACTCGCCTGGGCCCACCTGTCGGTGTTCACCGGCGGCTTCGACCTGGCGGGGGCGGAGGCGGTGTGCGGTGACTCCGTCGGAGGGAGGCCGGGCAGGGCGCACGAGGGCGGCGCCGACGGTGAGCCCGACCCGGCGGGAACGAGTCGCTCCGCTGGTGGGACGGGTACGGGGACGGCCCAGCCGGACACGACCCGCTCGTACGGCGAGCCCGACCCCACGTCGTCGACCCCGGCCGACGACAGGACCGGCAAGGCCCGGACGGACACGGCCCGGACGGAGACGACCCGCCGCCCCTACGACGACCCCACCCCGGCGGCGACAACTCGCGCGAGCGAGGCACCGGCCCGGCCCGGAGGCCCTGCCGACCCCGGAGGCCGAGCCGAAGCCGTCGGTGCCGACAGCAGCACCGGACAGACCAGGAGGAACCACACCGGAGACGAGCCCGGCTGCGCGGAAACAACCCACACCGACCACGGGACCGGCACGGCCCGCCCCTCCTACGGTTCTCCGGCGGCGACGACCCGCGCGAACGGACCGCCGACCCGGGCCAAAGGCCTGACCACCACCGGAGCCCGAGCGGAAGCGGCCGGTGCGGCCTCCGGTGTCACGCGGGCCGCCGTGCTGGATGCCGTGATCGGGCTGGTGGAGAAGTCTGTGCTGGTCAGGGAGGTGGGCGGGATCGGAGGGGCGAGCGGTACCCGGTATCGGATGCTCGCTCTTCTCCGGGAGTACGGGCTGGAGAAACTGGAGGCGCTCGGGGCGGCCGGGGACACCCGGCGGCGGTTGTGCGCGCACTTCGTGCGGGTCGCGGAGGAGCATGAGCGGAGTTGGTTCGGGCCGGACCAGCCGGGCACGCTGGCCGGGTTGCGCGCCGAGCACGACAATCTGCGCGCGGCGCTCGACTTCTGTCTGACCACCCCCGGCGAGTCCCCACGCGGGCTGCGCCTGGTCGGCAGCCTGTGGTTCTACTGGATCGCGCGTGGCGCCTGGGCGGAGCTGCGGCACTGGTGGCAGCGGCTCCTCCTGCGCGGGGGCCGGCGCCCGCCGCCCGAACTGACCCGGGCCCACTGGGCCGCCGCCCTGATCCCGCTGGTCCGCAGCCGTACGAACGCCGTACTCCGGGCCGGCGTCCCGCACCCCCCGACGTCGGCCCCGCACGAGCTGCCGGACGTCAGACCACTGGCCGACGCCCTGGGGCACCGGACAGGGCGTGTCGGGGACGACGAGCGCCGACTGCTCGCCTTCCATCTCCTCAGCCGTGTCGAGATGGCGGCCACGTTCACCTTCCACGGCCGCCCCGAGCACGCCGTGCCGCTGTGCGTGGACGCCCTCGCCGTGTGCGAGGCGTACGGCGAGCAGTGGGTCCGCTCGTACGTCCTGGGCGCACTCGCCACCGCCCACTGGGCCCTGGGCGAGCACGAGGCCGCCGCCGAGAGTGTCCGGCGCTGTCTGCGGCTGCCGTACGTCACCGGTGAGCCGCACGCCGTCGGCGGCGCCCTGGAGATACTGGCCGTCGTCACCGCCGCCAGGGGCGACACCGAGCGGGCGGCCGTGCTGCGGGGCGCGGCGCACCGCATCCGGTGCGACCTCGGCCACGTCCCGCGGACAGGGCGCAGGCAGGCCTGCGGGACACCCGGCGACGGCCCGTACGGCGAGGCCCATCGGCGGGGTTACGAGCTGTCGGTACGCGAAGCCCTCGCGTACGCACTGGGCGAGCCGCGCACCGCAGCCGCACGGGCCGCCGTACCGTCGGTGCCCGACACCGGGCTCACCCGCCGCGAGCTGGAGGTGGCCGCGCTGATCGCGTCGGGCATGACGAACCGGCAGATCGCGGATCGGCTGGTGATCTCCCGGCGTACGGCCGAGGGGCATGTCGAACGCATCCTCGCCAAGCTGGGTTTCGCGGCCCGGAGCCAGGTGGCGGCCTGGTTCAGCGGCCTGTCCCGCTGACCGTTCCCGACTCCGGGTCCGCTCCCGGTCCCTGCTCCGTTCCCGGTCCCTGCTCCGCTCCCGGTTCCTGCTCCGCTCCCGACTCCGGCTCCGGCTCGCCGTCTGCCGCTGCTTCTGTTTCCGTGCGGAGCCTCAACTGCCTTACGTCGTCAGCGCCGAGGCCTCGGAGGACCGCTTCGAGGATGGGGCCGCAGCGGACGTCGAGTGTGTCGCCGTCGGGCAGGTCCCGGGCGAAGCCGATGAGCTGCCAGGCGGTGTGCGCCTCCATGTAGAACAGGTCGGTCAGGTCGAGGACGTACCGGAGCGGGGCGGCGCCGTCGGCGGGGATCACTTCGAGGGCGTCGAGGTGGGCCATCACCTGGAGCGGATGGACCGTCCGCATCGCGGCCACCAGGTGGTCGGTGTACTGGTGGCGGCTGTACCAGCACATCGCGGTGAGGCGCGGATCCACGAACAGCGGTTCCATACAGGCCTCGTAGTCCAGCAGTTGGTCGTCGCCGACGCCGGCCCGCTGCCCCCAGGCCATGTCGGCCCCGACCCGCAGCCCTGGCCACCCCTCCGCCCACACCCGCTCCAACTCATCGGAGTAGAGCCGGAATTGGCGCTCCCTGGAGAAGCTGCCGTCGGGGAGGTACACGGCGGTGTTGCGCAGGATCTCCAACTGACCGCTCCGACAGGCGGCTTCGGCCTGTCCGGTGCCCGCGTCGAGGCGGGCGAGGGCGTCGTCGTCGCCCACGTCGGCCGGGTCGAGGACGACCAGCACCTTCTCGCCACGGGTCAGTCCGGTGCGGGTGTAGGCGGTCAGCACCTGCCAGTGGGCCTGGGCGTCGGGCACGTCCAGACAGGCGTGATCTCCGGGGCGCAGCGCCTGCACGGGGATGCTTCGGGCGGTCGCGCGCGCCTGCCCATGCCCATGCCCAAGTCCATGTGGGTGTGGATTCGGATGTGGGGGCTGAGGTGCGTGGTCCGTCATCGAGGGCGCCTCCCCGGGCGTTGATGATCAACTCCCGACGACGGTAGGGAACACCTGCGCCCAAGCGGTGTCGCCACCCCCAACACCCGCTGCCAGGAAAGGAATTGACCGACCGCGACCGAATTACTGCCCTAACCCGACCGACCGCTGCCTCTCCCTGACTACTCCCCCGCCCCCCACTCCCCGCCCAAGGCCATCGCGTACAGCTTCTCCAGGCGCTCGCGCGTCTCCTCGTCCGTCGGGACCAGCGTCACCAGGCGGGTGCCCAGTTCCGGGGCGAGCCAGAGGTCGGTGTGATCGAGGGTGAGCAGGCCGACGTACGGGTTGCGGAACTGCTTGGTCTTGCCGCGGGCGCTGACCACCTCGTACCGCTCCCAGATCGCACAGAACTCCGGAGACTGTGTGCGCAGCCGCTTCAGCATCAACTTCCAGGCGGGGTCGCCGAGATGGGCGGCCTGCTGGACCCGGAGCTTGGCCGCCATCACGCGCATCGTCTCTTCGAGCAGGACGACCGACGACCGCCACTCCTCGTTCGTGTACACGAGCAGCATGAGGTTGCGATCCTCGGGCGGCACGGCATCCAGGTTGCCCATGAGACGGCTGTACGTGCGGTTGTACGCCTGGATGTCGTACCGGTTGTTCTGGATGCACGCCGGGACGGGGTCGAGGGCGCGCAGGAGTTCACGCAGGGCGGGAGTGATCGTCGGGCAGCTCGCGGCGGGGGTGGGGTCGACGGCTCCGGCCAGCTGGAAGAGGTGGGCGCGTTCGCTCGCGTCGAGAAGGAGGGTACGGGCAAGGGCGTCGAGCACCTGTTCGGAGACCTGGATCGCGCGCGCCTGTTCGAGCCAGGTGTACCAGGTGACGCCCACGGCGGAGAGCTGCGCGACCTCCTCACGGCGCAGACCCGGCGTACGGCGGCGTCGGCCGCGCGGGAGGCCGACCTGCTCGGGGGTGATGCGCTCGCGGCGGCTGCGCAGGAAGACGGCGAGCTCATGGCGCCGGATCTCCGAACCGCGCCCACCGGGTCGCCGCTGCTCCCGCTGAGCCGTGGTTTCCTGGGCGGTGGCGATGCTCGTCGTGGTCACGGTCCCACTCTCCCTCCACCCGGACCCCGTTTCCAGGTACTCCTGGTACCAGGATAAAGACACTCTGGTACCCCCCTCAGGGGAGGCGGACGCTGGTCGACGTGACCGACACAAGCACCTCACCCACCGTCTCCGTCCGTTCTCCGGCCGGGCCACCCGTACTCGGCGGGCTCGGACTGTTCACCGTGCTCCTCGGCGCGGCGCTCCCTCTCATCGACTTCTTCATCGTCAACGTCGCCCTGCCCACCATCGGCCGGGATCTCTCGGCGAGCGAGGCCGTCCTCGAACTGGTGGTCGCCGGATACGGCGTCTCGTACGCCGTCCTGCTCGTCCTCGGCGGGCGGCTCGGCGATCTCTTCGGCCGGCGCCGGCTGTTCCTGGGCGGGATGGCGGCGTTCGCCGTCACCTCGCTGGCCTGCGGTCTGGCGCCGACCGCATGGACCCTGGTGGCGGCCCGGATCGCACAGGGCGCGGCATCGGCGGCGATGCTGCCGCAGGTGCTCGCGACGATCCAGTCGGCGACGGCGGGCCCGCGCCGCGCGAGGGCCATGGGCCTGTACGGCGCGACGGCGGGCCTGTCGATGGTGGCGGGCCAGATCCTCGGCGGCGTGCTCGTGGCCGCCGACATCGCGGGAACGGGCTGGCGCTCGGTGTTCCTGGTGAACGTGCCGGTGGTGCTCCTCGGTCTGATCCTGGCCGCCCGGACGGTCCCGGAGACCCGCTCGCAGCACCCGGAGCCGGTGGACGTGCCAGGGACGCTCCTCCTGGCGTTGTCCCTGATCACACTGCTCGCCCCGCTGACCGAGGGCCGGGCGGCGGGCTGGCCGCTGTGGACCTGGCTGTCGCTGGCCGCGTTCCCGTTCGCGGCGGCGGCGTTCTACGCGATCGAGCGCGGCGCCGACCGCAGGGGACGTACTCCCCTAGTGCCACCGACCTTGTTCGCGCTGACGTCGCTGCGCCGGGGCCTGCTGATGATCGTGCCGTTCTCCATCGGCTTCAGCGGCTTCATGTTCGTGATCGCGGTGGCCCTGCAAAGGGGCGCGGGCCTGGGCCCGGTGCAGGCGGGGCTGGCGCTGGCTCCCATGGCGGTGACGTTCTTCGCCGTCTCCCTCGCCGGACCTCGTCTGGTCACCCGGTACGGCACCCGGGTCGTCACCGTCGGCGGCCTGGTCCAGGGGGTGGGCGTGGCTCTCATCGTCGTCGCCGTGTGGCGTTCCTGGCCGGACGTGGGTCTGGTGGAGCTGCTGCCGGGAGCGGCGGTCGCGGGTGCGGGACAGGCGCTCCAACTCCCCGTTCTCTTCCGGATCGTCCTCTCCGAGATCGAGCCGGCCCGGGCGGGCGTCGGCAGCGGGGTCATGGTCACCACGCAGCAGTCCGCGCTGGCGCTGGGCGTGGCGACCCTGGGCACGCTGTTCCTCTCCCTGGCACCGGGGATGGGTATGCGGGACGCGTTGGTGACGACGCTGGTGGTGCAGCTGGGGGGCATCGCGCTGACGACGCTTCTCAGCCTGCGGCTGCCGCGGAAGATCGGGTGAGTGCGGTTCGCTTTTGAGTGCGGGTGCGGGTGCGCTGTGGCTGGGCGCGCCCGCGCGGCGGAGCCGCAAAGGTAGCGGCCCCGCACCCCTGGCCGGGGCCGGGAGCGCCCCTGCGGGGCTGCCCCCGGCCCCGGGCCCTGTCTCCGCCCCCGGCCCCGCCCGCAGCCCGCCACCACCAGCACCAGCCTTAACCCTCCTCCCTCACTCCGTACGCAGTGCCGTTGCCGTGCGGACCTTTGCCGCCCAGCCCGCCGGGAGCAGCGCGCCCAGCATCGCGATGGCGATTCCGGCCAGTCCCAGGAGCAGCAGCTGCCAGGGGACGTACACGTCGAGGACGGACGGTGGCAGCTCGGTGCCCGCCGCATGGCCCATCACCGGTAGTACGAAGCCGTGGAGGGCGAAGCCGGCCGGTACGCCGATCAGGCCGCCGAGCACGCCGATCCCGGCCACCGAGGCGAGGACGAGGCTCACCGTCTGGCGTGGTGACATGCCGAGCGCCTTGCAGACGCCGAGGTCGTGGACGCGTTCCCGGGTGTCCAGGACGACGGAGTTGAGGACGCCGAGGCCGGCCACGGAGACCAGCATGAGGGTGAGGAGTGCCGCCATCGACTCCAGGATGACGATGAAGTTGTCGTTCGCCGAAGGGGCGTTGGCCATGGCGTCGCCGCCCAGGGGCTGCACCACGGCGGCGAGCTTCGCGGCGTACTCGACGGGTGAGACGCCCGGCTTCACCTCGACGAGGAACATCCGGGGCTGGGCCGCGGGGAAGTCGGCGATGTTCCCGTGGACCGCCATGCCGCCGTCCGACGTGTCGAAGGCCTCGCCGACGATCCGCAGGCTCCGGGTGTCCCCCTCGTAGGTCACCCGGACCGTGTCACCGAGTTCCGTGCCGGTGTGTTCCAGGAAACCCGAGCCCACCACTGCCTGCCCGGCCCCGGAGAGCCAGTGGCCGGAGATCATCTCGTAGCTGCCGGCCCGGGACTCCCCCTGGTAGAGAGCGACCTGTACGGAGCCGGTGACCCCGGCCACGGCGGCGTCGGCCCGGGTCATGGCGTAGTACGAGGCGGTGCCTTCCTGCGCCTCGACGGCGGCGCGGATGCGTGCCGGATCGGTGGCCGGGGCCTCGGATCTGCCCGCTTCCTGCGGGGGTCCGCCGGAGGCGACCCCCGGCCCGCCGCCGCCGAACACGGTGACCGCGGCGCTCTCCTCGGGATCGGCCGCGGCACCGACCGCCGTCAGGGACGCGGTCAGCCCCACCGCGAAGGTCGCCGCGATGGTGCCGAAGGCCACCGCGAGCAGCATCGCGACCGTGCGGACCGGGTGCGCGAAGGGACTCGCGAGGCCGTACGTCACCGCTCTGGGCAGCGGCAGCCGTCCCGCCGCCCGGTGTGCCCACTGGCCGCGTCCCGGGCGCGGGGCCCGGCCCACGGCGATCGCCTCGACCGTACTCAGCCGCCCGGCGCGCAGCGCGGGCACCAGCGCGGCGGTCCCGACGACCAGCAGCGCGGCGGCCGGCACCACGACGTCCACCCACCACGTCACGCCCAGCGTGCCGATGCCGTACGCCTGCTCGGTGTCGTCGAGGAGGGGTACGGCCAGCAGGTTGCCGAGGACGACACCTAGCCCGATGCCGACGGTGGCCGGGATCAACGCCTGTGCCACATAGGCGCGTACGACCTCGCGCGGGGTGAAGCCGATGGCCTTGAGGATGCCGATCCTGCGCAGACTCGATCCGACCGCGCCGCTGGTCACACTGCCGACGATGATCACCGACATCACGATGCCGAGGACGCCGAACGCGACGAGGAAGGGGATGGTCGGCGCCGCGCCCTGGTCCGCGTCGCGCTTGGTCTCCAGATAGGACTGGCTGCCCAGCAGCGCGCCGGACGGCACGGCCGCTGCCAACTGCTTGCGGTCGGCGGTGAGTTGTTTCTCCGTGTCGGCGGAGTCGAAGCGGTACAGCATCTGGCTGGTGAGCGGGGTCTCCTTCGACGCCAGTGCCCTGGCCTGGGCGGGGGTCGTCCAGACGTCGGCGGTCCTGCTGACCGACAGGGCGAAGCCGACGATCGTCAGGGTGGGGCTGTCGACGGCGTCCGAGGCCTGGAGTGTGGAGCCGAGCGCGAGGTCGGGGCCGGAGAAGGAGGAGTCCAGCACGATCTCGCCCGGCTTCGCCGCCCAGCGGCCGGACCTGAGGTCCAGATCATCCACCTCGGCCCGCGGACCGGACCGTCCGACGAGCGTCAGCGTCGGCAGGTGGCCGCCCCTCGCGTCCACCGGCCGAATCGTCGTGGTGGGGTACGGTCCCGCGCTCGCGGTGACGCCCGCCTCGTCCCCGGTGGCCGCGAGCTGCGCCGTATTCGCTCTGCCCGGATCGAACTGGACCGTCAGATGGGCGCCGTTCTGCTGCGCGAAGGCATGGTCGAAGGGCGCGTTGGAGGCGACGATCAGTGACCCGGCGACCACCGCCGAGGCCACGGCCATCATCGTGGCGATGGCGATCACCACGGTCTGTACCCGGCGCCGCCCCACCCCGGACCGTACGACCCGGCCGAGCGCACCTCCCAAGCCCAAGCCCAAGCCCCTGCCCATCCCGAAGCCGGAGGCGTTCAACGGGCCACCCCTGCCCGGGTGTCGAGGGCGAGGTGGCCGTCGACGAGGTGGATCGTGCGGCTCGCGCACGCCTCGGCGAGCGCCAGGTCGTGTGTGACCAGCACGATGGTCTGCCCGCCGCGGTGCAGCTCGACCAGCAGCTCCCGTACGTCCTCGCCCGAGGCGGTGTCGAGGGCGCCGGTCGGCTCGTCGGCGAGCAGCAGGGCGGGGCGGTTGACCAACGCCCGTGCCACCGCGACCCGTTGGCGTTCGCCGCCGGAGAGCCGGCCCGGATAGGCGCGGGCGTGCTTCTGGATGCCGAGCAGCTCCATGAGCTCCCCGGCACGGGCCGTCGTCTCGCGCCTTGCGGTGCCGGTCAGTTGGGCGGGGAGCTGGATGTTGTCGGTGACGGTGAGGTCGTCGAGCAGGTTGAAGAACTGGAAGACCATGCCGATCTGTTCGCGCCGGAACCGCGCCAACGCGTGCTCGGTCAGGTCGTCGAGCCGTCGGCCGGCCACGGACACGGTGCCCTCGGTCGCCCGGTCGAGGCCCGCGACGAGGTTCAGCAGAGTGGACTTGCCGCTGCCGGAGGGGCCGGTCACGGCGAGCGCCTCGCCCTGTTCGACGGAGAGCGTGAGCGGCCCCAGCGCGGGCCTGTCGGCGCTGTCGTAGCGCTTGGCCACGTCCTCCAGTTGAATCACCTGAGTCATGAACTCGCCTGTCCCTACGGTCGGTTCGAGCGGAAAGTGGTCGGACTCGGCGACCGTAGGGGCGGGCGCTGTCGCGGCGCGTCGGCCGCGGCACCGACGTCCGGCCCTCCCCGCGGAGGATCCGGTCGTGGGGTCATCCCTGCGAAGTAGGCCTGAGGAACGGCTTGTCGGGCTGTTCGGCGCGCAGGGGCGCGGGGCTGGGCGGACGGCCGCACAATGTGCCGATGAAGACGACGCCGATGGGAACGACGCCGTTGGAGACGACACCGTTGGAGACGCCGATGGAGACGTCGACGAAGACGGAGGACCGGTTGCGTCGGCGCTCGTGGCTCTGGCGTCAGCAGCTGCGGGACGCGCTGCGGCCGGAGCCGAAGCCCGCTCCGCTGTCCCGGCGGGCGGTGCGCGTCGACCTGGCGCTGGCGGTCGTCCTGACCGTCGTCGCGCTGATCGTCGCGGCGAGCTATCCCGGCGACGGCCCGGTGCGCTTCTTCCCGAAGTCCGTGTACGAGGGCGGCGGCGTGAGCGTGCGTGTGCCGGGGGCCGAGATCATGCAGCCGAGCCCGTCGCCCGAACCGCCTGAACCTCCCGTCCCGCCCGTACCCCGTCCAGGGTTCGCGGAGGAGGACGCCCCTCTCGCGCCCTGGCCCCTGGTCGTCCTGTCGGCGCTGCCGTTGCTGGCCAGGCGTCGGTATCCGCTGGCGGTGTTCGGGGTGGTGCTGGGCGCTGCGGTGGCCATCGGCGACGAAGCCTCCTGGATCACCGTGCTGACCTGTGTCATCGGCGCCTACAGCGCGGTCATGCACAGCCGTTACCGGGTGGGGGCCATGGCCGCGATGGTCGTCGGCGCCGTGCTGGCCGGCCTCGC
The DNA here is from genome assembly GCF_036013955.1 of Streptomyces sp. NBC_00459. Classification (NCBI taxonomy): domain Bacteria; kingdom Bacillati; phylum Actinomycetota; class Actinomycetes; order Kitasatosporales; family Streptomycetaceae; genus Streptomyces; species Streptomyces sp. NBC_00459. Next base: position 3,021,642 of record NZ_CP107903.1, read on the forward strand.
GTTCCAGCGGGCGGAGCCCCTGCTTCCGGGCTGGTCGAGTCCCGGGGTCGTACTGCTGATCGCCGGGGTGCTGGCCGGTCTGGTCCGTTTCTGGCGGCGGCGCCTCGCGGCCGGCCGGGACCGGTTCACGCGGTTGCAGCAGGCCCAGGAGGAGGCCATGCGGCGGGCCGTGGTGGAGGAGCGGGCGCGGATCGCCGCCGAGTTGCACGATGTGGTGACCCACAATGTGAGCGTGATGGTGATCCAGGCCGGCGCGGCACGCAAGGTGATGGACTCGGCGCCCGAGCGGTCGAAGGAGGCGTTGCTCGCGGTCGAGGCCGGGGGCCGGGCCGCGATGGCCGAACTCCGGCATGTGATGGGCCTGTTGGCGGCCCCGGACACCGGCGGCCCGCAGCAGCAGACCCCCGCCGACGGCCTGGAGCCGCAGCCCGGCCTGGACCGGCTCGACGCCCTGACGGAACGGGTGCGCGGCGCCGGGACACCGGTCGTCGTCGCCGTGTCGCTGCCGCCCGACCCCCTGCCGCCCGGGGTGGACCTGACGGCGTACCGCGTGGTGCAGGAGGCGCTGACCAACACGATCAGGCACGCGCCCGGCGCCAAGGCCTCCGTCCTGATCGGCTGGACGGACGACTTCCTCCAGATCGAGGTCGGCAACACGCGCGCCACCGCCCCCGACCGCCCACCGCCGGAAGGCGACAGCAGCGGGAAGGCCAAGGGGACGGGCCACGGCCGCGGCCTGATCGGGCTGCGTGAACGGCTGGCGGTCTACGGCGGCGAGCTGACCGCAGGCCCGACCCTCACCGGCGGCTACCGCATCACGGCCAGAGTCCCGTGGCGGACCCCGTGACCCACAGCCGGCCACCTCTCCGAGCCGTCATCGCCGACGACCAGGCGCTGGTCCGCACGGGCTTCGGGATGATCCTGGCCGCCGACGGCATCGAGGTGACCGCCGAGGCGGCCGACGGGGCCGAGGCGGTGGCCGCCGTACGCCGTACCCGGCCCGATGTGGTCCTCATGGACATCCGGATGCCGGGCATGGACGGCATCGAGGCCACGCGGCGGATCCTCGCCGACGACGCCCCGGAGGCCGGGGGGACCCGGGTCGTCATCCTCACCACCTACGACCTCGACCACTACGTCTACGCCGCCCTCACCGCCGGCGCCTGCGGCTTCCTCCTCAAGGACGTCACCCCCGAGCACCTGGTCGCCTCCGTACGCCTGGTCCAGTCCGGCGACGCCCTGCTCGCCCCGGCGATCACCCGCCGTCTGATCGAACGCTTCGCACACCGCCAGGAGCCCCCCAGGGCCCCCGCCCGGCACCCGGACCTGTCGGGCCTGACCCCCCGTGAGCTGGAGGTCCTGCGCCTGATGGCGACGGGCCTGAGCAACGCCGAGCTGGCGGAACGTCTGTTCCTGAGCCCGACCACGGTCAAGACGCACGTCGGCCGCATCCTGTCGAAACTGGAGCTGCGCGACCGGGTCCAGGCAGTCGTACTGGCCTACGAGACGGGCCTGATCGCCCCCGGTGCCGACGCCTGAGCGCCGAGGGACCGTCAACTCTTCACACAGCCGACCCCTGTTGATGTTGGTCTTGCTGCACACTCCTACCTGCACGCATCCCCTGGACAGCGGAGAGGTCATGTTGCAGATCAACTCGAGCAGGGTGAGCCGCTGGGACCAGCACGGACGGGAACACGTCGTCCACGTCACGCGCACCGGGGCACAGCGCCTGATGAGCTGTGACACGTGCGGCTGGCGCAAGAAGGTGCAGTTCCTGCCCTGGCTGAAGGCGGAGGAACACCTCGCCGAGGAGCACCAGGCGACGGTGGACCCGACGGCGGGCTAGAACGTCAAGTGGCCCCGGAGTCACAGGACTCCGGGGCCACTCTCAGCTTTCAGCCCGTCTGGGGGTCCCCCCTCTGGGGGAGCTTGAGGACGAGGCCGTTCAGGCCGAACGGGGGCCTGGGGGCAGAGCCCCCAGACCGACGGCAGGGCATCGGACCTAGCAGCCGATCAGACGCTGAGCCAGGTACCCCTCGATCTGGTCCAGCGACACGCGCTCCTGCTTCATCGTGTCCCGCTCGCGAACCGTCACCGCGTTGTCGTCGAGCGTGTCGAAGTCGACCGTCACGCAGAACGGCGTACCGATCTCGTCCTGGCGCCGGTAGCGGCGGCCGATCGCGCCCGCGTCGTCGAACTCGATGTTCCAGTTCTGGCGCAGTGCGGTGGCCAGGCCCTTGGCCTTCGGGGACAGCTCGGGGTTGCGGGACAGCGGCAGGACCGCGACCTTGACCGGCGCCAGGCGCGGGTCGAGGCGGAGCACCGTGCGCTTCTCCATCTTGCCCTTGGCGTTGGGCGCCTCGTCCTCGATGTACGCGTCGAGGAGGAACGCCAGCATCGCGCGGCCGACACCGGCGGCGGGCTCGATGACGTACGGCGTCCAGCGCTCGCCGGCCTCCTGGTCGAAGAAGGAGAGGTCCTGGCCGGAGGCCTTGGAGTGGGCCGTGAGGTCGTAGTCCGTACGGTTGGCGACGCCCTCCAGCTCACCCCACTCGTTGCCGCCGAACTGGAAGCGGTACTCGATGTCGGCGGTGCGCTTGGAGTAGTGCGAGAGCTTCTCGGCCGGGTGGTCGTACCAGCGCATGTTCTCCTCGCGGAGACCGAGGCCGGTGTACCAGTTCCAGCGCTCCTGCATCCAGTACTCCTGCCACTTCTCGTCCTCGCCCGGCTTGACGAAGAACTCCATCTCCATCTGCTCGAACTCGCGGGTGCGGAAGATGAAGTTGCCGGGCGTGATCTCGTTGCGGAACGACTTGCCCATCTGGGCGATGCCGAACGGCGGCTTGCGGCGCGAAGTGGTCTGCACCTGGGAGAAGTTGGTGAAGATGCCCTGGGCGGTCTCGGGGCGCAGGTAGGCGACCGAACCGGAGTCCTGGGTCGGGCCGAGGTGCGTCGACAGCAGACCGGAGAACTGCTTGGGCTCGGTGAACTGGCCCTTGTTGCCGCAGTTGGGGCAGTTGATGTCCGCGAGGCCGTTCTCCGGGAGGCGGTGGTGCTTCGCCTCGTAGGCCTCCTCCAGGTGGTCGGCGCGGTAGCGCTTGTGACAGGAGGTGCACTCGGTGAGCGGGTCGGAGAAGGTGGCGACGTGACCGGAGGCCACCCAGACCTCGGAGGCCAGGATGACGGACGAGTCGATACCGACGACGTCCTCGCGCGACGTCACCATGTAGCGCCACCACTGACGCTTGAGGTTCTCCTTGAGCTCGACACCCAGCGGTCCGTAGTCCCAGGCGGCGCGCTGACCGCCGTAGATCTCACTGCAGGGGAATACGAAGCCACGGCGCTTGCTCAGGCTGACGATGGTGTCGATCTTGTCGGCGGCCACGGTGCTCTCTTCATTACGACGATTTACGACGACGGGCGATGAAGCGGACGCGTCCCGGACGGGCGGAAGCGGGCGCGCTTCAGAGCGAATGACTCAGGTTACCGGCGGGCCCCGCCCCCCAATCAAATCGGTTCCGGTAGCGGGCCCTGCGGGTGCCCCGCCAGGACCACACCGCGCGCCCCGCCAGTACCACACGGCGCGTCCGACCTGGGTCCAAAAAACCCGCTTGTTGACAATCGTTTCCAGAATCATTGAAAATGACTGTCATGAACGTACGACGACTCATATCGGGCACCGCGATCGCGGCGGCCACCGCGCTCGGCCTCGGCGCCCTGTCCGCCTGTTCCTCGGATTCGAGCGCCTCCGACCGGAACATCACCGGGCAGCTCGACGTCGTGGCGTCGTTCTATCCGATGCAGTTCCTCGCCGAGCAGATAGGCGGCAGGCATGTCTCCATCAGCACGCTGACCGAGCCCGGCCAGGAGCCGCACGACCTGGAGATCAGCGCCAAGCAGACCGTCGACCTGCAGAAGGCCGACGCGGTCCTGTACCTCAAGGGTCTCCAGCCCGCCGTCGACGAGGCGGTGGCGCAGTCCGGGGCGAAGACGAAGATCGACGCGGCGACCCTCACCAAGCTCGAGGACCACGGCAGTACCGAGCACAGCCACGAGGGTGAGGAAGCGCACTCCGACGAGGAGGCCTCCGCCCTCGACCCGCACGTCTGGCTCGATCCGGTGAAGTACGCCGAGATCGCCGACGGTGTGTCCGCCGCCTTCCAGAAGGCCGACCCGACCAACGCGGCGGAATACAAGTTGAACACCGAGAGGTTGACCGCGAAGCTGACCTCGCTCAACACCTCGTTCGAGGACGGCCTGAAGAACACGGCGTCGAAGGTGTTCTTCACCAACCACGCGGCCTTCGGCTACCTCGCCGAGCGCTATGGCCTGACCCAGGAGGCCATCACCGGTGTGGACCCGGACAGCGAGCCGAGTGCCGCGCGGATGAAGGAGCTCCAGCAGGAGGCGAAGGCGGACGGAGTGACCACCGTCTTCTACGAGACACTGGTCTCCGACAAGACCGCGAAGACCCTCGCCGCGGACGCGAATCTCAGGACGGACGTCCTCGATCCGCTGGAGGGCATCACCGAGAAGTCCCGGGGTGACGACTACATCGCGGTCATGGAGGCCAACCTCAAGGCGCTGCGGACGGCTCTGGGCGCCAAATGAGCGGTAACTGAGCGGTAGTTGATGATCGTTACGGAGGATGCAGGCATGGGCGAGCCCGTTATTTCGCTGCGCGGTGTACGCGCCGAACTGGGCTCGCGCCCGGTCCTGCGGGGCATCGACCTCACCGTGGGCCGCGGTGAGGTCGTCGCGCTGCTCGGCGCCAACGGCTCGGGCAAGTCGACCGCGATCCGCACGGTCATCGGCCAGGTCCCGGTCAGCGCGGGTGAGATCGAACTGTTCGGTGTCCCCCGGCGCCGCTTCACGGACTGGCGGCGCGTGGGCTACGTACCGCAGCGGACGACAGCGGCCGGTGGCGTACCCGCGACGATCACCGAGATCGTCTCGTCGGGCCGGCTCTCCCGTGCCCGCTTCGGTGTGCTGCGCAAGACCGACCACGAGGCCGTGCGGCGGGCCATCGGCCTCGTGGGCCTCGCGGACCGCGCGAAGGACTCGGCGAACGCGCTGTCGGGCGGCCAGCACCAGCGCGTACTGATCGCCCGGGCCCTCGCCTCCGAACCCGAGCTGCTGATCATGGACGAGCCGATGGCGGGCGTCGACCTGGCGAGCCAGGAGGTGCTGGCCCGGACGCTGCGGGAGCAGGTCGCGGCCGGTACGACGGTGCTGCTCGTGCTGCACGAACTCGGGCCGCTGGAACCGCTGATCGACCGGGCCGTCGTCCTGCGCGACGGGTGTGTGACGCACGACGGGCCGCCCCCCAAGGCGGTCGGCCAGCACGCCCTGCCCGGCCACGACCACGTACACCCGCACGCGGCTCATGACGCCGAACCGATCCGGACGGGACTGCTGAGCTGATGGAATTCCTCGACTACGCCTTCATGCAGCGGGCCCTGCTGGCCGCGGTGCTCGTCGGCATCACGGCCCCCGCGATCGGCATCTACCTGGTCCAGCGCCGCCAGGCGCTGATGGGCGACGGAATCGGCCATGTCGCGATGACGGGCGTCGGCCTCGGCTTCCTGCTGAACACCTCACCGGTGTGGATGGCGACGGGCGTCGCCGTCGTGGGCGCGGTGATGATGGAACTCATCCGCTGGTACGGCAAGACGCGCGGCGACATCGCCCTCGCGATGCTGTTCTACGGCGGTATGGCCGGCGGCGTGATGTTCATCAACCTCGCGCCGACGGGTTCGAACGCCAACCTGACCTCGTACCTGTTCGGGTCGCTGTCGACGGTCAGCGAATCCGACGTGACGGCGATCTGTGTGCTCGCGGCCTTCGTGGCGCTGGTCACCATCGGTCTGCGCCGGCAGCTCTTCGCTGTCAGCCAGGACGAGGAGTTCGCCCGGGTGACGGGCCTGCCGGTCCGGGCCCTCAACCTCCTCACCGCGATCACGGCGGCGATCACGGTGACGGTGGCGATGCGGGTGGTGGGGTTGCTGCTGGTCAGCGCCCTGATGGTGGTGCCGGTGGCGGCGGCCCAGCAGCTCAGCCGGAGCTTCGCGGCGACGTTCGCGATCGCGGTGGCGATCGGCGTGTCCGTGACGATCGGCGGGACGGTGACCTCGTACTACCAGGATGTGCCGCCCGGTGCGACGATCGTGCTGCTGACCATCGGCGCGTTCATCGCGCTGACCGCGCTGGCGACGCCTGTGGCCCGGCGCCGGGCCCGTGCGGCGGCTGCCGCGCAGACGGCCGGGGACCCCGCGGAGTGTGTGATTCCGGCCAGCCGGGAAGCCGCCGGCAAGGCGGGCGTCTGACCGCGCACAGTCCGGGCTGGCACAATGGCCCGGCAAGCGCAGACGTGAGGAGAACAACGGTGACGACGGCCGGCCCGCCCGTTAAGGGACGATCCACCCGCCAGCGTGCCGCTGTGGCGGCGGCGCTGGACGAGGTCGACGAGTTCCGCAGTGCCCAGGAACTCCACGACATGCTCAAGCACAAAGGCGACTCGGTAGGCCTGACGACCGTCTACCGCACGTTGCAGTCCCTCGCGGACGCCGGTGAGGTGGACGTCCTGCGGACGTCCGACGGGGAGTCGGTGTACCGGCGCTGTTCCACCGGCGACCATCACCATCACCTTGTCTGCCGTGTGTGCGGCAAGGCGGTGGAGGTCGAGGGGCCCGCCGTGGAGAAGTGGGCGGAGGCGATCGCCGTGGAGCACGGGTTCGTGAACGTGGCTCATACGGTGGAGATCTTCGGTACCTGTGCGGAGTGCTCTGCGGTTGGGCGGGGGTAGGTTCGGTTCGTTTTCGGCTGCCGGTTCGTTGTGGCTGATCGCGCAGTTCCTCGCGCCCCCAAAAACTGTCCTCCCCGTCGGATAGCTTCTTGGCGTGGGTGATGTCAGGGAGAAAGACGGGCAGTTGAGCGGGGCCTCTTTGGGGGCTCCGTTTCGGTGGTTGTGGGCCGCTTACGCCAGCAGTCTTGCCGGGACGTGGCTCGCGTTCGACTCGTTTCCGCTGATCGCGGTTCTGGTGCTGCATGTGGGACCCGCCCAGGTGTCGTTGCTGGCCGCGGCCGGGCTGGCCGTCGGGGCGGTGGTGGCGGTGCCGCTGGGGCCCTGGGTGGAGTTCCGGCGGAAGCGGCCGGTGATGGTCGCGATGGATCTCGTCCGGTGCGGGGCGCTGCTCACCGTCCCCGCCGCCTACGCGCTCGGGGTGCTCTCCTTCGGCCAGCTCGTGGTGGTGGCCGTCGTGGTCGCCGCCGCCGACATCACCTTCACCGCCGCCAGCGGGTCCTACCTCAAGGGACTGCTTCCGCCGTCCCAACTCCTCGTCGCGAACAGTCGGTTCGAGTCGACGATGTGGACGGCGAGCGTGGTCGGGCCGCCGCTGGGCGGTGCCGCCGTCGGGCTGCTCGGGCCGGTGACCACGGTGGTCGCGAACGCGGTGAGCTTTCTGCTGTCGGCGGCCGGTCTCCGGGCGATCGGCGGGCCGCGCGAAGCTCTTCCCGTACGGGAGGAGCCACGGGCCGGTGGCGGGCGTCCACGCGCCGGTGAGCTGGTCGAGGGATGGCGGTTCATCCTGGCCGATCCGGTACTGCGGCCCCTGTTCCTCAACACCGTGCTGGTCAGCGGGCTGATCATGGCGACCGCGCCGCTGGTCGCCGTCCTCATGCTCGGCCGCTTCGGCTTCGAGCCCTGGCAGTACGCACTCGCCTTCGCCGTGCCCTGCACCGGCGGCCTCCTCGGTTCACGCCTGTCCCGGCCGCTCGTGGCGCGGTACGGCCGGCACAGGATCATGCGCACCTTCGGCATCCTGCGGGTGTGCTGGCCGGTCGGGATGGTGTTCCTGCACGGCGGCACGACAGGGCTCGTCCTCGTGATGGTCGTGCAGTTCGGGCTGATCACCAGCATGGGTGTGTTCAACCCGGTGTACGCCACCTACCGGCTCCAGCACACCCCGGCGGACCGGGTCGCCCGTACCCTGTCCGCCTGGTCGGTCTCCAGCAAGCTGACCGTCGCGGCGCTGACCGCGCTGTGGGGGCTGCTGGCGGCGCTCACCACGCCGCTGACCGCCGTCGGGGCCGCGGGCGTCCTGATCCTCGCGACTCCGCTGCTGCTGCCCCGCACCGGGGACTGAGAGGTTTTCCCGCGCAGAGGGATAACCCTCGACCTCTTATTTTTTACTGACATGCACTCCTCAAAGCTGCCACTCTTCCGGCAGTCACCCCCCACGTCTCATGCACATCACGCACTGCTCAGCTCATCCCGGGCCGCACACCCCCGTTCGCCCGGTTCTGTTTCCGGCCGCAGAAGGCGCGGCCGTCGCAGGAGGAGTCACGAGTGAGACGAAAGTCGAACAACACCCCCCACAGATCCAGCCGCACCAGCAAGGCCACCGCGGCCGGCGCCCTGCTCGCCACCGCGACTCTCCTGGCCGTCGGCGTGCAGACCGTCCCCGCCGCCGCCAAGCCCGCGCCCCCGGCACCGAGTCCACTGCGCGCCGGCGCGCTCCAGGCGAAGCTCACCCCGGCCCAGCGCACGGCGCTGATCAGGACCGCGGCGCAGCGAACGACGCAGACCGCCGGCACCCTGGGTCTCGGCGCCAAGGAGAAGCTGGTCGTCAAGGACGTCTCCAAGGACGCCGACGGCACCGTGCACACCCGCTACGAGCGCACCTACGCCGGTCTGCCGGTCCTCGGCGGCGACCTCGTCGTGCACACCCCGCCCGCCGCCAAGGCCTCGGGCACGGTGAGCAGCACGTTCAACACGCGGCGGGCCATCTCGGTCGCGTCCACGACCCCCACGTACGCCAAGTCGGCCGCCGAGACGAAGGCGCTCGGCGCGGCCAGGGCGCTGGACGCGGAGAAGGCCACCACCGACAGCGCCCGCAAGGTGATCTGGGCCGGCAGCGGCACACCGAAGCTGGCCTGGGAGACGGTGATCGGCGGTCTCCAGGACGACGGCACGCCGAGCCAGCTGCACGTCATCACGGACGCCCTGACCGGCGCGAAGCTGTACCAGTTCCAGGCCATCAAGACCGGAACCGGCAACAGCCAGTACAGCGGCACGGTCACCATCGGGACCACGCTGTCCGGTTCGACGTACCAGCTGAACGACACCACACGCGGCACGCACAAGACGTACAGCCTCAACAACGGCACGTCTGGCACCGGCACCCTGATGACGGACGCCGACGACACGTGGGGCACCGGGTCCGGGTCCAACACGCAGACGGCGGGCGTGGACGCGCACTACGGCGCCCAGACGACGTGGGACTTCTACAAGAACACGTTCGGGCGCAGCGGCATCAAGAACGACGGTGTGGCCGCCTACTCGCGTGTGCACTACAGCACGGCGTACGTGAACGCGTTCTGGGACGACTCCTGCTTCTGCATGACGTACGGCGACGGCACGAGCAGCACGCACGCTCTCACCTCGCTGGACGTGGCCGGGCACGAGATGACGCACGGCGTCACCTCCAACACCGCGGGCCTCAACTACACCGGTGAATCAGGCGGGTTGAACGAGGCGACCTCCGACATCTTCGGCACCGGTGTCGAGTTCTACGCGGCCAACTCCACCGACGTCGGTGACTACCTCATCGGCGAGAAGATCGACATCAACGGCGACGGTACGCCGCTGCGTTACATGGACGAGCCCGACAAGGACGGTGGCTCGGCGGACAGTTGGTACTCGGGCGTGGGCAACCTGGACGTCCACTACTCGTCCGGCCCGGCGAACCACATGTTCTACCTGCTGTCGGAAGGCAGCGGCAGCAAGACCATCAACGGCGTCACGTACAACAGCCCGACCTCCGACGGTGTCGCCGTCGCGGGCATCGGCCGGGCCGCCGCGCTGCAGATCTGGTACAAGGCGCTGACGACGTACATGACGTCCAGCACCACGTACGCCCAGGCACGCACCGCCGCGCTGAACGCCGCCGCGTCGCTCTACGGCAGCAGCTCCACCCAGTACGCCGGGGTCGGCAACGCCTTCGCCGGTATCAACGTCGGCAGCCACATCACCGTGCCGACCACGGGTGTCTCGGTCACCAACCCGGGCAGCCAGTCGTCCACGGTCGGTACGGCGGTCAGCCTGGCGATCACGGCCAGCAGCACCAACAGCGGCTCGCTGACCTACTCGGCGACCGGTCTGCCGACCGGCCTGTCGATCAGCAGCTCCACGGGCACCATCTCCGGCACCCCCACCACCGCGGGCACCTACAGCAGCGTGGTCACGGTGACCGACAGCACGGGCGCCACCGGTACGGCGTCCTTCACCTGGACGGTCAGCGCGACCGGCGGCGGCTCCTGCACCTCGGCGCAGTTGCTGGGCAACCAGGGCTTCGAGTCCGGCAACACCACCTGGACGGCGTCGAGCGGTGTCATCACCAACTCCAGCAGCCAGGCGGCCCGTACCGGCTCCTACAAGGCCTGGCTCGACGGCTACGGCTCCACCCACACCGACACCCTGTCCCAGTCGGTGACGATCCCGAGCGGCTGCACGGGCACGACGTTCACGTTCTACCTCCACGTCGACACGGCCGAGACCACCACCAGCACGCAGTACGACAAGCTGACGGTGACGGCCGGTTCGACCACCCTGGCCACCTACTCCAACCTCAACGCGGCCAGCGGCTACGTCGCCAAGTCGCTGAGCCTGTCGGCCTACGCGGGTACGACGGTCTCGCTCAAGTTCACGGGCGTCGAGGACTCGTCACTCCAGACGAGCTTCGTGATCGACGACACGGCGGTCACGACCAGCTGACCGACGATTGATCACCGACCATCCCCCCACGGGTACGACAGCGGCACCCGGCGCCTTTCTCGGCGCCGGGTGCCGCTGTCGTACCCACACGGTTCGAAGTGCCGGCTGGCGAGCACTTCCTGGATCCTGGCGTACGAGAGATCCTTGATCGTCCGTCAACGACGTCAGAACCGGCGTCCGCACGTCCGGGGAGGCTTCGTCGTGAGCAGTGGGACGGGTGGGACAGGTACGTGGCTCGATCGCCTGTCGGAGGCCTGGCGGCCTCGTCCGATGCGCCCGCTGCTCGACGTACTGGCGGCCGTGGGCGTGGCGGTCGGCGGGTCCGTGGCGGGCACGGTCTACCACCCGGCCGGATATCGGAGCTTCGACGCCTGGGCGTATGTACTGACCGTGTGCACCGCCGCCCCCTTGGCCGTGCGGCACCGTCTCCCGCTGTCGGCCTGCGCCGCCTCGTGCACCGCGTACGCCGTGTATCTGGCGGCCGGGCACCAGCCGTCGCTGAACTGGTGGGCCCCGCTGCTCGCGTTCATCACCGTCAGCGAACTACTGTCCCTGGAAAGGGTGTTGGCCGCCACCGCACCCACCACGGCAGTGATGCTCTACAGCGGACTGATGGGTCGACTCCCTCTCGTCCTCACCATCGCGCAGCCGGTACTGGCCCTGCCCGTCGCCTTCGCGCTCGGCCGGGCGCAACGCAGGGCGACACGACGGGCGGCCCAACTCCTGCGGCTCAACGAACTCATGAAGCGCGAACAGGAGCAGAGTGCCCGTCGTGCGCTCGCGGAGGAAAGGGTACGCATCGCCCGCGAACTGCACGACGTGGTCGCCCACCACATGTCGGTGATCGCCGTGCAGGCAGGGCTCGCCGACTACGTGTTCACCACCGACCCCCCGGCCGCACAGTCCGCCCTGCGGGCCATCGGCGATGTCAGCCGGGAGGCACTGGACGAACTGCGGCGCATCTACAGCGCGTTGCGTGTCGAGCACGATGAGGAGAGGGACGCCCCGTTCATCCTGCATCCGCTGCCCGGACTGAACGACCTCGCCGCTCTGGTCGAGCGTATGCGCGGCACCGGAATGACCGTCGCCCTCCAGGTCGAGGGAGAGCCCGCCCTGCTTCCGCCGGGGGTCGAACTGTGCGCCTACCGAATGGTCCAGGAGGCGTTGACCAACGTTCTCAAGCATGCCGGTCCGGTCGCGGCGGACGTCGTCGTGCTGCATGGACCGGCCCGGCTGAGTATCGCCGTGGGCAACGCCGCGGGCACACCGGCGAAGCCCCCGGGTGAGAGCTCCGGGAACGGCTTGATCGGCATGCGCGAACGCGCCCGGATCTGCGGCGGCGAACTCACGGCCGCCCATCGGCCGGACGGTGGCTTCACGGTGCGGCTCACCCTTCCCACCGTGCAGGCCGCCCCGCAGGACGCGAGCGGCGGTCTTCGCCCATGAGACCCGGTCGGCGGTTCCCGGGCACCGTGGGGAAGCCCTCGGATGAGGGCGGGCGAGTGAGCCCGACCGCTCAGATCTCCTGATTGCCCTTCATGTCCCGCTGCATTTCCAGCAGTTGCTCATTCGGGACCGCGCCGCCGAACCGCCGGTCGCGGGAGGCGAATTCGACGCAGGCACGCCACAGGTCGCGCCGGTCGAAGTCGGGCCAGAGCACGTCCTGGAACACCATCTCGGCATAACTCGACTGCCAGATCAGGTAGTTGGAGGTGCGCTGTTCGCCACTGGGTCGAAGGAAAAGGTCGACGTCCGGCATGTCCGGGTAGTAGAGGTACTTCTGGATGGTCTTCTCGGAGACCTTCTCGGGGTCGAGCTTGCCGAGAGCCACATCACGCGCCATCGCCTTCGCGGCGTCGGCGAGTTCGGCCCGGCCGCCGTAATTGACGCAGAAGTAGAGCGTCATGGCGTCGTTGTTCTTGGTCTGCTCCTGGGCGATCTGGAGTTCCTGTACGACGGACTTCCACATCTTGGGCATGCGCCCGACCCACCGAATCCGGATGCCGAGCTCGTCCATTTCATCCCGCCGCCGCCGGATGACGTCACGGTTGAAGTTCATGAGGAAGCGGACCTCTTCCGGTGACCGCTTCCAGTTCTCGGTGGAGAAGGCGTAGAGGGAGAGATTCTTGACGCCGAGTTCCAGGCACCCCTTGAGGACGTCGAGGACGGTGCCTTCGCCGACCTTGTGCCCTTCCGTACGCGGCAGCCCGCGCTCCTTGGCCCACCGTCCGTTGCCGTCCATGACGATCGCCACATGGTTGGGTACGAGCTCGCCGGGGAGCTTCGGCGCGGTGGCGCCCGAGGGGTGCGGTTCCGGTGTCTTGTACTCGCGGCGCCGGCTCCCCAGGATTCCGCGTACGGCCATGCGCTTCTCGTCTCCTTGTTGCTTCTGCCGTGTTGTCCGTACGGCGTACGGCTCGGCTTGCTTCTAGTTCTTCTCTACATAGCGCAGCGAGCGCAGCCCGCGCTCCAGGTGCCAGTGCAGGTAGGCGGACACCAGCCCGCTCCCCTCCCTGACGTGACGCGGCTCACACGCGTCCGCGGTCTCCCAGTCGCCCGTCAGCAGCGCGCCGAGCAGTTCGAGGGCCTGGGGAGAGGGTACGACGCTGCCGGCCACCCGGCAGTCGACGCAGACGGAGCCTCCGGCGGACACCGAGAAGAACCGGTTCGGGCCGGCCATCCCGCACCGCGCGCAGTCACTGAAGGTGGGCGCGTAGCCGTTGACGGCGAGGGAGCGCAGGAGGAACGCGTCGAGGATGAGGTGGGGCTCGTGCTCGGCACGGGCGAGGGTGCGCAGCGCGCCGACCAGCAACAAATACTGCTGTACGGCGGGCTCGCCCTCGTGGTCGGTGAACCGTTCCGCCGTCTCCAGCATGGCCGTCCCGGCGGTGTATCGGGCGTAGTCGGTGACGATGCCGCCACCGTACGGAGCGATGGTCTCGCTCTGCGTGCAGAGTGGCAGCCCACGCCCGACCAGGTCGCTCCCCCGCGAGAAGAACTGCACGTCGACGTGGGAGAACGGTTCGAGCCGGGCCCCGAACTTGGACTTGGTCCGCCGCACCCCCCGAGCCACGGCCCGCACCCGCCCGTGACCGCGCGTGAGCAGCGTGATGATCCGGTCGGCCTCACCCAGCTTCTGGGTACGCAGCACGACGCCGTCGTCACGGAACAGGCTCATGGGGCCATTGTCGCGTACGGAACGGGGTGACCGGCCTCACCGCCGGGGACCCTCAAGGAACCTCGCCCCGACTGCGGGCGTTCGCGTACGCCGTGGCCGCGCTGAGGCGTTCCGCCGGGGTGGCGGGCCGGAGGGCGTCCGGGGCCGCGTCCCACTCCCGGCCGCCGCCGTACGACCTGAGCTGGACGTAGGGGCCCTCGTGCCCCATGACGATCCCCACCTTCGCGGTGCGGGTGTCCACGACGTACGCCCCGATCTCCGGCCGCCCCGGCCTTCCCGACTTCGCCGGCCGCACGTCGTTCATCGCAGCGCCGCCGCGATCCGGGCCGCCGTCTCGACGTTGCAGCGCCCCAATTCGATGAGCGGACAGGGCGCTTCCCGGGCCACACTCGCCGCGTCCAATCGGAGCGACGGCAGAGTAATCCCGGCGCTTTTCAACGCCATCCGCAATTCCTTCACAATTTCCTCCGCTTCTTCGACGCAGGCCGTCGAGTGTGCCGTCTGTCGTGCCGTCTTTCGTGCCGCCACCGTGCTCCCCTGATCAATCGAGTTTCACTCTTCGCACTTCTACGATGACGTGCTGTGCCTACACTCGGAAGGCTCTGGGCGCAGCAACGGCGGTGCAGTCGAAGGGGGTTCGGTTCGGTTATGGCCAATGGTTCACATGGGTCACAGCGACAGGCGGCGTGGGAGTTCTTCGGGACGGAGTTGAAGCGGCGGCGGGAGGAGGCGGGGTTAACGCAAGTGGAGTTGGGGGCGATGGTCTTCGTCTCCGGGGGCTACATCGGGCAGTTCGAACAGGCAATTCGGAAGCCGCAGTTGGATGTTGCGGTACGGATTGACGAGGTACTACAAACCGCAGGTTTTTTCGAGCGCACCTGGCGCAAGCTCATCGACGACAAGCGGTACGCGGATTACTTCGCGGCGGTTGTGGAGCTTGAGCGGACGGCGACGAAGATCTGCCAGTTCGCGCCGACCGTGATCCCGGGCCTGCTCCAGACGGCCGCCTACGCTCGGGCGGTCACGCTCGCGGCCAACCCGTTCGTCACGGACGACTACGTGGACGAAAAGGTGGGCGCTCGGCTGGAGCGGTCGCGCATCCTCAAGGACGCTACAAGGCCCGAGTATTGGGCGATCCTGCACGAGAACACCCTGCGCACGCCGGTCGGCGGGCCGGCGGCCATGGCCGAGCAACTGGAGCACATCGCGGTCCTCGCCCGCGAGCGGAAAGCCTGGGTGACCGTGGTCCCGTACTCGGCGGGAGCCTTCGCCTCCATGGGCGGGATGGTGCAGCTCATGGAGTTCGATGACGCACCGCCGACCCTCTATACAGAGACCTCGTTTTCGGGTCATCTGCTTGACGATCCGGCAGTGGTGAAGCGGGCACAGCGCGCATACGATCTGCTAAGGGGCGCCGCACTCTCCCCGGAGGCGTCCCTCGCCCTGATCGAATCGGCCGCTGAGGACTACAGACGATGCGCGAGTACGACCTGACCAACGCCCGCTGGCGCAAGAGCAGTTACAGCAACGGCGAGGGCGGCGAATGCGTAGAGGTAGCGCACGACTTCATCGGCGCCGCCCGCTGGCGCAAGAGCACCTACAGCAACGGCGAAGGCGGGGACTGCGTCGAGGTAGCCGACGGAGTCCCCGGCGTCGTGCCCGTCCGAGACAGCAAGGTCTCGGACGGGCCCGTGGTGCTTGTCGGGGCGGGCGCCTGGGGGGAGTTCGTCAGGGCTGTGGGTTGACCGAGCCGCTCCCGCCCGGGCGCGGCTCCCCTACACCGCCTTCGCGATGCTGAACTCGGGTTCGAACTGCTGCTTGAACGCCTCCACTTCCACCGTGTGGATCTGTGCGTCCGCCGGGTCCCAGTAGCGGACCACATCGGGGCGCTGCGGCGCCTTTCCTATGGCCAGCGCGACCACGAAGTGGCCGACGATGGCGACGGCGGCGGGGAAGTACTCCTTGAGCTGGTCGGGGTTCCACTCCGGCGAGTACCAGCGGCCGGTCCTGCGCAGCAGCGGGACCCCGTTCGCCTTGTTGATCGACTCCACCAGCTCGTAGGTCTGCGCGGTGTCCTGCCCCTTGATCATGTCGTCGAGAGCGGAGAACTGGGCGGTCGAGCTCCAGTCCATCCCCGCCACCGCGCCCAGACAGTACGCCCAGCACTCCATCGAGCCCGGCGCCTGCCTGCGTGCGGTGTGCGATAACGACTGTTTGCCATAGAACGTGTACGGGTTTTCCTGCCACTGAACAGACATGTTCGCCTCCCTCGCGCCGGCCGTGTCGGTCCCCCGACCCCGTCCGCCGAAGGAAGGGCAGGCGCGCTGCGGGGAACGTACTGCGGCGGGGAGGGCACGGCCACGGGTAGCGGCGCCTCCGGAAAAGTGATGCCCGTGAGGCGTCGACTGCCGTTCCACGCAGGGTGTTTCGCGAGATGCGGGACATCAGGCACCGGCAAAAGAACCCGTCCGGGACAGCAAGGTCTCGGACGGGCCCGTACTGCTTGTCGGTGGGGTCAGGGAGTGAGCTGCCAGCTCTGGATGTACCCGACGTCGATCGACGCCCGGTCCTGCACGCGCAGCTTCCACGTGCCGTTGACGGGCTGGGCCGAGGCGTTGACCGTGAAGGTCTGGTCGACGTTGTCGGCGGAGCCGCCGGTGCGGTTGAGGAGCGAGTAGACGGTGCCGTTGGGGCCGACCAGGTCGACGGTCAGGTCACCGCGGTAGGTGTGGACGATGTTGACGTAGACCGAGGTGGTGGCGGAGGCGTTGCCGTCGCGGGCCGCGATGGTGATCGGGGACTCCACGGCGGCACCGTTGTCGGGGATGTCGACGCGGGTGGTCGTGGCGTAGATGTACGCGACCCGCCAGGTGAAGGTGTCCGTGACGGACGCGCCCGTGCTGTCCGTGACCGTGACGGCGACATCGCTGGTGCCGACGGTGGTCGGCGTCCCGGAGATCAGGCCGCTCGCGCTGAGGGTCAGACCGTCGGGCAGGCCGGTGGCCTCATAGGTCAGGCCCGCACCGGAGTTGGTGGTGTACGCGTCCACCTGGAGGCTGACCGCCTGGCCGACGCCGCTGGTCTGGTCGGCGACCGGGGCGACGTTGACGCCGAGGGCTATCCGGCTGCCGACGTTGATGGCGGCCCAGGCGTCGGCGACAGCGAGGTAGGTGGGGCTGTAGGCGCCGAACAGGTCACCGGCCGCCTGGAGGGTGGCGGTGCGGGCGCCCGCGTAGTTGGTCGACGAGGTCATGTATGTCGTCAGCGCCCGGTACCAGACGGCGGCGGCGTTCTCGATGCCGATGCCGGTGACGGCCTGGCCGTCGTAGGTCGGGCTGTCGTAGGCGACGCCGTTGACGGTCTTGGCGCCGCTGCCCTCGGAGAGCAGGTAGAAGAAGTGGTTCGCGGGGCCCGAGGAGTAGTGGACGTCGACACTGCCCAGGGTGGAGCTCCAACTGTCGCGGGAGGAACCGTCCTTGGAGGGCTTGTCCATGTAACGCAGCGGAGTGCCGTTGCCGTTGATGTCGATCTTCTCGCCGACGAGGTAGTCACCGGGGTCGGCGGCGAGGTTCGCGTGGAACTCGACGGCCGCGGCGAAGATGTCGGAGGTCGCCTCGTTGAGACCGCCGGACTCGCCCGAGTAGGTCAGGTTGGCGGTGGCGGCGGTGACACCGTGGCTCATCTCGTGGGCGGCCACGTCGAGGGAGGTCAGCGGGTGCGTGTTGCCTGAGCCGTCGCCGTAGGTCATGCAGAAGCAGCTGTCCTGCCAGAAGGCGTTGACGTAGCTGCTGCCGTAGTGGGCCCGGCTGTAGGCGGCGACACCGTCGTTGCGGATGCCGTTGCGGCCGTAGACGTCCTTGTAGTAGTCCCAGGTTGCCGCTGCGCCGAAGGCCACGTCGACACCGGCCGTCTGGCGGTTGGACGGCAGACCGTTGCCCCAGACATCGTTGTCGTCTGTGAAGAGGGTGCCGGTGCCGGAGGTGCCCTGGTTCAGGTCGTACGTCTTGTGCCCGGCGCGGGCGCCGTCGGTGAGCTGGTACGTCGATCCCGAGAGGGTGCTGCCGAGGGGAACCGTGCCGACGTACTGGCCGGTGCCTTCGCCGGTGTGCACCTTCTCGGCAGCAAGGATCTGCTTGCCCGTACCGGCGTCGGTGACCACCTGCAGTTCACTGGGCGTGCCGTCCGGCTGGACACCCTCGACCACTGTCTCCCAGGCCAGGACGGGCTTGGCGGCGCCGGCCCAGACGACGAGGCGGGCCGCGCGCTCGGCCTCGGCGCCGGTGACGTCGGCACCCTTCGCCGCCGCGAGAGCCTTGCCGGTGGCGTTGGCCGCGGAGAGCTTCGGGGTGAGGGACGGCAGCGCGAGGGTCGCCCCGCTCGCCTTGGAAACGGTGGTGCGGTTGCTCTTGAGGTGAACGACCAGGTCGCCACCGAGGACGGGCAGTCCGGCGTAGGTGCGTTCGTAGCGGGTGTGGGTGGTGCCGTCGGCGTCCTGGACGACGTCCTTGACGACGAGCTTCTCCTGGGCGCCGAGGGCGAGTTGACGGGCCGTGGCGCCGGACGCGGTCTGCGCGCTCTTGATCAGTGAGGCGCGGCGGGCCGCCGACAGGGGCACGGCTGCGGCTCCTGCGCGAGGCTCGGCGCTGATCTTGGCCGGGCCCGGGTCGGCCGGGGTCGGGGCCGCGGTCGCGGTGCCGGCGGGAGCTCCCAGCGCGAGCAGGGTCCCGATGGTCGTCATCGCGAGGGCGGCGGTGGCGCGTCTGCGCCGGAGGATGGGGCGGTGTCGCCGGGGCAACGGGTTCTCCTTCTGTGCGACGGTCGGCCCGTGGTGGGGACCGACGTGGGGGCGGACCGACGGGATGAGGCCGGTCCGGAGCGCTGCACGGCAGGCGGGTGCAAGGAGGTGGGGGGTGAGTGGGGGATGCCCCGCATGATGCGGGTGTGAAGGAATGGTGAACTTCGGCAGCAGCGTGGCACTGGGTGCCTTGCTTTGTCATGAGAATGCCAAAACAACGGCTTGAAATGCCCATGTCCAGCTGGGGATTCGTCCTGCAGAGATCACTTTTCAGCCGTGGGAACGGCTCCGGAGCTTCCGAAAGCAGAGATCGCGCGGTTAGGCTCCCCCGGCGCGCGCATCGGGCGCGACGCGAGGGGTGGGGGAACATCCGCGGTGGGGGACATGACCAACGACATCGACGTACCCAGATCCGCCGAACCGGCAGGATCGGGTGAATCCGCTGAATCCGCTGAATCGACCAGTTCAGCCGGATCGGCAGGAGCCACTGGACCGACTGGACCGGTGACAGGAGCCGCTGGACCGGCTGGTCCGGCCAGGTCCGAGAAGGGCATGAACGAGGGCGCGCAGGTCATATCGGCACTGATAGTGGTCGCATGTCTCGCGGTGGGCTTCTGGGTGATCGCGAAGAACCAGCCCGACCCCAAGGACAGCCCACCCGCCTCGTGTTCCCGCTCGGACGACGACGTACCGCTGTCGAAGCCCGTCTCCGGTGTGCAACTGTGCGAGGCGCTCAACCGCCCGGACCTGCCGACGCTCCTCGGCACGCCCGACGACCGCGTGTGGAGCGCCACCAGCAACGAAGCCACGTCCAGCGACAAGCGCGACGTCATGTCGACCGACCCCGAGGCCACCGTCCAACTGGAGGGCTACTCGGTGAAGCTCACGGAGTCCGAGGACATCTCGGTCTCCGACATCGTCGACTCCGAGTTCCTGTCCATAACGGGAGAGCCGAAAACGGTCCTGGGCCACAGGGCGTTCCTCTACTCGGGCCGGACCCTCGGCATCGTCTTCAAGGACGGAAAGGGCTCCACCGGCCCCGGGGGCGTCTCACGCAACCTCATGGTCGCCAAGGACCCCAAGGACGGCGGCGGTACGTACGAGATCTCCATCTGGCGCCAGGACGACCTGCCCCCCGACGGCACGGCACTGCTCCGGGTCGCCGCGCGGGTGCTGCCGACGGTGCCGGGGTGGCCGACGGTCTGACTCGGCTCTGCCGAGGAGGTACGGGCGTTCCGTGAGCGCCCGATTTCCCGCCCCGCTACGCCCTGGACGGGCCCTCGTCCTCAAACGCCGGACGTGCTGGATGTTCAGCCTCTCCGCGCTTGAGGAGCGGGGGTTCGGGGTCGGCGCCCCCGAGGACGGGACGGGTGGGGGCGGGTACGGGCGGCGGGGGCGAACGGATCAGTCAGACCTCAGCACCTCGGACCTCAGCACCTCGGTGAGCCGGTCGCCCAGAACAGGAGCGATCGCCTCCGCGTACGCGTCGGCGACGTGGCTGTCGTCGCGGTAGACGACCGTATCGCCCACCAGGACAGGGCAGTTGCCCCCGCTCGTGCACAGCCACGGGGTGGGGTCGATCAGCGTCGCACCGGACGACCTCGCCGCGTCCGTCGTCGCCGTCCGACGAGACGGGTCCCGGATGGCCTCCGGCAGACGGCTCGCGCAACGGTCCAGGCGGAGGGAGTACATCGCGGCGCAGTCGACAGCGTCCGACCGCGGCCAGGGCGTGTCGAGCAAGGCGACGACCCTCGCGCCCGACGCACCGAGCGCGTCGTACGTCGCACGGAACCCGTCCGTCCACTGCTGGACGAGATCGGGCTCCGGATACATGGGGTCGCCCGCGTCCGAGGACGAGACGATCACCAGGTCCGGACGCAGCGCCACGATCCTCGTGATCGCGCGGGCCCGCCAGGTGTCGCAGGCCGTGTATGGCCCGCCAAAGCGACGCAAGGTGACCTCGGCCGCCTTGCACGACGCCTTCGTCAGCGACACCAGCTTCCAACCACGCTCCCCGGCAAGACGGTTGAGCGCCGGGAACCACTGGGCCGCGTGGGAGTCGCCGAAGAGGACGACGACCTTGTCCGAGGCCGGGTCCCCGTACTCGCACGGCGGGGCGCTCGTGCTGTCGTACGCCACATGGCAGCCGTCCCGGTAGACCGCCGACCTCGCCGGCTTGATCTCGGGGAGGGGTGGGGCGAGGTTGCTGGGCAGGCTGGTCGGCGCCGTTTCCAGGAGTCGGCGCAGCCGTAGTTGGGGGTCCGGTGCGGTGGCCATCGCCTCCCTCAGCGAAGGCGCGGGTCGGCCCGAGTCGATCGCGGGCGGGAACACGTACGCCGCTACGGCGATCAGTGCCACGCCCACCGACAAGCCCGCCCCGAGCCGTAGCGCGCGCCCCGGGCGACCACGGAACGCCGTGTGGAACCGGACCGGGTTCTCCACCAGTCGCAGGGTCGCCCAGGCCAGGAACAGGGCGACCGCGCAGAGCAGCAGCGCGAGCCGGACACCGGACGTCCCCGGGAGCCTGCCCAGCGCCGCGGGGCCTATCAGCAGCAACGGCCAGTGCCACAGGTACCAGCCGTACGACAGACCGCCCAGCCAGACCAACGGCCGCCTGGACAGGAGGAGTTGGGCGCCGTGCCGAGAGGGTGCGCAGCCGCCGGCCAGGACGAGGACCGACCCGAGCACCGGCAGGAGCGCGCAATACCCGGGGAACGGGGTGTCGTTGTCGTAGAGGGCAGCCGAGACGGCTATGCAGGCCAGGCCCGTCCAGGTCATCGGTGCCGCCAACCTGGGCGGCATGCTGCGAAGTCGCTCGGCGGACAGGGCCGACAGCGCGCCCGCACCCAGTTCCCAGAACCGGGTGTGCGAACCGAAGTACGCCCAGGCCGGTGCGTACTCCGTGACGGCGACACTCAGCCCGAACGACAGCAGGCAGAGCACGGCGAGCGGCACCGCCAGAAGTCCGCGCCGTCGGCGCGCGAGCCGCCAACTCAGCAGGAGGAGCAGCGGCCAGAGCAGATAGAACTGTTCCTCCACCGCCAGCGACCAGAAGTGCTGGAAGGGGGACGGTGGGCTCCCCTCCGCCAAGTAGTCCGTGCCACCCGCCGCCAGCCGAAGGTTCACCGCGTAGAACGCGCTGCTCAGCGCGTCCCCGGCGTACTCCTCGAAACGGGCCCTCGACAGGAACAGCCAGGAACCGGCGAGGGCGGCCACGACGACGAGCGTCGACGCGGGGAGGAGACGGAGGACGCGGCGGGCATAGAACCTGCGGATCGACAGTCCGTTGCCGAGGGCCAACTCCCTCACCAGCAATGAGGTGATGAGGAATCCCGACATGACGAAGAAGACATCGACGCCGACATAGCCGCCGCCGAACCCGCCCACGCCCGCATGCCCGAGGACCACGAGCGACACGGCCACGGCACGCAGTCCCTGGATGTCGAGCCGCAGACCAGGACTCTCGGCCGGTCTCGCCTCCATGCCCATGCCCATGCGCATGTCCATGCTCACGTTCGCGTTCACGCTCATCAGAGACGGTCGGCCGACTCGAACGGTTGTGGCCCAAACCGTCCGATCACCCGAATTTCTTCGGCCGTCCGCAACCGGCAGCCCCGAAATGACCGGTCCGACGCGTTTGCTACGCTCGCGGCGCGTCCCATGGGGGAAGTCCGGTGAGACTCCGGCGCTGACCCGCAACGGTATGCACGCCCCCTGTCCGGCCACTCGGCTGTTCGGCCACTCGGCTGTCCAGCTGTTCGGCTCTTCGGCCAGGACTTCGGCGTGCGAGCCCGATCACCCACGGTGCGCATGCCCCTGTGACTGCTCGCCGCGGACTGCGAGCCGAGGCGAAGGATCGCCGACCGTGCGCCGAATACCCGTCCTGCCGCTGGCCGTTGGGCTGATCCTGCTGTTGTTCCTCTCCCTGCTGTGCGGCGTCGGGCTGGGCGCCTCCGGGATCGGTTGGGGCCAGGTGCTCCGGTTCCTCCGGGACGGGGTCACCGGGGGCACCATCCGCGCCGGTGACGTGGCCGCGTACACCATTGTCTGGGAGTTGCGGCTGCCCCGGGTGGTGCTCGCCGCCGTGGTCGGGGCGGGGCTCGCGGCCGTCGGGGTGGCCGTGCAGGCCATGGTGCGCAACGCGCTCGCCGATCCGTTCGTCCTCGGGATCTCGTCCGGTGCTGCCGTGGGGGCCAACGCCGTGATTCTGCTGGGGGCGTTCGCCGGGCTGGGGGTGTGGGCGCTGTCCGTGTCGGCCTTCGTCTCCGCGCTCGCCGCCATGGTGCTGGTGTACGCCGTTGCCCAGTCCGCCGCTCATGGGCTCACCCCGCTGCGGCTGATCCTCACCGGGACCGCGCTGGCCTACGGCTTCGAGGCCGTCACCACCGTGATGGTGTTCGGGGCCGCCCGGGGCGAGGCGGCGCGCTCGGCGATGATGTGGCTGCTCGGGAGTCTGGGCGGGGCCACCTGGGCGCAGGTGCCGATCGCCGCCGTTACCGTCCTCGTTGGGTGGGCGTGGCTCGCCCGGCGCGCCGAGTCCCTCAACGCGCTCGCCATGGGCGACGAGACCGCCGCCGCCCTCGGGGTCCAACCCGCGAGGCTACGGCGGGAGTTGTTCCTCGTGACCGCCGCCGTGACCGGCACCGTCGTCGCCGTCAGCGGGGCCATCGGCTTCGTCGGGCTCATGGTCCCGCATGTCGTACGGATGCTCGTGGGCGCCGATCACCGGCGGGTGCTGGCGGTCGCGCCGCTCGTCGGGGCCGTGCTGCTGGTGTGGGCCGACGTACTGTCCCGACTGCTCCTCGCACCTGCCGAGCTGCCCGTCGGGGTGATCACCGCCGTGGTCGGCGTACCGGCGTTCCTGCTGCTGATGCGGCGCGGCGGCTACGCGTTCGGGGGGCGGTGAGGGCATGCGGCTCGATGTGGAGGGTGTGTCGGTCGACGTGGGGGCGGTCCGGCTCGTCGAGGACCTCACGATGCGGGTGGACAGCGGGTCCTTCGTCGGGCTCGTCGGGCCCAACGGGAGCGGAAAGTCCACCCTGTTGCGGTGCGTGTACCGGGCGCTGCGGCCGACGGGGGGTGCGGTGCGGCTGGACGACGTCGACGTGCACGGCATGGAGCCCCGGGCCGCCGCCCGGGTGCTCGCCGCGCTGCCCCAGGAGTCGTCCGCCGAGTTCGACTTCACCGTCGCCGAGGTGGTGGCGATGGGACGGCTGCCGCATCAGGGGCGTACGGCGGCCGGGGACCGGGACATCTGCGCCGCCGCCCTGGAGCGGACCGGCGTCACGCACCTGGCCGACCGCGGATTCCTCGCCCTGTCCGGCGGCGAGAAGCAACGCGTGCTCATCGCACGGGCGTTGGCCCAGCAGCCCCGGGTCCTCGTCCTCGACGAACCCACCAACCACCTGGACATCGCCCACCAGTTGGACGTCCTTTCCCTGGTCCGCTCCAGCGGCCTGACCGCACTGGCCGCCCTGCACGACCTCAATCTCGCCGCCGCCCACTGCGATCTGCTGTACGTCATCGCCGGGGGCCGGGTCGTCGCGTCGGGCCCGCCGCACGAGGTGCTCCAAGCCGCACTGCTGTCCGAGGTGTTCGGGGTGCGCGCCCATCCCGTCAGGCATCCGGAGACGGGCGCCGTACAGCTGCTCTTCGACCTGCTCCCCAAGCAGCCCTGAGAACCAGAGAACCCGAGAGCCCAAGAACCGAAGAGCCCGAGAACCCGAAAACCTGAGGAACTTCCCCCATGTGCAAGCCAGTTGTCTCCCCCGTGCTCATGTCCGTGCTCATGTCCGTGCTCGTCACCGGGTGCGGTGCCAGCGTCGAGAAGCCTTCGGCGCAGGCGTCGTCCGCTGCCGTCACCCTCACCAACTGCGGTCAGAAGGTGACCTACGAGAAGGTTCCCGAGCGGGTCGTCACGAACGACGTCGGGATCACCGAGCTGATGTTCGCGCTCGGTCTGGAGGACCGGATGGCCGGGTTCGCGATGCCCGACGACAAGGGTGATCTGACCGGCGTGCCCTGGAAGGACGGCTACGGCAAGGTGAAGTGGCTGTCCAAGCAGCAGCTCACCAAGGAGAACGTCCTCGACGCCCGCGGCGACTGGGTCTTCGCCGGCTGGAACTACGGCTTCCGCGACGACAACGGCTTCACCCCGGACGCGCTGAAGAAGCTCGGCATCCCCTCGTACGTCCTCACCGAGTCCTGCCGCAACGGCCGTACGAATACCTCGCGCGGCATCATGCCGCCCCTGGACGCCCTCTACACCGACCTCACCAACCTCGGAAGGCTCTTCGGTGTCGAGCAGCGCGCGGCCACCCTGATCGCGGGCTTCAAGAAGCAGGTCGCGGCGGTGGCGGCGAAGGCCCCGACCGGGAGCGCGCGTCCGAAGGTGTTCCTCTACGACAGCGGCACGGACGCGCCCTTCACCTCCGGGCGGTATGCCGCGCCCGAGGAGGTCATCAGCAAGGCCGGCGGCGTCAACGTCATGAACGACCTCGACGACTCCTGGACGACGGTGGGCTGGGAAACGGTGGTCGAGCGCGACCCCGACGTCATCGTGATCTGCAACTACGGAGACGTCAGCGCGGAGCAGAAGCGCAAGTTCCTGTTGTCGTACGCCCCGTTGAAGAACGTCTCCGCCGTCAAGCACAAGCGCATCTTCGTCCTCGACTACGTGGACCTCGTCGAGAGCCCGCGCAATCCCTCCGCGATAGCCCGGCTGGGCGCCTACCTGCGCTCGGTGGCGGACACCAGGCCCGCCTCGTAGGCGATGATCACCAGCTGGACGCGGTCGCGGGCGTCCAGCTTGGCGAGCAGACGGGTGATGTACGTCTTCGCCGTCGCCACGCTGATGCACAGTTCGGCGGCGATCTCCGTGTTGGACAGGCCGCTGCCGACGAGCGTGAGCACCTCGTGCTCGCGGTCGGTGATCGCCGTCAACTCCCTTTGCCGGACGTGTTGTCGGGGGTGGGCCGCGAAGTCCTGGATCAGCCGCCGGGTCACACTGGGGGCGATCAGGGCGTCCCCGGCGGCCACGATCCGGATCGCCGCGAGGATGTCGTCCAGGGCCATGTCCTTGACCAGAAACCCGGACGCACCCGCGCGCAGCGCCCCGTAGACGTGATCGTCGTCGTCGAAGGTGGTGAGGACGACTATTCGGGTGCCTTCCGTCCCCGTCCCCCGGGTGATGCGGCGGGTCGCCTCGATGCCGTCCATGCCCGGCATGCGCAGGTCCATCACGACGACGTCCGGGGCGAGTCGGCCGACGAGGGCGACCGCCTCCGCCCCGTCGGCGGCCTCACCCACCACCTCGATGTCCGGCAGGTCGGCGATCACCATGCTGAGTGCGGTACGGATCAGCTGCTGGTCGTCGGCGAGCAGCACCCGGACCGTCGTCGCCGCCGTCATCGGGCCACCGCCGGTAGCGGGATCGGGAGGGGGATCGGCAGCCGCGCGGCCACCCGGAAGCCGCCCTCTCGACGCGGTCCGGCCGCGAACTCCCCGTCCAGCAGGGCGACTCGTTCCCGCATCCCGGCCACTCCGAACCCGGTGTCGGTGGCGCTCCCCCGGCCCCGCCCGTCGTCGGTGACCTCGATGACCAGGGCGTCGTCGGCCCGGTAGTCAAGGGTGACCCGGCAGGACAGGGCACCGGCATGGCGTACGACGTTGGTCACCGACTCCTGCACGATTCGGAACGCCGACAGGTCGACGTCCGGGGGCAGTTCGCGCCGTTCCCCCACCCAGTGCAGATGTACGCGCACACCGGCGGCGCTCGTCACGGCGGCGAGCCGCTCGATGTCCGCCAACCCGGCTGCCACGGGCTCCCGTTGGCCGGTTCCGTGCTCCTCCGCGTGCCGCAGCGCGACCAGCATTCGGCGCAGGCCCGCCAGAGTCTCCCGGCCCTCGTGCTCGACCGCCGACATCGCCTCCCGCGCGGCCTCGGGACGGGTAGCCGCCACCCGGGCCGCCGCGCCCGCCTGGAGCGCAATGATGCCGATGCTGTGGGCGACCGTGTCGTGCATCTCCCTTGCTATGCGCAGACGTTCGGCGGTGACGGCCTGCTCTGCGGTGCGGGCGGCGAGCTGTTGGGCGTGCGCCTGGCTGCGGTGCGCCGCGTCCCCGAGCAGCCAGGCGATCAACGTCACCAGGGCGACGGCCAGTTCGGCCGAGGTGCCGACATTCCAGCCCATCAGGATCCGTACGGCCAAATAGAACACGAGCAGAGCGAGCGAGAGGGAGACGGCCATGGCCCCGGTACGGCGGGGGCCACCGGCGGCGACGAAGTACACGGCGGTCTGCACGGCCAGGAACTGGGCCATCGGGATCTCCCCCACGCCCAGCGTGCTCGTCTCGCAGACAGCGGCCGTCAGCATCAAGCACACGGCCGTCAGCGGGCGGCGGGACAAGAGTGCGGCGGCGATCAACGCCAGGGCGGTGGCCAGGACCAGGAACGCCAGGCCGTCCCAGCGGTAGAGCTGTGCGGCCGGCCAGTGATCGGGCTCCACCTCACCGGGCAGCCGGACACGCGTGAGGTACGTGAACGCCGTGCCCGCACACCAGGCGAACGCCGTCCAGGCACCCGGCGGGACGCGCTTGAGGAGGGGCGGGGGCGGAGTGGCGGACATGTGCCGATCGTAGGGCGGCTGTTGACGGTGGTCATCGGCCCAAGGACGTACAACCTTAGTCGACAGCGGGCGAGTTGGAGTGTCGGCCGAGGGCCGATGCCCGGACAGTCCGTACGGCGGGACGGTGTTGTCGTGATTGAAGTCGAAGAACTGACGAAGCGCTACGGGACGACGACCGCCGTAGACCATCTCTCCTTCACCGTCCGTCCGGGGCACGTCACGGGCTTCCTCGGCCCGAACGGCGCAGGCAAGTCCACGACCCTGCGGCTGATGCTCGGGCTGAACACCCCAACCGGCGGTGCCGTCACCGTCGACGGCCGGCCGTTCGCCGAGCGCGCCCGGGGTCTGCGGCACATCGGCGCGCTGCTGGACGCCCACGACGTGCACGACGGGCGCACTGCCCGCGCCCAGCTGACCTCACTGGCCGTCGGCAACGGACTGCCCCGGCGGCGGGTGGCCGAAGTGCTGGCCGAGGTGGGCCTGTCCGAGGCGGCGAGGCGACGGATCGGCGGATTCTCGCTGGGGATGAGACAGCGCCTGGGCATCGCGGCGGCGCTGCTCGGCGATCCGCCGGTGCTCCTCTTCGACGAACCTCTCAACGGGCTTGACCCAGAAGGGGTGTTGTGGGTGCGAAGGCTGTTCCGGCGGCTGGCCGGCGAGGGGCGCACGGTGCTGGTGTCCAGCCATCTGATGGGGGAGATGGAACAGACCGCCGAGGACCTGATCGTCATCGGCCGCGGCAGACTGATCGCGGCGGAGAGCCTCAAGGACTTCGCGGCCCGCGCGACGGGCCTCCATGTGTCCGTCCGCACCCCCGACGCCCTTGGGCCGCTGCTGGCGGGCGAGGGCGCGGCGGTACGGACGGAGCCGGACGGCTCGTACACCGTGACCGGTCTGCCCGCCGAGCGCATCGGCGAGCTTGCCTTCGCCCACGGTGTGCGGCTGCACGAGCTCAGCCCGAAATCGGCTTCCCTGGAGGACGCGTTCATGGAACTCACGGCCGAGAGCGTCGAGTTCGCCGCAGGAGCCGCCACCCCGACGACCTCTGCCGGAGCCGCCCGATGAGCACCGACATCACCACCGACACCCCAACGGCTGACCCTGCGGGCCTCCCCTACCGGCCGTCGGCCGCTCCCACCGCCCGCTTCCGGCACCTGGTCGCCGCCGAGTGGATCAAATTCTGGTCGCTGCGCTCCACCGCCCTCGTGCTGGCGGCGGGTGCGCTGGCCACCCTGGGGATCTGTGTGAACGCCGCCAGGGTCAATGCCGACCGACTCGCCCACCAGCCGGGGCTGCCGCCAGTGCCGCCCGGCGGAAGGCCTGCGCTGCCGCAGATGGTCTACGACCCGCTGGGTGCCGCGTACGTGTCCCCGGCCTGGGCCTTGTTGATGATCATCGTGGCGGCGCTCGGCGCGAGTGTGATCTTCGGTGAGTACACCAGCGGTCTGATCCGGACGACATTCGCCGCTGTGCCCGACCGCCGCGCGGTCGTCGCCGCCAAGGCCACCGTCGTCGGCGCGGTGACACTCGTCCTCGGAGTGGCCGTCTCGGGCGGCTCCTTCGGTGTGACGCAGGCGATCCTGCGCGATCACCACGGCATGTCCCTCGCCGACCCGGGGGCTCTGCGCGCCGTCACGGCGTCCGCGCTGCTGGTGCCGTTGTGCGCACTCATCGGCATGGCGGTGGGCGCCCTGGTCCGGCACACGGCGGGCGCGGTCGTGACGGTCATCGCCCTGCTGCTTCTGGTACCGCAGCTCTTCGGTGGGGAGCAGTACCGCTGGGTCGTGGAGATCGGCAACGCCATGCCGCTGACCGCCTGGGACCGGCTGATCCTCAACCCTGACCGGGACTACGACCTGGGCAGGTACCCGGTGACGATCACCGAGGCGTGGTGTGTGTACGGCGCCTGGTCCGCCGTGGCCGTGGCTGTCACGGTGTGCGTGGTGGGGCGGCGGGATGTCTGACGTCGAACGTCGGACGGAGATCGTCGAGGCCGCCCGCACAACAGCCCGCTCCTACCTACCTGCACGCATACCGCCGGGCCAGCGCACGGAACGCCTCCTTCCGCTCCCAGTGCCACGGTGAACTCGGGTCGCCAGGACGGTCCTTGACGGCCTTGTTGATGCCATAGCTCGCCATGTCGATGTCGAAGCGCGGATTGTCGGCACGGTGTTCGGCGTCGGCGGTCCCGAACTCGAAGGCCATCGCCGCGTACAGCCCCATCGACTCGAAGACGTCCAACAGGTCGACGAGATAGGCGGCTTGTGCGCGCTCGCTGCGTACGAGGTCGCCCTTGATCTCCTGCGGGACCTTGTCGTAGTCGACGACGTTCCAGCCCATGCCGCCCCCCCCCTGGGGCGCCCCCTCGTACGTACAGGTGCCGAACTCGGTGATGGCGAGCGGCTTGCCCCAACGCAGGAAGCGCCGCAACTCCCTTACGTAATCAGCCTTGTTGGGATAGTACGAGTAGTAGTCGATGCCGATGACGTCGAAGAGGTTCCAGTCGACCTTGTCGTCCTGGCCGGCGGCGTAACTCAGCCGCCCGTGGAAGACCGACCGTCCGACGGCCGCGGCCTTCGCGGTGAACCGGTCGAGCCGGCGCTGCATCTTCTCCCAGTCGACGGTGCCGTTGAGGAGGTTCTCGATCCGGTCCAGGACGGTCTCGCCGGGGACGATGTCCGGCACGAACAGCCAGAACTCGCAGCCCACGCTGAACTCGACACTCGCCCCCTGCCGCCGCAGCCGCTCCGCGTGCCGCCCGGTCTCCGCGAGGTGTTCGAGGATGTCCCGTTCCGGAACGTCCCCGAGGGTGGGCTGCAACCAGACGTGCATGCCTCGCTCGGCGACCTCGGAGGCGGTGGTGTTCAGCCGCTCGACCCCGTCGCCGGTGACCTCGACGGTGTCGGCGTGCAGACCGTCGCGGATCGTTCGGATGTCGGCGCGCATACGGGCGGCGCTGTAGCCGGTGACGGGGGTCTCGCCGTCGACGATGGTGTAGACGACGCCCCGGCGGGTCAGGCCACCGCCATGACCACGGGCGGCAGTCGCGGCGGCAGGCCGCTCAGCCGCCCGCGCTCCGGCCACCGGAAGCAGCGCCCCCGTGAGCCCGGCGGCTGCCGTACCGGCCAGAAACCGCGCCCGGCTGATCCCGCTGCCCCCGCTGATCCCCGTGCTCTTGGTCTTCTCCATGCCTTCACTGTGCCGAGGCCGAAAGCACCCCGCCGTCCTCCGAAGGTCTACGGCGACGCAACCAAGGTATGAGGAGGGAACGTCGATCACCACGGAGATCGTCATCCGAACCCCACCGAAGGAGATCCGAGATCTTGGGCCCCGCGAAGACCCCCACGAGGAACCCCGCGAAGAACCCAGCGAAGACCTCCTCGAAGTTCCGGCCGACCCGCCGCACCCTCCTCACCACCGGAGCCGCGACCGCCGCGACCCTGCTGACACCGGCCGCACCCGCGCACGCGGCGGCCACCGACCCCGATGTCACCGCCCGCCTGCGCGACCTGGAGGCGCAACACGGCGCCCGCGTAGGCGTGTTCGCGCACAACCTCGGCACGAGGGAGACCGTCCGGCACCGCGCCGACGAACGCTTCCCGGTCTGCTCGCTCTTCAAGACCCTCGCGGCGGCAGCCGTACTGCGCGACCTGGACCGGTCCGGCGAGGTCCTGTCCAAGCGCGTGCACTACACGGCCGACGACCTGGTCGAGGGCTCGAAACAGACCGAGGAACACCTCGCCGAGGGCATGACGGTGGCCCAACTCGCCGACGTGGCAATCCGGTTCAGCGACAACACGGCAGGCAACCTGCTCCTGCGTGAACTGGGCGGCCCCACCGCGATCACCCGCTTCGCCCGCTCCCTCGGCGACCGGGCGACCCGCCTCGACCGCTGGGAGACCGAGCTCAACTCGGCGGAGCCGTGGCGGACCACGGACACGACGACGCCGTACGCCATCGGCCGCACATACGCCCGCCTGGTCCTCGGCGACGTACTGACCCGCCCGGACCGCGAACTCCTCACCCACTGGCTGCTGACCAACACGACCAGCGGCAACCGTTTCCGTCTGACCCTGCCCCCGACCTGGACGATCGCCGACAAGACGGGCGCCGGCTCCTACGGCACGAACAACAACGTGGGCATCGCCTGGACACCGGACGGCACCCCGATCATCCTGGCCGTCCAGACGACAAAGCCGGACCGGGACGCCGTCGCCGACCATCCTCTGGTGGCGGAGACGGCGCGGGTGTTGGGGAATGCGTTGGGCTGAGAGAAGGGTCTCCGAGAGCCGGCACCTTCCACCTCACCGGAACCGCCGCACATACCGCCGCTGCCAAGGCGTCTCCACCGCATGCCGGTCGTAATGGGCCCGCACGTAGGCCACCGCCTCCTCCGCCGGCAGCCCGTCCAGCACGGCGAGGCACGCCAGCGCCGTCCCCGTACGCCCTCGCCCACCGCCGCAGGCGACCTCCACCCGCTCGCCGGCCGCTCGTTCCCACACCTCGACCAGGGCCGCGCGGGCGTCCGCATGATCCTTGGGGAGGCGGAAGTCGGGCCATTTGAGCCAGCGGAACTCCCAGGAAACCGCGGGGGGTTGGCTGCCGAGGAGGTAGACGGCGTACGAGGGGACAGGTGCCGTCGGGTCGAGAGGGTGGCGCAGGCCGCGTCCCCTGATCAGGCGGCCGGACGGCAGCCGCAGCACGCCCGCGTCTCCCTCGCCCCAGCACCCGTCGGCCCTCTGGTCCAGCCGCTCGTCCATCCGCGCATCCCCCTGCTCGTCCATCCGTACATTCGAACGCGGTCCCGAAACCCGGGCAACCGATTCCGGGGAAACGGTGGTCTGGTGGGCGAGGAGGTACTTGATGCAGGCCGAACAAGAGGCCCAGTTCCATGAATTCGTCAGAGCGCGGTGGTCCCATCTGGTGCGCACCGCGTATCTCCTGACCGGCGACGCCCACCACGCCGAGGATCTGACGCAGACGGCGCTGGCGAAGGCGTACCGCTCCTGGCGGCGGGTCTCACGCACCGACAGTCCGGAGGCGTACGTCCGCCGGATGCTGGTCAGTTGCAACAGTGACCGGTTCCGCAAGCGGCGCGTGCGGGAGGCGCTGACCGACGCCCCGCCCGACGTGGTGGGCCGCGACGAGTCCGCCTCATGGGCCGACGAACGCAGCGCGCTCCTCGGTGCGCTCGCCCAACTTCCGCCCAAGCAGCGGGCGGTGGTGGTCCTGCGCTACTGGGAGGACCTGTCCGAGGCCGAGGTCGCCGAAACCCTCGGCTGCTCGCAGGGCACGGTCAAGAGCCAGGCGTCGAAAGGGCTGGCGAAGTTGCGTACGTATCCGGGGCTGGCGCAGGTCGTGGGCCGCCCCGAGCCCAGTCACGCGTCGCACGTTCGGGAAGGCATCCGGTGAACGGGAACCAGCGGCCGGAACAGCCGGAAAAGCCCGGGCAGTTCGGGCAGCCGGGGCCTTCGGACCACTCGCAAGAAGCAGGACAACACGTGGGAAACGAACACGGGAAGGACTTCGAGGCACAGGTGCGCGACATGATGGCGGAGGACGCCTACACCATCCGGCCCTCGTCGGCGCCGTACACGGCGATCCGCCGCAAGGGCACGACCGAGCGGCGACGGCGAGTGGCCGCGGCCGGCGCGGTCCTGGTCGCACTGGCGGCGGCGCCCGTGGCGGCGTACGCGGTGAACGGGAACGGCGGCGACGGAAGCGTGAACACGGCGGCACCGCTGCCGTCGACCCGCGCCTCGCAGGGCACATCGCCAACTCCCGCTCAGTCGGCTCCCGTTGGACCGACCGGTCCGGCGACGTCGAGGCAACTGCTGGACGGGATCACGCTGGCGCAGGCCGCGGACGGGCTGGAGAAGTGCATCGCCTGGCGAATGGAGGGCCAGAAGGGCGTGTCCTCCAGGTCTCCGCTGACCGATCTCGGCGACGCCGCCGACTACCGGATCATCCTGGCCCTGAACAGCACCGGCGACTCGAACGCCCCTGGCGACGGCATCTACATCGTCGCCGTCAAGGAACAGACGACAAAGCCGCAGCTGACCCGGCTGATCTGCAACATCAAGGATGGCAAGGCCGAGGGTGTCAACATCAGTGCCGGCAGCCTGAAGTTCGACAACGGCGGCCCGGTCATGTCCGACGACAACGGCAAGCTCGACCGGCAGTCGTCCATCGACAAGGGCAACTGGAAGCTGCCGTTCGGCTGGGGCTCCATCGGCCGGTACGAGTCCAACGTGACCCGGGTGACCGTCTCCTACGGCGGCAGCACCAGCGAAGCCGCCCTGGACCACGGCTGGTTCGTGGCCACCGGCACCCTGAACGAGCAGGTCACCCTGGCTCCGCACGTCAAGGGGTACGACAACACGGGCAAGGTCGTCTACGACTCCGACAACGACGCGGGGTACAACAAGACGCTGCCGTAGCCAGGGCCGCGACGGGTGTGTGACGGGGGCGCCGTACAGGGGTCGGCGCCCCCTCTCACGTACCCGCGTGACCGCACCCGCTCACCCCACCCCCCGCGACTCCTGCGCCGCCCGCGCCTCGATCCCGCGGAAGTGCACGGCCAGCGCGCGCTGCGCGCTCTCCACGTCGTGGGCACGCAAAGCCGTCACGATGTCCCGGTGTCTACGGGCCGTCAGCTCCGGTTCCGGGTCGTCGTGCCAGCCACGGGCCCCCGAGACACGGCGGAAAACCGTCCAGAAGGCGCCGAGCAGCTGCGGCACGAGCGCGTTGCCGAGAGGGCCGTACAGGGCCTCGTGGAATTCGCGGTCCAGTTCGGGGAAGCGCCGGCCCGAGCGTCCCGCCTCCTCCATCCGGGTGACCACCGATTCCAGCCGGTCCAGCTCCGCGTCGGACAGCACGGCCGCGACCCGCCGGATGAGCCCGTCCTCCAGCACCTCCCTGACCTGGAGTATCTCGGCGAGTGCGGCGCCGTCCCCGTCGGGCCGGGCGAGCGTACGGAACGTCAGTCCGTCAACCAGCGGCGTCAACGACGCCTGTCCGACGTACGTCCCGTAGCCATGTCTGATCTCGACGATGTCGAGGGCCTGGAGCGCCTTGAGGGCCTCGCGGACGGAGTTGCGGCTGACCCCGAGGGTCTCCATCAGCTCGACCTCGGTGGGCAGCGGTGCGCCCGCCCGGAGCTTGCGGTCGAGGATCAACTGCATGACCTCGCGCTGGACCTGGCCGCTCACCCGCCGCTCGGGCCGGCGTCGCTTCCCGGACTCCTGAGACATGCGGCGCATCGTACGCTCGCCGGACATCCCACGTCCCACCTCCAGGCATATCAAAATTCAACTGCCGGGAATTCACCGCGCTCTTGATGCCGCTCTCGGCTGCACCCCGGTGGAACATGTCGAATTTCATATCGTCATTGGTCGTACCTCTGGCAGATACGCCATTCGTGTGCGATCTCTTGACCGGCCCCACCGCCCCTCTTATGGTCGCGCTGCCCCCTATGACGTAGGACGTCGTATCTCCTCACCTTTTCGGACCCCACCCCGCTGGAGGAATCGTGCGCGACGTGACCCGCGACGTAACCGCCGCTGTATCGACCGCCCCGCACCGCCGGTCGTTTCTGAAGTACACCGGCGCGCTCGGCGCCGCCGCCGCCATTTCCTCCTCCCTGTCGGCCTGCTCGTCCGGGCCCGAGTCCACCAACGACACCGGGGGTGGCACCGGGGGCGCGAACAGCACGCTCACGGCCGTGATCGGCTACGGCAACGACGGCAGCTGGGACCCCACACAGACGGCCTCCGCCTTCTCCATGGCCGCCAACAACCACATCTACGAGGGCCTGCTCGACACGGATCCGATCTCCCGCGAGCCGTACGCGGCGCTCGCCACAGCAGTCCCCGGTGATCTCAGCAGCACCTCCTGGAAGTTCACGTTGCGGGCCGGGGCGACCTTCCACGACGGAAAGCCGGTCACCGCCGACGACGTGGTCTTCGTATTCGATCGAATCCTCGATCCGAACACACAGACACTCGCCAAGGGGTTTTTCGCCAGTTGGCTGAAAGAAGTGAAAAAGGTCGACGCGCAGAATGTCGAGCTGGTGCTGAAGTTCCCCTTCCCCGAAGGGGTTTCCCGGCTCACCCTGGCGAAGATCATGCCGAAGCACGTCTTCTCCCTGCCGGGCGGCTGGGACGAGGCGATCAAGGGAAAGGCGATCGGCTCGGGACCGTACCGGCAGACCGCGCACCACCCGAAGTCGAACACGACGTTCGAGGCTTTCGCCGCCTACAACGGGCCACGCAAAGCGGCGTTCAAGAAGATGAACTGGATGACGATAGTGGATGCCGCGCCCCGCGTCGCCAAGATCTCGGGGTCCAGTGCCGGCGCACAGATCGCCGACAACATCCCGTACGCCAACATCCAGCAGCTCAAGAACGGGGGGATGGACGTCCAGGGCGGGGCGGGGATGAACAACCTGTTCCTGATGTTCAACACCAAGCACAAGCCCTTCGACGACGTCCGGGTCCGCCAGGCACTGCACTACGCCATCGACACGGAGAAGATGGTGGAGGTGGCTCTCAAGGGCCACGGCAAGCCGTCCTCGTCCTTCCTCAACGAGGCCAACCCGAGCTACCGGCGCGCGAAGACGGTCTACGACTACGACCCGGAGAAGGCGAAGGCCCTCCTGAAGGAGGCCGGGGTCAGCGGGCTGAAGATCGAGATCCTCTCGGTGAACGTCAGCTGGATCGTCGACTGCCTGCCCACCATCAAGGCGTCGTGGGACGCGATCGGGGTCGAGACGACCCTCAACCCGCAGGAAACCACAGCGGTGTTCACGAAGATGGACCAGAAGCAGGACTACCAGGTCGTGTCCGCGGCCTCGAACCCCAACCAGTTCGGCCTCGACGCCGACCTGATCATGCACTACAACTACGGCCCGCAGAACCTCTGGATGGGCTACGCCCGTTGGGCCGACAGCGCCGTGGCCAAGCAGCTCTTCAAGGACATGGACCGGGCGACGCAGGAGCCCACCCCGGACAAGAAGAAGACGATGATCCAGGACTACATCGACATCGTCGCCGAGGAGGCCGTGCTCTATCCGGTCGTCCACAACGAGCTGATGACGGCCTGGGACCCGAAGAAGCTCGCCGGCATAAGGGCACAGCCGTACCCGGGCATCAACCTCCTCCAGGCCAAGTGGGTCTAGCCAGCGCGGGCCCGGACACCGCGGGTCTGACCACCGCCAAATACCGCTAGCTGTACGGGAGTTCGTACGTGGTCGCCATCGCCAGAATCCTGGCGCGCAGGATCGTCCTGCTCGTCCCGCTGATGCTCGGCATCGTGCTGTTCGTGTTCCTCGTCATGCGGTTCTCGGACGTCGACCCGGCCTCCGCGTTCTTCCAGGGCGCCAACCCGACCCCGCAGCAACTGCACGACTTCCGCGAGCAGAACGGCCTGCTCGATCCGTTCCCCGTCCGCTACTTCCACTTCATCGGCGACCTGCTCCACGGCGACATGGGCATCAGCGCGCTCACCCGCGCGCCGGTGCTCGACCAGGTCACCACGGCTCTGCCGCTGACCCTCCAACTGACCTTCCTGGGACTGGCCATCGCGGTGGTCCTGTCCCTGCTGGGCGGCGTCACGGCGGCCATCTACCGCGACCGCCTCCCCGACCAGATCATCCGGGTCGTGTCGCTCACAGGAGTGGCAGCCCCCGGCTTCTGGCTGGCGCTGCTGATGATCCAGTACCTGGCCGTCGACCTGGGCTGGTTCCCGACCGGCGGCTACATCAACCCGGCCGACTCCTTCACCGGCTGGCTGAAGACGATGACACTCCCGGCCTTCGCCCTCTCCCTCCCGGTCGCCGCGCAGCTCACGCGCATCGTCCGTACGGCGGTGGTCGAGGAGTTGGACAAGGACTACGTCCGTACGGCGATCGGCAGCGGCCTGCCACCGAGGGTGGTGGTGGGCCGCAACGTGCTGCGCAACGCGCTCATCAACCCGCTCACGGTGCTGGGCCTGCGCGTCGGCTACCTGCTCGGCGGCGCGGTCGTCATCGAGACGATCTTCTCGCTCCCCGGGATGGGCAAGCTGATGATCGACGCCGTGAAGAACGGCGACCCGGCGGTCGTCCAGGGAGTGGTCCTGACGACGGCGACCGGCTTCGTGGTCGTGAACCTGGTCATCGACATCCTCTATCTCCTGGTCAACCCACGCTTGAGGGACGCGGCCTGATGTTCAAGCTGTTCACGCGAACGAAGGGTGCGGCCTGATGTTCATGATGTTCGAACGGGGGCGCCTGGCCGCCCTCCTCTCCCGCCCGGGCATCCGCCTGCGCGGGTGGCGTCGGCTCCCGGTCATCTCCCGGATCGCGGTCTGCTTCCTGGCGGTGGTGGTGTTCGTCGCCGTCTTCGCCCCTCTCGTCGCCCCCGACGACCCCCTGGACCAACAGCCCCTGATCGGCGGCACGGGAGCCCCCTCCGCCGAGCACTGGATGGGCCAGGACAGCCTGGGCCGCGACATCATGAGCCGGCTGATCTACGGCGCCCGCTGGTCCCTCGCCATCGGCCTCGGCGCCACCGCGCTCGCCCTGACGGTGGGCGCGCTGATCGGCGCGATCGCGGCGACCTCGCGCAAGGCGGTCGACGAGACGCTGATGCGCTGCCTGGACGTGGTGATGGCGTTCCCGGGCATCGCGCTGGCCGCCGTGCTCGTCGCGGTCTTCGGCGGCGGCATCACGGTCCTGATCTGCGCGATCGCCTTCCTGTTCACCCCACCGGTGGCGCGGGTGGTGCGGGCGAACGTCCTGGACCAGTACGGCGAGGACTACGTGACGGCGGAACGGGTGATCGGCGCCCGAACACCCCACATCGTCCTGAAGCACGTGGCGATCAACTGCGCCGCCCCGGTACTGGTCTTCTGCACGGTGCAGGTGGCCGAGGCGATCGTCTTCGAGGCGTCGCTGTCGTTCATCGGCGCGGGCGTACGGCCGCCGGACCCGTCCTGGGGAAGCGTCATCGCGGACGGCAAGAACATGGTCCTGACGGGCGGTTGGTGGGCGACGGTGTTCCCCGGCCTGCTGATGCTGATCACGGTGCTGTCGTTGAACGTCCTCTCCGAGGGCGTGTCGGACGCCTGGGCGGCACCGGCGGCGCGGGACGTGAAGGTACGGGAGCAGGAGGACCCCCTGGAGGCCCCCGAGCCGGGGACCGGCAAGGTCCTGGCTCTCCCCGGCCTGACGGAGGCGGCGGAGCGCCTGCGTGCGAGGGCCCGCCCGGTACCAACCGGGCTGCCCGTACTGGCGGTTGAGAACCTGACGATCGGTTTCGCCGCCCGCCACTCGGGCGTGAACATCGTCGACGGCATCAGCTTCGAGGTCCACCCGGGCGAAGTCCTGGGCCTGGTGGGCGAGTCGGGCTGCGGCAAGTCACTGACGGCGCTGACGGTGATGGGCCTGGAACCGAAGGGCGCCCGGGTCACCGGCCAGGTCCGCTTCAACCAGCGCAACCTGCTCGCCGAACCCATGCGCGTACGCCGCAAGCTGCTGGGCCACGAGATGGCGATGATCTACCAGGACGCCCTGTCGTCCCTGAACCCGGCGATGACGATCCGATCCCAGCTCAAGCAGGTAGTACGCCGAGGAGGCCACCGCACCCCCGAGGAGCTGCTGGGCCTGGTGGGCCTCGACCCCGACCGCACCCTCCGCAGCTACCCGCACGAACTGTCCGGCGGCCAGCGCCAGCGGGTCCTGATCGCGATGGCCCTGTCCCGGGACCCGAAGCTGATCGTGGCGGACGAGCCGACGACAGCGCTGGACGTCACGGTCCAGGCCCAGATCATCGAACTGCTCCTGCGCCTGCGCGCGGAGCTGGACTTCGCCCTGATCCTGGTCTCGCACGACCTGGCCCTGGTGGCGGACGTGACGGACCGGGTGGTCGTGATGTACGGCGGCCAGATCGTCGAAACGGGAGTGACGGCGGACCTGGTCGGGTCCCCGTCCCATCACTACACCCGGGGCCTGCTTGGCAGCGTGCTGTCGTTGGAGTCGGCGGCGGTCCGCATGACCCAGATCAAGGGCACGGTCCCCTCCCCCGCCGACTTCCCCAAGGGCTGCCGCTTCGCCGACCGTTGTCCGATGGCGACGGAGGTGTGCCGTACGACGGCCCCCGATCTCCTGGGCACCCAGACCCACTTGGCGGCCTGCCACCATCCGGCGATCGACCTGACGACGCCGGAGCCGACGGGAAGCGAGAGCGTGAAGTGAGCACCAGTACGACTACGGCCACGGCTGCGGCCTCGCCTGTGTCGACTCCGTTGGTGGAACTTTCGGACACGCATGTGGTCCACAAGGCCCGCAGCGGCGGCCTGTTCACCCGGGACCGCGTGTACGCCCTGACAGGCGCCGACTTCAGGGTCGCGCCCGGCGAAACCGTGGGTGTGGTGGGCGAGTCGGGCTGCGGCAAGTCGACGCTGGCGAAGGTCCTGGTGGGCGTACAGCCGCCGACGTCGGGACAAGTGTCCTTCCGGGGCGACGACTTGTGGACGATGAAGCCGGCGGAGCGCCGCTCGGCCATCGGCACGGGCACCGGCATGATCTTCCAGGACCCCTCGACGGCCCTGAACCGCCGCCTGACGGTCCGCCAGATCCTCCGCGACCCCTTGGATGTGCACAGGCGAGGTACGACAAGGGAACGGGAGGAGCGGGTAAGGGAGTTGATGGGCCTGGTGGGCCTCCCGCGAGCCCTGGCGGACGGCCTACCGGGCCAGTTGTCGGGCGGCCAACGCCAACGGGTGGCCATCGCACGGGCGTTGGCCCTGGACCCCGACCTGGTGGTGGCGGACGAACCGACCAGCGCCCTGGACGTATCGGTCCGAGCCCAGATCCTGAACCTCCTCCTGGACCTGAAGGAGCGGCTGGGCCTGGCCCTCGTCTTCGTCTCGCACGACATCCAGACGGTACGCCGGATGAGCGACCGGGTGATCACGATGTACCTGGGCCGGATCGTGGAGGAGTCCCCCGCGGACGAGGTGACGGACGGGGCGCGTCACCCGTACACCCGGGCCCTGTTCTCGGCGACGCCGGGCCTGCTGGACCCGATCGACCCGATCCCACTGGTGGGCCCGGTCCCCTCGGCAACACATCCGCCCTCGGGCTGCCCTTTCCGCACACGCTGCTGGAAGGCGACGGAGGTGTGCGCGGAGGTGATGCCGGAGTTCACGGCCGCGTCAATCCCGGGACACCGGTTCCGTTGCCACCACCCTGTGGAGGAGGGCCGGGCGACGCGGGACCTGGTCGCCCAGGCGGTCGCCGCCGTGCCCGACGTGCAGAAACACCCTGTAGCTGACGCCTCCGACACCCCCTCCGCACCGCCGCACGGCCCGAAAGACCCCAGGGAGCCCTGATGACCTTCCCCACCCCGCTGACCGGTGTCGTCCCTCCCGTCTGCACTCCGCTGACACCGGACCGCGAGGTGGACGTACGCTCGCTCGTCAGGCTGGTCGACCACCTGGTGGAGGCGGGCGTGGACGGCCTGTTCGTACTCGGGTCGTCTTCGGAGGCGGCGTATCTGACGGATGATCAGCGCAGGCTGGTGGTGGAGACGGTGGTGGGCCACGTGGCCGGCGCGCTGCCGGTCCTGGCGGGCGCGATCGACATGACGACCCCCCGGGTACTGGACCACGTACGGTCCGTCTCGGCGGCGGGCGCGGACGCGGTCGTGGTCACGGCCCCCTTCTACACCCGCACACACCCCTCGGAGATCGCCCGCCACTTCCGCCTCGTGGCATCGGGCAGCCCGGTCCCTGTCGTGGCGTACGACCTCCCGGCCTCCGTGCACAGCAAACTGCCCCCGGGGTTGGTGCTGGAGCTGGCGGCCGACGGTGTCCTGGCGGGCCTGAAGGATTCGAGCGGCGACCTGGCATCGTTCCGGTCGGTGGTGACGGGGGCGCGGGAACACCCCGGGATCAGCGGGTTCAGCGTCCTGACGGGCAGCGAACTGCTGGTGGACTCGGCGCTGGCGATGGGTGCGGACGGGGCGGTGCCAGGGCTCGCGAACGTCGACCCTCACGGGTATGTGCGGCTGGACCGGTTCTGCCGTGCGGGTGACTGGGGACGGGCCCGGGCCGAGCAGGAACGGTTGTGCGTGCTGTTCGGCATGGTGGCTGCGGGGGATCCGGTCCGGATGGGGGGCAGCTCGGCGGGGCTGGGGGCATTCAAGGCGGCGCTTTATCTGCGGGGGGTGATTGACTTCCCGGTTACTGCTGATCCGCAGATTCCGTTGTCGGAGGACGAGGTGGAGCGGGTGGGGAAGTTCTTGGCGGGGGCGGGGTTGTTGTAGGGGGCAACGGGAGGGGTTCGCTGCGTTGCGCCCGCAGGGGCAGCAGATTCAGAACCCGGTGCCGCCTCCCGCAAAGCGTACGGGCGACACGAGCGCGATGCGGATCAGCCCAGGCTCAGGAGGCGGGGCATCGTAGACGTAGGTGACGGTGAGGGCCGGGCGTGTGCCCGTGCCTTCGAGGCGGGTCGTATAGATCTTTATGTCACTGGAAGCGCATACTCGACCGCCACCCTGCTCCTGGAGCAGAGCATCGACCTCGTCGTGATCAAGGAACTCCTCGACCACGCCCACGCCCGACTTTGCCTCCAGCGCAAAGCCATCGACA
Source organism: Streptomyces sp. NBC_00459 (assembly GCF_036013955.1). NCBI lineage: Bacteria > Bacillati > Actinomycetota > Actinomycetes > Kitasatosporales > Streptomycetaceae > Streptomyces > Streptomyces sp. NBC_00459. The sequence goes on from NZ_CP107903.1 coordinate 3,063,653, forward strand.
CCCGGGGCAACGCCTTCAGCCTGGCCGATGACCCACCTGCCGTTGCCGTTGCCGTTGCCGTTGCCGTTGCCGTTGCCGTTGCCGTTGCCGTTGCCGTTGCCGTTGCCGTTGCCGTTGCCGTTGCCGTTGCCGTCAAGATATCCGAGAGCCCCACCGGAATCACGACCGGTGGGGCTCTCGAAATGTTGCCGTCAGGCTATCCCCCGCGGCATCAGAAGAACGTTCCGATCACCTTCGCCGGAGAGCCACTCTTCTGATTCATGAAACTCGACAAGCTCGCGAACTTCGCTTCGCACTCCCATATCGGCAGCCATACCCTGCCCAAGATCTGAACGAGGGAAGCGCGCCAGAGCAGCATGCGCCGCTTGATAGGCCCCGTAATCCTCCTCAGCCTTCAAGGAGGAAACAATCGCAGCGACACCGGCCGGGCCTTCATTGCCAGTTACCGAATCCGCCAGCTCGACATATCGATTCCAGCGACGCTCAGCCTCATCGGGAGGAGTGACCTCGTCATCGTCTTGCACCAGGTCGCCACACTCGACGATCTCTACTTTCCAGTCGGAGCAGCGCCGACTACTCCAGGCAGCATTTCCTGACGATCCGCGGCGGACATGTGGCACCTAGAACCCCACCAGTACGGGACGTTCCTCCGACCGACCCCAGTCGAGGATGTCGGGAAGCCCGGCCACGTATGCCTCCACATTCTCGACAGGAGCTTCAAACCGGACCGTCAGACTCTCCGGAATATTCAGTACTGAAGCGGCCCTCTCGGAAAAGGTGAACCGGAGGGAACCGCCGTCCCATTCCACGCGCAGGAGCCCTCCGTAGTGGGTCCTGCCACCGCTCACGAGACAGTACGTGTCCATCCCCAGGGAGATGTCCTGCTCGTCGGGTTCGTAGTCCGTCCGCTGAATAAGCAACGTGAATCCGGGGTCATCAATTCCTTCGGAGAAACCGGCCTCGACCACCTCATCCTCGTCGTCGATCTCAAACCCGACCGATTGCGCGATAAGTTCCATCTCTCATCTCTTTCTGCGACCACCAGTGGCGACCCATGTTCCAGCACCAACAGGGCTCGCCCAGGCGTAGACCACGTTCACACCCAGTTCCCTGACCATCCGGTTCATCGCTCCCCTGCAACGGGAGCAAGGGGGCAACTGCCCTACGAGACGGACAGTCTCCCCCTTGTCGACCGGAATATGCCCGGCATAGGGGTCCCCTGGGATGGGATTCTTGCCCGCCGACGCCCCGGACATTCGCCCGACACGGTTCTCGGTGTGTGTGGCGGCTTCAGTGTTGTAGCCACCGCCCAGGGATTTTTCCGCATCTGTGGAGGCTCCACTACGTACGGAATAGGACAGTCGGACGTCACCGTTCACATCCTCGATGTCAACGTCAACTGTGTGCCCTGGAGCGTCTCCACAGTTGTGGACGAGGACCGAGGTGGCTCCCGCCAGCACATAATACGTATGCAGGCTGCTGACTGTCAGGTTGTGAACAGTGGCGCCCTGAGCAGTCCAGCTCTTGATGGCGGCGACCTGAACTCGCGTGCCAGCGCTGGTCCGGAGCCACTGGCCGGCCTGGAGGTTGGTCGCGTCGATCCACTCGCCCAGTTCCGGAACCCAGAAGGGGTGGCCGTCGGTCGCAGTGACGTCGGCGGTCTTCGAGCCCTTCGCACCGTCGGTGTCGATCGTGACGTCGACGAGGTGCTTGATGCCCTCGCCCTTGATCTCGGCGGTGACCTCCTCAGCCTCGGTCTCGCCCGTTTCCGGGTCGGTGGCCATGACCTTGTCGCCGACCTTGACGTCCTTGATCGCCTTGGTCGAACCGTTGGCCATCAGGACCCGGGTCTCCGGGGTGAAGCTGTTGATCGTGCAGCTCGCGCCATCACCGGACCCCCCGTCGGATCCACCGCCCGAGTCGGAGTCATCGCGGCCGGAACCCCCGCGCGAGCCGCCGGACTTGTTCTCCGCCTTGCCCCCGCCCGACGACCCCTTCTGCTGCGAGGTCTTCCGGGCCTGGACCTGCGGAGCATTCCCCCGCGCGCCCTTCGACCCCGTATGGGACTTCTTCTTCGCGGCCTCCGCCGCAGCCTTCGCAGCCGCCCTCGCCTTGCGTTTCGCCTCGGCCGCAGCAGCCTCCGCCGCCTTCTTCGCCTTGACCAGTGCGGCCTTCGCCGCCTTGGCCGCCTTCAGCCCCGCCTCGGCAACCGCCTTCGCCGCCTTCCACGCCTTCACCGCGCCCAGCGTCGCCTCGAAGGCCTTCCACATCTTCTTGCCCTTGGAGAAGACGCTCGTCCACGGAATCGCGTCCATCAGCAAGCTGCCGCACGCCCACAGGTCGCCCTGCGAGAAGCAGCCCACGATGTCGTCCCAGCCGACGAACTCCTTGAACACCGCCCAGCCGACCGAGAGGATCACGTCGCCGATCGACCGCGACAGCGTCCGCTGGTAATCCGCGATCTTCGCATCCAGCGCCGCCATCGACGCGTCGAAGCTCGACGCCGACGACGTCAGACCCGACGGGTCCGAGTGCGTGACCGGATTGTTGTTCGCGTACGAGTAGCCGTTCGCCTGCAACGGGTCGCTCTGGTCCAGCACCGGGTCCGCCGAGACGAAGCGGCCGGTTGCCGGGTCGTACTCCCGCGCCCCCAGATGCACCAGACCCGAGCCCGCATCGTCGTCACCCGTCGCATACGCCGTCCGCGAGCGTGCCGCCACGTTCGGCGTGCGGTCCTGGCCCCACGGGTCCTTCTTCGTGATCCGGACCTGCTGGTTGCCCTCCAACTGCACCTCGGCCAGCGGGGTGCCGTTGTGGTCGACCGCGTTAGCGAACACCTGCTCGTCCGCGCCGGATGTGGACGACGCCTCCCGGTAACGCGTCACCGTCGGGGCACCGCCGTGACCGTAGGAACGCTCCGCCGAACGCAGCTTGCCCGTGGCCGTCACAGACACACTCGTGTCCGGCAGGTGGAGGACCGCGCCCGCGCCCGAACGCTCCAGCAGGCGGTTCCCCATCGCGTCGTACACATACGTCGTCTTCGACGCCGGCTTGAACACCTGGCCGGGAGCCGATGCCGAGCAGGCCGCCAGGACCAGATCGGTACCGTTCGTCAGCGATGGGGCGGACAGGCACAGGCCTGTGTCCATGTGTTTGACCTGGCCCGTGTCCAGCGTCTGCCAGCGCTGCACCGTCGCCGTCTTACTGCAGGACTGGATCTGCACTGCCGCGCCCGCGGCCGTACCGCTGGGCTGCGCACAGGAGCCCGCGACCACGAACTGCCCGATGGTGGCGTTCTCGACGACACCGTTCAGCACGCCGCCGGCGTCGGCATCGGCGGCCTTGAGGCGGAAGTTCTGCGCCTTGGTGCCGTTGCACACATGCAACTGGAGGGCCGTACCCGCCTCGGCACTGGCGCCGGTGAGGTCCAGACACATCTCGGACGCGCCCACCCACGCCCCGGAGCCGTCGGGGCCGAAGCCCGTCACCGACTCGACCTGGCCGTCCCACGTCCACGTCAGGCCCTGGGCCGTGTCACCGCCCGTCGTACGGCTCTCCAGGCTGCCCGCGTCGTTGTACTTCTGCGTGGAGCGGGTCTTGACCTCGGCATTGAGCGATGTGTAGCTCGTGGTGTCGTACGAAGTCAGTGTGTGCGGCTGGTCGTTCTTGACCGTCGGGACGTCATTGTCGCCGTAGTTGTAGTCGGTGACCACGTCGTCCTTGGTCACCCGCGCGCCAGAGGTTTTGTCGAAGGTCGGGTCGGCGTTGAGAACCGACTTCGACTTCCGGTTGCCCAGCACGTCGTACGTGTACGACTGCCAGTAACCGTCCTTGGTGGTCGCGGAGTTGGACGAGACGTTGACCGTGCCGTCCGCGTACACCGGCTCAGCCGTCGACCGACCCGAGACGGTGCAAGAAGCACCACCCGGAGTCGTCCACGCCTGCCTGAGCTGGCCCAGCGTGTCGTAGGTGAAGCACTGCCGGTCGGTGGGCTTGGTGCCGATCTTGTCCGCGACGGACAGGATGTTGCCCGACGGGTCGTAGGAGTAGTCGCGCCGACTCACCTCGTGGTTGGGGACGACCGACTTGTCGGTCGTGTTCTCCCTCAGCAGCTTGCTGGTCTGCAGTTCGCCGGTCGACTCGTCGAAGGAGTTCTCCTGCCACAGGCGGTGGCCGATCTCGCCCACCGTGGAGCGCAGCACCTGCCCGTAGGGCGAGTAGTTGGTCTCGGAGACGTACCAGTCGTCGCCGGAGACCGAGACCGGGAGGCCGGCCTCGTTGTAGCGGGTGATGACGGACTCGGCGCTCAGGCCGAACACCTCGGGGGTGGAGTACTTCTCCAGCTGACCGTCTTCGTTGTACGCGTAGTCGTACGTGTACCTGGTCTTGAAGCCGTCCACGGTCGTGCCCGAGGTCGTGCCGTCCGGCATCTGTACCGTCATCGACGTCGGCTGGTAGTCCGCCGTGTACCCGGCTATCGACGTCGTGTACGACTTGCCGCCGTCGTTGTAACGGGTCGCCGATGCCAGCTGGCCCTTACCTCCAGGGGCCGAGTCGTACACGTACGACTGAACCGCCGTGCCCGAAGTCGCGCCCGCCGCAGTGAACTTGACCTCGTTCACCCGATGGAAGCGCTCGTAGGAGTAGGTGAGCCTCTGCTTGAGGCCGTCGGTCGCCCAGTCCACCCGGCCATAGGCGTCGTACTCGGTGTGCGTGGCGCCGGTGTCCGGGTCGGTCGTGTCCGTGACGCGGCCGAGGGCGTCGTACTTCCAGGTGCGGGTGTGGCCGACCTCGTCCGTGGACCGGAACATGTCGCCGCGCACGTCGTACTCGTACGTGGTGGAGATCGCGTCGGCCTCGGTCAGCGCCGCGTCGCTGTACGTGTCCTGCTGGACCGTGCGGCCCAGTGCGTCCGTCCATACCCGGGAGGCCGGGGTGCCTACCGGCTGGCGGACGATCGTGTAGTCGAGCCCGTACTGGTAGCGGGTGCGGCGGTCCGTCGTCTTTACCCAGTTGTCACCGTTCTTGGCTTCGGCGCCCGTCTGCCAGTAGGACGAGTGGACAGGGGTGACGGTCAGGACGCGTCCCAGGCCGTCGTACGTGTACGCGGTGGCGTTGGGGATGAGCGACTCGGAGGCGGGGACGATCAGGTCGGTGCCGGGGTCGCCCGCCATGTAGTAGGCGTTGCGGGTGTAACTGACCTGGCCCGACGTGTTGTGGAAGGTGTCGGTGATCAGCTTGCCGCCGCCCACCGCCGGGGTCTGGGACTGCCGTTCACGGCCCAGGGCGTCGTAGATCGTGGTGGAGGCCGTGTAGGTGGCGTCGCCCTTGGTCTTGGTGGGGTTTCTCTTCAGTGACTCGGTGACCACGGACACCGGCTTGTCGGCGACCGTGTTGTATGTGTAGCGCGCGGTGGGGTCGTCCGTGGCGGTCTGGGTGGTGTCCCAGGCGGCCGTGGTGCGGCCCAGCGGGTCGTACGTGTACGAGGTGACCCGGTTGTTGGCGTCCTTCGAGGTCAGCGTCGCGCCGCGGCCGGGCTCCACGCTGGTGATCGTGGCGAGGCCCGTTTCGGCGCCGCTGGCGTCGAGCTTGGCACCCTGAACCGTCTTGATCTCATAGACCTGTCCGGAAGCCGGCGTGTAGGACGTCGTGTTCACCAGGTCCGTGGCGTCGGTGACCTTCTCGACCCTGCCGAACTCGTCGTACTTCGTACGCGACTCGGGGGCGTCCGAGTTCCAGTCCGTGCCGTCACCGAGCGGTGTCACCGTCCTGGTCACCTGGCCCTTGGTGGGCGTGGCGGTCAGCAAGGTGGCGTCGTCGTAGAAGACGCGCGAACCGGTCACCAGCGTCGAAGCCGTCGCTGCCGACAGCCCGGTGGAGCAGGTGGAAGCGCCGGTCGTGGTGACTGTCTCGGCGACCAGACCGATCAGGTAGGCGTTGGTGTTGTGCACGTACGAGGTTCGGGTGCACGACTCGTCGCCAGGCTTCGCACGGTCGCCGTACTCACGGACCTCGGTCGGCAGACCGTACGAGTCGTAGTCGGTCTCCGTCAGTACTGTGCGCAGGGGTTCGTCGTCGCCCGGGCGGGTGCCCGAGGACTTGGTGACCGTCTTGACACTGTCAAGCGTGACGCGCTCGGAGACCACGTCCGGGCCGTCGGTGCGGTTGCGGGTGGCCAGCCGCACCGGGGCGTCAGGGTAATTGACCGTACGGGATATCCACTCGGTGGCGCCGGCGCTGGAGTCGGGGTAGGTCAAGGCCTCGGCGACCATGCCCGCGTACGCCCTGCGGTCGTCCGCGATCTCCGCGCCGGTGACGTCCGTGACCTTGAAAGAGCGCTTGGTGTCGTCGTCGGGCTTGTCGGGTGTGGCGGTGTCCAGGAGGACGTCGTCGCTCATGCCCCGGAAGTAGCGGGTGACCGACTTGGACGCGGGGTTGCCCACAGAGGTCACTGTGGGTCCGGTGATCGTGGTGACGACCGGGTAGCCGCGCCAGTCGTCCCAGGTACGCGTCTTGGGACGGGAGAACTCTGCCTGGTTCTTGGCCCACAGGGCGCCGACGACCTTGTCGGCCGCGTTGGTCTCGGTCGCGTACTGGTACGTCGTCGTCACGTCCGCCGCGTCCACCAGTTGGGCGTCCTCGGTGATCGACTCCACGACGTACTTGTGGAACCAGGAGGTCCGTTTGTCGGCCAGCTCACCATCGGAATGCCAGAAGACCGGGTAGCAGCGCAGCGTGTTCTGGTCGACCGGAGGGAAGTTCGTACCGGTGAGACACGCGCCCTCGGGCGTCTTGTACGTGACGCGTGTGCTGCCGCCGTACTCGGAGACCACCGTCTGGATGCGCAGTCGGCCGAAGAGCGGGTCTGTGTCGCCCGCCCCCTGCTTGACCCGGTTGGGCAGCGCCTTGTCGTTGTGGCCGAAGCGAACCGGGCTGAGATGCTTGGTGTCACCGTCCACGGCGTAGCCGGTACGGGTGATGGACTCCAGCCACAGCGCGGTGTAGTTACCGGTCAGGCCCCAGGGGAACGACTGGGCGAGGCTCCAAGAGTCCACCTTCGACAGCAGGGTCGTGCCGAAAAGTTCGTCGCCGTCGATGCCGCACGCGTTCCGGGAACCTGAGTCTGTGCTCGGGTTGTACTCGGTGAGCTTGACACCCTGCTCGCGCTGAGTGCACGCCGTGACCGTTGCCAGGCGGTTGCGCGACCAGAACGTGGGGGCGTACGTCGAGCACTTCTCGCCCGCCTCACAGGCGAGGTCGGCCGGGGTGTCGTACCAGGCACGGGTACGGTCCGACTGTTTGGAGTCAAAGTTGGCCTCGGTGCACTCCGGCGTCTTGTCACCGGCCTCCTCGAAGCAGCGTTCCTGCGCCGTGAACTTCATACGGCCCAGCGGCTCGGCGGTGAACAGGGCGCCCGCACGCTGGCCGTAGTCGATACGGGTCAGGTAGCCGGCCCGGTCATAGGCGACCGCCTTCGCCACTTTGTTGTTCTTGGCGTAGGCGTTGGTCTCCTTGCCCCACCACAGCGACATCGCGTTGCCGTTGAGGTCGACGACGTAGTCGAGCTGGAAACGCCAGCCCTGGTCGCAGAAGGAGTCCTCGAACTTGGTGGCGTGGCACGGGTCGCTGCTGTGGTTACCCGCGACCGGCACCTTCAGGACCGACTTGGTCTCCTCCTTGCCGGAGGACCAGCCCGGCAGGCGGTTGAGACCGAAGTAGTACTGGGTACCGTCACTGGTGGTGACCCGCCAGAACTCCCCGTTGTTGTCACCGTTGTTGGACGTGTGGGTGACATCCAGGATGCGCTTGTAGTCGGCTTCGGTGAGCAGTTCCACGCGAGTGTTGTCGCCCCGCGCGCTCTTCCACGTCTCGTCGGCGTCGCTGCGCACCAGTTCCGTGGTGGTGCCGTTCAGCGACAGCACCGCGTTGTACGAGCCCCAGCACTGGTCGCCGGTGAACTTGTCCTTGTTGTTCGCGTTGGCGGTGTCCGCCGCACAGCCCACGAACGTGCGGGTGATCGCGCCCGGGTTGTAGTCCCAGCCCTCGCCGATCCAGGACACCTGGTTGTTCGTGGCGGACGTACGGCCGTCCGAGGACTGGGAGTTGTAGCTCAGCGTCACGTTCGGAGACGGCCCCGAGGGAACCTCCGGCCCCGCCATCGTGTACGCGTACGTGAACGCGCCCGAGGAACCTCCCTGCGACCAGGAACCGGCCGAGGACAGCGGGGTCGCGCCGAAGTCACCGCCGGAGCCCGCACCATGGGAGACACCCATCACCAACGCGCCGCCGGTGGAATCGGCGGCCTGCCGCACGCTCCCTGCCTGGTTGTCTTCACGCCACACGGCCGAGTCGACAGAACCCTTGTCGGTGGCAGCGGCGGTGGAGGCGCCGGTGGCCGTGGCACTCGCCACCGACTTCAAGTCGGTCGTGTCCATGGTCAGGTTGAGGAAGGTCACCTGCGCCGGCTCGGCGGTCTTGGCGTCCTCGGCCGCCTCGTCGGGGGCGGTGTCCTCGCCCGGGTCCGTCTCCGAACCGGAGGAGTCTCCGGTGTCACCCACCGGCACGATCACCTCGTCGGCGGTGCGCTCGACCTCGGTGGTCACCGGGATGCCCGTCGAACATCCCTCGTCGTTGGGGGTGGTGGCGTAGCAGGCGGGCATCAGGGCGAATGACAGCCGGTCCAGCCACTGCGCGCTGTACGTCTCGGCGAAACGCGTCGCGTCGATCTGCACGACCACGTCACCGGTGGCGGTGTCCGGTGCGTCGACCTCAAGCAGGAGGCCCTGCGCACCCGCGGCCACCGCGTCTGCCTCGGGCTCGACGGTAACGTTCCACGCGCCCTCAAGGGAATCGGCCTGCGCCTGCGACGCACCCTCGGGTGCGGTCACGCCTACGGTCAGCGTGCCGTCGGTGGAGGCGGCGACCGGTTTGGCAGCTCCGCCTGCAGTGAGGTCTGCGACCGGCGCGGGCAGGTCGACGGCCGCTGGGACCTCCGCCACCGCGGGCGGGTCGTAGGCCTTCGCCGGCTTGGTCGAGGGGACGCCGTCGAGCTCTTCGAGTTCGTCGGTCTTGGTCTCGTCGACGGGGACGGCATCCGTCTCCTGGAGGTCGTCGAGTTCGACCTCTGTCGTACGGGTGGTGTTGTCAGGACCCAGGGCCAATGCGCTTGGCAGCGCGGTGATGTTGAGGGCGAGGAACACCGCGGCGACCACACCGAGTCGTGCTCTTCGGCGTATCAGTCGTTCATGAGACGACCTGCGCGCCAGCCAACCTCTGCCGCACCACGACAAACCCCCACCCACGGCCAACCGACCTTCCCCGACCCGACTCACAACCATCAGAAACGTTCAGACCGTTGGCACATGGTGATCAACGATGAGACGAAATTTGAATCTTTGTGAAGATCGTCGTCAAGGAAAAATAAGTCTGTGTTAGCTATGTCACCGTCCAAATCTGAACAAAGAAAGGCAAAAAAACGTACCAAGGTCCCCGTTCTCTCACCTGGCCAGTTCTCCTTCTCCACAAGGGTGTTGATCTCGCAGGGGTCGCCTGCCCATACTCCAACCGCCCGAGCACAGCGCGTCGCGCGTTCGCACGGTCTGTCACCAGGCCCTAGGGCATCCCCGAACAGCCGCGCCGCAGCGACACCGCCGCGACGTGGCCCATCCCGCGTTGGAGAAGGGCCCCTTGAGCGACCTCGACAGCGCCGCCGAACCGAGCGAGGCGGCCCCCGAAGCGATGCCCCCGCAAGCTGTGACCAGCAGACGGCGCGGGCGGATCGCCCTTGCCGCGGCTCTCGTGCTGGCCCTGCTCGCCGGCGGTGCCACCGTCCTGGCCCTGCGCGACGACACTGGCGCCAAGACGTCGTCCGAGGCAGATGCCAACACCAAACGCGCAAGCAAACTCAGCGACGAGGACGCGGCCCAGCAGAAGGCCCGCAGGACCGGCAAGAAGACCGAAGTCGCCTCGCTCACCGACGAGTTCTCCCAGACCTTCGCCAACCCCGATGGCACCTTCACATACAAGGCCTCCGCGCAAGCCCAGCGGGCGAAGAACGCCAAGGGGGAGTGGGCTCCGATCGACACCTCACTGCGGAAGCAGAAGGACGGCTGGTCCACTGTCAACAGCCTTTACCCCGTCGCTTTCGCAACCGGCGACCCCGGCCGTACCCTGGGAGCCAAGTCCCGGGCGAGCGGCGGAAGCTCCAACAGTTCCGGTATCCGTACGGCGTCGTACCGCACGTCCAACCACATGTCCGCCCACGCTGCCGTACAGGCCGCCGATGAGGCCGAGGTCTCCTGGACCCCGCTCCTGACGATGACCGCCGAAGGGCACGAGGTCCAGGTCGAGTGGCCCGGCCCGCTGCCCGAGCCGGTGATCGAGGACAACAAGGCCCTGTACGAAGGCGTGTTGCCGGATGTCGACCTGATGCTGACAGCGCGGGACACCGGCTACACCCACGTCCTGGTCATCCACACCCCCGAGGCCGCCGCCGCCCTGGCCGCGAACCTGCCCCGCTACCGCTTCAGCTCACCCACGCTCACGTTCTCGCTCGACCCTGCCACCGACGTCATGCGCGGCACGGACAACGCGGGCAACGAGATAACCGTCTCCCCGACGCCCTTCCTGTGGGACTCCGCAGGCACTCACGACACGGACACCCCGGCCGCCGACCCGGACGCCGCCACCGGCACCAACGAGAACCCTGAGGTCGTCGAGGAGTGGACCGGGGACGACGGCACTTCGGACAGCGGCGCTTCGGAGGACGGGGGCACCGACGACCCGATGGCCCCCTGGAACAACGTCCCCGCAGCCGGTGACGCCGACCCTGTCGCGTACGCCGTCCCCGCAGCCACCGACGCCAACCCGACGCTCGCGCTGCCCGCCGTGCACGGCCCCGGCGAAGGCGCACACGCCACCACCGCCGCAGCTGCCCTGAACAACGACGGTGTTCTGACCATCGCCCCGCCCAGTAGCTACCTCACCGCTGACGAGGCCCCGGTCTACCCGGTGTTCCTGGACCCCTCCACCGTCGGAATCCGCGCAAGTTGGACGACTGTCTACAAGAAGTACCCCAACTCCAGCTTCTACGACGGCGCCAACTACAACGAGGACACCAAGGAAGCCCGGGTCGGCTTCGAGCGGGACACATGGGGAACCGCCCGGTCCCTCTTCAAGCTCAAGTTCCAGAAGAGCATCACCGGCGCGAGCGTCACCAACGCCAGACTGGAGATTCTGGAAACCCACTCCTGGTCGTGCGCCAAGCGCACGATGCAGGTGTGGCACACCGGTCCCTTCTCCTCCGGCACCACCTGGAACAAGCAGCCCACCTGGAGCCGGAAGATCACTTCCAAGTCGTTCGCCTACGGCTGGAAGTCCAACAGCGCCTGCCCGGACACCAACGTCAACTTCACTCTGACCTCGTTGGCCCAGGAGGCCGCCAACAATGGCTGGAGCACCCTCAATCTGGGTCTGGTGGCCTCCAACTCCTCCGCTGCCCCGACCTCCAACGCGACCAGCCTGGAGACGGACGCCTACTCCTGGAAGAAGTTCCAGGCAGAGGGCGACCGCTCCCCGGAGCTGTTCATCGACTACAACCGCAGGCCCAACACCCCGACCTCGGTGGCCATGCAGCCAGGCTCCTGCGACACCAGCGCCAAGCCCTACATTCGGCTCGGCAAGACCACGCCCTACATCAGCGCCAAAGCGACGGACCCCGACGGGGTCCTCACCAAACTGGAGTTCGAGATCGGCAGGGACGGCACCGACGACGCCGACAACTACAACAACACCAAGAGGAGCGCCTTCAGCACGATCAGCAACGGTGAGACCGGCTCGACCAGCCTCACCAACCTGGTGAACGGCGTCACCTACCAGTGGCGGGTGCGAGCCTGGGACGAACAGTCCAGCAGCAGTTGGGGACCCAGTACCGGCACCAAGTGGTGCCGCTTCACCTACGACACCACCCTCCCTTCCTCTCCCGGCGTCGACTCGGTGGATTTCCCGGGCGACAACAACAACAACGGCGACAGCGAAGTGTGGTCCGAGAAGACGTTTGGTAACACCGGGTCCTTCAAGTTCACTGTCATCGACAGCGACAACGACAAGGTGCATGACCCGGACAAGGACGTCGTCAAGTTCGTCTACTCCATCAACTCCACGAACTACGCCAACTGGATCTGCGCGAACGGCACACAGGGAACCTCGGACGGTCTGGTGAAGTCCTGCGCCGCCACCAGCACCCCCGTCGTCTCGCTCACCGCCACGAACGTCAAGCCACCTTCCGCCGGCCCCAACACCCTCTATGCCAAGGCAGTGGACGCGGCGGGCAACATCTCCGGCGAAGCCAAGTACATGTTCTACGTGACTCCACGTCCCATGGCTGACGCCGCAGGCGACCTCAGCGGCGACGGAGCCCCCGACTTCGCCTCACTCTCCGAAGCGGGAAACCTACTGGTCACCGCAGTTTCCAAGAGCGGGACGTGGATCTCCGGCTCCTGGGGCATCCACAAGAACTGGGAGCTGCTCCTGGACGGCAAAACCGCCCCCCACCTCTGGGACGGCGCCTCCACCAACCCCCAGTACTCCCTGATCACCCACAACGGCGACTTCGCCCCCGCCGACGGCGCCACCGACTGGGTGATGCGCACCCCCGACGGCGGACTCTTCATCTACCCCGGTGACGGCTACGGCGGCCTCGACGTCAGTCGGCGCATCGAGGTACGGCTCCCGGCCAACGCGCCCTCCCCCGCCACCTTCTCCGAGATCAAGTCGGCGGGTGACATCACCGGCGACGGCCAGCCCGAACTCTTCGTCGCCGGTGGTACCAACGGCTCCGAGCTTTGGGGCTTCTCCGGCTACAGCGGCGGCTACTTCACCACGGCCACCCAGATGACCACCGCCAACTGGGACACCCGGGACCTCGTCACGATCGCCTACTTCAACGACGACGACGCCGCCGACATGATCTACCGCATCGCCAACGGCACCCTCTACCTCCGTAAAGGCATCCCCGACGGCAACGGCGGCACGGTCCTCACCAGCCTGGGCACGTCCGGCGCCAGTCTGGACGGCGACGACGTCTACGCCACCGGCATGACGCCCACCGCCTTCCCCCTGCTCTACGGCAGCCCGGACAACACCGGCGACGGCAACCCCGACATCTGGGCGACCAACTCCGCCGGGGCACTGCTGCTTTACCACGGCGGCGCCACCACCATCGGCAGCGCCAGCACCCTCCGTACCAGCGGCTACGCCACGGTCAAGCAGCTGGGCTGACGAGAACTGGGCCCCGGCAGCCCGCATCCGAGAGCCGCCGGGGCCCACCCACCCCCTCAGCCCACCCCACCCACCGACACCCGCCGGAACTCGATCGACTCGTAGGTCCCCTCGGTCCCCGTCTCGTAGAGCACCCCCACCACCCGCCGGTCCACCCGCACCAGGTCCGAGTAGGCCGCCCTCCGGTTCGACAACGTCAGTACCTTCGTGAACGTCTCTCCCCCGTCCCCGCTCCGCCAGACGGCCATCGACCGGCGTGCCGTGGGTTCCGAAGGACCCGAGAACAGCAACGCGTCCGAGCCGCCCCGCAGTTGGAGGACGCTTCCCTGCACGATCGGGACGTCGTTCAACGTCGGCTGGACGGTGTACGGGCGGTCCAGGGACTTCGCGCCGTCGCTCGAATAGGCGTCCAACCGGTTCCCGGGCATCAGTCCGTTCTGATCCCTGGACGAGAAGTACAGCCTGCCGTCCGGGAGTTGGGCGGCGCTCGTCTCGTTGGCGTTCTCGATGCCGTCGTAGGAGTCGTCGACGAAGCCGATGCGCCACGTACGGCCGCCGTTGTCGCTGTAGATCGCGTGACCGCCGTAGTACCTGGACTCCTGACCGGTGTCGGCAGAACCCTTCGGCGGGGCGGCCGAGTGGTTGGACGGGATCACGATCCGGCCCGCGTGCGGGCCCCTCGACAGGAACACCGCGTGGCCCGGACCCGTCGCGTACCAGCGCCAGTTCGAGCGTTTCACCTGGGCCGTGATGTCGCGCGGGGGCGTGAAGCGCCGGCCGTCGTTCGTGCCGGTGCTGGTCTGGACGAAGACCCTGCGGCTCTGCTGCGGCGTCGCCTCGCCGCGCATGATCTGGGCCTCCGTCACCACGCCGGAGTTGTACGACGTCACCAGCACGATGCGGCCCGTCCTCTCGTCCACCACCGGCGCCGGATTGCCGCGCGTGTCACCGCGCCCGGCCGCGACCACCGACAGCGGGCCCCAGGTGCAGCCGCCGTCCATGGAGCGGCGCAGGACCACGTCGATGTTGCCGCTGTCTCCGGCGCCGTTGTGTCTGCCCTCGGCGAAGGCCAGGAGGGTGCCCTTGCGGGTCTTGACGGTGGCGGGGATGCGGTAGGTGTCGTAGCCGCCCCTGCCCGCGGTGTACGGGACGGACGAGGTGCAGTACGAGCGGGTGACCGCCCGGGCCTTCGTCGCGGTGAGGTCGGTGCCGATTCCGGTGCCGGTGATCAGGGCCGCGCCGGTGGTGGCGGCGAGCAGGATACGGCTCAGGGGCGTCATCGCTCTCCCTTGCGGAGTGGAGTGGGGGGACGAGGGACGAGGGTGTGGGCGTCTGGCGTGCCGACACAAAGGCGACAGGAGGCGACAGCAGGTGACAGCAGGTGACAAGTGATGAGAGAAGGCGACAATAACTCCGCTGACGGATCGTCACCATGCATGGCACGTAAGGAACATACGTACCCGCACTCCCACCCCACCCCTTTGCGCCACTCGCCCTCGACCCCTCCACACCTCACCCCGCCCCCGGCGTCACCATCCCCGACTCGTACGCCACGATCACCAGCTGTGCCCGGTCCCGCGCGCCCAGCTTGCCCATGATCCGGCTGACGTGGGTCTTCGCGGTCAGCGGGCTCAGGCCCAGGGTCTCCGCGATCTCCGTGTTGTTGAGGCCCCGTGCGACCAGCCTCAGCACCCCGCGTTCCCGTTCCGACAGGCATTCGGGGCCGCCCGTCGGCGTCGGCGCCTCGGCGTTGCGCAGCAGACGGGCTATCAGACGGGCCGTGGGGCCCGGTGAGAGCAGGGCCTCGCCTGCCGCCACCGTGCGGATGGCGTCGAGGAGTTCCGCGGGCCTGGTGTCCTTGACCAGGAACCCCGACGCGCCCGCGCGCAGCGCCTCCACCACGTGCTCGTCCGTGTCGTACGTCGTCAGGACCAGCACCTTCACGCCCGCCAGATCCTCATCGGCGGCGATCAGCCGGGTCGCCTCGATGCCGTCGAGGTCGGGCATCCGCAGGTCCATGACGACCAGGTCGGCGCGGGCGCTGCGGGCCAGTTCGACGGCCTGACGGCCCGTACCCGCCTGCCCCACCACCTCCATGCCCGGCGCCGACTCGACGAGCATCGCGAACGCCGCCCGTACGAGCGTCTGGTCGTCGGCGAGCAGTACGCGAATGGCAGTCATCTGGCCTCCTCCCCCTTCCGGTTCACCGGCAGCGGAAGTACCGCGCGCACCGTGAACCCCCCGTTCTCCCCCGGGCCGGCGTCGAGTGTGCCGCCCACGCTCCGTGCCCGTTCCCGCATCCCGACCAGCCCGAAGCCGCAGTCTGCGGGCGCGTCCCCGTTCTCCCCCACGCCGTCCTCCCCCACGCCGTCGTCCGTCACCTCGACGCGCAGGGCGCCCTCACCCCCGTACAGCAGCACTCGTACCGTCAGATCCTCCCGTCCCCCGTGCCGTACCGCGTTCGTGAGCGCCTCCTGGACGATCCGGTAGGCGGCCGCGCCCACGGCAGGGGGTACCTCGTCCGCCCGTACCTCCAGTTCGACCTCGGCGCCCGACGCCCGCGCCGTCTCCGCGAGGTCGGACAGGCCGGCCAGCCCCGGCAACGGGCCGCGCCCGTCTCCCGCCCCCTGGCCCTCCCGCAGCACCTCCAGCGTCGTACGCAGCTCACCGCGTGCCGTTCGGCAGGTCTCGGCGATGTCGTCCAGGGATCTGGCCACCGCCGCGCGGTCCAGGCGGTCCGGGTCGGCGGCCAGGACGTGTGCGGCCACGGCGGTCTGGACGCCGACGAGGGTGATGGTGTGGGCCAGCAGGTCGTGCAGGTCACGGGCGACGCGCAGGCGTTCCTCGGCGACGCGGCGGCGGGCCTCCTCCTCGCGCGTGCGTTCGGCCCGTTCGGCGCGTTCGACGATGGCCGAGACGTACTGGCGGTAGAAGCGGACGTCGATGCCGAAGAAGAGCACCGCGGCGATCCAGCCGGAGATCCGCAGCAGTTCGACGGCCTGGTGCATGCTCACGGTGAGCATCACGCTCAGGGCGATACCGAGGACCACGACCCCGGTCGCGATCGTGCGCAGGGGGCGACCGGTGACGGCGACCGTGTACAGCGCGATGTACGCGGCCGGGGTCGGCGCGTTGTGGTTGTAGTCGAGCGCGTGGTACGGCACGACGAGCGCCACCACCGCGACGAGCACCGGCATCGGACGGCGCCGCCGCCACACGATCGGCACGTACGCGCCGAGCAGCAGCGCCCAGCCGAGCCCGTCCGGACGGCCGCCCTGGTCGAGGGTGTCCGGACGGCTTTCTCCCCCGTCGGTGAGCAGGGCGAGGGCCGTGGCCATCACGGCGCCGGTCAGCGCGAGCAGCACGTCGTTGCGGAGCGCGTGCGGGGCGCTGCGCGGGTCGCGGGTGATCGCGGTCATGATCCGCTCGCCCCACCCAACGGGGGCCGCTCTCGCGGTGGTTGGCTGCACGGGCCCATCCTCCGTCAGCGGGCGCCCCGCCGTCAGGGAGGGGCGCCCACTCGCTCGTACGACGGATGTCATACGGGTTCCGGCTGCCGTTCCCGTCGTACGGCGTCCGGGTCCGGGCTGCGGGACAGCGCGCCCGGCCACCACACCCGCCGGCCCAGCGCCACACTCGCGCTCGTCACCAGGTACGTCCGGACGAGGAACGTGTCCAGGAGCACCCCGACCGCGATGACGAAGCCCAGTTCGACGAGTTGGACCAGGCCCATGTTCGTCAGCACCGCGAAGGTCGCGGCGAGGACCAGTCCGGCGGAGGCGATGACCCCACCGGTCGTCCGCAGCGCGGTCAGCGCGGCGGCCACCGGGTCCGCGCCCCGCAGCGCCTCCTCGCGCATCCGGTGCATGAGGAAGATGCCGTAGTCGACGCCCAGTGCGACCAGGAAGACGAAGGACAGCAGCCCGAGCCCGGGATCGGTGCCCTCGAAGCCGAACAGCGGGCCGAACACCAGTCCGCCGATGCCGAGTGTGGCCCCCCACACCGCGACCACGGCGACCACCAGCATCAGCGGCGCGACGAGCGAGCGCAGCAGCGCGACGAGGATCAGCAGCACTGAGACGAGCACGATCGGTACGACGACCCATACGTCCCGTGCGTTGGTGTCGACGAGGTCGATCTGCTGGGCGCTCGGTCCGCCGACGTACGAGCCCGGCAGCTCGTCCCTCAGCTCCTTGATGGTCGTCGTCTCGGTGGCCGACTGGGGCGCGCCCGTGGCGAAGACGGTGATCTCGGTCCAGCCCTCGCCCGTACGTCCCTTCTGCGCGTCGCTGATCCCGTCGGTGGCCCGGATCGTGGTGAGCGTCCGGTCCGCCTGTCCGGCCGGGGTGATGACGCTGATGGGCTGGGTGCCATGGTCGGGGTAGGCCTTCGCGAGGGTCTGCATCGCGGCGACGGCCTCCGGTTTGTCGACGAAGGCGTCCTCCTGCTTGACCGGTCCGGGCAGGTTCAGCACGCCCAGGGCGAGCGCGCCGAGCAGGACGGCCCCGCTCGCGAGGACCACCAGGGGCCGGCGTCCGGCGGAGCTGCCCATCGCGGCGAACAGCGACAGCCTGCGCACCTTGGGCGTGCTGCCGTACGCGGGCACGAGCGGCCAGAACACCCGGCGGCCCAGCAGCACCAGGATCGCGGGGAGCAGGGTAAGCATGGCGACCAGTGCGCACAGCACGCCCACCGTGCCCAACGGACCCATGCTGCGGCTGGAGTTGAGGTCGGCGGCGAGCAGGCACAGCACCCCGGCGGCGACCGTGCCGGAGGAGGCGAGGACGGCGGGCCCACAGCCGCGCAGGGCGGCGACCATGGCGTCGTACGGCCGCTCGATCCGCCGCAGTTCCTCGCGGTAGCGGGAGACGAGGAGGAGGGCGTAGTCCGTGCCGGCGCCGAAGACGAGGATGGTCATGATCCCCGAGCTCTGGCCCGAAACCGTCGTGCCGAAGGCATGGTTGAGGACGTAGGCGACGCCCATCGACAGGAAGTCGGCGATGCCCGCGACGACGAGCGGCACCAGCCACAGCACCGGGCTGCGGTAGATGAGGATCAGCAGGACGGCGACCACGGCGACGGTGGTGTAGAGCAGCGGTCCGCCGAGCGAGTCGTAGACCTCGGCGGCGTCGGTGGCCAGCGCCCCCGGACCGCCGACCTCGACGTTCAACCCGCCATCGCTGTGGGCGACTTCGCGTACGTCGTTGACCAGCGCGTCCCGCTTGTCCTCGTCCGTGCCGGGCTCGTTGCTGCTCACCGGGTACATGAGGGTGGTTCCGTCGGCGGAGGGTACGCCCTGCGGGGTGGCCGTCAGGGCGTGTTCGCCTGCGATCCGGTCGACCTGTCCGGCGGCCGTCGCCCTGTCGGCGGCGGTGAGTCCGCCGTCACGGTGGTAGACGAGGACCAGCTGGGTGGTCTCGCCGCCGGGCAACTGGTCCTGGATCCTGGCGACCTGGGTCGAGTCGGCGTTCGCGGGCAGATAGTCGGTGATCCGGTCGTGCTGCACCTCGGAGAGTTTCGCCGCGAACGGGCCCACGATCGCGAGCACTCCGATCCACAGCCCGAGCACGAGCCAGGGCACGGCCCGCCTGCGCCGCGCGCCCGTCACTGTCCTTGCGGCCCTCATGGACCCCTTGGCCCCCATGTCGAGGCCCTCCCCTCGTCCGGACATCCGGATGGATGACGCTCACCAGAATTCCGTCGCGCGGAGGCGGATTCGTCGCGCGGGAGGGCGAGTTCGGCAGTACTGCCAGGGGTGACCCGGGGGCCGTGTTACTCCCCGGGGAGTACGCGCGGAACCGGAAGGCCCAAGGAAAAGCGCCCAAGGGAAGGGGAACAAGGGAAGGGGCTCAAGAACGGAGCAGAAGCCCCGGGAAAGACCCGGAGAAGGCCCGAGATGGGCCCAGGAGAGGCCTAGGACGGCGTACGCGCCGCCGCAGCCAGCAGCCGTGTCACATCGTCCCCGCAGATCGTCAGCGCCGCGCCGACCGTCGCCAGGACGTCGCGTTCCTCCGGTGTGTACGGGCCGTCGGCCAGGGCGATGCGGGCGCCCTGGAGGAGAATCGATTCGCGGCCGGGGGCGGCCAGATGGGGCGCCAGGGGGTCCAGGGCCTCGTGGAGCTCTATGGCGAGGCCGGGGCCGCACGGGGGGCCGAAGAGGCGGCCCGTGTCGGCGGCCAGGGCGTCCACAAGAGCGGCGAGCTGGTCCTCCGTACAGTCGTCGAAGCCGGCCGCGCGGACGCCGGTCACCGCTGTCTCCAGGGCGAGGCGGGCGTGGGTGCCGCCGGCGGCGAGGACCGCGAGGGCGACCGTGTGGACCGCGTCGCGGAGCATCGCGGAGAAGCGGGTCGTGGTGGGGTGGTCGAGGACGTCCGTGCCGAAGTGGCTCTGGCAGGCCGCGCATTCGACGACGGGGCCGGTCTCGCCGCGCGGCAGAATCGGTACGCCGAGAAAGGTGAAGCGGCGACGGCCCGTCAGGCGCTGGTAGTTGCGGTCCCCGCCGCAACCGGGGCAGAAGAACTCGCCGTCACCGACACCGGCCCAGACCGTACGGGAGCCCAGGACGCGTGCTGTCCGGCCTCCGCGCACGACTCGGCCGCCCCGGCCGTTTCGTCGCTGTCCTGGGAGCAAGTCGCACCTCCGGTAACTACCCCCAACTGCCTGCAGGGCGCGGGAGGTACCCCCACCGGCAACACCGCCGCGCTGGCGTGATGTTAGCCACATTGTTGATGTGTAGTCAGTACCCAGGACCAGACCTGCCCATGACCGACCCTTGGTTTGGCCGGTAAACGACGGCCGCCCCGCCCGCCACGAAGGGCGGACGGGGCGTGAAACCAACCGGTCGGGTGAGTCAGCGACCCGCGCGGTTGACGGCGGAGACGACCGCCTTCAGCGAGGCGCGGGTCGTGTTGGCGTCGATGCCGATGCCCCACAGGACCTTGTCGCCGATGGCGACCTCGATGTAGGAGGCGGCCTGCGCGGAGGCTCCCTCGCTCATCGTGTGCTCGGTGTAGTCCAGGAGCCGGGCGTCGATGTCCAGACCCTGCAGGGCGTGGAAGAACGCGGAGATCGGGCCGTTGCCCGTGCCCACCAGGGTGGTCTCGACACCGTCGACCTCGGCTTCGACGGTGAGGGTGTCCACGCCGTCCTTGTCGGTGGTCGACTGACCGGTCTTGACCTGGATACGGCCCCAGGGGTTCTCGGGGTTCGGCAGGTACTCGTCCCGGAAGATCGTCCAGATGTCCTTCGGCGTGACCTCGCCGCCCTCGGCGTCCGTCTTCGCCTGGATCAGCTTCGAGAACTCGATCTGCATCCGGCGCGGCAGGTCCAGCTTGTGGTCGTTCTTCAGGACGTACGCGATACCGCCCTTGCCGGACTGGGAGTTGACCCGGATCACGGCCTCGTAGGACCGGCCGACGTCCTTCGGGTCGATCGGCAGGTACGGGACCGCCCACTCGATGTCGTCCACGGTGACGCCCTTGGCGGCGGCGTCGGCCTCCATGGCGTCGAAGCCCTTCTTGATGGCGTCCTGGTGGGAGCCGGAGAAGGACGTGTAGACCAGGTCGCCCACGTACGGGTGGCGCGGGTGGACCTCCATCTGGTTGCAGTACTCCCACGTACGACGGATCTCGTCGATGTCGGAGAAGTCGATCTGCGGGTCGACGCCCTGCGAGAACAGGTTCATGCCCAGGGTGACCAGGTCGACGTTGCCGGTGCGCTCGCCCTGGCCGAACAGACAGCCCTCGACGCGGTCGGCGCCGGCCATCAGGGCCAGTTCGGCGGCGGCGACGGCCGTACCGCGGTCGTTGTGGGGGTGGATGGAGAGGACGACGTGCTCGCGACGGGTCAGGTTGCGGCCCATCCACTCGAAGCGGTCCGCGTGCGTCGACGGGGTCGAACGCTCCACCGTGGCCGGCAGGTTGAGGATGATCTCGCGGCCCGGGCCGGGCTGCCAGACGTCCATGACCGCCTCGCAGACCTCCAGTGCGAAGTCCAGCTCGGTGTCGGTGAAGATCTCGGGGCTGTACTGGTAACCGAACTCCGTCTCGGGGCCCAGCAGCTTCTCGGCGTACTCCATGACCAGCCGTGTGCCGTCGACGGCGATCTGCTTGATCTGGTCCTTGGAACCGCGGAAGACGACCCGGCGGAAGACGGGGGCGGTCGCGTTGTACAGGTGGACCGTGGCGCGCTTGGCGCCCTTCAGGGACTCGACGGTCCGCTCGATCAGGTCCTCGCGGGCCTGGGTCAGTACGGAGATGGTGACGTCGTCCGGGATCGCGCCCGGTTCTTCGACGATCGACCGTACGAAGTCGAAGTCCGTCTGCCCGGAGGCCGGGAAACCGACCTCGATCTCCTTGTAGCCCATCTTCACCAGCAGGTCGAACATCGCGCGCTTGCGGGCCGGTGACATGGGGTCGATCAGGGACTGGTTGCCGTCGCGCAGGTCGGTGGAGAGCCAGCGGGGGGCGACGGTGATCCGGTTTCCGGGCCAGGTGCGGTCGGCGATGTCGACCTGCTCGTACCGGCCGTACTTGTGGATCGGCATGGAGGTGGGCTGCTGGCGATTGGCGCTGTGGGCCATGATGCGTGGGCTCCTCGTGGTGTCCTGAAGGACGGCCGACGGCGCAACGCCAGACTCCGCGGGGAGGGGGTCGGCCTCTACTTACAGGCCCTCGCCGCGGCAGCTAAGGAGGAGCAGCCCGAAACGCATGATGCTCCGCACTGTAGCCGAGCCGCGCCGGACGCGCGGGCCTGTATCACTATGCGGGACCCTCAGTATGCGGGAGCCGGGGAACGAAAGGTGCAAAAAGTGCGCCATCCCACTCGGCCTCGCCGCGATGTCACTCGCCGCTACCCGGCACATACCACTCTGTCACCGAACGATGGGCTCCTTGTCCGGGTATTTCACCAATCATGGTTGCGGGTAGTGACAGCCGCATGACTCGGTGCAAGGGTGCCGGGCATGACGACACACGGGGGCTCTGAGCCCGTCTTCTGCACGATCGTCCCACCGCACATCCTCAACACGCTCGCCCGTCACGAGGACCCGGCCGTCTCCGGCCCCGCACTGCACACGCTGCTGCTCGACGCCCAGAAACGGACCGAGCGCCGCCTCACCGCCGAGTTCGGCCTGGCCGCCGCCCCGGCCCTGAAGGCACCCTCCGACCAGCCGCTGCGCACGATCTACGACGCCGAGCACCGCACGACGCTGCCCGGCACAAAGGTGCGCGCCGAGGGCTCCGAGCCCGGCCAGGACGCCACCGTCAACCGCGCCTACGCCGGCCTCGGCGCCACCTTCGACCTCTATCTCAAGGCCTACCAGCGCCACTCGATCGACGGCGACGGCCTGCCCCTCGACGCGACCGTCCACTACGACGAGGGCTACAACAACGCCTTCTGGGACGGCAATCAGATGGTGTTCGGCGACGGCGACGGCGAGATCTTCGTCGACTTCACCAACTCCATCGACGTCATCGGCCACGAGCTCACCCACGGCGTCACCCAGCACACCGCGAACCTCACGTACTACGGCCAGCCCGGCGCCCTCAACGAGTCGATGTCGGACGTCTTCGGCTCGCTCATCAAGCAGTACTCGCTCGGCCAGACCGCCGCCGAGGCCGACTGGCTGATCGGCGCGGGCCTGCTCGCCCCGAGCGTCACCGGCACGGCCCTGCGCTCCATGAAGGAACCGGGCACCGCGTACGACGACGACGTGCTCGGCAAGGACCCGCAGCCCGCGACCATGGACGGCTATGTCCGCACCGGCCGCGACAACGGCGGCGTCCACATCAACAGCGGCATCCCCAACCACGCGTTCTACATCGTCGCCACCACACTCGGCGGCAACGCGTGGGAGCGGGCCGGACAGATCTGGTACGACGTACTGACCGGCGGCGATCTGAAGGAGGACGCGTTCTTCGACGACTTCGCCCAGCTGACCGTCGCCACCGCGAGCGAGCGCTACGGCGACGGCGAGGAGCTCCAGGCCGTGCTGAAGGCGTGGGAGCGGGTCGGAGTGCCCATCGTTCCCCGGGCCCGCCTGTAGCCGCCCGCCGCCCGTGCGGGCCGCACCGGCACTCGCGCCGGTCGTACTGGAGCCGTTCTCGTACTAGACAGGGACCCATGCGTATTCAGGTACGACGTACGGGCGGATTCGCGGGCATCGAGCGGTGCGCCGAGGTGGACACCTCGGGGCGGCCCGACGCCCCCGCGTGGCACGCCCTCGCCGATCAGGCGGTCGCGGCCGGCGGGGGCACCCCGCCGACCGGGGTGCCGGACGGATTCAGCTACGAGATCACGGTGGACGGCAAGACGGTGTACTGCGCCGATCCCCGGCTCACCGAAGAGCAACGGAAGCTGATCTCAAGGGTGTTGAAAGAAGGGGCATAACGGGTGTCGCGGGTGCCGACGGACCGGGTGTGACCGCATCGTCACCCAGGCCCGTTGACACCCGTTACCCCCGGTACCGATGATCCGGCGCATGGCGACCAACCCGATACCCCAGTTCCCGGACGGCTTCCTGTGGGGCGTGTCCACCTCGGCGCACCAGATCGAGGGCGCGGCGGACCAGCGCGAACAGTCCGTATGGGACCTCTTCACGGCCGAGCCCGGACGAGTGAAGGACGGCTCGACGGCGGCTGTGGCCTGCGACCACTTCCACCGCTACCCCGAGGACGTGGCCCTGCTGGCCGGCCTCGGCGTGGACGCGTACCGCTTCTCGATCTCCTGGCCGCGGGTGAACTCCCCCGGCGGCCTGGACTTCTACGACCGGCTGGTGGACGAGCTGTGCGCGGCGGGCGTACGTCCCGTCCCGACCCTCTTCCACTGGGACCTGCCGGTGAGCCTGGACTGGCTGGAGCGGGACACGGCGGCCAGGTTCGCCGACTACGTGTCCGTCGTCGCCAAGCGGCTCGGCGACCGCGTGAACAAGTGGATCACGCTCAACGAGCCCGCCGAACACACCCTGTTCGGCCACGCGTTGGGCGCGCACGCACCCGGCAAGCAGCTGATGTTCGACGCGCTCCCGGCAGCCCACCACCAACTCCTCGGCCATGGCCTGGCCGTACGGGCCCTGCGCGCCGCCGGTGCCACGGACATCGGGATCGCCAACTCGCACGGGCCGACCTGGCCCGCGTCGCAGGAACAGGAGGACCTGGAGGCGGCCGGGTTCTACGACCTCCTCCTCAACCGGCTGTTCGCCGACCCGATCCTCCTGGGCGAATACCCCGACGGCCTGGGCGAGTTGATGCCGGGCGACGTGGAGGCCGACCTGAAGGTGATCGGCGAGCCGCTCGACTTCTACGGCGTCAACTACTACGCCCCGACGAAGGTGGGCGCGCCGCAGGGCGCCGACATCGAGTTCGGCGGGCTGACGATCCCGGCCGAACTCCCCTTCTCCGTGCAGGAGATCGAGGACGTCCCGGTGACGGACTTCGGCTGGCCGGTCGTACCCGAGGGCCTCACGGAGCTGCTCACCACCTTCCGGGACCGTTACGGCGACCGGCTGCCGCCGGTCGTCATCACCGAGAACGGCTGCTCGTACGAGGGGCTCGACGACCAGGAGCGGATCGCCTACCTGGACGGCCATGTCCGGGCGCTGCACCGGGCGGTGGAGGCCGGTGTGGATGTGCGCGGCTACTTCGTGTGGTCGCTGCTGGACAACTTCGAGTGGGCGGAGGGGTATGCGCGGCGGTTCGGGCTCGTCCACGTGGACTTCGACGACCCCTCCACGCTGAAGCGGACGCCCAAGGCCTCGTACGGCTGGTTCAGGGACCTTCTCCGAGCGCAGAGAGACTGACGATGACTGATGTGTCCCGCTCGGTGGGTGCGCTCGCCGAGCCTGTCGAGCGGGTCGGGCGAGGGTGGACCGCCTCGCTCTCGCTCGCCAACGGGGCGATCTGGGTGGGCTGGTTCGGGCCGCTGCAGATCCTTCTCGCCTCCCAGGCCGAGGACTTCGCGCCCGGCACCGGGATGTCGAAGGAGACCCTGCTGGCGTGGGTGGCGGGTGCGGGCGCCCTGGTGTCGCTGGCGGCGAACCCGTTCTTCGGCGCGCTGTCGGACCGTACGACGTCGCGGTGGGGTCGCCGTACGCCGTGGATCGTGGCCGGCGCGGCGGGCGGTGCGCTGTCGTTGCTGCTGCTGGCGGGGGCCGGCGGGCTGTGGACGATGGTGGCGGGGTGGTGCCTGGTCCAACTGACGTTGAACGCGGCCTTCGCCGCCGTCACGGCCGCCGTCCCCGACCGAGTCCCCAGGCTTCAACGGGGCTCCGTGGGCGGCTGGTTGGGCGTCGCACAGATCCTCGGCGTGGTCGGCGGGACGGGCCTGGCGACGGCGGCGGGCGGGGTCGGCGCGGGCTATGCGGCGTGCGCGGCGTTCACGCTGCTGGGTGTGCTGCCGTACGTCCTGCGGCACAAGGATCTGCGGCTCGCGGCCGAGGACCGGCCGGTGTGGGCCTGGCGGACCTTCCTGGCCGGGTTCTGGCTGAGCCCGCGCCGCCATCCGGACCTGGGCTGGGCGTGGCTGACCCGTTTCCTGATCAACCTGAGCAACGCGCTGGTGCTGCTGTACCTCCTGTACTACCTGCGCGACCGCCTCGACCACTCCGACCCCGAGCAGGGCGTGCTGATCCTGACGGCGGTGAACGGCGTGACGCTGATGGCCACGGTGGTCGTCGGCGGGGTCTGGTCGGACCGGGTGGGCCGCCGCAAGCCGTTCGTGCTCTGGTCGGGCGTGCTGATGGCGGTGGCGACGGCGATGCTGGCCGGCTGGCAGACCTGGCCCGGGGCGATCGTCGCGTCGGCGGTCCTCGGTATCGGCTTCGGCGTCTTCACCTCGGTCGACTTCGCCCTGATGACGGACGTGCTGCCGAAGGCACTCGACCGGGGCAAGGACCTGGGCGTGATCAACGTGGCCAACGCCCTGCCCCAGGTGATGGCACCGGCCCTCGCGGCGCCGATCGTGACGTATCTGGGCGGGTACCGGGTGCTGTATCTGGTGTCCGCGGTGATCGGGCTGGTGGGGGCGGTGCTGGTGGGACGGATTCGGGGGGTGGACTGACGCGGCTGGGGTGGTCCTACTGCCGGCCGGCCGGCTTGAGCACGGATACGGCGACCTCGGTGACGGAGTCCGTACCTGTATCGACGGTGAAGTCGTCGACCGCGGCCCGGCTGAGGACTCCGTCCGGTTCACCGGACCGGTTCGGATGCCACCGCAGTGCTTCGGACCTGCTGTCGTGGCGGTGGGCGAGCGCGCGAGCATCCCGCAGGCCGGCTGCGCGCGTCTCGGCGCCGTACGCCGAGCAGCGCGGGCCCCGAGTCGTCGGTGCCGGCTTCGCGAACGCCGGATGGGCTGGAAATGCCGGCCGGCACCGGGCATTTCGAGGGCGCCCGGCAAGCGGGCTGGAAACGGGTGGGTGGTTGGGAAAACCCCGTCAGAACCCCAGCTTCCGCAGCTGACGAGGATCCCGCTGCCAGTCCTTCGCGACCTTCACATGGAGGTCCAGGAAGACCGGCGTGCCCAGCAGCGCCTCGATCTGCTTGCGGCTCTTGATGCCGACGTCCTTCAGTCGCTTGCCCTTCGGGCCGATGATGATGCCCTTCTGGCTGGGCCGCTCGATGTAGACGAACGCGTGGATGTCGAGGAGCGGCTTGTCGGCGGGGCGGTCCTCGCGGGGGATCATCTCCTCGACCACGACCGCGATCGAGTGGGGGAGCTCGTCGCGTACGCCTTCCAGCGCGGCCTCCCGGATCAGCTCCGCGATCATGACCTGCTCCGGCTCGTCCGTGAGGTCGCCCTCCGGGTAGAGCGCCGGGCCCTCGGGCAGCAGCGGGACGAGCAGGTCGGCCAGCAGGTCCACCTGCTGGTCGGCGACCGCGGAGACCGGCACGATCTCGGCCCATTCGAACCCGAGCTCACGGCCGAGCTGGTCGATCGCGATGAGCTGCTCGGCCAGCGCCCTGCCCTCGACCAGGTCGGTCTTCGTCACGATCGCGATCTTCGGCGTCTTCTTGATCGCCGCCAGTTCCTTCGCGATGAAACGGTCGCCGGGGCCCAGCTTCTCGTTCGCCGGGAGGCAGAAGCCGATGACGTCGACCTCGGCCCACGTCGTCCGCACCACGTCGTTCAGGCGTTCGCCCAGCAGCGTGCGCGGCTTGTGCAGCCCAGGGGTGTCGACCAGGATCAGCTGCGCGTCCGGCCGGTGCACGATGCCCCGTACGGTGTGCCGCGTCGTCTGCGGCTGGTCCGCGGTGATCGCCACCTTCTGGCCGACCAGAGCGTTCGTGAGGGTGGACTTGCCCGCGTTGGGGCGGCCCACGAAGCAGGCGAAGCCGGCGCGGTGCGCGGCCGATCCCTCCGACGGAACGGTCGGCTCGGTCGGCTCGGATGACGGGGTACGAACACTCATGGCGCCCATTGTCCCTGATCCATGGGGACCCCTCGCACGCCGAGCCCCCACCAGGGCTCTCCGGCGCCCCTTCGACAAGGCATCGATGAGGCATCGACATGCCACCGACAAGCCTTCGAGAGCCCTTCACCGGACCTCCGTGAGCTTCCGGAAACTCCCCCGCAACACGAAACGCGCCGGAAACACCACCGTACGAAATGCGTAACGCACACCGGTGACCCTCTGACGAGCCCCCGCCCCCGTTGGAGAGACCGGAGACGCTGTGCCCACCGAGACCACCGTGAACCTGGCCGCTGCCCGGATCGACACCGGCGACACCGCCTGGCTGCTCGCCGCCACCGCCCTCGTACTCCTCATGACCCCTGGCCTGGCCCTCTTCTACGGCGGCATGGTCCGTACGAAGAGCGTGCTCAACATGCTGATGATGAGTTTCGTGTCGATCGCCCTGGTCACTGTGGTGTGGCTGGCCGCCGGCTACTCCCTCGCCTTCGGGGAGGACATCGGCGGCGGCCTGATCGGGGGACTCGACCACGCCGGAATGGCGGGACTCGGCCCGGACAGTGTCCAGGGCACCGTCCCCACCCTCCTCTTCGCCACCTTCCAGCTCACCTTCGCGATCATCACCGCCGCCCTGGTCAGCGGCGCGGTCGCCGACCGGGCGAAGTTCGGGGCCTGGCTGGTCTTCGTGCCCGTGTGGGCGGTGCTCGTATACGTTCCCGTCGCCCACTGGGTGTGGGGCCCGGGCGGCTGGATTCTCGAGCACCTCGGCGCCCTCGACTTCGCGGGCGGCCTGCCCGTCGAGATCACCTCCGGCGCCTCCGGACTCGCCCTGTGCCTGGTCCTCGGCCCGCGCCTCGGGTTCCGGAAGGAGGCCATGCGGCCGCACAACCTGCCGATGGTGATGCTGGGCGCCGGTCTGCTCTGGTTCGGCTGGTTCGGGTTCAACGCCGGGTCCGCGCTCGGCGCCAACGGGCTGGCCGCCGCCGCCTTCCTCAACACCCTCGCCGCCGGCTGCACCGGCCTCCTCGGCTGGCTCTTCGTCGAGCAGCGCCGCGACGGTCACCCCACGACGCTGGGCGCGGCCTCCGGCGCGGTCGCCGGTCTGGTGGCCATCACGCCGTCCTGCGGGTCGGTCTCGCTCCTCGGCGCGCTGGTCGTGGGGCTCGCCGCCGGTGTCGTCTGCTCGTACGCCGTCGGGTGGAAGTTCAGGTTCGGATACGACGACTCGCTCGACGTCGTCGGCGTCCACCTGGTCGGCGGAGTGATCGGCACCCTGCTGATCGGCGTCTTCGCCGCCGAGTCGATGACCGGCGGGGCCGAGGGGCTGCTGTACGGGGGCGGGCTCGGTCAGCTCGGCAGGCAGGCGGTCGCCGTGGTGGCCGTGGGCGCCTACGCCTTCGCCGTGACGTACGGCATCGGGAAGGTGATCGACCGGATCATGGGGTTCCGGGCGAGCGAGGACGAGGAGCACACCGGTCTCGACCTTACGGTGCACGCCGAGACGGCATACGATCACGGCGTCCTGGGCCACGGGGCCCCGGTCTCGTCCGCCGCACACTCTTCCCACTCCTCCGCGCAGAAGGTCAAGAGCCAGGCATGAAGCTCATCACCGCGATCGTCAAGCCGTACCGCCTCGACGAGGTCAAGACCGCGCTCCAGGAAATCGGCGTGCACGGTCTGACCGTGACCGAGGCCAGCGGGTACGGGCGCCAGCGCGGCCACACCGAGGTGTACCGCGGCGCCGAGTACCAGGTCGACCTCGTCCCCAAGGTCCGTATCGAGGTCGTCGTCGACGACGCGGACGCCGAGACCGCCATCGAGGCGATCGTCAAGGCCGCGCGGACGGGGAAGATCGGGGACGGGAAGGTGTGGGCGCTGCCCGTCGAGACAGTCGTACGGGTGCGGACGGGCGAACGCGGCCCGGACGCGCTCTGAGGTGGGAGGGGCGTCATGAGCGGGGAGTCCGGCGGCGAGTGGTACGTACTCGTCGAGAAGATGTCTGCGCGTCTCAGCGACTCCAGCTGGAGTCTCGACGACAAGCTGCACGTGGACGGCGGCAGGGAACAGGCCCTGGCCCGCGCCGAGGAGTTGAGCCTCTCCTACCCCAAGGACCACCTGGGCGGCGCGGCGGAGTACGGCTACCTCATGTTCCGCGCGTCCGAGACGAGCTGGCTCCTCGAATTCAGCCGTGAGTTCTGGAGCGAGCACTGGAACAAACCCATGACCTCCACCTCTCACGTACGGATATCCGTCGCGCAGCTCGTGGCGTCGAAGGAGACCCCGCCCGCCGAACCCCCCGCCGCGAAGAAGGGCATACTCCGCCGGACCCTGGGCCGCGACTAGGACCTGTCCGCCCGATCATGTGACTGTCTGACTGTTGGCTCGTTGTGTCAGGCATGGGGCGGGGTGACTTGACGGATGCCGAGTGGGAACGGCTGCGGCCGTTCCTGCCGGTCAGCAACGGGCGTTGTGGCCGGTGGCGGGATCATCGGCAGGTGATCGATGGAATCCTGCACCGAGTTCGGACCGGAGTGCAGTGGCGGGATCTTCCAGAGCGGTTCGGCCCCTGGAAGACCGTCTACGAACGGCATCGGCTGTGGTCGGCCGACGGCACGTGGGAGCGTCTGCTGCAGGAGGTCCAGGCCGCCGCGGACGCCACAGGCGGGATCGACTGGGACATCTCGGTCGACTCCACCGTCGTGCGGGCTCACCAGCACGCGGCCGGTGCCCGCATCGATCCGCCGCCGGCCCCCGCGTCAAAGGGGGGCGAAGAAGGCGAACATCAGCCCGAAACACCGTGGCAGAGCCTCCTCGCCCGCCTGGTGGAGGTGGTGCAGGAGGTGAGGGCCTGGGCCGCTCGCGGGGCGGGTTCACCAGCAAACTCCACCTGAGCGCCGATGGCCGCTGCCGTCCGCTGTCCCTGGTCGTCACCGGTGGGCAGCGGGCGGACTGCACCCAGTTCCAGACGGTGCTGG
Organism: Streptomyces sp. NBC_00459; assembly: GCF_036013955.1. Classification (NCBI taxonomy): domain Bacteria; kingdom Bacillati; phylum Actinomycetota; class Actinomycetes; order Kitasatosporales; family Streptomycetaceae; genus Streptomyces; species Streptomyces sp. NBC_00459. The sequence goes on from NZ_CP107903.1 coordinate 3,094,310, forward strand.
CGAAGATCCGCGTTCCGCGGGTCGGTCCAGGTCGGCCCCGCACGAAGCCCGACAGTCTTGCGGCGGACAAGGGATACAGCAACGGCCCGTGCCGTGAGCACCTGCGGCACCGGGGCATCCGGCACGCGATCCCGGAGAAGACCGACAGCCAGGCCGCCCGCCTGCGCAAGGGCTCGCGCGGCGGACGGCCACCCGGCTTCGACGAAGCGCGGTACAAGAAGCGCAACGCGGTCGAGATGAGCAAGCCGCAGTGCTGTCATACCTGCGGTTCGTCGTCATCGCCTTGGGTTTCTTCCTTGTTCTGGATTATCGTCATCCGCTGGTGGTACAGCCAGGGTTGGCGAGCTCCGTGGCCCCGTGGCAGTTCATGCAGGCGGCGGAGGCGTTCAACTTCGGTGCGGTCGGCGTGGATCACCCAGGACCGGCGCCGGTCGTCCTGCTGATGGGCGGTGACCCAGCCCTTCTTGATCCAGCCGAAGAGCGTGACGCGGGGCATGCCGATCTCGCGGGCGAGATCGCTGGGCCACCAGTCGTCGGGGCCGAGGGGCCGGGCGTTTCGGCGGAGGGTCTGTTCCTGCCGGCTGATACAGCCCAGTTCGCGCAGTAGTTCGCGGACGCCTTGAGCGCCGAAGTGCTCGCGGCGTTTGGGCGGGCGGAAGCCTTCGGCGTTCAGGATTGTCGCGATGACGGGGGCGGCCTGTCCGGCGGCGGCCAGCTCCCGGGCCCGGGCGGCGAGTTGGGGGAAGTAGCTGAGTTGGTCCAGGCGGCCGACTGGGCGGACGGTCGCGCCGTCGGTGCGGTGGCCTCCGGCCCAGGTGATCTGGACGGTGACGCGTTCGCTGTCGTCGACCACGCTCACGCGGACGTTCTCGATCAGGTGCCGCATCAGCTGTTTGCGGTCCGTGTCCGTGGTGGTGGGCGCCCGCCACACCGCCGGGAGGTCGCCGGCCAGGGCACGGATCTGCTCGCGCTCGGCTGCCGTGAGGAAGCGGGGCCGGGCCGCGGCGAAGCGGTCGTACTCCTCGCCGAGTTGCTGCCGCTCGGTCAGCGTGGACTCCCAGTTACGCTCGAGTTCGCGGACGACCAGGCGGTTTTCGGGTTCGGCGAGCTGGTACTGACGCCGGGCCCGGTCGATGGCATAGTCCGCGCGTTCCAGGCGCTGACGCCAGATCCGGTCCACTTCCTGGCGCCGGTGCTGGGCCTGCTCGGCCGCGGCCAGCGACACTTCCAGAGCGGCCGGTGCCATCGCGGCCAGCAGCAGAACGGTGACATAGCGGTCGAGACAGGCACCGGCCAACTGCTGGCACAACTCGCCTCCGTAGTCGGCTTTGACGCGGCTGCACTCGTACTTCGGCCACAGCTTGCCGCCCTGGCCGCGTTGGTAGTGGACGGTCATGCGGGTTCCGCAGCGGCCGCAGTAGATCAGCCCGGCCAGCAGCGCCGGCCCGTCGCGCAGGGCACCCATGCTCAGTGAGCGGGTCCGGTTCGCCTCGATCCGGGCCAGGTTGCGTTCGTACTGTTCAATGCCGATATAGGCGGGCAGAACTGCGGGCAGGTACACCAGCCAGTCCTCGCGCGGCTTGCGGACCCGGCCGGTGCTCGGGCGGCCCGGCACCCGGCGGCGGGGGTCGGTGCGGCTGCGGCCATAGACATAGATCCCCGCATAGGCCGGATGCCGGAGCATGTTCTGGATCACGATCCGGCTGGGCCGTCGCCACACCAGCAGCCCCTTCTCCGGCCCTTCGCGGGTGCGGATGCCCATCTGGATGCCGTGATCGACCAGGAACCGCAGCACCCCGTTGATGAGACCGAGTTCGTCGAACAGGTCGAAGACCAGGCGGACCACGGTCTGCACCTGCTCGTCCGGGTCCTTGACGACCTGGCCGTCCGCGAGCCGGAGATAGCCCACCGGCAGGGGCACCGCTAGCTCGCCGCGACGGGCCTTGCCGATCCGTCCGTTCCACATCCGCTGCTTGATCAGATGCAGTTCGGCCTCGCTGATCGTGCCCTTGAGTCCGAGCAGCAGGCGGTCGTTGTGTCCGGCCGGGTCATAGACCCCGTCCGGGTCGGCGAGCAGGGCTCCGGCCAGGGCGCACAGTTCCAGCAGCTGGTGCCATTCACGGCCGCTTCGTGCCAGCCGGGACATCTCCACGCCGAGGACCAGGCCCACGTGGTCCAGGCCGACCTCGGAGACCAGCCGCTGAAAGCCGGGCCTGTCCACCAGACCGGACGCCGAATGGCCAAGGTCCTCGTCGATCACCAGGACCCGGGACGGCGCCCACCCCAAGTCGACCGCACGCTGGGTGAGTCCGTACTGCAGCCGGGTCGACTCCGCGTGGTCGAGGACCTGCTGCGGAGTCGACTGACGGACATAGACGACCGCGAGACGGCCGAGATGCCGGGGCTGGATCTTGCCCTCAAGCCGTTCCCACGGAGCTCTCACCACCACAGGACTCACCCCCGCCCCGTCCGGCCTCGACCACCATCCGTGTCGTCAGCTCGGCCAGCAGACACACCACCAGCTGACGGCTCAGTTCCGGAACGCTCTCCCACCGCGGCATCTGGGGAGCTCAGCGACGACATCCTCGGACACTCCGACCCACCACCCTCGCCACCACCGACCTGTCGCTCCCGCAACCGCTGAACAACAACAGCGGCACGAAGCAGGGCGTCCACCTCTATGACAGGCACATTCCCCGCCTCAGAGTCGTCTATGTGTGCATTACGGCTTGCTCCTTGAACGGACGATCAACAGGCTGAAGCAGTCCCGGGCGGTGGCCACCCGTTATGACAAGCGCGGCTACGTCTTCCTCGGCACCGCAACCACCGCAGCTCTACTGATCTGGCTTCGGAGTTGAGTCCCGGCCTCACAAAGCGATCGGCCGATGTGCCAGGGCCTGATCGACCACCTCATCAGCCGAAAGATCCCGCTCCGAAGGCCAGAAGATCAAGCCACTGACGTGCCCAGACGGGCAAGCCAGGGTTCTGTCGAGCCTGCCCAGCCAACCGGCCACCTCGTCATCGGAGGCGCAGCCCGCATCCATGACGCGCTGCACCAGCGCGACTGCCTCCGCACGGCTCATCTCCACTGCACTCACCAGGCCCTTCCACCACAGCCACCGTAGTGGGACCAGTGATCGCCCGGACAGGTCCTAGGCGGCCTGTGCGTGCTCGACGCGCCGCTTCCCGCGTTTCCCGGGCCGCGCCCTGCGCGCCCTGACCGCCAGTACGGTCCCCACCACGCCGAACACCACGACGACCACCGCCATGAGCCACGGCAGCGCGAAGAACGACACGCTCGCCGACTCCCGGGTGTCCTTGGCGTACGCCGTCAACGTGACGTCGCCCCAGTCGAGTTGGGGTGCGCCGTGCCAGGGTTCGGTGAGCTGGACCCGTTGGCCGGGCAGCAGCTCGGAGGGGATCTTGGTGAGGTCGCGGGCCATCAGCGTACGGCCGAACAGGCCCTGTGCCCGCACCTCCACCCGGGGGTCGAGAGTGACGTTCCCGGTGTTGTGGAGGGTGTAGGAGATCGTGGCGGTGCTGTCGCCGAGGCCGGGGACGAGGGGCTGGTGGTGGCTGATTCTGACCTTCTCGACGGTGATCGCGGAGACGGCGGGCCCGTTCACGCGCAGATAGATCCGCGCCCCGACCGCCCGCTGCACCCCGAGTGCCAGTGAGCCGTCGCCCGTGTCGATCCGTTCGTCGAGGGCGACCAACGCGCCCACGTGGTCGCCTGGTTCGGCCCCTTCGGGCACCCGGAGGGTGAAGGGGACGGTGACCGACTTGTGCGCGGGCACGGTGACCCGGGACTTCGCGGGCCGCGCCCAGGCGCCGACGCCGCGCTGCTTCTCGTGGAGGGTGCGTACGGCGAACCCGCCGTCGCGCGCGGTGTTGTAGGCGTCGGCCGCGTACAGCCGGAAGGTGAGCGGCTTGTCCGTCTTGTTGGCGACGGTGACCTTGTCCTCGACCGTCGTACCGGGATCGGCGGAGAGGTAGAAGTACGGGCGCTGCGCCACGGCGGAGGAGATGGGGAAGACCGACCAGCTGCCGTTGTCGGCGGCCCGGGCGGGGGCGGACGTCAGGAGTGACGTACCGAGCGCCGCCAGCAGCAGCATGGGCAGCGCGAGAAGGACGTACGGCTTGCGCATGGGTGCGGACCCCCGCGGAAGAGGTAGGTGGACGGGCGGGTGCGCGCCCGGCCACCGGATGACCAACAGCCTTACAGGTGCAGGTTGTTCACGTGCGGGTGGTTCATGTGCAGGTTGTTCCGATGAGCGTGTTCCGACGAGCGTTGTCCGGACGGACGTCGCTCAGGTGAGGGTGAGGGTGAGCAGGCCGGAGTACGTGCCCGGCGGGGTGAACGCCGGTACGTCCAGCGACAGTCCGGCGTCGACGGTGAACTCACCGCCGGTGACCGTTCCGTCGGGTGTGGAGGCCAGGGTGGCTCCCGTACCGCCCACCACACCGGGCGAACCGGGCTGGCAGGTGCTGGGACTTCCGGCCTTCGTCGCGCAGGCCGGGGTCCAACTGAGCTTGTTGGCATCGATCTTGGCGCCGGGTCCGGTGAAGTCGGTGACCTTGCCTGTCAGGGACCAGCCCGCGGGTCCGCCGCGGAAGTCCTTGACGGTCACCGTCTGCAGCGGGGCCGTGGAGGGCCCGCCCTTGCCGAAGTCGACCGCCGACAGCTGGACGGCGTCCCCGGCCTGGGTCATGGACAGGACACCGGCTCTGACGGTGGTGGTGAGCTTCTGGCTGTTGTCGGGAATGGGCGTGTTGTCGATGACCACGTAGGCGGCCGGACCGGCGCCCTTGGTGTCGCTCCACGCGCTGCCCTCGTACGCCACGACCCCGGTCGTCGTCTTGTCGCTGACGGCGAGGGTGCCGCTGAAGGCGCCCTGGGAGTCGGCGGTCACGGTCGCGGTGTCGGCGGTCTGGGCGGACCCGGACCGGCCGGCGAGTGTGACCGTGGCACCGGCGGTGAAGTTGGCGCCGTTCACGGTGACGTTGGCCCCGGGCGCTCCGGAGGCCGAACCCAGGGTGATGGCACGGGTGTTGGTCTGGGTCCCGTCCGTTGCCGTGATCGTCACGGATCCGGGCGCGGGCGGGGTGATGACCGTGCACGGGGTGTCCAGCTCAAGGATGTAGCTGGTGTGGATGTTGTAGTCACCGGGCGAGAGCGTGATGTCGCCGGGCGCGGTGACCGTGAAGGTACCGGTCATCGAGAACGGCGGGAAAGCGCCCTTGCCGGGCACGGGTTCGTTCTTCTTGGGCCCCGTGACGGTGACGTCGCCGGTCTGCGCTCCGCTCAGGACGACCTTTCCGGTGGGCGTCATGATGTCGGCGGGCAGCGCGAGATCGGTGGGGTTGCTCGCGGCCGGCTTGACCACCGTGTACGTCACGGTGACGGTGTCGCCGACCTTGGGTGTCATGTTGTCCACCGTGATCTGCGCGGTGGTGGTGCCGTCGATCGGCGGAAGGCCCGCGATGGGCGGCGGTACGCAGTGCGTGGCGAAGTCCACGGGAACGGACGCCGTGGCGGCTGCTCCGGCCGGGACGGCCAGCGCACCGCCCGCGGCGACCGCGAGTGCGGTCGCCCCGAGCAGCGCGACCAGGCGTCGTCGTCTTCGACCGGTCGAACCCATGGATGCCGTGTTGGCCATGGTTGCCCCCTCTGAGGGATGCGGGCGCAGCGGCTCGTCTGCGCCGACAGGGGGCCATTGATGTGCAGGCCGTGTGAGAAGTCAATGCAATCGCACGGAATAACGTGCGATCACAGCAAGCGAACTGACGACCCATCAGTTCACTGCGGCAAAGGCCGGCGCCGCCGTGGAGCAGGCGACGCCGGCCGTTTCACCCGAGGTGGGGCGAGGAGGCGGGCCGTCACTAGAAGACGAACGGTCCCGGTGACTGGTTCGCGGTCGGGGTACAGGTCACGGTGATGCCGAAGAGCACCATCTTGAGGGTGCCGCCGCCCGCTTCAAGGCTGTCGCCGGAGGCGACGGTGCCGGTCAGCGGGCCGACGGTGACCGTGGCACCGGTGGCCGTGGCCGGGTTCTTGGTACCGGTGAAGGCCGTGGTACCGCCCGTCGCCTTCGCCAGGGTCAGCGTGGAGGCGATCGAGTCGGCGGCGAGAGCGAGTGGAGCGGTGATGTTGGAGCTGACGGTGATCGTGGCCGAGGTGCCGTCCTGCAGGACGGTGAGAGTTGTCGAACCGCCGCCGAAGAACCCGCAGCTGTAGGTGACTGTCGCGGAGGTGGGGGTGACCGCCGCGGCGGTCGGCGCGAAGGCCAGACCGGTGACGGCGAGCGAGCCCGCCGCGAATACCGCACCGATACCGAGCCGCCTGCGCGCAGGCAGGCGTACTGTCGTGCTTCTCATCGATCGGATTCCCTTCCCTGGTACGGGAATTGCCATGTGGGGAATTGCGATGTGGGGGGTACGGCGGCCGGGTGCGGTCAGCCGCGGGGCGGGTGCGGGGCGCCGCGCGGGGGAATCTGACGGTCCGTCGGAAGAGCGGGTTCCATTGATGCGTGGGTTGCTCGCGATTGCAATAGACACTCTGCGAGTTCTTTCGGGGCGCCGCGAAAGTGGCCGAAGACCAACCCTCGTCCCGGCGCCCCGACCACCTCACCCGGCGGACACCGTCACCCGCACCACGCCGTCCGGCGCGGCCACGTGCACCGGGGTCGCGGGCCCACCCAGATCCCGTACGACGGCCAGGTCCCCCGCCGACACACCCTCCGCACCGGTCACGACGGCCGCCGCCTCAAGCGACTTCGCGCCCGACGCCACCGCCATGGCCACCGCCGTCTGGAGCGCGCTCAGCTTCAGCGAGTCGAGGTCGACCGTGCCGGCGACATACGTACGTCCGGTCTCGTCCCGTACGGCTGCCCCCTCGGGGACGCCGTTGCGGGCCCGGGCGGAGCGGGCGAGGGTGACGATCTTGCGGTCCTCGGGATCGAGGTCGGGCGCGTTGCTCTCGGTCATGCCATGAGCATACTTACGCGGTTTGTCCCCTGCTGAGGCCACCTGAGGCTTCATGACACAAGGAAGTCACACAAGAACAGGTATCAGGTACGGGCGATCAGGGCATGACCCAGGAACCGCGAGCCATGAGGAGGCGTTATGAACCGCCAGACCCGCATCCGCGTCATCCGTCGGCCCAGCGCTCCTTCGCCCCGCGACCTCCCCATCGACCGCAGGACGCCCTCGGGCCGCATCCTGCCGTACTGAGGGCCTGTCCGGCCATGTCCCGTCAGGGCCGGTCGAGCCGCAACCGCTCCGCGCGCGGCAGACCGGCCACCACCAGGTCGTACGAGTCCTCGATCAACTCCCGTACGAGCTGATCGGGCAACTCCCCGTCCACCGTCACCGTGTTCCAGTGCCGTTTGTTCATGTGGTACCCGGGGATGATCAACCCCGGGTGATCGGCGCGCAGCCGGATCGCGTCCTCCGGGTCGCACTTCAGGTTGACCTTCAGGGGCAGGCTGACCGTCCAGGACAGGGCGAACATCTTGCCCAGCACCTTGAAGACCGAGATCTCCGGGCTGAACGGGAAGTCCTCGACAGCGGAGTTGAAGGACAGACAGAAGGCACGCAGTTCCTGCGGAGTCACGCCTCGCCCCTCTCCCTCTCCGGGCCCTTGGCCTTCTCCTTCGTCCTCTCCTTCGTCTTCTTCTCCTCTTCCGGTGTCCCGGCATGATCGGTCGGCTCCACCAGCACCGTCACGATCTTGTTCCGGCGCCCGGCAGCGGCCTCCGCGGTGAGCCGCAGTCCGCGCCCGTCGGGCAGCTCGACGACGGCCGAGGCCCCGGCGATCGGCACGCGGCCCAGCGCCTTCGCCAGCAGCCCGCCCACCGTCTCCACGTCCTCGTCGTCGTACTCCTCAAGGCCGTACAGCTCGCCGAGGTCGGTGATGTCGAGGCGGGCCGTGACCCGGTGCCGCTCGTCGCCGAGCTCCTCCACGGGCGGGAGTTCACGGTCGTACTCGTCGGTGATCTCGCCGACGATCTCCTCCAGGATGTCCTCGATGGTCACGATGCCGGCCGTGCCGCCGTACTCGTCGATGACGACGGCGACGTGGTTGCGGTCGCGCTGCATCTCGCGGAGCAGGTCACCGGCGTTCTTCGTGTCGGGTACGAAGGCTGCGGGCCGCATGGCGCTCGACACCAGCTCGCTCTCCGCGTCCCGGCTGATGTGCGTCTTACGGACCAGGTCCTTCAGGTACACGATCCCGACGACGTCGTCCTCGCTCTCCCCGGTGACCGGAATGCGCGAGAACCCGGAGCGCAGCGCGAGGGTGAGCGCCTGCCGGATCGTCTTGTACCGCTCGATGACGACCAGGTCCGTACGCGGGACCATGACCTCCCGGACGAGGGTGTCGCCCAGCTCGAAGACCGAGTGCACCATGCGGCGCTCGTCGTCCTCGATCAGGGACTCCTTCTCGGCCAGGTCGACCAGCGCGCGCAGCTCCGCCTCGGAGGCGAACGGGCCGCGCCGGAAGCCCTTGCCGGGCGTGAGGGCGTTGCCGATGAGGATGAGGAGGTAGGGGATCGGCCCCATGACACGGGCGAGCGGCAGCAGGACGTACGCCGCTGCCGTGGCCGTGTTCAGGGGGTGCTGACGCCCGATCGTGCGCGGCGAGACGCCGACCGCGACGTACGAGACGAGCACCATCACACCGATGGCGACGGCGAGGGCCTGCCAGGTCCGGTCGAACTCCTTGAGGCAGGCGTACGTGACGAGCGCGGCGGCGGCCATCTCGCAGACCACGCGCACCAGCAGCGCCACGTTGAGATAGCGGGTCGGGTCGGCGGCGATCTGCGCCAGCTTGGCACTGCCCCGCCGGCCACTGCGTACGGCCTCCTCGGCGCGGAAGCTGGAGACGCGCGCGAGGCCCGCCTCCGCGCAGGCGGCGAGCCAGGCGACAACGACCAGCGCTATGGCGCCGGTGACGAGTTGGGGGTTCATGAAGTGACCGTCGGGGCGGGCGACGGACCGGTCATCCCCCGCTCGCCGCGCCAGCCGTCGACGATGGCGGCCTGGAGGCCGAACATCTCGGCCTTCTCGTCCGGCTCCTCGTGGTCGTAACCGAGGAGGTGCAGCACTCCGTGGACGGTGAGCAGCTGAAGCTCCTCGTCCATGGAGTGCTCCGTCTCGGCCTCCTTGCCCTGCTTCTCGGCGACTTCGGGACAGAGCACGATGTCACCGAGAAGCCCCTGCGGCGGCTCGTCGTCGTCCTTCGACGGCGGGCGCAGCTCGTCCATGGGGAAGGACATGACGTCGGTCGGACCGGGCAGGTCCATCCACTGGATGTGCAACTGCTCCATGGCGTCGGCGTCCACGGCGATCACCGAGAGCTCGGAGAGCGGGTGGATGCGCATCCGCGCGAGCGCGTAGCGGGCGATGTCGAGGATCGCCTGCTCGTCGACCTCGGTTCCGGACTCGTTGTTGACGTCGATCGACATGGTGCTGGTCTGTCTACTTCCGCTTGTTACGGCTGTCCCGGACGCCCTTGTGGGTGCCGTTCTCCGTACCGTTCTCGTTGTCGTACTTCTCGTACGCGTCGACGATACGGCCGACCAGCTTGTGCCGGACGACATCCTGGGAGGTGAGCCGCGAGAAGTGGACGTCGTCGAGGCCTTCGAGGATGTCCTGCACCTGCCGCAGACCCGACTTCGTCCCGGAGGGGAGGTCGACCTGCGTCACGTCACCCGTGACCACGATCTTCGACTCGAAGCCGAGCCGGGTGAGGAACATCTTCATCTGCTCGGCGCTGGTGTTCTGGGCCTCGTCGAGAATGATGAAGGCGTCGTTGAGGGTGTTGTGTGTCAGCAGGTAGTCCTGCGTGACGTACAGCGAGTCCTCCGCTGCCACCTGGATACAGACGGCTTCCTCTCGGCCTGCGGGCTCGATGCTGTCGATGAAGCGCATCGGGCGTCCGCCACCTCTGGCCGCCAGGTACTTGTCGCGCTTGCGAGCGAGGCGGAAGGGGTCGATCCCTTCCGGGAGGCGAATGTCGACGACGTGGGCGTCATTCCGGTGAACGACTTCCCGGCCGTTGGCGAGACCCGGCTTACGGCCCTCGGCTGCCCGACGGCGGGTGTATGCGACGCCCCCCAGCGACTGTGCGAGCGCGATCACGTCGTCGCGGAGCAGGATCGATGTCGTCGAGTACTGGACGCGGCACGTGCGGTCCGCCTGCATGACTGGGCCGCCGTCGGAGTCGAGAAGTCCTTGGAGGACGGCCAGCCGCACTTCAGCGGAGTTGTGCAGGTAGTCGTCCGGAACGAACTTGGAGTGCGAGCGGGTACGCAGCAGTTCAAGCTCACGCAGGATCCGAGTAACCGGATTTTCGAGGGTGACCACGTCACCAGGGCTCTTGATCCGGTTGAGGGCGTAGTCAGGACCACGGCGGTGTCGCACGGTGACGCCCGGGAGCGCAGCCTCCAGGGCCTCAGCCAGCTCCGGGTCCTTCGTCGCGAAGGAGGGCGTGGTGGAGCCCGTCAGACAGCCGTCACCGAGGAGAAGCCCCAGCGCATACGGATCCATGGGGACTTCGCGCTCGGGGAAACTGACTGGCGCGGTGAGCATCGGCAGTTCGTAGCGGCGTGCGTGTGCCGCTCGAAGGTTGCCGATCATCTCCTTGGTCTCCAAGACCCGCCACGGCTTGTCACGGCGCTTGTCCGCAGCCGTACGGACGGTCCACAGGTGCTCGCCACAGCACAGCGTCCAAGAGCCGTCCTGAGCAGTGACCCTGTAGATGTCCTTCTGGCCCTGGGGGTATACGCCGAGGACCGGGGTCGGCTCACCGTTCGAACCCATGACAAGGTCACCGACCTGGAGGTCGCCGATGGGACGCCAGCCGTCCGGAGTCAGAACGTTCGTGAAGACAGGTTGCGCCCGTCCCCGCATGTACGCCAGCGGCGCCACCTCGATCGTCCCCGCCGCCATCAGCCGCGGGATCGACTCCGGGTCGAGCATGTCGTGCAGCGCGTCGTACAGCGGGCGCAGATACGGGTCGATCTTGTCGAACAGCGTGCCCGGGAGGAATCCCAGCCGCTCGCCCGCCTCCACCGCCGGACGGGTCAGGATGATGCGGCTGACCTGCTTGGCCTGAAGTGCCTGCACGGCCTTCGCCATGGCGAGGTACGTCTTGCCGGTACCCGCCGGGCCGATGCCGAAGACGATGGTGTGCTTGTCGATGGCGTCGACGTAGCGCTTCTGGTTGAGGGTCTTGGGGCGGATCGTGCGGCCCCGCGAGGACAGGATGTTCTGCGTGAGGACCTCGGCCGGGGTCTCCTGGCCGTCGCCCTCCCCGTTCCCGCTCGCTCTGAGCATGGCGATCGAGCGTTCCACTGCGTCCTCCGTCATCGGCTGTCCGGTGCGGAGCACCAGCATCATCTCGTCGAACAGCCGCTGTACGAGGGCGACGTCGGCCGCTTCGCCAGTGGCGTTGACTTCATTGCCCCGGACATGGATGTCGACCCCCGGGAAGGCCGTTTCGATCACGCGCAGGAGGGAGTCGCCTGAACCCAGCAGGGACACCATGGGGTGGGCGGCCGGGACGGTGAACTGCGCTCGTGCCTGCCCCCGCGCAGGGGGCTGAGCTGTGGGTGTCTGAGTCATGGGCCGGCTCGTAGGCCTGCACGACCTCCTCAATGAGGCTCGCTTACCACGTGGGTAGCCTTCCGATCCCAGCCTACGACGGTGCACTGACAACGCCGTAGGGCTTTTCGCTCACGGTCCGGTGTACGCGGTCACGGTCCGGCGTCCGCACACCTGTTCCGGCGTCCGCGGTCAGGTCGATCTGCGGAAGCCGATCGTCGGAACGGCCCGCCGCAGCGGCCACGGGCGCGGTCTGACGCTCCTGGGCACCAGGTCCGCCAGGAACGCGTACCGGCGCAGGGCCTCGGGGTCCTGGTGCTCGTACGACTGGATCTCGCGCCACCAGGCCCCCACCTCGGACCAGCCGGGTGCGGAGAGGGAGCCGCCGAAGTCCTGGACGGAGAGGGCGGCGGTGAGGCCGGCGAAGGCGAGCCGGTCGGCGAGCGGCCAGTCGGCGAGGGTGCCGGTGACGAAGCCCGCGACGAAGACATCGCCGGCGCCCGTGGGATCGAGGGCCTCGACGGCGATGGCGGGCACCTCGGCCGTCTCCCCCGTCCGCCCGTCCACCGCGTACGCGCCCTCGGCACCGAGGGTTACCACGGCGAGCGGCACGTGGTCGGTGAGCGCTCGGGCGGCTTTGCGGGGGCAATCGGTGCGGGTGTAGCGCATCGCCTCCTCCGCGTTGGGCAGGAAGGCCTCGCAGTGCTCCAGGTCGGCGAGGCCGGCGAGGTCCCAGCGGCCGGTGTCGTCCCAGCCGACGTCGCCGAAGATGCGGGCACCCTTACGGGCGGCCTGGGCGATCCAGGGGGCGCGGACGCCCGGGGTGAGGGAGGCGACGGCCGCGCGGGAGTGCGGCGGGCACTCCGGCGCCGGTTCCTCATGAGGTGGCTCGTGGCCGTGGGAGACCATCGTCCGCTCGCCCTCGTACGCCATCGAGACAGTGACCGGGGAGTGCCAGCCGGGGACCGTGCGTGACGTGGAGAGGTCGATGTGCTCGCCCTGTTCCAGGGCGTCCCAGCAGTACTCCCCGTAGTGGTCGTCGCCGAAGGCGGCGGCGAGGGAGGTCCGCAGGCCGAGCCGGGCGAGCGCGGTGGCCATGTTGGCGACCCCGCCGGGGCTGGACCCCATCCCGCGTGCCCAGGACTCGGTGCCGCGCACGGGGGCGGAATCGAGCCCGGTGAAGATGATGTCGAGGAAGACGGTGCCCGTCAGGTAGACATCCCACGGCGGTTCGCCGGGCGTGCGCAGGGCGGCCAGGGGATCGACCTGGGCCTGGCTGTAGGACGATCCCTCTCCGGTGGACGCGGTGGACGCGATCACGGTGCGCTCCCTGACGATGGTGCGGATCAGGCCAGTCTGCACCACACCACTGACAGCAGCCCGTCACTCCACTCCGCGAGCGCCCGCGAGTACCCCGCCCTTCCCATCCCAAACCCTGACGTGCCCCACATCACACCCTCCCGATTCCCTCACTCCGCCCCCCTCTTGATACAAATTGCCCGCGCGTTCCTGTCCGTCGACGGTCGTCGCCCAACTCCTCTCTTGAGCCGTCACATTCGCTTTCGCACGCCCCAGGAACGCCCGTGTTCTCCCCTCGCACCACCATGCCCTGGTCCCTTGTCGCCCTTTTCACAGCCGGGTATCTCGCGCCGTACCTGCTCCCGACCACTGTCGGCAGGCTCGACGCCCACCTCCCCCTCAGCCCCACCCAGGCCGGTGCCATCGGCAGTGCGCTGCTGCTGAGTTCGGCGACGGCCGGCTTTCTGCTCGCGTCCCGGGTCGACCGCTTCGGCCCGCGCGCCCTGGCCCGTAGGGGCCTCGCCCTGGCCGCCCTCGGCTACGGCACCGCCGCCCTCACGACCAGCGTGTACGCCGTCATCGCCGGCGCGGTCGTCGGCGGCCTCGGCTCCGGTACGGTCACGGCGGTCGCCGCCACCGGTATCGCGGGCCGGCCCGACCCGCACCGCACGACCACCCTGGGGCTGCTGAGCGTCTCCGCCCTCGCGGGCGCCGTCTATCTGACGGTCCCCCACCTCGGCCCGGGCCACGGTCTCCCCCTCGCCGCGCTCGCCCTGACGGCAGCCGCCGTATGGCCCCTGACCGGCGCTCTCCCCGGCCGCGACATCCACGCCACCCCGGCCCTGGTCGTCGCCCCGGCTACCCGCGGCCCGCTCCCCCGCCCCCGCGCCGGTCTCGTCCTCGCCGTCACGATGACCTGCTGGTCCCTCGCCCAGAACTCCCTGTGGGGTGTCAGCGGCCGGATCGGGCTCACCCAGGCCGGGCTCTCCGAGGCCACCGTGGGCGCGGTGTTCGCCGTCGCGCTCGGCGCCGGACTGCTCGGGGTCGTCGGCGCCGGGGCTCTCGGTACGCGGCTCGGCCGCGCACTGCCCATCGGCGCCGGGACGGCCGTCATCGCCGGTTGCATCGTGCTGAGCGCGTCCGCGACCGACCTCAGGTCCTTCGCGGCCGGCGAGATCGCCTGGAACACGCTGTACCCGGTCGTGCTGTCGTACCTGATCGGTCTGGCCGCCGCCCTGGACCCGCGCGGCCGTTGGGCGGTCCTGGTCGGCTCGGCGTCCTCGCTGGGCACGGCGTGCGGCCCGCTCACCGGCAGCCTGCTCTCCGCCCACGCGGGCTACCCGGCGATGGGCGCGGTCCTCGCCGCCGGCCTGCTGCTGATCGCCGTCCCGATGACGGTCGTGGCGCTGCGCACCCCGTCCCCGTCCCGTGCGCTCAGGCTCACGGCGGTCAAGGCCACCGAGGAGTACCGCCCGGTGGCCTGACCGGCGACGACGTCACACCCCGAACTCCTACGCCTCGAACCGCTATGCCTCGAACCGCTCTGCCTCGAACTCGTACGCCTCGACCTCGGCGAGGTACCGCGCCCGGCGCTCCTCGTCGTGCTCCAGGAACGAGGCGAGGAAGGAGTTCCGCGCCAGCTCCCGCAGCCGCTCCTCACCCAGGCCCAGGGCTTCCCGTACCGCCCGGAAGTTGTCGCCGACGTATCCGCCGAAGTAGGCGGGGTCGTCGGAGTTGACCGTGCACAGGAGGCCGGCGTCGAGCATCGCGGGCAGCGGGTGCTCGGCCAGGACGTCGACGGCCCGCAGCCGCACGTTGGACAGCGGACACAGGGTCAGCGGCACCCGCTCCCGCACCAGCCGATCCACCAGCTCCGGGTCCTCCATGCAGCGCAGCCCGTGGTCGATCCGCTCGACGCCGAGGATGTCGAGGGCCTCGGTGATGTACTCGGGCGGCCCCTCCTCCCCCGCGTGCGCCACACGCCGCAGCCCCAGCCCGGCGGCGGCCTCGTACACCTCGCGGAACTTCACCGGCGGATGCCCGACCTCGGCGGAGTCGAGCCCGACCCCGGTGATCCGGTCGAGGTGGGGCCTGGCCGCCTCCAGCGTCGCCATCGCCGACTCGGCGGACTCGTCGCGCAGGAAGCACATGATGAGCTGCGTGGAGATGCCGTGCGCCGACTCACTCTCCCCGAGCGCCCGCCACAACCCGTCGACGACCGTCCCCATGCTCACACCCCGGGCGAGATGGGCCTGCGGATCGAAGAAGATCTCCGCGTGCCGTACGCCCTGTGCGGCGGCCCGCGCGAGATAGGCGTTGGCGAGGTCCGCGAAGTCCTGCTCGGTTCGCAGGACGGCCATGAGCTCGTAGTACAGGTTCAGAAAGGACTGCAGGTCCTCGAAGAGATACGCCTTGCGCAGCTCGTCGGTGTCGGCGTACGGCAGCGTGACACCGTTGCGCGCGGCGAGCGCGAAGGCAAGCTCGGGTTCGAGGGTGCCTTCGATGTGGAGGTGCAGTTCGGCTTTGGGGATGGACATCAAGGAATCGTACGACCGGTTTACCGCCGTTTCGGAACCGGCACCCTCAGTAGATCGTGGGCGACGGTCAGCTCCCCCTCGTACCCCGCCGCCCGCGCCTGCCGCTCGAACTCGGCCGGATCGGAGTAGCGCTGGCTGAAGTGGGTGAGTACGAGATGCCGCACTCCGGCCTGCCGAGCGACGGCCCCCGCCTGCCCTGCCGTCAAGTGCCCGTGATCGGCGGCGAGTTGCTGATCCTCATCGAGGAAGGTCGACTCGATGACGAGCATGTCGCATCCTTCGGCCAACTCATGCACCCCGTCGCACAACCGGGTGTCCATGACGAACGCGAACCGCTGTCCGCGCCGCAGCTCACTGACGTCGTCGAGGGTGACCGAGCCCAGGGAGCCCTCCCGCTGGAGGCGTCCGACGTCCGGCCCCTTGATCCCGTGCCCGGCGAGCAGCTCGGGCAGTATGCGGCGCCCGTCGGGCTCCACGAGGAGATAGCCGTACGACTCGACGGGGTGGGAGAGCTTCCGGGCTTCGAGCCGATAACCGGCCGTCGTCGCCAGCACTCCACCGTCCCCCGACACCGGTTCCTGGCTGATCCGGACGGTCTCGCGGTAGGCGGTGGCGTATCGCAGGCGGTCGAAGAACTTCTGCCCGGAGCGCGGGTAGTGCGCGGTCACCTCGTGCGGGACCCGGTCGAGGTTGATGCGCTGGATGACACCGGCGAGCCCGAGCGAGTGGTCCCCGTGGAAGTGCGTGACGCAGATCCGGTTGAGGTCGTGGGCGGCGACCCCGGCCCGCAGCATCTGGCGCTGCGTGCCCTCGCCGGGATCGAAGAGGAGCCCCTCGCCGTCCCAGCGGAGCAGGTAGCCGTTGTGGTTGCGATGCCGGGTGGGTACCTGGCTGGCGGTGCCGAGGACCACCAGTTCACGTGCGGACAAAGGAAGTTACCGACCTTGATTCGTTGTGCCGACCGGCCCGGCTACCCGGGCGGCCACTGCAGACCACGCCCGCCGAGGATGTGCGCGTGAGCGTGGAAGACGGTCTGCCCGGCGCCGCTGCCCGTGTTGAAGACGATGCGGTAGCTGTCCAGCTTCTCCTCGGCCGCGATCTCACCGGCGTGGCGCAGCACATCGGCGGCGACGCCGGGTTCGGCGGTGGCGAGGGATGCGGCGTCGGGGTGGTGGACCTTCGGGATCACCAGGATGTGTGTCGGCGCCTGGGGGTTGATGTCCCGGAAGGCGACGGTGGTGTCGGTCTCCCGGACGATCGTCGCCGGGATCTGCTTGGCAACAATCTTGCAGAACAGACAGTCGTCCTGCGGTGCGCCGCTGTCGTCCGCGTCCTCGTCCCGCATGCGTGTGCCTCCTCATGCTCGGCGATCAGTACGTGGGCATGGTATCGAGCGCCCCCGGCACCACGACTCGACTGTCAGCCCTGTCCCTCTCCTTTCGATGCCCTCAACATACAGATCACGTGCCCTGGCCAACCCGCTACCGGATGCCCCCGTGTTCACCTCAACCGAAGCCGTACTGCACAGAAATAATCTCCGCGGCCACCACGGGGAAATTGCCCGAACAGGCTCGGCGTCCTACGCAGCGAGGACCCGGTCAACGGAGAGAAGACATCCATTGACCGGGTCGCACCCGCAGGTGCCGATGTGAGTAGGTGCGGTATCGGCGGCGGTAAGTTCTCATTTTCTTCTGACCCACCAGTCGACAAGCCAGCAGATAGAGTGCCTCCTAAGGCCCCTTCCAGAAGGCGCGCTCTTCCAACCTCCCGAACCGCGCCTGCCCCGAGGAGAGGTCTACCAAAATCGGCCAGCAGTCCAGCAATTGATGCTCGCCAGTGGTCAGGAATTGCGAAGAGTTGTACGGAGCGATAAGAATACCCTCCCTCACCCTCACTCTATTCCAGTCGATCGCCAGTTCGGGTTCGCTAAACTTTCGGCTCGCTTGCAGGAATTCCTCCGCGACCAAGCGACCCTGCTCTTCCGAAATCATCAATCTGTCCTCATGAACGAGTAGCTATCCCATGTGGATGCATGACCTGCGTTCCCAGTTTGCCCATCCAGAAACGTCACTCTTCCATCAAGGTTCGTCACGTTGAACACGTGGCCACCATCGGAGTCCTTACCCCATACGATACCTCGGGCCCCAGGCCCAGCCTTTTGCATGTCGGTTACGATATTCGAAAAACTTCTGTTTCGAAACTTTCTGCCGTAGAAATCCTCAATCACCTTTTCGGATCCACGCTCAAGCGTGGGGATGGCGTTCGAACGTGCCCCGTTGGCCATGAGCTGATCAAGCGAAACCACGCACGCTCGGCAATTCTTCTCGCCTCCGCCCGGGTTAATGAGGATCTTGAGTCCTGTTTCGGGAGCGTAGTATTTACCGCCCAGGATAGTGGAACGAGCCGCACTGTATCCACCGACGCCAACTGCAGCCCCGCCGCCAACTGCAAGACTTCCGCCGGATGCACCGCCGGTTGCTATTTCTGCGATTTCCGCAGCGCATACCGGGGCTGTGGCCAGGCATCCCTCGGCCAGAACTGCAAGTACAGGGGCGGCGGCCACGACCA
Organism: Streptomyces sp. NBC_00459; assembly: GCF_036013955.1. Lineage (NCBI taxonomy): Bacteria > Bacillati > Actinomycetota > Actinomycetes > Kitasatosporales > Streptomycetaceae > Streptomyces > Streptomyces sp. NBC_00459. Next base: position 3,112,321 of record NZ_CP107903.1, read on the forward strand.
CCGCCACGGCCCCGACGACGCCCAGCACGACCTTCTGCCAGGTCGCTAGCTTCCCTGTGTCTGGTAGGTCGTCGGCGTTCGGGTCGTAGTTAGGATTTGTCCCCATTGCCCAGCAGGATCGGCACTGCCACCCCTCCCGTTCCTGAGGTTTCGGGTCAGGTCCCTTCTTGAACACCACCTGCGCCGACTTGTGGCCTCCGTCCGTGCGAACCGTGACGGTCATGCTGCCGCTTCCGGTGCCGCCGCCCGCCTTCTGGTATTGGAAGGTCTGGGTGTAGGTCTGGGTGGAGTGGTAGACCCAGGTCCCGTTGGGGCCCATCGTCATGTAGTCGTGGTACCGGCCGCCGTTCCCGTCGCTGCACCCGCGCTCGCAGTCCGTAATGGGCCGCAGGCCGGTCGGGTCGGACAGGGTGACGGGGGTGTTGTTGGCGTAGGCGTAGCCGTTAAGGGACTCGTGGTTGTCGGGAGCGAGGACGGGGTCGACAGAGAGGAAGCGCCCGGCGGCCGGGTCGTATTCGCGGGCACCGACGTGGGTGAGTCCGGTGTCAGCGTCGGTGGGTTTGCCGAGGAACCCCTTGTCGTCGGGCCAAGCCGAGGGGGTTACGCCGCGAGCCTCGCCAAAGGGCTTGGTGTAGCGGCGGGTGACGGCCTGGGTGGTGGCATCCACGGTCATCGAGGCGGTGCCGTGATGGTCGTCGACCATCCAGGACAGACCGGACTCAGTACGGACGGCGGTGGCACCACCGGCCGGGTAGTAGCGCTGGGCGGTGAACTTCTTGGCGACCGTGTCGTAGTGGAGCTCCTGACCGCCCAGATAAAGGACGGTCTTGCCGGGGCCTCGACGGATCAGGAGTTCGCCGTTGGCATCGTAGAGGTAGTCGGTGGTCTTGGTGCCTTCGGTTAGGCGGGTGAGCTCTCCCTCAATGTCCCAAGTGAGGATCTGCGCGGTACCGGTGGTGCCGTAGCGCTTGGTGGTGTTGCCTTGCTCGTCGTAGGTGTACGCCTTGGCAGTGCCGCCGTCTACGGTGACGGAGGTCAGGGTGTGCGGCTGGCCGCCGCCGGTGGTGGCATTGACTGCCGGGTAACCGTATGCGGTCGTGGTATCACCGGTAGCCTTGCGTTCGGTCTGGGTGTCGCGCAGACCGCCGGGCTTGAAGGTCCAACTGGTCCAGTACGGAGCTGGCCCGCCGAGGGCGCTCGCCGAGCGGGCGGTAGCACAGTCGTTAGAGGACGGGGTCCAGGCTTCGGTCATACGGCGGTAGCCGTCGTAGGCGAAGCACTGGGTGTCCTTGCCGTTGGCGTTGTCGGTGATCGACTTGACGTTGCCAGAGGTGTCGTAGATGTAGTCGACGTCGCTGGTGTAGCCGGTGTTGGTCTGGTCGACGGTGTGAGTGTTGGTCAGCCGACGGGTGCCGTCCTCGTAGCGGTTGAGGATCTGGAGCTGCTTGGCGCCTGTGGAAGTGCCCAGACGGGTTTCTTCGATCTCGCCGTACGGGGAGTAGCCAATGTGCTGGACGTAGTCGGTCATGCCATCGGTTCCGGTGAGCATGCCGAGGCTGTTGTAGCTGTTGGTCACGGTCTCGGCGGGCAGGCCGGCCACTGCGGGCATCGAGGTGGACTGAACAGTGCCGTCGATGTTGTAGGCGGTGGACGTAGTGAACGTCAGCGGTGCCCCGCCTATGGCAACTAGGTCGTCGGCAGCGGCAATGCCGGTCCTGGTGCCCTTGGCGCGGCCGAGGGTGTCGTAGCCAGTGACGATCTGGTAGTAGATCTTGCCGGTCGTGCCGCCGACATACCGGATCGAAGCAGTCGGCAACCCCTTGGCCAGCGAGTCGTAGGTGAACTTGGTCAGCTGGTGGGCGTTGTCCTTCGCCCCGTCCCAGGTGCCGATCTTGCGGCCGAGCTCGTCGTAGTCGGTGATCAGAGTACGGGACACGCCGTCGAGAGTTGCGGTAGCCGTCACCGCCTGGTCGACGTCGTTGTAGGTGGTGTCGACTTTGCCCTTGTCGGGATCGGTGGAGGTGGTCTTGCGACCGCGCAGGTCGTAGCCGTAAGTCCAGACCGCCCCGTCCGGTCCGGTCATCTTCTTGAGCTGGCCGCCGGGGGTGTAGTCGTACAGGGTGCGGGTGTAGTCCGTGCCGGTCGGGATGGGGCCGCCGTACTCACGGCGCTCAGTGATCCGGCCACGGGCATCGACCATCGTCAGGGTTCCCGTACCACCTGCTGCGGCGGTGACAGCAGTACGGTCGCCCTGCTCGTCCGTCTTGGTGCGCCACTTCTCCTGGTCGTAAACCCGGAAGATCGATTCGGTGGCGCGGCCAGCGGCGTCAAAGACCGTCTCGGCAGAGGCAGGGACGGAGCCGGGGAAAGTGTTGGCCAGGGTGCCCGAGGGCGCACTGTTGTCGTGGACCTGGCTGTTGGAGACGTACGCCAGGCCGCGGTCGTCATAGAGGGTTTCTGAAATCACCCGGCCACCGTTCGGGGCGGGGGCCTGCTTCTGCCGGGACCGCAGCAGTCCGTCGAAGATTTCGTAGGAGCTGTTGTAGGTCTGCCCGTCGGCCTTGAGGGCGTCGGTGCGGACCCAGGTCTCCTTGTTGTCGTTGATGCTGTAGGCGTAGACGATGCTGGCAGTATCGCCGAGTCCTCGTGAGCGGTTCGGCATCCAGACCGACTGCAGGCGGCCGAGGGCGTCGAATGACCACTCGGTGACGTTGCCGTTGGGGTCGGTGGTCTTGGTGGCCGTACCCCAGGCCGGATCCACCTCGGTGGTGGAGGTGAAGAGCTTGGGGTCGGGGTCGATGGACGTCTTGGACGTCAGCGGTCCGTAGCCGGTGTCGTCGGGGACGTAGGTGGTCTTGGCCGTGCGGTTAAGGGCGTTGGTCGCGGTGAGCGGTCGACCCAGATTGTCGTAGGTGGAGCTGGATACCCGCTGGTAGACGGGGGTCTTGTCCACCGCGTTGTAATCGGTTACCCGGTAGGAAGCGGTGATCTCACCCTTGGTCGGTGCTACTCCGACCGCCTGGCCGTCATAGGCCGTCGCGATGTCGGAGATGACGTTGTCGGGAATCACCGGGGTGGTCGCGCAGGAAACCGAGTAGGTCTCGGTGCGTGAGACCGTGTTCACCAGCCAGGCAGAGGTGTTGCGGGCGTAGCTGGTCCGCACACAGGACTCGTCGCCGGTCTTGGTGGCGTCGCCGCTGTCCTCCACGGTCATCGGCATGCCGTACGTGGTGTCGTACGTGGTCTTCTGCTTGACCGTGCGAGTGCCGGTGGAGGTCTTGGTGCGGGTGGTGGTCTCGTCGGCCTGGACGATTCGGGATTCGGTGGTACCCCAGCTGTAGGTGTGGCTGCCGGTCTTGTAGGACCAGGGGGTGTTGATGGTGCCGCTGAGCTCCTCGGCACCGTTGTAGATGATGGTCTCGCGGACGAAGCCGGCGTACTGGCGGGCGTCGTCGATGGCGGTACCGGTGGAGTCGGTGACCTTCTCCGCCCGGGCGGTGCCGTCGAGTTCTTTCTCGCCGTTGAGGCCGCGCATATAGAGCGTCGATTTTTTGCTGCGCGGGCCCTCGGAGTCCCCGGAAGTCTCCACGACCTTGCCGTAGCCGCGCCATTGCGACCATGTGCGGTTGGACGGCTTGGTCAGACCTTCGTCGTCGGCGTAGGCCCAGCCGGCGCCGTCCTGGTAGTCGTAGTACTTCTCGCCTGTGTCGCCGTGACCGTAGGGGTCGTCCTGGAAGACGGAGGTGACCACGTACTTGTGGAACCAGTCGGTGGCCGGGGTCGCCCCGGACTGGGACCACTTGACCGGGAAGCAGCGGCGGGTGTTCTTGTCGACCGCCGACGGCATGCTGGTGCCCCAGATGCAGTCGGGGTCGGAATAGTTGGCGGTGAGGGTGGAGCCGGTCTCGGACTTGATGGTCCGCACCCGCCACTTGATGTAGCGCAGGGTGTCCGGGCCGCTGCCCTCGACGTGGTTGGGCATTTGGATGCCACCGAAGACGATCGGCGGCATGGCAGCCGTGGTGGTGTTGGCCTTGCCCGTGTTCTGGATGGACTTCAGCCACAAGCTCGCCGAAGAGGCGTCACCGGGGTCGGGGAAGCTCTGCTCCAGGTGCCAGGTGTCCACGTCCCGCTGGGTGGTTCCAGTGCCGGTCCACACCGAGGTGGTGACGTCGGTGAGGCGCTTGCGGGTGAAGAAGGACGGGCCGATCTGGGTCGCGCACTTGGTGCTGGCCGCGCAGATCATGTCGAAGGGCACGTCGGGCCAGTTGGCCTTGGTGTCCGCAGTCAGGCTGGAGCAGCCGCCCGAGACGATACAGCGTTCGGCGTAGGTGAAGCGGACCTGCTGTGCGGCGGGCTTGGCGTAGATCAGGTCGCTGCGCAGGCCGTAGTCGATGCGGTTGAGGTAACCGCCCCGATAGTAGAGCGTGCCGTTGACGGCGGTGTCGGCGTTCTTGGAGTAGTAGTTCGGGTCCCTGGTGTACCAGTAGGTCGAAGCGTTGCCGTGAGGGTCCACGGCGTAGTCCAGGTTCCAGCGCCAGGCCTGGTTGCAGAACGAGTCGGCGAAGCCGGTGGACTTGTAGCAGGGCTCGCCGGAGTCGTCGCCGTAGACCGGAACGGTCCACACGGAGTTGGTGACCGCGTCGTCGGCGGCAGTGCCGTTGTCGCTCCAAGCGGGCATCCGGTGCTTGCCGAAGAAGTACTGGATGCCGGAAGCATCCGTGACCTTCCAGTACTCGGTGTTGTCGTCGCCGTTGCCGGTGGCGCCGGTCAGGTGCTCGACGCGGGTGCCGTCCTCGTTCTTGACCTTCCATGAGCCGCCGGACGCCTGCGACAGAGCCGCGGTGTCACAGGCCGCCTTGTCGGTGCAGGCGTTGACCAGCTCCACCGCCTTCCCATTGAGGACCAGGGTGGCGTTGGCGTACTTCCAGCACAGGTCGCCCTTGCCGGACTGGCCGTCGTCCTTGCATGAGCCGTACTTGCGCTCGATGTAGGACTCGGTGATCGAGAAACCTTCGCCGATCACCGAGGTCTGGTTGTTCTCTCCGGCTGTACGGCCGTCCACCGAGGCGGAGTTGTAGGAGATCGAAAGGTTGGGAGACGGTCCGGCTGTGGCTGGGGGGACCCGCAGCGGGTAGTTCCAGGTGAAGTCGCCCGTGCTGCCGCCGGCCTCCCAGGTCGCGGTCGGGGACAGCGGGGTGGCGCTGTAGTCACCTCCGCCACCTGAGCTGTCGGCCGCTGCCGCCAGCAGCATCGGAGTGCCGGCTGCGAGGCTGCGGGCGGAGACGGTGCCCGTGAGTGTCTGATACTTCGCGTCGTTCCCAGCACCCGCCACTGGCCTTTGGGTGCGACAGGACCTCTTCTCCGGGGTGGTCAGCGCACACACCGGGAGTGTCGCCAGACGCAGGCGGGGGCCGAAGTTGCCTCCGTAGACGTCCTTGAAGGAGGAGTAGTCCAGGGAGACCCGGAGGTTGTCGGTGTCAGTAGGGGGCTTTCCAGACGCAGCTCCCGCCGGGGCGACGGTGAGCAGGACGCCGTTGACGCCCGCCTTCTTTGCGGCCGATTGGGAGTGGACGCTGAGCGCCACCGTCTCGGCCGGGCCAGTGGCCTTCACTTCCCTCTTGCTCTTCGCCGGCTTGCCCACCGGGACGGCGGGCTCCTGGGCCATCGTTATGCCGAGCCCGCCGACGGTGACAGCGGCTTCGCGGGTCGCCGTGACCTCGGCGGTGGCCTTCGCGGCCTTCGGCCATGCGGCGTGCTTCAGCCGCTCACGCGTCTCGTGGGAGGCGGCGGCTGCCTGGTCCTTCGGTGCCTTGGACGTGCCGGGCTTGAGCACGCCCACCTTGTCGATCTTCGCCTCGGCCTGGTCCTCCAACTGCTTGCGGGCTGCCGGGGTTTGGGCCTGAGCGGTCAAGTCGTAGCCCGAGGGAACCACGACTTGGGGAAGGACGGAGAGGGAGACGACGAGCGCGCCACGGCCGAGCCAGCGCGACAGCACAGGGCTCGGTCTCCGCATGCGAGAGAAGGATGAAGCAGACACGGTGGATTTCCGTTTCCGAACGTGGGAGGTATCCCTGGCGGAATGGCTGAAGAGGTGGGGAGCCGACCGGTGTCCGGGCAGAGATGCCCGGACACCGGTGGTGGTCACTGCTCGGCGTTGTAGAGATCGCCGATCGTGCCGTCGTCCATCGCCCCTGCCCAGACCCTTACGTTGGCGATGTGGCCGGGGAAGTAGCGGGAGGTGGCGCCGTCGATCCGACCACGTCCCACTTCGAACTTTCCTGCCCCTTGCCATGGGGCGATGTAGGCGCTGCCGTCCTCGCTGGCCACTCGGCCGCTGTCGACATAGAGCAGGATCGCGCCGCGCTTCGTGGAGTCCGTGTCGTCGTCGCTGGCGTACTGCGCGTCGTACACGACGGTCAGCCGGACCCACGTGTTCTTCTGTGCGACGGCCGAGTTCTGGGTGATCCAGGTGGCTCCCGCGCCGTCCTTGTTGGGACGGCCGAAATTCCACCTGCCGGTACTCCCCCCTGCCGGCTGCTCGTACCACAGTCCCCAGGAAGACTGGGTGGCTCCCGGCTGACCGAAGACCTGGAGCGAGTAGGCCTTGGTGGTATCGGACAGTTTGGAGCCGTCGAGCCGGACCCATGCGGTGGCGGTGAAGGAGCCCGTGTCGTCGACCAGGGGGCCGTCGGTGGTGGCGTAGGAACTCGTTCCGTTCAGGCTCATCACCTGACGGGTGGGAAGTCCCAAGTCCGCGTTGTCGGCCGTATCCGGGTCAATGCCCAGAGTCGTGCCGCTCAGGGTCATGGGGCGAATGTATTCGGAACGGTCACTGATCGTCGTGCCCTGAGCGCGGGTGGTGTCGGTCGCGTCCCAGTCCCCGAGCAGCGTGGCGATCGGGTCGCCTGCCGTGCCGTCGCTGATGTCCTCGTCCTCCAGACGGGCATCCTGAACGACCTCGGTGTCTGCCAGGGTACGGGCCCAGACCTTCACCTCGTCGATGCGGCCGTTGAAGTACTCACCCCAGGTGCCGTCGTACCGCAGCCTGCCCACCTGGAGCGCCCCGCTCGCCGTCCACGGAGTGGTGAACGTGACCGGCTCACCCTGCGCACGCCCGTTGACGTAGAGCTGAATGGTGTGATCGGCAGCGTCGTAGACCCCGGTGAGATGGGTCCACGCGTTCAACACCGGCGGCTTGGTGGCAATGGAACGAGTGACCGTCGCGCTACTGATGTCGCTTCCGTGCCGACTGAAGACCCAGGCGTTGTTCGCCGACGAATACGACAGCTGAAAACCAGAAGCGTTCGTGCCCGCCTGGGTCAGCACGGTGTAGTTGCGCGTGGTGTCCTGGAGACGCACCCAGACCGAAGCGGAGAACGACTTCGAGGTGTCCAGGACAGCCGTCGACGTCTGGGCAAAGCTCGCGGAACCGTCGATCCTCAGCGAGCGTGTTCCACCCCGTTCCAGAAGTGAATACCCGGATCCAGAAGAGGCCGAGGACAGAGTGAGTGGGTGCTGCGTCGCCGTCGTACTGTCCACACCGCTGTTGTCCAGGTGCCAGATTCCCGTGGGCTTCTCCGCACCGTTGACCAGGAAACTGTAGAAGCCGGTTTCTGAGCTGTGCATGGCGGCGTCGAATCCCCACACCTGGATGGTGCTCTCACTGGCCTGGTTCGGAGTGATCGAGACCGTCGTCGATGCGCCCTTGGCCACGTTGATCGGGCTGGAGACAGCGCCGCTGTTCAGGCGCCACTTATACGTCACGACATCGGACTGGATACCGGCCGTGTTCGCGTTCGTGTCGGCCGGGGTGAACGTGAACCTGCCAGCGGTGCCCACCGCTCCTGACGCCGGATTGGTTTCGCTCGGCTGGTAAAGACCATCCGCGCTGGTCACGATGGGCGGTGGCGGCTGGTCGGTGTCCACCCGGAAGTAACACCAGGAGGACCAAGCCGAATCCAGAACGCCGGTGCTGCCCCGGTCCGACTTGAAGTACGCCTGGGTCTTCACGCGCATCCGGTAGTCGGACTGCGGAGCCAGCGCGGATGTCGGGGAGGCATCGCGTTTGGCGTTGTCGGCCACCCACGCCTCACTGGGAGAAGCCGCAGACCAGGCGCGGCTGGAGCCGTCCGCCTTCCATACCTCGAACGCCGCACGAAGCTGGGAGTTGGCGCCGTCCGCCGACTGCACGGTGGCGATCATCTTCGGCGTGGTGTCACTCGTGGCAAGCGGCAGCGCGGACGTGTTGCAGGCCTGGCCCGCGTTGCCCTGCTGGACACCGACCGTCGTCGGCTTGCCCGGATAGGAGACGTAGGTCACCGAGAGCTGGGCGTCGTCCCGGAATCTCGCCCAGGAGGCGGCGTTCGATTCGTCGTGAGCGGTCAGGGAGAACGTGATGGCAGCTTTCTTCGCTTCCACGAACTCGCGGACCTTCAGGGTGAGGTTCTCGTCCGCCTCATCGGCCACGTTGTCGCTGAACCGTACCCAGTTCGCCGGCTGCGACGGGCTGCAGAGCCCGCCACGGCCGTAGGAGACATTGCGATCACCCATGAGGTCGGTGGCGGTCGGACGGCCCGACCAGGTGGTTGACGAAGAGATGTCCTTGCTGACGAGGCTCAGGTCGTACCAGTGCGCATCACACGTGAAGGTCCACGTCTGGTAGGCAGAGAACGTGACGTCAAGAACCTTCTTGCCGTAGAGCGAGGACAGCGGGTACTCGAAGTAGAGCCGCTGGGTGTACGGGGACGAAGCGCAGAGATAGCCGCCGTAGTTGGAGCAACGGCCGGTTCCCTTGTCGCCCTCCCACTCCCAGAACTTGTCCCCGTCGGAGGAGAGTGCGGTCCAGTCACTTCGCACAACGCTCTTGGTCGGCGGATCCACGTACAGGGGATAGACGGTGTCCTCGCCTCGAAGGAGGGACAGGTCCGGCGCGAGTTCCAGGGTGCTGCCCTTGATCGCCAGCGCGACGTCCGCGGTCGTGTCCCCGGCCCCCGGTCCGGCCGAGGGGTCGTCCGGGCCACCGTCTCCCCGTACCTCAGGGCTGGTGGCCACCGCGGCTGTGCGCATACGCGTGACCGCAGGAGTTTCTCGTTCCACCGCGTCACCGGCGGAGTCCCACATGCGCCCGGCGGGGCCTTCGAAGACCTTGGCCCCGTTCTCGTCGCGTGCGACAAACCCTCCGTCAGGTCCCGGGGCAAGGCTCAAGCCCTCGCCCTCGGTAGTGATTTGGAGGTTCGCCAACGCGGGGTTGGCGGCAGCCTCAGCATTCTTGACAACCAGAACCTGGGTAAACCCTCTGCTGACGGCAGTCAGCTTGAGGTCCACCCCAGGGAGCACATCGGCGTAAGTCGCGACGCTGCCGTCGAGTTGAGGCTCCGGAAGCGCTGTCGGCCACCCGAAGGCCAGCTCACGCCCATGGTCGTCCAACGTGACCATGGCGCTGCCAGAGCCGCCGCCGGAGAACTGGACCTCAGTCGCCGTGGACCGCGCCTTGATCGTGCCATCTGCGGCGTGCACAAGGGTGGTGTCGATATCGGCCCAGGAACCGTCGTCCTGCTTCGCACGAACCGGCGCAGCACTCGACTCCTGGGTGAAAGTGCCGTCGGGATTGGCAAAAATCCGGGAGGTCTCGGTAGTTGCCGAGTCGATCTCCACCCGCTCACCGGATTCGGCTGCCAACTCAGCGGCCTTGGACTCAGGAGAGAGTTCGTCGGACGGTGCAGCCAGGGCTGCTGATGCTTGAGCTACGGCCGATCCCCCCGGCGCCGAAACAGCTGTAGCGAGCGAAGCCACAACTACCGCTCCGCACACGCTGTGACGTATTCGACGCCACATCTGAACCGACACAAGCCCACCCCCGGTCTTACTTTTTTTTTACAGACAAGGAGAGATCTTGAATTTTCATAAACCCTCACGTCAAGCAAGTGTGATTTTCCACACTCTGCAGCGGGTCGTCCGGGAGTCGAGTTGCACGCGACCGCTTCCTAGAACCTCCTGGTCTCCGTCGCTCACGTCTGGCAGGACCACCCTGATTTTCCGGCCGACGCCGCGGTGGAGACCTTTCAGTTCGAAGCCGAGAATCCCCTCATGGCATAACGGGGAGCACACGGTCGCGCCCCCAACCGGTCGATATACAGGACCGGTTGGGGTCCTTTCTCCGACACCGAGTCCCCTAAAGCTCCGGCAACCCAGGCGCCCTCTTGGCCGGCCGCTCCCCCAACGACTCCAACGCCAACCGAATCGCCTCGTCCAACTGCACATCCCGACCGGCCGCATGATCCTGCGGAGTCTGCACGACCTCCACATCGGGATCGACCCCGTGGTTCTCCACGCCCCACCCGTAACCCTCGAGCCAGAACGCGTACTTGGGCTGGGTGACGAGCGTCCCGTCGACGAGCCGGTACCGGCTGTCGATGCCGATCACCCCGCCCCACGTCCGCGTGCCGACGACCGGCCCGATCCCCAGCGCCTTGATCGCCGCGTTGACGATGTCCCCGTCCGACCCCGAGAACTCGTTGGCGACGGCGACGACGGGCCCGCGAGGTGCGTCCTCCGGGTAGCTGTACGGCCGTAGCCCGCGTGGCAGGTCCCAGCCGACGATCCGCCGCGCCAGCTTCTCGACGACCAGCTGGGACGTGTGCCCGCCCCGGTTCTCGCGGACGTCGACGACCAGCCCCTCCTTGGCGACCTCGATCCGCAGGTCGCGGTGGATCTGGGCCCAGCCGGGCGCCTGCATGTCGGGCACGTGCAGATAGCCGAGCCGTCCGCCGGACTTCTCGGTGACGTACGCCCGCCGGTCGTTGACCCACGCGTGGTAGCGGAGCGGCTCCTCGTCCGCGAGGGGTACGACGACCACGTGCCGCGGATCGCCGCCGCCGGACGGCGAGATGGTCAGCTCGATGGGCTTGCCCGCCGTACCGACGAGCAGCGGGCCGGGTCCGGCCACCGGGTCGACGGGCTGTCCGGCGACCGCGAGGATCGCGTCACCGGGGCGGACCGCGACGCCGGGTGCGGCGAGCGGGGAGACGCCGTCGGGGTCGGAGGTCTCGGCGGGCAGGATGCGGTCGATGCGCCACAGGGGCGTGTCCTGGGGGCCGTCCTCGTGCCGGGAGATGTCGGCGCCGAGAAGCCCCTGCCGCTCACCGCCGCCATGCCCGCCCCTCGGGGTGACGTAGGCGTGCGAGGTGCCCAACTCGCCCTGGACCTCCCAGAGAAGGTCGACGAGGTCGTCGTGGGTGGCGACGCGGTCGAGGATCGGCCGGTAGCGGTCGAGCACGCCGTTCCAGTCGGTGCCGCCCATGTCCGGCCGCCAGAAGTTGTCGCGCATGATGCGACCGTTCTCGTCGTACATCTGCCGCCACTCGACGGCCGGGTCGACGCTCTGCCGTACGCGCGACAGGTCGACGGTGATGTTCGAGTCGCTCTCGTCGTCGTTGGAAGCGCGACGGTCACTCGGAACGACCTTCAGCTTGCCGTCGGTCCACAGCAGGACGCGTTTGCCGTCGCCGCTGACGGCGAAGTGGTCGGCGTCCCCGGCGAGGTGCTCGATGCGGTTCTGGGCTAGGTCGTACCGCTCCAGCTCGGTCTTGGGGTCGGGGTCGTCCGGGGTGGCCCGGGAGGAGCCGAGAACTCCGCGCACCGGGTGGCGCAGCCACAGGACACCGTCCTTGGCGGCGCGCAGGTTGGAGTAGCGGGCGGCCTCCACCGGGAACGGCACGATGCGGTCGGCGAGCCCGTCGAGGTCGATACGGGTGGCCGGGGCGCCCTCGCTGTCGGGGGTCTCGTCCTTGTCCGGCGCCTCGAAGGGCCGCCCGTGCCGCTGCGGCCCGAAGGGCGAGGGCGTGGTCGCGGCGAGGGGGATGAGATGCGGACGCGAACCGCCGACGAAGGCGAGGTCGAACACGTGCTCGTCGTAGACGGGGTCGAAGGACCGCGCCGACAGGAAGACGAGATGCTTGCCGTCGGCGGTGAACGCGGGCGAGTAGTCCCGGAACCGGAGCGGGGTCGCCTCCGTCACGGACAGATCGGTGGTGTTGGCGATCTTGAGCTGACGCAACGGACGCGGCCCCGGATGGGACCAGGCGAGCCAGGCCGAGTCGGGCGAGAAGACGAGCCCCGACACATCGCCGTCGCCGCTGCGGTCGACCTCGCGCACCTCCCCCGACTCCCGCTCGACGAGCAGGACGCGCCCGTCGTGGGAGGCGACGGCGGCCCGGCTGCCGTCGGGCGCCATGGCGAGGCCGAGGACGCGGCCGAGCTGTCCGGCGGCGAGCCGGCGCGGTGTGGCCCCCGGTGCGACACCGGTCGCCGGGGCGAACTCCAGCGCGTCGTCGCCCTCCGCGTCCGTCACCCACACGGCCCACTCCTCGCCGTCCACGCGGAAGGCGCGGGGCAGCCGGGCCCGTACCCCGTGCCCGGAGGCGAGGACACGGGCGGGACCGGACCGGTGGGTGACCCAGTGGACGGACCCGCGCACCCCGATGGCGCTGCCGCGTCCGGTGTGGTCGGGCGCTCCGGACCCGAACCACCGGGAGGCGCTCACGGGATGGGGCTGGAGGTCGACGCGCTGCCCGCCGAGCCGGATGTCGAGCCGGCGCGGCTCTGCCCCGTCCAGGTCGTCGAGGAGCCACAGCTCACCGGCGGAGGAGTAGACGACACGGCTGCCGTCGCTCGCTGCGTGCCGGGCATAGAAACCGTCGAGCGGAGTGTGCCGCCGCAGGTCGGACCCGTCGGCCAGGGACGAGTACAGCGCCCCGACCTCTTCGTGGTCGGAGAGGAAGGCGATGCGCTCCCCGACCCACAGCGGGTATTCGAGGTTCCCGTCGAGGTCGGCGTGCAGCCGCACGAACTCGCCGTCCCCCTCCCGATCGATCCACAGCTTCCCAGCCGTTCCGCCCCGGTACCGCTTCCACCAGGCGGCCTCGCGCCCCATCGGAGCGGAGAGAAGAACGGTCGCCGGACCGTGTGCGACATCACCGACGGGCCCGTACGGCAGAACGGTCGCCGGACCGCCGTCGAGGGGAACGGCCCGGGCCCAGGAGCGGCGCAGGCTGGCCTGCCCCTGGGTGCTGATGGCGAGGACCCGCCCGTCCGGGGTCCAGCCGCGCACCTGGGTCCGCGAACTGCCCCAGTAGGTGAGCCGGTTGGTGGACCCGCCGTCGATCGGGGCGACATGCACCTCGGGTGCGCCGTCGCGGGTGGAGGTCCAGGCGAGGCGGGTGCCGTCCGGGGAGATACGCGGATGGTTCACCGGTACGTTGTCGGCGCTGACGCGCCAGGCCCGGCCACCGTCGAGCGGGGCGACCCAGACGTCGTCCTCGGCGGTGAAGGCGACCAGGTCGCCGTGCAGATGCGGAAACCGGAGATACGCAGGCGAAGAGGGCTGAGTCACCTGATCACCCTAGGCAACGCGCCCGCCCCCGGACAGGCCTTTGGATCACTTCATGCACAACCTGCCGAGGTTCCGACGCTCTGTTCACCCGCTCATTTACCCTCGACGGGCAGGCAGTTCGGGTTCTCCTGGCACCAGATGGTCCTCGTCACGGTGACGGTCACGGTAGGCGCGGGCTGTCCGTTGTCCGGTGGCCGCCAGGTGACGGGCGGGGTGCGTGTCGGGGTGCTGGGTACGTCGCAGTTGCCGAGTCCGCTGACGTGGAGCCACTGCCTGCCGTCGATCCTGACAGTGAGGTTCCCGCGTACGCACCTGCCGTTGACGGCGCGTGTCACCTTGCCGGCGACGGTGATGTCCCTGCCGTCCGTGGTCTTGCCCTGGCAGTCGACGTCGGCGTAGGTGTTCGCGCTCGGCGAGGGCGAACTCCCGGACGCGGAGGCCTTGTTGCCGTTGCCGTTGTTGACCGAGGCCGTGCAGGTGAGCCACTGGACGCCGACGTTCCGCCGCTCCAGTTCCCTCGTCATCGTCTGGTCGGTGGTGTAGGCAACGGTGGTCGAACCGAGCCCACCGGGATCACAGGCGACGACACCACCCGCGACGGCCACCACGAGTCCGGCCACCGCGACCGCCCTGCGGCGCCCGCGCGGCCGAAGCCGAATCCGCCTCAAAGCCACCATGGAAGGGCAGCCTGCCACCGTCCCGTCCAACACGGAAGGGCGTATACGGACATGCGCGCGAGCAACTTCGCGAAGGAACCACCGGAGGATGAACTGCCGTACGAATGACCGACATCAGGACCACAGGACCGTCAGGCCCCCTAGGACGGTCAGGACCAGCGTCCGGTGCGGCCGAGCAGCAGTGCCGTCGCGGCGGTACCGGCGGTGGAGGTGCGCAGCACACTGGCCCCGAGCCGGTACGCCTTCGCGCCCGCCTCCTCGAAGAGGGTCAACTCCTCGGGTGAGACGCCTCCTTCGGGGCCGACGACCAGCACGATCTCACCGGCGGAGGGGAGTTGGGCGGTGGCGAGCGCGGCGCTGCCGTAATCACGGTCCTCGTGCAGTACGGCGGCGAAGTCGGCCCTGGCGAGCAGCGCGGCGACCTGCTTGCTCGTCGCGGCGTCCGCGATCTCGGGGAAGCGCACGCGGCGGGACTGCTTGCCGGCTTCCCGGGCGGTGGCCCGCCACTTGGCGAGCGCCTTCAGCCCACGATCCCCCCGCCACTGTGTGACGCACCGCGAGGCGGCCCAGGGAACGATGGCGTCGACACCTGTCTCGGTCATCGTCTCGACGGCCAACTCGCCCCGGTCGCCCTTGGGAAGAGCCTGCACGACGGTGATACGAGGGGACTCCGCCGCTTCCTCGACCACCGCCCCGAGCCGCAGGACCAGTTGATCCTTGCCCTCGGCGGCGACGACCTCGCCCTCCGCCCAGCGCCCGGCCCCGTCGGTGAGGACGACGGTCTCACCGGCCCGCATCCGCTTCACGGAGACGGCGTGGCGCCCTTCGGCCCCGTCCAGGACGTACGGCCCGCCGACGGCGGCGGAGAGATGCGGGGGAAAGCTCTCGACGACGAAAACTGGAGCGGTCATGAACGCTCGCCCCCGCCCACCAGCGCGGCCCGCGCACTCTCGGTCTCGTCCGCCAGCACCCTCACCAGCTCCCCCGCCGGCAGGTCACGGGCCATCCGGTGGCCCTGTCCGGCCCAGAGCGCCATGCCCTGCGCGTCGCCGGACGCGGCGGCCTTCTTGCGGAGCGGCGAGGTGAGGTGGTGGACCTCGGGGTAGGCGGCGGGGGCGTACGGGCCGTGCTCGCGCAGGAAACGGTTCACCAGCCCCCGGGCGGGCCGGCCGGAGAACGCGCGTGTCAGCTCCGTACGGACGAAGAGGGGGTTGGTCAGCGCCTGCTTGTGCAGGGCGTGGGCGCCGGATTCCGGGGTGGCGAGGAAGGCGGTGCCGAGCTGGGCGGCGCTCGCGCCCGCGGCGAGGACGGCGGCGATCTGGCTGCCGCGCATGATGCCGCCGGCGGCGACAAGGGGGAGGTCGACGGTCTCGCGGACCTGGGCGATGAGGGAGAGCAGCCCTATGGCGGAGCCGTCCGCCTCGGGGTTGTCACGATGGGTGCCCTGATGACCACCGGCCTCGACGCCCTGGACGATGACCGCGTCGGCACCGGCCCGCTGTACGGCGAGGGCCTCCTCGGCGGTGGTCGCGGTGACCAGGGTGAGGGTGCCGGCGCGGCGGAGGGAGTCCAGTACGTCGCTGCTGGGCACCCCGAAGTGGAAGGAGACGACCGGGACCGGGTTGTCGAGGAGTACGGCGAGCTTGGCGTCGTAGCCGTCGTCGCGTCCGCTGTCCGGGTCGCCGAGCTCGGTGTCGTACCAGGTGGACTCGCCGGCGAGCTGGTGGGCGTAGACCTCGACGGCGGCCGGGTCGGCATACTCGGGCTGCGGCATGAACAGGTTCACGCCGAACGGCCGCCCGGTGAGCCCGCGCAACTGCTTGATCTCCTGGTACATCCCGTCCGCGGTCTTGTACCCGGCGGCGAGGAACCCCAGCCCGCCCGCTTCGGCGACCGCACCGGCGAGCTGCGGGACGGAGACGCCGCCCGCCATGGGGGCCTGCACGATCGGGTGAGGGAAGAGATCGGTCAGCGCGGAGGACGACATGACGGCATGTTGTCACGTCCCCAGCACAAGTCCGAATCAGGCCCCGTCAACGCGAAAGGGGGGTCTGGGGGCGCAGCCCAAGAGAGCCCGCCCCCCCTCCCTCAACTCCCTCAGCGCCCGTTGAACGCGTCCTTCAACCGCGAGAACAACCCCTGCTGCCCAGGCTGGAACTGCCCCATGGGCCGCTCCTCACCCCGCAGCTTCGCCAGCTCCCGCAGCAACCGCTCCTGCTCGGGATCGAGCTTCGAAGGAGTCATGACCTCGACATGCACCAGGAGGTCACCACGCCCACCGCCCCGGAGATGCGTGACTCCGCGCCCGTGCAGAGGGATCGACTGCCCGGACTGTGTGCCCGGACGGATGTCGACCTCCTCCAGCCCGTCGAGCGTCTCCAACGGCACCTTCGTGCCCAGCGACGCCGCCGTCATCGGAAGGGTCACCGTGCAGTGCAGGTCGTCCCCGCGCCGCTGGAACTGCGCGTGCGGCAGCTCATGGATCTCGACGTACAGGTCACCGGCGGGACCACCGCCGGGTCCCACCTCGCCCTCACCGGCGAGCTGGATCCTCGTACCGTTGTCGACCCCCGCGGGGATCTTCACGGTCAGCGTCCGGCGTGACCGCACCCGCCCGTCGCCCGCGCACTCGGGGCACGGCGTCGGAACGACGGTCCCGAACCCCTGGCACTGCGGGCAGGGCCGCGAGGTCATGACCTGGCCGAGGAAGGACCGCGTCACCTGGGACACCTCACCCCGCCCGCGACACATGTCGCAGGTCTGGGCCGAGGTCCCCGGCGCAGCGCCCTCACCACTGCAGGTACCGCACACCACGGCCGTGTCGACCTGGATGTCCTTGGTGGTCCCGAAGGCGGCTTCGTCGAGCTCGATGTCGAGCCTGATCATCGCGTCCTGGCCGCGCCGCGTACGCGACCTCGGCCCCCGCTGGGAGGCTGTTCCGAAGAACGCGTCCATGATGTCCGAGAAGTTCCCGAAGCCACCGGCTCCGAAGCCGCCCGCGCCGCCACCCGCCTGCGAGAGGGGGTCACCGCCGAGGTCGTAGACCTGCTTCTTCTGCGGGTCCGACAACACCTCGTACGCGGCGTTGATCTCCTTGAACCGCTCCTGCGTCTTCGGATCGGGGTTGACGTCCGGGTGCAGCTCGCGGGCGAGCCTCCTGAACGCCTTCTTGATCTCGTCCTGGGACGCGTCGCGGCGCACGCCGAGTACGGCGTAGTAGTCCGTGGCCACTTAGGACTCCGCCAGGATCTGTCCGACGTACCGTGCCACTGCGCGTACCGCTCCCATCGTTCCCGGGTAGTCCATGCGGGTCGGTCCGACCACGCCGAGCTTGGCTACTGCCTCGCCGCCCGAACCGTAGCCGACCGACACGACGGACGTGGAGTTGAGTCCCTCGTATTTGTTCTCGTGACCGATTCGTACGGTCATGCTCGAATCCCCGGCCTCACCAAGGAGTTTGAGAAGTACGACCTGTTCCTCCAACGCTTCCAGTACCGGCCGGATAGTGAGGGGAAAGTCATGTCCGAAGCGGGTCAGATTGGCGGTTCCGCCGATCATCAGCCGCTCCTCGGCCTCCTCGACGAGCGTTTCCAGGAGGGTGGAGAGCACCGTCGCGACGGCTCCCCTGTCCTCCGCCTCGAAGGCCTCCGGGAGGTCCTGCACGAGCTGCGGCACATCCGCGAAACGGCGGCCCGCGACCCGGCTGTTGAGCCGCGCGCGTAGATCCGCCAGAGACGTCTCCCCGAAGGGCGCCGGGCAGTCGATCATCCGCTGCTCCACGCGGCCGGTGTCCGTGATCAGCACGAGCATCACGCGCGCGGGAGCGAGCGAGAGCAGCTCCACGTGCCGGACGGTCGACCGGGTGAGTGACGGATACTGCACGACGGCGACCTGCCGCGTCAGCTGCGCCAGCAACCGGACCGTCCGCCCGACGACGTCATCGAGGTCGACGGCGCCGTCCAGGAAGTTCTGGATGGCGCGCCGCTCGGGTGCCGTCATCGGCTTGACGCCGGCGAGCCTGTCGACGAAGAGCCGGTAGCCCTTCTCGGTCGGGATGCGCCCGGCGCTGGTGTGGGGCTGGGCGATGAAGCCCTCGTCCTCCAGCGCCGCCATGTCGTTGCGGACGGTCGCCGGCGAGACCCCGAGGTTGTGCCGCTCGGTGAGTGCCTTGGACCCGACCGGCTCCTCGGTGCCGACATAGTCCTGGACGATCGCGCGCAGCACTTCGAGCCTGCGTTCACTGAGCATCGCGCACACCTCCAGCTACTGTCGTCCCCTGTTGCGCCTACCCGGTACCCGGTTCTCCCGCCCGGGCCATCATCGGCTCTTCGGCTCTCCATTGGCCTTCCCTGGCACTCTTCGTGTCCGAGTGCCAGAGTTCCCCGGCCCAGTGTACGGCTGTCGGGTACACCCCCGGCAAGGGCGGCCTGCGCCGATCTGCCGACGTGTACCGACCTGTCCTGCGATGTCGTGTGCCGCGAGCTGTCCGGCCCACAGGTCGGGCCTCTCCGGCTAGCGTCGCCGTATGAAGGTGACTTGGGAAGAGCCGAGGTGGCACGACCTGGGCTGGGAGCGCCTGGCGGCCGGGGTGGGCCGGTGCCGGCTGCCGGTCTGGGACTGCACGGTGGGGCTGGTGACCGGGCCGGGCGGCGCACTGCTGATCGATGCCGGATCGAGTCTCGCGGAGGGTGCGAGGCTGCGCCTGGAGGCCCAGGAACTCGCCGGTCGCCGTGTGGACTTTCTCGCACTCACGCACCGCCACTTCGATCACGTTTTCGGGGCGGCGGCGTTCGCGGGTGCGCAGGTCCTGGCCGCGGAGGATGCGGAGGGCGCCGGGGGCGAATTCGGGAAAGTGGGGCGCGAGGCGTTGTGCGCGGACGCGGTACGCAACGGTCTGGACGTCCGTGCGGCGGAGGAGGCGGCGGACACCCTGGTCGTTCCGCACAGACACGTCCGGGCGGACCTCACCGTCGAGGTCGAACTGGGCGACGGCCCGAAAGCCCTCCTGAGGACGGTCGGCCCGGGCCACACCCGCAACGACCTGGTGGTCGTCGTACCCGGTGCCGGCAGCGGCGACGACGCGCCGACCGTCGTCTTCTGCGGCGACCTGGTCGAGGAGTCGGGCGAACCCCAGGCCGGCCCCGACGCCGTACCGTCGCGCTGGCCGGCGGCCCTCGACCGCCTCCTCGCCCTGGGCGGCGAGGAGGCGCTGTACGTACCCGGCCACGGCGCGGTGGTGGACGCGGCGTTCGTACGGGCCCAACGGGACGCCCTGGCAACGCGTTTCGGCGTGTCGCGGGAGCCGGTGAACTGACGGCAGGACCGCTTCTCCTATCGTCATCCGAATGCGCCAGTACTCTCCGGACCTGACCCCGCCGTGGAAGAAGCCCAAGCCCGTGCCGCAGGTCCCGGCAGACCCGGGCCTGGTGGTCGAGGAGCCGGGTACGGGCTTCTGCGGCGCGGTGATCCGCTGCGAGGCGGGCACGGTCACCCTGGAGGACCGCTTCGGCAAACACCGTGTGTTCCCGCTGGAGCCGGGCGGCTTCCTGCTGGAGGGCAGGACGGTGACCCTCGTACGCCCGTCCCCGGGAACGTCTCCTTCTTCGTCCCCGGCACGTCCGTCCCGCACCGCTTCCGGCTCGGTGGCGGTTCCCGGTGCCCGGGCACGGGTGGCCCGGGCGGGGCGGATCTATGTCGAGGGGCGTCACGACGCCGAACTGGTCGAGAAGGTGTGGGGCGACGATCTGCGGGTCGAGGGCGTGGTCGTCGAGTACCTGGAGGGCATCGACGACCTGCCCGCGATCGTGACCGAGTTCGCTCCCGGCCCGGACGCCCGCCTGGGCATCCTGGTGGACCACCTGGTTCCGGGCACGAAGGAGTTCCGGATCGCGCAGTCGGTGACGAGCGAACACGCGCTGGTGGTCGGGCATCCGTACATCGACGTGTGGGAGGCGGTGAAACCGGCCTCACTGGGCATCCCGGGCTGGCCCCGGATCCCGCACGGACAGGACTGGAAGACGGGGGTGTGCAGGGAACTGGGGTGGCCGGACAACACGGGGGCGGTGTGGCGGGCGATTCTGGCGCGGGTGGGCTCGTACCGGGACCTGGAACCGGAGCTGCTGGGCCGCGTGGAGGAACTGATCGACTTCGTCACGGCACCGCACTCCAGCCCGTCCGGGGGTCCCTCCTCTGGGGGAGTCTGAGGACGAGGTCCCTTCAGTCCACCAGGTCCCGAACCACCGCGTCCGCCAGCAACCGCCCCCGCAACGTCAACACCGCCCGCCCCTCGCCATAGGGCCCCGCCTCCAGCAGCCCCTCCCCCAGCGCCCGCCCCGCAGCCACCAGCCCGGCGGAGCGCAACAGCGCCAACGGCACGCCCTCCCGCAACCTCAGCTCCAGCAGAACGCGCTCCACCCGCCGGTCCTCCTCCGACAGCACCTCACGCCCCGCCCCCGGCGACCGCCCCGCCGCGAGCGCCCCGGCGTACGCTCCCGGATGCTTCACGTTCCACCACCGCACGCCCCCCACATGGCTGTGCGCCCCGGGCCCCGCGCCCCACCAGTCGGCGCCGCGCCAGTACAGCTCGTTGTGGAGGCACCGGGCTGCCCGCGAGGTCGCCCAGTTGGACACCTCGTACCACTCGTAACCCGCCGTGCCCAGCACCTCGTCCGCGATCAGATACCGGTCCGCGTGCACGTCGTCGTCGGTCATCGGCACCTCGCCCCGGCGGATACGCCGAGCCAGCTGCGTCCCCTCCTCGACGATCAGGGCGTACGCGCTGACGTGATCCGGCCCCGCCCCGAGCACCGCCTCCAGTGAGGCCCGCCAGTCGTCGTCGGACTCCCCGGGGGTGCCGTAGATCAGGTCGAGGTTCACATGTTCGAACCCCACGGCCCGCGCCTCCGCCACGCACGCCTCGGGGCGCCCTGGCGTGTGCGTACGGTCCAGCACCTTCAGCACGTGCTGCTTCGCGCTCTGCATCCCGAACGAGATCCGGTTGAAGCCGCCCTCGCGCAGGGTGGCCAGATACCGCTCGTCCACCGACTCCGGATTCGCCTCCGTCGTCACCTCCGCGTCCGCCGCGAGGCCGAACTCGTCGCGGATCGAGCGCAGCATCCGTACGAGATCGTCGGCGGCCAGCAGAGTGGGCGTACCGCCTCCGACGAACACCGTGCGGACCGGCCGCGGGTCGTCGCCCAGCACCTTGCGCGCCAGCCGTACCTCGTCGGTCAGGGTGTCCGCGTAGTTGTCGCGGGAGGCCAGCACACCGCCCGTGCCGCGCAGCTCGGTCGCCGTGTAGGTGTTGAAGTCGCAGTAGCCGCAGCGGGTCGCGCAGTACGGGACATGGAGGTAGAACCCGAGAGGACGGTCCGCGGCCCCGGCGAGCGCGGGGGCGGGCAGGGCACCGTCTTCGGGGACGGGTTCGCCGTCGGGGAGTGCGGAGGGCATGTCCTCCATTGTCCAGCACCGGCGAGGCGGCCCGTCCGACGGACCCGATGCCCTGCCCGACACCCCGGGCGCGAGTCACTCGCGGAGCGGGTCCGCCTGGAGCACGAGCAGCGCCAGATCGTCCTCCGGCGGCTTCTCCCCGAACTCGTGCACGAGCCGGCGGATACGTTCCGCGATCAGCTGCGCGTTCAGTCCGGCGCAGTCGGCGAGGGCGTTGGCCAGCCCGTCGCCGTCGTCGAACTGGCGGGGCCCGCAGCGCCGCTCGGTCACCCCGTCGGTGACGCACAGCAGGCTGTCGCCGGGCCGCAGCTCGAAGCTCCCGCTCGTGTACGTCTCGTCCTCGACGACCCCGAGCAGCGTCTGCGGTTCGGCGGCCGTACGGACCTCACCGCCCGCCCTGAGCACCAGGGGCAGCGGATGCCCGGCCGAGGCGACAGTGCAGCGCACGCCTCCCTCGAAGGGCGCGAGTTCGCCGTAGAGGAGGGAGAGGAAGCGGGTCTGCGGCCCCTCGCCCGGACGTGCCGAAGCCAGGACGCCAGGGACGGCCGAGGCGACCGAACCCGCGGGGCCCACCACTGGGGCGGGACGCCCGTCCGCCGCGACCAGCGCCCGGGCCGCCGCGTCCGCCGTCTCCGTCGCATCGTCGAGGAGCAGCTGGTTGAGGCGGTCGAGGACGTCGGCGACGCGGTAGCCCTCGCGGGCGAGCAGCCGCAGCCAGGGGCGGGCGAGGCCGATCACCACGGCGGCTTCCGGGCCCTTGCCCTGGACATCGCCGACGGCGAAGCACCAGCGGCCGTCGCCGGCCGGGAAGAGGTCGTAGAAGTCGCCGCTGGGCCCTCCCTTGTCGCAGGGTTCGTAGACGAGGGCGCTGGTGACGCCGGGGATCTCGGCGACGGCGCCGGGGAGCAGGCCGCGCTGGAGGACACGGCTGATGGTGGCCTGGCGGGCGTACTGGCGGGCGGCGCCGATGGCGAGCGCGACACGGCGGCTGAGATCCTCGACCAGGCCGGTGACCTCGTCGGGGAAGCGGATCGCGCCGGCCCGCCCGATGACCAGCGTGCCGAGCGGCCGGCCGCCCGCGACCAGCCGGTAGGCGAGCGCGGAGCCGGTCTCCCCATGCGCGCCGAGCGCCTCACCGGGCCAGGGCACGGTGACCGGCCCGGTTCTGGTGGTGTCGGGCGGGCGCGGCGGGTCCTTCTCCAGGGCGCGCCACAGCTCCTCGACCAGGTCCTCGCTGCTGTGCCAGACCCGGGCGAGCCGCGGCCCGGGCCCGGTGTACCCCCCGTCCCCGCCTCCAGCCCCGCCTCCTTCGCCCCAGCTGCCGCGTCCCATGGACTCGTCCTCCAGCCACACCGCGCACCAGTCGGCGAGGCGTGGCACGAGGAGCTGCCCGGTGAGCGCGGCCACGAGGTCCTCGTCGAGCTGCCCGGCGAGGAGGTCGGACGCCTCGGCGAGGAAGGAGAGGGCGCCGTGATTGAGCCACTCCTGGTCGCACGGACCGCGCGGCGGCTCGGGGGCGAGGATCTCGGCGACCCGTAACCCGTGCCCGAGGGTCTGCGTGGCGGCGTACGCGTCGACGTCGTCGTCGACCGTCACACCTTCGGCGGGGAGCCGCGCCCAGACGGTCTTGATACCGGTGCGGTAGGTGACGCCCCAGGCCTCGGAGAGCACGGAGACGAGGCGAAGGCCACGCCCGTACTCCGGTATGTCATACGGGAGTTCGACACCGCCGTCCCGGGGGGCGCGGGACGGGTGGTGATCGGACACCTCGACGACGAGTGCGACGCCGACGCCCGCCTCCTCCTCGTCACCTGCTCCCCGCTCCCCCTCCTCCGGTCCGCCCGGGGTCTCCAGGCGGCACTGCAGTTCCACGTCGGTCCCCGCGTGGACGACCGCGTTGGTGACGAGTTCGCTGACGACCACCATGGCGTCGTCGGTGAGCCGGTCGGGCAGCGCGGCGGCACCGGGCAGGCCGAGCCGGGCCCATTCGGCGAGGGCGGCACGTACGAGGCCACGGGCGGCGCCGGGCGCGAGGGGGCCGCCACCCAGCGTGGCGTGTGCGACCGTGCGCCGGTCCGCGCCCCGCCGCGCGAGCGCGCCGGGCGCACGGGACGGCGCACGGGGCACGGTCTCCCGTTGCGTCGGAATGGCCCCCATGGGCAGCTCCCCGGGCAGTTCGTACGAATACACCTCAGTGGACGCGGACAGAGTGACAGACCGACCACGCCCATGAGCGCCGAGTTACGAAGTGGGCCGCCAAGAGCGGGAACAGTGCTACGGAAGTGGTCGAAGAAAGACAGATTCGGGCATCCGACCTGCGCCCGCCGCTCGCCGCGACGACCGCGGCCCGGGACGGCGACTTCGCGAAGGTGCCAGAAACCGGACACGGCCCGGTGGCCCCTCGTTCGTCCCGGCAGTGAGGCGCCAGCCCGGACGGCGTGCACCACGAGCGGAACAGCGGTACCGGGCCGCGGGCAGCCCGGGGAACTCGGGGAGCCCGCGGACACGCGGCCGACAGCGCACTCAGCGCCGGCTCGGCGGACCGGAAACAGCAACTGCCCGGGGAGAACCCCCGGACAGGGCAAGGCTGATCAGCCAGGTGCGCGCACTACGTCAACTGATGGACAGGGGCCGCCGATCCTGACCTGAGGGGCGCGGGGAACTGCGCGACCGGCCACAGCGGCGCCGCAGCAGCCGTCGCGAGTCCCCCACCACGCCTCCGCGACCGCGCTACGCCTCCCGCGACCCCGCGTACATCTCATCGATCAGGTGCTTGTACTCCCGCTCGACAACCGGCCGCTTCAACTTCAGACTCGGCGTGATCTCCCCGTGCTCGATGTCGAGATCCCGCGGCAGCAGCCGGAACTTCTTGATGGTCTGCCACCTCTGAAGCCCGCCGTTGAGCTCCTTGACGTACCCCTCGATGAGCGCCACCGTCCCCGGCGCGGCGACGACCTCCGCGTACGACTTCCCTTCGAGGCCGTTGTCCTTCGCCCAGGCCAGGATGGACAGCTCGTCGAGCGCGATGAGGGCCGTGCAGAAGTTCCGGTCGGCGCCGTGGACGAGGATGTTGGAGACGTACGGGCAGACCGCCTTGAACTGCCCCTCGACCTCGGCCGGCGCGATGTACTTGCCGCCGGACGTCTTGATCAGGTCCTTCTTGCGGTCGGTGATCCGCAGATAGCCGTCCGCCGACAGCTCACCGATGTCACCGGTGTGGAACCAGCCGTCGGACTCCAGCACCTCGGCGGTCTTCTCGGGCAGACCGTGATAGCCCTCCATGATGCCGGGCCCGCGCAGCAGGATCTCGCCGTCGTCCGCGATGCGCACCTCCGTACCGGGCACCGGCTTGCCGACCGTGCCGGTGCGGTACGCCTCGCCGGGGTTGATGAAGGAGGCGGCGGAGGACTCGGTGAGGCCGTAGCCCTCCAGGATGTGGATGCCGGCGCCGGAGAAGAAGAAGCCGATATCGGGTGCGAGGGCGGCCGATCCGGAGACGCAGGCACGCAGGTTGCCGCCGAAGGCCTCGCGGATCTTGGAGAAGACGAGCGCGTCGGCGACCTTGTGCTTCGCGGAGAGTGCGAAGGGCGCGGACGCGGTGCCGGTGCGCCGGAAGTTGTCCTGGGTGACCTTGGCGTACTCGCGGGCGACCTCGGAGGCCCACTGGAAGATCTTGTACTTGGCGCCGCCACCGGCCCGCGCCTTGGCCGCGACCCCGTTGTAGACCTTCTCGAAGATGCGCGGCACGGCGGCCATGTACGTCGGCTGCACGACCGGAAGGTTCTCGATGATCTTGTCGACGCGGCCGTCGACGGCGGTGACGTGCCCGACCTCGATCTGGCCGGAGGTCAGCACCTTGCCGAACACGTGCGCGAGCGGCAGCCACAGGTACTGGACGTCCTCCGGGCCGACCAGTCCGGTCGCGGCGATCGCCTTCGCCATGTACGACCAGTTGTCGTGCGGCAGCCGGACCCCCTTGGGGCGGCCCGTCGTACCCGAGGTGTAGATAAGGGTGGCGAGCTGGTCTTTCGTGATCGCCCCGACCCGCTCCTTGATCAGGTCCGGGTTCTTCTCCAGGTAGGCGGCACCACGCTGCTCCAGCTCGGCGAGGGTGAGCACCCCCTCGCCGCTCTCGACGCCGGCCGGGTCGATGACCACGACGTGGGTGAGTTCGGGCAGCTCGGCGCTCTTCTCCTGCGCCTTGGCGAGCTGGGTCGCGTCCTCGGCGATCAGCACCTTGCTGGCGGAGTCGGAGAGGATGAACGCCGACTCGTCGGTGTTGGTCTGCGGATACACCGTGGTCGTGGCGGCGCCGGCGCACATGATGCCCAGGTCACCGAGGATCCACTCGACGCGGGTCGCCGAGGCGAGCGCGACGCGCTGCTCCGGCTGTACGCCCAGTTCGATGAGGCCGGCGGCGATGGCGTAGACGCGTTCCGCGGTCTGTGCCCAGGTCAGCGACTTCCAGTCGTCGGGGCCCTCACCGGCGGCCGGGGGTACCGGATAGCGGTAGGCCTCGGCGTCCGGCGTGGCGGCCACTCGGTCCAGGAAAAGACCGGCGACGGACGGCGGACGGTTCTCGATCAAGGTCTGTGTGTCGCTCACGACATCCTCCGGGGCCCGCGGCAGTGCGGCGGCTGGCTCATTTGCGGCTGTTGTTTAACTCGCGAGTAACTACCGAGCAGAGATCAGAGTAAGGCGCGACCGCCCGGCGCGTAAGGGGCGACGGCCTGTCACTTCGTGCAGAGATCGACTGTTCGCTCCGTACAGGCCGACGGTACGCATACGAAGGGGGCCCGCCGCGTTGTCACACGGCGAGCCCCCGTTCTCCCTATTCCCGCGGTCCGGGGTTGGCTACTTCTTGCCCTTGCCCGACCCGGCGTTCTCGTCGCTCGACAGGACGGCGATGAAGGCCTCCTGTGGAACCTCCACAGAGCCCACCATCTTCATCCGCTTCTTGCCCTCCTTCTGCTTCTCCAGCAGCTTCCGCTTACGCGAGATGTCACCGCCGTAGCACTTGGCGAGAACGTCCTTGCGGATCGCGCGGATGGTCTCGCGGGCGATGACCCGCGACCCGATGGCCGCCTGGATGGGGATCTCGAAGGCCTGACGCGGGATCAGCTCGCGCAGCTTGGC
Organism: Streptomyces sp. NBC_00459; assembly: GCF_036013955.1. Lineage (NCBI taxonomy): Bacteria > Bacillati > Actinomycetota > Actinomycetes > Kitasatosporales > Streptomycetaceae > Streptomyces > Streptomyces sp. NBC_00459. The sequence goes on from NZ_CP107903.1 coordinate 3,138,976, forward strand.
GACGAGCCGCACCCCGTACGCGTACGCCGCGTCCTTGTGGGTGACGGCGGAGAAGGCGTCGACGCGGTCGCCGTGCAGCAGGATGTCGACCTTCACGAGCTGGGCGTCCTGCTCTCCCGTGGGCTCGTAGTCCAGGGAGGCGTAGCCGCGGGTCTTGGACTTCAGGTTGTCGAAGAAGTCGAAGACGATCTCGGCGAGGGGGAGCGTGTAACGGATCTCGACACGGTCCTCGGAGAGGTAGTCCATGCCGAGCAGGGTGCCGCGGCGGGTCTGGCAGAGCTCCATGATCGAGCCGATGAACTCGCTGGGAGCGAGGATCGTGGCCCGGACGACCGGCTCGAAGACCTTGTCGATCTTGCCCTCGGGGAACTCGCTCGGGTTGGTGACCGTGTGCTCCTTCCCGTCCTCCATGATCACGCGGTAGACCACGTTGGGCGCGGTGGCGATGAGTTCGAGGTTGAACTCGCGCTCCAGGCGCTCACGGATGACGTCGAGGTGCAGCAGGCCGAGGAAGCCGACGCGGAAGCCGAAACCGAGGGCCGCGGAGGTCTCCGGCTCGTAGACCAGGGCGGCGTCGTTGAGCTGGAGCTTGTCCAGCGCCTCGCGGAGGTCGGGGTAGTCCGAGCCGTCCAGCGGATAGAGGCCCGAGAAGACCATCGGCTTGGGGTCCTTGTACCCGCCGAGGGCCTCGGTGGCGCCCTTCTCCTTGCTGGTGATCGTGTCACCGACCTTGGACTGACGGACGTCCTTCACGCCGGTGATGATGTAGCCCACCTCGCCGACGCCGATGCCGTCGGCCGGGGTCATCTCGGGCGACGAGACGCCGATCTCCAGGAGTTCGTGCGTGGCGCCGGTCGACATCATCTTGATGCGCTCGCGCTTGTTGAGCTGGCCGTCGATGACACGGACATACGTGACCACGCCCCGGTAGGAGTCGTAGACCGAGTCGAAGATCATCGCGCGGGCGGGGGCGTCCTTGACGCCGACCGGGGCCGGGACGTCGCGGACGACCCGGTCCAGCAGCGCGTCCACCCCGATGCCGGTCTTCGCCGAGACCTTGAGCACGTCCTCGGGCTGGCAGCCGATGAGGTTGGCCAGTTCCTCGGAGAACTTCTCCGGCTGGGCGGCCGGCAGGTCGATCTTGTTCAGCACCGGGACGATGGTGAGCTCGTTCTCCATCGCCAGGTAGAGGTTGGCGAGGGTCTGGGCCTCGATGCCCTGAGCGGCGTCGACCAGGAGAACGGTCCCCTCACAGGCCGCGAGCGACCGCGAGACCTCGTACGTGAAGTCGACGTGTCCCGGGGTGTCGATCATGTTCAGGATGTGAGTCCTGCCCCGACCGCCCCCGTCCCCGTCGGTCGGGGCCCACGGCAGGCGCACCGCCTGGGACTTGATCGTGATGCCGCGCTCGCGCTCGATGTCCATGCGGTCGAGGTACTGGGCGCGCATCTGCCGCTGGTCGACCACTCCGGTCAGCTGGAGCATCCGGTCGGCGAGGGTGGACTTGCCGTGGTCGATGTGCGCGATGATGCAGAAATTGCGGATCAGAGCCGGGTCGGTACGGCTCGGCTCGGGCACATGGCTAGGGATCGCGGGCACGCAGGGTCCTGATTCTTGAGGCGTCCGCAGTGTCTGCGGTCTCGGGTCGGATCGATACGTAGGCTCCATGGTCCCACGGGCGTGGAGCGGGGACCGGTTTGGGTGGGTTCGCGCGGTCCGGGCGGGTGGCCCGCAGCCGGATTGGGCTGTCCGGAAGCCGACTGGTAGCCTGGGTCGCTGTGTCTCATGCCCTCTCAGCAGGAGACACACGTGCGGTCAAACGCAGTGAATCAAAGAAGCAATCAAACGGCGCACGAGGCATGCCCTCGTGTTCCTGAACCTGAAAAGGCTCATTCGTGGCGAACATCAAGTCCCAGATCAAGCGGATCAAGACCAACGAGAAGGCCCGGCTGCGCAACAAGGCCGTCAAGTCCTCCCTGAAGACCGCAGTCCGCAAGGCCCGCGAGGCCGCTGCCGCGGGTGACGTCGAGAAGGCCACCGAGGCTCAGCGCGCTGCCGCGCGTCAGCTCGACAAGGCCGTCTCGAAGGGCGTCATCCACAAGAACCAGGCCGCCAACAAGAAGTCGGCGCTTGCTTCCAAGGTCGCCGCCCTCAAGGGCTGAACCTCCCTTTCGTTGATCTGATCCAACCGCCGGAAGGACCCAGCGGGCCCTCTCTCCCGCTCCCACCGGCACCCAGGCTTCACGCACGACCTGCGTTCGCCACGCGGGCGTGAAGCCAAGCAGAACGTTCCACCCGAAGGCCCCGTCCCCTGTCCTGCCCCAGGACAGCGACGGGGTCTTCGGCATGACCGGGCAGTCCTTTTTCAGCCCGTCCGGCGTTTCCCCAGTGGCGGTCCCCTCTGGGGGAGGGATGGGACGGGTAAGGGTGGCGGGGGCGGGGGCGAGGAAACCCACCCCATACGCCCACCCCCCTACCCCCGCCCCCGAGACCGAGCCGCCCGAGCGATCACCACGACCGCCTTCTCCAACGCGTACTCAGGATCGTCCCCGCCCCCCTTCACTCCCGCATCAGCCACAGCGACCGCCCGCAACGCCTCAGCGACCCCATCCGGAGTCCACCCCCGCATCTGCTGCCGCACCCGATCGATCTTCCACGGCGGCATCCCCAGCTCCCGCGCGAGATCCGCCGGCCGCCCACCCCGCGCGGAGGACAGCTTGCCGATCGCCCGCACCCCCTGGGCCAACGCACTGGTGATCAGCACCGGCGCCACCCCGGTCGACAACGACCACCGCAACGCTTCCAGCGCCTCCGCCGCCCGCCCCTCGACAGCCCGGTCGGCGACCTCGAAGCTCGACGCCTCGGCCCGCCCCGTGTAGTACCGCCCGACCACAGCCCCGTCGATCGTCCCCTCGACATCCGCGACGAGCTGAGTCACCGCGGACGCCAGCTCACGCAGATCACTCCCGATGGAGTCGACGAGCGCCTGACATGCCTCAGGCGTGGCGGATCTCCCCGTCACCCGGAACTCCGACCGCACGAACGCCAGCCGGTCCGCCGGCTTCGTCATCTTGGGGCACGCCACCTCCCGCGCCCCCACCTTGCGCGCCGCGTCGAGCAGCCCCTTGCCCTTGACTCCCCCCGCGTGCAGCAGCACGAGGGTGATCTCCTCCGCGGGCGCCCCGAAGTACGCCTTCACGTCCTTGACCGTGTCGGCCGACAGATCCTGCGCGTTGCGCACGACCACGACCTTGCGCTCCGCGAAGAGCGACGGACTGGTCAGCTCCGCCAGCGTGCCCGGCTGCAACTGGTCCGAGGTCAGGTCTCGTACGTCCGTGTCGGCGTCGGCGGCGCGGGCTGCGGCCACCACCTCCTGCACGGCACGGTCGAGCAGGAGGTCCTCCTGGCCCACGGCAAGCGTGACGGGGGCGAGAGGGTCGTCATGTGCGGTCTTCTTGGCCATCCCCGAAAGCATCCCACGAGCCACTGACAACGCCGCCGCCCACCAGGCTCACCGAAGCCTCCGGCAGACCGATGTCCGGTGGACCGACATGGCCACCGCCACGACTCCGACTGCGGCTCCTCACGAACTACGGCTCCTCCCGCCACCCCTCCCACTCGCCCACGAACTCGTCCAGCTCCTTCGGGTCCAGCCGCCCCGGCTCGTCCCGCAGCACCACAAGCCACTGCGCGTCCTCCGCGTCGTCCTCACCGGCCAGGGCATCCCGTACGAGCTGCGGCTCCTCATCGAGGCCGAACCGGTCACGCAGCGCCTCCACCACGTCCTCGGCGGCATCACGGTCGGGCAGCACCAGTACATGTCTCACATCGCTCACGGAGACATTTTCCGCTACCCCGAACCCCGGTCCAGCCGCTTCAGCCGGCCCATTCGCCTCAGTCGTCCCCGCCCGGTCCCCGAACCGTCGGCACACCCGCCACCTCGATCCCGAACCGCTCCCGGTACACGGAGAGCACCTCGCTGTCCGCCCCCAGCTCCGTCATCTCCTTCTCCCCGTCCGGCGCCGTCACCGTGAGACTCCGGCCGCTGAGCGTGATCCTCCCGCCGTCCTCCGTGACCCGCGAACAGACCAGGGACTTCGTGAAGTGCGACTCCGGCGAGGTGCTGTGCCACCAGGCCCCCGCCACGAAGTCCCCGAGCACCCGGGACCGCAGCTCCAGCCGGTACCGACGGCTGCCGTCCCTGACCACGTCCAGGTCGCCCGAGCCCGTGCCCGTGTCCGCCCCACCACCCCGTGCTCCCGCCCCGTCCGGCCCCGCCTCGACGATCCTGAACGTGCCGCCCGGATCCTCCTGCTCGCTCCGCTGCCCGATCGCCAGCGGACAGTGGCTGTGCGCCCCGAAGCCCACGTCGACCAGCCAGTCGCCGCCGTCCCCCGTCCGTACCCGCAGCGCGAGATGGTCGTAGGGGATCCCGAGCCGCTCCTCGTCGCCGTACACCCGCGCCGCGAGCAGCGTGACATCGAAGCCCAGTGCCGTGAGCAACGCCCCGAAGACGCCGTTCAGTTCGTAGCAGAACCCGCCCCTGCGAGCGCCCACCACCTTGTCGAACAGCCGGTTCTCCTCCAGGACGATGTCCTCGCCGAGGTGGATCGAGAGGTTCTCGAAGGGCACCGACACCAGGTGCCGCAGTTGCAGCTCGCGCAGAGCGTCGAGGGTGGGCGACGCCGGGCGTTCTGCGCCCAGCCGACGGAGGTAGGCATCAGCCTGTGCGGAGTTCATGGCCTCAGTTTCTCGCCACCCGCAGCTCCCGGCCCGCGCCGACGACCGCCAAGGCTCCGTCCTCGTCTGTCCGCAGCACCACCGCACCCCCGTCCCTGAGCGCCGCCACCGTGCTGGGAGCGGGGTGCCCGTACGTGTTGTCCGCGCCGCACGAGATGAGCGCCAGCCTCGGAGCCGCCACTCGTATGAGGTCGGGGTCCTGATAGGCCGACCCGTGGTGGGCGACCTTGAGGACGTCCACGGCACGCACCTGTGCAGCCGCCGGCGAGCTCAACAGCGCACGCTGGGCCGGGGGTTCGAGGTCCCCGAGGAGCAGCAGGCGCATCCCGGCCGACCGTACGAGCAGCGTGACACTGGCGTCGTTGGCGCCCTCCGGCTCGGGGGCCGGGGCCGGCCTCGGCCACAGCACCTCCCAGTCGAGGTCACCCGTCCGCCGCCGCTCACCGGCGACGGCACGCGTCACCGGGATGCGCCGGGCCGCCGCCTCCCTCAGCACGAACTCGGCCTGGTCCTCGGGCTCCTCGAACCCGGTTGTCTCGATCGCGCCGACCGGGCGGCCGCGCAGTACGCCGGGCAGCCCCGCGACGTGGTCCGCGTGGAAGTGGGTGAGAATCACGAGGGGCACCTTGGTGATGCCGAGTTCGCGCAGACAGTGGTCGACCAGTGCCGGGTCGGGTCCGGCGTCCACGACCACACCGGTGCCTTCCCCTGCCGCGAGCACGGTCGCGTCGCCCTGCCCCACGTCGCACATGGCGAACCTCCACCCCGGCGGCGGCCATCCCGTGATCACCCTGGTCAGCGGCGTCGGCCGCATCACCACCAGGAGCAGCAGTACCCCGCAGACCGCGCACCACCATGGATGCTTCAGCAGGCGCGCGCCGACGAACACGACCAGCACCACGCACAGCCCCAGCAGCAGCGCGCCCGGCCAGCTGCCCGGCCAGTCCACTCCCCCGCCGGGCAGTTCCGCTCCCGTACGGGCGATGTCCACGATCCATCCCGCGGGCCAACTCGCGCCCCAGGCCAGCATCCTGGCCACCGGCATCGCCACCGGGGCGGTGGCCAGCGCCGCGAAGCCCAGCACGGTGGCCGGGGCGACGGCGAACTCCGCGAGCAGGTTGCACGGGACCGCCACCAGGCTCACCCGCGCCGACAGTACGGCCACGACGGGCGCGCACACGGCCTGCGCCGCACCGGCCGCTGCCAGTGCCTCGGCCAGCCGCGGCGGCACCCCGCGTCTGCGCAACGCCGGGCTCCAGCGGGGCGCGAGGGTGAGGAGTGCGCCGGTGGCGAGGACGGAGAGCAGGAAGCCGTAACTCCGTGCCAGCCAGGGGTCGTACAGCACCAGCAGCAGAACCGCTGTCGCCAGGGCCGGGACCAGTGACCGGCGGCGCCCGGTCGCGAGGGCGAGCAGCGCGACGGAGCCGCAGGCCGCGGCCCGCAGCACACTCGGGTCGGGTCTGCACACGACGACGAATCCCAGAGTGAGTGCGCCGCCGAGCAGCGCGGTCGCACGGAGGGAGATACCCAGACGGGGTGCGAGACCGCGCCGTTCGACCTGCTGGGCAAGCGCGGGCGGGCCGACGAGCAGGGCGAGGAGGATGGTGAAATTCGCCCCGCTGACAGCCATCAGATGTGTGAGGTCGGTCTCCTTGAACGCCTCGTCGAGCTCGGGTGTGACGCGTGAGGTGTCCCCGACGACCAGCCCGGGCAACAGCGCCCGCGCGTCCGCAGGCAGGTCCTCGGTGGCATCCCGCAAGCCCGCGCGCAGCCGCCCCGCGAACCGCTGTGCCGCCGACGGCTCCCTCACCACCTCCGGCGCCGCCCGGTCCCGTACCCGCAGCACGGCCGCGACCCGGTCACCGCCCGTCAACGCGGGCACGAGCCGTCCGGTCACCCGCAGCCGTGTGGACGGCAACAGCCCCAGCCAGGGCGAACGCTCCGGCCCGTCCACCGCTTTCGCCGCCGCCCGGCCGAACGGTCCCGTCCTCTTCGGATTCGCGCCCGCGTCGACGGTCACGAGCACAGGTGTCCGCGTCACCACCGAGCTCCCGTCCGTCTCCTCGACGCGTCGGACATCGGCGTCGAGCAGTACGGCGGTCGGCAGGGCATGGGCGCCCTGGACGCGGGGCCGGGTGAGCCTCGGATCGGAGGTGACCTCCAACTCGGCCGTCACATGGGCGTACTGGCGCGCCAACCCCGGCACCGGCCCCCGCCGCAGATCTGCCCCGTGCAGCCCGGCGGAGACGGCGGCCGCGGCGACACAGAGCAGCACTGCAGCCACGGAAAACCGGGACCAGGTGCCCCACCGGGGCTCTCCCGCCGACGGGAGACCGGGTCGTCCGGAAGAACGGCGGACGAGCAGGAGCAAGCCCGCCACGACCGAACAGACGGCCGCGAAACCGGTGGCCCGACCGGGCGAGGTGTCCAGCGCCAGTGCCGCCGTCGCCCAGGCTGCCAGTGCGGGCGGCACCAACCGCAGGTCCGTCGGCCCTTCCTGCCGGGGATGGGCATCCCCCAGCCGTTTCCCCGAGGCCGCGTGCACGGACCGCCGGGCGCGAGGTGCTCGACGGGCGGGGGTGATCCGGTCGTCGAGCGTGCGGGACTCTTCTCGCGCGGGCCCGGCCACCTCATGCCCGGGCGGGCCTTCGGATTCCGATGTGTGCGGAAGACGGCTCATGGCTGCACAAGGTTTCGCAGATCGGCGAAGCGACGGTCGCCGATGCCGTTCACGTCGCGCAGCTCGTCCACGGACCGGTATCCGCCGTGCTGGGTGCGGTAGTCGATGATGTGCTGCGCCAGCACAGGGCCGACACCCGGCAAGGTGTCGAGCTGATCCGTGGTGGCCGTGTTCAACGAAACAGGCGCCGCCGGGCCGGCCCCAGCCCCGCCCATGGAGCCGCCCGCGCCCCCGCCACCCGAGCCCGCCACACCGCCCACGACCGCCCCCGCCCCCGGTACGACGGGCACGGCCCCTCCGACCACCACCTGTTCGCCGTCCACGAGGAACCGCGCGCGGTTGAGCCCGTCGGTCTTCGTACCGGGACGCACCCCGCCCGCGGCTCGCAGGGCGTCGGCGACCCTGGATCCGGCCGGCAGCCGATGAACCCCCGGCTCACGCACCTTGCCGCTCACGTCCACCACGATCTGGGCCCCGGCTGTTCCCACGACGCCCCGGGGACCGGCCGCGCCACCCGCCCGCACCGCCTCGAACGGAGCCGCCGCCCGCACCACCTCCGGCGCCCGTACCGGCTGGGCACGACCGGTCCAGAAGTGCTGTGCGGCGAGCACCGCGGCAGCGACCAGAACCACCGTGAGCGCCACCACGCTCCGCCGCTCCAGACCGCACCGCACCTGCAACCACACCGGCATGCGCTCCCGCACCGCAAGCCCGGCCCGCTCCTGCCAGAGCCCGGCGGCCGGACCGCCCACGGCACCGACGTCAGCAGCGCTACCGCTGTCCACGAGAGCAGTCGCGACGACGGTGTCCCCGCCGATGTCCGCACCCTCACCGGAAACCCCACGCCCGGCCGCCGGCCTCGGGAAGCGCGCCCTCTCCCCTCCGGCCACCACCTCCGCATCCCGCTCACCGCCCGGTGGCCCCTTCCCCAACTCCCTTCGTTCCAGTGCTTGTTCACCGAAGAGCACCTCCGCTCGCCGGCGGATCTCGTCGGCCGACGCCTGATGCTGCCGGTCCCGGCTGCGGGGCCGCCGGCGGCCGTGGCGGACGCGGCCGTCGGACATCGGGCCACGGCCCGGGCCGCTGGTCGGAGTGGTCGTGTGTGAACGTGATCGAAGTGCCATGCGCCGAGGATGGGGCAATCCACCACACTCGCGATGATCTTGCTCAATTCCGGTGGACAACCGGCCGGTTGTGGATAACTCCGTCACCCACACGGGTTCTGCGCACAAGCAGAGTCCCGTCCCAAGAGCCCCACAGGGCCCATGGAGGCCACAGGCCCACAGGGCACCTCACCGAGGCGAGACAACCACTCCGAGCAGCCCAGGCCCCGTATGAGCCCCGATCACCGCCCCGATCTCGCTCACATGCAGCTCGGCCAGCCCCGGCACCCGTTCCCGCAACCGGTCCGCGAGCGCCGCTGCCCGGTCGGGGGCCGCCAGATGGTGAACGGCGATGTCGACCTGCGCGCCGCCCGCCTGCTCGGCGACGATCTCCTCCAGACGGGCGATGGCCTTGGACGCCGTCCGCACCTTCTCCCGCAGCTCGATACGGCCGCCGTCCAGCTGCAGCAGCGGCTTCACGGCGAGGGCCGAGCCGAGGAGGGCCTGCGCGGCGCCGATCCGGCCGCCCCGGCGCAGATAGTCGAGAGTGTCGACGTAGAAGTAGGCGGACGTGCTCGCGGCCCGCTTCTCCGCGGCGGTGACGGCCTCGTCCACCGTGCCGCCCGCTTCCGCCGCCTCGGCCGCGGCCAGTGCGCAGAACCCCAGAGCCATCGCCACCATGCCGGTGTCCACCACCCGTACGGGCACCGGCGCCTCACGGGCCGCCAGGACAGCCGCGTCGTACGTGCCCGAGAACTCGGCGGAGAGATGCAGCGAGACGATGCCGGTGGCGCCGGACTCGGCGACCTTGCGGTAGGTCTCCGCGAAGAGCTGGGGGCTGGGGCGCGAGGTGGTGACGGATCGGCGCTTCTGGAGTGCCTGGGCCAGGGACCGGGCCGAGATCTCGGTGCCCTCTTCGAATGCCCGGTCACCGATGACCACGGTCAGCGGCACCGCGATGATGCCGTGGCGCTCCATCGTCCGCGGCGGCAGGTAGGCCGTTGAATCGGTGACGATCGCGACATGGCGGGACATGAGCTGGAGGTTACCTGCCGTAGCTCGTGGGCGGCAGGCCGCCCCTTTCACCTGCGACGGGACCGGAGTCGGCCCGCCGGATCAAGTCGTGCTCTCGGGACGGGGTTTCTTCTGCCAGGGGTAGACGGGCTGCTGGACCGGCGGCGTGATGGCCGGCCGGGTCTGTTCGGCGGCCCGGCGCGCGTCGGGGTTGTCCGGCCAGGTCTGCTGCGCCGCGGCGCCGTCGGCGACCGGGGCCTCGGGCCACGGCGGCGGAGCGGGCGTGGCAGTGGGAGTCGGCTCGGGTGTCGTCGCCGCAGGTGAGGGCTCCACCGTCGTCCAGTGCCGCAGGGCGCCCGCCTCGACGTCTATCTGAGTCCTCAGGGCGTCCAGGTCGTCGTCCGCGAAACGGGTCGCCCGGTCCCGGGCCGCCCAGCGAAGCGAGTCGGCCGCGTGCGTGATCTGGTCGGTGCGCTCGCGCAGGGCGGGCAGTCGCGCGACGAGCGTCGCCCGGTCGGGCTCGGACTCCAGGCGCTTCAGTTCGGCGTCCAGCTCGTGGCCGTGCGCGCTGAGCCGCTCGAAGAGGCCGAGGGACTCCTTGAGGGACTCGTCCTCGCCCACGCCCGCGTGCAGCGCGTCCTGCGTGGCACGCATCGACGTACGAAGCTTGAGTCTGAGCTGGGCCAGCTCGCTGGCCGGGCCCGGCTGGGCGTAGGTCTTGGCGCGCAGCGTGGTGTCCTCGACCGTGCGGCGGGCCTGCGAGATCGTCCGGTCGACGCCTCTCTTGGCGGCGCCGACGACCTTCACGGTCGCGTACACGCCCAGCACCACGAACAGCAGGAAGAGCAGGGCGACAACTGCGACAGCGGCTTCCACGACGCTCCTCCTCCTACCGGTCGCGGCCTTCGAGCCGCTCTTCAACGGTAAACGCAAAGGGCAGGCCCGGAGTTCCAGAAGAACCCCGAACCTGCCCGTAGGGGACTACCCCGAGCAGCCCGGCGGACCGCCCACGCCCACACCTGCTACGACACCCGTGCCGGCGCCAGTGCCTGTGCCCGCACCGGCGTCCGTGAGCCGGCCCTAGGCCGTGACGATGTTGACCAGCTTCGGCGCCCGCACGATCACCTTGCGGATCCCCGCGCCGGCCAGCGCCTCCACCACCTTGTCGTCACCCAGTGCCACCTTCTCCAGCTCGTCGTCGGAGATCGACGGCGAGACCTCCAGGCGGGCCTTGACCTTGCCCTTGATCTGCACGACGCAGGTCACGCTCTCGTCCACGACGTACGCGGGGTCGGCGACCGGGAAGTCCTGGTGGACGACCGAGTCGGAGTGGCCCAGCCTGCGCCACAGCTCCTCGGCGATGTGCGGGGCCAGCGGCGCGACCAGCAGTACCAGGGCCTCGGCGACCGGGCGCGCGACCGGACCGCCCGCCTTGGTCAGGTAGTTGTTCAGCTCGGTGACCTTGGCGATGGCGGTGTTGAACCGCAGGCCCTCCAGGTCCTGGCGGACGCCGTCGATCGCCTTGTGCAGGGCACGCAGTGCCGCCTCGTCGGCCTCGGTGTCGACGACGGTGACCTCGCCGCTGTCCTCGTCGACGACGTTGCGCCACAGCCGCTGCAGCAGCCGGTACTGGCCCACCACCGCGCGCGTGTCCCACGGCCGCGACACGTCCAGGGGGCCCATCGCCATCTCGTACAGGCGCAGCGTGTCCGCCCCGTACTCGGCGCAGATCTCGTCCGGAGTGACCGCGTTCTTCAGGGACTTGCCCATCTTGCCCAGCAGCCGGGAGACCTTCTCGCCCTGGTAGAAGTAGGCGCCGTCGCGCTCCTCCACCTCGGCGGCCGGGACGGCGATGCCGCGGCTGTCGCGGTACACGAAGGCCTGGATCATGCCCTGGTTGAACAGCCGGTGGAACGGCTCGACCGAGGAGACGTGCCCCAGGTCGAACAGGACCTTGGACCAGAAGCGCGCGTACAGCAGGTGCAGTACTGCGTGCTCGGCGCCGCCGACGTACAGGTCGACACCCCCGTGGGGCTGTCCCTCGCGGGGGCCCATCCAGTACTGCTCGATAGCCGGGTCGACCAGCTTCTCGCTGTTGTGCGGGTCCAGGTAGCGCAGCTCGTACCAGCAGGAACCGGCCCAGTTGGGCATGGTGTTGGTCTCGCGGCGGTACTTCTGCGGGCCGCGCCCGTCGCCCAGGTCCAGGGTCACGTTGACCCAGTCCGCGTTGCGGGACAGCGGGGTCTCCGGGGACGTGTCCGCGTCGTCCGCGTCGAAGGTGCGCGGCGAGTAGTCCTCGACCTCGGGCAGCTCCAGGGGCAGCATCGACTCGGGCAGCGAGTGGGCGACACCGTCCTCGTCGTAGACGATCGGGAAGGGCTCGCCCCAGTAGCGCTGGCGGCTGAACAGCCAGTCGCGCAGCCGGAAGTTGACGGTGCCGCGGCCGATGCCCTTGTGCTCCAGCCACTCGGTGATGCGCGCCTTGGCGTCGACGACGGCCAGCCCGTCCAGCGAGATGTCGCCGTTGGCCGAGTTGATGATCTTCGCGTCGTACGCCCCGAAGGCGTTGTCCCATGTCGAGGTGTCGGTGCCGCGCCCGTCGGTCGGCTCGACGATGCAGTGGATCGGCAGTTCGAAGGCGCGCGCGAACTCGAAGTCGCGCTGGTCGCCGCAGGGGACGGCCATGATCGCGCCGGTGCCGTAGCCCATCAGGACGTAGTCGGCGATGAAGACGGGGATCCGCTCGCCGTTGGCGGGGTTGGTCGCGTACGAGCCGATGAAGACACCGGTCTTGTCCTTGGCCTCGGCCTGCCGCTCGACGTCCGACTTCGAGGCGGCCTGGGCGCGGTAGGCGGCGACAGCCTCGGCGGGTGTGGCGTGGCCGCCCGTCCAGACGTCGTGGGTGCCCTCGGGCCAGGCGGCCGGGACCAGCTTCTCGACCAGCGGGTGTTCGGGCGCCAGGACCATGTAACTGGCGCCGAACAGGGTGTCCGGGCGGGTGGTGAAGACCGTGATGGCCTCACCGTCCACGGGGAAGTCGACGCGGGCGCCCTCGGAGCGGCCGATCCAGTTGCGCTGCTGCAGCTTGATGGCCTCGGGCCAGTCCAGCGCGTCCAGGTCGTTCAGCAGCCGGTCGGCGTAGGCGGTGATGCGCATGTTCCACTGGCGCAGCTTGGCCTTGAAGACGGGGAAGTTGCCGCGCTCGGAACGGCCGTCCGCGGTGACCTCCTCGTTCGCCAGTACGGTGCCCAGTCCCGGACACCAGTTGACGGGCGCCTCGGAGGCGTACGCCAGGCGGTACTCGCTCAGCACGTCGGCGCGCTCGATGGCGGTCAGTTCGTTCCACGCGCGCGCGTGGTCACCCGGTACGGCGCGCTCACCGCTCTCGAACCGGGCGATCAGGTCGGCGATGGGTCGGGCCGCGTCCGCCTCCTCGTCGTACCAGGAGTTGAAGATCTGCAGGAAGATCCACTGGGTCCACTTGTAGTAGTCCGGGTCGATCGTGGCGAAGGACCGGCGCTTGTCGTGGCCCAGGCCCAGCCGGCGCAGCTGGACCTTCATGTTCTCGATGTTGGCCTCGGTGGACACCCGGGGGTGCGTGCCGGTCTGCACCGCGTACTGCTCGGCGGGCAGGCCGAAGGCGTCGAAGCCCAGGGTGTGCAGGACGTTGTGGCCGGTCATGCGCTGGAAACGCGCGAACACGTCGGTCGCGATGTAGCCCAGCGGGTGGCCGACGTGCAGCCCCGCACCGGACGGGTACGGGAACATGTCCATGATGAACTTCTTGGGCCTGGCGGCCAGCTCGGGGTCGCCCGCCAGGTCACCGCTCGGGTTGGGGGCGGCGTACGTGCCCTCGGCGTCCCAGAAGTCCTGCCAGCGTGCCTCGATGTCGGCCGCCATGGCAGCCGTGTAGCGGTGCGGCGCTGCGACCTCGGCGGCAGCGTGGTTCGTCTCGCTCATGGTCCTCAAAGCTCCATCGATCGTCTCTGCCAGCGGCTGGAAATGAAAAATCCCCTCGCACAGGAGGGGACGCCGCGCCGATGCCGACCACGATTCGTCAGTGGTCGGGACTGATCAGCGCGGCTCACTAAGCAGAAGGCGTACGGCACGCATGGCGTCAGGGTACCGCAGCCGTCGAGCGGACCGCGACGGAGTTCCGCCGCTCGCGGCACCGCGTGCCACACCCGGGAAGAGTCCCGGAAGTCCCCACAGGACCCCCACACGACACACTCACGGCCCCCTCGGACCTCAGGGGGAAACGTGAATCGCCACACAGCAAAACCTGAACCAGGTTCAAAAATTACTTCGCGTAACAACCCCTATGGGACATCACAACGGCCTCACAGCCCTTTGGTAACAACGCAATAACTCAAACCTCGTACTCCTCGGTATGTCTCGACTTAGAGTTCGACGCGGGACCGCCTTCCCGAACCACTCGGAGTTGCCCCCATGAACCCTCGTAGTAACAGTTCGCTTCCCGGGACCGGCCGTTCGGCCTCCGGGATGGCGACCGCTGCCATGCTGCTGCTCATCCCCGTGGTCGTGCTGGTCGGAGGTGACGCGGTCCAGGACTTCCTCAACTTCGGCGCCGGCGTGCTGTCACTGGTCGCCCTCTCCTGCTCCGTGATCTGGGGCCTGGTCGCGACCGACCGGGTCTTCCTGAACACCCGTCAGCGGCTGATCGCACAGGCCGTGCACCGGACGACCGCCGTCTCCTCGGTCGCCTTCCTGCTGCTGCACGTCTCGGTCAAGCTGGCCCTCGACCACGTCACACTGATCGCCGCGCTGATCCCCTTCAGCCTCGGCGTCAGCGGCACCTCAGGTCTCATCGGCATGGGCTCCATGGCCGGCCTGCTCATGATCTTCACGGCCGTCACCGGCGCGCTGCGCAGCCGGTTCGCCTCCCCGGCTCCGGTCGCCGCGCGCTGGCGGGCGATGCACATGCTGGCCTACCCGGCCTGGTGCTTCGCGCTGATCCACGGCCTGTACGCGGGCCGCCAGGCGAAGCCCGTCTTCACGATCATGTACGGCCTGTGCCTGGCCGCGGTCATCGCGGCCCTGGCGCTGCGCTCGGCGCCCCGCCCCTTCAAGCGCAGGGTGGCCGCCCAGATCATGGCGATCCTGGGCTCCCAGGAGCGACCGGGTCGCGAGGGCCTGGACGCGAGCCGGGCACGCCTCGGGGAGTCCACCCTGCCGGGCTACGAGAACCAGTCCGCGGGCAGGCCCGCGCGCGGGGACTCCGGGATCCCCCCGCAGCGCAGCGCGCCCTCCGCGTCGCCGCTCTACGACGTTCCGGCCAGCCGCACCATGACCCCCGAACCCGCGCAGGACGGGTTCGCGGCGGCCTACCGTGCCGTGACACCGCCGCGCACGCAGGACTCGTACATGGACCAGACCGCGCGCATGGACATCCAGTCCACCGAGGCGATGCCGCGGATGGACGGCAGCACGTCGGGCAGCTGGCCGATCCCGTCCCCGCCGCCCGTGGGCGAGGCGCCCGTGTCGGCGTACGACCCGATGGCCGACACCGGATACAACATCCCGACCTATGGCAATCCGGGCACCGCCGCGTACGGCACGAGTGATATGTACAACACCGGTGAGTCGAATGCCGCCTATGGCACGTACAACGCGAACGACACGTACAACAGCGGTCCCGCCACTGATACAAACCCCGGTGCGCCCTACGACTTCGACGCACCGGGCTCGGGCGAACCTTGGAACGCGCCTTCCGGAGGCTTTAAGTGAACGAGGCTCTGCCCGACGTACCCGAAGTCCGCGTGGTCGGGCTTCCCCAGCTCACGTCGGGTTTCGACCTTGTCGAACGACTGGACCTGCCCATGCACCTCAAGGTGCATGGACCGCTCGAACCGATGGGCGGCGAGCAGCTCGCGCAGCTCGCCGAACGTATTTCACTGAAGGGCCGCGGCGGCGCGGGCTTCCCTTTCCACAAGAAGCTGCGGTCGGTCGCCGAGACGGCGATCCGCCGCGGTGTGCGGCCGGTCGTCGTCGTCAACGCGAGCGAGGACGAGCCCGCCTGCCGCAAGGACACGGTGCTCGTCAACCGTGCCCCGCACCTCATCCTGGACGGCGCTCTGCTGTGCGCGGAGGCCATGGGCGCCCGCACCCTCGTCATCGGGGTGACACGTGAATCCACCCAGCGTTCCATGGAGGCGGCTCTCGCCGAGCGTGGCCTCAACAACGGCCGCCGATCGGCCCTCCGCGCGCGCGTGCAGCGCAATCCGATCCGGATGGTCACCGGCGCCGCGGCCTCACTGATCCGTTCCATCGACGGCGGCCCGGCGATCCCGCCCGGCCGCAAGATCAGCGCCTCACAGAGCGGCGTCGGCGGCGCACCCACCCTGCTGTCCAACGCCGAGACATACGCCCAACTGGCGATCGCCGCCCGCATCGGGGCCGAGCGCTACTGCAACACCGGCCTGTACGACGAGCCGGGCACCGTCATGCTCACGGTCTCCGGCGCTGTCGCCCGCCCCATGGTGATCGAGGTGCCGACGGGTGTGCCGCTGCGGTACGTCCTGCAGCTGGCCGGCGCCCCGCCGGTCCCGCAGGGTGTGCTGACCGGCGGCTACCACGGCAAGTGGATCGACGCGGCGACGGTCAACGAGGCGATCGTCTCCCGCAACTCCCTGGACGCGGTGGGCGGCGCACTCGGCGCCGGCGCGATCCTGCCGATCAGCCAGGACACCTGCCCGCTGGGCGAGTCGCTGCGCGTGGCCCAGTGGCTGGCCGAGGAGAGCGCCGGTCAGTGCGGCCCCTGCTACCTCGGTCTGCCCGCCGCGGCGCGCGGTATGGCGGACATCCTCAACGGCGGCGGGCCGGCCGCCCTCGAAGCCGTCAAGCAGGTCGCCAAGTCCGTGAAACGGCGCGGCGCGTGCTCGCACCCGGACGGCTCGGCGATGTTCCTGGAATCGACCATCAAGGCGTTCACGGACGACCTCGCCGCCCACGTCCTCGGAAACGGCTGCGGAAGGCCCGTAGAAGGCGTTCTGCCGCTCTTCGAGGGCGGCCAGACGCCCACGGGCATCCCGGGCGGCCAGGGGGAGGAGGAGAGCGGCCCCAGCCGCCAGAAGATCTACGTCGACTGGACCCTCTGCCGCGGTCACGGCCTGTGCGCCGACATCCTCCCGGAGGTCTTCGAACTGGGCGCCGACGGCTTCCCGACCGTCGCGCAGGCGAAGGTGCCCCGGTACGCGGAGGCGAAAGCACTGCGCGCGGTGCGCCGCTGCCCGGCGCTGGCGCTGCGCCTAGAGGAGGACACCAAGGCATCGGCCCCCGACCGCCTGCCGGTCCTGTCCCAGCGCGGCGGCCGGGGCCGCCGCGCCCTCGGCAGCGGTCGCTGAGACACGCGAGAACGACCACGGCGGGCCACTCGGATCGATCGAGTGGCCCGCCGTCCGCGTTCCCCGTACGTGTGTCCTCCGCAGGCGGCTTCCCTCGCACAACGTCGAAGGCGGGCCATCCTGTTCGGATGACCCGCCTTCGACTTCTGTGGAGCTAAGGAGAATTGAACTCCTGACCTCCTGCATGCCATGCAGGCGCTCTACCAACTGAGCTATAGCCCCGCGCGTTCCACCGGGTTTCCCCGGCGGCGACGCCAACATTACCGGTCCCCCGGTGCAGCACCAAATCGTTTCCGTCCGCCCCAGCAGGGGTACCGGGGTCAGGCCGTGACGAACGAGTAGAACCGTTTGAGAGTGCAGTGCTCTTCGAGGAGCCGACCGTAGATCGGCTCGCCCTCCAGCTCACGATAGGTCTCGATCGGGTCGCCTTTTATGATCAGCGCCCGCGCGCATTCCTCGCACCAGTACTGGTAGTCATGGTTCACCGGCTCCATGTCACGGACAATGGGCGTACCACTGCCGCACCAGTCGCATTTCCTCCTGTGTGCACCCATCGATCAGCTCCAGCTGTGGCCGCAGGCCGTGCACACGTAGGAAACGCCACCGTTGTCACCGAGCACCTGGGCGACATGGCCGGAACCGCAGGAAGGGCAGCTGAGACGGGTTCTCCTGCCCCGTATGACTGCCGCTTCAGGGAGGTGACCGACCTCCCTGAGGATGCTCGCAGGCATCGCAACTCCCTCCCGTCGGGCCGCGCCCCCTTCCGGCCGTTTGATTCTGCCACGGACGGACCAATACGGTCAGCGACGCCTTCGTACCAGTCCGGACACGGCACCCACCGCAGCCGTCGCGGCCAGCGCAAACATGCATGTAAGAAGAGCTTCCGCAGAGGTATACGCCTCCGGGGCCCCAAGTGACTCAAGCCGGTCCAGGAAGAGTCTGCCGAAGTGGCGGGTGAACGACCAGAGCCCCGCTCCCGGAGGGGAGCGAGGCTCTCGTCACACGATGTTCTTGACCTGTGGAGCTAAGGAGAATTGAACTCCTGACCTCCTGCATGCCATGCAGGCGCTCTACCAACTGAGCTATAGCCCCTCGCGTTCCGCCCGGACCCGCGGGGCGAACAAGAAGAACTTTAGCCTGCGACCAGCCGGAAAGTGAAATCCGGGTCCCGGTCCCTGACGGGGTGCGGGGAGGGGCGCTCAGTCGTCGTCGCCGAGGACCGGTTCGGGCAGTGTGCCGGCGTTGTGCTCGAGGAGGCGCCAGCCGCGGGCGCCCTCACCGAGGACGGACCAGCAGCAGTTGGAGAGACCGCCGAGGCTCTCCCAGTGGTGGGACTCCAGGCCGAGCAGGCGCCCGATGGTGGTCCGGATGGTGCCGCCGTGGCTGACCACCACGAGGGTGCCGTCCTCGGGGAGTTTCTCGGCGTGCCGCAGCACCACGGGGGCTGCGCGGTCGGCGACCTCGGTCTCCAGTTCGCCGCCACCGCGGCGGACCGGCTCACCGCGCTTCCACGCGGCGTACTCGTCGCCGTGGCGGGCGATGATCTCCTCGTGCGTCAGCCCTTGCCAGACGCCCGCGTACGTCTCGCGCAGGCCCTCGTCGTGCGCCACCGTGAGGCCGGTGAGCTCGGCGAGTTCGCGTGCTGTGTGCGCCGCGCGCTGGAGGTCCGAGGCGACGATCGCGTCGGGCTTCAGGGAGGCGAGCAGCCGGGCGGCGCGGCGGGCCTGCCCGATGCCGGTCTCGGTGAGTTCGACGTCCGTGGTGCCCTGGAAGCGGCGCTCCACGTTCCACGCCGTCTGGCCGTGGCGCCACAGGATGAGGCGACGGCCCGGGCCCGGCTTGCGTCGGGCCCCGGCGGGCGCGGGGGCGGTCACCGGAGGCCTCCGAAGTCGGCGGTGTCCTCCTCGGCCCGAAGCTTGGCGTGCTCGGCGGCCTTGCCGCGGGTGGCCTTGGCGTCGGCGGGCAGCTCCAGCTCGGGGCAGTCCTTCCAGAGCCGCTCCAGGGCGTAGAAGACGCGCTCCTCGCTGTGCTGGACGTGGACGACGATGTCGACGTAGTCGAGAAGCACCCAGCGGGCCTCCCGGTCGCCCTCGCGGCGGACCGGCTTGGTGCCGAGCTCCTTGCTGAGCCGCTCCTCGATCTCGTCGACGATCGACTTGACCTGGCGGTCGTTGGGTGCGGAAGCCAGCAGGAAGGCGTCCGTGATCGACAGCACGTCGCTGACGTCGTAGGCGATGATGTCGTGCGCGAGCTTGTCGGCAGCCGCCTGCGCGGCGGCGGAGATGAGCTCGATGGAACGGTCAGTGGCGGTCACTACAAGGCTTTCGGTCGGCGGTCGGGAACCCGTGCGGGTTACCCAAGGGTCTCACGGACCGCCGACACCACCCCACGTCATTACCGGATCACACCCCGGGCACCCGCTCCGGGCCCGGGGTGTGCGCTCCGTAGCGCCGTCAGGACGCCGGCTCGTAGTCCTGGCCGAGGACCACGGACACGTCGGCGTTCGAGGAGACCGTGCCCTTCTTCACCGAACTCGTGGGCAGGCCCAGCGTCTTGGCGGCCTCGGTGGCGTTCTCCTTGTCGGCCGCGTCGGCATAGGTGACCTGGGACGTGGCGCGGGCGGTGTCGGCCGTACCGGCCTCCAGGAAGGTGAAGCCGCCGTTGAGGAGGACGACGCGGGCCTTCTCGGTGTCGCCCTTGTCGCCGCTGGCGTTCTGTACGGAGACACGGACCGCGGCGCCCTTGTCGGGGCTCTTGGCGGTGCCGCCGAGGACGGTCCTGACGATCGAGGAGCTGGCCTCGGTGCTCAGGGTGCCGTCGCCCCGGACGGGCAGCAGCGCGGTTTTGTAGTCGCCGCCCTTGGCGAGGTCGGCGAGCCGGGCGAGGAAGCTGCCGAGGTCCTTGTCGGTCAGCGAGGGGTCGAGGATCTGGGCCAGCGTCTGCACGGTGACCGTCGCGGCCTGGCTGTCGGAGGACAGCTTGCGCAGCACTCCCTGCATGACCTGCCCGAACCGCTCCAGCTGGGCGTCCTGGGCCTCGCCCGGGGCGAGATAGGTGGCGTAGGCCACGGCCATCTTGCCGCTGAGGGTCTGGGCCTCGCCCTTCTTCACCAGGGGCGCCGTGCCCTTCTTCCTGGCGTCCGGGTCGGGTACGTCGGCGTTGGTGTCGATGTCGATGTTGCCGACCAGCTCGACGAGGTTCTGCAGGTAGG
Source organism: Streptomyces sp. NBC_00459 (assembly GCF_036013955.1). Lineage (NCBI taxonomy): Bacteria > Bacillati > Actinomycetota > Actinomycetes > Kitasatosporales > Streptomycetaceae > Streptomyces > Streptomyces sp. NBC_00459. The sequence continues at coordinate 3,159,088 of NZ_CP107903.1, forward strand.
GGGTGTCGAGCCGCCAGGTGCCCTCGATGTCGGTGCCGAGGACGGTGTCGAGCGCGTCGCGTGTCCCGGAGGAGCCGTCGTCGTCGACGGACTTGGCGAGCGTGGTCGTGGTGCCGTCGTCGTCGGTCAGGGCGAGGGAGTTGGGCAGCAGGACGGTGGTGCCCTGCTTGGTGGTGGCGTTGTCGACGAGCAGGACCGTGGAGGTGCCGCCCTTCTTGGTGTTGTGCAGGTGGACGACGACGACGTCCCGTTTCTGGGCCCCCGAGGCGGTCGCACCGCCCGTCCTGGTGTCCGCGGAGGACGTCCCGGGCAGCTTCCCCGCGTACCAGAGATAGCCGACCCCGCCCACCGCCACCAGGGCGAGGACGACGGCCAGGGCGACGACACGACCGCGGGCGCGGCGCTTGGCCTCCTCGCGGCGCTCGGTGCGGTTCTCGGTGAAGTTCAGCCAGTCGATGACGTCCTCGGAGTCACCGGTGGGCTCCTCGACGAAGGCGAACTGCTGGGTGCTGTAGTCGCGTTCGCCCTCGCCCTGCGAGCCCTCCTGGGCCTGCGCGACGTCGCCCTCGACGGGGCCGCCCTGCTGCGGGACGTATGCGGTCTGTTCGGCCTGCGCGGTCCGTGCCGCCGGCACCGGGGGCGCAGACTGCTCGGCGACCAGGGGCTGCTGCCCACTGCTCGCCGCCTGCCCGTAGGGGTCGTAGCCGGTGGCCGGGTTCCCGGCGCCGTACGGGTCGTACGACGGGACGGGCTGTTGCTGCCCGGTCGCGTACGGGTCGTAGCCGTATCCCTCGTACCCCTGCGTCTGGGGGGTCGGCTGCGCGTAGGGGTCGTACGGCTGCTGTTGTTGCTGGTACTGCTGCTGTGGCGGCGGCACCTGCTGGTACACAGGCCGGCCGTAGTCGTCGTAGCCGACGAGCTCGTACTGCTGGTCGCCGTCGTACCCGGAGTCGTATGGGTCGTTCACCGGTGCCCCTCTCGGCTCACTCGCCGCGGTACAGCTCGCGCTTGTCGATGTAGCGCACCACACCGTCCGGCACCAGATACCAGACCGGGTCGCCCTTGGCGACCCTCGCACGGCAGTCTGTGGACGAGATGGCCAGGGCGGGAACCTCGACGAGCGAGACACCACCCTCAGGGAGTCCCGGGTCGGTCAGGGTGTGGCCGGGCCGGGTGACCCCGATGAAGTGCGCGAAGGAGAACAGTTCGTCCGCGTCGCGCCAGGTGAGGATCTGGCCGAGCGCGTCGGCGCCCGTGATGAAGAACAGGTCCGTGTCGGGGTTGAGCGCGCGCAGGTCGCGCAGGGTGTCCGTCGTGTACGTCGGGCCACCGCGGTCGAGGTCGATGCGGCTGACCGAGAACTGGGGGTTCTCGGCGGTCGCGATGACCGTCATCAGGTAGCGGTCCTCGGCCGGCGACACCTTGCGGTCCGTCTTCTGCCACGGCTGTCCGGTCGGTACGAACACCACCTCGTCGAGGTGGAACTGCGCGGCGACCTCGCTGGCCGCCACGAGGTGTCCGTGGTGGATCGGATCGAATGTTCCGCCCATGACGCCGAGTCGGCGCTTGCCCGGGTTCGACGGGCCGTTGCCGGGCACGCGCCGGAGTCCCGGACGGTTCTCCGCGTCGCGCGCCGGACGGTCGCCGGCGCTGTTCGCCGGACCGGTAGGCATGTCCTGCTCTCCCATGCGGCAGACCCTACCGGCCCGACCTGAGGGCACCGGCCACAGCCTCCGGCCCCTTCGGGACCGGAATCAGCGGTCGCGGTTGAAGCGGGTGGTGATCCACAGCAGGAGCATCAGGATGAAGAAGGCGCCGCCACCTGTGAGGTAGGGGCTGAGGCTCTCGTGGTTGCCGCCGTGCTCCTCGCCCTCGGCTGCGAGGGTGACCAACTGGGCTGCGGTGCTGTGGAAGCTCATCTTCGGCAGGACCTATCCGGTGAGGGCGGGATAAAGACGTCGGCTCATCGTAAGCGTGCCCGTCGACGGGGATCACGCCGACTCCGCCGACAAGTCCGCGGGGAGGCGGGCAGGGGGAACTTCCGGCCCGTCTCAGTCGTCCTTCTGCCTGTACCCCCGCAGCAGGAACCACGCGGTCAGGATGCAGCCGAAGAACATGACGATCAGCACGACCCGGAGCAGATCGCCGGATCCCTGTTTCTCGGCGGCGCTCGCGGCCTCGTTGATCCAGTCGGTTACGGGGGTGTGGTCCATCGGATCGCTCCTTACGGTGTGCTGCCCCGCCACGGTATCTCCGCCTAGGCTGGGCCCCGCTCCGGGGGGCACATAGGGCAATCAGACGCATGGGGGAACACATGTCCGACGACAGCCATGAGAGCAACGGGCACGGACCGGAAGGCGGTCCGGACGCCCACGAGAACGTGCCCAGCAGACAGCGCACCCGCTTCCCGGGGATCTCCTCGCGGACCTACGAGCACCCGGCCGACCGCTCCGCGCTGGTCGCCCTGCGCAAGCTCAGCGGGTTCGACACCGTCTTCAAGGCGCTCAGTGGACTCCTTCCCGAGCGCAGCCTGCGGCTGCTGTTCCTGTCCGACTCGGTGCGCGTCTCGGACCAGCAGTTCACCCACCTCAACGCCATGCTGCGCGACGCCTGCGACATCCTGGACCTGGAGAAGGTCCCGCCGATGTACGTCAACCAGGACCCGCAGCCCAACGCGATGTGCATCGGTCTGGACGAGCCGATCATCGTCGTCACCACCGGCCTCGTCGAACTGCTCGACGAGGAGGAGATGCGGGCCGTCGTCGGGCACGAGGTCGGACATGCCCTCTCGGGCCACTCCGTCTACCGGACCATCCTGCTCTTCCTGACCAACCTGGCCCTCCGCGTCGCCTGGATCCCGCTGGGCAACATCGCGATCATGGCGATCGTCACCGGCCTGCGGGAGTGGTTCCGCAAGTCGGAGCTGTCCGCCGACCGCGCGGGTCTGCTCGTCGGCCAGGACCTCAAGGCCTCGATGCGCGGTCTGATGAAGATCGCCGGCGGCAACCACCTGCACGAGATGAACGTGGACGCGTTCCTCGCCCAGGCCGAGGAGTACGAGGCGGGGGGCGACCTGCGCGACTCCGTGCTGAAGATCCTCAACGTCCTCCCGCGCACCCACCCCTTCACCACCGTGCGCGCCGCCGAGCTGAAGAAGTGGGCGGAGTCCCGCGACTTCCAGCGGATCATGGACGGCCACTACCCGCGCCGCACGGAGGACAAGGACACCTCGGTCACCGGCTCCTTCCGCGAGTCGGCGGCGAGCTACGCGAGCAACGTCAAGAACTCCAAGGACCCGCTGATGAAGCTGGTCTCCGACATCGCGGGCGGCGCGGGCGACCTGGGCGGCCGGGTACGTAGGGGCTTCGGCGGCTCCTCGAACCCGACACCACCGCAGGACACCCCGCCGAACAACACATCTCCGGACGCCTGACCCGACCCGGGGCGCGGGGCTGTTGTCGATCTGCGGCTCCGCCGCGCGGGCGCGACCGGCCCCCGCCGGGCCCGCACCCGACAAACGACCGCCGCCACCCTCACACCTTCGGCTGCGCCCCGGCCGCCAGCGTCCCGCACAACGCCGTGGCACTGCCCGTCGCAAAGGGGTCCGTCCCGGCGGGGCCGCCCGTCTTCGCGGTCTGGCCGGCCAGCAGCGGCCTCAGGTAGCCGACGGAGTCCTCCGCGCAGGACAGCGGTCCGGCCTGGACGTAGGAGACGACCAGGCGGGCCTGGTGCATCCGCAGGTCGTCGCGGTCGAAGCTGAAGTGCAGCTCGCGCCGGACGGTGAACAGGGACGCCTTCGCCCGCTCCCCGGCGCCGGTCGGCCGCAGCGCGTACACGAAGGTGTGGTCAGCGACGACCTCCAGGGTCGCCGAGTCGGTCTCGGTGGCCCGCAGCGTGCCCCGTACCCTGATCTTGTCGTCGGCCAGCTGGGCGCGGGCGGGGTCGAAGCGCACCAGCCATCCGGTGGGCGCGTGCCTGCCGTCGGCGGCCGGGCGGTCGAAGCTCGCGTCGAACTGGTCGAGTTGGTCCGGATCGAGCATCACCCGCACGGCCCTGACCTCGCTGCCGGCGAGCACCGCCGGATAGAGCGAGGACTCCACTATGTAGTCCTTGGCGGCGGTCAGGGCGCTGACGACCTGACTGTCCGAGAAGTGCGCGGTGCGCCGCGTGGCGGGCAGCGCGATGCCCTCGGCACCTATGGAGAACTGGGCCGCCGGACTGTGCGCGAACAGTTGTTCGGGGTCGATCGCGCCGGGCACGGCGCCCTGTGGCGCGAGCGGGATCACGGTCATCCGCAGCGGCTCGGGGGTCAGCTCGGCGACCGGGCTCTCGTAGGGATTCCGTACGCCCATGTAGATCACGGTGCCGAAGGCGAGAGCGATCAGCAGGACGAGGATCAGCGCCTGCCTGGACAGCCCCCGGTGCAGGGGCTGGCGACGGCGTACGGCGGGCGCGTGGTCGTCCAGGCGCTCCTGGGCGGAGAACTCCTGGAGCCGGGCAGCGCGGACGAACGACTCGTCGAAGACGACGGATCGGTACTCGTCCTCGCCGCCACCAGGGGTGGCCTCGGGTGTCCCCTCAGGTGGGTCTCCTGGTCCGCCCATACCTTCAGAGTAGGTCTCCGGAAGGCTCGATAAACGCCCCGCTGCACCACAACTTCTGACAGGTTCTCACCAGGAAGAAACAGGGCACGGACAGGTTTGGGTCAGGGAGTCCGCGGGATCACCGAGACGGCTGGCCGGGAGTAGTCGGCCGAGGCCGAAGGGCTCGCTCCGCCGCTCTGCCCGCTGCCCTGTTCAACACCGGTCGAGGCGGGCGGCGGCACCTGCTCCTGACGGCTGGAGGACGCCCCCCGGTAGACCGCCGTGAAAGCCAGCGCGACCATGCCGATCCCCATGACGAGGGCGAGCATCCAGGCGACCGGGCGGTGCCATCGGGAGACCTGCTTGCCGTGCGTGCCCGGAGCGCCGTAGCGGCTCTCCAGGAACCGGGTGTCGTCCAGGTCGTCGAGATCGGGATCGTGGCCGAAATAGGCGGGGTCGTCGGGCCCGAAGCCGTCTTCGTAGCGCTCGTCGTCCCCTCTCGGGCCTCTGGCGTGCGACCGGCGCGCCTCGGCCTCGGAGGCCTCCGCTCTCGCCTGCGCGGCGGCCAGGAGGCGTTCGACGGCGGTCGGCTCGTGCACCACGGCCGCCCGTACGAAGGCCTCGTCGAAGACCACGGAGGCGAACTCTTCGTCCGACACCCCGCGGTCGTGGTCGTCGTCGGGCTCCCAGCCGTCAGGGAAGAACGGCGTGCCCCCCACGTCCTCCGGCACGGATCCAGAGTAGACCGGGGGTGTCATTTTGGGCAGACGATAGGGAAATTCAGCTACCGGATGAGACGCGTTCGAATGCCGCCGACCGCCGGCGCCCGCCTCGGCCGCCGGGGGCACAGCGCCGGGCGTACGTCCGCCGTCCGCCGGGCGCCCCGGCGGACGGACCCGCGATCATGGCTCTCAGCGGCGGATATGCCCGTCGCCCGTGACGATGTACTTCGTGCTGGTCAGCTCCGGCAGCCCCATCGGCCCGCGTGCGTGCAGCTTCTGCGTCGAGATGCCGATCTCCGCGCCGAAACCGAACTGACCGCCGTCGGTGAACCGCGTCGAGGCGTTGACGGCGACCGTCGTCGAGTCGACCAGTTGGGTGAAGCGGCGGGCGGCCTGCTGCGAGGTCGTCACGATCGCCTCCGTGTGCCCGGAGGTCCACAGCCGGATGTGCTCGACGGCCTTGTCGAGGGAGTCGACCACAGCGGCGGCGATGTCGTAGGACAGGTACTCGGTGTCCCAGTCCTCCAGCGTGGCCTCGACGACGGTCGCCTTGGAGTCCTTCGCGTACGCCAGCACCCGCGGGTCGGCGTGCACGGTCACCCCGGCCTCGGCGAGGGCGTCCAGGGCGAGCGGCAGGAACTCGGCGGCGATGTCCTGGTGGACCAGGAGGGTCTCGGCGGAGTTGCAGACGCTGGGCCGCTGGGCCTTGGAGTTGATCAGGATGTCGACGGCCATGTCGAGGTCGGCCTGGGCGTCGACGTAGACGTGGCAGTTGCCGACGCCGGTCTCGATAACGGGGACCGTGGACTCGGTGACGACGGTCTGGATGAGGGAGGCGCCACCGCGCGGGATCAGTACGTCGACCAGGCCGCGGGCGCGCATCAGCTCCCGTACGGACTCGCGGCCCTCGCCGGGCACGAGCTGCACGGCGTCGGCGGGCAGGCCGGCCCCGCCGACGGCGTCGCGCAACACCCGTACCAGGGCGGTGTTCGACTCGAACGCGGAGGACGAGCCGCGCAGCAGCACCGCGTTGCCGGACTTCAGACAGAGGGCGGCGGCGTCGACCGTCACGTTCGGGCGGGCCTCGTAGATGATTCCGACGACGCCCAGCGGGACGCGGACCTGGCGCAGGTCGATGCCGTTGGGCAGCGTGGAGCCGCGGACGACCTCGCCGACCGGGTCGGGCAGCGCCACCACGTCCCGGACGTCGGAGGCGATCGCCCGCACCCGCTCCGGGGTGAGCGTCAGCCGGTCGATGACCGTCTCGCTGGTGCCGGCCTCGCGCGCGCGGGCGATGTCCTTGGCGTTGGCCTCGACGATTTCGCTCGTACGGACTTCCAGCGCGTCCGCGATGGCGAGCAGCGCGTCGTCCTTCTCGGCCCGCGGAAGGGGGGCGAGGTCGGCGGCGGCGGCCTTGGCGCGGTAGGCGGCCTGTGTGACCGGGGACATCGAGTCGTACGGCGAAAGCGTGGTCATGAGGGAAGCGTAGTGCGCCGGACGGAACCGTCCACCGGCTATCCCAAACCCCGAGACAGGCCCCTGAGACCCCGCAAAACGGGCCGCCTCGGCGGGGCAGCCCAGTGGTGGTCAGAAGGGGTGGACGCCAACCGGGGTCGCCGGCAGCGGGCCGAACCCCTCGGCGATGCGGTAGTGGTAGGTCTCGCGGTCGATGACCTCCAGGCCGACGATCTCCCAGGGCGGCAGCTTCGCGGTCTGGCGGTGCTCGCCCCAAAGACGCAGGGCGACGGCCGCGGCGTCGTGCAGATCGCGGGCCTCCTCCCAGTAACGGATCTCCGCGTGGTCGTTGGCGTATCTGCTGGTCAGCAGAAAGGGATGGTCGTGGGCGAGCTGCTCCAGACCGCGCCGGACCTCCTTCAGCGGGGCCTCGGCGCCGGAGACGCTCAGCGTGACGTGCCACAGACGCGGCACATCCTTCGGCTCCTCGTACACCTCTTCGAAGCGGGCGCCCGCCGCGACACTGGTCAGGGCTCGCTCCTCGCCCACCTTGCGGGAGGCGGTTCCACCGCGGGACGCCGCCGCCCCAGGGCGCACTCGTCTCACGACGGCCTCCTTTACCCGATGGTCGTGCGGAATCTCCCTGAAACAGAGAGAAGCAGGTACGCACGCTTCATGGGGCACTTTTGCGGAACGTCCACCTCACGGCGGGCGGATTTGCGGGGCGTTCCCCCTGTTTTCGGCCTTTGCGGGACCGAAGTCGAAGAGAGGGGTCCAGGTGACGAGCCGCAGGTCCTAGGGGTTCAGGACGACGAGGTCGTCCCGGTGCACGACCTCGCGCTCGTACGCGGGGCCCAGTTCGCGGGCCAGTTCGCGCGTGGAGCGGCCGATCAGCTGGGGGATCTCCTTGGCGTCGAAGTTGACGAGCCCGCGTGCGACGGCGTGGCCCGCGCTGTCACGCAGTTCGACCGGGTCGCCCGCGACGAACTCGCCCTCGACGGCGGCGATCCCGGCCGGCAGCAGCGACTTGCGGCCCTGGACGACCGCGCGCACAGCACCGTCGTCGAGGGTGAGTGAGCCCTGCGGGGTGGAGGCGTGCTGGAGCCACAGGAGGCGGTCGGCGGAGCGCCTGCCGGTGGCGTGGAAGTAGGTGCCCGTGTCCCGGCCCGCGAGGGCGTCGGCAGCGTGCACCGCGCTTGTCAGGACCACCGGGATACCGGCGGCGGCGGCGATCCGGGCGGCCTCGACCTTGGTGACCATGCCGCCGGTGCCGACACCGGCCTTGCCCGCGCTGCCGATGTCGACGTGGGCGAGGTCGGCGGGGCCCCGCACCTCGGCGATCCGTGACGTGCCGGGCTTGCTGGGATCGCCGTCGTACACGCCGTCGATGTCGGACAGCAGGACGAGGAGGTCGGCGCGCACCAGGTGGGCGACCAAGGCGGCGAGTCGGTCGTTGTCGCCGAAGCGGATCTCGTCCGTGGCGACGGTGTCGTTCTCGTTGACGACCGGGAGGGCGCCCATCGCGAGGAGCTTGTCGAGGGTGCGCGAGGCGTTGCGGTGGTGTGCGCGGCGGCTGGTGTCGTCGGAGGTCAGGAGCACCTGGCCGACGCGGATGCCGTGGCGGGCGCAGGAGGCGGTGTAACGGGCGACGAGAAGGCCCTGTCCGACGCTGGCGGCGGCCTGCTGGCGGGCCAGGTCCTTGGGACGCCGACGCAGACCGAGAGGGGCGAGACCTGCGGCGATGGCTCCGGAGGAGACGAGAACGATCTCCTTCTCACCCCCGCTGCGGCTCTTGGCGAGGACGTCGACGAGCGCGTCGACCCGGTCGGCGTCGAGGCCGCCGGCCGCGGTGGTCAGCGACGAGGAACCCACTTTGACGACGATCCTGTGAGCCTCTGCGACGGCCTGCCTTGCCCCTGCCACCTGCGTTCTGTCCCCTCGGGTCGGTCCGGCTGCGCTGTTCTGCAATCTACATCTACGCGAACAGGGGTCGAAGGTGCGCATTTGTCCAGTGGGCGGACGGCGGATCTCACCGTCGTCCAGTACGGGCCGGGGTCGGGGTACGGGTCCGGCCCTTGCCGCGCCGGTCGATGATCAACCCGGTAGTGTCCCACTGTTCTCTCTGACAACATCCCCTCGATAGACGTCAGTTCGACGGTTCGATCACCCGCCGAACTGATCAGCGCTCTTCTCAGGGGGACTTGTGAATCTCGCGCCTCGCGCGTCAGCCCGTGGATCCAGCCGTCTCGCCGCGATCCTCGCCTCACTCTCGCTCGCAGCCGGGCTCCAACTCGGCCTGGCCGACGACGCGTCCGCCGCCGTCACCGCCGGGCCGGTCTTCAACAACCCGACCGGAACCGTCGCCGAACAGCGGGCCATCCGCACCCGGCTCCTCGACTACATCGGCCAGTCGCAGTCGGGCTCGTCGATCAAGGCCTCGGTCTACCACCTCTGGGACGAGGGCCTCGCCCAGGCCCTCGCCGACGCCCGTGGCCGGGGCGTCGCCGTGCAGGTGATGCTGGACGAGAGTTCCGTCAGCGACAACGACGACGACCCCTCGTACCCCGTCCTGTCGTCGGCCCTCGGTACGGATCTCACCCAGGACTCGTTCGTCGGACTGTGCCCGGTCAACAAGTCGTGCCTGGGCCAGCCCGCCCAGGGCGCGTCGATCAACCACAACAAGTTCTGGCTGTTCTCGCGGCTCGACGGCGCGTCCAACGTCGTCGTGCAGTCCTCGGCGAACATGACTCCGTCCAGCTACAGCCGCTTCTGGAACGACGCGTACGTCCTGCCGAACAACACGGCGATCTACACCGCGTACAGCAACTACTTCACCGAGCTGGCCGGCAAGGACTGGGCGAACTGGCAGTACAGCTCCACCACGAGCAGCCCGTACAAGGCGTACTTCTTCCCGCGCCCCGCCAACGACCCCTCCCCGGGCGACACCATCACCGCCGTCCTCGACAACGTCACCTGCACCTACACCGAGAGCGGCACGACGAAGCACACCAAGGTACGGGTCGGGATGTTCAAGCTCACCCGGCTGGCCGTGGCCCAGAAGCTGGTCGCACTGCAGAAGGCCGGCTGCCAGGTCGACATCGTCTACTCGGAGACGGACAGCGGCAGTTCCAGCGGCACCTGGGAGACCCTGCACGCCTCCGGCGGCCCGGCCCTGCGCTGCTACAACTGGGACGACGACGGCAACGCGAACACCGCCGCGCGCATCATCCACTCCAAGTACCTGCTGATCGAGGGCAAGTACGACGGCACGGCGAGCCAGAAGGTCCTGTGGACCGGCAGCCACAACTACAGCGGCCCGGCGCTCACCAAGAACGACGAGGCGCTCCTGAAGGTCGACAGCAACACCGACCACGACGCCTACGTCACCGCGTTCAACGCGGCCAAGGCAGCGGCGGTCCCCGGCACGAGCGACAACACGAACGCCTGCAAGGGCGTGACCACCACGCCCGAGACCTGACCGGACACGTACGAGAGGCCCGTCCCGAGGAGCGATCCTCAGGACGGGCCCCACCACTGCGGACTCTCAGGTCCGGGCAGCCGCCGCCTGCCGCTTCTGTCCCGCGTTGCGTGCCTCGGCCTTCACCGCGAGGTCCGCCGTCGCGGTGTTGAACTGCTCGATGGAGGGCGGCTCGTCGGGCCCGAGCAGATACCGCTTGAGCTCCGCGCGCTCACCGGCCAGCGGATCGGCCGCCGGGTCGCGCACCGCGTCCAGCAACTGCCCCAGTTCCCCGGCGCTGTTGCCGAGGATCACGGCGGCACGTACAGCGGTGTTCTGCCGCTTGAACTCCTCCGCGCCCAGTGCCGCCGAGTCCGTCACGGCGTACGGCTTGCCGCTCGCGATGAAGTCGGAGACCACGCTGGAGATGTCGGAGACCATCGCGTCGGACACGTTGAAGCAGTCGTACAGTCGTGGTTCGGCCCCCGTGACGACCCGGTGCTCCCCGGCGCCGAACGAACGCCAGTACGCGTCGTTCCACTCGGCGCGCAGCTTCTCGGTCTCCTCGTGCCGCTCCATGTCGACGACCCCGTCCCGGGTCGCCTCCGCCTCGTCGCCCTTCTCACCGGCGGGCCCGGCCAGTTCGGCGAGGCGCGCCTCGATACGCGCGAGGTCGGCCTTGGCCCGCGCCTGCTCTTCGGGGTCGCCCGGGAAGCGCGGGTCGGCGGCCCGCTCGACCGCGGCCTTCTCCACCAGCGCGGTGATCCGCTCGTGGGCGGCCCTGGCCTCGTCGCTGCGGGTGCCCGTGAAGGGATGCGGCTTGTACAGCACGCGGACGGGCGGGTCGGCCGACACCAGCTCGCGCACGATGTTCTCGCCGGCGAGGAGGATGGAGGTGTTGCCGGGATCGTCGTCCCAGCCTTCCCAAGTGGGGGCGTACAGAACGGTCGGGCAGCGTGCATCGGCGGCTCCGCCGCGGGGACCGCCGTCGGGCGCTCCCCGCGACCCGCGGATGGGCGCCAGTTGGGGCCGCCCGACCTCGACGATGTCCTCGTCCCGGACACCCACATCGGCGATCGCGTACCGGTCGCGCCCGGCCCGCCCGGCGACCCACACCTCGTCGTAGGCCTTGCTGAACGGGTTCACGCTCGCGATCTTGTCGCTGTCGCCGTGCCCGATGAAGACGTGCTTCATGGTCGGTACGCGCAGCAGGTGGATGTTCTTGCCGACGTTCGCCGCGTAGAGCGCGACCCGGACCGTGCGCAGGTCCAGGTTCATCAAGTGGATCCCGCCGGGCACACAGATGACGGGCACGGTCGTGGGAGCGAGGTTCTGCAGGATGACGCGTTCACGAAGGACGATCAGCGGCCGGGTGTCCAGCTGCTCCATCGTCTCCAGCCACATGTTGACCTGGTACGCCGAGTCCTTGGAGCCGGAGAAGTACAGCACCGTCTGCGGCCGGTACTCGCGCAGCCACGCGTCCGTCGCCGCGAGCACCGTCTCCGCGTCCGGCGGGATGCGGCGCCCCCGGACGTAGGGCGCGAGGGCGACCACGTAGAGGAACGCCAGGCCGAGGGTGACGCCGACGCCGGTCATTCCGTACACCGCCGAGCCGGTCTCGACGGTGACCAGGATGCCGGTCAGCGCGGCCAGGTCGAGGTGGAGCATCTTCTCGGTGGAGCGGTCCAGCAGGAAGCGCGGCGGGGCGTCGGGGATGGGGATGCGCGAGGCCAGGTCGACGTTGCGGGTGGCGACCGGCATCCGGCGGCGGTTGCGGATCAGCGTGATCAGGGCACCGTGCGGGGCCTGGAAGCCGTAGAAGGCGATGAAGCAGGCGATCGCCGCGTAGAAGATCATGCTTCGGGAGAGGTCCGCGCGCGCCAGCAGCAACAGCACGAGCAGTTCCCGGACCAGGAACCGGATGGAGACACCCGCCCGCACCTTGCTGAGGCGGTTGACCAGATAGCTGCCCCGGTGGTGCAGATAGTGGTCCGCCAGGTAGGTCACTGCGGCGGCGACGGCGAAGGCGGGCACGCTCGGGAGGAGCGCGGCCAGCATGAGACAGGGGAAGCCCAGCATCATGAGGACCGCCGCGGCCAACTCGGCCGGGCTGCCCACCCGGGCGACGCGAATTGCAGTGGAAATCAAGGAGAACCTGTATCTGGGAAATTACCCGGGACCGATCTGGAAAATACCCGGGAATTGTCTGGGTGTCTGTCCGGTGGTTTTTGTGGATCTGGTGTGCGCTTTTATGCCAGGTCGTCGTTCTGACGGTCGAGGACACTGGCGAGCGCCTGTTCGAAGCCGGAGGCCCGGCCGGCCACGGCCGTCGGGTCCTGCTGGCGGACGTCGATGACATGCCCGGTCAGCTCGGACAGCAGCACGTCCAGCGAGGTACGGGCGACCGCCTCGGAGGACAGCAGCGAACCCGCGGGCTCCTGGCCGAAGGCCTTCGTACGCATCGGGGTGGCCGTGCGCTCCGGGTTGACGCAGTTGACGCGGACGCCGTCGCCCGCCCACTCGTCGGACAGGGCCTGGGTGAGGTTCACCATCGCGGCCTTGGTGGAGGAGTAGAGGCTGTACTCGGCCCGGCCGCGCGTGTAGCTGCTGGAGGTGTACAGCAGCAGCTGGCCCTTGGTCTCGGCGAGGTACTTGTAGGCCGAACGGGCGATCTGCACGGGGGCCAGGTAGTTGACCTTCAGCGCTTCCTCGATGGTCGCGTTGTCGGTCTCGGCGAGCTTGCCGATGCGCAGAACACCGGCCGTGTTGATGACGTAGTCGATGCGCCCGGTCTCGGAGTACGCCTTGGACAGCGCGTCGTCGACCTCCTCCGGGTTCTCTACGTGCGTGCCGGTGGTCGAACGCCCGAGGGCGTACACCTTGGCGCCGTATCCCTCGGCCAGTGCGGCGATGTCCTTGCCGATGCCGTAGGAGCCGCCGAAGACGACGAGTGTCCGGCCGGTGAGCAGCTCGCGGTAGGCCTCCTCGCTCATCTGCTCGGGAGTGGCGGCGGAGGCGAGCTGGAAGAGCTTGTCGGCGATGAAGACGTCGACGGGCTGGGTGACCTTCATGTTGTACTCGTCGCCCGCGACGACGTGGATCGGCACGTCCGGCAGATACCTGAGGACGACCGAACAGTCGTCCGTGGCCTGGAAGTTGGGGTCGCCCGCCGCCACCTCGTAGGCCCGCCGGATGGTCGACAGCTTGAACGCCTGGGGCGTCTGACCGCGCCGCAGCCTCGATCGGTCGGGAATCTCGGTGATGAACTCACCGTCCTCGCCGTGCGTGCGCGTCACGATGATCGTGTCGGCGGAGGGAATGGCCACGTCGACGGCCTGGTACCGCTCAAGGGCGATCACGCAGTCGTCGATGACCCGCTGGGACAGCAGCGGCCGTACGGCGTCGTGGAACAGGACGTTGCGGTCCTCACCCTCGGCCAGGCCCTCCCCCAGGGCTTCGATGGCCCGCTCGGTGGTGTCGTTGCGCGTGGCACCGCCCTCGATGATCCTGACGACCTTCTTGAAACCGGCCTTGGCGACGATCTTCTCGACGTCCGCCACATAGCCGGGCGCCATCAGCACGATGACGTCGTCGATCGAATCCGCGTGCTCGAAAGTGCTGAGGGTGTGCTCGATGACCGCCTTGCCCGCGATCTTCAGCAACTGCTTCGGAATCGACAGACCCACCCGCTGACCGGTGCCGCCCGCGAGGACGACGGCGGTGGTGCGGGGCTTGTCTTTGCGCTGGGACACTGGCGACCTACCTCGGGGCAACGGAGAACCCTGAAATCGTCCCACCTGCCGTTACCGCAGTGCAAGGTGAGCGCCCTCCGCCGCATATGCGTGCGCAACCTGTCATTCACCCGGCACCCGAGGTCGAAGAAGGGACGCCCGAAGACAACGGAAGAGAGTCGGGGCCGTCGGCGGGAATTTCTGTGAGTAAGGGCACAGAAGTTCCGGTGAAGTCCCGGCAAAGTCAGGTGAAGTTCCGGCGCGGAATTTCAGGGATTCTCCGGGTGTCCGCAAGAGCCACCCCGTCCTCAGACCTGTCGTACTCCCGGTCTCCCGGCCTCGACGTGGAGCTTGGCGAGGGTCCGGGCGGCGGAGGTGGGCTTGGTCACGGTGTCGACGACCCGGACCTGGGCGTCGATTCCGGCGCGCCTGATGTCGAAGAGGTGGTAGCCGCGGTGGTTGTCGATGACCTTCCAGTGCGGGTTGTCGCCCTTGAGCGGGTCCCACTGCTTGTGGAAGGCGACGGGGTCCTGATCGCCGGCGCTGGATATGGACGTACCGACGAACTCGGAACCGACGACCGCCGAGCCGGGGTCGGCGAAGTCGCGCTTGAGATCGCTGATCATGGTGAGGTGCCGGTCGCCGGAGAGGACGACGGGGTTGCGCACCTTCGCGAGCTCGGCGAGCAGGGCGTTGCGTTCGGCCTGGTAGCCGTCCCAGGCGTCGTAGTACCAGAGCTTGCCGTCGCCGATCTTGAGGTCGGTCTCGGCCATCATGATCTGCGAGGCTATGAGGTTCCACCGGGCCTGCGACCCGTGCAGGCTGTTGAGCAGCCACTGCTTCTGCGCGGCGCCGAGCATGGTCATCGCCGGGTCCTGGGCACCGGCCTGGCTGGTGGCCTGGTCGCTGCGGTACTGCCGGGTGTCGAGCACGTTGAGCCGCACCAGCCGCCCGAAGTCGAGCCGCCGGTGCATCCGTATGTGGGGCCCGTTGGGCACGGCCGTGGCGCGTACGGGCATGTGCTCGTAGTAGGCCTGGTAGGCGGCGGTGAGCCGCGCGGCGAACGCCTCGGGGGACTGCTTGTCGGGGTCCTGCGGCACGTCACCGGCGAAGTCGTTGTCGACCTCGTGGTCGTCGAAGGTGACGACGAAGGGCGCGGCGGCGTGCATCGCCTTGAGGTGCGGGTCGCTGTGGTACTGGGCGTACCGGTTGCGGTACTGGACGAGGCTGAACGGCTCGCCGGTGCCCTCGTGCTTGCGTACGCCGGTGATCGCGGACGTCGACTCGTATATGTAGTCGCCGACGAAGACGACGACGTCCGGGTCCTGGGCGAGCATGTCGGCGTACGGCGTGAAGTAGCCGTGCTGCCAGTTCTGGCAGGAGGCGAGCGCGAGCCGCAGATGACTGCCGGAGACGAGCTGACGGGGAGCGGTACGGGTGCGCCCCACCGGCGAGAGCTGCCCACTGGTCCGGAACCGGTACCAGTACTCCCGGTCGGGGAGCAGCCCCCGGACATCGGCGTGCACACTGTGCCCGAGCTCGGGCCGGGCCCAGGCGTACCCGCGCCGCAGCTTCCGCCGGAACCGGGAGTCCTCGGATATCTGCCACTCCACGACCACGGGCCGGTTGGGCATCCCGCCGCCGTGGAGCGGATCGGGGGCGAGCCGGGTCCAGAGGACGACACCGTCGGGCAGGGGGTCCCCGGAGGCGACCCCGAGGCTGAACACCCCGGCGGGCAACGGGGTTTGCGCGGCCCGGGCGGTCCCCGCAAGCAGAAGCTGCCCGGACGCGGCGGCGCCGACGGTGGCGGCGCCAGTGGTCAGAAACCGGCGTCTGCCGGGCGAAACAGCCCCACTCATCGTCGAACTCCGTTGCCTGGGAGGCCTCTTGGACCTACGGAAGCTCCCACGACACGGCGAACAGGAGACCCCTGAGGAATGAATCAGAGGGAGATCATAGGAAACGGAGTTCGCAGGGCGGCAGGCGGGGTGGGGTCCTGACCTTGCCTGCCGGGCCCCTTCAGCCCGGGCCCGGCCATTTCAGCCCGTCTGGGGGTCCCCCCTCTGGGGGAGTTCGAGGACGAGGCCCCTTCAGGACCGAAGCGGGGGTCTGGGGGCGGCAGCCCCCAGGAACGGGATGGGACGGGTAGGGGCGGCGGGGGCGAAACACACCCCGGCGCCCCCGCCCAAACCCCCTAGAACGGCTCGAAGTCGTCGAACTCCTGCTGCGCCTCGTCCCGCTCCGCCTGCTGATCACGCCGCCTCTGCGCAGCGGGCCGCGGCACGTCGAGACGGTGGTCCTCGCCACGCCGGCCCAGCATCTCCGCCCCCGCCATGACCGTCGGCTCCCAGTCGAACACCACGGCGTTGTCCTCGGGGCCGATGGCGACGCCGTCACCCGACCGGGCCCCGGCCTTCATCAACTTGTCCTCGACACCAAGGCGGTTGAGCCGGTCGGCGAGGTAACCGACGGCCTCGTCGTTGTTGAAGTCGGTCTGGCGTACCCAGCGTTCGGGCTTCTCGCCCCGCACCCGGAACAGCCCGTCCTCCTCCTGGACGACGGTGAAGCCCGCGTCGTCGACGGCCTTCGGCCGGATGACGATCCGGGTCGTCTCCTCCTTGGGCTTGGCGGCCCGCGCCTTGCCCACGACGTCGGCGAGCGCGAACGACAGCTCCTTCAGCCCGATGTGCGCGACGGCGGACACCTCGTACACCTGGTACCCGCGAGCCTCCAGCTCGGGCCGCACCATCTCGGCGAGATCCAGACCGTCCGGCACGTCGACCTTGTTGAGGACGACGATCCGCGGCCGGTTCCCCAGCCCGCCGTACTGCTTCAGCTCCTCCTCGATCATGTCGAGGTCGGAGACGGGGTCACGCTCGGACTCCAGCGTCGCCGTGTCGAGCACGTGCACGAGCACACTGCACCGCTCCACGTGCCGCAGGAACTCCAGCCCGAGCCCCTTGCCCTGGCTGGCTCCGGGAATGAGCCCGGGCACATCGGCGATGGTGTAGACGGTCGCGCCGGCGGTCACCACACCCAGGTTGGGCACGAGCGTCGTGAAGGGATAGTCGGCGATCTTCGGCTTGGCAGCGCTGAGCACCGAGATCAGCGACGACTTACCGGCGCTCGGGTACCCCACCAGCGCCACGTCGGCGACCGTCTTCAGCTCCAGGACGATGTCCTGCAGCCCTCCGGGCACCCCGAGCAGCGCGAACCCGGGCGCCTTGCGCCGGGCCGAGGACAGCGCTGCGTTGCCGAGCCCTCCGCGCCCGCCCTCCGCGGCCACGTACGAGGTCCCGTGCCCGACCATGTCGGCGAGCACGTTGCCCTCCTTGTCGAGAACGACGGTCCCGTCGGGCACCGGCAGAACCAGGTCCTGCCCGTCCTTGCCCGACCGGTTGCCGCCCTCGCCGGGCTTGCCGCTGGTGGCCTTGCGGTGCGGGGAGTGGTGGTAGTCGAGCAGCGTGGTGACGGACTGGTCGACGACGAGGATCACGTCACCGCCGCGTCCGCCGTTGCCGCCGTCGGGCCCGCCCAGCGGCTTGAACTTCTCACGGTGGACGGAGGCACAGCCGTGACCTCCGCTACCCGCGGCGACATGCAGCTCGACGCGGTCCACGAAGGTGGTCATGGGATGTGCCTCCAGTTACGTACGAAAGTCTTCGGGCAGAGAACTACGAGCTCTCCGCACAGGTGAAACACGCGAAAGGCGGACCCGCTTCCCGTGAGGGAAGTGAGGTCCGCCTCGCGAAAGAACCGATCAGGCGACCGGAACGATGTTCACGACCTTGCGACCACGGTGGGTACCGAACTCCACCGCACCGGCGGCCAGCGCGAACAGCGTGTCGTCCTTGCCACGGCCGACGCTCGCGCCGGGGTGGAAGTGGGTGCCACGCTGGCGGACCAGGATCTCACCGGCGTTGACGACCTGACCGCCGAAGCGCTTCACGCCGAGCCGCTGAGCATTTGAGTCGCGACCGTTCCGGGTGGACGATGCGCCCTTCTTGTGTGCCATCTCTCCTCAGTCCCTTACTTCGCAGCCGCGGGGATCTCAGTGACCTTGATCGCCGTGTACTGCTGGCGGTGGCCCTGACGACGGCGGTAGCCGGTCTTGTTCTTGTAGCGAAGGATGTCGATCTTGACGCCCTTGTGGTGATCCACGATCTCGGCCTGGACCTTGATGCCGGCCAGGACCCACGGGTCGCTGGTCACAGCGTCGCCGTCGACAACGAGCAGGGTCGAGAGCTCGACCGTGTCGCCAACCTTGGCAGTGGAAATCTTGTCAACCTCAACGATGTCGCCGACAGCAACCTTGTGCTGGCGACCACCGCTGCGCACGATGGCGTACACGCGGATCTCACTCTCTCGCTCGGGAACGGCATCCCCGCAGTCCAGCCGCCCGGGGAACGAAACACGGGCGGCCTCTCCCGACCACCGAGGTACCGGTACCCGGGAGGAAGAGGTTTACGGGGATGTGGCACATCAGTCGACACGCCGAGGGTCAAGGCTACGGGGCCCGGCTTGAGGGGTCAAACCGGGCCCCGGAAGACGTCGGACGTCGTCGAGCGGCCCTAGCCCTGCGCCGCGGCGCGGAGCTGTCCCATGAGGGACCAGTAGACGGACCGGTCCGAGTCCTCCAGGTTCGAGATCTCGCCGTGTCCGCCGAGGAACAAGGGAGCCTTGAAGCCCACGCACCGTCGAGGCGGTACGGGAACCGGCTGCTCGGCGGTCCATTCCGTGTAGAGGTCCGCTCCGAGGAACGTGTCCGGGTCCTCGATGAACTCCGCGTCGAGAAGCTCCGGCAGCCCGCAGTCGATCTCGAAAGCCTCCCCCGAACCGACCTCGAACAGGAGGAAGGAGGCCTGGTTCGCCGTGCTGCGCACGAGATCCACCGCGTACTGGCGTCCCAGCCAGTCCTGGGCCACCGGCGCGATACGGCCTCGGAACTCGGGAAAGGCCTCAAGAATCAGCTGTGAGACCTCTTCGGCCTCGTCCGGAGTGTGCACGTAGAGAATGCCGTTTCCGAAGGACGAGCCCGCGCCGACTTGCAGGAGTTCGGTGTACCCGTCGAGCGTGACGAGCCGCTCATCACGGGCGGCGACCGCGGAGGGAGTGTTGTCCGGCGGATACTCCCTGAGGAAATTCTCGTACAAAGCAACTCCTGGTCGTGTGGGCGCCCGCCGTCGGCCCCGGGCGTTTCCGGGACCGACGGCGGGCCTCAACTAAGTCGCGTCACAGATCGTGACGCTGCATATCCGGGTGCCCATCGGCAAGTTCTTGATCCTGGCTGCGATCTGTGCCCCGAGGCTGCTGTTCACACTTCCGTCGAGCGGTCCCATATTACCGAGCGTATCCGTGCCGCCCAACTGCAGATCTTGCAGGTGGTCACCGTGGTAGCCATCGGGGACGTCCGTGCCGGCCTTGCGGAGCCGGCCCGCCGCGGATCCCTTCTCGATACGCACCGACTTCGTCTTCACCAGCTTGCCTTCCTCGGCGAGCTGGTTCAGGTGGGCGACCTTCGCGTCGGCCTGGGCCCGCTGCGTATCGTCCCAGCCTTCCTTGTACACGAGCTCGAGCGTCTCGCAGTTGTGCACGAGTACCGGCGTCGAACCGACGGACACGTAGTAGGAGTGGATCCCCGTGACCGTGAGGTCGTGGGTGCGCTGGCGCTTCTCGAAGGAGCGCACGCCCGTCAGTTCGACCGTGGCTCCGGACGGAGTGCGCAGCGTCATGCCGGGCTCGAGGTCGCCCGCCTTGATCCACTCACCCTCCGACGCCACCCAGAACGGATGCGTCGTGGTCGCGATCAGAGCCTCCGGCTTACCGGAGGGGCCCTTGATCGTGAGGTCGGCGAAGGCCTTGTCGTCCTCCGTGACGATGGTGCCCGCGATCTCGCGGACCGTCGTCTCGCCGGTCTTCGGGTCGGTGACGACGACCTTGTCGCCGAGCTTCACCTTCTCGATGGCCTTGGTGGAGCCGTCGGCCAGCAGAACCTTGGTACCCGGCAGGAAGCTGTGGCACTCGGGTTCTTCGGTCTTCTTCCGTTTCTTGAGTGCCTCCGCGGCCTTCTTCCTGACGTCCGCCAGCTTCTCCGTCGCCTTGGACAGCCCGAGCTTCGCCCGGCCCACCGCCTTGTTGGCGTTCCACAGGCTCTTGGCGCCGCCGATCAGGTCCCCGACCAGGCCGGTGACCCGCTTGGCGAGTTTGATGCCCTTGGCCCAGTTCCACGGCGCCCCGTACTTGGCGAGGATCTTGCCGGCCAGGCCGCCCGCGAAGCTGCCCGCGATGTTGAGCAGGGTCTCGCCGCAGGAGCCGACGTCACCGGTGGAAATGCAGTCCAGGGCCGCGTCCACACCGAGGATGTCCCGGGCGATCTTGACCAGGGCCTTGCCCGCGGACTTGATGCGCTGCTTGGCGGCGGACTGCTGCTGTTGCGCCGCCCCCACGTCGCTGGACGCCTTGCTCACGTCCGACTGCGCCTTGGCGACCTCCGGGTCCGTGTTGGTGACGGGGACGCCACCACGGCACTCGATCAGACCTTCCCGGCATTCAGGGACGATCATGCCGCTGGGGTCGGCGTGCGTGACCGGGGAGTTGTTGGCGTAGGCATAGCCGTTGATCTGCTGCGGCTGGGTGTAGTCGATGATCGGGTCGACGGATATGAACTTGCCGATCGCCGAGTCGTACTCCCGCGCCCCCAGGTGGGTCAGGCCGGTCGAGGCGTCGATCGTGCCGCCGACGTAACCCTTCTCACCGGGCCAGGCCCCGGTCTTCTCGCCCCGGTCGACGCCGAAGGGGTCGAAGCGCCGCTGGGAGATCGCGCCCGTCGCGGAGTCGATCGCCACTTCGCCCGTGCCATGGTGGTCGGATGAGACGAAGGACGTCTTCGCCGCGGTACGCACCGCGACGGTCTGGCCCGCGTACTCGTAGTAGCGGGTGGCCTCCTTCTTGGTGCCGTCGGCCGACAGCTTCAGCTCGGTGCCGGGCAGGTAGACGGTCGTACCGGAGGGGTCCTTTCGCTGCACCCGGCTGCCGCCCGCGTCGTACAGGTAGGTCGTTTCCGAACCGCTCGCCTCGGTGACCTTGCTCAGCGCACCGGAGTCGTCCCAGACAAGGATCTGCGCGTCACCGCCGATGGTGCGCTTGGTGGTGTTGCCCATGGCGTCGTACTCGTACGACGACTGCTTCGCCCCGGTCGGGGTCTGCTCGGTGATCTTGGTGACCTGGTGCGGTCCGTCACCGAGCGCGCCCGCGCCGCCGTACTCGTAGCTGCGGGTGATGTTGTTCGCCGCGTTGAGCGAGGTGTCGTGGTTGATCTCGGAGGTGCGGTTGCCGATGGCGTCGGTCTCGTACGACTTCCAGTACGGAGCCGGACCGCCCAGCGCGCCCGAACCCGCGGCAGCGGTGCACGCCGAGGGGCCGGTGCCGTCCACCGGAGTCGTGGAACCACGGGTTCCGGAGCCCGCCGCGGTCGTCGCGGTGGCCGCCGGGGTCCAGGCGTCCTGCAAGCGCTGACGGCTGTCGTAGGCGAAGCACTGCAGGTCCGGCGAGGCGGAGTTCGCGGTGTCCGCGATCGACAGAACGTTGCCCGCCTGGTCGTAGGAGTAACGCGAGTCCTTCGCCGGGGCGGTCGCGCCGTAGACGTCGACCACCGAGCGGGTCAGCCGGTCGGTGCCCGTCTCATAGCTGTAGGTCTGCCAGACCTTCTTGCCGCTGCCGCCCGCGAACAGCTCCAACTGCTGGAGTTGGCTGTTCTTGCCGTAGACCGTGTTGGTGACGTACGAGTTGGCGGTGCCCGTCATCGTCATCGGACGCTGCAACGCGTCGTACGTGTAGGTCAGCGCCTCCGCCGGAAGGTCGCCGATGGCCGGCAGGCCAGTGGTCTGCAGCGTGCCGTCCCGGTTGTAGGTCTGCGAGTAGACGTACGTGCCGGCCAGGGACCCCTGGGATGCGGGGACCTGGTAGGCGGTCTTCAGCGGGCGGTAGAACTCGTCCATCGACTGGACGGCCGTGGCGAAGTACTCCGTCGGCGAGACGTAGCTGAGCGTGCCGTAGACCTGGCCCAGCCAGCCGGCCTTGTCGTACCTCGTCTCCGTCAGCTTCGTGCCCGTGTCGGCGTCGCCCAGCCAGGTCGTGCTGACGCGGCTGAGTTTGTCGTAGACCGTGGTCGACTTCTTGTCTCGGCCGTCATAGGTGACGACCGGCCGGTCCAGTTCGTCGTACTCCGTGCGCGACGTGCCCGCGTCCGGGTCGATCGACTTGGTCTTGCGGCCCAGCTGGTCGTACTCGTAACGCCACACGTTGCTCTTGGCGTCGGTGACCGTCTCCAGCAGACCGGCCACGTTGTACGTGTACTTCGTCGAGTCGTACGCCACACCCACGCCCGGCGAGGCGCCGCGGTAGTGGCGGATCTCGGCGAGGTTGCCCTGACCGTCGGTGACCGTCGTGGTGGGCACGCCGCCGACCGGCGGGTCGACATGCGTCAGCTCGCCGTCGTACGTGGTCGTGGTGCGCCACTGCTCGGCGCCGGAGACGGCGGAGATCTGGGCCGTGCTGCGGCCCAGGCCGTCGTACTCCAGCAGGCTCTGCGCGCCGACCTGGCTGTTGCTCACCAGCAGCAGTTCGTCGGACGCGGCGCCGGAGGCGTTGTAGGTCGTATTGGTCTTCTTGACGTTGCCCGTGCCGTCGAACCATGTGTCGGCGACCATGCGGGTGCCGTCCGGACCCTCGGTCTGGATCTGACGGGAGCGCAGCAGGCTGTCGTACAGCTGGTACTCGGCGCCGTAGGTTCCGTCGTTCTCGATCTTCTCCGTCTTGATCGCGGTGACCTTGTCCTTGCGGACGTTGTACGAGTACTTGATGCTCGGCGTCTGCGTCGAGGCCCGGTCCGGCAGCCACACCGAGGTCAGACGGCCCAGGGCGTCGTAGGCCAGGTCCGTCCGCTTGCCGTTCGGGTCCGTCTGGCCCGTCGACATGCCCCAGGCGGGGACGTAGTCGGTGATGGTGTTGTGCCCGAGGGCGTTGGTGACGGTCGTCCTGGTCAGCAGGCCGTTCGTCTCGGCGTAGACGGTCTTCGTCTGGTCCGACGTTCCGTACTGCTTGGCGTCCTTCTGTGTCAGCGGCCGACCGTAGGCGTCGTAGGTCGTGGCACCGGTGATCTGGTAGGTCGCCGTGGTGCCGTCGTGCGACGTCAGCCGCTCGGTCCTGGTCGCGTCGCCCTTGGTGGGCGCCGCGCCGAACGCGCCGTCGTCATAGGAGGTGCGTTCGTCGGCCAGGACCTGTGTCCTGCGGTCGGGCGTCGTGGCGCACTTGACGGACACGACCTCGCTGCGGGCAGGCAGCGACAGGATGTTCTTCGCCGTGTTGTCCGCGTAGGTGGTGCGGGTGCAGGTGTCGTCCTTCGTGGTGGAGACGTCGCCCTGGTCGTCGACGGTCAGGACGCGGCCGGTGCCGTTCGCCGTGTCGTACGTCGTGGTGGACTTCGTCTCGCTCCAGGTGCCGTCGGACTTCAGGCTGAAGCCGCGACCGGTCTGGGGACGCACGATGACCGCGTTGCTGGTTCCCCAACTCTGTTTCTGGGTCGCGGTGTTGTACTTGACGGGCGTACTGATCGTCTTTCCGACCAGCTTGGTGCCGTCGTAGGTGGCGACCTCCAGCTCCTGGCCGGTGAACTCCTCGGAGTCCGTGTACGACGCTCCCGTGGAGTCCTTGACCGTCACCGAGCGTGTGCCGCCGGCGGGATTCGCGTCACCGTCCATGCCCTGCATGAACGTGTAGTCGACCCGGGTCTTCTGCTGGTCGGCGGTGCCGCTGGTGACCTTGACCTTGCCGTAGCCCTGCCAGCCGCCCCAGGTCAGGTACTTGGTGTCGGTGATGCCGTCCGGCTTCGCCTTACGCCAGGCCGCGTCACCCTGGTAGTCGTAGCGGGTGACCATGCCGTCGCTGCCGCCGGTGCGGTCGGTCTCGATGACCGCGGAGACGACGTACTTGTGGAACCAGTCCGTGATCGGGTCGACGTAACCGGGCGGGGCCCACTTCACGGGGTAGCAGCGCTTGGTCGACTCGCCCGGTGTGGGCAGGGTGGCCTTGGTGCAGTCGGTCGCGGCGTAGGTGACGTCGAGCTGGGCGCCCGTCTCGCTGAGGACCATCGACAGGCGGAAACGGTGGAACGGCGCGATGTTGTCGCCGATCGCGTCCACCCGGTTGGCGAGCTGCTCGCCGAACAGGTCCACGGAGGGCAGCTTGATCGCCGTACCGGCGCGGCCCTCGTGCTCGATCTTCGACAGCCACAGCGTCTTGGAGTCGTCACCGTTGTCGGTGAACAGGTGGGTGAGTGTCCAGGCGTCCACGTCCGAGTAGGTCGTGGCGTCCTTGCGCATCTGCGTGACGACCGACGTCAACCGCTTGGTCGTGAAGAAGGTCTGGACCGGCGAGGTGCACTTCGTGCTCGCCTTGCACTCCTGGTCGACCGGGACGTCCGGCCACTGGGCGGCGTTCGCCTTGGTGCGCTTGCTCTCCGCGCAGTCGAAGTCAGCGGTGGGCAGGCAGCGTTCGGCGGTGTTGAGGACGATCCGCGCCGGGGCCTTGGCCGCGTAGACCTGACCGTCGCGCTGACCGTAGTCGATGCGCTTGAGGTAGCCACCGCGGTGGTACGCGGTGCCGTTGACGTCCGTCTTCCCGTTGAGCGCGTAGTAGTTGGTCTCACGCTCGTAGAAGTAGGACATCACGTTGCCGTGACTGTCCTTGACGTAGTCCAGGCTCCAGCGCCAGGCCTGCTGGCAGTGGGCGCTGGTGAAGGTGGCGTTGTAGCAGGGCTCACCGGAGTCGTCGCCGAAGACCGGGGCGGTCCAGACCGAGTTGGTCTCCTCGTTCCCCGTCGCCCAGCCCGGAAGGCGGTTCTGGCCGAAGTAGTACTCCGTGCCGTCCGAAGTGGTGATGCGCCAGTACTCACCGTCGTTGTCGCCGTTGGTGGCACTGGTCAGCTTCTCGACCTTGCTGCCGTCGTCGGACGACATGTGCCACTTGCCGGTGGTGTCGTCCTTGACGAGCTCGCCGGAGGAGCCGTTGAGCATGACCGTGGCGTTCTCGAACGCCCAGCACTGCTCACCGGAACCGTCGTGACCGTCCTCGGAACAGGGCTTGTAGCGGCGCTCGATGTAGCCGGGGTCGTAGGAGAAGCCCTCACCGATCCACGAGCCCTGGTTGTTGGTGGCCGAGGTCCGGCCGTCCGCCGACTGGGACGAGTAGCCGAGGCCCACGGTGGGCGTCAGACCGCCCGGGGTCGGCACCGACCGGAAGGGGTAGTTCCAGTTGAACGCGCCGGAGGAGGTGGCGACGCTCCAGCTCGACGAAGGCGCGAGGGCCGTGGCCTTGTACGTGCCCTGGGCGCTGGACGGTCCCGCGGCCACGGCGACCAGGGAGGTCGCCTCACCCGCCATGGTGGAGACGCCGTCGGCGGGCGCCGGGGCGGCGGTCACGTCGGCGGAGACGGTGCCCGTCTTCACGTCGTTGACGGTCGGCAGCACCTTGGGCTGCTCCGGGCACTCCTTGCTGCCCGGCACGGCCACCGTGGCACAGGCCGGCAGCTGGACCAGTCGGAGGCGGGAGGCGTAGGAGCCGCCGAAGCCCTCGGCGAACTCCGAGTAGTCCACGGTCAGCCGGACCTTGGCGGCCGTCTTCTCGCCGTCGGCACGCTCGACGCCGAGGAGAACACCGGCGCCGAGCTGCCCGGCCCGCTTCGGGTCGAGAACGTCGACGCGGACCTTGTCGGCGGCCTGCGCCGCCCTGACCTTGGCCTTGGCGCTGCCGACCTTGACCGGCAGGCCGCCCGCCTCGGTCGCGGCAGCCGCGCCTACGGCTATCTCGGCGCCGCCCTGCTCGGGCCACACCGCCTTGTCGAGGCCCTTGACCGCGGCCTTGCGCGCCGGGTCGGAGGGGCGGGACTTCGCTTTCGCGTCGGATCCCTTGGCGGGATCCCCGTCGTCCTGGACGCCGGGGCGGCTGGTGCGGCCCCGGTCGCCGTCGTCGAGCGCCAATGCCTGGACCGACGAAGCCGAAAGCGCGAGCGAAAGCCCGATCACTGTGGCGACGATCGTCTGTCTGGGCATACGGCGGCTCAGTGAGCGGCCACGGAAGAACATCCGGCAACTCCCTGATCGTAGGAAGGTCATGAAGGGAAGGTCATGAAAGGAAGAGGCGTTACGGGTGTGCCGGGCCTACGACAGGCCCGGCACACCACCTGTGTGACGGTCGGTCACATGTCGGTGACGGCCGTCAGCGCGGCCATCTGCTGCACCGCGACCGGGTCGGCCGCGCCGCTGTACACACGGACCTCGTCGATCGCGCCGGCGAAGTACTCGCTCGCCCCACGCAGCGAACGGCCCACCTGGAGACCGCCGGTGGCGGACCACAGGGTGTTGTCCGTGCCGTAGGCACCGGCGACGAGCTGGCCCTCCACGTACAGGCGGATCGAGTTGGCGAAGGCGTCGTAGACCACCGCCAGGTGCTGGCCGGAGCCGCCGGTGTCGGGCAGTTCCTGGTCGTCGGTGAAGGTGACGACCGAGGGGGCTGCCACGTCGGTCTTCGCCACGGCCAGCTCCCACTGGCCGGTGGTGGCCTGGTAGCGGACCTGGACGCGGTTGGTGTTGGCGCCCGGCAGGGACAGCACCGTCTGGGACTTCTCCGGGTCCAGCGAGGTGAGCTGGGCGCGGGCGGTGACGGTGAAGCTGGTGTTGCCGGTGACCGGGGCGGTCGCGGTGGACGCGTAGTCCCCGTCGCCGTCCAGGACGAGGTTGCCGTCGCCGACCAGGGCCGCGGTGTCGAACAGCGGGTCGGCCGGGCGGTAGATGGAGGCGTTGCCCGCGAGGGTCAGGGCCTGGCCGCCGCCGGTCTCGGTGACCGAGCCGTTGGTGGCCTGGTCCAGCTGCCAGTAGCCCTTGCGGTCCGGCTTCACGGTCATCAGCTCGGCGACCTGGGCCGTCGGCAGGACCCGGTCGAAGACGCGGACCTCGGCGAGGTCACCGGCGAAGTTGTCGCGGTAGCCGCTCTTGGCCGTGGACCGGCCGATCTGCAGCGGACCGTACGACTTCCAGGTGGAGCGCCGGGTGGTGGCGGCCTTCAGGTCCTTGTTGATGTAGAGCTGGAGCTGCGGGCCGCCGCTCTTCTGCGCGTCGTACACACCGGTCAGCAGGACCCACTGGTCCTTGACCACGGAGACCCCGGTGGAGACGGCCTTCCACTCGCCGAGCGAGTCCACGTCGGTGACCGGGACGGAGAACTTCCAGGTCTGCGCGGAGGCGTCGTAGCCGAGGGTGAAACCGGGCTCGCCGGTGCCGTCCTGGCTGATTACCGTCATGTTCCTGTCGAGCGCGGTGGGCCGCACCCAGGCGCTGACGCTGAAGCTCTTGGCGGAGTCGAGCACGGTCTCGCTGGTGTCGAGGTAGGACTCGGCGGTGCCGTCGAAGCGGGCCGCCTTGTCGGCCTTCCCGCCGGGGCCGTCCACACCGAAGGCGACCGTGGTACCGGCGGTCGCCGAGAACTCGCCGCTCTCGTCGTGCGCCTCGGTGTCACCGACCTGGTCGGCCAGGTTCCACTGGGCGACGACCGGCTTGCCCTCGCTCACCAGGAAGTCGTACGGCGTGCTGCTGGCGTGCGCCGCCTTGTCGATGGCGACCACCTCCAGCACCTGGCGTCCGGAACGGGTCGGCATCCACTGGACGGAGACCGAACCGCCCGCCGCGGCCGGGGTGAGCGTGGTCATCGCCGCGCCGTTGAAGGAGTACTGGTACTTGACGACGTCGTTGTCCGGGATGGCGTCGTTCGGGTTCGGCGAGAAGGTGAAGGTGCCGTAGGTGCCCACACCGTCGCGGTAGACGGTGTCGGACGGGTACTGCTTGGAGTGCACGAGCGGCTTGCCCGGCCACGTCTTGTCGTAGACGAACTCGCAGCGCTGGGCCGGGTCCCCGGCCGAACTCCACGGGCCGTCACCGTCACCGTCGTTGGCGCGTGCGCTCCAGTAGATGACGGTGTTCTGCGGGATCAGCGACTTGACGGTGTGCTCGAACTTGGTGTTCGCGGTCGGGGCGAGCGCTTCCTTGGTCGTGAAGAGGTACGAACCTGGTGTGGTCCCGCCCCACTCGACCTTGAACTCGACCCGCACCTTGTCGGTCTGGCCGTTGCCGTGGTCCGGGTCGCTCGCGATGGCCATGAGCTTCGGCGGCACGTCGGTGGTCGGACGGCTCGCGCCCCACTTGCAGACGCCACCGGGGTCCGTGGACATGTCCGACGTCTTGATCTGCCGCGGCAGGTTGTTGTACTTGATCGACAGATACGCGTTGCCGCAGATCCGCTTCCACTCGGCGAAGCGGGACTCGTCGGTCGCCCGCAGACCCAGCGTCATCGAGTTCCAGCCACCCGTGGCAGCCGCCTGGACCTCACTCGTCAGCTCGGGGTTCTTCTCCTTGCTGCTCTCGAAGTGCAGGTTGGCCTGGCTGGAGCAGGAGGTCGGGGAGATCGCCTTGTCGACCGTCCCGATGTGGTCGTCCCAGTCGTCCGAGGTGTTCGACCAGTTGCTCGACGAGTTGAGGCTGTAGTTCGCGCCGCCGATCCGGTAGAGCCTGATGGGCTCGGCGGTCGGCGTGGCACTGTAGATGTGCTCCACCCGCGCCGAGAACGTCGCGCCCAGGATCTGCTTCCCCTTGTAGAAGGCGAGCGGCATCGTGAACATCACGCGCCGGGTGCCGACCCCGTTGCAGGAGACCGGGTTGTAGTCCGTCGGGCACTTGCCCACGCCCGCACTGCCCGAGTACTTCCAGTCCTGCTCGGTGGGCATCCCCGACATGACACCGGTCCAGGAAGTGCGCGAAGTGGTGCGCTGGATCGGGTCGATGACGACCGGGAAGACCGTGCCCGCGCCCGTCAGGAGCTTCTGGTCGGGGACGAGGCTCAGCCTGCCCTTGCCGACCTCGACGCCCAGCGGGGCCACCCGGCCACCGCCACCGGGACCGTCGAGAGCGGGCTCGGGAGCCGCTTCCGGGCCGGCGACGGCGCCCGCATCAGGCGCACTCGCCGTCGCCGACTCCAGCGCACCCGCCGTCGCCGACTTCAGCGCCTTCGCGACCGCCTTCGGCCCCTGCTCGCGCGCGGCACTCTCCTCGACCGCGGCCGAGTCCCACATCGCGGGCTTGCCGGCCTGGAAGACGGTGCCGCCGACGACCGCGTCCTCCGCGAGGATCGCGCCGGTCGCGTCCTCGGCGACCTTCAGACCGTCGGTGGTCATGCCCAGGTCGAGCCGGGCCAGCCGGGAATCGGCCGCTGCCTCGGGCGTCTTGACGACGATCAGATGGCCGAAGCCGTCCGCCTCCGCCCGTACGGTCAGGTCGACGCCGGGCAGGACCTCGGCGTAGGTGGCGGTGTCGCCGTCGATGCTGGGCGCGGGCAGCTTGCCGTACGGCCAGGTCAGGGCGAACTCACGGCCCGCCCGCCGCATCGTGACGAACGGCTTGTCCGCTTCTCCGGCGGAGAACGCCAGGTCCACGGTGGCGGCCTTCGGCCCCCAGGTGCCGTCGGCACGCTTCACGAGCGCCGGGTCGACGGAGACCCACTTGCCGCCCTGGACGGTGCGGACGGGCTCGGTGTACTCGCGGGCGGTGAAGGTGCCGTCGGGCTCCGCGAAGATCTCCCGGCGCTCCGAGCGCAGTCCGATCACCTCGGCCCGCTTGCCGCTCTCCTTCGCGACCGCCATGGCCTGCTGCTCGGTGACCAGCGGCTGGTCGGCCGCGACCGGCGCCGGTGCCGATGCCTCCGGTGCGCCGCCCGGCAGGGCCGCCAGGGTCCCGGCCGTCACCGCGCCGGTGACGGCTGCCGCGACTGCGGCGCGCAGCACGAGGCCACGCCGTATCGGTTTGGGTCTGTCTGCGGACACGCGTCCACTCTCCCGTCGATTCATGTCTGTCTGGGAAGTCAAGGAACCGCAGGCACCGGGCCGTCACCACGAAGGGGAGGCCCTGCCATGAGAAGCCGTGCCTGGCGCGGCTGTTGAGGGTGCGGTGATGGCGCGGCGGCCGGCCGTCTCGAAGCCGGTCGCCCCTTCCGAGGCCGGTCGCCCCTTCCAAGGCCGGTCAGCCCTTTCGAAGCCGATCGGGCCGCCGCGCGGGCGTCGTCAGCGGACGGTCGTCCCGAAGGCCACGCCGGTCGCCGGGAGGCCGCCCTCGCCGGGCTTGATCGTCACCGTGGGTGCGCCGCCGGAGGCCACGTTCCAGGGGAAGCCGTGGACCCCGCGGGCCTCGGCGGGGCCGTAGGGCATGCCGACGTACAGCAGCGAGGGGGTGGCGCCCAGGGAGAGGCCGGCGAGCTGGCGCGAGGCGGGGGTGCCGGGAATGCCGTCGCCGGGCTCGATCCACTGGTCGGAGGCACCGGGCGCGCCGACCAGCGGGACGATCTGGACGCCGCCCTTCTCCGCGTGCTCCTCGGCCGACTCCTCGCCCGGAACGCCGATCGCGAGCCGGGTGGTGGTGGCGGTGGAGGTGGCGCTCGGGGAGGAGTTGACGGCGGCGAGCCGCTTGCCGAAGAAGTCACCGGCCTCGGACTCCTGGCCCACGTCGGCCGTGTTCTGGTCGATCCAGTCGGTCTCGGTGAAGGTGCCGTTGGCGGCGAGCTTGAACACCTGGACGGCGCCCGCGTCGACGGTGGTCGACAGGTCCTCGCCGGGCACACCGACCGCGATCAGCGACTCGGTGGTGGAGGTGGCGCCGGAGGCCCGGTACGGCACCATGGCGAGCGCGGCGCCGAACTGGTCGTCCACCTCGGGTGCGCCGGCGATCACGTCCTGGTCCTGGCCGAGGCCGCCGAGCGGCTTCGGGGAGTTGGAGGTGAGCGCGTGGCTGAAGAAGCCGACGCCTCCGGCAAAGGGGACGGTGCCGAGGGCCTCGCCGGGCGTGCCGACCGCGAAGTGGGTCGGCGTAGCGGCGAGCGTGCTGCCGAAGCGGTCGTCCTGCTCGGCCGTGCCGGACACGGCGCCCGCGGTCTCGGTGTTCTGGCTGACGAAGGCGACGGTCTGCGCGGTGCCGCCGACGTAGTAGAAGCCGCCCGCGTCCTCGACGGTGCCGATGGACTCGCCGGGGTCGCCGATCAGCAGATACGGCGCGCCGGCGGAGGTCTTGCCTGCGGCGAGCGAGTAGCCGACCCAGTCCTCGGTCTCGGTTCCGCCGCCCAGGGGCTTGTCGGTGCCCTGGTAGAACTCCTTCACCGGCTTGGTACCGGCGTTCAGCCCGCTCGTGGAGCCGTACAGGAGGTGGACGAACCCGGCGTCGGCCACGGTGCCCATGTCCTCGTACGGCGTACCGATCACCAGGTCGCTGCACCCGTCGAGGTCGGCGTCGTAGACGGCCAGCGCATAGCCGTACTGGTCGTTGACCTCGGGTGCGCCGGGCACGTTGTCCGGCTCCTGGGAGACGGTGAGGGTGCCCTTGCCGCCGCCGTAGACGACATGGACCTCACCGGCCTTCGCGGCCCCGCCGACGGTCGCCTCCGGGTCGGCGATCGCCGTGTCCCGGATGCCGTCCCCGTTGAAGTCCGACTCGACCCCGGACGGACACGCGACCGCGGCGACGGCCGGCGTGGCGGCGGCCCCGAGTCCCCAGACCAGCAGCGTCCCTGTCACTGCTGCGGCAGCGCTGTGCCGCCACCTTCCGCGCATGGTGAACACAGTTCTGCCCCCGCAGTAAAGAGTGCTTAAAGAAACGACACCAGATCATTGCCGCGCGTGACATGCCCACACAAGAGATCGCCTGACAGCTGGGTCATGACAAGAATCACGGGAATCGGAATGTCATTTCCATAGGCTCTGACATATGCCAAACGGGAGGGCTTCCGTCCGGTTCATCCAGGAACAGGCGTGTTTGCCAACGCCTCTCCGCCCCGGGCAGCAGCAACCGGAGGCACAACGAAGAGGCGCGGGACACGGGATCCAGTCGGATCCGGGTGTCCCGCGCCTCTTCGTTCGCAGCTCTCTCAGAGGCCGCGGCGGAAAGAACCGGGTCAGTCCTCCGTCGTGCCCGAGCCGGCGGGCGCCGACTGCTGCGCCGCCGCCGTCTTCTTCGACACCGTCTTCTTCGCCGTGACCTTCTTGGCGGCCGTCGTCGTCTTCTTGGCAGCCGTCTTCTTCACCGCGGCGGTCTTCTTCGCGACGGTCTTCTTGGCCGTGGTCGCCTTCTTGGCGGCGGTCTTGCGCGCCGTCTTCTTGGCGGGAACCGCGTCCTCGGCCTCGGCCGCTTCGGCAGGCGCCGGAGCCTCGGTGGCCGACGGGACGACCACGACGGCCGCCTCCGCGGACGAGGTGGGCGCGGTGGCCTTGCGCACGGCACGTCGCCGCGGCCGGGCCGGAGCCGCACTCTCGGTCGCCACGGCCACCGCGGTGTCCGCGGGGACCTCGACCGGAGCCGGAGCCGCCACGGGCTCCACAACCGGCTCGGCGACGATCGTCGTCACCACGGTCTCGGCCACAGCCTCGTCGGCCGCCTTCGGCGAACCGGCCGGAGCCGACACCTTGCGGGTGGCCCGCCGACGCGTACGTCCCTTGGGGGCCGCGTCGTCCTGCACCGCGACCGGAGCCTCGGCAACCGGTGCTCCGGCAACCGGCGTCTCGACGACCGGATCCTCGACAGCCACGGGCTCGGTGTGAGCCACGGCCTCGGGAACCGTGACCGGAACCGTGTCCGCGACCACCGAATCCTCGGCTGCGAGGTACTCGGCCGTACGGGCCTCGGCACCACGTCCGCGAGCGCCACGGGACTCGGTCCTGGGCGCCCCCGCCGGAGCAGAGGCCCGCCTGCCGGCACGCCGCCTCGAACGGCCGCCGCGGCCGGCCGCGGCCTCCGCCTCGGCAGCGCTGTTGTACAGCTCCTCGTCGGGCTCGTAGACGGGCGCCGACAGCGCGACGGGCGCAGCGACCTCGGCTGCGACCTCGGCCTCGGTCTCGATCTCCTCGATGACCTCGACTTCGTCCTCGGCCCCGTCCAGAAGCACATCGTGCTCGTGCGTGTGGTCGAGACCCTGCTCGTGCTCGGCGCCGCCGCGGCCGCGCTTCTTGCGCTTGCCGCCGCCTCCGCTGGAGGTCGGCTGCTCCATGTGCACGATGACACCGCGCCCGTTGCAGTGGACGCAGGTCTCGGAGAAGGACTCCAGGAGGCCCTGTCCGACCCGCTTACGGGTCATCTGGACCAGGCCCAGCGAGGTGACCTCCGCCACCTGGTGCTTCGTACGGTCGCGGCCCAGGCACTCCAGCAGGCGCCGCAGCACGAGATCCCGGTTCGACTCCAGGACCATGTCGATGAAGTCGATGACGACGATGCCGCCCAGGTCACGCAGCCGCAGCTGGCGCACGATCTCCTCGGCCGCCTCCAGGTTGTTCCTGGTGACCGTCTCCTCCAGGTTGCCGCCCTGGCCGGTGAACTTGCCGGTGTTGACGTCGACGACGATCATCGCCTCGGTCTTGTCGATCACCAGCGAACCACCGCTGGGCAGCCACACCTTGCGGTCCAGCGCCTTGGCGAGCTGCTCGTCGATGCGGTACGTCGCGAAGACGTCGACCTCGGAGGTCCACTTCGACAGCCGGTCGACCAGGTCCGGGGCCACGTGGGACACGTAACCCTGGATGGTCTGCCAGGCCTCGTCACCGCTGACGATGACCTTGGTGAAGTCCTCGTTGAAGATGTCGCGCACGACGCGGACGGTCATGTCCGGCTCGCCGTACAGCAGAGTCGGCGCGTTGCCGCTCTTCGACTTCTTCTGGATGTCCTCCCACTGCGCCTGGAGCCTCTCGACGTCACGGCGCAGCTCGTCCTCGCTCGCGCCCTCGGCGGCGGTGCGCACGATGACGCCCGCGTCCTCGGGGACGATCTTCTTGAGGATGGTCTTCAGACGCGCGCGCTCGGTGTCGGGCAGCTTGCGGCTGATACCGGTCATCGACCCCTCGGGGACGTAGACCAGGTAGCGGCCGGGAAGCGAGACCTGGCTCGTGAGGCGGGCGCCCTTGTGGCCGATCGGGTCCTTCGTGACCTGCACGAGCACCGGCTGGCCGGACTTCAGCGCGCTCTCGATGCGCCGCGGCCCGTGGGCCATGCCCAGCGCCTCGAAGTTGACCTCACCGGCGTACAGGACGGCGTTGCGCCCCTTGCCGATGTCGATGAACGCGGCCTCCATGGAGGGCAGCACGTTCTGGACCTTGCCCAGGTAGACGTTGCCGACGTAAGAGGTCGACTGCTCCTTGTTGACGTAGTGCTCGACGAGCACGTTGTCCTCAAGAACACCGATCTGGGTGCGGTCGCCGTACTGGCGTACGACCATCACGCGTTCGACGGCCTCGCGGCGGGCCAGGAACTCGGCCTCGGTGATGATCGGAACGCGTCGGCGCCCCTGCTCACGGCCTTCCCGGCGGCGCTGCTTCTTGGCCTCCAGGCGCGTGGAGCCCTTGATGGACTGCACCTCGTCGCTCGGGTGCTCGTCACGCTTGGCGCGCGGCTCACGGACCTTGACGATCGTGCGCTCGGGGTCGCCGTCGGCGAGCACCGGCTCGCTCTCGCCGGAGGAGTCACCGGCACGACGCCGGCGACGGCGCCGACGACGGCTGCTGGCGGAACCGGAACCGCCCTGCTCGTCGCGCTCGTCCTCCTCGGCGTCCTCGTCCACCTGGTCGGCGGCGTCCGCGGTGTCCTCTTCGGCTCGCGCGGCCTGCTCACCGGTGTAGTCGTCGTCACCCGAGTCGCTGTCGGAGTCGGCGGACTCGCCCCGGCGCCTACGACGGCCACCGCGGCGGCGGCGCCGGCGCGAACCGGGGCCCTCCTCGCCGTCGTCGTCATCGGTGTCGGCGTCGCCGGTGGACTCGTAGGCGTCGTCGACACCTTCGGCCTCCTCCGGCTCCTCGACCACGACGGGCGCGGCGGCCACGGGCTCCTCGTCGCCGCCCCGGCGACGGCGCCGACGGCGCGGCGCCTGCTCCTCGACGACGGTCTCGGCGACCGGAGCGGCCTCGACGGCCTCTTCCTGAATTTCTGCTTCTTCGACTTCGTCGGCCGCCTCGGCTGCAGCCGCTGCGGCGGCCCGCTCGGCGGTCTGGAACATCGGCTCGGTGAAGACGGGCGCCTGGAACACGGCGACCGCGGGACGCGCAGGACGCCGCCCACCCTCGCTCTCGCCGTTCTTGACGGCGGGCGCGGGCGCGGAGAACCCGACGGCGGCCTTACGGGCGACCCGGCGACGCCCACGACGCGGCGCGGCGTCCTCGGCGTCAGCGGTCTCAGGCTCAGCCGCCACCTCGGCCTCGGTGGTCTCCGCAACCTCTGCGACAGGCGCGGGTGCCTCTTCCACCGGGGCGGGAGCGGGAGCCTCCGGGGCGACGGCCTCGGTCTCGGCGGCGGGCGTGGCGACCCGGCGGGTGGCCCGACGACGGGCACGTGGAGCAGGCGCGGCCTCCTCCACGACGGCGGGGGCCTCGGCGGCCACACTCTCCTCGTCGCTCTTCTCGCCCTGCTCGCCGCTCTCCTCGGCAGTCGGGGCGGATACGGCGGTCGCGGCAGGCGCACCGGCGGGCGCGGACGCGCGTCGGGTGGCCCGACGACGCGTACGAGGAGCGGGCGCTGCCTCGTCCTCGGCGTTCCCGGCGGGCTGGTCGATCTCTGTGGCCCTGTCGGCCTCTGCGGCCGGTATGGCCGGCGCTGTGGTCTCGGCCACAGCGGCGGCATCGGCCCCGGCGACAGGCGGTCCCGCGGGGCGGGACGCCGCGCGGCGCCGACGGCGCGGCGGCAGGGTGTCGCTGGGGGTGTCGTGTGCGGAACCCTCAGTGGGCTCCGAAGCGGTCTCGGTCGGTTCGAGCATGCGGGCGGTTCTCCCGTCAGGCTCCCGGGCGCCGCGCACCTGGTCCGGCTTGGGTGCCGGTGACGTCCGCGGCTCGCGCACTGCGCGGTGCCGCCGTCCGGGGCGCGGGCGCCGCACGGGAGCTCTCTGTGTCCTGTCTCGCCGGTTCCGTAAGCCATGTTGCGTACGGCCTGGCGAAAGTCTTGTGGTCGGTGCGCTGCCCGACCCAGGTGGCTCCCGAGTCCGAGGGCGGCGCTACGACGTGCGTCCCTTCGCGGGACCTTCCTTACGCCGGTGCCTGCGACGCGGCGGCAGTCGGAGTGGCCATGGAGAGGGCCACCGCTGCCTCGCGGTCGGGCGCGAGCGGGTCGGTCACCGTGCCGGTCTCTTCATCGAACAGCCCCTGCGCCAGCCTGGTCACCCCTACGGGGACCGGCGGCGCCAGGTCGGCCACGGCGCGAAGACCGGACAGAACGTCGTCGGGTCGAACAGCAGGCGTCACGTGCCGAACAACCAGCCGCAGTATCGCACAGGGCTGGTCCGTCGGCCTATCAGCCTGTGGACTGTGCGTCTCAACACGTGTCTCCGCACCTGTCCCAACGCCTGCTTCACATGCCTCAAGGCCCTCGACCGGACCTCGGGCATCGAAGGTTCTCATGCCGTTCTTGGCGAGGCGCTGGACCTCGACGGTCTCGGCGGCGTTGAAGATGTCGACGGCGCGGCGCGCGTCCTCGGGCGCCACACCCTCCAGACGCAGCTCCCATACGGAAGCCGTGAGCCGGTCGGCGAGCCCGGAGGTCCGGGCCTCGACCGCGTCGACGATGTCGAGCCCGGTGGGCAGCGACTCGTCGAGCAGCTCACGCAGCTTGTCGGGATCGCGCGCTTCGGTGAGCGCGATCTCCAGGTACTCCGCCTCACTGCCCGTGCCGGTGGCTGCGGCATTGGCGTACGACACCTTCGGATGCGGCGTGAACCCCGCCGAGTACGCCATAGGCACCTCGGCACGGCGCAGGGCACGCTCGAAAGCGCGCTGGAAATCACGGTGGCTGGTGAACCGGAGGCGGCCACGCTTGGTGTAGCGCAGTCGGATGCGCTGCACCGCGGGTGCGGGCGGCGGGCCTTCGGGCTGTCGCTTGCCCAGTGTCGCTCAGTCCTTCGTGAGTACGGTCTTACTGCTACCAAGAGTACGTCCGTCGGCGCTTCCTGGTTCCCGCCGGGGCACCGGGACCGCTTGCGGACGCTCCTTGCCCGAGTCCCCGAAGAGCATCCGGCGGAAGTCGGCGCGCGCCTGCCGTGCCGAGTCGCGCGCCGCGGCCAGCGCCTGCCTGGTGACCCTGCCCACACTGCGCGCGGCCTCGGCGGCGGGCCGCAGAACGGCGTCCCGTACGACGTGGCCGACGGGCGTCAGCACGGACCGGTACGCCCAGCGCACGGGCTCCACGAAGATCCACCGAAGGAGGGTCCCCAGGAACCGTCCGACGGTGAGCGAGATGTGCCCGGCGATGCGCCAGGCATGCCCGAGCGCGGCACCGACCTCGCGCCCGATCACGACGAGGAGCCGTCCCACGGGCGTCAGGACCCAGCGCCACAGCGCGAGCGCCGGAAGCACGAGGAGCAGGCGCAGCACCCAGTGGAGAACGAACCCGATCCCGGTGATCACCATGGCGACCAGCCACCCGACCCCGGCGATCACCATGCCGCCGAGCCATCCGATCCCCCGGGCACACCAGGCGATCGCCCTCCCGACCGGCGTGAGGACCCACGCGTACAGCCACTGGGCGGGTACGACGACCAGGTACCGCACGAGCCACGCGACGACGCCGTACACCCCGAGCCCGACGGCGGCGATCGCCGCCCCGAGCCCCCTGAGCACCCACAGCACCCCGTGTCCCGCAGGCGTGAGCACGCGCGCGTAGATCCACCCGAGCCCGGCACCGATCCCCCGGAACACCCACAGCACCCCGTGCCCCACAGGCGTCAGCACGCGCGCGTAGATCCACCCGAGCCCGGCACCGATCCCCCGGAGCACCCAGACGATCCCCTGGCCGAGAGGCGTCAGTACATGCCGGAAGAGCCACACGAGCGGGACGACGACGAGGACGTTCCCGAGCCAGCCGAGCGCCTTGGCGAGGGGCACGACGACGTACCGCCACAGCCCGACGAACGGCCAGACGAAGACGGCCCGCGCGACCCAGGCCAGCGCCCGCCCGAGGGGTCGCAGCACGGCGTCCTTCAGAAGGCGCCCGCCGGCGACGAGCCCGTCCCACACCATGCGCACCGGCACGACCAGCACAAGCACCACGATGCGCACCGGGATGCGAATCGCGACGACGAGACACCCTTCGGGCTGCCGCTCGGGCTGCCGTGCCTCGGCGGCCGGTTTCTCCAGATCCATACCGACGTAGACGCACCAACCCCCTGTCCGGATGCGGTGTACCCGAAAAGTGATCAGGATGAGGGACATCGACCGTAAACCTACGACTTGAGTGCTGCCAGAATGCCCGGATGCCGAACGCGCTGAACGGGCTGGCCGAGTACTGCACTTCGACCCTGGACGAGCACGACTGCCCGTCCGTCTCGGTGGCCGTCGTCGAACACGGCGAAGTGGTCCTGGCCGAGGCATACGGCCTCGCGGACGTCACCGCGGCCCGCCCGGCCACCTCCGGAACGGCCTACGCCCTGGCCTCGATCACCAAGCCCATGACCGCGACGGCGATCTGCGTCGCGGCCGACGAGGGCCTGCTGGATCTGGACGCCCCCGTACCCGTACCGGACGACCACGGGTGGCCGGACCCGACCGTCCGCCAACTCCTCCGGCACCGTGGCGGCTTCGGTGCCCA
Organism: Streptomyces sp. NBC_00459; assembly: GCF_036013955.1. Lineage (NCBI taxonomy): Bacteria > Bacillati > Actinomycetota > Actinomycetes > Kitasatosporales > Streptomycetaceae > Streptomyces > Streptomyces sp. NBC_00459. The sequence continues at coordinate 3,197,725 of NZ_CP107903.1, forward strand.
CTACGACTTCCACTACGACGTCCACTGTGCGGGCCCCGGGAGCGGCGACCGGATCGACGCGACCCCGTACGCGTTCCTTCACCGCCCCCCGGACACCGCCTTCGAGTACGCCAACCTCGGCTACCGGGCCCTGGGCCGGCTGCTGGAAGCGGCGACAGGCCGGGATCTCGCGGACTTCGTACGGGAGCGGGTGTTCGAGCCCCTGGATCTATCCGACCTCCACCTGGGCCCCGTCCACCCCGGCCCGGCTCCCCGGGCGACGCGCTACACGACCGACGGCCGCGCCTACCCGCCGTACTGCGACACCAGTCACCCCGGCGCGACCCTGGGCTGGGCCCCGGCCGCCCAACTGGCGCTCTTCGCCCAGTCGTACGACCGTCTGCTGAAACCGGAGACGGCGACGGCGGTCCGCGAGGCGAGTCCGGTCAACCCGAGCCTCGGATACGGGCTCGGCTGGTGCCTTTCGCGCGGTGCCGGTCCCCTGGTGCAGAGCCACGGCGGCGGTATGGGCGGAGTGGCGGCGATCGTCGTGACCGTGCCCGAGCAGCAGTTGTCGGTGTCGGTACTGACCAACAGCACCGACAAGACGGCCCGCGACAAGGTCACCCACCACATCCTCGACAGGCTCGTCCCCGGCTTCTCCCCCGAGTCGATCAACCCCTTCGCGGCCGACCCCGTACGCCCTCTGCGGCTCCCGACGCCCCACTGGCGGGGCTCGATCAACACCCCGGAGGGAGACATCCCGCTGTCGCTGACGCTCTCCCCGGAGGACGACCGGGCCCACCTGCACCTGAACGGCGAGAGCGCGGAAGCCCGGGCGAGCGCATCGAGGGCCTGGGCACTCCAGGCGACCTTCCCCCTGCAACTCCCCACCGCGGACGCCCGGATCAACAGCCCGGCCCTGTCATTCCACCTCCGCCACGACAACGGCGGCCTCACCGGCGTGGCGCGGGCCTGCAAGCCGGGTGACACGGATGGCCTGTTGGGCAACCTCCTCACGCACACCTGCCGACTGCAACCCCGCTGAACCCACTTGGCGCCCGGCGCGCGGCTGTTTGACTGACACCCATGTCGAACACTCTCGGTGTACCCACGCCCGACCAGGCGACCTACATGCTGCGCGCCGCGTCCGAGGACGCCGGCCGGACGTACAAGCGGCGACTGCTCGACCTACTGGACCTCCGCCCGGGCCACACCGTCCTCGATGTGGGCTGCGGCCCCGGCACCGACCTGCCCGCCCTCGCGGAACGGGTCGGCGCGAGCGGCCGGGTGATCGGGGTGGACCAGGACCCGACGATGCTGGCGACGGCCCGCGAACGCACCGCCGCCGTGGACACCGTGGAGATCCGGGAGGCGGACGCCCATGCCCTGCCCGTCGCCCCCGGGACAGTGGACCGCGCCAAGATCGACCGAGTCCTCATGCATGTGCGGTCCCCCGCCGACGTGCTGGCCCAACTGCACACCGCCACCCGCCCCGGTGCCCTGGTAGGCCTGGTGGAGCCCGACTGGGACACTCTGGCGGTGGACTCGGAGGACCTGGAGACGAGCCGCGCGTTCACCCGCTACACGACCGAGAGGGTGGTCCGTCACGCCACTGTCGGCCGCGGCCTCGCCCGCCTGGCGGTCCAGGCCGGCTTCCGCATCGAGACGACGATCACCAGCGCTCCGCTCTTCACCGACTTCGCGCACGGTGACCACACCCTGGGACTGGGTCGCAACATGCAGCAGGCCATCGCGGAGGGCCACATCGACCGGACGCGGGGCGAGGCATGGTTCGCCGGTCTCGCCCACGGGCCCTTCCACGCCTCGTTCACGCTCGTCATGGTGGTCTGCTCCCCACCTTGACGGCGGGCGGACGGCCCGGGGCACCACGGGGGCCCGTCCGCCAGCGGGTCTGCATTCACGGTGCCGACGTGTAACCCATCCGAATGCACCGATTAGTCCTATACGTTGATAAACGCACGACTTTCCGTCCGCACTGCGGCTCCGCGCACCCCACTCCGGTAAAGCTCCCCTTCGTGTTCGGGACATCCCGAACCGGTCGAGGCAAGTCAAGGCAAGTCGACGCAAGGAGCACACCGATGAGTCCTGAAAACAGGACGCGTTCGCTTCTCGGGCCGCTGGCACGGGACAGGTTCAAGAAGGCCGGAATGGTGGCCTCACTCGCACTGGTCCTGGCCGCGAGCGTGGCCGCCCCGGCGACGGCCGCAGCGCGCAGCGTGGGCGACCACACCGCCCGAGCGAGCCACTACAGCGGCGGCGACAAGGACAAGTGCAAGAAGCAGCCCTCCAAGCACCGCGCCGCCTCGACCGCCCAGGGCGGCAAGGACAAGTGCCAGGGCCCGACCGGCCCGACGGGTCCGACGGGTCCGACGGGTCCGACCGGACCAACCGGACCGACGGGACCGACGGGACCCGCCGACGGTGCCACGGGCCCAACCGGCCCGACGGGACCCACTGGAGCGACAGGCGCCACGGGCGCCACAGGTGCCACAGGTGCGACGGGTGCCACCGGCCCCACGGGCGCTACGGGACCCACTGGAGCGACAGGCGCCACGGGCGCCACAGGCGCCACAGGTGCCACAGGTGCGACGGGTGCCACCGGCCCCACGGGCGCTACGGGCGCGACCGGCGCCCCGGGCCCCTGCTCCGAGGTCGACACCTACCACCCTCAGGGCAACGTCGAGTACCAGGCCGCGTTGACGGCCGACGGACGCTTCTACGCGGGCATCCGCGACCTGACGGGCAGCACCGCCAACCCCATGCTGTGGACCGACCTCAGCACCCACGACGGCTACCCCGCGGGCGGCGCGGCGGGCGTGCCGTGCGGTGCCTCCGTAGGCGAGCACCAGGCGTCGGGCGGGATCCAGTTCGGCCTGATCACCACAACAGGCCGGGTCTACGAACTCACCTGCCAGTTCGACAACAACGGCCCCGACCCGGCGATCCTGCAGTGCGGCACCAACGCCGGCAACCCCTGGGCCGAGATGAACAGGCGCCCGGCCCCCAACGCCGTCAACGGCGGAACCGTGGTCCCGTAACGACCACACGCAAAGGGGTGTCCGAAGGGTCATCGACCCACCGGACACCCCTTGCGGCACCTCAGGCCACTACTTCACCGTCAGTGGCAACAGCTTGACACCCGTAGGTCCGATTTGGATGGAAGTGTCCATCTGCGGGCACACCCCACAGTCGAAGCACGGTGTCCACCGGCAGTCCTCGACCTCTGTCTCGTCGAGGGAGTCCTGCCAGTCCTCCCACAGCCAGTCCTTGTCGAGGCCCGAGTCGAGGTGATCCCAGGGCAGGACCTCCTCGTACGTGCGTTCACGCGTCGTGTACCAGTCGACGTCCACCCCGAAGTCGGGCAACGTCTTCTCCGCACAGGCCATCCAGCGGTCGTACGAGAAGTACTCGCGCCAGCCGTCGAAGCGGCCGCCGTCCTCGTACACCGCGCGGATCACCGCACCGATACGCCGGTCGCCGCGTGACAGCAGGCCCTCGACGATGCCGGGCTTGCCGTCGTGGTAGCGGAAGCCGATCGAGCGGCCGTACTTCTTGTCGCCGCGGATCTTGTCCCGGAGCTTCGTCAGGCGCGCGTCAGTCTCCTCGGCGGAGAGCTGCGGGGCCCACTGGAACGGGGTGTGCGGCTTGGGCACGAAGCCGCCGATCGAGACCGTGCAGCGGATGTCGTTCTGGCCGGAGACCTTGCGGCCCTCGGCGATCACGTTCATCGCCATGTCGGCGATCTGGAGGACGTCCTCGTCGGTCTCCGTCGGCAGACCGCACATGAAGTACAGCTTCACCTGGCGCCAGCCGTTGCCGTACGCCGTGGAGACGGTCCGGATGAGGTCCTCCTCGGACACCATCTTGTTGATGACCTTGCGCATGCGCTCGCTGCCGCCCTCGGGCGCGAACGTCAGACCGGACCTGCGGCCGTTCCTGGTCAGCTCGTTGGCGAGGTCGACGTTGAAGGCGTCCACGCGGGTGGAGGGGAGCGACAGGCCGATCTTGTCCTCCGTGTAGCGGTCCGCGAGCCCCTTCGCGATGTCGCCGATCTCCGAGTGGTCCGCCGAGGACAGGGAGAGAAGGCCGACCTCCTCGAAGCCGGTCGCCTTCAGGCCGCGGTCCACCATCTCGCCGATGCCCGTGATCGACCGCTCCCGCACCGGGCGCGTGATCATGCCGGCCTGGCAGAAGCGGCAGCCGCGCGTGCAGCCGCGGAAGATCTCGACCGACATCCGCTCGTGGACGGTCTCCGCGAGCGGGACCAGGGGCTGCTTGGGGTAGGGCCACTCGTCGAGGTCCATGACCGTGTGCTTGCTGACCCGCCACGGGACACCGGACCTGTTCGGCACGACGCGGGCGATCCGGCCGTCCGCCAGGTACTCCACGTCGTAGAACGCCGGGATGTAGACGCTGCCGGTCTTCGCGAGGCGGAACAGGACCTCCTCGCGACCGCCCGGGCGGCCCTCCGCCTTCCAGGCGCGGATGATCTCCGTCATGTCGAGGACGGCCTGTTCGCCGTCGCCGATGATCGCCGCGTCGATGAAGTCCGCGATCGGTTCCGGGTTGAAGGCCGCGTGGCCGCCGGCCAGCACGATCGGGTCGTCCAGGCCGCGGTCCTTGGACTCCAGCGGGATGCCCGCCAGGTCCAGCGCCGTCAGCATGTTCGTGTAGCCCAGCTCCGTGGAGAAGGACAGCCCGAACACGTCGAAGCCCTTCACGGGCCGGTGACCGTCGACCGTGAACTGCGGGACGCCGTGCTCCCGCATCAGCGCCTCAAGGTCGGGCCAGACGCTGTACGTGCGCTCGGCGAGGACGCCCTCGCGCTCGTTCAGCACCTCGTAGAGGATCATGACGCCCTGGTTGGGCAGTCCGACCTCGTACGCGTCCGGGTACATGAGCGCCCAGCGGACGTCGCAGGAGTCCCAGGGCTTGACCGTGGAGTTCAGCTCACCGCCGACGTACTGGATCGGCTTCTGCACGTGCGGGAGCAGAGCTTCGAGCTGCGGGAAAACCGACTCGACAGGCATCGCGGCGTAACCTTCGTGAGCTGACGGGGATGACCACCAAGCGTAACCCGCCCGGAGGACTCCCCCGCCCGCCAGAAATCCGGCGCCGACCACACAGGGCAATACCGCTAGACCTCCATCGCCGCCTTGATCGCCTTCCACTCCTCCGGCAGCGTCTCCTCCACCCTCGCGGCCCGCCGTTCCTCGCGCCCGTACAGCAGCCCGTACGTGAAGGTGTCCTCCCCCGCCGCGTGTGCCACGGCGGACAGCTCGCCCAGGGTGGTGCGGACCATGACGCTGTCCTGGTGGTCGCCGAGCAGGCCCTGGAGGGACTTCATCGACCTGGCGAGCGCCTTGGCCGGGCCACCGAGGGCGGGGGTCGCCGTCTCGGCCGCGTAGCGGGTGCGCTTGACCTTCTTGCGGGCCTCGTGCAGGCCGAGGTCACGGTCGGCGCCGGACGGCTGTTCCATGGCCTCCCCGACCAGCGCTGACACCTTCGCGAAGTCCTTGCGTACGGCCTCGGCGAGCACCTTGGACGGTGTCTTCGCCGCCGCCTTGAGCACCGGGGGCTCGGCGACCACCGCGTCCAGGGTGTCGAGGAGCGCCAGATAGCGCGCCGAGTCCAGCACGCCGAGCAGTCGGCGGCGCGCTCCTCCGTACTCGGCCTTGGACCAGGCGCCCAGCCGGTCCCGGACGGGGCCGTGGAGGAGGGTGGGGGCCAGTTCGTCCAGGACCGTGCCCAGTCGTTCGGCCAGTACCTCGTGGTCTCGGCCCACACCCAGCTCGGCGGCGAGCCACTTCAGCTCGTCGCCGATCGGGTCGGTGACCTTCCGGTCGAGGACCGTGCGGAAGGACTTGAAGGTGCTGCGCAGACGGCGGGTGGCGACCCGCATGTCGTGCACGGACTCCTCGGCGTCCTGGCGCACGGCCGGGTCGAGGTCGAGGATGGCGTCCCGCTGGGCGCGGACGTAGGCCAGGACGTGGTCGCCGGCGGTGACGGGCTCGGCGGGTTCGTCCTTCGGGCGCGGGTGTCCGCCCTTGGTCTCCGCCAGCGCCCGGGCCAGTTTCGACGTGGACTTCGACGGCCGTACACCCGCCTTGCGCAGGCGTTTCTCCACCTTGTCCAGGATGGCGGGGTTTCCGCCGTCGGCGAGCTCGACCTCGATCTCGGTCCACTGGGCGGTGCCCTCGCCGCCGAACAGCCGGTCCGCCCGTACGGTGTCCACGCTGACCTCGGCCAGTTGCCGGCCGTCGGCGTCGACGAGGTCGCGCAGGTCCCGTGTGGAGCGCAGCCGCACCACGGGGACGAGCTGGCCCTCGCGGATCCGGGCGCGGACCAGGCCGGTGAGTTCGTCGGGGACGGTGTCGGAGAGCGGTACCTGGATCTCGTCCCGGATTCCCGGGGCGACCGGGAGTTTCAGGTGCCAGCCGGCGTCGGAGCCGCCGGTGCGGCGGCGCAGCGTGACCGACGCGGCGGCCAGGCGCAGGTCCGAGGTGTCGTAGTAGGTCGCGTCCAGTTCGGCGGTGCCCTTGTCGATGACGTCCGCGACGACGGCGACGCCCGTCAGGTCGGGCAGTCCGCTGTCGTCGGATTCGTACTTTCGCTCGATTTCCCGCTTTGTGTCCGCCATGAATTGAATCTAGTCACGATTCGGCGACGAGGGCAGCCCCCGAGGTGCGTGCCTGCACCTCTTGGGGCTGATCTAGGCCGACATGGGTCGCTGCACCCTGATCGACTGCAACAGCCCCACCGCCACCCACACGGCGAACATCGACGATCCTCCGTACGACACGAAGGGCAGTGGCAGACCGGCGACCGGCATGATTCCCAGGGTCATCCCGATGTTCTCGAACGCCTGGAAGGCGAACCACGCGATGATCCCGGCGGCGACGATCGTGCCGTACAGCTCGGTCGTCTCCCGGGCGATACGGCAGGCGCGCCACAGGACGACGCCCAGGAGCACGATGATCAGGCCCGCGCCGACGAAGCCGAGCTCCTCCCCCGCGACCGTGAACACGAAGTCGGTCTGCTGCTCCGGGACGAACTGGCCCGTGGTCTGGGAGCCGTGGAACAGCCCGGTTCCGGTGAGGCCGCCGGACCCGATCGCGATCCTCGCCTGGTTGGTGTTGTAGCCGACCCCGGAGGGGTCCAGCTCCGGGTTGGCGAAGGCGGCGAAGCGGTTGATCTGGTACTCGTCCAGCACACCGAGCTGCCAGATCAGGACCGCGCCGAGGGCGCCCGTGCCGAGCAGACCGAAGATCCAGCGGTTGGAGGCGCCGGAGGCGAGCAGCACACCGAGCACGATGATGACCATGACCATGACCGACCCGAGGTCGGGCATCAGCATGACGATCATCATCGGTACGGCGGCCAGCCCCAGCGCCTGGAGGACCGTGCGGTGGTCGGGGTAGAGCTTGTCGCCCGCGTCGACCCGGGCGGCCAGGAGCATCGCCATCCCCAGGATGATCGTGATCTTCACGAACTCCGAGGGCTGGAGCGAGAAGCCGCCGCCGAGCACGATCCACGCGTGGGCGCCGTTGACCGTCGCGCCGAGCGGGGTCAGCACCATGAGGATCAGGAAGACCGAGAGGCCGTACAGGATCGGCACGGCGTTGCGCAGGTTGCGGTGGCCGAGCCAGACCGTGCCCATCATCAGACAGAACCCGATGCCGGTGTTCATGAGGTGCCTGATCAGGAAGTAGTACTGGTCGCCCTGGTTGATCTCGGTGCGGTTGCGGGTCGCCGAGTAGACCAGGATCGCGCCCATGAAGGACAGCGCGAGTGCGGACAGCAGTATCGGCCAGTCCAGTCTGCGGGCCAGCGAGTCGCGGGCCAGCAGACGGGACAGGGACGAGCGTTCGGGGCCGTAGCCGGAGACGGAGAAGGTGTTCCCGCCGGTCATGAGGTCCTCCTCCTCGTACTCCGCCCGCGCCGGCGGTGGGCCCGGTTGGTGCCCGTCCGTTCGGACGCGACCGTGGCCGGCGGGAGCTGGCCGCCCGCGAGAGCGAGCGTCTCCTCGGTGGCCTCCTTCGGCGGCACGTACGGCTTGATCTTCGGGGCGTCGATCGAACCGTCCGACTCGATCTTCGGCAGGCTCTTCTGCGGGGTGGGCAGCAGCGCCTTGCTGTTGTCGATCTTGCCGTCCGGGGAGACCCCGTACAGAGCCTCGTATATCTTGCGGACGGCCGGACCGGAGGCTCCGGAACCCGTACCACCCTGGGAGATCGTCATGACGATCGTGTAGTCCTTGGTGTACGTCGCGAACCACGAGGTGGTCTGCTTGCCGTAGACCTCGGCCGTACCCGTCTTGGCGTGCATCGGGATCTTGTCCTGCGGCCAGCCGCCGAACCGCCAGGCGGCCGAACCGCGGGTGACGACTCCCTCGAAGGCACCGTCTATGTCCTTCAGGGTCGCCTTGCTGATCGGCAGTCTGCCGTGCGACTTGGGCGCGATCGCCTGCACGGACCTGCCGTCGGCGCTGACGATCGCCTTGCCGACCGTCGGGTCGTACAGGGTGCCGCCGTTGGAGATCGCCGAGTAGATCGTCGCCATCTGTATCGGCGTGACGAGGATGTCGCCCTGCCCGATCGAGTAGTTGACGGAGTCACCGGCGCGCATCAGGTTGCCTTCGAGGCAGTTCTCGTACGCGATCTGCTGGGCGTACGAGCCGCCCTTCTTGCCGTACTTGCACCAGGAGGCCTTGTTGGCCTTCCAGTACTCCTGCTTCCACTTGCGGTCCGGGACGCGGCCGGCGACCTCGTTCGGCAGGTCGATGCCGGTCACTGCGCCCAGGCCGAACTTGTGGGCGGTGGTGTAGAACCAGTTCTTCGCGTTCTTGTTCGGCTTCAGACCGCCGTCCTTCGCCCATTCCTCGTGGGCGAGGCGGTAGAAGACGGTGTCGCAGGAGACCTCGATGGCGCGGCCGAGGCTGATCGGGCCGTACCCCTTGGACTCGTAGTTCTTGAAGACCTGGCCGCCGATCGAGTACGAGCTGGAGCAGTCGTAGCGCCCGTCGAAGGGGTAGCCCGCGTTGACGGCGGCCGAGGTGGAGATGGCCTTGAAGATCGAGCCGGGGGCCGCCTGGCCCTGGATCGCCCGGTTGAGCAGCGGGTAGTTGGAGTTCTTGCCGGTCAGCTTGGCGTAGTCCTTGGCGGAGATGCCGCCGACCCAGGCGTTCGGGTCGTACGTCGGGTTGGACGCCATGGCGACGACCCGGCCCGTCTTGGCCTCCATGACGACGACCGCGCCCGCGTCGGCCTTGTAGTTCTCGCTGGTGTTGTCGTCGTAGTCGTCGCGGGCTTTCTTCATCGCGTCGTTCAGCTCGTACTCGGCGACCCGCTGGACCCGGGCGTCGATGCTGGTGACGAGGTTGGAGCCGGACTGGGCGGGGTCCGCCTCGGCGGTGCCGATGACGCGGCCGAGGTTGTCGACCTCGTAGCGGGTGACGCCGGCCTTGCCGCGCAGCTCCTTGTCGTACTCCCGTTCAAGACCGGAGCGGCCGACCTGGTCGGAGCGGAGGTAGGGCGAGTCGGTGTTCTGCGCCTTGGTGATCTCCTCGTCGGTGACCGGGGAGAGGTAGCCGAGGACCTGGGCGGTGTTGGAGCCGCCGGGGCCCGCGTAGCGGCGCACTGCCTCGGGCTCGGCGGTGATGCCGGGGAAGTCCTCGGAGCGCTCGCGGATCTGGAGGGCCTGGCGGGCGGTGGCCTCGTCGGTGATGGGGATCGGCTGGTAGGGCGAGCCGTTCCAGCAGGGCTGGGGCGTCTTGGCGTCGCACAGCCTGACCTTGTCCTTGACGTCCTTGGGCTTCATGCCCAGGACCCCGGCGAGCTTGGTGAGGACGGCGTCACCGTCGTCCTTCATCTTCAGCAGCTCGGTGCGGGAGGCGGAGACGACGAGGCGTGTCTCGTTGTCCGCGATCGGCACCCCGCGCGCGTCGAGGATCGACCCGCGTACGGCGGGCTGCACGACCTGCTGGACATGGTTGCCGGACGCCTCCTTGGCGTAGGCGTCCCCCTCGCGGATCTGGAGGTACCACAGGCGGCCGCCGAGGGTACCGAGGAGGGAGAGGACGAGGATCTGGATGACGACGAGACGGATCTGGACGCGTGGCGTCCGGCCGGTCTCGGGAATGTTGGTCACTGGTGCTGCCTCCGCCTCTCAGTACGCGTGCGGGACACGGACGTATGAGGCATACGAGTACACGGTCGAGCTGTGAGTGTCGGTGCCGGGGGCCGTCGGCCGGCGTGCGGTCACAGGCGCTTGACCCCCTTGATCCGGCCGGCGCGGGCTGCCTTCGAGCGGACCGCCTTCATCTTCAGGCCGCCGCGCTGGCTGCCGATGCGCAGGCCGGTGCCGGAGGAGAGCCAGCCCGAGGCGATGTCGGCCTTCTTGGCCGAGGAGTTGGCCTCGGCGAGCGGGTCGTTCTCCGCTCTGCGGGCCAGGAACATGATGCCGGGGACCACGAAGGGCGCGAGCAGCAGGTCGTACAACGCGGCCGTGAACAGCAGGCTGCTGAGGCCGACGTGGCGGGCGGCGGTGTCGCCGACGAGGGCGCCGACACCGGCGTACAGCAGGGTCGTGCCGACGGCGGCGGCGACCACGACGGCCATCGGGCCGGTGGCCGACTTGAGCCGGCCGTTCTCGGGTTTCACGAGACCGGCCAGATAGCCGACGAGGCACAGCACAAGGGCGTAGCGGCCGGCCGCGTGGTCGGCGGGCGGGGCGAGGTCGGCGAGGAGTCCGGCGCCGAAACCGACGAGGGCGCCGCCGACATGGCCGTACACCAGGGCGAGGCCGAGGACGGTCAGCAACAGCAGGTCGGGGACGGCGCCCGGGAGGTGAAGGCGGGCGAGGACGCTCACCTGGATCACCATGGCGACGATCACCAGGGTGGCGGAGAGGAGCATCCGGTTGAAACGCATGGGAGAGTTCAGCTCCTACTGCTCTTGCTGGAACTGGCCGTCGGCCGCGGACGCGGACGGAGTCACCGTCACGGTGACCGTCGGCGTGGGGGTCGGCCTCGGCTTGGCCGGGAGGACGGTGTCGCGCGGGTCGGTGCGCGGGGCCTCGACGACGACACCGACGATGTCGAGCTTGGTGAAGCCGACGAACGGCGTGACGTAGATCGTGCGGGTCAGGTCGCCGCCCGAGGGATCGACCCGGGAGACGAAACCGACGGGTACGCCGGGCACGAACGGCTTGTCGGCCTGTGAGCCGAAGGTGACGAGCCGGTCGCCCTTGCTCACCTTGGCCTTGCCGTTGAGGAGCTGGACGCGCAGCGGCCGGTCGCCCTGCCCGGAGGCGAAGCCCAGTTCGTCGCTGCCCTCCATCCGCGTGCCGACGGTGAAGTCGGGGTCGTTGGCGAGCAGCACGGTCGAGGTGCCGGGGCCGACGGTGGTGACGCGGCCGACGAGTCCGTCGCCGTTCAGGACGGTCATGTCGCGCTTGACGCCGTCGTTGGCGCCGATGTCGATGGTGACCGTCCAGGAGAAGCCCTGGGCCGCTCCTATGGCGATGACCTCGGCGCCCTTGATGCCGTACTGCCCGGCGCCGGCCGACTTGAGCATCTTGTCGAGCTGGCCGAGGCGGCTGCGGTTGCGGTCGTCGCTGCCGAGACGGGCCTTTAGGGCCGCGTTCTCCTTCTCCAGCGTGGCGAGCCGGTCGTGCCGGTCACCGGAGTCGCGTACGGCGGAGACCGCGTCGCCGACCGGGTCGACCACGGTGGCCACCCCGTCCTCGACCGGGCCGAAGACGGCGGCCGCGGCCTGCCGGGCACCGTCGACCGGCGAGTCCTCCCCACCGCGGATGTCCACCGTGATCAGCGCGAACGCGATGGCGATCAGCAGCACCAGGAGCAGCCGGCTCTCTCGTGTGTCCCTCACGTGCGGCGGCGTGCCTTCCTCAATAGAGTTTTTTTGGGGCAAAAGAGTTGGGGCGAAAAGAGTCGAGGCAGAAAGTCGGGCAGAAGAGTTGTTTGGGGGAGCTTATGCCTCTATACCAACGATCCGCCGTACGAGAGGAGATCATCTCGTACGGCGGAATCGAAGAGTTACGTCATCTGCGCGGCTGGGCGTCCAGTACCTGCTGGAGCGCCTCGAACTCCTCCACGCACTTGCCGGAGCCGAGCACCACGCTGTCCAGCGGGTCCTCGGCGATGTGGATGGGCATGCCGGTCTCACGGCGCAGCCGCTCGTCGAGCCCGCGGAGCAGCGCCCCGCCGCCGGTCAGAACGATTCCGCGGTCCATGATGTCGCCGGACAGCTCGGGCGGGCACTTGTCGAGGGTGGTCTTCACGGCGTCGACGATCGCGTTGACCGGTTCTTCGATGGCCTTGCGTACTTCGGCCGCGGAGATCACGACGGTCTTGGGCAGCCCGGAGACAAGGTCCCGGCCGCGGATTTCGGTGTGTTCGTCGTTGTCGAGGTCGTACGCCGAACCGATCGTGATCTTGATCTGTTCGGCAGTCCGCTCGCCCAGCAGAAGGGAGTACTCCTTCTTGATGTGCTGGATGATCGAGCTGTCCAGTTCGTCACCCGCGACGCGGATGGACTGGGCGGTGACGATGCCGCCGAGGGAGATGACCGCGACCTCCGTGGTGCCGCCGCCGATGTCCACCACCATGTTGCCCGTGGCCTCGTGGACCGGCAGACCGGAACCGATGGCCGCGGCCATGGGCTCCTCGATGATGTGCACCTGACGCGCGCCGGCCTGGGACGAGGCCTCGATGACGGCGCGGCGCTCGACGCCCGTGATGCCCGAGGGCACACAGACGACGACACGGGGACGGGCGAGATACCGCCGCTTGTGAATCTTCAGGATGAAGTAGCGCAGCATCCGTTCGGTGATCTCGAAGTCGGCGATGACGCCGTCCCTGAGCGGGCGCACGGCAACGATGTTGCCGGGCGTCCGACCGATCATCTTCTTCGCTTCCGATCCGACCGCGAGAATGCCACCGGTGTTGGTGTTGATCGCGACGACGGACGGCTCGTTGAGTACGATCCCGCGACCCCTGACGTACACCAGCGTGTTGGCGGTCCCGAGGTCGACAGCCATGTCACGGCCGATGAACGACATTGAGTTCCCCATCAGGATTCGTCTGGCCTTCCCAAGTGAAGCGTGTGATGGCTCTGCTTTGGGGCGGCGAAGTGGGTGCGGTGACGTGAAGGCTTACATCGTAGTCGCGCCTGCACGAACACCACGCGAGGGTCTTCGCCATTGTCAGCATGCGATGTGCCGTCTCGCTTCTGGAGACGGGCGTTCGGGGGTAGGCGTTCCCCCGATCGGCACGCATATGCCGGAGGACGGCCGGTTTTCGACGGCCGTCCCAGGTCAGGCATCCGAGTGAGGTGACGGTCCCTCAGGAAACATGCGAACAGAAACTGCGCAAGAATTTCACCGGCCGTACGCCGATGCCCGCCGCCCGGTATCGGGACGGATCAGCCGCGGCCGGGGAAGAAGATCTTCAGCTCGCGCTCGGCCGACTCCTCCGAGTCGGAGGCGTGGATGAGGTTCTCGCGCACGATCACGCCGTAGTCACCGCGGATCGAACCGGGGGCGGCGGCGATGGGGTCGGTGGGTCCGGCGAGCGCCCGCACACCCTCGATGACCCGGTCGCCCTCGACGACGAGCGCGACGACGGGGCCGGAGGCCATGAACTCGACGAGCGGCTCGTAGAACGGCTTGCCCTTGTGCTCGCCGTAGTGCTGCTCCAGCGTGTCCTGGTCCAGCGTACGCAGCTCAAGCGCGGTGATCCGCCAGCCGGCCTTGCGCTCGATCCGGCCGATGATCTCGCCGGTCAGGCCGCGACGGACGGCGTCGGGCTTGAGGAGGACGAGGGTGCGCTGAGTCACGAGGGTGGCTCCATTCGGGTCACGTGTGTGCGGTTGTCAGAGGCTACAGGGCCGGTCCGAGCGGGTGTCACGCAGCGTCAGGACTGGTACCGGCCGACTGGGTCTGCGCGGCGAAACGGGCCTTCGCCTCGTCGATCTTCCGCCCGTAGTGCACGGACGCCCACCACAGCGCGGCGAACATCACGCCCATGAAGAACATGGTCGGCACGATGAAGCCGGACGCGATCAGCGCGATCTGCAGGGCCCAGCCGAGCTGCACCCCGCCGGGCCGGGTGATCACACCGCAGAGCAGCACACACAGCAGCATGGCGATGCCGCTGACCGTCCACACGGTGGACATGGCCAGGTCGGGGTCCTTCATGGCGACGAGACCGGCGAAACCGATCAGGAAGACCTCGCCGATCAGGGTCGAAGCACAGAGCGTACGCACGGAAGGTCAGCCCCTCCCCAGGAGCAGTCGGGTCTCGCCGACCGTGATGACGGAGCCGGTGACGAGTACCCCGCCGCCCGAGAACTCCCCGTCCTCCTCGGCGAGGGTGATGGCGGCCTCCAGGGCGTCGTCGAGACGCGGCTCGACCTGGACCCGGTCGTCGCCGAAGATCTCGACGGCGATGGCGGCCAGTTCGTCGGAGTCCATCGCGCGATGGCTGGAGTTCTGCGTGATGACGACCTCGGCGAAGATCGGCTCGAAGGCTTCGAGCACCCCGCGTACGTTCTTGTCCGCACTCGCTCCGACCACACCGATGAGCCGGCTGAAGTCGAAGGCCTCGCCCACGGCCTCGGCCGTGGCCCGTGCGCCCGCCGGATTGTGCGCGGCGTCCAGCACGACGGTGGGCGAGCGCCGTACGACCTCCAGCCGCCCCGGGGACGTCACCGCGGCGAACGCCTTGCGCACGGTGTCGATGTCGAGGGGCTCGGGCCGCTGGGTGCCGACGCCGAAGAACGCCTCGACGGCGGCGAGGGCGACGGCCGCGTTGTGGGCCTGGTAGCCGCCGTGCAGCGGCAGGAAGATCTCCTCGTACTCCCCGCCGAGCCCGCGCAGCGTCAGCACCTGGCCGCCCACGGCGACCGTCCGGCTGACAACCCCGAACTCCAACCCTTCCCTGGCCACCGTGGCGTCCACCTCGACGGCCTTCTTCAGCAGCACCTGGGCCGCGTCGACCGGCTGCTGGGCGAGGATGACCGTCGCGTCCTGCTTGATGATCCCGCCCTTCTCGACGGCGATCTCACCGGGTGTCCCGCCGAGCCGGTCGGTGTGGTCGAGATCGATGGGCGTCACTACGGCCACATCGGCGTCGATCACGTTGGTGGCGTCCCAGCTGCCCCCCATCCCGACCTCGACGACGGCGACATCGACGGGGGCGTCGGCGAAGGCGGCGTACGCCATGCCGGTCAGGACCTCGAAGAAGGAGAGCCGGAACTCCTGCTGGGCGTCGACCATCTCGACGTACGCCTTGATGTCGTCGTACGTCTCCACGAACCGCTCGGCGGAGATCGGCGCCCCGTCGAGGGTGATCCGCTCGGTGATCGACTGAACGTGCGGCGAGGTGTACCGCCCGGTGCGCAGATCGAAGGCACCGAGGATGGTCTCGATCATGCGGGCGGTGGAGGTCTTGCCGTTGGTGCCGGTGATGTGGATCGAGGGGTACGCGCGCTGCGGCTCCCCCAGCACGTCCATCAGCGCGGCGATACGGCTGACGGACGGCTCCAGCTTGGTCTCGCCCCAGCGCGTGGCGAGGTCCGCCTCCACCGCGCGCAGCGCCTTGTCGACCTCGGGGTCCTGGGGCCGGCCCGGCACGTCGGCGGATGCGGGTGCGGCTCCGCCTGCGGTGCGGAGGGTGCGGCTGCCGGCCTCGATGACCGCGAGGTCCGGGTCGCGGTCGGTCTCGGCGTCGATGATGTCGTCGAAGGGGTCGGTGTCGCTCACGGGGGTCAGTCTACGGACGGGGACTGACAGGGTGCCTACGGAGTGGGGTGGTGGGGGGTTCGTTGGCGGGTGCGGGGCTCGTTGTGGCTGGTCGCGCAGTTCCCCGCGCCCCCAAGAGCACACGGGCCCCCGGGGATCACATGTCCCCGGGGGCCCTCGCGCCCTACAAACGCCTACGCCTGCGGCAGGCTCTCCAGCTGGGCCTGGATGCGGGTGATGTCCTCGTCCGCCTTTGCCAGGCGGCCCTTGATCTTGTCCACCACCTGGTCCGGGGCCTTTGCCAGGAAGGCCTCGTTGCCGAGCTTGGCCTCTGCCTGCTGGCGTTCCTTCTCCGCTGCCGCGAGGTCCTTCGCGAGTCGCTTGCGTTCCGCCTCGACGTCGATCGTGCCGGAGAGGTCGAGGGCGACGGTGGCGCCGGCGACCGGGAGGGTCGCGGTGGCGTGGAAGCCTTCCTCCTCCGGCTGGAGGCGGAGGAGCTGGCGGATGGCCGCCTCGTGCGCGGCGAGCGCGGTGCCGTCGAGGGTGAGTCGGGCGGGGACCTTCTGACCGTCCTTCAGGCCCTGGTCCTTGCGGAACCGGCGGACCTCGGTGACGACCCGCTGGACCAGCTCGATCTCCTTCTCGGCGGCCTCGTCACGGAAGCCACTGTCGGTCGGCCAGTCGGCTGTGACGAGGGTCTCGCCGCCGGTCAGCGTCGTCCACAGCGTCTCGGTGACGAACGGGACCACCGGGTGCAGGACCCGCAGCATCACGTCGAGGACCTCGCCGAGGACACGGCCGGAGACCTTCGCCTGCTCGCCGCCCGCGAAGAACGTGGTCTTCGACAGCTCGACGTACCAGTCGAAGACCTCGTCCCACGCGAAGTGGTACAGCGACTCGCTGAGCTTGGCGAACTGGTAGTCGTCGTAGAACGCGTCGACCTCGGCCACGGTCTTGTTGAGCCGGGACAGGATCCAGCGGTCCGTGGCCGACAGCTGCTCCACGGGCGGGAGTTCGCCCTCGACGGTGGCGCCGTTCATCAGGGCGAAGCGCGTGGCGTTCCAGATCTTGTTGGTGAAGTTGCGGGACGCCTGAACCCAGTCCTCGCCGATCGGCACGTCCGCGCCCGGGTTGGCGCCCTTGGCGAGGGTGAAGCGGACGGCGTCCGAGCCGTACCTGTCCATCCAGTCGAGGGGGTCCACCGCGTTGGGGTTGGACTTCGACATCTTCTTGCCGAACTCGTCGCGGACGAGACCGGTCAACGCGATGGTGTGGAACGGGACTTCGCCGTCCATCGCGTACAGGCCGAACATCATCATCCGGGCGACCCAGAAGAAGATGATGTCGTGGCCGGTGAGCAGGACATCGGTCTTGTAGAACTTCTCCAGGTCCGGGGTCTGCTCCGGCCAGCCGAGCGTGGAGAACGGCCACAGGCCGGAGGAGAACCAGGTGTCGAGGACGTCCTCGTCCTGCGTCCAGCCCTCGCCGGTCGGCGTCTCGTCGTCGGGTCCGACGCAGCGGACCTCGCCGTTCGGGCCGTACCAGACCGGGATGCGGTGGCCCCACCACAGCTGGCGCGAGATGCACCAGTCGTGCATGTTGTCGACCCAGTCGAAGTAGCGCTTCGACATGTCCTGCGGGTGGATCTTGACGCGGCCGTCGCGGACCGCGTCACCGGCGGCCTTGGCGAGCGGCTCGACCTTGACCCACCACTGCATCGAGAGCCGGGGCTCGACGGTCGTCTTGCAGCGCGAACAGTGGCCCACCGAGTGGACGTACGGCCGCTTCTCGGCGACGATCCGGCCCTGCTCGCGCAGCGCGTTGACGATCGTGGAGCGGGCCTCGAAACGGTCCAGGCCCTGGAACGGGCCGTGGACGGTGATGATGCCGCGCTCGTCCATGACCGTCATCGACTCCAGGCCGTGGCGCTGGCCGATGGCGAAGTCGTTGGGGTCGTGGGCCGGGGTCACCTTGACCGCGCCGGTGCCGAACTCGGGGTCGACGTGCGTGTCCGCGACGACCGGGATCGTGCGGTTGGTCAGCGGCAGCTTGATCTGCCTGCCGATGAGATGCGCGTACCGCTCGTCGTCCGGGTGGACGGCGACGGCCGTGTCGCCGAGCATCGTCTCGGCACGGGTCGTCGCGACGACGACCGTGTCCTCGCCCTCGCCGTACTTGATGGAGACGAGCTCGCCGTCGTCGTCCTGGTAGTCCACCTCGATGTCCGAGATGGCCGTCAGACAGCGCGGGCACCAGTTGATGATGCGCTCGGCGCGGTAGATCAGCTCGTCGTCGTAGAGCCGCTTGAAGATGGTCTGGACGGCCTTGGACAGCCCCTCGTCCATGGTGAAGCGTTCACGCGACCAGTCGACGCCGTCACCGAGGCGCCGCATCTGCCCCAGGATCCGGCCGCCGTACTCCTCCTTCCACTGCCAGACCCGCTCGACGAACTCCTCGCGCCCGAGGTCGTGCCGCGACTTGCCCTCCTCGGCAAGCTGCTGCTCGACCTTGTTCTGGGTGGCGATGCCGGCGTGGTCCATGCCGGGGAGCCAGAGCGACTCGTAGCCCTGCATGCGCTTGCGGCGGGTCAGGGCGTCCATGAGCGTGTGCTGGAAGGCGTGGCCCAGGTGGAGGGAGCCGGTGACGTTCGGCGGCGGGATGACGATGGTGTAGGCGGGCTTGTCGCTCTTCGCGTCGGCGGCGAAGTAACCCCGGTCCACCCAGCGCTCGTACAGCTTCCCCTCTACCTCGGCCGGCGCGTACTGGGTCGGCAGTTCGGTGATGGGCGCGGTTGGCTGCTGCTGAGCGTTCTCGGTCACCCGGTCAGTTTAGAGGCGTCACCACCGTGTCCCGAAACACGTTTCTTTCGTAACGGTGGGACACCCGGGGCAACTCGGACGGCCGGCCTGCGCGAGGATGTCAGGAACACATAAGCATCTGGAGGGGAACCCAGAGATGAGCCACAACCAGCCGGGTCCGTACGGCGGACAGCCGCAGCAGCCCGGACCGTACGGGCAGCCGGCTCAGCCGGGTCCCTACGGCCAGCCGCCCCAGGCACCTCAGGGCCCTCCGACGGCTCCCCAGCCGGGCTACGGCTACCCGCAGCAGGCGCCGCCGCCACAGCCCGGCTACGGCTACCCCCAGCAGGCTCCCCCGCAGCCCGGTTACGGCTATCCGCAGCAGCCCGACACGTTCGTCCAGCAGCAGCCGTACGGCCAGGCCCCCTACGGGGTTCCGCAGCCGCCGAGCGGCGGCAAGAAGAAGACGGGGATCATCATCGGGGCGGTGGCCGTCGTGGCCGCCATCGCCGTGGGGGCGTACTTCGTGCTGAGCGGCGGTTCGAGCGGCGGCTCCGACATCGCCGACGACGGCGCGCACAAGCTGACGACGCCGGCGACCGTGCTCGACGGCGCGTACAAGAAGAGCGGGAACTCCGAGACCGGCGGGATGAGCGCGGACGAGATCAAGGACGCCGAGACCTGGGGGGTGCAGAACCCCAAGGACGTCAGCGCCATGTACGCCTCGGGCGAGGGCCTCACCGCCAAGAGCGTGATGTTCTCCGGCGTGTACGGCACCATCGACGACCCGGAGAAGGTCGTCGACGCGATGTTCGCCCAGATGAAGAAGGAGTCGGCGAAGAGCACGTCCGCAGATGACGGCAAACTCGTCGGCAGCCCGCAGGAGGTCACGCCGGTCGGCTTCGACAACGGCGTCATGAAGTGCCAGGAGATCGAGAGCACCCAGTCCGGCACGACGACGAAGATGCCGTTCTGCATCTGGGGCGACCACAGCACGCTCAGCTACGTCCTGTCGTACGACCTCGCCGCCATGGCCACCGGCAAGTCCTCCACGATCGCGGAGGCGGCCGACCTCGCCGCCAAGTTCCGCCAGGACGTGCGCGTCAAGGCCTGACACGCCTCGACGGCGAACCCAACTGCGGAGGGGCCCCGGTCTGTTGACCGGGGCCCCTCCGCAGTTGTCTCGATTCCCTTGCCCTGCCGTGCGGTTACGCCGTCTTCTGCTCCCCCGGGCCGCGTCCGCGCGCGTCCCTCGGGATCAGGGTCGGGTTCACGTTCTTCAGGACGACGTCCACCGTGATGACGACGCGGGCCACGTCCTTGCGGGACGGGACCTCGTACATCACCGCCTGGAGGACCTCCTCCATGATGGCGCGCAGGCCGCGGGCGCCGGTCTGGCGCAGGATCGCCTGGTCGGCGATGGCCTCCAGCGCCTCGCGCTCGAAGTCCAGCTCCACGCCGTCGAGTTCGAAGAGGCGCTGGTACTGCTTGACGAGGGCGTTGCGCGGCTCCACCAGGATCTGGAGAAGGGCCTCGCGGTCGAGGTTGTGGACCGACGTGATGACCGGGAGACGGCCGATGAACTCGGGGATCATGCCGAACTTCACCAGGTCCTCGGGCATGACGTCCTCGAAGCGGTCCTTCGCCTCCAGCTCCTTCTTGGAGCGGATCGTGGCGCCGAAGCCGATGCCCTTGGCGCCCGCACGGGACTCGACGAGCTTCTCCAGGCCCGCGAAGGCACCGCCCACGATGAACAGGACGTTCGTCGTGTCGATCTGGATGAACTCCTGGTGCGGGTGCTTGCGTCCGCCCTGCGGCGGGACGGAGGCCGTCGTGCCTTCGAGGATCTTCAGCAGTGCCTGCTGGACGCCCTCGCCGGACACGTCACGCGTGATCGACGGGTTTTCACTCTTACGCGCGACCTTGTCGATCTCGTCGATGTAGATGATTCCGGTTTCGGCCTTCTTGACGTCGTAGTCCGCCGCCTGGATCAGCTTCAACAGGATGTTCTCGACGTCCTCGCCGACATACCCCGCCTCCGTCAGCGCCGTCGCGTCGGCGATGGCGAACGGGACGTTCAGCATGCGCGCCAGGGTCTGCGCGAGGAGGGTCTTGCCGGAGCCCGTGGGGCCCAGCAGAAGGATGTTCGACTTGGCCAACTCGATGGCGTCGTCACGGTTCTGCCCGGCGCTGTTCTCACCGGCCTGGACCCGCTTGTAGTGGTTGTACACCGCGACGGACAGGGCCTTCTTGGCCGACTCCTGACCGACTACGTACCCCTCGAGGAACTCGTAGATCTCGCGAGGCTTGGGGAGTTCCTCCCACCTGACCTCGCTCGTCTCCGCGAGTTCTTCCTCGATGATCTCGTTGCAGAGATCGATGCACTCGTCGCAGATGTACACACCGGGGCCTGCGATGAGCTTCTTGACCTGCTTCTGGCTCTTGCCACAGAACGAGCACTTGAGCAGATCGCCGCCGTCACCGATGCGTGCCACGGTGTGCTTCCCCTTCGCCTGGGAGACGCCTAGGTCCAGCGGCTCCTGGTGCTGCCTTATGTCCGACGGTACCTTGCCTGGCCCCTCGTTCGGGCCCCCCTTGGCGCGGTTCACTTTGTCGTGCTCCGAGTCAAACCGTGCCAAGGGGCGGCAGACGCCACAGCTTCTGCGTCCACCAGTACGTCAGCGGACGCTGGCGTTGTTCATTTTCCGAGTGGAAATGATCTGATCGATCAGGCCGTACGCCAGCGCGTCCTCGGCCGTGAGGATCTTGTCGCGCTCGATGTCCTCGCGGATCTTCTCGATCGGCGTGGTGGAGTGCCTGGCCAGCATGTCCTCCAGCTGAGCACGCATCCGGAGGATCTCGTTGGCCGCGATCTCCAGGTCGGAGACCTGCCCGCGACCGGTCTCGCTGTACGGCTGGTGGATCAGCACGCGCGCGTTGGGCAGCGCCATGCGCTTGCCCGGCGTACCGGCCGCGAGGAGGATCGCGGCGGCGGAGGCCGCCTGGCCCATGCAGACCGTCTGGACGTCCGGCTTCACGAACTGCATCGTGTCGTAAATGGCCGTGAGAGCCGTGAAGGAGCCACCGGGGCTGTTGATGTAGACCGAGATGTCCCGGTCGGGGTCCATCGACTCCAGGCACAGCAGCTGTGCCATGACGTCGTTGGCGGAGGCATCGTCGATCTGCACGCCGAGGAAGATCACGCGCTCCTCGAAGAGCTTCGCGTACGGGTCGTACTCACGCACGCCCTGCGAGGTGCGCTCGACGAAGCGCGGGATGACGTAGCGGGATTCGGCGGCGGGACCGGTGTACTGGGCCTGAGCGGCCTGGGCCGCCCTCGTACGGTCGTAGAGGCCGCTGCCGGGGAAGTCGTTCACGGTGTCTCCTGAAAGGGGCTTAGGCGGGGGCTGGAGGGCGTCGGGGCGCTTACGCCGCTGTGCCGCCGCCGCCCGGGATGCCTGCGGCCGTGGCGATGACGTCGTCGATGAGGCCGTACGCCTTGGCCTCCTCGGGGTCGAACCAGCGGTCGCGGTCCGAGTCCCGGGTGATCTGCTCCATGGTCTGGCCGGTGTGCTGCGCGGTGAGCTCGGCCATGCGCTTCTTGGTGTGCAGCAGCCGCTCGGCGTGGATCTTGATGTCCGACGCCGAACCCGCGAGGCCCGCGGAGGGCTGGTGGATCAGGATCTCGGCGTTCGGCAGGGCGAAGCGCTTGCCGGGCGTACCCGCGCTGAGCAGGAACTGGCCCATCGAGGCGGCGAGACCCATGGCGATGGTCATCACGTCGTTCTTGATGAACTGCATGGTGTCGTAGATCGCCATGCCGGCCGTGATCGAACCGCCCGGGCTGTTGATGTAGAGGTTGATGTCCTTGTCCGGGTCAGCGGCGGCGAGGAGCAGCAGCTGCGCGGTGATCTTGTTCGCGATGTCGTCGTCGACCGGCTGGCCGAGGAAGATGATCCGCTCGTTGAGCAGCCGGTTGTAGACCTGGTCGCCGAGGCCACCGCCGATGGAAGGCTCGCCGGCGGCGGAAGGCATCAGATTCGTCACGTCGTATCCACCTGCTCGTATTACGACGGCGCCGGGCCGTCTCACGTGTTCTGCCGGGGCGTGGGGCTGTCCGGCCGTTTTCGGGGACTCCCCTGCCCTCGTATTCATGGACCCTAACGCGCGGGTCCCTCCAGGGAATCCCGGGAAAGGAACTGTTCGCTGTGAGCGCATGCGCTCCGCTGGGTTGAGCAGGGTTTCCGGTGTGGGTCGGCTGTGCGGTGGCCGGGGTTTCGGTGGGCGTCACGGGGCTCCCGCCCCGGGCCCCGGGTGCTTCTCGCCGTGGCTCCGCCGGGAGTGGGCGGATGGTGGTCCGTCGTGGCTTGTCGCGCAGTTCCCCGCGCCCCTATGGGGCGCGTCCCCGTGGGCGCGGACGGCAACGGGCCCCCGGGGACCGAAGTCCCGGGGGCCCGCCTTGTGCGTGTTTCAGAGGTGCCGGGGATTTCAGGCCTCGGGCTTCTCCTCCGGGGCTTCGGCGGCCTCGGCCTCGACGGCCGGGGTCTCCTCGGTGGCGGCCTCGGCCGTCTCCGTGGTCTCGTCCTCTTCCTCGTCGTCGAGGTCGATGATCTCGCCGTTGGTGTCCTTGACCGTGGCGGCCTCCACGACGACCGCGAGGGCCTTGCCGCGGGCGACCTCGCCGACCAGCATCGGGACCTGGCCGCCCTCGACGACCGCCTGGGCGAACTGGTCGGGGGACATGTTGGAGGAGGCGGCGCGCCGCATGAGGTGCTCGGTGAGCTCCTCCTGGTTGACGTTCAGCTTCTCCTTGTTGACCAGCTCGTCGAGGACGAACTGGGTCTTGATGCCCTTGACCGCGGCTTCCTTGGTCTCGGCGTCGAACTCCTCGACCGTCTTGCCCTGGATCTCGAGGTACTTCTCGAGGTCGAGGCCCATCTGGCCGAGCTGGTGGTGCTCCAGGTTGTGCTTACGGGTGTTGATCTCGTCCTCGAGAAGCTTCTCGGGGACGGGCACCTCGACGAGCTCCAGCAGCTTCTCCAGGACGCGCTCCTGGGCCTGCGTGGCCTGGTCGTACTGCTTCATGTTCTCGAGGCGCTTGCGGCTGTCCGCGCGCAGCTCCTCCAGGGTGTCGAACTCGGAGGCGAGCTGGGCGAACTCGTCGTCCAGGGCCGGGAGTTCACGGGCGGCGACCTGGGTGACCTTGACGGTGACCTCGGCCTCCTTGCCGGCCGCGGAGCCACCCTTGAGCTCGGAGGTGAAGGTGGCCTCGCCACCGGCCTCCACGCCCGTCACGGCGGCGTCGACGCCTTCCAGCAGCTCGCCGGAGCCGATGGTGTAGGAGACGCCGGTCGCGACGCCGTCCTCCAGCACCTCGCCGTCGACCTTGGCCTCCAGGTCCAGCGTCACGACGTCGCCGTCCTCGGCGGCACGCTCGACCGGGGAGGTGGAGGCGAAGCGCTCACGGAGCTGCTCGACCGACTTGTCGATGTCCTCCTCGGTGACCTCGATCGCGTCGACCTCGACCTCGATGCCGGAGTAGTCCGGGATCTCGATGGTCGGGCGGACGTCGACCTCGGCGGTGAAGTTCAGCGTCTCGCCGTCCTTCAACTCCGTGATGTCGACCTCGGGCTGGCCCAGGACGTTGAGCTCGGCCTCGTTGACCGCGTCGGTGTAGAACTTCGGGAGCGCGTCGTTGACCGCCTCCTCCAGGACCGCACCGCGGCCGAACCGCTGGTCGATGATGCGCGCCGGGATCTTGCCCTTCCGGAAGCCCTTCACCGTGACCTGCTGGTTGATCTTCTTGTACGCCGCGTCGAGGCTGTCCTTGAGCTCCTCGAAGGGCACCTCGATGCTGAGCCGAACCCGGGTCGGGTTCAGGGTCTCCACGGCGCTCTTCACGGTTCGGTCTCCTTGGGGGCTGACTTCTTGGGGTTCTACTGAGGGGTTCTGCTGATTGTCCTGCTTGCCGGACGCGGCGGAGCCTCAGCGGATTCGCGGCCCTTGAGGGACGTAAACAACGCAGACACACGGGCGCGCAGTCTGCATAGTAGCCGCAGGCGGTACACGCCCCAAAAGGTGATCTTGAAGATGATCCTGCCGGTGGTCCGGCACGATGGTCGGGGTGGCGGGATTTGAACCCACGGCCTTCCGCTCCCAAAGCGGACGCGCTACCAAGCTGCGCCACACCCCGTCTGGTGCGACACGTAGGGTACATGCCCGCAGGCTACGTCGTTGCCGCATTTCAGGAGCGGAAACAGGGTGTGCGTCGAGGGGCCCCGAACCGCTACGATGCTTTCTGTGCCGCGGTCACGCTGACCTGCGGCGCACGCGTGCGGGCGTAGCTCAATGGTAGAGCCCTAGTCTTCCAAACTAGCTACGCGGGTTCGATTCCCGTCGCCCGCTCTCTCTCGCCGCCGGCCCGGTTCCTCGGAACCGGGCCGGTCGCGTTTCCCGCGGCGGCCGGACCCTGTGGCCTGCGAGGTCTGCCACTGCGGTCAGAACTGGATCTCGTTGATCGTGTCCGCTATCGAGTTCAGGAAGCGTTGGATGTCGTCCGCCATCCCGGTCGAGGCGAGGAAGAAGCCGAAGAGGATGGCGACGACCGCCGGGCCCGCCTTGATCGTGCCTCCGCGAATCAGCACCACCAGGATGATTCCCAACATCAGCACCACTGACAACGAAATGGCCACACTGATCACACCCTATGGTCGGTCCGCTCTACCGGCCCAGGGATGCTTTCCCTCGCACCCCCGCCAGATCCATCGTGCCACCAACGAGGCCGCCGTATGCGGCCGGTGACGCATCATCGACCCCACGGGACCGATTTATCCGCACAGAAAACCAAGAGCGCATAAATCTGTTCTTTATGCGCGATTAGACTGACATTTGCGACTCTAGAGGCCAAGCAGTGCGCGCATTTTGGCGTATTTCTCGGCCAGGCGGGCGCGGGTCGGGGCGTCCAGTACCGCCAGGCGGGCCGGGTCCGCGTTGTGCGCCAGGTCCGCCTCCTTGACCAGGAGCGCGCCCGGGGTGTCGAGGATGCGCCGGGCGTACGCCTCGGGGGCCTCCCCAGCACGCTTGGTGACGGCCAGCACGATGTCCTTCGTGCGGCGGGACAACTCGGCCTTCTCCAGCCACTGTTCGGACAGTGCGTCGTCCTCCACGGCGTCGTGCAGCCAGGCCGCCGCGATCTGCTCGTCGTCGCCTCCACGCTCGCGTACGCCCTCCGCGACGGCCTGGAGGTGCTCCGCGTAGGGGCGGCCCGCCTTGTCCGTCTGCGCGGCGTGTGCGGCTCGGGCGGTGGCCTCTACTTCGGCCAGGGGCAGGGGTGTTGGGGGCGTTTGGGGGTTCGGTGGGTTTCGGGTCATCCGGTCAGTGTGGGGCTCTGGCGGGCCGGAGGGTTTCGGGGGGCGTCCGGCAAAGCGGGCGTTGACGGTTTCTTGGTGCCTTCTTGGCCCTCGCGTCGAACGGGCTACGGGTGTGGGTGTGAGTGTGGGGGCGGGCCGGCGCCTGAGGGGTAGCTGGTGGGCGGCAGACCCCGGGGGGGGGTGGGAAACGTCGGGTCAGATCGTTGCCTGGGCCGTGGGGCCCTCTCGGCAGACCAGGAGGAGGGCCCTGTCGTCGTTCACGTCCTTGGCGACCGCCTCGATGAGGTGCCAGGCCGCGCCGTGGAAGCCGCCGGCGACGTAGCGGTCGGCCTCGCCCGTCAGGCGGTCGATGCCCTCGACGATGTCCCGCTCCGACGTTTCGACCAGGCCGTCCGTGAACAGCATCAGCACGTCCCCGGGGCGCAGCGACCCCTTCACGGGGTCGAACTGGGCTCCGTCGTACACGCCCAACAGCGGCCCCTCCGCTGCCTTTTCCTCCCAGCGGCCCGTGCCCGCGCTGAGCTGGAGGCCCGGCGGGTGGCCGGCCGAGAAGAGTTCGTAGTCGCCCGAGTCCAGGTCCAGGACGAGGTGGATCGAGGTCGCGAAGCCCTCGTCCCAGTCCTGGCGGAGGAGGTAGCCGTTCGCCGCCGGGAGGAAGGCGTGGGGCGGCAGTGAGCCCAGCAGGCCTCCGAAGGCGCCGGACAGCAGGAGGGCTCGGGAGCCCGCGTCCATGCCCTTGCCGGAGACGTCCGTCAGGACGACCTCCATCGTGCGGCCCCCGTTCGTACGGGCCGCCACCACGAAGTCGCCCGAGAACGACTGGCCGCCCGCCGGGCGCAGCGCCATCTCCCGGTGCCAACCCTGGGGCAGCTGCGGCAACTTGCTCTGGACGCGGATGCGTTCACGCAGGTCGAACAGCATCGTGCCGCCGCGTCGCCAGGGGACCCCGACCCTGCTGCGGAACTGCGCGATCAGCAGGCCGAAGAATCCGCAGGCTGCCACCACGAGGACCACACCGGGGGTGACCCGGGAGGGGCCTTCCGTGTACGGGCCCAGCTTCACCGACTCCACGATGAGTGCCGTCGCCGCCGCCGCGTACAGGCCGAGCAGGCTGGCCGGGCGCAGCAGGAGGCCGCCCGCGACGATCGGGAGGACGAGCGCCGACGGTGAGCACCACACCGAGTTGGCGAGGGTCGTGGCCGCGATGATCGGGATCATGATGAGCAGACCGGCGAGCGCGATCCAGTCCGAGCCGTCGCCCCGGAAGTAGTCCACGGCGGATCTGCGCAGGCCGGTGCGGACCCGGTGAAGCTGCTTCTTCATCCGGGCCGTGAACGTCTCGGCCTCCGCGCGCCGCTCTCGTCCTGCTGCCATTAGTTCGGGACCCTATCCATCGGACCAGCTGCTTGGCACGGGAGGTCCCACTTGTCCCCCGTCCGAGCTTCAACTTCACAGTGAAACCCACCGGAGGCCGGTCCGAGGCCACGAGGGAGAAATTCCCTCGCTCGTCCCGCATTGCCCTGGTAGTCATGGTCTATGACGACCTCCAGAACCTCCGACGCGACCGACCTGCGGGTACTTCGGCCCGACGACTGGGATCAGTGGTACGACAACCTGCTCCGCGCCTTCGGCGGAATGCCGGAGTCCGCCGAGGAGCGGGAGTTGTGGAAATCACTCACCGAGTACGACCGTTTCGTGGGCGTCTGGGACGGTGACGCGTGTGTGGGCAGTGCGGGTGCCTTCACTTTCCGGGTAACCGTACCGGGTGGTGCCTCCGTGCAGGCGGCGGGCGTCACGATGGTCGGCGTCGCCGGCACGCACCGCAGGCGCGGGGTGCTCACGTCGATGATGCGGCGTCAGCTGGACGACGTACGGAGCTGGGGCGAGCCGCTGGCCGTGCTCACGGCGTCCGAGCCCGCCATCTACGGGCGGTTCGGGTACGGGGCCGCCACCTACTCGCTGACCTTCGAGATCGACACGACGCGGGTGCGGCTGGAGGTGCCGCCCGGCGCCGATGACGTACGGCTGCGGTATGCCGTACCGGCCGAAGCCCTCGACGCCTGTGAGGCGGTGTACGCGCGGCGGGTGCCGGAGCGGCCCGGGATGCTGGCGCGGATGCCCGGCTGGGAGCGCGTGATGGTGCTCGATCCGGAGAGCGAGCGGGACGGTGCGTCGCCGTTGCAGTGCGTCGTCGCCGAGCGGGGCACGGATGTCGTGGGGTTCGCCCGGTTCCGGATCAAGCCCGACTGGGATGTCACCGGGTCCAACAGCTCGGTTGTCGTCGAGGACGTGGAGGCGCTCGATGCCGCTTCGCACGGGGCTCTGTGGCGGTTCCTGTTCGGGATCGACCTGACGTCGAAGATCGTCGCGCGCGGGCGGCCGGTCGAGGAGCCGTGGCATCACATGGTGTCGGACATCCGGCGGTGCGCGCTGCGCAGGCGGGACGCGCTGTACGTACGTCTGGTCGACGTGGGGGCCGCGTTGGAGGCGCGGACGTATCAGACGCCGGTGGATGTCGTGTTCGACGTCGAGGACGCGTTCTGTCCGTGGAACTCCGGGCGGTGGCGGCTGACCGGCGATGCCAAGGGTGCCGTGTGCCGGCGTACGGAGGACGCGGCTGATCTCGCGCTGTCCGTACGGGAGTTGGGGGCCGCCTATCTGGGCGGCGTGCCGTTGGCCGGGCTGGGGGCCGCCGGGCGGGTGCGGGAGATCCGGCAGGGGGCGCTGGCCGAGGCCTCGGTGGCGTTCGGGTCGGTGGTGGAGCCCTGGCTGTCCCACGGGTTCTGAGTCCGGGCCCCCGGGTACCGTGCGTGGTCCTCTACCCGCGCTGGCAGGTGGGGCACCAGAAGAGGTTGCGGGCAGCGAGGTCGGCGGTGCGGATCTCGCCGCCACAGACGTGGCAGGGCAGGTTGGCCCTGCGGTAGACGTAGACCTCACCGCCGTGGTCGTCGACGCGCGGCGGGCGGCCCATCGCCTCCGGGGTGTGCTCCGGGCGGACGGTGTCGATGCGGTTGTTGCGCACGCCCTCGCGCATGAGGGCGACCAGGTCGTTCCAGAGCGCGTTCCACTCGGCGGGTGTGATGTCCCTGCCGGGGCGGTACGGGTCGATGCCGTGCCGGAAGAGGGCCTCGGCGCGGTAGACGTTGCCGACGCCCGCGATGACCTTCTGGTCCATGAGGAGGGCGGCGATCGTCGTACGACTGCGGCTGATGCGGGCGTAGGCCGTGCTGGGGACCGCGTCACGGCGGAGGGGGTCCGGGCCCAGGCGGTCGTGTATCGCCTGCTTCTCGGTGTCCGTGATGAGGGCACAGGTGGTGGGGCCCCGGAGGTCCACGTACGCGGTGTTGTTCGCGAGTCGGAGGCGGACCGTGTCCGTGGGAGGCGGGGCGGGGGCGTCGCCGAAGTCGACCTTGCCGAAGAGGCCCAGGTGGATGTGGACCCAGTCGGCTTCGCGGAAGCGGAGGAAGAGGTGTTTGCCGTGGGCGTCGGTGTGGGTGAGTTCCGCGCGGTCGAGGAGGGCGGCGGCGTCGGAGAACTTGCCCTGGGGGCTGGTTACTTGGGGTGCTGTGCGTAGGAACGCGGCGCTGTAGTCCTGGGCCAGGCGGTGGATCGTGTGCCCCTCAGGCACGGGTGCTCCTTCTTTGTCCGCGGGTGGGTGGGGGTTGCTGTGGGGGTGTTTTCGCCCCCGCCGCCCCTACCCGTCCCATCCCCTGGGGGCTGCGCCCCCAGACCCCCCTATCGCGCTGAACGCGCTCGTCCTCAAACGCCGGACGGGCTGGAGAGTGCCGGCCGGAGGCTAGTCCTGCGGGTGGTGTGCCGGGATCGCAGGCAGGTCGCCTGTCGTCTCGTACGCCGACAGCATGTCGATGCGGCGGATGTGACGGACGTCCTCCGAGAACGGCGTCGCCAGGAACGTCTCCACGAACTTCGTCGCCTCGTCCTGCGTGTGCATACGGGCGCCCACCGCCACCACGTTGGCGTTGTTGTGCTGACGGCCCAGCGACGCGGTCTCCTCGCTCCAGGCCAGCGCCGCGCGCACGCCCTTCACCTTGTTCGCCGCGATCTGCTCGCCGTTGCCCGAGCCGCCGATGACGATGCCGAGGGCGTCCGGGTCGGCCGCCGTGCGCTCCGCGGCGCGGAGGCAGAAGGGCGGGTAGTCGTCGAGGGCGTCATAGATGTGGGGGCCGCAGTCCACGGGGTCGTGGCCGGCCTCCTTGAGCCACTCGACGAGGTGGTTCTTGAGTTCGAAGCCCGCATGGTCGGAGCCGAGGTACACGCGCATGGTCCGAGTGTGACATGTCTGTTTCGGGGAAGCAGCGTCGGGGGTTGATCGCGAAAAGCAGTGGCAACACCACGAAACCTCAAGAAAACCTCAAGTAACGATCTGGATTCAAAGGTTCACCAATCTCTTTGCCTCCGATTCACTGGACCGACCGTTTACGCCGTCCCCAACCGGCGCGCTTACCCGTTCACCCGGCGCAAAGGAATTCCCCCATGACCTCGCAGCCGCCCTCCGGTCTTCAGGCCGGACTCAAGAACCGACATCT
Source organism: Streptomyces sp. NBC_00459 (assembly GCF_036013955.1). Lineage (NCBI taxonomy): Bacteria > Bacillati > Actinomycetota > Actinomycetes > Kitasatosporales > Streptomycetaceae > Streptomyces > Streptomyces sp. NBC_00459. The sequence continues at coordinate 3,228,208 of NZ_CP107903.1, forward strand.
CTCGATGATCGCCATCGGCGGTGTCATCGGGGCCGGGCTCTTCGTCGGTTCCAGCTCCGGTATCCGTACCGCCGGGCCCGGCATCCTTCTCTCGTACGCCCTCGTCGGCACGCTCGTCGTGCTGGTGATGCGGATGCTCGGCGAGATGTCCGCCGCCAATCCGACCTCCGGTTCGTTCTCCGCGCACGCCGACCGGGCGCTCGGGCGCTGGGCCGGGTTCTCCATCGGCTGGCTGTACTGGTTCTTCTGGGTCGTCGTGCTCGCCGTGGAGGCGACCGCCGGTGCCACCATTCTCGAAGGGTGGGTCCCCGCCGTACCGCAGTGGGCCTGGGCGCTCATCGTGATGATGGTGCTGACCGCCACCAACCTCGTCTCGGTCGGTTCCTACGGCGAGTTCGAGTTCTGGTTCGCCGGTATCAAGGTCGTCGCCATCAGCGCCTTCGTCGTCATCGGCGGGCTCGCCGTGTTCGGCGTGCTGCCCGGTGTCGACAGCGACAAGGCGGGTCTCTCCAACCTCACCGACCACGGCGGTTTCCTGCCCAACGGGCCCGGCGCCATCCTCACCGGCGTGCTGCTCGTCGTCTTCTCCTTCATGGGGAGCGAGATCGCCACGCTGGCCGCCGGTGAGTCCGAGGACCCGCAGCGGGCCGTCACCAAGTCCACCAACAGCATCATCTGGCGGGTCGGCGTCTTCTATCTCGGGTCGATCTTCGTCGTCGTCACCCTGCTGCCGTGGAACGACCCCTCGATCAAGGAGAAGGGCTCGTACGTCGCCGCCCTCGACTCCCTCGGTATCGCGCACGCCGGCCAGATCATGAACTTCATCGTGCTGACCTCGGTGCTGTCGTGCCTCAACTCCGGGCTCTACACGGCCTCCCGCATGGCCTTCTCGCTCGGGCAGCGCGGTGACGCGCCCAAGGCCTTCGCGCGGACCACCTCCCGTGGCGTGCCGCTCGCGGCGATCATCGCCTCGGTCGTCTTCGGGTTCGTCGCCGTCTTCTTCAACTACAAGTTCCCCGACTCGGTCTTCCTCTTCCTCGTCAACTCCTCCGGCGCCGTCGCCCTGTTCGTCTGGCTGGTCATCTGCTTCTCGCAGCTGCGCATGCGGAAGATCATCGAGCGCGAGTCCCCGGAGAAGCTCGTCGTGCGGATGTGGCTGTACCCGTATCTGACCTGGGCGACCGCCGCCCTCATCGTGTTCGTCCTCGGCTACATGCTCACCGACACCGAGCACGACGGGCGCGAGACGGTGCTGCTCTCGCTGCTGGTGGCGGCCGTTGTACTCGCCATCGCCGTCGTCCGGCAGAGGACCGGGCGCGGATCGGCTGCCGTCGACGGCCGTCCGGGCACGCACACTGTCGATGACGGCGACGATGTCAACGACGTCGTCAAGGTCGGCTGACGCTGACTCCGTAGGTTCAACACGCAAGATCGATGCGTTGGTTCGATGCGTAGTGGCTTGAGTGGTCGGGGAGTTGTTCACAGGACGGTGAACGACTCCCTGACCTGTTCGTAGGTCCGTACCGCCTGCTCCTCGATGTCCTGGTGGTACCAGGTGCTGATCTGGTACGACTTCCCCTCCACGTCGAAGCCGAGCAGCCTGGCGTGCCAGTGGATGCCGTCCAGGGTGAAGGTGTACTCCCAGACGACCGCCGGGTGATCCTGGTACGTCGTCTCCGCGAGGCTGATCTTCGTGTAGTCCTGGCCCTGCCGGGCGTTGCGCTCGGACTCCTCCCAGGTCTCCAGCAACTCGCCTCGCGCGAGGGAGGACTTGGCGAGGAGTTCCTGTTTGCCGTCGGGGGACGTGTAGTGCACCTCGGCGCCCGTCTTCACGTCCCGGCGCCAGCCCTCGGGCGTCGCCCACGCGTATCCGCCCGCCTCCTCGTGCGCGCCGGGCGGCAGGCTGCGCGGGCGGTAGGTGCCCTCGACGGTGGGTTCGGGGGAGCTGGGGGTGGGGGTGGGAGTGTCCGACTGCGGGGTCGAGGGCGCATACGAGGCCGAGGCTTCGCGCGATGATCCGGGCGTCGCCTTGTTCTTGTCGCCGGGTGATCCTGCCGTCGCCGCCAGGACCAGCCCGACCACAACGCCCGCGGTGACCACACCCGCGGCCACCATGCCCATACGGCGCCGGCCCCGGTCACGACCTCGCCGGGGGTCGTACGGGACCGCGGGGCCCGGCAGTTCGCCGGGCGGCATTCCCGGTGGTGCCGCTGTCCGCGTGGCCGTCGGGAGGGCGGCCGCATGACTCGGACCCGGCCGCCTCTCCGTCACCGCCTGCGCGTGTGCGAGGCCCTGCGCGTTGCCCTGCCCTCGGATCAGGGAGATCCCGGCCCTGCGCATTCCGCCGGGGCCCGGTGGCGGGGCCACCGGCCGGGCGGGGATCGCCGAACCGACCTCGGATCGCATCTCGGAGGGGACTTCGGTGGAGGCGTTGGAGGCCTCGGGGGACGGGGTTCCCAGGACCGGGGTGGCCGTCGTACGTGCGGTGGGCACCGCGTCCGTCGGCGTCGATGAGGGCTCGGGGTCCCGCTGCTCCCCCTCCGGTTCCTGCGGTTCCTTCGGTGACTCCGGTTCCTGCGGAGGCTGCTCACGTGGCTCCCGCGCGGCCCTTACCAGCGACGCGTCCAGGTACGCGGGTGTCTGTGCGTCCTCGTGCGCCTGTACGGGAGTCGGGGGCGCCGTCTCCGGGCGCGCGGTCGGTATCTCCGGCGTCCCGAAGGTCTCCGGGTCCCTCTCCTCCCGCTCCTGCCTGTCCTCCCCGTGTTCCTCCTCGGGGGGCGGTGCCGGAAACGCCACCGGCCGCAGGACCCGCTCCACGTCCTCCAGTGCGGGCCTGGCCGACGGTTCCTTCTCCAGGAGGGCGGCCAGGATGTCGTGCAACGGGCCTGCCGCAGCCGGGAGTTCGGGGTCCTCGTACAGGACCGCGTGCAGAGTCGCCAGGGTCGTTTCGCGGGAGAACGGGGAGCGGCCTCCCAGCGCAGCGCAGAGTGTCGCGCCGAGCGACCACACGTCGGACGGCGGGCCCTGGTGCTGGCCCGACACGCGCTCCGGTGCCATGTAGTCCGGGGAGCCGACGAGCATCCCGACCATCGTGAGGGCCTTCGCGTCCTGGATGGCGGCGATGCCGAAGTCGGTGAGGACGACCCGTCCGTCGCGTCGTTCCACCAGGACGTTGCCCGGTTTGATGTCGCGGTGCAGTACGCCCCCCGCGTGCACCTGGCGCAGCGCGGAGACCAGGCCGAGGCCGAGGCGGGCCGTGTCTGCCGGGCCCAACGGGCCGTCCTGGACCAGGAGTTGTTCGAGAGAGCGGCCGTCGACCAGCTCCATGACGATCCACAGCCGTTCACCCTCGTCCACTACGTCGTACACGCGCACGACGTTCGGGTGGTCGATCCGGGCCGTCGCCCTGGCCTCGCGGAGTGTGCGTTCGCGGCGGGTTCGGGTGTCCTCCGCGTCGAGTCCGTCGATCCGCATTTCCTTGACGGCCACCGGCCGGTCGAGCATTTCGTCGACGGCCCGCCACACCCGCCCCATTCCCCCCTGTCCGATACTTTCGACCAGCCGATATCGGCCCGTCACCACCAGACCTGGAGCACCGCCGCCCATATTCCCCCGCAATCCCCTGCACCCCCTCAACGCACGCCCCACCAGAACCACAATGGTCACACTTTGTGCCGTACCAGCATAGTGGCGGTAAATCTTGTGGTACCTCTTCATGGACTGCGAATTCAGGCGCAGTCCAGGGGGATCCAAGGGGGACGAACATGAGTTCTGGTCGAACGACGGCCATCGCGGGATCGCTGCTCACGGCATCTTTCTCGGCCGTGATGATCCTTTCCTTCTCCGCCGGCGCGGATGACCAGGGGCCCGCAAGCAGCAAGGGGGGAAAGGCCGTTGACGCGGCGCCGACGGGCGTCAAGTTGACCACCCAGTTGCCCGAGAGCATCTCGGTCGACAACAGTTCGAAAGAAACAGCTCTTACCGCCACGGTAAAGAACGAGGGGAGCAAGGACAGCGGCGACATCAGGCTTTTGGTCGTCGGATTCGACGGTATGACGGTCAAGAACGTTCAGGGCTGTTCGGAGATTGCCGAAGGGGATCTCCCGGAGGGTTCGAACAGCGGTTTCAACTGTGCCGTCGGCAATCTCGCCGCCGGTAAGTCGAAGTCGTACGACGTCGACGCGACGTTCGATCTGGGCAAGACCGGAAAGATCTGTCTGCCCGTCCAGACGGCCGACAGTTCGAAGACGTTCTGGCAGCAGGGCCCGGTCCCGTTCGGTACGAACAACCCGTCACCGAACGCCCCGGCCACTCCCCTGCTGCTCGGCACCGACAACAAGCCGGTGGCACCCGGCGGCGACGAACTGCCGAGGACCGGCCCCGCGCGCGACCTGCTCCCGCTCGGCGGCGTCGGCGCGGCGCTGCTGTCCGCCGGGGCGGCGGGCATGTGGTGGTCGCAGCGGCGGCCCCGGCAGCCGCAGGGCTGAGCGGGCCGGAAAGCGGAAGATCCGGGATGCCGTGTGCGGCATCCCGGATCTCGTCAACAGCCAGCCATCCGTACGGAGTTCAGCGGTCGAGGAACTTCCAGGCCGTCGGCAGTACGCCCATCGCCAGAGCCGCCTTCAGGGCGTCGCCGATCAGGAACGGCGTCAGGCCGGCGGCGATCGCCGCGCTCACGCTCATGTCGGCCGCGAGTGCGAGGTACGGGACGCCGATCGCGTAGATGATCGCCTCGCCGAGCAGCATCGTGCCCGCCATGCGCGGCATCGAGCGGTCGGCGCCGCGGCGGGCCAGGGCGCCCACGGCGGCGGACGCGAGCAGCATGCCGAGGATGTAGCCGAAGGACACCGACATACCCGAACCACCCTCCGCGAACCACGGCACGCCCGCCAGACCCGCCAGGGCGTAGACGACGAGGGCGGCGAGGCCGCGGCCGGCGCCGAGTGCGGTGCCGACGAGGAGCGCGGCGAAGGTCTGCCCGGTCACCGGCACCGGCGAGCCGGGCACGGGGACGGCGATCTGGGCGGCGATCCCGGTGAGTGCGGCACCGCCGAGCACGAGCGCGGCGTCCCGGACGCGGGAAGCGGGGAGCAGGTCGGCGAGGACCTGGCCGGGGCGGGCGGGGGCGACGGCGGTTGCCATGGGGGACTCCGCGGGGACGTGGGCGGCAAGGGACTTTGTGACGCTATCCCAGCGCCCTCGGGCCGATCACCGTCAGTGCTCGACAAAGGGGACGACGGCGACTTGGTGGGCTCCGGACAAAGGATGGAGGTTACACCCGGTACGGCGTGACGCCGGTCACTGAGGTGAGGTGGTGTGGGCTACGGGGGCACGGCGGGCGGCCTCTGTAGAGTTCCGCCAATCCGGCCGCAGGCCTGTGCATCTCCCGGACCCGGTCCGGGGAGGGGGGCGACCCCTGCTCGGCCCCGGCCGGTACCCCTGCCCTGACATGTGCCGTCTCGCCCGTCGGTCACCGTCTGTGCAGCGTCGGCCCGTTTTGCTAGCTTCGAGCTCATGGTCGCCCAGTCCCGGTACTTCTCGTCGCGTCGCTATGTCGACCTGCGACGCGTGGGCACGGCCACCTGTCGCCGCCCCGGGTGAGGCGGCTCCGGCGCGCCTCGCTCCACAGGACCCCCCGGGCCTTCATGGGCCCCCGAGTCCTCACGAGACGGCGCAGTGTCGGACCAGTTCCCCGAGGATGATCGCCATGCCCCGTGCCGCGGCACCCACCCTTGTTTCCCCCTCTCCCTCCCCCTCTCCTTCATCTCGCAGTTCCTCTCCTCGTACCTCCTCTCCTCGTACCTCTTCCTCTCGCACCGCGCCGTCCCGCGTGCCCCGTGCCGCCGATTCCGACCGGCGCAGGACGAGCGCGAGTGTCGTGCTGCGGTCCGTGCTGGAGCACGGGCCGGTGGCGCGCAGCACGATCGCCAGGCTGACCGGGCTGTCACCGGCGTCGGTGACGGACTACTGCGCACGGTTCACGGAACTCGGCCTGATCCACGAGGAGTCGGTGCCCCGGCGGTCGAACGGGGTGGGGCGTCCGCACGTCCCCGTCGACGTGGACTCCTCCGGGTTCGTGGTCGCCGGTGTGCATGTGGCGGTGTCGTACACGACGGTCGCGCTGCTGGATCTGCGAGGTCGGGTGGTGGCCCGGCGCGAGCTGGAGCACGAGCACACCGATCCGGGGCGGGTGCTGGCGCGGGCCGCCGAGGGGCTGCGGGCGCTGCTGGACGGCGCCCCCGGCCGCCGGGCCCTCGGTGTCGGCGTGGCCGTCGGTGGCTGGGTGGACCGGGAGTCCGGGACCGTCGTCGAGCACCCGATGCTGGGCTGGCGGGACGTGGCCGTGCGTGACGTGCTCCGTGCCCGCACCGGACTGCCGGTCCATGTGGACGGGCACGCACGGGCGTTGGTCAACGCGGAGCGGCTGTTCGGGCCGGCGCGGGGCAGTGGAAGTGTGCTGCACCTGTTCGTCGGCAACGTGGTCGACGCGGCGTTCGCGACCAACGACGAGGTGCACCACGGACCGCGCTCACAGGCCGGCGCCATCGCCCATCTGCCGGTGCCGGGCGGTACGGAGGTCTGCGACTGCGGGCGTACGGGCTGCCTGCAGGCGGAGTTGAGCGAGCGGACGCTGTGCCGGCGGGCGCGGGAGGCGGGTGTCGTCGACACCACGGACTCCCTCCGGGTGGTCGCGGCGGCGGCCGGGGGCGACCAGGCCGCCGTGGGGCTGCTGGTGCGGCGGGCGAGTGCCGTGGGGCGGGCCACGCGGCTGCTGCTCGACGTGCTGAATCCGGAGACGGTGGTCGTGACCGAGGTCGGGATCATTCACCGGGAGGACTGCCTCGCGGCGCTGCGTGAAGGGGTCGGCGCGGAACGCGCGGCCTCTGTCGTGCCGACCAGTTTCCCGGATTCGGTACTCGCGGTGGCGGGCGGTTCGGTGGCACTCGATGTGCTGTACCGGGATCCGTTGGCCGCTTCACCTCCGGCTATTTAATTCAGAAACTCCGAATGTTGACAGGGACCACGCGTGACCTGGAACATCTTGCTCATGAGCCCTTTCGTGAGCTGTCGCACCCTCTGTTGCTGACACGTCGCCACTGTTGCTGACACGTTGCCACGTGTGAAGCGCTCATTTCCTTCTGTGCTTTCCGCACGCTCCGCGCCTTCCGCGCCCCCTGTTCTTCCTGCCTCTCCTGCTCTTCCTTGCGTGAATTCTGTTTTCCGGGTCTCCTCCTGCCTCGAATTCCGCATGCGTTCATGCCTTCCGAACTCACGGAGTCCTCCCATGCCTTCTTCTCCCGTGCCGGGTGTCGACCGACGGCTCTTCCTCACCTCCCTCCTCGGTGCCGCGGCGGGCGTCGCCGGGTTGAGCGGCTGCGCGAACAGCAGTGCCGCCGCCGATTCCAAGGGCGCCTCGACCGCTCCGCTCGCCGACAGGGTCCCGGCCGGTACGAGCCTGAAGATCTCCTCGTATTCGGGCACCCAGCAACTGCAGTTCAAGCTCGGCAAGTTGGGAGATCTGCCCTTCAAGGTGTCGAGCTGGGAGAACATCTCCGCCGGTCCCGATGTCATCAACGCTTTCCGCTCGGGTTCCCTCGACCTCGCCAACAACGCGGGCATTCCGCCGATCCAGGCGCATTTCCAGGGTTACGACGCGAAGATCGTCGCGATCAACATCACCCGCAAGCCGAACTATCTCTTCGCCACAAAGCCCGGCAGCGACATCCGGTCGGTCGCGGACTTCAAGGGCAAGAAGCTCGCCTTCTCGCAGGGGCAGGCCCAGGGTGTCGTCCTCCTTCGGGCGCTGGAGAAGGCCGGGCTCGCGTACGACGAGGTCAAGCTCGTCCCGCTGACCAGCAACCAGTTCTTCACCGCCCTGCAGTCGGGCCAGGTGGACATCGCGCCGCTGGCCATCGCCCAGGCGCCCGCGTACTTCCAGCAGTACGGCGCCAAGGGTGCCCGCAGCATCGACACTGACGTGGTCGACCTGCTCAGCCTGCTGTGGGCGCCGGTCTCCGTGCTGAACGACCCCGCGAAGGCCGCCGCGGTCGCCGCGTACATCCCGTACTGGGCCAAGGGCCTGGTGTGGACGTACGAGAACCCCGACATCTGGAACGAGGAGTTCTACGTCAAGACGCAGAACCTGACCCTCCCCCAGGCACAGGCGATCACCGAGCTCGCCAACAAGCCGCTGTTCCCGCCGAGTTGGGCCGAGGCGATCAAGTGGGAGCAGGAGACCGCCGATCTGCTCGCGGAGGGCGGATTCGTGAAGAAGTTCGATGTGAGCTCGCTCTTCGACCACCGCTTCGAGGGCATCGCGGCGAAGTCCGTGGCTGCGGAGTACCAGCGGTGACCGCCGTGACCACGAGCGCCTCCGCCGGCACCGCGGCCCCCGCATCCCCCGCGCCCGTCGCGGCCACCGAGGAGAGCGGCTCCCAGGTCCGCAGGCGGCGCCGTCTCTCACCGGGCAGGCGTCTGCCGGCCGCGCCGCTCGTCGGCCCGGCCCTCGTCCTCGCCCTGTGGGCCGCCGCCTCCGCCGCCGGACAGCTCGACCCGGCCGCGATCCCGGCGCCCTGGACCGTGCTCAGGACCGGCGTCCATCTGTGGACCGACGGGACCCTGCCGAACGACATCCTGACCTCGCTGCGGCGGGCCGCCTCCGGCTTCGCGATCGGGCTGGTCGGCGGTGTCCTCCTCGCCCTGGCCGCCGGGCTCAGCCGGGTCGGCGAGGCGCTGATCGACGGGACGGTCCAGCTCAACCGGGCGATCCCGGCCCTGGGTCTGATCCCGCTGTTCATCCTCTGGCTGGGCATCGGCGAGACGTTCAAGGTCGCGATCATCGCCATCGTCGTCTACATCCCGATCTACCTCAACACACATGCCGCGCTGTCCGGCATCGACAGCCGTTTCGTCGAACTCGCCGAGGTGCAGGGGCTGTCGAGGTTCCAGTTCGTCCGGCAGATCGTCGTTCCCGGTGCGCTGCCCGGATTCTTCGTGGGACTCCGGCTCGGCGTGACCGGCTCCTGGCTGGGGCTGGTCGTCCTGGAGCAGATCAACGCCACCAGCGGACTCGGCTACATGATGTTCCAGGCCCAGAACTACGGCCAGAGCGACGTCATCCTGGTCGGCCTGGTCGTCTACGGCATCTTCGGCCTGGCGTCCGACAGCGCGGTCCGTCTCATCGAACGGAGGGTGCTGTCATGGCGCCGCACACTGAGCAACTGACCCGGTCCGCCGTCCGACTCCGGGGCCTGACCCGGTCGTTCGCCGGGCGCAAGGTCCTCGACGGAATCGACCTCGACATTCCGGCCGGGCAGTTCACGGCCCTGCTCGGGCACAGCGGCTCCGGCAAGAGCACCTTGCTGCGGGCGGTCGCGGGCCTCGATCACGAGGTCGAGGGCAGTGGTCAACTCACCGCGCCCGAACGGGTCTCCGTGGTCTTCCAGGACTCACGGCTGCTGCCGTGGCGGAGGGTACTGGACAACGTACTACTGGGGACGGACGGCAAGGAGGCTGCCGCGAAGGGCCGGGAGGCTCTCGCGGAGGTGGGTCTGAAGGGGCGGGAACGTGCCTGGCCCAGCGAGCTGTCCGGCGGGGAGGCGCAGCGGGCCGCGCTGGCCCGGTCGCTGGTCCGCGAGCCCGAACTGCTGCTTGCCGACGAGCCGTTCGGGGCGTTGGACGCGCTGACGCGCATCAAGATGCACGCGTTGCTTCGGGAGTTGTGGCGCAGGCATCAGCCGTCGGTGCTGCTGGTCACGCACGACGTGGATGAGGCGATCGTGCTGGCGGATCGGGTGCTGGTGCTGGAAGAGGGGCGGATCGCGGTCGACCTGGTCGTCGATCGCGAACGGCCGCGGGACGAGTACCGGCGGGTGTTGCTGGGGGCGCTGGGGGTGACGTCCGACGTCCGGTGAGTGCCCTTGTCTCGCCCCCGCCGCCCCTACCCGTCCCATCCCTCCCCCAGAGGGGGGACCCCCACTGGGGGCTGCGCCCACAGACCCCCCAACGGCCCTGAACGGGCCTGAACGGGCCTCGTCCTCAACCGCCGGACGGGCTGAAATGCCCGGCCCGGCGCTCGTAAGCCCTCCTGGCACCTGTCCAAAGCAAAGGACACAACACCCATGACCCGCCAACTCCACCTCAACGCCTTCCTCATGACCACCGGACACCACGAAGCCTCGTGGCGGCTCCCGGAGAGTGACCCGTACGCCCATGTCGAGCTGGACCACTACGTGCGGCTCGCCCGGATCGCGGAGCGAGGCACCTTCGACTCGCTGTTCCTGGCCGACAGCCCCCAGCTGTGGGGCAGCGTGGGGCAGCGGCCCGCGGGTGCCCTGGAGCCGCTCACCCTGCTGACTGCCCTGGCCACGGCGACCACGCACATCGGCCTGATCGCGACCGCCTCGACCTCCTACAACTCCCCCTACAACCTGGCCCGCAAGTTCGCCTCGCTCGACATCATCAGCGGGGGCCGGGCCGGCTGGAACATCGTCACCACCGCCGGTGCCGAGGCCGCCCGCAACTTCGGTCTCGACGCGGAACCCGCCCACGCCCAGCGGTACGCCCGGGCAGCCGAGTTCCTCGACGTGGCTCTCAAGCTCTGGGACAGCTGGGAGGACGACGCGATCGTCGCCGACAAGGCGGCCGGCGTCTGGGGCGACGACGCGAAGGTCCATCCGCCCCAGCACCAGGGGACGTACTTCAGCGTCGAGGGCGCCCTCAACGTGCCGCGCTCGCCCCAGGGTTACCCGGTGCTGGTGCAGGCCGGGTCGAGCGAGGACGGCAAGGCGTTCGCGGCCCGGTACGCGGAGGCCGTGTTCACCGCCCAGCAGACCATCGAGGACGCGCAGGCCTTCTACGCCGACCTCAAGTCCCGTACGGCGGCGGGCGGTCGCGACCCCGACCACATCAAGGTGCTGCCCGGCATCGTCCCGGTGCTCGGTTCCACGGAGGCCGAGGCGCTGGCGAACGAGCAGGTCCTGGAGGACCACATCGTGTACGCGCACGGCGTGGGCAACCTGGAGAACCTGCTGAAACTCCCCGCCGGGACACTGGAGTTGGACGCCCGGCTGCCGGCGGACCTGCCGCCCGAGAGCGCGATCGAGGGTGCCAAGAGCCGCTACACGCTCGTCGTCGAGCTGGCCCGGCGCGAACGTCTCACCGTGCGGCAGCTCATCGGGCGGCTCGGCGGCGGGCGCGGGCACCTCACCTTCGCCGGTACGCCCGAACAGGTCGCCGACGAGATCGAGACCTGGTTCACACGGGGTGCCGCCGACGGCTTCAACATCATGCCCGCGGTCCTGCCCTCCGGGCTCGAAGCCTTCGTCGACCACGTCGTCCCGATCCTGCGCGCCCGCGGTCTGCTCCGCGGTGAGTACGGGCCGCGCCAGACCCTGCGGGAGCGCTACGGCCTCCCGCGTCCCGCGAACCAGTACGTCAGCCCCGCCTCCGCATCCACATCCGCGTCCGCACCCGCCCTCGTCTGACGACCCCTGAAAGGAACCCGCACATGTCCGGCATCGAAATCCAGAAGGTCACCGCGAACATCGGCGCCCGCGTATCCGGCGTCGACATCTCCAAGCCGCTCGACGAGGAGCAGGTCGCCGCCCTCCGCGAGGCCCTCAACACCCACAAGGCACTGGTCTTCGACGACGTGAATCTCGACGACGAGGGCCAGCAGGCCTTCGTCCGTCAGTTCGGCGAGCTGACCACCGCCCACCCGACCGTGCCGTCCGTCGACGGCGCCGCGAACGTCCTGCCCGTCGACAGCGAGCGGGGCCGCGCCGCCAACCACTGGCACACGGACGTCACCTTCGTCCTCAACCCGCCGCAGGCCAGCACCCTGCGCAGCATCACCGTCCCGCCGTACGGCGGCGAGACCCTGATCGCCAGCTCGGCCGCCGCCTACCGTGATCTGCCGGAGCCACTGCGGCAGTTGGCCGACAACCTGTGGGCCGAGCACACCAACGACTACGACTACGCGGTGCCGGACGAGGCGCTCGACGAGGAACTGGCCGCCCAGCGCGCCCAGTTCACGTCCATCACGTTCCGCACGGCCCATCCGGTCGTCCGCGTCCACCCGCTGACCGGCGAACGCGGGCTGTTCATCGGCGGGTTCGCACAGCGGATCGTCGGTCTGTCGGTCACCGAGTCCCGCAAGATCCTGGACCTGCTCCAGGCCTACGTCACCCGCCCGGAGAACATCCTGCGCCACCGCTGGTCGCCGAACCAGCTCGTCCTCTTCGACAACCGCATCACCCAGCACTACGCCGTCGACAACTACAACGGCCTGCCGCGCCGTCTGCACCGGGTGACCATCGCCGGTGACATCCCGGTCGGCATCGAGGGCAAGGAGAGCTACTCGATCGCCGGGGACGCCTCGCACTACACGTCCGTCGCCGAGTAGGCCGTCTGCTCCCCTGCTCCCTCCCGTCGCTTCCCCCGATCCCTCCCGCCCCTCACGGAAAAGACCCTCGTGCGACACACACGAGGGTCTTTTTGTTGCTAGCGTGTAGTTGCAAGCAATGTGCAATAAGAGGTCGAGGGGACCCCCGCATGCCCGTCTACACGCTCCCTGAGCTGCCGTACGACTACTCCGCGCTCGCGCCCGTGATCAGCCCCGAGATCATCGAGCTGCATCACGACAAGCACCACGCGGCGTATGTGAAGGGCGCCAACGACACGTTGGAGCAGCTCGCGGAGGCGCGCGACAAGGAGTCGTGGGGGTCGGTCAACGGCCTGGAGAAGAACCTCGCCTTTCATCTCTCCGGCCACATCCTGCACAGCATCTACTGGCACAACATGACGGGCGACGGTGGCGGTGAGCCCCTGGCCGCCGACGGCGTCGGTGAGCTCGCGGACGCGATCACCGAGTCGTTCGGCTCGTACGCGGGCTTCAAGGCGCAGCTGACCAAGGCGGCGGCCACGACCCAGGGTTCGGGCTGGGGCGTTCTCGCCTACGAGCCGCTCAGCGGACGGCTGATCGTCGAGCAGGTCTACGACCACCAGGGCAACGTCGGCCAGGGCGCCACCCCGATCCTGGTCTTCGACGCCTGGGAGCACGCCTTCTATCTCCAGTACAAGAACCAGAAGGTCGACTTCATCGACGCGATGTGGGCCGTCGTCAACTGGCAGGACGTGGCGAAGCGCTACGAGGCCGCCAAGTCCCGCACGGATGTACTGCTGTTGGCGCCCTGAGCAGCAGACGCTCCGACTGCCCCGACCGCTCCTCCCGCGCTGACCGCGGTGAAGCGTCCTGCCTCGTGATCGTCTTCTCACCGAACGCGACGGCAGGCGGAATGACGGGAGACCCCCGCGAGGACATGACTCGCGGGGGTCTCCCCATATCCCCTGCCCCAGGCCTACTCTCGTGGGGCCGGGGCGTCAGAGCCACCGGGGGCTCGACACACCCAGGGGGATCAGATGGTGTCCATGCGGTGCGTCAACTGCGGAGACACGGTCCAGGTTTTCCGCAGGCTCACCCAGGCGGAGAAGCCGTACGTCGAGCAGCAGAAGCCGAAGCACACCCGCCTCGGCGCCTACTACCGGTGTTCCCGCGACGGCTGTCTGCGCTTCCAGCGGCGGGGGAACCACAAGGACGGCGGTTCCTTCCCCGAACCGGAAGCCAAGGACCAGGCCAAGGACCAGATCAAGGACTGAAGGACCGGACGCCCTACGGGTTCTACAGGTTGCTGAAGTCCGGGCCCGCCGTCCGCGAGCGCTTGATCTCGTAGAAGCCGGGGACCGAGGCGACCAGGAGGGTGCCGTCCCACAGTTTGGCGGCCTCCTCGCCCTTCGGGGCCGGGGTGACGACCGGGCCGAAGAAGGCGATCTGCTCGCCGTCGGCGCCGGGGACCGCGATCACCGGGGTGCCGACGTCCTGGCCGACCTTGGTGATGCCCTCCTTGTGGGAGGCGCGCAGTTCGGCGTCGAACTCGAAGTTCTCCTGCTCGGCGTAGTCGATCAGGTCGGCGGGCAGGCCGACGTCGGCCAGGGCGCCGGCTATCGCTTCGAGGGTCGGGCCGTCGCCGTTGTTGTGGATGCGCGTGCCCAGGGCCGTGTAGAGGGGGCCGAGGATGTCGGCGCCGTGCTTCTGCCAGGCCGCCGTGACGACCTTCACCGGCTGCCAGGCCTTCACCGCGAGCATCTCCCGGTACTCCTCGGGCAGCTCGTCGAGCTTGTCCTCGTTGAGCACCGCCAGGCTCATGATGTGCCAGCGGACCTCGATGTCACGGACCTTCTCGACCTCCAGGATCCAGCGGGAGGTCATCCAGGCCCAGGGACAGAGCGGGTCGAACCAGAAGTCGACGGGGGTCTTGGTCGAGCTCGTCTCGGACATGGGTCTCCTAGTGAAAGATGCGCTTTCCCCAGGCAACACATCCCCGCCACCATTGCATTCCCGGGTGCCCGGTACCAGTGGTGCGTGGCAGGATCGGTGCTGGTCGGCCGTACTGAAGACAATCGAGGAGTGTTCCGTGCCCGGTGAGAATCTGTCCCGCGACGAGGCCCGGGAACGGGCGGCACTGCTGTCCGTCGACGGGTACGAGGTGTTCCTCGACGTGCGGTCCGCCCTGGGTGACCAAGGCAGCACGGGTGACACGGGCAGGAACGGCGCCGGCGGGGCTCGGACCTTTCGGTCCGTGACCACGATCCGGTTCCGGTGCGCCGAGCCCGGTGCCGCCAGTTTCGCGGACCTCATCGCGCCCGGTGTGACCGCCGTCTCCCTCAACGGACGGGATCTCGACCCGGGGGCCGTCTTCGACGGCACGCGCATCCTCCTGGAGGACCTCGCCGCGGACAACGAGCTGATCGTCGACGCCCAGTGCGCCTACTCCCGCACGGGAGAGGGCCTGCACCGCTTCGTCGACCCCGAGGACGGCGAGGTCTATCTGTACACGCAGTACGAGCCCGCCGACTCCCGCCGCGTCTTCGCCAACTTCGAGCAGCCCGACCTGAAGGCTCCCTTCCGGTTCGAGGTGCGGGCGCCGGAGGAGTGGGTCGCGTGGAGCAACGGGGTCGGGGAACTCGTCGACGGCGTGTGGCGGTTCGCCGAGACCAAGCCGATCTCCACCTACATCACCACGATCCTCGCCGGCCCGTACCACTACGTGACCGACTCGTACTCCCGTACGTATCCCGACGGTACGACCCTCGACATCCCGCTCGGCGCCATGTGCCGCAAGGGTCTCGCCCCCTACTTCGACTCCGACGACGTCTTCCTCGTCACCAAGCAGGGGCTGGACTTCTTCCACGACCACTTCGACTACCCGTACCCCTTCGGGAAGTACGACCAGGCCTTCGTCCCCGAGTACAACCTCGGCGCGATGGAGAACCCGGGGCTCGTCACCTTCCGCGAGGAGTTCATCTTCCGCGGGAAGGTGACACAGGCGGCGTACGAGCGGCGGGCGAACATCGTCCTGCACGAGATGGCCCACATGTGGTTCGGCGACCTCGTCACGATGGAGTGGTGGGACGACCTCTGGCTCAAGGAGTCCTTCGCCGACTTCATGGGCGCCTTCTCGCTCGTCGAGGCGACCCGTTTCACCAACGGCTGGGTCACCTTCGCCAACAACCGCAAGGCCTGGGCCTACCGCGCCGACCAGCTCCCCTCCACCCACCCCGTCACGGCCGACATCCGCGACCTGGAGGACGCCAAGCTCAACTTCGACGGCATCACCTACGCCAAGGGCGCCTCCGTACTCAAGCAGCTCGTCGCCTATGTGGGACCGGACGCGTTCCTCGAAGGCGCGCGGCGGTACTTCAAGCGGCACGCCTACGGCAACACACGCCTCGGCGATCTGCTGTCCGTGCTGGAGGAGACCAGCGGGCGGGACATGGCGTCCTGGTCACGGGCCTGGCTGGAGACCGCCGGGGTCAACTCCCTGACCCCTGCGGTGCTGTTGAGCGCGGACGGGCTGATCACCGAGCTGGCCGTGATCCAGGAGGCCGCCGAGTCGCACCCCGACCTGCGGCCCCACCGGGTGGCCGTCGGCCTCTACCGGCGTTCCGCGGACGGGGTGTTGGAGCGGTACGCGCGTGCCGAGGCCGATGTCGACGGGCCGCGCACCGTGGTCGGCGAGCTGGTCGGGAGTGAGGCCCCCGACCTCGTTCTCGTCAACGACGACGACCTGACGTACTGCAAGATCCGGTTCGACGAAGGCTCGCTGGCGACGCTGCGGGCGCACCTCGGTGACATCACCGACCCGCTCGCCCGCGCCCTGTGCTGGTCCGCGCTGTGGAACCTGACGCGGGACGCGCTGATGCCGGCCCGGGACTTCGTCGACCTCGTACTCCGGTTCGCGGGGCGCGAGTCGGACATCGGCGTCCTCCAGATGCTGCACGCGTGGGCCAACTCCGCGCTCACCCACTACGCGGCCCCCGACTGGCGGGCGACCGGCGAACGCCTGCTCGCCGAGGGCGCGTTGAAGGAACTGCGGCTCGCCGAGCCGGGCAGCCAGCACCAGCTGACGTGGGCCCGCTTCCTGGCCGCCGTGGCGTCGAGCGAGGCCGATCTCCAGCTGCTCCAGGGGCTGTTGGAGGGCACGGCGAAGATCGACGGCCTCGACGTCGACCAGGAACTGCGGTGGGCGTTCCTGGAGCCGCTGACCTCGCACGGCGTCGCCGACGAGAAGACGGTGGCCGCCGAACTCGCCCGCGACGACACGGCGTCCGGCAAGCGCCACCAGGTCCGCTGCCTCGCCGGCCGCCCCTCGGCCGCCGTCAAGGCACAGGCGTGGGCCCAGGTCGTCGAGTCGGACGCGCTGTCCAACGCCCTCGTCGAGGCCACCATCTCGGGCTTCGTCCAGGGCTCTCAGCGGGACCTGCTGGCGCCGTACGCGGAGAAGTACTTCGCGGTGATCGAGCGGACCTGGGCCGACCGCTCGATCCAGATCGGGATGGACGTCGTACGCGGTCTGTTCCCGTCCCTCCAGGACTCGCCGGAGACCCTGGCGGCGACGGACGCGTGGCTCGCGGACCACGCGGACGCGGCACCGGCCCTGCGCCGCCTGGTCCTGGAGGCCCGGGACGACCTGGCACGGGCGCTGCGGGCGCAGGCCTGCGACGGGGCGGCGGTGCGGTAAGAGGTATGGGTGCGTTGTCGGGTGCGGGTCCGGTGGGGGCTGGTCGCGCAGTTCCCCGCGCCCCTGAAAAGCAGGGGCTGCGCCCCGTGCTTTTCAGGGGCGCAGGGGCCGTGTCTTTGTCTTTGGGGGCGCGGGGAACTGCGCGAGAAGCCCCACCGGACCCGCACCCACGACCCCACCGTTACCGAACCCGGCTACTCACCCCCGTAACCCCCGGAGGGACCAGCGCCTTTCGGCACTCGAACGCTTGCACTTTAGGGCGAGCTTGTCCGGAATTGTCGACAGGCGTGTAACAGCGGTTAGGGGACGGATCGGACGCGGGAAAGCCGGAGTCATGACCCACAACACCCCGCTCTCCCCGAGCACCCGCCCCCTCCGCCACCTGCCGCACGTACAGCGCCGGGTGCTGACCGCCGCGCAGCTGCGGGCGAACGGCGTCGCCACCGCCGAGGCGAACGAGCAGTGCCGGCCCGGTGGACCCTGGCAGCAGATCCTGCCGGGTGTGTTCCTGCTGCACCCGGGCCCGCCCACCAGCGAGGAGCGGTTGCACGCGGTGCTGCTGTACGCGGCGAAGGAGCGGACGGCGACGGGGATCCCGGCCCAGCCCGACTCCGAGGAGCCGTACCGGGAGCGTGGCCGTCCGGTCTACGGCGAGGCCGTGATCACCGGCCTCGCCGCGCTCGCCCTGCACGGTTTCTCGTCCGCGCCGCCGCTGCTGTCCCTGGACGCCTTCGACGTCCTGGTGCCCCGGCTGCGCCGACTTCGCTCGACGGGCTGCGTCCGCATCCTCCGCTCCTCGGCGCTGCCCACACCCGAGCTGATCGACGGGCTGCCGGTCGCACCGGTCGCCCGTGCCCTCGCCGACGCGGTGGCCGGACTCACGGACGCGGGCGCCGTACGCCGGCTGCTGACCGACGCGGTGCGCGGCGGTCACTGTGAACCGGCAGCGGTGGTACGGGAGTTGAACCAGGGCAGGCTGCTGAGCCGGCCGCATGTCGTGGACGCCGTCGACTCCCTGCTCGCCGAGGGCCGGGCGATCGCGGAGGACCGGCTGTACCGGATGGTGCGCGAGTACGGCCTCCCGGACCCGGTCTGGAACGTCGATCTGCGCCTGCCCGGCGGCCCGCACCTCGGCGGCCTCGACGCCTACTGGCCCGACCAGGCGGTGGCGGTGGAGCTGGACACCCGCACCCCGCTCCCGGGCCACCGGCAGGAGGACGACGCGCTCTGGTCGGAGTACGCCCGTAAGCGCGAGCATCTGGAGCGGCTGGGCATCACGGTCGTCCACATCACGCCGCGCAAGCTGCGCGAGGCGATCGACCAGCAGGCGACCGTCGTACGTACGGCTCTGATGGCGTCGGGGGACCGCGAGCCGGCGGCGTATGTCGTGGTGCTGCCCCGGTAGTGACGGACCGGGCGGTACCAGGAGGGGAGAGGAGGGGCCGCCGGGCGACCGGGGGCCCCTCCTCATGTGTCCCGTGTTCCTTGCTCGCCCCTACTTCGTCCCGCAGTACTCCGCCTCGACGACCTTCACCGGGTCGCCGCTCCAGTCGCCGTTGAAGTTGAAGGCGAGGGAGTGCTTGCCGTCGGCCGTGGTGACCGCCACCGAGCTCGAACCGTGGATGCCGCCGCTGTGGCCCCAGACGGTGACCCCGCAGCTCAGCTCGTTCTCGATGAGTCCGAGCCCGTAGCGTCCGTCCACGGCCGCGGCGGCGACGGTCGTCCTCATCTCGGCGAGTTGCTCGGCGGGCAGGACCCTGCCGCGCAGCAGCGCCGAGTAGAAGCGGTTCAGATCACCGGAGTTGGAGATGATCTCGCCCGCGGCATTGGCGACGGAGGGGTTCATCTCGGTGACGTCGTAGATCTTGCCGGTGGTGTTCTCGGCGAGCTGCGAGTAGGCACGGCTGCTGGGCCGGGGGACGGTGGCGTCCGTTCCGGGCATGTACGTCCCGTGCAGCCCGAGCGGCTCGATCACGCGCCGACGGACCTCGTCGCCGTACGAGTTGCCGGTCACCTTCTTGATGACCATGCCGGCGATCGTGTAGTTGGTGTTGGAGTAGCCCCAGTCGGTGCCCGGCGCGAACTCGGGCCGATGCCCCATGGCGATCTTGACGATCTCGTTCGGGGTCCAGGTGCGGTACCGGTTCTTGAAGAAGCCCTCCGGGAGGAAGACGTCGCTCTGGAGTTGCTCGTCGTCGGTGTAGCTGAAGATGCCGCTGGTGTGGTTGAGGAGCTGGCGGAGGGTGATCCTCCGTCCGTCGTGGCCGTTGCCGCGGACGACTCCGGGCAGCCATTCGTCGACGGTGTCGTCGAGCGACACCCGTCCCTCGGCCTCCAGTTGGAGCAGGACGGTCGCGATGAAGGTCTTCGTGATGCTGCCTGCCCGGAAGCTGTCCTCGGTGCTGCGCGGCTGCTTGGTCCTGAGGTTGCCGACTCCCGCGGTCGCCTTCCAGACGCCGTGGCGGTCCTTGGCCTGAAGGACGACACCGGGTACGCCGTCCTTGACCGCGGCGTTCATGGCCTGGCGGGTGGCCTCGTGGCCGCCACCCCGTTCGGCCGGTGCCGCCACGGCGGGCGCCGCGAACACGCCTGCCGCTACGGCGATCGCGGCGGCCGTCCCCACGAGCCTCTTGCTGCCCGTCCTCCTGCTGACTGACATCCCGTTCCCCCTCGCACCGGTCCTGACCGGTTGTGGCTGTGCATGGCCCTCGGCGCGTCCTCACCGAGCGGCGGTCGGGAGGAGGGACACGGCAGGTGGGGCCGAGGTTGAGAGGGACGGAATGGTTGAGCGCTTATCGGCCTTTGAACTCGCCCCGGAGAACGCCTGGTTCACATCCTCGTACAGCGATACGGGTGTCACTCACCTCTACGAGGACCCCGCCGCCAGGACCTGAACAGCTGACGGACGCCGCGTCGGCGCGAGAACCCGGTGCGGCGTCGCTCCCACTCCCGGCGGACGTCGAAAATCATCTTCTCCAGGGCGGCGTCCTCCCCCTCCGGGGCCCACTCGACGGCCATCCCGCCCAGGATGTCCTCCAGGTCCGCGTCGGCGACCCAGAAGTCGTCCGTACGCAGATCCTCCGCCGCCCAGAGACGCGGATCGTCGCTGATGTAGAAGGCCCAGAAGTCGTCGATCTCGACAGCGAGCAGAAGGTACGCACCCGTGTACTCGCCCCCGCCGATCCGGCCGACCCTTCCGTTCAGCGGCCACTCCGCCCGGTTCACAGGTACCGCCTCTCCTGAATCAGCTTCCGCGACTCCTGGCCCAGGGAGACAAGCCTCCCACGGAGTCACCGTCGGTTCCGGTGCCGCCGAACTCCTGCCCGGTCAGCCCTTCTTCAGCACCAGCTCCACGTTCCGGTCCCCCGCGTCCCCCGAGAGATCCATCCGTGCCCCCGGCGCGTTGAAGGACAACTCCCGGTACAGGGCCGCCAGTCCCGTCTGTGACAGGTCCGCGTAGTCCGTCCGGTGCGGTGCCGCCGACTCCACCATCGTCGTGAACAGCGAGATCGTGCCGTCGTTGTTGTCCACCAGCTCGATGACTCGGGCCAGTTGGGGGAAGTCGATGTGTGACGCCGTGGAGATCTCCCAGAACGAGCGGTTGTCCGGGGCCGCGTGCGCGGTGACGACGTTGCGGTGGATGTGTCCGTTCACCCAGGCCAGGACGTTGCGGTGGCTGGCGAGGAGGGCCACGACGTCCGAACCGTCGTAGCGCTTTTCGTCCGGGTGGGCCGGGTCGCGGTGGGTGTTGGTCATCGACTCGCTGGTGTGGTGGCTGAAGACCACGACGTACGAGTCCTTGTGCTCCTGCAACGTCCGGTGCAGCCAGCGCAGTTGGGCCGCGCCGATCGAGCCCTGGTAGTGGCCGCCCGGGTCGGTGGTGTCGATGCTGATGCCGACGACGTCGTCCGAGATGCGGAAGGTGTAGTACTGGGTGCCGGCGTCGAGGTTGGCCGTCGAGTAACCGTGGCCCACCGGACCCACGCCCGCGTACGCCGGGTCCAGGTGCGCCTTCAGATAGTCCGCCCGGGTGAACGGGGCCCTGCTCTCGTCCGGGGTGACCGGGCGCAGGTCGCGCGCGTGGGCCTGGATCAGCTCCCGGAAGCGGATGCCCCTCGGGTCGTCGGAGCTTCTGATCTGGTCCTGGAGGGCCTTGCTGCGTGCCGTCGGCAGATCCATCAGCTTCTTGCCGCCGACCGCGAAGTCGGTGAGGAAGGGGTCGCTGTGGGAGGCGTAGCAGCCGAGGGGCAGGGAGTCGTGGTTGCCGACCGTCGAGTACCAGGGCAGGTTCAGGCCGGGGCTGCGCACCTCCCGGATCGCCGCGTCGAGGAAGCCCTCGATGTGCGGGAAGCCGTGCTGCTTGTCGGAGTCGCGGGTGGCGGAGTCCGGCTGCCAGTAGAGCGGGAGTCCGCTGTTCTGGACGCCTTCGTAGTGGCGCGGGTCCCCGGTGTTCGGCGTCATCCGGCCGCCGCTCATCACCTTCATGAACCACTCCAGCTCGGAGCGCGCGTTGTTGTCCGTGTTGTCGCCGGTGGTCATCACGAAGTGCAGCGGGGAGCCGGTGACCGGGGCTCCGCGCAGGGCGTTGATCCGCTCGACCAGTGAGGTCGCGCCCTGCACCGACAGCGCCTCGTGCGGGCGCCAGGCGTGCCGGTCGGCCGAGCGCATGTACTCCAGGCGCAGCGGGTGCTGTACGTCGGTCAGGTGCAGGTCCGTGAACTGGACGAAGGCCGCCATGGTGGTCCGGCGGGCGGCACGGCCGGAGCGGGGTTCGGCCAGTTCGCTCCGTACGACCCGCTGCCAGGCCGGGCCGTCGCCGAGCCGCCGGTAGCCGCCCGCGCCGAGGGGCGCGGAGACGGTGTCGAGCGTGGTGCCCCGGACGGACGGGGCGAGGGCGGCCGGCGCCGCCCGGCGGGACACGGCCACCGGGCCCTCGGCGGGTGCGGCTTCGGTCACGGTGGCGGCCTGGCTGTCACTGGGCCGCATCCCGTAGCCGACGCCCGCCGAGACGGACACCGCCCCGGCCGCGGCGAGTACCGTACGTCGATTGAGCCCGTGCGTGGAGCTTGCGACAGAGCGTGTGCGCGACATGGCGCGGTCTCCCCGAGTGCGAACGCGTCGGAAGTGGTCACGGGTGATCGCAAGTGCGAACGTCCCGCTCACTCTGGATGCTTGGCACCGGGGATGACCTGCGCGTGAACGAGGCTGCAACGCGCGACGCCGATCTCCGTACGTCGATCTTGGGCCACCTCGCCCGTTCACGACCGCACGGCGAACGGCCCGGAGTCGGTCACTCCGTGTTCATCTGACGGGGTAGGTGAGCTACTCGCCCGCCTGCGCGACCCTCCCCGTGACCGGCCGCTCCCGCCACAGCTCCAGCCCGACGATGACCGTCCGCGCCCTCCGCAGTCCCGCCACCGCGTCCAGGTCGTGCCAGGCGGCGAGGTCGGTGGAGCCGTTCGTCTCCGGGCGGAGTTCGCCGCCGGTGACCACGCCCTCGTAGACCAACGCCACACCCTGGTGGTCCACCGGGCGCCACCGGCGGTGGGTGAAGGTGCGGCGGCGGGAGTCGATGCCCAGCAGGCCCGTCACGTCGATGCGGTAGCCCGTCTCCTCCATGAGCTCGCGGCGGACCGTGTCGTACGGATCCTCGCCGTGCTCCATGCCGCCGCCCGGCAGCACCCACTCGTGGCCGCCCCCGTCGGCGGGGCTACGGGCCAGCAGGATCTGTCCGTCGCGGACGACGACGGCGTACGCGGCGACCCGCAGCGTCTTACGCATAGGGGGACGCTAGCGCGCGGGTCGGGAATGTTCAGGTGGATTGTCTCCGGACGACGACGGGTAGACGTAGAACGCCGAGTACAAAGCGCCGCGATTCGGACTCCATCCAGCCAAAGCGCATCGCGGGTTTTCCCCACTCGTTCATATAGTTTCGGTCAACCATCCCCAAACATCCGCCCCTTAGGTAAAGCTATGTGATCGTCCGGGGTCATATTCCGGACGCTCTTGGCCAAGGTCGATCAACTCGGCCGCTCAACGCACGCTCCTTTACCTACAAGGGATGCCGATGACCCTCACCCCTCAGCGCGAACCGATCTCGGGCGCGAGACGTGTGGCGCGCATAGCCGTCGCCGCCGGACTGGTGGCCGCGCTCTCCGCGGCAGGGCCCATACCCATGGCCTTCTCCGCGGACTCGGCGACGGACGCGGCCCCGGCCGACGGCGCCGTCAAGTCGGCACACGACAAGCTCGGTTCCGACGACGCCGAACTCCTCTCCGAGGCCAAGGCCGACGGCGACAAGACCGTCACGATGATGATCGCGACCGCGCCCGGCAAGACCGAGCAGGTCGCCGCGCAGCTGGACGCGGTCCAGGGCGGCCTCGTCGGCCGGACCTTCGACAAGGTCGGCTACGTCCGCGCCTCCGTCCCGACCGCCAAGGCCGACGCGGCCATCGCCGCCGCCGCCAAGCTCTCCTCCGTCCACGGGATCGACCTGCGTCAGGACATCCCGCTGGACGACCCGACGCCGAGTGCCGACACCGCCTCCGCCCCCCAGGCGCGTGCCACCAAGACCTACACGGCGCCCGACAAGAACACGCCCGCCGTGAACCCGTACAACCCGTCCTTCGAGACGGGCGCCGTCGACTTCGTGAAGAAGAACCCGAAGGCGGACGGCCGGGGCATCACCATCGGCATCCTCGACTCCGGTATCGACCTGGCGCACCCCGCGCTGCAGAAGACCACCACCGGCGAGCGCAAGATCGTCGACTGGGTGACGGCCACCGACCCGGTCTCCGACGGCGACGGCAGCTGGCTGCGGCAGACGAGGGTGGTCTCCGGCCCGGCCTTCTCCATCACCACGGCCAGCCAGGGCACCGAGAACTTCACGGCGCCGGTCGGCGAAGCCAAGTTCAGCTACTTCTCCGAGGCCGTCACCGCCGGCGGCGACCAGCTCGGTGACGTCAACCGCGACGGCGACAAGACCGACGTCTGGGGCGTGCTGTACAACGCCGCCGCCGGCACGGTCACCGTCGACGTGAACGACAACCACGACTTCACCGACGACACGCCGATGAAGGCCTACAAGGACGGCTACCAGGTCGGCTACTTCGGGACGGACAACCCGGCGACCGACGTCGTCGAGCGCATCCCGTTCGTCGTCGAGATCCGCAAGGACGTCGTCTACAACGCGGCCGGCGCGAAGGCCGACTACGCGAACATCGGCATGATCTCGTCCGAGCACGGCACCCACGTCGCCGGTATCACCGCGGCGAACAGCCTGTTCG
Organism: Streptomyces sp. NBC_00459; assembly: GCF_036013955.1. Taxonomy (NCBI): domain Bacteria; kingdom Bacillati; phylum Actinomycetota; class Actinomycetes; order Kitasatosporales; family Streptomycetaceae; genus Streptomyces; species Streptomyces sp. NBC_00459. The sequence continues at coordinate 3,252,575 of NZ_CP107903.1, forward strand.
GCGGCAAGATGAACGGTGCCGCGCCCGGCGCCAAGCTCGTGTCGTCCCGCGCCTGCGTCTTCGGCCCGGGCTGCACCAACGTCGCGCTGACCGAGGGCATGATCGACCTCGTCGTCAACCGTGGCGTCGACATCGTCAACATGTCGATCGGTGGCCTCCCGGCCCTGAACGACGGCAACAACGCGCGCGCCGAGCTGTACACGCGTCTGATCGACACGTACGGCGTCCAGCTCGTGATCTCGGCCGGCAACTCCGGCCCCGGTGCCAACACGATCGGTGACCCCGGTCTGGCCGACAAGGTCATCTCGGTCGGCGCGTCCATCTCCAAGGAGACCTGGGCGTCCAACTACGGCTCGATCGTGTCGAGGAAGTACGCGATGCTGCCGTTCTCCTCGCGCGGCCCGCGTGAGGACGGCGGCTTCGCGCCGACGATCACCGCGCCCGGCGCCTCGATCAACACCACGCAGACCTGGCTGCCCGGCTCCCCGGTCGCCCAGGCGGGCTACACCCTGCCGGCCGGCTACTCGATGCTCCAGGGCACCTCGATGGCGTCCCCGCAGGCCGCCGGCGCCTCCGCGCTGCTGCTGTCCGCCGCCAAGCAGAAGGGCATCGCCCTCTCCCCGGCCAACCTCCGCACGGCCCTGGCCACGCACGCCGACCACATCGAAGGTACGCAGGCGTACGAGGAAGGCGCCGGCCTCATCAACATCGTGGACGCGTGGAAGGCCATCACGGCCGGTGCCACCGCCCTCGACTACACCGTCAAGGCCCCGGTCGACACCGCGCTCGACCAGGCTCTGAAGACCCCCGGTTTCGGCACCGGCCTCTACGACCGCGAAGGCGGCCTCAAGCTCGGCGTCAGCAAGACGTACGACGTCACCGTGACGCGTACGTCCGGTCCCGCCAAGGCGATCCGGCACGACCTGCGCTTCAGGAACAACACCGGTGGCACCTTCAGGATCGCCGGCAAGGAAGACGTCAGCCTGGCGCTGAACAAGCCGGTCACCGTCAAGGTCGTCGCGAACTCGAAGACGGCCGGCATCAAGAGCGCGATCCTTGAGGTCGACGACCCGCAGACCGAGGTCGTCGACAAGCAGATCATGACCACGGTCGTGATCTCGAAGCCGGTCAAGTACACGTTCTCCGCGTCGGGCTCGGTCCAGCGCAACAGCACCAAGTCCTACTTCCTGACCGTTCCCGAGGGCGCCAAGACCCTTGAGGTCGCGATCAGCGGACTGGCGGCCACCAGCCAGACCCGGTTCATCTCGATCCACCCGTACGGTGTCGCGGTCGAGGACACGGGCACGCCGTACTGCTACAGCAACTACCCGAACACCAACGGCTGCGCGCCCGACGTGCGTTCGTACCCGAACCCGCAGGCCGGTGTCTGGGAGGTCGAGGTCGAGTCGCGCCGTACGTCGCCGCTGCTCGACAACCCGTACAAGCTGGACGCCACCGTCCTGGGCGCGACCTTCGACCCGGACGTCGTGACCGTTCCCGAGGCCAAGGTCGGTACGCCGATCGCCGCCTCCTGGAAGGTGACGAACAACCTCGCCGCGGTCGACGGCAAGCTGGCCGGCGGTCCGCTCGGCTCTTCGCTGAACGCCCGTCCGACCATCGCCGAAGGTGAGACCCAGACGACCACGGTCGAGGTGCCCGCGGGCGCCGCGTCCCTGGACGTCGCCATCGGCAACGTCTCCGACACGGCCGCCGACCTCGACCTGGTCGTGTACAACGCGGCCGGTACCGCGGTCGGCACCTCCGCCGACGGCGACTCGGAGGAGGCGGTCTCCATCGCCTCGCCCGCCGCCGGCACGTACACCGTCGAGGTCATCGGCTACGCGGTCCCGGCCGGCTCGACGGCCTACGACTACCAGGACGTCTTCTACTCGGCCGCCCTGGGCTCCATCCAGGTCGCCGACTCCCCGGTGAAGCTCGGCACGGGCGCCTCGACGACCGTCTCCGGCAACATCGTCGCCTCGGCGCCCGCACCTGCGGGCCGTGAGTTCTTCGGCCAGGTGTCCCTGGTGAACGCGCACGGCACGGTCGCCGGTATCGGCAACGTGAAGATCGAGAAGGTCACGCCGTAGCGGTAGGCACGACCGAAGGGCGGGCGTCCGGTACCTGGTACCGGGCGCCCGCCCCTTTTCGGTTCACTCGCGGTTCAGTCGCACGGCAGGGTGCGTGATTTCGGCAACGCCGCCGTGATCCAGTCCCGTTGGGCGGCGATCTCCTTCTCGTCGGTGGTCCAGGTGTCGGGGGACGCGGCGCCCGTCGGAATGCCGATCAGGGTGTGGTCGCCCACGGTCAGCCGGGGGTCGACCTCCTGGTCCATCACGAACGTCACCTCGGCCGGGCCCTTGTCCGGCTTGTAGTAGCGGGCCACACGCAGGGTGATCCGGTCCTGGTCGGCGCCCGGTCCGGGGTCGACGGCGATGACCGTGCCCTCGACGACCAGACGGGCGCAGGAGAGGTATCCGGCGGGGCTCAGCGCACCCGCGTCGGCACCGTCCTTGGCACCCGCGCCGCTCCCGCTGTCCGGGTCGAGCGAGTAGGAAGGCACGGCGCCGGAGTCGGCCGACGAGGTCGTCGCCGCGTCGTCGGTCCCCTTCCCGGCCTGCGAGAGGAGCCACCCCGCCCCCGTGACCAGGGTCCCCGCGGCGGTCACGGCGGCGACACCGAGGGCGAGGGTGCGCAGCGGACGCCAGTACGGCCGTTCCCGCACCGGGACGCGGACCGGCTTCGGCGCCGACTCGCGTGCGGGCCTTCGTACCGCCCCCGATTCCGCCCCCGATTCCGTCTCCGTGCGTACCTGCGACGCCAGTGCGCCGCCGATGAGCCCCAACTGCTCGCGCAGCAGCGCCACATCGGCCGCCGCCGACCAGTGCTCGGCCATGAAGTCGGCGTCCGTGAGTGCCTCTTCGGGCAGCGGATCGTCCGTCAGTGCGGCCATCAACGCGTCCACGCCGTCGTATTCGGCGGCCATGTCACACCACCTCGTCCTCGTGCAGGCGGGTGCGCAATGCCCGTACCGCCGTGTGCAACCTGCTCTTGACCGTGCCCTCCGGGATGCCCAGTTCCTCGGCGATCCCGCGTACCGGCAGGTCGGCGTAGAAGCGAAGGACCAGCACCTGGCGCTGGGGGTCGGGCAGGTCGTCGAGCCCTCGGGCCACGGCGAGGGAGAGCAGGCTCGTCTCCTCGCCGGAAGGGTGGGCCACCGGCTGGCGCAGGGAGGCCAGCCGTTCCCCCAGCCGTTCCTGGCGGCGCTTGGCCCGGTGCCAGTCCATGGCGAGGTTGGAGGCGACGACCGCCGCCCACGCCGACACGTCACGCGGTGCCTCGTGTCCGTTCGCGGTGCGTTCCAGCAGCCGCAGGCGGACCTGCTGTACCCCGTCCAGCAGGTCCGCCTGCGGCACGCCGCCGAGCGCGAGCACCGCCCTGACCCTGCGCTCCTGCGCCGGGTCCAGCGGGTCGCCGTGTTCGTCCTCCTGGACGCGCCGGGCCTTTCTGCGCAGCACAAGCACCCCTCCCCCTCGCCGCGTTTCTTCTACGACGCCGAGGGCGCCCAGAACGTTCGGCCGCGGCGGAGAGGTACGTCACACCGTTATCGAAGCGAGACTCCGGCCCCGCCCGGCCCCGGTCGGCCCGGGCCCGCACAGCTTGCGCCCGACGGTCCCTGTCGGGCGGGTTTCTCCAGCTCAGGATGGGTGCGGCCGGACAATCGCAACCGCGCGCCGACCCTGTTCCGTCCCATTCCTCGGGCCGGCCAGGCAAAGGATTGGACATGGTGCCCGGGGTGGGACGCATGATGGAAATGTCTCGGCCGGGTAGTACGCGCGTATACGTACGAGCCACCGGACGCAGATGTGGCAGCAGCCGCAGTAGCCGCAGTGGTCGTGGGACAGCGAAACAAGGGAGTCGTCGTGAGGGTCGGAATCGTCGGAGCCACCGGTCAGGTCGGCACGGTCATGCGCAGGATCCTCGTCGAGCGCGAGTTCCCGGTCAGCGAGCTGCGGCTGTTCGCGTCGGCGCGGTCGGCAGGGTCGGTCCTCGACGGTGTGACGGTGGAGGACGCGACGACGGCCGACTACACCGGCCTCGACATCGTGCTGTTCTCGGCGGGCGGCACGACCTCGAAGGCGCTGGCCGAGAAGGTCGCCTCGCAGGGTGCCGTCGTGATCGACAACTCCTCGGCGTGGCGCCGGGACCCGGACGTACCCCTGGTCGTCTCCGAGGTGAACCCGCACGCCATCGTCGACCGCCCCAAGGGCATCATCGCCAACCCGAACTGCACCACGATGGCCGCGATGCCGGTCCTGAGGCCGCTGCACACGGAGGCGGGCCTCGAAGCGCTGGTCGTCGCGACCTACCAGGCGGTGTCCGGTTCGGGTGTGGCGGGTGTGGCGGAGCTGCACGGGCAGGCGCAGAAGGTGGTCGCCGACGCCGACAAGCTGACGCACGACGGTTCGGCGGTCGACTTCCCCGAGCCGCAGGTGTACAAGCGGCCGATCGCGTTCAACGTGCTGCCGCTGGCGGGCAATGTGGTGGACGACGGTTCGTTCGAGACGGACGAGGAGCAGAAGCTGCGCAACGAGTCCCGGAAGATCCTGGAGATCCCGGGGCTGAAGGTGTCCGGTACGTGTGTCCGCGTGCCGGTGTTCTCGGGGCACTCGCTCCAGGTGAACGCACGGTTCACGCGGCCGCTGTCGGTGGAGCGGGCGACGGAGCTGTTGGCGGGGGCGCCCGGTGTCGTGCTGTCGGACATCCCGACCCCGCTTCAGGCGGCCGGGCAGGACGCGTCGTTCGTGGGCCGGATCCGCGTGGACGAGACGTCGGAGAACGGACTCGCGTTCTTCGTCTCCAACGACAACCTGCGGAAGGGCGCCGCACTGAACGCGGTGCAGATCGCGGAGCTGGTGGCGGTGGAGCTGAGCGGTAAGTAGCCGCCCCGCGCGGTAGGAATGGCGACACTACCGCGAGTACGACTCAGGGGGTGCCCACCGGCTACCGGTGGGCACCCCCTTCGCGTAGGGACTCAGAGTGCCAGGTGCCGCCGCAGCGCCACGTCGATCTCGGCCATCCGCTGCCGGGGTACGGAGCCGATCGCGCGCAACAGCCTCTCCGGCGCGAGGGCCCGTACCTGCTCGCACTGGACCTTGGAGTCCTTGGGCAGGCCACACTCCGCCGCGGGCAGCAGCACCTGGAAGGGGTACACCCGCGAGGTGTTCGACGTCAGCGGCACGAGCGTCACCACGCCCTGCTTCGTCCGGGCCACCGCGGCATTGGCCGCGTCGTTCGAGACGACAACGGCCGGACGCGCCTTGTTGGCCTCGCTGCCGCGTGCCGGCTCATAGTCGACCAGGTAGATGTCACCGCGCTTCATCGGTGAGCCCGTCCGCCGAGAACTGATCCCAGAACGCCGCGTCCTCACTGCCGTCCCATTCGGCGAAGGCCTCCGCGTACTCCTCCTCCAGCCGAGCGGCGCGCAGGAGTTCGATGGCGTCGTGTATCACCGCGGATCGCGACGCCGCCTCTGTTCTCTGCGCGTACTCGTCGACGAAGGAAACGTCCTCCTGAGGCAGGCTCACACTGATCTTCATACCTCCACGGTAACAGAGTAGGAAAATATAGGCACTATTAGTACTACCGTTCGCCCCTTCATCCCCACCTCAGCCCCTCCCCACCTCATAGAGAAAGCACCCGTACTCCACCGCCCGCACATGCACGACAGCCACCCCCGGATCAGCGAACGCCTCCCCGAAGGCCTCCTCGTCCACCACCTCCACCAGCCGCCCCCCGACGATCCGCCCCTCCCGGTCGTACCGCCGCAGCACCCGCCGGGTCCCCGCGAACGGATACCCCTCCCCCACCGCCGGCCCGGGGCATGCCCCGGCCTCCGCGTGGATGAAGACCGGCCCCTGCTCGTCGTACGCCCCGGGGTCGGCCCCCGTCTCCGCCGCCCACCGCCGCAGCGGGGCGTAGGAGACGAGGGCGACGCGCTCCCCCGGGGTGCTGTGGCGCAGACAGCAGCGGAGCGGCGAGCCGCCCTCGGTGTCGGTCTCGGGAACCAACTCGCGTCCCGCATCGTCAGCAGAACGCAGCCTCTTGAGGATCAGAGGACCAATGGGGCGTACGGCGTACGTGATGCGTGCTTTCGCGCGTGTTGTCGTGTGCGTCGTCATGGCTCCACGTTCGCGCCTGTCCACCCCGCCCACCGGCGGGTTCCGGACATCGCGTCGGCCGCGGATCCCATGGAAGGATGGCGCAACCCACACATACGAGGAGATGACCGCGTGCCTGGCACAAACCTGACCCGCGAAGAGGCGCAAGCGCGGGCGAAGCTGCTCACCGTTGACTCGTACGAGATCGAGTTGGATCTCTCCGGCGCACAGGAGGGCGGCACCTACAGGTCCGTGACCACGGTGCGCTTCGACTCCGCCGAAACCGGCGCGGAGTCCTTCATCGACCTGGTGGCCCCGGCCGTACACGAGGTCACCCTCAACGGGGACGCTCTCGACCCCGACGAGGTCTTCAAGGATTCCCGGATCGCGCTGCCGGGGCTGCTCGCGGGGCGCAACGTGCTGCGTGTCGTCGCCGACGCCGCCTACACCAACACCGGTGAGGGCCTGCACCGGTTCGTCGACCCCGTCGACCAGCAGGCCTACCTCTACACCCAGTTCGAGGTGCCGGACGCCCGCCGCGTGTTCGCGTCGTTCGAGCAGCCGGACCTCAAGGCGACCTTCCAGTTCACGGTGACCGCGCCGTCCGGCTGGACCGTCATCTCCAACTCGCCGACGCCCGAACCCAAGGACGACGTCTGGCGCTTCGAGCCGACGCCCCGTATCTCCACGTACATCACCGCGCTGATCGTCGGGCCGTACCACTCGGTCCACAGTGTGTACGAGGCGGACGGGCAGACCGTTCCGCTCGGCATCTACTGCCGGCCCTCGCTCGCCGAGTTCCTCGACTCCGACGCCATCTTCGCGGTGACCCGGCAGGGCTTCGAGTGGTTCCAGGAGAAGTTCGACTACGCGTACCCGTTCAAGAAGTACGACCAGTTGTTCGTCCCCGAGTTCAACGCCGGTGCCATGGAGAACGCGGGCGCGGTCACCATCCGCGACCAGTACGTGTTCCGGTCCAAGGTGACCGACGCCGCGTACGAGACGCGCGCCGAGACGATCCTGCACGAGCTCGCGCACATGTGGTTCGGCGACCTCGTCACCATGGAGTGGTGGAACGACCTGTGGCTGAACGAGTCGTTCGCCACCTACACCTCCATCGCCTGCCAGGCGTACGCCCCCGGCTCGCGCTGGCCGCACTCCTGGACCACCTTCGCCAACTCCATGAAGACGTGGGCGTACCGCCAGGACCAGCTGCCGTCCACGCACCCGATCATGGCCGAGATCCGCGACCTCGACGACGTCCTCGTCAACTTCGACGGCATCACGTACGCCAAGGGCGCCTCCGTACTGAAGCAGCTCGTCGCGTACGTCGGCATGGACGCGTTCTTCGCGGGCGTGCAGGCCTACTTCAAGCAGCACGCGTACGGCAACACGCGGCTCAGCGACCTGCTGGGCGCCCTGGAGGAGACCTCCGGGCGTGACCTGAAGGCGTGGTCGAAGTCGTGGCTGGAGACGGCCGGTATCAACATCCTGCGTCCCGAGATCGAGACGGACGCGGACGGGGTCATCACCTCCTTCGCCATCCGGCAGGAGGCTCCCGCGCTGCCCGCCGGTGCCAAGGGTGAGCCCACGCTCCGGCCGCACCGCATCGCCGTCGGCCTGTACGACCTCGACGACGAGAGCGGCAAGCTGCTGCGTGACGACGAGACCGGGCGTATCGAGCTGGACGTCGACGGCGAGCTGACGGCCGTACCTCAGCTGGTCGGCAGGCGCCGTCCGGCCGTGATCCTGCTCAACGACGACGACCTGTCGTACTCGAAGGTCCGCCTCGACGACGCGTCCCTCGCCTTCGTCACCGAGCACCTGGGCGACTTCGAGGCCTCCCTCCCGCGCGCGCTGTGCTGGGCCTCCGCCTGGGACATGACCCGTGACGCCGAACTGGCGACCCGCGACTACCTCTCCCTCGTCCTGTCGGGCATCGGCAAGGAGTCGGACATCGGCGTCGTGCAGTCGCTCCAGCGGCAGGTGAAGCTGGCGATCGACCTGTACGGCGACCCGGCCACCCGCGAGGCCCTGCTGACCCGCTGGACGGACGCCACGCTGGCCCATCTCCGGACGGCCGAGGCGGGCTCCGACCATCAGCTGGCCTGGGCCCGCGCGTTCGCGGCCACCGCCCGTACGCCGGAGCAGCTGGACCTGCTGGGCGCCCTGCTGGAAGGCACGCAGACCGTCGAGGGGCTGGCCGTCGACACCGAGCTGCGCTGGTCGTTCGTCCAGCGGCTGGCGGCCGTCGGGCGCTTCGACGAGGACGAGATCGCGGGCGAGTACGAGCGGGACAAGACCGCTGCCGGTGAGCGGCACGCCGCGACCGCCCGGGCCGCCCGTCCGACCCCGGAGGCCAAGGCGGAGGCCTGGGCGTCGGTCATCGAGTCCGACAAGCTGCCGAACGCCGTCCAGGAGGCCGTGATCGGGGGCTTCGTCCAGACCGACCAGCGCGAGCTGCTGGAGCCCTACACCGACAAGTACTTCGCGGTGGTCAAGGAGGCCTGGGACTCGCGCTCGCACGAGATCGCCCAGCAGATCGCCATCGGCCTCTACCCGGCCCTCCAGGTGTCCCAGGAGACCCTGGCGAAGACGGACGCCTGGCTGACCGCCGCCGAGCCGAACGCCGCCCTGCGGCGACTCGTCTCGGAGTCCCGTTCCGGTGTCGAGCGTGCGCTGAAGGCGCAGGCTGCGGACGCGGCTGCCGAGTAGGAGCAGCAGGCGGTTGCAGGGAGCAGGAGGTCGGGGGCGCCCGGCCGTCCACGGACCCGGTGGTCCAGGACGGCGGGGCGCCCCCGACTCTTCGTGCCCGTACCCGGACCCGCGCTCGCACCTGTACCTGTACCTGGGCCCGTACTCGCGCTCGTATCCCGCCCGGCGTCAGACCGGGGCCGTTCGGGGATTCTGCCCGGAGGCGCGCAGCAGGGCGGCGCCCATGGGCGTCAGGGTGTGCAGGACGACCGGGCCGTGGCGGTGGCTGACGAGGAGGCCGGCGTCGCGCAGCACGGTGGTGTGGCGGGTCGCCGACGCCGCGGAGACACCTGCGGCACGGGCGAGTTCGCCGGTCGTGGCGCCGGCCGCCGTCGCCCGGAGCATGACGGCGCGGGTGGCGCCCAGGAGCGCGGGCAGCGGAGCCCGGGGCTTGTGGGCATCGGTCTCGTCGGTGCGGGAGGCCGGCAGGCGCAGCGGGTAGGCGAGGACGGGCGGGAGACCGGAGTCGGCCAGCGACACCGGGCCGCCCCAGCAGAAGTACGAGGGGACGAGCCTCAGACCGCGCCCCTGCAGGTGCAGATCACGGTCCTCGCAGTAGTCGACCTCGAGCGTGGGACGCCGCCAGCGCATGTACGGCCCGAGGCTGGCCAGAAGCCTGTCCGTACCGCCGTCCAGCAGGTCCCGGGCCCGGGCGGAGCGGTCGGCGTCGATGTGCGCCTGAATGTGATCTCCGTGCGGACGGATGGCGACGTCGTAATAGTTCCGGACCGTTCGGACGAATTCCTTGCGGGGTCCCGCGTCGGGTAATTGCCGGGTCCAGGCGGGAGCGCCGTTCACCCGGTCCAGGATGTTCAGTTCTCGTAGTACGCGCTGTCGGGGAATGTCGAGGATCGCCTCCAGCCCCGCGTCCAGACCTTCGGACGCTTCACCGGGCGTGAGGAAATCCGGAAAATAGGTGCCCCCCGGATAAAGGGGGCGCAACACGTTGCGGACGACGGGCGCGAGGCCCTTTGCGTGCAGCGCCTCGCGTGCGCTCCGATGCCAATCGGCATACGCCCACAGGCCCTTGCGGCTCTGGAAACGGCGCAGGCTGAAGGAGATCTCCCAGAGCGGATCCGGTCTGTTCGCCACCTGAACGCGCGCTAGATCGGCATCCGTGAAGTGGATTCGGAGCATTGAAGTCCCCTCACTGACCACGGCTTTTACGCTCAGGCGAAAAAGTATGTCGATGCCGTGAGGAGGCTGACAAGGTCATATCGGAAGCCGTTCACGGATCGTCCGAAAACAGATCCGTGCGACCAACGACCCCGAGGAGGAACGAATGCGACCGAACATTTTGACCAGGTCTTTCATCAGTGCCGCCACCGTCGCCGCGATTGCCGGCGGAAGCCTGCTCGGTACGGGTGTCGGATTCGCGACGGCCGCGCCGGCCACCGCGCCCGCTGCGAGTGCCGAGTCCGTCGGCATCCTCGCGACACAGAACTTCGGCCTCAGCAGCGCGCGGGCCAAGAGGGTCCAGGGCTGGCTGGCGACGTACTGGGGCTACACCGACTCGATCGACGGGCAGCTCGGCACGAACAGCTGGAAGGCCTTCCAGCGCTGCCTCAAGGAGTACTGGGGCTACACCGACTCGATCGACGGGGACCCCGGCCCCAACACGGTCAAGGCTCTGCAGCGCCTGCTGCGGAACTACGGCTACACGGGGGCCATCGACGGGGACCCCGGCTCGGGCACCCGTACCGCGTTCGCGGCGTTCGCCGACTCACGCTGAGCATTCCGGCCGAGCGGCGTGTCCCGGCCGGACGGGGCACGCCGCCCGGCCGGCCGGGCTTTCTGGGGAGACAGCATGCGCACACGCGTCCACCGCTCGGTCCTCGTCCACGGCACCGCCGTACTGGCCGTGGGAGGAGCACTTCTCGTCGGCGCCCCGACGGCGAACGCCGCCGTAGCCGAGACCAACTGCGACCACATCGACGACGCCGCCCGGCCCACGGTCGACCCGGGCAACACGGGGAACGCGGTTCGTCAGGTGCAGTGCCTGATCAACTACTACAGCGGGTACCCCAACTGGCTTGAGGAAGACGGGGGTTACGGCCCGAGGACGCTGGACGGCGTCCACTGGGTGCAGACCTGCAACGAGACCACGGGCGGTGCGGACGGCGTCGTGGGCCCCAGCACCTGGTCCCGCCTGTACGCCCCGAAGGACGCCTGCGCCATCTCGGCCCTCTAGACGAGTCATTCCGATGTGATCAGTGGTCGTAGGCGATGAGGGATCGTAGGACCGGCTGGCCGGTCTTGTGGTTGTGCCAGATCGCAGCAGCCATCGCGAGGACGCGCTGGGCGACGCGGACGGCGACGCCTTCGAAGGTCCGGCCGCCGTGCTGTTCCAGGTCGAGCTGGCCCTTGAGGGTGTCGTTGACCGACTCGATCAACTGCCGCACCGACTTCAGCAGGGACTCGCCCTTGCGTTTCTTCTCGCGCTTGAACGACGGCCGCAGCAACTCAGCGCCCCTCAGGGCCAGATCGGCCTCGAACTCCCTGGAAGCGAAACCCTTGTCGGAGATCACCAGCAGCCCCGGCCGGTTCGTGACCGTCTCGGGTTCGCGGTCGAGCATCGCGGTCAGTACCTCGCGCTCATCCAACTTCGGGGTCGCCAGAGCCCACAGGATCGGCATCCCGGTCGGGGTGCACACCAGGAACAGGCGCAGGCCCCAGAAGAACCGGCTGTGACTGGCGCAGTACCCGTATCCGGCCCAGCCGGCCATGTCCGACCGCTTCACCGTCGGACGCGAGCGACCGCACTCCACCGGCGTCGAGTCGACGATCCAGTGGTTGTCGAACCAGAAGTCCGTATCGACGGCCAGCAGCCGTATCGCCTTCTTGACCAACGGCAACGCAGCCCGCAGCCGCTTGTTCCAGCCCGGCTGCCTGGGCACGTACGGGAACATCCCGCCCAGGCGGGAGTCCACGAACCGCAGCCACCGCGACTCCGAGGTGAAGCCCAGCAACGCCTGCGCGACAGCGAGGCAGACAAGCTCGGAATCCGTCAGCCGCGGCGGCCGGCCCAGCCACCGGGTACCCCCGATCTCGTCGTCGATCTTCACGTACAGTGCGGTCAGCAGGGCGTCCAGGTTGTTCGTCACACAACGATCTTGGACGCCCTGTCTGCGTTCCCGGACACACCGTCAGCATTCGGAATGACTCGTCTAGGGCCGGGGTCGCCGACCAGCCCGAGAGGAAGAGCCCCATGACGAGACTCCCGGAACTCCCCGGCTCCCGCGGCACGGCGCGGTCGGTTCCGCCGTTGCCCCGACGGGCGTTCCTGACCGCCCTCGGCGTCGGTGCCGCGTTGAGCGCGGTGCCCCGCCCCGCCTCGGCCGCACCTGCCGACACCGCTGCCACCGCTGCCACCGCCACCGCCGCGTACACGCTGCTGTCCCGTGCGGACTGGGGTGCCGACGAGACACTGCGCTTCACCGGCGGCACGGAGCGCTGGCCGTCCGAGTACCACCCGGTCCAGACGCTCACCGTCCACCACACCGCCGACGGCAGCACAGACCCGGATCCGGCTGCCGTGGTCCGCGCCATCTACCGCACCGACGCCGCCGAATACGGCGACATGGGCTACAACTACCTGATCGACAAGGCCGGTCTGGTGTACGAGGGCCGCTGGTCCGGCACCGACGGCACACCCGCGCACGACGCCTCCGGGCGGATGGTCACCGGGGCGCACGTCAAGGGCTACAACTCGGGCAACATCGGCATAGCCCTGCTGGGGACGCTGACCACCACTCCCGCGTCGACCGCCGCGCGCACCGCCCTGGTCCGGCTCCTGGCCGACCTCGCCGAACGGCACGCGCTCGCTCCCTTGGGCAAGGTGGTCTACGTCAATCCCGTCAGCGGGGTCAGCCGGCCCGCGCCGGTCATCGGCGGCCACCGCCACTGGGCGGCCACCGACTGCCCAGGCACCCTGTACACCGCCATGCCGTCGATCCGTGACGAGGTCGCCGCCCTGCTCGCCTGATGGCCGCCCGATCGCCCGTTCAGCGGCGCGAGGCCAGGGCAGGAACCCGGGCCTTCCCCGCCCCGGAACCGGACCCCTTCACCGGAGCGGCCCTGCGCGCGCCCAGCTGCCCCGCCACGGTCGCCCCGAACGCCAGCCCCATGCCCGCCAGTTGGAGCGGCGTCAGGGCCTGCCCGAGGGCCGCCCAGCCGACGAACGCGGCGGTCAGCGGGGACAGCGGGCCGAGGAAGGTGACCTGGGTCGCGGTGAGACGGCCGATGCCGCGGAACCAGAGCCAGTACGCCACCGCCGTGTTCGCCAGCGCGAGGTAGAGATACCCGGCGGCGGCCCGGCCGTCCAGCGCGGGCGGGGCACCCTCGACCAGCACGGCGAGCGGCATGATGAGCAGGCCGCCGGCGGTCAGCTGCCAGCCGGTCAGGGCGAGCGGGCCCACACCGTCCGGGCGGCCCCAGCGCTTCGTCAGGACGGTGCCCGTCGACATCGACGCGGTGGAGGCGAGCGCGGCCAGCACACCCACGGCGTCCAGCGCCCCCGCCGCCTTCAGTACGACCAGACTCACGCCGAGCGCCGCCGCGACTCCGGTGAGCAGGGTGCGTACGGTCGGACGCTCGCCCAGGAGCACCGTCGCGAGCCCGGCGACGAACAGGGGCCCGACCGACCCGACCACGGCCGCCATCCCGCCCGGCAGCCGGTAGGCGGACAGGAACAGCAGCGGAAAGAAGGCGCCGATGTTGAGCGCGCCCAGCACCGTCGCCTTCCACCACCAGGCGCCGCGCGGCAGCACCCGGGTCAGCGCGAGGAGGACGAGACCGGCGGGCAGGGCGCGCAGCAGGCCGGTGAAGAGGGGCCGGTCGGGCGGGAGGAACTCCGTGGTGACCGCGTAGGTGGTGCCCCAGGAGATGGGGGCGAGGGCGGTGAGAAGTATGACGGGGAGGTGGGCGGAGCGGTTCGCGGGCATGGGCGCACCCTTCAAGTAGGTCAGCGCTAATTAGCTTAGCGCTAAGCAACTTGCCGTCAAGCTACTTTCTTGCGAGTGACCGTCAGGAGACCGATACTCGGCGCATGAGTGCACAGCCGCCGCAGCGACGCAGGGACCCCGTCGACGCGATCATCGACCAGTGGGCGGTGGTGCGCCCCGATCTGGACACCAACGCGATGGAGGTCTTCGGCCGTATCTACCGGCTCGCGCGCGCCATGGGCGACCGGACGGAGAAGGCGTACGCGCGGTTCGGGATCGCGCGCGGCGAGTTCGACGTGCTGGCGACCCTGCGCCGGGCCGGTGAGCCGTACACGCTCTCGCCGCGTCAGCTGTCGTCGACGCTGATGCTCACCACCGGTGGGATGACCGGCCGCCTGGACAAGCTGGAGCGGGCCGGGCTGCTGCGCCGCTCCCCCGACCCGCACGACCGGCGCGGCCTCCAGGTCACCCTCACCGAGGAGGGGCTGAGCCGCGTCGACGAGGCGGTCGGCGCCGGCGTCGCCGCACAGGCGGAGGCCCTGGCCGCCCTCGACACCGAGAGGGCGGGCCAACTGGCCGACCTGCTGCGGGAGCTGCTGGCGGCTACGGAGGGCCCGGGACAGTCGTAGGAACCGGCCGGGAACACGCCGAGGGCGCCGTTCTCGGCCCATGGGTCATGGAGCGAGAACGGCGCCCTCGAACGGATCAGAAGGAGGGATCAGGCCTTCGCCTTGGCGGGCTTGGCGGCCTTCGGGGCGCGGTCGGAGGACTTGTCCAGGACCATCACCAGGCCCGCGATGACCGCGAACAGGCCGATCGGGGCGACAACGTAGAGGCCCAGCGTCTCGATGACGCTCAGGCCATGGCCGGGGTCGTCACCGTCGTCGCGGGTGAGCGCGAGCGCGGGAGACGTCATGAGCAGCATCATCAGCGTCGTACCGGCGACCAGGGCACCGGCGCGCAGGGCGTTCGTCTTGTCCACGGTGCAAAAGTAGCGAACGCCCGGCGGGGCCGCGCGCCCGGGGTGCCGTATGAGGGGTGCGGGCGCCCCGCGAAGGGCCGGGAGCGCCCGCCGGCACCGGGAGGACGACTCAGGTGGCGCCCTCCCGCAGCACCTCCATCAGCGCCCACAGCCGCGACGATCCCGCCAGTTCCTCCAGCGTCATCGGCCTGCCCTCCGCGTCGGCGACGGGCAGGCGCCAGTTCGGGTACTGGTTCCACGTACCCGGCAGGTTCTGCGGGCGGCGGTCGCCGACGCCGTCCGGGAGCCAGACGCCGATCATGCGGGCCGGGGTGCGGAGGAGATAGCGGTGGACGGCCTGGATCTCGGCCTCCTCCTCGACCCCCGAGAGACCACCGCTGCCGCCCCTCAGCAGGCCCAGGCGGGCGAGCAGCGTCAGCCACTCGTTCGTGTCGGCGGCGGCATCGGCCCGTTCCTGTGCCAGGGGGTTGGTCAACAGACCCAGCCGGTCGCGGAGTTCGACGTGGTCACCGGCGAGACGGGCGGCGGTGGGCGGCAGGTCGTGGGTGGTGACGGTGGCGAGGCAGTCGGCGCGCCAGTGGTCGGGGGGCAGGGGACGCCCGTCGCCGTTCCAGTCCCGTTCGAACCACAGGACGGACGTGCCGAGCACCCCGCGTTCGTGCAGCGTCTCCCGCACCCCGGGTTCCACGGTCCCCAGATCCTCGCCGATCACGACAGCCCCGGCCCGCGAGGCCTCCAGCGCGAGGACGGCGAGCATCGCCTCGGCGTCGTACCGGACGTACGCCCCCTCCGTCGGCGCCAGCCCCTGGGGCACCCACCAGAGCCGGAAGAGGCCCATGACGTGGTCGATGCGCAGGGCGCCCGCGTAGCCGAAGAGGGATCTCAGCAGCTGTCGGTAGGGGGCGTAGCCGGACTCGGCCAGGCGGTCCGGTCTCCAGGGCGGCAGTCCCCAGTCCTGGCCGCGCGCGTTGAACGCGTCCGGGGGCGCGCCGACCGACATGCCGGCCGCGAAGTACTCCTGCTGCGCCCAGGCGTCGGCGCCGCCGGGATGCACCCCGACGGCGAGGTCGTGCACGATCCCGACCGACATGCCCGCGTCGCGTGCCGTCCGCTGGGCGTCGGTGAGCTGGGTGTCGGTGAGCCAGGCGAGACGGGAGTGGAAGTCGACGCGGTCCATCAACTCGCCCCGGGCGCGGGCGGTCTCGGCCGACCGGGGGTCCTGGAGGCCGTCCGGCCAGCGCGACCAGTCCGAGCCGTGCGTCTCGGCCAGCGCGCACCAGGTGGCGTGGTCCTCCAGCGGTTCGCCGGCCCGCGCGAGGAAGTCGCAGTACGCGGCCTGCCGCCCGGGCCCGAGCGGTACGGCGCACACCAGCTCCAGCGCCT
Organism: Streptomyces sp. NBC_00459; assembly: GCF_036013955.1. NCBI lineage: Bacteria > Bacillati > Actinomycetota > Actinomycetes > Kitasatosporales > Streptomycetaceae > Streptomyces > Streptomyces sp. NBC_00459. Next base: position 3,268,798 of record NZ_CP107903.1, read on the forward strand.
CGCGCTTGAGTTCCCACACGGCGTCCCGGTCGATCAGCTCGCCCTTGTCCAGCACCGACTCCCGCAGCCGCCCGGCCCGCTCCAGCAGCCCGCGCACCCGCTCACGGTCCTCGGCCTCCTCGATGTACGCGAACTCGGGGATGTCCTCGATCCGCAGATGGACGGGATCGGGGAAGCGCCGGGAGGACGGCCGGTAGGGGGACGGATCGGTCGGCGCTCCGGGTACGGCCGCGTGCAACGGGTTGACCTGCACGAATCCTGCTCCGAGCGCCCGCCCGGCCCAGGCGCTCAGCTCACCGAGGTCGCCCAGGTCGCCCATGCCCCAGGAGCGCCGGGAGAGGAGGGAGTAGAGCTGGACGAGGAGGCCGTAGGAGCGTCCGGCGGGCGTGGGCAGCCGGGCCGGGGCGACGACGAGGTGGGCGCGGGCGGTGCGGCCGTCGGGCGCGACGGCGTCCAACTCGTGGATGCCGGGCGGGAGCCGGTCGACCGAGTCGCAGATCTCGCCCTGTTCGGTACTGATGCGCAGGCGGGTGCCCTCGGGCAGTCCGGCCAGCGCGTCGGCCGTGCCGTCGGCGCCGCACACCACCGTGGGTGGCAGCAGCCGCGCCGCCAGTTCCCGTTCCCGGGCGGCGAGGGCGGCCCGGACGGCCTCCGGAGTGACCGCGTCGACGCCGAGCGCGGCCAGTACGGCGACGAGCGCGGAGTCGGAGGCGGCGACCACGTGGTCCGGGGACGGGCTGAAGGAGGAGGCGACGCCGTGCAGCTCGGCGAGGCGGGTGAGCGCGAGCCGTTCCTCGGCCCGGTTCTCCCCGTTCTCGTGGCCCCCGGCGGGTTCGGCCGGGCCGTGTACGGACATCTACAGCCCCGCGAGGTCCGGCAGCGCGGGGACCGGGCCCTCGTACAGCCCTGTGGGATCCGCTTCGGCGTCGGCGTGCTCGCTCGTCATGGCCTCGGCGTCGGCGAGCGGGGGCTCGCTGGTGAGGGGCTCGGCGGCGGGCAGCGGCGGCTCGCTGGTGAGCGGCGCCTCGGCGGCGGCACTCTCGGCGCTGAAGATGTGGGCCGGTACGGCCACGGAGGCCTCCTTGTCGCGTACGACGGCTGACGGCGGTTGGCGGGTTTCTTCCGCAGCCCTACCCAGTGGACGCGACCGCAGACGTGTAGGAAAGGACGAACCACGGCGTCGCCGGTCACATTCCGCGATTCTTCCGTCGCTCTCCTGTCGGCGTCCGCCGCCTTTCCGCCACTTCCCGTGCCCCTTCCGCCCCTCTCCGCTCACTCTTCCCTCCACACACACGACATCTCCAGGCTGGGGCAAATCCGGCACATCGGCCACTCTCGTTGACACCCTCACCGCTCGGATGGTGGGGTCGATGGTCGTCTGACACATCGTCGGGTGACGCGGGGCGGGTCGAGTGACGGGGAGTGGTGGCGTGCTGCACGGGCGCGGGAAAGGGGCGGTCGCCCTGGTGTTCGCCGTCGTGGCCGGGGCGACCCTGGGACCGGCTCCCGAGGCGGTCGCGGCTCCGCCCTCCCCCGGCAGCTCGTCCGCCGACAGGTTCACCGAGGATGCCGCCTCCGCCCTTCCGTCGGTGTGGCCCCGCCCCCAGTCCCTGCGCGCGAGCGGCGGCGGGCCGGTCGCGGTCACGGACGAGGTCGCGCTGATCGCCGACGCGGAGGCCGACCCGTACACGGTCGAGGGCCTGCGCGCGCTGGTACGGGAGGCGGGCGGGCGCCCGGTCACCGCGGCCGTCGCCGCCCCGGGCGCGCTGGCGATCCTGGTCGGCGGCGACGCGGCCGACCGGGCCCTCACCGCCCTCGGCGCCGGCCCTCGCGCCGACCTCCCGTCCGGCGGCTACCGGCTCGCCGTCGGCAGGGTCGCGGGCCGGGACACCGTCGCCCTGGCGGGAGCCGGGGCGGACGGACTGTTCCACGGTCTCCAGACCCTGCGCCAACTCCTCGGCACGAAGGGCGAGTTCGCCGCTGTCGTCGTACGCGACCGGCCCGGCACCGCCGTGCGCGGCACGACCGAGGGTTTCTACGGCACCCCCTGGACGAGTGAACAGCGGCTCGCCCAGCTGGACTTCATGGGCCGGACGAAGCAGAACCGCTACCTCTACGCCCCCGGCGACGACCTCTACCGCCAGGCCCGCTGGCGCGAGCCCTACCCCGCCGCACGCCGGGCGGAGTTCCGGGAGCTGGCCCAGCGGGCGCGCCGCAACCACGTCACGCTCGGCTGGGCGGTGGCCCCCGGACAGTCGATGTGCCTGTCGTCGGACTCCGACGTGCGCGCGCTGACCGACAAACTGGACGCCATGTGGGCGCTGGGTTTCCGGGCGTTCCAGGTGCAGTTCCAGGACGTCAGCTACAGCGAGTGGCACTGCGAGGCGGACGAGGAGCGGTACGGCTCCGGCCCCGAGGCCGCGGCCGAGGCCCAGGCGAGGGTCGCCGGCGCCGTGGCCCGGCATCTGAGGGCACGTCACCCGTCCGCAGCCGCGCTGTCGTTGATGCCGACCGAGTACTTCCAGGACGGCACGACCCCCTATCGCAAGGCGCTGGCGAACGCGCTGGACGCGGAGATCGAGGTCGCGTGGACGGGTGTGGGTGTCGTCCCCCGGACCATCACGGGAGGCCAACTCGCGGACGCGAAAGCCGTGTTCGGGCATCCGCTGGTCACCATGGACAACTACCCGGTCAACGACTACGCGCAGGGACGGATCCTCCTCGGCCCCTACACCGGCCGTGAACCGGCCGTCGCCACCCGGTCGGCCGCCCTGCTCGCCAACGCCATGGTCCAGCCCGAGGCCTCGCGGATCCCCCTGTTCACCGCCGCCGACTACGCCTGGAACCCGCGCGGCTACCGCCCCGAGGCGTCCTGGCGGGCCGCGGTCACCGACCTCGCCGCCGGTGACCCGCGCCGCGAGGAGGCCCTGAGCGCCCTCGCCGGAAACGCCGCGTCCTCGGTCCTGGGCGCCCCCGAGTCGGCCTACCTCCGCCCGCTGATCGAGGCGCTCCGGCAGGCCCGCACGGCGACGGACGGCCCCGCGAACCGGGCGGCGAACGAGGCGGCGGAGCGCCGACTGCGGTCGGCGTTCACGGTGATGCGCGAGACACCGGACCGGCTGACGTACTCGCCCGGCACTCTGGCCGAGGAAGTCGCCCCCTGGACACAACAGTTGGCGGGTTACGGCGCGGCCGGTGAGACAGCGGTCGACATGCTGCGGGCGCAGCGCGCAGGCGACACGGCGACGGCCTGGCAGGCGTACCTCTCCCTCGTCGGCCAACGGCACGCACTGGCCTCCGCCGCGTCCCGGGTGACCGTGGGCAAGGGCGTGCTGGACCCGTTTCTCCTCCGTGCGCAGCAGGCGTTCGCCCAATGGGCCGGCCTCGACCACGAACCCTCCGCTTCGGACGGCCGCACCGTCCGTTTCCCGCGTGCCCGCGCCCTGGCCTCCGTCACCGTCCTGAGCGTCCCGGAAACCGTGGGCACCGTCGAGGCGCGTGTCCCCGGGGAGGGCTGGCGCGTACTCGGGGCGCTGTCCGGCACCGGCGCGACCCAACTCCCCGTCCGGGCCCACGCGGACGCCGTTCGGGTGATCGGTCCGGCGCCCTCCGGGGTACGGCATCTCGTCCCCTGGTTCGACGACTCCCCGTCGGTGGAGCTGGAGTTGGGGCGCGACAGGAAGGCCGGCGCGGAGGTGGACGCGGAGATCGGCGGTCCCGCGGTGGAGGTGCCGGTACGGCTGACCTCGTCCCGTCCCGCCGACGCGCGGGACACGAAGCTCGCGGCGAAGGCGCCCCGGGGCGTTGAAGTCCGGCTCCCCGGGAGCCCGTTGACATTGCCGCGCGGAGTCCCGGTCGATGCGGAGGCCGAGGTCTCCGTGGAGCGGGGGACACCGGCGGGGACGTATCCCGTCGCGCTCACCGCCGGGGACGCGACGCGCACGCTCACCGTGCGGGCGTTCCCGCGGACGGGCGGCCCCGATCTCGCGCTGGGCGGTGCCGCGAGTTCGTCCGGTGACGAGACGGCGGACTTCCCGGCACCGGCCGCCAACGACGGGAAGCCCGGGACGCGTTGGTCGTCCCCGGCCGAGGACGACGCCTGGTGGCAGGTACGGCTGGACCGGACGGCGCGGCTGGGCCGGGTCGACCTGCGCTGGCAGGACGCGCACGCCGCCGCGTACCGCGTACAGGTGTCGTCGGACGGGCGCGACTGGCGTACGGCGGCCACGGTCCCGGACGGGCGGGGCGGGCACGAGTCGGTGCGGATGGACGAGCGGGACGTCCGGTTCGTCCGTGTGCAGGGGGACAAGAGGGCGACCCGGTACGGGTATTCGCTGTGGTCGGTGGAGGCGTACGCGGTGGCGGACTGACCGCTCACCCGTACCTCGGGCGAGTCCTCGGCGGGTCTCGCCGCCCATCACTATTCACTCAGTACATGTAGCGAGTGCATAATGACCGGCATGAGCACCCGCCACATCCTGTTGGGGCTGCTCGCCGGAGGGCCCAGCCATGGCTATGACCTCAAGCGACGGCACGACGAACGCTTCCCGCAGGCCCGGCCGCTGGCCTACGGGCAGGTCTACACGACCTTGCAGCGCCTGGTCCGCGACGGCCTGGCGGAGGTCGACGGCACCGACGCGGACGGCGGTCCGGAGCGGACGAAGTACCGGACGACCGGCGACGGAAAGCGTGAACTCGCGGACTGGGTACGGCAGATCAGCGCGCCCGCGCCGCACGTCGTCAACGAGATCTTCGCCAAGGTCGTCGTCGCGATCCTGGCCGGCGGGGACCCGGCCGCGTATCTGCTGGACCAGCGCGCCGCGCACATGGCGCGGATGCGGGAGCTGACGGCGGTCAAGACCGCGCCGGGCTCGGACCTCTCGACCGTGCTCTCGGCGGACTACGCCCTCAACCACCTTGACGCCGACCTCCGTTGGATGACCACGACGGTGGCCCGGCTCACCACACTGACCGCGGAGGTCGACACGGCATGACCACCACCAACGGGGCAATATCCGGCGGGGACACCGCACCACCACTGCTCGCGGCCCGCCGTCTGTCCAAGACGCACGGCAGGACGCCCGCGCTGCGCGGCGCCTCGGTCGCGCTGCGGGCCGGCGAGATCCTGGCCGTCACGGGGGCCAGCGGCAGCGGGAAGTCGACGCTGCTGCACTGTCTGGCGGGGATCGTCCGGCCGGACGCGGGGACCGTCGAGTACGCCGGGGAGCGGCTCGACACGCTGCCCGAGCGGCGGCTGAGCGAACTGCGGCGCACCGAGTTCGGGGTCGTCTTCCAGTTCGGGCAGCTGATTCCCGAGCTGACCGTCCTCGACAACGTGGCGCTGCCGCTGCTGCTCGCCGGGACCGCGCGCGGAGCGGCGCACGAGCGGGCCGGCGAGTGGCTGGAGCGGTTCGGGGTGCTCGGCCAGGAGATGCTGCGGCCGGGCGAGCTGAGCGGCGGCCAGGCGCAGCGCGTCTCGCTGGCCCGCGCCCTGATCACCGGCCCGAAGGTGGTCTTCGCCGACGAGCCGACCGGCGCGCTGGACTCCCTCGCGGGCGAGCAGGTGATGGCGGCGCTGACGCACACGGCCCGCGAGTCCGGCACGGCGGTGCTGCTGATCACCCACGACGCCCAGGTGGCGGCGTACGCGGACCGCGAGCTCAGGCTGAGCGACGGCGCGGTGGCCGCCGACGGGGCCGAGACCTCGGCGGAGGTGACCGCGTGATCGCCGACAAGGTCAACGGCTCCGGGAGCGGCTCCCTGCGCGCCGATGCGCGGCTCGCCTGGCTGCTCACCCGGGGTTCCGACCGGCGGGAGTGGTGGCGGGTCGCGCTCACGGGGATCGGGGCGGCGCTCGCGACCGGGTTCGCGCTGGCCGCCGTGGCCGTCGCCTCGATCCGCGGGCAGTACTCCGTGTCGTTCGGCTCCGGGCTCCTGAACCAGCAGGGGGAACGCTCCGGTGTGGTCCTCACCCTCGTGCTGCTGCTCGTGCCCGTGCTCGGGTTCCTCGGGCAGTGTGCGCGGGTCGGGGCGGTGCACCGGGACCGGCGGCTGGCCGCGCTGCGGCTGGCGGGGGCCGGCGCGGCCCAGGTGCGGCGGATCGCGGCGCTGGAATCGGGGCTTGCCTGTCTGCTCGGCTCGGCGCTCGCCACCGTGTTCTGCGTGCTGTTCCTGCTGGGCGAGTGGCGGCAGCCGCCGGTACTCGTCTGGTTCGGGATCGCGCTGGTCGCGGCGGCCGTACCGGTGCTGGGCGCGCTGGTGAGCGTACTGGCGCTGCGTCGCGTGGTGGCCTCGCCGCTGGGCCGGGTACGGCGGGTGCCCCCGCGCGAGGGGCGTGGTCCGGGGATGCCGGTCCCGATCGCGGCCCTGGGGCTGCTGTTCGTGGGGCTGCTGCTGGCACCGGACACGTTCGGCGGCTACGAGACCGCCCCGACGCTGGTGTTCGCCGTGGTGATCGGCACCGGTGTGGGCGCCCTGTGGCTGACCGGTGCCACCGCCCGGTGCACGGGGCGGATCCTGGCGACCCGTACCGCCGATCCGGCGACGCTGATCGCGGCGGAACGGCTGCGCGACGACCCGTGGGCCGCTGCCCGCACCCATGCGGCGGTACTGCTGGTGGCCGTCGTGGGCACCGGGTTCGTCGGCGTCCGGGAGGTGCTGCTGACCTCGCTCCGCGACCGCGGCGAGACCATGCTGGCCTCGCCCATGTCCTTCTACACCACCGGCGTCGATCTGACCGGCGCCGCCGTCCTGGTCGCCCTGGTGATCACGCTCTGCGGGCTCGGCGTCGGCACCGCCGAGTCGGTGGCGACCCGGCGCCGGGGCCTGGCCGCGCAGGCCGCCGCCGGAGTGCCGCGCGCGGTGCTGGGCCGGGCGCTGCTCCTGGAGACGGCCCTGCCGCTGGCGCCGGCGATGCTGCTGGCGGGTGCCGGGGGCCTGCTGATCGGCGACTGGTTCGCGGGGATCGCCCAGGACGGCAGCCGCTCGGTGCCGTACACGGCGCTGCTGGTTCCCCCGGCGGTGTACGTGTGCTGTCTGCTCGCGGCGGCAACCTCGCTGCCGCTGCTGCGCCGTTCGGTGCATCCGGCGGAGCTCAGGTACGTGTGAGCGGCCGGGCATGAGTGATCCGGCCCCGGGGAACGGGTGTTCCCAGGGCCGGATCGCATCCGTGCCGTACGGACGACACAGCAAGGTCCGTACAGAACCGCACAGGCGTGCGGGTACTCGGTGTTCAGTTGTCCCCACGCGGTTTCAGGTATACGAAAGCCCGGACGTCAGGCTGAGATGCCGTCGATCCGGGCCATCGCGTCGTCGGCGCCGTACGGCTGCAGGTATGGCAGCCAGCGCGGGTCCCGGTGTCCGGTGCCGATGATGCGCCAGGCGAGACCGGTGGGCGGGGCGGGTTTGTGGCGCAGCCGCCAGCCGATCTCGAAGAGATGTCGGTCGGCCTTGGTGTGGTTGCAGCGACGGCACGACGCCACCACGTTGTCCCAGCGGTGCTGGCCGCCGCGGGATTTCGGGATGACGTGGTCGACGCTGGTGGCGGCGGCGCCGCAGTACATGCACCGGCCGCCGTCGCGGGCGAACAGTGCCCTACGGGTCAGTGGAACGGGCCCCCGGTAAGGGACCCGTACGAACCTCTTCAGCCGGACCACGCTGGGTGCGGGGACAGTAACGGTCGCGCTGTGCATGAAGGCGCCCGACTCCTCCAGGGAGACGGCCTTGTTCTCCAGGACGAGGACGAGCGCGCGGCGGAGCGGTACGACGCCGAGTGGCTCGTACGACGCGTTGAGTACCAGGACATGCGGCACGGATGCCTCCTTGGGCGTCGGCGGCGCGTGGCTCGCGCCGGGACGTTCTGTAGTCAGTCTCCCCTCTCGCCCGGCGGCTGCGCCACCACGTCCCGGTAACGGGCTGGGAGTGTTTTCGACCACACCTTGCGTGCATGACCCGGGACCTCACCCTCTTCATCCCCAGGTGAGCACGGTCTCTCCCTCGAACATGGCGCCGATCCGCACACGTTGCCCCGTTAGTGTGGTGGATCTGCCCTTCCGGTGACCTTTCCGTGACCTGAATGACGAGCTCACCGTCGAGCCGACCGCCGTAACCATCCGTACCGGGGGCAGGCCGCTTTGGAGGTACCCCCCGTGTCCTTGCCCGCCGTCCTACTCGCCGCCGGTCCGTCGCCGTCACCGACTCCCTCGGAGTCACCGACCGCGTTGGTCCCGTCGCTCCAGGACGCCCAGGAGAGCGCGACGAACGCCGCCAGCTGGGTCGAGCAGAACTGGTCCACCTGGCTGGCGATCGGCCTCAAGGTCCTGCTGATCGTGGTGATCGCGGCCGTGCTGAGAGCGGTGGTCCGGCGGGCGATCACCAAGCTGATAGACCGCATGAACCGGGCGGTCCAGGCTTCCGACGGCACGACCGGCAGTACGGCTCTCGGCAGCCTGCTGGTCAATGTCGAGCGCCGCCGTCAGCGTTCCCAGGCGATCGGCTCCGTGCTGCGCTCGGTGGCGAGCTTCATCATCCTGGGCACCGCGGCCCTGATGGTCCTCTCCGCCTTCCAGATCAATCTGGCCCCGCTGCTCGCCTCCGCGGGTGTCGCGGGCGTGGCGATCGGTTTCGGCGCCCGCAACCTGGTGACGGACTTCCTCTCCGGCGTGTTCATGATCCTTGAGGACCAGTACGGCGTCGGTGACACGATCGACGCGGGGGTGGCGTCGGGCGAGGTGATCGAGGTCGGCCTGCGCGTGACGAAGCTGCGCGGCGACCAGGGCGAGATCTGGTACGTCCGGAACGGCGAGGTCAAGCGCATCGGCAACCTCTCCCAGGGCTGGGCGACGGCCGGCGTCGACGTGACCGTCCGCGCGGACGAGGACCTGGAGCAGCTGAAGGCGACGCTCGACGAGGTCAGCGAGAAGATGAGCCGGGAAGAGCCCTGGAACGAGCTGCTGTGGGGCCCGATCGAGAGCCTGGGCCTGGACAGCGTCCTCCTGGACTCGATGGTGATCCGCCTCACGGCGAAGACCATGCCGGGCAAGTCCCTGACGGTGGAGCGCGAGCTGCGCTGGCGCGTCAAGCGGGCCCTGGACGCGGTGGGCATCCGCATCGTCGGCGGCACCACGGTCATCCCGGAGGAGGAAACGGCCGCCGACCCGACGGCAGCGGTCGCGGCCCCCTCGGCGTACTCCAACACCGCCTCCCCCCAGGCGGAAGCGGCGTCCCCGATCGCCCCGGCCCGGCCTGTCCGGTAGGCATCACCCGCCACGAAGCAGCCTTACGAGAGAGGCGGCGTCCCCGATTCGGGGGCGCCGCCTCCTGCATTGCCCTCTCATTGCCCCTTGACGTCCCCCTTGGTCCGGTTCTATCTTCTCGCCATCCGATAGGAAACCTTCCTAACAGTCATCGTGGCTGTGAAAAGCTGGGCACGGAAAGGCAGGTGCAGACACCCATGGCAGGAACAGCGGGCACGCCCGGCACCCCCAGCGTCCTGCGCGCCATGAACGACCGGGCCGCCCTGGACCTCCTCCTGGAGCACGGCCCCCTGTCCCGCACCCGGATCGGCAAGCTCACCGGCCTCTCCAAACCGACCGCCTCACAGCTCCTCGCCCGTCTGGAAGCGGCGGGACTGGTCCTGGCGACCGGCACCACCGAGGGCCGCCCCGGCCCCAACGCCCAGCTGTACGAGGTCAACGCGACCGCCGCGTACGCCGCCGGGCTCGACGTCACCCCCGAACGCGTCCTCGCCGCGGTCGCCGACATCACCGGCCGGACCGTGGGCGAGTACGCCCTGCCCACCCCCGGCAAACGCCCCGCCCGGCCCGTCGTCCAGCAGGTCACCGACGCCCTTGACGGCGCCGTCAAGGCGGCCGGGCTGGCCCGGGCCGACCTCCGGCGGCTCGTCATCGGAACACCGGGCGCCTTCGACCCGGGCACCGGCCGGCTGCGCTACGCCTCCCACCTCCCGGGCTGGCACTCCCCCGCCCTCCTCGACGAACTCGCCGCCGCACTGCCGATGCCGGTGGAGTACGAGAACGACGTGAACCTCGTCGCCATCGCCGAACAACGGCTCGGTGCGGCCAGAGGGCACGACGACTTCGTACTGCTCTGGAACGAGGGCGGACTCGGCGCCGCGCTCGTCCTCGGCGGCAGACTGCACCGCGGCTGGACCGGCGGCGCCGGCGAGGTCGGCTTCCTGCCCGTGCCGGGCACACCCCTCGTCCGGCAGGTCAGCAGGGCCGGCAGTGGCGGCTACCAGGAGCTGGCCGGTTCGCAGGTCATCCCCCGGCTCGCCCGCGAGCTGGGCATCACCCCGGTCCCGAACGGCCCGTACGCCGAGGTCGCCGCAGCCCTCGTCGGCCAGGCCGCCGACATCAACGCGGGCCCGCACAGACGGCTCCTCGAAACGTACGCGACCGGCCTGGCCACCGGTCTGGCCTCGCTCGTCTCCGTCCTCGACCCCGAACTCGTCGTCCTCAGCGGCGCCTCCCTCACCGCGGGCGGCGAACCCCTGCGCGGTCTGGTCCAGGCCGAGCTGGAGGAACTGGCCGCGGCCCGGCCCCGGCTGGTCGTGGGCGACGTACGCGAACACCCCGTGCTGCGGGGCGCACTGGAGAGCGCCCTCGCGACCACCCGCGACGAGGTCTTCGACACCTCCCGCTGAGCGGTCCCCCGCTCCCTGATTCACCCCTCACCAGTCCCGTGCCCCGCTTCGCCCTTCCCTGGGAGACCTCGCCATGCCCGGAATATCAAGAAAAGTCGCCGCCGCACTCGCCGTTTCCGCCTCGACGGCCCTCCTCGCCACGGCCTGTACGGGCCAGTCGTCATCGGGCGGGACCGACGACGCCTCCAAGGACACGACCATCACCTTCTGGCACGCCTGGAGCGCGCCGAACGAGGTGGCGGGCGTGAAGGCGCTGATCGCCGGCTTCGAGAAGGCCCACCCGAACATCCATGTGAACGTCGTCGGCAACATGACGGACGACAAGATGAACCAGGCCCTGCGCGCGGGCGGCAGCAAGGCACCCGACGTGATCTCGTCGTTCACCACCAACGGCGTCGGCAAGTTCTGCTCCTCGGGTGCGCTGGTCGACCTGGGCCCGCTCTTCGAGAAGTCGGGCATCGACCCGGCGACGACCTTCCCGAAGGCGATGAGCGAGTACACCCAGTACGACGGCAACCGCTGCGCCGTACCGCTGCTGGGCGACGCCTACGGCCTCTACTACAACAAGACCGCCTTCAAGAAGGCCGGGATCACCAGCCCGCCGAAGACCTGGTCCGAGTTCGAGGCCGACGCCAGGAAGCTGACCATCAGCAAGGGCGACACCTACTCCCAGCTCGGCTTCATGCCGAACTACCACGGCTGGGAGACGACCACCGAGCACTACATGGGCCAGTTCGGGCCGACGTACTTCGACTCGTCCGGCAAGTCGACGATCGCCACCGACCCGGCCGTCTCCGCCGCCTTCACCCTCCAGAAGAAGCTCGTCGACGACCTCGGCGGCTTCAAGAAGCTGGAGAAGTTCCGCTCCGGCCTCGGTGACGAGTGGGGCCCCAAGCACCCCTTCCAGACCGGCCAGGTGGCCATGCAGCTGGACGGCGAGTGGCGCCTCGGCATGGCGCTGGACGCGAAGCCCGACTTCGAGATCGGCGTCGCCCCGCTGCCCGTACCCGACGACCAGGCCGACCAGTACGGCAAGGGCTACATCACCGGCACCATCGCCGGCATCGCCGCCACCAGCAAGAAACAGAACGCGGCCTGGGAACTGGTCAAGTACATCACCACCGACACGGACGCGGTGGTCGGCTTCTCCAACGCGATCCACAACGTGCCCTCCACGCTCGCGGCCCTGAAGTCCCCGAAGCTGAAGTACGACCCGCGCTTCAAGACCTTCCTCGACATAGCCGCGAACCCCAACTCGTCCACCTCACCGGCCTCGATCAACGGCGGCGTCTACCTCACCACCATCCAGGAGCTCGGCTACGACTACGAGAGCGGCAAGGTCACCGACCTGAAGGCGGGCCTGAAGAAGGCCGCCGCACAGATCGACACGGACATCGCGCAGGCGAAGTGACCATGGCCACCACCCACACCCTGCGGGCGAAGCACCGGCGTTCGAGGCTGCGCACCCTCGCCTTCCTCTCGCCCTGGCTGATCGGTTTCACGGTCTTCTTCGCGTACCCGATGATCTCGACGGTCTACTTCTCGTTCATGCACTACGACGGCTTCAAGCCGCCGACCTGGGTCGGGACGAAGAACTGGAAGTACGTCTTCGAGTCCTACCCCTTCTTCTGGCCCGCCCTGCGCAACACCCTCTGGCTGGTCGTGATCATGGTGACCCTCCGTGTCCTGTTCGGACTCGGGATCGGCATGCTCATCACGAAGATCAAGACGGGCACGGGCGTCTTCCGCACCCTCTTCTACCTGCCCTACCTCGCCCCGCCGGTCGCCGCGACGATGGCGTTCACGTTCCTCCTCAACCCCGGTACGGGACCGGTCAACTCCATCCTGGAGAAGGCCGGAATCCCAGCTCCTGGCTGGTTCAACGACCCCAGCTGGTCCAAGCCGGCGCTCACCCTGATGTTCCTGTGGGGCGTCGGCGACCTGATGGTCATCTTCATGGCCGCGCTGCTCGACGTACCGAAGGACCAGTACGAGGCGGCGGAACTGGACGGGGCGTCGGCCTGGCAGCGGTTCCGGTTCGTCACGCTGCCCAACATCTCACCGATCATCATGTTCGCCGTCGTCACCGGCGTGATCGCGGCGATGCAGTGCTACACCCAGCCCCTGGTGGCCGGAAAGGTCGCCTCGGGAGTGATCCAGGGCGCGGGCACCATGTTCCAGCCCGGCTACCCCGAGCACTCCACGCTCACCCTCCCCCAACTCGTCTACAACCTCGGTTTCCAGCGCTTCGACTACGGCTCGGCCTGTGTCGTCGCCCTGGTGCTGTTCGCCCTGTCGATGGCGTTCACCGCGCTGTTGATGCGGCGCCGGGGCGGTCTCATCCAGGCAGGTGACTGACATGGCCCAGGACATGGCCCAAGTACTGGAACGGCCAGTGGAGTCGAAAACCCCGGCCGCACCCACGCCCGCCGAGCGCACGGCCCGCCGCAAGGCGCTCCTGCGATGGATCGCGGTCCACTCCCTCGGCATCGCGGCGGCGCTCTTCTTCACCCTGCCCTTCGTGTTCGTGTTCCTGACCTCGCTGATGAGCGACTCGCAGGCGCTCAGCCGGGACCTGATCCCGCACACCTGGGAATGGTCCAACTACCGCAAGGTCTTCGACACCCCCGGCTTCCTCACCTGGTGGAAGAACACCCTGATCTACGCCGGACTGGGCACCGTCCTGGTGGTCGTCTCGTCCGTCCCCGTGGCGTACGCGCTGGCCAAGTTCCGCTTCCGGGGCCGGAATCTGACGCTCATGCTGGTCATCTCGATGATGATGCTGCCGCCCCAGGTGGTCGTCATCCCGATGTACCTGTTCTGGGCGAAGCAGCTGGACCTGTCCGGCACCCTGTGGCCGATGATCATCCCGCTGGCGTTCGGCGACGCGTTCTCCATCTTCCTGCTGCGCCAGTTCCTGATGACCATCCCCAACGAGTACGTGGACGCGGCGAAGGTGGACGGCTGCGGCGATCTGCGCACCCTGCTGAAAATCATCCTGCCGATGGCCAAGCCCGGCATCGCCGCCATCGCCCTGTTCCAGTTCTTCAACGCCTGGAACGACTACTTCGGCCCCCAGATCTACGCCTCCGAGAACCCGGGCGCGTGGACCCTGTCCTACGGCCTGGAGTCCTTCAAGGGCGCCCACCACACCGACTGGAACCTCACCATGGCCGCGACCGTGCTGGTCCTGGCCCCCGTGATCCTCGTGTTCTTCTTCGCGCAGAAGGCGTTCGTCGAGGGCGTCACTCTCACCGGCGTAAAGGGTTGATCGCTACATGCTGTATCTCCCCGGGGGACGACCCCCGGACCCCCGGCCGATGAACAACGACGCCACCGGCGCCCGACAGCAAGGGAACTCTCAGTGAAACTCACCGTGGTCGGCGGCGGATCGACCTACACCCCCGAACTCATCGACGGTTTCGCGCGGTTGCGGGACACCCTGCCCATAGAGGAACTGGTACTCGTCGACCCGGCCGCCGAACGGCTGGAGCTGGTCGGCGGGCTCGCCCGGCGGATCTTCGCCAGGCAGGGGCACCCCGGGCGGATCGTCACGACGGACGACCTGGACAAGGGTGTCGAGGGCGCCGACGCCGTGCTGCTCCAACTGCGCGTCGGCGGCCAGGCCGCACGGCAGCAGGACGAGACATGGCCGCTGGAGTGCGGCTGCGTCGGCCAGGAGACGACCGGCGCGGGCGGCCTCGCCAAGGCGCTGCGCACGGTGCCGGTCGTCCTGGACATCGCCGAGCGCGTCCGCCGCACCAACCCGGACGCCTGGATCATCGACTTCACCAACCCGGTGGGCATCGTCACCCGCGCCCTGCTGGAAGCCGGCCACAGGACGGTGGGCCTGTGCAACGTGGCGATCGGCTTCCAGCGGAAGTTCGCCGCCCTGCTGGGGGTGACGCCGGCCGAGATCCACCTGGAGCACGTGGGCCTCAACCACCTCACCTGGGAGACGGGCGTCCGCCTGGGCGGCCCCGAGGGCGAGGACGTCCTCCCCCGACTGCTCACCGAACACGGCGACCGGATCGCCGACGACCTCCGTCTTCCGCGTTCGGTCCTCGACCGTCTGGAGACGGTCCCGTCCTACTACCTGCGCTACTACTACGCCCACGACAACGTCGTACGGGAACTGCGCACCAAGCCCTCCCGGGCGGCCGAGGTGGCGGCGATGGAGGAGGAACTGCTGCGGATGTACGGCGATCCGGCCCTGGACGAGAAACCGGAGCTGCTGGCGAAGCGCGGGGGCGCCTTCTACTCGGAGGCGGCGGTGGATCTGGCCGCGTCGCTGCTGGGCGGGGGCGGCAGTCCCTACCAGGTGGTGAACACGTACAACAAGGGCACGCTGCCGTTCCTGCCGGACGACGCCGTGATCGAGACACAGGCCGCGGTGGGCCGGCAGGGGGCGACTCCCCTGGCCGTCACGGCTGTCGACCCCCTGTACGCGGGGCTGATCGCCAACGTCACCGCCTACGAGGAACTGGCCCTGGAGGCCGCTCTGCACGGCGGGCGCAACCGGGTCTTCCGGGCTCTGCTCGCGCATCCGCTCGTCGGCCAGTACGACTACGCGGACACCCTCACCGACACCCTGATCGCGCACAACCGGGAGCATCTCGCGTGGGCATGACCGCACACGTCCTCGCCATCGACGCGGGCAACAGCAAGACCGACGTGGCGGTGGTCGCGGCCGACGGGGAGGTGCTGGCCACCGCGCGGGGCGGGGGGTTCCGGCCGCCGGCCGACGGTCTCGACACGGCGGTCGCCGGGCTGGCCGACGCCGTCGGGGAGGCCTTCAGCGCCGCCGCGGTCTCCTCCGTCGACCGGGTCTCGGCGTGTCTGGCGAACGCCGACTTCCCCGTGGAGGAGCGGCAGTTCGCCGCCGCGCTGCACGCGCGCGCGTGGGGCGCGAGTGTCGACGTGCGCAACGACACCTTCGCGATCCTGCGGGCCGGGATCACCGAGCCGCGCGGGGTCGCCGTCGTCTGTGGCGCCGGCATCAACTGCGTGGGGATGACCCCGGACGGCCGCACGGCCCGGTTCCCCGCGCTGGGGCGGGTCTCCGGCGACTGGGGCGGTGGCTGGGGCCTGGCGGAGGAGGCCATGTGGCACGCCGCGCGGGCGGAGGACGGGCGGGGCGGTCCGACCGCCCTGATGTCCACCCTGCCCGCCCACTTCGGGCTCACCTCCATGTACGCGCTGATCGAAGGCCTGCATCTGGGAGGCGTCGACAACGCCCGGCGCCATGAGCTGACGCCGGTGCTGTTCGCCACGGCGGCGGACGGTGATCCGGTGGCGTGTGCACTGGTGGACCGGCTGGCCGACGAGGTGGTGGCCATGGCCTCGGTCGCGCTGGGCCGCCTCGGTCTCCTCGAAGAGGAGACCCCGGTTCTGCTGGGCGGGGGTGTACTGGCGGCCCGGCACCCCCGGTTGACCGACCGCATCACCGAGCTGCTGGCCGCACGGGCGCCCAAGGCCTTCGCCCGGGTGGTGACGGCACGTCCGGTGCTGGGGGCGGCACTGCTCGGCCTGGATCACACGAACGCCCCGGCGGAGGTGCACGAGCGCGTACGACACTTCTACGAGGTCTGACCGCCTTCGTACGGGAACCGAACAGATTCCTCCTGCGTATTCATGGGCAGAGGGGTGGTGCGGGGAGCGCGCATGTGTCCGAATGCATGGCAGCGCGCCCCGGCACAACACCACTCACTGCGACACAACGCGGCCGCACTGCGATCCGATCAAGATCCAGTCAAGGCCGGTGCGGATTGTCAGTGCCGGGGGCGATACTGGCGCTGACGGATGACCATGGGGGAGGTCACAGTGACAGCTACGAGCAGCGCGGCACCACCGGCGCCCGACTCGCCGGACTCGCCCGGCGTGGCGGGCCTGCCCGCCATCCCCTCGCAGCCGGGCAGGGGTCCCGCTCCCGGGGTCCCCCAGCCCCCGCGCCGCACCGCCTTCGCGGAGGGCCTCGACCAGTTGCGGGCCGCCGCGACCACCGAGCCCGGGCGGCTGCGGATCATCGGCGCCCTGCTCGCCGTGCTCGTCGTCGCGTTCGGTGCCGTCACCGCCTGGCAGATGGCCGACCGTTCGTCCGCGGCGGACGACGTGCTGCACAACAGCCAGCCCCTCAGTTCGGCCGCCGCGGACATCTACAGCTCCCTCGCGGACGCCAACACCGCCGCCTCCAGCGGCTTCCTGGCCGGCGGTGCCGAGACCGCGACCTCCCGCCAGCGTTATCAGGAGGACATCCGCAACGCCGCCGCGAAGCTCTCCGCCGCCGCGACCAACTCCGAGCCGGACTCGGAGTCCGCGAGGACCATCGCCGATCTCAACAAGCTGCTGTCGGAGTACACGGGCTACATCGAGCGGGCCCGCGCCAACAACCGGCTCGGCTTCCCGGTCGGCGGCTCGTACCTGCGCCTGGCGAACGAGACGATGCAGGACAGGATGCTCCCGCAGGCGGAGAAGCTCTACGCCAAGGAGAACCAGCGGCTGCGCTCCGACTACGCGGACGCGACCTCGTACCCATGGGCGGCGATCGGCCTCGGCGTCGCCGTGCTCGGCGCCCTCGTCTGGGCCCAGCGGCGCAACTACCGGCGTACGAACCGGGTGCTGAACCACGGTCTGGTGGCGGCGACGGCCACGGCGACGATCGTCCTGCTGTGGCTGGTCGCCGGGCAGAGTTTCGCCCGCTCGGGGCTCAACGACTCCTACGACCACGGCATCCGCTCACTGAACGTGCTGCACGACGCCCGGATCGCCTCCCTCAAGGCACGCGGCAACGAGAACCTGACGCTGGTGGCGCGCGGCGCGGAGACGGTCAAACTGAGCGACGGCGAGGTCGTCGACGCGTACGACCACGACTTCGAGGGCGACATGAGCACGCTCGGCAAGGGCCTGGCCCAGGCCGAGAAGCTCGCCGACGACCAGGCGGGCAAGAAGCCGGTCACGTCGGCCGTGGGCGGTATGGAGGAGTGGAAGTCCCGCCACGACGAGGCGCAGAAGGCGTACGAGTCGGGAGACTTCCAGCAGGCGCTCGCCCGGGTCATAGGGGACAAGAGCGACAAGCCGACCGGCGAGTGCTTCGACAGCGTCGACCGGGCCCTGAAGACGGCGATCGGGCATGAGCAGTCGGAGTTCACGCAGGCGGCCGAGGACGGCCGGGGCGCGATGACGGGCCTCCCGGTGGGCGCCGCGGCCCTCGCCGTACTGGGCGCGGCCGGAGCGGTGCTCGGCATCGGACGCAGACTGTCGGAGTACCGCTGATGCGGTACGAGGAGCCACAAGCAGTACAGACGCGGTACGAAGCGGTACAAGGGAGTGCGGCGGCAAGGGAGTTCGGGCGATGAGAGGGGGCGTGACGATGAACGCACAAGGGCTTCGGCGGAGTCTGCGCACCGGTCTCCGGGTTCTGCGGGCCGGGCTGCGGGGCTGGGGCGGCGTGGGGGCCATGGCGGCCGTCTGCGCCCTCGCGGTGGCCTTCGCGCTGCTGCTCCCGCTGACCCAGTCGCAGGGTGACGGCGGTCCGGCGACAGGTGGCCAGGGGGTCGCCGAGGGCATTCAGGCGAAGGCCGCGGCGGAGTGCAAGAACCCTCAGGACCAGAGCCCGGCGCCGTCTCCGCTGGACGGGAAGACGATCGAGGCGATCAAGGCCCGCAAGGACCCGCGGCTGATCGTCGGAGTCGACCAGAACAGCTACCGCTGGGGCTACCGCGATCCGAACGGCGGCAGGTCGGCGGAGCTGGAGGGCTTCGACATCGACCTGGTCCACCGGATCGCGAAGGACATCCTCGGCGACGAGGACGCGGTCAAGTTCAAGGCCATCCCGACCAACCAGCGCATCCCGGCGATCAAGGACGGCCGCGTCGACATGATCGTCCGCACGATGACGATCACCTGTACCCGCCTGGACGACGTGTCCTTCTCCGCCCCGTACTTCCTCACCGGCCAACAGGTCCTCGCACTCAAGAACTCCACCATCACGGGGTACGACAAGACGCTGGCCGGCAAGCGGATCTGCTCGGCGGAGGGCTCCACGGCGCTCGAACAGCTGACGGCGGACAAGGCCGCGAAGAAGGCCGGGGTCGCCTCCGCCGACATCACGACGGTCGTCCCCAGCCAGCTCGACTGTCTCGTCCGCCTCCAACTCGGCCAGGTGGACGCCGTGGTGACCGACGGCGCGCTCGCCGCGAGCCAGGCGGCCCAGGATCCGACAGTGGAACTGAAGGGCGACACGTTCACCACCGACTACTACGGCGTGGCGGTGAAGAAGGGCGCGAACGACCTGGCGGCACGGGTCAATCGCATACTGGAGCAGTACCGCCAGGACGGCGGTTGGCAGTCGTCGTACGACAAGTGGCTGTCGCCGACACTGGGCAGCAGGTCGGAGTCGGCGAAGCCGCCGGTGCCCAACTACAAGTGACGTCCACCGACAGAACGACAGACCGACCGACGAGCCGACCGAACGAGCAACCACACGAATAGTCGAGGTGATCGATGGGCGTCACGGGAGCCACCGGGCCGGTGATGGACCGGGACGAGGTGGACCGTGCGCTGGCGCGGCTCGGCGCGGAGCACGAGGCGATCGAGACCTCGCTCCTCGCCCTCCAGGACCACGCGGGCCGCAGACTCCTCGAAGGCGCCGACCTCACCGGCACGACCAAGGAGCGCTGGACGTCCGTCGACGCGTCGATCACGCTGCTGTGGGCGTACTTCGACGCGTACTCGGACACGTACCGCTCCGCCCGTGACATCCGTTCGCGCCGCCGCTGGTCCAGCCGCGAGGACCTGGTGGAGCTGACCGAGCTGCTGCGCGGCGAGTGCGTCACGGTCGCGGGCAGCGCGACGGCGACGGCCAACGCGCCCACCCTGCACGGCACCGGGAAGCTCAGCCACCAGTTCTCGCTGGCCGCCCTGGTGGAGCGGATGAACGAGCTGTACGCGACCTCGCTGGACATGGTCGTCACCTCCGACGCGGTCTGGTCGGCCCTGCCCGCGCGGATAGATTTACTGGCCGCCGAGCTGCAGCGCACCCGCCAGCTGGCGCACTCCGTGGGCGTACGCCCCGGCGAGCACCCGGCGGGCGACGACCTGGAGCGCATCACACGCACCCTGACCGCCCTGCGCGAGCAGGTGATCTCCGACCCGCTGGCGTTCTGGCTGCCCGCGCAGGGCAGTTCGGCGCCCGGTGGCGGCCGTCCGGACACCACGGTGTACGACCGTGAGGCGCGCGCCCTGGAGGACGTACGCCGGGAGATCGACGCCGTGCTGACGGTCCGCCAGGACGCGGAGGCGCGGCTCGTGAAGCTGCGCGATGTGCTGTCCCGCGCGGACCGCACCCTCGCCGAGGCACGCAGCGCGCGCGGTGAGGTGCTGGCGAAGATCGCCGCGTCGGAGGTGCCCGCCGTCAGCGGCCCGCCCACAGCGCTGCAGGAGCAGTTGGCGATGGCCTCCGACTACCGCAGACACGCCCAGTGGCACCGTCTGTCGCCGCTCCTGGAGTCGCTGGAGGCGAAGGCGGAGGACGAACTGATGCGCGCCCGCGAGTCGTTGACGGCGGTCACACAGCCGCTGGCGGTCCGCGCGGAGCTGCGCGGCCGGCTCGACGCGTACAAGGCGAAGGTGGCCCGGCACGGCTTCGCGGAGGACCCGCTGCTGATCGAGCGGTACGACGCGGCGCGCCGCATGCTGTGGAGCGCGCCCTGCGACCTGCGGGTCGCGGAGCAGGCCGTGCTGCGCTATCAGCAGGCCGCCGCCGAGTACTTCGGCGGCCCGCGGGTGCCGGACCAGGCCGGACCCAGTGACCGGAGGGGGGACCACTGATGACCGGGACCGAACAGCAGAAGTGCCAGCGGCCCGACTGCGAGGGCAGTTACGAGGACATGGGCGGCGGTGAGCTGTACTGCGACATGTGCGGCCTCGCACCGGTCGTGTCGGCCGGGGGCATGGTGGGCTCACCGTCCACCGGGGTCGCCGGGAACGGCAGGCGGGGCTCGGGGAGCGGCAGTTCGTCCTCCAGCAGCTCCCGTGCCTCCGCCCGTACCTCCCGCACGTCCCGCTCCTCGCAGTCCCGCCGCTCGGTCTCCGGCCGCCTGTCGCGGTCCATGTCGGGGAAGGCGACGGGCCGTTCGGTGTCGGTGCGCAGCTCGGGCTCGACCGCCGGGTCCACCGGGCGCGGCCGGCTCGGCGCGGGCCTGGTCGAGGTGCCGGGCGTGCCGCGGCCCGACCCGCGCGCGATGGTGCTGGACAACCCGGAGGTGCCCGAGCGCAAGCGGTTCTGCTCGCGCTCCGACTGCGGGGCGCCGGTGGGGCGGGCGCGCGGCGAGGGCAGGCCGGGGCGTACGGAGGGGTTCTGCACGAAGTGCGGGCACCCGTACTCGTTCGTGCCGAAGCTGGCCGCCGACGACATCGTGCACGGCCAGTACGAGGTGGTGGGCTGTCTGGCGCACGGCGGCCTCGGCTGGGTCTACCTCGCCGTGGACCGGGCCGTGTCCGACCGGTGGGTGGTCCTCAAGGGCCTGCTGGACACCGGGGACCAGGACGCGATGGCCGCCGCGATCTCCGAGCGGCGCTTCCTCGCGGAGATCGAGCACGCCAACATCGTGCGGATCTACAACTTCGTGGAGCACCTGGACCAGCGCACGGGCTCCCTCGACGGCTACATCGTCATGGAGTACGTCGGCGGCAAGTCGCTGAAGGAGATCGCCAACGACCGCCGCACCCCGGCCGGCAAGCGGGACCCGCTGCCGGTGGAGCAGGCGTGCGCGTACGGCATCGAGGCGCTCGAAGCCCTCGGCCATCTGCACAGCCGCAACCTGCTCTACTGCGACTTCAAGGTCGACAACGCGATCCAGACCGAGGACCAGCTGAAGCTGATCGACATGGGCGCGGTCCGCAGGATGGACGACGACGAGTCGGCCATCTACGGCACGATCGGCTACCAGGCTCCGGAGGTCGCGGAGGTCGGCCCGTCGGTGGCGTCCGACCTGTACACGGTCGCGCGCACGCTCGCCGTCATGACGTTCGACTTCCAGGGCTACACGAACGTGTTCGTGGACTCCCTGCCGGACCCCGACCACATCGAGGTCTTCCGCCAGTACGAGTCGTTCTACCGGCTACTGGTCCGCGCCACCGATCCCGACCCGGCCCGCCGGTTCGCGTCCGCGCAGGAGATGTCCGAGCAGCTGACGGGCGTACTGCGCGAGGTCGTGTCGCTCCAGACGGGGCGGGCCAGACCCGCGCTGTCGACGCTGTTCGGGCCTGAGGTGAAGGTCACGGACTCCGAGCTGTTCGGCGCGCTGGACGGCGAGGTGTCGCGACTGGGCACGCGCGTGGAGACGCCCCGGAAGAAGTCCGCGTCACCGGCCGCTCCCGCCATCGGTGCCGCCACCAGGGCGCTCACCGGTACCCCGCGTCTCGTCAAGGCCATCGACGCCGGTGCCGCCGCGCTCGCGCTGCCCGTGCCGCGCGTCGACCCGACCGACCCCAACGCGGGCTTCCTCGCGGGGCTGTTGGCCTCGGCGGCCGGGGAGCTGATCGCGGCCCTCGCGGTGGTGCCGGCGCCGTCGACGGAGACCCGGCTGCGCGAGGTGCGGGCCCGGCTGGAGCACGGGGACGCCGCGACCGCCACGGAGTCGCTGGTCAGACTGGAGGAGGAGCGGCCCGACGACTGGCGGGTGGTCTGGTACCGGGGCGTGGCCGCGCTGGTGACGGGCGATCACGAGGGCGCCGCGCTGTCGTTCGACGCGATCTACGACGCCTTCCCGGGCGAGAGTCCGCCCAAGCTGGCCCTCGGGCTGTGCGCGGAGGTACTCGGGCAGCTCGACAACGCGGCCGAGTACTACCGGCTGGTGTGGACGACCGACCCCAGCTATGTGAGCGCCGCGTTCGGTCTGGCCCGCGTCCAGTTGGCGGCGGGCGACCGCCGGAGCGCCGTGACGACGCTGGAGTCGGTTCCGGAGGCGTCCATCCACTACACGGCGGCCCGCGTGGCCGCCGTACGGGCGCGGCTGCGGCAACGGACCGCCGTCGCCGCCGACGCACCGTTCCTGGACGATCTGATCGCGTCCGCCGGGCAGGTGGAGGCTCTGGGCGGATACGGTCTGGACGCGGTCCGGCGGGAGCAGCTGTCGGCGGAAGTCCTCGGCTGCGCGCTGGACTGGATACTCTCCCATGGCCAGGGTTCCGCCCCTCCTGCCGTCGGGGGGCGGGTGCTGCTCGGCAGTGACCTGGACGAGCGTGGTCTGCGCTTCGGGCTGGAACGCTCGTACCGGACGCTGGCCCGGCTCGCGCAGGGCGGCGAGGAGAGGATCGACCTGGTGGAACGCGCCAACCGTTACCGCCCCCGGACGTGGGTGTAGTTGATGTCCCAGATGCCCCAGCCACCCCAGCCGCCTCAGCCGACGGCTCTGTCCCGGTGCCCGAGCTGCGAGGAGCCGCTCGACTCGGGCGACCGGTTCTGCGGCGCGTGCGGGTACGACCTGTCGGCCGTGCCCCCGCGTCCCGGTGACTCCCCGACGCTCACCCTGAGCGGCGCCCTCGTGTCCGCGCCGCACCCGCCTCCGGAGGCCGCTTCCGTGGACTGGCCGCATGCTCCCGAGACCAGCAGCTCCGGCATCCCGGCGCCCGTTCACCTGGCCACCGACCTGCCGGGCACCGACTCGGGCGGGACCGTGCTCCCGCCGGTGCCCGGGCTGCCGCCCACGGGATCACCGGTCTCCCCGGCCACGGGCGTACGGTTCGACCGGCCCGCCGGCGGCGAGCCCGACGAGTACCCGCTCCAGGCGCCCGCCCCGCGCCCGGCCGAGGCCTCGACGCCCCCGGCCGGCACCAAGGTGTGCGTGGCCTGCCGGGCGGGCCGGGTCGACACCGACGGCTACTGCGAGAACTGCGGACATGCGCAGCCGCGCGAGCGCGACCACATGGAGGACGAGGTCGGCCCGCTCGCCGCGGTCACCGACCGGGGCCTGCGCCACCATCGCAACGAGGACGCGTACGCGATCTCCCACACCACGCTGCCCGACCGCGCGCCCGCGCTGGTCGCGATCGTCTGCGACGGCGTCTCCTCGGCGACCCGCCCCGACGAGGCCTCGCTGGCCGCGTCCCGGGCGGCCGGCGACTCCCTGATGGCGGCCCTGCCCCTGGGCACCCACCCGCAGCAGGCGATGCACGACGCGATCATCGCCGCCTCGCACGCCGTGAACGCGCTGGCGGACGAGTCCGGCGGTGCCCGCGAGCACGCCCCGCACCAGAACTCCCCGGCCTGCACGCTGGTGGGCTCCGTCGTCACCCCGACCCTGCTGGTCGTCGGCTGGGTCGGCGACAGCCGCGCCTACTGGGTCCCGCTGGACCGCTCCACCGCCCCGGCCCGGCTCACCGAGGACGACTCGTGGGCCGCGCAGATGGTCGCCGCGGGCCTGATGAACGAGGCGGAGGCGTACGCCGACGAGCGCGCCCACGCCATCACGGGCTGGCTCGGCGCGGACGCGTACGAGCTGGAGCCGCACACCGCGTCCTTCAAGCCGGACCGGCCGGGTGTGGTCGTGGTGTGCACGGACGGGCTGTGGAACTACGCGGAGGCCGCGGACGAGCTGGCCGAGGTTCTCCCGCCGGACGCCGCCTCACGCCCGCTGCACGCCGCCCGGGTCCTGGTCGGCCACGCCCTGGACGGCGGGGGCCACGACAACGTAACAGTGGCCGTCGTGCCGTTCCCCGCCCCGCCGCCGGGGGCAGGATCCGCCTGAGGGCACTGACACGGGGGTGTCCGCAGCAGGACCGGAGGGGACTGGTCCGCATACAGTCACTGCTCCACGGATGTGGGGTTCTCGAGGGGGAGCGAAGCACGCATGGCCAATTTCTCGAAGTCGAACGTGCCGCAGTTCTCGGTCGACGTCTACCAGAACGAGTATCTGCCCGACGGCGGCCGTGAGGTCAGCGCGATCGTGACGGTCACCGCGACCGGCGGTGGCACGGTCGGCACCGGTGTCTCGGCGCCGCACCTCTACTCACCGGGCCAGGGCCCGGACGCGGCCGTGGCGATCATGGTCGACTGTTCCGGCTCGATGGACTACCCGCCGACCAAGATGCGGGGCGCCCGGGAGGCGACGGCCGCCGCGATCGACGCCGTGCGCGACGGGGTGCACTTCACGGTGATCGACGGCACACACGTCGCCAGGGAGGTCTATCCGGGCGGTGGGCGGCTCGCGGTCGCCGACGCGACCACCCGCGAGCAGGCCAAGCAGGCGCTGCGCCGGCTGAGCGCGGGCGGCGGCACGGCCATCGGCACCTGGCTGCGCCTCGCCGACCGTCTGCTGTCCTCGTCCGAGGTCGCCATCCGGCACGGCATCCTGCTCACCGACGGCCGCAACGAGCACGAGTCGCCGGAGGACCTGAAGGCGGCCCTGGACTCCTGCGCCGGCCGCTTCACCTGCGACGCGCGGGGCGTGGGCACCGACTGGGAGGTCAAGGAGGTCACCGCCATCGCCTCCGCGCTGCTGGGCACCGCCGACATCGTCGCCGATCCGGCCGGCCTCTCCGCCGACTTCACGCAGATGATGGAGACGGCCATGGGGAAGGAGGTCGCGGATGTCGCCCTGCGGCTGTGGACCCCGGTCGGTACGGAGATCAAGTTCGTCAAGCAGGTCGCGCCCACCGTCGCCGAGCTGACCGACCGCCGCATCGAGGCTGGACCGCGCGCCGGTGACTACCCCACCGGTTCCTGGGGGGACGAGTCGCGCGACTACCACGTGTGCGTCGAGGTGCCCTCCGCCGGCCTGGGCCAGGAGATGCTGGCCGCCCGTGTCTCCCTGGTGATCCCGCAGCCCGACGGCAGCGCCCAGAACCTCGGCGCGCAGGGCCTCGTACGGGCCGTGTGGACCGACGACATGGCGGCCTCGACGTCGATCAACCCACAGGTCGCGCACTACACAGGTCAGGCGGAACTGGCACAAGTCATCCAGCAGGGTCTGGACGCCCGCAAAGCGGGTGATGTCGACGGCGCAACGGCCAAGCTGGGACGGGCCGTTCAGCTCGCCAGCGCCTCCGGAAACGCGGATACTGCGAAACTGCTTGCGAAGGTGGTGGACGTGGTCGACGCCGCGGCAGGTACTGTGCGACTGAAGGCGAAGGTCGAAGAGGCCGACGAGATGACGCTCGAGACACGGTCCACAAAGACTGTTCGTGTAAAGAAGTAGATACACAAAACGTAGCGAAGAGGAGAGGGGGAAGCGCCGACATGCCGACCTGCCCGAACGGACACCAGTCGGGTTCCGACGACTGGTGCGAGGTCTGCGGTCACCGCATGGCCGGTGCCGTGCCCCCGCCCCCGCCGCCACCCCCGGCGCCCGGTTACGGCTATCCGCCGCCGGGTTCCGCCACCGGCGCGCCCGGCAGCCGCTCGCACCTGTCGGCGGTTCCGGACGCCGAGCAGGAGCTGTGCCCGCAGTGCCGCACCCCGCGTGAGGGGGGCGCTCCGTTCTGCGAGGAGTGCCGGTGGAACTTCCTGACGAACACGGCGACCTCGTACACCCCGGCCGCCCCGCGCCCGCCCGCGCCCGGACCCGGTCAGGGTCAGGGGTACGGCGCGGGTCCCGGTGGCGCGGGCCCCGGCCAGCGGTTCCCGTCCCCGCCGCCGCCCGGCCCGTCCTACGGTGGTGGTGGTGACGGTTACGACTACCAGAGCTCGCGCCCGTCACAGATCAACCGTCCCGCCGAACCGATCCCGCCCTTCGGCAGCGACCCGTCGCGCCCGGTCCCCCCGCCGCCGGGACCCACCCCGGGTGCACCCGGTGGCCCCAGCGGACCTGGTGGACCTGCTGGACCTGGTGGTACGTCCGCCGGCGGGCCGCAGGGTTACCCGCCCAGCGGGCCCGGTGGATCGCAGGGATACCCGCAGTCGGGTCCGCCCCCCACGTCCGGCGGGCCCCAGGGCTACCAGCCGCCCGGCGGCCACCGCGCGTCCGGTGGCGCTCCGCAGGCGTTCCAGCCGTCCGGCCCGCCCTTCCCGTCCGCGTTCCCCCAGGAGACGGGCCGCCCCGGTGGTCCGCAGACCGGTCCCGGCGGCTACGGCGGCGGTGACGACGACTGGGTGATCTCCCCGCCCTCCGGCGGCCCCGGCGGACCGTCCGCCCCGCAGCAGGGCGGCGGCTACGGCTATCCGCAGCCCGGCTCGACCCAGGCCCCACCCGCGCCCGGCGGTGGCTACGGTCAGCAGCAGCCGCTGTCCTGGTCCGCGACGATCGGCCCGGACCGCGAGTACTTCATGGCGATGATGCAGCGCTCCGGCCCCGAGGCCGCGGGCCTGAACCTGCCCGCGTACTCGCCGGAGCAGCGGCGTCCGCTCACCGGCAACCAGATCACGATCGGTCGCCGCCGTCACTCCACGGGCGAGTCTCCCGACATCGACCTGGCGGTACCGCCGGAGGACCCGGGCGTCTCGCACCAGCACGCGGTGCTGGTCCAGCAGCCCGACGGCAGCTGGGCGATCGTCGACCAGAACTCGACGAACGGTACGACGGTCAACAACTCCGAGGAGCCGATCCAGCCCTTCGTCCCCGTACCGCTGCAGGACGGCGACCGGGTGCACGTGGGCGCGTGGACGACGATCACGATCCGCCGGGGATAGGCGGGACAGGACGCGGCCAGGCCGCGGACAGGGCCGTCAGACGGGGAGGGGCCAGGCGTACGGACCTGTGGGTTCGTCGAGCCAGGCCCACTCCCGGTCACCGCTGACGGTGATCCCGTAGCGCTCCCGTACGGGTCGGTCCTCGCGCTCCCACAGCGCGTACGCCTCATGCGGGTCCAGGCTGCCCCGGGTGAGCGTCAGCAGGAACCGGAACAGCTCGTGCTCGCGCGCCCGGGCCGGGAGTGCGCCCAGGTGCGGGACGGCGGGCTCCGGCCGGCCCTCCCCCCGCAGCGGCACGAAATAGGCGGACGTGTGCAGGAAACGGCCCTCGGCGTGCTCGGCGTCGAGAACCGTGAGGGCGGCCAGGCCGGTGGCGAACGGCGTCAGGATGCGGGCGCCGGGGCGGCACTGGGCGAGCCACGCGCGTGGGACCGAGGTGAGCGTGCAGGTCGCGATGATCCGGTCGAAGGGGCCGCGCTCGGGCACTCCGCGGGCACCGTCGCCGGTGACGACGACCGGACGGTGTCCGGCGGCGGCCAGATGCCGGCGGGCCGACTCGGTGATCTCCGGGTCGAGATCCACCGTCGTGACGAGCGCGTCCCCGAGGCGGTGGGCGAGCAGCGCCGCGTTGTACCCCGTACCGGCGCCGATCTCCAGCACGTTGTGCCCGTCCTCGACCCGCAGTTCGGCGAGCATCATGGCCATGAGCGAGGGCTGACTGCTGGAGGAGACCAGTTCGCCGTCGCGCACCCGGGTCGCGAGCGGCGCATCCGTGTAGGCGCCACGCATCCAGCGCTCCCGCGTGCGCGGGTCGGGACTCCCGCCCCACAGCCGCTGTCGGCCGGACACGGCACCGGCGTAGTAGTACGGCACGAACAGATGCCGCGGCACCGCCTCGAACGCCTCCCGCCAGACCGGGTCACGGTCCCAGGCCCCGCTCGCCTCGATCACCCGCAGGAGCTCCGCCCGCGCCGAGGCGGCGAGATCGTCGAGGTCGTCGTCCCTGCCCTCGTGGACAGCGTGCGCGCTCATACGTCCACTGTCCTGCGCCCGACGCCGTGACGCGAGCGCCGAAACCGGCCCACCCGGAACCGGACGTTCGGTGCGCGGCCCGGACGGGTTGGTCCTAGGCCTTGAGTCCTCGGTCCCCTCGTCTGAGACCATGGAGAGGTGCTGCATCTTCCGGGGGACAACCCCGGACCCCCGGCAGAAAGTGCCTGGGGCCGACCAGAGCGACATTTGCGAGGCCTAACCGACGTGAACGAGATTCCGCGCGGCACGCTTCAGGAGCAGACCTTCTACGAGCAGGTCGGCGGCGAGGAGACCTTCCGGCGCCTCGTGCACCGGTTCTACGAGGGTGTCGCCGAGGACCCGCTGCTGCGGCCCATGTATCCGGAGGAGGACCTGGGTCCGGCCGAGGACCGGTTCACGCTGTTCCTGATCCAGTACTGGGGCGGCCCCACGACGTACAGCGAGAACCGCGGCCACCCCAGGCTGCGGATGCGCCACGCCCCCTTCGCCGTCGACCGGGCCGCACACGACGCGTGGCTGAAGCACATGCGGGTCGCCGTCGAGGAGCTCGGCCTCTCCGAGGAGCACGAGCGGACGCTGTGGAACTACCTGACGTACGCGGCCGCCTCGATGGTGAACACCGAGGGCTGAGCGGCTCTCAGCGGACGCTGACGTCCAGCGCCCCGAGTCCAGTCCTGCGTACGGCGATCGAGCCGAACTCCGTGCGCAGCCGCAGCCAGGGCCCCGACGAGACCAGCGCGAGCGGCGCCTCACCGGACGCCCCGGGGCCCTGTGCCGGCCGCAGGAAGCCCAGGGACTGTGCCGCGTGCACGGCCCGTACCGGCAGGTGGGTGTCCCCCACCGTCCGGCTCCAGATCTCCCGTCCGATCCGGTCGAGTTCGGCGCGGGTACGCAGCTCGGGCGTCAACTCCTGCGTACGGGACCGGAATTCGGCTACCGCTGCGGCGACCATGGCGCGCAGCGCGTCCGGTGCCGGCAGGCCGGCCTCAGGCCGCCAGCCGCCGCGCGGAGGCAGCACCCCGGCCCAGGGCGGACCGGTCACCGCGCCGGGGACGGTGAGGGTGGCGGCCGACTCGTCCACCGTCTCCAGCAGCTCGCCGGCCGACACCGTGGCGTCGAGGGCGACGTCCAGGCCGTTCTCGTAGGGCTTGGCGAGCCGGGCCGCGCGGATCGCGAGGACCTCGAAGGACGGCGGCCGCCCGAACACGGCGAGCGCTGTACCGGCCGCCTGGAGGCGGACCGCTGCCCCACGGTCGTAGTGGAGCAGCCTGGCGAGGAAGGCGGCGAGGTCGGCCGCCTCCCCCTCCTCGGCGAGATGCAGGACCGTCATGCGGCGACGGCCCCGCCCTCTTCGTCCACTTTCTCGTCCTCGTCCGCGCCCGCGTCCATGTACTCCGTCAGGAACTCCCGTTCCTCGGAGGTGATGCGGCGCGGGCGCTGTGTCGCGAAGTCGAACGGCACGACGACTGTCGACGCCTGGACATACACCTGGTCCGGGTCCTTGACCTCGTAGGTGAGCGTGAAGGACGCCGCTCTTATCTCCGTGACCCACAACTCGATGTCCACGGGCGTGTGCCGGTGGACCAACTGCCGTTTGTAGTCGATCTCATGGCGTGCCACCACTGACCCCTGCTGGAAATCCTTGTCCGGGCGGAACAGGAAGTCGATACGGGCTTCCTCCAGATACCGGAGGAAGACCACGTTGTTGACGTGGCCGTACGCGTCCATGTCCGCCCAGCGCAGCGGGCAGCGGTAGATATGCCGCAAGATCGATCAGCCCCGGGTCAGCTTCTTGTAGGTGGCGCGGTGCGGACGAGCAGCATCCGCACCCAGCCGCTCGATCTTGTTCTTCTCGTACGACTCGAAGTTGCCCTCGAACCAGTACCACTTCGACTCGCCCTCGTACGCGAGGATGTGCGTCGCGACCCGGTCCAGGAACCAGCGGTCGTGGGAGATGACCACGGCCGCACCGGGGAACTCGAGCAGCGCGTTCTCGAGCGAGGACAGGGTCTCCACGTCGAGGTCGTTGGTGGGCTCGTCGAGGAGCAGCAGGTTGCCGCCCTCCTTGAGGGTCAGCGCCAGGTTCAGGCGGTTGCGCTCACCACCGGAGAGGACGCCTGCCGGCTTCTGCTGGTCCGGCCCCTTGAAGCCGAAGGCGGACACATAGGCACGCGACGGCATCTCGACCTGACCGACGTTGATGTAGTCGAGCTCGTCGGAGACGACGGCCCACAGCGTCTTCTTGGGGTCGATGTTGGCGCGGCTCTGGTCGACGTAGCTGATCTTGACGGTGTCGCCGACCTTGATCGCACCGGAGTCGGGGGTCTCAAGGCCCTGGATCATCTTGAACAGCGTGGTCTTGCCCGCGCCGTTCGGGCCGATGACGCCCACGATGCCGTTGCGCGGCAGGGTGAAGGACAGGTCGTCGATGAGGACCTTGTCACCGAAGGCCTTGGAGAGGTTGTTGACCTCGACGACGATGGAGCCCAGACGCGGGCCCGGCGGGATCTGGATCTCCTCGAAGTCCAGCTTCCGCATCTTGTCGGCCTCGGCTGCCATCTCCTCGTAACGGGCGAGGCGCGCCTTGGACTTGGTCTGCCGGCCCTTGGCGTTGGACCGGACCCACTCCAGCTCTTCCTTGAGCCGCTTCTGCCGCTTCTCGTCCTTGCGGCCCTCGACCTTGAGGCGGGTGGACTTCTTCTCGAGGTACGTGGAGTAGTTGCCCTCGTAGGGAATCGCGCGGCCGCGGTCCAGTTCGAGGATCCACTCGGCGACGTTGTTCAGGAAGTACCTGTCGTGAGTGACGGCGACGACGGCGCCCGCGTACTTCGAGAGGTGCTGCTCCAGCCAGTTCACCGACTCGGCGTCGAGATGGTTGGTGGGCTCGTCGAGGAGAAGCAGGTCCGGAGCCTCGATCAGCAGCTTGCAGAGTGCGACGCGGCGCTTCTCACCACCGGAGAGGTTGACGACCGGCCAGTCGCCGGGCGGGCAGCCCAGCGCGTCCATGGCCTGCTCCAGCTGCCCGTCGAGATCCCAGGCGTTGGCGTGGTCCAGGTCTTCCTGGAGCTTGCCCATCTCGTCGAGGAGCGCGTCCGAGTAGTCGGTCGCCATCAGCTCGGCGACCTCGTTGAAGCGGTTGAGCTTGCCCATGATCTCGGCTGCGCCGTCCTGGACGTTCTCCAGGACCGTCTTGGACTCGTCGAGCTTCGGCTCCTGCATGAGGATGCCGACGCTGTAGCCGGGCGACAGGAAGGCGTCGCCGTTGGACGGCTGCTCAAGGCCCGCCATGATCTTGAGAACGGTGGACTTACCGGCACCGTTCGGGCCGACCACACCGATCTTCGCGCCCGGCAGGAAGCTCAGCGTCACGTCGTCAAGGATGACCTTGTCGCCGTGCGCCTTGCGCGTCTTGCGCATGGTGTAAATGTACTCAGCCAAGAGAAACCGTCCGGCAGCTTGAAATCTGGCAGTGGTGGGATACAGCCCATCTTGCCTGACTGCAACCCTTGGGGGGAAACGAGTACGTCAGCGGCCCCTGGCGCCTGGGAGGCGGGGCGGGGCCGCGTGGTTCAGTGGGTCACCGTGCGGTCACACACTGTTGAGTTGTCAAGATGCGATGTCGTCCGTGCTCACTTACGAGCATCTGCCCTGCGCGGCTCCTTCTTGCCGACGAGGAGCACTACGCCTCCGCCGATCACCAGCAGGAGGATCGCTACGCCCGCGATCATCGGCGTCGCGCTGGAACTGCCGGTCTCGGCCAGATTGACGCCGGCGGCGGGGGTGCCGCCCGCCAGGGCCGGGCTGGGCTCGCTGAGGGTCTGGACCTCGTCGCCGCCCGCACTGCCCTGGGTCTCGCAGTCGAGGACACCCGCGAACCGCTGCTCGAAGCCGTTCGGCCCCAGAATCGTGAAGTCGTACGGCTGGTCCTCCTGCAAGGGAATCGTGACCGTCCTCGACTCCCCGGCCTTGATGGTGTGTTCGAAGCCCATCAACTGGAAGGTGAACGCCTCGTCGCCCTTGTTGGTGGCCGTGATGTCCACGCCGTTCTCGGCGCAGTTCTTCCGCGCCGACAGTGCGGGGACGGCGCCCGTGACCGCCCAGTTCGCGGTCGCCGTCGCGGAGACCGTGGACTCGCTGGAGCCGGCGAGGATCTGGGTCTGGCTTCTGCTGTCGGAGGTGAAGGCGCGGCCGACCGGCACGCTGGTCGAGGCCTGGACGCTCAGCGCGGCCGAACCGTCCAGCGCGTCCTCGGGCACCTCGAAGAACACCTGGCCGCCGTCGACCGCGGACGTGACGGCCTCGCCGTCCTGGTCGACGACCCGCACCCCGCTCGTCGCCGCGTCGGCGGGCGGTATCACCGTGACGCTGTCCGCGTCCGTGTGCACCGTGACCGGCCCGAGCCGCTCACCGGGGTGGCCGGAGACCGCGGGCGGGTCGAGGGTGAGTGAAGCGTCGGGCTCTGCGAGGTTCTGCGCGCTCTTCTCCAGGTAGTCCGCGAGCTTCTCTGCCCGCGGGTCCACGGCGTCCACGTCCGCGCCGTCCGAGTAGCGCCAGATGGCCACCTGGGTGCCGGCCGCCGCGTCCTGCTCGGTGAGGCCGGCCGCCCCCGCCCGGGCCGCCAGCGCCGCGAGGTCGTTCACCTGCGGATAGGAGTTCTGCAGGATCCAGCGGATCCGGCCGGCGTCCTTGTTGCCGCCCAGGGAGGTGCCGCTCCAGGAGGTCTCCTGGTACTTGGCGTCCTTCTGCGTCGGGTTGTGGAGGTCGACGCAGTACGTCTGCAGCATGCCGCCGTTGTCGACGGACATCTCGAACAGACCCGCGGACACCTGCTCGTCCCCGTCGTCCCCATGGACGACGGCCGCGCCGTACGTCTTCAGCCCGCCTATGGTGGCGGTCGCCCCGCCCTGCTGCTGCGGAGTCGCGTCCGCGACGGCCGTACCGGCGGTGACCAGCGCGCCGGTGACGGCGAGACCGGACACCATCGTCGCGGCGGCGAGCCGGGCCGCCGCCGCTCGCCCGCGCCAGGACAGCGCGGAGAACGAAGAAAACACAGAATTCCCCTTCGAGCAGGACTCGTTGACGTGGGGGGTGCGGTCCCACCAGCAGCATCAGAAGCCCCGTGAGCTATGCCCGGCATCCTAGGGACGTGGCGTACCGCACTTCCCAGTCCTGTCATCGGATAACCGATCCGACTCGGAATTGTTATCGCCAAGATCATCCGTATGCAGGTCAGTCCACCGATAAGCCTCAGTTCGGTCGGCGCCCGCGCCCACCGCGCCGCGTGACGTCACGTCACCGCCGCGGGCTCCCGCCGCTGTTGCGCCCCGACGCCGCCCTCGTCGGCGATCGGCGTCTCCCAACTGGGCTCGGGACGGGGCGGTGCCGCGGCCTCGCCCTTGACCGGGCCGGCGGAGCGCCGGAAGGCCGACGTACCCCGCGCGAGGTCGTGGCCGATCGCCACGGCGTCGATCTCCGCCGACGTCCAACTCTGCCCGTCCCGCATCTCCGTGCGCACCTTCAACCGGCCCTGCACGATGACCGGTTCACCCAACGACAGCGATGCCCCGACATTCGTCGCGAGCGCTCGATTCGCCCACACCGTGAAGAAATTGGTGTGCCCGTCCGTCCATGCGTTCTTCTCGCGGTCCCAGTAGCGCGAGGTCACCGCGAGCCGGAACCTCGCCGACGCCCCCGACGCCAGGTCGCGGTACACCGGCTGCGTCGCCACGTTGCCCACCGTGCACACCATCGTCTCGTTCACGCCAACCACCCCTCCCGGTCCCGGCGCACTCGCGCCGGGCGGATACCCGTACGGGCCCGTCCCGTACGGCTGCCTCCGACACGGTGATCGCGAGAACCTCCCCAACCACGAGAACTTCTCCGGTCACCGCCGCGCGCCGATCGCGTCCGTCGTGATCGCCGCGAAGCCAGAATGCATCCGCCGGTCCGAGCCCGCTGAGCCCTGTGGACTACCGGCCGGTTGTGGAAAACTCCGTCACCCGTCCGAGGTACCCACGTCTCCTCCTCATGTCACTCCTCCGGGAATCGTCCCGATGACCTGCCGGTTTCCCGCCTTCCTCGGCCGAACGCGCGTACACGCAGCCACGCAGCCACGAACCCGACGATGCCCGACCCCGGTTCCCCCGCGCTCAGCCCACCACCGCCCGAGCCCCCGTGACCCGCCCGTACTGCTCCCGTACCTCGCGGTACCGCAGGAGCTCCGCCGCCACCGGATCCAGTACCCGGGCCCGGCCGCAGCCGGCCGCCGCTTCCCGCAGCCGCCGTTCCGCCTCCAGGCCGTACCGGCGGGCCGGTCCGCGCGCCGCCAGTCGGCAGCTCCACTCCACGCCCGGACCGCCGACGATGCCCACCGACATCAGCAGCACCGGGACGCCCAGGTTCGGTGCCATGACCCCGACGATCTGGGCCACCAGCCACAGCCCGCCGACGATCTGAAGGATCGTCATGGATGCCTGAGCCAGCACCGCGACCGGCCACCAGCCCGGCCGGGGCGGCCGTCCCGAGGGCGTCCCGGCGCGTGTCGCCAGCTCGTCCAGCGCCTCGGGCAGGCCCTGGGCGCCCCGTACGGCCGCCTCACGCACCGCCAGCGCCCACGGCGCGGGCAGTCCGGCCGACGCCCGCTCCGCGACCGTACGCACCGCCTGCTCGACCCGCTGGCGGGCCGTGGCCTCCTCGTCCGGTTGCTCGCCCACGGCGAAGCGGCCGGTGGAGGATTCGCGCCGGTCCTGGCACCAACGCCACAACCGCAGCCACGGGGTGCCACAGGCCCGGTTGGCGTTGCGCAGCCAGACGCGCTCGGCGGCCTGGCCCGCGGCGGTGGCGCCAACCGCGTCTGCGAGCCGGTCGGAGAACTCGTCCCGGGCCCGTTCGCTCAGTCCGGCGCGCCTTCCGGTGGCGTAGACGGGCCGCAACTGCCACGCGGCGGCGTCCAGGTCGGCCGAGATCCGGCGTGCCGCGGCACCGCGCTCGCCCACGAACTGCCCGAGCGCCTCGCGCAGTTCGCCGACGCCGTCCCCGGTGAGCGCGGACAGCGCCAGTACGGTGGCGCCCGGTTCGCCGTACTCCCCCAGGGCGATGCCGTCCTCGTCGAGCAGTCGCCGCAGGTCGTCGAGGACCTGGTCGGCGGCCTCCCCGGGGAGGCGGTCCACCTGGTTGAGGACGACGAACATGACCTCCGCGTGCCCGGCCATGGGCCGCAGATAGCGCTCGTGGAGGACGGCGTCCGCGTACTTCTCCGGATCGACGACCCAGATGACCGCGTCGACCAGTGCCAGTACGCGGTCCACCTGTTCGCGGTGCTGAACGGCCGCCGAGTCGTGGTCGGGCAGGTCGACCAGGACCAGGCCGCGCAGCTGCGCCTCGGCCTCCGCGCTCTGCAAGGGGCGCCGGCGCAGCCGTCCCGGAATACCGAGCCGGTCGATGAGGGTCGCCGCGCCGTCGCTCCAACTGCACGCGATGGGCATGGCGGTGGTCGGCCGGCGTACCCCGGTCTCCGAAATGGCCACCCCGGCGAGGGCGTTGAACAGCTGCGACTTGCCGCTGCCGGTGGCGCCCGCGATCGCGACGACGGTGTGCTGCCCGGAGAGCCTGCGCCGGGCCGCCGCCTCGTCGAGGACCCGGCCGGCCTCAGCGAGCGTTCTGCTGTCCAGCCGGGTACGGGACAACCCCACGAGCTCACGGAGCGCGTCGAGCCGCGAGCGCAGCGGCCCGTCGTACGCCAGGGGCATCACGGGCTGCGGGACGCTGCTGGAGACCCGGGTCTCGACGACCGTCTCGCGCGCGGGAGGGTCGGTCTCGGACACACGGCGCGCGATCAGACCGTCGTCCCAGGCGCCGGAGGACTCGGATTCCGTACGGGGGTCTGTACGGAGGTCGGTACGGGTGTCCTTGGTGGTGTCTTTAGTGGTGCCCTTACGGGTGGAAGGGACGCCGGAGTCAGCGTCGCCCACCACGCGCGCGGGGCCGTCTGCACCTGCACCCGCATCGATGTCGACGTCGGCGGAAGAGGCCTTCCCGGGAGCGTCGGTTTCGGGCGCCTCGCCTGCGGTGCCCTTCTCCTCGCCCTCTGTCCGCTCGTCCCTCTCCTCCTCCTTCTCCTTCTCCTTCTCGTCCTTCTCGTTCTCGTTCTCGTTCTTCTCCTCGGCTCTGTCGCCGTCGGAAAGACCCTCCCCTGGGGGCACGTTTTCGGCCGAGGCGTCGTGGTGGTCGTGGTCAGTGACGGCGGTCACCGCGGTCACCTCTCCTTCTGCAGTACGGACAGCGCGGCGATGAGTTCGGCCTGGGGCTCCGGATGGACGTCAAGGGCGTCGAGCGGGGCAAGACGGCGCTCGCGTTCGGTGTGCATGACCCGGTCCAGGTGTTCGACAAGCAGCCGTCCGCCCCGGTCGCGCAGTCGCAGGGCGCCGTGGGCGCCGATACGTTCGGCGAGCCCCTCGCCCGCGGACCGGGCGCGTCGGCCGCCCAGCAGAGCGGTGGCGACGAGCGCGGCGACCACCTCGACGTCCGTGGCGGTGCTCCGGTCGAGGTCGCGCAGCTCCTCCTCTGCGTACTCCTCCAGCTCGCGCCGCCACCGGCGTACGGCCATGCCGATGCGGTGTTCGACGCTCTCCTGGGACGGGTCGCGGCCCGTCAGGCCCGGGGCGTCCGCAGCGGGTTCGCGGCGCCAGGAGTCGTCGACGCGTTCGTCGGCGGCGGTGACGGAGCAGAGCAGGAGCGCGCAGAGGCTCTCCACCAGAGCGTCGAGGAGTTCGCCCGCTGAACAGTCCAGCGGGAAGGCACGCCACCGCTTCAGCGCATCCCCGGCGAGGACTGCGCCGGCCTGCAACCGCCCCCGTACGCGCGCGTGCTCGCTGTCGTAGGCCCCGTCGACGGCCGCGGTGAGCCGTAGGGCGGCCGAGTACTGCGCGGCGGCGGCGCCGGCCAGCTCGGGCATGCGGGACTTGAGGGAGTCGAGGACGCCGTACGCCGTACGGGCCATGGCCTGTTGGCGGCTGGCCGGGTCCTGCGCCTGCTGGGCGAGCCAGGCGCGCAGCGGCGCCACCGCGGTGGCCGGAAGAAGCCCACCGCCCCAGGCGGACTCGGGCAGTTCGGGCACGGTGAAGCGCGGTACGTCACCGAGGCCCGCCTTGGTGAGGAGGGCGCCGTACTGCCGGGACACCTCGGACACCACCTGGTGGGGCACCCGGTCGAGGACGGTGACGAGGGAGGCCTGGTAGTCCTTGGCGGTGCGCAGGAGGTGCCAGGGGACGGCGTCGGCGTATCGCGCGGCCGTGGTGACCATGATCCAGATGTCCGCGGCGCAGATCAGTTCGGCGGCGAGGACGCGGTTGTCGGCGATGAGGGAGTCGACGTCGGGGGCGTCGAGGAGGGCGAGCCCGCGCGGCAGGCTCTCGGCGGTCTCGACGCGCAGGACCCGTGCCCCGTCCTCGCCGGGGAGCAGCAGATCGTCGCCGGGGTCCTGTCCCGGCTCCTGTGGGGGCACCCACACGCGCGTGAGGTCGGGCAGTACGCGCATCCCGCTGAACCAGTGATGATCCTCGGGATGGCAGACCAGTACCGGCGTCCGGGTTGTGGGCCGCAGTACGCCGGCCTCGCTGACCCGGCGCCCCACAAGGGAGTTGACGAGGGTCGACTTGCCGGCCCCGGTGGACCCGCCCACAACGGCGAGCAAGGGCGCTTCAGGTTCTCTCAGGCGGGGCACCAAGTAGTCGTCGAGTTGCGCGAGCAGTTCGTCGCGGTTGGCACGCGCGCGTGGAGCCCCGGGCAGGGGCAGCGGGAAGCGTGCGGCAGCGACACGGTCGCGCAGGGCGGAGAGTGCGTCGAGCAGCTGAGGCCGTACGTCCAAGGTCACCACATGTGAAGAATGCCCAATTTTAGGGGAATTCTGAAGCATATGGGCACACCTGCGCGCCGACGGAACACAAGGGACGGAAGGGACGACTAGGACGTAGGCGTAGTCCAGGCATAACGAGTGCACAACACCCGATGCGCGAGAAGGCAAAAGCGGTGCACGATTCGTACCTGCCTGCGATTATCAGGACCGCTTCACTGAACCTCCACATTGAGCCACGGAGGTGAAGCAACCAGGACAAGGACCCGGGAGCCCTATCCTTGTCCCCGGCAACGTCAGGGACCGGCCCACACCAGGGCCCACCCTGACCGAGGCCACCACACCCGGCCCCCGTAGCTCAGTGGATAGAGCAGGCGCCTTCTAAGCGCTTGGCCGCAGGTTCGAGTCCTGCCGGGGGCGCAAGTCTCAGCTCTCCTTCGGGAGGGCCTTTTTGCTGGTCAGATCGGGTTTCACTCGTACGCCACAGCCCCGGACACTCCCCCGACGATCATGGGGAAGGTTCCGGGGCTGTCCGGCTGTCACCGGGTTTTCGCGGGTGGCCGTGTCGAATACGTGTCGAAGTTCTCGGCGAGAAAGCTCAGCCGGCGTCGGGCAGTTCGGGGAGGCCAGGGCCACCGGACTCCAGTTGTGGCCGATCAGGCAGGAATCCAGCCAGGCCACTGTGGAGGGACGTTGCTCGCAGGGCAGAGGCCGGAGTCGCCTGGATAGCCGTCCAGCGTCCCTCGGCTCGCGAAGAGCCACCACGCCAACCCCACCGTCGCAACAACCACCAGCACCGTCGACAGCGAGACACGAACCACTGTCCGCGAGTGGAGCACCATGCGTTGGCCAAAGGCCCACGCCACAAGCCCGACGAGTGCTTCGGCTCCCACTACGAGAGGAAGCAGGAAGTTGAGTTCGAAGCGTCCGCCGGCGTCGTAGCCCGCGTCACAGTACGCGCGTGCCCAGACGGTCAGAGACCAGGCGCCGCAGCCGACAGCAGCTCCGAACAGTGCGGAGGCCGCCCAGGGGAGGCATGAGTCGGGTCTCGGCTTGGCTGTGTCCACGGCATGACACGACATCGAACACACCGCATCCGGTTCCGCGAGCGGGCGGGTACCCCTGGAGGACGCCGTCGGCAGCGCGGCTGAGGCCAGCGGGGGTACAGCCAGGCACACGCGCGCCTGGTCGATCGACGCGCCCTCCGCCGTGGCCGGCTTTCGTCGGCTGGGGTTCAGACGGCCCGCATTTCACTCCGAAACACCAGCTCAGGAGCCTGCGACTACTTGGAATGCCAGCTGCGGACGACAGTCAGGCAAGGTGGGCTGTTTGTCCCCATCGAGGGCTCAGTCCTCACCCACCTGCAGCAACACCACCGTGAAGTGACCGTCAGTCCCCGCAACAACACCATCGAAGGTATGTCGGGTGACCGGGTTCCATGCCCGTGCTCGGGGTGAGAGGTCGTTGATGTTCGTGTACCAGACCGCCTCGTAGCCCAGCAGGCGCACGACACGTTCCGCCGCTCTGTGCGCGTGGGTGTGGTCACGGCGTCTTGAGTCCGGGAACACGAGGTCGTAGGCCGCCAGGTGGGTCAAGTGCTCCACGGCGTCCTCGGCGTCGATCTTCGAGAGTGCGTCCTCGATCTCTACCGGTGTGTCCGGGCCGACTGCGCCTTTCACTGCGTAGTGCTTCCAAGCTTGTTCGGCCTCGGCGGCTACTTGGCACACGAGTTCCGGAACCGAACCGCCGGGCTCCTCGACCAAAAGGCCGAAGACTCCTTCTTCTCGCGACAACGAGCCGGTGAGAGCGCGCAGTTCTGAGGCTTTGTCCACCGTGTCATTCTCTACCGGGCCAGCACCAACCAGGCCACGGTGGCCACAGGTTCGAGTCCTGCCCGGGGCGCAAAGACTCAGCTCCCCCTTGTGAGGGCATTTTTGCTGTTCAGATCCGGTTTCACTCGCACGCCAAAGCCCCGGACACTACCCCAACGAACGGGGCAGGTTCCGGGGCTGTCCGGCTGTCACCGGGTTTTCGCGGGTGGCCGTGTCGAAGTTCTCAGCGAGAAACCTCAGCCGGCGTCGGGCAGCTCGGGGAGATCCCCCGCAGCCTCCAGGCGCCTTTTCAGGTCAGGCAACTGCCCCTCGACGCACCGAGCGTAAGTAGCCAGCAGCACCGGCACGCTGTTTCCGCCCCAGTCGGCCACCTGGGCGGGTGGGATCCCGTCATTGAGCCACTTCGTGAGGCGCGTGTGCCGGTTGTCGTACACCCGCCGCCCTGTGGGCGACTCGAAGACGTGCGGGGCCAGGACGGCCTTACGCGCACTGCGAAGCGATCACGAAGAACCTAAACCAGGATCTCGACTCTCAGGAAAAGCGCTTGGAAGCGTGGACGAGAGTGGGAGAAAAGCGTCTTGACCTAGATGATGCGATAGCAAGCGCCGTGAACCCACGAAACTGACGGCAGGCCGACGGCGCGGCGGTATGTCATGGGCTGAAGCGCAAGATGCGCAAGAAGCGCTGACTTCGGGTGACATCCACAGTGCAGGAAGCGGACATCCTTGCTCGGCTCAGCACATCCGATCCAACCACCCGTTGCACCCGTGAGCCGCACTCGGCATCGAACTCCTAAAGTGGGTACAGCAGGTTTGTCTCTAAGCACTTCTTTGGGCTCCACTACACCGAGTTCTTTTGGCTCCATGGGCCGGCTGGAGGGGGCGTACGGGGAGGGTTTTCGCGCCCCTGTAGAAAGGCGATTTGGCCCCACTTCGATCGAGTGGTTCCACTGGCCGGGACGGTTATCTGGCCGCCAGTGATCACTGTGCGTGAGCGGGCCCGCGTCGGCTTGCCACAGTGGAGCCCGGCCTCACCGGGCCGTGATGTGCGCCGCCCCGAACAGGCGCTTGGCCATGCCGAGGCGTTCATACGTGGCGATGGCCGGCGCGTTACCGGTGAGCACCATGAGCGCGGCGCGGCCGTGCTGGTTGACGAGGGCGTCCACGACGAAGCCGCACACGGCCCGCGCAAGACCCCGCCCGCGGGCGCCGGGGTGGGTGACCACCCCGCCCATGAACCCGCACCCGGCCGCGGACCACGCGTCCGCCGCCACCGCCAGCGGCTTCGCCCCGACGCTGCCGTCCACCTCGCCGACGACCCCCGCCCAGCGGCGCATGCCCGCGCGTCCCGGCTGCGCGTAGGAGTCAGGGAAGAAGCGGTCGAACAGCGAGGCCGTCTCCTTCTCCTCTCGGGCGTTCAGCCACCGCACGCCTGCGGCGGCGGCACCGGATGGGGACGTGGCCTCCATCCAGAAGAAGTTGTGGACCGGCGACAGGTTGGGCAGCTGCCCAACCAGCGCATCGATCAAGGAGGCTTCCCCCAAGACTCGGTAGGACGGGCCGATCTCCTCCAGGATCCGCCGGACCAACACGGCCACGTCGGCGCCGTCGCCCTTGACCGCAAGCCGGTCCTGTGAGGGTTCGGGCTCGCCACCGCCAGCGCCGCGCCGTGGCACCAGGCCCGTACCCCCGGCCCCAGGCCGTCACCGCCTTGCCCCTGGGCGGCCCAGACCAGATGTCCGTCGCCGGCCGCGGCCTGCTCGATATCGCTGAGCCGTGCAAGTTCCTCCATACGCCGTGCTTACCAGGCGTTCTTGGAGTCCCGCTGTGACCCAGCCCTCATCGATCACCGAATGTGATCACGTATCTGGCCGTACCTGGGGAATGTGAAGTGGCCGCCGACAGCCAAGTGGAGCCAGATCAATTTCTTGTTCCGCGGAGCCACTTCAACCCCGTGCACTGGAGCCCAAACAATTGCTTACAAACAGTAGGTTCGAATCTTAGCATTTGGACCTGTAGCAGGTCATCCTTCAGACGACTCTCGTGGGTTCCCTGATCGGTATTGTGGCGGGGCTTACTTTCGGTTCCTCCACCATTCCGGCAACCATTAATATGGATACTCTGCCTACCGGCTTCTATAACGGGCTTAACATCATAGGACAGCTTTTTTCTATTGCTGGAGCTGCCTACATCGTTCGCATCGCAGGGGATGCGTTGATCGTTACCCGGCGCGTCTCTGGGTCCCGGGTGAACCCTGCCCCGCCTCCCGGTTCTGATTCACCCGACGCATCACCTCCTGGTTCCGGCTAGCGGCAGAAGAGCCTCCTCGGGGACCCCCTCACGCCGAGCTGATCAGCTCGACCGCCTGCACGACGCCCAGGTCAGGCTGGTCACCTCCGTCTCAGCCCCGGCATCGGGGTTCAGTTCGCGCCGACGGATGGCCGACTACCACTCCTCGTCCAGTACCTGGGCAGCCGTGCGTGGGTCCATGAGGTTGGACCACGCCTGTCTGCCGGGAGCAGGTCCCGCTTCGGCAGGGCGTACTCCGGAAACCAGCCCTCAGCCTCGCAGCCGGGGGCATTGCGCAGGATCAGCACGGTCAGGTTCGGCGGAACGGAGCCGGTGATCCGGACGGCGAGGTAGGTCTCGTGGCCGTCGTCCGCACACATCTGGAGGCCAAGGGTGAGGGTGTCGAACTCGCGCGTGTGCTCACGGCCGTCGCGCAGCGTGGCGTGCGCCAGGTCCAGCAGAGTCGCCCGCAGGCGGCGCACGAAGCGAACACCAGCCTCGGCGCGGTAACGGACATGGTCCTCGCGTGCGGGCAGGAGGTGAGCGGTGTGTGTCGCGGTCTTCAGCCCGTCGGAATGTTCCGCGTTGTAGCGAGCCCGGACGGCGCGGCCGTCGGCCTCCAGGGCTGCGTAGAAGTCATCGACCGAGCCGTCCTCGCGCCGACCCGCCGCGACCAGCCACGGCAGATCGGCATCCAGCCAAACCCGCGCCGCACCATCGCTGCACCTTGACCTTGAACAGCACCTGGTCTCCACGGACCGGATGCGTTCATGCTTGCCGTTCTTGTCCGCGAACTGCTCGGACGCCTTGGCCAGCACCGGGTGGTCGATCTCGTCCAGCGGCACCGTCACCCGGACCGCAGATCCTCACGGCGCTGCTCCAGATACACCCGGACCGCCTCGGCCACCAGGTCTTTCTTCGTCAGCCCCAGGAAATGAGCGCCCTGGCTGATCAATTTGTCCGTCGCCGGGTCCACCTTCAGCGGGGACTGGCGTACCGACTTCGTCGCCGTCGTCATCGTCAACACCTCCGCTTCTAGTACCTGAATACCTCATGGTGTAGTTGTTCTGGCGGTGACCTGCGGACAGGCAGGTGAGCACATCACTCAGGCCCGCGCGCCTTCCAACGCTTGGCCTCAGGAGCTCACGACCTCAGGACTGCACAACCCTCCGCCACGAACAGTCACCCGCTTCCCGTGACAGCCCTCGTCCGCGCCAACGGCTGGCCACGTCGGCCGCAGAGTCCGCAGTCAGGGCCGGTCGGCCCCCGGCAGGGACCTGTGGCCCATGCCCCACGCGCTCGGTCGGCGCGATGCTGGAATCGGATCGGGCGATCCCGGTTCGGGTTCGGGTGGTGGAGGCCGGGTGCCGGACCGTCGCCGTGTGTCTTGATGGCTCGCCCCGGGGGCGTGCCGCCGCCGAACGGGCTGTCGGAGAGGGAAAGTCCTGCGGCCTGCCGCTGAAGTGCCGCACGTGGGTACACGTGGTCCGAGAAGCCTTCGAACTCGGGGCCCTTCGAACACCACGACGAGCGGGTGCCCCCGGTTCACGACTCTTCCCGGAGCCCTGACCCGCCTCGACGATTTACGGAGTCACCGTGCCCAAGGTCGAACACCGGAACAGCACCGTACTTACCGACGAAGAGCTGCGCACTCTGGACGCGCACTGGCGGGCCGCCAACTATCTGGCCGTGGGCCAGATATATCTGCTGGCCAACCCATTGCTCGCCGAGCCTCTGAGGCCCGAGCACATCAAGCCGCGGCTGCTCGGTCACTGGGGCACCTCGCCCGGCCTCAACCTCGTGTACACGCACCTCAACCGGGTGATCAAGGCGCGAGGGCTCGACGCGCTGTGCGTGTGGGGGCCCGGTCACGGCGGGCCTGCCGTACTCGCGGGCTCCTGGCTGGAGGGCAGTTACAGCGAGACCTATCCGGACGTGAGCCGGGACGCGGCGGGGATGGACCGGCTGTTCCGGCAGTTCTCGTTCCCCGGCGGTGTGCCCAGTCATGTCGCGCCGGAGACGCCCGGCTCGATCCATGAGGGCGGCGAGCTCGGCTACTCGCTCGCGCACGCCTACGGCGCCGCCTTCGACAACCCGGACCTGCTGGTCGCCTGCGTGATCGGTGACGGTGAGGCGGAGACCGGGCCGCTCGCCGCGTCCTGGCACTCCAACAAGTTCCTCGACCCGGTGCACGACGGGGCGGTCCTGCCGATCCTGCACCTCAACGGCTACAAGATCGCCAACCCGACCGTGCTCTCCA
Organism: Streptomyces sp. NBC_00459; assembly: GCF_036013955.1. Taxonomy (NCBI): domain Bacteria; kingdom Bacillati; phylum Actinomycetota; class Actinomycetes; order Kitasatosporales; family Streptomycetaceae; genus Streptomyces; species Streptomyces sp. NBC_00459. The sequence goes on from NZ_CP107903.1 coordinate 3,313,350, forward strand.
GGCTCCCGGAGTCCGAACTCGACGAGCTGCTGCGCGGCTACGGACACGAGCCGATCCATGTCACCAGCGACGACCCGCACCAGGTCCACCGGGCCATGGCAGACGCCTTCGACCAGGCACTGGACCGCATCGCCGGGCTGCAACGGACCGCCCGCGAGGACGGCAGCACCGAGCGCGTGCACTGGCCCATGATCGTGCTGCGTACGCCGAAGGGCTGGACGGGCCCCGCCGAGGTCGACGGACTCCCGGTCGAGGGCACCTGGCGCGCGCACCAGGTCCCGCTGTCCGGCGTACGCGAAAACCCGGAGCACCTGCGGCAGTTGGAGACCTGGCTGCGCTCGTACCGGCCCGAGGAGTTGTTCGACGGCGACGGGCGGCCCAGCGCCGACGTCCTCGCCTGTGTGCCTGAGGGGACCCGTCGGCTGGGCGCCACCCCGTACGCCAACGGCGGTCTGCTCGCGCGTGACCTGCCGATGCCGTCCCTCGACCGTTTCGCCGTCCCCGTCGACAAGCCGGGCGTCACCCTGCACGAGCCCACCCGGGTCCTCGGCGATCTCCTCGAACAGGTCATGCGGGACACGTCGGAGCGGCGTGACTTCCGCCTCGTCGGCCCGGACGAGACCGCGTCCAACCGGCTCGAAGCCGTCTTCGACGCCAGCGGCAAGGCCTGGCAGGCGCAGACCCTTCAGGTGGACGAGCATCTGGACCGGCACGGCCGGGTGATGGAGATCCTCTCCGAACACCTCTGCCAGGGCTGGCTGGAGGGCTATCTCCTCACCGGCCGGCACGGGCTGTTCTCCTGCTACGAGGCGTTCGTGCACATCGTCGACTCGATGGTCAACCAGCACATCAAGTGGCTGAAGACATCCAGGGAGTTGGCGTGGCGAGCACCCATCGCCTCCCTCAACTACCTGCTGACGTCGCATGTCTGGCGTCAGGACCACAACGGCTTCTCGCACCAGGACCCCGGGTTCATCGACCACGTCCTGAGCAAGAGTCCCGAGGTCGTACGGGTCTATCTGCCGCCGGACGCCAACACCCTGCTGTCCGTGGCGGATCACACCCTGCGCAGCCGTGACTACGTCAACGTGATCGTCGCGGGCAAGCAGCCGTGTTTCGACTGGCTGTCCATGGACGAGGCCCGCGCGCACTGCGCCCGCGGCGCCGGGATCTGGGACTGGGCCGGCACCGAGAGCAGCGAGCGGGAACCCGACGTCGTTCTGGCCTGCGCGGGAGACGTGCCCACCTTGGAGATCCTGGCCGCCTCTGGTCTGCTGCGGCGCCATCTGCCGGAACTGTCCGTCCGGGTCGTCAACGTCGTCGACCTGGCCCGGCTGCTGCCGCGCGAGGAACACCCGCACGGAATGGGCGAGTTCGAGTACGACGGCCTGTTCACCACCGACAAGCCGGTGATCTTCGCCTACCACGGCTACCCCTGGCTGATCCACCGTCTCTCCTACCGCCGTACGGGCCACGCCAACCTGCACGTCCGCGGCTACAAGGAGATGGGGACGACGACCACTCCGTTCGACATGGTCGTCCGCAACGACATGGACCGCTACCGGCTGGTCATGGACGTCATCGACCGGGTGCCGGGGCTCGGCGTCCGCGCGGCCGCCGTACGGCAGTCGATGGCCGACGCCCGCAGCCGCCACCACGTCTGGATCCGCGAGCACGGCACCGACCTGCCCGAGGTCACCGACTGGACCTGGGCCTGACCCGGGGCCCGCCGCGCGTGGGGGAGCAGGGGACCAGACGACCAGGCATTGGGGCCGACCGGCCCCCGACACTCCCCCGGACAGCCCATGGGATCTCCGCCCGATCCGCCGGATGCTCGACGTGGCGCACAGCCCGGAGGAGACCCACGATGACGGATGACACACTCGGCCGGCCCACGGTCCATGCCCTGCTCCCGGACGGCACCACGGTGTGCATACGTTCTGTGCGGCCGGACGATCACGAGCGACTGCAGGGGCTCTACGAGGACATGTCCACGGAGAATCTGCGGCTGCGGTTCTTCACGTCGAACCGGCGTTCCGCCGCGACGGCCGCCGACCGGGCCTGTGCGCCACCGCGCCCCGGATCCGGCTACCGGGCGCTGCTGGCCGAGTCGCGGGGGCAGGTGATCGGCCTGGCCGAGTACGAGGCCGGCGGCGACCCGGCCTCGGCCGAGATGTCCGTCGCCGTGGCCGACAGGCTGCACCACCACGGCGTCGGCACGCTCCTCGTCGAGCACCTGGTCTCCGCCGCCCGCGCGGACGGCATCACCACGTTCACGGCGGACGCGCTGAGCGAGAACCACGAGGTGCTTCGGCTCTTCGCCGACCTGGGCCTGCGCACCACCCGCCGTTTCGACGGTCCGGAAGTGCGCTGCGCCATCGAACTGAACGAGGGCGAGGGCGAGGGTGAGGGTGACGACGAGGACGACGACGGTTGTCTCTCCGCCGTCGAGGCCCGCGGCCGGGTCGCCGACGTGGCCAGTCTGGAGCCGCTGCTGCGGCCGGGAGCGGTCGCCGTGGTGGGCGCCGGGCGCAGGCCCGGATCGGTGGGGCGGGCCCTCCTGCACCATCTGCACGAGGGCGGCTTCACCCGGCGGCTCTTCGCGGTGAACCCCTGTGCCACCTCGATCCTCGGCGTGCCGTCCCACCCCTCGGTCGGCGCGCTGCCCCAGGTCCCGGATCTCGCGGTCCTCGCGGTGCCCGCGGCGGCCCTCCCCGACACCGCGGAGGAGTGCGGCAAGGCCGGTGTACGGGCGCTGCTCGTCGTCTCGGCCGGTCTCGACAGCCGGCAGGCGGAAGCCCTGATGACCACGTGCCGTACGTACGGCATGCGGCTCGTCGGACCCAACTCCCTCGGTATCTCCAACACCGACCCGGCGCTCTCCCTCGACGCCACCTTCGCGGCGGATCATCCGCGCCGCGGCACGGCAGGCGTCGCCGTCCAGTCCGGCGGCGTCGGCATCGCCCTGCTCGACGGACTGTCCCGCCTGGGGATCGGGGTGTCGTCGTTCGCCTCTCTCGGCGACAAGTACGACGTCAGCGGCAACGACATGCTCCAGTGGTGGGAGAGCGACGGCCGCACCGAACTCGCCCTGCTGCACCTGGAGTCCTTCGGCAACCCGCGTGCGTTCTCCCGTACCGCACGGCGCGTGACCCGTCGTATGCCCGTGCTGACGGTCGACGCGGGCCGTACCGACGCCGGCCGCCGCGCCGCCGCCTCGCACACAGCGGCCGCCGCCACCCCGACCATGACCCGGCAGGCCCTGTTCACCCAGGCGGGGATCACCGCGACCCGGTCTGTGGGCGAACTCCTCGAAGCCGCCGCCCTGTTGCACTCTCAGCCGCTCCCGACGGGCAGCCGCGTGGCCATCGTCACCAACGCGGGCGGCGCGGGGGTCATGGCCGCGGACGCCTGCGTGGAGGCGGGGTTGTCGCTTCCACCGCTCACATCCTCGGTGGTCGAGAGCCTGTATGCCGTACTGCCCGACGGTTCCACCGTCGGCAATCTCGTCGACGCCACCGCTGCCGTCACGGAGGAGCAGCTCGGCGACTGCGTGGACGTGATCATGCGGTACCCGGGTATCGACGCCGTCCTCGTGGCCCTCGTCCCCACGGCCGTCGCCGCCGCGACCGGCGACGACCTGGTGCGGGCCCTCACCAACGGCCCCGCACACCGCGCCCTTCCGGTCACCGTCGTACGCCTGGAGCAGGACCTGCCGGTCCGGCTCCTGCCGACGCGGGGCGGCGGCGCCATCCCGTCGTACGCCGAACCGGGCTCGGCGGCACGGGCGTTGGCGCACGCCTCCCGCCGCGCTGCCTGGCTGAGCCGGCCCGCGGGCACCGTGCCCGAGCTCCCCGAGGTCACGGAGGCCGACACGGCCCGGGCCCGCGCGGTCGCCGAGACCTATCTCGCCACCCACCCGGACGGCGGCCGGCTCGATCCGCGCACCTGCGCCGAACTCCTCGCCTGCTACGGCATTCCCCAGCTCCCTTGGTCCTGGGCGGAGACGGAGGACGACGCCGTCATCGCGGCCGAACGGCTGCGCGGCCCCGACGGGCGGGTGGTCATGAAGGCCCACTGGCCCGGCCAGCTGCACAAGAGCGAACAGCACGCCGTGCACCTCGATCTCAGGGGTGACGCCCAAGTGCGGTCCGCCTTCAGGGACTTCGCGACACGGTTCGCCGGCCTGATGACCGGGGTGGTCGTCCAGCCACTGGCCGCGCGCGGCACCGAACTGTTCGCGGGGGTCGTGCGGGACGAGGTCTTCGGACCGCTCGTGCTGTTCGGACTCGGCGGCACCGCGACCGAGGTCCTGGCCGACCAGGCCGCCCGGCTCGCGCCGCTGACCGACCACGACGTCCACGACCTGATCACCGCGCCGCGCTGCGCACCGCTCCTGTTCGGCGCGCACGGGAGCGGGCCCGTCGACCTCCAGGGTCTGGAACAACTGCTGCTGCGCCTGTCCCGCATCGCGGTCGACCTTCCGCAACTCGCCGAGGCCGACTTCAACCCCGTACTCACGACGCCTGATGCGGTCATGGTGCTCGACGCACGAGTCCGCCTGCTGCCGCGCACGGCTCAGGACCCCTATCTGCGCCGACTGCGCTGAGGAGGAACAGGGAGAGGAGGGACAGAGATGAGACACCCCGTTCAAGGAGGTGGCACGGCTCTTGGACGGCAGGCTCACACAGGAATGGCTGCGAAGGCTCTGAGAGGAAGGCTCATCGTCATGCTCACGAAAGTGCTGATTGCCTACGGAACGACGAACGGTTCGACCGCGCGGATCGCCGAGACCATCGCCGAAGTCCTGCGCAAGGAGGGGGTGTCGGCCGAGGCGGTTCCCGCCCGGTCCGTGACGAACGTGGAGTCGTACAACGCGGTGGTGGTGGGTGGCGCGCTGTACGCGGGGCGCTGGCACAAGGACGCCCGCCGCTTCGTCCGCCGTCACGGCCGCACGCTGGCGGGGCGCCCGCTGTGGTTCTTCAGCAGCGGTCCGCTCGACGCCTCTGCCTCGGAGCGGAGCATCCCGCCCGTAGCCGGAGTGAAGCGGGCCATGATCCGGCTCGACGCCAGGGAACACGTCACCTTCGGGGGTTGCCTCGAAGAGGGAGCGAAGGGATTCATCGCGCGGAAGATCATCTCCTCCGGCAAGGGCGGAGACTTCCGCGACTTCGAGCAGGTCGAGGCGTGGGCCACGCGGATCGGCGCCGGGTTCACGGCAGAGTCGCAGCGGATCTGAACCAGGCGGGCGGGCCTTCTCCCGACCCACCGGCCCCGGCCCCGCCCCCGTTCCCGCCCCCGTACGCCGGGCGCGGTGGGCGCACGGAACGGGGCCTCGCCTGAACCGGCGTTGTGCTCGAAGGAACGGTCCACGCCGCCGAGATGCCGACCTGACCTCGGCCCGTCCGACGCCCGTGTCGAGGCGCCCGGACAGTACGGTGAGGACAGGGGAACGGGTTCGATCCGCCTTGCTGCTGTGTCGGTCGGAGGAAGTCATGAGCGAGGATCGACGCGGCGGTGCCGAGGAGTACGTGCCCAAGCTGCGGCTCGACGAGCTGCTGGGCGAGCTGCAGGTGCGCATCGACGCGGTGCGCGGGACCCGGGACCGACTGCACAGCCTGCTGGAGGCCGTCCTCTCGGTCGGGCGGGAGCTCGACCTGCCACAGGTGCTGCGCAGCATCGTCGAGGCCGCGGTGGTGCTGGTGGACGCCGAGTACGGGGCGCTGGGCGTGATCGGCGGTGACCAGAAGCTGTCCGAGTTCCTGACCGTCGGTATCGGCGAGGAGGAGCGGTCGGAGATCGGGGCGCTGCCCAGCGGGCACGGGCTCCTCGGCGAGCTGATCCGGCATCCGTCGCCCCTGCGGCTGCCGGAGCTGTCGGAGCATCCGGCGTCGGCCGGCTTCCCGGCCCACCATCCGCCGATGCACTCCTTCCTCGGCGTACCGATCCGGGTGCGCGACGAGGTCTTCGGGAACCTCTACCTCACCGAGAAACGCAGCGCCAGGGAATTCGACGTGGAGGACGAGTCCGTCCTGTCGACGCTCGCGGTGGCAGCCGGAGTGGCCATCGAGAACGCACGGCTGTACGAGGAGACCAGGCTGCGCGAACGCTGGCAGCGGGCCAGCGGCAAGGTCACCAGCATGCTCCTGTCCGGTGCGCCGAGCGCGGACGTCCTGGAACTGATCGTCGACGAGGCCCGGAAGATCGTCTCCGCCGACATGGGGCTGATCGCGGAACACGTACCGGGCGAGGAGACGCTGCGGCCGGCCCTGGCGGTCGGCCTGGGACGAGAGGAACGCAGCGGTCTGGTGCTGTCCGCGCGCGACGGTTTCGTCGGAGCGGCACTCGGCGCGGCGGCGCCGGTGGTCAGCGCCGACATCGAGCGCGACGCGCGCATGGGCGAGGACGAAGCCCAGTGGGCCGGGCTGGGACCCGTGGTCGCGGTGCCGCTCGGCGCCGGCGGCAAGGCGCGGGGCGTGCTGTTGCTGGGACGTGTGCCGGCCGGTAAGCCGTTCGGCGATCTGGACACCGGGCCGCTGCTCGGGTTCGCCGACCAGGCGGCACTGGCCCTGGAGCTGGCCGAACGGCGGCGGGACGTGGAACAGCTCACATTGCTTCAGGACCGTGACCGCATCGCACGCGACCTCCATGATCTCGCCATCCAGCGGCTCTTCGCCGCCGGCATGACCCTGCAGAGCACCCAGCGCTTCATGGAGCACCCCGAGGGCATGGAGCGGCTGACCCGGACCGTCGACGACCTCGACGACACCATCAAGATCATTCGGTCCACGATCTTCGGACTGCGCACCCACAGCGGGGTCGGGCGGGAGAGCGACGGCCTGCGCGGCCGGGTGGCCGAGGCGGTGCGTGCCTCGGCCACGTCACTCGGATTCCCGCCCGCACTGCGTATCGAGGGGCTGGTCGAGACCGACGTCCCCGGCGACATCGCCGACCATGCGGTCGCGGTGCTCGGCGAAGCCCTCAGCAACGCGGCCCGGCACTCCGGAGCACGGGCGGTGGACGTCAGGCTTCAGTGCGCCAGGGGCGAGTTGACGCTCACGGTGACGGACGACGGCTGCGGGGTGCCGGGTGACGCCGGACGCAGCGGGCTGAAGAACATCAAGGAGCGGGCCGTCGCTCTCGGCGGAACTCTGAAACTCGGCGAACGGCCGGAAGGCGGCGGCACACGGCTGGTGTGGCGGGTTCCCGTGGGTGTGGACGGTGCCACGGAAGGAGACTGAGGGCACAGGGCCGAGGGCAGAAGGCCGCGTGGCCCTGTCGGCCCGGACGGCGGGGCGGGGGCGGGGGCGGGCAAGGCGACGCGGGGCGGAGCGCGGCGGGCTCAGCGCGTCGGGCGGTCGGGGGAGGTGGGCTGTTCGAGATGGCTGGCCAGGACCGCCGCCTGGACACGGCGCTGGACGCCGAGCTTGGCCAGCAGCCGGGAGATGTGGTTCTTCACCGTCTTCTCGGACAGGTAGAGCTTCTTGCCGATCTCACGGTTGGTGAGCCCGTCCCCGATCAGCGCGAGGATGTCCCGCTCGCGGGGTGACAGGCCGGCGAGCCCGGGTGCGGGTGCCGGTTGCTCGGTGGGGTCGGCCCGCAGGGAGCGCATCAGGCGGGCGGTCGTCGTCGGATCCAGCATCGACTGGCCGGAGGCGACGGTGCGGACCGCCGCGACCAGGTCGGACCCCCTGATCTGCTTGAGCACATAGCCCGCCGCCCCGGCCATGATCGCGTCGAGCAGGGCTTCCTCCTCGTCGAAGGACGTCAGCATCAGACAGGCCAGCTCCGGCATCCGGCTGCGCAGCTCACGGCAGACACTGATCCCGTCACCGTCCGGCAGGCGTACGTCGAGGACGGCCACGTCCGGGCGCAGCGCCGGCCCGCGCACCAGCGCCTGCTCGACGCTGTCCGCGTCGCCGACCACCGAGATGTCCGGCTCGGAGTCCAGCAGGTCGGTGAGACCGCGTCGTACGACCTCGTGGTCGTCCAGCAGGAAGACCCGGATCGGGTTCTGTTCCGTGAAGGCGCGTGCCTCGGCCATGACGACCCCTCGTTCGCTGGTGGACCACGGACCACGGACCACATGCCGACTGTGATGACGATCGTCGCCCCTCCGAACCGCCCGCACCAGGGCCGACCGGGCCAACCCGACGACGAACGTCGGTTCGGCGGCCCGGGTGGCATGGGCAGTCGCAGTGGCAGGGCCGATCCTCGTGCCGCGACGTGCGGAAAGCCCGCCGCGCCGACCGCCGCGCCGCGGGACAGCATCAGGGCCGAAGGGCCCATCGGAAGGGCCCGCCCGGCCTCTGTCCCGGTGCTCTCCCCGGTACCAGGCTCGGTGGGAGAAGAGGGACCCATGGGCAGCAACGCTGGAGGTACGGACCATGCTTCGACACGTCACCGCGGGGATCGACGGTTCTCCCGAGAGCCTGACAGCCGCGCACTGGGCGGCCCGGGAAGCCACACGCCGGGGCGCCGCGCTGTGCCTGGTGCATGCCTGGGAGTGGCATCCGCACGCGGCCCCGTCCGTGCCCGCCGACATGTCCGAACGGGCTTTTGCCGAGGACCTGCCGGAACGGGCGGCGGACAGCGTGCGCGCCGCGCACCCGGGTCTGCGGGTCATCGGCCAGGCGCTGGCGGACTCGCCGGTCTCGGCCCTCCTCAAGGCGGCCGAGCAAGCCGAACTACTGGTCCTCGGCTCCCGTGGACTCGGCGGCGTCGCGGGGTTCCTGATGGGATCGGTGTCGCAGCGGGTCGTCGCCAGGGCACCGGGTCCCGTGGTGTTGGTGAGGGTGGGCGGGAGCACCACCGATGAGCACTTCTCGGCACCGGACGGCATCTCCCCGGACGAGATACCCGGGATCCCGTTCCGCGATGTCGTACTCGGTCTCGACACCGGCCGGCCCTGCGACGAGCTGATCGAGTTCGCCTTCGACGCCGCCGGGCGCCGGGGCTCCTCGCTGCGCGTGGTCCACGCCTTCAGCCGTCCGGTGGACTTCGCGGCGGCGGAAGGGATCGTCCTGGTGAGCGGCCCGGAGCCACGGGTGGAGCAGGAGCGCGCCGTGGTCGCCGCGCTGCGCCCCTGGCGCGAGAAGTTCCCCGAGGTCGCCGTCACCGAGAGCGTCGCCGAAGGACGTGCGGCCGACGAGCTGATCGGCGCCTCGGCCGGCGCGTCCCTCGTCGTCGTGGGACGCCGGATCCGCGAATCCCGTCTCGGCACCCACCTCGGCCCCGTCGCACACGCGGCGCTGCATCACGCGCCCTGCCCCGTCGCCGTCGTCCCGCACGCCTGAACAAGCCCGGGGCATGGGAGAGTTGACCCGGTACGTGGATGCGTTCGCCGAGGGCGGCCGTGACATGGCGGACGTGTTCGGCGGCAAGGGGGCGGGCCTCGCGCGGAGACGACCCGGCCGGGACTGCCCGTATCTCCTGACTCCGAGCCGACCGAACGGGCCCACCCGAGAGTGCCTTTGGTCCCTGCCCGGGCCCTGCGGCCCCTCCTGACGCATGTCCCCTGCCCGGACACTGAACCGCGTCCCTTCGAGGAGGGCTCCCCATGCTCCGCAACGTCACCGTCGGCCTGGACGGCTCACCCGAGAGCCTCGCCGCCGCCGACTGGGCCGCCCGCGAGGCGCAGCTCCGCGACATGCCCCTGCGCCTCGTGCACGCCCGTCACCGGCAGCCCCACACATACGCGTCACTGGCGGGCACCCTCATGGCGTCACCCGTGAAGGAACCGCACCCCGACCCGGCCGAACGCCTGCCGCGCGAGATCTCGGCCCGGCTTGCCGAACGCCATCCCGGTCTGCGCGTCAGCGCCGAACAGAGCACGGAGCGGCCCGTCCCGGCCCTGCTGGCCGCCTCCCGGGACGCCGATCTCCTGGTGCTCGGATCCCGCGGTCTGAGCGGGGTGACCGGGTTTCTGGCCGGTTCCGTCACGCTCTCCGTCGTGGCGCGGACCGAGCGGCCGGTCGTCCTTGTCCGAGCCGGCGAAGGCGCCGGAACCGGAACCGGAACCGATCACCTGACGGGCGATGTCGTGCTCGGGCTCGACCTGGAGGACTCCGCCGGCCCCGTGATCGAGTTCGCGTTCCAGGCGGCTTCCCACCGTGCGGCGAACCTGCGCGTCGTCCACGGCTGGAAGCCACCGTCCTCCTCCGGCTACGGCGCCGCCTTCGACATCGAGCCCAACGCGGAACTGGGCGCGCGGGTACGGCAGGAGCTGGCCGACGTACTCATGCCGTGGCGGTCGAAGTTCCCCGGCGTCGAGGTGAGAGAGCAGACTCTGATCGGCACGGCGGGCTCCCACCTGGTGAACGCCTCCCGGAACGCCGCACTTGTCGTCGTCGGCCGGCGGAACCGTCGTACGCGGGCCGGGAACCACATCGGGCCGGTGACGCACGCGGTCCTGCATCACACCGCCGCCCCGGTCGCGGTGGTCCCGCACGCGTGAACACGCCCTCGTCGCCCGGTGGTCACGCCCACGACAGGGGCCGAACGGCCCCAGCTTTGATGGAGGCCGCTTCCGGCGCCGGCCCGCCGGTCGTCGGACGCCGCAACCGCGGTTCGGGGATCGGCACGCGCTTCGGCCCGGTCGCCCACGCGGTGACGCACCATGCCGCTGTCCTGTCCTGCCTTGCCCTGTCCCGGTCGCGGTCGTCCCGCAGGACCGACCCGGGCGGACCAGGGCCCGCGCAGCACCCCGCAGCAGGTCAGCGGGCGCGGATCCGGCGTCCGGTGACCCGCTCCGGGGTGATGCGCACCCACAGTTCGCGGTCACCGCCCGCCCACGCCGCCGAGCGGGCCACGCCGACGAGGTGCCGGGCGGCGGCGGGGTCGGTGACCCATTCGGCACGGCCGACGACGAGGACGCTCCAGCCCTCGCTCAGCGCCTCGTCGATGTGGTCCACCTCGAAGGCGGCCTCGGCGCCTGCGGCCAGGGCGGGCGTGGTGCCGCGCGCGGTGCTGAAGGCGACCGTGCCGTCCACGACCGTGTAGTTGACCGGGACGATGGCCGGCCCGTCGGGCGTGGACACCGAGACGCGTCCGACGCCGTGTGTGGACAGCCTGGCCCAGCACTCCCCGGGGTCCAGCTCCGTCAGCTCGGGGCGGTAGGCCGCCTGCCCGATGCCGGGCGGCAAGTCGGCGTCGCTGCCGTGCAGTTGGGCCACGCTGGTCTCCAGCGCGCCGGCCAGCCGAATCAGGAAGCCCGTGCCCGGGGACGCGATCGGCCGCTCCTCCACGTACCGCAGGTACTCCGAAGCCGTGCCCGCCCGTTCGGCCACCTGCTCCCTGGTGAGACCCAGTTCCTCGCGCCGTGCTGTCACCCGCCGTCCGATGTCTCCGGCGTTCCTCGTCGGTTCGGGCATGGCCGATCACTTCCCTTCGCCTGTCACTCATCAGTCACGGCCCGGGTGGACCGGCTCTCCGCTCGGGCGGTGCCGAATCCGATCAGCCCCGCGGCGAGAGCCGCTGTCAGACCTGGCCAGGAGGGCGGCGAGGTCTCCAGGACGGCCCGCAGGAACGGCACGTACAGCGCGGCGGCCGCCAGCCCCACGGCGACCAGCACCGCCCAGGGCAGGAAGGGGTTCTCACGGGTGAACAGCCGCTCCCGCAGCCCCAGTACGACACCGAGCTGGGCGGCCAGCAACGCGAGGAACAGCGTGGTCTGCCAGGGCTGCCCGGTGTGCCGGATCCACAGTCCCGCGGCGAGGCTGGTGCAGGTGGCCACCGTGCCGAGGCGCAGTATCCGCTGCCACAGCCCACCGCCGAGCACATGCTGTCCGGGCGGACGCGGCGGGCGGCGCATGGCGTGCCGGGAGACCGGCTCGGCGCCCATGGCGACGCCGGTCAGACCGTGGGTGAGCAGGTTGATCCACAGGATCTGGCCGGCCCGCAGCAACAGGGCGACTCCACTCGCGGCCGGCATCCCGGCGAAGGCGGACAGTGCGACGGCCCGCCCAGGGGTGAGCGGCGCGCTGACGAGCCGGCCCTGCCCGTCCGTCCAGATCACGGTCCTGGTGCCCGCACCGCTGCCCGCCGCGAACCGTACCCCCGCCGTACGGACCGTGTCGCCGGACGCCGTCCACCGCACAACCGCCCAGGTGCGGGCGTACGTGCCGGGCCCCGGATCGCCGGCGTCCTCGGTCAGCACGGCGGAGGTACGGTGCCGCTCCTGGCGCTGCTGGAGCAGCACACACCACCGACGCGTTCCGAGCTCAGGGCTCCGGCCAGTGGCATTCCCGCCGCCATCACCACGGACGTCACCAGGACGACCCAGGCCTCGACGGCATCCGAGCGGCGCCTGAGCGGATTGCGCCGCCACCGCCACCACCTCACCCTCATGCCCATGGCCGACACCAGTCTCCGATCACGGCGGTACGAGTAACCCGCAGCGACGGTCGCACACCCACCGCGCACCGGAGCAGAGCCCATCGGCCCGGACAAGAGGCCGATCGGCCCCGTTTGGCCGGCGCACCGCAGGTCCTCATCAACTGGAGCGCACCGCGGTCCCTGCCCACAGGATGGGGCTAGGCTGAGGCCGGACGCCCTGGACCCCGGCGGCACACTGCCAGTTGACACAGATGCACCGGTCGCGCCCCTTCGGCCGCCTGGTGTCTCCCCCGCGGCCACCGGTTCCGTTCCATCTCCTCTCCTCTCTCCGCACACAGCCATGCTCGCCGTGCAGCGCCCCGCTCTCCCCGGCCGGGGCGGATCGGCATGGCGCCCCTGTACGCGCCGACGCGCTCCGGCGTACCCGGACACCGCCCGGCACATGTACCCCGGTCGGCTCGGGAGTCGAGGACCAACGGCCCCTGCCGTGGGGGTCGGCCCCTGGTGATCCTTACGGGACGCCGTGGTCGGGCCGCCACGGCCACGAGACACGGGACACGACCGTCCGACGGCACTTTTGAGGAGCCGAGGAAAGCATGCCTACGATGCCCCGCCCTGCGAAGCCGGAGACCCCGGCAGACAAGTCCCCAGCAGGCAAGTCCTCGACAGACGGGGCCCCGACGGGCAACCGGACGGACAACCCGCGGGCAGGCGTCGGCTCGCCCCGGTCGCCCGGCCCCGTCACGAACGCCCAGGCCGAGGCGCCGCCGTCGGCAGGCCGCCGGTGGCTGATGCTGGCGCTCGCCACGGTCGGGTTCGCGGTGAACTTCTGGGCCTGGGCACTGCTGAGCCCACTCGGCCCGCGGTTCAAGGACAGCCTGCAACTGAGCGCGTTCCAGCAGGCGTTGCTGGTCGCCGTGCCGGTGGTGGTGGGCTCGCTGGGCCGTATACCGGTGGGTGCGCTGACGGACCGGTTCGGGGGCCGGGTGATGTTCCCGCTGGTCTCCGCGGCCACCATCGTCCCCGTCCTGTATCTGGGGTTGGCCGGACACTCCTCCCTGAACCAGCTGCTGGTGGGCGGGTTCTTCCTCGGTGTCGGCGGCACCGCGTTCGCGGTGGGGGTGCCGTTCGTCAGCGCCTGGTTCCCGCCCGAGCGCCGGGGGCTCGCGATCGGTGTCTTCGGTGCGGGGATGGGCGGCACCGCCATCAGCGCCCTGACCACGGTGAACCTGGTGAAGACGCACGGTCTGGCAACCCCGTTCGTGGTGACCGCGATCGTGCTGGCCGGCTATGCGGCGCTGGCCGCGTTCCTGCTGCGCGACGCTCCGGGCAGGGCTGCGCCGGCCGGGACCATGGCGGGACGGCTCGCCGCCACCGTCAGACTCGGTGTCACCTGGCAGGCATCGGCGCTGTACGCGGTCGCGTTCGGCGGATACGTCGCCTTCTCCGTCTATCTGCCCACCTACCTCAAGTCGGGGTACGGCCTGGCGCAGGCCGACGCGGCCAACCGGATGGCCGGGTTCGTACTGCTGGCGGTGGTGATGCGGCCGGTCGGCGGCTGGCTGTCCGACCGGCTCGGCCCCACCCGTGTACTGGCCGTGGCACTCGCCGTGGTCACGGTGAGCGCGGCCGTCCAGTCCTTCGCCCCGCCGCTGGCCCCGCTCGGCACCATCACCTTCCTGACGATCGCCGCCGCGCTCGGCGCGGGCAGCGGTGCCACCTTCGCCCTCGTCGCCCTGCTCGCCCCGGCCGGCAAGGTCGGCGCCGTCACCGGTGTCGTGGGCGCGGCCGGTGGGCTGGGCGGCTTCGTCCCACCTCTGCTGATGGGTTCCCTGTACGGCGCCTACGGCACCTACGCGCTCGGGCTGGCCCTGCTAGCCCTGATCGCCGCCACCGCCCTGGCGTTCACCGCGACGACCGTCCGCAGGGCCGTCACCCGTGGCACCGGCGCCGGCCATGTGTGAGTACTGCGGCTGCCAGGCGCTGCCGGCGATAGCCGAACTGACCCGCGAACACGACGTGGTCGTCAACCTCATCGGCGACATCCGCACCGCGCACCGCGAGTCCGACGTACCCCTGATGGCACAGTTCGCGCGCCGGATCTCCGCCGTTCTCGTGCCGCACACGGCGGTGGAGGAGCAGGGGCTCTTCCCGCCGCTCGCGGAGGAGTTCCCCGAACGTATCGCGGCACTCGAGGCAGATCACCGGCAGATCGAGGCGGTCCTCGGCGAGGCCGCCGCCGGTGTCCCGGCCGATCCCGCCTGGCCCCGGCGGCTGCTGGACGCGCTGGATCTGCTGCGCGACCACATCCTCAAGGAGCAGGACGGGGTGTTCCCCGCCGCACTCGTCGAACTCAGCACGGAGGCCTGGGAGGCCGTGGACGCGGTCCGCGCCCGTGTCGCCGGCCTTCCGCCGGATCGTCCTCAAGCGGACAAAGCACAGAGCCCGTCCGGCGACCGGGGACACAGCACGTACAGGAAGGCAGCACGATGAATCCGCGAGCTGACAGACAACCACGCCAACCCGCAGCTTTGGAAGGCGAGTTGACGGACGCGCTCATTCGCACCCGCCGGTTCTTCACCAAGGCCGAGGTCTCCGCCGACCACCGCACCCTGTTCAAGATCGGTGGCCGCAAGGCCGACGACTTCTACCGGGACCGCTGGAGCCACGACAAGGTGGTGCGCTCCACCCACGGGGTGAACTGCACCGGCTCGTGTTCGTGGAAGGTGTACGTCAAGGACGGGATCATCACCTGGGAGTCCCAGCAGACCGACTACCCCACCGTCGGCCCGGACAGCCCGGAGTACGAGCCGCGCGGCTGCCCGCGCGGCGCCGCGTTCTCCTGGTACACCTACTCCCCCACCCGCGTCCGCTACCCCTATGTACGTGGGGTGCTCCTGGAGATGTACCGGGAGGCCAGGACCCGGCTCGGTGACCCGGTGCTGGCATGGGCGGACGTCGTCTCCGACCCGGAGCGGTCCCGGCGCTACAAGTCGGCGCGCGGCAAGGGCGGCCTGGTGCGGGCGAGTTGGGACGAGGCGAGCGAGATGATCGCCGCCGCACACGTCCACACGATCAAGAAGTACGGTCCCGACCGGCTGGCCGGGTTCTCGCCGATCCCGGCGATGTCGATGGTCTCCCATGCCGCCGGTGCCCGCTTCTACTCGCTGCTCGGCGGGGTGATGCTGTCGTTCTACGACTGGTACGCCGACCTGCCTGTCGCCTCCCCGCAGGTCTTCGGGGACCAGACGGACGTACCGGAGTCCGGTGACTGGTGGGACGCCGGATATCTGATCATGTGGGGCTCGAACCTGCCGGTGACCCGCACCCCGGACGCGCACTGGATGGCGGAGGCCCGCTACCGGGGGCAGAAGGTGATCGCGGTCGCCCCGGACTACGCCGACAACGTCAAGTTCGCCGACGAGTGGCTGCCCGCCGCGCCTGGCACCGACGGGGCGCTGGCCATGTCGATGGGGCACGTGATCCTCAAGGAGTTCTTCGTCGACCGCCAGGTCGAATACTTCACCGACTACGTCAAGCGGTACACCGACCTGCCCTTCCTCGTCACCCTCGAACAGCGCGGCTCCGGGGCGGAGTCGACGTACGCGCCGGGGAAGTTCCTGACCGCCGCCGACTTGGGCGGCACCGCGGCCGAGGCGGAGAACGCCGAGTTCAGGACCGTCCTCCTCGACGCCGCCACCGGCGAGCCGGTCGTCCCGAACGGTTCGCTCGGCCACCGCTACGGCGAGTCAGGCGCCGGGAAGTGGAATCTCGACCTCGGCGACACCGATCCCCTGCTGACCGCCGATGGTGGTGGCGAGGACGCCGTGACGGTCGAGCTGACCCGGTTCGACACCCCGGACGGGACCGCCGGGCAGCTGCGGCGCGGTGTCCCCGTACGCCGGATCGCCGGGCAGTTGGTGACCACGGTGTTCGACCTGCTCCTCGCCCAGTACGGCGTGGCCCGCGACGGGCTGCCGGGTATCTGGCCGACCGGGTACGACGATCCCGACCAGCCCTACACCCCGGCCTGGCAGGCGGCCATCACCGGGGTGGCCGGTGAGACGGCGGCCCGCATCGCGCGCGAGTTCGCCACCAACGCCGAGGAGTCCAAAGGCCGCTCCATGATCATCATGGGGGCGGGGACCAACCACTGGTTCCACTCCGACACCATCTACCGCTCCTTCCTCACCCTGACGACGCTGACCGGCTGCCAGGGCGTCAACGGCGGCGGCTGGGCCCACTACGTGGGGCAGGAGAAGGTCCGTCCGATCACCGGCTACTCGGCGATCGCGACGGCCGCCGACTGGCACCGGCCCGCCCGGCAGATGATCCAGACCGCGTACTGGTACCTGCACACCGACCAGTTCCGCTACGACCCCTTCAGCGCCGACACCCTCGCCGCCGCGGGCGCGGGCGGCACGTTCGCCGGGAGGAGCACCGCCGATGTCATCGCCGCCTCGGCCCGCATGGGCTGGATGCCGTCCTACCCGACCTTCGACCGCAACCCGCTCACCCTCGCGACGGACGCCGAGGCCGCCGGGCAGGGGGTGCCGGAGTACGTCGTGGACCAACTCAGGTCCGGACGGCTGAAGTTCGCGGGCGAGGACCCGGACGCGCCGGAGAACTTCCCCCGGGTTCTGACCATTTGGCGGGCGAACCTGCTCGGCTCCTCCGCCAAGGGCAACGAGTACTTCCTCAAGCACCTGCTCGGCACCGACTCCGCCGTACGCGCCACCGAGGCGCCGCCCGACGCCCGCCCGCGCGACGTGGTGTGGCGCGACGAGGCACCGGTGGGCAAGCTCGACCTGCTGCTCACCCTGGACTTCCGGATGACCAGTACCACCGTCTACTCCGACATCGTGCTGCCGGCGGCGACCTGGTACGAGAAGCACGACCTGAACACCACGGACATGCACCCGTTCGTGAACTCCTTCAACCCGGCCATCCCGCCGCCCTGGCAGACCCGCACCGACTGGGACGCCTTCAACACCATCGCGGCGGCGTTCAGCCGTCTCGCCGAGGGGCGGCTCGGCACCGAAAAGGACGTGGTGGCGGCGCCGTTGCTGCACGACACCCCCGACGCGATGGCCACCCCGCACGGCCGTGTCCGGGACTGGAAGGCCGGCGAATGCGAGCCGATACCCGGCCGGACCATGCCCAAGTTGGTGGTGATCGAGCGCGACTACCCGGCCGTCGCCGACCGGATGACCGCCCTCGGCCCGCTCCTCGACACCCTGGGCGCCACCACCAAGGGCGTCACCTTCGACGTACGGGAGGAGCTGGAGTACCTGCGGCACAAGAACGGCACCGTGCGCGGCGGTCCGGCCGACGGCCGCCCCTCGATCGCCCGGGACGTGCAGGTCTGTGAGGCGATCCTGGCCCTGTCGGGAACGACCAACGGGCACCTGGCCACCCAGGGCTTCCACACCCTGGAAGCCCGTACGGGCGTCGAGTTGGCCGACCTGGCCGCAGAGGCCGAGGGCAGGCGGGTCACCTTCGCCGACACCCAGGCGGGACCCGTCCCGGTCATCACCTCGCCCGAATGGTCGGGTACGGAGTCCGGCGGGCGCCGCTACTCGCCGTTCACCATCAACGTCGAACGGCTCAAGCCCTGGCACACCCTGACGGGCCGTCAGCACTTCTTCATCGACCACGACTGGATCGCCGAACTCGGCGAGTGGATGCCCGTCTACCGGCCGCCGCTGAACATGCACGCCCTCTTCGACGAGCCCGAGGTGGGCGATCAGGGCGAACTCGGCATCACCGTCCGCTACTTGACCCCGCACAACAAGTGGTCCATCCACTCCGAGTACCAGGACAACCTGTTCATGCTCTCGCTCTCCCGAGGTGGCCCGACCGTCTGGATGAGCAAGGAGGACGCGGCGAAGATCAGCGTGCACGACAACGACTGGATCGAGGCGGTCAACCGCAACGGCGTCGTCGCGGCCCGCGCGGTCGTCTCCCACCGCATGCCGGAAGGCACCGTCTACATGCACCACGCCCAGGATCGGCTCATCGACGTCCCCCGCACCGAGACCAACGGTCGGCGCGGCGGCGTCCACAACTCGCTGACCCGGCTGCTGGTCAAGCCGAGCCATCTCATCGGCGGCTACGCCCAGTTGACGTACGCCTTCAACTACCTCGGTCCGACCGGCAACCAGCGCGACGAGGTCACCGTCATCCGCCGCCGCACCGACCAGGAGGTGACGTACTGATGGCCCCCACAGCCGCGACGCCCCCGACCACACCGCCCGGCCGCCGGGTCATGGCGCAGATGGCGATGGTGATGAACCTCGACAAGTGCATCGGCTGCCACACCTGCTCGGTCACCTGCAAACAGGCGTGGACCAACCGGCCGGGCGTGGAGTACGTGTGGTTCAACAACGTCGAGACCCGCCCCGGCCAGGGCTATCCGCGCCGCTACGAGGACCAGGAGAAGTGGCGCGGCGGCTGGGACCTCAACAAGCGCGGGAATCTCCAGCTGAAGGGCGGCGGCCGGTTCAAGAAGCTGATCAACATCTTCTCCAACCCCACGCTGCCCTCGCTCGACGACTACTACCAGCCCTGGACCTACGACTACGAGACGCTGACCAACGCGCCGCTCCAGGAGCACACCCCGGTCGCCCGCCCCAAGTCCCTGATCACCGGCAAGGACATGAAGATCACCTGGTCGGCCAACTGGGACGACAATCTCGGCGGTTCGGCCGACCACGGCGACAAGGACGTCCTCCTCGCCGGGATCGCCGAGAAGGTCAAGTTCGAGTTCGAGCAGACCTTCATGTTCTATCTGCCGCGGATCTGCGAGCACTGTCTCAACCCGTCCTGCGTCGCCTCCTGTCCCTCCGGCGCGATCTACAAGCGCTCCGAGGACGGCATCGTCCTGGTCGACCAGGACCGCTGCCGGGGCTGGCGGATGTGCGTCTCCGGCTGCCCGTACAAGAAGATCTACTTCAACCACCGCACCGGCAAGGCCGAGAAGTGCACCTTCTGCTTCCCGCGCATCGAGGTCGGCCAGCCCACCGTCTGCGCCGAGACCTGCGTCGGCCGGCTCCGCTACATCGGCCTGGTCCTCTACGACCCCGACCAGGTCCTCGAAGCCGCCTCCACCCCCGACGACACCGACCTGTACGAGGCACAGCGACAGGTCTTCCTCGACCCCGACGACCCGCAGGTGGCCGCCGACGCCGAGCGGTCGGGCATCCCACGGGACTGGATCGAGGCCGCCCGGCGCTCCCCCGTCCACGCCCTGATCAACACGTACAAGGTCGCCCTGCCACTGCACCCGGAATACCGCACGCTGCCCATGGTCTGGTACATCCCGCCGCTGTCCCCGGTGGTGGACGTGGTCCGCGACACCGGCTACGACGCCGAGGACCGGGGCAACCTGTTCGCCGCGATCGACGCGCTGCGCATCCCTGTCGACTACCTCGCCCAACTCTTCACCGCCGGCGACCCGGTCCCCGTGGACGCGGTACTGCGACGGCTGGCCGCCATGCGCAGCTACATGCGCGACATCAACCTCGGCCGGGAACCCGACGCGACCATCCCCGCCGCGGTGGGCATGACCGAGGAGCAGATGTACGACATGTTCCGGCTGCTGGCGCTGGCCAAGTACGAGGACAGGTACGTCATCCCGCCCGCTCACGCCGAACAGGCGCACAGCCTGGAGGAGTTGGCCACCGAGTGCAGCCTCGACTTCGAGGACGGCCCGGGCATGGGCGGCTCAGGGCCTTTCGGT
The DNA here is from genome assembly GCF_036013955.1 of Streptomyces sp. NBC_00459. Taxonomy (NCBI): domain Bacteria; kingdom Bacillati; phylum Actinomycetota; class Actinomycetes; order Kitasatosporales; family Streptomycetaceae; genus Streptomyces; species Streptomyces sp. NBC_00459. The sequence goes on from NZ_CP107903.1 coordinate 3,333,427, forward strand.
GAGGCTTCCGGCGATGCTCCGGCCCCGATCGCCGTGGAGAACTTCCGCCTGCAGCGCGACCGCCAGAGCGCCGACGCCATGGACACCCCCGCGTCCCCCGGCGACAAGTCCACCCGCCTCAACCTCCTCAACTGGGACGGCAACGGCCGCCCCCAGGGCCTGTTTCCCCACTCCTCCGGAGCCGACGAGAGCGAGCCGCGCCCATGACCCCCACCGGCAGACACGGCCCCGCCGCCTGGCAGGTCCAGTCCCTCCTCCTCGGCTATCCCGACGAGCGGCTGCTCGAACAGACGCGGCTCGTACGGGCGGTGACCGACACGCTGCCCGACCGGGTCGCCGCGCCGCTGCGCCGGTTCCTCGGGCACCTCGACCGGACGCCCGCCACCGACCTGGCGGCGGACTACGTCACCACCTTCGACCACCGCAAACGCAACTGCCTCTTCCTGACGTACTACGCCCACGGCGACACCCGCAATCGCGGCGCCGCGCTGCTGCGCCTCAAGCAGACCTACGCGGCGGCCGGACTGCGCCTGACCGACGACGAACTGCCCGACCACCTCTGCGTCGTCCTCGAATTCGCCGCCACCGGCGACCCGGAAACCGGCCGGCGCCTGCTGACCGAGCACCGGGCCGGACTGGAACTGCTGCGCCTGGCACTGCGCGACGCGCGATCCGCGTGGGCCGACGTCCTGGACTCCGTCTCGGCGACCCTGCCCCCGCTGGCCGGTGACGAGCGCGAGGCAGTCGCCAAGCTCGCCGCCCAGGGGCCGCCCGAGGAACAGGTCGGTCTCGCGCCGTTCGCACCCCCTGAGTTCATGCCCGCCCCGACGGGAGGCCGGTCATGACCCCGGACGCGAACGCACTCGACGTCGTGCTGTGGGTCGTCCTGCCGTACATCGCGCTGACCCTGTTCGTCGCCGGCCATGTCTGGCGCTACCGCTACGACAAGTTCGGCTGGACCACCCGCTCCAGCCAGCTGTACGAGAGCAAGCTGCTGCGCATCGGCAGCCCGCTGTTCCACTTCGGGGTCCTGGCGGTCGTACTCGGCCACGTGGGCGGCCTGGTGATCCCGAAGGGCTGGACCGAGGCCGTCGGTGTCAGCGAGCACGCCTACCACCTCATGGCCACCACGCTGGGGACCGTCGCCGGGGTCAGCACCCTGGCCGGGCTCGGGATCCTCGTCTACCGGCGGCGCACCGTCGGATCGGTGTTCAGTGCCACCACCCGCAACGACAAGCTCATGTACGTCATGCTGACCCTGACCCTGGCACTGGGGCTGTCCGCCACCGTGGTCAGCAACATCATCGGCGGAGGCTACGACTACCGCACGACCATCTCGCCCTGGTTCCGGTCGGTCTTCTACCTGCGCCCCGACCCCGCGCTGATGGCCGGTGCGCCACTGCTGTTCCGCCTGCACGTGCTCAGCGCCCTGCTGCTGTTCGGCGTCTGGCCGTTCACCCGGCTGGTGCACATGCTCACCGCACCGCTCGGCTATCTCACCCGCCCCTACATCGTCTATCGCAGCCGGGACGCGCAGCTGGGCTCCCGCACTCCCCGGCGCGGATGGGAACGCACCTGATGAACACCCACCACAACGCTCCTGCCCGGCCTCCCGAGACACACCTGTCCGCCGGTGAGGTCACCAACCTGTCCGCCATGGGTGAGCAGTTGCTCGCCGATGCCAGGTCCACCGGCTCCGCCAACTCCGGAAGCTCCGGGCGAGCGGCACGAACCGTCGTCGCGCTTCCGGGACTTCGCGTCACCCTGATCGCGCTCGCGAAGGGTTCCGAACTCGCCGAACACGAGGCCCCGGACGCTGCCACCCTCACCTGCCTGACCGGCCGGGTGACACTCCGCGCCACCGACCGCGCATGGCCCCTCGGCCAGGGCGACATCGTCGCCGTTCCCGACGAACGGCACAGTCTGACCGCCGAGACGGACGCGGCGGTACTCCTCACCGTCCGGCTGGCATGAACGCACAAGCGACCCGCATGACCGGGAAGGACCCTTCCCAGCCCGCCACAAGATCACTTGTGGCGGGTCTTCCACTGCCCCGGAGGGCGCTCGGGGCCTTCCGTCCGTCAGTACGTCGCCCGCGGGGCCGGGATCCCGGGGAGGTCCTCCGGGAGGAGCATGCGGAGGTCGTCCAGGTCGGGGGCCGGGAGAGCGCCGATGCGGCCGGCCTGGCGGGTCATCATGGTTTCCAGGATCTGGCGGGCCGTGCGGGCGTTGCCGAAGGAGCGGTCGCGGGGCAGGGCGTCCACGTAGGCGCGGAGTTCGGTGAGGGCTTCGGGGGTGCAGTCGTAGCCGTATCCGGTGGCGGTGCGGGCGAGGATGTCGAGGAGTTCGTCGGTGGTGTAGTTCTCGAACTCCACGGTCCGGGAGAAGCGGGAGGCCAGGCCGGGGTTCGAGGCGAGGAAGCGTGCCATCTCGTGCGTGTAGCCGGCGGCTATGACGACGACCTCGTCGCGGTGGTCCTCCATCAGCTTGAGGAGGGTGTCGACCGCCTCCCGGCCGAAGTCGGAGCCGGCGCCCTCGGGGGTGAGCGTGTACGCCTCGTCGATGAACAGCACACCGCCCAGCGCCTGTTCGAACGCGTCCTTGGTGAGCTGCGCGGTGTGGCCCACGTAGCGGCCCACCAGGTCGGCGCGGGCCACCTCGACGAGCTGGCCCTTGGGCAGGACGCCGAGGGAACGCAGCAGGTCCGCGTAGAGGCGGGCGACGGTGGTCTTGCCGGTGCCGGGCGGGCCCGAGAAGATCAGGTGCTGGCTGATCTTGGGGGTGGGCAGGCCGGCCGCCTGTCGTTGGCGGGTGGCGGTGAGGAGGTTGACCAGGGCCGTCACCTCGTTCTTTACCGCGGTCAGGCCGACCATGGCGTGCAGTTCGGCGAGCAGTTCCTCGGAGCCGGGGCCGTCGTCGGCCTTGGCGGCGGAGTCGTCCGCGACGTCCTCGGGGAGCAGCAGGGTCAGGTCGCTCTCGGCCGGGTTCGGCATGGCGCTGAGGCGGTGTGCCTGGCGGTCGATCATCTCCTCGAACACCTTGCGGGCGGCGCGGCCGTTGCCGAACGTGGCGTCGCGCGGCATGCGTTCGTAGTACCGGGCGAGCGCGTCCAGGGTGCTGGGATCCAGTTCGTAGCGGTGGCCGGCGCACATGTTCTCGGTGATGGTCACCAGTTCCCCGACCGAGTAGTTGGCGAACTCCACGGTCCGGGTGAAGCGGGAGGCGAGGCCCGGGTTGGAGGAGAGGAAGGCGCCCATCTCGTCCGTGTAGCCGGCGGCTATGACGACGACCTCGTCGCGGTGGTCCTCCATCAGCTTGAGGAGGGTGTCGATCGCCTCCCGGCCGAAGTCGGCGCCGGAGCCCTTGCTGTCGGACATGAGGGTGTACGCCTCGTCGACGAACAGCACACCGCCGAGGGCGTCGTTGAACGCCTCCATGGTCTTGATCGCCGTTCCGCCGATGACCTGGGCGACGAGATCGGCACGGGAGACCTCGACCAGGTGTCCGGAGCGCAGTACGCCCAGTTCCGCGAGGATGCCGCCGTAGAGGCGGGCCACGGTGGTCTTGCCGGTGCCGGGCGGGCCCGAGAAGACGAGGTGGCGGCTCATCGGCGGTACGGGCATGCCGAGTTGGGCGCGGCGCTGGGAGAGCTGGTTGAGGTTGACGAGGGTCCGTACCTGGTGTTTGACGTCGGCGAGGCCGACCAGGGACTCCAGTTCCGCCAGCGGGCCCAGCGGGGATGCCTTGCCCTGCTCCCCCGCCGCCGAGGCCGCCGCGACGTCGTGCGGGAGTGTGTCGCCCCAGGCGTCCGGTGCGGCGTTGCCCGCGCTGTTCAGGTCCTCCACCGTGAGGCGCTCGCCCGCGCGGGACTGCCTGAGGCCCGCACCCCGGTTGTCGCGTACGGTGCAGCCGATCACGGTGACCGGCTCGGAACTGTCGATCCGGATGCCGTCGCCGACGCTGCCGGTGATCTGGCAGTTGGTGAGGGCGGCCCGGCCGCCGTTCGACACCAGTACGCCGTGCGCGCCGCAGTCCGTGACGTGGGTGCGCAGGACAGTCAGTTCGCCGCCGTTCTCGACTACGAGACCGGAGGCGCGGCCGGTCTCCACCCGGCAGTCCCGGAGGGTGCCGATTCCCGCCGCGCCCACGGAGACGGTGGAGTCGGCGGCTTCGCGCAGGACCGAGTCGCGTACCTCGGGCCTGCCGCCCGAGGCGATGCGAAGTGCGGCGCCGCCCGTCCGGTCGATCTCGCAGTGTTCCAGCCGCCCGCGCCCGTCCTCGACGACCTCGACGCCGTGGCCGCCGGGACCGCTGATCCGGGCGCGGAGCACCAGCGGGTTGGCGCCGGTGCGGATCCGGATGCCGACGGCTGACGCGTCCGAGACGACCAGCCCGTCGAACTCCGGTGACGACTCGTCCTCCAGCAGTACGGCGCAGTTCTTGTCGGCGCAGTCGCGTACCGCCGTGCCGGTGAGGGTCGGCGCGCTGGAGCCGATCACACGGATCGCGGGCGCGGCGGCCTGGTCGAACTCGCAGTCCCGGAAGGTGCCCCGGGAGCGTTCGGTGACGGCGAGTCCGCTGCCCTTGGTCCGTGCGGTGCGGCAGCTCACCAGTTCGGGGTCGGCGCTGTCGGCGAGCATGATGCCGGGGCCGGTGGTGTCGAGGACGGTGACCTGTTCCAGGACCGGGCGGGAGCTGCTGGTGATGTAGACGCCGACCGACGTGTCGTGCACGGTGGTGCGGACGATCCGGGTGCCGCTGCTGCCCTCCAGGGCGATGGCGGGCTTGTCGGTGGCGGAGATGTCGCAGTACTCGACCAGACCCTGTGCGGTGCCGCTGGCCAGTACGCCGTTGGCGCGGGCGTCCCGCAGCCGGCAGTCCCGGACGGTCGTACGGGCGTCCTCGCCGATGACGACGGAGGACGTGCCGGTGTTCTCGACGAGGCAGCCCTCGATGACGCTGCCGGTGGACGCGGCGTCCACGACTCCGGCGCCCTTCGGGTTGCTGACCCGGCAGTCGCGCATGGCCAGGGAGCCGGATTCGCGGGCCAGTACGGCGGTCCAGCCCGAGCCGACGACCGTGCAGCCGTCCATGGCGACCTGGCCGCGCGGCGCGTCGACCACCGGGAGGTCCTCGCTGCCGCCGCGCAGCGTCAGGTCGGTGAGCATCACGGCGTCGGCGACCAGGACGACCGCGGAGCCCCGGCGCGGGCAGATCTCGACGCTGCCCGGGTCGCCGTCGGCGGCGATGGTGACGCGCGTCCTGACGGTCAGGTTCTCGGCGTAACGGCCGGGCCGCACCCGGATCACCGCTCCGGCGCGTGCCTTCTCCAGGGCCTCACCGATCGTCCGGAAGCTGTCCGGTTGGTCCGGGCTGACCCTGAGCAACTGCCGTGACACGCGTCGATCCTCCTCGTTGTGGTGCCGCCGCCGCGCGACTCCCGTTCCGGGTACGGGTCGCCGGGCACGGGTCGTACGGACGTGCGCACGCGGTGAAGGCTACGGGACCGGCGCCGCCATCTTCCAGGAGAGGCAAGGCAGTTCACGTAGCGACCCGGTACGTCCGGCTCTCGTCCGCGGCGCCTAGGATCGCGGGATGCGTGCTGCTCGTACTCTGCGCTTTCGGGGGGCGGCGGTTGCCGCTCCCCTGCTCGTGGCCCTGTCGGCCGCCGTTCCCGCGGCGGCCGACTCCGTGAAGCTGCCCGCCGTGCGGTCCGCTCTGGGGGCTGACGAGTCCTGCGTCGCCGCCTCCGGTGAACAGGCCGGTGGCCTGCCGTGGGCGTCGGCGGCTCTCGGGCACGCACGGTCCCTGACGCTCTCCCAGGGCGCCGGGGTCACCGTCGCGGTGGTGGACACCGGGGTGAGCACGACCGCCGCAGGGCTGTCCGGGCGGGTGACCGCGCTCGGCGGCGCGGGCGAGGACTGTGTGGGGCACGGCACGTTCGCGGCCGGTCTGATCGCCGCGGCGGGGGCGGCGGACGGTGGCCCCGCCGGGCTGGCACCGCAGGCCGAGATCCTGGCCGTACGGGGCACGGACGAGCGCGGCAACACCTCGGCGGCCCGGGTCGCCGAGGGGATACGGAAGGCCGCCGACGCCGGGGCCTCGGTCATCTATGTCGGGGTGGCGCTCGCGGACGGCAAGGCGGAGCTGACGGACGCGGTCGGGTACGCGAGCCGCGAGGACGCCCTCGTCGTCGCGCCGCTCGCCCCCGACGCCCTGCCCAAGGACCGGGCCACCGGGGACCTCGTGGCCGCGGAGCCCTGGTACTGGCCCGCCGCGGCGCCCGGGGTACTGGCCGTGACCGGCTACGGTCCCGACGCCGGGCGGCCGGACAACGCGCCGGTGGTCTCCGGGGCAGACCTCGCTGCCCCCGGCGACTCCGTGGTCGGCCTCGGGCCCCGGGGGAAAGGGCACTTCATCGGCTCCGGTGCCTCGCTCGCCGCCGCGCACACCGCGGGGGCGGCGGCGCTGGTGCGGGCGCGGCATCCGGAGATGTCAGCGGCGGAGGTGTCCCGGCAGCTGACGGAGGCCGCGTATCCGGCCGCGCCGCCTCGACTGGATCCCTACGCGGCGCTCACCACCGTGCTCGCGGAGAAGGCGGGGGCCGTGCCCCGGCCCGCGAAGGCTGTCGTTCCCGCTGCGGTGTCGTCGGAACCTCGGCAGCGGGCGTTGGTCGTGGCGGGGGTGGGGGCGGGGGTGCTGTTGCTGGTCGCCGCGCTCGCGGTGGTGGTTCCTCGGGGGCGGGCGCGGGGGTGGCGGCCTGCGGGGTGAGGTTTCGCCCCCGCCGCCCCTACCCGTCCCATCCTGTTCCTGGGGGCTGCGCCCCCAGACCCCCCTTCGGCCCTGAACGGGCCTTGTCCTCAATCGCCGGACAGGCTCAAGTGCCCGGCGTCCCCCAGCACCGACGTCTGCACCTGGGTCGACTTCCGTCGTGTCACCAGTGTTCCCCTGCCCGGAGGGAGGTTGCGGCCCTTCAGGGAGCCGATGATGAAGCCCTCCGACGGGGGGCACGACAGCAGCAGGGTCGGGGTGTTGACCTCCAGCAGGCGGCGGAGGAGCGCCTCGCCGATACCGCGCCCCGCGCCCGCCGCCGAGCGGGAGACGATCAGGTGGATGCCGACTTCCCACCCGAGGGCGAGATGGTTGAGAAGGGGCTCGAAGGGGGCGTTCATCGGGCCGGTGCCGACCATGTCGTAGTCGTCGACCAGGATGAACAGCCGGGGGCCGTTCCACCAGTCGGCCTTGCGCATCCGGGCCGGTGTGATGTCGGGGCCGGGCAGCCTGGAGGTGACCGCGCGGGCCGCGCCCGAGACCATGTCCTTGAGGGCGTCGATGGAGACGGCGTGGCCGAGGCGGTACTCGTCGGGGACGGCCTCGACCAGTTCGCGCCGGTAGTCGACGACCATGATGCGGGCCTCGGCGGGCGAGTAACGGTTCATGATCGCCTGGGCCGCCACCCGCAGCAGGTTGGTCTTGCCGCTCTCCGTGTCGCCGACGACGATCAGGTGCGGGGTCTCGGTGAAGTCGTGCCACACGGTGGAGAGTTCCTGCTCCTCCAGGCCGATCGGCATCCGGAAACCGCCCGCGGGCGCGTCGGGGGCGGGCAGTTCGGCGACGGGCAGTCGAGTCGGCAGCATCCGGACCGCAGGGGCGGACGGACCCGGCCAGCTCTCCCGGACCGCCGCGACCAGCTCGGCGACCCCGTCCGTGAGGTCCTCCGCCGACTCGACCCCGTCGATCCGGGGCAGCGCGGTGAGGTAGTGCAGCTTGGTGTCCCGGGTCAGGCCCCGGCCGGGCATCCGGGGCACGGTCTTGGCGCGCCGCATGTCGATCTCGGAGTCCATCGGGTCGCCCATCCTGAGTTCCAGGTGGGTGGCGGCCTGGTCGCGGATGGCCGAGGTGAGCTCCACCCAGCGGGAGGTGGTGACGATCAGGTGGATGCCGTAGTTGAGGCCTCGCGCCGCGATCGCGCCGAAGGTCTGGATGTACCGGTCGAAGTCCTGACGCACCGTGGACCAGCCGTCGATCACCAGAAACACGTCGCCGTGCTGCTCGTCGGGGAACTCCCCGGCGGCCCGGCGGCGCCGGAACGTCGCCATGGAGTCGATGCCCTCGTCGAGGAAGAAGCGTTCCCGGGCCGCCAGCAGTGAGGTGACCTCGGCGACGGTCCGGCTCACCCGCTCGGTGTCCAGGCGGGCCGCGACGCCGCTCATATGGGGCAGGCCGGAAAGGCCGGCGAGTGTTCCGCCGCCGAAGTCCAGGCAGTAGAACTGCACTTCACGAGGGGTGTGGGTGAGCGCGAGGGAGGTCAGCAGGGTACGGACCATCGTGGACTTGCCGCTCTGCGGGCCGCCCGCGACGGCGATGTGGCCGCCCGCCCCGGAGACGTCGACGGTGAGCAGATCACGCAGCTGGTCGAAGGGGCGGTCGACGATGCCGAGGGGAATGGTGAGCTTGCCGCGGCCCGCCCAGCCGACGGCGGTGAGCCCCAGTTCGGGGTCCGGGGTGAGCGGCGGCAGCACCTGGTCGAGGGTGGCCGGCAGGTCCAGCGGGGGAAGCCACACCTGGTGGGCCGGGGGGCCCGCGTCGCGCAGTCGTTCCACGGCCACGGACAGCAGGGTGTCGCCGGTCTCCTCCGTCTCGGCGTCCGGGTCGGGGGCGGGGGCGGGCAGTTGCCGGGGCACGACATAGCTCGTGGTCCACGGCACGGTCTGGCTGGCCACCCGCACCTGGTGGGCGCCGCCACCCCGCTTCTCGTACGGGCCGGAGACGTACGCGGCGCGGAAGCGGGTCAGTTCCTCCACCCCTGACTTGAGGAAGCCGCTCCCGGGCTGCGGCGGCAACTGGTAGGCGTCGGGCACCCCGAGGACTCCGCGGCTCTCCATCGCGGAGAAGGTCCGCAGACCGACGCGGTAGGAGAGGTGGCTCTCCAGCGCGTGCATCCGGCCCTCGTCGAGGCGCTGCGAGGCGAGCAGCAGATGGACGCCGAGAGAGCGTCCGAGCCGGCCGATCATCACGAACAGCTCCATGAACTCGCGGTGTGCGGCGAGCAGTTCGCTGAACTCGTCGACGACCACGAACAGGCTGGGCAGCGGCTGCAACGGGACTCCGGAGGCGCGCGCCTTCTCGTAGTCGAGGGCCGAGGTGTAGTTGCCGGCGGCCCGCAGGAGTTCCTGACGGCGCATCAACTCGCCGTGCAGGGCGTCCTGCATCCGGGAGACCAGCGCGGCCTCACCGGCGAGGTTGGTGATCACGGCGGAGGTGTGCGGGAGTTCGTCGAGACCGAGGAAGGTGGCGCCGCCCTTGAAGTCGACGAGGACGAAGTTCAGCGTCTCCGAGGAGTTGGTGAGGGCGAGGGAGAGGACGAGGGTGCGCAGCAGTTCGCTCTTGCCGGAGCCGGTGGCGCCGATGAGCATGCCGTGCGGTCCGGTGCCGCCCTGCGCGGACTCCTTGATGTCGAGTTCCACCGGCCGGCCGTCGACACCGACGGCGATGGGCACCCGCAGCCTGCCGGCTCCGGTGTGCTGCTGCCACAGCCTGGCGGGTTCGTGCCGGTGCAGGTCGGGAATGCCGAGCAGGTTGGTCAGTTCGAGGTTCATGGACAGCGGTTCGGCGGCGTCCGCGCCGGTGCCCAGGCCCATGCGGTAAGGGGCGATCCGGCGGGCCAGGGCCGTCGCGCCGACCACGCCGAGGCTGTCGGGGCGGCCCAGCACGGTGGTCTGCTCCTTGCGGTCCCGGTCGGTGCGCACCAGCCCGAAGGTGTCCTTGGTGACGTCGAAGCGGAGCGTGACCCGGCCGGGCCGCCAGGCGAGCGCGCCCGACAGGTCCAGTACGACGGTGTTGCGGAAGCCGGGTCCCTCCAGCCGGTGTCCGGTCGGTACGGTGACGCCGTCCACGACGATCACGGTGAACGGTTCCTCCCGGCCGGGCACGGCGTCGGGGTCGAACTGGGGCCGCTCCTCGAACTCGGCGCCGAGGGAGTCCATCAGCTCGCCGAACGCGGAGAACGTCATCCGGGCGGGTCCGGCGCCGTCGGTGTCGTGCGGATGCAGGGCGTGCGGGAGCCACTTGGTCCACTCCCAGTCCGCGCGCCGTTCGTCGGACACGCACAGCGTGATCCACAGGTCGTCCGGCGAGTGGAAGGTGGCCAGTTGGGCGAGGACGGCGCGGGCCACGGAGCGGATGCGTTCCTCGTCGCCGCGGAACAGCACCCGTGCCCAGGCCCGCAGATAGATGGCGATGGGCTGCTCGGGCACGGTCGCGTAGGCGCGGATGAAGCTGCGCAGGGCGTGTGCGGCGAGCGGTTCCAGGTCCTCGACGGGGCTGGTGGAGGTGGGTGTGAGCTTCAGGCCCAGTTTCTGTTCGCCGACGGCCACCCGGACCTCGCCGAAGTCCTCGTCGCGCGGGCGGCGTTCCCACAGCCGGGTCGTGCCCACCATCGACCAGAGGGCGGCGGGTTCGGGGTGCCGCCAGGCCAGCGCCCGCTGCTGGTCGACGACCGCGCCGCGCACCTTGCGCCGGATCTGGCCGAGATAGCGCAGATAGTCCCGCCGTTCGCCCTTGAGCCGCTGCTTGCGTTCGCTGCTGCGGCGCATCGCCTGACCGACGATCATCGCCGCGGCCGCGACCACCATCACGCCCAGGGCGAGATAGATGAACCCGCCGCTGCCGCGGGTCATTCCGGGCCGCATGAACATGAACATCATGGACACGGACATCATCGCCATGGGGAGGTACGTCCACACGGCCGAGGAGTCGGGCACCACCTCGGGGAGCGCGGGCGGCTCCTGAAGGTTCAGCTCCCCGTCGGGCATCTCCGGCCCTCGGCGCCGGGCCGGGCGGCGGAACAGGACCACACTCAAGGAGCTTCTCCTTACGAGGACTTGCGGGGCGGGCGATGCCCGGGCGGGACGGTGCAGGAAGCCGGTCGGCGGATGGTCTGTGCCGGCTGCTGTCCCGGTGGCGGCTGAAGCCCGCGATGCAACTGATACTACGATCGTCATATCGAACGCCAACGACCGGTCCGCCACGGCAAGTTCGCGCCATCGCAAACCGGACCGGCCGGGCGCGATGTTCGGTGGGGCGTCGTCCGGCGTCCCGTCCAGGACACGGAAAGCACCTTCAGAGAAGCGTGAGCAAGCCCGATGACTGACACACAGATGGCGGAGCTGTGCCGACTGACGGTACGGGCCCCGGCCAAGACCATGGATCTGGCCGTGCCCGCCGACGTGCCCGTCGCGGATCTGCTGCCCGCGGTTCTCGGCTACGGCGGTGACGATCTCGAGGAAGCCGGGATCGACCACGGCGGCTGGGTGCTCCAGCGGCTCGGCGGCGAGCCGCTGGACGAGGAACGCACCCTGGACTCGTACGGCCTCAGGGACGGCGAGACGCTCTTCCTGCGGCCCCGAGCCGAGGCGCTGCCCGAGGTGCACCTGGACGACCTGGTGGACGGCATCGCCACCACCATGCGGGAGCGCCCCTACGGCTGGAGCCCCAAGGTCAGCCGGTGGCTGCTGCTCGGGGTCGCGATCGCGGTGCTCGCGGCCGGCATGCTGCTGATCGCGCTGCCGGGCGGCTCCGCGGCGCCCCGCGCGGTGTTCGCCATGGCGGCCGGGCTGCTGCTGCTCGCGGGGGCCGGCGCGGCGAGCCGGGCGGTCGGGGACGCGGGCGCCGGAGCCGCGCTCGGCTTCATGGTGGCGCCGTATCTGGCGCTGGCCGGCTGGCTGCTGCCCGGCGGGGCGTTGAAGGGCCCGGAGCTCTACGAGGTGCTGGGCTCGCGGCTGCTCGCGGCGACCGCGGCCGGGGCGGGCGGCGCGGTGCTCGCGCTGGCGGTCGTGGCCTCGTTCGCGGCGCTGTTCCTCGGCCTCACCGTGGTCTGTGTGTTCGGGGCGCTGGCGGCGGTGCTGATGCTCGCGGCGGATCTGCCGCCCGTGCATGTCGCCGGGGTGCTCGCGGTCGCGGCCGTGGTCCTCGGGGCGTTCGTGCCGTCGCTGTCGTTCCGTATGTCGGGCATGCGGATGCCGCCGCTGCCCACCAACGCCCAGCAGTTGCAGGAGGGCATCGAACCGCATCCCACCGCCACGGTGGCCGCCCGCGCCGTGCTCGCCGACGGCTGGATGACATCGTTGTACGGCGCGGTGGGCGTGGCCGCACTGGCCTGTCTCGCGGTGCTGGCCCGGGAGGACGACCTGCCCGAGACGGTCATGGCGGTGGTGCTGTCCCTGCTGCTCCTGCTGCACGCGCGGGGCCTGGGGAACGTCTGGCAGCGGCTGTCGCTGGTGGCTCCGGGCGTGGCGGGTCTGCTGGCGCTGGTCGTCGTCGCCGTTCCGCAGTCCTCGCCGGGGACACGGCTGGTGAGCGCGGCGGGTCTGCTGGCGGCCACGGCGGGTCTCGCCATCGCCTCCTGGACCGTGCCCGGGCGGCGGCTCGTGCCGTACTGGGGGCGGATCGGCGAGGTGCTCCACTCGGCCCTGGCGATCAGCCTGCTGCCGCTCAGCCTGTGGGTGCTCGGCGTGTACGGCGCGCTGCGGTCCATCAACGGCTGACCCGCCCGTCCAACGTCTGACGGACCGTCCAACGGCCGAACCGAAAGGGAACCAAGGCTGTCATGCAGTCCAAACGCGATCAGGTCCAGGCGCACATGTTCGTCATGGGGCGGCTGACTTCGAGCATGCTGCGGGCGGACCCGGACGCCCCGGAGAGCCCGCAGGGCCGGACCAACCGGGGGGTGGTCATCGGTGTGGTGATCGCCGTGCTGATCTCGGCCGGGGCGTTCGTCCTCGGTCTGCTCAAGCCGGGTACCAAGGACTCCTGGCAGGCGAGCGGGACCCTCGTGGTCAACAAGGACACCGGCTCCCGCTATCTCTATCTGGACGGCCGGCTGCGGCCGGTGCGCAACTACTCCTCGGCGCGGCTGCTGATGGGCGCCGACATGAAGGTGTCCATGGTCGGCGCGGCATCGCTGCGCGACACCCCGCACGGAGCGCCGGTCGGCATCGAGGGCGCCCCCGACGCGCTGCCCGGTGGCGGGGACCTGGACACCGGGCCGTGGCAGGTGTGCTCGGGCACCGTCTCCGGTTCGACCGGCACCACCCTCGCGGTGGGCGGGCAGACCGTCGCACCGGGCCTGCCCACCACGCGGGCGCTGCTGGTGACCGGGCCGGACAAGGCCGACTACCTGGTGTGGCGGGGCAGCAAACTGCTCCTGGCCGACGAGTCGAACGCGCGCGAGGCCCTCGGCTACGGCTCCACTCCGCGTACGGCGGTGTCGGCTGCGTTCCTCAACTCCCTTCCGTCCGGCCCCGATCTGGCCCCGCGGCCGGTGCGCGACGAGGGCTCGGCCGGACCGTCCCTGGGCGGGCGGAGCACCCGGATCGGTGAGGTGTTCCGGGTCACCGTGCCGGGTGCCGCCGAGCGCTACTACCTGCTGGAGCGCGAAGGACTGACTCCGCTCACCGCCACGGGGGCCGCGCTGGTGCTCGGCGACCCGGAGACCCGGGAGAAGGTGTACGAGGGCCGGGCCGCGCAGGTCGCGGTGCTGGGCGCGGACGCGCTGAACGGCCGACTGGCGCCGGGCGCGGGCGAGATGGCGCAGAACCCGGATCTTCCTGAGGCACCGCCGGAGGTGCTCGGCGTCGACGAGGACACGACCGCCTGCGTACGGATCGCGGCCGGCGCGGAGGGCCCTCGGATCAGCGTGGCCCTCGAAACGGCGGCGGCACTGGGCCCGGCCGCGCAGGCCCCGCCCGAGGGGCTGACGCCGGCGTGTCTGCCGGTCGCCCGGATCACCGTACGGCCCGGTGGCGGGGCGCTGGTGCGGGCCCTCGGGGCGGGCGGGAGTCAGGTCGGCGGCACGCTCTACCTGGTGACGGACACCGGGATGAAGTACCGGGTGGGTACGGCGAAGGCGCTGGCCGCGCTCGGTTACACGGAGGGTCAGGCGTACGGACTTCCCTCGCCGCTGCTGGCGATGCTGCCGACCGGCCCCGATCTCAGCACGGAGGCCGCGGCGGTGGGCGTGAGCGGTACGACGGCGCCGCGCTGCGAGAGCGGTCGACCGTGAATTGCCCCAACCACCCAGCCGGAAGGGCAAAGGTGACGTCGATCATTGTTGGATCAACTCACCCGTGCCTACGCTCACTTGGACCACTAGAATCCCAGGAGGCCCAGATCCATGGCACCTACAGGTAAGCAGCAGTCACAGGCGGATGCCACAAGGAACGGTGTGACCGCGCTGGAGCAGGCCTTCTCGGGTGTTCAGCGATGCCGCCAGGACGTCGAGAACATGAAGCACAACCTCTCCTCCGGCTATTCGGGCAGTGACGGTGGCGCGTTCCAGAAGCTTCTGGAGCGGTGGGACCAGCAGGCGGAGATCATCTCGAACAACCTGCAGAACATGATCGACACGCTGAACGAGACGCTCAAGGCGCAGGGCCAGCAGCAGGGTTCGAGCAACCAGGCCATCCAGGAGGCGTACAGCCGGTCCGAAGCGATCTTCGAGGCGCTGCGGGGCTAGGACAGGCCCCGACCGCGTTGCCCCGCCCCTGAACCGACCGCCCAGCGACAAGGACAGCCATGCCCGACTTCACCGACGGACTCATCTACGTCGACTACTCCCACATGGACAACGCCGCCGACGACATGGTCCAGCAGACCAAGGCGATCGACAGCATCCTCACCAACCTGGACTCGGAGCTCCAGCAGCTCAAGGAGACCTGGGAAGGTGATGACAAGAACGTGTACGGCGAGAAGCAGACGGCGTGGAACAACGCCGTCTCCGAGATGGAGCGGATTCTCGGCGAGAACTCGGCCCTGCTCAACGAGGTGTCCGACAGCTACCAGTACAGCGAGAAGTCCCTCACCCAGCTCTGGGAGAGCGTGCGCATCGGCGGCGCCTGACCGTGTATGAGGGCGGCACGCCCACCCCCGGCGGCCGTCCGTGTGCGCATCCCGCGGACGGCCGCCCCTCGTAACCCCTCGACGCGGGGCGGAACCTGACGGACGCAGAAGCAGGAGGAGTACGGAATGGCGAACACTCCCACGGTCAATCTGGACAAGGCGTGGCTGCAGAGCTTCCTCACCAAGGACGTGGGCCCGTTCAGGGAGGAGCTCCGCAGGATGGGCCTGCCGGACAAGTCACCGATCGACAGTGACGTGATCGTGCCGGCGCTGGCGGACCTCGTGGCGGACGGCGGAAACACGGCTGCCGGTTTCCTGGACGGGCAGGTGAAACCGATCGCGATCGGAACGATGGCGAAGGAGAGCGGCGGCCGGACCAACGGCGGGAACGTCTCGACGAAACTGGCCGAGCTGATCGAGCAGGTGACCGGAATCCTCGCGTTCCAGGGGGAGCTCTTCGCCGAGATCGAGGACGATCTCGAGGAAACCATCAAAAAAATGTTCAGTGCCCAGGATCAGAACATGGAAAAGATCGACGGCAAGAAGTTCGTGAACTTCTTCGAGGACGTGGACGACATCCTGTCCGAGGGCCCCGGTTCGGGCAGCGGGAACAACGACGACTGACCGTGGTGCCACGCCGGGTGCGTGGCCTTCACCCTCGCTCACCGGCACCTGAGCCCTTCTGATGGAAAAGGCCCTCTGGCATGGCGCTCGACCCCAGCAAAATCACCCTGGATCTCAACGCCAAGGACGACGTGTGGTCCGAGGCGGTGCATTATTTCACCGGCTACCCCGTACCACCCAGGAACGAACTCTTCAGCACACTGGTCGGCAACGAGGGCATTCCACTGATGAAGGTGGAGATCTCGACCATGGACTCCGTGGACTATGTGGACGACCAGGATTACGAATGGCTGTCCGACAACGCCGGATACAAGATCAACAACACCGACTTCGTCATCCCGTTCTACTCCGCGAGCGGCGGGGTGGGGTCGACGGTGTCGTACCACAAGGCGCGTATCACGCTGCTCGGGGACCTCACCGAGAGCAACGGTGAGCTGAGCGGCGGTGTGACCGAGGGCGGGAAGTTCACCAGCCACATCAACAACCATCTGGGGATGGACGGAAAGCCCACCTGGGACACCGGCCCGCTGAACCGGTACAGCTACGGCTCCGGGCGCGCCCTGGAGGCACTGCTGTGGAACCCCTCGGGCACACACGGCTTCTCCTGGGGCGGCGGGTTCGTCGCCGGCGCCGATTCCGTCACCCTCGGGAACTTCGACGTGGTGGCGGGGGCGTTCGACCGGGCGGCGAAGTTCTTCCTGGACCAGCAGAAGAAGGTCGAGGAGTGGCAGAGCAGACTCGGCACCGAGGAGAACGAGGCCTGGCGCGGCCAGGCGGCGGGTGTCTTCTGGGACCTCATCGACAAGCTCAACAAGCAGTACACCGACTACGCGGACGACATGAGCCCCAACGGGTCCTATTACTCGAAACAGGGAAATGAGATCCGGGACGCCAGGACGGCCCTCGAAAGGGCCGCCGCCGGTCTGCAGCGGGAATGGGCGAGTTGGGAATGGGAGGACGGCAACCCCTTGGTGCATCTGCACAAGATTTTGTCGTCGATCGTTGATTATACGTGGGACAACAACATCACGAAGATCACCTATGACGTCGAAGTCTACGGTGAATCCGTTTACACGACCTATGAGGCGGAAGAGGGTTTCAGCAACCAGGCCGTGCTCAAAGGCGGGTACAATCTGCCGGCGGAGTGGACGGGCAAGGATTTCGGTCCTCTGAAGGATCTCACCACCTGGGAGCACATCGGGAACCAGGCGATCCTGCTCTGGCAGAAGTCCGTCGAGGACAGGCTGGAAAAAGCGGCTGTCTCGGCGCTGGACTCCCTGCGGAACGCCTGGAGCAATTCGAGTTTCGACCTCGGCTCGGTCAAGTCGCGTCCCGGCGAAACCCTCAAGGAGGGATACACCGAGGACAAGACCGAGGTCGCCGAGGAGAAGGCGAACAAGGCGGCGGAGGATGCCGCCAAGGCCGCCGCGGCGGCGGCCAAGAAGCAGGAAGAGTTCATGCAGTGGCAGAAGGACCAGGCACTCAAGGCTGAGGAGCTGCGCAAGCAGGAGAAGGCGGAGGCCGAACGCAAGCAGGCCGAGGCCGAGGCCAAGCAGGCACAGAAGGAGGCGGAGGCCAAGGCCGAGCAGGAGCGCAGGGAGAAGGAGGCCGACGCCAAGCAGGCCGCCGCGGAGGCGAAGCAGGACCAGAAGGAGGCCGAGGCCAAGGCGGAGCAGGCACAGAAGGAGAAGGAGGCCGACGCCAAGCAGGCCGCGCAAGAGGCCAAGCAGGAAGCCAAGGAAGCCGAACAGGAGGCTAAGCAGGAGCAGAAGGAGAAGGAAGCCGAGGCCAAACAGGCCGAGCAGGAGGCCAAGCAGGAAGCCAAGGAGAAGGAGGCCGAGCAGAAGCAGGCTCAGGCGCAGGCTCGCCAGGAGCAGCTCCAGATCACTCAGATGAACCAGGCCAAGGCCGAGCAGGAGCGGCAGCGCAAGGAGCAGGCGCAGAAGGAGGCCGAGGCCGAGGCGAAGCAGGAGGAGAAGGAGAAGGAGGCCGAGGCCAAGCAGGCTGAACAGGAGGCCAAGCAGGAGGCGAAGGAAGCCGAGCAAGAGGCGAAGCAGGAGCAGAAGGAGAAGGAAGCCGAGGCCAAACAGGCCGAGCAGGAAGCGAAGCAGGACAGGCTCCGCACCGAGCAGGAGGCCAAGGCCGAGCAGAAAGAGGCCGAGCAGGAGGCCAAGCAGGCCGAGGCCGAGGCGAAGGCCGAGCAGAAGCAGGCCGAACAGGAAGCCGAGCAGGAACAGAGGCAGCAGGAAGCCGAGGCCAAGGCCGACCGGCTCCGCGCCGAGCAGGAGCAGAAGCAGGCCGAGGCGGAGGCGAAGTACGAGGCCGAACGGCGGTCCGTCCTCAACAACGGTGACCTCTCCCAGTTGTCGCCCACCGACATCGGCGGCCCGGTCAACGACGGTGTGCTGGACCTCGGTGGCGGCTCCCTCAACGACGGTGTGCTGGACCTTCCCGGCGGCGGTGAGACCCATGTCGACGCGGACGGCCGCGTGGTCACCGACTACCCGGACGGCAGCTCCACCACGATCGACCCGCTCACCCACACCTCGACCGTGACCCGGCCCGACGGCTCCACCATCTCCGGTCCCCTCAACTCCGGTGATCTGCTGACCAATCCGGACGGCAGCACCACACACCTGGACCAGGGCGGCCATGTCGTCACGGAGTTCCCGGACGGCACGGTCCAGACGATCGACCCGGACACCGGCACCACCACGGTCACCCACCCCGACGGCACGACGTCGTCCGGCAGCCTCAACGGCAACCTCAGCCTGCCCTCCGTCAACTCCCCTTCGTACGGCGGCTACGGCTCGTACGAGGAGGAGCTCTACGACGGCTCCCCCTACCAGTCGCCGCTGGACTACGGATCCTCTTCGGGGGCCCAGCAGAGCCCCACCCGCCAGCTGCTGAACGCCGGCGCCTTCCCGGGGCTCAGCACCAGTGGCTCGGACGTGTCGGGCAACGCCGCGAGCAGCGGGACGCCCGCGAGCGGAACGCCGATGGGCGGTGGCATGGGTGGCGGTATGGGCGGTGGCATGGGTGGTGCCGGAGGCGGGGGCGGCGGAGACAACGGCGAGCGCGTCCGTAACGTGTTCGACGGCGATGTGGTCAGCAACCGCCGCCCGAGGGCGGGCGCGCGGACCGGCCGCGGGGGTTACGCCGAGGACGAGGTACGGGTGGCGGCGGGCGGCCCCACCACCTCCGGCAGCACCCCGTTCCTCCCGGGGGCGGGCGGTGGCGCCGGCGGGCCCGGCCAGACCCGGACGCAGAGCGGTGACCGAGCCCGCGACGCATGGGAGCCGGAGGACGAGGACGTATGGGGAACGGACGAAGGGGGCGCGCCCGCCGTGATCGGCCGGTGAACCGGAGGACCACGGCCTTCTGGGCCCCGTACGGGATGACCACTGTCGAGCAGGGAGGTGTCAGTTGAGCGAGTCGATGGAGCGGAAGCTGTCCGAGGCGATGGCCGAACTGACCGCCATCCAGGAGGCGGTCGCCCGGGCCGAGAGCGAACTCAGCCGGGCCACGGCCACCGTGCGCTCCCGGGACCGCGTGGTGGAGATCACGGTCGGCCCGCAGGGCGAGCTGACCGGTCTGAGGTTCCTGGACGGCAAGTACCGCAGCATGCCCGGCCCACAGCTCGCGGCTTCCGTCATGGAGGCCGTGCAGGAGGGACGGGCCCGGATGGCGCGCAAGGTGATGGACACCTTCGCGCCGCTGACCGAGCGGCAGGGCGCCGGCGCGGGCATCTCGGGCATCGACATCGACTGGGAGCGGATGTTCGGCTCCGCGCTCGACCCGGAAGGCGGCAGCGGTTACGGGCGGCCGTCCCGGGACCGGCTGCGCGACGAGATCCATGAGGACCCGGACGACACCTCACCGAGGGGACGGTAGCCATGTCGGGCAGGTACGAGGCGAACCCGGCGGGGCTGCAGCAGAGCGGCGACGAGATCGGCGGGCTGCCGGCACACGCGCGGAAGATCGGTGACGACTTCATCTCGGATCTGGCGAACTACCGTGGCCTGAACGGTTATTCGGACGAGTTCTACAGCCAGACCCAACCCCGGTACGAGGCGAACAACGAGTCGTGCCTGGCGGCGATCAGAGCGCTCGGGGACGCCTTCCTGGGACTGGAGTCGGCGGTCCTGGGCAACCGCCGCAACATCGTGGGCACTCAGCAGGGCGCCAACGACCTGATCCAGCAGCAGTCCTCGAAACTGGACGGCCTCGAAGGGGGCGAGAAGCGCTAAGTGGAGGAGATCAACTTTCCTCCGGACGTCCGGAAGATGCTCTTCGTCCTACTCGGAGAGCAGCCTCTCCAGGCCAGGGAGAATCTGCTGTGGTCGAGTCGCAACCTCTACCTGGCCTTCCAGAAAGCCCTCATCAGGCTGAGGGAGTCCGCGCGCGAGACCATCGTCAAGGCGCGGGACTCCCTGCCGCCCGAGGTCGCCGAGCAGTACATCCAGGGCCTCACCATGCTGATCGGCGAGGGCTACGGAAACGACCCCGTGCAGCGTCTCATCGACCAGCTCGATGATCTCGCCGACAACCAGACAGACCTCTCCCAGAAGGTCCAGGGTTCCAAATGGGAGATCATCGCCGAGATCATCATGCTGATCGCCGAACTGGCGATCCTGGCTGCCCTGATGGCGTTCACGGGCGGTGCGTCCGTGTCGCAGATGTTCCTGGCCAGGGCCAGGAGCAGGTTCGCGATCCTGATGATCGTCGACCGGCTGCTGCGGATGACCCACCTGATGCCGAGCCTGTCGGAGGCGGTGGAGGAGGCCATCCAGACCCTCGCGGTCCGGCTGGCCCAGATCGCTCTGAACGACGGTGGCCGCAAGCCCGACGGCGTCGACTGGGGCGACGTCGGAAAGGCGGCGGCGTTCGGGGCGCTCACCGGCGCGTTCATGGGTGTGTTCGAGACGTTCTTCAAGCCGTTCAAGAACATCTTCAAGAACCTCATGGACGACGTCCTCACGAAGTTCAAATTCAACCCGGACACGTTGGTGTTCAACGGTCTGAAGAACGGCCCGGGGGAAATCGCCGGCGCCTTCGTGGTCGGGGGTGCGAGCGAGGGGCTCGCCGAATACATCATCAACGGCGCGTTCGAGGGCAACTGGGACTTCAAGTGGGAGACGTTCGTCGGCGGCGGCTCCAGTGCGGTGTTCGAACTCGGCGCGGGGCTCGCGGCCGGGGGCGCGGGGCTGTACACGTACAACAAGTGGTTCGCCGACAACAACGTCTTCAACGACCACGTCAATGATCTGCCCGGTACCAAGGGCCCGTTGGGCAGCGGAGGCGACTTCGGCCCTTCCAAGTCGTCGACGTCCGCCGGTCCTTCGAGTACGACAGCAGGGGGCGGCAACACGTCCCTCTTCACGCCGGGGCCGCTGACTCCGGCACCGTCGACGACGACGTCGAACACTCTTTCCTCCATCACACCGACTCCGACTCCGATTCCTGTGCCTGTGCCGACGCAGAGCGGGCCGCTGAACACGATCGCGGATGTCGCATCGGACCTGTCCACGTCGAACCCGTCCCTCTCGGCACCGCCGCCCGTGACGAATCCGGCGCTCAACTCGCCGTCCCCCACCACGCCGACCGGATCGACAACGCCCTCCTTCGCGCCGCCGCGCACCTCCGACTCCTCGTCCGCCGTAACGGACTACGAGCTCACCGACACGACGACGCCCGACCTCGACATGGACGCCGTACTCAACCCCGACGGGGTGTCCACCACGCCGGGTTCGCAGGACGACGTCCCCCAGACCACGGCACCGAGGGCCCCCGGAGCGGGCGGTACGGGCGGTTCGGCGGACCAGGAGACCGTCCGTGACGGCGGCCGGACCGACGGGGAGCTGACATCCGACTCGGAGACCGTCGCCTCTCCCGCCCCGGTCAGCACGTCGGCGGGCCCCCAGAGCGCGCCGAACAGTCCGGGTGCGCAGGGCTCACCGGGACCGTCGCAGCTGACCGGGCAGTCCGGCCAGCCGGGCCAGTCCGGTCAGGCGAACCGTCCGGACCAGTCGGAGGCATCACCGGACCAGCCGGACGGCTCCGGCAGCACCGGCATGGCGGACGGCGCGGAAAGCCCGGACGTCACCGAGGGCCCGGCAAGCGCCGAGGGCCGTGACGGTGCCTCAGGTTCCGACAGCCCGCGGCGGCTGGACGGCACCTCACCCGGCGCGCACACCCCCGCGCCGCCGCCGGGCGGCCCGGGGACGGTTCCTCCCGGCCTCCGTACCTCCTCCGACAGCCCCGCGCGGCTCGACGCGGAACTCGTCGAGCCGCCGGTCGGTACCGGCACGACCGCCGGACGCGATGTGCCGTCGGCCGCGCAGCCCGGCACCACGGGGCGGCCGACCGCCCCGCGCGGCGCCCAGACACCGGGTGCCCCGCTCACCGGCGAGGCCACCGATCCCACCGTCACTCCCCACGCACAGGACCAGGACGACCAGCCCGGTTCGGCGCCGCAGCCGCCCGCCACGGACGGCACGACCCCACCCGCACCGACCGCCCCCGTCCGCATCCCCACGAACGGCACAGCCTCGCCCACGCCCGACCCGGACCCGGACCTGGGCCTCGACGGCGACCGGGACAGCGGCTACGGATCAGCCGACGACCTCGACGACGTAGACACGCCTGACGGTGGCCCAAGTGTCGTCGGGAATCCCGCCCATGCCGACCGGCCCCTGGCCGACCCCGACCTGCCCGCTCCGCCCGTCGTCGTCGCCACGTCGTCGACGACGGCCACCGACAGCGGCGACACCACCGGCACCGACGGTCCCACGGGGGCGGGGACGGCGGTGGCCTCGGCCACGTCGCCCGTACGCCCGGAGCAGTGGCGCGGCCGGCAGGCGGGGGCGCCCTCGGCTCCCCTGCGAACCGAGCGCTTCGACCCGTCCGCCGACCCCCTGGCTCAGGGGCCGGGCCGTGGAAAGGGGACCCTGGGCGGGCGCGACACCGTCATCCGTGTGTCGATCGAGCGTGTCCAGGCCGATGACGGCCGCTGGGTGCGCAATCTGACGCTGAACCTGCCGGTCAGCTTCGGCGAGGGCTTCTCGGCCGACCAACTGGACGATTACCAGGGCTCGTTGCGTGAGCTGCTCGACACGCTCGTGAACGACGGGCCGGACCCGCTCCCGAAGTCCGGTGACCAGCTCAACCTCGACCTGAACTTCGTCCACGCCCCCGACCACCCCGAGGCCATCAGGCTCAGCAGGGTGGACCGGCCCACCGACTTCGACCAGTTCGAGTTCCAGCTGTACGCCGAGGACCCGGCCCTGGGGCCCGAGGAGAACGACCGGCGCCGACAGGTCAACGCCACGCGGGCGCTGCACGAGTTGCTGCACTACGCGGGTCTCGCGGACCGGTCCCTCGACCCTGCCTTCCTCTTCCGGCGTACCAGGAACGCCGCCGTCGACAGCTCCGGGGTCATGGCCGACCCGGACACGCTGCCGGAGCCCGGCCTGCCGGCGCACTACCTTCGAAGCATCGAGGACGTCACCGACTCCGGCCCGGCGGTCGTCGACCATCCGCTCACCGCGCCGCCGGTGACCACGGTCTCGAAGAACCCCGCCGACCTGCTGGCGCCCGCTCATCTGCGGCCGGCTCATCCGCCCTCGCAGGCCTCCATCGGCCTCAGCGCGACGTCCGAGACCGCCGACGAGATCGAAGAGCTCTGGACCTCGGCTGTCGAGGCCCAGGACGGCGACGCCGACGGGATCCTCACCCTCACAGTCGACGGCGGCAGTGTGACCGCGAGCGATCTGATACCCCTCGTCCTGGAACGGATCGGTGCCGCCGACCGGGCGGACGAGATCACCGTGCCCAAGCCCGGCGCCAGACTCAGGGCCGGGGCCAAGCACAAGGTGCTGCTGTCCTACAACACCGATGGCCGGCGAGGCACCCTGAGCCGGGAGATACGCATCGAGTCGGCCCAGTCCGTGGCCATGGCGTCGGCATCGGCCGCCCAGCCCGGACCGGCCACGACGAGCGGACCCGTGTTCGAGCCCGGCATCACTCCGGCGGCCAACCAGCGGAAGCTGGAGGTGGGCCGGCGGATCGGCGCGGCCCTCAACGCTCTCATCGAGGGCGGCGGGCAGATGAGTGACGTCACGGGCCCCGCCGTGCTCATCGGGGGCGCCCTGGCCACGGTGCGCTTCAACAGTCCGCGCCCCGTCGAGAGGCTGGGGTTCCGGCTCGCCACCGAGGATGTCCAGCAGTACGCGGACGTCGTCAACCAGGCCCTGGCCGAGCACTTCCCGAGCCCGTCCGGCTCCTCGCCGAACGTGCTGCGGGCGGACGCCGGCGACCCCGGCACGCTCAGCGGCACGATCGACGGCGTCGAGGTCACCATCGGCCCCGACGGCGGCCTCCACGACGACCCGACGGAGGTCCGGGGCCATACGGTCCCGTCGGTGCTGGACTCCGCGGTCGACACCGCGTTCGCACTGGCCGTCGGCACGGACCAGCGGCAGCGGGCTTCCGCCCTGTTCGACCTGCTCTGGATGCTGGGAACGCAACCGGGCCTGGACGCAACGCTCGCCGAGGAGCTGGTGAAGCGGCGCGGCGCGCAGTACGCCGCCCGGCCCCCGGTCGGCGGGAAGAGCGAACTGACCGCGCAGTTCAGCCAGGTGCTGGGCGGGCTGACCGGGAGCAAGGCCGCCCGCGCCGCTCTGTCGGCACAGTGGAGGTCCTTCGGCGCCACGCCGCAGGACACCGACCGGCTGCGCGGTGTCCTCGCGGACCTCGCCGATGTCTTCCGGGCCGGGCCGGCTCCGTACCGCGCGCTGATCCTCACCGCCGGCAACTTCACCGGTGACATGTTCGGCGTCGCCACCGCCCTCGCGCTCAACCCGAAGCTCCATCTGGGCGTGCTGACGGGTCCGCGCCACTCCGACCAGCTGGGCCCCTTCATCCGCAGGACCCTCGCGGCCCCGGTGCACGCCCAGTACGCCCGGGCGGTGGCGGAAATCGACGCGGACACCACTCTGTCGCCGGCGGCACACGCGTCGGAGTTGTCCGCACTCGCCGCTCAGCGGGACGCCGACCTGCGTGCTCAGGAGGAGCGCGTCCACGTCCTCCGCACCGACGAACCGCACAGCCTGTACACGAACACCGCCAACGGCTACCAGGCGATCCCCTACACCGAGATGAGCCCCCCGGTGCCTCCGGGGCTGCGCAGCATCCGGCTCCAGAAGACGACGGCGTACGCCACCAGCGAGGTGGCGAACCTGTGGGGCGGCCGGAGTCAGGGACGGGCCCGCATGCGTGCGGCCTGGGGCCTGGACTCCCCGCGCACCGACAC
Organism: Streptomyces sp. NBC_00459; assembly: GCF_036013955.1. Lineage (NCBI taxonomy): Bacteria > Bacillati > Actinomycetota > Actinomycetes > Kitasatosporales > Streptomycetaceae > Streptomyces > Streptomyces sp. NBC_00459. The sequence goes on from NZ_CP107903.1 coordinate 3,358,262, forward strand.
CCGTACCGACAAGATGCGGGGCTTCCTCGCGGCCCGTGGTGTGCCCGAGCAGGGCCCTTACGTCGTCCTGTGGTCGCGGCTGAGCAGCCGTCAGGAGGGCGAGGCCCATCCGCAGCACGACACCGGCACGGAGGGGATGCGGCAGATCATCGCCGGGCTGCCGCCCACCACGAAGGTGATCATCGCGGGGGACGCCTCGCGCAACGGTGCTCTGCGGCGGCTCGCCGACAGCCACGACAACGTGCACGACCTCACGGAGTTCTGGAACGACGACGACTGGCGTCAGGCCTTCCCCGACGCGACCCGCGAGGACCAGCTCCAGTTCTTCGACCACCTCGTGGGCGTCGCCGACGGCGACCTCAAGCACCTGGGCTTCCGCAGCGGCAACCTGGAGGCCTTCGCGCTCGTCGGGCACCAGGTCCGCTATCTGGAGGAGAGCGGCAACCGGCAGGCCAAGCGCATGCAGACCTGGCACGCACCGGCCATCGGCTACCAGCGGATCACCCTGAACCAGGTGCCGACTCTCGCCGGGCAGTGGGTGGTCGCCAAGGCCGCGGAGACGGGTAAGGAGACAGCGGTTCCCTGGTGGAGCCACCTGGACCGCAACGACGCCGAGGCGAAGATCCGCGCACAGCACAAGACCGCCGCGCTGGCCGAGTTCAACATCGGGAACGGTCGCGACTGGCGCGGCTTCACCCCGCTGGACCTCCGGGCCATCAGGTCGTACCTCGACTTCGCCGCCGAGGGCACACCGGCCACCCCGGCCACCTCGACCACCCCGGCCGTGCTGGCGTCGCCGCCCGCCGCAGAGGAGACCTCTGCGCCCGCGACGAAAATGACCCCCGAGGTGACAGCCGCGTTCTACCGCGGATACGCGGATCACCTCTTCTCGGACCAGGGCGCCCGGGACTTCGACAGCGTGTATTACGCGTTCCTCGACGAACAGGAGATCCTGGACCAGGACCTGGCCCGTCATCAGAAGCTGTTGCCGCAGATGGCGAAGTTCCATGACCAGTTGCTGGCCGTCGAGGCGGAGCAGGCGGCACGCGCGACGGTGATTCCGCACACCGGTCGTGAGCCCATGCGGCTGTACCGGAAGATGGCGGAGGCCGAGGCCGAGGCCTTCCTGAACGCGAAGGACGCGAAGGCGGGTGTCGCGGATGCCATGGCGTACAACCGCAGCGACGAATACCGGAAGTTCTTCACCACCTCCCTGTCCCACACCGACGTGTTCAGCAACGCGAACGCGGCCTCGGACACCGAAGTGGTCGTGGAGTTCACCCTCCCCTGGAACGGTTACTGGAACTTCGTCGGGAGTCACGGCACCCCGAACCAGCAGGACGGCGCCTACCGTGTCCGGGATTCGGCACTCGTCCACCAGGAACAGCTGCGCACCGGTGCGGCGGCGAACTTCAGGTCCAAGGAGGACGTCGACGCCGTCGTCACCGACCTGACGCACCACAACGTCGGTATCGGCCATGGCAACAGGAAGCAGTTCGCCGCGCTGATCACCGGTATGCGGGTGCTGCCGGCCGACGAGGTGACCCGGGCGGCGCAGGACGCCCGGGAGGCCGCGCGGCTGGAACGCGTGCGGCTCGCACACGAACTGGTCCAGCAGAAACTGGACTTGGCACGTCAGCGGGCCTCGGTGCACGGCGAGCCGTTCGGCGACTACCTGGCGACGCTGGACGAGGTGGCCTGGGTGCCGCCTGCCGACTGGTCGGATCTGCTGGGCCTGAACCTGGATGCGGTGTCGGTGGTCGAGGCTGTCCGGCCGCCGGAGCCGGACGCGTTGGTCGCGGCTCTGCTCGCCCTGCCCACAGGGGAGTTGCCCCGGACCCTGGAGCTGCTGGACCCGGCGCACCGGCGGTGGCTGGCCACGCACGAGCCGTTCGTGAACGGCGTACGGGATTCCTTGTCCACGGCCCAGTTCGCTCAGGTGGCGGCACGGCTGCTGGTCGTGGTGCCGGGTGAGGTGCTGCGGCCGGTGTCGGCACGCCATGAGACGTACGCGCAGACGGCGCGGCTGCTGCGGGACAAGGAGACGACTGCGCGCCTGCTGGAGTCGGGCGCGGTGGTGGCGGTACTGCCGCAGGACGTGCCGTTGACGCGGATGAGTTCGTTCAACCAGCTGCACGAACAGGTGGACGAGCAGTCCGGACGCGACCTCGACAACCTGCGGGGGGCCACGGCCGGCCTGACCGCGGCGGTGCCGGAGGAGAACCTCCTGGGCGAGACCACCGCGGTGGGCACCTCCCCGCACCAGGCAGAGGGCTACTCCACCGCCACCCACGAGATCGCCCACCTGCTGCACCTGGCCGCTCTGACGAGGGCCGACCGCGACCTGATCAAGCAGGTGTACGACGCGAAGAAGGCTCGGGAGGCCGCCTGGAGGAAGGCGGTGAAGGAGGGGCGGGAGCCGGGTCCGCAGGTGATGTGGCCGGATGGTGTCAGCCAGGACCTGCGGGGCCGGGAGGCCGTCAACTACTCGTCCAGGAACGAGTACGAGTTCTTCGCCCAGCTCAGCAACGCCTACCTGGGGACCAACCACGGCACGGACAGGGCGACGGGCCGCCCGCGCAACAACGGTGCCGAATGGGTACAGGCCCATGAGCCGCGACTGCTGCCGCTCATGCGGCGGCTGTACGGGGCCGACCCCCAGGCCGTGCACAGCACACCGGCCAACCCGGTGGCCGCGACAAAAGCGGACAACGCCGTCTACGAGTACTTCCGCGCCTTCATGGACGGAATCGAGGGGGTCCCTGAGCCCGCAGCGGATTCGGAGGTGAGGTCCCGGACGGCAACCGCGTCCTCCGCCCCTTCGGCCGATCCGGATTCGATCACCGGGGTGCACGCGGCTCCGTCGGGCCCGGCCAGGCGGATCACCGCCGATGCGATGGAGGCGTATTTCCGCGCGTACACGGACTTCTTCGAGTCCGACGACGCCGCCGCCGACTTCAACAGCGGCTACTACGTGTTCGCCGACAGCCAGAGTGTGCTGACGGACAGACTCGCGATGCACGAGTCGCTCGCGAACCGTATGCGCGCCTTCCACGACGAACTCGTCCGCATCCGCGACGAACAGGCGACACGACCGACGGTCATCGCGCGCACGGGCGGCGAACCGGCCAAGCTCTACCGCAAGATGTCGGCCGAGGAAGCCGCACAGATCCTCGACGCGAGAACCCCCGCAGCCGGAATCACCGCCGCGATGGCCTACAACCGCAGCGACGAGTACCGGAAGTTCTTCACCACCTCCCTCTCCCACACCCATGTGTTCAGCAACGCGAACGCCGCATCGGGCTCGGACAGCGAAGTGGTCCTGGAGTTCACCCTCCCCTGGAACTCCTACTGGGCGTTCGCCGGGCAGTTCGGTACGCCCAACCAGCAGGCCGGCGCCTACCAGATCCGCGATTCGGCGCTCATCCACCAGGAGCGGTTGCGCACCGGTCCGGGAGCGAATTTCAGGTCCGCCCAGGACGTCGACGCCGTCGTCACCGACCGGACCCACCACAACATCGGCATCGGCCACGGCAACGCGAGGGAATTCGCCTCCCTGGTCACGGCCCGCCGTCAGGTACCCCCCGCCGAAGTGGCACAGGCGGCGGCGGACGCGGCAGATGATGCCCTGCGGGCACGCAGGCCGGGCATCGACGCCCTGATCCAGCAACAGGTGGCGCCTCTACGGCAACGCGAGGCCGAAGCCGCAGCGGTCACTCTGCACCCCGCGCCTCTCTCCGCCCCCGAGCGGACCGACCAGACGTCGGGCATCTGGACCACGCCGCCCTCCGTCTTCGTCCAGAACTACGGTGCGCAGCACGACGGCAACGTCGGCCTGGTCCATGTCGAGCCGCTGCCCGCCGGCGTGGTCGGCGGACTGCACGACCAGGTCCTGACCACGCTGGGCGTTCCCGGGCCCGTGGCCGACGACCACCCCGTACTGGTCCAGCTGCGGGACCGGCTGAGCGCGGAGGAGCTGGCGCGGGAGCTGCCGTATCTGCGCAGCAGCGGTGGCCTGAGCATCACCGTGGTCCACGAGGGCCGGGAGCGCACGGTCGATGTGCGCCTCGCGCTGCGCGATCCGGTGCGCTCGGAGCGGTACGGCTCGAACAGCGTCACGGACCCCGAAGGCCGCGTGGAGCGGCGTGCGCAGGGCACGCAGGAGTCGTCGGGCACAGCCGCGTCGGGGACGATCCGCGCGATACCCGTGCCCTGGTCCGGTTCCTTCCCGCTCGCGGCGGCGGGCCCGGTGCGGGCGATCGACGCCGCGCTGTCCCTGACCCTGACGCACAACCAGTTCTCCTCGTCGACCACCGTCACCAACGTGGTGCAGACGATGACCGCGCAGCGCAGCAACGAGCTGTCGCAGCCCTTCGAGTTCAGCGGGCAGTGGGAGGTGCGGCTGGACTCACCTCCCCTGGCACCACCGCCCGCATCACCGCCCGCATCACCCCGCACACCGCCGGGCGGCTGGAGCCCGCCCCGGTCGCACGGACCGGTCACCATCTGGTTCCCGGAACATCTCGCGGTCGATCACGAGGGTGAACTGCCGGAGCCCGCAGGGCTCGACGACCTGCCGGTGTGGGGCGTGGACACGGTCCGGGAGCCGGGTCGGCTGCTGTCGGAGGTGCGGCAGAGCTTCGGCACCGAGCTGGCCGCACTGTCCGAGTCCTCGGACGCGGAGCTGCGGACGTTTCTGTCCGAACAGGTCCTGCGGGGCACGTTGCCGTTGCAGCGCGGCCGGGGTCTGTTCTCGCCGGTCCTGCTGGACGGCGACGGCAACGCGATCGGGATGCTGAAGCTCACCACCGTCGTGGAGCCGGTGGAGCCGGCCCACCGTTCGCTCGACGGAAAGATCAACCTGGAGGCGCATGTCACCCAGACGGTGAAGGTGGACAGCTCGGCGAAGCTGACCAGCGGCGTCGCCTTCGACGGCAGCGTCGGCCCGGGGTTCACCGGGGACCACGCCCGTGGGCACGCCAGGGCCACATCGGTGGTCTCCGGCAGTTTCGTCGGCAAGGCGGGCGTGAAGCTGCAGACCAACTCCGCGCTCGCCGCGGGCGGTTCCGCCAGCATGACCCATTCCATGCGCAGCAACCGCAGCCATCTCCTCGGCCCGGTCAGGGTGACCCACCAGGTGACCCTGATCCGGGCACGCGGCGGCAGTACGTCCCATGACTTCGGGCCCTGGGACGCGGGCATGCACCTGCGGATCCTCAGCAAGGCCGACGCCGTGGGCCAGGAGCACGCCCCCGGTGAGGGGCTGCGGGAACTGCCCGACGAACTGGAGAACCTGCGGAGCCTGGGCATGTCCGCCGCCCCGCTGGCCGTGACGGGCACCGAACCGCTCTTCGAGCGGGCCGAGGTGTGGCTGCGCGAGCGGGGCTTCCTCCCGCCGACCGGGCCCACGCCCGGCACACTGTTCGACGAGGAGACGGCCAAGGCCCAGCTGATGAACCTGCGGCGGTTCGAGCAGGCCCGGTCCGAGGTGGGGCTGCGGGCGTCGGTCGACGCCATGCTGGACGGCGGCCAGGCACTGTGGTTCGACCGGCCGACGCGGACCGGTGGCACGCGGCGCGTCCAACTGCGGCTGTCCGCCTTCCGGGACACCGGCCCCGGCACCGGCACCCGGCACCGCCGGACGCTGCCCGATGTGCAGAACATGGGCATCTCCTCGTTCAGCATCGGCGGCACCGAGTCGAGCGGCTACTCCTACGGCTGGCAGGCCGGTTTCGGCGGAGGCGTGGCGGGACCGGTCGGGGGCGACCGGCCGTGGTCGCTCGGCGGCAGCGGGGACTACACCTACGCGCGCGGGACCGCCCACACCTCCACGGTCGGCGCCGGGGTCAACCAGGACCAGTTCTTCATCGGCAGCGGACAGGCCGCCGAGGTCTTCGAGGTTCCGGCTCAGCTCGCGCTCGACCTGTACGAAGGGCCGGGCACGGAACCGGCGGTGCGCTTCGCCGACCCCGGGCGTCACCCCGACGACGACGTGTCCGCGTCGGCTCCCACCGACATCGAGCGCCCCGCCGAGCCCGAGCGTCCCGTCGTACGCACCGTCGCCGGACAGCTCACCCTCCTCGTTCCGCACCACCGCACGGTCGAGCCGGGGCAGCCGCGCGAGACGCCGCCCGGCCACAGTGTCCGCCTCGCTGATGCCGACGACCACGCGAGGCTGGCCATGACCGGCCCGGACGGCAACCCGCTGCCCGGTGTCGTCCGGCTGCCCGACGACGCGATCATGGACGTCGTACACGGCTCGGCCGCACTGCTCGACGCGTTCGGACAGGCCGTCACCAACACCTACCCCGGGCACCCCGAACGGGGCCTGCTCGACCAGGCGTGGGACACCGTCGCCGCCTATGTACCCGGCAAGGTGGCCTCGGCCACCGCTCCCGCCAGGGACTGGGCTTCCGAGGCGCTGGCCGGCCCGGACGTCATGGACCAGAGCACACCGCTCACCGAAGCGCTGCGGACCGCGCTCGGTCCCGCCAACCTCGTCGCACGCGCCCACCAGATCTTCAAGGGCGGTTACGTCATCGAGGGCCTGACGCTGCCCGGACTGGGAGCCGACCACGAGTTCTCGGTGGAGCTCCAGGGTTTCCTGCACGACCCGGAGCACCTCCAGAGCGCCAAGCAGTATCTGGAGACGGACGTCGGCGCCACGGACACCGCCACCCAGCAGGTCACCGCGAGCCGGAGCCACGGGGGCGCCGTCGCCGCCATGGCCCAGCAGCGGCCGGTGAAGGTCCCCGCCGGCGCGGCCAAGCCCGAGCCCTCCGCCAGGTTCAACCCCTCAGGCCGATACGGGTTCACCCACCGCACGGACGACACGCACACCCTCGGGTCGAGTACCGGCGTGACACGGACCCCGACCGAGAGCGGCACCCAGCACCGTGTCCGCAGCGGCGCGACCATCCTCATGACCGTCCGCCACGGACGGCGCAACGTGATCGGCAACCCCCTCGGTCTCGGCAGCGCGGAGCCGGTCACCGTGGCCGTCGAGCTGCCGAGCGCGGCCCAGTTCCTGCTCACCGACCCCCAACTGGCCCGCGACGCAGCCTGGTTGGAGGGCATCGAGGGCCTGACCGTGCCCGAACGTCCCGAACCGACGCTGCCCCTGCCGGACCGGTTCGCCCGCACCGGGGAACCGGGCCTGGCCGGTGTCCTGTCCGTCAAGCAGCTCGGCGGCGGGCCCGACGGCCGGGCCGAGCGGCGTGACCGGCTGCGCTCCGAACTCACCGCCCTCGTCGAACGCGAGGCGCCCGGCTCCACCACGCCGGGCCGTGCCTCGTACCTGCCCGGTGTCAGGGCCAGGATCGCCGACATCACCATGCCGACCTCGCTGCGCGCGCTGCCCGGCCGGGGCCCCCACGGCGTACAGCGTTTCCACTTCCGGCATGTGGCCAAGGGCGGCGCCCGGCTCGTCGAGGTCACCCTCCGGGCCAGGCCTGTGCAGGACACCGCCGGGCTGCGCACGGTGCGCGGCAGGCCCGCGGGCGCGGGCACCGGGCAGGAACAGGTGCACATCCACGCCCCGGCGAACACGTCGAGTGCCGTGTCCGAGACCCGCCAGCACTCCGGAACCCTCAACCCCACCACCCGCTACCCGCGCCCCGCCGACGACACCCGCACCGACCGCACCGGACCGGCACTGGCCGTCGCCGGCGTCCGTACGGACACCAGCAAGGTCTCCGCGTCGGCGGAGGACCGCTTCTGGATGCGGACGGACAACGCCGCCGACTTCGACGTCGAGTACGAGTACGTGGCCTCGGTCCGCTCCCAACTCGTCACCGACTGGCCGCTGGACGTCCCCGGCGGCCTCATCGAGGGCGGGGTACTGGCCTGGTACGACTCCGACGCGGCCGGCGGCCTCTCCGACTGGCTGAGCCGGACCCTGCACGGCCGCCCCGCCCGTACGGTGTCCGTGCCCGCGGAGGTCACCCTGCGCTTCACCGGCAGCGAGGCCGCCGACCCGCCGGAGTCCACGACCCCGGTCCCGGCCGCCGTCTCGGACGTCCATCCGTCCCTGGCGCCCCCCGGTGCCGACGGGCGGCGGGTCACCGACGGGCAGCGGCTCGTGCCCACCGGGCCGACCCCGGTGTTCCACTTCAACGGCTACCCGCAACTGGCCCAGGCCCTGCGCACGGTCGCACCCCGGCCGGCGTCCGCGTGGCAGTCGTCGGAAGCCTCCGGCTCCGCCGAGGCGAGCGCCGTACGCATCGGCGAACTCATCCAGGCCGGCCGGATCAGCCTCGACGCGCCCCGCGCGGCCACCGGCCTGACCGACACCCTGCCCGGCACCTACCCCCTGGAGTCCGATCCCGGCACCCCGCCGGCCCTCCGGATCACCCTGCACAACCCCAGGCGCATCACCGACGCCGGAGATGTGACGCTCGACCGGCTGCGCCTGCCCACCACGGCCGCGTCGACCTCGCTGGCGACCGGCACCACCGCCGCCGCCGTCATACAGGCCGCCTACGACGCGGGTGGCGACGGCCGCAACATCGTCGGTGTGGGGGTGGCACTGCTGGCCCAGCAGCCCATCACCCAGGGACAGGGCTCGGCGGGCGCGGCGACCCGCCGGGAGTGGTTCAAGACCGGCGGCAGCGCGGTGCCCGCGGACGGGCGCGGTGTCCGCAGCTACGAGACCATGACCGATGTCGTGATCACGGTGGACGGCCCCGAAGGCACCCGGTACGTGACCGGCAGCGCCGAACTGCGGCTGCCGGAACGGGACGTGCTCGGCTACGGCATCACCGACGCCCGCGCCGATCCGCAGATCTACGACCTGCGGTCGATGCTCGCCGACGAGCCCTCGGCCGATCTGCGGGACTGGACCACGCATCCGCTGACCGACCTGCCCGGGGCCCTGGCCGACCGGCTCGACCCACAGGATCCCGCCGCCCAGATCTGGCTCGCTCCAGGTCCCGATCCCGACGGCTCCCTCCTGGGCCGCGCCCTCTACGCGGCCTCCCGGACCGCCGTCCTCGCGGACCGGCCCGTCGAGCTGGTGCTGCGTACGGACGACGGGCTACGGCATTGGCGGTTCGCCGCCACCGGCGGCCTGACCAGCACCGACGCGGACACCACCGACGCCTGGACGGACCTCGCCGCCCGGATCACCGCGCACGCCGACGCCGCCCGGGCCCAGGCCGACGCGCGTCGGCGGGAGAGCGATCTGCGCGGCCCTCAGGCCGAGAGCCGAGGCGCCCTCACCACCGCCCGGGGCGACCTCGACACCGCCACCACCGCACACACCGACGCCCGGGCCGCACTCGGCGTCGCCGAGACCGAGCTCACCGACGCCGGGGCCGCACTCGCCTCCGCCCGTGCTCAACGGGACCACTGGGAGAGCGAGGGCCGGAAGCTGTCCACCGAGCTCCTCGCCCTGCCCGGCAGGATCTCGGAGGTACAGCAGCGGGAGTCGGCCGCTTCCGGCGAGGCACGGGCCGCAGGCGCCTTCCTGGAGCACATCGACCGTCAGGAGACAGGCACCGTCCCCGAGGCGCGGGCCCGCGAAGCACGGGAGCGCGCCCGGAAGGCCGATGAGCGGCTCGCCCGCGTCCAAGGTGAGCTGAGCGGCCTGCGCGCAGACCAGGTACGCGTCCAGGGCGAACTCAACACCGCCCGGGGCAGGGCCAGGACGGCCGCCGACCTGCTGCCGGGCCTCGAACGGACAGTGGCGGACGCGACCTCGGAGGCGGCCGGGGCGAAGACCCGCCTGGACACGGCCGCCGAGAAGCTCACCACGGCGACCGGGGACCACGATGCCGTGCGGGACCGGCTGCGCTCACTCAACCGGGACATCGTCCTCGCCCTCAAGGACCAGGCCGACCTGGCCGCCGTCCAGGCCGACGCCGAGCGGCAGTTGCCGCACCTCGCCGACACTCTCGGCGCGGCACGCCAGGCCTCGGGCGAGGGACTGGTGAGCGTCCCCCTCTCCTCCCTGGCCTCCACCCCGGCCCGGCGGCCCGGCCCGCTGCCGGCACCCCGGCCCGGCGCGCCGGAGCCGACGCGGTCCGGGACGATCCCTGCGCCTCCGGTCCCGCCCGTGAAGCCGCCCGCTCCTCCGACGGTGACCGGGAAGCCGCCCGCGCCACCGACCACTCCCCCACCGCCCCCATCACTCCCACCGCCCTCGCACGGGCAGTCACCCGGTGCGTCCTCGTCGGCGGCCGGGCCCTCGCCGAAGGCACGGAGCGGCAAACCGTCCTCCGGGCAGACCCCGGCCGGCGGCAGCCTGTTGCCCCCGGCCGGGGGTCGGCCCATCCGTACCGTGGCCAACGGCGAATGCCTGCTGTACGCGTTCCTCGCCAGTGATCCGCGGTACGTCCGCAGCCGCCTGCCCGGCCTGGCCGGCAACCGCCCCGGGGCCTTCCAGTGGCTGGCGGACACCGGCGGTGTGCGGAGCGACCTCCGGCGACGAGCGGAGGCGTACTCCCACAACGGCACCCTGCGTCCGCATCCCCAGGCGGATCCCGTGATCGCGGCCATGCGGGAGTCCGTCCTGGACTATCTGGTCGGCGCGACGGGCAGCGGGCAGTTGCCGCACGAGATCATCGGTCAGCTCCGGCTGTCCACGACGCAGGAGTTCAGCGCCGGACTGCGGAAGACGAGCACGGCACAGTTGGTCGCGCTCGCCCGGTGGCACGGCATCGACGATCCCGCCGGACTGGACAGCCTCTCGGACGACGAACTGCGCGAGCGGCTGGAGTTCGCATACGCGACCAGCCCCGCCCAGCTCACCACCGATGAACTGGCCGGTCTTCTGAACGCGGTGCAGAACTGGGCACAGAGCTGGGAGTCGGCGTACGGAGAGGTCTTCCCGGCGCTCACCGCCCATGCCTTCGGGGTCCGGATCGACGTGGCACGAACCCTCGCGCCAGGGCAGCGCCGCGTGGTCAGCAGTCTCGGGCCGCAGGACGGAGCCACTGCCGGGAACGTGGAGATCTTCTACAACGGCGTCAACCACTACGACGGCAGCGACGCGTCGGCCGACGGCACGGGAGCGCATGCCGACGACGCCGACCCCCTGTTGTCCGCGCTGCGCCACGCGGCGCCCGCCGCGCTCGCGGACTCGGGGATCGACACGGTGGGCGACCTCCGAGAACGGCTGATCCGTGGTGTCGATGACGGCGAGGTGCCCGCCGTGATGGTGCCGCGGCCGGCCGAAGGCCAGCGCCTTTCCGTTACGCGGCTCGAGGAACTCGGTGTGCTGCTCGACAACTCCCAGCGCACCCAGGGAATCCTGCTCGGCGGTGACCTGCCCCTCAGTGATCTGACGCCGGTTCAGCGTCTCCGAGTGCTGCTCGGCGACCCCACCTACACGGACGCGGAGACACGGATGTCGGCGCTCCTGGCGATCTCCGTTCATCTGCTCGGCGCGAAGGTGGACGTGGTGGATTCGGACGCAGAGGTGACGCTCTAGGTAATGTTGACCCTCCCCCCGAACGTTTGTGTCACACGCGTTCAGGTCACCGGGAGGGACCTGCGGTCGGATGTCTGCGCGGCAGGCAGTCGACCGACGAGTTGTGTGACGAACGGTTCGAAGGGTGGTAAGCGTCTTGTCTTCCGGAGCACATGCCATGGCGACCGGCGCGCTGGAGCGTGCCGCGATGGCCTCGGCCGACGGGAGCCGAACGTGAGCCGCTGGAGCGGCGCCCTCGGCCGGCGCCGCGGTGGCCGGCCGGCGGCGGACACGGGACGGGCGGCGCCCCCCGGCGTCGGGGTGGGCGAGCCCGCCGAGCGGGTCCTCCTTGAGGACCACGACGGCCTGTTCCTCCTGCGCCCGTCCTCGGACGAGACCCTGGACCCGACCGATGTCGCCGACCTGGCCCGCACGCTGCACCCGGGGAGCGGCACCGTCACGATCGTCGCCACCGTCCCGGGCGGTGCGGCGGGGGCGCTGTGGCCTCGGCTGAGCGAGTTGCTCGACACCCTGTGCGCGGAGGACACCCGGTCCGTACGCCTGGTGATGGCCGGTGCCGGGGACGACCGCCCGGAGCGGCCCGCCCTGGCCCGTCGTATCGCGGACGCCTGGGAACTGGTGGTCGAGGCCCCCGACGGGCACGTACTGGTGGTGCCGGGCGGCTCGGTGTTCGTACCTCCCGGTGACGGTGGCTGGTGGCGGTTCGCGCCCGGAGAGCAACCGGAACTGCTCGGTCCGCGCACCCCTGCCCCCGACTGGCAGTCGGGGGTGCATCGGGTGCCCGCCCGGATGACGGACGGGTGTGTGGTGGACCGGATCCCGGCGGGTCTGCTGATCCGTCCGGCCGAGGCGACCGCGTCCCGGCCCGGGGACGTTTTCCACGCCATACCGGTCGACCAGCAGCGTCCCGCCGTGGTCGTCGGCGTGCCGTGGGGCGAGGACGTCGCCGCGTCCGAGGTCGCCGAACTCCTCATCACCCTGCCGGCCGAGGTGCGGTCCCGGGTCCGGCTCGCCCCGGGCGGGCGGCGTGATGTGCTGCGGCTCGGCCAGTCGGTTGCCTGGATGCTGAAGGCAGAGGTCGAGGTCACCACAGGGCTGCCGTTGTTCGCCACCGAAAGTCCGCTGGGTTCGTACGGTGTCCGTTCGGTGCTGGTCGGCGCGGACGGGACGCCGGTGTGGGTGCCGTTCGTGGACTCCGTGCTGTGTCCGCCCTCCGGGGACGCCGACAACCCTCCGCCGCCCCGGCTGCTCCACTGGGCACCGCCCCTGGAGGAGCTGGAGAAGATCGGGGGTGCCGAGGAGGGTGTGGTCCTGCTCTCCGACCGGTGGCAGGCCACGGCGACCCGGGCCGGACTGTGGGTGGGCTCCCGTGACGGCGCCCCGCCGCCGAACAGTGTGCACCCGGTGAGCGGCGACGGTCCGGTCATCGAGATCGGCCGTCCGGGCGAGCGCCTCGACTCCTCGCTGTGGCCGGTCCTGTCCCGCCTCCTCGAAACCCTCGCCCCCGCCCTGCGCGAGCGCGCGGCCCTCCAGGTGCACGCCACCCCGCTCGACGGCGGCCGGGCGCTGCGTACCCTGGCGGCCGAACAGGGCCTGCGCGTCATCCGTTTCGCCAAGCCCCAGGCACCGCGTCCGATGCCGCGGAGCGGCTCGCCGGTGCGACCGCAGGCAACTCCGGCGCCCCCAGCCCCCGTCCCAGCTCCCGCCCCGGGCCCTCGTCCGGTGACGGCCGGTGGGCCTCCGCCTGCGGCACGCCCCGACTCACAGCAGGGCGGCGAACACGGCCCCCAGGCCGCCACGGCAACGGGCGCGACCAGCCCTCCGGTCACGCCGACGCCACACCGCACACCTGCCACCGGGAGCGACGGACCTGCCTCCCGGCCGGAACACCGGCCCACCACGCCACCCCCCGCCCACCCGGACCCGGAACAGGGCGAGCCCGGCGGCCCTGACCGCACGACAGGAGCGGCCTCAGACCCGGGCAGCCCATCTACCGCGCCGACACCACGCCAGGCACCTGCCACCGGGAACGACGGCCCTGGTCCCCGACCGGACCAGGAGCCCTCGTCGCCGCCCACCGGCCACCCCCCGACAGCCACCACGACAACGGACCCGGCCGCCCCTACGACCACGCCGACACCGCGCCGAGCACCTGCCACCAGCGGCGACGAACCTGCTTCCCGACCGGAACCCGAAGCACCAGCACCAGCACCAGCACCAGCACCAGCACCAGCCACCCTCCGCCCGGAGCCGAACCCGGTCGAGCCCGCCCGCCCGGGCCGTACGACGGGTGGGGCCGCGGCTCCGGAGATGCCTCCGGCCGCGCACCCGCTTCGCCGGGAGGAGGCCGGGTCCTCGGTGAGCGGGTCCCGGCCGGAGCCCGCGCCCCGTGAAGGCGACCGCGGGACAACCGGTCCGCCGCCGAGGACCTCGGCGCCGCCCTCGGCCCCCGAACCCCCGCGCGAGCCCAGCTCGTCCGGGCCCCCACGCCGTCCGGCGACCGGACTGCCGCTGCCCGCGGTACCGGTGTCGCCACGGCACCAGAGCACGGAGGAGGAACGGCGCTCCTTCCGTGCGCTGGCGGACACCGAGTGGGAGCGGCACAGCGCGGCGGTGAACCGGGCCCTGGCCGGGATGCCGACGTTGCGCGGGGCCGCCCAGGAGGCGGCCCGTGCCGATTTGATCGCCGTGCGAATGTACCTCCGGAACGGCGAAGGACCCCTGAACCACCGGGAGTTGACCCGGTCACTGAGGGACGGGGAGAGCCGGCTGCTGCCGTACGCCGCCTGCCTCGCATCCGGACTCGGACGGCTGCCGTCGTACCGGGGCGCGGTACTGTGCGGCCCCGGCGGCACACCGGACCACGGGGAGCTGCGGCCGGGCACGGTACTGCGGGACCCGGCACCGCTGAGCGGCCTGCCGCTGGACCCGGCCGGGAAGAACCGGGCGGCGGGCGTGGGTTACGCGATCTGGTCGATCACCGGGCGCCGGGTGCGCCAACTGCTGGACTCCGGCGAGGAGATCGTCTTCACCCCCGGTACCCCTTTCAGGGTCCTCGACGTACGGACCGAGGGCACCACCCCCTTGGTCCTGCTCCGGCAGCTCCCCGACCTGAACATGACGTCCGGAGTACTGGAGGACGCCGACCACACAGCCCTGGAACGGCTTCAGCACGCCCTGACCGACCGCACGTCACCGGGCCCTGGCGAGTGGTCCGAACGATGTTCGGGGCCGATCGGCGAGTACTGAACCCGGGGCGGGACGCCATACACCCGAGCACGTCAACTACCCGATAGCAAAACCCGGTTACCCCGGCCGACCACACCTCCGAGGTCAGGTCGGGGACTACTGGGACCAGATGGATGGACGACTTGTCCTGATGAGAGGAACGACTGGATGGGCGCACGAAACGAGGGAGACGGGACGGCACCCGGAACCGCGAACGGATTACCACGTGTACGGGTGGCGGTCGCCCTGTCGGCCTCCGCTGAGCCCCCCGAGGGCGCGCTGACCCCGGGCGGCCGGCCCACCGCACCGGAGCGGCCCACCGCACCGGAGCGAACCACGGCCGCGAACCCGCCCGCGACCCCGGAGCGGTCCACCGCGCCGGAGCAGCCCGCGTCCCCCGCCCCTGCCGTCGCGCAACCGGAGGAACGGGCCGCTACCGCCACGCCCCCGGCGCACTCCCAGGCCCGGGGGGCCGACAGCGAGGCCGCGACCGGTGCGAGCGGTGCGACCGGTGCCGCCTCCTCGGGGGACCCCGAGGGAGCTATGCCCGCCGCCATCGCGGCCGCAGCGGGTGGAACGCCGCCCGAGAACGACGCCCGCACGGCCCACGACGGGCGTCCTAAGAAGCCGATGCTGGCCGCGGCGGCCATCGTCGGGGCCGTACTGATCGCCGTCCCCTTCCTCCTGATGGCAGGCGGAGAGGACGACGGAAAGAAGTCCGACAAGGTCCGGAGCGTGTCCCAGGAGGACAAGTCCGACACGGTTCTGGGCATGGGCACAGCGAGCCGAACGCCGGACGACTACACCACCGAGCGTCCCTCGCCGTCCCCGAGCCCCAAGAAGTCCGAGACCTCGGCGGCCGTCGTGCCCCCGAAGCCGCAGGCCACGCCTTCCACCGCCAGCGAGGGATCGCCGTCGGCCAGGGCTTCCGCGTCCCAGAAGGCGAGCAAACCGAAGGAGACGAAGAAGGCGGACCCGCCCAAGGCACCGGTTTGGACGCAGACGTCCGTCTCCGCTCCCAGCACACTCTCCGTCGGTGAGTCCTGGACCACGAACCGGATCAGGCTGACCCAGCAGGAGGACGGCAACCTGGTCGTCTACAACGAGAACAACAAGCCGCTGTGGGCGAGCATGATGTTCGGCCAGAACCACAGGACCGTCTTCCAGGAGGACGGCAACCTGGTCGTCTACAACAGCAGCCAACCCGTATGGGCTTCCAAGACCCACAATCACCCGGGCGCCAAGCTGCTCCTGCGGCCCGACGGCAAGGTGGTCATCGTGGACAAGGGCACCGTGATCTGGTCCACCTGACCGGCCCCGCGCAACGCTTCACCGACCGACAGGCCCTGCCCGGCACCGACCGGGCAGGGCCTGCTGCGTGATCGGCCCGGCTACGGCTGGCTACGGCAGCCCCAAGCCGTTCCCGTTCCCGTTCCCCTCATCGCCCCGGGTTGAACACCGGGTGGTAGCTCTCCGGCGGAGCCAGATAGCTGACCGGCAGTCCGCCCGTGTCGATGACGATCTGGTCCACGGCGATCGCCGGGTCGACCATGAAGAGCCGCAGTTCGTGTTCGCCGGGTTCGGTGACCGTCACCGTGGCCGTCAGTCTCTCGACGCCGTCCTCCACCTGGCGGGCCCAGGCGTCTCCCCGGTTGCCGGTGGCGACGGACTGCCCGGACAGAACCGTCACCGGCTGGTCGTCGAGAGCGAGCGCCACCCGCCGCCGGCCCCGCTCGTCGAGCGACGGCAGCCGGAAGACGGTCACCGGGAAGGTACCGGTGCTGTTGAAGCGCACCCGGTACCTCAACTCCGGTGCCCGCGCGGCGAAGTCGGCGGTGATCGGAGCCGCCGTCGACGGCACCGCCTCCACCGCGCCGCTACGACGGCCCAGCCCGCGTACGGTACGCCAGCGGGCCCCGCCCCGCGTCACCCGGCGGTCGGTGTGCGCGGCGTCGATCGAGACGTACCCGTGCGCCTCGACGAAGCCCCGCCGCCAACGGCGCGCCCGTTCACCGTCGTTGCGCACACTCAGCGGTACGTCGACACGCTGCCCGGCGTCGGCCCCGCTCACGGTGACCGTCGCGTCGTGGGCCCCCTCGGGCACCCGGTCCCAGTCGATCTCCACCCACACCCTGGTCTGGTCGGTCAGGGAGCCGCCCGACTCGCTCAGCGTGACCCAGGGGTGACTGGCCTCGGCGGTCCAACCCACCGCCAGGAAGCCGGTGTTGAAGACGTCCACGAAGCGGCGGTCGCGGGTGCCGGAGAAGAAGGACAGCGGGCGGGCCGTCCCCGTCTCGTTGCCCTCCGATGCCACTCCCAGCCCCGACGTCTCCTGCCGGGTGACCCTGCTGACGGCCGGGCGGCCCGGCGCCTTCGGGATCTGCGAGGGGTACGGATTGACGATGCCGTCCCATTTGCCGCCCGCCACCTCGGTGTTGTAGCGCTTGGTGAGCGCCGCCTCCGCGGTGTGGGCCGCCTCGGCCAGGTCCGCGAAGCGGTTCGTCCCGGCGCCGCGTCCCTGGCGCCGGGCGAGCGCGTTGCGATCCGCCCAGTAGTACTTCAGGTTCATCAAGTAGGCGCCGTGCACCGGGTATTCGACCAGCTCGAAGTAGGCGTCCCGGTAGGCCTCGGGCAGCTTGGCGCCCAAGGTCCGTGCCCGTTCCAGCAGTTGCTCGTAGGCGGCAGTCCTGCGGCTCGCCTCGTCACCGTGGTGGACCACGGAGATCAGGCCCGGGGCGATGAACTCCGGGCGCAGTTCCGCCGCGAGGCGGTAGTACTCGGTGCGGATCTCGGCGATCTCGCGGCCGTGGCGGCGCCCGAACTGCCGGCCGGCCCACTCGGCCAGGAAGCCCTCGACCCCCTCGGCGCCGTCCGCGTCCCACCGGTTCACGTCCCAGGCGACGTCCATGGCGAAGGACAGCCCGTTCTCGATCGACTTGACGTCCCCCACGTTGAAGATCCACATGCGGTCGGCGCCGTGCTCGTAGACCCGGCGCAACTCCTGCCAGACCTTGGCCGGTTGGGTGGTGTCCAGCCACAGATAGCTCTTCGGGCGGCCCCAGTAGGAGAGGTGGTAGTAGATGCCGTTGCCGCCCGTGCGCCGCCGCTCCGCGTCGTTGGGCAGTTGGCGCATGTTGCCGTGGTTGTCGTCCGGCCAGATGAGCGTGACGTCGTCGGGTACCTGGACGCCCGCGTTGTACAGGTCCAGTACCTCCTTGTACGGGATGAAGATCTGCGGCTCGGCGGCCTGGCCGACCTCCTCGGCCAGGATCCGTCGCTGGTCGGCGATGATGTCGTTCATCACCACGACCTTCTCGGGGATCGTCGTCGCGTGCTTCGTCTCCAGCGCGCTGTCGTGCAGACCGCGCATGCCGAGCGTCCAGCTGCTCTCGTAGGTGGCGTTCTGGCGGGCCCGGGCTCTCCAGTAGTCCGAGATGACAGCGGGGTTCACCGTGTAGTCGTACACCGGCAGACTGCCGTCGGCGTTGCGGTGCTCCGCCGCCCACGGGTCCCATTCGTGGACGCCGTTCCGGAGCAGGGCCTCGGGGTGGCTGGAGCCGACGACTATGCCGTAGTGCTCGGCCAGTTCGGGGTTCTCGCGGTGCTTGTTGAAGAAGTCGGAGTACGGATGCATGGCCGGCCAGAGGTAGTTGGCCTTGAGGCGGAGAAGCAGTTCGAAGACGCGCTTGTACGTCTCGGGGCCGATGTTCTTGTCCGGCTCCTGGGTGCGGCGGGACCAAGTGGTCAGGTTCTGCTCGTCGTTGATGAAGATGCCCCGGTAGCGGACGGAGGGCTCGCGGCGCGTGCAGGGGCCCGCAGGCACGGTCACCTCGTCGCGGTGCTCGACGGGCACGTCGGCCCACCAGTACCAGGGTGAGACCCCGATGCGTTCCGAGGTGTCGTAGATCCCGTAGATCGTGCCGCGCCGGTCGCTGCCCGCGATGACCAGTGCGCGGTCCACCCCGGGCAGCGGACGGTCGACCACCTGGGTCACCGACGCTTCCCAACTCCCCTTCACCCGGGAGACGTCGAGACGGCCCTGGGCGATGAGTCCGTCGATGACCGGGCTCGCGCCGATCGTGCCGACGACGACCAGCCACGTGGCCTGCTCGGGGACGGCGTGCACCAGTCGCGGCCGTACACCGCCGACCCGTTCGATGTCCGCCTGGAGATCCCCGGCGGCGCGGAGCACGGCGGGGTCGTCGCCCGCGTCCACGAACACATCGGTGGCCGATCCGCCCCGCACCAGCGGGAATTCGGGTCTGCCGGCCTGGAGCGAGGGCGCGGCGTGGGCTGTCCCGGCGACCAGCCCGGGAAGCAGTGGGATCACTCCGGCGGCGGCCATCGCACGCAGGAACGACTTGCGGGTCCATGACTGCGCGGGGTCCTGCGGTGACTGCGGTTGCCGTGACCGGCCCTGAGGTTCGTGGTGCGGCACGAGACGCTCCCTTTCCGCCCCGAGTCCCGCGCCGGCTCTTCGCGCAGCCGGTCAGGGGAGCTGAGCGTATGAGTGGCTGTGAGCAGGCGAAGGGCGCACGAGCCGACGGCATGCATGTTGACATGGCCGGACCAGAAAGCGCTTGCTATGCACCCTAGGACAGGCTCGGCCCGAACGTCCATAACCCGACGGTCATCGGCACCACCGCCGGGCGCGAGAGATCTGCGGCCTCGAGCACCAGGCGGCGAGCCACCCGCGGAAAGCCGCTGTTCGGAGGCCTGCGTAGACATGCGCCGGCAGGTTGGTCGCCCTGCGGGCCGACGGTTCCTGCGGCGAATGCCGGCTTGAGCCGACAGAGCAACGCGAGGGTCCTACGCCCCGCTACGAGCCTCCACGAGTCGCCGCTGCACCTCCAACACCAACTGCCGAAGTCGCCCCGGCCGCAGACTCCCGCTGTCCATCCACTCGTCCAGACGCGGGCGTAGATACTGGACCGCGCCTGGTCCGCGGCGACGCAGCACCGAACGACTGACCGAAATCTCCTCCTGGATTTCCCGTCGGAGGTCATCGGTCCAGCCCTGGCTCCGGTCCTCGTCCCCCAGCGGTGCCTTGAGAGCGGCCACGGCCTCATCGAGTACCGAGAGCAGGTCCACAGCTCCTCCAGCAGCTTCGTGGCGAGAGAGTCCCCAAGCTCGCGGAACGACCAACGGGACGATTGTCCGCCACCGGGAAACGAAGCGGCCAACCGTCCGGTCGGCAATGTCGTGTCGGACCCCTCAGCCCACGTACTCCGTGGCCGCGTCGAGCAGCCAGTCCGTCAGATAGCCGGCGAAGGAGGAGCGGACCAGTACCCAGAAGCCTGCCCTGGGCTCGTCCCGGGCGACCAGGACGATCTGGGTGCGGCCCAGGGTCGTCTGGGCGCAGCGGCCGGGGCCGAAGGCGCGCGGGTGGAGGTCCAGGGGGCAGCCGTGCGCCAGCAGGTCGCGGGCGCGGGGGCCCGTGACGAGGAGTGTGGTGCGCTGGGCGGAGACATCGACGACGGACACCGGCTCGTCTCCGGCCGCCTCCCTGATACGGGTCTCCAGGTCCCGTTCGCTGCCCGGCGGCCCCACCAGCAGCCACTCGTCCGGGCCCAGCCACAGGGCGACCAACTCCCCGGCGCGTACGACGGTGTTGGGGGCGAGCGGCAGCGGGAGGTCCAGCGCCGGCCCGATGGCGTCCGCCGCCGCTCCCTTGGAGTCGAGACGCACGTCGAGCTGGGTCAGGAAGGGGAGTTCGGCCAGCCGGATCGCACCCCCGGAGGTACGGGTGGCGGCGGCCAGGCGGCCGGCCGTGTGCGCCAGAGGGGACACCGGCGACAGGGCGGACACGGGGGACGGGGAGGACAGGGAAGAGGGCCGGGCGGCGCTCAGGGTGGTGGTGTCAGCCATCTCGGCGGGCTCCCTCGGGGTCGTAGAGGACGGGGCTGGCGACGGTCACCGGGACCAGACGGTCACCAACGGGGGCGTACAGCCGTTCGCCGACGCGTTCCCGGCCGCCCTTGATCAGGGCGAGCGCGAAGGTCCGGCCCAGGGCGGCGCTGCGGTAGCTGGAGGTGACATGGCCGAGCATCGGGACCGGCGGCGCGGGCAGCACACTGTCGGCGACCAGTTGGGTGCCCTCGGGGAGGAAGGTGCCGGGGTCGTCCGGGAGCAGGCCGACCAGGTGCTTGCGGTCGGGGCGGACCGCGTCGGCACGGGCGTACGACCGCTTGCCGATGAAGTCGGGCTTCTTCTTCGACACCACCCAACTCATGCCGAGATCCTGCGGAGTCACGGTGCCGTCGGTGTCCTGGCCGATGATCGGGTAGCCCTTCTCGGCGCGCAGGACGTGCATGGTCTCCGTGCCGTAGGGCGTGATCCCGTACGGGGTACCGGCCTCGTACAGCGCCTCCCAGAGGGCGCGGGCCTCCCACGGCGACACGTTGATCTCGTAGGCCAGCTCGCCGGAGAAGCTGATCCGGCACACACGTGCGTCGATGCCCGCGACGGATGTCTCACGCCAGGCCATGAAGGGGAAGTCGTCGTTGGCGACGGCCAGTTGGGGTGCCAGGGAGCCGAGGACGTCCCGGGAGCGCGGGCCCACGAGAGCCACCGTGGCCCACTGCTCGGTCACCGACGTGCAGTGGACGCGCAGGTCCGGCCACTCGGTCTGGGACCACTCCTCCATCCAGTCCAGTACGGCGGCGGCGTTGCCCGTCGTCGTGGTGACCAGGAAGCGGTCCGGGGCGAGACGGATGACGGTTCCGTCGTCGAAGACCATGCCGTCGGGGCGGCACATCACGCCGTAGCGGATCATGCCGACCTTCAGGGTGCTCATCATGTTGGTGTAGAGCAGGTCGAGGAAGACGCCCGCGTCCGGGCCCTGTACGTCGATCTTGCCGAGGGTGGAGGCGTCCATGAAGGCCACGCTGTCGCGGGCGGCGGCGCATTCGCGGAGCACCGCCGTCTCCATGTCCTCGCCGGCCCGCGGGTAGTACCAGGGGCGCTTCCACTGGCCGACGTTCTCGAACAGCGCGCCCTGCTCGACATGCCAGCCGTGCAGCGCGGTCGTCCGGATCGGGTCGTGCAGCGCGCCCCGGTCGCGGCCCGCCAGGGCGGCGAAGGAGACGGGGGTGTACGGCGGGCGGAACGTGGTCGTGCCGAGCGCCGAGATGTCGACGCCGAGGAGCGCGGCGACGATGCCACTGGCCAGCAGGCCGGACGTCTTGCCCTGGTCGTTGGCGGTGCCCGCCGTCGTGTAGCGCTTGGTGTGCTCCACCGAGCGCATACCGGCGCCGGTCGCGCGGGCCAGGTCGTCGACGCTGACGTCGCGCTGGAGGTCGACGAAGGAGCGGGTGTCGGACGCGTCGGGGATGGCGTACACGTGCATGGGCGGGGTGTGCGGCTGTGCGGCCGGGTCGGGGGCGGGGAGGCGGGGTGCCTCGGGTGCGTAGCCCTCCGCCGCGAGTGCGCGCGATGCCGCGCCCACACCCTGCGCGAGGACAGAGGGCAGATCCAGGGCACCCGCCGCGCTGCCCGCGACCTCGACGGCCTGCCGGCAGGTGTCGGGGACGAAGGCGCCGAGCGCATCGTCGTAGCGGAGCTTTCCGCCCGCCTGGCTGAACAGCTGGGCAACCGGGTTCCAGCCGCCGGAGACCAGGAGAAGGTCGGCGGTGAACTCCCGCCGGCCTGTGGTTCCTCCGGCGGCTGTGGGCTCTCCTTCGTACGGGGCCGCCGTCACGGCGGTCAGGCGCGCGTCGCCTTCCGTGCCGCCCCGCGTGCCCACGACGGCGTGTCCGGCCAGCACCTCGATACCGGCGGCCCTCGCGCGTTCGGCCCACTCCCCCGGGTAGGGGCGGGTGTCGACGATCGCCGCCACCTCCGCACCCGCTGCGATGAGGTCCAGGGCCGCCGCGTAGGCACTGTCGTTCGTGGTGAACACGACCGCCCTGCGGCCCGGCAGGACACCGTGACGGTTCACGTACGTGCGCGCCGAGGCGGCCAGCATCACTCCGGGACGGTCGTTGTCCGCGAAGGCCAGGGAGCGTTCGTGGGCGCCGGTGGCGAGGACCACTCGGCGGGCGCGGATGCGCCAGACACGTTCGCGGGAGACGTTCTCGGGGGCCGCCGCGCCCAGGTGGTTGGTGCGGCGTTCGACGGCGAGGAGGTGGTTGTCGTCGTAGTAGCCGAAGACCGTGGTGCGGGGCAGGACCCGTACGTCGGGGGCCGCGTCCAGGTGCGCCGCGGTCGCTTCCACCCAGTCGAGGTGTTCGGCCGTGCCCAGGAGGCTGCCGCCCGGCTCCGGGCGGTCGTCGGCGAGGATGACCCGGGCGCCGGTGCGGGCGGCTGCCGCCGCGGCGGCCAGGCCTGCGGGGCCCGCGCCGACGATCAGCAGGTCGCAGTGGGCGTGTACGGCGTCGTAGCGGGCCGGGTCGGGGGTCGTGGCGAGGCGGCCCTGGCCGGGGAGGCTGGTCGCCACGAGGCCGTCGTACAGCTCCACGGTGGTGGCGGGGAGCATCGGTTCGGGGAACGGGGCCTCGATCTGGATGACGGCGTTCGGTTCCTCGACGCCTGCGGAGAAGATGCCTCGGGGGCGGCCCAGTTTGATGCTGGTGCCTGTTTGGATGATGCCGTTGGCGAGGAGGGCGGAGGCGAGGGTGTCGCCTTCGTAGCCCTCGTACTGGGTGCCGTCGAAAGTGAACGTCAGACGGTGGTCGCGGTTGATTCGGGCGCGGGCGGGGAGTCTGAACGGCTGGGATTCCTCCCCCACCCCGCCCCTTCCCGAAAGTTCTGGGGGCTCTGCCCCAAGGCCCCCGGTCGGCCCTGAAGGGGCCTCGTCCTCAAACGCCGGACCGGCTGAAAATGCCGCCGGCCGGGGCTGAGAGGTTGCTGAGGTTGCCGCGCGCCTCGCCTCCTCGACGACCGGGCGTTCCTCCCCCGCCCGGTACACCGCCAGGATCTCGTTCGTCCCCGTGTCCCGTACCGCGTTGAACCAGCGGCGGCAGCCCGCCCCGTGGTTCCAGCGTTCGGCGAAGGGGCCCTTCGGGTTGTCGCGGAAGAACAGGTACCGGGCCCACTCCTCGTCGGTCAGGGCCGACGGGTTCTCCGGGTACGGCACATGTGCCTGGCCGCCGTAGTGGAACTCGGCCTCGTCGCGGGGCCCGCACCACGGGCAGGGGATGAGCAGCATGTCGTTCGGCTCCCTTGAGGGTCCCTAGTGGGCCACCGCGGCCGCGCCGTGCTCGTCGACGAGCGCGCCGGTGGTGAAACGGTCGAGCGAGAAGGGGGCGTTGAGGGCGTGGGGGGTGTCGTGGGCGATCGTGTGGGCGTAGACCCAGCCGACGCCCGGGGTGGCCTTGAAGCCGCCGGTCCCCCAGCCGCAGTTGAGGTAGAGGTTGTCCACCGGCGTCAGGCCGACCATCGGCGACGCGTCCGGGCTCACGTCCACGATGCCTCCCCAGGTACGCAGCACATGGGCCCGCGCGAACACCGGGAAGAGTTCCAGGGCCGCCGACATCTGTTCCTCGATGATGTGGAACGCGCCGCGCTGCGTGTACGAGTTGTACGAGTCGATGCCCGCGCCCATCACCAACTCGCCCTTGTGCGCCTGGCTGACGTACACGTGCACGGCGTTGGACATGACCACCGTCGGATGCACGGGCTCCAGCAGTTCGCTGACGAGTGCCTGCAACGGGTGGCTCTGGAGCGGGAGTTCGATGCCCGCCATCGCCGCCAGGACCGAGGTGTGGCCCGCCGAGCACAGCGCGACCTTGCCCGCCGCGATCGGGCCCAGGGTCGTCTGCACTCCGACCACCCGGCCGGCGACCACGTCGAGGCCCGTCACCTCGCAGTTCTGGATGATGTCGATGCCTGCCGCGTCCGCCGAGCGGGCCAGGCCCCACGCCACGTGGTCGTGCTTCGCGATGCCCGCGCGCGGCTGGTAGGTGCCGCCCAGCACCGGATAGCGCACGTCCGGCGAGATGTTGACGATCGGGCAGACCTCTTTGACCTGGTCCGCGTCGAGCCACTCCGCGTCCACACCGTTCAGGCGGTTCGCCTCCACCCGGCGCACGCTGTCGCGAACGTCCTGGAGGCTGTGGGCCAGGTTCAGCACTCCGCGCTGGGAGAAGAGGATGGGGTAGTCCAGCTCCTCCTCCAGGCCCTCCCACAGCTTCAGCGCGTGCTCGTAGATGCCCGCGCTCTCGTCCCACAGGTAGTTGGAGCGGATGATCGTGGTGTTGCGGGCCATGTTGCCGCCCGCCAGCCACCCCTTCTCCAGCACGGCGACGTTGGTGATGCCGTGGTTCTTCGCCAGGTAGTGGGCGGTGGCGAGGCCGTGTCCACCGCCGCCCACGATGACTACGTCATAGCTGCGCTTCGGCTCGGGCGTGCGCCACAGCCAGTCGGGGTGCTCCGGCAGTTCGGCGCCGGGAGTACGGGGGCTCATCGCGCTTCTCCGTCTTCTACGGTGAGTGGAGCGCCCCAAAGGGGCGTGGGGCGGTATCGATCTGCGGCTCCGCCGCGGGGCGCGACCAGCCACGACGGCGCCGCAGTGAAACGACGACAGCACCACCTCGCCGCCCTCCCAGCGGAGCGCCTACCCACGGAGGCGGGACATCGTCGGGTCGAACAAGGGCTCCTCTGCGACCACGGCCTCTACCCGCCGGTCGAAGTAGCCGATGCTCAACGTCGTTCCGGGGACGGCCAGTTCGGCCGGGAGCCAGGCGTAGGCGATGCCCTTGCCGATCGTGTAGCCGTAGGCGGCGCTGGTGACGTAGCCGACAGCACGGTCGCCCTCGTACACCGGCTCCTTGCCCATGACGACCGACCGCGGGTCCTCGATCGTCAGGCAGGTCAGCTTCCGGCGTACGTCCGTCCTACGGCGTTCCAGTGCCGCCTTGCCGACGAAGTCGCCCTTGTCGAGCTTCACGGCGAAGCCGACGCCGGCCTCGTAGGGGTCGTGCTCGTACGTCATGTCGGTGCCGAAGGAGCGGTAACCCTTCTCCAGGCGGAGGCTGTTGAAGGCGCCGCGGCCCGCGGCGATGCCGCCCAGGGGCTGCGCCGCCTGCCACAGGGTGTCCCAGAGTTTCTGGCCCTGGTCGGCGGTGGTGTACAGCTCCCAGCCGAGTTCGCCGACGTACGACAGGCGCATCGCCGTCACCGGGACGCTGCCGATGTAGGCGCGCTTGGCGCGGAAGTACTTCAGGCCGTCGTTGGAGAAGTCCTCGTCCGTCAGGGGCTGGAGGACCTTGCGGGCCAGCGGACCCCACAGGCCGATGCAGCAGGTGCCCGGGGTGATGTCGCGGACCTGGACCGTGCCGTCGGCCGGGAGGTGGCGGCTGAACCAGTCGAGGTCCAGGTTGCCGTTGGCGCCGACCTGGAAGAGGTCGCGGCCGAGGCGGGCCACGGTGACGTCGCTGCGGATGCCGCCGTCGTGGTCGAGGAGGAGGGTGTAGGTCACCGAGCCGACCGACTTGGCGACCTTGCTGGTCGTCAGGCCCTCCAGGAATTCGGCGGCACCCGGGCCCGTCACCTCCAGGCGCTTCAGGGCCGTCATGTCGTACATCGCGACCGTCTCGCGGGTGGCCTGGGCCTCGGCGCCGACGATCGGCGACCAGTACTGCGCCGCCCAGTCGTTCGGGGTGGGGACGGAACGGCCTTCCACCAGGGGGGCGTTGGCCTCGTACCAGTGCGGGCGCTCCCAGCCGTTCGCCTCCAGGAAGAAGGCGCCCAGCTCCTTCTGGCGGGTGTGGAAGGGGCTGGTGCGGATCGGGCGCGGGTCCCCGGACGGCTGGAGGGGGTGGAGGATGTCGTAGACCTCCACGAAGTTCTGGCAGTCGCGGGCCAGGACGTACTCCGGGGACAGCTGGTGCGGCTCGAAGCGGTTGAGGTCGCACTCGTGCAGGTCGAAGGAGGAGCAGAAGCCGTCGACCAGCCACTCGGCCATCGCCCTGCCCACGCCCGCCGAGTGGGTGACCCACACCGCCTCGGCGACCCAGAAGCCCTTGACGTCCTGGGACTCGCCCAGCAGCGGGAAGTTGTCGGTGGTGAAGGAGAACAGGCCGTTGATGCCCTCCTCGACCTTCGCGTCCTTCGTGGAGGGGAGGAGCGACTGGGTTTCCGTCCAGGCGTCGGCGAAGTCGTCCTCGGTGAACTTCAGGACCGAGGGCATTCCCCCGGCCGTGTCCGCCTCGTCGAAGGAGAGGATGTCGTCGGCCGGGACCGGCATCGGGCGGTGGCCGTAGTAGCCGATGCCGATGGCGTCGAAGCGGTCGCGGTAGTAGAGGTCGGCGTCCTGGTGGCGCAGGATCGGCCGTACCGCCTCCTCCGTCTGGCCCGCGAGGGCCGGGACCGGGCCGGTCCAGGCCAGCTGGTGGGCCAGGGGGGTGAGGGGGAGGTTCAGGCCGGCCATGCGGGCGATCTTCGGGCCCCAGATGCCGGCGCAGCACACGACGATGTCGGCCGGGATCTCGCCCTCGGAGGTGAGGACGCCGGTGACCCGGCCGTCGGTCTGCTGGACGTCCAGTACCTCGTGGCGGGGCAGGAAGGTCACGCCCCGCTCGGTGGCCCGGCGGATCTGGGCTTCGACGGCGAGGACCGCTTTCGCCAGGCCGTCCGTGGGGACCAGGAGGCCGCCCAGGACCCTGTCGGGGTTCAGCAGCGGGTGCTGCTCGACGCACTCGTCAGGGGTCAGGAGGCGGGACTCGATGCCCCAGGCGGTGATCCAGCCGTGGCGGCGGTGCAGTTCGGTGAGGCGCTCGGGGGTGGTGGCCACTTCGAGGCCGCCGACCTGGAGGAAGCAGGGCTTGCCGTCGACGTCCAGGGAGCAGAACTTCTCGACGGTGTAGCGGGCCAGCTCGGTCATCGTCTTGGACGAGTTCGTCTGGAAGACCAGCCCCGGGGCGTGCGACGACGAGCCCCCGGTGGCGGGCAGCGGGCCCTGGTCGACCACGGTCACTTCGGTCCAGCCTCGTGCGGAGATCTCGTCCGCGAGTGCCGCACCGACGACGCCCGCTCCGATGATGACCACTCGGGGTCCCGCCATCGCCGCACCTCCGGTTGAAAACCAGTCCAGGCCCTCAGTGTCAGTTGCTGTCTACGCAACATGACTCAGGTTGCGCAACTCAATGTGCCTGCCGTGCAGGTGGGTGTCAAGGGCCCGCCACACAGCCCGTCCGGCGTTTGAGGACGAGCGCGTTCAGCGCGAAAGGGGGGTTCGGGGGCGCAGCCCCCGAGGATGGGACGGGCAGGGGCGGCGGGGGCGAAACACAGCAAT
This sequence comes from Streptomyces sp. NBC_00459, assembly GCF_036013955.1. Classification (NCBI taxonomy): domain Bacteria; kingdom Bacillati; phylum Actinomycetota; class Actinomycetes; order Kitasatosporales; family Streptomycetaceae; genus Streptomyces; species Streptomyces sp. NBC_00459. The sequence continues at coordinate 3,386,155 of NZ_CP107903.1, forward strand.
GCCCGGCAGACGGCGCACGCGTACGCGCACCGCCCACCGGGCACCCATGCTCGACACACTTCAGGACGCGTCAGGACACTCCAGGTACTACTTGATCCACGCGTCGACCTTCGCCTTGTTGGCGTCGACCCACTTCTTCGCCGCCGCCTCCGGCGTCATCTTGTCCTCGGCTATGTACTTGGCCACAAGGTTCTGGTCGTCGTTCGTCCAGGTGAAGTTCTTGACCAGGTTGTAGGCGGGGCTGCCCGACTTGGCGAACTTCGCGCTGACGATCTTGTCCAGCTTGTACACGGGGTAGTCGCAGGCGATCTTCTCCGCGTCGGCGTCACAACCCGTCTTGTACTCGGGCAGCTTGACCTTGACGAGCGGCACCTCGGACATGAACCACTGGGGCTCGTAGAAGTAGCCGATCACCCATTCCTTGTCCTTCTCCGCCTTGCGGAAGGCCTGGATGAGCGCGGTCTCGCTGCCCGCGTACACCACCTTGAAGTCCAGCTTCAGGTTCTTGACCAGCGCCTCGTCGTTGGTGACGAACGAGGGGTCGCCGTCGAGGAGCTGGCCCTTGCCGCCCGACTCGGAGGTCTTGAACTTCGCCGCGTACTTGTCGAGGTTGTTCCAGTCGGTGATGTCCGGGTGGGCCTTGGCCAGCCACGGCGGCACGTACCAGCCGATCAGGCCTTCGTTGCCGGTCGGGCCGACCTCGACAGCGGTCTTCTGGTCGGTGATGTACTTCTTCTTCAGGTCGTCGTGGCCCCAGTTCTCGATGACGGCGTCCACCTCGCCCGTCCCGAAGCCCTGCCAGGCGATCTCCTCCTTGAGGTCCTTCTTGGTGACCTTGCAGCCGAGGTCGTTCTCCGCGACGTACGCGACGACCGCCGCGTTCGCCTCGTAGCCGACCCACGGGTTGACCGCGAGGTTGAAGGTGCCGCACTTCGTCGAGGAACCGGAGGTCCCGGAGGAGTTGTCGGAGCCCGAGGAGTCGTCGCCGACCTTCGCGCCGCCGCAGGCGGTGAGGGTGAGGGCGAGGACGGCCATGCCGGCCGCGCCGGCTCTCCACTGTGTTGCTTGCCTTGCCATGGTGGGTTAGCTCCTTACGCGCTGGTACGCCGCGCCGCTGCCTGAGTGATCCGGTCGAACATGACTCCGAGAAGGACGATGGCCAGCCCCGCCGCCAGCCCCTTCCCGTACAGCTGCCCCTGCGAGAAGCCGGCCACGACGTCGTAGCCGAGGGCGCCCGCGCCTACCAGGCCGCCCACAACAACCATCGACAGCACGTAGATCAGACCCTGGTTGGTGGCCAGGCTCAGGGCTCCGCGTGCCATCGGCAGCTGGACCTTGGTGATGATCTGCCAGGTGTTGCACCCGGCGGAGGTGGCCGCTTCCACGGTGGTCGCGGGCACGTTCCGTATCCCGTCCGCGATGATCTTCATGGCGACGGGCGCCGCGTAGACGATGGCGGCGACGATCGCGGTGAAGCGGGTCGCGCCGAACAGCGCCAGGAACGGTACGAGGTAGACGAACGGCGGCATGACCTGCGCCGCGTCCAGGGTGGGCCGGATCAGCCGGTCGGCGAGCGTGCTGCGCCCCATCCAGACACCGACGACGACGGCCAGCAGCATCGTCATCACCGTGGCGACGAGCGTGGACGCCAGGGTCGTCATGCTGTCCGACCACACCCCGGTGGCGACCAGCAGCCCGACGCAGACGGCCGTGGTGACCCCGGACCGCCAGCCGCCGAGCACCGCGCCGACACCGACCAGGACCGCGCCGACGAGCCACCAGGGCGAGTCGGTGAGCAGGGTCTGGAAGGGGTTCAGCAGGCCGTTGGTGAGGGCGTCGCGGATCGCGTTCGTCAGACCCGACAGGTTGTCCTGCACCCAGGTGCTCGCGGTGTCGGCGCCGCTCGCGACGGAGCTGCCGACACTGCCCTCGCCGGGGAACTCCGCCGCCCACACGTAGGTGTGCGACAGATAGACGAGGACGGCGGCGACCACCGCTCCCGCCGCCACCAACTGCCGCCGCCAGGCGAGGAGTCGGCCGCCAGAACGCCGGGCCGCCTCCTCACGCCCGCTCGCGGCGGTCGTGACGCGGTCGAGGACGATCGCCATGACGACGATCGCGAGGCCCGCGTTGAAGGCCGTACCCACGTCGAGCGACTGCAGGGCCTGGATGACGGTCTTGCCGAGGCCGGGCGCGTCGATCAGGGCGGCGATGGTCACCATGGCGAGGGCGGCCATGATCGTCTGGTTGACGCCCATGACCACGGTCCGCTTCGACATCGGCAGCAGGACCTTCAGCAGCGACTGCCAGCGGGTCGCGCCCAGCGAGTCGGCCGCCTCGACGGTGGTCTCCGGCACGGACCGGATGGCGTGCGCGGTGATGCGGATCGCCGGCGGGGCCGCGTAGACGACGGTGGCGATGGTCGCGGAGGCGCCGCCGATGAGGAAGAACAGGGTCAGCGGGGCGAGGTAGACGAAGGTGGGCATCGTCTGCATGAAGTCCAGGACGGGCGACATGACCTTGTTGACCCGGTCGGACAGCCCCACCCACACACCCAGCGGGATCGCGAACAGCAGCGCCACGAGCACCGCCGTCAGCGTCAGGGCGAGCGTGTCCATGCTCTCCTGCCACAGCCCCTGCAGCCCGAAGAACACGAACCCGGCGACGGTCAGCAGCGCCACCCGCCAGTTGCCCACGGCCCACGACACGAACCCGGCGATCCCGACGACCCCGAGCCATCCGATCTGCGGCAGCGGCCGCGAGTCGGACGGCTGGGAGATCAGATGCTGGACGAAGGTCGCCAGGTTGTCGATGACCAGGCGGATCTCGTTGAAGAAGTAGAGGAAGAGCGGGTTGGAGTTGCGGTTGGCGCCGATCGAGTCGTAGACGTCGTTCAGCCACCGGTGCAGGTCGGTGAGGTCCGCCGCCGCGAGGGTGAGGGTGTTCGTGCCGCGCAGTACGGCGAACAGCACCAGCCAGACGACCAGGATCGCCCCGACCACCATGCGCCGGCTGACCCGGCGTACGGCCGCGACGGGTGCGGCGGCCTCGGGGACGGCGTCCTGAGGCCCGGGCGCCTCCGGTGTCGGGGGTTTCTCCATGGCGACGGTCATCGCACGTCGCCGCCTTCCGGTTCCTGCCCGGCGACCACCGCGAGGATCTCCTCGTCGCCGACGATGCCGAGCAGCTTGCCGTTCTCGACGACCTTGACCGGCTTCTCGGCGGCCAGGACGGCCCGGGTGGCTTCCCGTACGACGACGTCCGGGCCCAGCTCGGGGCCGTCGAGGGCGTCGCCGTCCACCGCCGGGCGCATGATCCAGCGCAGGGTGAGGACGTCGGCGCGCGGCACGTCCTTCACGAACTCGCGTACGTAGTCGTCGGCGGGAGCGCCCACCAGCTCGTCGCCCGTCCCGCACTGGACCATCTTGCCGTCGCGCATGATGAGGATGCGGTCGCCCAGTTTGAGCGCCTCGGAGAGGTCGTGGGTGATGAAGACCATGGTCTTGCCGACCTCGTGGTGCAGCCGGATGACCTCGTTCTGCATGTCGCGGCGGATCAGCGGGTCGAGCGCGGAGAAGGGCTCGTCGAAGAGGAGGACCTCGGGGTCGCCCGCCAACGCCCTTGCCAGGCCCACGCGTTGCTGCATACCGCCGGAGAGCTGGTCGGGGTAGGAGTTCTCGTACCCGGAGAGGCCGACGAGCTCGACGACCTCCAGGGCCCGCTTCATGCGCTCGGCCCGGCCCATCCCGCGTATCTCGAGGCCGAAGGCGACGTTGTCGACGACCCGCCGGTGCGGCAGCAGCCCGAAGTGCTGGAAGACCATGGAGAACTTCTGGCGGCGCAGCTCGCGCAGCCGCTTGTCGTCGGCGTCGCGGATGTTCTCGCCCTCGAAGACGATCTCACCGGCGGTGGGTTCGATCAGCCGGGTGAGACATCGCACCAGGGTCGACTTGCCGGAACCCGACAGACCCATGACCACGAACACCTCGCCGGGCGCCACGTCGAAGTCGATGTCGCGTACGGCTGCGGTGCATCCCGTACGGTCCATCAGCTCGCGCCGGGTGAGCCCGCACAGCTCCTCCGACTCCGGGACCCGCTCCGCCTTCGGCCCGAACACCTTCCACAGGCCGCGCACGGAGATGACCGGCGTGCCGTCCGAGTCCTGGGGCGTGCCGCGCCGCTGCGGCACCTCGGTCTGTACTGGGGTCACGATCGACCTCTTTTCGGCGTTCAGCCGCGGAACCAGTGCTGCGGCCGGGGTTGGATGTTCTGCCAGATGTGCTTGGGCTCTCGGTACTCGTCCAGGCCGCTCGGTCCCAGCTCCCGGCCCACACCCGAGTGCCCGAAACCACCCCATTCCGCCTGCGGCACATAGGGGTGGTAGTCGTTGATCCACACGGTGCCGTGGCGCAGCCGCCGGGCGACCCGCTGGGCCTTCCCGGCATCCTGCGTCCAGACGGCCCCGGCGAGTCCGTACTCGGTGTCGTTGGCGATGCGTACGGCATCGTCCTCGTCACCGCTGAAGCGCTCCACGGTGAGCACGGGCCCGAAGGACTCCTCGTGCACCACCCGCATGTCCTGGGTGCACTCGTCGAGGACGGTCGGGGGGTAGTAGTGGCCGTCGGCGAGCGCGGGATCGTCCGGCCGCTGACCACCGCAGCGCAGTACGGCACCTTCAGCCAGCCCGGCCGCGACGTACGCCTCGACCTTCGCCAGGTGCTGCGCGGAGATCAGCGCGCCGGTCTCGGCCTCGGGGTCGAAGGGCCCGCCGAGCCGGATCTGCCGGGCCCGCCGCACGACCTCGTCGACGAACCGGTCGTGGATCGAGTCCTCGACAATGAGCCGCGCACCGGCGGAGCAGACCTGCCCGGAGTGCAGGAAGACGGCGGTGAGGGCGAAGTCGACGGCCGTCTCGAAGTCGGCGTCGGCGAACACGACGTTGGGGTTCTTGCCGCCGAGTTCCAGGGCCACCTTCTTCACGCCCGCGGCGGCGGTGGCCATGACGCGCTTGCCGGTCTCCAGTCCCCCGGTGAAGGAGACCATGTCGACGGCGGGGTCCTCGGAGAGCGGCGCCCCGACCTCGGGCCCGGCCCCCAGCACGAGGTTGGCGGCGCCGGCGGGCAGCCCGGCCTCCGCCAGCGCCCGCATCAGCAGGATCGAGGTGGAGGGAGTGAGTTCGCTCGGCTTGAGAACGATCGTGTTGCCGGCGAGAAGGGCCGGGGCGACCTTCCAACTGGCTTGCAGGAGGGGGTAGTTCCAGGGAGTGATGAGCCCGCAGACACCGACGGGCTCGTAGACCACCCGGCTGACGGCGTCGTCGCGGCCGGTGTCGATCACCCGGCCGGCATCCGTACCCCCGATCCCGCCGTAGTGGCGGAAGCAGGAGACGACGTCGGCGATGTCGTACTCGCTCTCCACCAGCCGCTTGCCGGTGTCCAGCGACTCGGCGCGGGCGAACTCCTTGGCGTCGCGCTCGATGAGCTCCGCGGTGCGCAGCAGCAGTTGGCCGCGCTCCCGTTCGGGGGTACGCGGCCAGGGTCCTGTGTCGAAGGCGCGGCGGGCTGCGGCGATCGCGGCCTCGGCGTCGGGACGGGTCCCCTCCGAGGCGGTCGCGGCGAGTCTGCCGTCAGCGGGACATCGTATTTCGCGGCGGCCACCGGCCACCGGCTCCCGCCATTCACCGTCCACATACAGGTCTGCCACGCGCCAAGCCTTTCAACAGAAATTCGTTGCGCATCGTGCACCCAATTGCTTGTGGTGGAACACCCTCGCGAATGTGCAGACATACGTCAAGTAGTTGGCGGATGACGATTTCGACAGGGGCTCATCAGGGGCTCAGCTGTGCGCGCAGCCGCCCGCACGGCGGCGTACGCAGTCTCGCGCACGGTTGACCAGCCACCGACCGGCCACCCTTGACCAGAGCGGCCAGCGAGCCGACCATGTTGCGTATCGCTCACCATGTTGTGCAATACGCACCAACGGAGGCCGACGTGTCCCCTAAGTTTCCTCGACCGGTACCTGGCAGTGAGTACGTCCTCACCCTCTCGTGCCCCGACAGCTCGGGGCTGGTCCACGCCGTGAGCGGCTTTCTCGTCCGGAACTCGGGAAACATCCTGGAGAGCCAGCAGTTCGATGATCGACTCCAGGGCCGATTCTTCATGAGGGTCCACTTCGATGTTTCCGACCCGAACGCGGACCTGGAAAACCTGCGTTACCGATTCGGCCCCGTCGCCGAGGCCTACGGCATCTCCTGGACCCTGCGGGACGCGTCGACGCCGACCCGCACCCTGATCATGGTGTCCAAGTTCGGCCACTGCCTGAACGACCTCCTCTTCCGCCGTCGCACGGGTGGCCTGAACATCGAGATCCCGGCGATCGTCTCCAACCACCGCGACTTCGAGGGTCTGGCGGAGAGCTACGGCATCCCCTTCCACCACATCCCGGTGACCCGGGACACCAAGCCGGAGGCGGAGGCCCGACTGCTGGAGCTGGTGCGGGAGTTGGACATCGACCTGGTGGTGCTGGCCCGCTACATGCAGGTCCTCTCCGACGACCTGTGCAAGGAGCTGGAGGGTCGGGCCATCAACATCCACCACTCCTTCCTGCCCAGCTTCAAGGGCGCCCGTCCCTACGACCAGGCGTACGACCGCGGGGTCAAGCTCGTGGGCGCGACGGCGCACTATGTGACGTCCGACCTGGACGAGGGCCAGATCATCGAGCAGGACGTGGTCCGGGTGGACCACTCGCTCGACCCCGGCGAGCTGGTGACGGTGGGCCGGGACGTGGAGGCGCAGGTGCTGGCACACGCGGTGAAGTGGCACAGCGAGAGCAGGGTGATGGTGGAGGGGAGCCGGACAGTGGTGTTCCGGTGACGGGTGCGTCCGCGCGCGAGGAGTGCGCGTGAGCAGTGCGTGTGAGCAGTGCCTGTGAGGGGCGCACGTCCGTATACAACGCCGAACACCTCGCGCGCAGTCCGCCCACCGCACCCCCACCAACCGAAGAAGCGAAGCGAAGCGTCCGCAGAGAGGTCGCCGGCGACGGGCCGACGACCCCTCACTCCCTGCGGCGTACGTCTACTTGCTCGCGGCGAAGCGCATCAGGGCGAGTTCGTCGCCCTGCTTGATCTTGCCCGTCGTGTTGATCACCTCTAGCTTCCAGGTGGCACCGGACCGCACTGCCTTGGCGACGGCGCAGCCGTTGTCCGTGGTGAGCATGCTGGGCCAGATGTCGGCGACCTGCTGGGTGCTGCCGCCACTCGCGTCGTACACCTTGAAACTGATGTTGCGCGCCTTCTGGAAGGAACTGCCCTTCTTGTAGGCGGCGGCGATGAACACGATCGAGGTGATGTGGGGCGGGATCTTCGCGAACTCGACCGTGACGGTCTCGTCGTCGCCGTCCCCGTGCCCCGTCTGGTTGTCCCCGCTGTGGAGCAGGGAGCCGTTGCCGATGGGGTCGAGCGAGTCGAGACCCGCCAGACGCACCGGGTCGCCGTCGTGCATGGCGATGGCGATCAGGTCGAGGTCGGTGCCGGTCTTGCGGCGAAGCTTGCCCATCACTCCGCCGCTCGCGCCGGAGGTGGGGTCCCAGGAGGCCCCGATGGACAGATGGGTAACCCCGTCCAGGTCCGCCGGGCCGTCTTCCTTCGTAAGCGTAATCATGGGCCCATACTGCCTGGGCTTTCGCCGAGGCCCCAGAACAGGCCCCTCTTTGATGACCGGAGGCTCCTGGGCCACGCCGAAGATGCAGCCGCCGAAGCGTCCGACCGATTACTCGAATTCATCATACTATGATTCACTTGAGTATGCTCAACACGAGTAAGTCGAGGTAACCCATGCCAGGCTTCGTAGGCCGCACATCCGAGCTGGTCACGCTGAACCGGCACCTCGACTGGGTACGCGCCGGCCGCGGCGACCAGCGCGGCCGTGCCCTTCTGCTCCGCGGCCGGCGTCGGGTCGGGAAGTCGCGGCTCGTGGACCTCTTCTGTGAGCGCGCCCAGGTGCCGTACGTCGTCCACCAAGCCACCCGCGGTGAGGACGCCCACCGGGAACGGACCCGCTTCCTCACCGAGGTCCGGCACTCCTCGCTGCCTGACACCGCCCTCCTGGCCGGCGTCACGACTGTCACCGATTGGGACACCGCTCTGCGCCAGCTCGCGGCGGTACTCCCGGACGACGCTCCCAGCATCGTCGTACTCGACGAGCTGCCCTGGATGCTCGAAGGCGACCCGGTGCTGGAGGGCACTCTGCAGACCGTGTGGGACAGGGTTCTGAGCCGCAAGCCCGTACTGCTCATCCTCATCGGCAGCGATCTGGCGATGATGGAGCAACTCTCCGCCTACGGCCGCCCCTTCCACCAGCGAGGGGCCGAGATGGTACTCGCGCCACTCTCCCCCTCCGAAGTCATGGCAATGACCGGGCTCCCCGCCGCGGATGCCTTCGACGCCCATCTGATCACCGGCGGCCTGCCCCTCATCTGCCAGGAGTGGCAGGAAGGCGAGAGCCGCATCGACTTCCTCTCCCGCGCCCTCGACGACCCCACCTCCCCCCTCCTGGTATCCGCCGAGCGGGCACTGGCCGCCGAGTTCCCCACCGCACTTCAGGCCAGGCACGTGCTCTCCGTGATCGGCAGCGGAGAGCGGACGTTCGGGACGATCGCCGCGAAGGCCGGAGCGGCTGATCGACCGCTCCCGCCCGGCTCCCTCAATCCCGCCCTGCACACCCTCGCGGGCAAACGACTCGTCGCCGTCGACGCTCCTCTCTCCACCCGCCCCGGAGACCGTGACCGCCGCTACCGGGTCGCCGATCCCTACCTCCGGTTCTGGCTCGCCTTCCTGGAGCAGGGGATCCCGGAGATCGAGCGCGGGCGCGGGCGGATCGTGGCCGAGGCGGTCGAACGCGGGTGGACCTCGTGGCGCGGGCGGGTGATCGAACCCGTGGTGAGGGAGTCGCTGGCCAGGCTGCTCCCCGACAACACGTGGCCGCAGGTGCGGGAAGTGGGCGGCTGGTGGCCTCGTACGAACAATCCCGAGGTCGACCTGGTGGGGGCGGACCGGTCGCCCGCACGCGAGATCGGCTTCGTCGGCTCGATCAAGTGGTACGAGCGCGGCTCCTTCGACCACCGCGCCCTGGCCGCGCTGGCCCGGGACGCCCTGGCCGTACCCGGTGCCGACGAGGACACTCCGCTGATGGCGGTGTCCCGCTCCGGGTTCACGGTGGACGGGCTGACAGCGACGTACGGGCCCGAACAGCTCATGGAGGCCTGGACTTCCGCGGCATGAGCGCCCTACCCAGGCCGCAGCCACAGGAGTGCCGGTCCAGGAGGGTGCCCGGAGCGCTTCCACCGGGGCCATCTGTGCCGCCCGGCCCACAGCGGAGCGGCCGGACGGACGCATGGTCCGCACTCTCACACCCGGCGCGTACGAGGACGCCGGTGTGATGGCCGTGCATCCGGACGGCACGGCCTGACGGCAGACACGGCGTCACCATCCCCGCGCGTACTCCGCCCAGATCGTCTTGCCTGGCCCGTCCACGCGCGGGTGCCAGTCCCAACGGGTGGCCAGCCGCGATACGAGGAGCAGCCCACGGCCGCCTTCCTCGGCGCCGCCGGTCCCCGGGACGGCGGCCGGGCGCCGGGGCAGCCGTTCGGCGCGGGTGTCGGTGACCTCGACGCGGACGGTACGGCCGTCGGCCGTGACGTGCACGCGGAGATGGAAGTCCCGGCCGGGGACGTGACCGTGGAGTACGGCGTTGGCGGTGAGCTCGCCGACGATCAGTACGAGGGTGTCGTGCGCGTCGGTGTCGTACGGGATGCCCCACGCGTCGAGGCGCAGCGCCGTCAGGCGGCGGGCGAGGCGGGCTCCTCGGGGCGTGGAGGTGAAGCGCATCTCGAAGACGCGGGCGGGGGTGGCGGGTTGGGCGGCGCCGGTGGGGTCTGCGGAGGCTGCGGGGACTGCGGGTTTGGTCGTCACACCGACAACGGTGTCGCCGGTCGCGTAGCGTGACCAGTGGTGACACACCGACGCGGCTCGGTTGTACGCGCGGTGCCGGTACGGGTACGAGGCGCGCGGCGTTACGGCGTCCGGTGGGCGGGCGTTGGGTTCGGGAGGCGGTTGGCGATGACCGAGGGTACGGCGGTTTCGGGGTCGGAGGCGAGGAGCCGGGTGCTTCCGGATGGCGGTGGCGAAGGCTCCGAGGACGGTGGGGTGGTGAGCCTCGGGGACGGGTGGGAGAACGACGACGAGGGCGGGCGGCGGCCGGAGGACGGGGCCGGGAAGGGGTTCGTCGTCGCGTTCGGGCAGACCATGAAGACGTGGCGGGTACGGGCGGGGATGGACCGCGAGGAGTTCGGGCGCCGCATCGGGTACTCGTCGGCGACGGTGGCCTCTTACGAGCAAGGCCGGCGGATTCCCTCACCGAAGACGATCGACCGGGCGGACGAAGCGGTGGGCGCGGGTGGGTTGTTGAGCGTGTGGAAGGAGGAGGTGGAGAAGGCTCAGTATCCCGTGTTCTTCCAGGGGATGGCGGCACTGGAGAAGGAGTGCCTTGAACTGCTCATGTATGACACGCATGTTGTCAACGGCCTCCTCCAGAACGAGGATTACATGAGGTCCTTGCTCGCCATGCGGCGTCCGTCCCTGGACCAGGAGATCATCGAGCAGCGAGTAGCGGCACGGCTGGCTCGGCACGACATCTTCGACCGGCGGCCCTCACCACTGTTGAGCTTCGTGATGGATGAGGCGGTACTAAGGCACCGATACGGCGGCCAGGACGTGGTGCGTGGGCAGTTGGAACATCTGCTCCTGATCGGCGAGAAGCGAAACGTCGAGATCCAGGTCATGCCGATCGACTGCGAGGACAACGCGGGTGTGAACGGGCCGTTCACAGTCGTCACGCGGAAGGACGGCAAGAAGTTCGTGTACGCCGAGACACACGCCACCAGCACGCTGGAGACCGACCCGGAACAGACGGTTCTCGCCGCCGCCCGCTATGGGATCATCCGATCACAGGCTCTCACTCCGCGAGAGTCGATGAGGTTCATCGAAGGGTTGCTGGGATCGCTATGAACAACGCTGAATCCTCGACCGTCGCTTCCGGCCTCGCCTGGTTCAAGAGCAGCTACAGCGGAACCGAGGGCGGCCAGTGTGTAGAGGTCGCGGCCGGTACGGCAGTTGTGCACGTCCGGGACTCCAAGGCCGTGGCCGGGCCCGTGTTCACGGTGTCGCGTGAGGCGTGGGCGAGGTTCGTCGGGCGGAGCGTCTGACAAACCCCGCCCACCCCTGACCAGCTCGCTCAGCCGGCCTCGGCAAGCAGGGCGAGCTGGGCCTGGACCAGGGCGGCCGGGAGGGTGAAGGCATCCCCGGTGGCCCGGGAAGCCAGGTTCGTGGCGGGGAAGTAGCCAACCGTGCCGCCCTCCCGGACCACGACCACCCGCACCGGTCCGCTCACCCCATCGACCACGACAGTCAGGGTCGCCGCGATCACCTCGTCCGCACCGCCGGTACCGGCAGGCGCTCCCGTCTTCTGCACCTTGACGGTCTTCACCCGATCCTTGCCAGCCACCGTGTACACGAACCCGCCCGCCGCGCACTCCGGCACCGCCCGGCCAATGTCGGCCATCACGGCCTTCGCCGCCGTCTCCTGCCCGTACGAGGCCAGCGAGACGAAGGAGGTCGTGAAGTCCAGCGCCGCAGCCGCCAGTTCCTCGTCCGACGGGTGCGCCCCCAGATCCGCCTCGGGCGTCTCCTGCGGCCCGATCCACATCCGCCGCACCACCGACACCGGCGCCCCCAGCACCGACCCGGCCTGCACCGCCGCCAACGGCGTACACACCGCCTCCTCGGCGACCACCGTCCCGGCATTGGGGAAGTCCCGGTCCGACACCTGCGCCGTCACCGACCCCCCGGCAACCGCCTGCCCGTCCGCCAGCGCGACCGCCTCCAGCCCCTCCGGCGACAGAGCGACCATCCCCGCGCCCGCGCTTCCAACCTCACCCGCCACGGCCGACGCCGACACCTCCGCCTCCGCGGAAACAGCAGCCGCCACATCGTCACCGTCGTCCGGCTCGCCCCCGGAGCCCGAACACCCCGCCAGCAACAACCCCGCGAGCACCCCGGCCGCCGCAACTCCCCTACACCGCACAGCACTTCTCACCATGACCCCGCCCCTCTCTCCCGCCACATCCCGGCCGCCGCCTATCGCCCCGCACCCCCGCACACGGCCGCCTGACGCGTCGGCCCCGTGCGGGGGTGCGGTGTCAAGCGGGTCAGGCCAACTTGCCGGCCTGGGCGGTCACAAGGTCTGCCGGAAAGGTGAAGTCCTCGCCGGAGGTCATGGCCGCCACGTTGGCAACCGTGAAGTGGGCGAGGGTGGCCCCGTCGCGGAAGACGACCACCTTCCACGGGGCGTCGACGCCATCGATCGGGGTGACGGCGGTGAACGCGACCGCCCCTTCACCAGCCTTCGGCGCTGTGCCCTCGGTGACCTTGCTCGCGTCCAGCTGCTCGGAGCCGACAGTCCACTGGAAGCCGCCCGCGCAAGCGGTGACCGCGTCGGCGACGGACTTCAACGCGGCAGTGGCCTCGTCGACGCTCGCGTAGGAGGCGAGGGTCACCGTGCCGGTGTTGATGTCCAGTGCGGCACCACTTCCACCGGTCACCCGCCGGTGCGTGGTCGCCGCCGGCTCCCCCACCGCGGTCCCGGCCACCGCACGCCCCAACGGCGCGCATTCCTCCCCACTCACCTTCACCCCGTCGGCGGCAGTGATCTCGGCCTTCACGGGGGTGGTCACCTCGTACCCGGTCAGATCCGCCTTGGCCAGCGCTGCCGACTCCAACTCGCCGGACGTCAACGGCTTGACGGCGGAGGCTGCGGCCGTGGTCTCTGCGGCGGACGCCGACGTGGAGACATCGGCGTCGACGGAGTCACCGCTGTCCGAGCTGCCGCAGCCGCTGAGCACCACAAGGGACACCAGGACGCAAGCAGCCACGGCACCCGTACGGGCCCGGGCGATGGAACGAGAGTGACGTATACCGGAGTTGTTCACGATGTGCTTAGTTCGCTTTCCCTGTCGCACTGCCCATGACTGACACACCGCCAGCCAAACCTGTTCCCACACCACGCCGCCCACACGACGACCCGGCCAACCACACATCGACGTAGTCCCCCCGCAGAATTCTGCGAGCCCGCCGTCGAGTTGCACCAACCACAACCCCGTAAGTGGTCACCGCATCACCAAGTGTCCACTTCCTGCCACTCGACGCAGGTAGGGCGCTGCCCTCCCGAGGACAGGAACTCCTTGAGGGCCTGGCACACAACAGCAATGGGAATCTCCGAATAGGCCGGGAACTCCGTCATCTGCCCCTGGATGTAATACACAGGTTTAGCCCGACCAGTGGACGGTCCCCGTGTCGCAACGTTCCCGCTTCCGTCCATGAAGGAGAGGACTCCTACCTGAAGGTCCTTGTCGACTCCCGCCATGAGTTCGTGATCGGGATCCCCGAAAGCCGGGAGGAGGTCCCGCTCCGTGGAGTGGATCTGCGCCAGATTCTCAGAGGCCGGGCCCGTCAGAAGTGAACTGATCAGAGCATCGACGTCCTCGGACGTGCTGAGAAAATCCGGCTTCCCTCCGTGCTCCAGCCGGTACCGTACTTCGGCGCGCACCTTCATGATCAACTCGACCCTCCGTAAGTTCGACGTCCGCCCCCTGGCCAGTGCACCGTGAGTGTGCGGTTACTGCCAAGCAGGCCATTCAGAACGTCGTCGCATCCCATTCTGACCGTGCACGGGCCTGTCGGGTAATTGATGAACAGATCAGCATGGCCGACGCCGTCCCGCTGCATGGCGGCAGCAAACTTCTGCTCAACATCCACAGCGCGCCCGGACTTGGCATTTCCCGGCAAACGACCCTGCTGACGCAGCGTTGAATTGACCCAGTCGACCAAGTCACCATCGTCCCCGAGGCCACTCGTCAGCCCTTCGTACCTCGTGCCATCAGCTGCCACGGCGTGACCAGACGTCGCACCTCCCTGATATTCAGGGAGTCTGGCCATTTCTTCGTCGACGTTGACCGACGACGATTCATCGCAGTTGTGGACGAGTACCGGTGCGGCCCCCGCCAGCACATAGTAGGTGTGGACGTTACTGACAGTCAGGTCATGCGTGACCTGCGTCTTGATGTACCGGCTGACCGCGGTGATCTGGACGTGGGTGCCGGCGCTCGTCTGGAGCCACTGGCCGGACTCCAGGCTGCCGCCCTCCACCCAAGTGCCGTCGGTGGGGTCGGCGGCGGGGTCGGTGACCCAGAAAGGGTGAGTGTCAGTGGTCGTCAGCTTCGACGTCGTACCGTCGGCCGTCTTGACGGTCAGGACGGTGAAGTCCTTGTCGTCGTAGGTGGTGATGGTCGCTGCGGCGGTCTCCGTGCCCGAGGTCGTCGACGTCTCGGGGTCGTTGGCGGCCAGCTCGTCGCCGTTCTCGACGTCCTCGATGGCCTTGGTGGTGCCGTCCGCCATCAACACCTGGGTACCGGGCAGGAAGCTGTGGGGCCTGGGGCAGGACGCGCCCGAACCACTGTCGTCGGCGTCCGTGCTGTCCCCGCCGTCGGCGCCGTTGTCCTTGGCCCTCTTCGCGCCGTTGGACTTGGCAGCGGCGGATGCCTTGGTCTGTTCCGCCTTGCCGGCCGTGCCCTTGGAACCCGTGCCGGTCTTCTTCTTCGCGGCGGCCTTCGCCGCCAGGGCCTTCTCCTTGGCCTTCTTCAACGCCTCGGCGGCCTTGCGTTTCGCCTCGGCCTTGGCCCGCTGGACGGCGGCCTTCGCCGCCTTCAGCGAGGCGATGGTCTTGCGGGCGACATCCTTCGCCTTGTTCAGGGCCTTGATGCCGCTGATGATCCGGCCGACGACCTTGGCGACCTTGTAGGCGAGCTTGAAGACCTTCGTCCACGGGATGGCATCCACCAGGAGAGAGCCGCAGGCCCACAGGTCACCCTGCGTGAAGCAGCCCATGACGTCGTCCCAGCCGATGAACTCCTTGAACAGGGCCCAGCCGTACGTCCGCACGATGTCCGCGACCGACCCGGAAAGGATCTTCTCCTGCGCGGCGATCTGCGCGTCCAAAGCCGCCTCGGCCGCGTCGAAGGTCGAGGCAGTGGAGGTCAGACCAGTCGGGTCCGCGTGCGTGACGGGATTGTTGTTGGCGTAGTTGTAGCCGTTGGCCTGGAGCGGGTCGGTGAGATCCAGGACCGGGTCGGCCGACAGGAACCGGCCCGTCGACGGGTCGTACTCGCGCGCCCCCAGATGGGTCAGGCCTGTGGTGTTGTCGTCCGTGCCGCCCACATAACCGGTGTGGGAGCGGAAGTTGGAGCTCTCCGTACGCTCGTTGCCGTACGGGTCGAGCCGCGAGAACTGGACCTGGTTGCCGGTGGCGAGCTTGATCGGCAAGCAGAGCACCATCACCCTGTCCGCCAAGGCCACCGACCCCGACGGCGACCTCGCGTCCCTTTACTTCGAGTACTGGCGGACGAATTACAGCTCCACCACCAAAGTCACCGCCACCAAGACCGCCGCCACCGCCACCGGCGCCGCCTCCTGGTCGATCGCCGCCACCAAGTTCACCGACGGCTACGACTACTCCTGGCGGGTACGGGCCGAGGACGACGACGGAACCGACTCCGGCTGGGCCCCCACCACCGGCACCGACGAATGCCGCTTCACCTACAACACCTCCATCCCCACCACCCCCAAGGCCGTCTCCACCGTCTTCCCCGAGGACCTCAAGCCCGACGGCAGCACCGGCAACGGCAGCGTCTGGTCAACGGAGACCTTCGGCACCTCCGGCGCCTTCACCTTCTCCACCACCGACACCGACGTCGTGAAGTACGCGTACTCCTTCAACTCCACCACCTACGCCAACTACGTCTGCGCCTCCACCTCCGGCACCACCGGCGGCCCCACGGCCTCCTGCTCCACGGTGATCACCTCCAAGACCATCACCGGCAAGCCCACCCTGGCCGGACCCAACGTCCTGTACATCAAGGCGTACGACGCCGCCGGCAACGCCTCCAACGCCAAGAAGTACGTCTTCTACGTCACCCCCAAGGCCGTACCGGACGGCGCCGCCGACTACACCGGCGACCAGATCCCCGACTTCGCCAGCGTCCGCACCACCGGCAAGCTCTACGTCGACAACATCACCAACACCGGCGCCTACGTCGCCTCCACCCCGACCACCCACGACGACGGCACCCTCCTCACCGACGCCACCTCCATCGGCCACTGGTGGAACGGCTCCAGCACCTACGCCCTGATCACCCACAACGGCGACTTCGCCCCCGGCGACGGCATCACCGACTTCGTCGTCCGCACCCCGGACGGCGGCCTCTACCTCTACCCCGGCGACGGATACGGCGGCACCGACGTCTCCCAGCGCCAGAAGATCCAGCTCCCCCCGAACGCCCCGGACCCCGCCACCCTCACCGAGATCAAGTCGATGGGCGACGCGAACGGCGACGAGCAGCCCGAGATCCTCGCCGTCTCCGGCGACGCCCTGTGGATCTTCTCCGGCTACAGCGGCGGCAGTTTCGCCACCGCCACCCTGCTCACTTCGGGCTCCTGGTCGGACCGCGACATCGTCAGCCTCGCCGACTTCAACTCCGACGGCACCGTCGACATGATCTACCGCACCGCCACGGGCAAGCTCTGGCTCCGCCACTCCGCCGCCACCTCCAGCGGCGCCACCGACTGGGCCACCCTGGCCACCTCCGGCGCGAGCCTCGACGGTGACGACCTCTACGGCGAGGGCTTCACCACCGACGTCTACCCCTTCCTGTACGGCAGCCCCGCCATGACCAGCACCGACCTCCCCGACATCTGGGCCATCACCCCGACCGGCCTCCTCTACCGCCTCGACGGCACCGCCACCGGCATCAGCGCCACCACGTACACGGGCAAGACGCTCATCATCGGAGCCATCGGCTAGCAGAGCACCGGGCCTCTTCCGAGTCGGCATCGCAAAGTCGGCAGCCGAATCAAGCAGCGTGCTGCCGACTGGAACTTCCTGACTCGGAAGAGGGCCTGTCACTCGACAAGCGAATGGTGCTCAACCCCCGGCAAGCCGCTCCAGCACAGCCCGCCGCCACAACTCCGTCTCCGCGACCTGATTGAACGTGAACAGGTGCAGCCCCGCCACCCCCGCCCCGGGCACCGTGAGCGCCCCCTCCGCCCGCGAGAGCAACCGCTCTGGCGAATATCCACCAGGCGCGGCGAACCGCAGGAACCACAACGGGTGCCGGGCCAGGAAGCGCGTCGACTCCCCCACCCCGATCTTCGTCGCCATCGACAGCAGCTTCGCCCGCTGCACAGGCCCAGCCACACCCACGTACACGGGCAGGGCGATGTCCCGGCGCCGCACCCGCCCGACCCACTCCCCCAGCACACGGGCGTCGAAGCACAGGTTGCTGACGATGTACGTCGCGTGCTCGCGCTTGTCCCACATGGACTGGATGGTGACGTCGTCGTGGATGAGCGGATGGCTCTCGGGGTAACCGGTCACGCCGACGTGTGTGAACGGGCTGCCCAGCTCGCCGAGCCTGCGCAGCACGGGCAGGGCGCCCTCGTAGGCCCCGGCCGGGGGATCAGCGTCCCCCGCCGGCACGAAGACGTCCTCCACCCCCACCCCCCGCAGCCGGTCGACGACGTCCTTCAGATGCGCGTCGTCCCGCAGCAGCCGGGCAGGCACATGCGGAACCACCCGGTAGCCCTGCGCCGCCAGCCGACCGGCCAGGTCGAGGGTCGGCTCCAGCCCCTTGACCGGCGACGCCGTCACGGTGACGACGACGTCGCGCGGAACGTGGGCGAGAACCTTGTCCTCGGTCGCCTTGGCGGGCAGCACCTCGTAACGGACACGCTCCAGCAGCGTCCGGAGTCCTGAAGCACCCACCGTCCGCCCCTACCCCGCCTGCTGGGTGCCGGCGTCCCGGTGGCGGTAGTACGCCGCCTTGGAGGCGGGCAGCGGCTCCTTGCCGAGGATCAGGTCGGCGGCCTTCTCGGCGATCATCATCACCGGCGCGTAGATGTTGCCGTTGGTGACGTAGGGCATCACCGAGGCGTCCACGACCCGCAGACCCTCCACACCGTGCACCCGCAGGCTCTCCGGGTCGACGACCGCCATCCCGTCCTCCGAGGGCCCCATCTTGCAGGTGCAGGACGGATGCAGGGCGGTCTCGCCCTCCTTGGCGACCCATTCGAGGATCTCCTCGTCCGTCGCCACCTTCGCCCCGGGCGAGACCTCGCCGTCGTTGTAGGGGGCGAGGGCGGGCTGGCTGAGGAGCTTGCGCGCCACGCGGATCGCCTCGACCCACTCCCGCCGGTCCTGCTCGGTGGAGAGGTAGTTGAAGCGCAGTGCCGGGTGCTCGCGCGGGTCCTTGCTCTTGATCTTCACGGAGCCGATGGCATCGGAGTACATGGGGCCCACGTGCACCTGGTAGCCATGGCCGCCGGCCGGCGAGGAGCCGTCGTAGCGGACGGCGATGGGCAGGAAGTGGAACATCAGGTTGGGGTAGTCGACGTCCTCGTTGCTGCGGGCGAAGCCGCCGGCCTCGAAGTGGTTCGTGGACGCCGGTCCCTTGCGGAACAGCCACTGCAGGCCGATGAAGGGGGCGCGCCACTTCGCCATGTACGGCTGCATGGACACCGGCTGCTTGCAGGCGTACTGGACGTACACCTCCAGGTGGTCCTGCATGTTCTCGCCGACGCCCGGGAGATCGTGGACGACGTCGACACCGAGGGCGCTCAGCTCCTCCGCGTTGCCGACTCCGGAGAGCTGGAGCAGTTGCGGGGAGTTGATCGCGCCGCCGCAGAGGATGACCTCCTTGGCACGGACCTGCTGGAGCGCGCCCTTGCCGCGCTGGTACTCGACGCCGACGGCCTTCTTGCCCTCGAACAGGACACGGGTGACCAGGGCACGCGTCTTGACCGTCAGGTTGGGGCGCTTGCGGACGGGCTTGAGGTACGCCTTGGAGGCCGACAGACGACGCCCCCGGTGGACGTTCCGGTCGAACTTGGCGAAGCCCTCCTGCCGGTATCCGTTGACGTCGTCGGTGGGCGCGTACCCCGCTTCCTCCGTGGCCTTGAGGAAGGCGCCGAAGAGGGGGTTGGTGGCCGGGCCGCGTTCGAGGACGAGGGGGCCGTCGTGGCCGCGGAACTCGTCGTCCGGGTCGGCGGCGAGACAGTTCTCCATGCGCCGGAAGTACGGCAGACAGTGCGCGTAGTCCCACTTCTCCATGCCGGGGTCGGCAGCCCAGCGCTCGTAGTCCATGGGGTTTCCGCGCTGGAAGATCATGCCGTTGATGCTGCTGGAGCCGCCGAGCACCTTGCCGCGTGCGTGGTAGACGCGGCGGCCGCCCATATGGGGTTCGGGCTCGGACTCGTACTTCCAGTCGTAGAAGCGGCTGCCGATGGGATAGGTCAGCGCCGCGGGCATGTGGATGAAGACGTCCCACGGGTAGTCGGGGCGGCCTGCCTCCAGGACCAGCACCCGGTTCGCCGGGTCCGCCGAGAGCCTGTTCGCAAGTGCGCTGCCGGCCGATCCGCCGCCGACGATGACGAAGTCGTATTGCAGGGGAGCCATGATGTCTCGTCTCGCTCGCGCCGTAGATACGCGAGGCATGCTAATCCAGTAGCGCGATACGCACCAGGTTGCGGGACACGCAACATGCAAGCTCTTGATTTCCGGGCTGTTACTTGCAATGGCGTTGTTTACTGCGCGTATAGTTTCGCTGTGAGCAACCACAGCACAGACACCGAAACGTCCAATTCACAGGCCGGCGGAGTGCAGTCGGTCGACCGCGCGATCAGCGTCCTGGAGATCCTCGCCCAGCGCGGCGAGGCAGGCGTCAGCGAGGTCGCTGCCGAGATCGATGTTCACAAATCTACCGCTTTCCGGCTGCTCGGCGCGCTGGAGGCGCGCGGTCTGGTGGAACAGGCGGGCGAGCGTGGCAAGTACCGTCTCGGCTTCGGCATCGTGCGGCTGGCCGGCGCTGTCACGGGCAGTATCGACATCACCCAGCAGGGCCGCCCGGTCTGCGAACAGCTCGCCGAGGAGATCGGCGAGACCGTCAACATCGCGGTGATGCAGGAGCACTACGCCGTCAACCTGTTCGAGGCACGCGGCCCCGGAGCCGTCAGCGCGTACAACTGGGTCGGTCAGCTGACCCCGCTGCACGCCACCTCCAGCGGCAAGGTCCTGCTGGCCCACCTGCCCGCGAAGGAGCGCACAGCGCTGCTGAACGGGGCCGGTCTGAAGAAGGTCACCCCGCACACCATCACCGCGAAGACGAAGCTGGAGAAGGACCTCGCGGAGGCACGGGAGCGCGGGTACGCGTGGACGCAGGAGGAGCTGGAGCTCGGCCTGCACGCGATGGCGGCACCGATCCGCGACCGCACCGGGACGGTTGTCGCGGCGGTGAGCGCGTCCGGGCCCTCCTACCGGTTCACCACGGAACGGCTGCACGAGCTGGCACCGCTGCTGATCAAGGGTGCGGCGGAGATCAGTCACCGGATGGGATATCTGGGCTGAGTCGTTGGCCGCGGGTCCGGTGGGGGCTGATCGCGCAGTTCCCCGCGCCCCTCAGGGGCGCTTGCCCAGCCGTTCGTTGACCCAGTCGTGGAAGGCGCCGATGTGGTGCTCACTGGGCACCAGGACGCCGCCCTTCGCGTAGAGCCGGGAGTGCATTCCGGGCTGGGTGCGCTCGCAGGCCTCGAAGTCCTGGCGGTTGACCCGGTCGAAGAGTTCCACCGACCGGCTGACGTCCTTGCCGCTCTCGACGACGTGCGGGAGATACAGCCAGTCGCACTCGACGATCGTGCGGTCGGCGGCCACCGGGTACATGCGGTGGAAGATCACATGGTCGGGTACGAGGTTGATGAAGACCTGCGGTTTGACGGTGATCGCGTAGTAGCGGCGGTCCTGGTCCTCGGCGACGCCCGGGATGCGGTCCAGGCCCTCGGAGCCGTCGATGGTGAACCCCTGGACCTCGCCGCCGAACTCGGCGCCGTGGCCGACGTAGTACTGGGCCGCGTAGCCGTCGGCGAACTCGGGGAGCACCTCGGTGAGTTCGGGGTGGATCGTGGCGCAGTGGTAGCACTCCATGAAGTTCTCGATGATGAGCTTCCAGTTGGCCTTCACGTCGTAGACGATCCGCCTGCCGACCGAGAGGTTGTCGATGTCGTAGTGCTCGATCGACTCGACGTCACCGAGCCGGCCGATGACCTCGCCGATCACGTCCTCCTCGAAGGAGGGCGGGTTCTCCGCGAGGCAGACCCAGACATAGCCGAGCCATTCCCGCACGGCCACGCTCACCAGGCCGTACTCGGTACGGCCGACGTCCGGCATCTTGGTGAGGTTGGGCGCTGCGACGAGCTTGCCGTCCAGTCCGTACGTCCAGGCGTGGTACGGGCACTGGAAGGCCCGCTTGACCTCGCCGGTCTCCTCGGTGCAGAGCTTGGCGCCACGGTGCCGGCAGACGTTGAAGTAGGCGCGGATCGAGTTGTCCCGCGCCCGCGTCACGAGGATGCTCTCGCGGCCGACGTCGACGGTCCGGAAGGCCCCGGGCTTCGCCAGTTCGGACGCGCGCGCGACACAGAACCACATGGTCTCGAATATGTGCTCCTGCTCCTGGGCGAAGATCCCCGCGTCCGTGTAGGAGGAGCCGGGCAGGGTCGCGATCAGGCTGTCGGGCAGGCTGGTCGAGGTCACGGTGCACTCCTCGGAGAAACGTCGTGGTCGTGTGATCCGGTCAACTGGATATGGCGTAGCGCCCCGAAGGGGCGCGCACGTCAGGGGCGCGGGGAACTGCGCGACCAGCCCCCACGGGCGCGCAGACGAATCACCGCACAGCCGGGGCAGCCAACTGCTTGCGCCACCGCACAAAAAGCCGAGGCTGATTCATCCCAAGAACAGCGACCGGCTCCCCGGCCCGCCGATAAACAGCCAGAACGTCACGGTCACCAACCGCACCTTCCTCGACCGCCACGCTGTCGGCGCCCCCCGCATGGCCGACGAACTGGATCTTCACCCCGTACTGATCGGACCAGAAATAGGGCGGCCGGGGCACCCCCGGCTCCACCGCACCGCCCGCCAGCAGCGTGGCCACGGCAGCGGCGGGACGCTCCAGCGCACCCGTCCAGTGCTCGACCCGGCGATGGGCTCCCGCACGGGGGTCGTACCAGTTGGCGCAGTCTCCGACCGCGACCACACCGGCCAGGCTGGTGCGGCCGTCGGCGCCGCACTTGACGCCGTTCTCCAGGGCTACGCCGGACCCTGCCAGCCAGTCGACGCAGGGCCGCGCGCCCACCCCGACGACGACGATGTCGGCGGGAACGCTGCGCCCGTCCGCCAGCAGAACGGCCTCGACCCGGTGCTCCCCGCTCAGCCCCTTGACGCCGACGCCGCACAACAGCCGTACGCCGTGGTCGGCGTGGAGGCCGGAGACGACGGCGCCCATGGTCTCGCCGAGCGGTCCGGCGAGCGGTGTCGGGGCGGCCTCGATCACCGTCACGTCGAGGCCGAGGGCGTACGCGGTGGAGGCGACCTCGGCGCCGATGAAGCCGCCGCCGATCACCACCAGCCGTCCGCCGCGAGCCAGTTCGTCGCGCAGGGCGCGGGCGTCGTCGAGGGTGCGCAGGGTGTGCACGCCGGTCAGGCCGTCGGCGCCCGGCAGGGTGCGGGCGGCGGCGCCGGTCGCGATGACGATCCCGTCGGCGCGGACGTTCCGGCCGTCGGCGAGGCGGACGGACCGGTCGGTGCGGTCGAGGCCGGTTGCGCGGGTGCCCAGCAGCCACTCCGCGCGGAGGTCCTCGCCGTCCGTCTCCAGTCCGAGATCCGCCTCGCCGAGGGTTCCGGCCAGGAACTCCTTGGACAACGGCGGTCTGTCGTACGGGCGGTGAGCCTCGTCGCCGATCAGAACCAGCCGTCCGTCATAGCCCTGCTTGCGCAGGGAGCGCGCCGCCGACAGTCCGGCCAGCGAGGCGCCCACCACGGCCACCGTCCTCACGCGGGACCCCCGGCGAGCCGGGACGCGATACAGGGCGGCAGGTTGGGGGCGTCCGTGGACACCCGTACGTAGATCATGCCGTCCTCGACGACGACCTCGTGCGTCCGCACCGGCAGCTTGGCCGGCGGGGAGTCGACCGCGCCGGTGCGCAGGTCGAACTTGGAGGCGTGCAGCGGGCATTCCACCTCGCAACCCTCCAGCCAGCCGTCGGCGAGCGAGGCATCCTGGTGGGTGCAGGTGTCGTCGATGGCGAAGACCTCGCCGTCGTCGGTGTGGAACACCGAGACGGGCGGGTCGATGTCGAGCCGGAAGGCCTCACCTCGCGGGAGATCCGCGAGTCGGCACGCGGGAATCATCATGACACCTCGGTGCGTATAGCGAAACGGATTGCGGTAAGCGCAACGTCAGTTTGAGGGCGCCCAGAACCCTTGTCAAGAAGTCCAGAGCCCGGGATGAGGCATTGCTCGGGTTGCGCCCTGAACAACGCGATGCGTATTGCACAACTGGAAAACGCAGCAGGCCCGATGTCCGAATGAGCGCTTCAGCGCGGCTCAGACAGACATCGGGCAGGCATCGGGCAGGCATCGGCCGGCAAAGTCCCCGGTCAGGGACGTATGGATCGCAGATCGACCCGGACGATCAGAAACCGCGGTCGATCCACTCCTGGAGGTGCGGGGCCTCGGCGGCGACGGTGGTCGTGTCTCCGTGCCCGGTGTATACGACGGTGTCGCCGGGGAGGGTGAGCAGCCGGTCGCGGATCGAGTCGACGATGGTCGGGAAGTGGGAGTAGGAGCGGCCGGTGGCGCCGGGTCCGCCCGCGAAGAGCGTGTCGCCGCCGAAGAGGGCGCTCAGGGCGGGTGCGTAGAGGCAGACCGCGCCCGGGGCATGGCCGGGCGTGTGCAGCACGGTCAGCTCGACCCCGGCGACGGTCAGCACCTGGCCGTCGGTCAGCGAGGCGTCGGGTTCCCGGTCCGGGTGGGTCTGCTTCCACAGCGGCAGGTCGTCGCCGTGGAGCAGGATCGGGGCGCCGGTACGCGCGGCGAGGGCCGGGGCCGCGTCGATGTGGTCGTTGTGGGCGTGGGTGCACACGATGGCCCGGAGAGTGCGACCGCCGAGGGCCTCGGCGATGGCGTCGGCGTCATGGGCGGCGTCGATGACGAGCGCTTCGCTCTCGTCGCCGATGATCCACACGTTGTTGTCGACGTCCCAGGTGCCGCCGTCGAGCGAGAACGTGCCCGAGGTGACCAGACGTTCTATACGGGCGCCGGCCATCACAGCACCACCACCGAACGCAGTACGTCGCCACCGTGCATCCGCTCGAACGCCTTCTCCACCTCGTCGAGCGCGATGGTCTCGGTCACGAAGGCGTCCAGGGGGAGGCGGCCCTGGAGGTAGAGGTCGATGAGCATGGGGAAGTCGCGGGAGGGCAGGCAGTCGCCGTACCAGGACGACTTCAGCGAGCCACCGCGCCCGAAGACATCGATCAGCGGGAGCTCCAGCTTCATCTCCGGCGTCGGCACCCCGACCAGCACGACCGTCCCGGCGAGGTCACGGGCGTAGAACGCCTGCTTGTACGTCTCCGGGCGGCCGACCGCCTCGATGACCACGTCGGCGCCGTTGCCGCCGGTCAGCTCACGGATCGCCTCGACCGGATCGGTCTCCCTGGAGTTGACCGTGTGGGTCGCGCCCAGCTTGCGGGCGGTCGCGAGCTTGTTGTCGTCGATGTCGACGGCGATGATCCTCGCGGCGCCGGCCAGGTTCGACCCGACGACCGCCGCGTCCCCGACCCCACCGCAGCCGATGACCGCGACGGAGTCGCCACGGCCGACGTTCCCGGTGTTGATGGCGGCGCCGATTCCGGCCATCACGCCACACCCCAGCAGCCCGGCGACAGCGGCCGAGGCTGCCGGGTCGACCTTGGTGCACTGTCCGGCCGCGACGAGCGTCTTCTCGGCGAACGCCCCGATACCGAGCGCCGGGGAGAGTTCCGTGCCGTCGAGCAGGGTCATCTTCTGCTTGGCGTTGTGCGTGTTGAAGCAGTACCACGGACGCCCGCGCAGACAGGCCCGGCAGTTCCCGCACACCGCACGCCAGTTGAGGATCACGAAGTCACCGGGAGCCACGTCCGTGACCCCCTCCCCCACCGACTCCACGACCCCGGCCGCCTCATGACCCAGCAGGAAGGGGAAGTCGTCGTTGATCCCGCCCTCGCGGTAATGCAGGTCGGTGTGGCACACACCGCAGGCCTGGATCTTCACCAGCGCCTCGCCCGGCCCGGGGTCCGGCACGAGGATCGTCTCCAGGCTGACGGGGGCGCCCTTGCCCCGCGCGACGACAGCACGGACCTGGTGAGTCATGGCCACTCCTCGACTACTGGATGTTGCTCATTGCGGCACGCATCTCACGTGCCGCAACAAAGCATCATGGAGGGCGGAGCGCCGGTCAAGGATTCAGACGTTCCTCCGGTACTGGCCCCCGATCTCGAAGAACGCCTCGGTGACCTGGCGCAGGGTGCACACCCTGGCCGCCGCCATCAGTGCCTCGAAGGCGTTGTCGCCGCCCACGGCGGCCTCCTTCAGCCGGGCGAGCGCCTGCGTGGCCTCCGCTCCGTGCGTGTTCCGGAAGTCGCGTACGCGCGCGAGCTGGGACTCCTTCTCCGTCTCCGTGGCACGGGCGAGCTCGACCTCGTGGGGCGCTCCCTCACCGCCGGGCCGACGGAAGGTGTTGACGCCGATGATGGGCAGCGTGCCGTCGTGCTTGCGCTGCTCGTACAGCATCGACTCGTCCTGGATGCGCCCGCGCTGGTAGCCGGTCTCCATCGCGCCGAGCACGCCACCGCGCTCGTTGATCCGGTCGAACTCGGCGAGCACCGCCTCCTCGACCAGGTCGGTGAGCTGGTCGATGATGAACGACCCCTGGAGCGGGTTCTCGTTCATCGCGAGCCCCCACTCGCGGTTGATGATGAGCTGGATGGCCAGCGCCCGCCGCACCGACTCCTCGGACGGGGTGGTGACGGCCTCGTCGTAGGCGTTGGTGTGCAGGGAGTTGGCGTTGTCGTAGATGGCGATCAGGCCCTGCAGGGTGGTGCGGATGTCGTTGAAGTCCATCTCCTGGGCGTGCAGGGACCGCCCCGAGGTCTGCACGTGGTACTTCAGCTTCTGACTCCTCTCCCCCGCCCCGTACCGCTCCTTCATCGCGACGGCCCAGATCCGGCGGGCGACCCGGCCGAGGACGGAGTACTCCGGGTCCATGCCGTTGGAGAAGAAGAAGGACAGGTTGGGCGCGAAGTCGTCGATGCGCATACCGCGCGCCAGGTAGGCCTCGACGTAGGTGAATCCGTTGGCCAGGGTGAAGGCCAGCTGGCTGATCGGGTTCGCCCCGGCCTCGGCGATGTGGTAGCCGGAGATGGACACCGAGTAGAAGTTGCGGACCTTCTGCTCGATGAACCACTCCTGGATGTCGGCCATCATCCGCAGACTGAACTCGGTGGAGAACAGACAGGTGTTCTGCCCCTGGTCCTCCTTGAGGATGTCGGCCTGCACGGTGCCGCGCACGTTCGCGAGCGCGTGCGCCCGCAGCTCGGCGGCCTCCTCGGGCGAGGGGTCGCGCCCTTCCGCCGCCCGGAACTTGTCCACCTGCTGGTCGATGACGGTGTTGAGGAAGAAGGCCAGCACGGTCGGTGCCGGGCCGTTGATCGTCATCGACACCGAGGTGGTCGGCGCGACGAGGTCGAACCCGTCGTAGAGCGCCTTCATGTCGTCCAGGGTCGCCACGGAAACCCCGGACGTGCCGACCTTGCCGTAGATGTCGGGGCGTTCGTCGGGGTCACGGCCGTAGAGGGTGACGGAGTCGAAGGCGGTGGACAGCCGGGTGGCCGGCTGGCCCTCGGACAGCAGCTTGAAGCGCCGGTTCGTACGGAACGGGTCGCCCTCCCCGGCGAACATCCGCGCCGGGTCCTCGCCGTCGCGCTTGAAGGGGAACACCCCGGCGGTGAACGGGAAGAGGCCGGGCAGGTTCTCCCGGCGCCAGAACCGCACCAGTTCGCCATGGTCGGTGAAGGCGGGCAGCGCGACCCGGGGGATCAGGTTGCCCGACAGGGACTCGCGGTTCAGCTTCGTACGGATCTCCCGGTCCCGTACCTTCACCACCTGCTCGTCGCCGGAGTACGACGCCACGACCGCGGGCCAGTCGAGGATCTGGTCCCCGATCTCGTGCGGGAGGTCCCGGTGGGCGTTCGCGAGCAGCGACTCCACGCCCGCCGGGTCGGCACCGGCCTCGACGAGCTCGCCCCTGACGGCGTCCAGCCGCTGCACCCGCCGGGCCGCTTCGGCCAGCGCTTCGGTCCGGTCGTGGTAGGCGCGGACCGCCTCCGTGATCTCGGCGAGATAGCGCACCCGCTCGGCGGGCACCACCCGCCGGATGCCGGAGGAGTGCCGTACGGAGACCGGCGCCAGGGCGCCCTCGGCCAGCGGCAGCCCCCGCTCGGCCAGAGTGGCCTTCAGGTGCTGGTAGAGCGCGGTGACACCGTCGTCGTTGAACGTGGCCGCCGAGGTGCCGTACACCGGCATGTCCTCGGGCTTCTTGCCGAACGCCTCGCGGTTGCGGACCAGTTGGCGGCCCACGTCACGCATCGCGTCCTTGGCGCCGCGCCGCTCGAACTTGTTGATCGCCACGACGTCGGCGAAGTCGAGCATGTCGATCTTCTCCAGCTGCGAGGCGGCGCCGAACTCCGGCGTCATCACGTACATCGACGTGTCGACGTACGGCACGATCGCCGCGTCGCCCTGCCCGATACCCGGCGTCTCCACGATCACCAGGTCGAACCCGGCGGCCTTGACCACGTCGATCACGTCGGACAGGTGCTCGGGCAGCTCACGGCTGCCGCGGGTGGCCAGGCTCCGGAAGAAGATCCGGCTGCCGTCCAGTGAGTTCATCCGGATGCGGTCGCCGAGCAGCGCACCGCCGCCCCGACGCCGGGTGGGGTCCACGGCGATCACCGCGATCCGCAGCTTGTCCTGCTGGTCGACGCGGAACCGCCGTACCAGCTCGTCCGTGAGAGACGACTTCCCGGAGCCGCCGGTGCCGGTGATCCCGAGGACCGGCGTGACCCGTGCCGCGGCGGCGGCGCGCACCTGCTCCAGCAGCTCCGGGGGCAGCTTGCCCAGTTCCGCACCGGTGAGGGCACGGGCGATGGCGAAGCGGTCGCCGGTCAGCACGGCGGCGGCATCGACCGGCTTGCTCTCCCAGAGGTCGAAGTCGCAGTCCTTCACGACCGAGTTGACCATCCCGGCGAGGCCCATCCGCTGCCCGTCCTCGGGCGAGAAGATGGTCACGCCGCTGCGGCGCAGCCGGGTGATCTCCTCGGGCACGATGACACCGCCGCCGCCCCCGACCACCTGGACGTGCTCGGCCCCCTGCTCGCGCAGCGACTCGACGAGATACTCGAAGTACTCCACATGCCCGCCCTGGTACGACGAGACGGCCACCCCGTGCGCGTCCTCCTCCAGCGCCGCGTCCACGACCTCCCGCACCGACCGGTTGTGCCCCAGGTGGATCACCTCGGCGCCCTGGGACTGGAAGATCCGCCGCATGATGTTGATCGAGGCGTCATGCCCGTCGAACAGCGCGGAGGCCGTCACCAGGCGGACGGGGTGCACGGGACGGTGGAGATCGTTCACGGTCATGGGGGCCTTCCCAAAACGCGCCGGGGAGCGCGACATGGATTTAGTTGGACGTCCTAGTAAAAAGGATACTAGGACGTCCGACTAAATAGCGGGAGTGGCGCCGGCCGCGTTTCCGGCCCGATGTGCCGCACGCCATTGTGCAACTAGTTGCACAACCCCTCCCCCGTCCTCTAGAAAGGCAGGACCGACCCAGCCCAGCCCCGCCCCGCGCCGCCCCGGAGGCCCCCATGAGCCGATACCCCCACCTGCTGAACCCCCTCGACCTCGGCTTCACCACCCTCCCCAACCGCGTCCTCATGGGCTCCATGCACGTGGGCCTGGAGGAGGCCGAACACGGCTTCGAACGCATGGCCGAGTTCTACGCCGCCCGTGCCCGCGGCGGCGTCGGCCTCATCGTCACCGGCGGCATCGCCCCCAACGACGCCGGGCGACCCGGCGTGGGCGGCGCGAAACTCACCACCGACGCGGAAGCCGACCAGCACCGGACGATCACCGACGCCGTACACCGCGAGGGCGGCAGGATCGCGATGCAGATCCTGCACTTCGGCCGGTACGCCTACCACCAGGACCTGGTCGCCCCGAGCCCTCTCCAGGCCCCCATCAGCCTCTTCCCCCCGCACGAGCTCACCGACGCCGAGGTCGAGCAGACCATCGACGACTACGCCCGCACAGCCCTCCTCGCCCGCCGGGCCGGCTACGACGGCGTGGAGATCATGGGCTCCGAGGGCTATCTGATCAACGAGTTCATCGCCGCTCAGACCAACCACCGCACCGACCGCTGGGGCGGCTCGTACGAGAACCGCACGCGCTTCCCCGTCGAGATCGTGCGGCGGGTGCGCGAGGCCGTCGGCGAGGACTTCATCGTCATCTACCGGCTGTCCATGCTGGACCTGGTCCCGGGCGGCTCCACGCTCGACGAGGTGATCACCCTCGCCAAGGCCGTCGAGGCGGCCGGCGCGACCATCATCAACACCGGCATCGGCTGGCACGAGGCCCGGATCCCCACCATCGCCACCTCGGTGCCGCGCGGTGCGTACACCTGGGTGACGAAGAAGCTCATGGGCGAGGTCGGCATCCCCCTCGTGACCACCAACCGCATCAACACCCCCGAAGTCGCCGAGGAGTTGCTCGCCGACGGGTGCGCGGACATGGTGTCGATGGCCCGTCCTATGCTCGCCGACCCCGACTTCGTCAACAAGGCACGCGAGGGGCGTCCCGAGGCCATCAACACCTGCATCGGCTGCAACCAGGCCTGCCTCGACCACACGTTCAGCGGCAAGATCACCTCCTGCCTGGTCAACCCGCGCGCCTGCCACGAGACGGAACTCGTCCTCTCACCGACCAAGCTGCGCAAGCGGGTTGCCGTCGTCGGCGCCGGACCCGCCGGACTCGCCTGTGCCGTCTCCGCGGCCGAACGCGGCCACCAGGTCACCCTCTTCGACGCCGCGCCCGAGATCGGCGGCCAGCTGAACGTCGCCCGCAAGGTCCCCGGCAAGCAGGAGTTCGACGAGACCCTGCGCTACTTCCGCCACCAGCTCGACGCCCACGGCGTGGACGTACGCCTCAACACCCCCGTGACCGCAGGCGACTTCGCGGACCACGCCGGTCACCCGGGCTACGACGAGGTCGTCGTCGCCACCGGCGTCACCCCTCGCATCCCGGACCTCCCGGGCGTCGACCACCCGAGCGTCGTCGGCTATCTCGACGTGCTGCGCGACAACGTGACCGTCGGCGACCGCGTCGCGATCCTCGGCGCGGGCGGCATCGGCTTCGACGTCGCCGAGTACCTCACCGACGGCGGCGACAAGACGAGCGAGGACCCGGTGGCGTACTTCCGCGCCTGGGGCGTCGACATGGACTACCGCACCCCGGGCGGGCTGGCCGCACCCGAACGCCCCGCCCCTCCCCGCAGTGTCCACCTGCTCCAGCGCAAGGCGTCCAAGGTCGGCGCCGGACTCGGCAAGACCACCGGCTGGATCCACCGCACCGAGCTCAAGCACCGGGGCGTCACCATGACCCCGGGCGTCCAGTACGACCGCATCGACGACGCCGGTCTGCACGTCACCGTCGACGGCACCTCCACCGTCCTGCCGGTCGACACCGTCGTCCTGTGCACCGGCCAGGACCCGCGCCGCGACCTCTACGACGAGCTGCTCGCCGCCGGCCGCAGCGTGCACCTGATCGGCGGCGCCGACGTGGCCGCCGAGCTGGACGCCAAACGCGCCATCAAGCAGGGCACCGAACTGGCGGCGGCACTCTGACACTCGTACGAGCACACCAGCCCCAGGCAGGCCCCGGTCCCTAGGATTGAGTTCATGTCACTCCCGCACGCGATCCTCACCGCCCTGCTCGAAAAGCCTTCCTCGGGGCTGGAGTTGACCCGACGGTTCGACAGGTCGATCGGCTACTTCTGGTCGGCCACACATCAGCAGATCTATCGCGAGCTGGGAAAACTGGAGGCCGAGGGGCACATCCGCGCCCTGCCCGCCGAGCAGCCCACCCGCGGGCAGAAGAAGAGCTACGAGGTCCTGCCCGCGGGTCGCGCCGAACTGGCCCGCTGGACCGCCGCGTCCCAGGACCCCAAGCCCTACCGCGACACGATGCTGCTGCGGCTGCGCGCCTCGGCGGTCGTCGGCACCGAGGGCATCGAGGCCGATCTGCGCCGCCACCTCGCCCTGCATCAGCAGCAGTTGACCGAGTATCAGAACATCGAGGAGCGGGACTTCCCACCCGGTGCGGGCAGCCCCCAGGACCGCCTCCAGCACCTGGTCCTGCGGGCGGGCATCGACCTGGAGACCTTCTGGACCCAGTGGCTCACCCACGCCCTGGCGGAGTTCGCGGAGCTTCCCGGCGAAAACGCGTGAGCGCCCCGTGTCCGAGGCCAGGCCTCGGACACGGGGCGCTCACGGCAGTCAAGCCGATCGGTTCAACAGGTCGAAGTGGATGAGCAGTTGAGCCTCAGAGCCGGAAGACGTCGAGGAAGGAGCTCCAGAATCCCTTCTTGCGCTGTTCCTGCTGGGCCGCCGGGGCCGGGGTCTGCTGTGGCGCCGGACGCCGTACCGGTTCGATCGTCGGCGCCAGGTTGCGCAGGGCCGACGCCATCCGGGTGGCCGGCGTCGGGCTGAACCGCGCCGGCAGCGCGGCCAGCGCGCGGTGGAAGGGGCCGGGGCGCCACACCAGGCTGTCCTGCGGGACCGCGAGGGTCAGGTCGGGCAGCGCGTTGAGGATCCGCTCGATCGCCGTGAGCGCGATGACCTGGGCCGGGTCCTTGGCGGGGCAGGCGTGCGGGCCCGCGCCGAAGCCCAGGTGCGCGCCCTTGCTGGCCAGTTGCCGGGCCTCGTTGAGAGCCGGGTCGCTGTTGGCGGCGGCGAAGCTGATGACGACCGGGCTGTTCGCGTCGACCGACACACCACCGAGGTCGACGTCCTGCAACGCGTAGTGCGTCGCGTAGTTGGCGATGGGCGGGTTGTTCCACAGCACGTGCTCGATGGCTTCCTCGACCAGCATGCCGCTGCCGCGCTCGGACGGGCCGTCGGTCAGCAGCAGGAGCAGGGCACTGGCTATGAGGTTGCGCTGGGGTTCCAGGCCGGCGCCCATCAGCACGATCAACTGGTCCCGGAGTTCCTCGTCGTTGAGGCCCGCGGAGTGCTGGATGAGCCAGGAGGTCACGTCCTCGCCGGGCTCGCGGCGCTTGAGCGTGATCAGCTCCTGGAGACAGGTGACGACCTGCTCCAGACCCTTGAGCGCGTCGTCCTGGCCGTCGAACATGGCGGACATGCCGGAGGTGAGGCGGTCGCCGATGTCGGCCGGGCAGCCGAACATCTTGTTGAACAGCAGGAGCGGGATCAGCTTGGCGTAGTCGTTGAGGAGGTCGGCCCGGCCCCGCTCGCTGAACTGGTCGATCAGATAGTCGGCGATGGGCTCGACGTCCCGCCGGATGCGGCTGATGCTCAGCTTGGCGAGGCTCTCGGTGACGGCCTTGCGCAGCCGCAGGTGCACCGCACCGTCGGTGAACAGGACGTTGGGCCTGTACATCATCATCGGCAGGACCGGGCTGTCGAGGGAGATACGGCCCTCGTTGAGCGCGGCCCAGCGGCGCGAGTCACGGGAGAACAGGGTGGTGTTCTGGAGCACCCTGAGGGCCATCTCGTGCTGGACGACGAGCGTGGCGTCCACCCCGGGGGCGAGTTCGACGGGCGCCGCCGGACCGTAGGCGCGCATCTGGTCGTACAGGCGGTGCGGTTCGGCGGCGAAGTCGGTGCCGTGCATGGGGCATCTGGCGGGCGCGCTCGGGGTGGCACCCGCGTGCTGTGTGTCCATGAGGGTTCCTTAGGGTTCCCCGCACGTCGGGGCGGGGGACGGGGGTGAGGAAAGACCTTGTACGAGGCTGTGTCCCGGACGGCCCGGACGACCTGGACCCCCTGTCCGGACCCCCTGTGCGGGGAGGGGTCCGAAAGGGGGATACCGGGGTTCAGGCCGCGCGGGTGAGCAGGTGCTGGACGAGGGCGATCAGGGCCCTCGCCGAGGACGTCTGGTCCCGGGCGTCGCAGTAGACGACCGGGGTGTCGGGCAGCAGGTCGAGGGCCTCGCGGATCTCGTCCTCGTCGAACTCGCCGGCCACCGGGTCGAAGGTGTTGACGGCGATGGCGTACTCCAGGCCGTACTTCTCGACCAGGTCGATCACCGGAAACGTTTCAGCGAGCCGGGACGGGTCGACCAGGAGCAGTGCTCCGAGCGCGCCGCGGGCCATGTCCTCCCACAGCTGCATGAAGCGCTGCTGACCGGGCGTACCGAACAGGTACAGCACCAGTTCGTCGCTCAGCGTGAGCCGGCCGAAGTCCAGCGCGACCGTGGTCGTCACCTTGTCCGGCGCGCCCTTCAGGTCGTCCACCTGGGCGGACGCCTGGGTCATCTTCTCCTCGGTGCGCAGCGGGGCGATCTCCGACAACGAGCCGATGTACGTGGTCTTGCCCACGGCGAAGTGCCCTACGACAAGGATCTTCGCGGTGGTGGTGACCGCGTCTGAGACGTAGATCGTCTCAGCCGTAGAGCGATTCGAGTCCATGCAGCACCTTTTCGATGATTCCTCTGTCGACGGACTGGGCGCGTGGGGGCGCGGCACGGCGCAGGAGATGACCTTGTTCGAATAAATCGGTCAGCAGGAGTCGAGCCACACCCACCGGCAGCGACAGATGCGCCGCGACCTCCGCGACGGAGAGGTAGCCGCCGCCGCACAGGTCCCAGATGGCCCGTACCTCGGGGCCGGCGCCGAGCGGCATCTCCCGTTCGGGAGCCAGTGTGACCAGGGTGTGCAGGGACAGGTCGTCGGCGGTCGGCAGCCGTCGCCCGCCCGTGATGACGTACGAGCGGACGAAGTCGCTGGTGACCGTGACCGGAGCTTCCTCGCCGTGCGCGTTCATGCTTCCGCACCGGCGTTCTGGCGCGGCGGAGTGGTCATCGCCTTGCCGAGCGCCCCCACCTGCTGCTGCATCCGGAACGACATGGCCTCCATGTCGACGTCCAGCGCCGCCGACACGGCGAGGTAGGCGCCACTGCCCGCCGCGATGAGGAATATCCAGCCGCCGTCGTACTCGATCAGCGTCTGCTTCCACAGGCCGAGTCCGAAGCCCACGAAGGGGGCGACGGCCCGGCTCAGGGACTGCATCGAGCTCATCGCGGCGGCGTTGGTCTCCGCCGCGTCGCGGTCGATGTCGCTGGACCGCTCCAGCAGCAGGCCGTCGGCCGAGACGAGGATCGCGTGACGGGCGCCGCGCACCTGCAGCACGTCGTTCAGCACCCACGACAGATCGGGATTCACTGGTCCTGTGGTCCTTCCATGGTCGTCGTGTCCCGCCCGAGCAGCGTTCCGCGCTGGAACGCACCGATACGTGAGGCCGTCACCTCGTTGTTGTGCTCCGCAGGTTCCGGTGGCGGTGGCACCACCGCGACCGGGCTGCCACGCCGTCGCCGCTTGGGCAGACCACCGGCCGTCGTCCCGATCGGACGCGGCGGTCCGCCGGGCGTTGCCACCGGGGTCAGCCGCTGCGGGGCGACCGGAACCTCGGCCCGGGGTTCGGCCTTGGCGGCCCCGCCCTCGGGCTCGGGAACGTCCGTCGTCAACAGGTTCTCCGGCAAGAGAATCACCGCCCGTACGCCGCCGTAGGGAGACACCGAATCGACCGAGACCTTGAAGCCGTACCGGGTGGCGAGCATCCCGGACACGGCGAAGCCGAACTTCGGCGGGTCGCCGAGGCTCGTGATGTCGACCGGTGCCTGCGGGGAGAGCAGCACGGAGGCTCGCGCCTTCTCCTCCGTGTTCATGCCGAGTCCGGCGTCGTCGACGATCAGGCAGACACCGGTGGGTACGGCCTGGATGTTGATGTCGACGCGGGTGCCGGGCGCGCTGTAGTTGGTGGCGTTGGCCAGCAGTTCGGCCAGGACCACCGCGATGGGCTCGACGGCCCGGCTGGCCACCGTCACGTTCACCTGGGTGTTGATGGTGACGCGGTCGAAGTGCTTGATGCGGCCCTGGGCACTGCGGGCGACGTCGTACACGGAGGCGGTGGACTCGCGCCGGCCGAGCCAGCCGCCGCACAGCACGGCGATGCCCTGTGCGCGTCGGCCGAACTGGCTGTTGGTGTGGTCGATCATCATCAGGTCGCTGAGGACCTGTTCGTCGTCGCCGTAGCGGCGCTGCGACTTCTCGATGATCAGCTGCTGTTCGTCGGCGAGCACCTGTAGCGTCCGCATGGCGGACTTCAGGACCGCCTTGGTGTCCTCCTCAGCGTCCTTGCGCACCGCCGACAGATCGCCCGCGTGCTCCGCGTTCAGTTGGGCGTATTCCGCATAGAGGCGGTCGCGTTCACTCTGCACGGCTTCACGGGCGTTCTGCAGGTCGCTGTTCTTCCTGCGGAGCGCCATGTTGGTTCTCCGGGCCCGCATCACTGCGACGACCGCAGCGACCAGGACCACTAGCAAGATCCACAGCAGTGGATCCTGGATCAATGACGTCATGAGACTCTCTTCAAGTCGCCTTGCGACAGGAGCAGTTGCAGTCCGGTGGGTCCTGGCCTGGAACTCGGGCCTCGCCCGGTGGCGTACCTTACCGGCGGACCAACTCAGCCACTCCTTCGCGTGGGGCCCTTAGAGACTGCCCCCGTGCGCGTGGCGCGCCTCAGCCTACTGAAAGTGGGATGATCTTAGCAGTCAAGGGAGCGTCAAAAAGGTTCCGCTTAGGCTTACTTGGAGACCTTCACACAGGATTCGCGAACGCGCCCACGGCAGTTAAGGCCCCGACGCCCGCCGAACGCACCACAGGCCCGCTCCCCTGTTCCCCGGGGAGCGGGCCTGTGTGCGTACGACTCAGGCGGCCTGGGCGCCGAGATCGGCCTCGGCGGGCCGCCAGTAGACGCCGTCGCTGCGCCGCAGGTGGTTCAGGTCCACCAGATGCCGGCGCAACGTCACATGGTCGATACGGCTCGCACCCTCGCACCACACCCGCAGCCGCTCGTCGACGAGCCGCTCCGCGTACTCGACGCCGGGCTCGAAGGTCTCCTCGGCGATGTACCGGAGCACGATCAGCTTCCGGCTCCAGCGGGCAGGCAGCCGCACGAGTCGGCCGTCCTCCCGTACGAAGGTCCGCAACACGTTCTCGGTCTGCTGCCGCTCGTTCTGCTCGGCTCGGTCGGATGCCATGCCCGCGAGGCTAACGGGTGCGCGGACGGTCTCCCACCACTTTTCCCGTCAGGTTTTCCCCGACCGCGCTCCCGGCCGTTCTCCTGACCGCTCTTCGAAAAGGGTGACGCCCGGCCGAACGCCGTTACCAGGCGTGAGTGGGCGCGTTGTAGGGGAAGTGCGGGCGCGAGTCGAGTGTCCGCATTCATCGAACCAAAGGAGAACGTGATGTCTCGCATCGCGAAGGCAGCCGTCGCCGCGCTCGGCACCGGTGCCGTGGTGCTCGGCGGTGCCGGTATGGCCACGGCTGACGCGGGTGCCCAGGCCGAGGCCGTCGGCTCGCCCGGCGTCCTGTCCGGCAACGTCCTGCAGGTCCCGGTCCACGTGCCCGTCAACGTGTGCGGGAACTCGGTCAGCGTGATCGGCCTGCTGAACCCGGCCTTCGGCAACACCTGCGCCAACGTCAGCGACGACGGCCACAACGGCAACCCCGGCCCCGGCGGCTACGGCAGCTGATCCGTCGTACGCAGGCACCGGAAGAGCCCCGACGGTTCCACCGTCGGGGCTCTTCCATGTCCCGGCCCGTACCCTCTACTACCTCGTCAGGTACCTCGTCACGCGTACCGGTAGACGTCGCTGTGGTCCTCCAGCTGGTCCGGCGTCAGGTCCCACGGCGGCAGTGTCTCGTGCCGGGCGACGACCCGGCCGCGCTGCGCGTCACCGACCCGCGGCGGCCGCTCGGGCAGATAGCGGGCACCGTGCCGTTGCTGCCAGCGCGACCAGCACAGGTCGACGAAGGCGTGGTGCAGCCAGAAGACGGGGTCGTTGACCGAGGCACCGCCGACCATGTGCCCGCCGACCCAGCGGTGGACGCGGTTGTGGTTGCGCCACGAGGCGGGGCCCCGCCCGCTCCCCCACCCTTCGAGCCTGTTGCGGAAGCCTCTCGCGGCCGTCGAGTCCCACGGCGACACGTCGTAGACGGGATCGTCGAGGGCCGAGTCCAGGTCCTGCCGGGTCGGCAGTGTGAGCGGCTCGCGGGAGCGGCCGAGGTCCCGGGTGAGGAAATCGCCGTCGGTGACGCTCTCCTTGATGGTCCAGTCGCCGTGGTCGTAGGCGAAGGGCCCGGTCATGACCCGCTGGTCGAAGGAGCGCCCGGTGCCGCCCAGCAGGTCCTCGCTCCAGGGCACGCCGGCCCTCGTACGGTCCCGGGTCCAGTCCCAGTACGGCAGCGTCACCGAAGGATCGACCCGCTGCAACGCCTGCTCCAGGTCCAGCAGGAACTGCCGGTGCCAGGGCAGGAAGGACGGCGCCATGTGGGCCGTCCGCAGGCCCTTCTCGCCGTCGGAGACGTAGTACTCGATGTGCGTGCGCACGAACTCGTCGTACTCGCCCCGCCGTTTGACCTCAAGGAGCGCCCCGACGAATCGTCGCCGCTCGGAACGCGTCAGCGTGCTGACGTCCTTACGCGTGTACGCCATGACCGTCCTCTCCCCCGCCGGCGACCGTCAACCGCCGCCCGGGCCCCAGCTCGTCGACGGCGGCGCGGGCCGCCTCCACTGCCGTGGGGTACGAGCGGTAGTGGTCGACCATGCTCAGATACGTCCCGTCCGCACGCCGCATCAGATGCAGGGGCCGCCCGTCCACCGTGACGTGCCACCGCCCGTCGCCAGGTCTGCGCAGGGCCTGCGCCATGTGGTCGAGGTGGTCCGCGTGTCCGGCGTCGGCCTTCATCCCGCGCAGCCGGCGGCCCCGGTACGTCTCGTCGAACGTCGCCGCCTCGTCGCCGTCCTGGTTCCGCCGGGGCCACGCGGCGGCGACGACCGGGACCACTGCCAGGGCGAGGGCCGACACGCACAGGGCACGCAGCGCGTCCCGCCGTGTACCGGAACAGGCGCGGGGACCTTCCGGTCCCCGCGGCCTTCTGCTGACGAACAACACTCTCTCCCCATCTCCTAGTTCGGCTCGTTCGGTAACGGCGACCGCCCGGTGACCGGGCCCGGGTGTCGATCCCGGGCCCTGAGGGTCCAGTTCGTCAGCTCCCTGTCGCTACATGGAGCCGAGCCCCAGAACGCCGGTGGGGGCCGTCTGCAGCAGCGGGGTGAGCACGGCGGCCTGCGGTTCCTTGAGCGTCGGCAGACCGAACACGTCGGGGTTCGACGCGGTCATCGGGGTGTCCACGGACAGTCCGGGGGTCAGGGTCCGCAGGTCGGCCGCGGGAACACTGAGGCCGGCCTGGTCGAAGCCCTTCCC
Source organism: Streptomyces sp. NBC_00459 (assembly GCF_036013955.1). Lineage (NCBI taxonomy): Bacteria > Bacillati > Actinomycetota > Actinomycetes > Kitasatosporales > Streptomycetaceae > Streptomyces > Streptomyces sp. NBC_00459. Next base: position 3,424,803 of record NZ_CP107903.1, read on the forward strand.
GAGCACCTGGGGCAGCGGTGCCTCGGCCGACAGACCGGGCAGCGCGGCGCCCATCGGCACCTGCGGCAGCGCGCTGGCCGGAATCATCTGTCCCTCGACGTACCGCGGTCCCTCGGGCACGCCCGGCGTCAGCAGGGGCAGTTCACCGCCGACCTTGGGCAGGCTCACGTTGAGCGACTTCTCCACGCCGTCCAGCGGGACGGGTACGGGGACCGTGTCGGCCGCGACGGCGGGGGCCGCGCCCACCGCCGCCGCCACGCCGGTGAGGACAGCGGCGGCAAGGATTCGAGTGGTCGACTTCATGACAAGTACGGTCCTTTTCAGGAATCAGGGGGTGTTCGTCCGTATCGCGTAACGATCCCGAGAACCGCATCAGCTCAAGATTCCCCCGTGTGGTGCATTAGTCGTCCGATCAGCCCGGAACAGCGGCCCCCGGTCCGGACGGCCGACCTGCCCGTCCGGGCCTCGGACTTCGCCGCTCGCCCCACGGCTGTTCGCTCGGCCGTCAGCGCAGGCTGCGGGCCGGGAGGATGACGTGAGCGGCGGCGGTGAGGGTCTCGTCGGCACCCGCGAAGGCGGCCAGGGCCTCCGGCTCGATGGGCTTGCCGGGCTGGGCCTCGGGCCAGGGGCGGGTGGTGAACACCAGGTAGGCGAAGCCCCGTTCGGCGACCGCGGTGAGCCACTCCGGGGGCGGGGTGCACTGGGCGTTGAGCTGCGGCATGTTGACGACGGCCGAACCGGACTCGACGAGCAGGCTGACCGGCAGGCTCGGCTGGGTGGAGCCGTCGACGATGTCGCCGCCGACCGGCAGACCGGTGTTGGCGAGGAGCTGCTCGACGGCGACGGCCGAGGCCTCCGGGCCGCCCTCGCCGTCCCCGAGGGAATAGGCGAGGAGGTAGGGCATGTCGCCGTCGGGGGCCTCACCGCTCCAGGCCATCACGACGAGCGTGCCCAGGTCGGCGATGCGGAAAGGGCGCGTTTCGCTTGAGGTTGAGGTCACCGCGGAACCTTATCGACGGGATTTGACTCGTCCGGCCGCGTTCTCACTCGACCGGGGGATTTCCCGCCGGTATCCACACGAAAGAGGGACGGTACTCGAACAACACGAAGGACCGATTCCGCGCGGCGGAATCGGTCCTGTCGAAACCCGTGTCAGCCCTGGAGGGGGAGTCCGCCGAGCAGCCCACCGGTCGAGTTGAGGGCGGTCGTCGCACCCTTCACCGTGCTGAGCGCCGAATCCTTGTTCTCGGTGTCGAGCGCGTTCGACTGGTGCTGGAGCGGCTGCACCTGCTCCAGGTCGAGGGGGCCCTTGGTGAGCGTGTTGACGGCGCCGTTGAGGCTGGTGGGCGTGAGGTCGGCGGTGTCGTAGGCGAACGCGGGCGCGGCAGCTCCGGCGATGACCAGGGACCCGGCAACAACAGCGGCAGCCTTCAGGGACTTCATCGTGTTCCTTTCTTCGGCAACTCATGTCACCAGAGGGAATTCTGTCGCCTTGCCTAACGAGCCCCGGTCGCGGCGGAAACCCCGTAAGCAGAAATTTCTGCGGCGCAGGTGATTCCGGAACACGGAATGCGTCTCAAAGGATTGACGCACAAACGAAAATGACACACAAACAAAAGAACGGTCGTTGTGCCGACCCCGCGTGGGGTCGGCACAACGACCGGCAAGGGGCCTAGTCGGCCGACAGCGGCAGGGGCGGCACCGGGACCGGCAGCGGCGGCACCTCCACCGGCAGCTTGGGCAGCGGCGGCAGACCCGCCAGGTCCGGCGCCGGCAGCCCGCCACCGAGCAGGGTGGCGGCGACGAACCCGACGAGGCTCGTCAACACACCGGTGACGGCCGGGCCGACGTTGGCGACATCGCCGGACGTGACTGCCGTGAGCAGCGTGTCGACCGACTTCTGCAGCGCGGCGAGCGCGTCCCCCACGATGTCGAGCGGGCCCTTGCCCGCCTTGCCGTTCTTGAGGCTCATCGGGAGTGTGGCCGCGGGCGGCAGCGCGGGCTTCGCCGGGAGAACCGGGGTCGCCGGCGGCGCCGGGACCTCCGGGGTCACTGGCAGCGCCGGAGCCGCAGGAACCTCAGGAGCCGCCGGGAGTGCCGGGGCCGCCGGAACCTCAGGAGCCGTCGGAAGGGCCGGAGTCGCCGGAACCTCCGGGGTCGCCGGCAGAGTCACCGGCAGAGTGGCCGGGACCTCAGGAGTCACCGGCAGGGCCGGGGCCGCCGGGATCTCAGGAGCCGCCGGAAGGGCAGGAGTCGCCGGAACCTCAGGAGTCACGGGAAGTGCCACCGGCGGAGTGGCCGGGGCCGCCGCCGTTGCCGCCGCGATGGCCGCCTTCACGGCGTCGACCAGTTTCGTCGCCTCGTCCAGCGGCAGCTGACCGTTGTCCGCCTTCTGTACGGCGGCCAGCAGATCGGTGACGGGTTTCAGTACGCCGCCCAGGTCGCCCAGCGACTTCACCTGCGCGAGAAGCGCGTCGGCATTGGGGACGGGCGCCCGCGAAGCCGCGTGGCCGCGCTCGCGAGCCGCGTCGCCGTCCGCCGCCAGGGCGGCCGGTGCGCCTATTCCGAGCAGGAGGGTGGCACAGAGTGCGGTCGACGCGATACGCCGTGCGGGCAGAGCACGCATGGAGGTTTCCTTTCGGTGGTGCGGTGGTGTGTCGGACGGTGTGTCCGCCGTCGGATCCACCGTCAGATCCACCGTTGCCCTCTGCAACCGGTCACATACGCAAAGTGACGACCCCTCGGTCGGATCCCGTACATCATTGCTGGTGAGGGCACGCGTCAAGGCCCACCCGGCGAGTTGGCCGCCCGGCCCGCCATTCGGGGCAAACACCGGAGAACGCGAACCGGCCACCCTCCCCGGAAAGGGGAGAGCGGCCGGCAGAAGGGTCCGCGCCGACTTACGTCAGTCGTTGACGCAGGTGTTGCCGAACGCCGGGTTCAGCAGACCGATGACGTTGACGGTGTTGCCGCAGACGTTGACCGGAACGTGGACCGGGACCTGCAGGACGTTGCCCGACAGGACGCCCGGGGAGTGGGCAGCGGCGCCGTGCGCGTCGCTGTCGGCGGCGGCGACACCGGCGGTACCCGCCACGGCGGCGACGGCAACGGTGGAAAGGGCAAGGCCCTTCGCGATACGCGACATGGAGAAGTGCTCCTTGGGAGTTGTCACAAACAGCCGGGCGGGGATGCCCGGCGCTGTGTCAACGCGTGGCACGCGCCCGGGTTGTGCCGCCAATGGGGTGATCTCTCGAATCGCTCGGCTGCACGATTACGACACAGTCGCCATTAATCACCAATAAATACGCATAGCGGTCTAGAGTGACTCACCTTCTGCCAGCCGCCCCGGAGTCGCCCAAGAGGTAGACCGCCACCCCGACTCCGTCGCGCGAAACAGACCGGGAGTGCCTGCGGCGAACAAGTGATCTCCAGATCTTCCTTACGTCGGTCCACGACCTCTTTCCCGAAAGGGCAACACCGGTCATGCCTAATTCCCCGGGTCTTCTGCTGCGCCGTGCGATGGTGGGCGCTTTTGCCCTCGCCGCGATCTGGGCTCCGGGAGGTTTGGCGACGGCCGCACCACCCCCCGCCGGGGAGAAGGAGTCGGAGCGCCTCGCGTTCACCCAGCGGTACCGCGCGCTCCAGCACGGCGGGATCGTCCGCGCGGCCAACGCGTCCATCAGCTGCCGGGCCACCCTCGGGACCTGCGCGGGCATCCGCAGGGGCGAGCGCCTGGTGCCGACAACGGGCGGCGCCAGGGCGGCGGTCAACGGCGACCTGGACATGTTCTACGTCGACGTCGACAGCGACCCGAACACGTACAACTCCAGCCGCGCGGAGGTCCGGGTACCGCAGGGCGGCCGGGTCTCGTACGCACGGCTGTACTGGGGCGGCAATCTCAAGGTCGGGGAGCAGAAGCCGCCGAAGGACAACGGGCGGGTGCTGATCGCCGAGCCCGGCGGCCAGTACAAGGAGCTGCTCGCGGACTCGGTCGTCGGGCACCGGGTGGCGCACGGAGCCGACGCGTTCCAGGCCTCCGCCGATGTCACCGAGCTGGTCCGGGAGAGCGGTTCGGGGCTGTACACGGTCGCGCAGGTCAATGTGGCGATGGGGAAGTCGGCGGCCGGGGCGTGGGGCGGCTGGACGCTGGTCGTGGCGTACGAGAACGCGGCGGAGCCGCTGCGGCACCTCGCCCTGTGGGACGGGTTCGACGCGCTGAGGGACCGGACGGGTGACGGTTCGTTGGTCCGGTTGGCCGAACTCCCGTTCCCGGCGGGCGCGAACGGGCGCGCGGGCCTGGTCGCCTACAACGGGGACCGCGGCAGCACCGGTGACTCCCTGACGGTGTCCGCCGCAGGGCGCACAACCGCGCTCGGGAACGCGGCCAACCCCCTCGACGACGTGCTGAATTCCACGATCGGCGGAGCCGTCTCGGAGCGCGTTCCGGCGTACGCGAACACCCTCGGCTACGACTCCGACGTGTTCGAACTGGGTACGGCGCTGCGGCGCGGTGGTGACCAGCTGGCCTTCCGGCTCGTTTGCCAGCGGGACGCGGCGTGGGCCGGCGCACTTTTCGTGGCCGTCGACGCCCGGCAGTAGCCGAGGTGCGTCCGGCACCGCCACCCGTGAGCGAGGAAACCGCGCATGCAACTGATCGCACCGGACCCAGGGCCACGGGTCCTGCACGTCACCCAGCCGGTGGACGGCGGGGCGCCCCGGGTCGTGACGGACCTGGCGCGGGCCCAGCTCGCCGCCGGTCTGCACGTCACGGTCGCCTGCCCGGACGGCGGTGACCTCGCCGCGCGACTGCGGGCGCTCGGCGCCGACGTACACCCCTGGCACGCGACCCGCTCGCCGGGACCCTCGCTCGTCGGGGAGGTGCGGCGGCTGCGGCGGGTGGTCGGGGCTGTGCGGCCGGATGTCGTGCACGCGCACAGCGCGAAGGCCGGGCTCGCCGCCCGGCTGGCGGTACGGGGGCGGGTGGCGACGGTGTTCCAGCCGCACGCCTGGTCGTTCGAGGCGGTCGGCGGACCCACCGCCGCACTGGCGCTCAAGTGGGAGCGGTGGGGCGCGCGTTGGGCCTCCCGGGTGGTGTGCGTGAGCGACGCGGAACGGGCCACCGGGGTGCGCGCCGGGATCGCCGGGCAGTGGCGGGTGATCCCGAACGGGATCGACACGGAGCGCTTCCAACCGGCTCCCGTGGACTCCGTACGGGCCGGGATTCCGCTGCTCGCGCAGGTCGATCCGGCCGCCCCGCTCGTCGTGTGCGTGGGGCGGCTGTGCCGGCAGAAGGGGCAGGACGTGCTGCTCCGGGCATGGGGCGAGGTCGCGCGGCGGGTGCCCGGGGCGCGGCTGGTGCTCGTCGGTGACGGTCCGGAAGCCCCGCGGCTGCGGGCTCTCGCCCCCGACTCCGTGCTGTTCGCGGGGGCCGTCACCGACGCCGTCCCCTGGTACCGGGCCGCCGATCTGGTCGTCCTGCCCTCGCGGTGGGAGGGCATGGCGTTGGCGCCGCTGGAGGCGATGGGCTGTGGGCGGGCGGTGGTCGTCACCGATGTGGACGGCGGGCGCGAGAGTCTGCCCGCCGCTCTCGCACCGCGCTGTCTGGTGCCGGCCGAGAACCCGGCCGCGCTCGCCGGGACCGTCTCCGAACTGCTGCTCGACCCCCCACTGCGTGAGTCGCTGGGGCAACTGGGGCGCCGACACGTCCTGTCCGCGCACGACGTACGGCGTTCCGCCGAGGCCGTCGCGGATGTGTACCGCGAGCTGATCACCGCGCACGCCGTGCGGCCCGTGCGCGCCGAGTACAGGGAGTCCATCCACTCGTGACTGCGGAAAGTACCGTCCCCTCCCCCGGCGGAGGGCCGCGGGAGCACGGATTCTCGACAGTGTCGGCCGTCTCGGTCATCCCGCCCCGCGGGTCGGCGGGCGGCTTCAGATTCCCGGCCGGCCGGCGTCCCGCGCCCCGGCCGGCCTCCCCGCTGCCGCTGCTCGCCGTCGACAGCGGCGCCGCCCTGCTCGGCGCCCTGGCACTGACCGAGCCCCAGCGTCACCCCGTCCTCGTCGGCGTGCTGCTGCTCGGTGTGGTCGTGCTGAACGCGCGCGCCTCGCTCTACCGGCCCGGGTCCGTGCCCGCGTTCCTCGACGAACTGCCCGCCGTCTGCGGCCGGATCGCGATGGGCTGGCTGGCTCTGGCCGCCGCGGTCGGGGCGTACGCGTCCGCCGACGCGCTGTCCGCCCGGACGCTCGTCCTGGGCTGCGGGGTACAGGTGGCGGCGAGTGCGGCGGGCCGCGCGACCGTCCACTGGCTGCGGCGCCGGGCGCTGCTGCGCCGTCCGCACACCGCTCTCGTCATCGGCCCGGCCGGCACCGCCCGGCGCGTGGCCGCCGCGTTCCTGCGCCATCCGTCGTGCGGGGTACGGCCGGTGGGGCTCGTCACCGACCACCCGGACGGCGGGGCGGGCCTGCCCGTGCTGACCACCGGCGAGGAGGTCCAGCGGGCACTGATCCAGAACGGCGTCCGTGCCGTCCTCGCCGTCCATCCCTCGGTACGGGCCGAACAGGGGCCGCTGCTACGGGCGTTGGCGGAGTCTGGCTGCACGGTGTGGGAGATCGACGCCGAGTCGCCCTCGTACGAGAGCGCCGAACGGCTCGCCGGGTTCTCCTGCCGACGGCTCGCGATGGTGCCGGACCGGCCGGGCAGCCTCGGCAAGCGGCTGCTCGACGTCCTGGTCTCGGGCACTCTGCTGCTGCTGGCCTCGCCGCTGCTGCTGCTGTGCGCGGTGGTGCTGCGGCTGACCGGCGGCCGGGGTGTGGTTTTCAAGCAGGAGCGCATCGGCATGGACGGGCGCCCCTTCACCCTCCTCAAGTTCCGCACCCACCGCCCGGTCGACGAGATGGAGTCGGCGACCCGCTGGAGCGTCGCCGACGAGCAGCGCATGAACTGGTTCTGCCGCCTCCTGCGCCGCACCTCGCTGGACGAGCTCCTCCAGCTGTGGAACGTCCTCTGGGGCGACATGAGCCTGGTCGGGCCGAGGCCCGAACGCCCTTACTTCGTGGGCAAGTTCAGCCAGACCTACCCCGGTTACGCGGCCCGCCACCGGATGCAGACGGGCATCACCGGGCTCGCCCAGATCCACGGGCTGCGCGGCGACACCTCGATCGAGGACCGCTGTCGGTTCGACAACGCCTACATCGACAACTGGTCGCTGTGGCAGGACATCTGCATCCTGCTGCGCACCGCCGCCACGCTCGTCCGCCCGACAGGAAGCTGAGCGCAGTGAGCCACAGCCCCACGCTGACGTTGCCGCGCCGAGCGCCCTTCCCGTACCTCGCGTCCTTCGCTCCGCTGCTGCCCGTGATCCTGGTGATCGCCCTGCTCGCGCTGCCGGCCGCGCAGGGCACCGACGGCGGCGCGACCCCGGCCGACGCGGTCTCCGGGCTGGTGGTCCTGTACTGCGCGGTCCGGCTCGTACGGGAACGGCGGCGACCGCTGTCCCGTACGGCCGCCGTGGTGCTCGGGCTGCCGGTGGTCGGGCTCGCGGTCGCGGCCGTCGGGGCGTCCTCTCCGGCGGCCGGGATCGGGGGGCTGGGTCGCTACCTCCAGATCTTCGTACTGGTACCGGCGTCCGTGCTGCTGCTGGTCCGGGACCGGCGCGACCTCCGGGTGCTGGCCTGGGCGTTCGTCGGGTTCGCCCTGTTCCAGGGGGCGGTCGGGGTGCACCAGTTCATGACCGGGACCGGTGCCTCCTACCAGGGTGAGGAGATCCGGGCGGTGGGCACCTTCGGGCCCGCCGACGTGATGGGCATGGCGACCGTGGTGGCCTTCGGGCTGATGTGCGCGCTGGGGCTGGCACTCGGGTCGGCCGCCGCCCGGCAGCGGGCCGTGGCCGCCGGGTGCGCCTTGGTGCTGCTCGCGCCGCTCGCCGTCTCCTTCAGCCGGGGCGCCTGGATCGCCACGGCGGTGGCCTGCACGCTGCAGCTGGTGCTGGCCGGGATGCGGCGGGCGCTGAAGGTGGGCGCGGTGGTGACCGCGTCGGCGGTGATCCTGGTCGGTGGCCTCGGCCTCGGTTCGGCGATGCTCCAGGAGCGGATCAGCAGCATCACCCAGGTCACCGACGCTCCCGACCAGTCGGTCACCGACCGGTACACGATGTGGGCGGCGGCGACCGACATGTGGAGCGAACACCCGCTCACCGGCGTCGGGTTGAAGGGTTTCCCCGAACACCGTGACGGACACGCCTCGTTGGCCCTGTCCGCGGGCAGCGACACGGAGGGCGCGGGCGCCGCGTACCGCAAACAGCCGCTGCTGTCCCCGCACAACATGTATCTGCTGGTGCTCAGCGAGCAGGGGCTCATCGGGCTGCTGGCCCTCGGGGGCAGCTGGCTGGCGCTGCTGGTGTGCGGCCTGCGGGGGCTGGCGCGGGCCCGGCGGTCGGCGTCCGGCGGGCTCGACTGCGCCCTTGTCGCCTGTGGGCTGCTGATCTGGCAGTTGATCGACTTCCTGTACGCCGACATCGGCGGGCCCGCGACCGTGCTGACCGCCGTCGCCTTCGGGCTCGTCGCCTGGTGGGCCCTCGTCGGTGGCGACGACATGCCCGAGGCCTCGGCGCGATGAACGCGACGCCTCCTCGGACCGAGGGAGAGACCAGGGTGACGCTGCCCGCGGCACGCGCCGCTTCGTCGGCCGCGAAGGGGAGCGCAGAAGAGGGGGACGGCAGCGAGCCTGCCGAACTAGCCCCCGTTTCGGGCAAGTTCCTCGCCAAAGCCACCCTCATCACGGCCGTCCTCTCGGTCGCGGGCGCCCTGCTCGGGCTGGTCCGGGACCAGTCGCTGGCCCGGCTGTTCGGGGCCGGCAGCGACACGGACGCCTTCCTCGTCGCGTGGACCGTGCCGGAGTTCGCGGCGACGCTGCTCATCGAGGACGGGCTGGCCTTCGTCCTGATCCCGGCCTTCAGCATGGCGCTGGCCCGGCGCGCCCAGGGTGCCCCGGGCGATCCGGTCAGGGCGCTGGTCGCGTCGACGCTGCCCCGGCTGGCGCTGGCATGCGCGGGGGTCGGCGCGCTGCTGATCGCCACCGCTCCCTACCTGGTCGAGGCGCTCGCCCCCGGCCTGCCCGACCCGTCGCTCGCCATCGACTGCACCCGCCTCACCGCGACCTGCGTGTTCAGCTTCGGGCTCGCCGGGTACTGCAGCGCGGCCCTGCGCGCGCACCGGCGGTTCCTGGCGCCGGCGGCGATCTACGTGGCCTACAACACCGGCATCATCACGGCGATGTTCGTGCTGGGCGGGCGCTGGGGGGTGCGCTCGGCGGCGGTCGGGGTGGCGGTGGGCGGCGCCTTGATGGTCGTAACCCAACTTCCTTCTGTTCTAAGGCAGTTGCGGCGGCGCAGGTCGGCCGTGCCGGAAGAGATCGTGGTGGACGAGGCCTCCGGGGCGCCGATGGCCTTCGCGCTGGTCGCACCCGTGCTGCTCTTCGCGCTGACCCGGCAGTCGCAGGTGCTCATCGAGCGGTTCCTCGCCTCCACCCTCCCCGCCGGAGCCATCTCGCACCTGAACTATGCGCAGAAGGTGGCGCAGATCCCGATGACGCTGTCGCTGATGCTGTGCACGGTCACCTTCCCGGTGGTCGCGCAGGCCATCGCGGAGGGCGACACTGAGCGGGCCCGCAGCCGGGTGGAGCGTGACCTCGCGCTGGCCGCCTGGGTGGTGCTGCTCGGCGCGGCGTCGGTGATCGCCTGTGCGCCGCAGGTCATCGAACTCCTCTTCCAGCGCGGCGCGTTCACCTCCCGGGACACCGAGGCGACGGCCACCGTGATGCGCGTGTACGCGGTCGGGCTGCTCGGGCACACGCTGGTCGGCGCGCTCGTCCGCTCGTACTTCTCCTCGAACCGGCCCACCTGGTACCCGCTGGGCGCGATGGCCGCGGGCATCGTCGCGACCTCGTGGATCGGCGCGTGGACGGTCGGCCCGTGGGGGGTGCGCGGCATCGCAGCCGCCAACGCCGCCGGGATCACGCTGTCGGCCGCCCTGCTGCTGTACGGGATGGGCCCGCGCAGTGTGCCGATCCGGACCCGGCAGGTGCTGGCCGAGCTGAGCAAGCCGGTGCGCGCGGCGGTGTGCGCGACGGCCGCCGGGGCGTTCGTGACCAGCCGGATCGACGGGCCCGTGGCGGGACTCGCCGCCGGTACGGCGACCGTCACCGTCGTCTACTTCCTGCTCGGCCGGCTCATGCGGGCCCAGGCCGTGCAGAGCTTCGTCCTCGCACTCAGTTCCGTATGCTCCATGACCCGAAGGCTTCCCCATGCCCGCAAGCGCACCCGCGCCCACGCCCGCCCCCGTACCCGCCGCCGCGACCGGGTCCGATGACCGCGGCCGACGAACCGCCCGCCAGGGTTCCGTCCCCTGGGTGGCGATGTACCACTCGGTGGGCGACTGCTCCGACGACCCGTACCGCATCACGGTCACGCCCGAACGCCTCGACGCCCAACTGCGGTGGCTGCACCGGCGCGGGCTGCGGGGTGTGGGGGTGGCCGAGCTGCTCGCCGCCCGTTCCCGGGGCGAGGGGCGCGGGCTCGTCGGGCTGACCTTCGACGACGGGTACGCCGACTTCCTGACCGACGCCCTTCGGGTGCTGAAGCGTTGGAACTGCGGCGCGACCCTCTTCGTCCTCCCGGGACGGCTCGGCGGGGAGAACGCCTGGGATCCGCTGGGCCCGCGCAAACCGCTGCTGACCGCGGACGGCATCCGCGCCGTCGCCGAGGCCGGTGTCGAGATCGGTTCGCACGGGCTGACGCACGTCGATCTGACGAAGGCCGACGACGAGCTGCTGCGCGCCGAGGTCGCCGAGAGCAGAGCGCTGCTCTCGGAGTTGAGCGGTGCTCCGGCGGAGGGGTTCTGCTACCCCTACGGGACCGTCGACCAGCGCGCCGTCGACGCCGTGAAGGCTGCCGGTTACGGATACGGCTGCGCGATCGACCCGGGCCCGCTGAACGGCGTCCATGTCCTCCCCCGCGTCCACATCGGCGAGAACGACACCGCCGTACGCCTGCATCTCAAGTACCGGCTGCACCGGCTGCGGCGCCGACCGGTCGAGGGGGCGTGACGGCGGTGAAGGCCCTGCACATCATCACCGGACTCGGGGTCGGCGGCGCCGAGCAGCAACTCCGGCTGCTGCTGCGGCACTTGCCGGTCGACTGCGATGTCGTGACGCTCACCAACCCCGGCTCGGTCGCCGACGGTCTGATCGCCGACGGCGTCCGGGTCGTCCACCTCGGCATGGCCGGCAACCGGGATCTCGCCGCGCTGCCCCGCCTGGTGAACGTCATCCGCTCGGGCGGCTACGACCTCGTGCACACCCACCTCTACCGGGCCTGCGTGTACGGCAGGATCGCCGCGCGGCTGGCGGGCGTACGCGCGATCGTCGCCACCGAGCACTCCCTGGGCGACTCGCAGATGGAGGGGCGGCGACTGACCGCCGGGGTCCGCGCGCTGTACCTGGCCGGCGAACGGCTCGGCCGCACCACCGTCGCCGTGTCCCCCACGGTCGCCGAGCGGCTCCGCCGCTGGGGTGTGCCCGCGCCGCGGATCGAGGTCGTCCCCAACGGCATCGACCTGGCCCGCTTCCGCTTCGACCCGGTCGCCCGCCGCCGCACCCGAGAGCGCCTCGGGCTGCCCGAGGGGGCTTACGTCGTCGGCGGCGTCGGACGGCTCGCACCGGGCAAGCGCTTCGGCGACCTCATCGGCGCCCTGGCGCAACTCCCCGACGACTACTGGCTGTTGCTCGTCGGCGGAGGCCCCGAGGAACACGTCCTGCGGCGCACCGCGAACGAGGCCGGCGTGGCGGACCGGGTGCTGTTCACCGGCGAACGGCCCTACGTACCGGACGGCACCCCCGGCCCCGACCTGCCCTCCCTCACCTCCGCGATGGACGTGCTCGCCTCCCCGTGCCCGGAGGAGGCCTTCGGCCTCGCGGTCGTCGAGGCACTGGCCGCCGGACTGCCCGTCCGGTACGTCTCCTGCCCGGCGATCGAGGACCTTCCCCCGGAGGCCGCCGAGGGCGCCCGGCGCGTACCAGGCGGCGCGGACTCCTTCGCGCGCGCCCTCGCCGAGGCCCGCGCGCTGGGCCCACGGGACCGCACGCCCCCCGCCGCCGCCCACCACTACGACATCACCCGCAGCGCCGCCCAGCTCATGGACGTGTACGCGGCGGCCACCCCCTCCACGACACCGTCCCCGTCCCCGTCACCTCAGGGAGCCCCATCCTCATGACCGAGAACGCCAGCAGAGTCCCCCACCGCATCCGCACCCGCATCCTGCCCGCGTGGTACCTCCTCGCGGCCAGCGCCGTGACCGGCGGCCTCCTCGGCGGTGCGTACGGCACCTTCAAGGCGCCCGCCTACACGGCCACCAGTTACGTGGTCGCCGTACCGACCGAGAAGTCCGACCCGGCGTCCGCGCTCGGTTTCGCGCAGGCCTACGGGCGGGTCGCCACGCAGCTCGCGGTGCTCGGGGACGCCCAGGTGTGGGCGGGCGTACCGGTGTCGACGCTGCGCAAGAGCGTGCAGACGGCGACCTCACCCGACGCGCCCATGGTCGCCGTGTCGGCCACCTCCACGCGCCCCGACCTCGCCGCCGACATGGCGAACGCCGTGGCCCGCTCCCTCACCCGGCACGCGAACGACACCAAGGAGTCCACCCACGTGGAGCTGCTCCAGTTCTCGCGCGCGGTCAAGCCGGCCGAGCCGTCCTCGGCCCCGGCCGCGGTGACCGGACTGGTCGGCGCGAGCGCGGGCGGGCTGCTCGGCGGGCTGGTGCTGCTGGTGCGGCCCCGCCGACGTACGGAGGAGCCGGCGCCCGCGGCCTCCGTACCGGGCCCGGCCGTCGCCGCCGACTCACATGGCCAGCTGTGACGGTCACGACCACGGGCGCCCTGCGCACCGAAGTCGTCAGCGACGAGGCCGCCTTCGCCGAACTCGCCCCGGCCTGGGGCCGGTTGTACCGGCGGTGCGGTGCGGCGACCCCGTTCCAGAGCCATGCCTGGCTGCACTCGTGGTGGCTGTCGTACGGCGTCCCGGGCCGGCTGCGGGTCGTCGTGGTCCGCGATCCGTCGGGCGAACTCCTCGCCGCCGCCCCGCTGATGCGCGTTCACCGGCCACTGCCCGCCCTCGTGCCGCTCGGCGGCGCGATCTCCGACTACGGTGACGTGCTCCTCGACGACGACACGGCCGACGAGGCCGCCGCCGCCCTCGCCGAGGGCCTCTCCGGCGCAGCCCGCACCGCGCTCATCGATCTCCGCGAGGTACGCCCGGGAGGCGCGGCCGAACGCGTCTACGAGCGCTGGCGCGGCCCGCGCCGCCAGGTCAAGGACTCCCTGTGCCTGGAGCTGCCCGCCGTCTCGATGGACGGACTGGTCTCCCGCCTCCCCTCCGCCAAGGCCCAGCGGGTCCGCGCCAAGCTGCGCAAGCTGACCGCGCTCGGCGTCGAGCGCCGCGCCGTCCGCCCCGAGGAGGTCGACGCGGCCCTGGCCCGTCTCCTCGAACTGCACCAACTCCAGTGGCAGGGACGGAAGGTGACGTCCGAACACCTCCAGCCCCGGTTCCGCGAGCACCTGGCCCGGTCGGTCGGGCCGATGGTGCGCTCCGGGGACGCCGTGGTCACCGAGTTCCGCCTCGACGACAGTGTGGTCGCGGTCGACCTGACGCTGCTGTCGGGACGCCTCGCGGGCGGCTATCTGTACGGCGCCCACCCGGGCCTGCGGAAACGGAAGGCGGACGTCGCCGTGATGCTCCTCGACGCCTGCGCCCAGCACACGGGGGCGGGCGGCCACAGCACGCTGAGCCTGCTGCGCGGTGACGAGCCGTACAAGCACCACTGGCGCCCCGAACCCGTCGTCAACAAAAGGCTGTTGCTGGCCCGGCGGCTGACGGCACCGCTGATGTCGGCGGTCGTGTGCGATGTCGCCGCCCGCAGCCGGGGCAAGGAACTCCTGCGCCGGCTGCGGGAACGCGACGGCAACGGAAGCGGAAGCGGAAGCGGCGGCGGCGGCGGGGAAACCGGCAACGGTGGCGGCGGATCGTGAACGACCCGCCGCCACCGGGCGGTCACCTGCTGCGCGACCACCAGTCGAACTTCAGGCACAGCTTCCCGCCCATCCAGTACTCCACCCAGTCGCCCAGATCCAGCGGCGAGCAGTTGGACGGTGGCAGCGGCACGGGCGGGACGACCGGATCCGTGGGCTTCGGCGGCTGCGGGGTCGGGACCGGGGGCACCGGCGGCACCGGTGTCGGGACAGTGGGCTCGGTGTCCTTACGGCCCGTCAGGACCTGGCGGTACACCTCGGACGCCTTCGGATTGCTGCCGCACTGCCACACGCCGTGCGGGCAGTAGTCGGTCAGCGTGTTGTACAGCGGCTTGTGCTCGTCCATCCACGCGAGCATGCGCCGCATGTACTCCGGATTGTCGCCGTTGCGGAACAGTCCCCATTCCGGATAGGAAATGGGCTTTCCATGGGCCTTGGCGAAATCCACATGCGCCTGAAGACCGTACGGCTCACTCACCTGCTCGTCGAATGACAGCCCCCTGGGCTGGTCGTACGAATCCATGCCGATGATGTCGACCGTATCGTCCCCCGGATAGCACTGTGGCCACGGAATGGCGTCCTTGCCCCGGGTCGGATTGAAATCGAACCGGAATTTCTGGCCCGGCACCGCCCGCATGGTGGTGACGATCCTGTTCCAGTACCTCTTCCAGGCCTCCGGGTCCGGCCCACAGCGATGGGTGTACGTAATGCCGTTCATCTCCCACCCGAGCACGATGACCGTGTCCGGGATCTTCAGCTCGACCAGCCGCTGGGCCAGGGCGCGGAAGTGGTGATCGTAGAGACCGGCGGCGCCACGCCTCAGCTGCACCCGGACCTGACGGTCGGAGACACCCTCCTCGTTGCGCTCCAGCATGGGCACGTTGAGGACGAACAGCCGGTCCTCCTCGGCCCGCCGCCAGTCCGCCCACACGTCGAGGAAGCCGGGCAGCCCCTCGATGTTGCTCCACCGGTCACCCGGCAGATAGGTGTGGCCGACGCTGAGATCGGCACCGCCCAGCCAGCGGCTGAGCTCGGCGATCCTGGCCGTGCCCCGGGTGCCGTCGTAGTCGACGTACGCACCGAAGGAGGGGAGCCGGGGCGCCTTGGGCGGCTCCGGGGGTACGGGCTTGGGCGGCTCGGGAGCCACCGGGGGTTCGGGGACCACGGGAGCGACCGGGGCCACTGTGCCGGTGGGTGGTGTCGGTTGAGTGACCGTGACCGTGTCCGGTGCGGGGACGGGAGGATCGGCCACCCCCGCGCCCACGGCGTGTCCCTGCCCCGCCACCAGGACGGCCGACGCGGCGACCGCCGCCGCCAGGAACGCCAGCCGTCCGGTGCGGGCCCGTCGCTTGTGTGGGGCCATGCCTGCTCCTTCCTCCACGCGCGTACTCCCTGTTCTCACACTGCCTGTTTTTCGCACTGCCTGTTTTTCGCACTGCCTGTTCTCGTCCTGCCTTTTCACCTACTGACACTCAGTCATATGAGTATGAATTCCGCCACCGCGCTTGAGACTTTCGAGTGTTCTGCTCGCCCGCACGAGTGAACCGACCCGAAGGAAACCCGAAAACACATGTCCGTTTCGCTGCTCGACAACCGCGTCCCCGCCGTCCTCGTGCGGACCGACCTGAATCCCTTTCACCACGGAACACTGGGCGCCGTACGCTCTCTCGGCCGGGCGGGCGTCGACGTGCACCTGATCGCCGACGTCGGCGGAAGTCCCGTACGCAGATCCCGCTTCGTCCGCCAACTGCATCCGCCGCCGCTGCCCGGTGCCGCCCCCGCCGACATCGCCCGCGCACTCCTGCGGGTGGCCTCCCAGATCGCGCGGCCCGGTGTGCTGATCCCGCTCGACGACGCGAGCGCCGTCGCGGTGGGCCGGGCCAGGGCCGAGCTGGCACCCGCCTTTCTGCTGCCGCAGCAGCCCGGCGCACTGGCCGAACGGGTGGCCGACAAGGCCGAACTGGCCGCCGTGTGCGCGGCCGTGGGCGTGCCGCACCCCCTGACACTCGTCCCGGACAGCGCGGCCGAGGCCGCCGCCATGGCCTGGCACCTCGGGCTGCCGGCCGTGGCGAAGTGGAGTCGGCCGTGGCTGCTCCCGGCCGACAGCGACCTGCGCAGCACGGTGGTCGTACGCTCGGCGCGGCAGGCGCGCGAGCTGTATCTGCGCACGGAGGAGGCGGGCTGCCGACTGCTGCTCCAGTCGTTCCTGCCGGCGGGACCCGACCTCGACTGGTTCTGCCACGGGTACGTCGACCGCACCGGGACCGTGCGGGGCGGCGGCACCGGCCGCAAACTGCACGCGTGGCCGCGCGGGGCCGGGCTGACCGCGGTGGGCCACTGGACACCGAACGCGCAGGTCCGGGCGCTCACGGACAGCGTCGTCGGCGCACTGGGCTACCGGGGCATCTTCGACCTCGACTTCCGCCGCTGCGCCACCACCGGCGACTACCACCTGCTCGACTTCAACCCGCGCCCCGGCGCCCAGTTCCGGCTCTTCACCGACACGGCCGGGCTGGACGTCGTACGGGCCCAGCACCTCGACCTGACCCACCGTCCGCTGCCCGAGGGGGTGCCGCGGCCCGAGCGGGCGTTCGTGGTCGAGAACTACGCGCCGCTCAGCGCGCTGCGCCCGGCGCCGGCCGGCCGCGAACTGGCCTGGCACGCCCCGGACGACCTCGCGCCCGGCTGGGCGATGTGGGCCCTGTGGGCCCGGCACGCCGTCCGCCGCCTGCCGACCCGGCTGCGCCGGCTCTGCGCACGGTCCGAACCGGACGACACGCAGGCACGCGTGGTCCGGCAGGCGGTGGCCGACGCGCCACAGCCACAGCCACAGCCACAGCCCGGCGGTTCTCTGACCGAGGGGTCCCTGACCAACGACGAGAAAGCGAACAGTTGCTGATGTACGACCTGCTGGTGGTGGGCGCCGGCCCCTACGGCCTGTCCATCGCCTCCCACGCCGCCGGCGCCGGACTCCGGCTGCGAGTCCTCGGCCGGCCCATGGCCTCCTGGCGCGACCACATGCCCCGGGGCATGTACCTCAAGTCCGAACCGTGGGCGTCGAACCTGTCCGACCCCGACAACCGCTGGCGCCTCGACACGTACTGCGCCGGTCAGGGCGTCAAGGCACGGCACGGACAGCCGATCCCGCTGGAGATGTTCGCCGCGTACGGGCAGTGGTTCGCGCGCAACGCCGTGCCCGAGGTCGACGAACGGACGGTGACCCGGGTGACACCCGTGCCCGGCGGTTTCGAGGCGGTGGCGGAGGACGGCGAGACGGTACGCGCCCGGACGGTCGCCCTGGCCGTCGGTGTGCTCCCCTTCGTAGAGATCCCGGCCACCCTCCGCGCTCTCGGCCCCGACCTGGTCTCGCACAGCAGCCACCACGGCGACCTCGACCGCTTCCGCGGCCGGGACGTCACGGTGATCGGCGGCGGCCAGGCGGCCCTGGAGACGGCGGCCCTGCTCGCCGAACAGGGCACCCGGGTAAGGGTGTTGGCCCGAGCGGAGCAGCTGCACTGGAACGACGTACCGCCACCGTGGGAGCGCCCCTGGTGGCGCTCGGCCCGTGCCCCGCACAGCGGTCTGGGCTGCGGCTGGCGCAACTGGTTCTACGCGGAACGCCCCGGCCTCTTCCACCGCCTCCCGGAACCGACCCGAGCCCGGATCGCCACGACCGCCCTCGGCCCGGCGGGCGCCTGGTGGGTGCGCGACCGCGTCGAACCGGCGGTGGAGGTACTCCTCGGCCAGGAGGTCGCGAAGGCCCGGGAGCTGACGGGCGCCGGCGGCGGCGTACGGCTGGACACGGTGACCCGGTCCGGCGAGCGGCGCTCCCTGGAGACCGAACACGTCATCGCGGCAACGGGGTTCAGGGCTACGTGCGACCGGCTGAGCCTGCTGGATCCCCGACTGGGCACCGGCCTGGGCGCGTCGGCGGACGGGTCCCCGGCGGTCGGTCGGCACTTCGAGTCCTCGTACCCCGGCCTGTTCCTGGCGGGCCTGGTCACGGCGTCCGGCTTCGGCCCGTCGATGCGCTTCGTACACGGCGCGACGTTCACCGCGGAGACGCTCGTACGAGGAGTACGGCGCCGGCTGCGGGCGGAAGCCCGGGCGGGCGGCGGAACGGTACCGGGGCAAGGGCGACGCGAGGGGGTGCGCTCCGCCGGGTAGGCGGGTCTGCGGGTTCCCGGTAGGCGGGTCGCCTTCTGCGGGCCGGTTGGGCGGGGCTCGCCCACGCGACGGAACCGCAGATCGATACGGCCCCGCGCCACTGGACGAGCCCCGCGCCTCATACAGGGCGCGGGGCTCGTCCAGGTGCCAGCAGCCTTACAGGTGCCTCACTCGTGGGCGCCGGGCCGGCTGCGCCTGCCCCGGCGGTACAGGATGATGCCACCGGCGATCATCGCAACACTGACGGCCGAGGCCGCGATCAACTCCTCACGACTACCCGTCGGCGGCAGGTGCGGCGGCTTCGTCGGCGGGGTGGTGGGAGGCGTGGTCGTCGGCGGGCCCGTGGGGGGCTTGGTCGGCGGCAGCGTGGGCGGCTTCGTCGGGGGACCCGTAGGGGGCTTCGTCGGCGGCAGCGTCGGAGGCTTCGTCGGCGGAGTCGTGGGGGGCTTGGTCGGCGGGCCCGTGGGGGGCTTGGTCGGCGGCAGCGTGGGCGGCTTCGTCGGGGGACCCGTAGGGGGCTTCGTCGGCGGCAGCGTCGGAGGCTTCGTCGGCGGAGTCGTGGGGGGCTTGGTCGGCGGACCCGTGGGCGGCTTCGTCGGCGGCAGCGTCGGAGGCTTCGTCGGGGGACCCGTAGGGGGCTTCGTGGGCGGCAGGGTCGGAGGCTTCGTCGGCGGAGTCGTGGGGGGCTTGGTCGGCGGACCCGTGGGCGGCTTCGTCGGCGGCAGCGTCGGAGGCTTCGTCGGAGGGCCCGTAGGGGGCTTCGTCGGCGGCTTCGTAGGGGGTTTGGTCGGCGGCAGCGTGGGCGGCTTCGTCGGCGGAGTCGTGGGGGGCTTCGTCGGAGGCTTCGTCGGCGGGGTGTCGCCGTAGCCGCCGGGATTGTCGCCGTGGCCGTTCCCATGGCCGTGGCCGTTGCCGTTCCCGTTGCCGTAGCCGTTGCCGTTGCCGTTGCCGTTGCCGTTGCCGTTGCCGTAGCCGGGGTCGTCGTGCGGGGCTCCGTGTGCAGCCGGGCTGTTGGTCGCCCTGCCCGCGTCGGCGTCGGCGAGGGCGGAAATGCCGTACAGGGACAAGAGGCTCGTCGCGGCGGCCGCCACGACCATCCCCCTGCTCAGACTCTGTCGCATTCTGATTATCTTCCTGCTGGGAGAGGTGAGAAAAAGCCGGCCTTGGCACCGAAAGGCTCTCCAAGACCGGCCCAGACACCGCCGAACGGCTGGTGCTACGACGTCAGTCGTTGACGCAGGTGTTGCCGAACGCCGGGTTCAGCAGCGCGATGACGTTGATCGAGTTGCCGCACACGTTGACGGGAATGTGGACGGGCACCTGGACCACGTTGCCGGAGAGCACACCCGGGGAGTTGGCGGCGAAGCCCTCCGCCTCGGCGTCCGCGAAGGCCGGGGCGGCCATTCCGAGCGCCATGATGGCGCCCGCGATGACAGCAACGCTCTTCTTCATGAGGTTTCCCTTCTCTGCGGTCATGCCCATATGTCGGCCGAAGACCGAGCGAGCACAGCATGAACGGCTCGCACCATGACCGGCAGTTGTAAAACGAGGGATAGACAGCCGAAGAAACTACGGAACGTGGTCCCACAGGTAATTCACTCGAACGCCCCGAAGCGACAGAAAACACAGTCCACACGAAAGGCTTAAGGAAATCGGGGAGATGACAAAAAACGGACAGCCCCCGCACCATGTGCGGAGGCTGTCCGAGCTGCGATTATGAGCGACCGGACGAATGTTGACGACCAGTCAGCAGACGGCGACAGATCAGCTGTTGCCGACACCGTTCCCGGACAGGACCGGAATGTCGCTGAGGACGTGGGCCAGCGGCTCGTCGCCCTTGGCCTGCGTCGAGTTCTCGGCGCACTGCTGGTTCTGCGGGGCCGACAGGATCGGAATGTCCTGGACAGCGATCGGCACGACGCCAACGATGGAGCCCACGTTGCCCTTGACGGGCAGACCGACACAGAGCTTGTTCAGGGTGCCCTGAGCCAGGCTCATCTGAGGGCTCATGTCGCCCTTGGTCACGGAGTTGCCGAACTTCGAGACAGCACCGTTCCCGCTGACGGACGTCGTGCCCCCGTCGTCCGCTGTGGCAAGCGCCTGAGGGGCGGTCGCCGCCGACACTCCGACGACAGATGCGGCTACCGCCGCCGCGGCCATTGCCTTCTTCAGCATTTCGCTTTCCTTTCCTGGCAGAGACACATGTTCCTGCTCTCGCCATCAACCGGATGCGCGGGGATTGGTTTCGCTCGTTCACCCGATTGGCCCGTCCCGGCCTGGAAATTCGTGCCACGGCCCGACTGACACGCCCCTCGGGAACACCCCAGTTCGTAGGCCATCGGAGTGAACCGCAGCAACTATGCGCGCCGAAGGCAGTTGATCAGAGCGCTCCGGTGGACGGGGTTTCTTTCGAAGGGACTAGCAAGTGATCAAGAAGGTTATGGCTGCCGCCGCAGTCGCCGCTTCCGTCATCGGTGCCTCCGCCGCGGTCGCGCCGCAGGCCATGGCGATCGCCAACGACGGTGGCACGACCTCCACCAGCGGCAACGGCGCCATCCAGAAGTACGGCAACTCGGCCACGTACGGCAACATGAGCCCCCAGATGGCGCTCATCCAGGGCTCGCTCAACAAGCCCTGCATCGGTCTGCCGGCCAAGGTCAACGCCGGTTCGCTCGTCGGCGTCGTGCCGATCGCCGTCCAGGACATCCCGGTCCTGTCTGCCCCGCAGAACCAGCAGTGTGTCGAGAACTCGACGCAGGCCAAGGGCGACGAGCCGCTGTCGCACATCCTCAGCGACATCCCCGTGCTGTCCGGCAACGGCGTCGGCAACAACTGATCCGCAGCACCAGTACCACCGGCGACGACCAGGCCGGGCGTACACCTGGGCTCTTCGAGCCTTCACCAGCGGGCCGCCGGATTCCCGGCGGCCCGCTGGCCTGCGTTGCGTCAGATGACGCCGGAACAGCCCTTGTTCCGGTTTTCCGGGCTTCCCGTCTCTCCCGGTTGTGCGGGATCGCGCCGCCGTGCGTGACAACCGGCCGAGGTGGGCCCCTGAGCCGGGCGGTCGGGCGGATGAGCAAGCGGCCCTCTTCCCCCGAACAACTGCCCCCACACCTCAATCACTGGGCCAAACGGGGCAATCACCGCAACCCCGGCCGGGGTCGGACCGTTGACGATCACGCAGCTCCTCACCGGAGTCCGCTTTTCGAAGGGAATGAACATGAAGAAGCTGTGGGCAACCGCGGCCATCGCCGCCTCCGTCGCCGGTATCTCGGCGACGGCAGCACCCCAGGCCCTGGCGATCGCCGATGACGGTGGCACCACCTCCATCAGCGGCAACGGCGCCGAGCAGGAGTTCGGCAACTCGGCCACGTTCGGTGACATGAGCCCGCAGCTCTCGCTGGTCCAGGGTTCGCTGAACAAGCCGTGTGTCGGCCTCCCGGCCAAGCTCAACGTCGGTTCTGTCGTCGGCCTGGTGCCGATCGCCGTCCAGGACATCCCGATCCTGTCGGCCCCGCAGAACCAGCAGTGCGTCGAGAACTCGACGCAGGCCAAGGGCGACGAGCCCCTGTCGCACATCCTCAGCGACATCCCCGTGCTGTCCGGCAACGGCGCCGGCAACAGCTGAGCCTCCCCGCTCGGTTGCGGCGGCGGGTCACCGGTTCTCCGGTGGCCCGCCGTTCGGCGTTTGTGGCTCTACCTCACCGCCTCGGGCCTACTTGCTGTACAGCGCCTCGATCTCGGCCGCGTACGCCTCCCGTACCGCATGGCGTTTGACCTTGAGGGACGGGGTGAGCTGGCCGTTGTCCTCGGTGAACTCGCCCTCGACCAGGGTGAAGGCGCGGATCGACTCGGCCCGGGAGACCGCCGCGTTGGCGTGGTCCACGGCCCGCTGGACGTCGGCGCGCATCCGGGGGTCGCCGATCACCTCGGACATCGGGGTGTCGGCGGGCATCCCCCGGACCGTGAGCCAGTGGGCGACGGAATCGGGGGCGAGGGTGATCAGGGCGGCGACGAAGGGGCGGTTGTCGCCGACGACCATGCACTGGCCGATCGGCGCCCGGCTGCGCAGCCGGTCCTCCAGGACTGCCGGGGCGACGTTCTTGCCGCCGGAGGTGACGAGGATGTCCTTCTTGCGACCGGTGATGGTGAGGTAGCCGTCGTCGTCGAGGGCGCCGAGGTCGCCGGTCGCGAACCAGCCGTCGCTCAGTACCGCGTCCGTCGCCGCCGGGTTGTTCCAGTAGGCGCCGAAGACGACCGCGCCCTTGAGGAGGACCTCGCCGTCGTCGGCGATCCGGACGGCGGTGCCGGGGACGGGCAGACCGACCGTGCCGGGGCGGGGGGCCAGGGGCGGGACGAGGGTGGCGGCGGAGGTCGTCTCGGTCAGGCCGTAGCCCTCGTAGACGATGATTCCGGCGGCGTAGAAGAAGAGGCTGAGGTCGCGGTCGAGCGGGGAGCCGCCGCTGATGGCGTAGCGCATGCGTCCGCCCAGCTCGTTGCGGATACGGCGGTACACGAGCAGGTCGTACAGGGCCCAGGCGGCGTAGAGGGTGAGCCCGGGGCCCTTGCCCTTGCCTTTGTCCTTTCCTGTGCCGAGGAACTTTTCGAGGTACGCCTCCGCGAAGCGGACGCCGATGCGGTGGGCGCGGTCGAAGGAGGCGGCGC
This sequence comes from Streptomyces sp. NBC_00459, assembly GCF_036013955.1. Taxonomy (NCBI): domain Bacteria; kingdom Bacillati; phylum Actinomycetota; class Actinomycetes; order Kitasatosporales; family Streptomycetaceae; genus Streptomyces; species Streptomyces sp. NBC_00459. Next base: position 3,447,712 of record NZ_CP107903.1, read on the forward strand.
GGCCCATCTTCTCTGCGGTCGCGCGGCCGGCGGCGTGGATCCGCTCGAAGAGATACGGGACGCCCACCAGGAAGGTCGGCTTGAACTCCTTCAGCATCGGGCGGAGTTCGTCGGGCTTGATGCTCGGGAAGTGGCCGATCTCGATGCGGGCCATCAGACAGCCGATCTGAAGAGCCCGGCCCATGATGTGGGCGAGGGGGAGGAAGAGGAGGGTCGAGGCGGTCTGGCCGGTGACCTCCTTGAAGATCGGGTGCAGCAGTTCGACGACGTTGGCGGCCTCGGCGTGCAGGTTCGCGTGGGTGAGGACACAGCCCTTCGGCTGGCCGGTGGTGCCGGAGGTGTAGCAGATCGTCGCAGTGGTGTCGGGGGTCAGAGCCGCGCGCCGCTTGGTCACCTCCTCGTCCGACACCTCCCGTCCCAGGGATGTGAGTTCGGCCATCGCGTCCTCGTCCAGGGTGAGAACGCGCGGGGGTTCGGGGTGGGCGGCCGTGCCGGTGATGACGGTGGCCGTGTTGTCCGGCGTCTCCGTGACGACCAGGTGGGCCCCCGAGTCCCGGACGATCCAGTCCACTTGGGCTGCGGACGAGGTGGCGTAGACGGGGACGGTCTGGCCGCCGGCCGCCCAGATCGCGAAGTCCAGAACCGTCCACTCGTAGCGGGTACGGGACATGACCGCTACCCGGCCGCCCGGTTCGAGGCCGGCGGCTATCAACCCCTTGGCGGTGGCGGTGACTTCGGCGGCGAAGGCGGCGGCGGTGATCGGGCGCCAGGTGCCGTCGTCCGTACGGCGGCGCAGGATCACCGCGTCGGGGGCCTCGGCCGCGTTGGTGTGGGGCAGGTCGGCGATGCTGCCCGTGGTGGGGGCCGCCACGATGGGGAGGGCGCTCGCCTCGCGGACGGTGCCTGTCTTCTCGTCGCGGATCAGCTCGATGCGGTGGCGGGCCGCCAGGTCGGTGCGCCGCTTCGCCTGCTTCAGATCCTTGCGTACGCCCATGACGCTAGCTCCCGGTGGCTGGTTCTGCTCCTGATCCCGGGTCAAATTACCGGTGCGTAGCGGAAGTTCAATGGGTCGCGCAGAAGCAGATCATCCGGGGCGGATATTTTGCTGCCTGGCACAGGATTTCGGTCCGGTGCCGGCTCGACCTCCCCCCACCGAAAGGAAACCCCGTGCGGTCTGTTCTTCTCGCCGTGTGCGCGTCGGCCGTCCTGGCCGTCTCCGGCGCCGCACCTGCTGTGGCTCACACAGCAACTCCCGTACGAGTAAGCAGTGTTGCCCTCTCCCCCGCGCCCTCGCCGACTTCGCTGACCTCACTGACCGACCTGTTCGCCGAGCGGCTGCTGGTGGCCGACAAGGTCGCCGCCGCCAAGTACGGCACCGACAAGCCGATCGACGACCCGGTACGCGAGCAGCAGATCCTGACCGACGTCTCCGCGCGAGCCGTCGGGCTCGGTCTCGACCCGGAGGCGGTCGCCGCCGTGTTCCGGGACCAGATCGAGGCGAACAAGGTGGTCCAGCGAGGGCTGTACGCCCGTTGGGACGCGCATCCCGAGCTGCGGCCCACCGAGCGGCCCGATCTGGTCAAGGAGGTCCGGCCGATTCTGGACCGGATCACCACCGAGTTGCTGGACGCGCTGAAGGAGACGGAGACGGTTCGGTCGGGGGACTCGTGCGAGCTGCGGCTTGTGCTTGCTGCGGGGCGCTCCGCTTGGGGGTACCGGTTGGACGGTCTGCATCTGGAGGGGCTTCGGCGGGCTGTTCCGTCTGTGTGCGGTTAACGGGCCTTCGGTTGTTTCTTGACCGCGGGGCGCTGGGGGCTGGTCGCGCAGTTCCCCGCGCCCCTGTCGGGCGGTGCTCACATCCGGCGTTCACCAGCACCGTTCAGTCCTCGTAGCGGTTCGCCTGGTCTATTGCCTCGGCCAGTTGGCGTACTGCCTTGTCCTCTGTCGCGTTCGCCAACTCGTCTGCCCTGTCGGCCAGTTCCCCGAGTGACGGGGCTCCCGGCAGGGTGGTCCAGCCGTCGTCGCCCCTGCGCAGGGCGTCGGCGAAGTAGGCGGCCACCGCGGTGACCTGGAGACGGGACGGGGCGTCCCAGAGCGCCTCGTCCACCGCTTCCGACTCCAACTGGCCCGATTCCTCGTGGGGTTCGCGGGTGTCGGGGTCGAGCCAACGGACGGTCGCCGTGGCCAGGTGGCCCGAGGCGGACTCCTTGGTGCGGACGGCGTAGAGGGCGGTGACCGTGTGGCCGGGGCCCACCTCGCCCCCGTCCACCCGGTCGTCGCGGAAGTCGTCGTCGGCGACCCGGCGGTTGTCGTAGCCGATCAGTCGGAACTCGGCGACCGTCTCCGGGTCGAAGGCCACCTGGGCCTTGGCGTCGCGGGCCGTGAGGTCGATGTTGCGCGGGAGCTGGTCGCAGAACACCTCGCGGGCGTCGGTCTCGTTCGAGACGTAGGTGGTGTGGCCGTCGCCCTTGTCGGCGAGCTGCTCCATCAGGGCGTCGCCGTAGTCGCTGCCGACGCCGACACCGAAGAGGGTGATGCCGTGTTCACGGCGGGCGTCGGAGATGCGGTCGAGGATCGATTCGGCCTCCGTGTCGCCCGTGTTGGCGAGCGCGTCCGAGACGAGAACGACCCGGTTGGTGGCACCCTCGCGCAGGCCCTCGACGGCTGTGGCGTAGCCGGTGCGGACGCCCGCGCCGAGGTTGGTCGAGTCGGTCGGTTCCAGTTCGTCGATCGCGTCGTGGACGCGGTCGCGGTGGTCGTCGAGGCGGGTCATCGGCAGGACGGTCTCGGCCTCGTCGCTGAAGGTGACGATCGCCACCGAGTCGTCGTCGCGCAGTCGGTCCGTCATCACGCCGAGGGAGTCCTTGGCGAGGTCGAGGCGGCCGGGCTCGGCCATGGAGCCGGAGATGTCGATGACGAAGGTGAGAGCGGCCGGCCGGCGTTCGCTCTCCTGCTCGGCGGAACGGGTGGCGAGGCCCACGCGGACCAGGGACCAGTCCTCGCGGTCGGTGCGGGCGCCGTCGACGGTGACCGAGAAGCCGTTGCCGTCGGGGCGTTCGTAGTCCTGGCGGAAGCTGTTGACGAACTCCTCGGGCCGGACCGTCGACGGGTCGGGGCGGTGGCCGTCGGCGAGGGTGCGGCGCGCGTAGCCGTACGAGGCGGTGTCGACGTCGAGGGCGAAGGTGGAGAGGTAGTCGGGGGACGGGGCGAAGTCTCCTTCCGTCTCACCCTCGCTTCTGCTCCGGTCGCCGTCCTGCTGTCCGCCGGAGCCACTGGACCGGGCGGGCGCGGGTGCGTAGCCCGAGCCTCCGCCGGAGTGCTGGCCGCTGTCCGCTCTGCTGCTCTGGCCGCTGTCGGCGCTGTCGGCGCTGCAACCGGTGAGCAGCAGCCCGCTCGCGGCCGTCACCGCTATCAGCGCACCCCGCAGGCGTTGTGTTCGGCGTATCCGGTTCCGCTCCATCTGCCGTGCCCCCTCCGCCCGTTGGCGTCGGACGACGTCAACTTCTGTGACTGTGACGCTGGAGGGGGCCGGAATGTGCGGTACGGGGTGTTGCGGATGGATCTCGAAGTGGCCACGGGAGGCGGCCGTCGAGACCGGTAGGTGATCCTCCGGTGACCTAGGAGACGACGTCCTTGCGGGCGAAACCCCGGAAGGCCAGGGCGAACAGGATGAGGGCGTACGTTACCGAGACGGCCGTCCCCTGGATCATGCCGCCCCATTCCGGGCGGGGCTGAATGGCGTCGGCCCACGCGAACTGCCAGTGCGCGGGCAGGAAGTCGCGCCAGTCGCCGAGGGCCGTCACGGCGTCCAGGACGTTGCCGACGATGGTCAGGCCGACGGCGCCGCCGACCGCTCCCAGGGGGGCGTCCGTCTTGGTCGACAGCCAGAACGCCAGTCCAGCGGTGACCAGTTGGGACACGAAGAGGTAGCCCACGACCACCACCAGACGCTGGGCCGCCGTGCCCGCGGCGAGCGAACCCCCGGTGGGGATCTCCAGCGGGCCCCAGCCGTAGGCAGCCGTGCCGACCGCGATGGCCACGACCGGCAGCAGGACCATCGCGGCGAGGCTCATGCCGAGGGCGACGGCGAGCTTGGACCAGAGGAGGCGGGCGCGCGGCACGGGGGCCGCGAGCAGATAGCGCAGGGAGGACCAGCTGGCCTCCGAGGCGACCGTGTCCCCGCAGAACAGGGCGACGGGGATGACGAGCAGGAAGCCCGCGGAGACGAAGAGGTTGACGGCGACGAAGTTGGCGCCGGACGCGGTGGCCGTGTCCATCAGGGAGACCTGGCCGTTGCGGCCACCGGGCTCGCCGCCGATCGCGAACGCGGCGACGAGGATGAACGGCAGCGCGGCGAGGATGCCGCCCATGACGAGCGTACGGCGGCGCTTGAGCTGGCGGACCAGCTCGACGCGCAGGGGCAGTGTCCGCCGGGCGCGGTACCCGTCGGCCGTCTCCGCCCGCTCCACGATCGTGTTCGTCGTGCTCATGCGGAACCTCCGATCAGGGTGAGGAAGGCGTCTTCGAGGCGCCGGTGGGGGCCCACCGACTCCACGGGCACTTCGAGGCGGACGAGTTCGACGACGAGGCGCTGGGCGCTGCCGTCCTCGGGGGCGAGGCGGACCAGGAGTCCGTCGTCGGTGCGTACGGCGGAGACGATGCCCGGCAGAGCGGCGACCTTCTCGACGAGCGGCTCCTCCACGGGGGTGGTGGTGCCGACGAGCAGGGTGTCGCCGGAGCCGATGATCTCGCTGACCGGACCGGCCTGGACCAGCTTGCCGCGGTCCATGACGACGAGGTGCGTGCAGGACTGCTCGACCTCCGCCAGCAGGTGGCTGGAGACGATCACCGTGCGGCCCGCCTCCGCGTACCGGATCAGCACCTCGCGCATCTCGCGGATCTGGGGCGGGTCCAGGCCGTTGGTCGGTTCGTCGAGGATGAGGAGGTCGGGCAGGCCGAGCATGGCCTGGGCGATGGCGAGGCGCTGGCGCATGCCCTGGGAGTACGTGCGGACAGCGCGCGCGAGTGCGTCGCCGAGGCCGGCGATCTCCAGGGCCTCCGCCATGTGGGCGTCCTCGGCCGGACGGCCGGTCGCCTGCCAGTACAGCTCCAGGTTCTCGCGGCCGGAGAGGTGCGGGAGGAAGCCGGCGCCCTCGACGAAGGCGCCGACGCGGGAGAGGACGGGGGCGCCGGGGCGGATGGCGTGCCCGAAGACGCGGATCTCGCCGCCGTCGGGCCTGATGAGGCCCATCAGCATGCGCAGGGTGGTGGTCTTGCCGGCGCCGTTGGGGCCGAGGAGTCCGAGGACCTGACCCTTCTCGACGCGGAACGACACGTCCCGTACGGCGTACCGGTCCGACGACTTCGCGTACCGCTTGCTCAGGTCGGTGATCTGCAGCGGGACTCCGGCCAGTTCGGGGTCCGGGGCGGAGGGTGCCGCCGTACGCCGGCGGCCGGACAGGAGCAGGGCCAGGGCGATCGCGGCGCCCGCGAGGGGCAGCCACCACACCCAGGCGGGCAGCCCGGACGAGGCCGTGGTGACGCCGGAGGCGGTGGGGATCCTCAGGTCGCTCGTGACGGAGACGGTGTACGTGGCCGGGGCGACGGGTGATGCGAAGCCGAGGTCCGTGGAGGCGAGGACCAGGCGGAGACGGTGGCCCTGTTCGACCTCGTGGTCGATGGCCGGGAGGGTGATCGTGACGTCCTTGCCCTCCTTGGCGCCCTCGACCCTGAGGGGGGTGACGAGCTGGGAGGGCAGCACCTGCTGCCTGCCGTTCGCCGAGACGTCGTACACCTTGGCGAAGAGGACGGCGTCGTCGCTGGTCGACTTGATGTGGACGGTGACCGTGGGGGAACCGGTGATCCGTACGTCGTCGGCGACCGGGGCCGATTCGAAGCGGGCGTTCTGCCCCGGGAAGTCGATCGAGACGCCGACTCCGAGCGAGGAGAGCTGGGAGAGACCGCTCGCCGCGCCGAGGCCGGGCAGGGAGGAGACTGCGGGCGGGTTGGCGCCGGCCGGGTTGTCGAACGTCTGCTCCTTACCGGTCAGGGCGACCTCGCGCCGGCCGCTCTCCAGCCCCGGGTAGGTGTCCGAGGTGGCGCCGCGCAGGGTCGCCGCCCCGTCCGTGGAGTCGACACCGCCGGTGCGGGTGACACGGAAGGCGGGCCCGGTGTCGGCGCCCTTGTCGTCCTTCAGGTACCGGTCGAACCACGAGTTGATCCGGGATTCGACGCGGCTTGTCTCCATGTCGCCGCCGTCATGGCCGCCCGCGATCCAGTCGACGTCCACGGGAGCGCCGTTGGCGCGGATCGCCTTCGCGGCGGCGTCGGCCTGGCCGAGCGGGAAGAGGGAGTCCGTCTGGCCCTGGATCAGCAGGGTGGGCACCTTGATGCGGGCGCCGACGGCGGAGGGCGAGCGCTCGGTGAGGAGTTCGGTGGCCGCCGCGTCCGGCTTGCCGGCCTCGGCGACCCGGTCGTACATCTCGCACAGCGTGGCCTCGAACCGGTCGCAGCCGCCGCCGGTGTTGATGAAGATGCCGGCCCACTGCTTCTTGAAGACGCCGTTCGGGAAGAGGGCGTCCGCGAGGTTCCAGTAGGTGATCGCGGGCGCGATGGCGTCGACCCGGTCGTCGTAACCGGCGGCGAGGAGCGAGATCGCGCCGCCGTAGGAACCGCCGGCCATACCGACCCGCGGGTCGCCCTTCTTGTCCAGCTGGACCTCGGGGCGCGCGGCCAGCCAGTCGATGAGCTTCGAGACGTCGGCGACCTCGGTCTTCGGGTCGTTCAGCCCGATCTTCCCGGTCGATCTGCCGAAGCCCCGGGCGGACCAGGTCAGTACCGCGTACCCGTCGCGGGCGAGGTTCTGGGCCTGGGACCGTACGTCGTCCTTGCTGCCGCCGAAGCCGTGGGCGAGGAGGACGGCGGGGCGGCGGTCGGAGTCGGACCCCGCGGTGAAGTACGAGGTGTCGATACGCACCCCGCCGCCCATGTCCATGACCCGGTCGGCGCGGTGCACCGCGGGCGCGTCGTCCGAGGCGACGGCCGTCCACGTACCGGCACCGGCGAGCAGGACGACGGCGGCGGCCACGACGGCGACCAGCCGCCGGGGCCGCCGGGGCCGTGCTCCCCGCAGTCCGGGCATTCGAAGATCCATGCGTCAACGGTACGGGCCGCCACCGACATCCGGGGCAACCGGCGGTCGGAACCTCGCGCCATCCTGGCGGCGTACGGCACGGGGTCGGCGTACACCAGGCGTGGTACGAACGGGAACGTGGAGATTCGGTCTGTGGGGGTTCCGTCCGAGGGGGTTCCGTCTGTGGAGGTTCGGTCCATGGAAGTTCGGCCTGTGGAGATTCGCCGCGCCATGACGGTCGCCGAGGTGGCCGCCGCCGAGCACCTTTTCGACCATCCGGTCCGCACGGAGTGGGCGGAACGTTTCCTGAGGTCCGCCGGACATCACCTGTATCTGGCCTACGAGGCTGCCGATGCGGCAGCCCCCCTCGGCTTTGTGAGCGGCGTCGAGACCGTCCACCCCGACAAGGGCGCGGAGATGCTGCTGTACTAGCTGGGGGTGGCCGAGTCGCACCGGCGCAGGGGGATCGGGCGGGCGCTGGTGCGGCGGCTGGCCGACCTCAGCCGCGAACGCGGGTGCTACGGCATGTGGGTGCCGGTCGACACCGACAACGACGTCGCCCTTGCCACGTATCGCAGCGCGGGTGGGAAGGACGACGAAGTGTGCGCGGTGGTGAACTGGGGGTTCGGTCAAGTATGCGAAAACTCTTCGTAGTGATGTCCGTACTTCGCACTACAGTTCAGTAATTCCGTGTCCACAAGGGACACACAGCAACGGGGTGGGGACACATGAAGCTGCGGTACACCGCTGCCTGGGTGGGGTTCACGGCGGTGACACTGGTCGCGGTCTCCGGGTGCGGCGCGGGGAGCGTCAAGCAGGCGGCCGACGCGGTGGACGACACAGGCGCGATCATGGCGGCGCTCGCCCGGGCGACCGACCGGACCGAGCAGTTGGGGTCCGCCGAGATCTCCATGACCACCGACCTGGCCAACGGCAGCGGCCCGGTTCGTATGGAGGGCACGTACTCCTGGGGCGACGGATTCGCGTACGACGTCGAGATGGACACCAAGGCCGCGCAGATGCAGGAGGTCCAGGACGCCCCGACCATCCGCATGCTGTTCGTGGACGGCGACTACTACTACGACGTCGACCCGCAGCCCTCCGGCCCCCTCAAGGGCAAGGAATGGATGAAGATCGACGGCTCGGCCGTGTTCGGTGAGAAGGGCGCCCAGGCGTTCAGCGGGAACACCGGGGGCGGCAGCCCGTCGGCCACCATGCGCAGCCTCAAGTACGCGCAGGACGTGAAGGACCTCGGCGAGCAGACCCTTGCCGGACAGCGCACGACCCACTACCGGGCCGTGATCGACACGAGCCGACTGGGCAGGTTCAAGGACGCCTACGGCGACAAGGACAGTCTCGTCAACTCGATGACCGGCGGCGGGACTTCCATCGACATGGACGTCTGGGTCGGCGCCAAGGACCTGCCGGTCCGGATCAAGCAGGTGGTCGGGAAGATGACCGTCACCATGGATTTCCGGAAGTTCGGCGCCACGGCCAAGGTCGCACCGCCGCCGGCGGCGCAGACCGCCGATGTCAGCGACCTGATCAAGCAGACCGCCAAGAAGCAGGGCTGAGCACACCCGACCTCCCGGGTGGGCGATGAAGGACAGAAGCACAGCCGGGGCCGCCCGGCGGATCCGTACGGCTCTCAGGACATGCTGCCCCGGCACACCTTCCCCACGGCCGGGGTGCGGCCCGTGCGGAGGTATGTGTCGACCGCCTCCGTGACGCAGCGGTTCTGCGGGTATGTGCCGTGGCCCTCCTCCTCGGCCGTCAGGAGCACGCCGACACCGTCGCCCAGGGCGCGGGCCATGTGGCGGGCGCCGGGATACGGGGTGATCGGGTCGCCGGTACCGCCGACCACCAGGACGGGGGCCGCGCCGTCGGCGTTCACCTGGAGCGTGGCGCGTTCGCCGTCGAACGGCCAGTCGTAACAGAGGTAGACGCCGTTGGACCAGGCCGCGCCGAAGACAGGTGAGGCGGCTTTGACGCGGGCCTCGTCCCTGTCGAGGCGTTCGAGGTCAGGACGCAGGCTGGAGTCCGCGCACGTGATCGCGACCAGGGCGGCGCGGCTGCTGTCGCTCGGGGCCGGCGCGCGGTCGGCGGAGCCGAGGTCGCCAGCGCCCTTGCTCAGCGGACCGCCGTCGTTGTGGTCGATCAGCGCGGTGAGGGCCTCGGCGAGCGGCGACCAGCCGTCTGTCCCGAGGTCGAGATGGTCGCTGACGGCGTACGCGAGGTCGTCGGCGTCGAGGTTCCCTCCGCCGCCGGTTGGGGCGGGCGTCTTCTCCAGGCGGTCGGCCAGGCGCGCCATGCGTCGCGCGGCCTCCTCGGGCCCATCGCCGGTCGGGCAGTGGCTGATGTGGGCCGCGCAGTGCGCGGCGAACCGGTCGAACGCCGCCTGGACCGCCTTGACCTGCGACACCTGATCCTCGTTGAGGTCCTCGGTCGGATCGACGGACGCTTCAAGGACGAGCCGTCCGACATGCGACGGGTACAGGTGGGCGTAGACCGCGCCGAGCGCCGTTCCGTACGAGACGCCGAAGTAGTGAAGCCGCTCGTCGCCGAGGAGGTAGCGCATCAGGTCGAGGTCGCGCGCGGTGTGCGAGGTGCCGACGTACGGGAGGAGCGCCCCGGAGTGTTTGGCGCAGGCCTCGGCCCCGTCGTAGCCGGTGTCGTCCGCGGTCCTGCCGCAGCGCACGGGGATGGTCGCGCCAACGCCGCGCGGGTCGAAGGAGACCAGGTCGTAGCGGTCGAGGAACGGCTCGTACTCGTCGAGGAATTCGGGCAGTCCGATCACACCGGACACGCCGGGGCCGCCGAAGTTGAGGACGAGCGAGCCGATGCGCCGGTCGTTGGGGCCGGTGGCCTTACGGCGGATCAGGGCGACGTCGATCGTCCTGCCAGCTGGTTTCCGGTAGTCGAGGGGGGCCTTCATGACGGCGCAGTCGTAGCCCGTGCGGGCGGTGGGCGGCGAGGTGCAGCGGGACCAGCGGAGGTGCTGGCCGGTGGTGACCGCGGTGGGCAGACCGGCGGGCGGGTTGTTCGCGGTGAACTCCGTACGCGGCTCCGCACTCCGGCCGGGAGCGTCGCGCTGAAACCAGGCGCCGACAGCCCCGATCGCGGCGAGGAGGACCACGGCGACGATCCGCGCACCGATCGAAAGGCCCGTGCCGCGGCTTCGTATCGGCTGTGCGTCACTCATCGAAATCCCCGCGCTCCCGCCCCTGGACACCCGCCCCGTGCCCGCTTGCCCGAGTCCGTGATCGTCCGATCGTCGAATGAGCGCAGAGTACAAGCCGTCTCTGACAGCAGCTCAGCTCCAGGCGACCGCGTGCCGCGTGCCGCGTGCCGCCTGCCGCCTGCCGCCTGCCGGGGATCGACACCCTCACCATGGGCGCACACCTCTGAACTCTCCCCGGCGATCAAACCGGAGCGTTGTCCGTCAGCGGGGGCACGGTGTACGGGCGCAGGACCATGAGTGAGCCCTCCGGCTCGGCCGTCATGGCGAAGGGGAACCGGTCGAGCTCAAGACAGAGTTCGACGTCGTCGGAATGGACTCCCTGACGCACGCCCTCGGACAGTTCGGTGGCCGCGCGCGACCTGGCGGCGCGGTGGAGGAACTCGGCGGGATCCGTCACGGGCTCGGTGGCTCTCCGGGCGATGTACTGAGCGCACGCCAGATCCTCGTCGGCCCGGCCGTCCTCGCCGGTGACCACGAACGTGACGCTGTCACTGCTGCGGGCCCGCAAGAGCCTTGCCGTCGCCTCCGCCACCACGAAGCCGGCGCACAGCACCAGCGACGCCTCCTTGACCGCGAGGGCGCCTACCGTCCCTGCCGTGGTCTTCTGTACGACGGTTCGTCCGCGAAGGTCGGCCGACCGCAGCATGCCGGGTGAGTTGACCATGTCGAATCCGGGGGCGGGCGGACCGTCCTTGAGCGCCATCCAGTCCGGGTGGGCCGCCTTGAGCGCGAGGGCGTCGTCCAGCGACTCGGCGAGAACGATCTTCTCCGCTCCTTGGGCGAAGACCCAGGCAGCCACGGTGTAAGCACGCATGACGTCGACCACGACCGCCACGGACGGGGTTTCGGCCAGCTCGGGGATACCGAGGAAGTGAGCGTCCATGGTCATCATGATCGCTTACGCCCGGCCCGGAGCATCCAGGATTATTCACGTCCGGCCGGGAACTGCCATGCCCGCCGACCTGGAAGTAGCAGGTCGGCGGGCATGCGCGGAGGATGCTCGGTGCTCAGTGGTTGCGCGGGAAGCCCAGGTCCACGCCCGAGGGACCGTCCGCCGGGTCGGGCCAGCGGGTCGTGACGACCTTGCCGCGGGTGTAGAAGTGGGTGCCGTCGTTGCCGTAGATGTGGTGGTCCCCGAAGAGGGAGTCCTTCCAGCCGCCGAACGAGTGGTAGCCCACCGGGACGGGGATCGGGACGTTGACGCCGACCATGCCGGCCTCGACCTCCAGCTGGAAGCGGCGGGCCGCGCCGCCGTCCCGGGTGAAGATCGCGGTGCCGTTGCCGAAGGGGGAGGCGTTGATGAGGGCCAGGCCCTCCTCGTACGTGTCCACGCGCAGGACCGTCAGGACCGGGCCGAAGATCTCGTCCTGGTAGGCCTTCGCCGTCGTCGGCACCTTGTCGAGGAGCGAGATGCCGATCCAGTGGCCGTCCTCGAAGCCGTCGACCGTGAAGCCGCTGCCGTCGAGGACGACCTCCGCGCCCTCGGCCGCCGCGCCGGTGACGTACGAGGCCACCTTGTCGCGGTGGACCTTGGTGATGAGCGGGCCCATCTCGGAGGTGGGGTCGTTGCCGGGGCCGATCTTGATCTTCTCGGCGCGCTCGCGGATCTTGTCCACCAGCTCGTCGCCGATCGCGCCGACCGCCACGACCGCGGAGATCGCCATGCAGCGCTCGCCCGCCGAGCCGTAGGCGGCGGAGACGGCGGCGTCGGCCGCCGCGTCCAGGTCCGCGTCCGGGAGGACCAGCATGTGGTTCTTGGCGCCGCCCAGGGCCTGGACCCGCTTGCCGTTCGTCGAGGCCGTGGTGTGGATGTAGCGGGCGATCGGCGTCGAGCCGACGAAGGACACCGCCTTGACGTCCGGGTGTTCGAGGAGGCGGTCGACCGCCACCTTGTCGCCGTGGACGACGTTGAAGACGCCGTCGGGCAGGCCCGCCTCGGCGAACAGCTCGGCGAGCTTGATGGCCGCCGACGGGTCCTTCTCGGACGGCTTCAGCACGAAGGTGTTGCCGCACGCGATGGCGATCGGGAACATCCACATCGGCACCATGGCCGGGAAGTTGAACGGCGTGATGCCCGCGACGACGCCGAGGGGCTGGCGGATCGACGAGACGTCGACGCGGCTCGCCACCTCCGTCGACAGCTCGCCCTTCAGCTGCACGGTGATACCGCAAGCGAGTTCGACGATCTCCAGGCCGCGGGCGACCTCGCCGAGCGCGTCGCTGTGCACCTTGCCGTGCTCGGCGGTGATCAGCTCGGCGATCGCGTCGCGGTTGGCGTCGAGCAGCGCGCGGAACTTGAAGAGGATGGCGCTCCGCTTGGCGAGCGACGAGGTGCCCCAGGTCGCGTACGCGTCCTTGGCCGCGGCTACGGCCGCGTCGACCTCGTCGACCGTCGCGAAGGCGACGTTCGTGGTGACCGCGCCGGTCGCGGGGTCGGTGACCGGCCCGAACGTGCCCGACGCGCCTTCGACGGTCTTGCCGCCGATCCAGTGGTTGACGATCTTCGTCATGCCCAGGTTCTCCTTCACAGATGGCGGCGTCGGGTAGAGACGTGCCGTTCGTACAGCTCACGTGCCTTGACCGCCGACGGGCGGGTCGCGGTCTCGGCCACAGGAACATCCCACCAGGCCTGCGCCGGAGGCGCGCCCGACACTGTGTCTGCCGTTTCCGTCTCGACGTAGACACAAGTGGGAGTGTCGGCGGCACGGGCCTCGGCGAGCGCCGCCCGCAGCTCCCGTACCGTCTTCGCGCGCAGGACGCGCATGCCCAGGCTCGCCACGTTGGCGGCCAGGTCCACGGGCAGGGGGGCGCCCGTGTACGTACCGTCGTCCGCCTGATAGCGGTAGGCGGTGCCGAAGCGCTCGCCGCCCACCGATTCCGACAGACCGCCGATGGACGCGTAGCCGTGGTTCTGGATCAGGAGGAGCTTGATGGCGATCCCCTCCTGTACGGCCGTCACGATCTCCGTCGGCATCATCAGATACGTGCCGTCGCCCACCAGCGCCCATACGGGACGCTCGGGCGCCGCCAGTTTCACACCGATCGCGGCTGGTATCTCGTATCCCATGCAGGAATAGCCGTATTCGAGGTGGTATTGGTCGTACGACCTCGCGCGCCACAATTTGTGCAGGTCGCCGGGGAGCGAGCCGGCCGCGTTGATGATCACGTCCGACTCGTCGGCGATGGCGTCCAGCGCTCCCAGCACCTGCGGCTGCGTCGGGCGTACGTCCGGCTCGTCGGCCTCGTAGGCGGCGTCGACGCGCTGTTCCCAGCGTTCCTTGTCCTCGGTGTACTCGCGGGCGTACGCGTCCGTGACCCGGTGGTCGTGGAGCGCCAGTGCCTCCGTCAGCTGCTCCAGGGCGCTGCGGGCGTCCGCGATCAGCGGGGTAGCGGACAGCTTGTGGCCGTCGTACGGGGCGATGTTGAGGTTCAGGAAGCGGACGTCCGGCGTCGCGAACAGGGTGTTGGAAGCCGTGGTGAAGTCCGTGTAGCGGGTGCCGATGCCTATCACCAGGTCGGCCAGGCGGGCGAGTTCGTCCGCCGTCGCCGTTCCCGTGTGGCCGATGCCGCCCACGTCCTGGGGGTGGTCGTGTCGCAGCGAGCCCTTGCCCGCCTGGGTGGAGGCGACGGGGATGCGGGTCGCCGAGGCGAACTCCGCCAACGCCTCCTCGGCGCGGCTGTGGTGGACTCCCCCGCCCGCGACGATCAGGGGACGGCGGGCGGCACGGATCGCCCGTACCGCTTCGGTCAGTTCGTCGGCGTCGGCGGCCGGGCGGCGTACGTGCCACACGCGGTCGGCGAAGAACTCGTCCGGCCAGTCGTACGCCTCGGCCTGAACGTCCTGCGGGAGAGCGAGAGTCACGGCACCTGTCTCGACGGGGTCGGCGAGGACCCGCATCGCCTGCAGCGCGGCCGGGATCAGCGCCTCGGGACGCGTGACACGGTCGAAGTACCTCGACACCGGGCGCAGACAGTCGTTGACCGACACGTCACCGGCGTACGGGACTTCGAGCTGCTGGAGGACCGGGTCCGCCGGGCGGGTCGCGAAGGTGTCGCCGGGCAGAAGCAGGACGGGGAGGTGGTTGATCGTGGCGAGCGCGGCACCGGTGACGAGGTTGGTCGCGCCCGGGCCGATCGACGTCGTCACGGCGTGCGTGGAGAGACGGTTGGACTGACGGGCGTAGCCGACTGCCGCGTGGACCATGGACTGTTCGTTGCGGCCCTGGTGGAACGGCATGGCGTCGCCGTATTCGACGAGTGCCTGGCCGAGCCCGGCGACGTTCCCGTGGCCGAAGATGCCCCAGGTGGCCTCGATCAGGCGGCGGCGGACGCCGTCCCGCCCGGTGTACTGGGCGGCCAGGAAGCGCACGAGCGCCTGCGCGACCGTGAGTCTCGTCGTCGAGGTCGTCGAGGTGGGCGGGGTCATCGGTGTCCCCCCGTGCTGTGTGCGGGTGCCAAGTGGACCTCCGGCGCGGGGCCGTAGCGAGCGGGGAGTCGTCGCCCACACTTCGCTCCTGCCAGGGCGAAGCGGCCTCCCGCGCCGGAGGCGATCAGTGCCCGGGCGTTCCGGGGTGCCTGCGCGAGGTCGGTGACCGACGCGAACACCCTTTCCCCGCCCAGGAGTTGGAGCTCGTTGTGCGCCGCGCCGGACTTCGCCCGCACGGTACAGCCGCCATGTCCCTCGGTCATCGCGCGCCTCACAGGAGTCCGACGGCGGTGTCCACGGCGGCGGACACATCGCCGTCCGCCGGGTACAGCAGCGAGCGACCGACCACGAGGCCCTGGACGGTGGGGAGTTGGAGCGCGCCACGCCATTTCTCGTACGCGCCCTCCTGGTCGTCCCCGACTTCGCCGCCGAGCAGCACGGCGGGCAGGGTGGAGGTCTGCATGACCTCGGCCATGTCGTCCGGGTTCTCGGTGACGGGGACCTTCAGCCAGGTGTACGCCGAACTGCCGCCCAGGCCGGACGCGATGGCGACGGACTTGGTGACGGCCTCGGCGGAGAGGTCGTTGCGGAGCTTGCCGTCGGGGCCGCGTCTGCTGATGAACGGCTCGACGAAGAGCGGGAGTCGGCGCTCTGCCATCGCGTCGATCGCGTGGGCCGTGGACTCCAGGGTGGTGAGGGAGCCCGGGTCGTCGTAGTCGATGCGCACAAGCAGCTTGCCGGCGTCGAAGCCGAGGCGTGCCATGTCCTCGGGGCGGTGGCCGGTGAAGCGGTCGTCGAGCTCGAAGCTGGCGCCGGAGAGGCCGCCGCGGTTCATCGACCCCATGACGACCTTGCCGTCGAGGGCGCCGAGGAGGAGCAGGTCGTCCAGGATGTCGGCGGTCGCGAGGACGCCGTCGACACCGGGGCGGGAGAGGGCAAGGCACAGGCGTTCGAGCAGGTCGGCCCGGTTGGCCATGGCCAGCTTGCGGTTGCCGACGCCGAGGGCGCCTCGGGCCGGGTGGTCGGCGGCGACGATCATCAGTCGGCCGGACTCCCCGAGAAGGGGGCGCCGGGACCGACGGGCGGCGGCTTCCGCGA
Source organism: Streptomyces sp. NBC_00459 (assembly GCF_036013955.1). Lineage (NCBI taxonomy): Bacteria > Bacillati > Actinomycetota > Actinomycetes > Kitasatosporales > Streptomycetaceae > Streptomyces > Streptomyces sp. NBC_00459. The sequence continues at coordinate 3,463,609 of NZ_CP107903.1, forward strand.
TGGCCTCGGGGTACCGGGCGCGGGTGGCGGCGAGGGCGGAGATGTCGACGGGGGCGAGGGGGCCGGCGCCTGTGCCGGTACCCGCGACCGAGCCGTTGTCGATGGCTGCGGCAGAACTCATCGGACCGCTCCCGCCGCGAGTGCCGCCTCGACCTCGGCCGGGGTGGGCATCGCCGACGAGCACTCCAGGCGGGAGGCGACGATCGCGCCGGCCGCGTTGGCGTACCGCATGATGCGCTCCAGGTCCCAGCCTTCGAGCAGGCCGTGGCAGAGGGAGCCGCCGAAGGCGTCACCGGCGCCGAGGCCGTTGAGGACGTTCACCGGGAGCGGCGGCACCTCGGCCGTCTCGCCCTTGCTGTTGACGGCGAGCACACCCTTCGGGCCCTGCTTGACGACCGCCAGTTCGACTCCGGCGTCCAGGAGGGCGCGGGCGGCGGCGTGCGGCTCGCGTACGCCGGTCGCCACCTCCACCTCGTCCAGGTTGCCGACGGCGACGGTGGTGTGGCGGAGGGCCTCGGTGTAGAAGGGGCGCGCCGACTCCGGGTCTTTCCAGAACATGGGGCGCCAGTCGAGGTCGAAGACCGTCGTACCGGACTTGGCGCGGTGGGCGAGGGCGGCCAGGGTCGCCGTGCGGCTGGGCTCCTCGCTCAGGCCGGTGCCCGTGACCCAGAAGATGCTCGCCCCGCCGACCGCGTCGAGGTCCAGCTCATGGGCGTCGATCTCGAGATCCGGCGCCTTGGGCTGCCGGTAGAAGTACAGCGGGAAGTCGTCCGGCGGGAAGACCTCGCAGAACGTGACCGGGGTGTTGAGGCCGGGGACCGACGTGACCCAGCGGTCGTCGACGCCGAAGTCGCGCAGGGCGTCGTGCAGATAGCGCCCGAAGGCGTCGTCGCCGGTCCGCGTGATCACCGCGGTGCTGCGCCCGAGGCGGGACGCGGCGACCGCGACGTTGGTCGCCGAGCCTCCGAGGAACTTTCCGAAGGACGTCACCTGGGCGAGCGGCACACCGGTCTGGAGTGGATACAGGTCCACTCCGATCCGCCCCATGGTGATCAGGTCGTACGCCATCGACTTCCCTTCGCGTTTCTTCGGCTCAAGCGGCTCACGCGGCTTGCACGGCTCGCACGGCCTTCGTGCAGCGGTCGGCACAGCGGCTCGGAGTCAGGTCTAGCCCGCCTCACGGAGCCCTGTCAATACTTTGTCCGGACATTCGGACCAGAGCTTGACACGCGTCCCGGCGTCGGCTGAAGCTGACGCTCATGACGACGGTGCCCCCTTCCTCCGCTTCCTCCCAGTCGAGCCCCCCGCTGTCACGCATCCGGGTCGGCTCGGCGCCCGACTCCTGGGGCGTGTGGTTCCCCGACGACCCCCAGCAGGTTCCCTGGCAGCGCTTCCTCGACGAGGTCTCGCAGTCCGGTTACGAGTGGATCGAGCTGGGCCCGTACGGGTACCTGCCGACCGACCCGGCCGTCCTCACCGAGGAGACCGCCAAGCGCGGCCTGAAGGTGTCCGCCGGCACGGTCTTCACCGGGCTGCACCACGGCGAGTCCGTCTGGGAGAAGACCTGGGCGCACGTCGCGGACAACGCGGTGCTCGCCCAGGCCATGGGCGCGTCCCACCTGGTGGTCATCCCTTCCTTCTGGCGGGACGACAAGACCGGTGAGGTGCTGGAGCCGGACACGCTGACGCCCGAGCAGTGGCGCAACCTGACCACGCTGACCGAGCGGCTCGGACACGAGGTGCGGGAGCGGTACGGCCTCCAGATCGTCGTCCACCCGCACGCGGACACGCACATCGACAGCGAGGCGAACGTCACACGCTTCCTCGACGGCACGGACTCGTCGCTCGTCTCGCTGTGCCTGGACACGGGCCACTACGCCTACTGCGGCGGCGACAGCGTCAAGCTGATCGAGACCTACGGCGAGCGGATCGGCTATCTGCACCTCAAGCAGGTCGACCCCGAGATCCTCGCGGACGTACGGGCGAACGAGGTTCCGTTCGGTCCGGCGGTGGCCCGCGGTGTCATGTGCGAACCCCCGGCCGGCGTACCGGAGTTGGGGCCCGTCCTGGCCGCCGCCCAGAAGCTGGACGTGGACCTGTTCGCGATCGTCGAGCAGGACATGTACCCGTGCGAGCCGGACAAGCCCCTGCCGATCGCGCAGCGGACGCGGGCGTTCCTTCGATCCTGCGGGGCGTAGCGCTCCGCAGGAGGGGCGGTACGGGGCAGTCGGGCGACTGCGGGGCCGTCGTGGCTGGTCGCGCAGTTCCCCGCGCCCCTGGCGGGGGCGCCGGCGCCCGCCCGCCTTATCGGCGTACGCCCCGCAGGTCAATGTGCCACTCCGACCCGCGGGCGTGCGCCTTTGCGTCACTCGTGTCACAAAAACTTCCCTCCTGTCACACATGTCGCGTGTACGCGGGTTATGCGTCACACCGTGTCAACAGGTACTTACCCAGGGTCACCAAAGGTCGTTTCAACGGGCAATGGCTTTGTGATCGCCAAGCGCAGCGTCCGGCTCCCCCGACGGCCGACCCTGGCCGACCCCGTGACGCACGCGCAGGGAGGTGCACCGATGACCGACCGACGGCTCTGGTCGTACAAAGAGATCGCCGCACACATCCGTGTCCAGCCGGACACCGTGCGGTCGTACCGCAAACACGGTCTGCTGCCCGCACCCGACCACGTGGAGAGCGGCAAGCCCTACTGGTACGCCGACACCGTACGAGCCTGGGTCGCGGCGCGGCCGGGCAATCGCGGCCGAAGAGACGACTGAGACACCCTTAATTCCCTGTGCCCCACCCACCAGTGGGGCACAGTTCGTCGCATGAGTCGTACGAAAGCCGTGGACTTCTCCGTCAAGCCCGTCCTCACCGGCGACAAGGCCGTGCTGCGGCCGTTCACCGAGGCCGACGCCGAGGTGATCGCCGAGATCGTCGAGGACCCCGAGGTCATCCGCTTCACCTTCGAGCCGGACACCGTGATCACCATGGAGCGACTGCGTTCCTGGTACGGCTCCCGGTCCGCGCAGACCGACCGCCTCGACCTCGCCGTGACCGACCGCGCCACCGGTGAACTCGTGGGCGAGGTCGTGTTGTACGAGTGGAATCCGGCCGCCCGCAGCTGCACCTTCCGTACCCTGCTGGGCCCGAGTGGCCGTGGACGCGGCCTGGGAACCGAGGCGACCCGGCTCATCGTCGGGTACGGCTTCGAGCAACTCGGGCTGCACCGCATCGAGTTGCAGGCCTACGCGCACAACCACCGGGCACTGCGCGTGTACGAGAAGGTCGGCTTCGTGGTGGAGGGGGTACGCCGGGAGGTCCAGCTGCGGGACGGCGAGTGGGCCGACGAGGTGCTGATGGCGGTCCTGGACCACGAGTGGGCGGCCGGAGCAGGGGTCAGCGCCACGGCTCGATGACCGTGACCCCCGCCCCAGGTGCCGTCCCCATCCTCGCCAGCGCGGCCGGGGACTCGGTCAGCGGGATGGTGGACGTGACCAGCAGATCCGGCCGCAGGACACCCGCCCCCACCAGCTCCATCATCGGCGGGTAGGTGTGGGCGGCCATGCCGTGACTGCCCAGGAGTCGGAGTTCGAGGCCGACAACACGGGCCATCGGGACGGGTGTTGTGCCGGTGTCCGACGGGAGCAGGCCGACCTGGACATGACGGCCACGGCGCCGCAGGCCGTTCACCGAGGCCGCGCAGGTGACCGGTGAGCCGAGCGCGTCCAGCGACAACTGGGCGCCGCCGCCGGTCAGTTCACGTACCGCCGCTGCCGTGTCGTCGGTGGTGGCCGCGTTCACGCACTCCGCCGCGCCGAACTTCCGCGCCAGTTCGAGTGCTCCCGGGGACACGTCGACCGCGACGACCCGGGCGCCGGAGGCCGCCGCGATCATCACGGCGGAGAGGCCCACACCGCCGCACCCGTGCACGGCGACCCACTCCCCCGCCGCCACCCGCCCCTGCTGGACCACCGCCCGGTACGCCGTCGCGAACCGGCAGCCCAGCGAGGCCGCCGTCCCGAAGGACATCGCCTCCGGCATGGCGACGAGGTTCACGTCGGCGTGGTCCAGCGCCACGAACTCCGCGAACGAACCCCAGTGCGTGAACCCCGGCTGGGTCTGCCGCTCGCACACCTGCTGGTCCCCGGCCGCGCAGGACGGACAGCTCCCGCAGGCGCAGACGAAGGGCACCGTGACCCGGTCCCCGGCCCGCCGGCCGCTCACCCGGGCGCCAACCGCCTCGACGACACCGGCGAGTTCATGGCCGGGCACATGCGGCAGCGCGATGTCGGGGTCGTGGCCCATCCAGCCGTGCCAGTCGCTCCGGCACAGCCCGGTGGCCTCGACGCGCACCACGACACCGTGCGGCGCGGGCACCGGGTCCGGCACCTCCCGCACCTCGGCCGGCTCCCCGTACCGCTCGAACACCACCGCACGCATACGCCCTCGCCCTCACCGTCGTCGCCCCGTACCGGAGATCTTGCCACTGACTCGGGTGAAGTACCCCCCAGGGGTATAGTAGTGTGAGACTCACAGGGCACGTGCGCCACGACGATGCCCCGGACGACACCTCAGAAGAGGAGCAACGACATGACCGCCCAGACCGACACCCCCGGTTCCGTCACCGCCGTCTACCAGGTGACCGGCATGAGCTGCGGGCACTGCGAGGGCTCGGTCTCGACCGAGATCTCCGAGCTCGCCGGCGTCACCTCGGTGAAGGCCGTCGCCGCCACCGGCGAGGTCACCGTGGTGTCCGAGGCCCCGCTCGACGAGGCCGCCGTGCGCGCCGCGGTGGACGAGGCGGGCTTCGAGCTGGCCGGCCGGGTCTGACCGTACGGACCGCGGCGACCATGACCAGCACCGGCACCAGAACCGGCACCGAGACCCCGACGGTCACGCCCCATGAGGTCGAGCTGACCATCGGCGGGATGACGTGCGCCAGCTGCGCGGCCCGCGTCGAGAAGAAGCTCAACCGCATGGACGGCGTCTTCGCCACGGTCAACTACGCGACGGAGAAGGCGAAGATCGCCTACGCCGACGGTGTCGGGGTCGACGATCTGATCGCCACCGTCGTGAAGACGGGGTACACGGCCGAGGAGCCGCCCCCGCCGGCCGTCACGGAGGCACCCGAGGCCGAGCCGGACGCGGATCCCGAACTGGCCGGTCTGCGGCAGCGGCTCGTCGTCTCCGTGCTGCTCGCCGCGCCCGTCGCCCTGATGTCCATGGTTCCCGCACTCCAGTTCGACAACTGGCGATGGCTCGCGCTGACGCTGGCCTCGCCGGTCGTCGTCTGGGGCGGACTGCCGTTCCACCGGGCCGCGTTCACCAACGCGCGGCACGGCGCGGCCACCATGGACACCCTGGTGTCGGTCGGCACGCTCGCCGCGTACGGCTGGTCCCTGTGGGCGCTGTTCTGGGGCGACGCGGGCAGACCCGCGATGGCCGGGATGCCCGGCATGGAGGGCATGGGGATCCGGGAGAGCTTCTCCTTCACCGCCTCCCGTTCCGGCGGCACCTCGGAGATCTATCTCGAAGTCGCCGCCGGGGTCATCGCGTTCATCCTGCTCGGACGCTATTTGGAGGCCCGCGCCAAGCGGCGCTCGGGCGCGGCTCTGCGGGCGCTCATGGAACTGGGCGCCAAGGATGTCTCCGTACTGCGCGGCGGCCGTGAAGTACGCGTCCCCGTGGGCGAGTTGGCGATCGGAGACCGGTTCGTCGTACGGCCCGGGGAGAAGATCGCCACCGACGGAACGGTCGTCGAGGGTGTCTCGGCGGTCGACGCGTCGATGCTGACCGGTGAGTCGGTGCCGGTCGACGTGGGCACCGGGGACGCCGTGACGGGTGCGACCGTGAACGCCGGGGGCCGGCTGGTCGTCGAGGCCACCCGGGTCGGCGCGGACACCCAGCTCGCGCGGATGGCCCGGCTGGTGGAGGACGCGCAGAACGGCAAGGCCGAGGTGCAGCGGCTCGCCGACCGGATCTCCGGGATCTTCGTGCCGGTGGTGCTGCTGATCGCGGCCGGGACCTTCGGTGTCTGGCTCGGTGTCACGGGCGACACGGTCGCCGCCTTCACCGCGGCGGTCGCCGTACTGATCATCGCCTGCCCGTGTGCGCTAGGCCTGGCCACCCCGACCGCGCTGATGGTCGGCACGGGGCGCGGGGCGCAGCTCGGCATCCTGATCAAGGGCCCCGAGGTCCTGGAGTCCACGCGCCGCGTCGACACGATCGTCCTGGACAAGACGGGCACGGTCACCACCGGCCGGATGACCCTCCAGGAGGTGTACGTCGCTGAGGGCACCGACGAGAAGCAGGTGCTGCGGCTCGCGGGCGCCCTCGAACACGCCTCCGAGCACCCGGTCGCCCGAGCGGTCGCCGCGGGGGCGGCCGAGCGGGTCGGGGCGCTGCCGGAGGCCGAGTCCTTCGAGAACGTGCCCGGGCGGGGCGTACGCGGGCGGGTCGACGGGCACGAGGTGGCCGTGGGACGGCTCGTGGACGGGCTGTCGGGGCCACTGCCGGAGGAACTGGCCCGCGCGAAGGCGGAGGCCGAGAGCGGCGGACGTACGGCCGTCGTGGTGGCCTGGGACGGCGTGGCGCGCGGTGTCCTCACCGTCGCCGACGCGATCAAGGAGACCAGCGCCGAGGCCGTGCGCGAGCTGCGCGCGCTGGGGCTCACGCCGGTGCTGCTGACCGGGGACAACCGGGCGGTGGCGGAGGCCGTGGCCAAGGCCGTCGGGATCGAGCAGGTGATCGCCGAGGTCCTGCCCGAGGAGAAGGTCGACGTCGTACGGCGGCTGCAGGGCGAGGGCCGGACCGTCGCGATGGTCGGCGACGGGGTCAACGACGCGGCGGCGCTGGCCACCGCCGATCTGGGCCTGGCGATGGGTACGGGCACGGACGCGGCGATCGAGGCGAGTGATCTGACGCTGGTGCGCGGGGATCTACGGGTGGCCGCGGACGCCATCCGGCTGTCCCGGAAGACGCTCGCGACCATCAAGGGCAACCTGGTGTGGGCCTTCGGCTACAACGTGGCCGCGCTGCCGCTGGCCGCCGCCGGACTGCTGAATCCGATGATCGCGGGGGCCGCGATGGCCTTCTCCTCGGTGTTCGTGGTGACGAACAGCCTCCGATTGCGTACGTTCCGCTGAGATCGGCCCCTGACCGGCCGAAGTTACCGGCAGTACGCACAAGTAGGTGTCATAGTCCCTATGGAGTCCAACGCCAGCCTCACATAAGCTCTTCACAAGGCTCGCGCATCTTCCTTACGCTTGGGCCCCGGTCGCGACAACCGGGATCCGGCGTACCTAAAGGACATATGCGGGAGACGCAGATCACAGTGCTGTGAAGGTAACCATCGAAGGGCTTCGAAGGTCTAAGTTGGCGATGTCGGACAGCGTCTTGGGGGGCGCTGGATGACGTCTGAGGATGTCTTGGGGGACGTCCTCGGAGATGCGTTGCCGGGACACGCACACCGGGAAGCTTGAGCGGCCCACCCCAGCGTGCGCGTCCCGGCAGACCGCACACAGCAGGAGTACGGCGAGTTTTGCTCGTTTTGCTCAACAGCCGTCACTATGGCGGTTCGGCACAACAACGGTCGCTTCGGCGGCCTGCACATCAGTGATAGCGAATTCAGGCGCTGTCCTCCGAAACGCCCGGCCGGATCCCGTGGGGGGAATCCGCACCGGGACATGGGAAGGCGCCCTGTACGCCGGCCCGTGGGGGGACCGTCGGCAGGGCGCCTTCCGCTTTTTGCTGCTTTTTCCAGGGCTCGGTTCGCCTCCGGGGCGCTACAGCCTGTGCAAAGAGCCCGACCGTGCTCGACCCTGCGGGCCTCCGCGCGCTCGAACTCTCGACACAGGCGCGTCCCTTCGGCTCACTCGCCGGGCGAACTGGTGTGAACGTGCAAGCTCACCCGGCGACAGAAGCTCAGCGAGGGCGGCTCAACGCTGCTCTACGGGGACGAAGTCCCGCTCGACAACACCCGTGTAGATCTGGCGCGGGCGGCCGATGCGCGAACCCGGCTCCTTGATCATCTCGTGCCACTGGGCGATCCAGCCCGGGAGGCGGCCCAGCGCGAACAGGACCGTGAACATCTCGGTCGGGAAGCCCATCGCGCGGTAGATGAGGCCGGTGTAGAAGTCGACGTTCGGGTAGAGGTTGCGCGAGACGAAGTAGTCGTCGGAGAGCGCGTGCTCCTCCAGCTTCAGCGCGATGTCCAGCAGCTCGTCGGACTTGCCGAGGGCCGAGAGGACGTCGTGCGCGGCAGCCTTGATGATCTTTGCGCGCGGGTCGAAGGACTTGTACACCCGGTGGCCGAAGCCCATCAGGCGGACGCCGTCCTCCTTGTTCTTCACCTTGCGGATGAAGGCGTCGACGTCGCCGCCGTTGGCCTTGATGCCCTCCAGCATCTCCAGCACGGACTGGTTGGCGCCGCCGTGCAGCGGGCCCCAGAGCGCGGAGATACCGGCCGAGATCGACGCGAACATGTTGGCCTGCGAGGAACCGACCAGACGGACCGTCGACGTCGAACAGTTCTGCTCGTGGTCGGCGTGCAGGATCAGCAGCTTGTCCAGGGCGGAGACGACGACCGGGTCGAGGTCGTACTCCTGCGCCGGGACCGAGAACGTCATGCGGAGGAAGTTCTCGACGTAGCCGAGGTCGTTGCGCGGGTAGACGAACGGGTGACCGATCGACTTCTTGTACGCGTACGCGGCGATCGTCGGAAGCTTGGCGAGCAGCCGGATCGTCGAGAGGTTGCGCTGCTTCTCGTCGAACGGGTTGTGGCTGTCCTGGTAGAAGGTCGACAGCGCCGAGACGACCGACGACAGCATCGCCATCGGGTGCGCGTCACGGGGGAAGCCGCGGTAGAAGTTCTTGACGTCCTCGTGCAGCAGGGTGTGCTGCGTGATCTCGTTCTTGAACACGGAGAGCTCGTCCACGGTCGGAAGCTCACCGTTGATCAGCAGGAACGCCACCTCAAGGAAGGTGGAGCGCTCGGCGAGCTGCTCGATCGGGTACCCGCGGTAGCGGAGGATGCCCTGCTCACCATCGAGGTAGGTGATTGCGGATTTATAGGCGGCGGTGTTTCCGTAGCCGCTGTCCAGAGTGACCAGACCGGTATGAGCGCGGAGCTTCCCGATGTCGAAGCCCTTGTCGCCGACGGTGCTGTCGATCACCGGGTAGGTGTACTCGCCGTCGCCGAACCGCAGTACTACAGCGTTGTTGGTGTGCTCGCTCACGTCATCCCTCACCGACGTTGTGCCTCTTCTTCGAGGTGCCCTGACTGTCTCTACCATCCCCCATTTGGCGCAGGAGAGTGCACTCGGGGTCGACCATTGGGCCTATTGGCGGCACTGAGTGCCGCCAAGCTACTCATCCTGCCCCCCTTCGCCCTGGTTCCGGAAGTGCCCTGTGACCTTTGTGACTCATTTGATCGATCATTTTTCGCGATCGTTTCGACGGCCGCACCGGACGCCGCGGTCAGGAGCGCAGTCGGAAGGCCAGCGCGGTGCAGCGCCGCCCCGCGGACACCGTGCGTACCGCCTGCCCTATCGCCTTGCGTGAACCGACGAGGACCACCAGCTTCTTGGCCCGGGTGACGGCCGTATACAAAAGGTTGCGCTGGAGCATCATCCACGCGCCCGTGGTGACCGGGACGACCACCGCCGGGTACTCGCTGCCCTGGGAGCGGTGGATGGTCACGGCGTACGCGTGTGCGAGTTCGTCCAGCTCATCGAAGTCGTACGGCACTTCCTCGTCCTCGTCCGTCAGCACGGTGAGGCGCTGTTCCACCTCGTCGAGGGAGGTGACGACGCCGACGGTGCCGTTGAAGACGCCGTTCTCGCCCTTGTCGTAGTTGTTGCGGATCTGCGTGACCTTGTCGCCGACGCGGAAGACCCGGCCGCCGAACCGCTTCTCGGGGAGGTCCGGGCGGCTCGGTGTGATCGCCTGCTGGAGCAGCCCGTTGAGGTTTCCGGCACCCGCCGGGCCACGGTGCATCGGCGCGAGCACCTGGACGTCCCGTCGGGGATCCAGGCCGAACTTGGCCGGAATTCGTCGTGCAGCCACATCCACGGTGAGCCGGCCGGCCTCCTCCGTGTCGTCCTCGACGAAGAGGAAGAAGTCCTTCATGCCGTCGGTGACCGGATGCTGCCCGGAGTTGATCCGGTGCGCGTTCGTCACCACGCCCGACTGCTGGGCCTGCCGGAAGACCTTGGTGAGCCGGACGGCGGGGACCGGGCTGCCGTCGGCCAGCAGGTCCCGCAGGACCTCGCCGGCGCCGACGCTGGGGAGTTGGTCCACGTCCCCGACGAACAAAAGGTGCGCTCCCGGTGCGACCGCCTTCGCCAGCTTGTTGGCGAGCAGCAGGTCCAGCATCGAGGCCTCGTCCACCACCACCAGATCGGCGTCGAGGGGACGGTCCCTGTCGTAGGCCGCGTCGCCGCCGGGCTTCAGTTCCAGGAGGCGGTGGACGGTGGAGGCCTCGGCGCCGGTGAGTTCGGCGAGACGCTTGGCGGCACGGCCGGTCGGGGCGGCCAGCACGACCTTGGCCTTCTTGGCGCGCGCCAGCTCCACGATCGAGCGGACCGTGAAGGACTTGCCGCAGCCGGGGCCGCCGGTGAGGACGGCGACCTTCTGCGTCAGCGCGAGCCGGACGGCGGCCTCCTGCTCGGGGGCGAGATCCGCCCCCGTACGCCCCTGGAGCCACGTCAACGCCTTGTCCCAGGCCACGTCGTGGAAGACGGGCATCCGGTCCTCGCCGGTGCGCAGGAGGCGCAACAGCTGGGCGGAGAGGGAGAGTTCGGCGCGGTGGAAGGGGACCAGGTAGACGGCCGTCACGGGCTCCGAGTCGCCGTCGGGGCCGGGGACCTTCTCCCGTACGACCCCGGGGTCCTCGCCCTCCTCCGGGGGCGCCGCGAGTTCGGCGAGGCACTCGATGACGAGGCCCGTGTCGACCTGGAGGAGCTTCACCGCGTCCGCGATCAGCCGTTCCTCGGGGAGATAGCAGTGGCCCTGGTCGGTGGACTGCGAAAGGGCGTACTGGAGGCCCGCCTTGACGCGCTCGGGGCTGTCGTGCGGGATGCCGACGGACTGGGCGATCTTGTCGGCGGTGAGGAAGCCGATGCCCCAGACGTCCGAGGCGAGACGGTAGGGCTGGTTCTTGACGACGGAGATCGAGGCGTCGCCGTACTTCTTGTAGATGCGCACGGCGATGGAGGTGGAGACCTCGACGCTCTGGAGGAAGAGCATGACCTCCTTGATCGCCTTCTGCTCCTCCCAGGCGTCGGCGATCTTCCCGGTGCGCTTGGGGCCGAGGCCCGGCACCTCGATGAGCCGCTTGGGCTCCTCCTCGATGATCCGGAGGGTGTCCAGGCCGAAGTGCTGGGTGATCCGGTCGGCGAAGACCGGGCCGATGCCCTTGACCAGACCGGAGCCGAGATAGCGGCGGATGCCCTGGACGGTGGCGGGCAGGACGGTCGTGTAGTTCTCGACCGTGAACTGCTTGCCGTACTGCTGGTGGGAGCCCCAACGGCCCTCCATGCGCAGGGATTCGCCGACCTGGGCACCGAGCAGCGCGCCCACGACGGTGAGGAGGTCGCCGGCGCCTCGGCCGGTGTCGACGCGGGCGACCGTGTAGCCGTTGTCCTCGTTGGCGTATGTGATGCGTTCGAGCACACCTTCGAGTACGGCGAGTCGCCGTTCACCCGTGGGGTTCCCCGCCTGTTGAGCCATGATCCGACGGTACCGGTGACGTGTGACAACGGGCGGGGGTACGGCGAGGCACGCTCAGTGGTGCGGGGAGCGGATCACGTTCCGGATCCGGTGCTCGTCACCCGCCGCGCCCGGGCGCCGGCGGACGAACCTGACCGCCGCCACGATCACGACGATCAGGACACTCGCCACCACTGCCAGGTTCACCATGGATGTCGCCATGGATCAGGCCCGGCCGCGCCGTCGGGCGGACCGCGCGAGTGCGAGGAAGCGGTCCCACTCCACCGGGGGCCGTGCCAGACCCCGGTGTCGCAGATACCGGTCGGTGGCCCGCTGGGTGGTGCGCAGGACCCGTATCGCGTCGGTCGGGCGGCCCGAGCCCATCGGCTCCAGCACCTTCTCCGGCACCAGCAGCCAGCCGTCGCCGGTCCACGTCAACTCACCTCGGACGAGGGCGTTGTGCATGTGGTTGAGCCGTTCGTCGTGCCGGTGGACCAGGAGTGAGGCGGGGCCGGGTACCACGGTGTGGTCGTCGGGCGGGCGTACCGCGAAGCCGCCGGACGACGCGGTGGTGAGGGTGCGGGCCAAGGCGGGGGCACCGGACTCGTCGCGGGCGGCAAGGACTGCGGTGGGGTAGCGGGAGAGTTGTCCGGTTCCGGGCAGCGGCTCGCCGGCCGGCTGGGCGGACGCCTTCGGGACAGGCAGCGTCCCGGCGGGCCGCACGAGCACCTCTTCCGGGGTGACGGTGATGACGAGTCGCAGGTAGTACCAGTCCATCAGCCGCCTCATCGGGCGGGAGAGGTACGACCGGCTGTGCGGCTGCCGTTCGAAGAGGGTCCGCCAGTAGTCGTCGAGGTCCTGGGGGCCCGTCCTGATGTCGTCCGGGCACTCGGCCGTACCGCCGACGAAGATCTGCGGGGCGTCGGTGAGACCGCTGCCGGTGGGGTCGGAGAAGAGGAGCGCGACACGGGGGTCGCGACGGATGTTCAGCGCTTTCTGGGCGAAGGCGAGGGAGGTGGTCAGTACGAGGGTGCCGTCCTCGCGGCGCCGTACGGCCGTGGGCCAGGCCAGGGGTGTGCCGTCCCGGCCCAGGGTGACGAACTCGCAGGTCCGGTAGGCGTCGAGGACGTCCAGAGGGGCGGAGTCGAGTACGGTCACCGGCCCGTCCCCTCGGTCAGCGGGCCCCGTACGGCGCGGCGGAACGCGGCGTACTGCCGCCGTCCCACCAGCCGCCACGCCAGGCGTCCCAGCAGCGGGGCCCTGCCGAGGAAGTAGGCCCGCTCGGCTTCCGTGGCGTCCTCCAGGATCGCGCCGAGGGCCAGCATGACCTTGTTCTTGGGGAGAGTCTCCAGGCCTCGGCGGCCGACCTCGTCCCACTCGTCGACGGTCAGATGCTCGGCGACCAGTGGAAGGACCAGCTTCTCCTCGTCGTCCAGGTGGTCCAGGAGCGCGAGACGGTGGTCCTCCAGCGCCAGGGCGAGTTCCTGCCCGGCGACGCTGTCGGCCGACCGCCGCCACTGGGGTGCCCACTCCCCCACCGCCGCGAGGGTCCGGTCTATGTGTCCGTGCTGCTCCTCCATACGGGCCACCAGGTCGTCCTGCGCGGTGGCACGCGCGCGGAGCAGCGGCCAGATCAACTCGTCCTCCAGGGCGTGGTGATGGTGCAGTCCCGTCACGTAGTCGTTCAGGTACGCCGACACCTCCTCCGCCCGGACCGACGCCCCGTCCGGTACGGCACGGACCAGGCGCGGCAGCAGCGCGGACTCCCGGCGGAAGACGCGGTGCACCACGACCATCTCGTGGGTGTAGGGGCTGCCGTCGGCGGGAAGGCCGGACGGTGTACTGCTGGAGGTCACGCGGATGTCCTTCGACGTTCGGATACAGACGGTGCCCACGGTGGCGGTACCCGCTTGGCGGTGACATGGCGTCCGCTTGGAGCCGGTTCGACACCCGCCCCCTCAACCCACCTGACCAGGCCATTTAGCACCTGTTGACGGGACGGACACAGCCCTCGACTAGATTCCGGCGCTGTGTTGTCCATCAGAGTCCTGGGGCCCCTGGGTGCCGATGTCGCGGGCGCGCCAGTGGAATTGGGTGCCCCGCGGCAGCGGGCTGTCCTGGCGCTGCTGATCGCCGCCCGCGGCAGGGTGGTGTCCGTCGACCGGATGGTGGACGAGCTGTGGCGCGGGGCACCGCCGACCAAGGCGACGGTGTCCCTCCAGACGTACGTGTCGAATCTGCGCCGGGTGCTCGAACCCGGGCGGCAGCCCCGTACCCCCGCCTCGGTCCTGGTCTCCGTAGCTCCCGGATATGCCCTGCGGCTGCCCGAGAGCGCGGTGGACGCCTGGCGTTTCGAGATCTGGGTGGGCCGCGCCCGGCACGCGTCGGCGGTGCCGGCCCGGGAGTTGCTGGCCGAGGCGTTGGGGTGGTGGCAGGGGCCGGCGTTCCTGGAGCACGCGGACGAGACCTGGGCGGTGCCGGAGGTGGTCCGCCTGGACGCGCTGTGCGGGGAAGCCCATGAACTCGCCGTCGCGGCGGCGCTGCGGACCGGGCACACCGCCGAGGCTGTCCTCGCCGCCGAGACCATGGTGCGGGACCGGCCCCTGCGCGAGGAGGGCTGGCGGCTGCTGGCCCTCGCCCACTGGGCGGCCGGCCACCGCGCCGACGCCCTCGCCGCGCTGCGCCGGGCCCGGGCGATACTGCGCGACGAACTCGGCTGCGACCTCTCACCGCCCCTGGCCGAGCTGGAACACGCCGTCCTCACCCAACGGCTGGAGGTGCTGCACAGGGCCGTGCCGGCATCGCCGCGGATCGGGGGCGCCCTGCTCGTACCGGCATCGCCGCCGACGGGGGGCGCCCTGCCAGGCATGGCCGCATCACGACTCGCGGCTGCCGCTTCGACTGCGGCGGCAGCCCTCTGCCCCCGGTCGGCACAGCCGTCCGGGGACGCCCCTGGTCGCGAGGGCGCGGGGCCGGCCGCTGCCGTGCCCACGCCGTGGGCGCTGCGGGGCGGGGTGGGGGGAGTCGCGCCGGCGCGTGGTGGTGTGACCGGGGCGGGCGGGGTTGTGCCGGTGGGTGGCGGTGCCGGACCGGGGTGGAGCGCTGCTGGTGCAGGGGTGGGAGCGGCACCCGAATTGAGCGGTACCGCCGGTTCAGGCAGAACAGCGACCGCAGGTGGTGGCCTCTTCGTCGGCCGGACCGACGAACTGCGCGCCCTGGACACCACCGCCCGGGCGGCCCGCCGGGCCGGCGGCATGGTGCTCGTCGCCGGAGAGGCGGGCGCGGGCAAGTCCGCCCTGCTCGGTCGATTCGCGGACCGTCTGCGGGGCGAGGGCTGGACGGTGGTCGCAGGCCGCTGCCCGGAGGACGAGGGCGCCCCGCCGGCCTGGGCGTGGACGGAGGCGCTCGGCGCACTGGCCCAGGCCGTGCCCCCGGCACGTCCGGAGGAACTGGCGGCCCTCCTGCGCGAGTCCGACGGCGCGGCCACCGCGATCGGCGACATGGCGAGCGCGGGGTCTGGTGGCACCGCCCCCGTCCGCGACACGGCGAGCCCGGCCCCTGACAGCACCGCCGCCACCCCTGACGTGGCAATCCCAGCGCGCGAAAACACCGCTACCACCCCGGGCGTGCCAAGCCCGCGCCCCGAAGGCACCGCTACCACCCAGGACATGGCGGACCCAGCACCCGAGAACACCCCTGCCGACCCCGACTTGCCAAACCCACACCCCGAAAGCACCGCCGCTGCAACCGACTTGCCGAACCCGCACCCCGAAAACACCACCGCTGCAACCGACTTGGCAAACCCGCACCCCGAAAACACCACCGCTGCAACCGACTTGCCGAACCCGCACCCCGAAAACACCACCGCTGCAACCGACTTGCCGAACCCGCACCCCGAAAACACCACCGCTGCAACCGACTTGCCGAACCCGCACCCCGAAAACACCACCGCTGCAACCGACTTGCCGAACCCGCACCCCGAAAACACCACCGCTGCAACCGACTTGCCGAACCCGCACCCCGAAAACACCACCGCTGCAACCGACTTGCCGAACCCGCACCCCGAAAACACCACCCCCACCCAGGACACAGCGAACCCAGCACCCGAAATCACCACCTCCGCCCCATCAACCCCCCACCTCACCCACGCCACCACCACCCGCGACGAAGCGACCGCCGGGCGCTTTCGGCTGCACCGGGCATTTGCCGCATGGTTACGGGACGCGGCGAGCGTCCAGCCGGTCGCCGTCGTCGTCGAGGATCTGCATCGCGCCGACGGGCAGACCCTCGCCCTGCTGGAGGCGGCGGCCTCGGTCGCCGGTGTGCCGCTGCTCACCGTCGGCTGTTATCGGCCCGCCGAGGTGAACGGGCAACTGGCCAAGACCCTGGCCCAGCTCGCGCCCCGCTTCCCGCACCGCATCTCGCTCGGCGGGCTGTCGCGCCGGGATGTCGCCACCGTCGTCGAGGCCGTCCGAGGGGAGGCCGTGGCCGAGGACACGATCACGGCGCTCGCCGAGCGCACCGGCGGCAATCCGTTCTACGTCTGGGAGAGCGCGCGGCTGCTCGCCGACGAGGGTGCCCTGGTCGCCGTATCGGAAGTGCCGCAGGGAGTTCGGGACGTGCTGCGCAGGCGGCTGGCGCTGCTGCCCGCCGACGCGCTCTCGGCCGTGCGGCTCGCGGCCGTGGCAGGCCTGGAGTCCGATGTCGCGCTGCTGGTGGACGCCGCCCAGGCCGACGAGGAGTCCGTGCTGGCGGGGCTCGACGCCGCCGTGGCCGCGGATCTGCTGACCGAGCCGGGGCCGGGACGGGTCCGTTTCGTGCACGCGCTGGTCCGCGACACCGTGTACACCGACCTGTCCGGCACCCGGCGGGCCCGGCTGCACGACCGTATCGCCACCACACTGCGCCACCACCGGCCCGACGATCTGGCCGCGCTGGCCCACCACTTCGCCAGGTCCGGCCGTACGGCCAACGCTCCCCTCGCCGTCGACTATGCGCTGCGGGCGGCCGAGCGGGCCGAGCGACGGTACGCCCATGACGTGGCCGTCGGGCTGATCGAGCAGGCGTTGGAGGCGCACCTCGCGGCCACCGCCGACCCCGAGGGCGACCCGGACGGCACGGTCTCGCTGCTGGTGCGGCTGCTGGGAGCGCAGGTACGGGCCGGGGCGACGGGCGGCGCCCTGCGGACCCGGGGGCAGGCGGTGGACCTGGCCGTGCGGGCCGGGCGGGACGATCTGGTCGCGGCGGTCTACGGCGGCTGGACCGAACCCTCGCCCTGGCGCAGCAGGCTGGAGGGGTTTCTGGACCGGACCGCGCTGGCCCATCTGGAGCGGCTCACGCGGGACCCCGCGCTGGACGGGCCGACCCGCGCCCGGGTGCTCCAGGTCCTCGCGGACGCGGTGGCCGGCGAGGACGCGCCCCGGGCCCTGGACGCCGCGCACGCCCAACTCGCGCTGGCCCGGGCCGACGGTGAACCCCGTCTGCTGGCCTCCGCGTTGATGACGTCCGCGCGCGTGCTGCCGCACGAGACTCAGGGCGCTGCCCGCACCCCGCTCGTCGACGAACTGCGCGCACTGGCCATCGCGCACGATCTGCCCGCCCACCTGTGGGTGTGTGAGCATCTCGACGGGTTGACGGCCGCGACCCGCAACGATCCGGAGGCCGTACGGCGGCACACCGCCGCCGGACTGGAACTGGCCCACCGCTACCGGATGCGCTGGGCGCGGGGCATCAACGTCGCCACGTCGGCCATGCTGGCCACGATCGCCGGACGGTTCGAGGAGGCGGAGGCCCGGTACGCCGAAGCGGACGGGCTCTTCCAGCGCGTCGGAGCGCACCACGCCACGGCCCCACGCACCCTGGGCCTGTGGACCATCCGGCTCGCGCAGGGCCGGGAGGCGGAGATCGAGGCCGACGTGCGTGCGGTGCACTCGGCCATCGGTACACCCGTGGCAGTGGCCCTCGCTCTCGTCCTGGCCCGCCAGGGGCGGCTGGAGGAGGCCCGGGCCGTCGGGTATCCCGCCCGGCCGGTGACAGACCACCTCTACGGCATGGAGCTGGACTACCGCGCCGAAGTCGCCGTCCTGCTGGGCGACCGGGACACCGCACACCTGCTGATCGCCCATCTGCTGCCGCTGCGGGAGCAGTTCGCCGGGACGGCCGGCGGAGCCTACGCCACGCGTCCCCTGGCACACGCCCTCGGGGACCTGTACCGGTTCCTCGGCGAGGAGCGACGGGCACGGGACGCATACGCCCTCGCCGAGCGGGTCGCCCGCGCGTGGGGCTCGCCCCACCACGTGGCCGCCGCATCACGATCAGGTCTCAGGATCCCTTCGGGGGCTTGATTTACCTCCGTGTAATCGATTCCAATCAGCTCCAGTCGGCCGTGTAAACGATTCCACGCGGCTACGGAACCACAAGGAGGTGGTCCGGCGATGGCGAGCATCAAGGACGTCGCCGCCGAGGCGGGCGTGTCCGTCGCCACGGTGTCGCGGGTCCTGAACGACCATCCGTCCGTCAGCGCGGACGCACGCGCACGCGTGCTGGCCGCCGTCGAGGCGCTGGGCTACCGCCCGAACGCCGTCGCCCGCTCTCTGCGCACCGACCAGACCCGCACCCTCGGCCTGGTCATCAGCGATGTGATGAACCCCTACTTCACAACCCTGGCCCGTTCGGTCGAGGAGGAGGCCCGTTCCCTCGGCTACAGCGTGATCATCGGCAACGCCGACGAACGCCCCGACCTCCAGGACCACCACGTACGGACCCTGCTGGACCGCCGTATCGACGGCCTTCTCGTCTCCCCCACCGACGGCGGCTCCCCGCTGATGCTGGACACCGCGCGCGGGGGCACCCCGATGGTCTTCGTGGACCGCTGGATCCCGGGCGTGGACGTGCCGGTCGTCCGGGCGGACGGGCGCCGGGCGGTCCGCGATCTCGTCGCCCACCTGTACGGGCTCGGTCACCGGCGGCTCGCGATCATCGCGGGTCCTGCGGCCACCACCACCGGCAGTGAGCGCGTCGAGGCCTTCCGGGAGGCCCTCGCCGAGTACGGGCTGCCGCTCCCCGACGCCTACACAGGGCAGGGCGACTTCCAGGCCGAGAGCGGGCGCCGGGTGACGGACGCGTTCCTCGACCTGGCCGAGCCGCCCGAGGTCGTCTTCGCTGCCGACAACCTGATGGCACTGGGCGCGCTGGACGCCGTACGCGCGCGCGGGATGCGGGTTCCGCAGGACATCGCGCTCGCGGCCTTCGACGACATCCCGTGGTTCGTGCACACCGATCCGCCCGTCACTGCCATCGCGCAGCCGACCGGCGAGCTGGGGCGGGCCGCCGTCCGGGCGCTGGTCGACATGATCGAGGGCCGCCCTCCGCAGTCCGTGACGCTGGCCGCGCACCTTGTCGTACGGCGGTCGTGCGGTGAGCCGGCCCCGACCACGACCCCTGCCCCGACCTCATCCGAAGAGCCACCCGTACAGCACCCCGTGACGAAGAGGAGTCAGTCGTGAGCAACCCGGACGAGTTGCTGCGCATCGAAGGCATCCGGAAGTCCTTCCCCGGCGTGGTCGCGCTCGACGGCGTCGACTTCGATCTTCGCCGCGGCGAGGTGCACGTACTGCTCGGTGAGAACGGCGCGGGCAAGAGCACCCTCATCAAGATGCTCTCCGGCGCCTATCGCCCCGATGCCGGCCGCGTCCTCGTCGACGGCGAGGAGACCCGTATCCACGGGGCGCAGGATTCCGAACGTCTCGGGATCGCCACCATCTACCAGGAGTTCAACCTCGTACCCGATCTGACGGTCGCCGAGAACATCTTCCTGGGGCGGCAGCCGCGCCGCTACGGGATGATCGACCGGAAGCGGATGGAGGCCGAGGCCGCCACGCTGCTGGAGCGGGTGGGCGTGAACGTGTCTCCACGCGCGCGTGTGCGTGAACTCGGTATCGCGCGGCTCCAGATGGTCGAGATCGCGAAGGCGCTGAGCCTGGACGCGCGCGTACTGATCATGGACGAGCCGACCGCCGTCCTCACCTCCGAAGAGGTCGAGAAGCTGTTCGCGATCGTGCGCACGCTGCGCGGGGACGGCGTCGGGATCGTCTTCATCACCCATCACCTGGAGGAGATCGCCGCCCTGGGAGACCGGGTGACGGTGATCCGGGACGGGAAGAGCGTCGGGCAGGTGCCCGCCGACACACCCGAGGACGAGCTCGTGCGGCTCATGGTCGGGCGGTCGATCGAACAGCAGTACCCGAGGGAGGCCACCGACGCGGGTGCCGCCCTCCTCAAGGTGGAGGGGCTCAGCCGGGACGGTGTCTTCCACGACGTGGGCTTCGAGGTGCGGGCCGGTGAGGTCGTCGGCATCGCGGGGCTGGTCGGGGCCGGGCGTACGGAGGTAGCGCGCGCCGTGTTCGGCGCCGATCCGTACGACAGGGGTTCGGTGTCCGTCGCGGGCGCCGCCGTGCGCGGGAACGATGTGGGGGCCGCCATGGCCGCCGGTATCGGGCTCGTGCCCGAGGACCGCAAGGGGCAGGGGCTGGTGCTCGACGCCTCGGTCGAGGAGAACCTCGGCCTGGTCACCCTGCGGGCCGCGACCAGGGGCGGGCTGGTCGACCTCAAGGGCCAGCGGGCCGCCGCCGCGAAGGTCGCCGAGCAGCTGGGCGTACGGATGGCCGGGCTCGGCCAGCATGTGCGCACGCTCTCCGGGGGCAACCAGCAGAAGGTCGTCATCGGCAAGTGGCTGCTCGCGGACACGAAGGTGCTGATCCTCGACGAGCCGACACGCGGTATCGACGTCGGGGCCAAGGTCGAGATCTACCAGCTGATCAACGAGCTGACGGCTGCCGGTGCCGCCGTGCTGATGATCTCCAGCGATCTGCCCGAGGTGCTCGGGATGAGCGACCGGGTGCTGGTGATGGCACAGGGCCGGATCGCCGGTGAACTCATGGCCGCCGAGGCCACCCAGGACTCCGTGATGGCGCTCGCCGTCAGCACGAACACCAACTCCTTCGACAACCCCGACAACTCCGACAACAACTCCGTGAACGAAGTGGAGGGCTCCCGTGGCCACTGACACGCTCAAGAGCAACGCGGGCGCGAGTGGCGCCGCGAGCGGCCTGCGCCGCGTTCTGCTCGACAACGGGGCGCTGACCGCGCTCATCGTCCTCGTCATCGCCATGTCGGCGCTGTCCGGCGACTTCCTGACGACGGACAACCTGCTCAACGTGGGTGTCCAGGCGGCTGTGACGGCCGTTCTCGCCTTCGGTGTCACCTTCGTGATCGTCTCGGCGGGCATCGACCTGTCGGTCGGTTCCGTCGCCGCCCTGTCGGCCACCGTCCTTGCCTGGGCGGCGACTTCGGAGGGCGTGCCGGTGGTGATAGCGGTCCTCCTGGCCGTCGTCACCGGCATCGCGTGCGGCCTGGTCAACGGCTTCCTGATCTCGTACGGCAAACTGCCGCCGTTCATCGCGACGCTCGCCATGCTGTCGGTGGGGCGCGGTCTGTCCCTGGTGATCTCGCAGGGTTCGCCGATCGCGTTCCCCTCGTCGGTCTCGCACCTCGGTGACACGCTGGGCGGCTGGCTGCCGGTGCCCGTGCTGGTGATGGTGGCCATGGGGCTCGTCACGGCGTTCATCCTCGGCCGGACCTACCTGGGCCGCTCGATGTACGCGATCGGCGGCAACGAGGAGGCGGCCCGGCTCTCCGGGCTGCGGGTGAAGAAGCAGAAGCTGGCGATCTACGCGCTGTCCGGGCTGTTCGCCGCCGCCGCGGGCATCGTGCTCGCGTCGCGGCTGTCCTCCGCGCAGCCGCAGGCCGCGCAGGGGTACGAGCTGGACGCCATCGCCGCGGTGGTCATCGGCGGGGCGAGTCTGGCGGGCGGTACCGGTAAGGCGTCCGGGACGCTGATCGGCGCGCTGATCCTGGCGGTGCTGCGGAACGGCCTCAACCTCCTCTCCGTGTCCGCGTTCTGGCAGCAGGTCGTCATCGGTGTCGTGATCGCGCTGGCGGTGCTGCTCGACACGGTACGCAGGAAGAGCGGGGCGACCGTGGCGCCGGCCGGGGCTGCCGGTGGCGGGGACCGGCGCAGGCAGGCGCTGACGTACGGGCTTGCCGCAGTGGTCGCGGTGGCGGTCGTGGGCGCGACCTCGCTGCTGCACAACGGCTCGTCGTCCGCGACGAACCAGAAGGTCGGCCTGTCCCTGTCGACGCTGAACAACCCCTTCTTCGTGCAGATCCGGGCCGGCGCACAGGCGGAGGCCAAGAAGCTGGGCGTGGACCTGACCGTCACCGACGCCCAGAACGACGCCTCCCAGCAGGCCAACCAGCTGGAGAACTTCACCAGTTCGGGCCTCGGGGCGATCATCGTCAACCCGGTGGACTCGGACGCGACGGGACCGGCCGCGCGGGCCGTGAACAAGTCCGGTATCCCGCTCGTCGCGGTCGACCGTTCGGTCAACAACGCGGACACCGCCACGCTCGTCGCCTCCGACAACACGGCCGGCGGCAGGCTGGCCGCGAAGGCGCTCGCCGAGAAACTGGGCGGCACGGGCACGATCGTCGTCCTCCAGGGCCAGGCGGGCACCTCCGCGAGCCGTGAGCGCGGCGCCGGCTTCGCCGAGGGGCTGAAGGCCTACCCGGGCATCAAGGTCGTCGCCAGGCAGCCCGCCGACTGGGACCGCACCAAGGGCCTGGACGTCATGACCAACCTCCTCCAGGCCAACCCCGGTATCAGCGGTGTCTTCGCCGAGAACGACGAGATGGCGCTCGGCGCGATCAAGGCGCTGGGCAGCAAGGCAGGCAAGTCGGTGTCGGTGATCGGCTTCGACGGTACGCCCGACGGGCTGAAGGCGGTCGCGGACGGTTCGCTGTACGCGTCGGTCGCCCAGCAGCCCAAGGAGCTCGGGAGGATCGCGGTGGAGAACGCGCTGCGGGTCGCCGAGGGCAAGGGCGTCGAGAAGGCGGTGATGGTGCCGGTGAAGGTGGTCACGAAGGAGAACGTGGCGGCGTTCGGCGGCTGAGTCACATCGCTCCCCGGGGAGTGCTTCGGGGAATGCCTCCGGGTGCGCTCCGGGGAGCGTGAGGAGTGGGCAGGCCGGGCGCCTTTTGCCGAGGCCGCGCGGCCCGCCCACTGGCAGACCTGCCGAACCGACCGACTGACCGACCGACGGCCGGTACAACTGATGGGTATGGGGAGACTGTTCATGTACGACTACGACCTGCTGGTCGTGGGGTCGGCCAACGCCGATCTGGTGACCGTGGTCGAGCGGCGGCCCGCGGCCGGTGAGACGGTGCTCGGCTCCGACCTGGTCGTCCACCCGGGGGGCAAGGGCGCCAACCAGGCTGTCGCCGCAGCCCGGTTGGGGGCCCGTACGGCGTTGCTGGCGCGGGTCGGCAACGACGGCCACGGCCGCCTGCTGCTCGACTCGATGCGGGACGCCGGCGTCGACACGGTGGGTGTCCTGGTGGGCGGGGCGCCGACGGGGGTCGCGCTGATCACGGTGGACCCGTCCGGCGACAACAGCATCGTGGTGTCGCCGGGCGCCAACGGACGTCTGTCGCCCGGGGACATCCGCGCGGCCGGAAGCCTGTTCCAGGCGGCCCGGGTGGTGTCGGCGCAGCTGGAGATTCCGCTGGAGTCGGTCGTGGAGGTCGTACGGAACCTGGCTCCCGAGGGCCGGTTCGTCCTCAACCCGTCCCCTCCTCGCCCGTTGCCGCGTGAAGTCCTGGCGGCCTGCGACCCGTTGATCGTGAACGAGCACGAGGCCCGGGTGATCGCCGGTGCGGACGCCGAGTTGGGCGACTCGCCGGAGGACTGGGCGAAGGCCCTGCTCGCGCTCGGGCCGCGCTCGGTCGTCATCACCCTGGGCGCGGAGGGCGCGTTGGTCGCCGTACGGGCCGGGGAGCGGGTACGGGTGCCGTCGGTGCCCGTGGAGGCCGTGGACACCACGGGAGCGGGCGACGCGTTCACCGCAGCGCTGGCGTGGCGGCTGGGCGCGGGCGAGTCGTTGGCACAGGCGGCGGCGTACGCGGCCCGGGTGGGCGCAGCTGCGGTGACGCGGGCCGGCGCTCAGGATTCCTTCCCCACCGCCGAGGAGGTCGAGGCTCTGGGCCGCGCTCTCCCGGGGGACGCCTCGTTCGACAGCCGCTCGGCGGCGGAACGGATCCCCGGTAGCCGAAGCAGCCAGGGGGAGTCGACCGGCGAGACCGTGCGAGGTGGGTCCCAGTGAAGCGGGGCGGAATCCTGAACCGTCATCTCGCGGGCGCGCTGGCCGAGTTGGGCCATGGCGACGGGGTGCTGGTGTGCGACGCGGGTATGCCGATCCCGGCCGGGCCACGCGTCGTCGACCTGGCCTTCCGGGCCGGGGTGCCTTCCTTCGCGGAGGTCCTGGACGGGCTACTGACCGAGCTGGTGGTGGAGGGGGCGACAGCGGCGACGGAGGTACGCGAGGCGAATCCGGGGGCCGCGAAGCTGCTGGACGGGCACTTTCCCGACCCCGCCCTCACCCTTGTCCCGCACGAGCGGCTCAAGGAGCTGTCGGCGGGAGCGCGGCTGGTCGTACGGACGGGCGAGGCCCGGCCGTACGCGAACGTGCTGTTGCGGTGCGGGGTGTTCTTCTGAGTCCGGGCCGGTGGGAGGCGCTTCAGCGGGCCGCTCGGGTGAAGGTCACATGCGTGACCCCGGTGGGCGAGGACGTGGCCTCGACCTCGTAGTCCTGCTCGATGTCCGCCAGCCCGTCCCAGAGACGTACGCCCCGGCCGAGCAGGACCGGGACCACCACGACGTGCAGGTGGTCGATGAGCCCGGCGGCGAGGAAGTCACGGACGACGGTGGGTCCGCCGCCGATGCGAACGTCCTGGCCGCCCGCCGCCTCACGGGCGATCTCGAGCGCCTTGGCGGGCGACGTGTCGAGGAAGTGGAACGTGGTGCCGCCCTCCATCTCGATCGGCGGGCGCTGGTGATGGGTGAGGATGAACGTCGGTGTGTGGAAAGGCGGGTTGGGCCCCCACCACCCCTTCCACTCCGGGTCCTCGTGCCAGCCGGGCGGGCCGAACTTCCCGGCCCCCATGATCTCGGCACCGATACCGGGGGCGAACTGCTGCGCGAAGGCGTCGTCGACACCGCCGGCCCCGCCGGGACGGCCGGTCATCTGGTGCCAGAACCGCGTGGTGAACATCCACTGGTGCAGCCTCTCGCCGGCGTGGCCGAACGGCGCGTCAAGGCTCAGCCCCTCACCGGTACCGAAGCCGTCGAGCGAGATGGTGAAGTTGTGGACGCGGGCGAGTGACATGTGCTGCGACTCCGTTCCTGCGGCTGGTCGAGTCCTGTTGCCGGTCGAGCTTCGCCAGTTCCTTCCAGGACCTCAAGGTATCCGGAAGGGGCGTCGTCCGCCGGTCGGGCTCGGCATCGACCGGGGGCAGCATCGAGGGGGCCCGGTCCGTCGACCGGGCCCCCTCGGCTTCCCCTCCGTATCGAAACCCCCGCGATCCCCCCGGATCCCCCTCCAGAAGCCCCGATGACAGGTACGACTGCCAAGGTGGGGGGAGGGTTGTACGGGAAGCCGGGATTTTTTCGGCTGCCGCGCGAGGCCCGCCGGATACGAACGGTTCCGCGGCCGGACAGCCGTTACGCCGCGTGCTCCACGAACCGCGCCGCGGTCTCCGCGAGCACCTCGCGCCCGTCCCGGGCCCACAGCGCGTCGTTGAAGAGCTCGACCTCGATGGGACCGGTGTAACCGGCCGCCTCGACGTACGTCCTCCACTCCCGCATGTCGATCGAGCCGTCGCCGATCTGACCGCGGCCGTTGAGGACACCCTCGGGCAACGGGGTTGTCCAGTCTGCGAGTTGGAAGGAGTGGATGCGGCCACCGGCGCCGGCGCGGGCGATCTGCGCGGGCGCGTTGTCGTCCCACCAGATGTGGTACGTGTCCACCGTGACGCCGACCTGGTGGGCGGGGAAGCGTTCCGCGAGGTCGAGGGCCTGGGTGAGCGTCGAGACCACGCAGCGGTCGGCGGCGTACATGGGGTGGAGCGGCTCGATGGCCAGCTTCACGCCGTGCTTCTCGGCGTACGGGCCCAGCTCGGTGAGCGCGTCGGCGATACGCTCCCGGGCGCCGTACAGGTCCTTCGAGCCGGCCGGCAGGCCGCCCGACACCAGGACGAGGGTGTCCGTGCCGAGCGTGGCCGCCTCGTCGATCGCCCGCCGGTTGTCGGCCAGCGCCTCCGCCCGTTCCGCCGGGTCGATCGCGGTGAAGAAGCCGCCCCGGCAGAGGGTGGTGACGGCGAGGCCCGCGTCGCGGAGCAGCTTCGCCGTCGCCTCGACGCCGTACTCCTGGACCGGCGCCCGCCACAGGCCCACCCCGGGGACGCCCAGTTCCAGGCAGGCGTCGGCCAGTTCGGGCAGTGACAGTTGCTTCACCGTCATCTGGTTGATGCTGAAGCGCGAGAGATCCGCGGTGCTGGTGCTGCTCACTGGGCCACTCCGTACAGGGACAGCAGGCTCTTCATCCGCTCCTCCGCGAGCTTCGGGTCCGGGAACAGGCCCAGTCCGTCGGCGAGTCGGTAGGCGCGGGCGAAGTGCGGGAGGGAGCGGGCCGACTGCAGCCCGCCGACCATGGTGAAGTGCGACTGGTGGCCGGCCAGCCAGGCCAGGAACACCACGCCCGTCTTGTAGAAGCGGGTGGGCGTCTGGAAGAGATGGCGGGACAACTCGACGGTGGGGTCGAGGAGTTCACGGAAGCCCGCCGTGTTCCCGGTGTCCAGGACGCGGACCGCTTCCGACGCCAGCGGACCCAGCGGGTCGAAGATGCCGAGCAGGGCGTGGCTGAAGCCCTGCTCGTCGCCCGCGATCAGCTCGGGGTAGTTGAAGTCGTCGCCCGTGTAGCAGCGCACACCCTGCGGGAGGCGGCGGCGGATGTCGATCTCGCGCTGGGCGTCGAGGAGCGACACCTTGATGCCGTCGACCTTGTCGGGGTGGGCCGCGATGACGTCGAGGAAGGTGTCGGTCGCCGCGTCGAGGTCGCTGGACCCCCAGTAGCCCTCCAGCGCCGGGTCGAACATCGGGCCCAGCCAGTGCAGGACCACGGGTTCGGCGGCTTGGCGCAGCAGGTGGCCGTAGAGGTCGAGGTAGTCCTCGGGGCCCTGCGCGGCGGCGGCGAGCGCGCGGGACGCCATCAGGATCGTCTTGGCGCCCGCCTCCTCTACGAGGGCGAGCTGCTCCTCGTACGCCTTGCGGATGTCGGCCAAGGAGGCGCCGGGGGTGGTGAGTTGGTCGGTGCCGACACCGCAGGCGATGAGCCCGCCCACCGACTTGGCCTCGGCGGCCGACCGGCGGATCAGCTCGGCCGCGCCCGCCCAGTCGAGGCCCATGCCGCGCTGGGCGGTGTCCATGGCCTCCGCGACACCGAGGCCGTGGGACCAGAGGTGGCGACGGAAGGCGAGGGTCGAGTCCCAGTCGACGGCGGCCGGGGAGTCCGGGGAGACGTCGGCGTACGGGTCGGCGACGACGTGGGCCGCCGAGTAGACCGTACGGGAGGTGAAGGGGGTGCCGGGGCTGAGGGCGAGAGGGGTGGCGCGTGGCTCGTACACCGTCAACGTTCCTGTGGCGTCCGGGAGTTGGATGGTCACAGCGAGATCTCCGGAACGTCGAGACGGACGCCCTCCGCCGAGGACTTCAGGCCCAGTTCGGCGAGCTGGACACCGCGGGCGCCGGCCAGCAGGTCCCACTGGTAGGGCGCGTCGGCGTAGACGTGCTTCAGGAACAGCTCCCACTGGGCCTTGAAGCCGTTGTCGAACTCGGCGTTGTCCGGGATCTCCTGCCACTGGTCGCGGAAGGAGTAGGTCGCCGGGATGTCCGGGTTCCAGACCGGCTTGGGCGTCGAACTGCGGTGCTGGACGCGGCAGTTGCGCAGACCGGCGACGGCCGAGCCCTCCGTGCCGTCGACCTGGAACTCCACCAGCTCGTCGCGGTTGACGCGCACGGTCCAGGAGGAGTTGATCTGGGCGATCGCGCCGCCCTCCAGCTCGAAGATGCCGTAGGCGGCGTCGTCGGCCGTGGCGTCGTACGGCTTGTCGTTCTCGTCCCAGCGCTGCGGGATGTGGGTGGCGGTGAGTGCCTGGACGGACTTCACCCGGCCGAAGAGCTCGTGCAGCACGTACTCCCAGTGCGGGAACATGTCGACAACGATGCCACCGCCGTCCTCGGAGCGGTAGTTCCAGGAAGGACGCTGGGCGGTCTGCCAGTCCCCCTCGAAGACCCAGTAGCCGAACTCGCCCCGGATGGAGAGGATGCGGCCGAAGAAGCCGCCGTCGATGAGCCGCTTGAGCTTCAGCAGGCCCGGGAGGAACAGCTTGTCCTGGACGACGCCGTGGCGCACTCCGGCCGCGTTCGCCAGCCGGGCCAGCTCCAGCGCGCCCTCCAGGCCGGTGGCGGTGGGCTTCTCCGTGTAGATGTGCTTGCCCGCCGCGATCGCCTTCCGGATCGACTCCTCGCGCGCGGAGGTGACCTGGGCGTCGAAGTAGATGTCGACGGTCGGGTCGGCGAGGACCTCGTCCACGTCGGTGGAGATGTTCTGCGGGTCCAGGCCGTGCTGCTCGGCGAGCGCCTTCAGCGCGTGCTCGCGGCGGCCGACCAGGATCGGTTCCGGCCACAGCACGGTGCCGTCGCCGAGGTCGAGACCGCCCTGCTCACGCAGCGCGAGGATCGAGCGGACCAGGTGCTGGCGATAGCCCATGCGCCCGGTCACGCCGTTCATGGCGATACGCACCGTCTTGCGTGTCACGTCTTTCCCTTCGTAGGTGCCACAGGGGCGGGGTACGCGGTATGCGCGCCGCGTACGCCCGGTGGAAGAGCAGCCCCCCGGCAGCCCTACTGGCAAGCGTTACAGCAAGCGCTTTCTATCTAGGGAGAAGCTAGCCTCTGTGCAGCGGTCTGGACAAGAGCACAGAGACGCCGAATTGTTCGAGGGGACGAACAAGAGGGGCCGAAGAGCGGTCGTGGGGCGGCCGAAGGTCATAGGGTCTGCATCGGTATGGACGCGAAGACGCAAAATACGACAACTTACAGCGACGCGATAGACGACAAGTCGACAGACGACGAGTCGCGCGACCGGAGGACGACGAGATGACGGTGACCCTGGCGGACGTGGCGGCCCGCGCGCAGGTCTCGCCCGCGACGGTGTCGCGCGTACTGAACGGGAACTACCCCGTGGCCGCATCCACCCGTGAGCGGGTGCTGCGGGCTGTGGACGACCTGGACTACGTGCTCAACGGCCCGGCGAGCGCACTCGCCGCGGCCACCTCCGACCTGGTCGGAATTCTGGTCAACGACATCGCCGACCCCTTCTTCGGGATCATGGCGAGCGCGATCCAGTCGGAGGTCTCGGGCCCGGGCGGGCGCGCTGGCGGCGAACGGCTGGCGGTCGTGTGCAACACGGGCGGCTCTCCGGAGCGCGAGCTGACGTACCTCACCCTGCTGCAGCGGCAGCGCGCGGCGGCGGTCGTACTGACCGGCGGCGCGGTGGAGAACCCGCCGCACCTCGCGGCCGTATCGGCGAAGCTGCGGCGGCTCGCGGAGGCGGGGACGAGGGTGGTGCTGTGCGGGCGCCCGCCGGCGCCGGACACGTCCGCCATCGCACTGACGTTCGACAACCGGGGTGGCGGTCAGGAGCTGACCGAGCACCTGATCGGGCTCGGGCACCGGCGGCTGGGATACATCGCGGGGCCGGAGGAGCGGACGACGACCCGGCACCGGCTGGAGGGGCACCGGGCGGCACTGGCGGTCCACGGGATCGAGGAGGACCCCCGGTGGACCGTCTACGGGCGGTACGACCGCCGGTCGGGGTACGAGGCCACGCTGGAGCTGCTGCGCCGGGACCCGTCGCTGACGGCCGTCGTCGCCGCGAACGACTCCGTCGCGATCGGCGCGTGTGCGGCGCTGCGGGAGTCGGGGCGGCGGATCCCGGACGACGTGTCCGTCGCGGGGTTCGACGATCTGCCGTTCAGTGTGGACGCGTGGCCTTCGCTGACGACGGTGCGGTTGCCGTTGTCGGAGGCGGGGGCCCGGGCGGGACGGATCGCCATGGGGCGCGAGGAGCCGCCACCCGGGGGGATCGCGACGGCTCGGGGGGAGCTGATGGTTCGGGGGTCCTCGGGGGTGCCGCGGAGGTAGGGGGTCGCGCGGGCGGGGGCTGTTTCCCGCGTGGGTTCGGGGTGTCGCCGAGTTGGGCCCTCAAAGGGAAACGTCTCGACTCGGCGGCGGGTTGCCGCCTTCCCGAGGCTCCTCGCTCCGCCAGGTGAAGCCGTCCAGAGAGCCACGTGACGTTTCCTCGGCCTTCACCGGCGGATGCCGCCACCACGTGACCAGCGACACCCCCGAGACCAGGATCCAGCCCGCCAGGATCATCACGACCAGGCACCCCAGAACCAGCCCCGCCATCCCCAGGAACCCGAACTTCGCCAGCATCCAGGGGATCTGGTCCTCACCACAGCCACAGGCCAGCCGGCCGTCCGCCAAAGTGGTCGTCATAGGGGCAGCGTGCCCACACCCCCACACCGCGATTACACACGGCGTGGAACCGTCGCCCGACGGTTACGGTTTCGAGATCCCGGGTCCGGGCGATGACCTCTTGGACGTTCCGCTCCGCTCCGGCACGCTGCGCCGGAGCGATCAAACGGCTTGAACAACAGCCCGGCCAAAGGGAGTTGCCGCGCTTCTTCGTCCCGTCGTTCCCCTCCTGCCCGCGCTGTTGTGACACACGGCGGCCGTGTCCTGCAGCGACTCCGGCTCACCCGGGGACGACTGCCACCGAGTGTTCCGCAGGCCCGGCTCCCGACCTGCGTGCCGCCCCGAACCCGAGGACAATGGGCCCCGTCGGTCGGACATCGCCCACACACCGAAAGGTGGCGATCACCATGACTGAGCACCCGCACGCAGCCCTCGTACGCAAGGGGTACGACGCCTTCTCGCGCGGTGACATGGACACCATGCGCACCCTGCTGGCGGGGGACGCCACACACCACGTGCCCGGGAGTCATCCCCTCTCCGGGGACTTCAAGGGGCAGGACGCGATCATCGACCTGTACCGCCGGCTCGGCGAGGAGACGGACGGGACCATGCGCGTCGCGGTGTTGAACGTTCTCGTCGACGGCCGGGGGCACGCGGTTTCCGTGCACCGTTTCACCGCCGAGCGCCAAGGCAGGCTGATCGACGAGACCGGTGGCCTCGTCTTCCGGATCGTCGGGGAGAAGATCACCGACCTCGACGAGTGCGTCGAGGACATCGAGCGCAGCAACGAGTTCTGGGGCTGAGGCACGGCCTCGGGACCGTCCAGATCCTTCCGCGGGGTGCCCCGGGTCGCTCCGGGTACCCCGCGCTTCACACGTCGTCCCCTGTTCGGGCTCGCACCTCGTCGGCATGATCCGAGTGGCCGGCCACAGCCCTGAGCACCGGTCGCGGCCACGCTCACCCAGAAGCGGCGGAAGCCTGCGGAACTGTGTCACTGACGCTGCCTCAGCCCCCTTCGTCGCGCCGGAACCCGGATCCCACGAGCCCGGCCACACTACCAAGCCGCGAAGTTATTGACCGTCAACTTCCTTGCATGACTGCGTAGTTACCGTACGGTTCGGTAATTCCCGGTAGTGACTCCTCGGTAGCGTTTCGTTCATTGAGTCCCTTCGCGCACGATCTTGACGGCCGACCCGCGTGGCTGCATGATCGGCGCTGAACCAGAGCCGAATAGCACCGAAGAAGCCTCCCCGCAGGACTTGACCAGTCCAAAATGCCGCTTCTTCACATCACGAACGGGGCGCGAGGTCTTCGGACGGGGCACCAAAAAAGTGCTGCCCTCCCTCGATGCTGCGCTTCTCCTCTTTCACCCTTCCGTGCGCATACGGAATCACCTCCAAAGACCCCCCACCTTTTTGGAGCCGCACATCACCCGCTCCTGACCTGCGCCTCATTGGCGCCACCTCTTCCTTTTCACCGCTTTCCCTTTCCTTCCCTTTCCTTCCCTCTGCTCATTTTCGCGACCTCTTTTTCACCTTCCTGCTATTTCCATGAAGGGGCGAAAGGGGCGCTCAAGCCTGCCCGAAAACAGAATTCACTTGACATTTAAAGAAGTCACCCTCAAACGGTTCCTGAAGTATTGACTTCACATCCGGACGCCTCCATATTGATTGCCACCACCCCCCAACCTCGAATTCGGATCTCGCTGGAGATCCGTTTTCTTGGACAGTCAGGAGACAAAGTGACAGTCAAACTCCCGTTCACCCGTAAGGCGGTCCTGGCCGCGCTAGTGATCACAGCGGCGGCGACCACCACGGTCACGCTGCCCGGAACGGCGGAAGCCCAGTCGGGCTCCCGTATCTGCGGGAACTACTGGGAAGCCCGGGCCAACGGGAAGACGGTCGGGATCATCGCGAAGGTCCTGGAGGTGCCCAAGGTCGACTTCGGTATCTGCCTCCGCGTCATCGACAAGACGAACAGCATCAACGGCCGGAGCCTGCCTGGCTACAAGGGCACCGTGACGTGGAACCCGCGTCAGGCCATACGGTCCTGGACCTGCGAGGACTTCGGCGATCTGTTCAACGACACGTACGGGAACGACCCCTGCCTCGACATGAACCGGGTGGACCTCATCGGTCAGGTGGCGAACCGCACGCCCCGCGAGTTGTCGCAGGTGTACTGAGCATGCGCAGATCCGCATGGCTCAATCGCGTTCTGATGTGCGGGGCTCTCGCCGTCGCGACGCTGGCCACCACCGAGGGCACGGCGAGCGCCGCCACTCAGTGCTTCACCCAGAGCTATTCCGACGGAGCCAATGTCGTCCCCGGAACCGGCGGCGGAAACGTGACCCGGGCGATCACCCGGCAGCGGGCCGGCAACACCTGGGACGACTGGGTGTGGCGCGGCACCGAATTCCAGTGCCCCCGGGGCCGGACCTGCGAATACGCGTGGGAGAAATCGAAGACGACGACCACCGGCTGGGCCATCGGCGGCGGAACCGACCTCGGTAACGCCAGCTCGCCCTCCAAGAAGTGGTACAACACCGTGCTTTCCTTCGTCGGCGGCTACCAGAAAACCACGCAGCTGACCACTGCGTTCACCTGGACCGTTCATCTCAACGGCGGCGACGTGGCACAGCCCGTCCAGGTAGCGGTCCGCCGCTGGACCCAGGGCGACTTCGCCGGCGGCTGGGTACGGACAAACCGCGGCTGCCAGGGCGGCACCACCTACGAATGGAACGGAAACACCAGGTTCGGCGACTGGACCCGAAACGTCTTCGAGAAGGAAAAGGTCGGCTACGCCGTCAACGGCCGCATGTGACACGGCGCATCGACCTACCGACGTATCGCGTATCTCTCGATGCGCTCAGAGGTCGCTCAGAAGCCACTCAGGGAATTCCCTTTCCAGGAAAGGACACAACCATGCGCAGTAGAACCTGGTTGAATCGCGTTCTGATGTGCGGGGCTCTCGCCGTCGCAACGCTGGCCACTACCGAGGGCACGGCGAGCGCCGCCACTCAGTGCTTCACCCAGAGCTATTCCGACGGAGCCAATGTCGTCCCCGGAACCGGCGGCGGAAACGTGACCCGGGCGATCACCCGGCAGCGGGCCGGCAACACCTGGGACGACTGGGTATGGCGCGGCACCGAATTCCAGTGCCCCCGGGGCCGGACCTGCGACTACGCGTGGACGAAGTCGAAGACGACGACCACCGGGTGGGCCATCGGCGGCGGAGTCGACCTCGGTAACGCCACTTCGCCGTCGAAGAAGTGGTACAACACCGTGGTTTCTCTCGTCGGCGGCTACCAGAAGAGCACCGAGATCAGCACCAACTTCACCTGGACCGTTCATCTCAACGGCGGCGACGTGGCACAGCCCGTCCAGGTCGCCGTCCGCCGCTGGACCCAGGGCGACTTCGCCGGCGGCTGGGTACGGACAAACCGCGGCTGCCAGGGCGGCACCACCTACGAATGGAACGGAAACACCAGGTTCGGCGACTGGACCCGAAACGTCTTCGAGAAGGAAAAGGTCGGCTACGCCGTCAACGGCCGTATGTGACACGGCAGTTCACTCCCCCCACGCACCCCCACTCTCCATCCCCCTTTCTCCCTCTCCCTTTCTCCCTCTCCCCCCGGAGGTACGCATGAAGGTCAAGCTCTTGAAGCGGCGCACGGCGACGATGGTGGCCACCGCCTTCGCGGCCGGAGCACTGTTCGCGGTCGCGGTCCCCGGCACTGCCGAGGCCCAGTCGGGCTCCCGTATCTGCGGGAACTACTGGAAGGGCTACTACAACAACGGCCAGAAGGAAGTCACCTGGTCCCGGGTGATCGAGGTCCCCAAGAGTGACGGCGTCTCCTGCGACGTCGCCATCAACCGGACCGACAGGGTCGGGAACCCTCCGCAGGAGACCGTGAACCTCGGTGTGAAGTGGGGTGCTCGGCAGCGACTGCAGAACGTGACCTGCGAGTACTTCTCCCAGGAGATCCTCGACTCCAAGCACGGTGACGACGTCTGCAACAGCATGCTGCGCGCCGACAACGTGTTCCAGGTCAAGAACCGCACCATAAGCCAGTTCTACGTCAAGGCCTGATCCTGCGGCCCCGGTTGCCCGACTCCCGCCCCACCGGGAGTCGGGCAACCGGCATGCGCATCGGCACGTACGGGACGCCGGAGCCGCGTACTGCCGTCCGGCCGCCGGGTCTTGAGGAACGTGTCGCCGGGGCTCTACCCTCATGACAGCGATATCTCTGACTGAGTCAACTGTCCGCAGTCGCAGTCGCCCCATGAGGTGGTCCATGACCGTGCAGGACATCCGTTCCTTCAACCGCTTCTACACGAACGTCATCGGCGCCCTCGACTACAGCAGCCGCCTCTACGCCCCCTACACCCTCACCGAGGCCCGCGTCCTCTACGAGCTCGCGCACTCCGCCCGTACCGACGCCGCCGATCTCCGTGCCGAACTCACCCTGGATGCCGGGTACTTGAGCCGTATCCTCAACAAGTTCGAGCAGGACGAGCTGATCGAGCGGGCGCCCTCCGAGCGGGATACCCGGCGGCGGCACGTCACGCTCACCGTGCGCGGGCGCGAGACCGCCCACCTGTTGGACGAGCGGTCCACGGAGGCCATCGCCGCCCTGCTCGCCACCGTGCCGGACGCCGACCGGCCCCGGCTCGCGGAGGCGCTGCACACCGTCCGCTCGCTCCTCTCCGACGGTCGGCCACCGCGCCGCGAGGACGTCGTGCTGCGCGAGCCCCACCCCGGCGACCTCGGCTGGATCGTGCAGCGCAACGCGGCGCTGTACGCGGCGGAGTACGGCTTCAACACCGACTACGAGGGGCTGGTGGCAAGGATCGTCGCCGACTTCGGCGAGGACCACGACCCGCACCTCGAACGGGTGTGGATCGCCGAGTTGGACGGGCGGCCCGTCGGGTGCGTGATGTGCGTACGGGACGAGGCGCCGGGGACGGCCCGGCTGCGGCTGCTGCTCGTCGAGCCCCAGGCGCGCGGGCTCGGTGTCGGTGACAGGCTCGTCACGGCCGTCGTCGGCTTCGCGCGCGAGGTCGGCTACCGCGACCTCGTCCTGTGGACCCAGGACCTGCTCACCGCCGCCCGCCACATCTACCGGCGCCACGGCTTCGTCCTCGCCACCGAGAAGCCCCACCGCTCCTTCGGCAAGGACCTGGTCGGTCAGGACTGGCGGCTGGATCTCCACGCGGCGACGGAAACGATGGAAACGACTGAAAGGTGGAGCGACGGATAGGGTCCCTCGTATGAAACTGGCGTTCTCCACCCTCGGCGTGCCCGGTCTCCCCATCCCCGATGTCCTGCGGCTCGCGACCACCCACGGCTATCACGGCGTCGAACTGCGCACGCATCCCGAAGAACCCGTCCACCTCGGTCTCGCCCTCGCCGAACGGGCCGATGTGGCCGCCGAGTTCAAGGCGTCCGGCGTCGAGATCCTCGGCCTCGCCGGGTATGTGCGCGTCGCGGCCCCCGGCGACGACGAGCCCGTGCTCACGGAGTTCCGCGCGCTCCTCGAACTCGCCCGCGACCTGGGCGCCCCCTTCGTCAGGGTTTTCCCGGGCGGAGGCACCGACCAGAGCCCCGAGGAAGCGGACGCGACGGCGGCCCGGAGGCTCGGCAGGGCCGCCGAGTGGGCCGCGGACTACGGCGTACGCATCCTCCTGGAGACCCACGACTCGCATCGCACGGGCGCCGACGCGATCCGCATCCTGGGCCCGGTCGGCCACCGTCAGGCGGGCGCGCTGTGGGACGTCATGCACACCTGGCTCGGCGGTGAGCAGCCGACGGACAGCTTCGCGGCCCTCTCCCCTCACCTCGGATATGTGCAGGTCAAGGACATCGCCTCGATCGAGGACACCACCCCGGTGGCACTGGGCGCCGGGGTTCTGCCGCTCGGCGAGTGCGTCGAGGTCCTCTCCCGGCACAGCTGGGACGGCTGGCTGTGCTGGGAGTACGAGAAGCGGTGGTACGAGGCCGCCGCACCCCTGGAGGGCCTGCTCGGCGCCGGCCGCGAACACCTCGCCCGGCTGCTCAACGAGTCGGCCTAGGCCCTATCCGAGTACGTCCCTCAGCTCTCCGAACGCCTCGTGGAACCCGGGGAACGTCTTCCGTACGCACCCCGGGTCGTCGAAGGTGATCCCGGGGGTGCGCAGGCCGGTCACCGCGAAGGACATGACGATGCGGTGGTCGCCGTACGACTTGATGTCCGTGTCGTGGGCCGGGGCCGTGCCGGGCGGGCAGGGGTGGATCTCGATCCAGTCGGGGCCGGTCTGCACCCGTACTCCCAGCCGCCGGAGGTTCTCCGCGCAGGCGTCGATGCGGTCGCACTCCTTCACGCGGGTGTTGGCCACGTCCTCGATGCGTACGGGGCCGGAGGCGAAGGGGGCGAGGGCCGCCAGGGTGGGCATGGTGTCGGAGATGTCCCGCATGTTGACCGTCAGGCCGCGCAGTTCGCCGGTGCCCGTGACGGTTGTGCGGTCCGCGGCGATCTCCACCCGCGCGCCCATCCGGCGCAGTACGTCGACGAAGCCCAGGTCGCCCTGGAGCGCGCCGGTGCCGAGGCCGGGGACCGTCACCTCGCCGCCGGTGAGGGCCGCCGCCGCGAAGAAGTAGCTCGCGGTGGAGGCGTCGGGCTCTACGGCGTAGGTGGTGGCCCGGTAGCCGCCCGGCGGGACCACGAAGACGTCGCCCTCCTTGCGCACCTCCGCGCCGAACGCCCGCATCATCGCGATGGTGATCTCCACGTAGGGCGCCGAGACGAGGTCGGTGACATGGATGCGCAGGCCCTTGCGTGTGAGGGGGCCCAGGAGGAGCAGTGCGGTGAGGTACTGGGAGGACTGTCCGGCGTCGAGGGTGACGTCACCGCCCTCCACTCCCGCCGCGACGATGCTCAGCGGGTGATGTCCCTCCGCCTCCTCGTGCCGCAGGTCCACGCCCAGGTCGCGCAGGGCCCGGGTGAGGGGGGCGAGGGGGCGGCGGCGCATCTGGGGGGAGGCGTCGAAGCGGTAGGTGCCGTGCCCTGCGGCGGCGAGGGTCGGCAGGAAGCGGGAGGTCGTGGCGCCGTCGCGGCAGTAGATGTCGGCCTCGGTGGCCGCCGGGCCCTGCGGGCGGCCGTCGATCTGCCAGGCGCCGGGGGTCCGTCCGACCCGGTAGCCGAGAGCGACCAGGCCCTCGGCGAAGCCCTCCGAGTCGTCCGAGCGCAGGGGGCGTACGAGGGTGGTGACCCCGTCGGCTGCCGCGGCGAGGAAGAGGGCGCGCGCGGTGATGGACTTGGAACCGGGAATCTCTACGACGGCCATGGCCCTATGCTCGCCCGGCCCGCGACCCACGCGCCGGAACGTCCGCGAAATGGACCGTGAACGCTCAGCGCTCCGCGAGGGGGGCGGTTGTCGGTGTCGGTTGTCGGTGTCGGTTGTCGGTTTGCTGCGGCGCCGTCGTGGCTTGTCGCGCAGTTCCCCGCGCCCCTTGGGGGGCGTTGCCCCATCGTTCACTCCCGTACCAACTTTCCGGAACGGGCCGCTGTCCGGGAACCCACCTCCGCCCCGGCCCGTCCAACCGGCACGACTGCCGGATGAGTCACCGCTGTGCGGTGTCGGCCTCGCTGCTGGCTGCGAACGCTGACCTACCCTCTCCAAACCGCCTGCGGCCGGCAGCGAGCCGTCACCGGTGCGCCCCCCTCCGATGCGCCGGTGACGGCCCCTTTCCGGGGGCATTCGGCCATCTCGCGTTAGCGTGCGCACTCTTGACTGGAAGAAACTTCCCGGTTATTCGTGACTTCTCGGAAGTTTCCTTCACGAGGGAAGGAGCGCACCCGTGCGCGACCAAGCTGAGCAGAACGCCGAGCCGAACGGGACCACTGCCCGCCCTTCCAGACGCGCTCTCCTCGCCGCGACCGCCGGCACCGGTGCGGCGCTCACCCTCGGCGGTGAGGCGCATCCGTCCGACCGTCACGACAGCGACGCGCGACTTCGCCGGATCATCTCCCGTATGACCCTGGAGGAGAAGGTCGGTCAGCTGTTCGTCATGCGGGTGTACGGGCACTCCGCCACCGCGCCCGACCAGGCCGACATCGACGCCAACCTCACGGAGATCGGCGTACGGACGGCGGCCGAACTCGTCGCCAAGTACCGGGTCGGCGGGATCATCTACTTCTCCTGGGCGCACAACACCCGCGATCCGCATCAGATCGCCGACCTCAGCAACGGCATCCAGAAAGCCTCGCTCGCCCTTCCCCGTGGACTGCCGGTCGTCATCGCCACCGACCAGGAGCACGGCATCGTCGCCCGCGTCGGCCGGCCCGCCACTCTCCTGCCCGGGGCCATGGCCCTCGGCGCGAACGGCTCACGCACCGACGCGCTGACCGCCGGCCGTATCGGCGGCGCCGAACTGCGCGCCCTCGGCATCCGCCAGGACTACGCGCCGGTGGCCGACGTGAACGTCAACCCCGCCAATCCGGTGATCGGCGTACGGTCGTTCGGCGCCGATCCGAAGGCCGTCGCGGGGCTGGTCGCCGCGCAGGTCATGGGGTATCAGCGGTCCTCCGTCGCCGCCACCGCCAAGCACTTCCCGGGGCACGGGGACACCGCCGTCGACAGCCACTACGGCTTCCCCGTCATCGAGCACACGCGCGAGCAGTGGAGCAGCATCGACGCGCCGCCGTTCCGCGCCGCGATCCGCGCCGGCATCGACTCGATCATGACGGCGCACATCATGGTCCCGGCCCTCGACGACTCGGGCGACCCCGCCACCCTGTCCCGTCCGATCCTCACCGGGATCCTGCGCGGGGAACTCGGCTACGACGGAGTCGTGGTCACCGACTCGCTGGGCATGCAGGGCGTACGGGAGAAGTACGGCGACGACCGTGTTCCGGTGCTCGCGCTGAAGGCCGGGGTCGACCAGTTGCTCAACCCGCCGTCGCTCGACATCGCCTGGAACGCGGTCCTGACGGCGGTCCGGCAGGGGGAGTTGACCGAGGCGCGGCTCGACACCTCCCTGTTGCGCATCCTCCGGCTCAAGAACCGGCTCGGGCTGCTCGACCGCCCGTACGTCACTCGTGCGGGGGTCGACCGGGCCGTCGGCGTCCGGGGCCACCTCCTGGCCGCCGACCGGATCGCCGAGCGGACCACCACCCTCCTCGTCAACGAGGGGAAGGTGCTGCCCCTTTCCCGGGAGACCCACAAGAGGGTGCTCGTCGTCGGGGCCGATCCCGCGTCGCCGTCCGGGACCACCGGTCCGCCGACCACCGTGCTGGCGAACGCCCTCACCGAACTGGGCTTCACCGCCACCGCCCTGTCGACCGGCACCGCCCCCTCCGCCGCCGTCATCGCCCGGGCCGTCGCCGCCGCCGGCGAGGTGGACGCGGTGCTCGTCGGGACGTACAACCTCGGCGGCACGAGCAGCCAGCGGACCCTCGTCACCCAACTGCTCGCCACCGGGCGGCCCGTGGTGTGCGTCGCCGTCCGCAATCCCTACGATGTGGCCCAACTGCCCGCCGCACAGGCCTACTTGGCCACCTACTCCTGGACCGACGTCGAACTCCGGGCCGCCGCACGGGTGATCGCGGGACGGGTCCGGCCGCGCGGAAAACTGCCGGTGCCGGTGCTGCGCGCGGACGATCCGACGCGGGTTCTGTATCCGATCGGTCACGGACTGTCGTACTAGCGGCGGGAGCCGAGGGGGCGTACACGTCGTACGTCGCACAACCGGCGCACCACCCCCAATAGGCGCAAATCCGCTGAACTTCCGGCGTGGCTCTGGCGTCGCGGGCCACGCTGGGCGCGGGTACTCGGGGGGATGCGATGCGCGAAGTGCGTTCTGTGGGGTCCATGGGGCCCGTGGGAGTGGTGTGCGGGCGGCTGATCACCTGTGCGCTGCTGATACTGGTCGCGGTGTTCACGGCGACCGGGTGCCAGTTGTCGTCGGACGGCCCGGCGGGCGGTTCGGCGGGCGACTCGTCGCAGGGAGCGGCCTCGGGGGCCGCCGAGGGTACGGCTGTCGACCAGCGGCCCGCGGCGCCCCGGCCCACCGGCTACGGCACCGTCTTCCTCTCCATCGACGAGTGCAGTTCCTTCGGCATCACCAGCTTCACCGAGGTGCCCTGCACCAGCGAGCGGGCGGCGGCCCGGGTCGTGGCCCGCTACGACGGCAGGGTGACCGACGGTCCGTCCTGCCCGGCGACCACCGACTTCGTGCTGCACATCAGCGAACAGCGGCCCGCCGCCGACGAGGACGGCGACGGGACCGTCCCACAGGGCTACGCCTGTATGCGCAACCTCCAGGCCCCGCACCCCGGGGACCCGGGCGGCGGCGGAGGCCCGCGCACGATCGTCGGCGACTGTGTGTACAGCGCCGGGCGCGGGGAGGTGCGCGAGACGGCGTGCGACGGGAAGGGGGAGAGGAAGCCGGAGTACCGGGTGACCGAGGCCGTCGGCAAACGCTTCAACTGCCCGACTTCCACCGCCCTTTACGTGCAGTTGGGCGGGGAACGGCCGGTGGGATGCGCCAAACCGGTATGAAGGATTCCATTTCCTCGACTTCATCGGCCGCGTAACGAGTCGTTCCCATTCACCGGAACATCTGTTGTGATGAATTCGTGAATCGGTAGGCTCCCCCCTGTCATGGCGCGGACCACTTATTTTCGGACAGTCCGTCAGCACTCACAGGCCGGGAACCTCTGTGGCACTCCACGCACGCACGGCGCGACAGCCGAAGGACCGGGCTCCGAAGCGCCAGTTGTCCGTACGGACCATGCTCCTTGTCCTGGCTCTGGTGCCCTGTCTGGCCCTGGTCGCTCTGGGCGGTATGGACTCGAACCACCTCTACGGCGACTGGCGGACCGTCCACGACCGCAACGCCGAGGCGAAACGCTTCGGCCCCCCGCTCGTCACCGTCTTCTTCAACCTCCAGGAGGAGCGGCGGCTCAGCGCGGCGATGCTCGCGGACTCCGGGGCCGACCGGTCCGACCTGACGCGTCAGCGTGAACTCACCGACAGGTCCGTACGGAACCTCACCGCGGTCGGCGCCGCCCCGAGCGCTCTTCGCGAGCCCTTCCAGGAGGTCACCCGAGGGCTGAAGAAGCTGCCGGGCTACCGGGACGCCGTGGACCGGCGGTCGACCTACCAGCAGCAGACGTTCGACGCGTACACCGACGTGATCGCGTCGAGCATGGAGCTGTTCGAGAACTTCAGCAACGTCGGCTTCGGCGAGACGGCCGTCCTCACCCGGCCGGCGCTCGACGCCCAGTGGGGCCAGGAGATGATCTCGCGCGAGGACGCGATCATCACCGCCGGAACGGCGGGCGGCAGGCTCACCGGTGAACAGCGCTTCCAGATCGCCGAGATGATCGGCAGCCAGCGGCACATCTACAGCGACAAGGTCGTCCCCCAGCTCTCCGACACCCGGGCCGAGACCTACCGGGCGGTGCTGACCAGCGCCGACTGGAAGCGGAAGACCGCGGTCGAGCAGAGCATCCTCAACACCGAGGGCACCGGCGCCGACGACCGGACCACCGTCTCCGCCTCGCTCGGCAAGAAGTGGCGGCAGAGCATCACGGGGATCACCCCGCAGCTGCTGGGGGCCAGTGACGAGTACTCCGAGGACCTCGTCGCCGCCACCGAGGACGAACTCGACGACCTGATGACCCACATGATCGTCAACAGCGCGGTGAGCACGGCGGCCGTGGCGCTGATGCTGTTCCTCTCCCTGCGCCTGACCGGAACGCTGCGCCGCCGGATCTTCGGCCTGCGTGCCGAGGCCCTCGAACTCCAGGAGCGGCTGCCCGACATCGTGGAGCGGCTACGCAAGGGCGAGAAGGTCGACACCGACGCCGAACTGCCCGAGATCCGCCACGGCGACGACGAACTCGGCCAGCTCGGCCAGGCACTGAACCAGGCCCGCGGCTCGGCACTGGAGACCGCCGTACGGGAGGTCGAGCTGTACCGCGGCTTCGAGCGGCTGCTGCAACGCATCGCCCGGCGCACCCAGTTGCTGATCGGCATGCAGCTGAAACGTCTCGGCGAGATGCAGCGGCGGCACGAGGACCCCGAGGTCCTGGAAGGCCTCTTCGACCTCGACCATCTGGCGGCCCGGCTGCGCCGCTACGAGGAGAACCTGGTGATCCTCGGCAGCGGAACACCGCAACGCCGCTGGCGCAGGCCCGTCCTCCTGCTGGACATCCTGCGCTCCGCCCAGGGCGAGGTGCAGGACTACCGGCGCATCCGGATCGACACCGACGGCGAGACCTGGCTGTCGGAGCGTGCCGTCGGCCCCATGGTCCACCTCCTCGCGGAGCTCATGGAGAACGCGGTGTCCTTCTCCCGGCCGCCGACCCCGGTCGAGGTGACCGCCTCCCAGGTGGGG
This sequence comes from Streptomyces sp. NBC_00459, assembly GCF_036013955.1. Lineage (NCBI taxonomy): Bacteria > Bacillati > Actinomycetota > Actinomycetes > Kitasatosporales > Streptomycetaceae > Streptomyces > Streptomyces sp. NBC_00459. The sequence continues at coordinate 3,506,189 of NZ_CP107903.1, forward strand.
CGCGGGGTCGCGATCGAGATCGAGGACCGCGGCATGGGCATGGACCCGGAGCAGTACGCCGAGGCCAACGCGCTGATGGCCGCTCCGCCCCGCATGGACGTGATGTCCCGCGCCGACGACGCCCGTCTCGGCCTGTACGTCGTGGCCCGGCTCGCCGCCAACCTGGGTCTCCAGGTCGAGTTGCGGCCCTCGTCGTTCGGGGGCACCCGGGTCGTCGTGCTGGTTCCGGCTGAGCTGATCTCCGCCGGTCAGCCGGTGCAGGGGCAGCCGGTCGCCCTTCCGGCGGCCCCGGAGCACATGACTCCCCCGGCCGCCCCCCTCCCGGACCGGCTCGCGCTGCGCTCGGCGACCTCCCGCACGGGACGGGCGGACACCACTCGCCCGGCATCCCCGGCTGCGCCCGTCCCGGCCCCCCTCACGCCCCGCGCAGCAACGGGCCACGGCGGACCGGCGGACACCGACACCCGCGCCGTACCCCGGTCGCGCGCCGCGCACGCCGCCGACCAGGAGGGGTACGCGCGTCCGCTCATCGGCCCCTGGATCGCACCGTCGACACCGCCGGCCCGCCCGGCCCCCGCACAGGCATCCGCGCCGGCTCCCACCACAAGCCAGAACCCCCTGCCCCGGCGTGTCCGGCAGGCCAGTCTCGCCAGCGAACTCCGGGAGGCTCCCCCCTCGTACGACACCGAACTGCCGCGCGCCGGATCCGGCACCTCGGCTCAGCCGCTCCCCCGCCGGACGGGTGCCCGATCCGGGGCCACCGTCGGTGCTTTCCAGCGCCAGTCCAGGGCCGCCCGGCTCAGGCCCGACGCCGAACACCAGCCCAGCCACCAGCCCACCAATCCCTCACCGGGACCCGACGGGGCCCGGAAGGAAGACGGACGATGACTCTGCGAACCACTGCCACCAACTCCGACCTCGACTGGCTGCTCGACCGCCTGGTCGACCAGGTTCCGGGCACCCGGGCCGCCATCGTGCTGTCCGACGACGGGCTGGTGGTGAGCCAGTCCAGCAGCGTCGCCCGGGTCGACGCGGAACGCCTGGCCGCCATCGCCACCGGTCAGCAGAGCCTGGCCCGTGGAGTGGGCGAGGTCTTCGGTGGCGGGGCCGTACGCCAGGTCATCATCGAGCTCGACGAGCTGTGGCTGTTCGTCAGCACGGCCGGCCGGGGCACGCATCTGGCGGTCGTGGCGGACCAGGAGGTCGACGCCGAGGTGATGGCCGTGGCCATGGACACCCTCGTCCAGCAGGTGGGACAGCGGCTGGGCACCGAGGTACGGGTCCAGCGGCTGGAGGGCGGGGGGCGTGAGTGAGCCACTGGGCGGACGAGTCGCCGGACGACGATGAGGCCGAGGAAAGCCTCGTCAGGCCGTACACGATCACCCATGGACGTACGGCCTCGGTGCGCGACGACCTCACCCTCATCACGGTGATCGTCGCCGTCGCGCCCCACGAACGGCACAGCGACCGGGGTCTGCAGCCCGAGCACCGCGTGATCCTCCGGCAGTGCCGTGCGCCGGTGGCCCTCGCCGAGGTCGCCGCCGGGCTGAACCTGCCCGTGGCGGTGACGAAGATCCTCGTCGGCGATCTCATCGCGCTCGACCGGGTGACGGCCCGGCCGCCGCTCGCGGTCGCGGCCGGCCAGGAACCCGACATGACTCTTCTTCAGGCGGTGAAGGATGCCCTACTCAGACTCTGACGAACAGACCGGGTCACAGGTGTCCGTGGCCGGGACGCCCACCGCGCCCGCCGCGGTCAAGATACTGATCGCGGGCGGCTTCGGCGTCGGCAAGACCACCATGGTCGGCTCCGTGAGCGAGATCCCGCCCCTGCACACCGAGGAGCAGCTGACCGTCGCGGGGCTGGACGTGGACGACCTCGACGGGGTCGAGCGGAAGACCACGACGACCGTGGCACTGGACTTCGGCCGGATCACGGTGAACAGCCGACTCGTCCTGTACCTGTTCGGCACTCCGGGCCAGGAACGCTTCTGGTTCATGTGGAACGACCTGGTGCACGGGGCGCTCGGCGCGGTCGTCCTCGCGGACACCCGGCGGCTGGAGAGCAGTTTCGCGTCGATCGACTTCTTCGAGAGCCGTGGCGTCCCCTTCGTGGTCGGCGTCAACTGCTTCCACGGGCTGCGGGACCGCACGGTGGACGAGGTGCGGGACGCGCTCGATCTCGACCCGAGCATCCCGGTCGTCATGGGCGACCTCCGGGAGCGGCTCGACAGCCGGGACCTGCTGGTGGCTCTGGTCAACCGGCTGATGGCGGACGGTATCTGACATCACGAGGCTGAGGCCCGGTGGCAGCTGCCACCGGGCCTCACCTTGATCAACCACCCATACTCTCCACGGCTGTTACGGCCGCAGGGCGGGCTCCCGCTCGATGTCGCGCTTGTCGAGCCTGGCGTCGTACGTCGCCAGCGGCTTGGCCACCGACGGGTTGGACCGGACGGCGGTCGAGGCGACGCCCGCCCACTCCAGGATGCGGGCCGTGGCGAGCGCCTTCTGCTCGGGGACCAGACCCGCGACGTTCGCGCCGTGGTTCAGGCCGGGGGCGGTGAAGACGTACGAGTCCTTCGCGCCCTTGCCGAGGCGGAACGGCTCGGCACCCCACGGGTCGTTCTGCCCGTACACGAACAGCATGTGCTGGGCACGGTGCTGGACCCAGTTGTCGACGTCACGCATCGCCCGCGGCTGGAACTTCATCGAGATGTCCCGGGGGACGAAGTTGCGCGGCGGCTGGTAGCCGTAGCGGATGTACTTCTTCTCGATGTGCGGGAACTTGATGGTGGGCGCGCCGAGTTGGGTGCCCGCCTGGTAGTAGTACGGCGTGTACGGCTCCAGGCCCTGGTCGGTGTAGTTGACGAACCCGGAGATCGTGTCGATCGAGGTCCAGATGTCGTCGTCGGTCGCGTTCTTCGCGTCCGCCGGGATGGACTCGCAGTCGGCGAGCAGGCTGTACTGCCAGAAGCCCCAGACGTAGTCGAGGACGACGGCCTCGTACGCGCGGTCCAGGCTGCCGATGGTGGTGAAGGTGAAGCCCTCGGCGGCGGCGACCTCCGTGTACCTCTTCTCCAGCGGCTCCCGGCGGACGAGCGCCTCGCGCTGGACGGCGTTCAGCCGGTCGCGGCACTCCTTGGTGCCGACGGTGGCGAAGAACCGGTCGTACGCCGAGTCCTCCTTGTTCACGACGTCGTTGGGGGCGACGTACGCGACGACGCCGTCCATGTCGCGCGGGTAGAAGCGCTCGTAGTACGTGGCGGTCATGCCGCCCTTGGAACCGCCCGTGGACAGCCACTTCTTGGCGTAGATCTTCTTCAGCGCCGTGAAGACGCGGTGCTGGTCACTGGCCGCCTGCCAGATGTCCAGCTTGGACCAGTTGGCCGGGTCGGGCCGGGACGGGGTGAAGAAGCGGTACTCCAGGGAGACCTGGTTGCCGTCGACGATCCGCGTCGGCTCACTGCGACCGGGGTTCGTGTTGACGAAGTACCCGCTGGTGAAGAAGACCGTCGGGCGCGAGACGTCCTTGTGCAGGACGGTGATGCGCTGCTGGAACGTGCCCTTGGACGGGTGCCGGTGGTCGATCGGCTGGGTGTAGTTGAGGACGAAGTACCGGTAGCCGGTGTACGGCTTCTCCTGGATCAGGCTCATGCCCGGTATCGCGAGGAGCTGGTCCTTGATGTCCGAACTGGCAGTGCTGGTACTGCTCCTGGTGCCGGACATGGCTTCCGGCGAAGCGGCGGTCGCCGCCCCCGCCGTACTCGCCGTGCCTATGAGCACGGCCAGCGCGAGCAGCCATCTGAGCGCCTTGCGCATGCACCCTCCCCTATGAAACATCTGTGCGCCGGAAGCTATCGGAGCAACTGGCGACGCACCAGGGGACATAGGGGAATCCCTCGGGCCGGGGATCGGAGAATAGGGTTCGGGAAGGAGTTCGGGAAGGAGTTCGGGAAAGGGCTCAGCACCGAATCCAGCCAGAACTGACCGATCCGCGCCCGACCTCGCCCTCGATCCACACCTGCCGTCGTCCCGCGTGCACGGTCACCGGTCCGGCCCGCTTCGAGAAGTTCCCCGCGTCGACGACCGGCCGCCCGCCCCGCGCCCGTACGCTCACCGACATCCACTGACGGGCGCCCGGCCGCTTGGGCACGGTCACGGCGCAGACGTAGCCGCTGCGCCGGTAGATGCGCACCTCACCGGTGGAGAAGGTCAGCGTGCGCACCTTGCGGCCCGAGCACGCGGTGGCACCGGAGGCCGCCGAGGCCGCGTCGGCCGTACCGGGGCTCGCGAGGGACAGCATCCCGGACGCGGTCAGCACGGCCAGCCCGAGCGCGATCCGTCGCCGTACCGAACCAGCGCTCACCGTCTCCCCTCCCGTTTCCCGTTACCGCGCAATACCGTACTGATGTACGGACGCGCGGCACCTGTCGAACGGTTGCGTGGATTTTCGGCGGGGCGTTCAGGGGCGGGCCGAGGTGACCGGTTCCTCCTGCTCCGGGGCGCCCACGAAGGTCCGCCACAGTTCGGCGTACCGGCCGTCCAGGGCGAGCAGTTCCTCGTGGGTGCCGTCCTCCGCGACCCGGCCGTGGTCCATGAGCACGACCCGGTCGGCGCGGGCCGCCGTGGTCAGCCTGTGGGCGACCACGAGGGTCGTACGGCGGCCCGCGAGGCGGTCGGTGGCCTGGTTGACCTGGGCCTCGGTGGCCAGGTCCAGTGCGGCCGTCGCCTCGTCGAGAAGCAGGATGTCCGGGTCGACCAGTTCCGCGCGGGCCAGTGCGATCAGCTGGCGTTGCCCCGCCGAGAGGTTGCGTCCGCGCTCGGCGACCTCGTGCAGGTAGCCGCCCTCCAGCGTGGCGATCATGTCGTGCGCCCCGACCGCCCGGGCCGCCGCCTCCACCTCGGCGTCGGTGGCGTCCGGCCGCCCGTAGGCGATGGCGTCCCGCACGGTCCCCTGGAACAGGTACGCCTCCTGCGGCACGACCCCGAGGCGATGCCGGTACGAGGTGATGTCGAGGGCGCGCAGATCGGTGCCGTCGACGGTGACCCGGCCGCCGGTCGGGTCGTAGAAGCGGGCGACCAGCTTCACGAGCGTCGACTTGCCGGCGCCCGTCTCCCCGACGAAGGCGACGGTCTGCCCGGCCGGAATCGTCAACCGGACGCCGCTCAGGGCCTCTTCGGCGTCGTCGCCGGACCCGTACGCGAAGTCCACGTCCTCGAAGGCGATGTCCCCGCGCAGGGAGAGCACCTCCAGCGGCTCCTCGGCGGCCTGGGTCGAGGTCCGCTCCTGGAGCAGCTCCTGGATACGGCCGAGCGATACCGTCGCCTGCTGGTACCCGTCGAAGACCTGCGAGAGCTGCTGCACGGGAGCGAAGAACAGGTCGATGTAGAGGAGGTAGGCGACCAGCGCACCGGCCGTCAGCGTCCCGTTCTCGATCCGCCCCGCTCCCACGACCAGTACCGCGGCGGCCGCGACCGAGGCCAGCAGCTGCACGAAGGGGAAGTACACGGAGATCAGCCACTGCCCGCGCACCCGGGCCCGGCGATAACTGTCGCTGCCCTCGGCGAACCGCTCGGCGCCCGTCCGTTCGCCCCGGAAGGCCTGCACGATCCGCAGTCCGGCCACCGACTCCTGGAGGTCGGCGTTGACCACGGACACACGCTCACGGGCGAGTTCGTACGCCTTCACGCTCGCCCGGCGGAAGTAGAACGTGCCGACGACCAGCACCGGGATGGTGACGAAGACGACGAGCGCGAGCTGTACGTCGATCACCAGCAGGGCGACCATGATGCCGAAGAAGGTGACGACGGAGACGAACGCGGTGACCAGTCCGGTCTGCAGGAACGTGGAGAGGGCGTCGACGTCGGTCGTCATCCTCGTCATGATCCGGCCGGTCAATTCCCGTTCGTAGTAGTCGAGTCCGAGGCGTTGCAGCTGGGCGAAGATCTTCAACCGGAGTGCGTACAGCACGCGTTCACCGGTCCGGCCCGTCATCCGCATCTCGCCGATCTGCGCCGCCCACTGGACGACGACGGACACCAGGGCGAGTCCGGCGGCCACCCACACGGCGCCCAGGGCGAGTTGGGAGACACCCGAGTCGATGCCGTGCCGGATCAGGATCGGCAGGAGCAGCCCCATCCCGGCGTCGACGGCGACCAGCCCGAGGCTCAACAGCAGCGGCTTCCCGAAGCCGCGCAGCAGCCGCTTCAGGCCGTACGACTCCTCGGGCGTGACCGCGCGTGCCTCGTCGATGCCCGGGGTGTCGGCGGCCGGGGGCAACGCCTCGACCTGGGCGAGGAGTTCGGGCGTGGCGGGCATCCCGGCGAACGCGGTGTCCTTGGGCTCGCGGTCGCCGTTCCACAGCCTGGGCGTGACTCCGCGTTCGGCGTCGAACTCGGCGTCCAGCTCGTCCCGTACGGAGGTGTCCTCGGGCGGACAGGAGGGCAGGGCGCGGCCGGGTGAGACGCCGCCCAGCTCGTCCGGGTCGGTCAGCAGCCGCCGGTACAGGGCGGAACGGGCCTGGAGTTCGTCGTGGGTGCCGAGGTCGGCGAGGCGTCCGCCGTCGAGGACGGCGATGCGGTCGGCGAGGCCGAGGGTGGAGCGGCGGTGGGCGATGAGGAGAGTCGTCCGGCCCTCCATGACGTGCTTCAGCGCCTCGTGGATCTCGTGCTCGACGCGCGCGTCCACGGCGGAGGTGGCGTCGTCGAGGACGAGGAGCCGGGGGTCGGTGAGAATCGCGCGGGCGAGCGCGACGCGCTGCCGCTGGCCGCCGGAGAGGGTGAGGCCGTGCTCACCGACCTTGGTGTCGTAGCCGTTCGGCAGCTCGGCGATGAAACGGTCCGCCTGGGCGGCGCGCGCGGCGGTGAGGATCTGTTCGTCGGTGGCGTCCGGGCGACCGTACGCGATGTTGTTGCGGACGGTGTCGGAGAAGAGGAACGAGTCCTCGGGGACGAGCCCGATCGCGGACCGGAGCGAGTCGAGGGTCAGTTCGCGGACATCGTGCCCGCCGATCAGCACGGCCCCGCGCGTCACGTCGTAGAAGCGCGGCAGGAGGAGGGAGACGGTCGACTTGCCGGACCCGGAGGAGCCGACGACGGCGAGGGTCTCGCCGGGCCGGATCTCGAAGCTGAGCCCGGAGAGTACGGGCCGGTCCTCGTCGTACCCGAAGGAGACGTCGTCGAACTCGACGGTGGCGGGGGCGTCGGCGGGCAGGTCCTTGTGGCCGTCGGCGAGGGAGGGCCGGGTGTCGATGAGCTCCAGGACGCGCTCGGTGCCTGCCCGCGCCTGCTGCCCGACGGTCAGCACCATGGCGAGCATGCGGACAGGGCCGACGAGCTGGGCGAGATAGGTGGAGAAGGCGACGAACGTACCGAGCGTGATGTGCCCGCCCACGGCCAGCCAGCCGCCCACGGCGAGCATGGCGACCTGCCCGAGCACGGGCACGGCCTGCAGTACCGGGGTGTAGACGGAGTTGAACCGGATGGTCCGCAGCCGCCCCGCGAAGAGCCGCCGCCCGACCTCCCGGAGCTTCCCGGTCTCCTGCTCCTCCTGCCCGAACCCCTTCACCACGCGTACGCCGGTCACGGCGCCGTCCACGACACCGGCGACGGCGGCGGCCTGGGCCTGCGCGTACCAGGTGGCCGGGTGGAGCTTCGTACGGCTGCGCTTGGCGATGATCCAGAGGGCGGGGGCGACGGCGAGGGCGACCAGGGTGAGCGGGAGCGACAGCCAGGCCATGATCGCCAGGGAGATCACGAAGAGCAGCACGTTCCCGAGGGTCATCGGGAGCATGTAGAAGAGGCTCTGGATCAGCTGGAGGTCGCTGGTGGCCCGCCCGACGATCTGGCCGGTCGACAGCTCGTCCTGGCGGCGCCCGTCGAGCCGGGTGATCGTCTCGAACATCTCCGTCCGCAGGTCGTACTGGACGTCGAGGGCGAGCCGTCCGCCGTAGTAGCGGCGGATGTAGGTGAGGACGTAGACGAGGACGGCCGCGACGACGAGCGCGCCCGCCCAGGGGGCCATGGAGCGGCTCTTGTCGCCGATGACGTCGTCGATGATCACCTTGGTGATCAGCGGGACCAGCGCCATGAGGGCCATACCGCCGAGGGACGCGCCCAGGGACAGCACGACGTCCTTCGGATACCGCCAGGCGTATCCGACCAGCCGCCGCGCCCATCCCGATACAGGTACCGGTACCTCTTCCACCTCTTCCGGTACCGGTACCTGTTCCGGTTCGTGTCCCGGCTTCCGCCCCCGCTGCTCTGCCACTCCGGCGCCTTCCGTAGATCCGCACTCCGCCGGTAAGCACCAACACGGGCGGAAGGGGATTTCATCCCTCCGCAACAACTCCGGCTACGCCTGGCTACGGCGTCCGGACCCGCAGGAAGTAGAGGCGGGTCGTCTGTACGGCGTTCTGGTTGTCGTCGCTGACCAGCAGGACACGCAGGCCCCCGTGGGTACGGCCGGTGACGACCATGCCCTCGATGTTGTCGAGGAGGGGGTTGGGCTGGGGCTGCTTGGCGGTCGCTCCCAGTGACGGGCAGTTCACGATGTCGGCGAGGAGGGTCTTCCTGACCAGGCGTACGCCGCCCTGCCCGGTGAGGTTCTCGACGCCGCTCGTGTCGGTGGCGCGGCGCGGGTCGGCCAGGTAGAGGCGGACGGTGTTGCCGACGCCGGCGGTGAAACCGCGCTCCAGGACGAGGAGGCGTCCGTCGGGGGTGGCCGCGACCTCGGGGACGCCGAGGTCGGTGTCGGTCCGGTAGGCGTACTGGGCGCCGAGGACGAAGGGGCTGGAGTGGCCGCCCTTCCGCTCCCAGGTCTGCCAGCGGACGATGCCCGTGGAGTCGCCGGAGATCGCGTACTCCATGGAGGCGAGGAGCGTACGGCCGCCGGGGAGGAGGGTGAGCCCCTCGAAGGTCTGGTTGGCGGTGGCGCGACCGGCCGGGGTGACCCTGAGCGCGTCCGGCACCGGGAGACGGTCGAGGATGCGTCCGTCGCGGGAGTAGCGGCGTACGGAGGGTTCGGTCTCGGAGGTGACGAGGCGGGTGCCGTCCCGGTCGACGACCAGGCCCTCGGAGTCGAGCGCGGCGCCGGTCTCGTCGGCGAGGGGGACGACGCTCGTCGGGCTCAGGGTCCGCCGGTCCAGGGTGAACAGGGACGAGCGGTCGGAGAGGGCGGCGAGGTCGCCGTCGCGGTCCACGGCGAGCGCGGAGAGGTTGCCGACGAAGGTGCCGTCGTACGTCGTCTTGTCGAGCGCGTCGGAGAAGCGGGCGAGGGAGACGGTGGGGGAACAGGCGTTGCCGGCGGCGGCACCGACGGAACCGGCGTCACGCGCAAGGGAGTTGGCGTTCGCCGGACCGGCAGCGGTCAGACAGCCGGCCGCCGCCAGGCAGGCGGTGACGGTGGTGAGCAGGGTTCGCAGAGGTCGCAGGCGCATGGCCGTCACCGTAGATCGGGTCGGTGACGGCCGGGAGGCGCTGCGGTGAAGTCGGCTCGCGGTCGGCCGGAGATCTGGCGGCGATCAGCTCGCGGCGAGGTCCCGGTGGACGACCTTGGCGACACCCTCGATGGTCGCGATGCCGTAGTTCCAGGTGCTGTTGCCCTGCGTGAGCACCGTGATCATGTAGTCGTGGCCGCCGCCATTGAACGTGCCGACGCTGTGCACGCGCCAGCCGTTCGTCGCGCGTTCCAGCCAGCCGTTCTTGACGTGGACCGAGACACCCGAGGGCGCGCCCTTCGGTGTGCCCCAGCGCTGGGAAGCGATGACCTGGCTCATCAACAGCTGTATGTACGCACGGGAGTTGTCGGTCAGGATCGTGTTGGTGATGGTGGTGAGCGCAAGGAGCTTCTGCTCGTCGCGGGCGGTGATCTGGGTGAGACCCCAGTAGCCGTTCGCACCGGGTTTGGTCTGCGTCATGCCGGCGGCCGCGACGAAGGCCTTGATCTTCGTCAGGCCCAGCTGGTTCCACAGCTTCGTGGTCGACGCGTTGTCCGACTTGGTGATCATGGCCTTCGCGAGACTCTTCTCGGTGGCCGTCAGGGCGCGCTGGGTCTTCTGGGCGTCCCAGAGCAGCGTCGCCAGAACGGTCACCTTGACGACGCTCGCGGAGTCGTAGGCGGTCTGCGCCCGGTACACACAGGTCGTCTTCGTGGACCGGTCGAAGACACCGACGCTGATGGAGCCTCGACGTCCGGAGAGGGCCGTGGTGATGTCCCGCTTCAGCTTGGTGGCGAGGGCCGGCTTGGCGGACGTACAACTGACTGCCGCCGCAGCCGCACTGGCGGGCGTGGCGGTGGCCACGAGCGACAGCACGATCGCGGCGCAGACGGCGGCGCCGCCGAGTACGCGGGTGCGCGCGAATCTGGATATGTGGTGAGTCATGGAGGTTTCCCATCCCCGTGAAGGACATCAACGCGCCCCCGGCACGCTGGTGTTCTTCTGACTCACATGTACATGCGAATGGTTGTACGTCGGTCGCACTTTTTTTCGAGAATTTGTTGGAGGCCCATACGGAGGCTTGCGGGGAGGCCTGCTTGGGGGAAGCCCGTGCCGCGCGTAACGCACTGTTGCCCTGATTCACAGCTGGCCCCCAGTCGCGCCACAGCGCGCACCCACCCCCCGTCCGGACGATTCGATGGTGACATCTGCCACCGACCCGAACCCCCACGCCCCGGAGACCCCCGCCGCCGCCGATCCCGCGGCCCCCGAGGCTCCACCGGCCCCCGCAGCTTCAGGCACGCCCGAGAAGGCGCCGCGCTGGTCGCTGCCCGCGCTGCTCGCGATCATGTTGCTGGCCGGGGTCCTGTACTCCTGGAACCTCTCCTCCTCCAGCCTCAACAGCTTCTACAGCGCGGCGATCTACAGCGGTACACAGAGCTGGAAGGCCTGGTTCTTCGGCTCGCTCGACGCGGGCAACTTCATCACCGTCGACAAGCCACCGTTCGCGATGATGCTCATGGGCCTGTCGTGCCGTGTCTTCGGCTTCGGGACCTGGCAGATGATGGTGCCCGAGGTCGCGGCCGGCGTCGGCACGATCTGGATCCTGCACTCCTCCGTGAAGCGGGTCTTCGGGCACGTGGCCGCCACGATCGCCGCGCTCGTCCTCGCGCTCACCCCGATCACCGTCGCGATCAACCGCGACAACAACCCCGACACCATCCTCGTCCTGCTGATGGTCGGCGGTGCGGCCCTCGCCCTGCGCGCGGTGCACAACGACAAGCTGCTGTCGCTCATCGGCTCCGCGGTCCTCTTCGGGCTCGCCTTCAACACCAAGATGCTCCAGGGCTACATCGCCCTGCCCGCCGTCTTCGCCGTGTACGTGTACGCGTCCAAGCTCGGCTGGAAGAAGAAGGTCGTCAACCTGGCCCTGGCCGCGGTCGCCCTGGCCGTCTCCAGTTTCTGGTGGGCCACGGCGGTCTCGCTCGTCCCGGCCGACGACCGCCCGTACATCGGCGGCTCGACCGACGGCTCCGCCTGGAACCTGATCATGGGCTACAACGGCCTCGGCCGCGTCCTCGGCGGCGAGGGCAACGGCGGAGGCGGCGGAGGCGGGGGCGGCACCTTCGCCGGCACCGCGGGCATCGGCCGGATGTTCAACGACGTTCTCGGCGGCCAGATCTCCTGGCTGATCCCCTTCGCGTTCCTCGCGCTCGCCGCCGGCCTGGTGCTGTGCGGACGGGCCCCGCGCACCGACGTGACGCGCGCCGCGCTCGTCCTGTGGGGCGGCTGGCTGGCGCTGCACTACGTGACCTTCGCCATGGCCGAGGGCACCATGCACCCGTACTACACAACCGCGCTCGCCCCCGGCATCGCGGCGCTGACCGGCGCCGGCGGTGTCATGCTGTGGCGCGCCTTCCGCAGCGGTGACGCCCGCTGGTCCTGGGTCCTGCCGGCCGGCCTCGCGGTCACCGGTGTCTGGGCGATCGTGGTGCTGCGCCGGGCAACCGGCTGGAACACCTGGCTGTGGCCGACGGTCGCCGTACTCATGCTCCTCGCGATCGCGGGCCTGTTCGTCCTGCGGACCGCGAGCTCCGGTACGAGGGTCCGGCTGCTGGGCGCCTCCGTTGTCGCGGCGACAGTGGCGGCCCTCGCGGGTCCGACGGCCTACGCCGTCTCGCCCGCCTTCTCCTCCAGCGGCGGCGGCATGAGCGGCGTCAACCCGACCGCGGGTCCGTCGAGCGGCGGCGGTATGGGCGGTCCCGGCGGCGGAGGCCGGGGCGGCTTCGGCGGCAACGGCGGCGGCCCCGGGGCCGGGCAGGGCGGTACGCAGCAAGGCGGCCAGGCGAGCGGGGAACTCCCCGGCGGCGGTAACGGCCAGATGCAGCCGGGTGGCGGCAACGGTGAGCTCCCGCAGGGCGGCGGCGCACCCGGCGGCACGAACGGAGGGTTCCCGGGCGGCGGCACGGCTCCCGGCGGCGGGACCACCGGCCAGAACGGTGGGACCGGTACGGCTCCCGGCGGCAACGGCGGCACGAGCGGCGGCCCCGGTGGCGGTATGGGCGGTGGCGGCGGTATGGGCGGTGGCGGCGGTATGGGCGGCAGCGTCAGCAACGAGCTGATCTCGTACCTGGAGAAGCACCAGGACGGCGCCAAGTGGCTGCTCGCGGTGTCCAACTCGCAGGGCGCCGGCCAGATGATCCTCAGCACCGGCAAGCCCGTCATCTCGATGTTCGGCTTCACCGGTCAGGACAAGGCGATGACCTTGGCCAGGCTCAAGGAGTTGGTGAAGAAGGGCGAGCTGCACTACATCCAGCTCGGCGGTGGCATGGGCGGCGGTATGGGTGGCGGCGACCAGGAACTCACCACCTGGGTGCAGAAGTACGGCACGGCGGTCAAGGAGAGCGAGTACAGCAGCAGCGCGGCGACGGAGTCCGCCAACTCGTCCGGCTCATCCGACTCGACGGCGGAGGAGAGCGGTTCGAGCACATCGAGCACACAGTCCACGTCGACGATCTACCGTCTGGACGCGTCGGACGTCAGCTGAGCCCGACCGGCACCGGTTGACACCGAGTGGCCCCCGACCGGAACGCGGAACGCCGGTCGGGGGCCACGCCCGTTTCCAGACCACCTCATGGCCTCCTCTTGGCTCTACGCGCGTCAAATCACGCCGAAATCAACCAAGTTGCCGGTTTAAGTCACCCAACAGACACGCGCAGTTCATTGCCTGAAACGCATGTCCATGTCACGCTCCCGGATGTCTCCCCCATTCGACACGCGTAGAACGGACACCCCCGATGCCCGCGACGCTGATACGCACCCGCCGTTGGAAGACCGTGGCGCTCGCCACGTCGACCGTCCTGGCGGCCCTCGCCATCCCCACGATGACCGCCACCCCGGCCGGCGCGACCACGACCGCGTACGACGCCACGTACTACAAGAACGCGGTCGGCAAGACGGGTACGAGCCTCAAGTCCTCGCTGCACACCATCATCAGCAGCCAGACGAAGATCTCGTACTCCGCGGTCTGGAACGCGCTCAAGGTCACCGACCAGGACCCGAACAACAGCAGCAACGTGATCCTGCTGTACAGCGGCGTCTCGCGCAGCAAGACCCTCAACGGCGGTGACGTCGGCGACTGGAACCGCGAGCACACGTGGGCCAAGTCCCACGGCGACTTCGGCGAGGCGATCGGCCCCGGCACCGACCTGCACCACCTGCGCGCCTGCGACGTCCAGGTCAACAGCACCCGCGGCAACCTGGACTTCGACAACGGCGGCAGCACGGTCACCAACGGCGGCGGCAGCACCGTCGACTCCGACTCGTTCGCGCCGCGCGCCGCGGACCGGGGCGACGTGGCCCGCATGATCCTCTACATGGCCGTGCGCTACGAGGGTGACGACGGCTGGGCCGACCTGGAGCCCAACGAGAAGGTCGGCAACGGCAGCAACCCGTACATGGGCAAGCTCGCCGTCCTGAAGGCGTGGAACGAGGCGGACCCGCCCAACGCCTTCGAGGAGCGCCGCAACGACCTCATCTACACCAACTACCAGGGCAACCGGAACCCGTTCATCGACCACCCGGAGTGGGTCGAGGCGATCTGGTAGCAGGTCCGGCAGCGGGCGCACGTTCTGCCCTGCCCTGAACTCCCCGTGATTTTAAGGGAGTTCAGGGCATCTGCTATTTCCGGCGGAGATTCGCGGCGATAGCCAGGAAGAGATGGAGATTCGCGACGCCACTGACCGCGACGTTGGACCAGGGAGGACCGGACTCGCCGGCCTTCCTGACGTAGACGCGACCGCCCCTGACGTCGATCTCCTGGACCTCGGACCACGGAAGAACACGTTTCCCGGTACCGGTCACGCCGTTGCCGGAGACCGAGAGAGCGCCGAAGTCGACCGTCCCGCCCTCCAGCACCGCTTCCATGACCTTCTGCCCCTGGGCACGGAGTACCGCCTCCTGCATCCAGGGACCCCACGTCTCAGGTCTCTCGTAGAACTCGGTGACCTCGGCACCACCGAAGCTCGGGGCGACCACGGAGTAGACGTACTTGGCGGGGGTGGGGGAACCGTTGACGATCAGCTGGGTGATGTCCTGGTACACCCTCGCGGAGTCCCAGCGGAAGGCGGTCATGCCGTCCCCGGACTGCGGTTGCACGATCATCCCGTGCTCGAACAGATGGAGGCGCTTGGCGGCCTGCTTCCTGCTGAAGTTGGGGAAGCGCCGCAGCCACCAGAAGAACAGCACCCCGGGAACCAGAAAGAACGCCGAGAGAACGAAGACCGCGTGGAGGTAGACGAGGAACATCGGTACGCCGAGCCGCTTGGGAGCGAACGAGCCCTCAAGCGCGCCGAGTTGGTGACGTACGGCAAGCGCGGCGGCCTCGGGCGACGGGGGCACGGGTGTGGTCATGGGCCTCTGCTTCACGAAGGAGTGACGGGGATCGGGCGAGCTACTGCCTTGTCCGGGCGACGAGTTCAGCTAGCAGTCGGGTACGGGGCACCATCGTTGCGATCATGACATGCTCGGTGTCCGCATGGGCGCCCCTGCCGACGCCGCCCAGACCGTCCAGTGTCGGACAGCCCACGGCAGCCGTGTAGTTGCCGTCCGAGGCGCCGCCGACGGCGACCCCGTGCAGCGGTTCCTGGCCCAGGTCCGACGCGATGCGGGAGGCCAGGGCGAACAGTCCGGCGGAGGAACCGGGCTCCATGGGCGGCCGTTTCCTCCCGCCCAGTACGGTCAGCCGGGCGCCCGGTGTCCGGGCGGTGAGCCCGCGCATGAGCTCGTCGGTACGGTCCTGCGCCGCCAGGGTCGGTACGCGTACGTCCACCGCGATCCTCGCCTGCGCGGGCACGGTGTTGAGCGTGCTGCCGGCCGACAGCAGGGTGGGCGTGACGGTCGGGGCTCCCAGCACCGAAGGGGTTCCACCGACGACTCCGCCGGCACCGAGCGAGGCCCCGAGACCGACGATGGCCAGCACCTGGTGAGCGGCCTCGACCGCGGCGTTGATCCCCCGGTGCGGTTCCAGTCCCGCGTGGGCGGCCTTGCCGTGCACCACGACCTCGTACCGTGAGGTGCCCTTGCGGGCGGTCTTGAGTGCGCCCGTCTCGTCCGCGGACGCCTCCAGCACAAAGGCGGCGGCGAGACCGCGCGCCGCCTCCTCGATCAGTTCCCGGGAGGTGGGGGAACCGACCTCCTCGTCCCCGGTGACCAGCACGCACACACCGTCCCTGGACGGCAGCGACGCCAGCGCGTGGAACATCTGCACCAGCCCGGCCTTCATGTCCAGGACCCCGGGTCCACGGGCGATCCCGTCGGCCACCGACCAGGGGTGGGTCTCCAGCGAACCCCCGGGCCACACCGTGTCGTGGTGACCCACCAGCAGGACACGCGGTGTGCCGAAGGTCCACCGCAGATGGGTCACACCGTCGACCACGATCGTCTCCGGGACCGCGCCCAACAGCCGCGCGCCGAGGGCGCCGACCACCTGGGCGCTGCGGGCCACGGCGGCATGGTCGGCGGAGAAGGACTCGCAGAGGACGAGTTCCTCAAGATCGGTGAGCATCTCGGGCAGAGCGATCACGGTTCCCCCTCGGGTTGCGGATGGCGAGGTGCGGGTCGCGGGTTGCGGATCGGCGACATCAAGAGACGTTACGAAGAGGCTGGACATTCCACCAGCGACTGGATTGCATGGAACCCATGCACTGAAGGAATGCGAGTGGAGGGGAATGTGTTCGAGACCGACGCACTGCGTCTGCTGGTGACCGTGGCCGACACGGGGTCGTTCACCGCTGCGGCGATCCAGCTCAACTACACGCAGTCGGCGGTGTCCCGGCGGATCGCCACCCTCGAACAGCAGGCAGGCGGCCCGCTGTTCGAACGGCTCCCTCGGGGAGTACGCCTGAACCCGGCCGGCCATGCGCTGCACCGCCACGCCGTGGACGTACTGGAACGCCTGTCGCGGGCGGAGCAGGAGCTGACCGTGATCCACGCGGGCCACGGCGGCATGCTCCGCGTCGGAGCTTTCGCGACCGCCAACATCTCACTGGTACCGGCCGCCCTGCGGGAGTTCAGACGGGCCAGACCGGACGTGGAGATCGTCGCCGTGGAGGGCCGGAGCGCCATGCTGATGGAGCGCCTCGCGGCGGGCGCGCTCGACCTGGCCGTGGTCAGCGACTACCCGTCGGGCCTCCCCTCGGCCGACGGCACCACGACGACCGTACTGCTGGAGGACGAGCTGTTCGTGGCCCTCCACCGCGAACACCCCCTGGCCGAAGCCGGGTCGATCGACCTGCGCGACCTGCGCGAGGAGGCCTGGCTCCAGGACGCGTACGGCGACCGCCCGACCATGCTCGCCGACGCCTGCGCCCGGGCCGGCTTCGCCCCACGCAAGATCATCAGAATCGCGGAGTGGACCGGCAAGTTCGGCTACGTCGCCGCCGGCCTGGGCGTGGCCCTGGTCCCGTCCCTGGCCACCTGGGCGATCCCGGCCGAGCTGGCCCTGTGCCGCGTGGCCGACCCGGCCCTGCGCCGGACGGTCCATCTGGCGCTGCCCGCCACACCGCTTCCGGCAGCACTGAAGCTGGGGGACCTGTTGCGCGGTGACGTTGGCTGAACCGGCCTGTGCTGCGGTCGGGCAGGAATGACAGTGCGGGTGTGCCCGGAAATCCGGGCACACCCGCTACCGCCGCGCCTGTGCCGACGCGCACAGTGGTGAGCGGCCGGAGCGCTGAGACCTGACGGGGCTAGACCTTCTGCAGCCGCAGCTGCATCTGGCAGCCGCCGGAGCGCCCGTCGGTGTCGATGCCGATGGTCACCGGTGAGCCCGCGAACGCCGTGTGGTTCTGGTCCGAGGGCAGGGAGTTCAGGCACTGACTGCCGTCACCGTCCGCGAAGTACCTCACTTCGAGGATGACGTCGGAGCGGCCCGAGACGGTGAAGGTGAGGTTGCAGAAGCCCGGCCGATTGTCGGTGTCGACCCGGACCTGGGACCCGAAGGTCCGGAACCGCTGGATCGGCATCTGGTACGTGCCCGGGTTTCCGCACTGCCCCGCGTCGCCACCGGCACTGGCCCGGAAGCCGTAGGTGATGGACGCGCCCGAGAGCGTGTTGTTCGGGTCGAAGATGCCGAAGGACAACTGACAGCCGCCCGAACGGTTGTCGGTGTCGAACCGGATCGCCCGGGTGAAGTCCGGGTCGACGCCCCACTGCTGCCCCGACAGGCCACCGCACTGCCCGGCATCGCCGTCCGGGTTGAACCGGATACCGATCTCCGCCGGGGCCGCGGTCACGGCGTTCTCCGATGCCTGCGCCGTCGAACCGGACAGACCGGCGATGAGCGCGCCGGCGGCAAGGACACCGGAGAGCGCTCTCAGGCGTGAGTTCCTCATACTGTTTCCCCTCCCAGGGCATCGTGGGCACACGTCGGCCACAAAGTGGCGTGAGTGAACGCGATGGCCGCGTGAACCTCGGCGGCGCCTGGTCAGTGGCGCCGCGTTTCCTGCGTTGCGTTGCGGTTCAGGACGTAACAAGAGCCCCCGTTGTTGCGCGGACTCAGTATGAGTTACCCAAGGCCAAAGCAGCACTGACAGTAACGAGCCAATCTGCGGAGCGTGAGCACCGAACGGGCCAAACCGGTCGGCTGGTACGTCAGCTCTGCGGCGTACTGGCAGCTCAGAGCCCACAGGTAGCGCACGGTCAACTTTCGTACAGCGGCGCCATATTCGTCCGGCACAGTCCATTCACCACCCCAAGCGGGAAGCGAAAGGGCTTGCACTGATCTTGACGGCCTGGCCGACAGTCCATGGGCCGGTCGACCACGATCGGACCCAGGATTCCCACGGGTACGCGTGTACGCCGGTACGTGCGCGAGTCAACCGGCTCGTACGCCACGCCGCACCCCGGCATCCCCCGAGTGCGCACGCCGAAGGGGACGAGCAGACGGGCAGACGGGCAGACGAATGACCTCAACTCGTCGACCGAGGCCGGATAGTGGCCCTATGACGGCTGCGCGGACGACCGAGCCGCGCCCTGAGCTGCTCGCCGTCGGCTCCGGCGTCGGCTAAACGGCGACGAGACGCACCCTGTCGCCACAGAGCTTCGCCATGTCGTCAGTGTCCGAGGTGAGCATGACGACCGGACGGCGCTGCCGCAGCGCCATCTCGGCCACGGCGGCGTCGATGGCGTGTTTGTGGCCATGAAGCCCAGCATTGATCAGCATGGCCGAGGCAGCCTTGGCCTCCTCGTCACCGACGTGCACGATCCGCACACCGGACAGGACCCAGGCGAGCCGCGCCTTGTCGGTCCGGCGATGCACCGCTTCGATGATGGTGAGCGCGCCGATGACGACTTCCATGCCCCGCCTGCGGGCTTCCGCGACAAGGGCGACGACAGGCTCATGATCACTGACGAACTTCGCCAGGCCCTCACAGTCGAGTACGAGGGTGCCTTCGTGGCTCACCTTGCGGCGGGCCACTGCCCCTCCTCGGCGAACACCTCGTCGAAGACCTGGCGTGCCCGCTCCTGCTCCTGCTCGGAGATCGGTCCCTGGCGCCGTTCGTAGTCGGCCAGGTACTCGTCCAGGATCTGGCCGCGCAGCTCACGCTCGACCGCTGAGGTGATGAACGCGGAGAACTCACGCTTGCCGACCCGCCGACGGATCGCCTCCGCCGTCCCCTCGGGAAGGGAGAGGCTGACCCTGGTGGCCGGCCCCTCGCCGACGCTGTACGGAATCTCGCCCATGGGACCGATATTATCAAACAAGTAGGAATCGAGCCTGAGTGCCCGCGCGAGCATCACCCCGCCGAGGATGTCCATCTGCCACAACTGCATCGGCGCATCCCGCTGCCAGCGCTTGCAGTCCGACCGCTTCCGGCGCCGCACCCCGGCTCCACGAGCCCATGACGGACTGGATCCGATACACCGTCATCCGCGACGGCACCGACGTCACCGCCCCGGACCGCTCCAGCACATGAGCGATCCGCCGCAGACCCCACATCGGATGCTTACGCCGCAGCTCGCACACGGCCGCCTCCACCTCGCCAGACGCCTGATGCGGACACGACGCAGGCCTACGCGAACGGTCCGCCAGTCCCGCCAGGCCCGAGGCCTCATAGCGCGACTTCCACCCGCTCACCGTCTGCCGCGACACCCCGAGCGACGCAGCCACCTCGGTCACCCCGCGCCCGCCAGCACCGCCCGGTATCTCTGCTCGACAACCGACAACTCCACCAGAGCCAATCCCGGCCTCCCGCCACACGCCGCAACGACGCGCACAGCAAAGCCGATCACGGCCACCGTCAACCATCAGCTGGGATCGAACTGTCAGGCATCTACCGGGATCGGACACTGGTCTAGAGGCAGTCGCAACAGTTCTCCGCCTACCCCTTCCATCATCTTCACAGCAGAGTCGGGATTGACTTCGTCGTCACCGCAGCGCTCAAGGAACCAAGCGACGTCGACGACCAGCCCGGCGAGGGCTGGCACAAGCGGATCCCTGGCAGTCATCCCCGCAACCTAGCCGACCCCTCCGGCAGAGATGCCGGTTGCGTCCAGGGAAGTGGTGTACGGGTTCGACCTGATCCGGGGGTTTGCTCCGGCTTCTGGCTGATGCCCGCATAGATGAACGGCCACCGGCTGATCTTCGAAGTGTCGAAGCCTCGAAGGAGATCAGCACGATGACCGCACCTGACAGTCTGCCCCTGCACGCCCTCGCCGAGGACAATCTCGCCGCGGCGAGTCCCGATCTGCTGCGCGCGATGGTCAAGACGTTCGCCGACGCACTCATGTCCGCGGAGGCCGACGCCCTCTGCAATGCCGAATACGGGCAGGTCAGCGACGAACGCGTCAACCACCGCAACGGCTACCGCCCACGCGAGTGGGACACGAGGGCCGGCACCGTCGAACTGGCCGTCCCCAAACTGCGGCAAGGCAGTTACTTCCCGCACTGGCTCCTGGAACGCCGCCGCCGGGCCGAGCAGGCCCTGATCTCGGTGGTCGCGACCGCCTATCTGCTGGGCGTCTCCACGCGCCGGGTCGAGAAGCTCGCCGAGTCCCTCGGGGTCACCCAGCTGTCGAAGTCCCAGGTCAGTGCGATGGCCAAGCACCTGGACGAGCAGGTCGCCGCGTTCCGCAACCGGCCGCTCGACGCCGGGCCTTATGCGTTCGTCTGGGTCGACGCACTGACCCAGAAGGTCCGCGAGGGCGGCCGGATCATCAACGTCCACGCGCTGATCGCGGTCGGCGTGAACGCCGACGGGCACCGCGAGATCCTCGGCATCGACATCGCCACCTGCGAGGACGGCGCCGGCTGGCTCGCCTTCCTGCGCTCGCTGACCGCCCGCGGCCTGTCCGGGGTTCAGCTGGTCGTCTCCGACGCGCACACCGGCCTGGTGAACGCGATCGGTGCGGTCCTGCCCGGGGCTTCGTGGCAGCGATGCCGCACGCATTACGCCCGAAATCTGCTCTGCCAGGTCCCGAAATCGGCCCAGCCGTGGGTGGCCACGCTGCTGCGGACCGTCTTCGAACAGCCCGACAGCAATGCTGTCCAGGCCCAGATGCGGCACGTCCTGGACGCATTGGAAGCCAAGTTCCCCAAGGCCGCAGCCCACTTGGACGCCGCCCAGCACGAACTGCTGGCGTTCACCGCGTTCCCGCGCGAGATCTGGCGGCAGATCTGGTCGAACAACCCGCAGGAACGCCTGAACAAGGAGATCCGCCGCCGCACCGACGTGGTCGGGATCTTCCCCGACCGCACCGCCCTGATCCGGCTGGTCGGCGCGGTGCTGGCCGAGCAGAACGACGAATGGACCGAAGCCCGCCGCTACATGGGACTCGACCTGCTGGCCAAGGCCCGCCTCCACCCGATCGAGTCAGAAAACGACGAGACCGCCCTGCCCACCGAACTCACCGCATAGCCTCAAAAACGAGATCACCGAGTGGCCGTCAATACACCACTCCAGCGGACGTGACCGGGATCTACCACCGCAACCCGCAGAGGCCGAGCCCTGTCGGCCTCTGCGGGTTGCGGTGGAGGGGATCGTGGGTGTAGCTGGGGTGATCAGGGCTGAACCGCCGGCGTCGCACCGTTCAGCTCTCTGGTTCCGGCTTCCACCACCAGCCGGGAGTTCTGCGGCGTTGTTCCCAGACCGATGGAGCCTCGTGCAGGCTGCTCCCGAGACTCTCGCTCAGTCGCGATACCGCCCCCCGTAGGCGTTCAAGCTCTCCGGGGATTTTCTCTTCATACATCCATGCGAACTTCTGTGCATGCTCGGCCTCTTCGTCGCTTCGTGAGGAAAGGCGCCGGTGAAGGGACTGGCGGGACACCTCACGGCGACCGGCCATGGCGTCCCATGACATGCCAGCCTGACGCAGGACAGCACAAGCGAGTGCTTCCAATCGGGCGGATCGATAGGCCATCCCTGAGCCGTAGTTGAGGACGTATGACGGCCCGTGCAGTGGATCGGCAACGGCTACCGCGTCCTCTGCCAGCTCCAGGGCTGCGTGGGCTAGGGCCACGAGAAGATTGCGCATGCGTTCGTCAGAAGGTGACTGCATACCAGTATGTTGCCTGCTCCTTGTCAGCAAAGTGCTGACAAACGGTTAGGCCCCCGAAGCTCATCCTGGAAGCGAGAAGGGCGGCTGCCTGTTTGCCCAGGAGCCGCCCATAGCCATCGTGTCCAGAGGAGACCCAGTGACCAACACCAAGGCTACCGAACCCGGGGTGATCGACCAGAAGGGCGGAAGGGCGGCACAACCCAAGAGGCGGCGCAAAGTCATCCCCTTCCAGAGCTGGGGGATCGTAGTGATCGCCGTCGCTGTCGTGATCAAGGTTCCCGCAGATCAGCTACCGGCAGCCCTGCCCAGCCTGGCGGGACTGGTGGCCCTGCTCATGGGAGGTAGCAGTACGGCGACGAGGTACAGCAACCGCGTGAACCGCAGGTGACCTTTCGTACCCGTCGACGACTTGGTAACCGAGCGCAGAGATTTCAGCGACTGTCCTGCCCGTAATTCGCATCGAGGAGCGCAACCAACAAGGGGTTGACGCGAGCCGAAGAAGCGCACGCGTGGGCGGCTCGCGCGACTGTGGTGGTGCCCCTGATGTTGGCGCTCAGTCTCAACGGCAGTCTCATCCGTGGCAGTTCGCGCACGTTCAGAGCCGTGTCAGCAGAAGGCGGCACGCAGGATCTGAACGGCCCTGAACCACCAGGAACGGCGACCAGCAGAGTTGGAAAGCGTGTTGGGGCATTGGGGTTGACTGTACGGCGCACCAAAGCTGGCGCCGCGTGATCAGCTTGGGGTGTGGAGACCATCATCGCCAGCGCCATAGCCGTTCTGGGAACTCTGCTCGGTTCGGGGGTCACTCTGGCGTTCCAGCAGCGCACCACCGACAGGAGCCACCAGTTCACTCGACGCGAGAAGCTCCGACAGGAGCGACTCGACGCCTACTCCGCTTACGCCGGCACGTTGATCAACTATCGCCGCTGCCTGGTCCACCTCTGGTTTTGCGAACACGAGCAGCCGCCACCGGAAGATGCCGACACGGTGCGTATCCGAGCCTACGACTTGCGCTCCAGCGCCCAGGAGGCCCTGTTCCGGGTGCAGATGCTCACGGATGACGAGAGGTTGAGCCGGACCGCGGAGGAAGTGCTTGCCAACATCACGACGCTGCCCAAGGCCAGCAGCAGAGTCGAGCTCGACACTCTCAGAGTGCAGACTCGTGACGACATCAGCCAGCTGGTCAGCACGGGCAAGCAGCACCTCTGAGCCGCTTGCAGAGGCACTGGCCTGCAGGGCCACCAGACCGACCCGAACGCCAACGATGACCGCACCATAAGCGCACCAGTTGGAGCGGGGAACAGCGGGGAATCACGGTGAAAGCCAGCGAGCCCGTCGAGGCCGCGTCCCGACCGTTCGCCCAGGTCAGCAACCGAACCAACCGCAAATGCCCGCAGCTTCCCAAGCTGGTGGCTTGGGAAGCGCACTTCAGGCAGGCCAACGCGACTGATGACAGCCGACAGCGTGGCCGAGACCGACGGAAGTGCACCGAGGCGAACTCGAGGTCGGTCGGGGCCCTCCGTCAGCCAGCCTGCAGACCAGGACAGTCCTCACGCCCGCAACGCCAGGCGTCTTCGCGGAGCGGCGAATCCTGCGCTTCAACCAGGGCTACGAGCCCTCGACCGCGAACCGTTCCACCCCAGCGAGAAACGACAGCCATGCCACGGCCCCGACAGCAACGGCAGTGCCAGGCAGGTTCTTCGAGTCTCGGATGTCGATACCGGCCGTCCGGAGGCGGACTTCTACGCATTCGCCGTTCTGCTGGCTGTAGCTGCTCTTGAACCACTCGGATGCAAGCGACGACGGCATCTGCTCTCTTTCTTAGACGCGGGCCAACCCCCTAGCCGCCCGCATGATGGCCGACTCCGACTCCAGTGGACTCAGCGCTGTGGCCCGGACGTGGTCGAAGACGCTGTTGTAGTGCGTCGTGTCCTCGGCTGATTCCAGGTACGCGTGGCTCGTGAAGTTCTCCAGGAGAACCACTTCCAACTCCGCGGGAGCCGGGAAGCTGTAGAGCAGGAAGGGGAGCATCCCGCCCTTGCAAGCTCCTGCTGTGAAGGGTAGTACCTGCAGAGTTACGTTCGGAAGCTGTGCCAACTCGGCAAGATGTAGCAACTGGTCGCGCAACACATCGGCTCCGCCGATGCACTGCCGTAGCGCCGCCTCCCCCAGGACCATCCAGACGTCCAGAGGGGCCGGTTCCTGACGCGTCAACGCCTTCTGCCGCTCAAGCCGGATCCGGACCTTGGTCTTTTGCTCCTCGGTCAACGAGCCGGCCAGGCCGCCCTGAATGACCGCGGTCGCGTACGCCTCGGTCTGGAACAGACCGGGGACGATGCTGGGCTGAAACCCACGGCACCGGGAGACGTCCTCCTCCAGGCCGATCAAGTCGAGGAAATCACGCGGAAGTTGATCCTCCAACGCCCGCCACCACCGCTGCCGGCGCGCCTCCCGGGCCAACGAGAGCCATCCTTCGCGTTCAGCGGAGTCGCGGATTCCGTAGAGGTCGAGGAGCACCCTCAAGTCGAGTTGGCGGATGCCACTGCGCCCCGCCTCGATCCGGCTGACCTTCGCGGCGTGGCAACTCAGGTGCTCCGCAGCGTCTTCAAGCAGGAGCCCCTGTTTCTCCCGCAGCCGCCGCAGATTGGCGCCCAACACACGGCGCCGCACCGTCGGATGCTGTTCAACCGCCATTCCTGACCCCTTGGTCGTGAGCTGTGAGACACCCACAGTAGCCAGCCATGACACGGTGCACTGAACTTTAAGTGTTTCACTTGCACTATCGACAAGATGCACCTCAAGCTACAGAGAGCGAGGTGATGCACACGCATCGCACTTGAGGAAGCGAGGGACCTCATGCCCGAAAGCACCCCCAACTCCCCTGCCACCGAAGCCACCTGGCAGCTCCCCCACACCCCGCGCAGCGCCCCCCGAGCCCGCGAACTGCTCCGCACCCAGCTCTCCGACTGGAAGATCGACGGCGAAGTGGCCGAAACGGCGGAACTGTTGCTCTCAGAGCTGGTCACCAACTCCCTGCGGCACGCCTCCACCCCGCCCGGCCGGGAGATCGGCCTGCGCTTCGCCACGTACGACGGACGCCTGCGCGTGGAGGTCGCCGACGCGAACACCCGTCGGCCCGCGCCCCGACAAGCCAGCCCCGAGGACGAGGGCGGCCGCGGCCT
Source organism: Streptomyces sp. NBC_00459 (assembly GCF_036013955.1). Taxonomy (NCBI): domain Bacteria; kingdom Bacillati; phylum Actinomycetota; class Actinomycetes; order Kitasatosporales; family Streptomycetaceae; genus Streptomyces; species Streptomyces sp. NBC_00459. The sequence continues at coordinate 3,531,365 of NZ_CP107903.1, forward strand.
CACCCTCGTACAGGCCCTCGCGGAACGCTGGGGCTGCTGCCCCCGCCGGCACGGCATCGGAAAGGCGACATGGGTGGAACTGGCGCTTCCGCGATGAGCGCCGCCCGTGCGACGGGCGTGCCAGAATCGCCCCCCACCACACACACATCACACCGGACAGCGCACCCGAGGAGATGCCCCGTGACCGTCACCGTCGGGTTCCCAGGAAGCGAAGCCCAAGTCTTACGTACCTTGGCGCTCTTGGAAGGGCGCACCCTGGAAGAAGTGGCGCTCGATCGCATGGTGCGAGGCATTTCGCTGTCCTTCTCGACCCCCCTGAGCGAAGACTCCTAGGCGATGGCCGCGCTCGCGCGTGCGATGTTCGACGGGCCCTCCGACCTGGCATCCAGCGCCCGGTAGCGCCTGCCCGTCACCCCAAATGCGTCGCAGCGAACATCCGCAGCACCACCGGAAGCACCACCACCGACGGCCCCGGCTCCCCCAGCGCCTTCGCGAGGTCCGTCTCCAGCGTCTCCGCCGACGTCCGCACCCCCGGCACCCCGAACGACTCCGCCAGCGCCACGAAATCCGGTCGCGCCAGCTCCGTCCCCGTAGCCGCTCCGAACGCGTCCGTCATGTACTCGCGCAGGATGCCGTAACCCCCGTCGTCGACGATCAGCCACGTCACGTTCAGGTCGTACTGCCGGGCCGTCGCCAGTTCCGCGATGCCGTACAACGCACCCCCGTCGCCCGAGACCGCGAGGACCGGGTACGTCGGGTCGGCCACCGCCGCTCCCAGGGCCGCCGGGAAGGCGTAGCCGAGGCCGCCCGCGCCCTGGGCCGAGTGCATGGTGTTGGCGCCGCGCGGGTCGAAGGCCGACCATGCCCAGTAGGACAGGATCGTCATGTCCCAGAAGGAGGGGGAACGGGAGGGAAGCGCCGCCCGGATCGAGCCCAAGATGCCCTGTTCCAGATCGAGTTGCTGCACATCGAGGCGCTCCCGCACCCGGTCCAGCACCCCTCGGACCCGGTCCCCCGCCGTCTCGTCCTCCCTCGCCGTCGGCACCGTCTCCAGCAGCGCCTGCAGCGCCAACCGTGCGTCCGCGTGGATGCCCAGCGCCGGGTGGTTGGACTCCAACTTGCCCAGGTCCGCCTCGACTTGGATGACCCGGCCGCGCGGCTTGAACGTGTGGTAGTTGGAGGAGAGTTCGCCCAGGCCCGAGCCGACCACCAACAACACGTCCGCGTCCTCCAGGAAGTCGGTCATGTGCCGGTCCTCCAGCCAGGACTGGAGCGAGAGCGGGTGCGTCCACGGGAACGCGCCCTTTCCGCCGTACGTCGTCACCACCGGCGCCTGGAGACGCTCCGCCAGCGCCCTCAGCTTGCCCGACGCGTCCGACCGTACGACTCCGCCGCCCGCGATGATCGCCGGGCGCTCGGCGTTCGACAGCAAGTGGGCTGCCAGCGCCGTCAGTTCGGGGCGCGGGAGCAGTTCCTCGGGGAAGGCGTCGCCGACCGTCACCACGGGAATCGGGGTTTCCGCCATCAGTACGTCCTGCGGGATCTCCACCCACACCGGGCCGTGCGGGGCCGTGAGCGCCGACTTCCAGGCGTCGGCGATCGCCGAGGGGATCTGGGACTGCGTACGGACCGTGTGGACCGACTTGACCACACCCCTGAACGACGCCTGCTGGTCCGGGAGTTCGTGGAGGTAGCCGTGTCGGCCGCCGCCCAGTCCGGCAGTTGGGATCTGGCTGCTGATCGCGAGTACCGGGGCCGAGGCCGCCGCCGCCTCCTGGAGCGCCGCCAGTGACGTCAGCGCGCCCGGGCCCGTCGACAGCAGCAGTGGCGCCGCCTCGCCCGTCATCCTGCCGTACGCGTCCGCCGCGAAACCCGCGTTGTTCTCCACCCGGAGGCCGATGTACCGGAGGTCCGAGCGGCGCAGGGCGTCGAACATGCCCAGGGCGTGCTGGCCGGGCAGGCCGAAGACCGTCGTCGTGCCGAGGCCGGCCAGGGTCTCCACGACCAGGTCTCCGCCGTTGCGGCCGGGGGGCGGATTGAGCGCGGCCTCCGTCTGAGCGGTGGTCGGCTTCAGCACCAGGTCGTGGTCGTGGGTCACTTCGCTGCCTTTTCCTGCTTCTTCTGTGCGATCTGGCGGGACATGATCGTCGTCAGTTCGTACGCCGTGTGCGACGCCGCGACCGACGTGATCTCGGCGTGATCGTACGCGGGGGCGACTTCCACGACGTCCGCCGAGACCAGGTTGCAGGACGCCAGGCCCCGCAGGATCTCCAGCAGTTCGCGCGATGTCATGCCGCCGGCCTCGGGCGTGCCCGTGCCGGGGGCGAACGCCGGGTCGAGGCAGTCGATGTCGATGGAGATGTAGAGCGGGCGGTCGCCGATGCGCTGGCGGAGCTGGTCGGCGACCTCGTCGACACCGCGCCGCATCACGTCCGCCGACGTCACGATGCCGAAGCCCATCTTCGCGTCGTCGTCCAGGTCCTGCTTGCCGTACAGCGGGCCGCGCGTGCCGACGTGCGAGAGGGCGGAGGTGTCCAGGATGCCTTCCTCCACCGCCCGCCGGAACGGCGTCCCGTGCGTGTACTCGGCGCCGAAGTAGGTGTCCCAGGTGTCGAGGTGCGCGTCGAAGTGGAGCAGGGCCACCGGGCCGTGCTTCTTCGCCACCGACCGGAGCAGGGGCAGCGCGATCGTGTGGTCGCCGCCGAGGGTCATCAACCTCGCCCCCGTGCCCAGCAGTTCGTCGGCTGCCGCCTCCACCGTCTCCACGGCCTCGTTGATGTCGAACGGGTTGACGGCGATGTCTCCGGCGTCCGCGACCTGGGCGAGTGCGAACGGGGACGCGTCCTGCGCCGGGTTGTACGGCCGCAGCAGCCGCGACGCCTCACGGATCGCGTTGCCGCCGAAGCGGGCGCCCGGCCGGTACGAGACACCCGAGTCGAACGGCACCCCGACGACCGCGACATCCGCACGTCCGCCGACCTCGTCGAGGCGCGGCAGCCGCGCGAAGGTCGCGGGACCGGCGTACCTCGGAATGCGCGACGAGTCGACGGGGCCGCGAGGCGTCTCGAACGCCTCGTAACTGCTGGTCATACCGTTCCGCCCTCTCTCTGCGCCGGGTGTGACCGGCGAGCCGCTCGCGCCAGACTAGGTGGCCGGAACGGACCCGAGAAGTGTACTTTTCATCCATCCTCAGCGCCTCATACGGATGGAACATCCACCATGTCCATCGTGTCCGCCATGCCGGAGCCCTCCGTGCCGCCCGCACTTCCCGCCCCGCCCACTCCCCCGGTACCGCTCTCCGCCCTTCTCGCCGATGAGGACCTGGGCCTGCGCCGGATCGCGGGTCCGACCGCACCCGATCCGGCGATCCACTGGGCGCATGTGTCGGAGATGGCGGACCCGTACCCGTATCTGCTCGGCGGTGAGCTGCTGCTGACCGCCGGGTTGCACATCCCGGAGGCGGCCGGCTCGGAGACGGATGCGGATGCGTACTTCGACGGCTATGTGGCCCGGATCGTGGCGGGCGGCGGCTCGGCGCTCGGTTTCGGGGTGGCGCCGGTGCACGACAGGGTGCCGCGGGCGCTGGTCGCGGCCTGCGATGCGCAGGGACTGCCGCTCGTCGAGGTCCCGCCGCGGACCACGTTCTCGGGCGTGGCCCGTGCGGTCTGGCAGCTCATGGCCGAGGCCCGGCTGGCCGAGCTCCGCCGGGTGACGGAGGCCCAGCAGAGCCTGGCCGCCGCCGCTTCCCGCCCGGACCCGGTACCGTCCGTGCTGCGCCGGCTGGCCCAGCGGGTGGGCGGCCGGGCGGTGCTGTACGGGCCGGACGGGACGGAGATCGCGGCGGCGGGGCGGGAGACGGGCGCCCACGAGTCGCTGGCCGCGCTCGCGGCCGTCGTCCGGGCCGACCCCGGCCCGGCCTCCGCCGCCGACGCCACCGCCGGCGTCCACCTCGCCGCCTACGCGCTCGGCCCCGGCCGGGGCTTCACGCTCGGCGTCGCGACTCCCGAACGTACGTCCGGCGATCACACGATCGCCTCCGTGGCGGCCGTGCTCCTCACCCTCCTCACCGGCGAACACCAGAGCGGCTCGGGCGCCGCCCGCTCCTCGGCCCTCGTACGGCTGCTGCTGGGGGCCGCCCCGGAGACGGTCGCGCCACTGCTGGGCGGGGGCGGGAGCGGGGACGAGCGCTGGGCGGTGCTGCACGCGCGGCCTGAGGCGCCCGACGGGCCGGCGCCCGATCCGGTGGCGGCCTCGGCGCTCGCCACGGCGTTCGGTTCACCGCTGGTCGACATCGACGAGGACGTCGTACGGATCCTGCTGCCCGCCGATCGCGAAGTCACCCCGCAACCCGGCTGGACCTGCGGGATGAGCGCCCCGGCCGGTCCGCGCGAGTGGCCGGCCGCCGACGTCCAGGCCGCCCGCGCACTGGCCCGCGCCCGGGCCACCCGCAGCCCGCTGGTCCGCCACGGCGAGCGGCCCGCGCTGTCGGACCTCGTCCCCGAGGCGGACGCGACGGCCCACTCCCGTGCGCTCCTCGCACCGATCGCCGCGACACCGGCGCTGGTCGAGACGTTGCGCACCTGGCTCTCCCTGCACGGGAGTTGGGACCGTACGGCGGTCGCCCTGGCCGTGCACCGCAACACCGTGCGGCAACGGATCGCGCGCTGCGCGACCCTGCTCGCCACGGACCTCGACGATCCGGACGTACGGATGGAGTTGTGGTTCGCGCTGAAGCAGGAGTGAAGGAGCGCTGACGCAGTACTGAGGTGGTAGTCCCCGATGGTCAGGCGGCGTGACCTGCGTCCCAGCGGTCGGGACGTCCGGGTGCTCGCGGTGTCGCCTGCCTCACAATGGGAGGCATGCCGATACCCGGGATTCCCAGCCGCGCCGAGCTTGTCGATCACCTTGTGAGAACCCGCATCGCGGGTGATGTCGCCACGCCCCGCGAGAACAACCTCTCCCACTACCGCAAGCTGGCGAACGGCGAACGGCACTACTGGCTCGGGCTGGAGCTGGGCGACCGCTGGGCCGACGAGCAGGACGTGCTCGCGGTGATGGCCGAACGGGTCGGCGTGAACGACGATCCCGAACACCGGTACGGCCAGGACACCATCGACCCCGAACTGACGGTCGCCGCGCTGGAGCGGCTGGCGGCCCGGCTGCGCAAGGCGGCCGACGGGCAGCAGCGGGTGCTGTTCGCGACCGGCCACCCGGGCGGCCTGCTCGACGTGCACCGCGCCACCGCCGACGCGTTGCGGGCCGCCGGCTGCGAGATCGTCGTCATCCCGGACGGTCTGACGACGGACGAGGGGTACGTGTTCCAGTTCGCGGACGTGGCGGTGCTGGAGCACGGGGCCTCGCTGTGGCACACGCACTCCGGCGAGCCGATGCGGGCGATCCTGACGGGCCTTGAGCGCGCGGGCCGCCCGCTGCCCGACCTGGTCGTCGCCGACCACGGCTGGGCGGGGTACGCGGCGCAGCACGGCATCGACTCCGTCGGTTACGCCGACTGCAACGACCCGGCGCTGTTCCTGGCCGAGGCGGAAGGCACCCTCCAGGTGGCCGTTCCGCTCGACGACCATGTGACGAGCCCGCGCTTCTACGATCCGCTGACGGCGTTCCTGCTGAACGAGGCCGAACTTCTCGGCGAGTAAAAAAGATGAAACTCCTGATCAGGGCGTGCGGGGGACCCTGATCACGCCCTCCTGGATGACCGTGATGGCCAGCCGCCCGTCCTGTGTGTAGATGCGGCCCTGGCCGAGGCCGCGCCCGCCGGACGCCGACGGCGACTCCTGGTCGTACAGCAGCCATTCGTCGGCGCGGAACGGGCGGTGGAACCACATCGCGTGGTCCAGGGACGCGCCGACCACGTCGCCCACGGCCCAGCCGCCCCTTCCGTGCGCGAGCAGGATGGAGTCGAGCAGCGTCATGTCGGAGACGTATGTGGCGAGGCAGACATGGAGCAGCGGTTCGTCTACGGCGCCGCCGAGCTTGCCGTTCGTACGGAACCAGACCTGGGAGCGCGGTTCGCGGGGCTCGCCGAACCTGCCGTAGGGCGGGTCGTCGACGTAGCGGAGGTCGACGGCTTCGCGGGACTGGAGGAACTTCTCGACGACCGCCGGGTTCAGATGCGTGTACCGCGGGAGCTGTTCCTCGGCCGTGGGGACGGTCGCCGGGTCGGGGGCGGCGGGCATCGGGGCCTGGTGGTCGAGGCCCTCCTCGTGCCGCTGGAAGGACGCGGAGAGGTGGAAGATCGGCTGCCCGTGCTGGACCGCGACGACGCGGCGGGTGGTGAAGGAACGGCCGTCCCGGATGCGGTCGACGGTGTAGACGATCGGCACACCGGGGTCGCCGGGGCGCAGGAAGTACGAGTGGAGCGAGTGGGCGGGGCGGTCCGCGGGGACCGTCCGCCCTGCGGCGACGAGCGCCTGGGCCGCGACCTGCCCGCCGAAGACGCGCGGGACGATGGCGGGCCGGGACCGGCCGCGGAAGATGTTCTCCTCGATCTGCTCAAGGTCGAGCAGATCGAGGAGAGACTGAAGTGCCTGACTCATACAGTCATTTCTACGGAACAGTAATTTCCGGGACCTTGCGGGCCCATGTCCTTACGAACCCAGGTCCTTACAGGCCCATGTCCTTCGCGATGATCGACTTCATGATCTCGCTGGTGCCGCCGTAGATCCGGTTGACGCGGTTGTCGGCGTACAGGCGGGCGATCGGGTACTCGTTCATGAAGCCGTAGCCGCCGTGCAGCTGGAGGCAGCGGTCGATGACGCGGTGCGCGACCTCGGTGCAGAACAGCTTGGCGCTGGCGGCCTCGGCCGGGGTCAGCTCGCCGGCGTCCAGCGCCTCCGTGGCGCGGTCGGCCACGGCCTCGGCGGCGTCCACCTCGGCCTTGCAGGCGGCCAGCTCGAACTTGGTGTTCTGGAAGTGCGCGACCGGCTTGCCGAAGACGACGCGCTCCTGGACGTACTGCTGGGCGAACCGGACGGCCGCCTTGGCCTGCGCGTACGCGCCGTAGGCGATGCCCCAGCGCTCGGAGGCGAGGTTGTGGCCGAGGTAGTAGAAGCCCTTGTTCTCCTCACCGAGGAGGTTCTCGACGGGCACCTTGACGTCGACGAACGCCAGCTCGGCGGTGTCGGAGGTCTTCAGGCCGAGCTTGTCCAGCTTGCGGCCGATGGAGTAGCCCTCGGACTTGGTGTCCACCACGAGCAGGGATATGCCGTGGCGGCGGTCCTCGGCGCTGGGCGCGTCGGTGCGGGCACAGACGATCATCTGGTCGGCGTGGACACCACCGGTGATGAAGGTCTTGGAGCCGTTGAGGACGTAGTGCGTGCCGTCCTCGCTCAGCTTGGCGGTGGTCTTCATGCCCGCGAGGTCGGAGCCGGTGCCCGGCTCGGTCATCGCGATCGCCCACATCTCCTCACCGGAGACGAACTTCGGCAGGTAACGCTTCTTCTGCTCGTCGGTGGCGAGCAGCTTCACGTACGGCAGACCGAGCAGCACGTGCACACCGGAGCCGCCGAAGGAGACACCCGCGCGCGCGGTCTCCTCGTACAGGATGGCCTCGAACTTGTACGAGTCGATGCCGGCGCCGCCGTACTCCTCGTCGACGCGGATGCCGAAGACGCCCAGCTCGGCGAGCTTGTAGTAGAACTCGCGCGGCGCCTGGCCGGCGGCGAACCACTCGTCGTAGACGGGAACGACCTCGGCCTCGATGAAGGCGCGAATGGTCTCCCGGAACGCCTCGTGGTCCTCGTTGAACACAGTACGGCGCACCGCCGCCTCCTCGACTCGAACACCTAAGCGCTTGCTCAGATCAACCGTACCGGCGAGTACGAAGCCGCGTCCAGTGGAGTTGGGCCGTAACGCTCGTCACGCTCCCGGCTCACCCGCCGCCGCGAAGGCGCCCCTCGCCATCCGGTGCAACAGGCCTGCCGTGACACCCCGGCCCGGCAGCGCGCCCGGGCGGCCCAGGTGCGGGGTCGAGTTCAGGAGGCCGAAGACGGAGTGGACGGCCGAGCGCGCGGTCGGTTCCGTCAGCTCCGGGTAGACCTCCCGGACCACCTCCACCCACAGCTCGACGTACTGCCGCTGGAGCTGGCGCACCAGCTTGCGGTCGCTGTCGCGCAGGCGGTCCAGTTCGCGGTCGTGGAGGGTGATCAGTGGACGGTCGTCGAGGGCGAAGTCGATGTGCCCCTCGATGAGGGAGTCGAGGAGCGCCTCCGGGTTCCCGTCCGCCTCCGACACCCGCCGCTTGCCGCCGGTCAGGAGCTGGCCGCTGATGCCCACCAGCAGCTCGGCGAGCATCGCGTCCTTGCCCGGGAAGTGGCGGTAGAGGCCGGGGCCACTGATGCCCACGGCCGCCCCTATCTCGTCCACGCCCACGCCGTGGAAACCGCGCTCGGCGAACAGCCTCGCGGCCTCCTTGAGGATCTGCTCGCGGCGGGTCGGGGCGTCGGTTCTGGTGGCCATGCAAATGATTCTAGACAGGGACGTTAGCGGTCGTTAACCTGAGGGAAATACGTTAACGCTCATTAACCGGTCGACCGTCGCCTGATCACTGGACGACCACTGGCCGACCACTGGGTTAGGGGACCGCAGAATGCAGGAGGCACCGGAGCTCCACAGCGCGGCGGACCCCGCGTCGGAGGCCTGGCGGACCAACGAGGCGGCCCATCGCGCGCTGGTCGGGGAACTGCACGACAAGCTGGCCGCGGCTCGGCTGGGCGGGGGCGAGAAGGCCCGGCAGAGGCACACCGCGCGCGGGAAGCTGCTTCCCCGGGAGCGCGTCGACCGGCTCCTCGACCCCGGGTCGCCCTTCCTGGAGATCGCCCCCCTCGCCGCCGACGGGATGTACGAGGGGCAGGCGCCGGCCGCCGGTGTCATCGCCGGGATCGGGCGGGTCAGCGGGCGTGAGTGCGTGATCGTCGCCAACGACGCCACCGTCAAGGGCGGCACGTACTACCCGATGACCGTCAAGAAGCATCTGCGCGCACAGGAGATCGCCCTCGACAACCGGCTTCCGTGCGTCTACCTGGTGGACTCCGGGGGCGCCTTCCTGCCCATGCAGGACGAGGTCTTCCCCGACCGTGACCACTTCGGGCGGATCTTCTTCAACCAGGCGCGGATGTCCGGCGCCGGGATCCCGCAGATCGCCGCCGTGCTCGGATCGTGCACCGCGGGCGGCGCCTACGTCCCGGCCATGAGCGACGAGGCCGTCATCGTCCGCAACCAGGGGACCATCTTCCTGGGCGGCCCCCCGCTGGTGAAGGCCGCCACGGGTGAGGTCGTGACCGCCGAGGAACTGGGCGGAGGGGACGTCCACGCGCGCGTGTCGGGCGTCACCGACCACCTCGCCGAGGACGACGCGCACGCCCTGCGCATCGTCCGCAACATCGCCGCCACCCTCCCCGCGCGCGGGCCGCTGCCCTGGGACGTCCAGCCCTCCGTCGAGCCCAAGGTCGACCCCCACGGGCTCTACGGCGCGGTACCCGTCGACTCCCGCACCCCCTATGACGTACGGGAGATCATCGCGCGCGTGGTCGACGGCTCCCGGTTCTCGGAGTTCAAGGCCGAGTTCGGGCAGACCCTGGTCACCGGCTTCGCCCGCATCCACGGCCACCCGGTCGGGATCATCGGCAACAACGGCATCCTGTTCTCCGAATCCGCCCAGAAGGGCGCCCACTTCATCGAACTCTGCGACCAGCGCGGCATCCCTCTCCTGTTCCTCCAGAACATCTCCGGCTTCATGGTGGGCCGGGACTACGAGGCGGGTGGCATCGCCAAGCACGGCGCCAAGATGGTCACGGCCGTGGCCTGCACGCGCGTGCCCAAGCTGACGGTCGTGGTCGGCGGGTCCTACGGCGCGGGGAACTACTCGATGTGCGGCCGGGCGTATTCGCCGCGGTTCCTGTGGATGTGGCCCGGCGCCAAGATCTCGGTCATGGGCGGCGAGCAGGCGGCCTCCGTCCTCGCGACCGTCAAGCGGGACCAGCTTGAGGGGCGTGGGGAGTCCTGGCCGGCGGCGGACGAGGACGCCTTCAAGGACCCGATCCGCGCGCAGTACGAGCGCCAGGGCAACGCCTACTACGCGACCGCCCGACTCTGGGACGACGGGGTCATCGACCCCCTCGAAACCCGCCAGGTCCTCGGTCTCGCGCTCACCGCCTGCGCCAACGCGCCACTGGGCGAACCCCAGTTCGGCGTCTTCCGGATGTGAGGGGCTGGACGATGACGGGCTCCAAGACGATGAGGGGCTTCACCACGATGTTCGACACAGTCCTTGTGGCCAACCGGGGCGAGATCGCCGTACGTGTCATCCGTACGCTGCGCTCCCTCGGTGTGCGCTCGGTCGCCGTGTACTCCGACGCCGACGCGGACGCCAGGCACGTCCGGGAGGCCGACACGGCGGTACGGATCGGACCGGCGGCAGCGGCGGAGAGCTATCTGTCCGTCCCCCGCATCCTCGAAGCCGCCGCCCGCACGGGCGCGCAGGCGGTGCACCCCGGGTACGGCTTCCTCGCCGAGAACGCGTCCTTCGCGCGCGCGTGCACCGAGGCGGGGCTGGCGTTCATCGGCCCCCCGGCGGACGCGATCTCCCTCATGGGCGACAAGATCCGCGCCAAGGAGACGGTCCGCGCGGCCGGTGTCCCGGTGGTCCCCGGGTCGAGCGGCAGCGGGCTCACCGACGCGGAACTGGCCCACGCGGCACGGGAGATCGGCATGCCGGTGCTGCTCAAGCCGAGCGCGGGCGGGGGCGGCAAGGGCATGCGGCTGGTGCGGGACGAGGCCGATCTGGCGGAGGAGATCGCCGCCGCGCGGCGCGAGGCCCGCGCCTCCTTCGGCGACGACACACTCCTCGTCGAACGGTGGGTCGACCGGCCTCGGCACATCGAGATCCAGGTCCTGGCCGACGCCCACGGCAACGTCGTACACCTGGGCGAGCGCGAGTGTTCGCTCCAGCGGCGCCACCAGAAGCTCATCGAGGAGGCGCCCAGCGTGCTCCTCGACGAGCGGACCCGGGCCGCGATGGGCGAGGCGGCGGTCCAGGCGGCACGCTCCTGCGGCTACGAGGGCGCTGGCACTGTCGAGTTCATCGTCCCGGGCGGCGACCCGTCCTCGTACTACTTCATGGAGATGAACACCCGCCTCCAGGTGGAGCACCCGGTGACGGAGCTGGTCACCGGCCTCGACCTGGTGGAGTGGCAGCTGCGGGTGGCGGCGGGCGAGCCGCTCGGCTTCGGCCAGGAGGACGTGCGGCTGACCGGGCACGCGGTCGAGGCCCGTATCTGCGCGGAGACGGTGTCCGTGCGGGCGGGTGCGCGCGGGTTCCTGCCGTCCGGCGGCACGGTGCTCGCCCTGCGCGAGCCCTCCGGTGACGGCGTACGCACCGACTCGGGGCTGACCGAGGGCACGGAGGTCGGTTCGCTGTACGACCCGATGCTGTCCAAGGTGATCGCGTACGGCCCGGACCGCCCGACCGCGCTCAGGAAGCTCCGGGCGGCCCTCGCGGAGACGGTCACGCTGGGCGTGCCGACCAACGCGGGGTTCCTGCGTCGGCTGCTGGCCCATCCGGCAGTCGTGGCGGGCGAGTTGGACACAGGACTGGTGGAACGCGAGGTCGACTCCCTCGTACCCGACGGGGTGCCGGAGGAGGTCTACGAGGCGGCGGCGGCCGTACGGCTGGAGGCGCTGCGGCCGAGGGCCGAGGCGGAGGGCGGCTGGACGGATCCCTTCTCCGTGCCCAGCGGTTGGCGGCTGGGAGGCACACCGAAGCCACTGCCCTTCGACCTACGGGTGACGGGACTCGACCCCGTCACCCACTTCCTCCAGGGCACGCACACGGTCACCGACGACCAGGTGTCCGTGGTCGTCGACGGCGTCCGCCACACCTTCCACCGCGCCGACGACTGGCTGGGCCGCGACGGCGACGCCTGGCAGGTGCGCGACCACGACCCGGTGGCGGCCTCCCTCACCGGCGCCGGCTCGGGGGGCGCCGGTTCCCTCACCGCGCCGATGCCCGGCACGGTGACCGTGGTGAAGGTGGCCGTCGGCGACGAAGTGGCCGCCGGTCAGAGCCTGTTGGTGGTCGAGGCGATGAAGATGGAGCACGTCATCGCCGCCCCGCACGCGGGCACGGTCGCCGAGCTGGACGTCACCCCGGGGACGACGGTCGCCATGGACCAGGTGCTCGCCGTGATCGCACCGCTCGAGAAGGACACGGAGGCGACGGGATGACGGTTCAAGGGCTGCCGATGGCCGTACCGGCGGCGAATCTGCCCGCGCGGGTGCGGATCCACGAGGTCGGCGCGCGGGACGGCCTCCAGAACGAGAAGACGACCGTCCCGACGGCGGTGAAGGCGGAGTTCATCCGCCGACTGGCCGCCGCCGGCCTCACGACGATCGAGGCGACCAGCTTCGTCCACCCCAAGTGGGTGCCCCAACTCGCGGACGCCGAGGCCCTGTTCCCCCAGGTCAGCGATCTTCCCGTACGACTGCCGGTGCTGGTGCCGAACGAGCGCGGCCTGGACCGCGCCCTGGCGCTCGGCGCACGGCAGGTCGCCGTCTTCGCCAGCGCGACCGAGTCGTTCGCCAAGGCCAACCTCAACCGGACGGTCGACGAGGCCCTGGCGATGTTCGAGCCGGTGGTGTCCCGGGCGAAGGCGGCAGACGCTTCGGTCCGCGGGTATCTCTCCATGTGCTTCGGCGACCCGTGGGAGGGCCCGGTCCCGGTCGGGCAGGTCGTCCGGGTGTGCAGGGCGCTACTGGACATGGGCTGCGACGAGTTGAGCCTGGGCGACACGATCGGCGTCGCGACACCGGGTCATGTGCGGCGCCTGCTCACGGAGTTGAACGAGACGGACGTACCGACGTCGACGCTCGCCGTGCACTTCCACGACACCTACGGCCAGGCACTGGCCAACACGTACGCGGCGCTGGAGCACGGCGTCACGACGGTCGACGCGTCGGCGGGCGGCCTCGGCGGCTGCCCGTTCGCCAAGTCCGCGACCGGCAACCTGGCCACCGAGGATCTGGTGTGGATGCTCCAGGGCCTCGGCATCGAGACCGGGGTCGACCTCGGCAGCCTCGTCGCCACCAGCACGTGGATGGCCGACCAGTTGGGCCGGCCGAGCCCGTCCCGCACCGTACGAGCCCTGTCCCACAAGGATTCCGCGGAATCCACGGAACCTACGGAACCCACGGAATCCCAGGAGCAGTGAAGGACCATGGACCACAAGCTCTCCCCCGAACTGGAAGAACTCCGCCGTACGGTCGAGCAGTTCGCGCACGACGTCGTGGCCCCGAAGATCGGCGACTTCTACGAGCGGCACGAGTTCCCGTACGAGATCGTCCGCGAGATGGGCAGGATGGGCCTGTTCGGACTGCCGTTCTCCGAGGAGTACGGCGGTATGGGCGGCGACTATCTGGCGCTGGGCATCGCACTTGAGGAGTTGGCGCGGGTCGACTCGTCGGTGGCGATCACGCTGGAGGCGGGTGTCTCACTGGGCGCGATGCCCATCCATCTCTTCGGCACGGAGGAGCAGAAGCGGGAGTGGCTTCCGCGGCTGTGCGCCGGCGAGATCCTGGGCGCGTTCGGCCTGACGGAACCGGACGGCGGCTCGGACGCGGGCGCGACGCGAACGACGGCCCGGCTGGACCCCGCCACCGATGAATGGGTGATCAACGGGACGAAGTGCTTCATCACCAACTCGGGTACGGACATCACGGGCTTCGTGACGGTGACGGCCGTGACGGGCCGCAAGGCGGACGGCAGGCCGCTCATCTCCGCGATCCTCGTCCCGTCCGGGACGCCGGGCTTCACGGTCGCGGCACCGTACTCGAAGGTCGGCTGGAACGCCTCGGACACCCGGGAGTTGTCCTTCGCGGACGTACGGGTCCCGGCCGCGAACCTGGTCGGCGAGGAGGGGCGCGGCTACGCCCAGTTCCTCCGCATCCTCGACGAGGGGCGCATCGCGATCGCCGCGCTGGCGACCGGACTTGCCCAGGGCTGCGTGGACGAGTCGGTGAAGTACGCGAAGGAACGGCACGCGTTCGGGCGTCCGATCGGATCGAACCAGGCGATCCAGTTCAAGATCGCGGACATGGAGATGAAGGCCCACACGTCCCGCCTGTCCTGGCGGGACGCGGCCTCCCGCCTCGTGTCGGGCGAGCCCTTCAAGAAGGAAGCTGCCCTGGCCAAGCTGTACTCCTCCACGATCGCGGTGGACAACGCCCGCGACGCGACCCAGATCCACGGCGGCTACGGCTTCATGAACGAGTACCCGGTGGCCCGGATGTGGCGCGACTCGAAGATCCTGGAGATCGGGGAGGGCACGAGCGAGGTGCAACGGATGCTCATCGCGAGGGAGTTGGGGCTGGGGATGGAGATGGGGATGGCGGGCTGAGGAGGCCCACGGACAGGGCTCCCGTGATCGCGGCGGTGTGCCGGTAGGCGACGCGGGCCGCCTCGACGACCTGTTCCTGTACTTCGGGGTCGGGGAGGGCCTTGTCCATCCGGGCGGTGAGGCGGGCCCAGCGGTCGCGGTCGCCGCTGGTGTAGTAGGCGACCCCGTCCGTGCCGGGCAGCCGGTAGGCGGCGGTGACGTACGGGTGCAGGAAGAGGGCGCCGAGCGTCGAGCCCTCCATGACGTAGAGGAACCCGAGGAGGGCCGGAAGGTCGGACTCCTCGGCCCGCTGCCGTATCTCCGCGGCGAACGCTTCCCCTTCCTCGACCGCCCACGGGCCGGGCACGGTGCCGAGGCTCGCGAAGTAGGCCAAGTCGCGCTCGATGAAGGGGAGTTTGCCGAGGTCCGCAGACCACACCGGGTCGGTGGAGGAGTCCCTTACGCGCGAGAGTTCATCTTCGAGTGCCGCCAACACCACCCGATAGGCGGCGAGTTGGCCGACAAACCGCTCTACGGGAAGCGTCCCGGCGATCATCGCGCTCGCGAAGGGGGTCGCCTCCAGGGCGTCGTGCCAGTCACGGGTGCCCGTACGCAACCGCTCAACCACCGTGGCCGGGACCGATGCCGGGATCGGGGCGGCCGTCACGCGCCGCTCCGCTGCTGGAGCGTCTCAAGGAGACGGTCGATGAGGTGACCCTTGCGTTCGATGGTGAGGTCGAAGTAGGCGGCGCTGCGGTCGGACCGGCACACCCGGTACACGCTCTCCTTGGCATCGCGCTTCAGCCGGACGGCTTCGGCGGCGAGCGCGAGGAGGGTGGGCTCAAGTTTCGGATGCCCGAGGACGTACGACTTGAGCGCCTCCCCGGAGAGTGACAGCTGGGACGACTCCGGGTCGAGCAGTTCGAGGAAGACACGGTTGCTGAGCCCGTCGTAGTCCTCGTGGATCCTGCCGCCGCCGAACTCGGGGACGAAGTCGGTGAGGTCGTTGAACAGCTGGCTGGCCAGGCCGAGTTGGCGCATGGCGGCGTCCAGGACGTACTGCTCGTCGTCGACGACACGCAGTCCTGCGAGCGCCGAGTCGAGCGGCATCCGGAAGAGTGTGCCGGTCTTGAGGGCGGCCAGCGACTCCCAGTAGGCCACGCGCTCTTCGAGGGGCGCGGCCAGCAACTCGGCGCGGGTCTCGGCCGTACGCGTGGACAGGTCGACGGCCTGCCCGGTGAAGCCGCTCTCGACGGCTCGCGCGAGGCTTTCCACGACAGCGGGGTCGGCCGCGTGGCGCAGGACGGCCGCGATCAGCCAGGAACCGGTGTTGAGCGCGAGGGGCACGCCGTGGGTGACGTGGAGCGCGGGTTCGCCGTAGCGGACGTCGCTGCCGTCCTGGATGTCGTCGATCGCGACGAAAGCTTTCAGCATGACCCGTACGGCCACTGCGGCCCGCCGGATCACGGCCATGTCCGCCGAGAGCGCCTCGCTCCCGGTCTCGTGGGGGAACCCCCGGTAGTTGCGGTAGGCCCAGTACACCATCGACGGCCGCAGCGGGGCCCGGTCGCCACCGGGCGCCCCGGCGGTCGGGGGCAGCGCTTCCTGACCCACCTTCGACCCGACGGCGTCGGCGACGGGCTCGTAGAGGGAGCGCCTCAGCGCGGACTCGTACACGGACTGCGGGGCAACCGCACCAGGAGCGGTCAACGAGCCGAGAAACTCGGCCAGGTCGTCCTCCAGCAGAGCCGCATCGCCCCGCACCACCGCCGCAACCCCGTCCAACGCTTCCCCAGCCGCGTCAACGACCCTCTCCGTGGCACCCATACCCGCCCCAGCCTCCGCTTCCGACTCCCGCCCCCGACCCCCGTCGACACGCAGAAGCGTGATCGCAACTGGCATATTTCGCAAGGGAGTTCGAGGAAAGCGTGGGAGTGGACGGGGCGGAATCCAGCCCTACGACATCGTTTGTGATGGTGGTCAACCCACCCGCAGACGCACCCCGGTGTCCTGCTAAAACAGCAATCATGACGCTCAGATTCACTGCTCGCGCAGTAGTGGCAGAGATCGACCCCGAAAATGACGTGATGCGGGCGGGCATTGCCGAGGACGAGGCCGGTGAGGGGTTCTTTCTCCTGTTCACGAGCAACATCGGCGAGCCGTCCCGTCAGAACAAGTCGCTCGGGCTCGACAGCCACTGCATCGTGACGCAAGCCCAGGGAACGGCCTATGGCTGCGTCCGGGCGATCGCGTTGTCGGGCAGACGGCTCACGATGTCACTGGATCCCGCCTCGCTGGACGATCTGGGGCTGGAAGACCCCGAGATCGAGGCAGAACTCGACGTGCCGGACGAGGACATCGAGCGGATGCGGGAGGTACTCGCGCAAGTGCTGGCGTTCGGACGGGCAGACGCCCACCCTCGGCGCGTCGACCTGTAGTTGCGCGTGCCCGGCTGCATCCGCCGGTGGCCGATGAGGATGACAGGGACGCCCACGAGGGCAAGGAATTGCTCGGTTTTTCGCTCGCCGCGGTGGTGCAGGCGTCCCCGCGCCGCCGGAACGCGGGGCGCCGAACGGTGCCTTGTAGCGTGGTTGGACCGCCCGAGATGTTGCCGGGGGGGTCATGCCTCTATGCGCAGCCATGTGTTGCCTGCGCGGAGCCAGAGGAAGCCGTCACGGCCTTGGCCACAGTGCATGACGACTCGACCAGGCAGCCACAGTCGACGGCGGCTGGTCACTGCCCAGGTGGTGCCGTCGAGTTCGGCACGTATGAGTTCAACGGACCGCTTGTTGTGGTCGCGGCGGGTGAGTACTGCCCTGTTGTCGTAGACCGCGAATCCGTCCGGGGCGGGGACGGGGCTGAGGTAGCTGGCAACGTCGCCGGTGGAAGGAGTGATCCGTGTCAGGAAGGTACCGCCTCTGCCACTGCCGGAGTACCAGACGAGCCATACCTGTTCGTTCTCGGTCGCGGCGGTGCAGCCTTCCAGCGGGTGATCGGGCAGCCGCCCCTTGGGAGCCCACGAGGTCCGGCCTTGTGTGTCCCAGCCCGCGAGACCCGCTCCCGACTCGGGGTGGCCACCGTAGATGCCCTCATCGCCGTAAGCCGTCCAGATGCCTCCGTGGACATCGGTGACCAAGGCAGGAATGTCATCACCGACGCAGAACTCGGACTCAGGTATCCCAGACGGGGAGAACACCACAGCGTTGGACACCCAAGACCCCTCGTTCGAGTTGCGGAACGTGCGCCCGCTCACCAGCAGGAATCGAGAATCCGGAAGCAGGGCCAAATGACTGGGCCGAATCCGGATGTCTTCCACCAGGATGCGCCGCTCCTCCTGTCCCGTAACAATGACCAGCTCACCCGTGAACGGAAGTTCCGGGCCCCACCCGATCCACCCCTTGATGTAGCGGGTGTGATTCAGATATCGCCGGTGGACCAACAGGACCGCAAGCTCCCCAGCAGGCCCGACGCTCCACCAAAGGGCTCGGCGCCCCCGTATCGCATCAGCAGCAGGAAGCCGCCACACGTTGTGTAGCGCGGCATCGGAACTAGCAGCCAGAGTACGGAGATTCATTGGCAGTCACTTCCCGGCGTCGCGTGAATGAGAGATGATATCCCGCCGAGTGGTGTAACAGCGATCATCTCTGCTACCCCGTCTGCACCACGATGTTGGTCGGCGACCTGCCCGTGAGCGCCAAGATCGGCCCGTTATGCCAATGCGGGGGGCGCAACCTGAATAAAGCCCTGGGACAGTGGATTGGGGTGCGGTTGAATGGCGCATGCCTGCCGTTGGCAACGCTTCCACGCTGCGGGCAGCGCAAAGAGTCCCCACCCATTCCCCACCCCTGATTTATGTGATCTTTACGAGCCCCCATATCCAACACAGTTGATCGAGAACGGTCAAGCAATTTCAAAGTGAACACATCGACGCCGCAGATGCGCGAGCCGAGCGCCAACTCACCTTCCATGGCCGCACATAGAGGCTCGAAATCGACGTTTCCCCGGGCGCACCATCCGCCAAAATAGCGTTCACCACGCCACGCTCACGCACAAGGGCGAGCGCAGATGGCTTAAACCCGACTATTAACTCAGCGCACAGCAAAGCAATCTCGACCAAGCAAAGAAAGGGCCCCGCAAGGCCCTTTCCACACCACCGCGCCCCGTTTCCGAGTTCACGCCCCAGCAGCCGCACCCCCCGAAGCCGGCCAGATCTTTCGCAGCGCGTACCCCATGAACGCCGCGTTGGCCAGAGCCGCCGCCGCGATGCCCACGAGGTAGAGGGCCAGGAACGCTCCGTCGCCCGTGCCGTTCAGCGTGCCCTCGGGGAGGAGTGTGTAGAGGAGGCTCAGCGGAGCGGTCAGGACCCACGGCACCACGCCCGACATGGAGGCGTCGGCGTGGAAGACGAAGAAGGTGTCGACGAGGAAGAAGCCCGTCGCGGCGACGACCACGGCCAGGTAGGCGCGGGAGAGCCAGTTGTCCGTGGCCAGAACGAGCAGGGTGCGGGGGCGGCGGTTGCCGTTCATCGTGTCCTCCGGTGAGTGCGCCGCGCCGTGCTGCGCGATGCCTCAACAGTGGCCCGCGCACCGCCGACCGGGCATGAGTACGCCTACTCATCCGTAACCAAGCTTCCTCGGCGCCGAGTTGACCCTCACCCCACCCTTCATCATCACGGTACAGCCATCGCCGTCACGCATGAATAGTCACCCGGATGAGCACCCAGCCTTCAATACACAGGCTTTCCACAGAAACCAGCACACCCCGGCACCGGGCCGCCCCGGTCGCCCCACTCCTCCGACCCACCCCCTGGACACCAGATAAAGTTAGGCTAACCTAACCTTCGAATTGTCCGGCGGGCCGAACCGCCCCGTTCGAAAGCAGCCATCTCATGTCCAACGCCCGTGCCATCCACCTCTCCCGCCGCGGCATGCTCGCCGCAGGCGGCGCCCTCGGCCTCGGGGCCGTCCTCGCCGCCTGTGGGGACGAAGACGCGAAAAGCGGTGGCTCGGACGCGGACGCGTCGAAGGCCGCCGCCGCTCCCGCCGGGCCCTGGACGTTCAAGGACGACCGCGGCCAGACCGCCAAGGCCGACAAGGTGCCCTCCAGCATCGTCGCCTTCACCGGTGTCGCCGCCGCGCTCCACGACTACGGTGTCGAGGTCAAGGGCGTCTTCGGCCCGACGACGACCAAGGACGGCAAGGCGGACGTCCAGGCCGGTGACCTGGACGTCACCAAGGTGACCGTCCTCGGCAACGAGTGGGGCCAGTTCAACATCGAGAAGTACGCGGCCCTAGCCCCGGACCTCCTCGTCACCACGATGTTCGACAGCGCCGGCACCCTCTGGTACGTCCCGGAGGAGTCCAAGGAGAAGATCCTCGCCGTCGGCGCCCCGACCGTCGGCATCTCCGTGTTCGACATCCAGCTGGACCAGCCGCTGCAGCGCATGCTGGAGCTGGCCAAGACCCTCGGCGCGGACACCGCCTCCGCCAAGGTGACCGCCGCGAAGAAGGCCTTCGAGGACGCCGCCGTCCGACTGCGCGCGGCCACCAAGGCCAAGCCGAACATCAAGGTGCTGGTGGGTTCCGCGAGCCAGGACATCTTCTACGTCTCCGGCTCCAACCTCTCCGTCGACCTGGAGTACTTCAAGGCCCTCGGCGTGAACTTCGTCGAGCCCTCCGCCGACGCGCTGAAGGCGAGCGGCGGCTGGTACGAGAACCTGAGCTGGGAGAACGTCGACAAGTACAAGGCCGACGTGATCATGATGGACAACCGTACGTCGGCGATCCAGCCCGGCGACATCACCGAGGCGACCTGGAAGCAGTTGCCCGCGGTGAAGGCGGGGCAGGTCATCGCCCGTAATCCCGAGCCGATTCTGTCGTACGACAAGTGCGTGCCGCTTCTCACGAGCCTTGCGGAGGCCATCGAGAACGCGAAGAAGGTCAGCTGACTCAGGCGCCCCAACTCGCGCCGTGAGTCGACTTGTTCGTGGGGAGCTGCGGGCCCGTCATGGCTGGTCGCGCAGTTCCCCGCGCCCCTTCGGGGGCGCGTCATCGCGTCCCCTGACATTCATCAGGAGTCCGAATGACAACCACCGTGGCCGCCGTTCCCTTCCGGTTCTTCGCCCTCCACGTCGTGCGGACCGCGCGGCTCGGGCCCTCGCTCGTGCGTGTCACCTTCGCCGGGGACGATCTGGCCGCCTTCCGCTCCGACGGGCTCGACCAGAGCCTCTCCCTCTTCCTCCCCCATCCGGGGCAGGACGCCCCCGCCGTGCCCGTCGAGCTGGGCGACGGATGGTGGCAGGGATGGCGTGAACTCCCGGACGACGTACGGGCGGTGATGCGCTCGTACACGCTCCGCGCGCTGCGCGCCGACGCCCACGGCCGTACGACGGAGATCGACATCGACTTCGTCCTGCACGGTGTCGAGCCGGGTGCCCTCGCCCCCGCCGGGCCAGCCTCCCTGTGGGCCTCCCGCGCCGGTGCCAGTGATCGTGTCCTTCTGCTCGGACCGGCGATCGCCGACAACCGCGCGATCCGCTTCCGCCCGCCGACCGGCACCGACCTCGTCGTCATCTGGGCCGACGAGACCGCCGTACCGGCCGCCTCCGCGATCCTCGAACAGCTCCCCGCCGGCACCCGGGCCCAGGTCTGGCTGGAGGCCGGGCACGCCGGTGACATCCAGGACCTGGAGACCGCCGCCGACGCGGAGATCACATGGCTCGTGCGCGGCGCGACCACAGCCACGGCCACGGGCGCAACCACAGGCGCAGTCGTCGGCACCGGCACCGGAACCGCCGCGCCCACCGCTCTGGAAGCCGTCCGGGGCGCCCAACTCCCCTCCGCCGAGCGGCCGTACGCCTGGATCGCGGGTGAGTCGTCCGCCGTGAAGGAGCTGCGTCGGCATCTCGTGGGTGAGCGCGGGATCGACCGCCGAGCCGTCACCTTCGTCGGCTACTGGCGGCGCGGGCTCAGCGAGGAGCAGCTGCGCGAGCAGTCCGAATGACGGCGCGGAGGCCTGGATCGCATGGATCACAGCTTGTGACTGGTGGGGCAGGAGTACCTCACAGGAACTTAGGTTAGGCTAACCTAAGTTTACCCCGTTCGACATGGCGAACACGAACCTGCCCTCTCTGTCCCCCCCGGAGGCTCCCCCGATGCGCTCGCACCTGCTCAATGACACGACAGCGGAGCGGTACCGCCGCTCCGTGACCGAAGGAGTCGAGCGGGTGGCGGCCAAACTCGCCACCACCAACCGTCCGTTCACCGGCGTCACGGTCGACGCCCTCGCCCCCCGCATCGACCGGATCGACCTGGACCGGCCCCTCCTCGACGAGGCCGCCGCCCTCGACGAGCTCGAAGAGGTCTATCTGCGCGACGCGATCTACTTCCACCACCCGCGCTACCTCGCCCACCTCAACTGCCCGGTGGTCATACCCGCGGTGCTCGGCGAGGCGATCCTCTCCGCCGTCAACTCCTCCCTCGACACCTGGGACCAGTCGGCCGGCGGCACCCTCATCGAGCGCAAACTGATCGACTGGACCAACGAGCGCATCGGCCTCGGCGCCGCCGCCGACGGCATCTTCACCAGCGGCGGCAGCCAGTCCAACCTCCAGGCGCTGCTGCTCGCCCGGGAGGAGGCCAAGAGCGAGTCCGCCGCCGACCTGCGTATCTTCGCCTCCGAGGTCAGCCACTTCAGCGTGAAGAAGTCCGCGAAGCTCCTCGGGCTGAGCCCCGACTCGGTCGTCTCCATCCCCGTCGACCACGACAAGCGGATGCGGACCGTCGCCCTGGCCCACGAGTTGGAGCGCTGCGAGCGCGACGGGCTGGTGCCCATGGCCGTCGTCGCCACCGCCGGCACCACCGACTTCGGCTCGATCGACCCGCTGCCCGAGATCGCCGAACTCTGCGCCCAATACGGCACCTGGCTGCACGTCGACGCCGCCTACGGCTGCGGACTGCTCGCCTCGGTCAGGCGCCGCGGCCTCCTCACCGGCATCGAGCGCGCCGACTCGGTCACCGTCGACTACCACAAGTCCTTCTTCCAGCCGGTGAGTTCGAGCGCCCTGCTGGTCCGGGACGCGGCCACGCTCCGCCACGCGACCTATCACGCCGAGTACCTCAACCCGCGCCGCATGGTGCTGGAGCGCATCCCCAACCAGGTCGACAAGTCCCTCCAGACGACCCGCCGTTTCGATGCTCTCAAGCTGTGGATGACCCTGCGCGTGATGGGTGCCGACGGCATCGGCGAACTCTTCGACGAGGTCTGCGACCTGGCCCAGGAGGGCTGGGAGCTGCTCGCCGCCGACCCGCGCTACGACGTCGTCGTCGAGCCCTCGCTCTCCACCCTCGTCTTCCGCTACATCCCCGCCGCCGTCACCGACCCCGCGGAGATCGACCGCGCCAACCTGTACGCCCGCAAGGCCCTGTTCGCCTCCGGTGCGGCCGTGGTCGCGGGGACGAAGGTCGGCGGACGCCACTACCTCAAGTTCACCCTGCTCAACCCCGAGACCACGACGGACGACATCACCGCCGTACTCGACCTCATCGCCGGCCATGCCGAGCAGTACCTGGGAGAGTCCGCCGACCGCGTCCCGTCCGTCACACCCGTCACGCCCGTCCCGTCCGTCACCTCCGTCGCTTCCTGAAGCCGAAGCCCTGAACAGGACCGAAGCAGTGAACAAGACCTACGACTTCATCGGGATCGGTCTCGGCCCCTTCAACCTCGGCCTCGCCTGCCTCACCGAGCCGATCGACGAACTCGACGGCGTCTTCCTGGAGTCGAAGCCCGACTTCGAGTGGCACTCGGGGATGTTCCTCGAAGGCGCCCATCTCCAGACGCCGTTCATGTCGGACCTCGTCACCCTCGCCGACCCGACCTCCCCGTACTCCTTCCTCAACTACCTGAAGGAATCGGGCCGGTTGTACTCGTTCTACATCCGCGAGAACTTCTATCCCCTGCGTGTCGAGTACGACGACTACTGCCGCTGGGCCGCGAACAAACTGCGCAGCGTCCGCTTCAACACCACGGTCGCCGAGGTGACTTACGAGTACGAGGACGAGCTGTACGTGGTCCGTACGGCCACCGGTGACCTCTACCGGGCGCGCAGGCTGGTCCTCGGCACCGGCACTCCCCCGTACATCCCGGACGCGTGTGCGGACCTGGCCGGGGACTTCATCCACAACTCCCGGTACATGCGGCACAAGCGGGAGTTGCAGGCGAAGGAGTCGATCACGCTCGTCGGCAGTGGCCAGTCCGCCGCCGAGATCTACCACGACCTCCTCAGCGAGATCGACGTCCACGGCTACCGGCTCAACTGGGTGACGCGCTCGCCGCGTTTCTTCCCGCTCGAATACACCAAGCTGACGCTGGAGATGACCTCCCCGGAGTACATCGACTACTTCCGCGCGCTGCCCGAGCGGACCCGATACCGCCTCACACAGGACCAGAAGGGCCTGTTCAAGGGCATCGACGGCGAGCTGATCAACGAGATCTTCGACCTGCTCTACCGGAAGAACCTCGGCGGCCCGGTCCCCACCCGGCTGCTCACCAACTCCGCGCTGAACACGGTGACTTACGAGGCCGGGAGCGGGACGTACACGCTCGGGCTGCGCCAGGAGGAGCAGGACAAGGAGTACACCCTGGACACCCAGGGCCTGATCCTCGCCACCGGCTACAAGTACGCCGAGCCGGAGTTCCTCAAGCCCGTCCGCGACCGCCTGCGCTACGACACCCAGGGCAACTTCGACATCGCCCGCAACTACTCGATCGACACGACCGGCCGCGGGGTCTTCCTGCAGAACGCCGGCGTCCACACCCACTCGATCACCTCGCCCGACCTGGGCATGGGCGCGTACCGCAACAGCTTCATCATCGGCGAGCTGCTCGGCAGCGAGTACTACCCGGTCGAGAAGACCATCGCCTTCCAGGAGTTCGCCGTATGACCTCCGTAACCCCCACGACCCCCACCACCTCCATGACCTTCACCCTCCGTCCGCTCGACCCCCTGAACGACGCCGAGCTGCTGCACAGTTGGCTCACGCATCCCAAGGCGGCCTACTGGATGATGCAGGACGCCCGGCTCGAAGACGTCGAGCGCGCCTACATGGAGGTGGCCGCCGACCAGCACCAGGACGCCCTCCTAGGCCTCCTCGACGGCGTGCCCGCCTTCCTGATGGAGCAGTACGACCCGGTCCACCGCGAGCTGGTCGGCCTGTACGAGCCGCAGCCCGGTGATGTCGGCATGCACTTCCTGGTGCCGGCGACCGACACACCGGTGTCCGGGTTCACCAGGTCTGTCATCACTGCCGTGATGACCCACCTCTTCGAGGACCCGCGCACCGCCCGCGTCGTCGTCGAGCCGGACGTCGGCAACAAGGCGGTGCACGCCCTGAACGAAGCCGTCGGGTTCGTGCCCGAGCGAGAGATACAGAAGCCGGAGAAGAAGGCGTTGCTGAGTTTCTGCACCCGCGAGCAGTTCGAGAGGGCGATGTCCGTATGAGCCTCACCGACGCCACCGCCCACCTCTCCCCCGAGCGCTGGGAACAGGCCAACCGCCTCCTGATCCGCAAGGCCCTCGCCGAGTTCGCCCACGAACGCCTCATCACTCCCGAGGCGGCCGACGAGAACGACAGCGATCGGTACGTCGTACTCGGCGACGACGGTCTGACCCGCTACCGATTCAGCGCCACCCGCCACGCCCTCGACCACTGGCAGGTCGACGCCGAGTCGATCACCAGGCACCGCGGCGGGTCCGAACTCCCGCTCTCCGCCCTCGACTTCTTCATCGAGCTGAAGAAATCGCTCGGCCTGAGCGACGAGGTCCTGCCCGTCTACCTGGAGGAGATCTCCTCCACCCTCTCCGGCACCTGCTACAAGCTCACCAAGCCGCAGATCCCCGTCGCCGAACTCGTAAACAGCGGCTTCCAGGCGATCGAGACCGGGATGACCGAGGGCCACCCCTGCTTCGTCGCCAACAACGGACGGCTCGGGTTCGGCGTGCACGAGTACCTCTCGTACGCGCCCGAGACCGCGAGCCCGGTCCGGCTGGTGTGGCTGGCCGCGCACCGCTCGCGCGCCGCGTTCACGGCGGGCGTCGGGATCGAGTACGAGGCCTTCCTGCGCGCGGAGTTGGGGCAGGAGACGGTCGTCCGCTTCCGTACGAAACTGTCCGACCAGGGTCTCGACCCCACCGAGTACCTCTTCATCCCGGTGCACCCCTGGCAGTGGTGGAACAAGCTCACCGTCACCTTCGCCGCCGAGATCGCCCAGCGGCACCTGGTCTGCCTGGGCGAGGGCGACGACGAGTATCTCGCCCAGCAGTCCATCCGTACCTTCTTCAACCGGACCGACCCCGAGAAGCACTACGTCAAGACGGCTCTGTCGGTCCTCAACATGGGCTTCATGCGCGGGCTTTCGGCCGCCTACATGGAGGCGACCCCTGCCATCAACGACTGGCTCGCCCAACTCATCGACAACGACCCGGTGTTGAAGTCGACAGGCCTGTCGATCATCCGCGAGCGGGCGGCCGTCGGTTACCGCCACCTGGAGTACGAGGCCGCCACCGACCGCTACTCCCCGTACCGCAAGATGCTGGCCGCGCTCTGGCGCGAGAGCCCGGTGTCGTCCCTCGAAGACGGCGAGTCGCTGGCCACCATGGCCTCACTCGTCCATGTCGACCACGAGGGGCGCTCCTTCGCCTCCGCGCTCGTCGAGCAGTCGGGCCTGCCCCCGAAGGAGTGGCTGCGCGGCTATCTGAACGCCTACTTCACCCCTCTCCTGCACAGCTTCTACGCCTACGACCTGGTCTACATGCCGCACGGCGAGAACGTGATCCTCGTCCTCAGGGACGGCACGGTCCAGCGCGCGATCTACAAGGACATCGCCGAGGAGATCGCCGTCCTGGACCCGGACGCGGTACTGCCGCCGACGGTCGAGCGGCTGCGCGTGGACGTACCGGAGGAGAAGAAGCTCCTGTCCGTCTTCACGGACGTCTTCGACTGCTTCTTCCGCTTCCTGGCCGCGAACCTCGCCACCGAAGGCGTCCTGGCGGAGGACGACTTCTGGCGGACGGTCGCCGAGGTCACCCGCGCCTACCAGGAGGCGAACCCCCAACTGGCCGACAAATTCCGCCAGTACGACATGTTCGCCCCCGAGTTCGCCCTGTCCTGCCTCAACCGGCTGCAACTGCGTAACAACAAGCAGATGGTGGATCTGGCGGACCCGGCGGGCGCCCTCCAGCTGATCGGCACCCTGAAAAATCCCGTCGCAGGGTTCTGATCAAGGCAGACGGGCTCCCCGAGTACGGTCCTCGGGGAGCCCGTCACCGTCCGCGTCGACGCCTTCGCCCTCCGTACCGCTTCCGTGTACGCGACACGGGTGCGTGAACGCACAGCTCCCGCACAGAATGCGGCACTACGGTCCTGGCCTTGCCGTGCCCGCTCCGTGGGGAGTCGAGATTCATGACCGAGCACCACGCACAGCAAGTCCCGCACCACCAGCCGTCCGTGCCCGGCGTCCCGCCGGAACACGCCCCGG
This sequence comes from Streptomyces sp. NBC_00459, assembly GCF_036013955.1. Classification (NCBI taxonomy): domain Bacteria; kingdom Bacillati; phylum Actinomycetota; class Actinomycetes; order Kitasatosporales; family Streptomycetaceae; genus Streptomyces; species Streptomyces sp. NBC_00459. The sequence goes on from NZ_CP107903.1 coordinate 3,558,286, forward strand.
CCGTCCATGCGTACGCGAACGTCTTCTGTACGAAGCCGCGCGACGCCACCGACCTGGCCGTCCAGGTGCTCGCCCGCGGCTCGCGGCAGCACGGACCCGCCCTGCGCACCGCTCTCCTCGCCGACGTGCGGCGCACCGCCGACAGTTGGCTGCGCGACGGACGGCACGGGCTGCTGCGATCGGAGTTCCGTGACTGGTCGAAACGGGCCGCCGACACCTTCGGCCCCGTCGACACACTGCACCGGGCGGAACGCGGCTCGGTTCTGCTGGCCGCCTTCGAGCAACTGCCCGACCAGCAACGGGCCGCGCTGTGGCTGTGCCTGGCCGAGCCGGAGGAAACGGCGTCGGCGGCCAGGATCCTGAACACGACCGTGGAGTTCGCCGACTCCCTGGCCCAGTCGGCCCGCAGCCGCCTGGTCGACACCTTCCTGCGCGTACGCGCCGGACGCACCGCCGACCCGCAGTGCCTCCGCTACGGCGGCATGCTCGGCGCCATCGCCCGCGGCACCCATCGTGAGGCGCCCGCGGACCTCCAACAGCACCTGGGCACCTGCCACTTCTGCTCCGTGGACCTGACGCTGCTGCGCACGCTCGCGTCGGGTGATGCCGACGACGTACGGCGGCTGCTGGTCGACCAGGTGCTGGTGTGGGGCGGGCCGGCGTACCGCAAGGCGCGCTCGGGAGACCTGACGCCGAGCGGCGAGCCCGCCACGCCGTCCGCACCGCCCCCGCCGGCCAGCGACAGGGTCAGGCGCCACAGGTCCGAGGGCCTCCGGCACAGACGGCCGGTGCTCGTGGTGGCGGTCACCGTGGCCGTCACGGCCGCTCTGACCACCGCGGTGCTGCGCCTGCTGGCCGGGTCCGGCTCCGCCGAGGGAGCCGAGCGTCCCCAGTCCGTGGCGAGCCCCTCCATCGCACCGTCCTCCGTGGCCGCCGCCACCACCGACACGATCACTCTGAAGAGCGTGTCCACCGGACGCTGCGTCACCGGCCCGGCCGTGAACGCCAGCAACGCCTCACCGGTTCCCGGGCCGCCCGTCGCCGATCCCGTCCTGGCGGCCTGCGACGGCGGACGGACGCAGGAGTGGCAGGTCGTCCCCCTGACCGAGGGGGCGGTCGCCCTGGTGAACGTCGAGTCGAGGTTCTGCCTGGACATCGCCGGCTACCGGGCCGCCGGTGACGGGATGCAGCAGCGGCCGTGCGCCTATGAGCAGGGTGCGTCCGCGCCGTTCCCGGAGGACCAGGCGTTCCTGCCGAGGGCCGCGGCCGGGGAGTCGTTCGTCCTCGTCTGTCAGGACAACCCGGACATCGCCCTCGGGGTGCGCGCCGGCAAGCTGTCGATGCGCACAACCACCTTGACCGAAAAGGCAGTTCGGTTCGCCCTGGACGACGAGGCCGCGAACGCGCTGGGGTTGTGACGGCCCGGTGCCAGAATCTCCCCATGGCGGAAATCATCCAGAAGGACGGCACATGGGTCTTCGACGGTGACGCCCTCCGGCTCACCCCGGGGCGTGACAGGAACGTCAGCCTGCTCCGCAAGGAACTGGGCGAACTCGCCGTCCCTCTGCACGCGTTGGCCGGTGTCTCGTTCGAGCAGGGCAGAAAGTCGGGGCGTCTCAGGCTGCGGCTGCGCGACGGTGCCGACCCCCTGCTCCAGGCCACCCGCGGCAAGCTGGCGGAGCCCGACGACCCGTATCAGCTGAACGTCGAGTCGGACCGGTACGGCGTCGCCGAGTACCTCGTGGACGCGGTTCGCAATGCCCTGCTGCTCGACGAGGTGCCGTCCGGTGCCGTCGACAGCTATCTGCTGCCCGGGCCCGCCGTACCGCTGTCCGTGTCGGCCGGGGACGGCACCGCGACCTTCGACGGTGAGCACATCCGGCTGGAGTGGAACTGGAAGACCGAGGACGCGAAGGCCGCCGCCGGCCCCCGTTCCCTGGCCGTCGGCGACGTCGCGGCCGTGGAGTGGCATCCGGCGGTGGGCCTGGAGAACGGCTATCTGCGCTTCGGTGTGCGGCACGCGCCGACCAAGGCCCCGCCGAAGTACGACCCCAACTCCGTCGAACTGTGGGGATTCAAGAAGGACCCGCTGATGGCGTTGGTGGCGGCGGCCGTCCAGGCCCGTCTGCCGCATCCGGCGGCGTCCGTGACGGACGTACCGCCGCGAACGCCGAAGGAGATCGCCGCACCGGCCGCCGACGGCACACCCGCCGAACACGACCACGACGCCCAGCTCCGCCGCCTGCGCGAGCTCGGTGAGCTGCACCGGACCGGCGTGCTCACGGACGACGAGTTCGCGCTCGCCAAACAGGCGGTCCTCAAGCGCATGTAGGAACACGCGCCGGAGAACCGCCTGTCGGTGTCGCTCGTACGCCCTGCCTTCGGGGCATACGCGCACGCTCAGCGTACGCGGCGCGCGACCGTGAAGCGGTCGACCTCCTCGCCGGTCTCCGCGATACCGCGCACGGTCAGGGTCGCGAGGCGGCCCTTGGCGGCGGGGGTGACGTCGACGCGGAGGAACGAGTAGTCGAGGTAGCGCACGCGCGACCAGGTGACCGTCTCGTTGACCTTGCCGTCCTTGGTGTTGATGAAGGAGGCGACGGAGTCGACCTCGTTCTCGTGGCCCTCGTAGGACAGTGGGGCGGTGAACGCGTACAGGCTGCGGCCGGCCGCGCCCGCCGTCACGTAGACGACACCCTCGGTCTCGGGGTACGAAGTCCCGCCGATCGGGAGCTTCTTGGTGACCGCGCCGCCCTTGATGACGTCGGTGCGCTCGTACTGGTGGTTGTGGCCGTTGATGACCAGGTCGACCGTGTACTTCTCGAACAGCGGCACCCACTCCTGGCGTACGCCACCCTCCGAGGCGTGCGCGGTGGAGGTGCAGTAGGCGCAGTGGTGGAAGAAGACGACGACGAAGTCGACGTTCTTCGAGGCGCGGAACTTCTTGAGCTGCGCCTCCAGCCACTTGGTCTGCGTACCGCCGGAGATCCCCAGGTTGGCCGGGATCTCGAAGGAGATGTCGTTGGCGTCCAGCGAGATGACCGCCGTGTTGCCGTAGACGAAGGAGTAGACGCCGGGGAGGTTCTTCTTGTCCGGGCCGTTGTCGGGGAGGTTCCAGCGGGCGTCCTCGCCGCCGTAGCCGTTGGGCGAGTACCAGGCCTCCATGTCGTGGTTGCCGTAGGCCGGCATCCACGGGACCGACTTGGCGACGGACTCGGTCTGCGCGAGGAACTGGTCCCACACCCGGGAGTCGAAGCCGGTGTCGGCGGTCTTGCCCGCGCCGGCCGGGTCGGCGTACGCGATGTCGCCGGCGTGCAGGTGGAAGGCCGGGTTCTGGCCGAGCAACAGGGCGTTGTTGGCGAGGCCGTGGTAGCTGACGCCCTCGTCGCCGAAGGCCGTGAAGGTGAACGGCTTCTTGTGGTCGGGGGCGGTGGTGAAGGTGCCGAGCGTGCCCAGCAGATGCGCCTCGGCCGGGTCGAAGCCGGCGTGGCCGACGCCGTAGTAGTACGTCCGGCCCGGGCGCAGGTGGGTGAGCTTGGCGTGCAGGTAGTACTGGGTGTGGTCGCCGCTGGCACCGACACCGGCCGGGGTGTACAGCGTCCGCACCTCGGCCTCGATCTTGCGGGAGAGGTCCCAGGGGTGGGCGCCGATCCGGATGAAGGGCTTCTTCACCGCGACCGGGACCTGCCAGGAGACGGTGATCTCCGTGCGGGGGTCGTTGCCCCAGGCGAGGTGACGGCCGAAGGGGGCGACGAGCGCGCCGTCGACCTTCTCGGCCTGCGAGTACGTCCGCGGCGGTACGGAGGTCCGCGTGGCGGCCTGGGCGACCGTGCCCGGCACGAACGCGCCGCCTGCGACGGCACCGACGGTGACGGCACCGCTTCTGATCATCGTGCGCCGCGAGAACTTGGCGCGAAGGTACTCGTGCTGCTCGGCCATGCTCATGCGCTCTGCGAGCTGCTCGGGTACGCCCATGCGAGGAGTGTCCATGGCTGAAAACGGTGCTGTGGACAGCCATCGCCACGCAGGACACAGGGTGAACAGGCCCCGAACAGGGTCCCATAAGAGTTTCAACAGACCGTTGCCCGATATCGGGCAGGATTCTTGCGATTGCCAGCGCTTTACCTCAGGATCGTCGGGTGCACGACGAACTCGTTGATCATCTGATGCGTACCACGCCCCTGGCACGGGGCGAGGCACTGCGGGTGATTCAGGACGTTCTCGCCTACTTCGACGAGACAACCGAGGATTATGTCCGTCGCCGCCACCGCGAACTCCAGGGCCAGGGCCTGGTGAACGCGACGATCTTCGACCGGATCGAGGCGGATCTGAAATACCGCGCGGTCGCACCACCGGAGCTCACCCTCCGGCAGCTGCGCCGCATCGTCTACGGCTAGGGACCAGGTACTCATACATGTGCGGAATCGTCGGATACATCGGCAGGCGTGACGTGGCGCCGCTGCTCCTCGAAGGCCTCCAGCGCCTGGAGTACCGCGGCTACGACTCGGCGGGCATCGTCGTGACCTCGCCGAAGGCGACAGGCCTGAAGATGGTCAAGGCCAAGGGCCGCGTCCGGGACCTGGAGGCCAAGGTCCCCAAGCGCTTCGCCGGCACCACCGGCATCGCCCACACCCGCTGGGCCACGCACGGCGCCCCCTCCGACCACAACGCCCACCCGCACATGTCGGCCGACAACAAGGTCGCCGTCGTCCACAACGGGATCATCGACAACGCCTCCGAGCTGCGCAAGAAGCTCGAAGCCGACGGTGTCGAGTTCCTCTCCGAGACGGACACCGAGGTCCTCACCCACCTCATCGCCCGCTCCCAGGCGGAGACCCTGGAGGAGAAGGTCCGCCAGTCGCTGCGCCTGATCGAGGGCACATACGGCATCGCGGTCATGCACGCCGACTTCCCCGACCGGATCGTGGCGGCCCGCAACGGCTCCCCGGTCGTCCTGGGCATCGGCGAGAAGGAGATGTTCGTCGCCTCGGACATCGCCGCGCTGGTCACCCACACGCGGCAGATAGTGACGCTGGACGACGGCGAGATGGCCACCCTCAAGGCCGACGACTTCCGCACGTACACGACGGAGGGCACCCGCACCACGGCCGAGCCCACCACCGTGGAGTGGGAGGCCGCCTCGTACGACATGGGCGGCCACGACACGTACATGCACAAGGAGATCCACGAGCAGCCCGAGGCCGTCGACCGCGTCCTGCGCGGCCGGATCGACGACCGCTTCTCCACGGTCCACCTCGGTGGCCTCAACCTGGACGCCCGCGAGGCGCGTGCCGTGCGGCGCGTGAAGATCCTCGGCTGCGGCACCTCGTACCACGCGGGCATGATCGGCGCCCAGATGATCGAGGAGCTGGCCCGCATCCCGGCCGACGCCGAGCCCGCCTCCGAGTTCCGCTACCGCAACGCGGTCGTCGACCCCGACACCCTGTACGTGGCCGTCTCCCAGTCCGGTGAGACGTACGACGTGCTGGCCGCCGTACAGGAGCTGAAGCGCAAGGGCGCGCGGGTGCTGGGCATCGTCAACGTGGTCGGTTCGGCCATCGCCCGCGAGGCGGACGGCGGCATGTACGTGCACGCGGGCCCCGAGGTCTGCGTCGTCTCGACGAAGTGCTTCACCAACACCACGGTCGCCTTCGCCCTCCTCGCCCTGCACCTGGGCCGCACCCGAGACCTGTCGGTCCGCGACGGCAAGCGGATCATCGAGGGCCTGCGCCGGCTGCCCGGGCAGATCTCCGAGATCCTGGAGCAGGAGGAGGAGATCAAGAAGCTGGCCGAGCAGTACGCCGAGGCCCGCTCGATGCTCTTCATCGGCCGTGTCCGGGGCTATCCGGTGGCCCGCGAGGCCTCCCTGAAGCTCAAGGAGGTCTCGTACATCCACGCCGAGGCCTATCCCGCCTCGGAGTTGAAGCACGGCCCGCTGGCCCTCATCGAGCCCGCCCTCCCCACGGTCGCGATCGTCCCGAACGACGACCTCCTGGAGAAGAACCGCGCCGCCCTGGAGGAGATCAAGGCCCGCAGCGGCCGCATCCTCGCGGTGGCCCACCAGAACCAGGAGAAGGCCGACGAGACGATCGTGGTCCCGAAGAACGAGGACGAGCTGGACCCGATCCTGATGGGCATCCCCCTCCAACTCCTCGCGTACCACACGGCGTTGGCCCTGGGCCGGGACATCGACAAGCCGAGGAACCTGGCGAAGTCGGTAACGGTGGAGTAGCCGGCCTCCTGGAGGGCCGCCCCGAAGGGGCGCCCGCCAGGGGCGCGGGGAACTGCGCGACCAGCCCCCACGCACCCGCAGAGGCCAACGAACAGAAGCGGACCCCCCGTGTTGCCACCAGACACGAGGGGTCCGCTCATATCGCCGGGGATCGCCCAAACCCCCAGCCTGCGCAGCTAACCGGTGGCCGTCACGCCCCGGCCGGCAGCACGTCGTGGAAGAACCGTCGGCCAGTGGGCCAGCGCCGCCGTAGCCGCGTACCAGGCCACGAGACCGCCCGCCGCGGCGAACCAGCCACCGACCTTGGCCAGACCGCCGCTCTCGCCGAACGCGGAGATGGCGAGCAGCAGCATCGCCACGAACAACAGCCCGTACGCACCCCGCGTGAGCGGAGCCGCCGCGGACGCGCCGAGCGTCAGACTGAGCGCGACGAGCGCGAACAACAGCAGGAACAGCCCTGCCGCGTTGGCCGAGACCGGGGTGTCGGCTCCGACGCCCCAGGTGAACCAGAACGCCCCGAGCGCGGCGAAGGCCGTACCGGTGAACGTGTCACGGTCGCGGAAGGCGAGCAGCCCGGCGATGAAGAGGGCGAGGCCGCCGACATAGGTGGCGAGTGAGACCGCGCTCGCGGCCGTCACTCCGTCGATCACCTCGGTGTGCCCGAGGCCGAAGGCCAACAGGGTGAGTCCGAGCGCGAGATGGCCGAGGATCGTGGTGGCGCTTCCCGCGGAGACGTCATTGTCCACGGCGGGCTCCCTTCGTGCATGTGCCCGTACAGCTTGTGCGGTGACCGATATATGCCCTTCACAAGCGCACAAACACCTCTACGCGCAAGTAGGTTTGCCCAGCGCAAAAAGGCACGCCACAAGGCGGTTCGGCGGTGCCCCGCCGGTCATCTCGCGCAGGAGAAGGGGGAGTTACGGAATGACAACGACCGGACGCTGGGCGCGCTTGGCGAGCCGCCCGGCCACCGACCCGAAGATGCGCCCGACGAGGCCGTGGGTCGAGCCGACGACGATCGCGTCGGCCTCGTACTCCCGCCCCACCTCTTCGAGTTCGTGGCAGATGTCGCCGCCGCGCTCGACGAGGATCCAGGGCACCTCGGCCAGATAGTCCGCGCACGCGAGTTCGAGCCCGAGGACCTCGGTTCTGTGGTCCGGCACGTCGACGAAGACGGGTGGCTCGCAGCCGGCCCACACCGTGGTGGGCAGCCGGTTGGCGACATGCACGATGATCAGACCCGAACCGGAGCGGTGGGCCATGCCGATGGCGTACGCGAGGGCGCGCTCACTCGACGTCGAGCCGTCGAAACCGACGACGACACCGTGCTTGAACGCGGGGTCGCAGGACTGACGTGATTCTTCCGCCGCCAAGGGCTCGGCCGCCGTGTGATCGGCGACGGGGCGCTTGCGGTCCGCGGGTTCCAGGAATTCGTGACCGGCCATGGGATTCTCGGCGTTTTGATCCTCGTGGTGGGACAACGTGATGTGGGACGACAGTGTGCGGCGGAGCTGTGTCCGGGAATCATCTTCCCAACCCCATACCCCCAAGGGTACGGCGGCACGCCTCCGTAGCCCATAGCCCGCACGTGCTCCGGACGGGTTCCAGGGAGCATGCACGAGGGGGCGCCCGTAACGCAATGGTTGCTGCCACGTACAGGCTGTTTCCACAGGGTTCGCCTACATCTCGCCTACGTCGATCACGTCTGCGCACATCTTCCGGACATCCTGGCCAGTGACCGACCGCTCGAACACGCGTTGAACCCCGTGACCCTTCGTCACAGGGAGCAGCCATGACCTCACCGAGCCAGGACTCCGCGAGCGACCTCGTCCGCTGGGCGGCCTTCAGCTGCGTTCTGGTCCCCGTGGTGCTCGTCCTGTACGGCACCTCACTCGGGGGCGCGGCCGGTACGGCACTGGGGCTGGCGGCGGTGACAGGGGTGTGCCGGGTGCTGCTGCGGCAGTCCGAGCGCGGCGCCGCCCGGCTGCCGGCCGAGGAGAGCGCCCCGCCCCGGGGACGGCACGGCAGGACCCCTTCCGGCACCTCTTCCGGCGCACATTCCGCCACCCATCGGGGCGGTCGGCACTGCGGCGGAACTACACCGGTCGACTGACCTGTTTTAGCGCACGCGCCCGATGCTTTTCAGCCAACTTCCGGCTACCGTGCACCCCTTGGCCGAACAACCCCCAAACCCCTGTTCCACCTGCACTGAAAGGGTCCCGACAGGTCCGCGCACCCTACGCGGATTGGCCACTGCGACGAGGCGCACTTCCCTGCACGCCCCACGAGTGCAACGCTTCGTGATCGAATGCTTTACGCCAAGTTGCCAAGTCGACAATCCGTCGGGTGACCAACTGGTCACCTCGGCATCATGGGACACAGTAGATTCGATCTTGACTGTCTACGGCGGGGGACTCGTGCAGGACCGAGGGGAAACGTGCAGGAGCGACACAACCGAGGAGCCGCGACCACCGAGGGGGGCTTAGCAGTATGAGCCACGACTCCACTGCCGCGCCGGAAGCCGCGGCCCGGAAACTTTCCGGGCGACGCCGCAAGGAGATCGTCGCGGTGCTGCTGTTCAGCGGCGGCCCCATCTTCGAGAGTTCCATACCACTTTCGGTGTTCGGTATCGACCGCCAGGACGCCGGAGTGCCGCGCTACCGACTGTTGGTGTGCGGAGGCGAAGAGGGACCGCTGCGGACTACCGGCGGGCTGGAACTGACCGCACCGAACGGCCTGGAGGCGATCGCACGGGCAGGCACCGTTGTCGTGCCCGCCTGGCGTTCGATCACCGCGCCGCCACCGGAAGAGGCGCTCGACGCACTGCGTCGGGCCCATGAAGAGGGTGCGCGGATCGTCGGCCTGTGCACAGGCGCGTTCGTCCTCGCGGCGGCGGGCCTGCTGGACGGCCGTCCGGCGACAACACACTGGATGTACGCACCGACGCTGGCGAAGCGCTATCCGTCGGTCCACGTCGACCCACGGGAACTCTTCGTGGACGACGGCGACGTACTGACATCCGCGGGCACGGCTGCGGGCATCGACCTGTGCCTGCACATCGTGCGGACGGACCACGGCAACGAGGCGGCCGGTGCGCTGGCCCGCCGACTGGTGGTCCCCCCGCGCCGATCGGGCGGCCAGGAGCGCTACCTCGATCGATCTTTACCAGAGGAGATCGGCGCCGACCCGCTCGCCGAGGTCGTCGCCTGGGCGCTGGAGCACCTCCACGAGCAGTTCGACGTGGAGACGCTGGCGGCACGCGCGTACATGTCACGTCGTACGTTCGACCGCCGCTTCCGCTCGCTCACGGGAAGCGCGCCACTGCAGTGGCTGATCACGCAACGCGTCCTGCAGGCCCAGCGTCTCCTGGAGACGTCGGACTACTCGGTGGACGAGGTCGCGGGTCGCTGCGGCTTCCGTTCCCCGGTGGCTCTGCGTGGCCACTTCCGCCGCCAGCTGGGCTCGTCCCCGGCCGCGTACCGCGCGGCCTACCGGGCACGCAGGCCGCAGAGTGAGCGGGTGCCGGAGCAGGACGGGTCGGTGACCGGGGCGCAGGGCGGCCCCGGCGGCATGGGTACGCCGACCACGGCGGGCCAGGGACACGGACACCACGGCCAGGGTGGCCACGACCGCACCCTCCACCAGGAGAGCCCGGTCCCGATCCAGGCCCGGCGCACGGCGAACTCGGTCGGCCTGTCGGCGGAGCATGCGCGGGACCCGTACGTCGGGAGCCGCGCGAGCCTGCCCGGGCAGCGGAGCGGTGCGTAGTTCTCGAATCATCGGACGGGCCGGGCGTACGTCGCCCGGCCCGTCCGGCGTTGACGGGCGAGGGCCGATACCGCCCAGGCCTTGTTTCCCACTGCACCCACCCGTTTCCGGTCCGTTTGCCCCGCACCCCCGAACGGCGGGCCCGCACCACTGGTTCGCCCCGCGCCACCTGCCCGTAAGGTGAGACGCATGAACGATCGCATGGTGTGGATCGACTGCGAGATGACCGGTCTCTCGTTGTCCGACGACGCTCTCATCGAGGTGGCCGCACTGGTCACCGACTCCGAGCTGAACGTACTCGGCGAGGGGGTGGACATCGTCATCCGTCCGCCCGACTCGGCGCTGGAGACGATGCCGGAGGTGGTGCGGCAGATGCACACCTCGTCCGGACTCCTCGACGAGCTGGCCGGCGGTACGACGCTGGCCGACGCCGAGGCACAGGTCCTGGCGTATGTGCGCGAGCACGTCAAGGAACCGGGCAAGGCCCCGCTGTGCGGCAACACGGTCGGCACGGACCGCGGCTTCCTGCTCCGCGACATGGGCACCCTGGAGGCGTACCTCCACTACCGGATCGTGGACGTCAGTTCGGTGAAGGAGCTGGCCCGGCGCTGGTTCCCGAGGGCGTACTTCAACAGCCCGGACAAAAACGGCAACCACCGCGCCCTCGCCGACATCCGCGAGTCGATCGCCGAGCTGCGCTACTACCGCGAGGCGATCTTCGTACCGCAGCCCGGCCCGGACTCGGAGACGGCCCGCACGATCGCGGCGAAGCACGTCGTGCCTGCGGCGCAGTAGCCCGTACGACTGTCGCACGACGGCCGTACGACAGTTGCGGGAAAGCCCTTGCGGCGGCCCCGAGGAAAGCCGGGCGCGAGCACCCCTTCGGACCCTGTACACTTTTTCTCGGCCGGTCAGGAAGACCACTCGGACTTCCCAAGCCGGTCATGGTGGGTGTAGCTCAGCTGGTAGAGCACCTGGTTGTGGTCCAGGATGCCGCGGGTTCAAGTCCCGTCACTCACCCTGATCGATCAAGGGCTGATCCGTGAGAACGGGTCAGCCCTTAGTCGTGTCCCGCCTCTCCCTCGGCTGCACCCCACCGACCGCCCGCCAGGCCCCCACGAACTCCCGCACCCCCGCGAACCGTTCCCCCGGATCGTGCCGGGTCGCCCGTTCCACCACGGCCAACTGCCCCGCCGTACCCCGCCATCGGCGCTCGTCGTCACCGGCGTCGAGCAGGAGGCGGGCAGCGCGGCCGAGGACGTACACGGTCGTACGGACGTCGATGACAGCGCCCCGTCGCCGCTCCTCCGGAGCCATGAACCGGGTGGACCCCGGGAGCCGGTCCTCCTGGAGCACGAACGGCCCCGGACGGTACTCGTCCAGGTCGACCAGTTGGACGGCGTCGCCCTCGAAGTCGTACAGGAACGCGCCGTCGTAGAGGTCGACGGCGACCTGGCCGGCGGCCTCCACGGCGAGATGGGCGTCCAGGATGCGGTCGACCACCCGGAGGACGGTCGGGACGGGCAGCGCGCGGAAGCGGGTCATGGGGGCGTCCGGGCCCGTCCGGCGCCCCTGGTACAGCACCTCGCCCGGCCGCCAGGGCAGCACCGCCGCGGTACGGCCGTCCCGCACCGCGAACCGGTGCACCTGCGGGACGATCACCGGATGGCGCACCCGGTTGTGGAACGCCCAGGCGCGGTCCAGGGAGCCCTGGGCACGTGCGGTGAGCGCCACCTTGACGAACCAGCGTTCTCCGTCCGGGAGTCGCACCCCGTAGCCGACGCACCCGGAGTCCTGGTCCCCGAACACGCGGAACACCTCCCCCGCCTTCCGCAGGTAGGGCTCGATCTCGGCGACCTCGACGGCGGACAGCAGCGGGTGGGAGTCCATTGGGCCAGGGTGGACTCTTCCGGAGGGTGCGGGCCAGAGGGCGGGCGTACCGTCGGACTGTGGGCCGCGCACAAGCAACGGCATCCGCAGTTCCAGGGGTGGGCCCGCGACACTCCGCCGCCGCCGCGTCGGCCGGCCGCCTCACGTGCTCGGCGGTTTCCCCTGTGGCGGCCTCTGACCTGGGTGATCCTGCTCTTCGACGCGCTCGTGCTGCTGTGGCTGGTCGTCGGCGTCAACGCCGCCGACAACGCCGGCGAGGACTGTCGGGGCGAGGAGCTGTGTGAGAACGCGAACGATCTCGGCACGGCCCTCGGCGCCGGATTCGTCGTCTTCCTGTGGGCCGCCGGCGCCGTGATCCTCGGTGTCGTCCGGCTCGTCGCCAACCGCTCCGGGCCTCGGCCACCGGGGCCCCGGACCCGCCCCCGCCCCGCTGGTGACCTCCGCCCGCCGTCGTCCGTTCTCCGTCCTCAGGAGGACGTGCGGGTCATCAGTTCCGTGGGGAGTACCACCCGGCGTCGCTCCAGGACCCTGGATGCCGTCGGGCGGCGGTCGGCGACCTCCTCCAGGAGGAGGTCGATCATCGCCCGGCCCATTTCCACGATCGGCTGGCGGACGCTCGTCAGTGGTGGGTCCATGTGGCGGGCTATGGCCGAGTCGTCGTAGCCGACGAGGGCCACGTCGTCGGGTATGCGGCGGCCCTGTTCGCGCAGGACCTGGCGGGCGCCCGCCGCCGTCACGTCCGAGCCGGCGAAGACCGCGTCCAGGTCGGGGCAGCGGGACAGGAGGCGGGTCATCGCCCGGCGACCGCCCTCCTCGGTGAAGTCGCCCGGTTCGATCAGGGCCTCGTCCACCTCGTAGCCGGCCGCCTCCAGTGCCTCGCGGTAGCCGTCGACGCGGCGCTGGGCGCCGTACACGTCCAGGCGGCCCGTGATGTGGGCTATCTTGCGGCGGCCCCGGGAGAGGAGGTGTTCGGCCGCCTGCCGGCCGCCGCCGTAGTTGTCGGAGTCCACCGAGGTGAGGGTCTCCGCCGCGGACCTCGGGCCGCTGATCACCGCCGGTATCTCCAGCTGGGCCAGCAGGTCGGGGAGCGGGTCGTCGGCGTGGGTCGAGACCAGCAGGACGCCGTCGACCCGGTGGGCGGCCAGGTACTGGGCGAGGCGTTCGCGTTCCCTGTCGCTGCCCGCGAAGATCAGCAGGAGCTGCATCTCCGTGTCCGAGATCGCACTCCCGACACCGCGCAGCATGTCCGAGAAGTACGGTTCCGCGAAGAAGCGGGTCTCCGGCTCGGGGACGACCAGCGCGATCGCGTCCGTGCGGTTCGCGGCGAGGGCGCGGGCCGCGGTGTTCGGGACGTAGCCGAGTTCCGCGACCGCCGCCTCGACCGCCGCGCGGGTCACGTCGCTGACCCTCGGAGAGCCGTTGATCACCCGGGAGACCGTGCCTCGGCCCACTCCGGCGCGCGCGGCAACCTCCTCCAAGGTCGGCCGGCCACCGCTGCGGCCCCGCGCTCCGTGGCTTGCCATCTGGCTCCGCCCTTCCGCTGTCATCACCCTGGCCTGGAATCTAACAGTCCCGCCCGAGTGCACCGGCCACCACCGGGGACGTCCGGGCCGCCCCGGAAGCCGGCCACCCCCGGGAGTCGCCGGGCAGGCCCCGGCGCCGGCCCGGGCCCGGCTCCCGCCCGACTCCGCACTGGCCGATCTTCACCGGTTCGCGTCCCGTTCGTACCGTCCCGCCGAATTAGTTAACAGGCAGATAACTGAAGGCACCTCCTCCCGTCATCGCCCTTGACACCCCCGCCCGGACCGACGAACCTTCAACACATCACCGATGGGAGCGCTCCCACGGTACCTGACACATACACATCCCGCACGTTCCCCGCCCGAGCCGCAGCGCTGAATCAAGACGAACTAACGGGCCCAACAATGCAGTTGGCCGGGGGGTCGGCACGTCAGGGCAACAGGAGGACGTAATGCGAGCACGTACCCGAACCGCCCGTCAGGCGGTGGTCCTCGCGGCCGTAGCATCGCTGGGCGCCGGGCTGCTGGCCGGCTGTGCCGACGACGGCAACAGCGCTTCGCCGTCGGAGAGTGGCGGTGGCGGTGGCAAGACCACCATCACCCTCGGTCTCTTCGGCACCATGGGCTTCAAAGAGGCCGGTCTCTACACCGAGTACGAGAAGCTGAACCCGAAGATCAAGATCGCCGAGAACGTCATCGAGCGGAACGAGAACTACTACCCCGCTCTCCTCAACCACCTCACCACCAACAGTGGTCTGCAGGACATCCAGGCCGTCGAGGTCGGCAACATCGCCGAGATCGTGTCCACGCAGGCGGACAAGCTCGAAGACCTCTCCAAGGCTCCCGGTGTGGACAAGAGCGCCTTCCTGGACTGGAAGTGGGCCCAGGCCACCACCGCGGACGACAAGACCATCGCGCTCGGTACGGACGTCGGTCCGATGGCCATCTGCTACCGCAAGGACATGTTCGAGGCGGCCGGGCTTCCCTCCGACCGTGACGCGGTCGGCAAGCTGTGGGCCGGGGACTGGAACAAGTTCGTCAGCGTCGGCCAGCAGTACAAGGCGAAGGCGCCCAAGGGCACCACGTTCATGGACTCCCCCGGCGGCCTCCTCAACGCGATCCTCAGCAGTGAGAAGGAGAAGTTCTACGACTCCTCGGGCGAGATCATCTACAAGACGAACCCGGCGATCAAGGCCGGCTTCGACCTGACCGCGAAGGCCGCGAAGGACGGCCTGGTCGGCGCCCAGACACAGTTCCAGGCGTCATGGGACACGACGATCGCCAACAGCAAGTTCGCCGCGATGGCCTGCCCGCCGTGGATGCTCGGCTACATCAAGGGCAAGTCGAAGCCCGAGTCGGCGGGCAAGTGGGACGTGGCCGTGGCCCCCAAGTCCGGCAACTGGGGCGGCTCCTTCCTCGCCGTGCCGAAGAGCGCCAAGCACGCGAAGGAGGCCCAGGCGCTGGCCGCCTGGCTGACCGCGCCCGCCCAGCAGGCCAAGCTGTTCGCCGTCCAGGGCAGCTTCCCGAGTGCGCAGGCCGCGTACACCTCGCCCGAGGTCACCGGCGCCAAGAACGACATGACCGGCTCCGCGCCGATCGGTGAGATCTTCGCCGAGGCCGCCAAGTCCAGCCCCGTCCAGGTGATCGGCCCGAAGGACCAGATCATCCAGCAGGGTCTGACCGACAACGGCGTCATCCTGGTGACGAAGGGCAAGTCGGCCAAGGAAGCCTGGGAGACGGCGACCAAGACCATCGACAACAACCTGGAGAAGTGACCGGTATGTCCACCCGGCACGACACCGCCGCGCCCCCCGAGAAAGAGGGGGGCGCGGCCCCGGCCGCCCGAGGCGGGGCGGCTCCGCCCACGGAGGCGGAAACCCGCCGCCGGCTCCGGCAGTCCCGCCGTTGGCAGCGGGACGTGCGCTGGAGTCCGTACGCGTTCGTCTCGCCCTTCTTCGTGCTGTTCATCGCGTTCGGTCTGTTCCCGCTGATCTACACCGGCTGGGCCTCGCTGCACACCGTGGAGCTGACCGCGCCGACCGACATGGACTGGGTGGGGCTGCGCAACTACACGCGCATCTTCGACGACGACTTCTTCTGGAACGCGGCGAAGAACACCCTGACCATCGGCATCATCTCGACGGTTCCGCAGCTGCTGATGGCGATGGGCCTCGCGCACATCCTCAACTACAAGCTGCGTGCATCGACCTTCTACCGGGTCGCGATGCTCGCGCCCTACGCCACCTCGATCGCCGCCGCCTCGCTCGTCTTCGTGCTGCTCTTCGGGCGCGACTACGGCATGATCAACTGGGCGCTCGACGCCGTCGGCATCAACCCGGTCGACTGGCAGAACGACAAGTGGCCGTCCCAGATCGCCGTTTCGTCGATCATCATCTGGCGGTGGACCGGCTACAACACGCTGATCTACCTCGCCGCGATGCAGGCCATCCCGCAGGACCTGTACGAGTCGGCGGCCCTCGACGGGGCCAGCCGCTGGCAGCAGTTCCTCCATGTCACGCTGCCGTCGCTGCGTCCGACGATCCTGTTCACCGTCGTCGTCTCCACCATCGGGGCGAGCCAGGTCTTCGGTGAGCCACTGCTGTTCGACGCCAACAAGGGCGCGTCCGGCGGCGCCGAGCACCAGTTCCAGACGCTCGGCCTCTATCTGTACGAGCAGGGCTGGATCAACCAGCACCTCGGCCGGGCCTCCGCCATCGCCTGGACCATGTTCCTGATCCTCATCATCATCGGGATCGTCAACTACGTCATCTCGCGCCGGCTGCGCGCCAGCAGTTAGGAGCCCGTCGTGACGACGACCTTGACGAAACCCCCCGCCGACGCCGTGCCCGAGCCCTCAAAGCGCTCCCGGCTGCCCAAGTCGGCGCGTGCCGGCGGGACTCTGCACGCCGGGCCCATCGCGTACATCATCCTCGCGCTGTTCACCATCGGCTCGCTGTTCCCACTGGTGTGGACCGCGATCGCCGCCTCGCGCGACAACAACCGGCTGGCGCAGACACCGCCGCCGTTCTGGTTCGGCTCGAACCTGTTCAACAACCTGGAGATCGCCTGGAAGGACGCCAACCTGGGCGAGGCGTTCTTCAACACCACGTTCGTGGCGGGGGTTTCGGCGGCCACCGTCGTCATCCTGTCGACGATCGCCGGGTTCGCCTTCGCCAAACTGCGGTTCCGCGGCCGGGGCGCGCTGATGCTGCTCGTCATCGGCACGATGATGGTGCCGCCGCAGCTGAGCGTGATCCCGCTGTACATGATGGTCGCCAAGCTCGACTGGACCGACCAGCTCCAGGCAGTGATCCTGCCGTCGCTGGTGAGCGCGTTCGGTGTGTTCTTCATGCGCCAGTACCTGATCCAGGCGCTGCCGGACGAGATCATCGAGGCGGCACGGGTGGACGGCGCGAGCAGTTGGCGCGTGGTGTGGCACATCGTGTTCCCGGCGGCCCGGCCCGCGATGGCGGTCCTGGGCATGCTGACGTTCGTACAGACCTGGAACGACTTCCTGTGGCCGTTCCTCGTCCTCACCCAGACCGGCAACCCGACCGTGCAGGTCGCGGTGGCGGGCCTGGGCCGCGGCTACACGCCCGACCAGTCGCTGATCATGGCGGGCGCGCTGCTCGGCACGCTGCCGCTGCTGATCGTCTTCGCGATCTTCGGCAAGCAGATCGTGGGCGGGATCATGCAGGGCGCCGTCAAGGGCTGAGCCGCTGCCCCGCTCATGCGCTGCTCCGCTGATGCGCCGCCCCGTTGACGCGCCGACTCGCTGACGCGCACAAGGACTTCTCCACGGGAACTTCTCTGGGGGCCGGGTCACCGCCGCCTCGGCCCCCTCGTACGTCCCCCCACTTCCCTTCCTCCTCACCCGTCGGCTCCACGACTTCCTATGGGAGCGCTTCCATGCCTGAATCCGTTACCCCTGTGACCTTTCCTCCCGCCTTCCTCTGGGGCGCGGCGACCTCCGCGTACCAGATCGAGGGGGCGGTGCGGGAGGACGGCCGCACCCCCTCGATCTGGGACACGTT
This sequence comes from Streptomyces sp. NBC_00459, assembly GCF_036013955.1. Taxonomy (NCBI): domain Bacteria; kingdom Bacillati; phylum Actinomycetota; class Actinomycetes; order Kitasatosporales; family Streptomycetaceae; genus Streptomyces; species Streptomyces sp. NBC_00459. Next base: position 3,575,730 of record NZ_CP107903.1, read on the forward strand.
CAGTCATACGCCGGGCAAGACGGCCGGCGGCGACCACGGTGACATCGCTGTCGACCACTTCCACCGCTACCGCGACGACGTGCAGATGATGGCCGACCTGGGCCTCACCGCGTATCGCTTCTCCGTCTCCTGGTCGCGGGTGCAGCCGACGGGCCGGGGGCCGGCGGTCCAGCGCGGTCTGGACTTCTACCGGCGCCTCGTCGACGATCTGCTCGCGCACAACATCAAGCCCTCGCTCACCCTCTACCACTGGGACCTGCCACAGGAGCTGGAGGACGCGGGCGGCTGGCCGGAGCGGGAGACCGCGCTGCGTTTCGCCGAGTACGCCCAGATCATGGGCGAGGCGCTGGGCGACCGTGTCGAGCAGTGGACCACGCTCAACGAGCCCTGGTGCAGCGCGTTCCTGGGCTACGCCTCGGGTGTGCACGCCCCCGGCCGGACCGAGCCGCTGGCCTCGCTGCGGGCGGCGCATCACCTCAACCTGGCGCACGGGCTGGGCACTTCGGCCCTGCGCGCGGCGATGCCGGCCCGCAACACGGTCGCGGTGAGCCTCAACTCCTCGGTGGTCAGGCCGCTTTCGCAGACCCCCGAGGACCTGGCGGCGGTCCGGAAGATCGACGACCTGGCCAACGGCGTCTTCCACGGCCCGATGCTGCACGGCGCCTACCCGGAGACCCTGTTCGCCGCGACCTCGTCGGTCACCGACTGGTCGTTCGTCCTCGACGGCGACCTTCCGCTGATCAACCAGCCGCTGGACGCGCTGGGCCTCAACTACTACACCCCGGCGCTGGTGTCGGCTGCCGCGGAGAAGCCGAGCGGTCCGCGCGCCGACGGTCACGGGGCGAGCGACTTCTCGCCGTGGCCGGGGGCGGACGAGGTCCTCTTCCACCAGTCGCCGGGCGAGCGCACGGAGATGGGCTGGTCGATCGACCCGACGGGCCTGCACGACCTGATCATGCGGTACACGAAGGAGGCTCCGGGTCTGCCGATCTACATCACCGAGAACGGCGCCGCCTACGACGACAAGCCCGAGTCCGACGGCAGCGTCCACGACCCCGAGCGGATCGCCTACCTGCACGGCCATCTGCGGGCGGTCCGGCGCGCGATCGCCGAGGGCGCGGACGTCCGCGGCTACTACCTGTGGTCCCTGATGGACAACTTCGAGTGGGCCTACGGCTACAGCAAGCGCTTCGGCGCGGTGTACGTCGACTACGCGACCCTGACCCGCACCCCGAAGTCGAGCGCCCTCTGGTACGGCCGCGCGGCCCGCAGCGGGAGCCTGCCGGCGGCCAACTCGGAATGAGCGGTTCCCTGACGGGGCGCGGCACCTGACGGGGCGCGGCACCTGAGGGGGGTGCCGCGCCCCGGCGGTCGTGTGCGTTGTCGGGTGCGGGTGCGGGTGGGGGGCTGGTCGCGCCCACGCGGCGGAGCCGCACATGTCACAGCCCCGCGCCCCTGAAGGGCAGGGGCTGCGCCCTCTGCCTTTCGGCCCGCAGGGCCGGGTCTTTCAGGGGCGCGGGGAACTGCGCGAGAAGCCCCACCGGGCGGCACCCGACAACGAACCCGGCCAGGGACCCCCCGCTCTGCGGTCCCGGTGGCCCCGCCGAACCGGCGCTCCGCCGTCCAGCTGGATCCAGATCCGTATCTCCGTCCCGCCGAGCACCGACGAGCCGATCCGTACGTCTCCGCCCGTCGACTCCGCGAGCCGGCGCACGATGTCCAGGCCGAGGCCGGTAGACCCCGCGCTGCCCGAGCCGCGCCCCCTGGCCATGGCGGCCTCGGGATCGGCGATCCCTGGCCCCGCGTCCGACACCAGCACGATCACCGCGTCGTCGCCGTTGTGCACGTCGACCGCGAAGGCGGTGCCCTCCGGGGTGTGCCGGAACACGTTGCCGAGCAGGGCGTCGAGGGCGGCGGCCAGGTCGGCGCGGGCCACGGGTATGCGCACCGGCCGTTCCACACCGGCCACCCGCACCTTCCTCCCCTCGTCCTCCGCGAGCGCCGACCAGAAGGCCATCCGCTCGCGCACGACCTCGGCCGCGTCACAGCCGGCGCCCGGTCCGGGAGCCGTCGTCCGTGGCTTGGCCTCCCGGGCGGTACGGATGATCGTGTCGACCTCCTGCTCCAGCTGGGCGACCGCGGCCCGGGTCTGCTCGGCGGCCGGCCCGTCTCCGAGCGAGGCGGCGTTCAGCCGCAGCACGGTCAGTGGCGTACGCAGCCGGTGGGACAGATCGGCGGCCAACTCCCTTTCGTTTGCGAGCAGTTGTACGACCTGGTCGGCCATCGAGTTGAACGCGACCGCCGCCAGGCGCAGTTCGGCCGGTCCTTCCTCGGGCACTCTGGCGCCCAGCTTCCCCTCCCCCAGTTCCTGCGCGCCCTCGACGAGGCGTCGGGCGGGCAGCACCATGCGTACGCCCAGCCGGTCGGCGACGGCGACCGAACCGACGACGAGGATCGCCCCGACGCCGGCGAGGACCGCCCAGGCGAGGCCGATGCCGTTGGTGACCTCGGCCTCGGGGACGTACACCTCGACGACGGCTATCTCGCCGGAGCCGATCGCGACGGGCTGAAGGAGGGTGGATCCACCGGACACCTCGGTGGTGGAGGCGCGCCCGAGCCTGCGGACCGCCTCGATGTCGGCGTCGGCGGCACGCTGGCGTCCGAGGTCGACCGCGCTCGTACCGCCGCTCGCGGGGATGTGCACGGACAGGCCCGCGTCCGATCCGGCGGAGGCGACGACGCGTTCCAGCTGGTCGCGGTCGGTGGTGATGGAGAGGGCGGGGGCGACGGCCGCGGCCTCCCGTTCGGCGTTGGAGAAGGCGCGGTCGCGGGCCATCTCCCTGATGACCAGGCCGAGCGGCACGGCGAAGGCCACCACGACCATCGTCGTGACCGCCACGCACACCTTGACCAGCGCCCACCTCATGGTGTCCACCTCACAGCGGCGGCTCCGCTCCGGGCGGCACCAACTTCACGCCGACGCCCCGCAGGGTGTGCAGATAGCGGGGTCGGGCCGCTGTCTCGCCCAGCTTCCGCCGCAACCACGACAGATGGACGTCGATGGTCTGGTCGTCGCCGTAGGACTGCTGCCACACCTCCGCGAGCAGTTCCCGGCGCGCGACGACGACACCGGGCCGACCGGCGAGGAAGGCGAGCAGGTCGAACTCGCGGCGGGTCAGGTCCAGCCGTACGCCGTCCAGTTCGGCCTGTCGGCGCAGTGGGTCGATGGCCAGTCCGCCGACGCGGAGGACCGTGGAGGGCGGGGTGTCCGCGGGTGCGGTGCGGGTCCGGCGCAGTACGGCGGCGATGCGGGCCGACAGGTGTTCGACCGAGAACGGTTTGGTGAGGTAGTCGTCCGCGCCCGCGTTCAGCAGCCGGACGATCTCCGTCTCCTCGTCGCGTGCGGTGGCGACGATCACGGGCACGTCCGTGATTCCGCGCAGCATCTTGAGGGCCTCGGACCCGTCGAGATCGGGCAGACCGAGGTCCAGGATCACCACGTCGAAACGGAAGTGGGCGACCTCGCGCAGCGCCTCAAGGGCGGTGCCGACACTGCGCACGAGGTGCGCGGCATCGGTCAGATGCCGGATGAGGGCGGAGCGCACGAACTGGTCGTCCTCGACCACGAGCACACTTGCCATGCGCCGCACCGTACGCCAATCCGACGAGTCGGGTCCGGCGCCTGTGGACAACTCCAGGACGATCGGGCCCGGACGGCGACAGGCGACACCGATGGGGCGCGTGAGGCAGTATGACCGGCGATGCGCAGAGGCCTCGTACATCTTCTGGCGTGGACGCTGGCCACGGGCGCGGCGGCCACGATGACGTGGTGGGGTGTCCACACGGTGATGGCGGGAACGGCGTACGACCCGCCCCGCGCACTCCCCATCACGGTGGCCGACACGGCCGGGCAGCAGTCGCCGGCACCGGAACCAGAACCGAAGCCGCGCGCCACGACGGCGAGCCCGGAGCCCACCCGTCCGACCCCGACCCCGGATCCGTCGCCCACCCCGGCCCCGTCATCCACGTCGGCATCCACCCCGAGTACGGCCCCCTCGAACCCCCCGTCCACGGTGAAGGCGTACGACACCGACGGCGGGCGGGCGGTCTTCGACCTCGGTTCGGACTACGCGACGCTCGTGTCGGCGACGCCCGGGGCGGGCTGGTCGATGCAGGTGTGGAAGACGGAGACGTGGATCCGGGTGGAGTTCGGCGCCGGCGCGGACCGGGTGACGGTGTTCTGTACCTGGCACGACGGCCCGCCGCACGTACAGGTCCTCAACTACTGAGATCGCCGAGGCCGGCGAGACCACTGACCAGCCGCCGGGGTCAGCGGAACACCGACGGCGGTGGTGCCGGTGAGGCGACCGCCGCCGCGTCCATGACCGGTACGGCTCCGCCGGTGAAGTCCTTGAGGGCGCGGCCGTGTTCGAGGCGGGCGGGGTGCGGGTCGGAGGCGGTCCGGCGGGTCAGCTCGGCGATGGGCAGCGGATGCGCGGAGCCGACGAGCACCGCGTTGCCGAACCGTTTCCCCCGCAGCACGGTCGGGTCGGCGATCAGGGCCAGCTCGGGGAAGACCGCCCCCGCGGTGGCGATCTGGCCGCGGAGATGGGCGAGCGGCGGCCCGTCGGCGAGGTTGGCGGCGTAGCAGCCGGCGTCGTTCACGACCCTGCGCACGTCCGTCAGGAACTCGACCGATGTCAGATGGGCCGGGGTGCGCGCCCCGCTGAACACATCGGCGATGACGAGGTCGGCCCAGCCGTCGGGGACCTTGGCGAGTCCTTCGCGGGCGTCGGTGGAGCGCACCCGGATACGGGCGTTCGGGTCCAGGGGAAGCTCGCGGCGGACCAGTTGGACGAGGGCGGCGTCCCGTTCGACGGCCTGCTGGGTGGACCGGGGTCGGGTCGCGGCGACATACCGGGCGAGGGTGAGGGCGCCGCCGCCGAGGTGCACGACCTGCACGGGCTTGCCGGGCGGGGCGACGAGGTCGATCACATGGCCGAGGCGGCGCTGGTACTCGAACGAGAGGTACGCCGGGTCGTCGAGGTCGACGTGGGACTGCGGGGCGCCGTCGATGAGCAGTGTCCAGGCGCGCGCCCGGTCCCGGTCGGGGAGCAGCTCGGCGAGCCCGCCGTCGACCGTCTCGACGACGGCCTCGGAGGCCGGCTGTCCGCGCCGCGCGTTCTTGGACTTTCCCATTCCCCCATTATCGGGGTGGGCGAACCCTTGGGGCGTACGACGGTCGTGCCAGGTCAGCGACGGTTGTCTGCGGCCTCGATCAGCCGGGCGGCCTCGCCGAGGGCCGCGCGGAGCACCGCCGGATCGGTGGCCAGGTCCGCGTCTCCGGGCGGGAGCAGCCAGTCCGAGCCCTCGACCGGGGGTACAGGATCGGGGACCGCGAGGCTCAGACCACGCCCGTTGGTCTCCGTGCAGGTGCTGCCCGGGACGTCCCAGGCGGCGGCGGTGCCCGGCGGCACCAGGAAGCCCAGGGTGTCGCAGCCGTCGTCGTGCAGTACGGGGCCGACCGCGTCGCCGGCACCCCGGCGCAGGATGTCGACCGCCTCCAGCCCCTGCCGCGCCGGAACCGTCACCAGATCGCAGATGTGCGCTGCGTTTGACGCGGACGATGCGGGCAACGCGGGTGATGTGTGCGCTCCGAACTGCGCACAAGGATCGGCGCTCTGACTGATCTCCATCCCGGCCTCCACGACGGAACCCCTCCTGAAACGAACGGGTCGGGAGTTCGGGTGGCTCTCCCGGTCCACCGGGTTCAACGCGCCAGAGCGTCAACGGCTACGGCGCAAGACCGCTGCAAAGGATGGCAGTTCATGGCAGATCGTGGATGAGATATCCGGTTTGTAGCCAAACCCCGCATGGCGGGTCGTGCACACCGGGTACGTTCTTGCCCGCCGGAAACAGGACGTCCGATGGATAACTGTTCCAACTCGTCAGGAATCCGGCACGGTTCGACGGTTCGCAGAGAGGGCCCGGCCATGACGTCGTCAACAGTGACCTCGTCGCAGTCCCCCCGGCCGCCACGGCCGAACCTCGCCTTTCGGCAGTTGCGCGGACAGCGCTCTCCGGGCGAGTTCGCCGCGGCGGTACGGCGGGCCGCCCGCGACATCGGGGAGCGGGTCAGCTGTGACGCGCGTTACGTCGGTCGGGTCGAGGCGGGTGAGATCCGCTGTCCCAACTACGCGTACGAGCGGGTGTTCCTGCACATGTTCCCCGGCCGGACACTGGCCGACCTGGGGTTCGCGCCCCGCTCGTCGGTACGCGGACGCGGGGCGCGCGAAACGGAGGACGCGCCCCCTTCGCACACCGCGGTCCCGACGTACGGCAGCGGTGAGACGCCGGGGGCGTACGAGCCGTATGAGATGCAGGACGCGCAGGACCCGTACGAAACGCACGACAACTACGAGGAGAGCGACGTGCTGCGTCGCGCATTCATGACGGGCGGTGCCACCGCGGCAGCCGTCTCCCTGAGCCCCTTCGGGTTCACGTATGAGGCTTCGGCCACGGACCGTCCCGTGCGCCGCGTCGGAGCCGGTGAGGCGGGGGCGCTGGAAGAGGCCGTCCGCCGCATCAGACTGCTCGACGACCGGCACGGCGCCGACGGCCTCTACCGGCGCGCGGCGGCACCGCTGCGGGCCGCCTACGAGCTGCTCGACGCGGGCGTCGTACGGCAGACCATCGCGGACCGCCTGCACGCGGGCGCCGGTGAACTCGCCATCTCCGTGGGCTGGCTGGCGCACGACTCGGGCCGCTTCGACGACGCGCGCTCGCACTACGCGGAGGCGCTGGCGACCGCCCGGGTGTCCGGGGACGCGGCCCTGGAGGCGCATGCCTTCTGCAACACCGCGTTCCTCGCACGCGACTCGGGGCGCCCGCGCGAGGCGGTCAGAGCGGCGCAGGCCGCGCAACGCGTGGCCCGGCCCCTGGGTTCACCCCGGCTGATGTCGCTGCTCGCGCTGCGCGAGGCGGGCGGCTGGGCCGGCCTCGCCGACCGCGCCGGCTGCGAACAGGCGCTGGCACGGGCCCAGTCGCTGTACGAACGCGGCCCCTCGGAGGCCGACCCCGAGTGGATGAGCTTCTACGGCGAGGCCGAGCTGGAGGGCCTGGAGGCGCAGTGCTGGTCGACGCTGGGCGACTGGCCCCGCGCGGCCCGGCACGCCCGCCGCGCGGCCCACCTCCAGAACCCGCACTTCACCAGGAACATCGCCCTCTACACGGCCGAACTCACCGATGACCTGGCCCGCGGCGGCCACCCGGACGAGGCGGCGGTGGCGGGCATGCGGGTACTGGATCTACTGGACGAGGTCCAGTCCTCCCGTATCCAGACGATGCTGGCGGCTACGGCGCGGGTGCTGTTGCCTCACCGGCGGGCTTCGGGGGTGTCCGCGTTCCTGGAGAGGCACGCGGGTCTGCCTCGAACGGCCTGAGCCTTCGCTGCCGGCTGCGGGCCCGTGGGGGCTGGTCGCGCAGTTCCCCGCGCCCCTGAAAGCCCACCTGACTGCGGGCACCCTGTACAGCGCCGGGCCGGGACTCGCTACCCGGCCAGGTGCCCCAGGTCGTTCCAGCTCTCGATGGCCGGCTCGTCGTAGGCCCATCCCAGGATCGACAGTGACGTCGGGTTCAGTCTGATCCGGGCCGCGAAGTCGATCGGCAGCCCCAGCCAGCGCGCCCCGATCGACCGCAGTATGTGGCCGTGCGCGAACACCAGCACGTCACGATCGGCCGACCGCGCCCACGCGACCACCTCGTCCGCGCGCGCGGTCACCGCTTCCAGGCTCTCGCCCCCCGGGACACCGTCCCGCCAGATCAGCCACCCCGGCCGCACGGCCTGGATCTGCGCCGGGGTCATTCCCTCGTACGTCCCGTAGTCCCACTCCATGAGCGTGTCCCACTCTGCCGCGCGGTCACCGAACCCGGCGATCTCGCACGTCTCACGCGCGCGTGCCAGCGGGCTCGTGCGCACCTCGACCCCGGCGAGCCCGTCGAAGGGCGCCCGGTGCAGCCGTTCCCCGAGCAGCTTGGCGCCGCGCCGCCCCTCGTCGAGGAGGGGTACGTCGGTCCTGCCGGTGTGCTTGCCGGACAGTGACCACTCCGTCTGTCCGTGCCGGGCCAGCAGGATGCGCGATGCCATGAGGACCCCTTCCAGGGGGAGACGGTAAGTGTGGCAAATCAGGTGAGAGGCGAACGAAAGGGAACGACGAAGCGAACCAGGGGTACCGAATGGTGGAAAAGCAAGGCGGAACCCCTCCATCATCGCGCACGCTGTCCGAGGGCAACCGGGGGGTCGATCTTTGCGTCTTGTGTGACGGGGGCGTCTTATGAGGCGTTCGCGTACACCGTAAAATCGGACGAACCGCAGGCCACCGACGACCGGAGGCGCAGCTCAACGGGACACAGAGTGGGAGAGACGATCGGATGCCGCGGACCGATAGTGCACGGACCGGGGCGGCCTCGCCCACCCGTCTTCGCTGGTGGACAGAGCTGCCGCTGCTCCTGCTGGTCTACGCGTGCTATTCGGCCGGACGCCTGCTGGTGCGGGGCGACGAGTCGACCGCCGTGGAGCACGGCCTGTCGATCCTCCGGTTCGAGAAGGCTCTGCGACTGAACGCCGAGCACCCGCTCAACCGCCTGTTCACCCGCGAACCCTGGATAGGCATACCGGCCGACTTCTGGTACGCGTCGCTGCACTACCTCGTCACCCCCGCCATCCTGATCTGGCTCTTCCGGTCCAAGGCCGTCCACTACCGGGCGGCCCGCGCCTGGCTGATGACCTCGACCTTCATCGGCCTCATCGGCTTCACCCTGCTGCCCACCTGCCCGCCCCGTCTGCTCGAAGCCGGCCACGGCTTCGTGGACACGATGGCCCAGTACAGCTCGTACGGCTGGTGGGGCGGCCAGGCCAGCGCCCCGCGAGGGCTCGGCGGCATGACGAACCAGTACGCGGCGATGCCCAGCCTGCACGTCGGCTGGGCCCTGTGGTGCGGAGTGATGCTCTGGCGGTACGGCGGTACGCGCACCACCAAGGTCCTGGGCGTCGCCTACCCGCTGATCACGACGATCGTGGTGATGGGCACCGCCAACCACTACTTCCTCGACGCCGCCGCGGGCGCCGCCGTGATGGGCCTCGGGCTGCTGCTGGCACCGCTCGTCATACGGAACGCGGACCGGGCGAGGGTGTGGATCACGGCTCGTGTCGCGCCCGTCGCAACGCGCTCTCACGGCGCAGAGACCTCAATTGTCAGTGGTGGATGCCAGACTTCCCCGCGTGAGCGAATTCCAAGGCAGCGCGAGTCCGTCTTCGGGCCAGGTCCCGGACCAGGGGCCGAGCCGGGTGCCGCTTCCGCGGACGCGGGGGACGGCGCTGCGGCAGCGGCTCGCTGAGCTGCGCGGTCCCGCGGTCCCGCCGAAGGCGCTGGACGCGCGTGCCCTCGCGGCCCTCGCCGCCAACCCGGGGTGCAGAAGGCGCGCGATCCTGGACGGCGCGGGGGTGAACAAGGCGACGCTGGCGAGCGCCCTGGGCTCACCGTCCGCCTTCGGACAGTCCCAGTTCGCCCTGGCTCGTGGCAACACCTTCGAGGCCCGGGTCAAGGCCGACGGCGGCGCGGAGCTGCTCCGGCTGGTGCACGAGAAGCTGGACCCGGGTGCGGTGGCGCCGACGGAGGCCGAGGTACCCGACCTCACGGCGAGCGGGCCGGAGGGCCGCACCGCACGGACGGCACTGGCCCTGCGGGACGCCACAGCGGCGGCGAGAGCCGGCTCCGGTACCAGCGGCTGGACGCTCCTCGACCACCCCATGCTCGCCCTCGACGTCGCGGGCTCGCCGGCCTTCCTGGAACCGGACGCGGTGGTCGTGCACCCGGACGGCAGCTGGTCGGTCGTGGAGATCAAGTCCTTCCCGATGCTGGACGGCTCGGCGGACCCCGCGAAGGTGGGCGCGGCGGCCCGTCAGGCCGCGGTGTACGTGCTGGCGCTGGAGGAGGTCGCCGCCCGGCTCGTCCAGGACAGCGATCCGGCACCGGTCGTGCGCCACCGCGTACTGCTGGTCTGCCCGAAGGACTTCTCCAACCTCGCGGCGGCGTCCGCAGTCGACGTCCGCAAACAGCGCGCGGTGACCGGCCGCCAGCTGTCCCGGCTGACGCGTATCGAGGACATCGCCGACGCCCTCCCCGAGGGCACCTGCTTCGCCCCGGACCTGCCCACCGCCGAACTGACCGCAGCGGTCGAATCGGTCCCCGCAGAGTACGCGCCGGAGTGCCTGTCCACGTGCGAGCTCGCCTTCCACTGCCGCGACCGTTCCCGCGCGCGGGGCGCGGTGACGTCCCTGGGCCGTTCCGTACGGGCCGAACTGGGTGCCCTGACCACGGTCGACGACGTGTTGTCGGCGGCCCACGGCCGGTCCGGTGACCCCCAGGACCCGACGGTGGCCGCACTGCGCAGAGCCGCGACCCTGCGCGCGGAGGCGCTGCGCGGCGCCGAACCCGCCTCCCCGGAGCCGCAGTTGGACCTGGAGTTCGAACCGGGCGGCGCCGTATGTCGTTGATCGCCACGCTCGCCCGTCTCGAAGCCGTCAGCAGCGGGCGCGCCCAGCCCGCGGCCACCGTCCGGCACCGCCATCTGTCCGAGCGGCCCCTCGTCCTCGTACCGCTCACCACCGCCGGTGAGGCCGGGGCCCCGCTGGGGGCGCTGGTCGGCGACGACCGGGACGCGCCGCGTCTGCTCGTCGTACCGCAGCCGCGCGACCGCGACCTCAGGTTCGCGTTCCTCGCCGAACTGGCCGACGTCGTCCTGCCGTTCATCGACTCCTACGCCGACGCCGTGGAGGCCGCGGAGCGGAGCGAGACCGACCCGGAGACCGGCAAGCGCGTCAAGGTCGAGGTCGAACTGTGCGTGGACGCACCCCAGTTGATCGTCCCGAGCCGTGCCGGCATCGACTTCGTCAGGCTGTTGGGGCGTTCGATGCGCTTCAGGCGTACGGCGGAGCAGGATCCGGAGACGCCGCATCCCGCGCCGCCCCGGGTGCCGTTGCTCGGCCGCTGGTTCACGCACTACGGGGAGCGGGCCCGGGTCCCCGGCTCCGCCCTCCTCCTGGCGCTGACGGACGTGCTGTCGCGGCACTGGGCCACCGGGCAGTCCACGCTGGAGGACCAGCACCTGGGTGCGCTGCTCGCCTGGATCGACCCGCCGGACGGCGTGTCGGGTGCCGAAGCCGCGCTGCGGGCCGAGTTGGCGCGGGACGCGAAGGGCCAGCTGCTGTGGCCGCCGGCCGGTCCGGCGACCGACCCCGCGTTCGACAACAAGCTGCTCGCGCCCGCGATCGAGAACTACAACCGTGCCCGGACCGCGCTCGCCGCCGCCGAGGACGGCGAGTCGGCGGACGACCGGTTGGGTGAGCTCACCGCCGCCGAGCGGGAGATCCGCGCCCTCGTCGAGAGCCGTACGCGGCCCACCTGGGACGCGGTGTGGCACGGCCTCGACCTGCTGCGGGAGCTGCCGGAGGGCGCCCACGCGGGCGACCGGTGGACGCGCGACCGCTGGTCGTTCACCGGCCACCGCGACCGGGTGACCGCGGGCGAGCCACCGCAGCCGCGCCGCGACGACGCGGTGACGGCGGCGAACAAGCTGGCCACGCGCGAGCGCGAACAGGCCCGTCTGGAGGCCCAGGAGGCTCTGGACGACCCGCTGGTGATGGCGGGTCGGCGGCTGTCCGGGGAGGCGTTCGCGGGCGAGGTCACGGACGTCGTCATGACGTACAGCGAGGGCAAGCGCCCGAGCCCGCGCCCATTGGTCACCGTGCGTACGGACGACCGCCCACAGCTCGGCGAGCGGGTGCGGGTGTACCGCTCGCTGGGCGGCAAGCCGCAGGCGGCGGAGTTCGTGGGCCGTGCGGAGAGCCCGGGGGAAGAGGGGAACGGCGACGAGGGGTCCGCGCTGTTCGTGTTGCGGGTGGTCGACAAGATGGGCCGCGGCAAGGAACCCGAGGCCGGGTCGGTGCCCGAGAAGGGGGACCTGGTCTGCTTCACCCTCTTCGAGCACGAGCAGCGGGGCGGCGCCAAGCTCCCCGACGCGGACCAGACACCGTGGACCCACGGCGGGCCACCGGGCGAGGAGACGGCGACGACGGTGCCGGAGGCCGACCCGGTGACCGAGGACGACGTCCTGTGACCGCCGGTGCGCGCAGGGAGATGCCGATCGCCCACGCCCCCGGGGCCCGCCCCTCCCCACGCTTCCGTCCCACCCCCGAGGAAGGCGCCCTGTGAACGCCGCTCACACCCCGCAGGCCGCCTTCGACCCCGGGGCCGCCGCCGGCCGGGCCACCGACGCGATCCTCCACGACACGCTGCACGGCGCCCACCGCGGAGTCGTCGTCGACTCACCGCCCGGGGCCGGGAAGTCCACTCTCGTGGTCCGGGCCGCGCTCGAACTGGCCGCTGCCGGGCGCCCGTTGATGGTCATCGCGCAGACGAACGCCCAGGTCGACGATCTCGTCGTCCGCCTCGCCGAGAAGAACCCCGAGCTGCCGGTGGGCCGCCTGCACAGCAGTGACTCCGACCCGTACGACAAGGCGCTGGACGAGCTGCCGAACGTACGGAAGTCCGCGAAGGCGGGAGAGCTGGCGGGCCTGGACGTGGTGATCTCCACGGCCGCCAAGTGGGCCCACGTCAAGGTCGACGAGCCATGGCGGCACGCGATCGTGGACGAGGCGTACCAGATGCGCTCGGACGCGCTGCTCGCCGTCGCCGGACTGTTCGAGCGGGCCCTGTTCGTGGGCGACCCGGGCCAGCTGGACCCCTTCTCGATCGTCGGCGCGGAGCAGTGGGCGGGACTGTCGTACGACCCGTCGGCCTCGGCGGTCACGACCCTCCTGGCCCACAACCCCGAGCTTCCCCAGCACCGCCTGCCGGTGTCCTGGCGGCTCCCGGCCTCGGCCGCGCCGCTCGTCTCGGCCGCCTTCTACCCGTACACCCCGTTCCGCAGCGGCACCGGCCACGGCGACCGGCGGCTCGCCTTCGCGGTCCCGTCGGACGGCTCGGGCCCCGACCGGGTGCTCGACGAGGCCGCCGAATCGGGCTGGGGCCTGCTGGAGCTCCCCGCCCGCCACACCCCTCGCACGGACCCCGAGGCGGTACGCGCGGTCGCCATGGTCGTCCGCCGCATGCTGGACCGTGGCGGCGCCGCCACGTCGGAACGCGGACCGGACCCGACGCCCCTCACGGCCGACCGGATCGCGGTCGGCACCGCGCACCGGGACCAGGCGGCGGCGGTCCGGGCAGCGCTCGCCGAGCTGGGGGTCGCGGACGTCACCGTGGACACGGCGAACCGGCTCCAGGGGCGGGAGTTCGACGTGACGGTGGTCCTGCACCCCCTCTCGGGCCGCCCCGACGCCACCGCCTTCCACCTGGAGACGGGCCGCCTGTGCGTCCTCGCCTCCAGACACCGGCACGCGTGCGTGGTGGTGTGCCGGGCGGGCGTGACGGACCTCCTGGACGACCATCCGTCGACGGAGCCGGTCCAGCTTGGGGTGACGGTGAAGTTCCCGGACGGGTGGGAGGCGAACCACGCGGTGCTGTCGCATCTGGCGGAGCACCGGGTCGCCTGGCGGCCGTAGGGGCAGATCAGGTGCCCTTGTCGGGCGAACCAGGGGCCCACTTGCGCGGGCAGGGGACAATGGACGGTGGCCCGGCTCGACGGAAGCGGGCCTTTCGACCGTGTGCCGTACATGCCGTGGCGCATGGAGGGTACGTACGAACGGTGCGGACCGTACGAGGAGGAGAAGACATGGCGGAGCCAACGCCGCGTCGCAACGAACCGCGGCTACGCCCCGCGCCCCTGCTCTTCGAGCCCACGCAAGTGGCCGCCGATCCCGAGCACTTCTTCGACCTGGAATCGATCGACGACCCGCGCGCGCTGCTGACCCGCGCCACGGAGCTGACCCTCGCGTTCCGCGCCGCGACCGACCGCGCGGTCGAGTTCCAGGCGATGGCGGCGGCCCAGCTCGCCGACCCGCGCCGCTTCGACCGGCTGACCACGGCCGACATCGCGGAGCAGGCGCAGTGGACCGAGGACTACGCGAAGAAGATGGTCGAGTACGGCCGTGAGCTGCTGCGTGACGGCGGGGAGAACGCCAGCGGCGGAGGCGGCGGGAACGGTAACGGCGGCCACGGTCAGGGGCGCGTCGACCCGGTCTGATCGGCCCGGTCCCACCTGGCCGGATCCGGCCTCGAAAGTCCGTGCGGCATATGCAGGAATGCAAGGTACCCCACCTCGCCCCCTCCTGTCCCGGTTTCCGGCAACCGTCGGAGACCGCGCGGTCACTGCCGGTAGACCTGGATGCATGAGCAGCACACACTCTGACGTCTCGGGAGTCACCGCGGAGGGCGCCGCCTGGCTCGCCTCCGCAGGAACGTATCCGCGCAGCACGCTCTCACTCTGGACCGAGCGGCCCGACGCCCCGCTCGTCCTGCCCTGCGGCACCGTGTTCGACGTCGTCAACGTGCCCGCCGTCTTCGGCCGCAGGATGCTCGACCGCCTCTGGGACGACGGGCCCGGCTCCGGCCCGGTGGCGGCCTACCGGGGCCGGATCCTCCTGTTCGCGGCGCTGGGTACGGCCCAGCGGCTGCCGTCACTGCTGAGGTGGGAGGAGTGGGGCTCGGCCGGCGAGGGAGGCGAGGGCGGTGCCGGGGACTCCGGACGCCGCCACTCGGTCCCGCCGTTCCTCTGCCACGGCCGCGGCGACGCCGTGACGGTCCCCGCCCTGGTGAACGACGACACCGAGTACGGCACGGGACACGGGATCACCGGCGATCCCCGGGCCGAATCCCGCTGGGTCGTCGCCCCCGACACCAGCCATCCGTGGCTTCCGGGCCCGGAAATCCTGCTCTGGGCGGCCGTACGGGCGGCCCGTTCCGCGGTCTCCGGCGGGGTGCGGATATCGATTTTTCCTCCCGCCGATCAGGGTGCTAAGGTCTACGACGTCAGCAGGCGCCGCTAGCTCAGTTGGTTAGAGCAGCTGACTCTTAATCAGCGGGTCCGGGGTTCGAGTCCCTGGCGGCGCACGTTGTCGATTGGCGAGGCTGTTCACCAACAGCCTCGCCAACGTCGTTTCCGGACCCCCTGGCCGAGCCTCTCAGCCGGCCCCCGTGATCTGCACCGTCCACGCTCCCGAGGGCGTACGGCCCTCCACCTCGACGCGGACGTTCTCGCCGGGCACCGTGAAGCTCTCACCGAGGGCGACGGGCGCGTCCGCGAGTGGCGGATAGACGGAGTCCTCCCAGCAGGCCTCGGTACGCGGATGGGCGTCGACCACCTCGACCGGGCCACCACCCGACTCGGCCCCGCCGTGCACCCGGTAGACGAGCACACCCTGCGTACAGGTCGCATTGTCGTTGCCCGCCGTCCCCCGCGCCTCGAAGGCGAGCGCCCGGTCGGCCCCGGTCCGCACGACGGCCAGCTTCACCCCGTCCCCCTGCCCGAAGACCGGCGCACCCGCCCCCGCACCCCCGCCCCCGCCGAACGCATCCGCATCCGCATCCGCATCCGCATCCGTACGGGCGTACGCAGTCGTAGCCGGATGCGCCCCCAGTGACTCCAGGGTCAGCCGGGTCGATCCTCTGCCGCGGACGCACACCACTTGGCGCGGTTCCAGCCACCCGAGTTTCCACTTGTGCCAGGCGAACAGGTCCGGCGCCAGACCGAACTGGCTGCCCATCAGGTCCCAGTCGCCGACATACGTGTCCCAGTCGCCCTTTCCGTCCACGGGCCGGTGGTAGAGATCGGGCAGGTCGAAGACATGACCCGTCTCGTGGGCGAGGACGAGCCGGTCCGGCGGGTGTTTCTCGAAGACGGTGACGACCCGGCGGATGTCCGTGCCGTCGGCACGCAGCGGGACGTCCAGGTTGACGACCTTCGTCGCGTCGGAGTCGACGCCGGGCGCGTCCGGGTCGGCCACGAAGTACACGATGTCGTAGCGCGAGAAGTCGATGTCACGGTCGGCGGCGGCGAGCGCGTCGCGCAGATAGGCGGCCCGGTGGGCGGCGCTCCAGTCCCGCTGTATGGCGTACGAGGTGGACGGCCTCGGCATCCGGATCCAGTTCCGGAGCGGGTGCGGGCGCAGTGTGAACCTGCCGTACGAGGCACGGGCGAAGAAGTCGCTGGTGGCGGGGAAGTGGTCGGCGGCCAGTTCGGCGGGGGTGGTCCGCGGGCGCGCGTCCGGGAAGGAGAGGAACACCATCACGGCGTCGAGGGCGCGGGACGGGCGCGGATAGGCGGCGTTCCAGGTGTCCAGGCCCTCCGAGTGGTGGGCTTCGGTGCGCTGGAGGGCGCAGGACTGTGCCGAGAAGGGTTCGGCGACCGAGGGGCCCGCGATGAGGGAGGTGGCGGCCAGGGCCGTCATGGTGGTGAGAACGGCGGCCGTGCTGCGCAGATGGGGGCGCGCTCCGGCGCACGCGAGCCCCTTGAATCCCGTCAGGGCGTCACGGGTGAGCCCCTTGAGGGGAAGCTGACGCGGCACGCAGACCTCCGGATGCGGTTGGGGGACACCGCAACCCAGCCTGTGTGATCTTGCGTTTGTATGCCCTGTTTGTCTGCACCAGAAGGGTGATTGAGGGGTGATCAGGCGGATGACCAGGGACGATCGAGGGCGCTCCGGTAAACGGCCAAGCATGCGAGGGCTCACCCTTCGTGGAGCGACACCCCGAAACACTCACGGAACGTCACAACCGATCGAGGGCGAAGGAACCCGTCCAGGCGCGGGCAGAAACGATCTGTCAAAACCGCCGGTCGTTCATGGACACTGGACAGTGGCTGGAAGGGCCTGGGACCAGCCTCTATGATCGGCACACTTTCCTGGCACTTCCCTGACACTTTCCTGCACGGACAAGGCCAGGGCGGCGGTTTGCCGCCCGGTCGGCCGCCCGACGGGATCCACATCAAGACCGAGTGCACTGCGGGAGCGAGCGGTGAGCGGAACGTCCCAAGGGCCGGCGCCCTCGGTAGATCTCATCCGGCCGGCCGTCACAGAGAGTAACTCCGGCACGTCTACTACGTCCCCTACCTCGTCCATGTCGTCTTCCCATGCGACCACCGGTACGGCTCTGCTGCGCGGCGCGTTCGCGGCTGCACCACTGGCGATGGCCGTGGTGGACCGCGAGGGCCTGGTCGTCGCGGCGAACGAGTCCCTGGGCGCACTGCTGGGCATCGACCCGGAAGTGCTGGCCGGGAAGGTGGCCGCCGATCTGGTGGACCTCGCGTCCGACACGCGCGCCTGGCACTCGTACCGCGAGGTGTTGCGTGGCCGGCAGGCACGGCTGCGCTGTACACGCCGTCTCAAGCACCCGGACGGGCACTCCCTCTGGGCCCAGGTCACGTTCACACCGCTGCCGACGGAGACGGCGGAGGAGGCGCACGGTTCGAAGGAGGTTCAGGGATACGGGGGCCAGGGCGTTCTGCTGTCCGTGGCCGACATCAGCGCGCGCCGTGAACTCCAGGCGCGGCTGCGGCACTTGCAGATGCATGATCCGGTGACCCGGCTGCCCAACCGCACGCTGTTCTTCGAGCGGCTCTCGGCGGCGCTGGAGGCGGAGTCGTACGAGCAGAGCGGGACCGGCCGGATCGGCCTGTGCTACCTGGACCTCGACGGTTTCAAGGCCATCAACGACACCCTCGGCCACCGCGTCGGTGACCGGCTGCTCGCCGCCGTGGCCGAACGCCTCACGCGCTGTGCGGAGGAGGCGGGCCTGGCCCGCAGGAATCCGGGCGCCGTCGCCCCGCTGGTGGCGAGACTGGGCGGCGACGAGTTCGCGCTGCTGATCGAGGACTCGACAGGCACCGACCAACTCGCCGACCTGGCCGAGTCGGTGCTGAAAGCCCTCCAGCTCCCCTTCGACCTCGCCGGTCAGCGGATGTCCGTCTCCGCCTCCATCGGCGTCGTCGAACGGCACGCGGCGGGCACGACTCCCACGGGTCTGATGCAGGCCGCGGACACGACGCTGTACTGGGCGAAGGCCGACGGGAAGTCCCGGTGGACGCTCTTCGACCCCGAGCGCAACGCCCACCGTATGACCCGCCAGGCCCTGTCCTCCATGCTCCGGCCGGCCATCGAGCGGGGCGAATTCGCCCTGGACTACCAGCCGTTGGTGGGTATGGCGGACGGCCGAGTGCACGGCGTCGAGGCGTTGGTGCGCTGGCATCACCCCCAGTTCGGCACATTGACGCCGAACCGGTTCATCGGACTGGCCGAGGAGGACGGCTCGATCGTGCAGCTGGGGCGCTGGGTCCTCGCCACCGCCTGCCGCCAGGCCCGCCGCTGGCAGCTGGAACGCCCGGACGAGCCACCGATCTTCGTGAGCGTGAACGTCGCCGTACGTCAGGTCTGGGACTCGGATCTGGTGGCGGACGTGGCGGAGATCCTCGCGGAGACCGGCCTGCCGGCGCAGCTGTTGCAGCTGGAGCTGACGGAGTCGGCGGTCATGGGCTCCGCCGGCCGGCCACTTCAGGCACTCCAGGCGCTCAGCGACATGGGTGTGGGCATCGCGATCGAC
Organism: Streptomyces sp. NBC_00459; assembly: GCF_036013955.1. NCBI lineage: Bacteria > Bacillati > Actinomycetota > Actinomycetes > Kitasatosporales > Streptomycetaceae > Streptomyces > Streptomyces sp. NBC_00459. The sequence goes on from NZ_CP107903.1 coordinate 3,594,281, forward strand.
GACTTCGGCACGGGGTACTCGAACCTGGCCTACCTCAGCCGGCTGCCGGTGTCAGTACTGAAACTGGACGGTTCTTTCGTGCGGGGGTTCCAGTACGAGGGTGAGGGCGTCGCGCCGAACCCGGCCGACGAGATCGTCGTCGAGGCGATGATCCAACTTGCGCACCGGCTGGGGCTGACGGTCACCGCCGAGTGCGTGGAGACGGCGGCCCAGGCCGAGCGCCTGCGCCGTATCGGGTGCGACACGGGGCAGGGGTGGCTCTATTCGCGGCCGGTGGGGGCGGATCGGATCTCTTTGCTGATGGGGGGACTGGTTGCTGCCCGTCGAGGAGTGCACACGAGGCCGGAGTAGCTCGATCGGGTGATCGTCCCGCTTGCGTCCCCGGCGTCGAGAACGCCGGGGACCTGGGGTACCCCCTCTGGAGGCGCTCCGTCAGTCCGTGTCGGCGCGGGTGGGCAATCCGTAGGCGTCTGCGACGAGTTCGTACGAGCGCAGGCGCAGGTCGCCCCGGTGCGCGTGGGAGACGAGCATCAACTCGTCGGCTCCCGTGCGCTTTTGCAGGTCGTCCAGGCCCGTGCGGACCTCGTCGGCCGTGCCGTGGATGATGTTCGTCATCCAGGAACTGACGAACTCCCTCTCCATCGGGCTGAATTCGTAGGCCTCCGCCTCCTCCGGGGACGGGAACAGACCGGGGCGGCCGGAGCGCAGGCGGGCCATGTTGAGGCCCATCGCCAGGACCTGGCGGCGGGCCTCGTTCTCGTCGTCGGTGGCGAGGGCGGAGACGCCGATGAGGGCGTAGGGGGCGTCGAGGACGTCCGAGGGCTGGAAGGACTCGCGGTAGAGGTCCAGGGCCGGGACGGTGTTCTGCGCGGAGAAGTGGTGCGCGAAGGCGAAGGGGAGGCCCAGGACGCCGGCCAGACGTGCGCTGAAGCCGGAGGAGCCGAGCAGCCAGACGGGCGGGCGGTGGGCGGACTGGACTCCGCCCGGGGACGTCGACTGGATCGGTCCGGGGATGGCGTGGATGCGGCGGTAGGGGTGGCCGTCGGGGAAGTCGTCGTCCAGGAAGCGGGTCAGCTCGGCGAGTTGCTGGGGGAAGTCGTCGGCGCCTTCGTTGAGGCGCTCCGTGCGGCGGAGGGCCGCTGCGGTGGCGCCGTCCGTGCCCGGGGCCCGGCCTAGGCCCAGGTCGATGCGGCCCGGTGCCATGGCTTCGAGGGTGCCGAACTGTTCCGCGATGACCAGGGGGGCGTGGTTGGGGAGCATGACTCCGCCGGAGCCCAGCCGGATGCGCCGGGTGTGGGCGGCGAGGTGGGCGAGGATCACGGCGGGCGAGGAGGAGGCCACGCCGGGCATGGAGTGGTGTTCGGCGACCCAGTAGCGGTGGAAGCCGCGGGATTCGGCGAGGCGGGAGAGGGCGACACTGGTCCGCAGGGCGTCGGTGGCGGTGTGGCCGGAGCCCACGGTGACCAGGTCGAGGACGGAGAGGGGGACGGGGGCGGTGCCCTGTGTCCTGCCTCGGATCTCGTCTGCCGTCGCGTCTGCGGTCACGGTGGGTGCCTCCTGCTGCTGTTTCGGTGCCGTTCGCTGTCCTCCGGGCTACAACAGGAGGGTGGCTCCGTTTTATTCCGGGGAGTCACTCGCTCCTGCCGCCCCTACCCGTCCCATCCTGGACCTGGGGGCGGCGGACCATGCACACGCCCGTGTTGACGAAGGTGGGCCCAGGTGCGAGCGTGGTCAATCCGCGCACGTCAGACGTCTCGACGCCCGTGAACCCAGCCATCCAGTCTCCTCGATCGGAAACGGCTCCCGATGCCCGCGCTCCCCACGCTCCTCGTCCTGGACGCCGACCCGCCGCCCCGCCTCGGCCGGCTCACCGGACGGGCCCGGATCGTGCACGCCGACGAGACCACCCTCGCCGGGCAGCTCCCTTACGCCGACGTCCTGCTCGTCTGGGACTTCGCCTCGCACGCCGTGCGGGCTGCCTGGCCGGGCGAGGGGGCGCGTCCGCGCTGGGTGCACACCGCGAGTGCTGGGGTCGACCACTTGATGTGTCCCGAACTCGCCGCGTCGGACACCGTGGTGACCAACGCGCGCGGGATCTTCGACCAGCCGATCGCCGAGTACGTCGGCGCCCTCGTCCTCGCCATGGCCAAGGACCTGCCGAGGACCCTGCACCTCCAGGAGCGGCGCGAGTGGCGGCAGCGGGAGTCGCAGCGGGTCGCCGGGACGAAGGCCTGTGTCGTCGGGTCAGGCCCCATCGGGCGGGCGATCGCCCGGTATCTGAAGGCACTTGGGGTGACCACGGCGATCGTCGGGCGCACCCCGCGTACCGGCATCCACGGGCCCGACGACCTCAACCGGCTGATGGCCCGGGCCGACTGGGTGATCGCCGCCGCTCCCCTCACCGCCGACACGCACCACATGTTCGACACCCGCCGCTTCGGCGTCATGCAGCCCTCGGCGCGTTTCGTCAACGTCGGCCGGGGACAGCTCGTCGACGAGACCGCGCTCGCCGAGGCACTGTCGAAGCGGTGGATCGCGGGCGCCGCCCTCGATGTGTTCGAGCACGAGCCGCTCACGTCCGACAGCCCGCTGTGGGAGGTGCCCGGGCTGATCGTCTCCCCGCACATGAGCGGCGACACGGTGGGCTGGCGCGATGAACTCGGCGCGCAGTTCGTCGAGTTGTACGAGCGGTGGGACGCGGGCAACACGCTGACGAACGTCGTCGACAAACAGCGCGGATACGTACCGGGGCACTGACCCGCCATCGGGATATCGACTGCCGTTCCTTGCCTTGCCTCGCCGCTCCGAGAATCCGCCGAAACGTATTCCTCGCATTCCCCGGTGCATAACCCGTGCACTCCCGGGTAGCTGCGGGCCCATGGCTCCATCGATTGCTCCGTCAATTACTCCATCAATCGCATCACCGCCCGCACCACCGCCCACACCACCAGGTATCAGACGCCGGTCGCTGTTCGCGGGGGTGACGGCGCTCGGCACGCTCGGTGCGGTCGGTTCACTCGGCACCGGGTGCAGTCGGGTGTCCGCGGCCTCCGGCGTCGAAGGCGGTGACCTGCTCGAACGGCTTCGGGCGCAGGGCGTCGTACGTCTCGGGATCGCCGGTGAGATCCCGCAGGGATTCATCGACAGGGACGGCGAACTGACGGGTGAGGCGCCCGAATTGGCGCGGGTCATCTTCAAGCGGCTGGGGGTGGGCCGGGTCCAGCCCGTGCCCACCGAGTTCGGATCACTCATTCCGGGACTGAATTCCCAGCAGTTCGATGTCGTGGCCGCCGGGATGTACGTCAATCCGGAACGCTGCGAACAAGTGATCTTCGCCGATCCCGACTACCAGATGCTCGATTCCTTCATTGTCCGCAAGGGAAATCCCAAGGATCTTCACAATTATCGGGATGTTGTCGAGAAAAAGGCCAGACTCGCGACCGGAACCGGATATGCCGAGATCCAGTACGCGGTCGAGGCCGGCTACAAGGAGAGCGACCTGCTCATCGTGCCCGACCAGGTGGCCGGGCTGAACGCCGTCGAGGCCGGTCGCGTCGACGCTTTCGCCGGTACGGCGGTCACCGCCCGTCTGGTGGTGAAGAAGTCCGGCAAGGCGGAGGCCACCAAGGCCTTCGCCCCGCTCGTCGACGGCAAGCCGCATGTCGACGGGGGCGCCTTCGCGTTCCGGCTGCCCGAGACGAGGCTCCGGGACGCCTTCAACGTCGAGTTGCACAAGATGAAGAAGAGCGGCGAGGTGTTCCGCATCCTGCGGCCGTTCGGTTTCACCCGGGCGGAGATGACCGATCTGACCGCGAAGGAGCTGTGCGGCGGATGACTTCCGGACTCTGGGAAACAGTCCTCAGCGGAGTCTGGGTCACGATCCAACTCCTCGTCTTCAGCGCCCTGTTGGGCGGTGTCGTCGCCTTCGTGGTCGGGATCGCGCGGACCCACCGGCGGCGCTCCGTGCGCTTCCTCGCGGGCTGCTACACCGAGGTGTTCCGCGGGACCTCGGCGCTCGTGATGATCTTCTGGGTGTACTTCGTGCTGCCGCCCGCCTTCGGCTGGCAGCTGGTGCCGATGTGGGCGGGCACGCTCGCACTCGGGCTGACCTACGGGGCGTACGGCACGGAGATCGTGCGCGGCGCGCTGAACGCCGTCGAGCCCGCGCAGCGGGAGGGCGGGATCGCGCTCGGGTTCACGCCCTGGCAACGGATGCGGCTGATCCTGCTGCCGCAGGCGGTGCCGGAGATGGTCCCCTCCTTCTGCAACCTGCTGATCGAGCTGCTCAAGGGAACCGCGCTGGTGTCGGTGATGGGCATGGGCGATCTGGCGTTCAGCGGCAATCTCGTGCGGCTCGCGCTGCAGCAGAGCGCGGAGATCTACTCGTACATCCTGGTGATCTACTTCGTGATCGCCTTCCTCCTCACCCGGCTCATGCGCGGGCTGGAGAAGCGGCTGAAGGCGGGTGTCGTATGACGTGGGACTGGGGCGCCGTACGTGATTTCCTGCCTCACCTGTGGGACGGGCTGCTCGTCACCCTTCAGGCGCTGGCCCTCGGGTCGCTGATCTCGTTCACGCTGGGGCTGGTCTGGGCGCTGCTGATGCGGACGCCGACCCGCTGGGTGCGCTGGCCGGTTGGGGTGGTCACCGAGTTCGTGCGGGACACCCCGCTGCTCGTGCAGCTGTTCTTCCTCTTCTATGTGCTCCCCGAGTGGGGTGTCGCCGCCTCCGCGCTGACCACGGGTGTCGTCGCGATCGGGCTGCACTACTCGACGTACACGATGCAGGTCTACCGCGCCGGCATCGATGCCGTGCCGCCGGGCCAGTGGGAGGCGGCCACCGCGCTCAGCCTGCCCGTGCGGCGCACCTGGACGGCGGTGATCCTTCCGCAGGCGGTGCGCCGGGTCGTACCGGCGCTCGGCAACTACGTGATCGCGATGCTCAAGGACACTCCGCTGCTGATGACGATCACCGTGCTGGAGATGCTCGGCGAGGCGCGGCTCTTCTCCCAGGAGCACTTCCAGTTCACCGAGCCGCTGACCGTGATCGGCGTCGCCTTCGTCCTCATCTCCTTTCCCGCCTCCCTCCTCGTACGAGCTCTGGAGCGACGCCTTGCAAGTTGACACCGAAAAGATCTCCGACACCGCCGCGTCCACCCCCGCCCGCGAGCTGGTCCGGCTCGATCAGGTCACCAAGCGGTTCGGTGAGCAGACCGTTCTCGACCGGCTGAGCCTCTCCGTCGAGGCGGGGCGGCATGTCACGCTCATCGGCCCGTCCGGGTCGGGCAAGACGACGATCCTGCGGCTCCTGATGACCCTGGCCAAGCCCGACGAGGGCACGATCACCGTCGACGGGGAGGCACTGTTCCCGGCGCCCGAGAAGCAGGTCCGCGAGGTGCGGAAGAAGATCGGGATGGTGTTCCAGCACTTCAACCTCTTCCCGAACATGAGCGTGCTGCGCAACATCACCGAGGCGCCCGTCACCGTCCTCGGCCTGTCCAAGGAGGAGGCGGAGGCGCGCGGGCGCGATCTGCTGGAGCTGGTGGGCCTCGCGGACAAGTGCGACGTGCGTCCGTCCCGGCTGTCGGGCGGGCAGCAGCAGCGGGTGGCGATCGCCCGGGCGCTGGCCATGCGCCCGCAGGTGCTGCTGCTCGACGAGGTGACCTCGGCGCTCGACCCCGAGCTGGTCGCGGGCGTCCTGGACGTGCTGCGGGACATCGCCCGCAGCACCGACATCACGATGCTCTGTGTCACCCACGAGATGGGATTCGCCCGGGACATCTCCGACCAAGTGCTGATGTTCGATTCCGGCCATGTGATCGAGTCCGGTCCGCCGGAGCAGATCTTCGGCGATCCGGAGCAGGACAGAACACGCGAATTCCTCAGCGCGGTGCTCTGACCGCGCCGGAGAGGGCCCAGAAAGATCCTCGCCATGACAATGGCATATGCCAGGAGAACACTCCGCTGCTGAGAGGCCGCAACCCGGGCGACAATCTCGTCAACGCCCCCTCCACGTAGACCCCTTGGCGGTTATCGTGGAGGGGATTGGCTGTCCGGATCACGGCTAAAAGCAAGCCAGGGGGAACACCGTGGCTCTCAAGCACGAGCCGACCGCGCCGCACCACTCCACCCAGGACGCGCTGCGCGTCCTGGAGACAGTGGCACGGCACTCCGCCGGTGTCACCGACGCCGAAATCGCCCGCCAGACCCACCTCGGCACAGACCGGCTCACCCCCCTCCTGCGCATGCTGCGCCGCGAGGGATACGTCGAACAGGCCGCCGACGGTTCGTATGTCACCGGCACCGCCCTCAGCCGCCTCGGCGCCACGCACGGCCATGACCAGGCCCTGCGCGCCCAGCTCCAGCGCACCCTCGACCGCCTGCGCGACTCGGTGGGCGCGGCCGTCTACATGAGCCGGTACGTCGACGGCGAGATCCATGTCACCCAGTGCGCGGACAGTGCGGCGACGCCCGCGGTCAACGAGTGGGTCGACTTCCGCTCGGCCGCGCACGCCAGCGCGATCGGCAAGAGCCTGCTGGGCCAGCTCGACCACAACAGCCGCCGCGACCATCTCGCCCGCCACAAGCTGGCCCGCCTCACCTCGCACACGATCACCAACGAGCGCCTGCTGCTCTCCCGTCTGGAGACCCAGCCGCCCACGGTGCCGGTCCTGGACCTCCAGGAGTACGCGGTCGGCACGGTCTGCGCGGCGGTCCCGATCACGGCCGGATCCACGGTCGGCTGCCTCGCCCTCTCCCTCCCGCTCCGCCACGCCCACCGCCTGCGCCAGGCGGCGGAACGGCTGAACCGGAGTGCGGGACCGGTGCTGCTGTCGCTGGCCATCTAGCCGCAGCGATCCCTACCGCCACCTGGTCCGGAGCACTCTCTCGGACCAGGTATTATTTTTCTTGTCGCCAGCCGCGAGAGCGGTCGGCGAGAGTCATGCGCCGCTAGCTCAGTTGGTTAGAGCAGCTGACTCTTAATCAGCGGGTCCGGGGTTCGAGTCCCTGGCGGCGCACACAAGGAAAGGGCCTCTCGCAGCTGCGAGAGGCCCTTTCGCTATCTGCTCAGCAGCTCCTCGCGCCCCCGCTCCCGGTATCGCTCCACCAGGCCCGCCACGTCGTCGCCGGTCAGTCTGCGGTACGTCTGCTCGCCCGGTGGGCGCCACCACACCGGGTCCGGGCAGCGGAAGCCCTCGCGTCTGAGTCCCGCCCGGTGGATCTTGTTGGTCGCGGTGACCGGCATCCGCCGTACGACCCGTACGAAGCGGGGCGCCATCTTCGTCCCCAGGTCGGGTTGCGCTGCCAGGAAGGCCGAGAAGGCAGCCGGGTCGAAGGTGCCGGCCAGGGTCGCCATGACCTGGTCGCCGGCCACCGGGTCCGGCACCGCGTACACGGCGACGGCCACCGCGCCCTCGTACCGGGCGAGGATGTTCTCGATCGTAGCGGCGGCCAGGTTCTCGCTGTCGACGCGCAGCCGGTCGTCGGCTCGGCCCGCGAAGTACAGGAAGCCGTCCGGGTCACGGTAGAAGAGGTCGCCCGTCCAGTACCAGCCGTCGCGGCGGCGGGCCGCCTCCGCCTCGGGGTTGCGCCAGTAGCCCTCGAAGGGGTTGGGGCCCCGGTTCACCAACTCCCCTATCGCGGCGGTGCCGTTGAGGAGGCGACCCGAGGCGTCCAGGACGGCCGGCGGGCACTCGGCCCGCGTCTGTGGGTCGACCACCGCGAGGTCGTCGTCCGGTGCCGCCCGCCCGACGGCACCGGCCGGGGTCCCGGGCGTCCACCGCACCGCCGCCCCGCCCTCCGAGGATCCGTACCCCTCCACCAGCCGTACCCCGAACCGCCGTTGGAAGGCCGCCGCGTCCACCGCCCCCGCCTCCGTGCCGAAGCCCAGCCGCAGGGTGTTGTCCCGGTCGTCGGGCCGGGCGGGCGTCGCCAGCAGGTACTGGACGGCGCGGCCCACGTACGTGAAGTAGGTCGCCCGGTAGCGGCGTACGTCCGTCAGGAACCCGGAAGCCGAGAAGCGGCGGCGCAGCGCGACCCCGGCGCCCGCCGCCAGGGCCGGGGCCCAGTCCGCGATGACCGCGTTGCCGTGGAACATCGGCATGCAGACGTAGTGCACGTCGTCCGGGCGCACCCCGAAGTTCCCGGCCAGCGTCAGCCCGGCGGCGGCGAGCCTGCCCTGGGTGCAGATCGCGGCCTTGGGGGCGCCGGTCGAGCCCGAGGTGAAGTAGAGGAGGAGACGGTCTGCGGGGGTGGCGCGGGTGGGGTCCGGTTCGGCGTCCGCGTAGGGGGCCAGGAGATCCTCGTACTCCTGGGTGTCGGTCAACAGGAGCCGCACGCCGGGGAGTTCGAGGTCGGCGAGGAGCGGGAGGTGGGTGCGTGCGGTGATCAGGACCGGGCACTCGGTGTGCAGGATGTCGCGGGCCAGTTCGGGGCCCCGGCGGGTGGGGTTGATCCCCGCGACGGCGGCACCGGCGAGGGCCGCCGCGCTCAACCACAGGGGATATTCAGGGGTGTTGTCGAGCAGGACCCCGACGTGCGGTTCGGCGCCGGGCGGCAGCAGGTCGGCCAGCAGCGCGGCCCTCGCCGCCGCGCCCGCGGCCATCTCGTGATGCGTCAGGGTCCGGTCCTCGCACCACAGCCCCGGCCGGTGGTCGCCCCACCGCGCCGCCACGAGTTCCGCGACCGTGCGCCTGCCCGATCCGTTGGGTTCCGTGAACTCCATGGGCGCGCACGGTAATTGACATGTCGTCAGATGTGGAGAGTTACGGCGCGCCCGTAGTCTCGAACCAGTCCGCCGGGAAGGTCTCGCCGGTGTCCTCGTCGACCACGTATCCGCTGTCGGTCCGGGAGAACATGTCGCCGAACGGTTCGAACACCTGGCTGTAGGTCACCATGAACCCGACAAGGAACACCGCCACCACTCCGAGGAACCCCAGGACGACGACCAGGCCGAGCCCGTTGCGGACCGTCGGGCGGTGTGCCGTGGCGTTGATCTGCTCGCCCTCGCTGTAGAAGACGGTGACGTAGTCGCCCTCGATGATCGCGCCCGAGCCGTGCCCCTCCTCGAAGCGGACAGTGCGGCCGTCGCGTGCGGTGAACTCGTAGACGTGGTGCAGCGTCGTGCTCACGCTGGAGTCACCAGAGCCGCCACTCGTGGTCGTGTACGTCCGGAGGCAGCGCGCCTCGGCAGTCAGGCCACTGTTCCAGGCTCGGCGAATCCGAAGCGCCCGGCGGCTCACGGCCACCGCCATCGCGACGATCACCACAAGCATGAGTGTCGGCACCCCGTAGAACACGATGTCCATGGCCGTTCCCCCGGTATCTCGTTCAGTACGGCTCCCCGTACACCGCCTCACCTGGTCCTGGGGGCGTACGGGGAACCTACCCGTGGGGGGTCGCGGATTTACTCAAGGAATGCTCAGAACCTGACGTCCGAGCAGGCGTAGAACGCGTTGGCCGTGTCCGCGATCGTCCACACCGCGACGATCACATGCCGGCCGCTGAGCCCGGACGGCAGTGAACCCGTGTGGGAGAGCGTGGCCGGCGGGCGCTGGCCGTTGTAGGGGACGGTGAGGAACGGGGTGAGGTTGAGGTCCGAACGGGCGAGGGCGTGGTTCTGGTTCCAGCCCGGCTTCGTGACGTAGTACTTGAAGTCGGTCGTGGCGTGCATGGCGGTGAACTGCCAGCGGAAGGTGTAGCTCCCGCCGCTCGTCACCGCGGTCGCCGGCCAGGTGCCGCCGGACGGGGTCCTCGGCTGGTTGAGCGCGCCGAAGTTGCCGTGGTTCGCCGAGCAGATCTGGCCGTCGGCCGGTCCGGCGGCGGGGAAGCCCTTGGGCCCCTCGACGCTCTGCGGCTCCCACTGGATGTCGCCGCAGCCCGTCACTGTGCCGTTCTGACAGAGCTTCTGCCTGCTGACGGGGAGGTCGGTGTAGCCGTGGCCGCTGGCGCCTCCGGTGGTGAGGACGAGGGCGCCGGTGGTGGCCAGGCCGACCACCGAGGCGCACAACTTGGTCTTTTTGCGCATGCTGCCGCTCCTGCTGAACGTGGGGGAGGTTCGAGTGAGCCGTGCAGGTCTAGACCAAGCCTCAGATTATTACCGCCTCTTGAGCATGTCCAGACCAATCACGGGCCCGACTCCCCCACCCTCACGCCCCGGACTCGCTCCGCCCCGCGCAGAACGCGACCGTCAGGTCCTTGACCAGTGCCTTGCGTTCGTAGTCGTCCAGTTCGACCAGACCGCGCAGGGTCAGCCGGGTCACCGTGTCCTCCACCGAGTCGACGACGGAGGTGAGCGTGGCGGCCCGGTGCTGGGCGTCCAGGGCGGCGATGCGGCGGCGGGTCATCGCGGCGGCGACCTCGGGGGCGTACTCGACCCGGACCGGCAGTACCGAGAACACCTCCAGGCCGACCGGTGCCGTGTCCGCCGCGACCGCCCGGGTCAGCGCCTCCCCGGCCGCCTCCATCGCCCGCTTTCCCGCGCCCGGCATCTCCACCGGCACCCGGACGAGCGCCGCCTCGACGCACTCGCGCAGATAGGTCTCGTGGTCCTCGACCCCGAGCGTGGCCCGCGCGGTGTCCCGCACCCGCCACACCACCAGGACGACGACCCGCAGCGCGACCCCGCTCGCGTCGGCCGCCGGCATCGGCTCACCACGCCAGTGCCGCAGCCGTACGTCGACCCGGGCACGCAGAAGAAGCGGGTTGACCCACAGCAGGCCGGTGCGCCGGACCGTTCCGCGGTAGCGGCCGAACAGGCCGAGCACCCAGGCCCGTCCGGTCCGCCCGCGCGCCAGCCCACCGAAGCCGAACAGCCCGAGGGCGCCCGCTCCGGCGAACGCCGCCCACTGGGCCGGGCCGAGACCGGCGCCCGCGTACGTCGCCGGGAGCCGCAGCGCCTCCACCGCGAGGTGCGGCAGCGCGCCCGCCCACCAGGAGGTGAGCACGCCCCCGGCCACCCCGGTGGCACCGGCGAGCACGCCCACCGCGCCGGGCAGCACCCGCGCCGGGCGCTCCACCAGGTCCGGGTCGACCGTCAGAACCGCCGGGCGCGGCGCGGCCGGTGCGGGTCTGCGGACGCGCGGCTGCTCGCCCGTACCCTGCCTGCGCCCCACGACGGCGGGCCGCAGCGGCACCGACACCGGGTCGGGTTCGTCGCGGAACAGCAGGTGGACGGGGATCTCGGTGGTCGCCTCGTTCTGGATGAGCCGGGCGGGCCGGGATCCGCTGTCCGGGGGGCCCTCCGGGTCAGGTGTGTGTTCGGTAGTCGTACTCATTTGTGCCTCCAGCCTCCGCGCCAGATGCGTCACAACAGTGGTTACCGGCCAACCGGCGCGTGCCGGGTACGGGCCGGGGTGTGCGTCACGAGGAGAAGAGGCGGCGCCAGGTCTCCGGGCCGGGGTAGCCGTCGGCCGCGCCGCCCCGCCAGCCCTGGGCGCGTTGGAAGGCCTGCACCGCACGGCGGTCCGCCTCGTTCCAGCGTGAGTCGGGACGGGTCGTGTAGTACCGCCCGAACCCCTTCTTCACCAGCTGCTTTCCGAGCTGGGTGACGTGCGGGCTGCTGGAGCCCGGCCGGAACAGGCCCCGTCCGGGGAACTCGGGGACCGCTTTGCCGGCGGACGGTGGACCGGCGGCGCCGGGGACCGTTCCCGGAGCCGTTCCCGGGGCCGTTCCGGAGTCGGTTCCGGGCGCCGGGCCTTCCGGCCCGTCATCGGCCCCGATGTCGTTCCCCATCCCGGTCACCAGCAGTTCCCAGGTACGCGGCCCCGGCAGTCCGTCCGCCGCCGTGCCCTGCCAGCCCTGGGCCTGCTGGAACGCCCGGGTCGCCCTGCGGTCCGCGTCCGACCAGCGCGGGCCGGGGCCCGAGGTGTAGTAGCGGGCGCCGCCGCGCTCCACGAGCATCCGGCCGAGCTGGGTCACGTACTTGTTGCTGGCGCCGGTACCGAAGTACGCCCGCCCCGGGAACCGGGCCGCCGGGTCCGGGGATGCGCCGGGTGCCGAGCCCACCGTGCCGTCCGTGTCGTCCGGGTCGTCCGCGCCGGCGGTGTCGCCCGGGTCCGAGGTGCCGCCCGTGTTCGCGGCGAGGCCCTTGTAGCGGTAGGCCTGATAACGGTCCGAGTGGCTCCAGTACGCGAGCGGGGTGGCCTGCCGGCGGGCGTGCGGGCGGGTCTCCTCGTAGGCGATGTAATAGGTGTGCGTGTAGTCCGTCCAGCCGCCGAAAATGACGACGTGCGAGCCCTTCTCCGGGTCCGACGGATTGTGGAACAGGAGAATGTCTCCGGGTTGCAGATCCTCCTTCGGAATGAGTACTCCGTACTTGTCGAGGCTGCCCGTCCATTCGTTCCCCGGGAGGTTCCAGGCCATGGAGACGAAGCCCGAGCAGTCCTGCCGGTAACCGTCTCCCCAATAGGTGCTCATGCTGTACGGCACCCGCGCGGCGACCCAGGTCCTGGCCCGGTTGACGATCTCCGCCCGGGTGGTCGGCCGGAGCTTTCCCCATGCCGGTTTCCCGGCCGGGCCGTGCAGCGGGGCCTTGCCGCCCTGAGGGGTGTCGGGCTCGTCACCTGCGGGTACGCCCGGACGGTGGGGGGCTTGCGGGGCGGCTGCGGCCGGCAGGGCGTGCCCCGCGCCGAGCACCGTGGAGGCCGTCGCGGCGACGACGAGGGTCCGCCGTACCGCCGTACGGGCGGGTCCCGGACCCGTTCCCGAGACCGGTCCGGAATACGGGGCGACCTGTCGCCGAAGAACACATCCGGGGCATTCGCAGTCGCTCGCGGGATCGAATTCCTCGAATACCGGAGTCGCCATACGATTCCCCTCACGTCCCAGGCGATGACTTGCGCGCTTCTGCACCCTCGCAGTTTCTCAACTGTCACCCGCTGTCGCATGTTGACGGTCCGAATGATGTACAGCCGGCGTTCGGCCCGGCGCGCGAGTCGGGCGGTCCGGACCACCCATCGGTGTCGGGTAGAGTTGTCGACGTCACCGCGCGCCGCTAGCTCAGTTGGTTAGAGCAGCTGACTCTTAATCAGCGGGTCCGGGGTTCGAGTCCCTGGCGGCGCACAGACGAACGGCAGGCCCTCCGCTGAGGCGGGGGGCCTGTTCGCGTACTGACCGTAAACACTTCGGAACCATCCGCGCACAAGCGGTCCCAATTGCACCAATCGGGCTCAACAGCCGTCACAATGAGCGCGTATGACCGGTAAACACCGTGTTTCGCATCTTGCGATCATGCTGAACGGCGTAGAACCCTGGGCTGCAAGATGCTGCGGATACGCAGCCATTGGGGGCGGACCGGTTGCGCCGGCACGGGGATGGGGCCTCGTTCATGAACGGATGCCGAGGGGGGCATCATGCAACCGGAAGGGCGCTCTTCCATGTCTATAGAGTGTGGATTATGGATGACGTGGGGGCAGTGGTCCATTACTGATGCGTCTGTGACGGCCAAGGGGGGCCCAGCAGACGTATAAGAACCGACAAACACGCGGTGACATGCGTGTGGGGGGATGACTCATGACGTCGACGCCGACGGGCGCCCGGCATAACTTCGACGCATCACAGACGACCCAGCTCAGGGTGCCGTCAAACCGGACCGGTGGATTCCGCCGGATCAAGAAGAGTCTGCCGAAGTACGACTACGAGCACTACAGCCGGCTGGCCGGACCCCTCACACAGCCCGACCCGACCAAGCCGTACACGGTCAAGTACCGGTCTCTGCTCTCCCAGGAGCCGCACCGCCTGCGGGCCGCGCTGATGCTGGGCGCCGCACCGCTGCTCTCCGTCGTCCTGCTGGTCTGGCTGCTCCAGCCCGCGCACTGGACGGAACGCGACTACCCGGCCTTCGACTTCCTGCCGGCGCTCGACATCGTGATGCTCGTCTCGATCGGCCTGATCGAGCTGTTCCGCTGCCTGAACGTGCTGTCGAACGCGCACGCCACGCTGGTCGCCCGCGACCCGATCCCGGTGGTGCCCGAGACCGGCACGAGAGTGGCGTTCCTCACCTCCTTCGTGCCCGGCAAGGAACCGCTGGACATGGTGACCAAGACGCTCGAAGCCGCGGTGCGGATCCGGCACCGCGGCCTCATGCATGTCTGGCTGCTGGACGAGGGCGACGACCCCGAGGTGAAGGCCGTCTGCGCCCGCCTCGGGGTGCACCACTTCTCCCGCAAGGGCATCGCGAAGTGGAACCAGCCCAAGGGCCCGCACCGCGCCAAGACGAAGCACGGCAACTACAACGCCTGGCTCGACGCGCACGGCGACGACTACGACTTCTTCGCCTCCGTCGACACCGACCACGTACCGCTGCCCAACTACCTGGAGCGGATGCTCGGCTTCTTCCGGGACCCGAACATCGGCTTCGTCATCGGCCCGCAGGTGTACGGCAACTACGACAACTTCGTCACCAAGGCCGCCGAGTCCCAGCAGTTCCTCTTCCACGCGCTGATCCAGCGGGCCGGCAACGCCTACGGCTCCCCGATGTTCGTGGGGACCAGCAACGCCGTACGCATCAGCGCGCTGAAGCAGATCGGCGGGCTGTACGACTCGATCACCGAGGACATGGCGACCGGCTTCGAGATCCACCGCCACAAGAACCCGGCGACGGGCAAGAAGTGGCGCTCGGTCTACACGCCGGACGTGCTCGCGGTCGGTGAGGGTCCCAGTGCCTGGACGGACTTCTTCACCCAGCAGATGCGCTGGTCGCGCGGGACGTACGAGACGATCCTCAAGCAGTACTGGAAGGGCTGGTACTCGCTGCCGCCGAGCAAGCTCTTCAACTACACGATGATGATCATCTTCTACCCGATGTCCGCCCTCAACTGGATCCTGGCCGCGCTGAGTTGCGCGCTGTTCCTGGGCCTGGGCGCCTCGGGTGTGAACATCGACCCGACCGTGTGGCTGATGCTCTACGGCAACGCCTCGGCGCTGCAGATCGGCCTGTACATCTGGAACCGCCGGCACAACGTCTCCCCGCACGAGCCCGAGGGCTCCGGCGGTGTGGCGGGCATGGTCATGTCGGCGCTGTCCGCGCCGCTCTACGCGAAGGCCCTGATCGACTCGGCGCTGCGGCGCAAGAGCAAGTTCGTGGTCACGCCCAAGGGCGACTCGGCGAGCCCGGACCGCTGGTTCGCGACGTTCCGCTACCACTGGTACTTCATCCTGATCTTCGGCGGCTCGATCGCGGCCGGCTTCACCTTCGGGCACTCGCACCCCGCGATGATCATCTGGGCGACGTTCGCCACGGCGATCACCGCGACGCCGATGGTCGTCTGGCGGCTCATGCTGCGCCAGGAGAAGAAGAAGCTCGCCGCCGGCCCCGGTCCCGCCGAACCGCAGGACGCCGTGGCCACGCCGCAGCCGTTCGTGCCCGCCCAGCCGACGCCACACGCGCCACACGGCTCACTTCCGTCGCACGCCCCACACGCCCCCCACTCCACCCACGCGCCGCAGCACAAGCCCCAGTGGGCCGCATCGGGCGGGACCGGCGGGGGCAGCGTAGGGGGCGAGGGCAACGACCAGACCATGCAGATCGCCCTTGGTGGACTTGGGGGACGTAAGGAATGACAGACCGTGCAGGCCGCCGCCGCGCCCGTCGTCTCGCGATAGGCACGGCGGTGGTCCTCGCGTTGGCGGGGATGAACGGGCCGTGGGTGTACCGCTTCAGTACCGAGAAGTACCACGACTACAAGATCAACAGACCGGAGTACAAGGCCGAGAACGGCAAGTGGGAGGTGGTGAACTTCCCGGAGGAGTACCGGCAGAACACCATCCACGCGGCCCTGCTGCACACCGGCAAGGTGCTCCTCGTCGCGGGCTCCGGCAACAACGCGGACAACTTCGACGCGAAGAAGTTCGACACCCGCGTCTGGGACCCGGTCAAGGGCACGATCAAGAAGATCCCGACGCCCGCCGACCTGTTCTGCACCGGCCACACGCAGCTCTCCAACGGCAATCTGCTGATCGCGGGCGGTACGAAGCGGTACGAGAAGCTGAAGGGTGACGTCACCAAGGCGGGCGGCCTGATGGTCGTCCACAACGAGAACCCGGACAAGCCGATCACCCTGCCCGCGGGCACCAAGTTCACCGGCAAGGAGAACGGCAAGACGTTCGTGTCGAAGGACCCGGTCGTCGTGGAGCGCGCGACGAAGGTCTTCGACAAGGCGACGGGCGCGTTCCTGCGCAACGAGCCGGGGCTCGGCCGAATCTATGTCGAGGCGCAGAAGAAGGGCGCCAAGTACGAGACCGGTACGCAGGACAACTACCGCGTGCAGGGCCTGTCGGGCGCCGACTCCCGCAACACGTACGGCATCGCCGAGAAGATCGCCCTGGACAAGAAGGACTTCCAGGGCATCCGGGACGCCTATGAGTTCGACCCGGTCGCCGAGAAGTACATCAAGGTCGACCCGATGAACGAGGCCCGCTGGTACCCCACGCTCACGACCATGTCGGACGGCAAGATCCTCAGCCTCTCCGGCCTGGACGAGATCGGCCAGCTGGTGCCGGGCAAGAACGAGGTGTACGACCCGAAGACCAAGAAGTGGACGTACACGACCCACACACGCCAGTTCCCGACGTACCCGGCGATCTCGCTGATGCAGAACGGCGAGATGTTCTACTCGGGCGCGAACGCGGGCTACGGCCCCGACAACGTCGGCCGTGACCCGGGCGTCTGGAACGTGGCGACCAACAAGTTCACCAAGCTGAAGGGTCTGAGCGACCCCAACATGCTGGAGACCGCCGGCACGGTGCTGCTGCCGCCGGCGCAGGACGAGAAGTACATGGTGATCGGCGGGGGCGGGGTCGGCGAGTCCAAGCTCTCCAGCAGGAAGACCCGCGTGATCGACCTCCTGGCGGACGACCCGAAGTTCACGGACGGCCCGTCCCTGGAGAAGGGGACGCGCTACCCGCAGTACTCGATCCTGCCCGACGACACGGTGATGATCTCGGGCGGCTCGGAGGACTACCGGGGCCGTGGCGACTCCAACATCCTCCAGGCCCGTATGTACGACGCGAAGACCGGCAAGATGAACAGGGTCGCCGACCCTCTGGTGGGCCGGAACTACCACTCGGGCTCGATCCTGCTGCCCGACGGCCGTCTCATGTTCTTCGGCTCGGACTCGCTGTACGCGGACAAGGCCGACACCAAGCCGGGCAAGTTCGAGCAGCGCATCGAGATCTACACGCCGCCGTACCTGTACCGCGACGCGCAGCCCTCGCTGTCGGGAGGCCCGCAGACGATCGCACGCGGCGCGTCGGGGACCTTCAAGTCCCAGCACACGTCGACGATCAAGGCGGCCCGTCTGATCCGCCCGAGCGCCTCGACGCACGTCACGGACGTCGACCAGCGCTCCATCGCCCTCGACCTGAAGAAGACGAAGGACAGCATCACGGTGACGGTCCCGAAGAACCGGAACCTGGTGGAGTCGGGCTGGTACATGCTCTTCGTCACGGACGACCAGGGCACACCGAGCAAGGCCCAGTGGGTCAAGGTGCCTTGATCGGGCTGCGAAAGCCGGTTGGCGCCCTTCGAAAGAAGGGCGCCAACCGGCTTTCGCCTTTCAGGGGCGCGGGGAACTGCGCGACAAGCCACGACGCACCCGCAGCCGACACGCCACAGAACCCCCCACCCCCTTGGTCACCCAGTGGCCTTCGCAAGCTTCAACGCATAAGAAGCCCACCACTGCCCGGCCTTCGGCCCCCCCTTGCACTCCCCGTCGGACTCCCCGGGCCGCTTGACCCACAGATACGCGTCCACAAGCGGATCAGCCGTCTTCACGGTCGGAGACTCCCCCAGCGCCCTCCCGGGAGGGTTGCACCAGTTCTCGTCCGCCTCGCCCCCGGTGTAGGGCCCGTTCCCGTTACGGGACGTGTCCACCACGAAGTGCTTCCCGCCGACCTTCGCGGACAGTTCCTTGCCGTACTTGATGGAGTCGGCCGTCGAGTAGAAGTTGGACACGTTGACGGAGAACCCGTCCGCCTTCTCGATGCCCGCCCACTTGAGCGGCTCGAAGATCTGGTCGGGATGTGTCCATCCCGCGTTCCCCGCGTCCAGGTACACCTTCGTGTTCTTCAGCGCCGAGAGCGTGTCGATCGCGCCGCTCAGCAGGTCGTACCGCTCCTCGTGGAACTCGTCCTGGGTGCAGCCGTCCACCAGGTGGAGGATCGCGTCCGGTTCCAGGATCACCGTGGCCGCGCGGTCGCCGATGCCCTTGGCGACGCCGTCGATCCAGGCGCGGTAGCTGTCGCCGTCGGCGGCGCCTCCGCTCGAGTACTGGCCGCAGTCGCGGTGCGGGATGTTGTAGAGGACGAGGAGTGCGGAGCGGTCCGCCTTCTGCGCGGCCTCCGTGAAGCCGCGGGCCTCCGCCTCCGGGTTCTCCGGGCTGATCCACTCACCTGTCGGCTGCTCGGCGATCTTCCGGATCTGCTCGGCGTCCGTGGTCTTGTCGTCCTTGACGTACGCGGCGACCTGTTCCGCCGCGTTGCCGTCGGGGTTCACCCAGAACGGGTTGGTCCCCTTGGGCTGCTGGGTGATCCGGGCTTCCGCCTCCTTGCCCGGCTCGTCGCCGTCCCCCTTGTCGGAGGACCCGGAACAACCGGTGAACAGCAGCGCCGCCCCCAGCGCCGCCACGGACGCCCGCCCCCAGGTCGCCCCCTTACTGCCGAACATCGAACTCCCCCTCGGATGCACTGTCCTGGTCCCCCCCTGGATGCAGTGTCGTAAGCCTCAATCCTGACATAGGTGGCCTGGCACCCACGAGGTCGCCAGTGCCTTGTCGGTTACCTGTTACACCGTGTTCGGCCGGGGTAGACGAGGGCCGGGGACTTTGAACGCCCGGGCCCGAACCGCGACACGGAGCAGCTCGTAGAACTATCTACTACCTGCATGGATAACTCACAGCCACAGGAACGGGACTTGGCGTCAATCTCCCTCTAGGCCTAGGCGCTCATCCGTTCTACAGTCGTCTCAGACGGCCCCAGCCCCCGGCCATCAGTTCACCGTCCGTAATCATGGGCGGGCACCGAACCTCCCGCGCCGGTCGCCGGGTTACTCCCGCAGCCCGTGCGCCCGCGGTCGAGGACCAGCCCGGTCGACGGCTCTGGGGGGAGCGGGTCGTCGACCGGGCAGGTTGGGACTGGGAGGGACGTACCGGAGGGCAGGGTCAGACGGCCGCGCCCGTCAGGTACGCCGACACGATCACGTTCGCCGTGTAGGTGCGGGAGGCCCGGTCGAACGTACCGCCGCAGGTGATGAGCCGGAGTTCCGCGCGGCCCGACTGCCGTGTGCCGTACGCCTGTTGGGCGTCGAAGCGGTCGCGGGACAGGACCCGGACGTCGTCGACGGTGAACTCGGCGACCTTGCCGTCGGCGCGGGTGACCCGGATCGTCGCGCCCGGCCGCAGGGTGCTGACCTTGTAGAAGACGGCGGGCCTGGTCTCGGTGTCGACGTGTCCGACGAGGAGGGCGGTACCGGCGGCGCCGGGCCGGGTGCCGGATCCGTACCAGCCCACGACGCCCGCCTGGTCGAAGGGCGGCGGGTCGATCGCGCCGAGCCGGTCGAGGCCGCGGGCCACCACCGGGGCCTGCACGCCGAGTTCGGGTATGTCCACGCGCTGCGGCAGGGCGCCGCTCAACGGTTCGTGCGCGGGCGGGAGTTCGGGGTCCGGGGGGCGGCCGACGGCGGCGACGTCGCCGGTGGTCGGCGCGGATATGCCATGGCGTACGTCGGTCATCTCGCGGCCCCACAGCCACAGCCCGAGAAGCAGCAGCGCCCAGGTCACGCCCATGGTCAGGCGCCCGGTGCCGGGGGATCGTTCGCGGTCGTCGTCGGACATGGCGTCTCAGTCCGTCCCACGGCCCCGGCGGAACCCGCGCACCGCGACGACGACCGCCGCCACACCCGCGAGGACGAGACCGACCACCGCCTGCCGGGTGCCGGGGCCGGTGCCCCGGGCCTCGTCGGCGGCCAGTTCCTCCGCCGCACCGCCACCACCGGCGGGCACGGGGGCGACGGGCGAGGCGGCGGCCGTACGGGAGGGCTCGACGGGGGACTGCTTGTCGGCCCCTTCGTCCGCTTCCTTGGCGGCCACGGCGATCACGCCCCTGACCTTGCCCTCCTGCCCGCCGCAGCCGACCGTGACGTCGTACGTGCCAGGCGCGAGCGAGGAGCGGACGCGGGACCCGCCGACGAGCGCCCCGTCCTGCCCCTGCACGGCGAGCAGCACATCGGCGACGAAGGCCTCCGACTTCGCGGTCCCCGTCTTGCCCGTACAGCCGCGTACGACCAGCCGTACGTCGCTGCCGGGTGCCGGGGACGCCGGAGTCACCGAGACGCCCCCGCCGGCGGCGAACGCAACGGGTACGGGAGCGAGCGCTGCGGCGACCGTGGCACCGGCACAGAGAGTGAGCCGCACAAAACCCATCGTGAACCTCCAGACATCTGGAGACTCCTCCTCCGGGCCCCGGTCCGCATCTCCGGAGCGGGTACGGCTGCTCCGTACGGGTTGTGGATGGTTTGGCTCGGGCGCGAAGGACGACCGGCTCAGACGCGGTCGACGAGGTCCGCGATGGAGTTGACGATCTTGGACGGGCGGTACGGGAAGTTCTCGACCTGGTCGGGGCCGGTCAGACCGGTGAGCACCAGGAAGGTCTGCATCCCGGCCTCGATGCCGGCCAGGACGTCGGTGTCCATGCGGTCGCCGATCATCGCGCTGGTCTCGGAGTGGGCGCCGATCGCGTTCAGCCCGGTCCGCATCATCAGGGGGTTCGGCTTGCCCGCGAAGTACGGCTTCCGGCCGGTCGCCTTGGTGATCAGTGCGGCCACCGCGCCGGTCGCGGGCAGCGGGCCCTCGGTGGAGGGGCCGGTCTCGTCCGGGTTGGTGGCGATGAAACGGGCGCCGCCCTCGATCAGGCGTACAGCCTTGGTCATGGCCTCGAAGGAGTAGGTGCGGGTCTCGCCCAGGACCACGTAGTCGGGCTCGTGGTCGGTGAGGATGTACCCGATGTCGTGCAGGGCGGTGGTCAGGCCGGCCTCGCCGATGACGTAGGCGGTCCCGCCGGGGCGCTGGTCGTCGAGGAACTTGGCGGTGGCGAGCGCCGAGGTCCAGATGTTGTCGACGGGCACCTCCAGGCCCATGCGGCGCAGGCGGGCGTGCAGGTCGCGCGGGGTGTAGATCGAGTTGTTGGTGAGCACCAGGAAGGGCTTGCCCGACTCGCGCAGCTTCTTGATGAAGGCATCGGCGCCGGGGATCGGCACGCCCTCGTGAATGAGCACACCGTCCATGTCGGTGAGCCACGAGTCGATGGGCTTGCGGTCTGCCATGTCCGGTCTCCTGCTCCTGCACTGCGATCTGCGTTGCGTCCAGCATTTCCGTACACGCGTACGAGGTGTCGCGTGCGCCCCAGCCTGTCACAGCCCGGATCTTGGGGGAATGGCCGGTTTATGTCCGTCCCACGGGTCGGACCCGGGCGAGCAGCATCATTCCGGCACCGGCCAGCACCAGGGCGAGGGCGATGCCCGCGAGGCGGAGGGCGGTGTCGTGCCGACCGGTGCCGGCGAGCTCGCCGATGTGCGGTGGCAGTCCGTCCCGTACGCCGGGTACGGGACGGGTGGACGACGGGTCGGTGGCGGAGGAGGCGGGGGCTACGACGCGGAAACGGTAGTCGTTGGACTGGCCGACCCAGTCGCCGTCGCCGTCGTGCCGCTGGACCACGGCGGCGTTGGCGACGACGTCGTTGGCCACCGCTCCGGCGCCGATCGCGAGCCGCACCCGCACGGAGACGGTCCGCCCGGGCCCGACGGTGAACCCGGGAAACCCGTCGCCGTCGAACACCCCGATGGTCTCGTCGGCGTCGGTGGCCTCGAACCGCACCGGGTAGGGGCGGGTGCGGTGCTCGTCGTAGAACTCCAGGCGCGGCTGAGCCGTCGTCAGGGCACGGCGCTCGTCGACGAGTACGAGGACGGGGTGGATGTCCGTGCAGACGCGGGCGGTGTTGTTGGTGAGGTCGAGGCGCCAGGTCCGGTGCTCACCACCGGCTTCGTAGGCGGCGGGGCCGCCGTGGATGCGGGTGGTGAGGGGGAAGGTCCGGTCGGTGGGGGCGGTGGCGCAGGTGGCCGCGGGGGCGAGGGCGGGGGCGGCCAGGGCGCCCGGCGCGGCGAGGAGGGCGGCGGTCACGGTCGCGGTGACGGTCGTGGTCACGCAGGTACACAGTCGCATGAACACATGACCATGCCGGTGTGGTGGGGTCGGTGGACGGCACCGCTCCGGGGGGTGTGGCGCTACGCCCCGAACGGGCTCGCGAATGCGCCCGATCGGCGGATGCGACGGACGCGGCGGATGCGGGGGACGCGGCGGTGATTCACGCTTCTTCGTCGGCGTGGGTGAGATGGCCGTCGGTGAGGCGCCAGTAGTGGAGGTGGTGGGTCTGGCGCCAGGTCTCGGGGCCGGCGAGGCCCTGCGCGATCCAGGCGTGGAGTTGCGGGAGTGCGGCTTCCTTCAGGGTGGCGCGGATGACGGCTCGGTCGGCCGCGTCGACCGGGTGGACGTCCACGTAGAAGCCGACGCTGTCCGGGTGGATGCCCCCGCCGTAGGTGCGGGACTCGGGGGCGAGCCACCTGGCTCCGAGCACGATCGTCCCGCTGTCGGTCCCGGTGAGGAAGCTCAACTCCCTTATGTGGGAGGCGAGATCACCGAGGGACTCGTTGACGTCGGTGGTGGTCAGCGGCCAGGCACGATGCCGGGGAAGTCTGCGGCTGCGGCGCCGGCGCCGGTTGCGTGCGGTCATGGGCTGAGGATCGCAGGATTGGGCGGCCGGCCCCACGGAGTTTTTCCGGGGAAGGGGGAGGGAGGAGTCGCACGGGCGGTGGTCCCGCTATCCCTCGGCCCGTCCGAACAGCGGCGCGAGGAGCAGTTGGGCCGCGCCCTCGGCGACTCCGCGCGCCCCGCCGGGGGCGACCCGCACGGGCACCGGCTGCTCGGCGCCCTCGCGCCGGGCGCGGCCGGTGAGAACGGCGGCTACCCCTAGTACGAACCGTTCCGGTTCCGCGGCGACGGTACGACCGCCCAGCAGCACCCGGTCGATGTCCAGCAGCCCCACGAGGTTCGCGGCGCCGGCGCCGAGCACCCGGGCCGCCTCGTCCAGGTCGCCCCGCGCAACGGCGCCGAGACACAGCGCCTCGATGCAGCCTCGGTCGCCGCAGCTACAGGGCGGCCCGTCCAGTTGGACGACCTGGTGCCCGAACTCGCCCGCGCCGGTCCTGGTCCCCCGGTGCAGCGCGCCGCCGATCACCAGACCGGCCCCGAGCCCCGTACCGAGGTGGAGGTAGGCGAAGGATCCGCCCTCGCCCCCGAGCGCCAGCCCGAGCGCGGCGGCGTTGGTGTCCTTGTCGACGGCGACCGGCACCCCGAGCCGCCGTGCCAGCGCATCCCGCAACGGAAACCCGTCCCACTCGGGAAACCCGGTGACCCGGTGCAGCACGCCCCGGACGTGATCGAGCGGCCCGGGCAGAGCCACCCCGACCCCGAGCAGGACACCGCCTCGCACACCCGACCCACCGGGCCCGCCGGGCCCACCGGCCTCACCGGGCCCGCCAATCGCACCGGACCTGCCGACCTCCCCGGCCACCCCTGGTTCGCCTGGGACGACGGCCTCCCCGGGGTCTCCGGGGTCCCCGAGCTCTCCGGGCTCCCCGCCGAGCAGCGCCTCGGCCTTCGGCGACCCTTCGCCGAGCCGTGCCCCGCTCCTCCCGTGCCACCCGCCGCGCGGCGCCCCGGCCTCCCTGCGCGACACCTCGCTCGCTCCCGACTTCCCGCCGGACAGTCCACCGGCATCCCCCGGCCCTCCGCCGAGCGGCGCCTCGTCCTCCCCGGGCCCCCCACCAAGCAGCGCCTCACCCTGCCTCGGCTCCCCACCAAGCAGCACCGCGATCTCCCCGCGCGACGCCCCGCTCGCCCCGGGCCGCCCGCCCGGCAGTACCTCCCACTCCCGCGCCCCCTCGCCGCGAAGCGCCACGCTCCTCCCGGGCCCTCCGCCAAGGAGCGCTCCGACCTGCCCGCGCGGCAGCCCGCTCGTCCCCGGCCCCCCGCCGAGCAGTCCCCCAGCGCCCCCCAGCCCTCCCCCGAGCAGCGCCTCCACCTCGCCGGCCACCCCCTCGACCACCTCATCCGCGCCCGCGCCCAGGTCCAGCGGCGCTCGCCGCTCCCCCACCACGGTCCCCATGAGGTCGACCAGCACCACCCTCACCTCGTCCCGGTCCAGGTGGACGCCCACCGCGTGGCCCGCCTCCGGCACCAGCCGCAGTACCGTGCGCGGCTTGCCGCCCGTCGAGGCGCGGTGGCCCGCCTGGGCGGCCAGGCCCTCTGCGCGCAGACGTGCGGTGATCTTGCTGACCGCCTGGGGGGTCAGACCGGTCCGCTCGGCCAGTTCGAGGCGGCTGATGCCCTCGGCACCGGCCGTGCGCAGGAGGTCGAGGACGAGTGCGGCGTTGTGGCTGCGCAGGGCCGGCAGGTTCACCCCGGGAACCGTGACGGTGGCGGTCGTGGTGGGGGTGGCGTTCGTCCTGTTCACGCGAACCATTGTCCCCGGCGCTTGCACTTTGGCAACAGCGTTGCCAAAGTGGACGGCATGACTGGTACGACTGGTACGACTGGAATGCCCCGCACGTCCGGTGCACCCCTCCGCCTCGGCCTCGTCGGGTACGGCCTCGCGGGCTCCGTCTTCCACGCCCCGCTGATCGCCGCCACCGAGGGCCTCGTCCTCGACACGGTCGTCACGGCGAACCCCGAGCGGCAGGCGCAGGCCCGCGCCGGGTTCCCGGACGTACGGATCGCCGCCACCCCGGACGAGCTGTTCGCCCGCGCCGACGAGCTGGACCTGGTCGTCGTCGCGTCCCCGAACAAGACGCACGTCCCGCTGGCCACCGCCGCACTCAAGGCGGGTCTGCCGGTCGTGGTCGACAAGCCGGTCGCGGGCACGGCGGCCGAGGCGCGTGACCTCGCCGCCCTCGCCGACCAGCAGGGACTGCTCCTCTCCGTCTTCCAGAACCGCCGCTGGGACCATGACTTCCGCACGCTCCGCAAGCTGGTCGCGGAGGGCGAGCTGGGCGACGTGTGGCGGTTCGAGTCACGGTTCGAGCGGTGGCGACCGCAGACCAAGGGCGGCTGGCGCGAGTCCGGCGACCCGGCGGAGTTCGGCGGCCTGCTGTACGACCTCGGCAGTCACGTCGTCGACCAGGCACTGGTCCTCTTCGGCCCCGTCGCCTCCGTGTACGCCGAGACGGACATCCGCCGCCAGGGCGCCGAGACCGACGACGACACGTTCATCGCCCTCACCCACACGAGCGGCGTCCGCACCCATCTGTACGTCTCCGCGACCACCGCCCAACTCGGGCCGAGGTTCAGGGTGTTGGGCTCGCGGGCCGGGTACGTGAAGTACGGCCTCGATCCGCAGGAGGACGCCCTGAAGGCGGGCGGGCGGCCGGGGGACGCGGGCTGGGGGCTCGAACCCGAGAGCATGTGGGGGCGCGTCGGGGCCGGCGAGTCCCCGCTCACGGGTGGCGGACGACCGGAGCCGACACTGCCCGGCTCGTACGAGAAGTACTACTCTGCGATCGCCGCGGCCCTGCGCGACGGCGGTCCCAACCCGGTGACCGCGCTGGAGGCGGCAGCCGCGCTCGACGTGCTGGAGGCGGCCCGGCGTTCCGCGAACGAGAAGGTGACGGTGACCCTGCGATGACCAGCCACAGCCAGAAGGCCGGCAGCCACAAGGTGAGCGGACAGCCGTCGCTCGGGCCGCGCATCGCGCCCGAACTCACCCCGAGCGTCGAGGAACTCGAAGCACAGCAACGGCACCTGGTGTTCCGGCAGTTCTCGTACGAGGACGCGTGGGCGCTGGGTTCGCTGCTGGTGGAGCTGGCGCGGGAGCGGCAGGCGCCGGTGGCCGTCGACATCCACCGGGCCGGTCAGCAGCTCTTCCACGCCGCCCTGCCCGGCTCGACCCCCGACAACGACGCCTGGATCGACCGCAAGCGCCGGGTGGTGGAGCGCTACGGCGCCCCCTCCTACCTGGTGGGCGCCCGATTCCGCGCCAAGGGCACGACGTTCGAGGACGACTCGCGCCTCGACCCCGACACCTATGCGGCCCACGGCGGCTCGTTCCCGATCACCGTCGAGGGCGTCGGCGTGATCGGGTCGGTGACGGTGTCGGGGCTGCCCCAGCTCCAGGACCACCGCATGGTCGTGGAGGCGCTGGAGATCTTCCTCAAGGTGTGACGGGAATTATCCCGAGGGACCCTCCGTTTCAGGGAGCCAGGCACGGCATCCGGACTCGGAGGGGAACAGAACCGATGACCCAGGTCAGCACGTCACAGGTCGGCTCACTGAAGGAAACCGTCGGGCGGTACGGCATCTGGAGTTTCGGGCTGCGTTCGGAGGACCGCGAGGGGCTCACCGAGCGCACCGAGGCCGCCGCCGAACTGGAGGAACTGGGCTTCCGCGCCCTCTGGTTGGGCGGCAGCCCGGGCGTACAGCAGGCGGTCCCGCTCGTCCGGGCGACCTCGCGGCTCGTCGTGGCGACCGGCATCCAGAGCATCTGGCAGCACGGGGCCACCGAAACGGCGTCCGCCGTAGCGGAGTTGGAGGCGACCCATCCCAGCCGCTTCCTGCTCGGCCTGGGGGTGAGCCACGCCGGGATGGCGGACCGCTACCGTCGCCCGTACGCCTCGATGGTCGAGTACCTCGACGCCCTGGACGCGGCCGGACTGTCCGCCGACCGCCGGGTGCTGGCCGCGCTCGGCCCGAAGATGCTGGGGCTCTCGCGGGACCGCGCCGCCGGCTCGCACCCGTATCTGGTGACCCCCGAGCACACCGCGCAGGCTCGTGAAGCGTTGGGCGAAACGCCTTTGCTGGCACCGGAGTTGAAGGTCGTACTGGACACCGACCCGGAACGGGCCCGGACGACCGCCCGTGGCACCCTCGCCATGTATCTGGCCCTGCCGAACTACACCAACAACTTCCTGCGTATCGGCTTCACCGAGGACGACATCAAGGACGGCGGCAGCGACCGTCTTGTCGACGCGGTGTTCGCCTGGGGCAGCGAGGACCGGATCCGTGAGCGGATCGACGCCTTCCACACGGCGGGCGCGGACCATGTCACCCTCCAGGTCATCGAGGACCAGAGCAGGGGCACCCTCCCTCGCGACGGCTGGCGCCGGCTGGCGGGCCTGCTGAAGCCCTGAACCGGCGGCGTTTCCTCCGGATGTGTTCGGTCGTTGGTCTGCACGTGTCATCGGGCGGGATCCAGGAGCCCGGTGACACGCATGCGAACGGAGAAGTCCCGTGCGATTGACCGATATCCACCGTTGCGAGATCCGGCCCGGACGGCTCGTGACTTGGACCCTGCATCCGACGACCGTCGAGAGCGCCGCCGAACTGCCGGAGGACACCCGCCCACCGGCGTACGTGCAGGAGGCCCATGTCCGGACCGCGCGTACGGTGCGCGAGGACGGCCTGTTCGTACCGACCTGGCTCGGTACGGCCTTCGACATCCCCGGACGGGTCGATCTCGACGTCCTCCAGGGCGCGTTGCGGGCCTGGACGCTGCGGCACGAGACGCTGCGCAGCGGATTCCGGTGGGTCGACGGCCCACCCGGTTCCCCGGACGACGAGCTGCGGCGCTTCACGCTCGCCCCCGAGGACGTCGTCCTGCACCGCGAGGACGTCGGTGAGTTCCGGGACGGAGCGGTGCTGCCCCGCTATCTGCAGGATCGGTTCGACATCGCGGCGGACGCGCTGACCTGGCCGAACTTCATCTACAGCGCGGTCGTCAGGGACGACAGCACCAGCGTGTACATGGCGTTCGACCACACCAACGTCGACTCGTACTCGATCTTCCGTATCGCCGACGAGATCCACCAGCTCTACACGGCCGCCCTCGACGGCAGGACGCTGGACACTGCGCCGGTCGCCAGTTACGTCGACTTCTGCGCGAGCGAGCGTACGCACGCCGACGGGATCGACGAGACGCACGCGATCGTCGACGAGTGGCGGAAGTTCATCGCCCGGTGCGACGGCAGGCTGCCGAACTTCCCCGTCGACCTCGGCCTCGACCCCGAAGGACCGCTCCCCACCCAGAAGTTGATGCGGGAGTGGCTCACGGACGACGCGGACGCGGCGGCCTTCGAGGCGTACTGCCGTCCGTACGGCGGCAGCATGACCGGCATCCTCGCGGCCACCGCTCTCATCGTGCGGGACATCGGCGGCCAGCAGGTGTACCGCACCGTCGTGCCCTTCCACACCCGGGCCAGGTCCGAGTGGTCGGACTCGGTGGGCTGGTACGTGGGCGGCGCGCCGATCGAGATCCCGGTGGGCCAGGTGTCGGACTTCGACGGCGCGCTGGACCTGGTCCGCACCGCGCTGCGGGCCAAGCGACCGCTGTCGAGGATGCCCATCGCCCGGGTGCTGAAGCTGCTGGGCTCCGACTTCCGGCCCACCTCACCGGACCTGTACTCGATCGTGTCGTTCGTCGACACCCGGGGCATCGCGGGCTCGGAGCGGTGGGACGACCTGAAGGCGTACGGGCTGATCCGGGTCTCCTACGGCGACCAGGTGTGCGCCTGGACCACCCGCCTCCACGAGGGCCTCCAGTTCGCGGCCCGCTACCCGGACACGGACATCGCGCAGAAGAACATGCGCCTGTACGTGGCCGAGCTGCGAAACCTGATCAGGTCGGTGGCGCGGGACGCGCCCACCGACAGGGGCGCGGGGAACTGCGCGACCAGCCCCCACGGACCCGCAGCCGAAGATCCCGCCCCCAGCGGAGCGCTCACGCGTCCTTGAACTCCTGACGCTGCCGCCCGAGCCCCCCGATCTCCAGCTCCACCACATCCCCGGCCCGAAGGAACGGCTTGGGCTCGGGCGCACCCAGCGCAACCCCGGCCGGCGTACCCGTGTTGATGACGTCACCCGGGTACAGGGTCATGAACTGGCTGACGTACCGCACGACTTCGGCGACCCCGAAGATCTGCTCGGCGGTCGTCCCGTTCTGCTTCAGCTCACCGTTCACCCACAACCGCAGTCCGAGGGCCTGCGGGTCGGGCACCTCGTCCGCGGTCACCAGCCAGGGCCCGAGCGGGTTGAACGTCTCGCAGTTCTTCCCCTTGTCCCAGGTCCCGCCCCGCTCCAGCTGGAACTCGCGCTCGGACACGTCGTGCGCGACCGCGTACCCCGCGACATGCGCGAGCGCCTCCTCGTGCGAGCCGAGGTAACGGGCCGTACGTCCGATGACTACCGCGAGTTCGACCTCCCAGTCGGTCTGCGTCGACTCACGCGGCACAAGCACCGTGTCGTACGGCCCGACGACCGTGTCCGCCGCCTTGAAGAAGATCACCGGCTCGGCGGGCGGCTCGGCGCCGGTCTCGCGGGCGTGGTCGTGGTAGTTGAGCCCGATGCACACGATCTTGCCGATACGGGCCAGCGGAGGCCCGATCCGCAGTCCGGTCGCGTCCAGCACGGGCAGCTCACCGGCGTCGGCGGCGGCCCTGATCCGGGCGAGCGCCGCGTCGTCGGCGAGCAGCGGTCCGTCGATGTCCGGGACGACTCCCGACAGGTCCCTCAGGGTTCCCTCGGTGTCGAGCAGTGCGGGCCGCTCAGCCCCTGCCGTACCGACTCGCAGCAGCTTCATGATCGATCTCTCCCTCGGATACGTCTACGTCCCCGGCCATGCCCTCGGTCATTATTCATCGGAGGACTGGTCGATCGTCCAAGGTAGACGGCCTGTCCGCAATACCCGGTTCACGTAGTGGACCCCGTAGGGGATCCCGCGGTCACCGGCGCGAGCTGCCAGCGGTACAGCACCGCCCGCTCGACGGCGCTCCAGGTCGTGCTGGTCACCATGTAGAGCGCGGCGGCCAGCGGCATCACGGCCACGGAGAAGAGCGTGAAGAAGGACATGAAGGGCGCAAACTTCGCGGCGGACGCGAGCCCGGGCACCGCCTCGTCGCCTCCGGTGTTCACCGACATCGGGTTGGCCGCCATCACTCGCTTCATACGCCGGTAGTTGAAGGTGGCGACACCGGCGACAAGGACGAACAGGCCGAGGTAGACGAGCCCGGCGGCCCCGAGGATCCCGTCACCGCCGAGCGCGTCGGCCCACCGGTCGCCGAGCGGCGCGGCGAACAGCTGGTGGGTGAGGAGACCGTTGGTCCGGCCGCCGATCTCCGGGTTGGAGAAGAGGTGGTAGAGCAGGAAGAACGCCGGCAACTGGAACAGGCTCGGGAAGCACCCCGACAGCGGCGAGACCTTCTCCTCGGCGTGCAGTGCCATGATCGCCTGCTGGAGCTTCTTGGGGTCCTTCGCGTGCCGTTTCCGCAGCTCGGCGACGCGCGGCTGCAGCGCGGCACGGGCCCGCTGGCCACGCGCCGCCGCACGGGACAGGGGGTGCACGAGGAGTCGTACGAACGCGGTGAACAGGATGATCGCGACGGCGGCCGAGGAAGCGTGGAAGAGGGGCTGGAGCAGGTCGGCGAGATGGGCGACCAGGCCCGCGAAAGCGGACAGGAAGGTGGACATGGGTGAGCCCTCCGAGGGGTCTCGTCGTGCCGGGATGAGGAGAGATCGGCAGGACGACCCGCGCGGGGGCACGCCACAGAGGATTGTGGTGCTGCGTGCCCTACGCGGTGGCCGTCGGGAGGGCGAGTCCGGGGGCGCGGGGGCGGGTACGGCCGCGGGCGTCGGGGTCCCGTTGCGGCAGGAAGGCCGTGCGGCGGGCGCGGTCGCGGATGGCCGTACGGACCCGGGTGGGCGGCACGGCGGGCGCACAGCGCGAGGCGATGAGCGAGCAGGCGACGAACGCGGACCCGGCCGCGGCGGTCGCCGCGAGGGCGACGGCGGCGGAGAGGCTGCCCGCGTCGAGCAGGGCGACCTCGATGAGGAGCAGGAACAGCGCGGCGGCGGTACGCGGGTTCACCCGGACCGGACTCCAGCTCCGGATCATGCCCACGCCCCCCTTCTCGTACGACTGTCTGCGCTGCACTGCGGTGCGGTGCTCTGCGGTGCGTGCGTCCTGCTGTTCGTTATACAGGATGCCCGGCTCGGCTCAGCGGGGTCGCATCGATGTGAGCCTGCCCCAGACGACCAGACGGTAACGGGACGTGTACTCCGGGGTGCAGGTGGTGAGGGTGAGGTAGTAGCCGGGGGCTCGGTAGCCGTAGGCCGGCCTGACGATGGAGCGGGGGACGGCCCTGATCACGCCGTCGTCGCGGGCGGAGGTCTGCGGAAGGGTCCGGTCGACGGTGTACGAGTACACCGCGTCGGCGGTCTCGACCTGGACGGCGTCGCCGCGTCGCAGCCGGTTGATGTACCGGAAGGGTTCGCCGTGGGTGTTGCGGTGCCCGGCGAGGGCGAAGTTCCCGGCCTGGCCCGGCTGTTGGGTGCCGGGGTAGTGGCCGACGTACCCCTTGTTGAGTACGGCCGGCTTGCTGACGCCCTCGGCGACGGGGACGCGGAGGCCGAGCCGGGGGATGCTGAGGATGGCGTACGCCTGGGACCAACTGGGCGTGGAGTAGCTGGAGTTGGCGAGCCGGGTGCCGTCCCGGCCGACGGCACCGGAGGAGTCGGCGGAGCCCGATGGATCGGAGCCGCTTTCCCGGCCCGCCGGGCCGTCCTGGCTCCCGCCGGGACCCGCGGGGTTCCCCCACTCTTCCTCCAGGGCCCGCACCTCCCGCTGGGCGCCCTGCTCGGCCTGGTGGTTGGTCCACCACAGCTGGTGGACGACGAGGAGCGCGAGGACGGTGCCGAGGGTGACGAGGAGTTCGCCGCAGCTCCACGCCACGCGGCGGCGGAGTGCGCGCCGGCGGAGCGTGCGGTGCCGTACGACAGAAGCCCGAGCCCGCATGCGTACGCCTCCTCCGCGCCCTCACATGGGTCGGGCGCACCATAGGCCAGACCTCGCGAAGTCACCAGGCCTGCCTCCGGCCCTGTCCCCCTCCCCTGTCCGTCCCCTCCCTGTGAGCCCCCTTTGTCCAATGGTTTTAGAAAGCGCTGTCATAACTCTCGACAACCCCACGCGCCGCACCTGATGCTTCCTTCTGGCAAGAACGGGGCAGGTCACATCCGGACGGAGAAGCCATGATCCGACGCAGATCGCTGCTGGCCGCGGCAGGAGGCACTGTCCTCGGCAGCGCCCTGGCGACGGGCACCGCACGGGCCGACGCGACCATCACCGTCAACCCCGCGACGAAGTACGGGACTTGGGAAGGCTGGGGCACCTCGCTCGCCTGGTGGGCGAATGTGTTCGGCGCCCGGGACGACTTCGCGGACCTCTTCTTCACCACCAAGTCGGTGACGTACAACGGGACGTCGCTGCCCGGCCTCGGCCTGAACATCGCCCGCTACAACCTCGGCGCGTGCAGCTGGAACAGCGTCGGCGGCACGACCATGGTGGCGTCGGCGAACATCCCGGCGTACAAGCAGATCGAGGGCTACTGGCAGGACTGGAACAACGAGGACCCCACGTCCTCGGCCTGGGACTGGAGCGCCGACGCGACACAGCGGGCGGCGCTGACGAAGGCGGTGGCACGCGGTGCGACCACCGAGCTGTTCGCCAACTCGCCCATGTGGTGGATGTGTTCGAACCACAACCCGTCGGGTGCCTCGGGCGGCGGCAACAACCTCCAGACCTGGAACTACCGCCAGCACGCCTCGCACCTGGCAGCCGTGGCCCTGTACGCGAAGAACAACTGGGGCGTGAACTTCGCGACGGTGGACCCCTTCAACGAGCCCTCGGCGAGCTGGTGGACGGCCACCGGCACGCAGGAGGGCTGCCACATGGACTCGTCGGTCCAGGCCGCCGTACTCCCGTACATGCGAAGCGAGTTGAACGCCCGGGGCCTGACGGGCGTGAAGATCTCGGCCTCGGACGAGACGAACTACGACGTGGCCCGCTCGACCTGGGCGGCCTTCGGATCGTCGACGAAGGCCCTGGTGAACCAGGTCAACGTGCACGGTTATCAGGGTTCCGGTGGCCGCCGCGACCTCCTCTACACGGACGTGGTGACGACGTCCGGCAAGAAGCTGTGGAACTCGGAGACGGGCGACAAGGACGGGACCGGCCTGACCCTGGCGTCGAACCTCCTCTACGACTTCCGGTGGCTGCACCCCACGGCCTGGGTGTACTGGCAGGTCATGGACCCGACGGCGGGCTGGGCGATGATCGCCTACGACCCGAGCACCCTCCAGCCGACGACGGTCCAGACGAAGCACTACGTGATGGCCCAGTTCAGCCGTCACATCCGCCCCGGCATGACTATCCTCGACACGGGCGTCAGCTACGCGGTGGCGGCGTACGACGCGAGCGCGAAGCGCCTGGTGATCGTGGCCCTGAACACGTCCACGTCGGCCCAGACGCTGACCTTCAACCTCGGCAACTTCACCACGGTGACGGGCGGCTCGGGCGGTCTGGTCCCGCGCTGGAACACGGTGACGGGTGGCGGCGGTGACCTCTACACGGCCCGCTCGGACAGGTACCTGAGCGGCAAGACGGTGGCGGTGCCGTTCGCGGCGGGCGCGGTGCAGACGTTGCAGGTGGACGGCGTGACCATCTGAGCCGAGGAGAGACGGTCGGCACTGTGCCGACTGTCTCTCTTCTTTGTCGGGCGTCGGCAGTACGGTGATCTCATGCGCCCCGACACGCCTCCGGAAAACGTCGACCACATCGCCGAAGCGGCCCGCCTGGAGCGGACCGCCGGCCTCTACCCCGAGGACGCCGAACACCTGCTCGTGCAGGCCTCGGCCCACCTGGAACTGGCCGGCGACCGCCCCGCCGCGTCAGCCCTGTACGACCGCCTGCTGCAGTCCCCCGCCTCCCTGGAGAACCCGCACCTCGTGCGGGCCCTGAAGGCGTCGAACCTGTGGGAGTACGGCCACGAGGCGGAGGCCCGAGCGATCATCGACGGTGTCCGCGCGGCCCGCCCGCGCGACCCGGCGCCCTGGGTGATCGTCGCGGAGTCCCTGGAGTCCCACGACGAGTTGGAGGCGGCCCAGGAGACGTTCACGGAGGCGGCCCGTCTGCTGGTCTCGGACGCGCAGGAACCCCCGTACTCGACCCATCCGCTCCTCTACGGCCGCCACCGCGTACGCCGGATGCTGGGTGTCGCCCACGACGAATGGGACACCCTGGCCGACACCCTCCACTCGTCGCCGGTGTCGCTGGACGAGCTCCACGACCCCAAGCGCGTCTGGTCCCTGGGCTCGGACAACCCGGCGGAGCTGCAGGCGGAGATCTCCCGGCTGCGGGCGGAACTGGGCGCGTTCAGGGAGGCGCTGTCCCGGCCGTTCCCGGTGGCGGTCCTGCACTGGCCGGCGGAGGAACTGACGGAGCTGGTCACCGCGTATCCCGGCCTGGCGGACGAGTACCCCTCGCACGAGGAGCACCTCGCGACGATAGAGGCGTCCCTGCGGGAGCTGGCGGCCTCCGGCACGGCCAACCTGGGGATCGTCACGGGGACGGTGCCTTCCTACGAGGCGTTCGCGGCTTCGGAGCAGTCGTCTCCGGGGGCTGTGGAGCTGTTGCCGCAGTACGCGACGACGCTGGCGGCCCGGGGGAAGGCTGTGGGGTGGCCTCCGCAGCGGGGGGCGGTTTGCTGGTGCGGTTCGGGGACCGCTTACGAGGGATGCCACGGGCGGGTGGCGGTGTAGGGGGCGCGAGGACGAGGTCGGGTGGGGCGGTCGGGGGCCGTGATTTCCGCCCCCTGTCCGCCCGTTGAAGTGGTCGGCCGGATCAAGTAGCGTCACCGACATGAACACCGGACCGGCGCTTCGACGCCACACACGGATCGGCTGTCCGGTGGAGGTCTGACCCTGCGGCGGGTGCGCAGAAGGCACCCGCTCGGTTCGACATCCACTTCGGCGCCCAGTTCGGCACGCGGACCTCCCAGTGCTTGTGCACTCCGAGTCCGTTCCTCGTGTCGAACAATATTGAGGTCAGCCGAATGACAGTCGCGTTCAACCACACCATCATCGCGTCCAAGGACCGCCAGGAGTCGGCCCGCTTCTTCCGGGAGCTGCTGGAACTGCCGGAAGCGCCTTCCTGGGGCCCG
This sequence comes from Streptomyces sp. NBC_00459, assembly GCF_036013955.1. Lineage (NCBI taxonomy): Bacteria > Bacillati > Actinomycetota > Actinomycetes > Kitasatosporales > Streptomycetaceae > Streptomyces > Streptomyces sp. NBC_00459. The sequence continues at coordinate 3,629,366 of NZ_CP107903.1, forward strand.
TTCACCAACATCCAGCTCCCCGACGGGGTGTTGCTGCAGTTCGCCGAGCCGCCGGTGGACATCCAGATGCAGCACTACGCGTTCCTGATCGACGACGAGCTGTTCGACCGGGCGTACCGGCGGCTCTGTGACCAGGGCGTCGAGCACTGGGCCGACCCCCAGATGCGACACCCTGGCGAGATCAACAACGAGCACGGCGGCCGAGGCGTGTACTTCAAGGACCCCGGCGGCCACGCGATCGAGCTGATCACCCGCCCGTACCTGTAGTCGTCCGTACCTGTAGCTGCCTGTACCTGTGATCCGTATCCGTACATGTGGCTGTCCGTACCTGTAGCCGCCCGTGGGCCTTGCGGGGCCCGGGGGCGGTTCACCCGACGGTCGGCCGGCCCGGTACGTCCGGTGCCTGGGGCCTCATCGCGTCCGACACGGACCTGACTCCGCCGTGCGCGGTGAGGCCTTCGTCGACGGGGATCTCCGCTCCGGTGATGAAGGAGGACGCGTCGGAGAGTCGGAGAGGAGGAAGACCACGGCCCTCACTTCTCACGCGTGAGGCCGGGGTGACTCCGCCGCCGGCGCTTCGGTCTCCGCTCTCGATCCCGGGCAGGCGGCAGATCGTCACTCCGGGTGCGGAGCAGGTCGCACGCCCGCGTCGGAAGCGGCCGCGGATGCGCTCGCGCGTCGGTCGCGGACTGCCTCAGTCGAACCACTCCGGCTCGCCCGCGTCGATCAACTCCCCCAGCAGACGGTGGTCTTCGAGCGCCCGCACCAGCAGCGGCGCCAGGGCCCGCAGGGCGTCCGCGTCCTCGCCGTACGCGACACACATACCCGCCTCGGGGTCGAGGCCGAAGCGGTCGGTCAGTTCGGGGGCGAGTGAACGCACCGCGGATCGTGCCACGCCGGCCCAGCTGTACCCACCGCCTTCGTACCCGCGGTCCGCGAAGACCTTCTCGGTGGCCAGCATGTGCTGGTCACTGAGCATGAGGCAGTAACTGCCGGGCTTGTGGTCGTACTCGAAGAAGACCAGGGGGGCGAAAGTGTCGCGATCAGTCATGCGCCGACCATATGGGCCGCCACTGACAATCGAACACGCCCGGCTCGTCGGGTTGAACGTCGCTCACTCCCTGGTGAAGGTACCGAGCCCGGTCGTGTCGAGGTTCTCGACCCGGACCTTGCCGACGCGTGAGTCGGACCCGGTACCGAAGCCGCCGAAGGTCACGCCGGACAGCCCGACGGCGTTTTCGCCCGTGGTGCGGTAGCTGAAGGTGTCGCCGTCGTAGTGCCGCAGGGTGAACCGCTGTTTCTTCGGCCCCAGTTGCATGACGAGGTCGTCGCCCTGGGCGCTCACGGTCATCGGGCCGTAGAAGTCGTTGGCGTACGTTCCGGTGTAGGCGCTGTCCGCCCTGGCCGGTGCGGGCCGTGGCGGAGGCTTGGTGTAGTCGGTCTCGGAGCGTTCGCCCGCCGCCGCCCGCTGGATGACCGGGCCGAGGAACGTCAGCCAGTCGACCGTGGGCCCACCCGTCTGCGCGGTGTCGAGGAAGGTACTGGCGATCGCCTCGGGTACGCCGATGGGCTCGCCGTTGGTGAGGACGACGATGCCGAGGTTCTCCGAGGGCAGCAGCGTGACGTTGGTGGCCGCGCCCATGGCGAAGGCGCCGGAGTGGCCGAGCTTCAGCCTGCCCTCGTCGTCGTAACCGACGTTCCAGCCGAGCCCGTAGAACCCGGTCCTGCCCGCCGGCGTGTGCGGCGGCCCGGAGACGATGTGCGGCAGGTGGGTCTCGTCCAGCGCGGCGCCGTCGACGACCTGCCGTCCCTCGAACTCCCCGTTGCCGAGCTGTAGTCGGAGCCACTTCACCATGTCCCGGACGGTGGAGCTGGCCCCGCCCGCCGGGCTCTGCGCGTCCGCGTCCCGCACGAACTCGGCCTGCCAGGTGTCGCCCTGCCTCACATGGGTGACGGCCTTGTTCTTGGCCTTCTCGTAGTCGGCGAAGGAGGAGCTGGTGGAGTCCATGCCCAGCGGCCGGTACAGCTTGTCGGCGGACAGCTTCTCCCAGCTGGTGCCCGCCGCCCGCGCGACGGCGACCGCGGCTTCGGTCGGCCCGAAGTTGGTGTACGCGTAGCTGGCACGGAACGGCGTCAGCGGTTCGTGGCGCAGCCGCTCCAGGATGTACGAGCGGTCGTAGCCGAGGTCCTCCAGGAGGTCCCCGGCGTGGTCGGGCAGCCCGCTGCGGTGCGAGAACAGGTCGGCGAGCGTGACATGGCGGGTGACCCAGGGGTCCTTGAGGGCGAAGCCGGGACTGTGCTCGACGACCGGGTCGTCCCAGCCGACGGTCTTCTCGCCCACGGCCGCGGCGACCACGGTCGACGCGACCGGCTTGGAGACCGAGGCGAGCTGGAAGACGGTGTCGGGGCCGACCTTGCCCTCCGCGCCGGCCTTCCGTTCGCCGAAGCCCTTCAGATACAGCACCTCGTCGTCATGGACCACCCCGACGGCGACCCCCGGCACACCGGTCCTGCGCATGGCGTCCCGTACGACTCCGTCGAGCCGGTCCACCGCGGCGTCGACCTTGGCCCGCGTGAGCCTCGGCGGCGGCTGGGCCGGCGGGACGGTGGGCAGCCGCGACGCCTGGGCGGCGGCCACCCTGTGGACGGCGGCGGAGGTGTCGGCGTCGGCGTCGATACCCGTGCAGCCGCTGCCGGCCAGGGCCGCGATCAGACCCAGTACCGCAGCGGAGCGAAGGCGCCGGGCGTGCGCCTGGTCAAGGCGAGACATGTTCTCCAGTGAAGGCCCTGCCTCGACGCCTGTCGCGTCGACGAGCCATTCGGGGGCCATTCGCGGGCCACCTTCTCGGTCACCCGTGCGACTCCGAACGAGTGGACTCGCCGGTACTCGATCGGAAGGGGGTCTTCTCGACGAGTCGCCGATGGTGATGTTGCCGCCCGAACCCGTGACTGGAAGAGGCACCCCCAGATGCGACGTACCTCCCGCCGCCGGATGCTCGCCGCAACACTGTTCGCGGCATGTGCTCTGGTCCCGATGGCAGCGCCTCCCGCCGCGGCCGTCCAGACCGCAAGGGTCGACCGGCCCGACCGGCACAACTGGCACGACCGGCACGACCGGCACGACCGGGACAACTGCCCGCCGGACGGTCTCGGCCCGGAGGTGACCGCCCGGCTGGACAAGGCGATCGAGGACGTCCGCCGACAGGCCGACATCCCCGGTGTCGTCGTAGGCCTGTGGATGCCCGGCAAGGGAAGCTACGTCCGCGCGACCGGTGTCGCCGACACCACCACCAGCCGGCCGATGACCACCGACGGCTTCGTACGGATCGGCAGCGAGACCAAGACCTTCACGGTCACCGCGTTGCTCGAACTCGTCGACGACCGGCGCATCCGGCTGGACGACCCGATCTCCCGCTACGTCCACGGCGTACCGAACGGTGGCCGGATCACGCTGCGGCACCTCGCGGAGATGCGCAGCGGCCTGTTCCCGTACACCTCCGATCCGGACTTCGTCCAGGACCTGTTGAGCGACCCGCAGCGCTCCTTCACACCTCGGGAAGTGCTCGCGTACGGCTTCAAGCACAAGAACACCTTCGCGCCGGGGAAGGAGTTCCAGTACTCCAACACCAACCTCGTCCTGCTCGGCCTGGTGATCGAGAAGGTCAGCGGTCAGCGGCTCGCCGACTTCATCGACGGGCGGGTACTGCGGCCGGCTCGCCTGCCCCACACCCTCTTCCCCCAGGGACCCGAGTTCCCCGAGCCGCATCCCCGCGGCTACACGAACCAGACGTTGAGCGGCGCGGTCACCGACTCCACGGACTGGAACCCCAGCTGGGCCTGGGCGGCCGGGGCGATGATCTCCGACCTGCACGACCTGCGCCGCTGGGCGGGCATCGTCGCCACCGGGAAGCTGCTCAGCCCCGAGACCCAGGCCCAGCGCCTCAAGACGTTGCCGACCGGCCTCCCCGGCCTCAGCTACGGCCTCGGCATCTTCGAGACCGGCGGCTGGATCGGGCACAACGGCTCCATCCCGGGCTACGAGACGGTGACCGTCTATCTGCCCTCGAAGAAGGCCACGCTGGTCATCATGATCAACACGGACATCACGAGCGGGGGGCAGGAGCCGTCGACGCTGCTGGCTCGGGCGGTTACGGGGGTTGTTACGCCGGGGGATGTGTATGACGGGGGGATTGCTCCGCGGTAGGGGTTTTGCCGGGTGAGGTGAGCTGGGGGTGGTGGGGCCGGGTGCAGCTCACCTCACTCTGGAACCGCGACGCTGAAAACACTCGATGACAGCGGACAGAATCCGTATGCCGCCGACTTCGACACCCCGAACAGCGAAGCCAGTTGGCGCACAGTGAGGTTGGTCCGCCAGTACGTAGCCACCAGCAGCACCCTGTTCTTCAACCGCGGCTTCCGCCACCGCCTCTTCCCACTGTGCCAGTGCCTTCGCGTCGCAGCCGGACCAAATTGCCAAACGCACACGGATTGAGCCCTACGCACCAGGCTGTCCAGACACCTCGGGGCCCTAACTCTCGTCAAGCTGGGGGGCTCAGATAAGCGCTAAAATCGCTCTTGCCGGTAACAGAGGCGAGGTCAGTATCCGGACCACCGGACGTAGCAATCGCCGTGCTGGTCCGATCCGCTAGGGTCGTCATTCCGATAGGGATACCACCAGTCCTCACCCTTTTCCTTAGCGAGTTCCTCGATGTCCTTTTGAGTGAAGATGAGACAGAACTCTTCGATGAGTGACTGTTGGCCGCTCGCTCGATGGAGCGTCAACGTTCCCTTGTACTCTCCAGCCGCGAATTTCCAATCCTCTGCCACGAAGCTAAGGAAAGGCATCTGCGGCTTATCCTGTGCGATCACGAAAGGGTTTGGGTCCCCGGCGTGCTCCCATCCATCCTCCGGACGGCGCTTAAATCTGATCACCTCGTCCCACCAGAAGCGGGCGCGTGGGGAACGGTCGGATTTCCCTTCAGGATTCAGCTGAAAATCCACATCGGTGACGATTTCGAGATCCTCGGTCTTTTTCGGTGCAGCGATAGTGAGCTGCATGAAAAAATAGGCGTTGCCATTCTGCCCGACGCGCAAAACGTGAGGCAGCGACAGCTTGATGGCAGGCCTCTCATGAAAGAGCACAAGGTTGTAGATGGACAGACTCAAGGCCGCGAGACTGGCGACGGTAGTGGTCCAGCTCTGCAGTGCCCCCAGCCGCCCAGGCCATCGGCTGGGCTCATCCGGCGTACCTCCGTACATGTACTTCAAGCTGAGCGGCATGTGAATCGACGTCAAACGGGAAGGGCCCACGAGAGTGACCCGACCGAAAGTAGGGTGTCGAATCACACGTAACGGGACCCCGACTCCGCAACGGCTCGACTGGCACCGCAACGGCTTCAGGGCGGAGTGTCAGTGGGCTCTGTTACACATGAGCGCAGCCGTCTGCGCGATCAAAGGAGCCTGCGTGTCTGAGTCGGGAAGCCTGTCGCACCCTGTCGCGGGGGTGTACGAGGAGCTCATCACGCTGCGGTGCGAGCAGCAGTTGAAGGAGCTCGCGAGCCTCGGATGGCATCCGGTGAGTGACACGCTGGGAGCAGAATCGGTACCGCACGTCCTGGCAAGACATGTCGCGACGACCGTACGACGCGTGCTGTTGGGTCTCCCCGCCGAGGAGCGGGTACACGCGGCGAACCACATCCTGGAGTCCATCAGCACTCTCAAGGGAGCCCAGGAATGGGTGGACCTGGTCGCGGCCGGCCCGCGCCAGCTTCTTGCCCTGACTCGGCAAGAAGCCCCTGGCGTCTTCGCCGTACGCCCAGGCATCCCGCTATCCGACACCGCGCTCATCACTAATTCGCCGGATGACCCCAGCCTCGGCTTCGAGTTGCGTGCCGAGCTCGCCACCGCTGATCGCGTCGATCTGCTCTGCGCCTTCGTCAAATGGCACGGCCTGCGCATCATCGAGCAGTCACTACAAGCCGCCCGTGAGCGGGACGTGCCGATACGCGTCATCACGACGACCTACATCGGGGCGACCGAGCGACGCGCACTGGATCGGCTGGTGCAAGAGTTCAATGCCGAGGTCAAGGTCAACTACGAGACGAGGTCGACTCGACTCCACGCCAAGGCCTGGTTGTTCCGGCGGATGAGCGGTTACGACACGGCGTATGTCGGCAGCTCCAACCTCTCCAAGGCGGCGCTGCTCGATGGGTTGGAGTGGAACGTCCGGCTGTCCTCCATCGCCACACCCGACGTGCTGCGGAAGTTCGACGCGACCTTCGAGGCCTACTGGAGTGACCCGTCCTTCGAGTTGTACGACCCGGACACCGACGGCGCTCGACTTCAGGAAGCGCTGGCGATCGCCGGGGGCACCTCAAATACCTCGGCTGCAGATCGCCGAATCACTCTGTCGGGTCTCGAAGTACGCCCCTACGCCCACCAACGCGACATGTTGGAGCGCCTCGAAGTAGAGCGTGAGGTGCATGACCGGCACCGGAACCTTCTGGTCGCGGCGACAGGCACCGGCAAGACCGTGATGGCCGCTCTGGACTACAAGCAGCTACGCAAGAAGCACGGCCGTGACCTGCGACTGCTGTTCGTCGCTCATCGCAAGGAGATCCTCCAGCAGTCCCTGCGGACCTACCAAGACGTCCTAGTAGACGCGAACTTCGGTGAATCCCTACACAGCGGGGAGATCCCAGAGCGTTGGACGCATGTCTTCGCCAGCGTGCAGTCACTCAACGCGCGGGCGCTGGACCGGCTCGCTGCTGATCACTTCGACGTGATCGTGATCGACGAGTTCCATCACGGGACTTCGCCGACGTACCGGAAGATCCTCGATCACTTCGAGCCACTGGAGTTGCTCGGACTGACCGCGACTCCCGAGCGCATGGACGGCAAGAACATCCAGGACGAGTTCTTCGATGGGCGCATCGCTGCCGAGATGCGGCTGTGGGAGGCCCTGGAGAACGAACTGCTGAGTCCCTTCCACTACCTCGGTATCAGCGACAACACCGACCTCAGTACGGTGAAATGGCATCGCGGGGCGTACGACGCAAGCGCTCTGAGTGAAGTGCTGTCCGCTAACCATGCGCGAGCCCTGCTGGTCCTGAAGGCCGTTCAGGAGAAAATCGCCGACCCACGTGCCATGCGCGCGTTGGGCTTCTGTGTCTCTGTCGCGCACGCGCACTTCATGGCGGAGTCCTTCCGCAAGACCGGCCTCAACGCCGTTGCCCTGTCTGCCGGAACGCCTTCTGACGAGCGCAAGCAGGCACTGGCTGACCTCGCCTCTGGGACGTTGCAGGTGATCTTCTCGGTCGACCTCTTCAACGAGGGCCTCGACATCCCTGACGTAGACACTCTGCTCCTGCTGCGCCCCACCTCTAGCGCGACGGTGTTCTTGCAGCAACTCGGCCGAGGACTCCGGCGTACCGAGAACAAGGCGGTACTGACAGTGCTGGACTTCATCGGCCAGCACCGCAAAGAGTTCCGCTTCGAGAACCAGTTCCGTGCCCTGACAAATCTGACCCGCAAGCGGCTCCTGGACAACATCGAGCATGACTTCCCACAGCTTCCATCCGGCTGCGAGATCATCCTTGAGGAGAAGGCGAAGAAAACCATCATCGCCAACATCAAGGACCAGATCGGCGTCAACGTCACTGCCCTGGCACGCGAGGTAGCTGATTACGCCGAGCTGAAGCTCAGCCATTACCTGGACGAGAGCGGACGCGAGCTCAAGGAGCTCTACCGGGGCAACGGGAACTCCTGGACTGGCCTACTCCGTCGCTCCGGCCTCCTGAAAGGGGAGGCTCCGGAAGGTGAGGGCGCGCTCCTCAAGCGCGTCTCCGCGTTCCTGCACGTGGACGACCCGCTACGGGTTGCCGCGTACACCCGGATGCTGGAGGACGACGCCCCTGCCTACAGTGCCCTTGACGAGCAGGGACAGGCTTACGCCCGCATGCTCTTCTTCCAGTTGTGGCCACTCGGCGGCATTGTCCGCAAGGGGTACGCCAACTACGACGCTGGATTTGCGACCTTGCGCAAGCAGCACGCGTTCCGAAGTGAGCTGCGCCAGGTGCTGGCGTACAACCTCGCCCACACCGAGCACGTACCGATCCCTCTCTTGGGCTTGGGCGGTCCGGGTGGCGTCCCACTCACCGTGCATGCCTCGTACAGCCGCGAGGAGATCCTGCCTGCGTTGGGGCAGTCGTACATCGGGGGCTTCATGCCGGCCGATTTCCGCGAGGGCGTGAAGTGGTGCGACTCGATCAAGACGGATGCGCTTCTCATCACGCTGGAGAAGGACGAGAAGGACTTCTCGCCGCAGACCAGGTACCACGACTACGCGCAGAGCGAGACTCAGTTCCATTGGGAGTCCCAGAACCAGACGTCAGAGACCTCCCCTACCGGCCTTCGCTACCAACGGCATGTCGCTGAGGGCAGTCATGTCCTGCTCTTCGTGCGCCGCTACAAGAGCACCGACATAGGGGGTGCCCAGCCGTGGATGCTGCTCGGCCCTGCGGAGTACGAAAAGCACTCGGGTAGCAAACCGATGGCGATCACGTGGAAGCTGAAGCATGAGATCCCGGCGGACGTCTGGACGTACTCGACGATCAAAGCTGGGTAGCGCCTCACGTTGAGCTGCCCACCACCCCCGCTTCCGCTTCGAAGTGCATCTGTGCTCGGTCCAACGCCTCATCCGCGTCGCGGCCGTGTGCCCGGAGCCAGTGGAGGAGGTCAGCGATCGCACCGATTGCTGCCTCCTCCGCAAAGGCTGCGCTCAGCCGCTCCGAGGCGGCTGTGGGCGGCAACTTCACCCCGCCGTAGAGGTCGAGCACCTCTTCCGCTCTCGTCACGTGAGGTCCTCCGCGGTGACTGTTAGGCGAGGTCAGCGTGGTGGGGAGCTCGCACCACGTCATCTTGCGGTCTGCGAGAAGCTGCACGCCCCAACGGTCTGCGATGAAAGTGATGAGCTCCATCCCTCGCCCGGATTCGGAGTTGAGGCCCTGGTTAAGGAGCGTGGGCAACGCGCGGGTGTCGGGATCGTAGACCTCGATCCGAAGGCGGGTGCCCTTCATAGAGACAGCAAGGGTGGTGGGGGTGCCGGGACCGATGTGTGTGATCACGTTGGAGACGAGTTCGCTGACGCAGAGCTGGGCCGCGTCGATGAGCTCGTCCAAGCCCCAGAGTCCGAGATGGATCCGAAGCACGCGCCGTAGGCCCGCGACTTCCTCCGGCTCTGCCAGAAAGTGAAGGTCCCAGGGCTTCCTTGGCATGCAGGTGGTGCAGTCCATGCTCAACTCCTTCTCACCCCCGCCGAGTTGCACAGCGCACTCGGTCGCACACCTAGAGTTGCATTGGAACTCTCAAAATGGAACTCTCATAACAGCCGAGAAGGAGCGCGCCGCCGAAACTCGCGCCCCCGGCGCACACCGCCTTGCCGACCTGCGCAGGCAACCAGGACGATCTGATGGATCGACACGAAGGGTTTGTAGGCATGCCGATTGGACCCACCACGCGAAGGCGCCAGCTGGGCGCGGACCTGCGCCGTCTACGCGAACTCAAGAGGCTGACCCTTGAGGAAGCAGGCTCACGCGTCGGCATCTCAAAGGCAACGCTGAGTCGGTACGAGACGAAGGAAGGCACGGTCAAGTGGCCGGCCGTGGACGCGCTTTGCCGCGAATACGGAGCCACCGAGGCGGAACGGCTGGCTCTTGTTGAGCTAGCGAAGGGCGCCCGAATCCAAGGTTGGTGGCGGTCACTCGCCGACCCCATCCCCGACTCCATGAACCTCATGCTCACGCTTGAAGACGAGGTCGTACGCGAAGATCACTACGCCTGTATGTACATCCCTGGGTTGCTCCAGACCCGCAAGTATGCGGAAGCCGTTCACCGGGCTTCGGAGGTTCAGTGCGCGGAGCGGGAAGTACAGCACATGGTGGACATTCGTATGAAGCGGCAGGAGCTCCTTGAGCGGGAGGAGCCGCCGCACATCTGGTCCGTGGTCGACGAGGCAGCCATCAGGCGGAACGTCGGCGGACGTGAGGTCATGCGGGAGCAGCTGCAGCATCTGCTCACCATGTGCGAGCGCCCGAATATCACCATCCAAGTACTCCCCTTCTCAACAGGAGCCCACGCAGCCGCAGTTGGTAGCTTTGCCGTCCTGCGCGGGCCGCAGCCCGACCTGGATGTGGTCTACGTAGACCTTCTCGGCGGCGGACTCTTCATGGAGAAGCCCCAGGAACTGGACCGCTACAGGTTGGCGTTCGAGTACCTGAGCGCACAGGCGCTCGATCTTGAGTCTTCGGCAGCACTCATCGCCCGTATAAGCAAGGAGACGTGATGACCGCACCGTCCGCGCCCGCTCTTTCGTGGTTGAAGTCCTCTTACAGCGGGGGAAGTGGGACGGAATGCGTTGAGTGTGCGCGGACGGCAGACGGCACCGTCATACGCGACTCAAAGCGTTCCAGAGGTCCTGTAGTTGCTGTTCGAGGCCAGGCGTGGCAGGTGTTCATAGGGGCGTTGAGGAACTTGGGGCTTGGAGGTTGAGGACTCGCGCCTTCAACGCCGCCTCAATCAACGGTCTTTGCCTGCCCTGGTGTTGCTCATAACCACGCGCAGTCGTTACAGCGCATCGATGGCCTTCACGATCAGCACCCGAGCCTCCGCCCCGTACACAGCCAGGCCCCGGAGCTACTCAAAAGCCTTGATGTACAGGGCAATCTCGGAGGGCTGCGTAATGTTCACCTCCGCAGAGAACAGTTCCACGGACACAAGCGTGTCGTCGTGCACGTCAAACGTCTCCTGTGGCCACAACGCACGCTCTCGCGTCGACATGGGGATGATGCCGAACGACACCGCCGGCAGCACCCCAGACTCCCCCGACTACGGCCTGATGTCACCTACGCCGGACGGTCGACATATCGCACACTGTTCGACAAGGACAGGTTTGTCATGTCCACACCTCGATGAGGGAGGATGTCCGATGGAAGAAGGATGTAGGTTCACGCGGCGCGCGGCGCTGGCTGCGGCGGCCGGAGGGGTCGTAGCGCTGGGTTCCGGGGCGTTCGCCGGCACCGCCCGGGCGGCGACGGGATCGGCAGGGCGGAGCGCCGCTGCCCCGCCGACCGGGACGGTGCGGGTGTTCTGGCTCAGGCCCTCGGACGTGGCGAACGACTCGCGGTACCCCAACGGCATCACCAGCGTCATGGTGGAGTCGCAACGCTATTACCGCCAGGAACTCGGCGTGACGTTCAAGCTGAACAATCCGGCGGTGGAGGTGGTCCAGGGCAACCACGGACGGGCCTGGTACGAGAACACGCCGAACGGCGGCGAAGAGTACTGGTGGGTCGTCTTCAACATGCAGCAGGAGCTGAAAGCCAGGTTCGGTCTCGGAGATCCGGACTCGCGCTGGCTGTGCGTCGGCGAGGTCAGCGCCGAGAAGACGAACGTCTCCGGCGGCGGTGGAGGTGGCGGCTGGGTGCTCCTCAGCGGCCACGACGCCGACGGTGCCGCCGGGATCAACGGCGCGATGAACCGGTGGTACGGCGGCATGGTGCACGAGTTGGGCCACGCCTTCGGTCTGCCCGACTCCACGCACACCGACGGCACACCGATGTCCGCCTCGTTCTACGACTACCCGAACTGCCACTTCAACCAGCAGCAGAAGAACGGGATACGGAACGGCCCGTACCGCAGCTTCCTGTCCTGAACTCAGGGTTGCGTCGTTCTCTCGGTCGGCCGGTCGTTGCTGGTACGGGCCTGATGCCCCAGCTCGGACGTGATGGTGCGAACTCGTCTCCACCTGTGTGGACGTCCGGACATCACCGGCCTCGGGCGCCTTCCCCAACCGCCCCCTCAGCCCTCCTGGCCGCCTCGCCCCGCCCGTACCCAGGTCCGTATGCGCGTCCAGGGGCGCGGGCGGTCCCTCCGGGGGTGGATCACCTGGGTGTAGTGAGACCCCAGCCCGGCTGCCGACACTCCGGTGTTCCGTACCCGGTAGACCAGATTCCCGGCGATCACGGCGCTGAGGACCGTCAGCAGGAAACCGCCGTTTCCCGCGCCTTCGGAGTCCGTGGCGATGCCGTAGACGGTCATGACCGCGAAGGGGACCGTGACGGCGGCGAACATCCAGGCCAGCCCGCGGTACAGCTGCTGACGTCGTTGCGTCTCCCCGGCGTCGAGAACTCGGATGGTGACGTTCTTCCGGCACGCGGGGCAGACGACCTTGACGGCCTCGGGGCCGTGGTCGGGCCGGCGGAGACGTATTCGCGTCTTCCGTTCGGCCCTGCTGTTGTGGATGAGATGGAAATCAACGTGCGAGTGAACCGGCTGCACAACTCCCCCCGTTGGCGTGGTCGCGCCCACTGCCGACAGCACGCCTGGGCGGAGCATGGCAGCAAACGCACCAGGTGAACAGGGACCGGTACACGGGACTGATAGGCAGGGACTGGCGCACAGGGACTGGCGCACAAGCGCTGGGCACCAGCCTTCGTCCCTCGCTGCGGCCTCCACCTCAGGCTCCCCTCAGTTCAGTGCCTGCGGTTCGGGCTCCACTTGCACAGACCGAACTCATGGCCTGAGCAGCCGTACGAGGGCTGGCGGCAATGACAGTTGCAGCAGTAGCCGTCGGCCGCCGTCAGAAGCAGATCCGTGATCCACCGCCCGTGAAGCGGTCGAAAAACCAGTGGAACGGCGCCACTGTGCGCCATTACCGTGCTGCCGAGCCGAGTCGTCTGGGTAAGGACGTGCCGTTGTACACCGTGTGAGACCCCCCGAGTGCTGATCTGTCGCGCGTCGCGCATCCACGCATGTGCGCCGTGCTGCTTTTTGCTGCGGACTTCTCACACTGAAACCGGTGTACTTCTGTGCTCGAAAACTGGGTTGTCACGCCCACCTGCCTGCCGCTCGTTCTCCGTCGTTGCCACGCATGCGCGTCCGAGCGCTTCCGGGCGAACGGCAAGTTTCGCGTCAACGCCAACCACAAGCTCATCGACGCGTGGCTCCTCGTCCTCTGCACCTCTTGTGGGGAGACTGCGAAGCTCACGATCCTGGAGCGGATGAACGTGCGCTCCATACGGCCTGAGCTGCTGGACCTGATGCATGACAACGACCCTGTACTGGCAGCTGAGTTGCTCCAGGATCCGGTCGTACGGCACCGGAATCGCATCGCCCTCGACTGGGACGACGCATGGCGCCTCGACACCGGCGGATCGGATCACCCGGACCATGAGGTGAGCGATGCGATCGATGTATCGGTCCGCTTCGCAGCGCGGATCCCTGTCCGGCCGGTGCGACTGATCGCTGAAGGTTTCGGTCTCTCGCGGGCCGAGGTCGAGAGACTGGTCACCGAGGGGAAGCTCGTTTCGGCGGCCCGGCTGAGCGGCAAACTCTCCGGCGACTTCACCTTCACGCTCAAGCACTGAGCCTTCTTCGGGAGCAAGGGCCTGTCCGGCGGGATCCGCCGGACAGGCCGCCCGGCGCACGATGCTCAGCGGCCCCCGTCGGCGGCCGTCTCCCGCTTCTCCGAGCGCCGACACCGCCACCGCTACTGACACCGCCACGCGAAAGACCGGACGGTCAGAAGCCTCGGTGCACCCCGTCCGCATCGACGGCCTCCGCGAACTCCCTGAAGTCCATGTTCGAGATCGACAGGTTGTTCTCGATGCCCCACAGCTCGCTCGCCACGACCCGGAAGCAACGTCCGCGCTCCTCCTTCAGATCCACGACGAGGAGCGGGAACTGCACCGAGGCCAGGGCCGTCGTGTCCGCCAGGACGAGGATCGGGTGCTCGTAGTCGGCCGGGAGCCTGCCGATGACCTCCTCCGCGGTCACTCCGGTGAACCGGGCGTCGGCGACGAGTTCGACGTACGGCAGGAAACCGTCCTCGCTCGGTGTGGCGAGGGCCTGCCCCAGGGCCTCCCACGCGGGGTCGCCGGAAAAGTCGGTGCGCAACACCAACGTGCCCGAGGTGCGCGGCAGTTGTTCAGTCATCCGCGCACAGTACTGCCAGTCTTCAGGAGATCAGGTCTTCCTGGCCTTGTCGTAGCGCCCCAGGAAGCGCGGCGCACCGTTCTCCACCCGGTGCAGGAAGAGGCCGTTGACCAGGTTGAACTGGCCGGTCTTCGCGTCGAATTCGATGGTCTTGGCCAGTCCTTTGTAGGTGGACGCGCGGAGTCTGCGCACCATGGCGCCCCTCTCGACCTCGACAGCCCCCAGCCCGCCCAGGCTCTGGGCGACGAAGAGCAGCGCGTCGTACGCCTCCACCGCGAAGCGCTCGACGGTGCGCACCCCGAATCGCTTCTTGTACGCCGTCACGAAGCCTGCGGCGGCGGGCAGTTCGGCCGGGTCGACGTAGGTCGCGCTGATCAGCCAGCCCTCGGCCGCGGCACCCGCCTCGGTGAGGAACGTGGGCTCCAGGACCGGTTCGGGGGCCATGCGCGTGCCCTGGAACCCGGCCCGGACGAGTGAGCGGGCGCACAGGGCGGCCCGGTGCGGGGAGGTGCCGGAGTAGACCACGGCCTCTGCCCGGGCGGCGAGCACGGCGGCGGCGACCGTGTCGAAGTCCTCGCTGTCCGCGGGGACGGCATGGGTGGTCGTCGTGCCTTCGGCGGGCGGGTACATGGTCAGGGATCTGACGTTCTGCCAGCTGGTGCGGCCTGCCGCCTGATCGTCTATGAGGGCGGTCCTGCTGCTCTTCTCGACGTGGGTGAGGTAGTGGATGAAGGGCGTCGACAGTGTGTTCTCGTCGGGCCTGAGCTGGAAGAACGCGCGTTCGGAGAGGTCCGGGTCCAGGCCGGCGGAGACGGTGACGACGGGCAGCAGTGCCTTCTCGTAGCGGGCGATGGACGCCTGGGTCGCGGCGTTGCCGGTCGGGCCGATGACGGCGTACACGTCGGGGTCCGCGACGAACCTTCCGGCCACCTCCGCCGCCCGTTTCGCCTCCCCCGCGTCGTCGAGGACCTTCAGGGCCAACTCGAAGGTACGGCTGCCTGGCGAACCAGAACTTCCTGAACGGGAGCGGGAGTTGAAGTCCTCCACGGCCAGCCGCGCTCCCCTCTCCTGCGCCCGGCCGATCGTCCTGTCCGTGCCCGTGAGGTCCGCGTGCACTCCGATGACGTACCGGGACAGTGGTCCCGAGCCCGTTGTCCCGCCCTCGCCGCCCGCCGACGGCCGGGAGGCCGCCCAGGCCGCCAGGCCGCCGCCGGTCAGGGCCACCGCTGCCGCCGAGCCCAGGGTCAGCAGGCGGCGCCGGGAGGGGGAGGGCTGTTGCGCCGGCTGTACGAGGGTGGACGGGCCGGGGTCGGGGAGGGCCAGGACGGCGGCCGAGCGTCGTGCGATCAGCCGGGGCAGGGTGGGCGGCAGCCAGTCGTCCCCGGCCTCGCCCGCGCCTTCATCCTCGCCCTCGTCGGTCAGGGCGTCCCGTACCGCCCGTGCGGTGGGCCTGGCCTGCGGGTCCTTGGCCAGGCAACTCGTCAGCAGCGGGACCAGGGACCGGGGCACCGCTTCCAGGTCCGGTTCCTCGTGGACCGTACGGAAGAGGATGGCGGCCGGGGTGCCGGTGCCGAACGGGCGGTGGCCCGTTGCCGCGTACGCCAGGACGCAGCCCAGCGAGAAGACGTCGCTCGGTGGGCCCATGTCACCGGCTCGCGCCTGCGCCTGTTCCGGCGAGAGATAGCCGGGAGAGCCGATCACCACGTCGGTCGCGGTGAGCGAAGTCGCCGTGGTGGACCGCGCGATGCCGAAGTCGATCAGCCGGGGGCCGTCCAGGGCGAGCAGCACGTTGTGCGGCTTGACGTCCCGGTGCACCAGGCCCGCCGCGTGCACCTCGGTGAGCGCCTCGGCCAGCCGGGCGCCCAGCGCGCGTACCGTACGGTCCGGCAACGGCCCGTACAGCTCGACGGCCTCGGCGAGCGACGGGCCCGGTACGAAGGCGGTCGCCAGCCAGGGCTCGGGGGCCTCCGGTTCCGCCGTGGTGACCGGCACCACCCACCGTCCGGTGAACCCGGTCGCCGCCTCGGCCTCGCGCCGGAACCGGGTGCGGAAGCCGTCGTCGGCCGCGTACTCGGCGCGAATCACCTTCAGTGCGACCAGCGCCCCGCCCGTCGAACGGGCCAGGTAGACCACGCCCATACCGCCCGAGCCGAGCCGGCCCAGCAGCCGGTGGCCGCCGACGAAGGGCGGGTCGCCCGGCTTGAGCGCGTGCACTCCCACACGGCCTTCCGCACGGTCTTCGGCGCGCGGGTCGCCCGCGTGGCCGTCCGGGTGCGCCCCGCCAACCGCCCCGCCCACCGCTACGCCTCGGAGGGGGCTTCGCCGAGGAAGCGGAACCGGCCGCCCTCTACCTGGTGCAGGAAGACGCCCCACCCGGCGAACGTGCCGTCCTCCGGCTTGAAGGAGAACTCCTTGGTGATGCCCTTGTAGCGGCTCTTGCGCAGCAGACCCACCAACTCCTGGCGGCTCGGCGGCTGTCCGGTCTTCGCAGCCTTCGTACCCGTCGTGTTCTTCGTACCCGTCGTGTTCTTCGTTGCCGTCGTGTTCTTCGTTGCCGTCGTGGTCTTTGTTGCCTTCACCAACTCCTGGAGGACGAGGTTGACGGTGTCGTACGCCTCGGCGGCGTAGTAGCCGGGCGCGGCACCGTAGCGCTTGCGGAAGGCGGTGGTGAAGGCCGCCGCGGCCGGCACGGCGGTGGGGTCGACGAAGGAGGAGGTCATCAGCCATCCCTCGGCCGCGTCCCCGGCCAGATCGAGGAACGCCGGGTCGATCACTGCCTGCGAGCTCAGCCTCGGCCTGTCGAAGCCGACGCCCGCAAGTTCCCGGGCCGCCTGGGCCGCGCCCTGCGCGTACCCGGCGTAGATGAAGGAGCCGATCCCGGCCCGCAGCATGTCGGCGACCACGGGTGCCAGGTCGTCGGTGCCCGCCGGAACCACCCGGGGGTAGGCCGGCCTGCCCAGGTGACGCAGCATGAGAACGCTGATCGAGGCGGTTTCCTGGGCGTACGTCTGCCCGGTCCGGTCCTGGAGGACGCCGGGCCGCGCTGTCTCCTTCTGCCCCATGAGGTAGACGCTGATCGGGAGAGCGACCGCCGCGTCACTGGGGCGGCAGTGCACGAAGGACCGGTACTGAGCCGTCGTCAGGATCAGCCCTCCGGCCGAGACGCACAGCAGCGGCAGCAGGGCCTCGTCGTAGGCGGCGAGGACCGCGTGGGCGGTCTCGTCGTTGGTCGGGCCGAGCACGGCGAGTACGTCGGTGTCCTGGATCAGCGTCTTGGCCGCGGCGGGTGCCCGCGCCGCGCTGCCGCCGTCGTCGACCGTCTTCAGAGTGAGCTCGAACGGCTTGTCCTTACGGGAGTTGAACTGCTCGACCGCCAGTCGCGCGCCCCGCTCCTGCGCCCGGCCCGCCGTCCGCTGCGCGCCGCTGAGATCCGCCTGGACCCCGATGGCCCAGCGCCGGGCCGCCGGTGTGCCCGGGGTGTCCTCGTCGCGCAGTGCGGCCCAGGCCGCGGCCCCGCCCGCCGCCATGAGCACCGCCGCACCCGAGGCCAGGAGCAGTCGGCGCCGGCCCGGCGACGGCGGCTCCGCGTCCTGTCCTGCTTCGGCTGCCGCGCCGGCGGCCAGCACGGTCGGCTCGATGTCGGGAAGCGCCAGCATCTCGGACGAGCGGTCCGCGATTCCCCGTACGACGTCGTCGGGCAGCCAGTCGGTCTGGCCGCTGTCGGGGACGGCGTCCTCGACCAGCAGCACCGTGCAGATCTGCTCGGCCGTCGGACGGTCCGCGGGGTCCTTCGCCAGGCACATGTGCAGCAGCGTCAGCAGTTCGCCGCTCGCCGCGTCGTCGCCGGAACCGGTGCCGGGCTCGTCGCCCGACTCGATGCCTGCCAGGTCGGGCTCGTCGTGGACCGTGCGGTAGAGGAGGGCGTCCACCGCGCCGGTGCCGAACGGCGGATGGCCGGTCACCGCGTACGCCAGCAGACAGCCCAGCGAGAAGATGTCGCTCGCCGGGCCCACCTGGGCGCCGCGTGCCTCGGCCTGTTCCGGAGAGAGGAAGCCTGGTGTGCCGACGACCAGGTCGGCGGAGGTGATCGCGGTCTCGTCGACCACGCGGGCGATCCCGAAGTCGATGAGGCGCGGACCGTCCACGGCGAGCAGGACGTTGGCGGGCTTGACGTCGCGGTGGACCAGCCCGGCGGCGTGCACCTCGCTCAGCGCGGCGGCGAGCATCCTGCCCAGGAGTCGCACGCTCCGGGCGGGCAGCGGACCGTGGCGGGCGACGGCCTCGCCGAGCGAGGGGCCGGGCACGAAGGCGGTAGCCAGCCAGGGTTCCGCCGCGTCCGGGTCTGCGCCGGTGACGGGCACCGCCCAGGGGCTCGTCACCCGGCGGGCCGCCTCGACCTCGCGGCGGAACCGGGCACGGAAGTCCGGCTCGTCCGCGTACTCGGCCTGGATGACCTTGACTGCGGTCAACGTCCCGGCCTCGGTACGGCCGAGGTAGACCACACCCATGCCACCGGCGCCGAGGCGGGCCAGCAGTCGGTGTCCGCCGACGGAGGAGGGGTCGGTGGGGAGCAGACGCTCGCTCATTCCGCCGCCTCCAGTTCGGTCTCGACGTCGCTCAGCATCTGGGACAGTCCCGGCAGCAGTGCGGCGGTGACCTCTGCATCGGTCCGGCCTGTGGCGCCCCTGCCGACGGCAGCCACGGTGACCTGGCCCAGTCGGCTCTGAGACCAGTAGTAGTAGTGAGGGCCGCCGAGTTCGTCGCTGTGGTATTCGCCGGCTTCCGCGAGCGCGTCCTCGGAGGTGAAGTTGCCCCCCAGCCCGAACGCCGAGCCCTGGGAGATCAGTCCGGTGATCCGCTCGCCCTCGCGGAGCTGCTGGTCGGGGCAGCGCAGTCCCTCTTCGAGGGTCTCGGCCATCTCCCAGGCGGCGTCCGTCACGGTTCGGTGCACGGTGACGACGGAAGTGATGCGGATCGGGCCCTTGCCGTCCTCCGCGGGCAGTTCGCTGTAGCGGGTGAGTGAGGCGAGCACCGTCGCGGGCAGTGACTCGCGCCGCCAGACACAGTTCGCGTCGAGCACGGGCCAGTAGCCGGGGTCACTCTCGTACGGGTCGCGCCTGACGAAGCCGGGCCCCCAGCTCACGGGCTCCGCCGCGACGGCGCGGGCCAGGCGTACGGCCTGTGCGCGGGTCTTCGGCAGGCGGGCGGGGTCGGGGTCGAAGGCCAGAGCTGTGGGGCTGGGGGCCGGGGTCGCGCTTGAGTCCGCATCCGGGTCGGGGCTCGAAGCCGGGCTGGAGCGTGTGCCACCACTCGTTGTCGGGCCCTTGGACCCGGCGGTGCTGTCCCCTCCCGAACCGGAACAGCCGGTCAGTAACAGCCCGACGCCCACCAAGACGCCGCAACACCGCCCCAGCGGTCTCCGAAACACCCTCAACTCCCCCCACCCGCCCCCGCGTTCCCCCCGCTGGGAGCGTAGCGACTATGCCGGCGGGACACTACGAACATGTCGGAGTCCGTCGCTCCGTCCCGGACGGGACCGGTCACCCCGCCCGGCCGGTTACCCAGGATCACGGGTTAGCCTCGCCCGTAGCGCACGTACACGCACCCGTACACGACTGCTGTACGACCCGATCCAGCGGAGGCAGGCCACCATGGCGAAGACGACCAAGGTTCCTACGGCGCTCGTGGCCGCCACCGGCCTCGTCGGTGGGTACGCCGTCGCCCGCTGGAGCAGGAACCGGCAGCTCGGCGGGACCGTGCTGGCCGTCGCGGGTACCGTCGCCGCGCAGCGCTGGCAGGAGCAGGCGGGTGTGACGGCCGCCGGGGCGCTGACCGTCGCGTACGTCGCCGCCTTCGCCGGATCGCACCCGCTGGCCAAGAAGGTGGGCGCCTGGCCTGCCGTGTTCGGGGTCGCCGGAGCCGTCGCTCTCGCCTCCTGGGCCGTCGCCGACCGGCACGAGACGCTCCGCTGAGGTGCCGTGAATTGCTGCGGCGCCGTCGGGGCTGGTCGCGCAGTTCCCCGCGCCCCTTGGAGGAGGGGCCTGCGGCCCGCCTCCAAGGGGCGCTCATCCGGTGGTCTGGAACGCCCTCCGATACGCGTACGGGCTCGTCCCGACGACCCTTCTGAAACGGTCCCGGAAGGCCGTCGGCGACCCGAACCCCGTCTGGGCGGCGATCCGTTCGACCGGGTACGTCGTCGTCTCCAGCAGGTACTGCGCCCGCCGCACCCGCGCCCGGTGCAGCCACTGCAGGGGTGTTGTGCCCGTCTGTTCGCGGAAACGGCGGTTCAGGGTACGGGCGCTCATGCCGGCCTGCGTCGCGATGTCGGCCAGCGTCAGGTCGCCCTGGTCCGCGTGCTCCTCCAGCCAGCGCAGTACCGGTTCCATCGTCGCGCCCGCCGGGGCCGGCGGCTGGGCCTGGACGATGAACTGGGCCTGCCCGCCCTCCCGTTCGAGGGGCATGACGCACATCCGGGCCGCGTGCGCGGCGACCGCCGAGCCGTGGTCGTTGCGGATCATGTGCAGGCACATGTCCAGGGCCGCCGCCGCGCCCGCCGAGGTGAGGAACCGGCCGTTGTCGACGTACAGGACGTTCGGGTCGACGGTCACCTTCGGGTACCTGGCCGCGAGGTCCTGGGCGGCGATCCAGTGCGTGGTCGCGCGCAGGCCGTCCAGTAGGCCCGTCGCCGCGAAGAGGAACGCTCCGACGCAGATCGAGGCGATCCGCGTCCCGTTCGCCGCCGCCGCGCACAGCGCCTCCGCGACGCCCGGCGGCAACGGCCGGGTCGGGTCGGCGGTGCCCGGCAGGACGATCGTGTCGGCGTCCGCCAGCGCGTCGAGCCCGTACGGCGCCCGCACACCGAACGGCCCGGCGCTCACCTCGTCGCCCGCGGTCACCGAACAGACCCGAACGCGGTACGCCTCCCGTCCGTCCGGTAGCCGCGCCCATCCGAAGGCGTCGATCGGCGCGGAGAGATCGAACGGGATGACTCCCTCAAGAGCCAGTACGGCCACAGTGTGCATGGCGAGATCCTAGGCATACGACCGATTACAGCCAGGGGCTGCAGGGAGGGACCGATGGCAGGATCCCCTGCTGGATACGCCCTGGCGCCTTGGCGAGAATCCGTTGCCCCCTGGCAAAACCGCCACTTCTGCGCGCCGCTCCCCCGCCCCTACCGTCACCCCGTGACCAAGTTCCTCCTCGCCGTCCACGTCCTCGCCGCGATCGTCGCCGTCGGTCCCGTCACCGTCGCGGCCAGCATGTTCCCGCCCGGCGCCCGCAGGGCACTCGCGGCGCCCGACGATCCCCGGGCGCTGGAGACCGTACGGCTCCTGCACCGGATCTGCCGGGTGTACGCCGGGGTCGGCATCGCCGTACCCGCCCTCGGGATCGCCACGGCGGCCGGCATGGGGGTGATGGGCGACGCCTGGCTGATCGCCTCCATGGCGCTGACCGTGGCGGCGGCGATCGTCCTGGTGGTGCTGGTGCTGCCACGGCAGGAAGCGGTCGTCGAAGGTGCCGCGGGAGGCGCCGACCGGGCGACGACCGTTCAACTCGCCATGTTCACCGGCGTCTTCAACCTCCTGTGGGTCACCGTGACGGTCCTGATGATCGTCCGTCCCGGCTCCACCACAGGAGCCTGACCCGCCCCGCCCCGCTCCGCCCCGCCCCGCCGCGTCGCAACGCCGCCCCGGTCAGTCGCAGTTGTAGTTCTGCACCAGGTACTGGTCGGCGATCTGGCCGCGCCAGGCGATGCACTCACCGCGTGCCGGGATGGTCACGGGACCGGCGTAGGTCGTGAAGGCGCCCGAGTCGCCGTCGCTGATCTCGTTGTGGTCCATCTGGTACAGCTTCGCGTGCATGTAGAGCCGGGCGCCCGGCTTGCTGCGGACGGTCACCGCGCACGCCTCGCCCGTCTTCTCGTTCCACGTCAGGTACATCGTGCCCAGCTTGTCGAGGTCATAGAAGTCCACGACCTCGAACCCCTTTCCGCAGACCCCGTTGTACTGGGCCTCGACGACTCCCCGTGTCGCCGCGGACGCCGGCCCGGCGAGCGCGGTCGTACCGAACACGCCGGCGGCGGCCAGTGCGGTGACGACGACGGCCCGAACAGTGCGCTTCATCATGATTCCCCCGGTTTATGCCGATAGGCGCTTTCCGCGCCCGGCTAATGAGACCGGCGATGCGGGCCATCGGTTGCGGTACGCAGTGTCACCGTCTTGTCACCACTGTTCCCGGCGCACCCCCCGGCCTCCTCCGGCCTCACCGCCGACGGACCGGCACGCCGACACCAGCCCCTCCGTCGACTCCTCCTCCTCGCCCCGGAACGCCCGTCCGACCCCAGCCGCTACCAGCACCCCCGCCGCGATCACCAGCGTGAAGAAGGCCCAGGTCAGCGGCCAGGCGTTGGCGAAGCCGTCGGGCGGGCCCGGATGGGTTCGCAGGGAGACGTACATGAGCGTGGCCGGTGGGACCGCGATCAGGAGCAGCGGCCAGCCCCGGCTGTCGCGGTGCCCGAAGTAGGCGGCCAGAAGCAGCAGCAGGACGCCCAGGGCGACGACCCCGACGCCCGTCACCGGGGTCGTCTCGTCGATCGAACCCGCGCTCTCGACGCGGTTGCGCAGATCCCAGGGGACGCAGACGACGTACGACGCCGAAGCGACCGCGGCGCCGAGTGCGCGCGTCAGCCAACGCTCGGCCCAGGGACGTGTCCCCAGCGGCCCGAGCAGTTTCCCGGTGGTGCCGTTCCCCGTTGTCTCGGTCATACGTACGAGGGTCACCTGTCCGGAGGCGGTCCGACAGAGTACGCGTACTCAGGTGCCGGTACTCAAGCGCGAGTGATCAAGTGCGAGTGATCAAGTGCGAGTGCTCCGCCGCGTTCTCGACCGCGTACCCGACCGTGGGCGTGGGCTACACCCCCACCGCCCGCGACACCACGTAGATCAGCAGCCCCGCCAGTGAACCGACCACCGTGCCGTTGATGCGGATGAACTGGAGGTCGCGGCCGATGTGCGCCTCGATCTTCTTCGTCGTGTGCTCGGCGTCCCAGCCCGCGACCGTGTCCGTGATCAGGGAGGTGATCTCGCCCTGGTAGGTCGTCACGACATACACCGCCGCGCCCTCCACCCAGCCGTCCACCTTGTTCTGCAGTCCGGCGTCGACCGACATCCGGGACCCCAGCGACAGCAGCGACGCCCGTACGCGCAGCCGCAGTTCACTGCGCTCGTCCTCGGCCGCCGAGACGATCATCGAGCGTACGGCCGTCCAGGCGGACGCGATCAGGTCCTGGACCTCGCCGCGCCCCAGGACCTCGGTCTTCAGCCGCTCGACACGCGCGCGCGTGTCCGTGTCGGACTGGAGGTCGGAGGCGAAGTCGGTGAGGAAACGGTCCAGGGCGCCGCGCGCCGGGTGGGAGGGGGCGTCGCGCATCTCGGTGACGAACCGCAGCAGTTCCTTGTAGACGCGCTCGCCGACCTTCTTGTCGACGAACTTGGGCGTCCAGCCGGGCGCGCCGCCCTGCACCGCGCCCATGACCTCCTCCTCGTGCAGGACGAGCCAGTCGTGGGCGCGTACGCAGATCAGGTCGACGACGCGTTTGTGGCCGCCGTCCACGACGACCTTCTCCAGCATCTTCCCTATCCCGGGCGCGATCTCCTGGGCGTCGGCCCGCCGGGTGATGGCCTCGCCGACGACCGCCTGGACGTCGGAGTCGCGCAGGACGGTGAGGGCTCCGCGCAGGGCGGCCGACAGCTCCGCCGTGACCCGGTCCGCGTGCTCCGGCTCGGCGAGCCACGTACCGAGGCGGCTGCCGATGCCCACGGCCCGCAGACGCTGCCGTACGACGTCCTGGGAGAGGAAGTTCTCGCCGACGAACTCGCCGAGGGAAACGCCGAGTTGGTCCTTCTTGGTGGGGATGATCGCGGTGTGCGGGATGGGCAGGCCGAGAGGATGACGGAAGAGGGCGGTGACCGCGAACCAGTCGGCCAGCGCACCGACCATGCCCGCCTCGGCCGCCGCGGCGACATACCCCGTCCAGGCACCGGCGCCCTGCTCACCGGCCCACTTGGCGAGGACGTACACGACGGCGACGAAGAGCAGCAGCCCGGTCGCCGTGAGCTTCATACGGCGCACCCCGCGTTGGCGCTCCTCGTCGGCGGGGCTGAAGGAGGTCATCGCGCGGCCCGGGACAGCTCCGGCGCGGGCGACGGGCACGGCACGGGTCCGCCGCTGCCCATCAGTCCCATCAGTCCCATCAGTCCCGTGAGTCCCGCCGGTCCTGTCGGCCTCCCCGGTCCCTGTGGTCCCTGTGGCCCCTTCGACCCCTTCGGTACCGCCTTCTGATCCCGTTTTGGTCCGTTCCATTCGCTCCACCATTCAGTGATCCCTCACACATTGTCCCTTCCTGACCGACTCCCGGAACGGAACAAGAGTTCCCTGCGTATACCCGGAGGGAGCCGATCCGAAGGATTCGGCCGGCTCGCACAGGCCCATCCCGCATCATGGGCTCAGCCCACCGGAGCCCCACGCTCCCCGCCGTACGAGGAGTTACGCATCCCATGACCAGGCGCCACGGTTATGGCCTGCTCGCCGCGATGGTCACCCTCGTCGTGGCCATGTCGGCCGCGATATACGTCGGGGCGACCCTCGACGACGGCAGCCGGCACACCAGAGCCGGCAGCCAGGGTCGCGGCGACACGGGCAACGATGTCGCCCCCGCCTCCACCGGCGCCTGGGTCGCCACCTGGGCCGCCTCCCCGGTCGAGGGCGAGCCCGGCACCGAGGCAAAGGGCCTGGCAGGCCGCTCCCTGCGCAACGTCGTGCACACTGCGGCCGGCGGTACGGGTGCCCGTGTCACGCTCTCCAACCTCTACGGCAAGCAGCCGCTGACCATCGCCCACGCGTCGGTCGCCGTCGCCGCCGCCGAGAACAGCGCCGCCGCCGACGCCGCGACCATGCGCCGGCTCACCTTCGGCGGCAGCCCCTCGGTGACCGTCCCGGCCGGGCGGCAGATCGTCAGCGACGCGGTCCGGATCACCGTCCCCCGCGACAGCGACGTCCTGGTGACGACGTACTCGGCGGTCCCCTCCGGCCCGGTCACCTACCATCCCCGCGCCCGGCAGATCTCGTACGCCGCCCTCGGCGACCGCACCGAGGACCCGCACGCCACGGCATACACCGAGCGGACCGAGGCCTGGCGTTACGTCACCGCCCTGGACGTCCTCAGCGACCAGGCCAACGGCACGGTCGTCGTCCTCGGCGACTCGCTCACCGCGGGCAGCACGTCCAGCGTGGGCGCCAACAGTCGCTGGCCCGACGTCCTCGCCGACCGGCTGCACGCGGCGGCGGAGTCCGGCGCCGACGTGCCCCGCTACAGCGTCGTCAACCAGGGCATAGGCGGCAACCGCGTCCTGCGGCACGGCGGCGTCGGCGTGCCGGCGCCCAACGCGAGCGGACTGTCGCGGTTCGGACGGGACGTCCTGGGCCGTACGAACGTCAAGGTCGTCGTCATCGACCTGGGCGTCAACGACATCCTGCGCGCCCACGACCCCAAGACCCTCAGGGCGTCCTCGATCGTCTCCGGGCTGCGTGAGCTGGTCGACGACGCGCACCGACGGGGGCTGCGGGTGGTGGGCGCGACGCTGATGCCGTTCGGGGGCTTCCACGGCTACTCGGCGACCACGGAGGCGCTGCGGCAGGCCGTGAACGCGGAGATTCGGAGTGGGCGGGTGTTCGACGCGTACACGGACTTCGACAAGGCGCTGCGCGATCCGTACGACCCTCGGCGGTTCCGGGCGGACTACGACTCGGGGGATCACCTGCATCCGAGCGACAAGGGGTACGCGCGGATGGGTGAGGTGTTCGACCTGGAGAATCTGAAGGGGGCGGCACCGGCCCAGCTGTGAGCCGGCCCGGCCCAGCGACAGCCCCGGCTCAGTCCTCGTCCCGCTTGTGCAGGTCGTGCACGCCGTGCCGGAACCCGGAACCCGGGCCGAAACCGGAGGCGGAGCCACCAAGCTCTCCCCGGCCCTCCCGCCGCTCCAGCTTCTCCTGACGGCGTTCCTCCTTCAGGCGCTGACGCTCCGCCTTCGGAAGTTTGCGGGTCACTCCGACACCGCCCCAGAAGGCGAACCCCTGGATGATCACGCGGGGCGCGCCGGGATCGCCCACCACACCCTCCTGGCTGTGGTCGAACCCGCCCATGATGCCGATGCCTCGCACGACGACCTCGACACCGGGCGGTACGACGATGTTCACACCACCCATGATCGCGACACAGTTGATGACCACCTCACGGTCGGCGAAGTTCGCCTCGCGCAGGTCGAGTTCACCGCCACCCCAGAACGCGAACGAGTTGAACTGCCTCGGCACCGTCCAGCGCCCCCTGCGCTGGAACCCGCCCATGATGGCGACACCCCACCGCGAGGACCCCTCACCCCCGACGATCCGGTCCGGCCAACTCCCGCTCCCCGCAGGCTGCTTGACCATGTTCACGGCGGGCACACTCACCCCGGCCCCAGGCAGGTCACGGGTGATCGGCGCCAACTCGCCGTACGTACGCGCCTGGTAGGTCGCGTCCAGCCGCTCCTCGAACTCGGCCATGTCGAGCCGGCCCTCCGCGAGGGCGTCCCGCAGTACCTCGGCGACTCGTTCACGATCGGCGTCGGAGGCGCGCAGCTCCGGAAGGTCGTCCGTCATGCACGCAGCCTACGAGGTCCCCGCGAGGGAGGCTACGAGGCCGCGCGCCCCGACTTCTCGGCCTGCTCGGCGTACATTTTCGCGATCACGGCCTCGATGTCCGGCTCCCGCACCGACAGATCCACCAGCGGATACTCCGCCGCGATCCGCGCGACCAGCGGAGCCGCCGACTCCGACGCCGGGAACGCCAGCCACTGACGCGGGCCCTCCACCCGTACGACCCGCGCCGACGGCACGTCGATCGGGGGCAGTTCGCGCTCCAGGTCCACGACGAGGGTCCGCTCGCTGTCGCCCACCTCGTGCAGGCCGGTCAGCGGGCCGTCGTACATGAGCCTGCCGTGGTCGATGACCATGACCCGCGAGCACAGCTGCTCGATGTCCTGGAGATCGTGCGTGGTGAGCAGGACCGTCGTACCGCGCTCGGCGTTCAGGTCGCGCAGGAACTCACGCACCCGGGCCTTGGAGATGACGTCCAGGCCGATCGTCGGCTCATCGAGGTACAGCACCTCGGGGTCGTGCAGCAGCGCCGCCGCGATGTCGCCCCGCATCCTCTGGCCGAGGGACAGTTGACGGACCGGCACGTCCAACAGATCGGCCAGTTCGAGGAGTTCGACACAGCGGTCGAGATTCTCACGGTAACGGGCGTCGGGGATGCGGTACATGCGGTGCATCAGCCTGTACGAGTCGATCAACGGGAGATCCCACCACAACGTCGTACGCTGCCCGAACACCACCCCGATGCGCCGCGCGAGACGCGTACGCTCACGGGACGGGTCGATGCCGGCGACGCGCAGCCGACCGCCGCTGGGGGTGAGGATGCCCGTCAGCATCTTGATGGTCGTGGACTTCCCGGCACCGTTCGGACCGATGTAGCCGACCATCTCGCCGCGCGCCACCCGGAAGGAGATCGAGTCGACCGCCCGCACCTCACGCCGCTCACTGCGCATGAACCCGGTCTTCTTGCGCACGTCGAAGACCTTCTCGACACCGTCCAGCTCGATGAAGGACTCGTTGAAGGACTCGTTGAAGGACTCGTTGGACGAGTCGTTCGACTCGTCGAAGGAACCGTCCACTCGACTGTGACCGCGACTGTCCATGCGCCCTAACTCCCCGTGCTCCGGTACGAACGAAGTCCCGCCCGCCAGGCCAGCCCGGCCAGCGCACAACAGCCCGCCGCCACCAGCGGCGGCAGGAACGCCACCCACTCCGGCAGGTCGAGCGGGTAGGGGCGGCCCAGCACATACAGCGCGGGCAGCCAGTTGACGAAGGCCAGCGGGAAGACGAACGTCACCCCGCGCACCAGGTCCTGCGCGAAGAGACCCGGCGGATACTGCAACAGCGTGGCGCCGCCGTACGTGAACGCGTTCTGCACCTCGGAGGCGTCCCGCGCCACGAACTGGAAGGCCGCGCCCCCGACGAACACCGCGCAGAAGATCGCCCCACCACTGATCACCATCACCGGCACCAGCAGCACCTTGAGCACCGTCCAGTGGACGTCGTCGAGCGCGAGCAGGGCGTAGCCGAGCACCAACAGACCCTGGGTGATCCGGCCGAGGCGGCGCAACGCGAACCGGTCCGCGGCGACCTGCGCGAGCACCGGCGCCGGCCGGACCAGCAGCGTGTCCAGGGTGCCGTCGCGGACCCGGCGCCCGAGCCGGTCCATCGACCCCACGACGAGATCCGCGGTCCCGAACGCGATCGCCGACAGCCCGTACAGGAACGCGATCTCGGGCAGCGAGTAGCCGCCGAGCCGGTCGATCTGGGAGAACATCAGCACGATCGCCAGGAAGTCGAGCCCGGTCGCCGCGAAGTTCCCGATCGTGGTCATCACGAAGGAGGCCCGGTAGGCCATCGTCGACCGGATCCACATCGCGGCGATCATCCGATAGGTCCGTACGCCGTCGACCACACGCTCCCGGCGGCTGAGCGGCCCGTCGTCCCAGTCGTCGCGAGTCCACCGCTCGCCCCGGACACCGGTCTTCACCGCACCGGCGACACCCACGTCACCCACCCTGAACCACCACCCGCCGAGTAGCGACCGCCTGCAACAAACGCCCCGCCCCCAGCAGCGCCACCGCCCACCCGGCCTGGAAGGCGAACGTGCCCAGCGGATCCGCCGCCCCCAGCAGCATGTCCGCCGGCGCCTGGATCAGCGCCGCCCACGGCAGGGCCCTTACGACCTCGCCAAGCACCCCCGGGAAGACGTTCAGCGGCAGCACCATGCCCGAGCAGAAGACACCCGCGAGCCACGCCATCTGGGTGATGCCCGCGCCGTCCATCAGCCAGAACGCGGCCAGCGCCACCAGGAACCGGAAGGAGTAGCTGACCAGTACCCCCAGCACGACCGCGACCAGGAACGTCAGCCAGGTCAGCGGTGAGGCCGGGAGCGACAGGTCGAAGAGCCAGGCGCCGATCACGAACGGGATCAGCCCGCGGCCCAGCAGCTGGAACAGGGCCCGGCCCAGGTCCTGGGCCAGCCACCACAGCTGGAGGTCGGCCGGCCGGTACAGGTCGATCGCGATGTCACCCGTACGGATACGCTCGATCAGCTCTTCCTCGAAGCCCGTGCCCATCACGCACATGGTCGTCAGCAGTGCCTGGCCGAGCCACACGTAGGTGAGGGCGTCGGACTGGTCGTACCCGCCGAGGTGGGGTCTCTCGTCCCACAGGGCGATGTAGGTGTAGGCCAGGATGATCCCGAAGACCGTGTTGGTGAACACCCCCGCCAGCGTGGCCGCCCGATAGGTGGCATACCGTCGGAAACCCCCCGCAGCGACGGCCGCGTACAACCGCCCAGAACCCACGAGACCAGCCTTTCCCAACGCGTCCGGACCGAAGCGCAGGAGCCTAGTCCTCACTCCTGTCCGCCCGCCACGCGTTTTCCGGCAGGAAGCGTGCCGAGGTCAGGGAACTGATCGCCTGGTGCGACAGTCTTCAAGAGGGGGCGCAGAAAACGTTTGAAGTGGTGAATGAGGTCGTACGGGAACGTACGACGCGAAACAGGAGTCCGTGCACGACATGAGCGACCAGCCAGAGCCGCAGCAGCCGACGCAGGGCTCGGCACCCAAAGAACCCGACGCGCAGCCCGAGCGAACCGTCGAGCAGCCCGCCGTGCGAGCCGACGCGGAACCCGACATGGAACCCGTTGCGGAGCCCGACGTCGAACCCGTCGCGCGACCCGAGCAGACCCTCGCGCAAGCCGCCGCGGAGCCAGAGGCACAAGCCGAGCGAACCGTCGTGCAACCGGTCGTCCAGGCCGACGTACGGACCGACGTACGAACAGACGCGCAGCCCGAGGTGATGGCCGGCGGGAAGCCCGAGACCGCCAAGAAGGCCAAGAAGGGCAAGCGTCCCCGGCGGACCGGATGGCGGCGGCTGGTCCCGACCTGGCGGTTCCTGCTCAGCGCGTTCGTGCTCGGAACCATGATGCTCATCGCCCTGTTCGCGCTCGGCTACTACATGGTGAACATCCCGGCGGCGAACGCGGCGGCCACCAAGCAGAGCAACGTCTACCTCTACGCCGACGGCAGCCAACTCGCCCGCGACGGCGAGGTCAACCGGGAGAACGTGACGCTGTCGCAGATCTCCAAGGACGCCCAGCACGCCGTACTGGCCGCCGAGGACCGCGACTTCTACACCGAGTCCGCCATCGATCCCAAGGCGATGATCCGCGCCGCCTGGAACACGGTGACCGGCAAGGGCAAACAGTCCGGCTCGACGATCACCCAGCAGTACGTGAAGAACTACTACCTCGCGCAGGAGCAGACCGTCACCCGAAAGGTGAAGGAGTTCTTCATCTCGATCAAGCTGGACCGGGTGAAGACGAAGGACGAGATCCTCGAGGGCTACCTCAACACCAGCTACGCCGGCCGCAACTCGTACGGCCTCCAGGCAGCCGCCCAGGCCTACTACGGCGTCGACGCCGTCGACCTGACCGCCGGCCAGGGCGCCTACCTCGCCGCGCTGCTGAACGCGCCGAGCGAGTACGACGTGATCGCCCACCCCGAGAACAGGCCGGCCGCACTCGCCCGCTGGAACTACGTCCTCGACGGCATGGTCACGAAGGGCTGGCTGACCGAGTCCGCGCGCAAGGCCATCACCTTCCCCGAGCCGAAGCAGTCGATCGTCTCGACGGGCATGTCCGGCCAGCGCGGCTACCTGGTCAAGGCGGTCAACGACTACCTCTTCGAGAACAAGATCCTCACCGAAGACCAACTCCAGCTCGGCGGCTACCGCATCACCACCACCCTGCAGAAGTCCAAGCAGGACGCCTTCGTCAAGGCGGTCAACGACAAGGTGATGAAGAAGCTCGACAAGAAGAACAACAAGGTCGACAACTACGTCCGCGCGGGCGGCGTCGCCATCGACCCGGCCACCGGCAAGGTCCTCGCGATGTACGGCGGCATCGACTACACCAAGCAGTACGTCAACAACGCCACCCGCCGCGACTACCAGGACGGATCGACCTTCAAGCCGTTCGTGTTCACCTCGGCCGTCCAGAACGGCTCGCAGACCCAGGACGGCCGGACGATCACCCCGAACACCTACTACGACGGCACCAACAAGCGCCCGGTCGAGGGCTGGAACGGCGGCGAGTACGCCCCCGAGAACGAGGACCAGTACTCGTACGGCAACATCACCGTCCGCACGGCGACGAACAAGTCCGTCAACTCCGTGTACGCGCAGATGGCCGTGGACGTCGGCCCCGCAAAGGTCAAGCAGACGGCGATCGACCTCGGCCTGCCCTCCGACACCCCCGACCTCAACCCGTACCCGTCCATCGCGCTCGGCACGTCGACGGCCAGCGTCCTCGACATGGCGGAGGCGTACGCCACGCTCGCCAACCACGGCAAGCACGGCACGTACACGATCATCGACAAGATCACGAAGGACGGCGAGGAGGGCGCCGTGACCCTCCGGAAGCAGGAGACGAAGCAGGTCGTGACGCGCGAGGCCGCCGACACGACCACGGCGGTCCTGCAGAGCGTGGTCGAGGACGGCACGGCGACGGCGGCCCAGGAGGCCGACCGCCCGGTCGCCGGCAAGACCGGCACGGCCGAGGAGGACACCGCGGCCTGGTTCGCGGGCTACACCCCCGACCTCGCGACCGTCGTCTCGGTCATGGGCCAGGACCCGGTCACCGGCAAGCACAAGTCGCTGTACGGCGCGATGGGCCTCGACCGGATCAACGGCGGCGGCGCCCCCGCCGAGATCTGGGCACAGTTCACCAAGGACGCCCTGAAGGGCAAGAAGGCGAAGGACTTCGACCTCCAGCTCCAGCCAGGCGCCGACGAGGTGCAACTCCCGCCCGCCGACACGCAGCCCGA
Organism: Streptomyces sp. NBC_00459; assembly: GCF_036013955.1. Classification (NCBI taxonomy): domain Bacteria; kingdom Bacillati; phylum Actinomycetota; class Actinomycetes; order Kitasatosporales; family Streptomycetaceae; genus Streptomyces; species Streptomyces sp. NBC_00459. The sequence continues at coordinate 3,661,381 of NZ_CP107903.1, forward strand.
CCCCGGCACGGACGCCGGCCAGGACAACGGCGGCACCACGGACGGCGGCCAGGAAACCCCGGGCGCGACGAACGGCGCCACGACCGGGGCCACCCCGACGACCGGCGGCACGACCACGGACGGCGGCACCACCACAGGCGGCACGACCACGACCGGCGGCACGACGGACACCGGCGGGACCACCACCACAGGCGGCACGACGGACACCGGCGGCACGACGGACACGGGCGGCACCACCGACACCGGCGGCACAACGGACTCGGGCGGCACCACCGCCGACACCGGCGGCACGACGGACTCGGGCGGCACCACGGGAGGAACGACACCGGGGACGACAGGCGGCGGACTCAGCGCGTTGAGACGGGACTGACGCCACCACCGACACCGAGACCGGCACCGACACCGACACCGACACCGACGGCAGACGACAAAGGGGCTGGTGACCATCGTCACCAGCCCCTTTGGGCGCCGCCGCCCCACAGGCCTACAGATACAGGCCGGTCGAGTCCTCGGAGCCCTCGAACCGGTCGGCCGCGACGGCATGCAGATCGCGCTCACGCATCAGCACATAGGCGACCCCGCGCACCTCGACCTCGGCAAGATCCTCCGGGTCGTACAGAACACGGTCGCCCGGCTCCACCGTCCGTACGTTCTGCCCGACCGCGACGACCTCAGCCCAGGCCAGCCGACGCCCGACGGCCGCCGTGGCGGGAATCAGGATGCCGCCGCCGGAACGCCGCTCGCCCTCGCTGGCGTCCTGCCGCACGAGCACACGGTCGTGCAGCATCCGGATCGGCAGCTTGTCGTGATGGGTGCTCTGCTCATTGCTTTTGGCGCTCACACTCCGAACCTACCTGCCTCTTCAGCCCTTGCGCCGCCGGGTGCCGAGAGCGAGCAGCCCGACCAGCCCCACGACCACCAGGGCAACAGGCACGATCCGCTCGATCCGGGGCGCCCCGTCCTCATCGACGAACTGTCCCTTGACGTCACCGACGACCCGGTTGACGCCGACGTAGGCGCGCCCAAGGGTGTGATCGATGTTCGAAACGACCTTGGCCTTGGCATCGCCGACGATCGTCTTCGGGTGCACCCGCACCCCGATCTCGTCGAGCGTCTCGGCCAGCGTCTCGCGACGACGCCTGATGTCCGCCTCGATCTGCGCCGGGGTTCTGCTGCTGTCCGAGGTGTCCGCCACCGTACGCCCTCCGAAGTCCGCTGATGCATTGCTCCGGACAGTCTGTCAGTTCCACTCGGGCCCGCACTGTCAGCACCCCCGGTTAGGCTCGGACCGGCACCTTTCCAGGCCGCACGAGGACGTACGAGGAGACCAGACGGATGAGCGAGCGACTCCAGCCCGGTGACGTGGCCCCGGCCTTCACCCTGCCCGACGCCGACGGCAACGAGGTGTCGCTGGCCGACCACAAGGGCCGCAAGGTCATCGTCTACTTCTACCCGGCAGCCCTGACCCCCGGCTGCACCAAGCAGGCCTGCGACTTCACGGACAACCTCGACGTCCTCGCCGGCGCGGGCTACGACGTGATCGGCATCTCCCCCGACAAGCCGGAGAAGCTCGCGAAGTTCCGCGAGAAGGAGAACCTGAAGGTCACCCTGCTCGGCGACACGGACAAGACGGTCCTTCAGGCGTACGGCGCCTTCGGCGAAAAGATGAACTACGGCAAGACGTACGTCGGCGTCATCCGCTCCACGGTCATCGTGGACGAGGAGGGCAAGGTCGAACGGGCGCTGTACAACGTCCGGGCGACGGGCCACGTAGCGAAGATCATCAAGGACCTGGGCGTCTGACACCCCCTTCCCCGCTGCTCGCGCGGCCCGTACCGAAGCAATTCCGGTGCGGGCCGCTTTGCGTTTTGGGCGTGACTGTCCGATAAGCGGTTCGTTACTCCGTACGAGACCGCGAACTGGTGGTCGGGAGACGGAGGGGACTCGATGGGGGCAAGTGCGTACAGCAAAGAGCGGCTGGAGGAGGCGGCTCGGGGGGCGCGGACGCTGTCGGAGGCATGCGGGAGATTGGGGGTGGATCCGACGAGTCAGAAGCGGCGGTACATCTCCCAGCGGATGAAGAAACTAGGGGTGGATGTCGTTCACTTCGAGCGCGAAGGGGCCAAGTGGACGAGGGAGATCCTTGAGCCGGTGGTTTCGGCGTCATCGAGCGTCAACGAGGTTCTACGGCGACTCGGGCTCGAGGTGGTCGGCGGGCATCACACGAACATCTCCCGTCGCATCAAGGCTTACGGCATCGACACCTCGCACTTCACGCCAGTGGTCCGAACGGAGCGGCAGCGTTACAACCAGCGTCGGCGGGCTGCCGAGGAGATCCTGGCCGAGGACACCTCGGCACATCCCAAACGGGTCCCGAGCAGTCGCCTGAAGCGGGCGATGGGCGAGCTGGGCATGGAGGAGCACTGCGCCCTGTGCGGGATCGAAGGGGTTTGGCTCGGGGAGCAGCTCCCCCTCGAAGTCGACCACATCGACGGCAACTGGCGGAACAACCGCGTTGAGAACCTGAGGCTCCTTTGCCCCAACTGTCACTCGACAACGGACAGTTACCGCGGACGCGGCAAGGGGCGTGCCTCATGACCAGCGGAGTGCAGTACACCCGCGAGCGCTTGGCCGAGGCAGCGGCTCGGTGTTCCGACCTCGACGAGGTCATTGCCTTCTTCGGCACCTCGCCATACGGCTACCTCCGCAAGTACCTCACCAAGCGATTCGCCCACTTCGCCATCGACATCTCGCACTTCGCCCCATGCGGCAGGTCCGCCCGGCCCACCACCGACGAATTACGGACGGCCGTCGCCGAATCCACCTCCTTGGCGGAGGTGCTACGCCACCTCGGGCGCACGGACAACGGCACCCAGCGGACGAAGCTGCACAAGTGGATTGCCGACGATCAGTTGGTGACGGCACATTTCCTGGGGCAGGCACACCAGCGGGGAAGGCCGGCCCCGAACTCCAAACGGCCTGAGGATGTCCTGGTGAAGCACGAGGGCAAGCAACGGACGACGACAACGCGTCTGCGTCGAGCGCTCAACGAGGTCGGCGTAGCCGAGGAATGCGCCGGGTGCGGCACCGGCCCGGAGTGGCGCGGCAAACCCATGACCCTGGAGATCGATCACATCAACGGGGACTGGAGCGACGACCGGCGGGAGAACCTGCGGTTGCTCTGCCCCAACTGTCACGCGATCACCAGCACCTGGTGCAGGGGAGGCAGAGGGCGGCAAGCAACTCCCGGTACGATGGCAGGCGGCTAGCGGCGGTGGTGCAATGGCGACACAGCAGACTTAGGATCTGTGGCCCTTGATCGGGCTTGAGGGTTCGAATCCCTTCCGCCGCACACAAGCGGCCTGTGAATCGAAGGATTGATTCACAGGCCGTTCCTGTTCTCACATCTCAGCCCAACAACTCCCGAACCACCGGCACCAACCCCCGGAACGCCTGCCCCCGATGACTGATCGCGTTCTTCTCGGCCGCCGTCAGCTGTGCGCACGTCCTCGTGTCGCCCTCCGGCTGGAGAATCGGGTCATAGCCGAAGCCGCCCGAGCCCTCCGGGGCGTGTCGCAGTACGCCCCGCATCCGGCCCTCGACCACCCGTTCCGTGCCATCCGGAAGCGCCAGGGCCGCCGCGCAGGCGAAGTGGGCGCCCCGGTGTTCGTCCGCGATGTCCGACAGCTGGGCCAGGAGCAGCTCCAGGTTGGCCCTGTCGTCGCCGTGCTTCCCTGCCCAGCGGGCCGAGAAGATTCCCGGGGCGCCGTTGAGGACGTCGACGCAGAGGCCCGAGTCGTCGGCCACCGCAGGGAGGCCCGTTGCCTGGGCCAGGGCGTGGGCCTTGAGGAGGGCGTTCTCCGCGAAGGTGACGCCTGTTTCCTTGACGTCGGGGATGTCGGGGTAGGCCTCCGCGCCGACCAGGTCCATGGGGAGGGCCGCGTCGGCGAGGATCTGCCTCAGCTCGGTGATCTTTCCGGCGTTGCGGGTGGCGAGGATCAGGCGTGTCATGGCGTCCAGTATCCCGGGCTCACCCGCGGCCGCTCACTCCGTTTTACGACAGCTACGACGTGCAGACCTTCGTCAGTTCGCCCGCCGCGTCGGTGACTCCGCTGATGTCCGGGGTCGCGTCGCCCTTGTCGATGGCCGTACGGACGTTGTCCACGGCCGTGTTGAGGTTGTCGACCGCCTTGTTGACGTCGGCGTTGTCCGTCTTGTCGCCGATGTCGGTGAGGTTCTTGTCGATCGACTCCAGGGCTTCGCTCGCCTGGGTCGGGTCGTTCGCCGCGTTCTCGACGGCCTGCTGGAGGTCGGAGACGCTGGTGGCGATGGCGTCGGCGGTCTGGACGCAGTCCAGGGCCTTGTTGACGGCGTCGCATCCGGTGGTGAGCCCGGCGGTCAGCGCGACGGCCGCCACGGTGGCGGCGATGGCGGTGGCGCGGCGCCCCTTTCCGAGTCCTCGTGCGGTGCGGATTCGGCGGCTGACGGGCATGGTTCGGGTTCCCTCCGTTGACTGTTGACTACTGGTCGGGCGCGCGGCAGCACTCGTCGCCGTACACCCGTCTTCCTGCGTGTTCTGCGTGTCCCTGCATCCCTGGAGACGCTGTGGAGTGGCGGTGCGGTTGCCCGCGACCGCCACTCTATTTGGTGTTCCCTTTACCTTTCCAGGGTGGCGTCCAGCGCCTTGCGCTGGAGGGCCGTCAGGTCCGTGCAGCCGGCGACCGCGAGGTCGAGGAGTGCGTTGAGCTCCTCGCGGGCGAACGGTTCGGCTTCGGCGGTGCCCTGGACCTCGACGAAGCGGCCGTCGCCGGTGCAGACGACGTTCATGTCGGTCTCGGCGCGTACGTCCTCCTCGTAGCAGAGGTCCAGCAACGGCACTCCGCCCACGATGCCTACCGACACCGCGCTCACCGTGCCTGTGAGGGGCTGGCGGTTGGCGCGGATCAGCTTCTTGCCCTGGGCCCAGGTGATGGCGTCGGCGAGGGCGACGTACGCGCCGGTGATGGCGGCCGTGCGGGTGCCGCCGTCGGCCTGGAGGACGTCGCAGTCGAGGACGATCGTGTTCTCGCCGAGCGCCTTGTAGTCGATGACCGCGCGCAGGGAGCGGCCGATGAGGCGGCTGATCTCGTGCGTGCGGCCGCCGATCTTGCCGCGCACGGATTCGCGGTCGCCGCGGGTGTTGGTGGCGCGCGGGAGCATCGAGTATTCGGCGGTGACCCAGCCCTCGCCGCTGCCCTTGCGCCAGCGCGGGACGCCCTCGGTGACGGAGGCTGTGCAGAAGACCTTGGTGTCGCCGAAGGAGACGAGGACGGAGCCCTCGGCGTGCTTGCTCCAACCGCGTTCGATGGTGACGGGGCGGAGTTGTTCGGGGGTGCGGCCGTCGATACGTGACATGGCGACGAGCCTAGCCGTAACGGCGGAAGGGGCCCTTCCCGTACTAGGAGAGGGCCCTTCAGGGGTGAACGCCCGTGCTGGGTACGGGGGTTCGGATCCGCGTTCGGATCGGTATTCAGATCTGAACGCGGATCCGCGGTTCAGAGCCGTGGCCAGATCCGGGATCTACATCATGTCTTCGATGTCCGCCGCGATCGGGTCGGCGTCCGTGCCGATGACGACCTGGATGGCGGTGCCCATCTTGACGACGCCGTGGGCGCCGGCGGCCTTCAGGGCGGCGTCGTCGACCAGCGAGGCGTCGATGACCTCGCAGCGCAGCCGCGTGATGCAGCCCTCGACCTCTTCGATGTTGTCGAGGCCGCCGAGGCCGGCGACGATCTTCTCTGCCTTGGTGGACATGTCGTACTCCCTGGTCCGAGCCGCTTTGTCGCAGTAACCCACAGTTGACCGATCTTCGCGAGCGGTCTGCGCACCGTCCGCGCACTGTTCGCGACTGGTCTACACCAGTCTGCATCCGTTGTGAAATCGTGGGTTCCTTATGCGCCCTTCACCGTGCTACAACATGGTCTACACCACTGACTGGTGTAGACCATGTACCACCCGTTGGAGGAAGTATGAGCACCGCCACCACCGCGGCGGTCCCCGCGAAGAAGAGGGGATCCGGCCTGATCCAGGGCCTGCAGAAGGTCGGCCGCAGCCTGCAGCTCCCGATCGCCGTACTTCCGGCGGCGGGCCTTCTGCTCCGGCTCGGCCAAGCCGACTCCCAGGAGAGGTTCCACATCCCCGCCGATGTGGCGAAGGTGTTCGCCGGAGCCGGCGGCGCCCTGCTGGACAGCTCCTTCGGTCTGCCCCTGCTGTTCTGCATAGGCGTGGCCATCGGCTTCGCCAAGAAGGCCGACGGCTCGACGGCGCTGGCCGCAGTGGTCGGGTTCCTCACCTACTACGCGGTGATCCACCAGTACCCGATCAAGGACGGCCACGAGGGCGCCACCTACACGGGGACCGGACTCGGCGGCGGTTTCTGGCAGAAGGGCAACGAGGCCGCCCAGACCGCGACCTTCCAGAACCCGGGCGTGCTCGGCGGCATCATCCTCGGCCTTCTGACGGCGGTGCTCTGGCAGCGCTACCACCGCAAGCAGCTCGTCGACTGGCTCGGCTTCTTCAACGGCCGGCGACTTGTGCCGATCATCACGGCCGCCCTCGGCACCACCCTCGGCGTCCTGGTTGTCCTGGGCTGGCAGCCCATCGGTGACGTGATCACCAACTTCGGCGAGTGGATGACGGGTCTGGGTTCCTTCGGCGCCGCTCTCTTCGGTCTCATCAACCGCGCGCTGATCCCGATCGGCATGCACCAGTTCGTGAACTCGGTGGCCTGGTTCCAGATCGGCGACTTCACCAACTCCGCCGGCACCGTCTTCCACGGCGACCTGCCGCGCTTCTTCGGCGGTGACCCGTCCGCCGGAATGTTCATGACCGGCTTCTTCCCGATCATGATGTTCGGTCTGCCGGCCGCCGCCCTCGCGATCGCGCACTCCGCCCGGCCCGAGCGTCGCAAGGCCGTCCTGGGCATGATGATGTCGATGGCGCTGACCTCGTTCGTCACGGGTGTCACCGAGCCGATCGAGTTCACCTTCATGTTCATCGCCCCGGTGCTGTACGCCATCCACGCGGTCCTCACCGCGATCTCGATGGCTGTGACCTGGGCCCTGGGCATGCACATGGGCTTCAGCTTCTCGGCCGGCTTCATCGACGTCTTCATCAACTGGGGCATCTCCACCAAGCCCTGGCTGCTGATCCCCGTCGGCCTGGTCTTCGGCGCGATCTACTACGTCGTCTTCCGCTTCGCCATCACCAAGTTCAACCTCCCCACCCCCGGCCGCGAGCCCGACGAGGAGGTCGAGGATCTCACCAAGGCGTGAGAGTCCGGCCGTACCGCACAGCATGACGAGGGCCCCGGAACCCGAGAAGGAGTCGGTTCCGGGGCCCTCGTACGCCTACGGATGCCTATGAACGCCAGGAATGCCTACGAACGTCTATGAACGCCCACGAAGCGTCAGATCTCGTACGACGCCCTCGGCGCCGCCAGTTCCACCGGCCCGCTGAACTCCGCGCGGGCGTCGAGCAGGTTCACCTGCGGGTCGGTCCACGGGGGGATGTGGGTCAGGACGAGCTTGCGCGCCCCCGCGCGTTTCGCCGTCTGGCCTGCCTCGCGGCCGTTGAGGTGCAGGTCGGGGATGTTCTCCTTGCCGTGCGTGAACGCGGCCTCGCACAGGAACAGGTCGGTGTTCCGGGCGAGTTGCTCCAGCGTCTCGCTGACGCCGGTGTCCCCCGAGTACGTCAGTGACTTCCCGGCGTGCTCGATGCGGATGCCGTACGCCTCCACCGGGTGACGCACCCGCTCGGTGTGGACGGTGAACGGGCCGATGTCGAAGGTGCTCGGCTTGACCGTGTGGAAGTCGAAGACCTCGCTCATGGAGGAGGCGGTGGGGGTGTCGGCGTAGGCGGTGGTGAGGCGGTGTTCGGTGCCCTCGGGGCCGTAGACCGGGATCGGGTCGCAGCGCCCGCCGTCGTGGCGGTAGTACCGCGCGACGAAGTACGCGCACATGTCGATGCAGTGGTCGGCGTGCAGATGGCTGAGAAAGATCGCGTCGAGGTCGTACAGACCGCAGTGGCGCTGCAACTCGCCAAGGGCACCGTTGCCCATGTCGAGTAGCAGCCGGAAGCCGTCGGCCTCTACGAGGTAGCTCGAACAGGCCGATTCCGCGGACGGGAACGACCCCGAGCAGCCGACGACGGTGAGCTTCATAAAGCAGAAACCTCCGCGGGCGGGGAGCGTCAAAACGAACGTGACGGGGTTCTTGCGGTGCGTCGAGCGTAAGGCGCAAAACCTCCCGTCGCTCCTCCGCCAAGGGCTGTTGTGGGCGAACTCACCTGTGCTGTCACCGGTTCGGCTGGACCTGGAGTGCCGGTAGCGCGGGCGGGTCGGGGGGTGCGCCGGTACCGTCTTCCGTATGGACACGTCATGGTGGCTCGCCCTGGCGGCCGTCGTGCTGCTCGCGCTGGTCGCGGCGCTGGTGGACGGCTGGGGACGCGGGCACAAGCCGTCAAGGCGCGGGGGCAGGCCGCCGGGGCGGGCCGAGGGGCCGAAAGGTCAGCGGGGGCGGGCTGCGCGGCCCCGGCCCGCGGAGATCTGGTGGGCGAACGTGCCCTTCGAGGACGGGCCGGGCGGCAAGGACCGGCCGTGTCTGGTGCTCTCGGTGCGCGGGCGGCGTGCGACGGTCGCGAAGATCACCAGCAAGTACCACGACGAGCGGCCCGGAGTGATCCCGTTGCCGCCGGGTGCCGTGGGCGACGCCCAGGGCCGGCCGAGCTTCCTGGAGACGGACGAGCTGCGTGACCTGCCCGTGGGCGAGTTCCGGCGTCGGGTGGGGGTGGTGGACCCGGCCCTGTGGGACCAGGTCCGACACCTCGCCACGTAGATCACATGGATACGGGGCCTACGCCCAGAGCTGGCCCTGCAGGGTCTCGATGGCTTCCTCTGTGGTGGCCGCCGTGTAGACGCCTGTCGAGAGGTATTTCCAGCCACCGTCGGCGACGACGAAGACGATGTCCGCGCTCTCGCCCGCTTTGACGGCCTTGTTGCCGACGCCGATCGCGGCGTGCAGTGCGGCGCCGGTGGAGACGCCCGCGAAGATGCCCTCCTGCTGGAGGAGTTCCCGGGTGCGGGTGACCGCGTCCGCCGAGCCGACGGAGAAGCGGGTGGTGAGGACGGAGGCGTCGTACAGCTCGGGTACGAAGCCCTCGTCGAGGTTGCGCAGGCCGTACACCAGGTCGTCGTAGCGCGGCTCGGCGGCGACGATCTTCACGTCCGGCTTGTGCTCCCGGAGGTAGCGGCCGACGCCCATCAGGGTTCCCGTGGTGCCGAGGCCGGCCACGAAGTGGGTGATGGAGGGGAGGTCGGTGAGGATCTCCGGGCCGGTGCCGGCGTAGTGGGCGCCCGCGTTGTCGGGGTTGCCGTACTGGTAGAGCATCACCCAGTCCGGGTGCTCGGCGGCGAGTTCCTTGGCGACGCGTACGGCGGTGTTGGAGCCGCCGGCCGCGGGGCTGGGGATGATCTCGGCGCCCCACATGGCGAGCAGCTCGCGGCGTTCCTGCGAGGTGTTCTCGGGCATCACGCAGACCATGCGGTAGCCCTTGAGCTTGGCGGCCATGGCGAGCGAGATGCCGGTGTTGCCGGAGGTCGGTTCGAGGATCGTGCAGCCGGGGGTGAGCCGGCCGTCCTTCTCGGCCTGCTCGACCATGTGCAGGGCGGGGCGGTCCTTGACCGAGCCGGTGGGGTTGCGGTCCTCCAGCTTCGCCCAGATCCGTACGTCGGCGGACGGCGACAGCCGCGGCAGGCGCACCAGGGGGGTGTTGCCTACCGCGGCCAGCGGCGAGTCGTAGCGCATGGGTGCCAGGGGCCTATCAGGCCATGCCGCCGGCCACGGCCGGCAGGATCGTCACGGTGTCGCCGTCGGCGAGCTTGGTGTTGATGCCGTCGAGGAAGCGGACGTCCTCGTCGTTGAGGTAGACGTTGACGAAGCGGCGCAGCTTGCCGTCGTCCACGATGCGGGCCTGGACGCCCGTGTGCCGGGTTTCGAGGTCGGCGAAGAGCTCGGCGAGGGTCGCCCCGGCACCGGGGACGGCCTTCTCGCCGTCGGTGTAGGTGCGGAGGATGGTCGGGATGCGGACCTCGATGGCCATGGCTCGGGGCTCCTGTCGGGAGTGGTAGGTCGATGGGCGCGCGGCGGCGCGAAAAGCGTGTTTCAGCAGGTCATGCATGTGAGGCGCCGCGGCTCACGGCCGTACGGCGGCAGGGGGCAGCGTCAACAGATGGCGCTGGCCAGCCTGCACAGGTCGACGTGCAGCCGCGCCACGAGCAGCAGGGCGCCCGGCGTCTTCTCGCTCACGTCGTAGGAAACCATGGGCTCATCGTATCGATTCCCGGTGCGGATCCCGGAGACCTGTCCCGCATTCTGGATATTTTCGGGCCGCCAGGTGAGATAGGCAGGTCGCGGCGGGCGTCAGTAGGCCTCCACGACGTTGACTTCTTCCTCCGTGACGACACCCTCGATGATCCGGAAGGAGCGGAACTGGAACTCGCCGAGGCCGTCCGTGTCGGCCGTGGACACGAGGACGTAGTGGGCGCCGGGCTCGTTGGCGTAGGAGATGTCGGTGCGGGAGGGGTGGGCCTCGGTCGCCGTGTGGGAGTGGTAGATGATCACCGGCTCCTCGTCGCGGTCGTCCATCTCGCGGTAGAGCTTCAGCAGGTCGCCGGAGTCGAACTCGTAGAACGTGGGCGACATGGCCGCGTTCAGCATCGGGATGAAGCGCTCGGGGCGGTCGGTGCCCGCCGGTCCGGCGACGACGCCGCATGCCTCGTCGGGGTGGTCCTTGCGCACGTGGGCGACGATCTGGTCGACGAGGGCCTGGGTGATGGTCAGCATGTTCGCCAGGATAAGCAGAGGGGCCGCCCGGTACCGAGGAGTGGTACGGGACGGCCCACATGCCGGAATGCCATGACGCCTCGGAAGATCTCAGGGCATCAGGGTGGACACGAGTGTCTCCTGCAGGCCGCCCAGCCACAGATACGCCATCACCATCGGCTTACGCGGGTCCTCGTCCGGCAGCCGGTAGAGGAGGTCGGTGTCCTCCTCGTCGACGACGTCCAGGCGGGAGCCGATCGCCAGGCGCAGGTCGTTGAGCGTGCCCAGCCACTGCTGGGACTCCTCGTGCGCCAGTTTGAGCACCGCGCCCCCGTCGCCGGACGGCGTCAGCGCGTCCAGTGAGCGGATCACCGTGAGGGCGCCCTCCCGCTTGCCGGTCCGCAGGTCGTTCTCGGTGAACCGGCGGAACTCTGCGGAGTACTCCCGCTGCTCCTCGGCCTCGCCGGGCGACGACGGTACGTCGACGGGGTCGCCGTAGGCGTCCGGGAACAGGCGTTTGAGTACCGGGTCGGAGGGCGGCTCGCTGGGGCCCTCGGCGAACAGCTCGGCGAGCGGGTCGTCGGAGGCGTCCTCGGCGGGGCCGGGGCCGATCAGCTCCAGGAGCTGTACGGCCAGCGACCGGATGATGGAGATCTCGACGTCGTCGAGCGCGACGGCCGCGCCGCCGCCGGGGAGCGGTTCGAAGTGTCCTGGCATTGAGTGGTTCGCTACTTCCGGTCCTGCTGGAGGGTGGCCCACAGACCGTAGCCGTGCATCGCCTGCACGTCGCGTTCCATCTCCTCGCGACTGCCGCTGGAGACGACCGCCCGGCCCTTGTGGTGGACGTCCATCATGAGCTTGGTGGCCTTGTCCTTCGGGTAGCCGAAGTACGTCTGGAAGACGTAGGTCACATAGCTCATGAGGTTGACCGGGTCGTTGTGGACGATGGTGACCCACGGGACGTCGGGCTCGGGTACGGCGAAGGTCTCCTCCGCCGGCTCGGTGCGTTCGATCTCTACGGGAGCGGGTGACGTCACACGGCCCATGCTGCCACCAGAAGGGGGTCACGGGCCAAACGGAGCCCGGGAGGAGACTGCCTGGAGGCCGCTCGGGGGCCGCTCGTAGGTCTCTGGAAGGTCGCTGGAAGGTCGCTCGTGAGCAGAAATCGTCAAACTGACGAGATGGGGGTAGCATCCCGTCCATGAACACAGCGGACCTTGGGCTGCCGGTGGACGTTCCCTCGACGGCGCTCTTCACTGATCACTACGAGCTGACGATGCTCCAGGCGGCCCTGAAGGCGGGCACCGCCGACCGGCGGTCGGTCTTCGAGGCCTTCACCCGGCGGCTGCCGGAGGGCCGGCGCTACGGCGTCGTCGCGGGCACCGGACGGGTGCTCGACGCGGTGGAGAACTTCCGTTTCGACGCGGCCGTCATCGACTTCCTGCGTGAGCACCGGATCGTCAACGAGGAGACCCTGGAGTGGCTGGCCTCGTACCGGTTCCGCGGGGACATCTGGGGCTATCCCGAGGGCGAGGTCTACTTCCCGGGCTCGCCGATCCTCCGGGTGGAGGGGTCCTTCGCGGAGTGCGTGCTCCTGGAGACGGTGATCCTCTCCATCCTCAACCACGACTCGGCGATCGCGGCGGCGGCGTCCCGGATGGCCTCGGCCGCCGGTGAGCGCCCGCTGATCGAGATGGGCGCCCGGCGCACCCACGAACTGGCCGCGGTGGCCGCCTCCCGCGCCGCGTACGTCGGCGGCTTCACCAGCACGTCCGACCTGGCCGCCGGATTCCGCTACGGCATCCCGACCGTCGGGACGAGCGCCCACGCGTTCACCCTGCTCCACGACAGCGAGCGGGACGCCTTCCAGGCCCAGGTGGACTCGCTGGGCCGGAACACGACACTGCTGGTGGACACGTACGACGTCACCGAGGCGGTACGGGTGGCCGTGGAGGTCGCCGGGCCCGAGCTGGGCGCCGTGCGCATCGACTCCGGGGATCTGCTCCTGGTCGCGCACCGGGTGCGGCAGCAGCTGGACGCGCTGGGGGCCGGGCGGACGCGGATCATCGTGACCTCGGACCTCGACGAGTACGCGATCGCCTCCCTGGCCGCGGCGCCCGTGGACGCGTACGGGGTCGGCACCCAGTTGGTGACGGGTTCCGGCCACCCCACCTGCTCGATGGTCTACAAGCTGGTGGCCCGCGCCGAGTCGGCGGACCCGAAGGCTCCGCTCGTCCCGGTGGCGAAGAAGTCGAGCGGCGGCAAGACGTCGGTCGGCGGCCGGAAGTGGGCTGCCCGGCGGCTCGACCGGGACGGTGTCGCGGAGGCCGAGGTGATCGGTACGGGACCGGTGCCCGTCGAGCTGGCGGACCGGCAGCTGCTGGTCGAGCTGGTCAAGGGCGGCCGGGTCGTCGCCCGCGAGCCGCTGGACGTCGTACGGGACCGGCATGCCGCCGCGCGCGCCAACCTGCCGCTGTCGGCGACCCAGCTGTCGCGCGGGGAGGCCGTCATTCCGACGGAGTACGTGCCCGTGCACGTCTGACACCCCGGGTGCACAGGGGCAACGGGCGTCCGCGTCCGCCAGTTGCCCCGGTTGCCCCGAATGCCCCCTGCCGAAGCGGTGCGGAAGACTCTAGGCTCGGTGGTTCAGTAGTTCGCATTGTCCCACCGGCCGGGCCCGCACCCCTCCGTACGACCGACCCGCCGTCACCGCCGAAACGGCCGTACGGCCGAAACCGTCGAAGGAAGACCGCCCATGCGCCGCGCCTTGATCGTCGTAGACGTGCAGAACGACTTCTGCGAGGGAGGCAGTCTCGCGGTGACCGGGGGTGCCGACGTGGCCGCCGCGATCACCGAGCTGATCGGGCAGGCCCCCGCCGGTTACCGCCATGTCGTGGCGACCCGCGACCACCACATCGCTCCCGGCGGCCACTTCGCCGACAACCCCGATTTCCAGCACTCCTGGCCCGCGCACTGCGTGGCCGGCACGGAGGGCGTCGGTTTCCACCCGAACTTCGCCCCGGCGGTCGCCTCCGGCGCGGTCGACGCGGTCTTCGACAAGGGCGCGTACACGGCGGCCTACAGCGGCTTCGAGGGCGCCGACGAGAACGGGGTCGCGCTGGCCGACTGGCTGCGGGCCCGCGGGATCGACGAGGTGGACGTCGTCGGCATCGCGACCGACCACTGCGTCAGGGCCACCGCCCTGGACGCGGCCCGCGAGGGCTTCCGCACCCAGGTCCTGCTGGACCTCACCGCCGGAGTGGCCGAGGAGTCCACGGACCGGGCCCTGGAGGAGCTGCGGGCGGCGGGCGTGGAGCTGTCCGGCAAGCCAGTGGTGTGACGGCCCTACGCCCGCTCAGTCGCCCAGGACCAGCCACTCACCGTCGCGCATCAGATCCCGGTCGGCCATCTCGGGCACGGTTCCCCACGCCTTGACGACCTCCGGGGTGACCTGGAACCAGACGTACGAGGGGCCGCTCTCGCGGGGGTCCCAGCCGTCCTTCGCGGTGAAGGCGTCGCCCACGCCGGCCGGCAGTTCCTCGTGGGTCAGCGTGCGCGCGGTGCCGTGCATCAGGACCACGTCCCGGGTGGGGCCGAAGCAGAGCCGTACCCGGCCCGAGGCGCTCAGGTTGCGGCCGGTCGGGTTGGTGCGGCGGGTGGCCAGCCACACCGTCCCGCCGTCCCACCAGAAGGCCAGCGGGACGAGGGTGGGCTCGCCGTCGGCATCCGCCGTGGCGACCCATACGTCGTTGTCCCGGTCGAGCCGCTCCAGCGCCTCGCGCCTGCGCTGTTCGATGCTGCGGGGTCCGTCGGGGTGAGCTTCGGCTGCCGTCATCCGGCGAGGTTATGGCGTACGCCGGTACTTCACATCCCGCGACGGTCCTACGTCGCAGGGCTGAGGGCGGAGACCGGACCGCCGTGGAACTCCCTGGACCACCCTCGACACCCTCGACATCACCGACATCTCACACCCGCGCCGGCGGCCTCCGCAGGAGCGACCTGATCGGGTGCCACAGCTCCGGGCGCTCCGGGGCCGACGGGACGCCGTTGTCCGGGGCGGTGCGCCATATCAGGCCGTCGGGGTGGTGGAGGACGGCCGTGATCTCGTCGGGGCTGGGCGGGGCCGCGTTGCCCCGGAGGTAGACCGCCCGCAGGCCGAGGTTGCGCAGGCGGGTCAGGGCCCTGGCCCGGTTCTGGGCCAGCACCAGGACACGTACGTCGTCCAGTCCGACGCCTGTCGGTCTGCCGGTCGGGGCGGTGGGGCTGGGCAGGTTCAACGCCACCACCACGCTGCCACTGGGCAGCTTGCAGAAACCTCCTGCGGCCATGCGGTCACACCCCCCGTGGGACTCGGTGTCAATAAGAAAGCCACAGGAGGCACCTAAACACGATCGGCCGCGACCCGCCAGGGGGTCACGGCCGATCATGCTCTGACCTGCGATTATGTGGACTACTTCACCGCAGGGCCCACCTGGACCGAGATCGTGGAGCCGTCCTTGGCCTCCTTGACGATCTTGATCTTGGTGTTGGTGTCAGTGATCTTCACGCCCGCGAGCGGGGTCGCCGCGTCGTAGTACGTGGAGGTGTGGTCGTTGAAGACCGGCACGCCCTTCTGGGAGGCGACCTTCGTGAGCACGTCCGCCTTGTGAAGCCGGAGCGCGTCCGTGCGGTACAGGCTGAACGGGGAGTCGTAGGACTGGATGCGGTTGCGCATCAGCGTGCCGTCCGCCCACTTCAGCGGGGTGGGGTGCGCGTCCACCGGAAGGATCTTGCCGAGACCGTTGTGCGCGGTCACGTTGTTGTCCTTCTGGGAGGTGTCCCACTTCCAGATCAACAGGCCGTTCTGGTACGGGAAGTGCTCGACCCAGGACGGACGGGTCGTCGAGAAGCCGAAGTTGTACGGGCCGACCTTGAGGGTCTTGTCGTACGACACGTACTGGCGGTTCTCGGCGATGTAGTACTGCGCGTAGCTGTCCGTGAAGGACGCGCCGACGCGCTTGAAGCCCTTCGTCTTCCAGGCCGCGTCCGCGCTCTCCGCGTTGTCGGCGAAGAGCGTCGCGCCGTCGGCGGTGAGGGTGATCTCGTCGGCCGCGAAGCCGGTCTGGGAGACGCCGCCGTCGGACGAGTAGCGGAAGCGCAGGTCGAACTCCTGGCCCGCGTAGGCGTCCAGGGAGTACGACAGCTTCTTGTACGCGTCCACCGTGCCGGTGAGCGCCGGGTTGCCGCTGCCGTCACGCGGGATGGGCGCGCCGTCGACCGTGCCGTCGACGGGCTTGAAGGTGACGCCGCCGTCGGTGGAGACCTCGGTGTAGAGGAAGTCGTAGTCGGCCTCGATGTCGTACCAGCCGTCCAGGGCAAGGGTGGCCGAGGACTTGCCGGTGAGGTCGACCGAACGGGTCAGCGTGTTGTTGAGGTCGTTGTCGCTGCCGCTCCACCACTGGGTCGCGCCCTGTGCCGGGGTGACGACCTCGGTGGTGACCGTCTTGTTCGGCAGCTGGACGACGAGCGCCTGCGGGTTCCTGGTGTTGTACTCGGCGACGCCCAGCTTGTGGTTCGACTTCTTTCCGGCCTTCGCCGTGTCGTAGTCGAGCCAGCCCAGCTGGAGTTTGTCCCAGGCGGTCATGTCACCGGGCAGGTTGCCGATGTTGTCGCCGCCGGTGCCGAGCCAGGAACCGGACGACATCAGGGTCCAGAACCCGGTCGAGTTCTCACCGGTGTTGGTGGTGTCGTAGTGGTCCGGCAGACCGAGGTCGTGACCGAACTCGTGGGCGAAGACGCCGAGTCCGCCGTTCTCCGGCTGGATGGTGTAGTCGCCGACCCAGATGCCCGAGTTGCCGATCTCGGTGCCGCCGAGCAGGTTGCCCACCGGGCCGGTCGCGCCCTTGTCACTGCCGAACGCGAACCAGCGGTGCGCCCAGATGGCGTCCTCGCCCTGCGCGCCGCCGCCCGCGGACTCGTCCTCACCGGCGTGCACGATCTGGAAGTGGTCGATGTAGCCGTCGGGCTCGTTGAAGTTGCCGTCGGCGTCGAAGTCGTTGCGGTCCCACTGGTCGTACGCGGCCAGCTGGGTCTTGATCGCCGCGTCGGTCGCGCCGGCTGCCTTCTGCGCCGCGACCCATGCGGCGACCCCGTCCTGCACCGCGTACCAGGCGCAGTTGTCGGGATCGCAGCTGTTGGACCCGTAACGGGCCTCGTTGTAGGGGACCTTGACCCAGTCCGAGACCGTGCCCTCGATGGAGTAGCGGCCCGAGGACTGCTTCTCGTAGTACTTCTTCATCGACTCGGTGTTCTTGCCGGTGCCGAAGTAGAGCTTCTTGAAGTGCTCGGTGTTGTAGTCCGCCTGCCAGGCCGTGCTGTTGTCCTGGGTGCGGTCCGGCGCGGCTATCTCGTTGTGCAGCGGGCCGGGCGTGCCGCCGTAACGGCTGTCGATCTGGTCGCCGAACTCGACGAGGATCGTGAAGATCTTGTCGGTCCGCTCGCGGCCGAGCTCGACGTACTTGCCCTTGCCCTTGCCGCTCTTCAGCTGTACGACCTGCGAGCCGTTACGGGTCTGGGCCTTGGCCTCGCCGGAGATGACCTGCCTGAGGGCTTCCTCACGCTGGGCCTCCTGGGTCGCGCTGAGCGGCCCGTCGAGGTCGTGGTCGGCGTGCTGCTGCTCCGCCGGGTCGTGCCGGTTCGCGGCCGGCACGGCCGAAGCGCCCTTGCCTGCGCCCGAGTCGGCCTCCGCGATGGCATAGGTGGAGAAAGTGGCGGCGGCTGTGGCGAGTGCTACGCCGACGGCCGCCGTTCTGAACGTCCAGGGTCTGCTGGTCACTTGAGGGTCCCTCCCCCGCGCCCGTCCACGCGGATGGGGGGTTCCTGGTTCGGAAGCTCTCCGCGGGCGGTATACGCGTGTAGTCAAGTGACGTAATTTGACTAGAGGTTTAGAAGAAAAGACAGACCTTGACTTGAACAGGTCAAGTGCATTATGCGGAGTTGACGTCCGCCATATGTTCGCCATGCGGACACCGGGATCACGTGCCGCCCGCCGCCCGCCCATCGCCCGACCGGCGCGCGGGCGCGTCCACTTGCTGGACGCCATGACTCCGTGCGCCCCCTGTGCTCCGGAGCCGTGTGTTAGGTCACGCTTACTGCGCGTTCCAGTCGGGCATGGACGCGATTAGAGTCGGTCGGCGGAACGCCGGATGTCCGGTGCAAAGCCAGGCCGACCCGCGCCTCACCCCCCGTTCACCCCCCGAATCCAACGAGGACTCGATTGCCATGCCTCGTCAGACCGCGCCTCGTCCGACCGTCGCACAGCTCGCCTACGGGTCGTGCACCGTGATTCTCTCGACGCTCGCCATGCTGCTGCTGTCTCAGACGAATTCGGGTCCGGGGGTCGCACTGATCGCCCTCGTGGGACTCGTCCTGGGACTGCTCGTCGCCATGACCGTGCCCCGGCCCAAGCCGGCCCGGGCGACCTCACAGATCGTCGCCTCGTCGTCGGCCGCCCCGGCGCCGCGCGAACGCGTCCCGGTACAGGCCTCTTCGGGCCAGCAGGACTGACCCGCCCTTCCGCTCCGCCAACGGCGGTTGGGCGGGGCCCGCATGATGCGGGCCCCGCCCAACCGCCGTTGCCATCACCGGAGTTGATCAACCGGTGCTGACCACCACCGTCTTGGCCGCCTTGTCGTGCAGGCCCTGCCTGTACGGCTTGTCGAAGAAGCTCCAGCCTCCCGAGATCGCCGTCCAGATACAGGCACAGCAGAACGCGAACGGGATCCACAGCACGAGCGACCGGATGAGCGCGCTCTGCACGGAGGGCGTGGCGCCGTTGTCGAGGTTGGCGACCCGGAGCCGGAGCCACTTCTTGCCGAGCGTCTGCCCGGTCCGGGAGATCAGGATCGTGTCGTACGCGATGTAGAGCACGGCGGCGATGAACGACTGGCCGAGCGAGCGGCCGTACTCGATCTTGTCGCTGTCGACGTCGTACTCGTTGACGTTGAAGCCCAGGGTGATCAGCCAGACGACGACACCGACGAGGATCATGTCGATGAGCCGCGCGAGCACACGCCGGCCGCCGTCGGCGAGCGGGGGCATGCCCGAGAGGGGGTCGCCTGCACCGCCGTACGGGTCACCGCCGCCGCCCGCGTACGGCGGGCCGCCACCTCCATAAGGGGTGCCGCCACCTCCGTACGGCGAGCCGCCGCCGATGGGGCCTGAGCTGCCGTACGGATCGCCTGCGCCGTACGACGGAGGCGGTGGCTGCTTCCTGAACGGGTCGTCGTCCGGTGGCTGCTGACCGGAGCCGGGGGGCGGTTCGCTGCTCATGGCCCGAGTGGACCGCGAACCACCCGCCTCCGCATCCGGCGAGGGGCCGTCCGGGCTACCGGATCAGGTGATGCGCACGCCGTACCCGCCCCACCCACGTCGAACGTACGGCCGCCGCACGCCTGTGTGCGCTCAGCCCGCCACGAAGGTGTGCGCCGCCTTGTCGTGCCAGCACTGGCGCCACGGGCGGTCGAACAGACACCACAGGACACCGACGATGCCGATGCCCAGCAGCCCCGGGACGGCGTAGACGAGCCAGCGGCGCAGGGCCCCGCCGAACGACGGGGGCTCGTGGCCCTCGATGTCCCGCACCTCCAGGCCGACCAGCTTCTTGCCGAGAGTGCGGCCCCACTTGGCCGTGGGCCACGCCTCGGACAGGATCCCGGCCAGCAGCAGCACGGCCAGCACGATGCCCAGATACAGCCCGGTCGTGCCGTCCAGCAGCCACACGGTCACGGTCTCGCCGGAGAGCTTGGCCGCGTCGATCTTCTCCGTGATGTGGTCGACGGCCATGGTGCCCAGCGGCACGGCTGCCGCGGCGGTGAGTGCGCCGACGACCAGGGTGTCCACGAGCCGCGCGAACAGCCGCTTGCCGAGGCCCGCCGGACGGGCCGACGCCTGTCTGCGGGCGGCGGCCTGGAACACGTCCTCGACGGGCGGCTTCCAGGGCGCGAGGCGCCGTTCCCCGCCCTCCTCGGGTCCGCCCGGGCGGGGTGCCTGCATGGCCCAGGAGGGCTGGCCGCCGCCGCTGCCGGGGGCCATGGCCGCTCCGGCGCCGGGCGTGTTCTGCTGGGGGACGGCCGGGGTCGTGGGCAGCAGGGCCGGATTCGCGCCCTGGGCCGCCGACGCGCGGGCCGCCGCGGCCTTTCCGGCGCCGAAGCCGCGGCCGTTTCCGGGCGAGGGTGCGGGCGCGGGTGCCGTGACCGGGCCCTGCGCGCCCTCCGGCGAGCCCGCGCTCCCCGGCTGCGCGCCGCCCGCCCCGCCTTCGCGCTCCGTGCGCGGGGAGAGCGCACGGAAGGTCATGGTGCCCTCGGAAGGCGCGGGGCCACGGGTGCCGGGGACGCCTCCCTCGGCGCCGGCTGCGGCCGGTCCCGGGGTGGGCCGGCGGAACACGAACGTGCCCGACTCGGGCATGTCACCGGCGTCCGGCTCCATCGGCGGGATCGTCGCCGAACCGTCCGTACGGGCCGACCGCCCGTCCGGCTGGACCGGGGGCTCGTTCACAGCTCTGGGGTCGGCGGTCCTCGGGGAGGCGGCCGGCGCCGGGAAGCCCCAGGAGACATGGCGGTCCCGGTCGCCGCCGAACCCGGACTGATGGGAGCGGTCGGCGCCCCACGCGGACGCCGGTTCGGGCCGGCTGCCGTGCTGGGCCTCGGCCGGGGTCGCCCGGCGCGGCTCGGCGCCCGGCGAGTGCGGTTCCTCGTCGAAGAAGTGCGGCCCGGTCTCCTCGACCCGCGCCGCGGCGGGCGCGCCGTCGGACTGCGCCGGGCGGCTGGTGCCCGGCACCCAGGCGGTGCCGTTCCAGAACCGGACATATCCAGGAATGGACGGGTCCGGGTAAAACCCTTCGCGGGGCCTGTCGTCACCGGGGGCCGGGGTTGGGGCGCTCATGTCCGTCGTCCCGTATCTGCTCGGGGGTCATTTGGGGTGCCCCACATCTATCAGACCGGCGCATGCGCCGATGCCCCTCCCGCGCTACCTACTCCCTTCGTGACAGCTTCTGCCATCTGTCGCGACGGCTGCGACACCGTTCGCAAAAAACTTCTCCGAAAAACCTCTCGGAACCCGCGTAATGCTGACGCCTCCCCGCGCTCTCTCCTCGTACGGGCCCGATGCGGGCCCCTGAAACGAGAGGAAGTGCCCGTCATGAGTCACGCCATGAACACCGTGGTGGAACGGGAACTGGAGCTGAAACTCATCCTGTCGCCGGAGCGGAGCATTCCCGTCCCCGCCCGCCTCACCTACCGGACCAACGATCCGTTCGCCGTCCACATCGCCTTCCACATCAGCTCCGAGAACCCGGTGAACTGGACGTTCGCCCGTGAACTCCTGGTCGAGGGGGTGTTCCGGCCGTGCGGGCACGGTGACGTCCGGGTGTGGCCGACGAAGGTCGACGGGCGCAGCGTCATCCTGATGGCGCTGAGCTCACCCGACGGAGACGCCCTGCTGGAGGCGCCCACCGCTCAGGTGTCGGCGTGGCTGGAGCGCACCCTCCGGGCGGTCCCCCCGGGCTCTGAGGCCGAGCAGCTCGGCATCGACGACGGCCTGGCCGAGCTGCTCGCACCCACCCCTGGCTGTTACGACGAGCTGTGGCTTCGCGACCCGTGGCCCTCGGACGAGTCGCAGGACGGGGAGGGATAGGGATGACGCCCACCTCAAGTGGTTCAGAACAGTTTGCCCGGGTTCAGGAGGCCGAGAGGGTCGAAGGCCGCCTTGACCGCGCGTTGCATCTCCACGCCCACCGGGCCCAGCTCGCGCGCGAGCCACTCCTTCTTGAGGATGCCGACGCCGTGCTCGCCGGTGATCGTGCCGTCGAGTTCCAGGCCGAGGGCCATGATCTCGTCGAAGGACTCGCGGGCCCGCCGGGACTCGTCGGCGTCCTGGGCGTCGAAGCAGACCGTGGGGTGGGTGTTGCCGTCGCCGGCGTGGGCGCACACCCCGATGGTCAGCTGGTACTTCTCGGCGATGCGCTCGACCCCTTCCAGCAGCTCACCGAGGCGCGACCTGGGTACGCACACGTCGTCGATCATCGTCGTGCCCTTGACCGCTTCGAGCGCGACGAGGCACAGCCGCCGTGCCTGGAGGAGGAGTTCGGACTCGGCGGCGTCGTCGGCGGGGACGACCTGGGTGGCCCCGGCCGCCTCGCAGAGGGCGCCCACGGCGGCCAGGTCTGCGGCGGGGTCGTGGGTGTCGAAGGCGCAGAGGAGCAGGGCCTCGGTGGTCTCGGGCAGTCCCATGTTGGCCAGGTCGTTGACGGCCTTGACGGTCGTACGGTCCATCAGTTCGAGGAGGGACGGCACATGACCGCCCTCCATGATCCGGCACACGGCGTCGCACGCGGCGGCGGCCGACGCGAACTCGGCGGCCAGCACGAGCTGCTGGGGCGGCTGCGGCTTCAGTGCGAGCACCGCCCGTACGACGATGCCGAGCGAGCCCTCCGAGCCGACGAACAGGCGGGTGAGGTCGTATCCGGCGACGCCCTTCGCGGTCCGCCGCCCGGTGGACATGAGGCGCCCGTCGGCCAGCACCACGTCCAGGCCCAGTACGTACTCGGCCGTGACGCCGTACTTCACGCAGCACAGCCCGCCCGACGCGGTGCCGATGTTGCCGCCGATCGTGCACATCTCCCAGCTGCTGGGATCCGGGGGGTAGTACAGACCGTGTTCGTTGACCGCGCGGGAGAGCGTGGCGTTGATGACGCCGGGCTCGACGACGGCGACGCGGTCGACCGGGCTGATCTCCAGGATCCGGTCCATCTTCACCAGCGACAGCACGATGCAGCCCTCGGACGCGTTGGCCGCGCCCGACAGTCCGGTACGGGCGCCCTGCGGGACGACCGGGACGCGCAGTTCGGTGGCGATGCGCATGACGTGCTGGACCTGTTCGACCGTGCGCGGCAGAACGACCACGGCCGGGGTCCCGGCCTCGCAGAAGCTCGCCATGTCGTTGGCGTAGGCGGACGTGACGTCCGGATCGGTGAGCACCGCCTCGGCCGGCAGCTCCGCGAGCAGCCGGTCCGTGAGGTTGCCCTGGGCTTCGTCGGGTGCGGCTTGGATACGGCTCATGATCACAGCGTCGCACCCGGGGCCATCGGTGTGAACCCCGTCTGCGAGGCGCTTTCGGTACGGGAATCCGGTCGTCGTATTGACGCACAGTGAGCGCCATGGAGATGGAGAGAGTCCGTGGCCGTGGTCGTGTACATGTCCTTCCGCGCCCGTTGATCGCCGCACTCGCGGGGTGTGCGGTACTCGGCGGCGCGCTGATGCTGTTGCCCCCGGACCGCCCGGCCGCGGCGCCCGCACCGGCGCCGGGTCCGGCGGCCCGGGCGGAACTGGCGGTGACCGGCGGGGTGCCCGCCGCGCTGCCCGACCTGGCGGCGTTCATCGGTGACCGTGAGGCGTTCGTACGCACCCATGCGCGTGACGGGCAGGCCTGGGCGCAGCTCGGCTCGGCCTATGTGGAGCGCGGTCGGCGGACGGGGGACGCCGCCGACTTCCCCCGGGCGGAGCGGGCGCTGCGTACGTCGCTGAAGGTGCGGCCGGCGAACGGGGCCCGGAACGCCGAGGGGCTCGTGGGTATGGCCGCGCTGGCGAACGCGCGCCGTGATTTCCCGGCCGCCCGGGAGTGGGGGGAGGCGGCGCTGCGTCAGGCGCCGAAGCGCTGGACGTCGTACCCGCCGCTGCTCGACGCGTACACGGGCCTGGGTGACTACAAGGCGGTCCGGCGGACTCTGGAGCAGCTGCAGGGGCTGCGTTCCGGGGCGGCGGTGATGGCGCACGCTGCGGGCGTGTACCGGGACCGGGGGTGGCGCGAGGACGCGCAGGCGGCGCTCGCGGACGCGGCGGCGCGGGCCGCGACCCCGGCCGAGGAGGCCGAATGGCAGTACCGGGCGGGCGAGTTGGCGTGGGAACGCGGCGAACCGGCCGACGCGCTGCGGCACTTCGAGGCTGCGCTGCGGCTCGACCCCGGGCTGTCGTCCGCGCGGGCGGGTGAGGGGCGGGCGTTGGCCGCGCTGGGCCGTGCACGGGAGGCACAGAGCGCGTACCGGGCGGCGCTGGCCGAGCGGCCGTCGCCTCAGTACGCGCTGGAACTGGGCGAGTTGTACGACTCCCTGGGCCGGTCCGAGGATGCGCAGGCGCAGTACGCGGCGCTGCGGGCACGGGTGGTGAAGGAGCAAGCCGGTGGCGTGGACGGCGAGTTGCTGCTCGGGCGGTTCGAGGCGGATCACGGGGACGCGGGATCGGCAGTACGGCGGCTGCGCGCGGAGTGGGCGCGTCAGCCGGGGCTCGATGTCGCGGACGCGCTGGGCTGGGCGATGCACCGGGCGGGCCGGAGCGAGGAGGCGCTCGCCTGGGCGAAGCGGACGACCGACAAGGAGCACGGCGCCGAGGTGCGCAGTGCTCTGTACGTGTACCACCGGGGCATGATCGAGCGGGAGTTGGGGCTGACGGGTCCCGCGCGCCGGCACCTGGAGGAGGCGCTGCGGATCAACCCGTACTTCTCGCCGGTTGGCGTACCGGCGGCGAAGGAGGCGTTGGCGGCGCTGGGCGAGCCCGAAGCGTCGGGATCGCCCAACTGACCGCACGGGCAGACCGGTTACAGGTTGCCGCGCTTGTCCTGCTCCCGTTCGATCGCCTCGAAGAGGGCCTTGAAGTTGCCCTTGCCGAAGCCCATCGAGCCGTGCCGTTCGATGATCTCGAAGAAGACGGTCGGACGGTCCTGGACCGGCTTGGTGAAGATCTGGAGCAGGTAGCCGTCCTCGTCGCGGTCGACGAGGATCTTCAGCTCGCGGAGGGTCTCGACGGGGACGCGGGTGTCGCCGGCCCACTCCCCCAGGGTGTCGTAGTACGAGTCGGGTGTGTCGAGGAACTGGACCCCGGCCGCCCGCATGGTCCGTACGGTCTCGACGATGTCGCCCGAGTTGAGGGCGATGTGCTGGACGCCCGCGCCGCCGTAGAACTCCAGGTACTCGTCGATCTGGGACTTCTTCTTGGCGATGGCCGGCTCGTTGATCGGGAACTTGACCTTGAGGGTCCCGTCGGCGACGACTTTCGACATCAGCGCGCTGTACTCGGTGGCGATGTCGTCGCCCACGAACTCCTTCATGTTCGTGAAGCCCATGACCTTGTTGTAGAAGCCGACCCACTCGTTCATGTGGCCGAGTTCGACGTTGCCCACGCAGTGGTCGATCGCCTGGAAGGTGCGCTTGGCGGGCGGTTCGACGATCGGGGCCGCGGCGACGAATCCCGGGAGGTACGGGCCGTCGTACCCGACCCGCTCGACAAGGGTGTGGCGGGTCTGGCCGTACGTGGCGATCACGGCGAGGACGACCGTGCCGTGATCGTCCTTCAGCTCGTACGGCTCGGCCAGCGAGCGGGCGCCGTGTCCGACGGCGTACTCGTAGGCGGCACGGGCGTCCGGGACCTCGATGGCGAGGTCGACGACGCCGTCGCCGTGCTCGGCCACATGTGCGGCCAGGAAGTGGCCCCAGGTGGTGGCCGGCTTGACGACGGAGGTGAACACGAACCGGGCGGAGCCGTTCTCCAGGACGTACGACGCCGTCTCGCGGCTGCCCGTCTCCGGTCCGGAGTAGGCGACGAGCCGCATGCCGAAGGCCGTGGAGTAGTAGTGCGCCGCCTGTTTGGCGTTGCCCACGGCGAAGACGACCGCGTCCATTCCCTTGACCGGGAAGGGATCTGCCTGCCGGGCGGTGTCGGGAGTGTGGTGTGTGGTCTGCGTCATGCTCGCAGCCTGGTCCCGTCACGGCAAGATGCGCAACAGTTTGCGCGAGAGCTGGACATTCTGCTCAGCTGTGGGCAGGGATGTACGGGCTTTCTGTACAGGATGACCATCCCATCGGGGAGGCTGCTGTGGCGATCGACGAGCTGGACGGGCGGATCATCGTGCTGCTCGCGCGGGAGCCGCGGATCGGCGTACTGGAGATGTCCCGGCGGCTCGGAGTGGCACGAGGGACGGCGCAGGCGCGCCTGGACCGGCTTCAGTCGAATGGCGTCATCCGGGGGTTCGGGCCGCAGGTGGACCCGGCGGCCCTCGGCTATCCGGTCACCGCCTTCGCGACACTCCAGATCCGGCAGGGGCAAGGGCCGGACGTACGGGCCCACTTGGCGTCCGTACCGGAGGTGCTGGAGCTGCACACGACCACCGGCAGCGGGGACATGCTGTGCCGGCTCGTGGCCCGCTCGAACGCCGATCTCCAGCGGGTGATCGACCGGGTCGTCGGTTTTGATGGCATCGACCGGGCCGCCACGGCGATCGTCATGGAGAACCCCGTTCCGCTGCGGATCATCCCGCTGGTGGAGCAGGCGGCCTCGGAGCACGGCGACTGAACCGATACGGGTGAACCGGGCGGGTGAACCGGAACGGGCTGAGGGTGGTGGCGGTGAGCTTCTGGGAGTACCTCGGAAACCGCCATCAGCAGCTGCTGACCGACGCGTTCCAGCACGCCGGTGCCGTCTTCCAGTGCGTGGTCCTGGCGACCGTCCTCGGGGTGGCACTCGGTGCCGTCACCTACCGGAGCGAGTGGGCGGGGAATCTGGCCACCACTGCCACGTCGACGATCCTGACGATCCCCTCGCTCGCGATGATCGGCCTGCTGATCCCGGTGGTGGGCCTGGGTGGGCCGCCCACGGTCGTCACCCTCACCCTCTACGGCCTCCTCCCGATCGTGCGCAACGCGATCGTGGGCCTGCGCGGTGTCGACCCGTCCCTGGTGGACGCGGGGAAGGACATCGGGATGTCCCGGGTGGCACGGCTGGCCCGGGTGGAGCTGCCGCTGGCGTGGCCGCCGATCCTGACCGGTATCCGGGTCTCGACGCAGATACTCATGGGCATCGCGGCCATCGCCGCCTACGCCTCCGGTCCGGGGCTGGGCAATGAGATCTTCCGTGGCATCGCGTCGCCGGGCAGCAGGAACGCCCCGAACCAGGTCCTCGCGGGCACGCTGGGGATCATGGTGCTGGCGCTGCTGTTCGACGCGGCGTACGTGGTCGTCGGCCGGCTGACGATTCCGAGGGCGATCCGTGTCTCCTCGGCGAGCAACTACCACCCCGCCGAAGACCTTTCGTGTCCGGGTTCGTGGGCACGAGGGCGGTGGCGGCAGTGAAGCGGCTCAACCTCGCCCGCGTGCGGAATGCGGACGGAGAGGGATGTGCGGGCGTGACGACTACGACGGTCGACGCCGATGCGGATGCGGATGCGGATGCGGATGCGGAGAACAGGACCGGGACCGGCGGGGCTGCGGCTTCTGCCACCAAGTCCCCTACTGCCAGGCTCGGTTGGCAGCGGCTTACGCTTCTGCCCAGCTTCCTTGTCCTCGTGCTGTTCGCCACCTGGCTGTGGTTCCGGCAGGCCGATCTGGACGCGATCTCCGAGAACGCGCTGTCGAACGGGCAGGTGTCGAAGGCCCTTCGGCAGCATGTAGAGCTGACGGCGATCTCGACGTTCTTCGTACTCGTCCTCGCGATCCCGCTGGGCGTGCTGCTGACGCGCAGGGCTCTTCGCAGAGTGGCCCCGGTGGCGATGGCGGTCGTCGCCATAGGGCAGGCGACCCCGGCGATCGGTCTGCTGGCGCTGCTGGTGATCTGGCTGGGCACCGGCCGGAAGGCGGCCCTGATCGGCATCGTGGCGTACGCGGTCCTGCCCGTCCTGTCGAACACGATCGCCGGCCTGAAGGCCAACGACCCGGCTCTCCTGGAGGCCGCGCGGGGCATCGGCATGTCGTCGACGGAGGTGCTGGCCCGGGTCGAACTCCCGCTGGCGGTACCGCTGATCCTCGCGGGCGTGCGTACGGCGCTGGTGCTGAACGTGGGCACGGCGACGCTGGCAGCGTTCGGCGGGGGCGGTGGACTGGGGGTGCTGATCACTACCGGGATCACCAACCAGCGGATGCCGGTGCTGATGCTGGGCTCGGTCCTGACCGTCGTACTGGCGCTGCTGGTGGACTGGCTGGCCTCACTGGCCGAACTGCTGCTGCGGCCACGGGGGCTGGAGACGGAGACCTGGGGAGCGGACTGACATGGCTGTCCCCGTTCGCCCCGAACAACACGAACGCCCTGGCCGTGAACCAAGGCGAACTTGGGGCCTGAAGAGGTGGCCGGCGATCAGGGAGATCCTCGCCCCGGTGACAGCGAGGCTGACGAACACGGTGGCGCGGGACTGGATGCGGTCGGAAGGGTTCGTGAAGCAGGGGATACAAAGAGGGCGTTGCAAAGAAGTACTTGCAAGGGTTTCTTTGCAAGGCTATCTTTGTATGCATGACGGAGCACGAAGAACGCAAGGTTCGCCACCTTGATGCCCGCTCACTGCGCGGCCTCGCCCACCCGCTGCGCATGCAGTTGCTGGACTCCCTGCGTCTGCGCGGTCCGGCGACTGCGTCCCAACTGGCCGAGAAGCTCGGGGAGTCCAGTGGGGCGACCAGCTATCACCTGCGCCAGCTCGCCGCGCACGGCTTCGTCGAGGACGCGCCGGAGCACGGCAAGGGGCGGGAGCGGTGGTGGAAGGCGGTCGCCGATGGCCTGTACTTCGACAGCGGCCAGTTCAAGGACGCCGACCCCGAACTGCGCGGAGCGACGGAGCTGTACCTGCACGAGATCGCGAACAGCCACACCCGCGAGCTGTCCACCTGGCTCGGCACCCGGGACGACTGGCCCGAGGCCTGGTCGCGCGGCTCCGACATGAGCAACGCGACGCTACGGCTGACACCCGACCTCGCCGAAGAGCTCGTCCGCAAGATGCATGAACTGATCGAGGGATACCGCGGCGTCGTCGTCGCCGAGGACACCCCCGAGGCAGAGCAAGTGCGCGTTCACACCCATCTGTTCCCCGTCAAGACGGACTGAGAGGTCACCGCCGATGAACCCCGAGCCCTACCTCACCCTCCACCACCTCCGCGCCGCCGACCTCCGTGCCGAGGCCGACGCCCACCGACTCGCCCTCGCCGCCAAGCAGCCCCCGCAGGACCTCCGCACCCGCGTCGGCTGGACCCTCGTAGAGGTCGGCCTGCGGCTGGCCTCCGTGCCGCCGAAGCCGCGGATCGCCTGAGGCCTAGCGCCTCTCGGGCGGAGGCCCGCTGGACTCCCGTACGACCAGCGGCGGATCCACCTCGTGCAGGACGCGTTCCGTCGAGCCGGGGTTCGTGATCTCGTCGACCAGCAGGCCGATGCCCTCGGTGGCCACCGAGTCGAAGTCCTGCGCCACCGTGGTCAGCGCGGGCTGCTGGAAACGGGCGGCCGGGATGTCGTCCATCCCGACGACGCTCACCTCGTCCGGAACGCGGCGGCCCCGCTCGTGCAACGCCCTGACCAGGCCGATCGCCATGTCGTCATTGGCCACGAAGACCGCGGTCATCGCCTCGTCGTCCGCCAGTCGCAGGCCCGCCTCGTAACCGCTCGCGCAGGACCAGTCGCCCTCGACGGGCTCGGCCACGGGCAGGCCCGCCTCGGCCAGCGCGGACCGCCAGCCCTCCGCACGGTCGCGGGACGCCCACCACTGACCGGGGCCCGAGACATGCCGGATCTCGGTGTGCCCCAGATCGATGAGGTGCCGGGTCGCCACATACCCGCTGCGGTCCGACTTCTCCGCCGAACGGATCCGCCGGGCCGCGACCAGACCGGGAAAGCGGCCGATGGTGAGGATGGGGACGTCCAGCCAGACCTTGACGGGACTCCCCTCGTCGATCGCCTCCGACAGCACGATGCCGTCGACGCCCTGTTCGAGGAGGCTGTCGATGGCCTCGGCGGTGCTGTGTTCGTCGTCTTCGGTGGTGTGGGCGACGCTGACCGAGTAGCCGAGCCGGCGCGCCGAGCGCTCTATGGCGACGAGCATGGTCATGGGCCCGTAGAGGCGGGCGCCGAGGGAGATCACACCGAGGCGCCGGCTCCGGCCCGAAGTGAGGCTGCGCGCCGCGCCGTTGGGGCGGTACCCGAGTTGCTGGGCCGCCCGCAGGACACGCGTCCGGAGCTCTTCACGGACGTACGGCTCGTTGTTCATCACACGCGAGACCGTCTTCTGGGAGACACCGGCGAGCCGAGCGACATCGCTGCTCGTCGCCGGTGGCCGCGAAACGCCGTCCCGACCGTGGGTACCCGTACCGGCCACCGAAGCCTCTCCCCCGTTTTCGCCAAGACTGCGCTGTCAGAAATCTGTTGGGATCAGTGTGCGGCTCGACCCCGTGAATGGTCAATGATCACCGTAATCCACAGGAAACGGCGTGCAACAGCAGCGACACAAGTATTGACGTCGGCTTGATCCGAGCCACAGACTCCGGGCCTGACTACGCAGTCATGCGTGGACTCGGAACAGAGCGACCGGAGGGGTAATGCGGAGAAGGCAGACTAGACGAAAGCCGGCGAAGGTGCTGGGGAGTCTCGTCGCGGCAGGCGCGCTGCTGGCGGTGCCCATGGCCAGTGCGCAGGCCTACAACCCGACCGGCGGGATCCTCTACCAGCTCGGCGACGAGCCGTGTCTGAAGGGCCGGGGCAACTGCGCGGTCTACCCGAAGTCGGCGGAGCTGCCCGGCGGGCGGCTGGTCGCGTCGTTCGAGAAGTCCACCGTGGTGACGAAGTCGGGCAGCGCCGACGGCCAGACCCTCCCGGTCTACAAGAGCGACGACGAAGGAACGAGCTGGCAGCCGCTGTCCGAGGTCAAGGCTCCGGCGTACCTCTCCACGGACCCCAGGTACGCCAAGTACACGAGCAACTGGACCAACCCGTACCTCTACGTCCTTCCGCAGAAGGTCGGGGCGCTCAAGAAGGGCACCCTGCTGCTGGCCAGTGTGGTGTCGGGCGACGACTACTACTACAAGGAGCACAAGGCCGCCGACCCGAACTGGACGCCGAACAACGACGGTGACCGCAAGGACCTGGCGATCGCCCTGTACTCCAGTGTCGACGAGGGCAGGAGCTGGAAGGTCGTCAACGTCATCGCGACCGCCGGCTGGCAGGGCGGGAGCGCGGGCGCGGTCGGCCGGAACATCGCGGCGGCGAACACGTACCGGCAGGTGGACCCCCTCTGGGAGCCGTACCTGATGGTCTACGACGGCAAGCTGGTCTGCTTCTACTCCGACGAGAACGACTACACCGGCTTCGACCCGGCCACCGGTGTCCCGGTCCTCGACCCCGCCAACGACACGGCCACCGACTCGCACGGCCAGATCCTCGCCCACCGGACCTGGGACGGCAGTGCCGCCAAGTGGAGCGACCCGGTCGTCGACGTAGCCGGGGCCGCCCAGGACATGGGCGGCGGCAAGACGGAGATCGGCGGCGGACGGCCGGGCATGACCAACGTCGTCCCCACGACGGACGGCAGATGGCTGCTCACCTTCGAGTACTGGGGCGGCGGGGCCAACACCCGGTATGTGATCGCCGACAGCCCGCTGAAGTTCTTCCGCGGGAGCCAGACAGGCATGTCCGTCGGCTCGCTGCCGGTCGTATCCGGTTCCCGGCCGCTCTCGGGCGGCGGCAGCCCGGTCCTCATCCGGATCCCCGACGGGCGCCTGGTGTACAACGCCTCGAACAGCGGCGACGTCTGGGTCAACGAGAGCGGGCGCAGCGACGGGGTGTGGACGGAGTACCAGACGACCTCGCCGGCCGGCTACAGCCGCAACCTGCAGTACGTCGACAGCACCGGACGCGTCGCGATCCTCAACAACCAGGGCACCTCCACGATCGCCTTCGCCGAGGTCGACCTCGGCGAGTCGTCCGGCACGTACTACCGGCTGCTGAACCGGAAGACCGGACAGGTGATCGGCACCGGCAACAGGACCAACGACGCCAACCTGGGCAACGGGGACGTACCCGACGTGACCCTTGAGGACGCCGGGGCGGCGGCGAACCCCGACACCCAGTCCTGGCACGTGGTGACCGAGCCGAACGGCGGCACGACCCTGCTGAACAGGTCCGGCGGTCGCGCGGCCTCCATCTGGACCGGCAACGCGACGGTCGGCCAGCGCATCGGCCAGTGGGTCGACAACAGCGCCACGGGCAGCTGGAACCTGATCAAGACGGACGGCGGCTTCTACAAGCTCCAGTCGCTCAAGAACACGAACCTGTACCTGACCGGCGCGACGGCCGGGGCGCCTCTGACCTTGCAGAACGCGGCGACGGACGGCTCGCAGGACTGGAAGTTGGTCAAGTGAGGTGAGGTGAAGTGAGGTGAGACGGGGCCCGGGGGGAGGCTTTCAGGAGCGGGGTCTTTCAGGAGCGCGGGGAACTACGCGGCAAGCCCCCACCGGCTCGCAGGCGAACAACTGCGAGCACTGGCCGCCAGGCCACTGGCGGCTCGGCCACTAGCAACTCGGCACAGCCCCCCGCCCCGTCTCCAAGGCCACCAACGCCCCGATCGCCCCCTTGAGCGAGGTGACCGGAATCAACCGCAGCCCCTTCGGAAGCACCGACTCCGCGTCCGAGCACTCCGCCCTGGGCACCAGGAAGACGGTCGCCCCGTCCCGCCGCGCGGCCTGCGTCTTCAGGGCCACGCCCCCCACCGCGCCGACCGTGCCGTCCGCGTCGATCGTCCCCGTACCGGCGATGGTGCGACCACCGGTCAGGTCACCGCCCTTGCCGTCACCGTCCAGCTTGTCGACGATGCCGAGGGAGAAGAGGAGTCCCGCGCTGGGGCCGCCGACGTCGGAGAGCTTGAGGCTGACCTTGATCTTGCCGGAGTCCTCGTCCAGGTACTTCAGGGCCGCCTCGGCCGCCGCGTCCTGCGACTCCTTCATCTCGGCCGCGTTGTGCTCCTCGATCTCCTTGGTGCTGTTGCCGCTCGGGTAGACCGAGTCGCGCGGCATCACGGCCTGGTCGGTACGGAACCAGCCGTCGAGCACGTCGCCGAGGCTCACGTGGGTGTCCGGGCCGGTCGCCTCGATGGTCGTCATCCTCAGTTCGCCGCGCGTCTCGCGGGGCGTCGCGCCGGTGATCGTGATGACCGCGTCGCCGTCATTCTCGCCGAGCACGTTCGCCGTCATACCGGGCTGCGCCACGGCGAACGGCAGCGGCGCGAACACGGCCGTGGCGAGGAGGGCCACGACGGGCAGGGCACAGACGGCGACGGCCCGGGGGCGCGTGAGGCGAGAGAGCACGAGGTCAATCTAACGCGGGGGCCGCTTCCGCCCGGGGGCGGCTGCCCCGGCCCCGGGTTCGCGAGGGCCCGCCCGTCAGCGCAGTGCCTCGGACACTTCCCGGGCCGCGTCCATGACCCGCGGCCCGACCCGCTCGGGCACCGCGTCGGCGAGCATCACGACCCCGACGCTCCCCTCGACCCCCGTCACACCGATCAGCGGAGCCGCGGCCCCGCTCGCGCCGGCCTCCAACTCCCCGTGCGTGAGGGTGTATCCGGGGTCGGTGGGAGGCTGCTGCCGGGCGGAAAGGATGGCCTTGCCGGCCGCGCCGCGCTCCAGGGGGTGGCGGAAACCGGCCCGGTAGGCCACGTGGTAGTCGGTCCAGGTCGGCTCGACGACGGCCACGGCGAGCGCCTCCGTCCCGTCGACCAGGGTCAGATGGGCGGTGGCGCCTATGTCCTCGGCCAGCGACCTGAGCGCGGGCAGCGCTGCCTCCCGTACGAGCGGGTGCACCTGACGCCCCAGCCTCAGCACTCCCAGCCCCACCCTCGCCCGGCCGCCCAGATCACGGCGTACGAGCGCGTGCTGCTCCAGGGTGGCCAGCAGGCGGTACACGACGGTCCGGTTCACGCCGAGCCGGGTCGACAGTTCGGTGACGGTCAGACCGTGGTCGGTGTCGGCGAGCAGCTTGAGGACGCGCAGTCCCCGGTCGAGCGTCTGGGAGGTCTCCGCGGTCACGACGCCCACTCCTTCACGTGGTGAGGTCGGCAGCTCCCTGGCGGCGGGTGCGTCGCCGGTCCCGTGGGCGACGCGCGTCAGAGGCGGCCGATCGGCGGCGGCCCAGGGCTGTCCCGGACACTGTCGCTTCACGACTGCGCTCCGCGGCGTCGCTGCCACGGGGCGTGTGCGTTGCGGGGACAGTAGCGAAGGCGGTTCGCTCAGCGGAAGGCTACGTCCAGAATCCGGTCACTCCGCGGTACGGACTACTGCGCTTCCTCCCGATATGCACGGCGTGTGCATGGCCGCACACGCCCCTCACCGGACATGCCGGTCGACTGTGAGGCGATCACCGCATCCGGGTGGCCCACTCCTGCACCTTGGCGATGCGCTGTCGCAACTGTCCGGCGGTCGCCTCGGCGCTCGGGGGCCCGCCGCAGGCGCGCCGCAGCTCGGTGTGGATCACCCCGTGCGGCTTGCCGGTCTGATGGACGTACGCGCCGACCATGGTGTTGAGCTGCTTCCTCAGCTCCAACATCTCCTTGTGGGAGACCACGGGCCGCCGTTCGGCGGGCAGTTCGAGGAGATCGGCCTCGTCGTCGGGCTTCTTGCGGCTGTGCGCGATCTGCCGGGCCTGCCGCTTCTGCAGCAGCATCTGCACCTGGTCCGGCTCCAGCAGCCCCGGAATCCCGAGGTAGTCCTGCTCCTCCTCGCTCCCGGGGTGCGCCTGCATGCCGAACTCGGCACCGTCGTACAGCACCCGGTCGAAGACAGCGTCGGACTCCAGCGCCTCGAAGGAGAACTGCTCCTGCTCGCCGGTGTCCTCGTCCTCCTCCCGGTTCGCCTCCTCCATCTCCTTCTCGGATTCGGCGTACGGGTCCTCCTCGCCCTGTTTCTTGGGCTTGTCGAGGGCGTGGTCGCGCTCGACCTCCATCTCGTTGGCGAAGGTGAGGAGGTCGGGGACGGTCGGCAGGAACACGGAGGCGGTCTCACCGCGCCGCCGGGAGCGCACGAAGCGCCCGACTGCCTGGGCGAAGAAGAGAGGGGTGGAAATGGTCGTGGCATAGACGCCGACCGCCAGCCGGGGCACGTCGACGCCCTCGGACACCATGCGGACGGCGACCATCCAGCGGGAGTCGTTGTTGGCGAACTCGTCGATGCGGTTGGAGGCACCGGTGTCGTCGGAGAGGACGACGGTCGCCCTGGTCCCCGTGATGTCCCGGATCAGCTTGGCGTAGGCGCGGGCGGACTCCTGGTCGGTGGCGATGACGAGCGCCCCGGCGTCCGGGATGCCCTTGCGCACCTCGGTCAGCCGCTTGTCGGCGGCGCGCAGCACGCTGGGCATCCACTCACCACGCGGGTCGAGCGCGGTACGCCAGGCCTGCGAGACGGCGTCCTTGGTCATCGGCTCGCCGAGCCGGGCGGCGATCTCGTCCCCCGCCTTGGTACGCCACCGCATCTGCCCGCTGTAGGAGAGGAAGATGACCGGCCGCACGACATGGTCGGCCAGCGCGTTCCCGTACCCGTAGGTGTAGTCGGCTGAGGACCGCCGGATCCCGTCGTTCCCTTCTTCGTACGTGACGAAGGGAATGGGGTTGGTGTCGGAGCGGAACG
The DNA here is from genome assembly GCF_036013955.1 of Streptomyces sp. NBC_00459. Taxonomy (NCBI): domain Bacteria; kingdom Bacillati; phylum Actinomycetota; class Actinomycetes; order Kitasatosporales; family Streptomycetaceae; genus Streptomyces; species Streptomyces sp. NBC_00459. The sequence continues at coordinate 3,696,676 of NZ_CP107903.1, forward strand.
GCGTACCGGTGAGCGCGAGTCGCCGGGTGGCGGGCTCGAAGGCCTCAAGACAGGCCTCACCCCAGGACTTCGAGTCACCGGCGTGGTGGATCTCGTCGAGGATGACGAGCGTCTTGCGCTGCTCGGAGCGATTGCGATGCAGCATCGGCCGCACGCCGACACCCGCATACGTGACGGCGACGCCGTGGTACTCCTTGCTGAGCGGCCCGGCGCTGTACTCGGGGTCGAGCTTGATCCCTATCCGCGCCGCCGCCTCGGCCCACTGCTTCTTCAGATGCTCGGTGGGTGCGACCACGGTCACCTGCTGCACGACGTGGTGGTGCAGCAGCCAGGAGGCGAGCGTCAGCGCGAACGTCGTCTTGCCGGCGCCGGGAGTGGCGACGGCGAGAAAGTCACGCGGCTGCTCCTTGAGGTACCTCTCCATGGCCTTCTGCTGCCAGGCCCGCAGCTTGCTGGCGGTGCCCCAGGGGGCACGGCCGGGGAAGGCGGGCGAGAGGTGATGGGCGGTACCGGGGGATGCGCTGGCGGCGGTGGTAGTCACGGTCTCCGGGGGTGCTGGGTCGGGCGGCTCTGGCGACGGCTGTAACCACAGCGACGACTGGGGCTACGGCTACGTATGACAACCGGGCCACCCTACCGGCGGCCCGGGGCTGTCAACGTGCGTACGACGCGGGGCGACCCGGGGATGGGACTCAGCTCACACCGACGGCTCGGCCAGGTCTCGCAGCACCTCGGAGATGGCCTTGACCTCGTCCACACTGCCGGTGGCCACCGCGATCACCAGACGTTCGGCGACATCGATGTCCGGCCGCAGCTGGACATCGTTCAGCGCCAGAAAGACGACGCAGGAGGTCCACGCCGTGCGCTTGTTGCCGTCGACGAAGGGGTGATTGACAGCGAGCGACTGCAGGAGGGCCGCCGCCTTGTCGAACAGGTCGGAGTACGCCTCCTGCCCGAACATCGCAGCCGAGGGACGATGCACGGCCGACTCCAGCAGACCGGCGTCTCGGACGACAACTTGCTGATCATCGACAGCGAGTCCGGCGATGTCCAGAACGTCCTCGGCCGACAGATAGACGTATGTCACTTGAGCCGCTCCAGCAGTTCGGCCCACTTGACGGTCTGCTCCTTGGCGGCTTTACGGACCAGCGCCTCGTGGGCCGTCCTGGAGAGGTAGTCGTCCACAGCCTTCAGCAATATGGCGTGCATACTCGTCCCCTCCTCCTCGGCGCGCAGCTTCAGAGCTTCCGTCTGGTCGTCGCGAAGACGCAGGTTCATAGCCATACCAAAACGGTACCACTCGATGGGGCCAGACTGGTACCACTCAAGATGGAGTGGCCCGCACCCGCGTAGTCACCCAAGCCCCCACCAACGCCACCCCCGCCATCGGCAGAAACACCGCGGCGAAGGCACCCGGATGGGAGCCGCCGCCGGACGCGGCGGAGGCATGAGCCACCGTTCCCCCGCCCAGCGCGGCGAAGGCCGCACCCCCGCCGGCCAGCAGCACCACGTTGGAGAGCCCGTCGGAGATCTGCAGGGCTGCGGAGTTGGTGCCGGCCTCCTCGGGGGCGGAGAGCTGAAGCAGCAGCACGCTGGTACTGGCGATGACGAGCCCCATCCCGAAGCACCCGAACGCCCACACGACCGCGAGGGTCCACACCGGCACGGCGTCGATCAGCACGGCGGGCGCTGCTGCGATGGAGGCGGCGACGACGACCATCCCGACCGTCATCAGCCGCTCCCGATACGGCTCCATCCGCGCCCGTGCCTGCACGGACGACCCCAGCGCCCACGTGACGCCGCCCGCCGCGAGCGAGAACCCGGCCAGCGTCGGCGACAGCCCCCGCTGCGTGACGAGCATCAGCGGGATGAAGGACTCGGCAGAGATGAACGCCCCAGCGGCGACCCCGCGCAACAGGACGACGGAAGGCAGCCCGCGCGCGGCCCGATAGGTCCCCCGGGGAAGCAGCCCGAGCACGGCGGGCACGAGCAACGAGACGCCGAGGAGCCCGGGAAGGAGCGAGAACCAGCTCAAATCCTGGGCCGCGTACTGAAGCAGCCCGGCACCGAACGAGATCCCGAGCGCAAGCCGGATACGCCGCCGACCCCCCTGCTCGTCCCGCTCCCCCGCCTTCACGGGCCCGCCCGCCAGCCGCCGTATCTGAGGCAGCGCGAGGGCGAGCGGAAAGACGACAAGGACCGGAATCCCGACGAACACCCACCGCCAGCCGAGCTGCTCGGTGACGGCACCGGCGGCAAGCGGCCCCACGACGGAGGGCACAACCCAACTCGCGGCGAACGCGGCCATGATCGAGGCCCGCAACCGCTCCGGATAGGCCCGCCCGACCACCACGTACAGGGAAACGATCACCAGTCCACCCCCCAGCCCCTGCACGGCCCGCCCGGCGATGAACAGCCACATGACCCCGGCGGTCCCGGACAGCAGCAACCCGGCCGCGAAGGCGGCGATCCCGGTGGTCAGCGGCCCCAGCGGCCCTCTACGGTCCGACCACTGCCCGGCGAGCACCATCCCGAACAGACTGGTCGTGAAGTACCCGGAGAACGCGAACGCGTACAGCGACACCCCGTCCAGCTCCCGCGCGGCGACGGGCATGGCCGTCCCCACGGCGGTCGCCTCGAAGGCGATCAGCAGCACGACGGAGACGATCCCGACACTGAGCGCCCGATAGGAACGCCCCAGCACCCCCTCACCGGGTACGGCAGCCAAAGGGTTGTCCGCGCCGGCGGTGTCGTCAGCGACGCCGGTGTCGCCCGGTTCCAGTGAGGTCATGCAGGCCAGCGTAAGGGTCGTCCCCCACCTTGACCCCTGTCGGAGGTAGGACCCCACCCGGGACCTTGGTCGTACGCCCACCGGCCGCCGACCCCGCCCTTCCCCCCCGCCTGGTTCATGAACGGCGTGTGGCAGTCCCGTTGCAGCGCGCCCGGCTCCCTTGTTCCTCCGCCCACCCCGCCCCTACGGTCAAGTCACGAAGTTCGGAACGGAGAGGGAACGGTCACACAGACCACCCCACCACCCTCCGCTCCCAGCCCGGCCGTGTGCCCGAGTGGTTTAGGGACTCGCCTGCAAAGCGAGTTACGTGGGTTCGATTCCCGCCACGGCCTCAACGGCTTGAAGAGGCAAATTGATAGGGCGGCACTCCCTCAGGGGTGCCGCCCTATCGTTCGTCTCCGTCTGACCAACGGAGGACTGGCTCGCAGCAGCCCGACTAGGTTGGGCGCATGACGAGCCTTGAACATCCGCAACTGTCCGGGCTGGGAAGGAACCCAGCAGTTCCTCAGGACGTCTTGGTACGTCTGGCCACGCACAAGGCTGGTCGACACGGTATATCGCTGCGTCGCGGGCGGCTGGAGGACGCAGTTGTCGAGGCTCTGCTGAAACACGGCGACGGCAGGACCGCCGTGCCCCTTCACGGGGACCGGGTCTCCCCGGCGATGCGCCGAAGGATTGCAGAGCATCCCGATCCGGCGATCCGCGACGCGTACGTGGACTTCGTCCGCGACATGGTGGACTGCGGGGTGGCGATCGGCATCGACGATCTGGAGGAAGCCTACGGGCAGCCTCGGACCGCTCTCGCTGCCGCGCCGGATGCGAGGTTGCGCGCCGCGGTCGCGCGAACCTGGTACGGCCGGCCTCTCGCCGTGCAAGTGGGACTACTCGCCGATCCGGATCCACAGGTCCGCGCAGCCGCCACCGAACAGAAGAAGCCGGGTGTTCCTCCGGAGTGGAGGGACCGCTGCTTCACTGATCCTGCTGTGCGCGTCAACGTGGCGCGGTACACCCCGCTCACCCTGGACCAGTTCGCACAGCTCATGAGGAGCCAGGAAAAGGAGGTCTTTCAGGCTGTCGCCGGAAACCCATACCTGTCGGCAGAGATGGTCGCCCGGCTACTGGACATCGAAGACCCCTTCGTGCGGGTCGCGGTGGCACACAGTCGCCATGTGGACGACGAAACCCGGGACCGGCTGTATGCGCTCGTAGAAGCCGAACACGCGGACGGAAGCATCGAGGCCAACGTAGCTCTGAACTGGAATTTCACCGAGCCGGAATGGCTGCATGAAGCGCCCCTGAACGAGCGGATGACCTACCTGGACTGCCGGTACACGATATTTCGACGTGTACTGGCCTCCTGCCACGATCTACCTGCCGAGGCATGGCATCGGTTGGACAACGACCCGGAACTCGTAGTTCGCCGCGCCGCCGCCCGTCGGCCGGACACACCCTCGGATGTACTGGAACGACTGGTTCGCAGCGATGGCGACATACTCCACATCCGGCCACTACTCGTCGACCACCCCAACTTCCCTCGTCACACTCTGCGCACGCTCGTCGACGAACCAAGCGCGAACGTGCGCTACCTCGCCCTTCAGGACCCAGAACTACCCGTGGCAGCCCTTCAGCAACTCGCCTCGGACGCCGAGCCCTTCCTCCGCGGTGGGGTCGCCCGTCATCCCAACATCACGGAGGCGCTGCTGGAACAACTGCTGTCGGATCCGGACCCACAGGTCGCCGACGATGCTGCTGCCAACTCGGCGCTGCGGCCGACCCAGATGCATCGAATCCTCACCGCTGTCGGCTTGTAACGCCGAAAGGAGACTCAGGCACAGAACCCATGTTTTCCCGGTCTCCGTGGAGCTGGGAGGTAGCAGGACATGGTTCCGATCATCCACGTCAGCTCCTCGCCTTCAAACTTCCGGCTGCACGTTCCACTTCTCCAGAGACGACTTATTGGTGGAAGCGTCCGTGAACTCCAGTACCCATGGGCCCGTGTTCACGTCGACAGCTTTGCCGAACCCGATCCAATTGCCTTGATCCTGCACCCCATGTGCTCGATGAGCATCAGGAGCTCAGATGCTCATGCAGCATCTTCCAGCAACCGTCCCGCCACACGATGAGGTTGGTACCCCGCCCCTGGCCAGAGCGTGGTTCGCCGTCGACGACGCCGGTCCAGGCAAACCGATAACGGCACACCGCGACTTCTGCGGTCAGCACCGGCCACTCCAGATCCCGGATCTCGTACACCTCGTCGAGGATCCTCGCGAACGTCTTCTCGATCGCGGACCGGATCTCCCCGATGCCCTGATATGAGCCGTCCGAGAACCAGTACACGGGCGTCCTCAGCGATGAACGGCACGACCCGCTCGATGTCATGACTGTTGTTGGCCCGCTCGTACTCGCCCATGAACGCTGCGAGTTCAGGTTCCAGGGATGCCTGATTCGTCACGACGGTCATCATGCCGATGGCCGCGCTCCACCGTCACCACCGTCGTCCCCATTGCCGCCTGGGTAGTCCCACTTCAATCCCGCCCTCCGGGGTCACCGCACGACTCTGTTCTTCGCCATCCATCCACATACTGGCAGTTGGACTCGCCTCGGTGGAGCCGCCGGCGGACGCCCTGGCCACCGCAACCTCGGTCTGCCAGCAGGCTCATCACTCACTCGAGTGCGGCTGTGCGAACTCATCAGCGAGAATGCCCATCACCACGAGATCGTGGTACCGGCCGGCGCAGAATACGTGATCACGCAAGCGCCCCTCCTCGGCGAAGCCAAGCCGACGGTGCAGGGCCAGCGATGCCTCGTTGTGCGCGAAGATCCGCGCTTCGCACTTGTGGTATCGCCGCTCGGCGAACATAAAACGCAGCAGCATCCCCACAGCCTCAGCCGCGTAGCCCTTACGCCGGTGCCCGGCGCCCATCGTGACGCCGTACTCGAACCGCCCCGCACGTGGATCAGCGTGGCGCGAGCTGACAGCCCCGACGATCTTCCCCGTGTCCACGGCTTCGATGACCAACCCGAAGCAGTCTCCGCCGGACTTCGCGACGGCCTGCTCCTTCGCCCAGGCCCGGAACCCCTCGGCAGACCGGGGCGGGTTCAGCAGGTCGCCCAACCGCTCCTCGTCGACAGCGAAGCCCATGAAAGCCGCCCAGTCGTCAGGCTCGATACCGCGCAGACGTACCCGCTTACCGGTCCAGAACGAAGTCATCCCCTATTCGATCATGCGGATGACATGGCACACAGAACCTCCGGGTCCTACATGAACTGCCTTTTCATACCGGTGGAACCAAAACAACTTGGTACATCAGTGGAGCCACAAAAGGCTGGCGCGCTGGCGCCCAAAGAAGTGCCTACAAACAGCGATGCAAGTTCGGTACATCTAGGACAGAACCAGACCTATAGCCCACCTAGTACTCCAGCTGTAGATAGCGATCATGCTCTGCTCGCGGCTTGACGGCTGTAGTGGCTGGCCCGGGAACGAGCTTGATGACGCCGTCGCCAGCGGGACCAGCGGAGCCAGTGGTCTGGCTCGTGAACAGGCCGGCTAACCAGGGTGATGAAGAGTCTCTGGATTTCGTTGCAGGTCAACGGGATCAGGTCGTCGGGGCTGGGGCGGAGACGGTGCTCGTCGGCGCGGACGACGGCCAGGAAGGCGTGGGCGAGCATGGCGAGGGTGACCCAGCGGGACCAGGACGTGTAGCGGCGGAGCTGGTGCTCGTCCAGTCCAGCCAGACCCTTTCCTGACTGGAACGTCTCCTCGACCCTCCATCTGGATCCCGCGACCCGCACCAGGACGGTCAGGGGTACCGGCTCGGGTGAGTAGCAGCGGTAGTAGGCGAGTTCGCCGGTGGTGCGGTTGCGGCGGATCAGCAGGTGGCGGTGGCCTGGCGCGGTGCTGGGCAGGTCGATGTGGGCCCAGTCGTAGAAGCGGTGTCCTTTGGCTCCGGCTCCGGCGGACAGCTTCTGCCAGGCCCGCTTGGGGATCTTCTTGGCCAGGATGTCCGCGCGGAACTTCCTGGCCCCGGTGGTGACCTCATGGGTGCGGGCGACCGCGAGCACGTATCCGGTAGCGCGGTCCTCCAGGGCGGCGCGCAGTGTGGGGTTGCCGCCGTAGACCTCGTCCCCTGCCACCCAGGATGTCTGGTGGCCGGAGTCCAGGAATCGCATGATCATGCGGGCGGCCAATTCGGGCTTGGTGGCGAACGCGGTGCTCGGGTCGAGTCCAGCGGCCTGGCAACGGTCGGGTTGGTCGGTCCACGAGCGCGGGATGTACAGCTCGCGGTCCAGTGCGGCATGTCCGCGCCGACCTGCGTAGGCGAGGTAGACGGCGACTTGGGCGTTTTCGATTCTGCCCGCGGTGCCGGTGTACTGGCGCTGGACGCCGACGGTGTGGCTGCCCTTCTTAACGTCGCCGGTCTCGTCGACCACGAGCACCGCCTGGGCGTCGTGCAGGTGCTCGACCACGTAGTCGCGCAGATCGTCGCGGACTGCGTCGGCGTCCCACTTGGCGCGGCTCAGCAGGTGCTGCATGGCGTCGGGAGTGGCCTCGCCGGCCCATTCGGCGATGGTCCAGCAGTTCTTCCGAGGCAGGTCCGCGAGCAGTCCCAGGACCAGGTGCCGTATTCGCCGTCGGGGTTCGACCCGGGCGAACCTGCCCGCGATGCGGTCCATCAGCCCCTCGAAGGCTTCCTGCCAGGGGGCAGCGTCTACGCTGTGACCTGCGGCCACCGCGTGATTGTTTGTCTTCACACACCGATGATCAACGGTGGCCGCACCTACCAGTGCCAGCCGGGCGGCACGGCTCGTCGAAGGAGACGCAGTGCTGGGATTGCTGGGCTTCTACGACGAACTCGACACCCCCTCTGGCCAGCCGAACGGATCGATCCGCGACGCCGTCCGGTCCGTCGGCGAGCCGGACGAGGCGGACCTGGTGGCCTATCTGGACGCCGGCCACGTCCTGATCGACGTCATGGAAGCGGGCCACGACGTGATCACCGGCAGCACCCACCGACACTCTCCGGGATGCTCGTCACTGGTGACCGACGGCACCTGGTTGTGGCGCCAGGACTTCCCGCACTACCTGGAAACGCACCATGTTTCGCTGCCCCAGACGTTCCTCGAACACGTCCGCAGCCTGAACTACCGGATGCCCACCATCGCCGTCGCGCAGTTCGCTCCGCACTACGACGAGACCATGCACCTGGTCGGCTGGGCCTCGGCTGTCCCGTGGCGATCGACTGCGACCACGCTCGTACCTGAACCCCGAGCAGTGACCAGCAAAGCCCAGTTCGACGCGGCGATGCTGGCCCACGACCGGAACCGGCCTCAAGGCAGCTGGGGCAAGCGGCGTAAGCCACGAAAAGCGTAGGCACCAGCAGCTCAAGAGCGATCTACAGCTGGAGTACTAGCGTCGTTGCTGGCACAACCGACATCGGCGAGAGGATCACCCCCATGCCCGAGCAGACCAACGCCACCCCGGAGGGCTACACCACCGTCGCTCCCTGGGTCGTCACCGACGACACAGGGGCCTTCCTCGACTTCGTCGCCCAGGTCTTCGACGGCGAGGAGCTCGGGCGGGTGCTGACGGAGGACGGTCTGGTCGGGCATGGTGAGATCCGGGTCGGTGACACCGTCGTGCTGGCATTCGACCGGCATGCGGACTGGCCCGTCATGCCGAGTCTGCTGCGGGTGTTCGTCGCCGATGCGGAGAAGGTGTTCTCACGGGCCGTCGCTGTCGGCGGCCAGGTCGTCACCGCGGTGTCGGACAACGCCTTCGGGCAGCGCGGAGGGCGCATCAAGGATCCCTTCGGCAACATCTGGTGGGTGGTCAGCCACATCGAGGACGTCGCCGAGGACGAGATGTGGAAGCGGCTGCAGGACCCCGTGTACGCCGAGTCCATGCGCGTGGCCCAGGAGACTCTCGACGCCGAGCTCGGCGGTCGGGATCACGGGCGCAGCAGTACGCCTGTCCGGAAGACCGGCTGACGCGAGCCAGGAACGGCAGGCGGCAGGCCGACTCGCCTTCAGAGCACCCTGCCCGCCTCGCCGTCGAAGTCGATCGTCTTCGCTCGGTGCATCAGCCACAGGGTGAAGGCGAGGGTCGAGACGTCGGTGTTCAGGCGGTGGAGGGTGCCCTCGGGCTCGTTCCAGGTGAGGATCGTGCCCGTTCTGCCGTCCAGCACCAGGCTGTTGCTCTCCGCCGGACGGCCCAGGTGGCCCAGGCGGATCAAGTCGCCTGCCCCCTGCGGGAGTTCGGCTGCCGGGTCCTCGTCCGCGCAGTACTCGGCGAGTGTCGGCAGCGGTATCTCCGTGTCCAGTTGGAAGAGGGAGCCGTCCTCCGGGAGTCCCGTGCCGCTCAGGAAGCGGCGGGTCGGCTCGTGGGTGAGCGGTGCCGGGAAGTCGACGTCCTCGAAGCGCGCCACCCTGCCGTGGCCGAACGCCTGCTCAAGGAGCCGGGCGGGCAGGTCCAGGGCGAGGCCGGACTCCGCGCCGGAGGCCGCGATCCGGGCCAGCGGGCGGATCGAGGCCGCCATCTTCCAGTACGGCAGCACATCACCACCGCCGCCGGTGCCCTGCGCGAACACCGTCAGCAGGTGCCGGGACGTCTCCGCCAGGGTCCGAGGGCCGGACCGGCCCGCGGAGAAAGCCAGCTGGCCTCGCGCGGCAGCCATCTCCTCCGTCGCCGCCGCGAACCGCAGCAGCGACTCCAGGGAGGAAGCCGGTCCACGCCGGTTCGTCGTGGCGGGGCGGTGATGCGGGAAGCGCGTCGAGGGCGTCCCTCCCGCCGGGTTCACCACCGTCCGCAGGGCAGCGGTGCGCAGTGCGCCGAACCTCAACCGGCCTCTGCCGGAAGGCAGTCCCACGCGCGTCAGCGACTCGTACTCGTCCCTGGTCGGAGTGATCGTCGTGCTCATGGTTTCCCCCGCGCATGGTTGTTCACAGTCCCCCGGGCGCGACGTCGAAAACGTCCGCTGCCCGGCAGGCCCTCCCACTGACCAGAACACTACGCGGCACCACTGACAACGGCCCCTGACCTGCGACGGAGACCCAAATCCAGCCGTCGACCCAGCCCTCAGCCGAAGTACACGCCACCCACGACGACCACGACCGCCGCCACCAGGAACAGCAGCACCCACGCCAGCACCTTGCCGGGCGTCGGCCCGGGCTCGTAGCGCTGCGGCTCCTCCGACATCGGAGTCGGATTCGGAGTCGGTGTCTCGTCCGAATACGGATACGGATTCGGATTCGTCATGACGTCGCCGTCACTGTCACCACCGCCGCCTGCGGGCGGATCGGCAGGCGGTTCACCGGGCGGCCGGTCGCCGCGCGTACCGCCGAGGCGATGGCCGCCGGGGACGTCACCACCGGTACCGCGCTCGCCGCCTTCGCGCCGAAGGGGGCGACCACGTCCCGTTCCTCGACCAGCTTGACGATGTGGATGTCCGGGGCGTCCAGGGCGGTCGGGAGTGCGTAGCCCGTGAGGTCGGGGTGGCGGATCAGCCCGCGCGCGGAGCGCAGGTTCTCCGTGAGCGCGATGCCGACGCCCTGGGTGACGCCCGCCTCGATACGGGCCGCCAGCTGGGCGGGGTTCAGCACGCGGCCGACGTCCTGGGCGAGCGCCAGTTCCACCACACGCACCGAGCCGAGCTCGATGTCGACGTCCACCACCGCGCGGATCGCGCAGAACGCGAGGCCCACGAAGGCGTCGCCCTGGCCTGCCTCGTCGAGCGGTTCCGTGGGGTGGGGGCGGCACTGGGCCGTGGCCCAGAGTTCCTTGCCGTCCATCGCCTCCGTCACCGTGGTCGACAGGACGCCGTCGTACGAAGTGATCTTGCCGTCGGTGATCTGGAGCAGTTCCGTGGACATGCCGAACTTGTGCGCCAGGGGCTGGAGGAGCTGGGTGCGGACCATTTTCGCGGCCCGTTCCACCGCGCCGCCCGACACCCAGGTGTGGCGGCCTCGGGCGCCCGGGCCGGCCGGGGGCTGGTCGGTGTCGACCGGGGCCACGTGGACCTCGTCGATACCGAGCGTCTCCTGGACGATCTGGCGGGCCAGGGTGGTGAAGCCCTGGCCTGTCTCCACGGCCGCGCACAGGACCGTGGCGATGCCGTCGTGGACCTTGACGGTGGCCGTCGAGACCTCGTCGGCGCCCTCGGCACCGAGCATGTGGACCATGCCCAGTCCGTAGCCGACACCGCGCCGGACGGCGCCCGGTTCACCCGCGCCCTCGGGGCCGCCCGGGAGCAGCCACTCGTCCTCGGGGGTGTCCTTGGGAAGTGGCGGGAGCGGGAAGTCCCTTACCGCCTGGAGGAGTTCGGCGACCGGGGCCGGGCAGGTGACGGACTGGCCGGTCGGGAGCACGTCTCCCGTGGCCATCGCGTTGCGCAGACGCAGCTCGGCCGGGTCGACGCCCAGCTTCTTCGCCAGCTTGTCCATCTGGGCCTCGTAGGCCGCGCAGACCTGCATCGCGCCCTCGCCGCGCACATGGCCCGAGGGCGGGTTGTTGGTGCGCACCGCCCAGCCCTCGATGAAGGCGTTGGGGACGACGTAGGGGCCGCAGGCGAAGGAGACGGCCGCCGCGAGGGCCTCCCCCGAGGTGTCCGCGTACGCGCCCGCGTCGAGCAGGATCTGTGCCTCGACCTTCACCAGCTTGCCGTCGGTGTCCGCGTGGTGGCGGTAGCGCAGGAGGGTGGGATGTCTGTGGACGTGGCCCAGGAAGGACTCTTCGCGGGTCGCCGTCAGTTTCACCGGGCAGCCCGTTTTCAGGGCGAGGAGGCCGAGCGGGAGCTGGAAGCCCTGGTCCTCTCGGTCGGCGGTGGCGCCGGGGACTCCGGTGACGACCACCTTCACGCGCTCGGGTTCCAGGCCGTAGCAGGCGGCGGCCGCGTCACGGTCCGCGTGCGGGTCGGTGGAGGCGAGGTACAGCTCCACACCGCCGTCGGGGCGCGGTACGGCGAGCCCCGCCTCGGCGCCGATGGGGGCCGGGTCCTGGCGGCCGATCCGGTAGAGGCCCTCGACGACGATCTCGCCGACCGCGTCCGGGTCGCCGTGGCGCAGCGGGATGTGCCGGATCAGGTTGCCGTCGGGGTGCAGCGGTTCGGCCTCGAATGCCTGCTCGGGGTCGGTCACCGGGTCGAGTACTTCGTACTCGACGATGACGGCCGCCGCCGCCATGCGCGCGGTGTCCGGGTGGTCGGCGGCGACTGCGGCGATGGGCTCCCCGTGGTGGCGTACCACTTCTGAGGCGAACATCGGGCGGTCGGCTCTGCCGCGGCCGTGCAGTTCGACCCCGGGCACGTCCTCGTGCGTCACGACGGCCCGTACGCCGGGCATCTCACGCGCGTGGGTGGTGTCGATGGAGAGGATGCGCGCGTGCGGGTGCGGTGAGCGCAGCACGGCGGCCCACAGCAGGCCCTCGGCCCACAGGTCGGCGGCGTACGGGAACGTGCCCTCCGTCTTCGCGCGCGCGTCGGCGGCCGGCAGCGATACGCCGAGGCCGTGCGGGAGTGCCTCCGCGTCGGGGTCGGCCGCCGCGGCCGTGGTCGCGGTGGCGGCTTCGTTGCTCACGTCTGGCCTCCGTCCTGGCCGTGAGTCTGGTCATAGGCGTGCGAGTCGTGGTTCCGGGCGGGTTCGAAGCCCGGGGCGTCGAACGCGGAGGGGTTGACGCCGCCCCCGCCCGGTCCGGCCTGGTGCGGGATGCGTGTCTCGCCGTCCTCGCCCTCGGCGTCGGCGGCGTGCGCCTCGCGTTCGGCGACGACCTCGCGGACCGCCTCCAGGACGCCCCGGTAGCCGGAGCAGCGGCACAGGTTGCCGCACAGGGCCTGGCGCGTCTCCAGTTCGGTCGGGGCGGGGTTGCCCTCCAGGAGGTCGTGCACGGTCATCGCCATCCCGGGGACGCAGAAACCGCACTGCACGGCCCCGCACTTGGCGAGCGCCCGCTGTACGTCCGAGGGCTGCCCGTCGGTGGCGAGGCCCTCCACGGTGCGTACCTCGCTGCCGGCGGCGGTGACCGCGGGCACCAGGCAGGAGGCGACGAGCCGTCCGTCCACCTGCACGTTGCAGGCCCCGCACTCGCCCTGGGAGCAGCCGTCCTTGGCACCGGCGAGGCCGAGGCGCTCGCGCAGTACGTAGAGCAGCGACTCGCCGATCCAGGCGTCGGGGACGGGCCGGTCGGAGCCGTTGACGCGCAGCACGTACGAGGCGAGGGGGTGTTCCTCGCCGGGCAGCCCGGGGGCGTCGTCGGCCGGATCGGCCGCGTCGGGCTCTGCTGCGGGTTCCTCGTCGGTCGCCCTGGCACCGGATGCCTCGGGGTCCGCGTCCGGCTCACCCTCCACGCCCTCCACGGCCTCCTCGGCGGCCTCCGGGGAGGTTTCCGGCCCAGGAGCAGGGTCGGGCTCCGTGGCGGCCTCTGCGGGGCCGCCAGGGCCCTCGCCAGGGCCGGGGGCGACCGTGGTCGGATCCTGGTCCTTGTCGGCGACCGCGTGACCGGCTTCGGTGACGGCATGACCGGTGGCGTCGGACCGGTGACCGATCCCGTCGGCCGTACGACCGGCGCCGTCCGTTTCGTGCACCGTTTCGGGCGCGTACGTCGTCCCCGCGCCGTTCGTCCGGTCGGCCTGCGACTCCGGGTCGGTTCCGGGCGCCCAGGGCCGTGCCGGTGACTCCGTCGCCCAGGGCGCGGACGCGCCGCCGGGGAGCGTGGCGGGCGGCGTGCCGCCCCACTGCTCGACCAGCGCCGACGTGCTGAACTCGCCCGATTCGTCCGGAAGGTCGCCGTTGGCGACGGGGATCCGCCACTCCCCGGTCACCTCGCGGCCCGGGGATCCGGGAGCGGCGGCGCCCGGCGCACCGGTGCCCTGGTCGAAGGCCCACTGCCCCGTGGAGCTCTGGTCGTAGCTGAACCCGTCGTGCCGCTGCGCCTCCTGGGGCACGGCGTTCGGGTCCGGCCACTGGGTGCCGCCGGGGGGCGCGGGAGGCATCCCCCACGCGCCCGGGGAGCCGTCCTCGGCACCCGGAGCCGCCGCTATCTGCGGGGGCACGTATCCGTGGCCGGGCGCGGCCAGCGGGCTGTCCACGGAGGCCAGGAACGCGTCGATGCCCCCCTCGGGGAGCTTCACGAAGGCGGTCGCACCGTCGTCGTAGTCGCCCTGGGGCAGCGGGTCCCAGCGGCCCCCGCCACGGGGCGCGCCCTCTGCGCGCTGGTCCCCGTGCTGCTCCCGTTGCTGACTCCCGCGCCGGTCGCCGTACTGGTCGTCGCCGTACTGGTCGTCGGTCACGACAGTGCCCTCCCCAGTGCTCGTCGGGCCAGCGCGGCGACAGTGCGCCGCAGGTGCAGGACCGCGGGCGGAAGCGGTGGTACGGAGCCGTCCTCGGCCGGGGCCGGGTCGGGAATGCAGGCCGCGGCGACGTACTCGCCGAAGGCACCCAGTGCCTCCGGGACGATCGTGCGGTTGTTGTCCCAGTCGATGAGCCGGGCGACCCACTGCTCGGCGTCCAGGGGACGCAGCGGCATCGGCGCTATGGCGCCGACGGCGCACCTGACTCCGCGCCGGGCGGGGTCGAGGACGAGTGCGACGGACGCGAGGGCACGCCCGGGGCCGGTCCGTCCGGTGGCCTTCAGGAAGACCTGGGGTGCGTGCAGCAGGGGCACGCGCACGAAGCCGATAAGTTCACCGGCGCGCAACAATTCGACGCCTGCCAGCAGGTGCGACACCGGGATCTCACGGCGGGCGCCACCGGGGCCCGCGATGATCAGCGTCGCCTCCAGGGCGGCCAGCACGGGCAGCGCGTCCCCCGTGGGGGCGGCCGTGGCGATGTTGCCGCCCAGGGTGCCCGCGTTGCGGATCTGCGGCGGGCCCGCGGCACGCGCGGAGGCGGCCAGGGCCGGGATCAGGGCGGCGAAGTCGGGGCGGCCCATCCGCGCGTGGGTGAGGCCGGCGCCGAGCAGGGCATGGCCGTCCTGGTACTGCCAGCCGCGGATCTCGCTGATCCGGCCGAGGCCGACGAGTGCGGCGGGCCTGAGCTGCCCGGAGTTGACGGTGGCCATGAGGTCGGTGCCGCCCGCCACGGGGACGGCCGCCGGCATGGCTGCGAGCGCCGCGACGGCCTCGTCCAGCGAGGCGGGCAGCGTCACGGCCTGCGCCGCCTGCGGTGCGTGCGTGGTCAAACCGGCTGCCCCTTCCCGCTGCCCCACCTGGTCCCACCTGTGTTGCCGTACGGTACGTGCTGACAGGGCGGACGTGGCAACTCTGGCACATTCTCGCGAGACCCGAACGCAGGGGTCCGCTAGGAGGCATTCGCCCACCTCATCGGCGAGATGGTCCGTTTTCGCACGACATCACCGATCGGTTCCGATTGGAACTGATCGGTGAGCGTTGAGGGCGTTTTCATCTGTGAAGCCTCAGCGGGGCCTCACACGTTCGGGGGCGCTCCCTCGATCGGACGTCCGAGGACCCCTGGCCGCTGCTGCCACGGATGCGGCCCCGCCGGCGGCCGGTAACCGACACCTAGGGCGTCAAGTCGCCCGTAATGGGCGGTCATCCGGCGTTCGAAGCCGGCGTAGTCCCGTTCGGCGGGCGCGGGCAGGGCGCTCCAGGCGACCTCCGCGAAGGCGGCCAGCCGAGGGAACGCCTGGTAGTCCACGCGTCCGGTGTCCTCCATCACCTCGGTCCACAGGTTGGCCTGCGTGCCGAGGACGTGCCGCGACTCCTCGGGGCCCAACTCCGCTGGAACCGGCTCGAAGCGGAAGACATCCTCAAGGGTGCGGACGTACCCGATGGGGACGGGTTCGTCGGCGCCGCCGTGCTGACGGTGATCCAAGTACACCTGCTCCTGAGGGCACATGACGACGTCGTGACCCGCGCGCGCGGCCGTGATGCCGCCCGCGTAACCGCGCCAGGAGGAGACGGCGGCGCCGGGTGCGAGGCCGCCCTCCAGGATCTCGTCCCAGCCGATGAGCCGCCGCCCGTGCGCGGTGAGCCAGGTGTCGAAGTGCCTTACGAACCACGACTGGAGCCCGTCCTCGTCGCCGACCCCGAGTTCCTTGATGCGGGCCTGCGCGGTGCGCGACTCCCGCCACTGCTCCTTCGCGCACTCGTCGCCGCCGATGTGCACGAAACTCGAAAAGTGGCCGGCGTCCGCCGGGAACAGGTCGAGGACTTCCTCGAAGACGCCCTCGTAGAAGCGCAGGGCGGTGTCAGTGGGGGCGAGTACGTTGTGGCTGATCCCCCAGTTGTCCCAGACGGAGAGGGAGGTGGTGTCGATGACGTCGGTGTTGCCGAGTTCCGGATACGCGGCGATGGCGGCCTGCGAGTGCCCCGGCACGTCGATTTCGGGGACCACACTGATATGCCGTTCGGCGGCGTAGGCGACGATCTCGCGGATGTCGTCCTGGGTGTAGAAGCCACCGTGCGGCTTCTCCTCCCACAGCGGTGAGGCTCGGTGGCCGAATTTGGTCCGGGCCCGCCAGGAGCCGACCTCCGTCAGCTTCGGGTACCGCTTGATCTCGACGCGCCAGCCCTGGTCGTCCGTCAGATGGAAGTGGAAGACGTTGAGTTTGTGCGCCGCCATCAGGTCCAGGTAGCGAAGGACGCCTTCCTTGGGCATGAAGTGCCGGGCGACGTCGAGCATGAGGCCGCGCCAGCGGAATCGGGGGGTGTCCTCGACGATGGTGCCGGGGACGAGCCACTGCCGGCCAGGGGTGACAGGGGCACGCCGGAAGGCAGCGGGGCCGAGCAGCTGACGGAGCGTCTGCGCGCCCCAGAACACACCGGCCGGCCCGCCGCCGTGGATGGCGACGGCGTCCCCGTCGACGTACAGCTTGTAGCCCTCAGGACCCAGGTGACCGACGTCCTCGGGCAGCACCCGCAGCCGGACGGTCTCGCCTGCGGCCCCCGCTCCGGGCGGCAGCGAGAGGCCCGTCGCCGCCCCCAGGACACCGCGCAGCCAGCGGGCCGTCGCCTCGGTACCGGGCCCGGCGTCGATCACCGTGGTCTCGTCGAGCACGAAGCCACCCGCGTTGCCGACGCCACGCACGGGCGCCGGGATCAGTTCGGTCACGTCAGTCACGTCAGTCCTTAACCGCTCCACCGAGCCCCGACACCAGTCGGCGCTGCACGAGTACGAAGAACACCAGCACCGGAATCGTCATCACTGTGGAGGCGGCCATCACGCCGCCCCAGTCCGGGTCGTCGGGCTTGTAGAAGACCAGCAGGGCCATCGGCAGCGTCGGCTGGGAGAGGTCACTGATGTTGACTTCTTCCCTCTCGTGAACGAGGGGGATTCCTACGGCTCGCGCCGTAGGGGTTGTTCGCCGCGTTCAAGTCCCGGTCATGGGTCGTACCGCAGCTGTCGCACGTCCACGTACGGAGGCTGAGCGGCATCTTCTTCTGCAAGGTGCCGCAGACGGAACACAGCTTGGAAGAAGGGAAGAAGCGGTCCACCGCGATCACTTCCCGCCCGTACCAGGCGGCCTTGTACTCCAGCATGGAACGGAACTCGCTCCGACTCGCGTCCGAGATGGCCCGGGCGAGCGTGTGGTTCTTGACCATGTTGCGCACAGTCAGGTCCTCGATCACGAGCGTTTGGTTTTCACGCACGAGCCGAGTGGTGGGCTTGTGGAGCGTGTCCCGGCGCCGATCGGCGATCCGGGCGCGGATCCTGGCGACCTTGCGCCGCGCCTTGGCCCGGCTGGTTCCAGCACCCCTGGCCTTACGGGACAGCTCCCGCTGAGCCCTGGCGAGACGGGCGCGATCACGGCGCTCATGCCGGGGGTTGGTGATCTTCTCGCCGGTAGAGCCGGTAGAGAGGGTCAGTAGGTGGTCCGGGCCGACATCGATCCCGACCGCCACATCGGCGGCCGGAAGTGGCTGCAGGGTGAGGTCGTCGCACAACATCGAGACGAACCAACGACCCGCCGCGTCCTGCGAGACGGTCACCGTTGACGGCGTCGTCTGTTCCGGGAGCGGGCTCGACCACACAATTTCCAGCGGGTCCGTCATCTTCGCCAGCGTCAGACGGCCATCACGGAAACGGAACCCGCTGGTGGTGTATTCGGCGGACTTCCGGGACCTCTTCCGCGACTTGAAGCGCGGGTACCTCGCCCGCTTGCCGAAGAACTGGGTGAACGCGGCCTGCAAGTGCCGAAGTGTTTGCTGCAACGGCACCGACGACACATCGCTCAGGAACGCCAGTTCCTCCGTCTTCTTCCACGCCGTCAGCATCACCGAGGTGGCGTTGTGGTTGACCCGTTCCTGCCTGGTAGCCCACGCCTCCGTACGGGCGGCAGGGGCAAGGTTGCAGACCTTGCGGACGCAGCCGAACGTGCGCAACAGCTCAGCTGCCTGTACATCGTTCGGACAGAAGCGGTACTTGAACGCCCGCTTCACACATCCCTCAGCCATTCTCACAAACCAATAATGCAGTATGTGATGTTCAAATCCGCAGGTCATGGCACTGCGATCCGATCTGGAGAAGAGTCCCAGCCTCGCGCCCTGCTCCGCAGGAGTCCATTTCCCCCCCGGCCGACACCGGGGGTATCCGCGAAAGGACTCCGCTGAACATGACGGCAAGGGGTCTTGACGGCGTCTCCACCGCTCTGTGACCGGCCGACGCATCCCGTGCAGCGCCAGACAGCACAGAGGTCCCCAGGGCGCGCAAAACGCACCCGGGACCTCTGCGACTACTGAACCACCGGCCGGCGCGGCCTACTTCTTGCCGTCGCCCTTGCCCTCGTCGCCGCCGGAGCCCATGGACTCGTAGATCTCCTTGCACATGGGACACACCGGGTACTTCTTCGGGTCGCGGCCCGGTACCCAGACCTTGCCGCACAGCGCCACGACAGGAGTCCCGTCGAGGGCGCTCGCCATGATCTTGTCCTTCTGGACGTAGTGGGCGAAGCGCTCGTGGTCGCCGTCGCCGTGCGAGGTCTGCGGCGCCGGTTCGACGAGGGTCCCCGTACCAGTCCCGCGCTGGGGCTGGGTCTCAGGTTCAAGAGTGCTCATAACCGCAAGGGTACTGAAGGTCACACCCCTCAGTTCAGCGAAGGGTCGTCCGGATACGTCGCGACCATCGCCAGTTCGCTGCGCTGGCGCCTGAGAACCTCGCGCCACAGGCGTTCCGGGGACGGGCAGGAGACGTCTCCGGGTTCCGACTCGACGACGTACCAGGCGCCGTCCGTCAGCTCGGCCTCAAGCTGCCCCGGGCCCCAGCCCGCGTACCCGGCGAAGATGCGCAGTGACCCGAGCGCCTTCGCGAGCAGCTCCGGCGGTGCTTCCAGGTCGACGACGCCGATCGCGCCGTGCACGCGCCGCCAGCCGAGAGGGGTGCGCTCGCCGGACACGCCGCCGGGGATGACCGCGACGCCGAGTGCCGAGTCGAGGGCCACCGGGCCGCCCTGGAAGACGACCCCCGGTTCACCCGCGAGTTCCGCCCAGCCCTCCAGGATGTCCCCGACGTCCACCGGGGTCGGACGGTTGAGGACGACACCGAGGGAACCCTTCTGGTCGTGGTCGAGAAGGAGCACGACCGCGCGGTCGAAGTTCGGGTCCGCCAGGGCGGGCGTGGCCACGAGCAGTCGCCCTGTGAGCGAGGACACCTCGGTCATGCCAGACATGATCCCGCATCTTCCCCCTTTGCGGGGAGCCAATCGGGGTACCGGGGTGAAGGCAGGTCAGGGCGTGGAGGGGCGGAGCGGGCGCGCGCTCGCGCCGGTGACCCCATGTGCCCGGCGGCGAACGGTTCGTGTTGTGGCAAACCTATGACACGGCTGAGCGGCGCTTGGGCTTACAGAAGGGGGGTGTGCGGCGATTACCCTTGCTCCCTGGCTCCTGCGCGTGCCTGTACGACCGCGTCCTGCACGACGGGCCCGCCAACACCCCCCGCCCAACTCATCGGAACGCGAGATACATGACGGTCAACGGCACAGACGACGTACTGATTGTCCACGGCGGCACCCCGCTGGAGGGCGAGATCCGTGTCCGCGGTGCGAAGAACCTCGTACCGAAGGCCATGGTCGCCGCCCTGCTGGGCAGTGCGCCAAGTCGACTGCGCAATGTCCCCGACATCCGTGACGTCCGTGTCGTGCGCGGGCTGCTCCAGCTGCACGGGGTGACGGTCCGTCCGGGCGAGGAGCCCGGCGAGCTGATCATGGACCCGTCGCACGTGGAGAGCGCCAACGTCGCCGACATCGACGCGCACGCGGGGTCGAGCCGTATCCCGATCCTCCTCTGTGGTCCGCTGCTGCACCGTCTCGGGCACGCGTTCATCCCGGGGCTCGGCGGCTGCGACATCGGCGGCCGGCCCATCGACTTCCACTTCGAGGTGCTGCGCCAGTTCGGCGCGACGATCGAGAAGCGGGCGGACGGGCAGTACCTGGAGGCTCCACAGCGGCTGCGCGGTACGAAGATCGCACTGCCGTACCCGTCCGTGGGCGCGACCGAGCAGGTCCTGCTGACCGCGGTGCTGGCGGAGGGCGTCACCGAACTGTCCAACGCGGCCGTGGAGCCCGAGATCGAGGACCTCATCTGCGTACTGCAGAAGATGGGCGCGATCATCGCCATGGACACCGACCGCACCATCCGGGTCACCGGCGTGGACTCGCTCGGCGGCTACACCCACGCGGCCCTCCCGGACCGTCTGGAGGCCGCGTCGTGGGCGTCGGCGGCGCTGGCGACCGAGGGCAACATCTATGTCCGCGGCGCCCAGCAGCGGTCGATGATGACGTTCCTGAACACCTACCGGAAGGTGGGCGGTGCCTTCGAGATCGACGACGAGGGCATCCGCTTCTGGCACCCCGGCGGCCAGCTGAAGTCGATCGCGCTGGAGACGGACGTACACCCCGGTTTCCAGACCGACTGGCAGCAGCCCCTGGTGGTCGCGCTGACGCAGGCGACCGGCCTGTCCATCGTCCACGAGACGGTGTACGAGTCCCGCCTCGGTTTCACCTCCGCGCTCAACCAGATGGGCGCACACATCCAGCTCTACCGCGAGTGCCTCGGCGGCTCCCACTGCCGCTTCGGGCAGCGCAACTTCCTCCATTCGGCCGTCGTGTCGGGCCCCACGCGCCTCCAGGGCGCCGACCTGGTCATCCCGGACCTCCGGGGCGGCTTCTCGTACCTCATCGCGGCCCTGGCCGCCCAGGGGACGTCCAGGGTGCACGGCATCGACCTGATCAACCGGGGCTACGAGAACTTCATGGAGAAGCTCGTGGAGCTGGGCGCGAAGGTGGAACTACCGGGCAAGGCACTCGGCTGACCACCGGCCCTCTCTCCACTCCCGCCCAGGCCCGTTCCGGGTCTCGGCTGGGGGTCCGGGGGTTATCCCCGGGAAGACACAGCATGGAGAAGCTCGTGGAGCTGGGCGCGAAGGTGGAACTACCGGGCAAGGCACTCGGCTGACCACCGGTCGTACGAACGCCGATGGGCGGTCACCCCGATTTGGGTGACCGCCCATCGGCGTCAACTGCAGCGCCCTGAAGGGGCGCGGGGAACTGCGCGACCAGCCACGACGGCCCCGCAGTCGCCCACGGCGCCAAGCCATGACGGCGAACAGGCGCCCTTACTTACCCTTGGCGGCTTCCTTGAGCTTGGAGCCCGCGGAGACCTTGACGCTGTAGCCGGCGGGGATGTCGATCGGCTCGCCCGTCTGCGGGTTGCGCGCGGTGCGAGCGGCACGGTGGGTGCGCTCGAAGGTCAGGAAGCCGGGGATGGTGACCTTCTCGTCGCCCTTGGCGACGATCTCACCGACGGTCTCGGCGAACGCGGCCAGAACGGCGTCGGCGTCCTTGCGGGTGACCTCGGCGCGGTCGGCCAGCGCGGCCACCAGCTCACTGCGGTTCATGTTGTTACTCCCGTGTTCTTCTTGCTGTTGAGGCGTGCCCCGCGGCGGAGCCACATGGGGGGCACAGCGAAGCCGATGCTGCCAGGGTCCTCGGTGGGTCCCCGGACCCGGGTCCGCCGTCGGACCCTCACGCCCGAAGACGCATCCTGCCCCCACCTGCGGCGGGAAAGCCAATCCGGCGCCCCTGGGGAGTCACACGAACACCCTTGGGAGTCACACGGACAGCGTGAGCGGCCGGGGCCGACAGGCTGAACCTGGCCGCCACCCTAGAGCCGCCCGGGGGCAGGACGCCCCCGACGCGCCGGTACGAGGGCCCGTGGTAACCGTCACATATACGGCACCGGGAACCGGGAACTACTCGGCCGCCGCCTTCGCGGCTTCCCGCACCGCACCCGCCACCGCGCCCGCGACCTTGTCGTTGAAGACGCTCGGCACGATGTAGTTCGGGTTCAGCTCGTCCTCGGTGACGACGTTCGCGAGTGCGGTCGCCGCCGCGAGCATCATCTCGGTGTTGACCGTGCGGGACTGCGCGTCCAGGAGACCGCGGAAGACGCCCGGGAAGACCAGCACGTTGTTGATCTGGTTCGGGAAGTCCGAGCGGCCGGTGGCCACGACAGCGGCCGTCTGACGGGCGATCGTCGGGTCGACCTCAGGGTCGGGGTTCGCAAGTGCGAACACAATCGCGCCCTCCGCCATCGCGGCCACGTCGTCGCCGTCGAGGACGTTCGGGGCCGAGACACCGATGAAGACGTCGGCGCCGCGCACGGCCTCCTTGAGGGTGCCGGTGAGGCCCTCCAGGTTGGTGTTGTCGGCGATCCAGCGCAGCGGGGAGTCCGGGGCCGCGTTCACCAGGTCCGCGCGGTCCGCGTGGACGACGCCCTGGATGTCGGCGACGACCGCCTGCTTGACGCCGGCCGCGATCAGCAGCTTGAGGATGGCCGTACCGGCCGCGCCGGCGCCGGACATGACGACCCGGATGTCACCGATCGCCTTGCCCGTGACGCGCAGGGCGTTGGTGAGGGCGGCGAGGACGACGATCGCGGTGCCGTGCTGGTCGTCGTGGAAGACGGGGATGTCCAGGGCCTCGCGGAGGCGGGCCTCGATCTCGAAGCAACGCGGGGCCGAGATGTCCTCGAGGTTGATGCCGGCGAAGCCCGGGGCGATCGCCTTGACGATCGCGACGATCTCGTCGGTGTCCTGGGTGTCCAGGCACAGCGGCCAGGCGTCGATGTCGGCGAAGCGCTTGAAGAGGGCCGCCTTGCCCTCCATGACCGGCATGGCGGCCATCGGGCCGATGTTGCCGAGGCCCAGGACGGCCGAGCCGTCCGTCACGACCGCGACGGTGTTGCGCTTGATGGTGAGGCGGCGGGCGTCCTCGGGGTTCTCGGCGATCGCCATGCACACACGGGCCACGCCCGGGGTGTAGATCATCGAGAGGTCGTCACGGTTGCGGATGGGGTGCTTGGACGCCATCTCGATCTTGCCACCGAGGTGCATGAGGAACGTACGGTCCGAGACCTTGCCGAGGCTGACGCCCTCGATGCCGCGGAGCTTCTGCACGATCTCGTCGGCGTGCGCGGTCGACGTCGCCGCGATGGTGACGTCGATGCGGAGCAGTTCGTGGCCGGAAGCGGTGACGTCGAGGCCGGTCACCGAGCCTCCGGAGGACTCCACGGCGGTGGTGATCTGAGAGACCGCGGTTCCGCTCGCGGGCACCTCCAACCGGACCGTGATCGAGTAGGAGACGCTGGGCGCCGTTGCCATGGCCGACTTCCTTCTGCTTTCACCCTGATGCTTGGTTTGCCGTCCGATCGTCGCACCTACCGCGGAGTAGCTGGTAGCGGGGCCTCGATTGCGAACGTTTTGTTCTCAATAAGTTCTTCGGGACACACGAAACAGAAGACGAAACAGAAGAGGTCCACGTCACTGGTGACGTGGACCTCTTCCGTACTTCTGCGTTCAGTGGCACCGACCCGCCATGCTCGCCTCGCGGCAAGTGGTCGCTCGTAGCGACGAAGGTTGGGCCCGGGGGCTTGGATCGAGCCGGTGCCACGTCAACGGTAACAAACGATCCCCGTAAGGCAATTCCCATCGGCCACTGTCTTTGCCTCAGTCTCGGAGAAGGTCCGGTACCCCCTGGGCATCGGGCTCGTCGCGGTCCGCCGAGACGACCGTGAGCTGCTGGGTGGCGCGGGTCAGCGCGACGTACAGGACGCGCAGGCCCGCCGGGCTCTCGTCGGCGATCTCCGCCGGGGAGACGACCACTGTGGCGTCGTACTCCAGGCCCTTGGCCTCCAGGCTGCCCAGGGCCACCACGCGGTCGCCCAGGCCCGCCAGCCAGCGGGCCGCCTCCTCGCGGCGGTTCATGGCCACGACGACGCCCACCGTGCCGTCGACGAGGTCGAGGAGCCGGGCGGACTCGTCACGGACCGACTGGGCCAGCGAACCCCGTACAGCCACGAACCTCGGTTCCACGCCCGTCGAGCGGACCGCCCTGGGGGACTCCGAGCCCGGCATCGCCAGGGCCAGGACCTTGGCCGCCAGTTCGGCGATCTCGGCCGGGTTGCGGTAGTTGACGGTGAGGGTGAAACGGCGGCGCGGGCGGCTGCCCAGGGCCTCGTCGCGGGCCTGGGCCGCCTCGTCGGGGTCGGACCAGGAGGACTGGGCCGGGTCGCCGACGACCGTCCAGGTGGCGTGCCGGCCTCGGCGGCCGACCATGCGCCACTGCATCGGGGTGAGGTCCTGGGCCTCGTCGACGATGACGTGGGCGTACTCGGTGCGTTCCTCGGCGAGCCGTTCGGCCCGTTCGCGCTGTGTCTCCTCCCGTACCGGCATCAGCTCTTCGAGGCCGCTGAGCTGGTCCAGGGGGTCCGCCTCGCGTCTCTTGCGGGGGCGGGCCGGGGCGCCGAGGATCGCGCCCAGCTCGTCCAGCATGGCCACGTCGTGGACCGAGAGGCCGTCGCGCTTGAGGGCGCGGGCGACCCGCCGGACCTCACCCGGGTTGAGGATGCGGCGGGCCCAGCGGCCGAGACGGCGTTCGTCGGACATGGCGGCGAGGACCGACGCGGGGGTCAGTTCGGGCCACCAGGCGTCCAGGAACGCGATGAAGTCGTCCTCGCTCGTGACGTCCTCGTCGAAGGAGGACCGCAGTTCCGCGGCCAGCTCCCGGTCCGTGTGGCGGCTCTGGGCGCCCGAGCGGGCCCACAGGGCGTCCAGGAGAAGCCTGCGGGCGCGGGGGCGCAGCAGGTTGACCGGGGCCGTGCCGCTGAGCGCCGACTCGCGGATGCGGGCCAGCTCGGGGGCCTCCAGTTCGATGCGGCGGCCGAAGGCGACGACCCGGAGACGGCTGGTCGACGTGGCCTGGTCGTTGTGCTCCAGGGCGCCTCGCGCGGCCTTCCGCAGCACCCCGAGCATGCGGTACGAGCCCTTGGCGCGGGCCACCGCCGGGGAGTCGTACAGGGTGGCCTCGGCGCCGTCGACGAGGGATCCGATGGCGCGGATGGCGACCTGGCCCTCCTCGCCGAGGGAGGGCAGGACGCCCTCCGTGTACGCCACGAGCAAGGGCGTGGGCGAGACGATCAGGATGCCGCCCGCGTACCGGCGCCGGTCCTGGTAGAGCAGGTAGGCGGCGCGGTGCAGGGCGACGGCCGTCTTGCCGGTGCCCGGGCCGCCCTCGACGTATGTCACCGAGGCGGCGGGGGCCCGGATCACCAGGTCCTGTTCGGCCTGGATGGACGACACGATGTCCCGCATGGTGTGGCTGCGGGCCTGGCCGAGGGCGGCCATCAGTGCGCCGTCGCCGATCACCGCGAGCTCCCGGCCGTCCAGGGACGCCTTCAGCTCGGGGCGCATCAGGTCGTCCTCGACGCCGAGGACCCGCCGGCCCTTGGAGCGGATGACGCGGCGGCGGACCACCCGGCCCGGGTCGACCGGGGTGGAGCGGTAGAAGGGCGCGGCTGCGGGTGCGCGCCAGTCGATGACGAGGGGCGAGTAGTCCTCGTCGAGGACGCCGATACGGCCGATGTGGAGGGTCTCGGCGATGTCGGCGGTGCCGTCGGGGCTGACGGCCCCTTCCGCGGCCTCCACGGCCGTGTAGGCGCCGTCCGGGCCCTTCTTGCCGTCCATGCCCCGCAGCAGGTCGATACGGCCGAAGAGGAAGTCCTCGAACTCGTTGTTCAGCCTGTTGAGGTGGATGCCGGCGCGGAACACCTGGGCGTCCCGTTCGGCGAGCGCGCCCGGGGTGCCGACCTGGCCTCGTTTGGCCGCGTCGTGCATGAGGAACTCGGCCTCGTTGATCTTCTCCTCAAGACGCCGGTACACCCGGTCCAGGTGTTCCTGTTCGACGCTGATCTCGCGGTCGCGGACGGAGTCCTGTACTGAGGAGTCCTCGACCGGTACGAGCGCCGTTTCCTGCTGAGCCTGAGCGGCCACCGGGCCCCCTTCTGACGTGCTGGGCAGCCGTCAACCGTACGCGAAAAAGAGGCCCTGATGCTACGAGTCCGCCCCAGGACACCGTACGAGTCTTCGTACGAGGCGTCCTGGGGCGGTCACGGAGCGATGGTGAAACAGGGGTGGAACGGGTGGTGGAGGGTCAGGCGTCGACCTCGACGAGCTTCTTGCCGGTGGAGTCGACAACCTCGTAGTGGTCGATCTCGTCGGTGCTGAAGGCCGTTCCTCCATGGATGAAGAGCGGGTTGCGGGCCGCTTCGGTCGTGGCGTCCTTGATGCCGTAACCGGCCGTCGGGACTGACCAGTTGGACATCGTCTCGCGCGAGCCGTCCTTGCCGACGGCGATCAGGGAGCACTTCAGCGGGCCCTTGACGCCACCCAGCTCCAGGACCGCGCTGACGCCCCAGGCCTTCGACTGCGTCGCCACGGTCGCGGTGACCTTGGTGCTGGGGTCGGTGGCGGAGACCCGGTCGTCCATGAGACCGAAGGCGTCCTTGGCGGAGCCGGTGACCTTCGTCGTCGTCACGGTCGGCGACGGAGTGGCCTGGCTGGCGGTTTCGCCGCCGGTCGTGGCGAACACCGCGGTCGGGCCGCCGATGATGAGGGCCGCCGCGGCGGCCACCATGTAGAAGCTGCGCCGACGCTTGCTCGCACGCCGTTCCGCGACCTCGTCGACCAGCCGCGTCGCGAGCTGTGGGCTCGGGCGGGCGGACAGCGACTCGCCGATGGCGGGAGATCCCTGGGCACCGGGCAGGTCCGCGAGAGCGGCCAGCATCGGTTCCATCCCGGCCAGCTCGTCGAGCTGCTGGGCGCACCACTCGCAACCGGCGAGGTGTGCCTCGAAGGCCGTGGCCTCCGCGTCGTCGAGGATGCCGAGGGCGTAGGCGCCTACGGTTTCGTGTTCGTTCGGGCCTTGGGAACCCTGCATTCCTCGCATGGAACCAGGACTACCCGCTCCGAACCCCCCGTAAATGCTCATGCCGTCACCCCCCGCTCCTCCAGTGCGAGCTTCATCGAACGCAGGGCATAGAAGACCCGTGAGCGCACCGTTCCGCTGGGTATGCCCAGCGTTTCGGCGGCTTCGTTCACGGTACGCCCCTTGAAATAGGTCTCGACCAGGACCTCCCGGTGGGCAGGGGTCAGGTCGTCCAGCGCGTCCGACAACGTCATCAGCCACAACGCCTTGTCGATCTCGTCCTCCGCGGGGATTACCTCCAGCGGCGACGGGTCCACCTCCTGCGGCCGGGCCTGCCGGCTGCGGTGGCCGTCGATGACGATGCGCCGGGCGACCGTCACCAGCCAGGGGCGTACCGAACCGGTTGCCCGATTGAGCTGACCGGCGTTCTTCCAGGCACGGATCAGCGTCTCCTGCACGACGTCCTCGGCTCGCTGCCGGTCACCGGCGACCAGCCTGAGGACGTATGCCAGCAGGGGCCCTGCGTGCTCTCGGTACAGCGCACGCATCAAGTCCTCGTCGGGTTCCGAGGGCTGGGACATGCGATGTCGGGCCCTCGGTGCTTGTTCATTGGCCACGACGGAATACTTGCGCACGCCCACCTCCGCTGTCCCGGGTTCTCCCGGTCGGTCGCTCCCCCCCAGGTACGGAAGTGGCATGCGGGATGTTCAACGCGTCACCACAACTTTCTTTATCTGGATGCGACGTCAGGGACAAGGGAGCACATTCCTGCCGCAAGTGCTTTACATTTTCGCCACACTGGCAAGATCGGGGCGATGCCCGCGGCGCGCCGACTGGAAACTCACGTGTAACCAAGGTCACTGCCGCCCTTGCGAGTTGGCAAGCCCGATTCCGCCCGAGAGGCGCCCTATGGGTGATCTGCGACCGGAATCCGCGCGTGGTCCACGCGCACGCCCGGAGGGTCTACGCGCGCGCCAGAGCCGCCCGCCGACGATGTCTCGCGACCCGCTCCCGGTTGCCGCAGATTTCACTGGAGCACCATCTGCGCCGTCGGCCCCGGGAGGTGTCGAGGTAGACGATCGAGCAGTTGTCGCCCTCGCACTGGCGCAGGCACGCGCGTGCCACGGGGTCGGTGAGCAGTTCGACGGCGTCCCGGGCGACCGCGCCCAGCAGGGCCGCGCAGTCGGGCGGCCCGTGCAACTCCCGTACGAGCGTGCCGTCCTCGGCGTGGACGGCACGAGGGGCCGGGGGCGCCGGGCGGGCGAGTTCGTTGAGGCGGGTGACGGCCCGGTCGAGGGGACGGGGGTCGGCGCCGGGGGTGCTGTGCACCAGCTCACCGGTCAACCGGCCGGTCAGGTCCCGCAGTTCGCGGAAGTGCGCGACCCAGGAGGCGTCGGCGTGGTGCAGGGGTGTGCCCGCCGGGACGAGTCCGGAAGCGGCGATCCAGGCGCGGAGCGGCTCGACGGCGCCGAGCCGTTCGTCGGGATGGGCGGTCGCCAGCAGATCCAGGCAGACCCGCCCGGCGTCGAAACGAAGCTCGTACGAGGCTGTGGCCACGGTCGTCTCCGATGCCATGTGCCTGTCACCGCCTAGGAGTCGCCACCGTGCGGAGCAGCCGGGATGCCGGTGGGATGCCAGTGAGGGGAGTCCGAGGAACCGTTCCCTCTACAGTGCCTGGCCGGTGTCGCGGCCGGAACCCCTTGTACGGCTCGCTCCGCGGGATGGGCGGTTTCTTCGTCCGCGGGCCGGTGGGGGTCGCTCCGCGGGACAGGCGGTTCCTCGACCGCGGGCCGGTGGGGGTCGCTCCGCGGGACAGGCGGTTCCTCCACCCCAGGCCCGTGGGGGTCGCTCCGCGGGACAGGCGGTTCCTCCACCCCAGGCCCGTGGGGGTCGCTCCGCGGGACAGGCGGTTCCTCGACCCCAGGCCCGTGGGGGTCGCTCCGCAGGACAGGCGGTTCCTCGACCACGGGTCCGTGGGGGTTGGTCGCGCAGTTTCCCGCGCCCCTGGCGGGCGCGTCGCGCCCGGGGCGTCAGTGGGGCTCGCCCTGTCAGGGGCACGGGACGGCCCCACCGGCCCGCGGACGAAACAACTACCCGTCGGAGTACTTCGCGTCCGCCGCCGGGTCCAGGGCGAGGCGGTAACCGCGTTTGACGACCGTCTGGATCAGTTTGGGCGCGCCCAGGGCGGTGCGCAGGCGGGCCATCGCCGTCTCCACGGCGTGCTCGTCGCGGCCGGCTCCGGGCAGCGCGCGCAGCAGTTCGGCGCGGGCGACGACCCACCCCGGCCGCCGGGACAGCGCCCTCATCAGGGACATCCCGGCCGGCGGTACGGGCCGCAGCACGCCGTCGACGATGACGGCGTGCCCGCGGATCTCGACCCGGTGCCCGGCGATCGGCAACGCCCGTGCCCGGGCCGGGAGTTCCTGGCAGAGGAGCTGTACGAGGGGGCCGAGCCGGAAGCGTTCCGGGGACACCGTGTCGACGCCGTGGGCCTGGAGCGGCAGCGCGGTGACCGGGCCGACGCAGGCGGGGAGGACGTCGTGGTGGAGGGCGGCGAGGAGTTCGGGGAGCAGGCCCCGTTCCTCGGCGCGGGAGAGAAGGGACGCGGCGGCGGGGGCGCTGGTGAAGGTGAGCGCGTCCAGGCCGCGCGAGACGGTGGAGTCGAGGAGCCGGTCGACGGGGCCGATGTCCTCCGGTGGCATCCACCGGTAGACGGGCACACCGACGACCTCGGCGCCCGCCGCCCGCAGCGACTCCACGAAGCCGGGCAGGGGCTCGCCGTGCAGCTGGATGGCGATACGGCGCCCGTCGACGCCCTCCTCCAGAAGCCGGTCGAGCACCTCGGCCATGGACTCGGAGGAGGGCGACCACTCCTCCTTGAGCCCGGCGGCCCGGACGGACCCCTTGACCTTGGGCCCGCGCGCCAGCAGTTCCACGCCGCCGAGACAGGCGAGCAGGTCCTCCCCGAGCCCCCAGCCGTCGGCGGCCTCGATCCAGCCCCGGAAGCCGATGGCGGTGGTGGCGACGACGATGTCCGGCGCCTGCCCGATCAACTGCTTGGTGGCCGCGAGCAGCTCGCTGTCGTCGGCGAGCTGCACGATCCGCAGGGCGGGCGCGTGGACCACGGCGGCACCCCGCCGCTGGAGAAGTGTCCCGAGTTCGTCGGCCCGACGCGCGGCCGTGACACCCACGGTGAACCCCGCGAGGGGGCCGTGGTCGGGAGGCCCGTTCTCCGGTTGTGCCGGTCGCTGCTGTTCGTCGTACATGGCTCTCGTCCCGCAGTCGGGTCACGTCTGCACAAGCGTGCCGAACGAGCCTGTCAACAGCGCGTGACAGGCTCGGTTCGACTTCATGTCGCTGGTGTTACTTAAGCCGCTTTGGGCGAAGGTCACACCTCGGCGTAGCTGAGCTGGGGCTTCGCTTCGGAGGAGGCGGTTTCCGTGGCTTGTACACCCGCCGGGCGGCGAAGGTATACGGCCCAGGTGACCAGGAAGCAGAGCCCGTAGAAGGCGAGGAAGGCGACGAAGGCTCCGGTGCCGGAACCGACGCTCAGGAAGGACTGGCGGAAGGCGAGGTTGATACCGAGGCCGCCGAGCGCGCCCACCGCGCCGATGATGCCCATGGTGGCACCGGAGAGCCGGCGCCCGTACGCGGCGGCCTCCTCGCCCTCAAGCCCCTTGGCGAGCGCCTTGGCCTGGAAGATGCCGGGGATCATCTTGAAGGTGGAGCCGTTGCCGAGGCCGCTGAGGACGAAGAGCACGATGAACGCGACGGTGAACAGCGGCAGCGACTTCTGCATGGAGGCCATGACGATGACACCGGTGGCGCCTGCCATGGCGACGTAGTTCCACAGGGTGATCTTCGCGCCGCCGTACTTGTCCGCGAGGGCACCGCCGATGGGCCGGATCAGCGAGCCGAGCAGCGGGCCGATGAAGGTGACGTACGCGGACTGGAGCGGCGTACGCCCGAACTGGGTCTGGAGGACCAGGCCGAAGGCGAAGCTGTAGCCGATGAACGACCCGAACGTCCCGATGTAGAGGAACGACATGATCCAGGTGTGCGCGTCCTTGACGGCTTCCTTGGCGGCGCCCGTGTCGTTCTTCAGGTGCGCGATGTTGTCCATCTTGACCGCGGCGAGGACGGCGGCGATCAGGATGAGCGGGATGTAGATCCCCAGGAGCACCCGCGGCCCGCCGCTCGCGCCGATGACCGCGAGGCCGATGAGCTGCACGACCGGGACACCGATGTTGCCGCCGCCGGCGTTGAGCCCGAGAGCCCACCCCTTTTTCCTGAGCGGGAAGAAGGCGTTGATGTTGGTCATGCTGGAGGCGAAGTTGCCGCCGCCGATACCGGCGAGCATGGCGCAGGCGAGGAACGTGTTGAACGACGTCCCCGGTTCCATGACGACGAACGCCGCGATCGTCGGGATGAGCAGGAGCGACGCGGAGACGATGGTCCAGTTCCGGCCACCGAAGAGGGCTACGGCGAAGGTGTAGGGGACGCGGACGACGGCGCCGACGGCCGTGGCCATCGACACGATGAAGAACTTGTCGGCCGGGGTGAGCCCGTACTCCGGTCCCATGAACAGCACCATCACGGACCACAGCGTCCAGATGGAGAAGCCGATGTGCTCGGAGAGCACGGAGAAGAACAGGTTGCGGCGGGCGACCTTCTCGCCGGTCGCGTTCCAGAAGGCCTCGTCCTCGGGATCCCAGTGCTCGATCCAGCGGCCTCCCCTGCCGGGTGCGGGGGCTGAACTAGGGGCTGTCATGACGCCTCCACGGTGGTCCGGGGCTCGGGTGGTTCTTTTTTGGGGTGCTGAGCGGTGATGAGTCCCGAAGGTAGGCAGAGCGCGTTTCCGCCCTGTGGCTGTGGGTGACCGGAAGGGAACTTTGCTCTCACCCCGCGAGGAGGTGGGATGAGAGGTTACGCAGACGCAGGTAACGGCCAGGGCACGGCGGTGCCTCTTGGGGTACCGCGGGGTGGCTCCGTGAGTACGCGTACTCAGGACGACTGAGTCTCTCGGCTCTCACACGGCCGGTCCCTGTTCTCGACGATGAAGCGCCCGGTCCGCGTCGAGAGAGGTACCCATGCGTCGTGATCTGCAGTTGCGCGTTGCCACACCGGAGGATCTGGAGTGGGTCCACGAACTGCGTCATCGGGTGTACGCACAGGAGCTGGGCCAGCACGCGCCGGACCCGACCGGGCGGCTCAGCGACGGGCTGGACGGCGACAACGTCTACCTGGTCGCGGCGCGAGGGGCGGTCCGCATCGGTTTCGTCAGTCTGACTCCGCCTTGGCCGGGACGGTACGCACTCGACAAGTACCTCACCCGTGACGAGTTGCCGCTGCTGACCGAGGCCGGTCTGTTCGAGGTGCGCATCCTCACCGTCGAGCCGCGCTGGCGGGCGTCGGCGGCAGCACCACTGCTGATGTACGCGGCGCTGCGCTGGATCGCCTCCAGGGGCGGTCGCCGGATGGTGGCGATGGGGCGGACCGAACTGCTCGACATGTACCTGGCCGCCGGTCTGCGCCCGGTGGGCCGTACCGTCCGCAGCGGTGCGCTGACGTTCGAGGTGCTGACCGGGAACGTGACCGAGCTGTCGAAGGCCACGATGGACCGTTACCGCACCACCCTGGAGCGGCTGCGGTCCGAGGTGGACTGGCGGCTGGACATGCCGTTCGCGCCCCGACCGGACGGCTGCGAGCACGGCGGCGCCTCGTTCACCGCCATCGGCACGGACTTCCGCAACCTGCACCGGCGGCACCGGGTTGTCGCGGCCGACGTACTGGACGCCTGGTTCCCGCCGGCCCCCGGGGTGCGTGCGGCGCTCGCGGAGGATCCGGGCTGGGCCGCCCGGACCTCGCCGCCGACCGGCGCCGAGGGTCTGCTGGCGGAGATCGCCGCGGCCCGGGGGCTGCCGGAGGAGACGCTCACGGTCGGCGCCGGTTCCTCCGACCTGATCTTCCGGGCGTTCGGCCAGTGGCTGACCCCGGAGAGCCGGGTGCTTCTGATGGATCCGGGATACGGCGAGTACGCCCACGTCACGGAGCGGGTGATCGGATGCCGGGTGGACCGGTTCCGGCTGCGCCGCGAGGACGGCTGGCGGATCGATCCGGCCCGGCTGGCGGCAGCCGTCGGGTCCGGTCGCTACGACCTCGTGGTGGTGGTCAACCCCAACAACCCGACCGGCCGCCATGCGCCGGCCGCGGAGTTGCGCTCGTTGATCGCCGCCGCCCCGGCTCGAACCCGCTGGTGGATCGACGAGGCGTACCTCGGCTATGTCGACCTGGCCGAATCGCTCGCCGACCTGGCCGTCACGGACCCGCGGGTGGTGGTGTGCACCTCGCTCTCCAAGATGTACGCGCTGTCCGGCGTGCGGGCCGCGTACCTGGTGGCCGAGCCGGTCACCGCGGCGCGGCTGCGCCGGTGGACGCCACCCTGGCCGGTCGGTCTCCCCGCGCAGCTGGCGGCGGTGGCGGCCCTGCGCGACCCGGCGTACTACACCGGCTGCTGGCTTCGCACCCACGCGCTGCGCCGACGGCTGGCCGCCGACCTGGCCGGGCTGGACGAGGCCGTCGTGGTCGAGGAGGGCGTGGCGAACTTCCTCAACGTGACCCTGCCGTACGGCGGGCCGAGTGCCGCGCAGGTGGTCGCCGAGTGCCGCCGCCACGACGTGTATCTGCGCGACCTGTCGCCGTTGTCGCCGGAGTACCAGGGGCGCACCGTGCGGATCGCGGTCAGGGACACCGTCGAGAACGCGCGCATCGTGGCCGCCTTTCGGGCCGCGCTGGAGGTACTGCTGCCCGGTTCGGCCTCGCTGGTCTCTCCGGTCGAGGGCGTTCCGGCCGCCGGATCCGCCCGGTGATCACCGTGGCCTCCCTGACGCCCTGTCTTGGCGGGGCGCTGGCGCTGGGCGGCGTCGCGGTGGCGGCGTCCCGGCGCCGTGAGCTGATGGTCCGGTGGTGCGCCTGGGCCGTTGGGGTGCCGCTGGTCACCGGTGCGTTCTGGTGGGGCCGCCCGGGCGCCGCGGTCCTCGCCGTCGTGGTCGGGGTGATCGCGGTGATCGAGTTCGGCGGGCTGATGCGGCTGGGCCGGTTGGACCGGGTGGTGCTGGCCGCGGCGGTGACGGGCGTGGTGCTGGCCGCCTGGCTGGCGCCCGGACAGGTGCTCCGGGTGGTCGCGATCGGGGCACTCGCCGTGGCCGCGGTGCCGCTCCTGGCAGGCGACGCCGACCACGGCCTGCGCCGACTCTGTTCAGGCCTGCTCGGGCTGGCCTGGCTCAGCGTGCTGGCCGCACTGGTGCCGCTCGGGGCGAGCGCGCTCGCGCTGTTCATGGCCGTCTCGATCGCCGACATCGTGGCGTACTTCGCCGGTCGGGGTCTGGGCGGACCGCGCCTGTCGCCGCTGTCACCGGCCAAACGGTGGAGCGGGACCCTGGCAGGGGCCGCGGCCGGTCTCGGCGTGCTCGCCGCACTGTCCGCGCTGACCTGGCCGATGACGGCGGCGGTGGCGGTCGGCGGCCCGGCCGGAGACCTTCTCGAGTCCATGGTCAAGAGAGGGGCACAGGTGAAGGACACCGGCCGCTGGCTGCCCGGCTCCGGCGGCCTGCTGGACCGGATCGACTCACTGCTCGTCGCCCTGGCCGTCCTGCTGCTCCTGCGCTGACCGGGAAACCCGGCACCCACCGAGGTGCCGGGTCGTCCCACTCCCCGTCGCTCAGCCCCGCCGTCGTCCTCCCGCACGCTTCGCCCCGTCCGGCCACAGCCGTGGGCTCCGCTTGGCCGCCACGTCCTCGATCCAGCCCAGTGCCAGTATCGTCAGGCCGATCAGAGGCCAGACCAGGACGAACATCCACAGGTTGTACGTCGTGTCCAGCGCGGACACCATCCCCTCCGTCATGAACGGGAGTTCGTACAGGCGGTCGATCAGCGGGACCGTGGCCATGATCAGGAGGTTGTGCCAGAGATAGATCGTGACCGCCCGGTTGTTGGAGAGCGTGACCAGCCGGTCCCACTTCGCCAGGCGCCCCGGCAGCTCCTGCCACGACGGGGAGTACTGGAGCAGGATCACCACGAATCCGAACGACCACATCGCCTGGGCCAGCGGGATGTCGTTGAGGTCCCAGCCGTCGGGACCCTTGTGGCCCGAGGCCCACCAGATGCCGAAGGCCATGAGCAGGGCCGCGCACGACACGGACACATAGCGCGGGACCTTCTTCAGCAGGCCCTCGTGGTGGGCGAAGCCCAGCACCCAGCAGCCGCCGTACACCGCGAAGTCGGTCACCGCGTTGCCCGTCTCACCGGGGATGGTGACAACTCCCGTACCGACGATCGCCGTCAGGGCCAGTGGGGCGAGCAGTGTCGGCCACGGGAACCGGCGGAACGCCCACAGCAGCAGCGGCGACGCGATCACGAACCACAGATAGGCCCGCAGGTACCAGAGGGGGCCCGCGGCCTGGACCGCCCAGGTGTTCTCCAGGAGTCCGGACTGGGAGCCGATGCTCCACGGGTAGGGCGGGGCGCCGATCGGGATGAGGTAGTTCAGCAGTTCGACCAGGCCCCAGGTGCCGCCGTGGTCGGGGTCCTTCGCCGGGTTCCAGCCGCCGAGGAACATCAGCGCAAGCGCCACCGCGCTGAACGCCCACAGCGGGGGCAGCAGGCGCCGGATCCGGCCCCGGATCACCCCGAGCGCCGGGCGCTTCAGGGAGCGCGCCATCAGGGAGCCGGCCAGCGCGAACATCACGCCCATGGACGGGAACAGCACGGTCAGCCAGGCCCAGCCGAACAGGTGGTACACCACGACCCGGACCAGGGCGATGGTGCGGAGCAGGTCGAGATAGCGGTCACGTCCCGGCTTCTTCGCCGGGGCCTCGGTGACCGCTTCCTCGGGCACCGGCTGCTGCGGCACGCCGTACGGGGGTGTGCCGGTCTCGTCGTACGGCGTCGTGGCCGCCGTATGTCGCTCGGTCATGCCACGGGCCTCCGGTCGGCGCTGCCGCTCGTCCGGGCGGCCGGTACGGCGTCCGGCGCCGACCCGACGACGCCGGTGCGCCGCAGCTTCTGCCAGCGCAGCCGGCCGCCGGTGAGCGCGGTGATCCAGGACTGGAGCAGGACGACGTACATGAGCTGGCGGTACAGGATCTGTTGCAGGGGGAGGGAGATGAGGTGGGTCATCTTCTCTCTGTCGAGGCGGAACGCGTAGGCCGCGCAGATCAGTTGGATGGCGAGGACGCCCAGCCACGCGAAGACGGTCTTCTCCGTCGGGCCGAACACCAGCCCGTACAGAAGGAACACGTCGATCAGGGGGGCCAACAGCGGCGCCACCACCATGAACAGGGACACGAAGGGCAGGCCCACGCGGCCGAAGCGGCCCGACGGGCCCCGTTCGATCACGGAGCGGCGGTGCTTCCAGATCGCCTGCATGGTGCCGTACGACCAGCGGTAGCGCTGGGACCACAGCTGCTGGACGGATTCCGGGGCCTCGGTCCAGGCGCGGGCGTTCTCCGCGTACACGACCCGCCAGCCGTCGCGGTGCAGTGCCATGGTGATGTCGGTGTCCTCGGCGAGCGTGTCGTCGCTCATCCCGCCGACCCGCTTCAGGGCCGACCGGCGGAACGCGCCCACCGCGCCGGGGATCGTCGGCATGCAGCCCAGGACGTCGTACATCCGGCGGTCCAGGTTGAAGCCCATCACGTACTCGATGTGCTGCCAGGCGCCGATCAGGGAGTCCTTGTTGCCGACCTTGGCGTTGCCGGCGACGGCGCCGACGCGCGGGTCGCCGAAGGGCTGGACGAGTTCGCCGACGGTGCCGGGCTCGAAGACCGTGTCGCCGTCCATCATCACGATCAGGTTGTAACGGGCGTTCGCCACACCCCTGTTGAGGGCGGCGGGCTTGCCCGCGTTGAGCTGGCGCACGACGCGTACGTTCGGCAGGCCCATGTTCTCGACGATGCGGGCCGTGCCGTCGCTCGACCCGTCGTCGATGACGAGCACCTCGATGGGATGCTCGCTCCGCATCAGTGAACGCACGGTGGCCTCGATGCACTTGGCCTCGTTGTACGCCGGGACGAGCACCGACACCGGTTCGGTGATCGGCGGGCCCCAGCTGAAGTCGGGGCGCCGGGTGCGGCGGGCGTGGAGGACGGAGAGCAGCAGCATCAGGCCGAACCGGGCGAACACGAGGACACCGATGATCGCGAGGCAGACCACCAGTACGCCGGTGATCCCGTCGGAGGCCCGGACCAGGAAGGTCCACGCCTGGCCCTTCGCCAGTTCGACGCCGGCGACCGGCGTGTGCGCGCTGGGCGCGTCGAGGGCCTCGGTGAGGTTCTGGAACGCGTATCCCCGCTTCTTCATGTCGGGCAGGAAGCGGTCGAGGGCCTCTACGGTCTGGTGGCGGTCGCCGCCGGAGTCGTGCATGAGGACGATCGCGCCCTTGCCGCCCTTGGGGGTGGCCTGGCGGATGATCGCGTCGACGCCCGGCTTGCGCCAGTCCTCGCTGTCCGTGTTGTTGACGACGGTGATGTAGCCGCGCTTGCCGATGTACTCCGTGACCGGCCACGACTTGTTGTCCATGGCGTCGGCGAAGGAGGAGTACGGCGGCCGGAACAGCGAGGTACGGATGCCCGCCGCACCGGCGAGCGCCAGCTGGTTCTGGGACAGCTCCCAGTCGATTCGTTTCTTCGACTGGAAGGAGAGGTCGGGGTGGTTGAAGGTGTGCAGTCCCACCTCGTGGCCCTCGTCGACCATGCGCCGTACGAGTTCCGGGTAGCGCGAGGCCATGGTGCCGGTGACGAAGAAGACCGCGTGCGCGCGGTGCTCCTTGAGGACGTCCAGGACCTTGGGGGTCCACTTCGGGTCCGGGCCGTCGTCGAACGTGAGGACGAGTCGGTGGTCGGGCATCCGCAGGCTGGTGGTCTGGCCGCTTCTGGTGTCGATGACCGGGCCGCCCTCCAGGATCTTCTCCGGCACCCGGTCGGCGGAGGCCTCGGTCTGGATGCGGTGGTCGGCGAGGATTTCGCTGTGCACGTACCCGCGCAGCATCAGCATCGCCATCAGGGCGACCAGGATGAGCGAGGGAAGCAGCAGGCGCATGGGCAGCCGTCGGCGCCGGGCGGCGCCCCCGGCGCCGTTCCGGGCGCCGTGGCGGCGGGTGCGGGATGCCATCAGAGGTGGTTCTCCGGGGACGAGGAGATCAGAACAGGGTCGACAGGGACAGCGGATGTTCTGCTGGGCGGGGTGAGCGGGGCGCCGATGGCGCCGGGGTCACTCGGTGCGGCCGGGCTCGCGGCGGTCGGGGCCGGGTCGCCCGGACCGTCGGCGACCGTGCCGGTGCCACCGTCGGTGGCGGCCGGCGAGCGGGCCGACCGGATGCCGGCGCCGCCATGTGCCATCGGGAGCTCCTACGCCGTCGTGCCGGCCGGCGCCGAGGCGGTGCCCGGGTCGCCGGTGGCGTCCGAGCCGCTCGGTGCGGCCGGGCTCTCGGCGATCGGGGCCGGGTCGCCCGGACCGTCGGCGACCGTGCCGGTGCCACCGTCGGTGGCCGGGGAGGACGACGGCGACGGGTCGGGCGAGGTGGCGACGCTTTCCGACGGGCTCGGCTCCGGCGCGGTGGACACCGACACGGACGGCTCGGGGTCCGGGCCGGGTGTGGTGGTCCCCGGGTCGGGCCTGCCGACGCTGGCCGACGGCCTGGGCGCGACGGACGGACCCGGTTTCGTGGCACTGGGCGAAGCGCCCGGCGAGACGGCGGCGGCCCCCTGAGACGGAGCTACCCCCGCGCTCACGGACGCCCCCGAGGTCGGCACGACCCCGGCCGAGTCCGACGGCCGCACCGACTCGGCGGGCAGCGGCGAGGTGTCGACCTTGCCCGCCGGCTGCTCGTCCTGCTGGCCCGGTACCGGCAGCCAGGGCGCGTCCGAGTTGCCGGAGAGGAGGGTGGCGACGATGACGACGGCGTACACCGCGCAGGAGATGCCGACGACCATGCCGATCCGGCGGTACCGGCGGCTGCGGCGGCCGGTCTCGTCGACGAAGACGGGGCCGTCACCGGCACCGGCGTCCGAGCCGTCCTTGGCCTGCCGTACGAGGAGCTCCTCGAACTGCCGGCCCACTCCGTCGAGCTGGACCGTCACCTCGTGCGGATCGTGGGTGTGGCCGAACTCCGCCGCGTTCTCCCATGGGCGAGCGGGGAACGTTTCGTTTGGTCCGGTCGCTCCGGTCGCTCTGCTTTCGCCCGAGCGCGGCTGGGCGTGCGCGCCTCTGACTCCGGATCGCCCGGGGCGCACCGGTGCTCCGGCGTGCCTCTGTCGGGGCACAGGGCCGGTGCTGCCTGGGGTAACTCCGGGTAGCTGCTGGGTTCCGGACACGGTGGCGCCTTCTGCGTCGGACCGTTCCGGTTGGGCGCCTTCACGCCACTTTTTCACATGCACGCACATCCCCCCACGGGAGCTTTTCGGGCGCGCGTACGATTCCGGGATTTTCGTACTACCGATGTTCGAATCGGACCCCCATCCGAATCGAGCGCCCCATTTATCACACTGCATCCGGGCCTCGAATGTAGCGCACATGGAGGTCTCGTGTTTGCCATGTGTTACTTGTGAACCGAAATGAGGTCGGAGTCACTGGCCGGAATCCACCCGCCGACAGGCCTCCGCAACCACCCCTCCTCCGCCGCGAGTCGGGCCGCGGCCCGTCGCAGAGCGTGAAATCCCGGGTGCACCAGCCCCCTCCGCCACACCAACGACACGGGGGACAACGGAACGGGATCGACCAGCGGTCGCACCACCGTCCGAGGCAGGGCCGGGAATTCCACCACGGCGAGGACCGGGGTCCGCATCTTGGCCATGATCCGTTGGAACTCCTCGTCGCCCACCGCGAGCGGCGCCGGTGGCGCGATTTCGATGCCTCGGCCCGCGAACAGCTGACACGCGAGGTCGGTCCACTCCGGGGTCCGGGGGTTCCCGGCACCGGCGTACACGGTCTCCCCCGCCAGCGCCGCCAACGGCACCTCGGGCAGCGCGGCCAGCCGGTGGTCCTCGGGCAGGACGACCGCCATCGGCTCGTAGCGCACGAGCTGCTGGTCCAACTGCGCCCGCACCACCGGATCCAGGCCCGCGAACCGTCCGAACGACGCGTCGAGCCGGCCCGCGAGCAGCTCACCCGCCGCGAAGGTGAGCCCGCTCTCGAACCGG
This sequence comes from Streptomyces sp. NBC_00459, assembly GCF_036013955.1. Classification (NCBI taxonomy): domain Bacteria; kingdom Bacillati; phylum Actinomycetota; class Actinomycetes; order Kitasatosporales; family Streptomycetaceae; genus Streptomyces; species Streptomyces sp. NBC_00459. The sequence goes on from NZ_CP107903.1 coordinate 3,736,868, forward strand.
GCCATCAGCTCGTGCTCCGGGGCGAGTTCACGCGCCAGGTGCAGCACCCGCCGCCCGGTCGTCAGCCCCGGTGAGTTCAGGTCCACCAGCAGCGGCCGGGCCTCCCCGAACGCGGCGAGCAGCTCGTCGTGGGCCGCCAGCACCCGCCGGGCGTACGGCAGCAGCCGCTCCCCGTCGGCCGACAGCGCCACCCGCCGGGTCGACCGTACGAAGAGATCGGCGCCCAGCTCCCGTTCCAGACGCCGGATGTCACGGCTCAGCGCCTGCTGGGCCACGTAGAGGCGGGCGGCGGCCCGGGTGAAGTGCAGTTCCTCGGCCACGGCGACGAAGGCGCGGAGGAGACGGGGGTCGAGGTGACTCGTGGCAGACATCCGGCGAACTTACAACGAGAGTGCGTCAATCGCCGGGGATCAGGTGTTGGACCCCGTGATCGACTCCGGGCGACGGTGGACGCATGCCGCAACCAGCACCCCGACCACCTTCCCAGCCACTCTTCGCCGTCACCCAGGACTCCCTGGTCATCGCCGACCTCGGTTCCCGAGGCCGTACCCGTACGGCGGACGACCACCTCCCGCCAGGCCCGTACCGCCGCCTCTTCGCCGTCCCCGGTGCCCGCGCCTTCACCGCCGGGAACCTGATCGCCCGGCTCCCCATGGGCATGTTCAGCGTGAGCGCGGTCATCATGATCGCCGGGTCGCGCGGCTCGTACGCCCTCGCCGGCGCCGTCACCGCGACCGGGCTCGCCGCGACGGCCGTGGTCGCCCCCTGGACCGCACGGCTCGTCGACCGGTACGGCCAGGCACGGATCGCCGTACCGGCCACGGCACTTGCCGCCCTCGGCTCCCTCGCCCTGCTGCTCTGCGTGCACCACGGCGCCCCCGACTGGACCCTCTTCGCCGCGTACGCCGCCACCGCCACGACCCCCAACACGGGCGGGATGTCACGCGCCCGCTGGGCACATCTCCTGGACGGGGAAGCGGAAGCCCTGCACACCGCCAACTCCTTCGAACAGGCCGCCGACGAACTCTGCTTCATGCTCGGCCCGGTTCTCGCGGCCTTCCTCTGCGGGGCGTTGTTCCCGGAGGCGGGCACGCTGGTCGGGGCGGCCTTGATGATGACCGGCGTTCTCCTCTTCACCGCCCAGCGCTCGACCGAGCCGCCCGTCCGGCCCCGCGTCGAAGGGCTCCACACGCGCGGTACGTCTCCGCTGCGCGCCCCCGGCATGCGCCCCCTGCTCGCCGTCTGCCTGGCCACGGGCGCCGTGTTCGGGTCGATGGAGGTCGTCACGATCGCCTTCGCCGACGAACGGGGGCACCGGGCGGCCGCCGGTGCCGTCCTCGCCCTCCAGGCCGCCGGGTCGTGCACGGCCGGTCTGCTGTACGGGGCGCTGCGGCCGACCGGGTCCGCCGAGCGGCGCCACCCCTGGTGCCTGGCCGCGATGACGGCGCTGATGACACTGCCGCTGCTCGCCGCCGCCCTGACCGGCTCGCTCCTGGTCCTCGCGGGCGCGCTGCTCGTGGCGGGGATGGCCACCGCGCCCACCATGATCACCAACATGACCCTGGCACAGGACCGCACCCCCGAGGGCCGTCTGAACGAGGGCATGACCCTCGCGGTGACCGGCCTGCTCGGTGGCATCGCCTGCGGTTCGGCGGCCGGCGGGTGGGTCGCGGAACACGTGTCGGCCACGGCGGGGTTCGCCGTTCCGGTCGGGGCGGCGGCGAGCGCGCTGCTGCTGTCGCTGCTCACGCACGCCAACCGGGGTCCCGTCAGCCGTAGTTCACGACCCGCGCCGACCGGGACCGCGTAACCCGCGCTTCACGGCCCGCGCCAACCAGGGCCGCGCCACCCGCACCAACCGGAGCCGCGCCACCCGTACTTCACCGCCCGCACCGCCCGCGCCACTCACACGCCCCGCACGACCCTCAGCCAATTCGCGCGCACCCCATTGACTCGTTCACACGCCACACATACCTTCGCCCGTCGAAGCGCTTCGACTACGCACGTCGAATCAGTTCGACGACCCTGCACGACAGGTGACCGAGATCCATCCGACTCCCCTGGAGGCACTGGATGTTGACGGCGAAAAGGCATGGCAGGTGCATGATCACAGCGGCCTCGACCCTGGTCGGGGCCCTGTTGCTGGCTTCCTGCGGCGGCTCGGACAGCGGATCGTCCGACGGGAAGACCCTACGCCTCTGGCACTACGAGGGCCCCGACAGCGCGATGGGCGCGGCCTGGAAAGTGGCGGTGGAGGAGTTCGAGGCGACGCATCCGGGCGTCAAGGTGGAGTTCGAGGAGAAGGGCTTCGAACAGATCCAGAAGACCGCCCCCATGGTCCTCAACTCCTCCGACGCGCCGGACCTGATGGAGTACAACAAGGGCAACGCGACGGCCGGCCTGCTCTCCACACAGGGGCTGCTCACCGACCTGACCGCCGAGGTGACGAAGCGCGGCTGGGACAAGAAGATCGGCGCAGGTGTCCGCACCACCAGCCAGTACGACGCCAACGGCGTGATGGGCACCGGCAGTTGGTACGGCGTGCCCAACTACGCCGAGTACACGATGGTGTTCTACAACAAGGACCTCTTCGAGCGGCACGGGATCGCCGTACCGACATCGCTCGACGAACTCACCACCGCCATGGACAAGTTCGTCGCCGAGGGCATCACCCCGCTGGCGAGCGCGGGCGCCGAGTATCCGGCCCAGCAGTACCTGTACCAGCTCGCCCTGTCGAAGGCGGACCGTGCCTGGGTCGACAAGTACGAGCTGTACAAGGGGAAGACGGACTTCCATGACGCCGCCTGGACGTACGGCGCGGAGACCTTCGCCGACTGGGTGAAGAAGGGGTACTTCGGCAAGAACTCCAGCGGCCTGAAGGCCGAGGACGCCGGCGTCTCCTTCATCCAGGGCAAGAGCCCGATCCTTTTCTCCGGCAGCTGGTGGTACGGCCGCTTCAAGAGCGAGGCGAAGTTCGACTGGGGCACGTTCCTGTGGCCCGGCTCCGGCCTCACCCTCGGCTCCGGCGGCAATCTGTGGGTCGTGCCCAAGGGCGCCGGGAACAAGGAACTCGCCTACGACTTCATCGACATCACCATGTCGGAGAAGATCCAGAACCTGCTCGGCAACAGGGGCGGGATCCCGGTGGCGGCCGACCCTGCCGCCATCACCGACCCGCAGGCCAAGTCGCTCATCGCCGACTTCAACACCCTCTCCGACCGGGACGGGCTCGCCTTCTACCCCGACTGGCCGGTCCCCGGCTACTACGACGTCCTCGTCTCCGAGGTCCAGAAGCTGATCACGGGCAGCGCGAAACCGGACGCGGTCCTCGACTCGTTGCAGGAGGCGTACGACAAGGGCGTACCGAAGACATGACCGTCACCGTCGAACGGGCCGGCGGACGGGGCCGGAACCGGGTCGCCAACTCCTCGCGCCGGCACGGAAGTTCGCGGCGCCGGGAGGACTCGTACACCCTCTTCCTCCTCCCCGGAGCGCTCGCCTTCCTCGCCGTGATCGTCGTGCCGTTCCTGATGAACACGGGGGTGAGTTTCACCGACTGGCGGGGCGTGGGCACCCCGGAGTGGTCGGGGCTCGCCAACTACCGGGCGCTGATGGACGATTCGGAGTTCTGGGCGTCGTTCCGGCACAGCCTGTTCATGGTGGCGGCGATGGCGGCCGTGCCCACCGCGGTCGGACTCGTCCTCGCCGCCGCCCTGTTCGACTTCGTCGGCAAGTACTTCGGGAGTCGCTGGGCGGCCGTGCTCCGCGCCTGCTTCTATCTCCCGCAGGTGCTGCCGATCGCGGTCGCGGGCATCGTCTGGAGCTGGATCCTCGCACCCGAGAACGGCTCGCTGAACGAGGTGCTGAAAGCTGTCGGGCTCGGCTCCTGGCAGCAGGACTGGCTCGGCGACCCTGACATCGCGCTCTACAGCGTGATGGGCGTGATGGTCTGGGTCCAGCTCGGCTTCCCGCTGGTCGTCTTCATGGCGGGCCTGCAACGCGTCGACCCGCAGCTCTACGAGGCCGCCGAACTGGACGGCGCCGGCTGGTGGCGCCGCTTCCGGCACATCACGGTCCCGCAGATCCGCCCCGAGATCTACGTCGTCCTCACCTGGTGCACGATCGCCGCGCTGAAGGTGTTCGGCGCGGTGTACGTCCTGACGAAGGGCGGCCCGGGCGGCGCGACGAATGTGCCGTCCTACTTCTCCTTCACCACGTTCTTCGAGAAGACCCAGGTCGGCTACGGCGCAGCCGTCTCCACCGTCCTGACGGTGATCATCCTCGCCGTCTCGCTCATCGGCCTGAAGCTCCAGACCCGGGCCGAGGACGCCGAGGACGCTCCGACAGGGGGACGGGCATGACGACCGCCCTGCGCCGCTACCGCCGCCACCCGGTGCTCGTCGCCCTCGTCCTCGCCGCCCTGTTCATGGTCGTGCCGTTCCTGATCGTCGCCGTCAACGCCGTGAAGTCGCCCGCCGAGTACTCCGCCAACGGCCCGCTCAGCCTCCCCGAGGGCATCTACCTCGACGGGATCAAGGACTTCTGGGAACGGGTCGACTTCGGGCAGAAGCTCGTCAACTCGGCACTGATCAGCGGGTCGGTGGCCGCCCTGGCAGTCGTCCTGTCCGTGCTGAACGCGTACGCGATCGGCGTCGGCCGGATCAGGGGCCGCACCTGGGTCCTCGCCTTCTTCGTCCTCGCCAACATGCTGCCGCAGGAGGCGCTGGTCTACCCGGTGTACTACCTGAGCAAGGAAGCCGGCCTGTACGACACCCGGTTGAGCGTGATCATCGTCTTCACGGTGATCCAGGCCGCCTTCGGTACGTATCTCCTCTCCTCGGTGCTGGGCCAGTTCCCCCGGGAGATCATCGAGGCCGCGCGGATCGACGGCGCGAACAAGTGGCAGGTCCTGTGGCGGATCGTCGTCCCGGTCAGCCGCCCCACCCTCGGCGTGCTCCTCGTCTTCTTCTTCATCTGGACCTGGAACGAGTTCCTGCTTCCCCTGGTGATGCTGATCTCCAACGACAACCAGACGGTGTCGGTCGCCCTCGGCGTCCTCCAGGGCCAGCGCCTGATGGACGCCACGATGACCAACGCGGCTGCCCTGCTGGGTGTGTTGCCCGCTCTCGTCTTCTTCCTCGTCTTCCAGCGAACACTCACCCGCGGCATAGCCGTGGGTGCCGTCAAGTAATCCGGCCAAGCAAGCCCACCCAAGCCGAGTAGGCCAAGTAAGGGGTATGCGCGTGAAGTTCACCGACGGCTACTGGCTACTGCGCGAGGGCGTCACCGCCGCCCACCCGGTCGAGGTCCTCGATGTCACGGACGCCGACGGCACGTTGGACATCCACGCGCCGACCCAGCCCATCCGCCACCGCGGCGACCTGCTGAAGGGACCGGTCGTGACGATCAGCGCCCACGCCCCGATGCCCGACGTCATCGGCGTCACGTTCACGCACTTCCAGGGCGAGCAGCCGCAGAGCCCCCGGTTCGAGGTGCGGAAGGAGGATCTGACAGCCCACACCGAGTACGACGAGGAGCACGCGACCCTGACCTCCGGCACCCTCTCCGTCCGGGTCAGCCGCACCAGCCCCTGGCACGTCGACTTCCTCGCCCACGGCCGTGTCCTCACCAGCAGCGACCCCAAGGGCATGGGCATCATGCGGGACTCGACCACCGGCGCCCACTATCTGCGCGAGCAGCTGGGGTTGGGCGTCGGGACGAGCGTGTACGGCCTCGGTGAACGCTTCGGCCCGCTGGTCAAGAACGGCCAGGTCGTCGACATGTGGAACGCCGACGGCGGCACGGCGACCGAACAGGCCTACAAGAACGTCCCGTTCTACCTCACGGACGCGGGCTACGGAGTCTTCGTCGACCACCCCGGCCGGGTCTCCTTCGAGGTCGGCTCGGAGGCGGTGTCACGGGTTCAGTTCAGCGCCGAGACACAGCAGTTGACGTACTACGTCATCCACGGGCCGACCCCCAAGGACATCCTGCGCAAGTACACGGCCCTGACCGGCCGCCCGGCGCTCCCGCCGCCGTGGTCGTTCGGCCTGTGGCTGTCGACGTCCTTCACCACCTCCTACGACGAGGAGACGGTGACGTCGTTCATCGAGGGCATGCGGGAGCGCGAACTCCCGCTCTCCGTCTTCCACTTCGACTGCTTCTGGATGCGCGAGTTCAACTGGTGCGACTTCCGGTGGGACCCGCGGGTCTTCCCCGACCCCGAGGGCATGCTCCAGCGGCTGAAGTCGAAGGGCCTGCACATCAGCGTCTGGATCAACCCGTACATAGCCCAGCGGTCGCCACTCTTCGCGGAGGGCAAGGCACTTGGCCATCTGCTCCGCCGACCGGACGGCAGCGTGTGGCAGTGGGACCTGTGGCAGCCGGGCATGGCCCTGGTCGACTTCACCAGCCCGGCCGCCCGCGACTGGTACGCGTCGAAGCTGGAGGCGCTGCTCGCCCAGGGCGTCGACTGCTTCAAGACCGACTTCGGTGAACGGGTCCCGCTGGACGTGGAGTTCGCCGACGGCTCGGACCCGGAGCGGATGCACAACTACTACACCTACCTCTACAACAGGACAGTCTTCGACGTGCTGCGCAAGCACCGCGGCGAGGGCGAGGCGGTCGTGTTCGCACGGTCGGCGACGGCCGGCAGCCAGCAGTTCCCGGTCCACTGGGGCGGCGACTGCGAGGCGACGTACGAGTCGATGGCGGAGTCACTGCGCGGCGGACTGTCCCTCGGGCTCTCCGGCTTCGGCTACTGGAGCCATGACATCGGCGGCTTCGAGGGCACCCCGAGCCCGGCGCTCTTCAAACGCTGGATCGCCTTCGGTCTCCTCTCCTCCCACAGTCGCCTGCACGGCAGTTCCACCTACCGGGTGCCATGGCTGTTCGACGAGGAGGCCGTGGACGTACTGCGGCTGTTCACCCGGCTGAAGCTCCGACTCATGCCGTATCTGTACGAGGCCGCCCGCACCGCCCACACCGAGGGCGTCCCGATGATGCGGGCGATGGTCCTGGAGTTCCCGGACGACCCCGGATGCGCCCACCTGGAACGGCAGTTCATGCTCGGCCGGGACCTGCTCGTCGCCCCCGTGTTCAGCGACGAGGGCGAGGTCTCCTACTACGTCCCCGAGGGCGAGTGGACCCACTTCCTCACCGGCCGCACGGTCACCGGCCCCCGCTGGATACGCGATCGCCACGGCTTCGACAGCGTGCCGCTGCTGGTCCGCCCCGGGTCGGTGATCCCGGTGGGCGCGGTGGACGACCGCCCCGACTACGCGTACGCCGACGGGGTCACACTGCACGCGTACGGCCTGGAACGCGGCGCCCAAGTGACGGTCTCGATAGGCGACTTGACGTTCACGGTCGTCCGCGAGGGCGACACCCTGCGGGCGTCGTGCAGCGATCCGTCGGCGCCCTGGGGACTGGCGGCGGGCAGACGAGAGGTGCGGGCGAAGGCGGGCACCGGGTTCCTGACGGTGGAGCTGGGACCGGCCGGACCGAAGTCGGCGGAACAGGGATCGGCGGCACCGGGGCCGGTCGAGTCGGGAGACGAGTGATGGTGAAGATCACCGATGTGGCGCGGCACGCCGGGGTCTCCCCGAGCACGGTGTCGTACGCCCTCAGCGGCAAGCGCCCGATCTCCGAGGAGACCCGGCAGCGCATCGAACGCTCCATCCACGAACTCGGCTACCGCCCGCACGCGGGCGCCAGGGCCCTGGCGAGCAGCCGCTCCAACGTACTGGCGCTGGTGATCCCCTTGCGGACCGGCATCCACGTCCCGGTCGCGATGCAGTTCGCGGTGTCGGTGGTGACGGCGGCGCGCCGCCACGACCACGACGTCCTGCTGCTCACCCAGGAGGAGGGCGACGGCGGTCTGCGCCGGGTGGCGGACACGGCCCTGGTGGACGCGTTGATCGTGATGGACGTCCAACTCCACGACTCCCGGCTGCCGTTGCTGCGTGCGCTGGACCTGCCGTCGGTCCTGATCGGCTTCCCTTCCGAGCCGACCGGCCTGACCTGTATCGACCTGGACTTCAGGGCGGCGGGCGAGCTGTGCGTCGAACGGCTCGCGGCCCTGGGGCACCGGGTGATCGCCCTGGTCGGCTCACCGCCCGAGGTGTACGTACGCCGGACCGCGTTCGCCCAGCGCGTGGTCCAGGGGTTCACTGCGGCGGCGGACCGGGGCGGGCTGTCGTCCTCGGTGCACCCCTGTGAGGCGACGCCTGCCGCGGCGAGGGTGGTCGCGGAACAACTCCTGCGCGAACACCCGGCGTTGACAGGGGTCGTCGTCCACAACGAAGCGATCCTGGAACCCCTGATCGATGCCTTCGAGCATCTCGGCCTACGGGTCCCCGGCGACCTCTCGGTCACCGCGATCTGCCCGGACGACGTGGCCGAGAACCTGCCCGTACCGGTCACCTCGGTCGCCATACCGTCGGCGGAGATCGGGACGCGGGCCGTGGACCTGCTGATGAAGAAGCTCAACGGCACGGGCCACGTCCCGGAGGCGACACTCCTGCCACCCAGCCTGACGGAACGGGCGAGCACGGTGGCACGGGCGGCACCATGAACCCGTAACTCTGTCGGGCGAGTCGGCCGAACCAGCCGGTCCGGTCATGGGAACTACTCCACCGTCACCGACTTCGCCAGGTTCCGGGGCTGGTCCACCTCGTTGCCCCGGGCCGTGGCCAGCTCACAGGCGAAGACCTGCAACGGCACGGTGGTGACGAGCGGCTGCAGCAGGGTCGGGGTGGCCGGAACGCGGATCAGGTGGTCCGCGTACGGCACCACCGTCTCGTCCCCCTCCTCCGCGATGACGATGGTCCGCGCACCCCGGGCCCTGATCTCCTGGATGTTGGACACGATCTTGTCGTGGAGGACGGACCGCCCCCGCGGCGAAGGCACGACCACGACGACCGGCACGTCCTCCTCGATCAACGCGATGGGCCCGTGTTTCAGCTCACCGGCGGCAAAGCCCTCGGCGTGCATGTAGGCCAGTTCCTTCAGCTTGAGCGCGCCCTCCAGCGCCACCGGATACCCGACGTGCCGCCCCAGGAACAGCACCGTGTTCTTGTCGGCGAGCGAACGTGCCAGCTCACGCACGGGCTCCATGGTCTCCAGCACCCGCTCGACCTCACCGGAGATGTCCGCGAGGTCCCGCACGACGGCCCGGATCTCGTCGCCCCACTTGGTGCCGCGCACCTGCCCCAGATACAGGGCGACCAGATAGCAGGCCACCAACTGCGTGAGGAACGCCTTGGTCGAGGCCACCGCGACCTCGGGCCCCGCGTGCGTGTACAGCACCGCGTCCGACTCGCGCGGGATCGTCGAGCCGTTGGTGTTGCAGACGGCCAGCACCTTGGCACCCTGCTCGCGGGCGTGCCGCAGCGCCATCAGGGTGTCCATGGTCTCGCCGGACTGGGAGATGGCGATGACCAGGGTCCGCGCGTCGAGGATGGGATCCCGGTACCGGAACTCGCTCGCCAGCTCGACCTCGCACGGAATGCGTGTCCAGTGCTCGATGGCGTACTTGGCGATGAGCCCGGCGTGGAAGGCCGTACCGCATGCCACGACGACGACCTTCTCGACCTCCCGCAGCGCACTCGCGGGAATCCGCACCTCGTCGAGCGTCAGTGAGCCTGCCGCGTCGATACGGCCGAGCAGCGTGTCGGCGACGGCCTTGGGCTGCTCGGCGATCTCCTTGAGCATGAAGTAGTCGTAGCCACCCTTCTCCGCGGCCGACACATCCCAGTCGACGTGGTACGACCGCGCGTCCCCCGGACCGCCGTCGAAGCCCGTCACCGTGACCCCGTCCCGGCGCAGCTCCACGACCTGGTCCTGACCCAGCTCGATCGCCGACCGTGTGTGGGCGATGAACGCGGCGACGTCCGAGGCGAGAAAGGCCTCGCCCTCCCCGACGCCCACCACGAGCGGCGAGTTCCGCCGCGCCCCGACGACGACATCAGGCTCGTCGGCGTGCACGGCGACCAGCGTGAACGCACCCTCCAGCCGCCGGCAGACAAGCCGCATCGCCTCGGCCAGATCGGCACACGCGGAGAACTCCTCGGCGAGCAGATGGGCGACGACCTCGGTGTCGGTCTCGGAGACGAGTTCGTGCCCCCGCTCGGCCAACTCGGCCCGCAGACAGGCGAAGTTCTCGATGATCCCGTTGTGGACGACTGCGACGCGCCCCGCGTTGTCGAGATGCGGATGGGCGTTGGCGTCGGTCGGCCCGCCGTGGGTGGCCCACCGGGTGTGCCCGATGCCCGTACCGCCGGCCGGCAGCGGCCGTTCGACGAGTTCCTTCTCCAGGTTGACGAGCTTCCCGGCCTTCTTGGCACCGGCCAGCCCGCCATCGGCCAGTACAGCCACCCCGGCCGAGTCGTACCCCCGGTACTCCAGCCGCTTCAGCCCGGCCATCACGACATCGAGAGCCGACTGCGACCCCACATAACCCACGATTCCGCACATGCTGCGCAGCCTACGAGCGAACACGCGCCACACCTGTGCACCGAGTGCCCGAAATCGGAAATTCCCGCCGGGAGCACGAAGGCCCCCGGCGGAGAGGGAATCCCGGTGGATCAGGCGAGCTTGGCCAGCTGAGCGTCGACGATCTCCGTGGGGAAGTCGTAGTCCTTGCCGGTGGAGGCCGAGGCGAAGTTGACGGCGGGAACGTAGACGACGGTGGCGCCCTTGCGGACGACGACGGCCTTCATCGGAGCCTTCAGACCGGCGTCCACGGTCACCGTCAGGGCGAGCGCCTCGTCCGCTCCTTCGGGCGCCGCGGTCCTGGTCACCTTCAGGGCGTCGCTCTTCGTGCCGGTCACCGTGTAGGAGAACCCGGCGGCGCACTTCTCGGCAGAGGTGTTCAGGTCCTTCATGGCCTGCTCCGCGCCGCCGTCCTCGTAGGAGGCCAGCGTGATGACGGCCTGCTCAAGGTCGAGGGCGGCGAGGAACTGGTCCTCGTCACTCGCCCCGGCGGCGGGCTTCTCGGCGTCGCCCTTCCAGGTCCGCTTCACCGTGGCCGCCGGCTTGCCGACGTAGGAACCGGACTGGAGGTACGCCAGCGGCACGCAGGCCGCGTCGTCCGACGACACCTTGTCCTGCGCGATGTCGTCCTTGGCCGGCACCTTCTCGGTGAGGGTCCCGCTCTTCACATCCGCCTGGACGAGGGCGACCTTCGCCAACTCGGCGGCGGTGAGCGCCTTGGCTGCGGTCTTGCCCTCGCCGGCCTTGTCGCCTCCGCCGGCTGCCTCGGCGGCGGGTTCGGGAGCGCTGCCGCAGGCGGTGCCGAGAAAGGCGAGCGCGGCGACGGAGGCGGTGAGGGCGGTACGGCGAACGACGGTGGATCTCAAGGAAGAAGGCTCTTTCTCTTCGGATTCTCTGTGCGTGCTCCAGGCATGCTTTACGCGCACTTTACTCAAAGCCTCCACGCAAATGATCGACAAACTACTGTTCGATACCCGTCCGTGACACCGGGCGTGACGCACTCCACCCCCCACCCCGTCCACACTCCCGTAACAATGGACTGTGATCTCTCCGGTCTCCTCGATGCCCCGGAGCGCCCACCGGCAGCGGCCGGAGGCGACTCCCTACGTCGACCTCACCCGTGCCGAGTGGAGTGCGCTGCGCGACAAGACGCCGCTTCCCCTCACCGCCGAGGAGGTGGAGAAACTGCGCGGCCTGGGCGATGTCATCGACCTGGACGAGGTGCGGGACATCTACCTCCCGCTCTCCCGCCTCCTCAACCTCTACATCGGCGCCACGGACGGGCTCAGAGGAGCTCTGAACACCTTCCTGGGCGAACAGGGCGCCCAGACCGGCACCCCGTTCGTCATAGGAGTCGCGGGGTCCGTGGCCGTCGGGAAATCCACCGTCGCCCGACTCCTCCAGGCGCTGCTCTCCCGCTGGCCCGAACACCCCCGCGTCGAACTGGTGACCACCGACGGCTTCCTGCTCCCCACCGAGGAGCTGACAGCCCGCGGCCTGATGTCACGCAAGGGCTTCCCCGAGTCGTACGACCGCCGGGCCCTCACCCGCTTCGTCGCGGACATCAAGGCGGGAAAGGACGAGGTCACGGCCCCCGTCTACTCCCACCTCATCTACGACATCGTCCCCGACAAGAAGCTCACGGTCCGCCGCCCCGACATCCTGATCGTCGAGGGCCTGAACGTCCTCCAGCCGGCCCTCCCCGGCAGCGACGGCCGCACCCGCGTCGGCCTCGCCGACTACTTCGACTTCAGCGTGTACGTCGACGCCCGCCCCGAGGACATCGAGCGCTGGTACCTCAACCGCTTCCGACGGCTGCGCGAGACGGCGTTCCAGAACCCGTCCTCGTACTTCCGCAAGTACACGCAGGTGTCGGAGGAGGAGGCCCTGGACTACGCGCGCACCACCTGGCGCACCATCAACAAGGTGAACCTCCTGGAGAACGTGGCACCCACCCGGGGCCGCGCCACCCTCATCATCCGCAAGGGCCAGGACCACAAGGTGCAGCGTCTCAGCCTGCGCAAGCTGTAACCGGGCCCCGCCACAACACTCGCCGCACACGGCCCGGTTACCCTGCCCCCATGCTCCACCTACGCCTCATCACCCCGGCCGACAGAACGAACGACGTGGTCCAGCTGATCGGGAAGACGGTCGGCACGACCCACCTCGTCGTCCTGCCCGGCGCCGCGCGCAACCCCGCCGGGGACGTCGTGATGTGTGACGTGGCCCGGGAGGCGGGCGACGAACTCATCGCCGGGCTGCGGGAGTTGGACCTGGACGTGACCGGTTCGATCGCCGTGGAGAACATCGACCTGTCACTCTCCGAGCACGCCGACAAAGCGGAGAAGGACGCGCCCGGCGAGGGCGCGGACGCGGTCCTGTGGGAGCACCTCGCGGACGCGACGCACGAGGAGTCGACGCTGTCGATCACCTACGTCGCCTTCATCACGCTCGCCACGATGATCGCGGCCTGCGGTGTGGTCCTCGACAACGCGATCCTGATCGTGGGCGCGATGGCGGTGGGCCCGGAGTTCGGCCCCCTGGCCGGCCTGAGCACAGCCCTCGTCCAACGCCGCCCGAGACTGGCGGCCCGCTCCCTGATCGCCCTGCTGGTGGGCTTCGCGGCGGCGATGCTGGTGACGGTCGGTTTCAGCTACTTCATGGACGCGGTCGGCCTGTTCACCGAGGCGAAACTGGAGGCGGAGCGCCCCAACACGGGCTTTGTCTACGCCTACGACTGGTTCTCGTTCGTCGTGGCGGTCCTGGCAGGCATTGCCGGCACCCTCTCCCTGACGTCGGCGAAGTCCGGCGCCCTGGTAGGTGTCGCGATCTCCGTGACAACGATCCCGGCCGCCGCGAACGCGGCAGTGGCCCTGAGCTACGGCGACACCACCCAGACCACGGGCTCCACCATCCAGCTCCTCCTGAACCTCCTGGGCATCATCCTGGCCGCCACCCTCACGCTGCTGGCCCAGAAATGGCTGTGGAACACCCAAAGAAAAACAAGCCGAGCTTCCTGAGAGGGGCAAGCACGGACGTGCCCCTACAGGGGCGCGGGGAACTGCGCGACAAGCCACAACGAACCCGCGGCCCGCAGCGAGCCAGATCCCCACCCCCGAACCCGGCCCGCCAACTACCCAAGCGCGGACTTCACCACATCCGCCAACCGCCCAGCCACAGACCGAGCCTGATCAATATCAGCAGCCTCGACCATCACCCGAACCAACGGCTCGGTCCCGGAAGGCCGCAACAACACCCGCCCCGTAGCCCCGAGTTCCCGCTCGGCCTCGGCCACCGCAGCAGCCAGCTCCACGGACGACCCCACCCGGGTCCGGTCCACGTCAGGCACATTCACCAGCACCTGCGGCAACCGCACCATCACCCCGGCCAGATCCTTCAGCGTACGACCGGTCTGCGCGACCCGAGCCGCCAGCAGCAGCCCCGTCAGCGTCCCGTCGCCGGTGGTCGCGTGATCCGAGATGATCACGTGCCCGGACTGCTCACCGCCCAGCGCGTACCCGTGCTCCTTCATCTCCTCCAGCACATAGCGGTCCCCGACCGCCGTCTGGATCAGAGACAGCCCTTCCCGCTCCATCGCCAGCTTGAAGCCCAGGTTGGACATCACCGTCGCGACCACGGTGTCGGCACGCAGTACGCCACGCTCCCGCATCGCCAGCGCGAGTACGGCCATGATCTGGTCGCCGTCCACCTCCTCACCGGTGTGGTCGACGGCGAGGCAGCGGTCGGCGTCACCGTCGTGGGCGATGCCGAGGTCGGCGCCGTGTTCGAGGACGGCGGCCTGGAGCTTGCCGAGGTGGGTGGAGCCGCAGCCGTCGTTGATGTTGAGGCCGTCCGGCTCCGCGCCGATGGTGACGATCTCGGCGCCGGCCCGGGTGAACACCTCGGGCGAGACCAGGCTGGCAGCGCCGTGCGCCTCGTCCAGTACGACCTTCAGACCGTCCAGCCGGTTCGGGAGCACCCCGACGAGATGGCTGACGTACCGCTCGAAGCCCTCGTCGTACGACCGCACCCGGCCCACGCCACCGCCCGTCGGACGGTCCCAGGGAGCGCCGGTGCGGTGCTCCTCGTACACGGCCTCGATCCGCTCCTCCAGCTCGTCGTCGAGTTTGTGACCCCCGCGGGCCAGGAACTTGACGCCGTTGTCCGGCATGGCGTTGTGGCTGGCCGAGAGCATCACGCCGAGGTCGGCTTCCAGCTCGGCGGTGAGGAACGCCACCGCCGGGGTGGGCAGCACACCGACGAGCAGGACGTCGACGCCCGCGCTGGCGAGGCCCGCGACCACGGCGGCCTCCAGGAACTCCCCTGACGCACGTGGGTCCCGTCCGACCACGGCGACCGGCCGGTGGCCCTCGAACGAACCCGCCTCGCCGAGTACATGGGCCGCCGCGACGGACAGGCCGAGAGCCAGCTCGGCCGTCAGGTCCACGTTGGCGACACCGCGCACGCCGTCCGTGCCGAAGAGTCGTCCCACTGGTGTCCTCCGAAGATGCTGGGAATGTGCGCACTGTACGTAGTACGGCTCATGCGCTGAGGGGCCTGTGTGTCGTACGGCTCATGCCGAGTGTCCATGCCGGACCTGCCTACGTATATCCCCTGTGCCTGTTTCCAGGCTGTCGGGAACGATCCCCGAACCTGTGCCGCAGGCCTGTGATAGGTAGCCATGAGCCTCTGAAAAGTAACGTCCCCTGTAAACGAACCGCCCCGACGGCACGGAAGTGCCGCCGGGGCGATGCGTACGAGACGTGTGAAACGTCCGAGAACAGCGAGCGATTAACGCTTGCTGTACTGCGGGGCCTTGCGGGCCTTCTTGAGACCGGCCTTCTTGCGCTCGACCGCACGGTCGTCGCGACGGAGGAAGCCGGCCTTCTTGAGGGCGCCGCGGTTGTTGTCCACGTCGGCCTCGTTCAGCGCGCGGGCCACACCGAGGCGCAGGGCGCCGGCCTGGCCGGAGACGCCGCCACCCGTGATGCGGGCGACAACGTCGTAGCGGTTGTCGAGCTCGAGCACCTTGAAGGGCTCGTTGACTTCCTGCTGGTGCACCTTGTTGGGGAAGTAGTCCTCAAGGGTGCGACCGTTGATCTTCCACTTGCCGGTGCCCGGGACGATCCGGACGCGGGCGATGGCGTTCTTGCGACGGCCCAGGCCGGCGGCCGGCTGCGGGTCGCCGAAGCGACCGTCAAGGGCCTCCACGTACTCGCCCTCGACGACGGGCGCCTCGGACTCGGTGGTGTAGCTCTCGACGTCGGCGTTCTCGAACTCGACATCGGCGTTCTCGTCGAGCGGCTGCTCGACAGTGGTCTCGGCCACGATTCTCCTCAGAATTCTTTACGTCTTAGGGGGTGGCCGGAACTACTGCGCGACCTGGGTGATCTCGAACGGCACCGGCTGCTGGGCAGCGTGGGGGTGCTGGTCGCCCGAGTAGACCTTCAGCTTCGACAGGCACTGACGGCCCAGGGTGTTCTTGGGGATCATGCCCTTGATGGCCTTCTCGACGGCCTTCTCGGGGTTCTTCGCCAGAAGCTCGTCGTAACGGACGGAGCGGAGACCACCCGGGTAACCGGAGTGGCGGTACGCCATCTTCTGGGTCTTCTTGTTGCCGGAGAGGTGCACCTTGTCGGCGTTGATGATGATGACGAAGTCACCAGCGTCGACGTGGGGCGCGTAAATCGGCTTGTGCTTGCCGCGCAGAATGTTCGCGGCAGTGGTGGCCAGACGGCCCAGGACGACATCCTGGGCGTCGATGACGTACCACTGGCGAGTGATGTCGCCGGGCTTAGGGCTGAACGTACGCACTTCGTAGCCTTCGCTTCTTCAGTGGATGGGTCCTGACACATGGCATCACTGAAGCGATCGTGCAGCTGGGGACGACAGTGCCGGGAACGCTGCCCGTATGCCGCCCACTGGAAACTGCTCCAGGGAACCTACGTAAGGGCTTCTCGTGTGAGAACGACCAAGCCGATACGCATAACGAACGCCCAGGCTACCCGCGCGGCCCCGGACGGGTCAAAACGAGCCCGGCGGGCACCGGACGACAGCAGGCGGACGGCCACGCGCGGACCCGCCCAACGACCGCCGCAACGGACAGTACGGGCCGGTGCGTGAGAAACCCTGCTGAACCCCGACCGAACCCCGACCCGGCCCCGACGGCGTTGCCCCTGTGGCACATGAGAAGGCCCTGAGACGCATCGGCACAGGGGTTGCACGGCGTCTAAGATGCGCCCATGAGCTTTGGGCAGGGGGGACCTCAGTGGGATCCCTGGAAACCGAATACCCCGCAACAACCGTGGGACGACCAGAGCGGCCGGACCTCTCAGCCGTCATGGGAAGACCAGACCGGCCGGGCCCCGCAGCAGCAGCCGTGGGCCGGCCAGTTCGGCGGCCAGGCCCCCGACTGGGCGGCGCTCGCCGACGCCTCCGAGACCCGTAACAGACGCCGCAGACTCCTGCTGATCGTCGGGGCCGCGGTGGCCACCGTCGGCGTGGGCGCGGCCGTGGCGATGGCCGTGGTCAACGCGGACGGCGACAGCCAGGCCTCCAACAAACCGACCTCCGGCCTGCCCGCCACCGCGGACATCCCCAGCGACACCGCCTCGACGCCGTCGTTCGCGCCGACGAGCGCGCCGCCGCCGCTGGATCCGAAGGACTTCATATCCAGTGTGAAGAAGGACACGGCGCCGCTGAGCCCGGAGACCCTCTTCCCCGGTACCCAGCTGACGATGGGCGAGCGCCTCTACAAGAAGGGTCCGACCGCCGACACCAAGAACTGCGCGTCGGCCGCGAAGAACACCCTCCCGAAGATCCTCACGGACAACGGGTGCACACGCTTCCTGCGCGTCACGTACAGCAAGGACGGCATCGCGGTCACAGTCGGCGTGGCCGTCTTCGACACCGAGGCGCAGGCCACGAAGGTCAAGGCCACGGCGGACAAGAAGAGCATCGTCGAGTCCCTGTCCGGCGGCGGTGTCCCGACCTTCTGCCGCGCGGCGATCTGCCGCTCGACGACCAACTCCTACGGCCGCTACGCCTACTTCACGATCGCCGGCTTCACCGACGGCAAGAACGTGACGACGAAGAGCACGGCGGTCTTCACCACGGGCGACGACCTGGGTGAGTTCGCCTTCCGCCAGATCAGGCGCCGCGGCGAGGCCCAGGCTTCGGCGGCCAGCCAGTAGTACACCCCAGCAGCCCCCTCCCGCTCCGGCTCCCGATGGCCGACGATCACCGATCGTCGGCCATCGGCCGTCGTGCGCCCTTCGCTCAGTGCACTTCGCCCCGCACCCGCCGAGCCTGGAGCTGCCGCCCGGCGAGCTGGTCGTCCGCCGGATAGGCGACCTCCTCCAGGGTCAGCCCGTACGGCCGTACGACATGCACGGCACTGTCGCGCACCCGCGCGTCCAGCACCCGTCGCGGCCACTCCACCCCCCGGTGCCCGTCGCCCACGAACAGCAGCGCGCCGACCATGGACCGCACCTGGTTGTGGCAGAAGGCGTCGGCGCGGACCTCGATCTCGACGATGCCGTCCAGCCGCCGGCGCACCCCGAAGTCGAGGACCTCACGGACCGTCGACGCCCCCTCGCGCTTCTTCGCGTACGCGGCGAAGTCATGTTCCCCGACAAGGGACTTGGCGGCGGCGTCCATGGCGACGACGTCCAGCTCCCAGTCGTGCCAGAGCACATGGTTGCGCAGCAACGGATCCACGCCCCCGGGCCGGTCACCGACCCGGTACACATAACGCCGCCACAGGGCGGCGAACCGCGCGTTGAACCCGCCCGGCGCCTCTGCCGCACTCCACACCCGCACGTCTTTGCTGAGCCGTCCGGCAAGCCTCTTGAGTAGCTTCTCCTGGTGCTCGCCCCACACCTCCACCGGCAGATCGACATGGGCGACCTGCCCCCGAGCGTGCACCCCGGCATCGGTACGCCCGGCCACGGTCAGCTCGTACACGGCCTCCCCGGACCGGGTCACCGTCCGCAGGGCGTCCTCGATCTCCCCCTGTACGGTCCTACGGCCACCGGCCTGCTTGGCCCACCCGGAGAAAGCGGTGCCGTCATAGGAAAGGTCCAGTCGCACCCGCACGAACCCGGGCTGTACGTCGTCACTCACAAACAGATCCTCACTCACACAGGCACAGGCTGGGAACGCGAAAGCGGGCCCACCCGAAAGGGCGGACCCGCAACGCGAGGCAAAGGCCTCAGGCGTCCTTGGACTCCTCGTCCGCGGCCGGAGCCGCGTCCTCGACGACCTCGTCGGACTTGGCCTCGACGGCCTCGTCCTTCTTGAGGGTGTCTTCCTTGACGGCACGCTTGGTCGCCGCCTCGGCCTCACCGGTGGCCTGCTGGGCCACGGTCAGGGCCTCCACCAGCTCGATGACAGCCATGGGCGCGTTGTCGCCACGACGGTTACCAATCTTGGTGATACGGGTGTAACCACCCGGGCGGTTCTCGTAGCGCGGGCCGATCTCGGTGAAGAGCGTGTGGACGATGCTCTTGTCCGTGATGACCTGGAGCACCTGACGGCGGTTGTGAAGGTCGCCCTTCTTCGCCTTGGTGACCAGACGCTCGGCGTACGGACGGAGCCGGCGCGCCTTCGCCTCGGTGGTCGTGATCTTGCCGTGCTCGAAGAGCGACTTCGCGAGGTTCGCAAGAAGCAGCTTCTCGTGCGCGGCACTGCCGCCCAGACGGGCACCCTTGGCGGGCTTCGGCATGATCTTTCTCCTTGTTGTCTGCCCCGGCCGTATCAGGTACCAGAGTCAGTGTCCGAGCAGGCGATCACCTGTCGGAGATCCGGGAGCAGCCCCGAAGGGGCGATCCCGGAAGGGGCACGGGGAACTGCGCGACAAGCCACAACGCACCCGCACCCAAAATCAAACGCTGAGTCCCGAGCTCCTAGTACTGCTCAGTCTCAACAAACCCAGCATCCACATCATCGTCGGCGCCAAAGGCGTCAGCCGCGGCGGTCGGGTCGAACCCGGGAGGCGAGTCCTTGAGCGCGAGGCCCATCCCGGCAAGCTTAGCCTTGACCTCGTCGATCGACTTCGCGCCGAAGTTGCGGATGTCGAGCAGGTCCGCCTCGGACCGAGCCACGAGCTCACCCACGGAGTGGATGCCCTCACGCTTGAGGCAGTTGTACGACCGAACGGTGAGCTCCAGCTCCTCGATCGGCAGCGCGAGATCAGCGGCAAGCGCGGCATCCGTCGGGGACGGGCCCATGTCGATGCCCTCGGCGTCGACGTTGAGCTCACGGGCGAGCCCGAACAGCTCGACGAGCGTCTTACCGGCAGAAGCCATGGCGTCACGGGGACGCATGGCCTGCTTGGTCTCGACGTCGACGATCAGCTTGTCGAAGTCGGTGCGCTGCTCGACACGCGTGGCCTCGACCTTGTACGTGACCTTCAGAACCGGCGAGTAGATCGAGTCGACCGGAATACGACCGATCTCCTGCCCCACCTGCTTGTTCTGAACAGCGGAGACGTAGCCGCGACCGCGCTCGACGGTGAGCTCGACCTCCAGCTTGCCCTTGCCGTTGAGCGTGGCGAGGACGAGGTCGGGGTTGTGCACCTCGACACCGGCCGGCGGCGCGATGTCAGCGGCGGTGACCAGGCCGGGACCCTGCTTGCGCAGGTACATCACGACCGGCTCGTCGTGCTCGCTACTGACGACCAGCTGCTTGATGTTGAGGATGAGGTCCGTGACGTCTTCCTTGACACCCGGCACGGTGGTGAACTCGTGCAGAACGCCGTCGACACGGATGCTGGTGACAGCCGCACCCGGAATCGAGGACAGAAGGGTCCGGCGGAGGGAGTTACCGAGGGTGTAGCCGAACCCCGGCTCCAGCGGCTCGATGACGAACCGGGAGCGGAACTCGTCGACGACCTCTTCGGTCAACGAGGGACGCTGAGCGATCAGCATGTGGAAATCCTTCAGTCATGGACACCCGCTATTTGATGCCCGACCAGTAATACAAGGGTACGGGCGATACAGCTCCGAGGAGCCATACCGCCCGAAACCTCAAACCGCCAAACGACAGTCGAACGTCAGATCAGACGCGACGGCGCTTGGGCGGACGGCAGCCGTGCTGCGACATGTGGGGGCCGACCCCCACACCCCCAGCCGAAAGCAACCGCGCCACCCTGAACCGGTGCGTCAGACGCGACGGCGCTTGGGCGGACGGCAGCCGTTGTGCGGGGTGGGGGTGACGTCCTGGATGGAGCCGACCTCGAGACCCGTCGCCTGGAGCGAACGGATGGCCGTCTCGCGACCCGAGCCCGGGCCCTTGACGAAGACGTCAACCTTGCGCATGCCGTGCTCCTGCGCGCGACGGGCGGCCGACTCGGCGGCCATCTGCGCGGCGAAGGGGGTGGACTTGCGCGAGCCCTTGAAGCCGACGTGGCCGGCGGAGGCCCAGGAGATCACGTTGCCCGCGGGGTCGGTGATCGAGACGATCGTGTTGTTGAACGTGCTCTTGATGTGAGCGTGCCCGTGAGCGACGTTCTTCTTTTCCTTGCGGCGCACCTTCTTGGCAGCGCCCTGACGACCCTTGGGGGGCATCTACTACTCCTACGGGGAGGTGGTCGGTCCTACAGCGAAGACCGCTGATGAAGCGTTGTCCGCTGAGGACTACTTCTTGCCCGGCTTCTTCTTGCCGGCGATGGCGCGACGCGGGCCCTTGCGGGTACGAGCGTTCGTGCTGGTGCGCTGACCGTGGACGGGCAGGCCACGGCGGTGGCGAATACCCTGGTAGCAGCCGATCTCGATCTTCCGGCGGATGTCGCCCTGGATCTCGCGACGGAGGTCACCCTCGGTCTTGATGTTGGCGTCCACGTACTCGCGGATCGCGACGAGCTGCTCCTCGGAGAGGTCCCGAACACGGGTGTTCGGGTCAATGCCCGTCTCCGCCAGCGTCAGCTGGGAAAGGGTCCGGCCGATGCCGAACACGTAGGTGAGGGCGACCTCCACACGCTTTTCACGCGGGATGTCAACACCGGAAACGCGTGCCATTCAATGGCTCCAGTTGTCGTTCGGAGGTCTTCCACAAAGCCGTTTCCCAGCCGCCGTATGAGGTACGAACTGGGTCCCCGGCCTCCGACCGGGGGTATCAGCTCCACTGAACGACGGTCGAACTGCAACCACCGAACTTCGGACCTGGGCTCTGCGTATGAACATGTACTACTGCTCGCGTCGCGCGAATTTCTGCGGGTGCAGAAGGTGGGTCGTGCGTCAGCCCTGGCGCTGCTTGTGGCGCGGGTTCTCGCAGATGACCATGACCCGACCATGACGGCGGATCACCCTGCACTTGTCGCAGATCTTCTTGACGCTCGGCTTGACCTTCATGGGGTGAGGTTCTCCGGGTCAGTTGCCGGCGGCCCCGCTTTCACGGGACGTGGGCAAGATCTACTTGTATCGGTAGACGATGCGGCCACGCGTCAGGTCGTACGGAGACAGCTCCACCACGACCCGGTCGTCAGGGAGGATACGGATGTAGTGCATCCGCATCTTGCCGCTGATGTGTGCCAGGACCTGGTGGCCGTTCTGGAGCTCAACCTTGAACATGGCGTTCGGAAGAGACTCGACGACAGTGCCCTCGATCTCGATGGCACCTTGCTTCTTGGCCACGCTTCGCCCTTCGAATCGACTACCTTGATCGACTCCCATGCGTTCCCTGATGGGCGCATGCGGACATGCGGGTGCACGAGAGCCGACGAGTCAGTCTACGTCAGCACACCCGGAAAGACGAATCGAGGAAGAATGCCCCGCAGCGGTGATCCTTAACCAGCAAGGGGGTTCCACAGGCCCAGAAGCGGGGCGCGGAGGACACACCACCGACCCGACACAGGGCACAGGAGGGACCGAACACACTCTCGCCGAAGCCCCCAGGCCAGCACCGGAAAACCCAAAAATGGAACCCCACCAGGGATACAGGAACGGCCCCCTGGCCGGGGTCCACCGGGTCCGGGGCCACAATCCCGGGCGGGGCGCAGCGGACGCAACCCGCGGGATGCAGGGGACGCAGTCCCCGCGAGGGGCACACGGGCGAAGCCCCGAGCGGAATGCAAGGAAGTGCAGGAGCCGCACCCCCTGGTGGGGTTCAGGGCTCTGGCCCCGGGCCAGTTCGGGAGTACACCCCCGGGCCGGTTTCAGGACCCCAGCCCTCACCGGGGTGCAGGGGCGAAGCCCCGGACGGGGTGCAGGGGACGCAGTCCCCGCGAGGGGTGCAGGGGACGCAGTCCCCGCGAGGGGTGCAGGGGACGCAGTCCCCGCGAGGGGTGCAGGGGACGCAGTCCCCGCGAGGGGGTCCAGGGGACGCAGTCCCCGCGAGGGGGTCCAGGGGACGCAGTCCCCGCGAGGGGGTCCAGGGGACGCAGTCCCCGCGAGGGGGTCCAGGGGGCTGCGCCCCCTGGTGGGGTCGAAGGGGCGGAGCCCCTGGGGATGGGACGGGTAGGGGCGGCGGGGGCGAGGAAAGCTCCTACGCCAGCGGATCCGGCGCCGCAGTCACCCCATGCTCGGCCAACTTCGCCGCACCCCCGTCGGGAGACGTAAGCACCAACGGCCCCGCCTCGGTCAACGCCACCGAATGCTCCCAGTGCGACGACCACGTCCCGTCCGTCGTGATGACCGTCCAGTCGTCCGCCAGGACCTCCGTCCTCGGCGTACCCAACGACACCATCGGCTCGATGGCCAGACAGAACCCGGGGACCAGCTTCGGCCCCTTCCCCCGCTTGCGCTCGACGTAGTTCAGCAGATGCGGATCCATGTGCATCTCGGTCCCGATGCCATGCCCGCCGTAGTCCTCGATGATCCCGTACCGCCCGCCGCCCGCCTTCGGCTGACGCCGGATGTACGTCTCGATCGCACGCGAGATGTCGACCAGCCGGTTCCCCAGCTTCATCGCCGCGATCCCCGCCCACATCGACTCCTCCGTCACCCGGGACAGCTCGATCAGCTCCGGAGCATGCCCCGACCCGACGAACGCCGTGTACGCCGCGTCCCCGTGCCAGCCGTCGATGATCGCGCCGCAGTCGATGGAGATGATGTCCCCGTCCTTCAGCACGACCTCGTCGGACGGGATGCCATGGACGACCACCTCGTTGACGGAGGTGCAGATCGTCGCCGGGAACCCGCCGTACCCAAGGAAGTTCGGCTTCGCGTTGTGCTCTGCGAGCACCTTCCGCGCGACCTCGTCCAGATCCTTCGTACTGGCGCCCGGCACGGCCGCCTCACGAGTGGCCGCGTGGATGGCGGCGACGACAAGCCCCGCCTCGCGCATCTTGGCGATCTGCTCGGGGGTCTTGATCTGCACCATGGGAACTACGGCCTTTCCTGAACCGATCGGTCTGGGAGCGAACGAACACACAACAAGCCAACGATACGGCGCCCCGCCCCCCACGCAGCAGCCGCGGTCCCCTGACAGGAAACCGCGGCTGTCCGACGTACTGACAAGCACTGATCACTGAGCACTGGGTGCCCAGCACTGAACCGAAGGACTACTCGCCCTCGCCGTCACCCTTCAGCGCGGCCATCGCCTTGCTGGTGACATCCTCCACCTTGCCCAGCGCCGAGATCGTCACCACGAGGCCCTGGGCCTTGTAGTAGTCGATGATCGGCTCGGTCTGGGTGTGGTAGACCTCCAGCCGCTTGCGAACCGTCTCCTCGGAGTCGTCGTCACGCTGGTACAGCTCGCCACCGCAGGTGTCACAGACACCCTCGGCCTTCGGCGCCTGGTACGTGACGTGGAAGACGTGCGCCGAGTCGTTACGGCAGATGCGGCGGCCGGCGATGCGCTTGACCACCTCGTCCTCGGGGACCTCCAGGTCGAGGACCGCGTCCAGTTTCATGGACTCGGCCTTCAGCATCTCGTCCAGCGCCTCGGCCTGCGAAACGTTCCGCGGGAAGCCGTCCAGCAGAAAGCCGTTCACCGCGTCGGACTGCTCCATGCGGTCCTTGGCCATCGCGATGGTGACCTCGTCCGGCACCAGGTTGCCCGCGTCCATGTAGGACTTCGCGAGTTTCCCGAGATCCGTCTGCTTGCTGATGTTGGCCCGGAAGAGGTCGCCCGTGGAGATGTGCGGGATCAACAGGTTCTTGGCGAGGAACGCGGCCTGCGTTCCCTTCCCGGCACCAGGCGGCCCGACGAGGACGATTCGCATCAGCGGAGGAACCCTTCGTAATTGCGCTGCTGGAGCTGGCTCTCAATCTGCTTCACGGTCTCAAGACCCACACCCACGATGATGAGGATGCTGGTCCCGCCGAACGGGAAGTTCTGGTTTGCATTGAAACCGACCAACGCCATCGTCGGTACGAGAGCGATCAGACCCAGGTACAGCGAACCCGGCCAGGTGATCCGGTTGAGTACGTAACTCAGGTACTCAGCAGTCGGCCGACCAGCCCGGATGCCCGGGATGAAGCCACCATACTTCTTCATGTTGTCGGCTACTTCTTCGGGGTTGAAGGAGATGGCGACGTAGAAGAACGCGAAGAAAACGATCAGCAGGAAGTACGTGACGATGTAAACCGGGTGGTCACCCTTGGTCAGGTTCTGCTCGATCCATGTCTTCCAGGCGGACGTGCCGCCGGAGAACTGCGCGATCAGCGCGGGGATGTAGAGCAGTGACGAGGCAAAGATCACAGGGATGATGCCGGCCTGGTTGACCTTGAGCGGAATGTACGTCGACGTGCCGCCGTAGGACCGGCGGCCGATCATGCGCTTCGCGTACTGGACCGGAATACGGCGCTGAGCCTGCTCGACGAAGACCACCAGCGCGACCATGACGAGGCCGACGGCGATGACCGTACCGAACTCGATCCAGCCGTCCGCCAGGTCGCCCTGGGTCTTGATGGCCCACAGCGCGGACGGGAAGGTGGCGGCGATCGAGATGAACATCAGGATGGACATGCCGTTGCCGATACCGCGGTCGGTGATGAGCTCACCGAGCCACATGACGACGGCCGTGCCGGCGGTCATGGTGACGACCATGGTGATGGTCACGAAGATCGACTGGTCCGGGACGATCTCGCTGGCGACGGTGCAGCCGCTGAAGAGCGCACCGCTGCGCGCGGTGGCGACCAGACCGGTGCCCTGGAGGATGGCGAGAGCCACTGTCAGGTAACGGGTGTACTGCGTGATCTTCGCTGTGCCCGCCTGGCCCTCCTTCTTGAGGGCTTCCAGACGCGGGATCACCACCGTCAGCAGCTGCAGGATGATGCTCGCCGTGATGTACGGCATGATGCCCAGCGCGAAGATCGTGATCTGCAGCAGTGCCCCGCCGCTGAACATGTTCACCAGACCGAACAGGCCCTGGCTTCCGTTCTTCGAGACGGCGTCGATACACGTCTGGACGTTCTGATAGTCGACACCTGGGATCGGGATGTGCGTACCCACCCGATAGACCACGATGATGCCGAGCGTGAAGAGCAGCTTCTTGCGCAGGTCGGGCGTCTTGAACGCCCGGGCGAACGCGGTGAGCACGGTGCCTCCTGCGACCCCCGCGCTACTGCGTAGAGGTGACGGTTTTGAGGTTCGACGAATACGTTGACAGATAACTAACAGCCGAGAGGGGTCTGGAGTTCCTAGTGAACACAACAGACTCAACTTGACAGTGCTGGCCACCTTACCGGCGACCATGCTTCCTAGGAACGACCAACCGGGGATACCCCATTTGTGGGGTATCCCCGGTAGGGATCGCTCAAGTCATCGAGACGCCTGTGGTGTTCAGAGCAGCTCGGTGACGGTACCGCCGGCGGCGGTGATCTTCTCCTTGGCGGAGCCGGAGACGGCGTCGACCGTCACCTGCAGCGCCACGGAGATCTCGCCCTGGCCGAGGACCTTGACGAGGCTGTTCTTGCGAACCGCACCGTTGGCGACGAGCCCCTCGACGGTGACTTCGCCACCCTCCGGGTACAGCGACGCCAGCTTGTCGAGGTTCACGACCTGGTACTCGGTCTTGAACGGGTTCTTGAAGCCCTTGAGCTTCGGGAGACGCATGTGGAGGGGCATCTGGCCACCCTCGAAGCGCTCCGGAACCTGGTAACGAGCCTTCGTGCCCTTGGTACCACGTCCAGCCGTCTTACCCTTCGACGCCTCACCACGACCCACACGGGTCTTGGCGGTCTTGGCGCCCGGGGCAGGACGAAGGTTGTGGATCTTGAGCGGGTTGTTCTCCGCCATGATCAGTCGACCTCCTCAACCGTCACGAGGTGGCGGACGGTGTGAACCATTCCGCGGAACTCGGGGCGGTCCTCCTTGACGACCACGGTGTTGATCCCCTTGAGACCAAGGGACCGCAGGGTGTCACGGTGGTTCTGCTTGCTGCCGATGTACGACTTCGTCTGCGTGACCTTGAGGCGAGCCATTACGCACCCGCTCCCGCACGCGCACGGAGCAGAGCCGCGGGGGCGACGTCCTCGAGGGGCAGACCACGGCGAGCCGCGATCTCCTCGGGACGCTGCAGGCCCTTGAGGGCCGCCACGGTCGCGTGCACGATGTTGATCGCGTTCGACGAGCCGAGCGACTTCGACAGGATGTCGTGAACGCCGGCGCACTCGAGGACAGCACGCACCGGGCCACCGGCGATAACGCCGGTACCGGGGGAAGCAGGCTTGAGCAGGACGACGCCCGCGGCCTTCTCGCCCGTGATCGGGTGCGGGATGGTGCCCTGGATACGGGGGACCTTGAAGAAGTGCTTCTTGGCCTCTTCAACACCCTTGGCGATCGCGGCCGGCACCTCCTTGGCCTTGCCGTAACCGACACCGACGGTGCCATCGCCATCGCCCACTACGACGAGCGCAGTGAAGCTGAAGCGACGACCACCCTTCACAACCTTGGCGACGCGGTTGATCGCGACAACGCGCTCAACGTACGCGGTCTTCTCGGCGGCAGCAGCGCCGCCGTCACGGCCCTTCCGGTCCCGCCGCTCGCCGCCACCGGCACCGCTTCCGCGGCGCTGGGGTCCAGCCATTGGATTACCTCTCTCTTTTTCCGCTAGCTACGCTGCGCTGCGACGGTTAAGTCGCGAGCGCGACGGGCGGCTCAGAACTTGAGCCCGGCTTCGCGGGCGGCGTCGGCCAGGGCGGCGATACGCCCGGCGTACCGGCTGCCACCACGGTCGAACACGACGGTCTCGACACCGGCGGCCTTGGCGCGCTCGGCGACGAGTGCGCCGACCTTGCCGGCCTGCGCCGACTTGTCTTCGCCCTCGTTACCGCGGATCGAGGCGTCCAGGGTCGACGCCGACGCCAGGGTGTGACCCTTGATGTCGTCGATGACCTGGGCCACGATGTGGCGGTTCGAGCGGGTTACCACCAGGCGAGGACGCTCACCGGTTCCGTTGACCTTCTTACGGATCCGGATGTGACGACGCTTGATGGCAGCACGCTTGTAAGCGTCGCCCTTAGCGATCTTCGTACCGTATGCCATGGCTTACTTACCCGCCTTTCCGACCTTGCGCCGGATGACTTCGCCCTCGTACTTGACACCCTTGGCCTTGTACGGGTCGGGCTTGCGCAGCTTGCGGATGTTGGCCGCAACCTCGCCGACCTTCTGCTTGTCGATGCCCTCGACCGAGAACCGCGTGGGGTTCTCGACCTTGAAGCTGATGCCCTCGGGGGCGTCGACGGTGATCGGGTGGCTGTAGCCGAGCGCGAACTCAAGGCTCGTGCCCTTCGCCGCCACGCGGTAACCGACACCGCTGATCTCGAGCTTCTTCACGTAACCCGCGGTCACGCCGGTGATCATGTTCGCCACCAGCGTGCGGGACAGGCCGTGCAGGGCCTTGTTCTGACGCTCGTCGTTGGGGCGGGTGACGTTGAGAACGCCGTCCTCACCCTTGGCGATGTCGATCGGCGCAGCGACGGTGTGGGAGAGGGTGCCCTTGGGGCCCTTCACCTGGACCGTACGGCCGTCGATGGTGACGTCCACGCCGGCGGGAACCGTGATGGGGAGCTTGCCAATACGCGACATAGCTGTTTCCTCCGTTCCCTTCTACCAGACGTAGGCGAGGACTTCTCCGCCTACGCCCTTCTTGCCGGCCTGCTTGTCGGTGAGGAGACCGTGCGACGTGGAGATGATCGCCACGCCGAGGCCACCGAGCACCTTGGGCAGGGAGGTGGACTTCGCGTACACACGCAGACCCGGCTTCGAGATCCGCTTGATGCCCGCGATGGAGCGCTCACGGTTCGGGCCGAACTTCAGCTCGAGGACGAGCTTCTTGCCGACTTCGGCGTCCTCGACCTTCCAGCCGGTGATGAAGCCCTCCTGCTGGAGGATCTCCGCGATGTGCGACTTGATCTTGCTGTGCGGCATCGCGACATCGTCGTGGTACGCCGAGTTCGCGTTACGCAGACGAGTCAGCATGTCCGCGATCGGATCAGTCATGGTCATGAATTGGCCTTCGGCCTCTCTCGCCGGGGTTTCCTGGATGCGCCATCCCTCTCCCCACTCACTCAGTGGCGGGACGGGTGCGGTGCGGGGGACCTACGGCGTAGTAAGTCGTACGGGCGGCAATCAGGCGCCCAACCCTCCCAGCCTAAGCCATGGAGGGGTGGGCACCTGACCACCCATTTGCTTACCGAGAGCTTCCGGAATCCCGAATTAGGGGATTACCAGGAGCTCTTGGTCACGCCCGGCAGCTCGCCACGGTGAGCCATCTCACGAAGGCACACGCGGCACAGGCCGAACTTGCGGTACACGGAGTGCGGACGGCCACAGCGCTGGCAGCGCGTGTAGCCACGTACACCGAACTTGGGCTTACGAGCAGCCTTGGCAATCAGAGCCTTCTTCGCCATCTCGCTTACGCCTCCTTGAAGGGGAAGCCGAGGTGACGGAGGAGCGCGCGGCCCTCAGCGTCGTTGGTCGCCGTGGTCACCACGGTGATGTCCATACCCCGGGTGCGGTCGATCTTGTCCTGGTCGATCTCGTGGAACATGACCTGCTCGGTGAGACCGAAGGTGTAGTTGCCACGGCCGTCGAACTGCTTGGGAGACAGACCACGGAAGTCGCGGATGCGCGGAAGCGCGAGCGACAGGGTGCGGTCCAGGAACTCCCACATGCGGTCGCCACGAAGCGTGACGTGGGCACCGATCGGCTGACCCTCACGCAGCTTGAACTGCGCGATGGACTTGCGGGCCTTGGTGACGGCCGGCTTCTGACCGGTGATCGTGGTGAGGTCGCGGATGGCGCCCTCGATCAGCTTGGAGTCGCGGGCGGCATCGCCCACACCCATGTTGACCACGATCTTGACGAGGCCGGGGATCTGCATGACGTTCTCGTAGGAGAACTCCTCACGCAGCTTGCCCGCGATGTCCTCGCGGTACTTCGTCTTGAGACGCGGAGTCGTGGTGGTAGTCATCAGATGTCCTCACCCGTCCGCTTGGCAACGCGGATCTTGTTGCCCTCGTCGTCGAAGCGGTAACCGACACGCGTGACAACCTTGTTGCCGTCCTTCTCAACGACCAGCTGGACGTTGGAGACGTGGACGGGCGCCTCGGTCGTGACGATGCCGCCGGCCTGCGAACCCTTTGCGGTCGGGCCGGCCTTGGTGTGCTTCTTGACCCGGTTGACACCCTCGACCAGGACGCGGTCCTCACGGGGGAAGGCCGCGATGACCTTGCCCTGCTTGCCCTTGTCCTTACCGGTGATGACCTGAACCAGGTCGCCCTTCTTGATCTTCATGCTTACAGCACCTCCGGCGCGAGCGAGATGATCTTCATGAACTTCTTCTCGCGCAGCTCCCGGCCCACCGGGCCGAAGATACGGGTGCCACGAGGGTCGCCGTCGTTCTTCAGAACAACAGCGGCGTTCTCGTCAAAACGGATGTACGAGCCGTCCGGACGGCGGCGCTCCTTGACGGTGCGAACGATGACGGCCTTGATGACGTCACCCTTCTTCACGTTGCCACCGGGGATCGCGTCCTTGACGGTGGCGACGATGACGTCGCCGATGCCCGCGTAGCGGCGACCGGAGCCACCGAGGACACGGATGCAAAGGATTTCCTTCGCACCAGTGTTGTCGGCGACACGCAGTCGCGACTCCTGCTGGATCACGTCTATCTCCTGATTGTCTGCCGGTTCCCGGCGAGCTCCGCAAGGGTTCTGCGGAGCTCACCGAGCCTGGCGGAACTGTCCTGCGGGGGTGCCCGCAGGAGGACTTACTTGGCCTTCTCGAGGATCTCGACGATGCGCCACCGCTTCGAGGCGGACAGCGGCCGGGTCTCCATGATGAGGACACGGTCGCCGACGCCGGCAGCGTTCTGCTCGTCGTGGGCCTTGAGCTTGTTGGTACGGCGGATGACCTTGCCGTACAGCGCGTGCTTCACGCGGTCCTCGACAGCGACGACGACGGTCTTGTCCATCTTGTCGCTGACGACGAGACCCTCACGGGTCTTGCGGAAGCCACGGGCCTCAGTGGTGCTCTGCTCAGTCACGTTGCTCTCGCTCATCAGGCGCTCTCCACCGTTTCGATGCCCAGCTCGCGCTCACGCATCAGGGTGTAGATCCGCGCGATGTCCTTGCGGACGGCCTTGAGCCGCCCGTGGTTCTCGAGCTGACCGGTCGCCGCCTGGAAGCGGAGGTTGAACAGCTCTTCCTTGGCTTCGCGGAGCTTGTTGAGAAGCTCCTCGTCACCCAGTTCGCGCAGCTCGGACGCCTTGGTACCGGCCGACATCACGCTTCACCTGCCTCGCGCTTGACGATCCGGCACTTCATCGGCAGCTTGTGGGCTGCGCGAGTGAGGGCCTCACGGGCGATCTTCTCGTTGGGGTAGGACAGTTCGAACATGACCCGGCCCGGGTGCACGTTCGCGATCCACCACTCGGGGGAACCCTTACCGGAACCCATGCGGGTCTCGGCAGGCTTCTTCGTGAGCGGGCGGTCCGGGTAGATGTTGATCCAGACCTTGCCGCCACGCTTGATGTGGCGGGTCATCGCGATACGGGCCGCCTCGATCTGGCGGTTGGTCACGTATGCCGGCGTGACGGCCTGAATGCCGTACTCGCCGAACGAGACCGCCGTACCGCCCTTGGCCATGCCACGGCGCTTCGGGTGGTGCTGCTTGCGGTGCTTGACCCTACGGGGGATCAGCATTTCGGTCAGGCCTCCGTTCCGGTGCTTTCAGCAGCCGGAGCGGCAGCCGCCGGAGCCTCGGCCTTGGGGGCCTCGGCAGCGGGAGCCTGCTGCGGCTTGCGGCCGCGGCCGCCACGCTCGCCACCACGGCCACCACCACGGGCCGGACGGTCGCTGCCGCCACCGGCACCGCCGCGGGCCGGGCGGTTACCCGCACGGGCAGCAGCGTTCTCGGCGCGGACCTCGGCGATGTTCTTGACGTCGCCCTTGTAGATCCAGACCTTCACACCGATACGGCCGAAGGTCGTCTTGGCCTCGAAGAAGCCGTAGTCCACGTTCGCGCGGAGCGTGTGCAGGGGCACACGGCCCTCGCGGTAGAACTCCGAGCGGGACATCTCGGCGCCGCCGAGACGGCCACCGCACTGGATCTTGATGCCCTTGGCGCCGGCCTTCATCGTCGACTGCATGCTCTTACGCATGGCCCGACGGAAGGAGACACGCGAGGACAGCTGCTCGGCGACGGCCTGAGCGACCAGCTGAGCGTCGAGCTCGGGGTTCTTGACCTCGAGGATGTTGAGCTGGACCTGCTTCTTGGTCAGCTTCTCCAGGTCGCCGCGGATACGGTCGGCCTCGGCGCCACGGCGGCCGATGACGATGCCCGGACGCGCGGTGTGGATGTCGACGCGGACGCGGTCACGGGTGCGCTCGATCTCAACCTTCGAGATGCCGGCGCGCTCCATGCCGGACGTCATCATCCGACGGATGGCGACGTCTTCACCGACGTAGTCCTTGTACAGCTTGTCGGCGTACCACCGGGACTTGAAGTCCGTGGTGATGCCGAGCCGGAACCCATGCGGGTTAACCTTCTGGCCCATTACCGGGTTCCTTCCTTGCTGCTGACGACCACGGTGATGTGGCTGGTCCGCTTGCGGATCCGGTAGGCGCGACCCTGGGCACGCGGACGGAACCGCTTCAGAGTCGGACCCTCGTCGACGTACGCCTCGGTGATGACGAGGCTGCCGGCGTCGGTGTGGTCGTAGTTGTGTGCGGCGTTGGCGATGGCGCTGTCAAGCACCTTGCCGACCGGCACGCTCGCGGCCTGCGGGGCGAAACGCAGGACCGCCTGAGCCTCCGTGGCATCCATGCCACGGATAAGGTCCACCACGCGGCGGGCCTTCATGGGCGTAACGCGGATGTACCGCGCCTGGGCCCTGGCTTCCATGGTTGTCCTTCCAGTGTCTGTCATGGTCGATTCCACCCCGCGTTAGCGGCGCTTCGACTTCCGGTCGTCCTTGACGTGACCCCGGAAGGTGCGCGTCGGCGAGAACTCGCCGAGCTTGTGGCCGACCATCGACTCGGTGACAAACACCGGGATGTGGGTCTTGCCGTTGTGCACCGCGATCGTGTGGCCGAGCATGGCCGGGATGATCATCGAGCGACGGGACCAGGTCTTGATGACGTTCTTGGTACCGGCTTCGTTCTGTACGTCCACCTTCTTGATGAGGTGTCCGTCGACGAAGGGTCCCTTCTTGAGACTGCGCGGCATCTAAACCCGCTCCTAGCGCTTCTTGTTCGTCTTGCGGCGGCGGACGATGTACTTGTTCGAAGCCTTCTTCGGCGAACGAGTACGACCCTCCTTCTGACCCCACGGCGAGACCGGGTGACGACCACCGGAGGTCTTGCCTTCACCACCACCGTGCGGGTGGTCAACCGGGTTCATCGCCACACCGCGGACGGTCGGGCGGACGCCCAGCCAGCGCTTGCGGCCGGCCTTGCCCCAGTTGATGTTGCTCTGCTCGGCGTTGCCGACCTCGCCGACCGTGGCGCGGCAGCGCTGGTCGACCAGGCGGATCTCACCGGAGGGCATACGAAGGTGGGCCATCGTGCCCTCCTTCGCCAGCAGCTGCACCGAGGCACCGGCGGAGCGGGCGAACTTGGCGCCGCCACCGGGACGGATCTCGATCGCGTGGATCGTGGTACCGACCGGGATGTTGCGGAGCGCCAGGTTGTTGCCCGGCTTGATGTCGGCCCCAGGACCGTTCTCGACGCGGTCACCCTGCGACAGGTTGCGGGGGGCGAGGATGTAGCGCTTCTCGCCGTCCGCGTAGTGCAGCAGCGCGATGCGCGCGGTGCGGTTGGGGTCGTACTCGATGTGCGCGACCTTCGCCGGCACGCCGTCCTTGTCATGGCGACGGAAGTCGATGACGCGGTAGGCGCGCTTGTGTCCGCCACCCTGGTGGCGAACGGTCACACGACCGGAATTGTTACGGCCGCCCTTGCTGTGCAGGGGGCGAACCAGCGACTTCTCCGGCGTGGACCGCGTGACCTCGACGAAGTCGGCGACGCTGGAGCCACGGCGGCCCGGCGTAGTCGGCTTGTACTTGCGGATTCCCATTTCTCAGTCCTCGTCCGATATCGGACGATCCGACCCGCTTACGCGGCCGGACCGCCGAAGATGTCGATACGGTCGCCCTCGGCGAGGGTCACGATCGCGCGCTTGGTGTCAGCGCGCTTACCGAAACCGCTCTTGGTGCGCTTGCGCTTGCCGATGCGGTTGATCGTGTTGACCCCGGTGACCTTGACCGAGAAGACCGCCTGGACGGCCTGCTTGATCTGGGTCTTGTTGGTGCCGGGAGCGACGATGAACGTGTACTTGTTCTCGTCGATGAGCGCGTAGCTCTTCTCGGACACGACCGGCTTCAGCAGGACGTCACGGGGGTCCGTGTACGACTTGCTGACCGGCGTGACGACGGTGTTCTTGCCCTCGGCCTCGTGACGCTTCGCCTTGGCGACGCGCGCGGCCTTGGCGGCCTTGGCCGCCTTGGAGGCAATGGCGGGGTGACGGATCGCCATCAGACCTCGCTCCCTTCGGTGTCAGTGGCCTTGGGGCCGGACACGAAGGACTCGAAAGCGGCCTGGGTGAAGACCACGTCGTCCGAGACGAGAACGTCGTACGTGTTCAGCTGGCCCGGGTCCAGGATGTGCACCTGGGGCAGGTTGCGGGCGGAAAGCAGCCCGGCCTCGTCGGAGCGCTCGATGACCAGGAGCACGTTCTTGCGCTCGCTGACCTTGCCGAGGAAGCTCTTCGCGGCCTTGGTGGAGGGGGTGTCGCCCTCGATCACGCCGGTGATGACGTGGATACGAGCGTTGCGGGCCCGGTCGGTGAGGGCGTGGCGCAGGGCCGCGGCCTTCATCTTCTTCGGGGTCCGCTGCGAGTAGTCACGCGGGGTGGGGCCGTGAACGACGCCACCGCCGGCGAACTGCGGCGCACGGGTCGAACCCTGACGGGCGCGGCCGGTGCCCTTCTGACGGTAGGGCTTCCTACCGCCACCACGGACCTCGGCGCGGGTCTTGGTCTTGTGCGTGCCCTGACGGGCAGCGGCCAGCTGTGCGACGACGACCTGGTGAAGCAGCGGGATGCTGATCTTCTCTACGTCGAAGATCTCCGCGGGGAGCTCGACGCTTCCGGTCTTCTCGCCAGCGGGCGAAAGGATGTCAACAGTGCTCATCGGTACCTCAGGCCCCCTTGGCCGCGGTGCGGACCAGGACGAGGCCGCCGTTCGGACCAGGAATCGCGCCCTTGATGAGCAGCAGACCCTTCTCCGCGTCAACGGCGTGGACGGTCAGGTTCTGGGTGGTGACCCGCTCGTTGCCCATGCGGCCCGCCATGCGGACGCCCTTGAACACACGGCCGGGGGTGGCACAGCCACCGATCGAGCCGGGAGAGCGGTGCTTGCGCTGGACACCGTGGCCGGCGCCGAGGCCCTTGAAGTTGTGACGCTTCATGACACCGGCGAAGCCCTTGCCCTTGCTGTTGCCGGTCACATCCACCTTGACGCCGGCCTCGAAGGTCTCGGCGGTGATCTCCTGGCCGAGGGTGTACTCGCTGGCGTCAGCGGTACGGATCTCGACGAGGTGGCGGCGGGGGGTGACGTCAGCCTTGGCGAAGTGACCCTTGAGGGGCTTGTTCACCTTGCGAGGGTCGATCTCGCCGAAGGCGATCTGGACCGACTCGTAGCCGTCGGAGTCATTCGTACGGACCTGGGTCACGACGTTCGGACCGGCCTTGACGACGGTGACGGGAACAACACGGTTGTTCTCGTCCCACACCTGCGTCATGCCGAGCTTCTCGCCCAGGATGCCCTTGATCTGCTTAGCCATTCTCAGATCACCGTCCCCTAGAGCTTGATCTCGATGTCGACACCGGCCGGGAGGTCGAGTCGCATCAAAGAGTCAACGGTCTTGGGCGTCGGGTCGAGAATGTCGATCAGGCGCTTGTGCGTGCGCATCTCGAAGTGCTCGCGAGAGTCCTTGTACTTGTGCGGCGACTTGATGACGCAGTACACGTTCTTCTCAGTGGGCAGCGGCACCGGGCCCGCGACCGACGCACCAGTTCGCGTCACCGTCTCGACGATCTTCTTCGCCGAGGAATCGATGACCTCGTGGTCGTAGGCCTTGAGCCGGATGCGGATCTTCTGTCCCGCCATGGCTACTCAGTAGTCCTTTGTCTAGTGAAACGCTCTGCAACCCGGAGGTTCGGGTCCCGTCCTCCGACCCACGCGGTCGGGTGTGTCGCGCTCCTGCCGCACAGATATCCGCTAGGGATTTCCCTACGAGGGACGCGGCCCGCCCGAAAGCAACCGCAGGACCGGGGGCTGGGCTGCATCTAAATCCGCTAGATGCATGGCCACCGGGCGCCTGGTCTGCACCCCGCTGACACTTCCCGGAAGATTCCCGTACGTCCGCCCCAGCGCTGCCTTACGGCAGTTGAGGCGACGAGTACTGTGGGACTCGCTTCCGGTCCTCCCGACGGGAGGCGCGCAACATCGGCGCTCGACCGAGCAACTCCGACAGTCTGCCATACGGGGCAGGGCCTCCGCCAATCGAGCCGGAGAGAATACCCGCAGGGTGACGAAGGTCAAACCCTCGCGGGGCGTGTCCCCCGGTCGGCGGCATCGGCCATGATCCTGGTGTGACGCATGACATGGACCTGAACAGGGCGGCGGCGCGCCTGGAGTCCCACATACGGGACTGGCGGGCGCAGGGCATACGGGCCTCGGACGACCTGTGGGCGGCGGACGGGCGCGTGGTGGAGGTGCGGATCACGTCCCCGTCCTGGCAGATCCCGCTCATGGTCATACAACTGTACGAGTCCGGCCACGCCCGTGCCGTGTTCCTCTCGGCGGCCGAGACCGTCGAGGAACGTCACCAGGTCGCGTCCCTGGACGAGTGGAGCGCGGTACTGACGGGGGCGGTGACCCGGGCGGCCCGCATACGCCACGCACAGGCCCGCCTGCTGACCAAATCCTGTACGACCGGCTGGCTGGACTGGATCCACGGCGAGCTGTGGCTGCTCCCCGATGGCCTGCTGCGTATCCGCAGCGGCTTCATGACGACGTTGATGAACGGCAACGGCACGGGCTCCGGCCTGACGGCACAGGACCCGTACCGGCCCATCACCTACGACCCGGAGACCGTCCTGACGGCCCACCCCACGAACAAGCTGATCCCGTTCGCAGGGATGGCCACGGCACGCCTGCACGGCGGGGTGGCCACCTCCGGCCTGGAGGTGGCCATGACGGACGGCACCCGCCACAAACTCCTGTGGGCGTCCTTGGACCCGGCCCGGCGGGTACTGCGGGAGCGGTTGCTGCCGCTGCTGGGCGCGAGGCTCAGTCACTGACCGGATCAGCGGACGTCGATGTAGTCCTGGGCGCTGGTCGCGGTACCGGTCGTCGAGTTGCCGTAGTACACCCACCGGAAGAATCCGTCGGTGGAGGCGGTGACGGTCGTACGGAGGGCACCCGCACTGTTGGTGGTGACCTTCTTCAGCGTCTTGAACGTCGTGGCGTTCTTCGCGCGGAACTGGAGACTCACCGTGCTGCCGGCGTAGGGGCCGTTCTTGTGGGTGGTCCAGTTCGCCCGGGTGAGCTTGCTCGTCAGGGTGAGCAGCTTGCCCTTGGTGACGGGCTCGGGGGTGGCGTCGGCGACGGAGAGCTTGGCGGCGCGGCGGAGGGAGACACCTCCGGGCCTTGTCTCGAACTCCTGGGCCTCAGGAGTGACCTCGTCGGCCTTGAACAGCCGCAGCGACACAGCGATCTTCCAGTTGGTGGCGTCGCTGTTGGAGTCGATCTGCCCGCGGGACGGATGGGGATCGATGTAGAGGGTGGCCTCGCAGCGGGCCTTCTTGGAACTGACGTCGTAGCAGGTGTATCCGCCCAGCCCTATGTAGCTGTCGCCGGTGTCGGCCGCCTGCGTCAGACTTCCCCGATACAGGAAGGGCTCCGCGTAGTAGCGGAACGGGTGGTCAGTGCTGTACCCGGGAGGCAGCTCGATATTGAAGGTGACGGGCGGCTCCACGATCGCCGTGCCGACCACGATCGGCTTGCCGTTGTTGATGACAAGGTCCGACACGACGATGCCCGTGTCCTTCGCCTGCGCGGCCGGGGCGTTGAGCAGCGAGAGCGCGAGGGCTCCGGCTGTCGCGATCACGGCGGCGGTACGTCTTCGGTTCATTCAGACCTCTCCGATGTCCCAAGGGCTTCCAAAGGGAGCGGAAAGGCTACATCGGTGCGATCAACTGGGCGGTCGACGTCGGTCTCACCGAAACCGTCAGTCCCCCGCCCTCAGCCCCTCCCCCACCGCCGTGAACGCCGGCTTCCGCCCGAACTCCTCGTCCATCAGCGTCGCCGCCCCCTGTCCGCCGAAGACACCCGGCACCCACGAGTACTTGTCGCTGAAGCCCCACACGGTGAAGGAGGTGCACCGGCGCGCCTGGACACAGGCGTCCAGCAGCCCGCGGAAGTACGTCGCCTGCGTCGCCAGTTTCGTCTCGTCCACCGGGAGGATCATCCGTACGTCGACCTCGGTGAACGCCGTCTGCATGCCCAGCTTCTCGAAGCGGGCGAGGTTCTCGGCGACCTGGCCCGGGAAGCCGTACTGGATGGCCAGGTGCCCCTGGATGCCGAAGCCCTGTACCGGGACCCCTTCCGACCGCAGCCGCTTCGCCAAGTCGTAGTAGGCGGTCGACTTCGCGTTGATCCCCTCGACGTTGTAGTCGTTCAGGAACAGCTTGGCCTTCGGGTCGGCCGCGTGGGCCCAGCGGAAGGCGTCCTCGATGTACGAGGGCCCCAACTGCTGCAACCAGATCGAGTTCCGCGGTGAACCGTCCTCCTCGAAGACCTCGT
Source organism: Streptomyces sp. NBC_00459 (assembly GCF_036013955.1). Classification (NCBI taxonomy): domain Bacteria; kingdom Bacillati; phylum Actinomycetota; class Actinomycetes; order Kitasatosporales; family Streptomycetaceae; genus Streptomyces; species Streptomyces sp. NBC_00459. The sequence goes on from NZ_CP107903.1 coordinate 3,775,620, forward strand.
TCACCACGTCCCACTGGTAGATCCTGCCCTTGTACCGCTTCACCTGCTTGGTGATGTGGTCCCGGAGAATGCCCCGCAGCTCGGTCGCTCCTATCGAGCCGTCCGCCACCCCCGTCGTCAGCCACCCCGGCAACTGGTTGTGCCACACCAGCGTGTGCCCTCGCACCGCCTGCCCGTGCGCCCGTGCGAAGCGCACCAGGTCGTCCGCCGGCTGCCAGTCGTACGTCCCCCGGCTCGGCTCCACCGACTCCCACTTCATGACGTTCTCGGCGGTCACCGAGTCGAACTCCCGTGCAGTGGTCCTGCGGTACGTCGTGTCGTCGGCCAGCGCCGCCATGTCAACAGCGGTGCCGATACGTACGCCGGTACCGGCCGCCAGCGCCCTCAGCGGGACGGGGTGTGGGTGCGCCGACGCGGGCTGCGCACCCACACCCGCGATCACCAGCATCGAGCCCAGTACCGCCGCCGAAACGGGCATGCGGAAGACGTTCATGTGCGGTCCCCTCACTTGGTGTGTTGCCTGTATGTGCTCAGCGGACGCGACGGCTCTCCAGCGGCCCCAGATACGTCGGTGTCAGCCCGCCCGTGTCGATCACCAGCCGCTGCACCACCACCGTCGGGTCGACCACCCAGAACTTCAGCCGGTGGACGCCCGCCGCGGCGACCGCGTGCCTCGTCGCCGTCACGTTCACGTTGTCGGAGGTGTGGCGGGCCCACTGCTTGTTCATCCGGCCGTCGTCCGCACCCGTGACCGCGTGGATGTCGACCTGCTGCGGCTCGGCCTCGTCGAACGACACCGCGTAGCGCAGCCCGCCCGTCGGGAGCGTCGGGTTGCGCGGCGACAGATACGCCCACACCGTCACCTCACCCGCCGACAGCAGGCTGACCTCGTACTCCAACCGCGGCGAGACCTCACCCGAAGCCCCACCCGGCGTCCGGCGCGGAGCCGTCACCGGCCACGGCGTCATCCCCGCGCCCGTGCGGCCGATGCGGTCCAGCCGCCGCCAACTCCCCACTTGCCGGGTGTAGTTGGCAGCGTCGATAGCCACATAGCCCCCCGCCTCCACAAACCCCCGCAGCCCCCGCCGCTGCCTACGCGAAGGTTTCTCCGCGACGCACCCGACGGTCACCGACGCCCCCGCGCCCGACACCGTCAACGAAGCTTCCGCACGGTCGCCGTCCGGCACCCGCGCCCAGTCCACCGACACCGTCAGGCGCACCTGCTGCTCGACCTGCCCCCTCGGCCGGTCCACCACCAGCCACGGCACCGACGACTCCACCCGGTACTCGAACGGCGTACGCCCCCGGTTGAACACCTCGACGTACTGGTCGGGCCGCGTCTGGTACGGGCTGAACACCGGCAGCGCGGCCGAACCGGAGGATCCCCCCGGCCACCACTCGCCCGAGTCCTCCGAGCCGTCGACCGCCACCCCCAACTCCGCGCCCACCGGCAGCTCCACGCGCCGCACGGCAGGGAACAGCACGTCCGGGAGCGCCACGTTGTCCTTCTCGGGCTGCTGCCAGGGCGCGTTGGGGCCGTACCGTGCCACGTCTCCGTAGTCGATGTGCGGCTGGGTCTGGAAGCCCTCCCACTTGCCGTCCGCCACCTGGTGGTTGAAGCGGTCGGCCAGCGCGAAGTCCCGCTCCAGGCCCTCCTCCGCCTCTGCCGCAAGGTCGTTCGTCGCCGCCCGCCCCTGGGCCGCGTACAGGAGGTTCTTGAACTCGGCCTCGCGCAGGCCGTACAGGTTCGCGGTCGCCTCCACCTCGTACCCGACGAGCTCGTACCACGCGTCCTGCACCCGGGCGGGCAGGCGTCTGCGCACCCGCTCCGCCTCCCTCGCCAGCCCCTGCCACTCCTCCGTCGCCCGCTCCAACTCCCGGTGGCCGAAGAAGAAGGGGGTCTCCTGGTCGTCGTACACGATCGCCGACTCGTCCTTCGTCGGGTCCTTCGCGGGGTTGAGCGTGATGCGGCGGTTGAGCAACTCGGGCTTGCGGCGGGCCTGCAGCTGCCCGTACTCGGCGAGCACCGAGGCGATCGCCGCCGCGTGTTCGGCGCCGAAGTTCTGGCGGGCGTACCGCCGCTCCCACTCCTCCAGGTTCGCCAGGTCCCAACGGGCCGGATTCCAGGCGTAGTCGAGGAAGAACTCCGTGGGCAGTTCGTTCCCCTTCAGGTCGCCGACGTTCGTCACCCACAGTCCGTGGTTCCCGTACGCGTGGGCCTGGTGGAGCTGGTCCCAGAGGTTGTGGAGGTTGGCGGTGTCCACCCACTTGTAGTTGCGGCCGACGCCCACATAGTCGAAGTGGTAGTACAGGCCGTAGCCGCCGCTCCTCGCCGGTTCCGCCGGGTCCGGGTGCTTGCGGATGTTGCCCCAGTTGTCGTCGGTCAGGACGACGGTGACGTCGCCGGGGACCCGTAGACCCCGGTCCCAGTAGCGCTGGACCTCCTTGTACAGGGTCCACACCTGCGGGGTCTCCCCTACGGGCTTCCCGGTCACCTCGGCGATGATCCCGCGCTGCGTCTCGATGATCTCCCGCATCAGCTCGATGCCGTCGCCGTCCGGCAGGCTCGTGTCGCCGTTGCCGCGCATGCCCAGGGTGACGACGCCCTCGAAGCCCTGGTCGACCATCCGCCGGATGCCGTCGCGCCAGTACGCCCGGACGGCCGCCGCGTTCCGCCGGTACGACCACTCGCCCGTGCCCCCGTACGGGTCCCGCCCGGGAGTCACCACATTCCCCGCGCTGTCGCGCACCGCCGGTACCGCGTGCCGGTTCCACTCCTCGATGCCCCGCATCATCGGCGCCTCGTGGGACGTGCCCATGACGATGCCGTACGCCTTCGCCCGAGCATGGTTCTCCGGGTCGTCCTCGGCGAACGCCCTGCCCCACACGGCCGGCCAGAGGTAGTTGGCCTTCAGGCGCAGCAGCACCTCGAAGACCCGCTCGAAGAAGTCGGCGTTGAAGCCTCCGGGGTGGCCCGGCGCCTTCCCGGGGCCGAAGAAACGAGGGGCCCAGGTCCCCAGCGCCGGGTTCTCGTCGTTGATGAAGATGCCCCGGTACTTCACGGCCGGGGTGCCCTGCGTATGCCTCCCCGGCAGCACGTACACCGCGTCCCGGTGGACCGGGGGTACGTCGTCCCACCAGTACCAGGGCGAGACCCCGATGCCGTACGAGACGTCGTACGCGCCGAAGATCGTGCCGCGCGGGTCGCTGCCCGCGATGACGAACGCCCGGTCGACACCCGGCATCGGACGCTCCACGACGGTCTGGAGCGAGGTCTCCCAGCGGCCCGCGATGCCCTTGACGTCCAGCTTGCCGGCCCGGATCAGACCGTCGATCAGCGGGCTGCGGCCGATCGTGCCGACGAGGATCACCTCGCGGGCGACGGTCGCGGCCGGACGTACGCCCGTGACGCGTTCGATGTCGTCCCGCAGGTCACCGGCGACCCGTACGACGCCGGGGTGGTCCTCGGCGCTGACGACGACCGGCGCCCCGACGACCGCGAACGCGCCGCCGGTGAACGAGATGTACGCGCCGGAGTCCGTGCGGCGCACCGCGCCCTCCCCCGCCCACGCGACCCCCGACAGCACCGGCACCGCCGCGAGACCGGCCCCAAGGACAGCTCTACGGCTGACGGCCCCAGACATGACGCACCCACCCCTCCGCCGAATTTGGTCAGTGGCATGACAAATGTTGGGGTGGGTGCACGGAGTGAACAATGGGTCGTACGCGCCGAATACTTTCGTAACAGCAAAGCCGGAAAAGCAAAGAGGCCCGCACGACCGAAGTCGTACGGGCCTCTTCAGGTAGCTCGTGAGAGATACCGGGGTCAGGCTCTCAAGCCAACAAGGACTACTTGTTGATCTTGATGACCTGGCCGGCGCCCACGGTCCGGCCACCCTCACGGATGGCGAACTTCAGGCCCTCTTCCATGGCGATGGGCTGGATGAGCTCGACGCTCATCTCGGTGTTGTCGCCCGGCATGACCATCTCGGTGCCCTCGGGGAGGGTAACGACACCGGTCACGTCCGTGGTGCGGAAGTAGAACTGGGGACGGTAGTTGTTGAAGAACGGCGTGTGACGGCCGCCCTCGTCCTTGGACAGGATGTACGCCTGCGCCTCGAACGAGGTGTGCGGGGTGACCGAGCCGGGCTTGATGATGACCTGGCCGCGCTCGACGTCCTCGCGCTTGATGCCACGGAGGAGCAGACCGACGTTCTCGCCCGCCTGGCCCTCGTCGAGCAGCTTGCGGAACATCTCGATGCCGGTGACCGTGGTGGTGGTCTTCTCCTGCTTGATGCCGATGATGTCAACGGTCTCGTTGACCTTCAGGACACCACGCTCGATACGGCCGGTGACGACCGTACCGCGACCGGTGATCGTGAAGACGTCCTCGACGGGCATGAGGAACGGCTTGTCGACGTCACGCTCGGGGGTCGGGATCGCCTCGTCGACAGCAGCCATGAGGTCGAGAACCGACTTGCCCCACTCGGCGTCGCCCTCGAGCGCCTTGAGCGCCGAGACCTTGACGACCGGCAGGTCGTCGCCCGGGAACTCGTACTCGGAGAGGAGCTCACGAACCTCGAGCTCGACGAGCTCCAGGATCTCCTCGTCGTCCACCATGTCGGCCTTGTTCAGCGCGACGACGATGTACGGCACGCCGACCTGGCGGGCCAGGAGCACGTGCTCCTTGGTCTGCGGCATCGGGCCGTCGGTGGCGGCCACGACCAGGATCGCGCCGTCCATCTGGGCGGCACCGGTGATCATGTTCTTGATGTAGTCCGCGTGACCCGGGCAGTCGACGTGGGCGTAGTGACGACCCTCCGTCTGGTACTCGACGTGCGCGATCGAGATCGTGATACCGCGCTGACGCTCTTCAGGAGCCTTGTCGATCTGGTCGAAGGCCGAGGCCTCGTTCAGGTCGGGGTACTTGTCGTGCAGCACCTTGGTAATGGCGGCCGTGAGGGTCGTCTTACCGTGGTCGATGTGACCGATGGTGCCGATGTTGACGTGCGGCTTAGTCCGCTCGAACTTTGCCTTCGCCACTGGGGTCCTCCTGCGGAGTGGTTCTGGTACGCCTTACTCATCGGCGCCAGGTGATCTTTGCTGGGATGCCGCCCGCCGGGGTCTGCCCTCCCGGGTTTTCCCCGGCGGTCGGTGTCAAGCCTAAAGCGTGTAAACGGGGTGTGTTACTCGCCCTTGGCCTTCGCGATGATCTCCTCGGCGACGTTCCTGGGAACCTCGGCGTAGGAGTCGAACTGCATCGAGTAGCTTGCGCGACCCGAGGTCTTGCTGCGGAGGTCACCGACGTAGCCGAACATCTCCGAGAGGGGCACAAGGCCCTTCACGACGCGGGCGCCGCTGCGCTCCTCCATGGCCTGGATCTGGCCACGGCGGGAGTTGAGGTCGCCGATGACATCGCCCATCGACTCCTCGGGCGTGGTGACCTCGACGGCCATCATCGGCTCCAGGAGCACGGGAGAGGCCTTGCGCGCGGCCTCCTTGAACGCCTGCGAACCGGCGATCTTGAACGCGAGTTCGGAGGAGTCGACCTCGTGGTAGCCACCGTCGAGAAGAATGACGCGGACGCCCGTCATCTCGTAGCCGGCCAGGATGCCGAACTGCATGGCCTCCTGCGCACCGGCGTCCACCGACGGGATGTACTCCCGGGGGATACGGCCACCGGTCACCTTGTTGACGAACTCGTACGCCGGGCCGTCGGACTCGGTGATGGGCTCGATCGCGATCTGCACCTTGGCGAACTGACCGGTACCACCGGTCTGCTTCTTGTGGGTGTAGTCGTGACGCTCGACGGCCTTGCGGATCGTCTCACGGTACGCGACCTGCGGCTTGCCGACGTTGGCCTCGACCTTGAACTCGCGCTTCATACGGTCGACCAGCACCTCGAGGTGCAGCTCGCCCATACCGCCGAGGATGGTCTGGCCCGTCTCCTCGTCCGAGTGAACGTGGAAGGAGGGGTCCTCCTCCGCGAGACGCTGGATGGCTACACCCAGCTTCTCCTGGTCACCCTTGGACTTGGGCTCGATGGCGACCTGGATGACCGGCGCCGGGAAGTCCATGGACTCCAGGATCACCGGGTTCTTGTCGTCACAGAGGGTCTCACCGGTCGTGGTCTGCTTCAGACCCATCACGGCGACGATGTCGCCGGCGCCCACCGCGTCGATCTCCTCACGCTTGTTCGCGTGCATGCGGTAGATCTTGCCGATGCGCTCCTTCTTGCCCTTGACGGAGTTCAGCACCGCGGTGCCGGTCTCCAGGCGGCCCGAGTAAACCCGGACGAAGGTGAGCTTGCCGAGGTGCGGGTCGCTCATGATCTTGAACGCCAGCGCGGACAGCGGCTCGTCCTCGGACGGCTTGCGCTTGACGACCAGCTCGGGGTCCTTCACGTCGTGGCCCTCGATGGCCTCGACGTCGAGCGGGGTCGGCAGGTAGCGCACGACCGCGTCGAGCAGGGGCTGGACGCCCTTGTTCTTGAACGCGGTACCACAGAACACCGGGGTGACCGTGACGCCGCCGGACTTGCCGGACGCGATGGTGACACGACGGACCGCGGCGTACAGCTGCTCCTCGGTGGGCTCCTGGCCCTCCAGGAACAGCTCCATGATCTCGTCGTCGTGCTCCGCGACCGTCTCGACCAGCTGGCCGCGGTACAGCTCGGCAGCCTCGGTGTGCGTGGCCGGGATGTCGACGACGTCGTACATCTCGCCCTTCGCCGCCTCGGCGGACCACACGAGCGCCTTCATGCGGACCAGGTCCACAACGCCCTTGAAGTCCATCTCGGAACCGATCGGCAGCTGCATGATGATCGGAACGGCACCCAGCCGGTCCTTGATCATGTCGACGCAGCGGTGGAACTCCGCGCCGGTCCGGTCGAGCTTGTTCACGAAGCAGATGCGCGGCACGCCGTAACGGTCGGCCTGACGCCACACCGTCTCGGACTGCGGCTCCACACCCGCGACACCGTCGAACACCGTGACGGCACCGTCGAGGACGCGCAGCGAGCGCTCTACCTCAACGGTGAAGTCGACGTGCCCGGGGGTGTCGATGATGTTGATGGTGTGGTCGACGTCGTCCAGCGGCCAGTGACAGGTGGTCGCAGCAGAGGTGATCGTGATGCCACGCTCCTGCTCCTGCTCCATCCAGTCCATGGTCGCGGCGCCGTCGTGGACCTCACCGATCTTGTAGCTGACGCCGGTGTAGAAGAGGATCCGCTCAGTGGTGGTCGTCTTGCCCGCGTCGATGTGGGCCATGATCCCGATGTTGCGGACCCTGGCCAGGTCAAGTGAAGTGGTAGCCATAAGGCTTCGGTCTTCTCTCGGTCTCGATGTGGGTTGCGACTACCAGCGGTAGTGCGCGAAGGCCTTGTTGGACTCGGCCATCTTGTGGGTGTCCTCACGCTTCTTGACGGCCGCACCGAGGCCGTTCGAAGCGTCGAGAAGCTCGTTGAGCAGACGCTCGGTCATGGTCTTCTCGCGACGGGCGCGGGAGTAACCGACCAGCCAGCGCAGCGCGAGCGTGTTGGCGCGACCGGGCTTGACCTCGATCGGAACCTGGTACGTCGCACCACCGACACGGCGGGACTTGACCTCAAGGGTCGGCTTGATGTTCTCCAGCGCGCGCTTCAGCGTGATGACCGGGTCGTTGCTGGTCTTCTCGCGCAGGCCCTCCATGGCGCCGTACACGATGCGCTCGGCGGTGGAGCGCTTGCCGTTCAGCAGCACCTTGTTGATCAGCGACGTGACAAGAGGAGAACCGTAGACCGGGTCGATGATGACCGGGCGCTTCGGGGCGGGGCCCTTACGAGGCATTTTCTACTTCTCCTTCTTGGCGCCGTAGCGGCTGCGGGCCTGCTTGCGGTTCTTGACACCCTGGGTGTCAAGCGAGCCGCGGATGATCTTGTAGCGAACACCGGGCAGGTCCTTCACACGGCCACCACGCACGAGCACGATGGAGTGCTCCTGCAGGTTGTGTCCCTCACCGGGAATGTAAGCCGTGACCTCGATCCCGCTGGTCAGACGCACACGCGCGACCTTACGCAGGGCCGAGTTCGGCTTCTTCGGGGTGGTCGTGAACACACGCGTGCAGACACCACGGCGCTGGGGCGAACCCTCGAGCGCGGGCGTCTTGTTCTTCTCGACCTTGTCTTGCCGGCCCTTCCGGACCAGCTGCTGGATCGTAGGCACTACTTCTCCGGTTTCTGTGTGCCGATGGTGAAGCTAACCTGGAACATCGCCGACCCACGCGGTCGGGTGTGTCGAATACTGCAGACTCCCACCGCGAGGCGGGAAGGGCGCAGATTGCGGCGGTCACTTACGGCTCCCCGTGCGGTTCGAAGGCACGCACGAGGGCCAGGGCACACCCCAGGCACAAGGTCTGAGCGTACCTACCTCAACGACTTCGGTCAAAACAAATGGAGGCCGGTACGACACGCCGGGCTTCGGACGGCTCGCGAGCCCACCTTTGACCGCTTGTGGCATTGTCCGCCAGCCTTTGATCGATTGCGAGCCATGATGGCTGAATCGCGCCCTTTACAGCCCTGAGGTGTCACCCGTTCAGTACCTTGATCCGTCCGCTGCGACGATTCGGGGGCAGAGCGTGATCAGGACGGCCGCGTATTCACCGGACGACGGGGGCCTGGACGACCGGGTGCCCTTCCTCGCCCGCCTTGAACAAGAGGACCGCACGGCCCTCCTGGCCCTGGGCCGCGAGCTGAATTTCGCCACCCGGGTGACCCTGATCCACCAGAGCGAGCCCTCCTCCCACGTCCTCTTCCTGGTCCAGGGCTGGACAAAGGTCACGGCGGCGGCGGCCAACGGCTATGAGGCACTTCTCTCACTGCGCGGCCCCGGCGACATCGTCGGCGAGTCGGCGGCGCTCACCGGGCGCCCCCGGTCGGCCACGGTGACCGCGCTGGAGTCGGTGCGGGCGGTGGTCGTGGAACACGAACGCTTCAAGGACTTCCTGGGCCGTTCACCAGCTGTCTCGTTCGCCCTGCTGGGCCTCACGGCCGACCGTACCCGGGCCGCGGACCGCCGCCGTCTGGAGTTCGCGTCCATGAACGTACGGGAACGCTTCGCGATACTCCTCCTCGACCTCGCCCGCACCCACGGCCGCCGCACCCCGGACGGCATCGAACTCTCGGTCCCCCTGAGCAAACAGGAACTGGCGGGCTCGGTGGGCGCCTCCAGGGAGATGGTCCAGCGCCTGCTGCGTGAACTGCGCGAGAAGGAGGCGGTGGAAACGGGGAGGCGGGCGATGCTGATACGCCGCCCGGACATCCTGCGAAAGATCGCGGCGTCCGAGGGATGACGAAGGTTTCCCTGCCGGCACCGGCCTCGACACCTCAAGCCCTGGCCTTGGCGTCTCAGGTCCCGGTCTCGGCGTCTCAGGTGCCGCTCTCGGCACCTCAAGCGCCAGCCTCAGCATCCCAAGCGCCGCTCTCGGCACCTCAAGCGCCAGCCTCAGCATCTCAAGCGCCGCTCTCCGACACCTCAAGCCCTGGCCTTGGCATCTCGCGCACAGGCCTCTGCACCTCAAGCCCTGGCCTTGGCATCTCAAACACTGGGCTAGACATCTCACGTGCCGGCCTCGGCATCTCAGGCGCCGACCCAGGCATCTGAAGCGCAGGCCCGCATTTCCAGCCCGTCCGGCGATTGAGGACGAGCGCGTTCAGCGCGAACGGGGGTCTGGGGGCAGCGCCCCCAGCAGACCAGCCGACCTCAGCCTCGAAATCCCCTTCTGTGTACCCCGTCACACTCCGACTGCGTCATCCGCCCTCACACACACCCACCCCCACCCGCCACGCTGCTGCAAGCAACCCCCACGCGTCGAAGGGCGACCATGACCGACCCCGTGAGCCGCACGATCCTGCTGCTGGACATAGAGAGGTTCAGCGACCGGGACGACGTGGAGCAGGCGTACCTGCGGCGCATGCTCTACGACATCACCGACCGCGCACTGGAAAGCGCCGGCATCGACGAGACCCGTCGCCTGCGTGCCGACCGCGGGGACTCCGTGATGGAGCTCATCGACGCGAACGCCCCGGTCACCGCCCTGCTGCGCGCCCTCCTCGTGGAGGTGCCGGCACAGTTGCGGGACGTCAACCGTCGCGCGTCCAGCTCGGCCCAGATCCGGCTGCGCGGGGTCGTGGCGACCGGGTACGTGGCCGTGGACGAGCACGACGGCTGGGTCGGCACCGACCTGAACAACGCCTGCCGGCTGCTGGACGCCCAGCTGCTGCGGGCGGCCCTGCGCGAACGCCCCCACGACTTCGCGCTGATCGTCTCGGACGCCCTGTACACCGGCGTCGTACGGCACGACCATCGCGGTATCCCGGCCGACGAGTTCCACCCGGTCGGGGTGGACACCAAGAACGGCCCGATGAGGGCCTGGCTGCACGGCCCACTGCCCAGCGGCCACAAGGCGGCCCCGGCCGACAGCCTCGGCCCGGCCGACCAGGACCACCGTGACACGGGGGCGGGGGAGGCGCCGGGCGGTCTGGGGGACCGCCCGGCGCCACAGACCCCGCCGGCACCGGAAGCGACGGAGGCGACGGCGGCACCGAGAGTGCCCGCACAGGGCACCTCCCCCGAGAGCCGTCCCGCCCCGGGCCCCGTCTTCAACTTCAACGGTGCCGTGAACATCGGCGGCAGCGTGGTCACCGGCGACCAGCACGGTGTCAGCGGCGGCCAGGTCACCGGAGACGTCAACCTGGGCGGCCACACCGGGGGTGACGGCTCATGAGCACCCCGGACGCGGCGGAGGCCGCCCGCCCCGGGCCCGAGGACGCGTCCGCCTCGGCCGACGGCAAGGACGGCAGAGACGGCACGGCCAAGGACTCGAAGGAGTCCAAGGAAGCGGAGGGCTCCGAGGGATCGGAGGAGCGCGAGCAGCCCCAGACCGCCTGGTCGGCCCGGCGCGATCTGATCGACCACAGCCCGCGGACCATGAACGTCGGCGACCGTTCCCGCTTCGGCGGCAGCATGGTCGGCGGCAGCCAGCACGGCGTCAGCGGCGGCCAGGTCGCCGGTGACGTGATCATGGGCAGCAAGACGGAGATCCACCAGTGGTCGTTACCCGGTCTGTCCGCACCGTCCGCCGCCACCTCCGCCTCCGGTGAGGTCCCGCAGACCACGCTCGACCGGCTCGCCGCCTCGTTCGTCGCCGCCGACGCGACCGTCGAGGCCCTGCTGGCCCGGCTGCGCAGAGACCGCGTCCTCGTCCTGTCGGGCGCCCGCTTCACCGGCAGACACACGGCCGCCCTGATGCTCCTGCACCAGCTCGGGGCGGCCCCCGTACACATGCTCGACCGCGACACGAACCCGGGCACGCTGGCGGACAGGTTCACCACACCGGACGTCACCGGCGAGGCAACCGCGGACCGAGCCACAGCCCACCCCCGCGGCTACGTCCTCGCCGACCTCGCCACCCGCCGGGACCGCCCCCTCCGCGAGCACCACCTCCTCGCCGCCCGCGACCGCCTGGCCGCGCAGGACGCGTATCTCGTCGTCACCGTCGGTCCGACGGCCGTCCTGGAGGACGTACAGGCCGTCAACTGGCAACCGCCCCAGACGGCCGACGTACTGGCCGCCCACCTCCGCACCCGCGTCGCCGACGACGAGACGGCGGCGAAGCTGCTCGGGCTCCCGGACGTCACCGAGTTCCTGAGCCGCAGCCACCAGCTCCGCGAGGTCGCCAACTTCGCCCAACTGCTCGGCCGGTACGCGGCCGGCGAGGTCGGCGAGAACGCCGTCGCCCAGTTCTCCCTGATCTCCCTGGAGAACCAGGTCCAGGAGTGGTTCGAGGAGGACGAGGCGTCGATCCATCTGCGCGACAAGGCGTTCCTGGTCGCGCTGGCCGCGTTCGACGACGGCCCGTACGCCCTCACCGCCGAACTCAGCGATCTGCTCTACCGGTTCCTCCAGCAGACCCAGAACCCGGCGGGCGTCCCCGAGGTCCCCGTCTTCGGCACCCACATCGGCAAACGCCTCCAACTCGCGCGCGCCGAGCGGTACGAGGACGACGAGCACACCGAGTGGGGTCCGGTGACCCAGCAGAAGGCCCGGTTCACGGACGACCGCGCCCCCCTCGTACTCCTGCGCGAGGTCTGGACGGGCCACCCCTCCGCGCGCCCCGCGCTGATCGACTGGCTGCGCCGGCTGGCCGACGACGGCCGCCCTCTCGTCCGTACCCGGGCCGCGTCCACGGTTGCCGTCCTGGCCCGTACGGACCTGCCCTCGGCCATGGCCCTGGTCATCGAACCCTGGGCGACCTCCAACCGCTTCCGGCACCGCCTGGTGGCCGTCAACGCGCTCACCCTCGCCCATCTCATCGACACGCCGAACATCCCGCGGATCCTCGACGAGTGGTCCAAGGGCGAGGATCGGCGACTGCGCTGGGTGGCTGTGCGGGCGTACGCGCTGATCGGCGCCGAACGCCCCGAGCAGGCCCTGGCCGCGCTGCGCACCGCGGCCCGCGGCCTGCGCCGGGACCTCGCCGACCCCGACGACTTCGACCGCGAGATGGCCCGTGAACTCAACGAGGCCGTCGCCCTGTTGCTCCTCTCCGAGGCCGGCGACCGGGTCCTCGCCGAACTGCGCCTGCACCTCCCCGACGACCGCGCGGTGCACGACCTGACCGTCGGCGGCTTCGTCAGCGCCTGCCGCCACACCCAGGACGACGAGCGGTACGGCCATCCGCTGGTCCTCGGCTGGTACGCGCAGTCGGTCACCGAGGGCTCGGCCGCCGCCCACGGCATCCCCTTCCTGTGGCGGGCGGCGCTGAGCGACCCGAACGCGACCCGGCCCGCCCTGGACGTCCTGCGCGAGTGGGTCCTCGTCGCCGACCGCTCGACGACCACGGAATGGGCGCTGGCGCACTTGTTGCCCACCCTGGTCACCACCCCGGCGGAGTACCAGCGCCTGGGCCACCTCCTGCGGACGATGCCCGGCGAGGACGGCGCGGCCCCGCCCGCGGTGGCGGCCCGCCTCCTCACCACGCTCCCGATCCGCTAGCACGTCACGTCCCCGCTCACCGAGGAGCAACGCACGATGCCCGCCTTCCACCGCCCGCCCGAGTGGCAGCAGTCCGCCGACCGGCACACCCAGCTGATCGACCCCGTACTCACGGTCCGCCAGTTGTCGCGCTTCGAGCTCTCCCTGAAGTCGACGGTCCGCATCGACCACGCGCTCGTCTTCGCGACCGCCAAGGGCGGCTACGAGGCCTACCTCCCGCCCCGCCGCCCGACCCGCAGCGAGATCGCGGCCCGGCACTACACGGCGGTGTACGAGGTCGACATGGGCGTCCACCCGTTCTCCGGCACGCTCACGCTCCCCAGTGACAACGACGCGTTCGAGTTCTCGGCCGAGGTCGACATGTCCTGGCAGGTCATCGATCCGGCCCGGTTCGTGGACAGCGGCCACCGGGACGTACCGGGCCTGCTCATCGGTGAACTCCAGCGCGCGGCACGCCCGGTGAGCCGGCGCTTCCAGATCGCGGACAGCGCGGCGGCGGAAGGGGAGCTCCTCCAGGCGATCAACGTCCTGGGCCCGCTGGGGTCCCCGGCCGGCCTCCAGACGACCTGGACCCTGCGCCTGCGCCGCGACCAGGAGAACATCGACCACCAGCGCCGCCTCCAGGCCATCGACCACTCGGCGACCGAGCAGGTGCGGGCGGCCCAGCGCGGCGCCGACATCGACGTGGAGGTGGACCGCCGCAACCGCGGGCAGGACGCCCTCCAGATCGAGCGCGCGATGGCGTACGGCGCCCAGCAACAGCACCTGGCCCTCCAGCAGCAGCGCTGGGACTACGAACAGGCGGCCCTGCAGAGCGGCCAGCAGCACCAGCTCTCCATCCAACAGGGCCACCAGGAACTGGAGTTGCAGCAGATAGAGGCCCAGAAGATCGCCTTCTACCAGTGGCACCTGCAACAGGGCGGCGTCCAGGCCTGGGCCCTCCACCTCGCCCAGCACCCCGAGGACTCGCGCATGGTCATGACGAGCATGCGCGACGACCAACTCCGCATGATCCAGGCCCAGATGGACCTGGTGAAGGACCTGCTGCACGGCGACAACGCGGAGAAGTTCGAGCTGGAGGGCCCCAAACAACTGGCCCTGCGCACAGTCAGCGACATCCTCACCCAACGCCTCCCGGGCGTCCCCCAGACCCCTCCGCCCCTGCCGGGCGGCGACCCGGCCCTCGGCGACCCGTACGCGGCGTCCGGCCAGGGAGCGCCAGGGGCGCCCGTTCAGCCCGGATTCACCCCCGGGCAACCGGGATCCGTCCCGGGCCGGCCCGTCCCCGACCGGTTCGACCCCGCGTACCCGCACCCCGGCCGCCCCGAACCCGCCGACCGGCCCCCGAGCGACGTGCCCCCGGCCCAGGCGACCCAGCCGCCGCCGATGCCCGCCTCGCCCGCATGGCCGACGGCCACCCCGGCCCCGGGCACCCAGCCCCCGGCAAGCCCGTACCAGGGCGCCCCGCAGCCTCCCGCGCCCGCCCCGGACCCCACCGCGCCCTACGGAACCGCCCCCGCGTACGGCGCCCCGGGCCCCGCCGGTTTCCCCGGCGCCCCCACACTCCCCGCCCACACCCCGCTGACCCCGCCCACTCCCCCGCCGTACCAGCAGCCGTACGTCGCTCCGCAGACGCCGGGCGCCCACGGCACTCCCGCGGCCCCCGCCTGGCAGCCGCCCCCGGGCTACGGCAGCACCCCGACCATCCCCGACCAGCAGAACGCGGCGCCGGCCGAGCCGGCAGAAGGCCCCGATGCCGGAACCGAGGACGACAGGGCAGGCAGCGCCACATGACGACGCTCGACCCCCGACCCACCCCGGCGCCGACCCCACCAGCCACCTCCGCCGACCAGACCCAGCTCTGCGAGCGCCTCCTCGCGGACCTCCGTACCGAGATCGCCCGCGCCGACACCAAGGCGTCCGTGCTGGTCGCCGCCCTGGGGATGACCGCCGGTGGGTTCAGCGGCCTGCTGGCCGGGCGGAACTGGAACCCGGCCTCGCTCACCGTTCTCGGCACCGTCGTCTGGGCCCTCGGGGCCGCGTCCCTGGTGCTGTCCCTGTTCTCGCTGCTCCTCGCCGTCCTGCCCCGCTACCGCTCCGAACCGTGGACTCCCGGCCAGCCCCTCTCCTACTTCGGCGACATCCAACAGGCCGTGCGGCTGGGCCAGTTGGAGGCAGCGCTCGCCGACACCCGGCGCGACCCCACGGCCGCGCTCACCTCGGCGCTCAGCGAGACGAGCCGCATCGCGGCCCGCAAGCACCAGTGGATCCGTACCGGCCTGATCTCCTTCTCCGCCGGAACGCTGCTCCTCCCCGCCTCACTGCTCATCGGCTGAACACAACGGACCGCTCACTCGCCGTCCCCGCCCGTGAAGGAAAACCATGACCCAGCCACCCTCGTCACCACCGGAACACCCCGAGCCCTCCGAGCAGTCCCTGTTCCCGCCGACATACCCCGAGCAGACAGCTGCCCAGCCCTCGCCCCCGCCGCAGTACCCCGGCCACCCCGCTCCCCCGTACCCACAGGCCGCACAACAACCACCCCGGTACCCGGACCCGCCCCAGCAACCCCGGTACCCGGACTCCACCGAGCCCCCGACCTACCCGGGCTCGGCCACACCACCCCCGTACCCGGGCACCGCCCAGCCCTCGACCTACTCCGGCGCGACTCAGCCGCCCCCGTACCCGAACCCCGCCCAGCACCCGACCTCGCCGGGCACCACCCAGCCGTCCACGTACCCGGGCACCACCCGGCCCCCGACCTACCCGGACTCGGCCACACCACCCCCGTACCCGGGCACCGCCGAGCCACCGACCTACCCCGGTGCGCCCCAGCAACCCCAGTACCCGGACGCCGCCCAACCCCCGACCTACCCCGGTGCGCCCCCGAACCAGCCCCAGCCGCCCACCTACCCAGGCGCGGCCCCGAACCAGCCCCAGCCCCCCGCATACCCCGGCGCGACCCCAACCCAACCCCCGCCCTACCCCCAGGCAACCGCCCAGCCCATCCCCCCGCAGTACGCTCCCCCGCAGCAATCTCCGACCCCACCCACCTCACCCACCACACCCACTTCACCCTTCACGCCCCCCGCAGCGAGCCCCACCTCTCCCCCAGCCCCGGCGGACGCCGCCACGCACCCCCACCACATCTCCACCGACCGCGGACGCGTCCACATCTCCGCCCACCAGCGCCGTACCGACGCCACCGCCGTGGGCAACCTCCTCCTCTACCTCCCGAACTTCCTCTGCAGCCTCCTTGTCGTCAGCATGTTCTCCCTCTTCTTCGGCGACCTCGCGTTCCTCGTGATCATCGCCTGGATACTGAGCGGCGCACTCGTCTTCCACCGGCCCACCGAAAGCGCCCTCGCGCGCCGTTTGCTCCACCTGCGCTACCCCACTCCACAAGAACGAGCCAAACTCGAACCGGTCTGGCGTGAGGTCACCGCCCGCGCGGGCGTCGAGGGCCGCAACTACGAGCTCTGGGTCGAGGACAGCGACGGCCTGAACGCGGTCGCCGCCGCCGGCCACATCGTCGGCGTCACCCGCTTCGCCATGAACGAGCTGCCCAACGGCGAACTCGCCGCCGTCATGGCGCACGAGCTGGGCCACCACGTCGGCGGCCACGCCTGGTCCGGGCTCCTCGGTTACTGGTACGCGCAGCCCGGTCGCCTCGCCTGGCGGTTCCTGCGCGCCTTCTCCGTGTTCGTCTTCAAGGTGTCCCGCGCCTTCTCCTGCTTCGGCGTCGGCTTCGTCGTGCTCGTCCTCGGCGGCATCGCCATGGCGACCATCAGCACCCTGTACGGCCTGCCCCTGCTGATCCTCGGCGTGCCGTACGCGCTCGCCGCCGTCGGCCGCCGCGCCGAACTCCGCGCCGACGAGCACGCGGCGGCCCTCGGCTTCGCCCCGATGCTGGCCTCCGTACTCGACAAGCTGCACCAGGAGGAGCAGCGGCAGACGGCCGCTCTCGCCGCGCTCAACAACGGCGTGGCGCCCCAGGAGAGCCCTCTGAGCAAGCTGCTCTCCTCGCACCCGGACCACCACACCCGGCTGCACCACCTCCAGCCGTACCTGCAACAGCGCTGAGGAAACGCCGAAGGGCGGCCACCCCGTACGAAACGGAGTGGCCGCCCTTCAGCGAACGTACGCCTTACTGGTTGTACGGACCGTAGTCGTAGTCCTCCAGCGGAACGGCCTGGCCGGAGCCCGTGCCGAACGGCGAGTAGTCGATGTCGTCGTAGCCGACGGCCGAGTACATCGCGGCCTTCGCTTCCTCGGTCGGCTCGACCCGGATGTTGCGGTAGCGGGACAGACCCGTACCGGCCGGGATGAGCTTACCGATGATGACGTTCTCCTTGAGGCCGATGAGGCTGTCGGACTTGGCGTTGATCGCCGCGTCCGTCAGAACTCGGGTCGTCTCCTGGAAGGAGGCGGCCGACAGCCAGGACTCCGTCGCCAGCGAGGCCTTGGTGATACCCATCAGCTGCGGACGGCCGGAGGCCGGGTGGCCGCCTTCCTGGACCACACGACGGTTCTCGGTCTCGAACTTGCCACGCTCGACCAGCTCGCCGGGCAGCAGCTCGGCGTCGCCGGACTCGATGATCGTCACGCGGCGGAGCATCTGCCGGATGATGATCTCGATGTGCTTGTCGTGGATCGACACACCCTGCGAGTTGTAGACCTTCTGGACTTCGCCGACCAGGTGGACCTGGACCGCGCGCTGACCGAGGATCCGCAGCACGTCGTGCGGGTTGGTGGCACCGAAGGTGAGCTTCTGGCCCACCTCGACGTGGTCACCCTCACGCACCATGACCTTGGCGCGCTTCGAGATCGGGAACGCCGTCTCGTCGCTGCCGTCGTCCGGGGTGATGACGATCTTCTTGGTCTTCTCGGTCTCCTCGATACGGACGCGGCCGGCCGCCTCCGAGATCGGGGCGACACCCTTGGGCGTACGAGCCTCGAAGAGCTCGACGACACGGGGCAGACCCTGGGTGATGTCGTCACCGGCCACACCACCGGTGTGGAAGGTACGCATCGTCAGCTGGGTGCCGGGCTCACCGATGGACTGGGCGGCGATGATGCCGACCGCCTCACCGATGTCGACCAGCTTGCCGGTGGCCAGCGAACGGCCGTAGCACATGGCGCAGGTGCCGACGGCGGACTCGCAGGTCAGGACCGAGCGGGTCTTGACCTCCTCGACGCCGTGCCGGACCAGCTCGTCGATGAGGACGTCACCGAGGTCGGTGTTGGCCGGGGCCAGCACACGTCCGTCGATGGTGATGTCCTCGGCCAGCGCACGGGCGTACACCGACGTCTCGACGTTCTCGGTCTTGCGCAGCACACCGGCTTCGTCGCGCTCGGCGATCGCCAGCTTGAGGCCACGGTCGGTGCCGCAGTCCTCCTCGCGGATGATGACGTCCTGCGAGACGTCCACCAGACGACGGGTGAGGTAACCCGAGTCGGCGGTACGCAGGGCGGTGTCGGCGAGACCCTTACGGGCACCGTGGGTGGAGATGAAGTACTCCAGCACGGACAGGCCCTCGCGGAAGGACGCCTTGATGGGACGAGGAATCGTCTCGTTCTTGGCGTTCGACACCAGACCACGCATACCGGCGATCTGACGCATCTGCATCATGTTTCCTCGGGCACCCGAGTCAACCATCATGAAGATGGGGTTCGTCTTGGGGAAGTTCGCGTTCATCGCCTCGGCAACCTCGTTGGTCGCCTTGGTCCAGATCGCGATGAGTTCCTGCGTGCGCTCGTCCTTGGTGATCAGACCGCGCTCGTACTGCTTCTGGACCTTCTCGTCCTGGGCCTCGTAGCCCTTGACGATCTCCTTCTTCGCCTCGGGAACGACGATGTCGGAGATGGCCACGGTGACACCGGAGCGCGTGCCCCAGTAGAAGCCGGCCGCCTTCAGGTTGTCGAGCGTCGCCGCCACGATGACCTTGGGGTAGCGCTCGGCGAGGTCGTTGACGATCTCACCGAGCTGCTTCTTGCCCACCGAGTAGTCGACGAACGGGTAGTCCTCGGGCAGCAGCTCGTTGAAGAGCGCGCGGCCCAGGGTGGTGCGCAGGCGGAAGGTGTCCCCCTGCTGCCACTCGGGCTCGTTCTCCTCGCGGGCCGGCGGGGTCCAGCCGCGCGGCG
This sequence comes from Streptomyces sp. NBC_00459, assembly GCF_036013955.1. Lineage (NCBI taxonomy): Bacteria > Bacillati > Actinomycetota > Actinomycetes > Kitasatosporales > Streptomycetaceae > Streptomyces > Streptomyces sp. NBC_00459. Next base: position 3,794,795 of record NZ_CP107903.1, read on the forward strand.
GGATGGTGCCCACCGGGAAGCGGATGTCGATCGCCGACTGGAGCGCGAGCTCGCCGTTGTCGAACGCCATGGTCGCCTCGGCGGTGGAGCCGAACGCGCGGCCCTCGCCCTTGACGTCACGCAGTTCACCGTCGGTGGTGAGGAAGAACAGACCGAGGACCATGTCCTGGGTCGGCATCGTCACCGGACGGCCGTCGGCGGGCTTGAGGATGTTGTTCGAGGACAGCATCAGGATGCGGGCCTCGGCCTGCGCCTCCGCGGAGAGCGGCAGGTGGACGGCCATCTGGTCACCGTCGAAGTCCGCGTTGAACGCGGTGCAGACGAGCGGGTGGATCTGGATGGCCTTGCCCTCGACCAGCTGCGGCTCGAAGGCCTGGATGCCGAGGCGGTGCAGCGTGGGCGCACGGTTCAGCAGAACCGGGTGCTCCGCGATGACCTCTTCCAGCACGTCGTACACGACGGTCCGGCCACGCTCGACCATGCGCTTCGCAGACTTGATGTTCTGCGCGTGGTTGAGGTCGACCAGCCGCTTCATGACGAACGGCTTGAACAGCTCCAGCGCCATCGCCTTCGGCAGACCGCACTGGTGCAGCTTCAGCTGCGGACCGACGACGATCACGGAACGCGCGGAGTAGTCCACACGCTTGCCGAGCAGGTTCTGACGGAATCGACCCTGCTTGCCCTTCAGCATGTCGCTGAGGGACTTCAGCGGGCGGTTACCGGGACCGGTGACCGGACGGCCACGACGACCGTTGTCGAACAGCGCGTCGACGGCCTCCTGGAGCATGCGCTTCTCGTTGTTCACGATGATCTCGGGAGCACCGAGGTCGAGAAGCCGCTTCAGACGGTTGTTCCGGTTGATCACACGGCGGTACAGGTCGTTCAGGTCGGAGGTCGCGAAGCGGCCACCGTCCAGCTGCACCATCGGGCGAAGGTCCGGCGGGATGACCGGGACGCAGTCGAGAACCATGCCCTTGGGGCTGTTGGAGGTCTGCAGGAAGGCAGACACGACCTTCAGCCGCTTCAGCGCACGGGTCTTCTTCTGGCCCTTGCCGGTACGGATGATCTCGCGGAGGCGCTCGGCCTCCTCCTCCAGGTCGAAGGACTCCAGGCGCTTCTGCAGCGCCGCGGCACCCATCGAACCGTCGAAGTAGGTCCCGAAGCGGTCGCGCAGCTCGCGGTAGAGCAGCTCGTCGCCCTCCAGGTCCTGGACCTTGAGGTTCTTGAACCGGGTCCACACCTCGTCGAGGCGGTCGATCTCGCGCTGCGAACGGTCGCGCAGCTGCTTCATCTCCCGCTCGGCACCTTCGCGCACCTTGCGGCGTACGTCGGCCTTGGCGCCCTCGGCCTCCAGCTCGCCCAGGTCGCTTTCCAGCTTCTTGGCGCGGGCTTCGAGGTCGGAGTCGCGGCGGTTCTCGATCTGCTGCCGCTCGACCGAGACGTGCGCCTCCAGCGAGGGCAGGTCACGGGTACGGCGCTCGTCGTCGACGTACGTGATCATGTACGCCGCGAAGTAGATGACCTTTTCGAGGTCCTTCGGGGCGAGGTCGAGCAGGTAGCCAAGACGCGACGGAACGCCCTTGAAGTACCAGATGTGGGTGACGGGAGCGGCGAGCTCGATGTGGCCCATCCGCTCACGGCGCACCTTGGCGCGAGTGACCTCGACGCCACAGCGCTCACAGATGATGCCCTTGAAGCGGACGCGCTTGTACTTGCCGCAGTAGCACTCCCAGTCCCGGGTCGGACCGAAGATCTTCTCGCAGAAGAGTCCGTCCTTTTCGGGCTTGAGCGTGCGGTAGTTGATCGTCTCGGGCTTCTTGACCTCGCCGTGGCTCCACTGACGGATGTCGTCCGCCGTAGCCAGGCCGATCCGGAGCTCGTCGAAGAAGTTGACGTCGAGCACTATGCGTCAATCCCTCTCAGGGTTGTAAGTCATGGGGTCTGATACGGGGGTCCTGGGGCCGGCGGGCCTTGATCGCTCAAGGCCCGCCGAACTCCCGTCAGACCTCTTCGACGCTGCTCGGCTCACGCCGGGACAGGTCGATGCCGAGCTCCTCCGCCGCGCGGAAGACGTCCTCGTCGGTGTCACGCATTTCGATGGACATACCGTCACTGGACAGCACCTCCACGTTGAGGCAGAGAGACTGCATCTCCTTGATGAGCACCTTGAAGGACTCGGGGATGCCGGGCTCGGGGATGTTCTCGCCCTTGACGATGGCCTCGTAGACCTTCACGCGGCCGGTCACGTCGTCGGACTTGATGGTCAGCAGCTCCTGGAGGGCGTATGCGGCGCCGTATGCCTCCAGCGCCCACACCTCCATCTCGCCGAATCGCTGGCCACCGAACTGGGCCTTACCACCCAGCGGCTGCTGGGTGATCATCGAGTACGGACCGGTCGAACGGGCGTGGAGCTTGTCGTCGACCAGGTGGTGGAGCTTGAGGATGTACATGTAACCGACGGAGACGGGCTCCGGGAACGGCTCGCCGGAGCGGCCGTCGAACAGCGGGGCCTTACCGGTCGGGAGCACCATGCGCGAACCGTCGCGGTTCGGGATGGTGTGGTTGAGCAGACCGGCCAGCTCGTCCTCACGCGCACCGTCGAAGACGGGGGTGGCGACGTTGGTGCCGGGAGCGACCACGTCGGCCTCGATGGCCTGGAGTCGCTGCGCCCAGTCGTCCGCGAGGCCGGAGACGTCCCAGCCGCGGCTGGCGAGCCAGCCGAGGTGGATCTCCAGCACCTGTCCCGGGTTCATTCGGGACGGCACACCCAGCGGGTTGAGGATGATGTCGACCGGAGTTCCGTCCTCGAGGAACGGCATGTCCTCGATCGGAAGGATCTTCGAAATAACACCCTTGTTGCCGTGACGGCCGGCGAGCTTGTCACCGTCCGTGATCTTGCGCTTCTGCGCCACGTAGACCCGAACCAGCTGGTTCACGCCCGGCGGCAGCTCGTCGCCCTCTTCACGGTCGAAGACGCGGACACCGATGACCTTGCCGATCTCACCGTGCGGCACCTTCAGCGAGGTGTCGCGCACCTCGCGCGCCTTCTCACCGAAGATCGCGCGGAGCAGGCGCTCCTCGGGGGTCAGCTCGGTCTCACCCTTGGGCGTGACCTTGCCGACGAGGATGTCACCGGCGACGACCTCGGCACCGATGCGGATGATGCCGCGCTCGTCGAGGTCGGCGAGGACCTCCTCGGAGACGTTCGGGATGTCCCGGGTGATCTCCTCGGGGCCGAGCTTGGTGTCACGGGCGTCGACCTCGTGCTCCTCGATGTGGATCGAGGAGAGGACGTCGTCCTGGACGAGGCGCTGCGACAGGATGATCGCGTCCTCGTAGTTGTGACCCTCCCAGGGCATGAAGGCGACGAGCAGGTTCTTGCCCAGCGCCATCTCGCCTTCCTGGGTGGCCGGACCGTCGGCGAGCACCTGGTGCTCGACGACCCGGTCGCCCTCGTTGACAACAACCTTCTGGTTGACCGAGGTGCCCTGGTTGGACCGCGAGAACTTCGCGACGCGGTACGTGGTGTACGTGCCGTCGTCGTTGGCGACGGTGACGTAGTCCGCGGAGACCTCCTGGACCACACCCGCCTTCTCGGCCTTGATGACGTCGCCGGCGTCGACGGCGCAGCGGTACTCCATGCCCGTACCGACGAGGGGAGCCTCGGCGGTGATCAGCGGCACGGCCTGGCGCATCATGTTCGCGCCCATGAGGGCACGGTTGGCGTCGTCGTGCTCCAGGAAGGGGATCATCGCGGTCGCGACGGACACCATCTGGCGCGGGGAGACGTCCATGTAGTCGACGTCGTCGCCGGGGATGTAGTCGATCTCGCCGCCACGGCGGCGGACGAGTACGCGGGACTCCTCGAAGCGCATGTCGTCGGAGAGGATCGCGTTCGCCTGGGCGATGACGAAGCGGTCTTCCTCGTCGGCGGTCAGGTAGTCGACGTCGTCGGTGACGACACCCTCGACGACCTTGCGGTACGGGGTCTCGACGAACCCGAACGCGTTGACCCGGCCGTAGGAGGCGAGCGAGCCGATCAGACCGATGTTCGGGCCTTCAGGGGTCTCGATCGGACACATGCGGCCGTAGTGCGAGGGGTGCACGTCACGGACCTCGAAGCCGGCCCGCTCACGGGAGAGACCACCCGGGCCAAGAGCCGACAGACGGCGCTTGTGGGTGAGACCCGACAGCGGGTTGTTCTGGTCCATGAACTGCGACAGCTGGCTGGTGCCGAAGAACTCCTTGATGGAGGCGACGACCGGCCGGATGTTGATCAGGGTCTGCGGCGTGATCGCCTCGACGTCCTGGGTCGTCATGCGCTCGCGGACGACTCGCTCCATACGCGCCAGACCCGTACGGACCTGGTTCTGGATGAGCTCGCCGACGTTGCGCAGACGACGGTTGCCGAAGTGGTCGATGTCGTCGGTCTCGACGACGATCGTCGTGCCGTTGTCGCCAACGGTCTCGGTCTCACCGGCGTGCAGCTTCACCAGGTACTTGATCGTCGAGATGATGTCCTCGACGGTCAGCACACCGGCGTCCAGCGGGGCCTCGCCACCCAGCTTCTTGTTGACCTTGTAACGGCCGACCTTGGCGAGGTCATAGCGCTTCGGGTTGAAGTACAGGTTCTCCAGAAGCGTCTGCGCGGCCTCACGGGTCGGCGGCTCGCCCGGACGGAGCTTGCGGTAGATGTCGAGCAGCGCGTCGTCCTGGCCCTGGGTGTGGTCCTTCTCCAGGGTGGCGCGCATCGACTCGTACTCGCCGAACTCCTCAAGGATCTGCTCGGTCGTCCAACCGAGAGCCTTCAGCAGAACGGTCACTGACTGCTTGCGCTTGCGGTCGATGCGGACACCGACCATGTCGCGCTTGTCGATCTCCATCTCCAGCCAGGCACCCCGGGAGGGGATCACCTTGGAGGAGAAGATGTCCTTGTCGGACGTCTTGTCGATGGAGGAGTCGAAGTAGACACCCGGCGAACGGACCAGCTGCGACACGACGACACGCTCGGTGCCGTTGATGACGAAGGTGCCCTTGTTGGTCATGAGCGGGAAGTCGCCCATGAAGACCGTCTGGGACTTGATCTCGCCGGTCTCGTTGTTGGTGAACTCGGCCGTGACGAAGAGGGGCGCGGAGTACGTGAAGTCGCGCTCCTTGCACTCGTCGATCGAGTTCTTAGGAGGCTCGAAGCGGTGGTCGCGGAACGTCAGGGACATCGACCCGGAGAAGTCCTCGATCGGGGAGATCTCCTCGAAGATCTCCTCCAGACCGGACTTGGTGGGGACGTCCTGTCCGCTGTCCAGAGCCGCCTCGACACGAGCCTTCCACGCGGCGTTACCGAGCAGCCAGTCGAAGCTCTCGGTTTGCAGCGCAAGGAGGTTCGGAACCTCGAGGGGCTCCTTGATCTTTGCAAAAGAGATGCGCAGCGGGGCAGTGCTGGCGCCATGGTTCGGATTCGCGGAGGCAGTGCGCGAGGCGGCCAAGAGGGGGTCCTTCCGAGGGCTCGGACTCACTACGCGCGTACCGGCCCCCCACTGGGGCACAGAGACGGGCATTCCTCGACCGGCCGGAAAAGGCCAGGTCGGAGACGGTCCGATCGTCGGTGCTCAAGCGAGGGCATGCCCCTGGTGACGGGCAGGAGGCAGCTAACAGGCAGCGCAAAGGGTCAGTGTAGCCACTAGGCTCACTGATGTCCAGTGCGGGTTTTTGAAGACCCTCGTTGTTCTCAACCCCTGCTGCAAGCCACGCCCTCGATGCCACATCGATACTGCCCTGTTCGCCACCGATCCATGCCTCGGATTCGGATCGTTGTGACGACGCGTCCTGAGAATTGCGCGCTCTGTGCGGTTCGTCAAGGCCTCCATGCCCAAACCCGGTGCTGCCATCGTCACGTGCGGCACAGCATCAGGGGCGTTCAGAGGCACGACGAAGATCACCTTACTCGCCGTCACCGAGCGTGCAAGGCAGCCACGACCCGACCCCTCGAACGCCGAAGAGCGACCACCCAGATGGATGATCGCTCTTCACTGCGTCAGCGTTACAGGGCTACCAGAAGCCCTACGTCAGCTGCCGCGAGAGTCCTCGACGGACCCTCAGTGGGGTCACTTGACCTCGACGCCGGCGCCGGCGGCCTTGAGGGACTCGGCAGCCTTCTCGGCGGCCTCCTTGGCGACCTTCTCGAGAACGGGCTTCGGGGCGCCGTCCACGAGGTCCTTGGCCTCCTTGAGACCCAGCGAGGTCAGCTCACGCACGACCTTGATGACCTGGATCTTCTTCTCGCCGGCACCCGTGAGGATGACGTCGAACTCGTCCTGCTCCTCGACGGCGTCGGCAACGGCGGCGGGGCCGGCCGGGGCAGCGGCGACCGCGGCGGCGGCGGTGACGTCGAACTTCTCCTCGAAGGCCTTAACGAACTCGGAGAGCTCGATGAGGGTGAGGGTCTCGAACTGCGCGAGCAGCTCTTCCTGGGACAGCTTCGTCGCCATGTTGGGCGATCCTTCCAGTCAATTCGGCAGGTGCCGATGTAAGTGTCGGCGGGCGTACGTTCGGCCCGCGTCGACCGCCACGTCAGGCGGCGGTCAGAGTGCGAGCCGAATTACTCGGCACCGCCCTGCTCGGCGAGCTTGACGCGAAGCGCTTCCGCGGTGCGGACGAACTTCGACGGAAGCGCCTGGAAGAGCGAGGCAGCCTGAGACTGCTTGCCCTTCATGGCGCCCGCCAGCTTGGCGAGCAGAACCTCGCGGGACTCGAGGTCCGCAAGCTTCTTGATCTCGTCGGCGGACAGCGCCTTACCGTCAAGGACACCGCCCTTGATGACGAGGTTCGGGTTGTCCTTGGCGAAGTCACGAAGACCCTTCGCCGACGTCACCGGGTCACCGGTGATGAAGGCAACCGCCGTCGGACCGTTGAACAGGTCGTCGAGCGTCGAGATCCCGGCCTCGTTGGCCGCGATCTTGGTCAGCGTGTTCTTCACCACGGCGTACTGGGCGTCTTCACCGAGCGAACGACGCAGCGTCTTGAGCTGCGCCACGGTGAGACCCCGGTACTCGGTCAGCACAGCGGCGTTCGAGCTACGGAACTGGTCCGCGAGCTCGGCTACCGCGGCAGCCTTGTCGGGCCTTGCCATAAGCGTGGCCTCCTTCCGGGTGATGAGGACCGCTCAGAAGGAGACTGGGAAAACGAAACGCCCCGGCGCAGGCGCACGGGGCGTGAGCTCGACCAACCGAATTCCGTGAGCGGAGTCCGTCCGGGAGCACATCCACAGTCACACCTGCGCGGGTCGTCCGCAGTTCAGCGGATCCTTCGGCCACCAAGTCCTCTTACGAGCACAAGGCAACGACCAGCGGTCTTTGGCTTCTGGACGAGAGTACGTGAGGGCGTCCCCGTCAAGCAAATCCGCGCCCCTGCAAGGGGCGCGGGGAACTGCGCGACAAGCCCCCACGGCCCCGCAGACAAAAGAACCGCGCACCCACCGCAGGCTCTAACCGGCCTGCCCACCCTTCATCATCTCCGCCAGGTCCGCGACATCCTTCGCAGCCGGCGCAGCAATACTCACCGGCTTGTTGAAGTCGTCGAAGGTGATGGTCATGTCGAGGGGGCCCTTGTCGGCCGCGCCGCGCATCCGGAACTGCTTGGTGATGTCACCCTCGCCGATCCACATGTCCATCGTGAACTTGTCGATGCCCATCTTCTCGTACTGCTCAAGGCTCTTCTCGCGCTGCTCGCGGGTCACCTTGGTCTGCGACTTGAGGGAGTCCCGGAACTGGTCGAGGGTGACCGTGCCCTGGTAGTGGGTGGTCTTCACCCCGTCCACGGTCTCCTTGCCGACCTCCTTCACGTCCTTGGAGCCGGTGAGGAAGGTGGACTCCTGGGCGGGGTTCTTGTCGGCCTGGCCCGCGGCCCCGAGGGACCCGCCCGCGCCGCCCAGCGCGCCCATGTCGAACTTGATCCAGCTCTTGCCGTCCATCTCCTTGGCGGCTGCCGCGCCGCCGCCTATGAACATCGCCTTGTCGACGAGCCGGATCTCGGCGGTGCCGTCCGCGCCCTTGTCGAGGGCGGTGATCTTCATGCTCATCGCCACGTCGGGCTTGAGGCGCATCTTGGCCTCGGCCTTGACGCGGCCCTCCTCCGGCGTCTTGCCGGTCATCCGGTAGCTGAGGGAGGTGATGTCCTCCACGTTCTTCGCCGCCTTGGCGACAGCCGCCGCCGGCGTCATCTTCGGCGACTCCTCCGAAGCCCCCTTGGAACAGGCGACAGCACCCGTGCCGATGAGCAGCACAGCGAGGCCTGCGGTTCCCGCACGTACAACAGAAGCAGCCATGATTCCCCCAAGGAACACTGCGAACACACGGTCGATTCACAGAGACCGTGAGCCTAACCCGGTGGGGCGGATGAGGCTTCCGAATTCCCCAACAGGTCCTTGAAGTCCGCGGTGTCCCCGGCGTCCGGCGCCGCGACCGCCGCCTTCACTCCGTACGCGCTGTAGTACGCCGTCGAGGACATCCGCCCGCTCGACAGCTCGCCCCGCTCGACCTTCTTGACCAGCAGATTCCGGTCGTTGACCCAGATGTCGACCGTCTCGGTGGTGACACCGGCCTGGACGAGCTGCTCCTTGAGGGCGGAGTCGGCGAGGGCGGCCACCTCCACCGCGCCCGAGTAGTGCGTCGTACGCTCCCCGCGCACCGTCTCCGTCCCGGCCCTGCGGACGTCGCCCGAGGCCAGCAGGAGCTTGACCGGCTGGATCGGGGCGGTGTTGCGCAGCTGGTCCTTCAGATACGTCCCCGAGCCGCCGGGCAGGTCGGCCAGGTCGTCGTAGTCGTACCTGATCCAGTGCTTGCCTCGCATCCGGGCGGCGAACTTGTCGCCGACCTTGGCGTAATAGGCGTCGGGCAGCAGCCTGGCCTCCATGGAGGAGCTGTTGAGCGCCCGCATGGACTCGGCCAGCTCTCCCCCGGTGTACGTGATGCTGAGCCTGCCCACCGGCTCACCGGCCCAGCCGAGAACGCCGGCCGTCCGCATGGAGAGCAGGTCACCCATGACGGAGGAGGAGCTGACCCGGGCGGAACCGGCCAGGTCGGTGGCCTTCTCGACGGCGTGCAGGGCGGCGGCCGTACGGGCGTCGAGGCGGTCCGCGCCCCGGGTCTGCTCGGCGCCCCCGTCGTCGGGTTCACCGGAGAAACTGCACGCGGACATCGTCGCGCCCACCGCGACCAGCACGGCGGTGACCACGACCGGCCGGACTCCCCGCCGCAGGCCCCGTATGCCCCGTACGCCGCTGTCCCTCATCCGTAACCAACCCCCTCGTACACCCCGTGATCTTCACGCTAACCCCTCGGTACGACAACGGGCCCCGCACCTCGAAAGGTTGCGGGGCCCGTCGTACGAACGCGTACGCGCGGCTACCGGGGTGAGCGGGAGGCTCAGACGGCGGCCGGGTCCTCCTCGACGAGGAGGTTGCGGGTGCGGTTGGGGTCGAGCGGAACACCGGGGCCGATCGTCGTGCTGACGGCGGCCTTCTTGATGTAACGGCCCTTGGCGGCGGACGGCTTCAGACGGAGGATCTCCTCCAGCGCGGCGCCGTAGTTCTCCACCAGCTTGGTGTCGTCGAACGACGTCTTGCCGATGATGAAGTGCAGGTTCGAGTGCTTGTCGACGCGGAACTCGATCTTGCCGCCCTTGATCTCGGTCACGGCCTTGACCACGTCCGGGGTCACGGTGCCCGTCTTCGGGTTCGGCATCAGACCACGCGGGCCGAGGACGCGGCCGAGGCGGCCGACCTTGCCCATGAGGTCCGGGGTGGCGACGACGGCGTCGAAGTCCAGACGGCCCTTCGCCACCTCGTCGATCAGTTCGTCGGAGCCGACGATGTCGGCGCCCGCGGCGGTCGCGGCCTCGGCACGGTCACCGGTCGCGAAGACCAGGACCCGGGCGGTCTTACCGGTGCCGTGCGGGAGGTTCACGGTGCCACGGACCATCTGGTCGGCCTTGCGCGGGTCTACACCCAGGCGGAAGGCGACCTCGACGGTGCCGTCGAACTTGCTCGTGGAGGTCTCCTTGGCGAGACGGACGGCCTCGAGCGGGGCGTAGAGCTTGTCCCGGTCGATCTTGGCGTCCGCAGCGCGGAGAGACTTGCTGCGCTTGCTCACTTCTGCTCCTGATGTTGTTCCGAGGAGTCGTGGTACGGACCGAGCAGGTCCTGCCACGCACTGCTTAAGGCTTACGAGGTGGGGCTCAGCCCTCGACCGTGATGCCCATCGAACGGGCGGTGCCGGCGATGATCTTCGACGCGGCGTCCAGGTCGTTGGCGTTCAGGTCGGGAAGCTTGGTCGTGGCGATCTCACGGACCTGCGCCTCGGTGATCTTGGCGACCTTGGTCTTGTGCGGCTCGCCAGAGCCCTTCTCGACACCCGCGGCCTTGAGGATCATCTTCGCGGCCGGCGGCGTCTTGGTGATGAAGGTGAAGGAGCGGTCTTCGTAGACCGTGATCTCCACCGGGATCACCCAGCCACGCTGCGACTCGGTCGCGGCGTTGTAGGCCTTGCAGAACTCCATGATGTTGACGCCGTGCTGGCCGAGCGCGGGCCCGACCGGCGGGGCGGGGTTGGCCGCTCCGGCGTTGATCTGGAGCTTGATGAGCCCCGTGACCTTCTTCTTCTTGGGAGGCATTGCTCTCTCCGGGTCCTAGTGAGAGTTTTCAGCCCCCTTTCCGGATCATCCGGACGGAGGCATACCGCACAACGATAACGGGTATCCATGCGCGGCCAAAAACCGAGCAGGTCAGACCGTCCCCCGCAAGCGGGAGGTGCCCCCAGTAGGAGCATGGTCTGACCTGGTCGGAGGCATCTGTTCCAGAAGTGCTAGTTCTTCTGGATCTGGTCGAACGACAGCTCGACCGGGGTCTCGCGGCCGAAGATCTCGACGAGGCCCTTGACCTTCTTCGAGTCGGCGTTGATCTCGTTGATGGTCGCCTGCAGCGTCGCGAACGGGCCGTCGGTGACGGTGACCGAGTCGCCGACCTCGAAGTCCAGCACCTGGACCTCGAGCTTGCGGGACGGAGCCGGCCTGCCCTCGGCCTCGGCGGCCTCACGGGCGGCCTTCTCCTCGGCCTCCGGCGCGAGCATCTTGACGATCTCGTCCAGGGTCAGCGGGTACGGGTCGTACGCGTTGCCCACGAAGCCGGTGACACCGGGGGTGTTGCGGACGACGCCCCAGGACTCGTTCGTCAGGTCCATGCGGACGAGAACGTATCCGGGAAGCTTGTTCTGGCGGACCGTCTTGCGCTCGCCGTTCTTGATCTGGGCGACCTCTTCCTGCGGCACCTCGGCCTGGAAGATGAAGTCCTCGACGTTGAGCGAGACGGCACGCTGTTCGAGGTTGGTCTTCACACGGTTCTCGTAACCGGCGTACGTGTGGATGACGTACCACTCACCGGGGAGCGTGCGCAGTTCCTCGCGGAGGGCCTCGACGGGGTCGACGGGCTCGGCCTCTTCCTCGACCTCTTCGGCCTCGACGAGCTCTTCGTCCTCGTCGGCATCGGCCTCGGTGACGTCGGCGTCCTCATCGTCCTCGATGTGGACGGCGTCTTCCTCGGCGGGCTCCCCCACGGCGGCGTCCGCAGCGTCCACCTCGTCCTCGACCTCGTCAACGCCCTCGACGATGTCGAGCTCGTCATCCACGGACTCGTCCGGCACGATGGCGTCGTTCAGGTTCGGGTCAGACACGGTGGCTGCTTCTTCCTGGATACATGTGGGTGGAACATGCGAAAGGGGCGCCGCACCCGGCGCCCTTCGCTCTTGGCTCAGCCGAAGACGTACTTGGCGGCTTTGTCGAGGCCAAAGTCAATCACAGTCACCAGGCCGATCATGACGATCACAAAGACGATCACCACGGTCGTGTACGTCGTCAGCTGGTTGCGCGTGGGCCAGACGACCTTGCGGAGCTCCGCGACAATCTGGCGGTAGAAAACCGCGAGACGCTTCAGCGGGCCCTTCTTGGCGCGCTTACCGCCCTTACGAGTCTTCTTGTCCGACTCGGGCGCCTCATCCTGGGCATCAGGCATATCGATGGAGCCCACGGCGTCCGCCATTCGTCCTCACCTGTTCCCGGGTCGTGGCCGTGCCGCGCCCGGTCTGAGCCGCACGGCGATGCATTGCAGTACGTACATGCGCACACCGCCTGGTGAAAGGCGCGTGTAGCAGGGCCGGAGGGACTTGAACCCCCAACCGCTGGTTTTGGAGACCAGTGCTCTACCAATTGAGCTACGACCCTTTGTGGTTACTCCAACGTACCGTACTCGTCCGGATGCAGGGTGTGCACCGAATAAGCGCGGGCCGGTGAAGGCCAACGAGGTGAGAGTGTACGTGCTTCGGAGCCGGTCGTCGAACAGAAAGCGCCCGCCGGGCCGTTGCGGGCGGAAGATCGCCCAGCCCAGGTGTCGGATCCGGACGCTTGTTCAGCCGTCGACCCTGCCTGGTGACCGTCCGCCGTTCCCGTAGGTGGTCCGGGCTGACCAATAGGTGAAACCCGTGTGCCGGGGAGGTTTCCGGTCTGAAACGATGGGCACCATGAGCGCTGCAACCCCTTCCACCGCGCGCCGGGTCTCCGCCCGAGTCGGCGCGATCTCCGAGTCCGCCACCCTCGCCGTGGACGCCAAGGCCAAGGCCCTGAAGGCCGCCGGGCGCCCGGTGATCGGCTTCGGCGCCGGTGAGCCGGACTTCCCGACCCCGGACTACATCGTCCAGGCCGCCGTCGAGGCCTGCTCGAACCCCAAGTACCACCGCTACACGCCGGCCGGCGGTCTGCCCGAGCTGAAGGCCGCGATCGTCGCCAAGACGCTCCGCGACTCGAACTACGAGGTGGACGCCTCCCAGGTCCTGGTGACCAACGGCGGCAAGCAGGCCATCTACGAGGCGTTCGCCGCGATCCTCGACCCGGGCGACGAGGTCATCGTCCCGGCCCCGTACTGGACGACGTACCCGGAGTCGATCCGTCTCGCCGGCGGTGTCCCGGTCGAGGTCGTCGCGGACGAGACCACCGGCTACCGGGTCAGCGTGGAGCAGCTGGAGGCGGCCCGTACCGAGCGGACGAAGGTCGTCCTGTTCGTCTCCCCCTCGAACCCGACCGGCGCGGTCTACAGCGCCGAGGACACCGAGGCGATCGGCCGCTGGGCCGTGGAGCACGGTCTGTGGGTGCTGACGGACGAGATCTACGAGCACCTCGTCTACGGCGACGCGAAGTTCACCTCGCTCCCCGCGATCCTCCCCGAGCTGCGCGACAAGTGCATCGTGGTCAACGGTGTCGCCAAGACGTACGCCATGACGGGCTGGCGGGTCGGCTGGATCATCGGCCCGAAGGACGTCGTCAAGGCCGCGACGAACCTCCAGTCGCACGCGACGTCCAACGTGTCGAACGTGGCCCAGGTCGCCGCCCTCGCCGCCGTCTCCGGGAACCTGGACGCCGTCGCGGAGATGCGCGTGGCCTTCGACCGCCGCCGCCACACCATCGTGCGGATGCTCAACGAGATCGACGGTGTGATCTGCCCGGAGCCCGAGGGCGCCTTCTACGTCTACCCGTCGGTGAAGGCCCTGCTGGGCAAGGAGATCCGCGGCAAGCGCCCGCAGGACTCGGTCGAGCTGGCCGCGCTGATCCTGGACGAGGTCGAGGTGGCCGTCGTACCCGGTGAGGCGTTCGGCACACCGGGCTACCTGCGCCTGTCGTACGCCCTGGGCGACGAGGACCTCGTCGAGGGCGTCAGCCGCATGCAGAAGCTGCTGGCCGAGGCGACGGACTGAACCCTGTACGGAACCTCGTACAGAACCTCGTGAGACGAGTGGGCCGCTTCCCTTCGGGGAGGCGGCCTTCTCTCGTCTCTCGGTACGAGCGTCAGTGCGAGCAAGACCACGTTCAGGGAAAGCGCTACCGATACGAGCCGGACGTACGGCAGGATCCGAGAATGGAGCACGTACGTGATGTCTCTGAACTGCCGAAAGCCCATCTGCATCTGCACTTCACCGGGTCGATGCGGTCCGCGACCCTGCTGGAACTGGCCGACAAGTACGGTGTGCGGCTGCCCGAGGCGCTGACCGACGCCCTCACCAGTGGCGAGCCGCCGAAACTCCGGGCGACCGACGAGCGGGGCTGGTTCCGCTTCCAACGGCTGTACGACGCGGCCCGGTCCTGTCTGCGGGAGCCCGAGGACATCCAGCGGCTGGTCCGCGAGGCCGCCGAGGAGGACGCGAAGGACGGCTCGGGCTGGCTGGAGATCCAGGTCGACCCGACGTCGTACGCCCCTCGTCTGGGTGGTCTCATCCCGGCGCTGGAGATCATCCTGGACGCGGTGGAGACCGCGGGCCGGGAGACCGGGATCGGGATGCGGGTCCTGGTGGCCGCGAACCGGATGAAGCACCCCCTGGACGCGCGCACGCTGGCCCGCCTCGCCGTGCGGTACGCGGACCGGGGTGTCGTGGGCTTCGGGCTCTCGAACGACGAACGGCGGGGCATGGCCCGGGACTTCGACCGGGCCTTCGCCATCGCGCGCGAGGGGGGTCTGCTGTCGGCCCCGCACGGCGGCGAGCTGACGGGACCGTCATCGGTCCGCGACTGTCTGGACGACCTGCACGCGACCCGGATCGGCCACGGGGTGCGGGCGGCGGAGGACCCGCGCCTGTTGAAGCGCCTCGCGGACCGCCAGATCACCTGCGAGGTGTGCCCGGCGTCGAACGTCGCCCTGGGGGTGTACGAGAAGCCCGAGGACGTGCCGTTGCGCAAGCTCTTCGAGGCCGGTGTGCCGCTGGCGCTGGGCGCCGACGACCCGCTGCTGTTCGGCTCACGGCTCGCGGCCCAGTACGAGATCGCCCGCGAGTACCACGCCTTCACGGACGCGGAACTGGCCGAACTGGCCCGCCAGTCGGTGCGCGGTTCGGCGGCACCCGAGGGCGTACAGACGAAGCTCCTGGCGGGGATCGACGACTGGCTGACCTCGTAGCCCTGGGGTCCCCAGGGGATTCCTAGAGGCTGACGCCGACCGTCACCGGTTCGTTGACGAGGGTGACCCCGAAGGCGTCCCGGACCCCGGTGACGACCTCGCGGGCGAGGGCGAGCAGGTCCTCCGTGGTGGCCCGGCCGCGGTTGGTGAGGGCCAGGGTGTGCTTGGTGGAGATTCGGGCGGGTCCGGTGCCGTACCCCTTGGTGAAGCCGGCCTTGTCGATCAGCCAGGCCGCCGAGGTCTTGGTGCGGCCCTCTCCTGCCGGGTAGGCGGGCGGTACGGCATCGGTGCCGAGCCGCTCCGCCACGCGCGCGTGGAACGCGGCGAACTCGGCGTCCGTGAGGATCGGGTTGGTGAAGAAGGACCCGGCGGACCAGGTGTCGTGGTCCTCGGGGTCCAGGACCATGCCCTTCCCCGCGCGCAGCTTCAGCACGGTCTCGCGGGCCGCGTCCAGCGCCACCCGCTCGCCGGGCTCGACACCGAGGGCGCGGGCCGTCTCGGCGTACTTCAGGGGCGCCGACAGCCCGTTCGCGTCCTCCAGGGCGAAGCGGACGCGCAGGACGACATGGCGCTCGGGGTCCGCCTTGAAACGGCTGTGGCGGTACGAGAAGGCGCAGTCGGGGCCCGCGATGGTGACCGTCTCGCGGGTGACCCGGTCGTAGGCGACGACCTCGGTGATCGTCGAGGACACCTCCTGCCCGTACGCACCCACGTTCTGGATGGGTGTCGCACCCGCCGAACCAGGGATTCCGGCGAGGCACTCGATCCCGGCGAGCCCAGCCTCGACCGTGCGCGCGACGGCGTCGGTCCACACCTCGCCGGCGGCCAGCTCCAGCTCCGTGCCGTCGAGGTCGACGCCGGTCGTGGCGATCCGCAGAGCCGTGCCCGCGAACCCCTTGTCGCCGATGACCAGGTTCGAGCCGCCGCCGATGACCAGCAGCGGGGTTCCGGAGTCGTCGGCCTCGCGGACGGCGGCGACGACCTCGGCGTCGGTCGTCGCCGTGATCAGCCGGTCCGCGGGACCTCCGAGCCGGAAGGTGGTCAGCGGGGCGAGGGGCGCGTCGTGGATTTCCTGCACGCGCCAAGACTACGAGACGGTTCCCGGGGACCACGCGGGCGTGAGCCCGTTCACCCGCGCGCCCGCCCATCCTCTGGCAGCAGCACGCGCGCGTACGGCCCCGCCGGCGAGGATCGGGGCCGTACGCGCGTGCAGCGGTCCTACGGGGGTTCAGTGGGCGGCCGTCTCCAGCACCGGCGCCGGCTCGGCGGACTCAGTCTTCGGCGCGGGGCGACGGGTGGCCGGGATCAGGAGGGCCGCGACGCCCGCGAGGGCGACCACCGCGGAGCCGACCACCAGGGCGGGCCGGAGACCGTCGACGAAGGTCTGGCCGGTCTCGTAGCCGCCCTGGGCCGCGAAGATCGATCCCATGACGGCGATGCCGAGAGCGCCGCCGACCTCGCGCAGGGCGTTGTTGGCCCCGGAGGCGATGCCCTGTTCGCTCGGGCGGACGCCGGACATCACCAGGTTGGCGGCCGGTGCGAAGAACAGGGCCATGCCGATGCCGCTGATGATCAGGCCGGGCAGCTGGATGGCGTAGGAGGCGTCCGCCGTGACCACGAAGGCCATGTAGCCGAGGCCGGCGGCCTGGAGGAAGAGGCCGGTGGCGACGACCGGCCGGCCGCCGATCCGGTCGGAGAGGATGCCGGCGATCGGGGCGACGAGCATCGGCATACCGGTCCAGGGCAGCATCCGCAGGCCCGCCTCGGTGGGCGAGTAGCCGAGTACGCCCTGCATGTACTGGCTGAGCAGGAAGATCGACCCGAACATCCCGAGGAACATCAGCAGGGAGGCCGCGTTGATCCCGGCGAAGGCGCGGGAGCGGAAGAGGCGCATGGGCAGCATCGGGTTCTTCGCCCGGATGCCGTGGACGACGAAGGCGACGAGGAGCGCACCGCCCGCGATCAGCCCGGTCAGGACGTAGGAGCTGGTCCAGCCGTCGGCCGGGCCACGCACGAGCCCGTAGACGATGCCGAACAGGCCGCCGCTGGCCAGCAGGGTGCCGGTGACGTCGAGCGGGGCGCCGGTGCCGTGCGACTCGGCGAGGCGCAGCCGGGCGAGCGGCAGCAGGGCGAGGCCCAGCGGAACGTTCAGCCAGAAGATCCAGTGCCAGGAGATGTGCTCGGTGAGGCTGCCCCCGATGAGCGGTCCGGAGGCCACGGCGAGACCGTTGACGGCACCCCAGATGCCGAACGCCATTCCGCGCTTGGCGGCCGGGACGGCGGCCGTGAGCAGGGTCAGCGTCAGCGGCATCATGATCGCCGCGCCGACGCCCTGGACCGCGCGGGCGGCGATCAGCGAGTCGATGCCGGGGGCCATGGCCGCGGCGGCGGAGGCGCCGGTGAAGACGGTGAGCCCCACGATGAACAGCCGACGTCGGCCGAAGCGGTCACCGAGGGCCGCGCCGAACATCAGCAGCACGGCGAAGGTGAGCGTGTAGGCACTCACGGTCCATTCCAGGTCCCCCAGCGCTCCCCCGAGATCCTTGCGGATGGAGGGCAGCGCGGTGGTGACGACGAGGTTGTCGAGGGCCGCCATGAACCCGGCGACGCTGGTGATGACGAGCGCCCAGACGGCTCCACCGCGCGGTGCGCCGGTCCTGCTCTGATCTCGCTGCTCGCTCTGCTGCTCTGACATCTCTCCCCCTGGGGATGATCGCTGCCGATGGTTCCGATGAGGTGACTTAGTTATTGATCACTAACTTTTACGGTCAAACGAAGGCCGCGAACACCGGCCCGTACCCCTCAGGGTTCGACCCGCCCCTTGATCTGCGCCGAGGGCCACATCCCCTGCCAGACCCGATGCCCGGACGGAAACCCCATGGCCGCAAGGGTGTTGATGAGCATCCCGTAGGCCAGGAAGGTCGTCGTCTCCTCCCCGACGGGCACCTCCACGGCATCCCAGAGCTTCATCCAGCCGGCCCGCACGGCCTCGCCGAACTCATGGTCGCCCTCGGCCTCGGCGGCGGCGACAGCCACGTACGTCTGCATCTGCATCTGCAGCCGCTCGGGGTGCTCACTGATCAACTGCGCGTACGCGTCCGCCATGGAATGCAGGGCTTCCTCACCCTCCAGCCCTTCGGCCGCCTCCCCCAGGACCCGACACACATCACCCATGCACCGCTGGGAGGCAGCGGCGAACATCGCCTTCTTGCCCGGGAAGAGTCGGAAGAGGTACGGCTGCGAGACGCCCACCCGCTTGGCGATCGCCTCGGTGGAGGTGCCGTAGTAGCCCCTCTGCGCGAACTCGGTGATCGCCGCGCGGATGACGCTCTCGCGTCGCTCCTCTGCGCTCATCCTGACCATGCGAGTAAGTTAGTACTCAATCACTAACCATGTCAACGGATCCCCGAAGCTGGAACTGGGTAAGGGGCGCCCGCCATAGCGAACGCCCCTTACCAAGCACCGGAATTCATCGAACTGTCGTGCTCAGCCCAGCCGGACGACAGCCCGGGACATGCCCAGCACCTTCTGTCCCGCGCACATCGCGAGGAGGTCGACGCGGACCGTGTTGTCGTCGAGCTTGGCCCCGACCTTGCCGCTGACCTCGATGGTCGCGCCCTGATCGTCGTTCGGGACGACGACCGGCTTGGTGAAGCGGACGCCGTACTCGACGACAGCCCCCGGGTCGCCGACCCAGTCGGTGACGACGCGGATCGCCTCGGCCATCGTGAACATGCCGTGCGCGATGACGTCGGGCAGACCGACCTCGACCGCGAACTTCTCGTTCCAGTGGATGGGGTTGAAGTCCCCCGAGGCGCCCGCGTACTGGACGAGGGTGGCGCGGGTCACGGGAAACGTCTGCGCGGGCAGTTCGGTGCCGACCTCGACGTCGGCGTAGGAGATCTTCGCGGAATCGTTCGCGGAATTGGCCGTCATGGGGTCAGCCCTCCTCGGCCGGGCGGGCGACGAGCTTGGTCCAGGCGGTCACGACGTGCTCGCCCGCCTCGTCGTGGACCTCGCCGCGGATGTCGATGATCTCGTTGCCCGCCATGGACTTGACGGCCTCGATGGTCGAGGTGACGGTGAGCCGGTCGCCGGCGCGGACGGGGCGGACGTAGGCGAACTTCTGGTCGCCGTGCACCACCCGGCTGTAGTCCAGACCGAGCCGCGGGTCCGCAACGACGTCTGCCGCCGCCTTGAAGGTGATCGTGAACACAAAGGTGGGCGGGGCGATCACATCGGAGTGACCGAGGGCCTTGGCTGCCTCGGGGTCCGTGTACGCGGGGTTGGCGTCACCCACCGCCTCCGCGAACTCGCGGATCTTCTCCCGGCCGACCTCATAGGGCTCGGTGGGCGGATAGGACCGCCCCACGAAGGACTGGTCGAGCGCCATGGGCTCGGCACCTCCTGAATCGAACTGGATCGCACTGGTCGCGTGGTCGCATGGTTCGCGGCTGCTGTGCTGCTGTAACGACGCGAGGCCGCCCCCCAACCAACAGGGGACGGCCTCGACGTACGAGCCTGATTTATCGCGTTTCGCGATGCGCGGTGTGCGCATTGCAACGCGGGCAGTGCTTCTTCATCTCCATTCGATCCGGGTTGTTACGCCGGTTCTTCTTGGTGATGTAGTTCCGCTCCTTGCACTCCACGCAGGCCAGCGTGATCTTCGGGCGGACGTCGGTGGCAGCCACAGGAGTGCTCCTTGACGAACGGATGGGACGTTGAACGCATACGAGAGTAGCCGATCGAAGGACCGACCCCGCAATCGGCTACTGTCAGTAGCGGTGACCGGACTTGAACCGGTGACACAGCGATTATGAGCCGCTTGCTCTACCGACTGAGCTACACCGCTGTGATGCGATCGGACCCCGTCTTGCGACGGGGACCTCTCACACCAGAGCCCCAATGCGGAATCGAACCGCAGACCTTCTCCTTACCATGGAGACGCTCTACCGACTGAGCTATTGGGGCGAGCGATGAAGACATTACACGCTCGCCACCGTTCACCCAAATCCGTTTCGCGGCACCCTCCCCGGCCTGTTCCGGCCCCCGTTCCGCACTCCGCCCGCGTTCCGTCCGGGCTCCCAAAACCCCTTCCCCAGCAGCCTCGAAGCCCCCTTCCGCAACCACTCCCGCAACCACTCCGGCATCCGCTCCCACACCCCCTCGCCAGCGAACTTTCCCGTCCGGCGGACCACACCGGTACGACTATTGCGCTCCTCCGCAACAGGGGAGGACGCCCGCCCTAGGCTCGACTCACTCTGCGTGATCTTGTGTCCCCGCTTGCGCGCAGCCGCCCCCGAGCACAGGAGCGCGATGCCCGACAGCCAGCCGCAGCCGCCCCGCTCCTCGTCGCCCGCTTCTTCGGGGGACCCGGCAGCGCTTCTCCTGTGTGGGGCACGTCTCACCGACGGCCGGACCGTGGACGTACGGCTGGGCGGCGGCCGTATCGAGGCGGTCGGTACGGTCGGCAGTCTCAGCGCGTACGCCGCCCGCGTCGACCTCAGCGGCTACCTGCTCCTGCCGGCCCCCGCCGAACCGCACGCGCACGGCGACACGGCCCTGTCCGCCGACGCCGACGGCCCGGTCTCCTACGACCCTCAGGACGTCCAGCGCCGGGCCACCGAGGCCGCTCTGCTCCAACTGGGCCACGGGGCCACAGCGTTGCGCTCGCACGTCCGCATCGGCGACGTACCGGGGCTGGGGGCCCTGGCCGCCGTACTGCAGGCGCGGCGGGCCCTGCGCGGCCTCGCCGAACTGACGGCGGTGGCGATGCCGCGCGTACTGACCGGCGCCGCCGGGGCGGACGGTCTGGCGATGCTGAGGGACGCCGTCAAGATGGGCGCCTCGGTGGTGGGCGGCTGCCCGGACCGCGACCCCGATCCGACCGGCTATGTGGAGGCGGTCCTGGAGGTCGCCTCGGAACACGGCTGCCCGGTCGATCTGCACACGGACGGTGACGACCCGGCCCGGCTGGCCCGGCTGGCGGCGATGGCGGGCGGTCTGCGCCCCGGCGTGGCCATCGGCCCCTGCGGCGGCCTCGGTCGGCTCCCCGCCGAAGTGGCCTCGCGGGCGGCGGACCAACTCGCCGCGGCGGGCGTGACGGTGACATGCCTCCCCCAGGGCGGCTGCGGCGGCGCGGAACGCCGTGCCACGGCTCCGGTACGACTGCTGCGGGCGGCCGGGGTACGGGTGGCGGCGGGCAGCGGCGCGCTGCGGGACGTGTCGAACCCGGTGGGCCGCGGGGACCCCCTGGAGGCGGCGTATCTGCTCGCGTCCCGGCACGGCCTGCGCCCGGAGGAGGCGTACGACGCCGTGAGCACGTCGGCGCGGGCGGTGCTCGGCCTGCCGGAGGTGCGGGTGGAGGCGGGCTTCCCGGCGGAGCTGCTGGCGGTCCGGGGCGACCGTCTGGCCGGCGCGCTGTCTCTCGCCTACAGCCGAATCGTGGTGCACAGGGGGCGCGTTGTGGCACGGACCAGCGCGGTGCGGGAGTACTGCAACACACCGGCAGTGGCCGCGCTGGACCTGCCGCGGCAGGGGCGTACGGGGCAGTCGTGAGGTGAGTGAACGGTGAGGCTTCGGCAGTGCGGACGGACGTCGTGCGGGCTGTGCGGCGAACGGGTTCGGCGGGGCGTACGGTCGAAGGCATGCGCATTGTCATCGCTGGAGGTCATGGTCAGATCGCGTTGCGGCTGGAGCGTCTGCTCGCCGCGCGTGGTGACGAGGTCGCGGGCATCATCCGCCGCCCCGAACAGAGCGACGATCTGAGGGCGGCCGGTGCGGAACCGGTCGTGTGCGACCTCGAGTCGGCGTCGGTGGAGGAGGTCGCGGAGCTGCTGCGGGGCGCTGACGCGGCGGTCTTCGCGGCGGGCGCGGGCCCGGGCAGCGGGACGGCCCGCAAGGACACGGTGGACCGGGGAGCGGCGGTGCTGTTCGCGGACGCGGCGGTCCGGGCGGGAGTACGCAGGCACGTGGTCGTGTCGTCGATGGGCGCGGATCCGGCCCACCGGGGTGACGACGTCTTCGACGTCTACCAGCGGGCGAAGGGCGAGGCCGACGCGTACGTCAGCGGCCTGGACGCGCTCGACTGGACGATCCTGCGCCCCGGCGCCCTGACGGACGACGCCGGCACGGGCCGCGTACGCCTGGAGGCCGACACGGGGCGCGGCTCCATCCCGCGCGACGACGTGGCCGCCGTCATCACGGAACTACTGGACACTCCGGCGACAGCGGGCCTGACGCTGGAGCTGATCGGCGGTTCGACGCCGGTTTCGGTCGCGGTGAAATCGGTCGCGGGGAACTGAGGGCGAGCGGACGAACGGTTGACGCGCCGGGGCCAGAAGATCGGCAGGGGCTAGAAGAGGGGCAGCTGGCCGGGGAATTCGGGTTGGACGTACCCGTCCAACGACGGCTGGGCCGCCCCGAGTTCCGCCTGCCGCCGCGATCCCGGGCACGAAACGAGCTCCCCGCTCCCCCGGGCTCCCTGCGGATCGTGCCGCGCGAACCTCCCGGCGACGACAGCGATCTCCCGCCGACACTCGGGACAGCTCCGGCGACGGGACGACGACACGAACGACGGCCGTGACAGCGATGACATGGGGTCACTCTCCCTCATGGCTCCAACGCGCGCCCGCAACGAAAAGACCCACTTGGCAACGCGTGGATTCGAACTGCGGAAGACAGCGGCGACGTGCCCCCCGTACGGCGATTCCTCACGACTGAGCGGCCCGTGGGCGCCGTCCGTGCCTCGTCCACGGATTCCGAAAGGGAGCGTTCGAACACGATGCGGAGTGAGATAGTGCACTGCTCTCACGGACGCACGACAAAGGGCCCGTCACCTGCGATGAAGTAGGTGACGGGCCCTTTGTTCAACCTGTGGCGGCGCCAGGGTTCGAACCTGGGTAGGCTGAGCCGGCAGATTTACAGTCTGCTCCCTTTGGCCGCTCGGGCACACCGCCAGGGTTTGCTGCCCTTTCGAACCGCTTTTCGGCGGTGCTCCGTGGCAACGACGTAAACGATACCCGATGGACAGGGGTGCTTCGCCACTCGATTGAGCGGCACTCGGAGGGGAGGGGGTGGCTAGGCTTATACGGATGCGGCCCGGGACGTACGCCGGGCTCGGCTGCTGTCCCCACGCATGCCGATACGCACCCCACAGATTCCGACAAGTACCCCATACAAGGAGCCACAGGACATGGCCGACTCCAGTTTCGACATCGTCTCGAAGGTCGAGCGGCAGGAGGTCGACAACGCCCTCAACCAGACCGCCAAGGAGATCTCCCAGCGCTACGACTTCAAGGGCGTGGGTGCCTCGATCTCGTGGTCCGGCGAGAAGATCCTCATGGAGGCGAACTCCGAGGAACGGGTCAAGGCGGTCCTCGATGTGTTCGAGACCAAGCTGATCAAGCGCGGCATCTCGCTGAAGTGCCTGGACGCGGGCGAGCCCCAGCTCTCCGGCAAGGAGTACAAGCTCTTCGCCTCGATCGAGGAGGGCATCTCCCAGGAGAACGCGAAGAAGGTCGCGAAGATCATCCGTGACGAGGGCCCGAAGGGCGCGAAGGCCCAGGTCCAGGGCGAGGAGCTGCGCGTCAGCTCGAAGAGCCGTGACGACCTTCAGGCCATCATCGCCCTCCTCAAGGGCAAGGACTTCGACTTCGCACTGCAGTTCGTGAACTACCGGTAGTCCACAAGTGGTCGGGGAGGGGTGGGCCGTCCTGCGGTGCCCACCCCTCCCCGCTGCCGGCAGCCGACTGCGGATCAAGTACGCGCTCAGTCGCGCGAGTTGCCGAACAGAATGCGGTACGCGATCAGCAGCACCAGTGAGCCGCCGATCGCCGCCGCCCACGTGGTTCCGTCGTAGAACTGTTTACTGATGGGGTGGTCCAGGAAGCGCGCCGAGATCCAGCCACCCAGGAACGCGCCCGCGACGCCGATGACCGTCGTGCCGATGAAACCGCCCGGGTCGCGCCCCGGCAGCAGAAACTTGGCGATGGCCCCGGCCAACAGCCCAAGGATGATCCAGCCGATGATGCTCATGTCCTGAACCTGCCCGTCTGTGCTGTGCTCGAACTGTCCCGGCGCTGTGACTTGCGACGTCGTCGACCTCGTCGTGTCGGTGCGTTCGGGCTGATGCGTTGTTCGTGTTGTGTTGCTGTGCACGACGTCAGCGCGGTGCCCGGCGGTTGCACCGGTCAGTAGGGTGCGGCCCATGACACAGCCCGGTGCCCGATCGACCCCTGAACTGCGACGCACCCTTGGTGTCGGGGACGCCGTTGTCATCGGGCTCGGGTCGATGGTCGGAGCCGGTGTCTTCGCAGCTCTGGGACCCGCGGCACGCGCGGCGGGGTCCGGGCTGCTGCTCGGGCTCGCCACAGCGGCCGTGGTCGCCCACTGCAACGCCATGTCGTCCGCCCGGCTGGCCGCCCTCTATCCCGCTTCCGGCGGCACCTACGTGTACGGGCGCGAGCGGCTCGGCGCCTTCTGGGGCTATCTCGCGGGGTGGTCGTTCGTCGTCGGGAAGACGGCTTCCTGTGCGGCGATGGCGCTCACCGTGGGCACGTACGTCTGGCCGGATCAGGCGCACGCTGTGGCGGTCGCGGCCGTGGTGGCGCTGACCGCGGTGAACTACGGCGGAGTCCAGAAGTCCGCCTGGCTGACTCGGGCGATCGTGGCAGTGGTCCTCGCTGTCCTCGCTTCCGTGGTGGTGGTGTGCCTGACCTCTGGCGCCGCCGATGCCGACCGGCTGGAGGTCGGGGCCTCCTTTGGCGTGGGCGGAGTGCTCCAGGCGGCCGGACTGCTGTTCTTCGCGTTCGCCGGGTACGCCCGGATCGCGACCCTCGGCGAGGACGTGCGGGATCCCGCGCGCACCATCCCGCGTGCGATCCCGACGGCCCTGGGCATCGCGCTGGCGGTGTACGCGGCGGTGTCGGTGGCTGTCCTTTCCGTGCTGGGGTCGGGCGGGCTCGGGCAGGCGACCGCCCCACTGGCCGACGCTGTACGGGCGGCGGGCGTGCCGGGGCTGGTGCCGGTCGTCCGGGCCGGTGCCGCCGTGGCCGCGCTGGGCTCGCTGCTCGCCCTGATCCTGGGCGTCTCGCGGACGACGCTGGCCATGGCCCGTGACCGTCATCTGCCGGGTGCCCTGGCCGCCGTGCATCCGCGCTTCGAGGTACCGCACCGGGCCGAGCTGGCCGTGGGCGCGGTGGTCGCTGTGCTGGCCGCGACGGTGGACGTACGGGGCGCTATCGGCTTCTCCTCCTTCGGGGTTCTGGCTTACTACGCGGTGGCCAACGCCTCCGCCTGGACTCTGAGTTCGGCTCCGGCGTCACGGGTGGTGCCGGCGGTGGGGCTCCTCGGCTGTGTGACGCTGGCGTTCGCGCTGCCGGGGGTGTCGGTGGTCGTGGGCGGGGGCGTGCTGGGCTTGGGGGCGGTCGCGTTCGGCGTACGACGGTGGTGGTCGGCTTCGCGGTCGTCGGCCGGACCTGACCGCTGACGGAACTCGCGTCGGCTACGAGGGCTCGACCGGCGGTGCTGTCGCCGTGCGTATGCGGAATTCGGGCCAGGGCTCCAGGTCCGTATCGTCGCTGGACTCCTCGTACCAGCCCGAGCCGTCGAGCCAGGTGTGCAGCCACTCCGCGAGGCCGGGGGCGTCGGTGTACCACGCGTGGTCGGCGTCGTCGGCGTTCGGTTCGAAGAGCAGGACGGTGCCTTCCGGTGTGCGGCAGTCCACGCACGCGTACATCCCGCAGCCCCAGTGGGATATCGGCAGGATGCCCTCGGGCCAGGGCCAGTCCGGGTCCTTGCGGGCCGCCTTGCGGTTGGCGAGGTACTGGGCGACGACGGGCGGCTCACCGGCGGGCGCGCCGTCGAGCAGGGGCAACAGGCCGTAGGAAGGGCCGAATCCGCCGTCTCCGATCCGGAGGTAGAGCTCGGCGAGGAGCGGCGGCAGACGGAAGCCGAGGACGGTCTCGGCACGGTCGAGCGTTGCCGCGTCCACGGGGGCGGGGAGTGAAGGCCAGCCCCACGGACGGGTGTTGTGCGCCGCGGCGGCCACCCGTGTCAGCAACTGCTCGGTCTCGGTCATGGATTCATCATGCAGGCCGCCACTGACAATCGCGGCGGCCTGTGGACAACCCACGGGCCGGGACACGATCCCGCCCGCAGGCTGTGGAAAACCGTCGGGCGGGGACGACGACGCCCCCGCCCTCTTCCGTCTCCGGCCGTGCTACCAGCGGGAGCTGAACGGCTGGTCCGTCGGCACGATTTCGCGGCCCAGCGGCAGCAGCGAGACGGGGATGAGCTTGAAGTTGGCGATGCCGAAGGGGATGCCGATGATCGTGATGCAGAGAGCCACGCCGGTGACGACGTGGGCCAGGGCGAGCCACCAGCCCGCGAGGACGAGCCACAGGACGTTGCCGACGCAGGAGGGGGCGCCCGCGTCGCGCCGCTCGACGGTCGTGCGGCCGAAGGGCCACAGGGCGTAGGCGCCGATCCGGAAGGCCGCGATGCCGAACGGAATTCCGATAATCGTGATGCAGAGCAGCGCGCCTGCCGCCAGATAGGCGAGGAACAGCCAGAAGCCGCTCAGGACGAGCCAAATGACGTTGAGGATTGTCTTCACTGGTGGCGACCTGCCATCTTTTCGAGCCGGGCGATGCGCTCCGCCATCGGCGGGTGCGTAGAGAACATCTTGGAGAGTCCCTGGCCTGGGCGGAAGGGGTTCGCGATCATCATGTGACTCGCGGTCTCGATACGCGGCTCGGGAGGCAGCGGGAGTTGTTTCGTGCCCGCCTCCAGTTTGCGCAGGGCGCTCGCGAGGGCCAGTGGGTCGCCGGTGAGCTGGGCGCCCGACGCGTCGGCCTCGTATTCCCTGGAGCGGCTGATGGCGAGCTGGATGACAGTGGCCGCGAGTGGGCCCAGGATCATGATCAGCAGCATGCCGAGGATGCCGGGGCCGTCGTCGTCGTTCGAGCGGCCGATCGGGATCAGCCAGGCGAAGTTGACCAGGAACATGATCACGGAGGCCAGCGCGCCGGCGACCGACGAGATGAGGATGTCGCGGTTGTAGACATGGCTCAGCTCATGGCCGATGACGCCGCGCAGCTCGCGCTCGTCCAGGATGCGCAGGATGCCCTCGGTGCAGCACACTGCCGCGTTGCGCGGATTGCGGCCCGTCGCGAACGCGTTCGGTGCTTCGGTGGGCGAGATGTACAGGCGCGGCATGGGCTGGCGGGCCTGGGTCGAGAGGTCGCGGACCATGCGGTACAGGGCCGGAGCCTCGAATTCGCTCACCGGGCGGGCGCGCATCGCGCGTAGAGCCAGCTTGTCGCTGTTCCAGTACGCGTACGCGTTCGTGCCGATCGCGATGAGGAGTGCGATCACAAGGCCCGTACGGCCGAAGAAGCTGCCGATGACGATGATGAGTGCGGACAGTCCCCCGAGGAGCAGGGCTGTCCTGAGCCCGTTGTGCCGGCGGTGCACGGTACGCCCTCCTAGTGGTGCGGCAGGGGAACCCTGGTGTCAGGTCCAGTGGACCCTTCTGTACTGGTCAACGCCAGGCGGGGATTCGCAGTTCCCTTGCGTGCTCGGAGGCACGCGTGAGCCGTCCGGGTGAGGTCCACGCGCGCGTGCCGGGAGGCGGGGGTCAGAAGAGGCCGGTGTCGGCGAAGCGCAGTACCAGCTGGGGTGCGCCGGAGAGGGCGATGGCCAGGACGGCGGTCAGCGCGATGGCGGCTGTCAGGGGGGCCGGGGCGCGGTGGCGTTCGTCGGTGCCCTCGGGGGCGCGGAAGAGCAGGGCCGTCCACTGGAGGTAGTAGAAGAGGGCGATCACCACGTTGACGGCCATGATCACGGCCAGCCAGCCGAGTCCGGCGTCGACGGCCGCGGAGAAGACGGTGACCTTCGCGAAGAGGCCGATGATGCCCGGCGGCAGTCCGGCGAGGCACAGCAGGAAGAAGCCCAGGACCAGCGCTGCCAGGGGGCGGGTGGCGTACAGGCCCCGGTAGTCGCTGACGCGGTTCAGGGGCTTCGTACGGGCCACCAGAGCCGCCACCGCGAAGGCGCCGAGGTTCACGGCGGCGTACATGAGGGCGTACGCGACGGTGGAGCCGATCGCCTTCTGGGCGTCGTCGGAGTACGCGGCGGCGGCGATCGGTACGAGGAGGTAGCCGGCCTGGCCGACGGAGGACCAGGCGAGCAGGCGTACCGCGCTGTACGCGCGCGTGGCCTGCTGGCGCAGGGCGCCGACGTTGCCGACGGTCATGGTGAGCGCGGCCAGGGCGGCCAGTGCCGGGCCCCAGACGTCGGCGTACGACGGGAAGGCGACGACGGTGACGAGGATCAGGCCGGAGAAGCCGACGGCCTTGCCGACGACCGACAGATAGGCGGCGATCGGCAGGGGCGCGCCCACGTAGGTGTCGGGTACCCAGAAGTGGAAGGGCACGGCTGCCGTTTTGAAGGCGAAGCCGATGAGGGTGAGGACGACGCCTGCCTGGGCGAGGGTGTGGAGCTGTGGGTCGACGTGCTGGATCCGGTCGGCGATCTCGGTGAGGTAGAGGGTGCCCGTGGACGCGTACACGAAGCTGATGCCCATGAGGCTGACCGCGGTCGCCGTCACGGAGGACAGGAAGAACTTGAGGGCCGCCTCGGAGGACTTCCGGTCGCCGTGCCGGATGCCGACAAGGGCGAAGGCGGGCAGGGAGGCGACCTCCAGGGCGACGATCAGGGTCGCGAGGTCGCGGGAGGCGGGCAGAAGGGCCGCCCCGGCGGCGGAGGACAGCAGCAGGAACCAGTACTCCCCTTCGGGGAGTCCCCGGTCTGCGTCCTTGAGGGCGGTGACCGAGAGGAGGGCGGCGAGCAACGCGCCGCCGAGCACCAGGAACTGGATGACGAGGGTGAAGCGGTCCGCCGTGTAACTGCAGACGTCGGTGCTGCCGTTGAGGCAGAAGGTGGAGCGGTCGCCGTCCAGGAGGGGCAGCAGAAGGAGGGCGGACGCGGCGAGGCCGGCGACCGAGGTCCAGCCGAGGACTGCCTTCCTGTTGTCGCCGATGAACAGGTCGCCGACCAGTACGGCAAGCCCCACGAGGGCCGCGACGGTGGGCGGCGCGATGGCGAGCCAGTCGACCGACTGGACGACGGACTGAGCCGCGGACTGAGCCGGGGAGCTCATCGGGGGCCTCCTGAGAGGAGCTGCTGCACGGCCGGGTCGGTCAGGCCGAGGAGGGCCTTCGGCCAGAGTCCGGCGACGACGGTGAGGGCGACGAGCGGGGCCCAGGCGGCGAGTTCGTACGTCTGTACGTCGGCGAGCTGGGGGGCGTCCGGCTGCGGGGCGGCGCCCATGCAGACGCGGCGTACGACGATGAGCATGTACGCGGCGGTGAGCAGGGTGCCGAACGCGGCGATCGCCGTGTAGGTGAGGAAAGCGGGGCGACTGAGGTCGTCGGCGGGGTCGAACGCGCCGAACAGGGCCAGCATCTCGCCCCAGAACCCGGCGAGACCGGGCAGTCCTAGCGAGGCGACGGCGGCGAAGGCCACGAGGCCGCCGAGGCGCGGGGCCCGGCCGTAGAGGGCGGCGCCTGTCTCCTCGGCGAGGGTGTCGAGGTCGGTGGTGCCCGTGCGGTCCTTCAGCGCACCGACCAGGAAGAAGAGGAGGCCGGTGATGAGGCCGTGGGCGATGTTGGCGAAGAGCGCGCCGTTCACGCCGGTCGGCGTCATGGTCGAGATACCGAGCAGCACGAAGCCCATGTGGCCGACGGAGGAGTAGGCGATGAGCCGCTTGAGATCGCCCTTCGCGCCCTGCCGGGCGAGGGCCAGACAGGCCAGGGAACCGTAGATGATCCCGACGACGGCGAACGCGGCGAGGTAGGGCGCGAACGTCCGGAATCCGTCAGGCGTGATCGGCAGCAGGATGCGTACGAACCCGTACGTGCCCATCTTGAGCAGGACGCCCGCCAGCAGGACCGAGCCGACGGTCGGGGCGGCGGTGTGGGCGTCGGGCAGCCAGCTGTGCAGCGGCCACATCGGCGTCTTGACCGCGAGCCCGATCCCGATCGCCAAAGCGGCCGTGACCTGCACGGATGTGCTCAGTCCAGAGCCGTTGTCAGTGGTGAGTGCCATGATGTCGAACGTGCCCGCTTTGATCCCGATCTGGAGCAGGCCCAGCAGCATGACCACGGATCCGAGCAGGGTGTAGAGGATGAACTTCCAGGCCGCTCGGGTCCGTTGCTCACCGCCCCAGCGGGCGATGAGGAAGTACATCGGGATGAGCACCATCTCGAAGGCGAGGAAGAACAGCAGCAGGTCGAGGACGGCGAAGGTCGCGAGGGTGCCGGACTCCAGGACGAGGAGGAGTGCGACGAAGGCCTTCGGGGAGGGGCCGGCGGGCAGCTTGAAGTAGGAGTAGAGCGCGCAGAGGAAGGTCAGCAGCGCGCTCAGGACCAGAAGGGGGAGGGAAATGCCGTCGACGCCGAGGTGGATCCGCACGTCGAGTGCGGGGATCCAGCTGATGTCGGTCGTGGCCTGCATCTTCGACGGGTGGTCGTGGTCGACGCCGAGCGCGAGGGCGATCGCGGCGATGAGCACCGCACCGGTGACGGTGACACCGTGCCGCAGCACGGCCTGCTCGGGCGACTTCCCCTTCAGTCCGGGCGGGGCCGGCAGAAGAGCGGCGACGGCGCCGATCAGCGGCCCCACGACGAGGAATGCCAGAAGGAACTGCATCACTGACTCGTTGATATCGATCACGCCTGCTCACGCTCCCGTGGCGACGAGGAGGACGGCGACCACCAGGACGACGGTGCCGGCGAGCAGCGCGCTCACATAGGTCTGGACGTTG
Source organism: Streptomyces sp. NBC_00459 (assembly GCF_036013955.1). Lineage (NCBI taxonomy): Bacteria > Bacillati > Actinomycetota > Actinomycetes > Kitasatosporales > Streptomycetaceae > Streptomyces > Streptomyces sp. NBC_00459. The sequence continues at coordinate 3,825,607 of NZ_CP107903.1, forward strand.
CCGGTCTGTGCGCGCCGTACGGCGGTACCCAGCAGGCGGGGCAGGGCACTCGCACCGCGTACGTAGGTGTCGACGACCTCTCGGTCGAGGAACCGGACGACGGTCGCGGCGGCCTGGACCGGGCGGACGAGCAGCGCCGTGTACAGGGCGTCCAGATGGAAGCCGACGGCCGCGTGGCGGTGCAGCGGGCCGAGCAGAAGGCGTCCGGGGTCCGCCGGGTCGGGTGCGGTGGCCATGTCTCCGTAGGCGGGGGTGTGGGTGGCGATGGCCTCGGCCTCGACGAGACCGCCGTCCGCGTCAGGGTGGGCCGCGACCGCGCCCATGGGTACGCGGGCCGCCAGGGCGGTGAGCTGGCGCCAGGTTCCATAGGTGACGAGACCGCCGACGAGGGCCATTCCCGTGCCGAGGACCGAGGTGGTGAGGGTCGGGGTCAGGTCGTGTCCGTCGAACCAGTCGGGCAGCCTGCCGTACGCGAGCCCGCCGAGGGCGAGGGAGGGGATCGCGAGCACCCAGAGCACGGTGGTCATCGCGACGGGCTGCCTGCCGTGGTCGGGGGCCTCGGCGCCCCGGCCCCGGAAGGCGAGCAGCCAAAGGCGGGTCGCGTAGGCGGCGGTGAGCAGGGCCGAGGCGAGGCCGGCGACGAGGACGATCCAGCCGGCGGCGCCGGGGATGCCCTCGGCGTGGCCGGAGGTGACGTGTTCGGCGGCGCCGAGGACGGACTCCTTGGAGAAGAAGCCGCTGAAGGGCGGGATCGCGGCGAGCGCGAGGAGCGCCACGGTCATCGTCCAGTAGGCGTCGGGGATGCGGGTGCGCAGGTTGCCCATGCGGGACATGGCGGCCAGCGAGTTGGTGCCTGAGGCGTGGATGATCACGCCAGCCGCGAGGAAGAGCAGCGCCTTGAAGGCGCCGTGGGTGAGGAGGTGGAAGACGGCGGCACCGCGGTCGCCGACGGCGAGGGCGCCGGTCATGTAGCCGAGCTGGCCGATCGTCGAGTAGGCGAGGACGCGCTTGATGTCGTCCTGGGCGAGGGCGGCGAGGGCGGAGCCGGCCATCGTGACGGCGGCCATGACGGCGAGGACGACCAGTGCGGCCGCGGAGGCCGCGAAGACGGGGAGGAGCCGGGCGATGAAGTAGACACCGGCGGCGACCATCGTCGCGGCGTGGATCAGCGCGGAGACGGGCGTGGGGCCCGCCATCGCGTCGGGGAGCCAGGTGTGCAGCGGGAACTGCGCCGACTTGCCCGCCACACCGGCCAGGAGCAGCAGGGCGATGAGTGTCGGGTGGTCGAGTCCGCCGGTCGCGACGGTGCCGAGGATCTTCGTGATCCGGAAGGACCCGGCGTCGGTGGCGAGCGCGAACAGGCCGATCAGGAAGGGGACATCACCGAGCTTGGTGACGAGGAAGGCCTTGAGGGAGGCGGCCCGGGCTTCCGGGGTCTCCCAGTAGTGGCCGACCAGGAAGTACGAGCAGATGCCCATGATCTCCCAGCCGACCAGCAGCACCATCAGGTCGCCGGAGTAGACGACGAGCAGCATCGCGGAGGTGAAGAGGGAGACGAGAGCGGCGTACGAGGGGTAGCGCGGGTCGTCGCGCAGATAGGCCGTCGAGTAGATCTGCACGCAGGTCGCGACCAGGCCGACCAGGACGGCGACGAGGGCGGCGAAGCCGTCGATGTGCAGGGCGAGTTCGACGGGGACCGAGCCGGTGGGTGTGAGCTCGGTGGCGGCGTCGACGGCCCGGTCGCCGCCCTGGCGTACCGCGACGACCACGGCGAGGGCGAGCGCCGTGAGGGGCGGCAGTACGGCGAGGGGGCGTACGAAGCCGGGGGCCGTGCGGCCCAGGAGCAGGCCGGCCGCGGCGCCGAGGAACGGGAGGAGGGGGACGAGGACGGCGAGGGTGGTCGTGGTCACGCGGTGGCCTCATCCTTCTCGTCTTCCGTGAGGGTGGCTTCGTCGGGGCCGTGCGGCTCGGCGGTGTCGCGGAGCTTGTCGATGTCCGCGGTGCCGCGGTTGCGGTGGACGGCGAGGACGATCGCCAGGCCGATGCCGATCTCGGCGGCGGCGATGGCGATGGTGAACAGGGTGAGGGCCTGGCCGGAGTGCAGGGTCTCGCGGGTGGTCCTGCTGAGCCAGACGTCGAAGGCGACGAGGTTGAGGTTGACGGCGTTGAGCATCAGCTCGACGGACATCAGGACCAGGATCGCGTTGCGGCGGGCCAGGACGCCGTAGAGGCCGGTGCAGAAGAGGAGGGCGGAGAGTACGGCGGGATAGGCGAGGTGCATCAGCGGGCACCGTCCTGCTCGGTCGACTCGGTTCCCTTGACCGACCCATTTCGCCCGATCGGGTGATTACGGGAATCTGGGACAGAGGGGGAACTACCGGTCGCGGCTCGGGAGTTCAGAGGGGGAGAGCTCGACTCCGCCTTCGTCTTGCGGGACAGGACGATCGCCCCGACCAGGGCCGCGAGGAGAAGTACGGAGAGGGCCTCGAAGGGGAGGACCCAGTTCTGGAAGAGGCTCGCGCCGGTGACGGCGGTGGAGCCCGCGGCGGCGCCGTCCAGGTCGATCCAGGTCGTGCGGAAGGCGTCGACGACGACCCAGACCAGGGCGGCGGCCGAGGCGAGGGCCACGGCGAGGGCGGCCCAGCGGTTGCCGGAGTCGGCGTCCGGGGAGCGGCCGATGGGGGCCCTGGTGAGCATCAGACCGAAGAGGAGGAGGACGACGACGGAACCGACATAGATGAGGACCTGTACCCAGGCGATGAACTCGGCCGTGAGGAGGAGGTATTCGACGGCGAGGCCGCCGAGGGTCACCACCAGCCACAGGGCGGCGTGCACCAGTTGCCGGGTGGTGACGGTGACGAGCGCGGCGCCGAAGGTGACGAGGCCGACGAGGAGGAAGGCGATCTCGACACCGGTCGGGGAGAGGAAGCCGTGGCTTGCGGTGGCGAGGCTCACGACGTTCCCTCCTGCGGCTCGGTGGACAGGGTGGGCTCGTTCGGCCCGTTCGTCTCCGCCTGCGTGGCCTGCGTGGCCGCCAGTTTCTCCGCCGTCTTGCGGGCGGCGGCGATCTCCTTCGGTTCCTCGGCGGCGGGGTCGAGGGCGGGCGGGGCCGGGACCGTCCACATCCACTCGCGGAGCTTGTCGCGTTCATGGGTGAGTTCGTGGATGTCGGTCTCGGCGTACTCGAACTCCGGGGACCAGAAGAGTGCGTCGAAGGGGCACACCTCGATGCAGATACCGCAGTACATGCAGAGGGAGAAGTCGATGGCGAAGCGGTCGAGGACGTTGCGGCTGCGCTCCCGGCCACCGGGGGCGGCGGCCGGGACCGTCTCCTTGTGGGAGTCGATGTAGATGCACCAGTCCGGGCACTCGCGGGCGCACAGCATGCAGACCGTGCAGTTCTCCTCGAAGAGGCCGATGACTCCGCGGGAGCGGGGCGGAAGGTCGGGCTGGGCGTCCGGGTACTGCGCGGTGACGGTCTTCTTCGTCATCGTGCGGAGGGTGACGGCCAGGCCCTTGGCCAGGCCACTGCCGAGAATCGGAGCCATGGTTACTGGATCACCACCTTCACGATGCCGGTGAGGGCGATCTGGGCGAGGGAGAGGGGGACGAGGACGGTCCAGGAGAGCTTCTGGAGCTGGTCCTCGCGCAGGCGGGGGTAGGTGACGCGCAGCCAGATCACGACGAAGGCCAGCACTGCCGTCTTCAGGAGGGTCCAGACCCAGCCGAGGCCGTCGGCGGACCAGGGGCCGTGCCAGCCGCCCAGGAAGAGGACGGTGGTCAGGCCGCACAGGACGACGATCCCGGCGTACTCGGCGAGGAGGAAGAGGGCGAAGCGGAGACCGGTGTACTCGGTGTAGGCGCCGAAGATGATCTCCGAGTCGGCCACCGGCATGTCGAAGGGGGGCCGTTGGAGTTCGGCGAGGCCGGCCACGAAGAAGACGATCGCGCCGACGATCTGCCAGGGCAGCCACCACCACTCGAAGGCGTCGAGGATGCCGGGGAGCGAGACCGTTCCCGCGGCCATCGCGACCGAGGCGGCGGTGAGGAGCATCGGGAGTTCGTAGGCGAGGAGTTGCGCGGCGGTGCGCAGACCGCCGAGGAGGGAGAACTTGTTGGCCGACGCCCAGCCGGCCATGAGCGAGCCGAGGACGCCGACGCCCATGACGGCGAGGACGAAGAAGATGCCCGCGTCGACGACCTCGCCGACGGCGCCCTCGCCCGGGCCGATCGGGATGGCGAGGAGGACGAGGAGGTACGGGAGGAGGGCAACAGCGGGGGCGAGCTGGAAGATACGGCGGTCGGCGCCGGCCGGGACGATGTCTTCCTTCTGCACGAACTTGACGCCGTCCGCGACGAGTTGGGCCCAACCGTGGAAGCCGCCGGCGTACATCGGGCCGAGGCGGCCCTGCATGTGGGCCATCACCTTGTGCTCGGCCTGACCGACGATCAGGGGGAAGGTGAGGAAGACGACGAAGACGATCAGAAGTCGCAGGGCGACGTCGAGCGCGTCGTTCACTGCGAGCCTCCTGAGGGGGTGTCGGGCACGGGGTTGCCGGGGGCGGGATTCTCGGGGGCCGAGTTCTCGGGAGCGGGGTCCTCGGTCGCCTCAGGGGCCCTCGTGGGTTCGTCGAAGGCTGGGCGGGCGTGGTGCCAGGGGGCGTCCGCCGTGGATGGTGACTCGGGGGCCCCGGTCGCCGGCGGCTGCGGTTGCTGCGATGCCGAGCCCTGACTCGCGCTGCGCGCTCGGCGGGGTGCAGCCGTCGCGGTCGGCGGGGTCGGTGAGACCTCCGTCGGGGTGCCCTCCGGCGCCGGGGTCTCGCCTGCCGGGGCCTGGCTTGCCGAGCCGTCCGATGCCGTGCGGGCGCGGCGTACCGGGCGGTCGCCTGTCGCGCGGCCTGCGGCGGCGCGGGCCGGGCGGGCCGGGGCCGGAGGGAGCTGGCCCTTCAGGGGGCCCCATTCGTTGGGGTCGGGGACACCGGGCGGGAGCATCTGGCGGCGCTTGGGCCCGCCGTGTTCCGACTCCCCCGGTTCCTTCGCGCCCGGCCAGGCCTTGGCGACGCGGGCCGCCAGCACGAAGTCCTTGCGGAGGGGGTAGCCCTCGAAGGTCTCCGGCAGGAGGAGGTGGTCCAGTCCGGGGTGGCCCTCGAAACGTACGCCGAACATCTCGTGCGTCTCGCGCTCGTGCCAGGCGGCGCCCGCGTAGACGTCCACGAGGGAGGGGAGCACGGGGGACTCGTGCGGGACCGTCGTCCGTACGAGGAGGCGGCGGACCGGGGAGAGGGCGACCACGTGGGCGGCGACGCGGAAGCCCGTGCCCGGTTCGTCGACCGCGCTGAGCCAGTCGAAGTAGGTGCAGGAGAGGCGGTCGCGCGCTGTCTCCAGCGCGGCGGTCCAGGACGTCGGGGGTACGTCGACGGTCAGGACGTCGTACGACTCCTCGGCCGTGGCCTCCGTACCGAAGAGTTCCTCGGTGGGGGCGGGCAGCCAGCCGGTTGTCGTCATCTTCCGGTTCCCTCCCCCGTGGTCGGCGGCTGCACCAGGGGGCTCTGGAGTGCGGCCGGGGTCGGGCGGGTCGCCGCGCCGGACGCGTACCGCTCGCCCAGGGACTCCCGGGCGATCTTCTCCTGGAGTTTGAGGATGCCCTGGAGCAGCGCCTCGGGGCGGGGCGGGCAGCCGGGGACGTAGACGTCGACCGGGATGATCTGGTCGACGCCCTTCGTCACGGAGTAGGAGTCCCAGTACGGGCCGCCGCAGTTGCTGCACGCGCCGAAGGAGATGACGTACTTCGGCTCGGGCATCTGTTCGTACAGGCGCCGTACCGCCGGGGCCATCTTGTCCGTGACCGTGCCCGAGACCACCATCAGGTCGGCCTGGCGCGGCCCGGGGGCGAAGGGGATCACACCCAGGCGGATGAAGTCGTGGCGGGCCATGGACGCGGCGATGAACTCGATCGCGCAGCAGGCGAGGCCGAAGTTGAAGACCCAGAGCGAGTAGCGGCGGCCCCAGTTCAGGACCACCTTCATCGGCTCGGGGGCCAGGCGGGCGAGGGCGCCCAGGCGTTTCGGCTCCGGCAGCAGCACCGGCGCCGGAACGGGCACAGGGGCCGGAGCATTCGTTTCTGGCGTCACGTCCATGTCAGGACGCCCTTCTTGTATGCGTAGAGCAGGCCCACGGCCAGGAAGCCGAGGAAGACGAACATCTCGACGAGAGTGGCCGCGCCGTAGCCGGGGGCCGCGAAGACGGTCGCCCAGGGGAACAGGAAGATCGAGTCGACGGCGAAGATGACGTAGAGGAAGGCGTAGACGTAGTAGCGGACCTGGGTGTGGGCCCAGCCCTCGCCTACGGGGTCGACACCGCACTCGTACGTCAGGAGCTTCTCGGGGGTCGGGACCACGGGGCGCAGCAGGCGCCCGGCCCCGAAGGCGACCGCGACGAAGAGCACGCCGACGGCGGCGAGCAGTCCGACGACGGAGTAGGACTGGAAGTACTCCGACGCTGCGATGTGCTCTGTCGTGGCTACGGCGGTCGGTACCGGCATGTCCGTCCCTCGCTCCTCGGCCTGTCGGAGATCCGTACGGACGGGAGTCTAGGGCCTGCTAAAGAGACCGTAAGCAGCCCGTCACGCATGGCCATGCCCGACTGGTGCGCAAGTGGTGTGCAAGGTGGGGTTTTCCCCCGGGTCGCCGGGCGGTCCGCCTCATGGCGCCGGGGCGCGGCGGCGGGCAGGCTGGCGGGCATGACCGCACGTATCACCGCCGCCAGCGCGGAACCTGAGGGCGACCGACTGCCCCCTGTCCGTTTCGCCCTCGAACCGCACACCTGGAAGGAGATCGCCCACCTCCTGGCCAACCTGCCGATGGCGCTGTTCGGTTTCGTGTATGTGGTGACCGTGGTGAGCACGGGTGCCTTCCTCACGCTCACGGTCGTCGGTCTTCCGATGCTCGCCGCCGGGCTGATGGGCGCGCGCCTGCTGGGCAGGTTCGAGCGGGCGCGGGCCAGGGTGCTCCTCGGGGTGCGGGTGGACGAGCCGAGTCCACTGCCTCTGGGTGGCGGTCGGGGCGGCCGGGAGCTCGGGGTCTTCGGGCAGATGATGCTGGCACTGAAGGACCCGGTCGGCTGGCGCACCATCCTGTACGACTTCATCCGGCTGCCCTGGGGCATCCTCACCTTCACGCTCACGCTCGTGTCGCTCTTCGTGCTGTGGCCCGTACTGCCGTTCCTGGCACGGGCGCTCACGAACGTGGACCGGGCGATGGTGCGCGGGCTGCTGTCGCCCTCCGACGAGCTGGAACGCCGTATCGCCGAACTGGAGTCCGACCGGGGGGTCGTGGTCGACACGGCCGCCGCCGATCTGCGGCGTATCGAGCGTGATCTGCACGACGGGGCGCAGGCCCGGCTGGTGAACCTCGCGATGGGGCTCGGGCTGGCCAAGGAGAAGCTGCTGGAGGGCCAGGCCGACGAGCAGGTGGCGGCGATGGTCGACGAGGCGCACGGCGAGGTGAAGCTCGCGCTTCAGGAGCTGCGCGACCTGGCGCGCGGGATCCATCCGGCCGTGCTGACCGACCGGGGGCTGGACGCGGCGCTGTCCTCGGTGGCCTCGCGGTGCACCGTGCCGGTGAAGGTGAGCGCCGACCTGCCGGCCAGGCCTGCCGCCGCCATCGAGGGCATCGCCTACTTCACGGTCTCCGAGCTGCTCCAGAACATCAGCAAGCACAGCGGGGCACGGAACGCCTCCGTCGACGTCTGGCGCACCGAGGACAGGCTGCTGATCCAGGTCTGGGACGACGGGCGCGGCGGCGCGCGGCTCGACGGCGGTACGGGGATGGCGGGGCTCGCGGACCGGCTGGGCGCGGTGGACGGGCTGTTCGTCATCGACTCGCCCGAGGGCGGCCCCACGACGGTCACGGCCGAACTGCCCTGGCGGGAACGGGTCGAGGCGTAGGTAGGGAAAACCCCCGGGGGAAGACGCCTACGTGCTCCATGGTCCGTGGCGCTCGGTGCGAGCAGGCTGAAGACAGACGAGCAGGACACCGGCGAGCAGACAGGCAGACGAACGAGCTGTCTGGCCGGCGAGCCGACTAGTAGAAACGGACTGGACCGATGGCCATGGAGTACGGACAGGGGTACGGGCAGCAGGGCGGCCCCGGGGCCGGATTCCACGGGACGGCCGGCGGGGGCGCCGGAGAACGGCGGCATCGGTTGCCGGCCGTGTTGCGGGCGCCCGTCGAGGCGCGCAGCCTGCGTGAGTTCGCGTATGTGCTGCTGAGCCTGCCGGTCGGCGTGCTGGTGTTCTCGTACGCCGTCACCCTGGCCTTCACCGGCTCGCTCCTCCTCATCACCTTCCTCGGGATTCCGGTGCTGGCCGTGGGCCTGGCGGGGTGCCGGGGGTTCGGTGTGCTGGAGCGGAAGATGGCGCGCGGGCTGCTCGGGCTCGACGTGGCCGAACCGGAGCCGGCGCGGGGACGCAAGCCCGGAGCGGTGGCCTGGATGGGGGCCGTGCTCAAGAGCGGGACCTCGTGGCGGCATCTGCTGTATTCGGTGCTGCATCTGCCATGGGCGATGTTCTCCTTCCTGGTCTCGGTGATCTTCTGGGTGTACGGATGGGCGCTGCTCACGTATCCGGTGTGGTTCTGGCTCTTCCCGATGTACGGCGGACAGGACGGTCTTCAGCTGTACGGCGACGAGACCCACAGCATCTATCTCGACAACCCGTTCGAGATCACGGTGACCGCGCTGGTTGGGCTGTTGTTCACCATGGCAACGCCCTGGATCGTGCGGGCACTGACCCTCGTGGACCGGGTGATGGTGAAGGGGCTGCTCGGGCCGACGCGGCTGGCGACGCGCGTCGTCGAGCTGGAGTCCGACCGGGGGGTCGTCGTCGACACCGCCGCTGCCGATCTGCGCCGTATCGAACGGGATCTGCATGACGGTGCGCAGGCTCGGCTGGTGGCGCTGGCCATGGATCTGGGGCTCGCGAAGGAGAAGCTCACGGAGGATCCGCAGGCCGCGGCGCGGATGGTGGACGAGGCGCACGGCGAGGTGAAGACGGCGTTGCAGGAGCTGCGGGACCTGGCGCGGGGGATTCATCCGGCGGTGCTGACGGACCGGGGGCTGGACGCGGCGCTGTCCTCGGTGGCCTCCCGGTGTGTGGTGCCGGTGCGGGTGGAGGTGGATCTGGTGGAGCGGCCGGCCGCTGCGATCGAGGGGATCGCCTACTTCACGGTGTCGGAGCTGCTGCAGAACATCAGCAAGCATGCGCGGGCGACGGGGGCGTCGGTGGATGTGTGGCGGGTGGAGAACCGGCTGATGCTGCAGGTGGTGGATGACGGGGTGGGGGGTGCGGATGCCTCCGGCGGGTCCGGGTTGGCGGGGCTGGCGGGGCGGCTCGATGCGGTGGACGGGATTCTGGTGGTGGACTCTCCGGCGGGTGGGCCCACTCGGGTGACCGCGGAGTTGCCTTGGCGGGGGTGAGGTTGGTGGGGGGCGGGTTTTTCGCCCCCGCCGCCCTTACCCGCCCCATCCCGTTCCTGGGGCTGTGCCCCGGACCCCCTTCGCGCTGAAGGCGCTCGTCCTCAGACGCCGGACAGGCTGGAGGGTGCCGGGCGGCGCCTGAAGGTGCTGCCCCGGCTGGACCGGTGCGACGAGACGACGGGGACCACCTCCTGGGAAAACCCGTCGACAACAACCCCTTCCTCGTCCGAATACTGGGATGCTGGAGCCTGGTGTTCGGACGGGGTGGGGAGCCGGGAATCGTGGAGGACAGGGTGCGGGTGGTCATCGCCGAGGATTCAGTGCTGCTGAGAGAGGGCCTGACCCGGTTGTTGACCGACCGTGGGCATGATGTCATCGCCGGTGTGGGTGACGGGGTCGCGCTGATCAAGACCATTACCGAGCTCGCCGCGCAGGACGAGCTCCCGGATGTCGTCGTCGCGGATGTGCGGATGCCGCCCACCCATACCGACGAAGGGGTCCGGGCCGCCGTACAGCTGCGGAAATCGCATCCGGGACTGGGTGTGCTCGTGCTGTCGCAGTACGTCGAGGAGCGGTACGCGACCGAGTTGCTCGCCGGGTCGAGCCGGGGCGTCGGCTATCTCCTGAAGGACCGGGTCGCCGAGGTTCGGGAGTTCGTGGACGCGGTGGTTCGGGTGGCCCAGGGGGGTACCGCGCTCGATCCGGAGGTGGTGGCCCAGTTGCTGGGCCGCAGCCGTAAGCAGGACGTGCTCGCCGGGCTCACTCCCCGGGAGCGCGAGGTGCTGGGGCTCATGGCGGAGGGCCGGACGAATTCGGCCATCGCTCGTCAGCTCGTCGTGAGTGACGGTGCCGTCGAGAAGCACGTCAGCAACATATTCCTGAAGCTGGGGCTCTCCCCCAGCGACGGCGATCACCGGCGTGTACTGGCCGTTCTGACCTACCTCAACACCTGACCGCTTGACACCTGACACCCTGTCAGTGCCTCGGGGCGGGAAATCGTGACAAGTCCGGGCGTCGTAGCGTCTCAAATTGGCGTCCATCATGCGATCAGTCCCGGGAAGGCCACCCTTACCGACGTACTGTTGATCCTGGGAGGGTCCGCGGGAGGACCGGTCCCAGGCCGCCGCCTCGAAGGAGGTCCAGTTCAGTGACCAGCCAGGTCAGCAGTCCAGCGGAGAGTTCAGCGGAGAAGGCCGGCTCGGACGTCGGAGCCGTCGGAACCGTCGTGGGAGAGCAGCGCAATCCGGCGGGTGTGAAGGACGTACGCCGCCTCGATCGGGTGATTATTCGGTTCGCGGGGGACTCCGGGGACGGCATGCAGCTCACGGGGGACCGCTTCACCTCCGAGACCGCGTCCTTCGGGAACGATCTGTCCACTCTGCCGAACTTCCCCGCCGAGATCCGAGCGCCCGCAGGCACCCTGCCGGGCGTTTCCTCGTTCCAGCTGCATTTCGCCGACCACGACATCCTCACGCCCGGGGACGCGCCCAATGTGCTGGTCGCGATGAATCCGGCCGCGCTGAAGGCGAACATCGCCGATGTGCCGCGCGGCGCGGAGATCATCGTCAACACGGACGAGTTCACCAAGCGGGCCATGCAGAAAGTGGGGTACGCGGCCTCCCCGTTGGAGGACGGCTCGCTCGACGGGTACAGCCTGCATCCGGTGCCGCTGACCACCCTCACCGTCGAGGCCCTCAAGGAGTTCGCGCTCTCCCGCAAGGAGGCCGAGCGCAGCAAGAACATGTTCGCGCTGGGCCTGTTGAGCTGGATGTACCACCGGCCGACCGAGGGCACCGAGAAGTTTTTGGCCACGAAGTTCGCCAAGAAGCCCGAGATCGCCGCCGCCAACCTGGCCGCGTTCAGAGCCGGTTGGAACTTCGGGGAGACGACCGAGGACTTCGCGGTCAGTTACGAGGTCGCGCCGGCCTCCACCGCGTTTCCCACCGGTACCTATCGGAACATCTCGGGGAACCTGGCGCTGTCGTACGGGCTCATCGCGGCCGGTCAACAGGCCGATCTGCCGCTGTACCTGGGGTCCTACCCGATCACACCGGCCTCGGACATCCTGCACGAGCTGAGCAGACACAAGAACTTCGGTGTCCGCACCTTCCAGGCCGAGGACGAGATCGCCGGTATCGGGGCCGCGTTGGGCGCCGCCTTCGGCGGGTCGCTGGCCGTCACCACCACCTCGGGTCCCGGTGTGGCGCTGAAGTCCGAGGCGATCGGGCTGGCGGTGTCGATGGAACTGCCGTTGCTGGTCGTCGACATCCAGCGCGGCGGGCCGTCGACCGGGCTCCCGACCAAGACCGAGCAGGCCGATCTGCTGCAGGCCATGTTCGGCCGCAACGGTGAGGCCCCGGTCCCGATCGTGGCCCCGCGCACACCCGCAGACTGCTTCGACGCCGCCATCGAGGCCGCCCGTATCGCCCTCACCTACCGCACCCCGGTCTTCCTGCTCTCCGACGGGTACCTCGCCAACGGCTCCGAGCCCTGGCGCATCCCCGAGGTCGACCAACTCCCCGATCTGCGGGTGCAGTTCGCCCAGGGACCCAACCACACCCTCGACGACGGCACCGAGGTCTTCTGGCCCTACAAGCGGGACCCGCAGACCCTCGCCCGCCCCTGGGCCATCCCCGGCACACCCGGGCTCGAACACCGCATCGGTGGCATCGAGAAGCAGGACGGCACGGGCAACATCTCCTACGACCCCGCCAACCACGACCTGATGGTCCGTACCCGTCAGGCCAAGATCGACGGCATCGACGTACCGGATCTGACGGTCGACGAGCCGTCCGGCACGGCCAACACCCTGGTGCTGGGCTGGGGTTCCACCTACGGGCCGATCACCGCGGCCGTGCGCCGGCTGCGCGCGGCCGGGCAGCCGATCGCGCAGGCCCATCTGCGCCACCTCAATCCGTTCCCGAAGAATCTCGGCGAGGTGCTGCGGCGCTACGACCGTGTCGTGATCCCCGAGATGAACCTCGGCCAGCTCGCCACGCTGATCCGGGCGAAGTACCTGGTGGACGCCCACTCGTACAACCAGGTCAACGGTATGCCGTTCAAGGCCGAACAGCTCGCCACGGCTCTCAAGGAGGCCATCGATGGCTGAGACGTCCACGGAAGGCGCCGGTACCGGCTCGATCGAGGCACTCACTCTGGTGCCCAAGGCCGAGGCCAGGCAGTCCATGAAGGACTTCAAGTCCGACCAGGAAGTGCGCTGGTGCCCCGGCTGCGGGGACTACGCGGTCCTCGCCGCCGTGCAGGGCTTCATGCCCGAACTGGGGCTGGCGCGGGAGAACATCGTCTTCGTGTCCGGGATCGGGTGCTCCTCCCGCTTCCCGTACTACATGAACACCTACGGGATGCATTCGATTCACGGGCGGGCACCCGCCATCGCGACCGGGCTCGCCTCGTCGCGGCGCGATCTGTCCGTCTGGGTGGTCACCGGTGACGGCGACGCGCTCTCCATCGGCGGCAACCATCTGATCCATGCCCTGCGGCGCAACGTGAACCTCAAGATCCTGCTCTTCAACAACCGGATCTACGGGCTGACCAAGGGCCAGTACAGCCCGACGTCGGAGGTCGGCAAGATCACCAAGTCGACGCCGATGGGGTCGCTGGACGCGCCCTTCAACCCGGTGTCGCTGGCGATCGGCGCCGAGGCGTCCTTCGTCGCCCGGACCGTCGACTCCGACCGCAAGCACCTCACGAGCGTGCTGCGCGAGGCCGCGGCCCACCCCGGTACGGCGCTCGTCGAGATCTACCAGAACTGCAACATCTTCAACGACGGCGCCTTCGAGGTCCTCAAGGACCGGCAGCAGGCCGAGGAGGCGGTGATCCGGCTGGAGCACGGACAGCCGATCCGGTTCGGGGCCGACGGCGCCAAGGGTGTCGTACGGGACCGGGCGACCGGTGATCTGAAGGTGGTCGCCGTCACCGCCGACAACGAGGGCGACGTGCTTGTGCACGACGCGCGCTCCGCGTCCCCGACCACGGCGTTCGCGCTCTCCCGGCTCGCCGACCCGGACACCCTGCACCACACGCCGATCGGCGTCTTCCGCTCGGTCGACCGGCCCGTCTACGACACACAGATGGCCGAGCAGCTCGACACCGCGATCGTCCAGAACGGCAAGGGCGACCTGAGCGCGCTGCTCGCCGGCGGCGACACCTGGACCGTCGTCGGATAAGCGGACGGCGCGAGTGGCTACTGGGCCCGGGTCCTTTCGGCCCGGGCCTCGTCGTACGCCCGGCGGGCCTGGTCCACGTCAGGCATGCGCGCCGCCGTCCAGTCGGCCAGGGCCTTGACCTGGGTGGCGGCCTCACGGCCGATGTCGGTGAGCGAGTAGTCGACGCGCGGCGGGATGACCGGCTTCGCGTCCCGGTGGACCAGTCCGTCGCGCTCCAGCGTCTGGAGGGTCTGCGTCAGCATCTTCTCGCTGACCCTGCCGATGGCCCGGCGCAGCTCGCTGAAGCGGTACGGGCGCTCCAGCAGCTCCATGAGGACGAGCACACCCCAGCGACTGGTGACGTGCTCCAGGACCAGCCGGTGCGGACACATGCCCTCGGCGTCGACCGTCTCGTACTTGCCCATGATTTCGGCCTTGCCCATGATTTCGGCCTCGGCGCCAGCTGCCGTACTCGCTGCCGCATTGACTGCTGCACTTACTTCCATGTAAGTACCTTACTTGAAAGTGGGTACTTTCCATGAGTTAGCGCTTCTCCTAGGGTTAGTGCCAGCCCCACATCCCACAAGGAGATACGCAATGAGCATCGTCGTCACCGGAGCCACCGGCCACCTCGGTCGTCACGTGGTCGAGCAGCTGCTGGAGAAGGTTCCGGCCGACCAGATCACCGCCGTCGTGCGCGACGCGGAGAAGGCCTCCGGCTTCGCGGCCCGCGGTGTGAAGATCGCGGTCGCCGACTACAACGAGCCCGGGACCTTCGACGGCGTCATAGCCGCCGGTGACAAGGTGCTGCTCATCTCCGGCAACGAGTTCGACAAGGGCCGGGTCGGCCAGCACCAGGTCGTCATCGACGCCGCCAAGGCCGCGGATGCCGCGCTGCTCGCGTACACCAGCGCCCCGGGCTCCCTGTCGGCCGCTCTCGCCGACGACCACAGGGGCACCGAGGCGGCGATCCTCGCCTCCGGCGTCACGTACTCGCTGCTGCGCAACGGCTGGTACAACGAGAACTACACCGAGCAGCTGCCCGTCGCCCTTGAGCACGGCGTCACCCAGGCCGCCGGTGAGGGCCGGGTCGCCTCCGCCTCACGCGCCGACTACGCCGCCGCCGCTGTCGCGGTGCTGACCGGCGAGGGCCACGAGAACTCGACGTACGAGCTGAGCGGCGACACCAACTGGAGCTTCGCCGAGTACGCGGCCGAGGTGTCCAAGCAGTCCGGCAAGGACGTCGCCTACAACGCGGTCTCCGTCGAGGTCTTCACCGGCATCCTGGCCGGCGTCGGCCTGCCCGAGGCCCTCGCCGGGATCCTCGCGGGCGTGGACGCGTCGATCGAGAAGGGCGAGCTGGCCGGCACCCCCGGCGACCTGTCCCGTCTGACCGGCCGCCCGACCACGCCGATCGCCGAGTCGATCGCCGCCGCACTCAAGGCCTGACCCTCACATCTCTCAGGGGCGCGCACTCCCCCGTAGCGCCCCTGAGGACGCCCGCCCCCGCCTGTCATGACCGTATGCCGATACGAGCATGACAGCCGGGGGCGCTCGGCGTTACCGTCGTGAACGCATGTCCATATGGTCATGTGCTGGTACGAGGGGAGACGCCGGTGGCCGGCAAGCCGACGAGCGAACAGCGCACAGGTCTGCTGAACGGCTTCGCGGCATACGGGATGTGGGGCCTCG
The DNA here is from genome assembly GCF_036013955.1 of Streptomyces sp. NBC_00459. Classification (NCBI taxonomy): domain Bacteria; kingdom Bacillati; phylum Actinomycetota; class Actinomycetes; order Kitasatosporales; family Streptomycetaceae; genus Streptomyces; species Streptomyces sp. NBC_00459. The sequence continues at coordinate 3,840,939 of NZ_CP107903.1, forward strand.
TCCCGCTCTTCTGGCCGCTGCTGAAGCCGTCCGGGGCGGTCGAGATCCTGGCCCACCGGATGGTGTGGTCCCTCGCCGTCGTCGGTATCGCCCTGCTGGCGCTGCGCCGTTGGGCCTGGGCGGGCGAGTTGCTGCGGCAACCGCGACGGCTGGCACTGGTCGCGGTCGCCGCGGCGTTCATCACGGTCAACTGGGGTGTCTACATCTGGGCCGTGAACACCGGGCACGTGGTCGAGGCCTCGCTCGGCTACTTCATCAACCCGCTCGTCACCATCGCCATGGGCGTGCTCCTGCTGAAGGAGCGGCTGCGGCCGGTGCAGTGGACCGCGGTCGGCGTCTGCCTGGCCGCCGTACTCGTCCTGACGATCGGCTACGGCCGGCCGCCCTGGATCTCCCTCTGCCTTGCCTTCTCCTTCGCCACGTACGGCCTGGTGAAGAAGAAGATCAACCTGGGCGGGGTGGAGTCGCTGGCCGCCGAGACCGCGGTCCTTTTCCTGCCCGCGCTGGCGTATCTGCTGTGGCTGGGCGGCCGGGGCGAGGCGACCTTCGGCGCACATGGCGCCGGGCACGCCGCCCTCCTCGCGGCGACCGGCATCGTGACCGCACTCCCGCTGGTCTGCTTCGGCGCGGCGGCGATCCGGGTGCCGTTGTCGACGCTGGGCCTGCTCCAGTACCTGGCCCCCGTCTTCCAGTTCCTCCTGGGCATCCTCTACTTCCACGAGGCCATGCCGCCGGAGCGCTGGGCCGGGTTCGCGCTGGTGTGGCTCGCCCTGATCCTGCTGACGTGGGACGCGCTGCGGGCGGCCCGGCGGGGAGCTCGGGCGCTCAGGACAGCGGCCGACCCGGTCCTCGTTCCGCCGACGGTGGAGGCCACTCAGGACGTACGCGGCTGACAGGGCGTACAGCGAGCCGTTGTCGGTGCGGCATGTTTGTCGGTACGGCATGTTCAGTGCGGCCTGTTTGTCAGTGCGGCACGTTATAAGTGGTCCCCATGACACAGACACCCGCACACGACGCCCCCACCCCCGTGCACTGGAAGCTGGTCATCGACTGCGCGGACCCGCACGCGCAGGCCGACTTCTGGGCCGCCGCCCTCGCGTACACGGTCGAGGACCACAGCGCGCTGGTCGAACGCCTGCTGGGTCTCGGCGCCGTACCGCCCGAGCTGACCGTCGAGGCGCACGGGCGCCGCGCCTGGCGGGACCTGGCCGCCGTACGGCATCCCGGTGACCCGTACCAGGAGGAGAGCGGGACGGGCCTCGGGCGGCGGCTGCTCTTCCAGCGTGTACCGGAGCCGAAGACGGGCAAGAACCGGCTCCACCTAGATCTGCACCCGGGCCCGGAGCGGCGGGTGGCCGAGGTCGAGCGGCTGACAGGGCTGGGGGCGAGCGTGCTGCGGGAGGTACGGGAGGCGGGCGGCGAGTGGGTGGTGATGGCGGATCCCGAGGGGAACGAGTTCTGCCTTCACTAGCCCCGCTCCGGGCCCGGACACGCTCCAGCCATCATCAACTGGTCATGTCCATGTTCATCCGGTATGCGAACCCGCTGTCCATATAGCGCTCTTGACGAACCATTAGCCAGAGCTTCACCATCCAGGCACCCATCCGTTGTGGAATCCCTGTGATTCCCGAGGAATTCGGAGCCCCCCACATGAAGCTCTCGGTTCCCGGACGCGCCGCAGCCACCGCTGTGGCCGTCACCGTGCTCGCCTCCACCGCGCTCCTCACCACGGGCTCGGCGGCCGGCGCGGCCCCCGCCCCCGACTCCGCGCCGGCGGTCAAGCTCGCCGCCGCGCCCGACCTGCCCCTGGCCAACGTCAAGGCACACCTGACCCAGTTGCAGTCCATAGCCACCGCCAACGGCGGCAACCGGGCCCACGGCAGAACCGGCTACCGTGCCTCGCTCGACTACGCGAAGGCCAAACTGGACGCGGCCGGATTCACCACCACCATCCAGCAGTTCACCGCGTCCGGCCGTACCGGCTACAACCTGATCGCCGACTGGCCCGGTGGCGACACCAACCAGGTGATCATGGCGGGCTCGCACCTCGACAGCGTGACCGCTGGCGCCGGCATCAACGACAACGGCAGTGGCTCGGCGGCCGTCCTGGAGATCGCGCTCGCCGTCTCGCGCGCCCAGTACCAGCCCACCAAGCATCTGAGATTCGGCTGGTGGGGGGCGGAGGAGCTGGGCATGGTCGGGTCCCGGTACTACGTCAACAACCTCTCCTCCGCGAACCGTTCACGCATCAAGGGCTATCTGAACTTCGACATGATCGGCTCGCCGAACCCCGGCTACTTCGTCTACGACGACGACCCGACCATCGAGCAGACCTTCAAGGACTACTACGCGGGCATCGGCATCGCGACCGAGATCGAGACCGAGGGCGACGGCCGCTCCGACCACGCGCCCTTCAAGAACGTGGGCATACCCGTCGGCGGTCTGTTCAGCGGCGCCGACTACATCAAGACGGCGGCACAGGCGACCAAGTGGGGCGGTACCTCGGGCCAGGCGTTCGACCGCTGCTACCACTCGTCCTGCGACACGACCGCCAACATCAACGACACCGCCCTCGACCGCAACAGTGACGCGGCCGCGTACGCCGTGTGGGAGCTGTCGGAGTAACAGCGCGCACCTTCCACAGGCTCAACAGGCTCGACGGACGCAATAGGCGCAACGAGTTCAACAGGTTCATCAGGTTCAACAGGGGGCGGTCAACCGGTCGGCACGTAGGCCGGGTTGGCCGTCCCCGCCGTCTGCCGCGGCCGGACGGAGGAGAATGCGGTATGACGGATCTCCTGATCTCGGAAATCGCCGCCGCCGTACGGGCACGGGAAGTGACGGCCGTCGACGTCGTCACGGCCGCGCTCGCGCGGATCACCGCCGTGGAGCCGGAGTTGTGCGCGTTCGCGGAGGTGTGGGGCGAGACGGCGGTACGGCGGGCGCGCGAGGTCGACGAACGGGTCGCCGCGGGTGAGCGGTTGCCGCTCGCGGGCGTTCCGGTCGCGGTGAAGGGGCGGTACGGGGAGCGGGCGGCGGACGCGGTACGGCTGACCGCCGCCGGGTGTGTGCCGCTGGGCGCCACGTCCGTACCCGCGCCCGGGGCCGGAACTCCCTGGCAGACATGGGGACTCGGGGCCGGCGGACGAACGGTCAACCCATGGCGGGCGGACCGGGTGCCGGGCGGTTCGTCGGCCGGGGCCGCTGCGGCGGTGGCAGCGGGTCTGGTGCCGCTCGCCACCGGCGCCGACGGGGCCGGGTCCGTCCGTATCCCGGCCGCGTGGTGCGGGGTGTTCGGCCTCAAGTCGACGAACGGAAGCCTGCCGCATCCCGACCGGACACGGCTGAGCGCGCCGGGTGCGGTCGCCCGGCGGGCGGCGGACCTGAGGGCGTACTGGCGGTGCGTGGCGGGGGCCGGTGGGCGAGCGATGGATGTGGCGGGCGGTAAGGCCGGCATCGGCGTCGGCGACCAGAATCGCGTGCGACGGCCGCTTGTCGCCGTCTGGTCCGACTCGCTCGGTTTCGCCCGCACCGATCCCGGGCCCGCCCTCGTCGCGCACGGCGCCGCGCTGCGGCTCGACGACGCCGGGGTCGTACGGCTGCTGCCGCCGGACGATGCCCCCTTGCGCCTCGACGACCCGGGGCCGGCCTGGCTGGCGCTACGGGCGCCGGACGCGGACACGGGTGACCGCACAGGCGGCGACGCGGCGACGGCGTACCGGCTGCGCGCCGTCAACGACCGGCGGCTGGCGGAGTTGTTCAGCCGGGCCGACCTGCTCCTGACCCCCACCACCCCGAACCCGCCGCACGGCCACGAGGGCCCGGGCGACCGGTACTCGACCGCGCTCACCTGGGCGTTCAACCTCAGCGGGCACCCGGCGGCGAGCATCCCCGCGGGCTTCGGCCCGGACGGCTGCCCGGTCGGCCTCCAGGTGGTGGCCCGGCACGGCGAGGAGGAGGTGCTGCTCCGGGTCATGGCGGAGGCGGAGGAACGGGCGGGGCTGCGGGCACCCCTGGCCCGATAGTGGGGCTAGCCAGCCATCAATGCGCATGCATATACTGCATGCGCATGCATGCATTGCTCGTGCGCCCACAGTCCCCGCGCACCCGCCGTACGTCCACCGCACCGCACCGCACCGCACCGGGAGTCGATCATGAACCGCAGCTTTCTCTTCCTGCTGGGCAGCAGCCGCAGCGACGGCAACACCGAGGCGCTGGCCCGCCGGGCCGCCGAACAACTGCCCGCCGATGTCGAGCAGCGCTGGCTGAGTCTCGCCGAGCACCCGCTGCCCGACTTCGAGGACCTGCGTCACGACGCGGACCATGTCCGGCCCACCGGGAACAACGCGGCTCTTCTGCTCGACGCCACGCTCGCGGCCACGGACATCGTGATCGCCTCGCCGCTGTACTGGTACTCGGTCTCCGCCTCCGTGAAGCGCTACCTCGACCACTGGTCGGGCTGGCTGCGCACACCCGGTCTGGACTTCAAGGACACCCTCGCCGGGCGCACCCTGTGGGGCGTCACCGTCCTCGCGGCGCCGGAGCAGACGTTCGCCGACCCGCTGGTCGGCACGCTCAGCAACTCGGCCGCCTATATGGAGATGCGGTTCGGCGGGGTGCTGCTCGGCAACGGGAGCAAGCCCGGTGACGTACTGAACGACACCGACGCGCTCACCCGCGCGAAGACGTTCTTCGACTCCGGGTTCAAGCAGTGATGTCCTTCGTCGTGAACCGCGCCCAGGCCGCCGAGCCGAACACCGCCGCGTACAGGGCCTGGATGCCGAGGTTCTTCACCAGGTCGTCCCAGTAGACCGGTTCGCGCATCAGGTCGGCGAAGGACAGCCAGTAGTGGGAGAAGAAGTACGGCTGGAGTGCGCTCAGTTGGGGTATCTGGTCGAGGATCTGGACGGTGATGAGCAGCCCGACGGTCGTCGCCATCGCCGCGATGCCGCTGCTCGTCACGGTGGAGACGAACAGGCCGAGAGCCGCCACCCCCATCAGTGACGCGGCGACGACCAGTGCGATCAGCAGCGCCCGGCCGAGGCCCTCCGTGAAGCTGATGCTCGTGCCGGAGATCGTCATCAGGTCGCCGAGCGGGAAGAGGAACGCGCCGACCGTGAGCGCCGATATCGCCACCACCAGCGTCGCCACCAGGCAGAACGTCAGCGTGGTCGCGTACTTGGTGAGGAGCAGGCGAGTACGGCCGGCCGGGGCGACCAGCAGATAGCGGAGCGTGCCCGCGCTCGACTCGCCGGCGATCGCGTCACCCGCGATGACGCCGACGGCCATCGGGAGGAAGAAGGGGAGGGTCGCGGCCAGCGCCGTGAACACCAGGAACAGACCGTTGTTGCTGATCTGCGAGATGAACGCGGGGCCGCCGCCTCCGGCGGGGCCGGCCGAGGAACCGTCGTCCGTCTCGATCTTGACCGCTGTGCCGACGAGGATCGGTACCGCCGCCAGTACGCCGAGCAGTGCGAGGGTGCGCCAGCGACGGAACGTGGTGAGAAGTTCGTTGCGGAAGAGAGCGCCGAGGAAGGTCGTTCGGCGGCCAACGGTCAGTTGTGACTTGTCGCGCGGTTCCCCGCGCTCCTTGGGGGCGCTCGTCTCAACCTGCGACATCGAAGCCCTCCCCCGTCAGCGCCACGAACGCGTCCTCCAGGGACGCCCGTTCGACGCCGAAGCCCCGGACGCGGACGCCCGCGCCGACCAACGCGGCGTTCAGATCGGCGAGTTCGCGCTCGCCGTCCGGCACCTCGCCGGTCACCCGGTCCCGGTTCTCGGTCACGACCACGTCGCCGACGCCCTGTTCCTTGAGTACGCGGGCCGCGTCCGCCGCGTCGGGCGTCGTCACGACCAGCCGGCCGCGGGCCCCGGCGGCCAACTCGGACACCGGGCCCTGGGTGATCAGCCGCCCCTGTGCCATCACGGCCGCGTGCGTACAGACCTGCTCGATCTCGTCGAGAAGGTGGGAGGAGAGGAAGACGGTGGTGCCGTCCAACGCCAACTCCCTTACCAGGGAGCGGATTTCACGCATCCCCTGTGGGTCCAGCCCGTTCGTCGGCTCGTCGAGGACGAGCAGCCGACGGGGCTGGAGCAGTGCCGCGGCGAGACCGAGCCGCTGTTTCATGCCCAGCGAGTACGCCTTCGCCTTCTTGCCTGCGGCGGCCGTCAGGCCCACCCGGTCCAGCGCCGCCGCGACGCGTGTACGCCGGGTGCGCGGATCGGCGGTCGGGTCGGCGGCGTCGTACCGTGCGAGGTTGTCGCGGCCCGAGAGGAAGCCGTACAGAGCGGGCCCCTCGATGAGTGCGCCGACGTGGGGCAGGACGGCGCGGGTGGCGCGGGGCATCGGCTGCCCCAGCACCCGCGCCGTGCCCGACGTCGGCTCGATCAGGCCCATCAGCATGCGGATGGTCGTCGTCTTGCCGGAGCCGTTGGGCCCGAGGAAACCGAAGACGCTGCCCGCCGGGACGGTGAGATCGAGAGCGTCGACGGCGAGCTGTCCGCCGCGGTAGCGCTTGGTGAGGGCACGGGTGACGATGACCGCGTCGTCGTCATCCCGGTCCACCTTCTGCGGCTCCGTGGCGGACGGTTCCTCCATGGGCTCCCTCAATCGTCATGCGTGTACGACGGTTCCCCTAGGGGAGTCACTGGGCCGCGTTGGCCGCCTTGACCAGGGCGTCCTTCGTGACGGCGCCGACGTAGAGCTTGCCGTCGTCCGTCATCAGGGCGTTGATCAGGCGGGTCTTGAAGACCGTGCCCGAGCCGAAGTCGCCGGAGACCTTGTCGCCGAAGGAGTCCAGGAACCCGCCGAACGCACCGGCGTCGGGCGAACTGCCGGCCGACGGCATACCGCCGCCCTCGGTCCCCGAGTCGAACGTGGCGATGGAGTTCCAGCCCTCGCCGATGACCTTGACGCCATCGTCTCCGAGCCCGTCCGGCGTGCCCTCGTGGCCCTCAAACCCCTTGAGGTCCCCGTCGAACTTCTTGTCGAACCTCTTGTCGAGGTCCGCCCCGCCCTTGTCAACGTCGTGCGGGACCTCCGTCCCGTTCTCCTCGGTGACCTTCGTCCCCTTGGGCGGGGTGAAGTCGAAGGTCGAGGCCGCGGGCTTGCCGAAGTCGACGTCGACGAAGCCGGCGTCCACGACGGCGGCACCGCCGCTCGCCGGGGTGAGCGTGAACTTCAGGGGCGTCCCGGTCTTCGAGTCGACCGCGATGCTGATCGCCCCGACCGTGGACCCGGACGCCTTCGGCTTGATGACCAGCTTGTACGCGTCCCGGCCGGCGACCTGGGCGGTGCCGTCGACGGTCACGGACGTCGTGTCGTCGACCGCCTTCAGGGCCTCCTCGGCGAGCTGACCGGGCGTGGCCGTCGTGTCGTCGCCGGGCAGGATCCGGTCCTTGCCATCGCCCTTGCCCTTGTCCTTGCCGCTCTCGGACGCGGGGGCCGTCGCGTGGTACGCCTCGTTCGACGCGCTGTCGTACGCCCACACCTCGTCGCCGTTGTGGATCACGCTGTACTCGGCTGCCTTCTCCAGCAGCGACAGCTTCTGCTTGTCGGGGCCGTCGGCGGCGACCCGCACCGTGTGCGTGCCGGTGGCCAGCTCAAGGAGTTTGGCGCTCGGGTCGGCGGCCGACCCCGAGCCGTCGGAGCCCCCTCCGAGTCCGCCGGACAGGAGTCCGCTCTCCAGGCCGCCGAGGTCGGGGAGTCCCAGATCCACGCTGATCTTGACCGTGCCGGACAACTGCTGCACGTCCGAAGCGGCGATCTTCTCGATGAGTTCCTGTGCGCTGATCTTCGGCAGATCGGGGTCGCCGGAGCCGGCGAACGCCGGTACCAGCCCGATCGTCGCGACCGTCAGACCGATCACCACGGCCGGGGCGGCGTACCGCGCGGCCTTGCGGCGCCGGGACGGCACGTCCTCGGCCTCGATCTCGGCCTCGATCCGGTTCCCGGCCTTGGCCTCTTCGTACGGTGCCATGTGTGCCTTACCTCCGTCGTCGGCGGCGGCTGTCCGTCCCACACTTGTCCACCCTGAGCCGCCATTCTCACCCGAACCGGTGAGGAGTGGTGGTTTCCATCTCACCAAATCGGCGACGGGGAATCGTCAGACCTTGGGCTCAACTCCGTGTACTGCTACGGGATGACATGAGGAGCCACAGCTTCCCCTGACCCGTAGGGGTCACCCCCTGCTTTCAGCCCGTCCGGCGTTTGAGGACGAGGCCCGTTCAGGGCCGAAGCGGGGGTCTGGGGGCGCAGCCCCCAGGAACGGGCTGGGCGAGGGGCAACCCCTCAGCCGGCCCGATGCACCACCGCATCGCACATCTCCACCAGCGCTGCCTTCGCATCGCACTCCAGCAACGGCGCCAGCGCGGCCCGCGCGTCCTCCGCATACCGCACCGTGTCCCGCCGAGCCTGCTCCAACGCCGGATGCACCCGCAGCCGGGCCAACGCCTCCGCATGCCGGGCGTCGTCACTCAGGTCGGAGTCCAGCAGCTCGCACAACGCGGCATCCTCGGCCAGCCCCAGCCGGGCCACCCGCTCCCGCAGCCGCAGCACGGGCATCGTGGGGATGCCCTCCCGCAGATCCGTCCCCGGCGTCTTCCCCGACTCGTGGGAGTCGGACGCGATGTCCAGCACATCGTCCGCGAGCTGGAAGGCGACGCCGAGCCGCTCCCCGTACTGGGTGAGCACATCCACGACGCTGTCGTCGGCCCCGGACATCATCGCCCCGAACCGGCAGGCCACGGCCACCAGCGAACCGGTCTTCCCGCCCAGCACGTCCAGATAGTGCTCGACGGGATCCCGCCCGTCCGACGGTCCGGCCGTCTCCAGGATCTGCCCGGTCACCAGCCGCTCGAACGCCTCCGCCTGCACCCGAACGGCCTCGGGCCCGAGGTCGGCGAGGATGTGCGAGGCGCGCGCGAAGAGGAAGTCGCCGGTCAGGACCGCGACGGAGTTCCCCCAGCGCGTGTTGGCGCTGGGCACCCCGCGCCGCACCTCGGCCTCGTCCATGACGTCGTCGTGATACAGCGTCGCGAGGTGGGTCAGCTCCACCACCACCGCCGACGGCACGATCCCCGGCGCATGCCGGTCGCCGAACTGCGCCGCGAGCATCACGAGCAGTGGCCGGAACCGCTTCCCGCCGGCCCGTACGAGATGCTGCGCGGCCTCCGTGATGAAGGGGACCTCGCTCTTGGTGGCTTCGAGCAACCCTTCCTCGACAGCTGCCAATCCGGCCTGGACATCGGCTTCGAGAGCCTGGTCCCGCACGCTCAGCCCGAACGGCCCGACGACGGTCACGAGGGATCTCCTGTCTGCTGGTGTCTACTGGCGGTCACACGGTGTGTCGATAGATCGCTGCCATCACTCAAGTCAGCGTATCCGGTCACGTTTCGATCACCGCGAGCGCCCGCCCGTCCAGGCCAGGCGCTATCGGATCACGACCGGAATGTTTTTGATCAGTCCAAAGCATGGACATTTATAAACATCCCGTACCCGGCCAGTGCACGCACACGCCCATACATCGCCTCACCTCTCCCCCCTCCACCGCGACCGTCACCGAGACAACGCCGTGCGTCACACGAGAGGTTCCGCCTTCGCAACGGACACGCACACCCAAGAGGCTCCAAATCCCCCAAAACGCCTACTCGCCCCACCTGCGCCACCGCTACCCCCACCCCGTGATTCGAGTCACGTCCGCAAACAACCCCCACCACCCCCACTCCGCAAACTCCCTATTCACAAAAGGCAAGTTACCTCTGCACGCCTTTCGTCGATTGACCCTTTTATCCCCAATGTGAATCCCAAATGGGCAAGTCCTGCATTTCTGCCCCTTGTTCCACCCGTGTGCTCTCGCATACGTTTCGCGCCACACCGGGCGGACCGCCGAATCCTGCCACCGCCCGCAGAGCAGACAACACACCCACCCACACGTGACTCACGCAGGCAGGAGCGGGGGACCCAGGCAAGCCGCCGGTCCGGACATCCACGCCGGAGCGGCTAGGGGTGAAGCCGTGCGCCGCCAACGCGCCCGGCCGGGCATCTCCCGCCCGAACCCGACAGCTCACCTCGCAGGCGCCGGAGAGGACTCACCATGCCCGTACGACGTCGGCACCACCGCGCGAGAACCCCCCGCCACCCGCTCGCGCTCACCCGCACACTCGCCATCGCCGGGACGGCCGCCGCAGCCCTGGTCATCCCCTTCCTGACCGCGACCACGGCATCGGCTGCACCGTCGGTCACGTCATCGACGACGACGTACTACGCGAACAACCTGGACGGCTGGATCCGCGAATCGCTCGACATCATGGCGCAGAACGGAATCCCCGGAACGTACGACGGCATCTACCGCAACATCATCCGCGAGTCGTCGGGCAACCCGTACGCCATCAACAACTGGGACTCGAACGCGGCAGCCGGCACCCCCTCCAAGGGGCTCCTCCAGGTCATCGACCCGACCTTCGCCGCCTACCACGTCGTCGGCACCTCGTACGACCCCTACGACCCGATCGCGAACATCACCGCGGCCTGCAACTACGCGGCGGCGCGCTACGGATCGATAGACAACGTGTTCGGGGCCTACTAGCCGGACCGGGTCGGTAGGCAGCCCGGTCGGCCGGGCCGGCCCAGACCTACCGGGCAGACCCGGCCGACCCGGCCGGGTCTCCTATCGGCCCGCGCCGCCCCCGAACAAGCGCTCCAGCACCACCGCGATCCCGTCGTCCTCGTTCGAGAGGGTGACCTCGTCCGCCACTGCCCTGAGCTCGGGATGGGCGTTGGCCATGGCGACCCCGTGGGCCGCCCAGTCGAACATCGGGATGTCGTTGGGCATGTCACCGAAGGCGATGGTGGCGGCCGAGGTCAGCCCGAGATACTCGGCCGCCAGCGCGAGCCCCGTCGCCTTGGTGATGCCGCATGGCTGGAGTTCGACGGTGCCCGGCCCCGACATGGTGACCGTCGCGAGGGAACCGACCGCTCCACGCGCCGCAGACGCCAACTCGTCGTCGGACAGGGACGGGTGGCGCAGCAGCACCTTGCTGATGGGCGCGGCCCACAGATCGTCCCGGTGCGGCACCCGTACGGCGGGCAGCGTCGGGTGCGGCATCAGGTACCCGGGTTCGATGAGCGTGAGCCCGTCGACGCCGTCCTGGTCGACGGCGGCGTACACCTGACCGACCTCGGCCTCGATCTTGCCGAGCGCGGTCTCCGCCAGCTCCTGGTCCAGGGTCACCGACCACAGCAGACGGTCGGCACCGGCGTCGTACAACTGCGCCCCCTGCCCGCACACCGCGAGCCCTCCGGCACCGAGGTCGTCGAGCAGCGGCCGGACTCTCGGAGCCGGCCGTCCCGTCACGACCAGATGCCGGGCACCTGCGGCCGTGGCACGCGCCAGCGCGGCCCGCGACCGGTCGGAGAGCGTGTCGTCGGCACGCAGGAGCGTTCCGTCCAGGTCCGTGGCGATCAGTGCGTATGAGGTGGGAGCGGCCATGATCCAGAGAATACGGACCGTTCGACCCATCGGTCTCCGTCCGAACCGGACGACGTTCGTTCTCCCTCCGGCAACAGCCCCCGTGTCTGCGCCAGTTCCTGCCACAGGCACTGGCGCGGGCACTGGCGCAGACAGGCACGAGCAGCCCGACGACGCGGTACGGCGAAGCCCTGGTTCACAAGATCGAGCGAGGCACGCGTTGACCGGGCGAACCAGAACCCGAGCCCTGTCTCTGCCCCACCCGCGCCCTACGCGTGCGCCGCCAGATGCCCCGCCAGCCTCGGTGACGCGAACTCCGTACCGCACACGAACCGCATCACCGGTCCGTACGAAGCGGCCGCCGGCAATCCCGTGAAGTACAACCCGGGTACGGAGGACTCATACCCGGTACCGAGCCTCGGCGTCCCCCGGCTCACCGCCAGCTCCGTCCGCAGCTCGTGCCCGAGGAAGTCCATCGCGGCTATGTCGACGTGGTAGCCGGTCGCGGCTATGACATGGTCGGCCGACAACTCCCGCGTCCGGCCGCCGAGTTCCCGCACGGTCAGCACCGGCCGGCCGCCTGCGAATCCCACCCCGCTCCCCGAACCGTTCGCCTCCACCGCACCGTTGGTGCCCTTCTCCCTCTGCGCCTCGGCCGCCCGCGGAGCCGCCGCGCCCTCCGCAGCCCCCGCAACGCCCGCCCGGACTATCCGCGCGACCTCGCTCACCTGCACTTTTCCTTCGAACCGGTCGCGCAGCCACCATGCCCCGAGCGGTCCGAGGACCCGGCGTACCAGGTAGTGGCGGGCCTGGGCCGGGAGGTAGCGGTAGGGGTGCGGATAGTAGGTGAGCGCCCAGAGCGACCACGCGTTGCCGAACGGTGACTCGGGCCGCAGTCTGGGCTGCTGCCACGGGGGCGCGCCGAAGGCCACGCGGCCGGTCCCCCGCGACACCACCCTTACCTGCGCTCCCGCCTCCACCGCCAGCGCCGCCGTCTCCAGCGCGGACTGGCCCGCGCCTACGACGATCAGCTCCCTGCCCGCGAACCGGCTCAGGTCGTGGTGCTGCGAACTGTGGGACACCGGTCCTGTGGGCGAGGGCCCGTCCGGCACGGCGCTCGCCAGTTCCGGGGGCAGATGCGCGAACCCCGACAGCCCTGTCGCCACGACGACCGCCCGCGCGGTGAACAACTCGCCCGAGTCCAGCTTGAGTTCGAAGCCACCACCGCTGCCGGCGCCCTTGTGCCGCCGGTCCACGGACACCACCCGCACCCGCTCCAGCTCGGGCACCAGCCGCTGCTGGAACCACTCGCCGTACGCGATGAAGGTCTCCACCGGGACGATGTCCTCGTCAGTGACCAGCCGGCGCACCCCCACCGCGTCGCAGTAGTCCGCCAGGGTGTGACCACGCTGCGGGGCATCGATGCTGGATGCCGCCGGCGTCGACTTCAGGAGCATCCCGGCGGGCATGTGGTCCCGCCAGCTCACCATGGGCTCGCCGAACACTCGCACCGGAATGCCCCGCGCCCGCAGATGCGCGGCGGTGGACAGACCGAACGGTCCCGCGCCGATAACCGCTACCGGATGATTCACGAAGTCCCTCCCCAGGACGCTGCTTAGCCACTTCGTGTTGCTCTGTTGCTCTGTTCCCCTGTTGCACTGCTGCTCTGCCGCTATCGCCCAACCGCCCACCCCTGCTGTCAGCCACCGCCGTTGCCACGACGGCTGGTCCGCCACAGCTGATACAGATGCTTCGCGCCCGGCCGCACGAAGCGGGCGAGCATCGTGAGGAACGGCAGCGGATCGTCACCCGCGAGCCAGGCCAGTTCCGTCCCGCTCGCCCGGGTCGGCGCGTGCGGCGTCGTGTAGCCGCTGCGCCGGTAGGCCAGGAGGGCGGGCAGATCGATGTTCTCCACGATGTACCGGTGCCCGGCGCGCTGTTCCCCCTCCGGAACGGTGCGGCCGGTCAGATCGAGATGCATGGCCCGGACGACGTCCACCCCGGCCTCGCTCTCGAAGAGCCGGAACTGGGCGCCCATCCGCGGGTTGAAGTCGAGGAGCTTGTACTGTCCGTCGCGCCGGTCGAAGCGCAGGTCGAGGTCGATGATTCCGGTGAAGCCGATCTGCTTGATAAAACGCGCGGCGAGGTCCGCGAGTTCCGGATTGTCGACGACGTACGCATTTGCTGTCATTCCTGCGTGTGGCGGCCATGAACGGACCTTCACGCCCGTGAACAGCGCGCGCGGGTTCGAGTCCGCGTCGAAGTAGGCGTGCACGATCCAGTCCTCGGCCTCCTCCCGGGGCAGGTACTCCTGAAGGATCACGCCGGGACGCTCACCCCAGTCGCGCGCCAGGGACAACAGTGCTTCCCGACTCGCGATGCGCGTAGTGCCGCTGACGGCGGGCCGGGCGCGCCGCACGAACGCCTCCCGGTTCTTGGCCACCACCGGGAACCGTGCCGTCCGCGCGAACCGCTCGATGTCGTCGTACGACTGCGGGAAGGAGGCGGCCGGAGTCGGTATGCCGTGCTCCACGCACAACTCGTGCAGCCCCTGCTTGCTGGCGAGCCGGCGCGGCAGTCCCGCTTCCACACGCGGGAAGAGAAACGCGTCGCCCAGTTCCTTCTGCCGCTCGGCGATCAGTACGGCCGCCTCCTCGTCCGTGGGAACGAGGACGACGGGACGCCCGATCCGCTTCCCGATCCGCAGCAACCCCTCGACGAGCCGGTCCGGTTCCTCGGTCCCGGTGGTCGGCCAGACGAACGCGCGCCGCAGATAGCGCGACGAGGCCGCAGGCGTGTAAGGGTCCTCGGTGATCGCGTACATCGGAACGCCCAGCCGCCCCAGGCTGCGGATGGCCCCGACACCTCCGTGGTGCAGCGGATAGTCACCGAACTTCACGATCAGCGCCGGCACGGCATGGTCGGCCGAAAACGGCACACTGCTGTTCCTGGCCACGGGTCCCCCCACGTGTCCCCCCTACGGACCGGCCCCACCCCGTCCATGTCCCCCAAAGGACGCTAAGCCGGAATCACCCACTCCGGACAAGACCTATCCGGACATTACGAACTCTTTAGGCACTGGGAACACTGCCCTGAGCCCACAACTCACCCGTAACCTGTGGCGCGACCACATGGCCACACGAGAGCGAGGCAGCACCCCATGCCCCCCTTCGATGTCCCCGAGGGCGACCCCTTCGGCCCGCACAACCTCCCCTACGGTGTGTTCTCCCCGGCCGGCTCCACGGACCGCCGGGTCGGAGTCCGTCTCGGCGACCATGTCCTGGACGCGGGCGCCGCGGCCGTCGCCCTCGGCTCCCCCTACGTCTCCGTACTGGCCCGCCCCACCCTCAACCCCCTTCTCGCCGCGGGCCGCACGACCTGGTCCGACATCCGCCGCGCCCTCACGGCCTGGGTCACCGTCCCGTCCCACCAGGACACCGTCGCCCCGCTCCTGCACCCTCTCTCCTCGGTGACGCTGCACCTTCCCTTCGAGGTCGCGGACTACGTCGACTTCTACGCCTCCGAGAACCACGCCCGGAACGTCGGCCAGATCTTCCGCCCCGACGCCGCGGACTCCCTGACCCCCAACTGGAAGCACCTGCCCATCGGTTACCACGGCCGCTCGGGCACGGTCGTGGTCTCCGGCACGGAGGTCGTACGCCCGTCGGGTCAGCGCAAGGCCCCCACCGACCCGGCCCCGCTCTTCGGCCCGTCGGTCCGTCTGGACATCGAGGCGGAGGTCGGCTTCGTCGTCGGCACGCCGTCGTCCATGGGCAGCCCTGTGGCCCTGTCCGCCTTCCGGGACCACGTTTTCGGCCTCTGCCTACTGAACGACTGGTCCGCCCGCGACATCCAGGCCTGGGAGTACGTCCCGCTGGGCCCGTTCCTCGGCAAGTCCTTCGCCACGTCCGTCTCGGCGTGGATCACGCCGCTGGACGCTCTGGAGGATGCCCGGATCGCCCCGCCTGCCCGTACCCACCCGCTGCTTCCCTACCTCGACGACGCCGAAGAGGAGCCGGGCGGCTACGACCTACGTATCTCCGTCGCCGTGAACGGCCACACCATCTCCGAGCCCCCCTTCTCCACCATGTACTGGACGGCCGCACAGCAACTCGCCCATATGACCGTCAACGGTGCCTCTCTGCGCACCGGCGACCTCTACGGCTCGGGCACGGTCAGCGGCCCCACCGAACGAGAACGCGGTTCCCTCCTCGAACTCACCTGGAACGGCACCGCCCCCCTCGACCTCCCCACCGGCAAGCGCACCTTCCTGGAGGACGACGACGAGGTCACCCTCACCGCCTGGGCCCCGGGTCCGAACGGCACCCGCGTAGGCCTGGGCGAGGTGACGGGCAGAATCACTCCGCCGAGCTGAGCGCAGCGCCGGGAACAGCGCGCGGGGCAGGCGATCCGGCGCCGGGGAAGAGAACCGGACTCGCCCCCAGCCCCGCCCCGCGCCCTCCCCCGAAATCGAGTCCAGCCCCTACATCCAGTCCTCCGGCTCGGGCTCCATCTCCATCTCGGGCCAGTCGTCCGGCTCCGTCCGGTCCGGCTGCGGCCCTGATTTCGCGACTGCGGTGTCACCGCCAGGGGAGCCTGGCGCGGTCCCCGCTCCGGACACCGGCGCCCCGCCCAGCGCGGCGAGCGCCTTCAGCACGCCCTCCCCGTACGTGGCGAGCTTCTTCTCGCCCACCCCGCTGATTCCGCCCAGCTCGGCGACCGACTCGGGCCAGACACTGACGATCTCCCTGAGTGTGGCGTCATGGAAGATGACGTACGCCGGAACCCCCTGCTCACGAGCCTGTTCGCCGCGCCAGGTCCGAAGTGCCTCGAACGCCGGCTGCAGCTCCGTGGGCAACTCGGCCGCCGCTGCCGCCGCTTTGGCCTTCCGCTCGCCCCGGCCGCCGCCTCCGGACGACTTCGCGGTCGCCGCCTTCTTCGGTTCCTTCCGCATCGGCACGTCCCGCTCGCGCCGCAGCACTGACCCGCTCTCCTCAGTCAGCACCAGCGTCCCGTACTCCCCCTCGACCGCGAGGAGTCCCTGCGCCAGCATCTGCCGTACGACCCCGCGCCATTCGCCCTCGGTCAGCTCCTCGCCGATGCCGAACACGGAGAGCTGGTCGTGGTCGAACTGGATCACCTTCGCGGTCCGCCGGCCCAGCAGAATGTCCACGATCTGCACCGCGCCGAACTTCTGCCGCCGCTCACGCTCCAGCCGCCACACCGTCGACAGCACCTTCTGCGCGGCGACCGTGCCGTCCCAGGTGTCCGGCGGCACCAGGCACGTGTCGCAGTTGCCGCAACCGCCCGGCTCCGGGTCCTGCCCGAAGTAGGCGAGCAGCTGACTGCGTCGGCACTGCACCGTCTCGCACAGCGCCAGCATCGCGTCCAGGTGCGCGGCGGACCGACGCCGGTGCGCCTCGTCGCCCTCACTGCCCTGGATCATCTTGCGCTGCTGTATGACGTCGTTCAGTCCGTACGCCATCCAGGCCGTGGACGGCAGTCCGTCGCGCCCCGCACGGCCCGTCTCCTGGTAGTAGCCCTCGACCGACTTGGGCAGGTCGTAGTGGGCGACGAACCGGACGTCGGGTTTGTCGATGCCCATCCCGAAGGCGATGGTCGCCACGACGACGAGGCCGTCCTCCCGCAGGAAGCGCGACTGGTGCGCCGCACGCGTGCCCGCGTCCAGCCCCGCGTGGTACGGCACCGCCTGCACGCCGTTGGCCGACAGGAACTCGGCCGTGCGCTCCACGGAGTTGCGCGACAGGCAGTAGACGATGCCGGCGTCGCCCGCGTGCTCCTCCTTCAGGAAGGACAGCAGTTGCTTCTTGGGGTCGGCCTTGGGGACGATCCGGTACTGGATGTTGGGCCGGTCGAAGCTAGCCACGAAGTGGCGGGCGTCCGGCATGCCCAGCCGCTGGGTGATCTCCTGGTGCGTCGCGTGCGTGGCCGTCGCCGTGAGCGCGATCCGCGGGACGTCCGGCCAGCGCTCGCCCAGCAGCGACAGCGCCAGATAGTCGGGCCGGAAGTCGTGTCCCCACTGCGAGACGCAGTGCGCCTCGTCGATGGCGAAAACAGCGATCTTCCCGCGCGAGAGCAGGTCCAGGGACGACTCCAGCCGCAGCCGCTCCGGAGCCAGGTACAGGAGGTCCAGCTCACCGGCCAGGAACTCGGCCTCCACCACCCGGCGCTCGTCGAAGTCCTGTGTGGAGTTCATGAACCCGGCCCGCACGCCGAGCGCCCGCAGGGCGTCCACCTGGTCCTGCATCAGCGCGATGAGCGGTGAGACGACGATCCCCGTACCCGGTCTGACCAGGGACGGAATCTGGTAGCAGAGCGACTTGCCGCCGCCGGTCGGCATGAGGACGACGGCGTCGCCGCCCGCCACCACATGCTCGATGACGGCCGCCTGCTCGCCGCGGAAGGAGTCGTACCCGAAGACCCGGTGCAGCGTGGCCAGTGCCTCGCTGCCCTCCGCCCCGACCGCTCCCGGACCCTCGCCGGCTTCCGTCATCACACCTGACCCGCCCATCACGCTCATCGCGCTCATCGTCGTGTCCCCCGTACGTCGCGCCTCGACCACTGCGTCCACCATAGGGGCCCGTACCGACAGCCCCGGAGTTATCCACAGGCCGCCCCGCCACACCTCCGTCCCGGTGGCACCGGGCCGCTCACCCGGACCGGGGTGTTCAGCCCAATGGGCCCTTCGTGTGGCGCCCCCCAAAACCCCGGGACATGCTGCTCGGGCGGGACGAGGGGAGGCCCGCCCAACGGACCGGCGCCCCGCGCGCCTCTTGGACCGGCGCCCTTCCACGCGCCTCTCCCGCTCTAGGAGTCACCATGCGCTGCCGCCAGCTCAAGGTCGCCGTCGCCCTCGCCACGGCCGCCGCATCCCTCTCCCTGGCCGTCGCCCCCGCGCACTCCGCGCCGGGCGACCCCGTCGACCCCACGGTCTGGACCCAGCTGGCCAAGACGCTCGAAAGCACGGCGAAGTACCAGTACGCCCCGTTCGCCGTCACGGCCGGCTACAAGCCCGCCTTCTGCTCGACCCACCCCACGCTCGGCGGGATGGGCTTCCACTACATCGACAAGAACCTCTACGGTTCACTCGATCCGGCGAAGCCGGCCGCACTGCTGTACGAGGACAGGGCCGACGAGGACTGGATGGACGAGGTGTCCGACGCGAGCTGGGTCGACGACCTCGACGCGCTGGACGGGGGCGCTCCCGCTGTCGTCACCCCGAGCGCCTCCGCCGAGTCGCGCAGGCTCGTCGCCGCGGAGTGGATCGTGGTGGACAAGGACCAGAACCTGGCAACCGACGACGACCGTCCCAGCATGTTCGGTGTCCCCTTCGACGGTCCGATGCTCGGCCACGAGCCGGGCATGCCGATCCACTACGACCTGCACGCCTGGGTCTGGAAGAAGAACCCCAACGGCATGCTCGCCCGCTGGAACCCCACGGTGACGTGCCCGACTCCGTGAAACGCGTTGGGCCCCGGTCCACAAGGAGACCGGGGCCCAACGCGATCCGTGAAACCTACTGATCAGCGCACGAAGACGCCCGCCTGGTTCGCCAGGTCGAGGAAGTACTGCGGCGCCACACCCAGCACGACGGTGACCGCCACCCCCACCCCGATCGCCGTCATGGTCAGCGGCGACGGCACGGCGACGGTCGGTCCGTCGGGCCGGGGCTCGCTGAAGAACATCAGCACGATGACCCGGATGTAGAAGAACGCGGCGATCGCCGACGAGATCACACCGACCACCACCAGTGCCCCCGCGCCGCCCTCGGCCGCCGCCTTGAACACGGCGAACTTCCCGGCGAAACCTGAGGTCAGCGGAATGCCGGCGAAGGCCAGCAGGAACACCGCGAAGACAGCGGCCACCAGCGGCGACCGGCGCCCCAGCCCCGCCCACTTGGACAGGTGGGTCGCCTCGCCCCCGGCATCCCGCACCAGGGTGACCACGGCGAACGCCCCGATCGTCACGAACGAGTACGCGCCCAGATAGAACAGGACGGACGAGACCCCGTCCGGTGTCATGGCGATGACACCCGCGAGGATGAATCCGGCGTGCGCGATGGACGAGTACGCCAGCAGCCGCTTGATGTCGGTCTGGGTGATCGCGACGACCGCGCCGCCCAGCATGGTGACGACCGCGACGCCCATCATGACCGGCCGCCAGTCCCAGCGCAGGCCCGGCAGCACGACGTAGAGCAGCCGCAGCAGCGCGCCGAACGCCGCCACCTTCGTCGCCGCCGCCATGAAGCCCGTCACCGGGGTGGGCGCGCCCTGGTACACGTCGGGCGTCCACATGTGGAACGGCACGGCGCCGACCTTGAAGAGCAGACCCATGACGATCATCGCGGCGCCGATGAGCAGCAGCACGTCGTTGCCCATGGTGTCGGCGAGTGCCGGGTTGACGTTCTTGATGGTGCCGTCGACGACCTGGGCGATCGTCCCGTACGACACCGAGCCCGCGTAGCCGTACAGCAGGGCGATGCCGAACAGGGTGAACGCGGAGGCGAAGGCGCCGAGCAGGAAGTACTTGACCGCGGCCTCCTGCGACATGAGCCGCTTGCGGCGGGCCAGGGCGCACAGCAGGTACAGCGGGAGCGAGAAGACTTCCAGGGCCACGAACAGGGTCAGCAGGTCGTTGGCCGAGGGGAAGATCAGCATGCCGCCGACCGCGAAGAGCAGCAGCGGGAACACCTCGGTGGTGGTGAACCCGGCCTTCACCGCGGCCTGTTCGCTGTCACTGCCCGGCACGGACGCCGCCTGCGCGGCGAACGAGTCGACACGGTTGCCGTGGGCCTCGGGGTCGAGGCGCCGTTCGGCGAAGGTGAACAGTCCGACCAGGCCCGCGAGCAGGATCGTGCCCTGGAGGAACAGTGCGGGCCCGTCGACGGCGATCGCGCCCATGGCCGCGATTCCGGCCTTGGTGGTGCCGTATCCGCTCGTCGCGAGCCCCACGACTGCGGCGAACGCGGCGGTGAGGGCGACGACGGACACGAACAGCTGTACGTAGTAGCGGGATTTGCGGGGCACGAAGGCCTCGACCAGGATCCCGACGATCGCCGCACCGATGACGATGAGGGTGGGCGACAATTGCCCGTATTCGATCTTCGGCGCGTCGATCTTGGAAATCGGATCGGCCGCCGTTGTCCACAGGCTGTGGACGGCTGCTGCGCTCACTTGGCCGCCTCCACCTCGGGCTGGGGGTCCTTCTTCTGGACGTCGGACATGGTCTGCTTGACCGCCGGGTTGACGATGTCCGTCAAGGGCTTCGGATAGACGCCCAGGAAGATCAGCAGCACGATCAGGGGTGTCACCACCACGAGTTCACGCAGCCTGAGGTCCGGCATCTCGGCGACCTCCGCCTTCACCGGGCCCGTCATCGTCCTCTGGTAGAGGACGAGGGTGTAGAGCGCCGCGAGGACGATGCCGAAGGTGGCGATGATGCCGACCACCGGGTAGCGCGCGAACGTGCCCACCAGGACCAGGAACTCGCTCACGAAGGGCGCGAGACCAGGGAGCGACAGCGTCGCGAGCCCACCGATCAGGAACGTGCCGGCGAGCACCGGGGCGACCTTCTGGACGCCTCCGTAGTCGGCGATGAGCCGCGAGCCGCGCCGCGAGATCAGGAAGCCGGCCACCAGCATCAGCGCGGCCGTCGAGATCCCGTGGTTGACCATGTACAGCGTCGCGCCCGACTGGCCCTGGCTGGTCATCGCGAAGATGCCCAGGATGATGAACCCGAAGTGCGAGATCGACGCGTACGCGACCAGCCGCTTGATGTCGCGTTGCCCGACCGCGAGCAGCGCCCCGTAGATGATGCTGATCAGCGCCAGTACGAGGATGACGGGCGTCGCCCACTTCGACGCCTCCGGGAACAGCTGGAGGCAGAAGCGGAGCATCGCGAAGGTGCCCACCTTGTCGACGACCGCCGTGATCAGTACGGCGACCGGAGTGGTGGCCTCCCCCATGGCGTTGGGCAGCCAGGTGTGCAGCGGCCACAGGGGCGCCTTCACCGCGAAGGCGAAGAAGAAGCCCAGGAACAGCCAGCGTTCGGTGTTCGTCGCCATGTCCAGCGAGCCGTTGGCCCGCGCGGCGGCGATCTCCGTGAGCGAGAAGTTCCCGGCGACCACGTAGAGGCCGATCACGGCCGCCAGCATGATCAGGCCGCCGACGAGGTTGTAGAGGAGGAACTTCACCGCCGCGTACGAGCGTTGGGTGGACGCCGTTTCCTCGCCGTGCTCGTGGGCCCGGTCGCCGAAGCCGCCGATGAGGAAGTACATCGGGATGAGCATGGCTTCGAAGAAGATGTAGAAGAGGAAGACGTCGGTGGCCTCGAAGGAGATGATCACCATCGCCTCGACGGCCAGGATCAGCGCGAAGAAGCCCTGGGTGGGCCGCCAGCGCGTGTTTCCTGTCTCCTGGGGGTCGGCGTCGTGCCAGCCGGCCAGGATCACGAACGGGATCAGCAGCGCGGTCAGCGCGATGAGCGCCACGGCGATGCCGTCCACGCCCAGCTCGTACCGCACCCCGAAGTCCTTGATCCAGGCGCGGGATTCGGTGAGCTGGTAGCGGTCGCCGCCCGGGTCGAAGCGCACCAGGACGACCGCCGCGAGCACCAGCGTGGCGAGCGAGACGATCAGCGCCAGCCACTTGGCGGCGGTGCGCCGGGCAGCCGGTACGGCCGCCGTGGCGATCGCCCCGAGGGCCGGGAGCGCCGCCGTCGCTGTCAGGAGGGGAAAGGACATCGGTATCAGACCGCCCTCATCAGCAGGGTCGCGGCGATGAGGATCGCCGCACCGCCGAACATCGAGACCGCGTACGAGCGCGCGTAGCCGTTCTGCAGCTTGCGGAGCCGTCCGGAGAGGCCGCCCATGGAGGCCGCCGTCCCGTTGACGACCCCGTCGACCAGCGTGTGGTCGACGTACACCAGGGAGCGCGTGAGGTGCTCTCCGCCGCGTACGAGGACGACGTGGTTGAAGTCGTCCTGGAGGAGGTCGCGCCGGGCGGCCCGGGTGAGCAGCGACCCGCGCGGGGCGACCACCGGGACCGGACGTCGGCCGTACTGGGCGTACGCGGTGCCGACGCCGATGACGAGCACGACCATGGTGGACAGCGTGACCGTGAGGGCGCTGATCGGCGGGTGGCCGTGCGCGTGCTCGGTGACGGGCTCCAGCCAGTGCAGGAAGCGGTCGCCGATGCCGAAGATCCCGCCCGCGAAGACCGAACCGAAGGCGAGGACGATCATGGGGATCGTCATGGACTTCGGGGACTCGTGCGGGTGCGGCTCGTTGCCGTTCTCGTCGGGCTGCCAGCGCTTCTCGCCGAAGAACGTCATCAGCATCACGCGCGTCATGTAGTACGCGGTGATGGCCGCGCCGAGCAGAGCCACGCTGCCGAGGATCCAGCCCTCGGTGCCGCCCTTGGCGAACGCCGCCTCGATGATCTTGTCCTTGGAGAAGAAGCCGGACAGACCCGGGAAGCCGATGATGGCGAGGTAGCCGAGGCCGAAGGTCACGAAGGTGACGGGCATGTGCTTGCGGAGGCCGCCGTACTTGCGCATGTCGACCTCGTCGTTCATGCCGTGCATGACCGAACCGGCTCCGAGGAACAGCCCGGCCTTGAAGAAGCCGTGGGTCACCAGGTGCATGATCGCGAAGACGTAGCCGATGGGGCCGAGGCCGGACGCGAGGATCATGTAGCCGATCTGCGACATGGTCGAGCCGGCCAGCGCCTTCTTGATGTCGTCCTTCGCGCAACCGACGATCGCACCGAAGAGGAGCGTGACGGCGCCGACCACGGTGACCACCAACTGGGCGTCGGGCGCCGCGTTGAAGATCTCCCCGGAACGGACGATCAGATAGACGCCCGCGGTCACCATCGTCGCCGCGTGGATGAGGGCCGAGACCGGGGTCGGGCCCTCCATCGCGTCCCCGAGCCAGGACTGCAGCGGCACCTGCGCGGACTTGCCGCAGGCCGCGAGCAGCAGCATCAGGGCGATCGCGGTGAGCTTGCCCTCACCCGTCTCACCGGTGGCTTCGAGGACCGGCCCGAAGGCGAAGGTCCCGAAGGTGGTGAACATCAGCATGATGGCGATCGACAGGCCCATGTCGCCGACGCGGTTGACCAGGAAGGCCTTCTTCGCGGCGGTCGCGGCACTGGGCTTGTGCTGCCAGAAGCCGATCAGGAGGTACGAGGCGAGGCCGACGCCCTCCCAGCCGACGTACAGCAGAAGGTAGTTGTCGGCGAGGACGAGCAGCAGCATCGCCGCGAGGAACAGGTTGAGATAGCCGAAGAAGCGGCGGCGCCGCTCGTCGTGCTCCATGTACCCGATCGAGTACACGTGGATCAGCGAGCCGACGCCGGTGATCAGCAGGACGAACGTCATCGACAGCTGGTCGAGCTGGAAGGCGACGTCGGCCTGGAAGCCCTCGACGGGGATCCAGCTGAACAGGTGCTGCATCAGGGCTCGGTGCTCGGCGTCCTTGCCCAGCATGTCGGCGAAGAGGACCACGCCGATCACGAAGGAGGAGGCGGCGAGGGCCGTGCCGATCCAGTGGCCGACGGCGTCCAGCCGCCGGCCGCCGCACAGAAGTACGGCCGCTCCGAGCAGAGGCGCCGCCACCAGCAGCGCAATCAGATTCTCCACGATTCAGCGACCCCTTACAGCTTCATCAGGCTGGCGTCGTCGACCGAGGCCGAGTGGCGGGAACGGAACAGCGACACGATGATCGCGAGCCCGACGACGACCTCCGCGGCGGCGACGACCATCGTGAAGAAGGCGATGACCTGGCCGTCGAGATTGCCGTGCAGCCGGGAGAAGGTGACGAACGCGAGGTTGCAGGCGTTGAGCATCAGCTCGACGCACATGAAGACGACGATCGCGTTGCGCCTGATCAGGACACCGGTGGCGCCGATCGTGAACAACAGGGCGGCGAGATACAGGTAGTTGACCGGGTTCACTTCGACGCCTCCCCGCTGTCCGAGCGACCGTTCGAGCCGATGTTGGTGCGCTCCAGACGGTCCTCGGCGCGCTGTTCCAGGGCCTTGAGGTCGTTGATGGACTCGGCCGACACATCCCGGATCTGGCCGCGCTGACGCAGCGTCTGCATGACCGACAACTCGGCCGGAGTGCCGTCGGGCAGCAGGCCCGCGACGTCCACCGCGTTGTGCCGGGCGTACACACCGGGGGCGGGCAGCGGCGGCAGGTGCTTGCCGTCCCGCACACGCTCTTCGGCCATCTCACGCTGGGTCTTGGCGCGCTCGGTGCGCTCGCGGTGCGTGAGCACCATGGCGCCGACGGCCGCCGTGATCAGCAGGGCACCGGTGATCTCGAAGGCGAACACGTACGTCGTGAAGATCCGGTCGGCCAGGCCCTCCACGTTGCCGTTCGCGTTGGCCTGGCCGAGGCCTGCGAACTCCTTGAGCGAGGCGTTCCCGATGCCCGCGACCAGGAGGACGCCGAAGCCGAGCCCGCACAGCAGGGCCAGCCAGCGCTGGCCCTTGATGGTCTCCTTGAGGGAGTCCGCGGCGGTGACACCGACGAGCATGACCACGAAGAGGAACAGCATCATGATCGCGCCGGTGTAGACGACGATCTGGACGACGCCCAGGAAGTAGGCGCCGTTGGCCAGGTAGAACACCGCCAGGATGATCATGGTTCCGGCGAGACAGAGCGCGCTGTGCACGGCCCGCCTCATGAAGACGGTGCACAGGGCTCCGGCCACGGCGACCGTGCCGAGCACCCAGAACTGGAACGCCTCACCCGTGGAGGTGCCGGCGGAGAGAGTGGCTGCGGCGGCGAGCTGCGCGCTCATGCCCCCACCCCCTCTTCCTCTGGCTTCTCGCCCTTGGAGACGGCTACCTGGCGCACCGTGCCCGGTGCGGCCTCGGTGACCAGCCCTTGGTAGTAGTCCTGTTCGTCGGTGCCAGGGAAGATCGAGTGGGGCGATTCGACCATGCCCTCGTCGAGTCCGGCGAGCAGTTGTTCCTTGGTGTAGATGAGGTTGGCGCGGCTGCTGTCGGCCAGCTCGAACTCGTTCGTCATCGTCAACGCGCGCGTGGGGCACGCCTCGATGCACAGCCCGCACAGGATGCAGCGGGCGTAGTTGATCTGGTAGACCGCGCCGTACCGCTCGCCCGGCGAGTAGCGCTCCTCGTCGGTGTTGTCGGCGCCCTCCACATAGATGGCGTCGGCGGGGCAGGCCCAGGCGCACAGTTCGCAGCCGACGCACTTCTCCAGGCCGTCCGGATGGCGGTTGAGCTGGTGCCGTCCGTGGAACCGGGGAGCGGTGGTCTTCTCCTGCTCGGGGTACTGCTCGGTCAGCCGCTTCTTGAACATGGCCTTGAAGGTCACGCCGAAGCCGGCCACGGGGTTCTGGAAGCCGGGCTTCGTCTGCCCGGTCTCCTTTGGCTCCTCAGCCATCGGACGCCTCCTTTCCATCCAGGGATCCGTCACTGCCAGTATCCGGTCCACCACTGACAATCAACTCGCGCTCACGGCGCGGACGCCTGCGCGGCACCGCCGGCGCCTCCTGTCCCGGCAGTGGCGGCACGGGGAATCCGCCCGCCATCGGGTCGAAGGCGACGGGCTCGGCGGCAGCCGCCTCCTGCGCCCTGCCCCGGTCGCGGAAGATGTCGACCACGAAGGAGAGCAGCAGCAGGGCAAGGACACCGCCGCCGACGTAGAGGGCGATGTCGGCGAAGTCGTAGTTCTCGTTGCGCAGGGTCTTTACGGTCGCGACGAGCATCAGCCAGACCAGCGAGACCGGGATGAGGACCTTCCAGCCGAGCTTCATCAACTGGTCGTAGCGCACGCGCGGGAGGGTGCCGCGCAGCCAGATGAAGAAGAACAGCAGCAGCTGCACCTTGATGACGAACCAGAGCATCGGCCACCAGCCGTGGTTGGCGCCCTCCCAGAAGGTGCTGACGGGGTAGGGAGCCCGCCAGCCGCCCAGGAAGAGCGTCACCGACACGGCCGAGACGGTCACCATGTTGACGTACTCGGCGAGCATGAACAGCGCGAACTTGATCGACGAGTACTCGGTGTTGAAGCCGCCGACCAGGTCGCCCTCGGACTCCGGCATGTCGAAGGGGGCGCGGTTGGTCTCGCCGATCATCGTCACGATGTAGATGAGGAAGGAGACCGGCAGCAGGACGATGTACCAACGGTCGTGCTGCTGTTCGACGATGGTCGAGGTCGACATCGAACCGGAGTAGAGGAACACCGAGGCGAAGGCGGCGCCCATGGCGATCTCGTACGAGATCATCTGCGCGCAGGACCGCAGACCGCCCAGCAGGGGGTAGGTGGATCCGGAACTCCAGCCCGCGAGCACGATGCCGTAGATGCCGACCGAGGCGACCGCGAGGATGTAGAGCATCGCGATCGGCAGGTCGGTGAGCTGCATCGTCGTACGGGTGCCGAAGATCGAGACCTCGTTGCCGGCCGGTCCGAAGGGGATGACCGCGATCGCCATGAAGGCCGGGATGGCCGCGATGACCGGCGCGAGGATGTAGACCACCTTGTCCGCGCGCTTGACGATCAGGTCTTCCTTGAGCATCAGTTTCACGCCGTCGGCGAGCGACTGGAGCATGCCCCAGGGGCCGTGGCGGTTGGGGCCGATGCGCAGCTGCATCCAGGCGACGACCTTGCGTTCCCACACGATGGAGAACAGCACGGTGATCATCAGGAAGGCGAAGCAGAAGACCGCCTTGACGACGACCAGCCACCAGGGGTCGGTGCCGAACATGGAGAGGTCTTCAGCGGCGAGGTACGGGCTCATGCCTCCACCTCCTTGGGAGCGTCGGAGGCGAGGGTCGCCGGGCCGATGCGGACGAGTGCGCCGGGCAGCGCCCCGGTGTCGGAGGCGACGCCGCCTCCGGTGGAGTTCAGCGGCAGCCAGACCACGCGGTCGGGCATCTCGGTGACCTGGAGGGGGAGTTCGACCGTCCCGGTGGCACCGGTCACGGCGAGCAGATCGCCGTCCTTGACCCCGGCCTCGGCGGCCGTGGCGGCCGACACGCGCGCGCGTGCGGCGTGCCGGGTCCCGGCGAGCGCGTCGTCGCCCTCCTGGAGACGCCCCTGGTCGAGCAGCAGCCGGTGCCCGGCGAGCACCGCTTCCCCGGCGGCCGGACGTGGCAACTGGGCGCCGATCTCCAGAGGGTTGGTGGCCCGCGTCCCGTCCCAGGAACCGAGTCGGTCCAGTTCCGCCCGCGCGGTCCGCAGATCCGGGAGCCCCAGGTGTACGTCCATGGCATCGGCCAGCATCTGGAGCACACGGGCGTCGGACGGCGCGACACTCCGGGTCATCTGGTCGGGCTTGAGCGCGGCCTCGAAGAGACGTGCCCGGCCCTCCCAGTTGAGGAAGGTGCCCGCCTTCTCGGCGACCGCGGCGACCGGCAGTACGACATCGGCGTGTTCGGTGACCTCGCTGGGCCGCAGTTCCAGCGACACCAGGAAGCCCACTTCGTGAAGGGCTTCACGCGCGCGTGCCGGATCGGGCAGGTCGGCCACCTCTACGCCGGCGACCACCAGGGCCCGCAACTCGCCGACGGCGGCGGCCTCGACGATCTGGCCGGTGTCGCGGCCGAAGCGGTGCGGAAGCTCGGCCACGCCCCAGGCGACGGCGACCTCGTCCCGCGCGCGCGGGTCGGTCGCCGGACGGCCGCCCGGCAGCAGCGACGGCAGCGCGCCTGCCTCGACGGCACCGCGCTCCCCCGCCCGGCGCGGGATCCACACCAGCTGGGCGCCGGTCGTGGAAGCGGCCCGCACGGCGGCGGTGAGCCCACCCGCGACGGCGGCCAGCCGCTCTCCCACGACGATCACCGCACCCTCGGTGCGCAGCGCCTCGGCGGCTGTCACCCCGCTCTCCTCCAGCCCGAACCCGCTCCCGAGTGCGTCCAGCCACTCGGTCTCGGTGCCGGGGGCGGCGGGCAGCAGCGTGCCGCCGGCCTTCTCCAGGCCGCGCGTCATGTGCGTGGCGAGCGAGAAGACCTTCTGTCCGTGTCCCTTCCAGGCCTTGCGCAGCCGCAGGAAGACGCCGGGCGCCTCCTCCTCGGACTCGAACCCGACCAGCAGGACCGCGGGCGCCTTCTCCAGGGAGGTGTACGTGACACCCGTACCGTCGAGGTCGCGTCCGCGTCCGCCGACCCGGGCGGCCAGGAAGTCGGCTTCCTCGGCGCTGTGCACGCGCGCGCGGAAGTCGATGTCGTTGGTGTCGAGGGCCACCCGCGCGAACTTGCTGTACGCGTAGGCGTCCTCGACGGTGAGCCGGCCTCCGGTGAGAACGCCCGCACGGCTACGGGCCGCGAGGAGTCCCTGTGCCGCCGCCTCCAGCGCCTCGGGCCAGGAAGCGGGCTCCAGGACGCCGTCGGCGTTGCGCACCAGGGGCGTCCGGAGCCGGTCGGGCTTCTGCGCGTACCGGAAGCCGAAGCGTCCCTTGTCGCAGATCCACTCCTCGTTGACCTCGGGCTCGTTGGCCGCGAGGCGCCGCATGACCTTGCCGCGCCGGTGGTCGGTGCGGGTGGCGCAGCCTCCGGAGCAGTGCTCGCACACCGAGGGCGAGGAGACGAGGTCGAAGGGGCGGGAGCGGAAGCGATACGCCGCCGAGGTCAGCGCGCCGACCGGGCAGATCTGGATCGTGTTCCCGGAGAAGTACGACTCGAAGGGGTCACCCTCACCGGTGCCGACCTGCTGGAGCGCGCCGCGCTCGATCAGCTCGATCATCGGGTCGCCCGCGATCTGGTTGGAGAAGCGGGTGCAGCGGGCGCACAGCACGCACCGCTCGCGGTCGAGCAGCACCTGCGTGGAGATCGGCACGGGCTTCTCGTAGGTCCGCTTCCTGCCCTCGAAGCGGGACTCCGACTGGCCGTGCGACATGGCCTGGTTCTGCAGGGGGCACTCGCCGCCCTTGTCACAGACCGGGCAGTCGAGCGGGTGGTTGATGAGGAGCAGCTCCATCACACCGTGCTGGGCCTTCTCGGCCACGGGCGAGGTGAGATGAGTCTTGACGACCATCCCGTCCGTACAGGTGATCGTGCAGGACGCCATGGGCTTGCGCTGGCCCTCGACCTCGACGATGCACTGGCGGCAGGCGCCGGCCGGGTCGAGGAGGGGGTGGTCGCAGAAGCGCGGGATCTCGATGCCGAGCTGTTCGGCGGCGCGGATCACCAGGGTGCCCTTGGGCACGCTGATGTCGATGCCGTCGATCTTCAGCGAGACGAGATCTTCCGGCGGGACCGCCGCGTCGCCCCCTCCGGAGGGAGCGCTCGTGGTCACCGTCATGCGTTCACCTCCGTGCGGTCGGCCCAGGCCGTGGACTTGGCCGGGTCGAAGGGGCAGCCCCGGCCCGTGATGTGGTCCTCGTACTCCTCGCGGAAGTACTTGAGGGAGGAGAAGATCGGCGAGGCGGCGCCGTCGCCGAGGGCGCAGAAGGACTTGCCGTTGATGTTGTCGGCGATGTCGTTCAGCTTGTCGAGGTCGGACATGACTCCCTTGCCGGCCTCGATGTCGCGCAGCAACTGCACGAGCCAGTACGTCCCTTCACGGCAGGGCGTGCACTTGCCGCAGGACTCGTGGGCGTAGAACTCGGTCCAGCGGGTGACGGCCCGGACGACACAGGTGGTCTCGTCGAAGCACTGGAGTGCTTTTGTGCCGAGCATGGAACCCGCGGCGCCCACTCCTTCGTAGTCAAGAGGGACGTCGAGGTGCTCGTCGGTGAACATCGGTGTCGAGGAGCCGCCCGGTGTCCAGAACTTCAGCCGGTGGCCGGAGCGCATCCCGCCGCTCATGTCGAGGAGTTGGCGGAGCGTGATGCCGAGCGGGGCCTCGTACTGGCCCGGATTGGTGACATGGCCGCTGAGTGAGTAGAGCGTGAAGCCCGGGGACTTCTCGGTTCCCATCGACCGGAACCATTCTTTGCCCTTTTGCAGAATCGCGGGAACCGACGCGATCGACTCGACGTTATTCACAACAGTTGGGCACGCATAGAGCCCTGCGACGGCAGGAAAGGGGGGACGGAGCCGCGGTTGACCCCGGCGGCCTTCGAGCGAGTCGAGCAGTGCGGTCTCTTCACCACAGATGTACGCGCCCGCACCCGCGTGCACGGTGAGTTCGAGGTCGCGTCCGCTGCCGAGCGCGTCCTTGCCGAGGTAGCCCGCCGCGTAGGCCTCACGTACGGCCTCGTGCAACCGCCGCAGCACTGGCACGACTTCACCACGCAGATAGATGAAGGCATGCGAAGACCGAATGGCATAACACGCGATCACAATGCCCTCGATGAGGCTGTGCGGGTTCGCGAAGAGGAGCGGGATGTCCTTGCAGGTTCCCGGCTCCGACTCGTCGGCGTTGACAACTAGATAGTGTGGTTTTCCATCGCCCTGAGGAATGAACTGCCATTTCATTCCCGTGGGGAATCCCGCACCGCCGCGGCCACGCAGACCGGACTCCTTGACGTACGCGATGAGGTCGTCCGGGGTCATCGCGAGGGCCTTGCGGAGTCCCTCGTACCCTTCGTGCCTCCGGTAGACGTCCAGACTCCAGGACCGGTCCTCGTCCCAGAAGGCCGACAGCACGGGTGCCAGCAGCTTCTCGGGGCTGGTGTCGTTGATCTCGGGTGCCAATGTCATCACTCCCCCTCCTCGGTGACGGGCCCCGCCGGGTGGGAGGGGTCGGAAGCCGCCGTGTCCTGCGGCGCGTCGTGCGAACTGAGGTGCTCGGCGGGCGACGGGGCGTGCGGCGGCGTGCTCTTGGAGGAGCCACCCCTGGGGTGCACCACGCGCGCGGGGCTCTCGCCCTTGGCCAGCCGGAGCCCGATCAGTGAGGCGGGGCCGGAACTGCCGCTCGCCTCGACGGCCCCGTCCCGGGTGTCGGGGAAGCCCGCCAGGATGCGGGCGGTGTCCTTGAACGTGCACAGGGGGGCACCGCGCGTGGGTTCGACCTGCACGCCCGCGCGCAGGTCGTCGACGAGGCGCTTGGCGCTGGCCGGGGTCTGGTTGTCGAAGAACTCCCAGTTGACCATCACGACGGGTGCGAAGTCGCAGGCCGCGTTGCACTCGATGTGCTCCAGGGTGACCTTGCCGTCCTCGGTGGTCCCGCCGTTGGCGACACCGAGGTGCTCCTGGAGGGTCTCGAAGATGGCGTCGCCGCCCAGCACCGCGCACAGGGTGTTCGTGCAGACGCCCACCTGGTAGTCGCCGGAGGGGCCCCGGCGGTACATGGAGTAGAAGGTGGCGACCGCGGTGACCTCGGCCGTGGTCAGACCCAGGATGTCCGCGCAGAACCGCATCCCGGTGCGTGTGACATGGCCCTCCTCCGACTGCACGAGATGCAGCAACGGCAGGAGGGCGGACCGGGAGTCCGGGTAGCGGGCGATGACCTCGCGGGAGTCCGCTTCGAGCCGGGCTCGAACGTCGTCCGGGTAAGCGGGCGCGGGCAGTTGGGGCATGCCCAGGCTGACGCCCTCGGGGGTGGTGGTCACCGGTCGACGCCTCCCATCACGGGGTCGATGGACGCGACGGCGACGATGACGTCGGCGACCTGGCCGCCCTCGCACATCGCCGCCATGGCCTGAAGGTTGGTGAAGGACGGGTCGCGGAAGTGGACCCGGTAGGGCCGGGTGCCTCCGTCGGAGACGGCGTGCACCCCGAGTTCGCCCTTGGGTGACTCGACGGCCGCGTACGCCTGTCCCGGCGGGACGCGGAAGCCCTCGGTCACCAGCTTGAAGTGGTGGATCAGGGCCTCCATGGAGGTGCCCATGATCTGCTTGATGTGGTCCAGGGAGTTCCCCAGACCGTCCGGTCCCAGGGCGAGCTGGGCGGGCCAGGCGATCTTCTTGTCGGTGACCATGACCGGGCCGGGCTGGAGCCGGTCCAGGCACTGCTCGACGATCCTGAGCGACTGGCGCATCTCCTCCAGCCGGATCAGGAAGCGGCCGTAGGAGTCGCAGGTGTCGGCGGTGGGGACGTCGAAGTCGAACGTCTCGTAGCCGCAGTACGGCTGGCTCTTGCGCAGGTCGTGCGGGAGGCCGGTGGAGCGCAGGACCGGGCCGGTGGCGCCGAGGGCCATGCAGCCGGCCAGGTCGAGGTAACCGACGTCCTGCATACGGGCCTTGAAGATGGGGTTCCCGGTGGCGAGCTTGTCGTACTCGGGAAGGTTCTTCTTCATCTTCTTCACGAACTCGCGGATGTGGTCCACCGCACCGGGCGGCAGGTCCTGGGCGAGTCCGCCGGGGCGGATGTACGCGTGGTTCATCCGCAGGCCCGTGATGAGCTCGTAGATGTCGAGAATCATTTCACGATCACGGAATCCGTAGATCATGATCGTGGTGGCGCCCAGTTCCATACCGCCGGTGGCGATGCACACGAGGTGCGAGGACAGCCGGTTGAGCTCCATCAGGAGCACGCGGATGAGGGTGGCCCGGTCGGAGATCTGGTCCTCGATGCCGAGGAGCTTCTCGACGGCGAGACAGTAGGCGGTCTCGTTGAAGAAGGACGTCAGATAGTCCATGCGCGTGACGAAGGTCGTGCCCTGCGTCCACGTGCGGAACTCGAGGTTCTTCTCGATGCCGGTGTGCAGATAGCCGATGCCGCAGCGGGCCTCGGTGACCGTCTCGCCGTCGATCTCCAGGATGAGGCGGAGCACGCCGTGGGTGGACGGGTGCTGCGGGCCCATGTTGACGACGATGCGCTCGTCGTCGGCACGGGCCGCGGACTGGACGACCTCGTCCCAGTCGCCGCCGGTGACCGTGTAGACGGTGCCTTCGGTGGTCTCGCGCGGAGTTGCGTGCTGCGTGCTCATGAGTACGACCTCCGCTGGTCCGGAGCCGGGATCTGGGCGCCCTTGTACTCGACGGGGATGCCGCCGAGGGGATAGTCCTTGCGCTGCGGGTGGCCCGGCCAGTCGTCCGGCATCATGATCCGCGTCAGGGCCGGGTGGCCGTCGAAGACGATCCCGAAGAAGTCGTACGTCTCGCGCTCGTGCCAGTCGTTCGTCGGGTAGACGGAGACCAGGGACGGGACGTGCGGGTCGCTGTCCGGGGCGCCGACTTCGAGGCGGATCAGCCTGTTATGGGTGATCGAGCGCAGGTGGTAGACGGCGTGGAGCTCGCGGCCCTTGTCCTGCGGGTAGTGGACTCCGCTCACGCCCGTGCAGAGTTCGAAGCGCAGAGCAGGATCGTCGCGCAGGGTCTGGGCGACGGCGAGCAGGTACGCGCGTTCGACGTGGAACGTCAGCTCCTCGCGGTCGACGACCGTCTTCTCGATCACGTTCTCGGGGACCAGACCCTGTTCCTCCAGGGCGCCCTCGAGTTCGTCGGCGACCTCGTCGAACCAGCCGCCGTACGGCCGCGCCGAGGCTCCCGGGAGCCGGACGGAGCGGACCAGGCCGCCGTAGCCCGAGGTGTCGCCGCCGTTGTTGGCGCCGAACATTCCGCGCTGGACGCGGATCTCCTCGCCGCCGTCGCCGCGCTGGCCGGGGAGGTTGGAGGCGGCGAGGTCCTTCTCGGGGTTGACCCCGTCGGTCGCCCCGCCTGCTCCGGTGCCGTTCGCGTCGCTCATCGCAGCAGCCCCTTCATCTCGATCGTGGGGAGTGCCTTGAGCGCGGCCTCCTCCGCCTCGCGGGCCGCCTCCTCGGCGTTCACGCCGAGCTTGGAGCTCTGGATCTTCTGGTGGAGCTTGAGGATCGCGTCGATCAGCATCTCGGGCCGTGGCGGGCAACCGGGCAGATAGATGTCGACCGGGACGATGTGGTCGACGCCCTGCACGATGGCGTAGTTGTTGAACATGCCGCCCGAGGAGGCGCAGACCCCCATGGAGATCACCCACTTGGGGTTGGGCATCTGGTCGTAGACCTGCCGCAGTACCGGCGCCATCTTCTGGCTGACCCGGCCGGCCACGATCATCAGGTCCGCCTGGCGGGGTGAGCCGCGGAAGACCTCCATGCCGAAGCGCGCGAGGTCGTATCGGCCGGCGCCGGTGGTCATCATCTCGATGGCACAGCAGGCGAGTCCGAACGTGGCGGGGAAGACGGACGCCTTGCGCACCCAGCCCGCGGCCTGCTCGACGGTGGTCAGCAGGAATCCGCTCGGCAGTTTTTCTTCGAGTCCCATGTCTTAGAGGCCCCTCAGTCCCATTCCAGGCCGCCGCGCCGCCATACGTACGCGTACGCCACGAAGACGGTGAGCACGAAGAGCAACATCTCCACGAGCCCGAAAACACCCAGGGCGTCGAAGGTGACGGCCCAGGGGTAGAGGAAGACGATCTCGATGTCGAAGACGATGAAGAGCATCGCCGTCAGGTAGTACTTGATGGGGAATCGCCCACCGCCGGCCGGCGTGGGTGTCGGCTCGATCCCGCATTCATAAGCTTCGAGTTTGGCCCGGTTGTACCGCTTCGGGCCGATGAGCGAAGCCATGATCACGGAGAAGATCGCAAAGCCTGCCCCGAGGGCTCCCAGTACGAGGATGGGCGCATACGCGTTCACCGCTCCTCGCTCCTCTCAGTCGGCACTGACTGCTGGCGATTGCATGGGTCCGGCGCCGCCCCGTCCGCCCGCCAACCCCGCCCGTCCAGACGAAGATCGCGAACATGTGAAGCAGGTCACAAGCCCAACTGCCCCGCATCCTATGCCCGACCGTCTGTGATCTGCGACACGGGGTATTACCGAACCTTTGTGATCTCCACCACCCGACGAAGGATCATGAAGTCGGATGAGCGGTGATCTTCACACTCGAAGCGTCCACGTGATCACCAGAGGTGACATCTTCTCCGGTTACCGCTGGTCACGAGCGGCATCTCAATATCAAGAGACTTCTCGTGCATGCAAATTGGAGATGGACGGGGCCGCTTGATAGTGGAGCGCGTTCACACATCGGAGGGAGTCGCGCGGCGAATGTGGACGCACGGACGTGCGTGCACGCGTTCACGAGCGACGGCGATCGGCGAATCCCTCGCGGGACGCACTCCGACCGGTGACCGTTCCGTGACCTGCGCCACACCTGTGAAGGCCTGTGAAGATCGGGGGTTGGCCACGGACCGCAACCGATGGTAGGCGGCGGGCAATTCGGGCGTACCGATGAAAGTGCATGATCACAGGCATGATCGCCTGTGTCCGCAATGCCCGTTACGGCGTCAATAAAGAGTGACGGTCCGGGAATTTGGGGCCTCGATTGAACAACTGTGGCGCACCACACGTTTCTTGAAGGTATGGAGGAGTCGCTGGTACCGCTAGTACCCATGTCCCACACCGCTACCGCTCACATACGAAGCCACCGGAAGCCCCGGCGTGCCGGCACCTCGTCGCTGGCGATGCGTGCCGGAGTCGCCGGTGGCGTTCTCAGCACCCTGGCAGTGGCGGGTGCGTCCGGTGCGGCGTACGCCGCCGAGTCCGGGCCGCAGACCATCGAACTGCCCACCCTCACGGCCGACCTGGCCACTCAGATCGCCGAGTCCGCGGACGCCACGCAGCTGGCCGCCGCGAACTACGAGCTCGATGCCGAGCGCGACGCCGCAGCCGCCAAGGCGGCTCAGGAGGCCAGGAAGGACCTCGCGGAGGCGAAGCAGAAGGCGGAGGCCAAGGAGAAGGCAGAGGCCGCCCGTAAGGCCGCTGCGGAGGCCGCTGTCTCCCGTTCCGCCGAGCGCGCGACGCTGGCGGCCTCGAACACCGGCTCCAGCTCGGTGGCGTCGCAGGTGACCGCCCCCGCGAGCGGCAGTGTCGCGACCGTCATCGACTTCCTCAAGGCGCAGCTGGGCGACGCCTACGTCATGGGCGCCACCGGCCCCAACGCGTGGGACTGCTCCTCCCTGGTCCAGGCCGCGTTCAAGCAGGTCGGCGTGGACCTCCCCCGGGTCTCGCAGGACCAGTCGATGCAGGGCACCGAGGTCTCCCTGTCGAACCTCGAGGTCGGCGACATCCTGTACTGGGGTGCGAAGGGTTCGGCGTACCACGTCGCGGTGTA
The DNA here is from genome assembly GCF_036013955.1 of Streptomyces sp. NBC_00459. NCBI lineage: Bacteria > Bacillati > Actinomycetota > Actinomycetes > Kitasatosporales > Streptomycetaceae > Streptomyces > Streptomyces sp. NBC_00459. The sequence continues at coordinate 3,877,374 of NZ_CP107903.1, forward strand.
CGTGGGGAACGGCCAGTACCTGGACGCGGCCAACCCGTCCAAGGGCGTCGTCATCCAGGACCTGTCCGGCTACCCGGCCTCGGGTGCGGTGCGCGTGCTCTGAGCGGGCGCTTGAGGATTCACGTGTGAGGGCCGTTGCCGCTGGTGGGCAACGGCCCTTCTCCGCCCCTGCGGGGGACGGCTGTGTGAGGCTGAAGCCTCGGTGCTTTCGGCACTTCACACAGCAGAAGGAGAGACAGCGATGCCACGTGTCTTCGTACAGGGCAGGCCCGTCGACTCGTATCCGCGGCTCACGCCCGAGGCACGGCGTGGAGCCGTGCGGCGGATCACCGAAGTGGGCGAAGAGATCCTGCACAAGCCGTGCCGGGACGTGACCGAGTTCGGGCCCGAACTGGCCGCGCTCATCGACGACATGTTCCTGACGATGTACGCGGCCGACGGAGCCGGGCTCGCGGCCAACCAGGTCGGTGTCGGTCTGCGGCTGTTCGTCTACGACTGCCTGGACGACGACGGTGTCCGGCATGTCGGGCACATCGTCAACCCGGTGCTGGAGCCGCTCGACGCCGGCGACCGGCGCCTCCTCGACGAGGGCGAGGGCTGCCTGTCCGTGCCGGGGGCCGTGATGGACGTACCGCGTCCTGATCGTGCCGTCGTGCGCGGGCTCGATCAGGACGGGAACGCTCTGGTCGTCGAGGGGACGGGGTACTTCGCCCGGTGCCTGGAGCATGAGACGGACCATGTGAACGGGCGCGTGTATCTGGATCGGCTCTCCGGGCGGGAGCGGAAGGACGCGCTGCGGCAGGTGGCGGACCGTCGCGAGGAAGTGTTCGCGCGACGGGCCGCCAAGCAGGAAGCCCTCACCTCCTGAGAGGCCCTCACCTCCTGAGGCAAGGGCCTCCGCCGGTCACGCCTTCGGGGCCACCTTGCTCAGGCCGTTGATGATCCGGTCCATCGCGTCGCCGCCCGTCGGGTCGGTCAGGTTGGCCAGCATCTTCAGGGTGAACTTCATCAACAAGGGGTGGGTCAGACCGCGTTCGGCCGCGATCTTCATGACCTTCGGGTTGCCGATGAGCTTCACGAAGGCGCGGCCGAGCGTGTAGTAGCCGCCGTAGGTGTCCTTGAGCACGCGCGGGTAGCGCTGGAGCGCGATCTCCCGCTGGGCCGGTGTGGCCCGCGCGTGGGCCTGGACGATGACGTCGGCGGCGATCTGGCCGGATTCCATGGCGTAGGCGATGCCCTCGCCGTTGAAGGGGTTCACCAGGCCGCCGGCGTCGCCGACGAGCAGCAGCCCCTTCGTGTAGTGGGGCTGGCGGTTGAAGGCCATCGGGAGAGCGGCGCCGCGGATCGGGCCGGTCATGTTGTCGGAGGTGTAGCCCCAGTCCTCCGGCATCGACGCGCACCAGGCCTTCAGCACCTCACGCCAGTCCAGCTCCTTGAAGGAGTCCGAGGTGTTGAGCACGCCGAGGCCTACGTTGGACGTGCCGTCGCCCATGCCGAAGATCCAGCCGTAGCCGGGGAGCAGGCGGTCCTCGGACCCTCGCCGGTCCCAGAGTTCCAGCCAGGACTCCAGGTAGTCGTCCTCGTGGCGCGGAGAGGTGAAGTACGTACGGACCGCGACGCCCATCGGACGGTCCTCGCGGCGGTGCAGGCCCATCGCCAGGGACAGGCGGGTGGAGTTGCCGTCGGCGGCGACCACCAGCGGGGCGTGGAAGGTGACCTCGCGCTTGTCCTCACCGAGTTTGGCGTGCACGCCGGTGATGCGGCCGGTGCGGTCGTCGGTGATCGGGGCGCCGACATTGCAGCGCTCGTACAGCCGCGCGCCCGCCTTCTGGGCCTGGCGGGCGAGCTGTTCGTCGAAGTCGTCGCGCTTGCGGACGAGTCCGTAGTCGGGGAAGGAGGCGAGTTCCGGCCAGTCGAGCTGGAGGCGGACACCGCCGCCGATGATGCGGAGGCCCTTGTTCCGCAGCCAGCCCGCCTCCTCGGAGATGTCGATGCCCATCGCGACGAGCTGCTTGGTCGCCCGGGGCGTGAGGCCGTCGCCGCAGACCTTTTCGCGCGGGAAGCTGGTCTTCTCCAGCAGCAGTACGTCGAGTCCGGCCTTCGCCAGGTAGTAGGCGGTGGTGGAACCGGCTGGCCCGGCCCCGACGACGATGACATCGGCGGTGTTTTCGGAGAGGGGCTCGGTCACGACGGGTTCTCCCCAAGACTCTCAAATCTGCGTGCCGACAGGCACTGGACATGGGCAGTCTATTCAGCAGTACTGATCACCCGGCTGAAGGGCTGCCCCGTGAACCGAGCGCTCCCCGTAGTACGCCTGCGTGTTCCCACCGACGAGGACGCCTTCGCGTGGCACCGGGTCTTCGACGACCCCGATGTCATGGAGTTCCACGGGGGCAGATCGGCGGAGCTGTCCGTCTACGAGGAACTGACCGCCCGCCAGCGCCGGCACGACGCCGAGCACGGGTTCTGTTTCTGGACCATGCTCGACGAGTCGGACCAGGTCATCGGCTTCACGGGCGCCCAGCCGTGGCCGCGGGACTGGGGGCCCAAGGGCGAGATCGAGATCGGCTGGCGGCTCGGACGGGCCCACTGGGGACAGGGATACGCCACGGCGGCGGCCGGGTTGACCCTGGAGCGGGTGCGCGCGGCGGGTGTGTCCAGCGTGGTCGCGATGGTCGACGCCCGCAACGAGCGGTCCATCGCGGTCACCCGACGGCTTGGCATGCGGCTCACCGATGTCTTCACGACGCCGACGCTGAAGCAGGAGGGGCACTGCTACCGGCTTGATCTGTGATCGGCTTGGCCTGAGATCGCTTTGGTCCGCGATCGGCGTGATCCGCGACCGACTCGGTCAGCGACCACAGACAGTTACAGACGGTAGTAATTTCGCGCAGAAAAACACTTAGCGCTTCCGGACGGTACGTGGCCGGAGTTACCCTGCCCGTACCGCTGGGGGTGACGTCTGTGCACAGAACACCCAACACAACCGAAGTGCGCGTACCGAAACTCGTCGGCCTGATGGCCATGGACGCGCGCGAGAGGGCCCGGGCGCACGGAGTGCTCCTTGCCGCGCCCGATCGGCCCGAATTCCAGCTCACCGTCGTCGACTACGTCGTACGGCAGTATCCGCCGCCCGGCGTCGCGATACCGCGCGGTGCCGTCGTCACCGTGTGGTTCGACTTCGGGGAGGGCGAAGGCGGCGGGGGCGCGGGGGTGCGCGAGCCGCGGGTGCCGAAGCCGCCCAGGGGTGGACTGGAGCGCGAACTGGACCGCCCCGGGGACGCGTTCGAGGTGATCAGGTGATCAGGTGATCGACAGCGAACAGAGGACCGGGAAGAGGAATCCGCCAGCTTCAGCTGCCGCCCCCGCTACGGCTACGGCTGCTTGAAGCCTCGGTGCAGGGCCACGACGCCGCCCGTGAGGTTGCGCCAGGCAGTCTGCGACCAGCCCGCTTCACGCAGCAGTTCGGCCAGGGCCGGCTGGTCGGGCCAGGCGCGGATGGACTCGGCGAGGTAGACGTACGCGTCGGGGTTCGAGGAGACCGCGCGGGCGACCGGGGGCAGGGCGCGCATCAGGTACTCCGTGTACACCGTGCGGAAGGGCGCCCAGGTCGGGTGCGAGAACTCGCAGATCACGACCCGTCCACCGGGGCGCGTGACCCGGTACAGCTCGCGCAGCGCCGCGCCCGTGTCCTGGACGTTGCGCAGCCCGAAGGAGATCGTCACCGCGTCGAAGGTGTCGTCCTTGAAGGGCAGCTTGGTGGCGTCGCCCGCCGTGAAGGGCAGCCAGGGGTGGTTCCGCTTGCCGACCCTGAGCATCCCGAGGGAGAAGTCACAGGGGACGACGTACGCGCCCGTGCGGGCGAAGGGGAGGGAGGACGTGGCCGTACCGGCGGCCAGGTCGAGGATCCTCTGCGCCGGGCGGGCGTCGACCGCCTTCGCGACCTCCTTGCGCCACACACGGTCCTGGCCGAGCGACAGCACGTCGTTCGTGAGGTCGTACCGTTCCGCCACGTCGTCGAACATCGAGGCGACTTCGTGCGGCTGCTTGTTCAGGGATGCGCGGGTCACGTGCCCATTGTGGCAGTACGTACGTCATGACCTTCCGGCGGCACGGGCGCGGGCCGGGCGCATCTGACGCGCCCGGCCCGCGCCCGCACCAGTCGCCCGCACCAGTCGCCCGCACCAGTCGGTCGGTCGGCCGCCTACGGCAGCAGTTTCGGTTTCTTCCTGGCGGCCACGTCCTCCACCCAGCCGCACAGCAGGATGAACACGCCGATCAGGACCCAGCCGACGCCGAACATGAACCACTGGCTCTCCAGCGGCAGGTACTTCTCGAAGGCCGGGACGTTCCAGAACTGGTCGATCAGCGGGACGGCCAGGATCAGCGCGATCTCGTGCCAGAGGTAGAGGGTGACGGCGCGCGCATTGAAGATCGTCACGATCCGGTCGAGCCGCTTGTGGCGGGTGAGCCCCGCGAAGTCGATCTCGAAGTGCGCCTTCGCGTACATCAGCAGCGTCACGAAGCCCGCCGACCAGAACGCCTGCGCGAGCGGGATGTCGTCGAGGTCGTAGGAGCCCGTCTCGGCCTGGTGGGTGAAGGCGTACCAGCCGCCGAAGCCGATGGCGGCCAGCGAGAGGAGGACCACCAGTGCCGGCTTGAGTCGTTGCAGGACGCCCTCGCGGTGCGCGAAGCCGAGCACCCAGCAGAAGAGGAAGGTGGCGAGGTCGGTGAGGCCGTTGCCGAAGCGGTTGTCCGGGGGCTCCCAGAGGTAGTGGAACACCACGATCGGGGCCAGGGAGAGGAGGAGTACGGCCACCGGAGCCAGGCGGAACGTCCTCAGGAGCACCGGGGAGAGCAGGACGAACCAGAGATACGTGCGCAGGTACCAGAGGATCTCCCAGGCCTGCTCGCCCCAGGCGTTGCCCGGCGGGTCGCCCAGCGGCACTACCCAGAAGACGATCTGCCAGCCCGGCATCCAGTCGTGGACCATCATCGCGACGACCACGAAGAAGCCCCAGAACCAGAAGGGCGGCAGGAGCCGGCGGACCCGGCTCCTGATCACCTTGAGGGCGGGGCGTTCCAGGGACTTCGCCATCAGCGTGCCGGCGAGGGCGAACATGATCCCCATGGAGGGGAACACCATGCCCGCCCAGGCCCAGCCGAAGGTGTGGTACGTGACGACACGGACCAGGGCGACCGCCCGGAGGGTGTCGAAGTAGCGGTCGCGGCCCGCCGGTTTCTGCGCCTTCGGCGCGGATTCAGGCGCGATCTCCGGCCCGGACTCGGGAAGTTCCGTCTCCAGAAGTTCCGTCCCCGGAAGTTCCGTCCCCGGAAGTTCCGTCTCCTTGGTGTCGTTGACGTCGGGCGTCACGAACTCCTGCTGGCCGTAGCCGACTTGCCCGTAGTCGATCTGGCCGTAATCGACCTGGCCGCCATCGACGTACTGCTGGGGGTACGGCTCCTGCGGATACGGCTGTTGCCCGTACTCGTAGCCATAGTTGTTGTTGCCGTAGTCGTTGCCGTAACCATGGTTCTGGCCGTAGCCCTGCTGATCCGTCCCCCAGCTCATCAGCTTGCCCCCGCCGGAGTGCCGACCTCGCCCGTGCGCTTCAGTTTCTGCCAGCGCAGACGGCCGCCGGTGAGGGCGGTGATGCACGAGTGGATGAGGACGAGGTACATCATCTGGCGGTACGCGAGTTGCTGCAGCGGCATCATCAGCAGGTAGCGGTACTTCTCGCGGTCCAGGCGGAACGCGTAGGCGGCGCAGACGAGTTGGATGCCCAGCACCGCGAGCCACGCCAGCAGGGCCGCCTGGAAGTCGATGAAGATCATCGAGTAGGCGGTGAAGACGTCGATCAGCGGGGCGAAGACCGGCGTGACGATCTGGAAGATGACCACCAACGGCATGCCCACGCGGCCGAAGCGGCCCGACGGACCCTTGTCCGTAAGGGACTTGCGGTGCTTCCAGAGAGCCTGCATCGTGCCGTACGACCAGCGGTAGCGCTGCGACCACAGCTGCTTGAGCGAGGCGGGCGCCTCCGTCCAGGCCCTGGCGTGCTCCTGGTAGACGACCCGCCAGCCCGCGCGGTGCATCGCGATGGTGATGTCGGTGTCCTCGGCGAGCGTGTCCTCGCTCATGCCGCCGACATCGAGGACCGCGTCGCGGCGGAACGCGCCGATCGCGCCCGGGATGGTGGGCATGCAGCGCAGCAGGTCGTACATGCGCCGGTCGAGGTTGAAGCCCATCACGTACTCGATGTGCTGCCAGGCGCCGATGACGGTGTTGCGGTTGCCGACCTTGGCGTTGCCCGCGACCGCGCCCACCTCGGGGTCGGCGAAGGGCTGCACGAGCTGGTGGACGGCGTCCGGTTCGAAGACGGTGTCACCGTCCATCATCACGACGATGTCGTAACTGGCGCTGCGTACACCGTTGTTGAGGGCGGCCGGCTTGCCCGCGTTCTCCTGGCGGATGACCCGGACGTTCGTCATGCCGAAGGTGAGGGCAGCGTCGCGCGCGATCTGGGACGTGTTGTCGTCCGAGCCGTCGTCGACGACGATGATCTCGATCGGGTGGGTGCTCTTCGCCAGCGACTCAAGGGTGTTGGCGATGCACTCCTTCTCGTTGTACGCGGGCACGATCACGGTCACCGGGCGGGTGACCGTCGGTCCCCAGCTGAACTTGCCGCCCTTGCCGCGTTTCCGGTTGCGTTGCCGGTAGTGGCGGCGGGCGAGGATCAGCATCATCCCGAACCGGCCCATGACGGCGAAGCCGACGACCGCGAGTCCGGTCGCCAACCCCGGTACCGCCCATTCGGCGACGGCGACAGCCGCGATGAGTGCCTTGCCCTCGTAGAGAGTCGCGCCGGTGGCGGTGCGGTGGGCGGCCTGGAGGCTCGACGTCCCCGTGCTGCCGGGGCCGATGCCCGTCTGACCGTTGCCGGCCCCACCATTGCCGAGCTGGCCGTTGCCCTGCCGGCCGGTCGGCGCGCCGCCGGGCAGCTGGCCCTCGGCGGTGCCCGGCGCACCCGTGGCCGCGCCTGTGCCCGTACCCGAGCCCGCTGAGCCCTCGGTGGCACTCGTACCTGTGCCGGTCCCCGTATCCGTACCTGTGGCCGTCTGCCGGGCGCTCGACGCCTGTTGCTGGATCGCGCCGCTGATGGTGGTGAAGGTGTAACCCGCGGCCTTCATCTTCTTGATGTACGTCGGCAGCGCCTTGATCGTCTGCGAGCGCTCACCGCCGGCGTCGTGGAAGAGCACCGAGGCGCCCTTGCCGTCCTCCGGTGTGGCCCACTTGACGATCTTCGAGACGCCGGGCCGCTTCCAGTCGTCGCTGTCGGTGTCGACGAAGACGCTGGTGTAGCCCTCCTCGCCGAGCTTCTTGTAGACGGGCCAGCTGTAGTTGTCGATGGCGTCCGCCTCCGACGAGTACGGCGCCCGGAACAGCGTCGTCGTGATGCCGGCCGCGCCCGCCAGCGCGAGCTGCGTCTGCTGCATCTCGCGGTTGACGCGGGCGTCGCTCTGGTAGGAGAGGTCGACGTGCGTGAAGGTGTGGATGCCGATCTCGTTGCCCTCTTCGACCATCGTCCGCACGATGCTCGGGTAACGCGACACCATCGAGCCGACCACGAAGAACGTGCCGGGGACGTCGTACTCCTCCAGGATCTTCAGGACCTGGGGCGTCCAGGTGGGGTTCGGACCGTCGTCGAAGGTGAGCGCGATGGTCTTGTCCGGCACGGACTGGGTCACGGCCTGCCCGTTGCGGAAGCTGAGTATCGGCCCGCCGTTGATGATCTTGTCGGGTACGTCGTTCGAGCTGGCTCCGGTGCGTACGCGCTGGTCGCCGCCGACCTCCGCGCGCAGATAGCCGTCGAGCAGCATCACGCTGGTCAGCGCGAGCAGGAGCAGCATGGCGAGGATGACTCGCGGTTTCTGCAGCGCCGCGGCCTTGCCGGCGGCCCGCTGCACCTTCGAGGGGGCGCGCCTGCGGCCGCGTCGTGAGGTGGTCGTCGTAGTCATGTGGTGGCTGCGTTCCGGTCAGTTGGCGTCCGCGGAGGCGGACGCGGTGGCGGTCGCGGTCGGTGCCGAAGCGGGCGGCTCGCCCGTGGCGATGCCCGCCGGCGGGGTGCCGGAGGGCCTGACGGGCGGGGTGGCGACGCCGGTGGGAGCACCCGACGGGGCCGCTCCGAAGCCGCCCTGCGGCTGCTGGTTGCCGCCCGGGCCCTGATTGCCGCCGGGGCCGCCGCCTCCGAAGGGCAGCAGCGAGGACGGAGTGAGCGACGTGCCCCAGCCCATGAAGGCCATGCCGAGCACGACGGCATACCCAAGACAGACGACACCGAGGAAGGTGCCGAACCGGCGGAGCAGTTTCGCCCGGCGGCCGGAGTTGTCGACGAATACGGGACCGTCTACGGACCCGTTTGACCCGTTGGGCCCATTGGATCCGTCGGACCCCTTACCGCTCTTACGGCGTCGGCCGCGGCCGGCGGCACGGTTTTCGATGTCAGGCTCGGAATGCATTCCCCGGACATTAGGAGGCCTTTATGTGACCGAAACTCTGGTTCTCATGTGAGACGCCCATGAGAAACTCCTTAACCTGTGCATCTTCTGAGAGATTCCCCGGAAGCCTGCGCAACCCACCCTCAATGGAAAGGAGTTGATTGTCCTGCTTGCTTGCCCCATTCGTGCCCTTCACGGCGCGCTGTCCATGAGCCCGCTGTGTGTCCACTGTCCTCATGAAGGACAGGCTCGTGTGAGACCTTTCCACTTCGGATCCACTTGGGAAACACACTTTGTTTCCATCCTGAGACAGATATCACTCAGACATCACTGAGACAGAAATCACGAGAGCGGGTGCGTGCGCGATGAGGCGTTTTCTGAGGTCGGCCGCCGGATTCACATGTCTGGTGGCACTGACCTGCGTCGGGTGCTCGTCCGGCTCGGACAGCGACACGGACAGCGGCTCCGACGCCGCGTCCGAGGCCCCTTCCGGACAGGTCTCGCCAAGCGTCTCGCCCTCCGCGAGCACCTCCTCGACGACCGAGTTCGCCCCGTACGTCAGCGCCACCGACGCGAACGCCAACGACAGCGCCGGCTCACCGACGGCGTACAACCTGGCGTTCGTGATCTCGGACGGTACGACGTGTACGCCGAAGTGGAACGGTACGACGGCCATCGGCGACTCGGCCGTCAAGTCCCGCATAGCGAAGCTCACGGGGACCGGCGGCTCGGTGCGTGTGTCCTTCGGCGGCGCCTCCGGCAAGGAGCTGGCCGAGGTCTGCGACAGCGCGTCCGCCCTGGCCAAGGCCTACGGCGCCGCGTTGGACGCCGCCGGTTCGACCCAGGCCGACTTCGACGTCGAGGGCGACACCCTCACCGACTCCGCCTCCGTCGAGCTGCGTTCGAAGGCGATCGCCCTGCTGCAGAAGGAACGCACCGACCTGAGCGTCTCCTTCACCCTGCCCGTCATGCCGACCGGCCTCGACGACGACAGCGTGGCCCTGCTCGACTCGGCGAACAACAACTCCGTGCAGGTGTCCACGGTCAACATCATGACGATGAACTACAGCAGCGAGCACACCGGCGACATGGGCGACTACGCACTCGCCTCGGCCGCCGCGACACACGATCAACTCGCCGACATATTCGGGCTGTCGGAGGCGGGGGCGTGGCAGGGCATGGCGTTGACGTCGATGATCGGGGTGAATGACGTCGACAATGAGACGTTCTCCTTGGCGGACGCGGCAGAGGTGCGGACGTTCGCGGAGGAGAAGGGGATTGCGTGGGTGTCGATGTGGTCGACATTTCGGGATCAGGAGTGCGAGGAGGGGGTTTCCTCGGCTGATGACGCGGCAACAAATTGCAGTGGGGTTTCTCAGGATGCGGGGGCGTTCGGGGTGGCGTTTTCAGGGTGAGAGGGGTGGGATCTGTTGTTTGTCGGGTGCAGGTGTGTGTGGGCTTGTCGCGCAGTTCCCCGCGCCCCCGAAAAACGACAACTCACCGGCGTCGGTGAACCAGTCGTCCCGCGCACACCGTGGCCAGACACAGCCCGCCCTCGTCGAATACCGCCAGGTCGGCCCGCTCGCCCTCGACGATCACCGGAATCCGCGTCCGCGTCCGCGTCAGTGTCCGCGCCAGTACGACGACCTCGTTGCGTTCGGCGGCCGACCGCAGTTCGGGTGAGGTGACGTACTCCTCCAGCACCGCCACCGCACCCCCCTTGAGCACGGCGTGCACGCGTTCACGTGGGGACGGGGCGTCCGGGAGCGGGCCCTCGTGGACGAGCCCGGGGCCCAGGACGCCGGGCCAGCGCCGCACCCGCGCCCCCGGGAACCGCTCCGTCACCTCGGCGACCGGGCCCACGGCGGCGACCCGGTTGCCGTCGACGGCGACGGCGGCGTCCTTCAGAGGCTCTTCGTCCCAGCCGACGCGGACCTCGTCGGCAGCATGAATCGTCAGCACAGGAAGGCCAGTTGGTCGGTTGGATGGATGGGCGGACGGACGGATGATCTGTCGGTCAGTTGCTGGCGAGGAGCTTCAGCTCGGGGTGGGCCGTGCCGCCCTCGATCGCGGTGGACGAGATGTGGGACATGACGCGCTCGTCGACCGGGTCGTTCGCCGGGTCGTCGTGGACGACGATGTGCTCGTACGTCGTGGTCCGCTGGGCGGGGACGCGGCCGGCCCTGCGGATCAGGTCGATGATCTCCATGCGGTTGGAGCGGTGCTTGGCGCCCGCCGCGGAGACGACGTTCTCCTCCAGCATGATCGAGCCGAGGTCGTCCGCGCCGTAGTGCAGGGACAGCTGGCCGGCCTCCTTGCCCGTGGTGAGCCAGGAGCCCTGGATGTGGGCGATGTTGTCCATGAAGAGGCGGGCGATGGCGATCATGCGCAGGTACTCGAAGATCGTGGCGTGCGTACGGCCCTTGAGGTGGTTGTTCTCGGGCTGGTAGGTGTACGGGATGAAGGCGCGGAAGCCGCCCGTCCGGTCCTGTACGTCACGGATCATCCGCAGGTGCTCGATGCGCTCGGCGTTGGTCTCGCCGGTGCCCATGAGCATGGTGGACGTCGATTCGACGCCCAGCCCGTGCGCGGTCTCCATGATCTCCAGCCAGCGTTCGCCGGACTCCTTGAGGGGCGCGATGGCCTTGCGGGGGCGCTCGGGGAGGAGTTCCGCGCCGGCGCCGGCGAAGGAGTCGAGACCGGCCTCGTGGATACGGGTGATCGCCTCCTCGACCGACACCTTCGAGATCCGGGCCATGTGCTCGACCTCGCTCGCACCCAGGCTGTGGATGACGAGCTGCGGGAACTCGGCCTTGATCGCGGCGAAGTGCTTCTCGTAGTACTCGACGCCGTAGTCCGGGTGGTGGCCGCCCTGGAACATGATCTGCGTGCCGCCGAGTTCGACGGTCTCCGCGCAGCGCCGCAGGATGTCTTCCAGGTCCCGGGTCCAGCCCTTGGCCGTGTCCTTGGGAGCGGCGTAGAAGGCGCAGAACTTGCACGCCGTGACGCACACGTTCGTGTAGTTGATGTTGCGCTCGATGATGTACGTCGCGATGTGCTCCGTACCCGCGTAACGGCGGCGGCGTACGGCGTCGGCGGCGGAGCCGAGGGCGTGCAGCGGGGCGTCGCGGTAGAGGTGGAGCGCCTCTTCGGGGGTGATCCGCTCACCTGCCGCCGCACGTTCGAGGACGGCTGTGACATCAAACGACAGATGGTCGGCGTTCTCGGTCACCGGGCGTCCCTTCGGAAGGCGTGGGGCGGACCGTTCCAGCCTACGTCAGTGCCCTGACCCGCCTCACGTCAGCGTCCCGCCACGCCTCACGTCAGGCCGCGTACGCCCCGATCAGCAGCCCGACGAACGCGCCCGCGATCAGGAACGGCCCGAACGGGATCGACGTACGGCGACCGGCCCGCCGCGCGATGACGAGCCCGAGCCCGTACAGGCCTCCGAACAGGAACCCGGCGAAGGTGCCGAGTACGACACTCCCCCAGCCGTACCAGCCCAGGACGGCCCCGAGTCCGAGGGCGAGTTTCACATCGCCGAAGCCCATGCCGTTGGGGCTGATGAGGAAGAGCACGAAGTACGCGCCCCCGAGCACCAGGGCGCCCAGCAGGGCGGTGGGCCAGTCACCGGCGTGTTCGGGCAGCAGGGCGGCCCCGCCCAGCAGGACGAGGGCGGCGGCGGCCAGCGGGAGGGTCAGCGGGTCGGGCAGCCGCTGCACCCGGAAGTCCACGACCGCGAGCAGCACCCCGACGGGCGCGAGCAGCAGCCAGGCCCCGAGCTCGGGCCGGGTACCGGTCGCGGCGGCGAGCGCGGCACAGACGAGCGCGGTGGCGAGGGCGAGGAGGGGAGTGCTGGGGCCGTAGGACGACTGACTTCGGCCGTACGAGGGTGCTGTCGCGTCCGCGGCGAGGTACCCCGCGTCCGGGGCGGGCTCACCTCCGGCGCAGGTCGCGCAGCGCGCCAGGCCGAGCCAGCCACCCAGGGGGTGCCCCTGCGGACACCTGTCCTGCCAGGGCTCCTCCGGCTGGACGGAGAAACGGTAGGCGGCGCGGGGTACGAGCGTCCCGGCCGCCGCGCCCCACAGCGCGGCGACCACGACGAGCAGCTGGTCGATGTCGATGCTCATCCCACTGCCGCTGTGCCGTCGCGCCACGTCGGCAGCAGTTCGTCGAGGAGGGCCTCGGTGCGGGGCGGCAGTCCGCGCGCACCGCTGCGGCGGATCAGGTCGGCGGCGACCTGCTGGAGCTTGTCCGTGTCGCCGGTGGAGTGTGTGGCGCGCAGGAGTTCGTGCCACAGCCGCTCGTCGCCGGGGGCGGAGTTGAGGGCGGCGGTGAGCGCCTCGATGGCCCGCTCGGCACGGTTCTTCACCAGGTGGAACTCGGCGAGCGCGAGCCCGATGTCCGCGACCAGGAGCGGGAGTTGGGCGTCGATGATCTCGTGCGTGAGCCAGCCGTAGCGACCCTCGGGACGGTCGGCGAGCAGCGGCCCGCGCACCAGCACCAGCGCGTCGGTGAGGAGCCGCCCGCGGACGACCCGGCTGTCGACGCCCTTGCCCTGCGTGGCCTCGTGGTAGAGGGAGCGCAGCACATCGAGGTCGGACACGACCGACTTGGCGAGCGTGAGCCGCCCGTTGGCGTCGGTGGCGAGGCGGGGGGTGCCGTCGGGGTCGGTGCCGAGCCAGACGCGCAGCCGGTCGAGAAGCGCCTCACGGACGTCGTCGGTGACACCGCGCGGCCAGAGCGCGGAGGCGAGCACCCGCGGGTGCACACCCTCGCGGTGCAGCAACAGCAGTGCGAGCGCCTCGTGTTGGAGCGGGCTGCGTTCCCCGTCAGGGGTGTCGAGGCCGATGATCTCGTACGGGCCCACGAGCCGGGCGTACACCGCCGGCCGTCCCTGCTCGCTGATGTCGACGAGGAAGGGCGGTGTGTTCGTCGGGCCGTCCGGAGTGCCGTCGGGGTCGGCGCTGACGAACAGCTCGACGACCGCCCGCTGCAGGTCCAACGGCAGTAGCTGGGCGTCGAGTTCGAGCCCGAGGAGGGGCGCGAGGAGCTTGCCCTCGCTGGTGATCTCCAACTCCCAGGCGGCGCCGGGCAGATCACCGCTCTCGGTGCCGACGAGGTATCCGATGCCCAACCGGCTTGCGTCGGAGGCGAGTTCGGCGAGCTTGACGGCGTCGTCGGCGGAGGGTTCGGCGGCGAGGAGCACGAGGTGCGGGGCCCAACGGGTGTGCTGGGCGGGCCCGGTGCGTCCGGTGAGTACGGAGTCGTGGCCGGCCGCACCCAGCGCACCGCGCCGCTGCCGGGTCTCGGCCTCCATCGTCTCGACGAGGGCCTCGATGTCGTCGAGGTGGCGCAGCCGGTTGGGGGCGAGGGGGGTGAGGTCCTGGCCGAACCCGACGAGGGTGATGGTCATCCGGTCCGACCACCCGTTGGTGGCCAACTCGGCGGCGACGGACGCGAACACGGCGGCCCGGTCGGACTCGCTCCCGCTCAGCGAGACGATGCCCGGCACGGACTCCAGGTTGAGCAGCAGGCGTGAGTCGTCCATGGTCCCGAGGCTGACGAGGCCCGGGTAGGGAGCGGCGGTGTCGACATCCTCGTAGCGCTCGGCATCGGTCCGGGACAGCAGCCAGAACGTCTGGTCCTGGCCGAGCTGCCACGGGGCCGGGGGCCTCCCGGCGGGCTGGGCGAGCTGGAGGTGCAGGTCACCGTTGCTGAGCCAGGCGGCGTAGACGGTGGGGAGCGGGCGGGACTCCCCGGCGAGGGAGGCGGCGAGGCCGCGCAGCGCCCGGTCGAGCAGGCGTACGCCTTCGGGGTCGGCGCCGACGAGGAGCGCGTCCTGGGCGTCGGCGGCGTCACCGGTCGGCGTGGGCGGCTCCATACCGCGCCGCCCGCCGAGCGCACCGAGCGCCGACTGCCACAGCGCCTGCCTGCGCCGACGCCCGAGGGCACCGAGGAGACCGGCGGCGAGGAGGGGCGCGCCGACGAGGGCTTCGGGAAGGCCGAAGGAGAAACCGGCGTCGGATTCGGCGGAGGTCGCGGTCTCCGGGGCGGCGTGCTGCTCGTGCTGTACGGCGGGGGCGGCCTGGGAGCCGGTTGCGGCGCGCCGGTCGGAGAGGCTGATGCGGGTGGTGTTGGTGTCGAGGGAGGCGGTGCCGCCCTGCTGACCGCCGCCGGCCCGCTGAGCGTGGTCGCCGGTCTGGGCGTACTGGTTGATCTGCTGCGCGACCTGCGGGGAGACGGTGGCACCGCTGTCGGAAGCGGAGGTGCTCGTGCCCGCGCCGCCCGCGCCGGTACTGGGCATCTCGACGAGGTCGCCGCCGCGGGCGTCGCCGGGCATCTGCATGATCCAGCCGGGGCGGATCAGACTGGCCTCGGAGAGCCGCGAACCGTCCGGCTGCACACGGTCCTTGTTGAGCTGGTAGATCTCGCCGTACCGGCGCCCGTCGCCGAGGTGCCGCTCAGCTATCTCCCAGAGGGAGTCGTGGTGACGCCCCTCGGGAGGCTGAATCCGGTAGTACTTGGTGTCCTCGGCCTTGGCCGACGGCCCCCCGGCCTCCGCGTGACTCGCGGCATCGGCGGCCTGCTTCCCGAGCGCGGCGGCGGTACTGGCCGCCTGCTCCTGCTGCTGCGCGAACATCCCGCTCAGTGAACCGCCGGGCGTGGCCTGGGCGGAGGCGACGGTGCCCCTCTGGTTGTCGTCGTAGCTGTTCCCGAGCTGCGAGAGGCCAGGGGTGAGGGAGGCGGCCGTGGCTCCGACCAGCAGCAGCGCGGCGACGAGCTGCCGTGCGAGCAGCTGACTCGGCCCGGCCCCGGGCACCCGCCCCGGCATCCCGACGCCGGACAGCGCGGCCTTCACCTCGACGAGCACACACGCGGTGAACTGGGCCCAGGCGATCCACACGATGACGCCGAGGACGCCGGTGAACGTCTTGACCGTGATCTCTTCCTGCAGCCAGTCCAGGGAAGGCGACCCGTTCGGGAACGGCCAGCCGACGAACACGGCGAGCGCGTAGGGCACCCCGAGGAGCAGACCGGCGAGGGCGACGAACGCGAAGAACGCCTTGACGAAGTCACCGAAACTGCGCCGCCGCCTCGGCAGGGGCTGCGGCGTACGGTTCCTGGGCCCCGACGGGTCTCCCGACGAGCTTCCCGTCCGGCTTGAAGTGCTGCGTCGCGGCATGGCGGGTGTCCTGGGTTCGTGTCGTGTGGGGTGGCAGGGAGATGTGGGGGTGTGCTGAGCCTATCCGGATCTTATTTCGGGCGTGGAGGGTCGGTGGCGCCCGGTCCGAGTCGGGTACGGATGCCGGGTACGGGTGCCTTGTACGGAGGGCGGGTCCGGGTGCCTGGTATCGATGCCGGTACCGACGGCGCCCGGCACACGTACCGTTCGCAACCGCCACGACACACTCCTCACGGTCCCCACACAACCCCCTGGCGGCACACAAATGCCCTCTACGCACCCCTGATAGCTTCGTTCTCTGCAGTACACACGCATCAGCACGCATCAGTTCTGACTCCGGGGGAGATCAACCGTGGCCCGCCGCGCCCTGTCCATCACCGTCACCACGCTCACCGCGACAGCGGCCCTTCTGCTCACCGGATGCGGCGGGGGTGGCGATGATTCGACGCCGGACGACATCAAGGGGGCGGATTCGGGGGCGAGTAGTCCTTCGGCTTCGGCTTCGGCGACCACTGAGGGAGACGCGGGGGCCCCGGACCTCAGCGTGCCGGCGGACGTGAAGCTGGTCTTCGACTTCGATGCGCCGTCCGATGCGAAACACGCGGCTGCGCTCGCCGACGCGGAGAACTACATCCGGGCGCTGGCCCACGGCATCGTCAAGCAGGACCCTGACGACCCGGCGTACCAGTACTACTCGGGCGACCAGGCCGCGCAGTACGCCAAATCCCAGATCCAGGCCTGGGTAAAGGGAGGCTGGACCCCCACCGGGACCGACAGATACCACAGCTCCGACGTCACCACGCTCAGTGGGGGCAAGCGGGTCCTTGTCACCTTCTGTGAGAACCAGGCCAAGTTCTACAGCAAGGAGATCAAGAGCGGGAAGGTCATCCGCACCGAGGAAAACCTGGACAGCTACTTGAAGTACAGCCTGCTCATGCTCCCTCCGTCCGGCTCCTCCCAGGTGTGGAAGGCTCAGGTCGTCGAGGTCAAGGGCAAGGTGCAGGAGTGCCGGTGACGACACTGCCCATGCCCTCCCTGCGTCTGACAGCAGCCGCTGCCGTAGCCCTGACGCTCTGGAGCGGCGGCACCGCACACGCGAACACGATTCCGGGCAAGACGACCACACCGTCGGGCGGCGCCGAAGGCAAGAACGTGTTCGCCTCCGCCTCGTACAGCAACATCAAGGTCACCCAGGTCAGCGGCCCGACTGGCGGCAAGCGGGGCAGCATCTCGTCGACGGACGTCAACTGGAAGCCCCCGCCCTGCTGGTACGAACCCGTGTTCACGCCGGAGCAGCTCAAGGAGTTCTCGGAGACGGTGGGCCTGGGATACGTCAGTCCCCATGTGTCCTGGGGTGGCGTGAAGTTGTGGACCGACCACTACAGGGACAGCAAGGACGCCACCAACTGGAACGACGACTCCTTCTCGAGCGCGAGCGGCTACGACGACTACAACCTCGGCAAGGAGGGCTACTTCTGGCGCGGTGTCGCACCTGACACCGCGGACCCTGATTCCTGGGGTTGCGACCGTGTCATGTTCTGGCAGAACGCGGGCGAGATCCCCGCCGTGCCGAACGCGCCCACGCCGAAGATCCTCGCCGAGTACGCCTACAACAAGGTCGAGGTCCCTGGCACCGAGATCGAACTCCGCCCGACGGCCAGGTCCACCGTCAACCTGCCCACCTGGGTCTGGCTGGACAAGGGCACCTTCCAGGAGGTCAAGGTGCGCGCCGAGCTCCCCAACACGGGCCTGTGGGCGGAGACGACGGCCAAGCCGGTCGCCCTCCACCTGGACCCGGGCACGCCCGACGCCACCGTCTACCCGGCCTCGGGCGACTGCACGATCAACGACGACGGCTCGATCGGTACGCCGTACACAGCGGGCAAGGCGTCCGAGGCCCCGCCGTGCGGGATCACGTACCTCCGCGCCACCGATGGCAGCCCGTACCAGCTGAAGGCCTCCGTCACCTGGCAGATCACCTGGCAGGGCAGCGACGGCACCGGGGGCGACCTCCCGAACGGCACGTTCGATACGACGCAGGGCATCGACGTCCAGGAGATCCAGTCGGTCAACCGGTGACGTGAGCCGAGTCGTGGCGGGCGGGACGGGTCAGCCCGTGCGGTGAGTCAGCCCGTGCGGTCGGCGAACAGGTCCTCCGCGTCCGTCGCGTCGACTGCCCGCCTGGCCCAGATTTCGAGCTGCCCCAGGTCGGAACAGGCCTCCACTCGGTCCCGCACGGAGTCCGGAACGGTGATGCCGCGCCACTTGAGGATGTGGAGGATCATCGACGCGCGTTCCTTCTCGATGCCTTCTTCGCGGCCCTCTTCGCGGCCCTCTTCTCGGACCTTCTCGGCGACCTCGTGGCGGAAGAAGTAGTTGACCGGCATCATCAGTTCCTTCCAGATCTTCTTGGCGTGGGCATCGCCCAAGCATGACTCGACGAACTGCGCGAGCATCCCCGCGCCTTCGGGATCAGTGTTCTCCAGTGCTGCCGCCAGCGGTTTCAGTATGGCAGCGGCACCTGGACCCTTACCATGCGTCATCGCTGAGAACGCTGCGAGGAACACGTCCCGTTCGGCCTCGGCTCGGTCTGCGATGAGCGGCACGTTCTCCGGGCTCAGTACGAGCGGCCGCACGGTGAGCGAGTGCCAGCCGGGCAGGCCCAGACGGATCGGCTTCGCCGCCCACCGAGCCGTGGACCTGCTCTGGGTCAGGACGATCAGCACTGGCTCCCAACGGTACTTCGCGTACAGGTAGCTGAGGTAGTACGCCCAACTGCTCCGTTTCCTCTCGTCCAGTTTTCCCTGCGATTCGACGACCAAGAGGTACGTACCCTCGTCCGTCTCCGCCCTCAGCAACGTGTCCACGCGTCGCTCGATCGGCTCGATCTCGGTCAGATCCGCGTTCAGCACCGCGAATTCACGCGGCTCGGGGATGGGAATGTGCAGTACGCGCTGAAGGGTGCGTGTGAAACCCGCCGGGTCCTTCTGGCAGATCCGGTGCAGGCCCTCATGCGACGAGCCGACCATCCGCTCTCCTTTCCATCTTCCGTTCGGTGCGATAAACGAGTCAGGCCGCCACGAGGTCACCCCACACGTACTTGCCCTTGACGCCGCTCCTGCTCAGCGGCTGCCAGCCCCAGAGGTCTGCGCACGAACCGACCAGGGCGAGGCCGCACCCCTCCTCCCTGTGCGCGAGTTGCGTCAACTCCTCTGCCGAGGGAGGCGGTTGGGGCGGTTCGGGATCGGCATCCCACGCTCCGACGCGCAGTACGCCGGCCCGCATGCGCAGGCGCAGGGCTACCCGGCCCTTGGTGTGGCGTACGGCGTTGGAGACCAGCTCCGTTGCGAGGAGTTCGGCGACGTCGGTGAGGCGGATCAGGCCGTGCATCGTGAGGATGAGGCGGACGGTACGACGGCAGACGGTGACGGCGCGGAGGTCGTGGGGGATGTGGAGGACGTACTCCCAGGGTGCGTTGACGGCGGGGGCGTTTCCTTCGGTTTCGGGCATGCGTGAACTCCGTTGAGGGGGAGGGGAGTTGACTGGTCGCTGGGAATGCGGGCGGTGGCATGCCGCAGCCGTCGTGGCAGGACGGGGCGGTGCGCTTCCGGGGTCCCGGTGGTTCCGCAGTGCGTGCGTCGCATCACTGAAGGTAGGGCACTATTTTCTGCCCGCGCAACCTTTTGTCGTATCCTGGCACCCGAACGTGGCATTTCTTCAGGCTGTTGAGAATGGGAGAGTGCGTGGCACCAAGGAGCCACCCCACCGCGCGACAGGTGCGCCTGGGGACAGAACTACGCAGGCTGCGTGAGGCCGCAGGGTTGAAAGCCCGGGAAGTGGCAGCATTCCTGAACTCGACTTCGGCCCAAATGAGTCAAATGGAGGCGGGCATCGCAGGCGTCAGCGCGGACCGCATCCGCCGACTGGCGGCCCACTACGGCTGCACAGATACAGCGTTGATCGACTCCTTGGCCGCAATGACCGGCGACCGGGCGCGTGGCTGGTGGGACGAGTACCGAGGTGTTCTGCCCCAGGTGAATCTGGACGTGGCCGAGGCCGAGCACCACGCAACCTTCCTGCGCGAAGTCGTCGTCACCCAGGTTCCCGGACTCCTCCAGACCCCGGACTACGCCCGCGCCGTCTTCGGGTACATGCGCCCGGAGCTGCCCGAGAGTGAGTTGGCGCCCCGGGTGGAGCACCGCATGAGGCGGCGCAGAGTCGTCGAGGGCGACAGCCCCACCCCGTACGAGACGATCGTCCACGAGTTCGCCCTACGCATCCGTGTGGCCGACCGCCAGGTCTCCCGTGCTCAACTCCGGCAGATCTTGGAGCAGATCGAGCAAGGGCACGTGACCGTGCGCGTAATCCCCACCGACCAGGACGGCTTCGGCGGCGCAGGCGCCTCGATGATGTACATGGGTGGTCAGGTGCCCCAGCTCGACACTGGGTTCCGGGACGGCGCATCCGACACCGCGTTCATCGACGTGGAACCTCAACTGAGGACGCTTCGAACACTTTTCCGTAAGATGGAGGAGGCGACGCTGGACCCCACAGCGTCCCGGGATTTCATCCAACGGCTGTCGAAGGAACTGTGAGGCACGCCCCATGACCCAGTCCCTGAACTGGCAGAAGTCCACCTTCTCCGGCGGCGCCGAGGGCAACACCTGCGTGGAGATAGCCGAACTCCCCACCCGCATCGCCGTACGCGACTCCAAAGACCCGGGCCATGGCACGCTCTCGTTCCCGGCCCGGGCCTTCACCGCGTTCATCGGGACGCTCAGGGACGACACGTACGACACTTCACGCTCAGCCGTCTGACCACGATCTGCTCCGCGCGAGACAGCCGCCGCGCTGCCGAGGGGCGCCATCCCCCTGGCCGACTCAGTCCTCCGTGAACTCCTTCTGGACGCAGACCTCACCGGGGCCGTTCCAGCACAGCTTCATCAGGTACTTACCCGCGTACGGGACGACGTTGTAGTCGAAGTAGTCGCAGCCGGCATCGCCACCATCAGCCTTGGTCTCCTTCAGCTGCCACCCGGCCACGTACATGTAGAGCTTGCCGGTGACACCGTGTCCGTCGGCTCGCGTGTCGCATACGCGGAAGGTGTCGGGGTCGGGGTCGAGGTGGGTCATCGTGCCGATGGTGTGCCCGCCGCGATTCAGTTTCAGCGTGGTGTCGGCCGCACTGGCAGAGCCCGTCGCGCCAACGACAAGGGCGACGGCTCCGGCTACCGCGACGGCGCCTTGAACCACTCGATTCTTCCGCATGGCATCTCCTAGTGATGTGTTCATGCATTCAGTGATCAACATTTACGAAGAACCTGGGCACAACTACGGTTCCGTGGCTTCGAGTCCAAGCGGATGAGCGACGGCGACAAACGAGCCCGAGCGATGTGAACGGCGGCCGACTTGCCCCGCCCGACTCACCCGACCTCGTTCTCCGCCACCGCCTCCCCCCGTACCGTCACATCCCCGCCGTAGAAGAGCCCCGTGAACACCGGCGAGTACGTCAACTGCACCTCGACCTGCACCTCGTCGGCGTTCGCCGCCACGCAGTGGGACGCGCCCGTGTCCGCGGCGGACATGCCCATTTCCTGGGCGAAGGCCTTCACTCTCGCGTCGCAGTTCTGGAAGTTGATCGGGGCGCCGCCCGCCGCGTTGCCGTAGAGGGCTTCGAGGTCGATGTCCTGGGCGGCGTAACGCGCCGCCTGTTCTGCGATGTCCGCCGCCCGTTCCCGCTTCGAGATGGACATGCCGCCGTCGATCACGAAGGCGGAGAGGGAGAGGAAGAGGAGGGCGAAGATGATCACCGCGCCCGCGCCCGATCCTCGGTCGTCGAGGTGGGTCAACCGACGCTCGGACCAGTCTCGTACGGCAGAGGGCACCCTCGGTCTCAGCGTCACACTGTCCTCCGGAACGGGTCCAGCGGTGAGCTGAAGGTCGCCGTCAGCGTCGTCGGGATGTCAAGGCCGAGCATCGCCAGGCCCCGCACCTCGCAGCTCACCTCGACCGAGAAGATGGTGTCGGGCTCGAAGCCCGCACTGGTCTGGGTGACGGTGACCGGGCCCGAGCAGACGTCCGTCAGATCGGCCTCGGCCGCCTTCCTGGCCTCCGCCATCGCCGTCCCGTGGTCCTTCTGGATCGACCCGGCCCGGGCCGCGTCCCGCGCCGCCCCGTCAAGTGCCCCACGTCCGTCGACCAGTTGCCCGAAGGCCACCAGCACCAGGATGAACATGATCATCACCGGGGCGAGGATCACCACCTCGATGGTGGACAGGCCCCGGTCACCGTAATTTCGCACGCCGCAACTCCGCGCGCCGGAAGGCGAGTTCATCAGTTCTCCCCCTCCCGCACGAACCGCTCCACGGGCCCCACTGACTGCGCGTGCACCGTCAGATCGAAGCCCGGGAAGACCGTGGGCACCCGTGCCGTGATCTCCACGCCCACCGTGTTCTGCTCCGGCTGGAGCATCGTCACGTTCGGAGACAGGACCAGGGTCGGGCCCAGTTGCTGGATGTAGCTGTCCACCACGTCCTGCGCCTCGCCCCGCCATGCGCCCGGCTGGTCGTGCGCCATGGCGCGGGCCTTGCGGGCGCCGGCCTGGGCCGCCGCCTGGGCCACGTGGTCCGCGAAGAAGTACAGCGCGAACTGCACCGTCGCGAAAATCATGAAGAAGAGTACGGGCGTCAGCAGCACGAACTCGATCGCGGTCATGCCGGAGTCGGACGTGCGGGAACCGGAAACGCCGGAGCCGGAGTCCAGGCTCCCGCCCGTCCCGGCATCACCGCGGGCGGACGCCGACTTCCGTGCGGCCTCCACCCTGCGGCGTACCCATCTGCCTGCACCACCCACGAGCAACCCCGTCAACTCGACCCCGTACACCCCGTTTTCGTACGTGCGATCAGCAGGTGCCGCTTGCCTTGGCGCCCTTGATGCAGTCGCCGACCTTGTTGGCGCCGTCGCTCAGCGCGGTGTTGATGATCGCGGCGACCACGCCGACGATCGCCACGACGACCGCGGAGATGATGACCCACTCGACCGCGGACGCACCGCGGTCCAGTTCACCGGAGCGGGCGCGCTGCACGCGGGCCTGCAGGAAGGTGACCAGGAAGTCCATTGCCGGGATCCCGGTGCGGAAGTTCCGTCCGTTCATGGTGAGTTGTCCTCTCAAAACAAATCTTGGGGATGGGCAGTACTGGAAACGGGAGACGACTCAGACCTGGAACACACGCATCGCCGCCGGATAGATCAGGAACACCAGGAACCCCGCGCACAGCAGCAGTTGCGCCACGAGCATCGACTGCGACTTCTCGCCCGCGCTGCCCTCGATCTCCGCCAGTTCGCGGTGCCGCATTGTCTCCGCGCGGGAGGCGAGCGACTCGCGCACCTTCGCGCCGTCGTCCGCGACCAGGGCGAGGGAGGCGGAGAGGTCCTTGAGTTCCTCGACGCCCAGTTCCTCACCCAGTGAACCGAGCGCCTGCCACTGGCTGGTGCCGGTGATACGGGCGTCCGCGAGGGCGTTGCGGATGCGCTGGGTTGCCCAGCCGTCCGACACCTCCGCCGCCGCCATCAGCGCCTCCGGCAGACCCCGGCCGCCGGCCAGGCTCATCGACACCAGGTCGAGGTACGCCCCGATCACGCGCCGCAGGTCACGTCGCTTGTCGGCGGCGTCCCGTCGTACCTCCAGGTCGGGCAGGAAGAAGAAGACCACTGCGAAGAGCAGCGCCATCCAGACGGGGATGGCCGGGCTCCTGCCGATGCCCAGCGTCAGGACGATGACGAAGAGGAACGGGCCGAAGAACAGACCGGCCGCCCCCAGCAGCACCTTCGTCGCGAGGAAGTTCTCCCAACTCCGGTCCAGGACGGCCAGGTCGGCCCGCAGCGAGCGCTGCTCCCAACCCTGCTGGAAGTAGAAGTCCGAGACCCGGACGCCCACTTGGGCGCGGAACGAGCCGATCCGGCCGGCGTCCTGCGTCCGATGGGCCGACTCGTACGCCGCCCCCCGCGCCCGCATCGCGTCGACGCGTGCCACCTGCGAGACCGCACTCCGCTTCGACGGCATCAACGCCCGTACGAGCACGTAGATGCCGAGGCCCAGTACGGCGCCGACCACCACCGGCATGGTCAGGTCGTTCATCGACGTACCCCCTCTTCAGCCCCGTACGGCGCCGGTCCTTGCGTTCCTTGGGCCGGCGTCGTGGACGGCCGTACGAACTGCACCGACGGATCGTCCCGGACCAGGAAGCGTTCGGGTGTCTCGATGGTCGACAGCTTGCGCAGCCACCAGAAGCCGAGCGCGAACAGGCCGCAGACACAGGCGAGTACGAGCTGTCCGATCGGCGTTCCGTACGGCTCCACGAACTCCCGGTTGAAGATGGCGAGTCCGAGGACGAAGCCGACCGACACCACGACAACGATCTGTACGGACCGGCGAGTCGACGACCGCTGCGCCATGACCCGCTGACGCATGTCGACCTCCTCGCGTGCCGACTTCGCGAGCGCGCCCAGGACTTGGCGCAGACCCGGGCCGCGCAGCCGCGAGTTGAGGATGAGCGCCGCGACGATGATGTCGGCGGACGCGTCGTTGATCTCGTCGGCGAGCTGCTGGAGCGCCTCGGGGAGCGGGGTGCGGGAGCGGAGCCGGTCGACCATCGCGTCCAGATGCGGACGCAGTACCGGTGCCGCCGCGCGCGCCGACGCCGGGATCGCCTGTTCCAGGCCTACCGCACCGGCGATCGTGTCGCGCAGCGACTCAGTCCAGGAGGCGAGGGCCTCCACGCGCCGCATGCCGGCCCGTTCCTCCGCCGCGCCGCCGAAGAGACGGTCCCAGAAGAAGACGAGGACGCCGGCCGCGATACCGGCCACCGCCCACCGGGTGAGCACCAGCACCGCGAGTCCGACGAGGGCGGCGAGCGAACCGCGCTGCCCGGCGAACCGGATGAGTTCGTTGGCGCGCTCGGTGGCCTTCTGCTTCTCGTGCTCCGGCTTGACCGGCAGCCCGCGGATCGCGACCGCGAGCAGCGCGAGCCCGCCGCCGACGGCGATACCGGCCCCGAGCGAGTACAGGACCTCGATGGAGAACAGTCCGCCCATGGAGCCGAGCGAACCGACAGCCGCGGAGTAGGTATCCCCGTGCATGTCCCCGTACGCCGAGGCATCACTGGTTGTCGTCATGATCATGGTCACCCCCAGTTCCCGCCGGGCAGCCTGTACCCGTGCGCGACCAGATCGTCGAGGCAGGAGAGGGGCGCGTGCGGCACGATGCGGCCGTCCGGGGTCTCGGCGAAGACCTCGCTGGACAGCACACGGCCGTCCACGCCGTTGACCTCGCGGACAGACGTCACCATGCGCTGGAGCCGGCCGCCCGTCTGGTAGTTGTTGCGCCGCTGAATGAAGACGACGAAGTTCACCGCGCCCGCGACCAGCATCTGGCTGGCCTCGATGGGCAGCCGTTCCTTCGCCTGGAGCGCGTACGTGGAAATACGGTTGAAGACCTCGTGCGAGCTGTTCGCGTGGATCGTGGAGAGCGAACCGTCGTTGCCCTGCGACATCGCGTTGAGCATCGTCACGATCTCGTCGCCGAGCACCTCACCGACGATGACGCGCGAGGGGTTCATACGCAGTGACCGCCGCACCAGCTCGGCCATCGAAATCATGCCCTGGCCCTCGGAGTTGGGCAGTCGCTCCTCGAACGCCACGACGTTGGGGTGGAGTTCGGGAAACTGGTCGAGTCCCAGCTCCAGCGCACGCTCGACGGTGATGAGACGTTCGTGCGGCGGGATCTCGTTGGCGAGGGCCCGAAGCAACGTCGTCTTACCGGCGTTGGTGGCACCCGCGATCATGATGTTCTTCCGGGCGCGCACGGCACAGGCCATGAAGTGCGCGACTTCCGGGGTCACGGTGCCGTTCCCGACGAGGTCGGAGATGAAGACCTTCCCCATGCGCGCACGACGGATGGAGAGCGCGGGACGCCGGGTCACGTCCATGACGGCCGACAGACGCGACCCGTCCGGCAGCCGCAGGTCGAGCTGCGGATTGGCGGAGTCGAAGGGCCGGGAGGAGAGCCCGGAGTAGGCGCCGAGCACCTGGATCAACTCGATGAGTTCCTCGTCGGACTCCGCCACCGGGTCACCGGCAACCTCGCGCCCATCGGAATACCCGACGAAGACCTGGTCGTACCCGTTGATGTCGATGTTCTCGACGTCGACGTTGTCGAGCAGCGGCTGCAGGCGCCCGACGCCGAAGAGCGCGGCGTGCACGGCAGCCGCGTACTGCTCCTCGGTCTCGGCATCCAGGGGAGTACGCCCGGCGTTGATCTCGGTGCGGGCGTGGTCCTCAAGGATCTGGGCGATGACGGCCCGCGCGTACTGCCGCTCGTCCTCACCGGACATCGGCGTGACGTTGGAGGCCTGGTCGAGCCGACGCTGCTCGGAGATCCGGTCACCGGCTTCCTGCCGGAACCGCTTGACCAGCGAGTGGTCGACAGCGGTCATCGGCCGGCTCCGGCATGGCCGGGTTGACCACCGGCGGGACCGGGCTGACCGGGAGCCTGGCCCTGATAGCCCTGCTGAGCCTGGCTGGGTACGGTCCATGCGGCGCCGTACTGCTGATACAAGTCCGAAGTCACCTTGCGGGCCGACCGGATGAGCATCGACTTGTCGAGCCGCCCGCGCTTGCGCCCGGCCAACTGCTCGGCCCCGGCCGGGTCTTCGGCGAGCGTGCCGACGACGCGTGCACCCGTCTGCGCGTGTACGAGCATGTCGTTGACCTGGTTGACCAGCTTGCCCGAGTTGTTCGGATCGGCGACGAGGACGACCCCGATGAAGGGTGTGCCGAGACTGGCGGCGCCGCGCGGACCGCCGTGCAGCTTGGTGGAGAGAGCGGCGGCGCGGTCACGCACACGGGCGATGGCTTCCGGCTCGGTACGCGAGATGAGCAGCACGAGCGCGGCGTGCGGAAACAGGTCGACGACAGGGGTGTCCCCACTGATACGTCCGCAGTCGGCGATGACGTCGGCAGGCGCGGTCGGGGAGTCACCGAGCTGCGCGAAGGCGCTGCCGAGGGTGGGCCAGAGCCCCGCGAGCCCGGCAGCCTGCTCGGCGATGCCCAGCCCGACGAGCACTTCGAGCCCGCCGCTCAACGGCTGTACGTGGTCCCAGAGTTGATCGGGAACAAGCCCGCGCCGGGCGGTCGCGGCGATGGACAGCATGCCGGTGTTGGGGTTGAGCATCCCGCCGTGCGCGGCGGCACTGCGGTAGACGAGGTCACCGCCGGCCGGGTCGGTCTCGGCGAGCAGCGCACGCCGAGGCCAGACCGCCGCGAGCGCGACGGCGGCGGTGGTCACGCCGGGTGACCCCTTGTCGGCGGCAAGAACGATGAGCGCCATGGTTCCGGGGCCGCCTTCAGCTGCTGGGGATGAGCACGAGAGCCACTTGGCCTGCGGCAGCGGCCTGAGCCAGCTCGGCGGCCTTGGCGCTGTCGACGGTGAGGGTGACGGGCAGGTTGGTGCTGCTTATGACGTCACCACTGCTCGCCTGCGGCTTTACGAAGGTGACCTTCGCCTTGTCCACGATCAGGCTGGTGCTGGCGCCGGACGAAGAGGACGAGTCACTGGAGCCGGTGTTGGACGAGGAGCCTGTGGTGCTGCCGACGCGGTAAGCGGCAACAACGTCTCCGGCTTCGAGGCCGGTCGGGTACTGCCCCTCTTTCAGGGAGAGCCCGACAGTGGCCTGCCCGGCGGCGACGCCGGTCTCGGCGGCGAACATCTCGCCCACGGCGACGACGCCCTTGGGGATGGCGCTGACGGCCTTCAACTTCATCAGACCATCCAGCTGGCTCCACGGGACGTAGTGGATGCTGTCGTCGGCCGCGACCAGGACGGACGCCGTGTTGGCCTTGGTGACAGACCCTCCGGCCGGGATGTCACCGGTGACCTTGACGACCTCGATCCGGTCCCCGGCCCGCAGCACCAGCATCGTCGCGCCCAGCGCACCGACCAGGATCAGCAGCACCGCAAGAGCGGCAAGAGCCGGTTTGCGCTCGCGAGGCGGCGTCGGGAGCCGCTCACCGGACATCGGCTGAGCGGGCATCGAGGAACGGCCGCCGCCCGCACCCGTACGCTCTTGGATCTTCACGCAACAGCTCCCCGTACACCCAAGAAAAATTCTGCCAATTTACATGCTAAATAGGACACTTTGCTCGTGATATGCGCGATGCGCGCGTTACGCCCCTTGCTGGACGTACCGCCCGATCCGGCCAATCAGCCAGCGCTGGAGTGAGTGTCAAGCCATGGCACCGTATCAGCCGCACATAAGCCCCTCAAGGCGCGTTCTGGATCGTGAACAGCCCGGGGCACAACGTTATTCACGTGCAACTTCGACCGTACGGTTCCCCGTTGGGCGCAGCGATACGGATACGACATCTGCTGTGCACGCGCGAATCCGTTGCCGACCCGACACCCACAGGCCGGACAACCCGCGCCACCACCCCACCCTTCACCACGGGTCTGCCATGAGGCCTGCACGATTCGCTCACGCGACGCCGGGCCGCCGTAGCGGAAGCAGTGCCACCCAGCACCGGAGCCGATGGACCTCACCGCACTCGATCAGGGACTCAAGAGACTCAAGAGAGTGAGGACAACCCGTCCAAGAACCGCCCTGGAGCCGAGATCAACGCACCACGAAGCGACAGGTTCCGTGTGTACACGCCCTCGAAGAGGGTCGCGAGACTGATGTCGACGGAGTCCACCGCCCCGTGAGCCGTTCCGGAAATGCTCTTCGGATCTGACGCGCTGGAACGGGCCATGACGATCCGGGACTCCGGGCGTTCCAACACATGATGCCGCCGGTTTCCTTCCTCCCGGTATCGGTACTCCCGTCCCACCGCCCAGATCTTCAGAGCCCGGCCACCTCTGCTCATCCGCAAGGTCTTCCGGGTGAAGGACGCATGCTGCCCCGCCACGCTCAACTTCCCTTCGGCCAAGCGGGGCCGCCCACCGTACCGAATGCTTTTGAAGGAGGACATCGGAATGTTCTCGCCGGTCACCATGGCACCGATGATCTCCCTGGGTTCGGACACCTCTACGACTTCCAGGGCAGGCACGATCAGTTCCACGAGGCCCAACTGCCCTACAGGGCCACGCCAAAAGGTCACGCGAGCCTGTTCCCGCGAGGTAATGGTGTTCGTGTACCGCTCGAGCTCGAACATGAATTCAGCCACAGTCATCTCACACTCAGTCATCTCACGCTCAATGGATCACGCCTAATCGAACCAGCCGCCGATGGCCTTGCCGACGCTCTTCGCGCCGTCGGCGAGCTTGCCGGCCCCCTCGCCGATCTTCTCCCCTGCCCAGGCTCCGGCGTCCGCGACCTTCCCGGGGAACTTCTTGACGGTGTCCCAGTTGTCGACAATGGTTGCGACACCATAGACAGCACCGGTGACCACCGCCGCACCGATCGTGACCGGATTGGGAGCGATCATCGCCGCCGTGAGGGAGGCGTTGAAAGCCACGCCAGAGACCTTCGCCACGTACCCGGCCTTGTCCCGCTTGAAGGCGTCGACGGGGTTTCCTTCCTGCACCAGGTCGACGGCACCGATCACCGTGGACACCGCGCTGCCACCGACGCCGGCCGCACGCCACCAGCCGGCGGTACGCAGGGCGGTCCCGGCTCCGGATGCGAAGGCCCCGAACCGGCCCGCTCCGGTAGCCCTGCTCAAGTTGGAGGCGTTCTGACCGACCTTGAGCAGGTTCGCCTCCCAAGCCCACTGCTTTCCCGAAAGGGCAGCGAGACTGTCCTTTCCGGTGAGTACGTCGAGGATCGGAGCGGGAGTACGTGCCCCGATGGTTGCAGCCAGAGATCGGATCTGCGCAGGAATAAGGCGGGACGTCGACTGCCCCTTCAGGAGCTGGGCAAGGGTGGTCCCAGGCGCCTTCAGGAATTCGACACTGCCGGCATTCTTGAGGCTCTTGAAGTACTTGATCAGTTGGAGGGTGCCCGCCGCCGTCATCTTGAAGGCGCCCGGAACTGTGGAGGCCATCGCTGTGATGTCGATGTAATCCCCGACGACTTCTCCGAGGTTCTTGTCATTCGTGACCTTGGCGACAGCATCGGACTTGATGCGCTGGATCCAGTCCGAAAGCGTCTCGCCCCTCTGCCGTTCCAGCCACTTGGTATCGAACTTGTCGCCGTTCGCGACGGAGGCGTTCGCGATCAGCATCGCGTCAGGCGGAAGGTTCGCGCCCTTCAGTTCCTCCGCGGTGAAACCCGCGTACAGAGCGGCAGCCCTGGGATCGCCGTTCTCCGCTCGCAGAATGGCCGAACGCCGTCGAAGGTCGACCGCCGTGTCGTCGGTCCAGGACCGTATGGGTTTGAGGGCGCTCAGCTTGTCGGATACGCCCAGGTGGGACGCACGGGTGAATGCCTCGTCCAGTTTGTCCCGCAGTTGACCTCTGCCGTCGAGCAGTCGGGCCAGGTGTTCCATGTCCTCCGGATTAGCCATGCGCTTGGAACTGTCGCTCATCTTTTCCCCGTGATGATCAAATTGATACGCGGAGCCTGGATCTCGTGATCAGCTGGACTCAAACGGCACGGAACGCCGAAGTACCAACCGACCAACCAACCAATCTCACCCTTGTGCGGACTTCGCGGCGAGCTGGCTCCCGTCCGGCAGTAGATCCGTGATCAGCTGCCAGAGTTCCTTGGCCGAGGTGCGCCGCACCTTCAGCTCGCTGCTCGCGTCCACCTGACCGTCGACGACCGGCTCGGCGGGCAACTCGCGCAGCCAGTACCCCTCAAGTCCGCAGTCCCACACGGCCAGCGCGGAGACGGCCGCGCCGCCGGCGTTCCGCGTAGGACCGTCCCCCTGCCAGACCACGGTCATCCGCCACATGCAGTTGAGCTGGGCCAGCACCTCGGCGAGCCGCACCGGGGCCCCGGTGACCCCGGCCACGGCCTCCGGCTCCTCGAACTGCCCGGCCTCCATGCGCTCGATCACCTGATCCAGCGTGCCCATGGTCGAGGCGATCTCCTCAGCGCTGTCGGTCGCGTCCGTGAAGTCGCGATGCAGGTCCACCATCCTGGCGAGAGCCCATACGAGCGTCTCGGGTTCGGCGGGTGTGTACTCCGACTCCTGATCGCCCGGCCAGCACTCGTGCGTGAAGATGAAGTCGTCGCCGACGACGGCCCCATTGCTGGACCCACCCTGCGGGCCGGTCATCTCGACCCGCGCGATGACTCTCGGTTCCATCAGCGTGGCGACGAGCGGGTACAGATCGGCCGAGATCTTGTCTTCGGCATCAAGGATCCCCGCCTCCTTCAACTCGGAGTGCGCCTGCGCCAGTTCACCTGGAACCTGCCCCTCCTCCACAAGGAGTCCCAGCACACTGACATGGGAATCGGACAGCCGCAGCCGGCGCCGAGCCGTATCAATGGAAGGCATTCTTTCCTGTCCCCCTGCAATCGGACCGCGATCAGAGATCGTTGAACCGGTTAGAGATCGTTGAACGGGTTAGAGATCGTTGAATCGGTTGAGGAAACGTCCTGGCAGCGACACCAGCGCACCGAACGCCGACAGGTTCCGCGTGTACACGCCCTCAAGGACGAGCGCGATGCTGATGTCGAGGACGTCCGCATCGCCCTCACAGGTCCCCGAGATGGTGCGCGGATTCGTCCAGCTGGAGCGGCTCATCCGCACGCCCGCACCGGACCGCGTCAGCTGGTGACTGCGCTTGCCGCCCAACTGGGCATAGGCGTAAGTGCGTTCCTGGACCCGGATCCGGAGAGCTCGCCCCTTCTTTCCGGGCCACCACACGCTCCGGGAGAGTTCCGCGGTGTCCCAGCCGAGGCGCAGCTCGCCCCGGGCCAGCAGCGGACGCCGCAGGAAGCGCAGCCCGAGGTATGTGGTGAGCGGAAAGCTCTCGCCGCTCACCGCCACCTCGCAGTACTCCGACGGATAGTCGCCGTGCTCCGTGGGAAGGGCCAGCTGGATCTCACCGAGCCCGTTCACCTGGCCGACCCATGAGAAGACCTCGCCACGGGCCCCTTCGACGGATGCCGAACGTTGCAGCTCGAACGAAACCCCACTCATACGCCTGGCACCTCCCGCTCCTCCACCGTCCCTGCTGGACCGGACCCGGCCGAAACCCGACGCAATAGTAAAGGGAGAGCAATGAAAGCGAATGATCGGCCCCTCTCGCAGCAGCCCACCACCCAGCTCCTGCGCAGACAAAAACGGAGATGACAGTGGCGACGGGGGCAAGTTGGACCCTAGAAGCGGCGCCTCTGCCCCGCACAGAAGAGCGCTGAACCAGCCGTCAGGAAGAGTCCAGCCGTAATCCCCAGACCGAGGGCATCAGGCGTACGCGCGCCGGGCAGCGCCTCGATCCACGGGTCGAGCGCTCCCTGCGGATCCTCGAAGAGAACGACCTCCTGCCCCACCTTGAACTGGCCGTAGCAGTTCTGCTGTTGCGACAGGTCGCGCACGGTGCCGCTCGTGTCGACGACCCGGCAGACGGCCAGTTCGGTGCTCCTCTTCACCCCCTGGCGCTCCCCGGTGTCCGTGACCACGGCGTGCACCCGCTCACCGAACTGCTTGATGTACGTCTCGTAGAACGCGGGCCCGGCGAAGAACGGCAGCGCCAACGCGGCGACGGACGCGAGCGTCGCCGCGCCCGCACGATGCCAGACGCCGCCCGCGACAACGGCAGCGGCGGCGGCCGCGCCCAGGGCGACGACGACTCCGGCCCACATGCCGTACGGGTACTGGCCCAGGAC
Source organism: Streptomyces sp. NBC_00459 (assembly GCF_036013955.1). Lineage (NCBI taxonomy): Bacteria > Bacillati > Actinomycetota > Actinomycetes > Kitasatosporales > Streptomycetaceae > Streptomyces > Streptomyces sp. NBC_00459. The sequence goes on from NZ_CP107903.1 coordinate 3,909,831, forward strand.
CCCCGCGGCGACACCCGTCACAGGGATGAGGAGGGCCCACTTCAACGTGTTGAGTGCACGACGCGAGGTTGAGGCCGGGACCGAGACCGAGGCCCTGGTTGGGTCGTCGGCGGGCGATTCGGTCTTCGCGACCAGCGGCATCTCGTACGTCTCCATCATCTTCATCGTCTTCACGTCTTCACGTCTCCGTGCGGATTCGCTCCCACGAGTCCATCGTTTGCAGACACTAAACGGAATCCGGGACGCAGGAAATGAGTACCCGTACCCATGCGGGCGCCCTGCCGCACCGTGCACCCTCTTGACCATGCAGACGCAGATGACCACGCAGCCGCCCAGCCTGTCTCCGCAGCGACGCCCCGGCAGGCCGGGCGCGATCATGCTCGGTGCGGCGTTGTGGGGCGCCACCTTGTTCTGCACTCTGTACGTCGTCGCCCCATGGGTGATGGGGACGCTGCGCCTCGCGTTCAACCTGACGCTCGTGGCCTCGGCCGCGATGTTCGGTGTCAGCCTCAACCATGATTTCGGCGTACCCAACAGCCTGCTGGCACCAGTGACTCTCGCCACCAGCGGAGCGCTGTGCGCCATCGCGTGCTGTTTCTCCACCGTACGAGCACTTCCGCGCAGCCACCGGGTGGCAGCCCTGGGCGGCTGCGCACTGTTCGCACCGCTCCTTGCGACCCTCTGGATGATCTGCTCGTGAGCCACCTCTTTGTGGCCGGCCCCGTCCGAACACGATCAGGACACGGAACTGTCGATTCCAACCACCTAGATCCCCAATTGCCCCCTTCGCCGACGGGTTCGCTCTGGCGAAACCAAGAACCACACCGCTAGCGTCATTGCCCTTGACCAACCCTCGCCCCACCGGGAGCCGACCGTGGATCGCCGTTCTTTGCCCGTTGCTGCCGCCATCAAGGCGGCAACTCCCGAGGCGGTCCGCCCGAAGGACAAGTTCGGCTCGGCGAGCAGTGCCGAATGCTCCGGTCAGCAGTCCTCGTTGACTCGGCGAACATCCAAGTAGGTCTACGGACAAAGGAAACAATCTGATGCGAGCACACCACGTGCGGACAACCGCTGCGGTCGTTGCCCTCGTCTGCTCAGTCGCCGGATGCTCAGGATCGCTCGGAGGCTCCGAGAAGGAGAAAGAGAAGGACAAGGGGGCAACAGGAACCACATACAAGCAGGCAATGGACGCCATGTATCCCGACGCCCTCAGCGCGATGAAGGCGACCATGCCCGGCATCGAGCCCGAAGAGTCCTCTGGCGGCAGCTACGAATGTGGGGGATGGGACTTCATCGACAGCAAGGACGCCAGCAAGCTGAAAGCGGTGGCTGACATCAGGATTCCTGGTGACCCCACTGACACACGGCAGTCAGATGCACTGGTGGACGCTGCGGTGAACTACCTCACCAAGAAGGGCTGGAAGATCGACACCAGGCAGGACGCACATCCGCCCGCCGAATCCGACGAGGTCATCAAGTACCTCCAGAAGCCTGGCGCTTCCGGATTCATCAGCGTCTCCGCTACGCCTTTCAAGCTCACGTCCGGAAAAATCTCACAGACCCTCACCACTCAGGTGATCACCGACTGCCTGCGCAACCCCGACTGGAAGAAATAGTGAACGAATGACCGAGCGAACGCGGGGGTCAGTTCCCTCCGCCCTCCGACTCCTTGCCGCGCTGCGTGGCGGACTTCTCAAGGCTGTCGGCCATTGATCCCAATTTCCCCTTCCTGATTTTGAGTTCCCCGCGCACCCTTTCGGCAGTAGGGCCCTGCCAGCGTTCGTCCTGCTTGGCCTGAGAGTCCGCCGCAATCTCGACGGGATCATCGAGAAGCTTCCTGACATCCGCTGCCAACTGGCGGATCTTCCCTGCCTCTTCCGTTGCTCCCACAACAAATCCTCTTTTCCCCAGGGAACTTGCTCGGATCAGCCTCTCGAACGTCTCTCGACAGATCCTATCGACAGGATACGGTACTAGATATGTCCTTGGTTTTCGCTGACCCAGACATGCTTGAGCGCCTGGCGAAGTCCCTCGACAGCAAAGCCGGAGAGATTCCGCACCTCAAGTCCCGGGCAGCGACACTTGGGGTCTCGGCCGACCTGCCCGGATTGCCCGCAATCGCCAGCTGGTTGGGCGAGACCGCCTCCGACCTCCGTCGACGCGCGAGAATCCTCAGGGCTCCTTCCGAGTCTCCGTTCGGATCACTTTCGAGCTTCGGTCTGCCGACTTCCCTGGCGAAGAACCCGGGAGCGGGTGACAAATTCGAGTCGGGCCTCAAGGCCGTCATCGCGGACAACAAGAACGGCACACCGAAGGAACAGGCCCAGGCGGTCAAGGACTACTTCGCCACCTTGACTCCCGAGGAGCAGGCCGCCCTGGTGGTCGCGAACCCCGACCTCGTCGGAAACCTGGACGGCGCCCCGGTCAACGTACGGTTCGCGGCGAACCGCATTTCCATTCAGAAGGAGTACGACCAGGAGTCGCAGTACCTGAATGGACTCGCGCCGAACGATCCGGCCTACGCACGCACCAAGGCGCGCGTCGATGCTCTGCGCAGCTTCCTGAATCCACGGATCAAGAAGTTCGTCGATCCGGCGACCAACAAGGTTAAGACGGTCGAGGTTCCTCGGCAGTTCCTGGTCTTCGACGCCCACTATGGATCCACTGCCGATCCGAAGGCATCGCCCTTTCCGGATGGCAGGGTGGCCGAGGTCGTCGGCGATCTGGAGAACGCCGATAACGTCGCATTCCGCGTCCCGGGTATCACGAACCGGCTCGACAACTTCAACGGCTTCAGCCGCGGTGGATACGATCTGGCCACCGACAAGAACGGCTTCGAGCAGCCCGACACGGCTGTTGTCAGCTGGCTGGGCTATGACACTCCCGAAATCGGCGACTCCGTGGACCCCGCCAAGGCCGAGGTCGGCGGCAGACAGCTCAACGCTTTCCGCCAGGGCATCTCCGTGAACCTCCAGCCCGACGCGGGCACCAGCATCTTCGCCCACAGTTATGGAACCCTGGTAACCAGCAAGGCACTGCAGAACGGCCTCACGAACATCGACAACGTGACGTTCATGGGAAGCCCCGGGCTGGGGCCGAACATCCACTCCGTCGCCGACTTCAACATGCCGAACACCAAGTTCTTCGCCATGCGCGCCCCCGAGGACCCGGTGTCCTACACACAAGGGCACGGAGACGACCCGGCCGACTTCGCGGACATCACCAGGCTCGGCACCAACGGTGCCAAGGGGCACTCGATGTACTACGACGTGGGAACCGGATCCCTGGCGAACATGCGGAGCATCCTGTTCCAGGGCGGTGAGCGTCTCACCTTCACCGACACCACTCTCGACGAGGAGATGACGGGTGCCGCGGAGATGCGCAAACTGGTCGCGTTCCTCCATGAGAAGGTACCGCCCGAGGTCGTCAGCGAGATGGGTGGGGACCTCGACCCCATCGTCCAGGGGCTCCTCAACGGCAGAAGCAAGTTCACCGACGTCATAGGGCCGATCCATGCGGTGCTCAACAAGCACAACATGCTGGACCGGGTGAAACCGGATGAACTCGTGGGCGAAGTCACCACCCTCGCATCGCAGTTGGCGTACAAGGAAGCGTTCAAGGCGGCCAAGGAGCACGGCGCGCCCGACTGGGTGGCGGCTACCGCGGCCACCACGGCAGCAGGCTCCACCAAGGGACTGCTCAGCGTCGCGACCTGGCCCGTGGTCAAGGTCATGGAACTCGACCGGCTGCAGAACAACACCCGCCAGTTGTTCAGTGGGCTCGCCGCCGGCGGCCGCGAACTCTTCACCGAGGGCACGGCGCTGGCAGGCACGCTCATGCACGACGGAGGCCGCGTCCTCAGTGACAGCACACAGATCGCCGGAAGTGTGTTCAACACGGGTGGGCGCGTGGTGTACGAGCTCGGCGACACTCTGATCAACCCGGCCAACGCGTTCGAGAACGCCGGCGACATCACCAGGTCCTTGAAGGCCACGAAGGACACGTTCGTGGAAAAGGGCGCCGACATCGTCAACACGGTGGACCACGCCGTGGATCAAACCGTCCAACAGGGCGGCAAGATGATCAGCAGTGGCCTCGACACGGGAAAGAAGGCCCTGGACAAGGGCGGGGACGTATTGGACTCGGTCGTCAACTTCGTCTTCTAGCTCCAGAACCACGGATCCAGCACTACGGAAGGGAACACTGTGGCCGAGGAAAAGGCACGAGCCGAGCTGATCAGCGCGGTCAAGTCCGTGATCACCACCGTGATGCCCGGTGCGACGGTGATGGACCTGCCGTCCGTGGTCTCACCCGAAGCCGTCGCGATCACCGCCTTCGACGCGTCGGACACCAGGGCGCCCGGGGAGCTCGCCGACGCGTTCATCGCGCACCTCCGGGCAGACGACTGGGTGGTCGACGACAGGCAGCGCAAGGAAGCGGAGCCGACCTTCCACGCCGCCAAGTCCGAGCTCGGCGGCGGCGCCTTCACCGTACAGACGGCCGCCGTGTCCTTCAGCGGCGTGGCGGACCACGGATGATGATCGGATGACACGGACCACACAGACCACAAGGACGACCGGAACGCCCGAGACGCCACAACAGCCGAAGACACAGACAGGTCCCCGTCGATGAATGTCGAACACGCCCAGCAGACCACGGCCGCCGAGATCCGTACGGCCATCAAGGCCGCGACTCCGAGGGCCGTGTACCCGGACGACGAGTTCGGTTCCCCCGAGTCCCCCTCCGTCCGGGTGGCCGGCTGGGACCCCGAGGAGACGCAGTCGAACGAGCGTCTGCTGAAACAGAGCACCAGCCACCTCACGAAGCACGGCTGGAAGGTCTTCCCCGAGACGACGGACAGCGACGACCGCTCGGCCCGCATCATCAAGCCCGGCCTCGCGAGCGGACGACTCTACGCGTCGAACCAGAGCCTCACTTTCACGGGCAGCGTCGAGGTGTGACGGGCATTGCCACTCGTGACCGCGCCGCCCTTCTTGCCACTCTGGCCCAAGCTGTGACCTGAACGCACCCCCAGCACCGTTTCACGCTCCGGGGGTGCGGGCTGTTCCCGAGACCCGATCCACCGCCCTCGGGCCAGTGCGGCTAGGGTCGAGGAGCACCTCAGCAGACCACCTGTGGAGACAGACTGATGTTCGGCAAGAACAGGCACGTCGACGAACCTCCTGTTCCTCCTGTTCCCTGGGCCGATGTGTGGGAATTCGCCATCGGCAACGAGGAACGACCCGCGGCCGGACAGCGGAAACATCCAGTGCTCGGAGTCCGTGCGTTCAGGGTCCCCTCCGGCGGAGGCGCACAACGCGTCCACGCTCCCTGCGCGTTCTTCCCTCCAGGAAGCCCACCCGGCTCCCCGTCGTCCTCGCCCACCGGACTCCGCCTGTACGAGGACGCCGAGGGACGGCAACTCCTCTGCTCCGTTGATGATCCGCAGGAAACCAAAGGCGAACGCCGATATCACGTCCGCGACGGGCAGGGGCAGGCCATTGGCACGATCCGCCGCCTCGCACCGCTCAAGCATGCTTTGAAACCCACCTGGCGCATCGACCAGCCCAGCCATCCGGAGATCGTGAGCAGCGCGGAATGGGCGAAGAACGGCACGAAGGAGATCGTCCAGCGCGGTGCCGGCAAGTTTCTCCTGGGTGCCATTCAAGCCGTGGCGGACATGGGGGCTGACGGCGGCGATCAGGCCTCCAAGTCACGTGTGCTTGAGTGGAAGGCCGACGGCGAACTGGTGATGACCTCCGACGGTAATAGCCGATTCCTGATCCGAGTGGCGTGGCTCGACCGCCGCCTGGTCTTCGCATTCGCACTTCTGCGCACCAGCTGACCGACACACCACCCAGCCTCGCCCACAATGTTATATTTTCCCCATCTGCTATCAAATACTAGCGAGTTGGGGTAATTGACCCAAATAACTCACTGTAGAGAGCGGCCATGGAGGCAGAAGTGGCTTTCGGCAGGAGCAGGTCGGCGGCCGACGAGCCCTCCATGGAAACCGTCCCGTGGGCCGCTGCCGGGCAGTTCGTGATCGGTACCGTCGAGCGTCCCGAGACGGCGAAGCGCAAGCGGATCGAGTGGGGCAAGCCCGCCGTGCGGGTGCCCAAGGGTTCCAAGGATCTGCAGGTACTGGCTCCTTGCGCTTTCCTCGGATCCGCCGACACCCACAGCGCCGCCCTGCCCTCGCGCCCCGAGCACACGTTGTACGAGGACCCCGACGCGCGTCAGCTGCTCTGCTACGTGGAGCCGGCCGTCGAGGCCGACGGAGAGCAACGCCATGTGGTGCGGGACGGCCAGGGCCTGGTCGTCGGAACGCTCACGCGCGTACCGCCGAAGCGTCGTCCGTTCAAGCACACATGGCGCATCGAGCAGCCAGGCCACCCGGAGATCGTCGGACGCGGCGAGTGGGCGAGCGGTGACGCCAAGGAGGTCGCAGGCCGTATGGCCGGCAAGTTCGTCAAGGGCGTCGTCAACGCGATCGGCGACATGGGCGCGGAGGGCGGCGATCAGCGCTCGAAGTCGCGCTCGCTGGAGTGGCGCGCCGACGACAAGGTCGTGATGGTCTCGGAGGGCAGCGAGCGGGTCACCGTGCGGGCGGGCTGGATCGACCGTCGTCTGGCCTTCGCGTTCGCGCTCGTCGGTGATCACTGAGAGGCGCTCCCCCGCGCCCGCTGCTCGGCCGCAGTCCCGTGTTCACATACGCACTTCTGCCCGGCAGTTGACCGCCGGGCGCTCCAACCCCGCCCGTATCATGGTGCGCCCATTCACCACCTGCCACTGAGGGCCCGGTTTGATGTGCTTTAGGGGGATGAAGCATGGCTATGCGGAGCGCCAATCCAGACGATCTGGATCAGCTCGCGAAGCTGCTGGACGGCCGGGGCGGTGTCCAGGACAAGCTTGACGAAGCCTTTACAAGGGCGTCCCAACTCGGTGTCACAAGCAAACTCACCTCACTCAAGCCGCTTCGTTCCTGGGTGACGGACGCAGGACCGGATCTGCGCAAGCGAGCGACCTTCGCCCGGCTGGAGAGTGGCGATCCCCAGGCCGGGCTGCGCTGGGCCGGCTTCAGCCCTCAGGACCTCGAGAAGTACAAGCAGGAGGGTCTGTCGCCCGATGTGCTGCTGCTGGCCAACTCGGTGGCGGCCAGCGACGACCCGAAGGCCGACACCTTCAAACGACGCGTCAATGAGTCCCTGTCGGACTACATCGACCGGCTGAAGGCGCACGCGATCGCACAGATTCCGGGGCTGGCGCCGCACGAAGAAACGATCGCCACCATGATCGGGCTCTACGGCGACTGGGGCTCGATCACCAAGTCCGCGGCCGTCGTCACCATCCAGGGAACCTCACTCACCAAGGTTCTCCTCGGCAACTCCCTGAAACAGGGCGTGATGCGCACCTGGCAGACCCGAATAGGTACCGCTCTCAGCGGGTCCAGCAACGGGCTCATAAAATCGGCCGGCAACGGCCTCATCAGGTGGACCCCGAAGATCCGCTCCCTGAGCGCCCCCGGCAGTTGGCTGCCCGGACAGCTCGGCCGGCTGTTCTCCGGCAGTTCCCTCTACCAGAACGCGAGCCGGGTCCCGCTGACGAGCGGCCTCCGCGGGGATCTGTTGGGCAACGCGTACAACTGGGCGCGCAACACACCGCTCATGCGCAGCTTCGGCGTCAACGGGGCCATCGACTTCCTGGTCGGGTCCGACGATGTCGCCAAGATGTATGGCGGCTTCACCCATTCCGGGCAAGCAGTCCAACGCGCGGGCAATGCCAGCCTGCTCAAGGTCTTCACCAAGGCATCGAACGCCCAGCGGTTCGCCAACTCTCTGCCGAGCGCGGCACGGGGAGCCGGCGCTCTGCGTACCGGCCTCGGCGCCGCCGCCAAGACCGCAGGCTTCCTGCGCGGTGCCGGCGTCGTCGGTGGCGTCCTCTCCACGGGCTTCAGCGCGGCCAACGTGATCTCGCAGGGCAATCCGGTCGACGCGTTCAAGAGGAACGGCGCGGGATACGTCGCCGACATCGCCGAGGTCGGATTCAACGCCTCCCTCACCGCGGCCATGGTCGCCCCCAACCCGATCACCATCGGCCTCGCGGTGGGCACAGGCCTCATCTATGGCGGGGCCAAGGTCGTCGAGCACTGGGACGACATCAAGAAGGGTGCGGGCGAGGCGGCGAACTGGGTCGGCAACAAGGCGTCGGACCTTGGGAAGAGCATCGCCAAGTCCAAGGCGAACCCCATGAACTGGTTCTGATCCCAGGACAGTTGAAGGGGTTGCGCAGGGTCCAGGTCGTGGTGGAGGACAGCCCGTTGGCGACGCCATTCCGGCATGGTCCGCCGTGCCGCGAGCGATCAATCCTGCGGGGCCGCGACGAGCGTGACGCGCTGCCCCGTCTCCACGGCTTGGCAGCCGGTCATCCCTCCGGAGTCGGCAGCGGCTCCACGATCAGCTCATCCTTGTCCGGCAGAAGGTCCGTGATCTTCTCCCAGACCTCCGCGGAGTCCGAGCGGACGAGTACCAGGGGGCTGTCCGGGGTGACCTGGCCGGGCATGATGGGTTCTTCGGGCTTCTCTCGGAGCCAGTAGCCGAGCGGACCGCAGTCCCATACCGCGAGGGCCCGGATCATCGTGGAGCGTTCGCCTTCGTGCTCGCCGTCCCAGGCCGTGGTGATGCGCCAGGTGGCGTTGAGAGCGGCCACGAGTTCCACGAACCGGCCGAGCTCGGGGTCCTTGAGGCCGGCGTCCGATTCCACCACCGCCTTGCGAACGAGGTCCCGGGCCGCGCCGTCGTCTCCGCCGCCTTCGCCGAGTGCCACGAACGCGGTGTCCAGCGCCCCCATCGTGGTCTCGACCCGGACGACCTCCGCGGAGCCGTCCGCCGGGGCCTCCCCACGGTGCAGGTTGACCTTGCGGGCCAGGTCCCACACCAGCGTGTTGGGCTCGATCGAGACGTACTCGGACTCCTCCTCGCCGGGCCACCCGTCGTGGGAGAAGACCGCCTCCTGGCCGACGATCACGCCGTGGTTGACCGGACCGTGCTCGCCCGTCACCTCCACCTGGATCATGACCATGGGATCGGCGAGGGCACCCAGCAAGTCCCGCAGCACCGGGGCCAGTTCACCCTCCTCGCCGATGAGTCCGATCCGCTGGAGCTCGACCAGGGAGTCCCAGAGCTCCTCGGGAGGCGTCTCACCGTCCAGGAGGTGGGCGAAGACCGCGATGTGGCGGTCGGCCAGCCGGAAACGTGCGCGGGAGCTGTCGTACGAAGGCACTGTTCTCGTTTCCTCCCGTGAGTCAGCGGTGGCGCCGGCTCACTTCTTCGTATTCTGCAGTTCCGTGGCGCTCTGGGCGCACTGGTGCGCCTCGTCCCGCAGCGCCTTGGCCACCGTGCCGCACGTCGTGTGCCAGGCCCTCAACTTGCCCCGCACGTCATCGGCGTTCGGGCCCGCCCAGGTCTTCATCGCGGTCGTGCTGTGATTCTTCGGAGTGTTCACAAGCGAATCGATGTGATCGGCCAAGGACCTCAACCGCGCGGCACGCTGGTTGAGTTCCTGGATGTCAGGATTTGCCATAGCAGCCTCCCCCGCTGTCTCAGGAGCCCCAGCATACTGCCGGAGCATTACCGCTTTCCTGGGCCCCCGGCCCTGTGTGACGCCCTTGTGCAGCACCCGTGTGCAACGGCCACAAGTCCCCGAAGATCTCATCCCGGGCAGCGCTGGACGGGAACTACGGGTCGTGCGGTAGCGTCCCCTGTTGCAAACGGATAGTCCGTTTGCCTGTGTTACACGGGGAGGATCGCCATGGATCGCGGTGCAGATCTTCAAAGGCTTCGGGACCTATCCAAGACCTTCGGTCGGAAGGCCCAGGAGCTCCAGGTTCTCATCAGGGCCCTGGAGACGGCCACTACTGAGAGCTCGAGCTACTGGAAGGGCCCCAAGGCCGACCGGTTCCGGGACGACTGGAACGGTGTGAAGCCGACCTTCGACAAGTGGGTCGACACGCTGAACGACGCCAGCAAGTCGGCGAACACCAGCGCCGACAACATCGAGCGCGCCACCTGATCCAGGGGCGACCGTCGTACGAAGCCGGGGCACCCACCTCCAGAAAGATCCCGGAGGGCGGGTGCCCCGGCCTTTGTAGCCCTGTACCTCGCGCTTGGTGCTCAGCCGTTCATGACCGCCTGGATCGGCATATAGGTGCCGCCCGAGATCAGCAGACCGCTGCCCACCGGGCCTCCCCCGCTGTTGGCGGGAAGCCGGATGCCGAAGAGCTCGCCCTCCTGCGGGCTCTGGGGCGTCAGCAGCATGCCGTTGCGCGACTTGCGGGCATCGACCGCGAACCCCCGGTACTGACTGGAGAGCGTGTCCGTCGTGCCCGCGGCGATGAGGCCGACGCCACCGTCGACGCCCTTGCGGATGACGCCCTCCAGGGCCTCGTCCAGCGGGGTGTCGTACAGGAGCTCCGCGTCGTCCACCACGACGACGTACGGGCGCCCGCCGATCTGTTCCTGGAGTTCCTCCAGGTCGAATCCCGAACTCTCCGCGTTGAGGATGCCGAACACGCCCTCCCTGCCCTCCAGTTCCCTCAGCGGTGACCGGCGGGGGGTGATGATCACCAGGGCCGTGCCGACCCGCAGCAAGGACTCGGCGGCACTCAGAAGTGCCGTCGAACGACCGGACTTGGGCGGACCCGCGATCACGAAACCGGGGCCGTTCTCCTCCAGGTCGACGCCCAGCGGCCGCAGTTCGTCGCCGCCCACGCACAGCAGCGCCCACAGCGGCGACGGCGCGAAGTCGGGATCCAGGGCCAGCGCCTCGGCAGCCGTGATGCGGGACGGCAGGGCGTCGACGCGCATGGGACGGCGGGCGGCCGGGAGCCGCCCGTAACGCGCTGTCGTCTCCTCCGCGATGTCCCGCAGCGCCCGCACCTGCGCCTGCCCTGCGGGGTCCGCCGTGAGCAGGCTGATCTGGGCCTCGTCCACTCCCACGTCGGTGATGCGCAGCGCGCGGCCCGCAGGCATGCTCTTGGGCACCTCGCGGGTCTGGAGTCCCGCCGTGGAGTAGTCGTTCGGGTCCGAGAAGCGCAGCACGAGCCGGTCGGCGAAGGCGGACGAGACATGGCCGCTCAGACCGGTCCGGTCGGCGGTCATGACGACCTTCAGACCCACCGCGGAACCTTCACGGAAGATGCGCTGGGCCACCTCCAGCAGCTGTCCGTAGTTGTAGCCCTCGAAGGTGGAGACGAAGCCCTCCCAGCCGTCCAGCAGCAGCACCATCCACGGCAGCCGGTCCTCCGGAGCGGCACTCGCCCGCTGTTCGGCGAGGCTCGACGCACCTTCCATGGCGAGGAGTTGCTGGCGCCGGGCGATCTCCACGAGCAGCCGGTCGATCAGCCGCCGGACCCGGTCGGGCTCGTCCCGGCTGACCACGGCGCCGACGTGCGGCAGCCGCATCAGGGGGAGGAGCGCGTTCGACCCGCAGTCGATCCCGTAGACGTGGACATCGTGCGGAGATGTGGTGCGGGCCAGCGACCCCGCCAGCGAACGGAGCGCCGTCGACCTGCCGGACCGGGCGCCGCCGAGCAGCAGGGTGTGCTCGCCGTGGACCAGGTCCAGCGAGATGGGCTTGCGGCTCTGCTTCGCCGGCAGGTCGATCAGGCCGAACGGGATCGGCGCCACGTCGTCATGGGCGGCCGACTCGTCACCGTACGCGGCGAGTTCGTCCAGCGTGACGAGGTCGCCCAGGGGCGGCAGCCAGGGGCTGCGCTGTTCGCCGAAGCCCATCCGCTGCGCGCCGTCGCGGACGGCGTCCACGAGGACGGCGAGGTCGGTGACCATGGTCCCGTCGTCCTCGGCCTCCTGACGCCTGGGCAGGGGGCGGCTGTACGAGCTCCACGGCAGGGGAAGCATCGTCGCCTTCGGACCGCTCCCGCCGGTGGCGGGCCTGCGGCCACCGATGCGCGCCGACTGCACGCCGACCAGGGACTGGGCCCCGGAGCGCACATACGCGCGGCCCGGTGTGGACTTGGCGATCGCGCCCGAGTCCGGGGCGTCGATGACGTCCATGGATTCGGAGGCGTCCGTCACGCGCAGGGCGATGCGCAGGTTCGTGTTGGCGCGGATGTCCGCGCTGACAACGCCCGCGGGCCGCTGGGTGGCCAGGATGAGGTGCACGCCGAGGGAGCGGCCCCGGCGGGCGATGTCGACGAGTCCCGCGATGAAGTCGGGGAGTTCGGCGACCAGTGAGGCGAACTCGTCGATGACCAGGACGAGTCGGGGCATCGGCTCCAGTTCGGGGCGGAGCTTGCGGGTGTCGTTGTAGTCCTCGATGTCCTTGGTGCCGGTGTTGAAGAGGATGGTCTCCCGGCGGTGGAGTTCGGCCGCGAGCGAGGCGAGGGCCCGCTCGGTCAGATGGGCGTCGAGGTCGCTGACCATGCCGACCGTGTGGGGCAGGCGGGCGCAGTCCATGAAGGCGCTGCCGCCCTTGTAGTCGATGAGTACGTAGTTCAGGGAGTCCGGCCGGTTGGCGACGGCGAGCGAGGCGATGATCGTCTGCAGCAGCTCGGACTTACCGGCACCGGTGGTACCCGCGACGAGCGCGTGCGGGCCGTCGCGCCGGATGTCCAGCACGAACGGGCCGTCGGCGGCGATACCGATGGGCGCGGCCGTCGTGGAGCCGCCCGCCTGCCAGATCCGCTGCACGTCCCCGCCGTCGGGGTCGGGCATGCCCAGCAGCGTGAGCAGCCGGGCGGCGGTGGGCAGGGCGCTGTCCGCGTCGTCACGGCTGACGTCCCGCACGGGGGCGAGGGAACGGGCGAGCAGTTCGCACCACTCGGGAGTGACCTGGTCGGCCAGGACCTCCCCGACCGACTCAAGACCGTAGCCGCGTACCCGGACATGGTGTGCCGCGTCGGGCGACCAGCACACCACGGCCTTGCACTCCTCGGGCAGCAGCCGCTCGTCCTCGTCGATGCACAGCGCGAGGATCCCGTACTGCGGGCCCTCGGTGAGGAGTTGGGGAACTCCGGGCACCCGGCGCAGCAGCCGTGCCCCGTCGAGGATCACCAGGATGTTGGTGTCCGGGTACATCTGCCCCAGCATGTTGTTCTGTTCGCGGGCCGCCTTGCGGCGGCTCAGCTCGTTCAGCAGCTCGTTGACCCGGCGGGCGATCGCCTCGGAGTCGGACGCGACGAGCGCGACGCAGTCCTGGCCCTGGTCGGGGTTGGTGTGCGGCAGCCAGTGCACCCAGCTCCACTCGACACCGATGGCCTGCGTGGCGGAGAGCGAGACGAGCGAGAGATCCCGGGGGCTGTGCAGGGCCGCGGCCTGTACGGCGAGCCAGCGGGCGGTGGCCAGCGCCCTTGCGCGGTCGCCCGCGATGCCGACCACGCCGAGTTGGGAGAACGGCAGGGCGACCGGTACGTCCGCCAGGACCGGGGGTTCCGGCCGGTCCTCGTCGTAGCTGTTGCCGCCGCGCCCCATGGCCAGTTCGACGTCGGACGGCAGCCCGCCCGCGCCGATCCGCAGCAGCATCGCGTCGGGGTCGGTGAGTCTGCGTTCCCACAGCCGGCGGCGCGGTCCCGTGGCGAAGAGCAGGATCTCCGCCGGGTCGGGCTGGTCGGCGCGCCGGGCGCGCTGCTCCTCCTTGCCGACGACGACCAGTTCGGCCTCGTGGGCGGCGAGATCCTTCTTGTACTGCTTCATCGAGGTCTTGTGCTTCTTCTTGCCCTCGCGGTTCTCGCTGAACCACTGGCCCGCCATCATCATGGGGCTCATCAGGCAGAAGAGCAGCATGTAGATCTGCTTGGTGACGAAGTACATGGTGAGCCCGAAGACCATGGGCATGAACGCCATGATGGCCTGGAAGCGGGCCCGTTCGCCTTTGGTGGGCGGCTGCGGTACGACGAGCCGGCGCCGGGGCCGCAGGGGGTTCAGCCGGGGCGGGCGGTTGTAGGCGAGGCCGCCCTCGCTCATCGCGGAGAGATGAGCGTCCGGCTGGGCCACCTCGTCGAGCACGAGCAGCGAGTCGCCGACGTGGACGACACCGCCGAGCGGCCACGAGGTCTCGGCGTCGACCGTCTCGTCGTCGAGCAGGACCTCCGTTCCGCCCTGCGCGCCGAGTACGGCTCCGCCCTTGACGTCGATCCTCAGCCGGAGGGCCACGGGCGGCAGCGAGGGGTCGGGCAACGAGAGTGTGCAGGTGGGAGCCGATCCGACGGTGGTCACGCCGGCGCCCAGGCGCACCACGCGACCGGAGGCGGGACCGCCGGCCACCCTCAGCTCGTACTGGCCCACGGGTTCGCCCCGGCGCAGCAGCGGACCGACGTTGTCGTCGACGGACACCCGCATGCCGTCACGCAGTACGGACGCCGCCGGGGTCGCTGGATCGCAGTAGAGGCCGTCCGCCCAGAGGGACGGCGGTCCTGTCCGCGCCGCGCCGTAGCCCGGCAGACCGGCCAGGGACGTACCCGGCATCGGGACGACGACGTTCCCCGGCGCACCCCCCGGCGACCCGCCCGGCCAGGCGGGCGTCTCGGCCAGACTCTCCGCGACGTCGCCGGCCGTGGCGGCATCGTCCGTCGTGATCACGACGTCCTGCGGCTCACCACCCTCGCGCACGACTGTCACCAGCACCCGCATCGTGGTTTTCCTCCCCGTGGGCCCTTGCGGCCACAATCGTTACTTCAGCTAACGGACACTAAAGCAGTCCCGGTTCCGTGCCCTGCTGCCGGTATCGGTCCCGCCCGCGCCGGACAGCGGGCAGAGCCCCGATCTCGCAGCGGTGGGCCGCCAGCAGGGAGTTGCCGAAGTTAACGAGACCTGCCAGGGCTCCCCGGTGCTTGTTGTCGCGCGGGAAGTCGTCGTGGGCAGTCGACCTTCGCCGACTACTCGACCCTGGACATCCGGGCCACCGGATCCCCCGCCTCCGGGTTGTCCGTCTCGTACTTCAGGTCGTCGCCGACCGGAGTGAGCAGCACCCTGTGCGACCCCGTGGTGCACACGTTCCTGTTCGACTTGGCGGCGATCGACGTGACGACGAGCCGGGTCTTCGTGACCTCCTTCAGGATCAGTACGTCGTCGCAGATCCCGCCGATCTGGTCGGTCTGCCGGAAGGTGCCCAACTCGTCGCCCACGGCGGCCTGTTGGACCGTCACCCGGAACGTCCCCATCGGCACCACACCGTCGAGGGCGACGGCCGACCCCTCCCAGGTGCCGATGTAGGACGCGGGGACCGCCCCCGGACCGCTCACGGGGTCCGGCACCATGCTCTGCGACGGGTTCTCCGCGGCCTGGCCGGAGTCCTCACTCGCCACCGGGGACCTGGCCGCGTCGGTGCCGCTGCTCTGCGCCGTGTTGCTGTCGCCGCCCCCGCCGGGCAGCAGGTCGAACAGGTACACCGAGCCCACCGTCACCGCGGCCATCGCACCCGCCACCGCGAGGGCAACCGTGCAGCTCAGCTTCCGTCCGCGCCCGCCGGCGACGGGTACCGAGGTCGCCGCCACGCTCACGGAGACCTTGCCGGGCGTCCGGTCCTCCGGCTCCGGTTCCGCGTCCCGAGGCCCCGGCAGCGCCGGAAGCCCCGGAC
The DNA here is from genome assembly GCF_036013955.1 of Streptomyces sp. NBC_00459. Classification (NCBI taxonomy): domain Bacteria; kingdom Bacillati; phylum Actinomycetota; class Actinomycetes; order Kitasatosporales; family Streptomycetaceae; genus Streptomyces; species Streptomyces sp. NBC_00459. The sequence continues at coordinate 3,925,425 of NZ_CP107903.1, forward strand.
CCGGCATCACCGGCGGCGGCCCGAACTCCCCCGCTCCTGCCCCTGCTCCCGCGCCCCGTACCGCGGGCGTACTGAACCCCACCGGCCCGGACAGCACACCCTCCTGAGCCTCCGCCTCCGTCTCAGCCCCCGCCGCATCCAGGTTCAGCAACGCCACCGCGCTCCGGCTGACCCGCTCCACCAATGCCCCCGGCAGCCACCCGCCCGCCACCAGCCGTGCCGCCCCCTCCGGAGCGAGCCGCCGGGCCACCTCGCCGGGGGCCGGTCGCACCGCCGGGTCCTTCGCCAGGCAGCCCTCGACCACCTCCCGCAACTCACCGCCGAGTCCGTCGAGTTGGGGCTCCTCATGGACGACCTTGTAGAGCAGGGCCGCCGAGGAGTCACCGGGGAAGGGGGACCTGCCGGTCGTCGCGTACGCCAGTACCGCGCCCAGGGAGAAGACGTCCGCCGCTCCCGTGACCGGCTTGCCGAGGATCTGTTCCGGAGACATGTAGCCGGGCGAGCCGACCGAGACTCCGGTCGACGTCAGGGACGCCGTGCCGTCCGTGGCCCGGGCGATGCCGAAGTCGATGAGGAGGGGGCCGTCGAGGGTGAGGAGGACGTTCGAGGGCTTCACGTCCCGGTGGACGAGGTTCAGGTCGTGCACGGCGGTCAGCGCCTCGGCGAGGCCGGCGCCCAGTGCCCGTACGGAATCCAGGGGCAGCGGACCGTCGCCCGTGATCGCCGCGGTCAGGGAGGGTCCGGCCGCGTACGCCGTCGCCACCCATGGCACCGGGGCCTCGGGGTCCGCGTCCAGGACGGGGGCCGTCCAGGCGCCGCCGACCCGGCGGGCGGCCTCGACCTCGCGCCGGAACCGGGCCCGGAACTCCTCGTCGAGCGCGAAGTGCGGGTGCACGATCTTGACCGCGACGGTACGGCCGCCGGTGCTGCGCCCCAGGTAGACCCGGCCCATCCCGCCCGAGCCGAGCCGCCCGAGCAGCCGGTAGGGCCCCACGACGGTCGGCTCACCGACGTCCAGCGGCTGCATGACCCCACCTCTCCCCCGTACACACCTCATACACGCGCATGCGCCCGTACGACGCGCGCCGGTCCCGCGCGCGAGCAGCAGCCTACGGCTCCAGGAGGTCGACCTCCACGTCTGCGGGGAAGCCAGTCGTGGGGCCCACCCGGCGGGCGAACTCCCGCACGGCCGCCAGCTGCGGTCCGCCGAAGCGGAAGTCGAGGGTCGTGAAGTAGCGCTCCAGGACCTGCGCGTCGAACTCCTCCCAGCGCGCCGCCTGTTCGGCGACCTTGCCGACCTCCTCCAGGGAGACGTCGCGGGAGGCGAGGAACGCCTCGTGGACCTTCCGGGTCAGGACCGGTTGACGCTCCAGGTAGTCCTTCCGGGCCGCCCACACCGCGAAGACGAACGGCAGACCCGTCCACTCCTTCCACAGGGTGCCCAGGTCGTGCACCTCAAGGCCGTAGCGCGGGCCGTCGAGGAGGTTGGCGCGCAGTGCCGCGTCCCCGATCAGCACCGCCGCGTCCGCCTCCTGCATCATCAGGCTGAGATCGGGCGGACACGTGTAGTAGTCAGGCTGTACGCCGTACCGCTCGGCCAGGAGCAGTTGCGCCAGGCGCACGGAGGTGCGGGAGGTCGAGCCGAGTGCGACCCGTGCGCCGTCCAGGCGGTCCAACGGGACCTGGGAGACGAGCACGCACGACATCACCGGGCCGTCGCAGCCGACGGCGATGTCGGGGAAGGCGACCAGGTCATCGGCGTTGCGGAGGAACTCGACGAGCGTGATGGGCCCGATGTCGAGGTCTCCGCGCACCAGCTTCTCGCTGAGCTTCTCAGGGGTGTCCTTGGTCAGCTCGAGGTCGAGGAGCGTGCCTGTTCTCGCGAGCCCCCAGTACAGGGGCAGGCAGTTCAGGAACTGGATGTGGCCGACGCGCGGCCGGGTGCGAGAATTGTCCACATCGCGAGGCTAACGGGCGTTCGGTACGGTGCACCCTCCCGGGGGTTGTCAAGGCCGCGCGCCGCCTCTCAAACGTCCGAGTGACGTGATCTTGACCTCTATTGCTTTCACCTGCCTGCATGCTAGGCTCGCCGCAAGTTGCAGTTTGGTTTCCCTTGCAGTACAGAGCCTGCGGAGCATCTGACCGTGGGCTCTCGTCGTATTCAGATGAATGCAGTTGTTTACAAGTTTTTGTTTACACCTTGCAGGTTCTGGAGCAGGGCAACCCTTTGGGCCCAAGGAGGGCTTATGGCTACCGGAACCGTGAAGTGGTTCAACGCCGAAAAGGGCTTTGGTTTCATTGCCCAGGAAGGCGGCGGCCCGGACGTCTTCGTCCACTACTCCGCGATCAACGCGAGCGGATTCCGCTCTCTCGAAGAGAACCAGGCGGTTTCCTTCGACGTCACGCAGGGTCCCAAGGGCCCGCAGGCGGAGAACGTCAGCCCGATCTAAGTTGTCGGCTCAGCTGAGCCGCATGCTCTGATCCGGAACGTGTGCAGTACCCCAAGGAGCTCCGAGCCGTCACGACGGCATCGGAGCTCCTGCCTTTCCGTCACCCGTTCCGTCCCACGCGTTTCACACACGATGGACGTGGACATCGCTCGGGTTGAGCACGCCGAGGTACGCCTCGATGTCCTCCGGGTCGCTGGTGAAGATCACCGCGCTGCCGTGCTTCACGGCGGACAGGGCCACCCAGGCGTCCACCGCGTCCGGCTTCTTCCCGACAGGAAGCCGGGCCTCTCCCAGAGCCGCGCCGACGCGGCGCCAGTCGGTGAGGTCGGGGCCGGCCGCGCACGCGATGCACTCGGCCTGTCCGGCCCTGGTCTCCCGCATGGCCGGTTCGGATGTGCGGGCCCCTGGCACGGTGCAGTCCCTCAGAACACCGGCCAGGGCATGAACGAGCGTCGGCCGAGGGCGCCAGACCTGCGCCAGGACCGGACCGAGGACAAGTGCGCGATGGGGCGCGGCCTCGAGGCCGCGGTGAAGGGCGACGGCCTTCCCCTTGCGGTCCGCGAGAGCGATGAGCATTCCGGTGTCGTACACCGGCACTCTTACCGTCACGCGGCGTGCCCGGGGCGGACCGTGCTGCGGTCTTCGCCATAGACGAGGTTCAGCGCTGCCTCGACGTCCCGACGTTCCTGTTCGGTCAACTCCGGTGCGGCCTCGCCCGGTTCGCTCGGCAGGGCCGCAGCCTCCGCTTCCGCCCGGGCGATGACGGCGTCGACTCCGGAGAACTGTTCCTCTATGGCCTCGGTCTCCGCCATCTGGCGCGTCGCGGCGTGCACGAGGTACGCCGAGATATCCAGCCCCGCCCTCTCGGCATGCCGCCTGATGCGATCGGCCTGCTCCTGCTCGAGGCTGATGCTGATCCGGGTTCTGGTCGTCGCCATGAAATCAGTGTATGACGCGTATTACGGCCTGCTCAAGCGGAAGCGACTCACCCGCGTCCCCGGGTCCGATTGTCGGTGGGCCCGACTAAGGTCCCCGCCATGACCGACACAGACGCCACCCCGGGTAACGACACCAACCCCGACTTCGTCGCCGCTACCCGCGTCTTCTACGACGCCATCGCCGAGGACTACTTCGACCGCTTCCGCTCCGGGCTCGCCAACCAGCCGTTGGAGCGGGCCGTGCTCGCCGCCTACGCCGAGTTCGTACGGGGTTCAGGGGGCGGCAGCGGCCAGGTCGCCGATCTCGGGTGCGGGCCGGGGTGGGTCACCGGGTTCCTCGACTCGCTCGGGCTGTCGGTGTTCGGGCTGGACGTGTCGGCGGCGATGCTGGCGGTGGCCCGGCGGGAGCATCCGGGGCTGCGTTTCCAGCAGGGCTCGATGCTGGAGCTGGACCTCGCCGACAGCACCCTCGCCGGTGTCGTGTCCTGGTACTCGACCATCCACACCCCGGCCGACCAACTGCCCGCCCTCTTCGCCGAGTTCCGTCGTGTGCTGGCGCCGGGCGGGCATCTGCTGCTCGGCTTCCAGGCGGGGGACGTGCACAAGCACCACGACCAGCCCTTCGGACGCCCCGTGTCCATGACCTTCCAGCGGCGCCGGCCCGAGCGGATCGCCGAACTGCTGACGGAGGCCGGGTTCACGCTCGCGTCACAGACCGTGCGGGCGGCGGACGAGGAGGCCGGGGAGTCGTCCCCACACGCGTTCCTGATGGCCCGCAGACCGTGAGGGACAGGAACCGAGGGACCAACGACCCGGTGACCCGGCGACCTGGTGGCCGGGCTCAGTATCCGTAGTCCTCGGGGTCCGGGGGCGGCTGGTAGTTCTTGTACGCCTGCCACTCTCCGGGGCGGTCCCTGATCGCCTGCAACAGCTCTCCGAAGAGCTTCCCCTCGTACAGCACCCCGCTGATCTCCTCGGGGACGCGGACGTCGTTGATCACGGCGGTGGGTGTCCCCGGGCCCTTTCCGGGCTCCGTGCCGACAGCTTCGTAGGCGTGCTCGGAGGCGGTCACGAAGGAGCGGTACTTCATGGTCTTCACCGCCGACTCGAACGCGGGGGTACGCAACCCGTCGACCTGCGCGGCCAGTTGGAGGAGTCGGGCGTCGGTGAAGCCGTCGTCAACCTCCTCGGGCTGGTTGGCGTACAGCACCTCGTGGTACTCGGCGAACCTGCCGACGTCCAGCGCGGCCCTGAGCGCGTTGGCCGCCTTCTTCGAGCCGCTGCCGCCGAGCCTGTCGTCGAGGAAGGAGGCCAGGGTGTACTCGGCCTTCACCTCGCGCCGCAGCACGGCGTTCTGGAGCTCCTGGCCGCCGCCGGTCGTCTCGAACTCCTCGCAGACCGGGCAGCGCATGTCCTCGTACATGTGCACGGTCACCTCGGCGGTCGGGTCGCCGACCGTGATGGTCGTACCGCTCACGGCGAGCTTCTCCGGCACCTGCGCCAGCGTGTCGTACGGCTCCGGATTCCCGTAACTCTGCCCGCATCCCGCGACGAGCGACATGCCCAGTGCGGCCATGCCTGCCACCGCGACCGCCGTCGTCCTTCTTGACGCGGCGAACCGCCCCCCGTGCCTCACACGCACTTGTTGCCTCCCCAGCAATCAGCGCGACCCTAGGGCATGTTCATGCGGAACGCACAGGTATATCGCCCGCTGCGGGCCCCAGCGCTCTCCCGGTGGTCTCCCGGTGGTCTCCCAGTGGTCTCCCTGCGGTCAGAGCACCCCCGCCGCCGCCAGGGCCGCCACGTACCCGAAGGTCATCGCCGGGCCGATCGTCGAGCCCGCGCCCGCGTAGCTGTGGCCCATGACGGCGGCGCTGGCGTTGCCGGCGGCGTACAGGCCGGGGATCGCCGTGCCGTCGGCCCGCAGGACCCGCGCCCGGGCGTCCGTCCGTAGGCCGCCCTTGGTTCCGAGGTCGCCGGGGACGATCCGGAAGGCGTAGTACGGCGGCAGCCACAGGGGTGCCAGGCAGGAGTTCGGGAGGACGGCCGGGTCGGTGTAGTAGTGGTCGTACGCGCTGTCGCCGCGCCCGAAGTCGGTGTCGTCGCCGTTCAGGGCAAGGGAGTTGAAGCGGCTGACCGTAGTGCGGAGGGCGGCGGACGGGACGCCGATGGAGGTCGCCAGGGCGTCGAGGCTCCACGCCTTGTACGCGGCACCGGAGTTGTACCAGTCGGCCGGGAGCACGAAGGTGGGGCTGACGTCCTTGAACAGGTACCGGTTGCGGTAGTTCTGGTCGACGATCAGCCAGGCCGGGATGTCCGGGTCGGTGGCGTTGCGCTCGTACATGGTGTGGACGACGTCGCTGTAGGGACCGGCCTCGTTGACGAAGCGGGAGCCCGCCGCGTTGACCAACAGGCCGCCGGGGAGGGTGCGTTCGGCGAGGCAGAAGTACGGCTCGCCGGGGAGCGGGATCGCCGGGCCCCACCATGCGTCGTCCATCAGGGCGAGGGAACCGCCGGCGCGCTCACCCGCCCGGATTCCGTCCCCCGTGTTCTCCTTCGCGCCGACCGTCCACTGCGTACCGATGGGCTGTTGCTGGTACTGGGCGCGCATCGCCGCGTTGTGCTCGAAGCCGCCGGAGCCGACGATCACGCCGCGTCGGGCGCGCAGGAGACCGGATGCGCCGTTGCGGGTGACGACGGCGCCGGTGACGGTTCCGGCTTCCGAGTAGAGGTCTATGAGAGGGGTGTTGAGCCAGACCGGCACCCCGGCCGACGCCAGCCCCGCGCGTAGTCCGGCCGCGAGAGCCTGGCCCATGGTGAGCGGGGTCTGCCCCTTGAGGGCGGCCTTCGTGCCGCGTGCCAGACACTCGATGGCGACGGCGGCGCCCTTCGCGTTCACGGCGGCGAGGGCCAGCCATTTGTAGTCGGCGCTGAAGACGACCATGCCGGACGGGACGGCGAGGTAGGGCGGGTTGAGGTGGTCGAGTTCGGCTCCGAGGACGTTCCCGTCGAGCTGATCGGGCTCTATGGAACGGCCGCCCGGGAGCCCGCCGGACAACTCCGGGTAGTAGTCGCTGTATCCCTCCATCCAGCGGAACCGGAGAGGGCTGTTCGCCATGACGAAGGAGAGCATGGCGGGTCCGTGGGCGAGGAAGGCCTGTTGGCGGGCGACGGGCACGTCCGGTCCGACGACCGCCGCGAGGTAGGTGGCGGCCTTGGCCGGGGTGTCCGGCACACCGGCGGCAAGGATCACGGAGTTGTTCGGTATCCAGATCCCGGCGCCGGAGCGGGCCGCCGACCCACCAAAAGTGGGCGCCTTCTCGACAACAACACAGGTCAGCCCCTGCTTTGCGGCCGTGAGCGCGGCGGTCATCCCGGCGGCGCCCGCTCCGACGACCACGACGTCGTACGTCCCGAGGAGGGGCGGGGCCGCGACAGTGGCGGCGTGGGCTGTTCCCTGCCCAGCCGCGACACCCACCCCGACGGCGACACCCGCCGCAGCGGCACCTGCCAACACGCCTCGTCTGGAAGGGAGTTCGGGGCGCCCTGAAGGTTCAGAACGGTCGATTCGATGGATACGGCCGGTAAGTCTCGCGGGGTCCACTTCTGGGTTCATGGGGCGGGAATGTCGTACTTGGGTCTTGTGAAGTCAAGGCCTATACCTGACCGACAGTGAAAACTGCTCGACCGCACCTCCCCCTGGAGAGATCCTCTCCGCATGGAGTTCCTCTGCTACCACCGCGACCGTCCCGACTCCCTGGCGCTGCGCTACGAACTGCTCGAAGAGCACTGGTCGTACATGGACCAGTACGCCAAGGAGATGATCGCCCGGGGTCCGACCTTCACCGTCGACGGCGAGACCCTCACCGGCAGCGTGCACATCCTCGACCTGCCCGACCCCGCCACCGCCCGCGCGTTCGCCTTCGACGAGCCGGGCTACCAGGCCGGCGCCTACCGGGACGTACTGCTGCGCCGCTGGCGCAACACGCTCGGGCGCACGATGTGGGAGTTCCCCGGCGGCCCGACCGAGGGCAACCGGTACCTGGTCCTCGGCCTCGGCACAGGCGAGCCCGCCAACCTCGACCTGCCGTCCGACCGGGACGACGACCTGATCGCATACGGCCCACTGCTGTCCGACGACGGCACCACCTGGCTGGGCACGGCGGCACTGCTCCGCGCCCCGGACGCGGATACGGCCCGCACCGTCCTCGCGACCCCGGAGCGGTACGCGGACATCGAGGTGCACTACTGGCAGTTCGGGGGGCGGTCGTGACGACGTGAGTTACGCCCGATCGAAGCGCCTCAAGAAGGGAAGGAGTCCAGGAACGGACGCCCGTGCGTGCGCATCAGTTCAATCACTCGTGCGTACACGGCGTTGTCCTCGATCACGAGAGCCATGCGCGTGTTGGTATTGAAGAGGGTGCCCAACGCAACCCTCGTTCGAAGGACAACCCAGCCCGGCTCGGAGCCGTCCCAGAGGTAGTGGTACTCGGCGGCCCCGTCCGGCACTTGATCTGGCTCCACTCCGAGATATTACCCACGCACAACTCACCTGTCTTTGAGCGGGAGTTCCGCCCACACCGTCTTGCCGACGACCCGCTCCGACACTCCCCACATGCGGGCGAGGACCGACACGATGATCAGGCCCCGGCCGGTCTCGTCGACCTCCCATCGGGGCACCATGCGCAGCCGCCGGTCTCCCCTCGCATCGCTCACCTCGATACGCAGAGTGTCCGGCGCGAGCAGCAGGAGGCGGAGTTCGAAGTCGCGTCCGGGTACGCGGCCGTGCGTGACGGCGTTCGCGGCGAGTTCGGCGACGACGTGCTGTGCGGCGTCGTTCACGTCGCTGTCGTGCGGGTATCCCCACTCGGCGAGTTGCTGCGCGGTGAGGCGTCTGGCGAGGCGAGCGCCGCGTGGGGTGCAGCTGAGGCGCTGGGTCAGTTCGTCATGGTGGGTGGAGATTTGTGGGTTCACGTCACCGAGCGTGGCCGCCCCGCCCTAACCTGACCAGGGGCGACGGGTGGACTCCGGGTATCCGTACGGGTGCGGTGAGTTAGGAGTACGGGTTGTCGGCCGTGCCCATGATGTCCACGATGAGGTGAGGGCGGTGGCGTACATGACCGAGGACGCGGAGCGGAAGCCGGAGACTCCGGCGGAGGAAGAGGGTACGACGGGGTTGTTCACCGCGCTGGGCAAGATGCTCAAGCGGTTGCGGGAACGGGCGGGGCTGACCCAGAAGCAGTTCGGGGAGTTGGTGGGGTACGGGCCGGACGCCATCTCCGCCATGGAGCGGGGCGTACGGATCACGAGGCCCGAGCTGCTGCAGAAGGCGGACGACATCCTCAACGCCGGTGGGCTGTTGAAGGACGCGATCCCCGAGATCGAGGAGGCGATGAAGAAGGCGCGGACTCGGCATCCCGATTGGTACCGAGGGTACGCGGCACTCGAAGGGGAGGCCGCCGAGCTGCACTACTACGCCAATCAAGGGGTGCCCGGCCTGCTTCAGACAAAGGACTACGCCCAAGCAATGTTCTCGCGCCGGCGACCGCTCCTCGACGAGGAAACCATCAACAAGAGGGTCGCCGACCGCCTGTCACGCCAACAGGTCTTCGACAGGTGGCCCGCCCCCATGTGCAGCTACGTACTGGAAGAAGTAGTGCTGGATCGGCCGATCGGCGGTCAGGCTGTGCGCCAAGGGCAGTTGAGGCAGTTGCTGCAGATCGGCAGCATGCGGAACGTGGAGATCCAGGTGATGCCGACCGGTATCGAGGACCACCCCAACATGGGTGGTGCCTTCAACCTGTTGACGCCCCAAAAGCACCCGCAGGTCGCGTACACCGAGGTCCAGGGGCACCCGCGGCTCATCACCGCCTTGGAAGAGGTCCGGAAGATCGCCGACCGCTATGGGATCATGCGGGCGGTGGCCCTGCCGCCAGCGGAGTCCCGGGCCCTGATCGAGAAGAAGTTGGGGGAGCTATGACAAGCCAACGACTCAACTGGTTCAAGTCCAGCTACAGCGACGGCGAAGGCGGCGAGTGCCTCGAAACCGCCTACACCTGGCGCAAGTCCAGCCACAGCGGCGGCGAAGGCGGCGAATGCGTAGAAGTCGCCCCCTGCCCCCACGCCATCCACGTCCGCGACTCCAAGAACCCCCACGGCCCCCACCTCACCCTCTCCCCCACCACCTGGTCCGTCTTCCTCAGCCAGGCGGCTGTGTAACAGCTGTAACAGCTGTGCTGCGTACACGGCCGAGGTGGACTTACCGGTGGCCGCCGCGGTGATGATCAGGACATGACCACGATCACCCGCGCCGCCACAGCGGCAGCGATCTGCGCGGCGGTGCTGCTGACCGGCACCGCCTGCACCAGCGGCGACGACGGGCCGACGACCTCGGCCAAGAAGTCGGCCCCGCCCACGCCCACCGCCTCCGCCGAGCCCGCAGCCGACGCCAACGCCGACGCCGACGCCGTTGAAGACGTCGACGGCGAGTCCGTCACCGAGGCTCCGCAGATCGAGCGAAAGACCATCGCCTCGTTCGCCAACGGGCAGTTCGGTCGTGTCATCCCCCTCAAGGGCGGGCTCCACAAGGGGACCCTCGGGATCGCCCTGAACTGCGAGGGCAAGGGCACCGCGAAGGTCGAGGTCCCCGCGCTCGGTGTGACCTTCAAGCAAGAGTGTGCGGACGGCAAGGTCGCCAGCATCTACAACGAGATCGAGGTCAGCGCCGCTGCCCGGCACGCGTACGCCCAGGTCACCGGTACCTCCGGGGTGCGTTGGTCGGTCTCCGCCGGGCAGTGACGCACCCCGTGAGCCAAAGCCCGCTAGGAGACTGAGGCTGCCGAGCTCAGCGAAGGAACATGGGGATAGACCGCCGACCGGTGCTGGAAGCTCAGGATCTTCGGGTTCTGGACGACGCCGTCGCGGATCTCGATGGCCTTGCTGACCGTGACGTCGGCGTCCCATGCCGCCGGGCCGCTCATCACCTTGCGCAGATACGGCAGGAGCGCCTCGCTGATCTCCCAGGTGGCGGAGTTCCACAGGTGGGACGGGCTGTGGTCGACCCCGTAGTAGTGGCAGCCCGGTCCCACCGTGTACATCGGTTCGCCGAAGGTCGTGGGGCGGGCGAAGGCGAAGCCCATGCCCTCGTCGCAGGCTACGTCGATGAAGAAGGTCCCCGGCCTGAACAGGGCGAGTTCCTCGTCGTTGACGAACATGAGCGGCGCGTCGGTGTCCTGGAGGATGCAGTTGACGATGACGTCGAATCCGGCCAGGTACTCCGCCAGCGGCATGGAACCGGCCGCGGTGACCGCCCGCAGGCGTGACGGATCGTCCTCCTGCTCCTCGAAGTGGGCCATCACGACCGAGGGCATCGGCGAGGCCACCGCCGCTGCGGCGCGCTGGGTGAGCACCGTGACGTCGGTGACCCCCATGGCGCCCAGGCCCGTGACCGCGCCGCGTGCCGTGGCGCCGAAGCTGATGACCACCGCGCGCAGGCGGCGGCCGTAGTGACCGGTCAGCCCGCCGAGCTGGAGGGTGTGCAGCACCGAGCAGTAGCCGGCGAGCTCGTTGTTCTTGTGGAACACATGGACGCTGAAGGCGCCCGCGGAGGTCCAGTGGTTCATGGCTTCCCAGGCGATCAGGGTCAGCCGTCGGTCGATGGCGAGCTGCGTCATCTTCTCGTCCTGCACACAGTGCGGCCAGCCCCACAGCACCTGGCCCTCGCGCAGCTCGGCGACGTCCTCGTGCATCGGCTTGGGCAGCAGCATGACGTCGCACTCGGCGATGAGCTGCTCGCGCGAGCGCAGGCCCGCCACGAGTGGGCGCAGCGCGTCGTCGGCGATGCCGAAGCGCTCGCCGTAGCCCTGTTCGAGGAAGATCTTGTCGCGCAGGTCAGGTGCGATTCGGTCGAGGTGGCGGGGGTGCAGGGGCAGGCGGAACTCGTTCTCCTTGTGCGAGGAGGCGAGTACTCCGAGAGTCATCAGGCTCATGTGGGGCGGCTCATTTCCGACCGGACGCGATGCGTCCCGGCATTGCCGTTCCCCGAGGGCGACGCCGAAACGGATGACGGCGTGCGAAGTGCGCTCGGTACCGCCACGGTACTCCGGTTCAGGTCTGCCGAGTGCCTGTCGCTCGTATGAGCGAATGGCTGGCACCGGCACGTCAGCGGCCCAGTGTCGCCCCTACGGCCTCCCACGCCCGCCCGCTCAGCAGTGGCCGGAAGCCGGTGAAGAGGGCGAGCAGGTCCGGGCCCCACTGTTCGCGGAACACCGGGTTCACTCGGGCCAGGTCCAGCTCGTTCGCTGCCGTCAGCTCGGCGAGGTCCTCGCGTCGGCTCCGGTACACCGTCCGGGTGCCGCCGGTGAAGCGGTCGTGGAACGGCGCGTCCGGGGTGGCGAGGCCCGGGTAGGTGGCCTTGCGGTCCATGGCGGAGTAGACGTGGACGATCTCCTCCGCCTCCGCGCCGATCACTCTGGCCAGTTCGGCGCGGCGGTCGAGGGCGAGCAGGGCTGTGGGGAAGCCGTCGGTGCCGTAGGCCGCGTGGCAGAGGCCTGCCAGACGGAGGGCGGGGCGGGCCTCCCAGGAGGCGAGCAGACGGTAGACCCGGCAGAGGTGGGCGAGCAGGGTGCCGCCGGGGTGCCCTATCTGTTCTGCGCCCAACTGCCTCAGGAATCCCACTGCCTGGGCGGCGGCGGAGGTCGCGAGGGCGGGAGGAGAGGCAGGAGAGGGAGGAAAAGGTGGAGACGGAGAGGGAGAGGGAGGGGAAGCGGACATGGGGTGGCGTCCTCTCGGTGCGCGAAAGGTCGGCACCCGTCCGCTCCCCACCCTGTGGTCCGGACCCCGGCGGGGGCGCGGGACGGGTTGCCGCCTGGGCCCTGCACTGATCGTGACGTACTGGCTCGTAGCCAGTCAATCCTAAGGTTCTGTCATCAACTCCAAGTGTTAGCTTGGGTGTTGTGACTCTGGATGACCTGCGCGTCTTCGTAGCCGTGTGCCGGGCGGGCAGCCTGAGCGCGGTGGCCCGTGATCTCGCGTGTACGCAGTCGGCCGTCAGCCAGCATGTGAAGCGGCTGGAGCGGGAGACGGGCGTCGCGCTGCTGGAGCGGCACGCGCGAGGCGTCGTACCGACCGAGGCGGGACGGGTGTTGCAGACCGCCGCCTCGGAGGGCATCGCCGGGCTGGATCTCGCGCTGCGGCGGCTCAAGGATCTCGTCGACGGGGAGAGCGGGTCGGTGCGGGTCGCCACCGGCGCCACGACCGTGCGGCACTTCATGGCGGAGGCGGTTGTCGCCTTCCGGCGTCAACACCCCAAGGTGAGCCTGGAGTTCCGTACGGAGAACTCCAGCCGGGGATGCTTCGCCGCGCTGGCCGACAGTGAGCTGGATCTGGCGTGGATCACCATCGGGGGGCCGGTACGGGGTATCGAGCAGCGGGTGGTGATGGAGCTGCCGTGGGTGCTTGCCGTGGGTGCGGGTGAGGCTCTTGCGGGGCGGGCTCGGGCCGAGGTCGACGATCTGCGTGACCTGCGGTTGATTCGGTTGCCGCCCAACTCCACTTCCGCCGCGCATCTGGACGCGGCGTTCGCGGAGGTGGGGGTGCGGCCGGCGTTCGACACGAGTGTCGCCGACTGGGACACGGCTCTGTTGCTGGCCGAGTTGGGGTTGGGGTGTGCGGTTGTTCCGGCTGTGCCCGATCTGGTGGTGCCGGGTACTGACGGGCCGGTGCGGCTCATTCCGTTGCCCGCGCTTCGGCCGTTGGCGGTGGGGTGGGCTGTGCGGCGGTGGGACGCGCTGAGTCCTCTTGCGCGGGTGTTCGCGGATACCGTCGCTGAGCGTTGCGGTGGTGGTGGTTAGGTTGCTCGTCGGCCGTCGGCCGCGGGCCGTCGTGGGCTTGCCCTGTCTCGCGGCGGAACCGCAAATCGATACGCCCCCGCTCCACTGAAGGGGCGCGGGGGCCGACCACGACCACGACCGCCCCGCCCTGCCCCGGCCTGCCCCGGCCTGCCCCGGCCTACCCCGGCCTACCCCGGCCTACTGCTCGTACAGCCCCTCCACCTCCGCCGCGAAGTCCTGCATGATCTCGAACCGTCGCAGCTTCATCGACGGTGTCAGATGACCCGCCTCCTCCGTGAAGTCGACGGGGAGGATGGCGAACCTGCGGATCGACTCCGGGCGGGAGACGAGTTTGTTGGCCTCCTCGACCGCCCGTTGGATGACGGCTCTCAAGTCGGCGTCGTCCATGAGGAGTTCGGCCGGTACCGGGTGCTTGCCCTGCATCTGGCGCCAGTGGGTGAGGCCCGGGGGATCGAGAGTGATCAGGGCCGAGATGTAGGGGCGGCCGTCGCCCACGATCATCACCTGGGAGATCAGGGGGTGGGCCCGCAGCCAGTTCTCCATCGGCGCCGGGGCCACGCTCTTGCCGCCGGCCGTGATCAGGATCTCCTTCTTGCGACCGGTGATCGTCAGATAGCCCTCTTCGTCGAGGGAGCCGATGTCGCCGGTCGCCAGCCAGCCCTCCGGCGCCGCCGGGACGACACCGCCGGCGCCCGGATCCCAGTAGCCGCGCAGGATCTGCTCGCCCGCCAGCAGCACCTCACCGTCGGCGGCGATCCGCACCCGGGTGCCGGGGAGGGGCCAACCCACCGTGCCCACCCGGGGTTTGAGCGGAGGCGTGATCGTGGCCGCGCCGGTCGACTCGGTCAGGCCGTACCCCTCGTAGATCTCGATGCCCGCACCGGCGAAGAACCCGGCCAGGGGGCGGCCGAGGGGTGAGCCGCCGCAGATGATGTAACGGACCCTGCCGCCCATGGCGTTGCGGATACGGCGGTAGACGATGGGGTCGTAGAAGGCGCGCGTGGTGCGCAGCCCGCGGCCGGGGCCGTGGCCGATGCCGTGGCGCTGGTCCTCCACCGCTTCGCTGTAGCGGCGGGCCACGCCCACCGCGCGGTCGAAGGACGCGACCCGCTTGCCCGTCTCGGCCCTGGCGCGGGCCGTGTTGAAGACCTTCTCCAGCATGTAGGGGATGGCGAGCAGACAGGTGGGCTTGAAGGCCGCCAGGTCCCCCAGCAGGTCGTCCGACTTGAGGCTCGGGGCGTGGCCCAGCCGCACCCCCGCGCGGATGCACGCGATGGCCACCATCCGGCCGAAGACGTGCGACATCGGCAGGAACAGCAGCACCGACGCCTCCTCCTTCGTCCGCTCACGGAAGACGGGGTAGAGGAGTTCGATGGCGTTGTCGACCTCGGCGAAGAAGTTGCCGTGCGTGAGCGCGCAGCCCTTCGGGCGGCCGGTCGTGCCCGAGGTGTAGATGAGCGTGGCGAGGGTGTCGGGGCCCAACACCCCACGCCGTACGGCGACTTCCTGGTCCGGTACGTCCTTGCCGAGCTCCGCGAGCCGGTCCAGGTGCCCCTTCTCGAAGACCCACATGTGCCGGAGATCGGGGATGCGGTCGCGTTCCGGACCGAGGGCGGCGGCCTGGGCGAGGGTCTCCGCGGCGAGGGCCACCGCGCCGGAGTCCTGGAGGATCCAGCGGGTCTGGAAGGCGGAGGACGTCGGATAGATGGGTACGGTCACCAGGCCCGCCGCCCACGCGGCGAAGTCCATGAGCGTCCACTCGTATGTCGTCCGCGCCATGATGGCCAGCCGGTCGCCCGGCATCAGGCCCTCGGCTATCAGTCCCTTGGCCACGGCCAGGACCTGCTCGGCGAACTCGGCCGCCGTGACATGCTCCCAGACCCCGTCCGGCGTGCGGCGGCTGAGGGCTGTCGCCTCGGGGTCCTCGTTCGCGTTGTCGAAGGGGATGTCCGCGAGCGAGCCGTACGTCACGGGTGCGACGAACGCCGGTACGGACACCTCCCGCACGGCTCCGTCCAGTCGCCGGATCTCGGGCTCGACCAGGAGCGGCTCGCCGTCGTAGCCGACGGCGGTCACGATCTGTTGCGAGGCCGGGGAGGACGGAGAGGACGGGAACGACGACGACACGAGCGGCTCCTGTGGCGTGCAGCGGCCTTCCGGTGGGCGTGCACCTCCGGTGGGTTCACCACAGATGTACGGATTCGGCGCCGCCGCTGTTCAGAAACCGGATCGTACGACTCGCACGTGTGGGGGCGGTGCGGGTTCGGGGGTGATGGAGCGGCGGGGGTGTGCAAGCTCAGACATCACACAGGTTACCCATGGTTCGTCTTGCCCTGTCCTGAGCGTTTTTCACGTTAGCACCGGCCACAGGCGCCTTCCTAGGCCTTCTTCACACCTCCCCACACAGGACGTGCCGTGTCCGTCAGGGGCGACATATGGCTTACCTCCGGTAACCTTACTCCAGAGTAAGTAAGCCGTCGAGCCATACAGACTCATATCGAGCCGGGAGTTGCGTAGCCGTATGCCTGCACACACCCTCGACCGGACGCCCGCCCTCGCTCCCCTGCTCGCCCGGGGCGCCCTGCTGTCCCCCTTCAAGAAGGCCGCCCTCGACAGGCCCCGCCCGGCCGTCGGCCACCCGGGCACCCGCCTCGTCCTGCCCGGCGTACGCATCGACCTCGCCCGCCTCGCCGCCTACGAGCGGGTCTGTGGCTTCCCCGTCGGCGACGACAGCCTCCCCATCACCTATCCGCACGTCCTCGGCTTCCCCCTGGCCATGCTCCTGATGACCGACCGGCACTTCCCGCTCCCGCTCCTCGGGTTGGTCCACACCTCGGTGGAGATCGTCCGCTGGCGCCCGCTCGCCGCCACCGGCACCTACGAACTCACCGTTTACGTCGAGGAGTTGACGCCCCACCGACGCGGCACGGAAGCCGCGGTGCAGACGGAGGTACGGGAGGGCGAGGAACTGGTGTGGGAGTCGCGGAGCACCTATCTGGCCAGGCACCGCACCGAGGGCCGTGCCACCGGTGCGGCGCCCGCCGGCCACGAAGGCGAGGCGCTGCCCCGGGTCACCGAGTGGCGGCTCGGCGAGGACATCGGCCGTCGGTACGCCGCCGCCTCCGGCGACCGCAACCCCATCCACCTGCACGCTCTCGCCGCCCGCCTCTTCGGCTTCCGGCGCGCGATAGCCCACGGCATGTGGACCGCCGCCCGCTGCCTCGCCGCCCACGGCACCCCGCAATCGGCCCTGGTGCGGACCGACTTCAGGGCGCCGGTACTGCTGCCGGGCGCGGTGGAGTACGGGGCGGACGGCTTCGGGAGCTTCGAGCTGCGGGGCGAGGGGCGCGTGCACCTGCGGGGCGAGGTACGGCGGGTCTGAGGGCGCGCTCCGCTGGGGGTGCCGTGAGGGGCTGTCGGTTCGCTATGGCGGTTGTCGGTTCGCTGCGGCGCCGTCGTGGTTGGTCGCGCAGTTCCCCGCGCCCCTGGCAGGCGCGCCCTGCCGAGGGCGCCGTGAGAGGTTGTCCATTCCCTGCGGCGCCGTCATGGCTCGTCGCGCAGTTCCCCGCGCCCCTGGCGGGCCGGACTTGCTCAGGTTTCCGTCTCGGCGGCGTTGGTCGTCTCCGTCGGGGGTGACCAGGGGTTGCCCTTCATCAGGCTGTCCAGGCCTGCCCAGGCGAAGTTCATCAGGGTTGTCGCCGCCTGTTTCGCGGTGACCCCTGGGGTGGTGTTGGCCCAGGCGGCGAGGGACTCGGCGGCACCGACGAGGGCCACGGCGAGGCCGGCGACCTCCCGTTCCGCCAGCGAGGGGTCGCGGTGGGCTTCTCGGGCGGCGACCACGATCAACTGGGTGACGAACGCGACGAGTTCCTCGCGCATCGCGGCGACCTCGGTCGCGAACGGCTCACCGTGCGTACGGGCCTGGAGGTGCAGTACCGACCAGCCGTCGGGGTTCTGGGCCGTGTGCGTGAAGAAGGCGCGCAGGCCGTCCCAGAGCTGGCGGTCGGCCGGCAGGGCCGGTTCGACGCCGGCGCGGACCGCTTCGGTGAGCGTCCTGGCCTCGCGCCGGATACAGGCGGTGAAGAGGTCTTCCTTCGAGTTCAGGTACAGATAGACCAACGGCTTGGACACACCGGCGAGTTCGGCGATCTCGTCCATCGACGCGGCCATGTAGCCGCGCTGGCCGAAGGTCCGTACGGCGGCGTCCAGCATCTGCTGCTCACGGACGGCACGCGGCATCCGCTTGTTCTTCACAGCACCCATGGGGGCAAGGGTAGTTGTGCGGTCGGGTGTGCCGTGAGGTCAGGTCAGGTCAGGAGGGCTGACTCTGGGGCTGTCCCTGGGACTGGGTCTCGGCCTCGGCCTCGACGCGGGCCGCCTCGTCGACCGCCTCGTCCTCCTGGCTGCGGTTCGCGTCCAGGTTGGCCTTGACGCGGTCCACCCTCTCGACGATCTGGATCGACGCCCGGTCCCGCTCCTTGCGGAGCACCACGAAACTGATCGGGGCCGAGATCACCAGGGAGAGCAGGATGATCCACATGCCATTGGAGCCACCCAGGCCACGCGGGGCGATACCGGCGTACACGAGGCCCCATACGACCAGCAGGCAGGCCACCAAGATCCCGAGGCGCATCAGCGTGTAGCGGAGCATCTCAATCCACTCTTCCGGTTCCAAAAAGGGGTACCGACCAGTGAAGCACGGCGAGGTCCCGATCTTGCAGGGGGGTGCGCGGGCTCACGACAGCGGCAGCAGCATGATGATGTCGTCGCGGTCGTCGCCGGGTGCGACCCGTATCGCGCCGGGTACGCGGCCGACCTCCTTGTAGCCGCAGGAGCCGTAGAAACGCTCCAGGCCGTGGCCGCCGCGGCAGGTGAGGCGGATCGCCTCCGTGCCCTCGAAGGTGCGTGCCGCGTCGGCGGTCGCCGCCAGCAGGTCGCGGCCGTAGCCCCTGCCCTGGTGACGGGGGTGCACCATCACCGTGTACAGCCACACCCAGTGGGTCATCAGCCGGTGGGTGTTGAAGGTGAAGAAGGCGCTCGCGGCGACCCGGCCGTCCTCGTCGTGCGCGACCAGGAGCCGGGTCCGTCCGGTCGCCATTCCCACGAAGTGGTTCACCAGCTCGGGCCGGATCGTCTCCCTCTCCACGGGGGCGACGAAGCCGACGGCACCGCCCGCGTTGGAGACGTCCGTCCACAGGTCGAGGAGCCCGTCGCGGAGGTCCGGGGTGACGGCGGGGTCAAGAGTGAAAGTAAGGGACACCTGAGCATCGTAAGACTTACCCAAGATCGCGCCGTTCCCGCCCCGGCACCGTTCGCCGCGTCGTCCCGCTCGTCCGTCCGCCCGCCCGCGCGGCCGTGGCGAGGCGTAGGCGTAGCTGTAGGCGTAGCTGTAGGCGTACGAGACCGGGAATGGGGCCATGGTGGCCGTTCACCGGCCGTCATGGCCCCATCTGGTCGAGAGGGACACGCATTCCCGCGCTCCTGGAGCGAGGGGAACCTTCACACCCGCATCGGCTGCGGGGAGTCCCGGCGTGCCGGGTCCGGACCGTCGTACTCCCGGATGATCTCGTACCGCGTGTTGCGCTCCACCGGCCGGAAGCCGGCGTCCCGGATCAGGTCGAGCAGGTCCTCACGGGTGAGCTTGTTGGGGGTGCCGTAGTTGTCGGCGTCGTGGGTGATCTTGTACTCGACGACCGAGCCGTCCATGTCGTCGGCGCCGTGCTGGAGGGCCAGCTGGGCGGTCTGGACGCCGTGCATGACCCAGAAGACCTTGACGTGCGGGACGTTGTCGAAGAGCAGCCGGGAGACCGCGAAGGTCTTCAGAGCCTCCGCGCCCGTGGCCATCTGCGTGCGCGCCTGGAGGCGGTTCCTGACCTTGCCGTCCTTCATGTCCACGAAGTCGTGCTGGTAGCGCAGCGGGATGAAGACCTGGAAACCGCCGGTCTCGTCCTGGAGTTCACGCAGGCGCAGGACGTGGTCCACCCGGTGCCGGGGCTCCTCGATGTGGCCGTACAGCATCGTGCTCGGGGTCTTGAGACCCTTCTCGTGCGCGAGGCGGTGGATGCGCGACCAGTCCTCCCAGTGCGTCCGGTGGTCCACGATGTGCTCGCGGACCTCCCAGTCGAAGATCTCGGCGCCACCGCCGGTCAGCGACTCAAGGCCCGCGTCGATCAGCTCGTCGAGGATCTCGGACGCCGACAGGCCGCTGATCGTCTCGAAATGGTGGATCTCCGTCGCCGTGAACGCCTTGAGGGAGACGCTCGGGAGGGCCGCCTTCAACTCCCGCAGGGAGCGCGGGTAGTAGCGCCACGGGAGGCTGGGGTGCAGGCCGTTGACGATGTGCAGCTCGGTGAGGTTCTCGCCCTCCATCGCCTTGGCGAGCTTGACCGCCTCCTCGATGCGCATCGTGTAGGCGTCCTTCTCGCCCGGCTTGCGCTGGAACGAGCAGTAGGCGCAGGAGGCCGTGCACACGTTGGTCATGTTGAGGTGACGGTTGACGTTGAAGTGGACGACGTCACCGTTCTTACGGGTCCGCACCTCGTGCGCCAGCCCGCCGAGCCAGGCCAGGTCGTCCGACTCGTAGAGCGCGATGCCGTCCTCGCGGGTCAGCCGCTCACCGGCCCTGACCTTCTGCTCCAGCTCGCGCTTGAGTCCGACGTCCATGCCCACACCTTTCTCCGACAACTCGACCAACCGTACGCCCATGCCCTCAGTGCTCTTCCGGCAGCTCACCGACCCTGTTCTCCCACTTCGTGGAGAGCACGATGGTCGTACGGGTCCTGGAGACGCCCTGGGTCCCGCTGAGCCGCCGGATGGTCTTCTCCAGCCCGTCGACGTCGCTCGCCCGCACCTTGAGCATGAACGAGTCGTCGCCCGCGATGAACCAGCAGTCCTCGATCTCGCTGAGGTCCCGCATGCGGCGCGCCACGTCCTCGTGGTCGGCCGCGTCGGAGAGCGAGATCCCGATGAGGGCGATGACGCCGAGGCCGAGCGAGGCGGAGTCGACGGTGGCGCGGTACCCGGTGATGACACCGGCCGTCTCCAGCCGGTTGATGCGGTCGGTGACGCTGGGTCCCGACAGACCGACGAGGCGCCCCAGCTCGGCGTAGGAGGCCCGGCCGTTCTCCCTCAGGGCCTGGATGAGCTGCCTGTCCACGGCGTCCATGCGATCGAGCCTTCCGATGAAGAATCCTGAAAATTACTGAAGATGAAGCTGAAGCTGAAGCTGAGGATTGGTGCGGTCGAAGTTGCTGAAGATGCTGCGGTCCTGAAAGTGATGAGCGGTACTGCCAGTTGCTGATACGTACGCCGGCTCAGTCGTTATCAGTACGGGACGTACGAGACTGTCCCCCGCCGCCGAGTTCGCCCTTCCAGCGGCTGTACAGCCCGTGCGGGACGCCCGCCGCGTCGAGCACGCGCCCGGCGACGAAGTCCACGAGGTCCTGGATGTGGGTGGCGCCGGCGTAGAAGGCGGGCGAGGCCGGTACGACGCTCGCGCCGGCGTCGTCCAGGGTCACCAGGTGACGGAGGGTCTGCCCGTTCAACGGGGACTCCCGTACGGCGACGACGAGTGCGCGCCGTTCCTTGAGGGTGACACTGGCCGCCCGCTGCAACAGGTCCTTCGACAGCCCTAGCGCGACCCCGGCCACGCAGGCCGTGGAGGCGGGCACGATCAGCATCCCCTTGGCGGCGTACGACCCGGAGGACGGCCCGGCCGCCAGATCCCCGGCGTGCCAGTACCGTACGCCGCTGATCTCCACGTCGAAGGTGTCGGGCTTGCCGTCGGCGCCCCGGGCCAGCCATTCCCCCAGGTCGTCCTGCCAGTGGGCGTCCCGGAAGGCGATCCCGGTCTCGTCGAGCAGTGTGAGCCGGGAGGCTCGGGACACGACCAGGTCGACGCTCTCGCCGGCGTCGAGAAGGCCGCGCAGCACTGCGGCGGCGTAAGGCGTGCCGGAGGCGCCGGACACCCCCACGATCCAAGGCGCACGCGGCGTCTCTCCTGGCTTGAGTGGGTTCACGACACGGAGCTTATCCGGCATCGTGGGGCGGGAACCGGGCGAGGCCGCCTGGGCGTTCCCTGTAAGGGGCGAGTTGATTCGCCCGTCATGGGCGGGGCGGGGGTCTGTCATGTGGGACAAGTGGAACGCGGCGAGAACGGGCCGGGCCGGTGCTGGTCCCGGTCTGTCACGGAGTGACCGGCTTGCGCGTGGCGGCGAGCTGTCCGGCGGCCTGCTGTCCGGCGGCGAACGAGCGATGGCAGCGGCCAAGCTGATGCTGGGCTGGGTGGCGCTGCTGTGGCTGCTCGAGGTCGTCGACGTGGTGAGCGGCCACGCGCTGGACGGTCTCGGCATCACCCCCCGCACAAGCTCCGAGCTGGTCGACGTCGTTCCCGCCGCCTTCATCCACTTCGGCTTCGCCCATGTCGCCGCCAACAGTGTCCCGCTGCTGGTCCTCGGCTTCCTCGCGGCCCTGGGCGGTCTGCGCCGGTTCGCCGCGATCTGCGCACTGATCATCGTCGCCGACGGGCTGGGAGTCTGGCTCGTCTCGCCCGCGCACAGCAACACGGCGGGCGCCTCCGGTCTGATCTTCGGCCTTTTCGGCTATCTGATCGTGACGGGCTTCGTGGAGCGCCGTCCGCTGGGCATCCTGGTCGGCCTGCTCGTGGCCGCCGTCTGGGGCACCTCGATCCTGACGGGGCTGGCCCCGACCCAGACGGGCATCAGCTGGCAGGGTCACCTGGCCGGGCTGATATCGGGGGTGGGCGCGGCCTTCCTGTTCCGGCGCCGGGTGCCTCCGACGGCGTCGCTCATGCCGTAGAGGGTGCCCGTAGAGGGTGCGGTCGGGGGTGTCGGGCGTTCCATGGCCCGACACCCCCGAACCCGACCACCCGGCCACCCGGCCACCCGGCCACCCGATCGGGTCAGACCGTGAGTCCGCGGACGAGCAGATCGAGCAGCGCACACCCGAAAAGAGCGATGCCGATGAACCCGTTGACGCTGAAGAACGCCCTGTTCAGCCGGGACAGATCATGCGGGCGCACGATCCTGTGCTCGTACACGAACGCGCCCGCCACGATCAGCAGGCCCAGCCAGAAGAACGCCCCCGCGTCCGTGACGAGCGCGTACCAGACGAACAGGCCCGTCGTCAGCGCGTGACAGACCCGGGCGCTCCACACCGCAGCCGGGATGCCGAAGCGTGCGGGCACCGACAGCACGCCGGTCTCACGGTCCGTCTCGACGTCCTGGCAGGCGTAGATCAGGTCGAAGCCGCCGATCCAGATGCCGACGGCCAGCCCCAGGATCACCGCGTCCCAGGACCACTCCCCCGTGATCGCCAGCCAGCCGCCGACCGGGCCCATGGCCTGGGCGAGTCCCAGGATGGCCTGGGGGAAGTTCGTGAACCGTTTGCCGTACGGATAGACCACCATCGGGATCACCGCGACGGGGGCGAGGGCCAGGCACAGGGGGTTCAGGAGGGCCGCCGAGCCGAGGAAGACGACGACGGCGATCAGCGCGCCGGTCCAGGCGTGCTTCACCGACATCGCGCCCGTGACCAGTTCGCGGTGGGCCGTGCGCGGGTTACGGGCGTCGATCTCGCGGTCGATGATCCGGTTGACCGCCATCGCGAAGGTGCGCAGACCGACCATGCAGACGGTGACCAGGAGCAACCGCCCCCAGTGGATGTTCCGGTCGGTCTGGAACATCGCCGTCAGTGCCGCGATGTAGGCGAAGGGCAGCGCGAAGATCGAGTGCTCGATCATCACCAAGCGCAGGAACGCCTTGGTGCGGCCGGGCTGGGGCAGTGCGGCGGATGCGGATGCGGAACTCACAGGCCGTATTCCTTCCAGCGTCTGTCGACCTTCTCCACCGTGTCCGGGTCCGACACGACCATCTCCGGCCAGCCACCGTCCCGCGTGTACCCCTCCTCGGGCCACTTGCGGGTCGCGTCGATACCTGCCTTGCCGCCCCAGAACTGCTGGTAGGAGGCGTGGTCGAGGTGGTCGACAGGGCCTTCGACGACGGTCAGGTCGCGGGCGTAGTCCGTGTTGCCGAGGGCGCGCCAGGCCACCTCGTGCAGGTCGTGCACATCGCAGTCCGCGTCGACGACGATGATCAACTTGGTCAGGGACATCATGTGGGCGCCCCAGACCGCGTGCATCACCTTCTGCGCGTGCTTGGGGTACTTCTTGTCGATCGCCACGATCGCGCAGTTGTGGAAGCCGCCGGCCTCGGGGAGGTGGTAGTCCACGATGTCCGGGATGATGATCTTCAGCAGCGGCAGGAAGAAACGCTCCGTGGCCCGGCCCAGCGGGCCGTCCTCGGTCGGCGGCCTGCCGACGACGATCGACTGGAGCAGCGGACGCCGCCGCATCGTCACGCAGTCGATCGTGAGCGCCGGGAACGGCTCCTGCGGGGTGTAGAAGCCCGTGTGATCACCGAAGGGGCCCTCGGGGAGCATCTCCCCGGGCTCCAGCCAGCCCTCCAGCACGACTTCCGCCTGCGCCGGCACCTGCAACGGCACCGTCTGGCAGTCGACCATCTCGATCCGCTTGCCCGCGATGAACCCGGCGAACAGGTATTCGTCGATGTCGCCGGGGAGTGGGGCCGTGGACGCGTAGGTGACGGCGGGCGGGCAGCCGAACGCGATGGCGACCGGCAGCCGCTCGCCCTTGCGCGCCGCCACCTGGTAGTGGTTCCGGCTGTCCTTGTGGATCTGCCAGTGCATCCCGATCGTGCGCTTGTCGTGCCGCTGGAGGCGGTACAGCCCGAGGTTGCGGACCCCGCTCTCCGGGTCCTTGGTGTGCGTCAGCCCGAGGTTGAAGAAGGAGCCGCCGTCCTCCGGCCAGGTGAAGAGCGCCGGGAGACGGTCGAGGTCCACCTCGTCGCCCTTGAGGACGACCTCCTGCACCGGCGCGTTGTCCGACTTCACCTTCTTCGGCGGTACGTGCGTCATCGCGCCGAGCTTGCCGAAGGCCTCCCGCACACCCACGAACCCCTGCGGCAGCTCGGGCTTCAGCAGCCCGCCGATCCGGTCGCTGATGTCCGCGTACGACTTCAGCCCCAGCGACTTGAGCAGCCGCCGGTCGGTGCCGAACACGTTCATCGCCAGCGGCATCGCCGAACCGCGCACGTTCTCGAAGAGCAGCGCGGGCCCGCCTGCCTTCTGCACGCGGTCGACGATCTCCCCGACCTCCAGGTACGGGTCCACCTCGGCCTTGATGCGCTTGAGGTCGCCCTCGCGCTCCAGCGCCCTGAGCAGGGAGCGAAGATCGTCGTAAGCCATGCGTTCCAGTATCCGTCACCCACTACCCTGGACTGGTCAGCGGGGGCCGGACGCGACCGTCAGCGCGCCCGGACAGCGACTCAAGGGGATTCGAATACATGCTGCGGGTGCTGTTGATCCTGGTGCCGCTCGCGCTGAGCATCTACGCGTTCATCGACTGCGTCACGACGCAGGAGAAGGACGTCCGCTTCATGCCCAAGCCCGTGTGGGCCATTCTGATCCTGCTGTTCCCGCTGGTCGGCTCCATCTCCTGGCTGATCATCGGCCGTGACCGTGCCACCTCCCAGCGCATCGGTGGTGCCTCGGGCGGCCGGTGGATCGCCCCGGACGACAACCCGGAGTTCCTGAAGTCCCTCAAGGACGACAGGACCGGGAAGACCGACAAGAGCGCGGACGAGGTCAAGGACGACGACGCCCATCTGCGGGACTGGGAGGCCGACCTGCGCCGCCGCGAGGAGGAGCTGAAGCGCCGGGAGAGCGGCGAGGATCCCAAGGAGTAGATCCCGAGGAGTAGCCCCTTCGGGTGCTGCCGGGAGCCTCCGTATCCTCCATATCCCCGTACAGGCATACAAGGTGTACGCCGTCGAGCCCCCCGAAGCGGACAATGCGCCCCTGGGCCGGGCCCGGCGCGGGCCGGACACTTACCTCGCATGACGACTGCTCCGGCGAGTACGCCCGTGACCCCGGCCCCCGAGTACGGCGACAAGGTCATCGCCGTGGAGACGGCGGGTTCGGAACCCATTCCGGACGCCGAACGGCACGGCGGCCCCCTCCAGTTGCTGTGGACCTGGGCCTCCCCGAACATCGAGTTCGCGACCGTCTACATCGGCGTGATCTCGGTCCTCTTCTTCGGTCTGGACTTCTGGCAGGCGTCCGCGGCCCTGCTGCTGGGCATCGCGCTCGGTTCGCTGACGCACGGGATCCTCTCCCTCGACGGTCCCCGGTTCGGCGTACCGCAGATGGCGATCGGGCGGTTCTCCTTCGGGTTTCGGGGGAATCTGCTGCCGGCCGGTGTGAACGCGCTTGTCGCGGGTGTCGGTTGGTTCGCGGTCAACAGTGTGAGCGCCGCTTTCGCGCTCAACACGCTGACCGGCCTGCGCCCGCTCCCCTCCCTGCTGCTCGTGGTGGCGGCGGAGATCGTGATCGGATTCATCGGCCACAACTTCGTGCACGCCTTCGAGAAGTACGCGTTCCCGGCGCTGGCGGTCGTGTTCCTGCTGGCCGGTGTCTGGACGTTCAAGGAGGCCGACCTGGGCGCGCCCGGAGCCGGCGGGGGCATCGGCGGCTTCCTGCTCGCCTTCAGCGCGGCCTGGGGCTACACGGCCGGCTGGAACCCGGGCGCCTCGGACTACTCCCGCTATCTTCCCCGTACGGCCGACCGCTTCCGCACCGCGCTCTACCCGGCCGTGGGCCTGTTCGTGTCCGTCTCGGTCGTGGCGCTGATCGGCGCGGCCTCGGCGACGATCGTCGCTCCCGAGGGTGCGAGCCCGACAGCGGCCTTCACGGGTCATCTCCCGGGCTGGCTCGGCGACCTGGTACTGCTGGCGATCATCCTGGGCGCGGTCTCGGCGAACGCCCTGAACGTCTACTCCTCCGCGATGTCGGTCACGTCCCTGGGCTTCCGGCTCCCCGCATGGCTGGGGCGCGGCGCGATCGTCGTGCTGTGCGGGCTCGCGGGTACGGCGGCGGCCTGGTCGTCGCTGGCGGACGCGGGGCAGGCGTACGAGGCGTTCCTGCTGGTGATCGCGTACTGGGTGGGGCCGTGGCTGGGGGTGGTGCTGGTGGAGCGGTGGCTTCGGGCACGGACGCCGGTGGAGGCGCTGAGCGCGCGGCTGTCCGACCGGTCCTTCGCCAACTTGCCTGGTATAGCTGCTCTGTTGGCGGGCATCGCGGTGTCGGTGCCGCTCTTCTCGAACCAGGAGAAGTACGTGGGCTGGGTGCCGGAACAGTGGCCGGCCTTCGGCGACATCACGTGCCTGGTGGGGTTCGTGGTGAGTGCGGGGTTGTACGCGGGGTTGCACCGGGTGTCGCGGCGGGCCGCCTGACCGGTACCGACCACCTCGCGCATCGGCCGGGCGTACATCCCCTACACGCCCGGCAGATATCAGCTGCACATCATGAGCACGTCATTTTTGACCGACAGTCGCCCCGCCCCAGCTCAGGAACAGGCGGGTCCGGCGGGTCGGACAGGTCAGACGCCGCTCAGCATCGGCAGCGTCGACAGGTGCTCCTCCGGGACGTCGAAGGCCTGCGTCAGGGTGCTGAGGTGCGGGGCGAGCCGGGTCGTGAGGGCGTGCAGAGTCTCCGGCAGGGCGCGTACCTGGTCGGCGGTGAGGGCCTGTTCGGCGAGCAGCAGGCCACTGCGGGCGCTGACCTGGCGGAGGAGGAAGAGCGCGCTCAGGTCCTCCAGGACGGAGTGCGTGATCGGGTCCGAGACGCTGTCGCAGGCGGCGAGTAAAGCGTCGGCGGCCTGGCCGACCGTGTACGCCTCCACGAGGTTGAGGGCGGCGTCGGACGCGTCGTTCCAGCGGCTGAGGGCGTCGCCGTCGTTGTCGCGACCCAGATCGCGGCGGGCGGCGAGGTGCCAGTAGCGCTCGGCGGTGGCGAGGGCGCGGCGCAGCAGCCCCAGGTCGGTCAACGGCTCGTCGCCGGTGGGCCGGGCGGGCTCCTCCGCCACCTCCAGCCCGAAGATCATCCCGGCGCCGGCGTTGCACCAGATCGCCATGTTGTCGCCCTCGGCGGTGATCGTGCCGTCGATGTCACCGGCCATGGTGGCGATCCCGTTCACGGGGAACAGCCCTCGGGCACCGCACCGTTCCCGGCTCTCGATCGCGATCTCGCGGGCCCGCCAGGTGATCCAGCCCTTGCTGACGGCGACCAGCCGCTCGGCGGCCACGCGGTCCTCGGGCGTGTGGGTGACCCAGCGTTCGGTGGCCGCCCGGTGCAGGAAGGTCATGGCGTAGGCGGTCGCGGTGTGGTCGAGGAGGCGGGTGTGGTGGCTGCGATGGGCGGCGAGCGGGACACGCTGCCCCGCGACCGGCCCGGAGATGTGCCGGGTGTACGAGTACCGGACAGCGATCGCGAGTGCCGTCCGGGCCGCCCCGAGCGCGCAGGCACTCATGCACAGCTTGCCCCCCGTGACCCGGCTGATGGCGTGGAAGAAGCGCTTGCGCGTACTGGCGACCGAGCTGGCGAGGCTTCCGTCCGGCAGGAGTTGTCCGTGGGCGCCCTGGACGAGAGCGGTGCGGGGCAGCCGTACGTTGTCGAAGTTCGTGGCGCAGTGGTCCACCGATGCACCGACGCGCTCCGGCAGCAGGGTGACGGTGATGCCGGGCAGGGTGCCGTACTCGTCGCTCAGCGGGGTGAGGAAGAGGAAGGCGCCCAGGTCCTCGTCGTCGACGATCAGCCGGGCGGCGACCACCGCGGTCTTGGGGCCGCCCGCGGTGCTGGTGTTGGGCATGTACTTCTGCGCCCCGGGGTGCGGGGTGTGCAGGACGAACTCGTCGCGCTCCCTGTCGTACCGGGCGACGGTCTCCAGCGCCGGTACGTCGTTGCCGTGCGCGCGCTCGGTGACCAGGAACGTCCCTATGCGGGACATCGTGGTGAAGTCCGTCAAATCGCGCGGCGGGGAGACCTGGTCGTCGACGACGCTGCCGAGAAAGAGGTTGTAGTGAATGGTGGCCACGGTGACCGTGGGGCCGTCCATGGGGCAGATCCACTCGTGCAACGCCGCTAGTCCGCGAGGGTCGTTGACGAAGTGTTCGGGCGAGGGAACGTGTCTGTTCAGTGCCCTCAGCCGCCGATAGGTGAGCTGCTGTCGCTCCCGGGTCCCCAGTCCCGGCCGATGCCGGAACAGTTCCTCCGAGGCCGCTCTGCGCCAGCGGCCGTGGACCTCGTCTCCGTCCGCTCCGTCACGGAAGAGGAGGCTGGTGATGGCGGCTTGATCAAGCACTGGACGGGGCGTGCGAGTCTCCGTGGTCATGATGATCAAGATGCCCATTGCTATTCGGGGATCAACCAATTGTGACCAGGAGCACTTAAAAATCGGCCAATATACATCATTAATGGACGGGAATCGGCCGAAGTGCGACAGCGGCGATTCAGGCGACTTCGAACACTCAATCGACCCCGGCGGGACGCCCGGCGCCGGCTAAGCGGAATCCGGATCGGGCCGTCTTCCTCGTAACGCTTTTCGTGTCTCGGCCCAAGAACGGGTGAAGGGCGAGTGACGCTACGAACAGGACACGAAGGAGACACCAGTGGACGCTGCGGAGCCGGAGAGGTTACGGGGTGGACCCGCCGAGGCCGTGCGGGACCCGGAGCTCTTCGAGGCGTTCTACCGGCGTCATGTCGACGCGGTGATGCGCTTCGTGGCCCGGCGGGTCGACGACCCCCACACGGCGGCCGACCTGACGGCCGAGATCTTCCTCGCCGTTCTCGACTCGGCCCACACCTACCGCCCGCGCCTGGGCAGCGAGACGGCCTGGCTGTACGGCATCGCACGCAACGTCGTGTCGTCGGAGCGCCGCCGGGTCGCCAGGGAGGCCGAGCGGGACCGGCGCTTCTCCGGGCGGCGGCTGCTGGAGGCCGACGACATAGTCCGCATCGAGGACAAGCTCGACGCCGAGAGTCCCGGGCGGCGCGCCCTGGCCGCTCTCGAACGACTGCCCGAGGGCGAGCGGGCCGTCCTGGAGCTGATCGTGGTCGACCAGCTCACGATCCCGGAGGCGGCGGCCGCGCTGGGCATCCGCCAGGTCACGGCCCGGGTCCGACTCCACCGGGCCCGAAAGGCGCTGCGCGGCGAGGCGAACTCCGAGGCGACTCCCAGGGCTGTGGAGCCGACGCCGGACACATCACTTTTGTACGTCAGGAGGGGCGAGGCATGAGCACGAGGACGACGCCGTTCGAGGAGCGGCTCCTGGCGGAGCTGAAGCGGGAGATCGGGCTGCGCGAGGGCCTGTCGACAGAGGCCGACCCGGGCGGGCGCGGGACGAACGCTTCCGTACGACGTCTGCTCACTCCCCGCCGGATCGCCCTCGCCGCAGCGACCTGTGCGGTGGCCGGGCTCGCCGCGGTGGTCGTACCGGGTACACCGGCCGACTCGGTGGCGTTCGCGGTGGAGAGCCACGGTGACGGCAGTGTCACGCTCACCATCAAGGACCAGTTGATCGGTATCGGGGCCCAGTACGAACTCGCGGAGGAACTGCGCTCGAAGGACATCCAGGTGATGGTGAACGTGCTCCCCCCCGGCTACGTCTGCGACCGGGACGTCGTGGTCTGGGCGACCGGAAAGCACGGCGAACGTGTACCCATCGTCGCCCTTCAGTGGAACCGGGAGATCACCCTGGGCCCGGGCAACGTGCTGGTGTTCGAGAACCTCAGCGGCCACACCCAACCGCACAGGGTCAACGCCTACACAGGCAAGGGCGAGGTCAAGCCCTGCGTCCCCGTGAAGCCCACCCCATGACCGGCACGCCGGACGCCGCATCGCAACGCCTGGCCAGACTGGGCTGGCTGGACGCCCTGCGCGGCATCGCGGCCCTCGTCGTCGTGTTCGACCACTCCTCGTATTCCTTCCTCCCCGAATTCCGGCGGGAGTTGATGCCGGAGTTCAACACCAGCCGGTTCGGCATCATGGTGTTCTTCCTGGTGAGCGGGTACATCATCCCGGCGTCGCTGGAACGCCGGGGCTGCGTGCGGACGTTCTGGATCGGGCGGGTCTTCCGCATCTACCCAATGTGCCTGGCTGTCGTAGCCGCACTCCTCACCCTCAACCTGCTGGGCGTCGCGGACTTGCGCACCGGCCTCGGCACCGTCACCTCCGCCGTCGCCCATCTCACCCTGTTCCAGGAGCTGTTGGGCACCCCCAGCATCCTCCTCGTCCTGTGGACACTCTCCTACGAGATGGCGTTCTACCTCCTGGTCGTCGCCCTCTTCACGGTCCGCCGCCACGAGCGGTCGGCGCCGGTCGCCGTCACCCTGGCCGTGCTGGCAGCCGTGAGCGTGGCGGCGGGGATCACGCTCCCGCCCTCCGCCCTGTCCGACGCGGTCGGCACCGGCCGGCTGGTCGCGCTCGCCGCGGTCGCGCTGGTGGTCGCCATCTGCTGTACGAGCGCCGGATCACCCCGACTCCGCGTGTTCGGGGGTGTGGTGGCCGGGGTCATGGCGCTCGTCCTGGTCCTCTTCAACGGCACGGTTCCGGTGTGGGAGGGCCTGGTGATCCTCGCCGTGATGTTTCTCGGCACGGTCGTCCACCGGGCCGAGCACGGTCGGACCCCCTGGCGGTACGCCGCCCGCACAGCCGTCGTGGTCGTCACCTGCGCCGTGGGCAGCGCGTACGGCTACGGCGACGGGGACCACTTCACACGCCGCGCCTGGATCACGGCGTTCCTGATGGCCGTACTCACCTTCGGCACCGGACTGGCGCTGCGCCACCGCCGGGTACCGCGGGCGCTCATCGCCCTGGGGACGATCAGCTACTCGGTCTACCTGCTGCACCCGGTACTGCTGACGGTCACCGACAGCACGATCGGCCGGTGGCACCAGGACAGCCCCGTACTCGAAGTGGCCTTCTTCGCCGCGCTGTTGCCGCTGTGCGCGCTGACCTATCTCTGCGTCGAGGCGCCGGGCCAGGCATGGGGACGGAGGCTGGCGCGACGCCGCCCGAACAGACCTGGCGCGAGCGGGTCGGGCTCCGACGCCGACCGAATACGTTGGCGCTCGGTCGCGACGGCAGGTAGAAGAGGAGACGATGACCACCTTCTCCTTCGACTTCGACGCGAGTGGCAGCGTTACGAGCTTCAGCGCGCGGCTCCAACCCTCCGAGGCCGCTCTGCTGTACGAGGCTCTGATCTACCCGGGAACGGGAACGGAAGCCGACGACGCCTACCTGACCCTTCTGCTCGGCGCCGGCCGGGACGTGGTCGACGATCTCCTCGCACGCCTGCTCGGGCCGCACGCGGGGCCCTTCGACATTCGGTTCCGCCCGGACGAACTCCACGTGCTGCTCTGTGCGTTGACGAACGCACCCACCCATTTCGTCCAGGCCGGTGGCGAGTTCTGCCAGGAGTCCTTCCACATCCGGCTGGGCCACCTCCGGCAGGAGTTCGACGCCCTGGCCCTGACCATCAACAACGCGGCCTACACGGCGTACATGACCCCTACCACCCACGCCACCCAGGCGGTCCAGACGGTCCAGGCGGTGGCCGAATGAGACTGAGCGTCCGCCTCACGCGAGACGGCGATGAGTTCATCGCCTGGGTACGGCCGTACCAGGCCGACGTCCTGCACCGGGCGCTGACCGTCCTCCTCGACGGCGCGGACGGTGGGGACGGTGGGGACGGCGGGGGCAACGGGGATATCACCCTCGCCATTCGGCTCGGAGCGAGCCGGGAGACCGTCCAGGCCCTCACCGAACGTTTCGCGGTCGGGTGGACGGAGTCACGCGAACTCCGGCTCACCCTGGGAGAGTTGCACCTGATGCACAGCGCCCTGACCGGCGCGCCCGTTCTGTTCCTGGAACGGGGGCTCTTCTCGGAGAGGGCGTTCCACGAAGCGACGGACTCCTACCGCGAGCACTTCGACGAGCTGGCGCTGAGCCTTGTGAACTACCCTCATCAGGACGGAAGTTGACCGACAGGAGCGCAGGGTGACGCAGGACCGGGTCCATATCGAGGGCATCGACACCAGTAGGCCGCACCCTGCCCGGATCTACGACTACCTGCTGGGCGGCAAGGACAACTACGAGGTCGACCAGCAGGCAGGCGACGCGCTCGCCGGCGCGGCACCCGAGGTGCGGATCGGCCTGCGGGCCAACCGCGCCTTCATGCGGCGCGCCGTGCGGCACGTCGTCGCCAGCGGCGTACGTCAGATCCTCGACATCGGCACCGGGCTGCCCACCTCGCCCAACGTCCACGAGGTCGCCCAGGAGCTCGTACCGGAGGTGCGGGTCGCGTACGTCGACAACGACCCGATCGTGAAGGCGCACGCCGACGCGCTGCTGAGCCGCTCCGGTGGCGGGACCAGCACCGTGCTCGCCGATCTGCGCGACCCGCGGGCCGTCCTGGACCACCCCGACGTCCGCCGGGTCATCGACTTCGACGAGCCGGTCGCCCTGCTCCTGGTCGCCGTCGTCCACTTCCTGACCGACGCGGAGAAGCCCGGGGAGATCGTCGCCACCCTGCGCGACGCACTACCGGCCGGCAGCTTCCTGGTCCTCTCGCACGCCACGGGCGACTTCGCGGACCGTACCGACGCCCAGGCCGAGTACAGCAGGAAGGCGACCGCCAGTCTGAACCTGCGCCCCCGCGCCGAGGTGGAGCGGTTCTTCGACGGTTTCGAGCTCCTCGAACCCGGCCTGACCCAGGTCCCGTTCTGGCACCCGGACGCCCCGCCGCCGGAGCGGTCCGAGGAGATCGGTATCTACGGTGGTGTGGCGCGCAAGGTGGGCTGAACGCGCGCGTCGAACACACCCGCGTGGAACGGACGCGTCAGCAGGTCGCGGTCATCGCCCGTCGGACGCCCCGGACCTGATCCTCAGCTCCCGCACGGCGGACGGTACTTCCACTGCGGGAAGTACTGCCGCCATTCGGTGCGAGTGATCGTCGGGAAAACCGTTGCGCAGATCCGGGAGGCGGCGCGTTCGGTGTCGGGGTCCCAGAGCAGGACCGTCCAGTCCTGGCTGCCGGTGGCCAGGGTGCGGCCGTCGGGGCTGAAGGCGAGGGTGTCCACCGGCTTGGTGTGGGCGGTCAGCAGCGCCGGTTCCCGGACCTCGCCGCCGGCTGTCAGACCGTACAGCCGCACCTTCCGGTCGGAGCTCGCGGCGGCCAACTGTCGGCCGCTGGGGGCGAAGGCGACGGACATGATGCCGTCGGTGTAGCCGGTGAGGCGGTCGCGGGCGAGGGGGTGGCGGGGGTCGGCGAGGTTCCACAGGCGTACGGTGCGGTCCTCGCTGCCGGTGGCCAGGGTGCGGCCGTCGGGGCTGAAGGCGACCGACTTCACCGCGCCGGTGTGGCCAGTGAGGACCGAGAGCCGGGCCGGATTCTGTCGGCGGGTGACGTTCCAGAGGGTGGCTGTGCTGTTCCGGCCGGCCACGGCCAGGGTGCGACCGTCGGGGGCGAACGTCACTGAGTCCACCGCGCCGGTCAGCCTCAGGGCGGACAGCGGGCGGGGGTGGCGTACGTCCACCGTGTTCCAGAGGCGTACGCCCTGCTCGCCGCCCGTCGCGAGGGTGCGCCCGTCGGGGCTGAACGCGAGCATGTTGACGTTGCCGATCCGGGCAGGGACCGCCTCCAGCGGGCGGGCGCGGCCTGCTGCTCCCAGGGCCCACATGCGCAGAGTGCCGTCGGCACCGGCGCTGGCCAGGGTGCGGCCGTCGGGGCTGAAGGCGACCGACTGGACGGGCCCGGTATGGCCGGTGAGCGGGGCCAGTGCGCGTGGACGGCGCTTGTCCGCGAGGTTCCACAGGCGCACGGTGCCGTCGTAGCTCGCGCTGGCGAGCATTCGGCCGTCGGGGCTGAAGGAGACAGCGCAGAGTGAACTGGTGTGACCGGTCAGGGCCGGGCCGGGCAGGTCCCAGAGGCGGGTGCTCCGGTCCTCGCTGCCGCTGGCCAGCGTGCGGCCCCGGGGACCGAAGGCCAGCGAACCGACGCTGCCGGTGTGGCCCGGGAGTACCGCCGCCTCACGCGCGGAACCGGAACGGGTCACATCCCATCGGCGTACGGTCGCGTCAGTGCTGCCGGTGGCCAGTTGGCGCCCGTCGGGGCTGACCGCGACGGCGTTGACCGCGTCGGTGTGCGCGATGAGCGTCTGCGTCTCACGGAGCCGACGCGGCCGGGTCACATCCCACAACCGTACGGTGAAGTCGGCGCCACCGGTGACCAGTTGACGCCCGTCCGAGGCGAACGCCACCGCGTTCACCCGGCCGATGTGGCCGGCGCGGCCGGGGTGACCGCGGCGGCCGGGACGGTCGGGACGGTCGGCCTCGCCGGTCCTGTCGGTCGTGCCGGCCCGACCGGGCACGGTCGACAGCAGCCGCAGGTGGTCGTGCGACGCGGCCAGGTTCCACAGCCGCAGCGCCCCGTCACCATGCCCCGTGGCCACCGTCCGCCCGTCCCGGTGGAACGCCACCGAGGTGACGTCGCCGCCCACGTCCATGGTCGTGTGGCCGCCCGGTCGGCGGGGATCCGTCAGCTGCCAGACCCGGATCCCGTCACGGGCGGCGGCCACGAGGGTACGTCCACGTCCCTCGGAGCCGAACCCCACTCCGACGACCGGACCGGCACCGCCCGGCAGCGACGCCGCGAGCCGGGGGTGCCGGAGGTCGCCGAGGTCCCACACCGCCACCGTCCCGTCCTCGCCCCCGGCAGCCAGCAGCCGCCCGTCGGGGCTGACGGCGACCGTGCGGACGGTGCCGCCGAGGCGGCCGACCGTGACCGGCTCGGCCGGCCGGTGCGGATCGGGCACCCGCCGTATCCGCACCGTCCGATCGTCGTCGCCGGTGACCAGGAGGCGCCCGTCGGTGCTGAAGGCAACCGCGGTGACGGCGCCCGTGCCGGTCAGTTCAGTGGCGTACGAAGTGGCGAAGGAGCTGAGTACGCTGCCGCGTGCTTCGGGGGTGGGCGACAGACGGTAGGCGGCCAGACTGAGTTGGGCGGCCAGCGCCGGGTTGACCGTCCGCAGCGCCGCGGCCCGTTCGGCGACCCGCTGGGAGCCGGCGACGTCGCGCTGCTGGTTCGCCGCCCGCTGCGCCCGTACGGCGAGGGCCGCGGTCGTGGTGGTCAGCACGAGCAGGACGCTCAGCAGGCCCACGCCAAGGCGCCGAAACCGGGCCCGGCGCCGCACCGCCATGTGTTCCGCCGCCTGCGCGGCCAGCCCCGCAGCGAGGAACTCCCGCTCCGGCACGGACATCGCCGTACGGTCGAGCCCGGCGGCGAGGGTGAGACGGGTGCCTCGGTAGAGCGCACCGGGCTCCCGGGCCAGTGCCTCCCAGGCCTGCGCGGCGTCGGTGAGGCGGCGCGCCGTCCGGGTGGCCTCGCGGTCCTCGGTCAGCCAGCCGTGCAGCCGGGGCCAGCATCGGATCAGTGCCTCGTGGGCCAGTTCGACCCGCTCGCGGTCCAGGGTCAGCAGTCGTGCGCCGGCCGCCAGGTCCAGTACGGCACGGGTCTCACCGGCACCGTCACCGGCCGGCCCGTCCAGCTCCGCCAGGCCGTCCAGCTCCGCCAGGCGGGCCGGCCGCCGCGTGTCCTCCGTCCCGTCTCCCAGTGCGGTCAGCCGTACGAACACCTGCCGGGCCAGCTTCTGCCGCCCCTCGTCCAGCTGCTGGTAGAACTCCTCGGCGGTGCGTGCGAGGGCGCCCTCCAGACCGCCCGCCGCCTCGAACGCGTCCAGCGTCAGCGCGTTGCCCCGCCGTCGCCGCCACGTCTGCAACAGCGCGTGCGACAACAACGGCAGCACGCCGGCCTGGCCGTGCGCCTGCGCGGTGAGTGTCGCCAGCAACGCGCCCTCGATGGTCAGCCCGGCCTGCTGAGCGGGCTGCACGACGGCACGGCGCAGCTCGTCCAGACTCATCGGCCCGACCGGCACCTGCGCGTCACGCATCGCATCCACCAGGGTCGCGTGGCGGGTGCAGTGCGCGTAGAAGTCGGCGCGTACTCCCAGCGCGACGCGACATCGGCCGCCGGCGTCCGAGGCGGCGGAGACCAGTGCCTCGATGAAGCGGTTGCGCTCGACAGCGTCCTGGCAGAGCGTGAAGGTCTCCTCGAACTGGTCGACGACCAGCACCAGTTCGCCGTCACCGGACCCGGCTGACCGAGCGGCGATCTGTCGGATCAGGCGCCCCAGGTTCTCCGGGTCATCACGTAACTCCCGGTACAGGGCGCCCGGCGTGGCTCCCGCCAACGCCCCCAGTCGCACGGCGCACTCCTCCAGTGGCCGCACCCCAGGCGTCAGTACGACCACCGTCGTCGCAGCCACGGCCTCGAGCCGAGGCACCAACCCGGCCCGCAGCAACGACGACTTGCCCGACCCTGAGGCCCCGATCACCACCACGAACCGCTGCCGCTCCAGCCGCCCGGCCAGTTCCTCCAGTAGCCGTTCCCGCCCGAAGAACCACTTGGCGTCCTGCTCCCGGAAGGAACGCAGCCCCGCGTACGGCGAAGGCGCGCCGCCCTCATCCCCCGGTCCGGGCTCCGGGTACAGCTCCCCCAACAGCTCGGCGGCCTCCCGCCAGCGCTCCCGCCACTCCTCGGTGTCCCCGTCACAGGCGCGCACGTACGCCAGTGTCACCGCGAGCGTCGGCAACCGCTGCCCGGAGGCCGCGGAGGACAGGGTCGAGATCGAATAGTGCGCCTGCTCCGCCAGCCTCCGGTAGGGCGGATTCCCCGCCTTCCGCCTCAACTGCCGCAGCCCTGCGGCGAATTCGAACAGCGGACCGTCCCCCGCGATCAGCGGTCGCTCCTTGCGCGGCATTACCGCCCCTCCCCGATGGTCCCCGTGGCTCCCCGTTTCCCCCGTGCCACACCCTGCACTGCGGAGTCGTATTTTTCAGGACTTGTTTGTTCGGCACCAGGCTCCGAACGCGAACAACGCCAAACCCGCTAAACCTGAAGCCGACGGCCCAGCCGCCCTCGTGGCGACCGGACACCGTCCGCCATGCACCACACACCACGGGCCGCACCGGCACCGACCACAGTGAGTACGCCGCGGCGGACGCGATCCCTGAGGGGGAAGAAGTGACCAGAACGATCCAGAAGAAGAGCGTTCTCGGCCTGATCGGCACAGCGACAGGCCTCGCCGGCCTGCTCCTGGCCGCGGCACCGACGGGCGCGGCGGCGGCGGACACGTCCGCCGCCGCGGCAACGAAGCACTGCGTCGTCCTCGTGGGCAAGGCGCCCGCCGACGGCGGTGCCTCGCCCGAGCTGTACCGGTACTGCTCGAACAAGTCCGCCGCCGACGCCCGCGCCCACCTGAAGTCGTCCGACGCTCTGTCCAAGAGCGGAGGCAGGTCGATTCAGGCGACCGCGCTGATGGAGTGGTACTCCGACCACAACTACGGCGGCAACCAGACCACGGTGTACGGCGACTACGGTCCGTGCGACGGCTCGGGCTACTCACTGCATCCGGACAGTTACTGGTCGACGAACCTCACCTCGGCGCGCGGATACGGCACCTGCACGGTGGCGGTCTTCCACAACCGCGCCCTGAACTACGCCGCCACCGGTCGGCTCCCGGTGCCGAACGTCGGCGGGGCGCTCAACGACAATGTCGGACTCATCCAGGTCTACTACGGCTGAGTTCTGACGATCGGTGACATCCCGGTGTGCCCGGCGGAGCCTTCCGCCGGGCACACCGTGCGTCAGCGGGACGTGAACGCCACGAACTCGGCCCAGGCGGCGCGGGTTATGACGATCGCCGGGCCCCCAGGAGCCACCTTGCTGTCACGGACCGGGACGACGCCTGGGAATCCGGGGGCCACCTCGATGCAGTTGCCGCCGTCGTTGCCGCTGTAGCTGCTCTTGATCCAGGTCGCCGTGTCGAGTTCGTGCCTGTGCATGATGCTCGTAACCCTCCATCACGTCGCTGATCAGAGCGGCGGATTCGCGGGCCGACGGAATGTCCGCCCTGAGCACATCATAGGTCTGGCTATGGCGTAGATAGTCTGCTGGATCATTGCTGAAGTGCCCTTGGCTCAACGACTCCGAGTAGACCCATCGCTCGTCCGCGAGATCGATCAGGGACATGGAACTCTTGGGCGGGACAAGCCCGAAAAGGCCTGTCGGGACCACCTGGATACGGATGTTGGGGCGCTGTCCGACGCCCAACAGATGCGCACACTGGTCCCGCATGACCTCCGGGCTGCCGACCGCGTTGCGCAGACAACTCTCGTCCAGGACAGCGACGTACAACGGCCCGTCGTCCGCAAGGAAGCGCGGCTGGCGGCTCAACCGGGCCCTGACGCGTTCCTCCACCTCGCTGCCGGTCGAGATCTGGGAGAACAGAGCGCGCGCGTAGCCCGGCGCCTGCAACAGGCCGGGGATGACCTGCTCCTGATACTCCCGCAGTGCCACCGCATCCGCGTCCATCCGCGCCCGACGCGCGAACCAGTCCGGATGCTGCACCTCCGGATACCAGTCCACCTTCTTCCACAACCGCAGCAACACCCCGCCCGTACCCAGCAGTTCGTCGCAGGCCTTCGCGAACGTGTCCTGTGGAACGCTGACGCCCGCTTCCACCTTCGCCACATGGGACCGGTCGCACGGGATCTGCTGCGCCAACGCCGCCTGCGTGAGCAGCGCGGCCTCGCGGAAGTGCTTCAACACCTCGCCGAACAGTGCGGCATTGCTGACCCCGGCCCCGGAGCCGTCGTCGCCGTTCCGTCGCACCACGCGTCCCCCTCATGTGCCAATGCCCCATTCGCACGCCCCAGGCGTTGATACGGACCGTTCCCCTCAGCCACGCTCGATACACCCAGAGTAATGACGCGCGTACGGAGTGAGCGGGCATGGCAGAGAAACAGCAGGAAGTACAGCAAGTCGAGTGGCCGACAACCAGGGACGAGCGGCTGAGCGTGAGCGTGCGGGAGGTCAACCGGCGTTCAGTCACTGACCTGTTGACCTCGACGAGCTACCCGACCCCGCCCACCCCCGTACCCGGCTGCGTCACCTGCGACGAGCTGGCCGTGCTGCGGCACCTGGCCCGCCACGAGGGCGACGGCAGCCGGGAGACCGACGCCGATGTGCTGCTCCGCCGCCACCAGCGTCAGACGCATCCCGGGTACGGGGACAACCCGCCGCCTCGACGCCGGATCTTCCGGTACGTGCCGTACTCCATCGTCCAGGACGGCTCCGCCGAGCCCGAGTACGAGGCATGCTGCGTCTCGGGGAACGAGGCCGACTGCGGGGCGGTGTCGGGACGGCACCCGGACCCGGCCGAGGTCGAGGAGTGGCAGCGACGGCACACCCAGGAGAC
This sequence comes from Streptomyces sp. NBC_00459, assembly GCF_036013955.1. Classification (NCBI taxonomy): domain Bacteria; kingdom Bacillati; phylum Actinomycetota; class Actinomycetes; order Kitasatosporales; family Streptomycetaceae; genus Streptomyces; species Streptomyces sp. NBC_00459. The sequence goes on from NZ_CP107903.1 coordinate 3,964,914, forward strand.
CCGCCACACGCGATACCGCCGCTGCTTCGCCGACTACTCCGTACTGGAGCCGACGGCGTGAGCCGATCGTGACCTCGGTGACCTCGGTCAGCGAGCGTCGCTCTCGGGCTCCGGGCGCGGAAGTTCGTCGAGGTCGAGGGTGAAGGTGCGGCCGTCGGTCCGGGAAGCCGTCGCCGACCTCGGTATCGGTGCCACTCAGGACCTGCTGCGCCGGGCCGAAGAGGTCACCCGGTTCCTGCCCCGGCTCTGGCAGGCCACCGAGGACATCCTGACCAGCAACCCTGACATCACCGAGGTCACCGAACAGATCTCAGAGCGGTACTGATCGTCCACGGGCCGGCCATGTCAATGGGCTCACCCAGCGCGCCAACCACTCCCCCCAGCTCATCGCCCTTACCCCGCCCGCAGAAACCCACCCGTCCGAGAACCGACCCCGGCAGCCGCCTCTGCCCCCGCCGCCTCCGCGACCTGCTCCGGTGTCCCCTCCGCCACCACGAGCCCTCCCCCTGCGCCGCCCTCCGGGCCGAGGTCGACGAGCCAGTCGGAGGCGCGCATGACGTCGAGGTTGTGCTCGATGGTCACCACCGAGTGTCCCGCGTCGACCAGGCGTTGGAGTACGTCGATCAGGCGCGCGGTGTCGGCGGCGTGCAGGCCGGTGGTCGGCTCGTCGAGGAGGTAGAGGGTGCGGCCGGTCGCGCGGCGCCCCAACTCCTTGGCCAGCTTGAGGCGTTGGGCCTCGCCGCCGGAGATGGTGGTGGCGGGCTGGCCCAGCGGGAGGTAGCCGAGGCCCACGTCCGAGAGGCGTTGCAGGCGGGCGGAGATCTGCCGTACTCCCCGGAAGACGGCGAGCGCCTCGTCCACCGTGGCGGCCAGCACCTCGGCGATGTCGTACCCGTCGTAGCGCACCGCGAGCACCTCGCTCCGGAACCGGCGGCCCCGGCAGCCCGGGCACCGCACCTCGACCGCGGGCAGGAAGTGCATGTGCACGGCGAGCACACCGGCGCCCTCGCACCGCTCGCAGCGTCCGCCGGGCACGTTGAAGGAGAAGGCGGCCGGAGTCAGCCCCCTCGACCTCGCCGCATCCTGCGCGGCGAAGAGTTCCCTGACCGGGGTGAAGACGTCGGCGTACGTCGCCGCGTTCGAGCGCGGGAGGCGGCTGATCGGCTCCTGGTCGATCGTCACGACCTTGTCGAGGTGCTCCCAGCCGTCGATACCGTCATGCTCCCCCGGTGGCACCGAAGTCACCGACAACGCCCTTGTCTCATCCAGACGTTGATGTGCCGCCCTGCCCAACACGTCGAGTATCAGGGTCGACTTGCCCGAGCCGGACGGCCCGGTGACCGTCACCAGCCGCCCGAGCGGAATCCGTACCGTGACGTTTTTGAGGTTGTGGGCGCGGGCCCCGCGAATCACCAACTCCGTTCCTGCCTCCGGGCGTTGTTTGCGTGCGGGGTGCTGGAGCCGGCCCGACAGATACGCCCCGGTGACGGACTCTTCCGTCGCCGCCACCTCCTCCGGTGTTCCCTCGGCGACGACCCGGCCGCCGTCCCGGCCCGCGCCCGGACCGATGTCGACGACGTGATCGGCGGCCCACAGCACGTCCAGGTCGTGCTCGATGACGAGGACCGTGTTGCCCAGGTCCCGCAGGCGGCGCAGTACGTCGACGAGGCGGGCCGTGTCGGCGGGGTGCAGTCCGATGGTCGGCTCGTCGAGGACGTACAGCATGCCGGTGAGGCCCGAGCCCAGCAGCGCGGCCAGGCGCAGCCGCTGGGACTCGCCTGCGGAGAGGCTGGTGCTCGACTGGTCGAGGGTGAGGTAGCCGACGCCGGTGTCGACGAGCCGGCGTATCCGTTCCTCCAGGTCGGCGACGACGGGTTCGGCGAACCGCCACTCGTCCCCCGTGGAGAACGCCCTCAACTCCGCTACCCAGTCGGCGAGTTCATCGAGGGGCAGGCGGGACGCGGTCGTGATGCCGAGGCCGTGCACGGTGACGGCCCGGCTCTCGGCGCGCAGTCGTGTCCCCGCGCACGCCCCGCAGGGCTCCTTCACCATCGAGCGCTCGGCCTTCTGCCGGTAGGCGGTGTCGTCGACGCGGTCGGCATAGCGCCGCATGAACGCGGTGACGACTCCCTCGAAACGGCCCCCGGAGACGGTGGCCGGCGGTTCGACGCCCGGGTCGGGGAGGTGACTGCGGAACTCGGGCGACTCGACCCCGTAGAGAAGCAAGTCCCGCGCGGGTATGGGTAGTTCCGCCACCGGGGTGTCAGTGTCGAAGGTGAGGCCGTAGTGGCGGGCCGCGGCTCGCAGCAGGGGCAGGTTCCGCTCGACGAGCTGCCCGGGCCAGCCGCGCACCGCACCGGCGGCGACGCTCGACTCCTCGTCGACCAGGGTCCGTACGTCCACCTGGATCACCTCGCCGAGCCCGGTGCAGGACGGGCAGGCCCCGGCGGGCTTGTTGAAGGAGAAGGAGCCCATGACGAGTTCGGGCACGGGGGCGGAGCAGTGCGGGCAGGCGACACCCCCGCTCCCTTCTGTCTCCTCCTCGTCGTCTTCCGGGGAGCCTGCGTACGACGGCGGGACGGGCTCCCCGCAGCTCGGGCACGGGCGTACGCCGATCCGGGACCACAGCAGCCGCAGATAGGTGAAGACCTCGGTCGCGGTGCCGACCGTCGAACGCGGGCCGCGCCCTGCCGGACGCTGGTCGACGCTGACGGACGGGGACAGGCCGGTGATCGAGTCGACGGAGGGCCGGCTGACACCGGCGGTCGCCACGCCCCACGCCTCCATGTACTGACGGTGGCTCTCTCGGTGGAGGGTGTCGAGGGCGAGCGTGGACTTGCCGGAACCGGAGAGACCGGTCACGACGACCAGTTTCTGCTTCGGGATCGCGAGCGAGATGTTCTTGAGGTTGTGGAGACGGGCACCTTTGATGTGCATCACGGAACTTCGGTCATCCATACCTTCAAGTTTTTCATTGAAGTTCCTCTTGAGGCTTTCCCTCATAAACCCTGGGAGTGACTTGGCTTGACTGCCTCTAAGCTTCAAATCCGTGAAGAACCATGAGGTACGGCTGCGGCCCGTCGATCTCGCCCGACTGTCCGGCCTGTCCACTCAGCAGATCCGCAACTACGAGGACGCGGGCGTCCTGCCCCCGGCGGCCCGGACGGAGTCGGGGTACCGCGTCTTCGGGGACGTACACCGTCGCGCGCTCCTGACCTACCGGGCCCTTCAGCCCGGGTACGGGCCACTGGCGGCGACCGCCGTCATGCGCGCCCTGCACGACGGGGACCTGCCGGGCGCCCTCGCGCTCGTCGACGCGGCACACGCCGGGCTGCACGAGCAGCGGACAGCACTGCGGGCGACGCGCGAGGCACTGGAGGCGCTGGCCCGCCGGCGGACCCCGAAGGCGACGCCCCATACGACCGACCTGCGGATCGGCGAGGTGGCCGCACTGCTCGGCGTACGGACGTCCGCGCTGCGGGTGTGGGAGACGGCGGGCCTGCTCACCCCGGCCCGCGAACGCGGCACGCGCTACCGGCAGTTCGGCCCCGACGACGTCCGCGACGCCCGCCTGATCCAGACCCTCCGCCGCAGCCACTACCCCCTGGACCAGATCCGTCCCGTACTGGAGGAACTGCGCCTGCGGGGCGGCACGGAGGCGCTGCGAGCGGCGGTCGAGGCACGCGGGGAGGCACTGGCGGGGCGTACCCGGGCGATGCTGGCGGGGGCGGGGCGGCTGGCGGAGTACATCGAGCACGTCGAAGTCGTCGAGGGTGTCGAGCGCCCCTCCCTGAACCTCTAAGGCACCAGATCCAGCATCACCGCACGCGGGAGCGACGGATTGCCGGCCGCCGCCTTCACCACCTGCCGGTCCTCGTCGGCGAGCAACTCCACGACGGCCTGGGGCGGGAGGGCCGGGTGACCGGCGGCTATGGATCTCGCCTCGTCGTCCGCCAGGCAGGCGAGCAGCGCCCGCGGTGTCGCGTTGCGATGCCGGGCGACCTCGCGGAACACCTTCTTCACCGGCGGTTGGTGGCGGGTGAGGTCCTCCAGCAGCGTCCCGGACGCGTCCGGGTTGGTCGCCACCTTGGCGAGGACCCGGACCCCGTGCCGGTCGACCATGTCACGCAGTTGCGCCTCGGAGAGGCCAGGGTGCGGGGCGATGGTCTTGAGCACCTTCGCGTCGGGGTCGGTTGCCAGCGCGTCGCGGATCCCGGCGGGCAGATCCCGCCGCAGCGCCAGGAGCATCCGTACGGCCGACTCGGTCGAGCGGGCCAGTTCCTCGACCTCGGCGGGGGACGCGGTCGCGATCCTTGGTGGCAGGTCGGCGCGGAGTTTCGTGGTCGCGGCCAGCCGGACGAGGACATCGAGCGGCACGTTGGGGTTGTGCGCGAGGTGGCACCGTACGTCCTGGTCCTCGTCGTCGGCCAGGGCGCGCATCAGGGCGTCGTCGATCAGCGGGTTCCCGGCGAGGTAGGCGCGGATGCCCGGAACGGGATCCACGGCGAGACGTCGGCTCACCTCCGGGGGAAGGTCGGGGCGGTCGACGAGGGCCCAGCGCAGCCGCTTCGACGGGTGGTCCGCGAAAGCGACCACGGCTTCGGTGGGTGTGGCCCGGTTCTGCAGAGCCGCGTGCCGTATGTCGTGCACGGCGGACCCATGGGTGCCGTCACAGGTGGCGTCCGGCGGCAGACCGAAGTCGGTCTCCTCGCGGTCGCAGACCAGGCACCGTCGCGCGGGGGGCAGCTGCTCGCCGTCGATCAGTGCCGCCAGTACGGCCGGCGGAGTCGCCTCGTTCCAGGCCACCGACCGGCGGACCTCGGCGTGCGGATGCTCCGCAAGCCTCGTGACGACCTCCGGAGTCGCCGTCCACAGCGCGAGTTCCGCGACGACCTGCACGTCCGGGTCTGCGGCGAGCATCTCGACGGCGTCGGGCGGGAGGCCCCCGTATTCGGCCAGTCGTTGCCGGTTCCAGGAATCCGGGTCCGCCGCGAGGACACGGCCCCACTCCGGGTCGCCGCGCCCCTCGTCGAGCAGGGCGAGAGCGGCGTCCGGGTCGGCCGCGGGATCGACGTCGGCGGTGGTCAGACGGCCCTCGCGGGCAAGCGGTACGCCGGTCTCCGGGACGCGCGTGTACAGCGCGAGCGCCTGCGCGTCGCTGAGGTCGGCGCGGCCGGCGAGATCATCGGCGAAGTCTGCGTCCTCGTCCACGTCGGGACCCGCGAACGCGATCAGCCGGTCGACGAGTTCGGACGGAAGAGCGGTGTTGGCGGCGAGCCCGCACAGGACATGGCCATGGACGTGGGTCACAGGAGCATTCTCGCCGGGGCGCCGCACGGTCGTCAGGCATTTTTTCGCGTACCCCGCCCGGCCCGGTCCCCCACGACAGTCGATCGTCTGGACAATGTGCGGCGAATTTTGACACGGTGGTGCGAGCCGGCCGGCATTCGAACGCGCGAGCGAAACAAACCCGACCCCGCCTTGAGGGAGTTCACCGTGTCGTCGCCTCTCCCGCCCTCCGCCCACCCCGGCCTCGCCCCCGAAGCCGCCGCCTTCTACCGCACCCACAGCACCTTCTCCGACCCCGGCGACCTCGCCCGGCTGTATGCGGATCTCCCCGCAGACCCAGCCCGACTCGCCCGCACAGCACGCGACTTGGTGATCCATCGGGGCGAGGGCGACCAGTTCCGCCACACGCATCCCACCGACCGGCTGCACCACGACGCCGATGCCCGCTACGTCGACGACATCCTCCGGATCGTGATCGCGCGCGACGGCTCGCCGCTGACCCGGCGGCGCACGGCCGGGGACCGGTTCGTCGGTGTCTGCCGGGACTTCGCGCTGCTGCACTGCTCGTTACTGCGGCACAGCGGCATTCCCGCCCGGGTGCGGTCCGGTTTCGCCGACTACTTCCGGACGGACGGCTTCCACTGCGATCACGTCGTCACCGAGTACTGGGACGAGTCGCGCGGCTGGCTCCTCGCCGACGCTCAGCTCGCCGATCCGGACGTGAAGGCCGCCGGTCGCGTCGACTTCGACCCGATGGACGTACCGCGTGACCGTTTCCAGGTCGCCGGCCGGGCCTGGCGGGACATCCGGGCCGGGGACGCCGACCCCGACACCTTCGGGCTCTGCCCGCCGGAGGACGGGCCGCTGAACGGCGAGTGGTTCGTGGCCGGCAACATACGGCTCGACCTCGCCGCGCTGAACAAGGTGGAGACCCTGCTGTGGGACATCTGGGGCACGGAGGCCGAGGCGGACGGGCGGACCATGACCGAGCCCGTCCGTGAGCTGTACGACCGGGTGTCGGTGATCGTCGCCCCCGACGCTCCCGACGACGTTCCCTTCGAGGCCGCCCGGCGGATCTTCGCCTCGGAGGACGGGCTGCGGACACCGAGGACCGTGCTGGAGTGGTCCGAGTACAACCCGCCCCGTCAGGTCACCCTCCGGCCCTTCTGACCTCGCCCAGGCCCGCGCGGACCCCGGCGCCCTCGCCGTCCCCTACGCCACCGTCCGCAGACCACCCGCTCCCAGCCCGAGCCCCGCCCCCGTCCCCCGCACCACCCGCCACGCGCAGGTCGCCGTGAGCAGTTCGCCGAGCAGGTCCGGGTCGTCGATCTCCAGGCCGAGGAGGGACTCGATGCGTTCCAGGCGCTGGTAGAGGGACTGGCGGCCGATGTGGAGGAGGGTCGCCGTGCGGGTGGGTGAGCAGCCGTTGCGGAGGTGGACCTCCAGGGTGCGGACCAGGTCGCTGGGGTGGGCCGCCTCCCAGGCCAGAAGAGGGCCCAGGGTGTGCTGGACCAGGCGGGTCAGGCGGTCCTGGTTGGCGTCCACGCCCCCTCGGGTCAGTTCGCGTTCGAGGGCGAGCGCCCGGGACGACGTCACCAGGGGGCCCTGCGGGGCGTTCGGCTCCGGTGGCGGCACCGTCAGGGCCAGTTCCAGGGTCGTACGGGCCGCGCGCAGCGTCTCGCTCCAGCGCAGCCAGCCGTTGCCCGCGTCGACGGCGTGGCCCACGGCGACGGTGAGGCCGGGGGCGGCTGCCGTACGGAAGGCGTCCTGCACCGCCCGTACGGGGTCCCGTCCCGTCTTCGCCCCCGACCCCGGCAGGACGGCGACGAGGGCGAGCACGTCCCCCGGGAAGGCGGCCCGCAGCACCGACCCGCCCAGGGTGCGCGCCGCCCGGTCCACCGCACCGACGTCGCGCGTGCCGTGCACGGAGACGCCGATCAGCTGGGCGCCCGGGCCCGGGTGGAAGCCGGCGAGGGCGGCGCGGGCCTCGACCTCGGGCTGGTTGAGGGCCTGGCCGTCGGCGAGGTCGGCGAGCAGGGCGGCGGTGTGGTCGTCCCCCCAGGGGCGGACCACCGTACGGCCGGACAGGCCCCGGGCGACGATCGCACGGTTGGCGGCCTCCGTGATGCGTACGAAGGGGACGACTCGGCGCAGGGCGAGGAGGGGCAGGCCGAGGCGGCGGGCCTCGTCCGTCACCTCGGGCGGCATGGCGGGCAGCGAGCGGCCGATCTCCACGGCCAGGCCCGCCGCGCCCCGGGCGGTCAGCTCACGCACGTACCGGCGCCGTACCTCCTCGTCGGTGTCGGTGAGGCCGAAACCGTTGGTCAGCAGCAGTTCGCCGCCGTCGAGGAAGTTCGCGCCCTCGTACACCTCGCTGGAGTGCACCCAGCGCACCGGGCGGTCCAACGCGGCCTCGCCGGTGAGGAGTTCGGGCTCGGCGGCGCGGACCGGGTCGAGGGCCAGGACTTCACGGAGGGTGAGTGCGGGCACGGGTGCCTCCCAAGGCGCTGACACTTCGTCCTGCTGGGGGATGCCCGGAGAGTACTTTCCGCACGTTGCCCCGGTGTTTCCGCCGACGCAGAGTGAACCCATGGACCAGGTGCATCAGGGAGGCCGGATGGATCAGCTGGATCAGGCACTGGCACGGTCGTGGCTCGCCGTCGCCGTCGAGGAGGCCCGTGCCGGGCTCGCCGAGGGCGGTATCCCGATCGGCGCCGCGCTCTACGGCGCCGACGGCACGCTGCTCGGGCGTGGGCACAACCGGCGCGTCCAGGACGGTGACCCGTCGACGCACGGCGAGACCGCCGCGTTCCGGAATGCGGGACGGCAGCGCTCGTACCGTGGGACGACCATGGTCACCACGCTCTCCCCGTGCTGGTACTGCTCCGGTCTGGTCCGGCAGTTCGGTATCTCCCGGGTGGTCGTGGGAGAGGCCGTCACCTTTCACGGCGGCCACGACTGGCTCGCCGAGCACGGCGTCGAGATCGTGCTGCTCGACGATCCCGAGTGCGTCGACATGATGCGCGACTTCATCACGAACAATCCCGCACTGTGGAATGAGGACATCGGTGAGTAACCCCACGTCGAGCGAGCCAACGTCGGCGGCGGCCCCCGCCGCACCCCGTATCCCCACCGTCGACCTGCGGCCCTGGCTGTCCGGCGACGCGGAGGCCCGGGCCGACATCGCCCGTACCGTCGACTCCGCGCTCCAGACCGCCGGTTTCCTGCTGGTCACCGGGCACGGCGTCGACCCCGCCCTGCGGACCGGCATCCGGGAGGCGGCCCGCGCCTTCTTCGCGCTGCCGGCCGAGGTGAAGGAGCGGTATGCGGTCAAGGTGGGTGGGAGGGGGTGGCTGGGGCCGGGGGCCGAGGCGAACGGGTACTCGGAGGGGACCGAGACCCCGCCCGACCTGAAGGAGTCGCTGACCTTCGCCACGCACGAGCCCTTCGACGACCCGGCCGTCAACGCCGAGTGGTACGCGCCCAACGTGTGGCCCGCCGAGGCGCCCGAGCTGCGGAGCCTTTGCGAGGAGTATCTGAGGCGGATGGGCGAGCTGGAGAAGGAGCTGCTGACTCTCCTCGGGTCCGCTCTCGGGCTCGAACCCGACTTCTTCTCCCGGCACATGGACCATCCGACGTACGGCTTCAACATCAACTGGTATCCGGGGGTCGAGGTCGTCGGCGAGCCGGAGCCCGGGCAGTTCCGGATCGGGCCGCACACCGACTTCGGGACGGTCACCATCCTCGACCGGCAGGCCGGGAAGGGCGGGCTGCAGGTCTACACGGACGAGGGCGGCTGGGAGGACGCGCCCTTCGACCCCGAGGCGTTCACCATCAACATCGGTGACCTGATGGCCCGTTGGACCGGCGACCGCTGGCGCTCGGGCCGGCACCGGGTGCTGCCGCCGCCGGCCGACTCCCCCGCCGAGGAGCTGATGTCCCTCGTCTACTTCGGCGAGTGCACCCCGGGCACGATCGTCGAGTCGGTACCCGCGCCGGTGGGCCGGGTCGCGTACGAGGCCTTCGACTCGCACGTATACCTGCGGGGGCAGCTGGACTCGATCACGGTCGAGTAGAACTCCGCAGCGCATTGGACATCGGACGATAATTTCGTAACACAACGGACATCCGGCGATCTGGTCCGATCCAACTCCCTCTTCCTACACTGGTGTTGCTGCAACAAACTGCAGACTGAACAGCACCATGGGCCGCGCCAGGGGGAGGGATGCGGTGCTCAGACGGCTGCACGGACGCGGGGCGCTCTTCGACACCGAACCGCCGGGGCTCGCGCCCCGGCTCGTCGGACTGAGACCGCACCACCACATCGCCGCTCCCCTGGAGCATCCGCGTGAGCTGCCGTTCGTGGTGCTCACCGCGGGGCGCGGGCTCGGCAAGAGCGCGGTCCTCGGTGAGCTGCGCGCCGCCTACCAGCGGCACACCCCGGTCGCACTGATCGACTGCGAGGACCCGCAGTTCACCCCGTCGCCCGAGCGGCACCCGGCACAGGCCTGGTCGCCGCTCGCGCAGGCGCTCCTGGTGATCGCCGAGCAGCTCGCCGAACCGGTCACCGGCGCCCGGCGGATCGCCTTCCCACGGCTGATGTCGGGGCTGATCGCGGTGGCCGCCGGCGGCTGGGGCAACGCCGACACCGAACGCATCCGGTGGGAGGTCCAGCGGATGCTGCTGCTCAACGAGAGCGGCTCGTGGTTCACCGGGTTCGCCGCGCGCTGGGCGGGCCGGGTGGCCGCCAAGGCGGTCGCGGCGGCGATCAGCGACGACCCGCTGGTCTCGGCGGTCATCGAAGCCACGCTGGAGGCGATGACGGAACGTTCCGCGAGCACGCGGCAGCGCAGGGCGTCCACCTGGTACCGGACGTACCCGAACGCCGGGGACCGTGCCGAGCTCGGACTCCGGCTGCTCTCCGACCACTTCAGGGCCGGCGGCACCTCCCGCGAGCACGCCGAGCGCTATCTCGTCCGGGCCCTGCTCGCCGACCTCACCGACGCCTACACCGGAGTCCGGGCGCATCTCCAGCGCCTGGGCCGCCCGCTCGTCCTGGTCGACAACGCGCAGGGATCTCCGGGACGCGAACTGATCGAGCAGGTGCTGCGCGACCGCGCCGAGGGCATAACCGACCAGGTCGCCTTCGTCGCCGCCGTGCGTGGCAGCAGCGGCCAGTCCTCGCTGCGCAACACCGTGCGCCGGGATCTGCGCGAGACCACCCAGCGCACCCGCTGGACACCGGGCGACACGGCCTCCTCCCGGGCCCTGCTGGTGTCGCTGCCGCCGCTGTCCTCCGACGACACGCTGCACATCGTCGACGCGGTGTGCACGGGTACGGCGGTGCCCGTCCCGGCCGAACTCCCGCCCGCCACACACCGGTTGACCTGCGGGAACCCGCTGGGCATCGCTCTGGTCGCCGAGTCGGCCCGGCAGAACCTGGGCCAACTGCCGCCCACCGCGCCCTTCGGCGCCCTGCTCACCGCCGAACTCACCCTGCACGAGGACCGCGAGGGCCGGCCCGCCTATCGCGAACTCCTCGACCGGCTCGTCCCCGCCGAGCGCCTCGACGAGCTGACCGTGCTGGCAGCCGCCCACGACCACGACTCGGCCTGCGCGCTCGCCGCCTCCCAACTCCCGGACGACTTCGGCCCGTCGAGCGTCCGCGCGCTGGAGACCCGGCTCGTGACGGAGGGACTCCCCGCCGTCCAGGGGCAGTTCGTCGGCGACGCCTTCGTCCGCACCCTGCTCCTGCTGCGCCTGCACCACCGGCACGCCGACCACGGCAAGTGGCGCGACGTCCACGAGACCCTCATCCAGCACTACGAGGGACCCGAGCCGTCGAAGGCCCGCTACCGCCTCCACCACGAACTCGCCCTCGGCGACACCGGACCGGCGGTCGCGTATCTGCGCGACACCTTCCACACCCTCGACACCCGCACCTGGCTCGACACGCTCCTGTTCATCGCGTCCGCGCCCTACTTCCACGCCCACGACGCCGAGGGCCACGACTTCGTCGGCGGCGACCACCAGCGCGCCCGGATCGCCTTCGGCCACACCGACGCCGAGCAACGGCCGCCGGACGACGTGGACGCCGTACTGCATCTGCGGGTACGCAGACTCCTGCACGCCGTCTGGCAGTTGACCGATCCGCTGGTGCTGCCCGACCGGAAACTGTGCGACCGGCTGCGCTACGAGCTGGTGCAGCTGTCCGACGACCCGCGCGCGAGCAACGCGCTGCTCTGGCAGGCCTCGCAGGAGTGGCCCGAGGCGGCGCTGGCCGGCCGGCCGCTGCGCACCCCGGGCGACGAGGACGCCGACGACGACCGGAACCGGAACGACGGAGGCGTGTGATGGCTCGCAGCGGTTTCAGGGGTTTCGGGGCGTGGCTGCGCGAGGGGGTGTGGGCGATCCCGCTGCGCCGCTATCTGGCCTTGTTGGTCACGGCGGCGCTGGTGACCGGTATCGGCTTCGCGGTCAGGGCCCTCACGCACGACGACCGCTCCTGCGCGCCGGGGGTCGTGCGGCCGGCGGGCAGCGACGAGTGCGTGGGTGTGTCGACGACCGACTACTCCTTCGGCCGGAAGCAACTCGCCGACACGATCAGGGCGATCGACCGCGAGAACGACTCCCTCAGGAGTGGCTATGTCACCGTCGCCCTGTTCGAGCCGTTCACCGCGACCGACGACGACAACCTCGGGGATGTGCTGCACGAGCTCCAGGGCGCGTATCTCGCCCAGTGGAAGGTGAACCACGACGCGAACGGCGAGGGTCCGCCGATCCGGCTGGTGCTCGCCAACCCGGGCCGTACGGGCGCCCATTGGGAGCACACGGTCGACCAGCTGGAGCGGATGACGACGACCTCGGACCGGCTGCGCGCGGTCACCGGCATAGGGCTGAGCACGGAGGAGAACACCCGGGCAGTGAAGGAGCTGACGAGGCGCGGTATCCCCGTCGTCGGCACGTCCATCACGGCCGACAGCCTCGCCAACGGCCAACAGGGCAACCCCGATGGCCTGAAGCCCTTCCCGGGGCTGGCCCGCACCGCCCCCACCAACACCGACGAGGCCCGCGCGCTCGCCTCCTTCGCCAAGGTGGCGGCCGACAAGGCGGTGCTGGTCTACGACGATCCGGGCGACCCGTACACGCTCACACTCCAGGCGTCGTTCGAGAAGCTCCTGACGGGCTCGCGCTACCAGCCCTGGCCCTTCACCCCGCTCGCCGACCGCACCGAGGAGGGGACCACCGCCAACGACTTCCGGCAGATCAGGGAGCTGGTGTGCGACACCGCGCCCGGCGTGAACACCATCCTGTTCGCCGGACGCCACACCCAGCTGCGCCAGTTCATCAACGCGCTCGGCGAACGAGGCTGCCAGCAACGGGAGTTCACCATCCTGACCGGTGACGACGCCTCGTACCTCACCGGCGACAGGAAGCTCGACCCCGAAGCCCTCAAGCACGGCATCTCGGTGCGCTACGGCGCCCTCGCCCACCCGGACGCCTGGATCAAGAACCCCCCGAAGACCGGGGGTTCGGCGACGGACGCCCAGGACCTGAACGAACTGCTGAGCGCCGCCCAGGCCAACAGGACCGCCAAGAGCGACAGGCCTTCACCGATCGGCCCCATCGACCTGGAGGACGGCCAACTCATCATCGCGTACGACGCGATGCGGCTCACCGTCGAGGGCGTCCGCGAGGCCACACCCCGCGGCCGGAGCGCGCCGACACTCGCCGACGTGGGCGACGAGTGGACGCTCATCAAGGGCTCGTCGGGGCGGGTGAACGGCGCGAGCGGCTGGATCTGCCTGGACAACTACGGCAACCCGTACGACAAGGCCGTACCGATCGTGGAACTGACCCCCGACCGGCATGCCCGCTTCGTGGAGATCGCCTGGCCGACGGGCAGGCCCCCGGAGAAGGACTGCCTGCCGCCGTCGTAACCGCTGTCTCCGCTGCTCAGACGCCCGCGTACGAGTGCTTGCCGCTGACGAAGATGTTGACGCCGTAGTAGTTGAAGAGGAAGCACGCGAACGCGATCAGGGCGATGTACGCGGCCTTGCGGCCCTTCCAGCCGGCCGTGGCGCGGGCGTGCAGGTAGGTGGCGTAGGCGACCCAGGTGATGAACGCCCAGGTCTCCTTGGGGTCCCAGCCCCAGTAGCGGCCCCAGGCGTCGCCCGCCCAGATGGCGCCCGCGATGATCGTGAACGTCCACAGCGGGAAGACGGCGGCGTTGACGCGGTACGAGAACTTGTCGAGTGACGCCGAGGCGGGCAGCCGCTCCATGACGGAGGTCGCGAAGGTGCCGGGCTTGCCGCCGGACGCGAGCTTGTTCTCGTAGGAGTCCTTGAAGAGGTACAGGATCGTGGCGACCGCGCCCACGTAGAAGACGGCGCCGCAGAGGATCGCCGTGGAGACGTGGATGTACAGCCAGTACGAGTGGAGTGCGGGAACGAGCTGGTCACTGGCGGTGTACAGGACGGTGACCGCGAGACCGAGGTCGAGCAGGACGGTCGTGACCAGGGGGAGGCCGAGCCAGCGGATGTCCTTCTTCAGCGCGAGGAAGACGAGGTACACACCCACGGCGGTGGTCGAGAAGGTGAGGTTGAACTCGTACATGTTGCCCCACGGCGCCCGCTGCACGGACAGCGCGCGGGCCAGCACCCCGGCGAACTCCACGAGGAACGCGACCACGGTCAGGGACACGGCGATACGCCCGTACAGGTCGCCCTGCTCGTCCCCGCCATGGGCCCCGGGCCCGTCCGGCACGTCCCGGGCCCCGGCCGCGGCCCGCACGACGACCTTCGGCCGCTCCAGTACGGCGGTCCCGCCGGCGTTCTTGACGGTCACCTCCGGTGCCTTCGCCCCGGCCGCCCCGGCCGGCTTCGCGGTGAGCGCGGCGGCCGTACGGCTGACCTTGCTGCGGCTGCCGAAGATCCACTCGGCGATGTAGGTGAAGAAGGCCAGGGTGTAGACGGCCATCGACGAGTAGATCAGCGTGTTGCTGATGTTCGCGAGGTGCTCGTTGGTCGCGGTGGCGAGAGTCGTCGCGTGTGCGAGGTCGGTCGCGGTGGCGAGAGCAGACATTTACTTCTCAGCCCCTTCAGCAGGTACGACGGTGGGGTCGGGGGTGGGGTCGGGGGTGGTGGCATCGGAATCGGAGTCGGCATCGGGGGCGCCGGGCGCCTGGTCGTACAGGGTTCCCGCGAGGTCGCCGAGCTCCTCGGGAACCTTGGCGGACTCGCTGCGGCCGAGGCCGCCCATCTCGACGACGGTGACGCCGCCCTGGCCCTTCACCGCCCGCACCCACACCCTTCGGCGCTGGATGAACAGGGAGCCGGCGAGGCCGAAGATGGCGACGATCGCGCCGCCGAGCGCCCAGCCGGCGGCGGGCTGCCGGGTGACCTGGAAGTTGGCCCACTCCTTGGTGCCCTGGTAGGTGATCGAACCGGCACCGTTCGGGAGCTGCATGGTCTCGCCGGGCTTCAGGTTCTCGCGCACCTGCTGGCCCTTGGCGTCCTTGTACGCCTTCATGTGGGTCTTGTCGAGCTGGTACACGCTCTGCGGGAGACCCGCGTCGACCCCGAGGTCCCCGTGGTAGGGCGCCAGGTTCAGTACCGGGTTCTCCAGCGAGGGGAACTGCGAGGCGACCTCGTTGCCCGGAACGTAGGTGGGCAGGAAGAAGGCCTGGATGCCGAGCTGTTCCTCGACGCCCTTGGGATCGCGGTAGCCGTCCATGACCTTGATCGCGCCGGAGGAGGTGACGTTGGAGTCGAGGGGCAGGAGAGCGACGGCCTGGTCGAAGACGATGTCGCCCTTGCCGTCGCGGACGGTGATGACGGGCGCGTAGCCGTGAGCGGTGAGGTAGACCTTCGAGTCGCCGATCACCAGCGGCTCGTTGACCTTGACGGTGCGCTTCTTGGCCTTGCCGTAGGCGCCCACGCTGTAGTCGACGTCGGCC
Source organism: Streptomyces sp. NBC_00459 (assembly GCF_036013955.1). NCBI lineage: Bacteria > Bacillati > Actinomycetota > Actinomycetes > Kitasatosporales > Streptomycetaceae > Streptomyces > Streptomyces sp. NBC_00459. The sequence continues at coordinate 3,980,161 of NZ_CP107903.1, forward strand.
TGGTAGGTGCGCGGGGTGCCGCGGTTGGGGCCGGTCGTCTCGTACGTGCCCTTGAAGTCCTTCAGGTGGAAGCTGAAGGGGTCGAGGTCGTCGGTGTCGAAGAGGGTGCCGGACTTGAAGTCGTCGTACTGGGTGAGCGTGTTGGAGAAGCCGCCGCCCTCGATGATCAGGCTGTTGCCCTCGGACTTGTAGAGCTGGCCCCAGGCGAAGGCGGTCAGCATCACGATCAGCGCGATGTGGAAGGCGAGGTTGCCGACCTCGCGCAGATAGCCCTTCTCGGCGGCGACCGCGTCCCCGGCGAGATGGGCGCGGAAGCGGCGCTGCTTCAGCAGTACGAGGGCTGCCTCGCGGACCTGCTCGGGCTCGGCCTCCGTACGCCACGTCGTGTACGCGGGCAGCCGGGTCAGGCGGCGGGGCGCGCCCGGCGGGCGGCTGCGCAGCTGGCCCACGAACTGCCAGGTGCGGGGCACGATGCAGCCGATGAGCGAGACGAAGAGCAGGATGTAGATCGCCGAGAACCACACCGAGCTGTAGACGTGGAACAGGCCGAGCTTGTCGTAGAGCGGCCCCAGGAAGCTGTGCCGCTGCATGAAGTCGGCGACCTTGGTCTCGTCCGTCCCGGACTGCGGGATCAGCGAGCCGGGGATCGCCCCGAGCGACAGCAGGAACAGCAGCAGCAGCGCGACCCGCATCGAGGTGAGCTGGCGCCAGAACCAGCGGGCCCAGCCGATGACGCCCAGGGAGGGCAGTCCGGGAGCCTCCTCCTGGGGGGCGGTGGACAGCTGGGAGCCGGCGGCGCCGAGTTCTTCCTGGTCGTCGTTGTTCCCGGGCGCGGGGGCAGAGGTGCCGCCGGTGGTGGTGCTGTTGCTCATCGGTCAGATCCCCACAGTGAAGCCGTTGGACCAGGTCTGCATCTCCTGCACCAGACGGTCCCACGCGCCGGTAAGGAGCAGCACACCGGTAAGGATCATCATCGTGCCGCCGATGCGCATGACCCACACATAGTGGCGCTTGACCCAGCCGAAGGCACCGAGCGCCCTGCGGAAGGCGACCGCGGCGAGCACGAAGGGCACGCCGAGGCCGATGCAGTAGGCGACCGTCAGTACGGCCCCGCGCCCCGCGCTGGCCTGGTCGAAGGCGAGGCTGTTGACGGAGGCGAGGGTCGGGCCGATGCAGGGCGTCCAGCCGATGCCGAACAGCGCGCCGAGGAGGGGGGCGCCGACCAGTCCGGCGGCGGGCTTCCTGTGGAAGCGGAACTCTCGCTGGGTGAGCCAGGGCATCAGGCCCATGTAGAAGACACCCATGAGGATCATGAGGACGCCGAGCACCTTGGACAGCGTGCCCTGGTGCTCCTGCAGCGTCTGCCCGAAGTAGCCGAACAGGGCTCCCGTGGACACGAACACGGCGGTGAACCCGAGCACGAAGAGCGAGGCCCCGGCGACCATCCGCCCGCGGCGGGCCTCGCCGAGATCGGTGCCGGTGACGCCGGTGACGTACGACAGATAGCCGGGTACGAGGGGCAGCACGCACGGCGAGAAGAAGGAGACGAGGCCGCCGAGGAGGGCGATGGGGAGGGCCAGTATCAGGGCCCCGTTCAGCACGGTCCTGTTGGCCTCGGGGACGGAGGCGGCGAGCGTGAGCACGCCGGTCACGTCCGTGATCACTCCGCTCACGTCACTTCTCCGCGAGGACGGGCTTGAGCATCTTGCGGAGGTTGTCCTCGCTGAGCGCCTGGAGCGAACGGGCGGCGATCCGGCCCTGCCGGTCGAGGACCAGCGTGGAGGGGATCGCCTTCGGGTTGAGCGTGCCCTTCTTGAAGCGGAGCATCAGCTTGCCCGTGGGGTCGTACAGACTCGGGTACGTGACGCCGTACTGCTTCTCGAAGGCGACCGCCGGACGGGTCTCGCCGTCGCGGGTGTTGATGCCGACGAACTGGACGCCCTGGTCCTTGAGGTCGGCGGAGACCGCGACGAAGTTCTTCGCCTCCAGGCGGCAGGGCCCGCACCACGAACCCCACACGTTGAGGACGACGATCTTGCCCTTGTAGTCGGCGACGTCGAGCTGCTTGCCGTCGATGGTCGGCCCGGAGAGGTCGGGGGCGGCGACCCGCTTGCCCTGGGCCACCGTGGCGATGACGCCGTCGGTACCGGTGACGAAGTTGGTGTCGCCGGAACCCCCGGACGTACCGCCGGAGGTGCACGCGGTCAGGGCCAGCGCGGAAGCGGCGACCGCGGCGGTGAACAGGGCGGCCCGGCGGCTACGGACATGGCCACGGGCACGGTTCAGGGGTCGGTCCGGGAAGAGGGAGACGCGGCTGGCGGCACTCATGTGAAAAGTTTCGCATGTCCGTTCCGAGGATCTTGCGCACCCCCCTTGCGGGCGGAAACCCGCATTTCAGGCGGCGTTTCCGGTCCCCGTCGTGCCCCCGGTCGCGGTCTTCTTCGGATCGGCCAGGAACCCCTGCCAGCCGCCCACCGGCGGCTGCCCGACATCGAGGGTCCGCAGCTTCTCCAGCACCTCGGGCTTCTGTACGTCCAGCCAGTCGACGAACTGCCGGAAGGAGACGAGCCGGATGTCCTCGCCCTTCTCCTTCTCCCGCGCGATGTGCTTGAGGGCGGCTTCGACGGCGTCCATGTAGATGCCGCCGTTCCAGTGCTCGAAGTGGTTGCCGATGAAGAAGGGGGCACGGTTGGTCTCGTACGCCCGCTGGAAACCGGCGATGTAGGAGCCCGTCGCCTGCTCGCGCCAGGCGGGGTAGTTGTAGGCGGGGGCGTTGGTCGAGTTGATCGACTGGTTGGCCAGGATGTTGTAGTCCATCGACAGGACCTCGAACTTGTGGCCGGGGAAAGGTATCGCCTGGAGGGGGAGGTCCCAGACGCCCCCGTTCTTCGTGGGCCACACCTGCCGGCCGCCGGGCGAGGAGGCGTCGTAGCGCCAACCGAGTTCGCGGGCGGTGGGCAGCAGGTTGTTCTGGCCGAGGAGACAGGGCGTACGGCCGCCGATGAGCTCCTTGTCGTAGTCGAAGGGGAGCGCGGGCAGGTCGGTCCACCCGGTGTTGGTGCGCCACTCCTTCACGAAGCCCTTGGCCTGCTGTATCTCGCTGCGCCACTGCTGGGGCGTCCAGTTGGCGACCGTGCCGTACCCGGAGCAGAAGTGGCCGTTGAAGTGGGTGCCTATCTCGTGGCCGTCGAGCCAGGCCTGCCGGACGTTGGTGAGGGTCGCCTTGACGTGGTCGTCGGTGAGGTAGCCGATGTCGGAGGCGCCGGGGGCGTTGTTCGGCGGGAGGTACTTGCGCTTCTGCGACTCGGGGAGGAGGTAGAGCCCGGAGAGGAAGAAGGTCATGTGGGCGCCGTGCGTCTTCGCGAGGTCGAGGAAGCGCGGGAAGAGTCCGTTGCCGACCTCCCCCGCACCGTCCCAGGAGAAGATCACGAACTGCGGCGGGGTCTGCCCGGCCTCCAACGGCACGGGCCTGCCGGGCTGGTGGGGCTGCCTGCCGGTGAACGAGGTGGAGCCGTCACCGATGGGCCTGGCGGCGGGGGCGGTGTGGCCGGTGGAGGACGGCTTGCCGGAAGGTCGGTCGCCGGTGGAACCTCCGGACCCGTTCGACCCCTCTCCCAGTACGGTTCCGCAGCCGGCAGTACCCAGAGCGGCGGCGGCACCGAGGCCGAGCCCGAGCGCGCCCCGTCGGCTGAAACCACCGACGCCGTCACCGTTCTTGCCGTGCATGGGATCCCCATTCGTCGTACTCGCTGATGGTCACCCAGTCAGAGGGCACGACGAACAGGGAGGTTCCCCGTATTGTCACGCACTTCGGAACAAATGCAACAAGTGTGTCACTAGTCACTCAAAGGGCGAAAGTTTCCGAAGCCTTGGTTGATCAGGCCCCGAAAGCCTTGCTCTTCCCCTTCACCGGCTTGGCGCCCGCGAGGAGATGGGCCGGGACGAGGTCACGTGCGGGCTCGGTGTAGCCGACCGACACGATCTTGTCGCCGCGGTAGGTGAAGGTGGTGAGGGAGGCGAGCGTGCACTGCCGCTTGCGGGGGTCGTGCCAGAGCCGCCGCCGCTCCACATAGCTGCGCACGATCCAGATCGGCAGCTGATGACTGACGAGCACGGCCTCGTGCCCACGGGCGGCGTCCTTGGCGGCGTCCAGCGCCCCCATCATCCGCACGACCTGGTCGACGTACGGCTCCCCCCAGGACGGCTTGAAGGGGTTGACGAGGTGCTTCCAGTTCTCGGGCCGCTTCAGGGCGCCGTCCCCGACGCCGAAGGTCTTGCCCTGGAAGACGTTCTCGGCCTCCAGGAGCCGCGCGTCGGAGGCGAGATCGAGCCCGTGCGCCTTGGCGATGGGCGTCGCGGTCTCCTGCGCCCGCTCCAGCGGGGAGGCGCAGACGTACGTCACATCACGCGGGGCGAGGTGCTCGGCGACCCGGTCGGCCATCCGCCGGCCCAGCTCGGAGAGGTGGTAGCCCTCCAGCCGCCCGTACAACACCCCTTCGGGGTTGGCGACTTCGCCGTGCCGCATGAGGTGTACGACGGTGATGTCGCTGTTCGACCCGCTGCTGACGTCGTTGCCGGCGTCGTTGTTGATCTCGCTCATGCTGCCGTGGCCTCCGCCGCCGCACGGGCCGCCGCCGGAAGGGCGTCGGCGATTTTCTGGATGGCCCGCTCGTCGTGCGCCGTGGAGACGAACCAGGACTCGAAGGACGATGGCGGGAGATAGACGCCGTTCGCCAGCATGGACTGGAAGAACGCGGTGAAGCGGAACGACTCCTGCGTCTTGGCGTCCTCGTAGTCACGCACCGGCCGGTCCGTGAAGAAGACGGAGAACATGTTGGAGGCGTTCTGCACGGTGTGCGCGACGCCCTCCTTGGTCAGCGCCTCGCCGACAAGCCCCTGGAGCTGCGCGGAGACCGCGTCGACAGTGACGTACGCGGCCTCGTCGAGCAGCCGCAGCTGGGCGAGCCCGGCGGCGGTGGCGATCGGGTTCCCGGAGAGGGTGCCGGCCTGGTAGACGGGCCCGACGGGAGCGAGGTGGGCCATGACGTCGGCGCGCCCCCCGAAGGCGGCGGCGGGGAACCCACCGCCCATGACCTTCCCGAAGGTCATGAGATCGGGCCGGACGCCATCGATCCCGAACCAACCGCTGCGACTGGTCCGGAACCCGGTCATGACCTCGTCGGACACATACAGCGCACCATTCGCCGCGCAGGCGTCCCTGAGCCCCTGGTTGAACCCGGGCAGCGGCGGCACGACGCCCATGTTGCCCGGGGATGCCTCGGTGATCAGGCAGGCGATCTCGCCCGGGTGCGCGGCGAAGGCGGCGTGCACGGCGTCGAGGTCGTTGTAGGGGAGCACGATGGTGTCGCCGGCCTGGGCACCGGTGACGCCCGGGGTGTCGGGCAGCGCGAAGGTGGCCACTCCGCTCCCGGCGGCGGCGAGGAGCGAGTCGACGTGACCGTGGTAGCACCCGGCGAACTTGATCACCTTGGCTCGCCGGGTGAACCCACGGGCCAGCCGGATCGCGGACATGGTGGCCTCGGTCCCGCTGGACACGAGCCGCACCTGGTCGAGGGGGTCGATACGGGCGACCATCTCCTCGGCGAGAGCGACCTCGCCCTCCCCCGGCGTACCGAAGGAGGTACCGCGCGAGACGGCCTCCTGCACGGCGGCGATGACCTCCGGGCGGGAGTGCCCGAGGATCATCGGGCCCCAGGAACAGACGAGGTCGACGTACTCGCGCCCATCGGCGTCGGTGAGATACGGGCCACTCCCCGACACCATGAACCGGGGCGTACCGCCCACGGCGCGGAAGGCACGCACCGGCGAGTTGACGCCGCCGGGTGTGACGGCCGTCGCACGGTCGAAGAGGCCCTGCGAGACGGGCGCTTCGTATGAATAGGGCAACCCACTCGCCATTCCGCTGGCTGCCCCGCTAGACGTTTCGCTCATGACCTGCGACTTCTCCGACTTCTCGGACTCCGGTTGCCAGTGACCCCCTCAGGGTAGGCGGCCGGACAGGGGGGCGTCGGCCCCACCCGTCTGCGAAACTGGGACCGGACACACACACGGACACAGAGACACGCAGCTCATCGGGCCGTACATATGGACGATGGGCGGACGATGGTGTTCAGAGGCTGCGAAGATCCTGCGGACAGGTGTTTCAACGCACGTTTCGGCGGGCGGACGTGGGGGAGGTCACTGACACGATGATCGGGTTGCGCGACGGGGCTCGCGCGTCCTAGAACAGCAGTCGGGTGGAGATATGCATCGCGGTGGCGGACTGGGCGAGGGGACTGACGACCTGGGTCCTCGACGTGCCCGGCGGGGAAGGCACCGACGCGACGTGGAGGAAGCGGCAGCGGCAGAAGCGGCACGGCAGGCACAGGCCCAGGGGATGGGCCCCGGGCAGGGAACGGGTGCGGGACAGGGCATGGTCCCTGGCCAGAGCACGGTTCCCGGGCTGGGCATGGGATCGAACGGTGTGCCCGAGAGCGTCGACCGGAGGGTCGAGCGACTCCGGGCGGCGAGCGGGAACGGCGGTCGGAATGGTGGTCGGGTGGGGGTGACGTACAAATACTTCGGCGCGCCGGACGGCGCCACGGCAGCCCGCGTCCCGATCTCGATGCGTCCCGAGGAACTCGGCGGCGACGAACTCGGCATGAACGGCATGTTCACCAAGATCAAGCCCGAGACGATGGCCGCGATGGTCCTCACGGGCATCGAGGGCGTCCCCCTCAACAAGGTGCCCCCGCTGGAACTCGTCGTCCTGCACCCCGACTACGCGGTGGTGAAACTCCCGATGACCGTGGTCGACCCGCTGCGGGGCATAGGCGAGGAAGCGGTGGGTGCGGCGGCGTTCATCTGGTCCACGGTGCCGGACCGGGGTGGGCCTCGGGACGCGTTCAATGTCTATCAACTGCTGCACGAGTGGCAGGACTTCAGCCATCGGCTGCATGAGGCGGGGCATCAGCCTTATTGCCTTGTGTGGCCGTGAGGCAGGGCTTCGTGTGATGTGCGGGCGGGGTTCTCGGACCCCGCCCTTTCGTGTTCCCGGAGGGGCCGGCAGGGAGCCGTGGGGCCGCTGTCCTGCGTCCCGGGTTCTGTGAAGGCGTCGTCGATCGCCCGGACTTGGGGAGTTTGCACCAGCTGTCGTCAAGCACGGCTTCAACGGGCCGAACAGGAGCACACTGGGCAGTACGAGGCAGGCGGCCCGACGGCGCAAGGGACATGCCGTTCGATCAGGTCCGGTGCAGGGCCGTCGGGGAACTCTGGAGTCCGGGGAGTCCGGGGAGTCCGGGGACACAGTCCGCGGCAGGAAGCACCGGCCGGCCGGGGTCCCGGTCCTCGACGACGGGCGCCCGATGCGGGCGAGCACCTGTGGCCGCGAGGCGCGAGGGTGGTCCGGGCCCCTCGCGTCGACGCCTCGCACTGACCGTCCTCGCCACCCACCCCGGGGTGCGCGGGAGTTCATCCCGGGCTAGGACAGGGCTGGGGAGGACGAAGGGCTGGAGCTGCGTTGTCGGCGATGCGGCTCCAGCCGCTCACGGTGGTCGGACCGTCAGGGAGAAGACGGTTGCGGACACAGTGAACTGCTCGCCGAACGCGGGCGGTTCGCATGGTCGCGTGCGGCTCCCGCCGTGCGGGTGAGGCCACCGGGCGGCGCGTCGATGCCGGGGACCTCCCGGAACGTGCCCGTACGAGCGCGTGGTACGCCCCAACCCGGGCAGCTTCGGCCTGTCCATCGCAGGACCCGAGGACTAGGCTGCTTCGTAGACGTCCCAGACCCCGGCGGCATGTTTGTTACCCGAACACAGATGGCTGTGGGGTGCGGACCCTTCGTCTTCACCCGGCGCATTCCTGGAGGGAACCGGGTGGATCCGCTTGTCCTGCCGCGCAGGTCGTCGGACCGTCGTTGCTCTGCCTCCGCCGAAATCACGCCCACGCCGGGAGCGCGTTCAGGGAGCCGGAACTCCGGCACCACCGCGCCCGCTGCCGGATGGTCTCCGAACCGAGGCGTCATGCCCCAACCTCAGCTCACCGTTCACCGCCAAGACCGAGGGACGCGGGCGTTGATCACCCTGGCCGGTGAGATCGACCTCGAATCCGCGCCGCTGGTGCGGCTGTCCCTGGAACAGTGCCTGCGAGACGGTATCCGCGCCATCGACATCGACCTCACCCATGTCACCTTCTGCGACTGCAGCGGACTCAACGCGTTCTTCCTCGCCGCGCAGCAGACCACCGCGGTCGGCGGCACCCTGCGGCTGCACCGTCCGACGCCCATGCTGGCCCGGATGCTGGACCTCGTCGGCCCGCCGGCCGCACTCGCTCCGGTCCCGCCGGACGGGCCCGTCGCACTGGTACCCGTACTCTCGGGCGACAAACCATGACGGCAGGCGCCCGGCCAGCACGCTCACGGAAGCCGGAGATCTCGCGACTCCGGTGCTGCTCGGTGCCCGGCCCCGGAGCCGGACCACGACGCCTGTGAGGAAACCCGAAGCACGGGCGCCGACCACCGAACATGCCGCCGTCATTCCCGCCCGTTCAGGCCGGGACCGGTCTCCATCGAAGGTGCCCACCATGGACCAACAGCTCCTGGCCAAGACCTTCGTCGAGCTGGCCGACAACCTGGTCGCCGACTTCGACCTCGTCGACTTCCTGCGCCTGCTGACCGACCGCTGCGTCAGCATGCTCGACGCGAGCGCGGCCGGGGTGCTGCTCGCCGACGGGGCCGGCAAACTCCACGTCATGGCCGCCTCCGACGAACAGGTGCGGCTGCTGGAGCTCTTCCAGATCCAGAACGCCGAAGGCCCCTGCCTTGAGTGCTTCCGCACCGGCGAACCGGTGATCGTCCACGACCTGACCCGGGAGATCGACCGCTGGCCGCGCTTCGTCACAGCAGCCCACCGCAGCGGATTCGGGGCCGTCCAGGCCCTGCCCTTGCGCCTGCGGGACGACACCGTTGGCGCCCTGAACCTCTTCCGCGCCGCCCCCGGCCCCTTCGACCCGCCCGCCACACTCATCGCCCAGGCCATGGCCGACGTAGCCACCATCAGTCTCCTGCAACACCGCACCGCCCACCGCAGCACGATGCTCAACGACCAGTTGCAGACGGCGTTGATCAGCCGGGTGCTGATCGAACAGGCCAAGGGGAAGCTCGCCGAGCGCCAGGGCATCGACATGGAGCAGGCGTTCAGCGCGCTGCGCGGTTACGCCCGCTCCCACAACCGGCGCCTGGCCGACGTGGCCCGCGATTTCATCGAGGACTCCGATTCCCTGGCCGGCCTGGGTGCCTGACCCGCACACGGGTCACCTGCGCTGTTCGTGGTCCCGGTAGCCACCGGGAGCCGAGTCGGTGCCGACCCGCATCACTCTCTTGCACCTCCGCCTTCCATTCCGTCAGAAACCGACCCGGTACGACAGTTTCGATCACCCGTACGGATACCGGGAGAAAAGACGACCGACCGGTCCCGTCCCGCCGGTACTCTCCTCGATACGGCCCGCCCGTGCCCCCGGCCCTCTCCGTACTGTCCAGTTCCGCGCAACAGAGGCCCTGCGCAAGGCGAAAGCCCCCCATGACAAGTGACAGAGGAGATGGGGCACATGGGCCTGCATCCTGGCCTGCTGAGCAAGTTGCGTGTGGTCACGGCCGACGGTGAGTTGGACCTGACGACCGTGCCGGCCTTCGCACGCGATCTGGAAGACGCCCGGCGTGGCAGTGGGCGGCTGTTCCTCGTCGTCGATCTGTGTGCCGTCACGTTCATGGACGGCAGCGTTCTGGATCCGCTGTGCGAGGCGTGGGAGGACTGTCACGACCGGCTCGGATGGGTACGGGTCGTGTACCGTCGGCCGGCCGCCGGTCTCGTGTTCCGGGCCGGCGGTCTGCTGGAGCGGTTCCCGCGGTACGCCGATGTCCAGGATGCCTGGCAGGACGTACCCGCGGACCGTGCGGTGGCGGACCGGCCCGCGTAGTGTGCTGAGCAAGCCGAGCGGCACTGCATTCTGACGTGCCACAGCCGGCGCGGGACGGAGACCGGTGATCAGCGACGGCATGGCCGAGGTCCTGCGGTCGCTGCGCCTGGGTGAGGTGAGCGACCCGGCTCAGGCGTGTGCCCAGGCGCTGGGCGCCGAGGGCGTCGTGCTGTCACTGCTGGTCGGCCCGGCCCCGACGGCAGAGCCCGTCTGGTGCCATCCCGAGCTGAGCGCACGCTTCGAAGAGCTTCAGTTCACGCTGGGTGAGGGGCCGGGTCCCGACGCCGTCAGCACGGGTTGGCCGGTCGTCGAACCGGACCTCGGCCGGGTGCGCCCCGAGCGCTGGCCCGCGCTGCTGCCGGCCGCCCGCGATCTGGGTGTGCACGGTGTGTGCTGCTTCCCGCTGGGCATCGGAGCCATCCGGGTCGGCGTACTGACCGTGCTGTGCGACGGCGACCGGCGGCTGAGCGAGCAGCAGTACACGGACGCCACCGCCCTCACCGCCGCGCTGACCGGAGCCTTCCTGAACGGACGCCCGAGTGGCGCGGACGGGAACGTGCGCGGATTCGACATGTCCCTGGACCCACCGTCGGGGCTGCGCCGCGCGGTCGTTCACCAGGCGACGGGAATGATCAGTGTCCAACTGGGCGTGGCCATGGAGGAGGCGCTCCTGCGCCTGCGTGCCCACGCCTACAGCAGTGAGCGCCCCCTCGGCGAGATCGCGGCGGACGTGGTCGGCCGCAGGCTCCGATTCGACGACGATGTGAGCGGGCCGCATTCGCCCGACGGTGGAAAGGGATGATCGGCATGGCCCGTGAACAACGTCTGGCCGAGATCTTCGTGGAGATCGCGGACTCCCTCGTCGAGGACTTCGACGTCATCGACCTGCTGCACCGGCTGTCCGCACGCTGCGTCGAACTGCTCGACGTGTCGGCGGCCAGCATCCTGCTCGCGGACGCGCACGGTGAACTGCAGGTCATCGCCGCCTCCGACGAGCACACCCGGCTCCTGGAACTCTTCGCGCTCCAGCACGACCAGGGTCCCTGCGTCGAGTGCTACCGCACCGGTACCGCCCGCACGAACATCGACCTGACGCGGCCGGAGGCCACCGCCGGCTGGCCGCGCTTCGCCCCACAGGCCCGCGAAACGGGTTATGTGGCCACCCACGCCATCCCGCTGCGCCTGCGCAACCGGGTCGTCGGCGCCCTCAACCTCTTCCAGACCACGCCGCACCATCTCGGCGACGACGACATCGCGCTCGCCCAGGCACTCGCCGACGTGGCCACCATCACGATCCTCCAGCAGCGCACGCTGGAGCAGTCGCACGTGGAGAACAGCCAGCTGGAGAACGCGCTGATCAGCCGCGTCCTGGTCGAGCAGGTCAAGGGCGTCCTGGCGGAACGCTGGGAGACCTCCGTCGACGACGCCTTCGCGACGTTCCGGTCGTACGCCCGTGCCCGCCACCTGCGCCTGTCGGACCTCGCCGTACAGATCATCTCGGGCGACTTCGACACCTCGGCCATCCCCGCTCCGGTGCCGGACCGGCCCGGCGACCAGCACGCCTGACCGGTCTCGCGCCTCCGCTGCGGGGAGTAGCGTGGGGTCATCGGGAGCACCTCGCGCACCGGCCCCGCTACCGGTGTCGTTCCTGGTGAGCAACGACACCGGACAACTGACCAAGGATGCCTTCAGACGGAACGGAAGCGACCCCCGATGATGTACGACCAGACACGCGCCCAGCAGCCCGCCAGCCAGACCCGGGGCTCTGACGAGCGCCGCAGGCCGGGCCCGCAGCCGCTGCTCCCGTCGGACGAACAGGACAAGATCGTCCACCGCCTCCAGCACGCCCTGAACACCTTCGCCGACACCCCGCTCAAGGCGCTGGAAGAAGCCGAGAGCGCCTACGACGAGGCCACCGCCCAGCTCGTGAACGCCCTCGCGGAACGCCGGAGTCTCCTGCGCGCCGGCTGGCAGGACCAGAACCCCGAAACGCCGCCCACCGAGGCACAGTCCGACGAACTCCGGCTCGCACTGCGGCAGTACCGCGAGCTCACCCAGCGTCTGCTGCGCCTCTAGGCAGCCCCTGCCAGTGCTGTGACCGGGAGGGTTCACCGTGTCGCGACGGCTGGCCCGGCGCCTCGACGCGTTGGTCGGACCACCGAGGTACGTGCGGTAAGAGCTGTGGGCCTCCGCCTTGCGATGCACCGCACGGGCAGCCCTCTCAGGCGGAAAAGACGGGCAGGCGTTTAATCGGATGTGCTTGCGGCGCGGGGTTGTTAGGTTCGCCGTGTGCCGAAGCTGAATCAGATCATCGCAGTCGAAAAGGGCGTCAAGTCCAAGGCCCTCCAGGAGCTCACCCAGGCTCACCAGGACGTGCAGAAGCCCGCCCTGCTGGCAGGCATCTCCCGGACCTACCAGCCCAAGGACGAGGAGGGCGAGCAGCTGCCGCCCGAGTCCACGCGGGTGCAGATCAAGGCCGAGGATGCTCTGCGGGTGACCGCCGGGACGCTGACGCGGCTCTTCGACGTGACCGCGACGAAGGACTGGGCGAACCGGTCCGCGGCCGCGGACGTGGTGGTCGACGGTACGGTGCTGTTGCCCCAGGTGCCCGTCCCGTACCTGTTGTTCCTGGAGAAGCAGCTCACCGACCTGCACACCTTCGTTCGCAAGCTGCCGGTGCTCGACGCCTCCGAGTCGTGGAACCTGGACCCCTCGACGGACTCGTGGAAGACGGACCCGGTGCGGACCATCCGCACGAAGAAGGTTCCGCGCAACCACGTGAAGGCCGAGGCCACGGAGAAGCACCCGGCACAGGTCGAGGTGTACTACGAGGACGTCCCGGTCGGTTACTGGACCACGGTGAAGTTCTCCGGCGCGCTGCCCGCCCGGCGGGTCAACGAGCTCCTCGACCGCGTCGAGAAGCTTCAGCAGTCCGTCAAGTTCGCCCGCGAGGAGGCGAACAACACCGAGGTCACCGACCAGCGGGTCGGCGACGCGGTATTCGGCTACCTGTTCCGGTAGCCTCCACACACGCCCTCCGTCGCGAGCGGAGGGTGCGCGATGAGCGCAAGCTGAAACTGATGTTGAAGCTGATGAAGGGGTGTCAGTTGGGGGTTCGAATCCCTCTCCCCGCACCACGTGCGGGGGTGGCCCAAGCCTGGCAGAGGCGGCCCCGTGAAACTCAGATTCTCGCTCCAGTCTCAGTATTCGCCGCCGAACACCGGATCGACCGAGCGTGGGCGAACATCGACGGATGGGGGTTCAAGTCCCCTCGGCGCCTCTCTCGTGGCGCTGTAGTTCAAAGGCAGAACACGTCGATCTCAACATGACCCGCGATTCTTAAACGCCGTCGGTGTGCGCAAATGGGTGGCAAGCTGGAGCCCGGGAGCTGGACATGCTCCCGGGCTCCGTCACGTTCCGGCCCGCGGCTTGTGCTGTGACCGGGACGGTTCACCGGGTTGAGTGGTCAGGCCGCGGTGGACAGGGGTCTGCCGCCCCAGCGGATGTCGCTTTCGCTGCGGATGCGGGCGCGTAAGCACCGCAGGGCCTCCCGGCGGGCTCGCGCCCAGCACGGTCGGGCGAGTGGTGGCCGTCTGGACGATGCGCTGGAGTTTCTGGCCCTCCTGCTCGGTCAGTCCGCGAGCCCGGACCGGTTTCGCCATCCCGCCGTCGCACACGTCGCCGGCCACGAACTCTTCCACTGGCAGGCACAGTTCCGTCCGCTGAACCACGACGAGGACGACGAGTACGAGGAGGAAGACCAGGGCCTGTCCGGTCGGCGGGGATGACACCGGACAGGCCCTGGCGTGTTGGGGCGCCGTTGGACGCGGGGCGGTCGGCCGGGGTGATCCCCTCGCCGACCGTCGGTCAGTCGGTCAGTCGGTCAGTCGGTCAGTCGGTCAGTCGGTCAGTCGGTCGAGGTGCAGCAGGACCGTGGTGTCCGGTGGCAGCGTGCCGTCCTTGTTCAGGGGGCCCGAGGCGAGAAGGGGGACCCAGGTGCCGGGGAGCGGGATCGGGCGGTCGGTGAGGTTGACCGCGCACCGCAGGGCGTTGTCGCGTTCGAAGAGGAGGGTGCCGGGCGGGCCGGCCAGCCATCGGAACTCCTCGCTCCGCAGGCCGGAGTTGGTACGGCGCAGGCGCAGGGCGGAACGGTAGAGGTGGAGCATGGAGGTGGGGTCGGCCCGGTTGGCTTCGGCTGTGTACGACTTCCAGTCGTCGGGCTGGGGGAGCCAGGGCGTGGCGGACACGAACGTGCCGAAGCCGAAGGGCGGGGTGTCGCCGGTCCAGGGGAGGGGGACGCGGCAGCCGTCGCGGCCTCGGACGGTGTGGCCCGAGCGTTCCCAGGTGGGGTCCTGGAGGGCCGACTCGGGTAGGTTCTCGACCTCGTACAGGCCGAGTTCCTCGCCCTGGTAGACGTAGGCGCCGCCGGGCAGGGCCAGCATCAGCAGGGCCGCCGCCCGTGCCCGGCGGGTGCCGAGGGCGAGGTCGGCGGGGTGGCCCTGGTCGCGCGCCGGGTTGGTGACGCCGGTGTGGGCGCGGCCGTAGCGGGTGACGTGGCGGGTCTCGTCGTGGTTGGAGAGGACCCAGGTGGCGGGGGCGCCGACCGTCGCCAGATCGGTGATCGTGCGGTCGATGACCTCCCTCAACCGGTCTGCTTCCCAGGCGCACTTGAGGAAGTCGAAGTTGAAGGCGGTGTGGAGTTCGTCCGCGCGGAGGTAGTCGGGCATGCGGCCGGGGCGTACGTGGGCCTCGGCGACGAAGATGCGGGGGTCCGGGTAGCTGTCGGCGATGGCGCGCCAGCTGCGGTAGATGTCGTGGACGCCGTCGCGGTCCCAGTGCGGGTGGTTGTCCTGGCCCTCGCCGGCGATGACGGAGAACTCCGGCAGGCTCAGGTCCGGGAGCGCCGGGTCCTTGACCATGCCGTGGGCGACGTCGATGCGGAAGCCGTCGACGCCCAGGTCGAACCAGAAGCGCAGGATCGACTCGAACTCGGCCCGGACGGCCGGGCTGTCCCAGTTCAGGTCCGGTTGCTCGGGGGCGAAGAGGTGGAGGTACCACTGGCCGTCCGACGTACGGGTCCAGGTGGGGCCGCCGAAGGCCGCGTACCAGTCGTTGGGGGGCTCGCCGCCGTTCTCCCCTCTCCCCTCGCGGAAGATGAACCGGTCCCGTGCCGGGGAGCCGGGCGGAGCCGCCAACGCCTCCTGGAACCAGGCGTGTTGGTCCGAGGTGTGGTTGGGGACGATGTCCAGGATCACCCGCAGGCCCAGCTCGTGGGCCTCGGTGATCAGCTTCCGGGCCTCGTCGAGGGTGCCGTACGTGGGGTGGATGCCGCGGTAGTCGGAGACGTCGTAGCCGCCGTCGGCCAGCGGGGACGGGTACCAGGGGTTGATCCAGATCGCGTCGACACCGAGGTCGGCGAGGTACGGAAGGCGGGAGCGGAGGCCGGCGATGTCGCCGGTTCCGTCGCCGTCACCGTCGGCGAAGCTGCGTATGTACACCTGATAGATGACCGCGGAGCGCCACCAGAGGTCGTTCGCGGCGTCGTGCGTGAGGGTCGGGTTGTGCATGTCGCTCGGTCCTGTCGGAGGGAGTGTCCGTGTCGCATCGGGTTTCGCGCCCGGCTATCCCTTGGTCGCGCCTGCCGTGCCGCCGCGGACGAAGTGACGTTGGAAGGCGAAGAACACCAGGGCCACGGGGATGGTCATGAGCAGGGTCGCCGCGAGCTTGATCGGGTACTGGTTGCCCTGGCCCAGTTGGCCGGAGACGAGTGAGGCGACCCCGGTGGTCAGGGTGTTCAGGTCCGGGCTCTGGCGGGACACGATGAAGTGCGGCAGTTCGTTCCACGACCCCTGGAACGACAGGATGGTCAGGGTGATGAGGGCCGGCTTGGCCATCGGCAGTACGACGGACCAGAAGATCCGGAAGGTGCTGGCGCCGTCGATCCGGGCCGCTTCCTCGACGCTGACGGGGATCGACTCGAAGAACTGCTTCATGATGAACACCCCCGCGGCATCGGCGAGAAGCGGGACGATCATGCCCGAGTAGGAGTCGTACATCCCCAGTTGGTTGAGGACGAGGAACTTCGGGATGAGCAGGACGACCCCGGGCACGGCCATGACCGCGATGACGGCACCGAACAGCGCGCTCCGGCCGCGGAAGCGCAGTCGGGCCAGTGCGTATCCGGCGAGGGAGTCGAAGAAGACGCGGCCCGCGGTGACGAGGACCGCGACGACAACGGAGTTGGTGAACCAACGCGCGTAGTCCGCCTCGGCGAGCCGGCTGAAGGCAGCCGTCGTGAAGTGGGTCGGCCACAGCGACAGCGGATGGCTGGTGGCGTCCGCGTCGGTCTTGAAGCTCGTCGCGAGCTGGATGAGGAAGGGGTAGATGTAGAGCAGCGCGATGGCGACGAGGGCGGTGTAGCCGAGTACACGGGTGAGGGCGCCGCCACGGCGTGTGCGGGCGGGTGTGCCCGTGCCGTCTACGTCGGCGTGCTGGTGCTGTGTGCTCATCGCGTGCCTCCGTGGACGTCGGCTGTGGCCGCCGGGGCGGCTGCGGTCGTGGGCGCGGTTGCGGCGGTTCGGGGCATGGGCATCAGATGGTCCCCGTCGTCGGGCCGGATCCGGAGCGGGCCGCTTTCGCCGCGCGCCGTGTGGCGGCCTTGGCGCGGGCCTCGTCCTTGTCGCGCAGGACGAACCGCTGCAGGAGCGTCAGTGCGACGATGATCGCGAAGAGGATGAAGGCGATGGCGCTGCCCTGTCCCCACTCGTTGTCGATGAACGAGGACTGGTACGACAGGAACGCGGGGGTCATCGTCGTCTTGCCTGGTTCGCCCCTGGTCATGACGTAGATCTGGTCGAAGACCTGCCAGGTGCCGATGAGTCCGAGGGTCAGGACGAGGAAGAGGGTCGGCTTGAGCATGGGCAGCGTCACGTGGCGGAACCGCTGCCAGCGTCCGGTGCCGTCGATCTCGGCGGCCTCCTCGACTTCGAGGGGGATGTCCTGCAGCGCGGCGAGGAACATGAGCATGAACGTTCCCCCGGTCGTCCACACGACCAGGATGATGATCGCGGTCATGGCAACGCTGGGACCGGAGATCCAGTCCCAGAGGGACAAGCCGCCGACGGTGGCGTCGGCGAGTGCGGCAGGTGGCGCGTCGGTGTTCACTCCGAGGGCGCCGAGGGCGAGATGGATGACTCCGCGCGGATCGGCGAACCAGGCCGGTCCGTCGACTCCGATCTTCGCCAACAGGGAGTTGACGACACCGCTGGAGGAGAAGATGAACAGGAAGACGACCGAGATCGCGACCGAACTCGTCACCGACGGGAAGTAGTACGCCGTCCGGAAGAACCCTTTCCCCTTCAGCCGTCGCCCGTTGACCAAGAGCGCCAGGCCCAGCGCGAGCGCGGTCTGCAGCGGGACGACGAAGAGCACGTAGTACGCGTTGTTGCGCAGGCTCATCATGAAGTCGCTCTGCGCCAGGCCGGATTCGGTGACCAGCGGCGCGTAGTTCTGTCCGCCGACGAAGTCCACGCCCGAGGAGAAGGGGCTGCCCTGGCCGTTCCAGTCGGACAGGCTCACCCAGAGCGCCATGACGATCGGCACGACCAGGAAGAGTCCGAGCACGACGAGGACAGGTGAGACGAACAGCCAGCCGGCGAGACCTTCCCGGCCTCGGATACCGCCGCGGGGGGCGCGGGTACGGCGGCCTCCGCCTCCGCCCGCCTCGGCAACGGCTGTCGTACGGACGGATGCCGGGCCGCTGCCCGGGCCCTGTGCGGGCCCGGGATTCGGTTCACTCATCGCAGGTTCACTCTCGTTCCGTTCGTGTCCGGTTGATCCAGGGGATCCGGGTTACTGGCCTACGACCGCCTCCGCGTTCTTCTGCAGCCGCGCGAGGATCTGCTTCGGGTCGGCGTTCGGCAGCCCTTGCAGACCGGTGTCGAAGTCCTCGAGGACCTGTTCGATCTTCGCCACGTTCACCGGGGCCTGGGCGTATGCGGCGCCGTCGATGAACGCCTTGTCCTGCGGGTACTGGGCGACATAGTCGGCCGACGCGGACTGCCTCGACGGCATCACGCCGAACGCCTTGGCGAAGGTCAGCTGGATGTCCTTCGTGGTCATCGCCTTGACGAAGTCGAGGGCCGCGGCCTTGTTCTTGCTCTTCGCCGCGATGCCCCAGCACTGGGTGAAGGCGAGCGTGCCCTTGCCGGACGGGCCGGTCGGCAGCGGAACCGTCTTGTACTTGACGCCCGGGTAGTCGTTCTTCATGGCGCCGACGATCCAGTTGCCCTCGATCGTCATGGCGGCCTTCTGCTTGCCGAAGGCCTCGCCCGACCAGCCGGAGTCGAGTTGCTTGGGGTACTTCGTCGAACCGTCGGCAAGCAACGACTTCACGAAGTTCAGGGCCTTGAGGTTCTCGGGAGAGTCCGCGGTGACCTTGGTGGCGTCCTTGTTCGTCACCCAGCCGCCGGCCTGGACCATGAAGGCGCCGATCCGGTCACGCGTGTCGCCGAGTGCGAGGCCGACCTGCTTGCTGGTCGTCAGCTTCTTCGCCACGGCCGCCAGCTGATCCCAGGTGGTGGGGATGTCGGCGTCGGTCAGGCCGGCCTTCGACCACGCGGTGGTGTTGATCTGCAGGCCGAGCGTGGAGAAGTCCTTGGGGACGCAGTAGAGCTTGCCGTCGTAGGTGAAGGCCTGACGCAGCGCAGGGTAGAAGTCGTCCTTCCCCTCGAAGCTGTCGCCGTACGGTTCGAGGTTGCCCGCGCTCGCGTACGTCGCGAAACGCTTGGAGTCGACGTAGAAGACGTCGGGCGGATTGTTCGAGGCGAAGCCCTGTCCCATCTGCTGGGCCATGTCCTGGGCCGGGGTGACGGTCGCCTTGTTGCCGGAATCGGTCGCCCACGTCTGGACGGCCTCCTTGACAGCTTTCGTCTCGGCGTCGCCGCTGGACTCTATGAGGACGTTGAGCGACGCGGGCCCGGCCGACGCCTGGCTGTCCGCCTGGTCGGTGTCGTCGTTGAACCCGCTGCCGCCACAGGCCGACAGGCTCAGCGACAGCAGTGCGGCGCCGCCGACAACCCAGCGTGTACGCGGATTTCTCATGATAAATCTCCTTGCGCAGGCCGGCCCGAGGTACCGGCGGTAGAGGGGGATCGCGAGCCGTCGCCGCACTGGGGGCTGTCAGCGGGATGGCGGTGTCGGCCGAACGGACCTGAAGAACCGTTCGGCTGGGTGGAAACCGGGGTGGGTGCTGTTGTGCGGCTCAGCCGCTCGCGCGGACCACGAGCCGGGGCGGCAGCAGGACCGGGGCGGGCGGGGCGGACAGTGGTTCGCGGGCTGCCAGCAACTCCTGGAGCATCCGCAGACAGGCGGCGGCAGCCTCGTCGTAGGGCTGCGCCACGCTGCTCAGACCGACGACTGCCGCGGTCGGGGAGTCGTCGAAGCCGACCACCGCGACATCGATGCCGGGGCGCAGTCCACGCGTGGTGATCTCGGTCCAGGCCCCGAGGGCCAGGGAGTCGCTCGCGCAGACGATCGCAGTCGGCGGGGTGGGCAGGTCGAGCATCGCCGCGGCGGCCTTGCGGCCGGTGTCGAGCCCGTCGGGGACGCCCATGTCGTAACCGGCGGGGACGTCGACTCCGGACACGGCGAGGAGGTCGGACCAGCCCCTGCGCCGGTCGTCGCCGACCTCTAAACCGGCCGGCCAGCCGAGGAAGGCGATCCTGCGGTGGCCGTCGTCGACCAGGTGCCGGGTCGCGGCAAGGGTCCCTTGCGCGCCGTCGACATCGACCCAGCCATGCGGCTCGGGGGCCTCGGGTTCGGCTCCCCAGGGCCGGCCGAAGGTCACGAACGGCACCCGGCGCTCGGTCAGCCATGCCGTCCGGCGGTCGCCGGCGTGGGTGGCGTGCAGAACGAAGGCGTCGAGGTCGTGATCGTCGAGAAGCTGTTCGTACAGGGAGCACTCGTGGTCGTCGTCGGTGGCCGTGAACACCACGATCCGGTAGCCGGCCTCCTGGGTACGGGCGGTCAGCGACTGGAGGAAATGGGCGAGGACGGCGCCGTTGACTCCGTCGCGCGGCGGCTCTATACGCGCACCGATCAGCTGTGAACGCCGGGTCCGCAGCGTCCGGGAAGCCTGGTTCGGGCGGTAGTTGAGCTCCTTGATGGCGGCCTGCACCCGGGCCAGGGTCTCCGGCCGCACCCGATGCGGCGCGTTGATGACGTTGGACACGGTCTGTGTCGACACGGAGGCATGCCGCGCCACGCTTTCGAGTGTTACTCGCGCCATCGCGAAGCCACCTCCACAAAGTTCACTGCGCCGCAGCGTATCGCCGTCGCGGATGCCGAATCATCACGGCATCGCGATTGGATTTGAACGTTAAATTTAGCGTTCCAATCGGTTACTGTGGCGATCGGCGCCCGGACTGTCAAGAGTCGGCGCAGTCACGAATCGTCATCCCGAACCGCCCACACGACACGAGGGCACCGGACGGAGCTCCCATGACTTCACCCCAGCGGCAGCCGCTCCTGCACGACCTCGCGGTCACCCTCGCCGCCCCGACCGTCGTGCTGTCCCGGCCGGACGGCGACCTCGACGCCGCCGCTCCCGGGGCCGGCGTACAGGGGCTTTTCCACGCGGATGTGCGCGCGGTGAGTCTGCTGCGGGTGACGGTGCGTCCCGGCGGAGGGACGGCAGAGGGTGATGCCGGGACGGTGGACAGTGGCACCGGAAGGACGGACGGTGACGCCGGAGCGGCGCGTGACGACGGCTGGCTGCCGGTCGTCCCCGTCATGAACGCGACGGACGGGCCCGGCCGCAGTCGTTTCGTCGGCCTGGCCCAGGCGCTCGGCGACGCCGTTCCCGACCCGACCGTCCGGGTCGACCGGCGGCGCATCCTCAATCCCGGTCTGCTCGCCGAACAGCTGACCGTCAGCTCCACCGCGACGGCGCCTGTACGTCTCGCCGTGCGGGTCGAGATCGCCGGGGACCTGGTGCCGCTGGAGCACGCGAAGGCGGGCCTGGCAGCCCGGCGTCCTCTGGTGGCGGTAGCTCAACTGTCGTCCGGTACAGGCGTGTTGAGCTGGGGCGACGGCACGACCGCCGTCGCCGTCAGCGCCCCCGACGCGACCCCCGACGCCGAGCACTCCACACTGACCTGGACCCTCACGGTCGCGCCGGGCGAGAGCGTCGACCTGCACCTGGCCGTCGAGGTCTCGGAACCCGACGCGGTCGTCACAGCCGCAGACCCCCGGCCCACCTGGCGGAGCCCGGACGTCGCCGCCGACGACCGCCGGCTGCCCGCCCTCGTCGCACAGAGCCTGGACGACCTCCACTCGCTGCGCATGGCCATGACCGCGTCGCCCGGTGACACCTTCCTCGCCGCGGGCCTCCCCTGGTTCTTCACGCTCTTCGGCCGGGACAGCCTGTGGGCAGCACGGATGCTCCTGCCGCTGGGGACCGAACTCGCCCTGGGCACCCTGCGCACCCTCGCCGCCCAGCAGGGCACCCGCACCGACCCGGCGACGGAGGAGGAGCCGGGCAAGATCCTCCACGAGGTACGGCGCGGGGCCTTCGACGACGGCAAGGGCCTTGTCCTGCCGCCGGTCTACTACGGCACGGTCGACGCGACCCCGCTGTGGATCTGCCTGCTCCACGACGCCTGGCGCTGGGGCCTGCCCGTCGCCGACGTCGAGGCCCTGCTGCCCGCGCTCGTGGCCGCGCTCGACTGGATCGACTCCGCCGCCCGTGCCGGAGACGGATTCCTCTCGTACGTCGACCACCGGGGCACCGGCCTGGCGAACCAGGGCTGGAAGGACTCCGCCGACGCCGTCCGCTTCAGCGACGGCCGGCTCGCCGAAGCGCCCCTGGCTCTCGCCGAGGTGCAGGGTTACGCCTACGAGGCGGCCCGCGCCGGAGCTGCACTCCTCGACGCCTTCGGGCTGCCGGACGGCGACCGCTGGCGGACCTTCGCGGCCGACCTCGCCGACCGCTTCCGTGCCCGCTTCTGGGTCTCCGACCAGCAAGGCCCCTACCCCGCCATGGCCCTTGACGGCTCGGGCCGCCCCGTCGACGCCGTCGCGAGCAACATGGGCCACCTCCTGGCCACCGGGATCCTCAACACCGACGAGACTGCCGCCGTCGCCGCACGACTCGCAGCCCCGGACATGTCCGACGCCTACGGCCTGCGCACGATGTCGTCCCGGTCCGGCGGCTACGGCCCGCTGCGCTACCACTGCGGCACCGTCTGGCCGCACGACACCGCCATCGCCGTCACCGGCCTCACCCGCGCCGGCCACCCCGACGTCGCCGCCCGGCTCATCGAGGGCATCCTCGACGCGGCACCGGCCTTCGACTACCGGCTGCCCGAACTCTGGGGCGGCGACGCCCGCACGGACAGCCCCGCACCGGTCCCCTACCCAGCCGCCTGCCGACCACAGGCCTGGTCGGCGGCATCGGCCATCGCCTTCCTGACGGCCCTGACCGGCCTCGACCCCGACGTCCCGGCGGGCCGCCTCCGCTTGCGCCCCACGGGCCCGCTCCCCGTCGGCGCGCTCACTGTCGCAGGGCTCAGGATCGCGGGAGAACGGCTCGACGTCACCATCGGCTCCGACGGCCGGGTCGAGTCGGTGTCGGCGCCCGGGGGATTGATCGTCGAGGAGGGCGCTGCGCTGCGAGGCTGAGGATCTTCCGGCCTACGGGTGACGCGAGCCGATCAGTCGCGCCGGTGACGCCGGTGGCGGCACGGTCACCGGGGAACGGCCGGGTTGCTCGGCCCGAGGAGCGAGGGTTTCGAGCAACTCGGGCCGGGTGAAACGGAGTTACTTCCCAGGCGGCGCCTCTGAGCGCTCGCCGGTGCTCCGGTGCCCGACCGTCGAACGCCTCAGTCGACAGGAACCGCCCGGTACTCCGAGGCCAGCAGACCGAAGAGGAGATCGTCGGTCCACTCCCCCTTGATCCAGGCGCTCCGGACCAGGTGACCCTCGCGGCGGAATCCCACCCGCTCCAGCAGTCGCGCCGAGCGGACGTTACGCCCGTCGCAGGCGGCCGAGACCCTGTGCAGGCCCTCCTCCACCAGCAGGAACCGCACCAGCCGTGCGACCGCCTCGGTGGCGTACCCGTGCCCCTGGAACTCCGGGGCGAACGTGAAGCCCAGCTCGGCCTGGCGTCCGTCCTCGCTGCGGCACACCCCGATGTCGCCGATCAGCCCCGGAACGTCCCGTCGCTCGACGGCGTACTGGAACCAGCCCGGAGCACCGGGGTCCCCGGTAGAGAAGGTGGCCGCCAGCCGCTCGGCCTCCGGCAACGGCACCGGCGACTCCCAGGACTGGTAGCGGCTCACCTCGGGGTCCGACCGGTACGCCGCCAGGGTCGGCGCGTCCGCCTCGGTGAACCTGCGGATGAGTAGCCTCGCCGTCTTCATGCCTTCGTTTCCCTTCCCCTCAGCGGTAGTTGAGTCAACGGTTGTTGATTCAGCGGTGGTTGATTCAGCGGTAGTTGAGTTCCGCCAGCTCGGTCGCGAGCTTCCTCGGCATGGGCGTGCGGCCCAGCAGGGGAAGCGCGATGTTACGCGCTCGGCGCATCACGGGGTTGCGGGTGGTGGCCATACGGGTCATCCGGTGGGTGAAGGCGACGACACGCTGGGCGACGGGGCGGCGCCGGGCCTCGTAGCCGTCGAGTTCCCCTGTGGCGAACGCCCGGCCGAGGGCGTGGCCGTCCTGGATGCCGGTGTTCATGCCCTGGCCGCCGGCGGGGCTGTGCACATGCGCGGCGTCGCCCGCCAGGAACAGACGGCCGGCCCGGTAGTGGTCGGCGACCCGGTGGTGCACCCGGAACCGTGAGGACCAGGCGAGTCCGGTGACCTCGGCCTGGCCGGGGGCACGCTCGTCGAGCAGCCGTTGGACGAAGGCCAGGTCGGGGGTGGGCGGGGCGTCGTCCACGGTGGCGACGACCCGGTAGTGGCCACCGGGGAGCGGCGCGACGACGGCGAGACCGTGGGTGGCGAAGGTGAGCGACACCTCGGCAGGGCCGGGCGCCCAGTCCATCACCACGTCGGCGAGCACGAAGGACTCCTCGTAGGTGCTGCCGGTGAAGCCGATGCCGGCGGCTTCACGGACGGTGCTGTGCATGCCGTCGGCGCCGACGGCGTATGCGGCGCGCAGGGTTTCCCCGGTGCTCATGGTGAGCGTCACGCCGTCGGCGTCCTGGACGACGGACACGACCTCGTACGGGCGGTGCACGGCACCGCCGAGCGCCCGCAGCCGGTCCAGCAGCACGCTCTCGGTCTCGTCCTGGGGAACCATCAGGGCGTACGGGTGGGCTGTGGGCAGCCCGTCGAACGGCACGGTCAGCAGACGCCGGGAGCCGTCGCGGACGCCGAAGCGGGTGACCTGGATGCCGCGGGCGATCAGTTCCTCGGAGGCTCCCAGCTCGTCGAGGACCTCCAGGGTGCGGGCGTGTACGACGGCGGCGCGCGAGGTGTTGGCGCCCTCCGCCAGCTTGTCCAGGACGACGAAGTCGATACCGGCGGCGGCGAGCGTGACGGCGAGCGCGAGTCCGGCCGGACCGGCGCCCACGACGGCGACCTCGGTGCGGGCGGGCAGTGCGGTGGCGTTCACGTCATTCACGTTGTTCGTGTTGTTCGTGTTGTTGTTCATGGCGGCCTCCTGCCAACGAATGTTTGCCAACAAGTGTTGGCCAACGCCTGTTGGCATGATGCTCGCACTCGCGCTGGAAAGTCAACACCTGTTGGCCTACAGTCGTTGGCATGAGTCAGCACACCGAGCCCACCAGCACGGACACCAGCACGGACACCGGCAGCGCCGACAAACGCTCCGACCGCACCAAGGCAGCGATCCTGCGCGCGGCACGCGAACGGTTCGCGGCCCAGGGCTACGAGCGCACCACCATCCGGGGTGTGGCCGCCGACGCCGACATCGACCCCTCGATGGTCATGCGGTACTTCGGCAACAAGGCGCAGCTCTTCGACACGGCGCTCGCCATCGACCTGCGTCTGCCGGACCTCACCGGCGTCGCTGCGGACGAACTGGCACGGGTGCTGGTACGTCACTTCCTCGACCGCTGGGAAGGCGACCCGGCCGACGAGGCGCTGCTCGTCCTGCTCCGCTCGGCGGTCACCAACGAGCACGCCGCGGCGCGGATGCACGAGATCTTCGCGACCCAGGTCGCCCCGACGCTGGCCGCAGCCCTGGGCCCGGAAACCGCCAGACGCCGGGCCGGCCTCGTCTCCGCCCAGCTCCTCGGCCTGGGGCTGTCCCGCTACCTGCTGCGCCTTCCGGCGGTGACCGCCCTCACCCGGGAAGAGATCGAGGACGGCCTCGCACCGGCCATCGAGGCCGTCCTTCATTGAGAGGCGATGGTGAGGGAGGTGGTGGTGAGAGAGGTGGTGAGTTGTCCGGTCAGCGCGTCGCCTCGGCGCCCCCGTTCACCCCGCTCACCCCTTCCTCGTACCGCCCCCGCATTTCCGAGAGCACGCCGAACGCCGCCGCCGTCAGTGGTACGGCGAGGAGCATTCCGAGGATCCCCGCGAGGGCTGCGCCTGCGGTGAGGGCGAGGAGGATGACCGCCGGGTGCATCTGGAGCGTACGGCTCTGGATCATCGGCTGGAACACGTTCCCCTCCAGGAGCTGGACGAGGGTGACGACACCGAGGACCCACAGCGCGGTGGTGAGTCCGCCGTCCGCGAAGGAGACGAGGACCGCCACCGCGCCCGACAGGAAAGCGCCCAGATACGGGATGTACGCGCCGATGAACACCAGCGCCCCCAGCCCGATGGCGCCCGGCACCTGGAGGATCAGCAGGCCGACGGTGATGCAGACGGCGTCGATGAACGCGACGATCGTCGTGCCCAGCATGAAGCCCTCGATCGCCTGGAAGGCGCGGCGGGCCATGACCTCCAGGGTCGCGCCGGAGCCTCGGGGCGCCAGCGAGTGCAGTGAGGCGACGGCCCGGTCGGAATCGCGGAGGAAGAAGAAGAGGAGCAGGATCGCGAGCGTTCCGGTGGCGATCATCTCGGTGAGCAGGCTGACGCCGCTCAGCACACCGGAGACCGCGGTACCGCCGAACTTGGACAGCAGGTCCTGGGCGTTCGTGGCGAGTTCGTCCAGGGCGGTGCCGACCACATCGAACCGCTCGCTGAGGTCCTTCGCCGCGTCCCGCAGCGAGCCGACGATCTGGTCACCGGTGTCGAGCAGGGCGTTCACCACGATGTACGCGGCCCCGCCCATGACCAGGATCACGGCGGCGCAGGTCAGCCCGGCGGCGAGCGACTTGTTGAACTTCATCCTGACCAGCCGCCGGTAGAACGGGCCGAGCAGGGCGGAGAGGAGCAGAGCGAGCAGCACCGGCGTGACGGCGGTCTGGAAGGTGATGCAGAACCAGACGCCCACGGTGATCACGCCACTCACCAGAAGCAGCAACACGCTTCCGGCGGCGATGCGCCGGGCGGGACCCGACAGCAAGGGGGTGGGGGTATGCCCGACGTCACGCACCGGCGTGTTCTTGAGCACACCGGTGGTGCGTACGGTCGTACGCGTCCGGTGTATCCGCGGGCCGCGTCGCCCCTGCTGTCTGTTCCGGCTCGCACCGACTCGCCCAGGGACTCCCGTACGGCTGTTCATCGTGTTTTCGTCTCCGCTCACCCGCATGACCGCTGTCCACGGCGCTTCGAAGATCGTGCTGTACCGCGGCGAAAGGGTAGACGGGCGCGGGCCCCGCAGGGTTGAGAGGGCGTGTGGAGGCCGCCGAGGACGGGTGGAGCGCGGGCGGAATTCGGGTGCAGTTCGGGTGGAGGCACGCCGTCCGGAAAGCAGCGCCGAAGCTGTGGGGTCCATAAGAGCAGGTGTGGCTCCGCCGAGGCTGGGCAGGCGCGGACGTTATGAGCACCCCCACCGACCGGAGCACGACGGTCGACGCCGTTGACGCCGTTGACGCCCTTGACGCGTCCATGGAGCGGAGCGCGCAGACTCTGCCCGCGCCGACGGCGGAACCGCGGCGCAGATCCGGCGGCGGGCGGGGTTTCCCGTCGGCGCTGCGTGGTGGTGGGCGGGTGGCGGGGCTGGACGGGCTGCGGACGGTCGCGGTCGTCCTGGTGATCGTGTACCACGTGAAGCCGGACCTGGTACCCGGCGGCTCGGTGGGCGTGGACGTCTTCTTCACCCTCAGCGGCTTCGTCATCACCCGACTGCTGATCGCCGAGTACGCCCGCACCGGCGGCATCCGTCTGCGGTCGTTCTACAAGCGGCGGTGGCTGCGGCTCGGGCCGGCCATGCTGACGATGTGCGCGGTCACCGCGCTCCTCTCACTCGCGCTTCCGCTGCCGCTGTTCGACGGGGCGTGGAAGGCGGCGGCGCTGGCGGCGGTGTCGGTGGTCAACCTCGTACGGGCAGGTGAGTCCGGCGCGTACTCCGACCTCACCGGTCCCCTCAGCCACACCTGGTCCCTGGGTGTGGAGGAGCAGTTCTACCTGGCGTGGCCGATCCTGTTCCTGCTGCTTCTACGGCACACCACGGCACGGAGGGCACTGGCCTGGGTCGCGGCCCTGTGCGTCCTGCCGCTGCTGTGGCGCCTCGCCCTCTGGGACCCCACGGCGGCCCACCGCATCTACAACGGCCCCGACACCCGCGCCGACCAGCTCCTGATCGGCGCACTGCTGGCCGTGGTCCTGGCCCGGCTGCGCGCCGACGATCCCAGGCTGGCGTCGCTCCGCCGCTGGGCGGGACGCCTGTGCTGGCCCGCGTTGGCCCTGCTGGCCCTGGTCGCCTGGCAGATCCCGATCGCCGACACGAGCGCGTGGAACCCCGTCTGGTACACGGCCGGCTTCATGGTCGCCGCCGTACTGACGGCCACGGTGGTGGCGACCCTGGACCTGCTCCCAGGGTCGTGGCCGTCCCGTCTGCTGTCGATCGGGGCGCTGGCCTGGGTCGGCCGCAATCTGAGCTACGGGATGTACCTGTGGCACTACCCCGTCATCCGCCTCCTCTCCGACCTGGGCGTACCCGACGACCAGCTGCTGCCGATGGGCATGGTGGCGACGGTCGCGGCGGCCCTGGCGTCGTACGCGCTGGTGGAACGGCCGCTGCTGCGACGGGGGTGAGAGCCCCTCCGGGGGTACGGGGCCCGATGTCAGTGGGCCGCCCTAGACTCCGGCGCACCATGACCGACCATCACCACACACCCCTCGCGCCCGCCCTCGGCTCCATGACCGTGCTGGTCGCGGCCGTCATCGTGCACGACCGGGCAGCAGGCCGTGTCGTTCTCCTCCAGCGCGGCCCGCGCGCCAAGTTCGGCCAGGGCCTGTGGGACCTGCCCCTCGGCAAGAGCGAACCCGGCGAACCGATCACCGACACGGCGGTGCGCGAGCTGTACGAGGAGACCGGGCTCACCGTGCGGCCGGAGGCCCTGCGGGTCGCCCACGTCGTCCACGGCGCCGAGGGAGTCCAAGCCCCCAACGGCTACCTCACCGTCGTCTTCGCCGCCCACGCCTGGACCGGCGAGCCGGAGAACCGCGAACCCGACAAGCACGCCGAGGTCCGCTGGGTCGAAGTCGACGCGCTCCCCCAGGAGTTCGTGCGCACGAGTGCGGGCGCGCTGCGTCGCTATCTCGACGGCGGGCCGCTTATTTCACTGGCCGGGTGGGGGTAGACGGGGACTAGGATCGCAATCTTCGGCCGGCGGAAGCCGCCCGGAGTCCCCTTGAGGCTGTGCCGACACCATGAACCCGGCAACGACGAACCCGTCAACGACGAACGTCGAAGACATTCCCCCCACCCGACTCCGGCTCGACCGCGCACTGGACCGCCTGGACATCGTCTTCCGTGGGATGACCGCCCGCGCCGACGAGGCTCAGTGCGACTGCCACTGGGGCAGCGAGGAAGAGCTCGCGCTGCTGAAGGTCCCGGACGTGGAGCTCGACCCGGACCTGCTGTACCGCACCTGGCACGCCTGTGACTGGACGGACCACGGCGCGGTACTGCGGCGCGTCCTGCCCCAGTTCGCCAGAGCGCTGGTCGGCGGCCTCGTGGAGCCGCACCAGATGGACGAGGTCGGGCGTTCGTTCTCTCGTGGCCACTGCTACCGGTGGCCCGTGCGCCAGAACACGGCGGTGTGGGAGTTCCTGCACGCCTGGTGGGCCCACAGCCTCACCGACCCGGATCCCGTTGCCCCCGTGTACGAACTCCTCGCCCTGTGCACCGAGGCGTCCGGCATCATCAGCCCGTGGCTCACGGTCTGGGAGGGACTCGATCACCCGGTGGCCGACCGGCACTTGGCGGAAGCGGCTACCCAGTGGGAGTACGACCTGCTGAGAGACGAGCTGCCCTGGACCATGTGGGTGTGGGAGGACGACGACGTGGACGCCGCGCGCACCGAACTCTCGGCCTGGCTGGTCCGCCACGTCCCCGCCCGGCTGCAGGCCCAGGACGACGCGACCGAGGAACTCCTGCACCTGGTACGGCTGATGGGCCTCACCGATCCCGCCCGCTATGAGGACCCGCACTGGCCCAGCGACCGCCACTGAGGTCGCACCGGGTCCCTGTGCACCGGGATCCGGGCGGCCACGGCCCTCCCCCTAAAGGACTTTGGGAAAAGAACCAACTACCTTCCCCCTCCCGCCCGTTCACACCGGTTCACCCCCGTTCGCCTCCGTTCACTCTCAGGAGTGACGCGGTTGCGGCGAGTGGGTGCGGAGAGTTACGTTCCCCGAAACAACCTCACAAAGACGACGGCCCCCGCCAGGACGGCAATCCTGGACGAGGGCCTGACCGCTCAGGAAGAGAACGACTTCCCAATGGCTGGAACGCAGTCTAACGCGCCCTCGTGCGCCAACTCCGGTGCGACGAACACTCCGAAC
This sequence comes from Streptomyces sp. NBC_00459, assembly GCF_036013955.1. NCBI lineage: Bacteria > Bacillati > Actinomycetota > Actinomycetes > Kitasatosporales > Streptomycetaceae > Streptomyces > Streptomyces sp. NBC_00459. The sequence goes on from NZ_CP107903.1 coordinate 4,010,001, forward strand.
TCACCTTCACCGAACACGCCGAACACACCCACCTACGGTGTGATTCACGTGCGCACCCGCCTCACCGCCGACTTCACGGTGATCTCCAACGCCCTCGCCCAGCGGCGCGGCAGTGCGGTCACCATCGGCGTCGCGGCCTACATCCTCTCCGTACCCGACGGCGCCCGCATCAGCATCGCCGCGCTCTGCGCCCACTTCGACGAGGGAGAGATCCTGATCTCGCGTGCGCTGCGGGAGTTGGAGGCGGCGGGCCATCTGGAACGGCGCCGGGTAAGAGGGCCGAACGGCAAGGTGCGTACCCAGACCTTCTTCTACGACGTTCCGCGCGGCGCCGGTGACCGGGCGACCCCTGCTGCGCAGCCGGTGCCCCGGCCGGGGAAGTCGGAGCCCGCCGAGGACAGCAGCCTGACGGCAGCGCCTGCCACCGAAGCGGCGACGACGGCTACGGCTACGGTCACGACGGCGGTGGCGGAAGCGGTAACTCCCCTCAGTCTCCCACCCGTTGACCCTCCGTCCCCTCCCCCGCTCGGCCTCGACGAAGCCGATCCCCAGGCCGTCGTCATCCTCGCCTCGCTCCGTATCGTCGACCGGCGGCTGATTCTGTCCCGCAGTGAGGTCGCCGAGTTGGCCCCGGCGGTCACCGCGTGGCTCGCGCAGGGGCTTGGCCCCGAGGAGATCACCGGGGTGCTGACCACCGGGCTCCCCGACCACTTCCGCGCCCGCCCGGCACGCGTACTGGCGTTCCGTCTGCGCGAAGCGCCGCTCCCGGCGCCTCCGAGCACCCCACCGGCCGTGACGGCCTTGCCCGTCGCCCTCCGCTGGCAGACCTGCGACGGCTGCGAACGGGCGTTCCGGGCGGCGGGGCCCTCCGCGTGCCGTGACTGCAGGACAGCCAAGGCGGCTTGATGGCTCGGGGTGCCGGTATCCCGTTGCCGGAGGCGGCGTGAAGTCGGCGAACAGAGTTCAGCGCAGCGACGGATGCGCCTCGTCGCTCACGGTCCACAGCTCCGGATCCATGTTCTCTCTCTGGATGCCGATGAGGGTCAGACTCGCCGATGCCGCGAGAGCCAGGATTCCCGCAGCCGCGCCAAGTGCCAGGCCCAGCGCGTGCGGTACGAGACCGAGCAGATAGGGAACCGCCGTGAGGGCCGCGGCCGCCGCGATGAGCAGGGCGCGGGTGTGCGCCTTCGGGAGGAACCGGGAGGGGTGGGGAAGCGGCTCGGCGGCAGGCCCGCTGCCGGTCTCGCACACCGGCGCCGCCCCGCCGCGCAGCCAGTGCTCGCAGTCCTGTTGTCCGGTCCGGCCCCAGACCACGTGGCCGGTGTCGGACACGAAGGCGGCGGAAACCCCGCGTGTCTTGTCCGTGGCCGCGATGTCCTTCCATCGCCTGGGCCAGCACAGCCAGCCGGAGTGACCGGGCAACTGGGCAGCGGCGTAGGACAGATGCTTGTCCCCGATCATCACGCGGAAATTGTCGCCGGAGTACATGGGCTGGAGTCGGATGACCCTTTGCCCGCCAGGATCTCCGCCGGTGTCGCCGTCGGAATCGCCGCCGAGATCTCCCTCGGGCACCAGATCGACCCAGTACGAGTTGGTGGTCGTGATGTCGCCGACACCGGTTCCGGCGGGCGCCCGATAATCCTGCCTGACCGCCGTGGCGAACTGGACACGGACCGCATGCACGCTGCCCGAGGCGGCATCCTCCATGAGCATCCGCTGACCGGCACCGAGCTGCGTCTTGAGCAGACCGATGGCGTACAGGGACATCACGACAGCGAAGAGCAGGGTGATCCCGCACCACGCACTGCCGATGACCGAGCCGCCCGTGCCGGCGGCAGCGCGAGCTGCGGCGTACGGCGCCCAGATGGTGAGGTAGACCGCGGCGATGTACCCCCAGTCGCGGCGCACCGCCCCCAGCGTGGTGGGTATCCCCTCCCGATGAGCAGAGGGGAGCGGTATCCGTTCCACCGGCGGCGCCGCTCGGACAGCCAGCACCCAACCGCCGACAAGCAGGGCCGCCAAGGCCAACGGAACCAGAACGTCCAGCCGTGGAGCCTCCGCGTCGTACCGCACGATCGTCATGCCCAACCCGCCGGCCAAGCACGCCAGCGCTGCCCCACCGAGAATTTTGGCAAGCAGAGTAGAACGATTCCGCATCCGGCCCCCCTGACCGTGGCGTGAACATGCCGTGCTGGAGGGGGAGATTACGCGAAGAGATCCGTTGGCGGAAGCACGGTCCGCGTGTCCGGCCAGCCGCGAAAATCGCTGTCCTATTGTCAGAACGCGGTGATAGAGAGGCCATGTACGCGAGGCGCTGGTGGCCCGGTAGCCGTAGAAGCGGGACGAACGAGCAGGACGAACGAGCAGAACGCAACGCCAGAACGTCACAGGAGCCCACGCACGTTGTCCCAGGAACGCGAACACCCGGATCACCGCGCTGCCGATCTCGGCCTGCGCGCCGACTGCGGCAACTGCTTCGGGCTGTGCTGTGTCGCACTGCCGTTCGCGGCCTCGGCGGACTTCGCGACCGACAAGGACGCCGGGCAGCCCTGCACGAACCTGCGAGCCGACTTCCGCTGCGGCATCCACACACAGCTCCGGCAGCGGGGCTTTTCGGGATGCACCGTCTTCGACTGCTTCGGCGCGGGGCAGAAGGTCTCCCAGGTCACCTTCGGCGGGCAGGACTGGCGGCAGGCCCCGGGCACGGCCCGGCAGATGTTCGACGTGTTTCCCGTCATGCGACAGCTCCACGAACTCCTCTGGTACCTGGCCGAGGCACTCACACTGCCGCCCGCCCGCCCCATCCACGGCGAACTGCGCCGCGCCCTCGGAAAGACCGAACACCTCACCGGCGGCAGCGCCCAGGATCTCGCCGAACTGGACATGGCGGCACACCGGGGCGACGTCAACGCTCTGCTGCTGCGTGCGAGCGAACTCGTACGGGCCAAGGTCACGGGCCGCAGGAAGGACAAGAAGGACCGGCGGGGAGCCGATCTCATCGGCGCCGACCTCAAGGCCGCCGACCTTCGGGGCGCCAACCTCCGCGGCGCCTACCTCATCGCCGCCGATCTCAAGGGCGCCGACCTGAGAACGGCCGACCTGATCGGCGCCGACCTGCGGGACGCCGACCTGAGCGGTGCGGACCTCACCGACAGCATCTTCCTCACCCAGTCCCAACTCGACGCGGCCAAGGGCGACCCCGCCACGAAACTGCCGCCGGCCCTCACCCGCCCCGCGCACTGGTAGCCCCTTGGCGACGACCACGTACGAATGGCGCGGCGACTTCGACAACGCCTACCTCAACTCGCTGCACGCCGAGGGCTTCGGCGGTCGGCCGGGAACCACCGACTGGCGCACACGGCTGCGACGTCACAGCCTCGGCTGGGTCTGTGCCCGGGACGGCGGCTCCCTCGTCGGATTCGTCAACGTCGCCTGGGACGGCGGAGTTCACGCCTTCGTCCTGGACACGGTCGTGGCCCGGAGCCACCGGTCCCAGGGGATCGGCGCCATGCTGATCGCCACCGCCGCACAGCACGCCCGTGCCGCCGACTGCGAGTGGCTGCACGTGGACTTCGAGGAACACCTGCGTTCCTTCTACTTCGAGGCCTGCGGTTTCCGGCCCACAGACGCAGGTCTGATCCCCCTGTAGACGACTCGGGTCGGGCGACTACTCGCAGGCGCCCGCCCATCCTCCGCGCTACCCGAGCTGCGCCCTCCTCCGCCACTCCACTTCCTCGGCGGTCATCGGGCCGTGGACGCTGTACACGTCGCCGACCCGCAGATTGTCGGGCGTTCGGTGCTCGCCGTAGGTCCCTATGACGGTGACGGCCACCCTGGAACCGGGCTGCCAGAACGTACGGAAACACGGCCCGAGCGTCGGGATTTCGGGGATCTCCAGCAGGGGGACGCCGCGCCGCGCCAGCAGACGCCGCAGCTTCTCGAACCGAAGCCTGGGAGTGAACCGCCCGTACCGGGCACGAAGTGCGTCGTGGACGTCGGTGCGGTTCCGGTGCGCGAGCCGGTGCACCTGCAGGGTGAAGTGGTGGCCCGACCAGGGGTGGTCGGTGGAGGCGCGGTCCCAGAAGAACTCGACGAAGCCGTAGCCGAGACACATGCTCTGGTCGCTGAAGTGGTCCTCGGCGAAGTCCGGCCCCAGGGTCTCGGCGACGCGCCCGGGAGAATCCGCAGGGCCCGCGCCGAGCACGGTGCCGGTGGTGACGACGTCCACGTAGAACGCCAGGGAATGCGGGGTCAAGGTCTGATCCTCGATCCGGTGTGGTCCAGCATGGCGTGGGGCACGTCCCCAACGGGGTGTGCACCACCCCGGCCGCTGCACCAACTCCGGTGCCTCCGGCGCGAGTTCACTCGGACTGCGTGACCGGGGACCGCATACCGAGCCACTGCTCGGCGTCCCAGGCCTCGAACCGCTCCACCTCGGTGAACCCCAGCTTCGCCGCGACACGCATCGAGCCGACGTTGGCGGTCTGGGTGGTGAGCACCACCGGCTCACCGGGAAGCGCGTCGGCGAGCCAGTCGAGCGCCGCCGCGCACGCCTCGGCTGCGTACCCGGATCCCCACACCCCCGGCAGGAACAGATAGCCGAGATCGGCCTTCCCCGCGGCAGCCGGGCGGCTGTGCCCGGTTGCCCTCCTGAGCAGGATCTGGCCGATCATCGCCCCGTCGAGATCGACGACGAAGCTCCCGGGCCAGCGCTCGGGCGTCCCGGGCATCTCGCGTTCGAGCTCGTCACGCTGCCGGGGGCCACCGAGGTAGGTGTGCACCTCCGGCGAGGCGAGCAGCTCGACGAACGTCGGACGGTCCCGGGGCTCGGACTCACGGAGCACGAGCCTCTCGGTCCTGATCGGGGTGGGCGGCCAGGCGACGGGTCCGAGATCGGTCATACCGGCCAGCCAATCAGCAGGCCGGGCAGCGATCAAGTCTCTTACCCAAGGCCCCCGTTGCTCTTCAGCAGCTGCCCGTTGACCCACTGCCCCTCCGCCGAGCACAGGAAGTCGACGAGGTGGGCCGTGTCCTGCGGGGTGCCCAGGCGGGCCAGCGGGGTGTGGCGGACGGTGTTCGCCCGGTCCTCGTCGGACATCCAACCGGTGTCCACCGGGCCGGGGTTGATGACATTGGCGGTCACCCCGAGGTGTGAGAGTTCGTGGGCCGCCGCCAGAGTGATGCGGTCCAGCGCCCCCTTGCTCGCTCCGTACGGCAGGTTGCCCACCGTGTGGTCGCTGGTGAGGGCGATGATCCGGCCGGTTCCCGGGATCGCCGTGAAGCGGCGGCCGAACTCCCGGATCAGCAGCCAGGTCGCGCGTGCGTTGACGGCGAAGTGGCGGTCGAAGCTCTCCAGGGTCGTGTCGAGCAGGCCCGAGTCGACCGACTCGCAGTGGCACATCACCAGGGCGGTGGCACCGGCACTCGCACCGGCACCGGCCATCCGGCGCCCGGCCTCGTCGAAGACGTGGGCCGGGGTGTCCGGGTCGGCGAGGTCCGCCTCGATCGCCGTGCTCGCGGCGCCCAGCTCGGCCAGGGACCGGGTGATCGCCTCGGTCGCGCCGGACTCGATCCCCCAGGACATGCGTGTGTCGTAGGGCGTCCAGTAGGTGAAGGCGATGTCCCAGCCCGACGCCGCCAGCCTGCGGGCGATCCCGGCACCGATCCCGACGGTGCGGCCCACTCCGGTGACCAGGGCGAGCGGGCGGGTGGTGGGAGGGGCCGGAGTGTGGTCGGGGCGGGGCTCATCGGCAGGCGTCGTCACGGTTCGGGATCGTCCATGACGGTCGCCGGCTCAGCAACCGCTTTTTCCCGTGGTCGAAGCCGATCGTGGTCGAAGTCGGCCGTGGTCGCCGGGAGCCATGAGTCCCCGGCCCCTGCCCCCGGCCACCGGGCGCCATCCGCCATCTGTCGGCCCCCGGCCACCGGCCCCCGACCCCCAGGACTCCTCAGCTCGCCGGCCGCCGAATCCGATCCCCGTAGTGCCGCTCCAGACCCAGGTTCCCCTCGAACCCTCCGGGCACGTTCGCCGACACGTACACCGGCGGACGCTCGCCCGCCGCGATCAGCAGCGCCGCCGTCTCCGCCACCGCCATCTGCACCAGCATCACGCCGGTCAGCGTCGACAGGGCGCACACCGCGCCCCCGCCCGGCAGCTCCAGCAGGGCGTCGCCCGTGGGGGCCGCGTTGTCCAGCACCACGTCCGCGATGTCGGCCAGCTTCTTGCCGCTGGTGTGGCCCGCCGGGACCGTGCGGGTGTGGGTGAGGGAGGTGATCGCGAGGATCCTGTGGCCGCGCTCCTTCGCCCGGAGGGCCATCTCGACGATGACGTTGTTGACACCCGAGTTGGAGATGATCACGAACAGGTCGGAGGGGTGCGGCGAGGCGAGGTCGTACAGACGCTCGGCGATGCCCGGCTTGCGTTCCAGGAGCGGGTCGTCGAGGGCGCTGGGGTCGTCACCGCCGTAGAGGACGAGGTCGGCCATGCTGAGGCGGTTGGTGGGGACGAGGCCGCCGGCCCGGCCCGCCAGTTCCAGGACGAGGGCCTGGGAGTGGCCCGTACCGAAGGCCTGGATCACACCGTCCGCGCGGATGCAGTCCGCGATCAGGGCGGCGGCGCGGGTCACCGACTCCTGGACCGCCTCCGACCCGGTGATGCGGTCGAGAACGGCCCGGCTCTCGCGCGCGAACCCCTGCGCACTGACGGACTCGACGGACACTCGACACTCCCCACCGGTGGATTGAACCACCCACTCTACCTCAATCGGTGAATCAATAAATCACAGTGTACGGGCTGCGGGCAACGCGCCACGAGCAAAGCCCGCACGGGCGGCGCCCGCTCCCGCCCACCGTCGGCCCGACCTGGTCCTGGAATTCAAACTGCTCTATAGCCGGTGGCTGATACATTCGTCCCTGCCATCAGTGCAGCCAGCCGCACAGTCGTACAGCGCCGAGGAGATCGGTTAACCCCATGGAACGGACCGGCTCCGGCAACGGGATGCCCTCGACCGACGTCACCACCCTCATCCGTACGGAGCTGCCGCGCCTCGCCGGCTCCCTGCGGAAGGTGGGTGAGCTGATCCTTGAGGACCCCGCCGCCGTCACCCACTGCTCCGCCGCCGAGCTGGGCCGCCGCACCGGCACCTCCCAGGCCACGGTCACCCGGTTCTGCCGTGCCATCGGCCTCGACTCCTACCAGCATCTCCTCATCGAGCTGGCCCAGGAGCGCGGTCGCGGCGAGGTCTCCGACTGGGGCACCGCCGAGATCGGGCCGGACATCTCCCCCGACGACAGCCTGGAGCGGGTCGTCCAGGTCGTCGGCAGCGCAGATCTCCGCGCCATCCAGCAGACCATCGACCGTATCGACCTCGACTCCATCGAGCGCGCCGGCCAGGCCGCCGCCCGCGCCCGCCGCATCGACGTGTACGGCGTCGGCGGCAGCGGAGCCGTCGCCCAGGAGACCGAGACGCGGCTCTTCCGCATCGGCTGCGCGGTGCGCGGCTGGACCGAGGTGCACGCCGCCCTGACCTCGGCCGCCCTCCTCACCCCCGCCGACGTCGCCATCGGCATCTCGCACTCCGGCTCCACCCGCGAGACCATCGAACCCTTCGAACTGGCCAAACAGCGCGGCGCGACCACCGTGGCCATCACCGCCGACCCGAAGTCCCCGCTGGCCCGCGCGGCCGACGTACGGCTCATCTCCTCCTCCTCGGAGACCAGTTTCCGCACCGAGAGCATCGGCGCCCGCCACTCCGTGCTCGTCCTCATCGACTGCCTGTACGTCCGCGTCGCCCAGCTCTCCTACCAGCGCGCCAGCGCCTCCCTCGCCCTCACCGACCACATCGCCAGGGAGCACGCGGTGAAGTCCCGCCGCACACGCTGAGCAGTCGTACGACGCCATAAGAGCCGCCTCGGGTGATTTTGCCCCGAGGCGGCTTTTGCATGGATGAACCACCAAGGAAACTTGAAGATGGTTGTTTGAACCATCCAAGCGGTGCCACGATGGGCGTCCGCGTCTTCCCCGGGCATCGCTCGTCCCACCCGGACCACGAACACCACCCGCGAAGCGGTCGCCGTCGGTTCCGGAACCTAAAAGCAACACGGCACCCCATTGACCTCCGATGAATTCTGGTCCACATTTTCATCAGCCGGAGTCAAAGTTGGTGAATTGAACCAGCACCCAGCATCCGCGTCCAGGAGGGCAGCAGCAATGCGCGCAAGAAGACTGACCGGGTCCCTGTCCTGTCTCGTCGTACTGACGTTGACGGCCGCCGGATGCGGCCTCTCCGGAGGCTCCGACGACAGCGGCGGCGCCACCGCCGGTGGCTGCTCGGTCGACAAGGGCAACGTCGGGTCGGGGAAGCTGACCGGCGACGTCAAGGGCACGATCACCTTCCAGACCACCAACCTGAAGAAAGACTTCGGCGACTTCTTCAACGGGGTGATCGCCGACTTCCAGAAGGCCCACCCCGGCACCAAGGTCAAGTGGATCGACGACCCCGGCGACAACACCTTCACCAGCCGGACCGTCGCCGACGCCCAGGCCTGCACGATGGCCGACGTCATCAACGTCAACGCGCCGACGGCGACCGCCCTCACCAAGGCCGGCTACCTGCTCGACATCGGCACCAAGGACCCGGACTCGTCCAAGCCCTTCGTCCCGTCGTTCTGGAAGACCGCCACCTTCGCGGACGCCTCCGGCAAGTCGATCCACACCACGCTGCCCTGGTACACCGGCGGCGTCCTGCTGACGTACAACAAGGACCTGCTGGAGAAGGCCGGCATCGACCCGGCCAAGCCTCCGACGAGCATCTTCGGGCTCTTCGCCGACTACGAGAAGGTCGCCAAGGCCTCCGACGGCAAGTACTTCGCGACGATGGCCAACCCGATCTGGCGCATCCCGGCCGACTTCGACCAGATGGGCATCAAGGTCCTCTCCAACGACGGCAAGTCCGCCGTCTTCGGCGACGACCCGCGCACCACCCAGTGGGTGGAGTGGATGGCGAAGCTGTACAAGGAGGGCGCGATGCCGAAGGACTCGCTGTCCTCCAGCAACGACCCGTCCACGCTCTACAGCCAGGGCAAGGTGGCCTACGGTTCGACGAACCCGAGCTTCGTGCGGTTCGTCAAGCAGAACAGCCCGTCGGTCTACGCCAGGACGGCCGTCGGCCAGCAGCCCTACGACGCCCTCGGCGTCGCCTCCGCCGGCGCCCCGCAGTACATCTCGGTCGCCGCGACCAGCAAGCACGCGGCCACCGCGCTGTCGTTCGCGGAGTTCCTCACCAACGCCGAGAACCAGACGGCCTGGTGCAAGGACCCGGCCGTGGTGATCTTCCCGACCACCACCGAGTCGCTGAACGACCCGTTCTTCCAGAACGTCACCGGCACCGACCCGTTCTCCCAGGCCCGCAAGCTCGTCGCCGACCAGCTCAAGACGGCCTCCACCAACCAGACCAACCTCTCCCCGGCCGTGCAGAACGCCATCGTGTCCCAGGTGCAGCTGGCCATGCAGGGCAAGAAGAGCGCGGCGGACGCCGTGAAGGACGCCCAGGAGAAGTCCAACGAGCTGCTGAAGCAGGGCAGCTGACGGTGACGGCACAGATCACGAACCCGGTGTCCGGCGTAGAGGCCCTGGCCTCCACGCCGGCCCCGGTCCCGTCCCCTCCTCCCTCCCGCCTCCGCCGGATCGCCAGGGCCGCGCTGCCCGGTCCCGCTCCCGGGGCCAACGGAGCTGCCATGTACCGCCGTTGGTGGCTGCCGTGGCTGTGGACCGCCCCCGCGATCGTGTGCGCGGTGGTCTTCGGGGTGTTCCCCTTCCTCAACACGGTCCTGCTGTCGTTCACCAACGCCAAGCCGCTGGGCGGCGCCGCGGGTTTCGTCGGACTCGACAACTACACGCGGATGCTCCAGGACGACGACTTCTGGCTCGCGACCCGCAACAGCATCCTGTACGCGGTGATCGTCGTGCCGCTGATGGTGCTGCTGCCGCTGATGCTCGCCGTCCTGGTGGAGAAGAACCTGCCCGGCATCGGCTTCTTCCGCTCCGCCTTCTACACGCCGGTGCTCGCCTCCAGCGTGGTCGTGGGCCTGAGCTGGCAGTGGCTGCTCGCGGACGACGGCCTGGTCAACACCTGGCTGGAGAAAGCCCACTTGATCAGGTCGGCGATCCCCTTCCTCTCCGACTCGTGGCTGATCCTGCTCTCCGCGATGGGCCTGACCCTGTGGAAGGGCCTCGGCTGGTACATGGTCTTCTACCTGGCCGCCCTCGGGAACGTGCCCAAGGAACTGCACGAGGCCGCGCAGATGGACGGCGCCGGCGCGATCCGCCGTTTCTGGAACATCACGATCCCCGGCGTCCGGACGGCCATGATGCTCGTCGGCACCCTGACGGGCATCGGATCACTCCGGGTCTTCACCGAGATCTACATGCTCGGCAGCTCCACCGGCGGCCCCGGCGGCGCCGACCGCACCCTGCCGTTCTACATCCGGGACGTCGGCCTGGACCCGATCACCGGCAACGCGGGATACGGCTCGGCCGTCAGCGTCGCCCTGTTCGCACTCACCCTGGGCCTGACCCTGCTGGCGCAGCGCCTGACCAAGGAGGACGAGTCATGACGACGACCGTCGTCGAGACCAAGGGCCGTCGCCTGATGCCGCGTTGGCGTGACTACGGCCGCCCGCGCGAGCTGATCGTCCGCTATCTGCTCCTCCTCCTGGTGCTCGGCCTCACCGTGGGCCCGCTGCTGTGGCAGCTGCTGGCATCCCTGAAGGGCACGAGCGAGGACGTCTTCGGCGCGAACGCCACCCTGCTGCCGCACCACCCGACCCTGCGCGCGTACCGGACGGTCTTCGACCAGGTGCCGGTGTTGTCGTACATCAAGAACAGCCTGATCGTGGTCGCCCTGTCGGTCACCAGCCAGCTGGTCTTCTCCACGACGGCCGGCTACATGCTCTCCAAGCCCTCCTGGAAGGGCCGCAGGGCGGTCTGGGTGGTGCTGATCGCCTCGATGATGTTCCCCTTCGAGTCGATCATGGTCTCGCTGTTCATCAGCATCCGCGACCTGGGCCTGATCGACAGCCTGGCCGGCGTGTGGCTGCCGGGCTTCGTCGGCGCCATCAACGTCCTGCTGATGCGCGGCGCGTTCCTCGCGGTCCCGCGCGAGATCGAGGACTCGGCGATGCTGGACGGCGCGAACGAGTGGCAACGCTTCAAGTACCTGTACCTGCCGTCCGCGTGGGGCGCGATCATGGTGGTCGTCATCAACACGTTCATCAGCGCCTGGGACGACTTCCTGTGGCCCCTGATCGTGCTGCGCTCCGAGAGCAACATGACGCTGACGCTGGGCCTTTCACGACTCCAGTCGTCGTCGTTCGGCTACGACCAGCGGATGGTCATGGCCGGTTCGGTGATCTCGGTGGTGCCGGTGCTGGTGCTGTTCGCGATCACGCAGCGGTGGTTCTATCGGGGGGTGGCTGCGGGGGCTGTGAAGATCTGAGGGCTTGAGGACGAGGGGCGGGCGGGGAGACATCAGGTGCCTCGATGCCCGCCGACCTTGTGACACCCCTGCGGCCGGAACTATGGCCTCCGTCACAGGCGCCGGGTTCACACCCTGATCAGATGGCCGGATGCGTAGACGCGCCCCCTTCCACCGCCCGGCTCTCGCCAGGACCGCTCCCCTCCTGTCGGCTCTCGCCGCGACCGCCCTGCTGCTCACGGCCTGCGGGACGGAGCGCGCGGGCGCCGGGAACACCGGCGCCGACGCCGACGCGGCCGAACCGCCGTCTGCCACGCAGGTCGACGATCCGGGCAAGGACGGCGTACGGATCACCAGGCTGAGCCTCCCATCGGCCTCACCCTCGCTGTCGCCCACACCCACCCGCAGCTACTCCGTCTCCGCCGACAGCCTCGGCCTCGCCACGGACTCGGGGGTCGTCGCCGATTACGAGGTCACCAACAACGGCACCGAGACCCTGACCTACTCGGTCGTCTTCACCTTCATGAGCGATGACGGCGGGGCCGTGACCAGCCAGACCTCGACCGTGCGCGACGTCGGCCCCGGGAAGACGGTGCGGGGCACGGTCCGGGCCGGGGAACTGCCCCCCGGCGCACCACGGGTGACGCGGGCCAAGGTGCTCGAAGTGACCAAGGTCCCCGCGAGCGAGGCGCCGGCCGAGCCGGGCACCTGCCCCGCCTCCGGGATCCGGGTCAGCGCCGACGCGGGCGACGCGGCCATGGGGCTGCGCGTCGTGGGCCTGCGTCTCGACAACTGCGGCACACGCGACTACACCGTCGAGGGCTATCCGCTGCTGAAACTCCTGGACAACGAGCGCAAGCCCGTCGACGGCATCAAGATCCTCGACGGCAGCAGCGAGATCACCACGGGCGCCAGCCCCGACAACCAGCCCCGCCCCATCACACTCAAACCCGGCGAGTCGGCGACCGCCGGCCTGGTCTGGCGCAACACCACGACGTCCGGCACACCGGTGAACGTGCCCTATGTGCAGGTCCGGGCGAAGGCCGGTGCCGACCCGGTGACGGTCACCCCGAACCTCGACCTCGGAACCACCGGAAAGCTCGGGGTCAGACCGTGGGAGAAGGCTGAGCGCTAGTCCGGACGACAGGCCCGGTGGTGCGGGTCGCCGCGTATCCACGCAGGCCCGTCCAGCGGCTCGGCCCGGAGACCCGCGGTCCAGAGACCCGCGGTCCCGCTGTCACCGCCCTCCCCTAAAGTCGCCGCGTGACCCACACCCCCTCCCCCTCTCCCTCTCACCTCACCGCGATCCGCGACTCCTACGACACCGTCGCCGCCGACTACGTCCAACTCGTCAAGAACCCGACGGAGTTGGACCCCCTGTCGCGCGCGATGCTGGCCGCGTACGCCGAAGCCGTGCAGGCCGCCGGCCTCGGCCCGGTCGCGGACCTGGGATGCGGCCCCGGCAAGGTGACCGCGCACCTGGCAGCCCTGGGTGTGCCCGCGTTCGGCATCGACCTGTCCCCGAAGATGATCGAGCTGGCCCGCCGCGCCCACCCGGAGCTGAACTTCACCGTGGGCTCGATGACCGCCCTCGCGCTCCGGGACAACGAACTCGGCGGCATCCTCGCCTACTACTCCACCCATCACACCCCACCCGAGCATCTGCCCGCCGTGTACGCCGAGTTCCACCGCACCCTCGCGCCCGGCGGCCTCCTGATGCTGGCCGGCCACGTGGCTACCGACGAGCCTCTGCGTCTGAGTCCGACACAGGCCTACGGCGGCCACCCGGTGTCCTACGAGTCCCATCTGCTCCCGGCCGAACGGATCGCCGAGCTGCTGAGGCGGGCCGGATTCGTGATCACGGCGCGGCTGTCGCAGGAGCCCGCCGAAGCAGCAGGCGCGAAGAGGGCATTCGCCACCGTCCTGGCCCGGAAACCCGAACCCTCCACACCGTCATAGTGGTTTGTCACAGTTGGCGCCCCGACATCAACGGCCGCAATTCGTTTCGTCCCCCCGGGGCCGGCACCCTAGTGTGGCGCAGTGCCGATTCCTGTTCAGCCTCACGCCCAGCCTCAGATTCAGTTGATCATCCTCAACGGTGGTTCCAGCTCGGGGAAGTCCGAGATCGTACGGTGTCTGCAGGCCGAACTGCCGGACCCGTGGCTGGCGTTCGGGTGCGACTCGTTCGTCGACGCCCTGCCCGCGAGGATGCGGGAGTCGGACGCGGGGATCGCGATCACGACGGACGGCGAAGTGAGCGTCGGGGCGGACTTCCTGGCACTGGAGGCCGCCTGGCGGGAAGGCGTCGTGGCGATGGTCCGGGCTGGCGCCCGGGTCGTCATCGACGACGTCTTCCTCGGCGGAGCGGCGTCCCAGCGGCGCTGGCGCAAGGCTCTTGGTGAAGTGGACGGAGTGGGTGACCTGCCCGTGCTGTGGGTCGGTGTCCGGTGCGAGACCGCCGTAGCCGCACGCCGCGAGGTCTCCCGGGGAGACCGGGCCGTGGGGATGGCCGCCGCGCAGGCGAACGTCGTGCACGAGGGCGTCGTCTACGACCTGGAGGTCGACACGTCGCACACCGGGTCCCTGGTGTGCGCGCGAACCATCGCCGCCCGCGTTCACGAAGTCGAGTGACCACGAGCGCTCCAGGCAGCGCCGAAGCGCTGGGCGGGTGATCAGGACTCCCGCCCAGCGCTCGTTCGCCTTCGGTTGCCGCCGTTACTCCGGGCTGCCGCCCGCACCGCGTTCGCGGCGCCGGAGCAGCGCCTGCCAGATCTGGTCGGCGACGGTTCCGGTCACCAGCGCGGCGACGGCCGCCACGTACCAGGGCAGCCCCAGGGCCGCGCAGGGGGCGATGGCCGCGACGAGGGCGATCAGGTTGAGCCACCAGGGCGTACGTACGATCACGCGGGTCACCTCTCGGGGGGCGGCCATCAGCGGCAGTTCTTCTTGCTGACCTTGGTCAGCTTCTTGTTCGACGGCACGATCTTGGTCTGGTAGCAGCCCATCGGTGACAGTTTCCAGTTGCTGATCTGCTTCAGCCACTTGGCGAGGTTCGTCCAGGCGTTCAGGCCCGCGGCCCCGCAGATCATCTTGCCGATGCCGGCGATCTTGGCCGGGAGCTTGGCGACAGTGCAGCTGTACAGCCAGCCACCCCAGCCGGAGACGATCGCGATGTCGCCGTAGGCCTTCCACTCGACGCCCTTGGCGTTGAAGTAGATGCCCAGTCCGAAGGTCAGCTTCGGGTCGGCGACCACCGGGAACGCCGTGGTGGCGGTGAAGCCGACCGTCTGGATGAGCCGGTCACCCTCGACACGGTACGACGTCGCAACCGCGTTGCCGTTGGCGTCCCGGGCCCATGGGGCGTCGATGAGGCCGTGGGTCACCGGCTTCTCGTCAGTGCCGGAGGACACCAGGACGGTGTCCCCGTCGAACGGGGTGAGCGTCGCGCCCGCGGGCAGCCGCATCGTGGACGTGTACTCGTGGGGCGCCGTGGCGTTCTTGATGACCTGGAGGGTGCGGACGCCGCCCTCCAGGGTCGGCTGGGCAACGGTGTCGACGGGGCCGTTCGGGTCGGCGTAGACGACGTTGCCGTTGAGGGCGACACCACGGGGCTGGGTGATGGGCAGGCCCACTCCCATGCCGCCGCGGTCGGCTGACTGGACGCTGATGGTGTCAGCGGTGCCCCAGGGCACGCCGACCGTGTTGCTGCCGGTGTCCGCGATCGCCGCGTAGGTGCTGTCGCTGGTGGTGGCCGGGGTGACGTCGGCGGCGTCCAGAGCGGTGTTGACCGTCGCCAGCGCCTTCATCTCGGGCGTGAGCACCATGCCGGTGTCGACGGTGAAGGTGACGGGCTCGGACCAGCCGTTGCTCCAGTGTGTGCCGTCGTCCGTGGTGGTCCGGAAGGAGTATGTCCTGCCGTTGACCAGTTTGCCCGCCGGGACGACGACCTTGGACGTCTCGCCGGTGGGCACGGGGGCCGCGACGACGCTCGTGACCACCTGGCCGGTGGCGGTGTCGGTGATCTGGTAGGTGCCGCGAACCGAGTCGTCGTTGTTGGAGTCCTCGGGGGTGAACCTCAGCGTGGGCGTCGTGGAGTTGACCCGGTAGATGCCGCCCTGCGTGTAGAAGGGCGGCCCGGCCTGGAGGTTGCTGCCGGACTTGGGGCGGTAGTTGTAGCTGACCGTCAGCTGGGGAATCTGCTCGGCGGTCGACTCGGAGGAGTAGAAACGCTTCCAGGCGTAGGTGTCCGACTCGTTCGCGGCCTTGAGCGCGATGCTGCCCGTCTCGGCCTTGGCACTGGCCCAGGTCTGGGCGAGAGAGGTGACGTCCGCACTGACCCAGCCGGCGTTGTCGCAGGAGGCGCCGCGTGTCTCGCTCGACGTGGCGATCTTCTCCAGTCGCGCCGGCTGGTTGCTCCAGCGCGTGTCGGTGTCGGCTCCGTTCGCCGCCCACACCTCCCACGGGCGCGTCTCGCACGACCAGGAGTGGTAGTTGTACAGCGACAGCTTGGCGCTGCTGACCAGTGCGTCGGCGAACACCGAGGTGTCCCAGGTCAGATACGAACGGGCGATGCGCTTGCGGGACTTGGCGGTGTCCGCGTAGTCGCCGGGCCAGCCGAGCTTGAGGTCGGTCGACGCGGACTGGTCGGTGGTGTCGCCGTCCTGGACGAACGTGTCGAAGAGGGAGCCGAGGGCGTCCGTGGCCGGATCGATCGTCACGGGGTACCGGGTGTCCGGGTCGGACAGGAAACCGGCGTCCGGGGTGAGCGTGAGTTCAACCGTGTCACCGTCCTGGGACAGGGTCATGGGAACCCGTACGGAGTTGGTGTGCTCGCCGGAGCGGGGGTCGACGCGCGCGTCCCACATGACCGGCGCAGGCATGGTGCCGACCTCGTCGCCCGATTTCCGGTCCGTGAGGGAGACCGAACCGTCTTTCTGCTGCACCGCGCTCAGCCCGGGCAGGGTCAGTGGCACCGTCCACGGAGCCTTGTTGCCGACTGGCCGGTCCTTGAGGACGAGGAACTGCTCGAATCCCTCGCGGGTGGCGTCGACGACCAGGTCGGCGCCAGGCACCGCCTGGTGGCCGTCGACGGCCGGGGTGGGCAGCCCGCCCTTCCACTGCACGGCCATGCGGCGACTGCCCATGCCGAGCGTGACCAGATCGCGGTTGGCGGAGTCCGGTGCGGCTGCCGCCGCGGTGACCGAACGGGCCTTCACTCCACCCGCTCCGGCCAGCCGCAGCCCCTGGGGGTGGGCCTTGGCGACCACGCTCCCGTCGGGACGCCGGGTCAGTGTGGCGTCCACGTCCACCCAGTCGCCGTCACGCAGCATGCGAACGGGGCCGGAACTGAGCTCCGTGACGAGGGTGCCGTCCGGACTCGCCCAGGTGGTGGAGGACTCGGTACGGCGTTCCAGCACCTCCACCCGCCGGTTTCCGGCCTTGGCGGCGACGATGGCCGCCTCCGGGGTGTTCGCCTCGGTGACGACGCCCGGTCGGGGCACGTCCGCGACGGTTCCCCCGGCCGCCGCGGACGTGCCCGGGGTGCTCGCCGAGGCAGGAGCGGCCGGTGCCGCGGAGCCGAGCAGAGCGAGTGAGGTGAGGGCCGAGAGCCCGCTTACGGCGTAGGCGCGCAGGGGTATGCGGCGTCGGTTGCGGGGGCGCGGAGAGCCCACGGACTGAGTGTTGCGCATGAACGGAGTGGTCCGATCCGTTTGTGAAAAAAGTATGAGAAGCGTGAAGTTATCCCGACCGGGCGAAACCGGGCAGCACGTAGATCACTTCAGATCTGGGCAAATAGGATCATTCGGAGAAGTGAAGTGCGTCACGGTTTCTCGATACACGCACACCGGGGTGGACTGTTGATCAATAGACGTGTATCGGATCTTCGCGATGTCGATGACCGCACCGATCAGACCGTGACACCGAGCACGACCGGTACGGCCCCCAGCGCCCCCCGCGCCGACTCCGCCACCCGGATCTCCACACTCCCCGGCAGCACCACCCGCTCCAAGGCCCCGTCCACCTGGGCGAGTTGTTCCGTTCCGAGGGTGAAGGCGACCGTACGGCTCTCTCCCGGGGCCAGGTCGACGCCCTGGAAGGCGCGGAGTTCGAGCGTCCGGGGCCACACCGTCGTACGCAGCGGGCGGATGTAGAGCTGCGCCACCGAACGACCGGCCCGTTGTCCGGTGTTGGTGATCTCGACCTCGCAACTGGCGCCGTCATCAACGATGTTCGGAACGCCGTACGCGAACGTCGTGTACGTCAGCCCCTGCCCGAAGGAGTACAGCGGCTCAGCGTCCTCGTCCACGTACGACCCGTACTCCGTGTCCTTGTGGTTGTAGTAGACGGGGAGTTGGGCCGCCGAGCGCGGCACCGACACGGGGAGGCGGCCGGTCGGGGCCGTGTGGCCGAGGAGGATCTCGGCGATCGCCTCGCCGCCCCAGGGGCCCGGGTACCAGGCCGTCAGCAGCGCGGCGGCGTGTTCCGCCGCCTCGGGGACCGCGTGCGGGCGGCCCTGGATCAGGACGACCACCGTGGGTGTGCCCGTCGCCGTCACCGCGTCCAGCAGGGCGTGCTGGGCCCGGCCCAGGCGCAGGTCGGCCAGGTCGACGCCCTCGCCGCAGGTCATCTCCGACACCACGGTGCGCGCTGCGCCGTTGGCGTCGAACTCCGTGTCCGGGGTACGGGCACTGCTGCCGCCCAGGACCAGTACGGCCAGGTCGGAGGCCGCTGCCGCCGCCACCGCTTCGGGGATGCCGGAGAGGTCGCCGCCGGTCAGGGTGCAGCCCGGGGCGTGGCGGATCTCCGTCCCGGGGAGGGCGAGGCGGTTCAGGGCTGCCAGGACGCTGGCTCCGGTGCCGGGGCGTTGGGGAGCCGTGTAGTCGCCGAGCTGGTGGGCCGTGGTGGCGGAGTGCGGGCCGATGACGGCCATGCGGGAGACCCTGGCCGGGTCGACGGGCAGGACACCCGCCTTGTCGTGGAGCAGGGTGACGGCTGAGCGCGCAAGGGCCGTGCTCAGGGAACGGCCCTCCTCGGCGGACGGCAACTCGGGTGCCGTACAGGGGTGTTCGAAGAGGCCAAGGCGGAACTTCAGGGTCAGGACCCGGGAGACGGCCGCGTCGAGCACCGACTCCTTCACCAGGCCTCGTTCCACCGCCTCCGCCAGGTGGGTGAATCCCTCGTCCCAAAGGCTCAGGTCGACACCGGAGTTGAGGGCGAGAGCACCGGCGGAGACCTTGTCACCGGTGATGCGGGCGAGGCGGTCCACCGCCAGGCCGTCCGCCATGACCAGGCCCTCGAAGCCCCAGCCACCACGATCCCCGCCTCCGCGCAACAACCCGTTCAGCAAACGGCCGTTGGCCGAGCACGGGATGCCGTCCACCTCGTTGTACGCGGCCATGACGGCCGCGGCACCGGCCCGTACGCCCGCCCTGGCCGCCGGGAGGTGGATCTCGTGGAGTTCACGGGGGCCCAGCTCCGACTCGGCCGAGTTCCGGCCGCCTACCGTCGCGCCCTGGCCGGCGAAGTGCTTCAGGACCACCGGGGCCTTGTCCGGGAAGAATCTCCCCTGCTCGTCCATGTCCCCCTGTGCGCCTCTCACCAGCGCCTCCGTCAGGCGCGCGGCAAGGTAGGGGTCCTCCCCGAAGCACTCCTCCGTACGCCCCCAGCGCGGGTCCCGGGCGATGTCCAGCGCCGAGACCAGGGCCAAGTGACCGCCCCGGGCGCGGAGTTCGGCGGCGGCGTGGGAGGCCGCCCGCTCGTACAGGTCCGGGTCCCAGGTGGCGCCCACCGCCAGGTTGACGGGGAGGACCGTGCCGTCGAGGGCCATGAGGCCGTGCGGTACCTCCTCGACGAAGAGAGCGGGGATGCCCAGACGGCTGCGTTCGAGCACGTGGCGCTGGACCAGGTGGGCCAGTGCCGGGCCCGCCTGCGCGTCGGCGCCCGTCGAGTGGTCGACGCCGGACCAGGCATCGGCGCGCAGGAGTCCGTACAGAGCGCCGAGTCCCTCGAAGCGGTCGGTTTCCTCGTACAGGGCCTCGGTCAGCTCGAACTCGCCGTCCGGGCGGCGGCGGTAGGCGTCCCAGCCGTACATCCGCTGGTTGAGCTGGCCGACCTTCTCGCGCAGGGTCATCCGGGCCAGGAGGTCGGCGACGCGGGCGTCGACCGGGGCGGCGGAGTCTCGGTAGAGGGGGTGGGGAGAGGTCACTGGTGCTTCTCCGGGTGCGTGACGGGGGCGGTGTCGAGTGCGAGGCGCGCCAGCGCCACCGCGCCCCGGCTGCCGTCCGGGACCCAGTGCGCGACCAGGCCGAGGGCGCCGAGATGCCGATCCAGGGGGGCGGTCAGCGGGCCTTCGGGGCCGAGCAGACCGCCCGTCGCGACCACCGACTCGCCCGGAGCCGGCTCCAACGCCCGTACGCAGTCGGCGAGATGACCGGCAGCCTCCTCGATGATCGCCCGCGCGAGGACGTCCCCCACCCGGGCAGCCTCGGCGACCAGCGGGGCGAGCCGGGCCAGTCTGACCGGCGGTTCCGCCATGACGGCGGGCAGGACGTGCCGTCGGTAGGCCTCGCGGTCGGCACGGGACCAGGCCCGACCGACGTCGCCCTCATCCTCGTACGCCAACGCCTCGCCCTCGTACGGGAGAACCGCCTCCGGCACCCCCAACTCCCGTCCCACCCGTGCCGCCAGAGCCGTGTCGCCGCCCCGCCGGTCCGCCATGCGCAGGGCGACCCGGACCGCTTCCCGGCCGATCCAGAAGCCGCCGCCGTCGTCGCCGAGGAGCCAGCCGTCGCCACCGACCGTCTTCTCGCAGCGGCGGGCGGTGATGCGCATCGCGACGGCGCCGGTACCGGCGACGAGGGCCAGACCGTCCGGCGGGGTGTCCGGGGCGGCGGCGAAGGCGGCCTCGATGTCGCTGCTGATCCGGATCGCGCGCGGGGGGACGAGGATGCCGAGTCGTCGCAGGGCTTCCGTCAGCGCGGTGCGGGCGTTGACGCGGCCGGGTTCGTCGGCGGTGCCGGCGGCGCCCGCGAAGCCGCCCGCGACGGCGACGACCCGGGGGCGGTCCGACTCCGGCACAGCCAGGGCGAGGGCCTCGACCAGGTGCTCGGTCAGCTGCGGTACGGGGACGGTGAGGGCGTTGCCCGGCCCGGCGACGCCCTCACCGAGCGGGCGCCCGTCGGCGGCGGAGGCCAGCACGGCGCGCGTACGGGTGCCGCCCGCGTCGAGCCCGACAACGAGGGCGTCGGCCGCCGGAACACCGCGTTCGCCCGGGCCGGGGTCCCGAGAATCCCGACCCAAATCTTGGTTCAATTCATTGCTCATCGCGCACTATGGTGGTTCATACATTCGCCGAGGACAAGACCGACTCGCGGCCCGGCGCAGTCACGCACGTCCGAGGAGGACCTGTGAGCACACCCCCCGCCCCCCGTTCCACCCCTCGTTTCGGCGTCAACTACACACCGCGCCGGGGCTGGTTCCACTCCTGGTACGACTTCGACCCGGCCCTCGCCCGGGAGGATCTCGACCAGATCGCCGGGCTGGGCCTGGACCACGTACGGATCTTCCCGCTCTGGCCGCTGCTCCAGCCGAACCGCACGCTCATCCGCGCGTCCGCCGTCGAGCAGGTGGCGCAGCTGGTGGACGTGGCGGCGGACGCGGGCCTCGACGTCATGGTGGACGGCGTGCAGGGCCACCTCTCCAGCTTCGACTTCTACCCGGAGTGGACCCGCAGCTGGCACCACCGCAACGTCTTCACCGACCCGGAGGCGATCGAGGCGCAGGCCGAGCTGCTGCGGACACTGGGCCGCGCGCTGGCCGGCCGTCCGAACCTCCTCGGCCTCCAGCTCGGCAACGAGCTCAACAACCTGGTCGAACACAACCCGGTGACGGTGGCCGACATCGACCACTACCTGGACACCCTGCTGGCCGCCGCGCGAACAGGACTGGGACCGGAGGGCGGCCTGGTCACGCACTCCGCGTACGACGCCGCCTGGTACAGCGACGACCACCCCTTCACCCCGGAGGCCTCGGCCGGCAAGGGCGACCTGACGACCGTCCACCCCTGGGTGTTCTCGGCCGACTGCGCCCGCCGCTACGGCCCCCGCTCCCCGCAGGTCCAGCACCTCGCGGAGTACGGCGTCGAGTTGGCCACCGCGTACGCCGAGGACCCCGCCCGGCCCGTCTGGGTCCAGGAGACCGGCGCCCCCGAACCGCACATCCCGGCGGCCGACGCCCCCGGCTTCGCCCGCGCGACCGTGCTCAACGCCGTCGAGTGCGCCAATCTGTACGGGGTCACCTGGTGGTGCTCCCACGACGTCGACCGCTCCCTGGCCGACTTCCCCGAACTGGAGTACACCCTCGGCCTGTTCGACTCCACGGGCCGCCCGAAGCCCATCGCCGAGGCCCTCGCGGAGACGGTCGCCGAGCTGCGCGCCGAACCCCGCCGGGCCGAGCCCCGTACGACTGCCCTGGTCCTGGACTGCGCACCGGGGACCCGTTCGATTTCGGGTCCGGGAGGCGCGTTCTTCGAGGCGTGGATGCGGCTGCGGGCGGAGGGCGTGCGCCCGGCGGTGGTGCCGGCGGAGCGGGCCGAGGACGAGACCTACCTGACGGCACGGGGCATCAAGGAAGCCGTACGGCCCGGGGCGAGCAGCAAGTAGCAGGAGGCCGAGCCCCCCGGGCTCGGCCCGACCGGAACCCAGCGACAAAGGGACATGATCCCCAGGGCACGGGTTCGTCCCGGGCCGGCAGCGACCGGCCTGCTTTCAGGGGCGCGGGGAACTGCGCGACCAGCCCCCACCGGCCCGCACCCCACACACCACCTCAGGCACCCCCCACCAACACTTCGGCCAGCGCCCGCAAATTGACCCGCCCTCGCCCGTACGAACACAACGATCCCGAACTCGCACCGCTGTCGGGCAACCCGGTGTCCACCAGCACCGCGTCCCCCCGCCCGGCCGCCAGCGCCGCCCGCAGCTCCGCCTGCCACGGATACAGCCCGGCATCCGACGTGGCGACCACCAGCGGCACCCCGGCAGCCCACCGCAGAACCCCCTCGGCCAGCGCCGCCGGATCCACCGGAGCCTCGTTCAACGCCATGCCCGAAGCCGTGGGATCCAGTGCGCGCACCGCGCTCAGCAGATCCTCGCCGCCCCAGTTCAGCGCGGGATGCGGCGGCGGAAACAGATCGAGGACGTACGCACCCCGCCCCGGAGGAGACACCGCGCCGCCCCCGGAACCGGCGGAGCCACCCCGCACGGCCCGCCGAGCCGCGTCGAGTCCCGCACCCGCTTCCCACGGCGCGACCGCGCCCTCCTCCACCACGCCCGCATACCGCTCCGCCAGCTTCCGCACCCGCCCGGCGGCCTCCCGTACCCGCTCCTCCGCGAGCATGCCGTCCCGCAGCGCGCCGATGACCGCGTCCCGGCAGGCCAGGGTGGTCGCCAGGTCCGGTACCGCCACGATCACCTGGTCGGCGCCCGCGGCCAGGGCGAGCCGGGCGCCGGCCGCCTCGCCGTACCGGTCGGCTATCGCCTTCATCTCCAGGGCGTCGCTGACCAGGACCCCTTCGAAGCCGAGGTCGTGACGGAGCAGGTCGCCCAGGATGCGGCGGCTGAGGGTCGCGGGCCGCTCCGGATCCAGCGCCGGGTACACCACGTGCGCGCTCATCAGCATCGGCACGCCCGCCGCCACGGCCGCCCGGAACGGCTCGACATCGGCGCGGATCTCGTCGTACGACCGCGGGTCGACCGCCATCTCGTGGTGGCTGTCGGTCACCGTGCCGCCGTGGCCGGGGAAGTGCTTGGCGCAGGACGCGATACCGCGTGCCTCGGTGGCCGTGATCCAGGCACGGAGATGGCGGGCGGCGAGCTCCGGATCGGCGCCGAAGGAGCGGGTGCGGACGATCGGGTTGGCGGGGTGGTGCTGGAGGTCGGCCACGGGGGCGTACGAGACGGTGATGCCGAGCGAGGCGAGATGACCGGCGAGGGCGTCGGCGCAGCGGGCGGTGAGGTCCGGGTCGTCGACGACGCCGAGGGCATACGAGCCGGGCACCTCGGGCGCGCCCGCGGCGACGAGGTGGCCGATGCCGCCGCCCTCGTTGTCGATGGCGACGAGGAGATCGGGGCGCAGGGCGCGCAGTTCGTCGGTGAGGCGGCGGACCTGGTCCGCGTCGCGCACGTTGCGGGTGAAGAGGATCACCCCGCCGAGGCCGCGCTCGATGAGCCGCTTGAGGGTGTCCGGGACGCCGGTGGTGCCGTCGAAACCGGCGACGAGGCACCGGTGGACGGCTTCGTCGAGGTCCAGGGGCAGGTCGACGGACAGGTCGAGGGGCAGGTGGTGCTGGGGCTGCTGCTGCATCGACTTCATCGACGTCATCGGAGGGCCTCTGGGTTCGCGGGCAGATAGTTGGATGATAGAAGTCACCAAAACTTCAGCACAAGGTGAATCAAACAACCAAAATTCCCGACTCATTTGCCCCGCACATGCCGAATACGCCCCTCGCACGCCATGCCACGGACGCCCCGCATTCACCCCCGACCCCCACGATGCGCCCATGAACCGCACCGCCCTCGCCCTCGCCGCACCCCTGTGCGCCCTGCTGGCCACCGCACTCCCCGCCCACGCGGCGGACCGTTCCACCTCCGGATCCACCTCCGCCTCCGCCGACAGCTACGGCACCAAGGCCTCGTACACCCCCCAGCAGAGCCTGCGGAGCTACCAGCAGCCCCCGAAGGGCTTCGTCCCGGTGTTCACGGAGAACGTCTCCCGGCACGGCTCGCGGGCCGCGACCGACAGCTCGGACGGCGACCTGATCCTCAAGCTGTGGGACCAGGCCAAGAGCGAGGATCAACTCACCGCGCGCGGCAAGGAGTTCGGGCCGAAGGTGCGCGCCCTGCTCGCCGCCATGGCCAAGGTCGGCTACGGCAACCTCAGCGGACGCGGGAAGAGCGAGATCGCGGGCACGGCCGTACGGATGGAGAAGCGGCTGCCGGGTCTCTTCGCCGGCATCGCGAGGAACGGCGAGAAGATCGACGTCGTCAGCTCCGGACAGGGCCGCGCCGTCGACAGCGGGCAGCTCTTCGCGGACACCCTCGCGGCCACGGACCCGGCGCTCGAACCGCTCATCGGCACGGGCCGCACCGACAAGGACCTGCTCTACTTCCACAAGGCCGCCGGTGGCGCCGCCTACCGCGACTACATCGCGAACGACCAGCGCCTCGCCACCACCCTCACGTCGATCACCGACCAGCCGAAGACCCACCGCGCGGCATCGGACGTACTGCGGAAGATCTTCAAGCGCGGCTTCGTGCAGCGCATCGTCGACGGTGAGTTCGCGACCACCGCCGGCAGCGCGGTGGACGCGGCCGAGGCGGTCTACAACCTGTACGGCATCGCCCCGGCCATGAGCGACGAGAGCCCCGGCGGCAGGGGCTGGCACATGGACCGGTACATCTCGCAGGGCGACGCCGCCTGGTTCGGGTATCTCAGCGACGCCGAGGACTTCTACGAGAAGGGTCCCGGCTTCGCCGACAGCGACATCACGTACAAGATGGCGGACGTCCTGCTCGACGACTTCTTCAAGAAGGCCGAGACCGCGCAGGACAGCACCGCCGACGCCGGCACCCTCGGCGCCGAACTGCGCTTCACGCACGCCGAGGAGATCATCCCGCTGGCCGCACTGATGGGCCTGCCCGGCAGTACGCGAGGGGTCGGCACCCAGCGGCCGTACACCTACGGCGACAACCCGTGGCGGGGCGCGGCGGTGGCACCGATGGCCTCGAACATCCAGTGGGACGTGTTCCGCAAGGGCGACACCACCCTCGTACGGATGCTCTACAACGAGAAGGAGACCGCCTTCAAGGCCGGCTGCCGACCGGTGTCCAAGGGCAGCAAGTTCTACGACCTGGATGAGCTGGAGCGCTGCTTCGGCCGTACTTCCTGAGGTACGGCCAAGAGGGGTACGCGTATACGGATACCCCGTATCCCTATACGCCACCCCGGCTAGGATGACCCACGTGACAGCCCGCGCACAGCGACACCAGCGCACGCACCCACCGACCTGGTGGGCGCGGGCGTTCGTCGTGCTCGGGCTGCTGGCGGGCGTTCTCGCGATGCACGGCCTCGGGCCGGGCGGCATGTCCGCCGGGATGACGGACGCCTCCCACCATGGCCACCAGGCTCAGCGGATGGCCATGCAGGCAGGGCCCGCCGACGAATCCGTCTGCCACGGCATGGGTTCGCACGGCGGCCACGCCCACCACGCCGACGCGACCTGCGCGTCCGGCGCCGTCCCGGCGGGCCACACGTTCCCCGCCCTCACACCCGACCCGGCCGGCGCCCCGGTCCCGGCCGCCCGCGCCGACCGCTCGCTGCCCCGCTCCCCCGAGGGCGCCAGAGCACCACCGTCCCTCGCCGAACTCCAACTCCTGCGGATCTAGAGGTCACCGCACGTCTCCGGCGTGCCCCGCGTACCTCAATTCCCTTCTCCACAGCAGGAGTTCCATCATGCGCAAAACCCGTAGGACCCTCGTCGTCATGGCCGCCACAGCCGCGCTCGCCCTGACCGCGTGCGGTGGCAAGGACAGCACCAGCACCGGCAGCACCACCAGCGGCAGCACGGCCGAGGACCACAACGCCCAGGACATCACCTTCGCGCAGGGCATGATCCCCCACCACAAGGGCGCCCTGGAGATGGCGGAGGAGGCGGCCGACAAGGCTTCGTCGGCCGAGGTCAAGTCCCTCGCCGCCCGCATCGAGAAGGCTCAGGCCCCGGAGATCGAGACCATGTCGGGGTGGCTGAAGAGCTGGGGCAAGGACGTCCCGGCGTCGACGGAATCGATGCCCGGTATGGAGGACATGGAGTCGATGCCGGAGATGAACCACGGTTCGGCGGCCGAGGACTTCGACAAGGCGTTCCTCGCCATGATGATCGAGCACCACAAGGGCGCCGTGACGATGGCCACCACCGAGAAGGCCAAGGGCGAGTACGGCCCCGCCACCTCCATGGCCGACGACGTCATCCGCACCCAGAACGCCGAGATCACCGAGATGAACAAGCTCCTCGGCAAGAACTGACCCAGACACCGCTGGTGAGCCGGCCGACCGCCGCTACCGGGCCGGCCGGTTCACCCTTCCCCGCCCACCGTGAACCCGATGACCGCCCCGCCCCCGTCCCGCCGGTTCGCGAAGGGCGCCCCGCCGTGCGCGATCGCCACCTCGCGCACGATCGACAACCCGAGGCCCGAACCCGGGAGGCTACGGGCGTCGGCGGCACGGTAGAACCGGTCGAACAGGCGCATGAGATCGCCCTCGGCGACTCCGGGCCCGCGGTCGAGCACCTCGACCCGGATCGCGCTCTGCCGTCCGCCGGTCCGTGCCCGTTCCGGCCCGGTGACCGCGATCTCGATCGGCGTCGTGCCGCCCCGGTCGAACTTCGCCGCGTTCTCGACGAGGTTGGAGATCGCGCGCTGGAGCGCGGCGGGGCGGGCGTCGGCGGCCGTCTCACCGCTCACCCGGACGACGACCTCCCGCCCGGTGCGCCGCCGGGCCACCACCGCGACCTCGTCCGCGATGTCGGCGAGGTCGATCCGCTGCTTGGGCTCGGCGTCCGACTGACCGGCCGCCAGATCCACCAACTCGTTGACCAGATCGGTGAGTTCACGCGCTTCGAGGGCCAGGTCGTCGACCAGGTCCTCCCGGGTCGCGGGCGGCAGCTCGTCGATGCGGCGCAACAGCGAGATGTTCGTACGGAGGGAGGTGAGCGGGGTGCGCAGCTCGTGCCCCGCGTCCTGGACCAGTCGGCGCTGGTCCTCCTCCGACTGGGCGAGCCGGCCCAGCATGCGGTCGAAGGACCGGCCCAGGCGGCCCACCTCGTCGGACCCGGTCACCGGCACCTGGATGCCGAGCCGGCGGGTGCGGGCGACGTCCTCGGCGGCGGAGGCGAGGATGCGCAGCCGGTGCGTGATCCGCCGGGCCAGCCACCACCCGAACAACCCGGCCGCGACGACGACCGCGGCCATCATCAGGATCGTCCGCTGCTGGAGCTCCCGCAGCAGGTCCTCCGTGTCGCTGAACTCCTGGGCGACCTGCACCGCGCCCCGCCCCACGTTCCGCTCGCCGCCCAACGAGACGGTCGCGACGCGATAGACGTCCTGGCCGACGGCGACGTCCTTGTGCTGCACGGCCAGTCCGGCGACCGGGGAGGCGGCGATCCGGCGGTCCTCGGCGGTGACGGGCAGCGCCGGACTGCCGCTGTCGATCACCTCACCGGCCGGCCCGAGCACCTGCACATCGGTACGGCTGGGCCGGACGATGTCGTGCCCCGGCTCGGACGACGAGAAGTCCTGCGGCGTCATCGTGTTGTGCCGCACCTCGTCCTGGAGGTCCTGCACGACCTCGGCGAAGGCGGACTGCTGGTCCACCCGGACCAGCCGCGCGGCGGCGTCGTACGACAGGAACCCGACCAGCACCGTCACCCCGGCGGCGACCGCGGCGAACGACACGGCGAAGGTGGTCCGCAAGGAGGCCAGTCCCGCCCTCCGCAGGGTCACTCAGTCCTCCCGGAGGACGTAACCCACGCCTCGCACCGTGTGGATCAGTTGCGGCGCGCCCGGCTCGTCGAGCTTGCGGCGCAGATAACCGACGTACACGGCGAGGTTCTTCGAGCCCGGACCGAAGTCGTAGCCCCAGATACGGTCGTAGATCGTCGAGTGGTCGAGGACGATCCCGGCGTTGCGCACCAGCAGTTCCAGCAGCTCGAACTCGGTCCGGGTCAGCTCCAGCTCCCGCGTCCCGCGCCACACCCGCCGTGCCTGGAGATCCATCCGCAGCCCGGCCGCGGCGAGCTGCCGCTCGGGAACAGCGGGTTCCCTCAGCACGGGGGAGGCGGGCACTCCGAGGGGGGCGACGCCCTTGGGAGGGCGCTGCTCGCCGGCGCCGGTGCGCCGCAACAGCGCACGGAGCCGGGCGAAGACCTCCTCGACGTCGAACGGCTTGACGACGTAGTCGTCGGCGCCCGCGTCCAGGCCCGCGATCCGGTCGGCGGTCTCCACGAGCGCGGTGAGCATCAGGATCGGCGTACGGTCCCCCTCGGCGCGCAGCACCCGGCACACCTGGAGCCCGTCGATGCCGGGCATCATCACATCCAGGACGAGTACGTCCGGCGGGGTGCGATGCGCCTGGGCGAGCGCCTCGACGCCGTCGGCGACCGCGGTGACCCGGTAGCCCTCCAGGGTCAGGGCCCGCTCCAGGGCATGGCGGATGGCACGGTCGTCCTCAGCGAGCAGCACGGTTTGGGGCACCCGCCCAGTGTGCCAAGGGGGGCTCTTACTCGCCTCTCACCCTGACCCTCACCCTCACCCTCACCCGCGTTCTCAACTCCGGAGCGCGTTCAGCTGCTGCTCGAACGGGACTACCTCGAACCCACCCGCCAAGGGCTTCGGCACCGGGGGCCGCTGTGCCGACAGCCCTGACAGCCCCGACACCAGAGCCGTCAGCTCCCCCGCCGCCCGCTCGATCCGCTCCGCGAGCCCCTCCGCGCCCCAGTCCTCCGACGCCGCGTACACGGCCGTGGGCACCACCACGGCCCTCAGATACGCGAACAACGGCCGCATCGCGTGCTCCAGCACCAGCGAATGCCGGGCCGACCCGCCGGTCGCGGCGACCAGCACCGGCTTCCCCGCCAGCGCGTCCTTCTCCAGCACATCGAAGAACGACTTGAACAGGCCGCTGTACGAGGCCGAGAACACCGGTGTGACCACGATCAGCCCGTCCGCGCGCGTCACCGCGTCGAGCGCGTCCGCCAGCTTCCGTCCCGGGAAGCCGTTGGTGAGGTTGTGCGCGATGTCCACGGCCAGCTCGCGCAGTTCCACGACCTGGATGTCGACGGCCGGACCTGCCTTCCGGTCCACCGCGGCGGCCAGCCGGTCGGCCAGCAGCCGGGTGGACGACGGAACGCTCAGCCCCGCCGAGACGACGACGAGCTTCATACGGCGGTCTCCTCCTTCTGCTGCTCCTGCTCCTTCCGCGCGGCGGCCAGCAGGGACGCGTGGGTCGGCGCGTCCGGCACATCGGCCGCCCGCCCCTTGGCGAACTCCGCCCGCAGCACCGGCACGACCTCCTCGCCGAGCAGGTCGAGCTGCTCCAGCACCGTCTTCAGCGGCAGCCCCGCATGGTCGACCAGGAACAGCTGGCGCTGGTAGTCACCGGCGTACTCCCGGAAGGCCAGCGTCTTCTCGATGACCTGCTGGGGGGACCCGACGGTCAGCGGGGTCTGGTCGGTGAAGTCCTCCAGGGAGGGCCCGTGCCCGTACACCGGCGCCTCGTTGAAGTACGGCCGGAACTCGCGTACCGCGTCCTGCGAGTTCTTCCGCATGAACACCTGGCCGCCGAGCCCGACGATGGCCTGCTCGGGAGTCCCGTGCCCGTAGTGCGCGTACCGGGACCGGTAGAGCTCGACCATCCTCTTCGTGTGATCGGCGGGCCAGAAGATGTTGTTGTGGAAGAAGCCGTCGCCGTAGTAGGCCGCCTGTTCGGCGATCTCGGGCGAGCGGATCGACCCGTGCCAGACGAACGGCGGTACGTCGTCCAGGGGCCGGGGTGTCGACGTGAACCCCTGCAACGGCGTCCGGAACTTCCCCTCCCAGTTCACGACGTCCTCGCGCCACAGCCGGCGCAGCAGGGCGTAGTTCTCGACGGCGAGGTTGATGCCCTCACGGATGTCCTGCCCGAACCAGGGGTACACCGGGCCGGTGTTCCCGCGGCCCATCATCAGGTCGACGCGCCCGTCGGCCAGGTGCTGGAGCATCGCGAAGTCCTCCGCGATCTTCACCGGGTCGTTGGTGGTGATGAGGGTGGTGGAGGTGGAGAGGACCAGCTTCTCGGTCTGCGCGGCTATGTAGCCGAGCATCGTGGTCGGGGAGGAGGGCACGAACGGCGGGTTGTGGTGCTCACCGGTGGCGAACACGTCGAGCCCGACCTCCTCGGCCTTGAGCGCGATGGCGACCATGGCCTTGATGCGCTCGCGTTCGGTCGGCGTACGTCCCGTGGTCGGGTCCGGTGTGACGTCGCCGACGCTGAAGATCCCGAACTGCATGGTCGCTCACCCTCCAGGTTGTTAACTCTTCAACTATAGCGTCCGGGTGCGACAACCGCGCCCCTTCCAGAGGTATTCCATGCCGTGCTAGAAAGCGGCGGAGGATGATTTCCATCTCACGAGAACGAGGTTCTTGCATGAGTGTGCCGAGTACGACGAATACGACGGGTGCGACGAATACGACGAGTGCGCTGCGAGCCGTGGTGGTCGGGGCGTCGAGCGGTCTGGGCCGGTGCACGGCGATCGACCTCGGCAGCCGGGGCAACCACGTCGCCCTGCTCGCCCGCAGACACGACCGCCTCGTCGACGCGGCCAGGGAGGCGGGCCCCGACGCACTCGCCATCGCCTGCGACGTCACCGACGAGGAGTCCTGCCGGACGGCCATCGAGGAGGCCGCCGACGGACTCGGCGGCATCGACGCCCTCGTCTACACCACCGGCATCGGCCCCCTCGCCCCCGTCGAGAAGACCGACGCCGACACCTGGCGCCGGATCATGGACACCAACGTGATCGGCGCGGCCCTCGTCACCAACACCGCGCTCCCCCACCTCTCGGCAGCCGCGGGCACCGCCGTCTACCTCTCCACGGTGGGCGCGTCCATCACGCCCGCCTGGCCCGGGTTCGCGGGCTACCACGTCAGCAAGGCGGCCCTGGAGAAACTCGTCGAGGCATACCGGGTCGAACACCCCTCCGTCGGCTTCACCCGGTTCGTGGTCAGGGACTGCGGGGGCGGCGACGGGGACTCCCGCACCGAGTTCAACAACGGCTGGGACATGACGTACGCCGCCGAGGTCGTACCCGTCTGGCGGCAACGCGGCTACCTGACCGGCGACCTGCTCGACGTCTCCGAGTTCCTCCGCACCCTGGACGCCGTACTGCGCTGCGGCGGCACCATCCCCGAGGTGACGGTGACCCCGCGCGCGAGCCGGAAACCGTAGGCGCCGACAGAGAACGTCAGAAGTAGTACGCGTCCCCGGTGTCGAGCACGAGCACTCGCTGCCGGTCGTTGCCCCGGTTGCGGTCCACGACACCGCCGCTCCAGACCGTGCCGATCTCCAGCGCCACCTCGGCGGGCATGCCCCGAAGCCGCACCCTCAGCCCGATCTGCTCGCCCACACCGTCGGCGGCCAGCGCCCCCGTCCGGCACACGACCACCCGCGCTCCCAGCCGCGCGCACCCGTCCGGCAACTGCTGCCGGGCGGCCAACGGCACCGACCAGGTCAGCTGTACGGTCGCGTCGGCGACGGCGGACGGCCCGTGATTGCGCGGGGTCACCCGCAGGTCGATCCGCCCACGTTCCAGCGAGACGGCCCCGTGATACGCGAGATCCGCCTCGGGCCCCTCACTGTCGGCACCGGCGAACCCCCCGACCCCGACCAGACCGACCGTGGTCAAACCCGCCACCAGCCCACGCACCCAAACCCGCATGCTCACACCACCCACTCCTCGCCCGGAAGACCATCACCGTCGTCGAAGCGATGTATCCCACCTGACGCGCCCCGCAGGCGCCCTCCAACAGGTGACGGTGGGAACAGAGGACGGCGAGAACCGGGACCGGGGACGGCGAGCGAACGTGCGAAGCTGCCCGCATGTCGTCGGTCCTGCGCTCCGTAGCCCTGTTCGTCATCGCCGCCCTGTTCGAGATCGGCGGCGCGTGGCTGGTCTGGCAGGGCGTACGGGAGCACCGCGGCCGGTTGTGGATCGGCGCGGGCGTGCTGGCCCTGGGCGCGTACGGGTTCGTCGCCACCCTTCAGCCCGATGCCCAGTTCGGCCGCATCCTCGCGGCGTACGGCGGAGTCTTCGTCGCCGGTTCACTGGCCTGGGGCATGGCCGCGGACGGCTACCGCCCGGACCGCTGGGACGTGACGGGCGCACTGATCTGCCTCGCGGGCATGGCCGTGATCATGTACGCCCCACGAGGCGACTGACGGACCGACTGACGTGCGGACGAACGGACCGACGAACGAAGGCAGCCTGGTCAGGCGAGCTCGTCGGGCAGCAGCCCGAGCTGTCCCAGGAACTCCATCTGGTCGAAGTAGAGCCGGTAGTCGACGATGTGACCGTCCCTGACCGTCGCGACGTCGACACCCCGGATGCGGATCTCCTTCTGCGTCGCCGGCAGGTGGTCGCCGGAGGGCAGCGGGATCGGCCCGGTGTTCCGTCCGCTGAAGTAGCCCTCGTCGACGGCGGTGTCGCCGATCTCGTACGCGTGCACGGACTCGTACGTCGCCTCGGGCACCGCGTCCGTCATCTGCCGCCAGTACTCGACGATGTTGTCGCGCCCGTGGATCTCCCCGCCGTCGGGGGTGACGGCGACCGCGTCGGGCGCGTAGATCTCGGCGACGGCCTTGAGATCGGGCGTCGAGGTGAGCGCCTCCGTGAGCCGGTCCATGACGTCACGTGCTTCTCCCATGATCCACCTCCGTTGCCGCGGATCACCCACCTCATTTTCCCACCGCCGCCAGGTCCCGGCAGCACGGCGCGGGCCCACCCTCCGGACACCCCGCCGCCCGTCGGCCCCGCCTGCCTATCCTGGACAGCGCGACCCTCACCCCGAGCACCCCGAAACCCGAGGAGCAGTTCCATGGCCAGCGCCGCCCCGTCCGCCGCCTCCCGCATCGCCGTGATCACCGGCGCGAGCAGTGGAATCGGCGCCGCGACGGCCCGCCGACTCGCCGCCGCCGGTTACCGGGTCGTGCTGACGGCCCGCCGCAAGGACCGTATCGAGGCGCTGGCCGAGGAGATCAACGCGACGGGCGGCCAGGCCACGGCGTACCCCCTGGACGTCACCGACCGCACGGCGGTCGACGAGTTCGCGACCGCCTTCAAGACGATCGGCGTCCTCGTCAACAACGCGGGCGGCGCACTCGGCGCCGACCCGGTGGCCACCGGCGACCCGGCCGACTGGCGCCAGATGTACGAGACGAACGTCATCGGCACCCTCAACCTCACCCAGGCCCTCCTCCCCGCCCTGACGGCGAGCGGCGACGGCACGATCGTGGTCGTCTCCTCCACCGCAGGCCACGGCACGTACGAGGGCGGCGGTGGCTACGTCGCCGCCAAGCACGGCGCCCACGTCCTCGCGGAGACACTGCGCCTGGAGATCGTCGGCACCCCGGTCCGGGTGATCGAGATCGCCCCGGGCATGGTGAAGACGGACGAGTTCGCCCTGACCCGCTTCTCCGGCGACACGGAACGGGCGGCCAAGGTCTACGAGGGCGTGGCCGAGCCCCTCACCGCCGACGACGTGGCGGAGACGATCACCTGGACGGTGACCCGCCCCAGCCACGTCAACGTGGACCTCCTGGTCCTGCGCCCCCGCGCCCAGGCGTCGAACACGAAGGTCCACCGGGACGCGTGATGACGGATCCGACGGACGGCGCAGAGGACACAGAGGACACAGAGGCCACAGAAGCCCGCGACCGGGACCAGGAACAACAGCTCCTGGCCCTGGAGAAGAAGCGCGAACGGTACGTCTGGTACTACCTCGCGTACTTCCTCTTCGGCATCCACCTCGTGGCGTTCGTGATGATCTACGCGGTGAAGCACGCCCCCAAATAGGAGGCGTGCTTCGGGGCGTCAGCCCTTCACACAGACGACCTGCTTCAGCTTCGCCACGACCTCCACCAGGTCCCGCTGCTGGTCGATCACCTGCTCGATCGGCTTGTAGGCACCCGGGATCTCGTCCACGACGCCGGAGTCCTTACGGCACTCCACGCCCCGCGTCTGCTCCTCCAGGTCCTTCGTCGAGAAGCGCTTCTTCGCCGCGTTGCGGCTCATACGCCGGCCGGCACCGTGGGACGCCGAGTTGAAGGACTTCTCGTTCCCGAGGCCCTTCACGATGTACGACCCCGTGCCCATGGAACCGGGGATGATCCCGTATTCCCCGGACCGGGCGCTGATCGCACCCTTGCGCGTGACGAGGAGGTCCATGCCCTCGTACCGCTCCTCGGATACGTAGTTGTGGTGAGCGCTGATCTCCGGTTCGAAGCTCGGCTTCGCCTTCCGGAACTCCTTGCGGATCACGTCCTTCAGGAGCGCCATCATGATCGAGCGGTTGTACTTCGCGTACTCCTGCGCCCAGAAGAGGTCGTTGCGGTAGGCCGCCATCTGCGGGGTGTCCGCGATGAAGACGGCGAGGTCGCGGTCGATCAGCCCCTGGTTGTGCGAAAGCTTCTGGGCCACGCCGATGTGATGGTCTGCCAGCTCCTTGCCGATGTTGCGGGAACCGGAGTGGAGCATCAGCCAGACAGAA
Source organism: Streptomyces sp. NBC_00459 (assembly GCF_036013955.1). Lineage (NCBI taxonomy): Bacteria > Bacillati > Actinomycetota > Actinomycetes > Kitasatosporales > Streptomycetaceae > Streptomyces > Streptomyces sp. NBC_00459. The sequence continues at coordinate 4,044,826 of NZ_CP107903.1, forward strand.
CCGGTCGTGTCCGTGCATACTTCGACAAAATGGTTGCCGCTTCCGAGCGTTCCGATCTGCTTCGTGGCACGTTCCTGACGGAACTTCACCGCATCCGCAACCCCGTCGAACCGCCCCCAGAAGTCCTCCCACCCCCCGGTGGCGAACCCGTGCAGCCGCCCCGGATCCACGGGACTGTCATGCATCCCCCGCCCCACCGGAATCGCCTCCTCGACCTTCGACCGCAGCCGGGACAGGTCACCCGGCAGGTCGTTCGCCGTGAGCGACGTCTTGACGGCGGACATCCCGCAGCCGATGTCGACCCCCACCGCCGCCGGGCACACCGCACCCTGCATCGCGATGACCGACCCGACCGTCGCCCCCTTGCCGAAGTGGACGTCCGGCATGACGGCGAGGCCCTTGATCCACGGCAGCGTCGACACGTTCCGCAGCTGCTGCATCGCGACGTCCTCGACCGACGCCGGGTCGGCCCACATACGGATGGGTACCTTCGCGCCCGGCACTTCCACGTACGACATATCGTCCTCATTCCCCCGAAAATCCAACAGAAGTCTTTAATCGCAAAACCGGCGCCAAGGTCAACGAAAGGGATGCCGGACCGGCGTTCACGGTGGTGCGTGCGATACACATTGTCTGCCGGTGACGCCCCCGTGCGGCAAGTGAATAACCAGCGGGGACACTGGAGCGAGCACCGTCCACAAAGATCGTCGAGAGGAACCTGACCGTGCAGCGGAAGGCCTACGTACCCGGCGTCGCCGCCCTCCTCGCGGCGTTGCTGGCCGGCTGCACCAGCGGCTCGGGCAGTGGTGACACCGCCGAGGACGCCAAGCCCGGCGACAGCGGCACCACGACCGCCGCGGCGCAGCCCGGCCGCTACCTCACCCTCCCCGAGCCCTGCGGCGCGGTCGGTCGCGGCACCCTCGACTCGCTGCTGCCCGGCATCAGGCAGATCACGGACGAGGACCAGCGCGAGCAGGCGTACGAGGGCGAGTCGACCCTCACGTACAACACGGACCGCAAGGTCGGCTGCCGCTGGAAGGTGGAGTCCACGGACGCCACCGACCATCTCCTCGTCGACTTCGAACGCGTGGTGTCGTACGACAACTCGGTGAGCGACGACAGTCAGGCGACGGACCTCTTCGCGACCAAGGTGGCGGACGCCGACCTCCCGGAGCCCGTCGCCTCCACCACCGCGACCGCCACCGAGTCCGCGTCCCCGCCCGCCACCGCGTCCGGCTCCCCTTCCTCCTCCGCCGCCGCCACCGACGCGGCGTCGGCCTCCGTCTCCCCGGACGCCGACGCCGACACCGAGTCGGCCGCCGCCCTCCAGCCCCGCCTCCTGGACGGCCTCGGGGACGAGGCGTTCCTCGACGACGAGCTGACCTCCGCCGGTTCAACCGCCCAGCAGCGCACGGTGACTGTGGCGTTCCGCACGTCCAACGTGATCGTGACCATCGAGTACTTCGAGCAGCCGACGGCGCTCGGCACCGTGCCCGACAGCAAGGAAATGCAGGACAGGGCACAGAAACTGGCCTCGCAGCTGGCCGGCGCGTTCGACTAGGAACCGGCGCGTGCCCCTTCGCACCCGCCCTCCGCAAAGGGCGTGAAGCAAGGCAGCGCGCCCCCCTCACCGCGTACCGTGGCCCCTCGGACCCGATCCGACCGCAGGAACCGAGAGCCGCAGGAACCAGAGCGCGATGAGTGAAGGAACCATGCACCGACCCGCACAGCGAGACCAGCGCAGCCGGAACAGCAGCCTGAACACCGGAGTGACGACGAGGCGGCTGCACCGCGCCCTCGCCACCCTGGCCGCCGTCCCCGTCATCCTCCTCGTGGCCGTCGGCTGCTCCTCCGACTCGGGATCCGATTCCGGGTCGGGGTCCGGTTCCGCCGACAACGCGGCGCAGGAGACGGCCGGTGCGGGCGAGACGGTGAGCGCGTCGCCGACCGTGCAGGCCGCGGCGTACCAGAAGCTTCCGGAGCCCTGCACGGTGCTGTCGACGAAGACGCTGAAGGACCTTGTCCCGAAGGGTGTGAAGTCGGGCAAGGAAGGATCGTCCAACGACACGTCCACGCGCGGCAGTTGCTCATGGACGAGCCTCGTGAACAACGGGGTGAAGGGCTCCCAGTTCCGCTGGCTGAACGTGTCGCTGCTGCGCTTCGAGTCGACCGCGTCACGCGGCTCCGGCGACGAGCTGGCGCAGGCGTACTACGACAGCCAGGTACAGGACGCCGAGTCGACGGCGGGTGCGAAGAACACCAGGTCGGAGGCGGTGACCGGGGCCGGCGACGCGGCGACGTCCGTGCACTACGACCTGAAGAAGAAGGAAGGGTCCTTCCGGCAGCAGACGGTGGTGGTCCGGGTCGAGAACGTCGTCGTGACCCTCGACTACAACGGTGCCGGGCTCGCGGGCGAGAAGACGCCGAGCGCGGACAGTCTGACGAAGGCTGCGGTGAAGGCCGTCAAGGAGGCCGTCGCGAAGGTGTCCTCGGCGAACGGCGAGGGCGGCTCGGGCACCCCTGCCCCGACGAACTCCCCTACCTCGTCGGCGAGTTCGTCACCGAAGCCGAGCGCTTCACCGTCCAAGGCTGCGTCCAAGGCACCTGCCTCGTCCGCGTCCCCCTCAGCGTCGAAGAAGAGCTGACCTTGTCTCGGCAACACGTACGCCGTACACATGTGCCACCCTGTTGCGCGCAACAACACGCACTGGGAGGGGAGTACGGGTGGCCGCGCCACTGCAACTGACACGAATGCACCGGGTTCTCATCGGCGTGGTCGTCGCCGGTGCGGTGGTCATCGCCGGGATCGGCTTCGCGGGTTCGTACGCCGCCGTCCGTGAACTGGCCCTGAAGAAGGGCTTCGGGAACTTCAGCTACGTCTTCCCGATCGGCATCGACGCGGGTATCTGCGTCCTGCTCGCCCTGGACCTCCTCCTCACCTGGATCCGGATCCCGTTCCCGCTGCTGCGCCAGACGGCGTGGCTGCTCACGATGGCGACGATCGCGTTCAACGGCGCGGCGGCCTGGCCCGACCCGCTGGGTGTGGGCATGCACGCCGTCATCCCGGTGCTGTTCGTGGTCTCGGTGGAGGCCGCCCGGCACGCCATCGGCCGGATGGCCGACATCACCGCCGACAAGCACATGGAGGGCGTCCGCCTCACCCGCTGGCTCCTCTCCCCGCTGCCGACGTTCCTTCTCTGGCGCCGGATGAAGCTGTGGGAGCTGCGCTCCTACGACCAGGTCATCAAGCTGGAGCAGGAACGTCTCGTCTACCAGGCCCGTCTGCACGCCCGCTTCGGCCGGGCCTGGCGGCGCAAGGCCCCGGTGGAGTCCCTGATGCCCCTGCGCCTGGCCCGCTACGGCGTCCCCCTCGCGGAGACGGCCCCTTCGGGCCTGGCGGCGGCGGGCATCGAACCGGCACTGCTGCCGCCGGCCCCACAGCCTGCCCTGGAGGCTGCCGACGCGGGCGCGAGCAGTCGTACCCCGGAGTCGGCGGTCGCCGTACAGAACAACCCGGCAGCAGCCCAGGAGCAGCGCCCCGCGCCCGAGGGCGGCGAGCCCGCCGGGCAGCAGGACGACGCCGAGCCCCAGAATCCGTGGCTCCAGGCGCGGGACCCCCGGGCCATCGCGTACCAGGGTGGCTACGACCCGACCTACGACCCCGAGCCCGCGGACGCCCAGTGGTACGCGGAGCAGCAGCAGGCCGAGCAGTACGACGCCCGGCAGCAGTACGAGAGCCGGCAGCAGTACGAGGCCCAGCGGCAGTTCGAGGAGCAACAGCGCTTCGAGCAGCAGCGGTTCGAGCAACGGATGTTCCCGCAGCAGCGGGCCGAGCAGTACGAGGAGCAGCCGCAGGCCCCGGCCCCGGAGTCCTTTCCGGAGCCCTCGCCGGAGGACACCGGTACCTTCCCGATCCCGGCCGGGCCGGGCCGCACCCGTGAGATGGGTGCGGGCGGCGGTACGGAGCCGACGGAGGAGGACTACTACCTGGTCTTCAAGAAGTCGATAGACGGCAGCTACCCCACCTCGGGCCAGTTCCGAGGCAACGTGGAAGACACGTACGGCACGAAGATCCCGCAGCGCGAAGCCGACCGGATGGTCGCCCGCTTCACCAACCGCCACACGGCGGAACTGCAGGACGACCACATCGCGTAGTCCCGCAGGCTCTTCGGCTGTACGAGGTACGCAGGACGGGGCGCCCGGAACTCACCGGGCGCCCCGTCCTCGTATCTCGTACGAGCGGGTATGTGCTCCCTACTCGCCCAGCAGGGCCCGGACCCGCTCCTGGCCCACCGCGAGCAGCAGCGTGGGCAGACGCGGACCGGTGTCCCGTCCGACGAGCAGGTGGTAGAGCAGCGCGAAGAACGTGCGCTGGGCGACCTTGATCTCGGCCGGGAGTTCCTTCGCCGTGGCGTCGGCGGAGAAGCCGGCCTGGACCTTGGGGACGCCGTAGACGAGATGGCTGAGGCCGTCCAGGGACCAGTTGTCGGCGAGGCCGTCGACGAGGAGCCGCAGCGACTGCCGCCCCTGCTCGTCGAGGGACTTGATCAGTTCGCTGTCGGGCTCGTCCCGCACGATGGTCCGCTGATCGGCCGGCACCTGCGTGTTGATCCAGGCCTCGGCCTTGTCGAGCCGGGGCCGCACCTCGTCGAGGGAGACCAGCGGGTCGGCAGGGTCCAGCTCGCCCAGAATGCGCAGCGTCTGGTCCTCGGCACCGGCGGTGATGTCGGCGACGGAGGCCAGCGTCCGGTAAGGCAACGCCCGCGCGGTACGCGGCAGTTCACCCGCGGCGGTACGCACGGCACGGGAGTGCGCGGCCACGTCGGCGGGAAGAGCCGATCCGTCCGCCACCTTGGCGTCGAGCTTGTCCCACTCGTCGTAGAGCCGCTGGATCTCCTGGTCGAAGGCGATCTTGAAGGACTGGTTGGGCCGTCGGCGGGCGTACAGCCAGCGCAGGATCTGCGGCTCCATGATCTTCAGCGCGTCACCGGGCGTGGGCACACCACCCTTGCTGCTGGACATCTTGGCCATGCCGCTGATGCCCACGAAGGCGTACATGGGCCCGATCGGCTGCTTGCCGCCGAAGATGCTGCCGACGATCTGCCCGCCGACCTGGAAGCTGGACCCCGGGGACGAGTGATCGACACCGCTCGGCTCGAAAACGACCCCCTCATAGGCCCAGCGCATCGGCCAGTCGACCTTCCAGACCAGCTTGCCGCGGTTGAACTCGCTCAGCAGAACGGTCTCGGAGAACCCACAGGCCGTGCAGGTGTACGTCAGCTCGGTGCTGTCGTCGTCGTAGGCGGTGACGGTGGTGAGGTCCTTGCCGCACCCGCCGCAGAAGGGCTTGTACGGGAAGTACCCGGCGGACCCGGAACTCCCGTCGTCCTCCGCGGCGGCCCCGGACCCCTCGGCGGCCTCGACCTCGGCCTCGTCGACGGGCTTCTGGGACTGCTGGGGCTTCTTGCCGGGATTGCCAGGAGTACCGGGGGCCTTCTTGGTCCGGTACTGGTCGAGGATCGCGTCGATGTCACCCCGGTGCTTCATGGCGTGCAGGATCTGCTCGCGATAGACACCGGAGGTGTACTGCGCGGTCTGACTGATCCCGTCGAACTCGACACCGAGTTCGGCGAGCGCCTCGACCATCGCGGCCTTGAAGTGCTCGGCCCAGCTGGGGTGCGCGGACCCCTTGGGCGCCGGTACGGCGGTCAGCGGCCGTCCGATGTGCTCGGCCCAGGAGGAGTCCACACCGTCGACCCCGTTCGGCACCTTGCGGTAGCGGTCGTAGTCGTCCCAGGAGATCAGATGCCGGACCTGGTACCCCCGGCGCCGGATCTCGTCGGCGACGAGATGCGGAGTCATGACCTCGCGCAGATTCCCCAGGTGGATGGGCCCGGAGGGGGACAGCCCGGACGCGACAACAACGGGTTTGCCGGGGGCTCGACGCTCCGACTCCTCGATGACCTCATCCGCGAAACGGGAGACCCAGTCGGTGGTCTCGGTGCTCTGAGCCACGATCGGCACGTCCTCTTTTTCTGAGAGTTCCTCAAGGCCAGCCGGTACGGTCGGACGGCTGACCGACCCATTCTCCCAGGTGGGCCCAGAACCACGAAAACGGCTTTTCGGCGAGCCTCCGACGACACCGGGCCCGGGCGAACGCCACTGGGCACCACCGGGTGCGGCACCGGCCTTGGGACCACCCGCCGCGACGCCTACCAGCACCCACCCATCCCCGACCGAATGGTTACACTCCGTCACCATTCTCATGGTGGGCGCCGCCAAGTAAGCCACCGGACACCACCCGCCGGTCACACCAGGTGATCAGCAGCCGATGACTCCGTCAGCGTGACGTACGGTCGCGGCCGCAACCGAAGCGGCCCTCGCGGGGCTCTGGACCTGTGATCCGCAATTCGCCGCTGAGGAGACAGAAATGACGCCCTGGAGCCACGAGAGCCTCAGTACGTGCGCCGTCGTCGACCCGTACGCCGCACACCACGGTGACCATGCCTGGTCCACTCCCGCCCAGTCGTGCGACGACCTCGACTACTTCCTGCCGCCACCCAACCCCGCCCACCGTCTCGACTACGCGCTCACCCCGCACGACGAGCAACGCCTCGCCCTGCACGCGGCGCTCACCGTCGCCGGCATCCCCCCGATGCCCGAGGACCGTGCCGTCATCGAGCAGCTCAGCGCCCTGCCGACAGACGTCAACAACACCCTCCAGCGCTGGCTGCATCACGCCCATCCCAGCCCGTCCGTCATTTGAGGACGAGCGCGTTCGGCGCGAAGGGGGGTCTGGGGGGCCTGGGCGAAAACCCACACCCCGGCCCCGGCCCCGCCTCACTCACGAAAACCCCTTGGCCCCCCGTGGGATACTGGCCCCATCCACACGTACCCACCAGGAGAACGGCACCCACTCCTATGGCCCCGGTCAAGTCCCTCACCGCCACCGTCAACCAGCGCCTCGCGGACGCCCTCACGGCAACCCTGCCGGAGGCACCCTCCGCGGACCCGCTGCTGCGACGCAGCGACCGTGCGGACTTCCAGGCGAACGGCATCCTCGCCCTCGCCAAGAAGGCCAAGGCCAACCCCCGCGACCTGGCGACCCAGGTCGTGGAGAACATCGTGTCCGGTGACGTGATCAAGGACATCGAGGTCTCCGGCCCCGGCTTCCTGAACATCACGCTCACCGACAGGGCGATCGTCGAGAACCTGGCGGCCAGGTCCACCGACCCGGACGGCCGTCTCGGCGTACCGCTCGCCGCCCACCCCGGCACGACGGTCATCGACTACGCCCAGCCGAACGTGGCGAAGGAGATGCACGTAGGCCACCTCCGCTCCGCGGTGATCGGCGACGCGGTGGTCCAGCTCCTGGAGTTCACGGGCGAGAACGTGATCCGCAGGCACCACATCGGCGACTGGGGCACCCAGTTCGGCATGCTCATCCAGTACCTGGACGAGCACCCGGGCGAGCTGGACCACAAGGCGGACACGGCGGACGCCGAAGCCAGCGGCGAGGAGGCGATGTCGAACCTCGACCGCCTCTACAAGACGGCCCGCAAACTCTTCGACTCCGACGAGGAGTTCAAGACGAGGGCGCGGCTGCGCGTCGTCGACCTCCAGGCCGGCGACCCCGCCACGCTCGCCACCTGGCAGAAGTTCGTGGACGAGTCGAAGATCTACTTCTTCTCGGTCTTCGAGAAGCTGGACATGGAGATCCGGGACGCGGACATCGTCGGCGAGTCGGGCTACAACGACATGCTGGACGAGACATGCCGCCTCCTGGAGGAGTCGGGCGTGGCGGTCCGTTCGGAGGGCGCCCTGTGCGTCTTCTTCGACGACATCAAGGGCCCGGAGGGCAACCCGGTCCCGCTGATCGTCCGTAAGTCCGACGGGGGCTACGGCTACGCGGCCACCGACCTCTCGGCGATCCGCGACCGGGTCTTCAACCTGAAGGCGAACAGCCTGGTCTATGTGGTCGACGCCCGGCAGTCCCTCCACTTCAAGATGGTCTTCGAGACGGCGCGCAAGGCGGGCTGGCTGAACGACGAGGACGTCAAGGCGTACCAGCTGGCCTTCGGCACGATCCTCGGCAAGGACGGCAAGCCGTTCAAGACGCGTGCGGGCGAGACCGTACGGCTGGTGGACCTGCTGGACGAGGCGGTCGACCGCGCCACGACGGTCGTACGGGAGAAGGACACCCTGGGGCAGCTGTCGGACGCCGAGGTCGCCGAGCGGGGCGCCCAGGTGGGCATCGGCGCGGTGAAGTACGCGGACCTGTCGACGTCGGCGAACCGGGACTACAAGTTCGACCTGGACCAGATGGTGTCGCTGAACGGCGACACGAGCGTGTACCTCCAGTACGCGTACGCCCGTATCCAGTCGATCCTGCGCAAGGCCGGCGAGGTACGCCCGCAGCCGCACCCGGAGCTCGAACTGGCGGACGCGGAGCGGGCGTTGGCCCTGCACGTGGACGCGTTCGCGGAGACGGTGGCGGACTCGGCGACGGAGTACGCCCCGCACAAGCTGGCGGCGTACCTGTACCAGTTGGCATCGCTGTACACGACGTTCTACGACAAGTGCCCGGTGATCAAGCCGGCCCCGCCGAAGGACATCGCCGAGAACCGTCTGTTCCTGTGCGAGATCACGGCGAAGACCCTGCACCAGGGCATGGCGCTCCTGGGGATCAGGACGCCTGAGCGCCTCTGAAGCGCTGAAGCGCCTGAAGCCGGACACCCGAGAACAGGTGTCCGGCTTCTGCCGTTCTATCGCTTTTCCGCATGTCGGCCCGCCGGGTGCTCCGCCGGAGGACATTCTGGTCGTATGAACCTGGCCCGCAAACGCAACCGACGTACCACGACCGCGGTTCTCGCTCTCCTGACGGCTGCCGCACTCGGGACCACCGACGGCAGCGCCGGAGCGTCCAACACCGTCACCGCGCCACGTCAGTCGAAGCTGATCGCCTCGTCCGTCCTGGGAAGCGACTACAAGATCAAGCTGACCGCGCTGCGGTCGTCGCAGGACGAGTACGCCGCCTCCGTGCGACTGCAGGTCTACACGCAGACCGCCGACGGGGCCTGGAAGGAGTCCGACCGGGTCACCGTGGGCGAAGCCGACGGGTGGTTCTGGTTCCCGCTCACGGGCAAGGTTGCCGTCTGCGAGTTCTCTACCGCGAGCACGGAGCCCGCGCCGCTCACCGTGAGTCTGCTGGTCACGCCGTCCATCGGCTGCTCCGAGCCGGCGCACTATGTCGTGAAGCAGGGCAGGGTGCTCGCCGGCTGAGGCCTGCCGGTCGACCCCGGGCAACTCCCGCACAACACGAAGGCCGCCCGGAAGAATCCGGGCGGCCAGGGCACGGGGACGATGCCCTCGGTACGAACCTCAGATGTGCGTCGGGGCGAACTTCGGGTTGTGACCGTACCTGTTCTCGCCCTGCTCGCCGTCGAGGCACACGAAGACCAGCAGCGTGATCCACCCGACGACCGGGATGATCCCGAACAGGATCCACCAGCCGGAGCGGCCCGTGTCGTGCAGTCGACGCACGGTGACAGCCAGGGTGGGCAGGAAGACGGCCAGGGCGTACACACCGCTGAGGATCTGCACGCCGATGAAGCTGTCGATGACCAACAGCACGACGTCGACGATCAACGAGAACAGCGTGAACATCCAGTATTCCTTGCGGCGCGCACGCCCGCTGAACACCACGTACTTCTTGAGCACGTCGAGGTAATAGTTCATTGCATCCCCCCAGGGAACGATGTGGGCCCGCCGAGCGGATCAGGCCAAGGGGAGAAGTTACGGAGACTGACGGGAACTCGTCAATAGGGTTAATCGTTGCAGGTAACGGGCAGAAAGCTGCTCACCACACGGAATCGAGACGAGTCCTGGTCGTCGATTTCAGGACAGATCCACGCAAGATCATCGACAACGACGGCACACCAACCGGCCGTTCGGGGCACGGAGCATCTCCGGCCACCGAACCATGGCCGATCCATTGCCAGTTCTACGCCAGTCCGACGCACGTTCGAGGCCATGCCGACACCGGACCGATCTCGAACCGTTGCCGACACCGCCCGCCCCAACAGGCCTCCCAGCGCCTGTTCTCAGGGCCAGGTCCCGTTGTCAGTGGCAGGCCCTACAGTCACCGACATGGCGACACTTCCCAACCCGCTGCCCCACCTCACGGCCGACCCCACCGGCAGCGCGCTCGGCCTCGCACTCCCCGCCGGCAGGCTGATCGACGCGACGGACGAGGGCCCGTGGCACGAGCCCCTCCTCTGGCACGCCGAAGCGCCCTCGGCCCCGGGCGACTGGACCACGCACCACGACGCGTGTCGGCCCACCGGGCTCCTCCCGGTGGTCATAGAGGTGGGCGGCGGCCAAGGCGGGCCCCAGGAATGGGAGTTGATGCCCGCCGACACCTCCTACCCCGGGGACCACGACGCCGAGGAGGTCCTCACCGGGTTCTGGGAGGAGTACGCCGCACAGGACGAGACCTGGCCCGGCCTGGCCCCAGCCACCTTGAACACCACCAACACCGAGCAGGCCGACGCCGACGTCCTGGCCGCCCGACTCGCCGACTCGCTCCTCGCCCCCGGCTCCTCCTTCAAGGCACCGCGTCTCGCCCTCGTCCCCGCCCGCCGTTCAGCCGACATCCCCGCCGCCATCGGCTGGTCCGGCCCCGCGAACTACGAGAGCGACACGGCCCGCCTCTGCGCGGTACTCCGCTCCTGGGAGGACCGCTTCGGCATACGGGTCCTGGCGCTCACCTTCAACCAGCTGGTGCTGACCGTGGCCGCCCCGCCGACCACTCTCGCCGAGGCCGAAGCGATAGCCGCCGAACACTTCGCGTTCTGCCCGGACAACATCACGCAGGGCACCCACACCACCCTGCGCGCATACGCCGAACACGAACTGCTGGCCAAGCAGACCTGGTCCTTCTGGTGGGACTGACCACGCCCTGACAGGGGCGCGGGGCTGTGTCGACATGCGGCTCCGCCGCGCGGGCGCGACCAGCCCCCACCGGCCCGCAGCCGACGAACCGCGTATCCAGCCCCCCAACCAGCGGAGCGCTACCGCAACCCCGCCCCCAACCGCCGAAGCCCCTCCCCGATCTCCTCCGGGGTCTGAGTGACAAAGCACAACCGCATCGTCGCCCGCTCAGCCCCTCCCACCTCGCCCGCGTAGAAGGACGCCCCCGGCACGTACGCGACGCCCCGCTCCACCACCCCACGGAGCAGGGCGGTGGTGTCGTACGACGCCGGAAGGCGGGCCCAGAGGAACATGCCGCCCTCGGGACGGGTCCAGGTCGAGCCCTCCGGGAGCGCGTCCCCGATGCCGTCGAGCATGGCGGCGCGCCGCTCCCCGTAGACGCGGGCCACGCGCCGCACATGGGCGTCGAGGTCACGGTCGGCCAGGTACCGGGCGGCGGCGAGCTGGTTGACGGTCGGGGTGTGCAGGTCGGCGGCCTGCTTGGCGACAACGCACGCGCGCAGCAGCTCCGCCGGTGCCCGCAGCCAGCCCAGCCGCAGCCCCGGCGCCATGACCTTGGAGAAGGAGCCGAGCAGGACCGTACGATCCTCCGCACCCGGGCAGGACGCGATCCACGGCACCCGATCGCCCTCGAAGCGCAGCTCGCCGTACGGATCGTCCTCGACGATCCACAGCCCGAGCCGCGCGGCGACCTCCGCCACGGCGGCCCGGCGCTCGCCCGGCATCGTCTGGCCGGTCGGGTTCCGGAAGTTGGGCACGGTGTAGAGCAGCTTGGGCCGGTGCCTGACGACCAGCTCCTCCAGCACTCCGGCGTCGACCCCGTCCTCGTCCTCGGGTACGGCGATCACCCGAGCGCCGGCCAGCCCGAACACCTGAAGTGCCGCGAGATAGCAGGGGCTTTCGACGAGGACGACATCCCCGGGGTCGAGCAGCGCGGTGGCGAGCAGCGACAGCGCCTGCTGGGAACCGGTGGTGACGAGCAGGTCGTCCGCGTCGGTGGGCAGGCCGCGTCGGGTGTGCCGGAGTGCGAGCGCCTCGCGCAGGGCCGGCTCACCCTCGGTCGTGGCGTACTGCAGGGCCCGCGCGGGCGTGTCCGCGAACACGTCGCGGAACGCGGCGGCCACACCCTCCGAGTCGAACAACTCCGGTGCGGGCAGCCCGCCCGCGAAGTTGATCACCTCGGGCCGCGCGATGACGGCCAGGATGTCCCGTACGGCCGACCCACCGACCGTCCGTGCCCGCGCGGCGAGGGCGGGCACGGAAGCGGCGGCGGAGTCGGAGGGGGAGGCGAGTGGCACTGATGCTGCGGGGGCGGTCATGTGCGGCTCCTTCGGGCGGGCGATACGGCTCCTGCCCACACCCTAGGGAAGTGCGTGCCGCCTACAACCGCTTTTCACGATGCGGACGCCCGCACCGCGTTCAGCCCTTGCGGCCACTCGCCCCGTACACGTTGATGTCCGCGTCCGTGACGTCGTTGATGTCGCGGTAGCGGACCTTCTCGATGTCGTCCAGGGAGTCGAAGTACGCGGCCTCGACCTGCTCCGGGACCGGCGCGCCGCCGTCCGGACGCCAGTGGTGGGCGGGCACGACACCCGGCTCGTCGAGGGTGAGCCCGTTCTCCTCGAAGAAGCGTTCCACCTCGGCCCTGGAGCGGAGCACGAAGGTGAACCCGCGCTCGGTGTACGTCCGTTGGACCGCGCGGATGTTCTCGGGGTTCAGGTCCTCGGTGAGGTGGCTGAGGACGAGCCGGCTGCCGGACGGCAGCGCGTCGACCAGCTCGCGCACGATGTCGTACGCCTCCGGCTCCGCCACGAAGTGCAGGACAGCCGCGAGGACGAGCGCGATCGGCTGGTCGAAGTCGAGGGTCTTGCGGGCGTGTTCGAGGATCTGGGCCGGGTCGGCCAGGTCGGCGTCGATGTAGTCGGTACGGCCCTCGGGCCCGCTGGTGAGCAGGGCGCGTGCGTGGGCGAGCACGATCGGGTCGTTGTCGACGTACACGACCCGGGTGTCCGGGGCGATGCGCTGGGCGATCTGGTGGACGTTGTCCTGCGTGGGCAGGCCGGTACCGATGTCGAGGAACTGCCGGATGCCCTCCTCCGCCGCCAGGGTGGTGACGGCGCGGCGCATGAAGTCCCGGTTGTGCCGGACGTCCAGGTAGCCGCGCGGATTGGCGGCGAGCGCCGCGGCGGCCGCGTTGCGGTCGGCCGGGTAGTTGTCCTTGCCGCCGAGGAAGACGTCGTAGACCCGGGCCGGGTGGGCCTTGGTGGTGTCGATCCTCCTTCTCAGCTCGGCGGGGTCCTGACTGAGAGCATCGCCGCTCATGTGGCCTCTCCCTGGGGAGCCTGATGTCCAAACCTCTTCAACTTCGACGGACAACAACCTAGCCGCCGACCGCAGTTGATATTCGAAAATCGAAAATCGACCGCCGGGCCGTCCCGGAGTCCGCTCGCGCCGTCCCGGACCGTTCCGGAACCGGACATCATCCCCGCAGGTCAGCACGCCGGTCCATGGACCGGCGTCCCGGATTCACCACGAAACATGGTGCTGGGACGGATCACGGCACAAGCTGTTGCCAGCCGAACGGCACCGTCACCCCTCCCCTTCCCCTCCGAAAGGGCACGCCCATGTCCGTACGCACCTCCCGTACGCGCCTGTTCGCCGCCACGGCGGTCGCGCTCGTCGCGCTCACCACACTCACGGCGTGCGAGGACGGCCAGGGCGTACGGGACGAGGGCCCGTCATCGGCATCGGCCAAAGCCCACCGGACGCAACCGGACCCTCACCCCCAGCCCCGGACTCACAGCATGCGGGCAGCCTCGGTGGCCCAGTAGGTGAGGATGTTCTGCGCGCCGGCGCGCTTGATCCCGGTCAGGGTCTCCAGGATGGCCCGCTCCCGGTCGACCCAGCCCTTCTCCGCCGCGGCCTCGATCATCGAGTACTCGCCGGAGATCTGATACGCGGCGACGGGCACGTCCACGGCGTCGGCGACCCGGGCGAGGATGTCGAGGTAGGGCCCGGCCGGCTTCACCATGACGATGTCGGCGCCCTCCTCCAGGTCGAGCGCCAGCTCCCGCAGCGACTCCCGGACATTGGCGGGGTCCTGCTGATACGTCTTCCGGTCCCCCTTCAGCGAGGAACCGACGGCTTCCCGGAAGGGCCCGTAGAAGGCGGACGAGTACTTGGCGGTGTAGGCGAGGATGGCGACGTCCTCGCGCCCGATCTGGTCGAGGGCATCCCGGACGACCCCGATCTGCCCGTCCATCATCCCGCTGGGGCCCACGACATGGGCCCCGGCGTCGGCCTGCACCTGGGCCATCTCGGCGTACCGCTCCAGGGTGGCGTCGTTGTCGACGCGCCCTTCCGCGTCCAGTACCCCGCAGTGCCCGTGATCGGTGGTCTCGTCGAGACAGAGGTCGGACATGACGAGCAGCTCGTCCCCCACCTCGGCCCGCACATCACGGATGGCGACCTGGAGAATCCCGTCCGGGTCGGTACCGGGGGTCCCGAGGGCGTCCTTCTTGCCCTCCTCGGGCACCCCGAAGAGCATGATCCCGGAGACCCCGGCCGCCACGGCGTCCACGGCTGCCTTCTTCAGGCTGTCCCGGGTGTGCTGGACGACCCCCGGCATGGCGGAGATCGGAACGGGCTCGCTCACGCCTTCCCGCACGAAGGCGGGGAGGATGAAGTCGGCGGGGTGCAGTCTCGTCTCGGCGACCATGCGCCGCATGACGGGCGAGGTACGCAGCCGCCGAGGACGCGCACCGGGAAAGGATCCGTACTTCGACATACCGACACGCTACGCCCGCCCCACCCCCACCTTTGCCGACGCGACGTCGGCAGGCACTCTTCAGCACCGGCCGCACTTCCGGCCCGTCCGGCGTTTGAGGACGAGCGCCTTCAGCGCGAAAGGGGGTTCGGGGGCGCAGCCCCCGAGGATGGGACGGGTAGGGGCGGCGGGGGCGAGAACAACCCACCGCCACCCCACCCCCACTACGTCGTGCGCCGACGCCGAGCCCCGGGCCGCCGCTCACTCGGCCGGGTAACCGGATCCCCCGACTCCACAGCGGAAGCCCTCCGCCGCAGCCCGAAGTCCGCCAACGCCTCCGCCAACTTGTGCACGGACGGCTCCGGAGCCATGACATCGACCCGCAGCCCATGCTCCTCGGCGGTCTTCGCCGTGGCCGGCCCGATACACGCGATCACCGTCACGTTGTGAGGCTTGCCCGCGATCCCCACCAGGTTCCTCACGGTGGACGACGACGTGAAGAGAACGGCGTCGAAGCCGCCCCCCTTGATCGCCTCCCGGGTCTCCTGCGGCGGCGGCGAGGCCCGCACCGTCCGGTAGGCCGTGACGTCGTCGACCTCCCAGCCCAGCTCGATCAGCCCGGCGACCAACGTCTCCGTGGCGATGTCCGCCCGAGGCAGGAAAACGCGGTCGATCGGATCGAAGACCGGGTCGTAGGGAGGCCAGTCGTCCAGCAAGCCGGCAGCGGACTGCTCCCCGCTCGGCACCAGATCGGGCTTCACACCGAAGGCGACCAGCGCCTTGGCGGTCTGCTCGCCCACCGCGGCGACCTTGATCCCGGCGAAGGCACGGGCGTCGAGCCCGTACTCCTCGAACTTCTCCCGCACGGCCTTGACCGCGTTCACCGAAGTGAAGGCGATCCACTCATAACGGCCCGTGACCAGGCCCTTGACCGCCCGCTCCATCTGCTGCGGAGTCCGCGGCGGCTCGACGGCGATCGTCGGCACCTCGTGCGGCACTGCCCCGTAGGACCGCAGCTGGTCGGAGAGCGACGCCGACTGCTCCTTCGTACGCGGCACCAGCACCCGCCAACCGAACAGCGGCTTGTTCTCGAACCACGACAGCTGCTCGCGCTGAGCGGCGGCGAACCGCTCACCGACCACGGCTATCACGGGCCGGCCACCGTCGGGCGACGGCAGGACCTTGCCCTGCTTGAACGTCTGGGCGATGGTCCCCAGCGTGGCCGACCAGGTCCGCTGACGCGTCGTGGTCCCGGCGATCGTCACGGTCAGCGGAGTGTCCGGCTTGCGCCCGGCCGCGACCAGCTCGGCCGCCGCCGCGGCCACCGAGTCGAGCGTCGTCGAGACGACGACCGTCCCGTCGGAAGCCCCGACCTCGGTCCAGCAGCGGTCCGACGCCGTACGGGCGTCCACGAACCGGACGTCCGCGCCCTGCGCGTCCCGCAGCGGCACACCCGCGTACGCGGGCACGCCCACGGCAGCCGCGACACCCGGGACCACCTCGAACGGAACGCCGGCGCGAACGCACGCCAGCATCTCCTCGGCGGCGTACGCGTCGAGCCCGGGATCCCCGGACACCGCACGCACGACCCGCCTGCCGCCCCGTGCGGCCTCCATGACAAGATGTGCGGCATCCCGCACAGCGGGTACACCAGCGGTTGTTGACGCGCCGTCAACAACCGTTAGTTGAGGCGTGCCTGTGCCTGGATACGTGCTGCCAATAGGCGTGTCCAATTCGGTGTTGAGCTCGGCAACGCCTTGTCTGGCGTGCGCGCGTACGACGTCGAGCACCTCGTGCTCGGCGACCAGTACGTCCGCGTTCGCCAGCGCCTCGACGGCGCGCAGAGTCAGTAGTCCCGGATCCCCGGGTCCGGCACCGAGAAAGGTGACGTGCCCATGGTCCGGACCGGCGGGAAGGTTGGTGGGGCTCACTGTGCTCGCTCCCCCATCAGACCGGCCGCGCCCTTGGCAAGCATCTCGGCTGCGAGTTCACGGCCGAGCGCCATTGCTTGGTCGTACGTCTCGGGCACGGGACCGGTGGTGGACAGCTGCACCAGCGTCGAGCCGTCGGTCGTGCCGACGACGCCGCGCAGGCGCATCTCCTTGACAATCTGCCCGTCGGCCAGCAGGTCGGCCAGCGCGCCCACAGGGGCGCTGCAACCGGCCTCCAGGGCGGCGAGCAGTGACCGTTCGGCGGTCACGGCGGCCCGGGTGTCCGGGTCGTCGAGCTCGCCGAGTGCCGCGATCAGGTCAGAGTCGTGGGAGGTGTTCCCCGCTCTGCACTCGATCGCCAGGGCCCCTTGGCCAGGGGCAGGCAGAACCATGTCGACCGACAGGAAGTCGGTCACCTCGTCGGCGCGCCCGATGCGGTTGAGGCCGGCCGCGGCCAGCACCACCGCATCCAGCTCACCACTGCGCACGAACCCGATCCGGGTGTCGACGTTCCCCCGGACCGGTACGACCTCGATGTCCAGGTCGTGGGCGCGTGCGTACGAGTTCAGCTGGGCCGTGCGCCGCGTCGAGCCCGTCCCGACCCGCGCGCCGCGCGGCAGGTCGGTGAACTTCAGCTCGTCGCGCGCCACCAGTACGTCACGCGGATCCTCGCGCTCGGGTACGGCGGCCAGCACCAGGTCGTCGGGCTGCGCGGTCGGCAGGTCCTTCAGCGAGTGCACCGCGAAGTCGACCTCCCCGCGCAGCAACGCATCCCGCAGGGCGGTCACGAAGACGCCGGTGCCGCCGATCTGGGCGAGGTCCTCGCGGGACACGTCGCCGTACGTCGTGATCTCGACGAGCTCGACGGGACGCCCGGTCAGCCGGTGCACGGCGTCGGCGACCTGTCCGGACTGGGCCAGGGCGAGTTGACTTCGCCTGGTCCCAAGTCTCAGCGCCCCTTGTACTGGCTCACTCATGCTCGCCCTCGGCTCTCGGCGTGGTCGTCATCGTTGTCCGCCCGATCCGCCCAACGGGATACACCGTCGACCGTCTCCTGGTCGAGGTCGAACAGGGTGCGCAGCGCGTCCGCGTACCCGGCGCCGCCGGGCTCGGCCGCGAGCTGCTTGACCCGTACGGTCGGCGCGTGCAGCAGTTTGTCGACCACGCGCCGCACGGTCTGTGTGATCTCGGCCCGGTGCTTCTCGTCGAGCCCGGGCAGCCGCCCGTCGAGCCGGGCGATCTCACCGGCGACGACATCGGCGGCCATGGCGCGCAGCGCGACGACGGTGGGGGTGATGTGCGCGGCCCGCAGGGCGGCCCCGAAGGCCGCGACCTCGTCGGCGACGATCCGCCGGACCTGGTCCACGTCGGCCGCCATCGGGACGTCCGCCGAGGCCTCGGCCAGCGACTCGATGTCCACCAGCCGCACCCCGGCCAGCCGGTGCGCGGCGGCGTCGACGTCCCGGGGCATCGCCAGGTCGAGCAGCGAGAGCACGGCCGGGGGCCGCGCCGCACCGGCCGGCGTCTCGGGGCGGCGCTGCTCGGGAATCCGCCCGAGGGTGGCGGCGGTCAGGGCGAGCGCGGCGATCAGTTCACGGTCGTCGTCGGGCGTACGACGAGCGGGGTCCCGTCGGCCGACGGTGCCGTTGTCGACCCAGGCCGCGTGCTGTTCCAGCGTCGCCGCGTCCATCCCGGCGACGGCGGCCTCGCCCATCACCGAGAACCCGGCCGACTCCTGCACAGCCTGCCCGGCCTGCCCGTTCTGTACGGCGGACAGGTCCAGCGGACAGCCGTCGTCGGTGCCGATGCTGGTGGGCGGCAGGACTCCGCGTACGTCGCCCGTCGCGGTCGTACGAGGGGCCGGTCCGGCCTCGTCCGCCGGTACCCGGCCCTCGACGGCCGCCGCGATGATCTCGGCGGTCAGGACCAGCCCGGTCGCGCCGGTACAGGAAACGGCTATATCGGCACGTGTCAGCTCGAACGGCACCGATTCCATCGGAACCGCGCGGGCGGACACGGACGGCACGCCGCCCTCGTCACCGTCGGAGCCCTCGTACTGGCTGTTCTCGCTGTTCTCGTTGATGATCTGCGCGAGCCGCTCGGCGCGGTCCGGGGTCCGGTTGGCGACGACGATCTCGGCGACCCCGAGGCGCGCGAGCGTGGCGGCGGCCAGCGAGGACATGGACCCGGCACCGATCACCAGGGCTTTCCTGCCCGCGGCCCAGGCTTCCACGGAAGCCCCGGTTACCTTCCCCCCGGCCAGCTGCTGGAGCCCGAAGGTGACCAGGGACTGTCCGGCCCGGTCGATGCCGGTCTCCGAGTGAGCGCGCTTGCCGACCCGCAGGGCCTGCTGGAACAGGTCGTTCAGCAGCCGGCCGGCGGAGTGCAGATCCTGCGCGAGAGCGAGCGAGTCCTTGATCTGCCCGAGGACCTGCCCCTCGCCTACGACCATGGAGTCGAGCCCGCAGGCGACGGAGAACAGGTGGTGGACGGCCCGGTCCTCGTAGTGCACGTACAAATACGGGGTGAGCTCGTCCAGGCCGACCCCGCTGTGCTGGGCGAGCAGCGTGGACAGCTCGGCGACACCCGCGTGGAACTTGTCCACGTCCGCGTACAGCTCGATGCGGTTGCAGGTGGCGAGCAGCGCGGCCTCGGCGGCCGGCTCGGCGGCGACGGTGTCCTGAAGCAACTTGATCTGCGCGTCCTGGGACAGCGCGGCGCGTTCGAGGACACTCACGGGAGCACTGCGGTGGCTCAGCCCGACGACGAGGAGACTCATGCCGGCATCACGGCGGGAACGTCCCCGTCAGGTCCTTTGCCACGACCACCACTGCGGCCCCGCACCTTGGCCGCGACCACCGGGGCGGCGTCGGCCGCCACCGCGTCGGCGGCGGCAGCTGCGGCGTCGGCCTCCTCGCCCGCCTTGCGCTGCTCGTGGAAGGCGAGGATCTGCAGCTCGATGCTGAGATCGACCTTGCGTACGTCGACACCGTCCGGGACGGTCAGCACGGTGGGCGCGAAGTTGAGAATGGAGGTCACACCGGCGGCGACGAGCCGGTCGCACACGGGCTGGGCGGCACCGGCGGGGGTGGCGATAACGCCAATGGACACGCCGTTGTCCGCGATGATCCTTTCCAGATCGTCCGAGTGCTGCACCGGAATACCGGCGACGGGCTTTCCCGCCATGTCGGGATCGGCGTCGATGAGAGCGGCCACCCGGAATCCACGGGAGGCGAAGCCGCCGTAGTTCGCGAGGGCGGCGCCGAGATTACCGATACCGACGATCACAACCGGCCAGTCCTGGGTCAGCCCCAGCTCACGCGAGATCTGATAGACGAGATACTCGACGTCGTACCCCACGCCACGCGTCCCATAGGAGCCCAGGTAGGAGAAGTCCTTGCGCAGCTTCGCGGAGTTGACGCCCGCGGCGGCGGCCAGTTCCTCGGAGGAGACCGTGGGTACCGAGCGCTCCGACAGTCCGGTCAGCGCACGGAGGTACAGCGGAAGCCTGGCGACGGTGGCCTCGGGAATCCCTCGGCTGCGGGTCGCCGTTCGGTGAGTTCGGCCAGTTGCCACGGTGCTCCTGCGGGTAGCGCGGGGCTGCAGGCGGTCACACGTTCCTGGACCGCCCCGTCGAATGCAGGTTATGTCTTTGTGAACGCGTGCACAAAGATGGTGTCCGTTTTGCCCGCCCAACGTGACCGGGGTCACGCACACCCGTCGCACGCGTATGGAACCGGCGCACAAGCACCGTTGTCCCTCGCCGTCACAGGCACCGTTCGGGGGCAAAACCTCACACACTCCTCATGAATCCCGCCCCCGAGATCTGAACCGCACTCGATCCTAGGCGACTTTCCGGACCACTTGGACTGCCCGGTCAGCACTTGGTCAGAACTCGACCACTCGGTAATCCATCGGGAATCTATGTGAGGGCTTTGCGAAGACGTTCTTCGCTGACACGCCAGAACGTGTGCTGGGCGCCGTCGATGAGCACGACAGGGATCTGTTCCCAGTACTCACGGTTGAGTTCTTCGTCCTGAGTGATGTCCTTCTGTTCCCACGGCACCCCGAGATCGGCACACACCTTCTCGACAACTCCCTGTGCGTCATCACACAAATGACAACCGGGCTTCCGGATCAGAGTGACGAGCCGGGACTGTGGCGTACGACGGTCGCTGCGCCGAAAGAGGGGACTCATGCGCCCATTGTCCCGCCCCGGCCAGGGAGCTGTCCGGCCTCCCGGAGCGGGACCCGGACCGGTCCTTTAACTGTGCGGTCGCGGAGAGTTCACAACCTCCAAACCTCTCGACTCCGGAAGCACCGAACAAACTGGCTATGCTCACGCCATGGCCGCTCTCGGATGGCTCACTCCCCGTAGGCGCTCCGCCACGGCGCGGAGCGTGTTGGCAGGCGAGGCCTCTGCGGAGGCAGCGCGCAAATCCTCCCAGGAGCTGGAGGAACTGACGTCCGCGCCGGAACTGTCGGGCGACGCCGAAGAACCGGCGTTCCCCGTACTCGGTGACGTCAGGGCCGCCGCCTTCTTCGACCTCGACAACACCGTGATGCAAGGCGCCGCGATCTTCCACTTCGGCCGGGGCCTGTACAAACGGAAGTTCTTCGAGTCCCGCGATCTCTACCGATTCGCCTGGCAGCAGGCGTGGTTCAGGCTGGCCGGCATCGAGGACCCCGAGCACATGCAGGACGCCCGGGACTCCGCCCTCTCCATCGTCAAGGGCCACCGTGTCGCCGAACTGATGTCGATCGGCGAGGAGATCTACGACGAGTACATGGCCGAACGCATCTGGCCGGGCACGCGCGCGCTGGCCCAGGCACACCTGGACGCGGGCCAGAAGGTGTGGCTGGTGACGGCGGCCCCGGTGGAGATCGCCACGGTCATCGCCCGCCGCCTCGGCCTCACCGGCGCCCTGGGCACGGTCGCGGAGTCGGTGGACGGCGTATACACGGGCAAGCTGGTGGGCGAACCCTTGCACGGCCCGGCCAAGGCGGAGGCGGTACGCGCCCTGGCGACGGCGGAGGACCTGGACCTGACCCGTTGCGCGGCGTACAGCGACTCGCACAACGACATCCCCATGCTCTCCCTGGTGGGCCACCCCTACGCGATCAACCCGGACGCCAAGCTCCGCAAACACGCCCGCCAACTGGACTGGCGTCTGCGGGACTACCGCACCGCCCGCAAGGCGGCGAAGGTCGGCATCCCGGCGGCAGCCGGCGTAGGAGCGGTGGCCGGCGGCACAGCGGCAGCCATCGCCCTCCACCGCCGCCGCCGCTGACCCCCGAGACCCCTTCAGGGCCGAGAAACAATCATTCGCCCCGGATTACCCCCGTAACCCCTCCACCAGTCCCGTTGGCCGTACACAGCCACAACACGCCCTGAGCGGAGCTCAACTCGGCCTCAATCGATCAACAACCTGTCACTTTGCGGCACTTGAACGGGCGCCAATAGGTAACAGAAGCGACGTAATCGATGATTTGAGCAACCGGGTGTAGCAGTGCCTGTACGAAGCGTTATTCTCCTCAGACGCAAACCGGTACCCCTCCGTCGCTACGACGGGTGAAAGGTCCCGCACTGCACGTGATGGAAGCTCTGCCTCTGGGAGTCCCGTGTACCCACACGTCGGGGTTGACGCCTCGGGCCTGGCTACGCTGCGCGCAACGGTCCTAGACCTGTTGCGCGGCTTCGTCCCCACCGCGTACGCCGCACCCGCATTCGCCACCGCCGCACCACTCGGCCCGTGCTACGCACTGGCCGACGGAACCGCCGCGGTCGGCAGACGAGGACGCGCGGCCGGCGCCGCCGCTCCTCGCCGCCCCGCCGCGGACAGTGACAGCGCCCGCATGATGGACCTTGTCGAGCGTGCCCAGGCCGGTGAGGCCGACGCCTTCGGCCGCCTCTACGACCAGTACAGCGACACTGTGTACCGGTACATCTACTACCGGGTGGGCGGAAAGGCCACCGCGGAGGACCTGACGAGCGAGACGTTCCTGCGCGCCCTGCGCCGCATCGGAACCTTCACCTGGCAGGGCCGTGACTTCGGCGCCTGGCTCGTCACCATCGCCCGCAACCTCGTCGCCGACCACTTCAAGTCCAGCCGTTTCCGACTCGAAGTGACCACGGGCGAGATGCTGGACGCCAACGAGGTCGAGCGTTCACCGGAGGACTCCGTCCTGGAGTCCCTCTCGAACGCCGCTCTCCTCGACGCCGTGAAACGCCTCAACCCCCAGCAGCAGGAGTGCGTGACACTGCGCTTCCTCCAGGGGCTGTCCGTCGCCGAGACCGCGCGCGTGATGGGCAAGAACGAGGGTGCCATCAAGACCCTCCAGTACCGCGCCGTCCGCACACTCGCCCGGCTCCTCCCGGAAGACGCGCGCTGAGCACCGTACGAGGTACTCCGCGCACGCCCACACCGGCACACCCCCGCGCCGCACCCGCGCCCGAAGATCCACCGGGCGCAGACCCACGCCGCTCCCCGGACCGCACTGCGGACTCGGCCTGTTTCACCCGCCCAGGGACCGCACACTCAGCGACCGCCAACTCACCTTCCGTGAAAGTCCGTTGAGTTCGCGGTCCGATCATCCGCCGTCCGTAACCCAAGTGCCGCGCCACTCGTTGTGCGGGATACAGGCTCCCTGTGGTCACTCCCTGGCCGTCTCCGATCACCCGATCGAGTGGATGTGGTCAGGGATGTGCAACCCTCAGGACCCCCTGGGGAGCCGACCGTCATGACGAGAGGAGGTGCCGCCAGTGATCGCGAACGTTTCGGCGCACCGGCGGGCGAACGCCTTCGCCCAGGCCCTGGAGGAGCTGTCCGACCGGGACTCGGCGGCCGAGCAGCCCGAAGGACCGGCACCGGACACCGCACCGGAACCGGCCCCGGCTGCCGCGGAACGGGCGGACCACCAGGCGGACCACCGGGCGGAACGGACCGAACCGAACCGACTGGTGGCCCTCGCGACCGGTCTCGGCGAGCTGCCCAAGCCAGTGCTCGACCCCGCGGTCAAGGTCGTCCACCGGGCCCAGCTGGTGGCCGCGATGGAGGCCATGCTGCGGGACGGCACGGTGCCGGGAGGCGAGGCGGCGAACCCTTTGGTGCCCGAGCAGCGCTCCCGGGCCAAGGGCGCTCACCGGGCGAGCGGGCTGGGGAAGTTGCGACCCCGTACACGGCTGACGAAGGGTCTCGCCGCCGGCGGACTCAGCGTGGGTGTGGCCGCCGGAGCCTTCGGCGGTGTCGCCGCTGCCAGTTCCGACGCCCTGCCCGGTGACTCGCTGTACGGCCTCAAGCGCGGCATCGAGGACATCAAGCTCAACTACCTGGCCGACGGCGACAGCGAACGCGGTCAGGTCTACCTCGACCAGGCCTCGACGCGGCTCAACGAGGCCCGCCGGCTGATGGAGCGCGACCGCGCCGGTCAGCTCGACCACGAGTCGCTCGGCGAGATCCGCCGTGCCCTCTCCGGTATGCGGCACGACGTCTCGGAGGGCCACCGTCTGCTGCACGAGGCCTACCAGCGCGACCCCGACTCCCTGGGCCCCATCCAGGCCCTGGACACCTTCTCCCGCTCCCACCGCGAGGCATGGGGCGCTCTGCGCGACCGCCTTCCCGTACAACTCGGGGATGTGAGCCAGGAGGTGTCGTCGGTCTTCGACGCCATAGACCAAGAGGTCGCCCCCCTCCAGTCCCTGCTCCCGAAGCCTCCTTCCCCGAGCGGCGGAAGCGGAAGGGGCGACAACGGGGATCAACGGCAGGGCTCCGGACCGGGGTCGAGCACCAGCTCGTCCGGTTCCGACCGGTCGGCCGCGCCCAGCAACACCGGCGGCGACTCCACGGACGGGCGCGGCTCCAGCAGCGGCAACCCCAAGCCGTCCGCCTCCGGCGCCGGCAGCGACGGCCTCCTCGGCGGCAACACCGGGGACCTCCTCGACCCGCCGCAGAACAGCGGCACGGCGTCCCCGTCGACGACAACCCCGTCCATCACCGAGCCCGACGTCACGCTCCCGCCGCTCCTCCCGGGCCTCCTGCCCGGCCTGGGCATCGACAGCGAGGACGCGAGCTAGAGCAGTCCCTTGTACGTCGGTGGGGCGCCCTTCGCAGGAAGGGCGCCCCACCGACGTACAAGCACTGGCCGAAGACGAACCGGCGTCAGAAGAAGACCGACCGCCGCTGCACCAGCAACTTGTACAGGGTGTGCTGGATCTGTTCCCTGACCTGGTCCGTCAGATTGAACATCAACATCGGGTCCTCGGCCGCCTCCGGTGAATAGCCGTCCGTGCGGATCGGCTCACCGAACTGGATCGTCCACTTCGTGGGGAGCGGGATCGCGCCCAGCGGACCCAGCAACGGGAAGGTCGGCGTGATCGGGAAGTACGGGAAGCCAAGCACCCGGGCCAGCGTCTTCGCGTTGCCGATCATCGGGTAGATCTCCTCGGCCCCGACGATCGAGCACGGGATGATCGGCGCGCCCTGCCGCAGGGCCGTCGACACGAAGCCACCCCGCCCGAAACGCTGCAGCTTGTACCGCTCGCTGAACGGCTTGCCGATGCCCTTGAAGCCCTCCGGCATCACACCGACCAGTTCACCGCGCCCCAGGAGCCGTTCCGCGTCCTCCGCACAGGCCAGGGTGTGACCGGCCTTGCGGGCCAGCTCGTTGACCACCGGGAGCATGAAGACCAGGTCCGCCGCGAGCAGCCGGAGATGGCGGCCCGCCGGATGGTTGTCGTGCACGGCGACCTGCATCATCACGCCGTCCAGCGGCAGCGTCCCGGAGTGGTTGGCGACGATCAGGGCGCCACCCTCGGCCGGGATGTTCTCGATGCCCTTGACCTCGACCCGGAAGTACTTCTCGTACAGCGGGCGCACCAGAGACATCAGAACCTGGTCGGTGAGTTCGGCGTCGTAGCCGAAGTCGTCGACCTCGTAGTCCCCGGTGAGCCGGCGCCGCAGGAAGGACAGGCCGCCCGCGATACGCCGTTCAAGGCCGCCGATGCCACCGCTGTCGGAGGCGGGCGACGGGGACTGGTGCCCGGGCTGGTCCTGGGACTCCTGGGGCGGCTGTTGCTCTCGTGTCACCTGAACATCATCCTGCGGGCGGGCTCGTCCCGGCAGGGGCTGGACCTCGCGAACCACCGCCGATTCGCCTTTGCGTCGGCCGCTGCCCGCGCTCCGGCGGCGCGACGGCCGCGGGACGGCGCCCGCGCGGGACCTGTCGTCGTCGAACGGAATGACCTTGGCATCCGCCATCGTTGATGCGCTCCTCGGTTGGCGCTCTGCGTCGGTGAGCTGTCGCCGTCAGGTCGCTTCGCCAGCTGTCGTGACAGTTGTGGTGGTGGTCGTGTCGCGGGC
This sequence comes from Streptomyces sp. NBC_00459, assembly GCF_036013955.1. NCBI lineage: Bacteria > Bacillati > Actinomycetota > Actinomycetes > Kitasatosporales > Streptomycetaceae > Streptomyces > Streptomyces sp. NBC_00459. Next base: position 4,070,874 of record NZ_CP107903.1, read on the forward strand.
GGCGCCGCCCGCGAAGGGTACGAAGGGCAGCGCGGCGATCCGGTCGACGACCCGCGCGAGGGCCGCCGGCGGCAGTAGACCGGGACCGCGGACGCGCGCGAAGTCCTCGAACGTCTCGGCGGTCGTGAACTTCGGCTGATAGCCCAGAGTCTCGCGCATCTGGTTCGTCGCCACGACCCGGCCGTGTGTGAGCAGCCGGATCTGCTCGGGCGAGAAGTCCGTCACGCCCAGCGTACGCACCAGTGAGCCGGCCCAGGTGACCGCGGGCAGCAGCAGCGGCATGGTGGGACGGCCGAGCCGCCGGGAGCACTGCGAGAGCAGCAGGACTCCGTCGCCGGCGATGTTGAACGTGCCGCTGTTGAGCGTTCCGCGCTCCGGTTCGTGCGAGGCGAGGCGCAGGACCTCGATCACGTCGTCCTCGTGCACGAACTGGAGCCGGGGGTCGTAGCCGAACACGGTCGGCAGGACCGGCATCGCGAAGTACTGGGCGAGCGGCGAATCCGCCGTCGGCCCCAGGATGTTGGCGAAGCGCAGCACAGCCACGGCGACGTCGGGCCGGCGCCGCGCGAACCCGCGCACATACCCCTCGACCTCCACCGCGTCCTTGGCGAAGCCGCCGCTGGGCAGCGACTTGGGCGACGTGGTCTCGGTGAACACCGCCGGATCCCGGGGCGCGGAGCCGTACACGTTCGTACTGGACTTCACGACCAGCCGCTTCACGGCGGGCGACTTCTGACAGGCACCCAGCAGCTGCATGGTGCCGATGACGTTGGTCTCCTTGACCGTGACCCGGCTGCCAGTGCCCAGCGCGATGCCCGTCACGTCCAGGTGCACGACCGTGTCGGCGTTCGTCTCGGCGAGCACCCGCGCGATGGTGGGCTGCCGGATGTCGGCCTGGATGAAGTCGGCGCCGCCCAGATGGTGCTCGGGGGGAACCGCGTCCACCGCGATGACCCGGTCCACCTGGGGGTCACGCTGGATCCGTCGTACGAACCGGCCCCCCAGTTGACGGGCCACTCCGGTCACGAGCACGACCTTGCCCAAGATCAGCGCCTTCCTTCCAGCCGTGTTTCCCGTGTGCAGCCCAACCTAGCGGGTTGTTGTTGCGCTGTGATGACCGCCCGATGCATGAAGTCACGAGGATGCCGAACATACGATCAGACCAAGCCATGTGCCACACAGTCGTACACACAAGCTAGTACGACTGTGGCCCCCCACCGGAAACCGGTGGGGGGCCACAGCCTTCACACTCACGCTCGCGCTCTCGCAGCGTCGCGGAGAAGTGGCGGTCCCGATCTCGCGATCGGACCGACTACTTCTTGTTGCGACGCTGAACGCGCGTGCGCTTCAGCAGCTTGCGGTGCTTCTTCTTGGCCATCCGCTTGCGCCGCTTCTTGATAACAGAGCCCACGACTACCCTCGCTCACTTCTCATCACTCGGCGTTGGGCGCCATGGGCCCATACGACCTACAAGGGGCCAGCCTACCCGTCCGAGCGCTGAGGTCGTAATCGAGGGCGATCGAGGAGATCAGACGAGATCAGGGGGGACCCGGTAAAGCCTTGAGGGTCCCCATCCGCCCCCCTCGACCGCCGTCAGGCTGTCTCCACCCCCACATAGCTCTCGCGGAGGTACTCGTGAACCGCTTGCTCGGGGACGCGGAAGGACCGCCCCACCCGGATCGCGGGCAGATGACCGCTGTGCACCAATCGGTACACGGTCATCTTGGACACTCGCATCACCGAGGCGACTTCCGCCACGGTTAGGAACTGAACCTCGTTCAGAGGCCTCTCGCCAGCTGCAGCCATGACACACCTGAACCTTCCGCACTCGACTGGCCACCGGCTTCCCCTTCCGGTGACTCTTCGTCGCTGCGTGCTCACTCCCCAATGTAGGGGCGGGTGATGCGAGTGGGGAAGAGGTGCACCCATCGCATGCCCATCACAGGCCTACTGTGACAGACACGCTCGATTGAGTACGTAGCGGGTAAGCGGCCGGTAGTAATCAGACCGCACGGCGTCATCAAGTGGAACGACGACGGACACGCGCCCCTCGGCCTCACCGACGAAGAGCGCGGGATCGTCCGTATCGGCCAGCCCAATGGCCTCGAACCCCAGTTGACCTGCACCGCAGACCCATCCGTGGTCCCCGATCACCAGCTCCGGGAGCCTCCCGCCGGCTTCGGCGGCGGCCGCCAGAGCCGTCCGAACCGGGAGGGGAGAGTGCGTGTGTGCGCCCGGCTCACGCCCGGCGGCCCCAGCACCCGGTTCCCGTACGAGCGCGACTCCTCGTACGTAGTCAAGGTTGTACGTGCGTAGACCGAACCGGGTCGTTATGTCGACAGAGCTACCCTGCGCCGGGGTGAGGACAGCACATCCCGCCGCCGACAGAGCGTCCGCCAGCGCGGCGTAGAAACCGAGCAGTCGGTGCGGGTGACCGGTCCCCAGAAGTACGGGAGCCCGGCGTCGCACGGCTGCGGAGAGTCGCTCGGCGAAGGCATCGAGGGCCACGAGTGTCCGTTCCGGATCGATCACATCACATCCGGAGGTGCACTGCGGATCGGCCGAAACCCCACATTTGTCGGCCATCAGCCCGAGCAGATCCCGTTGCCGCCAAGTCCATTCGGGATCGAGTCCGATCAGTACCCGGGGATCACGGGCGGCGAAAAGCCGATAACTCCGCAGACTCTCCTCCCGCGAGGTGGCCACGGGCCCGGCGAGACGGGCGGCCAGGAGATGGGCACGCAACGCCCCGGCACTCAACACGTCAACGATGGTGGCGCAGCCACCCGCCCCGGATGCCCAATATGCGGGGAACACCCCACAGTTGGCGTAATCGCACACCTCTCACTCACGGCCGCCGTGACACTGGTGACACTCATGACGGAACAGTGACGAGACACCCAGAACCCTTCCGGCGGTTCTCCCGTCTCAGAACATGTGCGCACCGAGCGCCAGTTGACCGTCATCACAGGGGGAACACCATGAAGCTGTCCCGTCGCCGAAGCACCACCACCGCCGCTCTCGCGTCCGTCACCGCTCTCGCCGCCCTCGGCGGCCTGTTCGCCACCGCGGCGCCGGCGTCCGCCGCGTCGAACTCGAGGGCCGAGGACCTCTGTGGCCCCGGCTACAAGACCGTCGCCACCACGGCGGTCGGCAGCGTCGGCCGGATCTACGTGACGTGGAGCGAGGCCGAGGGCAAGACCTGCGCGGTGACCCTCCGCAACTCGACCGGCCCCCGCACCCAGATCCGCATCGAGCTCAATGTCATCGCCGACCACGAGACCACCTCGGTCCAGGACGCCGACAGGTACCTCAGTTACGCGGGCCCGGTGTACTACCCGTCCCGTGGCTACTGCGTCCAGTGGTTCGGCGCGATCAACGGCGTCCAGGGGTCCGGCACGGGCGTCTGCAACTGACGTCGGCGCGCGTCCCGCACAGGAATCGACCCCGGCACCGAGCCCGCGACCAGGGCTGCCGGGGTCGGCTCCCCGCGCACCCACAGCCGGCGTCACCACCTACGCCAGCAACCCCCGCAACGGGAAAACCGCCTTGCGTGCCGCGATGACCGCCTGGTCCAACCGGTCGGCGGGGTCGTAGCCCGACTCCCAGTCGGCGTAGGACACCGGCCACCGCCCGTCCGTCATCCGCGCGGGCGCCAACTGCCGCGTACGCGCGAACACTTCCTGCCGCCACCCCTCCGGGATCACGGCCGTGGGCTCGACAGCCCGCCCCGCCGCGATCGCCACCAGGTGCGTCCAGGACCGAGGTACGACCTCCACCACCGCGTATCCGCCGCCGCCCAGGGCGATCCACTTCCCGTCGGCGTACTCGTGCGCGAGGTCGTGACAGGCGACCTGCACCGCCCGCTGCGCGTCCAACGACACGGCGAGATGCGCGAGCGGATCCTCGAAGTGGGTGTCGGCCCCGTGCTGGGTGACGATCACCTGCGGCCGGAAGTCGGCGATCAGCTCGGGCACGACCGCGTGGAAGGCCCGCAGCCACCCGGCGTCCCCGGTCCCGGCCGGCAGCGCGACGTTGGCCGCGCTTCCCTCCGCCGGGCCCGCCGCCCCGGTCTCCTCGGGCCACCCGGTCTGCGGGAACAGCGTGCGCGGATGCTCGTGCAGCGAGATCGTCAGAACCCGCGGGTCCTCCCAGAACGCCGCCTGGACGCCGTCCCCGTGATGCACGTCCACATCCACGTAAGCGACCCGCTCGGCCCCCAGCTCCAGAAGCCGGGCGATGGCCAACGAGGCGTCGTTGTAGATGCAGAACCCGGACGCGCCCCCGGGCATCGCGTGATGCAGGCCACCCGCGAAGTTGACGGCGTGCAGCGCCTCCCCGCGCCACACCGCCTCGGCGGCTCCCACCGACTGCCCGGCGATCAACGCGGACACCTCGTGCATCCCGGCGAAGGCGGGATCGTCGACGGTCCCCAGCCCGTACGACTGGTCGGCCGCCCCCGGATCGGCGGAGGCCGCCTTGACCGCCTCGATGTAGTCCTCACGGTGCACCAGCCGCAGGGTCGACTCCCCGGCGGGCTTCGCCGAGACCACGTCCACTTCCCGGTCGAGCCCGAAGGCGTCGACGAGTCGCCGGGTCAGGGCTAGCCGGACCGGATCCATCGGGTGGTCCGGACCGAAGTCATACCCCGTTACTGCCTCGTCCCACATCAGCTGTGCGCGCCCGCTCATGCCCGTCACCGTATCCGGCGGGTCCAGGATCGAACGACCCCGCGTACCTCAACGTCACCAGGACCAACACCATCGGGACGAGCATCGCCCCCCGGTAGCTCCACAGATCACCCAGCGCCCCCACCAGAGGCGAACCGACCAGGAAGCCCACATAGTTGAAGATGTTGAGCCGCGCGACGGCGGCATCCGACGCCCCGGGGAACAACCGCCCGGCAGCGGCGAAGGTCTGCGGCACGATCACACACAACCCGAGCCCCAGCAACGTGAACCCGAGCATCCCGACCCACGCCCCGGGCGCCACGGCCACCACGCCGAACCCGAGCGCCGCCACCAGCGCCCCCGCCCGCACTACGGCCACGGCCCCGAACCTCCGCACCCCGATGTCCCCGATGGTCCGCCCGATGAGCGTGGTGACCATGTACACGTTGTACGGGACGGTGGCGAGCTGCTCCGAACTCCCGAGCACGTCCTTCAGATACTTCGCACTCCAGTTGGAGACCGTCGAGTCCCCGATGTAGGCGAACGTCATCACCAGACACAGCGGCAGCAGCATCCTGAAGACGAGACCGCCAGAGCCGGCCCCTCCACCGAGCGCCTCACCCGGCACCGAGTCGGACTTCGACTCGTCCCCGCCCCCGTCCCGCGCATCGACGTACCACCGGCTTCCGACCAGCGCGAGCGGCAACATCACGGCCACCACCGGCAGGTAGGACACGAAGAGGTCGAGATGCCAGTGCGCACCCACCCAGGCCAGCGAGGCCCCGATGATCCCGCCCAGGCTGAACGCCGCATGGAACCCGAGCATGATGCTGCGCCCGTACGCCCGCTGCAGACTCACCCCGAGCATGTTCATCGAGGCGTCGAGCCCACCGACGGCCAGCCCGAACGCCCCCAGCGCCACCGCGACCTCGGCCACATGGTCCCCGGCGCCGACACCGAGCAACGCCAGGAGTACGACGGGCTGCGACCACCTCAGTACGAGGCTGGGCGGCACCCTCTTCACCAACTGCTCGGCGCACACACTGCCGACCCCGGCCAGCACCGGCACTGCGGCGAGGAAGAGGGGCAGCAGCGCGTCGGAAATACCGTACCGGTCCTGAATGGCCGGGATCCGTGTCACGAGCAGCGCGAAGGCGGCGCCCTGGGCGAAAAAGCTGAACGCCAGCGAGGCCCTGCCGCGCCGCAGCACATCTGTCATGGCGGCGAGCGTAGGGCCCCGGCTTACTCGTGGGTAGATGCTCAGGAAGATGAATTCCGCTCACCTTTGATCTCACCCAGAAACAACACCCCGCTAGGCACGTTGAGTAATCACCACATCACAACGGGTACCGAAATCGGCGCCAATTCCAGCCACGCCGGCGTCGCTGCCACGATCGCGATACCGAGCGACCTCATCGCGGAGCATCCCCTTCATGGGATCAACGGCAAGCGCACCGCCGACGAGAACGGCCCCCAGCATCGCCCCGACCATCACGAGGGTGCCGAGCCAGACCATGGTGTCGACGGGGAGGACGTACACCCCCACGATCCGCGCGACGCACTCCCCCAGCAGAGCAACGCCCCACACCACCGAGAAGGTCCGCTCGGCCCGCCGGAACGGCATGGACCCGGCGGCCAACCGCTGCCAGGCGGCGTCGCGCTCGGCGTCCCCCCTGATGAGGAACGGCTTCATCCCCTCGGTCATCATCGGCCGTCCCAGGCGGACCGACACCAGCACTCCGATTCCGACGACACTGCTGACCCCGCTGTCCTTCAGGAGCATCAGCCGAGCGTCCCCGGCGACAAAACTGAGCAGCACGCCCACGACATTGACCGCGAGGATGAGCGCGGCCATCGCGTTGACCGTCCGCCCCCGCACCACGCTCCACCCGGTCCGCACCGCGGGAACGGCACTGCTCCACCCGAGTGCGGCGACGGCACTCATCCCGAGCCCGTCCCTGAACACGTAGTACGACCCGACGGGAACCGCCACATCGAGGACCAAGGGCAGAAGGCTCCGGCGAAGGGCGGCCGAGTTCGTCATCACTGTTGTCATGCCTCAAGCCTCGCGGTCACCCCGCCCCCGCCAACAGAAACGATCGTCCAGATCCGGGGATGACAATTGTCAGCCGCCGCCCGTGCCCAACCTCAAACGACCAGCTCAGCCAACTCGCCCATACTGCCGAAGAGTTGAGTGGCCCCGACCAGCCGCTCGGCAGGGGTCATGGCGGTGAACCCCAGCACGTCCATCCCGGCGGCAACAGCGGCCCGCACCCCCAGCGGACTGTCCTCCACCACCACACACCGGTCAGCCGCCACTCCCATGCGCTCCGCCGCATGGAGAAACAGATCCGGCGCCGGCTTCCCCCGCCCCACATCCTGGGCACTGAAAACCCGCCCGGCGTCGAACCACCGCTCAAGCCCGGTAGTCCGATGCCCCACCCGAATCCGCTCATGACTCCCGGAGGAGGCCACGCAGTACGGCACTCCGTCAGCCCTCAACTTCTCCAGTACGTCGACCACGCCGGCCACCGGCTTCAGCTCCCGCTCGAAGGCAGCGAACACCCGCCCGTGAAAGACGTCATCGAAGTCGTCCGGCAACCGCCGCCCACTCCGCTCCTCCACCAGATCGTGTACGCGGTGCATGGCGGACCCCATGTAGTCACGGAGGGAGTCCTCATAGGAGGTCGGATGCCCGAGCTCGGTGAGATAGGCGGCCAGAAGCGTGTTGGAAATCGACTCACTGTCGACGAGAACACCGTCGTTGTCGAAGATGACGAGGTCGTAGCGCATAACTGGACCCTAAATGACCGGACGACTCTGAAACGCAGAAAAGCCCTGTACCGGTGAACCCGGTACAGGGCTTTTCGCAATATTTGTTCGGCGGTGTCCTACTCTCCCACAGGGTCCCCCCTGCAGTACCATCGGCGCTGTGAGGCTTAGCTTCCGGGTTCGGAATGTAACCGGGCGTTTCCCTCACGCTATGACCACCGAAACACGGTGAAACACATATCAACCGCACCACACCCGGTGGCCCCGGGCATGGGGTTGTTCGTGGTTTCAGAACCAACACAGTGGACGCGAGCAACTGAGGACAAGCCCTCGGCCTATTAGTACCAGTCACCTCCACCCGTTACCGGGCTTCCAGATCTGGCCTATCAACCCAGTCGTCTACTGGGAGCCTTACCCCATCTAGTGGGTGGGAACACTCATCTCGAAGCAGGCTTCCCGCTTAGATGCTTTCAGCGGTTATCCCTCCCGAACGTAGCCAACCAGCCATGCCCTTGGCAGGACAACTGGCACACCAGAGGTTCGTCCGTCCCGGTCCTCTCGTACTAGGGACAGCCCTTCTCAATGTTCCTGCGCGCGCAGCGGATAGGGACCGAACTGTCTCACGACGTTCTAAACCCAGCTCGCGTACCGCTTTAATGGGCGAACAGCCCAACCCTTGGGACCGACTCCAGCCCCAGGATGCGACGAGCCGACATCGAGGTGCCAAACCATCCCGTCGATATGGACTCTTGGGGAAGATCAGCCTGTTATCCCCGGGGTACCTTTTATCCGTTGAGCGACGGCGCTTCCACAAGCCACCGCCGGATCACTAGTCCCGACTTTCGTCCCTGCTCGACCCGTCGGTCTCACAGTCAAGCTCCCTTGTGCACTTACACTCAACACCTGATTGCCAACCAGGCTGAGGGAACCTTTGGGCGCCTCCGTTACTCTTTAGGAGGCAACCGCCCCAGTTAAACTACCCATCAGACACTGTCCCTGATCCGGATCACGGACCCAGGTTAGACATCCAGCACGACCAGACTGGTATTTCAACGACGACTCCACAAACACTGGCGTGCCCGCTTCACAGTCTCCCAGCTATCCTACACAAGCCGAACCGAACACCAATATCAAACTATAGTAAAGGTCCCGGGGTCTTTCCGTCCTGCTGCGCGAAACGAGCATCTTTACTCGTAGTGCAATTTCACCGGGCCTATGGTTGAGACAGTCGAGAAGTCGTTACGCCATTCGTGCAGGTCGGAACTTACCCGACAAGGAATTTCGCTACCTTAGGATGGTTATAGTTACCACCGCCGTTTACTGGCGCTTAAGTTCTCAGCTTCGCCACACCGAAATGTGACTAACCGGTCCCCTTAACGTTCCAGCACCGGGCAGGCGTCAGTCCGTATACATCGCCTTACGGCTTCGCACGGACCTGTGTTTTTAGTAAACAGTCGCTTCTCGCTGGTCTCTGCGGCCACCCCCAGCTCGGAGAGCAAGTCTCCTCACCAGTGATGGCCCCCCTTCTCCCGAAGTTACGGGGGCATTTTGCCGAGTTCCTTAACCATAGTTCACCCGAACGCCTCGGTATTCTCTACCTGACCACCTGAGTCGGTTTAGGGTACGGGCCGCCATGAAACTCGCTAGAGGCTTTTCTCGACAGCATAGGATCATCCACTTCACCACAATCGGCTCGGCATCAGGTCTCAGCCCTAATGTGTGACGGATTTACCTATCACACGGCCTACACCCTTACCCCGGGACAACCACCGCCCGGGATGGACTACCTTCCTGCGTCACCCCATCACTCACCTACTGCAGGTCTGGTCCGTCGGCTCCACCACTCCCCCTTGCCCGAAGGCTCCGGGGCGGCTTCACGGACTTAGCATCGCCTGGTTCAATGTTTGACGCTTCACAGCGGGTACCGGAATATCAACCGGTTATCCATCGACTACGCCTGTCGGCCTCGCCTTAGGTCCCGACTTACCCTGGGCAGATCAGCTTGACCCAGGAACCCTTAGTCAATCGGCGCACACGTTTCCCACGTGTGTATCGCTACTCATGCCTGCATTCTCACTCGTGAACCGTCCACCACTAGCTTCCGCTGCAGCTTCACCCGGCACACGACGCTCCCCTACCCATCCCAGCCGCCGTTGGGCGTATGTGCTGGAATGACACGACTTCGGCGGTACGCTTGAGCCCCGCTACATTGTCGGCGCGGAATCACTAGACCAGTGAGCTATTACGCACTCTTTCAAGGGTGGCTGCTTCTAAGCCAACCTCCTGGTTGTCTGTGCGACTCCACATCCTTTCCCACTTAGCGTACGCTTAGGGGCCTTAGTCGATGCTCTGGGCTGTTTCCCTCTCGACCATGGAGCTTATCCCCCACAGTCTCACTGCCGTGCTCTCACTTACCGGCATTCGGAGTTTGGCTAAGGTCAGTAACCCGGTAGGGCCCATCGCCTATCCAGTGCTCTACCTCCGGCAAGAAACACACGACGCTGCACCTAAATGCATTTCGGGGAGAACCAGCTATCACGGAGTTTGATTGGCCTTTCACCCCTAACCACAGGTCATCCCCCAGGTTTTCAACCCTGGTGGGTTCGGTCCTCCACGAAGTCTTACCTCCGCTTCAACCTGCCCATGGCTAGATCACTCCGCTTCGGGTCTTGAGCGCGCTACTGAATCGCCCTATTCGGACTCGCTTTCGCTACGGCTTCCCCACACGGGTTAACCTCGCAACACACCGCAAACTCGCAGGCTCATTCTTCAAAAGGCACGCAGTCACGACTGTATGTGCAAGCAGATACAGCGACGCTCCCACGGCTTGTAGGCACACGGTTTCAGGTACTATTTCACTCCGCTCCCGCGGTACTTTTCACCATTCCCTCACGGTACTATCCGCTATCGGTCACCAGGGAATATTTAGGCTTAACGGGTGGTCCCGCCAGATTCACACGGGATTTCTCGGGCCCCGTGCTACTTGGGTGTCTCTCAAACGAGCCGTTGATGTTTCGACTACGGGGGTCTTACCCTCTACGCCGGACCTTTCGCATGTCCTTCGCCTACACCAACGGTTTCTGACTCGTCTCACGGCCGGCAGACCATGAAAGAGAGATCCCACAACCCCGTATACGCAACCCCTGCCGGGTCTCACACGCATACGGTTTGGCCTCATCCGGTTTCGCTCGCCACTACTCCCGGAATCACGGTTGTTTTCTCTTCCTGCGGGTACTGAGATGTTTCACTTCCCCGCGTTCCCTCCACACACCCTATGTGTTCAGATGTGGGTGACAGCCCATGACGACTGCCGGGTTTCCCCATTCGGAAACCCCCGGATCAAAGCCTGGTTGACGACTCCCCGGGGACTATCGTGGCCTCCCACGTCCTTCATCGGTTCCTGGTGCCAAGGCATCCACCGTGCGCCCTTAAAAACTTGGCCACAGATGCTCGCGTCCACTGTGCAGTTCTCAAACAACGACCAACCACCCACCACCCCACCCTCACGGGCGAGTTCACTGGGGCCGGCACTGAAGGCGGCTTCACAGCCGTACCCTCAGACACCCAACAGCGTGCCCGACCATGTCCCGCCCGGAGATCATGCTTTCCACGCCCTCTTGCGAGAGCAGTACTTACAAGCCTCCGACCCGTGAACCCGGCCGAATAATCAACGTTCCACCCATGAGCAACCAGCACCGGACATTCGCCGATGTACTGGCCTCTGACCAGCAACCCGAAGGCTCCTGGTAAGAAATGCTCCTTAGAAAGGAGGTGATCCAGCCGCACCTTCCGGTACGGCTACCTTGTTACGACTTCGTCCCAATCGCCAGTCCCACCTTCGACAGCTCCCTCCCCGTGAGGGGTTGGGCCACCGGCTTCGGGTGTTACCGACTTTCGTGACGTGACGGGCGGTGTGTACAAGGCCCGGGAACGTATTCACCGCAGCAATGCTGATCTGCGATTACTAGCAACTCCGACTTCATGGGGTCGAGTTGCAGACCCCAATCCGAACTGAGACCGGCTTTTTGAGATTCGCTCCGCCTCACGGCATCGCAGCTCATTGTACCGGCCATTGTAGCACGTGTGCAGCCCAAGACATAAGGGGCATGATGACTTGACGTCGTCCCCACCTTCCTCCGAGTTGACCCCGGCAGTCTCCTGTGAGTCCCCATCACCCCGAAGGGCATGCTGGCAACACAGAACAAGGGTTGCGCTCGTTGCGGGACTTAACCCAACATCTCACGACACGAGCTGACGACAGCCATGCACCACCTGTACACCGACCACAAGGGGGCGACCATCTCTGGCCGTTTCCGGTGTATGTCAAGCCTTGGTAAGGTTCTTCGCGTTGCGTCGAATTAAGCCACATGCTCCGCTGCTTGTGCGGGCCCCCGTCAATTCCTTTGAGTTTTAGCCTTGCGGCCGTACTCCCCAGGCGGGGAACTTAATGCGTTAGCTGCGGCACCGACGACGTGGAATGTCGCCAACACCTAGTTCCCACCGTTTACGGCGTGGACTACCAGGGTATCTAATCCTGTTCGCTCCCCACGCTTTCGCTCCTCAGCGTCAGTAATGGCCCAGAGATCCGCCTTCGCCACCGGTGTTCCTCCTGATATCTGCGCATTTCACCGCTACACCAGGAATTCCGATCTCCCCTACCACACTCTAGTCTGCCCGTATCGAATGCAGACCCGGGGTTAAGCCCCGGGCTTTCACATCCGACGCGACAGACCGCCTACGAGCTCTTTACGCCCAATAATTCCGGACAACGCTTGCGCCCTACGTATTACCGCGGCTGCTGGCACGTAGTTAGCCGGCGCTTCTTCTGCAGGTACCGTCACTTTCGCTTCTTCCCTGCTGAAAGAGGTTTACAACCCGAAGGCCGTCATCCCTCACGCGGCGTCGCTGCATCAGGCTTTCGCCCATTGTGCAATATTCCCCACTGCTGCCTCCCGTAGGAGTCTGGGCCGTGTCTCAGTCCCAGTGTGGCCGGTCGCCCTCTCAGGCCGGCTACCCGTCGTCGCCTTGGTGAGCCACTACCTCACCAACAAGCTGATAGGCCGCGGGCTCATCCTTCACCGCCGGAGCTTTTAACCCCCACAGATGCCTGCAGGAGTATTATCCGGTATTAGACCCCGTTTCCAGGGCTTGTCCCAGAGTGAAGGGCAGATTGCCCACGTGTTACTCACCCGTTCGCCACTAATCCACCCCGAAAGGCTTCATCGTTCGACTTGCATGTGTTAAGCACGCCGCCAGCGTTCGTCCTGAGCCAGGATCAAACTCTCCGTGAATGTCAACCCGTAATCGGGTCACACCACGAGAGCGGAACAGTCAAGCGGAATAAGCCCGACCGTTCACAGCGTCCTCGCTGTGTTTACTGCTTCAAAGGAACCTCGTCCTCCCGAACGGGAGAGACGGGGTATCAACAAACTTGGCGTTGATTTTTGGCACGCTGTTGAGTTCTCAAGGAACGGACGCTTCCTTCGTACTCACCCTCTCGGGCTTTCCTCCGGGCAGTTTCCCTTCGGTCTTGCGCTTCCGACTCTACCAGACCGTTTCCGTATCCGATTTCCTCGGTGCTTTCCAGGATCCCGCTTTCGCGTTTCCCTTTCCGGCGACTCCGACTCTATCAGATCCTTTCGGGCCTGATTCCCAGTCAGCGGGGCTTGTCTTCCCGGCTGTTGGGCCGTTCCGACGAGTGAGACTTTAGCGGATTCCCTGCCTCCCGAGCCAATCGGGGGGTGTGCCCTTTCGAACGCGGATTCCTCATTTCACAAATACGCATGCCAATGACATGCCAGCGGCGCGACGACAGCTCGTCGACCGTTGCTCGGTACCTGTGGAATGGCTGTCCGGGGACCGACCGGGGTCGGCGCTCACGTCGAACAACTCGGAGAACACTACGTATGGGCCTAGGGAGTGTCAACTCGGTGTCGGAGGGGGCACTGGCGGCGTAGTCTCGTGGATGTGACTACGCATACGTGCACCCAGCAGTGGTGGGTCGCCTGACGGCGGCCGTACTCACGTATGTACCCAACGGCCGCCGCCTCGGCGGCCGTTGTTGTTTCTCCCTCCAGGGGGTCGGCCGGCCGGGTGCGGTGGTCTCGACCAGGAGGTGGAGAAGAGATGACGCGGGTCTTCAGTGGGATCAAGCCGACCGGGCATCTGACACTGGGGAACTACCTGGGGGCCATGCGGCGGTGGGCCGCGGTGGACCAGCACCGGGCTGACTCCCTGTTCTGCATCGTCGATCTGCACGCGCTGACCGTGGACCACGATCCCGCGCGCGTGCGGCGGCTCAGTCGGCAGGCGGCCACGCTGCTGCTGGCTTCGGGGCTCGACCCGGAGCTGTGCACCGTCTTCGTACAGAGTCATGTGGATGAGCACACGCGGCTGTCGTACGTGCTGGAGTGCGTCGCGTCCGACGGGGAGATGCGGCGGATGATCCAGTACAGGGAGAAGGCGGCCCGGGAGCGGGCGCGGGGTGGGAGTGTGCGGCTGTCGTTGCTGACGTATCCCGTGCTGATGGCGGCGGACATCCTGGCGTACGGGGCCGATGAGGTGCCGGTCGGGGACGATCAGACGCAGCATGTCGAGCTGACCCGGGATCTGGCGGTGCGGTTCAACCAGCGGTACGGGCATACGTTCGTGGTGCCGAGGGCCACGCGTCCGGCGGTGGGCGCGCGGGTCATGAATCTGCAGGACCCGGCGTCGAAGATGGGGAAGAGCGAGGACGTCGGGCCCGGGATCGTCTATCTGCTCGATGAGCCCGATGTGGTGCGGAAGAAGATCATGCGTGCCGTGACCGACAGCGGGCGGGATGTCGAGTACGACCCGGAGGGGCGGCCCGGGGTCGCGAATCTGCTGGAGATTCTGGCGGCCTGTACGGGTGGGGAACCGTCGGAGCTGGGTGGTGTGTATCAGTCGTACGGGGATTTGAAGAAGGACGTCGCGGAGGCCGTGGTCGAGGCTCTCGGGCCCCTGCGGGATCGGCACAGGGAGTTGTGTGCGGATCCCGCGTTTGTGGAGGGCGTGCTGCGGGACGGGGCGGAGAGAGCGCGGGCGATGGCTCGGCCGACCGTTGATGCCGCCTACCGTGCGATCGGGCTGCTGCCTGCGGCCTCCGAGGCGGAGGCCGTGACCGAGTCCGTGGCGGTGGTGAACATGGGCCGGTAGGCGCGGTGGCGGCCGGACTCAGTTGTTGCCGGCGGCCAGGGCTCGGCTGCGGTCGCGGGCGGCTTCGAGGGCGGCGATGAGGGCGGCTCGTACGCCGTGGTTCTCCAGTTCGCGGATGGCGCTGATGGTGGTGCCCGCGGGAGACGTGACGTTCTCGCGGAGCTTCACCGGGTGTTCGCCGCTGTCGCGGAGCATCACGGCGGCGCCGATCGCGGACTGGACGATCAGGTCGTGGGCCTTGTCGCGGGGCAGGCCGAGCAGGATGCCCGCGTCCGTCATGGCTTCGACGAGGTAGAAGAAGTACGCCGGGCCGGAGCCGGAGAGCGCGGTGCAGGCGTCCTGCTGGGACTCGGGGACGCGGAGCGTCTTGCCTACGGCGCCGAAGATCTCCTCGGTGTGGGCGAGGTGGTCGGCGGTGGCGTGGCTGCCGGCGGAGATGACCGACATGGCCTCGTCCACGAGGGCCGGGGTGTTCGTCATGACGCGGACGACCGGGGTGCCGGTGGTGAGACGGGCCTCGATGGACGTCGTGGTGATGCCTGCGGCTCCGCTGATGACCAGGCGGTCGGCGGGGACGTGGGGCGCGAGCTCGTCGAGGAGGGTGCCCATGTCCTGCGGTTTGACCGTGAGGATCAGGGTGTCGGCGGTCTTCGCTGCCTCTGGGTTGGTGACCGGGGTCACTCCGTAGCGGGTGCGGAGTTCTTCGGCTCGCTCCGGGCGGCGGGCGGTGACCAGGAGGTCGGCGGGGGCCCAGCCGGCTCGGATCATTCCGCTGAGCAGCGCTTCGCCGATTTTGCCTGTGCCGAGGACTGCGACTTTTTGGGTCATGGTTGCGGTGCCCTCCGGGGGTTGCGTCGTCCGGGGCCATCCTCGCATCGGGGGCGGGTGGGTGGGGTCGGTGTCCGGTGGGCGGGATGTCGCTCGCCCCCGCTCTCGCCACCTCTGCCCGTCCCACCCACCCCGTTCGGATCCCATGTGTCACTGGGTTCGGCGGCGGAGGGTTGCCGCTCCCAGGGTCAGGACGAGCAGGGCGCAGGTCGCGACGATCAGGATGTCCCGTACGAAGGTGGCTGTGATGTCTGTGTGGGCGAGGACCTCGTTCATGCCGTCCACCGCGTAGGACATGGGGAGGACGTCGGAGATCGCTTCCAGGACCGGGTGCATGTTGGAGCGGGGGGTGAAGAGGCCGCAGAGGAGGAGTTGGGGGAAGATCACCGCCGGCATGAACTGGACTGCCTGGAACTCCGACGACGCGAAGGCCGAGACGAAGAGGCCCAGGGCGGTGCCCAGCAGGGCGTCGAGCAGGGCCACCAGGAGGAGCAGCCAGGGGGAGCCCGTCACGTCCAGGCCCAGGAGCCAGACCGCCAGGCCGGTGGCCAGGGCCGACTGGATGATCGCGAGGACTCCGAAGGCCAGGGCGTAGCCGGCGATGAGGTCGCCCTTGCCGAGGGGCATGGCGAGGAGGCGTTCGAGGGTGCCCGAGGTGCGTTCGCGCAGGGTGGCGATCGAGGTCACCAGGAACATCGTGATGAGGGGGAAGATCCCGAGGAGCGATGCGCCGATGCCGTCGAACGTGCGCGCGCTGCCGTCGAAGACGTAGCGGAGCAGGAACAGGAGCAGGCTCGGGAGCACGATCAGCATCGCGATGGTGCGCGGGTCGTGCCGGAGTTGCGCCAGGACCCGGATGGCGGTGGCCGTCGTTCGGGAGGCGTTCAGGGCCGAGGTGGAACTGGGGGTTGGGGTGGGCGACGTGGTGGTCATCGGGTCTGCTCCTTTTCTGTCGTCGACTTCTTCGCTTCGTCCACCAGGTGCAGGAAGGCCGCTTCCACCGTCTCCGTCGCCGTGCGGGTGCGGAGGGCGTCCGGGGTGTCGTCGGCGAGGAGTTCGCCGTCGCGCATGAGGAGGAGGCGGTGGCAGCGTTCGGCCTCGTCCATGACGTGGGAGGAGATGAGGAGCGTCGCCCCGCGGGTGGCCGCGATGGTGTGGAAGAGGGCCCACAGGTCACGGCGGAGCACGGGGTCCAGGCCCACCGTCGGTTCGTCCAGGACCAGGAGTTCGGGGGTCCCGAGGAGGGCCACCGCCAGGGAGACGCGGCTGCGCTGGCCGCCGGAGAGGTTGCCCGCGAGGGCGTCGGCGCGGGTGGTGAGATCCACGTCGGCGATGGCTCGGGTGACGTTCTCCTGGCGGCGTTCGGCGGCTGCGCGGCCGGGGTCGAGGATCGCGGCGAAGTAGGCGAGGTTCTGGCGGACCGTCAGGTCGTCGTAGACCGAGGGGGCCTGGGTCACGTAACCGATGCGGGTGCGGAGGGTGGCGTGGCCGGCGGGGTGGCCGAGGACGTCCAGGGTGCCGGTGACTTTGGCCTGGGTGCCGACGATCGCCCGCATGAGGGTCGACTTTCCGCAGCCCGAGGGGCCGAGCAGACCGGTGATCTGACCGCGCGGGACGGTGAAGTCGAGGCCGCGCAGGACTTCGCGGGTGCCTCGTACGACGGTGAGGGCTTGGGCCTGAACGGCTTGGAGAGCCCCTCCAGGTGGCGGATCGCTGTAATTCATCATGTGATGAATAATGCTCTCGGTCCAGGGGTGCGTCAAGTACGGCGGGTGAGTGGAGTGGGGGCGCAGGCGCGTGGCGGAGTGATCGGAAGGTGGCGGTCCGGTTCCAGTGACTCCGGGGGCTTCCGCTGACTCAGGTTTTCGGTGGTGGGACGGGAGAAGGGGTGCTGCGTCCGCCCGGCTCTGCCGACAATGGGTTTCATTCGCCCGTGCCCTGCTTCCGTTCGCTGTCGGAGGTGCATCTGTCATGCGCTTTGGCGTCCGCAAGGCCGATCTGCTCGCCTCTCTCGTCGTCTTCCTCGTCGCGCTGCCCCTGTGCGTGGGCGTCGCCGTCGCCTCCGGTGTGCCGGCCGAGCTGGGGCTGGTCACCGGGATCGTCGGCGGGCTCGTCGCCGGCGTGCTGCCCGGGAGCAGCCTGCAGGTGAGCGGGCCGGCGGCGGGCCTCACCGTGCTCGTGTACGAGGCGGTGCGCGCGTACGGGCTGGAAGTGCTCGGTGTGCTCGTGTTCGCCGCCGGTGTCGTGCAGTTGGGGCTCGGGGCGTTACGGCTCGGGCGGTGGTTCCGGGCCGTGTCCGCGGCGGTCGTCCAGGGGATGCTCGCGGGCATCGGGATCGTGCTGGCCGCCGGGCAGGTGTACGCCATGGGCGACATGAGCGTGCCCGCGGACGCGCTCGGGGCGGTGCGCGGGCTGGCCTCGCTTCCCGGGGACGCCGATCCCGTGGCGTTCGGTATCGGGGGCGCCACCGTCGTCGTACTCCTGCTGTGGCGGCGCTGGGCGTGGGGGTCGCGGCTGGTGCCGGGGCCGTTGGTGGCGGTGGCGCTTGCCGCGGGGGTGACCTGGGCGTTCGACCTGGATGTGCGGCGGGTGGAGGTTCAGGGGCTGCTGGCTGCCGTACGGGTGCCGGAGGCCGCGGATTTCGGGCGGCTCACGGAGGTGGGGGTGATCGGGACGGTCGTCGCCTTCGCCCTGGTCGCGTCCGCGCAGTCGTTGTTCGGCGCGGCGGCCGTCGACCGGCTGCATCGGGGGGCGCGGACCGACTACGACCGGGAGTTGCTGGCGCAGGGGGTCGGGAACGCGGTGTGCGGGGTGCTCGGGGCGTTGCCGATGACCGCGGTGATCGTACGGAGTGCCGCGAACGTCGAGGCGGGGGCACGTACGAAGGCGTCACGGGTGCTGCACGGGGTGTGGCTGCTCGTCTTCGTGGCCGTCGTGCCCGGGGTGCTAGGGGTGGTTCCGGTGGCTGCTCTGGCCGGGCTGCTGGTGCATGCGGGGTGCCGGCTCGTGCCGGTGCGGGAGGTGGGGGTGCTGTGGCGGGGGCATCGGGGGGAAGTGGTGGTGCTGGCGGTGACGGCCGGTGCCATTGCTGTGGCGGGGTTGTTCGAGGGGGTGGTGGTCGGGCTGGCGCTCGCTGTGGGGAAGACCGCCTGGGATGTCAGTCGTGTGCGGGTGGAGATCGGTGCCGGGGCTGACGGTTGCGTTGTTGTGAGGGTTTTCGGGCACGCGACGTTTTTGCGGTTGCCCGGGTTGCTGGATGCCCTGGATGCCCTGGACGTGGCGGACAGGGTCGACGTGGTGGAGGCGCGGGGTGGTGCGGATGCTCCGGCCGCGTTGCCTCGGGGGCCTGCCGTCCGGCTGGAGTTGGGCGGGCTCCGGCATGTGGATCACGCTTGTGCGGCGGCCCTGGAGGGGTGGGCCGCCGCACGGGGGCATGAGGTGGTGGGGGTGCGTGGTCAATGAGTGGTCGGGGTGCGGGTGGGCGTGGGCGTGGGCGTGGGCGTGGCTGAGGTTTTGGCTACCAGGAGGTCCACCTCGTAGGTCTCCTCCAGCGTCCCGGCCGGGAAGAGCTTGAGGAGGAGGTTGCGTTCCTCGGCCAGGAAGGCTGCGGCGGCCTCCTTGTCGTGGACCAGGAAGACGGAGTGGCTGCCGATATTGGCCAGATGGGTGTCGATCGGGACGTGGCGGCTCCACCGGAGTTGGCGGCGGGCGAAGTCGAGGCGGCCCGAGGGGTCGGCGGCGCGGCGGGAGGCGTTGCTCTGCTCGACGCCCACGTCGATGCCGAAGAAGTACTGGATGCGGTTCGCCTGGGCGGCGATCCAGGGGATGTCCAGGGCGTACCTGTTCCACCACAGGGCGAGTGCGCCGCCTGGGCGCAGGACGCGGAGCGCCTCCGGGACGGCGTGGTCCGGGTCGGTCCAGTGCCAGGACTGGGCGTAGGTGAGGAAGTCGACGGAGGCGTCGGCCAGG
The DNA here is from genome assembly GCF_036013955.1 of Streptomyces sp. NBC_00459. Taxonomy (NCBI): domain Bacteria; kingdom Bacillati; phylum Actinomycetota; class Actinomycetes; order Kitasatosporales; family Streptomycetaceae; genus Streptomyces; species Streptomyces sp. NBC_00459. Next base: position 4,090,289 of record NZ_CP107903.1, read on the forward strand.
GGGAGTGCGTTGCCGTTGCCTCGGACGATCGGGACGTCGGGGAGGGTGCGGCGGAACTGGGCTGCCATGCCGTCGCCGGGTTCCACGGCGATCACGTGGGCGCCGCGGGCGTGGAGGAGCGCGGTGGATATGCCCGTGCCGGCGCCGATGTCTGCGACGCGGGAGCCGGGGAGGGGGTTCGCGGCCAGGTGTTCCATGGCGTCGAGGAGGGCGGGGGGATAGGAGGGGCGGTTTTCGGCGTACTGGGCTGCGGCTGTGTTGAAGGAGGTGGCTCGGGAGGGGGTGGGGGGTTGGGTGGAGGCCGTCATGTGGACATGGTGGCTGGGGGTGTCGGTGGGGGGAGAGCGTTTGGGGAAGAGTTGGGGGGCGGTGGAGGAGAGGGCCGGGGTGCCGGTATCGAGCCCTATGGCCTTCGTCGCTTCGCCGGGTTTCCTGTTCGGCGGGTGGTGCGGCGGGTCTGTTGGGCGCGGGACGCCTCGTATTCCTGGCGGTGGAGGGACTCGCCGGGGGCCTCTTTCAGGGTGCGGAGGAAATAGGCGGCCAGGGAGCCCACGAAGCCGACCGCGAGGAGGCCCCGTAGAGAGGCCTGGCGGGCCGGGTCCGGGCGGGTGGTGAAGGCGCCCCAGGTGTGGCCGAACGCCAGTGCGCTGCACACCGCGAACATCACCAGCACCAGGAGGGTCACCACGCCTCCTACCTCCGCGATCCGCAGGCCCTCGTAGGCGAAGCGCAGGATCAGGCAGGACGCCACTGTCGCCGCCAGTGAGCCCGCGGCCACTCCCACCCGGCGGGCCCGGTAGCCGGCGTCGTGGTCCACCCAGGTCGTGCCGAAGAAGCGGATGGGCTCGGGGCGGGGTTCCGGACGGGCGCCGCCTGTCGTACCTGTTGTACCTGTCTTCTCGCTCACCGCTCGATTATCGCCAGCCGGGCACCGGCACCGAATGCCGGTACCGGTGCCCGGGGGCGTGACCCGGGTCAGGAGCAGTGCGCCGCCACATAGCCGTCGCTGCCTGTCAGGACGTACGCGTCCGAGACGTACTCGCCGTTGTCGATGTTGTCCCAGATGTTCGACGTGCCGTACGGACCGGCGATCGACTCACCGGGGCGCTGGCAGTAGATCGGGATCCTGGCGCCCTCGGCCAGTACGCGGACGATCGTGTAGTTGGTGCTGGGGCCGCTGCGGACGTTGAGGCGATAGCCGGGAGCGACCGCGTAGTAGCGGACGGACGTGGTCGCCGTCGACGCGGTCGCGGCTTCCGCCGTGGTGAGCGTCAGCTCCGTGGCCTCGTCGGCCGTTCTCTCCCCGATGTGGTCTGTGGACATGGAAAAACCTCCCCCGTTGGACCCCCATGACTGCCATGGGGTCCGGGTGATACCCCTGAAACACGCCATCAAACACATGTACTGAACTCGTACACCTGCGTCAGCAAGCCGCCTCTGTCACGTACCCCTCATCGACTAGGCTCCGTGCGTCGCGCGCGCGGCCGAACAGCACGGGGAACAGCACGGGGGTGAGCCCATGACGTCACAACGGAACTCCGGAACCGGCGCGGAAGCGGAATTTCCGGAGTACGCCGGTCAGTACCGTCTGGAGTCACGGCTGGGTTCCGGCGGCATGGGCGTGGTGCACCTGGCCCGGAGCACCTCCGGGATGAAGCTCGCCGTCAAGGTCGTACACGGCGAGTTCGCCAAGGACCCCGAGTTCAGAGGGCGGTTCCGGCAGGAGATCGCCGCCGCCCGGCGGGTCAGCGGTGCCTTCACCGCGCCCGTCGTCGATGCCGACCCCGACGCCGAACGGCCTTGGATGGCCACCCTGTTCATCCCCGGGCCGACCCTCGCCGACGAGGTGAAGCGGAACGGGTCCATGAATGCCGGGCAGTTGCGGCGGCTGATGGCCGGGCTCGCCGAGGCACTGCGGGACATCCACCGGGTCGGGGTCGTCCACCGGGACCTGAAACCGAGCAACGTGCTGCTCGCCGAAGACGGTCCGAAGGTCATCGACTTCGGCATTTCTCGGCCGAAAGACAGCGAACTGCACACCGAGACCGGCAAGTTGATCGGCACGCCGCCGTTCATGGCACCCGAGCAGTTCCGGCGCCCCCGCGAGGTGGGACCCGCCGCCGACATCTTCGCCCTGGGGTCGGTGATGGTGCACGCGTCGACCGGGCGCGGGCCGTTCGACTCCGACAGTCCGTACGTTGTCGCCTACCAAGTCGTGCACGACGAACCGGACTTGACCGGCGTGCCGACCAACCTCGCGCCGCTGGTGCTGGGTTGCCTCGCCAAGGAGCCCGAGGACCGGCCCACTCCCGATGAACTCATGCGGGAGCTGCGGTCGGTCGCCGCCTCGTACGACACGCAGTCGTTCGTACCGGAGGAGGGGCGCGGGAGCCGCTCCCCCGCTTCCCCCGACCCTGCTTCCTCCGACCCCGCTTCCTCCGACCCCGCTTCCTCTGCCGCCAACTCCCCTTCGTCCGCTGAGCGTTCGGATCGGCGGCGGTTGCGCAGGCGCGTCCTCGTCGCCGCGGGGGCCCTCGTCCTCGCCGCCGGGTGTGTCCTCGCCTCGGTGCGGGTGTTCGGCGGTGGCCCGACGGTCGCCGAGCCCACCGACCGTTCCTCCAGGACCAGCACCGGTACGACGGCCGCCGCTGCCGGTTTCCGGGCCTGGGCGGTGCGGCCGGACACCGGCGCCCACGCCGGTATGCCCCAATGCTCGTACGGTGGCGGGAAGTTGTTCTGCGCCCAGAAGGGGCTCGTCTCCGCCGTCGATCCCGCCGACGGCACCGTCCTGTGGCGGCACCCGATCGACGCCACCCTCATTCCGAGCCGTCCGCCGGTCCTGTCGGGCGGGCTCGTGCACCCCCCGCTGGACGAGGGCACCCTCCTGGAGGCCCTCGATCCGGACACGGGCCGCACCCGCTGGCAGGAGACCGCGGCCGACCGCGTAGGCCTCGGATACGCCGACGGCATGACCCTCGTCACCGGCACCGACGGCAAGGTCACCGGAGTCGACAGCGCGTCCGGCGACAGCAGGTGGAACCGGCGGATCGCCGGTCTGAGCGGCCCGCGACTGTTCTCCTTCGCCGACGACCGGCTCGCGTACGCGACGAGCCCGGGCGCGGACGGGGCGAGTACCCGCGTCGCCGCGCTGGACCCCGGCACCGGTGACGTGCGCTGGCAGGAGAAGCTGAACGGGCAGCTGAAGCCCATCGGCACCACCGCCGCCGGCGCCTCCGTCTTCTTCGCCGCCATCGACACCGTGTACGGGGACACGGTCGCCGTCGTCGACTACGACCCGGCGACCGGGGCCTCACGCAAGGTCGAGGTGGCCGTTCCGCTCCAGCGGGCCCATGGTGTCGTGCGCGGGGACACCGTCTATCTGGTGGGCGGCGGAGGAACGGTGATCGCCGTGGATCTGAAGGCGGGGAAGCAGCTCTGGCGGCTGGAGACAGCCGTGAGCCTCGCCTCGGCTCCCGCCGTGGACGGGCGGTACGTGTACTTCACCGCCGCCGACGGACGGCTCCTCGCGGTGGACGCCCGTACGGGGACGCTCGCCGGGCAGACGTCGCCGCGGCTCGGCCCGGCCCCGGACACCATCGCGGCCTCACTGCCCGCTCCCGTGGCCGCCGGTGGACGCGTCTACGCGAGCGCTCCCGACGGTTCCGTCTTCGCCGTGGACGCGGCTCGCCCGGCCGACTGGTGATCGGGGGCGCGCCGGACCCGTACGACGTGGGAAGCGCGTACCGAACAGCGTGCCGGAACAGCATGACGAAAGGGCCGCTCGTGAGGAGCGGCCCTTTCGTGCGTGTGCAGATGCGGACGCAGATGTGCGATTGGGCTCAGCCCAGCAGTGACACGTCCCGCACCGCGCCCCTGTCGGCGCTCGTCGCCATCGCCGCGTACGCGCGCAGGGCCTGCGAGACCTTGCGTTCGCGGGCGACGGGGGCGTAGACGCCGTTCAGGGCCTCGCGGCGGGCCGACAGTTCGTCGTCCTCGACCAGGAGCTCGATCGTGCGGTTCGGGATGTCGATGCGGATGCGGTCGCCGTCCTTGACGAGGGCGATGGTGCCGCCGGCCGCGGCCTCCGGGGAGGCGTGGCCGATCGACAGGCCCGAGGTTCCGCCGGAGAAGCGCCCGTCGGTGACCAGCGCACAGGCCTTGCCGAGGCCTCGGCCCTTCAGGTACGAGGTCGGGTAGAGCATCTCCTGCATGCCGGGGCCGCCCTTGGGGCCCTCGTAGCGGATGACGACGACGTCGCCTTCCTTGACCTGCTGGGTGAGGATCTTCTGGACGGCTTCCTCCTGCGACTCGCAGACGACCGCGGGGCCCTCGAAGGTCCAGATCGACTCGTCGACGCCGGCCGTCTTCACGACGCAGCCGTCGACGGCGAGGTTGCCCTTGAGGACCGCGAGGCCGCCGTCCTTCGAGTACGCGTGCTCGGCGCTGCGGATGCAGCCGCCGGCGGCGTCCGTGTCCAGGGCCTCCCAGCGCTCGGACTGGGAGAAGGCCTCGGCCGAGCGCACACAGCCGGGGGCCGCGTGCCACAGCTCCAGGGCCTCCGGCGACGGGGAGCCGCCGCGCACGTCCCAGGTCTTCAGCCAGTCGGCGAGGGACGAGCTGTGAACCGAGTTCACGTCCTCGTTGAGCAGGCCCGCGCGGTGCAGCTCGCCGAGGAGGGCGGGGATGCCGCCGGCCCGGTGCACGTCCTCCATGTAGTACGTGCGGTCCTTGGCGACGTTCGGCGCGACCTTCGCGAGGCAGGGCACCCGGCGCGAGACCTCGTTGATGTCGTCCAGGTCGAACGGGACGCCCGCCTCCTGGGCGGCGGCCAGCAGATGCAGGATCGTGTTGGTCGAGCCGCCCATCGCGATGTCGAGGGCCATGGCGTTCTGGAAGGCCGCGAAGGTGGCGACGTTGCGCGGCAGGACCGTCTCGTCGTCCTGCTCGTAGTAGCGGCGGGTGATGTCCATCACCGTGCGGCCCGCGTTCTCGTACAGCGCCCGGCGGGCCGTGTGGGTGGCCAGCACCGAGCCGTTGCCCGGGAGGGCGAGTCCGATGGCCTCCGCGAGGCAGTTCATCGAGTTGGCCGTGAACATGCCCGAACAGGAACCGCAGGTCGGACAGGCGTTCTCCTCGATACGGAGGATGTCCTCGTCCGAGATCTTGTCGTTCACGGCGTCGGAGATCGCGTCGACCAGGTCGAGCGTGCGGACCGTGCCGTCGACCAGCGTGGCCCGGCCGGACTCCATCGGGCCGCCGGAGACGAAGACCGTGGGGATGTTGAGCCGCAGAGCGGCGTTCAGCATGCCCGGGGTGATCTTGTCGCAGTTGGAGATGCAGATCAGGGCGTCGGCGCAGTGGGCCTCGACCATGTACTCGACCGAGTCCGCGATGAGGTCGCGGGAGGGGAGGGAGTACAGCATGCCGCCGTGACCCATCGCGATGCCGTCGTCGACGGCGATCGTGTTGAACTCGCGCGGGATGCCTCCGGCGGCGGTGATGGCCTCGCTGACGATGCGGCCGACCGGCTGGAGGTGGGTGTGACCGGGCACGAACTCGGTGAAGCTGTTCGCCACCGCGATGATCGGCTTCCGCCCGATGTCGGCCCCCGGTACACCGGAGGCGCGCATAAGGGCGCGGGCGCCCGCCATGTTGCGGCCGTGGGTGACTGTGCGGGACCTCAGCTCGGGCATCTTCGCTCGCCTCGCTACTTCAGAGAGTTATGACTGAAGTCGAGCGTACGCCGGTCGTTCCGGTTGCAGACGCGGTGTCCGAAATACGGGATGGGCGTCTCGGGTTTTGGGTGCGGTGCCGGTGCCGGTGCGGGAGCTTGGTGGTCGGGTGCGGGCCCGGTGGGGGCTTGTCGCGCAGTTCCCCGCGCCCCTAACGGCCGGGCCCGGCCAGGTGGGCCTGAATGACAGGGGCCACCCTCTCGATGATCTGCTCAGGGTCCGCCGAGGCCAGGGGTTCGACCCTGATGACGTAGCGCAGCATCGCGATGCCCACGAGCTGGGCGGCGGCCAGTTCGGCGCGCAGTTCGGCGTCCGGGAGATCCAGGCGGCCGGCGATGCGGCGCAGCACCTGGGCGGAGACGATACGGCGGAAGACCCCGGCCGCTGCCTCGTTGTTCATGGCGGAGCGGACGATCGCGAGCAGCGCCTTGCGGGTGGCCGGGGTCTCCCAGATGCCGAAGAAGAAGCGGGCCAGCCGCTCCCCGACGTCGTCGAGCGGGCCCTCGACGATCGAGCCCGGCGCCTCCAGGACGGGGCCCATGGCGACCGCGATGGACGCCTCGAAGACCTGCTCCTTGGTACCGAAGTAGTGGTGCACCAGCGCCGGGTCCACCTCGGCGGTCTTGGCGATGCCGCGTACGGACGTCTTGTCGTAGCCCCGCTCGGCGAACTCCTCGCGGGCCGCCGCCAGGATGCGGTCGCGGGCGGCGGGGGCGTCCGCGGAGTCCGTACGGGAGGGGCGTCCCCGGCGGCGCGGGGCTGCGCTGGTCACGGGCGCGGTCCCCCGCCGGGGACGGCTCTGACGGACGAGGCCAGGTGGAGGCGGGTGAAGGCGAGCGCCTCCGCGAGGTCGGCCTCGCGCTCGGCGCTGGACATCGCGCGGCGCGTGTTCACCTCGATGACGACATGGCCGTCGAAACCGGTGACCGCGAGCCGTTCGAGCAGTTCGGCGCAGGGCTGCGTACCGCGGCCCGGGACCAGGTGCTCGTCCTTGTTGGAGCCGTTGCCGTCGGCGAGGTGGACATGGCCGAGGCGGTCGCCCATGAGGTCGATCATCTCCATGGCGTCGCTGCGGGACGTCGCGGTGTGGCTGAGGTCGATCGTGAAGTGCCGGTAGTCGTCCTTCGTGACGTCCCAGTCGGGGGCGTACGCGAGCATCTCGCGGTCTCGGTAGCGCCAGGGGTACATGTTCTCGACGCCGAACCGGACGTCCGTCTCGTCGGCCATGCGCCAGATGCCGGTGACGAAGTCACGCGCGTACTGCCGCTGCCAGCGGAAGGGCGGGTGTACGACGACGGTCGTCGCGCCGAGCTTCTCGGCGGCCGCCTGGGCGCGCTGGAGCTTGGTCCAGGGGTCCGTGGACCAGACGCGCTGGGTGATGAGGAGGCAGGGGGCGTGGACGGCGAGGATGGGGATCCGGTGGTAGTCGCTCAGTCTGCGCAGGGCCTCGATGTCCTGGCTGACGGGATCCGTCCAGACCATGACCTCGACGCCGTCGTAGCCCAGACGGGCGGCGATCTCGAAGGCCGTCGCCGTCGACTCCGGGTACACGGAGGCTGTGGACAGCGCGACCTTCGCATCCGGGATGCGTACGACTGGCTCCGCCATGGAGGACAGGTTACGGGGTGCGTGGGTTGGGTGGCCGGGGGGTGCCTGTTCGCCGTGGGGGTTCGGTTGTTGGGCGGGTGCGGGTGCGCTGTGGCTCGTCGCGCAGTTCCCCGCGCCCCTGCGGGGTTGCCGCCCGGGTCTCTCTCAAGTGGTCCTACTCCGTGCCCATGTGGGTGCCCATGTGGTCCAGGCGACGGAGGATCACGCCCTCGCGGAGGGCCCAGGGGCAGACCTCCAGGGTCTTCACGTCGAAGAGGTCCATCGCCGCCTCGGCGACCAGGGCGCCCGCGACCAGCTGGTTGGCCCGGCCTTCGGAGACTCCGGGGAGGGCTGCCCGTGCCGCTGTCGTCATGCCCGCGAGTTCGGGGACCAGGGCCGCCAGGGACTCGCGCTTCAGCTCGCGCTGGACGTACAGGCCCTCCGTGGAGCGGGCAGCCCCGGCCAGGCGGGCGAGCTGCTTGAACGTCTTCGACGTGGCGACGACGTGGTCGGGGGCGCCGAAGCGGCTGAACTCGCCCACCGTACCGGCGATCTGGGCGCGTACATGGCGGCGCAGGGACCTGATGTCGTCGGGGTCGGGCGGGTCGCCGGGGAGCCAGCCCGCGGTCAGGCGGCCGGCGCCGAGTGGGAGGGAGACGGCGGTGTCGGGCTCCTCGTCGATGCCGTACGCGATCTCCAGGGAGCCGCCGCCGATGTCGAGGACGAGGAGCTTGCCGGCCGACCAGCCGAACCAGCGGCGGGCGGCGAGGAAGGTGAGCCGTGCCTCCTCGGAGCCGGTCAGGACCTGGAGCTCGACGCCTGTTTCGGCCTGCACGCGCGCGAGGACGTCGTCGGCGTTGCTCGCCTCGCGCACCGCGGAGGTGGCGAACGGCAGCAGGTCCACGACGCCCTTGTCCTCGGCGGCCTGGAGTGCGTCCTGGATCACTGCGACGAGTTTGTCGACCCCCTCGGGGCCGATGGCTCCGGCGTCGTCGAGGAGTTGGGCGAGCCGCAGCTCGACCTTGTGCGAATGCGCGGGCAGGGGGCGCGCGCCGGGGTGCGCGTCCACCACCAGCAGATGCACCGTGTTCGATCCCACGTCGAGGACACCGAGTCTCATGGACGGAACGCTACTGCCAGCCGCGCCCGCATCCGTCCCCGGAGCGGTGCCGGAAGGGGCTCCGGGCCACTTACCCTGGACGCGTGCCCAAGACGAAAAAGGCAAAGGCCGACAAGTCGGCAGCCGAAGCCCTCCCCGCGAAGTCCGCGAAGGCCGTGAAGTCCCCGAGACCCGCGAAACCTCCGAAGACGGTGGTGGTGAGCGACGAGAAGGGGCTCGACTTCGCGCGCGCGTGGGTGGAGTTCCCCGACCCGGCGGACGAGGAACAGGTCTTCCGCTGTGATCTGACCTGGCTGACCTCCCGCTGGAACTGCGTCTTCGGAAGCGGCTGCCAGGGCATCCAGGCCGGCCGCGCGGACGACGGCTGCTGCACGCTGGGTGCCCACTTCTCCGACGAGGACGACGAGAAGCGCGTCGCCGGACATGTGGCGCGGCTCACGCCCGACATCTGGCAGAACCACGCCGTCGGCACCGAGTCCGGCTGGACCTCGGAAGACGAGGAGGGGTCGCGTCAGACCCGGCCGTACCAGGGGTCCTGCATCTTCCAGAACCGGCCCGGGTTCGCGGGCGGCGCCGGCTGCTCGCTGCACATCCTGGCGCTGAAGGAGGGCCTCGAACCGCTGGAGACCAAGCCGGACGTGTGCTGGCAGCTTCCGGTGCGTCGGACGTACGACTGGATCGACCGGCCCGACGACACGCGCGTGCTCCAGGTGTCGATCGGTGAGTACGACCGGCGCGGCTGGGGTCCGGGCGGCCACGACCTGCACTGGTGGTGCACGTCGGCGACGTCGGCGCACGGCGCGGGCGACCCGGTGTACGTCTCGTACCGGCCGGAGCTGGTCGAGCTGATGGGCAAGGCGGGGTACGACCGGCTGGTCGAGTTCTGTGAGGAGCGGCTGGCCTCGCAGTTGCCGCTGCTGGCTCCGCATCCGGCGGATCCCGTTCGCTGACGCGGCCCAGCAGGGCTCAGGAGGCCATCGAGGGGGAGGGGCTGGGGGAACCGCTGTCGACGGGCGGCGACGAGCCTCCGGGGTCGGCCGGGGTCGAGGTCACCGAGGCCGTCGGGGTGGGGGTCGGTGTGGGCTCCGGGTCCGGTGACGAGGACGGTGGCGGGTCGCTGGGGGGCGGCGTCGCGGGCGCGGAGGTCGTCGGGTCCGGGTCCGGGGGCGGAGTGCTCGGGCGGGGCGGGCCGGGGGCCGGTGGGTGCACCGGGGTCGGGTCCGGGGGTGTGGGCGCGGTGCCGTACCCCTCGATGGAGACGACGGCGGACGCCGGTGCGATCGACACGCGCGCGCTCCAGTGACCGGCCGGTTCGCGCAAAGGGTCGACGTACACCTTGATCGTGAACGACTCGCCGGGCCGCAGCGTTCCCGAGGAACGGCTCGGATACAGCCAGGACGCCCCTGTGGACGCCGTCCAGCGCACCGGGGTGTGCCCGGACGCGGTGAGGGTGATGAGCGTCGTGTCGCCGTCGCTGGACGCCTCCACGGTGAGCAGTCCCGGGCTCTCCTTCGCGCCGGGGACCGCGCTGACGACCTCCACGGAGACGTCCGGTGAGCCGTGGTCCTTCCTGACGAGGCCGTTGTCGGGGCCGGTGCCCGCGTTCCCCGCGTTGCCCGCGTTCTCGTAGCCGCCGCCCGCGGCCTGGCCGTCGAGACTGTCGTGGCGCTGCGCCTCGCTCGCGGTGGCCGACCTGTCCCCCGGGCCGCCCTCGCCGGTCACCGGCGCCCCGCGGTAGGCCGCCCACAGGGCGAGCACGGGAGCCGCGACCACGGTGGCGACGACCGTGGTCGTGACGGCACGCGCGCGTAGCCGGTCCCTTCGGGCGGCGCGGTCCTTGGGGTCCATCGGGAAGCCGCGCCGGTCGAAGCGCGGAGCGGCGGCGCCCCGCGCGCGCGGGAGGTGCGCCATGGCGACGTGCAGGGCCGCGCGGGGCGCCTCCAGGACGGGCAGTTCGGCGGGCGTGACGCTGGTCCCGGGCCAGGAGCCGGGAACGGCCCGCTCGGCGACACGGCGGCACCGCGGGCAGTCGTCGACATGCCGGACCAGTTCGCGGCGCAGCGCCGTGCTGAGCACCAGCTGGTGGTCGCCGGTGAGGCGGGAGACGCTCGGACAGGCGCCGGTCTCGACGACGGCGAGGGCCGCGCGGGTGCGTTCGACCTCGCAGGCGGCGGAGGCGAGCAGGTCGCCGGCGGCGACGGCGTCCAGGCCCAGTACGCCGGCGACCTCGTGCGCGGCGAGCTTGTGGCGCACGGCCAGTTCGAGTGCCTCGCGCTGTTCGGGGGTGGTGCCTGCGGCCTCCGGCCAGGCGAGCTGGGCCAGTTCACGCCGGTGCGCCTCCTGGGCCTCCTCGGAGACGGGGGCGGCGGAGTCGGGGGCGGCCTGGGGCGCGGGGGCGGCGGACGCCTGCCGCTTGCCGCGTCGGCCTGCCGCGTGGGTGCTCTGACGTTTCTGCTTGGCCTCGGCGAGCTTGCGCAGACAGGCCCAGCGGGCCAGGGCGTACAGCCAGGCCCTGCGGTCACCGGCGGACTCCGGGCCGCGCGGGCTGCGGCGCTCGGCGAGCGCGAGGACGTCGCCGAGGGCGGCGGTGGCCGTGTCGTGATCGCACAGGACGGACAGGCAGTAGGTGAACAGGCCGTCCAGATACGGCTCGTAGCGCGCGGGCGGGCGCTGCACCAGCGTGCGCCCCGCCGCCCGGTCGCGCGCCTCACGGTGCGCCCGGTGTGCGCCGGTGCTGCGGGTCGGGGTGTCCGGACTACTGCTCATCACCCGTGCGACCGTAGGCGCCTTACGACGGCCCCTCCCCCCACCTTGAGCACATTTAATCCGTACGGGTGAAACGATCCCTCAATAGGGGACAGCAACCCCGGATTCGATGGCCTGTTCCCGCCCTGACGTGGCCGATTAGCGCGGGGAGCGCGGCTTCCGGCACCCGTCGGTGACGGTGGTGGCGGTGATGTCAGTGCGCCCGGCTACGGTTCGTCCCATGGCTGTTCGCACGAAGACCGCTAAGGACCGTCCGTCCTACCGCTGCACCGAGTGCGGCTGGCAGACGGCCAAGTGGCTCGGCCGCTGCTCCGAATGCCAGGCGTGGGGCACGGTCGAGGAGTACGGCGCGCCCGCGGTCCGTACGACGGCACCGGGCCGGGTCACCACCTCCGCGGTCCCCATCGGCCAGGTCGACGTCCGCCAGGCCACCGCCCGCAGCACCGGCGTGCCCGAGCTGGACCGCGTACTGGGCGGCGGGCTGGTCCCCGGTGCCGTGGTTCTCGTGGCCGGTGAGCCGGGCGTGGGCAAGTCGACGCTCCTCCTCGACGTCGCGGCGAAGTCGGCGAGCGACGAGCACCGCACGCTCTACATCACGGGTGAGGAGTCCGCGAGCCAGGTCCGGCTGCGCGCCGACCGCATCAGGGCGATCGACGACCACCTGTTCCTGGCCGCGGAGACGGACCTGGCGGCGGTGCTGGGCCACCTGGAAGCCGTGAAACCGTCCCTCCTGATCCTCGACTCCGTCCAGACGGTGGCCTCGCCGGAGATCGACGGCGCCGCGGGCGGCATGGCCCAGGTGCGCGAGGTCGCCGGGGCGCTGATCCGCGCCTCCAAGGAGCGCGGCATGTCGACACTCCTGGTGGGTCATGTCACCAAGGACGGCGCCATCGCCGGCCCGCGCCTCCTGGAACACCTGGTGGACGTGGTCCTGTCCTTCGAGGGCGACCGGCACGCCCGCCTCCGTCTCGTCCGGGGCGTCAAGAACCGCTACGGCACGACGGACGAGGTCGGCTGCTTCGAACTGCACGACGAGGGCATCACGGGCCTCGCCGACCCGAGCGGCCTGTTCCTGACCCGGCGCGCCGAACCGGTGCCGGGGACCTGTCTGACCGTCACCCTGGAGGGCCGCCGCCCGCTCGTCGTCGAGGTACAGGCGCTCACCGTCGACTCGCAGATCCCCTCCCCCAGGCGGACGACATCGGGGCTGGAGACGTCCCGGGTCTCGATGATGCTCGCGGTTCTCGAACAACGGGGCAGGATCAGCGCACTCGGAAAGCGGGACATCTATTCGGCGACGGTCGGCGGGGTGAAGCTCTCCGAGCCGGCCGCGGACCTCGCGATCGCCCTCGCGCTGGCCTCCGCCGCGAGCGACACCCCGCTGCCCAAAAACCTGGTCGCGATCGGCGAAGTGGGCCTCGCGGGCGAGGTCAGACGGGTGACGGGGGTGCAGCGCCGACTCTCCGAAGCCCACCGTCTGGGCTTCACGCACGCACTCGTTCCCTCGGACCCCGGCAAGATCCCCGCCGGTATGAAGGTCATCGAAGTCGCCGACATGGGGGACGCGCTCCGGGTGCTTCCGAGGTCGCGTAGGCGAGAGGCCCCACGGGACGACGGGGACCGCCGGTAGACTTTGCCCAGGTCTCGCCCGTCCGTACGAACAACGTGTGCGAAACGGGAGCGCCCCAGAACCTGCGACCGGAGGAGTGCAGTGGCAGCCAACGACCGGGCAGCAGCTCCAGGAAAGTACGGTGGGAGCTCCGGTGCCGATGGCCTGATGCGCGCCTCACTGAGCGCCGTGGCACCCGGCACGGCGCTGCGCGACGGGCTTGAACGGATTCTCCGCGGCAACACCGGCGGACTCATCGTGCTGGGCTCCGACAAGACCGTCGAGGCGATGTGCACGGGCGGTTTCGTCCTGGACGTCGAGTTCTCGGCGACGCGGCTGCGTGAGCTGTGCAAGCTCGACGGCGGCATCGTGGTCTCCTCGGACCTGTCCAAGATCCTGCGGGCCGGCGTACAGCTGGTCCCCGACCCGAACATCCCCACCGAGGAGACGGGCACCCGGCACCGCACCGCCGACCGCGTGTCGAAGCAGGTGGCCTACTCGGTGATCTCCGTCTCCCAGTCCATGAGACTCATCGCGCTGTACGTGGACGGCCAGCGCCGGGTCCTGGAGGACTCTGCCGCGATCCTGTCCCGCGCGAACCAGGCCCTGGCGACCCTGGAGCGCTACAAGCTCCGCCTCGACGAGGTCGCGGGCACACTGTCCGCGCTGGAGATCGAGGACCTGGTGACGGTCCGGGACGTCTCCGCGGTGGTGCAACGCCTGGAGATGGTCCGCCTCATCGCGACGGAAATCGCCGGGTACGTGCTCGAACTGGGCACCGACGGGCGGCTTCTGGCCCTCCAGCTGGAGGAGTTGATCGCGGGCGTGGAGCCGGAGCGCGAGCTGGTGGTCCGGGACTACGTCCCCGAGCCGACCGCCAAGCGCTCCCGCACGGTCGACGAGGCACTCGCCGAACTCGACGCGCTCAGCCACGCCGAACTGCTCGAACTCTCCACGGTGGCCAAGGCCCTGGGCTACACGGGCTCACCCGAGACGCTCGACTCGGCGGTCTCCCCCCGCGGCTTCCGCCTCCTGGCGAAGGTGCCGCGCCTGCCCGGCGCGATCATCGACCGCCTGGTGGAACACTTCGGGGGCCTGCAGAAGCTGCTGGCGGCGAGCGTCGACGACCTCCAGACGGTGGACGGGGTCGGCGAGGCGAGGGCGCGCAGCGTGCGGGAAGGACTGTCGCGGCTGGCGGAGTCGTCGATTCTGGAGCGGTACGTGTAGGCGAGCCGCGGAGATGGGCCCGAAGGGCCGACGTGTTCGGCCCTTCACGCTCCTTCTCGGTCCCGGCTCTGCCGCTCCTCCTCGGTCCTTTTCTCAGTCCTGCTCAGTCCTGCTCAGTCCTTGTCCAGCACGAAGGACGTCTGGGCCTTCGGGAAGCCCTGGACCTGTGCCTCCACGAGGTAGGTGTCGGCTGTCGCCGATCCCGCCTTCGGGGTCGCGCACTCGGGGGCGCTCGCCTTGCGGTCCCACTCGAAGGTGTACGTGATGCTGCCGCCGGCCGAGACCCGGAACAGCAGACCGGACGTGTCCTTGGGGCAGTCGTCCGAGACCCAGATGTCGTCGTCGCTGCTGGTCTGCGTGATCGTCACGACCGCCGCCTTCGGGCCGAGGTCGATCTTGCAGTCGTTGGCGGAGGAGTTCTTGGCGACCAGCTGGAAAGTGGGCGTCTCGTCGGGCGCGTAGGTGTTCTGGACACTGCGCAGGCTCAACCGGAGGACGCCGGCGGTGCAGTTGGGCAGCGTCGAACCGGCCGGAAGGGTGTCGCCGCTGCCTACGCTGCCGTTGACGCCGTCGTCCGTGCCGGAGCCGCCGCTGCCCGTCCCGGCGGAACCGCTGTCGCCGCCGGAGCCGTCCGAACCCCCGGAGCCGGCCGAGCCGGAACCGGAACCCGAGCCGCCGCTGTCCGTACTGCCGGAGCCGCCGGTGTCCGTGCTGCCCGACTCGTCGCGCCCGCCCGGGGCTTGACTGATCGCGGGCCCCGAACCGGACGGTCCCGGGGTGATCGTCTGCACGGGATCCTTGCCGTTGGCGCCGTCCGTGCTCTTGTTGCCGCCTCCGCCGCCGGAAGCGACGATCCAGATGCCCAGCAGCGCCAACAGGGCGAGCACAGACAGCAGAACGGCCCTCCGTCGCCAGTAGATGGAGGAGGGAAGCGGCCCGACCGGATTGCGCATAGATCCCACGGCGCAAACTGTACGAGAGATCAGACAGTTCACTCGCCCCACCCGCCGCCGGGGACCTAACTTTTCCGGATCATCATCCCGGCGAAGGGAGTTGGTGACGTGGCCGAACTCCACTCGGGCACGCAGCAGTTCACGGCCGGTCGGGCCTGGGCTCCTCAACCCGTAGGGCGTTCACCGTCCAGCCCGTCCGGCGCTTGAGGACGAGTCCCCTTCAGGGCCGGAGCGGGGGTCCGGGGGCGGCAGCCCCAGGAACGGGATGGGACGGGTAGGGGCGGCGGTGGCGAAGAACCAACCCAGGTCGCACCGCACCGCACCACATCACCCACCCCCGCATCCCCACATGGCAGGATCGGAACCGCCATGACTGCGCCCACGAAACCCCCGCACCGCGACACCGCCCCCAAATCCCTCCCCTCCTCCATCGCCGACGGCACCCCCCTCCACACGCCCGTCATCGACTGGTTCGACGAGCACGCCCGAGACCTCCCCTGGCGGCGCCCGGAAGCCGGCCCCTGGGGCGTGATGGTCAGCGAGTTCATGCTCCAGCAGACGCCCGTCAGCCGCGTACTGCCCGTCTACGAGCAGTGGCTCGCCCTCTGGCCCCGCCCCGCCGACCTCGCCGCCGCCCCCTCCGGCGAAGCCGTCCGCGCCTGGGGCCGGCTCGGCTACCCGCGTCGCGCCCTGCGCCTGCACGGCGCCGCCGTCGCCATAACGGAACGCCACGGTGGCGACGTACCCACCGAGCACGCCCAACTGCTCGCCCTGCCCGGCATCGGCGAGTACACCGCCGCGGCCGTCGCGTCCTTCGCCTACGGCCAGCGGCACGCCGTACTGGACACGAACGTCCGCCGTGTCTTCGCCCGTGCCGTCACCGGCGTCCAGTACCCCCCGAACGCCACCACGGCCGCCGAACGCAAGCTCGCCCGCGCCCTGTTGCCTGCCGACGAGCCCACGGCCGCCCGGTGGGCCGCGGCCTCCATGGAGCTCGGCGCACTCGTCTGCACGGCCAGGAACGAGACCTGCCACCGCTGTCCGATCGCCGCCCAGTGCGCCTGGCAGCTCGCCGGGAAGCCCGAGCACGAGGGCCCGGCGCGGCGCGGCCAGACGTACGCCGGTACGGACCGTCAGGTACGCGGCAAGCTGCTCGCCGTACTCCGCGAAGCCCACACCCCCGTACCGCAGGCCGCGCTCGACAGCGTGTGGCACGAGCCGGTCCAACGTGCCCGGGCCCTCGACGGGCTCGTCTCCGACGGTCTGGTCGAGCCCCTGCCGGGCGGGCTGTACCGCCTGCCCCACAGCTGAGACGGACCGCCGGGGACGCACAGCCAAAACACATGCCCGGCGTTCCGCAACGCCCCGACACCCTTCCGCAACACGCTCACCCCATGCACAAATCACCACTTAACCCCACCAATTACCCCACCCGCTTACCCCTTCCCTATTTCCGTTACACAACCGACGGACAGCCGAGCGCTCCCCGAAGGCTGGCTCGGACAACCCCGTGACAACGGCTCCGTAACTTCATCCCTGTACAGACCACAGGGCAGTGAAGGCCGACCGGCAGGGCGGGTCGGAAACGGGGACGGAGGCGGTCGAGATGGCGCAGCAGGGCGAGGTGCTCGAGTTCGAGGAGTACGTCCGCACACGGCAGGACGCGCTGTTGCGCAGCGCCCGTCGACTGGTCCCGGACCCCGTCGACGCGCAGGACCTGCTGCAGACCGCGCTCGTACGGACGTACGGCCGCTGGGACGGCATAGCGGACAAGCGGCTCGCTGACGCCTACCTCCGCCGGGTGATGATCAACACCCGGACCGAGTGGTGGCGTGCGCGCAAGCTCGAAGAGGTGCCCACCGAGCAGCTCCCGGACGCGTGCGTCGACGACTCCACCGAGCAGCACGCGGACCGCGCACTCCTGATGGATGTCATGAAGGTTCTCGCACCCAAGCAGCGGAGCGTCGTCGTGCTGCGACACTGGGAGCAGATGTCCACGGAGGAGACGGCCGCCGCCCTCGGCATGTCGGCCGGTACGGTCAAGAGCACGCTGCACCGGGCGCTCGCCCGGCTCCGGGAGGAGCTGGAGGCCCGCGATCTGGACGCACGCGCGCTGGAGCATGAGGAGCGGGAGCGTTGCGCGGCCTAGGCACAGGGGCGACCGATCCCGGGGTCCCACGGACACGGACACGGGCGGGCACGACGGACTCGGACACGGCCTCACCCCCAGGCCAAGGCCCTGGTCCTGCCCATGTTTCTGGTCCTGGCCCTGGCGCGGGCTCACGGGAGTGGCCGGGGCACGTCCCCGGGCTGCTCATGGGGCCGGCCCTGTCCGCCCCTGCCCGGCGGGCCTTTCAGGCGGTGATCACGGCGACGGCCGTGCTCGCCGCCCTCGCCCTTTTCGCCTCCGCCTGCGCCACCGGCGGCACCGGCGCCCGTGACGAGGGCCCGGCCGGCACCGACTCGGTCGCGGGCAAGCTGAGCGCCACCCCGATGCCCTCCGCGTACGCCACTCCGGACGACGTGGACGCGGTCGAGCTCGTCAAGGAGGATCCGGGGGTCGCGGCCTCGGTCAAGCGCGCGCTGAAACCGTGCGTCGGGGACGAGTACCCGGTCGACGTGTCGTACGGGAACCTGACCGACGGAGCCGCCGACGACGTCGTCGTCAACGTCATGACCTGCAGCGATGCCGTCGGCGTCGGTTCCTATGTGTACCGCGAGGCGGGGGACGGGTACCGGAACGTCTTCAGGGCCGAGGAGTCCCCGGTGTACGCGGAGATAGACCGCGGCGACCTGGTGGTCACCAAGCAGGTCTACAAGAAGGACGACCCGGTGACGAGCCCGTCGGGCGAGAATGTGATCACCTACCGCTGGACGGCGGGCCGCTTCGCCCTGGAGTACCGCACGCACAACGAGTACAGCGGCGCGGTCGACGGCGACGCACCGACGACGGCCCTCAACTGACCCGCACCACCCCAGTACCGAATTCCGACCCCGTACCGCCGCCACACACGAGACGAGAACTGAGAGCACCCGGGATGGCAGACCAGACCCACGTCCTCTTCGTCGAGGACGACGACGTCATCCGCGAGGCCACCCAACTCGCCCTGGAGCGGGACGGCTTCGCGGTCACCGCCATGCCCGACGGGCTGTCGGGCCTGGAGGCGTTCCGCGCCGACCGCCCCGACATCGCCCTCCTGGACGTCATGGTCCCGGGCCTCGACGGGGTCAGCCTGTGCCGCCGTATCCGCGACGAGTCCACCGTCCCGGTGATCATGCTGTCGGCGCGCGCCGACTCGATCGACGTGGTCCTGGGCCTGGAGGCGGGCGCCGACGACTACGTCACGAAGCCCTTCGACGGTGCCGTCCTGGTCGCCCGGATCCGCGCGGTCCTGCGCCGCTTCGGCCACGCGAGCGGCCCGAACGCGTCCGGCTCCGAGGGCAGCGCGCCCGTGACCGGCGGGGTGCTGGTCTTCGGGGACCTGGAGATCGACACCGAGGGCATGGAGGTCCGCAAGGAGGGCCGGACGGTGGCCCTGACCCCCACCGAGATGCGGCTGCTGCTGGAGTTCTCGTCCGCGCCGGGCACGGTCCTGTCCCGCGACAAGCTCCTCGAACGCGTGTGGGACTACGGCTGGGGCGGCGACACCCGTGTCGTCGACGTCCATGTGCAGCGGCTGCGTACGAAGATCGGCCAGGACCGGATCGAGACGGTCCGCGGCTTCGGCTACAAGTTGAAGGCCTGAGCGGGCCCATGCGACTGACTCGGTTCACGGGCATCCACACCGGGCTCAGGTGGAAGCTGAGCGCCGCCATCGCGCTGGTCGGCGCGCTCGTGGCGGTCACGCTCAGCCTTGTCGTGCACAACGCGGCCCGGGTCTCGATGCTGGACAGCGCACGCGACCTCGCGGACGAACGCGTCCTGATCGGACAGAGCAACTACAACCTGTCGGGGCGGCCCAACTTCCCTGGCATCAAGGTCGACGACCCGAACCTGCCCGAGGAGCTGCGGGAGAAGGCCGCGCAGGGCCGCCGGGCGACCTATGTGACCGACCGGCCGGACGGGGTGCCGGACATCTGGGCGGCCGTACCGCTCAAGGACGGGCACATCATGTCGCTGCACACCGGGTTCACCGACCGCAGTACGGACATCATGGCCGACCTCGACCAGGCGCTGATCATCGGCTCGATCGCCGTCGTCCTCGGCGGCAGCGCGCTCGGTGTGCTCATCGGCGCGCAGTTGTCGCGCCGGCTGCGCAAGGCGGCTGCCGCCGCGAACCAGGTCGCCAGGGGCGAGACGGACGTACGGGTGCGGGACGCCATCGGCGGTGTCGTACGGGACGAGACCGACGACCTCGCCCGGGCGGTGGACGCGATGGCGGACACACTGCGGCAGCGCCTGGAGGCGGAACGGCGCGTGACGGCGGACATCGCGCACGAGCTGCGTACGCCGGTGACAGGCCTGCTGACGGCCGCCGAACTGCTGCCGCCCGGGCGCCCGACGGAGTTGGTCCTGGACCGGGCGCAGGCCATGCGCACGCTGGTCGAGGACGTCCTGGAGGTGGCCCGTCTCGACGGCGCGTCGGAACGGGCCGAGCTGCAGGACATCATGCTGGGCGAGTTCGTGGCCCGGCGGGTGCTCGCGAAGGACCCGGAGATCGCCGTACACGTGGTGCACGAGTCGGAGGTCACGACGGATCCGCGGCGGCTGGAGCGCGTCCTGTTCAATCTGCTGGCCAACGCGGCACGGCACGGCAAGGCGCCCATAGAGGTGTCGGTCGAGGGCCGGGTCATCCGCGTACGCGACCACGGCACCGGCTTCCCGGAGGACCTGCTGGCGGACGGACCGAGCCGCTTCCGTACGGGGAGCAGTGACCGTTCGGGACACGGCCACGGTCTCGGCCTCACCATCGCCGCAGGCCAGGCCCGAGTTCTGGGCGCCCGCCTCACGTTCCGCAACATACGTCCACCGGGCGCCCCGGAGCACGTCCCCGCGGAGGGCGCGGTGGCAGTCCTGTGGCTCCCGGAACACGCCCCGACCAACACGGGCAGCTACCCGATGCTGCCGCGCGCGAGCAGCTGAGGGGGCAATCCCACCCACCCGTTCACCGCATCGACGTCCCGCACCATTCAGCCCGTCCGGCGTTTGAGGACGAGCGCCTTCAGCGCGAAGCGGGGTCTGGGGGCGCAGCCCCCAGTGGGGGTCCCCCCTCTGGGGGAGGGATGGGTCGGGTAGGGGCGGCGGGGGCGAAACAACCACAGCCGAAGACCCCCGGGGGCAGCCGCACCCGAGGGCCTTCGACACCTCACCGTCCCCCAGCCCCCACGTCAAACCGCCTCAACCACAGTCCCCTTGACCGAAGCCGAAGCCGAATCGGAACCCGAGCCGGAGCCCTCGCCCTCGCCACCCTTCTCCGGCTCCGCCCCCTTCAACGGAACCTCCTTCACGAACACCGCCGCCACCAGCACCACGACCGCCACGACAGCCCCCAGCAAAAACGCCGAGTGCGTCCCGGAAGCCACCGCGTACTGGTACGCCTCCCGCGCCGCCGCCGGCAACTTCGCCAGGCTCGCCGCATCCAGCTGCGCCGACTGCTCGGTCACCTTGGAGCCCAGCGCCCCGGCCCGCTCGCTCATCACGTCCTGCACCCGGTTGTTGAACAGCGCCCCCATGATCGCGACCCCGAACGAGGACCCGAGCGTACGGAACAGGGTGGTCGTGGAGGACGCGACGCCCATGTCCTTCATCTCGACACTGTTCTGCGCGACCAGCATGGTGATCTGCATCAGACAGCCGAGGCCCGCCCCGACCACCGCCATGTACAGACCGGACGTCAGCCGCGAGGTCTCCGTGTCCATCTGCGCGAACAGGTACAGCCCGACGCTCAGCAGCACACCGCCGACCAGCGGGAACACCTTGTACTTGCCGCTGCTCGTCGTCACCCGCCCCGCCACCATGGACACGACCATCATCGACGCGAGCATCGGAAGCAGCAGCAGCCCGGAGTTGGTCGCGGACGCGCCCTGCACGGACTGCTGGTACAGCGGCAGGAACAGCACCGCACCGAACATCACGAAGCCGGTGATGAAGCCGATGATCGACATCAGGGTGAAGTTGCGGCTGCGGAAGATGTGCAGCGGAATGATCGGCTCGGCGGCCTTCGTCTGCCAGAACACGAACCCGACGAGCGAGGCGACGCCGATCCCGATGAGCTCCATGATCATGGCGGAGCCCCACGCGTACTCCGTACCGCCCCAGGTCGTGACGAGCACGATCGACGTGATGCCGACCGTCAGCAGCGCGACGCCCGGATAGTCGATGCGCGTCTTCGCCCGCTTCTTCGGCAGGTGCAGCACGGCGCTGATGGCGGCGAGCGCCACGACACCCAGCGGCAGGTTGATGTAGAACGACCAGCGCCAGCCCAGGTGGTCCGTCAACGCCCCGCCGACCAGCGGTCCGCCGATCATGGCGAGTGCCATCACGCCGGCCATCATGCCCTGGTACTTGCCCCGCTCACGCGGCGGAATCAGGTCCCCGATGATCGCCATGACCCCGACCATCAGGCCACCGGCGCCAAGTCCCTGCACGGCCCGGAAGCCGATCAGCTGTCCCATGTCCTGGGCCATACCGCTGAGCGCCGACCCGATCAGGAAGAGCACGATCGAGCTCATGAAGACGCCCTTGCGCCCGTACATGTCACCGAGCTTGCCCCAGATCGGGGTGGAGGCGGCGGTGGCGAGCGTGTAGGCCGTCACGACCCACGCGAGGTGTTCGAGCCCGCCCAGTTCACCTACGATCGTCGGCATCGCCGTACCGATGATCATATTGTCCAGCATTGCGAGCATCATCGCGATCATGAGCGCGAGCAGCACCACACGCACGCTCCGCGGCTGCTTGCCCTGCTGAACCTGCTCGCCTTGCCCGCCCTGTTCGTCCACCACTGCCCGCGTGTCCGCCATCGTGTCCGCCCCACTCCCCCACGTACTCCTACTTACTTGCCGCCCGGCAAGTTGGCTACACTGGGAAGCTAGACCTCTAACTAGCCGGGCGTCAAGTAAGTTTTGTCCCAAGGGCACTCCCGAGGGTTTAGCAGCGGAAGCAGGAGTACGGGCATGGACCGCACCAAGCAGCGTCGACGTGGGGACACCCGTCAGCGCATCCAGGACGTGGCGCTCGAACTCTTCGCCGAACAGGGTTACGAAAAGACCTCGCTGCGGGAGATCGCCGAGCGCCTCGACGTCACGAAGGCGGCGCTCTACTACCACTTCAAGACCAAAGAAGAGATCGTCGTCAGCCTGTTCGAGGATCTGACGAAACCGATCGAGGACCTGATCGAGTGGGGCCGGCGGCAGCCGCACACCCTCGACACGAAGCAGGAGATCGTACGCCGCTACAGCGAGGCGCTCACCGAAGCGGCCCCCCTCTTCCGCTTCATGCAGGAGAACCAGGCGACGGTACGGGACCTGAGCATCGGCGACATGTTCAAGACCCGCATGCTCGACATGCGGGAGATCATCATCGATCCGGACGCCCCCCTGGTCGACCAGGTCCGCTGCATCAGCGCGATGTTCACGCTGCACGCCGGGATGTTCGTGCTCCAGGACCTCGCGGGCGACGCGGAAGAGAAGCGCCAGGCGGTCCTGGAGGTCGCGATCGGCCTGGTGACACAGGCACACGAGGGCACTGACCGGCCTCTGTAGCCGCAGCGCCCTCGACCGGCCGGGTCACACACCGAGCAGACAACGCCCACAGGTCACACAGAGCAGACAGACCAGAGCAGTCGAACCGGTCGAACCGGTCAGACAGTCACGCCCTTGGCCCGCAGAAAGGCCACGGGGTCGACGGCGGACCCGTAGTTCGCCGTCGTACGGATCTCGAAGTGCAGGTGCGGGCCGCTGGAGTTGCCCGTGTTGCCGGACAGGGCTATGCGCTGCCCGGTGGCCACGACCTGGCCGACCTTCACACTGATCCGCGACAGATGGGCGTACTGCGAGTACGTCCCGTTGCCGTGCTTGATGACGACGGCGTTGCCGTACGCCGAACCGTCACCGGCGCCGTTGCCGCCGGCCTTGACGACGGTGCCGCCGTGCGCGGCGACGACCTTGGTACCGCTCGGCACCGCGAAGTCCTGGCCGGAGTGGGTGGACGACCACATGTTGCCGGCCTGGTTGAAGCTGGCGCTGAGCTTGTACTTCTTGACCGGGTCCACCCAGGTGGCGGCCTTCTTGGCGGCGGCCTGAACCTGCACGGCCCCCGTCGCACCGGTCTCGGCGGCGGCAGCGACCCCGGTCACCCCCAGGACGATCGACACCCCGAGCCCGGCGGCCAGAGCCGAGACGCGGGAGACACGGGAGACGCGGGTCGTACGGGACAGGGTGGTGGCGCGCTGGAACATCGAGACCTCATGGGGACGGGGACAGAAAAGCCACCCGGCACAGGCGATCCCGCCGGATGGGCAACCCCTTGGTAACCCCGAGCCCCGCCGATCCCCAAACTTCCGATCTACGACACAAGTTCGTAGACGACCACAAATTTACCCACTTCTTGACAAAACAACCGAAGCAACCACCCGCCACAAACCCCTACCGACCCGCACCCTCACCCACTAATCGCCCTAGTAACGGACATTTCGCCTGTGCCTCATGTCACCGGGCCGCAAGATCCATCGACGTACGACTGTGACGCGCACAACTCGCCGCCACGGGACCGGTAATGGGCCGAATAAACCCGCGCCGACTACTGGCACCTCGCCGCTACCCGTGAGTAATGTGCCCTTCCCATCAGCGCCACTCACTCCCGCAAGCATGTCCCTGACATCTGCATGCCCTGGCACCGCACGGCCCTACGTGAGAGGACCCCCAACTCCGATGACAAGAGGCTCAGCAGGCTCCTGGACGCCCTGGACCCGCCGTATCGGCCTGACCGCTGCCGCCGCGATCGCCGCGGTGACCCTGGCCGGCCCCGGCACCGCCCAGGCCGCGACCACCGCTGCCACCGCGTCCGTGTCGGCAGCCGCCGAGGACGTCGACTACGCCACCTGGCAACAGGACTGCCAGACCGTGATGGACCAGGCCCTGCCCTATCTGAAGCAGCGCATAGCCGCCGCCTCCAAGGGCGAGAAGCAGGCGATCGTCTTCGACATCGACAACACCACCCTGGAGACCGACTACGGCTTCAGCTACCCGTCGCCGGCCAACGCACCCGTGCTGAAGGTCGCCCAGTACGCCCAGGACCACGGCGTCGCCCTGTTCTTCGTCACCGCGCGCCCGGACATCATCAAGCCCTTCACTCAGTACAACCTCACGTACGTCGGCTACAACGTGACCGGGCTGTACGTCCGCAATCTGATCGACCTCTTCAAGAACGTGGCCGACTACAAGACCGCGCAGCGCGTCGACATCGAGTCGAAGGGCTACACGATCATCGCCAACATCGGCAACAGCGCCACCGACCTGTCGGGCGGCCACGCCGAGAAGACGTACAAGCTGCCGGACTACGACGGCCAGCTGTCGTAGGTCGTCAGGGCATACGAGAGGGGCCGGTGCTGGAAAGCACCGGCCCCTCTCGTTCAGTTCAGGCGGTACCCGCAGGCGAAGAGCCTCGGGCAGCGCCCTCAGGCGCACCCCGGAGGGTCACGCCTCCTTGCTCAGGTTCGGTCCGGCACCGCCGGCCGCCTGCTCGATCGGCGGGACGTCGGGCAGCGCCGACTTCTCCTCACCCCGGAAGGTGAAGGTCGCGGTCTCACCCTCGCCCTCCGTGTCGACGACCACGATGTGACCGGGGCGCAGCTCGCCGAAGAGGATCTTCTCGGAGAGCGTGTCCTCGATCTCGCGCTGGATCGTGCGACGCAGCGGGCGGGCGCCCAGGACGGGGTCGTAACCCTTCTTGGACAGCAGCTCCTTGGCGGCCTGGGAGAGCTCGATGCCCATGTCCCGGTCCTTGAGGCGCTCGTCCACCTTGCCGATCATCAGGTCGACGATCTGGAGGATGTCGGCCTGCGTGAGCTGCGGGAAGACGACCACGTCGTCGACGCGGTTGAGGAACTCGGGGCGGAAGTGCTGCTTGAGCTCGTCCGAGACCTTGTTCTTCATGCGCTCGTAGTTGGACTTCTTGTCACCGGAGGCCGCGAAGCCCAGGTTGAAGCCCTTCGAGATGTCCCGCGTGCCGAGGTTGGTCGTCATGATGATGACCGTGTTCTTGAAGTCCACGACCCGGCCCTGGGAGTCGGTCAGGCGACCGTCCTCCAGGATCTGCAGCAGCGAGTTGAAGATGTCCGGGTGGGCCTTCTCGACCTCGTCGAAGAGGACGACGGAGAACGGCTTGCGGCGGACCTTCTCGGTCAGCTGGCCGCCCTCTTCGTAACCCACGTATCCGGGCGGGGAACCGAAGAGACGCGACACCGTGTGCTTCTCGCTGAACTCCGACATGTCGAGGGAGATCAGCGCGTCCTCGTCACCGAAGAGGAACTCGGCCAGGGCCTTGCTCAGCTCGGTCTTACCGACACCGGACGGACCCGCGAAGATGAACGAACCACCGGGACGCTTCGGGTCCTTCAGACCGGCACGCGTACGACGGATCGCCTTCGAGAGCGCCTTGACGGCGTCCTTCTGGCCGATGACCCGCTTGTGGAGCTCGTCCTCCATGCGCAGCAGGCGGCTCGACTCCTCCTCGGTCAGCTTGAAGACCGGGATGCCGGTGGCGGTCGCCAGGACCTCGGCGATCAGCTCGCCGTCGACCTCGGCGACGACGTCCATGTCGCCGGCCTTCCACTCCTTCTCCCGCTTGGCCTTCGCGGCGAGGAGCTGCTTCTCCTTGTCACGGAGAGAGGCGGCCTTCTCGAAGTCCTGCGAGTCGATCGCGGACTCCTTGTCCCGGCGCACGCCGGCGATCTTCTCGTCGAACTCGCGCAGGTCCGGCGGCGCGGTCATCCGGCGGATGCGCATCCGGGAACCGGCCTCGTCGATGAGGTCGATCGCCTTGTCGGGCAGGAACCGGTCGGAGATGTACCGGTCGGCGAGCGTCGCCGCCTGCACCAGGGCCTCGTCGGTGATCGAGACGCGGTGATGCGCCTCGTACCGGTCGCGCAGGCCCTTGAGGATCTCGATCGTGTGGGGGAGGGAAGGCTCCGCCACCTGGATCGGCTGGAAGCGGCGCTCGAGGGCCGCGTCCTTCTCGAGGTGCTTGCGGTACTCGTCGAGCGTGGTCGCACCGATGGTCTGCAGCTCACCACGGGCCAGCATCGGCTTCAGGATCGAAGCGGCGTCGATGGCGCCCTCGGCGGCACCCGCGCCGACCAGCGTGTGCAGCTCGTCGATGAACAGGATGATGTCGCCGCGGGTGCGGATCTCCTTGAGGACCTTCTTCAGGCGCTCCTCGAAGTCACCGCGGTAGCGGGAGCCGGCGACCAGCGCACCGAGGTCCAGGGTGTAGAGGTGCTTGTCCTTGAGGGTCTCGGGCACCTCGCCCTTGACGATGGCCTGGGCGAGACCCTCGACGACGGCGGTCTTGCCGACGCCGGGCTCACCGATGAGGACCGGGTTGTTCTTGGTGCGGCGGGACAGCACCTGCATGACCCGCTCGATCTCCTTCTCGCGCCCGATGACCGGGTCGAGCTTGGATTCGCGGGCCGCCTGGGTGAGGTTCCGGCCGAACTGGTCGAGGACCAGGGACGTCGAGGGCGTGCCCTCGGCGGGGCCGCCACTGGCGCCGGCGGTCTCCTTGCCCTGGTAGCCGGAGAGCAGCTGGATGACCTGCTGCCGCACCCGGTTGAGATCTGCGCCCAGCTTGACGAGGACCTGGGCGGCGACGCCCTCGCCCTCGCGGATCAGGCCGAGCAGGATGTGTTCCGTGCCGATGTAGTTGTGGCCCAGCTGAAGGGCTTCGCGGAGCGACAGCTCCAGGACCTTCTTGGCACGGGGGGTGAAGGGGATGTGCCCGGACGGGGCCTGCTGCCCCTGCCCGATGATCTCCTCCACCTGCTGGCGGACCGCCTCGAGCGAAATCCCGAGGCTCTCCAGGGCCTTAGCGGCGACACCCTCACCCTCGTGGATCAGGCCCAGGAGGATGTGCTCGGTGCCGATGTAGTTGTGGTTGAGCATCCGGGCTTCTTCCTGAGCCAGGACGACAACCCGCCGCGCGCGGTCGGTGAACCTCTCGAACATCGTTAATCGCTCCTCAGAGCGGTCAGGCAGTAAGGGGACGCTCCCCTCCCTGTCCTTCCGCAGCTTAGTCCCGCAAGCGGGGACCGCTCATTCCAACTGCCGACACCGGACCGAGAACCAACACAGCCTCCTGACCCCGTACGCCGACATATGCTCCAACCCGATCGTGCGAGACGATGTTCCCGCAGGCCAGGGAGATACCCTCACTATCAGTACGCCGATGGCGAACGTGAGACGCCCTTTTCTGCGTGTCGCCCCCTCCCACTAGGGATTGTCTTACCCGTACGGACCGACACTCCATGCCGGATGCACGGGTTCCCTCCGCTACGGGCGAACAACCTTGCGCCGCCGAACTGCTCCGGGCTTCCCCGAAATCGGCACTCTGTGCGCCCGACAGGACACCCAGCGTAACTCGCGGCCTCTCGCGGCGGTTGGCTTTGACATGGTCCCCACGGTCCCCCTTCCTCGTCGCCCTCTTGATACGGACGACACCCCTGGTGGTCTCACGAGTGACACCGGTACCGATGTCACCGGTGACATCCGCCGTTGGTACGAGAACGAACTGGGGTGGGCGACAGTGCCCGGTTCCGGTTCCTCGGGGTCTCCGCTGCGGCTGGCCGTGGGCCTGTGCTTCGACGTGCTGGACGTGCCGGCGGAGGCGGGCTTCGCGACGCTGCGCCAACGGGCGCGGACACGGGCGCCGGGTTCCCCTGTGGCCCTGTGCGGGGACCGGATGCTGGTCCTGGTGGCCGCGGGCAGCTCGGACGAGTTGCCGGGGCTGCTGGACTGGCTGGAGTGGGGCGGGCTCACACCGGACCTGAGGGCGATCGGCGCGGGCGGCCACATCGAGGCACCCCTGCCACCCGGGTTTCCGGGGCTTCCCGCACTGCCCGGATTTTCCGGCGGTACGGGCGACTTGCCGGGCCCGACAAATCCGCAGGGGGCCGCTGTCTGGCTGCGGCCCCCTGAAACAGGGTGCGGGACGGAAATCCCACTGCCGACGATGTCGGCCCTGGGGGGCGTCGGAGGCGCCCCCGATCTCGTACGGCTGGTGGACACGCTGGCGACGCAATGCCATCGGGTCCGACTGCGGCGCGCGAGCGCTCAGCCGTTGGCCTTCTCGTAAGCCTCACGAATGGATGCGGGAACGCGGCCACGGTCATTGACCTCGTAACCGTTCTCCTTCGCCCAAGCACGGATCTGCGCGGTGTCCTGGCTGCCGCCAGTGACGACACGCGCCTTTCCACGCCCACCCGAAGCGCGACCTCCAGTGCGACGGCCGCCCTTGACGTAGGCGTCGAGGAGACCGCGAAGCTTGTCGGCATTGGCAGTCGTGAGGTCGATCTCGTACGTCTTGCCGTCCAACGCGAACGTCACGGTCTCGTCGGCCTCGCCACCGTCGAGGTCGTCGACAAGAAGGACCTGAACCTTCTGTGCCACCGGATTTCCTTTCATCGATAACTCGGGAGCCGAGGCTGCGGCATGCGCCGCCGATTCGCGTCCCCTGTTATATGCAGTACTGCAGTACATCGGAAAGCAAACCGCTTTTGCCGGAAAAACACAAACCCCCGGGAGAGACCGGCCTCCCTTCCCCGGGCCGGAAACGTGCGCGTTTCGGACATAGGGAACCGGGGCAGGGCGCCCGACAGGAATTACCCGATGCCCGATCACAGATGCAGAAGCATCCGGCTGTTGCCCAAGGTGTTCGGTTTCACTCGTTCGAGACCGAGGAACTCCGCGACGCCCTCATCATAGGAACGCAGCAGCTCGGCGTAGACATCGGTGTCGACAGGTGTCTCGCCGATCTCCACGAAGCCGTGCTTCCCGAAGAAGTCCACTTCAAAGGTCAGACAGAAAACGCGACGAACACCGAGCCAGCGGGCGGTCTGCAGCAACTTCTCCAGCAACTGATGTCCGACACCGGAACCTCTGAGGTCGGGGTTCACGGCAAGAGTGCGGACTTCGGCGAGGTCTTCCCACATGACGTGGAGTGCACCGCACCCCACGACCTCACCGTTGTCGTCGCGTTCCGCGACCCAGAACTCCTGGATGTCCTCGTAAAGAGTCACCGTCGCTTTGTCGAGCAGGATACGGCCACGGACGAACGAGTCAAGGAGTCCGCGTACGGCCTGGACATCGCTGGTCCTGGCCCGCCGGACGGTGATGGCTTTCGCTGTGACTTCGGGACGGATCGCTGACATGAGCGGACGCTATCGCCCGGTGGTGTCCTGGACCGAGGCGGGGTTCTCGTAGGCGGTATGTTCCGCGGCTTCGGTCTGTTCTGTGTGTTCGGTCTGTTCGGTCGGCTGAGGCCGTTCGACCTGTTCCGGCCCTTGGACGATGTGAACGGCATCCCTGAGGGCGAGCCGCTGTTCTTCGCTCATCATGCCGAAGAAGGCGACGAGAGCGGCGGCGGGGTTGTCACTCTGCGACCAAGCGTCGTTCATCAGCGCGGCCGAGTAGGCGGCACGGGTGGAGACGGCCTCATATCGATAGGCACGGCCTTCCGCCTCGCGACGGACCCAGCCCTTCTGATGGAGATTGTCCAAAACGGTCATCACCGTGGTGTACGCGATGGACCGTTCCTGCCGAAGGTCTTCCAGGACTTCTCGAACGGTGACCGGGCGGTTCCACTTCCACACCCGCGTCATGACCGCGTCTTCGAGTTCTCCCAATGGGCGAGGCACAACTCAGCACACTAGTGGGAGAAACGGTGAATAGCGCGAAGGACGTGCACATTCACCGCCGAACAGCTACGAAACGGGGCGATCCTGTCCGGCCTGCCGGGTCTGCTCGGCCCGGGCGAGGGTGGCGTCGACGACGGCGTCCTCCTTGGCCTTGTTGGCACCGCCCTGACTCTTCACCATCGTCACGATCACACCGATGAAGAGCACGGCCATCACTACGGGGGGCACGAGCGCGGAGACGTAGTCCATGGGGTCCAGAGTAGCCAGGCCCGAAGAAAGGCCCGGGCGGGGGCCCGGGCCTTGGCAATTCCAGCTCTGTCCGGCCTGACTCCTCGGCCCGACTGTTCGACCTGTTCGGTTTGCCTGTTCAGCCCGCGGCGAGTTGTTGTGAGGGGTTCGCGGGCGGGGTCGGCTTGCGGCGCGGGAAGACCTCGCCCGGGGTCGGGACGGGTCGGGCGGGCTTGGGGGCGTCGGGTGCGGGCCGGGGGGCGGGAGCGGGCCGCTCATGAGGCTGCTTCTCCGCGGGCTTCTCCCCTGGCTTCCTGGCGGGCTCCTCGGTGGCGAGACCGCCGGGCAGGGCAAGAAGGCGGGTCCGGGAGGCCGGCACCGTGGGTGCGACCGGCGGACGGCCGGACACCCTGGCGCCCAGCCGGGCCCGTACGTCCCGCTCCGCGTGCCGCAGACAGCGGTCCAGGAGGGCTGCGGCGATCGGGTTCCCCCGCAGCGCCCGCAGGGCGGCGAGGTCGTCCGGGTCCGGGCGGTACCCGGAGCTCAGCGCCTCCTCCAGGAGCGTGAGGAAGCCGGCTGCGGTGCCGGGCAGGGCGGCGCGGTAGCGGGCGAGGTCGGCCACGAGGAAGGCCCGCAGCCTGACCCCCTCGTGCGCCGCCTCGTCGACGGACTCGGCAAGCCGGAGACAGTCCTGGACGTCCTCTGCGGAGGCGGGGCCGGGGTGGAGGGCGAGGGCGAGGGCGCGACGGAGCACACGCAGCTCCTCCGCACCGAACGCCATGCCGCCGCGAGATCCGAATGGCGTGGGCATGCGGCGACGATACGCGCTAATCAGACAAACTCGACATTGAGAGAGGGTGTGGCGCGGGGAGCCACCCAGGTGGCCGTGCACCGTCTTCGGGCCCGCGGACAGGAACAGCTCACATACGGGACACGTTCCGCTCGTACACCAGCCGCAGCCCGATCAGCGTCAGCCACGGCTCGTGCTCGTCGATCACCGACGCCTCGCCCAGCACCAACGGCGCCAGCCCGCCCGTCGCGATCACCGTCACGTCGTCCGGGTCCTGGGCCAGCTCCTTCGCCATCCGGGTCACCACACCGTCCACCTGACCGGCGAACCCGTAGATGATGCCCGCCTGCATCGCCTCGACCGTGTTCTTGCCGATCACCGCCCGGGGCCGCGCCACCTCGATCTTCCGGAGCTGCGCCCCCTTCACCCCGAGCGCCTCGACCGAGATCTCGATGCCGGGCGCGATCACCCCGCCGACGTACTCCCCGCGCGCGGACACCGCGTCGAACGTGGTCGCCGTACCGAAGTCGACGACGATCGCGGGGCCCCCGTAGAGCTCGACGGCGGCGACCGCGTTGATGA
Source organism: Streptomyces sp. NBC_00459 (assembly GCF_036013955.1). Classification (NCBI taxonomy): domain Bacteria; kingdom Bacillati; phylum Actinomycetota; class Actinomycetes; order Kitasatosporales; family Streptomycetaceae; genus Streptomyces; species Streptomyces sp. NBC_00459. The sequence goes on from NZ_CP107903.1 coordinate 4,121,732, forward strand.
TGCGGTCCGCGCCGACCTCCTTCGGGTTGTCGGTGAGGATCGGCACGCCCGTCTTCACGCCGGGCTCGACCAGCACCGCCGGCACATCGCCGTAGTACCGCCGCGTCACCTCGCGCAGCTCGTGCAGCACCGACGGAACGGTCGCGCAGATGGCGATGCCGTCGATGCCGTCGCCCAGCTCGTCCCCGAGGAGGGGGTGCATGCCCATGAGGCCCTGGAGGAGGACCGCGAGCTCGTCGGCGGTGCGGCGCGCGTCCGTGGAGATGCGCCAGTGCTCGACGATCTCGTCGCCGTCGAAGAGCCCGAGGACGGTGTGCGTGTTTCCTACGTCGATGGTCAGCAGCATGGCCTTGTACCTACTCCGCCGCTCGCAGGTCGAGACCGATGTCGAGGATCGGCGAGGAGTGGGTGAGGGCGCCGACCGCCAGGTAGTCGACGCCGGTGTCGGCGTACTCCTTGGCGTTCTTCAGGATGAGCCGGCCCGAGACCTCCAGCACGGCGCGGCCGTCGACGACCGCGACCGCCTCGTCGCACTCGCCGGGGGTGAAGTTGTCCAGAAGGATCAGGTCGGCGCCCGCGTCGACGACCTCGCGCAGCTGGTGCAGCGTGTCGACCTCGACCTCGATCGGCACCTCCGGGAAGGCGTCCCGTACGGCCTTGAAGGCCTGGGCGACGCCGCCGGCGGCCACCACGTGGTTGTCCTTGACGAGTGCCGCGTCCGACAGGGACATGCGGTGGTTGACGCCGCCGCCGCAGCGGACCGCGTACTTCTCCAGGGAACGCAGGCCGGGAGTCGTCTTGCGGGTGTCGCGCACGCGCGCCTTGGTGCCCTCCAGGACGTCCGCCCACGCGCGCGTGGCGGTCGCGATGCCGGACAGGCGGCACAGGAGGTTGAGGGCGCTGCGCTCGGCCGTCAGGAGGTCACGGGTGCGGGTCGTGACGCTGAGCAGCTTCTGGCCGGCCTCGACGCGGTCGCCGTCCTCGACGTGCCGCTCGACCTCGAACTCGTCGGTGCAGACCACGGAGACGACCGCCTCGGCGATCCGCAGACCGGCGACGATGCCTCCCTCGCGGGCGGTGAAGTCGGCGGTGGCGCGGGCCTCCTCGGGGATGGTCGCGACGGTCGTCACGTCCACGCCGCCATCGAGGTCCTCCTGGATGGCGACGTTGGCGATGTCCTCGACCTCCAGGGGGTCGAGGCCGGCGTCGGCGAGGAGGGCGGCGAGCGCGGGGTCGAGGCCGCACTCCAGGTACACCTCGTCTGCCATGTCGGAGGCAGCGCCGCAGGCGCAGCCGTCGCCGCAGCCGCCGCTCTGGGCGAGGGGAAGGTCGGGGGTGCTCACTTCTGTCACTGCTCCTGGGGACGGTGCTCCGGCTGATGATGCCGGGTCGGGGGGAAGTCTGCGGTGTCGGTGGTGTGTACGGCCAGCGTCCGGTCGGGATTCAGCCGTACGACGATGTGGCGGTGCCAGGTCGTGTCGTCGCGCTCGGCGTGGTCCTCGCGCCAGTGGCAGCCGCGGGTCTCCGCGCGCATGCGGGCGGCGGCGACCAGGACGCGGGCCACGCACAGGAGGTTGGTGGCCTCCCAGGTGTCGACGCCGGGCTCCGCGGTCTTGCCGTTCTCGTCGAGGGCGTCGCGGGCGTCGGTGTGCAGTTTCTGGATGGCCGCGGCGGCCGTGTCCAGGGAGGCCGCGGAGCGCAGCACTCCGGCGCCCTCGGTCATGATGCGCTGGATCGCGAAGCGGGCCTCGGGGGCGAGCAGCGGGTGCGCGGGCTTCTCGGGGTGCGGCAAGGGTGCGGGCACGCGCGCGTGGAGGCCGTTTCCGGCGTGGGCCGCGGTGATGTCGGCGACGATGCGCTCGGCGTAGACCAGGCCCTCCAGGAGGGAGTTGGAGGCGAGCCGGTTGGCGCCGTGGACGCCGGTGCAGGCGACCTCTCCGCACGCGTACAGGCCGGGGACGGTCGTGCGGCCCCGGGAGTCGGTGCGGACGCCGCCGGAGGCGTAGTGGGCGGCCGGGGCGACCGGGACGGGCTCGGTGACCGGGTCGATGCCGTGGGCGCGGCAGGAGGCGAGGATCGTCGGGAAGCGGGTCTCCCACATGTGGGCGCCGAAATGCCGGGCGTCCAGGAACATGTGTTCGGCGCCCTGTTCCAGCATCCGGCGCGTGATGCCCTTGGCGACGATGTCCCGGGGCGCGAGTTCGCCGAGTTCGTGCTGGCCGGTCATGAAGCGCACTCCGTCGGCGTCGACGAGGTGGGCGCCCTCACCGCGTACCGCCTCGGAGACGAGCGGCTGCTGGCCCTCGGCGTCGGCCCCCAGGAAGAGCACCGTGGGGTGGAACTGGACGAATTCGAGGTCGCTGACCTCGGCACCGGCGCGCAGGGCGAGGGCGACGCCGTCTCCGGTGGACACGGACGGGTTGGTGGTCGCCGAGAAGACCTGGCCCATGCCGCCGGTGGCGAGGACCACGGCGGGCGCGTGGACGGCCCCCACGCCGTCGTGCTGGCCCTCTCCCATGACGTGCAGGGTCACGCCCGCCGTACGGCCGTCGGCGTCCGTCAGGAGGTCCAGGACGAGCGCGTTCTCGACCGTGCGCAGTCCCCGCGCGCGGACGGCCTCGACGAGTGCGCGGGAGATCTCCGCGCCGGTCGCGTCACCGCCCGCGTGCGCTATGCGACGGCGGTGGTGGCCACCCTCCCGGGTCAGTTCCAGTCCTCCTTCGGAGGACTCGTCGAAGTGGGCGCCGGTCTCGATGAGCCGTCGTACGGCGTCCGGGCCCTCGGTGACGAGGATCCGTACGGCCTCCTCGTCGCACAGGCCCACGCCGGCCACCAGGGTGTCAGCGAGGTGCTGTTCGGGGGTGTCGCCCTCGCCGAGGGCCGCCGCGATGCCGCCCTGGGCCCAGCGGGTGGAGCCGTCGTCGAGGCGGGCCTTAGTGACGACGACCGTCTTCAGCCCGGCCGCGTCGCAGCGCAGGGCCGCGGTGAGCCCGGCGACGCCGGAGCCGACGACCACGACGTCCGCGGACAGGGCCCAGCCGGGGGCGGGGGCGTGCAGCCGTATGCCGGTGGAGGTGCCGGCGCGGCCGGCGGTGGGGCCTGTGGTGCTCACAAGGCGGCTCCGGGGGTTCCGAAAATGAGAGGGATGTTGTCGATCAGCCGGGTCGTCCCGACCTTGGCTGCGACGGCGAGGACGGCTTCGCCCGTGAAGTCGTCCGGGATCTCGGTGAAGTCGGCGGGGTCGACCAGGGCGAGGTAGTCGAGGACCAGCGGGGGCCGGAGGCGGGCGGCGTCGTCCAGGAGGAGGCGGGCGGCGGCCCGGACGGCGGCGGGAGCGCCTCCGGGGACCTTCGCGACGGCGTGCGCGTCGGCGGCGGCGCGGGATTCGCCGATCGCGCTGAGGGCCTGGGCACGCGCGCGCGTGGCGGGCACCTCGCGGGCACGCGCGCGCAGCGCCTCCTGGGCGGCGTGCCGGTCGCTGCCGGCGAACAGTGCCTGGGAGAGGGCGAGGGCAGTACGCCGTTCCTCGGTGGAGAGGTAGCGGTTGCGGCTGGACAGGGCCAGGCCGTCGGCCTCGCGGACGGTCGGGACGCCGACGATCTCCACGCCGAAGTTCAGGTCGCGGACCATCCGGCGGATCATCGCGAGCTGCTGGGCGTCCTTCTGCCCGAAGAAGGCGACGTCGGGCCGGGTGAGGTGGAGCAGCTTGCCCACGACGGTGAGTACACCGTCGAAGTGCCCGGGGCGCGTGGCCCCTTCCAGCCGCTCCCCCATGGGACCCGCGCTGATCCGCACCTGGGGTTCGCCGCCCGGGTAGACCTCCTCCACGGAGGGGGCGAACACGGCGTCCGCGCCCGCCTGTTCGGCGAGTCGGACGTCGGCGTCGAGAGTGCGCGGGTAGCGGTCGAGGTCCTCGCCCTTGCCGAACTGGAGGGGGTTCACGAAGACGGTGACGGTCACGAAGCCCTTGGGGCCGACGTGTTCGCGGGCGGTCCGGATCAGGGTGGCGTGGCCTTCGTGGAGGGCGCCCATGGTCATGACGACGGCGTTGTGTCCCGGCACACCGATGTGGCCGTGGGCGTCCGCCAGACCGTCCGTGTCGGACACAAGTCCCCAGAAACCGCTGCTCATCGCTCTCCCCCGTCGCTCTTCGGGTTTTCGGGACTCGCGGGCGGGCTCGTGCCCTCCGCGAGCACCCCGAGGAGGTCCTCGGCCAGCTCAGGCTTGAGCAGGCCGTGCGCGAGCGCCCGGTCGGCGGTCGCGCGGGCCATCGCCAGATAGCCGGCGACACTCTGCGGGGAGTGCTTGCGCAGCTCCGCGACATGGGCGGCGACGGTGCCCGCGTCCCCGCGCGCGACGGGCCCGGTGAGCGCCGCGTCCCCGGAGCGCAGCGCGTTGTCCAGGGCGGCGCCCAGGAGCGGGCCGAGCATCCGGGCGGGGGCCTCGACGCCGGCCGTGCGCAGCAGTTCCATGGATTCGGCGACCAGGGTCACCAGGTGGTTGGCGCCCAGGGCCAGGGCCGCGTGGTAGAGCGGGCGGCTCTCCTCGTCGATCCACTCGGGCTCGCCGCCCATCTCGATGACGAGGGCTTCGGCGGCCAGCCGCAGCTCGGGGCGTGCGGTGACCCCGAAGGAGCACCCGGCGAGCCGCTGGACGTCCACGGCAGTGCCGGTGAACGTCATGGCAGGGTGCAGGGCCAGCGGCAGCGCGCCGGCCCTGAGGGCGGGGTCCAGGACCTTCGCGCCGTACCGCCCGGAGGTGTGCACGAGCAGTTGCCCCGGGCGTACTGCGCCGGTCTCGGCGAGGCCCTCGACGAGGCCGGGCAGGGCGTCGTCCGGGACGGTCAGCAGGACCAGCTCGGCGCGCTCCATGACCTGGGCGGGCGACACCACGGGCACGTCCGGGAGCAGCTGGGCGGCCCTGCGGACGGAGGCGTCGGACACCGCGGAGACGGCCACCGGGCGGTGCCCGGCGAGTCGCAGTGACGCGGCCAGCGCGGGGCCCACGCGTCCGGCACCGACGACGCCGACGGTGAGCCGCGCGGGGCGGTCTCTGGGGTCTGGCTGTTGGAATGTACTCACTCGACGACGGCCTTCCCGTTCCAGTCCGCTCGGGGTACCGGACGATGTACCGGACGATTTCTCGTCATGTTAACGCGATCGGTCCGGGAGGCGTCCGGTTGTCCACAGGCTGTGGGTGCCCGCACGCCCTCCGCGCACGGTCCCGCGGAAATCCGCGTGACCGTCCGATCCCGCGCGCGGGATGATCGCGGGCATGAGCGACACGGCCGACACGGCGGATGACGACGGGCGACCGGGCGAGGAACCCGGCACGGAGCAGGGCACGGAACAGGGCGGCAAGGAACGGCGGCTGCGACGGCGGGCCGCACTCCGGGGCGCCGAACGGGTCCTGGCGCGCCCGGGGTTCCTGGGGACGATCGGGCAGCGGCTGGCGCTGCTCGACGAGGCGCGGGAGTCGTACGACGTGGACGAGCCGTCCGACATCTACGGCGGCGGGATCGTCGAGACCCTGGAGGAGCGGGTCGCCGGACTGCTCGGCAAGGAGGCCGCCGCCTTCTTCCCGACCGGCACGATGGCCCAGCAGGTGGCCCTGCGCTGCTGGGCGGGCCGCACCGGCAACCCGGCCGTCGCCCTGCACGCGCTCGCCCACCCCGAGGTGCACGAGCGGAACGCGCTGAGCACGCTCGGCGCACTGCGCCCGCTCCGGGTGACGAGCGAGCCCAGGATGCCGACGGCCGACGAGGTGCGCGACTTCGACGAGCCCTTCGGGACGCTGATGCTGGAACTCCCCCTCAGGGACGCCGGTTTCGTGCTGCCCACCTGGGAGGAGCTGTCCGAGGTGGTGGCGGCGGCGCGGGAACGCGACGCGGTCGTGCACTTCGACGGGGCCCGTCTGTGGGAGTCCACCACCCACTTCGGCCGCCCCCTGGACGAGATCGCGGACCTCGCGGACAGCGTCTACGTGTCGCTCTACAAGTCCCTCGACGGCTACGGCGGTGCCGTCCTGGCGGGCCCGCGGACCCTCGTCGAGGAGGCGAAGGCGTGGCGGCACCGGTACGGCGGCGCGGTCTTCCAGCAGTTCCCGACGGTTCTGTCCGCCCTGGTCGGCCTGGACCGCGAACTGCCCCGTCTCCCGGAGTACGTGGCCCACGCGCGCGTGGTCGCCGCCGCGCTGCGCGAGGGTTTCGCGGCGGCCGGGGTGCCGTGGATGCGGGTGCACCCGGAGGTGCCGCACACCAACGAGTTCCAGGTCTGGCTGCCGTACGACCACGAGGTCGCCGCGGAGGCCGCGATCCGGCAGGGCGAGGAGACGAAGACCCTTCTGTTCGCCAACGAGTGGGGCCGCGGCGGCCCGGGCCTCGCGGTCACCGAGGTGTTCGTCCGCGCGGCCGGCCTGGAGTGGACGGCGGACGACGTGAAGGCGGCGGTGGCGGAGTTCGCGGGGCGGTTGTAAGGGCCCGCAGGAGCGTTCTCGCGGGCCCTTGCGGGGGCGTTGTCAGTGGCGGGGTGCACCATGTGGACATGAGCGTGAGCATCGACGTGTGCGGGCTGGGGCGGGAGCGGATCACCGTCGTGCCCTCACCGCTGGCCGAGCTCGGCATGGCGCTGCACGCACTGGCCGAGCCGGGGCACCACCCCCGGCTGCAGGGCTGGGCGACAGGGGTGACAGCCGGGCTCGACCCGCATCTGGCCGACCGGATGTGCGAGGCCGACTTCCTGTGGCGATCCACGTTCTCGGACCTCTTCCTGCCGTACGCGGGCCTGGGCGCGGGCACGCTCCCCGGTGGCACGCTCGGCGCGGAACTGGACCAGCTGGACCGGCTGACGGACGAACAGTTCGTGGACGCCTGCCTGGAGTTCACCTGCGCGCTGCCGTACGACGAGCAGGGCGCAGGCGCCCTCACCGACGCCAGGGCACGGCAGCGGGCCCTGGATCTGGCCGTCTCGCGCGGCCCCCGCCAGCTCCGGTTCACCCGGCGCCTGCTGGACGACCCGCCCCGGATCCGCACCTGGCTGCGACAGCTGCTGGCGGACTGCGAGGACGCCTTCTTCGCCGAGACCTGGTCACGGCTGCACCCCCAGCTCATGGCGGACGCCCGCCACAAGACGGACCTCCTGCACCTCAAGGGCCTGCCGGAGGCGCTGGCTTCCGTGTCGTCAGCGGTCACCCTCGACGAGAGCGCGGGCCGGATCACCGTCGACAAACTGGGCACCGGCCACACTTCGGCGGCGGGCAGCCTCCTGCTCGTCCCGACGAGCCTGGGCCGGCCCCATCTGATGGTCCTGCACCGGTACGGCTGGCAGCCGGTCCTGCACTACCCGGCGGGCTCCACCGAGCTCGCCGCCCCGGCCTCGGTCGAGCAGCTCGGCCTGCGCCTGACCGCGCTGTCCCATCCGGTGCGGATGCGGCTCTGCCGCCAGCTGGCCCGCAGCTCGTTCACCACGACCGAGCTGGCGCACACGCACAACATGACGGCACCCGAGATATCCCGGCACCTGGCCGTCCTGAGAAAGGCGGGCCTGACCACCACCCGCCGCCGAGGCCGGTACGTCCTGCACCAGCTGGACGTCACGATGGTGGCCCGGCTGGGCAGCGACTTCCTGGAGGGGATCCTCAGGTAACCGGCGGATCGCCCGGCAGCTCGACCGGTGGACCGCCCGCCGCCGAGCAGGCGGTCAGCCGCCCCCGCCGGCCCGCACGAGCCCCGTCTCGTACGCGAGGACGACCACCTGCACCCGGTCCCGCAGCCCCAGCTTGGTCAGGATGCGGCCCACATGGGTCTTCACGGTCGCCTCCGACAGCACCAGCCGGGCCGCGATCTCCCCGTTCGACAGTCCCTGGGCGACCAGGATCATGACCTCGCGCTCACGGTCGGTGAGCCGCTCCAGTTCCTTGTACTGGGGCTGCTTGCCGGTGGCCGGCAGCATGGGCGCGAAGCGGTCGAGGAGCCGCCGGGTCGTCGAGGGGGCCACGACCGCGTCGCCGCTGTGCACGGAGCGGATGGCGGTGAGGAGTTCGCCGGGCGGCACGTCCTTGAGCATGAAGCCGGAGGCGCCCGCCTTCAGCCCGGAGAAGGCGTACTCGTCGAGGTCGAAGGTGGTCAGGATCAGCACCTTGGGCGGGTTGTCGCCCTGGCAGATGCGCCGGGTGGTCTCCACCCCGTCGAGCTTCGGCATGCGTACGTCCATCAGCACGACGTCGACCTCGGTCTCCCGGAGCACCTGGAGAGCCTCGACGCCGTCGCCCGCCTCCGCCACGACGTCCATGTCCGGCTGGGCGGCGAGCACCATCCGGAACCCGGTGCGCAGCAGCACCTGGTCGTCGACGAGCATCACACGGATGTGCATGGCGGGGTCCTCCGGTCGGTACGTGTCGAACATCAATGCGTTGATCGAACGTGCACGTGTCAGTGGGCTGGTTTGAGCGGCAGCAGGGCACTGATGCGAAAGCCGCCACCCGGGCGCGGGCCCGCGTCCAGGGTGCCGCCCACCATGCCGACGCGCTCGCGCATGCCGATCAGGCCGTGGCCCTGTCCGTCGGCGCCGCCCTCCTCGTAGTGCTCGTGCGGGGCGCCCTTGCCGTCGTCCTCGACGAGCAGGCCGAGACCGTCGTCGAAGTAGACCAGACGCACGCTCGCTCCGGTGTTCGGGCCGCCGTGCTTGCGGGTGTTGGTGAGCGCCTCCTGCACGATGCGGTACGCCGTCAGCTCCACGCCGCTGGGCAGCGGGCGCGGGGTGCCCTCGATCTTGTAGTCGACGGGCAGGCCCGAGGTACGGCACTGCTCGATCAGGTCGTCGAGCTGCTCGACGTCGGGCTGCGGAACGTACTCGCAGCCCTCCTGGTGCTCGCCGGTGCGCAGCACGCCGAGCAGCCGGCGCATCTCGGCGAGGGCCTGGCGGCCGGTGCCGGAGATGGTCTCCAGGGCCTTTTTCGCCTGGTCGGGGGCGGTGTCGAGGACGTAGGCGGCGCCGTCGGCCTGGACCACCATCACGGAGACGTTGTGCGCGACGACGTCGTGCAGCTCGCGGGCGATCCGGGCGCGCTCGGCGGCGACCGCGACCTTGGCCTGTGCCTCGCGCTCCCGCTCCAGACGGGCGGCGCGCTCCTCCAGCTGGGCGAAGTAGGCGCGGCGGGTGCGCAACGAGTCGCCGAGCACCCAGGCGAGGGCGAACGGCACCGCCAGGAAGACCATCAGGGCGAGATTGCCCGCAGTGCTCGACTCCTTCTCCGGCCAGCGCAGCTGGGCCAGCGGGGACGCGAACAGACCGCCGATCAGCGCGAACCGTGAGGCCCAGGGGGGCCCGCTCGCCGCCACGGTGTAGACGATCACCAGCAGGGCGAAGTCGGCGGGCACCGGTTCGACGTCCAGGACCAGCTGCGCCAACCCGACCGCGGCGGCCAGCACGAGCATCCGCTCGGGCATACGCCGGCGCAGCGCGATCACCAGGCACAGCAGGACCGTCAGGACGGCGACCACCGCCGGGGACGCCGCACCCGGAGTGTCCTGGACGGCTCCGCTCAGCATGGAGATCCCGAACTGGCAGACGGCCCAGAAGCCGTCGACCCATGTCGGGTGTCTGCGGAGGAAGTCATAGACGCGTTGCACGTAACCCAGCGTAGGGAAGCGTTGTGCGTGCCGGGGTCAACCGGAGGGTCGATCCGCAACGCCTCCGCGTACTCCGCAAGGTGGAGAGCCTCTCCCCTGGGTGGCGGGGGTCCAGGCCCTAGCCTGACCCCGTGGCAGGAGAGACAGCGGGCGCGGTGGCGGGCCGGACGGCGGGCGAGTGGCGTGGCTGGCGTGCGGCGACACAGGAGGCGCTGTACGGCGAGCAGGGGTTCTACCGCCGGCCCGAGGGTCCCGCCGGGCACTTCCGTACGTCCGTGCACGCGTCGCCGCTCTTCGCCGGTGCCGTGGCGCGGCTGCTGTGCCGGGTCGACGAGGCGCTGGGCCGCCCGGCGTCGCTCGGTTTCGTCGACATGGGCGCGGGCCGGGGCGAACTCGTCACCGGCGTCCTCGCGGCCCTGCCCCCGGAGGTGGCCGCCCGCGCGCGCGGGTACGCCGTCGAGCTGGCCGACCGCCCCGTGGACCTCGATCACCGTATCGAGTGGCTGGCCGAGCCCCCCGTAGGCGTCACCGGCCTGCTGTTCGCCAACGAGTGGCTGGACAACGTCCCCGTGGAGGTGGCCGAGGTGGACCCGGCGGGCGTGCCGCGCATGGTCCTCGTACGGCGGGACGGGACCGAGCGGCCCGGGGAGCCGGTGGCCGGTGCGGACGCGGAGTGGCTGGCGCGCTGGTGGCCGTTGCCGCCGGAGCCGGGGGCGCGGGCCGAGATCGGGCACCCCAGGGACACCGCCTGGGCCGCCGCCGCGGCCACCCTCGGCCGGGGGCTGGCCGTCGCCGTCGACTACGCGCACACGGCCGACGCCCGGCCGCCCTTCGGGACGCTCACCGGTTTCCGGGCCGGGCGTGGGGCAGCGCCCGTGCCGGACGGCTCGTGCGACCTGACCGCCCATGTGGCGCTGGACGCCTGCGCGGGGCCGGGAGCGCGGCTGCTGACCCAGCGGGAGGCCCTGCACGCCCTCGGGGTGGCCGGCGGGCGCCCTCCGCTGTCCCTGGCGTCGACGGACCCCGCCGCGTACGTACGGGCCCTGGCGGGCGCCGGGGAGGCCGCCGAGCTGACGGCGACGGGCGGGCTCGGGGATTTCGGGTGGCTGGTGGAGCCGGTGGGGATCGCCGACCCGCTCCTCTGAGGACCCGCTTCTCCGAAGTGCCGTTCCTCCGAAGTCCCGCTGTCAGGACTTCCGCCCTACTTGTCGATGTCCCCGACCACGAAGAACAGCGACCCAAGGATCGCCACCATGTCCGCGACCAGCGTCCCGGGCAGCAGGACCGCCAGCGCCTGGATGTTGTTGTAGGAGGCCGAGCGCAGCTTCAGCCGGTACGGGGTCTTCTCGCCCTTGCTGACGAGGTAGTAGCCGTTGATGCCGAGGGGGTTCTCGGTCCACGCGTACGTGTGCCCCTCGGGCGCCTTGAGGACCTTCGGCAGGCGCTGGTTGATCGGGCCGGGCTCCAGTTCGGCGAGCCGGTCGAGGCAGGCGTCGGCCAGGTCGAGCGCGTTGTGCGTCTGCTCCAGGAGGCACTCGAAGCGGGCGAGACAGTCGCCCTCCTGCCGCGTGACCACCTTCAGGGTGTCCTGGAGCTCCCCGTACGCCAGATACGGCTCGTCCCGGCGCAGGTCGAAGTCGACGCCCGAGGCGCGCGCGATCGGCCCGCTCACGCCGTACGCGTGCACGGCCTCCGGCGGCAGCACGCCCACACCGCGCGTGCGCCCCCGGAAGATCTCGTTGCCGAGCACCAGGTCGTCGAACCGGTCCATGCGCGAGCGCAGGGACGCGACGGAGGCACGCGCGCGCGTGGTCCACCCGGCCGGCAGGTCCTCCTTGAGGCCCCCCACGCGGTTGAACATGTAGTGCATGCGCCCGCCGGAGACCTCCTCCATGACGTGCTGGAGCTCCTCGCGCTCCGTGAACGCGTAGAAGATCGGCGTGATCCCGCCCAGCTCCAGCGGGTACGAGCCCAGGAACATCAGGTGGTTCAGCACCCGGTTCAGCTCCGCGAGCAGCGTGCGCGTCCACACCGCGCGCGTGGGGACCTCCATGCCGAGCATCCGCTCCACGGCGAGGACCACGCCCAGCTCGTTGGAGAACGCCGACAGCCAGTCGTGCCGGTTGGCCAGCATGATGATCTGACGGTAGTCACGCGCCTCGAAGAGCTTCTCCGCACCGCGGTGCATATAGCCGATCACCGGCTCCGCGTGCTGGATCCGCTCGCCGTCGAGCACCAGCCGCAGCCGCAGCACACCGTGCGTGGACGGGTGCTGGGGCCCGATGTTGAGCACCATGTCGGTGCTCTCCGCGGCGCCGCCGATACCAACGATCGTCTCCGTGGGCTCCGTCGTGGGACTCATGGACACAGTCTGTCGTACGTACGCTTGCGGTATGGAGACGGGGAGCCCGGAAACCGCGGGCGAAACGCTGGGCGAGGGGCACGACGAAGAGCGCGGCGAACCGGTCTGGACCGGGCTGCCGCGGGACCTGCTGCGGATGCGCAGGCTGCTGCTGGTGGTCTGGCTGGTGCCGCTGACGCTCGGTGCGGGGCTGCTGCCCGGCCTGCTCGCGGGGCCCGCCTGGGCGGCCTTCGCGCTGCTGCCGCTGGTCCTGCTGCTGTGGGGCTGGCGGATGCTGGGCCGCAACTGGGCGTCCTGGCGGTACGCCGAGCGCGCCGACGACCTGCTGATCAGCAGGGGTGTGCTGTGGCGCGAGGAGACGATCGTGCCGTACGGGCGGATGCAGCTGGTCGAGGTGACGTCCGGGCCCGTCGCGCGGCACTTCGGGCTGGCCAGCGTGCAGCTGCACACGGCCGCCGCCGCGACCGACGCGCTCATCCCGGGCCTCGAACCGGCGGAGGCCGAACGGCTGCGGGACCGGCTCACCGAGCTCGGCCAGGCCCGATCGGCGGGACTGTGACGACCCCCGGCACCGAGACGGACGTACCCACGGAGAACGGCAAACAGCCGGTCGTCGAGCAGCGGCTGCATCCCGTCACACCGCTCAGGCGGGCGTGGGCGCCGGTCGCCGTGCTCATCGGGTGGGCCGTGCACGACCCCAACCAGGCGCAGCGGCAGCTGACCCGGCTGACGACCACGACCCTGCTGCTCGGCCTCGCCGTGTGTCTCGTCGGTGGCGCCCTGTACGGCTTTCTGACCTGGTGGTTCACCCACTTCGCGGTGACCGACAACGAACTGCGCATCCGTACCGGCCTGTTGTTCCGGCGCACCGCGCACATCCGGCTCGAACGCATCCAGGCCGTCGACATCACCCAGCCGCTGCTGGCCCGGGTCGCGGGCGTCGCCAAGCTCAAGCTGGACGTCGTGGGGACGGACAAGAAGGACGAGCTGGCATACCTGGGCGAGGGGCACGCGCGTGCCCTGCGGGCCGAACTCCTCGCCCGCGCCGCCGGGTTCGCGCCCGAGACGGCCCACGAGGTGGGCGAGGCACCGTCCCGGCAGCTGCTGCACATCCCCGCGCGCGTGCTCGCCGTCTCCCTGGTGCTGACCGGGGCGACCTGGGGATCGCTGGCCGCCGCACTGGTCGTACCACCGGTCCTCTGGTTCGCCACCCACAGCCTGTGGACAGTGCTCGCGACGGGCGTCCCCCTGCTCGGCGCGGCGGGCGCGAGCAGCGTGGGCCGGTTCATCAGCGAGTACGACTGGACGGTCGGCGAGTCCCCGGACGGGCTGCGCATCGACCACGGGCTGCTCGACCGTACGCACGAGACGGTGCCGCCGGGGCGCGTACAGACCGTACGGATCGTGGAACCACTGCTGTGGCGGCGGCGCGGGTGGGTCCGGGTGGAGCTGGACGTGGCGGGCTCGTCCAACTCGGTGCTGGTGCCGGTGGCTCCGCGTGAGATCGCGGAGGCGGTGATAGGCCAGGTGCTGCCCGGGGTGACGGTGCCCGCGTCGCTGTCGCGCCCGCCGCGCCGGGCGGGCTGGTGCCTGCCGTTCTGGTGGCGGGGCTACGGCATCGCCGTCACCGACAGCGTCTTCGTCTCCCGGCACGGGCTGCTGCGCCGCAGCCTGGCCCTGGTCCCGCACGCCAAGGTCCAGAGCGTACGGCTGGAGCAGGGGCCCTGGGCGCGCTTCAAGGGCCTCGCGGACGTCCATGTGGACACGGGGGCCAACAAGACCGTCACAGCCGGTCTACGGGACGCCCAGGAGGCCGCGGAGCTGCTCCGGGGTCAGGCGGAGCGCTCCCGGACGGGACGGCGGGACGCGCGACCGGACCGGTGGATGGCGTAACGGGCGCATGCGTTCGAACCCGGAGCGGAGTGACCGGTCGTCAGACCGTCAGGAATTCAGGAAACCGCGCTCCGCAGCCCCTGCAGGTCGATCTGCTCGGTCTCGTCGTGCGCCGTCAGGTCGATCACCTGACCGATGCCGACCCCGCGCGACTCCTCGTCGGCGGGCTTGAACTGCGCCTCGGACTCCGCCTTGTGCAGCGCGAGCGCCTCCTGTCCGACGACGTCGGCGAGGTCCTCGTTCTGTACGGCGTCCAGCGCGGCCGACGCCGTCGCCTTCTGCGTGCCGAAGAAGTCGAACCCGCCGGGGACGGCGGGCCTGCGCAGGGGCGCGGTCGTCGGTACGACGGCCACCGCGGTCGGCACGGTGTAGTGCCCGAAGCCGCGCACGGGCTTGGCGGGCTTCGCCTCGGCGGGGTTGGCGGCGGCGCGCGTATGCCCGCGGGCCGCCTCGGGCTTCCCCATGGCCTCGTCCTCCAGCACGGCCTCCGCCTTGTCGGCGGTGGGGCTGTCGGGGACCTCGGGGGTTCCCGGGACCTCGGCGGCCGGCTCCGCGACGGCCGCGCCCGGTTCGGCCTTCGCCGGAACCTCGCCGTCGAACCTGGCCAGTGCCGCCCGCGCCCGCAGGAACAGCGCGGAACCCTCCGGGGAGAAGATCGCCGGTGCCGCCGGGCTCTCCCCCGACTCCGTGGCTTCCTGGCCCTCCGCGTCCTCCGCGTCGTCCGGGGCCTGCGCACCGACCGCGCCGAGCGCCGCCGACACCCCGGCCGCAGCCGCGTCCAGCGCTGCCGCGTCGGAGTTGGAGTCGGCCTTGTCCGCCGCGTCCGCCGACTCGCCCGAGCCGGTCGTGAGCGTCCGCGCCGCGTCCTTGGCCGCGGCCGGCTTCACGTCGACGTCCGTGTCCGCATCCCCGTCCACGTCCGCATCCGCGTCCTGAGCGGGTATCGAGGCCTCCAGCTCCAGCAGGCGCCTGCCCTCCAGCGCGCTGGCCCGCTCGGTCTCCGCCGTGGCGTACCGCCGCAGCAGCGCCGCATGCTCGTTGCGCAGCCCCTGGAGCTCGGACCGCTTGGCGCGCAGCTTCTGCTCCAGCTTGACCCGCAGTTCGCGGGACTCCTCCAGGTCGGTCTCCAGCTCGGCGGCACGCTCCTCGTGCCGCCATTCGTCGCCCGCACGCGCGCGCGTGAGGTCGGCGACCTGCTTGCCCGCCTCCCCGTCCCAGCGGCGCATGACGGCCGCGCCCACGACCGTGATCGCCGCGGCGAACGCGGCGATCACCCGGAGGACGCCGGTATCCGTGAACACCCATGGCCCCAGGGCGCAGACGAGCGAGACGCCCGCGATCGCCGCAGGAGGCAGCAGCCGGTGCAGAGGTGGTGAATGGCGGTGACGTCCACGTGGCATGGCCAGAAACTTACCGCGCGTAGGCGAATCTTGGTGCCTCGCGCGGTAAAAACACAGCAGTGCCAGAGCCTTCACAGGCCTTGGGGCGTCAGCGCTCCGTCAGCCGCTGGCTCAGCCACTCCAGCGAACCGGGGATCTCCCGCCGCCAGGTGTTGAAGTTGTGGCCGCCGCTCTCCAGGACGATCGTCGAGATCCTGGTCGGTGCCTTCGTCTTGACGAGGTCCACGAACCGCATCGTCGGACCGTAGTTGGCCTCTCCGTGCCTGCTGGTGGTGACCAGCAGGGAGACGTCCGGCGGCGGCATGTGCTTGATGTACCACTCCAGGTCCGCGTGGCGCTTCAGCTTCTTGTCACCCTGGAAGAGGTCTCCCGTGGTGGCGTCGATCGGCGCCTTGTAGGACGGCGACAGCCCCACCGCCGCCGTGTACACGCCCGGGTGGTGCATCGCGAGCTTCAGCGCGCAGTACCCGCCCGTCGAGTCGCCGATGATGCCCCAGCTGCCCGGCCTCGGCCCCACCCGGTAGTGGCCGGCGACGGCCGTCGGCAGGTCCCGCGCGAAGAACGTCTCCGTCTGCGGCCCGCCCGGCACGTCCACGCACTCGGTGTCCCGGGGCGGCGCCACGGTCGGCCGCAGCATCACCAGGATCATCGGCTGTGCCCTGCCCTCCCGCGCCAGCTCGTGCGCGGTGTTCGGGAAGTCGAGCTTGCTGACGAGGGCCTTGGCGGTCCCCGGATAGCCGGTCAGTACGACGACCACCGGGAAGGTGCGCTTCGCGTACTGCGGCTGGAAGTACTCCGGTGGCAGATAGACGTACGCCGGAGAGGTGATCCCCGTCTTCTTGCCGACGACGCCGATCTTCTGGATCTGGCCGCCGACCCTGGGCAGATGGCCGCCCGGCACACTCACCGACTGGGTGGACAGCACCTGGAAACCGCCGTGCGCCCCGGTGCTGTGGTCGACGACCACTCCCTGGTCGGTCTCCTTGCCCAGGAGGTCGTCCCAGGAGGCGTAGAAGCCGAAACTCTGGTTGACGGCGAGACCGACCGAGGCGAACACCGCGACCTGGGTGGCCAGCAGCAGCACCGTCCGGCCGCCGACGGCCCGCCAGTTGGGGCGCGCCAGCCGGGGCCAGAACACGATCGTGCCGATGAACAGCAGTGCGGCGGCCAGGATCGCCAGCGCCAGCACTGTCTTGCTCGTGAGACCCATGACTGCAGTCGCCCACTCTCTTCGCCGGCGACCCGCGCGCTTCCTTCACTGCGGCTTGCCCCGGGCTTTGGATGTCCTTTGATACGGCTTTCCACGGGGGAGTGAACCTCTTCCCCTGAGACACCGTCCTAGAGGGCGCAATGTCGCCGGATGCCGGATTGGCTCCGGATTCCAGGTCTCTCGCAGAACTACGGGATGCGATGTCTGTCAGGATAGATGGGGAAATGTCGGGCGAGGTTCCGGGACGATCAAGCCGAGTGCGGCGCATACTGCGCGGCCCGCGTCCCGAGGCCGTCCCCGCCGTCGTCGCCCGGGCCTGTGCGCTGGTGGGTCTGGTCGACATCGCCGCGGGAGTCTTCCCGCGCTTCAGGCACAGCCGGATGCACACGATCGCGGAGGTGCTGCCCGGCGCGCTCGGCCCGTTCGCCGCCGCGCTCTCGCTCAGCACCGGCGTCCTCCTGCTGCTCCTCGCGCACGGCCTCAGGCGCCGCAAGCGCCGCGCCTGGCGCGCCGCCGTGGCCCTGCTGCCGGCCGGCGCCGTGGCCCAGTTCACCTACCGGCACTCGATCGTCGGGCTCGTCATCTCCGTACTCCTGCTGGTGGTGCTCCTGCGCCACCGCACCGAGTTCGAGGCGCTGCCCGACCCGCGCAGCCGCTGGCGCGCACTCACCAACTTCGTTCTGATGAGCGCCGGTTCACTCGCGCTCGGGCTGGTCATAGTGGGCGCGCACAGCGACCGCATGTACGGCGACCCGAGCCTCGCCGACCGCATCACCCACGTCCTGTACGGCCTGTTCGGCTTCGAGGGCCCCGTCGACTACGACGGACCCACCTCCTGGACGGTCGGCTTCTCGCTCGGCGCCCTCGGCCTGCTCACCGCCCTCACCACCATCTACTTCGCCTTCCGGCCCGAACACCCGGCCGCACACCTGACCCCGGAGGACGAGGACCGGCTGCGCGTACTCCTCGACAAGCACGGCCGCCGCGACTCCCTCGGCCACTTCGCGCTCCGCCGCGACAAGGCGGTCGTCTTCTCCCCCAGCGGCAAGGCCGCCGTCACCTACCGCGTCGTCTCCGGCGTGATGCTCGCCAGCGGCGACCCGATCGGCGACGTGGAGGCATGGCCGGGCGCCATCGAACGCTTCATGGACGAGGCCAAGGCCCACTCCTGGACCCCTGCCGTCATGGGCTGCTCCGAGACCGGCGGCGAGGTCTGGACCCGCGAGACCGGACTCGACGCCCTCGAACTGGGCGACGAGGCGGTGGTGGACGTCGCGGATTTCTCCCTCTCCGGGCGCGCGATGCGCAACGTGCGCCAGATGGTCAAGCGCATCGAACGCGCGGGCTACGAAACCCGGGTACGGCGCATCCGTGACGTCGGGGAGACCGAGCTGGAGCGCATCCGGCTCGCCGCGGAGGCCTGGCGCGGCACCGACACCGAGCGCGGCTTCTCCATGGCGCTGGGCCGCATCGGCGACCCTGACGACGGCGACTGCCTGATCGCCACCGCCCACAAGGCGGACGACCAGCCGGGCCCGTACGGCGACCTGAAGGCGATCCTGCACTTCGTGCCCTGGGGCACCGACGGCGTCTCCCTGGACCTGATGCGCCGCGACCGGGCGGCCGACCCCGGCATGAACGAACTGCTCATCGTGGCCGCCCTGGAAGCCGCCCCCCGCCTCGGCGTCGCCCGCGTATCCCTCAACTTCGCCATGTTCCGCTCGGCGCTGGCCCGCGGCGAGAAGATCGGCGCCGGACCCGTCCTGCGCGCCTGGCGCGGCCTCCTCGTCTTCCTCTCCCGCTGGTTCCAGATCGAGTCCCTGTACAAGTTCAACGCCAAGTTCCGCCCCCGCTGGGAGCCGCGCTTCGTGGTCTACCGCACCTCCAGCGACCTGCCCCGCATCGGCCTCGCCGCGATGCAGGCAGAGGGCTTCGTGACCCTGGCCCTCCCGCCCTTCCTCCGCCGCCGCACCGCGGCCCGCCGCCCGTGCGCCCACGCGGCGGCGGACAGAGGGACGACAGTGCGCGCGGTGTGAGGCGGTGACGCGGACGAGCCCACGCATTGCGTTTCGACCGAGCCGCGAATGTTCTCTCCCCCCGAGCCGACGATGTCTTTTCGACCGAGCCGATTAACAAACCGAGACGGGTGGGTGGGTGGGAAACAAATACCCCAAGCCACAACGCACCCGCACCAAAGAACCCGCCCAACCGCCGGGGGCCTACGCTGAACGCATGAACAACCACAGCGGACGCGGCCGCGTCAGCGGCCTCCCGGCCTGGGACCGCTGCGCGGTCATGGGCGTCGTGAACGTGACCCCGGACTCCTTCTCCGACGGGGGCCGCTGGTTCGACACGACCAACGCCGTCAAGCACGGCCTCGACCTGGTCACCGAGGGTGCCGACCTGGTCGACGTCGGCGGTGAGTCCACCCGCCCCGGCGCCACCCGCGTCGACGAGGCCGAGGAACTCAAGCGCGTCGTCCCCGTGGTCCGCGGCCTCGCCGCCGAGGGCATCACCGTCTCCGTCGACACCATGCGCGCCTCGGTCGCCGAACAGGCCCTCGCGGCCGGCGCCGCACTTGTCAACGACGTCAGCGGCGGCCTCGCGGACCCCGCGATGATCCCTGTCGTCGCGGCCTCGGGCGCCCCCTTCGTCGTCATGCACTGGCGCGGCTTCCTGGAGGGCGGCAACGTCAAGGGCGCGTACGCGGACGTCGTCTCCGAGGTCGTCGACGAACTGCACGCGCGCGTGGACGCCGTACTGGCCGGAGGTGTCGCCCCCGACCGGATCGTCGTCGACCCGGGCCTCGGCTTCTCCAAGGACGCCGATCACGACCTGGCCCTCCTGGCCCACCTCGACCGTCTGCACGGCCTGGGTCACCCCCTCCTGGTCGCCGCGTCCCGGAAACGGTTCCTGGGCCGCGTACTGGCCGGCCCCGAGGGCGCCCCGCCGCCCGCGCGGGAGCGCGACGCGGCCACCGCCGCCGTCTCCGCGCTCGCCGCCCACCAGGGCGCCTGGGCGGTCCGCGTGCACGAGGTCCGCGCCACCGCCGACGCCGTACGGGTCGCCCGCGCGGTCGAGGAGGCCCGCGGCGCGGAAGCGGTCCGCAGCGCCGAGGGAGCCCGGTGAGCGCGCCCCACACCGACGTCGAGCAGGTCGAACTCGCCAACACCGCCTTCTACGAGGCGCTGGAACAGGGCGACTTCGACGAGTTGTCCACGCTCTGGCTCACCCCCGCCGACCTGGGCGTCGACGAGGAGTACCACGACCCGGCGGAGACCGGCGTGATCTCCTGTGTGCACCCGGGCTGGCCGGTGCTGACCGGACGCGGCGAGGTGCTCCGCTCCTACGCGTTGATCATGGCCAACACCGAGTACATCCAGTTCTTCCTGACCGACGTGCATGTCTCCGTCACCGGCGACACCGCCCTGGTGACCTGCACCGAGAACATCCTCAGCGGCGGCCCGGCCCCCGAGGACAGCGACGAGCTGGGGCCGCTGGTCGGCCAGCTGGTCGTCGCCACCAACGTGTTCCGCCGCACCCCCGTCGGCTGGAAACTCTGGGCGCACCACGCCTCCCCGGTCCTCTCGGAGAACGACGAGGACGACGGCGAGGCCGACGACACACCCTCCTGACATCGTCCTGACCCGAACGCGGCCGAAAGTGGTTGGAATCACGAACACGGGGTAAGTGCGGCTACCAGCCCGTGAGCAGCCGTGTTCCCACGGGGAAACGCCCGATGAACCCTCCTGGTCATCACATGGACCGGCCCCTCGTGGGGCGGGCACTGTCAGTGCTCGCGGGTAGATTCGGAAACGGCTGCCCGGGTCGACCGCACCCGGCCCGAAGCGGCCGTCAACGACGATTGCAGGAGTGATTCGCGTGGATCGTGTCGCGCTGCGCGGCCTGAGGGCCCGGGGACACCACGGCGTGTTCCCGCAGGAGCGGGAAGAGGGCCAGACCTTCGTCGTGGACCTCTCCCTCGGCCTGGACACCCGTCCGGCCGCCGCCGACGACGATCTGGCGAAAACCGTGCACTACGGCATCGTGGCGGAGGAGGTCGTGGCCGTCGTCGAGGGCGAGCCCGTCGACCTCATAGAGACGCTCGCCGAGCGCATCGCGCAGGTCTGTCTGAAGCACCAGGGGGTCCAGGAGGTCGAGGTGTGCGTCCACAAACCGGGCGCGCCGATCACGGTCCCCTTCGACGACGTGACCATCACCATCACCCGGAGCCGAGTATGACCGCCTCGTTCACCGAGAGTCACAGCGACCCGACCGTCCAGCCGGTGCCCGCCTCCGTGGTGCGGCAGGTGGACGCCGCCGACACCACCCTGCACAACCCGAAACGCGCCGTCATCTCCCTCGGTTCGAACCTCGGCAACCGTCTGGAGACCATCCAGGGGGCCATCGACGCCCTGGAGGACACCCCTGGCGTCCGCATCAAGGCGGTCTCCCCCGTCTACGAGACGGAGCCGTGGGGCGTCCCGGAGGGCAGCCAGCCGTCGTACTTCAACGCGGTGGTCGTCCTGAAGACGACGCTGCCCCCGTCCTCGCTCCTGGAGCGCGCCCACGCGGTCGAGGACGCCTTCCACCGCGTCCGCGAGGAACGCTGGGGCCCGCGCACGATCGACGTCGACATCGTCGCGTACGCCGACGAGGTCTCCGACGACCCGTCCCTCACCCTCCCCCACCCGCGCGCCCATGAGCGGGCCTTCGTCCTCGCCCCCTGGCACGACGTGGACCCCGAGGCCCAGCTGCCCGGCCGCGGCCCGGTGGCCGCGCTCCTGGAGACCGTCGCCCTGGAAGGTGTCGCGCCCCGCACCGACCTGGAACTCCAGCTGCCGGAATAGCCGTTAAGGTCATGTCGACCGCAGGTCGGCGGTCCGGTCCGGGGAGCTGAAGGGACACCGTGAGAGAGCTGCGCGTCAAGATGCTGGCCGGCGTGTTCGTCATCGCCGGGGTGCTCTCCTGGGCGGGCGCCCGGCTGTGGAACTCGGTGGGGACGCTTCCCAGCGTCCCGCTGGCCGCCCCCGTCGTCCTCGCCCTGATCGCCGCGGTCCTGCTGGCCACGGCCCTCTCCCTCCGCGCCCGCCTCAAGGCCCAGCGCGACCGGCGCCCCGGCGCCAAGGGCGTCGACCCCCTGATGGCCGCCCGCGCTGTCGTCTTCGGCCAGGCCAGCGCCCTGGTCGCCGCCCTGGTCGCCGGGATGTACGGCGGCACGGGCGTCTTCCTCCTGGAGTCCCTGGACATCCCGGCCCGCCGCGACCAGGCCATCTATGCCGGCTTCTCGGTCCTCGCCGGAATCGGCGTCATCGCGGCCGCCTTCTTCCTTGAGCGCGTCTGCAAGCTCCCGGAGGACGACGACAACAACGCGAGCACCGCCCCGGCCTCGTAAGCAGGCCTGGCGATGGACGCCCCAAAGGGGCGCGGGGCTCTGCTTGATTTGCGGCCACCGCCGCGCGGGCGCGACCAGCCACGACGAGCCCGCCGCCGATCCACCGGCCTGCCCGCGGAGCGCTCAGCGGGCCATGATCAGACTCATCGCCTCGTTCCGGGTGGCCGGATCCCGTAGCTGACCACGCACCGCCGACGTTATGGTCTTCGCGCCCGGCTTCCGAACGCCTCGCATCGACATGCACATGTGCTCGCACTCGACGACGACGATCACGCCTCGCGGCTCCAGGATCTTCATCAGGGAGTCGGCGACCTGTGTGGTGAGCCGCTCCTGCACCTGTGGCCGACGGGCGTAGACGTCCACGAGCCGGGCCAGCTTCGACAACCCGGTGATCTTGCCGTCGGCAGACGGGATATAGCCGACGTGGGCGACCCCCACGAACGGCACCAGATGATGCTCACAGTTGCTGAGGACCTCGATGTCCTTCACGAGCACCATCTCGTCGTGCCCCAGGTCGAACGTCGTCGTCAGAACGTCCTCGGGCCTCTGCCACAACCCCGCGAATATCTCCCGGTACGCCCGCGCCACCCGCGCCGGCGTCTCCCTCAGCCCCTCGCGGTCCGGGTCCTCGCCCACGGCGATCAGTAGTTCGCGTACGGCGTTCTCGGCCCGCTTCTCGTCGAAGTCGCCGATCGTGCCCTCGCCGTCCAGCGTCACGGGGTCGGTCATCTGGTGCCTCGTTCCTGTCCCTGTCACGCGTGTGGACCACGCGTCGCACGTGCGGGCATACCGAAATGCCGCGCCCCCCAGGCTAGGTCCTGGGGGGCGCGGCATCCATTCCGGGCCCACTGAGCGGAAGGGGGCAGGAGAGCCGGGATCAGCTCTCGGTGCGTTCCTCCGGCACCGGCTCCGTCGCGGGGACGGACTCGGTGGCTCCGGCCTTGGCGGTGATCGCCGGCGCCGAGCCGTTGGTCCCGTTCGTCAGCGACAGCTCCTTGGGGGAGAGCACCGGCGGGCGGGTGGACGGCGTACGGCGGGAGGAGCCGGTCCACGCGGGGCGGGCCGGGCGCTTGATGATCGGAGTGAAGATCTCGGCGATCTGCTCCTTGCTCAGCGTCTCCTTCTCCAGCAGCTGGAGCACCAGCGCGTCGAGGACATCGCGGTTCTCGACCAGGATCTCCCAGGCCTCGTTGTGCGCGTTCTCGATGAGCTTCTTGACCTCTTCGTCGACGAGCGCGGCGACCTCTTCCGAGTAGTCGCGCGGGTGCGACATCTCCCGGCCCAGGAAGGGCTCGGTGTTGTCGCCGCCGAACTTGATCGCGCCGAGGCGCTCGGTCATGCCGTACTGCGTGACCATCGCGCGGGCCGTTGCCGTGGCCTTCTCGATGTCGTTCGCGGCACCCGTCGTCGGGTCGTGGAAGACCAGCTCCTCCGCCGCCCGGCCGCCCAGCATGTAGGCCAGCTGGTCGAGCATCTCGTTGCGGGTGGTGGAGTACTTGTCCTCGTCCGGGAGCACCATCGTGTAACCGAGGGCCCGGCCGCGGGACAGGATCGTGATCTTGTGGACCGGGTCGGAGTTCGGGGAGGCCGCCGCGACCAGGGCGTGGCCGCCCTCGTGGTACGCGGTGATCTTCTTTTCCTTCTCCGACATGATCCGGGTCCGCTTCTGCGGGCCCGCCACGACGCGGTCGATGGCCTCGTCGAGCGACGCGTTGTCGACCAGCTTCTTGTCGCTGCGGGCGGTGAGCAGCGCGGCCTCGTTGAGGACGTTGCTCAGGTCCGCGCCGGTGAAGCCCGGCGTGCGACGGGCGACCGCCGACAGATCGACGTCCGGAGCGACCGGCTTGCCCTTCTGGTGAACCTTGAGGATCTCCAGACGGCCGAGCATGTCCGGGCGGTCGACCGCGATCTGGCGGTCGAATCGGCCGGGACGCAGCAGCGCCGGGTCGAGGATGTCGGGCCGGTTGGTGGCGGCGATGAGAATCACACCGCCCTTGACGTCGAATCCGTCCATCTCGACGAGCAGCTGGTTGAGCGTCTGCTCGCGCTCGTCGTGACCGCCGCCGAGGCCGGCGCCGCGATGGCGGCCGACCGCGTCGATCTCGTCGACGAAGACGATCGCCGGGGCGTTCGCCTTGGCCTGCTCGAAGAGGTCACGGACCCGGGAGGCACCGACACCGACGAACATCTCGACGAAGTCGGAACCCGAGATCGAGTAGAACGGAACGCCCGCCTCGCCCGCGACAGCACGTGCGAGCAGCGTCTTGCCCGTACCGGGAGGCCCGTAGAGGAGCACGCCCTTCGGGATCTTGGCGCCGACGGCCTGGAACTTGGCCGGCTCCTGCAGGAACTCCTTGATCTCGTGGAGTTCCTCGACCGCCTCGTCCGCGCCCGCCACGTCGGCGAACGTCGTCTTCGGGGTGTCCTTGGTGATGAGCTTGGCCTTGGACTTCCCGAACTGCATGACCCGGGAGCCGCCGCCCTGCATCTGGTTCATCAGGAACAGGAACACGACGACGATGAGGACGAAGGGGAGCAGCGACAGCAGGATGCCGACGAAAGCGTTCTGCTTGGTCGGAGAGACCGTGTAGCCGTCCGGAATCTGCTTGTTCTGGAATTTGTCCTGGAGAGTGTTCGCCAGGTTGACGCCCTGATCGCCGATGTAGCTCGCCTGGATCTTCGAGCTGCCCTCGACCTTCTGGCCGTCCTTGAGCTGGACCTTGATGACCTGTTCGTCACCGGTGGTGATCTTGGCCTGCTCGACCTTGTTGTCGTTGATCGCCTGGACGACCTGGCCTGTGTCCACCGTCTTGTAGCCGCCGGACGAGCCGACGACCTGCATCAACACGACCACGGCAAGGACGGCCAGCACGATCCACATGACCGGCCCACGGAAGTATCGCTTCACGTCCATCCATACGGAGCGGTGCCGCCCCGTCCCTCCTGCCATAGTGAGTTTGACAAAGACTGTTCTAAGAACTGCTCTTCGGACGGTACCCCAGCATTGTCACCCGAAAGCGCACGGGCTGGCTGTCAATACCGTCCACGCCTGCTCCAACGGCGGGAAGGCCGCCGGGGTTCCCGGACGTCCCACAGGACTCGCCCTTTGGCTCAGCGGCCTCGGGACTCAGCCGCCGTAGACGTGGGGCGCGAGCGTACCGACGAACGGAAGGTTCCGGTACTTCTCCGCGTAGTCGAGGCCGTAGCCGATCACGAACTCGTTCGGGATGTCGAAGCCGACCCACTCCACGTCGATGGCGACCTTCGCGGCCTCCGGCTTGCGCAGCAGGGTGCAGATCTTCAGCGACTCGGGCTCGCGCGAGCCGAGGTTGGAGATCAGCCAGGACAGGGTCAGCCCGGAGTCGATGATGTCCTCGACGATGAGGACGTGCTTGCCCTTGATGTCGGTGTCGAGGTCCTTGAGGATCCGCACCACACCGGAGGACTGGGTGCCCGCGCCGTACGACGACACGGCCATCCAGTCCATGGTGAGGGGGGTGGACAGCGCCCGGGCCAGGTCGGCCATGACCATCACCGCGCCCTTGAGGACACCGACGATCAGCAGGTCCTTGCCCGCGTACTCCGCGTCGATCTTCGCGGCCAGTTCGACCAGCTTCGCGTCGATCTCTTCCTTGGTGATGAGTACCGACTTGAGGTCGGCACCCATGTCTTTCGCGTCCACCCGCATCACTTTCGGTCGCCCGTCGCCATTCGCACGGCTCGCCGACCCCTGCCCCGCCCCGAAGGGGGGTGAGATTCAGCCTTGCCGAATCACCAGTCTGCCACCCTGCCGCTGGGCGACGACCCGGCCGGGGAGATTGATGGCTCCCTGACCTCGCCAGCCGGTGATCAACCGGTCGACTTCCTCGATGTGGCGGGCGAACAGCGAACCGGCCGGAGCGCCCGCCTCGATGGCGGCGCTGCGCAGGATGCGGCGGCGTACGGCGGGCGGCAGCGCGTACAGCTTGGCGCACTCCAGGAGGCCCGCCGTGTCCCGTACCGAGGCCTCGGCCTGGCGGGCCCAGGTGTCGAGGGCGTCGGCGTCGTCGCGGGAGAGCTGGGCCGTGCGGGCGAGGGCCTCGACGACACCCTTGCCGAGGGCTTTCTCCAGGGCGGGCAGTCCCTCGTGGCGCAGCCGGGACCGGGTGTAGGCCGGGTCGGCGTTGTGCGGGTCGTCCCACACCGGGAGGGACTGGACCATGCACGCCTTGCGGGCGGTCTGCCGGTCGAGCTGGAGGAAGGGCCGGCGGTAGCGGTCGGGAGCGCCCGGCCGCCCGGAGACGGCCGCCATCCCGGACAGTGAGCGGATGCCGGAACCACGGGCGAGGCCCAGCAGTACGGTCTCGGCCTGGTCGTCGCGGGTGTGGCCGAGGAGGACCGCGGTGGCGCCATGACGTTCGGCCGCGGCGTCGAGGGCGCTGTAGCGGGCGTCGCGGGCGGCGGCCTCGGGGCCGCCCTCACGGCCGACGGCGACGGCGATCGACTCGACCGGGGCGAGGCCGAGTTCGGTCAGGCGCAGGACGACCTCGTCGGCGCGTAGGTCGGAGCCGGGCTGCAGACCGTGGTCGACGGTGACGCCGCCGGCGCGCAGACCGAGTTTGGGCGCTTCGAACGCGAGAGCGGAGGCGAGCGCCATGGAGTCGGCGCCGCCGGAGCACGCCACGAGGACGAGCGGGGCGGACTCGCCGGGGGTGGTGGGGGCGGGGAGGAGACTGTCGGGCGAGGTGTGCGCGGTCAGGATGTCGTGGAGAGCGCGGCGAACCGCCAGGCGTATCGCCGCGACCGCAGGATGGGGACCCATGTCCGGTTCCCTTCATGAAGTTTTCGGGGGGTGAGCCGACTTCGGTCACTCAGAGTGTGTAGATGGTGACAGAAACGGGGCGTTCCCCGAGCATTGCACGCCTACTCATGCTCCACGGTCCCTCGGACGGGTGATTGAAGGGGCGTTCACCTGCCGTCGGCCGGATTCATTCACCACGTATTCCAAGGGCTCACTGGTCCGCCTTGCGGTGCACCCGCGCGACCCAGTCCGCCGGTTTGGCGATCTCCGCCTTCGTAGGAAGCGTGTTCGGGGAGGTCCACACGCGGTTGAAGCCGTCCATGCCGACCTGGCCGACAACGGCACTGACGAACCGTTCGCCGTCCCGGTACTGCCTGAGTTTGGCGTCCAGACCCAGCAGCTTGCGCAGCGCGAGATCCAGCCGTGAGGCACCCTTGGCCCGCCGTTGCTGGAACTTCTCCCGGATCTCCGCCACGGACGGCACCACCGCGGGGCCCACACCGTCCATCACGAAGTCGGCGTGCCCCTCCAGGAGGGACATGACGGCGGTCAGCCGGCCGAGGATCTCCCGCTGGGCCGGTGTCTGCACCAACTCCACCAGGGAGCGCCCGCCGTCGTCCTCCTCGCCCTCGGGCCTGCCGCCCGCGAGGGACTGAGCGGCCTCCCTGATGCGCTCCAGGAACGTCATGGGGTCGACGTCCGTCTCCCCCAAGAACGACTGGATTTCGCCCTCAAGATGGTCGCGCAGCCAGGGCACGCCCGTGAACTGGGTGCGGTGCGTCTCCTCGTGCAGACACACCCAGAGCCTGAAGTCGTGGGGCTGTACGTCGAGTTCGCGCTCCACATGGACGATGTTCGGCGCGACGAGGAGCAGCCGGCCGCCGCCGTTCGCGCCCGCCGGGAGTTCGCGGGTGGCCGGGGCGAAGGTCTCGTACTGGCCGAGCACGCGGGACGACAGGAACGACAGGAGCATCCCCAGTTCGACGCCGGTGACCTTGCCGCCGACCGCGCCGAGGACGGCTCCGCCCGGTGAACTCCCGCGCCGGTCCTGCATCTTGTCCAGCAGGGGCTTGAGCACCTCGCGGAACCCGGCGACGTTCGCCCGTACCCAGCCTGGACGGTCGACGACGAGTACGGGGGTGTCGTGGGCGGCGTCGCCTCCCATCCGGGTGAAGCCCCGGACGTGTTCCTCCGAGGCCTTCGCGTGCCGGCGCAGCTCCGCGACGATGGCCCGGGCCTCGTCACGGCTCACCTCTGGTCCCGGCCGTACCAGCCGGGTCGCGGTCGCCACCGCGAGATTCCAGTCGACCATCCCAGCAGATGCAGCACCACCGATGCTCGTCATGCGTCAACCGTACGTGAGGGGTCCCTCCGGGGGCAGGGCAGTGAGGTCGGCAGGGCCCGGGCCGATGGTTCGGCACCCGGCCCTGTCGGCACAGCCGGTCAGCCGCAGCCGCAGGACGCCAATGCCGTCGCCGTGCGGTCCAGGGCCGCCTGGGCCTCCGTCTTGCTGGTGGTGTCGGCAGCCAGGAAAGCGAAGGCCAGGAGGCGGCCGTCCCGGTCGACGACCGTGCCCGCCAGGGCGTTCACGCCGGTCAGGGTGCCTGTCTTGGCCCGTACGACACCTGCCGCGCCGTCCGTGTAGCGGGCGCTCAGGGTGCCCGTGAAGCCTGCCACCGGGAGGCCCGTGAGGGCCGCGCGGAGTTCGGGGTGGGACGGGTCGCCGGCCTTGGCCAGGAGGGCCGTGAGGAGGTTCGGGGTGAGCAGGTCGGCGCGGTTCAGACCGCTGCCGTCCGCGAAACGGGTGCCGGACATGGGCAGTCCGAGCTTCGCCAGCTGGGTACGGATGGCCCGGGCGCCGCCCGCGAAGTCGGGCCGGACGCCCGTGGCGAGCGCGGTCTGGCGGGCGAGGGCCTCCGCGAGGTCGTTGTCGCTGTTGGTCAGCATGCGCTCGACGAGGGCGGAGAGCGGCGGCGAGGAGACCTTCGCGAGGGTGGTCGCGCGGCCCGTGGCCTTGGAGGGGCCGGGGGAGGTCGTCCTGATGCCGTGCTTCGCCAGCAGGGTCGCGAAGGTGCGGGCCGCGTCCACCGCCGGCTCGGTGCTGCGGTCGGCCGTTCCACTGGTCGAGTCGTTCAGGCGGGCCTCGTCGGCCATCAGCGCGCTGACCAGGGCGATGTTGCCGCCGTTGTCGGCCCCGATCGGGTGGAGTTCCGGGCCCGCGTAGAGCGTGGTGTCGTACGACAGCGTCACCTGGCGTACGCCGCGCTTCTTCAGGGCGGCGGCCGTCGAGTCGGCCAGGGTGCGCAGGCTCGCCCAGCCCTCCGGGTCCGTACGGGCCGTCAGGGTGGGGTCACCGCCGCCGACCAGGACCAGTTCGTTGGTGTCGGGCTCCAGGGCGGCCCGGGTGGTGAGCCGGTGGTCGGCGCCCATGGCGGAGAGCGCGGCGACGGCCGTGGCGATCTTCGTGGTCGAGGCCGGGACGAGCGCCTCGTCGGCCCCCAGGCCGTACAGGCGCTTCCCGGTGGCTACGTCGACGACGGCGGCCGTCCGGCGGGTGCCGAGCGCGGGGTTCTTCAGGAGCGGGTCCAGGACGGTCGCGAGGGCCCTTCCGCCGGGTGCCGCCCGCAGGGTTCCGGTGGCGCTGCCGAGGCCGGTCAGCACGGAGGGGGCGCTCGGCGCGGGTGCGGGCGCTCCGGCCGACGTACCCGAGGTGGCGGAGGTGTCGGACGTACCGGAATTACGACCGTGATCTGTCCCACCGGATCGCTCCTGGACGGCCGCCCAGTCCCGCTCGGCCGTACGCTGGCCGGAGGAGTCCCAGGGGCCGGCCGCGGTCACCACGCCGGCGGTCAACGCCAGTCCGGCGGTGGCGGCGCCTGCGGTGTACTGCCAGGTCCGGACCGTGTTCGGCATCGACAACGGCAGTATCTTCAGGTTGCCCGGCTTCGGCAGACCGGCGAGCTTCGGGGCCACCGCCCGTGTGATCCGCGCGACCCGCGGTTTCACGGCGGCTGTGGCTCGTCCGGCTCGTTCGAGTTGCGGTCTCACCGTCGCCGTCGCTCGTCCGAGTCGCGGTTTCACAGCCGCGCCGACCCGTCCGAGCTGGGGTTTCACCGTTGCCGCGGCTCGGGTGAGACGGGGTCCCACGGTTCGCGCGAGCCGCGCCATCCGTGGCCTCGCGGCCCGCCAAGGCCTCAGCTCTGGCACGACCACCAGCCCCTTTCGC
The DNA here is from genome assembly GCF_036013955.1 of Streptomyces sp. NBC_00459. NCBI lineage: Bacteria > Bacillati > Actinomycetota > Actinomycetes > Kitasatosporales > Streptomycetaceae > Streptomyces > Streptomyces sp. NBC_00459. Next base: position 4,151,626 of record NZ_CP107903.1, read on the forward strand.
GATCACACACCTGCGTGAGGGACACTTAACCACCAGAACTATGTGCTGATCATGGAGGAGCCACCGGTGGAGTTCGACGTCACGATCGAGATTCCGAAGGGTTCACGGAACAAGTACGAGGTGGACCACGAGACCGGTCGGATCCGTCTGGACCGTCGCCTCTTCACCTCGACGAGTTACCCGGCCGACTACGGCTTCGTCGAGAACACCCTCGGCGAGGACGGCGACCCGCTGGACGCGCTGGTCATCCTGGACGAGCCGACGTTCCCGGGCTGTCTCATCCAGTGCCGCGCGATCGGCATGTTCCGGATGACGGACGAGGCCGGCGGCGACGACAAGCTGCTGTGCGTGCCCGCGCACGACCCGCGCGTGGAGCACCTGCGGGACATCCACCACGTGTCGGAGTTCGACCGTCTGGAGATCCAGCACTTCTTCGAGGTCTACAAGGACCTTGAGCCCGGCAAGTCCGTCGAGGGCGCCAACTGGGTGGGCCGCGCCGACGCCGAGGCCGAGATCGAGCGGTCGTACAAGCGACTCAAGGAGCAGGGCGGCCACTGAGGTTCCCTGGCTCTGCGGACACCGTTGAGCCCAACGGGCCGCACGCGTACGCGTGCGGCCCGTTCGTGTGTCTGTGCGCATACTGAAAGGCGTACCGGAGGGGCACGCGCAGGGAGCGATACGGAGTGACGGACGAGGACCGCAAGCCGGCGTCGGACGAGGCCAGGGGCGTCTACGCGATTCCCCGTGGCGGTGCGGCCTCGGCGGGCGGTGACGGGGAGTCGTCCACCACCTCCGAGTTCGCGCTCCCCGAGGGAATGGCCCCGCCCAGGTCCGTCGGCGGCGAGGCCGAGACGACCTCCGAGTTCGCGCTGCCGGACGGGCTCGACGTTCCGCAGCCGCCCGGCGGCGATTCCGGTGGACCGGCCTCGGCCTTCAGCACCCCGGCCACGTACCGGGCGCCCGCCTTCACGCCGCCCTCGGGCATCCCTGTGGTGAGTCTCACCAAGGACGTGCCCTGGCAGGACCGGATGCGCACGATGCTGCGGATGCCGGTGGCCGAGCGGCCCGCGCCGGAACGGCTGCAGAAGGCGGCCGAGGACGACGGGCCGGCCGTCCCGCGCGTGCTCGACCTGACGCTGCGCATCGGCGAACTGCTGCTCGCGGGCGGCGAGGGTGCCGAGGACGTGGAGGCGGCCATGTTCGCCGTCTGCCGGTCCTACGGCCTCGACCGCTGCGAGCCGAACGTCACCTTCACCCTGCTGTCGATCTCGTACCAGCCCTCGCTCGTCGAGGATCCGGTGACGGCGTCACGGACGGTCCGGCGCCGGGGCACCGACTACACGCGCCTGGCGGCCGTCTACCGGCTTGTGGACGACCTGAGCGACTCGGAGACCGCCGCGTCCCTGGAAGAGGCTTACAGGCGCCTTGCGGAGATCCGACGCAACCGGCACCCGTATCCCGGCTGGGGACTCACCGTGGCCGCCGGGCTGCTCGCGGGCGCCGCCTCCGTGCTCGTCGGCGGTGACGTGGTCGTGTTCGTGGCGGCGGCGCTCGGCGCGATGCTGGGCGACCGGCTGGCGTGGCTGTGCGCGGGGCGCGGGCTGCCGGAGTTCTACCAGTTCACGGTGGCCGCGATGCCGCCGGCCGCGATCGGGGTCGCGCTGACGGCCGCGCACGTGGACGTGAAGGCGTCCGCCGTGGTCACCGGTGGGCTGTTCGCGCTGCTGCCCGGGCGGGCGCTGGTGGCCGGGGTGCAGGACGGGCTGACGGGGTTCTACATCACCGCGTCCGCGCGCCTGCTGGAGGTCATGTACTTCTTCGTGGGCATCGTCGTCGGGGTTCTGCTGATCCTGTACTTCGGCGTGAAGCTGGGTGCCGAGCTCAACCCCGACGCGGCGCTCGGGAGCGTGCAGCGGCCCCTGTGGCAGATCGGCGCGTCCATGCTGCTGTCGCTGACCTTCGCGATCATGCTTCAGCAGGAACGTTCCACTGTGCTGATCGTGACGCTCAACGGGGGTGTGGCGTGGAGCGTGTACGGCGCGATGCGCTACACCGGCGACTTCTCTCCGGTGGCCTCGACGGCCGTCGCGGCGGGGCTGGTCGGGCTGTTCGGGCAGTTGCTGTCGCGGTACCGGTACGCGTCCGCCCTGCCGTACACGACGGCGGCGATCGGGCCTCTGCTGCCGGGATCGCCGACCTATTTCGGGCTGTTGTCGATCGCGCAGAACGACATGGACGCGGGGTTGGTCTCGCTGTCCAAGGCCGCGGCACTGGCCATGGCCATCGCCATCGGGGTGAACCTGGGGTCGGAGATCTCGCGGTTGTTCCTGAGGGTGCCGAGCGGCTCCGCCGGGGGGCGGCGGGCCGCCAAGCGGACGCGAGGGTTCTAGTTCCGGGTGCGTTCGCTTGGCGTTGGGCGCCCAGGCGTTCGGGGGTTTCTGTTGTGGGGCGGGTGCCGGTGCGTTGTGGCTTGTCGCGCAGTTCCCCGCGCCCCTAGGGAGTTGCCCCGCGCGTCGGTCCTCAGTTCTGGGGGTAACCGTTGTTCTGGTTGTTGTACGGGTACTGCTGCTGGTCCTGCTGGTAGCCCTGGGGGTACTGCTGGGCGTAGGGCTGCTGGGCGTAGTACTGGTCGTAGCCCTGGTTCTGGTCGTACCCCTGGTTCTGGTCGTACTGCTGCTGGGGGTACTCGTCCTGCTGCTGGGCCGGGGGGACGCGGCGCAGTTGAGTGGTCGCGTCGTCCATCATCTGCTGGGCCGGGGGCTGCTGTTGGGGCTGCTGGGGCGGGTTCTTCTTGGCCTTGCCACGGGCTCGGGCGAACTCGATGATGATCGGGACGACCGAGATGAGGACGATCAGCAGCAGGATCGGTTCGATGTTCTTCTTGACGAAGTCGATGTTGCCGAGCCAGGAGCCGAGCAGGGTGACGCCCGCGCCCCAGAGGACGCCGCCGATCACGTTGAAGGTCAGGAACGAGCGGTACTTCATGCCGCTGACGCCGGCGATGATCGGCGTGAACGTGCGCACGATGGGCACGAAGCGGGCCAGGACCAGGGACTTCGGGCCGTACTTCTCGAAGAACTCGTGGGCCTTGGTGACGTTCTCCTGCTTGAAGAGGCGGGAGTCCGGTCGGTTGAAGAGCGACGGGCCGACCTTCTTGCCGAACATGTAGCCCGCCTGGTCGCCGAGGATCGCGGCGACGCAGATGAGGGCGACCGCCCCCCAGAGGGGGAAGTCCAGGGTGCCCGCGGTGATCAGCAGGCCCGCCGTGAACAGCAGGGAGTCGCCCGGCAGGAAGAAGCCGATGAGCAGACCGGACTCGGCGAAAACGATCAGGAGCAGGCCCCAGATGCCGAACTGGTCCAACAGGTAGTCCGGATCCAGCCAGCTCGGTCCGAGGGCAAGCGTCGTCACTGTTCCGGGCTCCTGAGGGCTTGGCAGAGAGATGAGGGGGCCAAAGCTATCAACGCGAGGTGGCCCCTCCGGGTTCCCTCAGCCTCCATGCGCCACTCCGGGGTGCGCTGTGCGGCGACTGGGACCATCCTGTGAGGTTATGGGTATCGAAGAGTACGGCGGCGGCCAGGGACCTCAGTCCGACGTCCTGGTGGTGACGACGAACGACATCCCCGGCTACCGGGTCGAGCAGGTCATCGGTGAGGTCTTCGGGCTCACCGTGCGGTCACGGCATCTCGGCAGCCAGATCGGGGCCGGGCTGAAGTCGATGATCGGCGGCGAGTTGAAGGGGCTGACCAAGACCCTCGTCGAGACGCGCAACCAGGCGATGGAACGTCTCGTCGAGCAGGCACGCGCGCGTGGCGCCAACGGCGTGCTGGCGTTCCGCTTCGACGTGACGGACGCGCAGGACGTGGGCACGGAGGTGTGCGCCTACGGGACCGCGGTGGTCCTGGTCCGGGAGTAGCCCCGGACCAGGCCGCCTCTACGAGGTGTGTCCACGCGGTACGTGTGGGCGGTGCGTCTAGGCGGTGTGCCGGGCCGCGTTCGCCGTGATCGCCTCCCGGAGGTGTTCGGCGAGGCCCGGTCGCATGGATTCGTAGAACTGCTTGAAGCGCTCGTCGGAGACGTACATGTCGGCGAGGCCCTGGTGGGCTTCGTACGTGCATTCGTAGAACCACTTGGTGATGTGTCGCCGGTGTTCCTCGGCCATGGCCATGGCGGCCTCGCCCGACGAGGGCTCACCGGCGGCCATCAGGTCGTCGTAGCGCTCGCCCCAGGAGGCCACCTCGGCCTGCATGTGCTGCCAGTCGTCCTTCGTGTACGTGGCCGCGCGGCGCTGCGACTCCGTGTACGCGTCCGTGCCGCCCCAGCGGCGCTCGGCCTCCTCCGCGTGTGCCTCCGGGTCCTTGTCGCCGAAGACCTCGAACCTCTCCTCGGGTGTGAGGTTGATGCCCATTCTGCGTGCCTCCATGGCGTGCTCCACGGCCGCCGCCATCTTCTGGAGCCGTTCGATCCGGGCGGTCAGCAGCTCGTGCTGCCGGCGCAAGTGCGCGCGCGGATCCGCCTTCGGATCGTCCAGCAGTGCGGCGACCTCTTCGAGCGGGAAGCCGAGCTCCCGGTAGAACAGGATCTGCTGCAGCCGGTCGAGGTCGGCGTCGTCGTAGCGCCGGTGGCCCGCGTGACTGCGTCCGCCCGGCACGAGGAGGCCGATCTCGTCGTAGTGGTGCAGGGTGCGCACCGTGACGCCGGCGAAACCGGCGACCTGTCCCACGCTGTAGCTCACTTCCGCTCCCTTCTCGGTACGCACTCCACACTGCTTCCTCACCCCGCGTGAGGTGCAAGCCCCGCGGCCCGGGCCTACCGTCGTAGGCATGCCATTGCACCGTGGGGACAGCGAAACACCCGACGACAAAGGCGACGGGCGCAGGCTCGCCGTCAACCCGTTCTACGGGGAGGCCAATCCGGTCGGCGGTATGACCGAGGCCCCGCCCACGCACCGGCTCGCGGACGCCCCGCTGCCGCCGACGACGGCGTACCAGCTCGTGCACGACGAACTGATGCTCGACGGCAACTCACGGCTCAACCTGGCCACCTTCGTCACCACCTGGATGGAGCCGCAGGCCGGCGTCCTGATGGGCGAGTGCCGGGACAAGAACATGATCGACAAGGACGAGTACCCGCGCACCGCCGAGCTGGAACGGCGCTGCGTGGCGATGCTCGCCGATCTGTGGAACGCCCCCGATCCGGCCGCCGCCGTGGGTTGTTCGACCACCGGTTCGAGTGAGGCGTGCATGCTGGCGGGGATGGCGCTGAAGCGGCGGTGGGCCGCGCGCAATGCCGACCGGTATCCGGGGCGGGACGTCCGGCCGAACCTCATCATGGGCGTCAACGTGCAGGTCTGCTGGGAGAAGTTCTGCAACTTCTGGGAGGTGGAGGCGCGTCAGGTGCCCATGGAGGGCGACCGGTTCCATCTGGATCCGCAGGCGGCGGCCGAGTTGTGCGACGAGAACACCATCGGGGTCGTCGGGATCCTCGGGTCCACCTTCGACGGGTCCTACGAGGACATCGCCGGGCTGTGCGCGGCCCTGGACGCCCTTCAGGAGCGGACCGGGCTCGACATCCCGGTGCACGTCGACGGGGCCTCGGGGGCCATGGTGGCGCCCTTCCTGGACGAGGACCTGGTGTGGGACTTCCGGCTGCCGCGTGTGGCCTCGATCAACACCTCGGGGCACAAGTACGGGCTGGTCTATCCGGGCGTCGGCTGGGCGCTGTGGCGGGACAAGGAGGCCCTCCCCGGGGAGCTCGTCTTCAGCGTCAACTACCTGGGCGGCGACATGCCGACGTTCGCGCTGAACTTCTCGCGCCCCGGGGCCCAGGTGGTCGCGCAGTACTACACGTTCCTGCGGCTGGGCCGCGACGGCTACCGGGCCGTGCAGCAGTCCACGCGGGACGTGGCGCGCTCCCTCGCCGGGCGGATCGAGGAGCTGGGCGACTTCCGGCTCCTCACGCGGGGCGACGAGCTGCCCGTGTTCGCCTTCACCACCGGGCCGGACGTGACCGCGTACGACGTCTTCGACGTCTCGCGGCGGCTGCGTGAGCGCGGCTGGCTGGTGCCCGCGTACACCTTCCCGGAGAACCGGCAGGACCTGTCCGTACTGCGGGTCGTGTGCCGCAACGGCTTCTCCGCGGACCTCGCCGAGCTGTTCCTGGAGGACCTGGAGCGGCTGCTGCCCGAACTGCGCCGGCAGCCGCACCCGTTCACCCAGGACAAGGGCGCGGCCACCGGTTTCCATCACTGAACGCGGCCCATGGGTACCGGCCCGAGCGGCCCTGGTGGGGCCGGGCGCGCCCCGAAAGGGGCGCGGGGAACTGCGCGACCAGCCCCCACCGGCCCACAGGTACATGACCACGCATCCAGCGGAACGCTCACCTGCTCAGGCGGCCGAACCTCCGTACCGCCAGCGGGAAGAAGACCGCCAGCAGGGCCAGCGGCCAGGCGACGGCCGCCCAGAGGTGGCCCGGTTCGCCGCCGGGGTTGCCGAACAGATCGCGTACCGCGGTGGCCGTCTGGGACATCGGGTTCCACTGGACGGCCGTGCCCAGCCAGCCCGGCATGGCCTCGGGGACGGCGAAGGCGTTGGACAGGAACCCGACGGGCCAGACCAGGATCTGGACCGCCTGCACCAGCTCCGGCTTTCCGGCCACCATGGCCAGCTGGATGCCGATCCAGAGCATGGCGAACCGGAAGAGCAGGAGCAGCCCCAGGGCCCCCAGGAGGGCCGCCACGCCCCCGTGGGCGCGCCAGCCGATGGCGTACCCCACCGAGAGCATCACGGCGAGTCCCAGGGCCGACTGGAGCATGTCGGCGGCCGAACGGCCCACCAGGACCGCGCCGTTGGCCATGGGCATCGACCGGAAGCGGTCGATGACGCCCTTGTTGAGATCCTGGGTGACGGCGATCATCGTGCCCTCCAGGCCGAAGGCCATGGTGAGCACGAGCATGCCGGGGACCAGGAAGTCGACGTAGTCGCCCTCGACGTCCCGGCCGCCGCCGACCAGATAGCCGAACATCAGCAGCAGCATCACCGGGAAGACCAGCCCGACCAGCACCTGGACCGGCTGCCGCGCCCAGTGGGCGAGTTCGCGGCGGGTCATGGTCCAGCAGTCGGCCAACGCGCGCGTGCCCGGCCCACCGGTCGCCCTGTACGTCTCGTACGTCGTCACACGGCCTCCTTGGCCCGCTCGTCGCCCCCGGTGAGGTCCAGGAACACCTCGTCCAGCGTCGGGCGCCGCAGGGCGACGTCCTCGGCCTCGATCCCGGCCGCCTCCAGGGCCCGTACGACCCCGGAGAGCGCCGCCATGCGGTCGGTGACCGGGGCACTCAGCAGCCGCCGGTCGGGGTCCACCGAGACGCCCTCGGGGGGTACGGGCAACAAGGCGACGGCAGCGCCCAGTTGACCGGCGTCGCGCAGGACGACGTCGATGCGGTCGCCGCCCATGGCCGCCTTCAGCTCGTCGGGCGTGCCGTCGGCGACGACCCTGCCCCGGTCGACGACCGAGATCCGGTCGGCGAGTTGGTCGGCCTCCTCCAGGTACTGGGTGGTGAGGAGGACCGTCGTACCGCCGCCGACGAGGGAGCGGACCGCCGTCCACACCTCGGTACGGCCGCGCGGGTCGAGGCCGGTCGTCGGTTCGTCGAGGAACAGCACCTCCGGGTCGGTGATGAGGGAGGCCGCGAGGTCGAGCCGGCGGCGCATTCCGCCGCTGTACTGCTTGACCGCCTTGCGGCCGGTGTCCGCGAGTCCGAAGCGGTCGAGGAGCTCGACGGCCCGCACGCGCGCGTGCCTGGCACCCAGGTGGTGGAGGCGGCCGAACATCTCCAGGTTCTGCCGGCCGCTCAGCTCCTCGTCGAGCGCCGCGTGCTGCCCGAGCAGACCGATGCGGCAGCGGACCTCCCGGGCCTCGGTCAGCACGTCGTGGCCGGCCACCTCGACCCGGCCGCCGTCGGGCCTGAGCAGCGTGGACAGGATGCGGACCAGGGTCGTCTTGCCCGCGCCGTTCGGCCCGAGCACTCCGTGCACAGTGCCGCGGGCGACCAGGAGGTCGAGTCCGGACAGTGCCTCTTTGCCGCCGTACTTCTTGTGTGCGCCTTCGACGGTGATCGCCGCGTCGGCCACGAGTCGCCCCCTTCACCGGAACCTTCTAGTCAAACTTGATTACCGAGCCAAAGTAACGCACCCGGTGACATTGGTCAAACTTGATTAGTGCTCGGCTAGCGCCAGTCCCCGGGGTGCCGGTCCCCCGTCGCGTACGGGTTCTCCTCACCCTCGGCCAGCACGCCGACGAACGGTTCGCCCTCCCCCGCGAAGGTGTACGCCCCGCCCTCGATCCGGGCGATCAGACTCAGCGTCCACTCGGCCTCGGCGTCGGCCGTGTGGATCCAGAGGTTCATGATCTCGCCGATGTGGCCGAGCTGTTCGGGGCCGTCCTCGGGCACGTAGTGCTCGGTGACCGAGGACCGCCACTCGTCGATGCGCCGGGTGCGTTCCCTGAGAAGGGTCACCGCCTCGGCGCGCGGCAGGTCGACGATGAAGCCGATGGCCGCCGACTTGACGTCCATCTTCTGGTCGTACGAGGTCAGCGCCTCGCGCAGCAGCCGCAGGAACTCCTCGGTGCCCAGGTCGGTGATCTCGTACTCCGTGCGCGGCGGGCCGCCGGCCGTGGAGGGCGCGATCTCGTGCGCGAGCAGCAGCCCCTGCTTGGCCATCTGCTTGAGCGCGTGGTAGATCGAGCCGGGCTTGGCGTTGGACCATTCGTGCGCGCCCCAGTACTCCAGGTCGTTGCGCACCTGGTAGCCATGGGCCCGCCCGTGCTGACGGACCGCACCGAGCACGAGGAGACGGATCGCTGACATGCGGGCCACATTAGGGCCCTGCCGTCAAGCGGCCCGCTCCCGGGCCACCAGCTCGAAGGCGGTGGCGCCGTCGAGGGACTCACGGATGATGTCGGCGTGACCGGCGTGCCGGGCGGTCTCGCGGATCAGGTGCAGCGCCAGCCAGCGCATGGAGACGCTGGCCTGGGGCGGGAACCAGGGGTCCGGCGGGAGATCGAAGGTGACGTCGAGGCTCGGCACGGACCGCAGGAACGCCTCGGTCTCGGCGGCGACCTTCTCCCAGTACGCGAGCTGCGAGGCGACGGTCTCCCCCTCGACGAGGACGAAACACTCGTGCCAGTTCGACTCGTCCCGCTTGACGGCCGGCGCCTCACCCTTCGCCCGCGCGATCCAGCCCTGCTCGACCTCGGCGACATGCTTGAGCAGCCCGGACAGGGACAGCTCGCTGGCGCTGGGCTTGCTCGCCGCCTGCTCGTCGGTCAGCCCGAGCAGGGCCCGCCGGATGCCGCCGCGCTGCTCCTCGATGAAGGAGAGAAGCGCTCCGAGCTCGTCGCCGGGTGCTTCGGAGGGGACGTGAGTGACCATGGTGGGCCGCCTTTCATCGGGTGGTGCGGGCCTGCTCTGCCTGACACCGATGAAGTTACGGGGGCTTGCGGTCAGGTTCTGTCCGCAAGCCCCCGGGTCGCCCAAGAAGATTCCACGAAGTGCTACGAGGTCCTGCGAGGCCCTAGAACGGGAAGAAGCTCCGCCCGTGCTGCACCGAGATCCACTTCTGGGTCGTGAACGCCTGCACCGTCGCCTCGCCGTTCAGGCGGCCGATGCCCGAGGACTTCTCGCCGCCGAAGGCGACCAGGGGCTCGTCGTGGACCGTGCCGTCGTTGACGTGGAACATGCCCGTGTCGATCTGCTTGGCGAAGGCGATGCCGCGTTCGACATCGGCCGTGTGGACGGCGCCGCTGAGGCCGTACGGGGTGTTGTTGACGAGGCGAACCGCTTCGTCCTCGCCGTCGAAGGGGACGAGGAGGGCCACCGGGCCGAAGATCTCCTGCTGGAGCAGGGGCGAGTCGGCGGGGAGATCGGTCAGGATCGAGGGCTCGACCAGGTTGTCCGTCGTCGTGCCGTGCAGCAGCGCTGTCGCGCCCTCCTCCAGGGCCCGGCGCACCACGCCCGAAACGGCCTCGGCCTGGGAGGAGTTGATCACCGGGCCGATGACCGTCGCGGGGTCGCTCGGGTCGCCGACCTTCAGGGACCTCACCTTGGCCACGAACTTCTCGGTGAACTCGTCGGCGATCCGTCGGTCCACCAGGACACGGTTCGCGGCCATGCAGACCTGGCCCTGATGGACGTACCGGCTGAAGACCGCCGCGTCGACCGCGTAGTCGATGTCCGCGTCGTCCAGGACCACCAGGGCGCTGTTGCCGCCGAGTTCGAGGACCACGTTCTTGAAGAGGGGCGCGCAGACGGCGGCGACATGGCGGCCGACACCGTCCGAGCCGGTGAAGGAGATGACCTTCGGGACCGGATGTTCCAGGAACGCGTCGCCGATCTCGGCTATGTCCGTGATGACGACGTTCAGGAGGCCGGGCGGCAGGCCCGCGTCCTCGAAGATCTTCGCGACCAGGGAGCCGCCGACGACCGGGGTGTCCTGGTGCGGCTTGAGGACGACGCCGTTGCCGAGCGCGAGCGCCGGGGCGACCGACTTCAGGGAGAGGAGGAAGGGGAAGTTGAAGGGGCTGATCACACCCACCACACCTACCGGGACGCGGTAGACGCGGTTCTCCTTGCCCTCGACCGGCGACGGGACGATCTGTCCCTCGGGGGTCAGCGCCAGGCGGATCGACTCGCGCAGGAACTCCTTGGCGAGGTGCAGTTCGAAGCCGGCCTTGAGGTGCGTGCCGCCGAGTTCGGCGATGATCACGCCGGCGATCTCCTGCTCACGGTCCTCGATGATGCGCAGGGCCTTCTCGAAGACCGCGCGGCGGGCGTACGGGCTGGTCGCGGCCCATTCCTTCTGGGCCGCGGCGGCGGCGCGGTACGCCTCGTCGACCTCGTCCACCGTGGCGATCGTGATCGAGGCGAGCTTCTCACCGTCGTACGGATTGAAGTCGATGATGTCCCAGGAGCCGGTGCCCGGGCGCCACTCACCGCCGATGTACTGCTGCGCGAGGTCGGTGAAGTAGTACTCAAGCGACGACATGCGATCCCTCAATCCCTCAATCCCGTATCACGGTCTGATCACACGTCATCGTACGTGCGTCCCAAGGGAGTTGGGGGAGGGAATCGAGGATCACCAGGGACCCCGGTCAGGAGAGTTGCAGCAGGCCTCTCAGCAGGTCCCGGCTCTCGTCGGGGCCGGGGCTGTCCTGTTGCAGCTCCTTCATCGCCTTCTCGTACTGCGTGACGTCCTCCGCCTTGTCCAGGTACAGCGCGCTGGTGAGCTGCTCCAGGAAGATCACGTCGGACAGGTCGGACTCCGGGAAGCTCAGGATCGTGAACGCGCCGCTCTCGCCCGAGTGTCCGCCGAAGCCGAACGGCATGATCTGCAGCCGTACGTTGGGGCGCTCGGAGATCTCGATCAGGTGCTGGAGCTGACCGCGCATCACCTCGCGATCGCCGTACGGGCGGCGCAGCGCGGCCTCGTCCAGGACGACGTGGAACTCCGGGCCGCCGGTGGAGAGGAGGTACTTCTGCCGCTCCATGCGCAGGGCGACACGGCGCTCGATGTCGGCGGGGCTCGCGCCCTTCATACCGCGTTCGACGACCGCACGCGCATACGCCGGGGTCTGCAGCAAACCGTGCACGAACTGCACTTCATAGGCGCGGATCAGCGATGCCGCACCCTCCAGGCCCACGTAGGTGGGGAACCAGTTGGGCAGCACATCGGAGTAACTGTGCCACCAGCCCGCGACGTTGGCCTCCCTGGCGAGCGAGAGGAGCGCGTTGCGCTCGGCCTCGTCGTTGACGCCGTACAGCGTCAGCAGGTCCTCGACGTCACGTGTCTTGAAGCTCACCCGGCCCAGCTCCATACGACTGATTTTCGATTCGGAGGCACGGATCGAGTAACCCGCCGCCTCACGCGTGATGCCCCGCGCCTCACGCAGTCGCCTCAGGTGTGATCCGAGCAACATGCGCCGCACCACCGATCCCGGCTCTCCCGCGCTCACGTTCGTCACCCTCCCCAACCTCTCCAGGGGCCGCAGTCTGCCACTAAATCACTCCGAGCAGTACTCGTCCGGTTACTCAAATGGGAAGACGTCAGAGCGTACGCACAGGCAGAGGCAAGGGGAAGACCAGCCAGAGGTGGAAAGTTGGCGGAAAAAATGACCAAGAAGCGGTACGGGTGGGTCCAATTCAGGCGCGTGCACGTGCATCTGCCCTTGCATCCGCCGTACGCATCGGAAACCATGGTCTCGCGCCACCGCTGCATCGCAAGGACTGCATCGCAACGACCGCGATCTCCCGGGAGTGCCTCGCATGGGGATGAATGGATCGACCATGCTCGAGCCTTTAAGGCAGGGGCTTCCGCCACTGGATCCCTCGACCGTGTCCAACGCGGCGTCGTGTGCGCTGCCCGCCCGCTACGAAGCGGTGCGCGAGGCACGGCAGTTCAGCAACAGAACACTCACCCAGTGGGACATCGGCGACCGCCTGGACGATGTCTGCCTGGTCGTCTCCGAGCTGGTCACCAACGCCCTTCGGCACGCGCTGCCCACGGACCCCCCGCACGCGTCGCCCCAGGAGCCGCCCGTCAGGCTGCATCTGATGCGCTGGACCGAGCGGCTGGTGTGCGCGGTGCGCGACCCCAGCAGGGAGAGCCCGGTGGCGTACGACACCGAGGAGTTCTCGGAGGACTTCTCGGCCGAGTCGGGGCGCGGCCTGTTCCTCGTCGACTCGTTCAGCGACAGCTGGGGCTGGCACCCGCTCTCGGGCGCGCTGGGCGGCAAGGTCGTCTGGGCCCTGTTCGGGCTGCACTCCGCCGAGTGAGGAACCGTGGCGTTTCTTCGCGCCACGGTTCTACGCGCGTCACCGTGTGCGGTACGACGATTACGCCCCGTTTCGACCGGCCCGGGGGCCGAGACGCCTGACGGGGCGGTCAGCTCGCGGTCAGATGGTCGAACTCGCCGTCCTTGATGCCCAGGAGCATCGCCTCGATCTCGGCGCGCGTGTAGACGAGCGCCGGACCGTCGGGGAAGCGCGAGTTGCGCACCGCCACCTCGCCGCCGGGCAGCCGCGCGAACTCGACGCAGGAACCCTGCGAGTTGCTGTGCCGGCTCTTCTGCCAGGCGGCGACCCCGTCCAGCCGCGCGGCGGCCATGCCGTTGTACACGCCGGACTCATCGGCTGCGCCAACGCCGTACACGTCGTGGTCCACAGGTCGCTCCCTGGTGGTGCACTGGCTGGTGAGGCCATTGGTGCGGTGGTCAACTCTGCCGGATCATAACTCTGTTCACGTGCAGACGCATGGACAGATGCACAGGCGTATGCAAGGGCATACGCACGGTCAGATGCACGTGCACGCCAGGTACTCGCTCCACTACTCACCTTGACGCACGCGCGCCCCCGCGCGTTCCACCGCACGCCCGCACCCCCGCCTCCTGGGACAGACGGAGACGGGGGTGCGGGTGGGGCGACGGCGGGGGCGCGCACACGGATCGCGCAGGTCGCGGCGGCTACCGGGACACGTACGGCAGCAGTGCCATCTCCCTGGCGTTCTTGATCGCGCGGGCGAGCAGCCGCTGCTGCTGGGCCGAGACACGGGTGACCCGGCGGCTGCGGATCTTGCCGCGGTCGGAGATGAACTTCCGCAGCAGGTCGGTGTCCTTGTAGTCGATGTACGTGATCTTCGCCGCGTCCAGCGGGTTGGGGCGGGCCTTGAGGGGCTTGCGTTCGATCTTGCGGGCCATGACGGGGTCAGACCTCCAGGAGGGTGTCGAAGGCGGGCGGCAGGCGTTTCCAGGCGGTGCGTCCGCCGGCGTACTCGGCGTCGGTGAGCAGGCAGGACTCCAGGAGCTGTTCGAGTCCGTCGCGGTCGAGGCCGGGGGACGTGAACACCAGGTGCTGGCAGCAGTCGCCGTGTTCCGGGTGCCAGTCGAGGGCGGCGGCGGCCCGGCGCACGGGCGGGACCATGTCCCAGGCCGCGTCCGGGAGCGAGGCGAGCCAGGGGCCCGCGCTCTCCACGCACAGCGCGCCGCCCGCCGCGTCCCAGTGGAGCAGCGTGTCGGGGTGGTCGGCGAGCCAGAACCGGCCCCGGCTGCGGGCGGCGGCGCAGGTCAGATCCTCCAGCGCCGCGTACAGCCGCTCCGGGTGGAAGGGGCGGCGCCGGTGCCACACGAGGGTGGACACGCCGTGGGCGTCGGCCTCGGCCGGCAGCAGCGCGCACGCCGGGTGCTGGGCCGCGTCGGCCGCCTCGACGTCGAATCCGGCGAGGGCGGCGGAGGCGAGCGCCGAGAGCGGGGCCGCCTCCTTCCCGGACGCGTCGGCCACGCCCGCCAAGTCCCCTGGGTGGCCGCCCAGGACCGGGACTTGGCGGGCTGTCGGGTGGAGCTGCGCGAGCAGCTCGCGGTCCTCTTCGTCGGCGTCCGGGGAGTCGACGAGGGCGAGGACGGTGGCGTACTCCAGCTGGCGGGCGAAGGTGTCGGCGACCGTGCGCTGGTCGGTGGCCGCGGCGGCGAGGCCGCCTTCGGCCAGGTCGTCGCCGTTGCCGAGGTACGGCAGCAGCAGCGCCGGGTCGACGGCGGTGATGACGCCGGTGACCGTGAGGCCGCCGGCCGTCACCACCTCGGCCATCGCCTTGGGCTCGACGGAGTCCCACAGTTCGACGATCGCCAGCCGGGTCCGCCCGGCGTCCGCGAGCCGCCGCAGCTCCGGGACGAGATCCTCGCGCAGGGCACAGCACGCACAGTCGTTGACCAGGGGCGCCTCGCCCGCGGAGAGGATGCCGGTCGTGTCGCTGATGGTCCGGACGACCGTGCCGGCCACGGCCGTGGCGAGGTCGTGGTGGAGTACGACGCTGCCGGGAACGTCGGCGAGCAGCCGCGCGACGGTCGCCCTGCGGGCGTCGGCGTGCAGTCCGCCGACGATCGCCACGGAGAGTTCGTGAGCCCCCAAGGGCCCGTGCTCATGCACCTGCACGTGTGTTTCCTCAGTCCTTCTTGCCGTACCGGCGCTCGAAGCGCTCCACGCGGCCGGCCGTGTCCAGGACGCGGGCCGTGCCGGTGTAGAAGGGGTGGCTGACGTTCGAGATCTCGACGTCGACGACGGGGTAGGTGTTGCCGTCCTCCCAGTCGATCGTCTTCTCGCTGGTCATCGTGGACTGGGTGAGGAAGGCGTGGTTCGCGGCCCGGTCCCGGAAGACGACGGGCCCGTACGCCGGGTGGATTCCTTCACGCATGGCGGCTGATCAGCGCTCCTCTCGGAAGTCGACGTGACGGCCTGCGACCGGGTCGTACTTGCGCAGGGTCATACGGTCCGGGTCGTTGCGGCGGTTCTTGCGGGTGACGTAGGTGAAGCCGGTCCCGGCCGTGGACCGGAGTTTGATGACCGGCCGGAGTTCGTTGCGAGCCATGCTGGTATCTTACTGAAAACGACTTCCATTTGCATAACTCGACCGAGAGAGGTGCGTCACCTTGTCCGCCCACTGCATGCTGTCCGGCGCCCAGCCGGGCTTCGGCAACACCATCAGCCACTCCCACCGGCGTACGTCCCGTCGCTTCAACCCCAACATCCAGTCCAAGCGGTACTGGCTGCCGAGCGAGGGCAGGTACGTCCGGCTGCGGCTGAGCACGAAGGGGATCAAGACCGTCGACACGATCGGCGTCGAGGCGGCGGTGGCCCGGATCCGGGCCCGCGGGGTCAAGGTCTGACGGGCGGAGAGGACGAAAGGTACGGAGGCGGTAGCGACATGGCGAAGAAGAGCAAGATCGCGAAGAACGACAAGCGGCAGGAGATCGTCGCGCGGTACGCAGCGCGGCGGGCCGAGCTGAAGGAGATCGTCCGGCGGCCGGCTTCGACGGACGCGGAACGGGCGGCGGCGCGGCGGGAGCTGGAACGGCAGCCGCGTGACGCGAGCGCCACGCGCGTGCGCAACCGGGACCAGGTGGACGGGCGGCCCCGCGGCTACTTCCGGGCGTTCGGGCTGTCCCGGGTGGGCCTGCGGGAGCAGGCGCACGCGGGATTCCTTCCGGGAGTTCGTAAGTCCTCCTGGTAGCTTGCAGCGGTTGTGTCGTGCGGTCGTGCGGTCGTACGACTATCGCTGGCGACTACTGGTTGGGAGCTTCCCGGTGACTTCGGTGACGTACGCGCGCGTGCTGACGCGCAGAGCGGGTGTGGCCTCGGCGGCCGGGGTGGCTGCCGTCCTCCTGCTCGCCGGATGCAGTGGTGACGGGGGATCCGACGACGGGCCGGCGAGTGGCGGTACGGACTCGTCGGCCTCGTCCTCCTCGCCGTCGCCCTCCGACGCGGGCGGCGGTGAGAGCGGCAGCGGTTCGACCACTACGGACAGTGCGCTGGTGGGCAGCTGGCTGACCACCAGCAAGGGCAGTGCCGTGGCACTGATGGTCACCGGGGCGAAGGCCGGGCTGTTCGCCACCGGGGGGACCGTGTGCAGCGGTACGGCGGGCAAGGAGGCGGGGATGCAGATGGTCCGCCTCACCTGCTCGGACGGGAACAAGGACCGGGCCGAGGGAATGGTCGACTCCGTCGACAAGACGTCGATGAAGATCACCTGGGAGAGCAGCCTCGGCACGGAGACGTACACGAAGGCGCAGGGCGATCAGCTTCCGTCGGGGTTCCCCACGGCGGGGCTGGGGTCCTGACCCTCGGGGATCCGGATCCGTACGGGAGGATGCCCGCCCGGGGCCCTGGCCGCCCTATGCGCCGGGCAGGCGCTGGTGGGCGTGCAGGGCCGCCCGGACCGCTGCCGCCGTGCCCTCCGTCCAGCCCGCTTCGTCCGTCACGCCTCTCAGGCGGGTCGTCGTGGTCGTGGGGAACATCTGGTCCAGGTGGGCGGTGACCGCCAGGTCCCGGGTGGCCAGGACCGGGAGGAGGGGGGCGGTGGTCCGCGTCGCCGCCGCGTCCGCCGTCTGTGCTTCCGCCGCTGCCGCCAGGCGGGTGCCCATCTTGTGGGCGTAGGCGGCCAGGAACGACTGACGGAAGGTCTTCGTCCGGTTGCGGCCCTTCGCCCGCTGCGCGGCCTCCGCCTTCGTCATCGCCGCCGTGGCCTGCACCAGCAGGGACGTGTAGAGGAGTTCCACCGCCTCCAGGTCGGGCTCGAAACCCACCACCGTGGAGAAGCCCAGGGCCTCGTTCCACACCGCTCGACAGCGGTTCGCGTCGGCCACGGCGTGCAGAAGGACCGCCTTGGCCTCCTCGTACGGGGCGTCCACACCCAGGCGCCGCGCGCGCGGGGCGTCGCCCGCCGGGGCGCCGGCCGCGAGCAGGGCCTCGTCGATGCTGTGCCGGGCCATCAGTTCCTGGGCCTTCGCGCTCAGCGCCTCGGCCTCCTCGGGGAACCCGGTCGCCTCCGCCTTCGCCAGCAGTGCGCGGATACGGGGCAGCATGCGGGACTCCGGGTGTTCCCGGCGGGCGCTCTCCCCCGGCAATGTCCGCGGCTCGTCCAGGGACTCCAGTGTCGGCAGGGTCAGTAGCAGGCGGTACAGCTCCAGGACCGTCGTCGCGTGCGTGAAGCGGTCCGTGCGGGGCGGGGCGGGGGTCGCGGCGAGGCCGGTCAGCTGTTCCGTCCAGCGGCGGCCCCGGGCCCGGTCGTTCGGCGCCTGGGCGGTGATCAGCGCCGCCACCAGGCGTACGTGCACGTCGTCCAGCTCGCGCCGTACGAGGCGTTCGACGTCGGCCGGCTGCCAGCCGCGTCGCCATGCCGATGCCACGAACTCCTCGCCGCGCCGGGCGAGTTCGGCGTCCGCGGCCGGGTCGGCGGCGAGCAGGGACGCGCCCGTGTCGAGAGAGGTGTCCGTGTCTGCGTACAGGGCGGCCTGGAAGGCGCGTTCGACGGTGCCGGGCGGAGAGGGCTTGCTGCTGGTCACCGGTCGATCGTTTCATGCCGCCGACAGCTACTGTCAACTTCGGGTTGACAGCATTCTTGCTGACAACCTACGGTTGACACATGACGACCAATCAGCCCGTCCGGGCCTCCGTACGTCTCGACGACCTCATCGAGGCCATCAAAAAAGTGCACACCGACGCCCTCGAACAGCTCCAGGACGCGGTGATCGCCGCTGATCACCTCGGCGAGGTGGCGGATCATCTGATCGGGCACTTCGTGGACCAGGCACGGCGTTCCGGTGCCTCCTGGACCGACATCGGCAGGAGCATGGGCGTCACCCGGCAGGCCGCGCAGAAGCGGTTCGTGCCGAAGGGCGAGTCGGACCTCGACCCGAGCCAGGGCTTCAGCCGCTTCACGCCACGGGCCAGGAACGTGGTGGTCCTCTCCCAGGAAGGGGCCAAGGCCGCCGGCAACGACCAGATCCGCATCGAGCATCTGGTCCTCGGCCTCCTCGCCGACCCGGAGAGCCTCGGCGCGAAGGCGATCACCGCGCAGGGCGTCACCCTGGACAGCGTGCGCGAGGCCGCGACCGCCGGCCTCCCGCCACGCGGCGAGAACGACCCCGCCCTCATCCCCTTCGACGCCAACGCGAAGAAGTCCCTCGAACTCACCTTCCGCGAGGCCCTGCGCCTGGGCCACAACTACGTCGGCACCGAGCACATCCTCCTCGCGCTGCTGGAGTTCGAGAACGGTGAGGGGGTGCTGTCCGGCCTCGGCCTCACCAAGCCGGCGACCGAGGAGTACGTCGTCGCGGCCCTCGCCAAGATCAAGGTGGAGTTCGGCGAGCAGAGCTGAAAATACTGGAAAGCGCAGGTCGGGGGCATTGTCAGACCCTCCTGCCACACTCGTGGACATGGCAGGCGTGGCGGAGACGGCCGAGCGGTGGGCGCTCGCTCCGGCCGAGGACGGCGGCGTGGAGATCGCCCCCCTCGGTCCGGACGGGCTGCCCGCCGGGCCGGTGCGCCGGGAGGCGGATCTCGGCGCGGCCGTCCGTGACCGGCCGGAGGTCACGCGGTGGGTGTGGCGGTCCACCCCCGAGGTCTATCCGCGACTGCTCGGCGCGAGGGTGCGAGTCGAGCGGTGCTACGACATCGAGGACGCCGAGACGCTCCTGCTCGGCCACGAGGGGCGGCTCGGCGAACCCCGGTCCGCTGCGGCGGCCCTCGCCCGGCTGCGCGGCGGTCCCGTACCACCGGATCCGCCGCAGCGGTCCGCCGAACCGGGCGCGCAGTCGCCCCTCTTCGAACCGAGGCCGGTGCACGTACCGCTGGCGGATCTGCTGGAGGTGTACGCCGACCAGCAGCGGCGGCACGACGCGACCGCGCACCCGGACCGGATGCGGCTGCTGACGGCCGCCGAGTCGGCGGGGATGCTGGTGGCCGCCGAGATGAACAAGGCGGGACTGCCGTGGAGCGCGGACGTCCATCGCGCCCTGCTCCACGAACTGCTGGGCGAGCGGTACGCGGGCGGTGGTGAGCCCCGGCGGCTCGCCGAGCTGGCGGACGAGGTGTCGGCGGCGTTCGGACGCCGGGTGCGGCCCGATCTGGCCGCCGATGTCGTCAAGGCCTTCGCGCAGGCGGGGATCAAGGTGCGGTCCACGCGGAGATGGGAGATCGAGAGCATCGACCACCCGGCGGTGAAGCCCCTTGTCGAGTACAAGAAGCTGTACCGGATCTGGGTCGCGCACGGCTGGTCCTGGCTCCAGGACTGGGTGCGGGACGGGCGGTTCAGGCCCGAGTTCCTCGCGGGCGGGACGGTCACCGGGCGCTGGGTCACCAACGGCGGGGGCGGCCTGCAGATCCCCAAGGTGATCCGGCGGGCGGTGGTCGCCGACCCGGGATGGCGGCTCGTCGTCGCCGACGCCGACCAGATGGAGCCTCGGGTGCTGGCGGCCATCTCTCGTGATCCCGGGCTGATGGAGGTCGCGGGCCGCGAGACCGACCTCTACCAGTCCGTCTCCGAGCGCGCGTTCTCCGGCGACCGGGAGCAGGCCAAGCTCGCCGTGCTGGGCGCGGTGTACGGACAGACCTCCGGGGACGGCCTCAAGAACCTCGCCGCGCTCAGACGCCGGTTCCCGAAGGCGGTGGCGTATGTGGACGAGGCGGCGCGCGCGGGAGAGGAGGGGCGGCTCGTGCGGACCTGGCTGGGGCGTACGTGTCCCCCGGCCGTGCGGGCCAACGACGACTCGGTGGAGGAGGCGGGCATCCCGCTCCCGGAGGACGAGTCGGGCATCGCCCCTGCGGGAGGGGCGGGGGCAGGGGCGCAGGAGTGGGTGCCGGGGTACGCCTCCTCCAACTCCCGTGCCCGGGGCCGCTTCGCGCGCAACTTCGTCGTCCAGGGCAGCGCCGCCGACTGGACGCTGCTGCTGCTCGCCGCGTTGCGCCGGACCTGTGCGGGGATGGCCGCCGAGCTGGTCTTCTTCCAGCACGACGAGGTGATCGTGCACTGTCCGGAGGCGGAGGCCCAGACGGTCGTGGCGGCGATCCGGGAGGCGGCGGAACTGGCGGGGCGGCTGACGTTCGGCGAGACGCCGGTGCGGTTTCCGTTCAGCACGGCGGTGGTGGAGTGCTATGCCGACGCCAAGTGACGCGCGTCAACCCCGGCCGGCCGTCGGATCTCCGCCTGCCGCCTCGGCCGCGGCCAGTTCACGGGCGTAGTCCCTGATCAGCTCGTGGGGTGCGTAGTGGCCGTACGCGGTCTCCGCCAGGAGGGCTACGTCGACGAGGCGGTTCAGGGCTGCCCCGGCGCGGCGTTCGTCGGTCCCGGTGAGACGGGCGAGGAGCGGGGCGTCGTAACCGGGGAGGTCCAGGGTGCCGATGCGGCGCAGGGCGAGAGCCGCGTCGCGGTCGGTCTCGTGGACGGAGGTGTGCAGCGCGTCGTGGGCGCCGGCCAGGGAGCGGCGGACGCTCAGGTCGTCGTACTCCAGAAGCGGCAACCTGCTGTCGGCGGCGGCCAGTTGAACGGCGAGCACGTCCGGAGCGAGGGCCCGGCGGGCGGCGAGGCGGGCGGCGACGACGCGCAGGGCGAGCGGGAGGCGGCCGGTGAGTTCGACGAGGGGGTGGGCCGCGTCGAGGTCGTCCCGCCCGGACGCCGCACGCAGCAGCTCGGCGCTCTCCCCGCCGGTCAGAGGGGCGAGGGGGAAGCGGCGGGCGCCGTCGAGAGCGGTCAGCGGGGACCGGCTGGTGACGATCACGGCACAGCCCGGGCCCGCGGGAAGCAACGGCCGTATCTGCGCGGCACCTTGGGCGTCGTCCAGGACCAGCAGCGTGCGGGTCGGCGCGAGGAGTGAACGCAGTAACGCGGCTGCCGCGTCCGGGTGTTCGGGGATGCGGAGCGGATCGGCGCCGAGGTCGCGCAGCAGGGTGGTGAGGGCGTGGGCGGGGGTGAGCGGGGGCGCGGCGGAGGTGCGGCCGTGCAGGTCGACGTACAGCTGACCGTCCGGGAAGCGGCTCCGGAGCGCGTGGGCGACGTGCAGCGCCAGGGCACTCTTGCCCACTCCGGGCATGCCGTGGATCACGGCGACGGGGGCGGCAGCCGTGTCCTCGGGCCCGGGGTACGGCTTTGGGGCCAGCGTCCGGCGCAGATCGTCGGCGACGGAGGTGCGGCCGGTGAAGTGGGCAGGGGGTGGGGGCAGTTGGGCGGGCCGGGGGACGGGAGGCGGGGCGGATGCCCGCGCGGATCGCGGTACCGGCTCGGGGCGCGACGAGGCCGAGGCGGGGCGTGGCGCAGACTCGGGGCGCGGCGTCGACTGGGGCCTTGGTGAGGCCGAGGCGGGGCGCGACGTCGGCCCGGGTCGGAGTACCGGCTCGGGTCGCGACGAGGTCGACCCGGGTCGCGGCGTCGGCTCGGATTGCGGCACCGGCTCGGGTCGTGCCGAGGCGGACCCAGGTCGCGGGGCTGACGCGGGCCACGGCGATGCCGAAGCCGATCGCGGCGTCGGCTCGGGTCGCGACGAGGCCGAGGCGTGGCGTGGCGCAGACTCGGTGCGCGGCGCAGACTCGGGCCTTGGTGAGGCCGAGGCAGGGCGCAACGTCGGCCCAGGTCGGAGTACCGGCTCGGGTCGTGCCGAGGCGGACCCAGGTCGCGGCGTCGGCTCGGGTCGCTGTGTGGGAGTGGGGCGCGATGATGCCGACGCGGCTCGTGGTGTGAAGGGGGAAGCCGGTCGCGGGGCCGAGCCCGAGGTCGGTTGCGCGGGGACGTAGGGAACAGCCAGGCCGGTGGTCGTCGCAAGGTCGGCGGGCATCGCGAAGCCGCCCGGAACATCCGGATCACCCGAGGTCCCCGAAGTCCCCGAAGTTCCCGAAGTTCCCGAGGTTCCCGGACCCCTTCGGCGTCCCAGCCTCTCTGGGTCTCCCCACTCCTCCGGGGCTGCCGCACCCGCCGAGGTCCCGGGTCCTGCCAAGCTCTCTCGGTCCCTCTGGTCCGCCGGGCCTGCCGGAGCTCCCGGCCGCTCTCGGCCCGCCGGACGTGCCGAGGACCCCGAACCTCCCGAACCCGCCTGGTCCGCCAGAGGTCCCGGCCGCTCCCGGCCTGCCTGGCCTGCCTGGCTTGCCCGGCCTGCCCGGCCTGCCACAGTCCCCTGGGCTGCCGGGCCACCTGACGACTCCCTGGCTGCCAGGCCCGCCCGGCCTCCCGGACCTGCCGAGCCTCCCCGGTTCGCCGAGTCCGCGGAGGCCCTCAGGTCGGCCACGTCCGGCAGGTCTGGCAGGTCGGGGGCATTCGTCGGGCCCGCCGGCAGCCTCAGTACCTCCACATGGGCCGCCCGTACCGCCGCCCCCGGTTCCACGCCCAGTTCGTCGAGGAGGCGGTTGCGCAGATCGCGGTGGACGGCGAGGGATTCGGCTCGGCGGCCGGTGCGGTGGAGGGTGAGCATCAGTTGGCGGTGGTAGGACTCGCGCAGCGGGTGTTCGGCCGTCAGGGCCGTCAACTCCGGGACCAGGGAGGGGAGACCGGGGCCGCCGACGTACAACTCGGCGTCGTAGCGCCACTCCAGCAGGAGCAGGTGGGCCTCCGTCAGGCGCTGGGTGAACGCGTATCCGACGGTCTCGGGCGGGAGGCCGGTCAGCGGGGCGCCGCGCCACAGGGCGAGGGCGGACGCGCTCTCACCGAGGACGCGCTGCCAGTCCTGGTTGGCGTGGGCGGCCCGCGCCCGTTCGACGTGCGCCTGGAAGACGTGCACGTCCAACTCGCCCGGGCCGACCCGTAGGAGATACCCGGGCGTCACGGCGCGCAGCCGTCCCGGATCGTCCAGGAGCCGACGCAGCCGGGCCACATGGTTGTGCAGCGAGGCCTGCGCGGAGGCCGGCGGCGCCCCGCCCCACAGCGCGTCCTTGAGCGTCTCGACCGGGACGACCCGGCCGGGTTCGAGGAGCAGGGCGGCGAGCAGCGTCCGTACCTTGATGCTGCCGATCGGCTGGATTCCGTCCTCGGTAAGGGCGTTGGGGGCGTCGCCGTCGTACAGAACGGGCGCGCCCAGCAGTCCGAACCGCAGACCGCACCGCATGTTCTCGCCCCACTGCCTTCTCGTCCACCTACCGGACTCCCATGTTAGCGATCTGTTGGTGTGGCCTGATGTGATCACCTCAACGGAGCCGGTCCGAGGGCGCGCGCGTATGACGCGCAGCTCGGGGGAGTGTCGCCGTCGCGGCCGGGTCCGGGTACGCGCGAGGGCCCAGGTCGCCAGAGGTGACGACCAGGGCCCTCGTATCGCGTTCAGCGTGTCGTGTTCAGCGTTTCTCAGACCTTTTTTCGCAGGTCACAGGGCCACAAGGTCACAGTACGGGTGGGCGGCCCAGTCGGGTCAGTGTCCACACCGTTCGCCACCGCATCGGGCGGCGTTCGCCGGCCGGCTCGCGCAGGCCCTCCACGAAACCGCCGAACCAGGCCTTCAGCTCGCGCGTGGAGCCGCCGCGCAGGACGGTGATGGCGATCCAGACGCCCAGGTGCACCGGGATCAGCGGCAGCGGCAGCCGACGGCGGACCAGCCAGACCCGGTTGCGGGCGGTGACCCGGTGGTAGATGGCGTGCCGGGCGGGCGAGGTGCTGGGGTGGCGCAGCAGGAGACGCGGTTCGTAGAGGATCTTCCAGCCCGCGTCGACGGCACGCCAGGCGAGGTCGGTCTCCTCGTGGGCGAAGAAGAAGGCGGCGGGCCAGTCTCCGGTCTCGTCGAGCATCGCCATGCGCAGGGCGTGGCCGCCGCCGAGGAACTGGGTGACGTAGCCGCCGAGCATCGGGTCGCCCGCGCCGGGCCGGGGGACGTGCCGGCGTTGGGTGACGCCGTTCTCGTCGGCGATCCGGAAGCCGACGATGCCGAGCCGGGGGTCGGCGGCGTACAAGTCCCGTACGCGGGTGAGCACATCGGGGTCGATGAGCAGGCCGTCGTCGTCGAGGTCGACCACGACGTCGATGTCGCCGAACTCCCGCAGCCGGGCCAGGGCCACATTGCGGCCGCCCGGGCAGCCGAGGTTCTCGTCGACCTCGATGGTCGTCACCTCGCCGGAGAGGCCGGGGAGTTCGGGCAGTGGACAGCCGTTGCCGACGAGCACGATGCGGTCGGGGGCGAGGTCCTGCTTGGCGATCGACTCCAGCAGCGCGTTCAGCGCGGCGGGCCGGTTTCCCATGGTCACCACGGCCACCGCGATACGCGGCTCCACCGTCATGCCACCCACCAGACCCACCTCGTTCCGGCCGCCGACGTACACCATCGCGGTCGGATGCTATCTGTTTACAGTAAGGATGTATTAAGTACGCATTGAGTACGTCTCTTCTGCATAACACCCTACGGCTTTCCGTCGGCGCCGGGCCCCAGCCAGGTCCGCAGCGCCCACCACCAGTGCAGGGTGCCGGGCGGCCCGGACGATGCGCTGCCCGGCAGATCGTCCGTCAGGGACTCGCCGGTGAGCTGCTGAAGGCGGGCGAGGCGGTAGCGGACGGTGTTGGGGTGGGTGAACAGGGTGGCCGCGGTACGGTCGAGACGGCGGCCGTGATCGAGGAACGCCAGTGCGGTGACCGCGATCTGACGGTGGAAATCGTCCCCGGGGTCGAGGTTCGCCAGGAGGCGGGCGCTGAGCCAGGCGCCCAGGAGCGGCTGGTCGGCGAGGGCGATCTCGGCGGCCAGTTCGGTGAGTTCGTACACACCGTGGCGCCCGTACGGTCCCGCTCCCGGGGCCTGTGCCGCTGTCGCTCCTCCGTCGAGGTCCAGGGCGCGGACGCAGAGGGCGTACGCGGCCCGGAGGTCGTCCAGGGGCACGGCTGGTGAGACCACGACGAGCGCGCCGCCCCCTTCCTCCTCCCACTCCCCCTCCCTCTCCTCTTCTCCGTCCTCGATCGTCTCGCCCACCGGCAGTCGCGGATACAGGCCCACCAGTCGTCCGTCGAGCATGCCGAAGAGGCAGCCGCGCAGGGCGGCGAGGCGGTGGGCCAGCCGCCGGGTGCGGGCCGGGTCGCCGCCCGGGTCGGCGACCAGAAGATGGCGTACGGCGTCGTGGCGCAGCCCGGCACGCGCCAACTCCTCGGCGGCGGGCGCCGGTTCACCCTCTACGAGGAGCCGGTGCAGCAGTCGCGCCCGGGTCTCGCCCAGCGCGCGCGGCGTGTCCCACTCGGCCGTGCGGTACCCGTGGACGACATGCCGTTGCAGGGTGTCGCCGTACTCCTTGAGCCGCAGGACGACGGTGAGCAGCGCGGCGTCGGGCACCCCGGCCGCACGGCAGCGGTCGACGGTGATCTCGACGGTGCGGGTGAGGGCCGCCTGTACTCCGCGCAGTACGGCGGTCATCGGCACGCCCTGGCCGGCCCGGTCGGCGCCGAGCAGCAGAGCGGCGGCGAAGTCCTGGGTATCGGCGCCCTGTTCGTCGTCGTCCCTGTCACCGGGGTCGCGCTCACCAGGGTCGCCCAGCCAGGCGCCGGCCGCGTTGATCATCGCGGTGACGTGCCAGTGGGTTTCCGCCTCGGCGAGCCGGGCCACCTCGGGAGAGTGCTTACGGGCCGCGTGCACGAGTTCGCCCTGGACGTCCTTGTCGGCGGCCATGGCGCGCAGCACCTCGGCGACGGTCTCGCGCTCGGACTGCTCGGACCACTCGGACCGCTCGGGCCGTCCGGTGGGGTCGTTGACGTCGGTGAGGACCGTCATGGGGCTCTCCCTTCCACGTCGGCACGGTGTCGCCGGGGCACAACGGAGGGTCGCATGCGTTGGCTCCCGGCTACTACCGAACAGTCGTACCGACCTGATTCCCTGAGCGCTACCGACGGTAACCCCAGGCTCGCCACAAACACGCCCTTCTCACGGCCGCCCCACACGCCCGTGCACGCGCATCTGGTCCCGCATCGGTGTCTGCACCCGCACCCCGCACCCGCCGTACGTCTCTCCCGGAAGGCACCCCCATGGAGCACTTGACTGACCCGGTCAGCCGCCGCCGGGCGCTGACGCTGGCCGGCGGCGCGGTCGCCGCGACCGCCCTCACCCAGACGGGAACGGCCTTCGCCGCCTCGGCTGCGGCCACCTCTGCCGACGCGATCGTCGTGGGCCACGGACTGGCCGGGCTGGTCGCCACCGCCGAACTCGCGGCTGCGGGCCGCAAGGTGCTGCTGCTCGACCAGGAACCAGAGTCCAACCTCGGCGGCCAGGCCTTCTGGTCCTTCGGCGGGCTGTTCTTCGTCGACTCCGCCGAGCAGCGCCTGATGGGCGTCAAGGACTCGAAGGAACTGGCCTGGCAGGACTGGCAGGGCGCGGCCGGCTTCGACCGGGACATCGACAACCCGCTCGGCCAGGACCACTGGGGCTACAAGTGGGCCCAGGCGTACGTCGACTTCGCGTCCGGCGAGAAGCGGTCCTGGCTGGCCGGTCTCGGCATGCAGTGGTTCCCCTTCGTCGGCTGGGCGGAGCGCGGCGGCGGTCTCGCGGACGGCCACGGCAACTCCGTACCGCGCTTCCACGTCACCTGGGGCACGGGTCCCGCCGTAGTGGAACCGTTCGAGAAGAAGGTACGGGCGGCGGTGGCGGACGGGCTCGTCACGTTCAAGCACCGCCATCGCGTGGACGAGGTCATCCGGACGAACGGCGTCGTCACCGGCGTACGCGGCGCGGTTCTCGAAGCGAGCACCGCCGCGCGCGGCAAGGCCAGTTCACGGACGGTGGTCGGGAGCTTCGAGCTGAGCGCCGAGGTGGTGATCGTGACGTCCGGCGGTATCGGCGCCAACCACGATCTCGTACGGCAGAACTGGCCGGCCCGGCTGGGCACTGCGCCCAAGTCGATGATCACGGGTGTGCCCGCGCACGTGGACGGGCGGATGCTCGCGATCACCGAGAAGGCGGGCGCCCGGATCGTCAACCCGGACCGTATGTGGCACTACACGGAGGGGATCAAGAACTACGACCCGATCTGGGCCAACCACGGCATCCGTATCCTGCCCGGCCCGTCGTCGATGTGGTTCGACGCGACGGGCAAGCGGTTCTCCGCACCCGACATGCCGGGGTACGACACCCTCCACACCCTCAAGTCGATCACCGACACCGGTTACGACTACTCCTGGTTCGTGACGACCCAGAAGATCCTCGCGAAGGAGTTCGCGCTCTCCGGATCCGAACAGAACCCCGACCTCACCAACAAAGACATCTGGATGCTGCTCTCGCGCGCCTGGCAGACCCCGGAGCCGCTCGAACGGTTCAAGAAGTACGGCGAGGACTTCATCGTCTCCACGACACTCTCCGAGCTGGTCCGGGGCATGAACAAGCTGACCGGCACGAGCCTGATCGACCTGGCCTCGCTCCAGCGCCAGATCGAGGCCCGGGACCGGGAGATCGACAACGCGTACAGCAAGGACGCCCAGGTCATGGGCATCCGCAACGCCCTCTCCTACCCCGGCGACGTCCTCAGCCGCACGGCGTCGGCCCACAAGATCCTGGACTCCTCCGCCGGACCCCTGATCGCCGTACGGCTCAACATCCTCACCCGCAAGACGCTCGGCGGCCTCCAGACCGACCTGTCGGGCCGCGTCCTCGACGCCACCGGCACCCCGGTTCCCGGTCTGTACGCGGCCGGTGAGGTCGCGGGCTTCGGGGGCGGCGGGGTCCACGGGTACCGGTCGCTGGAGGGCACGTTCCTCGGCGGGTGCCTGTTCTCCGGACGCCAGGCGGGCAGGGCGGCGGCTGCGGCGACCGCCTGAGGGCTCGGCAATCCGGCGATCCTGAGATCCGGGCCCGACTTCGTTGTACGTCAGGCGAGTTCACGCATCCGCTTCGCGTGAACTCGCCCGGTCCGTGGCTTGCCCGCCGAACCCCGTGCCCCGTCAGGCCCGCAGAGGATTCGAGCGGGCCGCCGCCAGCAGGTACCAGGCGGTCGCGCCCGTGTGGCGGTACGGGTAGTAGCCGAAGCCGAATCCGGTGTCGAGGGGGCTGGTCGCCGAGACGACCCCGGCGCGCTCGGGGAGGCCCCGGCTGCCGACGGTCTGACCGGTGCCGAGAAGCTCCTGGGCGCGCTCGATGGAGGCGACCAGCCGGTGGGCGCGTGCCTCGTCGCCGTGTCCGGCGCGGTCCCGGAGGGCGAGGGCGAGGTGCGCGGTCCCTTCGAACCAGACGCCGTTGCGGTTGGGCCTGGGCTGGAACTCGGCGATGGGGGCGTCCTCGTTCGCCAGCAGACTCGCGGAGCTGAAGGTGACTCCCTCGTACGACTGTCCGGCGGGCACCGTGCTGTTGGTGCGGTCCGCCCGGTCCAGGACGGCCAGTTCGGTGGCGGCCCAGTCCAACGAGCCCGAGTAGCGGCGTGAGCCGAGGGCGAGGTGGGTCCAGGTCTGGGTGTCCTCGGGGATCGGGAACCTGTTGACGGTCACGCCGTCGTTGGTGCCCGTGTAGAAGAAGCCCCTGGACACCCCGCCCGATGCGCCGACCGAGGGTTCCCACATCTTCTCGACGAACGCCCGCGCCCGCGCCCGCCGTTGCCGCCACACCGGGTCCCCGGTGAGCAGGGCGAGCTGTCCGAAGAAGCCGACCAGGTCGGTGTTGTGCTCGGTCGAGCTGAACGGCAGTTTCGCGTTGGCGCCGTCGACCCCGAACTTGTAACCGCCGAGAGGCTGTTGGGTACTGGCGTTCACCTCGATCCAGGTGCCGATCCGTACGGCCGCGTCGAGGAAGCGGCGCTTCCCGGTACGGCGGGCCAGTGCGGCGAGCGCGATACCGGCCCAGGCCATGTCACCCACGGCGGTACCGGTGAACCCGAACTGGGTGCCGACGTTGGCGGTGCCGTCGGCCCGCACGAACCCGTCCGGCTGGGCGACCCCGTCGTAGAAGACGTACGGCCCGACGTTGTAGGCCTGCCGGAGCCTGCCGTCGTCGTACACGGGGTCGTGCGCCTGCGCGTACAGCAGGGCGTCCCCGAGGGCGACGGCCCGGCGGCGGCCCGTCTCGGTGCGTGCGGCGAGGTGGGCGAGTATCGCGAGGGCGTTGTCGTAGGTGAACGCCGTGCTGAACAGGCCCGCCTGGTCGGTGTAGCTCTGGGTGAGGCGGACGTCGCCGTGGTCGGGGTAGGCGTCCATGGCGGCGGCGAGGAAGGCGTGGGCGCGGCGCTCAGCGGAAGTCCCGTAGCCGGTGGAGGAGTTGGCCGCGCCCGCTACGCCTGAGCCCGCTGCCGTGAGCGCTGCGGCGCCGAGGCCTGCGGCGCCGATGAGCGTACGGCGGCTGAGCGCGGGGCCTGGCGCGCCTTCTCTGTCGGACCTGCCGTTCATGGATCTCCTCCACTGGTTTGAGAGCGCTCTCAAAAACGCGCGGGGGCTCATTCTGCTGGTGTGCCCAGGACGGGTCAACGCCCCTGACATGCATGCAGGTTGAACTGCCCGGCAGGGAAAGGAAACCCCGAGCCAGGAGGGTGGCCCGGGGTTTCGTCAGTGGGGGCGGTCGGCCGGTCAGGACATGGACGAGGCGTTGCGCAGCCGCGCGAACGACGTGTCCAGGCCCCGTTTCAGCAGCCGCGCCAGGGGTGCTTCCACGAACTTGTGCACCAGCCAGCTCAGTACGAGGAAGCCGGCGATCACGGACACGACCAGGAGCCGGGCGTCCATCGTGTCGCGCAGACGGTTGATGACCGTCGTACCGACGAGGTAGTGCATCAGATAGAACGGGTATGTCAACGCGCCTGCCGTGACCAGCCACTTCCAGCGGATGCGGTCGGTGTAGCCGAGCGAGATGGCGACCATGCCCAGCAGGAACACGGTGAAGATCAGCACGCTTCCGCGCCAGCTGGAGACCCGTTCGATCGTGTCTATGCGGTGCCCGAGTTCCAGTTGTCCCATCAGCCAGGCCATGCCGAGGATGCCCCAGAGCAACAGGTCCTGGCCGAAGCGGTACATGAGGTAGAGGGCGAGGCCCGCGATGAAGTACCAGGCACCCTCGGGGTTGATGATCAGCGTCGCCGGGCGGAAACCGGCGGCCGGGGCGATCATCGCGGCGGCGCCCCAGAGGCAGCAGAACACCACGACCTTGCGATACGTCAGCCCTGTGACGACAACAGCCATGAAGAGCAGGTAGAAGCGCAGCTCCGACCAGAGGGTCCAGTACACGCCGTCGACGTTCGAGACACGTGAACCGGACTGCAGCATCGTGAAGTTGAGCAGCACTTCGCGCGGCCGGTGCTGCTTCCACACACCGGGCATGGCGACGAGACATGCCGAGGTGAAGACGATGGCGAACCAGTACGCCGGATAGAGCCGGATCACCCGGGAGGTGAAGAACTGCCGTGGGGTACGCCCCCAGCACGACATACAGATGACGAACCCGCTGATCACGAAGAAGATCTCGACGCCGATCCAGCCGTACGCGGAGAACCGGAACCAGGTCGGCATGATGTCGGAGACCGGCCGGCCCCAGATCGCGTTGTCCGGCTGGTTGACCCGCCAGGTTCCGGCGTAGTGGTGGGCGGCCACGACCAGGGCGGCGAGCAGCCGGAGCCCGTCGATCGCGTAGAGCCGGCGGTCACCGCGCCCCGGGATGGCGGCGTGTCTGGCCGTCGTCCGGGTGGGATTCCTCGTCGCCCCGGCCGGCTTCGACTCGCGCTCGGTCGTGGCGAGCGGGAGAGGCTGCCGCGGTGACGGGATCACCTTCTGCATCCCGCCCGCGAGCCGCCCGCGCATCGGCGGCCCACTGTCCGCGCCGTGCATCGACACCTGATTTCCCCCATCGGAAAGCCCACCCACGTCCAACCACCCGCGCCCCGGAAACGGCGGCAGCGGCCGACAGCGGAACGGCGAGCGCTTGCCCGGCGGCAGTCACGGCAAACCCGCGAACACCGTAGAACCTCATGGTTCACGCACAGAGACTTCTGGGTCAGATCGAGGGTTGTAGAGCGGAAGGGGTCTGATTTCGACGGGATGTGGAGGCTTTTGTTCCTGTTGATCTTCGGTCGGGGTCACGTCGCCCTGTGGATCGTCGAAGGGGGCGGCTCGCCGACGGGACCAGGCCTGATCGCATTGGATGTGCAGACGGAAATGAGCAACTTCGCAGCGGTCGCCGACAGGGAGACGAAAGCGAGGTCGCCACCTGTGTCGCCATGGGCGGCCCAGCCGTACGCGACAGCAAGGACCGGATCGACCCGGCGAGGGCGCCGCCTGCCCGCCCTGGAGCAACGGGCCCGACTGGGCGCCCACCGGCCACGCGGTGACCACAGGCGCACGGCAACCTCAATAACAAGACTTTTGTTAAGATGACCTCATGGCCGCATACCCCGCCCCCGGCGAAGGCCCCGTCCGCCCGGTCTCCGTCTCTCTCCACGAGGGCACCATCGCCGCCCTCAAGGAGCGGACCGGCAAACGAGGCATGTCCGCCTACGTCGAAGCCCTCATCCAACGCCAGTTGGAACGGGACCGGCTGCGCGAACTCATCGAGGACGCCGAAGCCGAACACGGCCCCGTCGATCATGCCGCCGTCGAAGCCAAGCGGGCGCTGCTGCGTGGAACCTCAGCCGGCTCAGTGGACGCCGCGTGACGGGCACTCTCGTTCTGGACTGTGAGGGCCTGTCCAAACTCGTACGACCCACACCCGAACTCACCGAGTGGCTCGCCGCAGCCGAAGCCGAGGACATCCGCGTCGTCACCAGCTCGGTCACCCTCGTCGAGGCCCGCGATCCCGGGACCAGCCAGGCCCGATTCGACCACGCCGTCTCCCGCGTCAACATCGTCCCGCCCAGCGAGGTCATCGCCCGCCACGCGAGCAGACTCCTCGCCGCAGCGGGACTGCACGGGCACAAGTACGCCCTCGACGCGATCGTCGCCGCCACGGCACTCGCCTCACCGGCCCCGGTGACCGTCCTGACGTCGGACCCCGAGGACCTCGGGGTGTTGTGCGGGACGGGCGCCCGCGTGATCAAGGTCTGACTGTCGGCTCCACTACCTCTTACGCGTCCTCGAACGGTTCATCACTCCAGCGAAACCATGCCTGGCCGCCCTGAATGTGCAACAGGAACTCCGCGACGGGGCCTGACGGCGACACAAGGGTGAGCGTGCGGGCGATCCGGTCGTAGGCCCCCTCGAACCGGTCGTACTGCTCCGCCTCGACAAACGCGAGCGTCTCGACGAACCACGGCTCGACCTCAGCGAACCCCGGCTCGGGTACGAAACGGCCGCTCAGCCAGGGGAAGTCGGCGTCGTCGATCACGATCTCGCCGAGCACCCTGCCGTCTCGCTCCAGCCGCCAGACCTCGCCCTCAAATCCCACCTGTGCCCCCTCCGACCCCGAGAATCTGACCGCACCCTAAATCCCGCCACTGACAGCGGGCCAAAGTCGGCCGCTCTCCGATGCAGGTCACCACTCCTCCCCCGGTGCCTGCAGCACGTACGGGCGTACGACGTCGTCGGTCGTCGTCCAGTTCGGAGGACGGGGTGGGGGTGGCGACTGCCAGCAGTCCTCCTCGGGGAGGAGCAGGTCGGCCGGGTTCCTGCGTCGGTGCCGGCGTCGCCACCGGGCGTGGTGAGGGCTGGGCAGGGTCCAGACGTACGGGTCCGGGGTGCGTGGGGGCTGGGCTGCGGCGGGGATGGTTGGCGGACTCGGTGGACGGGGGCGGAGTACGGCGGCCAGCCTGGTGATCAGTCGTGCCGTCAGCCGGAACATGCGGGGGCGACTTCCGGCAGCGGGAATGTGGCCCAGGAGCACTTGGTGAACCGGCGCAGGTCGCATCCCCATTGCGCGGCGAGGGCCGAGATGACGGCCAACCCTCGCCCGTTCTCGTCCTGTTGGCCGGCGGTACGGGGTGCCGGGATCTTCTCCTTGTCGGGGTCGGAGACCTCCAGCAGCAGTTGGTTGCCTTGGAGGGTGAGGGTCACCTCGACCAGGGAGAAGGTCACTTCGCAGTGCCGTACGGAGTTGGTGACGAACTCCGTGGCCACGAGGGCGACATCGGCGGCGAGGTCGGTGGGCAGGCCCCAGTCGGCGAGGGCTTTGCGGACCTGGGCGCGGGCTTCGGGGACGTTTCTGGGGTGCTTGGGGATGCGGAAGGTGGTGGCTTGGTGGGGTTGGGGGCGGGGCTGGGGTGAGGTGGGTTCGGGCATGGCGGAGTACCCCCTGACGCTCGGTCACATGCACGCCGTGCAGCGGTGCAAGTGCACCGAGGCTAGACATCAGATCCCAACTCACGCAATGAGAACTTATGCACACGTGCATAAGATGCCACTATCGAGTGAAGCTGGCCTGCAAGTGCCCGTTGGACGGGCAGACTTGGCAACCCGCGAGGCCAGGAGATGGAGGCGACGACATGCCCGCAGGTGGGAAGCCGACCGTGCGCAGCAGACGGTTCGGCCGCAAGATGCAGCAGCACAGGGTCGGCGCCGGGTTCGATCAGGCGCAGGCGGCTGCCTTCATCTACGGATCGCGATCCAAGATCAGTCGCATGGAGGACGGCATCACCACCGCCAAACCCGCGGAGGTGCTCCTGCTCCTGGACAGGTACGGCGTCGGCGACGAGACGGAGCGCGAGCACCTTGTGTGGCTCGCGAAGAACAGCGGTCACCATGGCTGGTGGCTCGAACACGCCGCCCACCTGCGGCCGGACTACCTCGACCACATCGCGTTGGAGGACGACGCGACGTACATCAGGGAGTGGCAGCCGGTGCTGTTCCCCGGGCTCCTGCAAACTCCCGCGTATGCGGAAGCGGTCATCACGATGGGGCCCAACTTCGTTGCCCCCGAACGGGTCGTCCACCTGGTGAAGGCCCGGGAGGGCCGCCAGGCGAAGATCGGAGAGGGTGGAGCGACGTACACCGCCATCCTCTGGGAATCGGTCATCACGCAGCCTTTGGTGAACGTCGAGATCCACCGGGAGCAGCTGTCCGCGATCCTTGAGGCAGGCAAGCGGCAGAACGTGACGGTGCAGGTGCTGCCGCTCACCGCAGGGGTACTGGCGGGATCGACATCCGCCTTCTCTTCCTTCAGCTTCGATTCCGAACCGTCCGTCGAAGCGGTGACGTTGGACAACCTGAGGGGTACATCGGTCCTGGAGAGCGCGGAGGACCTGGCCGCTTACGCCAATGCGTTCGACCTACTACGATCGGCAGCACTGGCGCCGGACGCGACCGCGCGACTCATCCGGCGCGTACTGCGGACCACCAAGGAAGACACATCGTGACCGAGCCGATTGGCCCCTTCCGGAAGTCGTCGTACTCCGGACAGGAGAACAACTGCGTTGAGGTTGCCACCCGTGGCATAGGCGGCCGAGCCGTGCGCGACAGCAAGAACCAGGCCGACGGCCCACTGCTCACCTTCGCCCCGGGCGGCTGGCAGGCCTTCCTGGTCGGCGCCAAGACCGACGGCTTCGACCACTCCGCGCGGGGCTGACCCTCGTCTAAGGAAGACACAACGTGACCGAGGTTGTAGGCCCCTTCCGGAAGTCGTCGTTCTCCGGTGCGGAGAACAACTGCGTCGAGGTCGCCGACACCACCACCGGCGGCCGAGCCGTGCGCGACAGCAAGAACCAGGCCGACGGCCCACTGCTCACCTTCGCCCCGGGCGGCTGGCAGGCCTTCCTGGTCGGCGCCAAGGCCGACGACTTCGGCCGATCCACGCGAGGCTAGCGCCGTGAACAGCGGGTTCTCGACGCCCGCCTGGATGCGCTGAGGCCCTCCAGGTTAGCCCGCTCGACAGAAAGAGCCCTGCCGCATGTCGTCCGAACCCGGGAGTCCGCAGGGCCCCGAGTGGCAGACCGTCTGCCGTGTCTGTGGGTACGACGACGGTGTGGAGCCCTTCTGGGAGCAGGGCTGGCCCAACGAGGGTGCCATCTGCCCGTGCTGCGGCAACGAGCCCGATGTAAGCGACGTCAGCGTCACGGGGCTCCGCACCTATCGCGGTTACTGGCTCGGCCAGGGCGCCCCATGGTTCTCACCGGGTTCCCGGCCGAAGGACTGGGACCTGCTGGAGCAGGTGACCCGCATTCCGGCCGAGTGGCGCTGACCGCCCAGCCGGAAGCCGGAATGCGGGGCCGGTCTGCTGAGCCAACGGAACCGAGCGTCCGGGGCCTCGAAACGAACGGCACCCGGAAGAACCCGCACACCTCCACATGCGCTCACCGCCCACCCGTGATCGGATGCTGTCGTGGACCGGCAGCGGGCCGGCGACGAGAGCGCGGGCGAGGGTAAGGGCGAGAGCGAGGACCTGGGCGTGGAAGCGCCTGAGGGTGGTCCGGGGTTCTGGCACGTCTGGTCGGCGCGGGTGCGTGAGCTGCTGGGGCAGATCCTCGACGGGACGCCCGCCGCCATCGCCGTCCTCGACACCGAGCTGCGCTTCCGGTACGTCAACGCCACCCTCGCGCACATGAACGGCGTACCGGCCAAGGAACACATCGGGCGTACCGTCGCCGAGGTCGTTCCGGGCGTCGATCCCCGCGAGGACGTGCTGCGGGCCGTCATCGCCGACGGCATCCCGCGCGAGACGATCTCCAGCGGTCACACCCAGGCCGACTCCCCCCTGGAACGCCGCTACTGGCACGGCGCCTACCACCGGCTGAAGCAGGACGGCCGGACCCTGGGCATCGTCGGCATCGTGCTGGAGATCTCGGCCGCCCGGCAGGAGCAGCGCGAGCTGGAGCGGGCCCGTGAGCGCCTCGCCCTGCTCGACGAGGCCGCCACCCGTGTCGGTACCACCCTGGACATGGACACCACCTGCCAGGAGCTGGCCGAGTTCCTGGTGGCGAAGCTCGCCGACGCCGCCACCGTGAAGGTCCTCCCCGAGCACGGCACCAGTCGGACGCCCCGCGACGGATCGCTTCGGCTGCGCCGGGCGGCGCTGGCCGCTGTGCCCGAGCTGGAAGTGGTGATGCGGCCCCTGGGGCGGCCCGGCGAGTACGTCGACCATCAGCCCGGCTCGTCCGTCGTCCGCTGTCTGGAGGCCGGACGGCCGGTGATCGACAACCTGATGGACGAGCAGGACATCGGCCGCGCCGCCGCCCACACCGGCAACGTCGGCGCCTACCTGGCCGCCGGTATCCACTCCGCCCTGATCGTGCCGCTGACGGCCCGCGGCCACGACGTGGGCACCGTCACCATGGTCCGGGCGGGCGACTCGCCCCTGTTCGACGAGACCGACGCCGTGATCGCCCAGGACCTGGCCGGCCGGGCCGCCATCAGCCTCGACAACGCCCTCCGGTACACCGCCGAGCACAACGCCGTCGTCCAGTTGCAGCGCGCCCTGCTGGCCGAGCCGGGCCGGCCGCACCCGGACATCGATGTCGCCTACCGCTACCGGCCCGCCGGGCGGGGTGTGCTCGTCGGCGGGGACTGGTACGAGACCGTCGCCCTCGACGACGGACGTACGCTGCTGGCCCTCGGTGACGTGATGGGCCACGGTCTGGAGGCCGCCGTAGCGATGAGCCGCTACCAGGCCATGCTGCGCGTGGTCGCCGCCCGTGAACCCGGCCCCGACCGCATCCTGCTCGAACTCGACCACCTGCTGCACACCACCGCCGCCGACCGCCCCGCGACCTGCGTGATCGCCATCGCCGACCCCGGCAGGGGCATCTGCACCTACGCCAGCGCCGGACACCTCCCACCCGTCGTCTTCCGCCCCGACGGCCGGGCCACGCTCCTCCCCGTCCCGCCCGGACCGCCCCTGGGCACCGGCCACAGCCGCTACGTGTCCTTCACGGCCCCCTGCGAGCCGGGCCACACCCTCCTCCTCTACACCGACGGCCTGATCGAGCGCCGCCACGAGGACATCGACGCCTCCCTGCGCCGCCTCACCCGCATCCGTGGCTGCCCGGCCCCCGAGGACCTCCTCGACCTGGTCCTCGACCGGGTCGCCCCCGCCGACCCGGAGGACGACATCGCGCTGGTCGCCGCCAGGTACAACGGGGGCGGAAGCTAGAATTCCGGCCGGTCGACGAGGCCGACGAGCGGGAGCGGGGAAGTCATGACAGCGGACCGAACAGAACATGCGGCAGAACACGCGGCAGAACCTGCGGAGAAGGCCGAACGCTTCGAGGTGACCCGAGCCATAGCCGCACCCGCGACCCGGATATTCGACGTGCTGTGCGACCCCAACGGGCATGTGGCGATCGACAGTTCGGGCATGCTCCAGTCCGCCGACGGCGAGGCCGTGCGCGCGGCCGGAGACTCGTTCGTCGTACACATGGACCGCGAGGCGCTGAACGACCGGCCGATGGGCCGCTACGACGTCACCGTGGAGATCACCCGGTTCGAGCAGGACACGCTCATCGAGTGGACGCCGACCCACCCCGCCTTCCAGCCCTCCATCAACCACCGCTTCGGCTACCGGCTCCGCCCCACCGCGGACGGCACCGAGGTGACCTCGTACTACGACTGGAGCCTCATCCACGAGCGGTACCGGGCCGCCGGGATCTTCCCCATCCTCCAGGAGTCCGCGCTGCGCGCCACGCTGGGGATTCTCGCCCGGACGGTCGAGCGGGAGGTCTGACAAGTACGGAAGGTTGACCAGTACCTGACGTGATGCCTGTGGGGCCGCTGTTAGTCTCGTGACCGTTGTCATGGGGGGACAGCCGGGGGGCTGGACCATCTCTTTCCGTCCAGCCGCTGTCCAGGAGACCCGCATTGGCCCGTCGCCGCCGTACCGCTGCCGCTTCCCGTGGCCTCATAGCCGCGCTCGCGGTTCTCACCGTGACCGCCGGTCCCGGCCCGCTCTCCGTCCCGGCGGGCGCGGAGACCACCGCCGCCGCAGGCGGCGCGGACACCGTCTTCCAGTCGGACCGGTACGTCCCGCGCCACGACCGCCTGTACTCCGCCGGTCCGAGCGGCTACCTCCACGCGCAGGAAGGCCGGTCCGGCTACCTCTGGACCTCGTACGGCACCGGTACGACCACTGAGCTGGGCGAACTGCCCCGGGTGGAGTCGGCCGCGTACCTCGGCTCGTCGTCCGACACCGTGACCGACGTCGTCTCGTCGGCCGAGAAGGTCGTCCTGCGGGACATGGCCGCCGGTACCAGCACCGACGTCGCGATCACCCACGGCACGTACTGGGGCACGTACGGCAGACACGTACTGGCCCAGGCCCGGGACACGGCCGGCAACCGGATGCTGTGGCTGTACGGAGACGGGGCGCCCGCCGAAGGCACGACGGTCGACGGCTGGCCCACCGGAATCACCGCCAACTTCACCGTCCTGGGCGGCGACAGCGGCACCGCTGTCATCAGCTACGCCCTCGCCGGCCAACGGCACCTGGCGC
Organism: Streptomyces sp. NBC_00459; assembly: GCF_036013955.1. NCBI lineage: Bacteria > Bacillati > Actinomycetota > Actinomycetes > Kitasatosporales > Streptomycetaceae > Streptomyces > Streptomyces sp. NBC_00459. The sequence goes on from NZ_CP107903.1 coordinate 4,190,191, forward strand.
TGGTGGACCTGGCCGCCGCGAAAGTCACCGGTGACGTGGTGGTGTCCGCCGCTCCGACGGCCGTAGCGCTGAGCGCGGACCGGCTGGTGTGGTACGCCACCGTCACCACCGCCCACGTTCTGGACCGCGCCGACCTCTCGGCCGCCGAGACGACGGTGCCCCTGCCCGGCACCGGAGGCAACCCCTATGTGGGCATCGCCGGCCGCTGGCTGGTGGTCGCCCGTTCCGCGCCGGCTTCCAGCGACCTGGGCGACGTGTCCGGCCGACCGCTCATGGCCGTTCCGCTGGCGGGCGGCGACGCGCTCACCCTCCTCCGGCACGCGAACACGTCGGTCACCCCGACGCCCGACGGCGGCCTCCTGGTCGCGGGCGGCACCGACTCCGCGCACTGGGCGGTACGGAAGCTCTCCGACACGGGGGCAGGGACACCGACGCTGACGGAGGTGACCGCCGTTCCGCCGGTGGCCGCGGAGATCGACCGGCTGTCGCTGCAGAACGGCAACCTGGCCACCGACGAGGCCGACAGCAGCGCCTACCCGAGCTTCTTCACCCGGCGGATCTCGACGACGGGTACGTCCTATTCGGCGGGCCCGCGGACCTGGCACATGTTCAGCACCTATGGGAGGACGGGCCCGTACTCCACCGGGGACGGGCGCACGCTGGTGGTCCACCCCGACTCCGCCCCCGACGGGCCGGGCTCGTCGGTCCAGTCCCTCGACGCCACCGACAGCGCGGGATTCTTCTTCCCCTCGACCGCCGGAACCGTCCTCGACGCCACCGGCCGCTACGCGATCGTCAACGGCACCTCCCCCGCCAAGCAGTACGTCGGCGACCTCGGCGTCTACACCGACCTCAAGCCCATCCTCACCCGCTCCGTCACCGCCGCCTCCGTCTGGGGAGCCACGCTGTGGACCCCGGGCACCGCCAAGGGTGTCGTCAACGCGCGGGACGTGCGGACCAACAAGACCACCGACACCGTGAACACCGGCGCCCCCTGCACGCCCAAGGAACTCCAGGCCGTGGGCCGCTGGCTCTACTGGTCCTGCGGCCCGACCGCCTCGGCCGGCGTCTGGGACCGTACGACGAAGAAGAACATCCCGGTGCCGTCCGGCGAGGCGCTCCTCGGCGACGGCTATCTCGTACGCCACGACACCTCGGCCGGAGCCCTTCTCCTCACCGACTTCGCCGACGGCAGCGCGGCCACCCGGAAGATCGGCGACCTGGCGGCTGGCAACTCCAGTCTGCGTGGGGCGACTTGGACCGTCGACAAGTTCGGCGGCCCGGCGGCCTACGTCGACGCGGACCGGCGGATCCACCTGGTGCCCAGCGGGGTCGCGCCCCAGCCGCTCGGCCTCGTCGAGTCCGAGGCGACCGACAACAAGCACGAGGGCGACGGGGACACCAACCCGTGGTGGCAGTGGCGCGGAGTGTTGAGCAGGCCCGCCGCCTCCTGGAAGGCCACGATCACCAGCAGGGCCACCGGTGCCCTGATCCGTACGTACACCGGCGGCGAGGCGGACAGCGCGCCGACGGTCCGCTGGAACCTGCGCGACAGCGCGGGCGTGCTGGTGCCCAACGGCGCCTACACGTTCAAGCTGACGGCCCCGCCGGCCGACGGCTCCGGAGCGGCGCTGACGATGTCACGCACGGTGAACATCTCCACCGCTGTCCCCGTCCGCCACGACTACATCAACAACTCCTGGGAGCCCGACGGCATCGGCGACGTCGTCGGCCTCAAGCCGTCCGGTGTCATCAGCTACATCCCGGGCAACGGCAAGGGCGCGTTCGGCACCACCATGTCGGCCTCGGGCTGGCCCTCGACGGTGACCCTGGTCCCGTTCGGCGACCTGAACGGCGACCGCGACAACGACATCCTCGTCCGCTACACCAGCGGTGAACTGCGCGCCTACCGGACCGGACACGCGCGGACCTTCACCACCAGCACCTCGTACACCTCGTTCGGCAAGGGCTGGAACCAGTACAACCTGCTGACCTACCCGGGCGACATCACCGGCGACGGCCGCCCCGACCTGATCGCACGCAAGGCGTCCACCGGCGAGGTGTTCCTCTACAAGGGGGCCGGCGGGAACAGGCTGGCGGCACGCGTCCGCATCGCCGCGAACTGGTCGGGCTACAAGAAGATCGTGGGCGTCGGCGACCTCAACGGCGACGGCCACGGCGACCTGCTGGCCCAGGACACGTCCAACACCCTCTGGCGGTACGAGGGGACCGGCACCGGCGGCTTCAGCGCGCGGGTGAAGGTCGCCGCCGACTGGGGCTCGAACTACAACGCCGTCATCGGCATCGGCGACATCACCGGCGATGCCAGGTCGGACATCGTCTCCCGGGACACGGCCGGCAACGTGTGGCGCAACTCCGGCAACGGCAAGGGGTCGTTCGGGCCCCGTACGAGGATCGCGACGGGCTGGCAGGCGTACAAGGGCCTTTACTGAGACGCGGGGCCCCGCTGCTGCGACGCGGTCGCGGTCACCCGCTGACGCGGAGAAATGCCTTCCGAACGAGGACGGCGGAGACCTTGGACAGGTCTCCGCCGTCCTCGTCGGAAGGCACTTTCGCGGGCCCGGTCCTGACCGGGAAGCGCGGGCTAGCGGAGGCGCCCGCCTCGCTGGTCCGCGAGCCGATGGACCGCCGCGACCAGCGTGTCCACCTCCTCGTGCGTGTTGTAGAAGGCGAACGACGGCCGGACGGTGGCCTCCACGCCGTACCTGCGCAGGATCGGCTGCGCGCAGTGGTGGCCCGAACGCACCGCGATGCCCTCCTCGTTGAGCGCCGTGCCCACCTCGGCGGGTTCGTAGCCGTCCAGTACGAACGACACGATGCTCGCCTTGTGCGGGGCCGTGCCGATCAGCCGGAGCCCGGGCACCCCGCACAGGCCCTCGGTGGCGTGCTCGACCAGGGTGTGTTCGTAGGCGCCGATGTTGGGCAGGCCGATGCGCTCGACGTAGTCGATGGCCGCGGCCAGCCCCACCGCGTCGGCGATGTTTCCGGTGCCCGCCTCGAAGCGGTTCGGCGGCGGTTGATAGACGGCCCGCTCGAAGGTGACGTCGGCGATCATGTTGCCGCCGCCCTCCCACGGAGGCATGTCCTCCAGGATCTCCCGCTTGGCGTAGAGCACCCCGATCCCGGTCGGCCCGAACAGCTTGTGCCCGGAGAAGACCAGGAAGTCCGCGTCCAGCGCCCTGACATCGATCGGCAGATGCGGGATCGACTGCGCCGCGTCGACCAGCACACGTGCCCCGGCCCGGTGCCCGAGCTCGATGATCTTCTCGACCGGTACGACGGTGCCGAGCGCGTTGGACATCTGGGTGACCGCGACCAGCTTGGTGCGATCGGACAGCAGGTCGGTGTACGCGTCGAGCAGGAGCTGCCCGGAGTCGTCGACCGGGATCACCTTGATCACGGCGCCGGTCTGCTGCGCCAGCATCTGCCAGGGCACGATGTTGGCGTGGTGCTCCAGGTAGGAGATGACGATCTCGTCACCGGCCCGGAGGTTCTTGGGCCCCCATGCCTTGGCGACCAGGTTGATCGCCTCGGTGGTGCCCCGGACGAACACGATCTCCTCGGCGGAGCCCGCCCCGATGAACCGGGCGACGGTCTTCCTGGCACCCTCGTAGGCATCCGTCGCCCGGGCGGCCAGCTCGTGCGCCGCCCGGTGGATGTTGGAGTTCTCCCGCGAGTAGAACTCGACGAGCCGGTCGATCACCGCCTGCGGCTTCTGTGTGGTCGCGGCGTTGTCCAGCCAGATCAGCGGACGGCCGTTGACCAGCTCGGACAGGATCGGGAAGTCCCGGCGGACCGCCCGCACGTCGAACGCCGGATGCTGGTCGAGCGGCAGCCCCACCGGTGCGCCGGGTGCGCCCGGTACGCCGGGTGCGCTGCCCTCCTGGACGAAGTAGTACGGCGCGGTCGTCGCCGTCGGTGCCGCGGGATCGGGCAGGGGTGGCAGCCCCAGATGCCCGAAGCCGGGAAGCCCCGGCGCCTCGGCGGGGAACCCGGGGGCCTCATTGAGGAAGTAGAACTGCCCGGGGCCCGCGAGCTGGGCCGGTGCGGACATCGGTGCGGCGGCCGGCGGCCCGGGTGCCACCGGCGTCACCGGCAGGGCAGGCAGCCCCGGGGTGGGTCCGGCAAGGCCGGGCGCACTCGCCGCGTAGGCGGCGGGGGCGCTGGTCGGCGGTGGCCCGGCCGGCGGGCTCATCCCCGCGGTCGGCGCCCCAGGCGGCGGATCCGCGGCCGGCAGACCGGCCGGTACCGGCCACCCCGACGAGCCGTCGGGCCCGGAAGCCCGCGTGCCCGCCGACGAACCGTCGCGCACCGGAACCCGGCCGGCTCCCGACGTCCCGCCGAGGGCCGGAGCCCGAGTGCCCGTCGGCGGGACGTCGGGAACCGAAGACCGCGTGCCCGCCGACGGACCGCCCGACGAACCCTCAGGCACCGGAACCTGTGAGCTCGTCGGCAGGCCGTCGAAGACCGGGGCCTCTGCGTCCGGCGACTGCCCGGGGAGAGCTCGGAAGAACTCCCCGGCCAGCCGGTTCAGCGTCGCCTCGTCCGGCAGCCACGCCGGGGCGGCTTCGTTACCGGTAGCTGGGGGCGTAGTCATGGAACTTGTCCACCTCGACGTCGTCGAGCACGGCGAGCGCGTCCTCGGTGAGCACCGCGAGCGAGCAGTACAGGGAGACCAGGTAGGAGGCGATGGCACTGCGGTCGATCTGCATGAAGCGCACCGACAGCCCCATCCCCTGCTCGCCCGCGAGCCCGGGCTGGAACAGTCCGACCACGCCCTGGCGCGACTCACCGGTGCGCAGCAGCAGGAACTTGGTCTTCCCGTTCTCCAGCGGGACCTTGTCCGAGGGGATGATCGGCAGCCCGCGCCAGGTCAGGAACTGCGAGCCGAACATGCTCACCGTGGCCGGCGGAACACCGCGCCGGGTGCACTCCCTGCCGAACGCGGCGATCCCCTCCGGGTGGGTGAGGAAGAAGGCCGGCTGCTTCCACACCTTCGTGATCAGGGCGTCCAGGTCGTCCGGCGTGGGCGGCCCCGTCAGCGTGGAGATGCGTTGCGTGGGCGCCACGCTGCTCAGCATCCCGTACTCCGGGCTGTTGATCAGCTCGCCCTCCTGGTGCTCCTTCACCGCCTCGATGGTCAGCCGCAGCTGCTGTGCGGTCTGGTCGTGCGGGCTGGAGTACAGGTCGGCGATCCGGGTGTGCAGGTCCAGGACCGTCTGGACGGCCTTGAGCCGGTACTCCCGGGGCTCCTGCGAGTAGTCGACGAAGGTGTCGGGGAGCGGCGACTCGTCATTGGTGTCGCACTCGATCTGCACCGACTCGGGGTGAACGACCCTGTTCACCCGGTAGATGCCTGCCTCGACCGGCACCCAGGACATCAGGTGCGTCAGCCAGCGAGGCGTGATGGAGGCCATCTGCGGAACGGTCTTGGTGGCGTTCGCCAGGGTCCGCGCCGCGTTGTCGCTCACCGACATCGATCGCGACGGTGGATTCACAGCCGTGGTCATTCCGGCATCTCCTTTCCGCGCCCGAGAGACGGGCACGCGTCATGCGATGGGGGGCGAGAACATCGACGGCGACGCGCGCGGGTACATGCGCGGGCTTGCGCACGAGGAAGTGCACGAAGTACACGAGGAAGTGCGCGGTCGAAATCTCTCGCACGAACTTTCCCACCCACCCTCCCAGCGGCGGCGGTAGCGGACCAATGCGTGTTTTCGAGGCTGTCATCGAAGCTGGCTATGATTCGCGGATGATCGACCTGAGTCGACTGCGCGTGCTGGTGGCTGTCGCCCGTGAAGGTTCGATCACGGCTGCCGCCGAGGCCCTGCACTACGCTCAGCCGTCGGTGAGCCATCAGCTCGCCAAGCTTGAGGCCGAGGTCGGCGTACCGCTGTTGCAGCGGATGGGGCGCGGTATCCGGCTCACCGACGCGGGCCGACTCCTGGTGGACCGTGCCGAGTCGATCCTCGAACAGGTCGAGTCGGTGCACGCCGAACTGGACGAACTGGCCGGGCTGCGCACCGGCCGGGTCCGCCTGGCCGCCTTTCCCTCGGCGCTGGCCACCCTGGTGCCACTCGCCGCCGCCCGTGTCACCGCCGAGCATCCCGGCATCGAGCTCATCCTGCGCGAGGCCGAACCCCCGGACGCGCTCAGCGCCCTGCGCAACAACGACGTCGACGTGGCGCTGATCTTCGAGCACGGCGACCCGCCCCAGCGCGACCGCCGCGACACCACCATGACATCGCTCCTCGACGAGCCGCTGTACATGGTCACACCGGCGGACCGCACCTGGGACGGCCCCCGGGCGGAGCTGGCGACCTACGCCGGCACCCGCTGGATCGCCGGCTGCGAACGTTGCCGCGAACATCTCATCGCGGCCTGCGGACGGGCCGGTTTCTCGCCGGTCGTCGAGTTCGAGACCGACGACTACGTCGCCGTACAGGCGCTTGTCGCGGCCGGCCTGGGCGTGAGTCTGCTGCCCGGCCTCACCCTCCTCGCCAACAGGCACCCAGGGGTCAGGCTGGACCGGATCCCCGGCATGCGCAGACAGGTCGTGGCCGCCGTGTACGGCAAACCGCCCGCGTCCCAACCCGCCCAGGTGTTCCTCGACGCGCTCAAGGCGACCCTGGCCGAACCGGACTGGCCGTCCTGACAGCACGTGCCGACCGGCCCGCTCGCGAAGTGCCCGTCGCCCGTTGAACGGCGAGGGCGGGGCGGGGGCGGCCGGATCATCCCCCATGTACGCGTGCGTCGGGCGGTGAGCGTGCCGCCCACTGCCACCGTCGCCCCGACGCCGCCCCGACGGCGCACCAGCGCGTCCTGGCCGAACGGGCTACCGCTATGTCGCCGTGCGGGTCCGCGAGTTGGAGGGTGCCGGGCCCGAGGGGCGCTCAAGCAGTCGATCCGTCATCGCCCGCCCGCGTCGCCCGCCCGCCCCGGGAGGTCCTGCTCGGCCCAGATGATCTTTCCGGCCGGGGTGTAGCGCGTACCCCAACGGCGGGTCAGCTGGGCGACCAGGAACAGCCCCCGGCCGCCCTCGTCGGTGGTCCGCGCATGGCCCATCCGGGGCGAGGTGTTGCTGGCGTCGGACACCTCGCAGATCAGCCTGTCGTGCCGGATCATGCGCAGCCTGACGGGTCCCGTGCCGTGCCGGATGGCGTTGGTGACCAGCTCGCTGACCACCAGTTCCGTGGTCATCACCAGGTCCTCCAGTCCCCATCCGAGGAGCTGGCGGACGGCGAGCTCCCGGGCGCTCGCGACGATCGCCGGATCCGTCGGCAGGTCCCACGAGGCGACCCGGTCGGCGCCCAGCGCGTGCGGCCGGGCCAGGAGCAGAGCGACGTCGTCGGTCTGCGGGCCGGTCAGCAGATTGTTCACGACCGCCGAACACAGTTCCTCCGGCGGCAGGCCGGACTGTGCGAGCACGTCGCTGAGGCGGGACAGCCCGACGTCGATGTCCTGGTCGCTGCTCTCGATGAGACCGTCGGTGTAGAGGGCGATCAGGCTTCCCTCGGGGAGGGAGATCTCGGCGGACTCGAAGGGCAACGAGCCGAGGCCCAGCGGAGGGCCCGCCGGAAGGTCCGGGAAGGTGACCTTGCCGCCGGCGGTGACCACGGCGGGCGGCGGATGTCCGGCCCGGGCCATGGTGCACAACTGGGTGACCGGGTCGTACACGGCGTAGAGGCAGGTGGCGCCCAGTACCGCGGTGGCGACGGGCTCGTCGTCGCCGCCCTTCTCCTCCGCCAGACGGATCACCAGGTCGTCCAGGTGGGCCAGCAGCTCGTCGGGGGGCAGGTCCATGTCGGCGAGCGTCAGAACGGCGGTACGCAGCCTGCCCATGGTCGCCGCGGCGTTGAGGCCGTGCCCGACGACGTCACCGACGACCAGGGCGACCCGGGCGCCGGACAGCTGGATCACATCGAACCAGTCGCCGCCCACCCCTTCCCGTGCGTCGGCCGGCAGATAGCGCGAGGCCACCTCCATGGCGGTCCCGCCGTTCAGCCCCTGCGGGAGCAGACTGCGCTGCAGGGCCAGTGCCGCGGTGTGCTCACGGGTGTAGCGGCGGGCGTTCTCCACCCAGACCGCGGCCCGGCCGACAAGCTCCTCGGCGAGCAGCAGATCGTCCTCCTCGAACGGCTGCGGATGCTCCATACGGATGAAGGTCGCCACCCCCAGCACGGTGCCGCGCGCGGACAGCGGCACCCACATCACCGAGTGCATCCCGAACTCCGCGATGCTCCTGGCCCGCGCCGGGTCCTCCTGCACCCAAGGGGCGGTGGTCGCGTCCAGGAACGGCTCCAGCACCGAGGCGCAGTTGACCATGCTCTCGAAGTACGGCGAGGACCGGGGCGCGTCGATCGAGTCGCCGGTGGCGATCACCGACTCCGGGCAGCCCTCGTGGATCGACTGCTGCCCGGCACGCCGCACCAGATACGCGCTGTCGGCCGGCCCCGAACCGGGTTCGTCGCCGTGCAGCACCGCTTCCAGCAGATCGACGGTCACGAAGTCGGCGAGCCGCGGCACCGAGAAGTCGGCCAGTTCCTGGGCGGTCCGCATCACGTTCAGCGTGCCCCCGATGCAGGCGCTGGCCTCGCTGAGCAGGGCCAGGCGCTCCCGGGCCCGCCATCTGTCGGTGACGTCCATGCCCATATAGCACACGCCCAGCGGGTTGCCGTCCGGGTCGTCTAGCCGAAAGAAGGAGGTGGAGTAGGCGTGTTCCTGGTGGGGATCCGCCCAGGTCCAGCCCCGGTACTCGTAGTCGATGACCGGCACGCCGGTCTCCAGCACCCGCCGCATCTGCGCTTCGAGCGCCTCGGTGTTCAGGCCGGGCAACGATTCCGACATCCGGCGCCCGAGCCGCTTGTCGCGCGGCACACCGCCGTAGCGCTCCAGGGTGTCGTTCATCCACACGTACCGCAGGTCCGGGCTGAGCACGGCCATGCCGAGGGGCGAGCGGGTGAGGAAACCCTCCAGCACCTGCCCGCTGACCGCCCAGGTCGGAGCCTTCGACACGTCGATCGCGGTCACGAGCCAGGTCCTGCGGTCGTCGGTGTCCGACATCGCGGTCACCCGCAGCCCGACCTCGACACGGTGGCCGTCACGGTGCCGGGCGCCCACCAGGCCGCCCCAGCTCTCCCGGGTCCCGCACTCCTCGGCGACCTCGGCCGCCCGTGAGGCGTCTTCGGACTGTGCCAGCAAGGTGGTGGCGGGGCGGTCGAGAACCTCAGCCGCGCCGTATCCCAGGAGCCGCTCAGCGGCCCCTGTCCAGCCGATGACCATGCCATTCGCGTCGATCACCGCAGCGGCCACATTCGCCATCTCGAACGGTCCATGCACTCCGTCCGGTGTTACCTCCTTGGGGAACATCATGAAAGCCGTCCCATCTGGCGGATGGCATATGGGACATTCTATTGCGTATCGCCCGCCACTGCTCTTCTCCGGACCGCCCATGGGCCTCGCCCTGCTCCGTGCCCTCGGCGCCACCGGAAAACCGGGAGTGGAGCGCCCGCGAACAGGCCAGGGCGGCGGAGCAGCTCAGCGGTACGGGCGAGGCAGGCGGCCGGACCTCAGTCCGGCAGTGCGCGGGCGAGCACCTGGAGGACGGCGTCCCCGGTTCCCGGACGGAGTTCGCCGAGCCCTTCCCAGCCCCATGCCCGGAACGCGGCCCGCGCCCCCGCGTTGTCGGGGTCGAGCAGGACGACCGCCAGCTCCGCGTCACCTGCGGCGAGCAGCCTCTCCTGAAGACGACTGCCGATCCCGCGCCGACGGTGCTCCGGCAGCACCATCAGATCTCCGACGACGAACACCTTCCCGGAGGCGGTCAGTTCCTCGGCCTTGTCGGGAACCACACCGACGAATCCCCGCCACCACGAGCCGTCACGGTGCAGCGGATACCCGTACGCCATACCCGCGGGCTCGTCGTCATCGCCGTCCTGGTCGTCGGCCGCCACCATGTCGAAGCCCGGCCGCTGGACATCCTCCGCGAGCCTGGCCAGGAAGCGTTCCCGGTTGCGGTATTCCTCGCCCGGGGGTTCCTCGTAGGCAGCCACGTACAGGTCCGCCAGCTCCTCCCGGTCGCCATCGGCCTGCCACCGACTCAACCGGCGGAAGAACACCTCGCCCATACCAGTCCCCTCGCCCGTGCCGCCCGGCAGTCAGCCTGCCCGGCCACCTCCGAGCTTATGCGGGACGCCCGTCGCGGTACGCCTCGGAGCAGACAGGGCCCGGTAGTTGTGGAGCGGCCGGGCTCCGGCACCGTCCACGGGCTGACGGCTCCCGGTCACAGCACGAGGGTCACAGGATGAGGAGAGCGACCGCCCAGAGAACGCAGAGCACCGCCAGCACCGGGCCGAGCGGAAGGCCGTGGTCGCGCGCCGGGCTCTCGTCGGCGGGGCGGAGCTCGGGGTGGGCGTGCATGGCGGAGATCTCCTCCATGGCTCTCACATACGACGGGCGCAGGCGCAGTCGGCGTTCCATCCAGGGCCAGCCCAGGGACAGCGACCAGGTCTCCCCGCCGGCCCGGCGTATCTCCAGGACACCGTCGGTACAGGCGACCGCGCCCAGCTCCTCCCAGGTCACCTGGCGGACCTTGTACGCCCCGGCCAGCCACAGCCCCGAACGATCGGCGGTGACACGCCAGTTGAGGAGGATCGCCAGCACTCCCGGCGTGAACGCCAGCCCCAGCAGGGGCAGGACATGCCATCCCAGGCCATCCGCCCGCACGTCGTCCAGGCCGAACTTGATCACAGCCGCGACGAACACCACGCCGGACAGCGCCACGCACCGGGTGAACAGGCCCGGGCCCCAGCGCACCGGCCGGTCGACCGGCCGCATCGACACCGCGGTCCGCTCCACGAGCGCCGGATCCCGCCGGTCGACGCGACCCTCCACAGGCTCTTCCAGCAACGGCCGCTGATCAGCCTTCGGCAACCGCGCCGGACCGGTGGTGACCAGGACCACCCGCTCCCCGTCCGGCCCTGCGGTGACGATCACCAACTCCCCGGCGTCGCAAGGCGGCCCGTACAGCACCGCCTCCCGCAGTCGGGTGTCGAGAGTGGGCTCGTCCTCATACTCGTCCTCGTCCTCGACTTCGTCCCCGTCCTCGTACTTGTCGAAAGGGGGGCCGCCCGCCCCGGCCCGGTCATCGAGGTCCGGGTAGGCCAGGCAGCGCAGCAGTGGCGTACGGCCGGCGGTGTCGTCGGCGGCGTAGAGCCAGGTGTCGACGTTGTGGTCCACGCGTTGCAGCACCCGCAGTACGGGAGTCGGCCCACGGCGCAGCGCGGCGGCCCGGCGGCGTGCCAGGACGCCCGTGGCGAGGAAGGTCAGTCCCGGCAACCCGGCGGCCAGGGTGAGCAGTTGCCAGCCGAAGGCGTCGTACGGTTCGGCGGCCAGGCGGCTCCAGTCGCCGTCGGACAGGACGGTCACGGCACTGTCGGTGTCGTAGTCCTCGGGGGAGGCGGCGTCGACGGTGCGCTTCGTGCCGTCCGAGGCACGGACTCGCAGCGTGTCCTCGCCATGACCGATGACGACGGCCGACACCGATTCCGCCTTCGCGGCCCGCTGCTCGTCCTCGTGAACGCCCCGCAGGCCGAGGCCGACAGCCAGGCCTGCCACGGCGCACAGCACGAGCCCGGCGGCGACGGGGACGCACCCTCGGCGCAGCGGACCGATGTCTTCGGGGAGCGGGTGCCGCGCCCCCGCTGTGGCAAGTTCGGCGAGTCGCCGCTGCCGCCCGCGAAGAGCGAGCCGCTGCCACGACGCGGCCCATCCGAAGGCGAGGGCCACGATCACTGCGGTGTTGGCGGCATCGGAGGCGGCGGACAGAGGGAACTCCTCCATCGCCACGACGGCCGCCAGCACCGGTCCGGAGACGAGTGCGAGTTCCGGCAGCCGGACGTACCAGAGCAGTTGTACGACAGCGAGGCCCATCTGGATCATGCCCAGCCAGTCCGGCCCGCACGGGTCCGCCAGCGTGCAGGGCCGCTCCGGTTCCAGGACCATCGCCGCGATCACGGTCACCACAAGAGCCAGTACCGGCCACCGGGGCTCTGCCCAGCGCGGCAACCGGAGATCCGCCCAGCGGAGCGTGTCATGGGACAGCCAGGCAGGAGCACTCGCGGGTGCGGCTCCGGGCGGAAGGGGAACGGGAAGGTCGCTCACCTGAGCGATTATGCGGCCTGGGAACCTGTCGCCCATGTGCGAGACGCGATGACCGGTAGGCGTGAGGAGTCCTGATGTCGGATCAGCGGTGGATGCGTGAGCGATCCCGCGTCGCGTGGGAGGCCATGAGCGGGAGCGAACGCGCGGTCGTCGTCCGAGCCGCCCGCACGGGCGAATCGACACAGGGCCCTGCCACCGCACTGCTGGCGCCGCACTGGGCCTGGGCCGTCATCGGGCCGCCCGGTGCGCGCAGGCGCTATCCCTGGCAGGACGTCTTCCTCGACGTCAGGCCCACCGCTTTCCTCACCGACGTCTACGACGGCAAACCGCGGAACGACGTCCGCACATATGTCCGCCGTGCCGCCCGGCGGGTCGAGGCGGCGTACCTGCCGTTCCTGGAATCCCTTGGTGTGGAAACGGGCCAACCACCGGAGTTCACCTTGGAGCCGCCGTCGGGACTCGAACCCGAGTCCCAGTGGCGCTCCGGCTCGGACACGACGACCGACGTCGACGCGCTCACCCAGGTACTCCACCGGGTGATCGAGGGGGTACGGCAGGAGCCGTGACGCGCCCTGCGGCCGGGGGTGCCGACCCCTCCGCCACCGTGCGCCAGATCTCGGCGGCCAGGTCCGGCAGGCCGGCCTCCTGTACCGTCGTGGCCAGTTTGCGCAGCCGGTCCAGGGCGCCCGGCAGGTCGGAATGGATGTCGAGCAGGCCGCGCAGGGCCTCCAGCCGGACCCGGTCACGGTAGGTGAACAGGTTGGCGCCCTCCTCGGCCCGGCCGCACATCGCCTCGGCGGTGGCCAGGTCGCCCTGCCGGTAGTGGAGTTGGGCGTGCAGGAACTGGAACTCGTGCCGGTGCAGTGGGGAGCCGACGAGGTCCAGCGCCGGTTCGACCTCGCGGAGGCGGACGGCGGCCTCCTCCACGCGCGGCGGGGCGGTCTGGAGTGCGAGTGACGCCGCCGCAAGCCGCAGGCGCATCCACAGCGTCAGGTCCTCATGGCTGTCGAGCGCGGCGAGGGCTTGCCGGAGCAGTTCGGCGGCCCGGGTGTACTGGCCCAGCCTGGTCTGCACGGTGGCGGCGACCCAGAAGGACTCCGCGGCGAGCGCCCCGTCGGTCCGGGACAGCGTGTGGCACACCTCGCCGCTCAGCCGGGCGGCCTCGGCGAGGTTGCCCAGTTCGGCCTCGGTGGAGGCGAGGAGCAGCCGGCTGCGGGCCGTATCGGCGGCGGGCACCTGGAGATGGTGCTGCTCACACAGGCGCAGAGCCTCCCACACGAGGTTGCGGGCCTTGGCCACGTCGCCGAGATGGCGCAGGGAACGGGCGAGCCGGATGAGAGTGTGCACCTGGAGGGCGGGGCGGGCCAGGGCGTCGCTGAGCCGGTGCAGCTCCCCCAGGGTGTCGCGCTCCTCCGCGTAGTCGCCGAGCGCGCCGTGCAGGCGGGCCAGATGGGCCAGGGCCTGCCAGCGGGTCTGTTGGTCGGTGGTGCCGGGCTCCGCGAGGGCTCCCTGGAGCATGACGCGCAGTTCGGCGTCGCGTTCGCTCCCGGACAGCGTGTACAGGGTGGCCAGGACGTCGCCGAGGTCGCTCGCCGGTGGCTGCTCGAACGAGGCGACGGGCACTCCGAGCCGTTCGGCGAGGTAACCGACCGCGCGGGGCGTCGGCGGGCGGCCGCCGGACTCCAGTCGGGACAGATAGGTGGCCGACATTCCTGCACCGGTGAGGTCCGCCTGCGATTTGCCCTGCTGCAGGCGCAGTTGCCGCAGGCGCCGACCGAACTCCGGTTGTTCCAGCATCCGCTGCCACCACCCCAGTAGAAACGTTTGTCGTACGGCGGTCGGGCCGAAGCGGGCCGACCGTCCGCCGCCCTGGCAAGGGTTGCCGAAGAGTGGCAACCACTCTACAGGGTGACGAACGGCCGGGAGGAGTCCGGTTACGGCCAGTCGATGTCGTCCAACGACGCGGCCTGGGCCGACACGGCCGTGACCTGCCGTCCGGTGTCCCCCGCGACGGCCCCGGCGACCTCGACGCCGAGCAGTGACAGAAGGGCCGAGAGGCCCAGGGTCGCTGTTAGGTGCAGAACATTCTTCACGTGACTTGATCTCTCTTGGGTGTCCTCACGGCACCGCCCTCGCGACTGTCGTCGCGCCGGGCGCCCCCCTTGGGCCGGCGGATGCGAGGGAACCGTAGTCATCGGTCACGAGGTTTGACAACACTTGACAAATTTGGAAAGTGCTTCGTAGCGTTAGGCAACCCGCAAAGGTCGGCGGTGTGCCCGCCAACGACCGGCCGTGACGAAAGGGCGTCTATGACCAGCCAGTTCGACCTTCCCACCGCGACCGAGGACCCTGTCCTCGCCTACCATCGCGGTGGCAAGCTCGCGGTGGTCGCCACGACACCGCTGGCGGACGCGGCGGATCTCTCCCTGGCGTACACGCCCGGCGTCGCCCGGGTCTGCTCGGCGATCGCCGAGCGGCCGGAGCTGGCATACGACTACACCTGGAAGTCCTCCGCGGTGGCCGTCGTCAGTGACGGGACCGCCGTTCTCGGGCTCGGTGACATCGGCCCCGAGGCCTCCCTGCCGGTCATGGAGGGCAAGGCGATCCTGTTCCGGCAGCTCGCCGGGGTCAACGCGGTGCCGCTCGTGCTGGACTGCACCGACACCGACGAGATCGTCGAGACCGTGGCGCGGCTCGCCCCGGCCTTCGGCGGGATCAACCTGGAGGACATCTCCGCGCCGCGCTGCTTCGAGATCGAGCGCCGGCTCCAGGAACGGCTGGACATCCCCGTCTTCCACGACGACCAGCACGGCACCGCGGTCGTCACGCTCGCCGCGCTGTGGAACGCGGCCCGGGTGACCGGCCGCGAGCTGCGCGAACTGCGGGCCGTGGTCGCGGGTGCCGGCGCCTCCGGGATCGCGGTCGCACGCATCCTGCTGGACGCCGGAATCGGGGACATCGTGGCCTGCGACAGCAAGGGCGTCGTCCACCAGGGGCGCGACGACCTGAACCCCGCGAAACGGGCACTGGCCAAGGCCAGCAACCGGCGTGGCCTGACCGGCACCACCGCGGACGCCATGCGCGGCGCCGACGTCTTCATCGGCCTGTCCGGCAGCCCCATGGCCGAAGAGCCCTTCGCCACGCTGGCCCCCGGGGCGATCATCCTGGCCCTGTCCAACCCGGACCCGGAGATCCTCCCGGACCGCGCCCACCGCTACGCCGCCGTGGTCGGCACCGGACGCTCCGACTTCCCCAACCAGGTCAACAACGTCCTGGCGTTCCCCGGCATCTTCGCCGGCGCCCTGCGCGTGCGCGCACCGCGCATCACCGAGTCCATGAAACTGGCCGCCGCCAGGGCCCTGGCCGACGTGGTCGCCGGCGAGCTCACGCCCGACCGTGTCCTGCCCGACTCCTTCGACCCCCGGGTGGCTCCCGCGGTCACGGAGGCGGTGGCCGCGGCGGCCCGGGCGGAGGGGCTGGCCCGGGTCTGACGAGGGCACGACCGACCGCTCACCCGACCGGCCACCGCACACGACCGACCAACCGAGGGAACGAGACACCGTCATGACGCTGCACGCCGTCGTCGGCATCAACTGGGGCGACGAGGGGAAGGGCCGGATGATCGACTATCTGGCCCGGGACGCGGACCTCGTGGTCCGCTATCAGGGCGGCAACAACGCCGGCCACACGGTCGTCAACGAGCTCGGCACCTTCAAGCTCCGACTCGTCCCCTCCGGTATCTTCCAGCCCGGCACCGTCAACGTGATCGGCCCCGGTACCGCCGTGGACCCCGAGTCGCTGGACGCGGAACTCACCGAGCTGCGCGAACGCGACATCGACACCTCGGGACTGATGGTCTCCGACCGGGCCACCGTCTGCTTCCCCTTCCACCGCGACCAGGACGCCTGGGAGGAGGACCGGCTCGGCGACCGCCCCTTCGGCTCCACCCGGCGCGGCATCGCCCCCGTCTACGGCGACCGCTACCTCAAGCGGGCCATCGCGATCGGCGAGCTCTTCGACGAGAACCTGCTGCGCGACCGTCTCGCCCCGGTCGTCGAGTGGAAGAACCTCGCCCATGCCGGCCTCTACCCGGACCGGCCGCCGATCAGCCTCGACGACATGGTCAAGTGGGGCCTGGAGTACGGCGAGCGGCTGCGGCCGTACGTGCGGAACGTGGTGCCCGAGCTCGCCCGCGCCGAACAGCGGGGCGCCCACATCATGTGCGAGGCCCAGCTCGGCGCCTTGCGCGACGTCCTGTACGGCATCTACCCGTACACCACCTCCGCCAGCACGCTGGCCGGCCACGCCCCCGTCGGCTCGGGCCTGCCCGGCGCCCGGCTCGCCCACGTCACCGGTGTGATGAAGGCCTTCTCCACCTGCGTCGGCGAGGGCCCGTTCGTCACCGAGGAGCACGGAGACTGGGCCGACACCCTGCGCCGTGCCTCCGGCGAGTACGGCGTCAACACCGGCCGCCCGCGCCGCATCGGCCCCTTCGACGCCGTCGCCTCCCGCTACGGCGTCCTCCTCCAGGGCGCCCACGAACTCGCCCTGACCAAGTTGGACAGCCTCAGCGGCGTGCCCGATCTGCGCATCTGCACGTCGTACGAGATCGACGGCCGACGGACCGGCGACTTCCCGATGAACCATCTGCTGGAGCGGGCCCGGCCCGTCTACGAGACCGTGCCCGGCTGGGACGAGGACCTCACCGGCATCCGCGACTTCGACCGACTCCCGCCGGCCGCCGCGGCCTACGTCCTGCGCGTCGAGGAGCTCGTCGGCGCACCCGTGCGCTACGTCTCCGTCGGCCCCGAGCGCGACCAGCTGATCGACCGCGGCCCGCGGCCCGGCCGTTGACCGGACCGGCCCGCCGCGCCCCCTCGGAGATCCACCGGAAGTCCTCTCCTCACATCGTCCCGCCCCTTCACGACGAAAGGCTCGACCCAACCACCATGTCAGTCGAACACGGGGTAGTGCGGACGACCGGTGCGGACCACCGCTACGCGGTCGCCGGCATGGGAGCGACCGGTGTCGGCGTCTTCGTCGCCCTCGTCCGCTCCCTGGTTGCAGGCGGCCGGGCGGCCGGAGCCGAGATACACATATTCGAGACCAAGGAGCGCCTCGGCGCCGGCGTCGCCTACAGCACGCCACACGACTGCCACCTGCTGAACATGCGCGCCGCCACCATGAGTGTGCACGCCGACGACCCCGACCACTTCGTGCGCTGGCTGGCCGGCCGCGAGGACGTGTCGGCATCGGACGCGGGGGAGTACGTGCCGCGCCGGTTGTTCGCCGAGTACCTCCAGGAGTTCTTCGGGGACGCGCTCGCCGAGGCGCGGCAGCGCGGCATAAAGGTCGTCACCCACAAGTCCGTGGTCAGCGACTGCCGTGAGGACGAGCGCGGAGTCCATCTCATCGCCGGACTCGACCACTTCGTCTTCGGCCGGGTCTTCCTGTGCCTGGGCGACCTGCCCTCCACGGAGTACCTGGAGTTCACCAAGCTCCCCACCTACGTCCACTCCATGTGGCAGGGCGCGGGCCTGGAAGCCATCGGCCCGGACGCCACCGTCGGCATCCTCGGCACCAGCCTCACCGCCGTCGACGCCCTGCTCCAGCTGCGCACCGCAGGCCACCGCGGCGCGATCACCTGCTTCTCCCGGCGCCGTTCCCTGCCCAAGGTCCAGGGCCCGCGCGTGCGGCACACCCTGCGGCACGTCACCGAGGCCAACCTGCGGCTGCTGACCGGTGACTTCACCCGGCAGCTGGAGTTCACCGAGGTCGCCGAGCTGTTCCGGCGCGAGCTCGAGGACGGTCTCGGGATCGCCATCGACTGGACGCGGGTGCTGGCCCGCCCGAAGGAGATGTTCACCCACACGCTGGCCAAGGACGTCGAGCTCGCCGAGAAGGGGCAGACCCTTTGGTACTCGATCCTCGACGCCACCTCCGAGATCGTCCCGCTGGTGTGGCGCAGCATGTCACCCGAGGCCCGCGCCTCCTTCATGACCGAGCACCTGTCGATCTGGTCGATGTTCCGCCACTGCATGCCACTGGACAACGCCCGCCGACTGCTCGACATGGCCACCGACAACGCCTTCACCGTCGCCAGCGACCTCACCTCGGTGTCGTACGACGAGGACGCGCGGGCCTTCCGCATCGAGGCGGGCGGCGCCGCGCACCACGTCGAGTGGCTCGTCAACGCCACCGGCACCGGCTTCGCCCTCGATTGCTCCGACTCCTCACTCATCCAGAACCTGCTGATGCGCGGCGACATCACCCCGCATCCGCTCGGAGGCATCGACGTCGACTTCGACACCCTGCGCGTGGTGCGCCGTGACGGCTCGCTCTCCGCGCGCGCCCACTACATCGGCCCCCTCACCAGAGGCGTGCACTTCTACACCAACTCCTTCGAGACGAACCTCGCCAACGCCCATAGCGCCGTGGCGGCGGCCCTCACCCGTCTCGACAGCCCGGCCGCGGCCTGATCCCGGCCGCCGTACCCACCGTCAGGAGATCCCTCATGCGGGTGGCGTTCCTCGTCGGCAACGACCTCACGTCCCATCTGATCGTCGGGCAGGTGCTCGACGACGTCCTGCAAGCCGGCCACACCCCGTACGTCTGCTACACCCACCAGCGGCCCAACCCCAAGGCCGAGCCCGAGCTGCGCGAACTGTTCACCTACGAGCGCACCCTGCTCAACAGTTGTGTCCACCCTTACCTCGACAGCCTCCCGGCCCCTTTGCACGGCGCCCTGCTGCCCCCGGCCGGCATCGCCAAGCTGTACCGCGAGCGGGCGGTCGTCCGGGTCGTCGAGGACGTCAACTCACCCGCGTTCATCGACTTCCTGGCCGCCGAGAACGTGAGCGCCGCGTTCTCCGTGCGCTGCTACCAGAAGTTCCGCGCGCCGCTGATCGACCACTTCCGGCCCGAGCCCGGCGCTCCCGCGCTCTTCGCCAACCTGCACCCCGGCATCCTGCCTCGCTACCGCGGTGTGCTGACCTTCGCCCGGTCCATGCTGCACGGCGAGCGGGAGGCCGGATTCACCCTGCACCGGGTGAACGAGGAGTGGGACGCGGGCGGCGTCATAGCGATGTCCGGCGCGCCGCTCGACTACGGGGTCTCGGTGCTGGAGAACATGGCCGCCCAGCGCGGACAGGCCGCCGCGCTGCTGCTCGACGCGATCGCCTCGGCCGCCGCCGACGGCAACTGGACCGACCGGCCGCAGGACCCCGACGAGGTCGGCTACTACTCGCACCTGTCCCGCGCCGACCTCGACGAACTGCACCGCAAGGGCATCGAGCTCTTCCGGCCGCGCGCCGTCATCGACCTGCTCACCAGCGCCTACACCCCGCCCGGCTCCCCGCAGCGCCTGGAACTCGGCGGCATTCTCGCCGGGATCACCAGCCGCCGCCCGGAGTTCGCCGGTGTGCCCGCCTGAACCCCGACCCCACCCGACCCGTCACCCACTGCTCCGAAGGGACGCCCCATGGCGCTGGACCGCGAAGAGATCGTGCAGATCGTCAGCGAGATCTGGGAGGACCTCCTCGACACCGACGTCGAGGAGGACGACGACTTCTTCGACCTCGGCGGCTACTCGCTGCTGATCGTCAACGTCGTCACCGAGGCCCGCAAGCGCGGCCTGGAGATGTCGGCCAACGACATCTACACCCACAAGACCCCGGCCGCCCTCGCCGACGCCCTGAGCGCATCGGCAGCGGGCGCCCCGGCGGACGGCCCCGCCGACCCCGACTTCAGCACCGTCTGGGAGACCGGCCTGAGCCCGCTGGGTACCGAGCCGTCGCCGACGCTCGTGCCGCTGGCAGCCGAGGGCACCGGCACGCCCGTCTTCTGCTTCCACTGGGGCACCGGCAACGTGCGCTTCCTGGCGGACCTGGTCGACTCCTTCCGCGGTGAACGGCCCGCGTACGGCCTGGAGATGGTCGGCATGTGGAGCCGGGAGCGGCCCGCGCTGTCCCTGGTGGAGATGGCCTCGCGCTACCTGCGCGACATCCGCGCGGTCCAGCCCGAGGGCCCGTACCTGTTCGTCGGACCGTGCGCCGGCGGCCGTATCGCCTACGAGATCGCCCGGCAGCTGGAGGAGAGCGGCGAGCAGGTCGCCGTACTCGCCGTCGTCAACACCATGCCGCCCGGCAGCACCGAACTCGACGCCGCCTGGGGCCTTCGCGAGCTGTACGACTTCCGTCTCGCCTCGCTGCGCGAGCGCTTCGAGGTGCCCGACCTGCTCACCGACCAGGAGCGGCTGACTCGCGGCATGGTCGAGATCGCCTGGCTGGACGAGAACGTCGACCCGGCCGACCTGCACTGGCGGCAGGCGGTGTGGGCGGCCGGCATCTTCGCCCAGGAGCACTACGAACCCCGTCCCTACGGCGGTGAGGTCACCGTCTTCCAGCTGGCCGAGCACGCCGACCGCCCCGAGGCCGACTGGGGCCGGGTGGCCGCCACCACCGAGACCCACACCTTCGAGTCGGCGGGCACGCTGCCGCTGCTGCGCGACGCCGCCTTCGCCCAGGTCCTTGCCAAGAAGCTCGCGTCGTACGCGGGCTGAGACCGCTCTCGTACACCCAACTCCCGTATCCCGAGGTGAATTGACAGTGGCAGGCAACAGAGCCGCCACGGCGGTCCGCAGTTGGGCCGCCGACATGGTGCCGGCGCCCGGACCGGCCCGTGGGCTCGCGGTGCTGACCGTGGTGCAGTCGGTCGGCTTCGGCCTCTTCCTCAGCTCCAGCGCCATCTTCTTCCGTACGTCCGTCGGTCTGACCGCCGGGCAGGTGGGGCTCGGGCTCTCCATCGCGGGTCTGGCCGGCCTGCTGTTCACGGTCCCGATCGGCAAGCTCGCCGACCGGCTCGGCGCGCGGCGTCCGCTGCTCGCCGTCTACGCGACGCTGGCCGTGCTGTTCACCGGATACAGCGCGGTCGGCGGCTTCGCCGGGTTCGTCGCGCTGGCCTGCGCGATCTCGGTGTGCGAAACCGCCTCCCATCCGCTGCGCATGACCCTCACCCACGAGGTGTTCGAAACCGACGCCCGGGTGAAGGTCAGCGCCCAGATGCGATCGCTGTTCAACCTCGGCTTTCTGCTGGGCGCGGCGGTGGCGGGCGGCGCGCTCGCGGCGGGCGGACGGTCCGCGTTCCTCACGGTGATCCTCCTGACGGCGGCCGCCCACGCGTGCTGCGCCGTGCTGACGGCGAGACTGCCGGGGCGGGGCGGCGCCGCCGCCGCGAAGGAAACCGCGGATTCCGAGGGGGAGACCTCCGGAGACGGGACCGCCGAGGACGAGGAAGCCGTCAAGGCACTCGACGGGCCGAAGCGGCCACGGTCCGGGCTGCGGGACGTCCGCTTCGTGGCCCTGTCGCTGCTGTGCGGCGTACTGGAGCTGTACCAGCCGATCCTCACGGTGGCGCTGCCGCTGTGGATCATCAGCCGTACGCATGCCCCGGGAGCGGTCAACTCCGTGCTGCTGATGGTGGACACGGTTCTGGTCATCGCGTTCCAGGTCGCCGCGAGCCGCGGGGCGGAGACGGCTCCCGGAGCCGCCCGGCTGCTGCGCCGCTCCGGAGTCCTGCTCGCGGTCTGCTGCCTGCTCTTCGCGCTGACGCAGGACGCCGACGCGTGGGTCGCCGTACCGCTGCTGCTGATCGGCACCACGGTGCTGGTTCTCGGTGAACTCAGCCAGGCGGCCGGCTCCTGGGGACTCTCCCTGCACCTGCCGCCACCGGGCCGGCAGGGCGAGTACCAGGGCGTGTTCGCCCTGGGCCGCGGCTTCCAGCAGACGGCGGGCCCGTACCTGGTCACGGCCCTGGCCGTACATCAGGGCCGCCTCGGCTGGGCCGTCCTGGCCGCGCTCCTGCTGGTGGCGGGCCTGGCCTGCCCGCCGCTGACCCGGGCGGCGGAGAGGACCCGCGGGCCCGCCAAGGACCAGGACCCCGTACCGGCGCCGAGCCACTGAGCCTCGGCCCCACCCGGCCGCCCCGACCCCCGAGTGTGAGGACGTATGCAACCCGACCCGCGCTGGAACCGCACCGCCCACCCCTATCCGCGGGGTGAGTCCGTACACGGCATCGTGGCCGCGATCGCTGCCGCCACCCCCGACGCGGTGTGTCTCGTCGAGGGCGGGCGGAGCATCACCTACGGCCTTCTGGACCGGGCCTCCACCGCGTACGCCGTCCGGCTCGCCGCCCTCGGGGTACGCCGCGGCGACCTCGTGCCGGTACGGCTGCCGCGCGGCGCGGAGCTGGTCGCCACCGTGCTCGCCGTGCTCAAGCTCGGTGCCGCCTATGCCCTGGTCGACGGCGCCTGGCCGGCCGCCCGCGTGCAGGACGTGCTCGAACAGACCGACGCGCGGGTGCTGGTGGACACGGTGGACGGGGGCGCCGTCCCGGGTGAGGCGGTCATGCGCTGGACGCCTCCGGAGGGTGGGCTCACCGCTGTCGACGGAGAGGCCGCCGGTGCCGGGTTCCGGGCCGTCGCCGTCACCGGCGACGATCCCTGCTGCGTGTTCTTCACCTCCGGCACCACCGGCCGACCCAAGGGCGTCCTCACCCCGCACCGGGCGACCGTACGGCTGTTCCGCCCCGACGGCTTCGCCCGGTTCACCGCGGACACGGCGGTGCCACAGGCCGCTCCGGTGCCGTGGGACGGCTACTCGCTGGAGCTGTGGTCGGTGCTCCTCAACGGCGGCACCTCCGTCGTCGTACCGGAGCCCTACCTCTCCCCCGGCGCCCTGCGCGCCGGTGTGGCGCGGCACGGCGTCGACACGGTCTGGCTGACCGCGAGCCTCTTCAACATGATCGTCGACGAGGACCCGGACGCGTTCACGGGGATACGCCAGGTCATGACCGGCGGCGAGCGCCTCTCCGTACCGCACGTCCGCCGCTTCCTCGACCGTCACCCCGGCATCGCCCTGATCAACGGCTACGGCCCGGTGGAGAGCACCGTCTTCGCGACCACGCACCGCATCCGGCCCGAGGACTGCGGGCGGCCGGGCGGGATCCCGATCGGCCGGCCCGTTCCCGACACCCAGGTGCACATCCTCGACGGCGACCGCGTCTGCGCCGTCGGCGAGACCGGCGAACTGTGCATCGCCGGCCACGGACTCGCGCTGCGCTACCTCGGCCGCCCCGAGCTGACCGCAGAGAAGTTCACCGAGGTCACCATCGAGGGCGCCCCCGTGCGCGTCTACCGCACCGGCGACCTGGCCGCCTGGGACGAGGACGGTCTGCTGCGCTACCTCGGCCGCGCCGACCGGCAGGTCAAGATCCGCGGGCACCGGGTCGAACCGGCCGAGGTGGAGCGGCAGATCGAGGCCCTGCTGCCCGCCGTGCGGCGCGCCACCGTACTCGCCCTGCGCGACGAGGCGGGCGCCTGCCGCGGCCTGGCCGCCTTCTGCCTCCCGGCGCGGCCGGGCGACCCGCTCGACGGGGCGCTGGAGACCGTACGCGCGGCCCTGGTCTCCTACCACCGCCCCGAACATCTGCTGAGCGTCGACGACCTGCCGCTGACCGCCAACGCCAAACTCGACGAACGCGCCCTGCTGGACCTGTTGCCGGGCGAGGAGACCACCCCGACCGCGTCCGCCCTCACCGCATCCGCTCCGGCGGTGGAACCGTCGTCCCCGCCGACGAGCGGCGACCCGCACCTCGACCTCGTCACCGCCGTCTTCGCCGACGTCCTCGGCCGGACCTCCGTGCCCGTCGACGCCGAGTTCACCGCGCTCGGCGGCACCTCGCTGGGCGCCGGACGGGTGTGCGCCCGGCTGAGCGCGCGGCTCGGCCGCCCCGTACCGCTGGCCGTGCTCTTCGAACACCCCACGGCCGCCGCCCTCGGCGCCCGGCTGGCAGAACCGGCCGGTGAGGAAGACGCGCCGACCGCCGAGCAGGCACCGGACGAGGTGCCGCTCACGTCCGTGCAGTCGGGGTTCCTGATCCGCCATCTGCTGGAGCCGGACGACCGCGCCGGCCACTGCCTCGCGGCCTGGACGATCGACGGCGACCTGGACCGTACGGCGCTCACCGGCGCCCTGGCCGACGTGCACGCCCGGCACCACGCGCTGCGCTCCGCGTACCGCACCCACAAGGCCCGCGCCTTCGCCGTCCCCTCGGACCAACCGCCGCCGCAGCCGGTCGAGTTGCCGCCCGCGGCCTCGACCGAGGCCGCCCTCACCGCCGTACGGGAAGCACTCGCGGCCCCCCTCGACCCGGCGGAGTCCGTCGTCTGGCAGGCGGTGCTCGGACCGGTCGCCGGCACCCGGACCACCGTCCTCGGGTACGCCGTGCACCACATCGCCTTCGACGGCTGGTCCGAGTCCGTGCTCGCCGCCGACCTGGCCACCGCGTACAACGCCCGCCTGGACCGGTCCGTCCCCGCCTGGACGCCGGCCCCGACGGCCGCGCAGGTGTGGGCGGTGCGCACCCGCCACGAGCGGGCCGCCGACCTGGCCGCGCAGCGGGAGCGGCTGACGGCCGCGCTCACCGGCGTCCCGGAGCTGCGGCTGCCCGTGCCCCGGACCCCCGCCGGACCCGAAGTCCTGCGTACCGAGGTCGCGTTGACGGCCACCGAGGCCGCCGGCGTCGACAGGATCGCGTCGGACGCCGGGCTCACCCGGTTCGCGGTGCTGCTCTCGCTGTACGGTCGGGCGCTCGCCGATCTGACCGGGCAGGACGACTTCGGCGTCGGCGTGCCCGTCGCACAGCGTGTGGACCCGCTGCTGGAGACCGCCGTCGGCTGCCACATCGGGATGGTGTGCGTACGGCTGCGGGGCGCGGCCCTCGGCGACGGCGGTGGTGGCGGTGGCGCGGCGCGTGCCGTCGCGGCCGGGCGGCTGGTGCGGGAGGCGTTCGCCTGCCAGGACATCGGCTTCACCGAGGCCGTCCGTCTGGTCAACCCGCCCCGCAGTAACCGCAGTCCGCTCTTCCAGACGGTGTTCGCGCTCCAGGACAACAGCACCGCCGAACTACCCCTGACGGGCCTCACCACCGCCTTCCACCGGCTGCCCTATCCGGGCATCCCCGCCGAGATCCAGACCGAGGTCTGGCCCCGGGCCGACGGCGGACTGCGCCTGGTCGTCAACTCCCGCGCCGACGCGCTGGATCCGACCGCGGCGGAGGCCCTGGCGAAGACCTTCGCGGACCTCGTCCGCACCGCCGCCTGATCCCTGCCCCGACGGGCTCGCAGAAGTACGAACAGTTCCGGCATCCCGACGTTCCGACCCGAAGGGAACGACACCCCACATGACCACGACCCCCGCCATGGCCCGGCTCGACGCCGTGCGCTCGCTGCCCGGCCTCTTCCGGCTGGTGGCCGCCGAACAGCCCGACACGATCGCGGTGATCGACGACGGCCGCACCCTCACCTACGCCGAACTCGACCGCGCCTCCGACCGGCTCGCCGCCCGCCTCGCCCACACCGGCGTCCGCCCCGGCGACCTGGTCGGCCTGCTCCTGGAGCGCTCGGCCGACATCCCCGTGGGCATCCTCGGCGTCATGAAGGCGGGCGCCGCCTATGTGCCGCTGGACCCGTCCTACCCGGGCGAACGGCTTCGGTACATGATCGCCGACGCCGGGGTCACCACCGTCGTGGGCGACCGCGAGCAGGCGGTCGAGCGCGGCCTCGACACGGTCGCCGTCCTGTCGCCGCACGGCGACGGGGAAGCCGAACTCCCCATACCCGCCCACGAGTCGACCGGCGACGAGCCCGCCTACGTCATCTACACCTCCGGCTCCACCGGCAACCCGAAGGGCTGCGTCGTCGGCCACCGCCAGGTCCTCGCCCTGCTGCGGGCCGCGCTGCCGCTGTTCGACGTGACCGCGGACGACCGGTGGGCGCTGTTCCACTCGTTCAGCTTCGACGTCTCCGTCTGGGAGTTCTGGGCCTCCATGGCCACCGGCGCCACCGCCGTGACCGTCCCCCTGCGCATCGCCCAGTCCCCGGCCGACTTCCTCGCGCTGCTCGGCGCCGAACGGGTCAGCGTCCTCGGCCAGGTGCCGTCCGTCTTCCGCTCCCTCGCCATGGCGTACGAGGAGGCCGGCCGCCCCGAACTCTCCTTGCGCTACCTGGTGTTCGCAGGCGAGGCCATCGACCTCGACGTGGTCGCCGCCTTCCTGAAGGCCTACCCGGGCAGCGCGCCCACGGCCGTCAACATGTACGGCCCCACCGAGACCACCGTCTACGCCACCCACCGCGCCCTGTCCGACGCCGACTTCGACGGTCCGGTGCGCTCGCCGATCGGCGCCGGACTGCCGCATCTGCGCCTGGAGATCCGCGACGCCGACCTTCGGCCCCTGCCCGACGGTGAGAGCGGCGAACTGCTCATCGCCGGCCCGGGCGTCGCCGACGGCTACCTCGGCCGCCCCGATCTCACCGCCGAGCGCTTCGTCACCCTCGACGGACCCGACGGACCCGACCGCTACTACCGCACCGGCGACCTCGCCCGCCGTCTGCCCGACGGCTCCTTCGAGTACCTCGGCCGCAACGACCAGCAGATCAAGCTGCGCGGCTACCGCATCGAACTCGGCGAGGTGGAGGCGGCGCTGCGCGGCCACGACCTCGTCAAGGACGCCGCCGTCACGGTGATCACCACCGCGGCCGGGGCCACCTTCTTCGTCGCCTGCGTCGTCGTCGCCGAGAACGCGCCCGCCAAGCCCGCCGCCGAACTGCGCGGGTACGCCCAGACCGTCCTGCCGCGCTACATGGTCCCCGACCGCTACCAGGTCGTGGACGCCCTGCCGCTCACAGGCTCGGGCAAGCTCGACCGCAAGGCGCTCACCGAACTGGCCGCCACCCGCCCGGCCCGCACCCCGAAGGCGGCCCGATGAGCCCCGCCCCGCAGCATGCGGCCGGGCCCTGGCCGAGTCGGCCTCCGCGGCCACGGCGGATCCCGCGGCCCGGCCGACGGACCGCCTGAGGGCGCTCCGCGTCTGGCCACTGGCGGTCATGGCAGTCACCTGCCACCGACACGTCATGACACCGAACCTTCGCAGCCTCCAGGATCTGTGCAGGTACTCGACACCATCCGAGCACCATGGAAGAGAGGACCCGGACCTTGCTGTCCATCACCAAGGAGTTCCACTTCTCCGCGAGCCATCAACTGTCCGGCCTTCCACCGGACCACCAGTGCGGCCGGCTGCACGGCCACAACTACGTCGTGATGCTCGAACTGAGCGGGCACGCCGACCTGTTGGCCGACGTCGGCTTCGTGCGCGACTACGGCGAACTGGGCGTCGTCAAGAAGTGGATCGACGACACCGTCGATCACCGTCATCTCAACGACCTGCTGCCCGAGGTGAATCCGACGGCCGAGCACCTTGCCATGTGGATCTACCGGACGTGGTCTGCGGACTTCCCGGAGCTGACCGCCGTGCGGGTCTCCGAAACGCCCAGGACCTGGGCGACGTACCGGCCCGCCGGTCCCACCGACTGACCGCGTACCCGACCGGATCACCGGACGAGTTC
Source organism: Streptomyces sp. NBC_00459 (assembly GCF_036013955.1). Classification (NCBI taxonomy): domain Bacteria; kingdom Bacillati; phylum Actinomycetota; class Actinomycetes; order Kitasatosporales; family Streptomycetaceae; genus Streptomyces; species Streptomyces sp. NBC_00459. The sequence continues at coordinate 4,217,834 of NZ_CP107903.1, forward strand.
CCGCACGAGTTCCCGCACTACTACCCGGACACCGTTCCGGATCGACGAGCCCGGTCGGGCTCAAGGGGGTGGTGAAGATGGCGGTTCCGAAGCTCGTGGTGAACGAGATGTTCGGACCCACCTAGCGCCGTACAGGGCGAAGGACCTTCCACCGGAAGGTCGTGTGCGTTTCTGCGTCTCGGCGGTTGCAACCTGACCTGCCGCTGGTGCGACACACCGTACACGTGGGACTGGAAGGGCGAGTCGGACAGCGGCATCGCCTACCGTGCGGCGGACGAGCTGCACGCGCTGACCGTCACCGAGGTCACCGAGCGGCTGCTCGGCTTCGGTGTCGACCTGATCGTCGTCTCGGGCGGTGAACCGCTCAGCCAGCAGGACCGGGTACTGCCCGTGATCCGGGCCCTCCGGGAACACCGGGTGGCGGTCGAGTTCGAGACCAACGGCACCGTGGAGCCGAGCGACGCGCTGGTGGCGACCGGGGCCCGGTTCAACGTGTCTCCGAAGCTCGCGCACTCGGGGGTCGCCGAGGAGCGGCGCATCGTCGCGCAGGCTCTGCGGCGGTTCGCCCGACTGCCGGAGGTCTCCTTCAAGTTCGTCTGCGGTGACACCGCCGATCTGGCGGAGGTCGACGAACTGGTGCGCCGGTTCGATCTCAAGAACGTGTGGGTCATGCCCAGGGGTCAGTCCCCCGAGGAGATCGACGCGGGAATGCGCACGCTCGCCGATGAAGTGACGGCACGTAAGTGGAATCTGTCCGGACGACTGCATGTCAACGTGTGGGGAAGCAAGCGGGGTGTCTGAGTGAGCAGCAGCATCGAAGTGTTGACCGAGGATCTGGCGCTGTTGGAAGGGGAGGACAAGGACCCGTTGGAGTCGATCGCCCGCCAACTGCTGGTGGCGATCGGCGAGGATCCCGACCGTGAGGGGCTCCAGGAGACGCCGGCCCGTTACGCACGCTGGTGGCGCGAGTTCACCGGGTACGACCCCGGGACCGTGGACACCCTCTTCGAGACCACGGCCAGCGGCAGCCTGGTCGCCGTCTCCGGCATCAGCGTGTGGTCGCTGTGCGAGCACCACCTGCTGCCGTTCTCCTGCCGGTTCACCATCGGCTATCTGCCGCGGCAGAAGATGCTGGGCCTCAGCAAGTTCGCCCGGATCGCGCACCAGCACGCGCACAAGCTGCAGTCGCAGGAACAGCTGTCGCAGCAGATCTGCGACGACGTCGAGCGGCTCACCGGCTCCCCCGACGTGGCGGTCGTCGGACGTGGCGAGCACCTGTGCATGGGGATGCGCGGCATCCGGACGCCCGCCACCATGACCACCGCCGTGTGGCGGGGCGCGTTCAAGGACGCGGCGCTGCGCAGCGAGCTCATCGCACTCACCAACGACCGCAACTGCTGAGGAGAGGACACGGCATGCGGATCTCCGAACCCAGGCGGACCGGACTGAGCTTCGACGACGTCCTGTTCGTACCCCGGCGCACCTCGCTGACCAGCAGGCGGCAGGCCGACACCAGCAGCGAGCTGCTGCCCGGGCTGACCCTGAGGGTGCCGGTCGTCTCGGCCAACACCCAGTGGTGCACCGGCGACCGGATGGCGGCGGCGATGGCACAGCGGGGCGGCCTCGGCATCCTGCACCGGATGCAGACCGTCGAGCAGCAGGTCGCCCAGCTGGACGCGGTCAAGGCCGTACGGGTCGACGGTGAGCAGGGCGAGAGTCCCACGCTCGACGCCGCGGGGCGGCTGCTGGCCGGTGCGGCCGTGGGCGTCACCGGCGACTGGCGCGAGCGCGCGGCCCAACTGGTCGCGCACGGCGCGGACGTCCTGCTGGTGGATGTCGCGCACGGGCACAGCGACCAGGTCATCGACACCGTCAAGGAACTGCGCTCCACCTACCCCGGCACGCCGCTCATCGCGGGCAACGTGGCCACGGCGGAGGGCGTACGGGACCTGGCGGCGGCCGGCGCCCAGTCGGTGAAGGTGGGGATCGGGCCGGGCGGTGTGTGCACCACGCGGCTGGTCGCGGGCACCGGCGTGCCGCAGCTCACCGCCGTCATGGACTGTGCCGACGCGGCGGCGGAGGCCGGCGTGACGATCATCGCCGACGGCGGCATCCGGCAGGCCGGTGACATCGCCAAGGCGCTCGCGGCCGGGGCCCACGCCGTGATGCTGGGCTCGGCGCTCGCGGGCGCCGACGAAAGCGCGGCCACCCCGGTGGAACGGGACGGCCGGCACTACCGGGTCAGCAACGGCTTCGTCTCACTCGGCATGGAGCTCACCCTGCGCAGGGCGGCCGGTGGCACGGTCACCCAGGAGGAGCTGGACGACTACGTCCCGGAGGGTGTCGAGGCGACCTTCCCCGCCTCCGGGCCGCTGTCGCGGACGCTGCGCCAGCTGGTCGGTGGTGTGCAGTCCGCGATGAGCTACTCGGGCGCCCGCGACCTGGGCGCCTTCCGCGCGCAGGCCGAGTTCGTCCGGGTGACGGCCGCCGGCCGCGCGGAGAACGTTCCGCACGCCCGTGAGCGGTCGGTGCAGATCGACACCGACCACGCCGCGAAGGCGGTGGCGGGATGAGCGGGACGCAGACCACCGCGCAGGACGCCGTGGCGGGCGAGCAGCCCGGCATGTGGACCCGGCAGGGTCCCTACCTCCTCGACATGGCGACCTTCGGGCAACTGCTGGAGGACATCGCCGAAGAGGTACGGGCCGCGGGCTTCGTGCCGGACGCCGTGCTCGCCGTGGCCCGCGGCGGGCTCGCCGCGGGCGGATATCTGACCTGCGCGCTGGACGTGCCGGTGATGCACACCGTGCGGGTGCGCCGCACGGCCGACGACAGCCGGTACGCCGCCAAGCAGCGCCCGGTCATCGACGGCCCGCTACCCGTCGGACTGGGCGCCGGCGACAAGGTGCTGGTCGTCGACGACATCGTGGGTACGGGCACGACCGCCGACACGGTCCTGGAGTTCCTGGCCGACGCCGGGGTCGCCCGGCAGGACGTGCGGTTCGCCGCGGTCGTACGCAACCACCGCAGCGGCTACGAGCCGGATCACTGCCCCGCGGTCATCGACGACTGGATCGTCTTCCCCTGGGAGACGGCCCGGGAGACCACGGACGACTGCCGTCCGTTCCCGGCCGGGGCACGGGTGCGCCGGTGAGGCGCCGCGGACCGGGCGGCGGCTTCCCGGGCAGCGGACTGACCCGGTCCGCGGACGCGGGCACGCTCGGGTTGCCCGGCTGCTACGACGCCGTCGACCTGTACACGTACGACCGGCGGATCAGCAGCCGCGTCGAGGCGGCGCAGACACTCGCCGGGATCGAGAAGGAGCACGGGGCCCGGCCGACGGTGGTGTTCACGGACATCGCCGAGCGGCCGGGTACCCGGGTGCTGTGCCACCCGTATCCGAGGGAGGTGCTCCTGGCCGCGTTGGGCACGACGGAGGAGAAGCACCTTCCGGAGATGTCCCGGCGGCTCGCCGGGCCCGTCCCGTCACACGGCACCGCCGAGCGGCCTGCCGTGACGCGGCGGGAGTTGCCCGGGCTGCTGGACGATCTGCCGATCCTCCAGCACCGGCCCGCCGACGCGGGGCCGTACATCACGGCCGGGGTCGGCGTGACCACGCGGCCCGACGGCAGCGGCGTCAACCTGGGCTTCTACCGCACCCAGGTGGTCGGCCCCGACAAGGCGCGGATCTTCCTGGACCCGCGCACCGACGGGCACCGCAATCTGCTCGCCTGGCTGGAGACCGGCCGCCCCATGCCGATCTCGCTGTTCCTCGGCGCCGACCCGGCGGTGACCGTGGTGGCCGCCTCGCGGCTGCCGGCCGAGGGCGACGACTACGACATCGCGGCGCGGCTCCTCGGCCGCTCGCTGGGCGTGGGCGGTTTTCCGCCGGTGCCGGACGACGCCACCCATGTCGTCACCGGGTTCGTCGAGGAGCGGGACGAGGTCGAGGGGCCGTTCGGCGAGTTCAAGGGCTACTACGCCGAAGCGCGGCGCAGCAACGTGCTCACCGTCACCGGAGTGTCCGCCACGCCGGGCGCGCCGTGGCCGACGATCGTGGCAGGAGCCCGGTCGGGGCTGACCCTGATGAGCTTCCAGAACGAGTACCTGATGTACGCCCATCTGCAGGGCCTCGGGTATCCGATCAGGTCCGTGCACTACTCGGTCAGGGCGCGGGGCGAATTCGTGGCGTACATCGAAACGGACGCGCCGAGCCAGGAACTGGTGCGCGAGGCGATGGCCTTCGACGTACGCTCCAAGGTGGTCATCTGCGGCCCCGACCTCGCCAACCCGGGTCAGGCACTGGCCACTTACGGCTTCACCACCCGGACCGAGCCCTACTACCGCAAGGGCCGGGTGGAGGGGGAACGGATCGGACTGGCCCTGGTGATCCCACCGGACGGCTGGCCGACCGAGTACTGAACCGGGCACCGACACCGCACCGAGTGAGGACTGCACGACGATGGATCGATTCGCGCGAGCGCTGCCCGCGGCCCTGTTGGTGATCCCCGGGCCGGGCGGCACCGTGACCTTCATCCGCCAGCTCAAGGGGCCGTACGCGAACAACTGGCTGCTGCCCGGGGGCGGCATCGAGCCGGGCGAGCCGGCCGAGGCCGCGGCGCTGCGGGAGGCGCGTGAGGAGACCGGTATCGCCGTGCGCTCCTGTTCGCTGTTCGCCGTCTACGAGTTCACCGGCACCTGGGAGCAGGGGGGCTACCACCTGCTGATGTTCGCCTTCCTGGCCGACGGCGAGTACGCGCCGCCGCCCGGATTCGCCGGGGACAACGTCGGCGCGATCCGGCAGGCCCGGATCGGCGAGATCGACATGCACTCCACGGATCTGCAGATCCTCACCGATGCCGGACTCGCCTCCTACGACGAGGAGACCATCGCCCGGGCGCTGGCCGCGGACGGTGTCACGATGCACGCGCACCGGGTGGCGTCCACCGCCCGGTGCGGTGCTCCGTGAGCGCCGGATCCGCAGCCAGGGCCCGGCAGGTGCTCTGCCGGCAGCCGATCGTGAGCCGCGCCGCACGCAGCCCCAGAGCCAATGCCTCCCCGGGGCTCGCGCCCCTCACGAGGTGGACGACGAACGCGGACGCCAGGGCGTCGCCGGCCCCGGTGTCGTCGGCGCACGGCCCGGCCTCGGCGGGCAGGGTCAGCGGCACCGGCTGCTCGGCGGAGACGACGGTGGCGCCGGCCGCACCCGCGGTCACCACGACCACGCGGGGCCCGAGCCCGAGCAGCCGGAGCGCCTGCTCGGCCGGGGTGGCCCGCCGTCCGGTGAGTGCCTCGGCCTCGCGGACGTTGAGCAGCAGCACGTCGTACAGCGGCAGCAGATGGGCGCGCGGGCCGAAGTCCCGTTGCCGGGTGGGCAGACAGCACATCGGTGTGCCGTTCTTCCTGGCCTCCCGCGACACCCAGGTGAGCAGGTCCTCGTCGAGCCCACCCTCGGCGACCACGGCCTTCGCCACCGCGACGGCCCGGGCGAGGGAGGCTCCGGCGAGGGACTTGGCCGCGGCCGGGTCGGGCAGCGTTATCCGGGAGGTGATCTGCCGTCCTTCCGCGTCGAGCAGGACGTCCCAGCGGCCCGTCCCGTCGGCGGTGCGCAACACATGGAGCCCTACGCCCAGGCCGGTGAGGTCCGCTTCGATGTCCGCGGCGTCCTGCCCGAACCCGGACAGCCCGGCGAAGACCGCGCGGGCGCCGAGCCGGGCCGCGTTGACCCCGAGGTTACGGCCGACGCCGCCGTAGTGCCGCTGCACGCCCCAGAGTTCGACCCCGCCCAGGGTGCCGGCGGCGAAGTACTTGCGGTCCACCACGAGCGAACCCAGCACGAGCACGTCGCACCCCACAGAATGACCCCCGGATATCGAAGAGAGAGGAAAGGGATTGATGGCAGAGGAGATCGACGTCGCCAAGCGGGGCGGGGGAATGCAATCGACCTCGGAAGAACTCGAAAGGCGCGAGACGCGCGCGTTCCGGTGGAAGTTCTGCCTAATTTATCTGGCCGGTGTCTTCGCCGCCACAAGTATGGGGAAAATGACGCCGATATCTGTGGCGCTGCGCGCGGATCTCTCTCTTTCCCTGGCCCAAGTCGCGCTGCTCACCTCGCTGGTGACCGCGGTCGCCGCCGTCCTCGGCCTGTTCGTCAGCTATCTGCTCCGGCCGCTGCCACCGCACCGCATGCTGGTCGCGGGGCTGGTGGTGATGGGTCTCGCCGGACTGCTGTGCGCCCGGGCCGACAGCTTCGCCGCGATGCTGGGCGGCAGGCTGGCGGAGAGCGTGGGGTACGTCGTCGTGGTGATCGTCGCGCCCGTGCTGCTGTTCGCGCTGGGTGACGGCAAGCGGCTGACCGGGGCGCTGGCGATCTGGGGGACGTTCATGCCGGTGGGCCTGGCGCTCGGCTCCTTCGCGGGCGGGGTGCTGTCCGCATGGCTCGACTGGCGCGGGTGGCTGACGGTGGCCGCGGCGGCGACGCTCGTGGTCGCGGCGGGTGCCACCCGGCTGCCGGCGGTACCGGTTGCGGCGCGCACAGACGCGACGGGGCCGGGGAGCCAGGACCGGGCGGCGCGGGTACGGCGGCTCGCGCGTCCCGTCTCGCTGGGCGCCGGATTCGCGACCGTCAGCGGGTCGATCGTCGCCTTCGTCACCCTCTACCCCACCTATCTGCACGAGGAGTTCGGCCTCTCCACCGAGTCGGCCGGCACCCTCACCGGGGTGGTGTCGCTGGCCGGGGTGGCCGGCGGCTTCCTGGCGAGCTGGCTGCTGGTACGGGGCGTCCGGGTGACGTACCTGTTCCTGGTCGCTCTGTTGATGCCGGCCGGGGCGTTCGCCGCCTTCGCCGGGGCGGGGGGACTCGGGCTGTCGGTGGGCAGCGCGCTGATCATCGCGCTCGCCAACGAACTGGTGGTGGCCACCGTGTTCGCGGCGGTGCCGCTGGCCGTACGCGCCACCTCCGACCTCGGGGCCGCCAACGGCCTGGTGGCCCAGCTGGGAAGTATCGGAGCACTGGCCACACCGCCCCTGGTCGGGCTCGCGGTGACGGCGGTCGACGGCTGGTGGGCCGTGGGCCCCTGTCTGCTGGGGGTGTGCGTGGCGGGCCTGGTGCTGTTGCAGATCGCCGTGCGGCAGTCGGCGTACGGGAACACGAGCGTGAAGGAGGCGGCATGACCGTCCAGTACGTGATCTTCGACTGGGCGGGCACCCTCACCCCCTGGCACACGGTGGACCTGCCAGGCATCTGGCGGGAGACCGCGGTCTCCCTGGACGGGGTCGGCGCGCGGGAGGCCACCGAGGTGGGCGAGAGGCTGTTGCGGGCCGAGGGGGAGCTGATGGCGCGCTGTCGCGAGACGCAGTGCTCGGCCCGGCTCGACGAGGTCTTCGAGCACGCCGGGGTGACGCCCACACCACGGGCCCTGTCGGCCTACCGGCAGGCCTGGGAGGCGCACACCCTGATCGACCCGCAGGCCCCGGAGATGTTGGAGGGACTGCGCGAGCGGGGCCTGGGCATCGGCGTGCTCTCCAACACCCTGTGGCCCGCCGACTGGCACGACGAGATCTTCGAGCGGGACGGGGTGCTCGGCCATGTCGACGCCACCGTCTATTCCAGCGAGGTGGCGTGGACCAAGCCGCACCCGGACATCTTCGCGGCGGTGATGGCGAAGCTGGGCGCGGTGTCGGCGCGGTCCTGCGCATTCGTCGGGGACCGGGCCTTCGAGGACGTGTACGGGGCTCAGCAGGCCGGAATGCGAACCATTCTGGTGCCGCACAGCAGCATTCCGGAAAACGAACTGGTCGCGCGGGACGCGGTCCCGGACGCGATGGTCGCAACGCTGAAGGAGGTATTGACCGTGGTGGATGAATGGAACCGGCCGGAGCGGTGAATTCGGAGCTTCTCCGAAACCGATCGATGTCCGTGCCGGACGCCGGCCGGCACCTCCGACGGTGCCGGCACGCCGACCGCGTCCAGCACGGTGGGCGTGTCCGGGGCCACCCGGATCGGGGCGTGACCGCGGGCCGGGACGGAGCCCTCTTCGGGCATCCGGTCGAGCAGTGCGACCAACGGGTCGACGGCGCTCAGCCGGAACCGCGCGCGGCCCAGCCCTCCTTGCACCGGCGGTTGGCGGACGACGCCGAAGTACGGCAGCCGGGCGACGGCCTGTGCCGCCGGCAGCGAATGCCCGCCGAGTGCGAGGAAGGCGTCCTGGGCAGGTTCGCCGCATCGTCCGGTACGGCGCTGCCGACGACCGTGGGGTGGGGGAAGGCGGGCCAGTCGATGTCGCCGTAGGACGTACCGGCGAGGCGCTCGGCGAGAAGCGCACGCTCCGTGGGGGACATGGCATCGAGACGTGCCTGCGAGACGGCCTGCCGCGCGGGGCCGGTGGCGCTCATCGGGCGGATGCCTTCGCGGCCGATGCGGTCCGCGCCGTGCGGGCGACCAGGCTCAGCGTTCGCCTGCCGTCCGGTGCGCGTTGACGAACTCGACGCAGGACGCCGGCCGGCACCTGAGCGAACTCGGGCCAGACCGAATACCGGCCCGGCGTTCACCATCACGAAGAAATGCCCGTTCGGGCCGTCGAGGAAATTCGACATCACGCCTCACTCTCAAGCTGGGGTCCTTTCTCGATGAACAGCACGTCGACCGATTGCGGGGAATGCACCCGAGTGGAGTCAACAGGCTCAGTCCCACGCCCAGTTGTCGGGCGCCGACGGCGTGGTGTCCTGAACGGACACTTCGTGACCGGTCGTGGAACCGGCCTCGGTCGCCTGCGCGGCGGAAATCACCGGAAGACTGAAAAGCACGGAGAGGAGCGTCACTCCGAAGGCCTTCTTGATAAAAAGACTCATTTCAACCTCGCAGTTTTCGGGCGTTTCGACGCAGCACGGACGGGAACTCGATGTCATCGAGAGGGAGTTGCGTCGTTCCGGAGGCCTCCCGCCTTCGTGGGGAAGGCAGTTCCGGTCGACTCGCCAAAGCCTGGCTTGAGAGCGGGCCCCGTGCCAGCGATCACCGATGGCAGGTGGCGGACATGGCCTACAGCGGCCAGCCGGGGGCACCGGACGCGCTGCTGACCGTTGGGTGTCATGACCTCAAGCGGCCCGGCCCAGCAGGCTCCGCCGACCGGGCCCTGCGCATATCTTCGCCATTGGAGCCCGGGCTCCCCCGTTCTTCCGCGGTCACGCCTCGGCCGCCCACTCGGTTTCCCGTCCCGAAACTCAAAGAACCTTCAGGAGCAATCCAATGTTCATCTCAACAGGCCTGCCCGAAAGGGCCGTCAAGCCCTGGGTCGTCGGTGTCGTGGAGGAGGCGCTGCGGGCCGGTCCCGTCACGGCTGCGGACAGTTTCCACGATTTCGGCGGCTCGTCGCTGACAGCCATGCGGATCTGTATCCGCATTCACAAGGAGACGGGTGTGGAGATCGCCCCCGAGGTGCTGATCGACAGCGACACGATCGGCCAGTTCGCCGACGAGGTGGCCGCCCGGAAGAACAAGTGACCGCGAATCAGGCGACGAAAGAAATGGCCCTGATCCACGAGGCGGTGAGCTACCACGCGCGGCACACCCCGGACGCCGTCGCCCTGGTCGACGGGGACGAACGCATCAGCTACGCGGACCTCGACGCCGCGTCCGGAGTTCTCGCACTGCGATTGCGTGAACGAGGTGCCGGCCCGGGACGCCTGATCCCGGTCGTCCTGCCGCGGTCGGCACAGCTCGTCGCCGTACTGCTCGGGATTCTCAAGTGCGGGGCCGCCTATGCCGCGTTGGACGTCCGTTGGCCACAGGCCCGCGTACGCGCCCTGCTGGACCTCATCGATCCGCCCCTGGTCGTCACCCACGATCCGCTGCCGGGTGCCTCGTCGCCCACCTGGGCGCCTCCGGCCGGCCCGCCGAGACGGCCGGCCGGCACCTGTTCGGACGTCCTTCCGCGTATCGACGTAGCACCGGGCGATCCGGCCACGGTCTTCTTCACCTCGGGTACGTCCGGCCGGCCCAAGGCCGTGGTCTCGCCGCATCGGGCGACCACGCGACTGACACCGACGACGGCCCTCTGGTCGGGGCCCGGACGCGTCACGGCACAGGCTGCGCCGGTCTCCTGGGACGCCTTCTCGCTGGAGGTGTGGGGGACGCTCACCGCGGGGGGAACCTGCGTCGTGGTCCCGTCCGCCCGCCTGCTTCCGTACACGCTCCGCGCCCTGGTGCGCGAGGCCGACGTCAGCACCGTCTTCCTGACCACGTCCCTGTTCCACCTGTTCGTGGAGGAGGACCTCGGAGCCTTCCAGGGGCTGAGCGACGTACTCACCGGTGGCGAACGCCTGTTGGCCGGTCCGGCCCGCCGTTTCCTGACCGCGTACCCCGACCTGCCTCTGACCAACTGCTACGGCCCGGTGGAGAGTTGCGTGTTCGCCTCCGTCCACAGGGTCACCGCCGGTGACTGCGCGGCCCCGGACGGCATCCCGCTGGGCACCGCGATACCGGGTACGGAGATCCACGTCCTGTCCGGGAACACGCCGGTGGCTCCCGGCGCGACGGGGGAGATCTGCGTCTCGGGCGACGGTCTGGCACGGGAGTATCTGGGAGCCCCCGAGCTCAGCGCCCGCAGCTTTCCCGTCGTCCCGATCGGGAGCCGTCCGACGAGGATCTACCGGACCGGCGACCTCGGGCGGACGGACCACCGGGGCGTGCTCCACTTCCGCGGCCGGTCCGATCGCCAGATGAAGATCGCGGGCCACCGCGTCGACCCCGAGGAGATCGAGGAGACGGGCCGGAGCATCCCCGGCGTGCGCGACTGCGTCGTCGCGGCCATCGCGGACCACCTCGGAAGCGGCACCCGACTGGCCGTGTTCTACACCGTCGACCCGGCACCCGGCCCCGGCGGCCGGGATCTGCGGCCGTCCGCACTCCGCAGCGAGCTGGCGACACTGCTTCCCGCCCACCTCGTACCGCACGTGGCCCGCCCGGTGCCGGAACTCCCCCTCACCGCGAACGGAAAGATCGACCACGCGGCCCTGCGGGCGTATCTGGCCGCCCCCGTCACCACCAGCACCGTGAACAGGAACTCGTGATGACCACCAGCCTCCCCGGGCAAGCACACCCCGGGCCCTCCACAGTCACCTACCCGATGTCGTACGAGCAGGAGTCGATCTGGCTCACCGACGCCGTCGGCGACAGCACCGGGCTGTACGTGGAATCGTGGGTCCACCGCATCCGGGGCGACTTCAGCGCGGCTGCCGCGCAGCAGGCCCTGACCGGCATCGTGCGCCGGCACGAATCCCTGCGCAGCCGACTCCACATCCACGGAAACCGGGCCCGCCAGGAGGTCCTGCCCCCCATGCCGGTGCCCCTCACCCGGCGCCGGGTGTCCCCCGCGGACCTGGAGGCGGCGATACGTGAGGTGGTGTCCCGGCCCCTCCCGCTGGAGAAGCCTCCGCTGCTGCGCGCCTGCCTGCTGGAGGTCGGCGAACGGGATGCCGTGCTGGCGGTGGCCGTCCACCACGCGGTCGTCGACGGATGGGCTCTGCACCTGCTCGACGAGGAGTTCAGCGACCTCTACCGCGCGGCACTGACGGAACGCGCCCCCGAACGCCCCGAACCGCCCCTCCAGTTCGGTCCGTGGGCACTGCGACAGCGAACGTCAGCGGGTCCGCGGGAAGTCGTCGACGCCTACTGGAAGCCCGCCCTGGCCGACGCGCCGTCGGAGTCGACCTTTCCCCTGGATCACCCCCGCCCCGAGGTTCCCGGCCACCGCGGCGGTCTGGTCGAGTTCACTCTCGACGCGGATCTCACGCGCCGACTGCGAGGCCTCGGCCGGCGGTTCAAGGCCACACCGTTCGTCGTGTACGCCGCCGCCGTCACCGCCCTGCTCGCCAGGCACGGTCAGCAGGACGTCGTCCTGGGAACCCCGGTGTCGCGACGTGACGGCCCCGAGCTGGAACCGATGATCGCCTGCCTGACGGACGTCATGCCACTGCGGCAGACCGTCGATCCGACGCGGTCGTTCGGTGAACTCGTCCTGCACACGAAGGAGACGGTCCGCTCCGTCACCGCGCACAAGAACGTGCCCTACACCATGCTGGTCCAGCAGACGGGAGCGCAGCGCAGCCGTTCTCGTCTCCCCCTCTTCCAAGTCGTCCTGACCGTGGACGACGCACCCGCTCCGGGACTGTCCCTGCCCGGCGCGCAGGCCGAGCGGCTCTACCCGCACGACGGGACTGCGAAGTTCGACGTCTTCTTCCACCTGATCCCGCAACGCGACGGCTGGCGCGGGCGGCTGGAGTACGCCGAGGACCTCTTCTCCCCCGCCACCGCCCGCCAACTGGCCGAACGCCTGCGGCTGTTGTTGCTCGACGCGGCGGACGACCCGGCCCGCGCGGTGGGAGACCTCGCGGTGACCACCGCCGCCGACCGGTCGCTGCTCGACACCTGGGCGGACGGACCGACCCCGAGAGGGACCCCGTCACCGGCCCACCTCGTCGTGGACCGGTCCGCCCGGTCGGCACCCGATCTGCCGGCGGTCGTCCACGGTCGCGAACACCTCACCTACGCACAGCTCGAAGCCGAATCCGACGCGCTGGCCGCGCACCTGCTGACCGTGGCGCACCCCGGTGACCGCGTCGGCATTCTGCTGGAACGGACGGTCCGACTGCCGATCGCGGTCCTGGCCGTGCTGAAGGCCGGTTGCTGCTGCGTGCCCCTCGACCCGGCCTATCCCGCCGAGCGGATCACGTTCATGCTCCGCGACAGCCGCTGCGGCGCCGTCCTGACCAGCAGTCGGCTCCAGCACCACATCACCCTGCTGCCGGACGTGCCCCCACTGCTGCTGGACGAACACCGGCCGACGGCACCCGGCCCCCGACCGGGCCTGCCGGACGTTCACCCGGAAGACCCGGCCTATCTCCTTTACACGTCCGGGTCGACGGGCCGGCCCAAGGGCGTCGTGATGCCCCACCGGTCGCTGGCCAACCTCGTCCAGTGGCAGTCCCGCCGGTCCGCGCGGGGAGCCACGACCGCCCAGTTCGCGCCGCTCAGCTTCGACGTCGCCTTCCAGGAACTGTTCAGTACCTGGGCGGCAGGCGGCACCCTCGTGCTCGTCGACAACGAGGTGCGACGCGACCCGGCCCGACTGCTCGCGCTGATCCGGACAGCGGCGGTCGAACGCCTCTTCCTTCCCTATGTGGCCCTCCAGCAGATCGCCGAGTACGCCGCCGTCGGCGACTGGCACGGGCCGTCCCTGCGCGAAGTGATCTGCGCCGGCGAGCAGTTGTTCGTCACCCCGGCGATCAGGGACTTCTTCACACACCGCACCAGTGCCTCGCTGGAGAACCAGTACGGTCCCACCGAGACCCACGTGGTCACCGCCGAACGCCTCTGCGGCGACCCCTCCGCATGGCCGGACCGCCCGAGCATCGGCCGCCCGGTGCCCGGAGCTCGAATACGTGTCCTCGACGACCGGCTCCGGCTCCTTCCTCCCGGAGCGGTGGGAGAGATCTGCATCGGGGGAGAAAGCGTCGCGACCGGATACCTGGCACGTCCCGACGCATCACGCCAACAGTTCGTCCAGGACCCCCACGATCCCGGCACCGGCCGCCTGTACCGCAGTGGCGACCTGGGGAGGTTCCGGCCCGACGGCAAGATCGAATTCGCGGGACGCCGAGACGGACAGGTGAAGATCCGCGGCCACCGAGTGGAATGCGGCGAAGTCGAGGCCGTGATGAAATCGGTCCCCGGCGTCGCCGACGCCGTCGTGACGGTCGACGCCACCGTCGTCCACGCCAAACGGCTGACAGCCCACTACATACCCGCCGGCGGTGCCGCCCCCGACACGCGGGAACTGCGCCGCACCCTGCGGAGCCGGCTTCCCGAGCACCTGGTTCCCTCCGTGTGCCTCGCGGTGCCCGCCTTCCCCCTGACCCCCAGCGGCAAAGTGGACCGCGCCGCCCTGCGGCCACCGGCACCTCGCGACCGGCGCTCCGCCGCGGAGGCTGCCACACCCGGCCTCGACGCCACGGAGCGCCGAGTGGCGGCGCTCTGGAGCGAACTCCTGGGAGCCGACCGTATCGGGCCGGACGACGACTTCTTCGCTCTGGGCGGCAATTCGGTCCTGGCCGTCCGACTGCTGCTCAGGATCCGCGAGGAGTGGGGGGTCCAGCTCACCCTCGGATCGGTGTTCGCCGCTCCGACGGTCGCGCGCTTGGCGGGAGTTCTGGCCGACGACGCACCGCCGGTCCCGCCCGATCCGCTGCCGGACGCCGGACTCGACCCCACGATCACACCCACAGCCACCGTCGTACGGGTCGCACGCGAGCCCGGACACGTACTCCTGAGCGGGGCGACGGGCTTCCTGGGAGCCTTCCTGCTAAGCCAGTTGCTCACCGCCACCCCGGCCACCGTGCACTGCCTGGTGCGGGCGAGTGGAACCGGTTCGGGAACGAAGCGGATACGCGCGGCACTCGAGCACTACCGACTGTGGGACGACACCTTCACCGAGCGCGTCGTGGCGGTCCCCGGCGACCTGGCTCAGCCCCGACTGGGCCTGTCCGAGGACACCTTCACCCGCCTGAGCCGTCACATGGACGCGGTCTACCACGCCGGAGCGAGCGTCAACCTCACCCAGTCGTATCGGCAGTTGAAGAACGCGAACGTGCGCGGCACGGCCGAGATGCTGCGCCTCGCCGCCTCCTTCCGGTCGGTGCCCCTGCACCACATTTCCACCGTGGGCGTGTACGCGGGCGACCTGGCCGGCCGCACACACATCCGTCCGGAAGACCCCCTCCCGCCCGCGGCCACTCTGTGGAACGGGTACGCGCAGAGCAAATGGGCTGCCGAGATGTTGCTGGAAGAGGCGAGAGGACGCGGGCTCCCGGTCTCGATCTACCGTCCTACCCGCATCGCCGGTGACACGGCCCACGGTCTGTGCCAGCCGTCCGACTATCTCTGGCTCCTGCTGAAAGGGTGCGTCGAGGCCGAACTGGCGCCGGCCTCCCCGGAGACCGACTTCGATCTCGTCCCGGTCGACGTCGTCGGCAAGGGCGTGGTCGAACTGTCACTCATGCCGGAAGCGGCCTCCGGCACCTTCCATCTGGCCGGCGGCCGGAATCTCAAGCTGGCGACAGCGGTGAACTGGCTGTGCGGCCTCGGGTACCGGATCACGGAAACCTCGTTGACGGCCTGGCGGGACACGCTGGCACAGGACGAAACCAACGCGGCCTTTCCGCTGCTCTCCCTCATCTCACCGGAGGAAACGCTCGGAATGAGGGATGCCACCCCCTCGTTCGACGCGGAAAGCACCTGGGACGTGCTGTCGAAGCGCGGCATCAGCCTTCCGGAGATGAACAGGGAGTATTTCGCCGCGCAGGTTCACGCGTTCGTGAAAGAAGGATTTCTCCCGCCCCCGCGTTGAGGAAGCGCTGAGCGCACGGCGGCCGTGGCGGTCGAGAGCGCGCGACGGCCGACGGAGGCGCCGGTCACCGGCCCGGCGTCCCCGTGACGGTCGAGGGCGCACGGGGCCGGCTCAACCGGCCCCGGACCCACCGCCGTCCGGCTGGAAGGGGTCTTGTGACGCCGCCCACACGCCGAGCGTCAGATCCGCCGTGCAGGAGATCAGCCGCCAGCCCGCGAACCAGGTCCGGCCGAGCCACTCCGCCCAGGCGCCGGCGGCCACCTTCTCGGCCTCCAGCAGGTTGGCGGCCGTCACGAAGGTCATGGCCATCAACAAGGGCGGGCTGGGGACGAGGCTGACGTGTTCCACCCCCGGCTGCGCATCACTCCGGATCCGTTCGGATGCCATGCCCCAGAGCTGCTGCGCGGCTCCAGAGGCGGCCTGCCGATCCGGCTGAAGGACAACCTTGATGGCGTACATGCGAAGAACATACGCATCTGAGGGCTCCTGGACAGTCCGCGGGCTCGACCTCATGCGGACATGACATGGATATGCCACCGCGTCGTTATAACCGCGGGACGACCACCGCACCCCATGCGGCGCCACATGGGGCGTCACGCATGTGAGGAATCGATCACTCATGTTGATCAGAACATGACGGACAGTATGATGCGGCGGAACCGCGGCACTCGATTCGCCGCGGGAATGGGGGAATACAGCAATGCTGGAAAGCACCGGGCTGGCCACGAGGGATCAGCACGTCTACCGCACACTTCTGCTCCATCCGGGCTGGAACATAGGCGATGTACAACAGTACCTCGGCCTGCCGGAGGACGAGATCCGCGCGGCACTCGACCGGCTCGCGTCGATGTCCCTGCTGCGCCCCAGCGCGGAGGCCGATCGTTTCTTCCCCACCAACCCCGAGATCGAACTCAAGCCCTTCTTCGAGCGCAGGGAGGCCGAGCTCGACGAGCAGCGGGCCAAGCTCTCCCGTGACCGGTCGACAGTGGCGGCACTGGCCGCCGAGTACGCCGCGCTGCGTCTCCAGGCGGGAGCGCCGGGCCTGGAACGGCTGGAGGGTCTGGACAGCGTCCGCATCCGTCTCCAGGAACTCGCCCGGAGCGCCACCTCCGAGGTCCGGGCCTTCATGCCCTGTGGCACGCTGAGCCCGGGAGCGCTGGAGGCGGCTCGTCCCCTGGACGAGAACACGCTGGCACGTGGCGTGCGCATGCAGACGGTCCACCTGGACAGCGTGCGCAACGACCACCCCACGGTGGAGTACGCCACATGGTTCACGGCGCGGGGAGGCCAGACGCGTACGGTCCCCTCGCTGCCCATGCGCCTGATCCTGTGCGACCGCTCCATCGCCGTCATTCCGGTGAACCGGGAAGCCAGCCAGGAGGGCGCGTTCGTCATCCACCTCTCCAGCGTGGTCGCGGCCCTCAACGACCTGTTCGACCTCGTCTGGGACCGCGCCACCCCGCTCGGCGACGTCCCGGTCCTCGACTGCGAGGGGCCCAGCGACCGCGATCTGACGATCCTGAAGATGCTGGAGGACGGTTTCACCGACGAGGGCATCGCACGCAAGCTGGGCGTCTCCATCCGCACGGTCCGCCGGCTGATGGCGGACATGCTCAAGAGACTCAACGCCCAGAGCCGCTTCCAGGCCGGCGCCGAAGCCGTTCGCCTGGGCTGGCTCTGACACGCCACGGCCCGAGGCCCGACTGAACGGCGGGCCTCGGACCGTGGGGAGGCGGCGACAGGGAGATCGCGAGCTACAGCTTGAGCATGAGGTGAGCTGTCGAGCATGCGGCGGATCAAGACCCGCCCTGCCACCAGACCTCAAAAAGCAAAAGCCCCAGGTCACGGCGAGTGAGTCCTGGGGTTTCTCGGAGCCGCCTTCGGGATTCGAACCCGAGGCCTATGCATTACGAGACCATGAGCGTTCGTGTTACGTGATGTTCCGTCGTACTGTCCGGTGTGTCGGCGGCGGTTGAATCCTGACCCGGTGTGGGCGGTCGAGTTCTGACCCACCGGGTCTGGTTGCCGGTGTTCAGTCGGTGTCGTGTGTGGCGGTGGGGACGCGTCCGAGTTGGCGTCCGCGCATGCGGTAGGAGTCGCCTTTGAGGGAGTGGACCTCGGCGTGGTGGACGAGGCGGTCGATCATGGCGGCGGCCACGGTCTCGTCGCCGAAGACCTCGCCCCAGCGTCCGAAGGGTTTGTTGCTCGTGACGATCACACTCGCTCTCTCGTATCGGTTCGAGACCAGTTGGAAGAACAGGTTCGCGGCCTCGGATTCGAAGGGGATGTAGCCGACCTCGTCGACGACGATCAGCGGATAGCGGGACAGTTTGGTGAGCTCGGCCTGGAGGTGTCCGGCGTGGTGGGCGGCGGCCAGGCGGTCGACCCATTCGGCGGCGGTGGCGAACGCGACCCGGTGGCCGGCCTGGCAGGCGCGGACCGCGAGTCCGATCGCCAGGTGTGTCTTCCCGGTCCCCGGCGGTCCGAGGAAAACGGCGTTCTCCTTGCCGGTGATGAAGTCCAACGTGCCCAGATGGGCGAGTTGTTGGCGCGTTATGCCGCGCAGATGGGTGATGTCGAGTTCCTCGATGGTCTTGATCGCGGGGAAGCGTGCGGTGCGGATGCGGGCCTCGCCGCCGTGGGACTCGCGGGCGGAGACCTCCCGCTGGAGGCAGGCGACGAGGAACTCGGTGTGTGTCCAGGTCTCCTTCAGGGCTCGTTCGGCCAGGCGTTCGGCGGCGTCCAGCAGGGCCGGGGCTTTCATCGCCCGGGCCAGGAAGGACAGGTCGGCGGCGGTCTGACGGCCGGTGCGGGGCCCCGCCGGGGCGGTGGTCTTGGTGGTGGCGGGCATCAGGAGACCTCCGGATCATCGGCCTGGCCGCCGCCCTCGATGAGGGTGAACATGCGGTCGTAGGAGTCGAGTTGGCGTTGTTCGACCTCGACGAGATCGCTTGCGGTGGCGGCGCCTGGCCGGCGGGCGGCCTGGGCCTGGGAGGCTTGGTGGTGGCGGTAGTCGCCGCGCAGAACGGCGGCGGCGCGGGCATGGACCGGGTCGGTGATGGTCTGCTGCTTGGCCCAGCAGCGTGGATGGCGGGCGACTTCCGCCCCGCCGGGTGTGAGGGTCACGATGACTTCGTCGGTGTCGGTGCGGACCTGGACTTTCTTGCCGATGGCCAGGGGGTGCACGGAGTAGTCGCAGGTGTCGACGCGGATGTAGTGGTCGCGGCCGATGCGGGTGGCGAAGCGCCACCAGCGCGGCGGGTCGACGGGCGGCAGGGCGAGCATCTGGGCCCGGTCGGCTTCCCACCGGTCGATGGGGCGGGCTCCGAGGGTGCGGTGCTGGCGTCGGTTGGCGATGGCCAGCCAGGTGGTCAGCTGGGTGTTGAAGTCGTCGGGGCCGGTGAAGGTGCGGCCGGGCAGGAAGCTGGTCTCCAGGTAGCCGTTGGCCCTCTCCACCAGCCCTTTCGCTTCTGGGTCGCGGGGTCGGCAGAGGTGGATCCGGGTGGCGAGCAGGCCCGCGAACGCGGCGAAGTCGCCGGTCACCTTGCCGCGGCCGATGCCGGCCTCGTTGTCCCAGACCAGCATCCGTGGGACCGCGTTCCAGCCGGTCAGAAGCTTCCAGTGGCCGTCGATCAGGTCGCCGGTGGTGCGGGTGGGCAGCATCCGCGCCGTGATGATCCGTGAGTAGCCGGACACCATCACGAGCACCGGCGGGTGGCCGGACTGGCCGTAGCCGAGCGGTATGTCGACGGGTGGGAACCACAGGTCGCACTGGGCCAGCTCGCCGGGCTGATAGGTGGTGCGTGAGACCGGATCGACGGGCAGATAGGCGGGCCGCAGCTCTCGTACGCGTTCTTTGAGGACGGTCATGCCACGGTCCCAGCCGATCCGTTCGGCGATCACGGTCGCCGGCATCGTCGGGGCCTGCTTCAGCAGTTCCCGGATCTGCGGCTCGACCGCGTCGACCGCCGAGCCCTTGGCCGGCCGGGAGTAGACCGGCGGCCGGTTCGTGGCCAGGGCCCGCTTCACGGTGTTCTTCGAGATGCCCAGCTGCCGGGCGATCGCCCGGATCGGCATCTGCTCGGCCCGGTGCAGCCTGCGGATCTCTGCCCAGTCCTCCACGGAAATCACCCTCTTCTCCTGACCTTCGATCAAGATCAGGTTGGTCAGAAGACCACGAAGTGGGTCAGTTTTGATCCGCCGTCAGAGGGTCACGATTCACCCGTCGCCGACACGGTGACGTTTGTACTGATCAGAGCACGTGCGGCAGGTTGACCGGTGCTCCTTCGTGTTGCACCGTCCAAAGGCGTCTGTCCACCGGCTGTCCACCGGCTGTCCACCGGCGGAATTACTGAGGTGCCGCCAGAAAGAGCGCCCCGAGCGCGCAGACTCATCTGTCCAGAGGGCTGGCAGGACGATCAGGAGCGTTGTCGATCCTCTACAAGTGGTTCTCCCTTCCTCAGCTCGTTCATCCAGCAGCAGGTCGGCGTCACGGCGGTCGCCGGGGAGCTCGTCACAGATGGCTCCCCGGCGACCGCCCCTGTCCGGAAGGTCAGGAGGAGAGATCCCGCTGTTCCCTGATCCGGCGCAGGCGTTCCGCGACAGGCACCTGTCCTGGGGGTCTCAGGATGAACTTGCGCTTCATCTCGTCGAAGTCGTCCAGGTAGCAGGACACGCGGTCGCCCACCTGGTAGTTGTCGTCATCCTCGATATAGAGGACGTCGATGAGGCCGTCCCATGGCAGGCCCAGGTCCACGATGACTCCCCAGCGGAAAACCGCCGTGGCCTCTCCCTCGACGAGAGTCCCCATGAGGCCCATCTCGGTTTCGCTCACCTCACCACTGGTCACTGTTTCATCACTCTCAAGGGGTAGGAGTTGATACCACTGACACGGCGATCGCCGTTGTCCGGAAGGTCAGGAGGAGAGACCTCGCTGCTCCTCAAGCCTGCGCAGGCGTTCCGCGACAGGCACCTGTCCTGGGGGTCTCAGGATGAACTTGTTCTTCATCTCGTCGAAGTCGTCCAGGTAGCAGGACACGCGGTCGCCCACCTGGTAGTTGTCGTCATCCTCGATATAGAGGACGTCGATGAGGCCGTCCCATGGCAGGCCCAGGTCCACGATGACTCCCCAGCGGAAAACCGCCGTGGCCTCTCCCTCGACGAGGGTCCCCACGAGGCGCATCTCGGCCTCGGGAACCTCACTCTCGGCCATTTCTCTCACCCTCGTTCGTCGACGCCGAAGAAGAATTGCCCCTCGTCGTGCACGCCGACAGGGAAGATCGATCTCTTGATCTCCTCACCCCATTCCAGGAACCTGCCCCCTCTCCCACACACAGCGTCGCCCGCGAGCCGGTCCGGTCCCTCTGGTGAAGTAGAGGAACGCGTCAGGCAAAGACAGCAGAAGTTACTGCCGCCACCTCACGCAGAAGCCCCGCCAGGGCGCAGCACCTGGCGGGGCTTCTTGCCGGCGTTACCGACGCCTCTGGTGGAGTTCACCAGCGGTGGCACGGGACCCGCGATCGACTGGAGGCGTCCTTCCTACCAAGGCGGGCAAGGCAGACCTCCCGCCCGCCTCGGCTCCAAAAACTCCTCTCGAAATACTTCCAACGAGGCTCTGAGCAGCGGGATTTCGACCTCAGGACGAACGAAGCTCAGGCGTGCGGAGTCGCTGTCGAACCGAAATTCAAGGAGGAGTTCACCCCTCACCCCGTTGATCATCTCAACGACTTCCATCGACTCATAGTCGTCATGGTCGCTCAAGATGATCAAAGCAGCGAACTCGCGGCCCCGAACAGAAAATTTCCTCATAGCCATCCCTCGAACTGTATTCCGCCACCGCGCATGCTCCATCGGGCACCGCGACCGGTAGCGGAATCCATGATTTCGAGCACTGATCCGCCGTAATGGGCCGAGGCAGAACTGATGGTCCTGGAAGCGCCCGGGTTACCCAGAAGTTCACCCAGCAACTCCATGCCGCCTCTGTTCACTGCGCCCTTGTCGGTCAGACGGTTGGCTCCGTTGAGGAACGGAGCGTACTTGGCCACGTGGTCCGCGGTCCGCTTGACCGGGTCGGTGTGTTTCTGCAAAGCCCTTCCCGCCTCGGTCGCATGGTACTCATATTGGAAGGGCTTGCCGCCCTTTGGCGGGATGGGCCGCAGCGCCGCCGTGCTCAGGTCCAGGTCCGTCGCATCGGCAAGTCCACCACAGTTGTGAACGAGGAGTGGCGTGGCGCCGGCCAGCACGTAGTAAGTGTGGGCGTCACTGACGGTCAGGTTGTGAACCGTGGCCGATCCGCTGGTCCAGCGCTCCACCCCCGTGATCTGAACCAGAGTGCCCGCGCTGGTGCGCAGCCACTGGCCGTTCCTCAACTCGGTGGCATCGACCCACTCGCCAAGTTCGGGAACCCAGAAGGGGTGCCCATCCGTCGCAGTGATCGTGTCCGTCGCCGTGCCCTCGGAGCCGTCCGTGTCGACGGTGAGCTCCACCAGGTGCTTGACACCTTCGCCCTTGATCTCGGCGGTGACCGTCTCCGTGGTCGTCTCACCGGTCTCGGGGTCCGTGGCCAGGACCTTGTCGCCCAGCTCGACATCCTCGATCGGCTTGGTCGAGCCGTCCGCCATCAGGACCAGCGTCCCAGGGATGAAGCTGTTGTCCGTCTTGCACGAACCACCTTGGGCGGGCGCGTCGGCATCCTTGCCACCACCGGTGTCGGACTTGCTCTCCGCCCCGTCGCCCTTCTTGCCGCCGGAGTCGCCCTTCTTGACCTCGGGTGCCTCCTTGGCCTTGGCCGGCGGAGCGGGGGCGGGCTTCTCCTTCGGCTTCGGGGTGACCGGCGGGGTGACGTTGTCGGCCGCGTCGACCGCGTCCTCGGTCTTCTTGGCGGCCTTGGTGGCATCGCTCGCCATGTCGACGGCGTCCACCGCTTTGTTGACATACCGTGCGCCCTTCGCCGCCGTGGCCGCATAGCCCGCGATCGGGATCGTCGAGGCATAGGACAGGCCCGCGTCGATGTAGTTGCCCTCGGCCGTGTACCAGACGCCGTTGAGCAGGTCGGCAGGCTCGCCGAAACCGGGGACCAGGCCCACGACGTCGAGGGCACCGTGACCGATCGGGCTGATCCAGGACTCGCCCCAGTACAGGCCCGTCGGGTCCGGGAAGGCGAGCGGGTTGTTACGGCCATACGCGTAGGCGTTGAGGTGTTGCGGGTCCCCGACGTTGAGCATGGGGTCGACGGAGACGAAACGCCCGGTCGCCGGGTCGTATGCGCGGGCGCCGAGCTGGATCAGACCCGTCGTCGCGTCGGCCGTGCCGCCCACGAAGGACTTGTCACCCGGCCACGCGCCTGCCGTCGGCTTGGCACCCCGCACCTCGCCGAAGGGGAGGGTACGGCGCTGTGTGACCGCCGAGTCCGCCGCCTTGATCGCGATCTCGGCCGTGCCGTTCTGGCCGCCGACCAACCAGGTCACCCCGGCAGTCGTACGTACCGCGATCCGCTGCCCGGCGTGGGAGTAGTAACGCGTGCCCGACAGGGCGTTCTTGGCGGTGTCGAGGCGGATCTCCTGGCTGCCCAGGTACAGCGTGACGGCGCCCTTCTCCTTGCGGAGCAGGCGGCTTCCGTCCGGGCCGTACACGTACGAGGTCTTGCTTGCCTCGTCCAGGGCGTCGCCGGACAGGTACGGGGTGACCGCGCTCAGACGGCCTTCCTCGTCCCAGTCCAGCTTCTGGTCGACCGCCGGGAAGAGATCCGTCGCCGCCTTCGTGCGGCGGACGGTATTGCCCACCTCGTCGTACGCGAAGGACTGGGCCGCCGTCACCTCCTTCGCCGACGAGCCACCCGAACCCAGCATGACCGTGCGGACTTCCGCCGACTTCAGGGCATGCACATGTGTACCGCCCTTGATGTCCTGCGCCTTCGGCACATACGTCGTCGATTGAGTGATCGCCGCGTCGCCAGTCGAGCCGGTGGCGTGGCGGACCTCGCCGGTGCGGTTGCCCGCGGCGTCGTACGCGTATGAGTGCCGGTACGGTGCCGGGCCTCCGACGGTCGCCTCACCGGCGCTGGGGGCGCAGGTGGTGGCCGTCTGGGTCCACGCGTCGGTCAGGCGGCGCAGATAGTCGTAGGTGAAGCACTGGACGTCCGCCGTCTTGCCTTCGGGTGCGTCGGCAATCCCCAGGATGTTGCCGACGGCGTCGTAGCCGTAGGTGATGTCGGAGTCGGGGGTCTTGACGATCTCCCGGTCGATACGGGCGCGCTCCAGGCGCCGGGTGCCCTCTTCGTAGGTGTTGGTGAGCCAGGTGTACTTGTCGGCGCTGGCAGTGCCCAGCGTGAGCTGAAGCATCTCGCCGTAGTTGGAGTACCGGGTCTCGCGGGCGTAGTCCGTCGAGTCGCCCAGGGTGAAGGACGGCAGACCGGTCGCCGTATAGCCCGTGGTGATCGTCTCCGCCGGGAGCCCACCGGCCGCCGGAAGGCCGACGTCGTCGATCGAACCGTCCGCCTTGTACGACGCCGTCGAGGAGTAGGTGCCGGCCAGCTTGCCCGTACTCGCGGAAGCGGGGATCTTCACCGACGTCTTCGTCGGGCGGCCCGCCACGTCGTAGGCGTCGACCGACTTCGTGTAAGCGTCGTCACCCACCCACTTGGTGGCCGAGACAAGACGGCCCTTGCCATTCGGGACGGTGGCGCTGTCGTACTCCCAGGTCGTCAGTTTCTTGTCACCGTTGTGGACCGAGCGCTTCCGGCCCAGCTTGTCGTAGGAGTAGGTGAGGGTGACCTCACGCTGGTTGCGGACCGTCCTCATCTGGTCGAGGTCGTTGTACGTCATCCACGTCGTGCCCGCGTCCGGGTCGACGGACATGGTCTGACGGCCGCGTACGTCGTAGTCGTACGACCAGAGGTTGCCCGACTGATCCTTGACCTCGGCGAGGCGGCCCGCCGCGTCGTAGTCGTAGGACGTGATGTCCGCCGCTCCCGTCGGCGAGTTCGCTTTGAACTCCAGGACCTTGGTCGTCTGCCCCTGGGCGTCGGTGTACTCCGCGGTGGGTGCGGCACCGGTCGGCGGGTCGACCGTCGTGTGGTCACCGTGGTACGCCGTCTTCGTGCGCCACTTCTCGGTGCCCGCGACCCGGAAGATCGAGTCCGTCGCCCGGCCCGCCGCGTCATAGACCGTCTCTGTCTCCCGAGGTGTCCCCTCAGAGGCGTCCACCACGTTCACGAACGTCGCACCGACGGCTGCCGTGTTGTAGAACGGTCCGATCTCCTTCACCGCCAGCCCACGGCTGTCGTACTCGGTGGTCGTGATGACGCGGCCCGAGTTCGCGGCCGGGGTCTGAGTCTGACGGGGCCTCAGCAGGCCATCGCTGAGCTGGTGGCTGGTGGCCACCGAGCCGTTCGGCAGCAGCGACTTCGTCGTGGTGACCACCGGCGCGTTGTTGCGGACCAGGTAGCCGTATTCCAGGCTCGCCGTGTCCGTCGCCTTGGCCCGGCCCGGGAGCCAGACCTTCAGCAGGCGGCCCAGCGCGTCGTACTCCAGGTCTGTGCGCTGCTTGTTGGCGTCGACCGTGGCCGTGACCAGGCCCCAGCGGCGGTCGACCGTGGAGGTCGTGGTGTTGCCGAGTGGGTCCTCGACCTTCATGCCCGTGACCGGCCCACCCGTTACAGGCGTGTACGTCGTCTTCGTCGTGTTGCCCGCCTGGTCGGCGGATTCCACGACACGGCCGTGAACGTCGTACCTGGCCGTCGACGTCGTCACGAACTGCGGGGTGCCGTCGTCCGCGTACCCCTTGACCTTCTCGCTGCGCACCACGTCGCCCTTGGTGGGCGTGGTGCCGTACGTGTCGCGGTCGTCGTACCAGGTGCGGACGTCGGAGATCGCCTCACCCTTGTACGAAGTCGGCGCGCCGTCGTCGCAGTTGACCGGGACCACCGTGACGCGCTTGAGCAGGGTCAGCAGGTTCGCGTCGGTATTGCGGTTGTACTCGTTCGTCGTGCAGGTGTCGTCGTCCTCGACCGCCAGGTCGCCGGAGTCGGAGGAGCGGACGAGCATGCCGTACGAGTCGTAGAAGTGCTCGATGGCGGCGCGGCGGACCTTGCCGTCGTCGAGGGCCGTGCGGGTCTTCGTCGCCTTGACGGCGGCGAAGCTCGCCTCGTCCTTGCCCTCCGTCGCCGTGGGCTCGGACTTCCACGGGGTGCTGACCGAACCGGTCACCTCCGCACCGCCGTTGAAACTGCGCTGTTCCAGCAGGAAGCCCTGGTGGCGGCTGTCGTCGCGGACCTTCGTGCCGTCGGAGGCGGTGACCGTGACGGATTTGGTGCCGCCGGACTCCTTCTCCCGGTCGCCGTCCATGCCCTGGAGGTAGGTGGTCTCCGTGCGGAGCTGTTTGCTGCCCGCCTCACCGGTCTTCATGGTGACCGAGCGGAAGCCGCGCCACTGGTTCCAGGTCTTCTTCTTCGTCTTGACCAGCTCACTGTCGTCGAAGGCCCAGGCGGCACCCGAGTAGTCGTACGACGTGACCTTGTTGGGGCCGGTGACGGTGACCTCGTCCTCGATCACCGTGTCGACGACGAACTTGTGGAACCAGTCCTCCTTCTCCCCGACCGTGCCCTCCTTCGACCAGAAGGACGGCATGCAGCGCTTGGTGTTGGTCTCGGGGGTCGGGAGGTTGGACGGGGTGCACTCGGTCGGCTTGTAGTTGACCGAGATCGTGCCGCCGGTCTCCGACTGGATGGCCCGGATGCGCCACTTGTACATGGGCAGGCGGTCGTCGGAGCCGGTGTCGACGCGGTTGGCGTCCTGGCGCTCGTAGAAGGTGACCTTCGGGAGCTTGTTCGCGCCGTCCTTGCCGGAGTGGGTGACCGACTCCAGCCACAGGGCCGGCGCGTGCGTGGTGTCGGCGCTCTGGTACTTGTGCGCCAGGTCCCACTCGTCGACGTCCCCGTACGTCTTGCCGTCGGAGCCCAGGACCTGCGTGGTGACCTTCGCCAGCCGCTTGCGGGAGAAGAAGGTCGGGGACCACTGGTCCTTGCACTCGGTGTCGGAGGTGCAGATCTGCTCGAACGGCACGTCCGGCCAGCGCTTGGCCGTGGACTCCTTCAGGTCGGCCGGCTCACAGTCGGCGACCGCGCCCGTGCAGCGCTCGGCGACGTCGAAGACGACCTGCGAGGGCGCGGTGGTGGTGTTCTCCTTGCCCTGCTGATCGCCGTACTCGATCCGCTTGAGCCAGCCGCCGCGGTCGTAGGGGACGACCTTGTCGCCGCGCACGCTGTCGTACTTGTTGGTCTCGGTGCCGTAGTAGTACGTCATCGAGTTGCCGTGCACGTCGACGACGTAGTCGAGGTTCCAGCGCCAGGCCTGCTGGCAGCGGGAGTCCTTGAAGGTGTCCGCGTGGCAGGGCTCGTCCTTGTCGTCACCGAATACCGGGACTTCGAGGGTGGCGCCGGTGTTCTCTGTGTCGGCGGCCTCGGACTCGCGCTTGCCTTTGCCGAAGTGGTAGCGGGTGCCGTCGGTGGTGGTGACGACCCAGTACTCGTCGTTGTTGTCCGAGTTGAAGCCGTCGTACTTACGCTCGATGAGGGTGCCGTCGTCCTGCTTCAGACGCCACTGGTCCTTGCCCTTCTTGACCAGCTCACCGGCCCGGCCGCCGAAGTTCATGGTGGCGTTGTCGGAGTGCCAGCACAGGTCGTACTTCTGCGACCCGGCGTCGTCGTGGCCGTCCTCCGTGCAGGCCTGGTACGAACGCTCGATGTAGCCGGCGCTGAGGTCGAAGCCCTCGCCGATCCAGGAGGTCTGGTTGTTGCTGGAGGCCGTACGGCCGTCCGTGGAGGCGGAGTTGTAGCCGAGCCCGAGCTGCGGGGAGGGTCCGGCGACGGCCGGCGGCACCCGCAGCGGGTACTGCCAGGTGAAGCCGCCGGTCTGCGCGGCTACCTGCCAGGAGGCGGAGGGGGCCAGCGAGGTCGCGGTGTACGAGCCCGAACCGCCGGAGGCCGCCGCCGCGACGGCGAGCAGCGGGGCCTTGGCGGCCGACAGCGCGGCCACGTCGGCGGTGAGCTTCCGCGCGCGCACGTCGTTGTCGGTCTTCAGCGGGGTGCTGGTCCGGCACGTGTCCGCCGTGGGCGTGGTCAGCGCGCAGGCGGGGAGTTCGACCAGCCGCAGCCGCTGGGCCCAGTCGCCGCCGTAGGCCTGGGCGAAGGCCGCGTAGTCGACCTCCACGGAGACCCTGCCGTTCGTGGCCGACGTACGGCTGTCGGCGCGGGTCACCTTCAGCAGCAGGCCGTCGATGCCCGCCTTCTGGGCGGCGGCGTGGCTGAGGACGTCGACCTTGGCACGGGTCGGTGTGGCGGCAGCCATCGCGGAGCGGGTCACGCCCTTGGCCGGGCCGACGCGGACCGGCAGCGAGCCGGCCTTCGCGCTCGACCGCGCGCTCCGCTTGCCGGAGCCTGCCAGGTCGACGGTCGCACTTCCTGCCTTCGGCCAGGCGGCCTTGGGGTTCAGTGCTTTGCCATACCCCTTGGTGTGCTTGAGCGGGGTGGCCTGGCCGTCCTGTTCGACAACCGGGGTGGAGACGACGTCCTGGGTCTTGGGGCGCCGCTGCTCCCGGGCATCGTCGGGGTCGTCGCCGAGGGCCGGGGTGCCCTGGAGCAGGGTGACGGTCAGGGCTGAAGTGAGGGTGACACCGAGGGCTTTGGCCCAGGGGTGTGTTCTGTGTCTGCGAGATGCGCGCATGCGCGCTCCCCCTCCCGTTTGGGTGTGGAAAAGTGCCCTGGGTGCCCGAGGGTCCGGGCACCCAGGTGGACGGCTCTGGTCAGGAGTCGTCAGTGGTGGTCAGCGGTCATCAGTTGTTCGCGAGCCGGAAGATCTCCGTCCCCGACAGCAGGCCGGGGACGAGGCGCACGTCGTCGATGTCACCCGCGAAGGGGTCGGACCAGTCGGCGCCGTACTGGGCGCGGCCGATGTTGAGACCCTTCGTGGCGTTCCAGACGTCGGTGACGGTGGCGCTGCCCTGCTCCTCGCCGTCGACGAAGAGCGTGAACCTCCGGGCCACCGGGTCGTACGTACCGGCCAGGTGGACCCACTTGTTCACGGTCGCGGGACGCTCGCTCGCCGACATGGCGCGTACGAGGTCGGAGTCCGCCGTGTCGCTGATGTGGCGGCCGAAGATCCAGCGCTTGTAGGCGGTTGAGTAGTAGAGGTTGAATCCGTTGCCCTGGCTGCCCGCCTGGCTGATCACCGAGATGTTCTTGGCCAGCGACGTGGGCCGCACCCACGCCGAGACGGTGAACGCCTGGCCGGTGTGGACCGGGGACACGGCGGTGGCGTGGTCGGTGGTGCCGTTGAAACGCAGCGCCCTGTCGGCCGGGGTGGTCGCGGAGTTGTGGCCGGCGACCCAGTCGGCTCCCTTGACCGTCAGGTCCCGGCTATGGCCGGAGCCGTCGGGGGCGGTAGCGCCGGAGGTCTGGTCGAGGCCGTAGACGGCGGCGGCGCAGGTGTCTGCGAGGACGTCGGCGCAGGCGCGGTCGACGGTGAAGAAGTACTTCTCCAGCGGGCCCCGGTTGCCGGCCCGGTCCACGCTGCGGACGTAGAGCACGTTCGGTCCGAAGGTGCTCGGAGCGACCTCGACGGTCGCCGTGCCGCCGAGAGCGGTCGGGTCAGCCTTGCGGGTGGGAGTGTCGTTGCCGAGGTCCCACTCGTAGAACTCGACGTCGTTCTTGAACACCGAGTCGGAGTTGCCGTTGGCGGAGAAGGTGAAATGCCGCTTGGTGCCAACCGGGAGGTCGGCTTCGGTCGCCACCGGCTCGACGTGCGGCTCGGTGTCGGGCCGCTCCACGTCCACGACGAACTCGCACCAGTCGGACCACGCGGAGTACCCGGAGTCCTTCAGCTTGCCGGTGGAGCCGTCGTAGGTCTGGGCTCGCCAGCGGTAGCCGCCACCGTGCTTGAGCTCCCTGACGGGGATCTCCCGCTCGAACTTGCCCTCGTTCTGCGGTCCGTCCTTGCCCTCGTAGACGAGGGGCCGACTTGTGTCCTGGTCCCACACCTGGAACGCCGCGGTCAGGTTCTGGCCGCTGCCGTCGGTGTGCGAGTCGGCGTCGGTGCCGGTGACGGACATGCGAGGGGTCGCGTCCCGGATCCACGGCCGCTTGGTGTTGTCGGTGGTGCAGGTCTTCTCGTCCGGGTTGGTCAGCCGCTCACCGGTGGGCTTGTCCGGGCGGGTGTTGTACGTGAGGACGAGCTTGGCGTTGTCACCCCGGAACCGCTTCCAGGAGTTGGGGTCGTCCTCGTCGGCGGCACGCAGCGAGAAGGCGATCGGGTCCTCGCCTGCGGCCTTCTTACGGACGGAGGCAGTGAGGTTCTCGTTGCTCTCGTCGGCGTTGTCCGCGAAGTCGACCCAACTCGCCGGCGCGTCCGGGCTGCAGCTGTCACCCCGGCCGTACGCGACGGTCCTGTCGACCATCAGGTCGCCGTCCTTGGGCTTGTTGTTCCAGTTCGTGGCGGAGTCGACACCGCCCTCGGCGACCATGTGCAGGTTGACGGCGCTCTTGGTACAGGAAAAGGAGAAGGTCTCGTAGACCTCGAAGACCGCCTTGGAGATGGTGCGGTTCTGCCAGCCCTTCGTGGCGAACTGGAAGTACATACGGTTCGTGTACGGCGAGCCGCTGCACACGTAGTAGATGCCGCCTATGGTCTTGGCCGAGCAGCGGCCGACACCCTCTTCGTCCTTGAACTTGTGGAACTCCGTGCTCGGATGCGAGCTCGACACGTACAGCCACTCGCTCTTCGACATCCCGGCCTCGGGATCGATGTAGACCGGGAAGTCGGTGTCGGCGGCGGTGAGCAGGGCACGGTCCGGCTCGACGGTGACGGCCGTCGCGGAGACGTCGAGGGTCATGTCAACGACCTTCGCGCCCGCGTCGGGAGCCTCCTGGGCCGGGGTGTCCGTGCCCGAGGCGGGGACGGCGTCGGCGGGGAGCCCGGCGTTCGCGGAATCCCACATCTTGGGTGCCTGACCGCCGAAGACCCGCTCGCCGGAGGCGTCCACGGCCTGGAGGCCGCCGGTCGGGCCGGTACCGAGGTCGAGGCCTTGCGACCGTACGGGCAGCCGCAGTGCGGCCAGCTCCTCACTGCGGCCCGCCTCCGGTGTCTTCACCTCCAGGACGTACGAGTAGCCGGTGACCGAGGCGCTGGCCAGCAGGTCCACGCCCGGCAGCACCTCGCGGTACTCGGCGGTGTCCCCGTTCAGGACCGGCTCGGGCAGCGGTGTGGGCCAGCTCAGCGTGAAGGACTTGCCCTCCTCGCCGAGCGTGACGAAGTCGGACGAGCCGCCCGCCGCGAAGGTCAGGTCGACGACGGCGGCCTTCGGCCCGAACGTGCCGTCCGGCCGACGTTCGAGGGTCGCGTCGGCCTTCACCCAGCTGCCGTCGGAACGCTCCACCCGCTGCGGCTGGACGCTGGTCTCACTGGTCAACGAGCCGTCTGGGTTGGCGAAGACGAGTTCGTCCTCTGTGCGCTGCTGAATGATCTCCACTGGTTCGCCGGTCTCGGCTGCCAGTGCGAACGCAGCCGCCTCGCCCGAGGCCGGCGGTGTGCTGCCGGCCGCACCGGCCGGACTGGTGACGGCGGGCAACGAGCCCAGGACGACGGCGCCACCGAGCAGCACGCCGAGCGTCCGGGCAGCACGAAGCCGCCGGAACCAAGGGTTGGTCATGCCCTTGTCTCCCCCCAGGCTCTCCCCAGAGCCCGCTATGAAAATGATGTGGCCATGCCGTACAGCAGTGGCCAGGGAAACGCATGGGACTTCCTTTACCGGATCAAGGGCATTTCTAGAGCGAACCGCCCCACAGCGCACGCACCGCTCACGCCTTACGAACGGTCCTTGGTGCGGGAGGACGCGCGCGGCACGTACAGCGGATCCGCCTACTGCGGCTGGATCGTGATCGGAGAGCCGACGCGCCAGCAGGGTGGAGCCCACGCCGGCCTCACGCAGGCTGCGCACAACCCCCATCGGTGTCAGACCGGTGCCGACCGTGTCACCGGAAGACGCCATCGCCCTGAGCCGGGCGGCACTGAATCCAGAGGACGTGCCCGGACGGCTGACCTTCATCATTAGCTTCGGCGCGAAAGACGTGCACCGGCTCCTGCCAACGGCCGTCGACGCGGTGGCCCGCCACAGTTCGGCACAAACCGGTGCAGGATCAACACAGGTATGCGTGGGCACCTCCGGCTCCTTGCCCAACTCGAATAGGAAGGGCCGCTACGAGCCGGAGGACGCCATCTCTCATACGACGGCATCGCAGACGGATACCTGACCGCGTCGGAGCTGAAGTTGTCCGGACCGGACAGTCCCGCCGCTTCCGATCGCCGCGTAGACAGTCGTATTTTCACCCCGTCGGTCCAGGTCCAACCTCAGGCCACTGGCGGAGTGCCCGACCCACGCATTGCGATGCACAGACTCCAGAGGCACAACTTGGGTCGATAACAAGGTCATCCAAAACAAGAAACCCCAGGTCACGGCGAGTGAGTCCTGGGGTTCCTCAGAGCCGCCTTCGGGATTCGAACCCGAGACCTACGCATTACGAGTGCGTTGCTCTGGCCATCTGAGCTAAGGCGGCGCGCTGTCCACACCATGGTGCGATCAGCAACGTCGGCAAGTCTACACAGTTTTCGGAGGTGCTCCGCACACCCCCTGAGCCCTCCGCACCGGCGCTCGCCCCACTGCTACGAGCACCGCTTCCCCGCCGCCGGACGGGTCCCCCGGAGCAGATACGCGTTGATCGTGTCGTCGACGCAGTCGCTGCCCCGCCCGTACGCCGTGTGGCCGTCGCCCTCGTAGGTCAGGAGGCGGGCGGAGGAGAGTTGGCGGGAGAGCGACTGGGCCCAGGGGTACGGGGTCGCCGGGTCGCGGGTCGTGCCGACGACCACGATCGGGGCCGCACCCTTCGCCTCGATGCGATGCGGCTCACCCGTAGGCCGCACCGGCCAGTACGCGCAGCTCAGGGAGGCCCAGGCCATGACCTCACCGAAGACGGGGGACGCCTTCTCGAAGGACGGCAGTGCGTCGCGCACCTGGTCGGGGCCGGTGTACGCCGCCGGGAGGTCGATGCAGTTCACGGCCGCGTTGGCGAACATCAGGTTCGAGTAGCGACCGTCGGCGTCGCGCTCGTAGTAGCTGTCGGAGAGGAGCAGCAGGCCCGCGCCGTCCTTGTCGCGCATCGCCGAGGTCAGCGACTCGCGCAGTTGCGGCCAGGTGCTCTCGTCGTACATCGCGGCGATCACGCCGGTCGTGGCGAGGGCCTCGCCCAGTTGGCGGCCGTCCGCGTCACCCGCCGGGATCGGCGCCGTGTCGAGGCGGTCGAAGAACGCCTTCAGGTTCGTGCCGACCTTGCTCTCCTCCGTCCCGAGCGGGCAGTCCCGCTGCCGTACGCAGTCCTTCGCGAACGCGTCGAACGCCGTCTCGAAGCCGGCCGTCTGGTCGAGGTTGAGCCGGCGCGCGGGCAGGGAAGGGTCCATCGCGCCGTCCAGGACCAGCCGGCCCACACGGTCCGGGAAGAGCCCCGCGTACGTCGCTCCGAGGAACGTTCCGTAGGACGCTCCCACGTACGTCAGCCGCCGGTCGCCCAGCACCGCCCGCAGGATGTCCATGTCCCGGGCCGCCTCCACCGTGGACACGTGCCGCAGCAGGTTGGGCGAACTGCTGCCGCAGCCCTCCGCGAACTTCTTGTACGCGCCGACCAGTTCGTCCGTCTCCCGTTCGTTGTCGGGAGTCGTGTCGGTCTGCGTGTACGCGTCCATCCCGCGGCCGTCGAGGCACTCGACGGGCTCGCTGCGCGCCACCCCGCGCGGGTCGACCGCGACCATGTCGTAGCGCGCGCGGATCTCGGCCGGGTAGCCGATCCCGGCGTACGCCTGCACGTACCCGACCGCCGAACCGCCCGGCCCGCCCGGGTTCACCAGCAGCGAGCCGAGCGGCCTGCCCTTGCCCGTGGCCTTCTTGCGGGAGACGGCGAGTCGGACGTCGCCCTCGGCCGGAGCCGCGTAGTCCAGGGGTGCCTTCATCGTGGCGCACTGGAAACCGGGCACACCGCACGACCGCCAGCTCAGCTTCTGCGCGTAGTACGACGCGAGGCCGGTCGGCGCGGCCGACGAACTCGCCGCACTCGTCGAACTCCCCGTGGAACAGGCGGAGACGAGCAGCGCGGCGACCGCGAGCAATGTCCAGGTCTGACGAGGTGTGCGCCTCATATGCATTCAGCGAGCGTAACCCTGCGAAACCATCCGGATACCCTCTGTCCGCAACATGACTCGTACGGGTTACCCGCCGCCACGTCACGAGTTGCTGATGCCGGCCGTCAGCCCGCTCTCAGCGCCAGCGTCATCGCCTCCACGGCCAGCAGCGGTGCCACGTTGCGGTCCAAGGCCTCGCGGCACGCGGCGATCGCGTCGATGCGGCGGAGCGTCGACGCGGGTGAGCCGGCGCGGGCCAGGCGCTCCAGGGTGTCCTCGGCATCGGTGTTGGCGATCGCCAGACGGGAACCGAACTGGAGGGCGAGAACGTCGCGGTAGAAGCCGGTGAGGTCGATCAGGGCCAGGTCGAGGGTGTCACGCTGGGTACGCGTTCTCCGGCGCTTCTGGCGATCCTCCAGCTCCTTCATCACGCCCGCCGTTCCGCGCGGCATCCGGCCGCCCTGGGCCGCGCCCATCGCCTGCTTCAGCTCCTCCGTCTCCTTCACGTCGACGTCCTCGGCGAGCTGCTTGGCGTCCTCCGACGCCGAGTCGATCAGCTCCTGGGCCGCCTTCAGACAGCCGCCGACGTCCTCGACACGGAGCGGCAGCCTGAGGACGGCGGCCCGACGCTCCCGGGCCCGCGCGTCCGTGGCGAGCCGACGGGCGCGGCCGATGTGGCCCTGGGTTGCCCTGGCCACGCTGTGCGCCACGTTCGGCTCGATACCGTCCCGGCGGATGAGGATGTCGGCCACCGCGTCCACCGGCGGGGTACGCAGGATGAGGAGACGGCAGCGGGAGCGGATCGTGGGCAGCACGTCCTCGATGGACGGGGCACACAGCAGCCACACCGTGCGCGGCGCGGGTTCCTCGATGGCCTTGAGCAGCACGTTGCCCGCGCCCTCCGTGAGGCGGTCAGCGTCCTCCAGGACGATGACCTGCCAGCGTCCGACAGCCGGTGACAGCTGGGCCCGCCGGACCAGGGCGCGGGTCTCCTTGACGCCGATGGAGAGGAGATCTGTACGGACGATGTCCACGTCGGCGTGATTGCCCGTCAGACTTGTGTGGCAGCCGTCGCAGAACCCGCAGCCGGGGACTCCGCCCAGGGCACGGTCGGGGCTCACGCACTGCAGGGCGGCGGCGAAGGCGCGGGCCGCCGTGGACCGGCCGGAGCCGGGCGGGCCGGTGAAGAGCCAGGCGTGCGTCATCTTCGACGCGTCGGGCTGGGGCGCGCCCGCGGCGACGGCGGTGACCAGGGCGTCGGCATCCCGCGCGGCGGCCTCCAGCTGCGCGCTCACCTTCTCCTGGCCCACCAGGTCGTCCCACACCGGCACGGGAACACCGCCCTTCCGTCACGCCTCGTCGGTCATGCCTCTTCGGCACGCCGTTTCGTCATGGCTTGCCACGCGGAGTCCATTGTGCGGGTCCCCACTGACAATGGGTCTCCACTGGCACTGGGTCCCGGGTGGCACTGGGTCCCCACCTCCACTTCCAATGGGTCTCCCATGCCGACGGGTCCCGCTGCCGACGGGCTTCCACCGGCAGCGGCCCCGCCTCAGCGGCGTCGCCCGCCCCGTCCCCGGCCCTCGTCCCGGTCATCGTCCGCGTGCGATCCGAACAGTTCGTCGGCCAGCGTCGGCAGGTCGTCCAGCGGAGTCTCCTCCGCCCAGTCGGAGCGCGGGCGCCGACGCGGGGTGCCATCGGCGTCGAGCTGGGGCAGTTCCCGCGTACGGTCCTCACCGGCCCCGGACTGTCCGTCCGCCCGCTCGTCCCGGAAGAACCCCGGTGGCACACGATCCACGGGCACGCTGTCCCGCCGACCCGCGCCGTCCTCCCGTACGGCAGGCAGCACCGCGGTCTCATCGGCCGCGCCCGGAGGCACGGGCGGCAGCACAGCCGTCTCGTCGGCGGCCCCCGGAGGAACCGGCGGCAACACCGTGGTCTCGTCCGCCGCTCCCGGCGTCACAGGACGCAGCACAGCCGTCTCGTCCGCCGCACCCGAAGGAACCCTGGGCAACACCGCGGTCTCGTCGGCCGCCCCCGGAGGAACCGGCGGCTTCTGCAGCTTGGCCGTCACCTCGGAATCGGAACCGCCGGGCCGACCGCCCTCCGCCGCACCCGCACCGGACCTCGCAGCCCCAGACCCAGACCCAGCCCCAGCCGCATCTGCGCCCGCGCCGGAAGCCGAGCCGGTACCCGTACCCGCTCCCTCAGCGGCAGTTGCGGAAGCCGCCGCCGAAGCCGAAGCCGCTGCCGAGGCTGCGGCAGCCGTCGCGGCAGCCGCAGCCGCCGCCTCCGCGATCCGCCGCCGCTCCGCCTCGGCCCGGACCAGCGCCTCCTCGGCCTTCCGCTGCTTCTCCAGGCGCCGTTCCTCCGCCTCCGCGTGCAGCCGCGCCTCTTCCTCGGCCTGCCTGCGTCGGCGGTCCTCGTCGGCCTTGCGGCGGGCCTCGGCCTCGGCTCGGGCCTTCTCCTCCGCGAGCAGCCGTACCCGCTCCTCCTCGGCGCGGCGGCGCGCGTCCTCGGCCCGCTGCCGGGCCTCCTCCGCCTGGCGTTCGGCCTCGCGGCGCTGCGCCTCCTCCAGCTCGCGGCGCTTGCGCTCCTCCTCCTCGGCACGCAGCCTGGCCAGCGTCTCCTGGCGCTCGCGCTCAAGGCGCTCCTCCTCGGCCTTGCGCGCGGCCTCTTCCTCCGCCTTGCGCCTGGCCTCCTCCTCGGCCGCCTTGCGGGCCTCCTCCTGGGCCTTCACCTCGGCCTCGGAGAGCGGCAGCATCTGGTCGAGCCGGTGGCGGACGACCGTCGTGACGGCCTCGGGCTCCTGTGCCGCGTCCACGACCAGATAGCGCCCCGCGTCGGCGGCGGCCAGCGTGAGGAAACCGGACCGCACGCGCTCGTGGAACTCGGCCGGCTCCGACTCCAGCCGGTCCGGCGCTTCGGTGAACCGCTCGCGCGCGGCTTCCGGGGAGACGTCCAGCAGGACGGTCAGATGCGGGACCAGGCCGTCGGTCGCCCAGCGCGAGATGCGCGCGATCTCCGTCGGGGAAAGGTCACGGCCGGCGCCCTGATAGGCCACCGACGAGTCGATGTACCGGTCGGAGATGACGACCGCGCCACGCTCCAGAGCGGGCCGTACGACGGTGTCTACGTGCTCCGCGCGGTCCGCCGCGTACAGCAGCGCCTCCGCGCGGTGCGACAGACCGGCGCTCGACACGTCCAGCAGGATCGACCGCAGCCGCTTGCCCACCGGGGTCGCCCCCGGCTCGCGCGTGACCACGACCTCGTGGCCCTTGGCCCTTATCCACTCGGCGAGCGCCTTCGCCTGCGTGGACTTGCCCGCCCCGTCGCCGCCCTCCAAAGCGATGAAGAAGCCGGTCGTGGCGAGTGCCTGCGCGGGGTCGTCGCCGCCGCGCACCGCGTCCCGCAGGTCGTGCCGCAGGGGCACGCCGGAACGGTCGTCGGCCTTGGCGAGGACCAGCGCGGCCACCGGCAGCAGCAGCGCGCCCACCAGCATCAGCGTGAACGCCGCGCCGCCGTGCGCGAACACGAACTTGCCGCTCTCCAGACGGTGCGGGCCGATGAGGGCCGCCACCAGGGGGGCGATCAGCGCGGCCAGCGCCACGGACACCCGTACGACCGCGTGGAGATGCTCGGTCAGCCGCGTGCGCCGCTGGTCCTCGGTCTCCTGGTCGAGCAGCGTGTGCCCGGTGTTGGCGGCGATACCCGCGCCGATGCCGGCGAGCCCGACGATCAGGAGGACCGTCGTCACGTCCGGGACCAGCCCGGCGGCGAGCAGCGCGACCCCGGTGAAGGCGACGGCCAGCGCGAGCAGCCGGCGCCGCGACAGCGCCACCAGCACCTTCGGTGCCGTACGGATGCCGACGACCGTGCCGCCGGTCAGCACGAGGACCAGCAGCCCGAACGTCACCGGGCCGCCGCCCAGGTCCTTGGCGTGCAGGACGGCCACGGAGACGGCCGCCGCGACAGCGCCGGAGACGGCCGCGCAGGCCAGGACGAGCAGCGGGATCGCGCCCGTACGGCCGGTCTCGGCGGCCGTGCCGTACTTGGGGCGGCGCAGGCCTTCGAGCGGTGACCGCGCGCGCGGGGTGCGTGTGTCGGGCAGTTCCAGGGCGGTGAGCACGGACAGCGAAGCGGCGAAGAGCCCTGCCGCGACATATGACCCGAAGGCCGCCTGATGCCGGCCGAACCATTCGATGCCCGTGCCCAGCAGGTTGTTGATGAGCCCGGCGACGACGAGCGCGGCGCCCGCGAGCGGCAGCGCGACGAAGGTCGTACGCAGGGACAGGCGCCGCAGGGCGTCCATGTGGTCCGGCAGCGGGCGGACCGTGGCCCCCTCCGGGGGAGGCGTGGGCAGCAGCGCGGGCGCCGCACTCTCCCGGCACACCGTCCAGAAGCGCTCGGCGACCCCGGTCACGAAGACGGTGACCAGGAGGACGGCGAGGGCGTTCTCCGGCGTCCAGTCGATCCACAGGGGCGCGATGATCATGAGTATGGTGCGCAGTCCGTCGGCGCCGACCATGGTCCAGCGGCGGTCGAGCGGCCCCTCTTTCGAGGTGAGCGATGTGAGCGGGCCGAGCAGGACGGCTCCGAAGAGCAGCGTGGCCAGAACGCGTGCCCCGAAGACGGCCGTCACGGCGAGCGCCACGCCCCGGTAGCCGCCGCCGAACGAGCCCTCGGCGACGGCCGACTGGAGGACGAGGACCACCAGGACCAGCAGCGCTAGCGCGTCACCGACACCGCCCACCAGCTGCGCGCTCCACAGCCTCTTCAGCTGGGGCCGGCGCAGCAGGGCACGGACGGCGCGTTCGCGGGAGTCCGCGACCAAGGCGTCGTCGGGGGCCTGGGTGGTGGCCGTTGGCTGCTCTGCTGGCGTCATGCTTTCAGCCTATCGGCAGCCACCGACAGCTCGAAGTGGCCGCCCTGACGTGCGACCGCCCCGACACCAGATGGTGCCGGGGCGGTCGTCTCACGAAGCTCGCGTGAGGGCGGAGTGAAGACGGTCACCGCAGTCGGTCACCACCGCCGTCACCGCAGTCGTCACCGCAGTTGGTGACCGGCGCTCGGTCGCGACCACTCACCGGTGTTCACCCATGTTCACCGGTGTCGTCGCGACCGACGGACTCACTCCTCGCCCGTGGCCCTCGCAGCGGTCGCCTTCTTGGCCGGAGCCTTCTTGGCGGCCGTCTTCTTCGCGGTGGTCGTCTTGGCTGCCGTCGTCTTCTTGGCGGCGGCTGTCTTCGTCGTGGCCGCCTTCTTGGCGGGGGCCTTCTTCGCCGGAGCCTTCTTCGCCGTCTTCTTGACCGGCGACTTGGCGCGCTTCTCGGCGAGCAGCTCGTAGCCGCGCTCCGGGGTGATCTCCTCGACGCTGTCGCCGGAGCGCAGGGTCGCGTTGCTCTCGCCGTCGGTGACGTACGGCCCGAAGCGGCCGTCCTTGACGACCACCGGCTTTCCGCTGACCGGGTCCGTGCCCAGCTCCTTCAGCGGCGGCTTGGCGGCGGCCCGACCACGCTGCTTGGGCTGGGAGTAGATCTCCAACGACTCTTCGAGGGTGATCGTGAAGAGCTGGTCCTCGGTCTGCAGCGACCGCGAGTCCGTGCCCTTCTTGAGGTAGGGCCCGTAGCGCCCGTTCTGCGCGGTGATCTCCACGCCCTCCGCGTCCTTGCCGACGACCCTGGGCAGGGACATCAGCTTGAGCGCGTCCGCCAGCGTCACCGTGTCCAGGGACATCGACTTGAACAGCGAGGCCGTGCGCGGCTTGACGGCGTTCTTGCCGGTCTTCGGGGTGCCCTCGGGGAGCACCTCGGTGACGTACGGGCCGTAGCGGCCGTCCCTGGCGATGATCTGGTGGCCGGACTCGGGGTCGGCGCCCAGCTCGAAGTCGCCGCTCGGCTTGGCCAGCAGCTCCTCCGCCAGTTCGACGGACAGCTCGTCGGGAGCGAGGTCCTCCTGCACGTCGGCGCGCTGGTGGTTCTCGGAGTCCTTCTCGCCACGCTCGATGTAGGGGCCGTAGCGCCCGACGCGCAGCACGATGTCGTTGCCCACCGGGAACGACGACACCTCGCGGGCGTCGATCGCGCCCAGGTCGGTCACCAGCTCCTTGAGACCGCCGAGGTGGTCCCCGTCGCCGTTGCCCGCCTCGGCCGCGCCGCCGACCGCCGGAACGGGAGCGCCATCGGTGCCCACGCCGAAGTAGAAGCGCCTCAGCCACGGCACGGACTGGGCCTCGCCACGGGCGATGCGGTCGAGGTCGTCCTCCATCCGGGCGGTGAAGTCGTAGTCGACGAGCCGCCCGAAGTGCTTCTCCAGGAGGTTGACGACGGCGAAGGAGAGGAAGGACGGCACCAGGGCCGTGCCCTTCTTGAAGACGTAACCGCGGTCGAGGATGGTCCCGATGATCGACGCGTACGTCGACGGGCGGCCGATCTCGCGCTCTTCGAGCTCCTTGACCAGCGACGCCTCGGTGTAGCGGGCCGGGGGCTTGGTGGCGTGCCCGTCGACCGTGATCTCCTCGGCGGACAGGGCGTCGCCCTCGTTCACCTGGGGCAGACGGCTCTCGCGGTCGTCCAGCTCGGCGTTCGGGTCGTCGGCGCCCTCGACGTACGCCTTCAGGAAGCCGTGGAAGGTGATCGTCTTGCCGGAGGCGCTGAACTCGGCGTCACGGCCGTCGGCGGACGTGCCCGCGATCTTCACGGTGACCGAGTTGCCGACCGCGTCCTTCATCTGGGAGGCGACCGTGCGCTTCCAGATCAGCTCGTAGAGCCGGAACTGGTCGCCGGTCAGGCCCGTCTCGGCCGGAGTGCGGAAACGATCACCCGACGGGCGGATCGCCTCGTGCGCCTCCTGCGCGTTCTTGACCTTCCCGGCGTACGTCCGCGGGGACGAGGGCAGGTAGTCGGCGCCGTACAGCTGGGTGACCTGGGCACGGGCGGCGTTGATCGCCGTCTCCGACAGGGTCGTGGAGTCCGTACGCATATAGGTGATGAAGCCGTTCTCGTACAGCTTCTGCGCCACCTGCATGGTCGACTTCGCGCCGAAGCCGAGCTTGCGGCTGGCCTCCTGCTGGAGCGTCGTCGTACGGAACGGGGCGTACGGCGAGCGGCGGTACGGCTTCGACTCGACCGAGCGGACGGCGAAGCTGGTGTCCGCCAGGGCGGCGGCCAGGGCGCGGGCGTTCCCCTCGTCCAGGTGGAGGGTGTTCGCGCTCTTCAGTTGTCCCAGGGAGTCGAAGTCGCGGCCCTGTGCGACGCGCTTGCCGTCGACGGCCGCGAGGCGGGCGACCAGCGACGACGGGTCCGACGAGTCTCCCGCGCGGCCGGTCGCGAAGGTTCCCGTCAGGTCCCAGTACTCAGCAGAACGGAAAGCGATGCGCTCGCGTTCCCGCTCCACCACAAGTCGCGTCGCGACCGACTGGACACGGCCGGCCGACAGGCGCGGCATGACCTTCTTCCACAGGACCGGCGAGACCTCGTAGCCGTAGAGACGGTCGAGGATGCGGCGGGTCTCCTGGGCGTCGACCAGCTTCTGGTTCAGCTCGCGCGGGTTGGCGACGGCGGCCTGGATCGCGGCCTTGGTGATCTCGTGGAAGACCATCCGCTTGACCGGGACCTTGGGCTTCAGGACTTCCTGGAGGTGCCACGCGATGGCCTCGCCCTCGCGGTCCTCATCGGTTGCGAGGAAGAGTTCGTCGGAGTCCTTCAGCAGGTCCTTGAGCTTCTTGACCTGGGCCTTCTTGTCCGCGTTGACCACGTAGATCGGCTGGAAGTCGTGTTCGACGTCCACCCCGAGGCGGCGCACCTCACCGGTGTACTGCTCGGGTACCTCGGCGGCGCCGTTGGGGAGGTCGCGGATGTGCCCGACGCTCGCCTCGACGACGTATCCGGGGCCGAGATAGCCCTTGATCGTCTTCGCCTTGGCAGGCGACTCGACGATGACGAGTCGGCGGCCGCCCTGTGCGGTCTCGCTGGTCGGGGACAACTTCGCTCTTCTCTCCGGTCGACACTCGGGGTCTCCCCCGGCCTTGTTCCCGGGGTCGGGTCATGCTGACGCTGCGGAGTGTGACGGTACATCCCGCCCCCGTGTCAAACGGGAAAAGCCCGCAACGGCCACTCGAACGGTAACCCGACTACCGCCATTCCTGCCGCCCGGAGTGTCGACCCGCCCCTTCGAGCCTATTCGGAGGGTCACCCACCGGTTACCTGCACGGCCACGCCGTATGCGCCACCCATAGGTCTCTCGCCCACCTCACACCCGGGTCAGGCACCATGCGCCGACCCCGAGGGCGACCAGCCCGGCGACGCTCGCGAGGACCGCCGATGCGACGGGGTTCACACCGTGGGCGACGGGCGCCCGGTGCCGCACCCGGGTCGCGGTCCACACCAGCAGCCCGCCCCCGAACAGGCCGAACACCATTCCCACGAAGATCGCCGGTCCGCTCTCCATACCCCTGTGCGCCCCTCTCCTGCCGCCCGGGAGTCCCCGGACCCGGGAGGCTGGCACGTCCGGGAAGCGTCCACGCGAACCCGAGGTGAACGCCGGGCGGACAGCGGGCACGCGTCCCTGCGACCGCCCGCCGACCGACCTCGAAGCATCCGGGCGTACGGGCCGGCCGACCACGTTCCGTCGTGGGCGGCGCCCGTGAATCTCACAGTCGGCAGCGCGCGACCCGCCCCGGACCGGCCGCCCAACTCGGCGTGAATATGCCCCCGGAACCCCGTCCCCCACACGCTCGGTACGACGGCACAGGCGCCGCAAGCGATCGGCCCACGCCACCCGCATGCTTCCCCATGCCTCGCGCGCCGCCCCTGCGCCTCCCACTGCCGTACGGCAGTGGGGTACGCGACCTGTCGTACCCCTATCGGCCACGGAGTCCCCCTCCACCGTGGTCGCCACGGCGTGGACAACAGCCTCACGGCGGCGGAACCGGCAGTACAGCGCCCCACGGCACCACGCCCCTGCCCGGGCTCACTCGCCCGACGGCTCCAGAAAGCCCTGTTCCACCAGCAACCTGATCTGCGCGGGCGTGCGGTCCCGCAGCGACACCGGGTCCTCGCCGACCAGTTGGGCGATGGCGTCAAGAATCCGCCCGGCGCTCAGGGTGCCGTCGCACACGCCTGCGAAGCCCGCGCCGACCGTGTCCACCTTGGTGGCCCGGCGCATCCCGCGGTTCTGGCGCAGCACCACGTGTTCCGGGTCCTCGGCGCCGGGCAGCCCGACCTGCTCCTGCACGACCTCGGCCGCCAGTCTGAAGTGCCCGGCGAGCAGAGCCGCGTCGTCGTGCGCGCGCAGGTAGTCCAGGCGCTCGAAGTGCGCGCGAACCGTGTCCCCGAGCGGCTGTTCGACCGGATGGGGCCACTCCTCCACGGTGATCGACGGCGCGGTCGCCCCCGTCCTCCGCAGTGTGATCCAGCCGAACCCGACCGACCTCACCTTGCGCGCCTCGAACTCGTCCAGCCAGGCGTCGTACCGATCCCGGTACTCCGCCGGGTCGGAGCGGTGGTCGCCGGCGTCGCGCAGCCACAGCTCGGCGTACTGCGTGACGTCCTGCACCTCGCGCTGCACGATCCAGGCATCGCACCCGCGCGGCACCCAGGACCTGAGCCTGTCCTGCCAGTCCTCCCCTTCCACGTGCTGCCAGTTGGCGAGGAACTGCGCGAACCCGCCTTCACGCAACCGCTCCCCCGCCTCCTGAACGAGCGTGCGGCACAGATCGTCCCCGCCCATCCCGCCGTCCCGGTACGTGAGCCGCGCACCCGGCGAGATCACGAACGGCGGGTTGGAGACGATCAGGTCGTACGTCTCGTCCTCCCTGACCGGCTCGAAGAGCGAGCCCTCGCGCAGGTCCGCCGCCGGGGCGCCGGACAGGGCGAGCGTCAGCGCGGTGATGTGCAGGGCGCGGGGGTTGAGGTCGGTCGCCGTCACGCGCGTGGCGTGCTGGGCCGCGTGCAGCGCCTGGATCCCGGATCCGGTGCCGAGATCGAGCGCGGAGCCGACCGGCGTACGGACGGTGATACCGGCGAGAGTCGTGGATGCCCCGCCCACCCCGAGCACGACGCCCTCGTCGTGACTGCCGATGCCACCGGCCCCGCCGACCGCGCACCCCAGGTCGGACACGATGAACCAGTCCTCGCCGCCCGGCCCGCCGTAGGGCCGTACGTCGACGGAGGCGGCCACCTGACCGTCGTCCCCGGAACCGTCACTCCCGGACACCAGCCACCCGCTCGCCACACAGTCGTCGACGGGCAGCACACGCGCCACGCGAGCGCGGGACACGGATTGCTGCAACAGGAACAGCCGTACGAGCAGTTCGAGCGGCGTGTCTCCCCGGGTCGCCCGGAGCGCGGGCACGGTCTCGCTGCGCGCCAGGGCGGCGTACGCGGGCGCGCCGAGCAGGTCGAGGAGCCCGTCGGCGGTGAAGTCGGCGGCCAGAAGGGCGTCCCGGAGGCGCGCGGCGGCATCGGGGCGGTCGGCGGAGGGCAGGGCGTGCAGGCTGGCGTTACTCACGCCCCCATTGTGGCCGCCCTGCCGCTCCGCCGCGCACGCCTGTGGACAGACGCGCGCGGACACTTCGTACACCTGTGGAGAACTCCCGCCGGGGCGCGGCAGGGCGGCCGGAGCGGTCAGCTGGCCGTCGAGGAGACCCCGGGGGACGCGGAGGTCGACTTGCAGCTCTCCTGCTTGGCCATCGACTTGCCGACGTCGCCTTCCTCCAGGGCCTTCAGGGCGTCGTTCCCGCTCTGGCTGAGCTTGTCCAGCTGAGCGGCGACGCCCTTGAGACCGTCGGCGAACTTCGCCTGGTTCTTGGTGTCGAGT
Organism: Streptomyces sp. NBC_00459; assembly: GCF_036013955.1. Lineage (NCBI taxonomy): Bacteria > Bacillati > Actinomycetota > Actinomycetes > Kitasatosporales > Streptomycetaceae > Streptomyces > Streptomyces sp. NBC_00459. Next base: position 4,262,268 of record NZ_CP107903.1, read on the forward strand.
CCGTCCACCTGCTTCTTCAGACCCGCGTAGGAGGCCGAGATGTCGTTGAGTTCCTTGACGGCGTTCGTCTTCTTCGTCTCGCCGTCGTCGACGTTCGGCGCGCCCGCGGTGTTCACGGCCGCACCGATCGCCTTGTAGGCGTCCGCCATGTCCTGGAAGGCCTGGGCGTCGGTCTTCTGGACGGCAGCCGGTGTGCTGTTGTCGGAGGTCTCCTTCTGGATCGCGGCGTTGGCCGCCTCGATCTTCTGCGCCTGCGGTTTCACCGCGTCGCACACCTGCTTGGCCCAGGCATCCAGCTTCTCGTTGCCGTCGTCGCTGCTGCATCCCGACAGCGCCAGTACCAGTACCGCACCGCCGGACAGTGCGACCGCGAGCTTCTTGTTCACCGGATTGGTCCCTTCCATGGCTCTCGGCCCCGGAACATACACGCCAACTGGGCGACATCAGCGTGACGGACATCCGCTTGATGTGTTATTGCAGCCATTTGCACCAAGAGAGAGAAGGCTCACGGAAATGGCGTGCAACCCACGCCAAGCGGGCGGACGGCACGTCACAACGCGCCGCCCGCCCGCTGGTTGGCCGGATCTGACCGGCCGTAAGACTCCGCCGGTGACGGAGACGCGGTCCGCGGACCCTGCTCGGGCTACGAAACCACTGCGGGATCAGCCGACTTGGCCGCCCGCTCCGCCTCCTCCCCTTCGTCCTCCCCGGCGACCCCGCGCCGCTTGGAGACGTACACCGCACCCACGATCACCGCGATCGACAGGACGGCGATGACGATGCGCAGTGCGAGGTTCTCGTCGTCGCCGTAGCTGAACTTGATGATCGCGGGCGCTACGAGCAGCGCGACCAGGTTCATCACCTTCAACAGTGGGTTGATGGCCGGGCCCGCGGTGTCCTTGAACGGGTCGCCGACGGTGTCCCCGATGACGGTCGCCGCGTGGGCCTCGCTGCCCTTGCCGCCGTGGTGGCCGTCCTCCACCAGCTTCTTCGCGTTGTCCCACGCGCCACCGGAGTTGGCGAGGAACACCGCCATCAGCGTGCCCGTGCCGATCGCGCCCGCGAGAAAGGCGCCGAGCGCGCCGACACCGAGCGTGAACCCGATGGCGATGGGCGCCAGGACAGCCAGCAGCCCGGGTGTGGCGAGTTCCCGGAGCGCGTCCTTCGTACAGATGTCGACGACGCGTCCGTACTCCGGTTTCTCGGTGTAGTTCATGATCCCGGGGTGTTCGCGGAACTGCCGCCGCACCTCGTAGACGACCGAACCCGCCGACCGCGAGACCGCGCTGATCGCCAGCCCGGAGAACAGGAAGACGACCGCCGCGCCGGCGATCAGACCGACCAGGTTGTTGGGCTGCGAGATGTCCATCACCAGGTTCAGCGGCCCGCCCTCGCCGACCTTCTCGCCCACGTCACGTGCCGCGGTCGTGATCGCGTCGCGGTACGACCCGAAGAGCGCCGAGGCCGCCAGGACCGCGGTGGCGATGGCGATGCCCTTGGTGATGGCCTTGGTGGTGTTGCCGACGGCGTCCAGGTCGGTGAGCACCTGCGCGCCCGCGCCCTGGACGTCGCCGGACATCTCGGCGATGCCCTGCGCGTTGTCGGAGACGGGCCCGAAGGTGTCCATCGCGACGATGACACCGACCGTGGTGAGCAGGCCGGTGCCGGCCAGTGCCACCGCGAACAGCGCCAGCATGATGGACGTACCGCCGAGCAGGAACGCCCCGTACACACCGAGGCCGATCAACAGGGCGGTGTAGACGGCCGATTCGAGCCCGATGGAGATGCCGGCGAGGACGACGGTGGCCGCGCCGGTGAGGGAGCTCTTGCCGATGTCCCGTACGGGTCGTCGGTTTGTCTCGGTGAAGTAGCCGGTCAGTTGCTGGATCAGGGCCGCCAGCACGATGCCGATGGCCACCGCGAGAAGCGCGAGGATCCGCGGATCGCCGCCCTTGCCGGAGATGGCCGCGTCGGTGACTCCCTCCAGATCGGCGTACGACGACGGCAGATAGACGAAGACGGCGATCGCGACGAGTGCGAGCGAGATCACAGCGGAGATGAAGAATCCGCGGTTGATCGCGCTCATGCCGCTGCGGTCGGAACGCTTCGGCGCCACCGCGAAGATGCCGATCATCGCCGTGAGGACGCCGATCGCGGGCACCAGGAGCGGGAAGGCGAGTCCGGCGTCGCCGAAGGCGGCCTTGCCGAGGATCAGCGCGGCGACGAGCGTCACGGCGTACGACTCGAAGAGGTCGGCCGCCATACCGGCACAGTCGCCGACGTTGTCGCCCACGTTGTCGGCGATGGTCGCGGCGTTGCGCGGATCGTCCTCCGGGATGCCCTGCTCGACCTTGCCGACCAGGTCGGCGCCTACGTCGGCGGCCTTGGTGAAGATGCCACCGCCGACACGCATGAACATGGCGATGAGGGCCGCACCGAGGCCGAACCCTTCGAGGACCTTCGGCGCGTCGGCCGCGTACACCAGCACGACACAGGAGGCGCCCAGCAGGCCGAGGCCCACGGTGAACATGCCGACGACGCCGCCGGTACGGAAAGCGATCTTCATCGCTTTGTGAGAGACGTCGGTGAGATCCTTTTCCGGCTCACCTTCCGCCGGTGTCGCTTCCCGTGCCGCGGCGGCGACACGCACATTGCTGCGCACGGCGAGCCACATGCCGATATAACCGGTGGCCGCCGAGAACGCGGCGCCGATCAAGAAGAACACCGACCGTCCGGCGCGCTGATTCCAGTCGTCCGCAGGTAGCAGCATCAGCAGGAAGAACACGATCACGGCGAATACGCCGAGCGTGCGCAACTGCCGTGCCAGATAGGCGTTCGCGCCTTCCTGGATCGCCTTGGCGATCTCCTTCATGCTGTCGGTGCCCTCGCCCGCCGCGAGCACCTGGCGCACCAGCACCCCGGCGACCACGAGCGCCGCCAGGGCGACGACGCCGATGACCATCACGATCAGTCGGTTGTCGTCGGTCAGTACCGCGGCTGCGAAGGTTGTGGGTTGGTCGAACCGATGAGGGGTAGAAAGCCCCGCCATTCGTCCTCCTTGACGCTTGGGCTGAGCTCAAGATGTGGACGGGATTGTAGGTACCGGAAGCTGATCAAAACAGTACGCGGAAACGGAATAGATCGCCCCATGCTATTCAGCAAATGATCGGCGGAAGTTCCCTGAAAGATCCCCGGGTGATCCATTGACCCACATGGCGTAATGCCGCAGGCGCATTGATGCTTGATCGAGTTTTCGCGCAACGGATCGTGAATACCTTCACGAAGGGATCGTGAATACCTTCACTAATTCTGGGATCACGCCATAAAAACGCCAAGGGCCCTGCTCAGCAGGGCCCTTGAGGCTGTACGGGGGTGAGGCGGGTCGGGCGTCAGGAGAGGAGCGTGGCCGGCGGCGTGGTCGGCCAGCTCATGCGGATCGATCCGCCGTTCTCCCCCGCGGTGACCTCGACGTCGTCGACGAGGCCGCTGATGACCGCGAGGCCCATCTCGTCCTCCTCGGCATCCACGTCCACGCCGCCGTCGGCGCCCGAAGCGTTGTCACCGGGAGCCGAGCGGGGTGCTTCGTCTCCGACCTCGATGGAGAACAGCTTCTCCTCCTCGGTCAGCGTCACCCACACGGGCTCCGAGATGCCGCCGCTCTGGTGCAGTCCGACGGCACGGGAGCAGGCCTCACCGACGGCGAGTCGCACCTCGTCGAGTACGGCCTCGTCCACTCCGGCCCTGCGCGCCACCGCTGCCGCCACCAGTCGGGCGGTCCTGACGTGCTCGGGCAGCGCGCTGAAGCGGAGTTCAACGGTGGCCATGCATCCCCCTCAAAATACGGGCGTGCGGTCAGGGGGTCGGATCGCCGAGACCCGGACCCCCCTCGTTAACTTCTTCCGTCGCCGGACGCGTCTACGGGTGACCGCACACGCGTCCGGTAAACGGCCGTCAGTCGGTGGCCGCCACCGCTTCGTCGACCGAGGTGTGAATCGGGAACACCTTGGTCAGACCGGTGATACGGAAGATCTTCAGAATGCGCTCCTGGTTGCACACCAGGCGCAGCGAGCCCTCATGGGCACGCACACGCTTCAGGCCGCCGACCAGCACGCCGAGCCCGGTGGAGTCGAGGAAGTCGACGCCCTCCATGTCGACGACGAGGTGAAAACTCCCGTCGTTGACCAGCTCGACCAGCTGCTCACGCAGCTTGGGCGCGGTATAAACGTCAATTTCGCCACCGACCTCGACGACCGTACGATCGCCGACGGTACGGGTCGACAGGGACAGGTCCACGGATCCTCCAGCACCTTGCTATCGAGCGGTCATCCCAAGGGACACCTCGGCAGAGTCCCCAGGACGGTTCGCCAGCCGCGATGGCATTCAATCACTTACCGCAGGGCGTGCACGACGCCTTGGGCCCATTGTCCGTCACGCCAGTGACACACTCGATGCCGATGGCCAAGAATCACCGATCCGAACGACCCTCGGCTTTCGCCGCCTCGCGACCCGATCCGGGCACGATCCTGGACCGGCTCGCCTCGGGGCCGAGCCGGGCTTCGCGCATCACTCATACGGAGCACTTGCCCCCGCGTGCGGGCCGTCATGCCGTCTGGCCGGACCGGATTCGCGCCGAGGTGATCGCGGCCGTCCAGGCAGCCGGTATCGAACACCCCTGGGCCCACCAGGCACTGGCCGCCGAGCACGCCCTGGACGGCGACAACGTGATCGTCGCCACAGGCACCGCCTCGGGCAAGTCGCTCGCGTACCTCGTACCGGTCCTCTCGTGCCTTCTGGACGGCTCCGAGGCCCCCAACGGCCGGGGGGCGACCGCCCTGTACCTCGCGCCGACCAAAGCCCTCGCAGCCGACCAGCGACGTTCCGTGAAGGAACTTTCACAACCTTTGGGAAACGCGGTACGACCTGCCGTGTACGACGGCGACACTCCCGTCGAGGAGCGCGAGTGGGTGCGCCAGTACGCGAACTACGTCCTGACCAACCCGGACATGCTCCACCGGGGGATACTCCCGTCCCACCCCCGCTGGGCCTCCTTCCTGAAGTCGCTCAAGTACGTCGTCATCGACGAGTGCCACACCTACCGCGGCGTCTTCGGCTCCCATGTCGCCCAGGTCCTGCGCCGGTTGCGCCGCCTGTGTGCCCGCTACGGCGCCTCCCCCGTCTTCCTGCTCGCCTCCGCCACGGCCGCCGAACCGTCCGTCGCGGCAGGCCGTCTGACGGGCCTCCCGGTGATCGAGGTCGCGGACGACGCCTCACCTCGCGGTGAACTGGTGTTCGCCCTCTGGGAACCGCCGCTCACCGAACTGCACGGCGAGAAGGGCGCGCCCGTCCGCCGCACGGCCATCGCCGAGACCGCCGACCTGCTGACCGACCTCACTCTCCAGGGCGTGCGCTCGGTGGCCTTCGTACGCTCCCGTCGCGGCGCCGAGCTGATCTCGGTGATCGCCCAGGAACGGCTGTCCGAGGTCGACCGCTCGCTGGCCCGGCGCGTGGCCGCCTACCGCGGCGGCTACCTCCCCGAGGAACGCAGAGCCCTCGAACAGGCCCTCCACTCCGGCGAGCTCCTCGGCCTCGCCGCCACCACCGCCCTCGAACTCGGCATCGACGTCTCGGGGTTGGACGCCGTCGTCATCGCCGGCTACCCGGGCACCCGCGCCTCCCTGTGGCAGCAGGCGGGCCGCGCGGGACGTGCCGGGCAGGGCGCGCTGGCGATCCTGGTCGCCCGCGACGACCCGCTGGACACCTTCCTCGTCCACCACCCGGAGGCCCTGTTCGACCAGCCCGTCGAGTCGACGGTCCTCGACCCGGACAACCCGTACGTCCTGGCCCCCCACCTGTGTGCGGCGGCGGCGGAACTCCCCCTGACCGACGATGACCTGGAGCTGTTCGGCCCGGAAACGGCAGCCCTGCTCCCGCAGTTGGAGGCCGCGAAGCTGCTCCGCCGCCGCACCAGCGCCTGGCACTGGACACGCCGTGAGCGGGCCGCCGACCTGGCCGACATCCGAGGCGGTGGCGGCAACCCGGTCCAGATCGTCGAGGAGGGCACGGGACGGCTGCTCGGCACGGTCGACGCGGGCGCCTCGCACACGGCCGTGCACGAGGGCGCGGTCCACCTCCACCAGGGCCGCACCTATCTCGTCCGCTCCCTCGACCTGGCGGACTCGGTCGCCCTCGTCGAGGAGGCGAACCCCCCGTATTCGACGGTCGCCCGCGACACGACGTCCATCGCCGTCCTGGAGACGGACACCGAGATCCCCTGGGGCGACGGCCGCCTCTGCTACGGCTCCGTCGAGGTCACCAACCAGGTCGTCTCCTTCCTGCGCCGACGTGTCATCACCGGTGAAGTCCTGGGCGAGACAAAGCTCGACCTCCCTCCGCGTACGCTGCGCACCCGTGCCGTGTGGTGGACCGTCACCGAGGACCAGCTCGACGCGGCCCGCATCAACCCGGAGATCCTCGGCGGCGCCCTGCACGCCGCCGAACACGCGTCGATCGGCATGCTGCCCCTCTTCGCGACCTGCGACCGCTGGGACATCGGCGGCGTCTCCGTCCCGCTCCACCCGGACACCCTCCTCCCCACGGTCTTCGTGTACGACGGCCACCCGGGCGGAGCGGGCTTCGCGGAGCGCGCCTTCCACACGGCCCGCTCCTGGCTGACGGCCACCCGCCAGGCCATCGCCTCCTGCGAGTGCGACGCCGGCTGCCCGTCCTGCATCCAGTCCCCCAAGTGCGGCAACGGCAACGAGCCCCTGCACAAACGGGGAGCGGTGCGATTGCTGACGGTTCTGCTGCAGGGGGCGCCGGACGAGAAGGCTCCGGACGAGAAGGGCTAGCACCCGCCCGGAGCGTCCCTACGGGCCTCCGTACAGGGGGTCCGGGTGGGGCGGGTGTACGGAGTCGGCTCAGGTCGGTCTCAGCGGGCCAGGGGGCCCTGGTGGACCCGCTCTCGACCTGACCTCCGCCTCGAACAGGCCCTGTCCGGACATCACCGTCAGGTCCGACGTCTCACCCACCATCGCGCACCGCACGAGCCGGGTGCCCTGGGCCGCGGCCACCCGGTCCGCCCGCGCACAGGCCGCCGAGTCGCCCTCCGGCCAGTGGTCCGCCGCCGCGAGCGCCGCCAGATCCGCCCCCGCAGCGGCCCGATGCCGGACGACAGCGGCCTGCCCGATGGCGAGCACAACGCCGAACACCACACAGAGCACGGCGATGGCGCCCACGCTCCAGACCGTCGCGGAGCCACGGTCGGAGCGGGCCGAGCGCGCGGAGACAGCTCCGACGAGCCTGGCGGGCCACCCGCCTCCCCGACGCCTCACGCGCCCACCCCCACCGTCTCCTCCGCCAACGCCACCGCTTCGTGCGCCACATCGACCGTGAGGCCACCCAGCCCCGGCGGCCGCGCCACCACCCGCACGCGCACGAGGTCGCCCTCTCTGCTGACGGCGATCTCCGCCCCGCGCGGGGCCGCGCCCCGGGCCACCGCGGCGACCGCGTCGGGCGGGTCCTGGCGGGCGGCGGCCCGGGCACCGGCCCGGGCCGCGTCCACACACTGGATCTGCGCGGCGGCGACAAGCAGCGCCCAGACCAGCGCCATCGAGAACAGCACCAGCGCCGGCAGCACCACGGCAGCCTCTGCGGTCACGAACCCCCGGTCCCGGCCCAGGCGTTCACATTTTCGCATCGAGGGCCTTCTTCACGATGGCCTGCAACTCCGAGCTGACCTGCCCGCTCGTCACCACCTTGTAGAGCACCGCGGCGAAGGCCACTGCCGCGATAATGCCAACAGCATATTCAGAGGTCACCATTCCGGCATCCCTCCGCTCCACCAGCACCGCACGCGTCCTGCACACCAGGGCCAACACTTGTCCCCGCACCACTGCGAACATCTCAACTCCCGTAATTTGCAACTCTGTCGATGACTTGTTGTCGATGACTTGCTGTTGATGACGGCCCTTGACGGCCTGCTCCTGAACCCGCACCGCTCGCGTCATTCACCACCCCCGCCCAGCAACCCGTCCGCCAGCCCGACCACCACGGGCAGTACGCCGACCGCGATGAAGGCGGGGAGGAAACACAGCCCCACCGGTGCCGTCACCATGACGGCCGCCCGCCGGGCCCGTTCCGTCGCCGTGCGCCCCCAGTCGGCGCGGGTGTCTGCGGCGAGGCGTGCGACGGGGCCGGACGCCGGTACGCCCGACTCGTCGGCCCTCTCCAGCAGCCTCGCCAGGGGGCCGGCACCCGGTATCGACGCCAGCCTCCGCCAGGCTTCGGCAGGTTCGCCGCCGAGCCGCACCTCTGCCGCACCCCGCGCCAGCGCCTCCCCGACCGGCCCCGCCAACGCCTCGCCCACCGCCTGGGCAGCGACCACCGGGCCGGCGCCGGCCGCGATACACGCAGCCAGCAGATCGGCTGCGAGCGGGAGTTGCCGGGCCGCCTCGGCAGCGTCGACGCCCGCCGCAGCATCACCGTCCGTCCGCCGCAGCCGCCACCGCCACAGCCCGAACCCGGCGACCAGCCCCACCACGACGCCGGCCATGCCACCGACCAGCACCCACCCGCCGCTCACCGCACCCGCCACGGGCAGCCACCGCCGTGCGGCACCCCGCGCCCCGAACCACCGTCCTGCCGGGCCGCGTTCCCGCTCCGCCTCCAGCGTGAGCAGCCGGGCCAGCCTGCGGCGCACCCTCCGTTCACGCCGGACCGACGCGATCCACCGCAGCAGCCACGCCAGGGCCAACGCGACCCCCAGCGCCACCCCCAGCCTGTGGAAAACTTCCGCGCTCACACCAACTCCCTTCTCCGAACACGCTCGACAGCCGTACCGAGACGGCCCATGTCGTCACACACTTCCCGGCCCTCATGCCGCCTCCGCTCCCCGCACGATCCGCAGCGCCCACCACAGGCCCACGCCCTCCAGCACCCCGCCGACCAGCAGGCAGCCCAGTCCGGCGCCGGTGTGCAGCAGCACGTGCAGCGGGTCGGCGCCCAGAGCCGTGCCCAGGACCAGGCCGAGCACCGGCAGACCGGCGAGCATCACCGCCGTCGACCGAGCGCCCGCCAACTGAGCACGCAGATCGGCGCGCTGATCCCGGTCGGCGCGCAGGGCTCCTTCGAGGCGATCCAGTCCGGCCGCCAGTCCGGCCCCCTGGTCCACGGCCACCCGCCAGCACGCCGCGAGGCCCAACAGCCCCTCCGCGCCCGCTTGTCGGGCCGCCGCGGCGAGCGCCCCGGGGACATCCCCGCCGAACCGTGCCGCCGCCAGCACCGACGCCTGCGCCTCACCGAGGCCGCCGGAGTCGCGTGCCGCCCGCAGCAGCGCCTCCCCCGGCTGCCGCCCGGCGCGCACCTCACCGGCGAGCGCACCGCAGAGCGCGATCACCTCGTCGTCCCGTCGTTCCCTCGCCCGGCGCACCTCACCGGCCAGCCTGACCCGGCGCAACAGCGGCACCCCGGCCGCGCCGACCAGCGCCGGCACCACGGAGGCCCCCAGCAGCGCCACCACGAGCCCGACGGCCACCGAACACCACTCGGCCCGCAACCGCCCGCGCAGCCGCCGTAGTTCACCGACCGCGCGTGCCCACGGAGGCGGTCCGGTCCCCACAGCCCCGCCTCCGGCGAGCAGCAACTCCGCCCGCCGCGCTCCCGGACACCGCCCGCCCAGCAGCCAGCAGACCGCCCCGACGCACACCCCGGCCGCGCCCACCGCAAGCCCGCCCGTCCCCGTCACGTGCCTTCACTCCCCTGCCCCTTGTCGCCGCCGGCGCGGAGCAGCCCCCGCAGCCGCTCCCACCCCCGCTCGTACGCGAACGCCTCCCTGCCCCACCGCAGCGCCGGCACCGTCACCACCAGCCCCGAGGGGTCCCGCTCCAGCACATGCACCTCGGCGATCCGGCGCCGCCCGGCCCGGTCGCGGACGAGATGGAGGACCACCGACAGCGCGGCCGCCAACTGGCTGTGCAGCGCGGCCCGGTCGAGCCCCGCGGCCGTACCCAGCGCCTCCAGCCGCGCCGGCACGTCCGTCGCGGCGTTCGCGTGGACCGTCCCGCAGCCCCCTTCGTGACCCGTGTTGAGGGCAGCCAGCAGGTCGAGCGCCTCGGCGCCCCGGACCTCCCCGACGACCAGCCGGTCCGGCCGCATCCGCAGTGCCTGCCGCACCAGGTCCTGGAGCGTCACCAGGCCCGCGCCCTCCTGGTTGGCGGGTCTGGTCTCCAGCCGTACGACGTGCGGATGGTCGGGCCGCAGCTCCGCCGAGTCCTCGGCGAGCACGATCCGCTCGCCCGGGCCGACCAGCCCGAGCAGGGCACTCAGGAGGGTTGTCTTCCCGCACCCCGTACCGCCGCTGATCAGGAAGGACAGCCGTGCGTCGAGCAGTGCCCGCAGCACCCGGTCGCCGCCCGGCGGCATCATCCCCGCGGCCATCAGCTCGTCCAGGGTGAACGCGCGCGGCCGTACCACCCGCAGTGACAGGCAGGTGCAGCCGACGGCCACCGGGGGCAGTACCGCGTGCAGACGGGTCCCGTCGGGCAGCCTGGCGTCGACCCACGGCCGGGCGTCGTCGAGCCGCCGTCCGGCTACCGCGGCGAGTCGCTGCGCGAGCCGTCGTACGGCACCGGCGTCCGGGAAGGAGACGGCGGTCAGTTCGAGTCCGCCGCCCCGGTCCACCCACACCCGGTCCGGGGCCGCCACCAGCACGTCGGTGACCGACGGATCGGCGAGCAGCGGCTCCAGCGGGCCGGTGCCGACCAGCTCCGACCTCAACCGCTCGGCGGCGCCCAGCACTTCGGCGTCCCCGAGCACCCGCCCCTGCTCCCGCAGGGCCTGCGCCACACGCGCGGGTGTCGCCTCGGCCCCGCTTTCGGCCAGCCACTGCCGTACGCCGTCCAGCAGCCCGGCGGACGCCCCCGGACCCTCGTCCCAGCGCACGCCGTTCATACGCTGCCCGCCTCGGCCAGCGCCCGCTCCCAGAACACCGTGCAGAACCGGGCCAGTGGTCCGCGTGCGGCCGCTCCCGGCGGCGCCTTGCCCTCGTGCGGGCGTGCCAGGGCCGATTCGACGGGGACCTCGCCTGCCAGAGGCAGGTTGAGCAGCCGGGCCACCTCGTGGTCGTCCAGTCCCGGCGAGTACGGCCCACGTACCGCCACGCGCAGGTCGCGCAGGACCATACCGACGGCGGACGCCACCCGGCCGGCTGCCGCGACGGCGCGCAGTTCGCCGGGGACCACCAGGATCCCGACGTCCAGTTGGGCGAGGACTTCCGCGACGCCGTCGTCGATGCGCCGCGGGAGGTCGACGACGACCGCGCCGCCGCGCCGTCTGGCCGCGGCGAGCACCGCCCGTACCGCTTGGGGCGGGACGGCCACGCAGTCTCCGCGGTCCCAACTCAGCACCCTCAGGGAGTGCAGTTTCGGCAGCGACTCCTCCAGGGCGCCGCCGCCGACCCGGCCGCGTGAGGCGGCGAAGGCCGGCCAGCGCAGTCCGTCGGCGGTCTCGCCGCCGAGGAGTACGTCGAGTCCGCCGCCCAGTGGATCCGCGTCCACGAGCAGGGTGCGCAGTCCCTCGCGCGCGGAGGTGACGGCGAGCGCGCAGGCCAGCGTGGACGCTCCGGCCCCGCCCCGGCCGCCAATGACGCCGACGGTGAGCGCCGGCCTTCCGACCCCCTCGGCGACGTCGGCGATCCGGTCGACGAGCCACTGCTCGCCGTCGGGCAGCATCAGGACGTGGTCGGCGCCGATCTCGACGGCTCGCCGCCACACCCCGGAGTCGTCCTGGTCCCGCCCGACCAGCACCACTCCCCGGCGGCGCGCCGCCCCACGGACCCGCCGTACGGCGTCGTCGCCGACCAGGACGAGCGGTGCCGCCTCCCAGCCACCGCCTCGTTCGGGCACCCCGTGGTGCACTTCGGGTGTGGCACCGGCCGCCGCGCACAGGCGCAGCAGGTCGTCCAGCAGGTCGGCGTCCTCGGTGACGATCAGCGGTCCGCTCTGCCGCCCCTCTGCCGCGGGCTGATCGTTGTCGTGTGTGATGGCTCCAGCCATGATTTCCGGCCCCCTTCGCTATGAACGGCCGACAGAAACCGGCCAAACGCGTCCGACAAACGGAACCGGCCATGAACTGGCCGCCGACTGGACGCGCTGGAATCACGGTGCGGCGAACCCGGAAATCGTGTGGATCTTGGTTGAAATCTGTGGACAACTCGATGGTTGTGAATATCGCTCTCACCCAAACAGGTGACGGCTGTGCCACTTTCCACAGAGCAGCGCTTCAGTTACCCAAAGTGACGACATGCGGGCATACGAAAGAGGCGGCCTGAGCCGCCTCGGACGGCACCACGGCCGCGAAAAGTGTGCTTGGGGAGAGAGAAAACCTGCCCGGACATGCGACGACCCCCGCCGGGGGGGAGAGCGGGGGTCGTCCCCTCGGTTCGACTCGGGGGGGGGAGGAGCCGGACCGGGTTAGCACGGTCGCGAACGATCCGTGACTTCCATGGTGTACCCGAGAGCCTTCCCAGGCAAACCCACGCGCCACACCTTACGCCGAATGGTGGGCGCATATGCTCAGCCTCGTGGAAAACCACTCCTTGCCCCGCACAGCCGCCTTCTTCGACCTGGACAAGACGGTCATTGCGAAGTCGAGCACGCTCACGTTCAGCAAGTCGTTCTACCAAGGCGGTCTGATCAACCGCAGGGCCGTCTTGCGTACCGCCTATGCCCAGTTCGTCTTCCTGGCGGGCGGTGCCGATCATGACCAGATGGAGCGTATGCGCGAGTACCTGTCCGCGCTGTGCCGCGGCTGGAACGTCCAGCAGGTCAAGGAGATCGTCGCCGAGACGCTGCACGACCTGATCGACCCGATCATCTACGACGAGGCGGCCTCCCTCATCGAGGAGCACCACACCGCCGGCCGTGACGTGGTGATCGTGTCCACGTCGGGCGCGGAGGTCGTCGAGCCGATCGGTGAACTGCTCGGCGCGGACCGGGTGGTGGCCACACGCATGGTCGTCGGCGACAACGGCTGCTTCACGGGCGAGGTGGAGTACTACGCGTACGGGCCCACCAAGGCCGAGGCGATCAAGGAGCTGGCCAAGTCCGAGGGATACGACCTGGCTCGCTGCTACGCGTACAGCGACAGCATCACCGACGTCCCCATGCTGGCTTCCGTCGGCCATCCGCACGCCGTGAACCCGGACCGCGCACTGCGCCGGGAAGCGGTCGCCCGTGGATGGACGATCCTGGACTTCCACCGTCCGGTCAGGCTGAAGCAGCGCTTGCCCGCGCTCTCCGTACCGCCGCGTCCGGCCCTGGTCGCCGCCGCCGCGATAGGCGCGGCGGCGGCCACGGCGGGTCTCGTCTGGTACGCGAGCAGGCGCCGACCGACGATCGTCTGAGTCGCCCCTCCCGGCCCACCCAGGGACATCCGGCACACCAGCGCCCGATTCAGTCCCGTTTGAGGACAAAAGTAAAGAAGTGCAGTCAGGGCTTCCGCTTGCCGCGGTCCAGGAGTAGAAAGGACTCAACGGCCCGCGAGACCAAGGACATCCGAAAGGATCACCCTAATAACGCATTTGGCCCCACGGACCTAGCATGAACACTGGGCACCCACGCGACGTCGACCCGTCGATTACGGGCCAGCCGCACCAGGTTACGGGCAGAGTTCCCGACCTGATGGGCAATACTCCGAGGACGCTTGGTAACCCGGGTGGACATGCTGGCGGCGGTACGAATCCTCGTACCGCCGCATCCCGTTGAAGGCCCTCCGCGGAGGGCCTTTTCGCTTCCTCCGCCGTTCCCTCTGCCGTTCTTTTCCTATGCCGTTCCTATGCCGCCCCGCGTTGCAGCGCCTCGCACACGGCCACCGATTCACGCGCCCCGAGGGTGACCGCCCGGCCACAGTGGGCGATCCACGCCGCCATACCCTCCGGAGTGCCGGAGACATAGCCGTCGAGGGCCGCCAGATAGGCCGCGCGACCCGGTTCCGCGTGGCCGACCTCGGCCGGGCACACGGACTTCGGGTCGAGGCCGCTGCCGACCAGGACGATCCGCTCGGCCGCGCGCGCGACAAGGCCGTTGTGGGAGCCGAAGGGACGCAGTGCGAGGAGTTCGCCGTGCACGACGGCGGCCGTGACCAGGGCAGGGGCCGAGCCTCCCGCGATGATCAGTTCCGCGAGCCCCTCCAGCCGCCCGGACACCTCGGCCGCGCTCGGCAGCGGCAGTTCGACCGTCGGCTCGTCGACCGGCTCACCGTCCTGCCGCGGACGCCCCACCTCGTCGCCCGTACCCGCGGCGGCGACCAGATGCAGCCGGGCCAGCACGCGCAGCGGCGACTGACGCCAGATGGACAGGAGTTGGCCCGCCTCCGCGGTCAGCCGGAGGGCAGCGCCGACGACCCTGGCCTCGTCGTCACCGCTGAAGTCGGTGCGCCGGCGCACCTCTTCGAGCGCCCAGTCGGCGCCGGAGAGGGCCGCGGAGCCGCGCGCACCGCGCAGTGCCGCCTCGCCGGTGATCTCGTTGCTGCGCCGCCGCATGATGCGATGTCCGTAGACCCGGTCCACGGCCTTGCGTACGGACTCCACGGAATCGGCCACCCCGGGAAGTGATCCCAGGGCCGCGAGCGGGTCGGCGTTCGCGTCTGTCGTACTCATGAGTACGACCCTACGCACTCCGGGGAGCCAACCCACGAAGGAGTGGACTTCCTCACGCCCCCTGGACACTCTTGGCGATCACTGCACTACCGTTAGTGAACATGAAAATTGCTTTCGTCGGGAAGGGCGGCAGCGGCAAGACCACGCTGTCCTCCCTGTTCGTCCGTCACCTCGCCGCCTCCGGCGCGCCGGTCCTCGCCATCGACGCCGACATCAACCAGCATCTGGGCGCCGCGCTCGGCCTCCACGACTCCGAGGCCGCCGCGATGCCCGCGATGGGCGAGCGGATGGAGCTGATCAAGGAGTACCTCCGCGGTGCGAATCCACGCATCGCCTGCGCCGACGCGATGATCAAGACGACGCCACCCGGCGAGGGCTCGCGGCTGCTGCGGATCCAGGAGACCAATCCGGTGTACGACGCCTGTGCGCGGCCGGTGGAACTCGACGGCGGCGCCGTCCGTTTGATGGTCACCGGCCCGTTCACCGAAGCCGATCTCGGAGTGGCCTGCTACCACTCCAAGACGGGCGCGGTGGAGCTGTGCCTGAACCATCTCGTCGACGGCCCGAGCGAGTATGTCGTCGTCGACATGACCGCGGGCTCCGACTCCTTCGCGTCCGGCCTGTTCACCCGCTTCGACATCACGTTCCTCGTCGCCGAACCGACCCGGAAGGGAGTCTCCGTCTATCGCCAGTACAAGGAGTACGCCCAGGACTTCGGGGTCACCCTGAAGGTCGTCGGCAACAAGGTGCAGGGTCAGGACGACCTCGACTTCCTCCGCGCCGAGGTCGGGGACGACCTTCTGGAGACGGTCGGGCACTCGGACTGGGTACGCGCCCTGGAGAAGGGCCGGCTCTCCCGGTTCGAGTTCCTGGAGGACACCAACCGCCGTTCCCTGCGCCGGTTGCACACGGCCGTCGACGCCACGTACGAGCTGCGTGACTGGGAGCGCTACACGCACCAGATGGTCCACTTCCACCTGAAGAACGCCCACTCCTGGGCCAACGCCCGCACCGGGGTCGACCTGGCGGCCCAGGTCGACCCCGGCTTCGTACTGGGCGAGGAGCCGGCGGCAACCACCGTCTGAGGTCGGGTGCGCGCAGCGCCCCGATAGGGGCGCGGGGAACTGCGCGACCAGCCCTCACCGACCCGCACCCGGCAAACCGCCCCGAACGACCCGCCGCGAACGACCCGCACCCGGCGGAGCGCTACCGCTTGGCCGCCGGAGCCCCCGGTACCCCCTTGGGTGCCGGGGCCGGGCGCCCGGCCAGGAAGGCCTCCCAACCCCCCTTCGGAGCCTCACCGACCCCCAGCGTGCGCATCTTCGCCAGCGTCTGCGGGTCCTGCGCGTCCAGCCAGTCGGCGAGCTGCCGGAAGGAGACGCACCGGACGTCGGCCTTCGTGCAGACGCGTTCGATGACCTCCTCGACGGCACGCATGTAGACGCCGCCGTTCCAGGACTCGAAGTGGTTGCCGATGAGCAAGGGCGCGCGGTTGCCGTCGTGGGCGCGCTCGAAGCCCTTGAGGAGACCGTCGCGGAACTGGTCGCCCCAGTACTCGTGCCGGCCCTCGGCGCCCGTACGCGCACCGGACTGGTTCATGTAGAAGTTGTAGTCCATGGTCAGCGTCTCGAAGCTGCGGCCGGGGACCGGGACGAGCTGCATGGACAGGTCCCACAGGCCCTGCTTCTTCGCGGGCCAGAGCTGGTCGTTGACCCCGCTCGTGTCGTAGCGGAAGCCCAGTTCGCGGGCCGCGCTCATGAAGTTCTTCTGCCCTTCCAGGCATGGCGTTCGTGCGCCGACGAGTTCCTTCTCGTAGTCGAAGGGCAGCGGGGAAGCCTTCTTCATGCCCGTGGTGGTCTTCCAGGACTTCACGAAACGTTTCGCCTGGGCGATCTCGTCCTTCCAGTCCTCCACCGACCACTCGCCGACCCCACCCCCGCTGCCGCAGAAGTGGCCGTTGAAGTGGGTGCCGATCTCGCTGCCCTCCAGCCAGGCGAGCCGCAACTGCTTCACGGTGTCGGCGATGCCCTGCTCGTCGTTGAAGCCGATGTCGGAGCGGCCCGGCGAGTGCTGGGGCGGCCGGTAGAGGTCGCGCTTGTCCTCCGGGAGCAGGTACACGCCGCTCAGGAAGTACGTCATCGTCGCCTTGTTGGCCTTGGCCACCTTGCGGAAGCGGGAGAACAGCCGCTGGCTGTCCTCGCCCGCGCCGTCCCAGGAGAAGACGACGAACTGCGGCGGCTTCTGGCCGGGCTTGAGCCGCTCGGGCCTTGGCTGGTAGGGCTGGGCTCCGGTGTACGCGGTGGAGCCGTCGCCGATCAGCCGGACCGCGCTCTTGGGTGCCGGGGCCGGCGCCGCCTTCTTGGCGCCGTGCGTGCCTTCCTTCACACCGGAGGAGCCGGTGGTTCCCGCCCCGCAGCCGGCGAGTGACGCGGCACAGGCCGCGACGGCCACGACGCCCGCGGCGATCCTCTTGGTGACGGCCATGTCCGCCCACCTCTTCCTTCGTTCGGGCCGGCGCTTTCGGGCGCGGCGCCGTCAAGGTGGCATGGAGACCAGGAAGGAATTAGTACGACAAGCCGATCAAAAGTTCAGTTCACTCGCCAGAGTGATTTATTAACCCATTTGCCCCGAAATTACATACACGCCCTTTACTGTGCATTACGATCCGTTTACCGAGCGTTGAAAATCCCGCCGCTTGCACGCCGTGACCCACGGCCGCGACCCGACCCCCCGCCATCGACGGGGGGACCACCTGTTCCGCGACCGCGCTGCCCCGGAGGAGACGGGAAACATGTCTGCCTGCGTCCCCACTCGCGCCCCCGACCGGACTCGGACGAAGCGCATGCACCAGCCACACAGCCCCCCACAGCCGCCGACACCGCCCCGCCGCTTCCGCATCGCGGGCGCTGATGTGTCGGCCTCCATCGCGGTCTTCCTGATCGCCCTGCCCCTCTCCCTGGGGATCGCCCTCGCCACCGGCGCACCGCTCCAGGCCGGCCTGGTCGCCGCCGCCGTCGGCGGACTCGTCGCCGGACGGCTCGGCGGCTCCCCGCTCCAGGTGAGCGGCCCCGCCGCCGGGCTCACCGTCGTCACCGCCGAGCTCATCCAGCGGTACGGATGGCGTACGACCTGCGCCATCACCGTCCTCGCCGGGCTCGCCCAACTCGGCCTCGGCTGTCTGCGCGTGGCCCGCACGGCGCTCGCCGTCAGCCCCGCCGTCGTCCACGGCATGCTCGCCGGGATCGGCGTGACCATCGCCGTGGCCCAGCTGCACATCGTCCTCGGGGATACGCCGGAGAGCTCGGTCCTCGACAACGTCCGCGCGCTGCCCGCCCAGTTGGCCGGCCTGCATCCCGCCGCCGTGTCGATGAGCGTGCTGACCCTGACTCTGCTCCTGACCTGGCCACGGCTTCCCGGCCGGGCGGGGAGCGTGCTGCGCAAGGTGCCGGCCGCGCTCGTAGCCGTCAGCGGCGCCACACTCGTCGCCGCGCTCGCCGGGCTGAGCCTGCCCAAGGTCGACCTGCCGTCCTGGCGCAGCCACGCGCTGGCAGGGCTGCCCGAAGGGCCCGTGCTCGGCGTCATCGCCGCCGTGCTCACCACCACACTGGTGTGCAGCGTGCAGTCGCTGCTCGGCGCGGTCGCCGTGGACAAACTGGTCGCCTCCCGGCCCGAACTGCTGGCCGGAGGTGCCGGTCTGCCAGGAGCCTCGGCCCGCGTCGGCCGCTCCGACCTGAACCGTGAACTGCTCGGCCAGGGCGCCGCCAACATCGTGTCCGGGGTTCTGGGCGGGCTGCCGGTCGCGGGGGTGGCCGTGCGGAGTTCGGCGAATGTGCAAGCCGGTGCCGTGAGCCGGAACTCCACGATGCTGCACGGCGTTTTCGTAGTAGTCGCCGCGCTGCTGATGGTTCCGATCCTGGAGCTGATCCCGCTCGCCTCACTCGCCGCCCTGGTGATGGCCGTCGGCATCCAGATGGTGTCCCTGCACCACATTCGCACGGTGACCCGCCACCGCGAGGTCCTGGTCTACGCGGTGACGACCCTGGGCGTCGTCGTCTTCGGCGTCCTCGAAGGAGTCACGCTGGGCGTCGCGGTCGCCGTGTCCGTCGCCCTGAACCGCCTCGCCCGCACCCGGATCACCTACGAAGTCAGACACGACGAGACAGGGGGCATCCATTACGTACACGTCCGAGGACAGTTGACGTTCCTCGCGGTGCCCCGGCTCAGCCGGACCCTGCACCTCGTGCCCCAGGGGGCCGACGCCGTCGTGGAGCTGGACGGGTCGTTCATGGACCACGCGGCGTTCGAATCGTTGCAGGACTGGCAGAACACGCACACCGCACAGGGCGGCACCGTCGAGGTGACCGGCCGGGCAGGGACACGTATCGCCGAGCCCGCGGACGCCTCCGACTGCCGCTGCCGGCCCTGGACGCCCTGGCGCAACCACCAGTGCGAGGGCCCGGAGTCCGGACCGGCGCGCGGGGAGACGGAGGACGGGTCCGGCGAGGAGAGCGGCCGGACCGGTTCCTCCGGCTCGCCCGACCCGGCCGACTCCGCGGGATCGGTCGGTGCCGTCGAGCCGAGCGGGCATCAACTCGCGCGCGGGATCAGCGCGTTCCAGCGCAACACCGCACCGCTGGTGCGCGGCGAGCTGGCCAGGCTGGCGCGCGAGGGACAACAGCCCTCACAGCTGTTCCTGACGTGTGCCGACTCGCGCCTCGTCACCTCGATGATCACCTCCAGCGGCCCCGGTGACCTGTTCGTCGTACGGAACGTCGGCAACCTGGTGCCGCTGCCCGGCGAGGAGAGCGGGGACGACTCGGTGGCGGCAGCGATCGAGTACGCGGTCGACGTGCTGAAGGTGCGGTCCATCACGGTGTGCGGGCACTCCGGGTGCGGGGCCATGCAGGCACTGCTGAACATGGAGCCCGACGGGGCGCGGACCCCGCTCAGGCGGTGGCTGCGGCACGGGCTGCCGAGCCTGGAGCGCATGGCCTCGAAGGCCCGGCCCTGGGCGCGGCTCGCCGGGCGGGCGCCCGCCGACGCGGTCGAACAGCTCTGTCTGACCAATGTGGTCCAGCAGTTGGAGCACCTGAGGGCGCACGAGTCGGTGGCGCGGGCGCTGCGGGAGGGCGTACTCGATCTGCAGGGGATGTATTTCCATGTGGGTGAGGCGCAGGCGTATCTGCTCACCGGGATGGTGGGCGGCGACGAGGTGTTCGATCATGTGCGGGCGGCCGGACTGTCCGCCTGACGGGGAGGGGTGAACCAGGCGACCGTCACGTACGTGACCTTGGTTGTGCCCCTCTCGAAGAGGCGCGCCGGCGGAAGAGGCCCGAGAAGATTTAAAGGTCTAAACCAATTTTCCGTCGGCCCTTGTCAGCGGGCCCCCCGGTCTGATGAGCTGTGGCCTGGGACACAACGGTCGCCCCGGCAGAGCACCGTAAGGGAGATGTCGTGAGCAACGAAAGCCTGGCCAACCTGCTCAAGGAAGAGCGCAGGTTCGCGCCACCCGCCGAGCTGGCCGCAAACGCCAACGTAACGGCGGAGGCTTACGAACAGGCCAAGGCTGACCGGCTCGGCTTCTGGGCCGCGCAGGCCCGCCGGCTGACCTGGGCCACCGAGCCGACCGAGACGCTGGACTGGTCGAACCCGCCGTTCGCCAAGTGGTTCAAGGACGGCAGCCTCAACGTCGCGTACAACTGCGTCGACCGGCACGTCGAGGCCGGGAACGGCGACCGGGTCGCCATCCACTTCGAGGGGGAGCCCGGTGACAGCCGGGCGATCACCTACGCCGAGCTCAAGGACGAGGTCTCCAAGGCCGCCAACGCCCTGTTGGAGCTGGGAGTCGGGAAGGGCGACCGGGTCGCCGTCTACATGCCGATGATCCCGGAGACGGCGATCGCGATGCTCGCCTGCGCCCGAATCGGCGCCGCGCACAGTGTCGTCTTCGGCGGGTTCTCCGCGGACGCGCTGGCCACCCGTATCCAGGACGCCGACGCCAAGATCGTCATCACCACCGACGGCGGCTACCGGCGCGGCAAGCCGTCCGCGCTCAAGCCCGCCGTCGACGCGGCCGTCGACCGCGTCGACAACGTGGAGCACGTGCTCGTCGTCCGCCGCACCGGCCAGGAGGTCGAGTGGCACGAGGGCCGGGACGTGTGGTGGCACGACGTCGTCGAACAGCAGAGCACCGAGCACACGCCCGAGGCGTTCGAGGCCGAGCAGCCGCTGTTCATCCTCTACACCTCCGGTACGACAGGGAAGCCCAAGGGCATCCTGCACACCTCCGGCGGCTACCTCACCCAGGCCGCCTACACCCACCACGCCGTCTTCGACCTCAAGCCGGAGACCGACGTCTACTGGTGCACGGCCGACGTCGGCTGGGTCACCGGGCACTCGTACATCGTGTACGGACCGCTGGCCAACGGTGCGACCCAGGTGATGTACGAGGGAACACCGGACACCCCGCACCAGGGCCGCTTCTGGGAGATCATCCAGAAGTACGGGGTGACGATCCTCTACACGGCGCCGACCGCGATTCGTACGTTCATGAAGTGGGGCGACGACATCCCCGCCAAGTTCGACCTCTCCTCCCTTCGGGTGCTGGGGTCGGTGGGCGAGCCGATCAACCCCGAGGCGTGGATGTGGTACCGCAAGCACATCGGCGGCGACGTGACGCCCATCGTGGACACCTGGTGGCAGACCGAGACCGGCGCCATGATGATCTCCCCGCTGCCCGGCGTGACCGAGACCAAGCCGGGGTCCGCGCAGCGGGCGCTGCCCGGCATCTCCGCGACCGTCGTCGACGACGAGGCGCGCGAAGTGCCGGACGGGGGCGGCGGCTACCTCGTGCTGACCGAGCCGTGGCCCTCCATGCTGCGCACCATCTGGGGCGACGACCAGCGGTTCCTCGACACGTACTGGTCCCGGTTCGAGGGCAAGTACTTCGCGGGTGACGGCGCCAAGAAGGACGACGACGGCGACATCTGGCTGCTCGGGCGCGTGGACGACGTCATGCTCGTCTCCGGGCACAACATCTCCACCACCGAGGTCGAGTCCGCCCTCGTCTCCCACCCCTCCGTCGCCGAAGCGGCCGTCGTGGGCGCCGCCGACGAGACGACCGGGCAGGCCATCGTCGCCTTCGTCATCCTGCGCGGCACCGCCTCCGAGACCGACACCCTCGTCGCCGAACTGCGCAACCACGTCGGAGACGTTCTCGGCCCGATCGCCAAGCCGAAGCGCATCCTGCCGGTCGCGGAGCTCCCCAAGACCCGCTCCGGAAAGATCATGCGCCGCCTGCTGCGCGACGTCGCCGAGAACCGGGAACTGGGTGACGTGACCACCCTGACCGACTCCACCGTCATGGACCTCATCCAGACGAAGCTCCCCGCGGCGGGCAGCGAGGACTAGAAGAAGGCCGGAACAAGGCAGGAAGAGCACAAGAAGGGGACAAGAGGGTTTCCTCCGGACGGCACATCCCGCGCACCTTAGGTAGGCTAAAGATCGCGTCAACAACGCGACAGGATCCGCGAGGATCGAACAGGTGCGCCGGGAAGTCTGGTCGGCATGCGCTCCGTGCTGCCCACCGACCGGAGGACCCCCGTGGCCGCCCCCCGCACCGCCAACCGCAAGCTCCTCGGACGGCTCTCACTGCCCGAGCGGACGTACGTCGCGGACGCCCTGCGGACCGAGACCGTCGGCGGGGTGCTGCTGCTCGTCGCCGCGATCACCGCGCTGATCTGGGCGAACACCCCTGTCAAGGACAGTTACGAGGCCGTCCTCGACTTTCACGTCGGGCCCGCCGCTCTCGGGCTCGACCTCTCCCTCCAGCACTGGGCGGCCGACGGCCTGCTCGCCATCTTCTTCTTCGTCGCCGGCATCGAACTCAAGCGCGAACTCGTCGCCGGCGATCTGCGCGACCCGAGGGCCGCCGCGCTGCCCGTCGTCGCCGCCCTGTGCGGAATGGCCGTACCGGCGCTCGTCTACACCCTCACCAACGTCACCGGCGGCGGTTCGCTCGCCGGATGGGCCGTGCCCACGGCCACCGACATCGCCTTCGCGCTCGCCGTGCTCGCCGTCATCGGTACGTCCCTGCCGAGCGCCCTGCGCGCGTTCCTGCTGACGCTCGCCGTCGTCGACGACCTCTTCGCCATCCTGATCATCGCGGTCTTCTTCACCGACGACCTGAACCTCGCCGCGCTCGGCGGCGCGCTCGTCGGCCTCGCCGTCTTCTGGCTGCTGCTGCGCAAGGGCGTACGCGGTTGGTACGTGTACGTTCCGCTCGCGCTCGTCATCTGGGGGCTGATGTACAACAGCGGCATCCACGCCACCATCGCCGGTGTCTCGATGGGCCTGATGCTGCGGTGCACGACCCGGAGCGAGGAGGGGGAGAAACGCTCGCCCGGCGAACGCGTGGAGCATCTGGTACGGCCTCTTTCGGCCGGGCTCGCAGTGCCGCTGTTCGCCCTGTTCAGCGCGGGCGTCTCGGTGTCCGGCGGGGTGCTGGGGGACGTGTTCGCACAGCCCGAGACACTCGGGGTCGTGCTCGGGCTCGTCGTCGGGAAGACACTCGGGATCTTCGGCGGAACCTGGCTGACGGCACGTTTCACCCGCGCCTCGCTCAGCGAAGACCTCGCCTGGGCCGACGTCTTCGCCGTCGCCTCGCTCGCCGGGATCGGGTTCACCGTCTCCCTGCTGATCGGTGAACTCGCGTTCGACGGCGACCCCGCGCTCACCGACGGCGTCAAGGCCGCCGTCCTGACCGGCTCGCTCATCGCCGCGCTCGCCGCGACCGTACTGCTGAAGATGCGGAACGCCAGGTACCGCAGGCTCTGGGAGGCGGAGGAGCGCGACGACGACCTCGACGGCATCCCCGACATCTACGAGGAGCACGATCCGGCGTACCACCTGCGCATGGCCGACATCCACGAGGGGAAGGCGGCAGAACACCGGCGCATCGCCGCGCTCAAGGCCGCCGAACTGGAGGCCGCCGAGCGGGACCGGCTTGCCGAAGTGGTGGGCGGGGCGGGCGACGAGGGTGACGGTCCGGCATGATCTGACACGTAGACGTCAGACATACGGTCAGATGCGTACGCCAGGCGCGTACGTCGGACATCCGAACGTCAGACATTCGAGCAGGACGACCAAGACAACAGGGAGATCTCGATGAGCGCACCCGACGGCAGCCCGGTCGGCGCCGAACGCAGCATCGGCCAGTTGTTCGCCTCGGCGACGACCGAGATGTCCGCGCTGGTGCACGACGAGATCGCACTGGCGAAAGCCCAGCTCAAGCAGGACGTGAAGCGCGGCCTGACCAGCGGCGGCGCGTTCACGGTGGCCGCCGCCGTACTGGTGTTCTCCCTGCCGATGCTCAACTTCGCACTGGCGTACGCCATTCGGACCTGGAGCGACTGGAACCTCGCGGTCTGCTTCCTGCTGTCGTTCGCCGCGAACGTCCTCGTCGCCGTCCTCCTGGTGCTGGTCGGCGTCGTCTTCGCGAAGAAGGCCACGCGGAGCAAGGGCCCGCAGAAGGTGGCCGCGTCCATGAAGGAGACGGCGGGCGTCCTCCAGAAGGCCAAGCCCCACCCCCGGCCCGCCCCGGTGAGTGACGAGGTCGAGGTTGTGGCACGCTCGTCCTCATGACGGACCCCGCCTCACCCCCGGCGCGCCCCTCTTCGACCCAGCCCTCGTCAGCGCAGCCCGCCTCGGCCGTACGGCTTGACCTGCCCGGCGGGCGCGAGGTGGTCCACCGGGATGTCGCAGCAAACGGCGCCCGGTTCCACATCGCCGAGCTGGGCGACGGGCCGCTGGTCATGCTCGTGCACGGGTTCCCGCAGTTCTGGTGGACGTGGCGGCACCAGCTGACCGCCCTCGCCGACGCCGGTTTCCGGGCCGTCGCCATGGATCTGCGGGGCGTGGGCGGCAGCGACCGTACGCCCCGGGGTTACGACCCGGCGAACCTCGCCCTCGACATCACGGGCGTCGTCCGGTCCCTGGGCGAGCCCGACGCCGCGCTGGTCGGCCACGACCTGGGCGGATACCTGGCGTGGACGGCCGCGGTGATGCGCCCCAAGCTGGTCCGACGGCTCGTGGTCTCCTCGATGCCTCATCCACGGCGCTGGCGCTCGGCGATGCTCTCCGACGTCAAGCAGACGGCCGCCGGGTCCTACATCTGGGGGTTCCAGCGGCCCTGGCTCCCCGAGCGGCAGCTCATCGCGGACGACGGGGCGCTCGTCGGGCGGCTGATCCGGGACTGGTCGGGGCCGCGGCTGCCCGACGACGAGGCGGTGGAGACGTACCGCAGGGCCATGTGCATCCCGTCCACCGCGCACTGTGCGATCGAGCCGTACCGCTGGATGGTCCGCTCGATGGCCCGTCCGGACGGCATCCAGTTCAACCGGCGCATGAAGCGGCCGGTGCGGGTGCCGACGCTCCATCTGCACGGCTCACTCGATCCGGTACTGCGCACACGCAGCGCGGCCGGCTCCGGGGAGTACGTCGAAGCGCCGTACCGCTGGCGCCTGTTCGACGGACTGGGGCACTTCCCGCACGAGGAGGATCCCGCGGCCTTCTCCTCCGAGCTGATCAACTGGCTGAAGGATCCCGAACCGGACCGGTGACCGAAGCGGACCGGTGACCGGACGGGGCAAGGGTGCCGGCAGGCCGGACACCCGGTAACTGGAACAGTTGTACTACGAACAGCCAATTGCCTGGCGCATAGGCCAATTGGGGGCGCGTGGGGCGGTTATCGACCTTGGGGCAGGGGCAGACGTCGGGGTATGGGCTGGACGCACGACTACAGTGACGTAGCACGCAATCGCCGCTCGGGCCACGGCCCGAGTTCCCACCAAGGAGGCTCCCCGCACATCGCGGGGACCGATCTGAAGGTGGGAATCCCGCGCATCCTGCGCCGTCGAGCCCGCTGGGTCTCGATGCGCCTGCGCCACCCCCGCCCCTGAGCCCCGTACGGGAACTGTCGTACGGGACCTGTTCGTAGGGGATCCGCCCGGAGAGGACCCGCTCAGAGCGCGCAGCTGTCGCTGTCCACCTGCTGGTTGGCTGTGCGCCCCTGAGCGATGTCCTCCTGGATCTCGTCCGCCGTGAGCGCGTAACCGGTGTCCGGGTCGTCGAGGGACTTCGCGAAGACCACGCCGTACACCTTGCCGTCGGGCGTGAGCAGCGGGCCGCCGGAGTTGCCCTGACGGACGGTCGCGAACAGGGAGTAGACATCGCGGCGGACCGTGCCGCGGTGGTAGATGTCCGGGCCGTTGGCCGTGATGCGACCACGCACGCGCGCGGGGCGGACGTCGTACGACCCGTTCTCCGGGAAGCCGGCGACGATCGCGCTCTTCCCGCTGCTCGCGTCCGCTGTCGCGAACCGCAGCACGGGCGCGCGCAGATCGGGCACGTCGAGTACGGCGATGTCGCGCTCCCAGTCGTAGAGGACGACCGTCGCGTCGTACTTCCTGCCCTCGCCGCCTATCTGGACGGTGGGCTCGTCGACGCCGCCGACCACGTGCGCGTTGGTCATCACGCGCCGCTGGCCGAAGACGAAGCCGGTGCCCTCCAGGACCTTGCCGCAGCTCTGGGCGGTACCCATGACCTTGACGATGGAACGCTGGGCGTTGACGGCGACCGCGCTGTTGGCGAGCGCGGGGTCGGGCGGGTCGACGTCCTTGATGGGCTCGTCGGAGAACGGGCTGAAGACCTGCGGGAAGCCGTTCTGCGCGAGGACCGAGGTGAAGTCCTGGAACCAGGTGTCGGCATCGGAGGGCAGCACCTCCGACACTCCTGCCAGCACCTTGGAGCCGCGGACCTCCTTGCCCACCGTGGGCATCGTGGTCTGCGCGAGGGCGGCGCCGATCAGCCAGGCGACCAGGAGCATCGCGACGACGTTGACGAGGGCCCCGCCGGTCGCGTCGAGGGCGCGGGCGGGCGACCAGGTGATGAATCTGCGCAGCTTGTTGCCGAGGTGGGTGGTCAGGGCCTGGCCGACGGAGGCGCAGACGATCACGATGACGACCGCGACGATGGCGGCGGTCGTGCTCACCTCGGCCTCGTCGGTCACGCCGTCCCAGACAACGGGCAGCAGATAGACGGCGACAAGACCACCGCCCAGGAAGCCGATCACCGACAGGATGCCGACGACGAACCCCTGGCGGTAGCCCACGATCGCGAACCACACGGCGGCGACCAGCAACAAGATGTCCAGCACGTTCACAAGGGCCACCCTGTCACGCGCGCCAGTCCAGCGGGACCTGCTTGTTTCTGTCCCAGGGGCGCTCCCAGCCCGAGTAGTGCATCAGACGGTCGATGATCCCGGCCGTGAAGCCCCACACGAGGGCCGATTCGACCAGAAATGCCGGACCCTTGTGGCCACTTGGGTGCACGGCGGTCGCACGATTGGCCGGATCCGTGAGATCCGCCACGGGGACCGTGAAGACCCGCGCCGTCTCGTTCGGGTCGACGACCCCGACCGGTGTCGGCTCGCGCCACCAGCCCAGCACGGGCGTGACGACGAAGCCGCTCACCGGGATGTAGAGCTTGGGCAGTACGCCGAAGAGCTGGACGCCGGCCGGATCGAGCCCCGTCTCCTCCTCGGCCTCGCGCAGCGCGGCCCGCAGCGGACCGTCGCCCTGCGGATCGCCGTCCTCGGGATCGAGGGCGCCGCCGGGGAAGGAGGGCTGACCGGCGTGGGAGCGCAGCGAACTGGCCCGCTCCATGAGCAGCAGCTCGGGCCCGCCGCCCTCCTCGGGGTTCTCGGCCTTCCCCTCGCCCTCTCCGAAGAGGATCAGTACGGCCGACTGGCGGCCGGCGCCGTCCTCGGGCGGCAGGAAGCGGCTCAGCTGGAGCGGTTCGACCGTCTCGACGGCGTGCACCACCGGATCGAGCCAGCCGGGCAGGCCCTCCTTGCTCAGCGTCGCCTCGCCGCCCTGTGTGTTGCTCGCGCGCGTCACCGCCACCCCCGTTCTGCTGCTTCCAACGCCTGTGGCAGCCCTGTTGGTTCCGCCGCGGCCGGATGGCTCCCGGGCCTCGCCCCGGCCCTCATCCGGCCGCCAGCGGCGGCGCCGGGATGCCGCCCGCGTCGAGGTACGCCTGCGGCGGGTTCAGCCGCTGGCCGGGGAAGCCGCCCTTCTCGTACTTCAGGAGCTTCAGCGCCTTCTCCGGGTCCGTCTCGCCCTCCCCGTACGCCGGGCAGAGCGGGGCGAGCGGGCAGGCGCCGCAGGCGGGCTTGCGGGCATGGCAGATACGGCGGCCGTGGAAGATCACGTGGTGCGAGAGCATCGTCCAGTCGCTCTTGGGGAAGAGCGCGCCGACGGCGGCCTCGATCTTGTCCGGGTCCTTCTCCGCCGTCCACTGCCAGCGGTGCACCAGCCGCTGGAAGTGCGTGTCCACGGTGATGCCGGGCCGCCCGAAGGCGTTGCCGAGAACGACGAAAGCCGTCTTACGGCCCACACCGGGGAGTTTGACGAGGTCTTCGAGGCGGCCGGGCACCTCGCCGCCGAACTCCTCCGACAGGGCCTTGGACAGCCCTATGACGGACCTGGTCTTCGCCCGGAAGAACCCGGTCGGGCGCAGGATCTCCTCGACCTCCTCGGGGTTGGCGGCGGCCAGGTCCTCGGGGGTGGGGTACTTGGCGAAGAGGGCGGGGGTCGTCTGGTTCACCCTCAGGTCGGTGGTCTGGGCGGACAGGACCGTGGCGACGAGCAGCTGGAAGGAGTTCTCGAAGTCCAGCTCGGGGTGGGCGTACGGATAGACCTCGGCGAGCTCCCGGTCGATCCGGCGCGCGCGCCGGACGAGCGCGGTGCGCGACTCGTTGCGGGGCGGCTTCGGGGCAGCGGTCTTGGCGGCGGGCTTCGGGGCGCCGGTCTTGGACGCGGCGGCCTTGGAGACAGCGGTTCCGGAAGCGGCAGCCTTGGAGGCGGGCTTGGCTGTGGCCGACTTCGCGGCGGCGGGCTTCACCGTCGCGGCCCCTTTCGCCGCCGCCTGCTTCCTCGCCGCCGGCTTCTTCGCCGCTGCGGAGGCAGCCCTCTTCACCGACCCGGCCGACCGCGCGGTCTGCTCCTCCGGGGTGCTCTTCGCGTCCGTCCCACCCGCTTCGGCCGTCCCGGTCACCTTCTTGGCGGCTCTCTCCACCGACATCACCTCTGCCGCTTTCTCCGCATTCCGACCCCCACCCGTACCCTGTTCGCCCACAGCGGAATCGGCCTCTGCGGCCACCCGCCCAGCCCCCTTGGCCTGTGCTCTCACCGGCGATTTGGACACCCGGCCAGCCTAGAGCCCGGCACTGACATCCGCCCCGGACCCTGGAGATCGGCGCCCAATTGGCCCCCTGCCACACTGATCGGGACACCCGTGCGGCATCCTTGTGACAGATCACACTGTTTGGACCGTCCGGCAAGATGGGGAACACGGTCCCCGTTAACCGGGGAGCAAGATCCCCTGAGCAGGTCGACAAGGAGAGAACTCGTGGACGACGTTCTGCGGCGCGCCCCGCTCTTCGCGGCGCTCGATGACGAGCAGGCCGCGGAGCTCCGCGCCTCCATGAGTGAGGTGACCCTCGCGCGCGGTGACGCCCTGTTCCACGAGGGCGACCCGGGTGACCGGCTCTACGTGGTCACCGAGGGCAAGGTCAAGCTCCACCGCACGTCTCCGGACGGGCGCGAGAACATGCTGGCCGTCCTCGGCCCCGGCGAGCTGATCGGCGAGCTGTCGCTGTTCGACCCGGGCCCGCGCACCGCCACGGCCACCGCACTTACCGAGGTCAAGCTGCTCGGCCTCGGCCACGGCGACCTCCAGCCCTGGCTGAACGCCCGCCCCGAGGTGGCCGCCGCGCTCCTGCGCGCCGTCGCCCGGCGCCTGCGCAAGACCAACGACCAGATGTCCGACCTGGTCTTCTCCGACGTGCCGGGCCGCGTGGCGCGTGCCCTGCTCGACCTCTCGCGCCGGTTCGGCGTGCAGTCGGAGGAGGGCATCCACGTGGTGCACGACCTGACCCAGGAGGAGCTGGCACAGCTCGTCGGCGCCTCCCGCGAGACGGTCAACAAGGCGCTCGCCGACTTCGCGGGCCGCGGCTGGCTGCGCCTGGAGGCGCGGGCCGTGATCCTGCTGGACGTGGAGCGCCTCGCGAAGCGTTCGCGTTAGCCGGGAGCCGTCCGTACGCGTACGAGGGGCCCTGCCGCATGGCGGGGCCCCTCTCGCGTTCAACGAGTGCACCGCGGGGCGGGGGCCAGGCGGTGACGAGAACGTGTCGAACGGAATCAAGGGGTGGGTGGGATGCACCAGGACAGAGCGCCCGAGTCGGTCTGGGCGGCGGCGCCGGAGCCCGCGAAGCGCCGGTTGCGTCTCTTCCGCCGGGACCCTGAGGCACAGACGCTGTGGCAGTCCGAGTTCGAGCAGCGGGACCTCGGCGAGCCGCTCGGCCTGTGGGCGACGGACAAGGCGGTCGCCCTGGCCCGCTTCGACCGCGTGACGGCGTACGCGCCGGCGTCCGGTGAGCCCCTCTGGACCTGGCAGCCGCCGGGCCAGGACGTGATCGTCGGGGTGTCCCAGGACACCCAGGACGGCCTGGGCATCGTCCTGCACCACGACGACGGCGCGCGGGGCGCCGGGCACGTCCGTCTCACCGCCCTGGACCTCGGCTCCGGGGCCGTGGCCTGGTCGCGCGAGCAGCCGAAGGACCAGCTGGGATACGTCGGCGCCGACCAGACGCGCGAGGTGACGCTCGGCGGCGGCCGGATCGCGACCGCCCCCATCTGGATCGCTGACAGCCAGGGCTGGAAGGGCAACGAACCGCCGGTCGTCCGGTGCCTCGACGCGCGCACCGGCGACGTCCAGTGGGAGCGGTCGCTGCCGGACAAGTGGGGCGACTGGTTCTCCGTCCTGGCGACGGACCCGCCGGTCCTGTCCGTCCGCAACGACGGCAGGCGCTCCCGCCCCCGGCTGTACGTGGTGCGCGAGGACGGCCAGTGGCACACTGAACTTCCTTACGGGTACAAGGACTTCGGACCCGCGGTCGCCGTCTTCGGCGACACTCTCGTCGTTGGGCTGGAACCGGAAGACCCTGCCGGAAACGGCGAGAAGAACGCCGACGCGGTCCTGCGCGCCTACTCCGTGTCGACCGGCGAACAGCTCTGGGAGTGGCGCACCGACCACGGCCGTACGCTCCATCCGCTGGTCCATCGCGGGTACTTCATGGTCGGCAACGGCTACGGCA
Organism: Streptomyces sp. NBC_00459; assembly: GCF_036013955.1. Classification (NCBI taxonomy): domain Bacteria; kingdom Bacillati; phylum Actinomycetota; class Actinomycetes; order Kitasatosporales; family Streptomycetaceae; genus Streptomyces; species Streptomyces sp. NBC_00459. The sequence continues at coordinate 4,293,137 of NZ_CP107903.1, forward strand.
GCCGGGTGACCGTCCTCGACCCCGCCGACGGCCGGGTCGTCGCGGAGCGCAAGCTCCCGGGCTTCAGCTACCGGGCACGGTACGCGGCCTGGGAGGACCGTCTGGCCGTCGTGTGCCACGCGCTGAGCGAGACCCGCCGCGTGCGGGTGTTCCGCTGGAAGTGACGCGGTGACGTACGGGGTGACACCGCGCCCGGGGCTGGACGAGCAGGGGTTCATCGAGCGTGAGGGCTCCCTCGCGCGCGTGCCGCCCGTTTTCCGGCCCGTCGTCGAAGCGGCTCGCGACCAGGTCGTCGACGTCTTCGAAGCCCGGCTGGACAGCGCGTACGTCTACGGGTCGATCCCGCGCGGCACCGCGCGCGTGGGCCGCAGCGACCTGGACCTTCTGATCGCGCTGCGCGAGGAGCCCACGGAGGCGGACCGGGTGGCGGCGCGGGCGCTGGACGCGGCGCTCGACGGCGAGTTCGAGCAGATCGACGGCTCCGGCACGCTGCTGGTCTCGCGGGCACAGACGCTGAGCGACCTGGAGAGGCACGACCTGGGCTGGTTCGTGTCCTGTCTCTGCACGCCCCTCCACGGTGAGGACCTCGCCGGGCACCTGCCCCGTTACCGTCCCGACTCCCTCCTCGCCCGCGAGACCAACGGCGACCTGGCCCTGTGCCTTCCGCGCTGGCGGCGCCTGATCACCGAGGCGACCGCCCCGGGGGCTCCTGCGGGGGCGGTACGCGCACGCGTGCGGGTCATTTCCCGCCGCCTGGTGCGCACGGGCTTCACGCTCGTCATGCCGCGCTGGGAGGGCTGGACCAGCGACCTGCACGAGATGGCCGAGGCGTTCGCCGCGTACTACCCGGAGTGGGGCCCGCGCATGAGGGAGGCGGCGTCACTGGGCCAGGAGCCGACCGACGACCCGGCCGTCCTGCGGTCGTTCCTGCGCTCCCACGTCGAGGAGCTGGGTTCGTGGCTCGCCGAGGAGTACGCGCGCGTGCACGGCGTCAAGGCGCCCAGGCCCGCACAGGGGCCCTGACAGGCCCTGGATCTAGATGAGGCCGTGGTCGCGGAGGTACTCCAGCTGGGCTCGTACGGACAGCTCGGCGGCCGGCCACAGGGAGCGGTCCACATCCGCGTAGACGTGGGCGACGACGTCGGCGGGGTCGGTGTGGCCGTTCTCGACCGCCGTCTCGACCTGGGCGAGCCGGTGGGCGCGGTGGGCGAGGTAGAACTCGACGGCTCCCTGGGCGTCGTCCAGGACGGGCCCGTGACCCGGCAGGACGATGTGCACGCCGTCGTCGACCGTCAGGGACCTGAGCCGCCGCAGGGAGTCCAGGTAGTCCCCCAGGCGGCCGTCAGGATGGGCCACCACGGTCGTTCCGCGCCCCAGGACGGTGTCACCGGTCAGGACGGCCCGATCGGCCGGGAGATGGAAGCACAGCGAGTCCGCGGTGTGCCCCGGCGTCGGTACGACCCTCAGCTCCAGCCCGCCGACGGTCACGACGTCCCCGTGCCCGAGGCCCTCGTCCCCCAGCCGCAGCGCCGGATCCAGCGCCCGTACATGCGTCCCCGTCAGCTCGGCGAACCGTCCGGCGCCCTCCGCGTGGTCCGGATGGCCGTGCGTGAGCAGCGTCAGCGCGACCCGCTTGCCGGCCTTCCCCACGGTGTCGACGACATGCCTGAGGTGTACGTCGTCCAGGGGCCCCGGGTCGACGACGACGGCCAGTTCGGAATCCGGCTCGGAGACGATCCAGGTGTTCGTGCCGTCGAGGGTCATCGCGGAGGCGTTGGGCGCGAGGACGTTGACCGCGCGCGCGGTGGCGGGTCCCGAGAGAACCCCGCCGCGCGGCTGGCCGGGGAGAGCGGCGGCTTCGGTCATGCGGGGGCACCTGCCGGGGTGTGGGGGGCTGCCATGGGGTCGGTCCCGGTCGCGGTTGCGTGCGGGTTCGTGGTCATGATCGCGGTCGCGGTCGCTGTCGCTGTCATGCGGGGGTTCCGCCGATCCGGATGTGCTTCGTGAACTCCTCGTGCCCCGGCCAGGCGAGCACGATCTCGCCGTCCTCCAGGCTGGCCCTGGCCAGGACAGGGGTCAGGTCGCGCTCCAGAGCCCCGTCGAGGGCACCGGACGCGCTGTCGTACGGGGCCAGCGCGCGCAGGGTCGCGATCGTGGGCGGCATCATCAGCAGCTCGCCCCGGTCGTACGCGGCTGCCGCGTCGGCCGGTTCGATCCACACCGTGCGGTCCGCCTCCGTGGAGGCGTTCCGGGTGCGCTGGCCCTGCGGGAGCGCGGCGACGAAGAACCAGGTGTCGTAGCGGCGGGACTCGAACTCCGGGGTGATCCAGCGGGCCCACGCCCCGAGGAGGTCCGAGCGGAGCACCAGCCCGCGGCGGTCCAGGAACTCGGCGAAGGACAGCTCCCGGGCTACCAGGGCCGCACGGTCGGCCTCCCAGTCGTCGCCCGTGGTGTCGCCGACCACGGAATCGGCGGCCGGGCCCGCGAGCAGGACGCCCGCCTCCTCGTACGTCTCCCGTACGGCGGCGCAGACGACCGCCTGTGCGGACGTCTCGTCGCTGCCCAGGCCCAGCCGGGACGCCCACCACGCGCGCGTGGGGCCCGCCCAGCGGATCAGGTGGTCGTCGTCGCGCGGGTCGACCCCGCCGCCCGGATACGCGTACGCGCCCCCGGCGAAGGCCATGGAGGCGCGTCTGCGCAGCATGTGGACGACGGGGCCGGTGTCGGTGTCCTTCAGGAGCATGACGGTGGCCGCGCGCTTGGGGGTGACCGGGGTGAGGGTGCCTTCGGCGAGCCCGCGGATGAGGTCCGGCCACTCCGGTGGGTACCACTGCCCGTTTGCCATGGGCGGAGGCTATCCGGTGGTGGGCGCATGTTCGAGGGCGCGGGTTTTCTCGCCCCCGCCGCCCCTACCCGTCCCATCCCTGGGGGCGCTGCCCCCAGACCCCCGTATCGCGCTGAACGCGCTCGTCCTCAAACGCCGGACGGGCTGAAAAGCTCCACCTGGACCTCTACCTCCACAGGCGCGTCGAGTGGCAGTACCGCCACGCCGACCGCGCTGCGGGCGTGGACGCCCTTGTCGCCCAGTACCTCGCCGAGGAGTTCGCTCGCGCCGTTGAGGACCGCCGGCTGGCCCGTGAAGTCGGGCGCCGAGGCGACGAAGCCGACGACCTTCACGACACGCGCGATGCGGTCGAGGTCACCGGCGACCGACTTGACCGCCGCGAGCGCGTTCAGCGCACACGTGCGGGCCAGTTGTTTGGCCTCCTCGGGCGTGACCTCCGCGCCCACCTTGCCGGTGACCGGGAGTTTCCCGTCCACCATGGGCAGCTGGCCCGAGGTGTACACGTACACCCCGGACTGGACAGCGGGCTGGTACGCGGCCAGCGGCGGCACGACCGCGGGCAGTGTCAGCCCCAGCTCGGCGAGGCGCGCCTCGACCGCGCTCACGCCTTCTCCCTCTTCAGGTACGCCACGAGCTGCTCGGGGTTGTTGGGCCCGGGCACGACCTGGACGAGCTCCCAGCCGTCCTCGCCCCAGGTGTCCAGAATCTGCTTCGTGGCGTGGACGAGCAGCGGCACGGTCGAGTATTCCCACTTGGTCATGGAGGCGACTTTATCCGCTGGCGCCGGGCGGTCCGCGCCCGCGTTGTCCACAGCCTCCGGCGTAGCTTCGGGCCGGACTGGTTAACCTCGAATACGTGAGCAGGTTCCAGGTCGTCAGCGGTAAGGGCGGGACCGGAAAGACCACGGTCGCCGCAGCGCTCTCGCTCGCCCTCGCCACCGAGGGGAAGCGCACGCTTCTCGTCGAGGTCGAGGGCAGGCAGGGCATCGCGCAGCTCTTCGAGACAGAAGTGCTGCCTTATGAGGAGCGGAAGATCGCCGTCGCTCCCGGGGGCGGGGAGGTGTTCGCCCTCGCCATCGACCCCGAGCAGGCGCTGCTGGACTACCTCCAGATGTTCTACAAGCTCGGGAGCGCAGGCCGCGCCCTGAAGAAACTCGGCGCGATCGACTTCGCCACCACCGTCGCCCCCGGGATCAGGGACGTACTCCTGACCGGCAAGGCGTGCGAGGCGGTCCGGCGGAAGGACAAGAGCGGGCGGTTCGCCTACGACCACGTCGTGATGGACGCCCCGCCGACCGGGCGCATCACCCGGTTCCTGAACGTCAACGACGAGGTGGCCGGCCTCGCGAAGATCGGCCCGATACACAATCAGGCGCAGGCCGTGATGCGCGTGCTCAAGTCGCCCGAGACGGCGGTGCATCTGGTGACACTGCTGGAGGAGATGCCCGTCCAGGAGACCGCGGACGGTATCGCCGAGCTGCGGGCGGCGAAGCTGCCGGTGGGGCGGATCATCGTCAACATGGTGCGGCCCGAGGTTTTGGACGAGGCCGAGCTGGAACTCGTACGGGCGGCTCCGCGCAGCGCGCTCGCGCGGTCGCTGTCGGCCGCCGGGCTCGGCGGGGCGCGGCGCGGCGGGAACGCCGAGAAGCTGGTGGACCCGCTGCTGACCCAGGCCGAGGAGTACGCGGAACGGTATGCGCTGGAGCACGAACAGCGTTCCGTGCTGGCCGAGTTGCGGCTGCCGACGCACGAACTGCCGCTGTTCACCGAGGGCATGGACCTGGCAGGTCTGTACGAACTGGCCAACGAGCTGCGGAAGCAGAGGATGTCATGAGTCCGGACCCGCACGACACCGCTTCCCGCCATGGCCTGTCCCCCGCGCGCGTGCTTGAGGTGGACCCGTTGATCGACGATCCGAAGACGCGGATCGTGGTGTGCTGTGGGGCCGGCGGGGTCGGTAAGACGACCACCGCGGCGGCGCTCGGGCTGCGCGCCGCCGAGCGGGGGCGGAAGGTGGTCGTGCTCACCATCGACCCGGCCCGCAGGCTCGCACAGTCCATGGGCATCGACTCGCTCGACAACGTGCCGCGGCGGGTCAAGGGCGTCGAGGGCGCCGGCGAACTGCACGCCATGATGCTCGACATGAAGCGGACGTTCGACGAGATCGTCGAGGCGCACGCCGACGGTGAGCGGGCCGCCGCGATCCTCGCCAACCCCTTCTACCAGTCGCTCTCGGCGGGCTTCGCGGGCACGCAGGAGTACATGGCAATGGAGAAGCTGGGGCAGCTGCGGTCGCGCGACGAATGGGACCTCATCGTCGTCGACACGCCTCCGTCCCGGTCCGCGCTGGACTTCCTGGACGCCCCGAAGCGGCTCGGGTCGTTTCTCGACGGCCGGCTGATCCGGCTGCTGACGGCGCCGGCGAAGCTGGGCGGGCGTGCGGGAATGAAGTTCCTGAACGTCGGGATGTCGATGATGACCGGCACCCTGGGCAAGCTTCTGGGCGGCCAACTCCTCAAGGACGTCCAGACGTTCGTGGCCGCGATGGACACCACCTTCGGTGGTTTCCGTACCCGCGCCGACGCCACGTTCCAGCTGCTTCAGGCGCCCGGCACGGCGTTCCTGGTGGTGGCGGCCCCGGAGCGGGACGCGCTGCGCGAAGCCGCGTACTTCGTGGAGCGGCTGGCCGCGGAGGACATGCCGCTCGCCGGGCTGGTGCTCAACCGGGTCCACGGCAGCGGCGCCGCCCAGCTGTCGGCCGAGCGTGCGCTCGCCGCCGCGGAAAATCTTGAAGAGCCCCGCATTGTCGATCAGGAGGACGGGAAAGCTGGACTTCGTAACTCTCCCGACACGTACGGCAGTTCAGACCGGCCAGATCATCCGGATCACTCAGCTCACTCGGACGTCGAAGAACACGTCGAAGGCTCCCCCACCGCCACCGACAGTGACCCGACCGTCGACCCGAGTGAACCCACCGTCCAGCAACTCACCGCAGGCCTGCTCCGGCTGCACGCCGACCGTATGCAACTGCTCTCCCGCGAGCAGCGCACACGCGACCGCTTCACCGCGCTCCACCCGGAGGTGGCGGTGACCGAGGTCGCCGCACTGCCCGGCGACGTACATGACCTCGCGGGCCTGCGGAACATCGGCGACCGGCTCGCGACCGAACGGCCGGAGCTGCCGGAGCTTCCCAGGACGAGTGGCTGACCGGGACGGCGGTGACCGACCGAGACGGCTCAGCTCACCGCCAAGTAGTTCTCGTACACCTCTTCCTCGTCGAGGGGCAGGATTCCCGCCCCCCGCTCGTACTCCGTACGCGCGGTTTCGAGCAGCCGACGCCACGAGGTGACGGTGGGACGCCTGCGCAGCAGTGCGCGGCGCTCCCGCTCCGTCATTCCTCCCCACACGCCGAACTCGACGCGGTTGTCGAGCGCGTCAGCCAGGCATTCCGTGCGTACCGGACATCCGGTGCACACCGCCTTGGCCCTGTTCTGCGCTGCTCCTTGAACGAACAGTTCATCCGGATCGGTAGTGCGGCAGGCCGCCTGCGCACTCCAGTCGGTAACCCAGCCCATACCGGCGCCGTCCTCTCCCGAATCGAGGCTCCCCCACGGCGGCAGCGGCATATTCACCGCCGCCAGTTGAGGACGTTACGGAAGGTGGGCACAGCGCAACACCCCCTTCGGGCCCAATCTTGAATGGCCCGAACGGACTATGGGTAAGCGGCAGATCACCCGGGGGAGTGAGCGACCGACATGCGTGACTATCCCGACGAAGCGGGACGGTTCGACTGGGTCACAACGGACACCACGTGACACACGAGGCGGATCCGGGCACGTACTCCACAAAAAAGTTGGGCTACATCCGAAACGTTTCGGGTCTCACGGACGTATTGATACGTGACCTCACTGCTGTGACAGTTGTGAACAGCTTAGGCCAAGGCCTATACGTGTGTCCGGCGAATGAGAACGTAGGCTGCCCTCATGCCAAACAAGCGCTCGGGCGGTGGCCTGTCGGTAGTCCAGCAGGCCGCCAAGTTCCTCGGTGTCAGCGTGCTCTCAGGAGCCGTCATGGCGGGCATCGCCCTGCCCGCCGCCGGCGCGCTCGGTCTCGCGGCCAAGGGGTCGGTCGAGGGGTTCGACGAGATCCCGGCCAACCTGAAGCGCCCGCCGCTGAGCCAGCGCACCACGATCCTGGACGCCAAGGGCGGTCAGCTCGCGACGGTCTACTCGCGTGACCGCACGGTCGTCGAGCTCAAGAACATCTCGCCGTACATGCAGAAGGCGATCGTCGCGATCGAGGACTCCCGGTTCTACGAGCACGGCGCGGTCGACCTCAAGGGCGTCCTGCGGGCGCTCAACAAGAACGCGCAGAGCGGCGGCGTCGCGGAGGGCGCCTCCACGCTCACGCAGCAGTACGTGAAGAACGTCTTCGTGGAGGAGGCCGGCGACGACCCGACGAAGGTCGCGCAGGCCCAGCAGCAGACGATCGGCCGCAAGATCAAGGAGCTGAAGTACGCGATCCAGGTCGAGGAGGAGCTGGGCAAGAAGAAGATCCTCGAGAACTACCTGAACATCACGTTCTTCGGCCAGCAGGCCTACGGCGTCGAGGCCGGCGCCCGCCGCTACTTCTCCAAGTCCGCGAAGGACCTCACTCTCCCCCAGGCGGCCCTTCTGGCCGGCATCGTCCAGTCGCCGACCCGGTACGACCCGGTGAACGACCCGGCGGAGGCCACCAAGCGCCGCAACACCGTGCTCCAGCGCATGGCGGAGGTCGGTGACATCACCCGGCAGGAGGCCGCCGCCGCCCAGGAGAAGCCGCTCGGCCTGAAGGTCAGCAAGCCCAAGAACGGCTGCATCGCGGCGGTCAAGGGCGCGGGCTTCTTCTGCAAGTACGTCGAGCAGGAGTTCCTCGCCAGCCCGGTCTTCGGCAAGACCCGCGAGGACCGGACGAAGATCTGGAACCAGGGCGGCCTGACCATCCGAACGACGCTGGACCCGCAGTCCCAGGCGTCCGTGCAGGCGTCGATCAAGGAGCACGTGTACAAGTCGGACAAGGTGGCGACGGCGGTCACGCTGGTCGAGCCGGGCACCGGCAAGATCCTCGGCATGGGCCAGTCGAAGCCGTACGGCTACGGCAAGAACGAGACCGAGATCAACTACTCGGTCGGCAGCGACCGGGGCGGCTCCAACTTCGGCTTCCCGACCGGTTCGACGTTCAAGCCGTTCGTGGCGGCGGCGGCCCTGGAGGAGGGGCGCCCGGCGATCCAGGAGTACTCGGCGCCGTACGAGATGGAGTACCCGAGCCCGGTCCAGACGTGCAGCGGCAGTCCGTGGATCAACCAGGAGAACGCGAAGGTCGAGAACGAGAGCGAGTCGGAGAAGGGCCCGTACCGCCTGCGCAAGGCGATGGAGCTGTCGGTCAACACCTACTTCGTGCAGATGATCTCCGACATCGGCCTGTGCCCGGTGGTCAAGATGACCGACGCGCTGCACGTGACGCAGGGCAACGGCGACAAGCTCCCCGAGGTGCCCGCCATCGCCCTCGGTTCCAAGGGCATCTCCCCGCTGACGATGGCGAGCGCCTACGCGGCCTTCGCCTCCCGGGGCATGTACTGCACGCCGGTCGCCATCGAGTCGATCAAGCAGAAGTCCAACGGCCAGGAGAAGTCGCTGGAGGTCCCGAAGTCGACGTGCTCACGCGCGATGTCGGAGACGACCGCGGACACGATCAACACCCTGCTCCAGGGCGTCGTCGACTCCGGCACCGGTCAGTCGGCCGGCCTCACCGACGGCCGCGACAACGCGGGTAAGACGGGTACGACGGACGAGCGCAAGAACGCCTGGTTCGTCGGCTACACCCCGACCCTGTCGGGCGCCGTCTGGGTCGGCAGCGCCATGCAGAACGTGAAGATGCGCAACATCACGATCGGCGGCGTCTGGAACGAACTCGTCTTCGGCGGCAAGGTCCCGGGCCCCATCTGGAAGGACGCCATGACCGGCGCCCTCGCGGGCAAGGACTCCGGGAAGTTCAACTTCGTCCCCATCATCGAACCGCCCGTCCAGAAGCCGGACGACAATGACGGCAACGACGGCGGCACCGGGGACGACAATGACGGCAACGACGGCGGCGCGACGGACGGCGGCAACGACAACGGCGGCAACACGACGTTCCCGACCCCGTCCTTCTCCATCCCGGAGAACCTCTTCCAGGGCCAGAGCAACGGAAACGGCAACGGGGGCGGCCGGGGCTGACACCCGGTCCGGGATCGGCGCCGGGCGGCTCCGGAAGCTTCGGGCGCGAGAATCCGGGCCGGTATGACACCTGGGCAACGAGGCAGGACCGCACCATGGGCGAAGGCCCTCGGTGCGGTCCTGCTCACGCTGGTGGTGACGCTCGTGGTCTCCTGGACCGTCGCCGGCTCCCGGGAGTCCGGCCGGGAGCACACCGCCTTCGAGAGCACGCGCGACGACGCCCGCCGCTTCGCCGACGCCCTCGTCGCCAGGGGCGGCACGCTCCCCCGCCAGGACGTCGAGGACACCCTGGAGAAGGCCACGGGCAACGGGCAAGGCAACGGCCTGCTGTACAAGCTGAGTTCCGTGCACGGCCGGACGTAGGTCATCGTGCAGTTCGCACGCGTCTACCGGCGCTCGGCGGCCCTCTTCGGCCCGGCCGAGTCCATGGCCGACCGCTGCTTCACCGTCGACCTGCCCACGTCGGCGGCCACCCGGGAAAACGTCCGCATCGTCGCTCACGATGCGGACGAGTCCTGTACGGAGGTGGCGGCGAGGGTGGGCTGACGTACTCCAACACTGTGGGACGAAGAGGCACTCAGCCGGCGAGGAGCCTCTTCACAACGGCGGCGACCCGGCCGCCCTCGGCGAGGCCCGCGACCTTCGGGTTCACGATCTTCATGACCTGGCCCATGGCACGCGGCCCCTCGGCACCGGCCGCCTTCGCCTCCTCGACGGCCTGCGCGACGATCCGGTTCAGCTCCTCGTCGTCGAGCTGCTTGGGCAGGTAGGCAGCGAGAATCACGCCCTCCGCCTTCTCGCGCTCGGCCTGCTCGGGGCGGTTGCCCTGCGCGAAGGCGTCGGCGGCCTCGCGGCGCTTCTTCGCCTCGCGGGTGATCACCTTGGTGACCTCCTCGTCGGAGAGTTCGCGCTTCTCCTTGCCGGAGACCTCTTCCTGGGTGATCGCGGTGAGGGTGAGCCGGAGCGTCGAGGAGCGGAGCTCGTCGCGCTCCTTGATGGCGGCGTTGAGGTCTTCCCTGAGCTTCGACTTGAGCGTGGTCATGGGATCGATTGTCGCAGGTGCGGCAAGGGCACCGCCCGTGGATTTCCACCGCCCCGCCGCGCCTGACACGATGGGAGCATGCGCGCGCGATACGCAGTACCCCTGGGAATCACGGCGGTTGCCGCCGCCGGCCTCGTCTACTCGGTGGGTTTCGAGACCCGCTTCTTCCGCCTCCGACGGGTGACCGTGCCGGTGCTGCCCGCAGGTATGCGCCCCCTGCGCGTGCTCCAGGTCTCCGACATCCACATGGTCGGCGGGCAGTACAAGAAGCAGCGCTGGCTCCGTTCCCTGGCCGGCCTCCGCCCCGACTTCGTGATCAACACGGGCGACAACCTGTCCGACCCGGAGGGCGTGCCCGAGGTGCTGGACGCGCTCGGCCCGCTGATGGAGTTCCCGGGCGCGTACGTCTTCGGCTCGAACGACTACTACGGCCCCAAATTCCGTAACCCCGGCCGCTACTTGCTCGAGAAGACCCAGGGCAAACACGGCCTCAACGGCAACCCACCCGCCGTCGAAGTGATCCACAACCCGTGGGAGGACCTGCGCGACGGCTTCGACACGGCGGGCTGGCTGAACCTGACGAACACCCGCGGCACGCTGAAGATCGACGGCATGTCGGTCGAACTGACGGGCCTGGACGACCCGCACATCAAGCGGGACCGTTACGCACAGGTGGCCGGCGGCCCCTCGAAGACGGCGGACTTCTCGATGGCCGTCGTCCACGCCCCCTACCTCCGGGTCCTGGACGCGTTCACTGCGGACGCGTACCCGCTGACCCTGGCCGGCCACACGCACGGCGGCCAGCTCTGCATCCCCTTCTACGGCGCCCTGGTCACCAACTGCGACCTGGACACCGACCGCGTGAAGGGCCTGTCGACACACACGGCGGAGGGCCGGACGTCGTACCTCCACGTCTCGGCGGGCTGCGGCGCCAACCGCTACACGCCGGTACGGTTCGCCTGCCCGCCGGAGGCGACACTGCTGACGCTGACACCGCGAGGCTGACTCACGAGGGGGATGGCACGAGGCTGACACCACGAGGGGGATGCCGCGAGGCTGACACCACGAGGGGGGTGGCACGAGGGGGATGCTGACGGTGACGGCTCGGGCGTAACCCACACAGCCCGCCCGGATCGCCCCTTTTGCCAGCCCGCCCTAGCGTGAGGGCATGACCGCCCCGATACCCAGGGACATCCCGGACCTCCCCGCACTGCAGGGCGGCCCGGCCCTCCTCTCCTCCCCCGTCCCCGCCACGGCGGTGGTGACCCCGGCCCGCCGCCCCGTGACGGCGATCTTCCGCCTCCTCACCGCCGCCACGGCGGCCACGGCCGTGGCGGCCGAGCTGCTCCTCGGCAGCCCACTCCACGTCCTGAGCCAGTTCACGATCCAGAGCAGCATCCTGCTGACCCTGGTCATGACCATCTCGGCCTACCGCGCCTGGACAGCCCGCCGCCCCCTGCCCTCCGCCCTGACGGGGGCGGCACTGCTGTACGTGGCGATCGGGGCCCTGGTCCACCACTTGCTGGTGACCAACCCGTCGAGCCCGTTCACCACACCGCCTCCTCCGACGGGCTGGCACGTCCTCACCGACCAGATCCTGCATACGGCGATCCCGATCGCGGCACTCGTGAACCTGCTGCTCCTGACCGCCTCCGACCAACTGCACCTGCGCCAGACGGCACCATGGCTTCTGTACCCCCTGGCGTACCTGGCCTTCTCCCTGGCCCGGGGCGAACTACTCCTCCCGGGCACACCGAACCGCTACCTGTACGGCTTCCTCGACGTGGCCGAGCACGGCTACAAGAGCGTCCTGGGCAACGCCCTCCTGCTCGGCCTCGCCTTCTACGCCCTCGCCGTACTCCTCGTAACCCTCGACCACATCCGCCCGAACCCCGTCCACCACCGCGCCAAAACCGGATTTCGCCTGGGGCCACCCGTGGGCTAAAGTAAGCGACGTCGCCGCGACAAGCAGGACAAGCAGCGACATCGGGGTGTAGCGCAGCTTGGCAGCGCGCTTCGTTCGGGACGAAGAGGTCGTGGGTTCAAATCCCGCCACCCCGACAGTAAAACGCCAGGTCAGGGGCTTGATCCGCTTAGCGGGTCGGGCCCCTGAGTGGTTCCTGGAGATCGTTTGGGAGAACGCCAATCGGCACCGCGAACGGGAGCCGCGCCACGGCCGAGGATCATCCGTCAGATGCCCTTGATCTTTCGGCCGTTACTACCAGGCGTCCTGGATGAAGCTGTCGTGTGCGTGGGATCTCGAAGGTTCTGCGCGCACAACGACGCCTCCATGGATGAGGTCCCGGACGCTCGTTCCGAACAGCACAGTCGGCCGCGCGTACCTGAAGGTGTGGCCAGCGACGAGAGCGGCGGCGATCGAGGGGCTCATGGCGAGCGACGAAGAGACCGTCTGCGAAGCGGTCGGCTACGCCTTCTCCGACAACCCGGCCGAGGGGGGCGCCGTAGGAGTCGACGGTGCAGTGCTGTCGGTGGTCATGCGACACCAGGACATCGGTTCGCTGCCCGGCCAGGCACCAGGCGTCACCCCCAGTGGACGCCTCGCCCTCAAGACCCTCACCAAACGAGATCGCATGAACGGCACCCGACTCCCGACTCTCATCCGGGACGCAGACGTCGTAGCCTCAGGTCCCGCCACCCCGGCAGATTTGCCCCACCTCAAGATCCTGATCCCCAGTGCGGATCAGCCCCTCGGTGTCTCTCGCCGATCCGGCAAAACCGCGGGAGCCTCGAAGGCCGGGCTCCGGCGGGGCGGGGTGTGGTGGTCCATGGCGTGATAATCGGCTTCGCCATGTCACCCCGAACGGCTGGAGGTAACTGTTGTCCTCGATCCATGAGTTCGCCACCTGGGAGCCCCTGCTGAGGCTCATACGTGCCGCGAACGCGGAGCGTCTTGCCGCTCCGGGCGGTTATGTGGCGGGGCAGATCACCCAGGGCAGTTGGAGCGTGCCCATCCGGCGGCCGTCCCCGCCGCCCGGACAGGCCGCCCAGTTCGACGAGGACGAGTACTACGCGGTGCAACGACTGCAGGGCGCGCTCGCGGACGCCGATTCCCACGCCATCTCCTTCGTGGCGGAGATCTCCCCGGGCGGAACGACCGTGCTCCATCTGCTCGGTCCCGGGCCCGCCGTGGAGCCGGGCATCGGCGCTCCGTATCCGGGGGCGCTCATCCTGGTCGAGGATTCCGTTGCCGAACCCTGGCGCCGCCTTCCCCAGCCGGTGCCCGGGGCGAGGCCGGCCCTGTCGGCGGATCCGGTGGCGCTGGAGCGGACGCTGCGCGAGCGGATCCCGGACGCCGTCGGCGCAACCGAGGCGGAGATCGCCGCTGCGGAGGCCCGCCTCGGCGTCGCGTTGCCCGACGAACTCAAGGCGCTCTACCGGGTGACTCGGGCACGTTGGGAGGACTGGGGCGAGGACTACGAGGCAGCGGATCTCGTCTTCGAGGCGGTCGGCTGCGACCTCTTCCCGCTGGACGAACTGTTCATCGCCGACGCGTCGACCCGAGACTGCGACTGGCGGTTCGCGGCGAACGTGGCGGTCGTCACCCGGCCCGACGCCGCGGTGCAGGATCTGGTCGGCTCACCCGGCTGGATCGTCTTCGGCGGCGACGGCGGCGGCGACCTTTACGCGGTCGACCTCACTCCGGGCCCGCACGGACACACCGGGCAGATCATCACCCTGAGCCGCTCGGCCCACACCGACGCCGACCTCGTCGCCGACTCCCTCACCGATCTGGTGCTGAACCGGCACAGCCAAGAGAGTGACGACGAGAGTAGTGACGACGAGAGTGGCGACGAGAGCGGCGGCCGTCGCGAGGGCGAGTCGCCGGTGGTGGCCCGGGTCGGCTCCGGAGGTCTGGACAGTGTCCAGGCCGCAGCCCACCCCGAGCTGGAGGTCCTGCACATCAGCGTGTGGGGGCGCGAGCCCGTCAGCCTCGCCCCCGTCACCGGGCTGCCCCGGCTCCGGACACTCACCGTCTACCCGGGTTCGCTCGCCGACCCGCTGGAGATCGCCGAGCTGACAGGGCTGGAGTTCCTGGAGCTCGCGCCGGAGGACTGGCGTGTCCTCCTCGACGCCGGAGCCGTCCCGCGCAGTCTGCTGGCCGCCTCCATCGAGATTCACGGCGACCGGCATCCGCTCCCGGTCGTGGCCCTCGCCAACGAACTCCTCGCCCTGTGGGGTCGCCCTCCGATCACCCGGACCGTTCTCGACGGCCGTCTCGGCCCCGTGACGTAAGGCAACCGCGAGGCCCTGGGGGCCGCGCCGGGCGCCCGATGCCGCTGCGGAACGTCGGGCCTGTGTGCGCAGTGCCCGGACCCTGTGCCGTTTTCACTCCTATCGTGGAGCAGCACAGCAATGCGCGGTACCGAGGCAGACAGGCAGACAGGCAGAACATGAGGAAACCGCAGATCGACTACTCGGCGGTCTTCCGGGCCCTGCCCGGCATGGTGGCCCTGCTCACCCCTGACCTGGTGTACGTCGACGCCAACGACGACTTCGTGCGGCTGTCCGGGCGTACCCGCGAGCAGTTGGTGGGCCGCTACATCTTCGACGTCTTTCCCGAGAACCCCCATGACCCGGCCGCGGCCGGCATGCGGGAGACCGAGGCCTCGATGCTCCGCACGGTGACCACCGGTGAGCGCGACACCATGGCGCTGCTCCGCTACGACATCGAGGACCCGGCACAGCCCGGCCACTGGCAGGAGCACTACTGGAGCCCGGTCAACGCCCCGGTCCTCGGCCCCGACGGCAAGGTCGCGCTGATCGCGCACCGGGTGGAGGAGGTCACCGACCTCATCCGCGCCTTCGGCGGTCCGGGCGGTGACAGCAGGAACCGCGCGCTGGAGGCCGAGCTCTACACCCGTGCCCGCGAGCTGCAGGAGGTCAACGAGCGGCTGCGCGCGGCGCACGCCCGTGAGCGCGAAGTCGCCCTGGCCCTCCAGGCGGCGATGCTGCCCCAGCCGGGCCCGACCGGGCCGCACAGGGCGGCCGTGCGTTACCGGCCCGCCGTCGGCGCGCTGAACGTGTGCGGCGACTGGTACGACCTGGTCGAGCTGCCCGGCGGGAGCCTCGCGGTCGCCGTCGGCGACGTCGTCGGTCACGGCCTGGCGGCCGCCTGTGCCATGGGGCAGTTGCGCAGTGCCCTGAGCGGTGCCACTCGCGTCGCGGGAGGTCCGGCCCAGGCCCTGGACGCCCTCGATCTGTACGCCCGCTCCGTCGAGGGCGCCGAGTCGACCACCGCGGTGACGACCTTCATCGGCTGGGACAGTCACACCATCACCTACAGCTGCGCGGGCCACCCTCCGCCGGCCCTCGTGCACCCCAACGGCAAGGTCACCTTCCTCGACCAGGCCACCGACCCACCGCTCGCCGCGCGGCCCGAGCACAGCCCCCGCCCGCAGGCCCGTACGTCCTTCACCGAAGGCGCCGTTCTGGTCCTGTACACCGACGGCCTGATCGAATGCCGCGACCAGGACATCGACACCGGCCTGGCCCGCCTCGCCGACTCCCTCACCCGCCACCGGCACGCGACTCCCGAGACCATGGCCGACGCCCTCCTGACCGATCTCCTGCCGCCCACCGGCAACACCGACGACACCGCCCTGATCGTCCTGCGTCTGTGACCCCCCTCCCGGTCGGCCGGTCCGAGCGGGCACCCCTCGGCACACCCCTCGGAACCCCCCTCGGCACCCCTCCGAGCGCGACCGACGCAGCTTGGCTAGGCTTGCTTTAAGTCCACATACATCCCTATTGAGGCATTTTTTACTTGCGCGTCGGAATCGTGCAAAAGTTCTATCGCACATAAGCCCTAAGGAACCGAACATGAGTCTCGGTGCCGGTTTTCCAGCCCTGAAGCGCGGGTTCCTCGCCGGCTCGGTTGCCGTCGGTCTGGTTCTCGTCGGGGCCTGTGGTGGTGGGGACGGGGGCGGTGGGGCCGGGGGCGACAGTCCCAGCGTCGGTGTCCTCATGCCCGGGGGTGGTGCCTCGCGGTTCGGGCAGTTCGACAGGCCGCTCATCGTGGAGAAGCTGAAGCAGTTGTGCCCCGACTGTCCTGCCGCGACCGTCGCCGCCACGGCCGACCCCGCGGTTCAGCAGCAACAGTTCGAGGCGATGATCACCAGGGGTGTGGACGTGCTCATCC
This sequence comes from Streptomyces sp. NBC_00459, assembly GCF_036013955.1. NCBI lineage: Bacteria > Bacillati > Actinomycetota > Actinomycetes > Kitasatosporales > Streptomycetaceae > Streptomyces > Streptomyces sp. NBC_00459. Next base: position 4,309,437 of record NZ_CP107903.1, read on the forward strand.
TCGCCGCCGTCGATCCTCAGCTGATGCGTCCGTCCGTCGAGGCCGCCCACCGGGCCGGGATTCCCGTCGTCGCCTATGACCGGCTCGCGCAGGGGCCGATCTCCGGGTACGTCACCTTCGACGGGGAGGAGGTCGGGCGGCTCCAGGCCGAAGGGCTGCTGAAAGCCATGGGCCCTAAAGCCGACGGCGGGCGGATCGTCATGATGAACGGGGCCACCACCGATCCCAACGCCGGGTGGTACAAGGACGGCGCGCTTGCCGTGCTCAGGGGCAAGGTGCGGATCGGCAAGTCGTACGACACCGTCGGATGGCGGCCGGAGAACGCCTACGTCAACATGACCGGCGCCATCGCCGCCCTCGGCGCGGAGAACATCGACGGTGTCCTTTCCGCCAACGACAGCATGGCCGGTGCCGTGGTCTCCGCCCTCAACGCGGCCAAGGTCAGGCCGCTGCCCCCGATCACCGGGCAGGACGCCGACCTCATGGCCGTACGGCGGATCGTCAAGGGCGATCAGTACATGACCGTCTACAAGCCCTTCAAGCGCGCTACCGACGCGACCGTCGAGATGGCCGTCGCCCTCGGTCGCGGGGAGAAGGTCGGGGCCATCGCCACCGGGTCCGTCGACAGTCCCACCGACAAGAACGTGCCGGCGGTCCTGCTGCCGTCCGTCTCGGTGACTGTCGGCAATATCGGGGAGACGCTGGTGAAGGACGGTATGTACACCGTCGATCAGATCTGTACGCCCGCTCTCCGGTCCGCCTGTGACCGGGCCGGGCTCAGGTGACGAGGTCGGCATTTCGGCAGTTCGGCAGTTCGACGAGTTCAGCAAGTTCGGTGAGGTCGATGAGGTCTAAGGAGGTGGGGCCCCGTGCCCGGTCAGCCCCTGCTGGCGTTGCGCGGTGTCTCCAAGCGGTTCTCCGCCGTACAGGCACTGGTCGACATCGAGCTGGAGGTCATGGCCGGGGAGGTGGTCGCCCTGGTCGGCGACAACGCCGCCGGGAAGTCCACGCTGGTCAAGGTGATCTCGGGGGTCGGTCCCCCGGACAAGGGTGTTGTCGAGTGGGAGGGCCGCGCCGTCCAGATCCGGCGTCCCCAGGACGCCAGCCTCCTCGGCATCGCGACCGTCTACCAGGACCTCGCGATGTGCGAGAACCTCGATGTCGTCGCCAACCTCTTCCTCGGCCGGGAGATCCACCGCTTCGGTGTCCTCGACGAGGTGGAGATGGAACGTCGCACCCGCGAGCTGCTGCACACGCTCTCCATCCGGATTCCCGATGTGCGGGTGCCGCTCGCCAGTCTCTCGGGCGGTCAGCGGCAGGTCGTCGCGATCACCCGTTCGTTCCTGGGCTCGCCCCGGCTGCTTCTGCTCGACGAGCCCACCGCCTCCCTCGGCATCCAGCAGACCAACCAGCTGCTCGATCTGATCGAGGAGCTGCGCGACCAGGGGCTCGGGGTGCTCCTCATCAGCCACAACATGAGCGACATCAAGGCCGTCGCCGACCGGGTCGCCGTCCTGCGGCTGGGCCGCAACAACGGCCTCTTCGACGTCAACACCACCTCCCAGGAGCAGATCATCTCCTCCATCACCGGCGCGGCCGATCACGCCGTCGCCCACCGGCCGCACCCGGAGGAGGTGTGGCCGTGAGAGATGTGGCCGCGAGAGAAGCGGGGGTGAAAGGTGCGGCGGTGGGAGGTGTGGCCGTGAAAGTGAAGTCGCGTCTCGTGGCCTGCGCCGACGCAGTGCGTCGCAAGGTGCGCGAAGGGGGGCTCGGGCCTGCCCCGGTGCTTCTCGCGCTCGTCGTGACCTGGGTGGTCTTCCAGTGCCTCAACGACCATTTCCTGTCGCCGCGCAATCTTTCCGTCCTCAGCGTGGACATCGTCGGGACCGGCATGGTCGCCGTCGGCATCGTCTTCGTGCTGCTGATCGGCGAGATCGATCTGTCGGTGGGGTCGCTCGCCGGTCTGGCGGGGGCCGTGTTCGCGGCCCTGAACGTGAACCTCGGTATGACGGAATGGCTCGCCGTGGTCATCGCGGTGATCTGCGGTACGGCCATCGGCGCCATCCACGGGTTCCTGTTCGCCCGGTTCCGCGTACCCGCCTTCGTCGTCACCCTCGCCGGGCTGCTGGCCTGGAGCGGTCTGATGCTCTACCTGCTCGGCCCGGACAGCTCCATCCACTTCAGCGAGGACGGACTGGTCGCCACGCTGACCAGCCGCTACTTCAGCGCTCCCGTCCTCACGTACGGCCTGGCGACGCTCTGCACGGCCGGCTATCTGCTCGTCTCGCTGCGCAACCGCGGCCGTCGCGCCGGCGCCGGGATGCCGTGCCGGCCGGTGGCCGAGATCTGGGTGCGTACGGCCCTTCTCGCCGCCGTCGCGTTCGCCACGGTCTCCGTTCTGGGCCGCTTCGAGGGGTTGCCGCTGGCGCTGCTGATCTTCCTCGGGGTCATCGTCGCCTCGGACCTGCTGCTGCGCCGCACGCCGTACGGGCGGCAGGTCCTCGCCCTGGGCGGCGGGGTGGAGGCGGCACGGCGGGCCGGGGTGGACGTGACGCGCGTACGGATCTCGGTGTTCATGGTGTCGGGGACGCTGGCGGCGGTCGGCGGGCTGTTCGTCGCGTCGCGGTTCACCTCGGCGAGCCCGGTCTCGGGCTCCGGCATGCTGCTGATCAACGCCGTCGCCGTCATCGGCGGCACCAGTCTGTTCGGCGGACGCGGCTCGACCTGGTCCGCGCTGCTGGGGGTCCTCATCATCCAGTCGATCGCCTCGGGCATGGCGCTGCTCGGTGTCGAGACGGCCGTGCAGTTCATGATCACGGGTGGGGTGCTGATCACCGCGGTGATCTTCGACTCGCTGGCGAGACGCGCCCCCGAGACACGTGGGCGGGCCTGAGGGACGGCCACTCGGCCCTACGACCACTCATTCCTCCAGTACGTCGTCCCGCCACGCCGTCGCGTGCGGGCCGAACCTGTTCTCGCTCCCGTACGCCACCATCCCGGCGTTCCGGGCCTCGGCCTCCGGCCCGTCCGGCAGGTGGTAGGCGTCGCCCGCGCTCGCCGAACGGGCCTGCACCCTCGTCGCGGTGGCGAGCCGTCGGCGTACGTACCGGGTGAGTGCGTCCGGGACCTCCGCCGGTGCCGTGTCCGCGAGGCAGTCGCCGAGGACCGCCGCGTCCATGAGCGCCTGGGCGGCTCCCTGGGCCTGGAACGGCACCATCGCGTGGGCGCTGTCGCCGAGCAGGGTCACCCTGCCGATGTTCCAACGGGCAAGCGGGGTACGGGTGTTGATGCCGTACCGGAACACCTGCCCCGCGCGTTCGAGGGCGGTGAGCACCCGGCGGTCCCAGCCGGCGAACTCGCGGAGTTGTTCGCCCGGTTCCGCCCGGGCGGTCCACGACTCGTGCGCCGCCTCCGTCGTGAACACGGCGACCAGGTTGAGGAGTTCACCGCCGCGCACCCAGTAGTGGACGACGTGCCGGCCGGGTCCGAGCCAGAGCGCGTACTCCGGCAGGTCCAGGTCGGCCACCTCGGCGGCCGGGAGCAGCGCCCGGTAGGCGGCGGTGCCGGAGAAGACGGCCTCGTCGGCGCCGAAGAGCCACTGGCGGGCGGCGGACCGCACCCCGTCGGCGGCGACGACGAGGTCCGCGGCCAGGCACTCGCCGTCGGCTGTCGTCACGTAGGCGGCTCTGTCGTCCTGGTCGATGCCCACGACCCGCGTGTTCAGCCGCACCGAGCCGGGCGGGATCCGGGCGGCCAGCGCCTGGTGCAGGTCGGCCCGGTGGACCTGCAGATAGGGCGCCCCGAACTCGTCCTCGACCTCGGGGCCCAGCACGTGGCCGCAGATCTCGGTGCCGTCCGACCAGGTGCGGAAGGACAGCCGGGAGGGGTGGACGGCCCGGGCGGCGACCGTGTCGAGCAGGTCCAGCCGACGCAGTACGCGGGTGGCGTTGGGCGCGAGCTGGACACCGGCGCCGATCTCGGTGAAACGCCGCGTCCGCTCGACGAGGGTGATCTCGTGGCCGGCCGCGCGCAGGGTCTGTGCCGCGGCCAGCCCGCCGATACCCGCCCCCACCACGATCGCCCTCATACCCGGCCCTCCCCGATCGGCGTCGTACGGACCGATCCTCGCCGGACGAAACGCCGTCGTCGAGGGCCTCGCGGCCTCCGCTCTCCGTCCGCCCTCTCCTCCGCCCTCTCCTCCGTTTTTCCGGTCGCATGATCGGATGACAGGTTCTTCAAGAGTTCTTCATCATGTCCGTTCTACCGTCGGGCACTGCCCGCCGCGTTCGTGGCCGGGTACGACAGGAGGACGGGGAGAACCGATGAGGACGAATCGGGTACTGCTGGCCGTGGCGGCCTCGGTCATGGCTTTCGCGGTGACCGGCTGCGGAGGCGACGACGGTGGCTCGAAGGTCCCCACGGCGGCGAGCGGGGGAGCGACCACGGCGTCCGGCTCGTCGGCCGGGGACGGCTCCGGCGACGATGTGGCCGCCTACGTCGCGGCTCAGGGCAAGTACGTGAAGTGTCTGCGGGACAACGGGATCGACGCACCCGACCCGGACGCGAAGGGGAACATCGACTTCGGCGGCGGCGACAACGTGCGGGCCCTGAAGAAGGACGCGAAGTTCCAGGCCGCCTCGGAGGCGTGCGCCAAGTTTCTGACGGCCGTTCCCGAGAGCGTCGAGAAGGGCAACCAGCCCGCGCTCACCGCCGCTCAGATCAAGGTGAAGCAGGAGTACGCCACCTGCATGCAGAAGAACGGCGCCGCCGACTTCCCCGACCCGGGTGCCGACGGTATGGGCCAGGGCGAGTGGGACCAGACGTCGGCCGGGGCCAAGCGGGCCATCCGTATCTGCGGGCCGATCGTCGGCGTTCCGGCGACCGCCGCCCCCGGCAAGGGCTGACCGTGGCGGAGACGGACACCATGACCCACTTCGACGACGGCACCGAACCGGCGGACACCGAGCCGCCCCGCGGGGTGCGCGGCCGGCGTACGGCGCTCATCGCCTGTGCCGTGGTCGTCGTGGCGGCCGTCGCCGTGGTCGGGGCTCTCGGGCTCGGCGGCGGCGAGGAGGAGCGCCCGAGCGCACCGCCCCGGGCCGGCTCGGTCGTTCCGGTCACCCGGACGACGCTCACCGAACGCACCGACGTGGACGGGCAGTTGGGCTTCGGTACGGAGATACCGCTGCCGGTGAAGGCGACGGGCACGGTGACCTGGCTGCCCCAGCAGGGCGCGACGATGGAGCGCGGTGACACGCTGCTGCGGGTCGACGACCGCCCCGTGGTGCTGCTGTACGGGTCGATGCCCATGTACCGGGATCTCGGCCTCACCGCCACCGCCACCGCGTCCGACACCGGGGCCTCCGATGCCGGGCAGTCCGACACCGGGACCGACGCCGCCGCCCCCTCCGCTTCCCCCTCCCCCAGCACGGGAACAGGAACGGGAACGGGAGCCGGTGCGCCCGCGCCGCTCACCGGTATGGACGTCCTGCAGTTCGAGACCAACCTCGCCACACTCGGCTACACCGGCTTCACCGTGGACGAGAAGTTCACCGACGCCACCGCGCAGGCGGTCAAGCGCTGGCAGAAGTCGCTCGGGCTGGCCGAGACCGGGACCGTCGGTGCCGGGGACGTCATCTACTCCGCCGGCAAGGTACGGATCGGCCAGCCGGGCACCCGGCTCGGTGAGACCGTCGGCGAGGACACGCTGACGTACACCGGCACCTCACGCAAGGTCGTCGTCAACGCTTCGGCAGCGGACGCCAGTTGGGCCGTACGCGGCACGGCTGTCGGGATCGCGCTGCCCGACGGGAAGTCCGTGAAGGGCGAGGTGGCCTCGGTCGGGCGGCAGGCCAGCGCGCCCGAGGGGGGCAGCACCGAGGGCGAGTCGGGAGCGGGCGCGGCCACCCTGCCGGTGACCATCACCATCGCGGACCAGAAGTCCGTGGGACGGCTGGAGAGCGGGCCCGTCACCGTCGAGTACGTGGGCCGCGAGGTCAAGGACGTGCTGAGTGTGCCGGTCGCCGCGCTGGTCGCGCTCGCCGAGGGCGGACACGGGCTGGAGACCGAGGACGGCCGGTTCGTCGCGGTGCGGACGGGACTCTTCGCCGACGGGAACGTGCAGGTCAGCGGGTCCGGGGTCACCGAGGGCATGAAGGTGAGGATTCCCGAGTGAGTGAGCCTTCACTTCCGGCCGCGTCAACCTCCGTCGCGTCAACTGCCGTCGTGTCGACGCCTGTTGTCGAGTTCGACGCCGTCTCCAAGACCTATCCCGGCGGGGTCGCCGCCGTCCGTGACGTGAGTCTGCGGATCGGGCGCGGCGAACTGGTCGGGGTGGTCGGGCCGTCCGGGTCCGGCAAGTCGAGCATGCTGCATCTCATGGGGAGCCTGGACCGGCCCTCGGCGGGGCGGGTCCTGGTCGACGGGTACGACGTGGCGAAGCTGTCCGACCGTGAGGTCTCCGCGCTGCGGGCCACCCGGATCGGCTTCGTCTTCCAGCAGTTCCATCTGGCCGTCGGTGTCCCGGTGCTGGACTCGGTGGCGGACGGGCTGCTGTACACGGGCATGCCGATGCGCCGCCGCCGGGCCAGGGCAGCGTCCGCGCTGTCCCGGGTCGGGCTCAGCCATCGCGTCCGGCATCTGCCGCACCAGCTCTCCGGGGGCGAGCGGCAGCGGGTCGCGGTCGCCCGTGCGGTGGTCGGCGAGCCGTCGGTCCTGCTGGCGGACGAGCCGACCGGCAACCTCGACTCCGTGTCGGGAGCCGCCGTACTGGAACTCCTGCGCGAACTGCACGCGGCCGGTACGACGGTCGTGGTCATCACCCATGACCTGGAGATCGCCGGCCAACTCCCCCGCCGTATCGAGATGCGCGACGGCCGGCTGATCAACGACACCCTGCAGAACACCGGCACAAGTTCGAGTTCGAGTACGACGATCGGGGCTCATCGGTGACCGACCCCTTGGACAGGCCCAGGCCGTTGCGCGCCGCGCGGCTGCGGCCCGCCGATGTCGTACGGCTCGGTGGGACCGGGCTGCGGACGCGGCCGTTGCGGGTGTTCCTGTCCGCGCTCGGGATCGCCATCGGGGTCGCCGCCATGGTCGCGGTGGTCGGGATCTCCGGGTCCGGGCAGGCGGAGGTGGACCGGCGGCTCGATGCCCTCGGGACGAACCTGCTGCGGGTCGCCCCCGGCGAGTCCCTCGCGGGCGAGAAGGCCAAGCTGCCGTACGAGGCTGTCGCGATGGTCCGGCGCATCCCGCCCGTGGAGCAGGTGACCGCCACCGGCGCGGTCAGCGCCAGCGTGTACCGCAACGAGCGCATCGCCATCGGGCGGACCAACTCGCTGACCGTGCTCGCGTCGGACACCGATCTGCTGCCGGCCGTGGGCGGGAAGGTCAACCGGGGCCGCTGGCTGGACTCGGCCACCGACAAGTACCCGGCGGTCGTGCTGGGTGCCACGGCCGCACAGCGCCTGGACGTGTACACCCCGGGGACCCGGCTGTGGATCGGCGGCCGCTGGTTCTCGCTGATCGGTGTCCTCGATCCCGTACCGCTGGCGCCGGAGCTGGACAGTGCCGCGCTGGTCGGCTGGCAGGCGGCCCGGAGCTATCTGCGCTTCGACGGTCATCCGTCGACGGTGTACGTGCGTGCCGAGGACAGCCAGGTGGCCGCCGTACGGGCGGTGCTGCCGGCCACGGCCTACCCGGAGAAGCCGGGCGAGGTGCGGATCTCGCGGCCCTCCGACGCGCTCGCGGCCCGCGAGGCCACCGAGTCGGCGCTGACCGGGCTGCTGCTCGGGCTCGGCGGGGTCGCGCTGCTCGTCGGGGGTGTGGGCGTGGGCAACACCATGGTCATCTCGGTGCTGGAACGGCGGCCGGAGATCGGTCTGCGCCGCGCTCTCGGGGCGACCCGGGGCCAGATCCGGACGCAGTTCGTGACGGAGTCGCTGCTGCTGTCCCTCATCGGCGGGCTGGGCGGGACGGTGCTCGGCACGGTCATCACGGCGGGCTACGCCCTCAGCCGCGACTGGCCGACGGTCGTCCCGGCCTGGGCCAGTTTCGCGGGCATCGGCTCGACCCTGCTCATCGGCATGATCGCCGGCCTGTATCCGGCGGTCCGGGCGAGCCGGCTGGCTCCGACAGAGGCGCTGGCCGGCACATGACCACCACCGGGCGTTCTGGCCGACGCTCCGGTGGTGCGGAGCGGGGGCGGCCCCGGAATTCGGGACCGCCCCCGCTGTCACGCTATTTCACCGGTCCGGCCGTGCTGAATGTACCGGCCGGTCCGACTGAACCGGACGGACTAGATGCCACAGCTGACGAAGCTGCCACCGTCGCTCAGCAGGTCGTCCCGGACCCAGCCGGTGACACCCGTCGAGTCGTTCCTGAGGAACGTCCAGGTGTAGCCGTCGTTGCCGGCGGTGTAGCAGTGGTAGTCGAGCGTCTGGGTGTTGTAGGCGACGCCCTTGGCAGTACAACTGGTGCTGGAGCCGCTGCGCTCGTTGGCGCCGTTGGCCGTCTTGCCCCAGGAACTGCTGTCCTTGTCCGAGACCGTGGTGCCGCATGCGGCGTGCGCGGCGGCCGGCGTGGCCATGGACAGCGGAACCGCGATGGCAACGGCCGCGAGTGCGGGAACGATTGCCGCGAGTCGACGTTTCATTTCATACCCCCTGTATGTGATTCGTCGCGCTGCAGAGCAGCGACCCCTGCACCCCCTGTGACAACTGGGGTGTCGGTGGCTTAAGTACGATCACCGGACATTCATGCTGAAGAAATAATTCCGCCTGGAGCTGTCCGTTTCTGATACATCAGAGGCTGAAATCGATCCGGGAGGAATTTCGCCACTCCTGAGGCCTTCTGGCTGACACCGCCCTCTTGCGATCCACCGGGTTCCAGGGGAATCCACACCGAAAGGGTCACGCCGATGAGTTTCCGGCTCCGGGTACTCGGCCTGCTCACGCTGGTCGCCATGGCCGCCACCGCCGCCACCGGCTGGCTGACCCTGCGACAGGCGAACCGCCAGGTCCAGGAGACCGTCACGGCAGGCCGACAGGAAGTCTCCCGGATCACCGGCGAGCTCCGGACGTACGGATTCACCCACGGGACCTGGGACGGGCTCTCGCCCACGGTGGCCTCCCTCGCCCAGGACACCGGCCAGCGCATCCGGGTCGCCACGGAGTCCGACGTCCTGCTCACCGACTCGGACGCCCTGGCCGGACGTACGCCACGCGAACCCAGCAGCCAGCCCGCGGTCCTGGTGGACCCGCGGCCCGTACTGAAGGTTCCCGCGGGTCAGGTGCGCCGGATCTCGATGAAGCAGGTCGCCACGGCGATCTCCGACTACCGCGCCGAGATGACCTACGCGGTCTGTCTGACCCGGGCCGGAGCCGAGCCGACCGCCCGCCCCGACAATCTGGGCATCCCCCGGATCAAGGCCGACCGGCGGCCCGCGCAGTGCCCCGCGCCGAAGGAGTCGGCCGATCCGCTCACCCCGGCGGACCTGGTCGCCCTTCAGCCCTGCGAGGCCGAACAGCGCTTCGCCGCCTGTCTGCAACGGGTGTTCAACGAGCGGATCGGTTCCGTCGCCCCGCCCCGCCTGGAGGTCCGCCTCGGCGTGCGGAACGAGTCGGCGCCCACCCTGGCCGCCGCGCCCACCATGGCCGTCGCGGCGGGCGTCGCCCTCGCGGTCATCGCCGGCGCACTGCTGCTGAGCAGCGCGGTCCTGCGTCCCGTACGGGCCATGACGGTCGCCGCGAAGGGACTCGGCGAGGGCGACCTCGGGCGCCGGGTGCCGGTCTCCGGGCGGGACGAGATCGCGCAGCTCGGCGGCGCCTTCAACCGGATGGCCGACTCGATCCAGGCCGGCGAGGAACGACAGCGCCGGCTCACCGGGGACATCGCGCACGAGCTGCGCACCCCACTGGCGAACCTGCGCGGATATCTGGAGGCACTGCGGGACGGGGTCGTCGACCCGACCCCCGAACTGCTCGACTCCCTCCACCGGGAGGCCCTGCTCCAGCAGCGGATCGTGGACGACCTGCAGGATCTCGCCCTCGCGGAGGCGGGTGCGCTCACCTATCACCCCGCCGACGTCGACCTGCGCGACCTCCTGGAGGCCGGGCGCCGGGCCCATCACGCCCAGGCTGAGGCGGCGGGTGTCGCGCTGCTCGTGGAGGCTCCGGCGTCCGTCCATGTCACCGCGGACCCGGACCGGCTGCGCCAGGTCGTCGGCAACCTGGTCGGCAACGCGCTGCGGGCCACCCCGGCGGGCGGCTCGGTCAGCCTGGCCGTGATGCCCCGCGGCGAGCTGGCCGTCGTGGAGGTCCGGGACACCGGCAAGGGGATATCGCCGGAGGACCTGCCCCACCTCTTCGACCGCTTCTGGCGCGCGGACGCGTCCCGGGGGCGCGCGACGGGCGGCAGCGGCCTGGGGTTGTCGATCGCCCGGCAGATCGTCACCGATCACCGGGGCACGATCGACGTCCGCAGTGCGGTGGGCGCGGGGACGACGTTCACGATCGTGCTGCCGCGCTCCGCCGCGCCCCTTCAGGGCGCTGTCGAACCGTCCGCGAGACGGTAGCCCCGCCCGTACACCGTTTCCAGCAGCCGGGGTCTTCCCGGACTCTCCGCCTCCAGTTTCCGGCGTAAGTTCATGACGTGGGCGTCGACCGTGCGCTCCAGTACATCCCGGTCATAGCCGAAGACGCGTTCGATTATCTGGGCCCGGGTGAAGACGCGGCCGGGTTCGCGGGCCAGGGTCTCCAGGATGGAGAACTCCTTGGAGGTCAGCACCACCGGCCGGCCCGCCATCCGTACCTCGAAGCGCGCCGTGTCCAGCTCCATCTCGCCGACCCGCAGCACCGACGACTGCACCGCAGCGCCCGCCTTCCGGGACCGGCGCAGCAGAGCGCGCACCCGTGCGGTCAGCTCGCGGGGGCTGTACGGCTTGGTGAGGTAGTCGTCGGCGCCGAGGTCGAGGCCGAGAAGCATGTCCTCCTCGGTGGTGCGGGCGGTGAGCAGCAGGATCGGTACGTCCGACTCGGTGCGCAGGATGCGGCACACGTCGAGCCCGTCGACCACGGGCAGCATCACGTCCAGCACGATGAGGTCCGGCCGGGTCGAGCGGGCCCGCTCCAGGGCCGCTCGGCCGTCGGCCACCACCTGTACCGCGTTCCCCTCCCGTTCCAGATAGATCCGGATCAGGCGGGACTGCATCTCGTCGTCTTCGGCGACCAGAATCCGAGCGCTCAACGGTTCTCCCCCAACAAGGCCCTGCGCATACCGGCACCGTACTGCGCCCACAACGCCGTTCGGCACCGGTCCCTCCCCACGTGGGGACCGGTGCCGAACGATGGACGGGAATCCGGGAGGCCCGGACGGTGCCGGTTCCACGGATCTCGGGCCCGCGTGGTGCGACCGACACCCCGGCCGGCGATGTCCGACGGGATCTGGCCGAGAACGTTCGGTTCCCTGGCCGCCCCGGGGATCGCTGCGCTGGTGGTCCGGGTGGACGCCACGTGGCTGGTTCCTTGTTGCGTCATGATCCTGCCATCCAGGGCTCCAGGAGAGGAGGTTCCGGTGCAGGACGGACGGCTTAACCGCAGGTCAGCCGTATAGAATGGATTTTCCGGTCCGGATGACACCGGACGACCACGCGGGGGAAGTAAGGGGTGGAGACCTTGAGTTCCGACTCAGGGCCACGCACGGCCTTCGCGGAGCGGCTCTCGCTGCTGTACAAGGAGGCCGGTAATCCTCCCCTCAAACGGGTGGCCGAGGCCGTCGCCCAGTTGCAGCGGGTCGACGAACGCGGGCGCCCCGTGCGCGTCTCCGTCCAGCGGATCAGCGACTGGCGGCGGGCGAAGAACGTGCCCGCCCAGTTCGCCGCCCTCGCCGCCGTACTGAGTGTCCTCGTCCCGCAGGCCCGGCGCGACCGGCCCGTGCCCGTCTCCCCCGGGCTGTACGACATGGTCCAGTGGCAGCGCCTGTGGGAGCGTGCCGTCGCCGACCCGGTCGGCGACCGGGTCACCGGGTCCCTGGACGAGGAGGAGCCGCCCGCCGCCGAGGTCACGGCCGTGCCGGGCGGGGTGTGTCCCTACCGGGGCCTCGCCGCGTACCGCCTGGAGGACACCCGGTGGTTCTTCGGCCGGGAGCGGAGCACCGACACCCTCGTCGCCCAGCTCCGCGCGGCGGAGACCGCCGACACGGCCACGGGGGGTCTCGTCATGCTCGTCGGCGCCTCCGGGGCAGGCAAGTCCTCCCTGCTGAGCGCCGGCCTGGTGCCCGCACTGCAGGAGGGGGCGCTGGGCGGCCCGGGTGAGCCGGCCCGCGAGGTCCTTCAGCTCGTCCCGGGCAGTGATCCCCTCGCCGAACTGACCCGCCGCATACCCGGGCTCTCGGAGATCCTGTCCCCCGCCGGCGAGCCGGCCGCCGAGCCCGGAACGCCCGAATTCGCCCATTCGGTACGGGAGACGGTCACCGCCTGGGCCCGCCGCGACGCCCCCGACTCCTCGACCGCCGCCCCCGCCCGCCCCGTCGTCATCGTCGACCAGTTCGAGGAAACGTTCACCCTCTGTCTCGACGAGACGGTCCGCAACACCTTCATCCAGGTCCTGCACGCCGCTTCGTCGCCCCCCGGACCCGGTGAGCGGGCCGGCTTCGGCGAGGGGGCGCCCGCGCTCGTCGTCCTCGGCATCCGCGCCGACTTCTACGACCAGTGCCTGCGCCATCCCGAACTCGCCGACGCGCTCCAGCACCGGCACATGGTCCTCGGACCGCTGACCACCGCCGAGCTGCGGGAGGCGGTGAGCGGCCCCGCCAGAGCCGTCGGCCTGGAGCTCGAACCGGGGCTCGCGGAGCTGATCGTGCGGGAGGTGAGCACCGGCGGACCACGCGGTGGAGGTACCTCCCACGCCTTTCGGGCCATGGGGGAGCACGACGCGGGCGTCCTGCCGCTCCTCTCGCACGCCCTGCTCGCCACCTGGCAGCGCCGCAAGGCGGGCCGGCTGACTCTGTCCGGCTACCGCGCGGCCGGCGGCATCCAGGGAGCGGTCGCCGCGACCGCCGAGCACGCCTGGACCAGCCTCGACCCGGCGGCCCGCACCGCGGCGAGGCAGCTGCTGCTGCGGCTGGTCCGGCTGGGCGAGGACACCCAGGCCACCCGCAGACGCGGTACGCGACGGCAGCTGGCGGCCGAGTCGACGGACCCGGGCAAGACGGAGGAGTCCCTCGAAGCGCTGGTGCGGGCCCGGCTGGTGACGCTCGACGCGGAGAGCGTGGAGATCACCCACGAGGCGCTGCTGCACGCCTGGCCGCGCCTGCGCGACTGGATCGAGGAGGACCGGGGCGGCAACCTGCTGCGCCAGCGCCTGGAGGACGACAGCAGATCCTGGGAGGAGTCGAAGCGCGACTCCTCCCTCCTCTACCGGGGCTCCCGGCTGGAGCAGGCGCACACCTGGGCGAAGTCCGCCGGCGACACCTTCCTGACCCGCAGCGCCGTACAGTTCCTGGCCGCCTCGGTCAGGCTGCGTCGGCGGACCGTCCTGATCAGCCGCGCCGCCGTCGCCGCGGTGGTCGTGCTGGCCCTGCTGGCCGCGGGTGCGGCGCTGATCGCCCGGCAGCAGCGCGACGACGCGGTCTTCGAGAACGTGCTCGCCGAGGCCGACCGCGTCCAGTACACGGACCCGTCGCTGTCGGCGCAGCTCAGTCTGGTCGCCCACGAGCTTCGCCCGGACGACGCGAGCACCCGCAGCCGGCTGATCTCGATCGTGAACACCCCGCTGTCCACCCCGCTGATCGGCCACACCGGCGCCGTCTACCTCACCACGTTCAGCCCGGACGGGCGGCTCCTGGCCACCGCCAGCTACGACAGGACCGTACGCCTGTGGAACGTGGCGGACCCGTCGAACCCCAAGCCGATCGGCAAACCCCTTGCAGGGAACGCGAGTTGGGTGAGCAGTGCGGTCTTCAGCCCCGATGGCCGCACCCTGGTCAGCGCGGGCGACGACGGCACGATCCGCCGGTGGGACCTGTCCGACCCCGCACATCCACGCTCCCTCGGCGCGCCCCTGACCGGCCACGACGGCACGATCTATCTGATCGCCTTCAGCCCGGACGGCCGTACGCTCGCCTCGGCCGGCGAGGACCGCACGGTCCGCCTGTGGAACATGGCCGACCCTGCCCGCCCCAGGTCGATCGGCGCCCTCACCGGCGCGGGCGCCGCGGTGCGCGCGATCGCGTTCAGCCGCGACGGACGGACACTGGCGGCGGGCGGCGACGACAACGCGATCCGGCTGTACGACGTGTCGAAACCACGCGACCCGAAGCAGTACGACACGAAGCTGACCGGGCACACGGACCTGGTGCACTCCGTCGCCTTCAGCCCCGACGGCCGCACGCTCGCCAGCGGCGCCGCGGACGACACGATCCGGCTGTGGGACGTGTCCGACCCCGCGCACGCCGCCCAGCTCGGCGCGCCGCTCACCGGCCACACCGACGCGATCTGGTCGGTGGCCTTCAGCCCGGACGGGTCCACACTGGCCGCCGCCAGCGCGGACAGCACGGCGAGCCTGTGGAACGTCAGCGACCCGCAGTACCCCTCGCAGGTCGGCGAACCCCTCGCGGGCAGCAGTGGCGAGATGTACGCGCTGGGCTTCAGCCCCGACGGCCGTACGCTCGCCACGGGCAGCGGCGACAGCAGGGTCCGGCTGTGGTCGCTGCCGACGTCGGACATGATCGGCCGGCTCGGCGTGTTCCGTCCGGACGGCAAGCTGCTCGCCACGGGTTCACGCGACGGACAGATGCGGCTGTGGAACGTGGAACGGCCCGACCACCCCGTGGCACAGGGCGAACCGTTCACTCCCGGGGAGGGTGAGGTACGGACACCGGTGTTCTCCCCGGACGGCCGTACGCTCGCGATGGCGTCCGGAAACAGCACGGTGCAGCTGTGGAACGTCGGCGACCCGAAGCATCCCGTCGCCTGGGCGCCCCCCGTCGGACTGAAGACCCGGTTCGCGGCCTCGGTGGTGTTCAGCCCGGACGGACGCACACTGGCCACGGCCTACGAGGACTTCACCATCCAGTTGTGGGATGCGAGCGACCCGGCCCATCTGCGTCCGCTGGGCTCCCAGCTCACCGGATACAAGGGCTACGTCAGCTCCCTCGTCTTCAGCCGGGACGGCCGCACGCTGGCCGGCTCCAGTTCGGACGGCACGATCCGGCTCTGGAACGTCACCGACCCGTCGAGGGCCACCCTTCTCGGCAAGGCGCTCAAGGGACACCTCGGTCCGGTCAACGAGCTCGCCTACAGTCCGGACGGCCGTACGCTGGCCAGCGGGAGCGACGACGGCACGGTCCGCCTCTGGGACGTCACCGACCCGGCCGAGACGCACAGCCTGGGCTCTCCTCTCACCGGGCACACCGAGGCGGTCGAGTCACTGTCGTTCAGCCCGGGCGGAGAGGTACTGGCGAGCGGCGGCAACGACAACGGTGTCCGGCTCTGGAACGTCAGCGATCCGTCGAGGGCCACGTCCATCGGCCAGTCGATGAGTCCCAACGCCAAGACGGGCAACTTCCTGGCGTTCAGCCCCCGCGGCGGCATCGTCGGGGTGTCGAGCGGCGCGGACACGGTCCGGCTGTGGAACCTCGACGTCGACGCGGCGGTCACCCACATCTGCTCGACGACCCGGGGGGTCCTGACGGCGGAGAAGTGGCACGAGTATCTGCCGCGACTGTCGTACGAGCCTCCGTGCGAGGAGTAGAGAACAGGCGGGACCTGTCCTCCGCTCTCCCCGCTCACTCTCTCCGCTCACGCGAAGTCGTACACACCCCAGTCGGCGATCTTGCGGTAGCCGATGCGCCGGTAGAGGGCGTTGCTGGTGGGGTTGGCCGGGTCCGCGTACAGCACGACGTCCGTGGCGCCCGCAGTGAGCGCGGCGCGGCCGACCTCGACCGTCACGGCGCCCGCGTAGCCGTGACCGCGCAGGTGGGCCGGGGTGTAGACGGGGTCGACCCGGACATGGCCGGCGACCATCGGGTTCACGCCCGCCATGGAGACGGGGGTGCCGTCCGGGGTCTCCCAGTAGGTGTAGCGCTTCTCGCCGAAGCGGGTGCCGGCCCAGGTGTCGGCGTTGATGGTGACGTCTTCCTTGAGGTCCTTCGCGAGCTCACGGCACCACTGCATGAGGTGCTCGTGCTCGTCCTCGCCCACGGGTCGGCCCCGGCCCTCCGGGACCGGCTGGGGCGGGGTGAGGGTGCCGAGGCGGTACAGGTTGATCGCGGTGCGGAACGCCGGCGTCGCGCCGGTGCGCCGCTGCCAGGCATCGGCGAAAGCGGTGGCGGTGCCGTGTTCGGCGCTGACCCCTGGGAACCGGTGACCGAGGTCGGCCAGGCGGTCGGCGAGGCCGTCGGCCTGCTCGGGGTCGAGGGGGGTGACGCTCAGGAGGTTTCTCCGGGTGAAGCGGTAGAAGACGGCGCTGACCTCGCCCGATCGCTCCAGCCGACCGAAGAGGGGGGTTTCGCCGGCGTCCGCGACCGCTCCGCCCGTTCTCAGCTTCTCGAAAGTGGTCAGCGCGGTGGTGTGCAGGGCGGGCCGTGACCGCAGGAAATCCCCGGCTCGGGCGAGGAACTCGTCGACGTCTTCGGTGAGGTACCAGTCATCCGGGCGCATGCTTCATGATCCCCGAACTGCTCGACACCGAGAAGCGCTTGCTCACTGTCGACTGCGGTCCACGGAAACGGTTGTACTGAAGCAGGGGTGAATGAGAGTGATCCCAGTCACAACTGGTCGTCATAGGGGAGCACTCGACTCCCACTGAGCATGCAGTCTTGTTACCCTTGGCCAGAGCCCGATCGCTGGTGCATCCCCCGTCGCCAGCGGTCGGGTTCTTTGATGCCCGGATCCTGCCTCAACCGGTCTGTACGAGCTTCTCGAAGAAGAACTCGTGCTTGAGGAACGACGTCTCGTGTTCCGCCCCCGGGTAGGGCGGGATCAGCTGGGCGGCCTGGAAGAGGCGCCAGCCGTCCTCCAGGGCGGCGACGCCCGTGTCGTACGGCGGCTCGTCGCTGTCCCCCGTCGTGGGTCGGGTCGCGCCGGTGCCGTCGTAGCGGGCCCAGCCGACGACCGGGGAGTCGAGGGCCGATGTGGCGAGGTACAGGACGAGGACCTGCTGCCGCACGGTGGTCGAAGTGGTCACGCGCTTCTCCTCTGCGCAGGCCGGTTGGTGATGCGGGTGGCCCAGTACTCGATGTCGAAGTCGGGATCGGCGGACAGGAAGCGCCAGAGCCTGATCCGGTTGTGGATCTCCAGCCTGGCGGTGGCGTGCTCGTACCAGGGGAAGGTGTGTCCCAACTCCTCACGCACAGCCGGGTCGTGCAGGTCCCCCGTGTCCCAGAGCCGTACCTGCGGCACGGTCGGGTTGAACCGGATCTTGTACATGTGGCGGACGATGTCGCTCTCGTTGCGCCGGCCTCCGTGCCAGATGCCGTGGTGCAGCAGGATGACCGTGCCGGCGGGGCAGGTCAGCCGGGTCTGGCCGCGCAGGTTCTGGTAGCGGCCGGTGTCGGACTCGTTGGTCCGGCGCAGATGGCTGCCCGGGACGATGAGCGTGCCGCCCATGTCCGCGGTGACCTCCTGCGGGTAGTACATGAGCTGCACGTCGAAGGCATCGGTCCGCAGATCGATGAGGGCGTCGGCGTGCAGCGGCTGCGCACTGCCCTCACGCGGTTCACGCGTGTGCACGTGGTGATGGTCGACGGTCGGATCCGCACCCACCAGGCTCTCCAACGCGCCCGCGACGGCGGGGAGTTCGACGAGTCGCCGGGCGAAGGATCCCTCGGGGAACGCCTTCGGCACAGGGGTGCCGTACGGCACGGAGGGCAGCCCCTCCGCGAAGACGCCGGGCGCCTCCTTGTTGAGTTCCCCGGGCACGATGCCGTCGAGACGCAGGACACCCTGGGCCACGAACCGCGCCACCTGGACAGTACTCAGCAGTTGTCGTGTGGTTGGCATACGGCAACCGTAGGAAGAGACGACCCTGAAGTCGTGGGCCGTAATCGGCAAGTGCTGGTGGTTTTCCACCATGGCCCAACCCGTGGAGTCGGCTCCTGGCGCCTGTCGGGGGAACCGGCCACCGTCGTCTCGCGGATCGTTCGTGCCGCCGGACGGACGGCACCGGACCGACGGTACAAGCCGATCCGCTCCGCCTGCCCGCCTTGCCCGGTTGCCTACCTGCCCGCCGCAGCGGCAGCCGCCACCGCCGCCCGTGCCCGGGACCTGAACGACTCCAACTTGTCCACCGGCTCCGTCAGTTGGCGACTCCGGGAGCGGATGCTGACGTCGTGGCCCTCGGCCGCCCTGCGCAGTGCGCCGACAGTGGCCCGGTCCTTCGGGATGTGGGAGAAGGGGTCGAAGGAGTACCAGCGCATCGCGTTCTCGTGGGTCATCCTGACGGTGTCCTCGTCCGGGACGGAGTGCTTCTCCAGGACGCCGTGGACCTGTTCCGGCGCGTCCGGCCACATGGAGTCGCTGTGCGGGTAGTCGCCCTCCCAGCAGATGTTGTCGATGCCGATCTCGTGCCGGAGCTTCACACCGAGGTCGTCGCTGATGAAGCAGGTCAGGAAGTGCTCGCGGAACACCTCGGACGGCAGCTTGCCGCCGAAGTCCTGGAGCGTCCACGTCGCGTGCATCTCGAAGGTGCGGTCGACGCGCTCCAGGAAGTACGGGATCCAGCCCGTGCCGCCCTCCGACAGCGCGATCTTCAGGTCCGGGTACTCCTTGACAGGCCTGGACCAGAGCAGGTCGGCCGCCGCCGAGACGAGGTTGATCGGCTGGAGCGTGATCATCACGTCCGGCGGTGAGTCGACCGCCGGGATGGCGAGCCTGCCCGAGGAACCGATGTGCACCGACATGACCGTGTTCGTGTCGGACAGCGCCTGCCACACCGGGTTCCAGTACTCGTCGTGGAAGCTCGGGTAGCCCAGCGCCGCCGGGTTCTCCGGGAAGGTCAGGCTGTGACAGCCCTTCTCCGCGACCCGGCGGATCTCGGCCGCGCACAGCTCCGCCGACCAGATCGCGGGCAGTGCCATGGGGATGAAGCGGCCCGGGTACGCACCGCACCACTCGTCGATGTGCCAGTCGTTGTACGCCCGCACCAGCGCCATCGAGAAGTCGTCGTCCTCCGTGGCGAACAGACGCGCCGCGAAGCCGGGGAAGGAGGGGAAGTTCATCTGGGCCAGAACACCGCCGGCGTTCATGTCCTTGATGCGCTCGTGCACGTCGTAGCAGCCGGGCCTGATCTCGTCCATGCCCTGGGGGTCGAGGCCGTACTCCTCCTTGGGCCGCCCGGCGACCGCGTTCAGCGCGGCGTTGCCGATGGTGCTGTCGCGGAACTGCCACACGTCACTGCCGTCGTCGCGGTGGACCAGCTTCGGAGCGTCGTCCAGATACCGCTTCGGGAGGTGGTTCACGAAGATGTCCGGCGGCTCGATTATGTGGTCGTCCACGCTGATCAGGATCAGGTCGTCCCGTTCCATGACGTTCCTCCGCAGTGGTCCGCAGTGACTGCACAGTGGTTCCGCAGTTTTTCCGCAGTGATTTCGACCTTCTCTGTCAACGTAAATTAGCTTCTCACTTTCAGAGAATCAACCGTCCGGAGGCAATGGCGAGGGGCGCGGGCCGGACCGTTCCGTTCGTTCGTTCGTAGAATCACCGGCGGCCCGCAGCACGGACGTCGACGGACGGATGAGTGAGAGCACAGTGTTCGAGTACGAGAAGGACGGCGCCGCGATCTACCGCCAGTCCTTCGCCACCATCCGCGCCGAGGCCGACCTCGCCGGGCTGCCCGCCGACGTCGCCCAGGTCGCCGTACGGATGATCCACGCCTGCGGGATGGTCGACCTCGCGGGCGACCTCGGCTACACCCCCGGCGTCGTCGCCCGCGCCCGCGAGGCCCTGCGTGCGGGCGCCCCCGTCCTCTGTGACGTCTCGATGGTGGCCAGCGGCATCACCCGCAAGCGGCTCCCCGCCGGCAACGAGGTCCTCTGCACGCTCACCGACCCGGCGGTGCCGGACCTGGCGGCGAAACTCGGGACCACGCGCAGCGCCGCCGCGCTGGAGCTGTGGCGCGACCGGCTGGAGGGTGCCGTGGTGGCCGTGGGCAACGCGCCCACCGCGCTCTTCCGGCTGCTGGAGATGATCGAGGAGGGCGCGCCCCGCCCGGCCGCCGTGATCGGCGTTCCGGTGGGCTTCGTGGGCGCGGTCGAGTCGAAGGAAGCGCTGGCCGGGCACCCGTCCCGGCTGGAGCATCTGGTCGTACGGGGGCGCCGGGGCGGAAGCGCCATCGCGGCGGCGGCCGTCAACGCGATCGCCAGCGAAGTGGAGTGACAGGGACGATAAGGGCTGACAGGGGCGCCAGGAGGGGGGCTTACGCCTCCGCCTCCGCGGGCTCCCGTGGGGCCAGTCCCGACGTCCACCTCTCCTCGATCCGGCCGACCTTCCACACCACCAGGGCGACGGCCCAGGTCCCGAAGAACAGCCCGACGATGACGTAGCCGACGATGTTGAGGTCGAGGCCGGAGACCTGGTCCCAGAACGGGCCGTGGAGATCCGCCTGGTCGG
The DNA here is from genome assembly GCF_036013955.1 of Streptomyces sp. NBC_00459. Classification (NCBI taxonomy): domain Bacteria; kingdom Bacillati; phylum Actinomycetota; class Actinomycetes; order Kitasatosporales; family Streptomycetaceae; genus Streptomyces; species Streptomyces sp. NBC_00459. Next base: position 4,330,045 of record NZ_CP107903.1, read on the forward strand.
CGATCAGGCCCAGTATCTCGACCGTGCCGATGATGAACGCGACGGCGACCGAAAGGCCGGTGATCGTGAGGTTGTAGTAGACCTTGCGGACCGGCTTGGAGAAGGCCCAGCCGTACGCGAAGTTCATGAACGAGCCGTCGATCGTGTCCAGCAGCGACATCCCGGCCGCGAAGAGGACGGGCAGGCACAGGATCGCGTACCAGGGCAGCCCCGAGGCCGCGCCCGAACCGGCCAGCACCAGGAGCGCGACCTCGGTGGCCGTGTCGAAGCCGAGGCCGAAGAGCAGGCCCAGCGGATACATCTGCCACGACTTGGTGATCGACCTCGTGAAGCGGCCCAGGAGCCGGTTCATGAACCCCCGGCTGTTCAGCTGCTCTTCGAGGGCGTCCTCGTCGAAGTGGCCGGTCCGCATCCGCCGGAAGACCTTCCAGATGCCGGCCAGGATGACGAGGTTGATGCCGGCGATGAGGTAGAGGAACGTCCCGGAGACGGTCGTACCGATGAGGCCGGTGACGGCGTGCAGGTGGGAGTCGTCGTCCTGGACGGGGCCGGCGAGGGCCTTGACGCCCAGTGACAGCAGCAGGGCGAGGGCGAAGACGACGCTGGAGTGGCCGAGCGAGAACCAGAACCCGACGGACAGCGGGCGCTGCCCCTCGCTCATCAGTTTCCGGGTCGTGTTGTCGATGGCGGCGATGTGGTCGGCGTCGAAGGCGTGCCGCATACCGAGCGTGTAGGCGGTCACGCCGATACCGATACCGAAGGCCTTCCCACCCACGCTGTAGTGCTCGGGCGCGACGATCGCCACGAGCGTGAACCAGCCGATGACATGCAGCGCCACGATGAACGCGGCCATGCCGCCGACCCTGATCCACTCCTCACGACTCATCGCTCCAGCCTTCTGCCATCGACAGTTACCTGCAATCAATGTGCAGTAAAGCTCCCGACAGGTTTCGGTCAGGAGTATCGAGACATCAGCCAGTGCAGGGCCTGCTCCGGGCCGTCGGCCACCCGTACGCCCTCCAGCACCGCCGGGCGGCGTACGACGACCACCGGCAGCCCTGCCTCCCTCGCCGCCGTCAGCTTCGGGGCGGTGGCCGGGCCGCCGCTGTCCTTCGTGACGACGACGTCGATGCGGTGGCGGCGCAGCAGCTCGCGTTCGCCGGGTTTGCGGGGTTCGCCGCGTTCGCCGGGCTCGCCGTCGAGGGTGAAGGGGCCGCGGTCGAGCAGCACCTCCATGCGGGCCGGGTGCGGGGGCTCTGGCGCGTCCACGGAACGGACGAGGAACCACAGCTCGTCCAGCGCGGGGACGGCGAAGGCGGCCAGGCCCAGGCGCCCGGTGGTCAGGAACACCCGTCGGCCCAGCGCGGGCAGCAGCGCGGCGGCCTCCTCCAGGGAGCCGACCTCGTGCCAGTCGTCGCCCTCGACCGGCACCCAGCCGGGGCGCCGGAGCGCGAGCAGGGGAACATGGGCTGCGGCGGCGGCCCGTGCCGCGTGGAAACCGATCGTCTCGGCGAAGGGGTGGGTGGCGTCGATGAGAGCGTCCACCTGGTGCGCGCGCAGCCACTCGGCGAGCCCCTCGGCCCCGCCGAAACCACCCACGCGCACCTCGCCGGGCGGCAGTCGGGGCGTGGAGACACGTCCGGCCAGGGAGTTCGTCACCCGGAGCGCGGGCAACCCCGTACCGGCGGCGATGAGCTCCGCGAGGCGGCGGGCCTCGGTGGTTCCGCCCAGGATCAGTACGTGCGGCACGAGAACCGGGTTCCCTTCATGAGCGGCGAGTGGCGATGAGCAGTGGTGCGGCCGAGGCCAAGGGCGGGCGCGGCGCCCAACTCAAGCACACCGGTCTGCGCCCCGGCTGGACCACCGGCGCCTGTGCGACCGCCGCGACGACAGCGGCGTACACCGCCCTGCTGACCGGGGACTTCCCCGACCCGGTGACGATCACGCTGCCCAGGGGGCAGACACCGGCGTTCGCGCTGGCCACCGAGGAGCTGACCGGCTCGTACGCCATGGCGGGCATCGTGAAGGACGCGGGCGACGACCCGGACGTCACCCACGGCGCGCTGGTCCGGGCGACCGTACGTCTGCTGCCCGCCGGGTCGGGCGTCGTCTTCCGGGCCGGTCCGGGCGTCGGCACGGTCACCCGCCCCGGGCTGCCGCTGCCGGTCGGTGAACCGGCGGTCAACCCGGTCCCCCGGCAGCTGATGCGCGACCACATCGGCCGGGTGGCCGCCCTGCACGGGGGCGGAGACGGGAACGGAAGCGGGATCGGGGGCGGGGGCGATGTCGAGATCACCGTCTCCATCGACCACGGCGAGGAGATCGCCCGGTCCACCTGGAACCCGCGGCTCGGCATCCTCGGCGGGCTGTCCGTCCTCGGCACCACCGGGATCGTGGTCCCGTACTCCTGCTCGGCGTGGATCGACTCGATCCGGCGGGGCGTGGACGTGGCCCGGGCCGCCGGACACACCCACGTCGCCGGGTGCACCGGCTCGACCTCGGAGAAGACGGTCGTGGCCGCGTACGGGCTCCCCGAGGAAGCCCTGCTCGACATGGGCGACTTCGCGGGGGCGGTGCTGAAGTACGTACGACGGCATCCCGTCGAACGGCTCACGATCTGCGGCGGGTTCGCGAAACTGTCGAAGCTGGCGGCCGGTCATCTCGACCTGCACTCCGCGCGTTCCCAGGTCGACAAGGGACTCCTGGCGGAACTGGCCCGGCGCGGCGGCGCGAGCGAGACGCTGGCCGCCGAGGTCGCGGACGCCAACACCGGCCTCGCGGCACTCCAGTTGTGCACGGCGGCAGGTGTCCCGCTCGGCGACCTGGTCGCGGTGGCCGCACGCGACGAGGCCCTCGCGGTGCTGCGCGGGGCGCCCGTCGCGGTCGACGTGATCTGTATCGACCGGGCGGGAGACATCGTGGGGCGCAGCGGGGTGGCCTGACGGTCCGTCGGCAACCCCGGTCTGCAACCACTCGTCCCGGTGAGGCAGTCTTTCCCCTCGTGGCGATCCTGGGGAACCTTCCGAGTCAGAGCGGGCCGAACGCGCCGGGTACGGGTGATCCCGCCGCTCACATGATCGTGTGCGGCGACGACGGGCTCGCGCACCGGCTGGCCCACGAACTCCGCAACGTGTACGGAGAGCAGGTCACGCTCGTCGTCCCGCCCTCGGAACGGAACGTACGGCCACCGGTGGTCGTCCGGGCCGCCGGAACCGCGTCGGCGCTGCTCGACCGGATGACCGCCGTCGTCAACCGGGCGGCGGGAAACGGGACCACGGGTGGACCCACGACTGGGACCACGGGTGGAACCACCGGTGCGGGCAGTGGTGCCGGCCGTGATGGTGAACCCGGGCTACGGGAAAGGGTGTTGGAGGCCGTCGAGCTGACCGAGGCGGTGCTCGCCGAGGCGGGTGCGGAGCGGGCCGCCGCCCTGGCCCTCGTGTACGACGACGACGAGACCAACATCCGCGCCGCGCTCACCGCCCGCCGACTCAATCCACGACTACAGCTCGTACTCCGGCTCTACAACCGGCGGTTGGGCCAGCACATCGGGGAACTCCTCGACCAGGCATCGGCGTTGGCGGCGGCGGCCGACAACACCGGTGACGGCGGCGGCTATCCGGACCACCGCTCCGACGCGTCCACCACCGTCCTGTCCGACGCCTACACCGCCGCCCCGGCACTCGCCGCCACCGCGATCACCGGTACCAGCAAGGTCGTTCAGACCGACGGGCTGCTGCTGCGCGCGGTCGAACGGCTGCCTCCGGCGCCGGGCGAGGTCGCCGACCCGGGCCTGTACACACTCGCCCTGCTCTCCGCCACGAGCAGCGACCCGGCCGGCGCTGACGGCTCGGAGGGCAGCGGCGACCAGGGGCCCCAGCTGCTCCCCGACGAGGCGGCGGTCGCGGCGGCGACCGGGCGCGCGACGGTCGTGCTCCAGCAGGTGGCGTACGCGTACTCCGGGGCGTCGATGTCGGGCGGCCGGGGCGTGGTGCCGCCGTTCGCCTCCCTCTTCTCCCGGCGGCTGCGGTGGTCGCTGGCCGGGATGGTCGGCTGTGTGATCGCTCTCGCTGTCGCGCTGACGGTCGCGACGGGCGAGCATCCCGTCCACGCGACGTATCTGACCCTCCTGGACCTCTTCGCCATCAACGATCCGGCGCTCGGCGCCTCGACGACCCGCCAGATCCTCCAACTCCTGTCCGGGCTGGTCGGGTTGCTGCTGCTGCCGGTACTGCTGGCCGCCGTGCTGGAGGCGCTCGGTACGTTCCGCAGCGGGTCCGCGGTACGGCGTCCGCCGCGTGGGCTGAGCGGGCATGTGGTGCTGCTCGGGCTCGGCAAGATCGGAACGCGGGTGCTGACCCGTCTGCGCGAGCTCAACATCCCGGTGGTGTGCGTCGAGGCGGATCCCGACGCGCGCGGGCTCGCCACGGCGCGGCGGCTGCGGGTGCCGGTGGTGCTGGGCGACGTGACCCAGGAGGGTGTCCTGGAGGCCGCGAAGATCAGCCGTGCGCAGGCGCTCCTCGCCCTCACCAGCGCCGACACGACGAACCTGGAAGCGGTGCTGTACGGGCGTTCCGTACGGCCCGACCTGCGCGTCGTCCTGCGCCTGTACGACGACGACTTCGCCACCGCCGTGTACCGCACCCTGCGGGCCGCGCACCCCGGCGCCACCACCCGCAGCCGGAGTGTGTCGCATCTGGCGGCGCCCGCGTTCGCCGGGGCGATGATGGGGCGCCAGACGCAGATCCTGGGCACGATTCCCGTCGAGCGACGGGTGCTGCTGTTCGCGGCGATGCGGGTGGGCGGGCATGCGCAGTTGGAGGGACTGACGGTCGGCGAGGCGTTCCGGGCGGGGGCGTGGCGGGTGCTGGCACTGGACACGGGGGCGGGTGCCGTCGGCGCGGACGGGCGTCCGTCGGGGCTGGTGTGGGATCTGCCGGCGACGTATGTGCTGCGGGCGGAGGACCGGGTGGTACTGGCCGCGACCCGGCGGGGGCTGGCGGAGCTGCTGGGGAGGCGGCGGGGGGGAGCGGGCGGGGGCGTAGTTTCCTCGGCCTGACGGCGCCTGCCGTGCTTCAACTGTGCAGTCGGGATGCTTCGCGACCGTGCACTCGGCGGACGGCGTCGGTCTTCTGCGGATTTGGTCCTCATTGGCCAGCCGCCGGATATGCGCCGCACAGTTTCTCGTAGTGATCGCACAACGCGTTCAGAGAACGGGACAGACGGCGCGCGTACGCGATGTGCGCACTCAGGGCGGGGCCTGGCTTGATACGCACCTTCCTGCACGTCTCGGAGATGGCCATCCGGGCGTCCGCGCGGGTGAGGGTGTCGTCACCGCGCCGTGCTGAGGCAGCCCGCCCCAGTTCGGGGATGATGAGCGCCAGGTGCCCCTTCAGCATGAGCATCAGCGTGTGCAGTTCCTCCACCGAGGGCACTGCGGCGTCAGTCGCAAGCAGTCGGTACGCGCTGGCGCGCATCGTCTCGACGTCGAGGGGCAGGGAGGTGTTCGCCGTCACAACCACTCCCCCCGTGAACGGGCGTTGGCCACCGCGACGGCCGAACTCAGAGCATCGGCGTCGGTGACGGTCCGGAGATTCTCCGGCCGCGCATCCCATTCCCGTCCCCCACCGACCGGCCGGACCTGTACATACGGCCCCTCAAAGCCCATGACCTTGCCGATCCTCCCGGTGTCGGCGTCCTCGACGATGTCGCCGAGGTTCGGCTTGTACGCGGTCATGCTCACCCGGCCTCCTGCGCCGACAAGGCCAGCGCTCGCGCCTGTCCGTTCGGTGGAAAGGCGTAGGAGCGCACCGAAGTGGCCGCGCCCGGCTCAATATCCCGAGCGTGCGCCAGCACCATCCCCTGACGCTGAGCCCTGCGACGTCGGGCGTGAATGAGGATGGCCCCCCACATCTCCGGCGACGGATCGCGCACGATCACGCCTGAGCCGTCTTCCCGGTCTGCATAAGGAATGGGGCTGCTGGATGCAGGCGGCCCGAGCAGGAGTGTTCTCATCCGTTCGAGCAACCGTGGTACAAGGTTCACGTCGACTCCTTCGTAGTCGGCCGCGCCCCGGGGTGTTCACGCACCGCCGGGGTTTGGTGGCGTCTCCCAACGGAGGTCACGCCGTGGTCATGCCGCTCGGCAGCCGCACGTGACGATCTGCCACACGCGGGTGCTGCCACGGACCACTACGTGTCCGGCCGTGCGCAGGGTCTTGTTGACGGCCCCACAGTGGAAGCAGGCCTCGCCGTGCAGTCGAACGAGGCTCACTCGCTCGTCGACGTCCGTCGGCACGAGCGGGAGTGCATTGGCCATCCCCGATTCCCATCTGCTGGTTTCTACGCGTGTGACAGATGGTGGGGTCCGGCAAGAGGCACAAGTACCCCAGTGAGGGGTAGTTGGGTGAGGTCGCTCAGGTGGCAGCGCACCATTCGGCGAAGTTGGTGAGGCTCTCCGAGTCGGAACGCTTCAAACGACGAAGCGTTCCGGCGTCCTCACGGACCCACAGGTGTTCACGCGTGTGCTGCGGGGCGATATGCCGCGCGACCTTCAGCGACTCGAAAGCATCATCCGCGAGCCCGGACCACAACTGGGCCCGGGCAAGCTCGATGTAGAAACCTGATCGCCGTTCAGCTGGGAGGTCCTGGGGCGGCTTCCACTCCCTTGCGACGTCAAGGGCGCGGTGAACGTGGTCGTTTCCCAGGCTGACGGCGACGGAAACCTCGTGGATGCGGACGGAGTCGGGACCGAACGCAGTGCCGCAGTACACGTCCTCCCGCACCTGGTCGGCAAGGGAACGGGCCTCGTCAAGGTGAGCGGCGGCGGCCGAGGCGTTACGTGCCCGGCCCGCAATAACGGCGGCCCGCATGTGCAGTGCGCCGCGTGCTGCGATCTCCGGCGTCGTACGAGCGGCCGGTGCGGAGTCCAGAGCATGTTCCAAGGCGAAGCGCGCAGGTTCGCAGATTCCCGGACTACCCTGCGCACGAACCCGTCCGTTGTTCGGTTCATTCTGCCGAGCCGGGCTACGAGTTCGCGCGGGCGCGGCCGTCAGGGGCGTGAGGAACGGCGGATGGTCGTCACCTCCCGGAGTCCACCCCCTTGCGTCCGTTCGGGGCCGCTCAGCGCGCGGACTGCGGTGAGGCCGCGTACATGTGGCCGTGTGGCACTGACCCCTCCGATCGAACCGATGCTCGCCGAGACATGGCGGGCCCTGCCCCCGGAAGGAGCCCTGCCCGGCGGTTTGATCGCGGAGCAGAAGTTATGGACAGGGTTTGTTGTTGTCCGTTGTCCAGTGCCAACGGCCTGCTGTGATGTCTCTGACGTGGATCCCCAGCTGGAAGTGGCCGATCGGGCGGTGAACGCACACCCACGCCGTATGCGTGGCCGTAGCTATTGTCGTCAGTGTCGTATCAGGCCCGCTCGTTTGACGGTCGCCAGCAGCGGGGTGGTGTCGATGACGGTGACCGTTCCAAGGGGCCGACGGCGTTGGTGAGGAAGGTGTACAGGGCGTCGAGGTTCGCGGCGGCGACGGCGGACCGCGTCCGCACCGCGCTTACCGGCCTGCCTCCGGAACCCGGTCGGCACCGACGAGGCACTGCTGTACCGGTGGTTCGCCGGCACCGCTTTCCTCGGTGCCGTGACAGGCGGTGCCCGTGTGGACGTCGCCGGCACCGACCTGTTCACCGCCGGCAGTGGAGCCTTCACCGCACAACGCCACGTCGAAGACCTGCTCCCCCTCACCGGCCAACCGCGCCCGGACCACACCGGATCATGACCGGGTCAACGCCGGACAGCAAGCGGCGGCCGCATCGTGAAAGTCGATGCGGCCGCCGCTGCCTTGAGAAGGTTCCGTCGCCCGACGGTGATGCCGGGACAACGAGAATCAGACGCCGTAGGGGTTTTCGATGATGTAGACCCAGTCCCCCTCGGCCGTCCTTCTCATCACCTCGACCGACTTTCCTTGCACCGTGCCGCTCTCGCTCGTGATCCGCCAGGGCACCTGGACCATCGCCAGGTCGCCGTTCTGATGGACCGACGCGGCCCCCATCTCAAAGGTTCCGGGCGAGGCGAGGTAGGGCTTCAGCGCCTCCTTGATACCTTCTCTGCCGTAGACCGGCTCCTGTCCCGGTCCCGGCACGAACATCGCGTCTTCGTCGAACAGGGAACCCAGTCCGTCGAGGTCCCGGTCCTTGAGGTACTGGGCGAAGCGCTCGTGCACGACTTCCGGCTTCATATTCTTTCCTTTTCTCTTCGCTTCTTCGTTGCGGACGAGCGGGTCGGCTACCGGCCGATCCATGTGAGCCATTGACCGGTGACGGACGGCGTCAGCCCCAGAAAGCTGCTGGGCGCTGTCGTGCGCGCCAGTGCGGTGACCGCAGCCGCTCCCGCGACTGCGGCGGCATAGGAGGAGCGGGCCGGTGCGCCACCGGTACTGGGTGAGGTGTCAGCGGGTGTGCGGCTCCGGCAAGGTGACGGGCTCGCCCGGGGTGGGCCAGTGCAGCGGGGGCCGCATCGAGAACGTGGATACGGCCGCCGCTGCCGTGAGGAACTTCCCTCGCCCGACGGTGATGCCGGGATGACGAGAATCAGACGCCGTAGGGGTTGTCGATGATGTAGACCCAGTCCCCCTCGCTCGTCCTCCTCATCACCTCGACCGCCTTCCCCTCCACGATGCCGCTCTCGCTCGTGATCCGCCAGGACGGCTGGACCATCGCCAGGTCGCCGTTCTGATGGACCGACGTGGCCACGACCTCCATGGTGCTGGGCGAGGCGAGGTAGGGCTTGAGCGCTTCCTTGATGCTTTCCCTGCCGTAGACCGGCTCCTGTCCCGGTCCCGGCACGAACATCGCGTCTTCGTCGAACAGGGAACCCAGTCCGTCGAGGTCCCGGTCCTTGAGGTACTGGGCGAAGCGCTCGTGCACGACTTCCGGCTTCATATTCTTTCCTTCTCTCTTCGCTTCTTCGTTGCGGACGGGCAGGTCGGCTACCGGCCGATCCATGTGAGCCATTGACCGGTGACGGACGGCGTCAGCCCCAGAAAGCTGCTGGGCGCTGTCGTGCGCGCCGATGATCCTGTCCGGCACGGGGGGCGAGGCCCTCATGCAGCGCGGTAACCGCGGCCGCTCCCGCGTCTGCGGCGGCATGGGAGGCGGCCGGTGTGTCGGCGGCGGCGTGGATGTGTCAGAGGGTGTGGGGGTCGGGCAGGGTGACGGGTTCACCCGGGGTGGGCCAGTGCAGCGGGGCGCCGGCGGCGTCGAAGGTGTGCTGGACGTGGCTGCGGTCTTCGGTGTAGTGGGCCCAGCCCTCGGCGTGCACGGCGACCACGAGGGGGTCGCCGAGCAGGCGGCGGGCCTCGACGGCCTGGACCGCGGTCAGCGACAGCCGTACGTCACCGAATGCCTCGAAGCCGGCCGCGCCCAGGTGTAGCAGCGCCACGTCGATGCGGTACCGGCTGGCCAGGGCGCTCATCGCGTCCAGGTCGACGGTGTCACCGGAGACGTACACGCTCGGTGTGGAGCCGTCGTCGGTGTGCAGGAGGAAGCCGGTGACCGGGCCGGTGAGTTCCTCGGTGCCGAGGGGGCCGTGGCGGGCGGGGACCGCGGTGATGTTCAGCGGCGTGCGTCCCGGCTTCGACAGGGTCCGGGTCTGCCAGGGCTCCAGGCCGACGGCCGCACCCCCGAGATCGGTGGCGCCGGCGACGGTGGTGAACACCTGCGAGGCGCCGGAGGCCACCGCACGCCCGGCGGTGTCGAGGTTGTCCAGATGCCCGGTGTGGCTGACCAGGACCGCGTCGAGAGCGGGCAGTTCCCCGGGCTTCAGTGCCGGGTCGGCGGTCTTGCGCACCGGGACCGGGCCGTCCTGGTACTCGGTGCCGGCGGCGTCGAAGGTCGGGTCTGTCAGCAGCGTCCAGCCGGCCAGGCGGATCAGCGCGGTGGGGCCGCCGAGCACCGTCACGGTGTTCGCGTCACGGGTCACGGCGTCGTCGGTTGCCACGGGTTACTCCTTGACGATCAGGGGTTGGTCCCCTCACTCTGACCGAGTTACTTTCTAGAGGGAAGTACATACCTTCAGGTGAGGTGAGCACGTGCAGGAAAGCACGCGAGGCAACGTCCGTAATCCCGCCTGCCCCGGCAGGCAGCTGTTCGACCTGGTCACCGCCCGGTGGGCCGCCCTGGTCCTGGTCGACCTCATGAACGGCCCGCAACGCTGGTCCGAGCTGCGCCGTCGGGCCGGCGGCGTCAGCGACAAAATGCTCGCGCAGACCCTGCGCGACCTCGAAACCGGCGGACTGATCACCCGCACCGTTCACACCGGCCGCCCACCGTCGGTGCAGTACGCCCTGACCGACCTCGCCCGCGACGCCACCCCCGCACTGCAACACCTGCAGAACTGGGCCGAAGAACACACCCACGACTACGACCACCACCGACGCACCCACACCACCCACCCGACACCCTGAACAAGGCAGGTTCAACGCACACACGTCACCGCGCTTCGATCTGACGCGAGTGCGGGATCGGCGGTGGGAGTGGTGAGCGTCGAATCCGGCAGAGACCAGGTCGAGGACATGGTCGACGTCTTGCACCATGCGTCGGTTGTGCGGGGCTGTATCGCCCGGTCAGCGGATCCGGGGCAGGGCCTTGTCCGGGTGCGCGGCGTGTACGTACTTCACGGCGATGGAGGGGTGGATGCCGAAGAGGCGGACGAGGTGGACCGGGTCGGCGGTCTCCCGGGCCTCATCCAGGATGCGGTCGGCCCATACCTGCCGTGGCAGCAGCCCGATCTGGTCGAACGCGGCCCGCATCGCGCAGTAGCTGACCTGCGGGGAGGCGGGGTGCCGGTAGGTCTGGGAGGTGATCAGCAGATGCGGGTTGGTGGCCTGGGGCCAGCGGCGGCGGCGCTCGCGCAGCCAGTCGGCCACCAGGCCGGTGCTCAGGTCGTCGAGGTAGGCGCAGTGGGTGTGTTCGCCCCGCCGCACTGTCAGGATCCGGCGGGCAAGGTCAGGGTCTGACAGGCCGAGCCGGGCGACTTCCACGGCGCGCACGGCATGGATGGCAACCAGGCCGACGATGAGCCGCGCGGCGGGACCGTCGAGCTGGTCCAGGACGCCGGCCAGGCGGTCGCTGGACAGCGGCCGTGGCAGGTGTACCCCTACACGCCGGTGCAGCCCGGCCGTGGGGTCGCGGAAGATCACCCGCTCCTGTTTCAGGGCCCGGAAGATGCTGCGCAGCACGCCGAGCAGACCCCGTGCCACGTTGCCCTGGTAGCGGGCGAGTTCGCTCTCGATGTGACCGGCGGTGACCTGCCGCAGGTCCAGCCCTGCTGCCGTCCACGAGGTCAGGGCGGGCCAGGCCATGCGCAGGTATCGGCGAATGAGCCTCCAGTCTGCCGGGGGATGCCGGTAGCGGCCCTGGCCGCGCAGGACCCGCACCCAGGCGTTCAGCTGGTCGGCCATCGGCGCGGGAAGCCGAGCGATCCGCGTGTGCAGGGCCTTCTCGTCGTGCCGATCGCGCCGCTCCTGGCTCATGTCCGTCAGGCGTGGCTGCACCTGGCGCTGAACGTCGGCGAGCAGCTGCCGTGGGGTCTCGAAGAGTTCGTCGGCCTCCAGCAGGGCGTGCGCGCGCAGGAAGGAGATCACACGGCAGGTGGCGGCGGTGCCGGCCGCGACGGTCCCCGCCAGGGAGCGGACGTCGCGCTCGGGGATCGGCTCGTGCGCCCCCAGCCGGGCCAGCAGCGTATGCAGGACCAGGGCCGCACCACCGGGCACGTTGCGTTTGTCGGCGAGCCAGGCCCGCGGATAGCCAGCGGTGAAGGTATCGAACAGCTCCTGTGCAGGAGCCGGCAGCGGGGGCAGCGAGAGGACGGGGGCGTGCGGCTCGCGGTGCCAGGTCCGCGGCATCGAGAACAGCGACAGCTGCCCCGCGACGACCGGCACCGGCACTGTCCGGCCGGTCGGGGCGCTCACTTTGCGGGCCCGGGCGCGTGCACGCGAGAGCGGGCCGGAACGAGGGTGCACCACGAAGCCCAGCTCCCCGGCCCGCCGCTTGAGCTGGTGCGCGAGCGGCCCGGCGAAAGCGAGCTGCGTGAAAGACACCGCCACCGTCTGCGGGCCGACCTCGTGCACATACGCCAGGCAGCCGCGGCACAAGTCCTTCCGCGCGTGCAGCGGCAGCCCGTCCCGCCGACACCGCGGGCACCGGTCCACCCGGTAGCGATCCCGGTTCTTGCGCCATTCGTCACAGCCGCGGCACAGGGCCGTCGTCACACCCCAGCACCCACAGTCCGCGCAGGACCGCACAGGCCAGGACACACGCGGCGGGCTGGTGCGCGGCCTCAACAACCCTGCCTGGGCGAGCAGTTCACCGGCGGCAGCCTTCAGCGGCAACCGCACCTGATCGAGCATCTCCTCTGAGACCAGGACCTCCCCCTCGGCATCCCGGATCGCCAGCGCACACCGGATCAGCCGCAACACCATCTGCGGCCACGTCCCCGACAGCCCCGCGCTCGCCGCCCGCTGCCCAGCGAGCTTCTGCAGGACCTCCTCCTCCGGCCACGTGCGACCGCCGATCCGCCGGGCATCGCCGCGCTCGAAGCGCCGCCGGACCGGAAACAACGGCAGCTGCCCGCACAGCACGGCGGGGCAGATCCTCGGGTCGTCGACCAGACCTCGCGCCTCCCGCGGCCCCAGAAAGGGAGCGGCCGAGCCCCGCGGACGCGGCAGGTTCCGTGCACCCTGCTGCCCCAGACCCAGCACGAAGACGTGCAACTGAGTGGGCCCGGGGAAGACGGCGTCGACGCCGGCTCGGATCTCCTCACGCACCGCGATCACGCACGGCCGGCACAGCCCGTCACCATCCACCGCACCGACCCGGCAGCACCGCGGACACCGCGCCGTCTCGCGGTTCTCCAGCCAGCCACGACAGCTCCAGCACAGCCCGTTCACCAGACGGGGCACGCCCCAGTCCAGGCACAACCCGCACTGCCGCACCAACACCACAGCGCCTGCCGTCAGTTCGGCGGCCGGAGCCGGCGCGGGCCGTCCCGGCGAGGCACCGGCCGTACCGGCCCCGCCTCGCCGCCGACCGCCCGCTCCCGCTCCTCCTGGTCCGCCGCGGCGGCCACCGGCTCGGCCTCCAGCAGGTCGGCCACCGTGCACTGAAGCGCCGCGCAGATCTTGTCCAGGTCCTCCAGCCGCACCGTCACCGGAGTGCCGCCCCACAGGGCGGCGACCTTGCTCAGCGACGGCGTGAACCCCACCTTCGCGAACGCCGCCTGCAGGTCGACCGGCCGCCAGATGTCACGCTTGGCAGCCGCCCAGCGCAGATTCCACTTCACCGCAAACTCCCCCTGTCCGCGACCAGCCGCTGCCCGGCCCGCGCCGCCGACTGCCGCCAGCGTTCCGCCTGCTCCGGATCGGCCTGGGCCGTCGCGAGATAATTGACCGTCGTAGTCGTCCAGATATGACCGAGCATCCGCTGCACTTCCCACAACGTCATCCCGCGCTCGTAGTTGTGGGTGGCGCACGCGTGGCGCAGCAGATGCGGAAACAGCTCAGGCACCGGCCCCGGCAGATACAGGCGCGACGCCGCCTTCAGCGCCCGCCGGAACGTAGCCGGGACGATGGCCGGCGCGACCGGCATGTTCAGCGCCGCCACCGGCCCCGGCAGCCGCTCGGAGGGAAACAACGGCGCCGCCGGACGCTCCGGGTCATCCCGGAACAGGCCACGCACCTCCTCCACGTACCACCACAACAGCTCGCGGCCCTCCTCGAACAGGAACGCCTCCCGCGGCCGCGGACCGGACCCGCGCGCCCCCTTGCCCTGGACCACGAACCGGCCCCACCGGCCCGACTCCCAGTGCACGTCCCCCAGCGCCACACCGCACAGCTCCGCCGCCCGGACCCCGGACAGATAGGCGATCTTCGCCATCACGTAGTCCCGGCACGCCACAGCCTCCTTGCGCGACTGCGGCAAAGCAGCCCGCCACGCGGTGAAGAACTCCCGCATCGCCCGCTGCGACGGCGGCACCCGCAGCCCGAAATCGCCACGATGACGGGGCCGGTTGAACGAGTCGACCGGCGACTCCACGACCGCGTCGAACAGTCGGTGGATCTCCCCGGCGTACCGCTGCTCCAGGAACGCGAAGTACGCGTCAATCTTGTTGATCTTCGCAAGAACCGTCGGTCGGGCCCGCTTGCCAGGGCCCGCGAAGTATCGGTCCAACGCAGCCGGCGTGAGCTGCCACGGCACGACGTCGTAGTGCTCACACAGCTCGATCACCGGCTTGACCAGCTGGTCGATCGACGCCGGCATCAGCCCTGCCGCGTCCCGCGCCCATTGGTACTCCGCGAGCGTGTCGAAGAAGTACGACCGCTCATCCCGCTGACCCGAGCGGCTCGACCGATAGGTGTGGAGAGAGAAGACCTCCGCCAGACCGACCGCATCGCGCCCAGGAGCCAGGGAACGGGTTTCGGATTCCCCCATGAACCCGCAGATTACGAGCATCACTCGCAGAATCTGCGAGTGATTGCGGGAATCTCACACCCTTGAGGGACACCTCGAACACCGGTGTCCTACCTGCTGACTTCAGCCGATCGCACCCCTGGGGTCCGCCCAGGAACCCGTGCGTACTCCAGTTACGTAGTCCCGCAGCGTGTGCGCGTGCGGCGAAGAAGGTCTCGGTGCGTACATAGGCAACGGATGCGGACAGAAGCGGATCGCCCGCCTCGGCCCCGGCCCACCGCATGAGGTCGATCAGACGTGCCGACAGGTCGCGGGCACCGAACTTGTAGGCGACGGCATCCGCAGACCGATAGGCCCTGACCAGGAGTCCAGCCAGTTCGGCTCGCTCAACGGCGGAAGCCGTGTGATACCCGCGGGCAAGCTCGCCGAGGAGTTCAGGTAGCTCGCGGGCGATGCGGGTGTACTGCGCCGCCAGTCTCCAGCGGGCGGCTTCCGCGACAGTTGCACGCAACTCAGGGACAGGACGGACCGGGCCGTCGTCGGGAAGGTCGTACGTCGCGATCGCCGCAGACAGCGACGGCAGCGCGTCGTGGACGCGAGTGCGAGCCGTGTCTCGGTCGGCGAGGAGGAGAGTGGGATCGATACCGAGAGCGTCTGCGATGGCTTCGAGGGTGGTGCCGCTGACACCGCGCTCACCACGCTCGATCTTGCGGACGGTGCCGAGTGCCACG
This sequence comes from Streptomyces sp. NBC_00459, assembly GCF_036013955.1. NCBI lineage: Bacteria > Bacillati > Actinomycetota > Actinomycetes > Kitasatosporales > Streptomycetaceae > Streptomyces > Streptomyces sp. NBC_00459. The sequence goes on from NZ_CP107903.1 coordinate 4,345,241, forward strand.
CAGGCGGCAGCCGCGAGTTCCTGCTGCGACATCTTCGGACGGACAACACTGCGGTAGTAGGCGATCCGCCTTCCTACCCCGCCGCCGGTGGGTGCAGCCATGGTTGCTCCAGTTCAAGGCTGGTGGGGCCGCTCGCTTCAGCCGCCGACGATCTCGGTGAGCTGAGTGAGGTTGTCGATCCGCCAGTCCGCCGTCGCGACGACATCCGGGTCGTTCGCCCACAGATGTCCCCACGGGCCGCGACGAATGTGAGCGACACGCAGCCCTGCCGCCTTCGCCGGGAAGACGTCGTTGGCGGGATGGTCACCCACGTACACGGTCTCGCTCGGGGCCGCCTGGGCCACGTCCAGAACACGCTCGAAGAATGCCGGCTGCGGCTTCGCGACACCCCACTCCCCCGACGTCACGATCAGGTCCGCCGGGAGATCCAGGCCGCGCAGCAACTCACCTGCACGAGCCGTCTGGTTGCCCGCGATGATGACGCGTGCACCGAGCCGTCGCAGCTCGGACAGAGCAGACCGTACGTCACCGTAGAGATCGCTCTCATCGAGCTGCTCACCACGGCCGGCAGCCTCGCGGGCCCGATATTCGGCGCCGATGTCGATGTCCGGCCGAACCAGACGAAGGGCGTCGGCGTTGTCGCGGCCCTGGGCCACGACAGCACCGACGACCGCGGAGAGGGTGTGACGGGGGACGGCCAGCCAATCAGCCCAGGAAGCCCAATAGCGGTCGTCCCGGGTGATCGTCTCTCCGACGTCCAACACAACGGTCTCAGCCACCCTGCGAGCCTAAAGCACAAGGCCGCAGGCACCGTCGCCGTACGTGACTTCAAGGACCTCGACGGTCCCGCTCTGCTGATGCCGTCCACTTCGTTCGAGGCTCTCGTCACCGGTGTGCGTGAGAGCCTCTTCGAGTCCTGACGCACCTAGGACCTGTCCAGTCGATCTTTGAGGCGATGGCGTCTGACACCCGCGTATTTCGTCGTCGAAGGTCTCGTCGAGTGAGGTAGAAGGACGGCATGGATACCGCCGTACTTGAACAGATGCTGGATGAGACCTTCGATCACGCTGTCGTGCACCACGGATACACCAACTACATGCGCGACTACGAGGTCATCGTCTACGCGACGGCTGATCCCCATACCGGTATCACGCCATCCCACCTGCGGTATCTCTTCCGGTACTGCGTCGAGGCCCGATGCGAGACGTCGGTGCCGGCGGAGACCTGGCGGATCTCTATGGACGACCGGCTCATCGACCACGAAACCGGTATCGACCTCGACGGATACGTCTGGGGCGTGAAGTGGCACGGTCTGTACCCGGGAGCCAAACTTCTCCCTGAGTCGGAGGAGACCCGCCGCTGGTCGAAGGCCCTCGGGATCGACTTCCATGAGGTACGCATGGAGACCAACGCACACAACCTGACCTTGCTCTTCTCGGACCTTCAGGTGAGCGAGGTCCCGGTCGGATACACACCCTTCGTCACGGAGTAGGAAGCAAGGTTCGTGTGATCTTGCGACCGGCGCGTGGTCTGGTCGTTCTTCCTGTCATGGGGCGGGGCGATCTGAGCGATGCCGAGTGGGCACGGCTGCGGCCGTTCCTGCCGGTCAGCAACAGGCGTTGTGGCCGGTGGCGGGATCACCGGCAGGTGATCGACGGGATTCCGCACCGGGTACGGACCGGCGTGCAGTGGCGTGACCTGCCCGAACGGTTCGGGCCATGGAAGACGTCTACGAACGCCACCGGCTGTGGTCAGCCGACGGGACATGGGAGCGTCTGCTCCAGCAGGTCCAGGCCCAGGCCGACGCGGCCGGGAGATCGACTGGGACGTCTCGGTCGACTCCACCATCGTGCGGGCGCATCAGCATGCGGCGGGCGCCCGCACCGACCCGCCGCCGCCCCTCGCGTCAAAGGGGGCCGAAGGGCCAGAACGTCAGGACGAAACGCCGTGGCAGAGCCTGCACGCCCGCCTGGTGGAGGTGGTGCGGGAGGTGAGGGCATGGGCCGCTCGCGCGGCGGGTTCACCACCAAGCTCCACCTGAGTGCGGACGGCCGCTGCCGCCCGCTGTCCCTGGTCGTCACACCAGGTCAGCGGGCGGACTGCACGCAGCTCAAGCCGGTTCTGGAGAAGATCCGCGTCCCGAAGCTCGGGCCGGGCAGGCCGCGCAAGAAGCCGGACAGCGTCGCGGCCGACAAGGCCTACAGCAACGGGCCCTGCCGCGGCGATCTGCGGCAACGGGGCATCCGGCACACGATTCCCGAGAAGACCGACAGTCAGGCCGCCCGCATACGCAAAGGGTCGAGCGGCGGACGGCCACCGGGTTTCGACGAGGACCGGTACAAGAAGCGCAACACCGTCGAGATGAGCAAGCCGCAGTGCTGTCATACCTGCGGTTCGTCGTCATCGCCTTGGGTTCCTTCCTTGTTCTGGATTATCGTCATCCGCTGGTGGTACAGCCAGGGTTGGCGAGCTCCGTGGCCCCGTGGCAGTTCATGCAGGCGGCGGAGGCGTTCAACTTCGGTGCGGTCGGCGTGGATCACCCAGGACCGGCGCCGGTCGTCCTGCTGATGGGCGGTGACCCAGCCCTTCTTGATCCAGCCGAAGAGCGTGACGCGGGGCATGCCGATCTCGCGGGCGAGATCGCTGGGCCACCAGTCGTCGGGGCCGAGGGGCCGGGCGTTTCGGCGGAGGGTCTGTTCCTGCCGGCTGATACAGCCCAGTTCGCGCAGTAGTTCGCGGACGCCTTGAGCGCCGAAGTGCTCGCGGCGTTTGGGCGGGCGGAAGCCTTCGGCGTTCAGGATTGTCGCGATGACGGGGGCGGCCTGTCCGGCGGCGGCCAGCTCCCGGGCCCGGGCGGCGAGTTGGGGGAAGTAGCTGAGTTGGTCCAGGCGGCCGACTGGGCGGACGGTCGCGCCGTCGGTGCGGTGGCCTCCGGCCCAGGTGATCTGGACGGTGACGCGTTCGCTGTCGTCGACCACGCTCACGCGGACGTTCTCGATCAGGTGCCGCATCAGCTGTTTGCGGTCCGTGTCCGTGGTGGTGGGCGCCCGCCACACCGCCGGGAGGTCGCCGGCCAGGGCACGGATCTGCTCGCGCTCGGCTGCCGTGAGGAAGCGGGGCCGGGCCGCGGCGAAGCGGTCGTACTCCTCGCCGAGTTGCTGCCGCTCGGTCAGCGTGGACTCCCAGTTACGCTCGAGTTCGCGGACGACCAGGCGGTTTTCGGGTTCGGCGAGCTGGTACTGACGCCGGGCCCGGTCGATGGCATAGTCCGCGCGTTCCAGGCGCTGACGCCAGATCCGGTCCACTTCCTGGCGCCGGTGCTGGGCCTGCTCGGCCGCGGCCAGCGACACTTCCAGAGCGGCCGGTGCCATCGCGGCCAGCAGCAGAACGGTGACATAGCGGTCGAGACAGGCACCGGCCAACTGCTGGCACAACTCGCCTCCGTAGTCGGCCTTGACGCGGCTGCACTCGTACTTCGGCCATAGCTTGCCGCCCTGGCCGCGTTGGTAGTGGACGGTCATGCGGGTTCCGCAGCGGCCGCAGTAGATCAGCCCGGCCAGCAGCGCCGGCCCGTCGCGCAGGGCACCCATGCTCAGTGAGCGGGTCCGGTTCGCCTCGATCCGGGCCAGGTTGCGTTCGTACTGTTCAATGCCGATATAGGCGGGCAGAACTGCGGGCAGGTACACCAGCCAGTCCTCGCGCGGCTTGCGGACCCGGCCGGTGCTCGGGCGGCCCGGCACCCGGCGGCGGGGGTCGGTGCGGCTGCGGCCATAGACATAGATCCCCGCATAGGCCGGATGCCGGAGCATGTTCTGGATCACGATCCGGCTGGGCCGTCGCCACACCAGCAGCCCCTTCTCCGGCCCTTCGCGGGTGCGGATGCCCATCTGGATGCCGTGATCGACCAGGAACCGCAGCACCCCGTTGATGAGACCGAGTTCGTCGAACAGGTCGAAGACCAGGCGGACCACGGTCTGCACCTGCTCGTCCGGGTCCTTGACGACCTGGCCGTCCGCGAGCCGGAGATAGCCCACCGGCAGGGGCACCGCTAGCTCGCCGCGACGGGCCTTGCCGATCCGTCCGTTCCACATCCGCTGCTTGATCAGATGCAGTTCGGCCTCGCTGATCGTGCCCTTGAGTCCGAGCAGCAGGCGGTCGTTGTGTCCGGCCGGGTCATAGACCCCGTCCGGGTCGGCGAGCAGGGCTCCGGCCAGGGCGCACAGTTCCAGCAGCTGGTGCCATTCACGGCCGCTTCGTGCCAGCCGGGACATCTCCACGCCGAGGACCAGGCCCACGTGGTCCAGGCCGACCTCGGAGACCAGCCGCTGAAAGCCGGGCCTGTCCACCAGACCGGACGCCGAATGGCCAAGGTCCTCGTCGATCACCAGGACCCGGGACGGCGCCCACCCCAAGTCGACCGCACGCTGGGTGAGTCCGTACTGCAGCCGGGTCGACTCCGCGTGGTCGAGGACCTGCTGCGGAGTCGACTGACGGACATAGACGACCGCGAGACGGTCGAGATGCCGGGGCTGGATCTTGCCCTCAAGCCGTTCCCACGGAGCTCTCACCACCACAGGACTCACCCCCGCCCCGTCCGGCCTCGACCACCATCCGTGTCGTCAGCTCGGCCAGCAGACACACCACCAGCTGACGGCTCAGTTCCGGAACGCTCTCCCACCGCGGCATCTGGGGAGCTCAGCGACGACATCCTCGGACACTCCGACCCACCACCCTCGCCACCACCGACCTGTCGCTCCCGCAACCGCTGAACAACAACAGCGGCACGAAGCAGGGCGTCCACCTCTATGACAGGCACATTCCCCGCCTCAGAGTCGTCTATGTGTGCATTACGGCTTGCTCCTTGAGCGGGCCATCAACCGTCTGAAGCAGCACCGGGCGGTAGCCACCCGCTATGACAAGCGCCGTTACGTCTACCTCGGCACCGCGACCGCTGCAGCCCTCACCATCTGGCTCCGAACATGATCGACCGGACAGGTCCTAGTACTCCAGCAGTACTTCGTGGCTTGACCTGGGGAAACGTCGAGCGGTGGGAGTGTAGCGGGCGGGAAGTCGTCACGGACGGCTTCTGCCCGCACGCCCCTCGAAGGAGTGCCCCCGACGGCAAGGTCGCCCCGGGCCTGGGAAGCCTCGGGTCGTGATCACCGAACAGGCAGCCGAGACCTGGGACCGCGACCTGGACCACCTCTTCACCGCCATCGGGCGCCACTTCGGCCGTGTCGAACCACGCCGCCACATGCGGGACTACGTGCGCGCACTGCTCGCCCCGGTGGCCCGAAAAAACAGCTGGCAACTTGCCGAACACGCTGGCCACGCCACCCCAGACGGACTGCAGCACCTGCTCTCCCGAGCCCGCTGGAACCCCGACGACATCCGCGACGACCTGCAGACCTACGTCGCCGAACACCTCGGCCGCCCCGACGGTGTACTGATCATCGACGACACCGGGTTCCTGAAGAAGGGCACTACATCCGCCGGAGTCCAAAGGCAGTACTCCGGCACCGCCGGCCGCACCGAGAACTGCCAGATCGGCGTCTTCGCCGCCTACACCACCACAGCCGGCCGCGCCCTGGTGGACCGGGAGCTCTACCTGCCCAAGTCCTGGACGGACGACCGTGACCGCTGCCGCGCCGCCAAGGTCCCCGACGAGCGGGAGTTCGCCACCAAGAACACCCTCGCGGCGACGATCGTCCGCAGGGCGCTGGCCTCGCCGCTGCCGGTCGCCTGGGTCACGGCGGACGCCGCCTACGGACAGGACAACCGCTTCCGCCGGATGCTGGAAACATCCGGCGTCGGCTACGTCCTCGCCGTCCCCAAGTCCCAGTTCTCCCTGGCCGGCCCACGCATCGACAAGGCCTTCGAGCAGGCCCCCGACCAGGCATGGGAACGCCGTTCCTGCGGCGCGGGCGCGAAGGGACAGCGCGAATACGACTGGGCAGCCGTCCAGTTGCGCCCAGTGTCCGAGTACGACCACCAGGACGGCGTGTTGATCCGTCGACGGTGGGCGCTGGCACGGCGCAGCTTGAGTCGGCCGGACGAAATCGCCTACTACCTCGGCTACGCACCGCTGGATGTCGGTGTGGACGAACTGGTGCGCGTCGCCGGCGCCCGGTGGGCGATCGAAGAGTGTTTCCAGGCAGCGAAGAACGAGTGCGGCCTGGACGAGTACGAAGTCCGCCGCTACGTCGGCTGGTACCGGCACATCACCCTGGCCATGCTCGCCCACACCTTCCTCGTTGCGATGAGCGCGCGAGCAGCCGAAAAGGGGATCCACTGGTGAGGATGCCGTGGTCATCGAGCTCACCGTGGCAGAAGTGCGACGACTCCTGGCAGCTCACACACCCCGAGACCTTCACACCCTCACTCACGTGTTGAGCTGGTCGCACTGGCGCCGACGACGCCAAGCGGTGGCCCGCCGCTGCCACTACCGACGTCGGGGGCACTCCTTCGAGGGGCGTGCGGGCAGAAGCCGTCCGTGACGACTTCCCGCCCGCTACACTCCCACCGCTCGACGTTTCCCCAGGTCAAGCCACGAAGTACTGCTGGAGTACTAGTCGGGGTCCGCTCCAGTTCGTCGATTCCTTGGCAGCGCGACGGGCCGCCCCCAGAGCTAGGCAGTTGAGCAGGGCGGTGTTCCGAGTCGGCGCTATTGGGGGACGGTGACCAGGATGCGGCCGTGGCCACCGCTGGTGTCGACGTGGTCGTGGGCTTTGGCGATGTCTTCCAGTGGGTAGCGGTCGCCGACGGCGACGGTGAGGGCGCCGACAGCGGCGGCGGAGGTGAGGTCGCGGGCGGCCTGGCGCTTGGCCTCGGCGGGGAAGTCGTCGCTGCCGAGCAGGCGGAGGGTGACGTTGTTGAACAGCAGCGGCCAGAAGGGGATCTCCGTGCGGTCCGTGCGGGTGGCGTAGGCGGCGATGACGGCCCCCTGGGCAGCGACGGCGTTGTCCAGGTCGGCGTTGTCGGACAGTGCGACCTCGATGATCCGGTCGACGCCCCGTGGCGCGTACGAGCGGATGGCCGCGGCGGGGTCGTCGGTGTCCAGGGCGACGGCGTGGGAGACGACAGCCGGGTCGACGTGGTCGAGGTCCGCGGTTCGGCGGACGGTGGCGATCACGGTGGCACCTGCCCAGTGGGCGAGCTGGGCGGCCAGGGAGCCGACGCCGCCGAGAACTCCGTGGACCAGAACCAGTCGGCCGTCGACCGGGCCGTCGGCGAAAACGGTGCGGTGGGCGGTGATGCCGGGGATGCCGAGGCTCGCGCCCAGCTCGTCACTGAGGTGGTCGGGCAGGGGGGCGGCCTGGTGGTCGGGTACGACGGTGTACTGGGCGGCTGTGCCGAAGGGGCGGTAGGACTGGGCGCCGTACACCCAGACCCGTTGTCCGACGCGGCGGGCGTCGACCCCGTCGCCCACGGCGTCGATGGCTCCGGCGGCATCGCTGTGCGGGATCACCCGGGGGAAGGGCATGGACGAGCCGAGCCAGCCGCGTCGTTTCTTGGTGTCGCCGGGGTTGACGCCCGAGACGGTGACGCGGACGCGGACCTCGCCGGGGCCGGGGACGGGATCAGGGAGTTCGCCGACGTGCAGGACATCGGTGGCGGGTCCTTGGGCGTCGTACCAGGATGCAAGCATGGGGGACCTCCGTGGGCAGTCAGCTCGCGGGAGCGGCGGGTGCATGTGGATCGCTGTCGGTGCCCGAGGTCTCGAAAGCGGGCGGCTTCTCGCCGAGGGTCTCGCGCAGCCAGGTCCGTTCGGCGCGGCTGGTGGCGCGGGCGGTGAGCAGCATGCCGCGCCGGTAGGGGTCGGCGATCTCCTCGGCGCGCAGGGGCCGCTCGTTGGCGTAGAAGAAGCTCGCCGGCTCTTCCAGGAACTCCAGCCGTCTGCGCAGCACCGCGTGTTGTTCGGCCACGTCGGGCAGGTGGGAGAGGAAGGCCAGGACGATGTAGAACCGGGTGAAGTCGGTGATCTCGTGGTCGGCGGGCTTTCGCAGGCGCTGAAGCATGTCTGCCCGCCCGGGCTCGGTCAGGCTGAGCACGTATCGGCCCGCCCCCGCGGCCGGGTCGGCGCGCCGCTCGATCAAGCCCGCCGTGGTCAGGCGATTGATCGCCGGATACAGGCTGCCGTCGCTGACCGGCCGCGTATAACCGGTCAGCTGTGAGACGCGGCGGCGCAGCTCGTGTCCGGGCAAGGAGGCCTCGGCGAGGAAGCCGAGTATCGCGAGTTCCAGCATGAGTCCATGTTCGCACACTGACATCGAAACGATGCAAACATCGATTCGATGTTACGCTCGCAGGCAGCCCGCCCGAAAACGTCTCTGGAGAGGCACAGCAAGATGCCATCGCAGTCCACCGAGTCAGTGATGAACCGTTTCGTCGAGTTCATCAACACGGGCAACGAGGATCTCGCCCGCGAGGTCATTTCTCCGGACGCGGTGTTCCACGCGCCAAGCCACCCGGAGCCGCTGCGGGGGCCCGATGGGTACATGGAAGTCCTCGGGATGATGCGCAGCGCCTTCCCCGACGTCCAGTGGACTCTGGAGGAGACGGTCACCGAAGGCGACACCGTGGCCGCGCGGTTCACCATGCGGGGAACCCACGACGGTGCGTTCTTCGGGATCCCGGCGAGCGGCAACAAGATCTCGGTGCAGGCCATGAACTTCTACTACCTGGCCGACGGCCGGATCGTCGGCGAACGGGGCCAGCCCGATCTCCTCGGGGTGATGCAGCAGATCGGTGCCGTACCGGCGCCGTGAACCTCGTGGCGCCGGGTGGGCCTTCCGCCGCGCGGGACTGCCGCTGGACGGAGAAGGGTGGGGCGGGTGGGGCGGGTGGGCAGCACCCGCCCCCAGAACGCCCTCACGCCCCCAAGTGCCGCTCCACGAACTCCAGTTCCAGCCGGACCTGTTTGATGCGCTCGTCCACCACCAGTGATCCATGGCCCGCGTCGTAGCGGTACACCTCGTGGACCGCGCCCCTCGTCTCCAGGCGCTTCACGTAGTTGTCGATCTGGCGGATCGGGCAGCGCGGGTCGTTCACCCCGGCCGAGATGTACACCGGCGCCTTCACCGCGTCGACGTACGTCAGCGGTGACGACGCCTCGAAGCGTTCCGGGACCTCCTCCGGTGTGCCGCCCAGCAGCGTGCGGTCCATCGCCTTCAGCGCTTCCATCTCGTCGTGGTACGCCGTGACATAGTCCGCGACCGGCACCGCCGCGAGGCCCAGCGCCCAGGCGTCGGGCTGGACACCGAGGCCGAGCAGCGTGAGGTAGCCGCCCCAGGAACCGCCGGAGAGGATCAGCTGGTCGGGGTCCGCGAGGCCCGAGCCCACCGCCCATTCCCGGACCGCCGCGATGTCCTCCAGCTCGATCAGACCGACCCGGTGTTTGAGGGCGTCGGTCCACTCGCGCCCGTACCCGGTGGATCCCCGGTAGTTGACCCGTACCACCGCGTACCCGTGGTCGACCCAGGCCGCCGGGCCCGCCGCGAACGAGTCGCTGTCGTGCCAGGTGGGCCCACCGTGGATGTCGAAGACCGTCGGGAACGGGCCGTCCACTCCCGCCGGCTTCTGCACCAGCGCGTGGATACGGCCCCCCGGCCCCTCCACCCACACGTCCTCCACGGGCACCGAACCCGGGGACTTCAGCCCGGGCGGGTCCAGGACCACCGCTCCGGTCGTCGAGCGCACCGACGACGGCCGCTCCGACGACGACCACAGGTACTCCACGCTGCCGTCGGGCCGGGCCGTCGCCCCCGAGACCGTGCCGGGGGGCGTGGGCACCTTCACCAGCTCGCGCGAGTCCAGGTCGTAGCGGAACAGCTCGCTGCGCGCCTCGAAGCCGTGGGCGATCAGGAGACCAGAGCCGTCCGGATACCACTCCGCGCTGACATCGCCCGGCAGGTCGAGGCCGAGGTCCGTCTCCTCCCCGCTCACCACGTCCCACACGAGGGGCTCCCAGCGCCCGCGCCGCTGATGCCCGACGAGCAGCCGTGTGTCGCCCTCCACCGGAGCGAAGCCCAGCACCTCCAGGCCCAGCTCCTCCGCGCCGCCCTTGGTGTCGTCGAGTTCGGCGACCGTCGTACCGTCCGGGCGCAGGACGCGCAGCGCCGAGTGCATCGCGTCGCCGTGCTCCGTGTGCTCGATCGCGATCAGCGAACCGTCGTGCGAGAGGTCACCGACGCCCGCCGACTCACGGTGCCGGTAGATCACCACCGGGGGCGCGCCGGCCACCGCCAGATGGATCGTCGTGCCGTCCTCGTCCGTCGAGCGCCCCACGACCGCCGTACGACCGTCCCGGGCGAGCGCGAGCCCCGCCGGGTACGAGGCCTCCAGACCGGGCGTCGCGACCTCGTCCTCGCCGCCCGCGAACGGCTGCCGACGCCATACGCCGAACTCGTCGCCGTCCTTGTCGTCGAACCACCAGATCCACTCGCCGTCGGGCGACAGCACACCGTCCGTCGTGCCGTTCGGCCGGTTCGTCACCTGGCGCTGTTCGCCGGTGGCGCGGTCCCAGGCGTACAACTCGTACGTCCCTGTCGCGTTGGACACGAACAGGGACCGGTCGGGGGCGTCTTCCGCCCAGTCGGGGAGGGAGACCCGCGGGGCTCGGAACCGCTTCTCCCAGTCGGGCATGGCTTCTGCGTAGCTCATGTCTCTATGTAACCCGATCGGCGGTCTGCTGCGGCGCACGATCTAACGCTGCAGCGGTGTCCCGCCGGATCGGTCGCCGCCGGAGTCCGGCAGGGCCGTGTGGACGTCCTTCCTCGACGCGCCCAGCTTCGTCAGCACCCGGGCCACGTGTTTCTCGACTGTGCGCGGGGACAGGAACAGGGTCTCGGCGATGTCGTGGTTGGTGGCCCCGCCGGACAGCAACTCGGCGACCTCCAGTTCCCGGGGCGACAGCTCGCTCCCGTAGCCGCGCCGGCCACGGCGCCCCACCGCCGCCACGCCGAGTTCACGCAGACGGTGCCGGCAGCGCGCGGCGTCACCGGTCGCACCCAGGTCGGTGTAGCCGCGCACGGCCTCGGCCAGGTGTCCGGCCGCGTCCTCCGGTTCGGCGCACGTCAGGGCGTCGCCCCGGTGTTCGGCGGCCTTGGCCACCTCGTAGGGGCGGCCGATCTCCTGCCACCTCCGCTGCGACTCGGCGAAGTGCTCGGCGGCTTTCACCCGCTCGGTGGTCGCCGTCGGCCCGGTGGCGCGGAGCAGCAGCCCCTGGGCCAGTTCCAGTTCGGCCAGGGCAGCCGGCGCGTCCCGGTCGCGGACACCGGACTCGGCCTCCGTCACGAGTTGTTCGGCCGCCGTGCGGTGCCCGCAGCCCAGCGCGGCCTCGACCGCGACGGGAAGCAGGCCGAAGGTCCGTGTCCAGGAACCGAGTCCACGCAACGTCGACAACGCCGGTTCGGCGGCCACCCAGGCTGCCTGCGGGTCGTGCTGGGCGAGCCGGACGGCCGTGAGGGCGGCGGCGACCCCCAGGGTGACGTCCGCCGAGGTGCCCCCGTGCTCCGCGGCGGCGACGAAGTGGTCGAGGGCCCGGGAGTGCCGGCCCTGGGCGAGGGCACGGTGTCCCTGGCACAGCAGTCGGTCGACCTCGACCTGTCTCATATCGGGGTGAGCGCGTTCCAGGGCGGCGTACTCGCCGTCCAGGCCGGCCCAGCGGCGGACCAACTGGTCGACGCGCAGTTCCTGGGCACGGACGAGGAACTCGAACGGCCGACCGCCCACGCCGTCCGCCAGGTCTCTCACCTCGAGCAGCAGGGCGCGGGCCCGCCGGTCGTGGCCGAGCTGGATGGCCGCGGTGATGAGGTTGTACAGGGCGAAAATGGTCTGGCTCAGCACCACGCCGTCAGCGCCGCGCCGCGGCAGCCGGTCAACCAAGGGCCAGACGGCGGGATCACCGTCCCTGGCCATCAACAGCAGCCGGACGTTCCTGACCACCGTCCGGCTCGCCTCGTCGGTACCGTCCGCCACGGCCTGCTCGGCCCGGCCGAGCCATGTCCACCCCTGCGTGGCGGCGCCGTCGAGGTCGTGCAGGGCCAGCGCGATCATCGCCTTCACCGCCTTGCGCGGGAGGGTGGCCAGCTCGTCGACGGCGTGTTCGAGCTCGCGGAAGCCGGCAGGGTCGCGGTCGATGTTGAGCATGGTCAGACCGAGTTCCAGGCGGATCTCACCCCGGGTGGCCGCAGGCAGCCGCGGATCGGCCAGTACGGCGCGCAGCTCGCGGACGGTCGCCGCGTAGTCGATGCCGAAGTTGACGATCCGGGCGAGCGCGAGCGCGGCCCGGGAACGTAGCTCGGTGTCCGCCCCGGACTGGGCCAGGATCTGGTGCAGGAGCGTGACCGCGGTGCCGGTGTCGCCCAGCGCGACGGCCTGTTCGGCGGCCTCCTCGGTGCGATCGAGCCAGCCCTGCTGGTCGCCGACGGCGAGCGTGTGGTGCGCGATCTGCACCAGCGGCAGCGGGTCGTGCGTCTGGAGCTCGTCGATGGCACGCCGGTGCAGGCGGACCCGGCGCGGCCCGAGGATCCGCCAGTAGGCGACCTGCTGGGCCAGCACGTGGCGGAAGGCGTACCGGCCGGTGACGGTCTCGCGCAGCACCGCCGCCCGCAACGCCTCGGTCAGCGCTTCGGCGGCCGGGTCGCCGTCCAGTCCCGCGACCTCGGCGAGCAGCGCCTCGGTGGCGGGCACCGCCAGTACGGCCGCCGCGTCCACCACCGCCGCCCCGGCCTGGGACAGCGATGTCAGACGCTCGGTGACCGCTTCCCGCAGACCGCTGGGCACAGCGGCCCGCTCCAGCTCCCCGACGTCGCGGCGGGCCTGGGCCCGGAGCGTGAGCAGGTCTTCCTCGGCGACCAGCGGCAGACCCTCACTGCGGCGGTGGAGCACCGCGCACAGCTCGGGCGTGGCCTGTGCGCCGAGCGCGATTCCGGCCAGGTCGGCGATGTCCGTCCCGGTGAGCGGCGACAGCCGGATCACGGTGCCGTCCGCACCGGGCGGAGGCCGGTAGGCCGCGCCCAGGACAGGGGTCCCGGGCGGCAGGTCCTCGGCCCGGTAGGTCACCACCAGCGCGAAGTGCTCGGGCAGGTCCCGGGCGAGCAGCAGAAGCAGCTCGCGGGTCGCGTCATCGACCCAGTGCAGGTCCTCGACCACCATCACCACCCGCCCGATCGAGGCGAGCACCGTGCGCACGGCCCGGATCAACTGGTGGCGTGCCGCACGCGGGTCACCCGGTTCGGGCGGTGCCGGTGGCAGGCGGTCGGCCAGGTCCGGCAGCAGCGGAGCCAGCGCGCCGGCCGTGGGCGGAAGACCCGTGTCCGGCAGCCACGGACCGACCTTGCCGAGCGCGTCCACCACCGGCCCGTAGGGCAGGGGCTCGCGCAGCGGGTGGCAGAAACCGGTGACCACCCGCCAGCCCTCCGACCGCAGGATCGCGGTGGCCTCCCTCACCAGCCGGGACTTCCCCATGCCGGCGTCGCCCTCCACCATCACCACAGCCGGTGGCCTCCGAACGGCGTTGAGCAGCCGGTCGAGTTCGTGGCGGCGTCCGACGAACGCGAAGCCCCGTCCCAAGCCCGCAGCACCACACTGGTCAGCCGTCCCGGCCATCCCGTCACCGTCCTCCGCGGACACTGCTGCCGTGCGCCACTACCCATCTTGGCGGCCGTACATACCCACTCTAAGCAGCCCCCATTGTTCCGTCCCACCGGTACCGGCAGCGTCGAACATGCGCCCCCGGGCAGCGTGCGTCCCGGCCGAGGCGCATCCCCGTGCAGGGTGCGTGGCCAGGCAGGGAAGGAAAGATGGGTCGTCCCGAGAAACCGCTGGATCCCGACGAAGGTCCCGTTCAGCGCTTCGCGAGCGAACTGCGTGCGCTGCGGGCCGACGCCGGCAGCCCCACCTACCGTTCGATGGCGTGCCGTGCCCACTACTCCCCCACCGCGCTGGCCCAGGCCGCCGCGGGCGACCGGCTGCCGTCCCTGGCCGTGGTCGTGGCCTTCGCCCGGGCCTGTGGCGGGAATCCGGACGAATGGCAGCGACGGTGGTCGCTGGCCGCCGAGGAGTCGGCCGCGTTCCGGGACGACGACGTCGCCCTGTCGCCCTACCGGGGGCCGGAGCGGTTCGAGAGTGAGCAGCGGCACCTGTTCTTCGGGCGCGACCGTGTGGTGGACAGCCTGCTCGACCTCATACGCACGAAGCGGTTCGCCGCGCTGTCCGGACCGTCGGGCAGCGGGAGGTCCTCGCTGCTGCGCGCCGGTCTGCTGCCGGTCCTGCGAGATGCCGCGCGGTGCGCCGGACACCCGGTCACCGTCCACCTGATCACGCCGGGACCACGGCCGGCGACCACGTACGAGCGGCTGTTGTCGCCCGGCGCCGACGACCCGGAACGCTGGATCGTCGTCGACGAGTCCCACGAGCTGGGCACGCCGGTGCCGGACCTGGACGAGCGGCTGCGGTTCGTCGAACTGCTGATGGCCGCGCGGCGACCGGAATCGCGGCTGAGGGTGGTCCTCGACCTCAGGCCGGACTTCCTGTGGTGGTGCCCGCGTCGGACACCCTGGCTCGACGCACTGACCGACTGCACCGTGCGGATGCCGGGGATGACGTCGGCGGAGCTGCGCGAGGCGATCGTCCGCCCGGCGGCGGCTGCCGGGCTCGCCGTGGAACGTGATCTCACGGCCCGGCTGGTCGACGACTTCCTCGGGCAGCCCACCATGCTGCCCATGCTCTCGAACGCGTTGCTGCGCGTCTGGTGCCGTCGGCGCGGCCGGGTGCTCACCCTGGCCGACTACGAGGAGATGGGCGGGGTGCGGGGCTCCCTCGCCACCACAGCGGATGAAGTGTTCGACCGGCTGTGCGCCCGGCAGCGGCTCACCGCGCGCAGGGTGCTGCGCCGTTTTGTCGCCCCCGACGAGAACCGCTCCTACGTGCGCCGGCCGGTGCGGCCGTCCGAGCTGCGCGCGTTCGAGGACCGGGAGACGCGGCCGGTGCTGAACACGCTGGTCGGCGCCCGGCTCGTCACACTCGGCGAGGACTCCGCGGAGCTCACCCACGACGCCGTGATCAGCGAGTCTCCCAGGCTGCGTCGGTGGCTGGAGGAGGACCGCGAGCGCCTGCTGCACCACCGGTATCTGACCGAGGCGGCGGGAGCCTGGCAGGAGCTCGGTCACGACGAGTGCGACCTCTATCGCGGCAAGCGCCTCGCCATCGCGGAAGGCCTTTTCCTCAGCTGTCAGGAACCCGACGAGCTGACCGGTCTGGAACGCGAGTTCCTCACCGCTTCCCGCCACGCTCAGGGGCACCGCCACGCCGCGTGACCACAACGCGTGGACGCGGCTGAAGGGGGTGTGACCGCCGCGCGGCGGTCACACCCCCTTCAGATGTGCTAGCTCCGTCCCGCGTAGTGGAACGTCGAGTAGTGGTCGTTGGTCCAGAACAGGTCGCCGGTACCGATCGCCCGGACGATCCGGTTGGCGTCACGGCGGGGAACCGCGTCGTCCCGCTGACGGTCGTAGATGGTCGTGTTGTACTCCTGGAAGGTCCCTGTGTACCCATGGCTGGAGCTGGGGGCCGCCGGGCTGTTCATGAAGTTGATGAGGCCCTGGTCGCGGTCGTAGAACCGGCCGCCGGTGAAGACGAAGTCGGAGTGGGTAGCCCCGTTGCTGTCAGTCCAGTGGGCCGCCTCGATCCACTCCCGGTCACCGAGGTTGCGCCAGTTCGGCCATCCCATATTCTCCCAGAAGTCGATGCCCAATTCCATGTTGCTCGGCGGATTCTGGGTGTGCTGGGCACTACCCGAGACCGGCGCCGGCTGCGCGGAGGCGACACCCGGGGCGGCGACACCTATTCCCAGGGCGAGCGTGGAGGCGACGAAGCCCACGGCGAACGCACGCCTGCTCTTGACAACGAGTTTCTTCATGCTGATCGGATTCTCTTTCACTTGCCACTCCGCCGTGTTCGGCGACTTACGGCAAATCATTACAACTGGGCAATTGTCCAGCTATCCCCTGCCGATGGGTGTGGACAATCCGCCGCCCGAGCGACGGCAGTCCGATTGCCGGCGGCAGGGTGCGGCCTTCCCGCATGACCAGCTGACGGCACTGACAGTGCTGACTGCGCTGACGGCCCCGGCCGACCCCGCGAACCCGGCGCCCACCCCCGCCCCGTACCTTGGAAGGCGTGTACCGGTTTCTGCTGACGCCCCGTTGGTGGGGGATCAACGTCTTCGTGCTGCTCGCCATCCCCTTCTGCGTGTTCATGGGGTCGTGGCAGCTGAGCCGGTTCGAGGACCGGGTGCAGGACCACAGGACCGCCACCGAGGAGGTCTCCGCCGAGAAGGGGGAGGCCGCCCGGCCGCTCGCGGAGCTGCTGCCCGTCGACAAGAAGACCTCCGGGGACCGCGTCACCGCCACCGGGCGGTACGGCAAGCAGCTGCTCGTCCCGGACCGGCGGCTCGACGACCGCAGCGGCTACTACGTGCTGACCCTGCTGCGGACCGACGAGGGCAAGGCGCTGCCCGTCGTACGCGGCTGGCTGCCCGGTACCGCCGACCCCGCGAAGGCTCCCGCCCCGCCCGCCGGTGAGGTCACCGTCACCGGTGCGCTCCAGGCGTCCGAGACGCCGGGGTCCAACGGTGTGAGCGCGGCGGGCGGTCTCCCAGCCGGGCAGACCGGCGCGATCAGCGCGGCCTCGCTGGTGAACCTCGTGCCGTACGACGTGTACGACGCCTGGGTCACCCTCGACAGGGGCGACTCGGGGATGAAGGCCGTACCGGCGACCGCGCCCGCGGACACCGGGCTCGACCTGAAGGCGTTCCAGAACCTCGGCTACACCGGCGAGTGGTTCGTCTTCGCGGGCTTCGTCGTCTTCATGTGGTTCCGGCTGGTGCGCCGCGAGGCGGAGTTCGCGCGGGACGCGGAGCTGGGGCTCACGCCGCCCGACGAAACACCCGCAGCCCCGGAACCCTCTCGGGAAAACGCCACCGCCTGACCCCCGGCCGACCACCCGTTGAGCACCGCTCGGTACTGCTGAGCCGCTCGGTGCTGCCCGGGTGGTGGCCGAGTGCCGCCGGTACTACGTGGTCTCCGCCATGACCCCGGTCTTGTACACCGTGCCCGCGCAGGCGTTCGACACCGTCGCCGTCACCGTGGGCGAGCCGGCCTCCGCCGTGTAGGACACCGACACGCTGCCGTCGTCCACCGTGCCGTCCTCCGTGACCAGTTGGGGCGTGGTGCCCGTCTCGCCGCCGGTGGAGGTGGTCCCGGCCGAGTCGGTGCTCGGGCTCGGGGTGGGCGTCGGTGACTCCGTGGAGCCGCCCGTCGTGCCGCCGTCGGTGGTGCCGCCGCTCGTGGGGCAGGTCTCCGAGGGCACCCAGGCGAACTGCACCGTGTACGCCGCACCCGGCGCCAGCACCAGTCCGCTGACCGAGGCCGACGGGTCGGGCAGGCCACCGGCCGCGTCCCCCGCCGAATGGTCGGCCGTGGCCACCTTCGACGAGTCCGCCGCACCCTCCGTCAGCGTCGACACCGTGCCGGTGCCGCCGACCGTACAGCTGGCGCTGGAGACGTTGACGACGCGGAACGTGCCGTACACCGCGCCGCTGCCGTCGGGGGCGCCGACCGAACCGGTGGCCGAGCCCAGCTGGGTCGCGTCGCAGGTGGGTGTCGTCGCGGAACTGGACGTCGGATCGGCGCCGCCGGTCGTGCTGCCGCCGCCGCTGCCCTTGTCCGGGTCGGTCGCGCCGCCGGAGGGGCTGGTCGTCGGCTTGTCCTTGACCGTGCCGGAACCGCCCCCCGAGGTGCTCTCGCCGCCGTCCGGACCCTTGCCGTTGTCCTTGTCGCCCCCGGTCTGCGAGCCGTGGCCCGCGATGACGGAGGGGTCGGCCTCGGAGCCTGTGACGTTCGAGACGTGCAGCAGGGCCGGGACGGCCGTGCCGATGAACAGCGCGGCGGCGGCCAGACCGATCGCCGCATGGCGCTTGCGGGCCCGTCGGGCGGGCACCGCGCGCCGGAGATGGTCCAGCACCGCGTCGGTCGGCTGGATTCCGCCCACCGCCTGGTGCAGCATCGTGCGCAGCGCCAGCTCTTCCGAGCCGAGCCCGTCCAGGCTCTCGTCGTCGGGGCCGTGATTCACAGTTCCGTTCCCAGCATGCGATTGCTTGTGCTTGTGCTCTTGCTCGTGGCGGCCTGGTCCAGGGACTCCGGCCAGCCAACTCCCTTTGGATCGGGCTCCGTTCACAGGAACCCTACCGGCCTGGAACTCCTCGGTCCGGAAACCGTCGCTCCCTGAACCGGCACTCCCGTGCCCTTCATTCCCGGCAGCGGGCGCGCCCGATTCCTCGGGTCCCGACCCCGCCGCCTCCTGTCCCTCGGGCCCCTGCGCCTGGTCCCTCTCCCGGTCTTCGCCCTGGCCCTGGCCCTGATCGCCGCTCATGCCGGTTCCTCCATGGCGATGCGCAGCGCGGCGATCCCCCGCGAGCCGTACGCCTTCACCGAGCCGAGCGATATGCCCAGAGTCTCGGCGACCTGGGCCTCCGTCATGTCCGAGAAGTAGCGCAGGACGAGGACCTCGCGCTGGCGGCGCTGGAGGCCCTTCATCGCCTTGATGAGGGAGTCGCGCTCCAGCAGGTCGTAAGCCCCCTCCTCCGCGCTCGCCATGTCGGGCATCGGCTTGGAGAGGAGCTTCAGGCCGAGGATGCGGCGGCGCAGTGCGGAGCGGGAGAGGTTCACCACCGTCTGGCGCAGATAGGCGAGCGTCTTCTCCGGGTCACGGACGCGCTTGCGCGCCGAGTGGACCCGTATGAACGCCTCCTGGACGACGTCCTCGCAGGACGCGGTGTCGTCGAGGAGCAGCGCGGCCAGACCGAGGAGGGAGCGGTAGTGGGCGCGGTACGTCTCGGTCAGGTGATCGACCGTCGTCCCCGCCGCCGCGCTCTCGTCGGCGCCGTCACGCTGGTTGGGTATGCGGGCCGGCCGCGCTGCGGGCATCGGCGCGATCACCGGCATGCCGCCGGGCGCACCGGGCACGCGGGGTCGGCGGGGCGGACGCAGGGTTGTGCCGCGCGTCGCCGCTCTGAAGTCCAGTACCTCTGCCACGCATGTTGGACACGCTTACCCCCGTCAGGGTTGTACGCATCCGGCATCACTTTTGCGTCATCCGACACAGCCACCCTCATGCGTCCCGCTCTTCCCCTAAATCCATGGTCACCGCGCGTCCCCCGCATGGTCACGGCGTCCCACGCCCCGGAAGGGCGACCGCAAAGACGCTCCCCACCGTCCGCGCGGTTGCGGAAGGCGGGGAGGAAAATCTTCGGTTCTCGCCGATCTCGCCGATCTCACCTGGATCCTACAAACGTTTTCTGCCATACCCAGAGTGATTTCCGACAAGATCGACAGATCGCGAACAGATCAGAACAGAGGGTTACCCGCAGGTCAGGCCATGGTCAGGCCCCGGTCAGGTGGCGGTCAGCGGGAGGTCAGGGAAGCGTCAGGACGTCGTCAGGCCCGCTCGGCCGCCACCAGCTCGGCGATCTGTGCCGTGTTGAGCGCGGCGCCCTTGCGCAGGTTGTCCCCGCACACGAACAGCTCCAGCCCGGTCGGGTCGTCCAGCGACCGCCGGACCCTGCCGACCCAGGTCGGGTCGGTGCCGACCACGTCCACCGGGGTCGGGAACTCCCCCGCCTCCGGATTGTCGAACAGCACGACCCCGGGTGCGGTGGCGATGATCTCCCGGGCCCCGGCGACGGTGACCTCTCCCTGGAACCGGGCGTGGACGGTCAGCGCGTGCGCGGTGACGACCGGCACGCGTACACAGGTCACCGCCACGGGGAGCTTGGCCAGCCCGAGAACCTTGCGGGTCTCGTCCCGCAGCTGCATCTCGTCCGACGACCAGCCGTCCGCCCGGACCGAACCGGCCCACGGTACGACGTTCAGCGCGACCGGCTCGGGGAACGGCCCCGTCCCCTCGCCCACGGCCCGCCGTACGTCTCCCGGGTTGGTCCCCAGTTCCGTACCGGCGACCAGGGACAGCTGCCGGCGCAGGGTGTCCACGCCGGCCCGGCCCTCCCCGCTCACCGCCTGGTACGTGGAGACCACCAGCTCGCGCAGACCGTACTCGGCGTGCAGCGCGCCCAGGGCGACGATCATCGACAGGGTCGTGCAGTGCGGGTTGGCGATGATCCCGCGCGGGCGCTGCCGTACCGCGTGCGGATTGACCTCGGGGACGACGAGGGGCACCTCCGGGTCGAGCCGGAAGGCGCCCGAGTTGTCGATCACGACGACGCCCTTGGCTGCGGCGATCGGCGCCCACCGTTCGGCGATGTCGTCGGGCACGTCGAACATCGCGACGTCGACACCGTCGAAGGCCTCCTCCGACAGCGCGACCACCTCGACCTCCTCGCCGCGCACGGTCAGCTTGCGGCCGGCCGAGCGCGGGGAGGCGACGAGACGGATCTCGCCCCAGATGTCCGCACGGTGGGACAGGATCCGGAGCATGACGGCACCGACGGCGCCGGTCGCTCCCACCACCGCGAGCGTGGGCCGCGCGGCGGACCGGGGCCCGGCACTCGCCCCGGACGCGACCGACCGAGCACCCACCGATCCGATCGCCGCGGCCGATCCGGGTGCGGTCGGCCCGGACACGGACGGCCGAGGACCGGCCGATCCGCTCGTGGCGGCCCAGCCGGGCGCGGCGCCGATGGTCGATCCCGGCGCGGTCGATCGGTGCGCGGCCATCAACGGCCGGTGCCTCCGTAGACAACGGCTTCGTCGCTGTCGGAGTCGAGGCCGAAGGCCGAGTGCACGGCTCGGACGGCCCCGGGGACGTCGTCCTCGCGGGTGACCACCGAGATGCGGATCTCGGAGGTCGAGATGAGCTCGATGTTCACGCCCGCGTCGGACAGCGCCTGAAAGAAGGACGCGGTGACGCCCGGGTTGGTCTTCATACCCGCGCCGACCAGCGAGATCTTGCCGATCTGGTCGTCGTAGCGCAGCGACTCGAAGCCGATGCCGCCCTTCGCCTTCTCCAGGGCGTCGATGGCCTTGCGGCCCTCGGACTTGGGGAGGGTGAAGGAGATGTCCGTGAGCCCGGTCGACGCTGCCGACACGTTCTGCACGATCATGTCGATGTTGATCTCCGCGTCCGCGATCGCGCGGAAGATCACCGCGGCCTCGCCCGGCTTGTCCGGGACGCCGACGACCGTGATCTTGGCCTCGGAGACGTCGTGGGCGACTCCGGAGATGATGGCGTGCTCCACCTGCTGGTCCCCTTGCGACTTGGGATTCTCGTTGCTGACCCAGGTGCCCGGCAGTCCGGAGAAGGACGAGCGCACATGGATCGGGATGTCGTAACGGCGGGCGTACTCCACACACCGGTGGAGCAGCACCTTGGAGCCGGACGCGGCCAGCTCCAGCATGTCCTCGGAGGAGATCCAGTCGATCTTCCGGGCCTTCTTCACCACGCGCGGGTCGGCGGTGAACACACCGTCGACGTCGGTGTAGATCTCGCACACCTCGGCGTCGAGGGCGGCGGCCAGTGCGACGGCGGTGGTGTCCGAGCCGCCGCGCCCCAGCGTGGTGATGTCCTTCTTGTCCTGGCTGACGCCCTGGAACCCGGCGACGATGGCGATGTTGCCCTCGTCCAGCGCGGTCCGGATGCGCCCCGGCGTGACGTCGATGATCCGGGCTTTGTTGTGGACCGAGTCGGTGATGACGCCTGCCTGGCTGCCGGTGAACGACTGGGCCTCGTGACCCAGGTTCTTGATCGCCATGGCCAGCAGTGCCATGGAGATCCGCTCTCCGGCGGTCAGCAGCATGTCGAACTCACGCCCGGCAGGCATCGGAGACACCTGCTCGGCGAGATCGATCAGCTCGTCCGTCGTGTCGCCCATCGCTGAAACGACGACGACCACTTGGTGGCCGTTCTTCTTCGCTTCCACGATTCGCTTGGCGACGCGCTTGATGCCCTCGGCATCGGCTACGGATGAGCCTCCGTACTTCTGCACGACAAGGCCCACGTGCGCTCCTCGCTCAGTCCGTCTCGGGACCGCTGCTGCGGTCGGCTCAGTCTAACGAGCGGCCGAATTCCCCCTTCGGGGTATCGCATGGTGAGATGTCCCGCTCACCGCAGCGATCTTCGGCCGCTCCGGACGGCACATGCCCATCTCGCCACGGAATACGCGTGACCAGTGTGAATTAAGTTTCAAGGACTAAGGTGCCGCTGTGCGCGTACTCCTGGTGGAAGACGATGAACCGGTGGCCCAGTCGCTGAGGCGCGGCCTGCTGCGCTACGGCTTCGAGGTGGCGTGGGTGTCCACGGGCGGCGCGGCGCTCAGCCACACCGAGCCCTACGACGTCGTCCTGCTCGACCTCGGCCTGCCCGACACCGACGGCCTGGACGTCTGCAAGGCGCTGCGCGCACGCGGTGACGTCCCGATCATCGTCATCAGCGCGCGCAGCGACGAGACGGACCGGGTGGTCGGCCTGGAACTCGGCGCGGACGACTACGTCTCCAAGCCCTTCGGCGTACGAGAGGTCATCGCACGCATAAGGGCGGTGATGAGGCGCGTCCAGCCGCGCGACCGGGCCACCGAGGCCGGCCCCGACCGGTACGGCACCCGCCTGACGATCGACCGCAAAGCCGCCCGCGTCCGTCTGGACGGCGACGAGGTCGCCCTCGCCCCCAAGGAGTACGACCTGCTGGCCTTCCTCACCGAGGAGCCGGGCGCGCTGATGTCACGCGAGCAGATCATGGAGGCGGTCTGGGACGCGAACTGGTTCGGGCCGACCAAGACGCTCGACGTCCATGTGGCGGCGCTGCGGCGGAAGCTGAAGGGTGCGATCGCGATCGAGGCGGTACGGGGCGTCGGCTTCCGGCTGGAGATCGTCAAGAACGCCGACGGGGGCGACGGGGGCCTGGGCACCTCATGAACCGCCAGCTCATCCGGAGTTACATCCTGCTCGTCGCGGTGGCCATCCTGCTGTTCACGGTGCCGGTGGCGTTCACGCTGACCAAGCAACTCCGGGACGACACAAGGCAGTCCGTCCTACGCGAGGCCAACACCATGGCGCTGGTGCTGGGCAACGGGGACGCCATCTCGTGCGAGGCGTTGACCGAGGTGGCCGAGGCCTACCGCGAGGGGACACCCGGCCAGGTCCAGGTCACCCCTACCAGCAGCTGCGCTCCCGCCCTGCCGAGGCCGACCGGGGACGCGGCCCTGACCCGGGCCGTGGAGAAGAACAAGCCCACGACCGACTGGGGTTCGGACTTCATCTGGGGCAAGCATCTGACGGTCACCGTCCCCGCGCAGGGGGATACGGCCGTGCGGATCGTGTACTCCACGTCGGACATGACCAAGCGGTTGTGGAGCATCTGGGGCTTCCGGGCGGCACTGGCCGTGCTCGTCCTGGCCGCCGCCGCCGCGATCGGAGCGTATGTCGCGCGCCGGATCACCGCCCCGCTCCGCGAACTCAACGGTATGGCAAGCAAGTTCAGCGACGGCGACCTGACCGCGCGCTCACGGGTGACGGGGCCGCCGGAGACCCAGACGCTCGCCCGCACCCTCAACCAGGGTGCGGAACGCCTGGACACACTGGTCGCCTCGCAGCGGATCTTCGTGGCGGACGCCTCCCACCAACTCCGTACCCCCCTCACGGCGTTGCGTCTGTCGCTGGACAACATCGCGGACGGCACCGACGACGAGTTCGTACGGGAGGACGTGGAGCAGGCGACCGCGGAGGTCGTCCGGATGAGCCGTCTGGTCAACGGGCTGCTGGTGCTGGCCCGGGCCGAGGCGAAGGTCACGGCGGCGGAGCCGTTGTCCCTCAGGGACATCGTGGACGAACGCCTGTCGGTGTGGAGGCCGGCCGCCGACGAGCGTGGAGTCACCATCACGCTCAGGGGGAGTGGGGTTGCCGACGGCCGGCTGCTTGTGCTGGCCAGCCCCGGTCACCTGGACCAGGTACTGGACAACGTTCTTTCCAACGCCCTGGAGGTCTCACCGGACGGCGGGACGATCACCGTACGGGCACAACCCCGGGGCGACGAGATGGAGTTGACGGTGGCGGACGGGGGTCCGGGTATGTCGGACGCCGAGAAGTCACGCGCCTTCGACCGCTTCTGGCGCGGCCAGGGCCTCACCGGACGCTCCGGCTCGGGCCTCGGCCTCGCCGTCGTCAAACAGCTGGTGACGGACGACGGCGGGACGGTTGCCCTGGCGGACGCGCCCGGAGGCGGGTTGAGCGTGGTGATCAGCCTGCGGGCGGCGACCCAGAAGGGCACCGGCTGACCTGCCCACCTTGCTTACCTTGCCGATCCGGCAGCTCGGGACCGTTGCGGTCCCCGGGCCGATCAGCCCTCGGGCATCATCGAGGAGTGGTGGTTGACGATCAGCCACTTGCCGCCCCGCTTCTCGTACTCGTACGTGTAGCGGGCGTCGACCCTCTTCTTCTCGCCGGTCTTCGGGTCGGTGAGGATGAAGTAGTAGGAGCCGGCGTCGATCGCCGAGTTGTCGTCCAGGATGTTGATGTACGACTTGATCTTCTTGCCGACCGGCTTGTTCAGCAGGAAGTGGTCGAAGTAGTCCTCGATCTCGGCGTGGTTGGTCCGGATCTTGTTGGAGACGGTCGGCAGCAGCACCGCGTCCTTCGCGTACCGGTCGGTGACCTTCTCCGCGTCGCCGGTCTGCAGGGTCTTGTTCCAGCCGTCGAAGAGGGCCGCGATCTGCTTCTTGGTGGGCTTCTTCGGCTGGTCGGCACCCGCCGCGCTGACCCCGGCCGTCACCGTCGCGGCGGTGACAAGGGCGGTGGCTGTGACGATGGCGGCGCGTATGCGGGTCTTGCGGTTCATCGCAACTCCTGTACGGGTGAGGGGGGTTCACCTCCTCCGCAGCTCCTGCGGTGGAAGTGACTCCAGCTTCGCTTTCCGCTGGTTAGCCCCCGTACAAGGGACGTACAGGGGCCGGGAAGGAAGACTCCAACTCACTTATGGCGATGACCTGATCACGTTCCGGAGTGGCTCGGTTGCGCCATCGGTCGGCCGATCCTCGGCATGGTCCGCACGATCTCCTTGGAACGGGCCTCACTGCCGACGGCGGTGACCATGCGGGTCATGACATCGCTCACGATGTGCGCAGTGCCGCGCATGGTGGATCCGCAGGTTGTCAGGCGGCCCGGGAAGACCGGGTGTGGTTCTACAGGGTGGCGCCGCTGCCGTACGCGGGCGTACAGGTCCTTGACTTCGGGTCGGCTCGAAGGTCTACCGGGGACGTCGAGGGGGCCGCCGCCCTTGTTCGACCGGACCAGCCTCCGATCGGCGCACGGATGACCTCTCAGTTGTGCTGTTCGTCATCCAGCAGTGCGAGGGCGTTGCGCATGCCCTGTTCGAGGAGTTGGTCGGCGAGCTGCCTGTCGGTCAGGGCACGGGAGAGCTGCAGTGTCCCGGCCATCATGCCGAGGAGGCCGAGCGCCCGCAGACGTGCCGAGGGTGGATCGTGGGGTGCCAGGCGGGCGGCGAAGCCGTCGATGAGAACCAGCGCGCCGTCGGTATAGGCCTGCCGGGTGGGATCCGTGGAGCGGGCGATCTCGTCGAGCAGGGCGGCGTTGGGGCAGCCGTCCTCGATATTGTCGCGCTGCTCGGGGGAGAAGTACCAGCGCACGAGCTGTTCGAGTCCGGCACGGCCGGGCGCCGCCAGCGCGACGATGTTCTCGTGCTGGGCGCGCATCTGGTCGGCGACAGCCGTGGCCACAAGGTGGTCCTTGGAGGCGAAGTAGGCGTAGAAGGTGCCGTTGGTCAGGCCCGCGTCCTTCATGAGCGTGGCGACGCCGGAGCCGTCGATGCCGTCCTGCTTGAGCCGGCGACCGGCCGTTGCGATGATCCGCTGCCGTGTCTCCTGCTTGTGTTCTTTCGTGTACCGCACGATGTGTTCCTCCTGGGAACCCGGGCTCGCGCCCCGGCTGCTGCTGGTCGGGTCAGTGTGCCGCGCCGACGAGGAGAGCGGGGAAGTTGATCATGACGGTCTGCCGTTTCGGGTCGTGGGGCTCCAGGACGCCGCCGTCGGTGATGGACAGCCGGTCGCCTCGGACGGCGGTGGCGGAGGGTGAGGCGAGACCGCCACGGCATCACCGATCCGCCCGCGACGGGAACGGACCAGATGACGCCCCGAGGCCGGACCGGGAGGTCAGGCGAGAGGGGGCGGTGTTCGTCGAAGCCACGCCGCCGCTTTCGGACGGGTTCGAGTAAGCGAGGGGTGAACGTCAGTTCGGCATCCGGTTGAATCTGCGGACGATGCGGTCGAAGATCCGGGCCGGAAGGACGCGGTGAAGCACGCTGATGCTTGCGGCCGTCGAGCCGGCGGTGCGCCGCAGTTTCGGTTTCCTGCCGGTGGCCGCCGCGACGATCACCTTGGCCACGGCAGCGGGATCATCGCCGCCGCTGGTGTTTTTCGCCAGCACCTCGTCGAAGGTGCGCCGTCCCGCCGCGTACAGCGGCAACGGAGTGTCGCCCTGCACGCTGTGGTCCCCGAACGGGGTGTTGATCGGGCCGGGCTCGACCAGCAGGATCCGGACGCCGTGCTCGCGGACCTCGTGGTCCAGCGACCCGGAGTAGCCCTCGACCGCATGCTTGGTCGCGGTGTAGATGGCCATGAACGGGCTGGGGACGAACCCGCTGAGGGAGGAGACGTTGATGACGCGTCCGCGCCGCTGAGCGCGCATGTGCGGCAGAACCGCCTTGGTCATCCGCATGATGCCGTAGACGTTGACGTCGAAGACCTCCTGCGTCCGCGCGACGGAGAACTCCTCGGCGGCGCCGTTGGCACCGACGCCGGCATTGTTGACCAGGACGTCGATGCGCCCGAACCGGTCGATCACCTGCTTGACCAGGGAGGCGACCGAATCGTCGCTGGTCACGTCGAGGTCGAGGTAGGTCACCCCGGCGGGTGCGGTGACCCGCGCGGTGTTGCGAGCGGTTCCGATCACCTCGAAGCCCGCCGCGGCGAAGGCGCGGGCCGTCTCCCTGCCGATGCCCGATGAGGCACCCGTCACGAGCGCCACCGGTTGAGTTGTCACCATTACGGTCTCCCTTGATTTTGAAGTACGCCCGATTGTCGTACGTTCGTATGTCTTACGTTCGTACGACCATAGAGTGGTCGCCCGGTCGACGGCAAGTGGTCGCGTGATTCGCACACCAGCCGCGCCCAGTTCTGCTCCCTCGCCGACAGCTCGGCCCAGTCGCCGAAGGCCCGCCGCGGCCATCCTGATTCGGACGAGGACGTCCGAGCGCCGCCCCACGAAGATCGCCGGGACGCCGTCCATGGTGTCCAGCAGCGTCCGCAGATGGCCCGCACATGCCGGGCCCGGCCGGCCGGCTTCTTCTTCCTCTTCTGCTTCCTCTTCTGCTTCGACTTCGCCAGGTGCGTGAGGTGGACGTGCTCGGCGTCGCTCAGCCTGAGCGCGCCGGCCAGCTGCGCCAGCTCCTGGCGGCGCAGCCCCCACCAAGGAGGCCCTGGTGGCCGAGGCGGCTCAAACCGCTTTCGGGGAACGTGACCTGCTCCTGGCGTCGCTCGACACGACCCACGGAGGTCACGACACCGCGCGCGGCGCCTTCGTCGACTTCAATCTGTCGCCGAGCACCGCGACCAGCCCGGCACCGGTTGCCCCACCGCCGGATTCGCCGGGGACATGGCTCGCCAGTCCACAGCCGGGGAGTTGCGCGAAACGTACGCGGCCGGAGTCCGGGAATTCGCCGCGTGGATGTCCACCGACGCCGACAACAGCCTTCCCGTGGTGGCCACCCTGGTCGGCGCGATCCTGCTCGCTCGGGCAACGGCGGGCACAGAGCTGCCGGAGAAGATCCTGGAGTCGACCCACAAAGCCCTGACCGCACCACACGGGCCTCGACCCGGAATCCTGGAGACAGGGGCTGAGCGACGGGGATCCGACGCCACATAGGCAGGCGATCGCCGGAATCCCAGCAGCACGCGGTGGCGGTAGCCTTCCGGCCGCCCGCCCCACCCCTCCGGCCAGGTCGGAACGGGCAGCGACAGCCGGATGACCTGCCGTTTGGGGATTCGGACCCTGACGCGGCCGAGGCCCCCGGATGGCCACCTGGGTGAGTCCGGGCCGCGCTTCAGCGAGGCAGCAGGACCTCGACCTGCCCCCGGATGTCCTGCGCGATCTCCTCGACGCTCAAGGCGATGTTCACGCTCGCCGCCATGCTGAGCATCATCACGGCGGACACGATGTGTGCCAGCGTCGCGGCGTCGCGCTCCGTGACCCGTTCGTCCCGGCGCAGCACGGCGGCGACGGCCTCCTCGGTCTGCGCGACGATGGCGAGTGCCGCGCCGTGCCGGGGCTCCTCGGGGTCACCGAAGACCATCTCTCGCAGGTAGGTGCGTCCGTTGTCGATCTGGACGCGGTTGCACTCCACGATCGGCCGGACGATCGCCATCACCGCGTCCAGCACGCCCGGGACGGCCTCGGCGTCCGCCCGGCCCTGCTCAAGTGCTTCGACGTACTTGGCGTTCTGCACAAGCAGGAGGAGTTCGCCCTTGGTCTTGGCATAGAGGAACAGGGTCCCGGTGCCGATGTCGGCCTTGTCGGCGATCTGCTGGGTCGTGACCTCTTCGACGCCGTGTTCGGCGAACAGTTCGGTGGCGGCAGCGACGATGCGGTCGAATTTCTCCTGTTTGTTCCGCTCGCGCCGTCCGACCGACCGGGGGGCGACAGACATGGCGGTGTCCTCCAGGAGTAGATTCTGACTGTAGTCAGTTACGATTGCAGTCATAACTGCGCGGGCTCGAATGTGGCTCCGCTCATTATCCCACGGTCGGGCCAGGAGTCATCGCTCCGTCCGTGCACAGCCACGCACTTCACATCCCCCTCGGAAAGAAGGAACCCATGCCCTCCCTCGATGGAGCAGTCGTCCTCGTCACCGGCTCCAATGGCGGTATCGGCACCCACTTCGTCCACGAAGCCCTGGCACGCGGCGCCGCCAAGGTCTACGCCACCGCCCGTTCCCCCCGCGCCTGGGACGATGACCGCATCGTCCCCCTGACCCTTGACGTCACCGACCGCGCGTCGATCGACGCGGCCGTCGCCGCCGCTGCGGATGTCACCGTGCTCGTCAACAACGCGGGCGCCATCCCGCCGAGCGCGAGCCTGCTGGACGTCACCGAGGCGGACATCCGGGCGAACATGGAGACGAACTTCTTCGGACCGGTCCTGCTCGCCCGCGCCTTCGCACCGATCCTCGCCGCCAAGAAGGGGTCGATCCTCATCGACGTGCACTCCGTTGCCAGTTGGTACGCCTTCGGCGGCGTCTACAGCGCGTCGAAGGCCGCACTGTGGTCGGCCACCAACTCGCTGCGCATCGAGTTCGCACCCATGGGCGTCCACGTGACGGGTGTGCACATGGGCTACGTCGACACCGACATGGCCGCGCACGCCGACGGACCCAAGATGCTGCCGACGCAACTGGTGACGACGGTCTACGACGCTGTCGAGGCCGGAGAACACGAGGTCCTGGCCGACGAGTTGACCAAGGGGGTCAAGGCGGCTCTGAGCGGTCCGGTCGAAGCGCTCTACCCGGACCTGCACCGCACGGACGCCTGAGCCTGAGCCTGAGCCTGTTCCTCGGTCCCGACGTGATCCCTTCAGGCCGGAAACCCATGATCCATCGCGTTCGAACAGTTGGCAGACCGGTGTCGCGAAGGGGTACACGATCGGGGCCGTCGAGCCGCGGATGACCTCGGCGGTCGATCCGGCAGCAGCCCGAGCAGCAGATCCGGCGGTCCCGCGTCGCATCTGCGCGCCGCTCACTCCTGGTAGCGCGGGAGGATCTCGCCGTTCTTGACGTAGGTGAGGGCGGCGGTGACGTCGTAGGCGTGGATCGCGGAGACCTGCGGTGCCAGTCGCTCGGACAGGCCCTGGATCACATCGCCCGCGAAGAAGGCGTCCCGTGCAGCGGTGTCGGTGAACCCGAGGCCGACCGAGGCGTGGAAGTGCTGGTCGTGAGGGTTGTCGTGGGCGACGTCCGGGGTGTCCCAGAGCTTTTCGATCCAGGGCAGGAACGTCTGCGTGCGCAGTTCCTTCAGTACTCCGGTGCCGGCGAGTGCGGGAGCGAGCTGCTCGTTGACGAACCTCCGGAAGGCGCCGGCGCCGACCCCGTCTCTGCGGCGCAGGTAGATCAGCGCGCGGGCGCCGACCGTCTCTCCGGGGCCTGCGACGTCGTACCAGCGAGAGGAGTTCGGCGGGCCGGCGTAGAGCAGGGTGCGGCGGAACACGTTGATCTCGTCGGCGTAGGCCAGCTTCGTCTGCTTGCGCCCTTTCAGAGGTGCGAGCGCCGATCGGAAGGTGACTTCCGCGACGCCGTCGATCTTCCGGTCGGCGGGGATCGCTGTCTGGACCCCGCCGGTGGCCGGCCACAGGCCCGGGTTGTGCTCGGCGAGGTGGATCTGCCGGTACTCCTCCAGGCCCGGGGTGGCGGAGATGATCCCCGAGTGCGGGCCCTTCCAGTGGTCCATGCCCCTCTGGCGGGGCTGGTCGGTGCGCACCCACAGCAGGATCGAGGAGGTAAGGCGCTTCTTCACTTCAGGGGGTGCGACGGCCGGTGACGTACTCATGATGTTGCCCTGCTCTTCCTGGTCAGGCACTGGTCATCGGGCGAGGAACTCGACCGCCACGGGGGCGAACCGGTCGTGGTACTGGAAGATGCCGCCGTGCCCGGAGTCGGGGTAGATGATCAGCTCGCTGCCCTTGATGCGCAGGTGCAGGTCCTCCGACAGGACCGAGGGCACCATGCGGTCGTTGTCGCCGTTGGCGATCAGGGTGGGCTGTGTGATCGTCGACAGGTCGTCGGGGGTGGAGCGCCCCCACTTCTTGATCGCCTTCAGCTGTGTCTGGAACGCCTTGGTCCTGATGTCCGCGTCGCGGTCGACGGTGCGCTCCTTGAGCCGGTCGACGAACGCGCGCGCGGCGGGCTTGCCGGTGGCGTTGCGGTTGAAGAACAGGAACTCCTTGGGGTCCGAGCGGGTCAGGGTGGCGCGCAGGATGTCCCAGTAGGTGACTCTGGCGACCTTGTCCATGTCCTTGCCGCCCTTGGGCCCGGTGCCGGTGAGGACAAGCTTGCGGACGAGCTCGGGGTGCTTGACCACCAGGGCCTGAGCGACCATGCCGCCGAGGGAGAAGGAGAAGACGTCGATCTTGTCGAACCCGAGTGCCCTGATGAAGGTGTAGGCGTCGTCGGCCATCGCCTCGACACTGTCCGGCACCTGACCGGTTGACGCCCCGACACCACGGTTGTCGAAGGCGATGACGTGACGGCCCTTCGCGATGGGATCGATGATGCGGGGGTCCCAGTTGTCCAGGGTCGCGGCGAGGTGGACGAAGAAGACGACGGGGATACCGCCCTTCGGGCCCAGCTCGCGGTAGGCGTAGGTGACGCCACCGGCGCTGACGGTGCGGGCCGGGGCCTTCGCGTAGGACGTGATGACGGCTTCGTTCGGGGTGTCGGTGCTGCTCATGGCGGATTCTCCTCGTGTGTTCTGTGTCGCGGTGTGTTCTGTGCCGCGGTGTGTTCGTGTCGCCCGTCGCGGTTGCGCCGGGTGAGCTGGGTCAGCCGGGTGAGCCGGGTCAGCTGTTCGCGATGACGGCCTTGCCGCGGATGCCGCCCTGGGACAGGGACCGCAGCGCCTGCGGGGTCTGGTCGAAGCCGACCACCTTTCCCACGACCGGGCGCACCACGCCCTGGTCGATGAGAGTGGTGATCTGGCGGAGCTGGTCGCCGCTGGCGCGCATGAACAGGAACTCGTACGTCACGCCGAGCTTCTTGGCCTGCCTGCGGATCTTGCCGCTCAGGGCTGCGACCGCCAGGCGCATCAGCGGGTTCAGGCCGGCCTCGCGGGCGAACGCGGGGTCCGGGGGGCCGGAGATCCCGATGGCCTTGCCGCCGGGCTTGAGCACCCGCAGGGACTTGGCGAGGGTCTCCCCGCCGATGCTGTCCAGCACCAGGTCGTAGCCGGTCAGGAGCTGTTCGAAGTCCTGGGTGCGGTAGTCGATCACCGTGTCCGCGCCGAGCGCGCGCACGAAGTCCGCGTTGGAGCCGCTGGCGGTCGTGGCAACGTGCGCACCGAGGTGTGCGGCGAGCTGGATCGCGATCGAACCGACCCCGCCGGCGCCGGCGTGGATGAGAACCTTCTGCCCGGGCCGCACCTTCCCGCGCTCCACCAGGGCCTGCCATGCCGTGAGCGCCGCCAGGGGCAGTGAGCCGGCCTCATCCATGTTGATCGAGGCGGGCTTGAGCGCCAGGTCGTCCTCCGCTACGGCGATGCGCTCGGCGAAGGTGCCGATGCGGTCCTGGTGGGGCCGGGCGTAGACCTCGTCCCCGGGCCTGAAGCCGCGAACCGCCGCCCCGACGCTGATGACGGTGCCCGCGACGTCGTTACCCAGGATCAGCGGCAGCTTGTAGGGCAGGACCTGCTTGAACTCACCGGCGCGGATCTTCTCGTCCAGCGGGTTCAGCCCGGCGGCCTCCACCCGCACCAGCACGTCGTGCTCCCCCACGGTGGGCTCGGGGACGTCCGCCTCCTGCAGCGGCTCCTTGTACTTGGTGACGACGAACGCTCTCATGGGGCGCCTCTCCTTGCCTTAGTCCCATTTATCCAGGTCTGAGACCAGGTCGGCCAATTCAGCACGACTTCCGGGGCCTCGCCTCGCTCGGTCAACCCGAGTACACTCAACTATGAGCGCACTCAGAATTATTGTCAAGGGAGGTCCCCATGGGACGCGGTCACATGCCGATCGGGCGGCGCGAGCTGGCCAAACAGGCCAAGCGCGAGCGCATCATGACCGCGGCCCGCGAACTGTTCGCCGAACACGGCGTCAGCGGGGTCACGACGCAGCAGATCGCCCACCGGGCCGACGTCGCGATCGGGACGCTCTACCTGTACGCGTCCACGAAGGCCGAGTTGCTGATCATGGTGCAGAACGAGAAGTTCGCCGCTGCGATCGACGACGGCCTCGCCGCTGCGAACGCCGCCGTCGGGCTGGGCGTGCTGGAGCCGGTCGCCGCTCTCATCCGTCCCGTGGTGGAGTGCCTGAGGGAGCACATCGAGAACGGCCGCACATACCTGCACGAACTCGTCTTCGGCGACCCGGCCGAGCCCTACCGGCAGGCGGGTCTCACCCTTGCCGGCCGCCTTGAGGACGGCATCACCGGCCTGCTCACCCACAACGACTACATCGGTGCCGCCGACGCGGCAACGCTGGCGCGGGTGATCACCGCGATCATCCACATCAGCACCACCGCCACCGTGTACGTGCGCCGCAGCGCCGAAGCCGTCCTCGCCGACATCCGCGACCAGATCCACGCCACCCTGGCGCCCCACCACCGCACGGCATGACCGCTCGCTCCACACCCCGACCGAGGTGGAGTAGGTCTTCAACGGCGGAAGCGCGACACCGTGGTGAACACCTACCAGGGCATGGTCCTGGCCACCCTCCCGAAGATCGGGAAGCGGTCAGTCCACGAACTCCTTGAGGGGCTCGGTGTCGAGGGTGATGTTCACGGGGTCGGGGAGCTTGACGGTGGCGCCGAAAGGCAGCTTCTCCTCGTGCCGGTAGCGGCCGTTCGATGGCTGGTTGAACACCACAACCGAGCCGTCGTCGCGATCGATGAGCAGGTACACGGGGATACCGGCGGCCGCGTAGCCGTCGGGCTTGTCAACCCGGTCGCGCTGATGGGTGTCGGAGTCGTACGACGTGACCTCGACGGCCATCAGAGCGCCCTCCGCCTCGGACCACTCGCCATGTCCTTTGAGGCTGCCCAGCGGGACGAGTACGCCATCGGCACGCGCACGCCCTTTGCGGTAGCGCTCCGTCTTCAGGCCACTCTCCGAGTGCAACCACAAATCAGGGCGATGCTGCATGCACACTCGCTGCAGCCACGCGATCATCTCGCGGTGGTTGCCGTCCGCCATGGGCTTGACCACGAGCTTCCCGTTGATGAATTCCAGCCACACGGTCTCCGGGGCATGGCGCTCCAGCTCCTCGAAGTCCTCGACGGACATCTGCGGCCGGTGCTCGGTCATCCTTGGGCTCATGGCGTCGCCTCCTCGACTCCATCGTGCCCTGACCGGTACGTCCCGCACACTCACCGCAGCCCCGCCGCGCGGCGCAGCGCGTTGACCCGGTCGGTGACGTCCACGACCTCGTCGGCGCCCGGCAGGCCGCCGGTGCGCTGAGCGGGGAGGAACGTCTCGGGGACCGGGGTGTGCACCGGCCCCTCCAGCTCGCACTCCGCCAGGCATTCACGGCACAGTCCGCTGACGATCTCCGTCGTGCGTTCGTCGGCGTCGCACAGACCGCAGACACTGATCACGCGGGTCACACGGGCGCGGCCGGCGGCCTGCTGTCCCGGCTTCGACTTCTTCGGCGGCATCTTGCTCTCCAGTCGCTTGCGGGCGAGTCCGCCCGGGTTGGTGACGTCGGGCGGGAGGCCGTCGGTCAGGGCTCGGGTGATGTCGTCGGCGCTCGCACCACGGGACAGCCACTCCGCGGCGAGAGATTCGAGGGAACGGCAGTCGCCGTCGGACAGGGGCATACGTGCGTCGGCGGCGCGGAGTTCGGCGAGCGTCTGGTAGGCCGCGCTGGGCTGCTCGGCGGGCTGTTCGTCCGACTCGGCGTCGGGCGTCCCGTCCGACTTCCCACCCGTCTCGGGCCGCACGGCTTCCGGGGCCCGCGCCTCAGATCCCTCGGACTCCACGGGCTCCGCGGGCTCCTCGGGCACAACGGCCTCCTCGGGTACAACGGGCTCCTCGACACGGGCCAGCCCCGGCTGATAGCGCCCGGTGACGTCCCTGCCCCGGCGCTCCCGTACGAACTCCGCCCACCACTCGGCCGACCTGCGGGTACGCGACCAGTACGTGCGCGTCACCCACCGCATCGAGTTGTCCTCTGCGGTGATGTGCTCCTTGATCCAGCGCAGGTGTCCGGCGAGGGTGATGCGGCCCATCGAGACACGTACGGCCTGCTGGCCGTAGCGGGGGTGCTCGGCTGCGATCGCCTTGTAGCCCATGGCGTGGCCGTCTTCGAGGTGGTCGACGAAGACGGCGATCTCACGGTCGCGAGGGCGCAGATGTGCGAAGTCCGGGTCGGCGTGCGGTTCTTCGTCACCCGTTGCGCGTTTTCCGTAGCCCGTATTGGCCATCGGGTGGGACGGGGACGGCAGGGCAGGGCTAGGGTTGGCGTAAGCCACCATCGAAGGTTCCGTTCGATGCGTAGGTCTAGGCCCTGGCACTGGTGCTCTAACACCGGCCGGGGCCGATCTATTTGCTTGTGTTTGCCGTGAACCTAGAGTGGCTTTACGTTCCGGCGCAAGCTGATCACGGAACGTCACCCGTTCGGGTTACGCCGTCTCAACTCCCGTACAGAATTGGTTGGTTGGTTGGGTTTTCACCCATCCCAAAACCCAGAACCCAAAACCCAGAGGAAGAGCTCGAAGCCCGAGACTCAAGCTCCGGGCTGAGCTGCGAAGATGAACGCCGTCCAGGCGGGGGCGGTTATGTACAGCTCGGGGCCCGTGGGGTTCTTGGAATCGCGGATGTGGACGGTTGATCGGGGGGCGGGGAGGGCGACCTCGACGCAGTTGCCACCCTCATCGTCGCTGTAGCTCGACTTGAACCACTGCAACTGCTCGGTCACGGCTGATCCACCATCCGTTCGAGGAAACGGGCCGACTCAGCGGGGTTGAGAGCCTGCGCTCGAATCATGCTAAGCCGCTCCATCACCCGGCTGACAACCTCCGGGTCGGCCGTCAGATCGCTGGCGAACGGGCCCTCCGAGAAGGCGAGTCGCTCGTGTTCCCGGGTCTCCAGCAGCACCATGGGCCCCATCAGCGCGGCAGTGATGGCCCGCTCGAAGGGGAGCACTTGCAACGCGACGTTTCGCAGGGAAGCCGATAGCAGCAGTCGGTGCAACTGCTCGGCGTTCACCTGAGAGCTGCGCAGTGCCGCCTCGTACAGAACGAAGCTCAGGCCCACCGGCGGCTTCCGGTCCGTGAGGATGGCCTGCCGCTCCATGCGTGCCGCGATCCGCTCCTCCACGGTGTCCTCGTCCAGGGGCGGATAGCGGCTCTCGATCAGTGAGCGCGCGTATGCCTCGGTCTGCAACAACCCTGGGATCAGGGCGACTTCGTACGACCAGAGACTGATCGCCTGCTGCTCGTACTGCATGAAGTCCTGCGCCCGAGCCGGAAACGGCTCCCTCTTCACGTACTCCTTCGCGGCGCTGAGCAAGCCGTCCGCGCGGCACAGTTCATCCGCCGCGTCGAGCACGCGGGGCGTCGGCATGCGTACGCCCTGCTCCATGGACTTGATCGTGTCCGGCGAGTAGTTGGCGGCGGCGCCCAGTTCCTCGCGGGTGACGTTCGCCTTCGTGCGCCAGCGTTTCAGCTGGTTGCCGCTGTAACGCCAGGTGCCCGGCGACGGCTGCGAGTTGGGGTTGGGTTTGGGGTTGTACTGGACTGACACAGCGGCCACCTCCGACTGATACACCCCGGTGTGTATCACCTCAGTCGCTACCGAGCGTAGCCCGGTGCACGTCACCGTGTGACCATGACGAACGCGATCCCCCACCACCGCCCCGACTGGGTGCCCCTCGCCGGCCACCATCTCCGCCTGTCCGGCGTCCACTTCGACACGATCCGTGTCCAGGGCGTACGCGGGGAACAGGTCGCCGCCGACCTCATCGAGGCGACCGACGGGGACGCGGGGCCCGTCGTCTGCGAGGTGACCGGCTTCCGCTGGATGTACTTCCTGCTCGCACCCGGGGAGGTGAGGAAGCACAACTGGCCCTTGGGCGTACAGCGGTTCGGCGAGAAGGGATCGCGCACCGTGACGTACATCGGCATCCCGGCGCTGGACGGGAACACGTGGCCGTTGCGGTGGTACAGCGAGCCGACTCCGGGCGCCCCACATGTGAATGCGGAACGATTGCACGCGGTGTTGGGACTGGCCGGGATGTAGGTCAGGACCGCGCTTTGCAAGCTATGGACAGCTGCCGTCGCATGTCTTCCGTCAACTCGTGGTTGTCGCCGAGTGCCCGGCTGCATTCGGCAAGTGCCTGGCCGAACATTTCGATCCCCCGTACGGTATCCCCTGCCAACATGTATGCGGCGGCGAGGTTTCCTCGCAAAACGAGCGTGTCCCGGTGCCTCTCACCTAATACCCGAAGGCAACTGTTCAGCGTCTGTTCCATCAGCGGGATCGCACGGCCCAAATCCCCTGCTTCCTTGTATGCCGTACCAAGGCTGCCCCGCAGGACCAGCACGTCAGGGTGGTCCTGCCCCACTCCGAGTCTGGCCTCCAACGTCCGCTCGAACAACGGAATCGCCTTCCCGAGAGCCCCCACCGTCAGGTA
Organism: Streptomyces sp. NBC_00459; assembly: GCF_036013955.1. Lineage (NCBI taxonomy): Bacteria > Bacillati > Actinomycetota > Actinomycetes > Kitasatosporales > Streptomycetaceae > Streptomyces > Streptomyces sp. NBC_00459. The sequence continues at coordinate 4,382,653 of NZ_CP107903.1, forward strand.
CGCGTTGGCAAGATTGCTCTGCGAGGACAACGTGTCCGGGTGATCCTTGCCCAATACCCGGAGGCAATCAGCCATCACCCGCTCCATCAGAGGAATCGCCCGTGGCAGGTCACCCGCTGACCTGTATGCGTAGGCCAGGTTTCCCCGAGAGACCAGCGTGTGCGGGTGATCCTCACCCATGACCCGCACATGGCCTACCAAATTCTGCTCAAACAATGGGAGCGCCTTTCCCACATTCCCTGCGACCGCATACGCGCCGGCAAGGTTTCCCTCGAGGACAAGGGTCAACGGGTGATCCTCACCCAATTGCCGCACGCGACTCTCCAGTGTCCCCTCGAACAACGGGATTGCCCTCTCCAAGTCCCCCGCCGTCTGGTACGCGCTGGCCAGGTTGTTCTGCGAGGCCAACGTGTCCAGGTGATCCTCCCCCAAATTTCGCACGCGAGCCTCCAACGTCCGCTCCAACAACGGGATCGCCCGCCCCAGATCCCCCGCTTCCTGGTACGCGACAGCAAGGTTGCCCTGCGAGGTCAACATGTCGGGGTGATCCTCACCGAGCAACCGGACGGCCGCTGCCAAAGAGCGTCCGAAGTAGTGGATGGCTTGACTCAACGGACCTTGCTGTTGGAGGAACCGCCCTGCCTGCACCAACATCAGGGACATCTCCGCAGAGTCCTCGGCTGGATCACTCACGTCGAGAAGCGCTTCGACATGCGGGAGCAAGGCTCTCCAAGTGGGCCAACCCGCAACGTTCAGGCCAGGACTCTGCGGAAGTTCACCGAGCATCAATTCCACAGCCCGGTCACGTGCAGCACGAATGCTTCCCCGATCTCGATGAGGATCGTCCACCGCCGGAGTCCGGGCCACCGTCTGCACCAGTCGGTGAACGCCGACCCCCGCCCGGTCGAGCGTGATCATGTTGTAGTCGGCCAGCAGCCCCAGGAGTTGGGCGAGGTCCATGGGATCCTCGGCCAGCGGCGTGAAGAGGTCGCGTGGGATGCCCGTCGGGGCATACCACGCGGCGATTCGCAGAATGTCCACGGCACGTGGGTCCAGCTCCTGGAGTGCGTCCAGCGTGATGCGCCAGATCCGGGCCACCGTCCGGGCGGGATCCGAGCCGCCGGGTGCCGTATCCGTGGCCCGCTCGGGATATCGACGTAGATGAGCCCGGTACTCGGCTGCCGTGATTCCCCTCTGTCCGATGAAGGCACCCGCTTGTTCCAGTGCCAGTGGTAGGTGTCCGAGGTCGTCGGCCAAAGCGCGCGCCTCATCTTCTTCTTCGTCGTCTCCGACGAGGCGCGACAGCAGCTCCAGCGAGGCTTCGTCGTCCAGCACAGGCAGCGCGATCGGGTCGCCGACCCAACCCCGCTGGTACCTGCTGGTGATCAAGTGGCGTCCAGCTGACCGGAGTTGGCCGGTCCAAGCGTGCAACTGCTCTGGTTTCTCGGCATTGTCGAAGACCAGGAGCCAGCCCGGATGGGTCTGCAGCCACCCGACGGCCCACTCGGCGGCCTGTGCGGTGGTGAGCCCGGAAACTGCGCCGCCCCGCAGACGGATCGTGAGGGCAGCAAAGCCCGCCTCGATCAGTTCGGGGGTGTCCGAACGGATCCACCACACCAGCCGGTAGGCCTTCCCGTGGTTGTGCGCGTAATGCAGGGCCAGCGTCGTCTTGCCGACCCCACCGAGTCCGTGCACCGTCTGGGTGATCGTCTGCGACTCCGTCGAGAGGGCTCTCTCCAGCTCGGCCATCATCTCCGCCCTACCGACAAAGATCGGCGACGGCAGCTCCGGCAAGTTGTTCACACCCGACGGAACTTCGACGTCGTACGCCGTTGCCGTACGCGGCGGACCCTCACGGTCGGCAGCCGTAACGTCCTCCGGAACCAACTCCCCCACCGCCGCGACGAACCCGGGCCGCGCCGCCAGCGACACCACCGACACCGCCGTCAACTGATCCCCGTCGTAGTCCCGTTGCCGGTCGGTCGTCACAACCCCGATAAGCCGCCCCCGCGCGAACAACGCCGCGCCCGACGCCCCCGCCCACCGTGACTTCTCGTCCGGTTTGCTGGGGACGGCGACCCCGTCGACGTACGCGGCGATCAGACCACCGGACTTGAGCCCGGTCAGCGTCTCGATGTGGCCGCGGATCTCCTTGGTGTCGCGGATGCCGTCCCGCATCTCCGAACGGGGAAATCCGACCGCAACGCACTTCAACCGCTCGTCCCTGACCACCGACCCGTCGATCCGACCCCATCGGACAGTCTCAACGCCCGTCGGCGGCACCCACCCCGGATCCGTGATCCTGACCAACGCACCGTCCGCCTACGGCTCCCGTTCCAGATCGGGTGCACCCTGCGGCCACAGCACCTCGGCCGCAACCCACTTCGGCTCCTCGGAACCCAGCCGCCGGACCTCCAACACCCCACAGCCCAGCACATTGTGAAGAGCCGTCAGCACCAGCCGATCCGCCACGAGATACCCGGTCCCCGAACACTTCCCGACCGGGTTCCAGATCTCCACGACCCGCCGTATGTCCACCGACCAACACCCCCGTGCCTGCTCCCCGTTACTCGGGGCGTTCCCCGGACTTATCCGCGATACGCAGATCCACGCCCTCGGCATCGACCGGCTGAAGTGTGATCTTCACGCGGTTCGTCGTGCCCTTCGACCGTGCGGCCCTCGCCTCCGCACCGAACGGCAGCACCAGCACCTTCGCCCGAGCCTCCCCGTCCTTCTTCACGTCCACGGAGAACTCGACCTCGACAGGCCCGGTCCGAAACTGAATCTCCTGCCCCGCCCCGTCCCGCGCCGCCTGCTGAAGCTCCGCCCGGATCGCCCCGATCGCCTCGGCCAGACCCACCCACGCCTCGTCCGCCACCCAACGCCCCCTTACATCCCCTTACGGGAATCCCCGTACACGCGCTGTGGGGCGCAGCGTACTCGCCGCGCCCCACCCGGGACGTCCCCTATCGGTGATCCCACCGCCGGTCAGGCCGCGCCGACCACCCGGTCCCCGTACTCGATCGTCACAGTGACCCTCGCCCCGAGCCCCTCCGCATACGTACGCATCGTCTCCAGGTTGTGGATCTCTCCCCGCTCGATCTGGGAGACCCTGGCCTGGGAGATGCCTACCGACTCGGCCACCTGACTCTGCGTCAACCCCTGCTCCTCGCGGATCTCCCGCAGATGGTGACCCAGCACGTGTGCCTCGGTCGCCGTACGCGCCGCCTGCTTGCGGGACTCCCATTCGGCGTCGGACAGCTCGGGGTGGTTCTCCCGGATCCGGCGCTTGACCTCTGCCCAGCTGCTGTACTGGCTCATCGGGCCTTCCCGTCCTCTCCCGCCTTGTCTGCGGCGGTCAGGTACTCCTCATAGCGAGCCTCGGCGAGGGGGACCGACTCGCGGTACCAGTCCCTCCAACGGCCTGACTTGTCTCCTGCCACCAGCAGAATCGCCTCCCGCTTCGGATCGAAGACGAACAGGATGCGGATCTCAGTGTTCCCCGAGCTACCTGGCCGCAGCTCCTTCAGGTTGTGGGTACGGCAGCCGGAAAGCCTGTCCACGAGCGGACGCCCGAGCGCCGGCCCGCTTTCTGTCAGCATGTCGACCGCCGCTTCGACGAGGTCCGCCGACACCGGATCCTCCTCTGCCAGCTTGAGCAGCCACGACTCCACCGATGGGTGGAGGTTGATCTCCCAGTTCATGCTCCGCATCCCAGCCTACGGCGCACACCAGCAGAAGGGAATCCTTATATCTTCAGCTCAACGGGTGAATGGCAACACGATCCAAGTGACGTGAACGCTACTTGACCGTCCGCAGCCCCAGCGGCTCCGCGATCTCCTCCGCCATCACCTTGCCGGCCTCCTCCGCCAGGGTCTCGTCGCCGAGTTCCTGGTCCGTGTCCAGGCCGTCCAGCTCCGCCAGGGGCTGGTTCAGGCGGACATGGGCGACCAGGGACTGGAGCGCGCGCAGGGTCGCGGACGCGGTCGAGCCCCAGTTGGAGAAGTACGAGAACTGCCACCACCACAGGGCCTCCGTGGTGCGGCCCGCACGGTAGTGGATCATGCCGTGGCGAAGGTCGGCGATGACGTCCGCCAGGTCGTCGGAGATACGGGCCGGGACCGGGGCCTTGCGGGGCTCGTAGGGGTCGAAGACCTCCGAGTAGACGTCCACCGGGTCCAGCATCAGCGCCAGCCGTTCGCGGATGTCGTCCACGTCCGGCTCCGGGCCCATGTCGGGCTCGTAGCGCTCGTCCGGGAGGATGTCCTCGTGCGCGCCGAGACGGCCGCCGGCCAGCAGCAGCTGGGAGACCTCCAGGAGGAGGAACGGGACCGCCGAGTCCGGCTCGTCGCCCTTCGCCACCTCGGTGACGGCCACCAGGAAGCTCTCCACCTGGTCGGCGATCTGGACCGCGAAGTCGTCGGGGTCCTGCGTCGTGTTGTGCAGCGTGGCGTCAGACATCTAGAAGTCGTCTCCCCTCGAAGGCGCGGCCAAGGGTCACCTCGTCCGCGTATTCCAGGTCGCCACCCACAGGGAGGCCGCTGGCCAGGCGGGTGACCTTGAGGCCCATGGGTTTGATCATGCGGGCGAGGTAGGTCGCTGTGGCCTCGCCCTCCAGGTTCGGGTCCGTGGCCAGGATCAGTTCCGTGACCGCGCCGTCCGCGAGGCGGGCCAGCAGTTCCCTGATACGGAGGTCGTCCGGGCCCACCCCTTCGATCGGGCTGATCGCGCCGCCCAGGACGTGGTACTTGCCCCGGAACTCACGCGTCCGCTCGACCGCCACGACGTCCTTGGGCTCCTCGACGACACAGATGACCGTCGGGTCCCGGCGCGGGTCGCGGCAGATGCCGCACAGCTCCTCCTGCGCGACGTTCCCACAGGTCGCGCAGAAGCGGACTTTCGCCTTCACTTCGAGGAGGGCGTGCGCGAGGCGCCGTACGTCCGTCGGCTCCGCCTGGAGGATGTGGAAGGCGATCCGCTGCGCGCTCTTGGGACCGACGCCGGGGAGCCGCCCCAGTTCGTCGATGAGGTCCTGGACCACGCCTTCGTACAACGGACTGCCTTTCCTGTTTCCGGTCGCGTTTCCGGTCGTGTTTCCTGTCGTGCTTCGGGTGCTTCGATCCTGTTGTACGTACCGTAGTTGGCCGCCGCCCACCTGAGGAAGGCGGGACGGGGGGCGCGCGGTGCGAACGTCAGAACGGCAGACCGGGAATGCCGCTGCCGCCGCCACCCAGACCCTGGGCCAGCGGGCCCAGCTTCTGCTGCTGAAGCTGCTGCGCGTTCTCGTTCGCCGCCTGTACGGCCGCCACGACCAGGTCGGCGAGAGTCTCCGTGTCCTCCGGGTCGACCGCCTTCGGGTCGATCTTGAGGGCCCGCAGTTCACCGGCGCCCGTCACGGTCGCCTTCACCAGACCACCGCCCGCCTGCCCGTCGACCTCGGTCCGCGCCAGCTCCTCCTGCGCGTTCGCCAGGTCCTGCTGCATCTTCTGGGCCTGCTGGAGCAGCTGCTGCATGTTGGGCTGGCCACCACCGGGGATCACGATCAGCTCCTCGTTGTCCGTTGTCCGTTGTCCGTTGTCCGTAGTCGTGCGAGTCGTGCGAGTCGTGCGAGTCGTGCGTGCGAAATTCGGCGTTCGGCACGAGCCTACGTGGTCGGCTGTGCCGTCGCTCCAGCACTCTTTCGAGTGAGCCGGTCCTTTGGCCTATACCTGATCAAGGGCTTCTTCCGAGCGGAAAAGAAACGAAAGCCCGGTCACCGCCACCCATTGGGCGGTAGGAATGGGGCGGCGCGACAGCTTTACACCGGCACCAGACGTCACGCGGGCACCTTACGGTGTCACGCACTGTGATGGATTGTGCTCAGTCTGCTCAGTTGCTCAGCCATGTGGTCAGTCTGTTCAGCCAAGGGAGTGCCGGGTGAGCCAGCCGGAGATGCAGCCCGAGGGGCCGCCGCAGAGACCGCCCCACGACGGGCGGAGCGAAGGTCCCCCCGAGCTGGGTTTCGCCGGGCTGCGGCCCGGGGACCTCACCGGCCGGCCCTTCCCCCTGGGCGACTGGGGCGAGCCCGCGCCGCGCCTCGACGAGCTGTACCGGTGGGTGGAGCAGGGAGCCCTGGAGACGGCGGCCTGGTATCTCGCCGACCGCGTCTGGAAACGGCGCGGGGCCCGGGCACTGCGTACGGGCGCCGCGCTCGGGGCGGTCGCCGGGGCCGCGCTGCCGCTGCTCGATCTCACCGGGGTGATGGGCGGGGTCGCCCCCTGGGGGTATCTGGCGATGCTGGTCGCGGTGGCGTGCGTGGCCGCCGACCGGTTCTTCGGGGTCACCTCGGGGTGGATAAGGGACGTCGCCACCGCGCAGGCCGTGCAGCGACGGCTCCAGGCGCTGCAGTTCGACTGGGCGTCGGAGAGCGTGCGGGAGGTCCTGGGCCCGACGGAGGGCACGGCGGGCGAGGCCGCGGACCGGTGTCTCGGGGTGCTGCGGAGGTTCTCGGAGGACGTGACGGAGCTGGTCCGGGCGGAGACGGCGGACTGGATGGTGGAGTTCCGGACGGGCTCCGCGCCGCTGGGCATCCAGTCGGCGGGGATGGGGATGCCCCGGCAGGACGCGACGGTGCATCAGGGGCGCTTCGGGGTCGCCGCACCGGGTGCGCGGCCGAACATGCCTCGACAGAGGCCGCCGGAGGCGCGGTGAGGTAGGTGGCTCCGACCGTGGAAACCCCGCCAGGGAATCCCTGGCGGGGTTTCTTGCATCACCGACCTGTCGAGATCACCGGTCGTTCAGGGCGGCTCGCGGTCGGGCGGTCGGAGCACCGGTCACGTCATCAGTGACGTCATCAGTCCACCAAGTCCGTCCAGACGTTGAAATCGGTGTCGTCGACGACGTCCTCACCGAGGCCGAGCTCGTCCCCGAGCACCAGATAGCGCTCGTAACGGGCCTCGCCGATCGGTACGGAGTACGCCTTCACCGCCCTCAGCAACAGCCGGAAGGCGAGATCCGCGTCGATGTCCACCGCCTGTTCCAGGGCCGGGACGACACCCGCAAGCGGGTGGTAGGAGTGGTGCGCCGTCCTCTGCTCGAGGGCAGGTCCGACCGATCTCACTTCGGCTCGGACCGCCTCCTTCGTCGCCTCGTCCACCACAGATGTGGCGGTGACGGGCGAGAAGGAGTGATCGTTGCGCCGGATCCTGCCGGTGCAGATGTCAGCGATCCGGCACAGCCACACCCGGCCGTCGATCCCGAGGCGTTCCAGGTCGAATTCCCGGAACGTCCCCGCCAGCCACAGGATCTCGACGTCCCGACTGGACAGAGGTGAGTCCAGGAGCACGAGACAGTCCCGCAGAAGCTGGTGGGCGAACGCCCCTTCGAACCGGTCGGCGACGCTCTCGACGACCTCCAGGCCCGCGGCCTCACTGTTGACCAAGGGGTAGCGGATCCATTTGATGAGCCCACTGAGCCCGATGTCGACACCGAGGTGCCGGTGTGGCTGCGCCATGCTCGCTTCTCTTTCCTACCTCGGGTAGCTGGTGAAGATGACGAAGTTGTCCGGGACGCCCGTAGCCTCGTCCCCTGGGTGCGCCTTCCCGCGCACCGCCTTGATCCTGATGACCACCTCGTTACCCGCATCGGTCGGCGCTGCGGCCCCCGAGCGGTAGACCTTGCCGAGCGAACCCTCGCCCCGCAGCGTCCAGTCGATGGGGAAGAGGTCGAAGCGGGGGTCGAAGATCGTTCCCTTTGGCTTCTTCCGCTGCGCGGTGATCCACTTCGCGAGCTTCTCCCCGTTCTTCGGGCTGCGCTTCAGCCACTGCTGGAAGGCCTCGTTGGTGGCGCGCATCGCGGTGGCCTGGTCGTTCCAGACCGACACGACGCCATCCTTGGCGATCTTGTCCGTCAGCCGCTGCCCGCTGATGGTCACATGGTCCGTGAGGGTGTGTGCGCCGTCCCTGCCTTCATCGCCCACGAGGTTCAGACAGTTGTGGACAAGCACGTCCTCGGGCCGCTGACCCGACGTGCGCACGAAGAACGTACGCAGGTCGTCGACCGTGAGGTCGTAGACGGTACGCGGCGCCAGGCCCGAGCGGTCCCGGAGGGCGCTCAGCGCGCGGACGGAGCCGTCCGGGGTGCGCAGGAGGTCGCCGACGCGCAGGTCGGAGACCAGCGTCCAGCCACGGTCCACCACGTAGAACTTGTGGCCCGCGGTGCTGGTCAGCGTGCCGCCGCCGGCGACGGTGAGGTCCACCAGCCGATCGGTGTCGTGCTGGAAGGTGTCGGTCACCTTCCGGGCCAGCAGCTTGCCGGAATCCGGATCCGTGGCCAGGACGAGGTCACCCACGCCCACCTGACTGATGGGCCGGTGTGAACCGTCCGCCATCAGCACCGGGGTCTCGGCGGGGAAACTGTTGCGCGCGCAGGCCGTGAACGCGTCCTCGTAGATGTTCACCTGCTGCGCGACCTTGGCGAGCGTCGCGGGATCCAGGTCCAGGGTCTTGAGTGCCTTGAACGCGTCGGCGACACCCACTCCGGTCTTCATCGCGGCGTCCAGAGCCCGGATTCCCTCGAAGACCTTGGTGAACGCCTTGCCGGGGATGAAGTTGCTCAGGGCCCAGGCGCAGCCGCTGACGCTGCCGTGCCAGCAGTCGACGAAGTCCTGGACCAGGACCGCCTTGATGATCTTGTAGGTAAGGGTCTGCTGGATGAGTTCCAGCTTGGAGAAGTACTCGGTGACGTCCTTCTTCAGCCCTGGGATGCGCTTGCTCTCGATGAGCATCGTGTCCTCGGACGGACAACTGATGCCCTCCGGGATCTCCGGGTTGTTGCAGAGGAAGAAGTCGACCATCGCGCTGAACGTGACCGTGAACGTGACGGTGCAGCCTTCGAAGCCGATCTCGATCTTGCAGGGGTCGTGCTGCCTGGCGTCGGTGATCTCGATGCTTTCCTCGTCGACGACGTACCACGTGCCGCCGACTCCGGTGCCCGCTCCGGTGGAGACCTGCTTGTTCGCGGCGTTGCGTGCCGCTGCCTCTGCCGCCTGCTGCGCCTCCTGCGCGTACTTCAGCGCGTCCTTCGCCGCCTGTTCCGCTTCCGTGGCGGCTGTGTCGGCGCGGTCGGCTGCGGCGCGGGCGTCCTTGGCGGACTGTTCCGCCGCGGCTGCGGCCTCGCGAGCCGCCGACGCGTCGAGGGCTGCCTGGTCGGCGGAGGCACGCGCGTCCTTGGCGTAGCCCTCGGCGCGGCCGGCTGCCTGGTCGGCGGCTGTCGCGTCGGCGGCGGCCTGTCGGTCGTACTCGATGGTGCGGGCCAGGGACGCCGATGCCTGGGAAGCGGCCTTGGCGGCGTCGGCCGCGTAGCCGAGGGCCTCCTTGGAGTAGGTGCGGGCGGTCGCCGCGTGGGTGGCGGCGTTGGCCGCGTACTGGTAGGCGATCTTCGTGTCGCCGGTCGCCTGGTCGGCGAGGTTCTTGGCCGCTGCCGCTTCCGCCTGCGCGTTCTTGGCGTGGGCGTCGGCCACGGCCTGCTGCTGGTCGGCGATCGACTTCGCCGACTGACCGGCCAGCACGACCAGGCCGGCGGCCGAGTCGGTGGTGACGTACGGGGAGCCGAGCTCGATCGCGTCGTTGGCCGGCTTGGCGACCTGGGACGCGGCGTTGCCCGCGTCGACCGCGGCCTGCGCGGTGACATGGGCGAAGCCCGCGGCCTTCGCCGAGGCGGCCAGGGCCTTGGCGGCCTCCTTGTTCGCCTCGTCCGCCTGGGACATGGCGGTCTTGGCCAGCGCCTCCGCCTCGTCCGCCAGCTTGACAGCCGTCATGGCCTCGGAGGAGGCGTGCTGGGACGCTGTGATGGCGTCGGCCACGGCGCTGGTCGCGGTGGCGACGGCGGCATCGGCCCTCAGCTTGGCGGCCTGGGCGGCGTCCGCGTTCGAGCGGGAGCGCTTGGCCGCCGCTTCGGCGCGGGTGGCGGCGGCGTCCGCCTCGGCTGCCGCCTGGGTGGCGGCGTCCGCCGCGGCCCGGGAACGGCCGGCAGCCGCTTCCGCGTCATCCGCGTGCGCGGAGGCCGCGTCCGCCGCCGCCCTGGACTCCCCGGCGCTGCTGTCGGACTCGTGGGCCTGGGCGAACGCCTCCTTCGCGTCCGCCTTCGCCCGGGAGGCGTCCGCCTTCTGCTCGGCGTCCCAGGCGTCGTCCCGCAGATCGCGGGCCTTGTCGCGGGCCGTCACCGCGTCGTTCTTCCGCGCGACCGCGGTCGCCTCGGAGGCTTCGGCCTTCTCCTTGGCGTCCTTCGCGTTCGCGGCCTCGGCCTGCGCGGTCCGCTTGTGCTGGTTGGCCTCGATCTGCTTGGCGGCGGCGATGTCCTTCTCCGCCTTGGCCGTCTTCTCCTCGGCCTCGGCCGCGAGCCGCTTGGCGCGCGCGTCGGCGGCAGCCGCCTTCGCGTCCGCTTCAGCCTTCAGCGCGGCGCCCAGCTTCGCCTCCGCCGTCTCCTTGTCCTTCTTGGCGTTGTCCCGGTGCAGCTTCGCCGCGTCCGCCGCGGCCTTCGCCTGCAGCTCGGCCGTGTGAGCGGCCTCCTTGCGGAACTCCGCGTTGACCTGCGCGGCCTGGGCCTGGGCCCGCTGCGCGATCGTCTCGCTGTCACCCGCGGCAGCCCTGGTCGCGGCCTCGGCTGTCTCAGCGGCCTTCACCGTCGCCGTCAGCGCCGCCACCGTTCCCTTGGTGACCTGCGCCTTCTGCTGACCGACCAGAAGCCCACGACCCCGCGGCGCGCCGGCGGCGTCCGCGATGCCGTACGCGGCCTGCTCGGCGGCGTCGGACGCGGTGGCCGCCTTCTTGGCGTTGTCCAACTGGGTTTTGATCGCGGCCAGTTGCTTCTTCGCCGCCGCCTGGGCGTCGGTGACGACCTTCTTCGCCTTGTCGAACTCGGCCTTCTCCGGGTAGAGAGGGCTGTCCGTGCCCTTGTGGCCCGACGGCTTGATCAGGAACTTCTGCGAGTCGGCGTTCTTGCAGTCCAACAGCCGTGCGTCCGTGCTCTTGGTGAACGCGCTCAGGTCCAGGCACTTGCCCGTGGTGACGCTCTTCAGGGGCGAAGTCGCACGGACGTCGCCCTTCCACGACTGACCCGCGGACTTGTAGCAGTCGAATATCTGGATCTTCGTGCCGTTCGCAGCGGCGTTTCCGGCCACGTCCAGGCACTTCTGCGAGCCGACACCGCGGAGGTGGAGGTCGCCCTCACTGCCCTCGAGCGTCCACTGCTGGGACGCGCCGCCGTTGCAGGTGAAGATCTGGACGGGTGTGCCGTTGGTTTTGCCATTGCCCGCGACGTCCAGGCAGTTGCCCTTCGCGCCCGGCACCTCGATCGTCACATTGCTCTCGCCGATCCAGCCCAGACCACCCGCGGACCAGTAGTCCTGCCAACGGGTGGCGTAGTCCGCGAGCCATGACTGGCCGAGGACCTGGCCCAGGGCGAACGTGCCGTCCCGCAACGCGTTCGTGGCGTTGAGGCCGGAGGTGAGAATCTGCTGCCGCTGCGTGGCCTGCGCGGCGATCTCCTGCTGCCACTCGGCGGACGCCTGCGCGACCTCCTTGCCGAGAACCCTGTTCGGGTCGATCGGGGCGTGCCAAGCACACGACGCGAAGCGGGCCTTCAGGTCCTCGACCGCGATACGGAACTCCGGGGTGCCCGGGGCCGGCGCGGTGCGGGGGAAGCCGCCGGAGGCCAGGAAGATCCGGGCGTCATCGGCGAACACCCTGGGAACGAAGAGCACATTGGGTTCGATCTTCCCCGAGTTCTTCTTCCACAGCTTCCACGCCTGCTGCTCCTCCGGTGTCCCCCCGGTGGTGTACAGCGGGTCGCCGATCGCGAGCGCGGCGGCCTTCGTCTTGTCGTCGGCGGTGGGCGACGGATCGTAGAACGGGGAGAACAGGTCGACCGAGCTGCCGTACGACTGCCACAGCCACGGAAGCAGCCCGGTCTGGTCGAGGATCTCGAACTTTCCGCGCGGTTCGCCGGGGTAGGAGGTCAAGCCGCTGACGGTATTGGCGAACGCGAGCTCCTGGGCATCGACCTTCTTGACCCACTGGTCGGTGACAGCGCTGTCCGCGCTGAAGGCCTGGTGCAGCGGGGTGGTGGAGTCGGCGAGGTCCCGGCGGAGCTTCTGGTGGAGCTGATCGGCGGGCAGCCCTACGGCGTTCTGCGCGAGGGCGAACAGGTTGGGCCCGCCCTTGCGCAGACCGTAGGCGGCCACGCACTGGTCCTCGCGCAGCTGCTCGGCCGCTTTGGAGTCGAAGCCGTCGTACGAGTCACCCGTCGCGGCGACAGGTTGTGCGGAGTTCCGGCCGAGCACGTCCGGCTGGACTGCCAGGCCGCCTAGAACGGCCAGGGCGGCCACGGACGTGACTGCGGAGGTGAGAGTGGCAGAGGTTCGTGATCTGGGGGCGAACAACCCCGGTCTGAAGCGCAAAAGCAAATCCTTCACAGAAAGCGAGCGAGGGCAGGCGGGGAGGCAGACAGGGCGGAGGCGGACAGGCAGAGGGACCGCCCGAAGAGGCGGTGGGCCACGCGTGGGTCAGCCCGCCGTACCAGCGCGGGAAGAAGGACCGCGGACAACAGCGGTCGAGCAGGTGTTCACAACGAGCCGGCATCGCGGCATGACGAACCAATCCCCCGTGGCGGCACAGTCCCCCCGGCCACCGAATGACGTGAGCGCGTCACGGGAGGGGTGGTCGAGGCCCCTGCCGTCGGCGCGGCGCTCACCATAGCCACAGGCCAACAGGGCATGACAAGAGCCGACTCCCGCGTCCGGATCGTGGAACGGGAAACCACTTGCCCTGCGATTCACTGCACGACACGAGCAAACAGCGTGCTCACAGCGGGAGTTACATGTGTGGGACGCGTAAAGAAAGCGTGCGCACAGGAGTTTGATCTCGGCCATAAATTGGCCAGAAGTCACTCATGCGTCGACGTCGGCGTTCAACTCTCCCTCTCGTACGCCAGCTTCCCGCCACCGCCCGCCGTCGCCCGTTCCAACGTGCCGTCCTTGCCCAGGGTGAGCGTCGAAGCGGCGCCCGGGGAACAGGCGGAGAGCGGTTCGCCGGTGGTGACCCGGGACGGGCCGATCCTCAACAGGGTCTCGTCGGTGGGCCGTTCCGTCAGGGCGGCGACGAACACGCAGTGGTAGGTACCCGTGGAAGCCGTGGGGCCGTCGGCGACCAGGGTCAGCACCCTGTCGCCCACCCCGCCCTGTCTGATGGTCAGCCGACGTGTGTTGTGGCCCGTGGAGTTGTCGATCGAGGCGGTCCAGGTGCCGAGGAAGCCGGACGGTACGACACCGGCCGACGGCGAGGTCGGCGTGGGGCTCGGGGGCGTGGGCAGGATGTCGTCGTCGCCGTTCAGCAGAGCGACTATGGACGCGCCCGCCCCGAGGACGACGACCAGCGCGGCGGCCCCGAGCGCCAGCGACAGACGGGACCTCCGTTTCCGCGCCTCCGCCCGCTCCGCGCGCCCTGCGGCGTGGAGGTGGGCCGTACCGGGGGGCGACATGCTCCACGCGACCGGCACGACGGGCTCTTCGAGCGCCGGGTCCCCTGGCCAGACAGGGGGCCGCCGACTGTCACCGGCGGTGGCGGTGATGGGCTGCGGGTGGTGCTGGGGGTGTCCCTGGCCGGGATGGACGGGCTGTCCGGCGGGCGGCGCATGCTCGGGCGTGACCTCCGGCTCTTCCGGGTTCGGCTCGTCCCGGTCCGGCGCTCCCCCGAGGCCCGCTGCCCGAGCCCCCGTCCCCGTCCCCGTCCCCACCTCCGCAGCCGCATCACCCTCCGCCTCCGCCTCTGCCTCCGTATCGAGCAACTGCACCGCGTGTCGCCCCAGTTGGGCGACCAGCGCGCCCGGCAGCCAGATGTCCCGCCCGTGTCCGTCGGTCCCGTCCGCGACGGCGTCGGCCGACACCCCCGTACGTTCCAGGATCTGTCGCGGTGTGGGCCGCTGGGCCGGGTCCTTGTGCAGGCAGTCGCGGACGAGGGCGGCCAGGCTCTCCGGGACGCCCGTCAGGTCGGGTTCCTCCTGCGCGATGCGGAACATCATGGCGTGGGCCCCGCTGCCGGCCGCGCCGAACGGCAGGGCGCCCGTGCCCGCGTACACCAGGACGGAGCCGAGACAGAAGACGTCGGCCGCGGCGGTGACCCGGTCGCCCCGCACCTGCTCGGGCGCCATGAACCCGGGTGAGCCGACGAGCGCGCCCGCGCGCGTGAGGCCGCCCTCCGTGAGGGTCTCCAGGGCGCGGGCGATACCGAAGTCGATGACGCGGGGCCCGTCGATGGTGACCAGGACGTTGGACGGCTTGAGGTCGCGGTGGACGATCCCGGCGGTGTGGATGTCGTGGAGGGCGTGCGCGAGCCCGGCGGCGAGGACGCGCACCGAGTGCTCGGGCAGCGGCCCGTGGTCGTGCCCGACGACCTGCGCCAGGCTCGGCCCGGCGACGTACCCGGTGGCGACCCAGGGGACAGCGGCCTCGGTGTCGGCGTCCAGGACGGGTGCCGTCCAGCGCCCCCCGACGCGCCGCGCGGCGGCGACCTCCTGCCGGAAGCGGGCCCGGAACTCGTCCTGCTCGGCCAGTTCCCGCCGGACCAGCTTGACGGCGACCGTGCGCCCCCGTTCGGAGCGCGCGACATACACATGCCCCATCCCGCCCGCACCGAGCCGCGCGACCAGCCGGTACGCCCCGATCCGCACCGGATCACCGTCCCGGAGCCTCTCCATGCCCGCGCCGCCTCCCCCTTCTCACCTCCCCCGCACCGCCCTACTTTCCCATCAGGACACGCGACAACCTGTCGTGTAAAGCGCCGGACCGCAGACAGGACGCCGATATCCCGCCGTCACCCGGGGCACCTACGCTCCCCGCATGACCCCTCAGCCCAACCCCCAGACAGGTGCGGCCGTGAAGGCCGCCGACCGTGCGCACGTGTTCCACTCCTGGTCCGCGCAGGAGCTCATCGACCCGCTCGCCGTCGCCGGTGCCGAAGGGGCGTACTTCTGGGACTACGACGGCAGGCGGTATCTGGACTTCACCAGTGGGCTGGTGTTCACGAACATCGGCTACCAGCACCCGAAGGTCGTCGCGGCCATTCAGGAGCAGGCCGGGCGGATGACGACCTTCGCGCCCGCGTTCGCCGTCGAGGCGCGGTCGGAGGCCGCCCGGCTCATCGCTCAGCGGACCCCGGGCGATCTCGACAAGATCTTCTTCACCAACGGTGGCGCCGACGCCGTCGAGCACGCCGTGCGCATGGCCCGGCTGCACACCGGGCGGCCCAAGGTGCTGTCGGCCTACCGCTCCTACCACGGCGGCACCCAGCAGGCCGTGAACATCACCGGCGACCCCCGCCGCTGGCCCTCCGACAACGGCACCGCCGGTGTCGTGCACTTCTGGGCGCCCTATCTCTACCGGTCCAGGTTCTACGCGGAGACGGAGGAGCAGGAGTGTGCCCGGGCGCTTCAGCACCTTGAGGACACCATCACCTTCGAGGGCCCTTCCACCATCGCGGCGATCATCCTGGAGACCATCCCCGGCACCGCGGGCATCATGATCCCGCCGCCCGGCTACCTCGCCGGGGTGCGGGCTCTCTGCGACCAGTACGGGATCGTCTTCGTCCTGGACGAGGTCATGGCCGGGTTCGGGCGCACCGGTGAGTGGTTCGCCGCCGACCTGTTCGACGTCGTGCCCGACCTGATGACCTTCGCCAAGGGCGTCAACTCCGGATATGTGCCCCTGGGTGGCGTGGCGATCTCGGGTGCCATCGCCGAGACCTTCGCCACCCGCCCCTACCCCGGCGGCCTCACCTACTCCGGGCATCCCCTCGCCTGCGCCGCCGCCGTCGCCACGCTCACCGTGATGGCGGAGGAGGACATCGTCGGGCAGGCCGCCCGCACCGGCGAGAACATCATCGGACCGGCGCTCAGGGAGCTGGCCGCCCGGCATCCGAGCGTCGGCGAGGTCCGCGGCACCGGAGTCTTCTGGGCCCTGGACCTCGTACGGAACAAGGAGACCCGGGAGCCGCTGGTCCCGTACAACGCCGCTGGGGAGGCGGGCGCCCCGATGGCCGCGTTCGGCGCCGCCGCGAAGGCGAACGGGCTGTGGCCGTTCGTCAACATGAACCGCACCCATGTCGTCCCGCCCTGCAACGTCACGGAGGCCGAGGTCAAGGAGGGGCTCGCCGCCCTGGACGCGGCGCTGACGGTCGCCGACGAGTACACCGAGGGGCAGTGAGCGGGCGCGGGTAAGAGCGGGACACCGGCGGAAGGTGGGTAAGCGCACAGGAAAGTTCTCCGGTAACCCGAACGCGTAAGGTGACGTGCTCGTAGACATATGCGAGTAGTCATCCACACGCGCGAAGGGGGAGGGCCCCGACCATGCCCGCCAGCAGCGGCAACGGCGCCGTGACCCGCAGCACCCTGCGGCAGCAGATCGCGGCCGCGCTCCGCGACGAGGTGCTGGCCGGCCGTCTCCAGCCGGGCCAGGAGTTCACGGTCAAGGAGATCGCCGAGCAGTACGGCGTCTCCGCGACGCCCGTCCGCGAGGCCCTGGTCGATCTGTCGGCCCAGGGCCTGCTGGAGGCCGACCAGCACCGCGGCTTCCGTGTGCACGAGTACTCGCCGGCCGACTTCCGGGGCATGATCGAGGCCCGCGGTCTGGTCACCGACGGCATGTTCCACGGCCTGGCGAAGGGTCTGGCGACCGTTGCGGCGGGGGGTCCGGCAGGCGGTCGGCCCGGCGGTCGGGTGAGTGGCTTCGCCGTTGACAGCCCGGGACCGCGCGGCTTCTTCGTCCGCGTCGGCGACCCCCGTGCCGCCGCCGCCCTCGCCGGTGTCCGCCGCCGGGGCGAGGAGGCACGACGTGCCGCCACCGCCGGTGAGCTGAACATCCTCATCGGCTACGACCTGCGCTTCTGGCGCGAACTGGGCGCCCTGTTCGGCAACGAGTACCTCACCGACTTCCTGCACCGGCTGCGCGTCCAGTCCTGGGTGTGCGCGGTGCAGCACCTGCGCCGGGTGAGCGACCTGCGCGGTCACCTGTGGTCCCGGTACACCGAGGTCGTCGACGCGCTGACCCTCCGCGACCTCGCCGAGGCGCACAGGATGGTCGACGACTACGACCTGCACTCCCTCGCCCTCATAGAGGGCCTGTCCAACGACCGCTCCGCAGGCTCCGGCCAGTCCGACCGCTCCGGCCTCGCCTCCGACGGAGGCGAGGACAAGGAGCAGGAGAAGGACGAAAGCGACGAGAAGGACGAGAAGGACAACGGCAAGGACGACGGCGTCACGGCACCGGCGGAGAACGGGGGCACCCTCGGATGAGCGCTCCCACCCGCACCACCGGCACCCTCGACCTGACCGTCGTCGTCCCCGCCTACAACGAGGAGGAGCGGCTCGGCCCCACCCTCGCCGCCATCACCGGTCACCTCCAGGAGAACGAGGGCCGCTGGGGCGACTGGGAGGTGGTGGTCGTCGACGACGGTTCCACCGACGGCACCCGCGACCTCGTCACCGGCCTCGCCGACCCCCGCGTCCAGCTCGTCACCAGCCCCCGCAACCGGGGCAAGGGCCACGCCCTGCGCCTCGGCGTCGCCGCCTCGCGCGGTGCCCGCGTCCTGGTGACGGATGCCGACCTGGCCGCCCCCATAGAGGAACTGGAAGTACTGGACAAGGCGCTCACCGAGGGGCACGCGGCGGCCATCGGCTCCCGTTCCGTCCCCGGCGCGACGATCGAGCACCACCAGCACCGGGTGCGTGAATTCCTCGGCCGGGCCGGCAACCTCCTGATACGCAGGGTCGCGGTTCCCGGCATACGGGACACCCAGTGCGGCTTCAAACTGTTCGACGGCGACCGTGCCCGTACGGCGTTCGCCGCGTCCCGGCTGAACGGCTGGGGCATCGACGTCGAGGTCCTCCAGCACTTCCGCCGCGCCGACTGGCCGGTCGCCGAGATCCCGGTCCGCTGGGCCCACCAGTCCGGCTCGAAGGTGCGCCCGCTGGACTACGCCCGTGTCCTCGCCGAACTGGCGGCCCTCAAGGCGCGCGCGGTCCGCCCGGCCGACCTCCTCGCGGTCACCCTCTTCCTGCTGATGGCGGTCGCCCTGTACGCGGGCCGCTGGCTCGACCCGGCGGGCCGCTACCTCCCCGACTCCCTCCAGGACCAGAACCAGTGGGAGTGGTTCTTCGCGGTCACGGCCGACAACATCGGCCACCTCCGCAACCCGCTCTTCACCGACCTCCAGGGCTTCCCCGACGGCGTGAACCTCATGGCCAACACGGTCATGCTCGGCCTCTCCGTCCCCTTCGCACCGATCACGCTCCTCGCCGGACCGGCCGTCTCCCTCGCCCTGGTGATGACCCTGGGCCTCGCGGCGACCGCCACGGCCTGGTACTGGCTGATCGTGAAAAGGGTCGTACGGCAACGGGGTGCGGCCTTCGCCGGAGCGGCCCTGGCGACCTTCGCGCCCCCGATGGTCAGCCACGCCAACGCGCACCCGAACTTCGTCATCCTCTTCATGATGCCGCTGATCATCGACCGCGCCCTGCGGCTGTGCGAGGGCGAGCGGGTCACCCGCAACGGCGTGGTCCTGGGCCTGATGGCGGCGTACCAGATCTTCCTCGGCGAGGAGCCGCTCCTCCTGGCGGCGATGGGGATGGTGCTGTTCGCCCTCGCCTACGCCGTCGTGCACCGGGAGGTGGCGAAGGCCGCCTGGCGTCCGCTGCTGCGCGGCCTGCTGATCGGTGGCGCGGTCTGTCTCCCGATCGTCGCCTTCCCCCTCTACTGGCAGTTCTTCGGGCCGCAGAGCTACAAGAGCGTCCTGCACGGCGACAACGCCGGCAACAGCCCGCTCGCGCTGCTCTCCTTCGCCGAGCGCTCCCTGGTCGCGGGCGACGCGGACAGGGCGAACGCCCTCTCCCTCAACCCCACCGAGCAGAACGCCTTCTACGGCTGGCCGCTGGTCCTGCTGGCCTTCGCGATCGTCGTACGGCTGTGGGAGCGCACGGTGGTGAAGGCGCTGGCCTTCACGGCGGTCGCCGCGGCGCTTCTGTCGCTGGGCCCCGAGTTCCGCATCCCGCTGAGCGACACCGTGCTGCCGGGTCCCTGGGCGCTGCTCGCCAAGAAGCCGCTGTTCGAGTCGGTGATCGAGGGCCGGGTCGCGATGATCTGCGCGCCCGCGCTGGGCATGCTCCTGGCCATCGCGCTGGAACGGCTGGCGGCCACCCGCAACCTGACCACGCAGTACTTCGGCACGCTGGCCGTCCTCCTCGCCGTGCTGCCGATCGTCCCGGCCCCGCTGAAGACGGTGGAACGCACGGCCGTGCCCCCCTTCATCGCGGACGGCATGTGGAAGTCGTACGTCGGGAAGGGCGAGTCGCTCGTCCCGGTGCCCTTGCCCGATCCCGGCAACGCCGAGGCGCTGCACTGGCAGACGGCGGCCGGCCTCGGGTTCAAACTGCCGGGCGGGTACTTCAACGGGCCGTACGGCGAGGAGCGCGTGGGCATCTACGGCGCCTCACCCCGCTTCACCTCCAACATGCTGCGGGACGTGCGCTACAACGGCGTCGCGCCGACGATCGGCGCCAACTGGCGGGCACAGGCCAAGAAGGACTTCGCGTACTGGAAGGCGGGCGTGCTGGTGCTGGCACCGCAGGGCAACGACGGGGTGCTGCGCGAGACGCTGGAGCAGTTGACGGGCCAGAAGGGTAAGTGGACGGGCGGGGTGTGGGTATGGGACCTGCACGACGGGTCGTGAGCCCCCTCCCGGGCTGTTCCTGACCTGTTCCTGACCTGTTCCTTTCGTTGTCTGGCCCGTCACACGGGGGTCCGACCCACCCACCACCCACTACGCTTCCCTGACTGCTCTGCCCACGGTGCCTGACCACCGCCTGCGACGATGCGAGGAGTTCTCCTTTGGCCTGTGACCTGTGGCTGGTCCCACTCGTCGACGTGCTCTGTCACACCCCCGACAACCCCTTCGCCGACGAACTCGCGCTCTACGACAAGGTGCTGGGCGAGGCGGGACTGCCTCCGGTGCCGGTCTACGCGTACATGCCGGGGCTGTCCGGCGACGTGGCCCCGATCGCGGGCTTCGACTACGACGCGCTGCACTTCCTGCGCCGCGCGTATCTCCTCCAGGTGTGCGGTCTGCCGGTGACGCCGGTGGACGAACTGGGCGGTGACTACGAGCAGTTGCTGGAGATGTTCGAGGCGACCGCCCAGCAGTCGCACCTGGTCTGGCACTACGACCACGCGGGCGCCTACGTCCCGGTGGACTTCCCACACCCTCTTTCGAGCGACGAACTCCTCGCGGGGGGCGGCCCGTTGGGCTCGTCCCAGACCCTGCTGAGGGAGCTGGAGTTCGTGGCTCCCTCGATCGGCATCGACCCGGCGAACCCCCCGGTGGCCCCGGCCCCGCCGCTGACCCCGACGTCACTGGAGGAACCGGCGGCACCCGCACCGCACGACTCGAGCCCGTTCGCCCGGGAACGGCACGTGTGGCTGGGGTTGAACGCGGCGGCGACGCGGAGCCTGGCCCAGGGGTCGATGATCGTCTTCAGCTGAGCGTGGGCGTGGGCGCACGCGGCGGCACGCTCACCGGATCTGGGAGAGCCCCTTCTGCAGATCCTCGGCGTTCATGATCGGGGTGAACGAGACCTTGGCGTTGAACTGGGTGAAGAACGGCTCGGCGGTGGCCGGCATCTGGGAGGAGTCCTCCATGTCGAGGACCATCCAGCAGCACCGGCAGCCCTCGTCCGGTCCGAAGTACGCCGCCTCCGGCTTGAGGTGGTCCATGGTCTCCTTCAACAGCTCCGGCAGCTTGCCGCTGCGTATGCCCTCGTTGCCCTTCTCGGTGTCGAACTGCGCCTTGAGCAGAACGCGCATGGCACTCACCTTCTCCTGATCGACGCGCGGGCACGCAGTCGTACGCACTCGCACCAAATCAGGATATGCCCGGCATCGATACTTGGCGTGCGCACGTTCGGCCCACCCGAAATGCGCATATCGCGACCGGATGATCACCATGCGTGCATGAACCAACGCATACGCACCCTGGTGCCACTTGCCGCTTTCACGGCGTCGGCGATGGTGTCCCTGTTGCCGGGCACAGCCACGGCGCAGACGGCCCCCGCCACCACCATGGTCAAGCTCCCGGCCGGCTACTGCTGCCAGGAACTCGCCCCCGCCGGCGACAGCCACCTCGCCCACGTCCTCGCCGAGGCGGACCTCACCGTCCCGGCGGACGTCTCCGTCGGCATCAACTGCCATCCGAGCAACTTCACGCCCGAGGAACACGTCGAGGAGTGCGAACCCGGAGTCGCCGTGGAGTGCGTCGCCGACGCCCACGCGGGCCGGTACGGGCTCGTCGCGCTGGGCTGCGTCCCCGCGGGCTCCGTCCACATCGTCGACCTCCACCGCGCGGGTGGCGCGCGTACGGGACAGGACGCACGTACGGGACGGCTGGTGACCGCGTCATGAACGTGAACACGAACCGGATCCGCACCCTCCTCGGCGCCGGCCTCACCCTGGCGGTCACCCTCACGCTCACCGCCGGGCCCTCGCCCGCCGCCGCCGCGACCTGGCCGGCCGCGAAGCGCACCCAGAAGGTGACCGCGACCATCAAGGTCCCCGCCGGCACCAAGAACTACGACTTCACCCGCTTCGTCGGCAGCGGCGCCCTCGGCGGCGGCGACCAGACCGAGAACCAGCCGCCCATCCTCGAACTCGCGGACGGCGCCACGATCTCCAACGTGATCATCGGCGCACCGGCCGCCGACGGCATCCACTGCCGGGGCACCTGCACCATCAAGAACGTCTGGTGGGAGGACGTCGGCGAGGACGCGGCCACGTTCAAGGGCACGCGTGCCAACCAGACGATGACGATCGACGGCGGCGGTGCCCGCAAGGCGGCCGACAAGGTGTTCCAGCACAACGGCCCCGGCACGTTCGTCATCAAGAACTTCGAGGTCGAGAACTTCGGCAAGCTGTACCGCTCCTGCGGCGTCTGCAAGACCCAGTACCAGCGCAACGTGATCGTCGACAACGTGACGATCAAGGCGCCCGGCCTGGACGTCGTCGGCATCAACGCGACCCCCTACGGCGACACGGCCAAGCTGACGCGCGTCACCGTCATCGGCGACGCGGCCCGCAAGATCGTGATCTGCCAGAAGTTCCGCGGGACGACCGTCGGCGAGCCCACGAAGACGGGCTCGGGCCCGGACGGCAGGAACTGCATCTACCGCACGTCCGACGTCACCTACAAGTAGCGGTAAGGAAGAGACATCGTGGTCACCATCAAGCGTCTGTACCGCCTGCCGTTGCTCGTCGGACTGGCGAGCGCTGCCGTAGCGGCACCACTGCTGCTCGCCCCCGGCGCCTCCGCCGTCCCCGCCCCTGCGGCCGTCGCCAAGCCGACGGACATCTGCACGGCCTTCAACACGGTGAAGGTCCCGCCGTACTACCTCAACAACAACGTCTGGGGTGCGAAGGGCGCGACGGGCCAGGAGTGCACCTGGCTCAACTCGTACAAGAACGGCAAGATCAACTGGGAGACGTCCTTCGACTGGAAGGGCGGCGACCCGCACGGCGTCAAGGCGTACGCCAGCGCCGTCCTGGGCTGGCACTGGGGCTGGAAGGACACCACCACCAAGCTCCCGGTCCGCCTCAACAGCGGCCGTAAGGTGACGTCGTCCTGGAGCTTCAACATCACCCAGACGACGCCGACGGTCATGAACGTCTCGTACGACCTCTGGTTCCACCAGAAGTCCAACCCGGACTGGCAGGACCAGCCGCACGACGAAATGATGGTCTGGCTCAACCGCCAGAACGGCGCGGGCCCTCTCGGCACGAAGCGCGAGACGCTGACCGTGGGCGGTGTCGCCTGGGACCTCTACGTCGGCAAGATCGTCAACACGAACAGCAGTTGGAACGTCTTCTCGTTCGTCCGCAAGACCAACACCAACTCGCAGACGACCGACCTGACGGCCCTGACCGGCGCGCTGGTCCAGCGCAAGCTCATGGCCAACACCAACTACCTGACCAGCGTGGAGGCGGGCACCGAAGTCTTCAGCGGCAAGGGCAAGTTGAGCACGTCGTCGTACTCGGTGAGTGTGGGCTGACGACCCGCCGGCCGTCCGGGGCCCGCGTCCTTTCGGGGCGCGGGCCCCTTCCCATTGCCGGTGCCGGAAGCTACCGCTGACGCGGCAGCCTGAGGGTCCGCACGAGGGGCATGTCCGCGTACAGATCGGGGTCGACAGTCAGTACACGCCGGCCGTTCGGCCAGTCCGCCGTCGGCCGGGACAGGTGGACCGCGTGGCCGAGCCGCCACTCCACCCCGTCGCGCAGCAGCGCGCCCACGGTGGACGCGCCGGCGAAGTCCAGCTCGACGATCTCGACGGCGGGCAGGGCGCCGATGTGCTCGGCCAGCCCCTTGCGCATGCCGTCGGCAGCGGCGAGGCAGAGCGCGGGCACGTACACGTGCCGGGTTGGCCCGTGCTCGGTGTTGGACACGAACTGCGAGGCGAGCGAGTTGCCCGACCCGAGCGCCAGCAACGCCGACTCATCGAAGACGACCCCGGTCGACCCGGAGGGTCCAGACCTTCCGCCTCCCTTTGCGGTGCTCACAGGCTCTCCACCTCCTGTCCGGCCTCCAGGTCCTGCCACACCTTCTCGACCCTGTCGTGGTCCTCGTCGGTGAGGATGACCCCGAAGTGCGTCTCGCAGTACGCCTTGGTCTCCTCGTACCGCTTCCGCAGCTCCTCCTGGGTCGGCGTGGCCCCCGCCAGCTCTGCGATCAGATCGCGCATGGTCATCCCGCGCTCGCGGGCGAGCACCATGAGGCGGTCACGGACCAGGGGGTCGACCTTGACGGTGGTGTCAGCCATGACGACAGTATACCTGCGGTATACCGTCTCGGGCCGCTCAAGCAATGCGGTCATCCTGTTTCCTCCCGGGTGGGTGACCCGGCCGCACGGACGCACGGCCGGGAGACTGTGTACGACGCCTACGCGGGCGCGGGCCGCCCCTGCAGCAGGGCGCGGGCCAGAGCCCCGCCACGTCGTGCCGCATCGCGATAACTGCCGGAGGCGTCGGGCTTGCGGATCTCAACGGTCGTGACGGGTACGGCCGTTGTCGCTCCGGACGCCGCCCGACCTGCCGACTCGACGGCGGCAGCGACCGGCGCGACTGCAGCGGCCGGTGCGGCCGGGCATTTGCGGCGCAGGCGGTCCTCGACGATGGCGCGGGGCGAGTACAGCCGCGAGGGCAGCCCCTGCGTCAGCGCCGCGCGTACCTGTGCACTGCTCGCCCCCGCCGCCCACCACTCCTCGACCAGCGGCGCCAGCCGCAACGCCTCGGCGGCACCGAGGGCCAGCCGGGGCTCGGTACGGCTGAGCGAGCCGAGCAACCGCGCGGCGAGCGCGGTGCGTTCGCCGGGCGGAGCCCCGGGCTCGGCCGGTGGCACCTCGCCTGCCGCCGTCTCGGCCGACGGCGCGTCGGCCGACGGCGGGGAGGGAGGTTCTTCTTCCCTGGTCTTTTCGACCGAAGGGAGAGCTCCCGAAGCCCCGGATTCCGACTCACCGGAGGCCCGGTTCTGAACTTCTTCGGATTCACCCGCAGGGGGCTCGTCGTCGTACGGAGTGTCGAACACCTCGTACACGGTGGAGAATTGCCCGGACTCCTCGTCCTTGCGCACCACCCGCCGCAGATACCGGGATTCCTCCAGCTCATGCAGGGCGGCAGCGATCCGCGCCCGCCCTTCCTTGCGCTGCTCGGCGAGGGTACGGATGGTGGCGCGGGCGCCGTTCGGCAGGCTGAGGAGGTACGTCAGTACGCCTACCGCGCACCAGGAGAGACTCCGGTCGCGGAGAAGGGCGTTGGAGAAGACTGAAAAGGCGCGCGTGGGCGTCGTACGATGAATGCGCATCTGGAGGTCGATTCTCTGGGTGCCGAGCCCCCGGGTGTTGGCGCACCGCGGGGGCGTTCTTTGTTGCCGTGACTCTAAGGGCACGCAGAGCGACGAATGCAAGCTGAACGGGCTTTTCTCGGGCGGAAGTTCACGTTCTTCACTCTTCGGGGTGAAGTGCCGCCTTCAGAAGCAACGCGTGTACGAGGTGATCTCTCCCCGTCGGCCGATAACGCCAAGTCAGCGGCCATGTCTGGCCGTTGAGCGCCGGGACGGGGATGAAGGCGATGCGGCACGGACCGGACGCGAGACAGGTGACTCCCGGTGGCCAGACCCGGCGGGTCGTCGCACCCACGGGCACGAGGAAGTAGACCGCACGACTCCCGTTCGCCTCCTCAACCACAGGCCCCGGCGCACCGCCGGTCATCCGCGCCAGCCGGTCCGCCGCAGCCCGGCCCTCGTCGCCGTCCACCCGTACCGCGTCGAACTGGACGCCCGCCTTGCGGAGTTGGATACCGGTGGGCGGGATCCAGTCGGGGATGTCGAGGGTGTCGGGGATCTCAGGGGCGAGTGGGGGTTCGGCGAGGTTTGTCTCGTCACTTTCTGTGTTCATGGGGACAGTTTCGGCAGGTGGGGCTAGCTTCTTCCATAACTCTGCGTCGAGAGTTGGTAGCTGTCGGAATTCGACGTGGGTCGGTGGTGACCAGTTGAGTTCGGTTGAGTTCGGGAGTGACCGGATGGCGAGTTCGGACAACAAGGTGGAAGCGGGCGGCACGGCACACATGGTCGCCGCCCTCGCCAAGGCCCTGCGCGAGCAAATGGGGCTCACGCAGGAGGAGTTGGGCAAGCTGATCGGCTACACGGCATCGGCGGTCAGCGCGATGGAGACGTGCGCGCAGCCCGCGAGCGACAAGATGCTCGTCAAGCTGGAGGAGGTGCTCGGGGGTGGGCTGGGCGTCTTCGAGAAGGCCCGGAAGTGGATGCTGCTGGAGAAGTACCCGGCCCGGTTCCGGGGGTTCGCGGGGCTGGAACGCGGCGCGGTCACCATCTCCTCGTACGCCAACTTCGTCATCGACGGGATCTTCCAGACCGAGGCGTACGCCCAGGCACTCATCCGGGGCGGCTATCCGGCGGTCTCCGACCAGAAGCGCGAGGAACTCGTCGAGGCGCGGCTCGCCCGCCGGGCGCTCTTCGACCGCGACCCCGCCCCGCTGGTCGAGCTGATCCTCGAAGAGAGCGTGCTACGGCGGCCGTTCGGCGACCGGGACGTCATGCGCGGGCAACTGCTCTCGCTCGCAGAGGACGCCCAGAGGGAGAATGTGTGTCTGCAAGTACTACCGTTGGAACGCGGGTTGCGCGGATCGCACGCCGGTGACCGAGGCCCCATGAACCTCCTCGTCACCGAGGACCACGACCACGTCGTCTACATGGAGATCGAGGACCAGGGCATCCTGATCAGCGATCCCCCCGAGGTGGCACAACTCGCCCACCGCTATGCGAAGATCCGATCGCAGGCCCTGAGTCCCGACGACTCACTCGGCCTCATCGAACGGTTGGCAGGAGAGGAACCATGAGCGACGCCGGTGCACTGCGATGGTTCAAGTCCAGCTACAGCGACAGCGGCGGCGGCGCCTGCGTCGAAGTCGCCTACGCCTGGCGCAAGTCGACGTACAGCGACGGCGGCGGCGGTAACTGCGTAGAGATCGCCCCCTGCCCTCACTCCCCCACCGCCGCGATACACATCCGCGACTCCAAGAACCCCGGCGGCCCGAACCTCACCGTCGCCGGTGAGGCCTGGGCCGCGTTCCTCTTCTACAGGTAGTACCAGTCGACGGCCACGTCCTGGCCGCCGAGGCCGGTCGCGATGATGGAGACGTTGATGACGGGGTTGCCCTTGGCCTTGCCGCCCACGTACCAGCACTTGATGAACTGGAAGCCGCGCGAGGGCGGGCAGCTCGCGTCGGAGCGGTAACCGACCTTACGGCCGTCCATCGTCAGGGTGTCGGCGGCGAGGAGATGCACGCCGTCCCAGTACGAGTCGGATCCCGCCCCGTCGCAGGCGGTGAGCTTGCTGCCGGTCGAGGCGTCGCCCGTCGAGCCCGCAGCCTGCTGGGTGCCGTTGTACCAATGGGTGGAGGCGCAGTTGGCCAGCCGCTTCACCTGCGTCGCGCGCCAGCTGAAGTCGCCGCTGTACTTCAGCGTGTCCGCCAGGGCTGTTCCGGCGGTGATGCCGAGCGCGAGTGCCATGGCGGTCAGCACCATGCCGATGCGGGCCGCGATCCTTGCTCGACGTGAGTGCTTGGGGGGCGTGGGCGTCATGGTCCTGTCTTTCGTTCTGGGGGGAAGAACTGATGACTGGACGTGAGAATGGCTGGCCCGTCGACCGTCGGCGTGACGTGATCATTCCTCGGCCGTAACGAACTCTCTTTTCTCCCGGCGATCTTGCTGTGAGCCTCCTTTGCCCGTGTCTTTACCGACCTGCTGACAGCCGTGGCAACCCCCCCTTGCCCGCCCCGCTGTCCGGCCACATAGCCTGCTCCGAGGATTCCGTTTTCTCCCCGGCCTGAGCTCCGGGACTTCCTCGGAGGCAGCCGATGAACGACATACGGTGCACCCAGTGTGGTGCCGTGGGGCTGCAGCCGGGCTTCGTCGAGGACTCCGGGCAAGGCGCTCGCGGGTTCGCCCGGTGGATCGAAGGGGCCCTTGAGCGAGGCCCGCTGGGCGGTGCCAAGAGGATGGGGCGGCCTCACTGGCAGATCGACGCCTATCGCTGTCCCAACTGCGCGCACCTGGAACTGTTCGCCGCTCAGCGTGACTAGCGACTAGCGACTAGTAGGGCTTGGTCAGGTGCGGTCCTTGATGGCGTGTCTTCCTGATCGGTCGTGCCGTTGATCGGGTGTGCTGGGTGGGGAGTTGGCTGCGGTCCGGTGTGATCTGGAGGACTTCGCGGCGGAGATGTTCGAGCCGTTCGCGCGGGCAGATCAGCGGCGGTGGGGCGAGGTATATCTGCGGGGCCTGCTGCTGGACGGCGGGCGCAAGTCGGTGGAGCCGATGGCCGCCCGCCTGGGCGAAGACGGGAACCGGCAGGCCCTGGCCCACTTCGTCACTTCCAGCCCGTGGGACGCGGCACATGTCCGGGCCCGTTTGGCCTGGCGGATGCAGCCGGTCATCAAGCCCACCGCGTTGATCATCGATGACACCGGGTTCCTCAAGGACGGGGACGCGTCCGCGTGCGTGACCCGGCAGTACACCGGCACCGCGGGCAAGGTCACCAACTGCCAGGCCGGGGTCTCGCTGCACCTGGCTTCCAACGGCGCCTCGGCGGCGGTGAACTGGCGTCTGTTCCTGCCCGAGAGCTGGGATCCCGCCTCGCCGAAGGCGGATCCGGTCAAAGTGGTCCGCCGTGCCAAGTGCGCCATCCCTGCCCAGGCGGGCCATGTCGAGAAGTGGCAGCTGGCCCTCGACATGATCGACGAGACGCGCTCCTGGGGCATCGAGGTGCCCCAGGTCATCGCCGACGGCGGCTATGGGGATACCGCCGCCTTCCGGCTTGGCCTGGAGGAACGCGGTCTCCACTACGTGGTGGGCATCTCGACCACGACCACCGCGCAACCCGGGGACGCACAGCCGTGCACCCCGGCCTACCCCGGCCGGGGACGACGGCCGGTTCCTGCCTACCCCGAGCTGGCACAGAGGGTGAAGAGCCTGGTCATCGCGGCCGGCAAATCTTCCGCACGGCCAGTGCAGTGGAGGGAGGGATCGCGGCCGGGCAGTGGCCGCAGCGGGCACAAACGCATGTACTCGCGCTTCGTGGCCCTGCGGATCCGGCCCGCCGGACGTGAGATCTGCAAAGCCACCCCCGGCGCCGAACTGCCGGTGCGCTGGCTGCTGGCCGAATGGCCAGCCGACCAGGACGAGCCCGTGCAGTTCTGGCTCTCCAACCTGCCCGAGACCACCCCGTTGCCCGTCCTCGTGCGCACCGCGAAGCTTCGCTGGCGCATCGAGAACGACTACCGAGAGATGAAGCAGGCCCTGGGCCTGGCCCACTTCGAAGGCCGAACCTGGCCAGGCTGGCACCACCACGTCACCCTCGTTTCGGTCGCCCACGCCTTCTGCACCCTGCAGCGACTGAGCCGATCCCCAAAAGAGACGGCGTCGGCCTGAGCCTCTACCGAGTCGTTCGCGAGCTGCAGTTACTCCTCGTGATCTGGACCGGCGCCTGCCCCACCTGTCACCGCGACATGCCAGACCTCGCACCAACATGACCAAGCCCTACTAGCGACTAGCGACTAGCGACTAGCGACTAGCGACCGATCAAGTCGCCCCCGACTGCCGTCAGTTCCACATCAACGTCCGGCAGCGGGAAACTACGGCAGCGTTGCCGGGCGCTGGCCTCAGCAGTGGCAAAGCACGTCGATGACGACGGTGTCGGGGTCGAGGCCGTCGAGATAGCGGTCGGCCTGTTCCCAGTGGCCGTCTGTTTCCCCGTCCGTCCACGAGCCGTCAAGGGCGACCAGGGCGAAGCTGGGCACGGCGCTCCGGGCCGACCACAGCCGGGCTTCCTCGTGGTCGTGCGCGAAGTATTCGACGGGGTCGCGGGTCAGGAACGACATGTCAAAGTGCGGGTCTCCCGCAAGGGCCCGCTTGACCACGTCCTGGATGAGCGGCTGGAGGAGATGCTCCTCCTTGGCATCTCCCCGGGAGTAATTTTCGGGATCGGCCTCGTGGCGAGCGAGGAAGTCCGCGAAGGCGCGCGCCGGCGGGTGTATCGCGGTCAGCTCGGTCCAAGCGGCGAGGCGGGCGTCGTACGCGCCCACCGCTCGGTTCCGCATACCGTCGAAGTCGAGCAGGCCCCGGGGCCCGCCGTAGCATTCCAGCGGCCCGAGGGCATCGAGCCTGGCCTTCCTGCGCGGCACGGTGGACGCTGTGACGAGCCTGCGGTCGTCGGCGTGTTCGGGCAGCACGAGGTAGGCGTTGCCCGCGCCGTTGTGGATGGCCCACCAGTCCCAGTGGCCGTCCGGACTCCACTCCTCGGTGAGCTCGGAGTTGTAGGGCGCCAGGGCGGCGGCTACCGCCTTCGGAACCTTTCGAGGCGCGGTCGGCGGCAGGCACACGGTGGCGAAGAACTTGGTCATGCCCGGGAGCGTAAGTCCTGGGATTCTTCCGCCCGCCCGTCCGCCCGTCCGTACGACCGCCCGGTGGCGCACGCGCCGTCTCGTGCCGCGAAGTGTTCTCCTGCTCGGTCGCGTGGTCACGACGTGGGGAACCGGATTCCCGCGATCGGCGAAGTACTGGTGAAGGCACAGGACTTCAGCACCATCGAACCGACGAAAGGAGCCCCGATGACCGTCGAGCCAGACGTCAGAGTGGGGCAGGAGAGTGACGCCTCGGTGGTCGAACGGTCGTGGCACGAGCCCGAGGTGTTCGCCGTGCTCTTCGACCGCCATGCCGACTCGGTGCACGGATACGCGGCGCGCCGGCTCGGCGGGGAGGCGGCCGAGGACGTGATGGCGGAGACCTTCACCACCGCGTTCCAGCAGCGCTTCCGGTACGACACGGGGCAGGCCGGCGCCCGTCCGTGGCTGTTCGGCATCGCGACCAACCTCATCAGCCGCCACCGGCGTGCCGAGGCCCGGAGGCTGAGGGCGCTCGGACGGCTGCCTCCGGACGGCACCGGCGGCGGCCGGGCCGACGAGACGGTCGCGGACCAGGTGGCGGCGCGGGTCAGCGCACAGGCGGTAGGGCGTGAACTCGCCGGTGCGCTGGCCCGGTTGCCCGCCCGTCATCGGGACGTCCTGCTGCTGGTCGCCTGGGCCGACCTCGGCTACGAGGAGGTCGCGCGCGCCCTGAACGTACCGGTGGGGACGGTCAGGTCGCGGCTGCACAGGGCCCGCAGAAAGGTTCGCGAGGCATTGGGCGGAGCTGATCCAACAGCTCTCCAAGAGGAATCCGGGCAATCAGACGATGGAGGTTTCCGGCGATGAACGAACTCAAG
Source organism: Streptomyces sp. NBC_00459 (assembly GCF_036013955.1). Classification (NCBI taxonomy): domain Bacteria; kingdom Bacillati; phylum Actinomycetota; class Actinomycetes; order Kitasatosporales; family Streptomycetaceae; genus Streptomyces; species Streptomyces sp. NBC_00459. Next base: position 4,413,550 of record NZ_CP107903.1, read on the forward strand.
CTCCTCAGGGAGTGGGACGCGGGCGCGCCTGCTCTCACGGATGCCGCCCGTACCCGTGCACGCTTCCGCCTGCACCAGGCGATGCGGGAGCCCGGCGCGGTCACGACCATCGGCCGCCGTCCGCTGCTGCGGGTCGCGGTGGCCGCCGTAGCCGCTGCGACGGTCACCGCGACTGTGGTGGTCGCCCAGAACACGGGGGCCTCGCCCCCCACCCAGACGGTGAGCGCGGCCACCGTGCTGCGAGGGGCTGCGGCCGAGGAACGCAGGCTCGAAAAGCCGATCGCGCCACGCGATGACCAGTTCATCTACAGCAAGGAGATCATCAAGGAAACCCCGGTCGGAGGCGGCCGCACCAAGACATACGTCGACGAGAGCTGGAGCTCGGTCGACGGCTCCAAGAAGTCGTACCTCAGCGAGCTGGGCGATGGCGTCTGGGACCCGCCGTTCGAGCCGGGGGAGAGCATTTGGCCGCCGAACAGGTGGTCGGAGCTGAAGCAACTGCCCACCGACCCTGTCAAGCTGCCGTTCGCGCTGCGCAACCTCCTCGGGAATCCGGAACCCGACCGGCCTTTGAGGGCCTCCGAGTGGCCGCTGGTCCAGTTCGGCCTCTCCGGCCTGCTCCGCAAGCCCGTTCTGCCGAAGGGACTGCGCGCCGCGACATTCGAGGCACTCGCCACCGTCCCCGGCATCAAGGTGCTGCCGGGCCGGACGGACGCGGCGGGCCGCCCGGGCGTCGGCATCCAGTACGTCGATCCCAACATGCCCCGGGGGGGCGGCGCACAGGTGCTGGTCTTCGACGCGAAGACGTATCAGTACCTCGGTATGCGCGACCAGCGCACAGAGGGAGGGACGACGTACGAGCAGTGGTCCTATCTGGTCGCCCACGGCGTCGTGGACCGAGTGATGCAACGCCCCTGAGGCCTCTGACGCCTTCTGCTGCTCCGGCACCCCTGAGGCCTCTGACGCCTTCTGCTGCTCCGGCACCCCTGAGTGGTCACTCCGACGCTCCGCCGCGACCGCTCGACGCCCGGGAACCTCACCGCGGCGTCGAGCGGTCGCGTCGTGCCCGCCCTACCGAAGTCCCCGCCTCGCCCAAGTCCCCTTTTGTATCGAGCATTTGACACAAGATCCCGGCCGAGGCATCTTGTACCCACCGCTTGATACAAGATGATCTGGGGGGATCTCCACATGCTCGACATGCTCGACACCGCCCCGCTCCAGGCCCGGTTCCTCGACCACGCCGAGTACTACGCCCGCTGGTCCGGTCTGGCCATCGGCCTCGTGGTCGCGCAGGCCCTGTCCACCCTGGGGGACGTCGAGTTCGAGCAGCGCGTCGTCTTCTGCATCACGGCCTTCGGTCTGTGCGCGGTGGCCGGTGTCCTGCTCGCCGACGCCCTGACCCTGCGCCCCCAGGAGGCGGTACGCACCGCGAGTCTCGCCCCGCGCCTGGTCAGAGATCATGTGCCGCCGCACATGGGCCCCCTGATCGCCCTCCAGGGCGTCTCTCTCGTCGCCCTGCTGGTGATCGCGGCCGCCACGGCCTCCGTCGACCCCGACCGCGTGTTCAGCACGGGCAAGGTCGTCCACGTCACCTGCAACGGGATGCGGGCGCCCCTCGGCCCCTGGCCCGGCCTGTACTACAGCCTCCCGATGTTCGGCGCCCTCGCCGTCGCCACCCCCACCTGTGTCTGGGCTCTGCGCCGCATCGCCCACGGCCCGGGCGAGGAGCAGCAGCGCCGTGACCGCGCCTGGGCGGTCACCGGGGCCTGGGGCCTGCTGGTGTCGAGCCAGCAGCTGTACGCCGTACTGATGGTCACCGTCTCGCTGACGGAGACGGGCTGTGCCGGCGTGCTGGGTGCCCTCACCTTCTGGATGTTCTACCCTCTGGCCCTGCTGAACCTGTTCACCGTCGCCTGGTCCCTGGTCACCGTGGTCGCCCCCCGCGCGGTCGAGAACGAGACGGCCGTGGACAGGACGGCCAAAGACGGGACGTACGACGATGAGTGACCCCGCCGTCCGCGTCGACACCACCAGCCAGGTACCGCCGTACGAGCAGATCCGCGTCCAGCTCGCCGCGCTGATCCGCACCGGCCGACTGGTCACGGGCGAGCGCCTGCCGACCGTGCGCCAGCTCGCCACCGACCTCGGGCTGGCGCCGGGCACCGTGGCCCGCGCCTACCGTGAGCTGGAGGCCGCCGAGCTGATCCGCACCCGCCGTGGCGCGGGCACCCGGGTCGCGGCCCTCCCGTCCGGGCCGTACGCGCACGACGCCGACCAACTCACCACTCTGGCGCGGGACTTCACCTCCGCGGCCCGTGCGCTCGGCGCGAGCACCGAGGACATCCTGACCGCCGTCCGCGACGCCCTGGACCCGGGGCCCGCCGCCTCCCCGGCCACCGCCGGCAGCCGAGCGGGTGGCCCCAAGACGGCAGGCATCGGCGCAGGCCGCAGGAGCGGGAAACTGGCCTGAGAGGCCGTTGGCCGCATCCCGTACCGCCCGCACCGCCCGTACCCCCTGTACCGCCCGTGTCGCCGAACCAAGGTTCCGCCGGTTCAGAGGCTGCGGGCGGTGATGTCGCCGTAGTTGGTGGTGGCGTGGATGTTGAGCTGGGCGGCGGCGCCGTCGGTGTTCTGGAGTGCGTTGTCGATACGGCCGTAGGCGGTGCCGGCGTCGAGGGTCGCCGAGACTCCGCGGGCTGCGCCGACCGAGATCTCGCCTGCCTCGGTGCGCAGGGTGACCGTGCCGCGTACGGCCTCGGTGACGCGCAGGTCGCCCTTGAGGGTGCGGAGTTCGCCGGGGCCGCCCAGGCGGCCGACGGTGATGTCGCCGGACTGGAGGGTGAGGCGGGCGCCGTCGGTCTCGTCGAGCTTGACCGTGCCCTGCGCGCACTCGTAGGTGACGTCACCCAGGCGTCCCACGCCCCGGAGTTCGGCACTGGCCGCCTTCGCCTCGACGCGGGAGCCGGCCGGGAGCTGGACGGTGACCTCGACGGAGCCCGACTGGCCGAGGACGCGGTTCTTCGCCGGTGCGGCCTCGATCCGCAGGACGCCGTCGTCGTGGGCGACCGTGATCCGCTCCGCCGCCTTCGTGTCGCGGCTCGACGAGGCGTCGACGGGCAGGACCTCGACGGTGGTGTCGGCGCGGTCGGCGGCGATGAACCGGATGCGGCCCGCGGGGATGTCGAGGACGGCCAGGACCGGGGCGGGGGTGTCGAACTTCTGCATCATGCTCTCCCAGAGCTTCGAATCTGTTGTTTCGAACAATGGAAAAGCTACGTTGCGTTCGCCATTTCATCAATGAGCCTGTTGCGTGTTATTGACATAACCGCAGGTGAAAGCAGGCAAATCATTGCAATGGAATGGGGTCTAACGCAACACCAGCATCCGGGTCTGTTGCAATGAATTGAAAGCGAACGCTACACTCGCACCGGCCGGGACCGACAAGAACCACGAAGGAGACCGCGATGCCGGGAGGCAGGCTCAGCCAGCCCGAACGTCAGCAGATCGCGCTGGGGCTGGCCGACGGCCTCGCCTACGCGGAGATCGCCCGACGCCTCGAACGCCCGACCTCCACCGTCACGCGTGAGGTGATGCGCAACGGCGGCCCCACCGCCTACCGCGCCGAGGCGGCCCACCGCGCCACCGAACGCCGCGCCCACCGACGCAGGACCACCGCACCCCGGGGGCCGCAGGCGCCGGCGCCCGCCTACGGGCGTGACGCCGAGGCCGTACGCGAATACGAGGAAGTGTTCACCACCGTCCTCACGGCGTCGGGCATGCCCACGATGATGTCCCGGGTGATGTCCTGCCTCACCCTCACCGACTCCGGCAGCCTCACCGCGGCCGAACTCGTCCAGCGCCTCGACGTCAGCCCGGCGTCCGTGTCCAAGGCGATCACGTTCCTGGAGAGCCAGGGCTTCGTCCGCCGGGAAGCGGGCGAACGCCGCCGCGAGCGCTATGTCGTCGACGACGACGTCTGGTACGAGTCGATGCTGGCCAGCGCCCGCGCCATCGCCCAGATCGTCGGGATCGCACAGCAGGGCGTCGGCGTCCTCGGCTCCGGCACCCCGGCCGCCGCCCGTCTGGAGAACATCGCCCGCTTCCTCGACTTCGTCTCCGAGAGCACCGTCCGCGCCGCGGAACAGGCCCGCGAAGTCCTCCACACGAAACCCGCGACACCCTCGGGCGGCAGCGCCGAGCCGCCGCGCGAAGACCGGTGACGGGACTCCGACCCCGTCAGGCGCTCAACCTGCTTACGCCGCCCACCGGGTGACGGGTCGTCAGCCATCCGCGCGCACCCGGCCCGAGGCGGGTCTCCTGCGGGCCGCGGAACCCCAGTGACCGCAGCTGGTCCCCGTGGCGGGGGGACGTCGTGATCGCGACGGCGGTCGCGGCCTGGTCGTCCACGGCACGCAGACCCGGGGCCAGCAGGTCGGCGGCCACGGTGTGGTCCCAGGCGCTGGTGTCGTCCAGCGCGCCGACGATGAACACCTTCCAGTGGGGCAGGTCGGGTCCCACGCCCTTCAGCCACATCGGCAGCATCGGCAGGGCCGGGCAGTCCTCCGGGCCGGTGGCGAGCTCACGGGCGAGCAGGCTGCTGAAGCGGGTGTCGGGGGGCTCGGACCCGACCCCCGGCGGCAGCCAGACGGCAGCGGCGAGGAGGCCGCCGTCCGACCGCTCGGCCACCCATATCCGGCCCTCTTCGAGGGCGTAGTGGGCCAGCACGAGCCGCATGGCGCTCTGTGCCCGCGCCCAGTCCGGAGCGACGAAGTCGCCGAAGGACGAGGGCCGGGGCGACGCGATCATGCGCACCACCGCCGGCACGTCCACCAGTTCCGCCGGGCGTACGGCTGCCGTCGGACGCAGTTGAACCATCGTCACGGGCATTGCGGTCGCGGTCGTCGTCGTCATCTTCGTGTTCTCCATTTCAGGCCGCCCGGCTCGTGCCGGTGAGGATCCGGGTGGGCCGCAGGTGAGGTACGCGCACGTCGAGGCTGACGGGACGTTCGAGCTGCGGCCCGGGCTGGGTCTGGGTCTGGGTCTGGGTCTGGGTCTGGGTCTGGGTCTGGGGCCGGCTGAGCAGGACCACGCCGCGTGCGGCCGTCACCCCGCCCGCGAGGGCGAGCAGGGCGCCGGTCGCGCCGTACTGGAAGCCCTCGCCGAGCAGGGTGACTCCGATGGCTGACGCGGCGACCGGATTGACGAGGGTGAGGAGTGCGAGCGGGCCGCCGAGACCACTGCCGTACGCCTTCTGGGCGAGCAGCAGCCCACCCGCGGCGAACCCGACGGTGAGGACCGCGAGCACCACCGCGCTCCACGACATCCCCACCCCGACGGCGAGCTTCTGGGCCAGCGTGGAGCCGACCCCGGAGGCGATGCCGGAGGCCGCCGCGAAAGCCAGGCCGCCCGCAGCCGAGCGACCCGAGGCCAGGCGTACGAGCACCGCGATGACGGCGGCTGCGGCGAGCGCGACCAGCAGAACCCCGGTCGTGCTCAGGGTGCGGTCCGGCCCGCTCCCCGAGGCGGTGACCGTCAGCAGCGACGTCAGCCCGAAGAGCGTGAGAGCCATGCCGCGCCACTGCGTGCCCGAGGTCCGGCGGCGGGCGACCAGCGCGCCCAGGGGCACCGCCACCACGAGGGTCAGTACGCCCAGCGGCTGTACGAGGCTCAGCGGGCCGTACCGCAGCGCGACCACGTGCAGCAGCGCGCCGGCGGCGTTGAGGAGAACCGCTCCCCACCAGGAGCCCCGGGCGAGCGCCCCGCGCAGATTCACCGTTCCGGCCGCGGTCCGCTCCTGAACCACGGCGGCCGTGGCGTAGCAGAGCGCGGAAACGAGGGAGAGGGCGACGGCCAGGAGTACTGGGGAGCTCGTCATCACATATTCCCATCGATACGAAACGGTTTCGTACCGACAAGCTACGGTGGTCCGCATCGAAACGCAAGCGTTTCTTTAGGGCGGCCTCCGCCAATGCCCGGTGGCGGAGGCAGCAGCGGCAGCGGCAGGCGTCGATCACGGGCGCGGCGTCTCCCGACTCGCGCAAGTGAAGGTGCCGCCCAATCGCGGGTCGGCCAGGCCCCGTTCGGCATCGACCCTGGTCACGGAGCCATCGAATCCGGATAAATTGCCAATTCTCCGGCAACCATCCGGTCCCGGCAGCGTCTTACAAGCGCATAGGCTCACTCCCTGCCTTGACGTACGGGTCGGCCACATGGGAACCGGTGCTGCGGCATCCCGCGCACCCCTTCTCGCACCTCACCGCACCGCGCCTCGCACCACACCTTCAGCGAATCCGGGGGGATTCATGTTTCGCACCATCCATATCGGTCGTCCACTCGCCATGGGGGCGGCCGGCATGCTGATCTCGCTGGGCGCGGTGGCCGCGACCGCGCCCGCCGTGTGGGCCGGGCCGGGAACGCCGACTCCGTCGGCCGGGCCCTCGCAGGCCTGCTGCCACACCGAGTTGACCGTGGACGGGCCCGCCGGGGTGGGGTTGGCCGGACAGCCGGTCGGGTTCACCGAGAAGATCACCAACACCTCCGCCACCGAGTCGGAGGACGTCTTCCTCAACCTGGTCGCGGACGCCGGCGCCGGCATGCCGGAGAACGGCCTGGCCATCTGGTACCGCACGGACGAAGGTGCCTGGGAGAAGGTGACGCTGGAGTACCGCAGCGGTTCGTTCCAGGGCGCGCTGCCGCTCACCATCACCCTCGGTCCCGGCGAGAGCCGACTCCTCCACCTGCGCCTCGGGCTGCCCATGGGCGAGCCGCACAACGGGAACAGCGACGGGGGCACCAGATCCGTCGAGCTGACCTCCTCCGTCGGCGCCGCGGACGGTTCCTGGGTCCTTCAGGACCGTGACGTCCGGACCGTCGCCGTCCAGGGCCTGTCCGCCGGCCTCACCGGCGTACCCGCGACGGCCGTGCCCGGCGGGGCGCCCGTCGAGTTCGAGGCGACCCTCTCCAACACGACGGCGTCCGACTACGTCAACCTCGGCAGCGTCCTGTTCACCGACCGGTACGCCACCGTGCAGGTGTTCCGCGAGGGCGGCTGGGTCACGCTGAACCCGGTTGTCGCCGATGCCGAGTCCGACACGTTCGGCCACTACCTGCGCGGCCACGACCACACGGCCCCGGTGGGCAGCAGCAGCACCGTTCCGGTACGGGTCACCTGGGCGGCGAACGCTCCCCTCGGCAGAACCACCCTGACCCAGAGCGTCATCGTCAACGAGGGCCGGGTCCCCTTCCGGGGCACCTACGTGGGCACCGCATCCGCCCAGGTGAAACTGACCGCCGGCCAGTCGGCAACGCCGAGCGCGTCGGCGTCCGCGAGCGCGAGCCCGACCACAACGGCCCCGGGCCCGACCGGCAGCGCCTCCCCCACCGCAGCCACGCCCACGCCCACTCCCACGCCCACATCCACCGCGTCCACCCCGCCCGTCGGCTCTCCGGCCGACACCGGCACCCAACTGGCCAGCACCGGCGGCGACAACGGCGGCACGCTCGCACTGTCCCTCGGCGGCACCGCGTTCGTGCTCGCCGGAGGCTCCCTGGCCGCCTACACGCGGCTGCGGCGCCGCGCGTAGGGCCAGTTCGACACCGCTGACGCCGATGGGTACCCGCCCTCGCCGGAGCGGGTACCCATCGGCGTCAGCGGCCCGATCGGGGCCGGGGCACAGACGTCAGGCGGGGAACACCGCCGTACCGCCCTGCGTCAGCTTCCAGTTGGTGACCGCGAAGTCGGCGGGGTTCAGGGTCCCCTTCGTCGTCACGTAGTCGATCATCAGCTGGCGGATCTCGTTCGTCGAGCTGTACGCGATGTCGGCGGCGGCGATGTGCGGGTAGCCGGAACCCCCGTTGGCGCGGTAGTTGTTCACCGCCACCACGAAGACCTGGTCGTCCGTGACCGAAGTACCCTTGTAGGAAAGGTTCTTGATCCTCGAACCCTCCGCCTGCGCGATGTCGATCTCGTACTCGACACCGGCGGCCGTGTCGTACATGTAGTCCCAGAAGTTGTTGGCGTTCGTCAGCGTCGCGGTGTCGACGGCCGTGCCCGCCGGCACCTGGTGGTAGTACTTCGCCGCGAACTCCAGGTAGTCCCTGAGCTGGGCACCCGTCAGCTTCTTGCCGTACAGGGTGTTGTCGTAGATGTAGAGCCCGGCGACATCGCGGATGCTGACATCACCCTTGGGGATGTCGGCGCTACGGCTGAAGGGCGCGGCGACCGAGATCAGCGGAAGGGCGGCATCCGCGCTCGACAGGCCGGTTGCCACGGTGGCCATCTGGACCTGGTGGATGAAGTCCATGACGGGTACGTCCTTCCAGCACGCCTCCGCCGCCGACAGATCCGCCGTACACGTGCCGACAGCCGTGTTGACGTACTTCACGACGAGATCGTGGTCGGCCTTGAGCAGCCTGGTGATCTGCTCGTCCTCCGCGACGGCGTTGCTGTTGAGCGTCTTCGCCTTCGTGCTGGTCACCTTCCACTGACCACGCTCCAGTTCGAGCTCGAAGTCGAAGACGGTCAGGCGCATGCCGTAGCAGTACGGCTCCGAGAGGACCACGTCCTTGCCGGTCGCCTTGTTCGTCACCGTGTACGACGACACCTCGGTGTGGGTGTGCCCGACGAGGATCGCGTCGATCCCGGGCACCTGCTCCGCCACCAGGTTCGACGCGTTCTCGACGTACGGCAGCTCGTTCCCGTACGACGAACTGCCGTCCAGGCCCGAGTGATCCGTGAGGAAGACGACGTCACAGCCGAGGGCGCGCATGCGCGGGACGTACTTCTTCGCCTGCTCGACCAGACCCGTGAACGTCATCTTCCCGGCGACGTTGTCCTTGTCCCACAGGGCGATTCCGGGGTTCGTGAGGCCGAGGATGCCGACCTTGATGTCCGGTGCGCCGGGGACCCGGATGCGCTTGACGGTGTACGGCTGGAAGGCGGGCCGAAGCGTCTTCGCGTCGAGGGCGTTCGCGCCCAGGAGCGGGAACCTGCACTGGCTCTCGAACTTGCGGAGGGTGTCGATGCCGTAGTTGAACTCGTGGTTGCCGAGGGCGGCTGCGTCGTAGCGCATCGCGTTCATGGCGACGGCCATCGGGTGCTCGGGCGCCCGCTTGCCCTTGGTGCCAGAGCCGTCGATGGGGTCCACGCGCGCGTAGTAGTACGCCAGTGACGTGCCCTGGATGATGTCGCCCGCGTCGACGAGCAGGACGTGGTCCTCGCCCTTCTCCGCGCGCTGCTGCTTGATGAGGGTGGCCACGCGGGCGACACCGACCGAGTTGCCCGCCTTGTCCGTGTAGGCGGCGTCGGTGTAGTAGTCCCAGTCGAAGACGTGGCTGTGCAGGTCGGTGGTCCCCAGGATGGAGAAGGACCAGGTGCGGGGCGGCTTGCAGTGCGCGCTGTCGGCACGGTCGGCGGCCTGCGCGGGCGCTGCCGCGACGGATCCGGCGGCTGCCACGACGGCGCCGGTGACGGCCGACTTGTGCATGAACTGACGGCGGTTCATGGGCGATATGGGCATGGGCGGGACTCCTGGGCAGCTGGGACGACTGAGCGGCAGAGGACAGCGGGCGGGTGGCTACACGCGTAGATCGTGGCGGCACACGGGCCCGCCAGGAACCAAGAACAGGCCATGACAGGCCATGTCCCGGTCAATTCCACCGAAAAGCGGGACTCCCACCCACCCCGTTAACCCCGTGTGAACCTTCTGTCAGTGGTGTGACCTACGCTGCTCTTCACTTGTTCCACACAGAGACCAAGTGGCCCCACTGCGGGGCACTTTCGTACCGGGGGGTTCGAAACCATCGTGCACAGACGCACTCTCTCGACCGCACTTGCGGTCGCACTCACTTTCGGTTCCGTCGCGCTCACCACCGGCGTCGCGGGCACCGCCATGGCGGACGATCAGCTGAACCTGGGCATCAACTCGTTCGGTGCCATCGCCGTGGACGGCGTTCACCAGCGGGTCTTCGTCAGCGATCCGGTCAGCAGCCGGGTCGTCGCCCTGGACTACCGGGGCAACTTCGTCGCAGAGGTGTCCAACCTGCGCGGCGTCAAGGGCCTGGAGCTGTCCGCCGACTCCAAGACGCTGTACGCGGCGGTGCCCGATGCCCCGAGCACCACCGGCGACGCGATCGTCGCCATCGACGCGGCCACGGTCACGGTGTCGGCGCAGTACCCGACGGGGGACGTGAACCCCCAGTCCGTGGCCGTCGCGGGCGGCAAGCTGTGGTTCGGATACGGCACCCCGGGCACCGGCAACATCGGCTCGGTCGACCTGACCGACCCGGAGCACAAGGTCACCCTGGACGCCGACGCGGCCAAGCCGTGGAGCGCCGCTCCCCTGCTGGACGCCGCGCCGGGCTCGGGCAGCCTGGTCGCGGGCCTGCCCGGTCTGGCCTGGTCCGAGCTGGGCGTGTACGACGTCTCGTCGGGCACCGCGACCGCCACCGCGCGCAAGACCGTCGCGGGCAGCGAACTGCGCGACCTCTCGGTCACGCCGGACGGCGGACGGGTCGTCGTGGCCGCCCAGGACCCGTACAACCACGTGACGTACAAGACCTCCGACCTCACGTCGGACGGCAAGTACTCCAACACCGCGGGGTCCGCCAACGCGGTGGCCGTCGCCCCCGACGGCACGGTCGCCGCGGGCAACGACACGTACTTCGGCCAGGGCCTGAACGTCTACAAGCCGGGCCGCGCGGCCTCGGTCCGGGACTACGACCTCATCAACGGAGGCAGCACCGGCAGACTCTCCACGGCCGGCCTCGGCTGGGCACCGGACCGGTCCCGCCTCTTCGCGGTGACGGCCGCCGACCAGGACAACAGCTACGACCTGCGCATCCTGAACAACCCGACGAAGGCCGTCACCAGCGTCTCCGTCACCGCCCCCGCCAAGTCCGACCGTACGAAGAAGCTCACGGTCAAGGGCAAGCTCACCAGCAAGGTGGCCGTCCCGGCGGGCACCAAGCTGACGATCACCCGCAAGGACCTGGACAACCCGAGCGGCCGGAAGATCGGCACGGCGACGGTCGCGGCGAACGGCACGTTCTCCTTCACCAACAGCCCGCCGGCCGGCGGCAAGGTGACGTACACGCTGTCGTACGCGGGTGACGCCGACCACCTGGCGTCCTCCGGCTCGGACACGGTCGACGTCTCGCGCGCGGCGACCACACTCCGCCTCTCCAACAACAAGAAGACGTACGACTACGCGAAGAGCGTCAAGTTCACGGCGCACCTCGGCAAGACGTACAAGAACCGCAAGGTCGAGATCTGGGCCGACCCGTACGGCTCCGACCGGCCCAACAAGCTGGTCAAGGCCGGCACGGTCAACAGCAACGGCGACTTCTCGGCCACGTACAAGCTCACCCGCGACACCCGCCTGACGGCACGCTTCACGGGCGACTCGCGCTACGCGCCGAAGACGGTGGCCAGCACGGTCTACACCAAGGTCAAGGTGTCGACGTCGATCAGCCGCCAGTACAAGAACAAGAACGTGTACGGCCAGACCTACGCCTACTTCCACCAGGCCACGGTCCCGCTGTTCACCACGTCGATGACGGCGTACCCGCACCGCCAGCAGCGCCTCCAGATCGAGTACTTCTACGAGGGCACCTGGTACGACGGCGGCTCCCAGTACTTCGCCCTGGACTCGGCCGGCATCTCCCGCGTGGAACTGGGCGGCACCCACGACATCGGCTTCCGCTTCCGGATCCGCTCGTCGTACATCGACGGCGCCCAGGCCTCGGGCGACAACGTGAACACGACGACGCACGGGGCGTGGAAGTACTTCATCTTCACGAGCTGAGTACCCAAGCCCCAAGGTCCGGTGGACCTGAGGGATCGAGAGAACCGGCTGCCTCTCAGCGCACGCTTGACTACGCTGAGTGGCAGCTGGTCCGTCTCAGGGGAAAGGCGCGTCATGACGTCGACGACAGAGCGACCGATCGCGACAAGCTGCACGGATCCCGCCAGCTTCGAGGGCTTGCTGGACGCCCTCGACAGGCTCTACGTGCCGGACGGCTACTAGCCCGAGATCATCAAGGGGAACATCGTCGTGTCGTCGTGGTCCAAGGGGTACTACTCCCGCGTCATGAAACTGGTGCGCCGGCAGCTTGAGGAATACCTCCCCGAAGGTCACCTCATCGATTCGTCACCCCTTCTGTTCGTCTTCCCGGGCGCCGAGCGTGCGTACGGACCGGACATCCACGCCGCACACGAGCGGGCGCTGGAGACCGACAGCAACCGCCTCGACGGCGAAGGCCTCTCCTTCGTCGCCGAGCTGACCTCCCCCTCCACCCGGATCGACGATCTGACCGACAAGGTGGAGGTCTATGCCAAGGCAGGCGTCCCCGTCTACCTGGTCCTCGACATGCAGGAGGAAGAGGCCAGCCTGTTCCTGGAGCCGTACGAGCACGGCTACAAGTCCCGTCTCACCAAGCCGTTCGGGGAGAAGCTCTACATCCCCGACCCCTTCGGCTGCGAGCTCGACACCGCCGGGTTCCAGGCACCTCCTGACGAGAGCTGACCCCGGAAACGGCGGAACGGCTGAGGGGCACCCCGGACGGGGGTGCCCCTCAGCCGTTCTCAGCCGTTCTCAGCGGTTCTTCCGCCCTAGATGAACGAGTTGATCTCGATCGTCTCCGTGCGCCCCGGCCCGACCCCGATCGCCGAGATCGGTGCCCCGGACATCTCCTCCAGGGCCTTCACGTACGCCTGGGCGTTCTTCGGGAGGTCCGAGAACGTCTTGGCCTTCGTGATGTCCTCCGACCAGCCGGGGAGGGTCTCGTAGATCGGCTTCGCGTGGTGGAAGTCGGTCTGGGAGTAAGGGAGTTCCTCGACGCGCTTGCCGTCGATCTCGTACGCCACGCAGACCGGGATCTCCTCCCAGCCGGTGAGGACGTCGAGCTTGGTGAGGAAGAAGTCGGTCAGGCCGTTGACGCGGGTCGCGTAGCGGGCGATGACCGCGTCGAACCAGCCGCAGCGCCGGTCACGGCCGGTGGTGACGCCCCGCTCGTGGCCGATGCGGCGCAGCGCGTCGCCGTCCTCGTCGAAGAGCTCGGTGGGGAAGGGGCCGGCGCCGACGCGGGTCGTGTACGCCTTGAGGATGCCGATGACCCGGCTGATCTTCGTCGGGCCGACGCCCGCGCCCGTGCACGCGCCACCGGCGGTGGGGTTGGACGACGTGACGAAGGGATAGGTCCCGTGGTCGATGTCCAGGAGCGTGCCCTGGCCGCCCTCGAAGAGGACCACCTTGTTGTCGTCGAGCGCCTTGTTGAGGACCAGGACGGTGTCGGCGACGTACGGCTTGAGCCGGTCCGCGTAGGTGAGGAGTTCCTCGACGATCTGGTCGGCCTCGATCGCCCGGCGGTTGAAGACCTTGGTGAGGAGCTGGTTCTTGCCGTCCAGCGCCGCCTCGACCTTCTGGGTCAGGATCGACTCGTCGTACAGGTCCTGGACCCGGATGCCGACCCGGTTGATCTTGTCGGCGTAGGTCGGACCGATACCGCGCCCCGTCGTGCCGATCTTCCGCTTACCGAGGAAGCGTTCCGTCACCTTGTCGACGGTCACGTTGTACGGGGTGATGATGTGAGCGTTACCGCTGATCAGGAGCTTGGACGTGTCGACGCCTCGCTCGTTCAGCCCGTTCAGCTCGGAGAACAGGACCGACGGGTCGACGACGACGCCGTTGCCGATGACGGGTGTGCATTCAGGTGTGAGGATTCCGGAAGGGAGGAGGTGCAGGGCGTACTTCTGGTCGCCCACGACTACCGTGTGGCCGGCGTTGTTGCCGCCCTGGTAGCGCACCACATAGTCCACGGACCCGCCAAGCAGGTCCGTAGCCTTCCCCTTACCTTCGTCACCCCACTGAGCACCGAGCAGCACAAGTGCGGGCACGCGCGTACACCCCTTCCGGGCGGGGCATGTCCAAGGCCAGGGGCGTACGTGTCAGAGCTGACAGCTCATGCCTCGTACACCGTGCGACCATCGTCGGCCGCAACCCGTCGGACCCGGATGCCCCGGAATAGACCAAGCCCCTGGCGCAATAGCGCAAGGGGCTCTTGCACAAAGATGCTACCCGAGGAAGCGAGGCATGACCGAGGTGGCGACTTCCGACCAGCTCCTCGTGGTCATCGACCCGGTCGCCCGGCAGACGGACGGCGAGTCTGTACGAATCGCGAAAGACGTGCTCAGCGCGGGTGCGAGAACAAAAGTGTGCCTCCCGGAGGGGCCCGAGGAATTCGCTCGGGCGCTCGCCCGGAGAGGCTCCCGACGCCCGGTGGTGATCGGCGACGACCGGGCCCTGCTGCGGACGGTGGCCCTGCTGCACCGGCAGCGGGAACTGGCCGGATGCGCACTGTCGGTCGTCCCGGTGGGCGCGATCGGAGTGCTGACCCTCGCCCGCTCGCTCGGCATCCCCACGGGCGCGGTGGCCGCGGCGCGGGCCGTCCTGGAAGGCGCCGAACGCCGTCTGGACCTCCTCGTCGACGACAGCGACGGGGTGGTGGTGGGCGCGGTGCGCATTCCGGCGCGACGAGGCCCGGCCGACATCGACGACTCCGGCGAGGTGGATGTGGACATGGATCCGGGGGCCGCGGCTCATCCCTGGCTGCGGAGCTGCCAGTCCCTGGTACGCACACTGGCGGCACGGCCGGTCCGGGGGACGCGGGGAGCCCGGGTGGCCCCGCTGCCGGGCGGCCCCGGGCCCTCACGGCTGCGCGTCGAGGTGGACGGGGTGACCCTCGTGGACCTCGACCAGCCGGTGGAGGCGGTGACCCTGACACCGGGGGTATCCGGGGGCGCCCGGGTGGAGGTCCGCCCGGTGTCGGTGGGGGCGGAGGCGTCTCCGCTGGGGGCGGTGGGGGTACGGGTGACGGTGTCCGGGGCGGATTTCCGGTACCGGGCGGACTCGGGGCTGGTGAGCGGGCCTGTACGGCGGCGGACGTGGGTGGTGCGGGAGGGGGCTTGGGGGCTTACGTTGCCGGGCTAGATCTGGCCTGGAGGGTTTCGCCCCCGCCGCCCCTACCCGTCCCATCCCTGGGGGCTGCGCCCCCAGGCCCCCCTAACGCGCTGAACGCGTTCGTCCTCAAACGCCGGAGGGGCTGGCTATCCAGCCCCTCCGGCGTTTGAGGAGCGGGGGTTCGGGGGCAGCGCCCCCGAAGACGGGCCGGGCAGGGGCGGCGCGAGCGAATCCGACTCGTCCTTCAGCCCCACCCCCGTCAGCCCCAGTTCCCGCGCCCTCCCCATCAGTGCCGCCAGTTTCGACGCCGCCGTCTCGTACGTCAGGCCCAGTGGGGGCCTGATGTTGGACAGGCAGTTGCGGTCGGCGTCCGTGGTCGTACCCGGCCGGGGGGCGTACGTCAGATACGCGCCCAGCGAGTCCGCCGCCGACATGCCGGGCCGTTCGCCGATCAGGACGACCACCATCGCGGCGCCCATCGCGTGGGCCACGTCGTCGCCGAGGGCCACCCGGGCCTGTTCGGCGAGGATCACCGGGGCCACCCGCACACCCGGGTCCAGCAGTGCCGTCGTCGCCCGCACCATCGGCGCCGCGTGCTCGTGCACCGCCCGGCTGGACAGCCCGTCGGCCACCACGAACACCAGGTCCCAGTCACCGCCGGGGAGGTGGGCACGGTCGATGTCGTCGAGGCGGCGCCCCAGGTCGGGACGCTGGAGGTAGGTGAGGCGGTCACCGGCGGCGCTGCGTACCCGTACCGTCGGTTCGCCCGTCAGGCCTGCCGCGACGACCTCCGGTTCGAAGGGCGAGTGCACCGCGTCCCGGGCGGCGGCATGCGCGGCCTGCAACTCCAGCCGGTGGCGGGTGGGGAGGGCCGAGCCCGCGCGGCCCAGACCGATCCTGGCCTGCGTATGCCGCCGTAGCGCCGCCCACATGGTCAAGTCATCTGCCACAGAGGCAAGTTGACGATCCGTCATGCCGCCAGTTCCTTTCCGATCGCCGTCAGCGGATGTGCCGTACCGGAGACGTCCCGGATCGCTCCCCGCTCGTCCAGCAGGCCGATGCCGTCCAGCCACGCCTCGAACTCCGGTGCCGGGCGCAGCCCGAGGACCTCGCGTAGGTACAACGCGTCGTGGTACGAGGCGGATTGGTAGTTGAGCATGATGTCGTCGCCGCCCGGTGTGCAGATCACGAAGGACGCGCCCGCGACCCCGAGCATCGTGAGCATCGTCGCCACGTCGTCGTCATCGGCGTCGGCGTGGTTCGTGTAGCAGATGTCCAGGCCCATGGGCAGGCCGAGGAGCTTGCCGCAGAAGTGGTCCTCCAGGGCGGCCCGGAGGATCTGGCGGCCGTCGTAGAGGTACTCGGGGCCGATGAAGCCGACCACCGTGTTCACGAGCAGCGGGTCGTAGCGCCTGGCCACCGCGTAGGCCCGCGCCTCCACCGTCTGCTGGTCCACCCCGTGGTGCGCGTCGGCGGACAGCGCGCTGCCCTGCCCGGTCTCGAAGTAGAGCGCGTTGCGCCCGACCGTCCCCCGGTTCAGTTCGCCCGCCGCCGCGTACGCCTCGTCCAGCAGCCCCAGGGTCACCCCGAACGAGGCGTTCGCGGCCTGCGTACCCGCGATGGACTGGAAGACCAGGTCGACCGGCGCTCCCCGCTCCATCAGGTCCACACTCGTCGTGACATGGCACAGCACGCACGACTGCGTGGGGATCTGGTACCGCTGTATGACCCCGTCCAACAACTCCAGCAGATCCCGCACCGCCCTCGGGCTGTCCGTCGCCGGGTTGATGCCGATCACCGCGTCGCCCGAGCCGAGCAGCAGCCCGTCCAGCAGGGCTGCCGCGACGCCCGCCGGGTCGTCGGTCGGGTGGTTGGGCTGGAGGCGGGTGGCCAGCCGGCCGGGCAGTCCGATCGTCGACCGGAAGGCGGTCACGACGCGCACCTTGCGCGCCACCGCGACCAGGTCGGCGTTCCCCATCAGCTTGGACACCGCCGCCACCATCTCGGGCGTCAGCCCCGGCGACACGGCGGCAAGCGCCGCCGCGTCCGCCGCCTCCGACAGCAGCCACTCCCGGAACCCGCCCACGGTCAGTCCGGCCACCGGCGCGAACGCGGCCAGGTCGTGCGTGTCCACGATCAGCCGGGTCACGTCGTCGTCCTCGTAGGGAATCACCGGCTCGGCGAGAAATTGAGCCAGCGGCACCTCCGCCAGCGCCCAGCGCGCCGCGACCCGTTGCTGCGCGGAGTCGGCGGCGAGGCCGGCGAGCCGGTCGCCGGAGCGCTCGGGGCTCGCGGCGGCGAGCAGGCGCGCGAGGGAGTCGAAGCGGTAGCGGTGGCCGCCGAGGGTGGAGGTGTACGAGCTCATGGCGACGACCGTACGAGCCACGTGTTGCCGCCAGATTTCTAAAGGTCTGGTTGACAAACATTTAACGCCCCGACACCCTTGACCGACTCATTCGGGCTACAGAGTTCCACCCCACCGGCAGTGTGCGGAAAAGCAACCAGGAAGGGGCCACCCGATGGCAGTGGACGAGGGCGTAGCCCCGGCGGAAGGTACGAGTACGGGTGCAACTCCCGGCGACGACGGCACGGTTCACCGGCTGAAGCCGAACGCGATCGGGCTGCTGGGCGTGGTCTTCATGGCTGTCGCCACGGCCGCGCCGATCACCGCGATGACGGGCAACGTGCCCTTCATGGTGTCGTCCGGCAACGGCATCGGCGCCCCGGCAAGCTACCTGGTCGCAATGGTCGTCCTGGCAATCTTTGCCGTCGGCTTCACGTCGATGGCGAAGCACATCACGTCCACCGGCGCCTTCTACGGCTTCATCTCCTACGGCCTCGGCCGCACGGTCGGCCTGGCCTCCGGGCTGCTCGCCACCTTCGCGTACGTCGTCTTCGAGCCCGCCCTGATCGGCATCTTCTCGACCTTCGCGACCGAGACCGTGAAGGACCAGACGGGCGTCGGCGTCCCCTGGTGGGTGTTCGCGATCGTCATGCTCGCGATCAACGCCACGGGTACGTGGTTCGGGGTGTCGGTGGCCGAGAAGCTGCTGATCGTCCTGCTCGGCACCGAGGTGACGATCCTCGCAGCGATGGCGATCTCGGTCGCCCTGCACGGCGGCGGCCCCGACGGCTTCACCTTCGGCCCGGTCAACCCGGTCAACGCCTTCCAGGGCACCAGCGCCGGACTCGGCCTCTTCTTCGCCTTCTGGTCGTGGGTCGGCTTCGAGTCGACGGCGATGTACGGCGAGGAGTCCCGCGACCCGAAGAAGATCATCCCCAAGGCGACGATGATCAGCGTCCTGGGCGTCGGCGTCTTCTACGTCTTCGTCTCCTGGATGGCCATCACGGGCAACGGCGAGAAGGAGGCCGTCGCGGCGGCCTCGTCCTCGAACCCCCTCGCCCTGTTCTTCAACCCCACCGAGCACTACGTCGGCCACTGGGCGGTCGTCGTCATGCAGTGGCTGATGATCACCGGCTCGCTGGCCTGCGGCATGGCCTTCCACAACTGCGCTGCCCGCTACATGTACGCCCTGGGCCGCGAGGGCGTACTCCCCTCCCTCAAGCGGACGATCGGTCGCACCCACGCCGACCACGGCTCCCCGCACATCGCGGGCCTCGTCCAGACGATCATCAGCGCCCTCCTGCTGCTCGGCTTCTGGGCCGCGCACAAGGACCCGTACACGGGTACGTACGTCCTGCTGGCCATCCTCGGCACCATGGCGATCCTCGTCGTCCAGGCCGTCTGCTCCTTCGCGGTCCTGGCCTACTTCCGCAAGAACCACCCGGAGAGCCGCCACTGGTTCCGGACGTTCACCGCCCCGCTCATCGGCGGTGTGGCGATGCTCGCGGTGGTGGTGCTCCTGGTGTCCAACATGGGCGTCGCGGCGGGCCCGGAGTCGGGCTCGATCGTCCTCAAGGCGACGCCGTGGCTGGTCGCGCTGATCGCGGCGGGCGGCATCGGCTACGCCACCTACCTGAAGCACCGGGCCCCCGAGCGGTACGCGCTGCTGGGGCGGACGGTGCTGGAGGAGACGAAGGAGCGGTAGCCGTACGGGAGTTGAGGTCACGACGAATCGAGCACACCCTTCGGGCAGGGTTCCCGACGCACCGCACTTCGCGTCAGGAACCCTGCCCGAAGGTCCTCGCCCGCTCCTCGCGCCACCGGTCCATCAGCTGGGTGAGCTCGCCCTCCAGATACTCGAAGAAGGCGAGCGTCTCGGCGATGCGCCGGCCGCCGGGACTCTCGACGCCGAGGCTGTCGACGCCCACACGCAGGGTCTGTCCCCAGCGCTTGAGGACGGCGTCGCGGTTGGTGATCGCCTCGTACCACTGGTCGCTGTGCACCCGGTACCGCTCGCGCCGCGAGCCGGGTTCGCGCTCCCGCGAGACCATGTGCACCTGGGAGAGATAGCGCACCGCGCCGGAGACGGCGGCGGGGCTGACCTGAAGCTGTTCGCCGAGTTCGGCCGAGGTCAGGGCGCCGGCGTCGGAGGCGAGCAGCGCGGCGAAGACTCGGGCGGCCATGCGCTGCATCCCGGCCTCGACGAGCTGGGCGGCGAAGCTCTCGACGAAACTGGACACCGCCTCGGGGTCCCGCCCGCCCTCTGCCGCACCCGGCTCCGGTTCCGTCGTCATGCGCAGAGTGTAACCGTCATTCATACACTTCCTTAACTTCACAAATTTCTGAAGTAAGCGTACGTTCGGAAACATGACGAAGGCCAGCCCCGCCATCGAGGTATCCGGACTCCACAAGTCGTTCGGCAGGACGCACGCCCTGGACGGTCTCGACCTGACCGTGGAGACCGGCGAGGTGCACGGCTTCCTCGGCCCCAACGGCTCCGGAAAGTCCACCACCATCCGGGTCCTGCTCGGCCTGCTGCGCCCCGACTCGGGCACCGCGCGGATCCTGGGCCGGCACCCGTGGGCGGACGCGGTGGAGGTGCACCGCCGGATCGCGTACGTCCCCGGCGACGTCACCCTGTGGCGCAACCTCTCCGGCGGCGAGGTCATCGACCTGTACGGCAGGCTGCGCGGCGGCGGACTCGACAAGGGGCGCCGGGCGGAGCTCATCGACCGGTTCGAGCTGGACCCGACCAAGAAGGGCCGCACGTACTCGAAGGGCAACCGCCAGAAGGTGGCGCTGGTGGCGGCGTTCGCGTCGGACGTCGACCTGCTCATCCTCGACGAACCGACCTCGGGACTCGACCCGTTGATGGAGGAGGTCTTCCAGGCCTGCGTGGAGGAGGCACGGGACAGGGGTCGTACGGTCCTGCTCTCCTCCCACATCCTCAGCGAGGTCGAGGAGTTGTGCGACCGGGTCAGCATCATCCGCAAGGGCCGGACCGTGGAGAGCGGCTCGCTCGCCGACCTGCGCCACCTCACCCGGACGAGCATCACGGCGGAACTGGCGGGCGCGCCGAACGGGTTGGCGGGGCTCCCCGGTGTCCACGACCTCGACGTACAGGGGCAGCGAGTGCGACTACAGGTGGAGACCGACAAGTTGGACGCGGTGCTGCGCTCGCTCACGGAGTCGGGCGTACGGGCCCTGAGGTCGACGCCACCGACACTGGAGGAGTTGTTCCTGCGCCACTACCAGGACGAAGTGGTGACCCGTTGACCGCCATCACGTCGGCCCTGACCGGCCGGAGGACCGGCGGTGCACGTCAACTCGCCGGTACCGCAACCCTGTTGACGTTCAACCTGCGGCGCGACCGGGTGATGATCCCGGTGTGGGTCGCGGTGACGGCCCTGATGGTCCTCTCCCTCCCGGGCTCCCTGGAGAGCGTCTACTCCACCCCCGCCGAACGCGCGGACATCGCCCGCCAGATGCTCGCCAACAGCTCACTGCGGGCCACGTACGGCCCGGTGTTCAGCGACTCCATCGGCGGCCTCACCGCCTGGCGCATCGGCGGCTACGCGGCGATCCTCGCCGGCATCATGAGCCTGCTCGTCGTCGTACGGCACACCCGTGACGAGGAGGAGAGCGGACGCCAGGAACTGATCTCGTCGGCGATGGTCGGCCGCCGGGCCCCGCTGACGGCGGCCCTGCTCACCGCCCTGGTCGCCGACGCCGTCCTCGCGCTGCTGATCGCGGGCGGCCTGGCCGGCCGGGGTGCGTCGGGGGCACTGGCACTGGGCCTGGGCATCGCAGGCGTGGGAGCGGTGTTCGCCACCCTCGCGGCGATCGTCGCGCAGTTCACGGAGAGTGCGCGGCTGGCGAAGGGCCTGACGGGCGGCCTGCTCGGCGTGGCGTTCGTGCTGCGCGCGGCGGGCGACTCCGCGACGAACGACGCCTCGTCACCGCTGACCTGGGTCTCACCGATCGGCTGGCTGGAGAACGTACGGCCCTTCGCGGACGAACGCTGGTGGGTGCTGGGCCTGTTCGTGGCCGCGACCGCGCTACAGGGCTGGCTGGCCTACGAGTTGGCGGGCCGCCGGGACGTCGGCATGAGCTTCTTCCCGACCCGGCCGGGACCGGCGACGGGCCGCCTGGGCACGGCGGGCGCGCTGGCCTGGCGGCTGCAACGGGGCGCCGTCCTCGGCTGGAGCATCGGCTTCCTCACGGCCGGGGTCGCCTTCGGCGGGCTGACGAAGGGCGCGGCGGACCTGGTCGGCGACAACGCCAGAACCCGGGAGATCATCGAGCGGATGGGCGGCCAGTCGGGCATCGAGGACGCGTTCCTCGCCACGATGGCCGGCATGTTCGGCATGCTGGCGGCGCTGTACATCGTCTCGTCGGTACTCCGGCCGCACACGGAGGAGACCTCCCAGCGGGCCGAGCCGATCCTCGCCAACGCGGTGGGACGGCTGCGCTGGGCCGGCGGCCACCTGGCGATCGCCTTCGGCGGCGCGGTACTGATCCTGCTCCTGAGCGGCCTCGGCCTGGCACTCGGCTACGGGGAGGGAGCGGGCCCGATCCTCGCGGCGAGCCTGGCGCAGGTCCCGGCGGTGTGGGTGGTCGGCGGACTGGCGGTACTGCTGTACGGGGTCTGGCCCCAACTGGCCTTCGCGGCCTGGGGAGTTGCCGGGTTCGTCCTGCTGGTCGGGTGGATCGGACCGGCGCTGGACGTACCGCAGGGGGTGCTGGACCTGTCACCGTTCGGGCATCTGCCGAAGCTGCCGGGCGGGGAAATGAGCTGGACGCCGGTGCTGGTGCTCACGGGGGTTGCGGTGGGGCTGGTGGGGGCGGGGGCGGCCGGTCTGCGGCGCCGCGACCTGTCGGCCTAGTTCACCCGTCCGCCCGGCTTCCCGTGGGACGACCGCGGACGAAGCGGCCAGAGAGGCCGATCACCGCGTGCCCCGGCCGGGGTACGCGGTGATCGGCCTCTCTGACGACAGGGCTGTCGAGCTGTCAGGGATCAGCGTTCCCCGGCTTCCCTTCGTCTCATCCGGGTTCTGATGTAGGCGGCGACCGCGACGACGACGAGCACCATGGCCGCGTCCTCGGCCAGCGTCCAGAGCGCGTCAGCGACGGAGTGACCGAAGCCGACCGCGGTCAGGAAGTGCGCGAGGGCGATGGCGAGGAGCATGAGGGCGAATCGCGACAGCGAGAACCCGCGCTTCTTCTTCTCTTCGTTTTCCATGGTCCTAACCCAGCCTTGATTTGATGACGTTGGTGATTCTGGTCACCAGCCCCGTGAGGTGAAGGTGGAGGCCGACCTTGGCGGCAACCTTGTTCTCGACCTTCTCCGCGGCCCTGGCGATGAACGACCTCGCCTTGCGCAGGAACGTCTTTCCGGTACTGGTTTTCAGGAACCTCATGGTCGCGCCCCCGAGGACTCCGCCGGCGAAGGCGGCGATGACGAAGTTACTGATCGCCTCACCCCAGGAGAAGCCGCCGTCCCAGCGTGTTTCCACGTAGTACGACACCGCCGACGACAGGCCGGTGACCATCGCGCTGCACAGGGCGAAGGCCACGGTGGCCACGGCCCCGCAGAAGACCTCGCCGACCGCCTCGATGCCGTATTCGGTGGCCCACACGGCCGCCTTGCACAGACTCTTCTTGACCGGGTGCTTCCAGGAGGGGCACTGGCCGTTCAGGTCCTGGCAGTTGACCGGGTCGCCGTTGCAGTAGTCGTACGAGGTGGCGCTGCCACCCGTGACCGGGTCGGTCTGGAGGAAACGGCCCGTCGTGGGGTTGTAGAGGCGCAGGCCCATCAGGGTCAGGCCGGTGGGAGTGTCGCTGGCCCGTCGGGAGCTGCCCTGCCAGCCGTAGCGGATCGCCGCGGTGGTGTTCCCGTACTCGTCGTAGGAGTAGGCCGTCGCCGTGGTCGTCGCCGTGGCCAGGGTGACCGCTGTGTCACCGTGCAGGTCCGCCAGTTGGAGGGTGACCGCTCCCGTCGCGGACGTCGTCGCGCCCAGGGCGCCACCCACGTCCGGGACCGAGCGGGTGACCGTGCCGGAGGAGTCGGCGGTCCAGGTCGGGCTGTCGGTGTCGTCGGCGTAGTGGTTGGTCGCCGTCGTACCGCTCGTCCAGGTGGTGCCGCCGTCCGTGCTGGTGGCGTTGGCGGTGACCGCCTGCCGGTGCGCCGCGTCCAGGGCCCAGGTCTGCTTGGCAGTGCCGGTCGCCTCGCTGCGGGCCAGGTCGTCGGTGTAGTAGGTGAGTGTCGCGTCGGGGGTGGTCAGGGTGCGGCCGTACGCGTCGTACGTGTAGCCGGTGTCCGTGACGCGGTCCGCGCTGTCGTAGGTGTGGGTCGCGGTCGTGGTCGTCGTGGTGGTCGTGTCGGCGCAGTCCGCCGTGCTTGTGTCCGTCGTCAGCTTCGTACGGTCCCAGCTGGTGGCCGACGCGAAGGTATAGGCACGGGTGGTGCAGGTCGCACCGGTGTCGTCCTGCGCCTCGGTCAGGCGGCCCGCCCCGTCGTAGGTGTAGGCGGTGCTGGTGGACGCGCCGTTGTTCTCGGCGTGGCCGGACTCCATGCCCAGGATCGTGTAGTCGGCCTGGTCGTCGAGGACGGTGGTGCCGGCCGAGTCGGTGTAGGTGCGGCCGGTCGGGGAGCCGATGGTGTCGTAGGTCTGGGTCAGGGTGTAGCCGCCGGGCAGGGTCTCGGCGGTCAGGTCGCCGTCGGCGTCGTAGGCGGTGGCCGTGAAGGTGCCCGCCGCCGAGTCGGTGACCTTCGCCGGGTAGCCCGTCGTGCTGTCGTAGGTGTACGTCGTGGTGGACGGCACGGAGTCGGTGACGGTCACCGGGCGGTTCAGGCTGTCGTACGCCGTCGTCGTGGTGTTGCCGGAGCCGTCGGCGTAGGAGATCTGGCGGCCGAGGCTGTCGTAGGCGTGGGTGATCGTCTGGGAGTTGGCGGTCTGGGTGGCGAGCAGACCGGTGGACGGGTCGTAGGCGTACGTGGTGTCGGGGGTGCCGGTGCCCTGGCCGCCGCTGATGACCTTCTTCGTGACGCGGCCGGCCGCGTCACGGCTGAAGGTGGTGGTGCGGGTCGAGCCGTTCGCGGTCTCCGTGAGGGTGTCGGGCTCGCCGAGTCGGTCGTACGTGTAGGCC
Organism: Streptomyces sp. NBC_00459; assembly: GCF_036013955.1. NCBI lineage: Bacteria > Bacillati > Actinomycetota > Actinomycetes > Kitasatosporales > Streptomycetaceae > Streptomyces > Streptomyces sp. NBC_00459. The sequence continues at coordinate 4,438,000 of NZ_CP107903.1, forward strand.
TTGGTGACCAGCTCCGACGGGTTGGAGCCGCCGCCGGTGACGGCCGCGCCCGGGGCGACACGACAGGTGAGGCCGGCCCACTCGGGGCGGCCCTGGCAGGTGCCGGAGCCGGTCGCGGACCAGTAGGTGGTGACCGTCCGTGTGGTGGCGTTCTTGTCAGCGCCCGTGCTGGTGAGCAGGTTGCCGTCGCTGTCGTAGGTGTAGGCGGTGGTCAGGGCGAGTCCGGACGGGTCCGTGACACCGGTCAGTGGCAGGCCTGTCGTCCAGTCGTAGGTGCTGGTGTCCTTGGTCGTGTCGCCGTCGGCCGGGTAACCGGTGACGGCCGCGCCCACGGTGGTCGACGTCAGCAGGCCGGAGACGGTGGCGCCGCTCGGGCGGCCCTCGTCGTAGGCGTACGCCGTGTGCGCACGGGCCGGCACCTCGGTTCCTGCGGCCAGGTCGGCGTCGCTGGTACCGCCGGGCAGGGTGTGCTGGAGCGTGACGGTGTGCAGGGGGTCGTAGACGTCCGAGAGCAGCGTGGCGCCGCCGGTGCCGGTCGTGTACTGGGAGACGGTGGACAGCAGGTCGGCAGCCTGGGCGGGGCTGCCGGCCCCCGCGATCGCACCCGCGAGGATCGGGTCCCGGCTGGTGGTCGAGCCGAGGGCCAACTCCCGGTTTCCGGCGGTCAGTTCACGGGTGACGTCGCCGTCGCTGTCGTACTCCGTGGTCGCGAGATGTCCGCCCGGCACCGCGGTGTTGACCTCGCGGCCGTTGGCGTCGAGGTAGGAGATCGCCGCCGTGGTGTAGGCGCCGGAGCCGAGCGTGCTGCCGTCGTGCGAGGACGGCGTGGTGGCGGAGGCGGGGAAGACCGCCGCGCCGTAGACGGGGTTGTCGTGCTGGCCCCAGGTGGCGGTGGTGGCCGGGGCGAGCTGGTTCGGCGCGGACGTTCCGGAGACCGGGACGTCGTAGACGACGCTGGTGGTGGCGGTGCCGTCGGTGACGGAGGCGCTGCCCGCCTTCAGGGTCGGGCGGGACGCGGTCAGCAGCATGCCGTCGCCCGCGTCGCCGTTGGTGCCGACCTTGTCGTAGGTGAACGTCCAGGGCAGCTCGCCCGGATCGGTCTCAGTGGCCACGCGGCCCGCGCTGTCGTAGGTGTACGCCGTCTTCAGCGGGGTGCTCAGGCGTGGGTCCCAGGCCTCACGGAGGCGGCCCGAGGTGTCGTACGCGTACTGGGCGACGGGGGTCGCGGTCGCGGCCGAACCGCCGGGGGCCGTTGCCCACAGCTTGATCTGGCTGACCTGGCCCGCATAGTCACCGAGCGCCGAGGACGTCGCCGTGGTGCCGGAGGCGTAGACGAACTCCAGGACACGGCAGTCGGCCGTGGACGGGGCGGACGCACAGGTCGTGGCGGACACCGCGCTGGTGGGCGCGATGACGTACTGCGGCTCGGCGAGCACCTCGCCGTCGGCGAGATGGACCGCGCGGGACGCCACGGTCGTGGTGTTCGCGCCGGAGTTGCTCACGGCGTACGAGGTGGCCGCCTGCCAGGTGGGCGCGGTGCCCGCCACCTTGCTGAAGGTGGTGACGCTGCCTCCGGTGTCCTTCAGCGTGTAGGTGTCGCCGGCGAGGGTCAGGGTGAGGTTCTCGGCGCCCGGCTCGGGGGTCCAGGCACCGGACGAGGACAAGGTGAAGCCGGTCTGGCCGCCGGTGGCGTCCATGACGGCGACCGAGGTGGTCGACGTCGGCCGCACATACGTCCAGTCGGACGTCGACGCGGTGATCCCCGACGTCCAGTTGGGGCCGAAGACGGCGACCTGGCCGCTCTGGCCCGCCCCCGCCAGCGGATCGCGGGAGGAGAAGGTACGGGTGATCGCCGCGCCGAACGCGCCGACGTCCGTCGCGTCGAGGCCGAAGTCGCCGGTGAGCAGGTTGACGGAGCCCGGACCGACCGCGCTGCTGGGCGCGTTGTCGGCCTTGCGGTCGATGGTGACCGTGGCCGGGTCGGTGCCGTAGGTGTTCGTGCCGTCCGTGAACAGCGCCCGCACCTGCACCGGGCCGTCGTCGGAGAGCTGGCTCGTCGCCGCCCAGGTGAGGTCGGCGGGGTTGGCGGAGGAGGCGAAGGAGACCGGCCAGGAGGACACGGCCGATCCGTCCTTGGTCACGTCGGCGACGGGGATGGGCTGCCAGCCGACACTGTCACCGATCCGGAACTGGTACGTCACCCCGGTGAAGGCCCCGGACTGCGTGGCCGACAGGGTCACGTCGTCGTCCGTGGTGTCACCGGTGACGGGGGTGACGAGACCGGCCCTGCCCACACCGAACGCGTAGGAGGTGGTGGAGGTGGAGACGTTGCCGCCCGAGTCGATCGTCCGGGCGTACAGGGTGTGCCAGCCGTTGGCCGGGGTGATGTGGACGGTCAGCGGGTCCCCGCCGTTGCCGTCGGCCGTGTCGAACACCTTGTTGGGGACAGCCGAGTCGTCCAGTCCCCACGCGTAGCCCTGCCCGTCGCTGGAGGAGGTGTCGAGCGTGCAGGTGGCGCCGCTGTCGGACTTGTCCGTCCAGACACCGGAGGGGTACGCGTCGCAGGAGACGGTGGGTACGGCGGGCTTGGCGACGTTCGGCACGAAGTACACGTACGACGACCAGGAACCGTAGTCCGTGCCGTCGTAGCCGCGCACCCTCAACCGCAGGTGGGCGGCGGCCAGTTGACTCGCGCTCGGAATGGTCAGCGTGGCCGTGCCGCCGGACGACACGGAGGACGAGGTGGCGGTGTACGAGTAGGTGGTGTCGGCGTAGGCCGGGTCGTTGGTGATCTCGAACTGCGCCTTGACCGTGGAGCCGTCGGCGTCCGAGACCTTCGCGGACAGGGTCGGCGTGTAGGTCGTCACGTACCGCTTGCCGCTGTACGCGTTGACGGCGGACGGCGACACGGCAGCCGAAGTCGGCTTCGTCGGGTACGAGTTGTAGGTCACGACCAGTTGGGGGGCGTACCCGGAGGTGGTGTAGTTCGCCGACCGGAAGCGGCGCCAGGTCGTCGGGTCGGTCTCGTCGGCGCTGCGCAGCTGGACTCCGTAGTTGGCGGAGCCGTCCGCCCAGGCCTGCACGATGGGCTGCATGTTCCAGCTCGACCACGCCGCCGGGCAGGAGGAGGAGTACCCCCAGTGGCCGGTGTTGGTCGCCACGCCCGTCGTGGTCGTGGTCGGCTGTGCGGACCAGGTGACCGAGGACGAGGACCAGGAGGACGTGATCCGGCGGGCCTGCGTCGCGGCGCCGGACGTCGAACACGTCGACGAGTAGTAGTTGTAGAGCTTCATCGTCGCCGACGTGATGTCCGTCCCGGCGAACTTCGACACATCGAACTTCAGATAGGCGCGGGCGACATCACTGCCGCTGTCGTACGTGCCCGACTTGAGCTCCTGCGACGAGACCTGGGAGTCCGTGTAGTCCGGCGTCTGCACCCAGGTGTCGGTCGTCACCGCGAGCGTGGTGGTCGGGTCGACGGTGACGGGGTAGGTCGCCGTGTCGAGGAAGTGGGCGTCAGGGGTCAGGACGAGCGTCTGCGTGCCGTCGTCGGCCGTCTCGACCTTCGTCGTGACCTGCTCCTGGTGCGCGGACTCGCCCGAGGCGGGGTCCTTGGAGGAGTCCCACATCATCGGGGCGGGGGCCTCGGCCACCAGTTTGCCGCCGGAGTCCTTCAGCAGCAGATGTCCCGAGCCGGCCTGGGCCAGCGTCAGGCCCTTGAGGTGCAGCGGGATCCGGTAGCTGACCGACCTGTCGGACGGCCGGCTGCCCAGCGTGACGTTCTCCGAGAAGCCCTGCGCCAGGGCGGTCGCTGTCAGGGTCTGACCTTCGCCCAGGTCGTACGAGGCGGTCGCGTCCTTCACGGTGGGGGTGGGGAGCTTGTCCGTCCAGCCGACGCCGAAGGATCTGCCACCTTTGGTGACCGAGGCGAGGTCGGTGTCCCCACCGTCCGACACCGCGATGTCCGCGGCGGCCACCTGCGGCTCCAGATCGGCTCCGGTGTCGGCGAGGCTGGTGTCGATGTCGTGCCAGGCGCCGTCCTCCTGCACACGGATCGGGCCCGCGTAGGCCTCGGTCCGCATGCTGCCGTCCGGCAGCGCGTACGTCGTCGAGTCGGTCGTACGTTCCGACAGGACCTCGATCTTCCGGTTCTGCAGCCGCGCCGTCAGCTGGGCCGAGGTGGCGTCCTTCGCCTCTGCCGCGCCGTACCGCGCCTTGGCCGGCCGGTCGGCCGCGGCGGACGCGGACGTCGCGGCGCCGGCCTTCGCGGTCCCGCTGCCCGGCAGGGCCACGGCCGTGCCGCTGCCCGAGAGCGTCAACGCCGCCTCGGCGACCAGTGCGGCGGCGGCCAGGATGCCTATCGCACGTCTGCTGGAACCGGGTCTCGCGAATCCGCCCCATCTGCTGGGTCTGCCGGATCGTGACTTGCTGCGCACGGATGTCCCCCGCGATCTCTCTGCCGATGATGCTTGTGCCGTACCCGACGCATGCGACGCGCCAGGAGCAGGAGATCTTTACATCGCCCTCACAACGGACCTGGGCGGTGACTGTGCGCATCTTCAAGTTCAGGTATCGACATCGAAAAGAAGCCGCCTAGGGATACGGGACTGAAAACGTTTCAGGCATCCAACAAAACCTGACATTCACTGACATCTAAGCCACTACCACCTCGCCAACCAGGGCGTTTCGCCCTAGCTCCAACGGCTCATTCTTGATCGACGCTTTACGGAAATTGGTCTTAAGCAGGCAAGAAATGGACAGCTGGTTTCCAGACATAAAATCTCACACAGCGTCAGAACCGGACGGGTTCGGCCCACATGGATCGAGCAAATCGATCTGAGCTACGGCAACTTGGGCACGGCGCCCCGATGGGCCGGGCGGGCCGGGCGCGGAACCCGCTGCCCCCGCGGGCGCGTCCCTCGCAGACATGGGACAACGCGCACAGGCCTCCGCGGGATGTCTGACCGTCACCCTCGGGGTGTGCGCCGGGCTCACTGTGTGGGTCGTCCGGGCGCAGGGGCGGGTCCGGCGCTTCGAGCGGGGCCCCGACTGGAGTGTCTTCTACGCCGAGTTGCCGTTGCTGTTCCTCGCCGGCATCGCCGCAGGCCTGGGCGGCTGGGCCGCCGTGCAGGGACTCGGGGCGCGGCGCAGGTCCCGACACCGGTCCCGACACCGGTCCCGGCTCTGAGGTCGGTTCTGGGATCGGTTCGACGGTCGGCTCAGACCTCGACCCTCAGCCCCTCCAGCCCCCTGATCACGAAGTTCGGCTTCCGCACCGGCTCCGCCGCCAACCCCAGCCCCGGCGCCCCCTCCAGCAGCGCCCCCATCGACGCCGCCAGCTCGATCCGCGCCAGCGGAGCCCCGATGCAGTAGTGGATGCCCGCGCTGAACGAGATGTGCGGGTTCTCCGTCCGCGTCAGGTCCAGGCGGCCCGGGTCGGCGAAGACGGCCGGGTCGTGGTTGGCCGCGCCGAAGAGGAGCGCCACCTCGCTCCCCCGCGGGATCACCGTCCCGTCGATCTCGATGTCGTCCAGTACCCAGCGTTCGAAGAGCTGGAGCGGGGTGTCGTAGCGCATCAGCTCCTCCACGGCGGAGGGGATCAGGGAGGGGTCCGCGCGCAGCGCCGACAACTGGCCGGGGTTGCGGAACAGCGCCCACCAGCCGTTCACCGTCGCGTTGACCGTCGCCTCGTGGCCCGCGTTGAGCAGGAGCACGCACGTCGAGATCATTTCCTGTTCCGTCAGGCGGTCGCCCTCGTCGTACGCGGCGATCAGGCCCGAGATCAGGTCCTCGCCTGGCTCCTTGCGACGGGTCGCGATCAGGTCGGTCAGGTACTGCGTGAACTCCTCCGACGCGCGTACCGCCTTCGCCGCCGTCTCCTCGGACGGGCTCAGCTCGTACATGCCGCAGATGTCCGCCGACCAGGGGCGCAGCGGGGCCCGGTCGCTCTCCGGGATGCCCAGCATCTCCGCGATCACCGCGACCGGCAGCGGCTCCGCCACGTCGGTGAGCAGGTCGCCGCCGCCCGACTTCACCAGGTCGGCGACCAGCTTCGCCGCCAGTTGCTCCACGTACGGCTTCAGGCCCTCCACCGTGCGCGGCGTGAACGCCTTCGACACCAGGCGGCGGATACGGGTGTGGTCCGGCGGCTCCAGGTCCAGCATGCCGTGGTCGTTGAGGGTGTGGAACGGCTCGTGCTCCGGCGGGGGTGCCGTGCGGCCGAAGTCCTCGTGGGTGAAGCGGTGCTGGTACGTCCGGCCCAGGCGGCGGTCGCGCAGCAGCGCCGAGACGTCCGCGTGGTGCGGGACCAGCCACTGGTTCGTGGGTTCGTAGTACACGACCCTGCCGCGGGCGCGAAGTTCCGCGTACGCGGGGTAGGGGTCCGCGACGAACGTCGGGTCCCACGGGTCGAAAGCCAGGTCGGAAGCAGCTGCCATGCACGGACGCTAGCCCGAGCCACCCTCATCTGACCAGGCATGTCTCACCGTACGGCAGGCCGCCGACAGGCGGAGTTCGTGTGGGCAGACTTCACTGCCGTGAACTATTGACCTGCCCGGTGATCCCGGGCTTACGGTGGCCGCCCCGAACAGGAGTACCCCACCCATGACCAGCTTGTACGTGCGGGAGATCACGCGCGAGGAGCATCTGGCCCACCTGCGGCGGTCTCCCGACGCGAGCCATCTCCAGATCCCCGAGTGGGGCGGCGTGAAGCCCGACTGGCTGCCGGAGAGCATCGGCTGGTTCGAGGGCGAGGCCACGAACCAGGAGGTGGGCGATGCGATGGTCGCGGCCGCGCTCGTCCTGTACCGGCCGCTGCCCGGCACGCGGCGCTACCTCGCGTACCTTCCCGACGGACCCGCGATCGACTGGCGGACCCCTCGGCTGGAGCGCTGGCTGGACCCGCTCGTCGCCCATCTGGAGCGGATCGGGGCGTTCTCGGTACGGATAGGGCCGCCCCTGGTCGTACGCCACTGGGACACGGCCACCGTGGCGGCGGGCCTCGCCGACCCCGGCGTACGGCATCTGCGCGAGCTGCCCACGGCCGGCATCGACGGCTACGCGCTCGACGCCGCGGAGCGGCTGCGACGGCTCGGATGGCGGCCGTGCGACGAGGACGACGGCAGCGGTTTCGGTCTCGGCCAGCCGCGCTACGGCTGCCACATCCCGCTGGCGGGCCGCTCGGAGGCCGACCTGCGCGCCGGCCTCGCCCCGCACTGGGAACAGGCCCTGCACACATCCGAGCTGGCGGACGTCCGGGTCTCCTGGGTGTCGGACGCCGACCTGCCCGAGTTCCACCGCCTGTACACCGCGACCGCCGCCCACGACGGCTTCAAGGCACGCCCGTTGGACTACTTCCGGCGCATGTGGCAGGCCCTGAACGCCGAGGACGACGACCGGCTCCGCCTCTACGTCGCCGAGTACGAGAGCGAGGTGCTCTCCGGTGCCCTCATGATCAACGTCGGTTCCCGGGCCTGGCACTCGTACCCCGCCTCCGGCCGTCGGGGGCGCCAACTCCGGCCCAGCAGCGCGCTGTTGTGGCGCATGCTGTGCGATGCGCGGGCGTCCGGCGTCGAGACGTACGACCTGCGCTCCATCACCCCGGCCCTCACCGAGGACCGCCTCCTCGGCCGGCTCCACTTCAAGACGGGAGCCGGCGGCCGGCCCGTGGAGTACCTCGGGGAGTGGGAACTACCGGTGGGCAGCCAGGGCAGGATGCTGCAACGGGCGTTGCGGGTCTACCTCGGCCGCAGATGACCCACACCGTCCCGCAACCCGCCATCGGCCAGCCCTCCGCCCCTCACCCCGGCGTCACCAGCCGCGCCTCGTAGGCGAACACCGCCGCCTGCGTACGGTCCCGCAGGCCCAGTTTCACCAGGATGCGGCTGACGTGCGTCTTGATCGTCGACTCGGCGACCACCAGCCGCCCCGCGATCTCGACGTTCGACAGACCCTGCGCGATGAGGACGAGCACCTCGGTCTCCCGGTCGGTCAGCTCGCCGTACGCCGACTGCGCACCCGCCATGAGCCGCGGCGCCTCGGAGAGCTTCGAGAACTCGGTGATCAGGCGCCGGGTGACCGAGGGGGCGAGCAGCGCCTCCCCGGCCGCCACCACCCGTACCCCCTCGGCCAGTTGACGTGCCGACGCGTCCTTCAGCAGAAACCCGGACGCCCCCGCCCGCAGCGCCTGGTACACGTACTCGTCGAGGTCGAACGTCGTCAGCACCAGCACCTTCGCCGTGGCGTCCGCCGCGACGATCTCCCGGGTCGCCTCGATACCGTTCAGTTCGGGCATCCGGATGTCCATCAGGACGACGTCCGGGGCAAGTTCACGCACCCGGTCCACCGCCTCCCGGCCGTTCACCGCCTCACCGACGACCTCGATGTCCGGCATCGCGTTCAGCAGCACCGAGAAGCCCTCGCGGACCATCATCTGGTCGTCCGCGATCAGTACGCGGATCGTACGGGCGCTCATGCCTCCCCCGCCCCGTTCTCGTCCGTGGCACTCGCGACCGGGAGGAAGACCGTGACCTCGTAGCCCCCGTCGGCCGCCGGGGCCGCCGTCATCTCGCCGCCGAGCATGGCGACCCGCTCGCGCATCCCCGTGAGGCCCTGGCCCGCACCCTGGGTCGGCGTCTGCTTCACGAACGACACCTCCCCCGCAGGGCCGTTGACTATCCGCAGCCCCAACCCGCCCAGCACATAACCGATCTCGACCCGTGCGCTCGCACCCGGCGCGTGCCGGAGCGTGTTGCTCAGCGCCTCCTGGACGATCCGGTAGGCCGACAGCTCGACGCCCTGCGGGAGTTCACGTACCGCACCCGTCACCACCTTCTCCACTCCCAGACCCGCCTCGCGCACATTGGCGAGCAGCCCGTCGAGATCGGCCAGGGTCGGCTGCGGAGCGTCGGGAGCCTCGTAGTCCTTCGCCCGTACGACGCCCAGGACCCGGCGCAGTTCGGTGAGCGCGGCCACCGCGTTCTCGCGGATCGTCGCGAAGGCCTTCGTCAGCTCCTCGGGCGGGTCCTCCACCCGGTAGGGCGCCGCCTCCGCCTGGATGGCGACGACCATCATGTGGTGCGCGACGACATCGTGCAGCTCACGCGCGATGGTCGTCCGCTCCTCCAGCAGGGTGCGCTGGGAACGCTCGTGCGCGGTCACCGTCTGCTGGGCGGTCACCTCCTCCTCGGCGGCCCGGCGCACCAGCAGCACGGTCACCACGAGCAGCGACAGCGCGGCGACGAAGAGGAAGGGGACGGCGTTGCTGTTGTAGTAGCGGTTGCCGAAGATGCCTTCGGCGGCCATGCCGTACGCCGCCGTCAGCGCCCACATCCAGGCGGCCGTACGCGGCCGGGTCCGGGCGGCCACGACCGTCAGCACCACCAGATGGGCGACGAAGCTCGCGGGCAGCCAGGGCCAGTCCCCGCTCCCGGCCTGGCCGATCACGGCGACGACCGGGATCGAGGCCAGGGAGAACCAGAAGGCCCCGACCGGCCGGACCAGCGTGAGCAGGATCGGCCCCGCCGAGAAGAGGGTCACGGCCAGCGCTTCGAACAGGTCCCCCCCGCTGTCGGCGAAGGAGACGAGCACGGCCAGCATCGCCGCCGCGCCCACCAGGGCGTGCCGTGTCCAGACCGCGTACGGGCGCAGCCGCCGGGGCAGCACCCGGGCGATCCGGCCGGGCTTGTTCCTCAGGGGCAGCGGGCGGTAGGCGAAGGGGTCGTCCAACAGGTCCGCGCGCAGCCCTGCCAGAGCGTCCATGGCCAGCCGGAACTCGGGGCTGCGCGACAGACCGTCGCCCGCCGGCCTCGGCTCGGGGTTCTTCTGCGTGTGGGTCGTCTCAGTCACATACAGCACGGTAGGCGCCGGACAGGCAGCCGTCGTCCGCAGCGAGAGGGGTTCTCCGCCGTCCGTCTCAGGTACTACGGCGCCCGCGCCCTCCCCCTCCCGACCTCACCAGGCCAGCTGGGCGATCTCCTCCGCCACCACCGCGCACGCGTCCGCCACCGGGTCGATCAGCGGGAAGTGACCGACGTCCGCCAGCAGCGTCACCCCGACCACCTCACCGGCCTTCGCCGCAGCGTCCGCGTACGACTCGGCGACGATCTCCGGAACGTCGATGTCGGTGCGCCCCTGTACGAGGGTGGTCGCGATACCGGTGGGGACCAGCAGCGCCGGGTCGGCGTAGGGCTGACGCTCGGCGAACTGCCCCTCTCCGCCCAGGAGTTGACGGACGGCGTCGGAGCAGACGGCCAGCTTCTCGGCGACGGTGAAGTCCGCGATCGGGGCGAGGGCGACCACACCGCGCAGCGGGGCGGGACGGGCCAGGAACCAGGGGGCGTCGGCGGGGAGGAGGTGCCGGGCGGAGACCCACAGGGCCAGGTGTCCCCCCGCCGAGTGCCCGGTGACGACCATGCGGCGCGGGTCGGCCTGCGGAAGGTGGGCCGCCGCGAGCGCGGGCAGGGCGTCCAGCGCCGCCGCGACGTCGTCGAAGGTGTCGGGCCAGCGGCCGGCGACGGTGGGATCGTCCTCGCCCCGCCGGTACTCCACGTTGGCCACGGCGAACCCGCGCCGGGCCAGGAATCCGGCGAACGGCGTGATGTGCCGACGGTCGTACGGCGCCCGCCAGGCACCCCCGTGCAACACGACGACCAGCGGCGCGCTCTTGTCGTCCGGTCGCGACTCGGGACCGTGCGGGGCGTAGAAGTCGATCACCTGGTCGGGGTGGTCGCCGTACGCGGCGGTGGCGTCGGGTTCGACGGGCGGGTGCGAGAAGGCGGACCGCTCCTCTTCCGCCGCGCGCGCGGCCACGGCATCGTCCGGCATGCTCCAACCCCTCAGCGACGAAACGGATTTGGCGGACCGGGAGAGAACACGGCCGTTGTCGGGACGCTATCAGGCCCGGTGAGGCCCGCCGACACGCGGATGTCGCCCTCTGTGAGGGCCGAACCGATCTGCGGTGCTCGTCCCCGACCCGGCCGACCTGGCAGAACACGACCGGGCCCGGCCGCGGGGGTGGTGCGGCCGGGCCCGGTCGTGGCGGGCGGTCAGCGGGCTCAGTACAGGCCGGTGTAGCCGCTCCAGCCGGTGGCGATCCGTGTCTTCGTGCCGAAGGTGGCGGACGCCGTGCCGTTCCAGCGCCACAGGGCGCCCGCGCTGTCCCGGCCGACGAGGTCGGGACGGCCGTCACCGGTCAGATCGCCGGGTACGGCCAGGGCATTGACGCTGATGCCGCCCGCGATCCGGACCCGGGCACCGAAGGCACCCTTGCCGTTGCCGAGCCACCGCCACAGCACGCCCGCACGGTCCAGGCCGACCAAGTCGCCGATTCCGTCGGCGTTCAGGTCACCCGCACCGACCAGCCGGGTGTAGCCGCCCTGGCCCGCGACCAGCTTCACCCGCGCCTCCAGACCACCCTTGCCGTCGGCGGAGTACCGCCACAGCACACCCGCCTTGTCACGCGCGACCAGGTCGGCGCGACCGTCACCGGTCAGATCACCCGGCGACGTCAGCACGTCGTACCCGCCGAAACCGGTACCGAGCACACTGTGCGGCGGGGTCTTCGGCGTGAACGCCTTCCCGCAGATGCCGTCGTACCGGGTCAGACGCCCGGCGGAGTCCCGGACGAGGAGGTCGTTGCACGCGTCGCCGCTCAGGTCGCCGAACGGCACGAAGACCGACGAGGTGGGCCAGCCGCCGGCCAGGGCCTTGTGCGCGCTGTCGATGGTGCCGCGCCCGGTGCCCGGCTGGATCGCGAGGCGGCCCGCGCTGTCGAAGGTGACCAGGTCACCGATGCCGTCCCGGCCGAAGTCATGACGCTCCGGCGAGCGGACCGACACCGACTTGTCGTAGAGCACCGTGTCCGTCGTCGTCGCCGTGCCGTTCGCCGCCCGGGCGGTCAGCTTCACCCGGTAGGTGCCGGTACGGACCAGTGTCCCGTTCTCCGCGAGCCCGTCCCAGGTCGCGGCGATCTTCCCGCTCGCCGGGCCGCCGGTGAACGTCCGCACCACGGCGCCGGCGGAGTTCGCGACCGTCAGCTTCCAGCTCGCGGCCGGCCGGCTCACGTGCCACACGCCCGCGAAGACGTCACCCTGGCGCAGATCGACCGAGGCGGGAACGGTCGCGTCGGTCGCCGTGAGCGGGGAGGTGGTCACCTGCGGCCACTTCACCGTCACGTCACCGGACGCCGTCAGGTAGGCGACCGGACCGCCGAACCGGTCCACGTTCCAGAACCGGCCACGCAGATCGGCCGGAGCGTGCGGCGGAGACGGCAGCGGACCGAGGTCCTCCGTACGGACCTGGTTGGAGGGGACCGCGCCCTTCAGGTACGTGATCAGCAGCTTGCCGGCGTCCTCGTCCTGGGAGACCAGGTAGCCGTCGCCGAGCCGTGCGAAGCCCTGCGGCACCTCCTGCTCCACGTGTGTCTTCTGGTCGTAGACGCCCGCCGGTTTGCCCGGTCCGCAGGACCAGTAGACGTACCGGCCCACCACCTGCAGATCCGACAGAAGGCAGTTGCCGAGGGACGGGCTGTCCAGCTTCCGCATCGACGGCAGCGAGAACCTCTCGAAGACGGTCCGGCCCGACGAGTCGGGCCGGACCGTCCACAGGGTGTTCCCCCACAGGGCGACGGCCGACCAGTCGCCGGAGGACAGCACCTTGCTCCCGTCCCGCACCTGCTGAGTGCCCCCTGCCCGGACCACCGAGTACGAACCGGACGCCGCCAGAACCGCCGACACCTTGTCGTCCGAGTGACGGACGGTGCCCTCTCCCGTACCGGTGAAGCGCAGGCACTCGCCGCGGCACGTGACGTGGACGGGGCTGCCGAAGGGGTCCTGCACCTCGTATCCGAGGTCGCCCAGGTTCTCCGGCGGTGCGGCGGTCAGCGTGCCGTCGGCGGTGAGGGAGAGCGCGGAGGCCGTGAGATCGGTGCTGGAACCGTCCGACCGCTCGGTGCCGAGCAGCACCCGCCCCTGGTCGACCGCGACGCCGCCGACCTCGTACTCCGAGACGGCGGGAAACGGCACCACCGGTTCGGCGACCGGGGTCCCGTCCGGGCCCAGGGCGATGCGCTGGAGCGCCCAGTGCTCCGCGTCCGTACCGCCCTGAATGTAGAAACCGCCGTCGTCGCCGTCGACGAAACTGCCGTTCGCGGCGGCCAGCACCGTCCGGGGTGCGCCTCCGGTCACCGGCACCGCGAGGATCGCGCTGGGGGTGGTGTCCGGATTCGCCGGGTACACCAGCCAGTCGCCGAGCGCGCGAGCCTGGCGGACGACGGGAGCCGGAAGATCCACCAGATGACCGGGCACCTCCGGGTGCCGGCGGTCGACGACGTACGCGCGTATGGAGCGGAAGGCCTTGTCCACAGCCATGAAGTACACCGTGTCGCCGGCCAGGTGGGGGCTCTCCAGGACACCGAAGTCGTCGCTCGGAACGTATTTCACCGAGGCGGTGTCGAAGTCGAGCAGCACGGTGCGCCAGGGGGTGCCACCGCCGACCGGCTGGTACCAGAACGCGGCCCCCCGTGTGTCCGACGCCCCCTCCTCGTTGACGTTCCCGGCGAAGTCGTCCGCGACACCGGTCACGGGCCGGTCGACCGGCTGCCCGCCTCCCTTCGGCACCTCCAGCAGGTGGAGCGTCCACTTCCCACCGATCTTGCGGGAGACCAGCAGGCGGCTCTCGGCGAAGACATGGCTGACCCGGTCATCGGGCGCCAGGGAGAACCGCGTCACCGCGCCGGTGGAGTAACGCCGGATCTGGTACACGTTCGATGTCCCGGAAACACGTTCCAGCCCGAGGCCACCGTTGTACGCGTACGTGGTCACGTAGGGCGTCGACCTGGTCGAGCCGTCGTGGCCGACCCAGGTCGCCAGGTTGCCGAAATTCGGCTCCCCGCCCGCGACCAGGTACCCCGTGCCGTCCGCGGCGGCCAGGGCCACGGCCCGGGGCCAGTCCCGGTGCGGGCCGGTCAGCGTGACGGATGGCATGTCCCCGCTGTCGGCGGCCACGGCGGGCCCGGACGCGAGTTGCAGCAGCCCGGCCACCAAGGCCAGGGCCGCCGCGACCGGGACGACCCCGGCCCTCGACCGGCTTCTTCTCGACTTCGTACGCGGAGTCGTGCCTCTCACGCTTCCCACCCCCGTCGTGTTCCTTCAGCCCATTTCCGTCCCGTCAGACTCACGCCGAAGCACAGACGTTGTACGGGTGGGGCACAGGAATCAGCGGGGGGTGGATCACGCCTGCCGCGGCCGGGTCCGTCAGCCGGCCACGACCTCGCCCAGTACCCGGGCCGCCCGCTCCACGTCCGCGAACCCGACGTACAGCGGTGTGAACCCGAACCGCAGTACGTCCGGCCGCCGGAAGTCGCCGACGACTCCCCGCTCGATGAGCCGGCTCATGACCTCCCCCGCGTCCTCGCACCGCAGCGCGATCTGACTCCCGCGCTCGGCATGCGCGTCCGGCGTCACCGACTCGACGCGCCCCTCCGGGACGTACTCGTCGACGCACTCCAGGAAGAAGTCGGTCAGGGCGAGGGACTTGGCCCGTACGGCGTCGATGCCGACCCCCTCCCACACCTCCAGAGCCGACTCCAGGGCGAGCATCGAGAGGATGTCCGGCGTACCGACCCGCCCCCGCGTCGCACCCGGGGCGGGGGCGTACTCGGGCCGCATGCCGAAGGGGTCGGCGTGCGAGGTCCAGCCGGGCAGGGGCGAGTCGAACCGCTCCTGGTGTGCCTGGTTCACGTACAGGTAGGCGGGCGAACCGGGCCCGCCGTTCAGGTACTTGTACGTGCACCCCACGGCGAGGTCCACCCCGTGCTCGTCCAGCCCGACCGGCAGGGCGCCCGCGCTGTGGCACAGGTCCCAGACGGCCAGGGCACCGGACTTGTGGATCGCGGCCGTGAGGGCGGGCAGGTCGTGCAGCCGGCCGGTGCGGTAGTCGACGTGGTTGAGCAGGACAGCGGCGGTACGCTCACTCAACTCCCGGGGTACGGCGCCCGGTTCGAGCGCACGCAGGGTGCAGCCGGTCATCCGGGCGGCGGACTCGGCGATGTATCCGTCGGTGGGAAAGGTGTTGGCGTCGACGAGAATCTCGTCACGGCCGGCTCCCGCCAGCCTGACGGCCCCCACAAGTGCCTTGAAGACATTGACACTTGTCGAGTCACCGACGACGACCTGCCCGGCCGCCGCACCCACCAGCGGAGCGATACGGTCACCGATCCGCTCGGGCGCGGTCCACCACCCGCTCTCGTCCCAGGACCGGATGCGCAGCTCGCCCCACTCCCGGCGCACTACGTCGTCGAGCCGGCCGGGGACGGACGCGGGCAGCGCGCCGAGCGAGTTCCCGTCCAGGTAGGTGACACCGAAGTCGAGCACGAACTGCGCGCGTACCTTGGCGAGTTCGTCGCGCGAGTCCAGCTCCCGGGCCAGATCGTCCTTTGCGGGCAGCAGCTTGGGGGCAGGCAGCTCAGACATGGGACCTCGCCGTCCACAGCTCGGGGAACACGTTCTTCTGCGCCCGCTTCTCCAGCCAGGCCACCCCGGCGGAGCCGCCCGTACCGGCCTTGGCGCCCATGGCCCGCCGGGTGGCGACGAGATGGTCGTTGCGCCAACGCCACACCAGCTCGGCCACGTCCGTCAACGCCTCGCCGAGGCGCGCGAGTTCGGCCTCGGGGTCACCGGAGTAGAGCGCGGTCCAGGCGGCCTCGACCTCGGCCGACGGCTCGTACCGCTGGGACACGTCCCGGGACAGGACGGCGTCCGGGACGGGGTACCCGCGCCGTGCGAGCAGCCCCAACACCTCGTCGTACAGGCTCGGTTCGTGCAGCGCCTTCTCCAACTCGGCGTACACGCGCGGTGCGGCCCGATGGGGCACGAGCATCGACGCGGACTTCTCACCGAGCAGGAACTCCATCCGCCGGTACATCGCGGACTGGAACCCGGAACCCTCACCGAGGGCGGCGCGGTACGAGTTGAACTGGGCGGGGGTGAGCTGGGCGAGGGGGCGCCACGAGGCGTTGAGCGCGTCCAGCTCACGCACGGAACGCTTGAGCGCGGCGACGGCGGTGGGGACGTCATCGCCGCGCAGAGCCTTCGCGGCGGTCTCCCACTCGTGCACGATGACCGTGAACCACAACTCCATGACCTGGGTGGTCACCAGGAAGACCATCTCGCCGGGGTCGTCGGAGAGGGTGTGCTGGAGGTGGGTGAGGACATCGGCCTGGACGTAGTCCTCGTACGGGGTGGTACCGGCGAAGTCGAGATGCGGGGTCTCGGGCTCCGAAGCCTCGGGGGGCTGAGCCTGGAGGGACATCGCTGTCTCCTGTTGTACTCCGGGTAGCGGTCCGCCCCTGCCGAATTCCGACACGGGGGCCCCGGTCCCCGGGGCATTCAACACAATCGTGCCCCGGATCCGCAAGGCTCGCCCGTTCACAGGCAGGCCTTGCGGATCATGCGTACAGACAGGGGACTACCGGCCGAGCGCCTGGGCCACAACCGTCACCGGACGCGCGAGATGTTCGTCAATGTCTCGATCTGCCCTCATCAGCCAGGACAGAGGGCTCCCCGGCTGCCCGCTCGGCAGAGTGGTGACACACCCCACGCAACCGCCCTCCGCGACTGAACTCCACTTGCAACGTATCCGCGTCCATGGCGCCCGCGGCCCGCCTTTCCCGCACGATTTCCTCCACGGACAGCAAAGACAGATCGATCATGAAAGCCTGCTGCCCGCCGGCTTGCGCGGCCAATTGCCTCGTATCCGTATCCGAATCCGAATCCATATCTGTGGTGCCACCCATGGTGATCGCCGCAGCAGAACCGTCACGCGCGTCTCGACCGCCTACCGCACTGTCCTCCGGTTCGCCGACGGCAAGGAAGCGCCCCGTTCCCGACAGCAGAAGGCCGAGTGGGGTGTGGTCCTCCGCACCGGCGGAACGTGCCGCCCGCACTGCCGACTCCAGGCCGGCGACCGTCACACACCGGCCGACATCAGCCTGATCCGCCGCATCCTCCGCAGCCGCCAGTCCACGGATCACCACTTCCATGAACGGCACCAACTGCTCACGGTTCATCCTGCGATGGCGGGCTTCCTCTGTCCATCCTCGGACGGAGGTCGGGTCGAACCAGATCAGATGAGGGGTCCAGTCCGCGTCGAAGCGGATGTATCCACGAGGCAGTGGCACCCATTTGACGCTGTGCGAGTCACTGCGCGGCGGGCAGAGAGGCAATCGCGTCGGGCGCCGGTCCGCACCGGGCCCGGGCCGCAGCCCGTCCGCCTCCTCCTGAAAGATCACGTCGGCCTTTTCCCGAAACGCGTCGTACTCGCTCTTGTCCGTATAGATCGCAATAAGCAGTGTCTGCGGCGCACGGCGCTGCAGACACTGCCTCAGCTCCCACAGGGTTCCCTCAGAAGTACCCGCGGCGAGGAGCACCATTCGGGCGTCGTCAATGAGGGAGGCCACCGTCGGCTGCCAGTCGTTCAGGGGCAGATACAGCCTCGCGGCTCCCAACAAGGGGAGTGCTTCGTCCGGCTGGCCGACGGCAATCACCCGCGCCAGTCTGTTGAAGGCACGGGAGATGCCCTCCTCAACGGTGCGGGTGCTGGTGTTGACGAGAGAACCTCCCACCTGCTGAAACCGGCTGAAGGCGTGCGGCATCGCTGCCCCCTTCACGTCGGATGTGAAAGGCCGGAGGTACAACACGTAGGGTCCACGCTTCGCGTCCGCCATCGTCCGCACCACCGGCACACTGTGACGGCGCCCGCGTCGTCTGAGTCTGCGACCACCCAGAAGCGACGCGGCACCGAACGCGATGACCGCTCCCACAACCAGCACGCGGTACCACAGCGGCTCGGTGACGCCCAACGGCGAGAGAATTGTCCGCGTGCGACTGACACCCGCGATGAAGGACAGCGCGCCCAAGACTGACAAGAAGGTGCCGGCCAAGCGCATGGCCCAGCCTAAGAGCCTGTGTTGACGTCGTCGCGGCGCGCCAAAGATTCTGGTTTCGTCCCCGGTCATGCGATCTGGCTACCAAGCGAGACATCATGATCACAAGCTGAATGGTGTGGTCACCGCAGAACCCGCACGGCGACCCGCACGGCGCTGACCACGGGCGCCCCGGAGGACTGTCCCCAAGTGGCAGACTGCTTCCATGACGACGCACAGGAACCTGCTCGGTGGCCCGGAGCCGACATATCTGCCGGAGAACGAAGAGGCGTATCACCTGCTCAGTGAGGAGTCCCTCGCGCCGGCCGAGGTCGCGGCGAAGCATCCGACGTTCTCGCTCGCTTGGGCAACGCTCGCGGACGACGCGTTCGAGGCGGGGCGAGTGATCGAGTCGTACGCCTATGCGCGCACCGGCTATCACCGCGGTCTGGACGCTCTGCGCCGGGCCGGTTGGAAAGGACACGGCCCCATCCCCTGGGACCACCGGGCCAACCGCGGGTTTCTTCGCTGCCTCGGAGCCCTCGCTCGTGCCGCCGGCGAGATCAACGAGAAGGACGAGACGGAGCGTTGCTGGCAGTTCCTTCAGGACAGCAGCGCCGAGGCGTACGCCG
Organism: Streptomyces sp. NBC_00459; assembly: GCF_036013955.1. NCBI lineage: Bacteria > Bacillati > Actinomycetota > Actinomycetes > Kitasatosporales > Streptomycetaceae > Streptomyces > Streptomyces sp. NBC_00459. The sequence continues at coordinate 4,456,552 of NZ_CP107903.1, forward strand.
AGCTGAAGCGGTAGGGCGGAGCGCGTCCGAGGGTCCGGACGGCGGGGGCGGGATCAAGGGCGGTCACCTTTCACCGTGCCCGCTTCCTCCGCCGTACTCACCCCTTCCAACGGCGGAGCCGTAACACACCCGTGCGTCCGGCACTCCGGGGTCGCACACCCCACCTCCGGCCTCCGCACCGTCACGAACGCCAGCACCGACCCCACCACCAACACCCCCGCACACACCACCATCGCCCGCCCGAACGCCTCGTCGAACGCCGTCCCCGACCGGTACGCCTCCTCCCCCATCCCCGTCACCAGCGGCAACGCGGCCACCGCCACCAACCCCGCCGCCCGCGCCGCCGCGTTGTTGACCCCGCTCGCCAGCCCCGCCCGTTCCGTCCCCACCGACGCCAGCACGCTCGACGTGAGCGGCGCGACCAGTGTCACCAGGCCCAGCCCGAGCACCAGCACGGCGGGCAGCACATCGGCGACGTACGACGCCCCCGGCCCCACCCGCAGCATCAGCAGCATCCCCGCCGCACACAGCAGCGGCCCGACCGTGAGCGGCACGCGCGGGCCGATCCGCTCCGCCAGCTGCCCCGAGCGCGCCGACAGCAGCAGCATCAGGGCGGTCGTCGGCAGCAGGGCCGTACCGGCGCCCAGGGCCGAGTAACCGGCCACCACCTGCAACTGGAGCGCGGAGAGGAAGAAGAAGCCACCCAGGCCCGCGTAGACGCACAGGGTGACCAGGTTGACGGCCGTGAACTGGCGCGAGGCGAAGATGTCCAGCGGCATCATCGCGTCCTGGGCGCGCCGCCGCTCGACGTACACGAAGGCCACCCCCACCGCGACCCCCACCACCGCCGCGAGGACCACGACCACGGAACCGGACCTGGCCTCGATCAGCGCGTACGTCACCAGAGCGAGCGCCAGGGCCCCCAGGACCGCGCCGAGGACGTCGAAGCGCCCGTGCACCGCCCGGCCGTCGCCGGACTCGGGAACATGACGTACGGCGATGGGGACGCAGAACAGCGCCACCGGCACGTTCAGCAGGAACACCCACCGCCAGCCCGGACCGTCCACCAGCCAGCCGCCCAGGAACGGCCCCACGGCCGCGCCGATGCCCCCGAAGCCGGACCACAGACCGACCGCCCGCCCCCGGTCGTCGGCGTGGAAGGAGGCCTGGATGATGGCCAGGGAGCCGGGGGTGAGGAGCGCGCCGCCGATGCCCTGCAGGGCGCGGGCGGCGACGAGGACACCGGCGTTCGGGGCGAGGCCGCAGAGCAGCGAGGCGACGGCGAACCACACCACGCCGACCACGAAGACCCTGCGGCGGCCGTACCGGTCCCCGAGCGAACCGCCCAGCAGGATCAGCCCGGCCAGCGTCAGCATGTACGCGTTGACCGTCCACTGGAGGGCGGCCAGATCGGCGTCGAGGTCGCGGCCGATGCGTGGCAGCGCGACGTTCACGACGGTCGAGTCCAGCAGGGCCATGCTGGAGCCGAGGACGGTGGTGAGGAGGATCCACCTGCCCTGGGGCGAGGCGAGGCGTACGTCCGACATGCCCCCAGGTATACAGCGAGCCCGGCGCGGGAAACAGCCGCCGGGCTCGCGGAAACCCACCTCTCGGGAGAGAGCCGGGTTACTTGGTTACTTGATCTTCGTACCGGCCGACCGCAGGTCCTGCGTGGCCACGACGACTCGCGCGGCCATGCTCGCCTCGGCCAGCTTGCCCCACGTCCGCGGGTCGTACGTCGACTTGGAGCCGACCTCGCCGTCGACCTTCAGGACGCCGTCGTAGTTGCGGAACATGTGGTCGGCGACGGGACGCGTGAAGGCGTACTGGGTGTCGGTGTCGAGGTTCATCTTCACGACGCCGTTCTCCAGCGCGGTGGCGATCTCCTCCGCCGAGGAGCCGGAGCCGCCGTGGAAGACGAAGTCGAACGGCTGGGAGCCGGCCGGCCGGCCGTACTTCGCGGCGACGCCCTCGTTCAGTTCCTTGAGGAGGTCGGGGCGCAGAACGACGTTGCCCGGCTTGTACACGCCGTGGACGTTGCCGAAGGACGCGGCCAGCAGGTAGCGGCCCTTCTCACCGAGGCCGAGGGCCTCGACCGTACGTAGGGCGTCGTCGACGGTGGTGTAGAGGGAGTCGTTGATCTCGTGCGAGACACCGTCCTCCTCGCCACCGGTCGGCGTGATCTCGACCTCAAGGATGATCTTCGCGGCGACGGCGCGGGCCAGCAGCTCCTGCGCGATGGAGAGGTTGTCGGCGAGGGTCTCGGCGGAACCGTCCCACATGTGGGACTGGAACAGCGGGTTGCGGCCCGCCTTCACGCGCTCCTCGGAGACCGCGAGCAGCGGACGTACGTACCCGTCGAGCTTGTCCTTGGGGCAGTGGTCCGTGTGCAGGGCGACCGTGACCGGGTACTTCTCGGCGACGATGTGCGCGAACTCGGCCAGGGCGACGGAACCGGTGACCATTTCCTTGCTGTACTGACCGCCGAGGAACTCCGCACCACCCGTCGAGATCTGGATGATGCCGTCGCTCTCCGCCTCCGCGAAGCCGCGCAGGGCAGCGTGCAGGGTCTGGGTCGAGGTCACGTTGATGGCCGGGTAGGCGAACTTGCCTGCCTTTGCCCGGTCAAGCATTTCGCTGTAGACCTCAGGGGTTGCGATGGGCATGTGTCCGCTCCTCGTGATGTGCGGGTTGGCGATCTGAAGATCTGGCGTACTGCGTACCTGCGGCCCTGACCTAGACCCGGTTGCGAGACCTGGGAAGCGACGTCATCGTCGACCCCATCTTTCCAGACGTTTCGCCCGGTACTGAGTCCGGTGTTCGTCAGGTGGGACGCCCGGTACCCGGTCGAGCCCTCGGCCGGGGCCTCAGTCCAGGCCCAGGTCACTCTTCGAGTACGCGAAGAGGTACGGCACCCCGGCGCCCTGCTCGATCTTCTCGGCGGCACCCGTCGCCCGGTCGACGATGGTCGCCACGCCCACCACCTCGGCGCCCGCCTCGCGCACGGCCGCCACGGCGGTGAGCGGCGAGTCGCCGGTCGTGGACGTGTCCTCGACGACCAGCACGCGCCGCCCCTCGATGCTCGGCCCCTCGACACGCTTCTGCATCCCGTGCGCCTTGGCCGCCTTGCGCACGACGAACGCGTCGAGGCGCTGCCCGCGAGCTGCGGCGGCGTGCATCATGGCCGTCCCGACCGGGTCGGCCCCCATCGTCAGCCCGCCCACGGCGTCGAAGTCGAGCCCCGCCTCGGCCGCCAGGTCGAGCAGCACCTGCCCGACCAGCGGCGCGGCCTGGCCGTCGAGGGTGACGAGGCGGAGGTCGATGTAGTAGTCGGCCTCAAGACCCGACGACAGGGTCACCCTGCCGTGCACGACGGCCTTGTCCTTGATCTGCCGCAGCAGCGCGCCGCGTACGTCTACGTCGTTGTCGTTGTCAATGCCTGCACTCATGGCAGCCAGCCTAGACGGGGTCGTCAGAGGGCTCGCCAGCTCCACGTCATCGTGGCTTCCAGGGGCTCGATGGGCGTGACGAGACGCGGCAGGGTGTTCAGCCCGTTGGGCGGCCCGGTCTGCGGTTCCACGCACACGGCTGCGTCCTGCTCGTCGTACACGACGACCCATTCCTCGGGGCTGGTCACCTTCAGCTCCAGGCGCTGCGGCCAGGTGAGGGTGACGTCGACACCGCCGGGCATGCCGAAGCAGTCGTCCCAGGGGCCGGGCTTCGGGTCGACACGCTTCCCGGTGGGCAGGTGGTCGTCGCCGCGCTCCTCCTGCCATGCGGGCGTGAAGGCGACCTGCACCTCCGCCGGTGCGTCCGCCCCGCCGAGGTTCCGGTTGAACCAGGGGTGCCAGCCGATCTGCGCCGGGAAGGAATCGCCGTACGTCTCCACGGACATGGTGAGCGTGAGGGAGTCGGGGGTCAGCGCGACGAGTTGGGTGACGCGCCCGGCGTAGGGCCAGGGCTCCACGAGGTCGTACGTGATCACGGCCTCGTCGGCGGTGGTGCGGGCGACGCGCCAGGCGCCGTCGCGGACGGTGCCGTGGATGGCGTGCGGCGGGGCGTTGAGGGGGAGTTGGCGTACGGTGCCGCCGTCGAAGAAGCGTCCGTCCCGGGTGCGCCCGCACCAGGGGACCATCGGAAAGCAGCCGAACCGCTCTCCCTGCCGCAGCAGTTCGACCCCGTCGACGCGCAGCCCTCCGACCCGGCCGCCGTTCCCCGGCTGCACGGTCACCTCCGCGTCACCCGCGGCCAGCGTGATCTCAGCGTTACTCACGCGTCGACCCTACCGGCCTCCTCACCCCGCGTTCGCAGCCGAGGCCCCCCACCGCATCAGCGCCGTTTCCGCAGCACCCGCCCGACCACGATCGCCGACGCCACCACCAACGCCGCAGCAGGCGCCGCCCACCTCAACGTGACGTTCCCCGACACCTGCTCCGGCGGCGGCACCGGGGCATACCGCCCCCGAGGCGGCGCATGGTCCACTTCCTCCGCGCTGCGCCCGATCATCGTCCGACGCGCGTGCGCGGCCTCGGCAGGCGGCTCACCGGCATCCGTGAACCGCTCGGAGACCTGCTCCCCCTCGCCGAGGACACCGTCGTCGAGCGCGCCAGGATCGTGCGGAACGTCGACGTCGGGAACCGGGATCTCCACCACCGCCGGAGGCTCCTCGATCACCCCGGACGACCCGACCTCCTCCGAGCCCTCCAGCCCTTCCGACTCCCCGGCAACCTCCCCCAGGCCCTCCCCGAACCGCCGCAACAACCGCGTCCCCGCCGCGGCGACCGCGTCCGGGGGAAGGCCGGCCACGCGCCCGTCCGCGGTCACCGCGCCCCCGAACACCAACGCGGAACCGCTCCCGTCCTCGATCCCCCGCACCCGCAACGTCAGCGCCAGCTTCACCGACCCACCACCGCGGACCTCGACGGCGTCACCCTCCACGAGGTAGACCCACTCCCCGTCGTCCTGGCCTTCCGCGACAGCGGCAGCGACCCGCAGCGACCCGCGATACGTGATCGTGTGCCCCCCGACACGCACCTTCAGCCGCCCGGCGACCCCGGTGGCCGCGGGATCGGTGCCCGCGTCCTGCTGGAGTCCGGGGACCGCCCGGGCGATGCGCGCGGGGTCGGCGAGCACGTCCCTCAGCCGCTCCGCCGGAACCGGAACGAACACCTCATGGTCCATAAATCCCGAGGGTACCCAGCACGGCCCGCACCGCACCCGTGCATCCGGGGATTCCGAAGGGATCCCCGGGATCCGCACCCGGGCGGCCCACCCGCTCAGTAACGCGGATGCACCAACGTCGAAGCCCGCAGCCCCACCACCCGCATACGCGCCGCAGCCCGCGCGTCCGCCGCCAGCCCCGCCTGGGTGAGCGTCCGCAGCCGAGGCACGGTGGGCCCGTCCACCCGCAGCCGGGGCGCGGGCCCTTTGGCCGTCGCCAGCACGAACCCCCAGTCCTGCGGAGCCCGCACCGCCCCCACCCCAGCCCCAGCCCCCGTACGGTCCGGTCCGGCCACGCGATACGGCACCGTCCGCAGTCCGGCGGCCCGGATGGTCGTCTCGACGGTCCAGAACGCGTCCGGCCGGGCGGAGACCGGCCCGCCGTGCACGACCAGCCGGCCGCCGTCGGTCAGCACCTGCCGCGCCAGCCCGTAGAACTCCTGCGAGTACAGCTTCGTACTCGCCGTGATGCCCGGATCCGGCAGATCCGAGACGACCACGTCGTACGCGGCCCGCGCGCCGCGCAGCAGCCCGAAGGCGTCCGCCGTCGTGACATGGACGCGCGGGTCGTCGAACGCGTGTGCGTTCAGTGCGGCGAGGGCCGGGTCCCGGCGCGCCAGCGACACCACGCCCGCGTCGAGTGCGACGACGTCCACCCGCCGTACGCCCGGGTGGCGCAGCACCTCCCGCGTGGCGAGCCCGTCGCCGCCGCCGAGGACGAGCACGCGCGCGTGCGGGCCGTCCATCGCGGGGTGGACGAGCGCCTCGTCGTAACGCCGCTCGTCACGCCCGCCGACCCGCAGCCGTCCGTCCAGGAACAGGTTCAGCGGCCGGCCGTCCGTGCCGCCCGTGAGAACGACCTCCTGTACGCCGGTCCGCAGCGCCACGCGTACGTCGTCGCCGTACATCGCGTGCCGGGCGGCGCGTTCGAAGTCGTCGACGAGTACGGCCGCGGCGGCCAGGACTCCGATCACGGTCAGGTTGGCCACCACCAGCAGCCAGCGTCCGCGCCGGGTGAGGTCCCGCCGGAACAGGCCGAGGACGAGGGCGCCGCCCACGAGCGCGTTGACCGTGCCGGTGAGCAGGGCGCCGGTGAGCTGGCCGAGCCACGGGAGGAGGAGGAAGGGGAAGGCCAGGCCACCGACCAGGGCGCCCACGTAGTCGGCGGCGAACAGGTCGGCGACGGCGCCGCCCGCGTCCTGGCGGCGGATGCGCTGGATCAGCTCCATGAGCAGCGGCACCTCGGTGCCGATCAGCAGACCGATGACGAGGGAGAAGGTGACGAGGAGGACGCGCGGGCCGTTCGCCCACGGGCCGCCCCAGTCGCCGGTCCACGCGAACACCGCGTACAGGGCCATCGCGCTGCATCCGCCGACCAGCGCGAGCGCCGCCTCGACCGCGGCGAAGCCGGCCGCGGCACGGCAGCGCAGGCGTTTCGCGGCGAGCGAGCCGATGCCCATCGCGAACACCATCACGGAGAGCACGACGGACGCCTGGGTGACCGAGTCGCCGATCAGGTACGAGGCGAGCGCGACGAGTTCCAGCTCGTACACCAGTCCGCAGGCCGCACAGACGAAGGCACCGGCGAGGACCAGGAACCGGCCGGCGCCGGGCCGGACGGGCAGCCGCGTGGGACCGCCCCAGGACGGAGGGCTGCCCGGCGGGGCCGGCACCTGCGGTTCGATCACGCTGGGAACGCTACGTCACACCCCGGGTACGCTTCGTCACCCACACGTGTGGTCTCTGTTTACGCGGAGGAAGCCGGTGTGAAGCTCCGGATCCGCCGCCGCCCACCGCTCGTCGCCCGCCGCTCGTCGCCCAGGAGACCGCCGTCGCGCGGAAGTCCGTCACCGCCCGCAGTCCGTGGCCCGGAAGGCCTCAGAGGGCCGCCGCCACCCGTACCCCGACCCGCGTCCTGGTCGCCACCAGCTGCCCGTCCTGCGGATAGGCGTGCCAGGTCCGCCAGTGCACCTGCCCCTCGTGCCGCTGGGCCAGCATCGCGGTGAAGGCGTGCGGGCTGCCGGGGAAGACGCCGGCCAGGCCGTGGGGATGGTCGGCGACCAGGGCCAGCAGTTCCTGGGCACGCCCGGCGAACGATCCCGGCGACAGAACCTCGACTCTCGCAGCGAACTCGTACTCCCAGTCGTCGATCCGTTTGGCGACGCCGAGCGGGAGGGGCGTGCTGGAACCCGGGATGCACGCGACCGTCTCCGAACAGATGCCCTGTCGCTCCTCCAGGAGCACCTGGTGGGAGGCGCCGAGGAGTCTCAACTGGAGTTTTGCGTCCGCCAGTTCGAGGTCGAGGGTGGCGAGGGCGGGCAACGGCTCCCGGCCCAGGGCCCAGGCCAGGTCGGCCGCGCGCGTGTCGGTGTAGGCGGTGTTCAGGGTCGTGAGCATGGATCGGCTCCGCTAGCACGCAAAGGGAGGGAGGTCAGGCTGAGCAAGGTGTGGACGAGCAAGGTGTGGAGGAGCGAGGTGTTGATGAACGAGGTGGGGGTCCGGTGTACACCGGTCGACACGGGTCGACACCGGAAGATCAGCCCAGTCAGAGGAACGTCCAGGGACAGGGGACGTCCGAGGGGCTGTGTTGGTGATGTAGAGGGAATCATGAACGGTGGCGCCGCCACAGCGTTTTTACCCAACTTCGTGGGGTTTCCATCCCTCAGAGGGCTTCACAGCTCAATTGTTCAATCGCGGCGTACGCCCGAGCGTGCGAAGGAAGCCCGCAAGCGGGCGTACGAACGCCCGCCGGTACGACGTGTACGCACGTCGTACCGGCGGGCGCTCACCCCGCGGTCCGGATACGGTTCCCCCCTCCGGAGCTCAGCTGCCCCGTGTCAGCTGCCTCCACCGCATCCGCCCCCGCCTCCCCCGCAGGACGATCCGCCGCCACAGGACGAGCTTCCTCCGCAGGAGGAACTCGAACCGCACGACGAGCTGCTCCCCGAGTCACCGGAACTGCTGGAGCCCGCCGCTCCCCCGGCCCACCAGCTGTCGCTCCCCCGGCTCCGCCGCCCCCGCCGGTAGTGCGCCGTCTGGACCCGCTGCCGGCTCCCCCGGGAAGCCCGGACCACCGCGGTCAGCACGCTCGCCGCGATGAACAAGCCCACCAGGATGACAAGGGCGATGATGGCTACGACCATGACGTCACCCTCCTTTCGTTCCCCCGAGGCGGCCCCCCGTGGGCACCTCGCCGTCTTGCGTGACGGGGGGATGCCCGCTCGTCTCACCTGCCAAAGCAGAGTTGAGGAAGTCCAGAGCTTCGGCGCAGGATGACGACCATGACCAGCAGCGCACGCCCCTTCCTCAACCGCCGGCTCGCCGAGTTCGGGACGACGATCTTCGCCGAGATGTCGGCGCTCGCCGTCGCCACCGGCTCGATCAACCTCGGCCAGGGTTTCCCGGACACCGACGGCCCCGAGGAGATTCGCGAGGCTGCCGTGCGGGCGCTGCGCGACGGCCGCGGCAACCAGTACCCGCCCGGTCCGGGCGTCCCCGAGCTGCGTACGGCGATCGCCGCGCACCAGCAGCGCCGGTACGCACTCTCCTACGACCCCGACCGCGAGGTCCTGGTGACGGCGGGCGCGACGGAGGCCATCGCGGCGACCCTGCTGGCGCTGCTGGAGCCGGGCGACGAGGTGATCGCCCTGGAGCCCTACTACGACTCCTACGCGGCGTGCATCGCGATGGCGGGCGCCGCGCGGGTGCCGGTCACACTGCGCCCGCACGAGGGCGCGTTCCGCCTTGACCTGGACGAGCTGCGGGCTGCGGTGACGCCCCGCACCCGTCTCCTCCTGATCAACACCCCGCACAACCCGACGGGCACGGTCCTGACCCGCGAGGAGCTGACCGCCATCGCGCAGCTCGCCGTGGAGCGCGACCTGCTGGTGGTCACCGACGAGGTGTACGAGCACCTGGTCTTCGACGACGCCGGGCATCTGCCGCTGGCCTCCTTCCCCGGGATGCGCGAACGGACGGTCTCTATCGGGAGCGCCGGGAAGACGTTTTCGTTCACCGGTTGGAAAGTGGGCTGGGTCACATCCACACCGGACCTGGTCACGGCGGTCCGCTCGGCGAAGCAGTTCCTGACGTACGTGGCGTCCGGCCCGTTCCAGTACGCGGTGGCGGAGGCGCTGTCCCTCCCGGACACGTACTTCGAGGCGTTCCGCGAGGACATGCGGCACAAGCGGGACCTGCTGTCGACCGGCCTCACCGAGGCGGGCTTCAAGGTCTTCAACCCCTCGGGCACGTACTTCATCACCACCGACATCCGCCCCCTCGGCACCGCGCTGTCCGAAGGCGGCGACGGCTTCGCCTTCTGCCGCGCCCTACCGCAACGGGCCGGCGTGGTCGCCATCCCGAACGCGGTCTTCTACGACCACCGGGACGAGGGCGCACCGTTCGTACGGTTCGCGTTCTGCAAACGGACAGACGTTCTCGACGAGGCTGTAGCCCGCCTCAAGAGGCTCGCCGCCTGAGATCGCGCCGACCAAGGTCTCCACCGCCGCCCACCGCCGCAAAGGTGGGCTTATGACTGAATTGCGCCCGTCGTCGCAGCAGCGGGGAAGACTCATTCAAGCCAGGCAATGCGAAGGCAAAGTGACCCCAAAGGGGCTTCTCCGCAGGTCCGACCGCAGGGACGGACGTGAGCCCGCTCTCCCTGTTGGCCAATTCCATGACGGCCGAGCAGTCCACATGGTGGTCAAGTGATCGATTTGAAGATAGTGTGCAGGCGTGCCGGGCACTCGAAGACCGAGTGGCCAAGCATCATCGGATTCCCCATTGACCGTGAGGAATCCGGAAGAAGTTCTGTAATCGGGGGAAAGAAGTCCGGGGGGACCTTTCGGTTTCCACGCCTGTGCAGGTCGCCCACATGGGCTCCGCCCCCTTGCGACGACGCAAGGCAAGGTGTAATTCGAATGAATCGCAATACTCTGCGAATGGCGGCGGTTTCGGCCGTCACCGCCGTCACTCTCGGCGGGGCCGCCGGCCTGGCCCAGGCCTCCGAGGCCCGTGCAGCCACGCCTCAGACCGTCTCGGTCACGCAGCAGGTCGAGGCCCAGCAGGCCGCACGCAGCCTGCTGGCGAGCCCGCTGGCAGTCGACCTCACGGCCGCCGAGCGGACCGCGCTGAACGCGATTGCCAGTGGTGAGCGCGCGGAGACCCGCATCAGCTGGAGCGCCATCAGGGCCGCCTTCAGCAGGGTCGCCGGCTTCGCCAGGGCCATCGCGGGCACGTACACGAAGTTCAAGGAGTGGCACGACGCCCTGTCCTGGTGGCAGAAGGCCCCGCTGAGGGCCATCACCCCGGGTCTGACGCTCCTTGACATCTACAACGCCCTCCACTGACGACAGCCGATCAGGGGACTCTTTCACTCGCACTCTCTGACCGAGTGATCTGACCGAGTGAGTGGCGTGGGTGGGGTTCGCCCAGGTGGACCCCACCCGCGTGAGGCCAAGGAAACGATGGAGCATCAAGGATGACCGACAGTAAGCCCCCCCGGGCCATCACCGAAGGCGCGTGGGCGCTGCCCCTTCTGACTCTCGCGCCATTGGCCGCCATCAGGCTCCTCGCGGACCCTTCCACGCCATGGCTCACCATTTCCTGGGGGATATTTACTCTGTCTGTCCTCTTGGTGGCCATTGGATGGACGACGGTGTTCCGTCGCGGAATGCGCGGGTCCGCAGCATGGGGCACGTGCATTCTTGTGCGCGTCGTTCTGGTCTGGCAGCTCATTTCTCTCGTGCGGCAATAGGCCAGGACCGGCACAATCGCGCACTTTCGCCACACAGCCAAAGAAGGTGTATCGGGGGAAGAAGCCCGGAGGGCCTTTCGGTTTCCACGCCTGTTCAGGCTCTCGTGCGGACTCCCTCCCCCTTGCGATGACGCAATAGAAGCGTACATGAACCGAAGCAATCTGAGTACGGCTGCTTTTTTTGGTCAAGGCTCCACCGACCGGCCGGTTGGCCGACCGTTTGAAGGATTCACGCAGTGAAGAAGGGTGACGCACTCGTCGAGGCCAAGAGCCTCGGTCTTTCCTTCGGGTCCAAACGGGTCGTGGATGACGTCTCGCTGACCCTGCGCGCCGGTGAGGTGACCGGCTTCGTCGGAGCCAACGGAGCGGGCAAGACGACGACGATCCAGCTCATGCTGGGCCTCTTGCGGGGCGAAGGGCAAACCCTCTTCCTCGGCAGACCGCTGCACGAGTGGGGCGCACCCGGGACTGTCGTCGGCGCGGTACTGGGAGGTGTTGCGGGCCATCCCCAGCACCGCCTGCGCGCACATCTGCGCATGGTGGCCGCCGGATCAGCGGTGCCGGATGAACGCGTCGACGAGTTGCTGGAGACTGTCGGACTGGCCGATGCCGCCCGGCTGAAGCTGTCCGAACTGTCCCTGGGTATGGCCCAGCGCGCGGGCATCGCGCAGGCACTGCTGGGTGATCCGCCCGTGCTGGTTCTCGACGAGCCCGCGAACGGACTCGATCCCCATTCGATCCGCTGGCTGCGGGAGTTCCTGCGTGATCAGGCGGCGCAGGGCCGGGCGGTGCTGGTGTCCAGTCACCTTCTCGGGGAGATGGAACAGTTGGCCGATCAGGCGGTGGTGCTGAGCCTTGGCCGGGTCGTGGCAGCCGTGCCGATGACCGAGGTGCTGGAACGGGCCGCCGGCCAACGTGTGGTGATCATAGAGGCGCCAGAACTGCCCGCACTGACCCGGCTGCTGGCAGAGCACGGCGGGCGTCTCTCTCCCACCGGCGGACAGGGCGCGACCGTCACGGGGCTGGACCGTGTGCAGATCGGCACGCTCGCCATGAAAGCCGGGGTTCCGCTGTACTGGCTGCAAGAGGAAAAGCCATCTCTGGAGGACTTCTATCTGGGCGTAGCGGAAGAGGAGTTCAGGATCTCGTGACATCTGTCGTACTGAAGGCTCCGGTTGTCGTCCGGCCCGTTGAAGCGTTTCGCAGGGCATGCCGGTATGAATGGCGGCATCTGACCGAATTGCGCTCGACATGGATCCTGCTCGGCGTGGTGGCGTTCCTGAGTCTGCTGACCGGGATCACGGTCCTGCTCGACCTGCGCGGACAAAACACGGTCAGCTCCGCGACCGTGGCGGACACGATCGCGTGGACCCCGCTGGCGACGCAGATCCCGGCCCTGTGCTTCTTCGTGCTGGTGCTGGGTACCGGGCCGGTCTCGACCGACCTGTTGTCGGGCGCCGGACGGACAACCTGGCTGACTGTGAACGGGCGTCGCACCGCATATGCGGCAAAGTGCGCGGTCGGCTTCACCGTTGGCTCCGGTGTGGCCGCCATCAGCGCACTGACGGGAGCGCTCTCCTGCGCGGTGACCCTGGCGGTGGCCGGTGCCCCCCAGCCGGCATGGACAGAGATCCTCGCGCCTGCCGCACGGTTCGTCGGGTGGATGGGGTGCTGGGCGCTGCTCTGCATGGCCCTGGTCGCAGTGCTGCGAAGCCGTATCGCCTCTGTCCTGTTCCTGGTCCTGTGGCCACTTCTCGGTGAGCGCCTCACCGGCGCACTGCTCGGATACGTCCCGGGGCTGGAGAGCGTGAAGGACTGGCTGCCGTTCGCGGCTGGGCGAGCGATGCTCACCGATCTGTCGACCGTCTCGGGCGAGGACAAGGCCTTTGCGCAAGCACTGGTCGGCTCCCACCTGTCCACGCCGGTCGCTGTAGCCGTGTTCTTCCTGTATACGGCGGCCCTTACGGCTGCGGGGCTGTGGGCGTACTGCCGGAGAGACGCCCGAGCGGGCTGACTGGATCTTCCGTCCCGCGGCGCGCCGACAGAGATCGATTTTCGCTACGCCACCGGACGACCACCGCGGACGAACGACCCGGCATCCGCTCGCTCAGAGAAGCCGGGCCGTTTCCCCAAAGGACTGATTACTCGGTGTCTTTGGGATGCCTGGTCGATGCGTAGACGAGGACGACAGTCGAGGCCTCCGGGCTGACCAGGTATCGCACCCTGCCGCCACTCGTGATCTCGTACTCCCACTGTTCCAGACGGAGCCCTTCCATTCCCTGGTGGCGTGCCTGCCGCGAAGCTGGTGCTGACGGTTCCAGTTGGCACGCGACAGCGGGTCCGTGCGAAGGGCTTCCAGGCAGCGATGCGCGTTCGGCAACGCCACCCGACACAACTCCTCCCAACCGGTCGCGGCCTCCGTCGTTCCGTGGACGACGTTCCAGCCGCTCAGCGGAGGGACGCTGACCCGGTCGCCTTTCTTCGGGCTCACCCGTGCACCTCGACCGGGCCGAGGTCGACGTCACCAAGCGGACGGAGGGCTTGCCTGAGCTGGTCAGGGTCGGCGTTGATGCGGGCGGTTGCCCGCCACGAGACGATCGCTCGGTGCACAGCCTCCCTGGCACCCAGCTCAGCGGCGTCGGACAGTGCGTCCAGGAGTTCGACGGTGAATTCCCGGACTTCTTCGTCGTCCAGGTGACGCACCCATGGGAACACCTCGGGCAGCGCGAGCAGAAGCGACCTGGCACCACCGTCCTGCTTCATCAGGGCAAGGAACAGCCGGGACGCGGTGGTCAGGTTCTCCTCGCTGCGCTCGGCGTGTATGGCGGTGGTCAGCACCATGTCGGGCGCATCTCGATGCGTGACACGCAGGCATCCCAGGGCGGCAGCCCTCGCGGCGACCGCCTTCGGGTTCCGGGATGCCCGGCGGCCTCAGGGGCGGTGGCGGCCGACCTTCAACTCACCTATGAACGCGGGGCAGGACGGTATGGGCGGGGTGCGCCAGCAATCCGTAACGTCGCGGAGTCACAGCATTCAGCCCCGCTGGCACAGTCGCTTCCCGAAGCGGGGGCCGGACGGCGCCCCGTGCCGAGAGGAGCCATCGTGCCCACAGCTACGAAGAGCAGATTCGGTCTGGCCCTGCTCGCCACCGGTGCCGTTGTCGCCGGCACACTCGCGCTCGCGCCGCCGGCAGGCGCCGCAGGCGGCTCGTGCTCCGGGCCAGGACCGACGGTAAACGGATACGCGACGGTCTACTGCGACACCTACGTCACTGCCAGTGTCACCCAGGGCAGCACTCCCTACGAGGGCGACTCCCGTGAGGTCGGCATCCTCTACGCGGGCCACAACTGGTTCGTGTGCCAGATCAAGGGCCGGGAGAACCCGGTGATCCAGGGCGCCCACAACAACTGGTGGCTGGAGACCCTGGCCGATGTCGTCACGCGTCCCGGCGCCTCCGGGTGGGGCTCCTTCCCCGCCACCGCCGTGGTCCAGGGCGGCGACTGGGAGCCCGTCCCCGGCGTGCCCATCTGCTGACCGGAACGGGACGGGCAGGCCCAGAGACGGGTAGGCCCGGAAACGGCGAGAGCCCGGCCTTCCCGGCCGGGCTCCTCCATGCACACATACACAGCCGTACAGACAGGACTACTCCGCGTCGTCCTCGGGCTTCTCGTCGGCGTCCTCGGCGTCCGGCTCCAGGCCGAGCTGCTCGACGAGCCACTTGTCGAACTCGATCGCGGCGCGCACCCAGCTCACCGTCGATGACACGAAGTGCTCCAGGCTGACGCCCGTCCCGATCAGCATCTGTGCCTCGCCGATCAGGCGGACGGTGCCGTCGTCGTGCGTGTGGCTGTACACCTTGGGCCACAGGGTCCGGCGGTTCCAGTCGTCGATCGACTCAAGAAGCGCGGGCTTCTCCTCGATCGGGTGGGACCGGTCGTAGAACGTCCGCACCGAGAAGACCTGCTGGTCACCCTCGCCACGGAACATGAAGTACGTGCGGAACTGCTCCCACGGCGCCGCGAGGTCACCCTCGTCGTCGACGACGTACTTCAGCTCCATCTGTTCCAGGAGCTGCTTCACAAGGTCCTGGTCCGGGACGACGGGGCCTGCCGGTCCTTGCTGCTGCGGCTCGGGCTGGCCCCCGAAGTTCGGAATCGAGGACGGGTCGATGGTCACCGTGAATTTCCCTTCGTACGGATCCCGCCATCCTCTCCCATGCGGGGCGGGGGGTGGCAACCCCCGCCCCCGACGGTTCACCGATGGTTGGCGTAATTCAGCTCAGAGCGTTTTTTCACTGGCCGGACCCACGATCAGGCCCTCCCCGAACGTGTCCACCCGGACCGTGTCGCCATCCTTGACCTCGCCCGCCAGGATCTCCTTGGCGAGGCGGTCGCCGATCGCCGTCTGGATGAGGCGGCGGAGCGGGCGGGCGCCGTAGGCCGGGTCGTTGCCCTCGTCGGCGAGCCAGGCCAGGGCGGCCGGGGTGATGTCCAGGGTCAGACGGCGTTCGGCCAGGCGCTTGGCGAGACGGTCGATCTGGAGGCCCGCGATGCGCTCCAGTTCCTCCCTGTTCAGAGCGGAGAAGACGACCATGTCGTCCAGGCGGTTCAGGAACTCCGGCTTGAAGGAGGCCCTGACCACCTCCAGCACCTGCTGCTTCTTCTCCTCCGCCGAGGTCAGCGGCTCGACCAGATACTGGCTGCCGAGGTTCGACGTCAGGACCAGGATCGCGTTGCGGAAGTCGACGGTCCGGCCCTGGCCGTCCGTGAGGCGGCCGTCGTCCAGGACCTGGAGGAGGACGTCGAAGACCTCCGGGTGGGCCTTCTCGACCTCGTCCAGGAGCACCACGCTGTACGGGCGGCGCCGCACCGCTTCCGTCAGCTGGCCGCCCTCCTCGTAGCCGACGTAGCCGGGAGGCGCGCCGACCAGCCTGGCCACGCTGTGCTTCTCGCCGTACTCCGACATGTCGATGCGGACCATCGCCCGCTCGTCGTCGAAGAGGAAGTCGGCCAGCGCCTTCGCCAGCTCCGTCTTGCCGACGCCCGTCGGGCCGAGGAAGAGGAAGGAGCCGGTGGGGCGGTCCGGGTCGGCGATACCGGCCCTGGTCCGCCGTACGGCGTCCGAGACCGCCTGTACGGCCTCCGACTGGCCGATCAGGCGTCGACCCAACTCCTCCTCCATACGCAGGAGTTTCTGGGTCTCGCCCTGCAGGAGACGGCCGGCCGGGATGCCGGTCCAGGCGCCGACCACGTCCGCGATGTCGTCGGGGCCGACCTCCTCCTTGACCATGGTGTCCCTGGAGGCCTCCACCTCGGCTTCGGAGGCTTCCTCCAAGTCCCTTTCCAGGGTGGGGATCTCGCCGTAGAGGAGTTTGGAGGCGGTGTCGAAGTCGCCGTCGCGCTGGGCCCGTTCGGCCTGGCCACGGAGTTCGTCGAGCTTCTCCTTCAGCTCGCCGACCCGGTTGAGGGACTGCTTCTCCTTCTCCCAACGGGCCGTCAGACCGCGCAACTCCTCCTCCTTGTCGGCCAGATCACGGCGCAGCCGTTCCAGCCGCTCACGCGAGGCAGGGTCGGTCTCCTTCTCCAGCGCGAGTTCCTCCATCTTCAACCGGTCCACTGCGCGCTGGAGTTCGTCGATTTCCAGAGGGGAGGAGTCGATCTCCATACGGAGGCGTGACGCCGCCTCGTCGACCAGGTCGATCGCCTTGTCGGGGAGGAAGCGGGAGGTGATGTAGCGGTCGGAGAGGGTCGCCGCGGCCACCAGGGCGCTGTCGGCGATGACGACCTTGTGGTGGGCCTCGTAACGGCCCTTGAGGCCGCGCAGGATCGCGATCGTGTCCTCGACGGAGGGTTCCGCGACCAGGACCTGCTGGAAGCGGCGCTCCAGGGCGGGGTCCTTCTCGATCCGCTCGCGGTACTCGTCGAGGGTCGTCGCGCCGACCATGCGCAGTTCTCCGCGCGCCAGCATCGGCTTCAGCATGTTGCCGGCGTCCATCGCGGAGTCGCCGCCGGCGCCCGCGCCGACGACCGTGTGGAGTTCGTCGATGAAGGTGATGATCTGGCCGTCGGAGCCCTTGATCTCCGCCAGGACCGTCTTCAGCCGCTCCTCGAACTCCCCGCGGTACTTCGCCCCGGCGACCATCGCACCGAGATCCAGCGACACCAGCCGCTTGTTCTTCAGGGACTCCGGTACGTCGCCCTTGACGATGCGCTGGGCGAGGCCCTCGACGACGGCCGTCTTGCCGACGCCCGGCTCTCCGATGAGGACCGGGTTGTTCTTCGTACGCCTGGACAGGACCTGGACGACCCGGCGGATCTCCTGGTCACGGCCGATGACCGGGTCGAGCTTGCCCTCCCGGGCGGCGGCCGTGAAGTCCGTCCCGAACTTCTCAAGGGCCTTGTACTGGCCCTCGGGGTCGGCTGTGGTCACGCGGCGCCCTCCCCTGCTCTTCTGGAACGCGTCCAGCAGCTTCTTCGCATCGGCGCCCTGCTGGGAGAGTACGTCCCTGGCGGGGCCGCCCTTCGCGGCGATGCCGATGAGGAGATGCTCGGTGGAGAGGTACTCGTCGCCGAGCTCCTTCGCCCGTTCGGCCGCATCGGCGATGACCGAAAGAAGTTCCCGGTTGGGCTGCGGGGGTGCGACGGTCGAGCCGGTCACGCTGGGCAGGCTCGCGAGGACGCGCTCGGCGCCCGCGCGTACGGCCGCCTGGTCGGTCCCGGCAGCGACCAGCAGGTCGACGATGTTCTCGTTGTCCTCCCCCGCGAGCAGCGCCAGCAGCAGATGCGCGGGGGTCAGGTCCGGGTGCCCCCCGGACACGGCCCTGCTGGTGGCCGCGTTGATCGCGTCCCGGCTCCTGTTGGTCAGCTCGGCGTCCACAGTCGCTGTCTCCCTTCCCTGTCCCGGTCGTGACTGACACAGCTAGCGTACACAAAGTTGAGTCTATTCCACTCAAGGTGGGAGGGAGTGGCTGGGCAGACCAAAAACCGCCCATCCCCAATGACGGATGGGCGGTGCAGGGAGAACCGGCGTGCGATTACTTTCGGCCAAGCGAGCGGGCGCGGTACCCACTCCAGGACACCCTCAAACCCTGATATTTCGGCAGAAATAGCAGCGGCGTCACCGTGTTCAGGTCACGGTGACGCCGCTACTGGGGGGAAGCACCTGAGCGATCTACTGCGACGGGGGAATCGCGTCAGGCACTGCGGGGGGTGGCTGAGATGGTCTGTACGTCCTGGAAATCGGGGAGATCCGGGATGTCGGGGTGGTCCAGCCGGTGGTCGCGCTGGTCCAGGTTCACAAAGATCATTCCGTACCGAATCGCACACCGTACTGGCTGCGGCGCCCCCCGAGGCCGCCGCAGACACCGGTATGCCCTAACGTCCTCTTCGTCGTCCCGCGTCACGACGACCGGCTCTCCGAACACGGTCACCATCAGCGAGTCACCGCTGTGGGGGATGGCGGTGACCAGGTCGATGAAGTGCCAGCCGGAGCGGTAGGCGGTGGCCATTTCGCGACGGAAGGAACGGTCGTCGGGTGGAGTTGTCATGTCAATCCCACGTGCTGTCAAACGGAGCGTTGGGGGACTGCGTGACACTGTCACCAGCAATCACGGAGTGCGTGGTCAGCGGCGGCCAGCTACTGTCCGCCCTACTGTCACCATCCGCGCCGGACAGGCCACTCAGTGCTCCGAAAACCAGGACGGCAGAGAAGGCTGCGACAAGCACCCAGCGAAGCATTTTCTTACTCATATTCGGCTTCGTCCTCACTTGAAGGTCCCTCTTTCCCCCGTCGAGTAAGACGATGGCTCATTCGGGCACGTCATGGCCACACAATCGGTGCATCATGTTCCTGCACGTTCAGGACCCTGGGGGGTGGAGATTTGGTGATGAATGGGACTAAAGCGACACATCCCCATGCGGTGACCGAGTTGTGCGAGGAGGGCAGCCGTCTTTATGCGGCCGCCCTGCGCACCGGACGCATCGCTCGCTCAGACGTTTCGAACACGCCATGTCTGATGGAGTTCGTCCTCCTCCAGCCCGACCCTGACGATCCCGCCTGGCTGCGACCAGTACCCCCGTCGGTGGCTCTTACCCAGTGGCTGAGCCCGATAGAGCGCGAGATCAGCGAACGCCGAAGGCGCTCGATCGAGCTGGTCGATTCCTTCGAACCGTTTATGGCCCTCACCACCCAGCCGGCGGAGAGCATGCACGCGATCACCGTGCTGGAGGGCAACGACCGGATCAACGCCGCTCTCAACCTCGCCACGGCCCAGTGCCAGACCGAGATGCTCACCGTCCAGCCCAGCCAGGGCGGCGCCCGCCCCGAGCGCAGTCTCCTCCAGGCGCTGCAACGCGACCGCCCGCTGATCGAACGTGGTGTGAAGCTGCGCACGCTGTATCAGCACACGGCCCGCTACAACCCCGAGCGTCTCGCGTACGTGGACCAGTTCGGCGACGGCAAGGTGGAGTACCGCACGATCGACGAGCTGGTCGAGCGACTCATCATCTGCGACGAAACGGTTGCCTTCCTCCCCGTGCGCGACGACCGGCAGGTCGCCCTGGAGCTGAGGCACACGGGTCTGGTCCGCTACCTCATCAAGGTGTTCGAATTCATGTGGAACCGCGCGGTCCCGCTGAGCGCCGGTGCCCCCTACGAAACCGCGCCCGACGGCCTCACCGACATCCAGCACTCCATCGCCAAGCTCCTCATCGAAGGCCATGTCGACGAGGCCATCGCCCGCCGCCTCGGGATGAACGTACGCACCTGCCGCGCCCACATCGCCAAGCTGGCCACCGCCCTGGGCAGCGGCAGCCGCGCCCAGCTCGGGTTCCTGATCGCGCAGTCGGGGATCCTCGACCAGGGTCACTGAGGAGAGAACCGCCCAGTGACCCCGTCCCCCCATCCCGAGCACGGACCGGACGACCTCTGCGAACCGGCATCGGCTCTGTACCGGCGCGCCCTGCTCGAAGGCCATGTACGCGGCGCCGACGCCGAAGACGCTCCCTGTCTGATCGACCTCGGCCTGCTGCACCCGGCCGTCGACGACCTGAGCCGGCTGGAGCCCGTCGCCCCGTCGGTCGCCCTGCACCGGCTGCTGCGCGGCGCGGCGGAGCGCATCGTGGCCGAGCGACGGCACGAGGAACGGCTGGCCGAGCTGTTCGAACCTCTGCTGCGCGTGGAGACGCCAGCCATGCGGACCGAGGCACCGACGATCAGCGTCCTGCTCGGCAGCAAGCGGATCAACCACGCCATAACCGAGGCCATGGCCACCGCCACCCGGGAACTTCTCTCCGTCCAGCCGAGCATCGAGTACGCCAAGGGGCTCAGCGGGCAGGCGCATGCCGTGGCCATGGATCGCGACCAGGCACTCCTCGACCGGGGGGCCCGCATCCGCACCCTCTACCAGGCCACGACGCGCCACCAGCCCCTCGTCTTCGACCGCTACGAGAAGCTGCGCGGGGACGCGCAGGCCCGTTTCCTCGACGAGGTCACCGACCGGATCCTCGTCATCGACCGCACTGTCGCCTTCGTACCCGACCGGACAGGCCCGGCGGCCTCCGACGTCGCCCTCGAGGTACGCCACCCCGCCCTGATCGCGTACTTCGTCACCGCCTTCGAGGGGCTGTGGCAGCTGGCCACCCCGATGTACCCACAGTCCGTCCAGCTACCGTCCCTCAACGGCGTCACGCCCCGCATGCGGGCCATCGCCGCCCTGCTCGTCGAGGGCCACACCGACGCCGTCATCGCGACCCGCCTCGGCATGAACATCCGTACCGCCCGCGTGCACATAGCCAAGCTCGCCGCCACCCTCGGGAGCGGGAGCCGCGCCCAACTCGGTTATCTCATCGGGCAGTCGGGGATTCTGGAGCAGGAGCCGGGGCGGCGGCCCCCGGCGGAACCGTCGGCGCCGGAAGACTGAGCGCCACGCCGCCGCCCGGCGCGGCGACCGCCGACGGGCCGTCCAGGCCCGCCTGTGCGATCCGTACCCCCAGCTGCGTCCGGCTGACCGCCCCCAGCGTCTCCGAGAGCCGGGCGATGTGCGCGCGGCAGGTGCGGACGCTGATGCCAAGACGCTCCGCGACCACCGCGTCCTGGTGGCCCTCGGCGAGCAGTGCGGCGATGGACCGCTCGCGGTGCGAGATGCCCTCGATGCCCGTGTCGGGGAGCGGGGCAGTCAGCGGGGCGGCCAGGCGCCACAGGCGGTCGAAGACCGTGCCGAGGTACTGCACCAGCGCCGGGTGGCGGATCTCCAGCGCTACCGTCCGCTCCGCGTTCGCCGGGATGAAGGCCACCGTGCGGTCGAAGAGGATCAGCCGCTCGACCACCTCGTCGAGGGTGCGCGCCTCGGCGGCTCCGCCCACCAGTTCGAGGTAGTTGAGCAGTCCCTGACCGTGCCGGGCCACATGGTTGTACAGGCCGCGCATCCGTACGCCGCGTCCGCGCAGTTCGAGCGCCCGGTGCAGGCCCTCGGAGAGTTCGTACTCGCGGCGGATGCCGCCGGGCTGGACGGTGAGCACCTCGGTCGTGCACGCCTGGGTCGCCTCGTCCATCGCGGTCTGGATGCGGGCGAGACCGTCCAGGACACGCAGGGCCGTGCCCTCACCGGAGCCGAACCCGAACCCGTGGCCGGGGCCACCACCGCCGGCTCCTGAGCCGGAACCGGCGTACTGGCTCTGCTCGCCGAGGGCGGTGTACCGCTCGAAGGCCGCGACCGCCGAGCCCACCCGGCCCTGGCTCGCGCTGACCTCGTCGTAGACGCCGCGCAACAGCCGGGTCATGACCTCCTGCGGGGAGGTCGGCACCAGCCAGGCCATGTCGTCGGGGTCCGGGTGCAGGAGGGCGAGTTCGAGCAGACACGGGACCGCCTCGGCGTCCCGGCGCTGCACACGGCCCCGCCGTACGGCCCGGGAATACACGCGATCCCCGGCCTCGCACAGTCGGTCAGCACCGTGTGGATGCTCGTCCGTCCCGTGCCCGGCCATCGCCCCATCCCACTACTGGTTCCAGCTCTTTGCAGCGCCACTATGCGCGGCCCGGACGTGGTCCGCAACACGGCAGGGTCCGTCTCGCGCCCCCAATCCCCTTACTATGTCCGACTTTCGCCCCTCCTCCGCCCGTGTCCCTGCAACAAGCTGACGGTGGTGGGACGTTGCTCCCGGCGGCATTGTGGATGGCGCTTCCCAAGGGCGTGACGGGGGCGCCGCGAGGCGCGAACGGGGGAACGCCCGAAGCGGCCCCGGCAGGATGCCCCCCATCCGGCCGGGGCCATCGGCTGCCCCGCACGGCGCGAGGCGACCGGAGTGAAAGCGCGTGCCACACCTTTCGCGCAAGCTCCCGGAAACCACTCGGAGATCGTCCCGTTACGTCCCGCCCCTACCGTCAGGCCATGGCGGACATATTTGACGCATACGCGTTGGCCGACGCGTGGGACGAGATGTTTGTGCGGCCGGGTGAGGTCAGGACCGCCTACGAGCCGGTACTGGCGGCACTCCAGCCCATCGAACCGACCGAACTGCGCTTCCGGGCCGACCAGATGGCCCGGGCGTTCACCGACCGCGGGGTGACCTACGCCTTCGCGGGTGAGGAGCGACCCTGGCCGCTGGACCTCGTACCGAGGATCCTCGACGCGCTGGAGTGGGATCTCATCCAGCGCGGGGTCGCCCAGCGGGTACGGGCCCTGGAGGCCTATCTCGCGGACGCCTACGGGCCCTGCCGGGCCTTCGAGGACGGTGTCGTGCCATGGCGGCTGCTGCTCAGCTCGCCGCACTTCCACCGGGCCGCCCAGGGCATCGAGCCGCCGGGCGGGGTACGCATCCATGTCGCCGGCATCGACCTCGTCCGGGACGAGGCCGGGGACTTCCGGGTGCTGGAGGACAACGTCCGGGTGCCGTCCGGGGTGTCCTACGTCATCGAGAACCGGCGGGCGATGACCCGCGTCTTCCCGTCCCTCTTCGCCGAGCAGCACGTCGTCCCCGTCGACGGCTACGCGCAGCGCCTGCTGGCCGCGCTGCGCGCCGCCGCGCCCGCCGGGGTCACCGATCCGCGGGTCGTGGTCCTGACCCCCGGTCCGAGCAACGCCGCCTACTTCGAACACGCCCTGCTGGCCCGGCTGATGGGCGTGCAACTGGTCGAGGGGCACGATCTGGTGTGCCGTAAGAACCGGGTGTGGATGCGGACCACGCGCGGTGAGGTACCCGTCCATGTCGTATACCGACGGCTGGACGACGACTTCCTCGACCCGCTCCACTTCCGGCCCGACTCGGTGATCGGCTGCCCGGGCATCCTGAGCGCCGCCCAAGCGGGCACCGTCACCCTCGCGAACGCGGTCGGCAACGGCATCGCGGACGACAAACTGCTCTACACGTACGTACCCGATCTGATCCGGTACTACCTCTCCGAGGAACCGATTCTTCCGAACGTGGAGTCGTTCCGTCCGGATGAGCCGGGGCAACTTGAGGCCGTCCTCGACCAGATCGACCAGCTGGTCATCAAGCCGGTCGACGGTGCCGGTGGCCAGGGCATCGTCATCGGGCCGAAGGCCGACCGGGAGACCCTGGAGCAGTGCCGGGCGGCGGTGGCCGCCGATCCCCGGGGCTGGATCGCGCAGCGCCCCGTCGCACTGTCCACCTCACCCACCCTGGCCGGCGAGCGGATGGCGCCGCGCCACATCGACCTGCGGCCGTTCGCCGTGAACGACGGCAGCGAGGTCTGGGTCCTGCCGGGCGGGCTGACCCGTGTCGCCCTCCAGGAGGGCAACCTCATCGTCAACTCCAGTCAGGGCGGCGGCTCCAAGGACACCTGGGTGCTCGCCGAGGGGCCCGCCGAGACCCCGGACCCGGTACCACCGGCCGGCGCACCGCCCGAGGTCGCCCCGCGCCAGCACGGACCCGACGGCAACCTCACCCTCGTACAGGAAGGGGCGCAGCAGCAGTGAACGACGTGATCCTCTCCCGGATAGCCGAGGCCCTGACGTGGACGGGCCGTTACGTCGAGCGGGCCGACGCCACGAGCCGCATCCTGGACGCCTATCTGCACCGCCTGCTGGAGGACCCCTGGCGCGACGAGGACGCGGCCTGCCGCTCCCTGTACGCCATCCTGGGCGTCGACGCGGGCGGCCAACCCGTCGACATGCAGCAGGTGTTGGACCAGCTCGCCTTCGATGCCCGCTCGACGTGCGCGATCGAGGGCGCGCTCGGGGCGGCCCGGCTCAACGCCAGAAGCGCCCGGGAAGCCGTCTCCTCGGAGATGTGGGAGTGCCTCAACTCGACCTGGCACGCCCTCGCCGACCAGCGGCTCGCGGCCCGACGCACGGGCCCGTACGCCTACTTGGAGCTGGTGCGGCGCAGGTCCGCGCTCTTCTTCGGCCTCGCGGACTCCACCATGAGCCGGGACGACAGCTGGCGTTTCGTGGTGCTGGGGCGCAGCCTGGAGCGGGTGGACATGACCGTACGGCTGCTGTCGGTACGGGTGTTGGACGCCGCCCACGCCCCGGACTGGCCGACCCTGCTGAGCGCGAGCGGCGCCGACGAGGCGTACGCGCGGGTGTACGGCGGTTTCGGCGACACCCCGAGAGTGGCCGAATTCCTGCTCCTGGACCGGGACTTCCCGCGCTCGGCGCTGCACGCGCTGACCACGGCCGAGGAGTGCCTCGCGGCTCTGGGCCGCCCGCGCCAGGACCCGGCCCGACGCCCGATCGGACGGCTGCGCACCCGCCTGGAGTATCTGGACTCACAGGCCATGGAAGACCAACTCCCTGTGCTGCTGCGGGACTTGCAGACCGCCTGTATGGCCTCGGCGGAGGCGGTCGCGGAGAAGTTCTTCCCGTACCAGGGGCCCGTGGAGTGGGCCCAGGAAGGAGCGCGAGCAGTATGAGCAGCAATGGGACGGGCAGCATGGCGAACAGTGGGTCGAGCGGCGGGGCGAGTGGCGGGGCCGGTCGCATGGCGATCAACGCGCCGACGAACTCGGCGATGACCCGCCGGCTCCGTATCCGGCATGTCACCCGGGTCGCGTACGCGCAGGCCGCGGTCTCCTCGCACAACGAGGTCCGGATGACCCCGCTGACGCTCCCCAACCAGACGACGCTGGACGCCCGGGTGACCGTGAACCCGACGACGCCGACCTGGTCGTACTGGGACTACTGGGGCACGCAGGTCACGGGTTTCGACCTGATGGACCCGCACGCCGATCTCACGATCACCGCCCAGAGCCTGGTGGAGACGGCCCCGCCGGGCCCCCTGGAGCCCGCGCCGAGCTGGGCCGAGGTGGCCGACCGGACGGCGAACTCCCGGCTGCTGGAGTACGCGACGGCGACGGGCCGGACGACGGTGCCGCCCGAACTGGTGGCACGGGCGCGCGAGGTGGCCGTGGGCCTCGACCCGCACGAGACGGCGACGGCGGTGTCGTCGCTGGTCGCGGACCGGGTGTCGTACCTGCCCGGCACGACGGGCGTGAACACCTCGGCGGCGGAGGCGTGGGAGCAGGGCGCGGGCGTCTGCCAGGACATCGCGCATGTGACGATCGCGCTGCTGCGGGGTCTGGGCCTGCCCACCCGCTATGTCTCCGGCTACCTCCACCCCGAGCGGGAGGCGGAACTGCACCGCCCGGTGGCCGGCCAGTCCCACGCCTGGGTCGAGTACTGGGCGGGCGACTGGTGCGGCTACGACCCGACGAACCGGACGCGCGCCGACGAGTCCCATGTGGTGGTCGGCCGGGGGCGCGACTACGACGACGTGACACCGCACAAGGGCGTGTACCGGGGGGTGGCCGGGGGGCCGCCGGAGGTGACGGTGGAGTTCACGCGGGTGGCCTGAAACGGCCGTATGAGATGTGCGCGCCCCGGGGCAGGTCGGTGCCCCGGGGCGCGCGCCCGTACCGGCGGGCGGGGTGCGGCTACGCACACCCACCTACGCCCACTTATGACTACTTACAACTACTTACATACACTTGCACCTGTTTACGGCAACTTTCGGGCGTTGTCGGCTACTTCAGGCCGAGCGCCTCGCACTCGTCCTCAAGCTTCGGGGTGCAGATCTCGGCGAGCTTGTAGATGCCGTCCTCGATGACCGTGCTCTTGATGTTGGCCTTCGTCAGGGCCACGACGCTCACCAGCTGGGAGGGGACGTCCTTGTTCGTGGGGCTGTCGACCTTGTCCCGGGTGAGGGCGTCGAACTGGATGTCGCGGCCCTGGATGCGGGCGACGGCCATCTCGGCCGCCGTCTGGGCCTCCTGCGGGTACGACTTGTAGACGCTCATGTACTGCTCGCCGGAGATGATCCGCTGCACGGCGGCCAGTTCGGCGTCCTGCCCGGTGATCGGCGGCAGCTTGGTGACGCCCGCGGCCTCCAGGGCGTTGATGATGCCGCCCGCCATGCCGTCGTTGGCGGAGTAGACGCCGGCGATGTTGTCCTTGCCGATGGCGGCGATGGCCTTCGTCATGTTCGCCTGGGCGTTCTCCGGCTTCCAGTCCTTGGTGTCGAAGGACTGCGCGATCGTCACCTTGCCGTTCAGCTCGGAGAGGGCGCCCTCCTTGAACTGCGCGGCGTTCGGGTCGGTCACCGACCCGTTCATCATGACGATCTTCTTCGACTCGCCGACATCACCGCCGAGCGCCTCCAGGAGGGAACGTCCCTGCACCTCGCCGACGAGTTCGTTGTCGAAGGAGATGTACGCGTCGATGGGGCCCTCGGCCAGCCTGTCGTACGCGATGACCGGGATCCCGGCGTCCTTGGCCTTCTTGACCTCGCCCGCGATGGCGTGCGCGTCCACGGCGTCGAGGAGCATGACGTCGACCTTGTCGTCGATCATCTGCTGCATCTGGCGGGCCTGCTTGGCCGCGTCCGCATCGGCGTTGGCGTAATCGACCTTGCCCTGGCCGCTGGTGAGCGACTCGACCTTGCTCTTGATGATCGGGTAGTCGAACTTGTCGTAACGGGTGTTCGCCGTCTCCGGAAGCAGCAGCCCCACCGTGATGTCGTTGCCCTTGGCGGGCGTCGCCTCGCCGGCGTCCCCGCCGGCGTCGAGGGTGCCGCAGCCCGCGGCAAGGGAGACCGCGACGGCGGTGGCGGCCACGGCGGTGGCGGAACGACGCAAACGAGCCACACGACTCATGTGAATCGGACGAGCCGGACGAGTCAGACGAAACATTCGGGTGCTCACTTCAGGTGCTTTCCGGACGTGGACGCAGCAGTGCGGCCCATGTGTCTGAAAAGACAACGCGGGCGAGCCCACAGGCGTCAAGCGGAACTACTCATCCGGAGTGCAACGTCACACTCCGTCGCCAGCGTGAAGAAGTGGCGGAAGCCTGCACAAAAGGCCTTCGCACAGCCTCCATGAAGTGCCCGGCCAGAGTGCGAACAGACCCATCCAAGATCCGTACAACCAAGCGCATACCTCACGAGTCCTGATCATCGACGGCTCGATTCCGCCGTTCTCGACGAACGCGCATGGATACGACGCCTGGATACGACGACGGATGCCAAGGACGCCAAGGATGCGAAGGACCGAATGATCTCAGCCAGTCGCACGACGGCCGCGGGGACCGCGAGGGCCACCGCCGCGACCGCTGTCGTGCTCGCCACCGCCGGCGGCCTGCTCACCGCTGTCGCCGCCACACCCGCCTCGGCGGCCACGGTGACGTGCGCCTCTCCCACCTACAAGCGTCAGATCTTCGCGAACACCACCTTCTCCGGCACCCCGAGGAAGACGGACTGCGATGCCGCCATCGCCGAGAACTGGGGCGCCAAGGCCCCCGCCACCGGCCTCCCGAAGGACAACTTCGGCGTCCGCTGGACCGTGACGCGCGACTTCGGCTCGGGCGGCCCCTTCGCCCTCACCGCCGCCGCACAGGACGGCATCCGCGTCTACATGGACGGCGTCCGCAAGATCGACCTGTGGAAGAACGTCACCGCGACCCGCACCAAGACGGTCAACGTCACGATCCCGTCCGGCACACACACCCTGCGCGTCGACTACGCCGCCTGGACGGGCAACGCGAACGTCAACTTCACCTACCCGCCCCGCACTTCGGCAAGCGTCGACAAGGTCAAGCCACTCGCCCCGACAGGTCCCACCGTCACGTACGACACAACAACGGGCAAGGCCAAGCTCACCTGGGCGAAGAACAAGGAGCTGGACCTCTCCGGCTACCGCATCTACCGCCGCCTGAACGGGAGTTCGTTCGGCAGCACCCCCCTCGCCACGACCACCGCCACCACGTACACGGACTCGGCCGTCCCGAACACCGGTGAGACGTACGCCTACGAGATACGCGCGTACGACAAGGCAGGCAACCAGTCCGCCGGCAGTGCCGACGTGACCGCGACGACCGTCGACAAGACGCCGCCGGTGCAGGTCACCGGGGTCAAGGTGACCGTGACGGCGTCCAACCTCCGCCTCGACTGGAACCCCGTCCCCGACGCGTTCTCCTACAGCCTCTACCGGGCGAGCGCGCCGCAGGGCCCGTACACCCGGATCAACTGGGCGATCGGCGACACCTTCATCTACGACAACACGGGCGACATCAAGCAGCGCGCGTACTACCGGGTCACGGCCGTCGACAAGTACGACAACGAGTCCGTCCCCTCCGCGACCGTCGACCCCGGCGTGCCGGACACCACCGCGCCCGACCAGGTCACGGGCCTGACGGCACAGGGCACGACAGCGGGCAACGCGGTCCGCTGGCAGGCGTCCTCGGCCGACGTGGAGCGGTACCAGGTGTGGACGTCCACCGCGGGCCAGGCCGACCCCGACGGCCCGGACATCGCCCTCGACACCTCCTTCAACGACCAGGTGGCGGAGCCCGGCGTCCCCGTCACCTACACGATCCAGGCGGTCGACGCGTACGGGAACATCTCCCCGGTGTCGGAGACGGTGACCGCGACCCGCCCCGCGCCCGGTGAATCGGCGGTGCCGACGAACCTGTCGGGCACGCTCCACGACAGCGACACCGAACTCGACTGGGACTACCCGACGGACAACGCCCCCTCCGACTACCGGGTCTACCGCCGCACGGGTACGAACGACGCCTGGACGCGGATCAGCGAGGGCGACGACCACTGGACGCGGTACAGCCGGAACGGGCTGACGTTCGTCCGCTACGCCGACACCGCCGCCCCGATCGGCCGCGCCTCGTACTACCTGGTCGCCCTCGACCAGCACGGCGACGAGTCGACCCCCACGGGGATCGTCACGGTGACCCGGGGAACCCCGGCCACCGCCACCGCGCCCGCTCCGCCGACGATGGCCCTGTCCGCCCCGTACACGGAATGCACGGCCAACGACTGCGTGGCGCACGGCGGTTCGAACACTCCCCTCACCATGACCCTGACTCCGGACCCGGACCGGCTGATCTGGGGCTACGAGTACAGGTTCACCGGCGACAGCGGCTACACGAGAACCCCGGACGCGACCATCACCTGGACACCCCCGGCTTCCGGCACGTACACCTTCGAGGTGCGTGCGGTGGACTACTACGGGGACCGGACGGGCGCGGCGGCCACGATCCTGTTCAAGGTCGGCTGAGCCCCACCTGCCCCTCTCTTACCTTTCGAACAAAATCACACCAGCCGTACAACCAATTCACACCTTCGCCGGTCCTGATCGTCAACGGCCCACTTCTCGTCGTTGACGATCAGGACTCGAAGGACCGCTTTGAACCCAGCCAGACGCACGACGCAGGCAGCCACCACCGCCCTCGTGCTCGCCACCGCCGGCGCCCTGCTCAGCACCGCAGCCCCGGCCGCCTCCGCCGCTACGACGTGTGTCTCTCCCGTCTACAAACGGCAGTTCTTCGCGAACACCACCTTCTCCGGCACCCCGAAGAAGACCGACTGCGATGCCGCCGTCGCCGAGAACTGGGGCGCGAATGCCCCGGCCGCCGGCCTCCCGAAGGACAACTTCGGGGTGCGATGGACTGTGACGCGGGACTTCGGGTCCGGCGGGCCGTTCGCGTTCACGGTCGCCACGCAGGACGGCATCCGCGTCTACCTCGACGGCACGGTCAAGGTCAACCTCTGGAAGAACGTCACGACGACCCAGAAGCAGACCGCCAACCTCACCATCCCGTCCGGCAAACACACCCTGCGCATCGACTACGCAGCCTGGACAGGCAACGCGAACGTCAACTTCACCTACACGCCCCGCACTTCGGCGACCGTGGACAAGGTCAAGCCCCTCACCCCGACGGCACCCACCGTCACGTACGACAAGACAACAGGCAAGGCCAATCTCACCTGGGCGAAGAACCAGGAGATGGACCTCGCGGGATACCGCATCTACCGCCGCTTGAACGGAAGTACGTTCCCCACCAAGCCCCTCGCGACGACCACCGCCACCACGTACACCGACACCAGCCTCCCGGTGACCGGCGCCGACACCTACTACTACGAGCTCCGCGCGTACGACAAAGCAGGCAACGAGTCCGCCGGTACGGCCGAGAAGCCCGTCACCACCGTCGACCGCACCGCCCCCGCCGCGCCCACCGGGCTGGAGACCGCTCTCTCGTTGTCCGGGATCTGGATCGAATGGACCGCGGTCACGGGTGCGTCGTCCTACCGCGTGTACCGGGCGCCGAGCGGAAGCAGCTCGTACGTCAGCATCGGGAACATGACCACGGCCTCGTATCTGGACACCTCGGCGGTCGAGGAGAGCACCTACACCTATCAGGTGACCGCCCTCGACACGGCCGGCAACGAGTCCGCCCGCTCCGCCGCCGTCAAGGCCACCCGCCCGGACGCCACCGCTCCGCCCGCGGTGACCGGGCTGAAGGTCACGCCGACCGAGTACGGCTTCTCGCTGACCTGGGATCCGAACCCGGCGCCCGACCTCGGGCGGTACCTCGTCTACCGGGGTGAACTCCGGGGCGGCGACGAGGAGAAGGTCTGCTCCGTGCACGAGGTGGAGTGGCTGTCCGCCGACACTACGTCGTACGAGTACGCGACTCTGCCCGACGGCGAGGAGGCCTGCCTCTTCGTGGACGCGTACGACGACAACTGGTGGTCCGCCTGGAGGATGACCGGCGACGCCGACATCGTGGTGGCGACCGAGCTCGACGTGACGCCGAGCGTTGCCACCCCGGAGGGCTCCCCGCTCGAACTGGACGCATCCGGAGCGGAGAGCGACGAGGGCAACCACCTCGACTGGAACTGGAGCTCCGTTTCCCAGGTGACGACAGGCTTCCGCGTCTACCGCTGGAACCCCGCCGCCGGGACGTACGAGAAGATCGCCGACCTCGGCTCCGACGTCACCGACTACTACGACACCGGCGCCCGGCGCGGCACCACGTCCTTCTACTGGGTGACCACCCTGGCCGCGGACGGCACCGAGTCCGTGCCGGCGGGCGACTGGGCGGCCACCGCGCCCGCGAACTGACCGCACACGCACGAAGGGGGCCGGGAGGCAGCTCACCTCCCGGCCCCCTTCCACGTTCGACGACGCTCCTCAGCCGCGCTTCGGCCCCGTGATCGCCTCACCGACGACGAAGCCCGCAGTGGGTCGACTTCCTTGCGGCGATGAAGGACGGAGACCTCCCCTCCCTCTGAACTCTCCGCCACCTTCTCCTGTGGGCGGGCTCCCCTGTGGCGCCTGTGTGGCCCTGGCTCCCCAGCCCGAGTAGGGCCCGGAGTACAGCGAAGGGCCCGCAAGCCGACAACCCAATCCGTCGACTTGCGGACCCCTCAAGCGTGTTGAGCTCGCCTGCTTACTTCTCCGGCGCCCGCTTCGGCCGCCAAACCACCAACGCACTGGTCTGCTGCACTTCCTGATACGGCACCAAGTCCCGCCGATACGAGGCATGCACCGCCGCCTCCCGCTGCTGCATCGCAGCCGCGGCCCCGTCCAGCGCGGACTCCATCTCCGCCACCCGTGACTGCAGAGCAGCCACCTGGTTCTCCAGCTCGATGATCCGCTTGATGCCGGCCAGGTTGATGCCCTCGTCCTGCGACAACGCCTGCACCGTGCGGAGCAGTTCGATGTCGCGGGCCGAGTAGCGGCGGCCCCGGCCGGCGGTGCGGTCGGGGGAGACCAGGCCCAGGCGGTCGTACTGGCGCAGGGTCTGCGGGTGCAGGCCCGAGAGCTGGGCCGCCACCGAGATGACGTAGACCGGGGTCTCCTGCGTCAGTTCATACGGATTGCGTCGACGACCGTCCATCTCGGTCAAGCTCCCTTCGCTGCCTCGAACAGCTCCGCCCGCGGATCCTCGTCCACGGTCGCCTCGCGATACGCCTCCAGTGCGTCACGAGCCTTCCCCGTCAGCTCCGTCGGGACACTCACCTCGACGGTGACCAGCAGATCGCCCCGGGTGCCGTCCTTGCGGACCGCGCCCTTGCCCCGCGCGCGCATCGTGCGCCCGTTGGGCGTGCCCGGGGGCAGCTTCAGGGTGACCGGCGGGCCGCCCAGGGTCGGGACCCTGACCTCACCGCCGAGTGCGGCCTCGGCGAACGTCACCGGAACCGTCACCGTCAGGTTGTCCTCCCTGCGGCCGAACACCGGGTGGGTGTCGACATGGACGGTGACGTAGAGGTCGCCCGCAGGGCCACCTCGCTCGCCGGGCGCTCCCTTGCCGCGCAGGCGGATGCGCTGGTTGTCCGCCACCCCGGCCGGGATGCGCACCTGCATCGTCCGGGAGGACTTGGCGCGCCCGGAGCCGCTGCACACCAGGCAGGCGTGCTCCGCGATCAGGCCCCGGCCCTTGCAGTCCGGACAGGGGTCCGTGAGCGAGAAGCCGCCGCCCGAGCCGCGAGCCACCTGGCCGGTACCGACACACGTCGGGCACACGCGCGGTGTGCCGTTCTTGTCGCCGGTGCCCGAGCACGCCTTGCACGGCGACTGGGACGTCATGCGCAACGGGACCGTCGCGCCGTCCACCGCCTCCGTGAAGCTGAGCGTGACCTCGGTGTCGATGTCCTGGCCGCGCCTGGGCTGCGTACGGGTGGTCCCGCCGCTCCGGTTGAACAGGCCGCCGAAGACGTCTCCGATGCCGCCGCCGAAGCCGCCCGCGCCGGAACCGCCGGCGCCCCCGCCCTGGGCGCCGCCTCCGAAGAGGTCACCCAGGTCGAAGTTGAAGGAGCCCCCGCCCGCTCCGGGGCCGGGGCGGAAGCCACCGTTGCCGAAGAGGGCACGGGCCTCGTCGTACTCCTTGCGCTTCTTGGGGTCGCCGAGGATGTCGTTCGCCTCGGAGATCTCCTTGAAGCGCTCCTCGGCCTTGGCGTTGCCCTTGTTGGCGTCCGGGTGGAACTCACGGGCGAGTTTCCGGTACGCCTTCTTGATCTCGGCCTCGGTGGCGTCCTTGGGGACGCCGAGGACCTTGTAGAAGTCCTTCTCGATGAAGTCCTTGGTGCTCATCCCCGACGTCCCTCCCTTCCTGCGTCAATGCTCACGTCAGCCCTCTTCCGGGCCACCGCTCTCCTTGCCGTCCGCCACGTCGCCCGACTCGGAGGCGGCCTGCGCCCCGGGCTGGGGCTCGGCCACCGCGACCCGCGCGGGACGCAGGTTGCGCTCGCCGAACCGGTACCCCGGCTGCAGGATCGCCACGCAGGTCGTCTCCGTGACGTCCGGCGCGTACGAGTGCATCAGGGCCTCGTGGATCGTCGGGTCGAAGGGCTCGCCCTCCTTGCCGAACTGCTGGAGGCCCATCTTGGCGGCGACGGTCTCCAGCGACTCGGCGACGGACTTGAACCCGCCGACCAGTTCGCCGTGTTCCCTCGCGCGGCCGATGTCGTCGAGCACGGGCAGGAGTTCGGTCAGGAGGCTCGCGATGGCGATCTCCTTGACCACGACCCGGTCCCGCTCGACCCTGCGGCGGTAGTTCTGATACTCGGCCTGGAGCCGCTGGAGGTCCGCCGTGCGCTCACCGAGCGCCGTACGTACCTGGTCCAGCTGTGCCGTCAGACCGGCGACCTGTGCTGCTGCTGCGGTTGCGTCCCCGGCCGGGGACGCCCCCTCCGAAGAGGGGGCGGCCTTCGGCTCGGCGTCGTCCGAGGTGGCGCCGGAAGGGACGTCGGGCTTCTCGTCGAAGCCCGGAGTCTCCTCCGTCACGCGGCACCGTCCTTGCGCTCGTCGTCGACGATCTCGGCGTCCACCACGTCGTCGTCGGCCTTCGGGGCCTCGGCGCCGGGCGCGTCGTCACCGGCGGCCTGTGCCGCGGACGCGTCGGCGTACATCGCCTGGCCGAGCTTCTGCGAGACGGCGGCGACCTTCTCCGTGGAGGTGCGGATCTCGGCGACGTCCTCGCCCTTGAGCGCGGCCTTCAGCTCCTCGATCGAGGCCTCGACCTCGGTCTTGATGTCGCCGGGGACCTTGTCCTCGTTGTCCTTGAGGAACTTCTCCGTCTGGTAGACGAGCTGCTCGCCCTGGTTGCGGGTCTCGGCGGCCTCGCGGCGACGGTGGTCCTCGTCCGCGTACTGCTCGGCCTCCTGGCGCATCCGGTCGACCTCGTCCTTCGGCAGCGAGGAGCCGCCGGTGACGGTCATCTTCTGTTCCTTGCCGGTGCCGAGGTCCTTGGCCGTGACGTGCATGATGCCGTTGGCGTCGATGTCGAAGGCGACCTCGATCTGCGGCACACCGCGCGGGGCCGGCGGCAGGCCCGTCAGCTCGAACATCCCGAGCTTCTTGTTGTACGCCGCGATCTCGCGCTCGCCCTGGTAGACCTGGATCTGGACGGACGGCTGGTTGTCCTCGGCCGTCGTGAAGATCTCGGAACGCTTGGTCGGGATCGTGGTGTTACGCTCGATGAGCTTCGTCATGATCCCTCCCTTGGTCTCGATACCGAGGGACAGCGGCGTCACGTCGAGGAGCAGGACGTCCTTGACCTCGCCCTTGAGGACACCGGCCTGGAGCGCGGCGCCGATGGCGACGACCTCGTCCGGGTTCACGCCCTTGTTGGCGTCCTGACCGCCGGTCAGCTCCTTGACGAGCTCGGCGACGGCGGGCATACGGGTGGAGCCACCGACGAGAACGACGTGGTCGATCTCGGAGAGGTTGATCCCCGCGTCCTTGATGACGTTGTGGAACGGCGTCTTGCAGCGCTCCAGCAGGTCGGCCGTCAGCTGCTGGAACTGGGCGCGCGTGAGCTTCTCGTCCAGGTGCAGCGGGCCCTCGGCGGACGCCGTGATGTAGGGCAGGTTGATCGAGGTCTCGGTGGACGAGGACAGCTCGATCTTGGCCTTCTCGGCGGCCTCGCGGAGGCGCTGGAGGGCCATCTTGTCCTTGCCCAGGTCCACGCCGTGGCCGGCGCGGAACTGCTGGACCAGGTAGTCCATGACGCGCTGGTCCCAGTCGTCACCACCGAGGTGGTTGTCACCGTTGGTGGCCTTCACCTCGACGACGCCGTCACCGATCTCCAGGAGGGACACGTCGAAGGTGCCGCCACCGAGGTCGAAGACGAGGATCGTCTGGTCGTCCTTGTCGAGGCCGTACGCGAGAGCGGCGGCCGTCGGCTCGTTCACGATGCGCAGGACGTTCAGGCCCGCGATCTCGCCGGCCTCCTTCGTCGCCTGACGCTCGGAGTCGTTGAAGTAGGCCGGGACGGTGATGACCGCGTCCGTGACCTTCTCGCCCAGGTAGGCCTCGGCGTCGCGCTTCAGCTTCTGCAGGATGAACGCGCTCATCTGCTGCGGGTTGAAGTTCTTCCCGTCGAGCTCGATCTTCCAGTCGGTGCCCATGTGGCGCTTGACCGACCGGATGGTCCTGTCGACGTTGGTGACCGCCTGGCGCTTGGCGACCTCGCCGACCAGCACCTCACCGTTCTTCGCGAAGGCGACGACGGACGGCGTGGTCCTGGCACCCTCGGCGTTGGTGATGACGGTGGGCTCGCCGCCCTCCAGAACGCTGACGACGGAGTTAGTCGTGCCCAGGTCGATGCCGACCGCACGTGCCATTTCAATTCCTCCAGCAGCAATGACTTAAGCAATGACTTGAGTGGAACAGGCTCAAGTGTGCATCACTCCTGCCGCGTGGTCAACAGAGCTGAGTCGACCACACTCAACTCTTATCCGTTCCTTACACGCAATGCCGCTCTGACCTGCGCCGATTGCTCGGCAGGAGGCCTCCGGAGCCCGTACACGGGAACTCTCAGCAGCCCCAGTACGACCATCCCGGCCACCCCCACCACCCACCACGGCCCCGATTCGCCGGCCCATCCGGCGTGCGCGAGCACCCCCGTCAGCACCGCCCCGAAGGCACCCGCGCCGAGCAGTACGGCCGCCCCGCGCGGGGTGAGCCCCAACCGCCGCAGCCGGTGCGCGAGATGATCGGGTCCGCCACGCAGCAGGGGCCGCCCGGCCAGCCGCCGCGACACCACGACGAGCACGGCGTCCGCGCCGGCCACGGCGGTGAGCGCGAACAGCACCCCCGCGCTGGACGCCGGTTCGTGTCCGGTCCGCACGACCACCGCCGCCGAGGCCAGCACGAACCCGGTGAACAGGGACCCGCACGCGCCGAGGGCGATCCGCGCGGGATGCCAGTTGTGCATGAGGAACCCGGTGAGCGCGGCGGCCAGCACGCTCAGCAGCACGGCGAGCCCGTCGAGCACCTCGACGGCGGCGCACGCGGCGACCCCGAAGGCGGTCAGCACCCCGACCGTCCCCACCAGCCCGTCGGCATGGTCGAGGGCCCGGAAGGCGAGGGCGACGAACACGATCCAGACGGCGGCGAGCAGCCCGACCCCGAACCCCAGCTCCCCGTACGGCACGACGAACGCGGCGGCAACGGCCGTACCGACGACAAGGAAGCGCGCCTTCACCCGCCGTACGTCGGCCACGAGCCCGAGTGCGCCGACGCCCGCCCCGGCGACGAGCAGTTCACCGACGCCGTCCCCGAGGGGGGCGTACCCGGTCCACTCCCCCGCCCCCGCGACCAGCCCCGTCGCGAGCACGACGGCGAGCCCGCCGAGCAGTGGCAGGGGGCGCGCCCGGCGCCGGTCGAGCACGCCGAGGCGCAGGGCGAGTGTCCGCAGGAGGGCGGCTAGGACGGCGGCGAGGAGAAGGGCGGCGGTGGCGGCGATGATCCCGTAGAGCACAGGCTCACGGTAGGCGGAAACGTAACAATTCTGTACGAATAACACGACTTAACATCGTCTGATCCGATCGGCTTCGATCTACGACTCAGGCAAGCCTGAGCGATCCAGATCACTCCGCCCCTGACTACAGTGCGGGCCAAGATGTTGGGTAGTCTCTGACAGACTGCCTAAGTTACCGCTTAGTAATACGCGCAGGCCTGAGGAGCCCTCCCATGCAACTCGCCGCGATCATCGTGTCGCTCGTCCTGACCGTGATCGGCGTCGCGCTGCTCGCACGCGCCATCGGTCAGTTCGTCCGGTTCTTCAAGCTCGGCCAGCCGGTCCCGGCCGGCCTCCGGACGGACAATCCGTACCAGCGCAGTGTGACGCTGGTGAAGGAGTTCCTCGGCCACACCCGGATGAACCGGTGGGGCATCGTCGGCTTCGCCCACTGGTTCGTGGCGGTCGGCTTCCTGACGCTGCCGCCGACCCTGGCGCAGGCCTTCGGCCAGCTCTTCTCGGCGGACTGGACGCTGCCCGTCATCGGAGGCTTCCTGCCGTTCGAGCTGTACATCGAGTTCATCGGCGTGATGACGATCCTCGGCATCGCCGTGCTGATCGTGATCCGCCTGCTGAACCTGCCCTCGCGCCCCGGCCGCAAGTCCCGCTTCGCGGGCTCGAAGGCGGGCCAGGCGTACTTCGTCGAGTACGTCATCCTCACCATCGGCCTCGCGATCTACACGCTGCGCGGCCTGGAGGGCGCGATCCACCACGTCGAGCACTACGAGGCCGGTTACTTCGCCTCGTACCCGCTCGTCCTGGCCTTCAAGGGCCTGAGCGTCGGCACACTCCAGAACCTCATCTACTTCACCGCGATGGTGAAGATCAGCACGTCGTTCGTCTGGATGATCGTCGTCTCGCTGAACACCAACATGGGCGTCGCCTGGCACCGCTTCCTCGCCTTCCCGAACATCTGGTTCAAGCGCGAGGCGACCGGCGGCACGGCCCTGGGCGCCCTCCAGCCGATGACGTCCGGCGGCAGGCCGATCGACTTCACCGACCCGGGCGAGGACGACGTCTTCGGCGTCAGCCAGGTCGAACAGTTCTCCTGGAAGGGCCTGCTCGACTTCTCCACGTGTACGGAGTGCGGTCGCTGCCAGTCGCAGTGCCCGGCCTGGAACACCGGCAAGCCCCTCTCCCCCAAGCTGCTGATGATGTCGCTGCGGGACCACGCCCACGCCAAGGCCCCGTACCTGCTGGCGGGCGGCGGCAAGACGGCGGAGGGCGAGGAGAAGGCGAGCGAGGAGCAGCTCAAGGACGTCCCCGCCGCCGCCCTCGCGGAGGCCGAGCGCCCGCTGATCGGCACCCTCGAAGAGAACGGCGTCATCGACCCGGACGTCCTGTGGTCCTGCACCACCTGCGGTGCCTGCGTCGAGCAGTGCCCGGTGGACATCGAGCACGTCGACCACATCGTCGACATGCGCCGCTACCAGGTGATGATCGAGAGCGCCTTCCCCTCCGAGGCGGGCACGATGCTCAAGAACCTGGAGAAGAAGGGCAACCCCTGGGGCCTGGCGAAGAAGCAGCGCCTGGAGTGGCTCAAGGAGCTCGACTTCGAGGTGCCGGTCGTCGGCAAGGACATCGAGGACCTCACCGAGGTCGAGTACCTGTACTGGGTCGGCTGCGCGGGCGCGCTGGAAGACCGCGCCAAGAAGACGACGAAGGCCTTCGCCGAGCTCCTCCACATCGCGGGCGTCAAGTTCGCGATCATGGGCGGCGACGAGAAGTGCACCGGTGACTCGGCCCGCCGTCTCGGCAACGAGCCCCTGTTCCAGGAACTGGGCATGGAGAACGTGGCCGCGCTGAACATGGCGTTCGGCGAGGATGACGAGGACGAGTCGACGAAGAAGCCCAAGTCGGCCAAGAAGATCGTCGCGACCTGCCCGCACTGCCTGAACACCATCGGCAACGAGTACCCGCAGCTCGGCGGCGACTACGAGGTCATCCACCACACCCAGCTGCTCCAGCACCTCATCGACGACGGCAAGCTGCTCCCGGTCACCCCGGTCGAGGGCCTCATCACCTACCACGACCCCTGCTACCTGGGCCGGCACAACAAGATCTACACGCCCCCGCGCGAGATCATGTCGGCCGTCCCCGGACTGCGCCAGCAGGAGATGCACCGCCACAAGGAACGCGGCTTCTGCTGCGGCGCGGGTGGCGCGCGGATGTGGATGGAGGAGCGGATCGGCAAGCGCATCAACAACGAGCGCGTCGACGAGGCCCTGTCCCTGAACCCCGACATCGTGTCCACGGCCTGCCCCTTCTGCCTGGTCATGCTCACCGACTCGGTCAACGGCAAGAAGAACGACGGCAAGGCGAAGGAGTCCATCACGGTCGTGGACGTCGCCCAGCTGCTCCTGGAGTCCGTGAAGACCCCGGTCACGGACGACGACGAGCCCCCGGCGGGCGAGACGGAGTCGGAGAGCGCACCCGAGCCGCAGCCCGTGAAGTAGGCCGGAGAGCAGGGTTGTTCGAGCGGGGCCGACGCCGGTGGCGTCGGCCCCGCTCGGCTTCATCGCTCGGTTTCATCGAACTCCCGTACAACCATTGCCCGTTGTCGCGGGTCTTCTCATCGCCCCGGCGATCACCACACTCCTGGAGACCCCTTGCGCTCCCGTGCCTCCCTCCTGGTCACGGCCCTCCTGGCCGCCACCCTGAGTCCGCTGACCCTCGGCGCCCCGGCGTCGGCCGCGCCCGCCAAGCACGTGGACGACTTCAACGGCGACGGCTACCGCGACCTCCTGCTCGGCGACCGGACCGCGACCGTGGCCGGGAAGCGGAACGCGGGCGCAGTCGTCGTCATCTGGGGCTCGGCGACCGGGCTGAACACCGCCAGGCGCTCGGTGATCACCCAGAACAGCCCCGGCATCGATGGCGGCGCCGAGGCGAACGACGGCTTCGGCGCGAAGGTCACCTCGGCCGACCTGAACAAGGACGGTTACGCCGACGTCGTCGCCAGCTCTCCCGGCGAACTGCACGCCGACCGCCACGGCACGCTCACCGTTCTCTGGGGCTCCCGAACAGGCCTGACCAAGGGCAGCATCTACGCGTCCCCCGGCAGCAAGGCGGAGCCCTTCGGCCTGGACGCCGCGATCGGCGACTTCAACGCCGACGGCCAGTTGGACATCGTCTCCGTGGACGGCGACTTCGTCTGGTTCCTGCGCGGCCCGTTCACCAAGGCGGGCGGGCGCGGCAAGGCCACCAACCTCGACCCGTGGGACGGCGAGAACATCAAGGCCGAGCTGGTGGTGGCGGGCAAGGTCACCAAGGACGGCACCGCCGACTTCGCGCTCATCGGCTACGACGTGGACACCAACAGCAACCGCGTCTGGTTCTACAAGGGCGGCAGGAACGGCCCCGCCAAGCCCTGGAAGCGCACCCTGCCCGCCACCCCCGAGCTCAACGGCTCCAGCGCGGTGATCGCCGACTTCGACCGCGACGGCTACGGCGACCTCGCGATCGGCGCCTCCCGCTCGGGCCGGGGCGGCACGGTCCGCGTCCTGCCCGGCACGGCCACCGGCCCCTCGGGCAGGCTCCTCGCCCTCACCCAGAACACGGCGGGCGTCCCCGGCAGCGTGGAGGACGGCGACTACTTCGGGTACGACGTCTCGGCCGCCGACACCAACGGCGACGGCTACCCGGACCTGGCCGTCGGCGCCCCCTACGAGGCGATCGGCACCAGCCCCTGGGCCGACGGCTCGATCACCGTCCTGCGCGGCGGCTCCACCGGCCTCACCGGCAGGAACGCCCGCCAGTACGACCGCACCACCCCCGGCCTGCCCAACGTCTCCCCGGACAACGCCTGGCTCGGCGCGTCCCTCCTCCTGCGCGACTTCAACGGCGACGGCCGCGCCGAGCTGATCGCCACGGCCAACGAGGGAGGCCGCCTCCACATCCTGCCCGGCACCTCGGCCGGCCCGACGGGCACGGGCTCCCGGACGCTCACCGTCCCGCAACTGGGCCTGGGAGCAAGGGCGTTCATGGGCGCGGAACTGGCGGACTGATCGCCGTACCCGTCGGGCACCCCTGTGTCGCGTTCCGCACCGGCACGGGGGTGTCTTCGCCTCTCGAACACGTGCATCATTGCTGAGCTGAGTCGTTGTCAATGGGGTCAATGGTCCGGGCGGGGTACAGGGTGCGCGTGCGAAGAGGCGGTCGCGGTACGGCGGCCACCAGCGGGTTGGTGGCCCTCGGCGCCCTGGTGGCGCTCACCGCCTGCGGCCCGCTGTCCGGCGACGACCCGGAAGCCGCCGACCGGACCCCCGTCCGGGTCGCCAAGGCCCCCGCCCAGCGCCCGATACCGCAGGGCGACGGCAGCAAGATCCCCGACGACTTCAACGGTGACGGGCACCGCGACCTGGTCCTGGGCGACCTCGTCAAGGACCAGCTCCACACGGACGACGCCGGTATCGGCATCGTCTACGGCTCCCCGGGCGGACTCGTCCCGGGCGCCCGGCAGTTGCTGAGCCCCGCGCGGCAAGCCGCCCGTACGAAGGGCCAGTTGCCGGCGGTCTTCGACGCGGAGGCCACCTGCGACCTCGACGGGGACGGTTTCACCGACCTGGTCGTGTCGACGGACCCGCCCTACAACGGCCAGGGACAGCCCCCGGTACCCCTCCAGCTGCTCTTCGGCTCCCCGGACGGCCTCACCGGCCGCGCGGTCGCCCTCACCATTCCGGCACAGGCCCGGGCCGGCAACGACTGGCCCGACCAGCCGGTGTGCGGAGACTTCGACGGCGACGGCGCCCAGG
The DNA here is from genome assembly GCF_036013955.1 of Streptomyces sp. NBC_00459. NCBI lineage: Bacteria > Bacillati > Actinomycetota > Actinomycetes > Kitasatosporales > Streptomycetaceae > Streptomyces > Streptomyces sp. NBC_00459. The sequence goes on from NZ_CP107903.1 coordinate 4,498,334, forward strand.
ATCTCGTCGTCCACGCATCGGACGTCCAACTCAGCTATCTGCGCGGCCCGTTCACCCGCAAGGGCGTCCCGCGCAAGGCCGGTGCGCCGATCCCCGCCCCCGGCAACGTCCCCACGGGCCCGGCCGCCGACGTGAACCATGACGGATACGACGACCTCGTCGTCCGTACGGCGGACGGCACCGCGAAGTCGGCGGTCGTCCTGGGCGGCCCGGACGGCCCGACGCGCACCGGAACCGTGCTGCCCGAGGGCATCGACGTCACGCTCGGCCGCTTCGGCAAGGGGCGCGGCCTGGACGCGGCGGTGGGCACGATGGGCGAAACGTCTCTGCGCTACGACCTACCCGACGCCACCACCGGCACCCTCGCCTCGCCCGGCTCGATGCTCGACACCGGCGACTTCGACGGCGACGGCCGCGACGAACTCGTCTCCAGCGGCTCCCGGTTGCGGATCTTCCGGGCGCCGACAGCGGCGGCCGGGCTCTCCACGGCGGGCATGGTGACCGTCGCACCGCCCGCCCACGGCACGACCCGGGTCCTCACGGTCGGGGACTTCGACGGCGACGGACGGGCCGACCTGGTCGTACGGACCTACCGGGGCGAGACCTGGGACGAGGTGGCCGTCTATCCCGGGAAAAAGGGCGGGACGGTCGCGGCTGAGCCGTCGGTGACGTTCTCCAGTTCGGAGTTCCTGTAGAGGCTTGTGGGGGAACACGCCATCCGCGATCTCCCGGACAACCGCTGACCCTCACCGGCGGTCTCCCACGACGTACTCACGGACCGACCACCACACCGACACACGCACACGCACAAACGGGGAGACCACTCATGCGACGCGACCGCACCATCACGACGGCCCTCGCCGCCACCTTGCTCGCCACCGGTCTGGCGCCGCTGGCCCTCACCACGCCCGCCGCCGCGGCCACCGCCAAGTTCGCCGACGACTTCAACGGCGACGGCTACCGCGACTACGCCGAGTACTCCTACGGCGCCGACGACGCGGTCCCGGGGGGCGCCGTCAAGGTCACCTTCGGTACGGCGAACGGGCCGGGCACCAGGATCCAGTACATCAGCCAGAACAGCCCCGGCGTCCCCGGTTCCGACGAGGCGGACGACCTGTTCGGCGAGGTCAGGGCAGCCGCCGACTTCAACGCCGACGGGTACGGCGACCTGGCCGTCGCCGCCACCGGCGAGGATGTCGCAGGGCGGGAGAACCAGGGCACGGTCACCGTCCTGTGGGGCAGCAGGAACGGCCTGTCCGGCGGAACCAACATCCCGGCGCGCTCGAACACCTCGTACGGCCGCATGGGCGCGGACCTCGCGGTCGGCGACTTCAACGGGGACGGCAAGAAGGACCTGGCCGTCGTCGCGGGCGGCAAGGCGTGGGTCTACCGGGGCTCCATCTCCCGCTCGGGCGTATCCGGTTCGGTCACCGCCCTGGACCGGGACGGGATCTTCTTCGAGGTAACCGGACTGGTCGCGGGCAACGTGACCGGCGACAACAAGACCGACCTCGTCGTCATCGGCGACATCGTCACCGACACCTACATCGCCTCGGACGCCTGGTTCGTCAAGGGCGGCAGCAAGCTGGTCCCCGGCCGCACGCTCCGCCTGGAGCGCAAGAACGGCAGCGGCGGCGAGAGCGAGCGCGGCGGCGACGGTGTCATCGCCGACTTCAACAAGGACGGCAAGGGCGACATCGCCATCGGCACCCCCCTCTTCTCCTCCCACCGCGGCGAGGTGAGCGTCTGGTACGGCGCCGCCGCCGGCCCCGCCAGGTCCGCCCGCTTCACCCAGAACACGGCCGGCATCGCGGACACCGCGGAGACGTACGACTCCTTCGGCGAGAGCATCGCCGCCGGCGACATCAACGGCGACGGCTACCGCGACCTCGCGATCGGCGCGGAGGGCGAACGGATCGGCAACAAGCCGTACGCCGGTGCGGTCCACGTCCTGTACGGGCGTGCCGGGGGCCTCTCGACCGCGGGCTCGCAGTTCTTCGCCCGCAACTCGGCCGGCATCCCGGGCGACGTCACCGACGGCGACGTGTTCGGCATGACGGTGCGCCTGCGCGACGGCAACCGCGACGGCAAGGCCGACCTGTACGTCCGCGGCCTCTCGGGCTCGCTGCGCCTGCTCGGCTCGGCGTCGGGCATCAGGACGGCCGGGGTCACGGCGGTGCCGGAGGTCCTGGTCGAAGGCATGCTCCCGTAACGGAGAGATACGGGATGCTTCCCTAGGGGAAATCTGAGGGCCCCTTAGGGGATGTAACAGCTGGGCAGCAAAGCGTGGTCCGAAAGCCCGGGCCCCACGCGTCACTCTCCGGGACCAGGTACGTTCGATGACGTGGCTGGATTCAGGATCGGACGGGGCAGCCGGGACAACCGCGCCCCGCAAGCGCGACCGCAACAACAACCGCGGCAGCAGCCGTACGGCCAGCAGCCCCCGCAGGGCGGCCCGTCGTACGGCTACCCGTCCGCGCCGCAGCAGCAGCCGTACGGCGGCTCGGGCGGCGCCGGACGGCCGTGGCCCCCGCAGGCGACCGCCGGCGGCGGTTACGGCGCACACGGCTCGCACGGCGGGCACGGTGAGCCGGAGTACTTCGGCGACGACAGACAGGGACACGGGCCCGGACACCCGAACGCCCCCGTGGACCCGTACGCGGCCAACAACCCTGGTCACACACAGGCGTTCACGGTCGACGACGACCCGTACAGCCAGGGCGACACCTACCGCGCCGGCTCCGCCTCGGCCCCGCCGGCCGGTCCGCGGCTGCGCTGGAAGGAACTGCTGCGGGGCATCGTGACCTCGCCCGACCGCACGTTCCTCCAGATGCGCGACTACCAGGTGTGGGCGCCGGCCCTCGTCGTCACGTTCCTGTACGGCCTGATCGCCGTCTTCGGGTTCGACGACACCCGCGAGGACACGATCAACGCGACGCTCAGCAACGCGATCCCGATCGTGCTGACGACGGGCGTGGCGATGGTCCTGAGCGCCTTCGTCCTGGGCGTGGTCACCCACACCCTCGCCCGCCAGCTCGGCGGGGACGGCGCCTGGCAGCCGACGGTCGGCCTCTCCATGCTGATCATGTCCATCACGGACGCCCCCCGCCTGCTCGTCGCGATGTTCGCGGGCGGCGACGCCCCCTTCGTGCAGATCCTGGGCTGGGCGACCTGGGTCGCGGCAGGCGTCCTGCTGACCGTCATGGTCCGCCGCTCCCACGACCTCCCGTGGCCGAAGGCCCTGGGCGCGTCGGCGATCCAGCTGGCCGCCCTGCTGTCGATCGTGAAGCTGGGGACGTTCTAGAAACCTCCGGAACACCGGAACACCGGATCTCTGGGACACCGGGACACCCGGACACCGACGGGAGGGCCCCGGCCGCGCGCCGGGGCCCTCCCGTTTCATCGCCTTCTGTGATCTCTTTGGTCAAATTAGACCCAAGAGGTCTAGGCCACCCAATGCCCGCCGGTGTTCACTGCGCCGCATGACGATTCCCCACAGCGCCCGGAGAGCGGGACGGACGATCACCCTCGTCTCCACCGCCCTCGGTCTCGCCCTCGCGGCCGCCACCACGGCCGCCGGGGCCACCACCACCGTCCCGTCGGAGTTCGGCACCGACTACCACGACCCGGTGACGGCCGCCCCGCCCATATCCACCCCCCACACCAGGTCCTGCGAAGTGACCGTCGCCCAGGCGAAGTTCAAGGACTTCACGCCCTACACGGGCACCTACACCCCGCCCACCGCCTGCGGCACCCCGGGCCGCTGGTCGAAGGTGGTGCTCCGCCTCGACGGCAGCGTCGCCGGCCGTCAGTTCGACCGCCTCGGCTACCTCGACATCGGCGGCGTCCAGATGCTCCGCACCTCGACCCCCGAGCCGTCGCAGGACGGCATCGACTGGTCGGTGGAGAAGGACGTCACGCGGTACGAGAAGACGCTGAGCAAGAGCCGGTCCGTGGACATGCTCATCGGCAACGTCGTCGACGACACCTACACCGGCGTCCTCGACGTCAAGGTCACCCTGACGTTCTACGCCCCCGAGCCCGGAACCCGGCCCGCCAGGGCCGGTGGCTCCGCCCCCGACCAGGTCATCCCGCTGAGCGACGGCAACAGCGTCACCACGGGCGCGAAGCTCACCACCCCGCGCAACTCCGAGCGCATCCTGGCCGAGGTGTACGCGACCGGCTCGGGCGGCGGCTGCGAGGAGTTCTGGTACTCGGCGGTCACCCCGTCGGCGTCCTACTCCTGCCAGGGCGGCGACGACGGCCCGTACCGCGAGGTCCAGGTCACGATCGACGGGAAGCTCGCCGGGATCGCCTCCCCCTACCCCAACATCTGGACGGGCGGCTGGTCCCCGTACCTCTGGAGCGTGATCCCCTCCCCCACCGCCTTCGACGTACGCCCCCTGGACTTCGACCTCACCCCCTTCGCCGGTCTCCTCAACGACGGCAAGGCACACACGGTCGACGTGACGGTGGCCGGCGTCCCCGCGGGCCAGACCGGCTGGAGCGCGCCGACCAACATCCTGGTCTGGCAGGACGCCCACAAGTCGGTGGTGACGGGCGCCCTGACCTCGTACAAGGCGACCGACCCGGCCGTCACGAACACGTACACGGACGGCGCCACCCGCACCCTGGACACGAGCGGCAAGCGCCGTCTGACGGTGAGCGGCTACCTGAACACCTCGCACGGCCGCGTGACGACGACGGTCGACCGACGCCTGACCACGGCCATCACACACACCTGGACCCCGGACGAGACCACGGACAACCAGCAGGGCCGCTGGACCGACGACCAGACGGTCCGCCGGGCCGGAGCGACGTCCCGCACCAACCGCACCTACACGCTGGACGGCCGCTCCACCATCGACGCGGACAACCGCCTCCGCGTGCTGATGTCCTTCGGCGACCACGCCCGCATCGACGGCGTCCGCCTGGACGACACGTACGACGGCGACGCGACCTTCACCCTCGGCGTGCCCCGCGACCAGCGCCACGCGGTCGCGACGACCACCGAGCACTACCGTCTGCGCGGCCCGGGCCTGTGCTACGACCGCACACTGGGCACGGAGCAGGGGGTGCTGACGAAGGACGGGCAAGGATGCTGACGGGTCTCAGAGCGCATCCTTCGAGGGAGTGACCGGCTCCCCCGACTTACGTACCGGAGGCATGACACTCCACGGGAAGTTGATCCAGTCGTCGGTCCGCTTCCAGACGTACTCGCACTTGACGAGGCTCTGGGACTTCTCGTATATGACGGCCGAGCGCACCTCGGCGACGTGGTCGAGACAGAAGTCGTGTACGAGCTTCAGCGTCTTGCCTGTATCGGCCACGTCGTCGGCGATCAGCACCTTCTTGTCGGTGAAATCGATCGCGTTGGGAACGGGGGCCAACATGACGGGCATGTCGAGAGTCCGGCCCACGCCGGTATAGAACTCGACGTTGACAAGGTGGATGTTCTTGCAGTCGAGGGCGTACGCCAGCCCGCCCGCGACGAACACACCCCCGCGCGCGATGCTGAGCACGACGTCGGGCTCGTACCCGTCGTCGGCGATGGTCTGCGCGAGCTCGCGGACGGAGACGCCGAACTGTTCGTAGGAGAGTTCCTCGCGTACGACCGTCATACCTGCGTCCGGTGGAAGTTGAGGAAGGACCGCGAGGCCGTGGGCCCGCGCTGCCCCTGGTACCGGGAGCCGTACCGCTCGCTGCCGTACGGGAACTCGGCCGACGAGCTCAGCTGGAACAGACACAGCTGGCCGATCTTCATACCGGGCCAGAGCTTGATGGGCAGCGTCGCGAGGTTGGAGAGTTCGAGGGTCACGTGTCCGGAGAACCCGGGGTCGATGAACCCGGCGGTGGAGTGGGTGACGAGGCCGAGGCGCCCGAGCGAGCTCTTGCCTTCGAGGCGCGAGGCGAGGTCGTCGGGAAGCGTGATGACCTCGTACGTGGACGCGAGCACGAACTCCCCCGGGTGGAGGATGAACGGCTCGTCGCCCTCGGGCTCGACCAGGCGCGTCAGATCCGCCTGCTCGATGGAGGGGTCGATGTGGGGGTAGCGGTGGTTCTCGAACACCCGGAAGAAGCGGTCGAGGCGCACGTCGACGCTCGACGGCTGCACCATGGATTCGTCGTAGGGATCGATCCGCACTCGCCCGGAGTCGATCTCGGCCCGGATGTCCTTGTCTGAGAGAAGCACGCCCCGAGGATACGCAAGGCGCGCGAACCCGACACCATCGGCCGGTTCCGCGCGCCTGCTTCTCTCTCTACGTCTGCTTCCGCTTCACATGTCTGCTTCTACTTCTGCTTCACTTGCTGCTGGTGCTCCGCTGCGGCTGCTCCAACGCCACCGGCACCACACTGCGGAGCCGCGCACAGCGCGGACACCGGACCAGCCGGCCGGGGCCGAGCCGCTCGGCCTGCTGCATCGGGAACGAAGCGGTGCTGAACACGTGCCCTTCGGCACAACGGACGACGGTGCGCTCGATCAAGTCCTCAGAGTCCCTTCCCCAAGAGCCGTCGCCGGTCACTGTCGAGACCGACGAGGAAAGCCACATTACGGGACGAAAAGGGCGACCCTCCAGGCGGCACTCCGATCCCGCCCAGCCCCTCTTCCGCGCCCCCACCGTACGCCCCAACTCCGGCCCCTCACAGCCGGGTCGCACCGCGAAAACGCGTCCGGTTCACGCCTGATCCCCACTCGATTCACGCCCCGTTCCCGCCGGGCTCCCGCCCGGAACACCCCCGGAATCTCCTGGAAACGGAGGCAGGCCCCACGGCTTCGATGCCGGGGGCCTGGCGTACGGTAGAGTGACTGAGCGTTCGGACACCGGTCGTACCGGCGTCTTACGCGGGTGTAGTTTAGTGGTAGAACATCAGCTTCCCAAGCTGAGAGTGCGAGTTCGATTCTCGTCACCCGCTCCATGACAAAGGCCCAGGTCAGAGACCCGGGCCTTTTTGCTGTCGTCGTCGACTACTCGCCTCGTGCCAGATTCGTGCCAGAACGCTGATCGGCGGGTTCGCCGAGTAGGTCATCTGGCACGGTTGCAGGTTCCTGTACTTCCTGGCGTGCCTTGCGCACGGTCGCGTCGAGCCCGGCAGCAACTTCCTGCTGTCGGTCGTCGTCGGAGTGCTGATAGATCAGCGCAGCCTTCTCGGAGGACTGGCCGGCGCGGACCATCGTGTCTTTCAGCGTGGCGCCTGAGCGTGTCGACAGGGTGTGTCCGGTGTGACGAAGGTCGTAGAACCGGAAGCCCTCAGGCACGCCGACGACTACACGCACCCGACGCCACTTCCGGCCGAAGGAGCTGCGTCGGAAGGCGGCGCCCTTCTCCCCGAGGAAGACCAGCCCATCGGGCCCTTTGCCCGCGAACAACTCCATGTGGATGCGCAGTTCCGGGCGGAGGAACTCAGGCAGGAACACGGCTCGGGTGCCCGCTTCCGACTTGGTCTCACCGGGTGCACGGCGACCGTTCGTGCGTTCCGGCTCGGCGATACGCACGGTGACCTTCAGCGCCTGGACGTCGATGTCCCGGCGGCGGAGACCGGCCAGCTCTTCGGGGCGGAGGGGACCGTACGCACCGAGGTAGACCATGAGGCGCCAGCGAGGGCCGATAGCGTCGGCGAGCGCGTCGACCTGGGCCACTGTGGCGATACGACGCTCAGCAGCCTTCTCCTTTCCTGCACCCTTGATCCGGCACGGGTTGCGCTTGATCAGGTCGTCATCCACGGCCGTCTCCATGATGCTCTTCAGGAGGCGGTACGCCTTGGCGATCGTTGTTCTCGCCTTGGTCGTGCGGAGGCGTTCGGCGCGCCATTCGCGGACGAGGGGTGCAGTGATCTCGTCTAGGTCCGATTCGCCGAAGGTGGGAAGGATGTGATCGTCCAGGAGGTAGTGGTACAGGTCCTCGCTGAGGACAGACAGCTCACGCTCTTCCACCCACTTCTCCGCGTAGACCTTGAAGTTGACCGACCCCGCCTCGGGGTCACGCCAGTCCCCACGCCGGATGTCGGTTTGCTTCTCGGCGAGCCAGTCGTCAGCGTCCGCGATCGTCTCGAAGGTTTCCGGGGCCGGGCGCATCACACCGTCGGGGCCCGGATAGCGCGCCTGATAGCGGCCGGACGGAAGCTTCCTGATCGCCCCGAACCGGCGGCGCCTGCCTTTGCCGTTGGCCATCAGGCAGCCCTTCCGTAGCGCGGGCGAGGCCGCCTCAGCGGCTGCACCGTGCGGGACCGAATGAACTCATCAAGCGCGCTCTCCGGGATGCGCACGTGCCGGCCGACCTTCACGTACCGGATGCGTCGCTCCTCGATGAGCCGCCGAGGGAAGCGGGCGGTCGTGCCCAGCAGCTCGGCGACCTGGTCGACGGACAGGTAGCGGTCGGTCATGCGGTTGGCTCTCCTTCCGTTCCGGGAGCGGGTTCGAGGGATGCGGCAAGCCAGGCTTCGCTGTCGGACAGGCCGATTCCGGCGAAGACCCAGGAGGCGAGGACGTATGTCGTCTCCGCCTCGGGGCCGTTCGCTGCTGCCTGTTCTCGGCGCCAGTCGGCACGAGCGGTGCGCAGGGCGCCGAGGGTGGTGGAGTAGCGGCGGGATTTGGTGGAGAAGTGGCCGCGGAAGCCGAGCATGTGGGCCCAGGCGCGCAGGCGGAGGTGTTCGAGGTCCTTGCGTGCGCCGAGGGTCCAGGCGGTGCGGATGAGTCGGCGGGCGTGGTCGCTGATGTCGAGTTGGGCGAGTTCGGCGGCGAACTTGAGCGGCCGGTCGAGGGCGCCTGTCGCGGCTTCGGCGCCCTTGGTGGCGTACTTGGCGATGTACGCGGCTACGGCTCGGTCAGTGAGTTCCTGGCCGCCGTCGAAGTCCTTGCTGCGGATGGTGCGTACGTCGAGTTGGCGACCGAAGGTGAAGGTGTGGTTGCGACCGTCGATAACCGGGCCGTCCACGTGGACGTGGGCAGCGGCGGCCTTGATGGCATCGGTGAGCAGTTCGGCAGTGGCCCAGGCCGGGGGCGGGGTGTCGCCGCCGTTTGGGCCGTCGATGCGTATGACGGCGTGGAAGTGGACCGCGCCGCGCTTCTGGTACTCGGCGACCTTCGCGAAGGAGACCCGGGCGTACTGGCGGAACGCGCGCTGTGGGAGTCCGGCCCGCTTGGCGACCTCGCGGCGTAGGTAGGTGGAGAAGCGGCGCCAGAGCGGACCGGCGTGGGCGTTCCAGAGCACGGCAGCTTCGTAGTCGTACGTGTCCGGGTTGAGCGGCGTGCCGAGTGCGGCGTCGACCTGGTCGTGGTGGACACCGCAGCGGCAGCGGCGGACCGAACCGGCGGGGCCGGTAGGGCGGTTGTGAACCGGGCCGAAGCTCGGAGCAGTGAAGGTGGCGAAGACCCGGGGGTGTGCGGCGACGTGTTCCGGGATGCCCTTGCCACCGCGCAGGCCGGAGGTGATCAGGTGGAAGGTGTCGCGGCGGTAGACCTCGGAGCAGGCCGCACAACGGGTCGTACGGCGGTTGTTGCAGCGGACGAGGAGGTGACCGGCCGGGAGGGTGGAGGAGTCGAGGCGGTGGAGGACGTTGCCGATTTCGCCGGTTCGGGTATTCACGTCGTACTCGGTGCGGTGGCCGTCGAGGCGGATTGGGTGCGTGCAGCCGCCGAGGCCGGAGAGCTGGCGGACAAGTCCGGGCATGGTGCCGAGCGAGGCCAGCTCAGCGAGTTCGGGCAGCGGAGCCGGGGTGGAGCGGGTGATGATGACTTTCTCCTTCTGGCTTCGGTCAGGAGGGGTAGGGCCCCCGGGGCGGCGGATGCTTGGCGGTATCGAGGCCGCCCCGGGGGTCTGCTGATCAGCGGCTGTCAGCGGCGGTGCTGTTCGCGGAGCATCGAGCGCAGGACCACGGCGGCGATGGCGACCGATATAGCCGTGACGGCGACGGCCGCCAGGAGCGCGGTCAGGACGACTCCGCCGACGAGGACGGCCGCGACCGTTCCCGTGCTGATCGAGAGCTGCGGGGCCGCACGCCGAACGGGTGCGGTCGGGCCGGCCGGGGTGTGCGTGTGCGCGGCCGGAGGGGTGGGGTTCTCGGGGTACTTGGGCAGGAACACAGCGAAGCTCTCCTTATCTACTCGTCTAGTCATGTGTGCCGTTTATGACGTCCACTCCGTCGCGCGTGCCGGAGTCGATGGCCGGGGCCATGAAGGTGCGCGAGAGCAGGAAGCCGAACAGGGCGATCACTACGACGATCCAGGTGCGGACGCCGAGGAACTTGACCGCTCCCCAAGCGATGAGTCCGAGGACGAGGACGAGCGGCAGGCTGACGGTCACGGTGTGCGGGGTCCTTTCAGCGGACGGGGCAGGTGTGGGTGCGGGCGGCGAGTTCGGCGGCGGCGCGGCTGTCGTAGTCGGCGGAGAACCCGCAGCGGGGGGCGGTGCAGGCGGCGGTGTGCTTCTCGCGGCCCCGACCGTCGTAGGACGTGGCGACCTGGACGGGGCCGATGCGGGTGACGTTGCGGAAGCGTCGGTTGGCTGGCACAGCCGGTTTCCTTCCTTTGTTCGCTTGTCTGGGGGCGCGCGGACGTGTGTAAATGACCGGCATGTCACAAGGGGCGCGGCAGCTGGCCGCAGTCGGTACGGCCGCGTTGATACTCGGGCTCGCGTGTGCCGGGGGAAGGTGGTGGTTGGGCGAGTCCTGGGCCACCGTGATCACCACGTGCTGCCTTGAAGTACTGATCATTTCGGCCGTCATCGGAACACGGCGACTGATCCGGAAGCGGTAAAGCCTCCCGGCAGGGCCCGCCTTCAGAGTTGGGCGGCGATGGCGTCGGCCATGTGGGCGGGGACGCCGAGGCGGGCGCGGAGGGTGGGGGTGTCGATGGGTGCTCCTGTGCGGGTGTGGTGTTCGGCGGCGACCTTGCGGGCGTGTTGGACCAGGGCGGCCGGGACGGGTACGGCGGGTTGTTCGGGAGCCGGGTTCAGGGCCGGTTGGGCCAGCGGCTCGGATGAGGGTTCGGGCGTGTGCTCTTGGTCCACGATGGCCTCGGCGTCGTTCTCGGATGTCGCCGCCGGTGCGGAGTGCGCGAGGAGTGTTCCGCCGAGGAAGGCGACCGCAGGCCAGCCCGCGACGAGGATGCGCAGCCAGGCCGGCACCTGGTCCAGGTCGAGGAGTCCGGCGGTGGCGACATTGGCGCCGAGGGACGCGGCGAGCGCGATGACGAACCAGCACCAGGCACTCGCTTTCGTGTGGCCGGACCGCAGTCGGCGCCAGGCGACGACGAGCAGCAGGTCGACCGAGACGGGATACGCCCACGCCTTCCACCCGTCCTGTCCGGCCGCCGAGGCGACGTCGTGCAGGTGGGCGAAGGACAGTGCGGCGGCGATGAGCGCCTGTACAAGTACCGCGTCGATGCGGGCCAGTTGGGCGCGCATGGTGTCGCTCCTTCCGGGTTCAGGCATGGGAGGAGTAGGGAGTCGGCGACAGGAGTTGGGCGGGGAGGAGTGTCAGTCGGTCACGGGGCGCGGCTGGAGAGCCGGGGCCGGTGCTTCCACGACTGGTACGGGCACGTCGGGCTGGAAGGGCTTGAGCGCGGGCAGGTCGGGCACCAGGTGGGCCGACTCGCGGCAGATCTCGGCGGCGTCGCCGAGGGAGAGGTACGGGGTGCGGATGCGGGACCAGCCGCCGGAGGTGTCACCGGCCACGGCGAGGCCGGGGCGTTCGGCAGCGATGGCGCAGGCGGCGCCGACGGCTTCGGGGGCGATGTCGCCGAGGGCCATTTTGGCGGAGGCTTCGTCGTTGACGCGGTGGCAGACCCGGCCGGTGAGCTGGGCGCGGAGCATGGTGGCGCCCTTGCCGAGTTCGGCGCCGAAGCGCTGTCCGCAGACCTCCAGGTAGATGCCGGCGGCGCGGCCGAGTTGGGCGAGGCGGATGAGCTGGGTGACCATTTCGTCGCGTCGTTCCTCGTCCTTCTTCGTGGCGACGAGGAAGAGTTCGGCAACCTCGTCGACGAACAGCACGATGGGCACGGGGCGTTGGTTGTCGGGCAGGCCCCAGATGTCCGAGGTGATCTCCTCGTCCGGGGTGCCGGGGGCGATGCCCTGGCGGGCCTTGATCAGGTCGTATCGGTCCTCCATTTCCTTGATGAGCGCGGGCAGCAGCTCGGCGGCCTGGTCGGGGTCGGTGGCGAGTGCGGAGAGCCGGGCGGCGAAGGGTGCCAGTTCGACGCCGCGCTTGCAGTCGATGCCGACCAGGGAGACAGGTTGGCGGGCGAGTCCGGTGACGAGGTGGCGCAGGTACATGGACTTGCCTGACAGGGTTGCGCCGAGGGTGAGTTGGTGCGGAACGGTCCGGTAGTCGCGTACGAACGCGGTCGCGTCCTCCCGCAGCGCCACAGGAACTTTCAGGAGCCCGGTATCGGACTTGCGGGGCATCCGTACCCGGCGCAGTACGTCGAAGCCGACGAGCCGCAGTTCGACGACGCCCGGCTTGACGGTCGTGACGTACACGGCGTGAACGCCCCAGGCGTGCCGCAGCCGTTCGGCCGAGGCGGCGACGTCGGCGGGTTCCTGCCCCGGGGCGAGCCGCAGTCGGATCCGCAGCCCGGTCGAGGTGGGCCGGATGATGCCCCGGCGCGGTGGTACGGGCCGGACCTCACGTCGGGTGGTGGCCTTCACGGCCAGTACCCGCAGCCGGGAGGGAGCCACGGTCAGGCCGCACGCCTCCATGACCGAGGTGTACGAGCCGAGCAGGCGGGCGGTGGAGATCGGCAGGCCGACCGTGGACCAGTACGCCGCCGGGTGTTTGGCCCGGGTGTAGGCGGCCCCACCGCCGAGCGCGGCGAGGGGACCACCCACTTCCAGAAGCGTCGCCAGGTCGCTCATCAGGCGGTGGCCCCTATCGCGGCGGGGAACGCGGCCGGGGTGACAGCGGCGGCGCGGAACGCGATGCCGTGACGCTGCTGCCCGTTGAACACGCTCTCCCACGGCCGGGCGACGAGCCCCGGCAGCGAGACGGGCGCCCCGAGCGCGAGCCCCTCGGAGACACCGCCCTCGGGAACGGTGACCTTGATCAGCGACGACTCGCCGTCCTGGATGTGGACGACACCGATCGTCATCAGTGCCTCACCGCTGACGGCGTCCTTGGCGATCTCGCCCGTCTGCCGGTCGCGGACCTTGGGCTCGGGGGCTTCGGTCAGCAGGATCGTCGCGGCTGAGGTCTCAACACGGATGGTACGCAAGACAGTTCTCCTACCTAGTCATCTATACAAGATGCGTGATGCGAGCCCGACCTTCCGGGCTCACGTGGATCACTCTGACACACAACTTGCCCACTCGTCTATACGAGTATGCCTGTTGGGGTGTACGAGTTCGGAGAAGGAGCCCCGCGCACCACCGCACGTCATGCACTCACGTCGCCGGGAGCTGGTACGACAGGACGTAGGCGTCCGCCGCCATGACGGTGTCGCAGACCTCCACTGCCCGCCCTTCGGTGTCGTACGCGGTACGGATCAGGTGGATCACGGGCACACCGGAGGCCAGCCGCAGCGTCTTGACCTCAGCCGGCGCAGGCATCCGGGCCCGGATCTCCTCCTCGAAGTGGTCGAGGCGGTGGCCGAGTTCTTCAAGACGGGCGTAGATACCGCCGGGCCCGGGGTTGGGTTCGGCAATCGCGGTACCGCGAGCGATGTCGAGCGGGAGGTAGGAGGCAGCGAACTCGACCGGCTTCCCGTCGAGGAGATACCGGCGCCGCCGGGCGAGCACCCGCCGTACCGAGCCGAGGCGGGCGGAGATGTCCTGACTGGCTTTCTCCTCCTTGACCTCAAGGCTGTCGACCTGGGGGTGACTGCCGGCGGCGTCGGCTTCGACGATGAACGCGGACTTCCCCTGCTCTCGGTGCCGCCGGGCGAACCGGTCGGAGGCGAGCCGCCGCACGGGTGGCCGGGGCCGTACGAACACGCCCTTGCCGTGCTCGGCGTGTACGAGTCCCTCCCCCTGGAGGATGGAGAAGGAGTTTCGGACGGTCATCCGGGAAACTCCGTAGTGCTCGACAAGCTCAGCTTCGGAGGGCAGCTTGGCGCCCTCGGTGAACCGCCCACGGTCGATGGCCTCGCGCAGCTGGTCGGCGATCTGCCGGAAGACCGCACGATCGCTCGTGGGGTCGAGATCACCGAGCAAGCCGGATGGGAGTGAGGACACGAGTACTCCTTTAGGTATCTAGACGAGTGGGCGAGTGTTGTTGCTACGGTGGAGAGCCTAGCCACCTGAGAGGGCCGAGGACCGTGAGCACTGACCGTCCGCACTCCGTGAGCGTCGCCGGAGTCATCGTCGACGACCAGGGCCGCGCTCTGTTGATCCAGCGCCGCGACAACGGCCAGTGGGAACCCCCGGGCGGCGTCCTCGAACGCGAGGAAACCATCCCTGAGGCCCTGCAACGCGAGGTCCTCGAAGAAACCGGCATCACGATCACAGTTCCGGCGACCCTCACCGGCGTCTACAAGAACATGACGGGCCTGATCGTCTCGCTGGTCTTCCGCTGCGAGGCCGACAAAGGCACCCCCACCACCGGAACCGAGACCCGCGCGCTGCGTTGGGCCACCCGTGAAGAAGTCTCCGAGCTTGCCGACGAGGCGTACGCGATCCGCGTCCTGGACGCACTCGACGCCATCTCCCCGCCGGCCGTCCGCGCCCACGACGGCGTGAAACTCGTCTAGCCCGAACCCGCTGCACATGGCGGCCTACCAGCACGAAGGAACTTGTATGCACGAGTATACGAGCACTGCGCGGGTCTGGGGACTCACTTGCCCAGGTTTCCCAGAAGAGATCAGCCGGGCCCGCCGCTGGACCCGCGACATCCTGAACGGCTCACCCCTGGCCGACGACGCCGAACTGATCGTGAGCGAGCTGAGCACGAACGCCGTTCTCCATACGGCCAGCGGCCTGGAGACCGGAAGCTTCCATCTGGCTCTCGCTGTCTCGGCGCAGGTGATCGCTCTGTCGGTCACGGATGACGGGGGTACGGGTACGGCCCCGAAGGTCGAGCACCGGGACCAGGAGGCGGAGCACGGCCGGGGCCTGGGCATGGTCAGCGCACTCGCTCACCGGGTCGTGGTCCACGACAGCCACGGCGGCTACACCGTGACCGCGGAACTCTTCACCGGTTCCCGTCCGGGAGGCCACTCGTGCTGACGAACGGACCCCGCAGGGGCTACTGGTGCGAGTGCTGGACCGAGGACCTCACCGAGGCGCAACAGCCGGTGCTCCGGGCGTCTTTCGACGCATACTCGGCGCCCCAGGCGGACAGATGGATCGCCATCGCCCTGCGCACCATCTCACCGGCACTCGACTCGGACGCCTCCGACGAGGCGTGGGCCTGGCTGTACGAGGGACGCATCGAAACACGGAGAGCGCTGCTGCACGCGAACCCCTGCACGGTGTCCGTCACCCACGCCGACACCCGCATCACATGGACGGTCCGACCGACACTCTTCCTACCCCTCGCACACCGACACGGAGTCGAACTCCCAGCCTGCGCACACGACTTCAAAGCCCCTACCAGCCACAGAACCGAGCCCCAGCAGACCGACTGAGTTACAACTTTCTCTACTGGTTCAAGGCGGCTCGCTCCGCTCCCCGCGCGCGGCCCGGCCCCCGGCCGGGCCTGCGCTCCTGTCTCCGCCCCGCTGCAGCCCGGCCGGCGCCCGTGCCGCGCTCAGAGCCATTCGCCGCCTGATGCCAGAGAGGGGTACGACGTGACTGGGGCGGTCGGCTCCACGGCTTTACGCAGCCGCTTTGGGGCGAGCCTCGAAGATCTTGGCCCCAAAGCAGCTCCAGCCCCAAAGCCGCTCCACCGACCTGAAGCGACTATTCTTACGCCCGACTAGGGCTCGAAGCTCTGCCAATTCGAGGCTCACAAAAGCAACGAATCGGGTCGGCTATGTCACTTCGCGCCACCAGGTCGCGGTCGAAGACTATGTGGGCATCCTGATACTTCCACGCGTCCTGATGGGAGAGCGTTCGACTATCAGGTTTCACTCGGGCCCGACGGCCATCGAAAATGAACAAGAATCCGCGACGGTCATATGTAGCAGCTCGATCTCTGGTCCGATCCAGATATTCGGCTATTTGACGCAAACCCTCATGCGCCCGACTTTCGGCATGTCTTCCCGTTATGCGCGGCTTGTCCCCCAGGACACCACTGAGCCCCAACCACTTAATTTCGATCATGCCGATCCGGTTCGAATTCTCCCACTTCACTTCGATGTCCACTGGGTTGCGTTCATCGACGTTACTTTCGGGCCGAATATCTGGGTTCCCCTCGCGTAGGCTGCTCACCAGATGCTGAACGAGCGAATCGCGCATCGTATTTTCGGGTGCAGCCTTCCACATGATTCGCTCATCTTCGCGCCACAGGCCAGCCAATATGCGGCATTGACTAGGTCTCGCGAGCTTTAGAGCGTAATGTTCTAGACAGTCGGCAAGATCGTCAAATTTCGAAATTCCAAAGATTCGCGCGAACCCAACAGAGGGCGGCACATCGCCAAGCTCACCATTTACCCAGAACTCCTCCACCCTCCCTGGAACATAATGGTAAACAACGGCGTCGTGAGCCAGTTCAGCTGGTTCGTACTTCTCTTTCCAGACCCAAAAATCCCCGCCCGCACCAACTTCGACGGTCAAGACACCATCATTATGGAGCGCGAGTCTTCCAGCATCTGTAACCTTGTACGCTTGGCTATGGTCGAGTGGCTTCTTATCAGGATTCGTTCGATAGAAGACCGTTAGAGCCACATTGATCGACTCGTAATCAACCGCCCGGTGAATTTCCTTCAACCGGGGAAGAAAATTACGCAAGATAACCGGCGCTGATTGCCCAAGGCTTTCCGAGGCTACATGAATGTAGTGCCCTCGAGCCATTTCGGCAAGTCGTTCCTTGTCAGCCTCGTTCACGCTACCCCCTCCTAGCGCTCTACTCTAGTAGCCTGCTCCAATAGGAAACTGAGCCAGACTACGGCCGGCACCATGTAGTCAGGAATATCACTGCCTAGAGTAGCCTTAAGCACAGAGAATTGATCATAAACCTGCTTCAAATTGGCGTCCTCAAGCAGTTCCTGAGGGACATCCAACTCAACTGCACGAGCCAAATGCGGCTCACGAGACACACCTGCTTCGACGGAAGATACCGGCATAGCAGCTGATGCCCCTGTGGCCCCCCGTAGATAGGGCGCACGATCCGAGAACCGCCCCAGCCTCATCCACAGCTCCAACTCCTTCTTGCCGGTTGGAGTCAGCCGAAGTTTCTCCTCGTCAGCCGCAAGTAGGCGTTTCGACTTCAGCCATTCCACGGCGTTATAGAGCTCCATGCTCCAGGGCGATGACGCAGGAGTGGATAGGAATTTGTAGCCCCAACTCGCTACAGGCTTCTTGTCGTAAAGACCCAAAAGGCAAGCGAGGTAGATAAAGATCTGAACGGCACTGAGGGTAACTTCTTCGCCCTCCCTGGAGAGTTCAGATGCAACAAAGAGCGCGTCGAAAGAAGCCTCAGGTGCGGCCTGACTCAAAACATTCTCCCATCCAAGCTAGCCTGAATAGCGGCATACGACTGATCGAAGAGTTCCTCAGCTTGAGCCTGCACCTCACTCAGAATTGACCAATTAGTCATACGCTCCACATGCATGGTTTCCCTCCCGCACACCCGTGCCAGCTCCAGCACCAGCCTGTTGGAATTAAGGTTCGCGGTCATGATGAGCCTGTTGTTGCGACGGACAAATTCTCCGAACATTTCCCCGGCGCGACTTTCATATGCGATGTCGAGGGATCCTTCAGGTGTATCAATGAGAAGACAAGCCGGCGAGCGCCCACCTAGCATGTGCTCGGTCAAGGCCATTCGTAGAGCTATGTCAATAAAGTAGCGCTGACTTTCGGAGAGAGCGTCGTGCTCGCGACGAGTCTGTCCATTGACTGTCACGATAAGAAGCGGCCCCCGGGCACGCTGCTCGAGGCGACAATGGAGATCCATGCCAAGGAAAGCACGAGCCAAACTCTGGAAGCGTGGCAGGAACTCAGTCTCAGCTTCCGCATAGGCTTCCGCTAGCTCTTGCGCTACAGGAGCCACGAGGGCCTGGTATTCGTCACGCTTTTCCCGGAACTTATCGCGGCGCTCTTCAGCGCTCCTCTGCTCTGCTTCCAATTGTTTAATTACGTCGGAAATGCCAGAGTTCGCGGTCCTGTTCCGGATCCATTCGGAATTATCTTTCTCGAATTCATCTAGGACTCGAGTAGATTCGCGGAGCTCATCCTGTGCTTCGGTCAGTCGCTCCGTTGCCCTATCAAGATTCTCCTGGGCAGACTTGAGATGCGTGCTGCTTTCTTGGAGTTGCTGATCGAGCTCCCTCAAAGTGTCGAAATCTTCGTCGCCCTCTTGCTCGATCACATGACTGCGGCACAGCGGGCACTGATGAGAATCCAGAAACTCGGTGACTACCTTAACGTCAGCAACGTCCGAGGTGCCACATACACCACAATCTCGCTCATGCAGCAGCCGCAGGATTAGCGGATGATCGCTCATGCCGCTCTCTGGACTCAGGCGATCATTGAACACGCGGTTGTACTGAATCGTGAGTGCATGATGATCAGCAGCCGCAATTCCAACGGCCAGTCGCGCATCCTTCTCTTGCACGACCCTTCTGTCGACAACTTCTACACAGCCGTCGCGAACCTCTGTCAGTCGCCGCTGCTTCTCTTCCAAGTCTTCGTTGTACTCAATGGGAGAACCACTTCTCTCCAGCAAGTCACGGATTTGTGATCTGGCGGACGTCGCTTGGTATTGTGCGTTTCTTGCTTGAGACTCCAAGCGGTCTGCTTTCCTCTGCCACTCACCCGCTGCGTCTGCTCGGGCCGTATCCAGACCAAATGCAAGAAAGAGAGAAAAGCGAGTCACTTCTGGATCCCAGAAGAGCAAATGACGTCGCTCATCAAATGTTACGAGGAAGTGTTGAATATAGACCAATTGATCAAACTTCGCCAAACCGCAATGCTGCACGACGTTGGCTTCGAAGAGTTCGAGGAGCTCCTCGCCCTCCAGACTCTCATCGACATCGACTGACTGCTCTATCTGCACGTCGGGGCCTTGGATTCTCAGATACTTGAGCTCGCCAAGCTGAAAAAATCCGCGAGTGACCTTGTAGTCATGAGAGCCGACACTGAACTCGATCGTTACATCGGCAATGTCTCGATCTGCTTCGGAAATTCGGCCACGAAAATAATCTGGAGTGTTTTTTACTGCGCGCTTTCGATACTCGGCGAGCGACTGCACCTTAGGGTCAGGGTGAGCGACCGCGCCCGTCAGCGAGTAGTTCAAAATAGCCAGGAATGTCGACTTGCCGAGACCATTAGCCCCGGACAAGCAGAAAACACCCTTGTCAAAACTAACTACATTGTGGCTGCGATTTCTGTAAAGCGAAAAATGGGAAATCGTCAGCCGCTTGACTTGCGGCAACACGATCCCGCGCGAGCCCTCACTCATCGCACCTCCCTGATGGGCCGTCATGAAGACGTACTGTAGTAGCGCAACGTCCCACCCGCTAGATAGACTCACTCATCCAGACCGGGCCTCAACCATCGCTCGCTGAAGTGTGACTGACGCACGCCTGGGCTGAGCGCTCCTGTTTTCCACAGCAGAGAGCGCGCTTCGTGATACCGTTTCGCAGTTGTGTGGCTCACACTTGCCTTGCGGCCTCGCCCATCGTGTCCGTCACCTGCGCGACCAACGGAGCCGCGCCCCACAGATCTGATGAGCCACGAGGACCCACGAGGAGTACCCATGGCTCAGGCCGGCGCGAGCGCGCTGACCTCTCACTACCGCCGCTTGCAAGGTAGCTGGAAGGTGTCCAGCAGCACCCAATACCAGCGTCTCGTGGTGCCCAATGGAAATGCCTCCCAGCCATTTCATCGCTGGTTTCATCTGAAAGAGGCCTACTCTTCGCAGCTGTTGTCCCAACTTATGGCCGACAGCTCTTATGTTCCAAACGAAAATCTGGCTGTCTTCGATCCATACAGCGGCAGTGGCACAACTTTGTTGAGCGCCTTGGATATGGCTACCAACCATGGAATTCCGGCTCAAGTTAAGGGCGTCGAGAGAAATCCGTTCCTCTGGGAGCTTTCTCGCGCCAAGGTCTATGGCCGAATCTGTGGCCGAGAAGCAGCTAAGGCATTCGACGTTGCCCTAGATTCTGTGGCTGATGCGTTTCATAGTTCCAGCAGAGAATCTCTACCTATTCCGGATCAGAGTACTCTCCAGAATGAGGCCTATTTCCCGAGGCAGAACGTACGGGATCTGGTAGCTATCCGGAGTTCCATTGATTCGTGCACCGATGGCGAAGTTCGCTCTCTCCTCAGAATTTGTCTCGCCGCAGCGGTAGAGGGCTGTGGGCGTTTGCGCAGGGACGGCCGCGCCTTGCGGTTCGCTCCTAACCGGCAGCCGAAAGACGCTTGGAGCTCATTTAGCGAACGTGCGGGCGCCGTGCTCCAAGACCTCCTTCTCACTGAACCGATTGAAAGTTCCGGAGAAGTGTTTTTCGGCGATGGTAGAGAGGGAGTAAATGAGACAGCAGTATTTGACTGGATCGTCTTCTCTCCCCCTTACCCGAATAATATTGATTACACTGAAGTCTACAAAACTGAGGCATGGATGCTGGGATGCTACGAGACTCCCGCTGAAATGCGTGCACAGAGACAGCTAACGGTGCGCAGCCATCCAAGTATTCGGTTTAATCAAGACTACGCATTTTTGGCCAGTGACGTATCCAGAGAAGTTCAGTCTGCGATCGACCCAATTTTGGAATCAGTTCCTGATGATCGTTATAGCTCCGGTCGCGTGGAGCTTATAAAGGGATACACGGACGACATGCTTCTAACCTTGCAGAAATGCAGGCAGAACATTTCTCCCGATGGGCACCTCGCCTTCATTGTTGGGAACTCGGCGCACGGCGCGGGAGACGATTCATTCGTTATCGCAGCCGATGTCCTAATGGGTACCTTGGCCGAACTGGCGGGCTGGCGAGTCGAGGAAGTGCGAGTCGCAAGACAACTGAGTCGTCGAACTTCCGACAATGAGTTTCTTCGAGAGAGCGTGGTTCTTCTAAGGCCGGCGTAAATCGGGAAGTACGCTATAGCATCCACTGAACTCGACCTTACGTGACGCAGTAGGAGTGCGGGGGGACCGGATAGCCACGGCCGGATCACTTGTCGTTTCGAGCCGTGGACCAGCGGTGGAATGCGCTACTGCGTCAGTCTGGTTGCGACTCTCTGACCAGTGAGTACACAGGGGGCCGCAACCCGCCGGAGCCGTGTTCTCAGGTTCGGGTCTTACTGGGGGTGATCAGCATGAGATGCCTAATGACGCCGTCACCAGCGGAAGCGTTGAGGTCTGGGTCTTCGTGTGTGTGCAGGCGTATGCGGCGCTGAGCGGTCCCATGGCGGGGCCTATGGACTATTTGTGACCAGGGTTTCGGTGCGTCGACGTAGGTCAGCCCACTATTTCAGCGATGCCCTTCATCCGGCGTCGGGCCACTTTGTAGAAGCGGTAGGACGGCTCAAGCTTCTTCAGTTGATCGGCCTCCCCGCAGGCTTGTGGACCACGGCGCAGGTCCGCCAGGACGGTCGCCGTACACCATCATCCAGAGGGGCTGAGAAGGATCCGCTTCGACCATGTAGCGGAGACCGGAGGGGCAGAAACTTCAGCAGCCTGCGCGCCCCAAGTTCAGCGTTTGTGATGGCTCTTGAGGTTAGCTCCTGCGCCGCTGGGTGACTTCAGGTAGTTATTCTCTGCCTCCGTCTCCGTCAACTTGGAGTACAGATGCTGGCGTCCAGACAGCGACCCCAAGGGCGGCGACGGTCAGAATCTCAGCCACAACCAGAGCCGCTTCCGTCGGCAAGACTCGCTCTGGTCTACGACATGGCAGCGTGGCTGAGGCCGGTGGGGGTGCAACGAGGCACACGCGCACCTGCACGGTCGGCTGACCCGCCATCGTGGCGGGCTGTCGTCGGCTGAGGCTCAGACACTCCGGGGCCCAGCTCTTCCAAGGCACGTTCGAGGCGAAGGGACCATGCCATTCGCGTGCCAGATCCTGCGGGGAACCACGGGGAACCACGGGAACTCGTCCCGGGTGCGGCCAGGGCTCCAACACCGCTCCGCCGCAGGTCAGCTCAGCGACCGCCGCCAAAAGACCCGAGCTTCCCAAGCTGAGAGTGCGAGTTCGATTCTCGTCACCCGCTCTTTTCAAGCCCTAGGTCAGCGACCTGGGGCTTGTCTGTTGCCAGGGGTTCCTCGACAGTTCTGGCCCTCCAGGCGTGCGAATTCAGGGCACTCGGCGGGCACGGGGGCTCAGGTGGTGACCTCGGGCCCGACGCCTCCCTCCCCGTCGTAGAGGGGGAGCCGGTCACAGCGGTGGGCCTTTCAGGACTGCAGGCCGTGTCGAGGGCCTGGGCGAGGTCGGCGATGAGAAGTCGGCGCGTCGCTCGGAGTGGTCCAGCGCCCCGGTGACAGCCGCAACGCCCCGAGCACGCGGGCTGGTTCAAAGCCCATGACGGTCAGGACAACCTCTCGCCCCACAAGGCACGCGTGATGGCGGAATGCGCCCGCGTCCTGCGCCCCGGCGGACGCCTCCTCGCCCGCGCCGGCTTCCAGGACATCCAGCGGGTCCACCGCCCCCCTCCATCGACGACTGCGCCCTGGACCCGCTCTTCGACGCCGACACCATCGCCCTCATGACGCCTTCATGCGGTGCCTCGTACCGGACGCGAGGCAGGACGCGGTCGCCGTGGCGGTCGTCGTCCGCGCCCGCAAGACCGCCTGAAGGACGACTGCCGCCACCCGTGGCTCGGTGTCGAGGCCGCTCCTGCCAAGGGCGTAGAGCTCATCGGGCCGGCAGGCATGGGAATGTGCGCCGAGACCTTCGCGAAGAACTGCCCGGACCAGCTCGCGCCGAGGGCGGGGAAATGCTCTCCTGGAAGGAGCCGCAGGAGAACACGCCGATGCGTCACAGCCGGGGTTTCGCTCTCACAGCCGGCCGGTCGGTCGCCCCGACCGGAACGGGTGGGGGGTTGCTGCCCACGCGGGATCTCGCGGCCGCCTGGTTCCTCGTGGTGCTGATCGCCGTCCCCGCGTGGGTGCTGACGATCGGCCAGGCCCAGGACATGGGGGTCGAGCCCGGCACGATGGGGATGGCGCTGCCGCTGTTCCTGGTGCTCTGGGTGACGATGATGGCGGCCATGATGCTGCCGTCCATGGCGCCGGTGGCCATCACCTGGGTCCGGGGCATCGGCCGACAGTCCTCCGGCTGGGCCCGGACCGTCCGCACCGTCGAGTTCGTCGCCGGATATCTGCTGGTGTGGACGGCGTTCGGGCTGCTCGCCTACGCCGGGCTGGCCCTCTCCGGCAGCCTCGTGGACGACCACCCCAGAGCCGGTAGCTGGATCGGCTCGGTCGCCTTCCTGCTCGCGGGCCTCTACCAGCTCGGCCCCTTGAAGCACGTCTGCCTGCGGCACTGCCGCGACCCCCTGGGCCATCTGGTGCGCTACTCCGGCTTCCGGGGGCCGACCCGCGACCTGCGGGTGGGCCTCCACCACGGTGCCTACTGCGTCGGCTGCTGCGCCGGGCTGATGGTCGTCCTCGTTCCGCTGGGCGTGATGAACGTGGCGGCCATGGCGGGGCTGGCCTTGGTGATCTTCCTGGAGAAGCTGTCGCCCCGGGGTGTGCTGCTGGGGCGCGTCGTGGGCGTGGCGTTCCTCGTCCTGGCCGTGCTCGCGCCCTTCCAGGACTGGCTGCTGCCCGGCCTGCAGGACTCGATGCCGTCGATGGACGACATGTGATCCCTGCGCGTAACCGGGTTCCGCTCAGGGGGGCGGGAGGTGCAAGCTGGAAGGGAGACCGTGTCCCGTCCCCGGGACCGGGCTCGGCGCACGCGGTCTCGCCACTCCGAGTGAGCTCCCTGGAGCTCGGCAGGAGGGAAGCGAGATGACAGAACAAGCCACGACTGCGACGCGCTGGCATCTGACCGGCGACTGGTTCGATGTGTGCAAGTGCGCCATCCCCTGTCCGTGCACCTTCGCACAACCCCCGACCTACGGCGACTGCGAAGGCATCCTGGTCTGGCACATCCGGGAGGGCAGCTACGGCGACGTCCGGCTCGACGGCCTCAACGTCCTGATGCTCGGCTCCTTCACGGGCAACGTCTGGGCCGGCGAGCACAGCGACCCCTACGCCGCGGTGTTCCTCGACGAACGCGCCGACGAACAGCAGCGCGGTGCTCTCGGGGCCGTCTTCGGCGGCGAGGCGGGCGGCTGGCCCGCGCAGTTCGGGGAGATGCTCCACCCCGAGATGCGCGGGATGGATGTCGCTCCCATCCATGTGGAAATAGACGATGACCTCGCCACCTGGCGGGCCGAGGTACCCGGCCGGGTCACGGCGGTCGCCGAGGCACTCACCGGCCCGACCACCACCGAGGGCGGGCGCGTCCAGGTCCACAACGCCCCGGGCGCCGAGGTCGGACCGGGCCAGGTCGCCACCTGGGGCCGGGCCACCGTCGACCAGGCGAACGCGTTCGGCTTCTCCTGGGATCGCTCCGGCAAGTCGAGCAAGCACTTCCCCTTCGACTGGAGCGGCCCCGACTGACGCGGGCCTGCGGCGAAGGGGCTGCTCCGAGCCGCCTCCGCCCCGAGTTGTTCGGCCCCCTGGACGACCTGTGGGACAAGTCCGACCGCTGCCGTCGGGCACGGGCAGGGGCACGGGCAGGCGATCATCGGCGAAGTCGTACGCCGGGCGGTCTCGTCCAAGGGTTGAATGCGCCCTGCGTGTCCTTTGTCGGCCCGACCCGCCGAAGCCGACTGTGGCAGCCCCTCACCTCGAACCACTGCCGGACTGCGGGAAGGGGACCACGATCACCCTCGTCGCAGCCGGAATCTAGGGCTTGAGCACCGCCAGTACATCGTCGAGCGAAACGTCGGTGGGGTCACTCATATCGGAACCATCGAACGTCTGCCAGATATAGGACGCCGTCCCGCTCTCCCGCAGGGGATGCAGGTCGGCCAATTCCGGATCGTCGCGGAACCTGTTGAACGCCTCTTCGGACTCCCATTCAACGAGGAACAGGACCTGCCGTGGCGCGAGGTCACCAGCCACGTTGTCCCGGAAGCGACCAAATGCCACCATCCGACCGCCGTACCGCGGAGCCGCTTCCGGCAGGCGGCTGAAATACGCAAGGTATTTCTCCACGTCGACCACATCGAACATATTCAGGGCGTAGAACTTCTTATTCACTGAATAATTCGCACTCATTGCCCATACCCTCTCCGGTGAGTTGTGGTTGGCGGTGAGGCCCCGCCGGGGATCCGGTCTACTTGGCGGGGAGCTGGTCGTACAGGCCGGCCAGTTCGCCGGACAGGCCCGCCTTGACCTGCCGTGAGATGTCATCGGCGAGCACCTCGTACGCGCCCGTCTCGACGCCGTCGAGGGCCAGGGCGGCGACGTCACGCGGGTCGGACTTGGGTGCCTCGACGCCCGCCGCCAGGTCCGTGTCGACGTAGCCGACGTGAAGTCCGGTGACGGCGATGCCGCGCGGCTGCAGCTCCAGGCGCAGGGAGTTGGTCTGCGACCACAGGGCGGCCTTGGAGGCGCTGTAGGAGCCGCCGAGCGCGATCCAGGAGAGCACGGAGTGCACGTTGAGGAGGTGGCCGCCGCCGTTGCGCTCGATGACCGGCACGAAGGCGCGGGTGAGAAGCAGCGGACCGTAGAAGTTGGTCTCGAACTCCCGGCGTACGTCGTCGACCGGGGAGTCGAGGAAGGACGCGCCGACCGCGGCACCGGCGTTGTTGATCAGCACGGTCACGTCCTGCGCCTGTGCGGCGGCAGCCGCCACGGAGGCCGGGTCGGTGACCTCCAGCGCCACCGGGACCGCGTCGGGGTGCGTCACCGTGCGCGGGTCGCGGGCCGTGGCGTAGACCTTGCCGGCGCCGCGTGCGTACAACTCCTCCACCAGGGCCTTGCCGATGCCTCGGCTGCCGCCGGTGACGAAGACGTTGGCGCCCTTGAGTGCGGTCATGGCTGCCTCCACGAGATGAGATCCACAAGGTGGGAAACCGATCGGTTTCGCATCACCGTAAACCGATCGGTTTTCAAGCGCAAGTCCAACAAGGGGCTTGATCGACGACCCGAAGGCGAGGCCCGCCACTTGGACTTGCGCACAGAAACCGATCGGTTTACGGTGGTGAAACTGATCGGTTTCTCGCCGTGCAGGCGAGCCTGGAACCCGCATCCCTGGGAGCACGGATGACTGCCGCGCGCGACGCCGAGGGGCAACCCGTTCCTCCCAGGCTTCCGGCGAAGCCGGCGGCCCACCCGTCGGTGCAGGCCGTACTCGCCCGGCGCGGGACCGGCGGTATCGCGCGTCCGTCGGCGGTGATCGACACGGAATGGCTGCGCGAACTGTGCCTCGCGGCCGGCGCGGACGACACCGCCGCGGTCAGCGTGGATCACCCGGACCTGTCCGGCGAGCGCGAGCACGTACAGTCCGCGCTGCCCGGCACCCGCACCCTGATCGCGATGGCGGTCCGGATGAACCGCGACAACTGCCGCTCCCCGGCCCGCAGTGTGGCCAACCAGGAGTTCCACCAGACCGACGAACAGGCCAACCACACCGCCCGCAGCGTCACCCGGGCGCTCCAGGACTCCGGCTACCGCGCCCTCAACCCGTCCGTCGGCTACCGCTCCCGGGTCACCGATTCCGAGAGCGCCTCCATGTGGCAGAGCCTGTCCTCACCCCCCGGCTACAAGTGCGGCTACCGCCTTGCCGTCCGCCCCGCCGGAGAGGACGTCCTGGGCCCGTACCTGGACGACCGCAAGAACTTCATGGACTGCGTGCTGCGCCCGTTCCAGGTCAAGAAGGAAACCCTGTACGTCCTGCTGGGCTCCCACGCGCAGGAGTACGCCCGGCGCCGCTTCCCCCACAAACCCGCCAAGGAAGTCACCGGTGGCTGGCAGCCCCCGGCGAAACGCTCCGCGTCCCCCGACCGAGAGACACGTACATCATGAGCGGCATCACCCCCTTCCGCGTCCTGCGCGCCAAGCCTCTGTGGATCGCGAACGGCGTCATCACAGGCGTACTCGCGCTGCTGTTCGCCGTGTTCTATGTCGGCGCCAACATCGATCCGGCCGATCACCTGACCAAGCTGCCCGTCGGGCTGGTCAACGCCGACAAGGGAACCGCTGTCGGCGGCAAGCAGGTCAACCTGGGGACCCGGATCGCCGAGTCGATCACGAAGTCCACCGCGGGCGGGGACAGGATCGACTGGAAGGTGCTGGGCGAGAGGGAGCTGAAGGAGGAACTCGGCAAGGGCAAGCTGTTCGGCGCGCTCGTCGTGCCCGCCGACTTCACCTCCTCGGTCACCGCCCTGACCGGTACCACGGCCGCCGGAACCCCGGCCCGTCCGACACTGACGGTGCTGACCAACCAGTCCGCCGGCAGCATCGGCTCCGGCCTGGCCCGGACGGCGACGACCCGGGCGGCCGAGAACGCCTCGCTCCAGGTGGGCAAGGAGATGACCGCCCGGATCGGGACCGCGCAGGCGAAGCTGCCCGCCGCGGCACGCGTCCTGCTCGCAGACCCGGCCGCCGTCATCGTCGAGGACGGCCATCCCCTCGACCCGCACAGCGGTCTGGGCCTGACGGCGTTCTACTATGCGCTGGTCCTGGTGGTCGTCGGCATGCTCTCCGCCAACGTCATCAGCGGCCAGGTGGATCACGCTCTGGGCTACACCCACAACGACCTGGGACCGCTGCGCCTGCACCGCCCGCTGATCCGGGCCACCCGGGTGCAGACCCTCACCATCAGCAGCACCCTCATGGCCGGACTGTCCCTGCTGACGGGCACCCTCGTCATGGCCGGCGCGGTCGGCATCATGGGCATGGACGCCTCCCACCTGCCGCTTCTCTGGCTGTACTCGGTGTGCGCCATCGCGGTCTCGGGGATCGGCGCACTCAGCCTCCTCGCGGTCTTCGGCACGCCCGGCATGCTGCTGGTCACGCTGGTCTTCATCGGGATGGCGGTACCCACCGCCGGCGCCACCACCCCCATCGAGGCGCTGCCCGGCTTCTACCGCTTCCTCGCGGAGTTCGAGCCGCTGCGGCAGATCACCGGCGGCATCCGCTCGATCCTCTACTACGACGCCCAGGGCGACGCGGGTCTGACGCGGGGCTGGGTCATGATGGCGGCCGGACTCGTGGCTGCCGTGCTGTTCGGCTTCGGCGTACTGGGGTGGTACGACCGCAAGGGACTGCACCGCATCCCGGCGGAGACGAAGCCCGAGAAGACCGCCGTCCCGGCGTGACGGCAGGTCGCCCAGGACGGGCCACCACTCGGAGCGGCCCCGGCCCCGGTGCGGTGTGTGTCGCCCTGCCGGGGACGACAGGCGCGCGCACACCGTCATCGCTCGGCGACGGCCCCTTCCCCCCGGGCCGTCGTCGAGCCCCTCCCCGGACCTCCCGGAAACCGATCGGTTTTCATTTCGTCCACTTCGGGTTAACCTCGCGGTATGACCACCGAAGTGAAGCGGAGCCCCAGGGAGCGGTTGCTGGAGGCGGCAGCCGCGCTCACGTACCAGGACGGCGTCAGCATCGGCGTCGAGGCACTGTGCAAGGCGGCGGGGGTGTCGAAGCGCTCCATGTACCAGCTGTTCGAGAGCAAGGACGAGCTCCTGGCAGCAAGTCTGAAGGAGCGCGCCGCCCCCTACGCGGCGACTCTCCTGCCCGCGGCGGACGACGGCCGCTCCCCCCGCGAGCGGATCCAGCACGTCTTCGCGCAGGTGGAATCGCAGGCCGGCGCCCCCGAGTTCCGCGGCTGCCGGTACCTGGCCGTACAGATCGAACTCAAGGACCAGGGTCACCCCGCGAGCCGGGTCGCCCATCAGGTCAAGGCGAACCTGACCGCATTCTTCCGCGCCGAGGCCGAGCAGGGCGGGGCGGGCGATCCCGATCTGCTGGCCCGACAGCTCATCCTGGTCTTCGACGGCGCCAGTGCCCGCGCGGGAATCCAGGCCGACACCCTGGCCGGGCTCATCGCACCCACGGTGACCACCTTGCTCGACGCGGCAGGCGTACGCTGACGCATCGCCCGTCCGACCGACCGCCCGACCGCCCATCCGTCCGCCCGCCCGCCCGTTTCCACCGGCAGCAACATTCCTGCGGTGAGGCGGGAACCTCAGGACGCCCGACTGCGTTCATGTCACTGACGGCCGGACGAGCGGAGCCGTCGGTTCACAGAGTCAACTGCTGATTCCGTACGACGACTTGGCCGGGGGGCAAGAGGCGTGCAGCAGCACCGCGCACACTCCACGCGCCCCGCCGCCGTCGTGCTCTCCGCGCTGCTCGCGGTCCTGACCTTCCTCATGCCGGTGTCGGCCAAGTCGGCGCCGGTGTCCCGCCCGTCCTCGACTGGCACGGCCGCGGCGGCGACCGCGCACGCGACCGCGACCGCCGACTCGCAGCGACCCGTCACCGTGGCGCGCCCCGTGCTCGGCCACGCCGACGCCGTGCCGTACCCGTTCCACCCTTTCCTGGGCCCCGGCACCGGGGCCGCGGCCCCGCACCGCGCTGTCGGCGGTCCCGCCGCGGCCGTTGCGGTCGCGGCAACAGGAGCGAGCCGGGGCGTCCACGCGTATCGCCCGCGCGGCCCGCCGTCCCGATGGAGCACCGAAGTCCGTATCGACGCCTGACCGTTCGCCTCCGCGTCCGGGGCAGACGTCGACTCCGTCTGCCTGCCCATCGTGGAGAACCCATGTCCCGCGCGCCCATGTGGCGGGCGATCATCGCCCTAGGTGTGATCGCCGCCTCGCTCTTCTTCGCTCTCACCCAGTCCGCCCGCCTCGGCCTCGACCTGCGCGGCGGCACCCAGATCGTCCTGGAGACCAGGGACTCACCCGTGGTCGAGGCCGATGCCGAATCGACCCAGCGGGCCCTTGAGGTGCTCCGCCAGCGGGTCGACGCGCTCGGCGTGTCCGAGCCGAGCCTGTACCGGTCCGGACAGCAACGGATCTTCGTCGAGCTGCCCGGCGTACAGGACCCGCGCGAGGCCGCCGAAGTCATCGGCCGTACCGCGCAGTTGACCGTCCACCCGGTGCAGGGCGCGACGGACAAGCAGGACGCGAACAAGGGGAAGCCGGCCAGGGACGGCTCACGCACCCTGGCCGACCCCGACCGGAAGGGGGCGTTCCTCAAGCTCGGGCCCACCGTCCTCACCGGCGACGGCGTCAAGGACGCCGAGGCAGTGCTCGACCAGCAGACGCTGTCGGGCTGGGTGATCAACCTCGCCTTCCGCGGACAGGCGGGCAAGGACTGGGCACGGGTCACCGGGGCGGCGGCCTGTGCCCCGCAGGGCGCCCCCGAGCGGCGCGTCGCCATCGTGCTGGACGGCAAGGTCCTCTCGGCGCCCGGCGTCAACGCGGATGTGGCGTGCAACGTCGGCATCTCCGGCGGCTCCACGCAGATCACCGGCGGCTTCGGCCGGGAGGAGGCCCACGATCTGGCCGCGCTCGTCAAGGGCGGTGCGCTGCCGGTGCCCGTGGACGTCGTGGAGCAGCGCACGGTCGGCCCCACGCTCGGTGCCGACGCCATCGCCGCCAGCACCCAGGCCGCGATCATCGGGCTCGCCCTGACGGGGCTGTTCATCATCGTCGTCTACCGGCTGCTCGGTGCCCTGGCCACCATCGCGCTCGCGCTGTACGGGCTGATCTCCTACGCCGTACTGGTCGCCCTGGGCGCGACCCTGACACTGCCGGGACTCGCCGGTTTCGTCCTGGCGATCGGCATGGCGGTGGACGCGAACGTGCTGGTCTTCGAGCGTGCCCGCGAGGAGTATCTGGGAGCCCGCGCCCTGAAGTCGGCCTCGGCGCACCTGGACAAGCCGCTGAGCATCGGCTTCCGCAAGGCATGGAGCGCGGTCGTCGACTCGAATGTGACCACGCTGCTCGCGGCCGGGCTGCTCTTCTTCTTCGCCACCGGACCCGTCAAGGGCTTCGGCGTCACGCTCTCCATCGGTGTCCTCGTCTCGATGATCTCGGCCCTGGTGATCACCCGGGTCCTCGCCGACTTCGCGATCCGGCGCCGCTACGTGCGGGGCCGGCCCGGCCTGACCGGGATCACCTCCACCGGCCGGGTGCGTGCCTGGCTCGCGCGCCGCGAACCCCGCCTGGTGCACCACCGGCGCCGCTGGCTCGGCGTCAGCGCGCTGCTGATCGTGGTCGCCGTCGCCGGAATCGGCCTGCGCGGACTGGAGTTCGGGGTGGAGTTCACCGGCGGGCGCCTGGTGGAGTACAGCACCAGCAGGCCCATGGACGTGGACGCGGCACGTACGGCGGTCACGGACGCCGGGTTCCCGCGCGCGGTGGTGCAGGAGTCGGGGCACGGCAACATCTCGGTACGCACCGGTGAGCTGAGCAACGACCAGCAGCACACGATCAGAACGGCGCTGGCGGAGGAGGGCGGCGAGGTCACCGTCGAGCGGGACGAGCTGATCGGCCCGAGCCTCGGCGACGAGCTGCGCCAACACGCGCTCATCGCACTCGGCATCGCCGTCGCGACCCAGCTGATCTACCTCAGCGTGCGGTTCCGGTGGACGTTCGCCGCCGCGGCGGTGACAGCCATGGTGCACGACGTGCTGCTTGTGGTGGGCCTGTTCGCCTGGCTCGGCAGGCCCGTCGACAGCGTCTTCCTGGCGGCCCTGCTCACGGTCATCGGATACTCCGTCAACGACACCGTCGTCGTCTTCGACCGGGTGCGCGAGGCGCGCCGCCGCGATCCGGCGGCGGACCTGGAAACCACCGCGAACAAGGCCGTCATCCAGACGCTGCCGCGCACGGTGAACACCGGTATGGGCGCGCTGTTCATCCTGGCTGCCCTGGCCGTGCTCGGCGGTGACTCGCTCGCGGACTTCTCCGTGGCGCTGATCGCGGGTGTGGTCATCGGAATGGCATCGACGGTGTTCACCGCCGTGCCGATCGCCGTGCAACTGGAGGGCAGCCATCCGGCGCCGCCGGTGCGACCCAGGCGCAGCGAGAACGGCGGGACGCGCAGTCCGCTGGAGCGACGCGGGCGGGCACGGGATTCAGGCGCCGTGGTGTGAGGGCCGGTCCGCCTGGATGAAGAACGGAGGGCCGGCACCGTGGTGGGCGATTTCCTCGCCCACCACACCGGCAGACTCCTCGGGACCGGCTGCGCGCGGGCTGCGCAGCCCGTCGCATCCCCGGCACCGCTCCGGGCACAAGGTCGCCTGCCGCGAGCGGTAGCGGCGCCCCAGCCTCCCCGCCTCGACAGGACATGTGCGTCCGCAACGCCGTAACAGACACCGTCCTCCGAGCGGGACGGGACGGGGTGGGGTGGGGTGGCCGGCTCGGGCGGGCAGGGCCGTGGCGCGAAGGGGCTCGTCCTGGGAGGCCGGGGAGTGAGCCGCCGCGGTCACCGGCCAGGCCCCGCGGTGGGACGGAGTGCCCGGAACGTGTCAGGCCACGCCGAGAAAGCGCAGAACGGCGAGCACCCGGCGGTGGTCCGCGTCGGCCTTCGGCAGGTCCAGTTTGGCGAGGATGCCGTTGATGTGTTTGGCCACCGCGCTCTCACTGACCACGAGCCGCGCGGCGATTCCGGCGTTGGACCGCCCGCCCGCCATCAGCTCCAGCACCTCGCGTTCTCGTGGGGTGAGCCGGTCCAGCGGGTCGCTGTGGCGGCGTACCAGCAACTGGGAGACCACCTGCGGGTCCAGCGCGGTGCCGCCTTCGGCCACCCGGCGCAGTGTGTCCGCGAACTCCTCGACGTCCGCGACCCGTTGCTTCAGCAGGTAGCCGATCCCCGACGTGTGCGCGGACAGCAGATCCGCCGCGTACCGCTCCTCCACGTACTGGGAGAGCAGCAGCACGGCGGTACCGGGCCACTGCTGTCTGATGACCAGCGCGGCTCGTACCCCCTCGTCCGTGAAGCCGGGAGGCATCCGGACGTCCACCACCGCGATGTCCGGCCGGTGTTCCTCCACCGCCGCCAACAACGCCTCGGCGTCGCCCACTTCGGCGACCACCTCGAACCCCGCCATCTCCAGGACCCTGACCACGCCGATCCGGAGCAGGACGGAATCCTCGGCGATCACGGCACGCACGGCAGCTCCACGGTCATGACGGTCGGTCCCCCGACGGGACTGTCGACCGACAGCCTGCCATCGACCGACGCGACCCTCTTGGCCAGCCCGGCCAGCCCAGTACCGCCGGCGGGTTCGGCGCCGCCCACGCCGTCGTCGCTGACGACGAGAACCAGGGTCGCGCCGACGCACTCCACCGTGACCTCGGCCCGGGACGCCTCGGCGTGCTTCACCACGTTCGTCAGTGCCTCGGAGACGATGAAGTACGCGACGGCCTCGACCGCGGGCGAGGGCCTCGACGGCAGGTTCACCGTCACCCCCACCGGGATGGGCGCCCGGGCCGCGACACCCGAGAGCGCGGCGTCGAGGCCGCGATCCTCCAGAACGGCCGGGTGCAGTCCGCGCACCAGATCGTTCAGCTCCTCTATCGCCTCCTTCGCCTCCCGGTGCGCCTCGTCGAGCACGCGGCGGGCGTCCTCGGTCAGGTCACCGAGCGTCGCCCTGGCCAGCCCGAGGTTGACCGCCAGGGAGACCAGCCGCTGCTGGGCGCCGTCGTGCAGATCGCGTTCGATACGCCGCCGTTCGGCGTCGACCGCGTCCACCAGGCCCGCCCGGCTCTCGGCCAGGTCCGCCACCCTGCGCGCCAGTTGTTCCTCGCGGCTGGGCCCGAGCCGGACGGTGGCGGTGCGGGTGTCGAGCCGGGTGAGGGCTCCGGACAGCCAGGATGCCGCGTAGAGCAGGGCGATTCCGGCGGCGGTGGCGTATGCCGCCAAGGGGGTGTAGCCGGCTTGGCCGAGTCGCGACTCCGGTGGAACGAGCCAGATCCATACGTAGGTCGAGGCGACCACGGCGGACATGGCCCACAGCAGAAGGACGAAGCCGGCTGCGAGGGCCAGGAGCGGTCCGAACAGCAGGTGGTAGCCGAGCTGCCGCCGGCCCGCCGGGGAACGCAGCCACTCGGGCAGCGGGGGACGCGGCCCCTCGTAGGGCGAGGGGATGTCCACACCGAGACGGGTACGGAAGCGGGCGTACTGGGCCTCGGTCAGCAACGGCCCGGCCGGCATGACGGCGGCGAGCGGGGCGAGAACCGCGAGGAGGATATCCGCCGGCGTTTCCGGGACGAAGAGGATCCAGGGGAGAGCCATGACGACCAGGACAGCGAGCTGGATCAGAACCCCGGTGACCATGAACACGGCCGGGCGTCCGGCGCCCTGGAACGGCCACTGGATCACGCGCCGCAGACGGGCGGTTATGTGCATGAGGGAACGGTAAGCGCCGAGGTCAGGGGTGGTCCATGACGTAGGCGTCCGTCCTGGGGGTGTAGCTGGTGCCACCCCGGAACGGTCATCTGCGCTACTGACTGTGATCGCCGCGCGGTCGAGGCTGAAAGCCATGCAGGAGAACCGCCGACGCGAGGAGTCCGAACCGATGAGTGCGCTGATCACCCGTCAACCACCTGGTGTCGAGGGCGGGTCGACCACCCTGAGGCGGGTGCGCCGCTGGTACCGGATGGAGTACGTCCTGGTCGGCAGCGGGCTGGCCCTGCTGCCCTGGCTGGTCGTGCTGGCGGACAACCTGCCCGCGGTGGCCGTTGCCTCCAACTGGCGCACGGTCTGGATCGGCCTGGACGCCGCGGAGGCGGTGGCCCTGATCGCCACGGGACTGCTGGCCGTACGAGGTCACCGCCTGTACCCGCTCACGGCCACCGCCGCCGCCACACTGCTGGTGGTCGACGCCTGGTTCGACACGATGACAGCGGCACCGGGCGCGGACCAGGTCTCGGCGGCGGCGATGGCACTCGGCGCGGAGCTGCCGCTGGCGGTGGTGTGCGTCGTACTCGCGGCAAGGGGGCACGCCCGCCGCACGGTCTGACGGTCTCCCGGGCCTCCTCCTCGTGCATTGACTAGTCCGTGCCACCGCCCCGACGCAGTGCTCGGGTGCACCAGCCGATGATCGCGGTGTTGACCGCTGCCCCGAGAGTGACGGCGATGACGGCCATGACGATGTTGTCCGGCAGTACGAGGAGCACGAAGCTGGCGGGGGCGGTGGCGAGAAGGGGGATGACGCCGGCCATGGACTCGTCCGAGCTGTCGCCGATGGTCACCACCAGGGCCCACGCGAGCAGAACGGCACAGACGACGAGGTAGCCGAGGCCGACGACGCCGATGTGGTCGCGCAGTCGGCGGAGGATGGATCGGCCGGTATCGGTGTCGGTCATGGGAGGGGTGGGCTCCTTGGCTGCGGCTGGGTGGTGGTCAGAGGTGGGTGCCCGGTGGGTTCGGGCGGGCGAGGCCGAGGTCGTACGCGAGGATCGTCGCCTGTACGCGGTCGCGCAGGCCGAGTTTGCGGAGCAGCGCGTTCACGTGGGACTTCACGGTGCCTACGGTGATGCCGAGTTGTTCGGCGATCTCCGTGTTGGTGAGTCCGGCCGCGACCAGGGTGAGGACGCCCCGTTGGCTGCCGGTCAGGCTGTCCAGTTCGGGGGAGCTCCCGACCGGGACCGGGGCGGGTGGTCCGGACGCGTAGTGGCCGATGAGGCGGCGGGTCGCGGACGGGGCGAGCACGCTCTCGCCGGCCGCCACCTCCCGGATGCCCTGCAGCAGTTGGGCGGGGAGTACGTCCTTGAGGAGGAAGCCCGAGGCGCCGGCGCGCAGCGCGTCGAAGACGTACGCGTCGAGGTCGAAGGTGGTCAGGACGAGGACGCGGGGCGCGTTCTCCCGGCCGGTGATGATGCGGGTGGCGGCGATGCCGTCCAGTTCGGGCATGCGTACGTCCATGACGACGACGTCGGGAGCCAGTTCTTCGGCCAGCCGCACCGCGGCGGCGCCGTCGGCGGCCTCGCCGACGACCGTCATGTCGTCCTCGGCGTCGATCACGGCGGCGAACCCCGCCCGTACGATGCCCTGGTCGTCGACGACCAGCACGTTGAGGCTCATCGGTGTCTCTCCTCGTTGTCCGGGGTGTCCTGCGCGACGGCGAGTGGCAGTCGGAGGCGGACCGCCCCCTTCGGGCCGGTGGTCACGGTGCCGCCGAGCGCCGCGACCCGTGTGGTCAGCCGCTCCTGTACGGCCAAGGCTGCGGCACGGGGTACCCCGGTGGCCGTGAGCGTCAACGTACCTTTGTCCACGTCCAGTTCGAGCATCGCGGGCTGCTCGCCGCCGGCCGCGAGCAGCGTCTCGGCGGCGCGGTAGGCGGCCAGGTCGACGGCGGTGGGCAGTCGTTCCGGTACGCGGTCGGTCAGCCGGATCTCGATGTCCCGTCCGGTGGACCGGAGTTGGTGGGCGAGCAGGTCGAGCGCCTGGAGGGTGGGCTGCGGCCGTAGTTCGGCCTCTGTCTCGCCCTCCCGGGCGGTGTCGAGCAGGGTGCGCATCGCGGCCAGGGCCTCGCGGGCACGGGTCGCTGTCGCATCGAGTCGGCCTGCCTCCGCCTCGGTGACCATGTCGGCGGCGCGGGCCAGTACCGTGGTTTCGAGACCGGCGGCGATACGGCGGCGCTCGGTCCAGGCGTCGCGTACGGCCTCCTCGGTCCAGGCGGCGAGGCGTTCGTCGTGGGCGCGGCGGTCGGCCTGTCGGCGCCGGGTGCGGAGGCGTCCGGCCAGGTGAGCCGCGGTTCCTGTGAGGGCCGCGCCGACCGTGGTTCCCGCGACGACCGCCCAGACGGGAGCGGCCGTACCCCGGTCCAGAACCGCGATGGTGGCGGCCACGGCGTGCACCAGCACCGTGAGCACCATGAGGACTGTGAGGAGAAGGGTGGTGATGTGGCCGCGGGCCGGTGGGGGCCGGTCGCTCACCCCTCTCATGGGGAACCCCGTCGCGAGGGCCGCGCACGTGGCCAACAGGCTCAGCGCGGGCGGGAGGAGGACGGGACCGCCGTAGTTCCCCAGCGCCATCGCCACCGGCCACAGCAGCGCCAGCCCCAGCAGCATCCCGTACGCCGTCCGCGGAGCCCTCCGCAGCCACAGCAGGGCCACCGCCTGGCCCGCCGCCAGCAGGGCGAAGAAGACACCCGCGGACACCCGCGTCGTGCTCGACGCCTCGTCGGCCCGGATGACCAGCACGGGCAGCAGTGGCTGCAGGACCAGGCCCGCCGCCGCCACCAGCTGCGCCACGCGGTAACTCCTCGGCGCCGACGGCTCCACCGTCGTGGCCATACGGCCCGGCAGTACCGCCCGTACCTCCCAACCGCCCTCCGCCGTCGGGCCGCTGTGCACCGTGCCGCCCGCCTCCCGTGCCCGGGAGCGCAGGAAACCCTGCCCACGGCCACCGCCGAGTCCCGCACCGTGCGCCACCGCACCGGCCGGCGGGGACGTGCTCGTGACCGCGACGTCGGTGCGGGTGTCGCCGTACCGGCACAGCACCCTCGTATGCGCGCCGGGGGCGTACCGTGCCACGTTGGTCAGCGCCTCGCGCACGATGCCGTACGCCGCCTCCGCGACGGTGCCGTCCGGCAGGGGGTCGATCTCGCAGTCCACCCGCTGGTCCAGGCGCCGGAACCCGGCGACCAGATCCAGCAGCCGTTCCTCCGGTGACGGCACATCCCCGCGGGAGGGCGCAGGCGCTCGTACCGCGCCGAGCGCGCGGGTGACCTCGCGGCCGGTCTCGACCGCGAACTCCAGTGCCTCCTGGGCCAGTTCGGGTCGGCGGTCGCGCAACCCGAGGGCCGCTCCCGCCGTGACCACCACGGCCGTCAGATGGTGGGCGCTGATGTCGTGCAACTCCCGTTCCATACGGCGCCGTTCGGCCGCCGGGAGCCGGTGGCGCTCGAACTCGGCCCACTTCAGGAGTTGTTCGGCGGCTCGCCGTGCCCGACGGGTTCGTCGTACGCGCAGGCCGGCGCCGCACACGGCGGAGTACAGCAGAGCGGTCAGGACGAGGTCGAGCCCGTCGCGGTCGCTGAGCCCGTGCAGGCTGATGCCCTGCAAGAACTGCCAGGCGGCAAGTGCCACCACGCACAACACGGCGGTGAAGGCGTCGCGTTCGGCCGCCACGGTGAACAGGGCCAGCGCGACACCCGCGGTCCCGAGCACCGCCATCGCCCCGGCGGGCAGCGGTCCGGCACCCAGCGCGCAGGCGGCGGCGACCACGACGAGGGTGGCCACCGGGCGGGTACGGCGCAGGGCGAGCGCGGCCGTCACCACTCCGGCGACCAGGGCCGCCACGAGAAGGGAGGCCATGGTGGGGGCAGGGACGGTCCCGCGCACCAGCGGCGCCCCGGGCCACACCACAGCCTGGGCGCAGATCAGCAGGACCGGGAGCAGCCGGTCGTCAGTTCGATTCATGGCGGATCAAGGCTATGGCCGCAGGTGAGCGGCCCGACTCCGGCTGGAGGCGGATTCCGGCCTCTTACCTGGGTTGCAGAGTCTCTACCTGTGGTTCGAGGCGCCACTCGTCCTGCGGCGTGAGGACGGCGCCATGCCCCGGCCCTAGGCTCGAACACATCGAGAACGCGGTCGGCCACCGCTTCTACGACCACCTCCAGGACCGGCTCCACCAGCGGCTCCACCAGAGGTTCGTCCACGGTCTTCCGTGCTCTTTCGCGTAACCGACCCGACTTTCCAACCAATTCAGGGGGATCTCCCATGTCCAAGCGCGTTCTCTTCTCGTCACTCATCGGTGTCGTCGTCCTCGGCGGAGTGGCCGCCGGCGGTCTCGCCCTGGCCGCGGGCCCCACGGAGCCGACCCTGGACCGCGGCACGGCTCGCTACACGGCTCCGTCCGACAGCAGCGCGGGCTCGCTCACCTACACCGTGGACGTGAGCGACGACTCGGGCATCCGAAACCTCAAGGTCCTTGCCTGGCCCGCGAGTTCGAAGCTCGACCCGACCGAGGCGGAGCTTCGCTCGGCGGAGAGCGCCAAGTGCGGGAGCACCTCGGGCGAGACCACCCGCTGCACCTACACGCTGAAGGTCACGAAGCAGGAGGCTGCCGAACTGGCCAAGGGCACCTGGTACGTCTCGGCACTGGCGACGGCCAAGGACGGGGGCACGACGTTCGTGCCCGGCGCCGCCACGTTCGACGTCGCACGCTGACGCGCTGACACACAGGTCGAACCGTCGTTCAGTGACGCGGTCTGCCGGAAGCGCGGCTTCCGGCAGACCGATCCCGCCTGTCCGCCGGGCCGGACCGACGGTCACAGGTCACCCGCGCACGACACCTGGCTGACAGCCAGTCGGACAGCCGCCAGACAGCGAGAGCCGAGGAGAATCGGAGAGCATGGCCAGTTGCAGGAAGTGCGGTGTGAGAAAGCACAGTTGGCCCCGCTCCTGTCCAGGGTGCCGCGCCGGGTCGGCCCGGGCGGACGTGGCCATGGCGGGGGCCGATGTGACCGTGGCGGCAGAGCTGTTCGGGTGGATCAGACGGGCGGTCACAGGCGTCGTGCGGCGGATTCTCGACTGGGCCTGACCCAGCGGGCGCGATCCTGCTCCCGAAGCCGTCGGCATCGATCGCACCGGCCGGGACAGTAAGCATCGGCGGGTCCCTGCCGAGCTCGCTCCAGGGCCACTCCCCGCCCGTCGTCGCGCGCAAAGGCTTGACGGCGGCGAGTGGCAATCGTTAACTTCCAGGCTTGACGAGCATGCGAAATCTTGCATGCGATTCGCAATACCGAACAGTCTCGACAGCTTCCCGAGCCGCCAAGGGCAGGCCGAGGCAAGGACCGGCAACACCTCCCCCGAACAAGACCAGCGCGTAGTCGTCCCTGCGTGTGGGAGCGCTCCCACGTCGATGGCGCGGATCAGCGCCCACAGTCAAGAGGAGGAGACATGACGCAAGGTCGGAACGAGCCCGCGAGCAGCGAGCGGAGGTCGCCGAACCGGAGGACCGTCCTGGCGACGCTGGGAGCCCTGCCGGCTCTCACCGCCACGACGTCGGCCGTGGCGGCGTCGAGAGCTGCTGCCGCGACGGCTGCCACCACGGCGGTCGTCGACCCCTCGGCGCGGCGGCAGACGATCCGGGGCTTCGGCGGCATGACCCACACGGCCTGGATCGGCGACCTGACAGCCGCCCAGCGGGACACGGCGTTCGGCACCGGCGAGGGCCGGCTGGGGTTCTCCGTGCTGAGGATGCCCGTTCCCGAGAACCAGGCGGACTGGAGCCGTGACCTGGCGACGGCAAAGCGCGCGACCGAGCTCGGGGCGACCGTCATCGCGTCGCCCTGGAATCCCCCGGCCTCCATGGTCGAGACCTTCGTCCGCGGCACTCAGACGGACGCGAGACGCCTCAGGTACACCATGTACGGCGCCTATGCCCAGCACCTGAACGACTTCACCACGTTCATGCGGAACAACGGGGTGAACCTGTACGGCATATCGGTGCAGAACGAGCCCGACTACGCTCAGGACTGGACGTGGTGGACTCCCGCCGAAGTGGTCCGGTTCCTGCGGGAGAACGCCGGCTCGATCGGCACCAGGGTCATCGCACCCGAGTCCTTCCAGTACCGGAAGAACATCTCGGACCCGATCCTCGACGACTCCACGGCGCTCGCCAACGTGGACATCATCGGGGCCCACCTCTACGGCACGGCGCTCGCGGACTTCCCCTATCCCCGCTTCAAGGCAAAGGGCGCGGGCAAGGAACTCTGGATGACCGAGGTCTACCACCCCAACAGCAGCGATTCGGCGGACCTCTGGCCACAGGCGCTCGACGTGGGGGAGCACATCCACCACGCCATGGTGGACGCCGAGTTCCAGGCGTACATCTGGTGGTACATCCGGCGCAGCTACGGGCCCATGCGGGAGGACGGCCGGATCAGCAAGCGCGGTGCCTGCATGGCGCACTTCGCCAGGTTCGTCCGCCCCGGACATGTGCGGGTCGAGGCGACGGCGAACCCGGTGTCGAACGTCTACGTCTCGGCGTACCTTGGCGGCACGTCCACGGTCGTCGTCGTTGCCGTCAACAAG
Organism: Streptomyces sp. NBC_00459; assembly: GCF_036013955.1. Taxonomy (NCBI): domain Bacteria; kingdom Bacillati; phylum Actinomycetota; class Actinomycetes; order Kitasatosporales; family Streptomycetaceae; genus Streptomyces; species Streptomyces sp. NBC_00459. The sequence goes on from NZ_CP107903.1 coordinate 4,539,367, forward strand.
GGGACGTCCGCGGTGAGCCAGCAGTTCACCCTGAAGAACAGCACGACGTCCGGTGTCTCGTCCTGGCTGACCGACGCGAGCAGGACCGTCGCACCCCAGGGCACGACGGGTGTGTCGAACGGCTCCTTCACCGTCACGCTTCCGGCCAGAAGCGTGATGACCTTCGTGACGGCGTGACCGTCCTGCGGGACACGGTGATGACACGGTGAGCCCCTCGTACGGTTCAGCCGCCGAGGGGTGCCGGGCGTGGTTCAAAAAGCGCCCTACAACGGCCACGGCTATCAGAGCGTCTTCTACTTCATCGCCGGCACCTGGCTGGTCGGCGCGATCGTCCTGGCCCTCTTCGGCACCCGGACGCGCTCGGCGCGCCTCGCCGAGGCGGAGCGGCAACGCGAGGGCGTCCCCGCCTGAGGCGGGCGGCCCGACCGTCGTGGTGGCCGCCGCCGTCCCGCCTGAGGCGGCCACCACGACAACCATGCGGACCTTCGACGACTCGTCGCTGACCGTCGTCCGCTGCCGCTGGTGGGCTCGGGCCATGCCCGCCCCGTACCCGGATCCGCTGCGCTACGCTCCGCTCCGCGCCATGAAGCTGAAGGCGGCGGTCACACTGGTTCTCGTCGGCGCGGGCGGCATGGCCACCCTCGCGGCAACGGGAGTGTGGGCGCTGTCGAGTGGGCTGCTCTACGGCTGTACCGAGGCTGACGAAGAACTCGCCCCCACACTGGCGTCCTTGTCCGTCCTCGACGCGCACCCGAGCCAGACGCAGCCGCAGGACGAGCGGTACTCCGGATGCGACGAGGATGACGGATTCGCCTACGCCGGGCAGTCCTACCGATTCACGACCCCCCGAGCCGACGTGCTGGCCTTCCACCGCCAGGCCGCCGCGGCGGACGGCTGGCGACTCAAGAGCGCCGACCCTTCGCCGTCCCCGGCACCCGGCAGCCTCGCGGTCGACATCTCGGCGCTCTGCTTCGAGAAGCCCGTCGCGGGCACTACCGCCCATCTCGCTGTGTGGTTCCCCGGCGATCTCGGGGACAGCCCCGACGAATACGGCCTGGAGGTCACAGCCAGCCATGACGGCACCGCCTGGTGCTGACCCCGCGAACGGCACGGCCCCCTCGTCGAGCCGTCTGGGCAGGGGCCTGACCTTTCACAGGTCGGGCCCGGGAGGCGAGGGCGAGGAAATCGCCTCGGTTCTCTCGAACGCGGCGATGCGCCGCCGTATATCGGTGAAGCCGGCACGGCCCGCCCCGGCACGTGGGTGTGCGCAGGGGCGGGCCGCTGTGGACGGGGCTTGTTACTTGATGCCGATCTCGGCGAGTTGCAGGCGGAACTTGGTGGTCTCGTCGGAGGCCGGGGTGCCGAGTCTGGTGGCCGTCAGGCGGAGGTAGCGGCCGGTGGTGGACGTGAGGGTGTAGGTCTGGGCGGCTCCGGCCGGGTTGGCCTGGCCGGTGACAGTTCGGGCGGTGGTGTAGGTGGTGGATCCGTCGGGGCGGGTCTGGAGTGTGAAGTCGACGGGGAAGTTCGCCGTCCCGCCGCCGGTTGCGCCGGCGTCGGTGCGGGGGTGGAGGGTGACGGAGCCGATGGTCCGGTCGGCGCCGAGGTCGACCTCGATCCACACGGGTGTGGCGCTGACGTCGGCGGCGGGGAAGTCGATGCTGGTGAAGCCCTTGGCGCCGGTGACGCTGGTGGTGGTGCCCTCCAGGAGCCGGGTCTTGCCCCAGTCGCTGTTCTCCAGCGTGTAGTTGGCCGTGACCGTGGTCGCGGCGGTGGGGACGGTGAGTTCGGCGAGCTGCAGGCGGAACTTGGTGGACTCGTCGGAGGCGGGGGTGCCGAGCTTGGTGGCCTGGAGGCGGACGTACCGGGCGGTGGTGGTCTTGAAGCCGTACGTCTGCACCAGCCCCTGGGGGTTGGCCTGGCCGGTGACCGTGCGGGCGGTGGTGTAGGTGGTGGATCCGTCGGGGCGGGTCTGGAGGGTGAAGTCGACGGGGAAGTTCGCGGTGCCGCCCCCGGCGGCCTGGGTGTCGGTGCGGGGGAAGAGGCGTACGGCGTCGAGGTCGGTGTCGGCGCCGAGGTCGATCTCCACCCAGACGGGGTTCGCGCTGACATCGGCGGCGGTGAACTCGTTGCTGGTGTACCCGCGGGCGCCGGACACGCTGGTGAGCTTGCCGTCGGTGAGCCGGTTCCGGCCCCAACTGCTGTTCTCCAGGCTGTTGTTGCTGGTGACCGTCCTGTTCAGGGCGAGGTTGTCGAGGCGGCCGGTGCCCGTCGCCGTGAACGTCCACGTGCCCGGCTGGACCGTGAAGTAGACGTACGAGGCATCCTTGCCGTCATAGGCCAGGCCGCTGACGCTGCCGGTGGATGAACCACCGGTGAAGACCGTCGTGCCGTTCGCCTTGACGACGGGCTGGGAACCGCCATAGGTGGGCACACCCACGCGGGCTGTCGTCCCGTTCGGCGACGTGAGCGTCAGGGTGGCCTGGGTGCCGTCGCGGGTGATGGCGAAGCGGATGTCGCCCGCGCCGGTGGGCGTCACGGTGTTGATCTTCGTGAGGGTGCCGGTCTGCGGGGTGACCTCGTAGGTCGCCCAGCCCGCCGTGGTGGGCCGGACGCCGGCGGCGTACGCGGACAGGGCGTACAGCGGGCCGCCGTTCCAGGCGTGGTTGTCGGTGCCCTGCGACTTGACCCACACCTCCCACAGGGTGTGGCAGGCGGGATCGGCGACCTGTGCGGCGAAGCGGTTGCGCATCCGCTCCTCGGCGACCGTGGCCGCACCCATGAGGTACAGCGCCTCCAGGACGTAGAACTCCATGTAGGGGCTGGCGTTGAGGTGGGTGCGCAGCACGTTGGTGATCGCCGGGTAGTGGCCGGGGGTGGCCAGGCCCGCGACGACGGCGAGGGCGTTGGCCCGGTCGTCGGTGTCGCCGGTGTAGGCGGGAGAGCGGTACTCGTTCTTCGTGGAGTTCCACAGAAGAGAATCGAAGTTGGCCTTGATGCTGGTGCGCTGGGCCTGCCATCCGGCGACGTCCGCGGTGTTGCCGCTGAGGGTGGCGAGCTTGGCGGCGGTGTCCAGGGCCAGGTAGTACCAGCAGTTGTTCAGGACGCGGGTGTCGATGTTGCTGCCCCAGTCCTGCCAGTCCCAGTCGCCGGTGCGGTGGGCCACCAGTCCGTCGCTGCCCAGGCCCCACAGGTCCAGGTACTTCTTCACCGCCGGGTAGGCGCCGGTGACCGTGCTCGTGTCGCCGGTGTAGAGGTGGAACGTCCAGAACGACCACACCGACGCGAGCATCTGGTTGGGCAGTTCGGCGGTCCAGATGGTCGAGGGCATCGGGGAGTAGAGCGCCCCGCTGTCCTTCTGCCAGGAGGCCAGCTGCGCGATGGCCTTCTTGCCGAGGGCGTGGGAGTTGGTGTCGAAGGTGTAGAAACCTTCCTTCAGCTGGTTGACCACGTCGCCCCACCACTGGGCGCGTTCGCGGGTCGGGCAGTCCATGTAGTTGTCCCGCATGTTGACGTACATGGTGCGGGCGGCCTTGGTCCACACGGTGTCGAAGAGGGCGTCGCTGCTGGTGAACGACCCGGCGAAGTCCGTGTCGTACCCCGACTCCCGGTACTTCAGCTCCACGATCGTCACGCCCGCCGGGATGGTGTACCGCACGGCGGTGCCGCTCATCCAGCCCAGCGCCTCGAACTCCTGGACCCCGCCGGTACAGACGTAGGTGGCGCGGACGTTGAAGATGGTGGCCTGGTCGATGCCCACCAGGCCCTTGCCGTCGTCGTAGTGGTCGGTCTGGATGCCGATCACCGCGCCGGCCGGGGCGTCGACCTTCAGGTACGGCGTGACCTGGATGTTGGACGGCAGGGTGGCCCAGATGGCGGTGGAGCCCTGACCGGTGGCCGGGAGCGAGGCGGCGTTGGCGTAGGACTTCAGGCCGGAATAACGGAACTGCGGGATCGGACGCTCGACGAGGCCGTTCCAGGGAGTGGTGCCGGCGGCGCCGAAGTCGGTGGGCGCACCCCAGGCGCTGTCGTCGAAGCCGGCGGACTGCCAGTTCGCCATGGCGGTGGCGTTGCGGGCGTCGTAGTAGACGTTCGATTCCGGCAGCCGGAAGTTGACCTGCGTGCCGCTGGTGTTGTTCGAGTAGCCCGGGTGGACGGTGTGCTTCCAGCCGGTGTCGCTGACCACCCGGGTCGTGGTCGAACCGGTCTCGATGTCGGACTGGAACAGCAGACCGCCCTTGCCGCTGCTGCTGTGCGAGAAGCCCTGCTTGCCGAAGTACCGCACCAGCAGCGCCACCGTGTTGGTGCCGCTGGTCAGGTACGGGGCGAGGTCGATCTCGTCGTAGTACGTGTCCGTACGGTTCGGCCCGCGCTTGAGCCCGCCCTCGAAGACCACGAGTGTGCCGTTGACCCACAGCCAGTACTTCGAGTCCGCCGCGATCTGCGTCACCGCCTTCGAGGGCGCCGAGCCCAGCGTGAACGATCTGCGGAAGGCCACCCACTGGTTGGTCGAACTGGACGGCGCCCAGATCCACTTCGCGGTCCACGAGACCGCCGCGGACGCCACGGGCGCCAGCCCGGGCAGCATCAGGGAACCCAGCGTGGGGGCGAGCGCCACGGCTATGGCCGAGCGCAGAACAGACCGGCGCGCTACATCGTGCATCGCGGGCTCCAACGGTAGTTGTGCGGGGAGGGTGGCAAACACGTCGACAGCCCGGAGTCCAAGGAAGCGGAATTATCGACTCCACGCCCTTGAAACGTTTCAATCTGGTGCTTGCAGCCGCGATCTTTGTCCCGTTCGCGGCGCCATGTCAATGGTTGTGCAGTCGACGTTCTCGCGAGTGACTCCGTTTCACCCGGCGATCGCCGGGCGTTCGGGCAGATGGGCAGGGGTGGTCCCACCACCATTCAGGGCGGGTGAGCGCGGAGGGCCTCACCGCCACGAGCGGACGCGGGCGTGAGCGCCGGGAGGTGTACCGGCCAGTTCCATTGACGGGCCCCTGATCGACATCTATCTTCTGCTCGAACTTGCGAACAGTGTTCGATTTTTCGAACCATGGCCGTCAAAGGAGACAGCCTGTGTTGCGTATGCGTCGCCGGCGCACTCCCGAGACGTCACCGCCGGCCCTCTCCGCCGCCTTCGCGGCCCGGCCCGCCACCGCGCGGCCCCGGGTCACCGCCACGCACACACGGGAACCTCGACCCACCGGCCACTGACCGCGCATCGCCGCGACGTCCCACCCCTCGCGGGAGACCGGCCCCGCTCCCCACCTCCTGCCATGCCCTGACCTGGTCCTCATGGCACAAAAGACGGGAATGCATATGCCAGCGGTATTTTCCAGAGTGGCGGCGGTATTCGTCGCCGCCTGCCTGCTCCTCACGGCCCAAGTCGTGACCACACCTCAACGGGCCGCCGCCGCGGACCCGGGTTACCTGATGACGCACTTCATCGGGGAAGGGGCGACCGGTCAGCAGATGTACTTCTCGTACAGCGCGGACGGTCTGAACTGGACCGACCTCAACGGCGGCGGGATGACCCTGCGTTCCACCGTGGGCACGCGTGGAGTGCGTGACCCCGCCCTGGTGCGCTCACCCGACGGCAGCAAGTACTGGATCATCGCCACCGACCTGTGCATCGACTGCGGGCAGACGTGGAGTCAGTCCATCAACGACGGCAGCCGCAACCTCGTGGTGTGGGAGTCGACGGACCTGGTCACCTGGTCCGCGCCGTGGCTGCTCAACGTCGCCGGCGCGATCCCCGACGGGCGCAACGCCTGGGCGCCGGAAGCCATCTGGGACCCGGCCAGCAACGACTACGTCCTGTACTGGGCGACGAACAAGCCCCTCAACGGCGCGACGAAGCACCGCATCTACTACGCCCGCACCAGCGACTTCCACACGATCACCACCCCGCAGATCTACATCGAGCGTCCCGGCACCCAGGAAATCATCGACACCCAGATCGTCGAGGTGCCGTCCGGCGTCGGCAACTACCGCTACGTACGGGCCTCCGGCGACGGCCAGATCACCCTTGAGGGCAGCAACTCGATCCTCGGCACCTGGACCAGCCTGGGCAACCTGTCCGGCATCGGCCTGACCGGTTCGCAGGTCGAGGGCCCGATGTGGATGAAGTTCCGCGACCGCAACGAATGGACCCTCTACCTCGACCAGTACGCCGCCGGAAAGGGATACATGCCGGTCGCGACGACCAACCCGTCCACCGTCGGCACCTACCACCTCCCGACGTCGGGCACCTACTCCATGGGCGGTACCAAGAAGCGCCACGGCTCGATCCTGAACCTGACGGCCGCCGAGGACGCCCGCATCCAGGCCCGCTGGGCCAACGTCCCGGCCAAACGCCTGCAGTCCTTCAACTACCAGGACCGCTACGTCCGTCACACCAACTTCGACGTACGCATCGACCAGAACGTCACCAACGACGACGCCAAGTTCCGCCCCCGCCCCGGCCTCGCCGGCACCGGCACCGTCTCCTTCGAATCGGTCAACTTCCCCGGCTACTACCTGCGCAGCGACGGAACCGACTTCCAGCTCGTCTACAACGACCGCACCACAGCCTTCGCCGAGGACGCCACCTTCCGCCAGGTCGCCGGACTCGCCGACGCCACCTGGTCCTCCTTCCAGTCCTACAACCACCCCGACCGCTACATCCGCCACTACGCGTACCAACTGAAGCTCGCAACGATCACCACAGCCACGGAACGCAGCGACGCCACCTTCCGACTGACGAGCTGACCCGACCGGGATGCCGGCGCCCTCGGGCAACGCCCCCTGCCGCCCGCCCGCGAGCGAGCGAGCGAGCAGGAAAGGCGCCGGCATCCCACCCACGACGGCAACGCGACAGACGTCCCGACCGGTTGCCAGTTGCCCGTTGCCCGCCACTACGTCGTTCTGGCCGACGAACGCAGAGAAAGCGCGGCCCGCATCCGCCGCGAGAAATGCGTCCGCCGGTGCGGACGCCCACTCACGACCGCGGCCTGACCAGAACGCTCCGGCGGCGGTCACACCACCAGCGTGCCGGGCATGGAGGACAGACAGACCGTGATGGGCCGCGGTAGCGGCGATGACGAGGTCCACTGCCGAGGCGCTGCGATGTTCTCCGGCCCGGGCCATACGGTATTGCACCGCGCTGATCCAGCGTCCGGCGTTCTTCGGCACCGGGACGTCGGGGTAAAGGTCAGTGAACATCTCCGCGATCTCGTCGTACTCGCGACCGTCTCGGGCGCTGTACAGGAACTCGGCGCGCTGCACGAAGCAGGATGCGATGGCCCCGACATCGATCGCGTCGTACCAGGCCGATGCAGTTTCGGCTCGCGGAGCAACCGCACCAGTCCGGACGTGTCGAGCAAGCAGATCACCGGCTGTGCTTCTCTGCCTCGTGCAGACGGTCGGCATCCTCGACGGCGACCCACTCACACGCACGCTCGAAATGACGGCTGATGCGTGCCGCGCGTTCCTGCTGCTCCGCATAGAAGTTCAGAGCGAGATTGACCGCTTCCGTCTTGGTCCGGACGTGAGCCAGAGCCATGACGCGCTCCAAGGCGGCGTCGTCGATGTCGATCTGGGTCACGGACATAACCCGTACCTCCCGCGCGATGGTTGGTGATGTACATAGAAATACGTCACCACCATTTACGGGTCCACCTGTCAGCTCCGGTGTACGCAGTCGCGACAGATCCTCCAGACCAACCCCAGGGACGGTGCGGTCCGGTCGGTGCAGTTCAGAAGCCACGTACCGACCGAAGCACCGCCGCTTCCCAAGCTGAGGGTGCCAGCTCGATTCTCGTCACCAGCAACGAATCCCACAGGGCAGTACCAGCGGAAGGTATTCCTCTCGTCACGACGGCCAGGCATCGGCGACCACGAAGGAGACCACCGTTCCGCCGAAGCAACTGGGCCCGGAGTGCCAGGACTCCGCGATCGAGTCGACGAGGAGCAGCCCGCGCCCGTGTGCGTCGTTGGCGTCGGGGCACCGGAGCCGAACGTTCGCAGGGAATCCCGGGTTGTGCACCTCGATCCGCAACGAGGCCTCCTCCCGGAACCACTCCACCCGCACGACCCAGGGTTCATCGGCCTGCCCGTAGCAGATGGCGTTGGTGACCAGTTCCGAGATCATCAGCGCGCAGTCCTCGACCGAACAGGCCGGGTTGTACGGGGCGATGAACTTCCGGAACCAACGTCGGGCCCGCGGGACGGACTCCGGGGTCGGATGCAAGGTCATCGCTCCGAGCCGCGGCGAGTCCTCAGAGGGGTAGCGGTCGATCCTGTATGCCATCCGCGTTCACTCCTTGCCGCTGCCTTCGCAGTCGAGGCAGCGCCGCTTCGATGTGGCACGGGTGCGGTGGGCGGCAGCGGCAAGCGCCAAGGACGTACGCGAACCGACACGCTTGCAGCCGCGCTCCTGGCAACCCCGACAAGGTAGGTACGCTCCCTGGTCCGGCCGCTGACTCGTCACTCCGTGCACCCTTCCGGTCAAGTGGCCTTAGCCACTTACTGGATAGTGGCATTAGCCACTTGTGACGCGCAAGCAGTTCCTCGAAGTGACCAACCATCAGGTGAGCGGATACCCCTGCTCGAACGCCCAGCGGTGCGGCGGGTAGGTGGCCTCGGCGAACTCCAACGGCCGGTCCTGGAGGTCGAAGACGACATGATGCACGATCAAGACAGCCGCACTCGGCTCAAGTTGGAGGTCCTCCACCTCCTCACCGGTCGCCTGCCGGGCACACATACGGTCTTCGGCGTAACTCCCCTGCCGTCCCGTCATCTTCTCGACGTACATCAGGGTGCCCTCCTGAATCCGTTCCGGCTCCAGGAGCTTGGGCGCCCGCTGCCCGACGTCCGGCGCGAACCACGAGGTGGACAGCGTGATGGGCCCGTCCTGGTTGTTGGTCACCCGCCGGCGGTGCACAGCCCGACGGTCCTTCACCAGGCCCAACGCCTCAGCAACGTGATCCGGGGCATCCAGCCACCCGGCCGACGTGATCACCGCGTACTCGCCTGGCGTGTAGATCTTCCCGGTCTGCCTGGCCCGCCCGTACAACTCCCGTGCCCGCCGGTTCACTTCCAGACTGCGGACGTACGTGCCGGACCCCTGCCGCTTCTCGACGAGTCCCTGATGACTCAGCGCCTCCAACGACCGCGCCGCTGTCGGCCTGGACACCTTCCAGACCGCCGCCAACTGCCGCTCGGAAGGAACCTCGTCCCCCGGCCGAAGGTCGCCCCGAAGGATCTGATCGCGGATGAAGTGCGCGATCTGCAGATACTTCGGCTGCGCTTCCTCAATCTGAGGCATGTCTCCATCCCCTCCTCGTCCAAGTGGCTATAGCCTCTAGCCACTATAGGGTGATCGGTCAACGAGCCGCCCCGTACCCTTGGCCCCATGACGCGGTTGATCGTCGCAGCAGGAGGAGGGGGCGACGCAGTCGCCGCCTCCATGCTCGACGCGGCCCTGCACGGCGACAGCGAGCCGGCCGTGATCCTCACGTACGCGTGGGATCGCTTGCTGATCGACCCGGTACCGGGCCCCCGGGGACCCGCCGACTTCACCGGCCTCGAACTGCTCACCCCGGCCGTCTGGAAGGTGCCGGCAGAAGCCCGACCGATCGCCCCGGCAGGATCCACGCTCCCTCGACTGGCGGCAGAACTCCCGCACACCTTCGCCCTGATCGACCCGGGGAAGGGTGCCGAGGGCGTCACGCGCCAACTCGAAGAGCTGGTCACCTACTTGCAGCCGACCTCCATCGATCTCCTGGACGTCGGCGGCGACATCCTGGCCCGAGGCGACGAACCGACGCTGAAGAGCCCACTCGCCGACTCCCTGACACTGGCAGCATGCGGCCAAGTGAACGCCGCCATAAGCCTGTTGGTCGCAGGCCCCGGCCTCGACGGCGAACTGCCACACGAAGACCTGCAAGACATGCTCGGCCCGCGCGTCCACACCTTCACCGCTGAAGACGCCGATCCGATCAGCCCGGTCCTGGAGTGGCACCCCTCAGAAGCAACAGGCATGCTCGCGGCAACAGCCCGAGGCGTACGCGGCACCTGCGAGGTCCGAGACGCCGGACTTCCCATCCCCCTCACCGACGAGAGCCCGACCGTCCACGAGGTCGACCTGGACCATGCGCTTAGCCGCAACAAACTGGCCCGCGCCATCATGTCGACCACCACCCTCTCCCAGGTGGAAGCACTGAGCCGCGAGATCTGCGGCTTCTCGGAGATCGACTACGAGCGCAACAAGGCTCTCTGGCTCAAGGATCAACGGCCGGCGAAGCTCGACGCCGAATCGGTGCTGATCCAGCTCGCCCAGTTCGAGGCCGAAGCCCGAAGTCGCGGAGTCACTCACACGACGTTCCGCCATCTCACCGAGGTCCTGAACCTCGACGGCTCACAGCGCGATGAGCTGCGCCGACTGCTCATCAACAAACGACCGGAGCGGTACGCGGCGCCCCTCTGGAACATGGCCTCTCTCGATTCCGGCGCTGGGAGAGTCACTTGAGCACGTTGTCCAGTGACTTCGGGCTGGACAGCGTCCGAGACGCGGCAGGTACCGGGACCGAAGTCGACGTTGCCGTGCACCTACTCGACGGCACTGTCAGGCTATCGATCCTCTGGACACAGGAGATCCTGCTGTCCGCCGATGACGCCGAGCAGGTAGCCCAGGCCCTTCAACGCGCCGCGGAACAGGCTCGGAGCATCACGGCCAACGACACACCCGGCAGCACGACGTGTCAGACCGGACACCACAGAACCGAGTTGTCGGATCCCAGTTGATGCCTGACGTTTTCGTCCCAGGTGATGCTTGACGGTGGGCCTAGACAACATGGGAAGCCCCGTGGGGCTTGTTCGCCTTCACGTTACGGACCGGGACGTCGGTCGTGCTCGGGCACCGGGGTGAACCGGTCGCCAGGCGAGTCCATGTCCAGCGCCTGATGCGGCCGCGAGGCGTTGTACTCCTCGACCCACGCATCCAGCGCCGTCTGAGCCGCCCCGATGCTCTCGAACGCCCCGCAGTCGTCGAGGAGTTCACGCCGCAGCGTCTGATGGAACCGCTCGACCTTGCCCGTCGTGGTCGGCGACGCCGGCTGGGTGAGCCGGTGCGCGATCCCGTTCTCCCGGCAGATCCGGTCGAACAACACCTCACCGCCCTGCCCGAACCGGTCGGTGAACTGCTTTCCGTTGTCCGTGAGCACCTCTTCCGGCACCCCGAACGTCCGCAAGGCCCCGGCGAACGCGGAGCAGACCGCCCGCCCGGTCGCCCGCTCGACCACCGACGCGATCACGCAGTACCGGGAATGATCATCCACCCCGGTCACGACCTTGGCCTCGGACAACTCCCCAGTGACCGGGTCGACGAGCATCACCCCGCCGACGATGTCCATCTGCCACAACTGCATCGGCCGATCCCGCTGCCAGCGCTTGTAATCCGACCGCTTCCGCCGCCGCACACCCGGCTCCACCAGGCCATGCCGCACCAGGATCCGATACACCGTCATCCGCGACGGCACAGGCGCCACCGCCCCCGAACGCCCCAGCACATGAGCGATCCGCCGCGGACCCCACCGAGGATGCTCACGCCGCAGCTCACACACGGCCGCCTCCACCTCGGCAGAAGCCTGATGCGGACACGAAGCTGGCCTACGCGAACGGTCCGCCAGCCCGGCCAGACCGGAGGCCTCATACCGGGACTTCCACCCGCTGACCGTCTGCCGGGACACACCAAGCGACGCGGCAACCTCCGTCACCGTCGCGCCCGCCAGCACCGCAAGCACAGCCCGGTATCTCTGCTCGACAACCGACAACTCCACCAGAGCCAATCCCGGCCTCCCGCCACACGCCGCAACGACGCGCACAGCAAAGCCGATCACGGCCACCGTCAACCATCAGCTGGGATCGAACTGTCAAGCATCTACCGGGATCGGACAGGCCGCTGCCCAGCGTGCTGTTCAGAGTTTCTTTACTGGATCAAGGCGGCCCGCCTACGGCGTGCCGCGCGCGCTGGCGGCCACGGGCCGCCGCCGCTCCCTGTCTCCGCCACCGCTGCGGCGGCCCCCGGCCACTCAGCGCGCAGTCCCGCCAAGGCAGACAGCCAGGCCAGGAAGCAACTCGCCCAGCCCGAGCACGCACGACCCCGCCGTCCGGGTGGCCGTCGTTTCGAAACCGGGAAGCGTGGCTGATGCCGGTACGGGGTTGCTGGAGGCATACGTGACGGGTGCTTGTTCGGCGCACTCGCCGTCTTGGCTCACTTTCGGTGGTGCAGGTCAGAACTGCGCTTCCAATGACCGCCTTCAACCGCCGCCCTCTCTAACTCAACAACAGCTGACGGGGGTTGCCGCCGCACCCGAATCCGAGCACGCCGACCGCCCCGGTACCATCGGCACCGGGGTCCTGATCAGGGCTTCCACGACCGGACCACCCGGAATGCTGTCCAGGCTGAGGGGTGGTCCGGTCCTTTGTTGTTGGCGTCCGCGCGCTCTGCTGACGTGAGGCGGACCGGGTTTTCGGGATCAGGTCAGGGCTTTGACCACCTCGGGGATGGTGGGCCGATCCCCCGGGGAATGACTGAGCATCGCGTCGACCAATTCGCCTAGCTCACCGGGCACTTTCACGGGCCGACGTCGGCCGTTGGCCACTGCCTGTCGCTGCACGGGTCGTGGAGCGTCGTCCGGGTACTCGCACGCCCGCCAGCCCGTGGCGGAGATGAGCAGCGAGGCCCCGAGCGCGTAGACGTCGGCTTCCTGCGTCGGCTCCGCTTCCCCGGTGTCGAGCACGCTGCGTGCGATCTCTGGTGCTTCGTAGTGGACGAGGCAGCCGCGGAACGGGAAGTCGTGCCCCTCGGGTACGTGGCCGCCGTGGGCAAGGGCGAGGTCGATGAGGTGTGTTCGTTCGGGCCCGATGATGAAGTGGGCAGGCTGTACATCGCCGTGTGCCCAGCCCTTGGCGTGGAGGTCGGCGAGCGCTTCGGCGCATTCCAGTGCTTCGCTGGTGTGCGGTGCGATGGGCGAGTCCTTCGTACGGCAGCGCTCCCACAGCCGGTACAGGTCCGGCCCTTCGTGCCACGGCTGGAAGTTCCACGTGCCGTGCTCCCACTCGCCGTACGCGATTCCCTCAACGCCGAGGCGAAGCAGAACGGCACCCTCGCGCGCCGGCGCGAGCGCGGTCCAGGGTTGGGCAGGCCAGTCGGCCGTAGCCTCGATCGGATAGCCGATCTTCACGGCGTAGTGGCCCCGGTGGCTCTCCACCTCCCAGACCGTGGAGCCTCGACGGTTGATGACCATGCGCTGAGTCGTGGGCATGAGTGCGTCGAGCACCACGATCGGCAGTTCAGGAGTTGAGCCCGGCAACGTCTCTTCCCTTCCAGGTTCCAGGCGAGCGCGGCCGACCACGAGTTCGGGCCGGCCGCGTCGCTGTTGTCGTGTGGCTAGGCCTGACCGTACGGTCGGCCGCAGTCCGAATCGCACTGCGCGAGATTCACGCCGTTCACGGTCCACAGGTCGTCGAAGACCATGAACCCGGCCGCCTTCATGGCGCGTGCGGAGGCGGCGACCATCTCAGGGTCGCGGGCGCCTCCACCCGGCTTCGGGTTGTGGTGAAGGAAGCGGCCCGCGTACCGCTCGCACAGCGCGGCGTACTCCTTCGTGTGCAGGATGAGCGCGTGGAGGCCGAGGTCCACGTCATCGGACGGGACCATGGGAACGGTGGCGGTGGCCGCCGCGACCAGGAACGCAACCGCCTGATCCGCGATCCGCTCCGCGCGCTCGGCCGACTGCCCGTTGTGGATGACCACGAAGTGGGCGAGGCTCTCGAACAATTTCTCACCAGCCGCCGCGCGACCGGTCCGCTGATCGTTCGCCGTTGCCGTCATGTGCAATCTCCCGGTGTGAGGTGGTGCGTGGCATGGGCATGCCGCCCTGATCGCCGAGCTGGGCTCTAGCAGACGATCAGGGGGCAGGTTTGGAAGGGCCGGCCCCGGACGGGGACGGGGGAGCCGCGAACGGGCACCCGTCCGGGGCGGCCGGTCTATTGGCGGATACCGAGGGTCGCGCCGATCACCAGGCCGCACGAACCGCTGATGCAGATGCTGAAAAGGACTCCCGCGTACCGGCCGATGGCGCGCATCACAACCCACCCAGACTGTTGCCGTTCTTGATGGCCAGACGTGCGCTTAGTTCCTCCCGCGCACTGAGCGCCACCACGTTGTCCGATACGGCATCCCACTCCAGGCCGCCACGGATCGGCCGCATCTGCACACGGCCCCCGAACTCGCCCATGACGACACCGATACGGTCCCTGACGCTGTCCTTGGCCAGTTCACCGACACCTGGTCTGGTCTGCTGATTGCTCGCCATGCACACGAGCATCGCGAACCGGGTGCCCCCGCCAAAAGGTCAGGCTGATTACCCAACTTGGGTAACATCGCGGCAAGTAGAGAATCAGCGACGTTGCGTAGCCCTCGCAGGGTGGGAGCTTGCCCGATGCCCGACGCCGACCGGCCGCAGGAACTGCCTGCCAGGCTGCTCACCGATCCCGAGATGATCAACGCGTGCCGGGTACGGGACTTCGGCAGAGTCTTCCGGCTGGTGAAGGTACGGGCGGGCATCTATCCGTCGATGATCGCCAGGCGATGTGAGCTGACACCCAGCCGAGTCGGTGAAGTGATTGCCGGGCGCCGTCAGTTGCTGCACATGGACGTCGTCGAACGCATCTCGGACGGCTTGCGCATCCCAGGGCACATGCTCGGGCTTGCCCGTCGCCCCTGGGAGACGCCCCAGGCTCTCGTGGTCACCCAGCGAGAGGCACCGCAAGTGCCGGAGCCAGAGCAGCAGACACCCGCGTCTCTGCCGGGGCCGGACGTAGACAGCATCTTGGCGCTGGCCACACGAACGAGCCTCAGCACCGCCACACTTGCCGCGTTCCGATCGTCCATCGAGGACTACTGGCGACGGGACGACCAGCACGGCGGCGAAGCTCTGAGGCCGGCCATTGTCGGTCAGCTCCGGCATGTTGTGGGGCTGTTGAAGGAGAGCCGACCGCCGTCCATCCAGAACGGCCTGTACGGAATCGCGGCCGAGTTGGCGCGCCTCACCGGCTGGACCTACTTCGACGCCCGCCAGTACAACCAGGCCCGCGCGTACTTCACCGAGGCCCTGCAACTGGCCAAGGAAATCGACGACCGTCAGTTCATGGCCAACGTCCTGGCCTGCATGAGCTTGCAGGCCACGTACCAGGACAAGCCCGGGGACTCCCTGGCACTCGTGACCGCCGCTCAGGACCAGGCCCGCCCAGCTCTCGGCGCCACGCCGCGCGTCATGTCGATGCTGTCCATGCGTGAAGCCTTCGCCCACGCCACCCTCGGCAACCGAGACTCCACTCACCGGGCCATCGGGGAAGCGCACCGCCACTTCGAGCAGATCCAGGCGAATGATCCGGACCCATCATGGGTGACCTACTTCGACGAGCTGAAGCTCATAGTCGACACCGGCATTGCGCACGGCCGACTCGGGGAGGCAACGACCGCTGAGCCCTTGATCGCGGATGCTCTGCGGCGGGAGAACAGCACCAACCAACGTGGCCGGGCGTTTCACACGTTCTGGCTGGCCCGTACGCAGCTGGACCAGGGCAAGCTTGCCCAGGCTTGTCACACCGCCACGCAAGCTCTGGAGCCCGCCTCGGCGGTGTCCTCCGAGCGGGTGTCGGGCCATCTCCGGGAGTTCTACGAGCAGTTGGCTCCGCACAGGCGGGAGCCCGTAGCCCTGGCTTTCGAGGCACGGCTACGGGAACTCCTCCCACCGGTCAGCGGATCGCTTCGTCCATGAGCACGTACAGGAGGCCGACGAGGGATCCGCTGCTCACGATCTCGCGGCGGTCGATCATCCCGCGCACCTCGCTGAGGGGGATCCACTCGATGCGGTCGGACTCGTTCTTCTCCGTGGGTGGGCCGTCGTAGGTCGCGCCGTCCGCGCGGAAGACGTGGTGTTGCGAGTCGGTGATGCCGTTGGCCGGCTCGGCGTAGATCAGGGGCTTGATGGGGCCGGGGCGCCAGCCCGTTTCTTCCAGGACTTCGCGGGCCGCTGCCTCCTCAGGGGACTCACCTTCCTCGACCAGGCCCATGGGCAACTCCCAGGCCCACGAGTCCGTGATGAAGCGGTGCCGCCACATCATCAGCACCTCTTGACGGTCGTTGACCACAGCGGCCACGGCCAAGTGCCGGAGACGAACGACGTGGTACTCCCACCTGCGCCCGTCAGGCTGCTGGACGTCGACCAGACACAGGTTCACCCACTTATTGGTGTAGATCTGCCGTTCGCCATGGGTCTTCCACTGCATGAACGCCGCCCCTCTCACACGATGCGTCCAGCATCTCAGACGGGGGGCCAGCCGTCCGTAAGATTAGCGTCACAGTGACGATTTAGTTTTCGTGGAAGCATCCTGATGGCTTGGCTGCGACATGACGTATGCCGCGCTACTCGAACCAATGGTCGCGACGGGATATTGCAGACAGCGAGGGTAGCTTTTCGATCATCGTTGCATTTGCCGCCTGTTGCGCTGCATCAACCAGCACAAAGGGAAACTCGAATGGGTTCTCCAATATCTCGATGATGAAACGCTTAGGGATCCGTTTTGACCCGTGGAAAGAGGCGACGGATTTCCTGAGTGGCGCACTGATGCTAGATCTAGCCTTTGGGAACATTTCTCTAATACGCGAAAGGTCCGCGTCGAGTTGATCGACCTTCCCTCTCCCGAGCACGTTAATAAGTTGGTTCGTCCGATAAGCGAGATCAACGCTCTCATGCTTCAGGCAAAGGGAACCTGCGTGGACCATAAGTGGTGCGGCATAATTTCGTTCAAACCTTTCCTCCAGCACAGGAAACATGCAGCCCGGGATGGTGTTAGGTAGTGCTCGAAATTCGACGCTGGTGAAGCGGCAAGGTGAAAAATCCTTATTGTTCACGACATGCTGGATCTTGATATTCTTCTGAATTAGCGACATCTGCCAAGGCTCGAGTGTCTGCCACCGCTGAGTAACCTCTGAGTGCAAGTCGCGGAAAGCCTGTGGAGGTGCCCACGAAACAAACATTGCAACCCGTGGCAGCAATCCCAGGGATTCGTCGGCCAAGAGATTCTTCCAATAAGCGAGGTCACCGCGCCTATTCCAACATCGAACTACAGCATCAATTATCTTGGATCCCGCTTTGTTTTCGAATGCTACGCTCAAAATAGGAGCCAAAAGCATGGATGTTTTCCAGGAAGTCCAGCAGTCAGAGCCGAGAATTGCTTCTGACTCTCGAATCAAAGCCAGGGCATTGTTGAATTCAGGTTCTCCTTCATTTGTCGGGAGACACTCGAAAAGCCTGAGCAGAGCTGTTAGTTCTTTGCGGAACTCTGGGTGCCGGCCCGGCACGCTCAGTGCCACCTCTGAAGGACGTTGGATCTGCCAATAGGGGACATCTGATGAAAGGAATTGCCAGACGTCATGGATGTACCGGCCTTCTGGGTTGGCTGGATAAGACAACATGGTATTACCAGCGGCAAGCCGAGTCAAAAACACCTCGAACCAATCAGGTCGCGAGAGTGCTATGTCTAGTCGGCCAGCTTCGAAGCATCTGATCCAAGATTCGGTAGAACCCGACACCAAATCGATCGCAGCCGACACATCTGTAATTGATGCCCCGCAATAAGCCTGCACGATAGAGCCTGAGCGAAGCCAGGATGAGAATTCACCGCTTCTCGCGTCCGGCCTATTTTCACTCCACCAATCGAAGCGATCATTCGGTTGCACCTGGGATCGCAGAACTGCCGCAAGTTCGTATGAAACCTCATCTGACTCAACATCAGGGTAAATTCGCATGGCTTCCTTGGCCATGGCCGGCAGGATGAAGCTATTGGGTGGGATTGGCGATGAGATCAATTCCCCGGACAGGAGCCGACCTACAGCGCGCAAGCTCAGCGGATCGGTGAGTTGATCTGCTAGCTGACGCGTGTCCCTTCTTGAGGAGTGAGTGACATGGTCTCCGAGGAGGGAAGCAACCAGTTCTCGGGGATGAGCCAGCAGTCGATAATCAGGATCTTCGCAAAGGTCGATAAGGTGTCTTGAAAGATCAGCTAGCTCTCCCTTGTCGTACCAGCCGCAAAAGAATCTGACTACGTTTAGCCAGTAGGGGTTCCGAATGATCGCTTCCAGCCTGTCCGGCCGGGACCCGGTCACGTCAGCTGCGTTACTATAATGCGGCGCTGTCTTGTAGAGATACGTGCCCGCAAAGAATTCTCGCATCGACTGAATTTCGAATTCAAACCTGCCCTGAATCCGCTCAGTTAGGGCAAATACGCGCTGCACACCTCTGAATAGAATGTCGATCAATTCTCTAGCTTCATCTTCTTCCTGACTCTCCAGGTAGTCCCTCATGAGCTGCTTCAGCTCATCTTTGCTAATATCCCCAGAACCTGAGGACTTTTCGTGTTCGCTGCGAGCATGCAAAATCCAGGCGATGTATCCATGAAGTTCCAAAAGAATCCCACGGTTTTCCCGAATAACAGGGTCCTTTGTGGCCTCACGGTCGAGGAATGTCGCCATGTATTGGTCATACAGAGCGGTCCGCTTGTCAGGTAGCGACCAGTCTCTAACATGCACAAGCCATAGGAGAATGGCCAACTGCATCGGGTTGCGGGCAAGATCCGCGACGTGTTTTTTTTGCAAACACTCACCAAGGACTCTCTTGAAAGTCGCCGAGTCGTGGACTGCAATTTTTTTACGGGTGATCCAGTCTTCGGCGTATTCCCAAATTTCCTCCTCGGCTAGGTCTGCAAGCGTCAGGTATTTGAAGCCCTGGCGGGAAAAAACAGCGGACTTTGTGCTAGATGAAGGCCGGCTCGTGACCATCACCTGAACGTCTGCACCAAAAGCCTGGAGGTTCTTGATGAACCCTTCTGCCAGTTCAATGATTTGTGATCGAACTTCGGTGTCGGGAACCTCATCCAGACCGTCCAGCATCAACAGTGAAGGTGTCTTCGCCATGATGGCAATCACGTCGTTGGCTGTGAGCTCAAGCCCGTCAGTTGAGTAGGCCGCGTGCGCTGATATGAAAGATGGGATTGATGGATAGACTGGTTGCTCCGATGAGGCGCTGAATCGACTTGGCCACGGGGACTCTCCTTGTAGCCACGTGCCGAGGTGGCGCAATTCGATTCTAATCGGTAGGCGAAGAGGCCCGGTGGTCAGTTCTTTTGGAACCTTTTCGAGATCGTCCAGTCGATCGAGTATCCGCGCTCGATAAATTTGCCCAATATACTGAACCAGCGTCGTCTTGCCCTGTCCTGGTGCCCCTTCGAGAACCACCTTCCCGAAACCTTCAACGAATCGTTCGTTTAGGAAGAGGCGTGCTGCCCTAACTGTGTAGCCTGCGTCATCCCGATCTTCGAATACCTGAAGGTGGGGATCCACGGAAGTTAAAAGTGAGTGCAGGTACCCAAGATCCAAGCCATGCTGTTGTACATTGACTGGGGTGTCTACAAAGTGATTTAGAACTGGAATCGGGTCAGTTTCCACCTGCTTGAACCGGAGGGACCCTTCTTCCTCGTACTGCTTGTGCAGGTAGAGGAGCATTGTTGAAACGCCTGGGTGAGAAGGTTGCAGCGATATACCAGAAAGTACGCTTGGGGCAGCGGCGGCAGGAAGGAGTGCCTGGAAGTATGCCCGTACGGAATCGATTCCGCGAAATAGGGAGAACTTGAAGATAAGATCTGAATGGCGACTGAGTCTAGCGTCGAGATCTTCGCGCCACCAGATCGTAGTTGGCAGAGGGAGATTTTTCGTCACCCAATCCTGAACCCGATCCCGGAGTCCGGAGTCCGGATGTGCTGTTGCGGATACATTTGTGACGAATGTGAAAAGTTCGGCTTCTCTTTTGGCGAGCCTCCTTACCTTGGGCAACTCCGCTTTTAGATTTGCGATGACCCATTTGTAATGTTCGTCCGCCGTGGGTGTGCCCAGTGGATTCCGCTCCCGAAATTTTGCCTGATACACTAATGTGTCTTTGAGGGAGCGGCTTGCCGGTCGAAGCGACATACCTACTGCGTCTCGACCGCCATCGGGGCCGGATATATTGAAGCACTGCACATTAGGATGCTCCGCTGTAATGAGGCTTTGTGTCAGCAGTTGAAAGCGCCGACCGTCCAACTGCTCGTATGGATACGTCTCGCCCACGTAGCCTGCTCCTCCCCGATGTGCCTGCTACTTATCGTGTCGTAAGAGCGTGTGGTCCGCACCCGGCTTCGGAAGACTGGTCCTCAGCGCACACCTCGTCCGCGACTTCCCTGAGGAGGCGGGTGCATCTGGTGCTGTAGGGGACTGGGTGGTGCTGGGAGCCGCGTGCATGGCGCAGCCAGCAAGCTGGCGGCGTTCGCTGACGGCAGTCGTGACGGCAACGACGGCACACACAGGCATCTCATCACCACCACCGGCAACCGACCTTGGGCAGAGCTGAGCCCTCGCACAGCAAGCCGCCCGATCCTACGGATCAGAAGGCATAACCTGTTGAGCGGTGAGGTCGTCCGCACGGTAAAGGCCGCGACCCGGGGTGCGACAAGGGTCGGCTGCCTCACCACTCAGAGCGTGCCAGTTCCGTGCCAGGTGGAGCGGGGAGCCACGGGGAATGGCGGGTACTGAACCGCTGGCGTTGAAGCAGTTCCGCACAGTCGGCCGCAGGTCAGGAGCCCAGCAGGCCCTAAAACACCTCAGCTTCCCAAGCTAATGGCGCGCGCCGGTGTGCGGAACAGACGTCGACAAGTCGAGCCGCGTGGCTGAGGATCTGCTGCGTGACCGATGACGAACTCCTCCTGGCCGTCCGTGCCCACGTGGCCGGCCGGGGGCTGCCTGGCCCTGCATCTGTGCAGGATGTCGCCGCTTTCGAGCAGATGGTGGGGCACCCGATGCCCGACTTGTTGAAGAGGATGTACCTCGAAGTCGCCAACGGCGGCTTCGGCCCGAAAAAGACGCTGTCACTGACCGACACCGGCAACTGGTTCAGCGACCGCGCCGACCTCACGATGGCCTACCAGGACTTCACAGCCGATCCCGATCACCAACTCCCGCCAGGGATCGTTCCCCTCATGGACCGCGGCTGCGCCATGTGGGCGCTGATCGACTTCCGGACCGCAGACGGGCAGATGTGGGACTGGGATCCCAACCTCTGCTGTCTCCCACACGCCCTTGCCCCGCTCGAACAGTCACTGGCCCAGTGGCTCACCGACTGGCTGCACGACGTGATGCCCGATGGACCCTACCCACACCGCGAACTGTCCAGCGGGGATTGCCCCGACCGGTGACGTCCGGGACGAGTACGCAGTCTCACTTTCCGTCTCATTCAGCAACGTTCACGGCCGTTCAGGCGAGACCCGACGTCGTCTCCGCACCGTCGACTGACCGCCCATGAACCCAGGTGAACGCCCCTCACTCAACCCACCACCCCACCAACCCAGTTAGAAAGCATGGCGAATGGAAGGTCAGTTCTCTTCTTCGCTCTCGTACATCCACGGACTGATCTCCCACGGAGTCTGAGCGCTCGACCGTTCCGCGACGTGGCCCGGGGGCATGCCGGCCAGGTCTGTGAGTGACGAGTCCCGAACGAGAACGTGATCCATGTGCGTCACGATCGACGCACCGTCGGCGTTCGGATCGTGGATGGTGTCGCACAAGAGCCAGTCGTCCTCGTCGTCATGGATCACCATCAGGGCTGGAAACTTCCCGTCGGCAACTGTCCGTTGAACGATGGCCAGCAACTCCGATGGGAAGGCCCCCGAGGGGAACGGCCAGGCGATGTCCGGTTGCATTGATCCCATGGACGCATACTCGTCTACAGGCAGAGGTCCGTCATACGCCAGGTCGTGACTCCGGGCTACGGAAGGCTGGTTGAGCGCAACTGCATGCGCGCCGACCACAAGCGCTCCAGAACCGGCGGGGAGCAGCGGGGAATCACGGTGAAAGCAGCCGAGCCCGACGAGGCCCTGGCCCAGCCGTTCGCCCAGTTCAGCGCGCCAACTGCGCACAAAGCACCGCAGCTTCCCAAGCTGAGAGTGCGAGTTCGATTCTCGTCGCCCGCTCCAGGACATGGGCCCAGGGCATTGGCCTGGGCCCATGTCCTGGCCTGGCCTGGCCGTCGTGATGACTCGTAGGCGACCACCACACCGGCGAAGTCGAGTCGAGGTCGCGCGGATCCGCTCGCTCGGCCCGGGACGACCCCTGCCCGGGCAGCGCTGCGGTCACGTGAGTGCCTTTGGCTTCGCGGCCGTTGGGCCGCCAGTGGGTGGGGCAAGGTGTGTTGCCCCACCCCTGCCCTTTCGTCCCTGGGATCCGCGGCCCCTGTCTCCTAACGTGAGTCCATGCGTTCCCATGAAGTCCCCGGGCAGCAGGCACACAGCACGCCGCATGTGACGCCTGCGCGGAACGACCGTGGTAACCGTGGGCCTCACTCCCCCGGGGCGTTGCAGGGCACCGCGGGCAACGCGGTCGTCTCTCGGATGATCACGGTGTCCCGGATGATGACCGAGGACGAGTTCAAGCAGGGCACGGGGGCGATCGCCGGGAGGCGCGGGCACTCCGAGATCACCAAGGTTGACCAGGCGCTCAAGGCGTTCTACGCCCTGCCGGACACCGGACAGGGCGCCCGGTGGCTCGCGCTCAGGGACATCATCAGGGCGTGCGGTGACTACGTCGCCCACAAGGGCGACGGAGGGTCGCGGGTCGGGGGCACCCGGCGGCTCGGCGAGCAGGCCGCAGCGGCGCAGGGGCAGTTGGACCCCGAGGCTGTCTTCCGGGATCTGCTGACCGAGATCGACCTTGCGATGAGCAAGGGGGAGAACCCGGACTACGACCCTCGTATGCAGGCCGGCGAGGCCCAGAAGGCGGCCCAGACAATCCCCGCGGACCGGTTCCACGCGATGATGGGCGAGTTCGTCCAGAAGCTGGGGGCGCTCCGCGACGACGAGACGCTGCCCGCGGAGACACACGCCGTCATCGGGGAACTGATGGCCGTAGTACCGCTGGTGACCGTGATGCAGTATCCGCAGGGTGGCATGGGGGGCATGAAGCTCGGCCCGGACGCCACCGATGACGACCCGGCCTTCACGTTCAACGTCGACACCCAGGCCAGGGGCGGAACCTCCTTCCTGTTGGGGCACATCGCCCATGAGCTGACCCATGTGGCGGCCCATCAGGCGTTCGGCAGCAGCCCGGTGATGGAGCTGGTGCAGTCCGGGGCGACCGACGAGGAGGTCGCGGCGCTGGCGGCGGAGCGCAAGCAGTCGCTCGCCGATCTGAAGGCGGCGCTGACCGGGAACCCCGAGTTCGACGACTTCCAGCAGAGCATGCTGAAGGAGAAACTCGTCTACGGCGGTCAGCCGCAGAAGCTGGAGATGTACGCGAGCTCCTTCGCGGCGGCGAAAAAGATCAGCGCCGAGCAGAAGGAGCGACTCGTCGGCTGGGGCAAGGCGGCCGGGGACGCGTCCGGCACCCTGGTCGAGTACGACACCGTGCTCAACCAGATGCTGATCTATCTGCACATGTGGCAGACCAGCCAGGACAACCCCTTCTACGTACTGCTGCGGGCGGCGGCCCGGACGGCGTACGACCGCCGGAGCAGCGCCCGTCGGCCTGCCTCGGACGGGTAGTCGGGTTTCGGGTTTCGGGTTCAGGTTCGCTGGAAGAACTCCACCTCTGCCAGGGCCAGTTGGCGACCCGAAGCCAGGCCGACGGGTGAGCGCAGGGTCAGGCGTATCGTCTTCACGTCGCTGATCCCGGTGGGGTTCGGCTGCTCGCCCGGTTTGTCGTTGAGGGTGAGTTGCTTGTTCTGGCGTTCGCCGTCCCACGTCGTCACCTCCACGTCCAACCGGAGGGCGCGTGCCTGACTGCGGTAGACCTCGGGGTTCTTGGACGGGCCGTTGGTGATGAGGATGTCGACCAACCGGAACGGCTTGCCGAAGGTGTACGTCACCGAGGCGCCGGGGGCGGGCGCGCCCCAGTAGCTGTTGCTCAGGCCGTCCGTGGTGTTCGTCGCCGGGTGCCCGGCAACCTCGGCGCTCGCCCTGATGTCCACCGGGGTCACGGGCTTGGGCTTGCCCAGTTTGTCCCGGGTGTCCTCGAACAGGGCGCGTCCGGCGGGGAGCAGCAGGAGAGCGCCGGCGCACAGCGCCACCACCACGGCCAGGATCACCAGCAGCCGCACCGCCCTGCCCGAACTCGCCCGCACCCGGCGGCGGAACGGCCACACGGTCCGCCACCACGGCAGCGGTTCGGGCTTCGCAGCGGGGTTCAGCGCGGTCGCGCAACGTCGGCAGAACCGACGCTCGGGCGGGTTGGGGGTGCCGCAGGAGGGACAGGGCGGGCCCGTCACCTCGTCGGGGGCCTCTGCGGGGCGTACGACCGGACGTGGGGCCACCGGCTTTGCGGGGCGTACGGGCTGGATGGGGACGGGGGTTGGGGTGTGGGTGGAACTCGAAGTGGGGGTGGGGGTGGGGGTGGAGGTGGTAGTCGTAGTCGGCGTGACGGGCGTGGGGGCGGTCGGGGGCGACGAGGGTGTCGGCGTGGCGGACTGCGGGGCGGCGTCGGGCCCGGGGGCATCCGGTGCGGCCGGGGGTTCGGCAGGTGTGCTCGGGGCCGACGACTCGGAGGACGTGCCGGCGGAGGACGTAGCAGGGGAGGACGTAGCAGGGGTCGGCGGCTCCGTGGGCGTACTCGATGCCGGCGGCTCCGCGCGTGTACCCGAAGTCGGCGGCTCCGCAGGCGTACCCGTAGCCGGCGTACCGGCAGGCGTACCCGTAGCCGGCGTACCGGCAGGCGTACCCGTAGCCGGCGTACCGGCAGGCGTACCCGTAGCCGGCGTACCCGAAGTCGATGTGCTGTTCGACCAGCCCAGGTACGACCCGCAGTTGCCGCAGAAGTCGTCCGTGGGGCCGTTGGACGCCCCGCACGTGGGACATGCGCGCATGACGTCACCTCCCTTCGTCGGTGGGCGGGCCGGGGAGGATCTCCACCCGGCAGACGGTGTGCACCGGGCACATGGCCCGGACGACCTCGTGGATCCTGGCCGGGTCCACCTGGGTGTCCAGGTCCTGGTCCGGCCATACCCGGACCAGGACCTCGGCGGAGGGCTCGGGCGGCAGGTCGGTACCGGCGGTGTTCGACCACGCCGCGCCGCCGTCCCCGCTCACCTCGGCGTGCACGCCGAGTGCGAGCCGCAGAGCCTCGACCAGGCCGCGTCTGGTGCCGCGCCACCGGTGCAGCTCCACCGCGCGGACAACCGCCTCGCGGCGGCGCTCCACCGGCCACTGCGGGTCGTCGGCGGCGCCCACCCAGGACGCCAGCCAGGCCACGAAGTCGCTCGGAGCCACTCGGGGGTCGAGGTAGGCGGGCAGGTTGTCGAGGGTCGCGAACACCGGGGCGAGGACGGTGTCGAGGCCGGCCGTGAACCGCTGCGCGAAGTCGTCGTCGGCGTACAGGGCGGGGAGTTGCCCGCCGATCGGGTACCGGCTCGGCAGGCCGGGTACGGCGGCTCGGCTGCTCATCTCCGGTCCCCCGGCTGCTCCATGGCCGTGACGACCACCTGGTGCTGGTAGGAGAAGACCAGTGCCCCCGCGGCCACGTCGATGCGGTCCGACGGGGCTCCGCGCCGCCCGGTGATCGGGTCGGCGGCGAACAGCAGGATCTCCTCCACCAGCGCGTTGCCGGTGGCGCGCTGGAGGACGCCGAAGACATCGCCGTACTGGACCGGTCGCCCGAAGGGCCAACCGGTGCCGTCCGGGCCGCCGTTCAGCGGGTTGAGGTGCCGGAACAGTGCGGCGAGCGCCGCGTCGCGCACCCGGTCGGTGTCGCCCGGCGCCGCCGCGAGCCGGGCCACCACGGTGACGCCCTGGTAGGCAGGCGGCTCCACGACGAGGCGGGTGCCGATCAGGCGCCGTTCGTCGAGGCTCGCGGTGATCGCTTCGAGCACCTGGTCGGAGGGGATCAACTGCTCGAAGCGGAGCCGGTCGTCGCCCTCGTCGGCCACCGCGTCGGGGACGACCAGGACACGTACCGCGCCCGCGCCCTCCGCCGCGTGCAGGCAGCGGACCCGGCGTACCGAGGGTGCCGCCTGGCGGGCGATGATCTCATAGTCCTCGGCGGTCACCGCGCGTTCCTGCATCCGCAGGGCGTCCGGTGCCCGCAGCTTGGCGTTGTCGATGGTCTCGCCGGCGACGCCGCCGAGCGCCGCCTCCCGGTTCACGACCCGGGCGACGTAGGGAACAGAGCTGCGGAGGACCGAGATCGCCCCTCGGGCGACGTTGCCCGCAGGTCCGCCGCCGGTGCGGTAGCGGGCCACGCGTATCCGGGCGCCCTTGGGCGGCACGGCACCGCACTGCCGTAGCGTGCCGTCCGGCTCGCGCAGCACCGGCGGGAAACCGAACTCGCCGGTGGTGGCGTCGACTCGGACGTGCCGGTCGGCGGGGCCGGAGCGGCCGAAGTGCTCCACCACCTCCCAGCGCTGCCAGCCCTCCTCCGAGGACACCTCCACCTCGGGGGGCTCGCCGTCGAGGAGTACCGGCGGGCGGCCGAGCCGGAACGTCTGCCCGGAGACCCCCTCCGAGATGCCGAGCGGTACGTCGGTCTCGGTCTCGGCATGCTCGACGGACATGGTGCCGCCCACGGTGAACACCACCGCCTCGCGCACCGTCGGGGACTCCGAGTAGAACGGCTGGCCCGGTTCCGGCTCGGTGACACGGCAACGCAGCCAGCCGGCCCGGGTCCCGCCGATCACCGACGCCGTGTGCCCGGCCGGTACGTACACGATGACCTCGCCGGGCCGGTTCAGGCCGCCGGTGGTGTCCTCGCCGGTCTCGCACACCTGCCAGCCGCCGCCGACCCATGCCTCCCACACCAGCGGGGGCTGGCGCGGGTCCACGCCGATGCCCTCGGTGCGGCTGTCCAGTTGTACGGCGACCACACAGCGCGGCACCGCCGTCGACAGGCCGAACAGCAGTGCGTCGCCCGGCTCCGGTACGGCCTGGAAGCACGGTACGTCGCCGGCCTCGGCGAGCGTCCTGGTCCGGTCGGCCTGCTCACCGGTCCGGGGCGCGGTCACCAGCCGTATCAACTCGCTGGGCACGATGCGCAGTTCGTCCGCGGTCGTGAACACCACTGCCTCGTCGCCCTCGCCGCCCGCGGTGGTCACCTCGGTGCCCGGGGGCAGCGTCACCGTGTCGGGCTGCGGGGCCGACAACCAGAAGTCGACCTCGGCCGTGGCGGCGGCCGGCGGGTAGAGCCGGATGCCCAACAGGTCCAGGAAAGCTGTGTAGTTCTTGTCCGGGACCCGGTTCAGCCGGTACAGCAGCTGGTCCACGAGATAGGCGAACGTCTCGATCAGGGTGACGCCCGGGTCGGAGACGTTGTGGTCGGTCCACTCCGGGGCGCGCTGCTGCACGTACCGCTTCGCCTCGTCGACGAGTTGCTGGAACCGTCGGTCGTCCAGGTTGGGGGAGGGCAGGGCCATCAGTCGGCGACCAATTCCTCGGCCCCCTCCTCGGAGGGGATCGTGTAGAAGGGAAAGACCAGGTTGCGCCGGTCGTTGGTGGAACGCAGGGTGTAGCGCACGTCGATGTAGAGGGTTCCGGCCTCGACGGCGTCGTAGGCGACGACCACGTCGTCCACCGCGATGCGCGGCTCCCACCGCTCCAGGGCCTCGCGCACCTGTTGGGCGATGAGTCCGGCGGTGGCGCCGTCGCCGGGGGCGAAGACGTACTCGTGGATGCCGCAGCCGAACTCGGGGCGCATGGGCCGCTCGCCGGGCGCGGTGCCGAGGACCAGGCGGATGGCCTCCTCGATCTCCCGCTCCCGTTCGACCATGCCGATCCCGCCGGTCGGCCCGACCCGCAGCGGGAACGCCCAGCCACGGCCGATGAACCGGTCGCTCATGACACCCTCCCGATCCGGACGCCCGAAGCGCCGGGCACGACCACGCCACCGCACGCGAGGCGCCCGAGCCGCGACGGGAGCGGACAGCCACTCCCACGGCCACCCCGGCGGCCACTCCGGCAGTCACTCCCCCGGTCGCGCCGACAGCCGTGCGGACCGTCGTGCGGACAGTCGGGCCGACAGCCACGCCGACCGAACCGGTCGCTCATCACACGCCCCCGATCAGGACGTTGGGGGCGCCGGCGATGATCATCGCGCCGCACGTCGTCTGGTCGCGCATCCGCGCGGCCGGCAGGCCGCCGATGAGGACCTGCCCCCTGGCGAGCGCGGCCGGGTTGGGCATGATCACGTTGCCCGGGCC
The DNA here is from genome assembly GCF_036013955.1 of Streptomyces sp. NBC_00459. NCBI lineage: Bacteria > Bacillati > Actinomycetota > Actinomycetes > Kitasatosporales > Streptomycetaceae > Streptomyces > Streptomyces sp. NBC_00459. Next base: position 4,567,677 of record NZ_CP107903.1, read on the forward strand.
CAGGGCCAGGTGCGGGGGCATCGCGCAGGTGTGCACGCTGCCCGGGCCGCCGACGCCGGTGGTCACGGCAGCGGGGCGACCGCCGATCAGTACGCGCGCCACCGCCTGGGCGGCGCGGCCGGGCGGCGGCATGGCGATCACGCCGCCGTGGTTGGTGGGGTCACCGGTACGGGCTGCGGCTGGCATGCGGTGCTCCTTGCGGATGTCGGGGGCAGCGGAGGGGGGCAGCGGGCAGGGGGTCAGTTGATCTCGATGATCGCGGCCTTGAAGACACCCCGCGCACCACCGTTGACGGTGACGTTCGCGGTGCCCTTGACGCCCACCGTGGCGCCGTCGATCCGCACCCCGGCCGTGGCCTTGATGTCCACGTTCCCGCCCGAGATGCTCACGTCGCCCTGTCCCGCGTCCAGGGTGATGCCCTTCGCGTCGAGCAGGACGGAGGAGAGGGGCTGTCGACTGGTCCTCCGGGCGTACACGGACAACTGGATGAGGTTCCGCCGGTCGTCCACGAACACTTCGAGGCGCTCGTCGGCGCTCATCAGCCGCACCCCGGAGAGACCGGGTGCCCTCTCGTCCAGCAGCTCCACCCGGTGCCCCGAACGCGACACGATGGAGCGGCGGTTGACCTTCCCGGTGCTCTTGTCGATCAGCGGGACCTCGTGGGGCGACGGCTTGTCGACGCCGTTGTAGAGGCCGCCTATGACGTACGGGCTGTCCAGCAGACCCTGTTCGAACCCGACCAGGACCTCGTCGTTGACCTCGGGGCTGAACACGCCTCCGCCGCCCTTGCCGCCCCACTGCACGGTACGCACCCAGTCGGTGGTGTAAGTCTCGTCCAGCCAGGGGAACTTCAGTTTCACCGAGCCGCTCTCGGCGCCACCGTCCTCGTGTACGTCCGTCACCACACCGATCGCCAGACCCGGCATGCGCGAGCCGCGGCCGGGCGCGTCGGCACCGGTCACCAGGCCGGTAAGGGAGCGGTCCGGGCTGGCGCTCACCCACACCGTCGTCCGGTACCCGCCGTGCGGTTCGAGGACGTGCCGTACCGCCGTCGCCGTGTACTTGCCGGAGAAGGCCTGCCCGACGTTGCCGAGCGCCACCGGCTTGCCCGCCCGCAGCTGCGGGTTGCCCTCGGCCACCGCCTCCAACTCGGCGAAACCGGCGCTGACCTGACCGGCCACCGACTTGGCGACCTGCCCCGTCTCGGCCAGCGTGCGGTACGGGGTGTCCGTGACGGTCAGCTTCGCCGACTTGCCGAACCGGGCGGAGGCGAGCTGCGGGCTCAGGCCCGGCAGCACCGTCTCACTGATCACCGACGGCGCCGGGGACACCAGCTGCTTCTTGTTGGTGACGTCCCAGCCGCGCACCTCCACCTGCGACGCGCCGTCCGCCGCCGACAGCGAGGCCCGCAGCGCGAGCAGGTTCGCGCCGTACTCCAGGACCATCGGGTTGCGGGACGACGAGGTCGAGGGCGCGGGTGCGCCGGACGCCTTGACCGGCTTGGTGAACTGGAGCTTCCCCTTGTCGTCGACGCGCACCAGCGCGCCGCTCTCCGCCGCCAGGAACTGCAGGAAGTCCCAGTCGGACACGTTCGCCTGCGAGAGCTGTTTGTAGGTGACCTTCCCGGCGTCCACGGTGCCGCAGGTCAGCCCGGCCCCGGCGGCCACCTGGCGGACGATCGCCGACCCCGTCATGTTCCGGTACGCCACCACCTTCCGGCCCCGCTGGAGGCGGTGCGCCTTGGAGTAGGCGCGCACCACGGTGAACGTGCCCGTGCTGTCCCGGTCCAGTTCGAGGGCCGTCACCTCGCCGCTGAACAGCAGCTCGCGCGCCCTCCCGGACACCGTCACCACCGACACCTTCAGCGGAGTGCCGATGGTGATGCCGGTCGCCTGCAGGAACTCGTGGTCGGGGTCGCGGAAGGTGAGCTGTGCCGCGTCGGGCAGACCCACGTTCTCGTCCACCACGCAGCTCACCAGCTGGGCGGCCCAGGTCTGCGGAAGTTCGGCGGGTGTCTCCACCACAGGGTCCGCCGCGAACAGCCGGCCTCTTGCCTCGGCGGTCATCTCTCCTCCTCACCGTCCGCGTCCTGCAACCCCGGCACCACCAGTTCGGTGCCGGGCATGAGCGCCATCGGGTCGTCGATTCCGTTCGCCTCCGCGATGGCCCGCCAGGCCGTCGCGTCGCCGTATTCCCGCCAGGCCAGCATCGCCAGGCTGTCGCCCGCCACCACGGTGTGCGTGCTGCGGGCGGTGCGTGAGCCGGACGTCGGGTTCTGGCCCGCCGGGCCGACGCTCGCCTCCTCGATCGACAGCGCGCAGGTGGCCCGCAGCGGTCTGCCGTCGACATCGAACAGCGTGTACGACACCGACAGGCTGGAGAGCACCCCGTCGAACGAGATCGACCGGGAGGTGCCCCAGGTGAACCGCACCCACGGGCTGGCCGGCTTCTTGCGGCCCAGGCTGGCCGGGGTCGGCACGCACGCCTTCATCAGCTTCTCCACCGCCTGCTCCACGGAGTTGTCGTGTTTGGCGGTGGCGTCCAGGAACACCTCCAGGCTCAGCGTGCGCGGGCCGCTGCCGACGAACTCGGGCAGTGCCGACTCCCCCGCCATCCGGGACGGGGAGCGCCGCCACTCGGTGCTCTTGCTCAGCTGCAGGGTGGAGGGGTTGAACTGGAGGTTGAGCCGTGCGATGGTCCCGCCGGGCTTCGCGCCGACCGACGCCGGGGGCTCTTTCAGGGTCAGCTTGGCCCTGGCTCGACTGGTGCGCGCCGGTGACATGGCGGGACCTCCTTTCCGGGGGCCGATACGTGCTGGGGAACCGGTTGATGCGGGTGTGTCAGGACATGTGTCAGGACGTGTGTCAGGAGGGGCGCAGTCCCTCGTGGGCGATCTCCAGGGTCTCCACCGCGGCCTGCGAACTGGCGGGGTCGAAGGACGGCCCCTGCCAGCGCACCGGGACGATCCCGAACACCTGCCAGCTGATGATCTTCGTCAGGTCCGGTTTCAGGGCCACGATCTCGCCGTCCTTGGGCTCCACCCGCTTCAGCGTGTCGTCGAGCCAGCGGGCGATCTTCGCCGTGTCGGCGGTGACGGGCCTGGTGAGCGTGATGTTCGACCAGGTCACGCGGCCGGGCAGCTGCCAAGTGAAGCCGTTGTTGCCGCCCTCGGCGTAGCTCTCCATCTCCACCTCGGCGCCCATGCCGGAGCAGGTGTGGAAGGCGCCCAGGTCGTTGCCGCCGATCGCGAGCCTGAAGAACACGCTGGTCGCGAAGATGTTGTCCGTCATTCGTGCGTCATCCGTCCATCATCCGTTCCGGCTCTCAGCGGCGTCCGTCGTAGGGGCGACCCGTGCGGTCCCGGCCGCGGCGCAGTTCGGTGCGCAGCAGCCGGGCCACCGGGTCGAGCAGGCGGCGCGCCAGGTCGTCCAGGTCGAGACCGGGGTCGTCCTGGGGTGTCTTTGATGTCCTGGTGAACTGGACCGCGTTCTTGCCGGAGGCGGCGGACGACGTGGCTGACGTGGAGGCGGCGGAGGAGTCGGGCGCCGCCGAGGACACGGACGCCGAGCGCTTCCGGCCGGGTGCCCGAACCTCCTCGGCCGCTGCGCCTGTTGGCGGCGCGAGGGGCCCGGGGGGCGCGGAGGACGACCGCGGACGACCGCGTGTGTCGCGCTGCACCGCGAGTGCCGTCTCGCCGGTCTCGGCGGTCCCGTCGGCCGCCGTAACGATCCTCGGCCGGACCACGGGCACGGCTGCTCCGCCCGGTGCCGAGTAGGCCGCCGGACGGTCCGCGAGCGGCGGCGCCTGCGGGGCTGTCACGGGCAGGGGCCTCGCCGGTACGGCGGCAACCGGGGCGGCCGTCCCCTGGCGGGGAGGCGTCGGCCGGACGACCGGGACTCGCTGAACGGGGGCCGGGGAGCTGGCCGTTGATACGTCCGAACCCTCCGGTCCGGGGTAAGGGGCTGCCGCCCGCTGCACCTGCGGTGTGGCCGGGGCGGGGGCGGACGGGCCGGACGCCGGGCGCGCGGGGGTCCCGGGGCCGCCCGGCGCGGGGGCCGAGATGCCGGACCGGCGCGCGGGCGCCTCGGCTGTCGGCCCGGAGTCGCGCTGCGGGACCGCCGGTGCGCCGGGCCAGCGTGCCGCCACCACGGGACGGCCGCCGGAGCGGGAGACGGCGGGCTGTGCCACCCCTTCCGGGGCGCGGGTGTTCAGGGTGAGCCGACGCTCGGCGAGCAGCGAGAGGGTACGGGGTGCCGCCGAGGCGGAGTGTGCTGTGGAGCGGGTCACGGTGAGGCCGTGCGGGTCTGCCGGGCCGGAGGACCGGGCTCCTCCGGTGCCGTGGGCCACGGCCCGGGCGACCACGACCGGAACCGGGGCAGCGGGGCCCTGAGACCGATACCTGCCGGAGCCGGAGCCAGAAACGGAACTGGAAACGGAACCGGATCCTGTGCCTTCGGCCGCCGCCCGGGCCACGACGACCGGGCCCGGAGCGGAGGCGCCCAGGACAGCGGCGTCTCGGGTGCGTTGCCCGTCGGCACCCGGCCCACCGGGAGTCCGGCCGCCCCCGGTGCCGTCGGCCACGGCCCTGGCGGCCACGACCGGACTCGGGGCAGCGGGGCCCTGAGACCGATGCCTACCGGAACCAGAGCTGGAACCGGTGCCGGAACCGGAACCGGCTCCCGTGCCTTCGACCGCCGCCCGGGCCACGACGACCGGGCCCGGAGCGGAAGGTCCTTGGTGCTGCTGACCGCCGGACGTCGTGCCGGGTCGGGGCGTGTTCCCGGTCGGGCCTGCCGGGCCTACGGTGCCTACCGGGCCGTGGGCCGGGGCGGCTGCGGACGGTGTCACCAGCGGTGTGGCGGGCCCGTTTCCGTGGTCCACGGGGCCGGGCGGCATGCTGCCCCCGGTGGCGGACGGGTCCGCGAGGCGGCGTTGGACGTCGCCCGTCCCCAGCAGCGGCGCGCCCGGTGTGCGGGGTGCGGCCTCGGCGGACGTCCGGTCGCGATCCGGTGTGGACGGCGGCGCCGGAGCGGCGCCGGGCCCCGGGTGCTGATGTGCCGTAGCACGCTGGATGTCCGGGCGGGAGGCACGGGCACCGGACGCGGGGGGACCGGGCACTTCGGCGCTCGGCGGCAGCGCGGACAGCGGCGCGCCGAGGCCGCCGCGCGCACGTGCCCGGCGGTTGCCTGGGTCGGGGGTCCGGCGCGGGTCGGCGGGCGCCGTTCCCCTCGTACCGGCGTCGTTCGGTCCCGGGGTGCCGCCCGCTCCTTCCGCCTGGCGCTGGACGACGGGCAGCGCCGGACCGGTGGCGGATCCGGCGCCTGGCGCGGGGGTGCCCTGCGGCAACGGTGTTGCTGTAGAGGGCAGTTCACTCAGCGGGGCGCCGAGCGGACCGCGGCCGGGCTCACGCGTGGCGGCGCGCTGCACGGGGGCGGGGGCCGGGCCGGGTGGGTCGGGGGTGGTGGCGCTGTCGGGGGCCGGTGCGGCGGTGGGCCGCAGGGCGGGGACACGGCGAGTGGGTCCGGCGGGGCGCCGGGCGACGGTCAGCGCGGCCCCCACCGGGCGGAGCCGGACGGCCGGGCGGGACATGCCGGAGCCGTCGGAGCCTGCGGAGCCGGCGGCACGGGATGCCTCCGGCCGGCCGGCTCCCCCGGCGGAGCGCGGCCCCGTCGCGGTGCGTTGGACGGCCGGTCCGGAAGACGTACGCCCCCCGGAACCGGCCGGCGGACGGGACGGCTCGGCCGGGGCGGGCCGGGCCATGGCGCCGTCGGCAGCCGTGGGCGGGACCACCGCCACCCGTCGTACCAGCGGGGTCGCGGGAGCGGCCAGTGTCACGACCGGGCCGGTGTCCGGCCGCGCGGCCCGTTGCACGGCATGTTGGGCAGCGGGAGGTGACGAGGAGAGCACAGCGGGCGAGGCCGTGGACGTGAGGCCACGCGCCCGCCCGGTGGCATCGCCGCCCGGACGCGTCCGGCGGGAGAGCTGGGTCGTCGGCGTGTCCGCCGTACCCTCGCTCTCGCCCGCCCCCGGCCCGTCCGCCCTCTCCTGCCTCTCCGGACGCAGTGCGCGGAGCAGCAGCGGACCCCCGGCGCTGTGGGTGGTCCGCGGTGTGGCGGCCGGGCGGGTGACGCCGTTCACCAGACCGGTCGGGGCGGTGGGCAGCAGGGCGTGGCCTAGACCGGCGTCGAACGACGGGTTCTGCCAGGCGGCGAGGCCCGCACGGAAGGCGAGGCCGTCGCTGACGCCCAACGGGGCGCGGGACACGGTGAGTTCCGGCGCGGCGGTGCGGCGCCAGCCGCCGTCCCAGTCGCCGGGCAGGGAGGAGGCCGGGGCCGCGCCGGGCGCGGACGGCTCCGGGACGCCGGTCGCGTCCCGCGACCCGGTCCCGGGTTCCGCGATGTCCGGCGCGGCGGCCCGGCGGCGCAGCCTGTCCCGCCATGCCATGTGCTCAACCGCCTTCGTTCACACGGGTGTTGATACGGGCGATCTCGGCCACCCACTGCCGGCGCTCGTCGTGGGTCAGGTCGAGGATCTCCTCGCGCCGCCAGTGGAAGTGGTAGGCGATGTACGCGATCTCCTCCCGGAGCCGGGGAAGGGCGTACGTCACGATTCCCCCAGGCGCCCACCCGAGAGGTCGACCTCGAAGCCGCCCTCGCAGTGCGGGCAGGTCACCGCGGCGCGGGTGTGGCCCTCGCTGTTGACGCGGCGGTAGAAATCCTGGAGGAAGGCGACGTCGGTGGCGTACATCCGCTCGACGATCCCGGCGTGCACATCGCTGATCGAGCCGATCCGGGTGATCACCTGGCTCAGCAGCACCACGCTCAGGTACGCCGGGTTCTCCTTGACCCGCAGGTCGATCTGCGGCCGCAGTTCGTCACGGGCCGTGGCCAGGCGCATCGAGCCGTGGCGGTGCACCGTGCCCGCCTCGTCGACGTACCCGCGCGGCAGCTCGAACTCGAACTCGGTGCGCAGCCCGTGGTCCTCGCGGCGTGGCGGGGCGGCGGCGGGAGGTGGAGCCGCCTGCTCCGACGCCTGGGCGGGCTCCGTCACCTGGAGGAGCTCCTCCAGGTTGCCCGCCGTCACCGTACGACGCCTCATTCGACGATGATCTCCTCGAACACGATCGTGACCGACTCGGTGGCCGGAGACGACTCGCCCGCCTTCAGGGACGGGCCCTCCCACTTGGAGGCCCAGCCCTGCATCAGCTGGATACGGCGGACCGTGTTGCCCTCGGTGTCCTTGATCTCGATGGTGAGGTTCTGCCGCGCGGAGTTCACGGCCCCGTTGTTCAGGGTTTCCTTGATCCACTTGGTGAACTCGCTGCTCTGGTCGAGTCCCCGGGTGATCGTGATCTCACCGGCCTGGCGGGCGCCGGGCTGCTTGCGGATGATCTGCTTGCCCTCCGCGCTGACCTGCTTGACCTCGACGACCTCCTCCTCGACGGTCAGTCCGCTGATCTCCTGGATCGACTCGACCAGATAGCCGCCGAGTTGCACGCCGAAGACGTGGGTGGAAAGAGCATCGCCCGTTGCCATGACTGTCTGTCACCTTTCCTTACGGGTCTTTTCTCTTCTGCTCTGCTTCTCTACCGACCCGTGGTCACTCGTCGATGAGGCTGGTGCTGTCGGAGAACTGGGCCAGCCGGAACACCACGAACTCCGCGGGCTTGACCGGCGAGACGCCGATCTCACAGATGACCCGGCCCTGGTCGATGGACTCCGACGGGTTGTTGTCGCGGTCGCACTTGACGTAGAACGCCTCCTCGGCCGTACGGCCGAACAGCGCGCCCCGGCGCCATTCCTCGGTGAGGAACGCGGTGACGTTGCGCCGGATGCTGGACCACAGTCGGTCGTCGTTCGGCTCGAAGACCACCCACTGGGTGCCCAACAGGATGGACTCTTCGAGGTAGTTGAAGAGTCGGCGCACGTTCAGGTAGCGCCAGGCCGGGTCGGAGGAGAGGGTGCGGGCGCCCCAGATGCGGATGCCGCGGCCGGGGAAGGCCCGTACGCAGTTGACGCCGATCGGGTTGAGCAGGTCCTGCTCGCCCTTGCTGAGCCGGAGTTCGAGGTCCACCGCGCCGCGGATGACCTCGTTGGCGGGCGCCTTGTGCACACCGCGCTCGCCGTCGCTGCGCGCCCACACGCCGGCGACGTGACCGCTCGGCGGGACGGTGGTGTTGCGTCCGGTGGCCGGGTCGAAGACGCGCACCCAGGGGTAGTAGAGGGTGGCGTAGCGGGAGTCGTAGCCGGCCTCGTCGTTGCGCCAGGCGCGCACCTGCTGGGCGCCCAGGCCGGGCGGGGTGTCCAGGACGGCGACGCGGTCGCCCATCTGCTCGCAGTGCGAGATCACCGCGAGCTGCACGGTGCGTACGCCCTCGGCGTCGATGTCGCCGCGCTGGTAGGCGCTCATCAGGTCCGGCACCGCGACCATGGTGATCTCGTCGATGGTCTCCAGGCCGCCGAACCCGGTACGGGCGGCGGCGTCACCGACGTACTCCGCCGGGTTGAGGCGGGCCACCTCGCCGGAGCCGTTCGCGCTGGGCGCGGCCGGGGCGTCGGGCACCGCGAGGGTCTGGGCGGCGGGCCTGGTCTGGGCGGCGGACTGCTGCTCGGTGACCTGGATCAGCTTGGAGGCGCGGGCCTGGCTGACCAGGTAGCCCTTGACGTTCTTGCGGGTGGAGGCCTCGTACGTCTCCGCGACCTGGTCGCCCTGGCGGACCAGGACCTTGAAGCGGTCCTCGGGCGGGTTCTCGCCGTCCGCGTCGGCGACCTCGACCGACACCCCGGTGACGCCGGGCTTCGCGGCGATGAGGAAGCCGCCGAGGGCCACCGGCTCCGCCGCCTTGTTGCCGCGCCGGCCGCCGTCGACCGCCGGGGCGGAGGCGTCCTCGGCCTGGCCGCCGATCCGCACGACGTACGCGGCGCCGCCGCCGTTGGCGAAGTAGCCGTGGACCGAGAGCGGCAGATAGGTGCCTTCGGTGAAGCCGCCGAACGTCTGGGTGTACTGGTCCCAGCTGGTGACCAGCGTCGGTGTGTGGAACGGGCCGTTCTCGGCGAATCCCACGAACGCGGCGACGGCCGTGCCGACCCCTTCGATGGGTCGGGCACCGGACTGCACCTCCTCCACGTACACACCCGGGGTGAGGTACGTCGGCATGCTCGCTCCTTCGCGTCCTACGGGTCGGTCACATGTGTCCAGGGCGAGTCTGCGCGAGGGTCCGCCAGGGCGGCAGGGCCTCGGGGACCTGGCCAGGGGCAGGATCAGTGCCTTTCGTTGCCCACTCCAACTGACCGGCCGCCGCCCCGACTTGCCCTCGCTCTGCCCCTGCGGGCCTGGACGGGGCACTCGTCGGGGCGGTCCACTGGGGGTCGCAGGAGGGCTGCGCCGACGAGGAGGCAACGAATTGCGGACGTCCGGGGCGCACGCCGAGCAGCACGAGCACCGGCAGGCCACGCGCGGCCCGGCCCCCGCCCGCCAGGAGACCTCCGGCAGCCCCGCCGTACCGCCGCCGCTCACCGCCGACGGGCTCCGCGCGGCCCAGCGCGGCGCGGGAAACGCCGCGGTGACCGCGATGATCGCCCGCCGTGCCCGTCCGGCGCCCGTGACGGAGCAACCGGACCACGGTGTGGACCAGGTCCTGGGCTCCGCCGGCAAACCCCTCGCCGCGCCGGTGCGCCAGGACATGGAGTCCCGGTTCGGCACCGACTTCTCCGACGTACGACTGCACACCGGGGCCGCCGCCACCCGCTCGGCCCGTGCCATCGGGGCCCGCGCCTACACCTCCGGCAGCCATGTCGTCCTCGGTGCCGGTGGCCGCGACAAGCACACCCTCGCCCACGAACTCACCCATGTCGTCCAGCAGCGCAACGGTCCGGTGTCGGGCACCGACCACGGCAACGGGCTCAAGATCTCCGACCCGTCGGACAAGTTCGAACGAGCCGCCGAGGCCAACGCGCACAAGGTCATGTCCGGGCCGGTGCCGGACGTGCAGCGGGCGCCGGAGGCGGCCGGGCACAAGGCGGGGGCGGCGGGCGCGGGCATGGCCGAGGCGGACATGGTGCAGCGGGCCAGCAGCACCACGCTGGAGAACGCGACCGTGACGCACTACCAGCCCACCAAGCCGGGCGCCCAGCACGCCCAGAACCTCCCCATCCAGCGTCCCAAGACTGTGACCGGTCCCGTCATCCCGACGGCCACGTCGGGCCGGGGCCAGGCGCCGAACCCGATCGCGGTCAAGAAGCTCCACACGGCCTACAAGAACGCGAAGGGCAAGCGTGGGGCACCCTCCGAGGCGGACGTCTGGAAGGATCTGTTCGGCGGGGCGGGCTACGACCGCGGGCACGTCATGGGTCTCGAGGTCGGCGGCAGCGACAAGACGGAGAACATCGTCCCCCAGTGGTCCCTGAACCAGGGCACCGGCATGTGGCGCAAGATCGAACAGGCGCTGGTGGGGGTGGGCACGGGCAACCTCACCTTCGAGGTGATCTACGAGACGAACACGGGCAACCACCGCCATGTGATGACCCCGATCAGGATCGACATCTACCTCGACAGCCACTCCACCACCACGACCTACCGCGAGTGGACGAACGAACCGGACGTCAACGACCTGATGCGGGCGGGCCGGGACCCGAGCGACGCGGCGGACTTCTACACGGAGACCAAGCAGGCACTGGGTGCGAACCCGACGCTGACCGAGAAGCAGATGCAGGAATTCGCCCGGTCGGCGATCGCCCAGGACAAGGCCACCTTCCTCGCGTACAAGGACTACGAGGACGGCAGTGCGGCAGGCCAGACCCCCGCGACCAGTTCCGCCGCCGCGCACGCGCAGGGCATGACCTTCTCGGACATCTCCAAGGACCGCCGGGACAAGCTGATCGAGTCGTACATCGCCGCGGGCTGGGTGACCAAGAGCGGCTCCAAGGACACCGCGATCTACACCCTGAACGACGTCCCGGCTCCCGCGCCCGACAGCGACACCGAGAGCAGCGGCTCCAGCAGCGAGTCCGACGCCGAGATGGCCGACGATTTCCAGCCGCCGGCGCCGGGACAGCCGTTCGCCAGCATGCAGTTCGACTCGCAGGGCAGCGGTACCGACTCGGACTACGAGGACAAGATGTCCACCGGCGCCTAGGCCCACGGCCGGGTTCGCGGCCGGGTTCGCGGCTAGGCCCCGGTCGCCTCCGCCGTGTACGGCCCGAACTCGCCCTCCAGTACCAGCCGCCCCAGCTTGCGGTACTCCTGCGCGACCGCCGTCACCAGCTGCCGCATGGTGAGCGGGCTGCCGGACTCCGCCGCGAGGTAGGCAGCGGTCACCGCGCAGGCGCGGATGGAGCCGCCGGCGAGTTCGAAGCGGTCGGCGCAGAAGGCGAGGTCGAGGTCGTCGGCGCGGGGCAGGCGGTCGCCCAGGCAGCGCTCCCACAGGGCGAGGCGCTGGCCCGAGTCGGGCACCGGGAAGTCGGCCACCACGTCGAGGCGGCGGGTGAACGCCTCGTCCAGGTTGGCCCGCAGGTTGGTGGTCAGCACCGCGATGCCGTCGAACGACTCCATGCGCTGCAGCAGATACGCCGACTCGATGTTGGCGTGCCGGTCGTGCGCGCCCTTCACCTCCGAGCGCTTGCCGAAGATCGCGTCGGCCTCGTCGAAGAGCAGCACCGCGTTGACCGCGGAGGCCTCGGTGAAGATCCGCTCCAGGTTCTTCTCGGTCTCCCCGATGTACTTGTCCACAACTGTGGACAGGTCCACCACATACAGGTCCATGCCCAGGTCGGCGGCGACGACCTCGGCGGACATCGTCTTGCCGGTGCCCGACTCGCCGGCGAACAGCGCGATCACGCCGCGCCCCCGGCCGCCGCCGGGCCGCATCCCCCACTGCCCGAGCACCTGCTCACGGTGGCGGGCGCGCAGCGCGAGTTCGCGCAGCCGCCGGTCCGTGGTGGGCGGCAGCACCAGATCGTCCCAGCCGACGCCCGGCTCCACCCGGCGGGCGAGCCGGTCGAGCCCCGCGCCGTTCTGGGCCCGTACGGCGGTGCGCAGATCGTCGGGGCGGACCGGGCGGTCCGCGAGGGCGGCCGTGCGCACCGCCACATCGGCGGCACGGCGCAACTGCCCGGAGTCCAGGCGGTGCGCGGCGACCGCCTCGGCGAGGGCTTCCACGTCGCCGATCACCACGCCGTCACCCGCGGCATCGTCGAGGGCGTACCGCCAGCGCGCGGCCTGCCGTTCGGGCGAGGGCGCCGGCACGGTCAGGACGACGGGGGTGTCGGCGGCCCACTCCGGGGCCCAGCCGACGGTGCCGTGCGTGAACAGGGGGATGCCCCGCAGCGCCGCGCACAACGCCCCGAGCGTGCGGGCCCGTTCGGCGGGTTCGCCGGGCAGCGCCTCCAGGGGTCCGAGGACGACCCCGGCGCCGGTCAGACGGGCTTCGAGGGCGGCGATCCGGGCGAGTTCCGGTACGTCGCCGGGGCGCCGGGAGAGCGCCGTCGCGTCCAGGACGAGCGGGCGCAGCCCGGCCGCGCTCAGGGCGGCGGTGGCCAGCCCCGCGGCGTCGCCACCCCGGCTGCGCAGATGGACGAGGCCGACGCCGGTCCCGGCGGCGGACGCCGTCCGGTGGACGTCCGTCGTCTCGGCGGTCGGGTCCTCACGGGCCTCGCCGAGCACCCCGGCGAGCCTGGCGTCGGGCCGGGCGCTGCCCAGCAGATGCCCGGTCACCCGGTCGGGCACCGCCAACACCCTTGACAGCGGCGGCCGTTCGGGCTCGGTGACCTCCACCAGACCGCCCGCGACCAGCGGCGACCCGGGAGCGAGCCGGAACCGGGCGGCTGCCGCCCCGCCCAGCCCGCACAGCTCCAGGGCGAGCCCGACCGTGGGCCGACGGCGGGTCAGGTCGTCGTTGAGATAGCCGTAGAGCCGCTCGAACCGCGCGTCGAGGTCGGGTGCCACCGCGACCAGGAGCAGGTCCAGATCCAGCGGGGACAGCCCGAACCGCTGGGCGAGGCCGTCGAGTACGGACCCGGCGGGCGGCTGGCGGGGCTCGTGCGCGGGCACGTCGAGACCACCCGGCTCGTCCAGGATGCGGGCGACCGCGTCGGGGGTGAGGTACTGCCCGCGATACGGGTCGTCGGGATCGGGATCGGCGGCACGGCGGACAGCCACGGCATGCCGCACCCGCTCCTCGACCAACCGCAGCCGCGCCCACAGGTGTTCCACACCGGCGGACACGGGGTCGGCGTCGACGGACACTCGGTCAGGGCCGACCACGACCACGGGTTCGACGGTGTGCGTCACGGCTGGCGGTCCCCTCGGCGGCGGCGACGGGCTGGGGCGGATCCCCGTTCTCGCGGGCCGGCGAAGCCGCCGTCCGGGCCCGGGTCGGTCGCCTCCTGGTAGCGCAGCCGGCGGCCCGGCGTCGTCTCTCCGCTCTCGCTACGGGTGGCCGAGCGCACGACGAGGCCTTCGGTGACCGGCGGCGCGGTCACCGTGGTCACACCGGCGAGCGGCGCGCTCACCCGTATCTGGAGCGAGGCCTTCAGCTCGCCGCCGAGCGCCGACCACACGTCGGCGGCGGCCGGTGCGTCGAGCCGGGTCCCGCCGGCGTCCAGTCCCACCGCCAGGCCGAGCTCGGCGAGCGTGCCGGTGAGCAGGCGGGCGGGCAGGGTGTCGCGGGCCACCAGGGTCGCCAACACCTGCGAGAGCAGGCGGTGTTCGTCCTGCGGGCGGCTCGCCCATGCCGTGACCAGGTACGTCAGCTCGAACCAGCGGGGCGGGGTGCGCCGCGCCACCAGATGGCCGTCGGCGTCGTACACCTCACCGGCGCCGCTGCCGCGCCGGACGGCGTCCTCCCGGATGTCGTAGAGGAAGACGCAGACGGTGGGGGCGCTGCGGCGTGCGGCCCAGTCCCGGGTGGGGGCGTCGAGGACCACTTCGACGCCCGACGCCTCCAGGCCGGACTCGCCGAGCAGCCGGCGCAGCCCCTCGTCGACCTCGTGGATCACCGGCGGGTCACCTCGTCGGGCGGCTGGACGGTCCCGCTGACCACCAGGAAGTCGGTCTTCACCGGTGAGAACCCGGGGCCCCTGGCGGTGATGACGCGCGGTCCGGTCTGGTCCTTGGCGAGGATGAGCAACTGGCCGATGAAGGTGCCGTCCCGCTTCGGCACGGTCGGTGCCGCCGCCGCGGTGATCCCCGGATTCCAGGTGAACCGCACCGGCGCTCCCGGCGGGAAGTCCTTGCCGCGCACCGAGGTGACGAAGCCGGGCTTGCCGACGTTCGGCACCGCGACGATGCGGGGCTGGAGGATGCGCAGCCGCAGCCGGGCGGTGTTGTCGCCCTTGTCGGCGTCCGTGCCGGTGGTGGTGAGCAGGCCGGTGACGTTGCCGGTCAGCGCCTTGTCCGGGCTGAGGACGACCCGGACCACGGTGCTCGCGCGCGGCTCCAGGTCCGGCAGCGCGCACACCCAGGACGTGTCGCAGCCCGCCGGCGGCCCGCTGTCCGGGATGCCGTTGGGCAGGCCGACACGCAGCCGCAGCCCGGTCGCGAGCGCGTTGCGGCCGTTGCGGACGGTGTAGGTCACCACGACGCGTCCGCCGACGTAGCCCGGGTTGGGCTGGGCGGTGACCTTCACGCCGGGTCCGGCGTCCGGCGCGGGCGGCTCGGCGGGCACGGACGGTTCGGTGGGTTCGGCCGGCACGGTGGGCACTGTGGGCACGGTCATCGTGGGCGTCGGGGTCGGGGTCGGCGGGGCCTCGCGCACCGGGACCACGGTCCGGCCGGCGTTGTCGCTGGGCTCGGGGTCCAGGACCGTGCCGGTGACCGACCAGTCGACGGGCTGGTCTCCTGTGGTGAGGCCGGTGAGGGTGACGCTCACCGTGACGGTGGTGCCGGGCCGCACCACGCCGACAACGCACTGCAGGGAGGCGGCGTCGCAGGTACCGCCGGGCCAGGTCACCGTGGTGACCTGCACACCGGCCGGCGGGGCGATGGTCAGCGTGGTGCCGGGCGAGGCGGCGGGCCCGTTGTTCACGACGTCCACCTGGACGGTCGTGGACCCGCCGACGATGACCTCGGGCGTGGTGCCGGGCGCCCGCACGGCGAGGTTCACCGACTGCTGGACGCTGGGTTCCTTCTGCCGGCCCGGGAGCGTACTGGTGAGCGGGGTCAGGTCGCCGGAGTCGACGTCCAACAGGCTCAGTTTTTCAGGGCTGTTGGCGGCCACGGCGGCCCGTGAGCTGATCACCAGGCTCGTGCCGTCGGCCGTCCAGGCGGCGTCGCGCGGCTGGAAGGGACCGGTGGCCGAGGTGTCCGGCAGCTGCCGGCCGCAGGCGCCGGGCAGGTCGCGGGCGGCTGCGGGGGTCAGCACCCGGCAGTCGTCGCCCGACAGGGAGGTCAGAAGGATGCCGTCGCGTCGGTCGACCGCGCCGCCGCCGCTCTTGCGGTTGAAGGCGATGCCGGTCCCGTCCGGCGAGAACGCCGGGCTGTCGTCGATGACCTCGCAGGCGCCCGGGCAGATCCTGGAACTCAGGTCGCGCTGCCGGGTCAGGTCGTTCACGGGCACGGTCCAGATGTGCTTGTTGCCGCCGCCCCCGTCGATCACCTCGCTGCGGGTGAAGGCCAGGGTGGTGCCGTCGGAGGACCAGGTGGGCTGGGCGTCACGGCCCGTCTGCTCCCCGGCCGGCGGAGTGACCTCGCCGGTGATCGCCCCGGTGGTCGCGTCCGCGACGAGGATCCGGCTGGGACCGGCGGCCTCACCGACACCGCCCGGCGAAGTCCGGGTGAAGGCGAGGTACTTGCCGTCCGGGGAGAACGTCGGGTCGGTGTCCCAGTCCGTCGCGGCACGGCCCGCCAGTGGCATGGGCGCCGCGTCGGAGCCGTCGGCGTCCACCGTCCAGATCCGCTCGATCCGTCGTCCGTCGGTGTCGGTCTCGAAGCGGGTGACGACGATCCGGCGGCCGTCGGGTGTGTAGTTCTGCCGCTCGGTCCACGGGTCGTACCCGGCGGCGGGCTGGAACAGCGGGTCCTTGGCGGGATCGGTGTTGGTGTCGGCCGCCGGGTCCTCGTTGAGGATCGTCAGCCCCAGGTCGCGCGGGTCGGACCCGTCCGCCCGGGCGTCCTGCAACGTCACCACGTGCGGGCCGGCCGCCGAGGTGCGCTCGACCACCACGCCACCGCCGTCGAGCGGACCCGACCAGGTGACCGTGGAGACCTCCCGGTCCTCGTTCAGCACCAGCGAGGGGACCTGGTCGGCGTGGGCGGTCGTCCGGAACACATGGTCCCAGTCGCCCTCGCACTCACAGGTGATCTCGGGGCTCAGGAACACCACACCGTCCCCGTCGGGCAGCCACGCTGCCCCATGGGCCCGCCACTGTGCCTGCGCGCCCCCGAGCAGGGGTTCGTCGCCGTTCGCGTTCGCGTTCGCCACCCGCAGCCGGGGCACGCTCCGCCCTTCGGCGGTGGTCGTGGCGGTGTACGCGATCCAGTCCCGGTTCTCTTCGTCGTTCACCGGGTTCCACACGGGTTCGGTGGCCGTGCCGTTCGCGGGGTCGGTGATCCGGACGGCGGTACCGCCCGCCAGCGGCCGTACGTAGACCTGCTCCCCCGTCAGTGCGTCGCTGTCGCTCGCGTACGCCAGCCGCTGCCCCTCGGGGGAGACCGTCGGGCTCTCCTCGTTCGCGGGGGTGTCCGTGAGCCGCGTCAGGCCGGTGCCGTCGGTGCGCACCAGCCACAGGTCGCGCTGCGTACCGTCGCCCGGGCCCGCGGACCCGGCAGCGTCGAACACCACGGACGTGCCGTCCGGTGTCAGCCGGGGATGCGCCGCGTCCATGCCGCCGGTCAGACGCCGTACGGCACCGTCGGCGGACCGCAGATAGATCTGCGGGGTCGCTTCGTCGCGCAGGCTCGCGAAGACCAGCTGGTCGCCGAGGGCGGCCGGCTGGACGTCGGAGTGGGCCGGTCCCGCGCCGAACAGCGGGGTACTGGAGGTCGTGGTGGCCACCTGGCCGAGACTGCGGTGCCGGGTGCCGGCGTAGGTCATCCGGGTGTTCGTGGTGTCGGCGGCCGCTGCCCGCGCCGCGGGTTCGGCGCTGCCCGGCCCGGAGGCCGCCGTCACCCCGAGCAACGGGGCGAGCAGCAGCAACGCCATGCCGAGTCTTCCCGGGCGGTACCGCCCGCCGGGGCCGGGCGGTGTCCGGCGGATGCGCGTGCCGGCGCCCGCGACGCCGAGCTGATCCGCCGGGCACTCCCTAGCGGTTCCCATGGAGGTCCCTCTCGCAGTCTGGAATGCGGCACGTGGACGGGCCCCCGCCATCCTGCGACGACCGCGCACGACACGGCAGGGAGACGGAGCCGTACCTGGGGGAAACGTGCGGTGCGCTTTCGGGCAGCGCCGACGTACCCGACTGTCGTCAGATGAGTCCGTTCCGCAGCGCATAGCCCACCGCATGGGTCCGGTTGCGCAGTTGGAGGCGGGTGATGATCTCGTGCAGGACGTTCTTGACGGTCCGTTCGGAGTACGCGGTCTTGCGGGCGATCTCCGCGGTGTCCAGCCCCTCCGACACCAGGCGCAGCATGTCCGCCTCCCGTGTGGTCAGCGTGGACAGGGACAGGCCCTGCGGATCGAGCGCCGAGCGCTGGAGGCTGCCGACGTGGGAGAGCAGCTTGCCGAGCAGGTCACCGGGCAGCACTCCCTCGCCGTTGGCCGTCGCGAGGACCAGGTGGACGAGCCGGTCCTGGTCGGCCTCGGCGCGCCGCAGCACCGCCGACACGCCGCACTCGATGACGCGTTGCAGCGCGCCGGAGCCGAGAGTGCCGACCACAAGGCCCACGCGGGTGGCGGAGTTGAGCCGCAGCCGGTGCAGCAGGGCGGTCACGTCGTCGCCGACGTGGTCCACGACCACCAGCGACACCTGGGCCCTCTCGGCGTCGGTGTCGACCTCGGCGAGCAGGTCGACCTCGGGACGGTGGCGTAACTGCTGGACCACGCCGACGCGCAGGATCGGATCGGCGGCGTAGACGGCCACGGTCACCCGTTCCGGCCGACCGGTGCGAGAGACCCGGCTCCCGGAGCCGACGGTGGCGTGGTCGTAGGACATGGAGACGGACATGGCAGGGGTGTTCTCCTCCGCGCGGGGCATTGGGGGACCTGTTCGTTGAGTTCGTGAGTTCGTGGGGGAGGATCGCTGGGGCCGGACGAACACCGGAAGGCGGCGCGCGGGAGCCGTCGGTTAACATCAACGACCAACTGCTAAGGGCGAGTTGACGGTGTCTTCGCGGGCACCACGACTGCCCGGGTGTTGCCCTCGTACCCCTCGGCCAATGCCGGCCGGCGCTTCTACCGTGGTGGCGTGACGCCTTCTGCAGCCTCTTCCGGTCCCGGTGCGCCCGGACTCGACATCCCGGTCGTGACAGTGGCCCCTGGCGGCACCGCCACGACCAGTCTGACCGTCCGCAACGACAGCGACATCGTCGAGGCCTACAGCCTGGAGGTCGTAGGGGACTGTGCCTCCTGGACCACCGTGGAACCCGCGCGGGTCTCCCTCTACCCCGGCACCTCCGAGACGGTGACGATCCGTCTGGAGCCGCCGCGCTCCCCGACGATCCGGGCCGGCGAGGTGCCCCTCGCGATCCGGGTCCTGCCGAACGAGCATCCCGACGCGGTACGGGTTCCCGAAACCACCGTGCACATCGAGGAGTTCCACGAGCTGCGCACCGAGCTGCTGCCGCGCCGACGGCGCGGCTGGCTGCGGGGCCGATACCGGCTGGCGGTGCGCAACGAGGGCAACACCCCGGTGCAGGTGGGCTTCACCCCGGGCCAGCCGGGCGAGGAGCTGGCGTTCGCCTTCAACCCGGCCGAGCCGAAGCTGGAGCCCGGCGAGTCGGTCGAGGTCGGGCTGCGGGTCCGTACCGGCAAGCCCGTGTGGTTCGGCTCCCCGATGGTGTGGCCGTTCACCCTGGCCACCGCCGAGACCGGCGACCTGGACGGGACCCGGCCGGCCAGGACCCAGCCGGACGAGATCGCCGTCCGGCCGCCGCTGGACGCGGAGTTCATCCAGATCCCCGTCTTCCCGAAGTGGCTGCTCGCCGTGCTCGCGGTGCTGCTCGCGCTGCTGCTCGCCTGGTTCACGCTGGTCCGCCCGGCGGTGCGCAGCGCCGCGAAGGAGGCGGCCACCGAGGTGGTCCAGCCGCGCCCCACGCCCGCAGGAGAGCAGGACGCGGGCGGGCAGACACCCGGCAACGGGTCCGGTGGCGCGAGCCCCTCGCCCGACGGGCAGGGCAATGACAACGGCACGGGCACGGGCACAGCTCCCGGAGCAGGTGACGACGGCACGTCGACCGGGGACGGCGGCACCACGATCGGCGGCGGTCAGCAGAGCTCGGAGACCATCGACCTGAAGACCTCCAGCGGGACGACCGAATCCGGTTTCCACAAGGTGGCCGAGAAGACGGTCTTCGGTGTGACGGACATCGTCGTCGCCAACTTCCAGGGTGACGAAGGGGTGATGACGATCAGCTTCGGCAACCGCAAGATCACCACGATCGCCCTGGAAACCTTCCGCAACCAGGACTACCACTGGGTCACCCCCATCAAGATCACCGCGAACAACCGCGTGACCATCCAAGTGACCTGCACAAAGCCGGGCACTCCGGCCACCGGCCGCCAGGCGCAGGAATGTCACGAAGTCCTCAACGTGAGCGGTGTCGTCAGCCGCACCGAGTAGTGACCGAGTGGTGGCAGCGAACCGCACCTCAAGCTTCCGATCATTTTTGATCAGTGTCGACTACATCTGTAAAGAGTGGTCACCTCTTCTGTCCAGAAACTGATAACTCTGGTCTCAATAACGGCGACCGGCCGCACGCGGCACACACGCGACACACACCCGGCAACCGGACCCACGACACCGTCACGGTCGCCGCAGCGAGAACGATCCGCCGGAAGCCGGACGCCGGACGGACAGGCCGCGCCTCCGCATCGGACTCCGGTCGCCGCGGAGGCGCCTTCCTGTGAGTCCGAAGACGACCTCCACAAGCGCTTACATCAGAGGGCTGTCGACGCGTACAGTCGCACCGCGCCTGCACCCCCGACAGGACGGGCGTCCCCCCGCACTCCCCAGTTCCCCTGTTGCGCGCCGGCCGCGATCCACGCATGCCCGAAGCATCCAATTTGGCATGCACTGAACATGTATCGCCCCGGCGTCCGCACCGCATCACCAAGGAGACACCGATGCGAAGACTTCTCTCCTGTCTGGCCACAGGCGCCCTCGCGCTCGCCGGTCTGGGCGCGACCGTCGCGACGGCGACGCCCGCCGCGGCGGCCACGGCAGCGGCATCCGGCACCTTCAACGTGCTGTCCTACAACGTCGCCGGGCTCCCGGAGATCCTCTCCAGCGCGTCGACCGACCGCGAGACCTCGACGACGGCGATCGGCCAGCGGATCGCGCCGTACGACATCGTCCAGGTCCAGGAGGACTTCAACTACCACGCCTACCTCTACGCCGGCGACACCAGCCACGCCTACCGCACCCCCACCAGCGGCGGCGCCGGCATCGGCAGCGGCCTCAACACCCTCTCGAAGATCTCCTACGACGAGGACGACTTCGAACGGGTCGGCTGGAACTCCTGCCAGTGGGACTCCGGCGACTGTCTGACCCCCAAGGGCTTCACCTTCATGCGTGAGCGCCTCGCCGAGGGCGTCTACGTCGACTTCTACAACCTGCACACCAACGCCGGCACCAACGACGGCGACCTGGCCTCACGCGCCGACAACCTCAACCAGCTGACGGCGTTCATCCAGTCCCACTCGGCCGGCAACGCCGTCGTGGTCATGGGCGACACCAACACCCGCTACACCCGCTCCGGCGACACCATCGCCGAGTTCAACGCCGCGAACGGTCTCACCGACGCCTGGGTGAAGAACATCCTCGGCGGTGTGGCCCCGGCCAAGGGCAGCGACGCGCTCGTCTGCGACCAGACCGGCGCCACCGTGCCCAACACCTGCGAGGTCGTCGACAAGATCCTCTACCGCAGCAGCAGGTTCGTCACCCTCGACTCGACGAGCTACAACAACGAGCACTCCAGTTTCCTGGAGTCCGGCACCGGTCTCATGCTCTCCGACCACGACCCGATCACCGCGGCCTTCACCTGGAAGACCAACCCCGCCTACCAGTTCAGCGACCAGTTCGGCGGCCCGCACGGCGACTACTTCACCGACGTCAACAGCGTTCCGTGGGGCGCCCAGGCCACCACGATCTCCCTGCGCGCCGGTGACCGGGTCGACCAGGTCGGGGTGACCCTGAGCAACGGTACGACGCTCACCCACGGCGGCACCGGGGGCACGGCCTCGTCCCTGACCCTGGGCAGCACCGAGTACGTGACCGGCGCGTACCTGTGCCAGGGCAAGTACAACAACACCACGCGGATCTTCTACGCGAAGTTCACCACCAGCCTCGGCCGCACCCTCGCCGGTGGCTCCACCACCTCGGACTGTGTCACCCGCAGCGCGCCCTCGGGCTGGCAGATCGCCGGGTTCCACGGCCGGACCGGCGACGAGCTCGACAAGATCGGCTTCATCTACACGCCGAACGACTTCAAGCTGGTCAACCGGGCGACCGGCAAGTGCCTCGACGTGAACAACTGGTCGTCCGACGACGGGGCGAACGTCCAGTTGTGGACCTGCACGGGCGGTGCCAACCAGCGCTGGCGCGTCGAACCGCTGGGCGACGGCACCAGCCGGATCATCAGCACGGTCAGCGACAAGGCTCTCGACGTCAACGACTGCGGCACCGCCGACGGGACCAACATCCAGCAGTGGACGTGGTGGGACAACGCCTGCCAGCGCTGGACGCTCACCGACACCGACAGCGGGTGGCTGCGCCTGACGAACCCCAACAGCGGCAAGGTCGCGGACGTGGCGGACTGCGCCAGCTCGGACGGCACCGACGTCCGACTCTGGACCTGGCTGAACAACAACTGCCAGCAGTGGCAGCTACAGCCCTGACCCCGGTTCACCGGGATGTGCCGGCCACCGGATCAGCCCGGTGGCCGGCCATCGCCTTCCTCGGTCTTCGGTGACGGGCCGGACACCCCGTCAGGCGGTCTGCGGGACCGGGGCCTTGAAACGGTCGGACGGAATCTCCGGCAGGTTGCGCCTGGCCAGGCCGGCGAGGGTGGAGCCGGGGCCGATGTCCAGGAACGCGGTGGCGTCCAGTTCCTCGTGGAGGACGTGAAGGGTGTCCGCCCAGCGGACCCGGCTGACCAGCTGACGGGCGCACAGTTCGCGCCAGTGGGTGCCGCCCTGGTGGGCGCGTGCGTCGACGTTGGCCACCACCGGGACCGTCCCCGTCACGAAACCCGTCAGCTCCAGGGCCCGGCTCAGGGCCACGCCGGCCGGTTCCATGTAAGGGCTGTGGCAGGCGGCGGTGACCGGCAGGACGCTGTAGCGCAGGCCGGCCTCGGCCGCGCGGACGGCGGTGACCTCCACGGCCGTACGGCTGCCCGCGATCACCGTCTGCTGCGGGCTGTTGTGGTTGGCCACCCACAGCTCGGCACCGTCCCGGGAGGCCGCCTCCACCAGCGCCTCGACCTGTTCCACGGCACCGCCCATCACGGCGGCCATCGCGCCGGGCCGCCGCCGGGCCGCCTCCGCCATGGCCCGGCCCCGCTCGCCCACCAGCCAGGCGCCGTCGGTCACCGACAGCGCCTCCGCCGCCACCAGGGCCGAGTACTCACCGAGGCTGTGTCCGGCGACGGCGACGACGCGCGCGGCTGCGTGCGGATCGTGCCTCCGGAACTCCGACCAGGCCAGCAGGGACGCGGTGAACACCGAGATCTGGGCGTGGTCGGTGCGGGACAGGGTCTCCTGGTCCGCCGTCAGCAGCAGCTCCGCGACATCGAAGCCGGAGGCCCGGGAGACGGAGTCGACGAGCTCCCAGGACGGCGTCCCCCGCCACGGTTCGCCCATACCAGGGCGCTGCACCCCCTGACCGGGGAACAGGACGGCGTACCGCGGCTCGGCGATGGACCCGTGAACGTGCGCGACCATGATCTGCCCCTTCGAGATTCCGACGACGGTCGGAAACATCGTCGGCGGAGGCCGCTCAAGCTCCGGACCGCGTTTCCCTCATGCCCCGGCCCGCTTTTCGCTCAAGGCCCGGAAAAGAGGTCGGCGACTTTTTCCCGGCTTTAGTCAGGCATTGTCAGCGACCCCGAACCCTTCTTTCGGGCGGCCTCGATCCGGCGGCCACCCGGACGGGAGGACAAGGCATGACCATCCTGGTCGAGAAACCCATTGCGGAAAACCCGGTGCCGTTCGCCGAGTCGGAGCCCGAGCGTCCCGACAGCATGCATGTGCGCGTGGAGGAGCTACGGCGGCTGCGTGCCGAGGTGCACGCGGGGCCCGGACCGCGGGCGACCGAGGCGCAGCACGCACGAGGCAAGCGCACCGCCCGCGAGCGCATCGAACTCCTGCTGGACGAAGGGTCGTTCACCGAGCTGGAGCCACTGCGCCGGCATCGCGCGACCGGCTTCGGCCTGGAGCACCGCCGACCGCACACCGACGGCGTCATCACCGGCTGGGGCACCGTCGACGGCCGCCAGGTATTCGTCTACGCGCACGACTTCCGGATCTTCGGCGGGGCGCTCGGCGAGTCCCACGCGGGGAAGATCCACAAGTTGATGGACCTGGCGGAGGCGTCCGGCGCCCCGCTGGTGAGCCTCTGCGACGGCGCGGGCGCCCGCATCCAGGAAGGGGTGACCGCGCTCGCCGGGTACGGAGGCATCTTCAGCCGCAACGCCCGTGCCTCGGGCGTGATCCCGCAGATCAGCGTGATCCTCGGCCCGTGCGCGGGAGGCGCTGCCTACTCGCCGGCGCTGACCGACTTCACCTTCATGGTGCGGGGCGTGGCCCAGATGTTCATCACCGGCCCGGACGTCGTGCGGGCGGTCACCGGTGAGCAGGTCAGCATGGACGAGCTGGGCGGCGCCGACGTGCACGCGTCGGTGTCCGGAGTCGCGGCGTTCGCGTACGACGACGAGGCGAACTGCCTGGAGGACGTGCGCTACCTGCTGTCGTACCTGCCCTCCAACAACCGGCAGGCCCCGCCCGCGCTGCCCTGCGACGATCCGGCGGACCGGCGCACCGACCGGCTCGCCGACCTCGTCCCGGCCGACCCCGCGCGCGGGTACGACGTACGGGAGGTCATCGAGGAGATCGTCGACCACGGCGAGTACTTCGAGGTCCACCCCACGTGGGCGGGCAACATCGTGTGCGCCCTGTCCCGGATCGACGGGCAGGTGGTCGGCATCATCGCCAACCAGCCCGTCGTCGGCGCCGGGGCGCTGGACATCAAGGCCAGCGAGAAGGCCGCGCGGTTCGTGTCCCTGTGCGACGCCTTCAACATCCCGCTGGTCACCATGCTTGACGTGCCCGGCTTCCTGCCCGGCGTGGAGCAGGAGCACAACGGGATCATCCGGCACGGCGCGAAGCTGCTGTACGCGTACTGCAACGCCACCGTCCCCCGTATCCAGCTGATCCTGCGCAAGGCGTACGGCGGCGCCTACATCGTCATGGACTCCCGCTCGGTCGGGGCGGACCTGTCCTTCGCCTGGCCCACCAACGAGGTGGCGGTGATGGGCGCGGAGGGTGCCGCCAACGTCATCTTCCGCCGGCAGATCGCCGCCGCCGACGAGCCCGCGGCGATGCGCGAGCAGATGGTCAGGGAGTACCGGGCCGAGTTGATGCACCCGTACTACGCGGCCGAACGCGGCCTGGTCGACGACGTCATCGAACCGGGTGAGACCCGCGCGGTGCTCGCCCGCTCGCTGGCCATGCTGCGGACCAAGCACCGGGCGCTGCCGCAGCGCAAGCACGGGATCACCCCGCTGTGAGCGCCGCGCCGTCCGGGGCCGACGTACTGCGCGAGGCCGCCTTCCGTGTCGTACGCGGCAACCCGGATCCCGACGAACTGGGCGCGCTGGTGGCCGTGTTGACCGCACTCCGGGCACGCGCCACCGACGACGCCGCCGCCGGGCCCGCCGTCCCCCGCGCGAACTGGGACCGGGCCGGCAACGGCTACCGCGGTCCGCTCGCCTGGGTGGGCCAGGGTTCGCCCCCCGAGTTCGCTTGAGTTCGCTTTTAGTGAGCGCTTTGCCACCCCCCTCGACAATGAAATCAAGCGAGAGGAAAGGGAATTGACTCCCCGTCTCGCGCCGCATCAGGAGGACGAAGAAAATGACCCCTGCCGAAAAGAAGACCTGCCTGCCGGGCGCCGCGAACCTCGAATTCATGCGCACCGTGGACCGTTCCCTGCTGCACCGCTGGGCGCTGTCCGAGGTGTTTCTCACCGACGCCCGCAAGACCGGCGAGGACGAGTATCTCGCCGCCGCCCAGCTTCCCCCGCTGCACGCCTACTACACCGGGCACACCTCGCGGCTCGGCAGCCCCGACCCGATGCTGCTGCTGGAGTGCTGCCGGCAGGCCGAGACCTACGGCGGCCACGAGTACGCCGGGGTCTCTCGCAAGAGCAAGTTCCTGCTGCGGTCCTGGTCGATGGAGCTGCCGGGGCTGCTCACCCTCCCCCAGCAGGAACAGCCCGGTGAGCTGCGGATCTCGGTGCGCACCAGCAACCGCCGCGGCACCCCCGGCGATGTACGGCGGCTGACCTTCGGCATCGACATGAAGCTCGCCCAGCGCTGCCTCGGCTTCGTGCGCATGGACGTCGGCTACATCCCCGCCGAGGTCTACGACACGGTCCGTCTGCAGGGCCGCGGCCGGCCGCTGGTGCCGTTCCGGGACCTGCCCCGCCAGGGCGCGTACGTCGACCCGCACCTGGTCGGCCGCAGTGACCCGGCGAACGTCGTGCTCGCCGACGCCACCGTGGGCAGCGACAACGCGTCCGCGACCGTGCGGGTCCCGCTCGACAACCGCAGCATGTTCGACCACGGCCAGGACCACGTACCCGGCATGGTGCTCATGGAGGCGGCCCGCCAGCTCTGCCTGCTCGGCGTGTCCGACCTGTGGGGCGCCTCGGTCAGCCGCAGCACGGTCGCCGGCTTCGACTTCTCCTTCATGCGGTACGCCGAACTGGACATCCCCACCACGGTGCACATCCGCAAGACCGAGACGTACACGCACCAGGACAACCTCAGTCTGATGCTGCCCGACCTGCGGACCTTCCACATCGACTTCGAGCAGGACGGCGACGTCATCGCCTCCGGCCGGATGCACACCACCACGGCGTCGACGGGCGTTCCGCTGCTCGACGGAGAGGAGTGCCTGTGATCCCCGACGATCTGTGGCTCGCTCCCGCCGAGTGGCTGCCGCCCACCGCCGAGAAGACGGCGGACTCGCTGGCCACGGGCCGGGTGACCACCGGGGAGGCGGACGCGATGGGCTACGAGCAACTGCCCGTCTCCGACGGCCTGTCCGCCCCGCAGATGGCGGTGCGTGCCGCCCGGCGGGCCCTGACCCGGGCCGGCGTCCCCGCCGGGAACCTCACCGCCGTACTGCACGCCTGGACGTACTACCAGGGCCACGACTTCTGGTCGCCCGCGCACTACGTGGCCGCCGAGACCGGCGCCCACGACGCGATCCCGACCGGCATCCAGCAGATGTGCAACGGCGCGGCGGCGGCCCTGCGCATCGCGGTGGACCGACTGGCCGCGCATCCCGGCGGCGCGCCGGTCCTCATCACCACCGCCGACCGTTTCGCACCGCCGGGCTTCGACCGATGGGGCGGTGACTACGGCGTCTGGTACGGCGACGGCGGCACCGCGGCCGTCGTCGGCGCCGGACCCGACGGCGTCCCGGAGGGCGCGCTCGCCCTGCGCGCCCTGCGGACCCGGGCGGCGCCCGAGCTGGAGAACGCCCACCGCGACGCCGACACCTTCCATCCGGCGCCGCACACCCGGGGCGCGGCCGTGGACGTCCGCCGGACCAAGAAGGCGTTCCTCGCCGAGCACGACAAGCCGCGCTTCCTCGCCCGGCTGCGCCGGGAGACCACGGCCGTACTGGCCGCCGCGCTGACCGAGGCGGGCATCGGCCCGGACGGACGACGGCTGAGCACGGTACTGCTCCCACGCCTCGGCCGGGCCACCGCACGGGACGTGTACGGCCCCGCCGTCGCCGAGGTCACCGACGCGCCCCTGGCCGACCTGGGCGACCGCACCGGCCACCTCGGCGCCGGCGACCTGCTGTCCAACCTGACCGCCCTGACCACCGGCACCGGCCCGCACCGCCTCGAACGGGGCGAGTACGCGGCGGTGCTGAGCGCGGGCGCGGGATTCACCTGGAGCGCGGTCGTGGTGCAACGGACCTGATCCTCCTCCGGGGACTTCCCACCCTCCCGTCCCCGTTTCGCTCCTCTCCGCTTCTCTCCCCACCCTCTCCGCTTCGATCCCTCTCCGCTTCGAACTCGAAGAAAGGCACTGTCATGACGTTCCCTCAGCGCGAGGGTCCCGGTGAGCGGCGTCCCGTCCTCGTCGTGGGCGCGGGCCCCGTGGGACTCGTACTCGCCACCGAACTGCTCGCACAGGGTGTTCCGGTCCGGCTGATCGACCACTCGGCCGCCGGCCCCGTCCAGCACTCCCGGGCCAGCGTCGTGTGGCCGCGCAGCCTGGAACTCCTCGGCCGTATCGGCGCGTCCGAGCCGCTGATCGAGCTGGGCAACCGGCTGGACGAGGTGCAGTACTACTCCGAGAAGCGGCACCTGGGCTCCATCGAGATGAGCCGGCTCGCCGACACCCCGTACCCCTTCGGCGTGGTCGTCCCGCAGGACACCACCGAGGAGGTGATCCGCACCCGGCTGGCCGCCCACGGCGGTGAGATCGAGTTCGGTTCCCTCAGCGGGCTCGACACCTCGGGGCCCCGGCCGGTCGCCGACGTGACCCGGGCCGACGGGAGCACCGAGCGGATCGAGGCGGACTGGGTGATCGGCGCGGACGGCGCGCACAGCGCGGTGCGCCGCCTGGCCGGGATCGAGCTCCTGGGCACCGGGAACGACGTGCTGTTCGCCATCGGTGACGGCCCGGTGGCCGGTGACATGGACCAGCACGCGCTGGTCTACTGCTACTCCCGCTCCGGAGCCCTGGGCATCGCCCCCTTCGGCGGCGGCATGTACCGGCTCGCCATCAGCGTGCCGGACTGGCAAGGGGAGCAGGGGCCGCCGCCCGAGCTGTTCCAGCGGTTCCTCGACGAGCGTTCCCCGCGGCCCGGCATCGTCGGCGAGCTGGACTGGTCCACCATCTTCCGCGCCCGGCGCCGGGTGGCCGAGACCATGCGGGCGGGCCGGGTCTTCCTCGCCGGCGACGCCGCCCACGTGTTCAGCGCGGCGGGCGCGCAGGGCATGAACACCGGCATCCAGGACGCGGTCAATCTCGCGTGGAAGCTGGCCGGCGTCGTCAAGGGCGCCTTCGAACCGGGCATCCTCGACACCTACGACAGCGACCGCCATCTGGCCGCGGAGCGCATCGTGCTGACCACCGCCAAGCAGACCAGCTGGGGGCTGTTCAAGCGGCGCCACGAACTCGCCCTGCGCGACGCGACCGTACGGCTGGCCCACCGGACCGGGGTACTGCAACGGTTCGGCGCCCCGCTGATGGCGCAGCACGACGTCAGCTACCGGCCGGCCGAGTCCCTGCGCGACACGCTGCCGGGACTGACCCGCAGGCTCCGCGTCGGCGACCGGCTGCCAGTGTTCACCGCGTACGGCGCGCCCCAGCCGGGCGCCGAGCGCTGGCCCTCGATCGACCCGGCGCGGCTGACGCTGCTGCTCTGGGCCGGCGAACGGCAGGACGCCGCATGGGTGGCCGCCCGCGAGGCCGTGACAGAGGCCGCGCCCGACGGGGTGCCGGTACGGGACATCTCCGTCTGGCCGGGCTTCACCCCGTTGCTCGGCACCGCGCCGAAGGCCGTCCTGGTCCGCCCCGACGGACACATAGCGGCACTCACGGCCCCCGAACCGGCCGCGATCCGTACGGCACTGCGCCGGGCCGGCAACAGCTTCCGCACGGCCCGCCGCACCTCGGCACCGGCTGCGCCGGACGCGCCGGACGCGCCCACCCCGAACGACCCCACTACCGGCGCCGCCGACCCCACCGGCGCCCACAAGATCGAGGAGCTGGTCTCATGAGCCGCGCCGCGGTGTTGTGCGGCCTGGGCGGCGCGCTGCCGGCGACGGCCGTGTCGAACGAGGAGCTGGCCGGGCAGCTGGACACCTCCGACCAGTGGATCCGCACCCGTACCGGGATCGGCCTGCGCCATGTCGTGGCCCCGGGCGAGGCCACCTCCGACCTCGCCGTGGCGGCCGGGGAGCACGCCCTCGCCTCGGCCCGCCGTACGGGCGGGGACGCCGCCGCCGACGTGGACCTGGTGGTGCTGGCCACCAGCACACCGGACCGGCCGTGCCCGGCCACGGCACCGGACGTGGCCCACCGGCTCGGGCTGGGGACGGTGCCCGCCTTCGACGTGGCCGCCGTGTGCACCGGGTTCGTCTACGCGCTGGCCACCGCGTCCTCCATGATCACCGCCGGTGTCGCGGAACGGGCCCTGGTGATCGGCGCGGACACCTTCTCCACCATCCTCGACCCGGCCGACCGCACCACCCGGGCCATCTTCGGCGACGGAGCCGGAGCGGTGGTCCTGCGGGCGGGCGAGGCGGACGAGCCGGGAGCACTGCTCGGCTTCGACCTGGGCAGCGACGGCTCTGGGGCCGATCTGATCACGGTGCGCGCCGGAGGCTCCCGTCAGCGCTCCACGCCCGAACTCCCGGGCGGCGAGGACCACTTCTTCACGATGGACGGCCGACCCGTCTTCACCCAGGCCGTACTGAACATGAGCCGTTCCTCGCAGACGCTGCTCGACCGGGTCGGCTGGACACCCGCCGAGCTCGACAAGGTCGTGGCGCACCAGGCCAACATCCGCATCCTCAACGCCGTCGGCGAGCAACTCGGCCTCGACGACAAGCAGATCGTCGTGAACCTGGACCGGGTCGGCAACACCGTCGCCGCCTCGATCCCGCTCGCCCTGCGGGACGCCGCCGCCGACGGCGAGCTGCTGCCGGGCCACCGGGTACTCCTCACCGGCTTCGGCGGCGGCCTCACCTGGGGCTCGGCCGCTCTCGTCTGGCCGGCCCTCGAGACCGACTGACCTCTCCGAGACCACCGAACACACCGACCGCACCGACCACATCAATCAAAGGAACCTCATCATGAGCACTCCCGTCATCCAGACCCAGGAATCCCTCAAGCACCGCGTCTCCGCCCTGATCAGTGAGAAGTTCGGCCTCGACGAGACGGAACTGCTGTCCGGCGTCACCTTCGACGAGCTGGAGATCGACTCCCTCATCCTCGTGGAGCTCAGCCTGATCCTCCGCAAGGAGATGGGCATCGTCCTCCAGGAAGGCGAGCTGAAGGCCTCCTTCACGCTGAACGAGGCCGTCGCCGTGATCCGTGCGAAGGCGGATCAGGCGTGAGCGGCGTGGCCCGGGGTCGCGGCGTCGCGATCACCGGCATGGGCCTGGTCACTCCGGCCGGCATCGGGGTGGAGGAGAACTGGCGGCGCGTGCTGTCCGGCGTGTCCGCCGCGGCCACCGACCCCGAGCTGAAGGGCGAGCGGGTCGACATCTCCTGCCGGGTCCCCGGCTTCGACCCGACTGCCGAGCTGGGCCGGCGCACCGCCTGGAAGCTGGACCGCTTCACCCAGCTCGCCGTGGTCGCCGCCCGGCAGGCGGTCACCGACTCCGGCCTGGACACCGGGTCCTGGGACTGCACCCGGGTGGGCGTGGTCATCGGCAACTCGCTGGGCGGCGCGGCCACCCTGGAGAAGCAGCTGCGCACCTACTGCGAGGGCACCCCCGAGGACGTGTCGGCGCTGATGATCCCCATGAGCATGGTCAACATGGTCGCCGGATACATCGCGATGGACCTGCGCATCCACGGCCCCAGCCTGGTCACGGCGACCGCGTGCGCGTCGGGGGCGTCCGCGATCGGTACGGCCCGCGAATGGCTGCTGTCCGGGCTGTGCGACGTGGTCCTGGCCGGCGGGACCGAGTCGGCGATCAGCCCCGGCACGCTCAACGGGCTGTCCCGGATGGGCGCGCTGTCGGGCCGTACCGACCAACCGGCCGCGGCGTCCCGCCCGTTCGCGGCGGACCGGGACGGCTTCGTGGCCGGTGAGGGCGCGGCGCTCCTCGTACTGGAGCGGTGCGCGGACGCCACCGCCCGTGGCGCCCGGCGCTACGCCGACATCGCCGGCTTCAGCGCCACGTCCGACGCGCACCACGCCACCGCGCCGCATCCGCGGGGCGAGGGCCTGGCGCGGGCCCTGCGGGCCGCACTGGACGACGCCGGAGTGCTCCCCGACGAAGTGGAGCACGTCAACGCGCACGGCACCTCCACCCCGATGAACGACCTCACGGAGGCCCGTGCCCTGCACTCGGTCCTCGGCGACCGCGCGGCGGTCACCTCCACCAAGGGCGTCACCGGCCACACCCTGGCCGCGGCGGGTGCCGTCGAGGCGGCGTACACCGCACTGGCGCTGTACCACGGCGCCGTTCCGCCCACCGCCAACGTGGAGTCGCTGGACCCGGCGATCGACGTCGACATCGACGTCGTCACGGGCGCGGCACGACACCGGCGGATAAGCGTGGCGGCGAGCACCTCCCTGGGGTTCGGCGGCCACAACGCCGCCCTGATCCTCACCGCCGCCTGACGGGGCCGGGGTGTCCGCACCCCGGCCCCACCCACTCCCTTCTCCCTCTGACCTCCCTTCTCCCTCTGACCTCCCTTCTCCCTCTGATCTCCCTTCTCCCTCTGACGGACTCGACAGAAAGGAAGTGCGCATGACCACGCGTAACCTCGGCCCGACCGGACTCGCCGTCCACCCCGTCGGACTCGGATGCATGGGAATGAGCTGGGGTTATGCCGAGTCGCAGCGCGACGACACGGTCTCGGTCGCGGTGATACGGCAAGCCCTGGACGCCGGGCCGGTCCTGCTGGACACGGCCGACGCCTACGGCGAGGGTCACAACGAGACCCTCGTCGGCCGCGCCCTCGCCGGCCGCCGTGGTGACGCCGTGGTCGCCACCAAGACCGGCATCGTCGTCGACGACCTCGCCACCCGCAGCCTGAGCCGCGACGGTTCCCCCGAGCACATCCGGCGCTCGGCCGATGCCTCGCTCAGGCGGCTCGGCGTCGACGCCATCGACCTGTACTACCTGCACCGCGTCGACCCCGCCGTACCGTTGGAGGAGTCCTGGGGCGCGCTGTCCGAGCTTGTCCGGGCGGGCAAGGTGCGCCACCTCGGGCTGTCGGAGGTGACCCGGGAGCAGGCAGCCGCCGCCCACCGTGTCCATCCCGTGGCGGCGGTGCAGTCCGAACTGTCCCTGTGGACACGGGAGCCCCTCGACGAGGACACCGGGATCTCCGGCTGGTGCGCCGAGCACGGTGCCGCCTTCGTGCCGTTCGCGCCGCTGGGCCGGGGTTTCCTCACCGGCCGCTACACCCGGCCCGAGGACTTCGAGGCCGGCGACTTCCGCGCCACCAACCCACGCTTCACGGGTGAGGCGTTCACCGCGAACCTGCGTATCGCGCACGCGGTGGAGAAGGTCGCCGCACGGCACGGCGCCACCGCCGCCCAGGTCGCCCTGGCCTGGACCCTCGCCCAGGGCGACCACGTCGTTCCCGTCCCCGGCACCAAGCAGTCCCGCTATCTGGCGGACAACCTGGCCGCCGCCGACCTGCGCCTGACGGAGCGGGACCTTGGCGACCTGGACGCCGCGCCCGCCGCCACCGGCAGCCGGTACTAGGCGCTCCGCTGGGGTGCGCGATGGGTGGGTTGCCGGCTGCGGCGCCGTCTTGGCCGGTCGTGGCGCCTTCGTGGCCTACCGCGGCGCCGTCGTGGCCGGTCGCGCAGTTCCCCGCGCCCCTTGGGGGAGCTGCCCCGGCCCAGCCCTCACAACCTCCTCCCCGCCCCAACACCCCACACCGGCCCAGCCCTTCGACCAGCCCCGACGCACCCCCTCCGCACCCCTCCACACCCCTCCACAGGCAGGAGCACACCATGCCCGATCAGCCAGGCGGCGCCGTCGCGCCGTCCCCGTACACCGTGGCCGTCGTCGGTCTGGGCGGCACCGGACTGGCTCTGGTGCGCCGACTGGCCGGCGCGGGTCTCACCGTCGTCGCCGTCGACGACGACCCGGTGGCGCTGGCCCGCGCCCGTGAGCTGGACCCGTCCGAGCGCCCCCGCACGGTGACCCACTTCCCGGCGGGGGTCATCGAGGCCGACCTGGTCGTCGAGGCCGTACCGGAACCGGCGGCGCTCAAGCGGCTGGTGCTGGCCAAGGTGCGCCGGCATCTGCGGCCCGGCACCCCGGTGCTCACCACCGCGCTGACCACGTCCCTCGTCGACCTCCAGGGCGAAGCCGGCCCCGACCTGTTCGCGCTGCGCTTCCTGCGCGCGGACGACCTGGCCGCCGTGGAGGTCGCCCGCGCTCCCGGCGCCGGGGACGCGGCGGCCGAGCGGGTGGAACGGATCCTGACCGCCGCCGGAATCACCGCGCACCAGGTCGTCGACCGGCCCGGCTCACTCGCCCCCGGCCTGCTGCTCGGCCTGCTGAACCGGGCCGCGTGGATGGTCCACGACGGGTACGCCACCGCCGAGGACATCGACACCGCGGTACGGCTCGGCTGCGGCTGGCACGAGGGTCCGCTGGCGGTGCTGGACGCGATCGGCCTGGACACGGCACGCGACGTCCTCTCCCGCCTCGCCGAGACGGCCGACGGGCACGCGGCGCCCGCCCCGGTCCTCGACGAACTGATCGCCCGGGGCGCGCTCGGCCGCAAGACGGGCCACGGCTTCCACCGCCACGACCGGGTCGAGGAGGCGCGCCGCCCGGTGCTGCCGACCGCCCCGCCCGGCCGCCGGGTGGTGGTCGTCGGCTCGGGAACCATGGCCACCGGCATCGCGGAGTCCTTCGTACGCGGCGGCTTCGACACGACGCTGCTGGCCCGGACCGAGGAGAAGGCACAAGTGGCCGCGGAGCGCGTGGAGTTCGCGCTGCGGCGCACGGGGAGCGCGGACGAGGAGGGACGGGAGGCCGGTTTCTCGGCGACCACGGACCGCTCGGTGCTGGGCGAGGTGGACATCGTCGTCGAGGCGGTGGTGGAGGACCTGGAGGTCAAGCGGCGGCTGTTCGCCGAGCTGGGGGCGGTCTGCGCACCGCGCACGCTGCTGGCCACCTCCACCTCCAGCCTGCCGGTCGCCGCCTGCACCGAGCCCGCCGGCCGTCCCGCGGACGTACTGGGCCTGCACTTCTTCAACCCGGCTCCGGTGATGCGCCTGCTGGAGCTGATCCCGGCACCGGGCACCAGCAGGCACAACCTGGCCCGCGCCCGCGCGCTGGCCGAACAACTCGGCAAGCAGATCGTGCAGTGCGGCGACCGGGCCGGTTTCATCGTGAACGCGCTGCTCTTCCCGTATCTGAACCAGGCCCTGGAACTGCTGGACGCGGACGAGACGACGACCGCCGCGCTGGACGCGACCGCGCGAGCCGTGGGCGGTCAGCCGCTCGGTCCGGTGCGGCTGCTCGACACGGTCGGCGCCGATGTGGCCCTGGAGGTCCAGCACCGTCTGCAGGCCGACCCGCGCTGCCGGGCACCGGAGACGGCCCTGCTGCTCAAGCAGCTGGTGGCAGCGGGACACCTGGGCCGCAAGACGCCCGGCAAGAGCACCCGCACCTATCTGACCGCCCGCAGCACCACCGCGCCGGTCCCCGCGTCCGCCTGACCCCGCCGGGCCGCGGTCCTGCCCCTCCCCGGGCACGACCGCGGCCCGCCACCCTCCCAGTCACCCCCGACCGACCCCTCACCCGCATGGAAGGCCGCACCCCATGTCCGCTGTCCCCGGCGCACCGAACGCCCCCGTCGAGATCGCCTTCTTCGACGTCGACGAGACGCTGATCACCGTCAAGAGCATGTTCCGCTTCCTGGAGTTCCACTACCGCGAGCGCGGCCTGCCGCCGTCCGCCTACGAGGAGGCGGCGGACACGCTGCGGCGCAGGTCGGCGGCGGGTGTCTCACGGCTGGTCACCAACCGCGAGTACTACCGCCTTTACGCGGGCCGCTCGCGCGACGAGTTGTTCGCGCACGGCCGCGCCTGGTTCGACGCGGAGCTGGCCGGCGGCACACTGCTGCACCCGCCCGTGGTGTCCGCCCTGCGCCGGCACCGGGAGCAGGGGGCGTCGATCGTGCTGGTGTCGGGGTCGTTCCGGCCGTGTCTGGAGCCGCTCGCGGAGCTGCTCGGCGCCGACGAGATCCTGTGCAGCGAGCCGGAGTACGTCGACGGGCACTGCACGGGCCTGGTGGAACACCCGGTCATCGGCGTCGAGAAGGGCCGGCTGGCGCGCACGCTGATGCGGCGGCGCGCGGTGTCCCCCTCGCGCGCCGCCGCATACGGCGACCATGCCTCCGACCTCGACCTCCTGCGCTCCGCGGGCCGTCCCGTGGCCGTCGGCGACGACATGGTGCTCGGCGCCCATGTCGCCCGGGTGGGCGGAGGCACACTGCCGGGAGCCGGCCACGCCGCGAACGTCAGCCGGTCGTCCGCTCCTTGGCTACCGACGCCAGCGCGGTGAAGCACAGCTTGCCCTCCTGATGCATCGTCACCAGGAAGCGCGCACGGCCGAGTTGGTCGTCCGGAAGCTGCTGGACGTCCACCCAGCAGGGGGAGTCGAGTTCGACGTAGCGGTGGAAGACGGTCTCCATCGCCTCGGCGACGCCGACCCGGGGGTGGCGCATCGTTCGTACGGCCTGCTTGGCCGCCTCCAGCAGGAGGATGCCCGGGGCGTGGTCGCTGGGGTGGTCGAAGTACATCGGGTGGTGGGTGTCGATCCGCAGCTGCCAGCGGTCGGTGGCGTCGGTGGGTGAGAGCACCGCGTCCCGGAACTCCTCGCCGGCGCCGGAGGCCGGGGGCGGCAGCGGGCGGCTCCGGGCCAGTTCCAGCATCCGGTGGGCGTCGCCGTACGAGCCGCGGAGCCGCTCGTAGATGGCGGGCTGCTGGATGGTGAAACGGGTGTGGGCGGTGGCCAGTTGCTCGCCGTCGCGCAGCACCGTGATGTCCAGGGACAGGGCCGTGACCCGGTCGCGGCGGCGGACCACGTCGTAGCAGCGGATGTGCAGGTCCGGCCGGCCGCCGATGCCGCCCTCGCGCAGGGTGTCCAGGTTCAGCGCGTAGCGGTACTCGCTCCAGAGCAGACGGTGGCCGAACGGGACGTCGTAGCCGGCGTGCGACAGCAGCGGGAACGTCTGCCGAATCGTTTCCGTAAGCAGGACGGCACTGTCCTGGCCCTGGTCCCCCGCACCCACGAGGCCGCTCGTGTCCGTCCAGTCCGCCGCGACGAGGAACTCGTCCTCCGCCAGTCGCTTCAGGCCCACAAGGAGTACCTGGCCGGCGTCGTGCTTGTGGACGAGGTCCTTCGTGACCCGCAGCGGTCTCGAAACGGCAGCCGTCATCATCTCGTTCATGTGAATCCCCCTGTGTCGATGCTCTGACACGAACTGCTCCCCCAGCGGTGGCGGAGCCGCGCTACGGCAAGTAACATAGAGGACGTTCTTTTTCTTGTCGAGACCGGGATGCAGCCATGGCACCAGCGAACCCGAATCCCGCCCCCAAACAGGAGCGTGCGATTCAGACCCGAGAGCAGCTCTTGAAGGCAGCCGCGGAGGTCTTCGACGAGTACGGATATGCGGGCGCCGGGATCAACAAGATCCTGCAGCGCGCGGGGGTGACCGCGGGAGCTCTTTACTTCCATTTCAAGGACAAGAAGAGCCTCGCGATGGAAGTGATGAACGCCCAGCGCGGCACCATCGAGCCGCATGTGCCCACCACCGGCCTGCAGCGGCTGGTGGACATCACCCTCATCTGGTCGCACTCGCTCCAGGCCGACCCGATGCTGCGCGCCGGCGTCCGCCTCACCGGCGAACAGGCCGCCTTCGGCCTGCAGGACGCCACGCCGTACGCGGTCTGGACCCGCAGCTTCGAGGAGTGTCTGGAAGTGGCGCGCGCCCAGGGCGAGTTGCGTGAGCACGTACGGATCGACGAGCTGG
The DNA here is from genome assembly GCF_036013955.1 of Streptomyces sp. NBC_00459. Taxonomy (NCBI): domain Bacteria; kingdom Bacillati; phylum Actinomycetota; class Actinomycetes; order Kitasatosporales; family Streptomycetaceae; genus Streptomyces; species Streptomyces sp. NBC_00459. The sequence goes on from NZ_CP107903.1 coordinate 4,604,766, forward strand.
CCGAGTTCGTGGTCGGCGCGTGCACCGGCATGCAGGAGTACGCGCAGGTCGTCTCCCGGCGCGCCGACCTGCCCCGCCGCACGGTGAACATGTGGCGCGCGCTGCTGCCCGGCATCGCCGCCGGTCCGGCCTTCGACGGGATCGAGAACAGCGAGGAGCGCGCACAGTCCCTGTGGACGTCCGTGAGCGCGCCCGACCAAGGGGAGGGAACCCAGCCATGACCGACCGACCGCGCCTCCTGCGCCGCCTGCGGATCGCCGCCGTCAACATCGACGGCGTCCTGCTCGACGACACCTTCAGCCCGCTCATCCACCAGTTCGTCACCCGCCGCGGCGGCACCTACTCGGCCGACGTCGAGCGCAGTGTCTTCTCGCAGCGGCAGGCCGACGCCGGCCGCGCCATGGCGGCGGTGGTGCCGCAGGCCATGACCGGCGAGGAGGCCCTGGCCGCCTACTTCGAGGAGCGCGCCGCCTACCTCGTCGACCACCCCGTCGAGATCACCGCGGGAGCCGGGCCGCTGCTGGAACGGCTGCGCGCCGCCGGGCTCGACGTGGTCTGCTACGGCGGCCTGGCCAAGTCCCACTTCGACGAGCAACTCGGTGCGTACGCGCACCTGTTCACGCCTCCCCACTACATATGCACCAACGACGTGCGCCCCGGACTGCGGGAGATCACCGCGCACTTCGGCCTCGACCACGGCCAGGTGCTCTTCATCGACGACGTGGCCCGGGTCGCCGAGGCGGCGCGAGACATCGGGGCACCGTTCATCGGCCACCCCAGCCGGTTCGAGCACAGCCACCAGGCGGAGCTGATGCGGCAGGCCGGGGTACGCCATCTCGTGGGCGGGCTGGACGAGATCGACGACGCGCTGCTGCGCACGCTGGACGAGGAGGCGACCACCGGCACGCTGTGGCCGACCCGGTCCGACGAACTGGTCCCGACGACCCGTTAGCCCCCGCCGGACAGAAACCCGGGCGGCCACGGCACCCCGGGGCCGCCCGGGGCCGCGCCGGGGCCGACGCGAGCCGACGCGAGCCGACGCGAGCCGACGCGAGCCGACGCGAGCCTACTTGGGCCTACTTGGGCCTACTTGGGCCTACTTGGGCCTACTTGGGCCTACTTGGGCCTACAGCCCGGTACCGACACCCTGCCAGGACCCGCCGGGACGAGAACCCGACCACCAACACCCGGTGGCCGACCCGCGCCAACAAATGGCATCGACAACCTGCCAGGGCCTGTCGGGGCCTGTCGGGCGAGCAACCAACCACCAGCACCCGGTGGCCACCCCGGCCGACAGCCCGGTACCGACAGCCCGCCAGGACCCGTCGCCCCAGGCTGTCCGGGCGCCCGCGCAAGCGAGGCCCCGGCCGGCCTGCCCCGGCCTACCCGGCCTGTCGTCTCGCCGGTCAGCCCGGTCCACCGGCCCGCCGGTCTGCCCCGCCCCGGCAGCCCTCCGCCGTCTCAGACGGCCAGTGTGCCGCCGTCGACCGGGACGGTCGCGCCGGTCACGAAGGACGATGCGTCGCCGCACAACCACAGTGCCGCCTGCGCCACCTCCACCGGGGCGGCGAACCGCTTCTGGACGGCTCGCGCGAAGAACGTCTGCTCCACGCCGGGCATCTGCTCGATGACCGACTCCATCATCTCGGTGAGTGTGCTGCCCACGGCCAGCGCGTTGACCCGGATGCCCCGGTCGCCGTACTGGGCCGCCGCGGCCTTGGTCAGGCCGATCACCGCGTGCTTGGCGGCCACATAGGGCGCACCCACCCCAGTGGCGATGAGACCGGCCACGCTCGCGGTGTTGACGATCGAGCCACCGCCGGTGTCGAGCATGGCGCGGATCTGGTGACGCATGCAGTTCCACACGCCCCGGACGTTCACGTCCATGACGGTGTCGTAGTCGTCGTCCGACATCTCGTGCAGATCGACGCCGGGCACGGCCTGACCCGCGTTGTTGAAGGCGGCGTCCAGACGGCCGAAGCGTTCCACCGCCGCGTCGACGACCCGCTCGACGTCCTCGCCACGGCGTATGTCCCCGGGCACGGCCAGGGCGCGACCGCCCCGCGCCTCGATCTCCTTGACCACCGAGGCCAGTTGTTCATGGCGGCGGGCCGTGACCACGACAGCCGCGCCGTGCTCGGCGAAGAGCCGTGCGGCCGCCGCGCCGATACCCGACGAAGCTCCGGTGATCATGACTACCCGGCCACTCATTGCGCACGTCTGTTCGATCATGAAAGTCAGTCAAACAGGCGGTCCACAGGTAGTCAGCCGGATGGGACAGTCCTTACCAGCCAACCTGCCAAGAACGTTCCGAGCTGCTCGTTCTCCGGATCTCTTGGGAATCTCTTGACCTATGGTTGGTGCTGCCGCGGGCCGCCCGCGGCGCACGGGGCAGGAGGAGGCGCGAGCACACGTGGCGAAGCAGGAGAGGGCGGAGCAGACCCGGCAGCGACTCATCGAGGCCGCGTCCGCCACATTCGCCGAGCACGGCTACGCCGGCACCTCCTTGCACCAGATCGTCAGATCGGCCGGTGTCACCATGGGCGCGCTCACCTTCCACTTCGCGAGCAAGTCGGCCCTGGCGGACGCGGTCCAGGAGGCCGGCACGGCCGCCACCCGCGAGGTCCTGCACAGCGCCGGACACACACCGGGACTCCAGGGCGTGCTCGACGAGGTGCTGGCGCTCGCCGACGCCCTGCGCAACACCCACAGCATCCGCGCCGCCGCCCGGCTCACCCGCGAGGGCCACGCCGCCGACCACGGCTGGTACGACTCCTGGGCCCCCGATCTGCGCGAGGCGCTGGAACGGGCCTGGAGCGAGGAACACCTGGACGGCGGGCTGACCCCGCTGGCGGCGACCTCGCTGCTCTCCCACGTACTGCTCGGCGTCGAGGCCACCGCCGCCTCCCCGGACTCACTGCGCACGGCCACCGGCGACGGACCCGAGGAGGGCCTGACCCACGCCCTGAGAGCGCTGGGCACCCTCATCGCCCCCTCGGCCGCCTCCGCTCGGGGCGAGGACTGACCGACGGTTCGCCGGTCCCCGCGGAGGACCTCCTCCCGGCGCGACCGCCCTCACTGAACGCACCGTTCCGCACACGTGCCGTGGCGACCCGGCCGACGCACTCGTACCCCCGTACGGAATTTTCCGTGCCCCGCACATCACTCCCGACACCCGCCCCGACACCACTCCTGTCGCAGCTCAGAGCACCCGGCCACATCGCCACGCACGGCGCCGCACACCCCTCCCCGCCGCCGCCCGGCCGGCACTCCATCTAGAAACATAGAGAATGTTCTGTATATTCGTGGCTGACCGGGGGAGAGGAGTCCGTACATGTATCCGGCCATGGAGCACGTCCCGCCGGCCCAGCGGCTCTTCGCCCATCTGCCGCGGGCCGACCAACGGCGGTGGGCGGGCGTCTATCTCAGGGGACTGCTCGCCACCCAGGGCAAGAAGTCGCTGCGGCGCATAGCGGCCTCGGTGACACCGTCCCCGACGGCGCCCCAGTCGCTGCAGCAGTTCGTCAACGACAGCGCCTGGCAGTGGCGCCCGGTCCGCGCCGAACTCGCCCGCTGGGCCGCCGAGCACACCGCCACGCACGCCTGGACACTCTCCCCCGTGGTCATCCCCAAGCGGGGCGAGCTGTCCGTCGGCGTCCACCGGCGCTTCGTGCCCGCCTTCGGACGCACCGTCAACTGCCAGCTCGCCGTCGGCGCGTTCCTCTCCGGCGACCTCGGCGACCTCGCCGTGGACTGGCAGCTGTACCTGCCGCGCCGCTGGACCGAGGACGCCCGGCTGCGACGCCAGGCCCGCATCCCCGAGGCCACCGGCCACGCCACCGCGGCCGAGCTGTGCCTCGCCCTCGCCGACCAACTGGCCCGGATCACACCCGAGATGCCGCCGGTCGTCGTCCACACCGACGGCCACATCGACGCCGGAGCCGTGATCGCGGGCCTTCAGGCCCGCGGCCTGGACTGGATCGTGGCCGTACCCGACACCCTGCCCCTGCGGCTCGTGGCGTCCACCGGTCCCCACCCGGCGGACGCCACGACCCTCCACCCGTCCCAGCCCCAGACCCAGACCCAGTCCCCGGCCCCGGAGCCGGCGGCCGAGCTGCTGCGCCGGCACGCCCGTCCGCCCACCGCCACCCCCCTCGCCCCCGGGCAGCACCGGCTCGGCACCGTACAGGTGCTGCTGCCGGGCGGGACCCGGCCGGCCCTGCTGGCCGGTGTCTGGACCGGCTCGCGCTTACGGCCCGACCGGCTCTGGCTGACCAACCTGCCCCCGGCGCACCAGGCCCGGGCCCTCGCGGTCATCGGCTCGGCCACGGCCGCCCGGGCCGGGGCCGCGGAGGCCGAACTGGGCCTGCACGACTTCGCGGGCCGGTCCTACCCCGGCTGGCACCGCCACGCCACGCTGGTCTCCGTCGCCTCGGCACACCGCAGGCTCGGGCACGAGGTGTGTCTGCGCCCCAACGGCGACTGACCGCCGCCGTGTGCCGGCCGCCGTATGCCGACCGGACCGGCCGGACACCACCGCTCGACGGCCCTCCCCCACGTACCGACGGCCCTTCCCCCCACGCACAGCACCACAGGAGACCCGCAGCGGCGCGGGACTCCTGCCGATCTGTTCGTCCGTACACCGCTCACTGCACCGGGCGGTGGCACCCACCTTGAGGAGGGGCTGTGGAGTTCCGTGTCCTTGGACCGATCGACGTCCGTGAGCAGGGGCGTGATGTCACCCCCAGCGCGCCCAAGCAACGGCAGGTACTCGCCCTGCTCCTGGCGAAGGCCAACCACCGTGTGTCCGTACCGGCGCTGCTGAGCGAGGTGTGGGACGGCGAGCCGCCCCGCACCGCGACCACCGCACTACAGACGTACATAGGGGCGATACGCAAGGCGCTGGCCGCCGGTACCGGCACCAGCGCCCGCGACATCGCCGACCACCGGCTGGTCACCGACGGCAACGGTTACGTACTGCGCCTCGAACACGACGAATGGGACCGGCCGCGCTTCGAGCGGCTGGTCCTGGAGGCCCGCGGCCTGCTGGAGAGGCGCGAGGCGCACGCCGCGACGGACACCCTCGGCGAGGCGCTGGCCATGTGGCGCGGCACGCCCTTCTGCAACGTCCGGCACGGCAGCCAACTCACGGTGCAGGCAAGGGTGTTGAACGAGGCCCACCTCGCGGCCTGCGAGGTGCGCATCGACGCGCTGCTGCTGTGCCGGCGCTTCCAGGAGGCGGTCGGGGAGGCCGTCGCCCTGGTCGGCGACCACCCGTACCACGAGAACCTGCACACCCAGCTGATGCGGGCGCTGTACGCCTCGGGCCGCCGGGCCACGGCGCTGGAGGTCTACCAGTCGCTGCACCGCCGGATGACCGACGACCTCGGCATCCCGCCGTCACCGTCCACCACGACCCTGCACCGTGTGATGCTCCAGGACAGCCCCGACCAGCGCTACCTCGCCGCCGCCGGCGCCGGGGCCCTGCTCTGAGCCGGAGGCACCCGCCGACCCGTCGGGTGCCTCCGGGCCCGCCCCCGGACAACCGGACACCCCCGCACCCCCCGCTCCGCCCTCAGGCGCCCGTGTCCTCGCCCGCCCACAGGCTCTCCACGGCCCGCGCCGGGCCGCCCGCCCCGCGCACCTGCTCCATGGCCACCTGGACGAAGGCCCGCAGCCGGGCCGTCTCGTGGCCGGTGGGCCAGACGAACGCGTAGTCGATGGCCGGGGCGTCCGTGAAGGGCTTGAAGACCAGGCCGGGACGGCTGTAGTAGTGCGCGCCCGCAGCCGCCACCGGCGTCACGCCCTTGCCCGCGAGAACGAGGGAGAGCGCGTCCTCCCAGTGCGTCATGGCCTGCCCGTGCGGGATGGGCCGCCCCGACGGCGTCTGCCGCGGGAAGTGGTGGTCCAGCCAGTGCGTCGGCACGTTCCCGGCGACCGTCAGCAGCGTCGCCTCCGCCAGGTCCTCCACGCTCACCGACTCACGGCGCGCGAACGGGTGCGCGGACGCCATCAGCAGCACCCTCGGCTGTGACACCAGCACCGGACCCAGTGTCAGATCCGGCTCGGTCACCGGTGGTTCGGTGACCTGGAGCTCGATGTCCCCCGCGCGCAGCGGCCCGTAGGGGTCCGAGATCTGCACCTGGCGTATCTGCACGTCCACGCCCGGGTACCGGCGCCCGAACACCTCGGCGACGCTGTGCAGCAGATGGCCCGTGAACGCGCCGGAGAAGCCGATCCGCAGCATCCCGGTGATACCCCGGCCGGCCGCCATGGCCTTGGCCACGGCCTCCTCGATCCCCCGCCACGCGGGCGCGATGTCGTCCCGGAGCTGTTCCCCGATGGGGGTCGGTGTGACCTGGCGGCTGGTGCGGTCGAACAGCCTGGCGCCGATACGGCGCTCCAGCCGGGCGATGGTCTGGCTGACGCGGCTCTGCGAGACCCCCACGCGTTCGGCGGTCCGGCCGAAGTGCAGTTCCTCCGCGAGAGTCAGGAAAATCTCGATCTCCTGGCGTTCCATGACCGGTTCTCCCGCCCCCTCCCACTGCTGCGACCTCGAACGATGAGCCCAGTGAATCGATCGTTGCACAGATCGTCCTTGTTGCGCAGGTCCCCTGATTCGAAGCTGATCAGGCAAGTCAGACCGGCAGGTCAGATCCCCAGGAAGGACCGCTCATGGCCGTCACCGAATCCTCACCTCCCACCACTTCCCCGCACGAAGTCGCCACACCACCCGGGCCCACCGCCGACGGCGCCGCCTTCGGGGCCCGCGAGTGGCTCGTACTGATCACCCTGTGCTGCGCCACGTTCATGTGCGGCCTGGACTTCTCCATCGTCACCGTCGCCCTGCCCGACATCGGCAACGCCCTCGGCTTCTCCTCGGCCGGCACCCTGCAGTGGGTGGCCACCGCCAGCCTGCTGCCCTCGGCCAGCCTGTTGCCCCTGTTCGCCCGGGTCGCCGACCTGATCGGCCGCAAGCGGCTGTTCACCCTCGGCGTCGTCGTGTTCACCCTGTTCTCGCTCGGCGCCGCCCTCGCGAACAGCCCCGGCGTGCTGATCGCCACCCGCATCGGCCAGGGCACCGCCGCCGCGATGATCGCCCCGTCCGCCATCGCCCTGATGACCGGCTACTTCCAGGAGGGCCCCAAGCGCGCCCGCGCCCTGGGCCTCAACGGCGCCGTCATGTCGCTGGGCTTCGTGCTCGGCGCGCTCGGCGGCGGTGTCATCACCAACGGCTTCAGCTGGCGCTGGACCATGGTCGCGCTGTGCGTGATCGGCACGGTGGCACTGGCCGGCGCGCTGGCCCTGCCGGCGATCCACGAGTCCCGTGCCGCCCGCCGGATGGACATCCCGGGCGCGATCCTGTCCACGCTCGGCCTGTTCGGCCTGGTCTACGGCATCTCCACCGGCGGTGACGAGGGCTGGACCCGCCCCGCCGCGCTCGGCCCGATCGTCGGCGGCCTGGTACTGCTGGCCGCGTTCCTGCTGGTCGAGCGGCGCCACCCGGAGCCGCTGGTGCCGCTGTCCGTACTGAACCGGCCGTCCGTGAAGTGGTCGGGGCTGTTCGGTGTCATCACCTTCGGCATGTGCGCCGGTACGACCGTGCTGCTGAGCCTGTACATGCAGGACGTGCTCGGCTTCACCGCCCTTCAGGCCGGTCTGAGCTACCTCGGCGAGGGCGCGGCGGCGATGCTCGGCGGCCTGTACGTCGCCAAGCTGCTCGGCCGGTTCGGCGGAGTGCGGGTGCTGGCCGCGGGCCTGCTCATCCAGGGCGTCGGTACGGTCGGGATGTTCGCCCTGCCCCAGGACGTGAACCTGGCCGTCCTGCTCGTCACCTCCTCGGTCATGGGACTCGGCCACGTCTTCAGCGTCGTCTCCTTCATCACCGTGATGACCACGGGCGTCACCGAGGAGGACCAGGGTGTCGTGGGCGGACTGTCGCAGCTGCCGCAGTACGTGGCCGCGATCGGTGTCTCGGGTCTGAGCGCGATCGCCGCCGCCCGCACCAACGCCCTCTCGTCGGGCATCGTCCCGACCCGCGCCGACATCCTGGGCGGGCTGCACGCGGGCATGGTCACGGCCGGTGTCGTCACCCTCGTCGGCGCCCTGCTCGTCGGTGTCCTGCTGCGCAAGCGGACCGCGGCCTAGGGCCTCCCGTGTCCGGCACACGGCACCGCCCGCCGGAACCGTCCGCGCACCCGGCGCGACCGTCCGCCGCCATCCGGCGGACGGCCGCGCCGTCCCCGTATCCGAGCCGCGCCGGGCGCCTTCGCCGCCTGCGAGGAGACCAGCCGTGAACGACAGCCGACTGCGCAGGCCCTCCGCCGTGCGTACCCTGCGCGTGGGTGAGTTGAAGGTCAGTTACGTGCCCGACGGGGCGATGCTGCTGAAGCCGGCCGGCAGTCCGCCCGAGGCCGTCGACCGTCACTGGAGCAGATACGGCGCCTACCTCAACGACACGCGCCGCCTCGTCGCCAACACCGGCGGCCTGCTCGTCGAACACGGTGCCCGGGCCCTGCTGATCGACGCCGGGTTCGGCCCGCGCGCGGTACCGGAGGACCCCGCCCACCCCGACCGGGGCGCGGTGCACGGCGGCTCGCTGCCCGGCAATCTGGCCCTGCTCGGGCGGTCGCCCGGGGACATCGAGACGGTGGCCTTCACCCACCTGCACCCCGACCACACCGGCTGGGCCTGCGTCGACCCGCCCCTGTTCACCCGGGCCACCTTCGTGATCCCCAAGACCGAATGGGACCAGGACCACCGTGACCCCGCGCTGGAGGCCCTCGAACCCCGGACCAGGCTGGTGCTCGCCGGCGAGGAGATCTTCCCCGGCGTCCACGCCATGGCCCTGCCCGGCCACACCTCCGGGCACACCGGCTTCGTCATCGCCTCCCACGGCGCCCGCCTGCTCGCCTTCGGCGACGCCCTGCTCTCCTCCCTCCAGATACGGCACCCCGAGTGGTCCGCGATCTCCGACACCGACCCCGCCCGGTCCGAGCGCCACCGGCGCCACCTGATCGCCGAACTCCTGCGCCCGGACACCCTCGGCTTCGGCATCCACTTCGCCGACGTGGTCTTCGGCAGGGTGCGAGCGCACGGCGAGAACGCGGTCTGGCACCCGCTGTGACACATCGGCGCGGGGCACCTCACGCCTGACCACATGGGCCGACCCGCAGGACCGGATGTGCGGGCCCGGGTGACGCAAGGCGGCGCGTCGGCCAACTGGCTTCCACAGCAGATGAGTTGCCGTGTCACAGCCGCGCCACAGCGGTGTCCTGAAGGGAGGACGGGCGTGACCTGCGGACCCTGTGAGACCTCATAGTGATCACAGAGCGGGAAGCGGTGGAAACGCCGCCGGCTCCCTGCTGCCCCGCCCCCGGAAGGAACTCCCCGTGAAGAACCGCCACCTGCGCAAGGCCGTCCTCACCGCCGCCGCGATCACCGCCGGACTGCTGATGACGGCATGCCAGAACGGCACCGCCGACGGCTCGTCCGACAAGAGCCCGGCGGACAAGGCCGGTCCGGTGGCGACGGCGGAGAAGGCGTCGGGCTCCAAGAACTCCGAGAACTCCACGACCGCCAAGGACTCGAAGGGCGTCAGCGGTTCGTTCAAGAACGGCAAGGTCAGCTATCTCGCCCCCGGCAAGTACATCGTGTCCGTATCGGGCAAGGACGACCAGCAGTTCTGGGTCGCCGACGACACCGAGGTCTACGGCGTCGGCACGATATGCGGCGTCGCGGGCTCCAAGGTGGACGCGCCGTGCACACTCGACCAGTTGGAGTCGGCCCTCAAGAAGGGTGCCGTGAACGCCGACGTGGAGATGAAGGACGGCGTCGCGACCCTGGTGATCGAACGCCGCGCCACCCAGCAGGACTCGGGTTCCGACTCCCGCGAGACCGTCGTCGAGGGCATCGACCAGGGCAAGGGCGTCAACGGAACCTGGTTCGGCAACGTCTCCTACCTGGCGCCGGGCAAGTACACCGTCTCCGACCTGAAGGGCACCGAGCAGCAGTTCCTCGTCGCCGACGACACCAGGATCATGGGCTACGACGACATCTGCGATGCCGTGAACACCGGGCCGGGCGGCGAGGGTGGCGTCGAGTGCACCGAGGCCCAACTGGAGAAGGCGGCCAAGAAGGGCTTCTCCGCCGAGGTCGAGATCAGCAACGGCATCGCGACCACCATCACCGACGACCACTGAAACCGAACCGCGGGCCGGCCGCAATCGGCCGGGCCGCGTAGAACTCAGCCCCGGCGAGCGGCGCCGTCCGGCCACACGACGTCCACGGGGACGCCCACCATCCGTGCTTCGAGGACGGTGTCAGCGGTGCCGCCGCCCTTGCCGGTGGGCGGTTCGCCGTTCCATACGGCGAAGAGACGGTCGGCACGTTCGATGAGCACGGCGTTGGCGGCCTCGTACGCCTGCCGGTTGGCTGTTTCGTGGGGGAGTACGAGGACTTCCTCGGCCGCCTCGACGAGGTGATCGAACAGGGCGGCGTGGCTGGGCCTGACCACGTTCCGGCTGTAGTCCTGTGACGGGACAACAACCGTCAGCCGTCCGCCGACGGCGAGGACGGCTTCGGCGAAGAGGGAGTCGGCACCCTCCGCGATGCAGGAGACGCCGACCAGTTGGTCGCCGTCGGCGTACTGCTTGAGCAGTTCGTCCAGTGCCGTACGAACCAGACGCACGCTGTTCTCGGTCAGATCCATGTGCCCGGTCACCGCGATGGTCGTCACGTTCGCATCCTCTTTCAGGTCGACAGCACGTCGCGGATTTTATCGCGGGCCTCGCGCACAGGGCAGGCCGCGCTGCTGCCCGGCCCCCTGGCTCATACGCTCAGGGCATGACGATGACACCGCAGCAACTCCGCGACCAAGAGCCGACTCTGGAGCTGATCAACAGCGAGCTCTCGTCGCGCATGGAGCGGCAGGCGGAGTCGGGCGCGAAGGTGGACACGAAGGCGGTCTTCCTGGTCGGGTCCGCGGCCACGGCCACTCAGTTCCTGGCCTCTCGAACCTTCGAACCGTTCACGGGCGCCGCAGCATTCGCGGCCTATGCGATTGCCGTCGCTTTCGGTGTCTCGATCTTCAACCTCGCGGAATACGAGGACATCGAGCCGCGCGAGGTCCTGGAGAATCACGGCCGATCCTCGAAGGGCGCGGCGCTGGTGGCCCTTGCCGCCACAAGAGTTGGCATGTTCGAGAAGAACGCTCGTGTACACACGCGGAAGACAAAACGATGGACGGTCAGCCTCACCGCTCTCGTAGTCGGCGTATGCCTCTCAACTGTCAGTATCGTGCTGCACACTGGCGACCATGGCAGACGCACAGAACCAGGGAAACCCTCCCCCGCCGCCACCTCCACCCCCTCCCCCGCCGGCTCCAGAACCGGAACCGGCGCCGACCAGTCTCACTGACGCCTTCGCCAATCCGGCTCTCGTCGGTTCAGAGAAGCGGGGCGACGACAAACCGAAGCCCGGCAGCACAGGTAACGACAGGACCGGGAACGTCAGGGCCGGCAACAGCCGGTCCGGTAAGGGCAGTTCAGGTAACGGCAGATCAGGTAACGGCAGGTCCGCACAACAGCGTTGACAGTGCGCCTGAGGCAGGAGCGCCAAGATCCCTCCCACCTGAAGTGGTTCGCCTGGGAGGCAGAGCGCGCCCCTGCCCACGGTGCCAACACATGTGATCCGGCCGGCAGATGTACGGAGGGTCCGGCGGGCACCGATCCCGGACCTGCCAGCACTACGCCAATTGCACGCCCCACTCGTCCGTCCCCCGTCTCAACTGCGGAGGGAAGGACCGGCCTCTGCCGGGCGAACAGCCCACAGAGACAAGAGACTTGAAACGCGGCGACGCTCTGGTCGGCAACCGCGTTCGCTCAGGGGGGCGTATATGACGAAGCGACGAGCGACGTTCGGACCACGGCGCCCCAAGGTGCCGTACACCGCTATCGCCCTCCTGGCCATCGCCGGCGGTATCGGTCTGCTCCTGCTGCCCCTTTTCGTGTCCTTCCCTTGGGGCAGCGCGGTCAGACTGTTCCTGGTGCTCGGAACCGTGGCAGCTTGGGCCGCGTGGTCGAACCGACGAAAGGCGTACCCCGACGCCCACACGATCAGGGAACAGGACCCACGTCCACCCGTGCTCTTCCTCCGTACGTTCGGAAAGGAGTCGGTCTACTTCTCCAGGAGAGAGCTCCCATCGGACCTGACCCGGGCCCAGCGCGCCAGGGAGCGGTTCACAGAGGATCCCTTCGAGGGCTTGAAGACTCTCGAAGCCTTCGTACGTGGTGAACTCCACGAGCGTGTGGGACCGCTGGTGGCCCTGGGAGATCCGACCGACCGCCTGCCGCGCGACGGGGCGGCCCGGACATGGGTGGGTTACGGCGTCTGGCAGGACGAGTTCCTCAGGCAGATCGCCCAGGCACGCTGTTTCATCGCGGAGATCCATGACTCACCCGGTCTTGCCTGGGAGTTGACCGAGATCTTCGGATCCGAACACCGCCGCGGCAGACTGTTTGTCTTCACTCCGCCCCGGGGCGAGAACGGGCGGGCCTCCGTCGCGGTCTCGGTGAACAACCGGGTCCTGCGGCAGCGTCCCGAGAGCTGGGAGAAGACGGTCGAGTTCATGGGGAAGATCGGGTACTCCCTGCCCACTGTGAGCCCCGGCCCCGGCGCGGTGATCGGATTCGGTTCTTCCGGGGAGGGCATCGTGCTGGCCACGGGAGCCACCACCGCCGCGGGTTTCGTCACACCGATTGTCGAGGCCCTCGCCGTCATGGAGGCAGAGGCAAGATGACGCATCACTCGAACTCGCCGGCTAGATAAGCCCTTTCTTCACGAGATTCCAATAGTGCTGACCCAGCACCGTCAGTTTGCAGGACTTGCTCTGCATGGCGGCATGCCACATATGAGGTGCGTCGACAGGGCGGACGAGGTTCACCTTGACGTATTTCTGGAGCACAGCAAAAATTGCCGTTCTGGCAGGGTCGGGCGGCGGAATCCGAGAGTCCTGAACCTGTTCCAGGGACCTTTCCGGCTCAAAAGAAGGGTCCAGTTGCAAACTGTCCTCCGGAGAGGGGAAGTGCTTGGTGAGTGACTGCAGATCCGTAAGGGCGATCGGCGGTTCCGTCTTCCTCAGGGACACGAACGTCTTGACGTTCGTCTTGAACACCGGCCGCTGCGCCCAGGGGCCGAGCGACTGGTCGATGTGGGCGTAGACGCTTCCGGGCGTGATGTCCCCGACGAGATTCGCCGCTGCCCCGTTGAGCGCGTCGACGAACAGGCTCGTAAAGACACCCGCGCCGCCACCTGGTGTTTCGTAGGAGTACTGATCAGCGGTCGAAGCGGTCAGGATGGTGACACCGTCGGAGATCTCGGCAAGTCCGGTGGCCATCGAGCTGTTTGCCGCCACACCGCTGTGACAGCTGTCGAGGATGACCACCTTGTTCCTGGCACGTGAGCTGTTGGCCAGTGTCATGACCTCAGCCAGAGCGAGTCCGTCATCTCCGGTCTCGCAGTCGCTCGCACACAGAAAGCCGCCGGTGTCCTCGATGTACCCATGGCCCGCAAAATAGAAGAGCGCGATCTCCGAATCGTCGGCGAAAAGCTCCCTGACCGCATCCTTGAGATCCCTTTTCGTCACGCTCTGTTCGGCACTTGTTCCCGTCAGCACATGAGGTGCGGGGAAATTGAGGGTGCCGTCGGCGTTGCGCTCGATCGCGGTCTTCACCGAGTAGGCGTCGTTCACGCAACCGCTGAGGGAGTGCATGCCTGCGTAGTGATCGATTCCGACGATTAGCGCCTTACGCATAAACCCCTACAGCAAGTCGATGAAGCTACTGTCGGCCTATTTGTCACTCGGCTGCCGATGCTACTCGCCCCCGCGTGCATCTGAACCCATTTCGGGCGCACTGGCTCACACCTGCCGGGAGGACAACTGATCTGGTGCTCCAGCGGTGTGCGACCGAACTCGCCCTGGCGTCTGGCCCCATGTCGTCGGGCGGACGTACTTCCTCCGGCGAAACATGCCGGTTTCGGCCGATCCCTCTGCTTCACCAACCCGCTGACCTAGCGTCATTCCTCACCAGGGGGTGCGCAGCGGCTCACGCCCGAGTCCTTCGACGGCAAAGGCGCTGACGCGGAGTGCACACCGGGACCACGACACGTCGCCCTCGCAGCAGTCCGCCCCTGCCGTCCTGGACGCCACGGCCGCGCTCCGGAGAGAGCCGCCCCCTGTCACTCCTTCTGTTCCTCCTGCTCGTGTTCCTCCTGGCCGGCGCTGCCGTTCGGCCCGGCGCCCAGAACTCAACTCCCGTCGTGACGCTGGGCATCGCGACCGATGACGACACACCGGCACTCTCCTCGTTGGTGATCGGGGACCCCGGGCTCGGGCCTTCGCAGCGGCTGGTGTCCGAAGGACCGTGGGAGGGAAAGTCGGAGACGAAGTGGCTGATGAACGTGTGCACGGGCTGGCAGCGCACCTGGCGGTCCCAGAACGGTGACGAAGCGCAGGCAGTGGTGTGGCGCTGCCCGGGCACCAGGGACGCGGCGACACTCGTCTGGTTCGACCTCTTCAACCCCAACTTCTTCGAGCACCCGACGAACCTGCGCTCTCTGCCAGGCGCCTGGCTCACTCCCGAAGTGCGCTACGTCAGCGGTGCGCGGAGTCGTGAAGTGCTGTTCGCCCAGGGCAACCGAGCGGTTCGGGTGTCCTTGCGGACGCCGGCCGAGAGCCGCCTCGACGAACTGTCCGAGCGTGTCACCGCGGTGGCCGCGCGGCAGACCGAACTCGTACCCGGTGAGCGAGCCGAACTGAATGAACCGGAGTACACCGAGGGCATGTTGGTGCTGTTGACGACGCCCGCCCTGGGCTATCTCGTCTACATCCTGCCCTGGCGGATGATTCGCACCCGGCACGTCTGGCGTCGTTACCGCGTCCGGCGTCACGACCCCGCATGGCAGGACGTGTCCCGCGCGGCCCTCAGACTCGCCGTCCTGGTCCGTATCCGGGCGACATTCCGCGTATTCGGCTTCCTCGTGCTGTTCATCCTCATCGCCACCCGGAACCTGACCATCGACCCGGTCGTCATGCTGACCATCGCCTACGTCGGAGGCTGGCTGCTGCCCGGCCGCAGCCCCCTGTTGAAGCGTGCGTGGCAGCCGCGCCCCGTGCGCGGTCGTTGGGACGTACGCGGCGGCCACGCGTGGTGGGTGCGTGCCTGTGGTCTGGCGAGCCTCCTGCTCTATGCGGCCGGCCTCGCTCTCTTCTTCGTCTTCTACATCGCCCAGCTCTCCGGCCTCGGGGCTTCGCCCCTGATCGACGGTGGCCTGCCCACCGCCAGATACCTGCAGGTTCAGTCCTTCGGACACCTGATGGCCTATGTCGTACTGGCGGTCGTCGGTCTCGGGGCGGGCAGCGCGGTCATCGTGATGTCGGGACTTCTCATGCTCGGTGGAGTGCTCGTACGCAGGCTGGGACGCTCCTACGCGTTGAAGGACGCCGAAGCCGCCCAACAGGACAGCTCCGAGCCGCCCGTGCTCTATCTGCGCAGCTTCACCGACGACTCGGCCACGATGCCGTCGAGCGCCATCGCGCGCACGAGCGTGCTGGAACGCGCCAGTTTCGCCTGGCGCCAGCCCTTCGAGGAGATCACGGTCCGGCACGTCTGGGCACTTGGACCTGTCATCGCCGCTTCCCATCCCGCGGACACCAGGAAACGGTCCGACATCGGCGCGGCCCGTATGAAGCTGGGCACCAACTGGCAGGCGGAGATCGAGGCCAAGGCACTCGAATCCCGGCTCGTCGTCGTGGGCGCCACTCCGGAGGTCATCAACGAGGGACTGCTCCAGGAGCTGGAGCTTCTGGGCAGGCACCCGTCGATTCCCGTCGCCCTCTTCCTCGCGCCACTGGCCGAGCACGAACTGCGCAGACGCTGGCACTCGTTCATCGACGCCGCTCTCACAGCGGGAGACTCCGGGTCTCACGGCCGGTCGCGCTTCGAAGGGCTGCGCGCTCACAGGAACGACGCGAGCGGCGCCCTGGTCCTGCTCAACACCGGGGGCACCGAGTGGCACACCTGGGGAGCCCGCCGACGTACGGAGTTCACCTATGCGATGGCCTGGGGCGAGGCCCGCGACACCCTCGCCCGCCGCAGCCGAACCACGACCAGCGAGTGACCAGGAGTCAGCGGACCTTGTCCGGTGGGACCAACGGTGGGCGGAGGAGCAGCGAGAGCGCCCCGTCGTACACCTTCGTGCCGATGATGCCCCGGCGAGTCAGCACGGTCGACGCCACATCGAGTACGTGCGATACCCGCCGCCCGTCATCCTCGTGCCCCAGAATCCGTACGGCCAGCGCGCGGTGCATCTGTTCCGCCGCGGCCGGCACATCGACGGAGGACAGTTCCAGCATCTCCAGGATCCGCTCGGCGTTGGCGCGCGCGGTCAGGTGCGTCGGGTGGTACCTGCCCTTCCTGCCACACGGCGGGAAAAGGATCGTCACGCGATGCTGGAGGCCGCTGCAGCGGATCAACTCGATCTCCCACGCGAGCGATTCACGCATCTCACGGCCCGGCGCGAGCAACAGGACGATGTGCGTGGCTTTCCCCACCAGCGCGCCGATGTGCTCCCGCCAGCTCTCCTCCGTCGAACGCAGGTACACCGGCCCGGGCGGCGAGTGCCGCACAGCGGCGTCCACCAGCGTGTAGGTCCGCATGCCGTGGTGGGACAGTGCCCGCGCCGTGACCTGCTCCAAGGTCAGGGCAGGGGACCACAGCCCCATCCGGGGATGAGTGGGAAGCAGCACTTTGCCGTCGCCGCCGAACGTCCGCAGCAGCAGACAGTACGAGGCATCCGACTCGACGATCGAGTCGACGGCCTGTGCGCAGTCCAGGGTCGCGTGGGGCCGTTTGTACCGCAACCACCACCGCAGGCCACTCGCCGAGCAGAGTGCGAGGACCGGGAGGAGGGTGACCTTCGAGATCCGGGCAACCGATTCGATCATCTTCTCCATCCCGGCCTGGGGGTCGAGAAGGACGTACACGAAAAAAGGGGCCAGCACCAGCGCGGCTGCCAGTAGACCGACCTCTCGCACGAATCTGAGGAGTCGCCACCTCACCGCGTACACACGGCTTTCGGCATCGTCCGTCCCATCGCTGTCCTGGCGCCCGACCCTTGTCATGGAGCCTGCAAGAAGGCTGCGAGCAGCCTTTCCGAAGGGCACGCCCGGTGGCAACAGGTGCGGGGGCGCGCGCGAACGGCGCACAGGAGTGAGAGCCATCGGTCATTCATTGCAATAGGCCTGGCAGTGGCTCTTCGTCACCCCGGACGCGGCCCTGCATTTAGCACACATCCCCTCCGATAGACCGGAAAAGAGGCGAGATCTGCGGACATGACGAAGTTGTTCACCTTGCGCCTGTCGATCTGCAACACTTACGACCCGTTAGCCCGATTGATCATCCGTTTCGGACG
Source organism: Streptomyces sp. NBC_00459 (assembly GCF_036013955.1). Classification (NCBI taxonomy): domain Bacteria; kingdom Bacillati; phylum Actinomycetota; class Actinomycetes; order Kitasatosporales; family Streptomycetaceae; genus Streptomyces; species Streptomyces sp. NBC_00459. Next base: position 4,622,238 of record NZ_CP107903.1, read on the forward strand.
CCATGCACAGGGATGCGGCAACCCGGAGATCGTCGGGGGATCAATAGGCAGGGGGGCCTTTCCATGAGCCAGCAGGTTCTTCCGTTCTATCTCGTCTGCGACGAGTCGGGTTCGATGTCCGGCGACCCGATCAACGCGATCAACAAATCACTGCCCGATCTGCACCAGGAGATCGGCAGCAACCCGGTGGTGGCGGACAAGACCCGGTTCTGCTTGATCGGTTTCTCCAACGAGGCAGAAATCCTGCTGCCTCTCTCGGACCTGAGCGTGGTGGCCTCGATGCCCGCGCTGAGGGCCACCGGAGGCACCAACTACGGGGCGGCCTTCAGGCGCCTCAAGTCCACCATCGACGCCGACGTCACCCAGTTGAAGGCCGAGGGACACCAGGTCTACCGCCCCGCGGTGTTCTTCCTCTCCGACGGGCAGGCGAATTCCAACTGGCAGAGCGACTACAAGGCGTTGGTGGATCCGGCCTGGCGGTCGCACCCCAACATTCTGGCCTTCGGCTTCGGCGAGGCCGACGAGTCCGTCATCCGTCAGGTGGCGACGACGAAGGCGTTCATCGCCGACGGAACACTCGGACCGGCCGAGGCTCTCGGTGAGTTCGCACAGTCCCTCATCCGTTCCATCGTCAACTCGGGTACGCAGTCGGCAGCCAGTTCCACCGGCGGGGCAACCCTGGTGATGCCGGACGCCGTTCCCGGATTCACCACGATCACGGCCGACCCGATCTGACATCCGCAGCGGGTCGGGAATCACGGGGAAATGTTGTGGCGTGGATTCCGGGGCGTACCGAAAGAAGGTCACCGGAAGGCAAAAGCATTGAGGTCCGGCCGCACCGGGCCTGAAGGGGGCGGTAATGACAGAACCGACGGATGCGGCGAACAGCGCAAGAACGGCGGATCCAGTGAGTGCGGGGGACGGCACGTGCACGGCGGATCCCGTGAGCGTGGCGGCAGCCGCAGCCGCAGCCGCAGCCAGTACATCGGACATCACCAGTCCGTGGGAAACAGTCAGTACATCGGACACCACGAGTACAGCGAATACGGCGGATACAGAAGATTCGGGGGATACGGGGGATACGGCGGACACGGGGAACTCGGCCGAAGCTGCCCGCGCAGCCGTCGTCACCGTGCCTCCCGCGCGCGGAACGGAGGACGCGCTCCAGCAGTCCGTCCAGCCCGCGCCGGCGCCCGCCCCCGTGATCCGGGGGCCGGAGTTCCCGGAGCCGGTGGTCCTTGTCGGCAGGCCCTCCCTCGGCTCGACCCCCCGGGCGCTGCCCCAAGTCACCGCCCCTGCCCCGGACTCCGTGGTGGACGGGGGGACCGTCGGTGCGCTGGTGGTACGCGGCGCCTCCATCCGCGGCGACGACCACCGGTACTTCGGGGAGACCCGGCAGGATTCGATGGGCTTCTGGAGTCTGGCCCCGCCGCCCTCGGGCGGACCGGAAACACCGGGCGCGGACCCAGTCCTCCTGGCCTGCGTCGCCGACGGTGTCGGCAGCCAGCCGCTGTCCCAGCTCGGTTCGGCGGTGGTCTGCCGGCTGCTGCCGCAGCATGTAGCCCTCCGCTTCGACCTGCTGGCGCAGCGGGCCCCGCTCGAAGTGCTGGGCGATGTCTGCCGGGCGGTGGCCGCCGACATCGCCGCGGGCATCCGTATCGAGGCGGCGGAACGCCGGGCCGGGCCGAAGGAGTTGTCGTCGGCGATGGCCGCGGCGCTGGTCTTCCCAGGTGGTGCGCACGGTCCCGCGCGGGCGTTGCTCTTCGCGGTGGGCGACTGCCAGGGCTTTCTGCTCGGCCGCCGCGGTGGGTGGCGGCCCGTCCTGCAGCCGGCGGGCGACGAGGGGGCCATCATGAGTACGGCGACCGACGCGTTGCCCGGCCATCCCGACCGTGTGACGGTGACGGAGTGCGCCCTCGACTCCGGGGACGTACTGCTGCTGTGCACGGACGGCCTCGCCAACCCCATGCGCAACGACAGTGTGCTGGACCGGCTGGCACAGTACTGGGGTGACGGTCGGGCGCCCTCACTGCCGGAGTTCTACTGGCAGTTGAGCTTCCGTGCGCAGACGTTCGGCGACGACCGCAGCGCTGTCTGCGTCTGGGTGCCGTGACTGCCACCGGCGCCCGGCACGACGTCCAGATCGCCGCCCTCGACCTGGGTGAGAAGCTCGGCAGTGGCGGTCAGGGCGATGTGCTGCGCGTACGCAACCGGCCCGGTGAGGTGTTCAAGCGCTACTTCACCGGGTCGGCCAACGGCGAGTCCATGCGGTACCTGGTCGAGTTCCCCGACACGCTCTCCGCCGAAGACAGCGAGGCCCTGTTGCGGCAGACCGCCTGGCCGTCGGCCCGGGTGGTCAGGCACGGCCAGGTGGTCGGCTTCCTGATGCGGGAAGTGCCCGCTTCCTTCATCGGGCAGACCAAGGCGGGGCCCAAGCTGCGGGAACTCCAGTACCTGCTCTATCCGCCGAAGCCGCTGTGGGGAGACATCGTCCCGCTGGACACCAACGGCCGGATCGAAGTCGCCCGCGCCTTCGCCGGGCTCGTCCGTGTCCTGCAGGAACGGCAGATGGTCATCGGGGACATCTCGATGCGCAATCTTCTCTGGAGCCCGGACGTCCCGGCCCGGATCTGCCTGATCGACTGCGACAGCCCGACCCGGGTGGGCATGCCGCCGGTGCTGCCCACAGCGGACACCCCGGACTGGAACGACCCGCAGCAGCAAGGCGGTCCGAGCCCGGCGACGGACCTCTACAAACTGGCGCTCCTGGTCGGCAGAACCCTCAGCGGCAACGCCGCCGTCCGTCCGGGCCAGCCGTTGGAGCTGCCCGCCGACACTCCGGAGCCGATCGTCACCGGGGTAAGGGCCATGTTCGACCGCGCCGGACAACCGACAGGGCCGCGTCCCGAGGCCGCGCAGTGGGTACGGGCGCTGAGCGGACGCGGAGAGATCCTCGTCGGCCCGCCGCCGGCCAGGCGTGTGCTGCCGCCGCCGCTGCCGATGGCCGACCTCGACGGCCCGGGCAGCCCTCGGGGCTCGATCCCACTGCGGCCGCCGGACAAGCCGTAGCCGCGCACCGGACAACACACACCAAGAGTCGCCGCTTCGCGGCATTCGCCGCCAGGAGCAGGCACAGGGGACAGGGCACAGGGGGAACAGGAACATGGCCGAGCAAGTGCGACTGGTCGCCGCGATCGACTTCGGCACCCACGGCACGGGATTCGCCTGGTCGTTCGCGAGCGAACGTGACCGTGAACCGGTGCACCGGCGGATCAATCTGTTCGACGACTGGGAGGGGCAGCCGACCAACTACGTCAAGAATCTGACGGCGGTCCTCCTCGACAGCGCCGGTGAGGTCCTGGAGTGGGGCCACCAGGCGAGCCGCCGGTTCCAGATGGAGAGCCGGGAGCATCCGGAGTACGAGTACGCGCAGGGCTTCAAGATGGGGCTGCTGCCCGAGACGGGGAAAGCGGTCAGGTCGGCGTCTCCGGCGGGCGCCACCACATCACCGCGCCGGCTGATCACCTCCTATCTGAAGGCTTTCCGGCGCTTCGCGCTGGACCGCATCATCGCGGGAAGCCGGGTCCAGGAGAACGAGATCCTCTGGGTACTGACAGTGCCCGCGATCTGGCAGGACCGGGAGCGCCAGATCATGCGCGACTGCGCCGTGGAGGCGGGCTTCCCCGCCGAGTCGGAGCGGCTGCTCATCGCGATCGAACCCGAGGTCGCCGCCCTGTACTGCCGGTTCGACACCGGTCATTCGGGGGTCGGCGCGGCCGGGGACCGGTTCATGGTGGTGGACGCCGGTGGCGGCACCGTGGACATCACCGCGTACGAGAAGACCGAGCACGGCCTCACCGAGATCGGCTACCCCTCGGGGGGAAGCCTGGGCTCCACCTACATCGACCGGTATCTGCTGGAGACGGTGCTGCCCGAGCGGTTGGGCAACGAGTTCATGAAACGGGCCCGCCACCTGGAGCCGGGGGCCTTTGTCGCGCTCTCCGACGAATGGGAGCGCAACAAGCGCAGCTTCGACCCGGAGAACCGCCGTTCGGTCCTTCTGCAGATGAGTCACCGGCTCTTCCGGATCATGGAGGAGTCGGACACCCGGCGGTTGGCCGCGATACAGAACGGTGTGGACGACGCCATCGAACTCGGCTTCGACGAGGTGATGGGGCTCTTCGATCACGTCACCAAGCCCATTCTGAAGCTGGTGGACGAGCAGTTGCGTCAGATCGGGAGCAAGTCGGTCCAGCGCGTGATGCTCGTGGGCGGCTTCGCGCAGTCCCGGTATCTGCAGGAGCGCCTGCGGTCCCACCTGTCCAGGCGTACCGAACTGGTCGTGCCCTCCAAGCCCTCCTGGGCGGTCCTGCTCGGCGCCGTCCACCTCGGCCTCGAGCCGACCCTGATCCGCGGCCGCCGCACCCGGTTCACCTACGGCGTCGCCACAGCGAAGCCGTTCGACATCGTGCGGGATCCGGCGAACCTGCGGCTGATCAAGTACGACGGTACGCCGCTGTGCGACAACAGGTTCGACAGCTTCGTGGAGGTCAACGAGGTGGTGGAGCCGGGCCGCGAGGTGCGCCGCAGCTACTTCCCCGTGCTGGAACAGCAGCGGGAGATGTCACTGCGCCTGTTCGTCTCGGAGAAGAGCGATCCCCGGTACGTCACCGACGACACGTGCCGGTGTGTGGGTGAGCTGACGATGGACATGACGCCGACCCTGTCCCATCCGCCGGACGAACGGTGCATCGAGATGACCATGATCTTCGGCGGAACCGAGGTCGAGGCGCGGGCCCGCGATGTGCGCTCCGGCAAAGAGGTCAAGACACACATCCACTTCTCGTAGAAGGTGAGTCTCAGGTCATGGAAGCGGCATCACAGTCGGCGGGGCAGACCTTCGAAGCCATCTTGGCGATGGTGGGCAGGAGTCTGGACGACATGGCGACCCGGCAGCACACCACCGGGAAGGAGGTACGTGCCCTGTCCAGCGCCCTTGGGGCAGTGCAGGAACAGATCGCCGAACTCGATCGCCGGACGAGCTATCTGAACGACCGTTTCACCGAGATCCTGGCGGAGACACACCAGCAGGAGAAACCCGGCACCCTGACCCAGGAGAGCTACGACCAGTTTCAGCTCGCCGAGGATCTGAAGACGCTCTTCGCCGACATCGACCACGGGTACCGCACGGCCTACCAGTCGGCGGTGAAGACCCCACCGACCGCCAAAACCCGGGCGCAGTTCCTGTGCAACCTGCTCAACTGGCAGCTCAATGACAACCTGGACTGCAAATCCGTCGTCGAGACCCGCTTGTGGCCCAACTCGGCCAACGACAGCACGTTCGCCGCACTGGTCGGCAGGATCACCGCCCTGCGCAGGGGCGCCGGAATGCTGGACCCGAGCTGCGAGTTCTCCTTCGACCCGCACCGGGAGAAGGTGGAAGGCCGGAACGTCGAGACCTGGGGCGTGTGCAACCCGGCGAACGACGTCCAGTTCGCCGTCACGCCCTCGTTTCTGGTCGGCTCGCGCTGTCTGCTGCCTCAGCAGGTCTACACCGAAGGGCCGGACGTCTCGCGGGCCGGCCCGCACGGTGGCGTCCACTGACCTGCTCCCCCGACAGGGCCGGACGTACCGCCGCCGAGCGGCCCCGTTCCGTCCCGTTGCCCGCCCGGTTGTCCGGGAACCTCACCGGGATTGTCCTTGATCGGTAACTGACGGATCCCGGAGCCGCCGTTTCTCGTCATGCCAGTTGGTCGCGAGGTGACCGAGGATCGGCGAGGAACTGCGGGAAAGCGGTGGGGACATGGCGCGGCACAGTGGCGGGCGGGGCTGGTACGGCAAGGTGCTCGGCGCGGCGCTCGGGGTGACGTTGCTCGCCACCGGGGCGTCGGTGTGGACCGCGCAGGCCGGGGCCGTGGACGACTCGGCGCCGAAGGCGACCGCGTCGCCCAGGCCGGGCGGTGCCGTCAAGCCGGTCGCGGTGACCATCGTGCACGCCTCGGACAAGGGGGCGCGCGGCGTCAACATCACCATCGACGACGGCCCCGACCCCGTATGGACCCCCCAAGTGCTCGACGTACTGCGGGAGTACGGGGTGAAGGCCACGTTCTGCATGGTGGGGACGCAGGCGCAGGCCCACCCGGACCTGGTGAAGGAAGTGGTCGCGGCCGGGCACCGGTTGTGCGACCACTCGGTGTCGCACGACACCACCATGGACAAGCAGTCCCAGGCCTACCAGTCGCAGCAGATCCTCGACGCCGAACGCATGATCACCGAGGCGTCCGGGGGCGTACGCCCGATGTACTACCGGGCGCCCGGCGGGGCCTTCACCCCGTACAGCCGCAAGCTCGCCGCCTCGCACGGCATGCGTCCGCTGGGCTGGAACGTGGACACCAAGGACTTCGAGCAGCCGGGTGCGGACGCCATCGTCGCCACCGTCGAGCGCGAACTGCCCAACGGGCCGACGCTCCTGTTCCACGACGCGGGCGGCGACCGCTCCCAGACCGTCGAGGCACTGCGCCGGATCCTTCCCGAACTCAAAGAGCAGGGTTACTCGTTCGGCTTCCCGGTGCGCTGAACGCGGGCCACGCGTGAGCAGGGCTGCCGTACGCGCGGACCGACCTGGGCGGCGCCTACCGCTGGGACCGGGCTCCCGGCGCCGGGCTGCCCGAGCCCTGACGTGTGCTCAGCCGGATGTGCCGGGCGGCGGCGTGGTGCGGGTCCTGAGCTCGGCTGCCTCGGGTGCGGTGCCGGTGTTGCCGCGGGCGAGGCCGCAGGTGCCCGACCTCGATGCGCCGTCCTGGCCCGTCAGCTCCACGGCGACCTGGCCGTCGGCGTCCTGGCTGTAGGCGATCGTGCAGGTCAGCTGGCGCAGAGCAGTGCTGTCCAGGCCCTTCAGGGCGAAGGGCAGACGGACCGTCACCCTGCCGCCCGGGGAGGTCGCGACCTCGACCCTTCCGCCCAGGCTCGGGGGAAGCGAGGTGCTCAGGCCTGCGGCCCGGTCTTCCTCGCGCGGGCCGGCGAGCAACGCCGCGACGACCTTCTCCGCCGGCACGGGTCCGTCCGTCTCCGCCGAACCCGGCTCGACGTATCCCTCGCCGAACGCGGCCGAGACCGCGGTCGACCGGATCACGGGGCTCAGCCCTCCGTCGGGGGAACGGAAGAAGAGCAGCATGTCGTACTCGCGGTTGAGGAAGGCCTGGAAGCTGGCGGGACCGCCGGCTGCGATGACGTCGGTCTCCTGGATACCGCAGCCACCGAGCAGCGCCACGGCCGCCGCGACGGTGACGGTGCCGGTCGCCGCACGTCGGCGGCTGCGCACACGCCTCATCCGCCTGCCTCCTCCGTGTGGAGCGGTATCTCGACGGTGAAGACGGCACCGCCCTCGGGCCGGTTCCCCGCGTGGATCGTGCCGCCGTGCAGCCTCACGTTCTCCAGGGTGATCGCCAGTCCCAGGCCGCTGCCCTCCGAACGGGTGCGGGCCGCGTCGACCTTGTAGAAGCGGTCGAAGATGCGCGGGAGCGACTCGGGGACGATCCCGGGTCCGCTGTCCGCCACCTCGGTGATCAGCACGGTCGAGCCCGGAGAGCGTTCCTCGGTGCGCAGCCGTACCGTGACGGGCGTGCCGCCGTGCCGCAGGGCGTTGCCGACGAGGTTGGCGATCACGACGTCGAAGCGGCGCGGGTCGAGCCGGGCCCGGATTCCGCCGGGCAGTTCGACACGGATCCGGTCGTCGGTCCAGTGCCGGTGCCGCAGGGTGTTGCGGATGGCCTCGGCGACATCCACCTCGTCGGCGTTCAGTTCTGCCGCGCGGGCGTCGAAGCGGGAGATCTCCATCAGGTCCTCGACGAGCACGGCGAGCTTTCCGGTCTCCGAGCTGACCAGCCGGACCGCCCGGGCGGTGTCGGCGTCCAGGCCGTCCGCGTCCTCGTCGAGGACCCCGGTGACGGCGAGCATCGCGGCGAGGGGGGTGCGCAGTTCGTGCGAGACGTCGGAGGCGAAACGGCGGGCGCGTTCCTCGGCCTCACGCAACTCCCTTACAGAACACTCCAGTTGGCCCGCCGACTCGTTGAAGGTGCGTGCCAGGTCGGCCAGTTCGTCGCTGCCTCGCACCGGAATCCGGGTGTCGAGTCGGCCGCTTCCCATGCTCCGGGACGCCTCGCGCAGTTTCCGCACCGGGCGCAGCACGCTGCGTGCGGCGATCAGGCCGGGGATCAGCGCGACGGCCAGGCCCGGCAGGGCGCCGTCCCGGGCGGCCGTGAGGAGGGCGTCGACGTTGACCTGCTCATCGGTCATCCGCATGACGGCGTACAGGACGAGTCCGCTGGGCAGCACGCTGTTCGGGCTCGCCTTGAAGACCATGGGCATGGCGATGGTCAGATAGGGAACGCCGTCCTTGACGACCCGCTCGAAGCTGCCGTGGGGGTCGGCCCGCGCGGCGCGGCGCAGTCCGGGCGTGATGACGGTGGAGACGGGGTTCTCGCCCGAGGAGGCGCGGATCGAACCGTACTCGGCGAACACCACCCAGGGGTGCGGCTTGCCCTTGCGGGCGATGTCCCGCAGGACCTCCTCCATGCCCTCGGCCTGTACGGGCAGGTCGAAGGCCGTCTGCTGGACCTGGTCGCGGAACGACGTGACCGCCGTGTCCTGAGCGGTCTGCAGCAGCGCGGTACGGGCCTCACGGTAGGTCAGCGCGGACGTCGTGCCGGCGCTGACGCCCGCGACCAGCAGGAAGGCGAGCAACAGCCGCGTACGCAGGCCGAACGCCCTGATCCGCGACCGGTCGTCGGCGGCGGGAACGCCCTGTCCCGCCTCCTTGCCGCGGCGCGGTGGAGCAGGGCGGGCACCGGTGGTCACAGCGGCCCGAAGCGGTAGCCGAAGCCCCGCAGTGTCTGGACGTAGCGGGGGCTGCCGACCTCGTCCTCGATCTTGCCGCGCAGCCGGGCGACACACGCGTCGACCAGCCGGGCGTCGGCGTGGTAGCTGTGGTCCCAGACGTGCTCCAGCAGTTGCTGCCGGCTGAACACCTGCTCGGGGGCGGCGGAGAGGTGCAGCAGGAGCTTGAGCTCGGAGGGGGCGAGCGCGACCGGCCGGCCGGTCTTGGTGACGGTCAGCCCACCCCGGTCGATGGTGAGTTCGCCGTAGACCTCGATGGCCGGACGCCCCGGGCCGCTGTCCTCGATGCGGCGCAGTACGGCACGGATCCGGGCCTCGATCACCTCGGGACGGGCGGGCTTGACGATGTAGTCGTCGGCGCCGGCCTCCAGGCCGATGACCACGTCGAAGTCGTCGCTGCGCGCGGTGAGCATGATGATCGGCAGCTGGCTGTGCTCGCGGACCCGCCGGCAGACCTGTACGCCGTTCATTCCGGGCAGCATCAGGTCCAGCAGCAGCAGATCGGGGCGGAACTCGGCCAGCGCGGCGAGGCCCGCCTCGCCGGTCGCGGCAGCCCGTATCTCGTGGCCGCGGCGGCGCAGACCGAGTTCGACCCCCTCGCGTACGGCAGGGTCGTCCTCGATGAGGAGCACGCGGGGCATCGGCGGTTCTCCCTAGGTGGTGGTCAGGTCCGGGTCCGTCTCCGGCGCAGGCCGGAGAGCAGCGCGTCGAGTTCGGTCAGGCGCAGCGGACGGGTGAGCAGGGCAAAGGTGAGGACGACGACAACCGCGCCGGCAGTTGCGGCGGCCGGGGCCCCCGCTCGTACCGCGCCCAGGGCCGCGAGGTGGCCCAGCGCGGTGGCGGGGACGGCGGCGAGCAGCAGCCGCGCGTGGGCGCCGACGGCGGACGACCGCAGCGGGTGGGCGACGGCGAGCCGGCGGCTCAGCACCAGGCCGGTCACCGCCCAGCCCGCGCACAGCGCGAGCGAGTACGCCGCCGCCATGCCCGTCACGGCCCAGCGGGCCGGCAGCAGATGTGCGGCGGCCAGGGAGAGTCCCGCGTTGAGGGCGACGATCACGAGGTTGAGCAGGAACGGCGTACGGGTGTCGGAGAGCGCGTAGAAGGCGCGGGACAGGACGTACTGACCCGACAGGGCGACGAGTCCCGGCGCGAAGGCCATCAGGATCCCGGCCATGGCGGCCGTGTCGTCGGCGCTGGTCCTGCCGTACCCGAAGACCAGAGCCATCACCGGCTGGGCGAGGGCGAACAGCGCGCAGGCGGCGGGGACGACCGCCGAGGCGCAGACGCGCAGGGCGTGGGAGACGTCGCGGCGCACGGCGGCGGTGTCCCCGTCGGCGGCTGCCGCGCTCATCCGGGGCATCAGCGCGGTCACCACGGAGACGGTGATGATGCCGTGGGGTACGACCCACAGGGCATAGGCGTTGTTGTACGCGCCGTATCCGGGGCCGCCGTCGAGGCCCGCGGTGGTGGCGAGGCGGGTGGTGACCCAGTACGCGGCCTGGTTGGCGAGGACCAGCAGCACCAGCCAGCCGGCCGAGCGCAGCGGGCGGGTCAGTCCGCTGCCGCGCCAGTCGAAGCGGGGCCGCCAGCGGAAACGGGCGGCGCGCAGCGCGGGGACGAGGGCGAGCGCCTGGACGGCGATACCGGCGGTCGTGCCCCAGCCGAGCACGGCGGTCCCGGCCGGGGTGAGCGTGTCTCCGCGCCCCGTGCCCGGAGAGAGGTACAGGGCCAGGTACAGGCCGAAGACGGTGATGACGACGACGTTGTTCAGGACCGGCGTCCACATCATCGCGCCGAACCGGCCGCGTGCGTTGAGGACCTGTCCGAGCAGCGTGAACAGTCCGAGGAAGAAGATCTGGGGCAGGCAGTAGCGGGCGAACGCGACGGTCATCGCCGCCTGGCCGCCGGTGTAGTCGGTGTACGCGTCGACGAGTCCGGGCGCCGCCCACACGGCGGTCACGGTGATCGCCAGCAGGGCCACGACGCAGACGGTGACGAGCCGGTCGGTGTACGCGGCACCCCCGTCGTCGTGCTCCTTGGCGGCCTTGACCAGCTCGGGCACGAAGACGGCGTTCAGTGAGCCGCCGAGGAGCAGCATGTAGACGATGGTGGGCAGGGCGTTGCCGACCGCGTAGCCGTCGGCGACGGGCCCGATGGTCCCCAGCGCCGCCGCGACCACGGCGGACCGGGCGAAACCGGTGGCCCGGCCGACGACGGATCCGACGGCCATGACGGCACTGCTGCGAGCCGTGCTGCTACTTGCCGTGCTGCCGCTGCTTGCCGTACTGCCGCCCGCCGTCGGCGGCGCGGTCGCCACGCTCGGCGTCCTCTGCTGTGGCTGTCGCTGCTTCATCGGCGGTTCAGGTACGCCTGGAAGGCGCGGTAGAGCGCGTGGTTGGCGCTGCCGCCCAACGGTCGCTCCCATTCACCCAGCGTCTCGACGACCTGTCCCCCGGTGCCGAGCTTCCATCGCAGCAGCCCGTACGCGCGTTCCTCGGGATCGAGGGTGGAGGGCACCCCCCGCATGTCGTAGACGTCGGCGCCCAGGGCGTGGGCGTCCAGCAGCATCCGCCACTGCAGGGCGTTGGAGGGCCGGACCTCGCGACGGTGGTCGGCCGAGGCGCCGGTCTGGTACCAGGCCCGGCGGCCCACCGTGATCATCGTGTGGGCGGCGAGGATCTCTCCCTGATGACGGGCGAGGTAGAGCTTCATCCGGCCTGGTTCCTCGGCGTTGAGCGCCGCGTACTGACGCTCGTAGTAGGCGAGCGAGCGGCCGAGCCGGAACCCGTCGCGTCGCTCGGTGATGCCCAGCAGCCGGTGGAACTCGGGGAGTTCGGCCGCGCTGCCCACCACCACCTCCACGCCCTCCTTCCGGGCCCGGCGCACATTGCGGCGCCACTCCTGGTTGAGCCCGGACCACAGGTCCTCCGTGGTGCGTCCGGCGAGCGGCACCCGGAAGACGTGCCGGGGCTGGGCGTCGCCGTCCGCTCCGGTCCCGTCGCCACCGCAGCGGCGCCAGTCCCGGGCCCGCAGCCGCTCGGCGACGGCGGTGCCGAGCGGGTCGACCTCACTGGCGAGGACGTCGCCCAGGCGTCGACCCGGTCCGGTGAGCGGCTTGAGCAGGGCGGCGTCCCAGCGCCGGTAGGCGGGCGACGGGCCGATGCGCACGGCGAAGGCGCCCGCGCTGCGCAGGTGTTCGAGGAGCGGGTCGAGCCAGCCGTCGACACCGGGGTCGTTCCAGTCGGCGACGGGCCCTTCGGGAAGGTAGGCGAAGTACTTGCGGGTGCCGGGGAACTGCCGCAGCAGCACCAGGGCCACGCCCGTCAGCTCGCCCGCCTCCGGATCCGGCCCCCAGCCGAGCAGTCGGGCGCGCCAGCCCTCCTTGACGTCGGCCCAGGACGGGCACTGCAGGAATCCGGCGCCGAGGGCCGCGCCGGCGGGGGACGCGAGGAAGGCGCGGTAGGTCTCCGCGGTGATGGTTCGCAGGGCCACGCCCGGGTGTTGTGCCTGGGGCACGTGGCTGGGCGGCACGAGCAGCGCTGACACAGTCCGGTCCTCTCCTTCTCCCCGGGCATTTCGCGGGGTCGCAAAGGATGCTCACAGCGGCCCGTGACCGCTCCGTCCGGCGAATGTGACCGGACGATGACCGTTCCTCACCAGTCGCCGTCACATGGCTCCACAGCGGCTGACCTCGGTTTTTCCGGATCTACAGTCACCACATCGCCGACTCTGGCCCACCTCGTTCCCGCCCTTCCCGGAGGTTGCGTTGTCCTCGCTGTCCCCGTCGTTTCGGTTGTCCCGCACCCGCGTACTCGCCCATGCCCGCGTCCGGGCCGTCGTCGTGGCCGCCCTGCTGGCGCCGCTCGCCGCCTGCTCGTCGAGCGCCTCCCCCACCGCCCCGGAGACCAAGGTGAAGCCGGGCGGCGGCGACCGCCCCGTCACGGTCGCCGTCACCCCCACGGGAGAACAGGTCCCGGCGGGCAGGCCGGTGAGGGTCACGGCCACCGGCGGCAGGCTCACCTCGGTGACCGTCACCGACGCCGAGGGCCACCGGCTCGCCGGCAGGGCCGCCGCCGACGGCCGGTCGTGGGTCTCCGACCGCAAGTCCGTACCCGGCGCCGCGTACACGGTGACGGCGGCGACCCGGACCGAGGGCGGAACCACCAGGAGCACCAGGGCCGCCTTCACCACGGCTCCGGCCGCCAAGGTCAACAAGGTCGACTGGCGACCGGGGGCGGGCGCCACCGTCGGCATCGCCCAGCCGATCTCCCTGGTCTTCGACTTTCCCGTCAGGAACCGGGCCGAGGTCGAGAAGCAGCTCAAACTCACCACCTCGAACGGCACCGAGGGATCCTGGGGCTGGATAACCGACTGGTCGGGCAGGGACCGGGTGGACTGGCGGCCCCGGACGTACTGGAAGCCCGGCACCAAGGTCACGCTGAACGCCGAGCTGAACGGCACCGACTCGGGCACCGACGGCGGCTGGTTCGTACGCGACTACACGACCGCCTTCACCATCGGCGCCCAGCAGATCGTCAAGGTCGACCTCGACAGCCACCGGCTCACCCTCGTACGCGACGGCGAGACCGTCCGGCGCATACCGGTCTCCGGCGGCACGCCCGGCGGCGACAAGCGCTCCTGGCGCGGAACCGCCGTACTCATGGCCAAGGAGGGCACGATCAACATGAACTCCGAGACGGTGGGCCTGGGCAACACCTACGACAAGATGGTCGACCACTCGATGCGGCTGACCTGGTCGGGCATGTACGCGCACGCCGCCCCGTGGAACGCCCCGTACTTCGGCAGGGCCAACCACAGTTCCGGATGCATAGGGATGAGCGACGCGGACGCGGCCTGGTTCTACGGGCAGGTACGGCCGGGCGACCCCTTCGAGATCACCGGCAGGGACACCAAGGGCGTGGTCGCGCCCGGCAACGGCTTCGGCGCGTGGAACCTGTCGTGGACCGAGTGGCGGGAGAGGAGCGCGCTGCGCCGATAGGCGGTCCGGGCACCTTTCGTGGCGCCGCGCCCGATCCTCCCGGTGCGGCGGCAGACGCATCTCCGGCCTGCGATTTCGCCCAGAGTGCAACCAATCCGAGGTCTCGGCAGGAACGGATTACGCCCGGACATGTCCCGACCGTGGAGGCCCTCGGTGAAAGAAGCAGTGAGTATCGGCAGAAATCCGTCAGCCGGACCCGCCCTGGAGGAGTTGGTGGGCCAGGTGGCCCTCGGGGACGAGGACGCGTTCGCCGGGGTCTACGACGCCGTGGCGGGGCCGGTGCTGGGTGTCGTGCGTTCCGTGCTGCGGGATCAGGCGCAGTCGGAGGAGGTGACGCAGGAGGTGCTGGTGGAGGTGTGGCGGACCGCTCCCCGCTACCGGGCCGACCGGGGCACGGCCATCAACTGGATCCTCACGCTGGCGCACCGCCGGGCGGTGGACCGGGTGCGCTCGGTGGACGCCGCTGCCGCCCGGGACCACAAGGCCGCGTTGCTGGACCGGGTGCCCGAGTACGACGAGGTGGTCGAGCACGTGGAGGCACGGCTGGAGCGGGAACAGGTACGGCGGTGTGTGCGCACGCTGACCGAGCTCCAACGGCAGGCCGTCACCCTGGCGTACTACCGGGGGCTCACCTACCGCGAGGTGGCGGAGGCGCTGGCGCTTCCGCTGGGGACCGTCAAGACCCGACTGCGCGACGGGCTCATCCGGCTGCGCGACTGCCTGGGGGTGACCGCGTGACGACCACCGATCTGCACCGGCTGACGGGCGCCTACGCCCTGCACGCCCTGTCCGACGCGGAGAACACCGCGTTCGAGCGTCATCTGACGGGCTGCGAGGCGTGCGCGCAGGAGACCGCCGAGCTGTCCGAGACCGCGGCCCGCATGGGACTCGCCGTCGCCGCCGCACCCCCCGCCGGGCTGCGCGAACAGGTGCTGCACCGGATCACCGCGGTTCGCCAGGAGTCCCCCGGCGAACCGGGCCCGTCCCGCGCCGTCCGCGCCGGCCCACGGGCCCGGACGCTGTCCCGGTGGGCGCTCGCCGCCTGCCTGGCCGCGGCCACGGCGCTCGGCGGAACGGCCCTCTGGCAGCACCAGCGGGCCGAGGACGCACTCGCCCAGGCGCGCCGCGCCACGCAGGTCACGGACGAGATCGCCGCCGTACTGGCCGCCCCGGACGCCAGGACCCGGGCCGCCGGGCTGACCGGCGGTGCCACGGGTACGGTCGTCGTCTCCCGTGACCGGGACAGGGCCGTGTTCGTCGTCTCGGGGATGACCCGTCCGCCCGGCGGGAAGGTCTACCAGCTGTGGTTCGACGAGGGCGGAGCCATGCGTCCGGCCGGCCTGATGGACCCCGCCCGCAGCGACCAGGCCATCCTGCTCCGGGGCGCCGTCGACGGGGCCTCGGGAATGGGCATCACCGTCGAACCCGACGGCGGCTCGAAGGAACCCACCTCCGCACCGCTCGCCGTGATGACCTTCCCGGGCTGAGCCGAACGGGACACCGTCGTGCCGTCTCCGTTACGGAGAACCTGGGCGGACAGGCACCGTACGGATGCCTGGCGGGGACGGGTCGCGTCCTTTTTCCGTAGCGGAGGCGGGTGCGGATTGGCCGGAAAGGGAAAATCATCCTTTCGTGGCGGCGACCAATCCGCCCGGCTTCCGGGGCCGGATTCCCCACGTGACCGAGAACGAGACCAAGAACCAGAAGAAGGCACCGCTGCCGCTCGGCGCGCTCAGCGGTGTCCTGGCGGGGTTTGCGGCGCTCACGGTCGCCGAGGCGGTGGCGGGAGCTGTGCGTCCGCAGGCCGGTCCGGTCGTCGCTGTGGGCGGTGCGGCGATCGACCGGACTCCCGCCGCCGTCAAGGACTGGGCGATCCGGCATTTCGGTTCCGACGACAAGCTGGTTCTCCAGCTCGGGATTCTCGCGGTGCTCGCGCTCTTCGCACTGGCGCTGGGCGCTCTGGCCCTGCGGTTCCGGCGTACCGGCGCGGCCGGTGTGCTGCTGTTCGGAGTCGTCGGAGCGGTCGCGGCGACCGGCAGACCCGACTCGACCGGCCTCACGGACGCCCTGCCCTCCGTGACCGGCGCCGCCGCCGGAGCCGTACTGCTGTACGTCCTCGCAGGCCGTCTCGCACCACGGGCCGCCGAGCCCAACACCTCGCCGTCCCGCGAGGACCGGGAGCCCGGGGAGGACCGTGAACCCGGTGAGGGCTGGGACCGGCGTGGCTTCGTGATCGCGGCGGGCGCCGCGGCGGTGGCATCGGCGGGAGCCGGTCTGCTCGGCCGTTCGCTGAGCAGTGCGGGCGGTCGGGACGCGGTCGCCTCGCGCCGGAACGTGGTGCTGCCCGCACCGGGTTCTCCGGCCCGGGCGGTACCCAGGGGCACAGGGCTACGGATCCCGGGGGTGAGCCCCTTCGTCACCCCCAACGGTGACTTCTACCGCGTCGACACCGCCCTGGTCGTGCCCAAGGTGGACGCCACGAGCTGGCGACTGCGGATCCACGGCGCCGGTGTCGTCCGGCCGGTCACCCTCTCCTTCGACGACCTGCTGAGGCGCAAGCTGGTCGAGCGGGACATCACGCTCACCTGTGTGTCGAACGAGGTCGGCGGCCCGTACGTCGGCAACGCCCGATGGATCGGCGTACGACTGGCCGATCTGCTGGCCGAGTGCGGGGTCGAGGCGCCGTCGAAGGGCGGGCCGGCCGACCAGCTGGTGGCCCGTTCCGTCGACGGGATGACGATCGGCAGCCCGGTGGAGGACGTGATGGACGGCCGTGACGCTCTCCTCGCCCTGGGCATGAACGGCGAACCGCTGCCCTTCGAGCACGGCTTCCCGGTCCGCATGGTGGTGCCCGGCCTCTACGGCTACGTCTCGGCCTGCAAGTGGATCAAGGACATCGAGCTCACCACGTTCGACGCCTACGACCCTTACTGGGTGAGACGCGGCTGGGCCCGCAGGGCACCGGTCAAGACGCAGTGCCGGATCGACACGCCCAGGCCCTTCGCCCGCCCCCGGGCCGGCACGGTCATGGTCGCCGGGGTCGCGTGGGCCCAGCACCGGGGCATCGACAGGGTCGAGGTCCGGGTCGACGACGGTCCCTGGCAGGAGGCCCGGCTCGCCGCCGAGGACACCCGTGACACCTGGCGCCAGTGGTCCTTCGCCTGGCAGGCCACCAAGGGCGGCCACACCCTCACCGCCCGCGCCACCGACCGCACCGGCGCGGTGCAGACCGAGAAACGCGCCCGCACCATCCCCGACGGCGCCGGCGGATGGCACTCGGTGGTCGTGACCGCCGACTGATCCCTGGCTCCTCGCCTCTGAACCCAACCTCAACTCCCTTGTGGACGCGGCTCAGGCTGCACCGAAAACAGACAATTAAAACTGATAAAAGGAGAAAAAAATGAACACCCGTACCCGTCGTATCCGTCGCATCGCCGTGACCGTCACCGCCGCGGCCGTCCTGCCGTTGACCCTGAGCGCCTGCTCCGACGACAGCGGCGACTCCGCCAGGTCCGACTCCGCGGCGAAGGCGTCCGCGCCGGCCGAGACACCGGCCGACGGCATGACCGGTTCCGGTGACGCCGCCACGGCCGACCAGCCGTTCGGCTCCGCCTGTTCGTCGGTGCCCGCGAGCGGTGCCGGCTCGTTCGACGGCATGGCCCAGGACCCGGTGGCCACCGCCGCCTCCAACAACCCCGCGCTGTCCACACTGGTGGCGGCGGTGACGAAGGCCGGCCTCGTCGACACCCTCAACAACGCCCGGAACATCACCGTGTTCGCGCCGACCAACGACGCCTTCGCCAAGATCCCGAAGGCGACCCTCGACAAGGTTCTCAACGACAAGGCCCAGCTGACCAAGATCCTCACCTACCACGTGGTCGGCCAGAAGCTGGCCCCCAAGGACCTGGAGAAGGGCTCCTTCGACACCCTGGAGACGTCGAAGGTGACCACCTCGGGCTCCGGTGAGTCCTACACCGTCAACGACTCGGCCAAGGTCGTCTGCGGCAACGTGAAGACCGCCAACGCCAACGTCTACATCATCGACACGGTTCTCATGCCCACCAGCTGACGGACTGTCGGATTCGGGGCGCCGCTTCGGTGGCGCCCCGAGGTTTTCCCGAGTACCCGCGGCACAGGCCCGGCCGGGGCGGGTCCGACGGATCGAATCCTCCCTCCCTGAAGGGAAGGGGATTCCGGGCGCGGCCCTTCCAGCGGTTCCTGTGCAAGGCGTTCGTCAACGCGTGGAAGCGGGCGGGCCGCTGAACTGCGGCCCGCCCGCTCAGAGCACCGGGAAGCCGCCCGTCCCGTAGCACTCCTCGGGCAGGGGATCCGGGGTGCCCTCGGGGTCGAGGAGGTGGGCGACGAGAGCCGCGGTGGTGCGGTGCCAGAAGCGGGGGCGGTGCAGCATCGCGTGGTCGCCGCCGCCGATGACGGCCATGCCGGCCCGTGCCGCCGTACCCCGTGCCCGGCGCACGCAGTCCGCCGAGTCGGCGGGCGAGGTGACGCGGTCACGTTCACCGTGCAGGGCGACGACGTGCCGGCCCGCCGTCTGCTCCACCGGTTCGCCCGGCGGCCACCAGGGTGCAAGGGCCACGACGCCGCACACCTGGGGATGACCGGCGGCGCGCAGGGCGGCCCGCCCGCCCATGGAGTGGCCGAGCAGCACGGTCGGCACGGGGCCGGCCAGTGCGGCGAGGTCGTACAGCGCCTCCTGGGTGTCCCGTACGGGGTCCGCGCGCCCGCCGTTCCAGCCGCGGAGGCGGTAGCGGACCTGGGCCACCAGGACATCCTCGTTCGGCAGGGCAGCGGTCACCGCCCGTACGACGGGGTCCATCCGCAGCGCGGCGAGCAGCCAGGGCCGGGCGCGTCGCTCGCTCGTCGCCTGCCCACCGTGCAGCACCAGCACGGCCGCACGGGGACGGATCGGGCTGCGTCGCGGGAGCAGCCTGTTCCCGGGCGACGGAAGAAACCCGGTCTCACACCGCTCGTCCTGCTCGTCCCGCCCGCTCTGATCGTCCCGCTCGTCCCGCTCGTCCCGCTCGTCCCGCTCGTCCCGCTCGTCCCGCTCGTCCCGCTCGTCCCTCTCGTCCCGCTGCACGACGGCACGCCCCCCTGCTCCGGCTGTCACGGCCGCTACGGCCCTCACGTCCCGCGTCGTGCGGGCCGCGGAGGTGATCCTCCCCCGACCCGCCTCGACCTGACCTGCCCCGTCCCGTCATGACGCGTCATGACCAGTCCGTCACGTCGTCCCCGGGCCGCTCCGTCGCGGCGGGCGCGGGAGGAAGCCGCTCGTGCGGGCCTTGTACTCGGCGTACCCGGGCCGGTCGGCCATGTGGCGTTCCAGCAGCCTCTTTCCGCTTCCCCGGGTCAGCAGGAGGCTCATCACCACCGGCGATACGACGGACACGGCGGCCCCCGCCGGGGAGTCGCAGACGATCAGGAACAGGCCCCACCAGACGCAGAAGTCCCCGAAGTAGTTGGGGTGCCGGGTCCATGCCCACAGCCCGCGGTCCATGATCCGGCCCCGGTTGGCGGAATCGGCCCGGAAGCGGGCCAGTTGGGCGTCCCCCACCGCCTCGAAGCCGATCCCGACCGCCCACAGCGCGCTGCCGGCCCAGGCGAGGGCCGACGGGGGGCCGGGCACGTACTGCGCGGCCTGCACGGGCAGGGACACCAGCCAGACGAGCGCGCCCTGGAGGAGGTAGACCATGCGCAGCGCGTACGCGTTCCGGCTGCCCGGCGCTCTGGCCAGCATCTTCTCGTAGCGCGGGTCCTCGCCGTGACCCCGGCCCCGGCGGGCGATGTGGACCGCGAGCCGCAGCCCCCAGATCGCCGTCAGCGAGGTCACCAGCAGCCGTCGTACGAGGTCGCCCTCACCGGCGGAGGCCGCGAAGGTCACGACGGCCACCGCCGCGAAGCCGGTCCCCCAGGCGACGTCGACGATCCGGTGCACGCCCATGCGCACCGCGACGGCGAAGGTGACCAGCATGACCGCGAGGGCCGCGGCGGCGGACCAGGCCAGGTTGAACGCGAACGCGTGCCACGGGAAGTCGCTCATGGTGGTGTTCATCGGCCGGGGTTCTCCTTGGTGAACAGGTACTGCTGCACGTCGAGGTAGCCGGCCCGGAAGCCGGCCTCGGAGTAGGCCAGGTAGAAGGTCCACAGCCTGTGGAAGACCTCGTCGAAACCGAGGGCCACGACGTCGTCGGCGCGCTCGGTGAACCGCTCGCGCCACAGCCTCAGCGTCTCGGCGTAGTGGGCGCCGAAGGCGTCCCGGCGGGCGAGGCGCAGCCCGGTGTGGTCGCGGGCGGTCTCCTCGATCGCCCGGGTGGACGGGATGAGGCCGCCGGGGAAGACGTACTTGTGGATCCAGGTGAAGGTGTCCCGGCTCGCGAGCATCCGGTCGTGCGGCATGGTGATGGCCTGCAGCGCCACTCGGCCGCCGGGGGCCAGCCGCTGGTCAAGGGCGCGGAAGTACACCGGCCAGAACTCCGCGCCGACCGCCTCGATCATCTCCACGCTGACGACGGCGTCGTACTCCCCGCACGCCTCGCGGTAGTCGCACAGCTCGATGGAGACCCGCTCGTCGAGACCGGCCGCGCTCACCCGCTGCCGGGCCAGGGCCCGCTGTTCCCGGGAGAGGGTGAGCGAGGTGACGCGGGCACCGCGGGCGGCGGCGCGCAGGGCCAGTTCGCCCCAGCCGGTGCCGATCTCCAGCAGCCGGGTGCCCTCGCCGACGTCGGCCAGGTCGAGCAGCCGGTCGATCTTGCGTTGCTGGGCCGCGGCGAGCCGGTCCCAGCTCGCGGGGAATCCCCGGAACACGGCGGAGGAGTAGGTGAGGGTGTCGTCGAGGAAGAGGGCGAACAGGTCGTTGGACAGGTCGTAGTGGCGGCTGATGTTGGCGCGGGAGCCGTCGGGCGTGTTGCGCTCGTCGTGCGGGTGGCGCGGCGCCCACAGGCCGCGCAGCCGTTGCAGCGGAGCCGGAATCAGCTCGGCGGCGTGCCCGGCGAGCACGGTGAGGACGGCCACCAGGTCGGGGGCGTCCCACTCGCCGGCCATGTAGGACTCCCCGAAGCCGACCAGGCCGTGGGTGCCGACCCGGGCGTGGAAGGCGGCCGGGTCGCGCACCTCGATCAACGGCCCGCCCAGCCCCACGTCCCCGTCACCGGCGAACCGGGCCCGCAACGGCAGCCGGCCGAGGGCCCGCCGGACGAGGCCCTCGGTCACGGCCGTACGGGCCCGGGACGCGGCCGGTACGGCGACGATGTCGGGCCAGAGGGTGGGGTCCGCGGAGGTGGTGTGGCCAGGGGTGGGACCGACCGGGCCGCGGTGGCCACGCGAGGGCCCGGCCGGGGTGCCGTGCCCTTGGGTGGCAGCCTGTTCCGCGGGGGTGGTGCGGCCGTCGGGGGTGTTGGGTTCTGCTGTCCTCATGTCGTTTTCTCCGGGGTGGGGTGTCCGGGGCGGGGCTGGACGGGCAGTCCCCGCAGGTAGAGGCGGATGCCGTGGAAGCGGATGGCGGCCGAGACGGCGAGGGTGGACCAGGGGTGGCGCAGTGCCAGGCGCAGCAGGGACGCCGTGCTCACCGGGCGCCGGGTGCCTCGGACGGTCGCGGTGAAGGCCCGGCCGCCCTCGCGGTCCAGGTGCACGGTGAGGTCGAGGCGCTGTCCGGGCAGCGGCACCCGCATGCGGTAACCGCCGTCGACGGGGAAGAACGGCGACACGTAGAACTTCTTCTCGGCGCGCGCGGTCGCGGACTCGTCCGGGAGGAGCAGGTAGCAGTGGCGCCCGCCGTACGTGTTGTGCACCTCCGCGACCACGCAGCGCGGTTCCCCGTCGGGGCCGTGGCACCAGTAGAGGGTGAGCGGGTTGAACACGTACCCGAGCACCCGCGCGTGGGTGAGCATCACCACCCGGCCGCCGTCCAGGTGTACGCCGTGACCGGCGAGGAAGTCGTCCAGGCCGGCCCGGACGGAGGGCAGCTCGCCGGTGAAGTGGTCGCGCTGGTCGAAACGGGCCAACGGCCTCAGTGGGAGCGGCAGTCGGGGCGGGTGGTCGGGGTCGACGAGCCACATGTACGTGCGGTGGCGCAGCGCGTACCGGCGGGGAGTCGTCCGTATGTGGCTGATCTCGCAGGCGTAGAGGGCCGGTTCGGCGTTCACCAGCGCACCCCCAGGGCCGCCGCCGCCTCGACGCCTGAGCGGCAGCCGTCCTCGTGGAACCCCCAGCCGTGATAGGCGCCCGCGAACACGCAGACGTCAGTGGCCAGTTCGGGCAGGCGCTGCTGCGCGGCCACCGACTCGGGGGTGTAGACGGGGTGTTCGTAGACCATGCGGGCCAGCACCCGGCCGGGATCCACGCGTTCCTCGCCGCCCAGGGTGACCACGAACGTCTCGGTGGCGTCGAGGCGTTGGAGCCGGTTCATGTCGTAGCTGACCCGCACCCGGCCCTCGTCGGCCGCGCAGGACGGCATCAGGTAGTTCCAGGAGGCGCGGGCGCCGCGGGCGCGTGGCAGCAGCCGGGTGTCGGTGTGCAGGAGAGTGGTGTTGCGGGAGTAGCGGAACGCGCCCAGCACCTCCCGCTCCCGCTCGCTCGCGTCGGCCAGCAGCCGCAGCGCCTGGTCCGGGTGGACCGCGATCACGACGGCGTCGTACGACTCGGTGGTGCCGTCCCCGGCCGTCACGTCGACGCCGTCCGCGTGGCGTCGTACGGCGCGTACGGGCGTGCCGGTGCGGACGTCGCCGAGTTGCTTGGCGATCAGGTCGACGTACGTGCCCGAGCCGCCGGTGACCGTGCGCCACACCGGGGAGCCGCCCACCGACAGCAGCCCGTGGTGCTCCAGGAAGCGGAACAGGTAGGCGGCCGGGTAGCACTGGGCGGTGACGGCGTCGCAGGACCACACGGCCGACACCAGCGGCGTCATGAAGTGGCTGCGGAAGTAGGCGGAGTAGCCCTCCCGGTCCAGGAACTCCCCGAGCGTGAGCGCCTGTCGGTCCCGTTGGCCCTGTTCACCGCCCTCGGCCAGCAGGCGGCGGGCCGCACGGTGGAAGGCGGGCACCTCGGCCAGCAGGCGCAGATAGGGGCCCCGCAGGAGGTTGCGGGGCTGGGCGAGCACTCCGGCCGGGCCGCGGGCGCCCGCGTACTCCAGGCCGCACCCCTCGCACCGCACCGACATGCTCATCTCCGACTCCTGCGTGGGCACGCCGAGCTCGTCGAACAGCCGGAGCAGCTGCGGGTAGGTGCGCCGGTTGTGCACGATGAACCCGGAGTCGACGCGGTGCACCCGTCCGTCGTACGGCGACGTCAGCTCGTGGGTGTGCGCGTGTCCGCCGAGCCGGTCGTCCGCCTCGTACAGAGTGACGTGACCGGCACCGCCCAGGACGTACGCGGCGGTCAGCCCCGCCACCCCGGCACCCACCACGGCCGTACGCCGCCCCTGCCGCACCGTCCGCTCCGGGCCGTACGGCCCCTCCGCCGTCGTCCGTTCCATCGCGTCTCCTCCCGCCCGGTCCCGCCCTGTCGTCAGGGATCTCCGCGTAATCCGGATCAGGTCGGGCGGCGGATTGGCCGGGCGGCGAATCAACCTGTGGAGACGTGTGGGGTGCGAGGCCGAACGCAGGAGGGCGCACCGGCCGGAGCCGGTGCACCCTCCTCGCGCGACCCGGTACGGGCCGGTGGGGATCAGGTGTTGTTGCCGCAGGTGTTGACCCACTTGTGGGAGGCCGCGTTGTCGTGGACGGCCTTGCCCTTGCCGTCGGCGTTGCCGGCGGTCCAGTTGAAGGTGTGGCTGTTGTTGCGCAGATTCCAGTCGTGCCCCTGCCCGAGGCAGGCGTAGGCGCTGGTGTAGTTCTCGTTGTAGTAGATGTTCACCTGCGCGAAGGAACTGCCGGTGCCCCGGTTCGAGACCCAGTCGAGCTTGTTCTGGATCGTTTCCGGCCAGTCCTTGTCGTTACCCGCGTTGCGGTAGGTCGTCCCGTTGTCGTCGGCGTAGGCACAGAACTCGCCGGAGTTGCAGCCTCCGTCGGCCTGGGCGATGCCGGGCGTGGCCAGGAGCGCTGTGGCGGCCATGGCCGCTCCAACCAGGACGGTACGAAACTTGCTCATGCTCTTTCGGTCCTTTGATCGTCGGTGAGTGATGTCGGTGAATTGGTTGATGCGCCGGGTTCGTCGTGCTGTTACGCGGTGTCAGTTCCGGCCGACCACACCGCGAGCCTTGGGCAGGGCGTCCGACTGCATGCGCCGTGCCGTGTCGTACGCCGAGCGGTACTCGCCGTACAGGACGTCCGAGTAGTGCTGGTCCAGACGCTTCGCCGTGGACGAGAGCCCGGTCGCGAGGCTGCACTCGGCCTCGTCCACGGCAGCCCTGACGTCCTTCGCCTGCGCCCCCCGGGTGGTGTCCCGCAGACGGATGTCGCGCAGCGCCGGGGGATTCTCGGCCGCATGGCCGCGTCGCTTCATGCAGTCGCGCCACTTCGTGAGCACGGAGCGGAACGCCGGGTCCTCGGCGACCCGGCCCACCCTCATGCCGGGCAGACCGTTCACCACCTGGATCGAGCGGTACCAGGCGCGCACGTCCCCGTAGAGGCTCTGCCACGAGTCCGCGGCGCAGCCCTTTTCGCTGTGGCTGAGGATGCCGCCCATGGGAGGCGTGGCCTTGAGCCTGTTGCCTCCCTCGCTCGGCCCGAAGAGGGCGTCGTCGTAGACCTCGTACCGTGCCTTCGGAAGCGAGTCGAGGTAGTGCTTCTCCTCGCCGGTCTTCCAGTCGCGTTCGGCACGCCGCTCGATGTCCCGGCCGTAACCGTGCCGCGCCGCCCACGCCGCGTCATCGATGCCGTAAGGGAATTCGCGGTAGTCCGGTGCCGGCAGCCGGGGGACGGGCCAGTAGCGGAAGCCCTTGTCGGCCATGCAGTCCCGGATCAGCAGTTGTTCCGCGCGGTGCAGGACGTCCAACTCCGCCGGCGTCGGCTTGCGGGGCGGTTGTCCGCCCCGCCCGGCCGTCGCGTCCGCGTTCCTCCCGGACGGCTGGGCCGCCGAGTCGCCGCCACTGATCGTCACGACGGCCGCGGCCAGCAGACCCGCGCACATCGCGGCGGCCAGCAGCCACCGCAGTCCCACCCCAACACGCACGGTGGCTCCCTCCCTTGTTGCCTCTGTCCCTTGTGGTGCCTGTGCGGTCCGTGAACCGACGCTTCGAAAGCTAGTGAGGGGCGGCCCGGGAGGAACATCCGGAACTTGCGGGAGTCCCTTTCCGCGCCGGATCGGGCACCGTGCCGACAAAACAGCCAGGTGGCGATGTACGGGGCGCCGATGCGGCACCCCGTCAACTTCCGGATACCGCGGGGCCGGTGGCCGCCATAGCTTGCTTCCGCCACCTGCGGCCCGTACGCGGACACGGCGGACAGGTGTCCCTGCGCAGCCGTGGGGCCGGCCTGCGCCCGTACCGCGACGCCCGGGTGGCCCAAGTGAAATGGGGAACCCACTGTGAACAGTCCGACCAACCACCCCGGCGGATCCACCGCCGGACGACCGCCGAACCGGCGCGGGACCCGGCTGCGCCGGCTCGGTGCCGCCCTCGCCCTGGGCGCGACCGTGCTGGGCCTGACCGGAGCTCCGGCGGCCACCGCCGCACCGGACACCGCCGCGCCGGCCCGTGCCGCGCAGGCCGAGGTACCGGCGGGTGTGACCGCCGGTGTGGCGGTCTTCGACCGTACGACCGGGACCTTCACCGAACGACTCAACGAGACCATGCGGTTCCGCTCGGCCTCGGTGGTGAAACTCCTCATCGCCCTCGACTACCTGCGCACCCGCGACCCCCGCACGCTGTCCACCGCCGACCGCACCCGGCTGGACTCGATGCTGCGCAGCAGCGACGACAACGCGGCAAGCTACTACTGGAGCCTCGGCGGGCGGACGGCGATCATCGACCGCACGGTGACGCAGCTCGGCCTCGCCGACACCGCCAACCCGCCGGCGGGGTACGAGGACTACTGGGGGTACGTGGCCCTGTCGGCCGCCGACACGGTACGGATCTACCGGTACATCCTGGACACCGCCTCCGCGCCGGTGCGCGACTACGTGATGGGCAACCTGCGGCAGCCCACGCGCTGCGGCACCGACGGGTTCGACCAGCAGTTCGGCATCCCGGGCTCCTTCGAGCGGCCGTGGACGGTCAAGCAGGGCTGGTCCGGCTTCGGCAGCACCGGCAACTGCTCCCCCAAGCCCGCGACGACCGTCCCGGCCGCCGCTGCGCAGCAGTCCACGCAGAAGTCCGCACAGCG
The DNA here is from genome assembly GCF_036013955.1 of Streptomyces sp. NBC_00459. Classification (NCBI taxonomy): domain Bacteria; kingdom Bacillati; phylum Actinomycetota; class Actinomycetes; order Kitasatosporales; family Streptomycetaceae; genus Streptomyces; species Streptomyces sp. NBC_00459. Next base: position 4,648,407 of record NZ_CP107903.1, read on the forward strand.
GGCCGCACAGGAGTCCACGCGGCTTGCCGCCGCCGGGGTCGACCTGACGAAGGAGGCCCTGCACACCACCGGCACGGTCGGGGCCGGTGACCGCTCCATCGTGGCCGTGTTCACCCTGCACCCCGACGGCACCGCGTACGGCAAGGCCTACTCGGACCTGGGCCGGCTCACCCGCTCCCTCAGCGTGCCGGGCGGCGCCCACCCCGGGGGCACCTGGTTCGGCACCTGGGGCCCGGGCGTGAACGTCCGCCCGGGGCCGACCACCGCCGGCTCCACCCCGCTGACGACCCTGCCGGCCGGTGTGGACGTCCTGGTGAGCTGCCAGAGGCTCGGCCAGGAGGTCAGCATTCCGCCATACACGAACTCCTGGTGGGCCTATCTCCCCCAGTACGGCGGCTACATCACCAACATCTACATCAGCTCGCCGGGGAACCAGCTCCCCGGTGTGCCCGTCTGTTCCTCGTAGAAAGCGCTGGACAAGCGGCGCAGGGCCTCACGGGGACGGACTCCCCGGGGGCCCTGCGTCTCCTTCCCCGTGCGCCGACCAGCGGACGGACGGCCGTCCCCGGCACCGGTGGAATCCAGCCAACGCACGCGCGATCGAGCCTCGGGGGTACCCCCCGGGGGCTACGATGCCCGGCGGCTTGACCGGCCGACACACGGGGGAAGGAAAATCTGCAGATGAGCGGCATATTGATCCATTTGCCGTCGGCGCACCCCACGGAACCGGCGACGACCGTTCGCCTGGGACCGGGAGAGACCGCGCGCTTCGGCCGGGGCACCAAGGCGCATCCGGTCGAACTGCTGCTGTCCGACCCGGCCGTCTCCCGGCTCGCCGGGGAGATCCGGGTGACGGAGGACCACTGGCAGCTCAGCAACTTCTCCACCACCCACAGCTATCTGGTCGAGAACCCGGAGGGCGCCGGGGAGTACCTGAGGATCCCGCCGCGCCGGTCGGGGGCGCCGATCCCGTTCGAGTTCGCCCGGGTCGTCCTGCCCACCCGGGGCTCCACGGTGAGCTTCCAGGTGTTCGCGCCCGACCACGTCTACCTCGACGCCGACGATCCCGGCGGCGCCTGGGGCACCCGTACCCTCAACGCCTACTCCCTGGACGAGACCGCCACGTACTTCCTCGTCCTGGTGGCGCTCTGCGAGCCGCGGCTGCGCGACGAGTCGGCCGTCTCCGTGCCGACCACCCCACAGGTCGTGGAACGCCTGCGCACCCACCCGGCGCTGACGCAGCTGACCACACGGGCGGTCAGCGCCCACATCGACTACCTGGCGGAGCAGAAGCTGCGGGTGCGCGGGCCGCAGGACGTCGCCGACACCGGCGGCGGTGTACGGCGTACGGGCAAGCGCGAGGCCGTGGTCGGCGTCGCGCTGCGCTTCGGACTGGTCCGCGAGGAGCACCTGGCACTGCTGCCGCCCCGCACCCCGGGCCTCCCGCTCCCCGAACCGGCACAGCCCGGGGGCCACCGGTGAGCAGCGCGAGCGAGACGTACGACGGGACGGTCGACGGGAGCGCGGTCGACGGGAACACGGGCGGCGGCGCAGGCGGGTCGCGTCACGGCGGGGCCGGTGCGCCGGACCACGACGGGCTCGACGAGACGGCTCGCCTGATACCCCGGGGCTTCCGCGTGGGCCGCTGGGAGGTCACCGAGCCGATCGCCGACGGCGGCTGGGGACGCGTCTACGAGGGCCGCGACACGCAGATGGACGCGGCGGAGGGTACGGAGGACAGCGCCGGGGCCGGGCCGAGGGTCGCGCTGAAGTTCCTGCCGACCTCCGGGCTGGCTCCCCGGCAGGCCGAGCGGCTCGCGGAGACGGTGCGGCGCGAGATCGAGTTCGGCAGCCGGGCCCGGCATCCCCGGCTGATGCGGCTGCTGGACTCCGTGGTGCTCGGCGACACCGGGGTGCCCGGGCTGGACGGCGCCGTCGTGCTCGTCATGGAGCGGGCCGAGAGCAGCCTGCAGGACCTGCTGGACGCCGCGGACGGCAGCCCCCTGCCGGAAGCGGAGCGGCTGGTGACCGAGGTCTGCGAGGGGCTGGCCCATCTGCACCGGCTCGGCTGGGTGCACGGCGACCTGAAGCCGGACAACGTACTGATCATGGCGGACGGTTCGGTACGGCTCTCGGACTTCGGCCTCACCGTCGAACTGGACGGGACGCGCGGCACCCACGGCTACATCCCGCCCCTCGGCTCGCCCGACTACATGCCGCCCGAGCGCTGGCGCGCCCCGCTGGACGAACGCGGGGTGCAGGTACGGCCCTCCGCCGACGTGTGGGCCCTGGGCGTGATGATCCACCAGGTGTTCACCGGGGGCGCCTCGCCGTTCCCCGGGGCCACCTTCGCCGCCCGGGTCTCGGCGGTCCAGGAGTACGCCGAGGGCAGGGCGCCGCTCAGACTGCACGTCGTGGTGCCGGAGTTCTGGCGCACCCTGGCCGCCGACTGTCTCCTGCCCGCGCACACCGAGCGTGCGGCGCACACCGGGGAGAGCCTGCTGGCACGCGTCCGGACCGCCGCCGACGGGGACGGCCTCCCCGCCGCCCGGCAGCGGACCGGCAGACGGACCGTCGCGCTGGCCGCCGGTGCCGCGCTGACCCTGCTCGGCACGGGCGGCGCCGCCTGGTGGCAGTGGGGAGGCTCCGGCGGCGACCCCCGTACGGCGCCGGAAGTGCGGCTGAGCGTGTACAACGCCGACGCCAAGTGCCGCGCCCGCACCGACCGGCACCCGATGTGCAGCCTCGGCCTCGCCATCGACCCCGCCACGCCGTACGTCCTGGACAACGTGGTGGAGACCCGGGTGTGGCACGGCGACGTCCTCGCCGTCGAGTGCGGTCTGGAGCGCGGGGTCCCCGTCACCGACGAGACGGGCGTCCGGTCGTCACGGTGGTACCGGGTGCGGCTGGCCACGGCGGACGAGGGTGCGGAGAAGGACACGGAGACCGTGCGGGCCACCGCCTGGCTGCCCGACGTGCGGACCAGGAGCCGGCCCGTCGTCCCAGCCTGCGCGACCGGCTGAGCCGCGGGCCGAAGTCTGCTGCCCGCGGCTCGGTGTGTGCCGGTCAGCACTGCCGGCTGACACCGCCGGTCTCGTCGCCCTTGAGGTAGATACCGCTGACATAGCCGACCCCGCCCGCGTTCAGCGGCAGCCGGACCCACTTGTCGTTGGTGACGCCCTCGGCGGTCACCTTCTGGCCGACCACCCAGCAGTCCGCCGGGTAGGACTGGCCGGGGTACACCTTGCTGACGGGCGGGTTGCACGAAGTCGACGCGCAGGAACGGACGTTGGCCTCGGTCCACGCCGTCACCGTCGTCGAACCACCACCACCGCCACCGCCACCGCCGCCGCCGGGCGTGCACGGCAGCTCGACTCCGCGGTCGCGCAGGTAGGGGACCGGGTCGATGCCGCGGACCGAGGTGGAGGTGCCGACCCGGACCCGCAGATGCAGGTGGACGCCGGTGGAGTCGCCCTCGGAGCCCATCAGGGCGATGCGCTGACCGGCCGACACCTGCTGGCCGACCGAGACGTCCCGCTGGTACATGTGGCCGTACTCGGTCACGGTGCCGTCGGAGTGCAGGATGCGGATCCACTGGCCGTAGCCCTGAGCGGGGCCGGAGGCGATGACCTCGCCGGCGCCGACCGCGTGGATCGGGGTGCCGAGCGAGCTCGCGATGTCGACACCGTCGTGGCCGCTGCTGTAGCCCTGGGTGACCACACCGGCGGCCGGGCAGGATCCGGCGTAGGCGGTGGCGGCGGCGGTGCCGTTCGTCGCCGCGTGTCCGGGGGCGGCCACCGCGAGGGGCAGCAGCAGGGCCGCCGCGGCCAGCAGCCCGGCCCGTAGGTTCATGCCGCGCAGAGCGAGACGCACGTGGTTTCTCCCATGAGGTAGCGGCTTCTGACGAGCCGTCGGGTGAGGTGCTCCGGCCTCAGCCCGTCGTGGAGCGGGGCCGGTCCACGGACCCTAGACGCGCGGCGGCCTCGCGCGGCATCCGTAAGTTTGCGGAGAGACGGTGCCCCGGGCGGGGCGGTAGTCCTGGGCCCCTCGTCCACATCCACCGAGGGGAAATCCGTGCCTGTCGTATCCATGCCCGCCAAGTGGCGTACGCCGCTGTGGGGAACGCAGGTCGTGTGCCTGCTGCTCGTCCTGATGGGTCTGACGGCGCCGCCCGCCGCCGCACAGACTCCGAAGCCCCAGGACAGCTGGCGCATCGACCTGGCGGGACCGGAGGCCGACCGGGGCAACGTCGCCCGCCGTCCGGACGGGATCACCGTCAAGGACAGCAGAGGCCGGACCCGGTCGGTGCCCGGCGCCTCCGCCGTCTACACGTCGCCCGGCAGAAGCCTCGGCCGCCAGCTCACCGCGTTCACCGTACGGACGAAGGCGAAGGTCCCCGCCGGCACCAGGGTGCAGACCGAGGTCCGGGGCAGCAACCACCCGGGCACCTGGACGCAGTGGCGGGCCACGGGCGCCGGCGGCGCGGTCCGGCTGCCGCAGGCGGTCTCCCTCCTCCAGGTCCGGCTCACCCTGCTCGGCGTGCCCGGCGGAGCGTCACCCACCGTCCACGCGGTCACCGTCGCCGCGGCGGCCGTGCAGCCCGCGCCGCAGCAGACCCCGGGCACCGGCAGGGCGGCCACGTCCGGTCCCACCTACCGGCTGTTCGCCACCCGTGAGGGCCTCGTCGGCGGGACCACCGCCAACGGCCACGTCATCCAGCCCCGCGACCACTTCGTGGCCCTGCCCTCGCGCCGGATGCTGGCGGTCAACGGCGGACAGGAGTACAAGGTCCGCCTCTGCTACAAGGGCCGCTGCGAGACCGCGCCCGTGTGGGACGTCGGCCCGTGGAACACCCGCGACGACTACTGGAACCCGCCCGCGCAGCGGGAGATGTGGCGGGACCTGCCGCAGGGCACCCCCGAGGCCCAGGCGGCGTACCTCAACGGCTACAACGGCGGGCTCGACGAGTTCGGCCGACGGGCCGCCAACCCGGCCGGCATCGACGTCGCGGACGGCACCTTCTGGGACGGCCTCGGCATGACCAACAACGACTACGTGGACGTCACCTTCATGCCGGACGGTGGCGGTGGTGGTGGTTCGACGACGGTGACGGCGTGGACCGAGGCCAACGTCCGTTCCTGCGCGTCGACTTCGTGCAACCCGCCCGTCAGCAAGGTGTACCCCGGCCAGTCCTACCCGGCGGACTGCTGGGTGGTCGGCCAGAAGGTGACCGCCGAGGGCGTCACCAACGACAAGTGGGTCCGGCTGCCGCTGAACGCGGGCGGGGTCGGCTATGTCAGCGGTATCTACCTCAAGGGCGACGAGACCGGCGGTGTCAGCCGGCAGTGCTGACCGGCACACACCGAGCCGCGGGCAGCAGACTTCGGCCCGCGGCTCAGCCGTCACCAGTCACCCGTCACCCGCGGGGAGCCGGACGGTGAAAGTGGTCGATCCCGGGCCGCTTTCGAGCGTGACGCTTCCGTCATGGGCCTCCGCCACCGCCGCCACGATCGACAGACCGAGGCCGGCGCCGGTTCCGGCGCCCGTGCCCCCGGTGCGGCGGCGGTCGGCGTGGGTGAAGCGTTCGAAGACCTTGGGCCGGATGTCGGCGGCCACGCCCGGCCCGTCGTCGTGGACCCTCAGTACGACCGTCGTGTCCTCGGCCGCCAGCGAGATGGTCACCGTGCTGCCGACGGGGGTGTGCAGGCGCGCGTTGGCCAGCAGGTTGGCCAGCACCTGATGGAGCCGGTGGGCGTCGCCCGGCACCGTCACCGGCTCCTCGGACAGTTGCAGCGTCCAGCGGTGGCCGGGGCCCGCGGCCTGCGCGTCCGTCACCGCGTCCAGAACGAGGCGGGTCAGGTCGACGGGCAACCGTTCCAGGGGGCGGCCCGCGTCGAGGCGGGCGAGGAGCAGCAGGTCGTCGACCATCTCGCCCATGCGGGCCGCCTCGGCCTCGATGCGCTCCAGGGCCCGCACCACCTTCCGCGGCACCGGTTCCGGGTGCAGCAGCGCCAGTTCGGCGTGACCGCGCACCGATGCCACGGGGGTGCGCAGCTCATGGCTGGCGTCGGCGGCGAAACTGCGCAGCCGTTCCTCGCTCGCGTGCCGCTTCGTCAGCGCGTCCTCTACATGGCCGAGCATCAGGTTGAAGGCGCCGGCGACGCGTCCCACCTCGCTGCGCGGATCGGCCCCGGGCGCGCGCGGCCACAGCTCCACCTCGCCGCTGGAGAGCGGCAGTTCACTGACCCGGGTGGCGGTCGCGGCCACCCGGCTGAGCGGTCGCAGCGACCAGCGCACCCACAGCGCTCCCGCGACCCCGGCGACGGCGAGGGCCGCGCCGAGGACGACGGCGGCGACCAGTTCCAGCCGGTGGACGGCGGCCTCCACGGACTCCGTGGGCAGCCCGGTGATCAGGACGTCCCCGTCCCTGCCCTCGGCCGCCATCATGCGGTAGTCGTCCAGCGTCGAGAGGTCGACGGTGTGTCCCTCGCCGTCGGCGGGCAGCCCGGCGAGCCGTTTCCGGTCCCGCGCGTTCAGCGCGACGGTCACCGTGCCCGTACCGCTGCCGGACGCCACCACCGCCGCGTTGGTGACCGTGTCGCCGACCAGCCGGGCGCCGAACGTCCCTGCGGCCTGGCGGCGGGTGTCACCGTCGCCGTCCTTGTCCTCGTCGCCGTCGTGGTCGGACGGCAACGGCAGGGGGTCGCCGTGCTCCAGGCTCGCGGGGAACCGTGCGCCCGCCTCGCGCAGTTGCTGGTCGAGGCGGCCGGTGAGGAAGCCGTTCAGCTCCACCACCGCCGCCACCCCCACGGCCGCGCAGCTGACCGCGAGCAGCACGACGAGCCCGGCGGTGAGCCGCGCCCGCAGCGTGTGCGGGCGGGGGAACCGCCGCAGCCACCCGCGCGCCCTCACCGGGCCACCGGCTTGAGCACGTATCCGGCGCCCCGCACTGTGTGGATCATGGGCGGGCGGCCGGCGTCCACCTTCTTGCGCAGGTACGAGATGTACAGCTCGACGACATGGGCCTGTCCGCCGAAGTCGTAGGACCAGACGCGGTCGAGGATCTGCGCCTTGCTGAGCACCCGGCGCGGGTTGCGCATCAGGAAGCGGAGCAGTTCGAACTCCGTCGGGGACAGCTCGACGAGTTCGCCGCCTCGGGTGACCTCGCGGGCCTCCTCGTCCATGACGAGGTCGCCGACGATCAGCCGTGGGCCGTCCTCCTCCGTCTGGCGGGCCATACCGGCCCGGCGCAGCAGTCCGCGCAGCCGGGCGACGACCTCCTCCAGGCTGAACGGCTTCGTCACGTAGTCGTCGCCGCCCGCCGTGATCCCGGCGATACGGTCCTCGACGGCGTCCCGCGCGGTCAGGAAGAGCACGCACACGTCGGGGCGTACGGCGTGCAGCGAGCGCAGCACGGCGAAGCCGTCGGTGTCCGGGAGCATGACGTCGAGGACGACGGCGTCGGGCAGCAGCTCGCGCGCCTCGGCGAGCGCCGAGACGCCGTCGCCCGCCGTGCGGACCTGCCAGCCCTCGTAGCGCAGAGCGCCGGAGAGGACCTCCGCGAGGTCGGGGTCGTCGTCGACGACGAGGACCCGGAGCGGGGTGCCGTCGGTCCGGGTCAGCGCGGGGCGGCCGAAGCCGCGGGGGCGGGGAGCGTTCATCTCGGTTACCAGGATGCGGTCCCACCGCGTCCCCTGCCGCGTTCCCGACCTCTGAGTTCCCTCTGAGTTCCCTCTGAGTCGACTCCTCGTCCGCGATGGCCCCGGACCCCCGACCGCCCTTCCCACCTGCGGGTTCGGCCGTCCAGCGGGCCATGCGCTGAGAGCGGGCTCAGAGGTTGCGTCGGCACGGTGTCCTCCCGGACGCCCAACGGGACGTACGGACGGACAGCCGAAGGGACACGCGGATGACTACGGCGTACGCGCAACGGAGGGTCGCCCCCGCGCCGCCCGCGCCCCGGCGTTCCCCCGCCGGGCCGGTGCTCGCCGCCTTGTGGGCCGGCGCCGCCGCCGTGGTCGCCCTGTGGTGGCACGACACGGGGTCGGTCGTCGGCACGGCCGGCCGGCTCACGGGAGCCGGGCGGATCGCGGGACTGCTGTGCGGGTACGCCTGTGCCGTCCTCGTCGGTCTGATGGCCCGCGTTCCGCTGCTGGAGCGGCGGATCGGGGCGGACCGGGTGACGCGCTGGCACGCGAGGGCGGGCCGCTACACGGTCTGTCTGCTGGTGGCGCACATCGTGCTGATCCTGCTCGGGTACGCCGCCCAGGACGGTTCCTCGTTCCTGGACGAGGCGCTCACCGTGGTCCTGGACTACCCGGAGATGCTCAAGGCCACCGCGGGCACCGTCGTCCTGTTCGCGGTCGGGATCGTCTCGGCCGGCGCGGTGCGCCGCCGGGTCGCCCACGAGTTCTGGTACTACCTGCACCTGCTCACGTACGCCGCCGTCTTCCTCGCCTTCGGTCACCAGCTCGCCCTGGGCTCCGACTTCACCGGCAACGGTGCGGCCCAGGCCGCCTGGTACACGCTGTACCTGGGCGTCGCCGCCCTGGTGGTGTGGTTCCGGATCCTCGCCCCGGTACGGCTCAACCTGCGGCACCGGCTGCGCGTCGACTCCGTGCACCGGGAGGCGCCCGGCGTGTACTCCGTCGTCGTCGCCGGTCGGCGACTGGACGAGATGGGCGTACGGCCGGGGCAGTTCCTGCGCTGGCGGTTCCTCACCGAGGGCATGCGCTGGACCTCCACGCCGTACTCCCTGTCGGCGCCGCCGCGCCCCGGTCTGCTGCGCATCACCGTCAAAGCGCTCGGCGACCACAGTGCCGCCGTGTCCCTGCTCCGGCCGGGCACCCGGGTCTGGGCGGAGGGCCCCTACGGGGCGCTGACCGCCGACCGGCAGACCTCGCACAGGTCCCTGCTGATCGCGGGCGGCGCCGGAATCACCCCGCTGCGGGCCCTGTTCGAGACGCTGCCCGGCGACGTCACCCTCCTCTACCGCGCCCGTACGAACGAGGACCTCGCCCTGGGCGGGGAACTGGAGGCCGTCGCACGGTGGCGCGGGGCGAGGGTGCTCTACGCGCTCAACGGCCCGGACGGCCGGCGCCCGGACCTCTCGGCCCCCGCCCTGCGGGCGGCCGTGCCCGACCTGGACGCCCACGACGTGTACCTGTGCGGCCCGTACGGATTCGCCCGGGACCTGTACGAGGCGCTGCGCGCCGCCGGGGTCCCCGACCGCCGTATCCACCACGAGTCCTTCGAGCTGTGAGGCCCTCTTGCACACGTTGAGGAAGAACCGTCCACTGCGCCGCATCGCCCTGGCGAGCGCCGCGACCGTCTCCGGGATGGTGCTGCTGCTGTCGCTGAAGCCGCACACGACACCGGCGGTCGCCATCGGGTCGGCGAACTCCCCGGCACCGTCCGGCAGTCCGAGCCCGTCGGGTGGAGCAACCGGGTCGGGCGGATCGAGCGGCTCGGCCACCGGCACCCGGACCCTCACCGGCGACCCGGTCCAGACGCGCTACGGCCCCGTCCAGGTCCGCGCCACACTGACGAACGGGAAGCTCACCGACGTCACCGCGATCACCTATCCGCAGGAGAACCCGAGGGACCAGCAGATCAACGCGTACGCCGTCCCGCAGCTGACCAGGGAGGCCCTCACCGCCCAGAGCGCCGACATCGACACCGTCTCCGGAGCCACCTACACCAGCGACGGCTACCGCCGGTCACTCCAGTCGGCCCTGGACTCCGCGGGCGGCTGACAGCGCCCGGGGAGTTCCGCTCCGGGAGACATTCGCACGCCGATCGCGGCATGAAGTACTCGATGCCGGGGACTTGTTTCGGTCATACGATGACAAGTGGGTCGGCATGGTCAGGTGCTCGGGCCCAGGTCAGGCCGTCGCACCAGCCGCCGGAGCGCGCAGACAGGGAGCAGGGCATGATCCGTTCAGCCGACATCCGCGAATGGCGCAATCACGAAGTGATCGACGAGAAACAGCGCAGGATCGGCATGCTCGAAGCGGTCTACGTGGACACCGCCACCGACGAACCGGCCATGGCCACCGTCCGGACCGGGCTGCCCACCCGCCACCGGCTGGTCTTCGTCCCCCTCGACGACGTGGTCCTCGGACCGGGCTACGTCAAGGTCTCCTACTCCAAGTCACAGGTGCGCAATGCCCCGTCGATCGGGACCGACGACGTGCTCCCCGCCGAGCGGGAGGCGGAGATCTTCAAGCACTACGGCATGGAGTACCAGCCCGGAGCAGGGGGCGAACGTCAGCTCGCACGCCGCTGAACACACGTGCACTTCGCATCCTTCGCACACCGCACAGAGGAGATGGACCGGATGATGGCGCTCTTCCTTCTGCTGGTCCTGGTGGCGGTCGTCCTGGGAATCATCGGCGTGGCAGCTCATGGCCTGGGATATCTGCTGGCCATCGGCATCGTGATCTTCGTCGCCGACCTGCTCTTCTTCGGGGCGCGGCTGTCCCGGCGTGCCAGGCGGCGGCCCGTCCGCTGACCGTGAAGCCGTACGGTGGGGGCGAACCCGGGACGTGGCCGGACGGATCGTCGTGCCGGCCACGCGGCCGGGTTCCTGTCGGGGGGCCATCGGCACTGGTCCGGCGGTTTCCCCTGACGCGCCCGCGGGCTTCGGTGCGAGGCCGCCCTGACTCGAGGGCGGCGTGGTGGAGGGTACGGTGCCCGGTGCGGGTGACGAGTCGGGGTCACGGCCTGCGGCCGGACCGGAGTTCTGGAGACAGGTCGTCGAGCGGCTGAGCGCAGCCCTGATGGTGGTCGACCCGACCGGCCGGATCGACGCGGTCAACCCGGCCGCCGAGCGGCTGCTGGGCCGTACGGCCGCCGAGGTACTCGGGGAGGACGCGCACGAGCTGCTGCACCGGGACGCGACCGGTGGCACGCCTCTGCGGGAGCAGTGTCCGCTGCTCCGGGCGCTGGCCGAGAAGGGTCCCGCACGCGGTGACGGCGACAGCTGTCTGCGTGGTGACGGCCGACTGGTCACGATCTCCTGGTCCGCCTCTCCCCTGGTGGACGACGGTTCCTTCAAGGGCATGGCCGTGCTGCTCACCGACGGCACCGACAGCACCGGCGACCCGGGCGTGCGCCGGGAGGGCGCGGCGTACACGAGTGCCCTGGAGGATCTCAACGAGCGGCTGACGCTGGTCGCGGAGATCACCGACGTACTGGGCCAGACCCTGGAGACCGACGAGGCGCTCGCCCGGCTGGGCCGGCTGCTGGTCCCCCGTCTCGCCGACTGGGCGGCGGTGGACCTGCGGACCGGTTCCGGGCGGATCCACCGGGTGGCGGTGACCGGGCCCGCGGGCCGGGACGCCGCGCTGGAGGGCGGGCGCGAGCGCCTTCCCGAGGCCGGGGAGGAGGACCGGTCACCCCTCGTCCAGGTGCTGAACGGCGGTGATCCCGTACGGCAGGAAGTGGCGGAGCCGGCCGCCGCACCGCCCGGCTCCGGCCTGGCCGCCGTCCACAGCGACTTCCTGCGGGCCGTGCGCGCGACGTCCGCCATCACGGTGCCGCTGGGCTCCGGCCCCGAGCGGCAGATCACCGGCGCCCTGACGGTGGTGCGCACCGACCCGGCGCACCCCTTCGACGACGCCGACCTCGGAGTGGTGAGCGACATCGGCCGACGGGTCGGCCTGGTCATCGACAACGCCCGGCGGTTCGGCCGCCAGCGCGCCGTCGCCGAGGCCATGCAGCGCAACCTGCTCGCCCCGCTGCCCCAGCCCGGCCGGCTGCGACTGGCCGCCCGCTACCAGCCCGCCCCCGTCGGCTCCCAGGTCGGCGGCGACTGGTACGACGCGTTCGAGCTGAAGGACGGCACGCTCGCGCTGGTCATCGGCGACGTCGTGGGCCACGATCTGACGGCGGCGGCCGGAATGGCCCAACTGCACGGCATCCTGCGCTCGTTGGCCTGGGACCGCTCCGGACCGCCGGGCACCGTCGTCGACCGCCTCGATGACGCGATGCCCGCCATCACCACCGTCCCCATGGCCACCCTCGTCCTCGCCCGGGTGGAGGGACACCCGGACACGGGCCCCTGGACCCTGCGGTGGACCAGCGCCGGCCACCCGCCGCCGCTCCTGCTGACCCCCGGCGGAAACGCGCGGTATCTCGAAGCCGGACAGGGCCTCCTCCTCGGCACCCACCACGGCGGCGGCGAGAGCCGGCCGACCGCCACCGAGCCCCTGCCGCCGGGCTCCACCCTGCTGCTCTACACCGACGGCCTGATCGAGATCCCCGGCAGCGACCTCGACACCGGGATGCGCCGACTGCGCCGCCACGCCCTGGCGCTCGCCCACGCACCGCTGGACACCCTGTGCGACCAGCTCCTCGCCCGGATGCCACCCGGCAGCACCGACGACGTGGCCCTCCTCGCGCTGCGCCTGCCGGCCCCGTGACAGAGACCGAGGGCCGTGGGGCGGTGGAGCGTCAGTTCGCGTCAGATGCCGCCGGGCGGGTGCCCGGGACCGCTCCGAATCCCATCAGCCCGGGTATGTCGCCGTCCTGGCCGTAGACCAGCACCCGGTAGTACGAGGTGGTCCCGGCCGGTGCCGCGGTGTCCAGGTAGGACACGGCGGAGCCGGGGAGGGCCGAGGTCAGCTCGTCCCACACCTGGGTGGCGGGGTTCCAGCGGTCGACCGTGAACGAGGCCAGGGGAGAGCACCATTCGGTCGGGCAGAACCACGACCAGGTGAGGAGCACCCCGTCCGCGGAACCGCTCGCCGCCAGGGTCATGGAGGCGCCGTAGCCGTCGCCCACCCACGGCAGTACCGCCGCCTCGGAACGCACCCCGGCGGCGTCCACCGCCACCACCGCGTAGAAGGCGTTGGAGGAGGTGAAGGGTGCGGCGGTGTCGGTCACGGTGGTGGCCGTCACGGGCTGGTCCTGGACCCGGACACCGGGGTTGGCCGCGTCGCCCCAGTAGCGGTGGACGAGGTAGCCGGTGGCGCCGGGGACGGGCTGCCAGGACAGCACCGCGTCGTTGCCGTCCTGCCGCGCCGCGAGACCCTCGGGCCGGCCGGGACGCACGGTGTTCTCGGGGTACGGGCGCACCGCGCAGCGGTCCTCGGAGAACTCCGAGCGGCTGCCCTCCGTGTTCACGGCGACGGTCCGGTAGCAGGAGGGCACTCCGGCCGGGGCGCCGGTGTCGGTCCAGTCCGGGGACGTCGTCGCGGGGATCTCGGCGGCCTTGACGGACACGGCGTCCGGCTCGGTGCGGCGCCAGATCTCGTAGCGGACCACGGCGGGGTCGTAGCCCGGCCAGGTCAGCCGGATGCCGTCGGACGTGCCCTCCGCGGTCGGCATCTCCGGTGGCTGCGGGGCGGGGGCGGGCTCGTCGGACACGTCGATCCAGACCGGGTCGCTGTAGTTGTCGTCGAAGTCGCGCACCGTCAGGCAGTAACGGGCCCTGGGGTTCGGGGCGGTGTCCAGGTAGCGCGAGTTGACGGTCTCGAAGGTGAAGCCGTCCGTGTCGCACGCGCCGCCGTAGGTCGTGCGGTACAGGTAGTAGGCGCGGATCTCGGGCAGCGGGGAGTCGTTCCAGTCGAGCAGGAGGCCGCCGTCGACCCGGCCGGCGGTCAGCCCGGTGGGTGTGGGCGGCTTGGACGCCGGCGGGACCGGCCGCTTGAGCCGTACGACTGTGCCGGCGGAGCGGTTGCCCAGCTGGTCGACCGCGACGACCCGGTAGTACGGGGTGGCGTCGGCGGCGATCGGACCGTCGGTGAGGATGCAGCGGACCTGCTCCTCGGTGTCGGGCACGGCGGCGCACTGGGGTGTGCGGGCGCCCCCGGAGTCGGTGAACGGGCCGTCGGGGGTGTCGCCGCGGGTGACCTGGTAACCGGCGAAGTCCTGCTCGTAGCCGGGCCAGCCGTGGGTGGTCCAGGCCAGGGTGGCGGTGGTGCCGCCCTCGGGCGCGGTGACCTCGGGCACGCCGGGCGCGGCGGGCGGAGTGGTGTCCGGCGGCAGCGGACGGCTGACGGCGACCGGCTCGGTCCAAGCCGAGTACGTGCGCGGGGTGTCCGCGTCGACGACCTTGCCGACTGCGCGCACCCGGTAGTGGCGGGCGCCGCCCACGGGCAGGGCGGCGCCGTCGGTGAACTCCGACGAGGCGAGGGGCGGGTCCTCACCGACGCGCAGGATCCAGGGGCCGGAGGCCGAGGAGGCGGACTGCACCTGGTAGCCGGCGGTCGGGCCGTGCACGGGGCTGCCGACCGGGTTGTCGGCCCAGTCCAACAGGGCGTAGCCGTCGGCGAGTTCACCTGTCAGCCCGGTGGGCCGGAGCGGCGGGTACAGCCCGGTGTCGGGGCGCAGCGCGGAGGCGACGGTCGAGGCGTACTCACCGGGCTCGGTGGTCGCCGGGGCGGACTCGTTGCCGGCGGTGTCGACTGCCGTCACCCGGTAGTACGCGGTGACGCCGATCGGGGCGTCCTTGTCGGCGTACGCGTTGTCCTGGACCACTCGCGCGTCGGCGCTCCTGATCCTGGTCCAGGGGCCTGCCGGGGCGGCGGCGCGATAGACGTGGTAGCCGGCGAAGGCGTCCCGGGTGCTGAGGTCGTCGTCCCGACTCGGGCCCCAGCTCAGGTGGTTCTCGCCGAGGTCGTCGTCGGGGTCGGGTACGCCGTCGCCGTTGAGGTCGATGTCGCCGTAGCCGTCGGCCCCCAGGAGGTCCGGGGCGCCCGGCGGGGTGGTGTCTGCCGGGACGGCCGGGACGCCCGCCGAGGCGCGGGACTGGTTGCCTGCGCGGTCCACGGCGGTGACGGCGAACCAGTACTTGGTGCCGTTGCGCAGTCCGGTCGAGGTGAACGAGGCGCCGGTCAGTGGACCGGCGCCGCTGATCCGGTGCGCGGTGTCGATCGCGACGGGGGTGCTGGTGGAGCGGTAGACGCGGTAACCGGCCAGATCCGCCTCGGAGTTGCGCGCCCAGCTGACAGTGGCCCTGCCGTCACCGGGTACCGCCTTCACGGAGGCGGGGGCCAGCGGGGCCACCTTGTCCGGCGTGGCCGGGGCAAGGCCCGCGGAGACGTTGGCCGAGCCGGTGAAGGCCGCGTAGTCGACCCGCACGGTGTGCGTCCCGGCGGGCACGGTCACCTTGACGCTCGCCCGCTGTGTGGCGGTGTAGTCCCGCCACAGGTCGACGAGGCGCTTGCCGTCGATCCAGACCCGGACACCGTCCTGGGCGGCGGTCGTCAGCAGGAAGGGTCCGCCCCCGCCGAAGTTCCGGCGCATCGTCCAGCGGACGCCGAAGCGGTCGTCGGGCAGGGAGATCCCGGCGGGGTGGGCCTTGCCCCAGTTCTCGCCGACGGCCTTGTCGCACAGTGACTTTCGGGGTGTGCCGGTGAGCGTGGTGTTGGCGTGGTAGTCGGCCTTCCACACACCGTCGGCGCAGCTCACTGCCGCGATCGGCACGGCGTCGGGCCGGTCCCGGGTCGGGGTCTGCACGGTACCGGCGACGAGCGCGGCTCCGGCGACGGCCGTGGTGACCGGCCACAGCAGCCGGTGCGGCGTCCGGCCACGGGATTGCGGGGGAACGGCTCTGCCCATGCGGGGCGTCATCCTTCCTCGGGCCCGGGGCAGTATCGGTGGCGGCACGGCATGGCAAAACGGATCGGACGGTTCCCCCGGGTGATCACTTCGCCTGTTCCGCGATGATGGCATGCGAACAGATATTCGTGTTCGAAATCGTACGGAACCTGTACACCCACTTGTTCCAGAGGCCCCGGGCACGCAGGATCCGCGGCCGCGAGCCCGACCCCCGTACGGCTCGCGACCACGGATCCCGTCCCGGTACGGCGAGGACCCTCCACGCCGTCAGTGACCCGACCCCCAGCGGGGATCGAGGACGGTCAGCGCCGCGTCGTGGTCGGCGGTCAGCCAGTTCCTCACGTGCGGGGCCCGTGCCGTGTCCAGGACCCAGCCCACGACCGTCCCGTACCGCGGATCGGCCGCCGTCCGCGCGTCCCGCAGCCACTCGACGCAGGCGCTCACCAGACAGCGGTAGTCGGTGCGGCTCGCGTTGTCCGACTCCAGGTCGGTGCCGTACCCCGGGCCCTGCTCGCGGGCGAGCGCCACCCAGGGTTCCAGGACCCGCAGCGCGATGTCCGGGTCACCGCTGCGCAGGGCGCCCAGGACGAGGGCGAAGCGGTACGAGCCCTCGGTGAAGTAACGGTCCCCGCTCATCGTCTCGCGCAGCCGCGCGTCGATGTCGCGCAGGGCCATGACGGCGTCCCGCCGGTGACCGTTCATCAGGTGGTCCTCGAAGGTCCAGGTCAGCAGATGGAAACGGACGAGCACAGCGAGGATCTCGTCGTCCTTCCGCTCCGCCTCGTCGAGCAGGGCGTCGAGTTCCGCCCGGCGCTCACCGTGCTGCCACGGCCAGGCGTGACGGGGATACGTGCCGCTCCCGCACACCTGGCAGCGGCGCGGGATACCGGACTGCGGAGCGGCGAAGTACCCCGCCTCCCCGCAGTCCGGGTCGTCGCACACCCAGCCCTCGGCGAGGGCGTCCGGGGGCGCCTGGTATCCGTCCTTGGTGGGTGGCAGGCCTCTCGGCGCCAGCAGCCTCTTCAGGATCTCCATCGGGTTTCCCTCGCTTCAGCCGACGTTGGCGTGGTGGTCGTCCGTGGAGTTCGCGCAGACGTAGCCGGAACCGCCGCAGCGTCGGCAGGTGGTCCAGGGACCGACCTTTCCGTCGCACCGCGGGCAGCGGACCGCCCGCACCTTCTTGCGGCACCGGCGGTCGCCGCAGTAGACGTCCTTGTCCCGGGTATAGCTCACGCCGGCCTCATCTCACGCTCGCGGGCGGCGCGTTCGGCCGGGCTCAGCCGGCTGATCCGGCCCGAACGGCTGCCGCGCCGCACGCCCCACGGCGACGACGGCTGCCCTCTCAGCAGCCATACGGCGAGGGTGATCTCCCAGCCGATGGCCTTGCCGGCGCTGACCAGGAACCACTCCGGGCTGATCAGTATCAGCGCCGGCGGGACACCGTGCCAGAACGAGCCTCCCGCCCGTGCGTTGAAGGTCCACAGCGCGATCGCCACCCCGATCACGTGCCCGAGTGCCAGCACCGTTTCCATCGGTCCCCTCCCCTGACGTAACCCCGATTGCCCGTCCGCACAGGCCGGTTCCCTCTTTGGTACCGCTTCGGAGGGACCGGGCCCCGGTGCGTTGCACAG
The DNA here is from genome assembly GCF_036013955.1 of Streptomyces sp. NBC_00459. Lineage (NCBI taxonomy): Bacteria > Bacillati > Actinomycetota > Actinomycetes > Kitasatosporales > Streptomycetaceae > Streptomyces > Streptomyces sp. NBC_00459. The sequence goes on from NZ_CP107903.1 coordinate 4,665,602, forward strand.
CTCGTTGGACGGTGCAAGGAGGGTCTTCGGAGCGCGCGGATTCGGGTATGTCAGCGGGATTTGTCATCCTTGCCGACGCGTCGTCCGACTCCTGCCACACTGACCGCATGAACACGCGTGCGGCGGACGGCACGGGTGCGGGGCTGGGGCGGCGGGCCCGCACGGCGTGGCTGTTACGGGTCAACCGCCTGCTGGCCGAGGAGAAACCGCTGAGGTCCCTGCCCGCCTTCGCGGCGGCCTTTCACGGCGGGTCGTACGGGCGCGAGGTGAGCGTCAGCACCGTCTCGCGCTGGGAGACCGGAAGAACTCCCGTTCCCTGGAACGCTGTTCGCCGATACGAGGAGCTGCTCGGCCTTCCCCGCAACCTGCTCACCGCCACCGCGCGCACGGTCCGGCGCTACTGGGCGCCCGGCCCGATCCTCGACGTCGACCCGGTCGCCCCCGCAGCCAGGCACCTGGAGGACCTGCTGGAGCAGGCGGTGTCCGGGGACGTGATGACCGGTGACGACTGGGACCAGCTGGTGGACGGGCTGTGCGCGGCGCCCGACGCGGTACTGATGCCGTCCGGCACCTGGTCACGGCTGGCCGAGCGGCTCGTCGAGGAGATGGTGATCGCCGACGACCTGCCGTGGATGCTCCGCTTCGAGTCGCTCAACCGGCTGCTGAACCACCGGCGGGGCGGCCGTACGGTCATCGCCGTGTGCGGAGTGATGGCCGCCGGACGGGCACGGCTGACGGCCACGGAGATCGTCTGCGCCCTGGACAACTGCGGGCACCCCGCGGCGGCCGACCAGGTACTGCGCGAACTCACCGATCCCAGCGGCGCGTTGGCGCACAGGGGCGCGGTCATGGCGTGCTTCCGCAAGGTCGACTACCGGCACTTCGACGAACGGCAGCTGTCAACTCTCGTACGGGCGGTGCGGGACTGCACCGGCGCCGGACCGCTCGGCGACCAGATCGAGCCGCTGCGCAGCCACCTGTCCACGGCGCACCCCGAGTTCGCCCGCACGGTGCTCGGCCGCCGCGGCGGGGGCCCGCTCGCGGGCAGACGGGCCGTCCGGCACCCGGGCGGCACCGGTCCGGCCGCCGGGGCGCCGGTGGCGGCGGCTGTCCGCCGGGTGACCGCGCGTCTGGGCGCGGTGGAACTCGGCCAGGGGTGCGACCCCGCGACACCGGCCGCCCTGGTCACCGAGGCGCTGGCCAGTCCGCTCTTCGACGTCAGGCTCTACGCCTCGTTCCTGCTCGCGGCCACCCCGTACCGCTCGACGCTGGCGGACGCGCTCGTGGCGGAGCTGGTGCGGCCGATGGCCATCCGGGACGAGGAGCTCGCGGTTCCGCTGCTGGAGGTGTTGCGCGTGCTCGGCGACCACCGCCACCGCGGGCTGCTTCAGTGGCTGGCCGTGACACCGGGGGTGCCGCGCTTCACCGCGTACGCGGCGGTGCGCGGCCTGGGCCATGTGGCGGCCGACCGCTCCACCGGCGACTTCCTGCGGGACGCCGTCGCCCATCACCACGCCGTGTGGCTGACCGACCGGGACCCGGTGACCGCGGCAACCCTGGAGAGCCTCGTCTACGCGCTCGGCATGGCGTCACGCGACGACCTGCTCGCCACGGTCAGATCGGGGGCCGACTTCCTGCCGGGGGCGCGGACGGCCGCGGCCTGGTGGCTGAGCATCCCCGGCCATCGACGCGCCAGCGCCCTGCTGTGAAGGACCTGCGGCGTGCGCCGGGCTCTCATCCGGAGCCCCGTTCACAGGTGACGTCCGCCGCGGCGGCAGCCGGCCGGAGCGGACGGGAGCACATGAGCCGGCGCGCGTCAGACCAGTTCGAGCCGCCGTTCCGGTCGCCGAGTCGGCGCGCACGCCGGTTCCCACCTTCTGGTGGTCCGTATGTAGCCGTCGATCACCGAGACCATCGCCAGCATGATCAGTGGTCCGAACACCCACGGATGTTCGGCCATCTCCGTCGACAGATAGCGGTACGACACCAGGAGCGCGGCGAAGACCGTCGCGCCGTGAGCGACCAGCCAGGTCGCCGACCGGTCCCAGCCACGTGCCTGCGCGCGCAGAGCCGCCTCGACCGTCAGCGCGAACACCACGCCGGCCACCAGGTCCGCGCCGTAGTGGTAGCCGAAGCCCAGCGTCGCGGTGAGCGTCGCGACCAGCCAGAACGTGCCCGCGAACCGCAGGAACCGGGGGCCCTGGCGGGAGTGGACGAAGATCGCGGTGGCCCAGGCGGTGTGCAGGCTGGGCATGCAGTTGCGGGGGGTGATCCCGTCGTACGGCATCGGGTTCGGGGTGGTGATCGGCAGTGGCGTGTTCGGCCACAGCTCGGCCACCGCCCAGTGTCCGCCGCCGGTGCCGAAGGCGCCGGGACCGTAGGCGAAGACCGGTCCGACCACCGGGAAGATCATGTAGATGCCCGGCCCGAGAAGGCCGATCGCCAGGAAGGTGCGCACCACGTGATGGCGCGGGAAACGGCCCTCGGCGACCACGTTGCGCAGCTGGTACAGCGCGACACAGACCGCGGCCACCGCGAGCTGGATGTAGACCCAGTCGAGAAGGTGGGTGCCGATCGGGCCCGTGGCCCTGACCATCCGGCCCACCAGCCACGACGGATCGCCCAGCGCGTGATCGGCGGTCGCCACGTACTGGTCGAGCACCGTCGGGCGGGTCTTCGACGTGATCAGCAGCCAGGTGTCGCCCGCCTTGCGGCCGGCCACCAGCAACAGGCCGAGCCCGACGCCCTTCAGCAGCAGGATCCGTTCCTGGCCGGTGCGGCGCGTGACGGCGATGACCGCACAGCCCAGCATCACCCACAGGGCGCCGTTGCCGAAGCAGTGGCCGCCCACCCTGGCGCCGACCGCCACCTTCACCAGCAGCAGGACGACGTCGATGCCGATCGCGACTCCGGCCGCGATGAACCGCTCCCGCCAGGTGAGCACCACCATCGTCAACGCCATGCTCGCGTAGAGCAGGGGCCCCGATTTGGGGGTGAACACCACCTCTCGCGCCTGGTTGGTGATCGGCCCCGGCAGGCCGTAGTGACGCGCGGCGATCTCCAGCGCGACAAGGAATCCGAGGCCCGCCACACCCGCCGCGGCCCAGAGCCCGGCTGACGGTCGCCGCCACATCGAGACCGTCGAGAACACGGCTCCTCGATGTATTCGCTCAAACACTCGTGGCGGCATATGTGGGTTTCCATTCGATTTGCCGGACTTCTGTCAATCAGTTACTGATCACGCTTCAGGGCAGCTTTCTCCTCCATGAAGAAAACCTGTGCAAGACCTGTCAGGGGCCCCCGACAGATGAAGATGGCTGGATCACCGTCCGGGTTCCGGACTCAGAACGCTCCCCCGCTGTCCACCCATGTCTCCTTGGCCTCCCGCTCCCACCTCGGGTCCCGGGTGCCCCGCTTCAACCGTTCGGCGCGCACCGGGTCGAGAGCGAGTTCGGCCGGGTGCGGCGGCAGATCGCGGCAGTGCTCCCGGAAGCGGTCGTGCCTGCCGGGCCACCACCGCAACGCCACCCATCCCAGCGGCACGGCGAGCATCAGCCACAGCAGAAAGCAGAAGAGGACCGCGAGGACGATACTCCAGACGCCGGACGAGGTGAAGTCCCGGAGGAACACCGACTGGACGGCGAACCAGAGGGCGAGCAGCAGGGCGGTCAGAATGGCCGACGTGCCCAGAGCGTCCTTGGTGCGGGCGGACCAGCGCGGCACCTTCGCGTCCTCGGCGCGCAGGAAGGCGTCACGCTGCCTCCCGTGCTCCCCGTCCCAGTGGAGCAGGTGCAACGCGACGGGTTCCGCGCGGCGCCGGAGGGTCGTCAGCAGGGCGGCGGGGACGGGGTGCGACGGTGTCCCGCCGACCGGGCCCCGGCCCTTGCCTGTCAGCGACAGCTCCCCTTCCTCGCCCACCCGCACCAGACCGGCCAGCAGCAGCTCGGCCGCAGCGGCCCGGTCGGCGTCCTCGGGCAGGCCGGCTGTGGCGACCGCGTGGTACGGGTCGATGATCACCGCGTCCAGGTGGGCGGCGGCAGCCCGGTCGGCACGGTCCCGGACCTGCCACAGCACGGCCAGGGCGACGTACACCCCTGCCGCGGCGGCCACCGCCACGCCCGACAGCTCCGCTTGGCTCATGAGCAGGTCCCCCCGGACGGCCACCACCCCAATGATGGATCGGCGCTTGTCAGAGTTTCCCACCATTCGGCGGATCCATGTCCGGGCCATCGACTTCGGCATGCCCGTAGCCCGTCACGCCTGCTGTCAGGGGGTGCTCGTGGACGGGCAGCGGGCTGCCCGTCCCCCACCCGTCGGAGCGATCGAACAAACCGATGGGCGCCGCGTACGGCGCCCATCGGTGTTGCGGGGTCAGGCCCCAGCGGTCAGATCAGCGGACCGGGGGTGCCGGGCGTGCCCGGCGTACCACGCGTCCCGGGGGTACCCGGGGTGTGGGGAGCGCCGGGGATACCGGACGTCCCAGGAGACCCAGCGGTACCAGGGGTCCCGGGAGTGTTGGGAGCACCGGGCATACCGGTCGTCCCGGTGGTTCCCGGCGTCCCGGTGGTCCCAGGCGTCTCAGTGGCGCCCGGGTCTCCGGGCCGGATGCGTCCGCGCCAGGCGCCCGTCTCTCCGCCGTGCTCCTCGACGTAGTCCTTGAAGCGGTGCAGGTCGCCCTTGACCCGGCGGTCGATGATGCCGAGCGCGTCCGCGCCCTTCTCGACCATGCCGGTGGGCTCGACCTCCATCGTGAGTTCCACGCGGGTGTGCGTGTCGTCGAGACGCTCGAACCGGACCGAGCCGCGCTGCTGGGTGTCGCCGCCCACGGAACGCCAGGTGATCCGGTCGTCCTGGAGCTGGTCGACGATCTCGGTGTCGAACTCGCGCTTCACCCCACCGATCTTGGTGGTCCAGTGGTTGTGGCGCTCGTCCAGCTGCTTGACCTCCTCGACGCCCTCCATGAACTTCGGGAACTCCTCGAACTGAGTCCACTGGTTGTAGGCGGTGTGGACGGGAACTTCGACGTCCACTGCTTCCTTGACCATGCTCATGCTTTCCTCCTCATTTGAGGTGTTGGCGGGCATTGGCGGTCTTCCGCACGACCTCGGGTACCCAGACTCATGGATTGAAGCCCTCGCGACTCCACCGGCTTCGGCGGCTGGGTCCGGAGTGGCTGTCGGCGCGGTCTTTGCGGGGGCGTGGTTCATTTTTTAGCCATGATCAACCTGCTCGTGAACCAACTCGGCCCCTTCCTGAGGAAGCGTGGGGCGCCGGTGATGGCGACGCGCCCCTCGCGCGGAACGGCGACTCACCGTTCCGTTCGTCCATGGGGGGTTCCATGCGGAGAACCGCACTCGTCGCGAGTGTCGTCACCGTACTCGCGCCGCTTCTCCTGACCGGCGCTTCCACGGCGTCGGCCGTGACCAAGGGCTCGCTCACCGTCAGGACGCTGGACCGGAGCGGCAAGGCGGTCTACGCCCAGGTCGCGGTCTACAACACGAAGACGCTGGACTTCCGCTACATCGAGAGCAACAAGGCGGCGTCGCTGCCCAACGGCACCTACGAACTCGCCACGTCCTTCAACGACGCCCAGGACAACGGCGTCGTCGGCGGCCACAGTGTGAAGGTCTCGGGCGCCACGAAGACCACGTTCGACGCGCGGGTGGGCCGCCAGGTCAAGGTCGCGCTCAGCCCGAACCCGGGCAGCGCGTACGACCACATGGTCGGCGCGTACGTCTGCGCCACCGACAACGGCCCCGCCGCCATGGGCACTTCGGCGGAGTCGGGCCACCTGTACGTCATCCCGACGAGCAACAAGGCGTACGAGCTGGCCTACAGCACCGCGTACCAGTCGCGTTCGACGACCGGCGGGGACTTCTGGCTGGCGTCCGCCACGCACCGGAACGGCGTGCCGTCCGGCGTCTCCGCGACGCTCAGGAGGACCGGGCTGACCACCCTCAAGGTGACCGCCCGTTCGGGCCCCGACAGCGGCCGGGCGCGGTTCTCGTTCGGCTACCAGTCGGCGAGCGGCGACGCCTGCTCGATGTACACGAACACGCTCCAGTTCGAGCGTGACCTGCCGAACTCCTTCGGCGTCCACGTCCCGCCCGGCCAGTGGACCGTGAGCCAGCAGAGCAACGACTTCGTCTACGGCGGGTCCCACACGTACGCGGCCGGAAGAACAACCACGCTGAACCTGGGCCACGCGGTCTGGGGACCCGGCGGAACGCTGCCCTACACCTGGTACCACCAGCTGTACTTCGGGAGCATCAACCAGTTCGCCGACCCGACCCTCACGGCCGGCGGCATCCTGGCCACCGGCACGGTGAAACTGACCCACGCGGGCAAGACGCTCTACTCGCGCAGCTACACCCAGGCGGACGACATCGACGCGCAGCCCCGGATCCCCGACGCGGGCTGGTACACGCTCACCGAAACCGGCCACCGCCGTCTGCCGGGCGGTTCCCTGTCGACCGACTCCACCCTCAGCCTGCGCTTCTACGCGGACCCCGGCAAGAACCAGCAGATCCGGGACTACATCACCCGGTTCTGGCCGAACTCCCTCGACAGCAGGAACCAGGCACCCCACGGCGCGACCACGACCGTCGTCCTCGGCATGCAGCGCAGCGGCACCGGCGACAGCACGGTGGGCCAACTGTCGGACGGTGTGAAGTCCGTACGCGCCTGGTACACCACGGACAACGGAGCCCACTGGCACGCCTCGGCCACGAAACTGTCCAACGGCAGGTGGACGGTTCCCGTCCACAACCCGGCCGCCGGCGGCCGGGTCGGCCTGCGCTCCACGGTCACCGACACCCACGGCGACAGCGCGACAACCACGGTGTACAACGCGTACGCCGTGAGCTGAGCCCGCCGGACCTTCCCCTGTCACGCTGTCGGCCCGCCCGAGGCAACTCCCTCGGGCGGGCCGACAGCGTGACCGAGCGGTTCACCGATCCTCATGTCACCGCACCTCGTGCCGACCCGACCGCTCAAGAGCAGGCGCAGGACCAGGCATAGGCGATGACCAGGGCGGCCAAGGCGAACGCGGCAGCCGCTGCGCCGGCGAGCCGCCCGCGCCGTCCTGGGCCGACAGGGCGAAGCAGCTCCCAGCCGCCATAACCGAGGAAGACCAGCAAGGCGCCACCCGCGCCCCCGGTGACGAGTGGGCTGCGCTCCCATCCCCACACGAACGCCAGAGCCAGACCGACCACGGCCAAGCAGCCCGCCACCGTCAGCACCATCTCGCCGACGAGCTCCTCCAGAAGTTCCTTCAGGAACGAGCCGACACCGCGGATCACCCGCAGGACACGACTCCGAGCCACAGAACCGCCACTCCCCCCGAGCCGGTCTCCAACGACCGGACTCTACGAGAGCGTGCGGCGCCGGGGAAGAGTGAACTCCTCGCGGGACGCCCCGTGCTGCCCTCCCGGCGGCGTACCACCCCGACCGGTCGGGAGCACTCCCAAAAGGTTGCTTGACTTAAGTAACTCCATTATGTTTGCCTAAGTCAAGCAACAAGTGACCCAGGAGCCCCCCATGCCGCACACCCCCGACGCGGCGGCCGAAGCAGGCCGCACCGGTCGCCTGACAGCCACCACAACCACCGTCCCGACCCTGACCCCCCGCACCGGCGGACTCGTCAGGCCCCTCTGGCAGTCCCCGCTCTCTTCCCGCCCGGCCGACCAGGTGATGAACGGCGTACGACCGTGACCATCGCCCTGACCTGCGTCCTCGCCCCCGGAGCGGTCGCGGCGGGCGTGGCCGCCCTCGTCGCCGCCTGGCACGGATGGGGCCACCGCACCACCATGTGACGCCACCGCGGCCTCCCCGGCCGCGGGCGCCCGGACCGGGACCACCTCCAGCGGAGAGGGTCCCGCCGCGCCGAACCCGTGGGGACGGAGGCGGCGCAGTCGCCGGGGCGGATACCGGAACGCCCCCCTCCGGCATCCGCCCCGGCGACACCCATGACGCCGATGACACCCATGACGCCGTCGACACCATCCGCAGGCGCACCGGAAGCGGCCGTTCGCCTCCTCGCCGCCGCCGGACCGCCTCCAGCACCGGACAGGAACCGCTCTCCTCATGATCAGCAGCCTCCAGCGGCAGCTGCACGACCGGCCCAGCCCCGTAGAACGTCCCGCCCCCGTCGACGTGGTCGTCGCCGGCGCGGTCTTCGTCTGTTCCTTTCCCGGCAGCCTCTTCACGCTGCCGGGCGGCCCGGCACTCCAGTGGTGGCCCGGCGCGCTGCTGACGGGCGTCTCCTGCGTGGCGCTGCTGTGGCATCGCTGCCACCCACGCACCACCGTGACGGTGACCGTCCTCTGCGCCACCGCCATGGCGGGCATGGGCCACGTTCTGTCGATTCTGCTGCTCGGACCACTCATGGTCGCGCTCCACTCACTGGCCCTGCGTACGGACCGGAAGACCGCCAACTCCTTCACCTGCGGTGGCATCGCCCTGCTGGTCAGCACGGCGCTGGTCGTCGGCCCCGCCGGTGAACCGCTGGTCCTCAAGCTGGTCGGCCCCGCCGCCTGGCTGCTGCTGCCCACCTCGCTGGGCACCGCGAACCGACTGCGCGGGGCCTATCTGGAGGCGGTCCGGGCGCGCGCCGAGCACGCGGAACGCACCCGGGAGGAGGAGGCGCGCCACCGGGTCACCGAGGAGCGGATGCGGATCGCCCGCGACCTGCACGACGTCGTCGCCCACCATCTGGTGCTGGCCAACCTCCAGGCCCGCGCCGTCGCCCGTCAGCTGCCCGCCCGGCCCGACGAGGCGGCGCGGATCGTCGCCGAACTGACCGGCACCACCTCCTCGGCCCTGCGTGAACTCAAGGCCACCGTCGGCCTGTTGCGGAACTCCGACGACCGGGACCCGCCCATGGAACCCACTCCGGGACTGGCCCGGCTGCCGGAACTCGCCGCCTCCTTCCAGCACGCCGGCCTCACGGTCGCCGTCACCGTCGAGGGGGAGCCACGGCCACTGTCGGCCGGCGTGGACCTCACGGCGTACCGGATAGCTCAGGAGGCTCTGACCAACGTCACCAAGCACGCCGCCGCCCGTTCGGCCGAGGTGCGGCTCACCTACTCCGCGGCGTCCGTCGTCCTGGCCGTCACCGACGACGGACCGGCGAAGAAACCCGGCTCGCCCACTTCCCCCAGCTCCCCCAGCTCCCCCGGCTCGCCCGACTCCCCTTGCCCGAGCGGCGGTTACGGCCTCATCGGCATGCGCGAGCGGGCCCATTCCGTCGGCGGGAGCTTCCGTGCGGAGCAGCGCGGCCAGGGGGGCGGGGGCGGCTTCGGAGTCGTCGCCGAGCTGCCTCTCCAGGCCGAACGGGCCGCACTGTGACGCAGGCCACCACATCCCCCTCCCATTGAACTTGCGTAAGTCAAGTAATTCTTCTTATGCTTGCGTAAGTCAAGCAACTTGATGCCTCGGCTCGATCCAGTACCCGCTTCGGTACTCGATTCGACGCTCGATTCCACGACTCGCCCCACGGAGGACCGACGCCATGTCCAACGCCCTTACCCGTCCCGCCGGAGCGGGAACATCCGCTCCGCCGAGGCCGAACGCCGTGGTGGCGGTACTGGCCCTGGCCGGGATCGTCGTCTCGCTGATGCAGACCCTGGTCATCCCGATCGTTCCCGAGCTGCCGAAGCTCCTGAACGCCCCGGCGTCCGACACCGCCTGGGCGGTCACCGCCACCCTGCTCGCGGCCTCCGTCGCCACACCGGTGGTGGGCAGGCTCGGCGACATGTTCGGCAAGCGCCGGATGCTGCTGGTCAGCATCGTGCTGCTGGTGTCCGGTTCGGTGGTCTGCGCGCTCGCCGACTCCCTCACCCCGATGATCATCGGGCGCGCCCTGCAGGGCCTCGCGGCAGCGGTCGTCCCGCTCGGCATCAGCATCATGCGCGACGTCATGCCCGCCGACCGGCTGGCCGGATCCACCGCGCTGATGAGCGCCTCACTCGGCGTCGGCGGCGCCCTGGGCCTGCCCAGCGCCGCGTTCATCGCCGACAACTGGGACTGGCACATCCTCTTCTGGGTCTCCGCGGCCCTGGGCGTCGTCGCCCTCGTCCTGGTCATGCTGATCGTGCCGGAGTCGAAGGTGCGCGCCGGCGGCCGGTTCGACCTGGTCGGCTCGCTCGGCCTCGCGGCCGGTCTGATGTCCCTGCTGCTGGCCGTGTCCAAGGGCGGCGACTGGGGCTGGACCAGCGGTACCACCCTCGGCCTGGGTGCCGCCGCCGTCGTGATCCTGCTGGCCTGGGGCTGGTGGGAACTGCGCAGCCCGCAGCCGCTGGTCGACCTGCGCACCACCGTCCGTCCGCAGGTGCTGTTCACCAACCTCGCCTCGATCGCGCTCGGCTTCTCGATGTTCGCGATGTCCCTGGTACTGCCGCAGCTGCTCCAGCTGCCCGAGCAGACCGGCTACGGCCTGGGCAAGTCCATGCTGACCGTCGGCCTGGTGCTGGCCCCGCAGGGCCTGGTCATGATGGCCATGTCCGCCGTGTCCGCGAAGATCACCAAGGCCAAGGGGCCGAAGGTCACCCTGATGATCGGCGCCCTGATCGTGGCCGGCGGCTACGGACTGAACCTCCTCCTGATGTCCGAGGTCTGGCACCTGATCCTGGTGTCCTGCGTCATCGGCGCCGGCATCGGCTTCACCTACGGCGCGCTGCCCGCCCTGATCATGGGCGCCGTCGACCCCACCCAGACCGGTGCCGCCAACAGCCTCAACACCCTGATGCGGTCCCTGGGCACCTCCTTCGCCAGCGCCCTCGCCGGTGTGATCCTGGCCCAGATGACCACCGACTTCGGTGGCATGGCACTGCCCTCGGAGAACGGCTTCAAGGTCGTCATGGCCATCGGCGCCGGAGCCGCCCTGCTGGCCTTCCTGCTCGCCTCCTTCATCCCGCGTCGACGTGAGAACACGCAGGGGGCCGCGCCGGACAGCCCGGTCGAGGCGCCGGAGGGTGCGGAGGTCGCCGCGGTCAAGGCGTAGGGCCTACGTCCCCTCAGCCACCGAACACGCGAAGAAGCCGTCGCCCGCACCCGCGGGCGGCGGCTTCTTCGCGTCCGCGTCCGCACTTCCACGTCCGCGTCCGCACTTCCGCGTCCGCCTTCCGCTCTCGTGCGCGAGCCGCGGCGGACGGGGCGTGATCCCCGTAACACTCGACTCGACCCCATATTGCTTGCGTAACTCAAGTAATTCGATATGCTTGAGTAAGTCAAGCAAATTCACGTCGCGGGCATCGCGGCCGCACGTACGAAGCGGATGGAGACCCGCCATGGACGAAGCGCCCCGGACCCCGGCGGTCCCGACCGCTCCCGGTCCGCTCGCCTCCTTCGTCCGGTTCGTGGTGTGCGGCGGCGGTGTCGGTGTCCTCTCCAGCTTCGCCGTGACGCTGCTGGCCCTGTCGATGCCCTGGGGACTGGCGAACGCGGTGATCACCATCGCCTCCACCCTTCTCTGCACCGAGCTGCACGCCCGCTTCACCTTCGGGGCCGGCCGCCGCGCCGGCCGCCGCGAGCACTGGCAGTCGGCGGGTTCGGCTGCCGTGGCGTACGTGGTCACCTGCGCGGCGATGCTCCTGCTGCACCTGGTCCAGTCGTCGCCCTCGGCCCTCACCGAGCAGATCGTCTACCTCAGCGCCTCGGGCCTCGCCGGTCTCGGCCGCTTCCTGGTCCTGCGGCTGTTCGTCTTCGCCACGGGGCGCGGCAGTGGCAGCGACAGCACCACCACGCCGGTTCCGGCGTGCGTCCCGGTCGGCGGTCTCAGCGGCGGGCCGAGGACGGTCACGGCACGCCCCGCGATCGGCGGACCCTCCGGGCACAGGCTCCGGCCGGCACACCTCCCCCGGCGGGAAACGCACCGCGGCCTTCACCGCCGCCCGATGCCTGGTCACCACCGGCGTCCGACGGTCACCACGGGCACGACGGCGGGTACCCGCCCAGCGCGTCGGAGCGGCAGGCCGTCCGGCAGCGCCCGGAACGCCTTGCACCGGCTCGAAGGGCGTACGGCCCGCAAGCCCCGCCGGTCGGGGGTGAGGGTCGCGTCGGTGTCGTAGTCGGCGGGCGCCCGGAGGAGGAGGGCTGCACGTCGCGGCGGCAGCGGACGGGACGGGCGGACCCGGGGTCGGCCCGTCTCCCCCAGCGGCAGGCCCGCGCGCGTGGCCGACCGTTCCGCGCGTCGGCGAACGAACGGGCCCGGACGAACCATCGTCGTCCGGGCCCGGGATGCGGTGGCGAAGGCCGGTTCAGAACAGGCCCTTGTACCCCTGCCAGCCGGTGGCGATCTTCGTGCGGCCGCCGAAGGAGCCCTTGCCGTTGCCGTTGTTGCGCCAGAGGGCGCCGGCGGTGTCGCGTGACACGAGGTCGGCCCTGCCGTCGCCGGTGATGTCGCCCACGCCCACGATCGCGTCGTAGGACGCGCCCCAGTCGTTGAAGACCTTCACCCGAGCCCTGAACTTGCCGGTCGCGGTGCCGTCGTAGCGCCACAGCTCGTTCGAACCGTCCTGCGCCAGCAGATCTCCGTGGCCGTCGCCGTTCAGGTCACCGGCACCCAGGACCTTCTTGTAGCTCTTGAACCCGGAGTGGACCTTCAGCCTCGCCGAGAGCTTCCCCGTGGCCGTCGCCCTGTAGAGGTAGATGTCCCCGGTCGATGCCTGGCGGGCGATCAGGTCCGCCCGGCCGTCACCGCTGACGTCCCCGGGCGAGGTCAGCACGTCGTACTGGTTCCAGCCCGACCCGAGCGAGGTGTACGCGGTCGACGCGGTCAGTGCCGCCCCGCACGCGGGCCGGTAGGCGCGCAGTGTGCCGTCGGCGAACCGGACGAGCACGTCGTTGCACCGGTCACCGCTCAGGTCGCCGAACGGCACCGCCCGCACCGTCGCCGGCCACCCGGAACCCGTCCGCTTCCCGGTGAGGGTTCCCGTGCCGGTTCCGTAGTGGTACGACAGCCCGCCCGAGGCGTTCAGCGTCAGCAGCTCGCCGAAGCCGTCCGACCCGAAGAAGTCCCGCCGGACCGGGGCCGCGCCGGTGACCTTCACCGTGCCCGTCTTCGTCAGCGTCGCACCCTGCCCGTCCGCCGGGACGGCGGTCAGCGTCCACGTGTACGCCCCGTTGGGCACCAGCCGGCCGGCCCCGTCCTTGCCGTTCCACGACGCCGGGATCACCCCACGTGCCGTACCGCCGGACAGGGTGCGGAGCGTCGCGCCGGTGGCCTTGTTCCTGATCACGAGCTTCCAGGAGGCGGCCGGCTTCGACAGCCACCACTTGGGGTTCCAGGTCGTGGCGCCGCCCTTCACGTCGGCCGACGCGGCGACGGACGAGTCGAGCTGGGTGAGCGGCGATACGGGGATGCCGCTGGGCACGAGGTGGGTGTTGTTCCCGGCGTCGACGTAGGCGATCAGGCCGGTGTGCGGGTCCACGTCCCAGGGCTCCCAGGACCGGGAGGCCTCCACCGTGTGCGACACGGCTGTGCCGGTGCGGACGTCGGTCACCTTCAGAGTGCCGTCGCCGGCGGTGACGACGAAGCCGTCGCCGAGTTCCGCGGTGTCCCAGGCTCCTTTGGTGAGGGTCAGGCTGGTCTTCCTGACGGTGTCGTAGACGCCCTGCGCCTCACCCGATCCGACGCACGACCACAGCAGCCAGCGTCCGACGGCCTGCAGGTCCTCCAGCAGACATCCCCGTCCGAAATACACCGACTCACCCTGCTTGCCGGTGCGTACGTCGACCGGTACGGCGCTGTCGTTGCCGTCGCGGATCCACAGGGTGGTGCCCCACATCGTCATGCCGTGCTGCGGCGGGACCAGCACCGTGCGGCCCGAGTCGAGGTCGATCACCCTCGTCCGCGACCCGGCTTCGTCGGTGGAATCGGTGGCCATCGCGACGTGGCGGCCCGCGGTGGCCATCACACGGACGTAGTTGTGCGAGGGGTCGACGGGTGTGCCGGGCAGTGAGCCCGTCGGCTGCACGACCCGGGGCACGGGATCGGCGCCCGAGGACCACAGGTTCCAGACCACCGTACGGCCGTCTCCGGTCGCCACGATCTCGGATCCGCCGCCGGTACCGTGGTTGGTGCGGGAGCCGACCGTGAGGGTGTCACCGGCCACGTCGACCGGCCGGCTGTACATGAACGTACGGTCCTGTCCCCTGTCCTGTTCCAGCACGGTCAGCCGGCCGTTGGCCAGGGTGAGTCGGCGCACCGGATCGGTCACGGACTGCAGTTCCGAGTCGGCGATCCGCTGGACCACGGGAGTGCCGTCGGAGCCCGCCCGGATCAGGTTCACTCCCCACTCCGCGGTGTCGAGGCCGCTGCCGGGCACCAGAAGCCCGCCGTCGGGGGTGGGGGCCGCGACGGAGAAGGTCCGTGACCGGGCCAGCACGGTTCCTGTCGTCGAGCCGTCGGCGGCGACCGAGTCGACCCGCCATACGGGCAGGTTGCCGTCCACGGCACCCAGGGAGGAGTCGTACCGGGAGACGAGGAGCGTGTCGCCGACCATGCCGAGCAGCGCCGTCCTGCCGTCGTTCTCCAGTGGCACGGTACGGACAGCGGGGGCGGTCAGGTCGTCCCGGGAGTAGACGGAAACGGTGTCGAAGCCGTCCCACGCCAGCAGGTGGGTGGCGGTGAGGACGGTCCGGCTGGTCGTGACGTGGCCCAGATCGTGGGCCAGCCCGACCAGCCGGCCCTCGTCGGCGTCGAGCCAGCCGCTCCGGAGGACCCCGTCGACCCGGTACCGGACCAGCATGCCGTGGGCGTCGCCCAGAGGCGCATCGGTGGTGTCCACCTCGGTGATGCCGTCGGGGACACCGGCCACCGGGCGGTCGCGCACGGTGCCGTCGTCCTCGGCGTCGAGCAGATGCCACGTCCGGTTGCCCGACGACGTGGTCGTCACGACGGTCCGTCCGAGCGTGCCCTGGTACGTGTGGCCCTCCGGCAGCGGGATCGTCACGGCCGTCCCGCCGGCCGCCATGTCCCTCAGCGACACGGTCCGGGTGTCGCTGTCGTAGCGGGCGACGACGTCCGAACCGGCACCGAACTCCGGCATTCCCCAGGTCTCGGTGGCCGATGAGTCCACCACCGTGTCCTCACCCGTGTAGGTGGTCCACAGATGGCCACGTCCGGGTTCGTAGCGCAGGAACCCCGACGGTCCCGCGCTCAGCACGGCGGTCCAGGGCTGCAGGGACGTTTCAGCCGGGATGATCACCTCTGCGGCCGCGGCCGCGTGCGCGTCGAAGGCCAGCGGTCCGAGGCCCATGGTCAACGTGAGCGATGTGGCGACGGCGATACCACCACGTATGAGGGCATGTCTGCCCACTCGGTTCCTCCACAGGAGACGGGAGACGGGAAACAGAAGCCAGGAAAGCCGGGAAGTTCGCGTGACGGGCGCTGCGGCTGCGGGCTGACCAGCCGTCGCTGCGCGAACCACCCTCCCGAGTGGCCGGATTTTAGCAGCGGCCCGAGTAGGACATGACAAACGAGGCACTGAGGATCCGTACGCCCGGCGTCGAGCCCGGGTCGATGTCGGTGGGTTCGCGTACCCGGCACACGCGCCCAGGGCGTCAGCGCCGCCGGGGAAGCAGGACCGTCACACGCCCAGGGCTCCCCGTACCGTCTGCGCGAGTTCGCCGACCGCGACGGCGAGCGGGGTCACCGGCTGGACGAACGCGGTCAGGCGGTCCAGGGCGCGACGCAGGACCGTCGGCTCCGGCTCCGCCTCGTCGAGTTCCTCCCGCAGGCGCCGCAGTTCCCGGGTGGTGGCCTCGGGGTCGGCCAGCGCCTCGCGGTGCTCGGAGAGCAACTGCTCGACGTGGACGATGAGTTCGGACATCCGGGCGGCGGTCTGCTCCGCGTCCTGCGGCTGGAAGGAGACCGAACCGGAGAACGCCTGGGCCTGGTGGCCGATCGCCTGGTTGCCCACGTAGTGCGTACCGCCGTTGATCACGAGGCCGTTGTTGACGGGCGGTTCAGGACGGACGGACGGCTCTGGACGGACGGACGGCTCTGGGCGGACGTACGGCTCCGGACCGCCGGCCTCACTGCTGCTGCTCATCGCCAAGTCCCTTCCTTCCGACGTTGCTTCACTTCTCGACGCCGGCGGTGGCTGCTCCGGCGGCGGTGCCGGCCGGGCCGGTCTTCTGTGTGACGTTCTGGGTGGCGTTGGCCCCCGCGCCGATCGCCTGGTTGCCGATGATGCTCGTGCCGCCCTGCTGGATGACACCCTGGTTGAGGATGGTCTGCTGCTGGGCGCGGAAGTCGGTGGTGTCGTAGCCGCGTGCGTCGAGGAACTCCCGGATCGCGGCGAGAGTGTGGCGTTGCACCGCCGAGGTGATCCGCTGGGCGTCCACGACCTGGAAGTAGTTGTGGTATTTGGGGCTGAGCGCCATCTCCCGCACGCTGTCCCGGGCGCCGTAGTCGAAGATCGGGTCCTGCTCCATGGCGGTCAGTTCGTCCACCATCCGCCGGGTGCGCCGGGTCTCGAACAGCGCCTGACGCCAGGCGCGGCCGGGCGCGCCGAGGAACGCCGGGCCGGTGCGGACGACGGCGTCGGCCAGCAGCCCGCGCTCCCGCTCCGGGGTGAGCGGGTCCCGCAGACGGTCCACGACGTGGTAGGCCGCGTCCACCGGCCCGAGCACATGGTTGCCGCCCTGCACGTGCAGCGTCCTGCCCGCGACCGAGAAGTGCAGGAACACGCTCGGTACGACGTCGCCGCCCCACAACGGCACATGGACCGCCAGACAGTGGCGGACCGTGCCCGTCGGACGCAGCATGATCTGCTCGACCTCCTCGGCCGACAGCCGTGCGGCCGGGGCCAGTTCGGCGGGCGTGATGAAGCGGTCGTCGTCGCCGATGGTCGTGCCGTCCACGAAGACCCGGTCCTCGACGGTGAGGGAGGCGAGGGTCTCCGGGTCCTTGTACGCCGTACCGTCCGGGCCGGTGCGTGCGGCGACCGCGCGCAGCTTCTCGCGTACGTGGTCGACGAGTTCGACGACGGTGAACGCCTCCGGTTCGGCGGCGCGCGTGCCCGTGTCGACGGGGTCGTCGGCGGGCAGGAGCGGCACGGCGAAGGGCCAGTCGAGGCTCACGGCGGCGTAGCCGACGAACGGGGAGAACCCGCTGTACACGGTGACGTTTCCGTCCCGTGCCGCCTTGACGACCGCCAGCCGGTTCGCGATCCACTCCCGCCGCGGCACGGGTGGCGGGGGCCGCCAGGGGAACTTCTCGCGGGTCATGGTGGTCCGCAGCATCCGGTCGATGTCGAGGTCGTGCCGTACGACCGTGCCGTATGCGAACAGTGCCGCGCCGACGGACGCCAGCACGGCCGGAATCCCGGCCAGATAGGCGCCGAGCAGCCAGCTCGGGAACCCCGACAGGGACGATGCCGCGAGGGAGTTGCCGACGTAGAAGGCGTACACCGTCATCACGCCGGCCGCGATGCCGGCACGGGTCAGCGCCCCGCTGCCGGACTGCTGCAGGCCACGGGTGGTGAGGCTGACCCGGGTGCGGCCCAGCCAGCCGGTGATCAGCAGGAACACCGCGCTGAACAGCAGCCACAGCGGCGCGAGCACGGCCACGACCGCGAACGCCCCCGCCAGCCGCAGATCCCGGACGCGCCGACCCTCCTGCGCCGCAAGGCAGTGGCGGGCGACCGCCACCAGGTCGACGCCGGGCGAGGGGGCCACGGCGCTGACCTCGTCGGCCAGGACCTCGTCCACCACCCGCTCGGCGAACTGCTCGTCGATGTAGGCGGCGGTGCACAGATACCGGGTGACGTCACCCGGCGTGGTCCCGACCGGCATGTGTGCCTGCGGGGTCGTCGTCATGGCATCTCCCTTTCTCCGGCGGGGCGTTGAACGGAGTGACGAACTGAGCGGCGGTCCGAACGGCTGACGGAACCAGGCCTTCGTGTCGCCCGCCGGCGCGGCGCCGGACGCCGCGGGAAGCCCGACGGTCAGCAGGGCGAGGAGGACACCCGTCACCAGGCCGAAGGCGAGGGGAGCGTGCACGAGTTCGTGGCGCAGTCCGGCGGTCGACAGACCCAGTCCCTCGACGAAGATGCTGAGCATCCACCACCGCAGCAGGGCCACGACCTCCGACACCAGAACGGCCGCGACCAGGCAGCGGCTCCACCCCGCCGCCCCACGGGCCCACGGCCGCGACAGCACCCGGGCGAGCGCCACCAGCAGCATCACGACGCTGAGGTCCTGCACGACCAGCATGGACGGGCCGAGGTAGTCGATGTACGCGTGGGGGGAGAAGTCCCACCTCGGGACGAACGCCCTCTCGACCAGCCAGCGCGTGGCCTCGTCCTGGTAGTGGTCCACGTAGAGGTCGCCCACGTGCCTCTGCGCCCAGGGGCTGCCCACGAGGATCAGGAGCAGGCACAACAGCGCGATACGTCCGCGCAGGGGCGATCTGGCTCCGGACACACTCCACCGAGGCAAGAGCACGTGACGTCCCCCCGTCGCCGATCCCCCGCGACCCGTGGCCGCACCCTATGGCTATCCCCGCTCGCGGTGAATGGGAACCCGTGAACTCACTTGACCCACACGGCAGTTGTGGAACACGGAAGAGTCCCGTCCGGGGCGGTGGCAGCACCGCCCCGAACGGGACTCGACACCCTGCCCGAGAGCTACTCGGTGGTGAGGTAGGCGCGTTCGATCGTCTGGACCAGCGTGTTGCCGGCCCGGTCGGTCAGCTTGGCCCGCAGCGAGACGGAGCCCGCCGTGGCCGGGTGGGTCAGCGCCAGGTGCGTACCGCCGACGGCCCTGGTGTGCTGCCAGGTGGCGCCGTCGTCGTAGGAGACCTCGAAGGAGAGCCTGGCGGGACGCTGTCCGGCCGCCCCGCCCTCGACGGTGAAGGGCACCGTGAACCGCTTGCCCGCCTTCGCCGTGCTGGACAGGCTCAGGTCGGGCGAGAAACGGACCACCGACAGGGGCAGCCGCGTCGACTCGTCCTCGGGGGTGGTGGCGGAACGGAAGGTCCACTCGGCCCGGACGCGCGTGCTGACCGGATACACCGCCGGGTCACGGGAGTTGTCGACCGTCAGCCGGTACGTGGTGTCCTGGGCCGGAACCGTGTACTCGGTGACGCCGTCGCTCGGCGAGGTGTCGAAGTCGTCGGCGATCTCCTTGCCGTCCGCCTCCAGTCGGGCGCTCACCGAGGTGTAGTCGCTGATGCCCCAGTGCCCGGCGCCGTCGCCGAACAGCGGCACGAAGGCCCTGATGACGTTGCCGTACCGCATGACTCCGGGGAATCCCCGCTCAGGTCCGACGTCCGAGGCGGCGGGCAGGGCCGGGCCGAAGACACCGACGTTGAAGCGCTCGGTGTGGTTTCGGCCGGCCTGCCAGGTCCTCGGCATCCGCATCAGGAAGTTCTCCCAGACCGTGTCGCGGTCGTCGCCGCTGGTCTGCCAGGTACGGAAGGACCACTTGACGTCGTTGGCGAGGACGTAGTCCGTGGTGCTCAGCGGCAGGACGCCGCGCAGGTCGTGGTCGGTGAAGATCAGCTCCCCGTCGGGGGTGTGCGGCGACACCTCGACCTGGACGCGCCTGCCCTCGACGGGCACACCCACCTGGAGGTCGACCTTGGCGAGCTGGCTCCGCCGGACGACTGCGGCGAAGCCCGTCAGCCGGCCTGGGCGGTTCCAGCCCAGGTGGTAGGTGACCGGCCTGCCCTCGGCGTCCTCGCGGGTCCAGTCGCCGGCGAACACGGCGGACATGCCGTCCGTGGACGTGCCGGAGCCGAACTGCCCGAACCGCGAGCCCTGGAAGGTCGGCAGGATGTACTGAAGTCTGCCCGGGCGCAGGTCCTCGCCCCGGTCATGGCTGAAGGCGACCGTGGCCTCGGTGTTCTCGGCGGCCGCGTCGGGCACGGTGATCTCCACCGGCCGCGCCTGCCGGGCGTCGACCGTGACGGTGGTGTCCCTGTCCAGGGTCAGCTTCGGCTGCACCAGCATGGCGTGGGTGACGGACTCGAGGTACGGGTGGATCACCCCGTCGAGGGTGTAGTCGCCCTTGGGCAGCCGCACCGTGAGCTCGCCGTCCTGCTCGTCGGCGTAGCGCTCGAAGAAGTCGCCGTCGTAGTCCGCGACGGAGGTGACGGCGTCGCCGGTCGGCTCGCCGTTCTCGTCGAGGTGCTTGATCGTGAGGTTGTACGACTCGGCCTCGCGCTCCACGCCGACAGCGGTACGCACCTGGACCCTGCCGTCGGCCGAGACGGCGGCCACCGAGCCGCCGAAGGAGCCGTCGGTGGTCCCGGCGCGGGTGTCCGCGGTGACGGAGGCGCTCGCCTCGCCGCCCGCCGGGACGGTGATCCGCTGCGGCGACACGGCGAACATGCCTTCGGCGGCGGGCTTGCCGTCCACCGAGGAGGCGTCGAGGGACAGGTCGAGAGTGACCGGCTCCGTACCGAGGTTGCGGTACGTCACCTGCTTGGTCGCCGGGGTGTCGTCGCCGTGCGGCCACTGCTGGAGCCCGAAGTCGAGCGGCTGCTGCCGCTCGGTGACGACGCTCTGCTCCAGCGCCCTGACCAGGTCGGTGCGGCCGGTTCCCTGCTGGAAGGAGCTGTACGCGCCCGGCTTGGCGGAGCCCGTGAGGACCGCCTTGACGCGCTCGCCGGTCCAGTCGGGATGCTGCTGGGTGAGGATCGCGGCGGCGCCCGCGACATGCGGGGTCGCCATGGAGGTGCCGCTGATGGTGAGGTACCCGGGTATGTCGGAGGGGAACCACTCCTCCAGCAGGCTGCCCGAGGCCGCCGCGGCGGTGATGTCGACGCCGGGCGCGGTCAGGTCGGGCTTGCCCCCGCTGTCGCCGACACGCGGGCCACGGCTGGAGTCCACGGCGAGGGCGTCCGCCTTGTCGACCGAGCCCACGGTGAGCGCGGCGTCCGCACTGCCCGGCGAGCCGACGGTGCTCTCGCCGGCCTCGCCCTCGTTGCCGGCCGCGATGACGAAGAGGGCGTCGGTCTCGGCGGAGAGCCGGTTGACCGCCTCCTCCAGCGGGTCGATGCCGGGCAGGTCCTGGCCGCCGAGGCTGAGGTTGACGACGTCGGCGCCCTGGGCCACCGCCCACTCCATGCCCGCGATGATCCCGGAGTCCATGCCGGAGCCGTTGTCGTCCAGGACCTTGCCGTTCAGGAGTTTCGCGCCGGGGGCGACACCCTTGTACTTGCTGTCGGCCTTGGCTCCCGTACCGGCCGCGATGGACGCCACATGCGTGCCGTGGCCGAACCTGTCGGCGGTGCCGGAGGGGGAAGCGGTGAAGTCCTGTCCGGCGATCACCTGGGAGGCGAGGTCGGGGTGGGCCGTGTCGATGCCGGTGTCCAGGACGGCGATCCTGACGCCGGTGCCGTCGTAACCGGCGGCCCAGGCGGTCGGCGCGCCGATCTGCGGCACGCTCCTGTCGAGGCTGGCCTTGCGCCTGCCGTCGAGCCACAGCTTCTCGACGGCGGTCGAGGCGGTGAACTCCGTTGCCCCGTCGGCCTTTTCGCTCGTGCCGGTGACGGCGTTCCAGAAGTCGGCGCCGCGCTTCTTCACGGGCCGCATCGCCTTGCCGTTGACGACCGGAAGCGCCCGGCCGACCTTGGCCCCGGCCCCGGTGAACGGGGTCATCGAGGGGGCCTTCCTGCCCCGGAAGGTGACGATCAGCGGTACGTCGCCTCGGCCCGCGTCGTCGTAGCCGTCGGCGACCAACTGGGTCACGTCGAACAGCCGGACATCCAACCTGCCCTGCGCCAGCAGCAGTTCGGCGTCACCTGGCACGACCTGGGTGTGTCCGTCGACCACTCGGACGGAGAACGGCACCCGCTCCCGGCCCTCGGCCCGCACCACGCCGGTCACCTGACCGGCGCCGTCCATCATGACCCGGTCACCTGTGACCAGGGTCACTGTCTTCATGGCCTTGGCCGTACCGGCCGCCTTGGACGCCTCGACCGTCCTGACGGTAGTGGCGCCGCTCGCGTCCTGGGCTTCCGCGCCCGGGACACCGGCCAGCAGAAGGGCCGTGGAGGCCACTCCGGCGGCCATGACCGCACGCTTTGGTCTTGCGCGTAAATCCACCTGCACTCCTGACACTTCGAGAAACCTCGATCAACCTCGAGATCGGACAGAAGCCGTTCCGCGTACTCGCGACGGCTCGCGCCCTAGAGACGGACTGGGGCGCGATCGGGTTGGAAGAAGATCCGACGTGTTTCTGACGAGAGGTCAGTGGACGGCCCTCCGTGAAGTCCCCTCCTCAACCGTTCGGCCAGTACAGAGGCGGTACCGGTCCACGGGTTCCGGCCGTTCGGCCGAGGCGGTGGTGCCCTCCGGGGCAGCAGATTGGGGCCGACGGTCCCGCGTGAGTGCGCGGGATGACACACCGGGCGACACGGCGAGGGAGTCGGACATGGCGAAGGCAGCGCCGCGCGGAGCGCGGACGAACCGGCACCTGGCGCGGGTCACGACGCTGGCCGTGGCCGCGCTGGTCGCCACGCAGTGGCTCGCCTCGGCGGCGGGCATCGGCGCCCACTGACCGGGACGTAATCGACCAGGCACGACGGCAGGAAAGCAGGGCGGCATGGCAATTCGGGTGGTCGTCGTCGACGACCAGGACATGGTGCGCTCGGGATTCGCCGCGCTGCTGTCCGCACACAGCGACATCGACGTCGTGGGCGAGGCGCCCAACGGCCGGCTCGGCGTCGAGGTCAGCCGGCACACGCACGCCGACGTCGTGCTGATGGACGTACGGATGCCGGAGATGGACGGCCTGGAGGCCACCCGGCAGCTGCTGGACCCGCCGCGCGGTGTCGTCCACCGGCCGAAGGTGCTCATGCTGACCACCTTCGACGTCGACGACTACATCTACGAGGCACTGCGGGCCGGCGCCAGCGGCTTCCTCCTCAAGGACGCGCCGGTCGCCCAACTCGTGCAGGCGGTACGGGTGATCGCGGCCGGGGACGCGCTGCTCGCACCGTCCATCACCCGGCGCCTCATCGAGGACGTGGCCCGGCGCCGCGCCGCCCCGCCCCGGGCCGCCCGCCTGCGCCTGAACGGCCTCACCCCCCGGGAGACGGAGGTTCTGTCGCTGGTGGCGCGGGGCCTGTCGAACACCGAGATCGCGACACGGCTGGTGGTGGCCGAGCAGACCGTCAAGACCCATATGACCCGGCTGCTCTCGAAGCTCGGCGCCCGCGACCGGGCCCAACTCGTCGTCCTCGCCTACGAGTCGGGCCTCGTCGTGCCCGGGGCGTCGCCTGCCTGACCTGCCGCGTTGTCATACCTGGGGCTGACACGCGGATTGGCACCCGGGTGTGATGTGCGGCCTGCGGCTCGCGCTCCAGCATCACCGGACCCCGACCACGGAACGGTTTCGCAGGAGCGTGACACATGCACCAGCCCGACAACCGGCAGCCCATCGCCGCCCGGCCCATCGACCTCGACCACATCAGCCGCCTCTACCGCACCTACGCCAAGGACCTCGACCGGGCCCGCGAACGCCAGCGCACGCTGCTCGCGCCGCCCACCTCGATGAAGGCCCAACTCGACGACATCGAGGCGGAGATCACCTATCTCCTCCTGCGCGAGGCCCGGCCCGAGACGGTCGTGGAGATCGGCACCTTCCACGGCTGGTCCACCACCTGGATCCTGCGCGCCCTGCGCGACAACGGCACCGGACACCTGTACTCGCACGACATCGTCGACCACGTCGTGCGGGAGGTGCCCGACACCCTCTCGGCGGGCCGCTGGACGTTCACGCAGGGCGACGCGCGGGAGAACCTGGAGAAGATCCCCGACAGCGCGGACTTCCTGTTCATCGACGCGGCGCACTCCGCGAGCTTCGCCCGCTGGTACATCCGGCACCTGTTCCCACGGCTGCGGCCGGGCATACCGGTGTGCGTCCACGACGTCTTCCACGGGCGCAGGGCGTTGCCGTTCACCGAGGGGGCGGTGGTGCTGCGCTGGCTGGCCGAGCGGGAGAACCCCTTCTTCACCGCCTCCCGGGCCCACGCTCCGGAGATCCACGACCGGCTGAAGGACGTCAAGCGGTCCCTCGCGCTGGGCCACCCGGTCCGGGAGAGCCGCGACAACCCGATGATCTTCTTCACCCTGCGGTGAGGCATGTCCGGCGCCCCCTACCGGGGTGCCACCCGGAGGTTGGCTCCCCGGTGTGACGCCGGCCGGCATCCCCGCTCCCTACCTTCCGCCCATCAGGTCGCCCACGGAGAAGCGGGGGCGACAAAGCACAGAAACGGGGAGACACGTTATGGGGCGTTTCAAGCGCACGCTGGCCGTCTGCGCACTGGTGCTGGCGACGGTCGCGGGGACGGCGGGCTGGGCGGCGGGCGATGTGCAGACCGCCGTCACGGGCCCGCCTCCGGGCACGGCGGCGTGGACGGCCGACCGGGTGCTCGGCAGACGGCTGCCGGACCCGGCGTCGACGGCGCCCGCCCAGGTCGCGCGGTTCTTCACCGGGCTGACGGCGGCACAGCGGACGGCACTGGCCAAGCGTCACCCGCTCGTCGTGGGCGGCCTCGACGGCGCCCCGCCCGAGCTCCGGTACACCGCCAACGACCTCGCCCTCACCGCCGGACGCGACCGCGAACTGGCCCGAGCCGCCGACCCCGGGCAGCCCACGGGCGTCCGACGACAGGCCCGGACACGGGCGGCGACGTACGACCGGCTGCTGACACCCGGACGCCACGTCCTCGCCTTCGACCCACGGGGCCGCGGCCAGGTCGCCGAGGTGTACGGGGATCTGCGGACCGCCCGCCGGATCGCGGTCGTCGTACCGGGCTCCGACACAGACCTGGCCTCGTACGACGCCGCCGCCGGCATGGCCCGAGACCTGCGCGCCGGGATGATCCGGCTGGCACCCGCCGACCGCCCGGCGGTGATCGTGTGGGTCGGCTACACGACCCCGGTCGGCGTCGGCTGGGACGCGGCCACCGGGCACCTCGCGGAAGAGGGAGCCCCGCGACTCCTCCGCTTCCTCGACGGCCTGGCCGCGACAACCCGCCCGGTGGCCCCGCCCTCGGTGTTCTGCCACAGCTACGGCTCGGTGCTGTGCGGCGCCGCCGCCCACCGGCTGACCGGGCGGCAGGTGTCCGACCTCGTGGTCGCGGCCTCGCCCGGAATGCGTATCGGCCAGGCCGGCCAGGTGCCCGTCGGGGCGCGGTCCCGGCTGTGGGCGACCGCCCGGGACGCGACCGACTGGATCCGCCGGGTCCCTCCCGTCGAGCTCTTCGGCCTCGGCCACGGCGCCGACCCGGCCGACCCGGACTTCGGCGCCCGCGTCGTCGCCTCCGACGGGGCCCAGGGCCACACCGGCTACTTCACCCCCGGCACGGCGTCCCTGCGCAACTACGCCGACATCGCGGTCGGCCACTACGGGGCAGTGGCCTGTGCCCACTCCGCCTCCAACACCTCGGAGGACTGCCGTCATGGGCTTCACTGACCTGTCCCCGCGGGCCGCCGAGGCCCGGACCCCCGCTGCCCGCACACCCACCATGGGGACGCCGACGCGGCACCTCCGGCCGGGCCCGCCCACGGAAAGACGTCGGCGGCCCGGGCACCTCACACCGGCATCAGAATCAACATCGGCATCAGCCGAATACCTGCACCCAGGAACCGCTGGCGTAGTTCGGGTCTATGTTTCCCGAGTCGTATCCCATACCGGTCCTGGTGTAGCCGCAATTGAGGATGTTCGCGCGATGGCCGGAGCTGCTCATCCACCCGTAGGTCGCGTTGTTGACCACGCCGTTCGGATCGCCCTGGAAACCCATCGCGATGTTCTCGCCGACGCCACCCCGGGTGTATCCGGCGTCCTTGGCCCGGTCGGTGGGGCTCTTTCCGCTCGCCGACGTGTGCGAGAAGTTGTGGGTCCGCACCATCTCGGCCGCATAGTCGTGGGCGGCCTTCTGCAGGCTCTCGTCGATCACCAGTGCCGCGCAGCCGTTGGCGGTCCGTTGGGCGTTGACGTTGTCGAACGCCTGCTTCTCCAGCGTCGTCAGCGCTGTCGTGTCGGCGGGTGCGGCGGGTGTGATCCCGCTCCACTGCTGGTTTCCGCCGCCGTTGCAGGACCACAGCTGAACGGGGGTTCCGTTGGCGACTCCCAGCTCGGCCGCGTCCAGGCACAGGCCCAGGCCGACGTTCTTGACGGTCCCTCCGGAGACGACGTCCCACTGCTGGGTGGTGCCGCCCGTGCAGTCCCGTATGAGAACGGCCACGCCGTTGACCGCGCTGTCGCTCTCACTGTCCAGGCACTTGTCTCCGTAGACTCCCAGCGCCTTGCTCACGGTGTCGTAGGACCACTGCTGGTTGCTGCCCCCGTTGCAGTCCCACAGCGTGAGTTCGGTGCCGTTCTCGGTCCTTCCACCGGGGACGTCCAGACAGCGCCCGGAATCGGCACCCCGAAGTGCGGCCGTCGAGACGGCGGCCGATGCCGCCGGGGCGGACACAGCGGCCCCAGCGGTCATCAGCCCCAGCGATGCCATTACCAACCCGTATCGCGCGGACCGGGATTTATAACGGTGAGTAGCCATGGGGAAACTCCTTGCCTGAGCGACTCGGTGAGCACTTCACGCCTCACATCGGCTCAGACTAAAGCACACGTCGAAACACCGCGCCCGCGCCAAGGATTCGCCGGAAGGGTGGTTTGTTCCCGGTAGTACATTTTATTGCGTACCGGAATACCTATTGACGACGCATTTTCCACCAGATGAAAAGTGACCCATCAGACGTCGAACTCGTTCTCCCGGGTCTCCGGCAGCGCCAGCAGGCACAGGAGGCTCACCAGACAGAGGCCGCCGGTGTAGAAGCCGAGGACGAGCGGGGATTCCCAGCGGCTGTTCAGCCAGGTGGCGATGGAGGGGGCGAAACCGCCGCCGAGGGTGTTGGCGAGGATGAAGGTGGCGGAGGCGCCGGTGTAACGCAGCCGGGCCGGGAACAGCTCCGGGAGGAAGGCCGCCACCGGGGAGAACATCAGCGCGAGGAACATCAGGCCGACCGTGTAGGCGCCGGTGATCACCAGCCCGTTGCGCGAGCTGAGCGAGGCGTACATCGGGACCGCCCACACCACGCAGCCGACGGCTCCGGCCAGCATCAGCGGGCGGCGGCCGATCCGGTCGGACAGCCTGGCGACCGGGAGGGTGATGGCGATTCCGGCCGCAGCGCCGATGCTCGCCGCGGTCAGCATCGTGTTCCGGGGGATGCCGAGTTCCTGCGGACCGTACGAGAGGCTGTAGACGATCGTCAGGTAGTAGACGGCCGAGCCGCCGATCGCCGCGCCGGTGCCGAGCAGCAGCCGGCGGGGGTACTGCCTGAGGATCGTGCCCAGCGGGAACCGGGACGCCGGCACCGGCACCGACCCGGACAGAGACTCCGGCACCGGGTCCGCCAGTGACTCCGATGCCAACTCCCGTGCCCGCGCGGTGGCCTTGAAGACCGGGGACTCGGAGACCGTCGATCGCACCCACAGGCCGACCACGACGAGGACGGTGCTGAGCAGGAACGGGATGCGCCAGGCCCAGTCGGTGAAGCCCGCCATGCCCACGATGTTCAGGGTGGGCAGGATGACCGCGGTGGAGAGGAGGAAGCCGAGCGAGGGGCCGATGTTCGGGATGGAGGCGTACAGGGCCCGGCGGCCGGGTGGCGCGTGTTCGGCGGCGAGGAGCACCGCCCCGCCCCACTCGCCGCCCATGCTGACGCCCTGGAGCAGACGGAGTGTCACCAGCAGTACGGGGGCGAGGAGTCCGGCGGTCTCGTACGTGGGCAGCAGGCCGACGCCGACCGTGGCCACGCCCATCAGCAGCAGGGAGAGGACCAGCGCCTGTCTTCGGCCCAGCCGGTCGCCGATCGTGCCGAACAGGACGACGCCGAGGGGCCGGGAGAGGAAGGCGGCGGCGAAGGTCAGGAACGCGGCCAGGGACGACAGGGTCGCGTTGCCGGAGGGGAAGAAGGCAGGGCCGAGGACGAGTGCGGAGGCGGTGCCGTACACGGCGAAGTCGTAGTACTCGATCGTCGTGCCGACCAGGCTCGCCGTGGCGACCTTCGGGGCCTCGGTCTTCGCTGTCCGCGGTGGGGACGCGTTCAGTGTCGGTAATTCGGGCATGGGGGATCACTTCCGAATCCTGAGCGGGAAAGAGGGAAGGGGAGTCACCCTAATCATCGAATTTCAAATTCGACAAGAAGCCCATTCGCAGCCGGGGGCAGAACGCCCCAACGCGCATAGAGCGCACGAACAGTACACCCGGGCGCAGTCAACCCCGCGCAACCTGTCAATCCCCTGTCAATAATCATGCCGCGCGCTGTATAAAAATTTACCGGCGATTACACCTTGCCAACGGGTGGCCACACGAGAATGCTCATGACCGCTTAACTTGAAAGTTCTACAACCATCGATTTTCGGACACGGAGAATCGCAATTCCCATGCTGAAAACGGGCAAGCAATTACGCTTGAGAAGACTTTCGCTCGCGGGTGACGACCGACATCTGCTCGTCCCGCTCGACCACAGCGTCTCGGACGGCCCGATCGTCCCCGCCGACAAGTGGGACGACCTGCTGCGGGCCCTGGTGGCCGGCGGGGCCGACGGGATCATCGTCCACAAGGGGCGCGCCCGCACCTTCGCGCAGGACATCCTGAAGAGCTGCGCGCTGGTGGTGCATCTGAGCGCCAGCACCTCCTGCTCCGCCGACGTCAACGCAAAGGTGCTGGTCGCCGACGTCGAGGAGGCACTGACGCTCGGCGCCGACGCGGTCAGCGTCCATGTGAACATCGGCTCGGACACCGAGGCACAGCAGCTGGCGGATCTGGGGGCGGTGGCCCGTTCCTGCGACGCGTGGGGCATGCCCCTGATCGCCATGGTGTATCCGCGCGGCCCCCGGATCGAGGACCCGCGCGATCCGGCCCTTCTCTCCCATCTGGCCAACGTCGCCGCGGACCTGGGCGCGGACATGGTGAAGACCTCCGTCGCCCTGCCGATCGAGCGCATGGCCGAGGTGGTGGCGAACAGTCCCATTCCCGTCCTCGCGGCCGGCGGTCCACCGGACGGCTCCGACCTCGTCGAGTACGGCACGGCGGTGATGGCCGCCGGCTGCCGGGGCCTGGCCATCGGGCGCCGGATCTTCTCCTCCCCGACACCCGCCGCACTGGTGTCCCGGCTCTCGGCGGTCGTGCACGGCGGGAGCACCGAGCTCTCTCATGACATGCGTATGGCCAACTATTCGACGATCGTGGCAGGAGTGGCATGAGGTTCGCATGGATCGACCTGCGTGAGGTCCCCCGTCCGCAGCTCCAGGCGGTGGTGGACGCGGCAATCCACGCCCGGATGGCCGGAGTCGTGGCCGCCGACGCCGAGCTGCTCGGGACCCTGCCCCCGACCGTCACCCGGGTGCTGGTCACCGAGGGCGGCGTCCCGGTCACGACCTCTGCGAAGAAGCCCGGAGACAAGGAGCCGAAGGGCGCCGAGAAGGACGCCAAGTCGCCTTCGGCAGCCGCCACTTCACCGTCGAACACCGCATTCGACGTGCTCCTGCGGAAGTTCCACACCCAGGACGAGCTGGACGCCCTCGCCGCCGACCACCGCGCCGGCACGCGCACCGGCAGCGCCGGTGGCACACCGGTCTCCGGCTTCATCGACGTACGGGACGACCGCACCCTCCAACTGTCGTGCGCGGGCGCCATGGTGCTGCCGTACACGGTCATCCACTTCGCCGACCCGACCAAGATCCCGCTGGAGATCGTGCTCGCCGCGGCCGAGTCCGCCGAGGGCAAGCTCGTGACGGTCGTCGACGGCCTGGAGGAGGCGGCCATCGTCTTCGACGTGCTGGAACGCGGCTCGGACGGCATCCTCTTCACGCCCCGCAGCGCCGACGAGGTGTTCGCGCTGGCACGGCTGTTGGAGGCGACGACACCCCAACTGGAGCTGTCCACCCTGACCGTGGAGAGCATCCGGCACGTCGGACTCGGCGACCGGGTCTGTGTGGACACCTGCTCGCACTTCGAGGAGGACGAGGGCATCCTTGTCGGCTCCTACTCCTCCGGGTTCGTGCTGTGCTGCAGCGAGACCCACCCCCTGCCCTACATGCCGACCCGGCCGTTCCGGGTCAACGCGGGCGCCCTGCACTCGTACACGCTCGGCCCCGACAACCGCACCAACTACCTCAGCGAGGTCGGCTCGGGCAGCGCGCTGCTCGCGGTCGGCGCCGACGGGCGCACCCGGCGGGTCGTCGTCGGGCGGGCGAAACTCGAGTCCCGGCCGCTGCTGGAGATCCGCACCCACGCCGAGGACGGCCGGCTGGTCAGCCTGACCGTGCAGGACGACTGGCACGTACGGGTGCTCGGCCCGGGCGGGAAGGTCCTCAACGTCACCGAGTTGCAGACGGGCGACGAGTTGCTCGGCTATCTGGCCGCCGACAAGCGCCATGTGGGCCTTCCCATCGGCGAGTTCTGCAAGGAGGTCTGAGGTTCGATGGGCGAACTCGAATCAGGCCTCGACCTGGATCCCGGCTCAGTTCCCGTCTCAGTTCCCGGCTCAGCTCCTGACTCGGATCTCGACTCGGATCTCGCCGCCCTGGTGCAGCGGCTGTTCGACGCGCGTGACGACCGGCTGCCGTATCTGACACATCAACAGGAGACGCTCACCCGGGGCGAGTTACGGGAGCGGGTGACCAAGCAGGCGGCCGTCTTCGCCGGATGCGGCATCGGGCCGGGCAGCACCGTGGGACTGCGGACCCCGCCCAGTTTCACGCAGATCGAGGTGCTGCTCGCCCTGTGGCGGCTCGGCGCGCAGGTGCTGCTCTTCGACTTCCGGCTCAAACCGCCAGAGGTGGCGGCGCTCTGCTCGTCCTGCCGGCCGCAGTTCATGGTCAGCGCCGGTTCCAACGTCCGGGCCACGTTCGGTTTCCGGTCCGAGTACGAGGTCGTCACCGAGCGGCGCAGAACCGGCCTCCCCGCCACCACCGGGCACCGCCTCGTCCAGTTCAGCTCGGGGTCCACCGGACGGCCGAAAGTCATCGGCAGGACAGCCCGGTCGCTCGCCACCGAGGTGGACCGGTTCGCCGGGGTCCCCGGCATGCCGGTCGAGGGCGACAGGCTGCTGCTGCTCAGTTCGACGGCGCACAGCTTCGGTCTGATCGGCGGCCTGCTCCACTCCCTCGCCGCCGGTGTCTCCGTCGTCTTCGCCCCGCGCGTCTCCGCCCGCGACATCCTGCGGACCGCGCTGGAACACCGGATCACCGCTCTGTTCGGCGTACCGACGCACTACGAACTCCTCGCCGGCGCCATCGATCCTCCCGCACTGCCCGACCTGCGGATCGCGGTGTCGGGCGGCGAGATCATGCCCCCGCAGGTCGCTGCCCGGTTCGCACAGCAGTACGGCGTCGAGGTCGGCGAGGCGTACGGGACCACGGAGACCGGCATCGTCGCCATCGACGTCGGCGGCACACTGCGCCCCTCGGTCGGCCGGGCGGCGCCGGGAGTGTCGGTCCGGGTGCGGCGGGGTGAACTGGACGTCGCCCTCGACGAGTCGCCGTACCTCTTCGACTCGGGCGGCACCCAGCACGCGGACGGCTGGCTGCACACCAGGGACCGGGCCACGCTGGACGCCACCGGCGCGGTACTGGTGCAGGGGCGCGCGGACTCCCTCGTCGTCATCGGCGGCCTCAAGGTGGACCTCACCGAGGTGGAGAACGTACTGCGCGAGCACCCGGCCGTCGAACAGGCGGTCCTGGTCCACGAAGACGTGACCGAGGCGTACGTCGCGGTGCGCGCGGGTTCCGAACGGCCGGCAGCCGAGGAGCTGTTGCGGTGGTGCCGGGAGCGGTTGGCCGACTACAAGGTGCCCCGGGTCGTGCGGGTGTTGGACGCGTTGCCTCGTACTTCCAACGGGAAGTTGGTCCGGCAGGCCGACACGTTGCGCTCCGCCGGGTAGCGCGGGGTGCTCCTGGTTGTTGGTTGTCTGCGGGCCCTGTGCGGCTTGTCGCGCCCGCGCGGCGGAGCCGCAAATGTCACAGCCTCGCGCCCCCATGAGGGGCGCTCCACTCCCCCCTTTTTTTCTGGAGATACCGAGCATGAGTACGTCGACCCTGGAAGATGAGATCCGCGAGTTCGTCCTGAGCGCGGTCATCGACGACATGAACATCCTGCTGAGCCGCGACGGCATCACCGACGACAGTCCGGTGACCGTCGGCGGCCTGGATGTCGACTCCCTGAGCCTGATCGAACTCACGCTGAGACTGGAGTCGCGGTTCGGCGTCGAGATCCCCGACACCGACATCGAACCCCTCGCCACGCTGACCCTCGGCGGGCTCGTCGCCGAGGTCGTCCGCCGCGGTGCGAAGGCATGAGTACGAGCACGGGGGCCACCGGCACCGGCATCACCACCGACTCCGTACGGGAGCTCCTGTCGGACCGCAAGGTCTTCCCCGGGCTGCCCGAGGACCTCGGCGAGGACGCCGAACTGGTCCTGGACTCACTCGGGTTGGTGTGGCTGCTCCATGTGGTGGAGGAGCGGTACGGCCTGGTCGTGGAGCCCACCGACGAGGACATCGCCGGGCTGACGTCGCTCCGGCGGCTCACCGGATACCTGCGTACCGCCCAGAGGGAGGGCGCCCGGGATGACGCGTGAAGTGACGGTGACCGGATACGGCGTACGGACCGCGTTCGGCGAGGGTGCGGAAGCCCTGCGGCGCGGGGTGTTCGCGGGGGTGCCGGCGTTCCGGCCCACCACGCGGTTCGACACCGGGCCTTACCGGACGGGGTTCGCCGCGGCGGCTCCCGACGGGGCCGAGAGGGTCGACGGGGTCGAGGGGTGGGCGTTGCGGGACGCGCTCCGGCTGTGTGGTGATGAGGCGCTCGGTATGGCGGGGTTGGGCGCCGGTGCGGAGGCGGCCGTATTTTTGGGGGTTGCCGGGGATCATCGGAGCGTTACCCGGTATTGGCGGGGGGCCGGGGAATCTGTGCCCGCCGCTGCGGCTTCGGGGGGAGTGTCGGATGACGGCCACGGGTCCGTTGTGGCTGGTCGGGCCCGCGCGGCGGAGCCGCAAATGTCACAGCCCCGCGCCCCTGTCGGGTCGCTGCCCGCACCGGAATCGAGTCGCCTCGCCGATGCCGTGCCCGCGTACTTGGCCGAGTTGCTGGCCGATGGCCTCGGGCTGGCCGGGCCGCGGCTCACCTTCACCAATGCCTGTGTGGCGTCGGCCGCCGCGATCATTCATGCCTGCCGGCTGATCTCCTCCGGGCGGATCGACACGGCCGTCTGCGCGGGCGGGTATCTGGTCGAGGAGGAGACCTTCGGGAAGTTCGACTCCGGGCGGGCGTTGTCGCGGGACGGCATGGTGCGGCCGTTCAGTGCCGATCGGAGCGGGCTGCTGCTGGGCGACGGGGTCGCCGCCGTCGTACTGGAGTCGGCCGAGCACGCCCGGCGGCGCGGGGCCCGGCCGCTCGCGTCCGTCGTCGGATGGGGCGCCGCCACCGACGCCCACCACATCGCCCAGCCGCATCCGGAGGGCGCCGGTCTCGCCCGCGCCGCACGGCAGGCGATGCGGCAGGCCGGGGACCCGGACGGAGCGTCCCTCGGCTACATCAACGCCCATGGCACCGGCACCAAGTACAACGACGGCGCCGAGACCCGGGGCCTGCGCGCCGCCTTCCCGAAGCGCGCCGAGTCGATACCGGTCAGCTCCACCAAGAGCACGACCGGCCACCTCCTGGAAGCGGCGGGCGTCGTGGAGTTCGTGATCACGATGCTGAGCCTGCTGGACGGCGTACTCCCGCCGACCGCCGGCTATGGCGGCCCCGACCCGGAGTGCGACCTCGACTACGTACCGAACGAGCCGCGCCCCGCCGACCTCCGCCGGGCCCTCACCATCAACGCCGCCTTCGGGGGCGCCAACACCGCACTCGTCCTGGAGCGGCCGTGACCACGACCCACGAGACCGCGCTCCGTTCCTCGCTGTCGGTACTCGCCGCCGCCACCGCGACCCACAACACCGGCCGGGACGACGACATCGCGCTGCCGAAGCTGCCCGGCTTCGTGGAGTCGGCGTTCAGTCCGCTGGCGTACGAGGTGAGCAGCAGGTGTCTGACCGCACACCCCGGGGACGGCGACCGTACCGCCGTGGCACTGGCCAGTCTGACCGGTGACACCACCACCGCGGATCTCGCCAGCCGACGCATGGTGTCCGGGCGGGTCCACAACCCGCTGCTGTTCATGCAGGCCACGGCCAACTCCGTGCTGGGGCACATGAGTCGGGAGTTCGGGATCACCGGGCAGATGTTCAGCATCTCCACCCTCGACGACACACTGGCCGAACTGCTGGCCATGGCGGACCTGTTGCTGGAGGACCCCGAGCTCGACCGGGTCCTGGTGCTGGCCGTGGAACTGGGCGGCGGCGAACGCGTGGCCGCCGTACACCGCGAACTCGCTGGTGACAGCGGGCGCCCGGTCCCGGCCCTCCCCGAGTCCGCGGGCCTGGCGGCGGCGATGCTGCTCGGCCGACCGGACGACACAGCCCCCGGGACACAGGTGTCGTTCAGGCCCGCAGGATCCACCCCGTCCACCGGATCAGCCGGACCGGCCGGGCAACTCGGCAGTATCCAGAGCCTGTTCGAGCTGGCCACCGCCCACGCCGAACCACGTACCGAGACGGAGACCCACACCCATGCTCATCAGTAGGCAGGAGCGGGCCCGGATCTGCTCCGACACCGAACTGGGCGCCGGCAACATCCTGGCCCGACTGGCGGCGTACGACCGTCCACGCGACGAGGTCGTTCTGCGCATGGACGGCAACTGGCGTGCCCCCGACGGCAGTTGCCCCGCCCACCTCACCCTCGGGGAGTTGCGGGAGGTCGTCGAGACCTACGCGGGCTGGTACGCCGCCCAGGGAGTGCGCCCCCGCGACCCGGTCGCCCTCCACTCCTACTCCAGCGCCGAGTTCGCGGTGAACTTCCTGGCGCTGACCTCACTCGGTGCGATCCCCTCCTTCGTCAACGGCAACCTCCCGCCCGACATCGCGCGGGAGTACGTACGACGACAGGGCGCCGTCGGTGCCTTCACGGACCGCGAGCACCATGCCGTACTGGCGTCGGACGCCGCCGACCTCGGCTTCTGCGTGACCGCCGCCGACATCCGCCCCGAACACCGCGCCTCGCTCCCGCCCTCCTACCCGTACCGGCACGACCCCTCCGACCCGGTGCTCATCTCGCACTCCTCCGGAACCACCGGTATGCCCAAGGGAGTTCCGCACACCCACCGGACCCTGATGTACGCGCAGCTGCACCGTCTGCGCTACTCCACCGGCACCGACATGGAACGCACCCTGGTCGGACTGCCCGGCGCGCACAACGCGATGGTGGCGACCCTGCTGTACTGCCTCCTCCTGCGCACCGACATCAAACTGCTCTCCAGCCAGCGCGGCACCGAAGTACTGGACGCCATCGAGGAGTTCAGGCCCACCACCGTGCTGGCCTTCGCCGGGACCTTCGGCGAGATGGCCGCCGAGGATCTGACCAGGCGCGACCTGTCCAGCGTCCAGGTGTGGTTCAACACGGGGGACGCGGCGCACGAATCGCACATCCGGGCCCTCGTCCAGCACGGCAGCCACCGGACAATCGGCAAGGACCTGCGGCGCGTACAGCTCGACGGCTCCGTCTTCGTCGACGGGCTCGGCTCCTCCGAGGCCGGCTACTCCGTCTTCCACAACCGGCACACCAAGGACACCTCGGCCTACTCCCGCTGCATCGGCAGACCGATCAGCTTCGCCGAGGCCGCCGTACTCGCCGAGGACGGCACCCCGCTGCCGCCCGGCGAAATCGGACGCCTCGGCCTCAGGTCCCCGACGCTGACGCCCGGTTACTGGAACGACTCGCTGACCTGGAACCGGATGCGCCTCGGCGGCTACTGGCTCACCGGCGACCTCGCCCACCAGGACGAGGACGGCAACTTCTACCACCTGGACCGCGCCCCGGACGCCATCCGTACCTCCGCCGGCGTCGTCTTCAGCACCCGCACCGAGGAACTCCTGCTCCGCGAACTCCCCGAACTGGCCGACTGCACGGTCGTCGGGGTCGCCGACGACGGCGTACGGGCGGACTGGGACGGCGACGGAGTGGCGGAGGCGTACGCGCTGCTCCAACTCGCGGACGAAGTAGGCGGCAGCGACGCGGAGTTGACCGAGCTGGTCAATACGGCCCTCAAGGCGTCCGCGTTCCCCCCGGTCACCCGCGCCCTGCGCATGAAGCCCGAAGACGTCGCCAAGGGCGCCACCGGCAAGGTCCTCAAACGGGTGATGCGCGACCGCTTCGCCGCTTCCTCGCCCAAGGAGCAGCGATGAGCACGGAGGACGTCAACTACCGTGCCCGGGCCGGGGAGGCGTACCGGCTGTGGTGGCAGCACGACGCAAACTGGTACCAGGGGGTGGCGAGCCGGTTCGGGCAGGAGGCCGCGAACGAGCTCAACGCCGAGGCGCTGCGCAAGGTCGCGACGCACGTCGGACAGCGCGTCGGCCGCCTCGCCGGCCCGCTCCCCGCCACCGGCGACACCCACAAGGACCTGGAGGAACTGCGCCGCCGGTACGACGACTGCGGCGACCGCATGTTCCCGCCGGAACTGCGCAACGCGTCCACGGAGGTCGAGGACGTGACGGAGCAGGACGGCCTGATCGTCCTCACCCTGCGCCGCAGCTTCGCCGTCACCATGGTGCGGATGGCCGGTTCGCTGGACGGCTACCGGTGCCCGTGCACCGACATCCACGCGGGCTGGTCCGAGGGCCTCGGCGTGACCTTGACGGAGAACCGCGCCGAGTCGTGCCTGCGCGACGGCGACAAGGCGTGCCGCCTGCTCATGCGCGTACGCACCCCCCTTGCTCACGACGGTACGGAGGACTGAACACCGTGCGGATACTTGTCGCCGGAGCCACCGGAGTGGTCGGACATCCACTGGTGGGCGCGCTGCGGGCGCGGGGCCACCAAGTGAGCGCGCTGGTACGGGAGGAGTCCCGGACCCGCGCTCCGGAGGCGGACGCGATGGTGGTCGCCGACGCCCTCGACCGGGAAGCGCTGCTGGCCGCCCTGACGGACGTACGGCCCGAGGTGGTCGTCCATCAGCTGTCGGCGCTGCGGCTGTTGCGCGACGACCCGCCGGAGGCCTTCGCGCGGACCGCGCGGCTGCGCACCGAGGGCACCGCCAACCTGCTGGCGGCGGCCCGCGCGGCCGGTGCCCGACGACTGGTCGCGCAGTCCATCGCCTTCGCCGCCGCGCCGACCGGAGACCCGGTCGTCGACGAGGACGCACCGCTGTACGTGGACGCCCCGGACCCCGGCTGGGCGGCCACCGTACGGGCCGTGGCCTCGCTGGAGTCACAAGTGCTCGCCGGAGAAACGGAGTTGCGCGGGCTGGTGCTGCGGTACGGGACGCTGTACGGCCCCGGCACCGCGTACGCCCGTACCGGCGGCACCGGACAGCGGGTGCTGGCGGGGAAGTTGCCGCTGCCCGAGGGCGGGGCCGGGATCACCTCGTTCCTGCATGTGGAGGACGCCGTGGGGGCGGCGGTGGCTGCCGCGGAGTCGGAGGCCACCGGGGCCTTCCACATCACGGACGACGAACCGGCCCCGGCCGCCCAGTGGTTGCCGCACTTCGCCCATGCGCTCGACGCCCCGCCGCCGCGTACGGTCCCGGCGGCGATGGCTCCCCGGCTGCTCGGCTGGTTCATGGCCCACCAGCTCACCTCGGCGGCCGGCGCGTCCAACGCCCGGGCGCGTACGGAACTGGGCTGGAAGCCGGTGCGGCCGAGCTGGCGCGACGGGCTGGGCCAGGAATGACCGGACCCGGGCCAGGCTCTTCGGGCGGCGCCCGCGGTGCCGTCGTCGTGTGCGTGATCGGTGCCGGGCCGCGCGGCCTCTCGGTCCTGGAGCGGCTGTGCGCCAACGCGGGCCAGGCGGGCCCCGCGGTCGTGGTCCACCTCGTCGACCCGTACCCGCCCGGCCCGGGCGCGGTGTGGCGCACCGACCAGCCGTCCGAGCTGCTGATGAACACGGTCTCCTCCCAGGTGACCCTGTTCACCGACGACAGCGTGCCGTGCGCGGGCCCGTCGATCCCGGGCCCGAGCCTGTACGAGTGGGCGCGCACCTTGGGCCCCGAGGGGCATCCGGCCGGGGTCCTGGCGGAGGCGCGGAGCCTCGGCCCGGACACCTATCCGACCCGCGCCTTCCACGGCCACTACCTGGAGTGGGTCTTCCGGCACCTCTTACGAACCGCCCCGCCCGAGGTCACGGTCCGCACGCACCGGACGACCGCGACCTCGCTGGCCGACGGCCCGGACGGCAGCCAGACGGTGACCCTGGCGGACGGCGAACGGCTCACCGGCCTGGACGCGGTCGTACTCGCCCTGGGACACGGCAAGTTGACCCCGAGCCCGGAGGAACGCGCCCTGCACTCCTTCGCCACCCGCCACGCACGCACCGGTTCCCGTACCCGTACCGGTTCTGGTTCGGGAGTGGCCTACGTGAGTCCCGCCAACCCGGCCGACGCCGACCTGAGCGCCCTCCTGCCCGGCAGCCCTGTCGCCCTGCGCGGACTCGGGCTGAACTTCTTCGACCAGCTGTCCCTGCTCACCGAGGGCCGCGGCGGCACGTTCAAGCAGGGCGACGACCGGGACGGCCGGGGCACCGGGCTCGTGTACATCCCGAGCGGCAACGAGCCTGTTCTGTACGCCGGTTCGAGACGCGGAGTGCCGTACCACGCGCGCGGCGAGAACGAGAAGGGCGCGCTCGGCCGTCACCACCCCCGCTTCCTTACCCCGGAGGTCATCGCCGGCCTGCGGCAACGCCCCGTCGGCTTCCGTACGGACATCTGGCCCCTGATCGACCGCGAGGTCCGGACCGTCTACTACGAGGCGTGGATCCGGGCCGCCCAAGGCCCCTGGGCGGCAGCGGAGTTCGTGCGGTCCTGCTACGCGGGCCGCGAGACCGAGTCGGTCCTCCTCGACCGGTACGACATACCGCCGGACGAGCGCTGGGACTGGCAGCGCATTGAACGGCCCTACGGGAAAAGGCACTTCACGGACCGCGCCGACTTCCGGCACTGGCTGTTGGGACATCTGCGGCAGGACGTCGCAGCCGCCCGCCTCGGCAATGTGAACGGCCCGCTGAAGGCGGCGCTGGACGCGCTGCGTGACCTGCGCAACGAGGTCCGGCTGGTGGTCGACCACGGCGGGGTCGTCGGCGAGTCGTACCGGGCCGAACTGGACGGCTGGTACACGCCGTTGAACGCGTTCACGTCGATCGGCCCGCCCGCGTTCCGGATCGAGCAGCTGATCGCGCTGATCGAGGCCGAGGTGCTGCACGTGGTCGGTCCGGGGATGCGGGTGCGTCCGACGGACGGTGAAGGCGGGTTCGGGCACGCCGGTTTCCTCGTGGACGCGGAGGGCGTGGCCGAGGCGCCGGTGCTGGTCAGGGCGCTGGTCGAGGCTCGGCTGCCCGACATCGACCTGCGGCGCAGCGCCAGTCCGCTGCTGCGGGGGCTGCTGGCTGCGGGCGGGTGCGTCCCGTACCGGCCGGGCGGCCACAAGACCCATGAGACGGGCGGGATGGCGGTGACCGACGGTGCGCCCCGGCTGCTGGACGCGGCGGGGCGACCGCACCCGCGCCGGTTCGCCTTCGGGGTGCCGACGGAGGGGGTGCGCTGGGTGACGGCGGTCGGCATCAGACCGGGCGTGGGCTCGGTGACGCTGGAGGACTCGGACGCGATCGCACGGGCGGTACTTGGGCTGGAGAAGTCCGAAGTGCTGCCGCAGCAACCAGCCATGACTGTCCCTCAGACCAGTTTCACGGGGAGTTGACGCGCATGAACGGGAGGACGACTTCCGCCTCCGTGGGCACCGACTCGGGGCTGCTCGCGCCCACCTGGGCGGGTACGCCCGCGGCGGCCGAGGTGACCGACGAGGCGTGGCTCCAGGCCATGCTGGACGTCGAAGTGGCGCTGGCCCAGGCCCAGTTCGAGGTCGGGCTGACACCCACCGAGGCACTGGCGACGATCGCCGCGGAGGCACACGCGGACCGCCTCGACCTGGTCGCCCTGGCCCACGCGGCCCGAGCCGCCGCCAACCCGGTCGTCGCGCTGGTCACGGCCCTCACCGAGGCGGTCGCCGCCAAGGACCCGGCCGCCGCCGACTACGTACACCGGGGTTCGACCAGCCAGGACATCCTCGACTCGGCGGCGATGCTGATCGCCCGCCGCGTACTCGCCCTGATCGCCACCGACCTCGAACGCACCGCCACCGCCCTGGCCACCCTCTCCGACACCCATCGCCACACCGTCCTGGCGGGCCGCACCCTGACCCAGCACGCGGTTCCCACCACCCTCGGTCTGAAGGCGGCGGGCTGGCTTCAGCTCGTCACGGACGCCCGCACGCGAGTACGGGCGGTGGCGTCCGCGCTGCCGGCCCAACTGGGCGGTGCGGCGGGCACGCTGGCCGCGTATCGCGAGTACGCGACCTTGGACGGCGGGGCGGGAAGGGCGTCCGGGGACGAGGGTGGAGTGGTGGCCGGAGCGGAGGCCGGAGTCGAGTTGCTGGCTCCGTTCGCGAAGGCCCTCGGGCTGGCGGAGCCGACGCTGCCGTGGCACACCGTACGCACGCCGATCGCCGAACTGGGCGCGGCACTTCAGCTGGTCACCGGGGCGCTCGGCAAGTTCGCGCTGGACGTGCAGACACTGTCCCGTACGGAGATCGGCGAGGTCTCCGAACCGGCGGCGGAGGGACGCGGCGCCTCGTCCGCGATGCCACAGAAACGCAACCCGGCCCTCGCCACCCTCATCGTGTCGGCCGCCCGCCAAGTCCCGGCGTACGCATTGGTGTTGGCCCAGTGTCTGCTGGCGGAGGACGAACGCCCCGCCGGGGC
This sequence comes from Streptomyces sp. NBC_00459, assembly GCF_036013955.1. NCBI lineage: Bacteria > Bacillati > Actinomycetota > Actinomycetes > Kitasatosporales > Streptomycetaceae > Streptomyces > Streptomyces sp. NBC_00459. Next base: position 4,706,481 of record NZ_CP107903.1, read on the forward strand.
GTGGCACGCCGAGTGGCAGCCGTTGCGGGAGGCACTGCGGCTGGCGGGCGGCGCGGCGCACACGGCGGTGGAGCTGGCGGAGGGCCTGATCGTCCACCCGGACCGCATGCTGGCCAACCTCGAACTGACCGGCGGAGCCGTCGTCACCGAGCGACTGGCGGTCGTACTGGCCCCGTTGCTCGGCAAGGCGCACGCGAAGAAGCTCCTGTCGGCGGCCTCGGCCGAGTCGGCCGCCACCGGCCGCCCGCTCACCGAAATCCTCGCCGCACAACCGGAGTTGGCGGCCGGACTCACCCCCGCCCACCTTTCGGACCTGCTCGACCCGACCCGCTACACGGGCGCGGCGGACGCGCTGATCGACCGAGCACTGCGTACATACGAGGGCAACGGAGGCGTCGTCCGATGGGCGAAGTGAGAGCGAGCGATGTGAGCGGACCAGGTGCCGCGGGTGCTCCTGACGCTACGGGGAAGGCCGGTCGACCGCCGTCGTGGCCCGTCCTCCTGGTCGTCGTCTGCGCGCAGATGCTGATCTGGCTGGACACTTCGGTCCTCAACGTCGCCGTCACCACCCTGGCCGACCCGGCGGACGGACTGGGCGCGACCCCGGCCGAGTTGGAGTGGGTGGCGAGCGCCTACACCCTGGTCTTCGCCGGTGCCCTCTTCGCGGGCGGTGCGCTGGCCGACCGCTTCGGCCCCCGGACCACACTCCTCGCGGGCCTTGCACTGTTCGGCGCGGCCTCGGGAGCCGGTGCTTTCGTCTCGTCGCCCGGCTGGCTGATCGTGGCGCGGGCCGGGATGGGCGCGGGCAGCGCGCTGCTGATGCCGGCGACGCTGTCGGTGATCGTGCAGACCACTCCGGAGGAGAAACGCACCCGGGCGATCGCGATCTGGAGTTCGTCCAGCGGTCTGGGGGTGGCTGTGGGCCCGGTGGTCGGCGGGGCGCTGCTCGGCAACTTCTGGTGGGGCTCGGTGTTCCTGGTCAACGTACCGATCGTGGCACTGTGCATGGCCGGAGTGGCGGCCGTCGTACCGGAGTTGAAGGGCCCGAGGCGCAGACAGCTGGACCTGCCCGGCCTGACGCTCTCGGTCCTGGGCCTCGGCGGGGTGGTCTACGGCATCATCGAACTGGGCAACGGCCGGACCTGGTACGGCTCCCACGTCCTCCTCCCCCTCCTCCTGGGCGGCGCTCTGCTGGCCGCGTTCGTCGCCGCTCAGCGCAGGTCGCCCGCCCCCAGCCTGGACGTACGGCTCTTCCGCCGGCCCGGGTTCGCGGCCGGGAGCGTGGTGCTGCTGATCGCGTTCATGGCACTGGCCGGTCACCTCTTCTACGCGGCCTTCTACCTCCAGGGACCCCGCGGGCTGTCCCCCTCCGACGCCGGACTGGTGATGATCGCCGCCGCGATCGGCATCGTCCTGGGCAGCCAGGCGTCCCCCGCGACGAGCCGTCTGCTGACGGCCCGCTGGACGGTGGCGTCGGGAGTCCTGGCCACGGCGGTCACGTACATCGCGTACGCCTGGCTGGACGGCAGCACCCCGCTCTGGTTCATCGCCGCGCTGCTGTGGATCCAGGGCTTCGGAATGGGCCTGGTCGGTACGCCGGTCACGGCCGTCATGATGAGCGGGGTGCCGCCGCAACTCGCGGGCGCCGGCTCGGCAGTCAACAGCGTCACGCGTCAGGTCGGCGGCACACTGGGGGTGGCGATGGCCGGTTCGATCCTCTCCGGGGTGTACCGGTCACGCATGTCGGACACCGCCGAACTACCCGATTCTGTACGCGAGTTGCCCCCGGCGGCTGCGGAGCAGGCCCGCACCTCGGCCGAGGCGGCCCGCTCACTCGCCGAATCCCTCCGCCTACCGGAACTGGCGACGACCGCCGACCGCGCCTTCCTCGACGCGATGTACGCCACCACCCTCTCCATCGCCGCCCTGGCCCTCGTCGGCTTCGCGGTGTCGGTGGCGGGCCTGCGCACACGGACGAGGAAATGACGACGGCGGAGAAGAGCGAGAGGGAGAGGGAGAGGGAGAGGGACATGGAGGGGGATATGGAAAGGGAAGCCATGATGGCGCAGGCGACGCCTCGTTCGGTCTTCGTCACTGGCGGGAACAGGGGGATCGGGCTGGCCATAGCCCGCCGTTTCGCGACGGCCGGCGACCGGGTCGCGGTGACCTACCGAGGCGAACCGCCCCCCGAGGCTGAGGGATTGCTCGCCGTACGCTGCGATGTGACGGACAGTCAGCAGGTCGACCGGGCCTTCAAGGAGGCCGAGGCGGCACACGGCCCGGTGACGGTCCTGGTCGCCAACGCGGGCACCTCGAACGACCGTCTGCTGGTGCGGATGACGGAGGCGGACTTCACCTCGGTCATCGACACCAACCTCACCGGAGCCTTCCGTGCCACCCAGCGCGCTGTGCGCGGCATGCTCCGCGAGGGTCACGGCCGTATCGTCCTCATCTCGTCCACGGCGGCCCTGCACGGCTCCGCCGGCCAGACCAACTACGCCGCGGCCAAAGCGGGGTTGATCGGCTTCGCCCGCTCACTCACCCGGGAGCTGGGCCCCCGGGACATCACGTGCAACGTGGTGGCACCCGGACTCACCGAGACGGACATGAGCGCCGCCCTCACCCCGGACCAGCGCCGCGACCTGCTCCGCCGGACCCCGGCGGGACGGCTCGCCCGGCCGGACGAGGTCGCGGACGCGGTGGCGTTCCTGGCGGGGGCGGGGTATGTGCGAGGGGCCGTGATTCCGGTGGACGGGGGTGCGGGGCTGGGGCACTGAGGCGGCACACCCGCAACCCCGCAACCCGACGTCAGGCGTCAGGCGTCCCGGTCCTGCGGACGTGCAGCACGTTGCCGTCCAGGGGCAGAGGTACCCGGCCCACCAGGGTGAGGCCCGCGTCGGCGAACAGCCGGGCGTAGTGGTCGGCGCGCCGTTCCCGTCCGCCGACGTTGCACATCATGTGCAGGTCCCAGGCCGTGGCCAGCGAGGCGGATCCGTCGGCGGGCAGAACGCGTTCGACGACGAGCAGATCGGCGCTGTCGGACATCGCGCGGGCGCAGTGACGCAGGATCTCGCGGCAGCGGTCGTCGTCCCAGTCGTGCAGGACGCGGGACAGGACGTAGACGTCGCCGCCCGCGGGTACGTCCGCGAAGTCGCCCGCCCGGAAGGTGCACCGCGCCGCGTGGCCGGCCGCGCCGAGGAGGACACGGGCTGTCTCGACGGTGTGCGGGCGCTCCAGCAGGACGCCGCGCAGGCGGGGGTGTGCGGAAAGGATTCGGCTGAGCAACTCCCCGCTGCCGCCCGCGATGTCGACCACGGTGGCCCCTTCGTCCGCCCCGGCGAGGACCGGGTGGGTGGGCAGCGGGTCGAACATCCGTGAACCGGCGGCCATCGACCGGTCGAAGAGTTCGGCGAGTTCGGGATCGCGGACGAAGTGGTCGAAGTGGTTCTCGCCGAAGCGCTGCTCGAAGGCGACCTGTCCGGTGCGCACGGTGTGCCCGAGTCCGGCGAAGGACTCGTAGAACGGTCCCCCGTACATCAGAGCCAGCGACCGCATCGACCCTTCCGCGTCCGCGCGCAGCAGAGCGCCGGTGTCCGTGAGCCGGAAACCGTCCCGGTCCTCGCTGACCACGCCGAGCATGGTGAGGTAGCGCAGCAGGGTTGCCAGGTTCGGCTCGAACGCACCGACGCCGTGCGCCAGTTCCGCCAGGCCGACGCTCCGGTCCTCGGCCATCGCGTCGGGTACCTCCAGCCGCGCGAACGCGGCCAGGGCCTGCGTCGTCCACGCCCCGGTCAGCAGGCGCAGCAGGATCTCGGCGGGATGGCGCCCGCGGTGCTCGTCGAGGTGGGCGGCGAGGATGTCGCGATGGTCACCGGGGACGTACAACTCCACTTGCCGGTAACCGGCCTTGGACTCTGCGGGCGCGGTGAAGTAGAACACCGTGCCGTTCTCGTGCGGGTTGTAGCCGCCGCCGCTGGGGGTGGCCCCGTACTGTCCGAAAACCGCGCACAGGCCGCGCAGCACCAACGGATCCGGTGCCTCGACCTCGAAGGCGACATGCGACTCGTGCTGCCGCTCCCGCTCGTGCGCGGCGACCGTGCCGAGGTCCGACCCGGGTGGCACGGTCAGCGCGAACACCTCGACCATGCGCCGCGCCCCGTCCGGGCACTCCACCACCGGGCGCAGAATGCCGACGTCGAGGTCCGCCGTACTCCGGTTGTGCCGTACGGCGAGACGCTCGCGCACGACGACACTCGGCTGCGGCGGCCCGTCCGCGACGAGTCCGCAGTCGGCGAGCGTGGTGTCCAACGCCGCCTCGTCCGGCGGGAAGACGAGCAGCGCAGCGTGCCGGAACTCGCAGCGCTCCACGAGACTCCGCAGTTCCGGGCCGTCGAGCCCGGGAAGCAGGAGCGGAAGCAGAGTGGCGGTGTCCTGTTCCTTGACGAAGTCGACCGTCGCGCGCAGGCGGGACGTATCGCCCGACAATGCCGTGATCATTTGCGGGGGGAGCCTCATTCCGGGGTTCGGATACGTGCGTACGGACGTACGCAGGGGTGGAGTTCGCAGGGGTGGAGTTCGCAGGGGTGGAGTTCGGGGGCGGCGGGCTATACGCCGACGTAGTGCTCGGCGAACCAGTCCTGGTGGCTGCGCGAGGTGCGCAGTGAGGTGAGGCGGGAGCGGCGCAGGGAGTTGTGGAACAGCGACTCGGCGTCCGCGCCGGACGGGCCGTGCAGCAGCCCGATCATCCAGTGCGAGAACTCCTGCGCACGCCAGATGTGGACCAGACTCCGCGCCGAGTAGGCGTCGAGGCCCTCGGGATCCCCGAGGGTGAGGTCGTCGATCAGGGCGCGGGCCAGGAGAGACGCTTCGAGGACCGCGAGATTGGCGCCCTTCGCGGCGGACGGGCTGATCAGACCGGCGGCGTCGCCGACGAGGAACAGCGCGCCGTGGCGCAACGGTTCGAGCACGTCGGACTCCAGGTCGACGACGGATCGCTGCACGACGCGCCCGCGGCGCAGCGGGCCGTACTCCCGCGCCCGCATCCGCAACTCCAGCTCGTCCCAGATCCGTTCCTCGGACCAGTCGTCGGCCCGGGTGCCGCGCTCGCACTGCAGGTAGTAGCGGGTGACCTCGCTCGTGCGGGCCATGTGCCCGGCGAACCCGCGCTCGTGCACCGCGTATCCGACGGCGTCCAGACTGGGCGGCGCCTCGGCGAGCAGGCCGAGCCAGGTCACGCCGTGATCGCGGTGGTGGCGGACCGTGCCTGGCGGCAGTGAACGCCGGGCCGCGCCGTGCCGGCCGTCGCAGCCGGCCACGTACCGCGCCCGCCACAGGCCCGGCCGCCCGTCGGCGTCGCGCACATCCACCTCGGGCCGCTCGCTGTCGGCGTCGCGTACGGCCAATGCCTCGACACCGAAACGGAGTTGTCCGCCACGTTCCAGGAACCGCGTCAACAGGTCGGTCACCAGCTCCTGTTGGGGGTAGACGGTGTGCCGCTCCCCCTGCCCGAGCCCGCTGTAGTCCAGCCGGAACCGGCCGTCCTCGGTACGGAACTCGCAGGTGCTGTGGAGTTGCCCGCGCCGCCGCAACCCCTCGGTGAGACCGTGCCGTTCCAGGATCCGTACGGTGTTGGCGGCCAGGAACCCGGCACGGGCCCGCGTCTGCACATGCGTGCGCTCGGCCCGCTCCAGGACGACGCAGTCGATCCCCCGGTCCACAAGGATGTTGCCGAGCACGAGCCCGGCCGGCCCTGCCCCGAGGACGACCACATCGGCCACGTGGTCGGCCGGTCGCCGCCGCCTCTTCCCAACTGTCACGGAACTAGATGCTAAGTAGCCAGAAGTCCATGTCAGCGCATGAATCACCCGAATGCCCGGCTCGAACGACAACTCGAACGACAACCTGAACGGCGACCCGAACCGCTGAGAGAGCGGGGCTCCGGACCGGCCCTGAATCCTGTTGTCGTGGGGCACCCGGGAAAGTGACGAGAGGACCTAGCATCGCCACATGCGTTTCTGGCGGAGTCATGACACAGTCGCAGTCGCGTCCCTCCCCCGCGACCCGCGAGCCGACGAGTACCCGATGCCGTTCGTTCCGTACGGCTGGTACGCCGTGCTCCGCAGCGCCGAGCTGCCGCCGGGCAAGGTCGTCAGCCTCCACTACTTCGGCCGGGCGCTCATCGCCTTCCGCGGGACCGACGGGCAGGCGACCGTCCGGGACGCGCACTGCCCCCACTACGGCGCACACCTGGGCGCCGGTGGGAAGGTCGTGGACGGCACGGTGGTGTGCCCGTTCCACGGCTGGCGGTTCGGTACGGACGGCAAGTGCGTCGAGGCACCGTTCGCCGCCCGCACCCCCAAGGTGTCCCTCGGCGGATTCCCGGTCCGTGAACACAGCGGACTCGTCCTCGTCCACGTCGGACCGGGCGAGCCGTCGTGGGAGGTACCGGAGATCCCCGAGACGAAGTCCAAGGACTACGCCGCCCCGATCGACGACACCTGCCGGGCGCGCATCCACGTGCAGGAGATGCGCGAGAACATCGTCGACGAGTCCCACTTCCACTACATCCACGGCCAGGTCGAACCCCCCGTCCAGGACTGGAGCCAGGACGGCCCGTACGCCGAGGCCCGCGGCCGGATCGCCCGACGCGTCCTCCGCTGGGACATCAACAACACCTTCGACGCCTTCATGTACGGCCCGGGCGTCATGGTGGTCCGCGTGCACGGCCCCGTCCTGTCGGTGACCGCGGTCGCCCTCACCACCCCGATCGACGACCGCACCAGCGAACTCCGGATGCTGTACTACCTGCGCAAACCGGCCCGGCTCCCCTTCCTGACACCTTTCCTCAAGCTCGTCTTCCGCGCGGAGGCCCTGGGCGAGGTACGGGAGGAGGTCGAGATCTGGGACCACAAGATCCACCAGGCCCGCCCGGTCCTGCTTCCGCACGAGAAGGGGATCAGGGCGCTGCGGCGGTGGTACGCACAGTTCTATCCGGCTGAGGTGACGATTCCGGGGGCGCGCCAGCCGGAGCTGTCGGCCGGGGCCGGGGCTGATGCCGAAACCGTCGGACGGACAGGGAGCGACGAGCCGGTCCGGACTGCGCCGTAGAGCGGCGGGGCTCGATCGGGGCGGGCCTCGATCGCCCCTGGAGTCCGAGCCGCCAGGCGGGGCCCCGCTGCTCAGTCGGCAGGCGGGGCGTCTGTCGCGGTTCGAGCCGGCGTTTGGGGGCCGGCCTGGGAGCACGACAGCTCCCAGGGGCTGCTCCCGACGCGGCCCCGCCACAGCACCCGGCCGTACTTGCGTTCCCAGTGGGCGACCCGTGCGGCCTTCGCCGCCCATCCCAGACCCACCATCAAGGGCGCCAGACAAATCCACGGTCCGAAGAAGAAGGCCATGCCCAGAGCCGGCACCAGAAGCACCAGGAGGAAACCCGGCTGGACGGGTCGGTCGTGCCAGAAGTCCTCGGTGGGCAGGACCGTCTCGGGGGCCAGCGGAGTCGCGGCGTCGAAGTCGCGTACCTCACCGAACCATTTGATCCGGGTGTTCTCGAGAAACGTGAACAGCGCCCAGATCGCGAGAAAGCCCGCGAAGGTCTGCACCGAACGGTCGCTGATCCGCACCGCAGGGAACCCTCGTACGAGACCCACGACCACCGCACTGACGGCCACGGCGAGCAAGGCGGTCAAGGACGCCCGTAGCTCGTGGTGCAGCAACCTGTCCATCGCTTCCCCCCGTACTGCCCGCGCGCTGAACGCCGTCAACTGTACTTCCAGAGCGCTCGGTTCGGGTCACCTCGGCGACCGTTCCGGGCTCACCGCCAGGAATTGAGTAGGCGGCCACCCGGTGTTCACGGATCATGTGTGTATGGCCGATCAGCTGACGATCAGCACCTTGACCTTGCAGCACAGGATCCCGGACGAATGGGCGGTGGATCCCTGGGCCGAGGTAAGGCCTCTTGTCGACGGCGTGGACGTCATGAACGAGGTCCACCCGGACGGGTATGCACGCAGCTGCCGGGACTGGACGGGCCCGGCCGAGAGCTGGCCGTTGGCGGTCACGGAGAAACCCCGCAGGATCATGATCACCGAGCCGATCTGTACGGCCGGCTGCTGCGGCGCCCTGTATGTCACCATGCGCCGCGAGGGCGACCGGGTGATCTGGGACGCCTGGGAGAACACCAGCGACATGACCGCCGTGCCGAGGGACTTCCACTTCGACAGCGCCCAGTACGAGGCCGAACTCGCGCGGGCCGCCGCGGACCGCAGCTGGGAGGAGCCGGTGGACACCACCGCCCGACTTCTCGACGAAGCCCTGGCGGACAGTGGCTGGTTCGAACGCTGGGGCTGCGTCCTCACGAGTGTCTCGCCACGACGCGCGAAGCCCGGCCTCCCCGCGAAACTCGCAGGGTCCGAGGGCGTCGATGTCCAGTTCCACGAGGACCGAGGACCGGGCGAGCACGCAGATCTGTACGGATACGAGTTGCTCACCGTCCGCGACCAGTCCGCCGAGGAACAGGTACGGCGGTTCACCGACCTGATTCTGGCGGACGATCCACGGAAGACCGCCGACCGAGAACGCTGAGGACCGACTACGGGAAATCACCCGTGAGGACCGCCCCGTCGGTCACCAGGCCATCGGTGACCGGGGCATCGACGACCTAGCCATCCCCTTGGCCAAATGCCTTCACCGTGGCCGGGGCAGGACCGGAGCAGGTGTGGAGTGGGGAGTGGGGAGAGCGCGCATGGAGGTCGCGGCGATCCCTCGCCACGCCTCCTCGGTGCTCTCCGCTGCTCACGCAGGTGCCGGCACCCTGGCTGTCGATCAGGACCGCTTCCTGCTCGCCGCGCCGAGTGACGGCATCCGGGACAGCAACAGGGCACCCCCGGCCGCCACCCCCACCGCTCCCACGGCCAGGAAACCGCCGGTGGACCGCCAGGACAGCACCGACCACCGCGACTGGGCGGAGAACAGCGATCCCGTGCTCAGCCACGACCCGGTTGAGATCAGCGACAGGGCGGAGCCGATCGAGCCGACCGACAGGGCACTTCCGATCGAGCCGATGGACAGGGCCGAACCTACGGACCCCACCGACAGCACCGACCCCACTGAGCCGATCGACAACACGGAGTCCTGAGACCACAACGAAAGCACTGAACCAGAAGAGGTACAACCGATCGACTGTTCGGGCAGCTTTGTCATGAGGTCATGATGCCCGACGGCCGCTCCACCACAGTGGAGTTGCCGCGGGCGCCCGGCGCAGCCCTACGGCGCGGTCCTGCCGATCATCATCGTGCTCGCGTCGGCGGCCGGGTCGGTGACGTTCAGGACGATGCCGGACGGGTGGTCGGCGGCGTAGGCGAGGGGTACGGGTCCGGCGGCGGCGAGCACGGTCAGCAGACCGGCGGCCACGACCAGACCGACCGCTCGCCTCTCACGCGGGGTCGGGGTGGGGTGGGGGGTGGTGGGGGTCATGCGAAGTCCCTGGAGCTGAAGGGATGCTGGATCCCAGCTTTGCTCAAGTGATGCCAAGTTGTTGAGAGTTAAGGCACTCCGGAGGCAAAGGTGGCGTAAATTCACTGGCACCATCGGGCGATTATCGTGGCATTCCATGACATTCACCAGGAGGCCAACCAACCTTTTTCATTTGCCATTTGAACGTGTAACCACCTGACGGGCCAGAGAATCACTACTGGAAAGTAGCCGGCGAACTCCGTGGAGCTTTCTCGCAGCAAGCCCACAGTCGCAAGATGACCTCGATCTCGGGGACTTGACCACTCCATTCGGGAAAGGCACCACCTTGCCCCAGCAACACCCGGGCCGGGGCCTCATCCTCGGTGTCATCGACACCGGGATCGACCCCGGCAACCCCTCCCTCGCCGCCCTTCCGGAGCCCCTCGGCGACGGCACCGACACGGTCGGCTCGACCGTCCTGACCGTCGAGCCGTAACAGCACACGAGCAATCACACGAACAGGCATACAAACAAGGGAGGTTGCTTCCGTCGCTCGCATGCGACGGAAGCAACCCCCCTTGTTTTCGGCCTACTTGACGGTCCGATAGGCCCGATGGATCGTCTGCTTCAGGGTGTTGCCGGCCGTGTCCCTGAGGGTCACGCGCAGGGAGACCGTGCCCGCCTTCGCCGGGTGCCGCAGGTCGAGGCGCTTGCCGTCGACCGCCTTCGCCGGGTGCCAGGTCCGGCCGTCGTCGTACGAGACGGAGAAGGCGAGCTTGCGGGCGGTGCGTGCGGTGGCCGCGCCCTCGACCGTGAACGGGACCGAGAAGCGCGTACCCGCCTTGGCCGTGCTCGCCGCGCTCAGCCTGGGGGTGAAGCGGACCACCGACAGCGGCAGCCGCTGCCCGACGCCGGTGACGTGCGCGGAGGTGAAGGTCCACTCGACGGCGACCCGGGTGCTCACCGAGGAGAGCGAGGTGGGGCGGGAGACGTCCGTGGTGAGGCGGAACGTGCGCTTGGCGGCGGGGAGTTCGTACGAGACGCCGGCCAGGTCGGTGTTCGTGGCGAACACCTGCTCGGCGCCCGCGTACAGGGTGCTCCTGGCCTTGCCGTAGCGGGAGTCACCGACGTGGCCGGCTCCGTCGGAGAACAGCGGAAGGTAGGCCAGGAAGGTGTCGCCGACGCGCACCGCGCCGGGACGGTCCTCGCCGTCCGGCAGCGGGCCCGTGAGGTGCGGGCCGAAGACGCCCGTGTTGAAGCGCTCGGTGTACTGCTTGCCCGCGCTGTACGAACGGGGCTTCGCGGTCCACTGACCGGCGTCCCACACCGGGTCGCCGTACTCGTCCGTGCCGCTGTTCTGCGTGATGGCGTACCGCCACTTCACGCCCGGCAGGACGTATTCGGTGAGGCCGGCCGGCAGGGAGATGTCGGTCGGGGAGAGGTCGAACCAGGGGCCGCCCGGCGTGATCGGCGCGGCGACGAGCCCACCCGTCTTGCCCTTGAGCGGCGATCCGGCGGCGAGCGTGATCTTGGCGAACTGCACGTGCTTCAGGTTCGCGGTGAAGCCCGACAGATCGCCGGTACGGTTCCAGGCCGGCCGGTAGTTCGTACTGCCGTGCGTCCAGGTGCCGTTGTACTGCGCGAACGCCTCGTTCGCGGGCAGCCTGGCGCCGAACTGCCCGACGCGCAGCCTGCTGAAGCTGCCCATGTACGTGGAGATGCTCCGGTACCCGCCGATGTCGACCCCGTAGTTGAGGGTGCTGTCGGTCTCCTTGGCCTTGCTGTCCGGGACGGTGATCCGGATCGGCTCGGCCTTGCGGGCGTCCATGACGAGTCTGGTGTCACGGGTGAGCGAGAACTTCGGGTTCAGGAGGAGGGCCAGGTCACCGGTCCTGGGGGTGGCGCCCGTGTCGATACGGCCTTCGAGGCTGTAACGGCCCTTGGGCAGCCGTACGGTGAACTCGCCGTCCGTGTCGTCCGCGTAGTCGCTCCAGATCCCGCCGTCCAGAGCCTGCACCCCGGTCTCCGAGCGGGCGGCGGGCTTGCCCTGCAGGTCCAGGTGCTTGACGGTCAGGTTGTACGACTCGACCTCGCGCTGTACGCCGATACCGGTCCGTACGGTGGTGCCGGCGCCGTCCGTCGCGGTGACCGAGCCGCCGAAGGCGCCGTCGGCCGTGCCCGCGCTGGTGTCGGCGGTGACCTGGGCGGTCGCGGTGGCGCCCGCCGGGACGGTGAGCTGCTTCGGCGAGACCTCGAACATGCCCTCGGCGGCGGGCTTTCCGTCCTCGCCGTACGCCTCGGTGGTCAGGTCGAGGGTGAGGGGGCGGTCGCCGTCGTTGCGGTAGGTGACGGTCCTGGCGATCGGCCGGTCGTCGGTGTGCGGCCACTGCTGGGCGGCGAAGCCGATGGTGGCGGGCGTAGTGGTGAGCTGCTGGTCGAGGGCGCGGACGATGTCCGTACGGCCCGTGCCCTGCGCGAACGCCGAGACACCGGCGGTGGGTTCGGCGGACGCGGTGAGCGCCGCCTTGATGCGCTCGCCGGTCCAGTCGGGGTGGCGCTGGGCGAGGATCGCGGCTGCGCCCGCGACATGCGGGGTCGCCATCGACGTACCGCTCTTCGAGACGTAGCCGTCGGCGGCCGGGTCGCCCTCCGTGCCCTGGGCGGCCTTCGCGGCGACGATGTCGACGCCGGGGGCGGTGAGGTCGGGCTTGAGGGAACCGTCCGCTGTCGGGCCGCGGCTGGAGAACTCGGCCATCGCGTCGATACGGTCCACCGCGCCCACGGTGAGCGCGGCGGCGGCGCTGCCCGGCGAGCCGATCGTGCCGGCGGCGGGGCCCTCGTTGCCTGCGGCGATCACGAAGAGGGCGCCGGAGGAGGCGGACAGCTCGTCCACCGCCTGTTCGACGGGATCGTCACCCGGGCTGTCGGGACCGCCCAGGCTCAGGTTGACCACCTTGGCGCCCTGCGCGACGGCCCACTGCGCACCGGCGATGACAGCGGACTCCTCGCCGTCGCCGCTGTCGTCGAGTACCTTGCCGCTGATCAGCCGGGCGCCCGGGGCGACCCCCTTGTACTTCCCCCCGGAGTGCGCGCCGGAGCCCGCGACCGTCGAGGCGACATGCGTGCCGTGGCCCACCCGGTCGACCGTGTCCGCCGCGTCGGAGAAGTTCTTCGCCGCGTCGATACGGCCCTTCAGGTCCGGGTGCGTGCCGTCGACCCCGGTGTCCAGTACTGCGACCTTGACGCCCGTCCCGTCGTACCCGGCCGCCCAGGCCTCGGGGGCGCCGATCTGGGCGGTGCTCCTGTCGAGGGCTGCCTCGACCTTCCCGTCCAGCCAGATCTTCTCGACCCGGTCGGCGGCGGCCGACCTCTCCCGGGCCGTCCCCCCGCTGCCGGTGAGCGTCTCCCACAGCCCGGCGCCCTCCGACTTACGGGCCTTCAGCGCGTCCCCGTTGACGCTGGGCAGGTCCCGGCTCACCCGGGCCCCGGCGGCGGACAGCGCGCTCGGCGCGAGGGTGCGGCCCTCGGCGTACGTCACGATCAGCGGGAGGTCGGGGCGCGCCGCGTCGTCGTACCCCCACTCGACCAGCTGCGTCACGTCGAACAGCCGCCGGTCGGCGGTGCCGTTCGCGAGGAGCCGCTCGGCGTCACGCGGGACGACGTAGGTACGGTCGGCGTTCCGCGCTATTCGGAACGTGGTGCCTTCCCGGCCCTTGCCGGGCCGCACGCCGGTGACCTGTCCGGTGGCGTCCAGGGTGACCCGGTCGCCGGTGACGAGGGTTACGGTCCTGGCCTTGCCAAGGGTGGGGGCCGTGCCGGCCGTACCGCTGCCGGACTGCGCGGCCCCGGATTCCGGGGCGCCGAGCAGAGCGGCGGTAAGGGCGGCGGCGGTGAGCACGGCGAGAGCCGAAGCCTCACCCGCTCGCCTCTTTCGGTGATTCAAGGCATGCCTTTCTCTCCGGACCTTCGGGCATGGCAAAGCAGCCCGGCGGACGGGACAAAGAAACAAAGGAGGGAAAAGAGGCGCCCCTTTGAGGAAAGGGGCGCGGGGCGTGCGGTCTCAGACGAGCCGCTTACGGCCCCAGAAGAAGAGGAACGCCACGACACCGGCCGTCAGGGCGAACAGGATCGAGGCCCCGAGCCACTGCATGCCGTTCATCTGCGAGATCGGCAGATAGTCCACGGACCAGCCCACGACACCCTCCTTCTTCAGGCACAGCTCACGCGCCTGATCCGTAGGCCCGTTCGCACAGGTGCTCCAGCCAAGGAGATCCCCGCTGCTGGTGAGGTACGACTCGTCGATCTGGTACGCGGCGTGGGGCAGGTCCGGGAACGAGTTCTCGGCGGTGACGCCCTTGTTCGTCGTGATCGTGACGACATCGCCGAGCGACAGCCGGAGGTAGTCCCAGACGAGCTGGACCGCGACGGCGAAACCGAAGGTGACCACCATGGCCATCAGCGTGCGGCGCAGCACCACGCCGATCGCCACGCCGCCGACGACGGTGAAGAGGGTGAGGGCGACGGGCACGGGTCCCGTGACGTCGAAGGCGGAGCCGGAAGTCCACTCCAGGACCGTGTTCTCGTCCTTGACCGGGTTCCACCACCAGCCGAACGCCACCGACAGCGCCACCGTGCTCACCACGACCACCAGCGTGGTCACGCCGAGCTTGGTGGCCAGCCAGCGGGTCCGGCTCGCCGACTGGGCGGCGACCAGCTTGGCGGTGCCGTTCTCCAGGTCGCCGGCGAGCAGCGGAGCGCCGAGGAAGACACCGAGCAGGACGGGTATGAACCCCAGACCGCCGGAGACGAAGGTGAAGGCGCTGCGGTACGGCTCGAACTCCGGGCCCACTTCTTCGAGGCTGTTGGTGGGCCAGCCGTAGCCGGTGAGGAAGTCCATCATCTGGTTGCGCTGGAAGACGATCCACGCCACGGAGAGCGCGGTGGCGGCGAGGATGGTCCAGAACGCGGCCCGGTGCTGGCGCCAGACCAGCCAGTTCATACCGCTGAGGCGGGGGCGCCGGGTGGCCTCCGTGGTGGTCGCGTTCATGGTGCCGTTCCTGCCGTCGGTCGTGCTGCCCGTCGAGGTCGAGGCGTTGGTGAAGGTGCTCATGCCGCCACCGTCCCGGTGCCGAACGCCTGGCCCTGGACCTGGGCGGTGGGTGTGATCAGCGGCGGAGCGTCGGGGGAGCGGAGATACGCGAGCAGGAGTTCCTCCATGTTCGGGGCGTTGGTCTCCCAGGGGCCGGTGACCGGGCCCTCGGGGCGGATGAGCGCGGTGAACTGCCGCCCGCTGGTCCGGGACTCGACGAGGGTGTGGTGCCCGAGGGCGGCGGGCATGCCCTCCCCCTCCCTGGCCCCGGTGACCAGGGTGTGCACGGACATCAGCTCGTCCACGTCACCGGCGAGGCGCACTCCGCCCCCGGAGACGACGACCAGGTAGTCGCACACGTTCTCCAGTTCGGCGAGGACGTGGGTGGACATCAGCACGGTGGTGCCGCGTTCGGCGGCCTCGGCGAGGAGGGTGCCCATGATCTCGTGGCGCACGACCGGGTCGAGGTCCGACATCGGCTCGTCGAGCAGCAGCAGGTCGGGGCGCTTGCCGAAGGCGAGGGCGATGGCGACGCGGGTGCGCTGACCGCCGGAGAGGGTGCTGATCTTCGCGTCGAAGGGCACGTTGCCCGCGCGGATGACGTCCTCGGCGGCACGCTGGTCCCAGCCGGGGTTCAGCTCCCGGCCCAGACGCAGGGTCTCCGCCACGGTGAAGCGGCGGAACAGGGGCTTCTCCTGGGCGAGGAACGCGGTGCGCCGGCCGGACTCCGCCGAGCCGGGTGCCTCACCGAACAGGCTGATCGAGCCGTTCGTCGGCTCCAGGACATGGGCCGCGATGCTCAGCAGTGTGGTCTTGCCCGCCCCGTTGGGTCCCACCAGCCCGCAGATCCGTCCCGCCGGGAGCCGGAAGGAACAGTCCCGCAGCGCCCAGCCCCGCCGGTAACGCATCCCCAGCCCGTACGCCTCAAGCGCCGGTTCCCCCGCGTACATACCGTCACTCACCTGTGCTCCTAGTTGTCGTGGCCCCCGTGGACCCCGTCGTCGTGAACCCCGTGGTCACGGCCCCCGTGGCCGCCGTCGCCGCCGCGTTCCCGGCGGCGTACTGCTTCTCCATCGCCGACGTGACCAGCGCGGCCACGTCCTCCTGCTCAAGACCGGCCCCGGCCGCCTTCGCCATCCACGCCACCAGCTCCGCGTACAGCGGTGAGTCGGTGCCTGCCGACGGGCGGGCCAGCGTGCGGCGTACGAAGGTGCCCTGGCCCGGTCGCGGTTCGACCAGGCCCTCGCGCTCCAGCTCGCGGTACGCCTTGAGGGTGGTGTTCGGGTTGACCGTGCTGGTCTCGGCGACTTCCTTGGCGGTGGGCAGCCGGTCGCCCGGCACCAGGACGCCCAGGCGCATGGCCTGCTTGGTCTGCTGCACGATCTGCTGGAAGGCGGGGACCCCGCTCCGCCTGTCGATGCGGTACTCCACGATCACCACCACCTCCATCATCATTCCACTACTTGATTAGTGGAATGATGATGGAGGGGTGCGAGGGCGGTTGTCAACGCCGAACCGGAGAGCGGGGAGGGCGGGGGCCGGGTTGTCCGAAGTGACCGGAGGGGCTTCTTGGACAACGTTTCGGTGGTCAGCCTGGGTCCAGGCCTCGCAAACGGCCGCCCGAACGACCGCCCGACAGGAAGTGCCTCCGGCGTGAACCAAGATCTTTCTGTACCCGAGCACCCCTCCGTCCTCGTGGTCGAGGACGAGTCCGGCACCTCCGACATGCTGGTCATGGCGCTGCGCTTCCTCGGCTTCGACGCGCACCTCGTGCCGGCCGGCGCCGAGACGATCCAGGAGGTCCGCCGCCGGAAGCCCGACGCCGTACTGCTGGACCTGGCGCTCCCCCACCTGAACGGCACCGAGGTCTGCGGGAAGCTCCGCGCCGCGGGCATCGACACCCCGGTGATCTTCCTCAGCGCCCGTACGGCGGTCGAGGACAAGTGCCACGCCCTGGCCGTGGGCGGCGACGACTACGTCACCAAGCCCTTCGACCTCACCGAGGTCAGCGCCCGCATCCGGGCCCTGATCCGGCGGGCCCGAGGCGCTGTCCGCCCCGCCCCAGCGGCTCCTCGCCGACTGTGCGCGGCCGGCGTCGAGCTGGACGAGTGCACCCACGAGGTGTGGCGGCACGGCACGGCCGTACCGCTGTCGGCGACGGAGTTCGCGCTGCTGAAGGTGCTCCTGGAGAACGCCGGCCAGGTCATCTCCAAGGCACACATCCTGGACACGGTCTGGAACTACGGCTTCCAGGGCGAGTCGGGCGTGGTCGAGACATACGTCTACTACCTGCGGCGCAAGCTGGGCGACTCGGGCCAGTCGCTGATCCGTACGGTGCGCGGCGCGGGGTACATCGTGCACGCGGACCCGGTGGGGACGTGACGGGCGTGGCACGCGTATCGCATGTATCGCACGCATCCCGGTAGAGCGGAAAAGGGGTTCGCCGACCGCTGTACGCGGTCGGCGAACCCCTTCTGCCTGCACTCGGCCAGGTTCGTCTAGCCGATGTCGAGCCGGATGGTGTCGCCGTTCTTGTGACCGTTCGCCGGGACAACGCGCTGCTCCCAGCGCCAGCCCGTGCTGGGCTTGCGGTGGTGGAACTCGACGGACCGGCCGGCCAGCCACCACCAGCCCTCGGCCGTGGTGCAGCCCTTCGGCGGGATCTCCCAGAACCGGGAGCCGACCCAGTCACCGTGCTGGTTCTCGCCGACGAAGTAGAACTTGACCGTCTCGGTCGACGCGCTGCAGACCCGCAGCTGGACGAACTTGCCGCCGTCCGCCGAGGCCGTCGCGGGCATCGCCAGAGCACCGACGACAGTGGCCCCGGCGAGAACCGCCATCGTGACCTTCCGCTTGATTCCGTTCATGGAACTGCCACCATTTCTGTTTCGATTTCTGCTTCTGTCGCGAGCCGGGCATGCCTGCTCGGGCATGCCCGGCCGAAAGGGAAGGGGAAATGCGGGGTGCGGAGGAGAAATACGGAGGAGAGAACTCCGGACGAGGAGAGAACTCCGGACGTGGAATTCAGTGGCCGCAGTGCTCGTTGCGTTCCTGCTGGGTCATCGGCGCGTCCTTGAAGTTGGCGTAACCGCCGTTCGACTTGCCGACGTCCCAGCCCGACTCGGTGTAGTTGTTGACGTACCAGTCGAAGTGGCCCCAGTGGCGGTTCTTGTACTGGATCTCGTACCAGCCGGTGGCCTTCCGCTTGGGCGTGCCCCGCTCCACCCAGCCCTTGAAGCCGGCGGGGACACTCGTCCCGAACTCGACCTTGTCCATGTGGCTGCGTTCCCACGTGCGGTTGTAGCTCGTCTCCAGGCCGACCTCGAAGACCTTGGCGAACCCGGCGGTGGCGGTGATCGTGAGGCCTACGGAGTCCGAGGATCCGACCGTTTCCTCACCACCGACCGTGAGGGTGTTCGCGTTCGTCGCGCAGTTGTAGACGGTCGGTCCGAGGTGGTGGCTGGGGCCGGTGTACTCCTGGAAGCTCTGCGGGTGGAACACGCAGAGGCTGGTGCTGACACCGCAGGTCGCCAGCAGTTCCTTCGGGGTGGGATTGTCGGCGGCACTGGCCGCCGGTGACGCGAGCAGAGTGGCGCCGACCGCGAGAGCGGCGACCGCCCCGGCGGTACGGGGCAGGCCCTTCTTGGACACGAGCCTGCGGGGTGAGATTGCCATTGCTCATTTCCTTCCGGAGAGCGGGTGCCTGTGGAAGTCCCACCGGCTGCGCCCATTCCACAGGCGCGGCCGGTTCGGTTGATCAACGCGCGATCAGAAGGCGGCCCAGAGTTTCCTGGGGGATTCATCAGAGCCGGATCAGAGGCCCGCGCGCCCGCCCGGGAAATGCGGTCGCCGTCGGACTGCCGGACCGTTCCGCGTCGATGGTCGCGATGCGAGGGAGATAGCCTGACCGTCTTTTCGAGACAGTGACGGACGGGGAACAAGACATGTCCAGCAGGAGACGTCTGGCATTGGCCGGATTCACGATGATCCTCATGGCCGGGCTCGGCGCGTGCGGAAGCGGCGACGGCTCACAGGACGACGACCCGTGGACCGCCGACGACGGCACCACCAGCAGCCAGTACGACGACGCCGGCGGCGCCGACGTCCAGGAGACGGCGCCGGTGCCAGTGCCGGTGACGCCCACCGTCCGCGGTCGCCGCAACGCCGTCCGTCACGTCACCGCCAAGACGGCCAGGGCCACCCGCCCGCACCTCGTCAAGAAGTGCACGTCGGCGACCAGGCAGGTCAAGCACACGGAGCGGACGGGCAGGGGCACCGCGAAGAAGACGCGCACCTGGTACACCACAGAGCACTACCAGAAGTGCTCGAAGGTCCGCAGCGGCACCGAGACGTACACGCGTGTGGTCCGCCAGGAACGCTGGTGCGTGAGCCTGGACGACGTGGACGGCGACGCCAAGCGGGACGCCGTCTGGTACCAGGTCACGAGGGTGACCTACGACGAGGCCGCCGCCACGGACCGGCTCGCCCCCATGAAGTTCACGCCGGAGGCCATCGGCTGCGACCAGTGACGTCCCGTTCCCCCAATTAGACAGTGAGTCAAGTTACTCAACCGTAACCTCCCGACTGCTACCCGAAGTAACCGACCAGTAGGTACGGTCCTGGCGAACCGCCCGGTAAGGAGAGACCACCCCTCGGCCTCTCCCCGGGTTCTTCATCGCTTCCTTCCTGCCCCACGCCCCACAGGAGGTTCGCCATGCCCGCACGCAGACGGCTCCTGGCCGCAGCGGTCACCGCTGCGACTTGTCTCGGCGCCCAGGCACTCTCGTACACAACAGCCACGGCATCCGACGCCTCCTCGACGGAGACTGTCGTGTCCCGAGGCGTGCAGATCCCCACGTTCTACACGCCACCAGCCACTCTCCCCACCGCCAACGGCGCGTTGATCCGCACCGAGCCCCTTCCCCTCGCCGTCTCCCTCCCCACCCTCGACGGTCCCTTCCCGGGCCGGGCGACCCGCCTGATGTACAAGTCCACGGACTCGAACGGCGCCCCGGTCGCGGTCACCGGCGCGTACATCGAACCGACGGCGACCTGGAAGGGAGGCGGCCCGCGCCCGTTGGTCGCGGTGGCCCCGGGCACGATGGGCCAGGGCGACCAGTGCGCCGCGTCCCTCGGCCTGGAGAACCCCCTGTCGTTCAACGGCCGTACGGTGTCCGTCGGTTACGAGGACGTGGCGATCTACCGCCTCCTGGCGACCGGCGCCGCGGTGGTCGTCACGGACTACGCCGGTCTGGGCGCGACGGACCGCCTCCACACGTACGTCAACCGCCTCGACGAGGCCCACGCCGTACTGGACGCGGTACGCGCCGCCCGTTCCCTCCCCGACACGTCGATCACATCGGCCTCCCGGGTGGGCCTGTTCGGCTACAGCCAGGGCGGCGGAGCAACGGCGGCGGCAGCGGAGCTCCAGTCCTCCTACGCACCCGACATCACCCTCGCGGGCACCTACTCGGGTGCCCCACCGGCCGACCTGACCGCGGTCACGAAGGCGATCGACGGCAGCGAACTGGCCGGCGCGCTGGCCTGGTCGCTCAACGGCTTCCTCCAGTCGGACCCCACGCTGAAGCCGATAGCCGAGGCCCACCTGAACGCGGCGGGCAAGGCGGCGCTGACCGACCTGTCGACGATGTGCGTGGGGGACGCCCTGTTCGGCTACGGCTACGCGAAGAGCACGAAGTGGACGACGGACGGCAAGTCCATCTCCGACATCATCGCGTCCACCCCGGCCCTCCAGACGTTCCTGAACAGCCAGCGCATAGGCACGTCGAAACCATCGGGCCCGATCCGCATAGCAACAGGCACCAGCGACAACCTGGTTCCCCACGCCCAGGCCCGCCGCCTGGCCGCGGACTGGTGCGAGAAGGGCGCGAACATCACGTACAGGCCGGTGATCCTGCCGAACGTGATCAGCCCGCTCCTGAACCACTTCACCCCACTCCTCACGGACCAGGGCAGCGCGGTGAACTGGCTCACGGACCGCCTGTCGGGAAAGCCGGCCACATCGAACTGCGGGGTGTTGCCGATCCTGCCGTGAGCGGGTGAGCAACTGCCGTACGCGGTGACAGCGAGGCCGACCAGGGGCTACGACCCCACCGGTCGGCCTCGCTGTCGCCGCCACGACGGATCACGCCCCGCGAGCCCCAACGCCTGCTCGAACAGGGGCGCGTCGGCCGGCACCGGCACTTCGGGCCCGAACACGCCGTACCGTCTGGCCGTCTCCGCCTTGCCGGCGATGTCCTCGTACAGCGCTGCGGCAAGCTCGTCATCCACGTCGACGGCGACCTGCTGCCCGGTGGCGACGGCAAGATCCCACCCGTGGACAAGCCACTCCCCGAGCAGGATTCCCCCCACGAAGCGGGCGGGCATGGATCCGCTCCCGGCCCCGGTGAGCGCGGTCTCACCCGCCCAGGCGTCGGGCTCACTCCAGACGAGGGCGGTGGCCGCCGACCGGGAGGCGTACGCGTCGGCCCACCCGGCGACTCCGGTGAAGTCGAACCCGTCGACGAACCGATCCTCGTGCGGTGCCTGCTTGAGTCCGGCGGCATGTCCTCGTACGCCGGTCCAGTGGGCCAGGTGACCGACGAGCGCGCGGACGTTCAACTCGGTGCAGGGGGTGGGCGATTCGAGGTCATCGTCCCGAATGCCCCGCACGATGTCGACGGCCACCGCCGAGGCCCGAACCATCAGAGACCGAGGTTCCACGTCATCCCTTCCCACCTTCATGCTTCCTGACTTCCTGACTTCTTCACTTCCGCATCCCAGGGGGCCAAGGTAGACAGGGGACCGATGACGAGTCTTGAACAAACGCGACGTGAGCACCGGGGGGCCCGTCGGCGGGCCATCCTCGACCCGCACACGGCAGCCGAACGCTTCCGCCTGACCACCGAACCGCCCCCGGAGGACCTGGCGAGGTTCCTGGACGGCTACTGGATCCTCCACTGGAACCTGACCGAGCCACACCACCAACAGGTCCTCACCCACCCGATGGTCCACCTCACCTTCGTCACCGGCGGCGAGGCCCAGATCACGGGCATCGTCAGCAACACGTTCACCCGAGAGATCTCAGGCACCGGCCGCGCACTGGGCCTACGCTTCCGCCCCGGCGGCTTCCGCCCGTTCCTCAACTCCCCGGTGTCCACACTCACCGACCGAGTCATCGACGTGGAAGACCTCTTCGGCGAGACGGCACGAACAGCGGCCAACACGGTCATCACCGAGCCGGACGTCCCCACGGCACTGGAACTGGCTGCCACGTTCCTGCGCACCTTCGCCCCGGATCCCGCCGCGACGGCACCCTCCGTGTACCGAGACATCGAGGTGGCGACAACCCTGGTCGACACCATCACCACGGACCCTTCGCTCCTCCGGGTCTCCCAACTCGCCACCCTCGCCGACATGAGCACCCGCCAACTCCAGCGCCTCTTCGCGGAATACGTCGGCATCGGCCCCAAATGGGTCATCCGCCGCACCCGAATCCAGGAGGCCGCGTCCCGGGCGGCCACGACTCCCCAGGACTGGTCGGCCCTGGCCACCGAACTCGGGTACTCCGACCAGGCCCACTTCACGCGGGACTTCACGGGGGCGGTAGGGGTTTCACCGGCTCAGTACGCGAGTTGGGCTCGGCGGGGGGAGCGGGAGGACGGCTCTTGTCAGAACCGTCCGTAGGTTCACCGCGCCGATCAACCTCCCGTCCCCCGAGATGGCCGACGGGACCGGCTGCACGGCGCTACCAGGCGGGGCTCGGATCCCGGCGGTCGCTCGGGGTCTGCTCAGGCAGGTCGGAGCCTCGATCCGTCCTGAGCAGGTAGGCCGGGTCGCAGGCGGAGATGTTCACGCGCCGATCCGCCTGCCACACGCCAGGCCACGACCTGGTCGATGCCACCATCGCGAGGCAGCTCGCTCCGTTCACCACGCAGACCCGCGAAATCACAGGACAAGTGCGCCCCGGCTCCTCGACCATGGGCCGATGACCACGAGACCGGACCTTCTCAGTCTGAGCATCGCGTGCCCTCCACCCGACGAGGGCTGCGTGGAGGTCCGCCCGATCGTCAACGGCCGGGATCTTCTGGCCGAGATGGTTCCCGGTGGCGTGGGAGGCTCCCGGTACGTGGGAGCAGGCCCCAGGTATCTGCTGGGCCAGGACGGGCCGTTGCATGCCACGGCGACGCCCCACGAGGTTCGTCTCGCCCGGTCCGGGTGCGGCGTGGAGGAGTGCTGTGGCGCGCTGTACATGACGGTCACGCGTAGCGGGAACCATGTTGTCTGGACGGGCTGGCGCGACCCGGCCAATCAGGACTTCGACCTGCCGGAGCTTCGGTTCACCACAGGTCAGTACGAGGCCGAGGTCCTGCGAGCCGACGAGGACCGCGGTTGGGAGTGGCCGGCAGGAGCGGTTGCGCGACTGCTCGAGGCGGGGCTGAGGGGACGCGCGGACTGGCTCGTCAGATGGGACTGCGAGTTGGAAGGCGTCTGGGCCTCCCACAAGGAACCCGATCGAATCCACGTCGTCCTTTGGCATCCCCGTGACCGGACCGACGCAGATCTGCCCTGGCTCCAGTTCGGGATGACCCTCCCGATCTCCGCGGACGCCCCAGCGGTCCAGGCCGAGCGCCTCGAAGCGCGGCTGACCGCAGGCGATCCCCGTGCCACCGCCGAGATCTGGGGAGGTTCGCACGATGCCGAGCAACTGGGCTATCCATGGCCGCCGATCGACCTGCTGTCCATGGAACGGCAGGGAGAGGCGTGATGTCGGGCCTGCCGCTCGGTGGTGACAGGCCGGCTCGCGGCAACGAGCGCGAGCTCAAACGGACGGCGTGACCGGGGACCGGACGCCAAGCCACTGCTCGGCGCCGTAGTCCTCGAACCGCTCCACCTCGGTGAATCCCAACTTCGCCGCGAGGCGCATCGAGCGGTCGTTGGCGGTCTGGGGGGTGAGCACGACTGGCTCGCCGGGAAGCGTGTCGGCGAACCAGTCGAGTGCCGCTGCGCATGCCTCGGTGGCGTACCCGTATCCCCACACCTGGGGCAGGAACATGTAGCCGAGCTCGGCCTCCCCGCCTTCCGGGCGGACGTGCCCCGGACGCTCTGGGTCGCGCCGATCGAGCGTGACGATGCCGATCATCGCTCCGTCGAGCTCGACCACAAAAAAGCCAGGGCGTTGCCCGGGCACCTCAGGCACCGCGCGCTCCAGCTCATCGCGCGGTCGAGGGCCACCGATGTAGGTGCCCACCTCTGGCGAGGCGAACAGCTCGATCAGCGCCGCACGGTCCCGGGCCTCGGACTCGCGGAGTACGAGCCGCCCGGTCCTGATCGGGGCAGGTGGCCAGGCGACCGGTCCAAGTTCAACCACGGCGGGCAAACTACCGCGCGCCCGCCGGGCAGGAGCCTCAGCTTGTCTTCTCAGCCTTCTGACCTCTGTGCGCTTGGGTGTGCGGGTGTCTCTTCGGCAGGGCGCGGTATCTGGTCACGCGGAAGGGGAGAGCTGTTCGCGCACCCATCCGGGATCGGGGTTGGTGTGTGGCCGGCCCGCCACGACGACGGTCGGCACGGTCTCGTTGCCGTCGTTGGCCGCTCTCACCGCTGCGGCTCCTGCCGGGTCGCGCCAGATGTCGACCCAGTGCAACTGGCGGGCGCCGCGGCCCAGCCGGATGCGCAGCCGTATGCAGTACTTGCAGCCCGGCCGCCAGAAGACGACCGGTCGGCCGTCGACCGCGCTGCGGCGTTGTGCCTCCTGCGCGCCGATCGACCTCGGGAAGATCAGGGGCGAGTTCACACCGGCGAGCACCAGGAACGCCAGCAGGAGTGCCACGGCTGCGCCGGGGCTCCCCTTGACGATCTGCCCGGTCGCGACGGCTGAGCCGCTGAGCACAAGCAGCATCGGCAGGATCCAAGCGCGCATCATGGTGATGCAGGCTACCGACGAGTCGAGACGCTCCTCGAACCAGGCCGCTCGCCTGGGCGTTCGCCGGACGCTGGGGCGCCCTTCGTCTGAGCATTTGTGCTCCGACCAAGGGTGCAGAACCGGCCGGATTCGAACCGGCGTCCTCGCGATTTTGGAGACCGCGCGCGACGACCTCTGCGCTACGGCTCCGCCCCGTCCGCCATGCTAAGGACTCCCGCTGCTGCCGAGGTAGCACACGTACCCGTTCGCCACTCGGGCCCGATCCGCATACGCGATCTTCCAAGCTCCGAGCCAGTGGCGGCCAGTCGCGCCCCGTAGCCTCAGCCTGTGTCGACGGAACAAAGACCAGCGAGTGCTCTTCGGCTGAACCTTCAGCTGAACTGGGAACTGGTGGGCCATGGTTGGGCAACGTGCCACCTGGACGATGGATCTCAGACGGCATCGGTGACCGCCAGTTACTGCACTGACGCGTTGGCGGACCTCGTAGCAGGCACGGGAGAGTTGTACGGGCAGCATCGCTCAGTCCGGTTCTTCTTCGACGCCGAGCCCCAGGAGCTTCGCTGGGTGCTCCGCACCACGGATGACGCGATCAAGGTGACCATCCACGAGTTCCCCGACATCGACGTCAGCCTCGACCGTCCGGACTCCGACGGCACGGTGATCTGGCAGTCGGCCCATCCGCGTTCGGCGTTGGCGCACGCTGTCTGGAACGCCGCCGACACTGTGCTCAGGGAGCATGGCGAGGCCGGATATCGCGCCAGGTGGGCGATGCATCCGTACCCTGTCGGGCTGGTCCAGGACCTCCGCAGACTGCACGTGCGCGACGACGTCTGCGACCTGCCACACGACCGGCCATGCCCGTAGGCGGTACGCGTGACCGTCTCGGTTTCCGTCTCGTTCAGACCTGTTCGTCGCCATCGCTCAGGCGCCCCAGTTCTCGGCATGTTCCCAAAGACAGTCGGCGAGTTCAGGGCCGCTACGAAAGGCCGATCGTGGCACCGAGTTCTTCCATCACTTCGCGGCGTCGAGCCGAGTCAGTCGGCCAGACGACGGCAGGCGCGACACCTGTCGTGCGCGCCTGCCGCATGGCGGTCTCTCAGCCCTGCGGTGCGACGCGGATACGGTTCCCGTCAGGATCGGCTGCGAGGAAGGTCAGCCCGAACCCCGCGTCGTAAGGCTCGCGCAGGATCGTGACCCCCTTGGAACTCCACTGCTCGAAGGTCGCGTTGAGGACGTCGGGTCCACCGTCGAGTGCCAGGCACACCTCACTGGTGCGCGGGACGTCCGGTGACAGATCCTCCAACTGGCCGGACCACAGACCGAGGTCAGCGCCCGGCCCGAGGTCGAAGGTGATGTATCCCGGAGTCTCGAACGAGGGGCTCATGCCGAGGAGGTCGCCGTAGAAACGAGCTGCGGCGGGAGCGTCGTTCACGTAGATGATGGACACGACGGATGTGGTCATGGTTGTCCTACCTTTCAAGGGTGGTTGCTCTGGTCATTCGTAAGATCGGAGGGCCCAGGGGCTCTGGGTATGGCTGTCATGCGGGAGACCTCTCGATGGCTTAAGGAACTTGGCCGCCCGGAGCCCCGCGACGACTCGACCGCCAATTGGGAGATGCGACTCCGATCGCTGCTGTAGGACAACGTCGGCGAGGTCGTCTGCGGGATTGATCTACGACGAGCTGGCGGAGGGGAACGTGCCCGAGATCTGGGCCGGAGCGGACATCGGCAAGACGCATCACCACTGCGTGGTGATCAACGCGGAGGGCAAGCGCCTGCTGTCCCGCCGAGTCGCGAACGACGAGAGTGAGCTTCTCGCCCTGATCGGCGACGTCCTGGAGATATCCCGGGACGTGCTGTGGGCTGTCGACCTCAACCACGGTGGTGCCGCACTGCTGATCGGCCTGCTGGTCAGCCACGGTCAGCCGGTCGCCTACCTCACCGGCCTGGCGGTCCACCGTGCCTCGGCCGCCTACCGGGGCGAGGGTAAGACGGATGCGAAGGACGCCTTCGTCATCGCCGACCAGGCCCGCGTCCGCCGCGACCTCGGCCTCCTGCGGCCCGGCGACGAGATCGCCGTCGACCTGCGCACCCTGACCACCCGCCGCCTGGACACGGTCTTCGACCGGACTCGGCAGATCAACCGACTCAGGGCCCAACTGCTGGAAATCTTCCCTGCGTTGGAGCGGGCCCTGGAGCTGACGAACCGGGGACCGGTGATGCTGCTGACCGGCTTCCAGACCCCGGCTGCGATCCGTCGGGCGGGAGCGAGCCGGATCGAGACGTGGCTGAAGAACCGCAAGGTCCGCGGCGCCGCTGCACTGGCGAAGACGGCCGTGGAGGCCGCCCGGGCCCAGCAGACCGCGCTGCCCGGCGAGAAGCTGGCCGCCGCCATGGTGGTCCGCCTCGCGAAGGGGGTGATGGCCCTTGATGAGGAGATCGCCGAACTCGACGCCCTGATCGAGGCCCGGTTTCGCGAGCATCCGCACGCCGAGGTGATCCGCAGCCTGCCCGGCATGGGCACGAAACTCGCGGCCGAGTTCATCGCCGCCACCGGTGGCGACATGGACGCCTTCGGCAGCCCTGACCGCCTGGCCGGCTTCGCCGGCCTGGCCCCCAGGCCACGCGACTCCGGCCGCATCAGCGGCAACCTGCGCCGCCCCCGGCGCTACCACCGCGGTCTGCTGCGAACCATGTACCTGTCGGCCATGGTGAGCCTTCAGTGCTGCCCTGTCTCGAAGGCGTTCTACGACCGGAAGCGGAGCGAGGGGAAGGGACACAAGCAGGCCCTGCTGGCTCTCGCACGCCGACGCCTCAACGTCCTGTGGGCGATGATCCGTGACGGAGAGTGCTTTCATGTTTCACCTCCCGTCACGGGAGTGGCTTGACAACACGATTGGGAAGTTCCTTCTCACAGGTGGTAGGTACGCATCCGCCAGCCTGACCGGGATATGCGCCGCATCCTGTCGCAATTCGCTGAGAAAATTGGTGGGTGACCCCAGACCGCTTCTTCACCCTGATGCTGCTCCTCGAATCGCGGGACGCCGTGACCACACAGGAACTCGCCTCAGCGCTCGGGGTGTCCCTTCGAACCATCACCCGGGACCTGAACTGGCTCCGCGACGCCGGTCTGCCGGTGACCGCACACCGGGGCCGCCTCGGAGGCGTGACCATGCTGCCCGGAGCCGGGCTCGACCTCGCGCGACTCACACCGGGCGAGCTCGATCATCTGTCGCTCACCGGGCTGGACGAGAAGCAACGTGCGGAGCTCGACGCATCGGCCGAAAGCCGGCGCGCGCTCTCCAAGATCGCCGCCGCGCAGCCACGACGAGTTCATGAGCTCGTGCCACTCACCGACGTGGTGCACGTGGACAGCCGTCCCTGGCGTCAGGCACGAGCTTCCGGCACGACTCCGGCTTCGCTGATCGGCGCGGTGCGGCGAGGTCGCCGGCTACGGATCGAGTACGACAGCACACGCGAGTCATGCCCACGCGACCTGGTCGTGGATCCCTACGGGCTGCTCGCCAAGGCCGGCGTCTGGTACCTCGTCGCCGACCGTGCCCGAGTGCCACGGATGTACCGACTCGAACGGATCACGACGTGGAAAGAGGTCGACCAGCCACGACGGATCCGCGAGAGCCAGACCCTGGCCACCGTCGCCGCAGCGCTCATTGATCAGTGGGAGCACAACCACGCGATAGAGGTCAGCGCCACCATCGACCGGACCCAGATCGAGCGAGCGCAACGGATCTTCGGCCTACGACTCGTCCGGGACGACCATCAAGAGTCCGCCACCGGCCACAGGGTGACGATCCGCTTCCCGCATCTGGAGGACGTGCGAGCACTACTGCCGTTCGGCAGCACCATCACCGTGCACGGCCCCACCGAAGCCAGGGCGCACCTCCGCGACCTCGCCACCGCTCTTGCCCACCACTATGCGCCGTCACCAACCTCCTGACCCGCAGCAACTAGCCCTTGGCCGCGAGCAGTTGCAGCTCCCGGAACTGCCGCTTGTCGGTGGGCTTCGGCTCGCACAGCACCCGGGCGATCTCGCGTACGCCGACATCACGCAGCAGCCCCGCCAGGCAGTCGGGCGACCAGCGATAGGCAGTCATCACCGAGTGGTCGAAGGACTGCGTGGGAATCGCGGCGTCGTCGGTGGCGAAGCAGCTGATCAGCAGGTGACCGCCCGGGGCCAGGACCCGGGCGAACTCCGCGACCACGGTGGGGAGGTCCTGCGGTGGGACGTGGATGATCGAGGATCGCGAAAGCACCCCGCCCAGCGCACCGTCCGCGATGTCGAGTGCCGTCATCGAGCCCACCTCGAACCGCAGCTCCGGGTTGGCCCCCCGGGCCAGCCCGATCATCGCGGGCGACGCGTCGACACCGAAGGCACGCAGTCCCAACCCCCTTAGGTGAGCGGTGATATGCCCCGGACCGCAGCCCAGATCCGCGACCTCGCCTTCACCACCGGCGCGCACCGACTCGGCGAACGCGGCGAGCAGCGCACGCTCCAGCGGCCTGTCGCGCAGAGTGTCGGCGAAGCTCTGTGCGTAGCGCGTTGCGACGGCGTCGTAGGCGTCGCGGGTGGCGGGGAGGGAGTCCAGTTCGACCATTCCGGGAATGTAGAGGGTGCCACTGACACGGGCAGCGCCCGGAGCGACGCGACTCGCATCGTGGTCAGGCAAGGCTGCGAGCCGCCCCCGGTCGCCGATGTCATTTCCCGTCCCGTTCGGTCCCGTCCCGTTCGGCGCCGTTCATGCCGGGTGACGAGAGGTCGGCTGTCAACTCTCCGGCGCCGATCACGCACCTGCTGCCACGCCGCCCGAAACGACTGCGAGTCGGCTGCCTGACCCGTATGGTTTCCGCCATGTTCGAGACGATCCGTTGGCGCTGTCACGTACACGCGAACGACCGCCGCGCCGCCGAGCGGGTGGTCGGGCGTCTTGCGGCTCGGCTGGATCGTCCCGTCGAGATCGAGAGCTATGAGCGGTACTGCAAGTTCCCCGAGCTCGCCGTGTTGCGACTGGTCTCTCCGCTCGGGTGCCCCGCTCCTGAGCATGCGCTGCTGGCCGTCCTGGAGAGCGCGTGGAAGATCGCGACGCCATGGAGCCTCGGCAGTCAAGGACCGGGCAACCACCACGAGTTCGAGGGAATCGCGGCCGCCAACATCGGGGCGCACTTCAGCGTCCCGGGCATCGAGTGGATGGAGTTCCACGTCACCGATCGGTCCTGACGAAGTCACCGCGGCGGCACCTGATCCGGGCCGACGCAGCAGCATTCGGCGCTTGCCGACCCCTGTGGCCCTCATGCTGCGCGGTCGGGATCATGACGCATTGACAGCGTGACAGAGACCGGGACCGACCACGTGAAGGTGCACTTCCGCCTGGAGGTCGAGGATGGCGGCGGCGCCACTCCGTCTCCTTGGTCAGGATGGCCACGCCTCCAAGAGCTCTGCCGGGCCGTACTCGGCGTCGAGTCCCGTGCAGTCGGTCCCGCTCCGCGAAACCGCGACCACGGGAATCGCTTCGGGCGTGAGCAATGCGCGGTGGCGCAGGAGCGCCGACAGGTCGTGGCGCTCGAAGGGGGCGTTCTCCAGCCACTTCACCGAGCCGACGAACAGCAGCTCCTTGGCGATGGGGGCTCGGTCGGCTCCGACGATGTCGATCTCCACATCGTTGGTACGGGTCCAGTAGGCGCCGATCGCAGGCGCGGCCGGCAGGTGCGCGTCCGGTAGCAGGCGTGCCAGGGCCTCGCGTACGAGGGGCTCTACGGCGCGGCCACGCCAGCTGGTCCAGTTCTCGCGGATCCTGCTCAGCGTCAGATCGCCCCGGCCCCGCTCGATCTCCTCCATCGCCGGTCCGAGGAATCGCAGCCAGAAGCGGAGATACGGGTCCGCGACCCGGTAGCGCCGATCCTTGGAAGGGCCTGTGGACACAGGGAGTTCAGCCGCGATCACCCTCTTCTCCGTGAGGGCCCCCATCGAGCGCTGGAGCGGGGTCGACCCGATGCCACCGGCCGCGCGGGCGATGTTGCTGAAGGTCCGTTCTCCACTCCCGATCGCCGACAGCACCGCACGCGCCTGCGTCTGCTGCGGGAACTCGGCGGCGAGCGACCGCTCCGCCGAGACCAGCAGGGCGGACACCGGATCGTTCAGCACAGCCGACAGGAAGTCCCACATTCCAGCGCCGTGCGGCCATTCCGCGCAGATCAGTGGGAGCCCGCCCGTGATCAGTGCCGCGTCGAACGCCTCGGCGGGTTCGAGGCCCAACATTTCGCCCACTTCAGCCGGGCTGAGGGGACCGAGCACCATCTCCCGTCCGCGCTGGTGGAAGGGGCGGCCATAGCTGTTCAGGGCTTCCATCATGGAGAGATCGGAGCCGATGAGGATGAGCAGAACCGGCCGACGCTCGAGAACTCTGTCCCACGCCCGCTGCAACGTGCCCTCGAAAGCCCCTTCCCCGTCCATCAGATACGGCACTTCGTCCATGACCACAACGCTCGCCCGGTCGGAGGGCAGGACTGCCGCGAGTACGTCGAAGGCGTCGTCCCAGCTCGCAGGACGGGCCGAGGCCAGCAGGCCGGCCAGCGGGAGGGTCGACACCTGCGCGTCGCGGCCGAGTCGCTGGAGATCGGCCTCCGACGACGCTCCCGTGGCCGCGTAGAAGAGAAAGGGCGCGCCGGACCGCTCGGCGAACCGCTCGACCAGACGCGACTTCCCCACGCGTCGGCGCCCCCGCAGCATCAGACACCGCCCGGGGCGCTCCCCGCCGACACCGGCCGACACTTTGCCGAGCTCCCGGCTCAACGTCTCAAGCTCTCGCGTCCTGCCTACGAAATCACCCATGTCGTTGCCCTCCACTCGTCCGCCACAGCCCGAGACAGGATAACTAACATCGATGTTACAAACATCAATGTTAGTAACATCGATGTTAGCTCGAAAGGGGTCATGGCGTCGCAAATGGCAGACACCCCCAGGTCAGCGACCCGAGGGTGTCCGAGGTACGGCAAATCCACTCAGCCTCGTACGAGAGGCGGCAGGAGGCGGACTCCCTACCCCCCGAACGTCACCACCAGCTTGCCGTCCGAAGCGAACGACCAGTGCAGGGCGCCCGCGTACGACGAGCACCTCGACCCGTTGGTCCCCGACCAGAACTGGTTCGTCGTGTCGGCGTTGCCGATGATCCGGTCGTTCGTGCCGCTGGCGCTGCGGCATGACGTGTTCGTACGGAAGACCGATGTGCCGCCGTCGAAGTTGAAGTTGCGTTCCGTGTTGTCGATGCTGACGTTGTCCGACACCGTCATCGTGCCGGGGTTGCTGTTCCAGGTGAAGCCGTGTTTGCCGTTGTTGTAGGCGATGCTGCGGCGGACGATGTGGTTGACGGCGATGTCGTCGCCACCGAGCTTGTAGCCGTTGCGGTCGCCGTTGCCGGCCTGGGAGCCGTCGGTGAGCGTGCCGTTCTTGTAGGCGAGGGAGTCCTCGACGGTCACCGGGCCGATGGCACCCGTGTCGGTCTTGGTGTAGAGGTCCCAGCCGTCGTCGATGTTGTTGTGCGAGACGGCGTAGCGGAAGACGTTGCCGGAGCCGGTGGTGAGCTTGGCCGCGAAGCCGTCGGCGTCCTCGCCGTCCGAGTCGGCGTTGTCGTGCGACTCGGCGCTCAGGATCAGGTTGTTGGCCGGCCAGTCGGCGGCCGGGGTGGTGGAGGCGATACGGCCGAGCTGGAGACCCGTGTCGCGGTTGAAGCGGGTCACCGTGCGCTCGACGACGTTGTTGCTGCCGCCGACGTAGATGCCGTTGTCACCGGCGCGCTCGACGACCAGACCCTTGATGTGCCAGTAGTTGGCGTTCAGCTGGAGGCCGCGGTTCGACGAACTCTCCGTCTGCGCCGAGAAGTTGAGGACCGGGGTCTCGCCCGGGTAGGCGGCGAGGGTGGTGCGGGCGGAGCTGGTGCCGTTGTTGCCGACCGGGATCGTGACCGTGGAGGAGTAGTTGTACGTGCCTCCGCGGACGTAGATCGTTCCGCCTGCGGTGATGCGGCTGATCGCCGAGGTGAGGGTGGTCGGCGCCGATGACGTACCCGCCGCGCTGTCCGTACCGGACGGGGACACGTAGAGCGCCGAAGCCGTCGGCGGAGGCGTGGTGCCGCCGTCCGGGACGTTCGCGTCGAGGTAGTCGATGTTGGGGAGGCCTGCGGCGGCCGTCGGGTTGAGGCGGATCGTGTTGCTGCCCGCGACCACCGGCACGGTCAGGGTCTTCGTCGTCCATCCCGTCCAGGTGCTCGTGCCCTCGAAGGTCGCCGTCGAGACCGTCGTCCCGTTCACGATGACGCTCACGGCACGGGCTGTGGTGGTGCCGTTGGCGAAGCGGACGCCCAGTGTCGCCGTGCCCGATGCGGGTGCGGATACGGTGAACTGGGCATACGAGCCGGCCGAGTTGGTGCCGTTGCAGAATCCGCTGCCGGAGTAGCCGGTCCAGTCGGAGTCGATGGTGCCGGTGCAGACCGCCGGTGAGGTCTCGGCCTCGTAGCGCGTGGTCGCGGCCTGTGCCGTGGTGCCGGAGACTGCGACGAGTGTGCCTGCCAGCAGGCTGACGCACGCCATGACGGGTCTCAGTTGCATCGTGGTTCTCCATCTCCAGGGCGGTTGGATCAGGTGGAAACAGCTGCCGGACCGGATTGGAAAGCGCTTTCTCTCGGAAGTTAGAGGGGTGGCCATGGACCCGTCAATAGACGCGTACTTGATCGTTGTTCACATGCATGGACGAGATTGAGGGAGTTCGTGCGCCCCACCTGCCCAAATGCTTGGCCTTCGGCTTGGGCGGCGCCGTACAACCCAGGGCGTACCCAGGCCGTCTCACATGGCGTCACCGAACTCCGAACCACTCCAAGTGCCCATGTGACCCTGGAGGTTACGCAAATGCTCTCTTCCCCCACCGGCCGTCGGACGCCCCGCGTCGCGTCGGCATCGGCACTGGCGCTGACGCTCGTCCTCGGCACCGGACTGGCTGCCGTTCCGCTCCTGCTGGCCGGTACGGCCGGGGCCGCGACGCCGTCCGCGAAGGCCGAAGTCAGCTCCAACAACCGGGAGTTGAGCTACACGGCCGCTGCCGGCCAGGCCAACAAGCTGAGCGTCGCCGAGTGGTACGACGACATCACGGACCGCACGAACATCACGTTCGCGATCAACGACGTCGTTCCGATCAGCGCCGGACACGGGTGCGTCTACCCCAACCCCCCGGTCCACACCCACGTCCTGTGCACGGTCGTCACCGTGGACAGTCAGAGCCCGTACCAGATCCTGAACATGAACCTCGGTGACGGCAACGACGTGATCTCGTTCACCAACACCACCGACCAGGCCTACTACACCAACGCGATCTTCCTGGGCGCCGGCAAGGACAAGCTGACCGACATCGGCGACGTCGACGCCAACTACGTCGACGGTGGGGCGGGCGACGACAGCATCACCGCTGGTCCGGTGTCGTTCGTCCGTGGCGGTGACGGCAACGACACCATCAGCACCGTCGGCGATGTCGCGGAGGGCGGTAGGGGCAACGACGTGATCCGTGGCGGCGCCGGAGACCAGCAGCTGCGTGGCAACGACGGCAACGACACCCTCTACGGCGGTACCGGCAACGACCTCCTGTACGGCGGCGCGGGCAACGACGTCATGTGGGGCAACAGCGGCATCGACCAGCTGTGGGGGAACAACGGCGACGACAAGCTGTACGGCGGCCCCGGCAAGGACATCCTCTCGGGCGGCACCGGCAGGAACGTCGTACGTCAGGACTGACGGCCGTGGGTCACCGAGGTGATCCTGCCGAGTGCGGACGCGTCAGAGGCCCCGGATTTCTCCGGGGCCTCTGGTGTCGGGGCCGGCCTGACCGTGCGTACGGGATCAAGCCGCTGCCTCGGCCAGGCGGTGGAAGGCCTGCGTGGTGTGAGGGTGGGCGATCTCGTCCAGGAGGTGTCGCCAGTCCGCGTCCACGACGGTGACGGCGGGGTGCGCCTGGTCCCAGGCCGTGAGCAGCGGGGTGAGGTCGCCCTCGGAGGAGGTCGCCGTCCGGGTGTCCGTCAGGGTGATCGGCTTCGAGGTCAGCAGCGCGTTCATGGGAGTACCTTCCGGGCCGGGGTGGTGAACCGCCGGATTCTCCGGGGTTCGTTCGTGCGGTTCGTCGGAGTCAACGATGCCGTCGCCCGGGTGCCCGAACCATGGAGCGGCCTACCGGATCGGGGGTGTAGGTGGCTGCACCTCCGAGGGGGCTGTTCTCCCCCTCGTCCCCCTCGGAGGTGCGGCACACGGCCGGAATCGGTTACCGGATGCCAGTTACTGGTTACCGGCTACCGCTTACCGGTTACTTGACGTCGATCAGGTCGTGCGGCGGCACTGTCACCGTCCGCGCGCCTTCCGTCCCGCCGAGGATCACCTTGCGCAGGGCGACGTTGTTGTTGAGGTTGGTCTCCTGGAGGCGCTTCTCCGGGTTGGCGATGACCTGGATGTAGTACGTGCCGTTCGGGAGGCCGGTGATGTCGAAGGACTGGCCCGGACGGTACTGGGTGTACGTGTCGCCGGAGCCGACGTCCAGGACCTCACGCACCGAGAGGGAGTTCTTCTCACCGCACGCGGTCGACAGATCGGTGTTGTAGGGGTGCCAGTTGGCGTTCTTCACCGTGTAGTCGATCGCGTCGGTGTTGGCCAGGCAGAACGCCTCCTTGCCGCTGCGGACCTCCTTGGTCTGGTCGGCGCTCAGGAGGCGGTAGCTCGCGAAGTCCGTGAAGTGCCAGTGCTCGTGGCCGATCCGCGGGTCCCACTCCATGGTGCCGGTCGGCGTGTAGCCGACCTGCTTGCCGTTGGCGTCGTAGAAGTACTGGTAGGCGTCCATCAGGCCCGTGCCCGGCTTGCGGAAACCGTCCACGACAAGCGGGGCCGGCCCGGCGTTCCAGACGTTCGCGCTGAACGCCAGGTAGTCCTTGCCGGGTACGTCCCCGTCCTCGCCGTCCGTGACGGCGATGTCCCACGCCGGCAGTGAACGCAGGTCCGGCTTGGGCACGTTGGCCGGTACGCCCGCCCTGCCCGTGGGCCGCTTGGCGGCGGCCTTCAGCCCGGGCGCGACGCGCGAACCGTCGGTGTGGCCCGGACCGTCGCCCAGGTGGTGTGCCGTACCCCGGTCGACCAGCGCGTTGGGGAAGGCCGGGACGGTGGGCATGTCCGCGCCGCGCGGACCGTAGTGGTGCCCGGCGTGCGGGGCGGACTGCTGGGCCCCGTGAGCCGCATGGGTCCCATGAGCTCCGTGAGTTGTTCCGTGCCCTCCTCCTTGGTGGGCGGAGGATCGCGCGGTCAGGCCCACGCCACCGCCGCCGCCACCGCTGCTGCCGCCGCCTTCCTCCCTCGCCGGCAGTACCGTCACCTTGACGGTCGGCTGGTCGTTCGGGATGGCGAACAGGTCGCGGTACTTCTTCCCGACCGACACCTTTGCCGTGTACTCGCCCACCGGCAGGTCCACCGGCTTCTCGTAGTCGATCGAACTGGCGTTGGTGGCCCAGCCCTTCTCCACGCCCCAAACGCTGCCCAGCGTGAACGGGTTGGTGGGGCAGCCCTCCGGGAAGTGCGAGGTCGCCGGGGCGTCCGGGCGGATGCGTCCGGAGGCGTTGTTCGGGCAGAACGTGCCCTTGTCCTTGGCGACTTCCTGTCCGGCCGAGTTCCTGAACGACACCTCCAGGAAGCCGGGAAGGCCCGCGAAGTCCTTCACGATCCCGGGAGGCAGTCTCTTCGCCGTCGTCTTGCCGCCCTTGCGGAAGATCTGCTCGGCGATCACCGGATCCTTGTACGACTTCCGGGTCACCTTGAACTCCAGCGGTACGTCGTCCACCGTGACGTACGTCGAGAGGTCGAGGTAGACGCCGGGTTCCTCCGCCCAGCGTTCGACCGTCACGGAGTCCGTCGCGGCCAGAAGCCTGAGCTTCGGTTTCGTGGGCGCGGCGCTCGCGGCCGCTCCGGCCCCGGGCGCCGCTCCGGCCACCGACACGACGACGGCCAACGCTGCCCCCGCAGCGAGCGCCGAGTGCTTTACGCGGTTGTTGTTGCGCCGACTGTCCTTGTTGCTGGTGGTGTTGTTGTCGGCGTTGTTGTTGTTGCTGGTGGTGGTGCTGTGCTGCTGAGTGGTCATCGGTTCCTCGTCTGCCAGTGCCATGGTCAAGTGGCATCGGACTGGACACAGCCCACGACCGGCCGACTTACCTACGAGCGCACCCCAACGCGCCCAGGCCGGACCTGTGAGCAACCTGTGAGACAGGGGAAGTCGTGTCCGGGTTGCTCTGCGAGGAGAAATTCAACCGAAAGCGGTGCGATCGCCCGATCAGCAGCCACCGGGGTCAGGAACCGGGGTTTCCTCAACCGGGCCAGGATCCACGGGAGTTGGAGTGACCGGGTCCGGGTCCGGATCTGGGACCGGAGCCGGGTCGGGGTCCGGGACGGGAGTGGGGTCGGGGTCCACGGGAGTGACCGGGGCCGGGTCGGAGGCAGGATCCACCGGAGTCGGAGTGACCGGGTCCGGGTCCGGGTCCGGGTCCGTGACAGGAGCGGGGTCCGGCACCGGATAGGCAGGATCCACAGGAGGCTCGGAAACCGGCGGTTCCGGCGTCTCGACCACAGGGGGTTCCACAACAGGCGGCTCCGCAACAGGGGGTTCGACCACAGGAGGTTCCACCACCGGAGGCTCCGCAACAGGGGGTTCCACAACAGGCGGCTCCACCACCGGAGGCTCCGCAACAGGGGGTTCGACCACAGGGGGTTCCACGACCGGAGGTTCCACCACAGGGGGTTCCACCACCGGCGACACCACAGGGGGTCCCACAACAGGCGTCTCCGGAGGCACAGGTGCCCCAGGTGTCTCGCTCACCGGCGGAACCGGCTGCTCTTCGACCGGAGGTTCCGGCACCGAAGGCTCAGCCTCGACCGGCGCAGCGGGAGCAGGCACCGGCGACGCACCCGTACCCGTACTCGCGCCAGTCCCCGTCCCCGTACCACCACCACCGTCACCGGTACCGGTCCCCCGAGCCACCGCGACCACCGACGCGACCCGCACCCCAGCCGACACCCGACCCGGCACCGGCATCGGTACCGTCACCGGACTTGCCTTCAGCGGCAGAGGCATCGTCGCCGGTACGTCCGCCACCGGCGCCACCGGCTTGCCCGCCAGCGGAACCGGGGGCCGTTCGTGCAGTTCGACCTGCGGAGAGGTGAGCACGACGGTGAGCACGACGGCCGCTGCCGCGGCCCCCGTGCTCAGCGCGAGCGCCTTGGGCACCTTCGTGCCACCGGCCACGGCATGACGCACCGCGTGCACCGCGTGCAGCACGCCCCCACCGGCATGCCCGGCCGCCGCGGAGGCCGCGGTCGACGCTCCGACGGATCCCGCCGCGAACGACAGCAGGTACTTCCCCGTGCCACCCACCAGCAGCACCAGCAGGGCCGGGCCGACGAGCGCGGGCAGCCGGTCGTTCGTGCGCATCAGCAAAGCGAGTCGGTGACGGCAGTCGTCGCAGGTGTCGGCGTGGGCGAGGATCTGGTCGGACTGGCGGCGGGTCGCGGTGCCGCGTACGTACGCGGGCATGCGGACCCAGTACGGCTCGCACGCCGTGTTGTCCGGGACGCCGGGCTGCTCGCGCAGGAAGGCCTGCCGCATGCCCTCGCGGGCACGGTGGAGGAGTACCGCGGTGGCGCCCTCCTTGGTGCCGGTGCCGATCTGGGGGCCGATCGCCGCCAGGGGCTGGCCCTCCGCCTCCGCGAGCCACAGCGCCTTGACCCAGCGGTCGGGGAGTTGGCCCAGCACCCGTACCAAGAGGTCGACCGAGGAGACCTGTTCGGCGGGGTCGTCCACGTGCCGGCCCTGGGACACGACCCGTTCCGCGCGTTCCGGCCCGTCCTGCGGATCCTGCGGGGTCTCGCGCGCCGAGTTGCTGCCCACGGTGGCCGCCAGGTGCCGGACCGTCGTCATCAGGTACGCGGGCACGTTGTCGATCTCGTGCCCCGCCGACAGGCGTCGCCACACGCGGAAGTGCGCCTCGGCGACCAGGTCTTCCGCGGCCCAGCTGCTCTTGGTGAGCGAACGCGCATATGCGACGAGACGCGGTTGCTGCTCCTCGTAGATGCGGGCGTACGCGTCGGTCGCGGTGGCGGTGTTGTCAATCATGGGCAGGAACGCTCCAGTTACCTGCGGATGGGGCATTGGGGATGAGTTTGTAAGGCTAGATGACAAAAAACTCAAGTAATTACAGAAGGTGACGCACGTCACATGGGGTAACTCCCGTATCGGCGTAATGGCCGGGCACTCCCGGAGGTCGAGAAGGCAGCTCGGCACAACTGGCCCAACGCCTCACCCCGACGGGAAGACGATCATGTACAGAACCCTGGAGCAGTCCGCACGCGCCCGCCTGATAACCCCCGGTTACCAGGAGCTTCCACTGGTCGTCACTCTGCGCTACGACTCCGCCGACCCGCTCGCCGTCCACATCGACTTCCCCATCGAGGTCTCGGTCGACGGCGAGGCGGTGACATGGACCTTCTCCCGAACGCTGCTGGACGAAGGGCTGGACAACCCGGCGGGGATCGGCGAGGTCCACCTGTGGCCGTGCGGCTCGACGCGCACGGTCGTGGAACTCCACTCGCCGTACGGGCTGGCCGTTGTCCGGTTCCGCACGGCGCAGCTCCAGCGCTTCCTGCATCGCTCGTACGGGGTCGTCGCGCCCGGCATGGAGGATCTGGGGCCGATGGTCGAGCAAGGGCTCGCGCTACTGCTCGGCGGGGTCTGAACTCCGCACAGGCCGCCACTCGGTTCACTCACAGCGGCCCCACAGCTTCCTCGGGAATGCTCGGCGCATGTCCGGCATGACTGACACCCCCGAAGCAGCGGGCCCCAGAGCCGTGGCCCCCCGAGCAGTGGCCCCCGAAGGCGCCGTTCGTGTGCTGATCGTCGACGACGAGCCGGAACTCACCGAGTTGCTGGCCGTGGCCGTGGCCGGAGCGGGCTGGCAGCCGTTCCTCGCGGCGGACGGGCACAGCGCGCTGCGGATGGCGCGCGGCTGCGCCCCGCATGCCGTCGTGCTGGACGGGATGCTGCCCGACGTGGACGGGCTCCAGGTGTTGCGCGGACTGCGGCAGGAGCACGCCGGACTGCCCGTGCTCATGCTCACCGCCCGGGACGCCCTCGAACACCGCATCGACGGGCTGTCGGCGGGCGCCGACGACTACGTCACCAAGCCCTTCTCCCTCGAAGAGGTCATGCTGCGGCTGCGCGGACTGCTGCGCCGGAGCGGCGCGGAGGAGGCGGCCGAGGACGAGTCCGTACGGGTGCTCGGCGATCTCGTACTGGGCGAGAAGACGCGCGTGGTGCAGCGGGGTGGGGTCCATGTCCCGCTCACGGCAAAGGAGTTCGACCTTCTTCGCTTTCTGATGGAGCGTCCGCGTCAGGTGCTCAGCAAGGCCCAGCTCCTCGATCACGTCTGGAACAGTTCGTTCGACGGTGAGGGCAACCTCGTCGAGGTCTACATCTACAGCCTGCGCGCGAAGCTCGACAAAGGCCGGGCGCCGATGATCCACACGGTGCGTGGGGCGGGGTACACCATCAGGGCCCCGGAGAGCGGCAGTTGACCCGTATCCGGGTGTGGCGGCGGCAGCGGTCGCTGCGGACCGGTCTCGTGCTGTTCATCTCCGGCACACTCGTCGTCGTCTGCACGGTCATGGCGCTCGCCACGGTCTACGTCCAACGCGCCTATCTGCTGGGCGACTTGGACCAGCGCGTCACCGACGCCGCCAATCGAAGTCAGGGTGGTCTGCAGCGCCGGACGGGCAGCGCGACCGACCTCGGCTTCCTCAACGAGCGCGGCCAGCCCGCCGGCACCGTCGCCGCACGTTTCTCCGGCGAGGGGAGCGACGCGGAGGTCATCGCCGCCGAGGTCGTCACCGCCGACGGGCTTCAGCGCACCCTCACCGCCGCTCAGCGCGCCGCCCTCGACGGGATCACGACGGACGGGTCCCTGCACACCCGCACGATCCCGGGGCTCGGCACCTACCGCGTGACGGCCATCGGCGGCGACGGGGTGCCCGTACTGGCGGGGCTGCCCATGGGCGACGTACAGCGCATGATCAACCGACTGGTGGTGGTCGAGGCGGCCATCGCCGTCGTCAGTCTCGGGGTGGCGGGGTGTGTCTCGGCGGTCGTCATACGGCGTCGGCTGCGGCCCCTCGACCGGGTCGCCGCGACCGCCGTCGAGGTCTCGCGGGTTCCGCTGGACCGGGGCGAGGTGGCCGGGCTGACGCGGGTCCCGGCCTACGACACCGACCCCGGCACCGAGCCCGGGCAGGTCGGCGCCGCCCTCAACCGGATGATCGACCACGTCGAGTCCTCGCTCGCGGAACGGCAGCGCGGCGAGGTGCGGATGCGGCGCTTCCTGGCCGACGCCAGCCATGAACTCCGTACGCCGCTCGCGTCGATCGCCGGATACGCCGAGCTGATGAGCGGCGGCGAGGTGGTGCGGGGGCTGGAGCCGGACCAGGCGTGGCGGCGGGTGTCGGCGCAGTCGGCGCGGATGACCGGGCTGGTGGAGGATCTGCTGCTGCTCGCCCGGCTCGACGAGGGGCGGCCGTTGCGGTCGGCCCCGGTGAACCTCGCGACGCTGGTCGCCGAGGCGGTGTGGGACGCGCGGGCCGCTGGTGCCGACCACGACTGGCAGCTGTCGCTGAGGCTTGGGGGCCCGTCGACGCCGGCGACGGTCGTGGGGGACGCGGAGCGGCTGCACCAGGTGGTGGCCAACCTGTTGGCCAACGCGCGCGTGCACACGCCCGCCGGTACGAGGGTCACGGTCGTCGTGGAGGCCACCGACACCCACCGCGTGATCCGGGTGCGCGACGACGGCCCCGGTATCCCGCCCGCCCTCCTCCCGACGGTCTTCGAACGCTTCACCCGGGCCGACGCGTCCCGCTCCCGAAGCCGCCCGGACCGCGATGGCGACGGCGGCGGCTCGGGCCTCGGGCTGGCCATCGCGACGGCGATCACCGAGGCGCACGGCGGCCGGATCGACGTACGGAGCGAGCCCGGCGGTACGGAGTTCACGGTGACACTGCCGACGGCCGAGAGCCCTTCCTCCTCCACCTCGGACAAACGCTAAGCAGCTCCACAGAAAGCCAGTTCGGACGCTGTGCGTACGCCCTTCAGGGAGCCCTTTCCGACCTCCGCGCGAGGTCCGTTTCAGCCCTGCCTCAGTTCGCTGGACCAGGGTTGTCGACGTGCGGCCGGCCGGTCACTGGGGACGCGGCCACGACGAAGGGAACCAGCGCGATGACCGAGCACGAGACCGGGGAGTTCGGGCAGACCGGGGAGTCCACGGCGGCGCCCGGGACCGGACGTCACGCGCTGGCGGACCGGCGCAACTTCATGCGCAAGGTGTTCTTCGCCAGCGGTGCCACGGCCGTCGCGACGATGGGCGGCGCCGGCGCGTGGACCGCCCTCGCGGACGACACGACGGGCACGGCGACGGCCGACGCCTCCGCCTCTCCTGCTCCCAGCGGGGCGCCGAGCGGCGGCCCGGGCGGCGGTACCGGGGGCGGCCCCGGCAATATGACGATCACCGAGGACTTCTTCGGCCTGACCACCGACGGCAAGCGGATCGACGACCTCTTCACGATCCATTCCACCAAGGTCGCCACCGCCCCGGTCATCACCGCCGCGAACGCCTTCCTGGCCGGACTGACCGACACCCAGAAGTCGTCGACGCAGTTCACCGTCCACTCCACGGAGTGGAGACTGTGGAGCAACATCGACTCCTACGAGCGTCAGGGCGTCTCCCTGGCAGATCTGACGGATGATCAGAAGGCCCTGGGCACCGCCCTGTTGAAGGCCGCTCTGAGCGCGGACGGCCTGGAGACCACGGAGAAGATCCGCAGGATCAACCAGGCGGCCGGCGAGGCGATCGACAACACCACCGCCTTCAATGAGGACGCCTACTACTGGACGGTGATGGGCACCCCGTCCGCCACCGAACCCTGGGGTTTCCAGTTCGACGGTCACCACCTGGTCGTCAACTACTTCGTGCTCGGCGACCAGGTCGTGATGAGCCCCTGCTTCTGGGGTTCGGAACCGACGTCCATGGAGATCGACGGAGAGACGGTCACGGTCTGCCACGAGGAGGTCGTGGCGAGCCTAGCCTTCATCAACTCCCTCACGACAGCACAGCAGTCGGTCGCCATCGAGTCGGCGACCAAGTCGAACGAGTCGATGAAAGCGGGCGCGTTCTCCGACAACACGGTGCAGGCGTACACCGGTCTGCGCGGCAACGCGCTCAACGCCGCGCAGCGGAAGAAGCTGCTCGGCATCGTCGAGGCCTTCGTCGGCCGCGCGAAGGCCGACGCGGCGAAGGTGACGATGTCCGAGGTGGGCAAGCACCTCTCCGACACCTACGTCACCTGGGCCGGCGGCACCGCCGACGACTCCGCGTTCTACGTCCGCGTCCACAGTCCCGTCATCTGGATCGAGGTCGACTGCCAGGCTCCGGGCCCGCTGGCGGGCGCGTACGGCGCCACACAGGGGAGTGGCGCGACGCAGAAGCACGTCCACTCGATCCTCCGTACCCCGAACGGCAACGACTACGGAAAGGAGCTCCTCAGGCAGCACTACCTGACGTCGTCCCACCACCACTGAGTTCTCTCTGTCATGGCGATGGCCGCACCCGTGTTCACGGGTGCGGCCATCGCGCATGTGCGGGCGGGCTGAACGTCAGCCCAGGCCGGCCGACTTGAGCCAGGCCTTCGCGACGTCGAGCGGGTCCTTGCTCTCCAGCTGCACCTGGGAGTCCAGGTCGAGCAGGGCCTTCGTGTCGAGCTTGGCGGAGACGGCGTTGAGCGCGTCGATGCCCTCCTGCGAGAGCCCGCTCTTGTAGACCAGCGGCGTCACGTTCGCGAATCCGAAGAGGTTCTTCGGGTCCTGGAGAACGACGAACTTCTCCTTGGTGATGGTCGGGTCCGTGGTGAAGATGTCCGCTGCCTGCACGGTGTTCTTCTTCAGCGCGGCCTGGGTCAGCGGGCCGCCCGCGTCGAGGGCCTTGAAGGACTTGAACTTCAGCCCGTACACCGACTCCAGGCCGACCATGCCCTGTTGGCGGGTCTGGAACTCGGGCGAGCCGCCGAGGACCAGCTCCGGCGCGATGTCCTTGAGGTCGGCGAGCGTGGAGGTCGCGGTGAGGTTGTACTGCTTCGCGGTCGCCGCGTTGACCGTGACGGAGTCCTTGTCCTCGGCCGGCGACGACTCCAGCAGCGTGAGCTTGGAGTCGAGCTTGGCCTTCGCCGCAGCGTTCACGGTCGCAAGGGAGGTCTGCGCGGCCTTCGCGTCCAGGTAGGCCAGCAGCGAGCCGTTGTACTCCGGCAGGACGGTGATGGAACCGTTCTTGAGCAGGCCGTACGTGGTCTCACGGCTGCCGATGTTGGGCTTGTAGGACACCTTGATGCCCTTGGCCTTCAGGGCCTCGCCGTAGATGTCGGCGAGCAGGATGCTTTCGGCGAAGTTGTTGGAGCCGACGACCACGGTGTCACCGGCTGCCTTGTCGCCGGCGAGCGGGTCGGACGTGTCGTCGGACGAGGAGGAGCATCCCGCCAGCAGGACCGTCACCGCCCCGAGGGCGACGACCGCCGCACCTGGGTGGTTCCTGAGGGACCTGCTGCTGTGGGCGTTGGTGGTCACGGTTCCCGTTCCGGGCTTGGGGGTTGATGAAGACTCAAACACTCAGCCCTGATCCAATCCAGCCACTTCTTGATCAGTCAAGGGGAACCTGGTTACCGATTGACTTCGATCCGTGATCACTTGCGGGAAGCCCTCGCATACCGCTTCGTGATGGATTCTTGACTTAGGGCGACGCGCCCGCCCGTTCGAAGACGGGATAGTCTCGCCGGAGTTGGCGTCCGTCACAGCAGTCGGCGGGGGC
Source organism: Streptomyces sp. NBC_00459 (assembly GCF_036013955.1). Lineage (NCBI taxonomy): Bacteria > Bacillati > Actinomycetota > Actinomycetes > Kitasatosporales > Streptomycetaceae > Streptomyces > Streptomyces sp. NBC_00459. The sequence continues at coordinate 4,750,912 of NZ_CP107903.1, forward strand.
CACAGCGGTGTGCGGGGGCCGCTTCCGTATCGTTCATATTCGGACACGTGCGCGCAGCAAGTCGGCATGCACGCGAACGCCTTTGCACGCCTGCAACACCTTCTTGAAGGAGGCCCGGTGTCCACGAAAGAGGTGGACGCGTCCCCCCGGTCGGCATCCTCTGCACCGGTACACACGCGCCGGGGCCTGCGGGGTTTCGCCGACCGATGGCCCTTCCGGCGCAAACTGAACGTACTCGTCGGTATCCCGCTGACGGTGATCGCGCTGCTGCTGACGTACCTCATCGTCGACCTGGTGCAGGAGTCCGAGCGCGCGGAGGACGCCGCCCAACTGGTGCGCGCCAGCGCCGAGGTGGCCCGACTGGTCGCCGATCTGCAGGCCGAACACCGGCAGGCGATCCTGCTCTCGGTCCGATACGAAGCGGAGTCCGACGCCGGCACCCCCTCCACCACGCTCTACCGGCAGGCGCAGTCCGCCGTGGACACCCAGGTGCGGACGGTCGTCGACGCCTTCGGCGACCGGCTGCCGGACACCGAGGTGCAGGCGCTCAGGGACGTCCAGGGCCTGGCGGGCCTGCGGACCACCATCGAGCAGGGCTATCTGCCCGCCACCAACATCGACCCGGCGTACTCGGGTGCGGCCGACGGACTCATCGACGGCCTGAGCCTGGACCGCAACGCCGCCCTCGCGACCACCTTCACCGGTAACCTCCTCGACTCGCTGCTGCGCGCCGACGCCGCCCACGGCGCCTACGAGACCGGCGTCTTCTCCGCGGGGACCCGCGACAGCAACGCGCTCATCGAGTTCACCGGAGCGGTCGGCTCCTACGAGCTGTTCACCTACCAGGCCGAGCGGTTCGCCCGGTTCGCCGACGAGGCGCAGACCGACGAGTTCGGCGGCATCGAGCACAACTCCTGGCAGGCCACCATCGGCCGGCAGTACGCCGAACTGGCCGTGGACCCCAGCGCGTTGCAGGCCGAGTCCAAACACGAGATCCAGGTGGCACTGCGGGCGGCCATCGTCTCCTACCCCAACTACCGCGCGCAGGCCGGGACCCGGCTGGACATCTCCACCTCGCTCATCGACCAGATCGCCGACCGGGCCGACGACAGCGCCACCAGCGCCAAGTGGCGCGCGGGCCTGTTGCTGAGCCTGGCGCTGTTCGGCTTCGCCCTGTGGATCGCCTTCTCCATCCTGGTCCGCCGCTCCGTGGTCCGCCCGGTGCTTGCACTGACGGGAGCCGCCCAGGAGGTCGCCGACGTGGCGGGCCGTGAGCTCGCCCGCGTCGCCGACGACGACGCCGAGGAGTCCGGCTCCCCGCGGCTGCGCCGGCTGCCGGTCACCGCGGACGACGAGATCGGCGAACTCGCCCAGGCGTTCAACAACGTGCAGACCACCGCCGCCGCGCTGCTGGAGCGCCAGGTGCACAGCCGGCGCAACGTCGCCGAGATGTTCGGCAACGTCGGTCGTCGCGTCAGCAACCTGACGACCCGTCAACTCGCGCTCATCGACGCGGTGGAGCGCGGCGAGACCGACCCGGCACTGCTCGAACGCCTCTACTCCATCGACCACATCGCGGTCCGCCTGCGCCGCAACGCCGACAGCCTGATGCTGCTGGCCGGTATCCGCGAGACCGTGCTGGAGTCCGGGCCGATCGCGCTCACCAACGTCGTACGTGCCGCGCTGGGCCAGATCGAGGGCTTCCAGCGGGTACGGCTGCGTGCCGCGACCGAGGCCATGGTGGAGCCCGAGATCATCGGCGACCTGACACTGATGATCGCCGAACTCCTGGAGAACGCCGTGTCGTTCTCGCCTGCGGACAGCCTCGTCGAGGTCGTCGTCGGCTCCGACCACGACAGCGCCTCGATCATCGTCTCGGACCACGGCCTGGGCATGAGCGCCGAGCGCCTCGCCGAGGAGAACTCCCGCCTCGTACGCCGCGAACGCCTCGACGTCGTCCCGACGAAGGTGCTCGGCCTGTTCGTGGTCGGTGCGCTGGCGCGCCGCTGGGACATCGACGTCACCCTGTCCCGTACCCCGGGCGGTGGTGTGACGGCCGAGGTGCTGATCCCCTCGACGCTGCTCCTGACGGAGAGCGAGGCGGCATCGGCCGGCCGGCTCGGCTCCGCCGACGTGCCCGCCCCGCCCGCCGCGCTCGCCGCTCCGTCGGCCCCCGCGGCCGGCCCCTCCCCGTCGTCCTCGGTCCCGTCCACGGTCCCGTCCTGGGCCACGAACGACGACGAGGCGACCGCCCTCCCCCGCCGGGTCCCACGCCGCGACGCGCCCCCCGGCGAGCAGGAGATCGAGACCCCGCCCTCGACGACCGACACCGGGGCGCCGCTGCCCTCGGCGACCGCACTGCCTTCGACGTCCGGCCCCAAGCACCTGACGGACCCGGCAGGCGACACCGCCGCGACCGTGACAGGCGCCTCCGCCGACACCGACACGGCCGGTCCCTTGGTCCTGGCGGGCGATACCGGTTCCACCAGCCGTACGGCTGCGGCCGGTTCCTCCGGCCACTCGGCCGAGACCGGCCTCTCCGTCCGTACGACGAACTCCGCATCCCTCGGCGTCTCCGCGCGGCCCGGAGCTCCGGCCACCGCCGGGGCCGAGCCAGGGGGTGCCGCTCCCCTGTCGGGTTCGGCGGCCCACGACGGCCTGTCCGACGGGGCCGGAATCCCGGCGCCCCGAGCCTTTGAGCCGACGCTCCACACCCGCACGGAAGACGGGCCCGAGAGCGGCATCGCCCGTAGGGCGAGCGGTCCCGGTGAGTCCGGCCGCGGGGCGGAGCGGGTCGCGGGCGACCACGGCGCCACGCCGTCTCCGCGCGACCGTACCGGCGGCCCCGCCGGGGCCGACCCGTTCGCCGTCGGTCCCGACGGCTCCCGTCCGCTCCGTCGACGGGTGCGCGGAGCGACCCTGCGGACGCCCGTCGACGCCGGCGCCCAGCAGGCCGCGCGACAGGCCGCCCGCCCCGCCGACGCGGACGCCGTACGCGATTCGCTGGAGGAGTTCGAGGCGGCGGTGGCGCGCGCGCACCGTGACACCGGCGAACGCCCTCGCCCCGCCGAGGACCTGGCCGCCCGCCGGAACGAACACCGGCACGACCACCGTCCCGACGCCTCGCCCGACCCGACCGACCCGACCGACCGGACAGCGCCGTCCGACCCGATCACCGTCGGGGACACCCCGCACCACCAGAACCACCTTCCGGAAGGAGCCGAGCAGTGAGCACGTCGACAGGTGAGACTCCCGCCGGAGACCCCAGGCCGACCGATCTGCGGGCCGCCGCAGACGACTTCACCTGGCTGCTAAACCGTTTCGCCACCGAGACCGCAGGGGTCGTGGACGCCATCGCGGTGTCCTCCGACGGACTGCTGATCGCCGTGTCGGCGCTGCGCGAGCACGCCGACTCCGAGCGGCTGGCCGCGATCGTCTCGGGCATCACCAGCCTGGCCGCGGGCGCCTCCGGCAACTACGGCCTGGGCGGTCTGAACAAGGTCATCATCGACCTGGAGGGCGGCCATGTCCTGGTCTCCGCGATCGGGAGCGGCGCCGTGCTCGGCGTGGTCACCGGCAAGGAGGCCAAGCTGGGCAACATCGCCTACGAGATGACGGTGTTCGCCAACCGCGCGGGCACCGCGCTCAGCCCGCAGCTCGTCCTGGAGCTGAAGAACACCGTAGGCGCCACACGTTTGCTGTGAGCGCGTGGCGCGTGCCACCGACGCAAGCCGTGGAAAGCCGTGGGAAGCACGAAATACCGTTGAGAGACCGCAGAGAGACGTAGAGAGAGCGAACACCGATGGCGGACGGCCGCACACCGCGCGGGGCCGGCGACGGCGACGTCGCACCCGTCGGCCCCGCACCCGCCGTCCGGCCCTTCCTGGTCACCGCCGGCCGGGTCGCGGGTGCCGCGGGCGAGGCGTCGTCCGGCCGGACGATGCCCGTGGAGACCCAGCTGGTGGCCACCACCGGCGGGCTCGACGCGCTCCACCGGCTCTCCTTCGAACAGCACGACATCGTCGCCGCCTGCCGCGTACCGCAGTCCATCGCGGAGATCGCGGCCAGGCTGCGGCTGCATCTGAACGTGGTGCGGGTCCTCGCCGAGGACCTCCGGACGGCGGGGCAACTGTCGGTGCACGTGCCCGACGCCGGCGTCACCCACGACGCATCCGTTCTGCGCAGGGTTATCGATGGCCTGCGGGCCATCCCCGACTCCCGGAGGGTACTCCGTGACACCGACTGAACCGCTGGTCCGCACCTCGGCCGGACAGGCCGCCGTACGGCCGCCGTTGCCGGTGAAACTGGTGATCGCCGGTGGCTTCGGCGTGGGCAAGACCACCGCCGTCGGCTCGATCTCCGAGATCGAGCCGCTGACCACCGAGGCGGCCATCACCGAGGTCGCGGCGGGCGTGGACGACCTCAGCCACACCCCGACCAAGACCACCACCACCGTCGCGATGGACTTCGGCTGCATCACCATCGACCCGACGCTGAAGCTGTACCTGTTCGGCACACCCGGACAGGAGCGGTTCGGGTTCATGTGGGACGACATCGTCGAGGGCGCGGTCGGCGGGCTGGTCATCGTCGACACCCGCCGTCTCGACGACTGCTATGCCGCCGTCGACTACTTCGAGCACAAGCAGATCCCGTTCGCCGTCGCCGTGAACGCCTTCGACGGCCGGACCGCGCACACCCTGGACGAGGTCCGCTGGGCCCTCGACGTGTCCGAGGGCGTCCCCCTGCTCGTCTTCGACGCGCGCGAGCGCGGCTCGGTACGGGACGCCCTGCTGGTCGTACTGGAACAGGCGCTGGCACGCTCCGAAGGCTGACGGAACGGGAAGGACCGCGACCGCGCTTGCGGCATTCCTCATCCTCACCGGCTTCGGGCGGCCGGAGACCCGGATCTGCTCCGACGATGCCGAACGGCACCTGGAGGAGATCCCCTTCGGGGCCGGGCCCGGTGCGGGGTCCGAGGCCGACTTGTGCGGATGCCTCGTCCTGCGTCACCGAGGGTCGTGTCCGGCTCGTAGGCGGTGCAGCACGACAACGGGAACGGCCGCCCGGTACTTCACCGGGCGGCCGTTCGCCTTTTCATCCCAGGCCGGAGGTCAGGCCCCTTCCTGCCTCCAGGCCTGCGCACCACTCCTGTTGCAGGTGTACTGCTGCACCCGGGAGCCATTGGCCGTGCCGGAGTTCGCGACGTCGAGGCAGAGGCCGCTGTTCTTCGACATGATCTCGAGTTGACCGTTGCCGGTGTCGTTGATCCACCAGGACTGGGCGGCACTGTTGTTACAGTCCCAGATCTGGAGCCCGACACCGTTCTGGGTCGAACTGCCCGGGACGTCCAGGCAACGCTGGCTGTTGAAGTTCACCAGCGTCGACGAGTAGTCGGAGTGCGTCGCCCGGGAGAACTTCTGCGCGAGTGACCAGTTGCAGTCCCATATCTGCGCGATGGTGCCGTTGGCCTTACCACCGGAGGCGATGTCCAGGCACTTCCCGCTCTGCGGGTTCACATACCGGGTGCCGACGTAGGGGTGGTTGACACCGTCGGCGACCATGGTCGGCCGGCCGGTCCACTTCAGGTTCTCGAAGTTGTTGTAGTAGGTCGCGTAGACCTGGTCGATGCTCAGCCCACCGACCTGATGGACGTTGAGCAATACCTCGTCGGCCTGCCGCAGGGAGCCGTACGTCATGTTCGGGCTGCCTGTCCAGACCTGGCGATTCCCGCTGGAGTCGTTGATCAGGATGTACTTGGAGTGCACATAGGTCGATGCCTGATAGTCGATCCAGACACCCGCGCCGCCGTTCCGGAGAGTGGTGGTGGAGTCGTTGTCCTGGTCGGTGACGGTCTCGACATCGCAGCCCCTGGTCTCGGCGTTGACCAGGGCGGCAGGCACGTATCGGTCGGGGTTGGAGGTCTGCCACGTCGGGACGGCGATTTTGATGCTGCCCCGGGCGTCGTTGTTCTTGCAGTCGACACTGTTGATCAGATTGACCACCGGGTCGCTGCCAGTGGTCGGGAAGAACTGGATGTCTGCGTCGCCTGCCGAAGAGGTGACGCCCCGCTGCCCGCCGTAGTTGAGGTTCGTCGATCCGGCACCCGTGCCGGCGACGCTCCACATGTCGGTGAAGAACTGGCGGAGCTTGTCCTGCATCGAGGACCAGCCCACATAGACGACGGCGTTGTTGGCCGCCTCGAAGCCGCCGTCCCACTGGGACCAGTTCTGGGACGTCACCAGCACGACATTGCTGGATCCACCGGTGCTGTCGAAGGCGATGAACTTCGCGTGCATGTCGACGTCGGCGAAACAGCCGTCACGTCGCTGCAGATTCTCGCCGCACACGCGCGCGTCGGACCCGGATGTGGTGGCACCGAAGGTGTTACGAAGCTTGGTGACGCCGTCCTCGACGATGAAGTTGCCGTTGGTGTCTACGTGGCCGCCGGTGACGAACTGCACCTTGATGCCCCGCTTGGCGGCGTTCTCCAGCGCGATGCGGACGGGGTTCCCTGCGCCGTAGTCGAGCAGGTGGTAAGCGGCCACCTTGATGGTGCCGGTCGCCTTGTTGATGAGGTCGACGGCCTTGTTCTCGATGGCGTGGTCGCCCGGCATGGTCACGATGACTTCGGGCGTCACCCCCGCGGCGTAGGCGGGTTGAGCGACCAGGACCGGTATGAGGGCCGCCGGGAGCAGCAGCGCGGTCAGGGTCGAAGAGAACCTCCGCAGGATTCCACTCCTTGGCGGAGTCCTTCGACCGTGACGGTCGCGGATCTTGGTTCGATGAGCTGCCGGGCCGGCCGTCGCCACGTCGATTCCGACAGTGCGCAGTGCGGCCGCGAGTGCGCCGCCGATGGTTCTTCCGAGTGTCATGGGCGATCCTCCCGTAGGTTCTGACATCACCTCGCGGCGAGCTCCGTCCACCCGAGAGTCGCAGAAGCCCCAGACCCCGCCGTACAGCGGCAGGTTGGCTTTTCGCGTAAACCTGTGCGGTAGCACCTGCTGCCCGGTTCCACCCAGCGCGGTACACCTGACCTGGCACCTGCCCGGCCGTCGCAGGGGTACGAACCACTCCTGGCCGAAGCGGACGACGCCCCCGTGCACACCGGCTCGGGGAACCCAGGCAGCCGTGACGCCAGGGCCAAATGCCGTTGCTCGACGGGATTGGACCTAGTTGCTCCGACGCACACCCGGTGAGACCGCCGCCCGGCCCACCGCCCAGAACAGGCCCAGCGTCGCGAGCGCCATCCCGGCGACCAGGGTGGCGCCGCCCACCACCTTCTCGTAGTTGTGCTGGTAGAGACCGTCGACGATGTAGCGGCCGAGGCCACCGAGGCTGACGTACGCGGCGATGGTGGCCGTGGAGACGATCTGGATGGCCGCCGAGCGCAGCCCGCCGAGGATCAGCGGGAGCGCGACGGGCAGTTCGACGCGCAGCAGGATGTCGGCCTCGCGCATGCCCATGCCCCGCGCGGCGTCCACGGGGGGCGGATCCACGGAACGCATCGCCTCGTAGGTGGTGACCAGGATCGGCGGTACGGCGAGGACGACCAGCGGGATCATCACGGGCAGCATGCCGAACCCGAGCACGAGGGTCGTCACCACCAGCAGGCCGAAGGTGGGCAGCGCGCGGCCGGCGGTGGCCACCAGGGAGAGGACGTTGCCGCCCCGCCCGTAGTGACCGGTGACCAGGCCGATCGGGAGCCCGATCGCGGCGGCGATGGCGAGCGCCTCCAGGGAGTACTGGACGTGCTCCCACAGCCGGGTGGGGATGCCGTCGTAGCCACTCCAGTGGGCGCTGTCGTCGAAGAAGGCGTGGATGTAGTTGATGACGTTCACCGGGCTGCGTCCTCCAGGGCGGGCACGGCCGGCTCGGGCCGGACACCGGCGGGCCTGGACTTCGCGCCGCGCGTGGCGCTCGGCATCCAGGGAGTGAGCAGAACGCGTACGACGACCAGCGCCGCGTCCGCGAGCACCGCAAGGGCGGCACTGGTGATCACGGAGTTCCAGGCGAGTTCGGGCCGGTTGTAGATCTGCGCGTCGTGGAGCAGGTTGCCGAGCGCGCCCTGGTTGCCGATCAGCATGCCGACGCTGACGAGGCTGATGCTGGACACGGTGGCGACCCGCAGACCGGCGATGATGGCGGGCACCGCGATCGGCAACTGGACCTGGACGTAACGGCGTACGGGCCCGAAGCCCATGGCGGTCGCGGCGGCGAGGGTCTCCTGCGGGACCGAGCGGACACCGTCGACGATCGCCGGGACGAGCACGACCAGGCTGTAGACGGTGAGCGGGATCATCACCGTCAGCTCGGTCTGTCCCGTGTAGTCGATGAGGACGACGAAGAAGGCGAGCGACGGGATGGCGTAGAGCACGGTCGTCACCCACAGCACGGGCGGGTACAACCAGCGCAGCCGCACGCACAGTTGGGCCAGCGGGAGCGCCAGCAGCAGCCCGCCGAGCACCGGCAGCAGGGCCTCGCGCAGATGGAGCCCGATGAGGCCGAGCCAGTCGTGCTGGAGGTCGCTGGGGATGTCGAAGAAGCGGTTCCAGTTCACCTGACGACCTTCTGCCCGCTCTTCCCGCTGCCCCCTGGGGTCGGCCCCTCCGCACTTCCTGCCGCGTGGGCGTGGGCGCCGCGGATGGCGTCGCCGATGGCCGTCTGTGAGACGACACCGGCGGCCCGGCCCTCGGCGTCCACGGCGACCGCCCAGCCGGTGGGCGACAGGACGGCACAGTCGAGCGCGGCGCGCAGCGAGTCCCGTCCGGCGACGAACGGCCGCCCGCACGGCAGCAGTCGGCCGGCGTCGACCTGTCCGGCCGTCAGCTCACCGGGCTCGCTCCAGCCGAGCGGACGCCCGTCCAGACCGGTGACGAGGAGGTACGGGGCCTCGGTCGCGCCGCGTGCGGCGATCTGCTCGGCGGTGGCATCGATCGCGACGATCGGGGTGGTGAGCAGCTCCAGGCCCGCCGAGGAGAAGAACGACAGGCGCCGGATGCCCCGGTCAGCGCCGAGGAAGTCCTCGACGAACGCGTCGGCGGGGTCGGACAACAGCTCGGCGGGCGGCGCGAACTGGGCCAGCTTGCCGCCGGTGCGCAGTACGGCGACCATCGTGCCGAGCTTGACGGCCTCGTCGATGTCATGCGTGACGAAGACGATGGTCTTGCCCAACTCCTCCTGGATGCGCAGGAGTTCGTCCTGAAGCCCCTTACGCACAACAGGGTCGACGGCGGAGAACGGCTCGTCCATGAGCAGCACCGGAGGGTCGGCGGCCAGGGCCCGTGCCACACCGACACGCTGCTGCTGGCCGCCGGAGAGCTGGTAGGGGTACCGCTTGGCGAACGAGGCGTCGAGCCCCACCCGTTCCATCAGTTCCCGGGCCCGCGCGCGGGCCTTGTCCTTGCTCCAGCCGAGCATCCGGGGCACGGTGGCGATGTTGTCGACGATCGTCCGGTGCTGGAAGAGTCCGGCGTTCTGGATGACGTAACCCATGGACCGGCGCAGGGTGTTGACGGGCTGCTGACGGCTGTCGACACCATCGATGAGGATCGTGCCCTCGCTGGGCTCGACCATCCGGTTGATCATCCGCAGGGTGGTCGTCTTGCCACAGCCCGAGGGGCCGACGAGGACGGTGATCGAACGATCCGGTATGTCGAGGGAGAGCCGGTCGACGGCGACCGTGCCGTCCGGATACCGCTTGGTGACTGAATCTATCCGTATCAAAACGCCGAATACCCTTCGGGTCTGGCTGTTTCCGCCCACTCTTGACCAGCCGAGTTTCGGGCCATTGCGGGGAGAGTCTAAACCTCGTACGTTTCGGACGTTTCCGCGGGAGAGACGCGTTCCGCGCGTCCTGCTGACGGCCGATCAGCGAGGGGCGGCCGAAGTCGGCCGACGGCTGTCGGATGCCGGCACCCCGAACAGGACGTAATTCTCTGCGCACCCTCTTCGAGGACCTGTACGTTCCCTCCCATGACCGACAACCGAAAGGGCAGTGCCGCGTAGGCGCCCCTCCGCCCTGCGGGGCGGGATTTCCGTCCGGAGGCAGCACTGGCGACGGCGCGCCTCGATCGACCGTCTCTCCGGTTCCTGCGCTGCCGACATCCGCCGGCTCGAACTGAGCCGCCACTGGCCCGAGTCGACGGCGGAGGCCTTCTCACAGTGGAGGTCTCTGGCGTACGGGCCGCTGCGCCGATTCACGGAACCCTTTCCGGCCGAGGCATGCGGCATCCCCGGATGCTGGTGCTGCCCGGGGTACTTCCGCGACCACCTCGAAGACGTGATCCACGCCCTGCCCAGGAAGAGCGCCCGCGAACTGCGCGCGCTCGTACGGTCGTTGGACCGCACGATCCTGGACCGGGCGAGGATCCTCCGAGCCGACCACCCCGACGAGCCCTGGTGGCGGGGCCAGTTGTGAAAGGGAGAGAGCGACAGTGAGCAGGAGACGTTACGTCGCCCGGGGCGTCCCCGGTGGCTACCGGATCTGGAACAACCGAGGGCGCCGTTGGTGGGGCGACCTCTACGAGCTGTGCCCCGACGACCTGCTCGCCGAGCTCAACGGGGCGGCGGACCAGGACCGGATCACCGCACTGCTCAGGCGATACCGGGCGCTGAAGCGGTAGCGGTACCGGTTGCGCGCGATGGTCGGGCCTCAGGCACCGACCTCCTCGTCGAGGACGGCGCCTGGGGTCCTTGCGGTCAGTCGCTGATCCGCGGCAGAAAGGAGTCGATCCTGTTGCCGCTGCGGGCGATCAGCACATCCTTGTAGAGCAGGAGTTGGGCCGAGTCCCCGAAGTCGGGCCCCGGCTTGTCGATGTCGACGTGACCGTGCCAGACCTGGTCGCCCGTGAGCAGATCGAGTGCGGACAGATCTCCGGTGGGGCCGAAGAAGTACACGACCCCCTGCCCGTCCGACACCACGGGAGACGCGATGCCCTGCATCAGGTCCTGGTCGGGCATCTCGATGCCAACCGGGCCGGTCCACAAGGTCTTTCCCGTGGTCAGCGAGTAGGCCGAGGCCTTGCCCTGCCGGGATACGGAGATCAGACGGTCACCCACGATCTCCGATGCGACCACGGTCGTCCCTTCGACCCGATAGCGGTGTGAGGTCCGCTGCCCGGAGCCGCTGACGGTGGTCAGCTTCTTGTCGGCGCTGAACGCGTCGTTCTCCTCGATCAGGACCAGCCGACCCTCCGAGGTCCCGACGAGCGACTGCCTGCCGGGGATGGTCGTGACCTTCCCAGCGCTTCCGGTGGCGGGATCGAGACGGAAGATGTCGGTACCGGAGTCGTCCGGCTTCCCGGCGTCCCGCGTGCACAGGAGATACGGCGTGTCGCTCAGCACCGCCCGTTGGCACGCGATGCCCTTGTCCCAGGTGTGGCGCCACTTCTCCTTGCCGGTCAGCGGATCGAGGGCCGACATCGTGCGAAGCGACGGGGTGTTCGCCACCACCGCGCCGTCGATGAGCATGGCGGCCTGATCGCTGCGGTCGTCCTGCGGCATCTCGACCGACCACAGCAGATGGCCGTCGCCGGCGTCGACCGCCATCAGATCGGTGCCACCCCGGTAGTTCCCGTTCGGCAGGTTCTCCGAGGTGTGATTGCGGTACGCGTAGACCACCCCGTCACGCACAGCGACCGGATGGTCGAACCCGTCTCCTTCTCGATTGACCTTGACCGTCCACAGCCGCTTGCCGGTGTTGGCGTCGATCTTCGCGGCGTCGTACTCGGACCCGGCGCAGTACAGCGCGGAACCGTCCACCAGGCAGCCTCGTTCGTCGGCGCCCGGATCGTCGCTCGCCCACGGCTTCCAGCCCTCCGGCGACGCCGCCGGCCGCACAGGCCCGTGCTGCTCGGCCGTACCGCCGCCCCCGAAGCCCAACACCGCCACCACAGTGATCGCGGCAACGGCGGTCGCCGCCCCCGCGGCCTGCGAGAAACGGCGCCGCCCGCGCCGTCGCACCACCTTGTCGGCCAGGTCACCGGGCGCCCACACCCGGTCCAGGGCGACCGCGTGCAGCGTCTCCCGGACCATCTCCTCCACCCGTGCCTCCGCCTGCTCCGTCACGTGCTCCCGCGTCATCCCTGGGCCCCCTTCGGCGTGTAGCTGAGCGACTGGACCTCTGCCGCAAGCCCTCCTGGACCGAGCTCCGGCACGAGCACCCGGAGCTTGGCGAGCGACCGGTACGCCGTACTGCGCACCGTGCCGACCGGGCACCCCAGCAGCGCCGCGACCTCGGCCTCCGGCAGGTCCTCGAAGTAGCGCAGCACGACCACGGCCCGCTGCCGCTTCGTCAGACGACCGAGCGCCGCCCACAACGCGATCCGCAGCTCGGTGTCCGCCCCGGCGTCGGCGTCCGTGCCGGACTCGGGCAGTACGGGCACCGTCGTCTCAACACTGTGTCTGCGCAGCCGCCAGCGGTTGACCTGCTGGCGGTACATGACCTTGCGGACATAGGCCTCGTGCTGCCCGATGTGCGCCCAGCGCCCGTAGGCCTTCATGAGCGCGATCTGCAGCAGATCCTCCGCGGCATGCCGGTCCCCTCCCGTGAGCAGTACCGCGAGCCGCAGCAGCGCGGTGGAGCGCATTGCTACGAACTCGCGGAACCCGTCGTGATTCGAGGCCTTCATCGAACCTCCCCTTCTCGAACATTCACGACGCGGTGAGCCGCCCGCGGCTATCCCTCCTCCCGCCACAAAGGTGTAGCGGGCTACACCCCGGGTTCGGGAGAGCGCTCCCTCGTGGCGGAGAGGCGTTCCCGGGATCGTTGATCTCGGAAGCGAACGCTTCCCCACCACCTCTCCCACCTGGCCCTTTCCGGGGCCCACCTGGAAGGAAACCCCATGAAGTCCCTGCTCGCCTCCAAGCCCGTCCTCTGGTTCCTGTTCCTCTTCAACCTCGCCGTCGCGGCCGTCGCCCCGTTCGTCGTGGACGGTACGCAGGGCGTCATGACCGGTGTCGGTATGGGCGTCGTCTCCCTCGGCGCGGGCGTCAGCCTCTTCAAGGGCCGCGGACAGCAGCAGGGGCGACAGGGACCGCAGGAGCGCGGCGCGCACCGGCAGCAGATCTGACGCGCCCCTCCAGGGAACAGGGGAGGAAGCTCCCTGACAGCCGAATGGCTCCACGTCGCGACCAATGCGGTGCGCCGAGGGAAAACGCTGGTCAGCGGGGTTATGGAGACCGAGACAGGGATCACTGAGAGTCCGCGAGCGGTTGCGGGCGGTGGCGGGTGTTCGCACCGTGGGCCCAAAGAGAGCAGCTCTCGAAAGGACTGCGCATGCGCGCCCTCGTATCCCGTTCCGGCCTCGGCCCCCGCTCCCGCGGGCTTCTCCTCCCGTCGTCCGTCGTCTGTGCCGCGCTGATATTCGGCCCGGTCGGCACGGCCGTCGCCGTCACCGACGCGAGCCGGGACGTCTACGCCTCCATCGGCGCCCACACGTCGTGGTCCACCACGTCAGGCACCTCCTCCACGGCCTTCAACTTCGCCAAGGCATCCGCCAAGGCCTCCGCCGATCCCTCCTCCTACGCGGACCGGGTTCTCAAGCGGCTCGGCGCCCTCGACCGCGCCGACCGCAGGGACATCCTCGCCCCGGTGCTGAACGTCCTGACCGACCTCACCGAGCAGACAGGCACCGGCCGCCTCACCGCGACCCAGGCGGCCGGGTTCGCCAAGGCGGTCGGGACGGCGAACGCCTCGCTCAAGCAGCGCCTGGCGGAACGGACCGGGACGACGAACAGGGCCGCGGCAGCCATGGCCGACCCGATCTCGGACCTCCTGGACCAGCTCCAGGCCACCCTCAGCGGCCTCCTCGACACAGTCACCGGCCTGGTCGGCGGCCTGTTGGGCACGGTCACGGGCCTGGTGAGCGGGCTCCTCGACACCCTCGGCGGCCTCCTCGGGGGTCTGCTGGGCGGCCTGCCGCCACTGCCGGTGGAACTGCCGCCGGTGGAACTGCCGCCGGTCGAACTGCCGCCGCTGGATCCGCCGCCGGCCCCGCTGCCCGCGCTCCTCGGAGCAGAGGGTCTGACGGGGACAGGGAGTACGGCAGACACGGTCAAGTGACAGCAACGCGCTAGCCCTGTGGCCCGTCCCCTAGAAAGCGCCGACTGTCGGCGGGGCGGGCCACAGACCGGGTCCGGAATCGGCGCCGGTCAGCGCAGCGCCGACGCACCCGCGCGGACGGCACGCAGGGCGCGCTCGACGCTCTGCTCGTTCTCGCCGACCGGAGCCACGTAGTCGAGGACGTCACGCGCGGCGGCCTCCCCGAGTGTCCGGGTGATCACCCACGTGGCGAGGTACTGCGAGGCCAGGCAACCGCCCGCCGTGGCGATGTTCCCCTCGGCGTGGAAGGGCACGTCCAGCACGGTGACACCCTCGGCCTCGACGAAGGGCCGGCTCTTCCTGTCGGTGCAGACGGGCATGCCACCCAGCAGACCGAGCCGGGCGAGCACCAGCGCGCCGGAGCACTGGGAACCGATCAACTGCCGTACGGGGTCGAGCGACAGCCTGGCGATCAGCCGCTCGTCGGCGACCACCTCACGTGCCTTCACCCCGCTGCCGATCAGCACGACATCGGCCTCGGTCACGAACTCCATCGACCGCTGCCCGGTCACCTCGACACCGTTCATCGACGTGACGACGGGCGTCGGCGTGGTGATGAAGGCCTCCAGACCGTCCTTACGGCAGCGGTTGATCAGCGCGGAGGCGATGAAGCTGTCGAGTTCGTTGAACCCGTCGAAGGTGACAACGGCTACCTGCATCACAACTCCCCAACTACGACTACGACTTCGACTTCGACTACAACCGCAACCGCACGTTCAGTGGCGGTCACCGGCGGATCAATGGGCTGGCGGGACAGCGCGGGCGGGTCAACAGGCTGGCTGGTCGACAGCCGGTCGGTGTCGCGAGTATGTCCCGTCCCCGCGAACCGCGCCCACCGCACCGGCCGGATGTGATTCGCTGCCAGGGTGACTCAGGACCTGGAGACCATTGCCTTCCCGTCCGCCGAGGCCTTCGAGGCATGGCTCGGCGAGAACCACGCGGTATCGCCCGGCATCTGGCTCAAGCTGCGCAAGAAGGGCCCCGGAATCGTCGCGCTGAACTACGCCCAGGCCCTCGACGTGGCGCTCTGCTACGGCTGGATCGACGGCCAGAAGGCCGCGCTCGACGACCAGTTTTGGCTCCAGCGGTTCACCCCGCGCAGGCCGCGCAGCAAGTGGTCCAAGGTCAACTGCGGCAAGGTGGCCGTCCTGATCGAGCAGGGCCGGATGCGTCCGCAGGGGCTGGCGGAGATCGAGCGGGCCAAGGCGGACGGCCGCTGGGAGGCGGCGTACGACAGTGCGAGGACGGCCACGGTGCCGGACGACCTCGCGGCGGCCCTGGCCGCGGACCCGGCCGCGGCGGCGTCCTTCGAGACCCTGGACCGGCAGAACCGCTACGCGATCCTGTACCGGATCCAGGACGCCAAGAGGGCCGAGACCCGAGCACGCCGGATCGAGAAGTACGTGGAGATGCTGGCCAAGGGCGAGAAGCTCCTCCCCTAGGCAGGTGGCCACGCAGCGAAGTGACCAGTGCCCGCTGCCCAGTCACCAGTCACCAGTCACCAGTCACCAGTCACCAGTCACCAGTGAGTCTCAAGCCACCTCAGCAACGCCGCGAACCCCGGAGACATGGTGGTGTCCGACTGGGTGAGGACGGTGGTGGAGCGGCCGCCCTCCTCCACGGTGATCGTGTAGCTCATCGCGTCCCGCGCCCGGCCGGACCGGTCCACCTCGGCCGCCGGAACCGCCGCGGCGGCGACCAGTCGGGCCAGCTCCGCCGCATCGTTCGCGGACAGGGCGTCGCTGTCCAACTCCTTCGGCGGGAGGCGGCGTTGGATCGCAGCCGCCTGCCCGCCGTGCTTCGCCAGAGTCACCCTCATCCGTGGGTCACACGTTCCCGCTGGAGCGCGGCCACGGCCTTGGACAGCCCCGCCACCTGGGCGGCCAACGCCTCGACCTGCCGGTTCAGCGCCACCAGCCCGTCCTCCCGGCCCGCTCCACCGTCCTGGCCGGCCGAGCGACCCCGCGCACCGTTCCGGCCGGCGCGGCTCCGCGCCCGGGCGACCCCGGCCGGGACCCCGCTGATCCGGATGCCGACCTCCTGCCACGCCGCCAGCACGGCCAACTGCTCGGTGCTGTCGGCCCCGTAGAGTTCCTCGGCCTTCTGGTGGGTGGTGTCCGCGAAGCCCTGGAACTGCGTGTCGACGCTGGAGGCCTTGAGCGACTCGTACCAGATGAGTCCGGGAGCCTCCCACGCGAACCCGCCGATGTTCGTCGCCGTCAGGTAGAACGCCTTGTTCGGGATGCCGGAGTTGATGTGCACCCCGCCGAAGTCCTCTCGCTCGGTGTCCGGCAGGTGGACGAAGTGACGCATGTGCGCAGGCTGGGGATCCTTGCCGAACAGGTCGTTGTCGTACGCGTGTCCCGGAGCCTTCATCGAGCGCAGGGCGTCGGCGTCGATCCCCGGGGTGAAGATGTCGGCCCCGATCAGCCAGTCCGCCGTCTCGGCCGACTGCTTCATCGACCACTGTTTGACCAGCGACCCGAAGACGTCCGACATCGACTCGTTCAGCGCCCCGGACTGATTGTGGTAGGCGAGCCCCGCGGTGAACTCCGTGACCGCGTGCGTCAGTTCGTGGGCGATCACGTCGAGGGATCCGGTGAAGTCGGTGAACATGCTCTCGTCCCCGTCACCGAAGACCATCTGCCGTCCGTCCCAGAACGCGTTGTTGTACTGCACGTCGAAGTGGACATAGCCGTCCAGACGCATTCCCCGGTCGTCGACCGAATTCCGTTGCAGCACACTGCGATAGAAGTCGCGCGTGGTGCCGAGTCCGTCGAAAGCCCGCTTGACGGACTCGTCCGCGGAGGCCGGTCCGTCCTCCGACTGGGCCAGCGCAGCGAAGGGGAGGAACCTGCCCTGCTGGCAGTCGAAGACTGTCCGCCTGCCGTTTCCCGCGGAGGCGGCGCCGACGAAGGACGCCCGGACTCCACGCTCACCCCGCAACCGGGCAGTGGTCAGCAGGGTGTCCAGGGCGGCTTTGCGAACCCCGGAGTTGTCGCTTTCCAGAAGCTTGTCGAGAAGGTGCGGCGGGATGATGCAGTTGACGCGACGGGTCCTGCTCATGGCATACCTCCTGTGCAATGGGAGCGCCGGTGACATGGTCAATTGATTACCGAGAAGACCGGGCGGAAAATGCCATCGCAGAGAAAAGCAAGACATGAACAGTTTCCTGCTGACCATGGCGACTGGCAAACGCAGCGCGAACCATGGCCTCGATCATTTCCGCGTTCGTGTTCACGATCATGTTCGCGGCCAGGTTCGCGGCCGTGTCCCATCACCCGGACGGCCCTCGCCGGTGGCGGCCCGGGGGAGTGGTTGCTGGCCTGGGACCCCGTCCGCCATCCGCCATCAGAGGGAGTCCGCATGCCCGGCCCGAAGGAGAACCCCGGCCCGCACAGGACCGACAACCCCACCGAGACCTTCGCCTTCCGCTGTCTCGCCTGCGGCGCGGCCTGGAACCGCACCTTCGAGGTCGTCGTCCTCCTCCCGGACCCGGCCGGCTGCCTCAACCCGATGGAGTACGTCGACGAGGACAGCCGTGCCATGCACTCCCCCCTGACCGACGCGGTGTGCGCCACCTGCGGCAGCCGAAGGGTACGGGTGGGCTGAAGGGGACCCGAAGAGGCGCTGAAGGGGCCAGAAGGGAGCGGAAGGGGAGGGCTGAAGAGAGATCAGCGCGCCGCCGACTGCCAGGAGGCCCGCCTACTTCTCCTCGAAGGAGGCGAAGTACGCCGCCGCCATGTCCTCGTCCCCGTGCCCCTGTTCCTCTGCGCGCCGGAACCGTTCGGCGCTCGCGGCGGCCACATCCAGCCGTACGCCGTTCCGCTCGCCCGCCTCGACGATCAGCCGCGCGTCCTTCGCGGCCGTGGACACCGCGAAACTCGCCGGAGTCAGCTTGTCGTCCAGGATCAGACCGGCCTTGGCCCGCAGATAGCCCATGTCGAGCGGACCGCCGGCGATGACGTCGAAGAAGCTCTGCGGGTCGACGCCGAGCGCCTGGGCCAGGGCCAGCACCTCGCCGGTCGCGCTGGTGGCGGCGAGCACCCAGCTGTTGGCGACGAGCTTCAGCCGTGTCGCACTGCCCGCGGCCCCCTCCTCGCCGGTCCACACCGTACGGGCACCGACCGCGTCGAGGACCGGCGCGACAGCCCCCCGGTGCTCCACGGGACCGGCGGCGAGCACGAGCAACTGTCCGGCCTCGGCGGGCTGCCGGGTCCCCAACACGGGCGCGTCGAAGAAGGCGAGCCCCAACTCCGCTGCCATTGCCCCCAGTTCACCGATCGCGTCCACCCCTGCGGTGGTCGACTGCACCCACGCGGCCCCCGGACGCAGCGCGGGCCCGGCCTCCCGCATGACGTCCCGGACGGCGTCACCGTCGTACAGCATGGTCAGGACGACATCCGCGTCCCGTACGGCATCGGCGGGCGTGTCTGCGACCTGGACGCCTGCTTCGGCGGCCAGCGGTTCGGCCTTGGCGCGGGTCCGGTTCCAGACCCGGACGGCATGGCCGGAGCGGGCGAGGTTACGGGCCATGGCGGCACCCATGATGCCGGTGCCGAGGACTGCGACGGTGCGGACAGGAGTGTCGGTGTCGGTCATGGGCTCAGTAAAGCAAGCGGGCGGGGTCTTGCCGTCGGGTGATTCCATCCACCAATATTCCGCGCAATGGATAAAATATTGAACCGGAGCCGGCCGTGACCCCGGCGCTGAAGTCAGCGAGCGGTCTCCTGGCCGCACTGGCCCTCTGTGTGCTGGGCAGCGCCCCGGCCCCCGCCGCAGCGGCAACGCCCCATTCCGCCAACGCGTCCACCGTCCCCCACATCTGGCCGACTCCCCAGCAGGTGAGACCCGGCCACGGCACCCAACCGGTCCCGAAGCAGGTCGTCGAGGTCATCGGCCACGCCACCGACCCCGCCGCCCGCGCCCTCGTCGAACGCGTCCTGCGCGACGCCGGAGCCCGCACCATCCGTACGGTCACAGCGGGCCGCCCGGCACCCCCCGCCGCCCTCACCGTCTACGTCGGCGGCCCCACCGAGAACCCGGCGACGGCAAAGGCCCTCAAGCTCCTGCACGCCGCACCCCCCACCCAACTCCCCTCCGGCGGCTACACGTTGGCCACGGGCCAGGGCACCATCGCCCTGTCCGGCGTCGACCCGACAGGCACCTTCTACGCGGCCCAGACCCTCCGCCAGCTCATCACCCACCGCTCGGTCCCCTCCACAACAGTCCGGGACTGGCCGACGACCGCCCTGCGCGGAGTGATCGAGGGCTTCTACGGCGCCCCCTGGACCCAGCGCGACCGCCTCTCCCAACTCGACTTCTACGGCCGCACCAAACAGAACGTGTACGTCTACTCCCCCAAGGACGACCCGTATCTGCGCGCGAACTGGCGCGACGACTACCCGCCCGCCCAACTCGCGACCCTGAAGCAACTGGTCGACCGCGCCGCCGCCAACCACGTCCGCTTCACCTACGCCCTCTCGCCCGGCCTGTCGGTCTGCTACTCCTCGGCCGCCGACGTCAGGGCGCTGGTCGCCAAGTTCGAGTCGCTGTACGCGATCGGCGTGCGCTCGTTCGCCGTACCGCTGGACGACATCAGCTACACCGCTTGGAACTGCCCTGCCGACGATCAGAGGTTCGGCACCGGAGGCGGCGCGGCAGGCACCGCGCAGTCGACGCTCCTCAACGCCGTCGTCAAGGACTTCGTCTCCGCACACGACGACGTGACCCCGCTGGAGATGGTCCCGACCGAGTACTCCGACCTCACCGGCTCCCCGTACAAGACCGCGCTGCGCGAGAGGCTGGACCCCTCGGTCGTCGTCGAATGGACCGGCGTCGGAGTCATCGCGCCGACGATCACCACCGAACAGGCCCGCCAGGCAAGGGAGTTGTTCGGTCACCCGATCCTCATCTGGGACAACTACCCGGTGAACGACTACACCACCAGCCGCCTCCTCCTGGGCCCCTGCACGGGCCGCGAGGCAGGCGTGGCCACCCAGGTCACGGGCATCACCGCCAACCCGATGATCCAGGCGGAGGCCAGCAAACTGGCCCTCTTCACCTCGGCGTCCTACGCCTGGAACCCCACGGCGTACGACCCCCGGGCAGCCTTCCTGGCCTCGGTCCAGGACTTCGCGGCCGACGCGCCCAGGTCCACGGCCGCCTCCCTCCGGCTGTTCGCGGAGAACAGTTACTCCTCCCCTCTCGACGCCACCGAGTCCCCGACGCTGACCCCCCTCCTCAAGGCGTTCACGACGGCGTACGAGAGCGGCGAGGGCCTGGCCGAGGCGGCCCGCGCGCTGACCGCCTACTTCAAGGAGATGGCCGCAGCCCCGGCGGACCTCCGCGCGAATCTCGCCAACTCCCCGTTCCTCACGGAGACTTCGCCCTGGCTGGACAAGCTGGGAGCATACGGAGAGGCCGGCGGGACGGCAGTCGAGTTGATGCTCGCGCAGAAGAACGGCGACACGGACGGCGTCTCAACCCTCTACGCCCGCCTCCAGTCGCAGCGCAAGCAACTCGACGCGGTGCCCCAGCAGATCGCCCCCGGCGTACTGGACCGCTTCCTGTTCGACGCGACACTGAGAGCGGCCCCCGACCCGGGCCCGGACGCGTCCTTCACCCCGACGTCCCTGTCCCTTTCCCCCGGCGGCAGCGCCACCTCCACCCTCACGATCGCCGACAACCGCTCCACGACGGACGCCACAACAACCTGGCAGATCAAGCCGGTTGACGGCCTGACCGTCACCCCGTCCTCGGGCACGGTCACCGTCCCGGCAGGCGGAAAGGTGACGGCGACCCTGACGTTCACGGCGGCGAGCGGGGCGGAAGCGGGCACAAGGTCGCTAGCGGTCACCGGAGATGGACTGGTGAGCCGGGCGATCCCCGTACAGATAACCGGAGTTGACGGCGGCAGCACCCGCGCCCTCACCGCCAACTTCAGCGGCGCCTCGGTCAGTTCGGTGGACCTGGCCTCCGGTACGTCGACGGAGATCCCCGTCGGCAACAACCCGGGGGAGGTCGTGGTCAGTTCGGACGGCCGTACCGCCTATGCGGCGAACCAGGGTTCGGACACGGTGAGCGTCATCGACATCGCCACCGCGAAGGTCACCTCGACCGTGGCGGTCGGGGACGTACCGGCGGGCCTCGCCCTCACCCCGGACGGCCGGACCCTCTGGGTCGCGGACTACTCCGACGACGCGGTCCAGCCGATCGACCTCGCCACCGGCACGGCGGGCGCGAAGATCACGGTGGGCGACGGCCCGGAGAACATGGCGATCACCCCGGACGGCACCACCCTGTACGTGGCGAACATCCACGACAGCACGGTGAGCCCGGTGAACCTGTCAACGGGCAAGGCGGGAGCAGCGATCGCGGTCGGGCCGAACCCGTTCAACGTGGTCGCGGCTCCCGACGGGAAGACGGTGTACGTGTCCAACTCCGGCGGCTCGACGGTCACCCCGATCGACACCGCCACGAACGACACCCGCCCGACCTATCTGGTCACCGGTCAGGCGTACGGCCTCGCCGTCTCCCCCGACGGCCGCACCCTGTGGGTCAGCGCGAGCAACGGTGACACGATCACCCCGCTCGACACGGTGACCGGCGCTCCGGGCACCCCGGTCACCGTCGGCCGCTCCGCCTTCGACGTCACCCTCGACTGGAACGGCACCACGGCCTACGTCACAACAGCCGACGCCGGCACCCTCGTCCCGGTGACAACGGCAACGGGGAAGGTCGGTACACCCCTGAAAACGGGCGCATACCCACTGGCCGCGACGGTGACGGGAGTACCGGTCAACTGAAATCCGGACGGTTCACCCGCGCCCCTTCAGGGGCGCGGGGAACTGCGCGACCAGCCACAACACACCCGCGGCCAAAAAAGGCACCGCCAGACCACGCACCGCCAGACCAGCGGAGCGTTACTGCATCTCGGCCCAGGGGTCGATGACCGCCGGACGGGCCGGCGCCGCCGCGGCGGCCGGACGGCAGGTGAAGCCGAGCCGATTGAGCGCGGCGATCATTTCCTTCTCGGTGAAGTCCCGCCGGTCGAGGCGGGTGATGACCGCCCCGACCTGCTTGACGGGGTAGTCCACGCCACCGATGCTGACGGCCGCACTGGTGATGGGCTCGGGAGCGACCCCGTCCATCTTGTGCGTGACCTCGCTCATGATCAGGTCGAACGGGAATCGGGCGATCACACAACGCATGGTGCCTCCGCAGGTCAGAGAAGGGTCCGGGGTCAGTGCTTCTGGGGCCGGTCAGTTGTTCTGGGCCAGGTGATACGGGCGCCGGTCGGCCTGGAACCGACCGGCTGAGTGGATCCGGTACGGCGCTGGTGTCAGCCGGTCTGACGTGCGTCCGAGCCCGGGCGCCGGTTCCGGGGCGCCCGGCGCCGGCGGCTGCGTGGCTCGCCGTTGGGGTCCTGCTCCGTACGGGCGGACGGGTTCCCGCCCGACACACGCGGCGGCTTGGCACCGCCACCGGTCGGACGCGACGCCTTCTTGGCAGTGCCGCCACCCGTCGCACGGGTCTTGCCCGCGGCACCACCGCCCGCGGTGCGCGCCGTGGCCGCACCGCCTTCGGCGGACCCGCGGCGTGAGCGCGAACCCGCGCCGGAACCGGATCCGGAACCGGCGCCCGATCCGGACCGGGACCGCGAGGATCTGGACCGGCCGGAGCCGTCGCCCTTCGGGGCGGACGGCGGGGTCGGGGCCGGGACCGGGATGACCACAGGTATGCCCGAAGGCGTACGGGCTCCGGTGATGCGGGTCAGTTCGGCGGCGCCGGGGGAGACCTTGGCCGTGTTCGGGTCGACGCCCGCCGCCCGGGTCAGGCTCCGCATCTCGCGGCGCTGCTCGGGCAGGACCAGGGTGACCACGCTGCCGGAGGCTCCGGCACGAGCCGTACGGCCGCCGCGGTGGAGGTAGTCCTTGGCACCGCCGGGCGGGTCCACGTTGACGACCAGGTCGAGGTCGTCGATGTGGATGCCCCGGGCGGCGACGTCGGAGGCGACCAGCACGGTGACCTCGCCCGTCTTGAACTGGGCGAGCGTACGCGTGCGTTGGGGCTGGGAACGGCCGCCGTGCAGGGCTGCCGCGCGGACGCCGCTCTTCAGCAGGTGCTTGGTGAGGCGGTCGACGCTGCGCCGGGTGTCCATGAACATCAGGACGCGTCCGTCGCGGGCGGCGATCTCGGTGGCGACCGTCTTCTTGTCGACGTCGTCGACGTAGAGCACGTGGTGCTCCATCGTCGTGACGGCGCCGGCGTGCGGGTCGGTCTGGTGCACCACGGGCTCGTGCAGATAGCGGCGGGCGAGCCGGCCGACATCCGCGTCGAGCGTGGCGGAGAACAGCATGCGCTGGCCCTTGCGCGGCACCTGGTCGAGCAGATACGTGACCTGCGGCAGGAAGCCCATGTCGACCATCTGGTCGGCCTCGTCGAGGACGGTGACGGAGACACGGTCGAGGCGGCAGTCGCGGCGGTCGACGAGGTCACGGAGCCGGCCGGGCGTCGCGATGACGACCTCGGTGCCGGCGCCGAGCGCACGGGCCTGACGGGCGATGGGCAGCCCGCCGACGATCGTGGTCATCTTCAGGCTCATGGCGCGGGCGTGCGGGGTGAGCGCGTCCACGACCTGCTGGGCGAGCTCACGGGTCGGTACGAGGACGAGTGCCAGCGGGCGGCCCGCCTCGGCACGCTGTCCGGCGAGACGGGCCAGCATGGCCAGGCCGAAGGCCAGGGTCTTGCCCGAGCCGGTCTGACCACGGCCCATGACGTCGCGGCCCGCGAGGGTGTCCGGCAGCGTGGCCGCCTGGATCGGGAAGGGGACGGTGATGCCCTCGACGGTGAGGGAGGCCAGCAGCGAGGGCGGCAGGCCCAGGTCGGCGAACGACCGGTTCATGCAGAACCTTCCTCAATGCGGCACGTCGACAGAATCACGGCAGCGCTCAGCGTCCGCCACGAGAGCGGCGGCACACAGGACAAAAAGGCCGTGGGGACGGGCCGAAAGGAAACGAGCGGTGAAGGGGGACTACCCCCGAGAACCAGGGACGTGCAACCGGAGCCCGGCGCGAAATCGTCCCTAAAAAACTGTGAGCCGGGGCCCGCACCCCTAGGTGCGGGCCCCGGCCACAATCACGTGTGTCGATCCACTAGTGGATCGCCAGGATCACGCGGATCAGGCGGGGAGGATGTTCTCCGCCTGGGGGCCCTTCTGACCCTGCGTGACGTCGAACGTCACCTTCTGGCCCTCGTGCAGCTCACGGAAGCCCTGGGTGGCGATGTTCGAGTAGTGAGCGAAAACGTCGGCGCCGCCGCCGTCCTGCTCGATGAAGCCGAAGCCCTTTTCCGCGTTGAACCACTTCACGGTACCGGTGGCCATGTTAAATCTCCTTGGGGCATGCTCGGGGGCCCGCACCGTGCGGACCCCGCGTCGCCGGAATGATTGCCCCGACCGGAGAAGAACACCGAAATCTTTGGGAACCACAACTGCAACTGAAAACCACGCTAGCACACAACGCGCTGGCAGGGGGCTGCGGCAATGTCACACGTCCGGCGGGAATAGTCTCCGCAGCTCAACGCGGTCCGCAGCGGTGGGAACGTCCTCGCGGGTGCCCAGGGTAGCCGCAGCCATCCGGTGCCCCAGATGCAGCCCCTCGGCGGCGTCCCGATCTTCGAGCAGGGCCGCGAGATACCCGGCGGCGAAGGCGTCGCCCGCGCCGATCCGTTCGACGACACGGGAGGCGGGCGTGGGCACGAAGATCTCCGTGCCGTCCGCCCCGTACGACGTCGCTCCGTGACCGGCGTCCTTGACGACGATCACGCGGGCCGGGCGCAGCAGGTCCCGGATCTCCTCGGGTTTGCCGGTGTCCCACAGGGCCTCGGCCTCGTCGCGGCCGACGAAGACGATGTCCGCGGCGCGGGCCAGGTCCAGCAGGGCGGCGGGGGCCGCGCCGGCGGGGCGGTGGCGCCAGAGGGCGGGCCGGTGGTTGACGTCGAAGGAGACGAGGGGGCCGGGCACCGCGCGCCGGACGACGAGGGCGGCGAGCAGTTCGGCACAGCTGTCGGAGAGGGCGGCGGTGATGCCGGAGACGTGCAGGAGGCGGGCCGAGGCCAGCAGGGGCAGCCGGGCCAGGCCGGGGCCCATGAGGGTGGCGGCGGAGTCGCGGCGGTAGTAGTAGGTGCGGGTGCCGTCGGGGGCGGGGTCCTTGAAGTAGACGCCGGTGGGCCGCTCGGGGTCGGTCTCGACGGCGGACACGTCGACTCCCCGCCCGGCGAGTTCGTCGAGGACACGCCGCCCCAGAGGATCGGCCCCCACCCGCCCCACCCAGGCCACCCGGTGCCCAAGGGCGACAAGCCCACAGGCCACATTGGACTCGGCCCCACCGACACCCAGCGAGAGCTGCGTCTGCCGCCTGAGCGGCGAGGCGTCCACCGGACCGAGTACGGCCATGGACTCCCCGAGGCAGACGACCTCGGGTCCATGAGGAGAGGTACGCGAAGACGGAACGAACACGAGGGGGTGCTCCTTGGGCGCGGGCCGGGGGCGGGGGTCGGCGGGCTTGGCGGGCCGACGGAGGCCGAGGGGTGCGGCTCGGCGGGCTGACGTGGCCGACGCGGGTTGCGGAAGGTACGGGCCGACGGGCACGAAGGACTGCCTGGCGGTCCGAGCGGACCCGATGGGGGATGGGGCCGGGGTCGCGACAGCGCCCCGACAGGGGCGATGGAAACTGCGCGGCCGACCCCCCACCAGCCCGCAGCCGAAGAACCGCCCACCCGGCGGAGCCCTACGTCTCAAGCACCCGGTGCAGGAACTGCTGGGTCCGCGCCTCGGCCGGAGACCCGAACACCCGGTCCGGCGGGCCCTGTTCGAGCACGACGCCGCCGTCCATGAACACGACCCGGTCCGCCGTGTCCTTCGCGAACCGCATCTCGTGCGTGACGACGACCATGGTCATGCCGTCCTCGGCCAACGACCGCATGACACCGGTGACCTCGCCCACGAGCTCCGGGTCGAGTGCGGAGGTGGGTTCGTCGAAGAACATGACGGCGGGGTCCATGGCGAGCGCACGCGCGATGGCGACGCGCTGCTGCTGTCCGCCGGAGAGCTGGGCGGGGTAGGAGTCCGCCTTCTCGGACAGCCCGACCCGTTCCAGGGCGACCCGTCCGCGCTCCTCCGCCTCCCCCTTCTCCAGCTTCCTGACCTTGCGCAGGGCAAGCGTGACGTTGCCGAGGGCCGTCTTGTGCGGGAAGAGGTTGAACTGCTGGAAGACCATGCCGACGTGTCCGAAGATCTCCGGCGCGCGCTTTGCGTCGTGCAGGGGCACGCCGTTGACCCACACCTCGCCCGCGTCCGCGCGCTCCAGGTCGCACATGATCCGCAGCAGGGTGGACTTGCCGGAGCCGCTGGCGCCGATGAGGACGACGACCTCGCCGGGCGCGACGTCGATGTCGACGCCCTTGAGGACGTCGAGCGCGCCGAAGCGCTTGTGGACACCGGTGAGGGAGATACCGGCGGCTGCCTTCTCCACGGTGGGGACGGGGACGGTCGTCATGCGAGGACAGCCTTTCGTTCCATCCGCCGCACGACGAGCGACAGCGGGTAACAGATGACGAAGTAGAGGACGGCGACCGCGAGATAGGTGGTGGCCGGGTCGCCCGCGCGGTCGATGACGGCCTGTCCCTGGCGCAGCAGTTCGACGTAGCCGATGACGACGGCGATCGAGGTGTCCTTGATGAGGGACAGGTACTGCCCGACGAGCGGCGGCAGCACGATCGCCCGGGTCTGCGGAAGGATCACGGAGACGAACGTCCGCACCCGCCCGAGCCCGAGGACCCTGGCCGCCTCCCACTGCCCCTTGGGTACGGCCTCGATGCCCGAGCGGAAGATCTCCGCGATGTAGGCGCCCTGGTAGAGGGTCAGGGCGAGCAGGGCGGCGCCGAAGACGGTGATGCCGGCGAGGTTGAGGTAGGCCGCGCCGAAGTAGATGAACAGCATCTGGATGAGGAGCGGGGTGCCCCGGAAGACCTCCAGATAGACGCGGGCGAGCTGGGCCAGCACGGGCACCCGGCTGGTCCGTACGCCTGCCACGACCAGCCCGGCGAGGGTGCCGGTGACGATGGCGGCGGCGGACAGCCGCACGGTGGCCCACAGGCCCGAGGTGAACAGTTCGCGGTTCGACCAGATGACCGACGAGTCCATGGGGCTCAGGCCTCCTTTCGCACGCGTACGGGCAGGAGCCGGCGTACGGCGTCCAGTGGGCGGGGTCGTACGGCGGCCGGGCGCAGCGGGGGTCTGAAGGTCGCGCGGCCGATCAGGCCGGCCGCGAGGACGACCAGGTTGGTGAGGACGAGGTAGAGGACGGCGGCGATGCCGAAGACCTCGATGGTGAGGAGGGTGCGGGAGTTGATGACCGTGGCCGTGCCGGTGAGTTCGGGTACGGAGATCGCGGAGAGGAGGGAGGAGCCGAGGATGATCTGCACGAGCTGGTTGACGACGGCCGGGTAGACGTTGCGCAGCGCCTGGGGGAGGACGACGTGCGCGAAGGTGCGGGCCGGGCCGAGGGCGAGCACGCGGGCCGCCTCGCTCTGGCCGCGCGGCACCGCCTGGATGCCGGCCCGGAAGATCTCGGTGAGGTAGGCGCCCACGTTGACGCCGAGCGCGAGGACGCCCGCCTGTACGGGGCTCAGGTGCAGGCCCGCCGAGGGCAGGGCGAAGTAGGCGACGAACATCTGGAGCAGCACGGGGGTGTTGCGGATGACCTCGACGTACACGGCGGCCGGTGCCCGCAGGACGGCGTACCGGGATCTGCGGGCGAGTGCGCCCAGCAGGCCGAGGGCGCAGGCGAGGGCGAACGCAGCCAGGGAGAGGCGCAGGGAGAGCCAGGCCGCGTCCAGGTAGGTGGGCCAGTCCTGGAGGGCGTAGTTCCAGTCGGTGAGCACGTCGGGTCCTCCTCAACAGGTCAACGGGGCTGTCAGTAGGAGGGGTTGAGGGGGTACGGGCGCTCGACGCCGAACCACTTCTTGTAGAGGGTCGCGGCCTCGCCTGAGGTGTTGAACTCGCGCAGCCAGGTGTTGACCCACTGGAGCCAGGTCGGGTCGCCCGCCTGGACACCGATGCCGTTGTACTCCAGCGGCACGACGGAGTCCTTGGTGACCTTGAGGGAGGAGTCCAGCTTGGCCTGGTAGTTGAGGAAGTTGGAGTCCTCGACCATGGCGTCGGCCTGGCCCTGCTTGACCGCGAGGACGGCGGCCGCGGAGGTGTCGTACTCCTGGATGGTGGCCTTGGGGTTGCCGGCCTTGACCGCGTCGCCGTTGGTGGAGCCCTTGGTGACGGCGACCTTCTTGCCGGTCAGGTCGGCGAGGGTAGAGATGCCGCTGGCCTTCTTCACCAGCATGACCTCGCCCGCGACGATGTACGGATCGCTGAAGGCGACCTGCTTGGCGCGTTCGGCGGTGGTGGTGAAGTTGCAGACCACCGCGTCGACCTTCTTGGTCTGGAGGTTGGGGATGCGGTTGGCGGACGTCGTGTCGACGATCTTCACCTTGACGTCGAGGGCCTTGGCCATGGCGGTGGCCACGTCGACGTCGAAGCCCTGGGGCTTGTTGTCCTTGCTGAGCGAGCCGAACGGCGGGAACGTCAGGCAGCTGGCGACGTTCAGCGTGCCGCGCTTGATGACCGTCTGGAGCGTCGAGGAGGCCGCTCCCGAACCGGTGGTGCCGGAGGCGGAGCTGCACGCGGTGAGGAGTGCGGCGCCGGTCACACCGGCACAAATCACCATCAGCGGGCGGGTACGGTGACGAAGGCTCATCAGGGGTTCCCTTCGGGCGCGAAATCAGGGGCGTGATTTTGCTATGCAAAACGTCATTTCGCAGATTGCGGAACGTTGGGCAGAAGTTAGCTCCGGGCATTCGCGGTCGTCAATGGATGATTTCAATACGTGACATCCGGTTTTGCTATGCAGCACGCTAGGATGCCGGTGTGACCGACACACCCGACTCCCCCGAGACATCCCCGGCCCGCCGCAACGCCTCGTCGTCCCTGCGGCGCGCGCTGGGCATCCTGATGTACCTGGCCGAGGACCGGGGGCATCCGCACGGCGTCACGCTGACCGACCTCTCCGCCGGGCTGGAGCTGAGCAAGTCCACCGTCCTGCGGCTGGTCGGCCCGCTGCGGGACGCCCGGCTCGTGGACCAGGACGCCGAATCGGGCCGCTACCGGCTGGGGCCGCAGAACGCGCTGCTCGGCCAGGCGTACCTGGAGCGCCGCGACACCCGGCAGATCACCTCACCCGTCCTCCACCGGCTCGCCGAGGACAGCGGCGAGACCGTGCATCTCGTCACCTTCGACCCGCCGGAGATCGTCTACATCGACAAGGTCGAGAGTCCGCAGGCGGTCCGGATGCACTCACGCGTGGGCAGCCGGCAGCCCGCCTACTGCACCGCCACCGGCAAGGTGTTCCTGGCCCACGGCCCGGGAGACGTGGTGGACAAGGTGATCGCCGCGGGCATGCCCGCCCGCACCCCGGCCACCATCACGACCGCGGAACGCATGCACGAGGAGCTTGCCCGCATCCGCGCCCACGGCTACGCCGTCGACGACGTCGAGAACGAGCAGGACATCCGCTGCGTGGCGGCCCCCGTCTACGACCACAAGGGCGAGGTCACGACCGCCGTGAGCATCTCGGGCCCGGCGGCCCGCGTCACCCGCGACCGCCTGCCCGAACTGGGCGCACTACTGGCGGCGGCGACCCGGACGATCACCGAGGACCTGGGCGGGGCGGTACGGCCCACGGAGGCGTAGGAAGCCAGGAAGCCGTGTCGGCTCCGGCGATCTGTGACGTGTTCAGGGCGTCGTCCGAGCGGGTGGCCTCAGACGAGGCGCTCGCCCTTGTGCCGTACGTGCACATGGCCGTCGTGGGGGAATTCGGGCGGTGCCGCCGGCAGGACGCGGTCGAGTTCGTATCCGCTCTTGTGCGCCACGCGGCACGACGCCGCGTTGTCCACCTGGTGCAGGAGTTCGAGGCGCTGGAGCCCGACCGGGCCGACGGCGTCGAACGTCTCGAAGGCCCAGGTCGTGAGTGCCTCCAGGGAGCGCGGGGCCACTCCCCGGCCGCGGGCGTGGGCGACGGTCCAGTAGCCCACCTCGGCCGACTGCTTGCCGGGCGCGATCTCCTTGACGACCGCGCTGCCCACCAACCGGCCCCGCCCCGCCCCCGGCCGATCCTCGAAGGCCGCGAAGGCGAACCGTTCCCCGGCTGCCCAGCCCCGCCGCTGGCTCCGGACCCATCGCAGCCCGTCCTCGTCGTTCTCCACGGAATGACTCGTCCAGCGGCGCAGTACGGGATCGCGGCACGCCTCGACCAGTGCGGCGACGTCCTCCGGGTGCCAGGGGCGCAGCCGGAGGGCGGGAGCGGTCGGTGTCGCGGGTACGTGCAGGACGTCGGGGGCGATCGCCGGGAGGGGCGTCGCCGTCACGAGTCGTCCGAGCCGTCCTGCCCGCCCGACGACGACCGCTTCGAACCGGCCGACGACTTGCGCAGCACCTCACCCACCGTCAGCACCGTGAGGGCCACCCCTCGCACCCAGCGCGGCCCGCCTCGCGACGCCCACACGACACACACGCACCCTCCGACGACCAGCACGAGAATGCCTATCAGGACGAGCACAGCCACGTTCTTCCCCCCTGCTTCGATGGTGATCGGCGCCATCCTGCCAGCCCGCGCCGGGGACAGGCCGCCGTGAGCGGCCTGGCTGCCGTCGTGCTGCCGTCGTGGTTCGTCGGACCGGCGCCGAAAGTTCATGGTGCACCTTTTACGGATGCCTTACAGAGACGAAAGGTTCCGGCCACCACCCGTATCCGTATCCCTCCTCGACGACTCCCCGTCGCATCAGGAGGCAAGGTGCGTTTCACCCGGAGCTCGACCGGCACCCTTTTCGTGGGTGGCGCGTTGGGGCTGACCCTGGCCGCGCTCGCCTACCCCGCCATGCTCGGTGTCCAGAACGTGTCCAGTTCGCCCTCGCGGATCGTCGCGCAGACCTCCGCCGGGCCGTTGACGGAGGCAGACCGCGACTTCGTGGTGAAGGTGCGGGCGGCCGGACTCTGGGAGTACCCGGTCGGGCAGATGGCGATCGCGAAGGGGACCTCACCGGCCGTCGTCACCGCCGGACAGCATCTCGTCGCCGGGCACGCGGCGCTGGACGCGACCGTGCGGCGGATCGCTCCGCAGCTCGGGGTCACCATTCCCAACCTGCCCAGTCCGCAGCAGCAGGGGTTCATCTCCACGCTGACGGCGGACAGCAGGGGGACGCAGTTCGACAGCGACTTCGCCAACATCCTGCGGATCACCCACGGGTCGATCTTCAACACGGTCGCCAAGATCCGGTCGACCACCAAGAACACGCTGGTACGCGCCCTCGCCGACCAGGCCAACACCACCGTCCTGGACCACATCACGGTCATGGAGAAGACCGGGCTCGTCAATTTCGACACCGTGCTCTTCCAGGAGACCTCCCCGCCGAAACTGCCCGCCTCCGACGTCACCCCGCCCGTGCCCGTGGCGGGCGCCCCGACCGTCGTCCTCACCCCGCCGCCGGACAACGCCTTCAGTCCGTCCGCGAGCCCGACCTATCCCACGGCGGGGTGAGTTCGGCCCTTACGGCCTCGACGGGCCCGGGCTTCCGAGCCAGGCCGTCGTGTCCGGGCCGAGGCGGCCGTCCGCCTCCAGCGGTGCGCTGCTCAACAGGACTTCCCCCGGCGGCAGCTCGACCGGCGTGGCGGACAGGTTCGTCACACAGCGCCAGTTGTCCTTGCGGGTGGACGTGCGGGTGGACCTGCGCGTGAAGTCCAGGACACCGGGGGCGGATTCCGGCGCCCAGGTCAGGTCCTCGCCGTCCAGCAGACGGCGGCGCAGGGCGAGGGCCGTGCGGTACAGCTCCAGGGTCGAGCCCTCGGCCCCGTCCTGTGCCTCGACGGCGTACGACGCGAAGGCCGGCGGCTGCGGCAGCCAGGCGCCGCCCGCGCCGAAGCCGTACGACGGGCCGGTCGTCGTCCACGGCAGCGGCACCCGGCAGCCGTCGCGGCCCTTGCTGGTGTGCTCCGTCTGTTCCCAGATCGGGTCCTGGAGGGCCTCGGCGGGCAGGTCGGCCACCTCGGGGAGGCCCAGTTCCTCGCCCTGGTAGACGTACGACGAACCCGGCAGCGCCAGCATCAGGAGGGTGGCCGCGCGGGCCCGGCGCAGGCCAGCCGACTCGTCGACCGGCGGGGCGGTGCCGTCCGACAGGAGCCAGGCGTTCGGGTCGGTGCCCGGCGGGAGTGTCAGTCGGGAGGCGTGGCGTACGACGTCGTGGTTGGAGAGGACCCAAGTGGCCGAGGCGCCCGCCGAGTGAGCCGTGGCAAGGGAGTCCGTGATGACCTGCTTCAGTTCATCGGCGCCCCAACTCGCTTGCAGATACTCGAAGTTGAAGGCCTGGCCGAGTTCGTCCGGGCGGGCGTACAGGGCACGGCGGGCGCCCGGGACCCAGGCCTCGGCGACCGCCATCCGGGGCGGGGTGTAGGCGTCGAGGATCTTGCGCCAGTCGCGGTAGATCTCGTGGACCTCGTCGCGGTCGAAGAAGGGGTGGGTGCCCGGCGGGAGCGCGGCGAGGGCCTGCTCGCCGCTCAGCTCCGGGTTGCCGAGGTCGCGCAGCGGCACGTCGAGGTCCTTCGCCAGGGCGTGGGCGACATCGATGCGGAAGCCGTCGACGCCCCGGTCGGACCAGAAGCGGAGCGTGCTGCGGAAGTCGACGCGGACCTCCTCGTTGGCCCAGTTGAGGTCGGGCTGTTCGGGGGTGAAGAGGTGCAGATACCACTGGCCGTCGGGCGCCTGGTCCGCCGCCACGCGTTTCCACGCGCTGCCGCCGAACACCGACTGCCAGTCCGTGGGTGGGAGTTCGCCGTGCTCACCGCGCCCGTCGCGGAAGACATAGCGGTCGCGGGCCGGGGAGCCGGGGGCCGAGCGCAGCGCCTCCTCGAACCACACATGCCGGCGCGAGGTGTGGTTGGGGACGATGTCGACCATCACCTTGAGCGCGAGACGGTGTGCCTCGGCGACCATGGCGTCGAAGTCTTCGAGAGTGCCGAGACGGGAGTCGACTTCACGGTAGTCGGCGACGTCGTAGCCGCCGTCGGCGAGTTCGGAGGGGTAGAAGGGGCTGAGCCAGAGGGCGTCCACGCCCAGCGTGCTCAGATGCGTCAGACGCCGGGTGATGCCCGCCAGGTCGCCCAGTCCGTCGCCGTCGGCGTCGGCGAAGCTGCGCGGGTAGACCTGGTAGAAGACGGCCTGGCGCCACCAGTCGGGGTCCCGGGAGGAAAGGTCCAGAGTCGGTTCGGGCACTCGCTGTCTCCTTGTTGTGGCATTTCTCCGTCGGACGACAAGCCCAACCCTGTCCACTTCGCCGGGAAAGTGAACCCCCGCGCCCTCGGAACACACCATTCCTTCTATGGCGGAATAGTGATGAACCGCGAACATTCTTTTCATTCCAGCAAGTTGACACCCCGCGCCGCACGATTCACGATGTGCAAACGCTGTGGCGCATGTGACCAATGTGCTCAGCGTTCCTCAAACAAGACTCCTCGGCACGGCCCGGCCGCAACGCGCTGCCCTCCCGCCGTACCCGGGTTCTCGCACACGCCACGATGGGATCCGCATGTCCATACTGAGACGTGTCAACGCGCTGCACCTCCTGGGGACGGGCGCCGCCACGATCGCCCTCTGTGCGGCCTCCGCCTCGGGTGCCTGGGCCACCGGCACACCCGGCGGTGACGGCTGGGGTTCCAAGACCGGCGGCTACAAGCCCGGCGCCGGCGCGGGCACGAAGACCGAGACCGACCGCTGCCAGTTCTCCCTCGACGGGCAGCACTTCTTCGACTCGGTCCGCGTCGACGACCAGAACCTCAAGCCCACCGACGACGGCAAGGTCCACATCCAGGTCCGCACCGCCGGTGACGCCAGCACCTGCACCGCCTCCCTGGCCTCCTACATCGCCCACGGTCCCACCTTCGGCACCTCCGGCCTGCAGGTCTTCGTCGACTTCGACACCGTCACGGTCAAGCAGGGCCAGACCGACTCGCTCGACATCGCGGTGCCGGACGCCGGCTGCTTCGCGCAGATCGACCTCTACCGCGGCAAGGTCAAGTTCGACGGCGACTTCGACGCCAACGACGGCTTCGAGCACGGCGACGTGCCCAAGGGCCCGGACCGTCCGGTCATCAAGGACAAGCTGATCGCCGCCTGGAACGGCGGTACGAAGGACTGCACGACCACGCCTCCGCCGGCCGAGGAGACCCCGGGCACCCCGACCCCGACGCCTCCGGCCGAGGAGACCCCGGGTACGCCGACTCCCTCCGAGCCCGCGTCCGAGACGACCCCGCCCGCCTCCGAGACGCCGTCGACGCCGACCCCGTCCGAGTCGACGCCCTCCGAGTCGGCTTCGGAGTCCACCCCGCCGGCCACTCCGGCGAGCCCCGACAGCTCCCAGCCCCCGCTGGCCGAGACCGGCGGCGGCAGCGCCACCGGCCCGCTCGCGGGCGGCGCGGCGGCGCTGCTGATCGGCGG
Source organism: Streptomyces sp. NBC_00459 (assembly GCF_036013955.1). NCBI lineage: Bacteria > Bacillati > Actinomycetota > Actinomycetes > Kitasatosporales > Streptomycetaceae > Streptomyces > Streptomyces sp. NBC_00459. The sequence continues at coordinate 4,785,613 of NZ_CP107903.1, forward strand.
CGCGGCGATCGTGCTGGCGACGAAGCGACGCAAGGCCGCTCGCGCCGGTTCATGACCCCGTGCGGTAACGCTTGAACACGTCCGCCCCGGTACCGCTCCTCGCGAGCGGCACCGGGGCGGACGTCGTTTCCGGACTCCTGAGCACCTGGGCTTCCGGACTCCTGGGCTCCTGGCGCCCTTTCCTATCGCTATCGCTTCTCGACCGTCCCGAGATACAGCCGTACGTACCTCTCCACGTCGATGTCCAAAGCCACATCCACCAGTGGCTTCTCCCGCGTGCCGTGGTGGATCTCGGACTCGCCGGGGCGCGGTCTGCGGTCGACGACCGTCTGGCCCCGGGTCGGGCCGGGGGCCAGGGAGACCTCGACCGGCAGCAGGCTGGTGGTCAGCCCCGCCGGATCGGCGACCGCGCAGACGGTACCCGCGTCACCGAGGCTGCCGCTGGGGGTCGGGTCGCCGGTGGCGGCCGGGTCGCGGTGGGCGAGCAGCCGACCGGCGAGCCGCGCACCCGGTTCCGTGGCGGCGCACAGCCGCTGGACATCGGCTGGAGGCACGACGACACGCGTGAAGACGTCCAGCCCGTACATCGTGATCGGCACGCCCGCGGTGAGCAGGATCGCGGCGGCCTCCGGGTCGTGCCACACGTTGAACTCGGCGACGGGCGTCGCGTTCCCGATCTCCACCGCTCCGCCCATGAAGACGATCCGCTCGATGTTGCGGGTCACCTCGGGGTACGTACGCAGAAGCAACGCGATGTTGGTGAGCGGCGCGGTCGGGATGAGCGTGACCGGGCGGGGCGAGCCGAGGATCTCGCGGCGCAGCAGAGTCACCGCGTCCACGTCGACGGGCATCCGGGTGGTGGACGCGGACAGGCCCATGTCGCCCATGCCGTCCCGCCCGTGCACATGGGCGGCGGGCCGCGCGGGCTCGATCAACGGCCGCTCGGCCCCGCGCGCTACGGGCAGATCGGGGGCGCCCGCCTGGTCGAGAACGGTGAGGGTGTTGCGCAGGACCTGGTCGACGTCCGTGTTCCCGGCGACACAGGTCACCGCGCGGAGGTCGAGGCCCGGGTGGCGTACGGCGAACAGCAGGGCCAGGGCGTCGTCGATGCCGGTGTCGCAGTCGATGATGACGGGCACGGGGTGAGCTGAGCCGGCATCGGGGTGGGCGTGGGTGGTGGGTTCCGCAGTCGTCACGGTGGGGCTCCTTTCCCGGCTGCACAGGTTCTCAGAGTCCGGCCGCCCGTTCACCGCCGCGCTCCGCGCACCTGGTTCCCGATGGCCGCGCGCCTGAGGTGAGCGGTGCCCCGGCCGCCGCTCACCCGTACGGCCCGGCCCGCTGGTGGTGGCGCGCGCGTGATGGTGCCGTCGGAGGAGAGATCTGACGTACCGGCACCTCTGGAGGAACCCCTTGATGACCCGTCGGCCCTCTCCCCGTGCCGTACGTCTGCTCGCCTCGGCCCTCGGGATGGGCACCCTGCTGACGATGGCCGCGTGCATGCACGACGAGGACCGCGCCGGGGGCGGCACGGAACGCGGGCAGGCCAGGTCCGTCGCCTCCCCCACCGCCCCGGCCCGCGCCGCGCACCGGGCCTCCGCCGCCCCGCCCGCCCCGACCGCCCTCACGGATGCCCAGGCCCGGGACGCCCTCCTCACCGACGCCGATCTCGGGGCGCCGTGGACCCCCACCGAGGGCGCCGCACTCTGGCGGGACGCGCTGCTCAAGGCGACGACGGACGACGCCGACTGCGGGCGCCTCCTCGATGCCGTGTACACGGAGGAACTGCTGGGCGAACCGTCCGGCACCCGTGCCGTCGCCGCCTTCGACGACTACGACGAGGGCGGGCAGCTCCGCTACCAGGTGATCGCCGCCCACCGCGCCGACGTGGACGGGCGGCTCGCCTGGCTGAAGACGATGCCGCAGAAATGCGCCCGCTTCACGGCGGTCGGACCACGCGGCGCCCGCCAGGAGGTGCTGGTCACGGAGGTCGGGCTGCCGGAGGCAGGGGACGCCGGACAGGGCCTGCGGCTGTCGACGCGCGGCGAGTTCGACGGCGCCCCGGTGACACTCACCCTGGATCTCGCCGCGGTACGGGTCGGCGACGACGCGATCGTCCTCACCAACGGCGGTCTGACCGAGCCCCGCACGGAGTACACGGTCCACGCGCTCCAGGTCGGCGCCGAACGCCTGAGGCAGACCAGGACGGAGGCCCCGCCCCAGACCCCGGTGCAGGACCAGAGCCAGAGCCCGTCCGAGAGCCCGGCCGAGAGCCCGAGCCCGACGCGGGGCCCGGTCCGACCTCAGCCCCAGCCCCAGCCGCAGGAGCAGGAGGTGGAAGCAGAGGGAGAGGGGCAGGACCGGGAGCAGGCACAGGACGAGGACCAGGACACGTACCAGGACCTGTACTGAGCCGCACCAGGACCTGTACTGAGCCACCGTGCGGCCGTGGGAGCGGGCACCAGGGTGTACTCAGCACCACCCCCACATCCACCGCTCAGGCCCAGGGACGAAGAGCGCCGTGACCGGCACGATCCCTTACATGGACAACACGACGAAGACGCAGCGGACAACCACCGTGGGAACCGCGGCCAACTCGCCCCACTCGGCCGGAACGACCGAGACGACCGCCCGCCGCCTGACCGGCGCCGCGGGCATCGCCACCGCGGTCGCCCTGATCGTCGAAGTGCCCCTGTACTTCGTCTACTCGGGCCCACCCCCGGACGCGAACGTCCTGGCCCGTCTCCTGATCGGGATCTTCGCGCTGGCGTTCCTGATCGTCTTCGTGACGAGCTTCCGCGAACTGGTGAAGCGGGTGAACCCGGCGTACGAGTGGGTGGCCTCCCTGGCCTGCTCGACAGGCCTCGCCTACGCGACGATCACCCTGGTCTCCATGGGCCTGGAGGCCGGCGCGGTGATCGCCACCGACCACTCGATCGACCCGACGATCGACGTGAACGGCACGTACATCCTCTACGGCTCGATCAGCCGCCTCCTGCTCGCCCTCTTCCTGGCGGCGACCGGTTGCACGATCGCCCGCACGAACATCCTCCCGCGCTGGACCGCCCGCTCGGCCTACGTCCTGGCAGGGATCAACCTGGCCTTCGTACCGTCCCTCTTCTTCGGCAACAACCCGGCGAACTTCTACGCGGCGAACGGCTGGGGCACGACGGCCTCGATGGGCGCGATCCTCAGCTACTGGCTGCTGGCCCTGGGCATCTCGACGTACCGCAGCGGCACGAAGCGCTGAGACACACCCCAACTACCTTGTCCCGTAAGGCTATTGCGGCGCCCCGCCTCTCCGGCAGGGAGCCGCTGTCCGTGCGCCGGTACGGGTCAGCCCGCGGCGGCCGTCTCCCTCGCACGGGACGACGACGTACGGCGCTCCAGGTGGACGACGACGTGGGCGTGGAAGCGGTCGACGGATTCGTCGACACTGCGGATGAACCCGGACTCGGCGTTGCCACGGGTGTTGCCCATGCTCCGGAACAGGGACAGCCGGAAGCCGGTGATCGGCGTGCCGTCCTTGGGCAACAGGTCGGCCGGTTCCGGGCGGAGGCGTTCCAGGGTGCCGCGCGGACCGGGCACCTGGCCCGCGAGCAGCGCCTCGACGTGCAAGTCGGCCGGGGCATCGGCGAGTTGGCGAACCAGCCGCTTGGACCAGGTGAGGGGGTAGCCCTGTTCGGGCGCGGGGATCTCGATGGACGTACGCAGTTTGCCGGTCCGCAGATCCGCGCAGAGGGCGAGGATGCCGGGCGTGCCGTCGATACGGAGTTCGGCCTCCAGCCGTCCGTCCGCGCACAGTTGGTCGGCCAGGGCGGCACGGCGGGTGCGTGGATCGCTGCCGCGTTTCGCGCACTGAACGGACAGTACGAGAACCTGTCGGTCACGGGACTGGCACGCACCCGGCTGGGCCTCGTTCGTGAACATGCTGGAGTACAAAGCACAACGGTACGGACGGACTCTGGTCAAGATCGGCCGGTTCGAGCCGACGAGTCAGGTCTGCTCCACCCGCGGCGTCAAAGGCGGGCCCAAACCCCCTGAACGTGAGGGAATGGACCTGTACCGCCTGCGGCACCGTCCACGACCGGGACCACGATGCCGCGATCAATGTCAAGACGGCCGCCGGACTGGCGGTATCGGCATGCGGAGCGCCGGTAGGACCAGAACTCGTTCTGGCACAGCGCGAGGAAACAGGAAGCCACGGATTCCCGACCGAATGCCGTGCCGCGTAGCGGCACAGCAACGATCGAGAAGGCCCGAATCCCCGGGCTTCAGCCCGAGGTGCAAGTCAATTCTTCGGGGTCTCGAAGGCCTCCCGGAACATCGTCCGCGCCTCGTCCGTGGCCTCGGTCGTGCCGCCACAGGTCGGGACCATGCCGTCGTCGGCGGTGACGAGGTAGTGGGCGCCGATCTCGAAGCCAGGAGCCTCCGAGGACCCGTCGTCGTTGCTGAGGCGGACTTCGTGGGAAGGGTTGGCCAGGTTGGGGTCGAGGCGGTACCAGTGGTCGACCTTGAGGACCACGCGGTCGCCGTTTTCGGCCGTCACCGTGCCCTCGAAGGCGAGTTCGTGGCGGCGCAGGATGTCGGGCGTGGGTTCCGCGCACGCCGCCAAGCCGTCCTCCGGGAGCGTCAGGGTCAAGGGCTGAAGCTGGGGCACGCTACCGACTCCCGCCGCGCCTGCCCCCGCCTTGTCCGCCGGACCCTCTCCGCCCTGCGCGACACCCCAGGTGACACCGCCTCCCACCAGCAGCAGCGCCGCGAAGGCCAGTGCCGGTACGAGGCGTCGGCGCGGCCGTGCGTCCTGACTGGCTGTGGCTTTGGTTGCGACTGTGTTCGTGTTCATCGTGGCCTCCACAAGACGGGTGACGTCGGGTCGCGGAGCCTTCGAGGTCAGTGCCGGGTCCGTGGCCTTCAGGTGGGCCAGCAACTCGTCGTCGTTCATCGACTGCTCCTTCCGTTTCCGTGTCCTTCGTCCGTCTCATGTCCGGGGTGCGGGCCGGTCTTTCGTTCCAGCTGGGCCGCCAGTCTCTTCTTCGCCCGGTGCAGCCGGATGCTCACGGCGTTCGCGCTCAGGCCGGTCACCTCGGCGATCCGGCTCGGGGTCAGTTCCTCGTACGCCCACAGGAGGACCACCTCCCGGTCCAGCGCGCGGAGTTGGGCGAGCGCAGAGTGCAGGGCCGTGTGGTCGGGGTCCTCCGTCTCCCGCGCCGGGCCCGCCGCCGTCCACGTCAGGCGTTCCAGCAGGGAACGTCTACGCCGGTCCGCGCGACGGGCGTTGGCAAGGCAGCCGCGGGCCACGCCGTAGCACCAGGGCAGCACGGCGTCGGGGTCGGGATCGGGGACGCGCCCCGACGCCTCCGGATCCGGTACATCCTCCGGATCCGGGTCGTCGTCCAGACCCGGTACGTCCTCGATACGGCGCCACAGCACCAGCAGCGTCTCCGAGAGGACGTCGTCGACCTGGTCGGCGTCCGCGCGCCGCAGCAGATAGCGGTGCAGCGGCTCCGTCACAACGCGCGCCAGCGCCTCGAAGCGGGCCCGCTGATCCCGGGTGGCCCTCTGTTCCGTCTCCGTCATGGATTCCACGACCTGCCTTGTCCGGCACTCGTGGAATCCTTTCACTACGGCTCGGTCACGAGCCGCGATCACCTTTTCTCGTACGGATTCGACGGCTCCGCGACCTTCTTCACCGACCCCGCGTCCAGCACGGGCGGCCAGGCCGCGTCCGAGCCCAGCTTCCCCTTGGGCACCCAGGTTCCGGTGACCGTGACCCAGGTGTCCGTGACCGGGGCGTCGGCGTCGCGGATCTCGACCTTGCTCGTCGAGGCGTCGGCCGCGCAGCAGGAGACGAGGAGGCGGGTGACGTACCAGGCACCGTCGTCCCCGTGGGTGACGAAGCCGGTCAGCCGGACCGTACGGCCTTTCAGGGACCGCCCGCTGTCGAAGATCGCGCGCGAGCTGAACTCGCCGACCGTCAGCTCCAGCGGATTCCCGGCGGCCAGCGCGGGGAACGTGCCCACGCCCTGCGCGGCCCGCTGAGCCGCCTCCCGGTCCGCGCTGTACGAGCCCAGGGCGGGCGGTGGGAAGAGGAGCAGCGCGAGAGCGGGGAGGGTGAGCAGCCAGGCGACCCGGGACCCGTGCCCATGATCATGTCCATCCCCGTGATCATGACCGCCATCGTCGTCGTGATCGTCATCGTGATCGTGCTGCTCGTGTTCGCCCCGCCCCCGCGTCACGGCGGCCACCACGCCCAGCAGGACCAGCACCACCCCGGACACCACCAGATACGGCCGCAGCCCCTCCTGCACGTACCGCAGATACAGCTCGCTGAACAGCGCGATGCGCAGCACCGCCCCGCCCGTCAGCAACAACAGGACAGCGGACCCGTACCGCCTCACAACAACCACCACCCGACGACCACGCTGCTGGTGACCGCGACCACCCATGTCACCGACGAGAACCGGACGGCGAAGGACCGGCCGAAGGTGCCCGCCTGGAGGGCGATCAGCTTCAGGTCGACCATCGGGCCGACCACCATGAAGGCGAGCCGGGCCGTGGGGGAGAAGCCGCTGAGCGAGGCCGCGACGAAGGCGTCCGCCTCGCTGCACACGCACAGCACGACCGCCAGTACGGCGAGCAGCAGCACGGACAGCCACGCCGAGCCGGTGAACACGTCGAGCACGGATCTCGGTACGACGATGTTGAAGGTCGCCGCCGCCCCCGCACCCAGCACCAGGAAGCCGCCCGCGTGCAGGAAGTCGTGCTGGAGCCCGGCCAGGAACCCGCGCCAGCCGAAGGCCGACGGCCCACTGCTCCCCGATGTGGGCCTGCGCAGCCACTCCTCCCGCCCGAACCGTGCCCACAGCCAGCCCATGACCACCGCCGTGGCCAGGGAGGCCACCAGCCGCCCGAGCACCATCTTCGGCTGGCCGGGGAAGGCGATGGAGGTCGCCACCAGCACCACCGGATTGATGGCCGGAGCGGACAGCAGAAAGGCGAGCGCGGCGGCCGGGGCCACCCCGCGCCGCATCAGACTTCCCGCCACCGGCACGGACGCGCACTCGCACCCCGGGAGGACGACCCCCGCCGCGCCCGCGATCGGCACGGCGAGCGCCTGGTTGCGCGGCAGCAGCCGGGTGAACACCTTCTCCGGTACGAACGCCCCGATCGCCGCCGACACCACCGTGCCCAGCAGCAGGAACGGCACCCCTTGCACCACGACCGCCGTGAACACCGTCCACCAGGCGGCCACGGCGGGCGTGTACAGGTCCAGGGCGACGGTCGGCCCGAGTACGGAGGCGACGGTGGCGATCGCGATCAGCGCGACGCCACCGACGACGGCGTACACGGACGCGCGTACGACGTACCGCAGCGCGTCGGCCACACTGCGCCCGCCGCCGCCGTATCCGCCGTACCCTCCGCCGTGCTCGCTGTCCAAGCGCCCGTACCGTTCCGATCCGGTCATATGTTCACAGGTCCGGCCGAAGAGTATCCGCCCGTACTGTGCGCCGGCCCCGATTCGTCAGAGAGGAGGCTGTGCGGGCGCCGGGCCGAGGGTGGTGGTCCCTGGAGCCGTACGATGCCCCAGCCCCGTCCGGTAGGCGTCCAGCGCGGCCTCCACCCGGCCCGTCCGGCGCAGTAGATCCCCGAGCAGCCGGCACAGGTCGGCGAGGTCGCCGGCGGCGCCCGCGCGCTCCAGGACGCTGAGGGCGCGGACGTAGTGCTCCTCCGCCCGGTCCGTGTCGCGGGCGTCCTCGGCGATGATGCCGAGCAGCCGGTGGGCGGCGGCCGAGTGGACGGCGCCGCGCTCCGAGGACAGATCCCCGAGGACGTCGTGCAGCAGCGCCGCCGCCTCGTCCGACTTGCCGCGCCGGTGCAGTACGTCGGCCAGCTCGACCGTGACCTGGCTGCTGTAGAGGGCGGCGCGCTTGGCGGACAGCATGGCGTGGGCCTCCCTCAACTCGGCCTCGGCCAGTGCGAGTTCGTTCTGCTGGGCGTGCAGATAGCCGCGCATCCAGTGGCAGTTGGCCAGCTCGGTACGGATCTGCAGCTGCCGGTACAGTTCGGCGGCCTTCGCCAGCGAGGCGTCGGCGTCCGCGTACCGTCCCTCGGCGAGCATCGTCCGGGCTACCTGCCGGTGCATCCGGGCGGCCAGCGCCGGATCGCTCACCTGCGGGGCGAGCGCGAGGGCGAGTTCTGCCGCCTGGGCGGCCCGCGCGTGGGCGCCCATGTCCATGTAGGGGGCGATGGAACTGGCGTAGAGGGGGAGGAGTGCGTCCGGATCGTGCAGCCCACTGCGATTCAGCTCGTCGATCGTGGACTCCAGAAGGTATACGGAGTAACGGAGTTCACCGGCCAGATAGTGCGCGACGGCCCGGCCGCGCAGGGCGGGGACCCGGCCGGTCAGGGGCTCGTCGGCCAGACACCGCTCGGCGAGCTCGAAGTACTCCTGGGCGGCGGCGAGATCCCCGGTCTCCACCCCGCACTCGCCGAGCCCGAGCAACGCGGCGGCCTCCTCCGCGAGGAGCCCGAGCCGCGCGGCCTCCTCCCTCAGATCCCCGTACTGCTTGGCCGCCGCCTCGGTCTCGCCGGTGGCGAGGGTGCGCTGGGCGTCGGTGAGGCGCAGCCGGACGTCGGTGGCCAGGTGGGCGGGCCGCCCGGTCACCACCTCCTCGTACGCCACCCCGAGCCGCTCGGCGATGTGCCGCAACGCCTCGTCGGAGGCGCGCACACGGCCCGCCTCCAGGGTGGAGATGTAGGCGGGGGTGTAGGCGGGCTCCGCCAACTGCCGCTGTGTCAGCCCCTGCTCGATACGCAGCCGTTGCACCCTGCGCCCGATGACTTCCGGGTCGTCGCGCTCTGCCATCGCCCAACTCCCGTGTGCCTACTTGCCGTTGAGGTCCGTCAACCTCTACGTTAAGCCACGGGTTAAGCGTGCTTAATACGTCGCTGTTGTTGCGAGGTTGCCGTGCTCTCACACTTCAGAGCGGTCTGCGCGGCGATCGTCGCCGCCGCCACACTCATCATCGCAGCGAACGCCGGCCCGGCACGGGCGGCGGAGCCGCGTCACGTCGGGCCACCGAGCCAGGAAACGAGTCAGGAACTGGGGCAGGCGCAGGGCCGGCCGGGGTAGGGAAGCGTCAGTTCCAGCAGACCATCAGAACTGCCGGAACCTCGCCCTCGCTCAGAACTCCGCCGTGTCCAGCTCGAACCCCAGGGGCGCGGGCAAGGGCACGGTCAGGCCCAGTTTGTGCTTCAGGCTCTTGGCGTAGTCGTCGCCCGACGGCTCGGAGTACACCAGCACCTCGCCCTCCTCCCGGTCGATCAGCAGATAGACGGGAATGTCGGCACGGGCGTAACCGCGGATCTTCTTGTCACGGTCGCGGGCTGCGGTCGACTCGGAGGTGACCTCGGCCACCAGGAGTACGGGGGCCGCATCGTGCCACTCCTCCCGGTCGTCGAAACTGCCCTTCGGCGCGACGACCAGGTCGGGGATGACATGGCCGGTCTCGGATGCTCCGGGAACGTTCAGGCCGATGCCTGTGTAGCGGCCCAGCCCCTTGTTGTGGTCCCGGACCTGCCCGCTGAGCTCCGACACGATCTCCTCGTGCTCCCCATTCGCCGGTGGCACCACGTAGATCTCCCCTTCGACCAGCTCTACGCGCCAGCCCTCAGGGGCCGCCGCACTGAACAGCTCGAAGGCCTGCTCGACGCTTGCGCCGCCCAGGTACTCACGCATACGCCTCTCGTAGCGCTCGCCGTCGGGATCATCAGGATCGTCGTACGGACCATGAATGGCCTCGCCCTGGTAACCCGGCATGATGATCGGCTCCGCCGTCGCCATGTCAGACCTCCTTCGCTCAGCGCGACAGTCCCAGAGTAGACCGGCGGCCCTGATACGGAATCCGAAGCCATTCACTCGAACGAGTGTGCTGTTACGTTTCCGCAGGCCGCCCGCCTCCCCTCAGGCGACAGGCGTCGCCGAAGCCTCCGAAGCCCCACGCCCCGTCAGCGGGCTCTTCCCCCCACTCACCCCGAAGTAGATCGTCCCCGCGACCAGCACCCCGATGAACCACGAGTACGGGCCCAGCGCCGCCCCGTACCCGGCGGGTCCGTACGTCGGCAGGATGCTGGAGAAGAGCGCGCCGACTGCCGCCGCCGCGAAGGCGCGGATGTTCCAGCCGCCCTGGAAGCGGAACTCGCCGTCCTCCTTGTAGAGGTCGGGGACGTTCAACTGGGCCTTGCGGATGAGGTAGTAGTCGACCACGACCACGCCGAAGATCGGGCCCATCGTCGAGCCGATGGCGTTGACGAAGCTGGGGGCGTTGTCCCAGGGGTGGAGGGGGTAGAGGAGCAGCGCGATGACCGCCGCGATCAGGCCGCCCCGCTTGAAGGTGATGTGCTTCGGGGCCACGTTGGCGAAGTCGAAGGCCGGGCTGACGAAGTTGGCGACGACGTTGATGCCGAGGGTCGCGACCGCGAACGTCAGGGCGGCCAGCAGGACCAGGAACGCGCTGTCGAACTTCGCCGAGATCGCCGCCGGTTCGAGGATGACCTCGCCGTACACCTTGCTGGCGGAGGCGGTTGTCAGCGCCGCCACCAGCGAGAACAGGATCAGGTTGACCGGCAGGCCCCAGACGTTGCCCTTCTTCAGGGTCTTCTCGTCCGGGGTGAAGCGGGCGAAGTCACCGAAGTTCAGGAACAGCGCGGCGAAGTACGTCACCCAGGTCGCGGCGATCGCCGCTATCGCGGCGAACGAACCGGGCGTCACGTCCAGACCGGTCGCGTTCTTCGCCAGCGCCGCCAGGTCCTTGGCCGGCATGTCGATGGAGAGGGACAGCGTGCCCGCCTTCACCGACAGGGCCACCGCCAGCACCAGCATCATCAGCCAGACGGCCGGGCCCGCGAAGTCCTGGAACCGGCGGACCGTCTCCATGCCCTTGCTGATGATCAGCAGTTGGGCCGCCCAGACGGCGAGGTAGCAGATGACCTCAAGGCCGCTGTGGTCGAACAGCCTGCTCGTCTCGTGCAGGTGCTTCGGGCCGTCGTAGCGGATCAGGAAGGCCACGATCGCGCCTGCCGCCGCGCTGGTCTGGGCGCCGTACCAGAACGTGGCGACGATCGCCCTGACCAACGCCGGTACGTTCGCGCCGAACGTGCCGAAGGAGGCGCGGGCCAGGACCGGGTACGGGACACCCGTCCGCACGCCCGCCTTTCCGATCAGCGTCATCAGGTAGTAGATGACCAGCGATCCGACGCCGATGCCGATCAGGAACTTGAAGGTGTTGCCGGCGACCAGGAACAGGCTGGCGGCGAGGAAGTAGCCGTACAGACTGTGTACGTCCGAGGTCCACACGTTGAAGATGCTGAACGCGCCCCACTTGCGCTCGGTGGCCGGGGCGAGGTCCTCGTTGTAGAGGCGGGGGGAGTAGCCCTCCCTGTCCGCGGTCTCCGTATCTCCGCCTGGGTCTCTGACCGTGTCCGTCATCGCGTTCTCTTCCTGCGCGGGTCGCCACGATGGCGCCGGATGGCGTAAAGAGAACGGGCAGGATGTTTCTCCCAAATGCCGCACGCGTAACCGGACTGTCAATGGAAGTTTTCTTCCACTGAACGAAACGGGGCCGTACCGATAGCCCCCAAGTACGGCTCAAAGGGGCAATGCGAGAATCGGCCGAACCGGGAGGTGAGCGAAGAAGGTCAAGAGAGGCAGGAGAGGCAGGAGATGGAAGAGACGAACGAGAAGAAGCGCGGGATTCCACTGGCCCACGTGGCCCTCACGCTCTACTCCGTCGGCCTCGCCCACTTCCTGACCACCCTGATCTTCCACTTCTCCGTCGACAACCTGATCGACGCCCTGGTGAGACTGGTCCTCGGGACGGGAACGACCACCGTGCTCGTCCTGATCGTCGTCATCGTCAGGGAGAGAAGGAAGAAAAGGAGTGCGGAGGCCTGAGCTTCGCCGTCCGGGCCCACAGCAAAAGACAAAGGCAAGGAGTTCTGAACCCCTTGCCATGTTCAAGATATAGCGCACCGGGGGGCTTGCGGCAAGGCCCCCGTCATACCGCAGAATCTCCGGCCTAGGGCCTGGAACTGCGGAAACGGGGAGTCTCGAAGTGCGTGTTCTGTTGTCGACCCATGGGTCGATCGGAGATGGCCGGCCGATGGCCGCCGCCCTCGCGGTGGCGTTGCCGGAATTCGGGGCCGAGGTACGGGTGTGCGCGCCGTCGCCCGGACGGGAGTGCATGCAGTGAACCCCCTGACCACCACCACGTCCATCACGGCCATGTCCACCACCAGCACGTTCGACCTTCCCGAGCGTCTCGCCCCCAAGGCCGACCCGAAGCTGATCGCCCGTGACGAGCGGCACTTCGCCGCCGTCGCGGAGTGTCTGGAGCAGTCGATCGCCGAGTTGTCCGACCGTCTCGACGTCCAGCGCAGAGCCCCCGGCGGCACCGGCCGCGACGCGATGGACCGGGACACCGAGATCCACCGGCTCACCGCCCGCCTGCGCGCCTTGCGCCGCTTCGGCCTGGACCTCTGCCTCGGCCACATGATCAGCGCGGACGACCCCGAGCAGGCCGTGTACGTCGGGCGGCTCGGCCTCACCGACTCCACCGGCCGTCGGCTGCTGCTCGACTGGCGCTCCCCCGCCGCCGAGCCGTTCTTCGGAGCCACCCACGGCAACCCGATGGGCCTGGCGAGCCGCCGCCGGTACCGCTGGACCGACGGCCGGATCAGCGACTACTGGGACGAGGTGTTCGCCTCGGACGGGTTCGACGGGCACGCCGCCGCGCTCGACGACCAGTCCGCGTTCATCGCCGGCCTGGGCAGCAACCGGTCGCCGCGCATGCGGGACGTCCTCGGCACCATCCAGGCCGACCAGGACGCCATCATCCGCGCCGGATCGCGTGGCGCGCTCGTCGTGGACGGCGGTCCCGGTACCGGCAAGACCGTCGTCGCCCTGCACCGCTCCGCCTATCTCCTCTACGCCGACCCGCGCCTCGGGCACCGTCGTGGCGGCGTCCTGTTCGTCGGCCCGCACCGGCCCTATCTGGCGTACGTCGCCGATGTCCTGCCCAGTCTCGGCGAGGAGGGCGTGCAGACCTGCACCCTGCGGGACCTCGTCGACGAGGGTGCCTCGGCGGCGGTCGAGGCCGACCCGGACGTGGCCCGGCTGAAGTCGTCCGCGGACCTGGTGAAGGCGGTCGAGAAGGCCGTCGCGTTCTACGAGGAGCCGCCCACCCAGGGGATCACGGTCTCGACCCCCTGGTCCGACGTCCGGCTGACCGCCGGCGACTGGGCCGTCGCCTTCGAAGCGGCACCCGGTGTGCCGCACAACGAGGCCCGCGACCAGGTCTGGGAGGAACTCCTCACGATCCTCGCGGACAGGCACGACAGCGACGACCACGACGGCGGCCACGGTGTCTCGCCCGCCCAGCTGCGCAGGTCGCTCGCGCAGGACCGGGAGTTGGTCACCGCCTTCAACAGCGCGTGGCCGCTGCTCGAAGCGGCCGACCTGGTCGGGGACCTGTGGTCCGTGCCCGCCTATCTGCGTATGTGCGCGCCCTGGCTGAGCCCCGACGAGGTACGGAAACTGCAGCGCGTGGACGCCCGTGCCTGGACCGTGTCCGACCTGCCGGTCCTGGACGCGGCACGCCTGCGCCTCGGCGACCCGGAGGCGGCACGGCGCAGGCGCCGGCACGAGAGCGTCCTCGCTGCCCAGCGCGAGCGGATGACCCAGGTCGTCGACAACCTGATCGACGCCGCCTCCGACTCCGGGGCCGACGGTGACGAAGGCGAGGGTCTGGTGCGGATGCTGCGCGGTCAGGACGCCCGGGTCAGCCTGGTCGACGAGTCCGAACTGGCCACCGCAGAACCGGACTTGCTCGCCGGCCCGTTCGCGCACATCGTCGTGGACGAGGCCCAGGAACTGACCGACGCGGAGTGGCAGATGCTGCTGCTGCGGTGCCCGTCCCGGAGTTTCACCATCGTCGGTGACCGCGCCCAGGCCCGGCACGGGTTCACGGAGTCATGGGAGGAACGGCTCGAAAGGGTCGGCCTCGACCGCGTCAGCATGGCCTCCCTCAGCATCAACTACCGCACGCCCGAAGAGATCATGGCGGAGGCCGAGCCGGTCATCCGGGCCGCCCTCCCCGACGCCAACGTGCCGACCTCGATCCGCAGCGGCGGCATCCCGGTCGTCCACGGTTCGGTATCGGACCTCGACCAGGTCCTCGACACCTGGCTCGCCTCACACACCGACGGCATCGCGTGCGTCATCGGCGATCCCGGGTTCCGACCGACGACGTCACGTGTCCGGTCGTTGACCCCGTCACTGTCGAAGGGCCTCGAATTCGACCTGGTGGTCGTCGTCGACCCGGAGAAGTTCGGCGAGGGCGAGGGCAAGGGCATCGAGGGAGCGGTCGACCGCTATGTCGCGATGACCCGGGCGACCCAGCAACTCGTCATCCTCACCAGCACCGATACCGGTACCGGCACCGGTTCCTAGGCGGACCTCGACACGGAATCGCAGGTCCCAGGGTTATCCACAGCTGTGGACGAAGAAGGCGGGCACACCGGAAGAGCATCTGGCTCGACGCACGCCCAGTGTGACGGAAACCATGACATTCCCGTCTCCTTTCACCCCCGCACGCCACATACCGTGGAGCGATGTCCCCCTTGGCCAGGATCAGCAGCACGTTCGCGCCCCGCTTCGCGGAGTTCGCGTTCGAGCCTGCCTTCACGGCCGCCGTGGACCAGCACGTCGCGGAGATAAGGGAGCGGCTGGAGGCGGGCGGCCCCGGACTCGTCCCCCGGCAGCCGCAGCGCGAACACCTCGCCGACTACGCCGTCGGGTTCCTCGACGCGCTCGACGAACTCGACTGGCGCGAACCCGTCGGGCACGACTACGCGGTGTGCCGCCTCACCGCCATCAGCTGGCTGGTGGAGCGGCACAGCCTCCTTGGGGAGGACTCGGAGAGCGCCGACTGGAGCACCGACTAGAGCGTTGGATCCGGCGGGCCCACGATCGCCCGCAGCGCCGCCAGGTGCCCCCGGTAGGCCTCCCGGCCCCGCTCGGTCAGGCGGAGCCACACGCGCTGCCGGGTGTCGCGGACGGCCTTGCGCTGCTCGACGTAGCCGACGTCCATCAGCACGGTGACGTGCTTGCTCAGCACGGAGGCCGAGAGGTCGAGTTGCTTCTGGACCAGGCCGAACTCCGCCTCGCCCGCGGTGTCCAGCAGGGCGCAGACGCGCAGCCGGTTCGGGGCGTGGACGGTGGTGTCGAAACCCTCCAGCGGGTCGTGGTCCTCGGCGCTCACGCGGTCTTCCTGTGCAGCCGGACGAAGGCGAGGTGGAAGCCGACGGACACGGCGGCGCCGATCAGCGAGGCAGCGACCAGCCATGCCGGCCGTCCCGTGAAGCGGAACGCGAACGCCGACCCCAGCAGCAGCACGGGCAGGCCGACCGCGAGCGGCACGGTCGCCCGCTTCGGCAGCACGTCCCACCGCAGCGCCACCCCGGTCCTGTTGCGCCAGTCCTTGGCCGCGACGGCGAAGAGCGCCCCGTACACCGCCGTGATCGCCAGCATGACGCCCAGCCAGGCGGGGCGCGGCAGCAGCCAGTCCGAGTCGGCCATCATGCCTCCGTAGGCGATCGGAAGCGCGGCGATGTAGAGCGTGAGCGCGATGAAGAACCAGGTCGGCCATGGTGTGGCCGACAGTGCCGAGGCGGAGGCCCGGACCTGCTCGGTGTCGGCCAGTGCGGAACGAGCCTGCTCGGCCGTCAGTCGCACCCCGTTTGTTTCCATGACGGAAAGAGTAGCCGTTTGTTTCCAGTATGGAAAGAGGCGAGTTTCCGGAACGGCAAGTGAACAGGGCACGGTCTCGGGCTAACTCCCGCACACCCGTCGGAACCCCGCGTCCGGGATGTGCGTCCGCCACTGGTCCCTGCTCAGCGCACCCCCCGCCCGTCCGCAGACCTCCCGCACGGCGTGCGCCGGGTCGATCGAGTACCGCTGGAGCGGAACATGGGCGCTTCCCGCGTACAGCGTGGTGCTGTCGGAGGAGAAGGCCAGGGTCTTGATCGCGTCGCCGGGGGTGGTGAGCGGGCCGCCCAGGGGTTGGCGGGTGGGGATGTCCCACAGCTGGAGGGTGCCCTCGTCGCCGGCGACGGCCAGGGTGCGGAGGTCGGGGCTGATGGCCAGGGCGTCGGCCGCTTCCGGGCCCCCTTCGAGTGGCGTGGGGAAGACACTGCGCATGACGCCCGTGTTGCGGCGCAGGTCGCCGTCCCACAGGGCGACTCGGCCCGCCCAGTCGCCCGCGGCCAGCAGGGAACCGTCGGGGGAGAAGGCCAGGGCGCCGATCTGGGCGCCCTGGACGAGAGCGGGTGCCGTGACGCGGCCCGCGGGAAGGCGGGCGGCACGGTTGTCCCCGACGAGGAGGCGGCCGTCGGGGCGAGCGATCAGGGGCGGGCCGGCCAGACCCCTGAGCACGCCGGTTCTGCGGTGCCGGGTGACGTCCCACGTCTCGTCGTCCATCCGGCCGGAGTCCGAGAGATGGGTGGCGTGGAGGCGGTGGCCGGCCGGGCCCAGGGCCAGTTCGACGACTGCTCCGACCCTGGCGGAGTTCGCCAGGTGGAGGGTGGTCCGGGCGTGGTGGGCTCCGACGTCCCAGACCGTGATGGGCTGCGGCGCCGTCGGCACACCGGGGGCGGAGACCCCGTACGCGAACGCCGTTCCGTCGGGGCTGAACGCGGTCACGGACAGCGTGCCCTGCGGGTCCACCGGTTGGGAGCGGTCGCCGGAGACGGGTGGGGGCGGGGACGGCAGGGTGCCCAGGACGTGGCCGTCGCGGGTGTCCAGCAGCCGGAAGCGGTAGCGGGCGCCGGTGGTGCGTTCGGCGGTGGCGAGGGTGTGGCCGTCCGGGCTGAGCAGGACGCTGTCCATGGCGTGCTCGTGCCAGACGGCGGTGGCCACGGGACCGATGTCGAGGGTGTGGACCGTGCCTCCCTCCAGATAGCGCAGGGCCGGGCGGCGGCCGGGGACCCAGGCGAGGCCGCCCGAGAGGGTCTCGTTGTTCAGGGGGTGCCGGAACACCGGGTCCGTCAGGTCGTCGAAGCGCCAGACCCGGACCTCGCTGTCGTCGGACGTCGCCAGCATCGCCCCGTCCGGGCTGAACACGACGGAGTCCACGCCCAGTGAGCGGATGTCGGCGACCTGGCGTCCGGTGTCGGTGTCCCAGACGCGGACACCGGTGTTCCCGCTGCTGCCGGTGGTTCCGTTGCCCTCGACGCGCCGCCCGGTGTCGGAGACGACCGCGAACCGGCCGCCGCCCCCGTTCCCGCCCCCGCCGAACACCACCGCCGAGTCGCCGTCGCACAGCTTCCGGGAGCGCTCCCATGCGCCGTGCACGAAACGCCGGGCGGGGATGTCCCACAGCTGCGGGGCCCGGCCCGCGGTGCAGACGGCCACCAGTCGGCCGTCCGGTCCCGTCGCCACGTCGGTCAGGTCGGCCGCGGCGCGCGTCGTGAACAGGAGGCGGCCGTCCACGACCGACCGCAGCTGTACCCGGCCGTCGGGGTCGCTGACGAGGAAGGTGGCGCGGTCGGTGCCGAAACCGACGTTCGTCCAGTCCTGCGAAAGGTGCCCGGAACCGGCCGCGAAGCGCCGGGCGGCGGTGTCCCACAGCCGGACGCCGTGCTCACCGGCGAGGGCGAGCACCCGGGCGCCCGGCCCGGCGGCGAACAGGTCGCCCTCGGGCAGTCGGCCCGAGGCGGTGCGCCGCCCGGTGGCCAGGTCCCAGGTCCGCCAGCGGCCCCCGCCCGAACTGAGCAGCGTACGGCCGGAGTCGAGGAGGAACCGCTCGGTGTCCTCGGCGGTCGCGGGGTCGGTGAAGGTGGCCCGTTCGGGCTGGGCGAGGGAGCCGAGCAGGGCGCGGCGGGCCTCGGGCAGCGGTGCGATGCGCCAGGCGGCCACGCCCAGCAGCATGGCGGTGCGCGGGTCGGTCGTCCGCAGACCGTCGGCGACCTCGGCGACCCGGCGGGCCACGTCGTCGGTGCGCCGCTCCTCGTTGTCCTGGTGCTGCGTCCACGCGGCGAGGCCGATCACGAGCGCCACCGCCAGTACGGCGGACAGTGCGCCCAGGAGCGTGCGGGAGCGCCGGGCGGTACGGGTCACGGCCCGGCGCTCCGCCTCGCGGGCCGCCAGGGCGGCGTCGAGGAACTCTCGCTCGGGGACCGTCAGTCCGCTGTCCCCGTCCGCGAACAGTTCCTCGGCGCGGGCCAGCCGACTGCCCCGGTAGAGGGCGCCGGGGTCGCGGTCGTCCAGCCAGACACGGGTGGCCTCGGTCAGGCGCCGGTGGTGGCGCAGGCGCTCACGGTCCTCCTCGATCCAGTCGCGCAGCCTCGGCCAGCAGGTGATCAGCGCCTCGTGGGCGAGCTGGACGCCGTCCTCGTCCGCGGTGAGGAGACGGGCGCGGGCCAGCCGGTCCACCACCACGGGCACGTCGTCGCCGTCCCACGCGTCGAGTTCGGCCCGGGTGAGGGGGCGCCGGGTGTCGGCGTTGCCCTGACCGGGCTCGATCAGGCGCAGCAGCAACAGGCGGGCGGTGCGCGCCCGGGGCTCGGACAGCTGCCCGTACACGTCCTCGGCGGTCGCCGCGACGGCGCCGAGGACACCGCCGGCCGCCTCGTACCCGGCCAGGGTCAGCATCCGGCTGCGGCGACGGCGCCAGGTCTCCAGCAGCGCGTGCGAGAGCATCGGCAGCGCGCCGGGCTCGTCGAGGACCTCCTCGACGATCCGCGCGGTCAGCTCCCGCTCCACCAGCAGTCCGGCCGCCTGTGCCGGTCCGACGACCGCCTCGCGCAGCTCGTCCGCGTTCATCGGGCCGACCAGCAGACCCGCGCCGCGCAGGGCGTCGGCCAGCTCGCGGTGCTCGGCGCAACGGGCGTAGAAATCGGCGCGTACGGCGATGAGCACCTTCAGCCGGCTGTGCGGGTCGCGGGCGGCGAGCAGCAGGTCGAGGAAGTGGGAGCGCTCCCGCGAGTCACGACAGAGAGTGAAGACCTCCTCGAACTGGTCCACCACCACCCAGCTCTCCGGCTCGCCCTCCTTCGGGGCCAGCAGATGCCCGTAGGTCTGGGCCGGTCTGTCTCCCGGGGTGAACACCCGCAGCACGGCGGGGCATCCGCGCCGCGCGATCTCGGCCCTCAGGTGGGGTATCAGCCCGGCCCGCAGCAGCGACGACTTCCCGCTCCCGGACGCCCCGAACACAACGGCGAACCTGTGGTCGCACACCAGTTCCCGCGCCGCCTCGACGAGCCGGTCACGGCCGAAGAAGAGCGCCTGGTCGGCGGGCTCGAAGCGGGCCAGTCCCCGGTACGGCGGCGCCGCGTCCGGCGCCTCCTCGCGCACGGTCCCCGCGGCCTCCGCGTCGGCGTCCTTCCACCGGGGTTCCCACTCGCCGAGGTCGCCACCGCAGGCCCGCACATAGCCCTGGAAGACGGCGAAGGACGGCAGTTTCCGTCCGGCCGCCGCCTCGGACAGCGAGGTCACCGAGCAGCCGGCCGCCTCGGTCATCGTCCGGTACGACGGCCCGCCCGCGGCCCTGCGCAGCTCGCGCAGCTCATGGGCGAGCCGCTGCACGGGACCGGCCTCGGGGTCCAGCTGCCTCTCGGGACGCCCCACGGGACCACCACCATCCGGATGAAAACGATGTTCAGGACGGCCAACTTACGTTTCGTGCACGGGTGTCGTAAACCGTCCCCGATGTGGCGTTGATGACAGCGGAGAACAGTCCCTCTTGGTCTAGACCTTGACGTGTTCCGTTCACGGGAGCAGCCTGAGAGCGCTCTCAGGAAAACGACGGGCAAGCGACACGAGGAGGACGAACGTGTTTGCCGAACAGAAAGCACGGAAGGCACCGAGGACACGGAACGCGCTGATACCCCTGGTCGCCGCCGCGGCCGTCGCCACGGGGCTCACGGTCGCGGGCCCCGCACCGTCCCGCGCCGAAGCCGCGGTACCCACCACCATCCCGCTGGAGTTCAGGAACAACTCCGGGCGCGGCGACCAGATCTACGTCTACAACATCGGCACCCTGCTCTCGACCGGTCAGCAGGGCTGGGCCGACGCGAACGGCACCTTCCACGCCTGGCCCACCGGCGGCAACCCGCCGACCCCGGCACCCGACGCGTCGATCGCCGGGCCGGGCAACGGACAGTCGATGACGCTCCGGATGCCGAAGTTCTCCGGCCGCGTCTACTTCTCCTACGGCCAGAAGCTCGTCTTCAGGCTGACCACCGGCGGTCTCGTGCAGCCTGCCGTGCAGAACCCCTCGGACCCCAACGCGAACATCCTCTTCAACTGGACCGAGTACACGCTGAACGACGCCGGCCTGTGGATCAACAGCACACAGGTGGACATGTTCTCGGCCCCGTACGCCGTCGGCGTCAAGAACGCCTCGGGCGCCGTGAAGAACACCGGCCATCTCAAGGCGGGCGGCTACAACGGGTTCTTCAACGCCCTGAAGGGCCAGCCCGGCGGCTGGGCCAACCTCGTCCGGACCCGGTCCGACGGCACGATCCTGCGCGCCCTCTCCCCCGGCCACGGCATCGAGTCCGGCGCCCTGCCGAGCACCGTCATGGACGACTACGTCAACCGCGTGTGGAGCAGGTACGCCGGTTCCACCCTGACCGTGACACCGTTCGCGGACCAGCCGGCCACCAAGTACTACGGCAGGGTCTCCGGCAACGTCATGAACTTCACCAACAGCTCCGGCGCGGTCGTCACCACCTTCCAGAAGCCCGACGCCGACAGCGTCTTCGGCTGCCACAAGTTCCTGGACGCACCGAACGACCTGGTGCGCGGCCCCATCTCCCGCACCCTGTGCGCCGGCTACAACCGCTCCACCCTCCTGACCAACTCCAGCCAGCCCGACACGAGTTCGGCGGGCTTCTACCAGGACACGGTGACCAACCACTACGCCAGGAAGATCCACGCCCAGATGGCCGACGGCAAGGCGTACGCCTTCGCCTTCGACGACGTCGGCAACCACGAGTCGCTGGTCCACGACGGCTCCCCGCAGACGGCGTACATCACGCTCGACCCGTTCAACTGACGCACACCCGGCGGTACTCCACCTCCGGCACATACGTCCGCCACTGCTCCAGCGAGAGGTCCACCCCCTTGCCCGCCCGCGCGCACACCAGGGTGACCGCACGTTCCGGGTCGACGGCGTACCGCTGGAGCGGGACATGCCCGCTCCCCGCGAACAGCGTGCCGCTGTCGGCGCTGAAGGCAAGCGAGTCGATCTCCTCGCCCGGTGTGGTCAGCGGGCCGCCCAGGCGCTGTTGGGTGGCGATGTCCCAGAGCTGGAGGGTGCCGGCGCCGCCCCCGACGGCCAGGGTGGCGCCGTCGGGACTGACGGCCAGCGCGCTCACCGCCTCCGGTTCCGGTTCCGCACCCGGAGGAGCGGGGAAGACGTTGCGCAGGATGCCCGCACGGTCGCTCAACTCCCCGTCCCACAGGGCGACCCGGCCGGTCAGGTCGCCCGCGGCGATGCGTGAACCGTCGGCGGCGAAGGCGAGGGCGCTGATCTGTTCGCCCTGGACGAGGCCCTTCCTGGCGACCTTCGCGGCCGTGCTGTCCGTGGACAGGCTCGCGGTGCGGTTGTCACCGACGATGAGGCCGCCGTCGGGGCGCACCGCCAGGTGGGTGCTGGTGAGCCCGGTGAGGACGGTGGTTCTCCGGCCGGTTCCGGTGTCCCAGGCCTCGTCGGTCGGATCGCCGAGGCCGGGTGTCCGGGCCGCGTACAGGGTGGAGCCGTCGGGGCCCAGGGCCAGGGCGACCACCGGGGCGGCGGACCCGGAGGTCGCGAGGTCCAGGGTCGCCCGGGGCCGGTCCCGGGCCAGGTCCCAGACCGTGAAGCGTTGCGGGGCCGCCTCCCTTCCGGGCGCCGAGACACCGTACGAGAGCGCGTGACCGTCGGGGCTGAACGCGAGGAGGGCCACCGTGTGTTCCGGGACAACCGGCTCGGCGGGGTCGGCCGACACGGGCGGGGGCGGGGCGGGGAGGGTGCGCAGGAGGCGGCCGTCGGAGGTGGACCGGAGTTCGAACCGGTGGCGGCCGTCGACGAGCCGGGCGGTGGCGTACCTACGGGCGTCCGGGCTCACCCGTACCGCCGTCAGTGGGTCCGCGCGCCAGGCGGGCGTGACCGCCGGGCCCAGTTCCAGGCAGTGGACGGCGCCGCCTTCGAGGTAGCGCAGGGTGGTCCGGCTGGTGGGGTCCCAGGACATCCCGTACAGGTGCTGGTTGTTGAGGGAGTGCCGGAACACGGGGGCCGCCGGGTCGGACAGCCGCCACACCCTGATCTCGGCGCCGTCGGCGGTCGCGAGGAAGGCGCCGTCCGGGGTGAACGCGGCCCGCTGCGCGCCCGGTTCGGCGAGGTGGGCGACCTCGCGGGCGGAGGCGGTGTCCCACACCGTCACGCCGGACTCGGAGAGCGCGGCGAGCCGGTCGCCGTCGGCGCCGAACACCAGAGCCGTCCGTTCCGCCTCGTCGCACAGGCCGTGGGCCCGGTCCCAGGAGCCGGGCAGGGTGCGGTGGCGGGCGATGTCCCGGACCTGCGGGGAGCCGCCCGCCGGGCAGACCGCGACCAGACGGCCGTCGGCGCTCACGGCCGGGGTCACCAGGCCGCCCGCCACCCGTTCCTCGAACAGCACTCCGCCGTCGGTGAGGGACCGCAGCCGTACCCGGTCGTCGTCGATGCCGCTCACGACGTAGGCACCCGCCGCGATGTCGGTGACGGAGGTGAAGGGGAGAAGGCGCGGGTCGCCGGTCCAGCGGCCGGTGGCCGTGTCCCACAGACGGATGCCGGTGTCACCGGCGACCGCGAGGACCCGGGCGTCGGGACCGGCCGCGACCACCTTGCCGCCCGGGAGCCGGCCGGAGGCGATCGGGCGGGCGGCGACCACGTTCCAGGTCCGCCAGGTGCGGCCGTCGACGCTGAGGAGCGTGCGTCCGGAGTCCGCGAGGAATCGGGTCGGACCGTCGCCCGGCGCCGGGTCGGTGAAGACCGCGTGTTCCGGCTGGGCGAGGGAGCCGAGCAGCGCCCGGCGGGCCTCGGGCAGCGGGGAGATGCGCCAGGCGGCGACGCTCAGCAGCATCGAGGTGCGCGGGTCGGTCGTCCGCATCGCGTCGGCGATGTCCGCGACCCGGCGCGCGGCGGTGTCGGTGCGCTGGCGCACGTTGTCGACGCTCAGGTGCCAGGCGGCCAGCCCACCGGTCAGGGCCACCGCCAGTACCGCGGACAGTGCGGCGACCAGGACGCGCGAGCGCCTGGTGGCGCGGGCGGCGGCCCGGGACTCCGCCACGCGGGCCGCCAGCGCGGTGTCGAGGAACTCCCGCTCGGGCGGGGTGAGCCCGCCCCGTTCCTCGTCCGGCTCACCGGCGAACAGTTCCTCGGCGCGGGCCAGTCTGCTGCCCCGGACCAGCGCACCGGGGTCGCGGTCGTGCTCCAGCCAGAGCCGGGTCTCCTCGGCCAGCCGCCGATGGTGGCTCAGCCACTCCCGGTCCGCCTCGATCCAGTCGCGCAGCCTCGGCCAGCAGGTGATCAGCGCCTCGTGCGCGAGCTGGACACCGACCTCGTCGACGGTCAGCAGCCGGGCGCGGGCCAGCCGTTCCACCACCACGGGCACCTGGTGGTCGGTCGCCGACTCGGCCAGTTCGGCACGGGTCAGCGGGCGCCGGGTGTGCGCGCCGCCCTGCCCCGGCTCGACCATCCGCAGCAGCAACTGCCGGGCGGTGCGCGCCTGGGCGGGGGTCAACTGCCCGTACACCTCCTCCGCGCTCGCCGCGATCGCCCCGCGCACACCGCCCGCCGCCTCGTACGCGGCCAGCGTCAGCAGCCGCCCCCGGCGCCGCCGCCAGGTCTCCAGCAGCACGTGCGACAGCATCGGCAGCGCGCCCGGCCGGTCGAGGACCTCCTCGACGATCCGCGCGGTCAGCTCCCGCTCCACGAGCAGCCCGACGGCAGCCGCAGGCCGGGTCACCGCCTCCCGCAGTTCGTCCGCCGTCATCGCCCCGACCAGCAGCCCGGACCCGCCGAGCGCGGCCGCCAGTTCCCGGTGCTCGGCGCAGCGGGCGTAGAAGTCGGCCCGTACGGACACGAGTACACGCAGTCGGCTGTCCGGGTCCCGGGCGGCCAGCAGGAGGTCGACGAACCGGGCCCGCTCGGCCCGGTCGTGGCACAGGGTGAAGATCTCCTCGAACTGGTCGACCACCACCCAGCTCTCCGGCTCGCCCTCCTTCGGGGCCAGCAGATGTCCGTATGTCCCGGCGGGCCGCTCGCCCGGCGTGAAGACCCGCAGCACGGCGGGGCCGGGCTGCTCCCGGACGGTGTCGCACTCCTCCCTGAGGCGGGGTATCAGCCCGGCCCTCAGCAGCGACGACTTCCCGCTCCCCGACGCTCCGAACACCACCGCGAACCGGTGTTCCCGCACCAGCCGCAGGAGTTCGCCGACCAGTCCGTCGCGCCCGAAGAACAGCTCCCGGTCGCCCTGCTCGAAGGGGGCCAGCCCCCGGTACGGCGCCGCGGCCTCACCGTCGTCGCCCCGGGCCGCGGACGCGACCTGGTCCTCGGCGTCCTTCCAGCGCGGCTCCCACTCGCCCGGGTCGCCCCCGCACGCCCGGACGTACCCCTGGACCACCGCGAGCGACGGCAGCCGTTCCCCGCGCGCCGCCTCGGACAGGGTCGCCGCGGAGAACCCGGCAGTCTCGGCCATCAGCCGGTACGAGGGTCCGCCCGCCGTCCGCCGCAACTCCCGCAGTTCATGGGCGAACCGCTGCACGGGACCGGCCTGTGGGTCCAAAGGTCTCTCGGGACGCCCCATGAGCTCCACCCTCCCCGGTTCCCGTACCGCACAGGAGCCACATCACAGGGAAAAACGGTCCGAGCGCCATACCTGTTCAGAAAGAAAACGGTCGGGGCGGTGAACACGAACTCCCGGCGACGGAATTGAACGGCCCGGCGAGAGGGGTGCCAGTCAACTTTCCGGGTGCCAGTGTCGGTCCCGCCACGCCGGACTTCACGGCACGACCGAGCCGTATTCCCGGCACGACCAAGTGGAGAGCACCCGCACATGTTCAAGGCATCCACGCACGGCAACAGGACGTCCCGTATCGGCCGGGCCGCGCTCGTCGCGGTCAGCGCCGGCGCCCTGACCGTCGGAATCTCGACGAGCGCGTCCGCCGCGATCCTTACTCCCCTGGCGGAGAACGCGAGTACCTTCCAGAAGAAGTACCAGCCGCTCTGGGACTACGACACGGACAGCTGCTTCCCCGCGGCTGCCGTCGACGCGAGCGGCAAGCTCAACGGCGGTCTCAACAACAGCGGGTCGATCACCGGCGGCTGCCGGACCGACCACCTCGGCAAGGCGAACACGTACTCGCAGAGCTGGTGCAAGAACGGCTGGTGCGCGTACGTGTACGGGCTCTACTTCGAGAAGGACCAGACGCTGAACGGCGCCGACGCCTTCGGTCACCGCCACGACTGGGAGTCCGTCGTCGTCTTCCAGAAGCAGGGCGACGAGCGTCCCAGCTACCTCGCGGCCTCCCGGCACGGCGGTTACAGCACCCACCCGATCAACGAGGTGCCGATGGACGGCAACCGCGTCAAGATCGTCTACCACAAGGACGGCGCGAGCACCCACGCCTTCCGCTTCGCCAAGTGGGACGAGGTGGCGCACGCCTGGGGCGACGGCGGCTGGGACCGGCCGGCCCTGGTCACCATGGAGAACATGGCCGACGCACCGCGCAACGCGCTGTGGAACTCCAAGTGGGGCGACGCCAACTTCCCGCTGACCGGCAACCTCCAGAGCAACATCAACAAGGCCCGGAACGCCGACAGCCGCGCCGCGGCGGCCATCCCCGCGTTCTGACACCAGGGTCCGTGACACCCGGGTCCATGAGACCCGGGCCGTCCTGAGCAGCCGCCGGTGGGACCAGAGCTCCCCCGCGCCGTCCCACCGGCGGCACCCCTCCTCCGTACCGACTACATGTCGTTCGTACCTGGCGGCAGGTCGGTCCGTTCGCGGACCGGCTGGTTGCCGAGGGCGTCGGCGCGGCCCGCCTGGTAGGCGCTGACGCTTCCCTTGGCGGTGACGGTCTCCCGCTCGACCGCCGTCAGCATCCGCTCCCAGCGCTGCCGCATCGGCGCGATCATGCCGCCGCCGACCCCGACGACCAGGATGCCGACGACCACGGCGAGCGCCGCGTACAGCACCGGCCGGGTGACGTCACGGGCGATGCCCGCCTGGCCGAGGGCGGCGATGACGCCCAGCGCCAGGATGCAGCCCCAGACGACGGTGGCGACCGTACGCCCGTACGACACGGACGAGAGCGCACCGGCGACGATCCCGCGCACGGCGTTGGCGATGGCCATCGCGACGACGATGAGGACCACGGCCACGATGCCGCGCGGCAGCCAGGCCACGATGCCGTTGATCATCGTGCTGACCGGGTTGGTGCCGAAGACACCGAGCGCCAGCTGGAGCGTGATCAGCATCAGCGCGTAGTAGACGATCCTGCAGACGATCCCGGTCAGGTCGTACGCGGAGTCCCGCAACAACCGTGCGGTACCCGCCCGTTCGGCCAGTCGCTCCGAACCGACCTTGCGCAGGACCCGGTCCAGGACACGGGCGATCAGCTTCGACACGAACCAGCCGATGGCCAGGATGACGAGGAACGCGACGAATTTCGGCACGAACGTGGCGATCTTCGTCCAGGCGTCGTCGAGACCCTGGGTGAAGTCGATGGCGAGACTGGTGCCGCTGCCGACACGGGTGGTGGTGGCCATGGATGGTCTTCCTTCGGTAGGTGATCAGGTGCTACCGGCCCCCTCCCTCGTGGATATCAGCGACGGCCGCCGGCGGCCGTGGGTGCGCGGCCGAACGAGTGACCGGTCCCCCATGTCGGAGACATACGCTGCCCCCGTGACCTCTCCGACCTCTCCCGCCGCCCGCACCGCGCTCGACCTCACCGCCGACCTCCCGGTCCCGGCCCTGGAGGACCTCTACCGCGACCTGCACCGCCACCCGGAACTGTCCCTGGCGGAACACCGCACGGCGGCCCGGCTGGCCCAGGCCCTGCGGAAGTCCGGCTACGAGACGACGGAGGGCGTCGGCGGCACGGGCGTCGTGGGCGTCCTGCGCAACGGCGACGGGCCGACAGTCCTGCTCCGCGCCGACATGGACGCGCTCCCGGTGCCGGAGGAGACCGGCCTGCCGTACGCCTCCACGGTCCCCGGTGTGATGCACGCCTGCGGTCACGACCTGCACGTGACCTGGCTGGCGGGGGCGGCCCAGGCCCTGGCAGCGGGCCGGGACGCGTGGAACGGCACGCTGGTGCTGGTCGGCCAGCCCGCCGAGGAGACGGGCGAGGGCGCGCGGGCGATGCTGGCGGACGGCCTGTACGAGCGTTTCCCGCGCCCGGACGCGCTGCTGGGACAGCATGCGGCGCCCGGCCCCACGGGCCTCTACCCGCACGTCCCCGGCCTGATCATGTCGGCGTCGACGGACGTCGACATCGTCGTACACGGCCGGGGCGGGCACGGCTCCCGCCCCGAGACGACGGTCGACCCGGTGGTGACGGCCGCGCACATCGTCACGCGCCTCCAGACGGTCGTCTCGCGCGAGATCGCGGCCCGCGACTCCGCCGTCCTGACGGTCGGCGTGTTCGAGGCGGGCACCCGGCACAACATCATCCCGGCGACTGCCCGGATCGGCCTGAACCTGCGCACCCAGTCGAACGACATACGCGACCGCATGCTGGCCTCCGTCAGGCGTATCGCCCAGGGCGAGTGCCTGGCGGCGGGCTGCCCGCGCGAGCCGGAGATACGGATCGGCGCGGCCTTCCCGGTGACGGTCAACGACGCGACGCTCGACGAGCGGGTGGCCTCCGTGCACCGGGAGGTCTTCGGCGCGGGCACGGTCTTCGATCCCGGCCCGGCCATGGGCAGCGAGGACTTCGCCCACCTGGCGGTGGAGCAACTCCCGTACTCCTACTGGTTCGTCACGACCACACCGGGGGACGTGTGGAACGCGGCGGAGGGCGGCGACGACCTGATGACGAGGCTCGCGGCGGTACCGAGCAACCACAGCCCACTGTTCGCACCGGACCTGTCGACGATCGCACCGGGGGTGCGGACGCTGGTGTCGGGGGCGTTGACCGTGCTGTCGCCGGGGGCGGCGCGGGGCGAACTGTCAGTCGGCTGACCTGGATCCGCACCCGGGGGATCCGACACACTCGCTCCGGCGGATTCAGCTCCTCCGCCGGAACGTTCCGGGTGCGGTTCCGTGTGTTCGTCGGAACGCGTTGGCGAAGGCGAACTCGGACGTGTAGCCGACCTGGGCGGCGATGGATCTCAAGGGTGCGTCCGATGTCCGCAGCAGGCGCGCTGCCGTGGTCATCCGCCA
The DNA here is from genome assembly GCF_036013955.1 of Streptomyces sp. NBC_00459. NCBI lineage: Bacteria > Bacillati > Actinomycetota > Actinomycetes > Kitasatosporales > Streptomycetaceae > Streptomyces > Streptomyces sp. NBC_00459. The sequence goes on from NZ_CP107903.1 coordinate 4,814,083, forward strand.
CCATGTCAGGTAGCCGAGGGGCGGTTGACCGACCAGCAGGGCGAAGCGTCTGGCGAACGCGGCCCGGGAAAGTCCGGCTTCCGCGGCGAGTGTCGCCACGGTCCACGGCGAGGCCGGGTCCCGGTGAACGGCGTGGAGGGCGGCGGTGACCGGGGGGTCGTTGAGTGCGGCAGCCCATCCGGTGGTGCTGCCCAGGGCGGACTGTCCGTCGAACCAGATGCGCAGGATGTAGAGCAGGAGCGCGTCGAGCAGTGCGGGAACGGCCGCGTCCGTGCCCAGACGCGGGTTCTCCACCTCTGCGGCCAGCAGCTGCACGGCCGCGCTCAGTTCGGGATGGCGGCCCGCTCGCGCCGGCAGGTGGATCAGGTCCGGAAGGGTCAGCAACAACGGGTGGGTGCGGGACGGATCGAGTTGGCAGGCCCCGCAGAGCACCACGGTGACCGGGCCGTCGTCGCCGCTCCGGTCCACGGTGTCGGAGGCGAAGGTGCCGGACGGTTGGTCGTCGGCGGGGCCGCAGGGAGGGTCCGTCACCGGGGTGTCCGGGCTGTCGGCCAGGGTGTGGCCACGGCCGTGGGGAACGAACACCACGTCACCCGCGCCCAGTCGGACGGGCTCCGCCTCCGGACGAAGCAGCCAGCAGGAACCCTGGAGGATCACCTGGAAACCCGCCGACCCCGGGACGGAGGCGAACTCCTGTCTCCACGGGGCATGCCACCGCACGTACGCCGACCGGGAGCGGCCGGTGCGCGTCACTGTGATCACGTCGCTGAGCACATCCATGCGCCGAGCGTACGTATGCGAGACGTTCACGTATGAACCGGGCGCTCCGGAACATGGATCGTCTCCGTGTGCGGTCGTAGATTCCGCAGCATGACGATCACGACGATGATGAGGTCCGCGCGTGTCCATGAATTCGGCGATGCGTCCGTGATCCGCCACGACACCGTGCCGCGCCCTCGACCCGCCTTCGGCGAAGTGCTCGTCCGTGTCGCCGCGACCTCGTTCAATCCCACCGAGGCCGCCTTGCGCGCCGGGATGCTGCAGGCGTTCCTCCCCGTCGACCTGCCCTACACGCTCGGCTGGGACGTCGCCGGCACCGTGGCCGAGATCGGCGCGGGAGCGCGGGGGTTCGGCGTCGGCGACCGGGTCATCGGGTGGCTCGACAGCGGAGCCGCCGCGGAATACGCACGGGCGCCCGTGGCCGTGCTGGTCGCGGTGCCGGACACCGTCCCTCTCGTGAACGCTGCGGCTCTTCCCCTCGCCGGCCTGACCGCGTGGCAGGCGGTCTTCGAGCACGGGAAGGTGGCCGCCGGTCACCGGGTGCTGGTCAATGGTGCGGGCGGCGGCATCGGCGGCTTCGTGACGCAGCTCGCGAAGCATGCCGGAGCCGAGGTGATCGCCACGGCCGGTGCCCGAAGCGCCGAGGTGGTCCGGCGGCAGGGCGCGGACCATGTGATCGACTACACCGCGGGGCCGGTGGGCGCGTCGCTCGACGGTCCGGTGGACACCCTGCTCAATCTGGTCCATCTGAGCCCGTCGGACGCAGCGTCGCTGGCACCTCTGGTGCGACCGGGCGGGCGTATCGTCTCGATCGCGACCCCGGTCGAGACACCCGCCGACGCCGGGGTCACCGCGACGCACATGGTCGCCCGCAACGATACGGCGCAACTGGCGGCGCTCGTTGAACTCGTCGAGGCGGGAACGGTCGCCATCGACATCAGCGAGTCGCGCCCGCTGAGCGACCTCGCAGACGTCCACCGTCTCAGTGAGGCCGGCCGGACCCGGGGCAAGGTCGTCATCGTCCCTTGAGGCCGGGCGGCCGAACCTAACCGGGTACGCGTTGGGCGGTCAGCGCCTTCCCCGACTTCTCCAGCCTCGCCAGCCTCTCCAACTGCCGCTCGGCATGCCGTACGGCCCCTTCTCGCCGGCCCGGCACCCGGCGTCGCAACTCGACGACCACCGGCCCGAGTTCACGCGCGTCGGCGCTCTCGCCGAGGCTCGTCCACTGGTGGTGGGCCCGGTCGACGGCCGCCTCGACGGCAGGCGTGTCCGACGCCTGCCCGGCCCCGAGCCGCGCGTCGGCGACGGTCAGCCAGGTCCGGCAGCTCCGGGCCGGGTCCCCGGCGAACATCGCGAGATCGGCCCGCACCTCGGTCCAGTGCAACGCCTCCTCGGAAGCGACCCCGTACGCCCTGGAGGCGGCCTGCTCCCACTGGGCGGCCAACGCGTCGGCGTCCCCGTGCCGTCCGGCCTGCACGGCGGAGGTGATGAAGGAGTGCGGATCACCGTCCTTGACGAGGGCGAGCCGCCGCGGTGCCTCTGCGACCGGGGCTGCCTGTTGCGCTGGGACCGCCGGTCGAACCGGGGCCTCCCGGTGAACCGGGGCCGGCGGCTTGGCCGGGGTTGCCAACTCCGCTGGACGGGAGACCTCTTCGGCGCCGACCGGCGTTCCCAGCCCGTCCGGGGGTCCCTCTGGGGGAGTTTGAGGACGAGGCCGTTCAGGCCGAGAGCGGGGGTCTGGGGGCGCGTCCCCCAGAGACGGGACGGGTAGGGGCGGCTGGGGCGAGACCGACCCGGTGTTCACCCCACCCCCGGACACCGCGTCCCACGCCAGCACCACATCCCCGTAAGCCGCCCCCTCCGACGACAACCGCCCGAGCGCCTGCTGGTGCAACCGCCCGGCCTCGGGCCGGTAGCCGCTGCGCAGAATCGTCGCGACCGTCTTCATGTACGTCGGGACGGCCACGGCCCGCCGGGGCGGCGGCGGAGCCACCCTCCCGTACACGCTCACCCCTCGCCCCGCGGCGAACGCCCGCCCCGTGACGTACTGCCACGCGGCGGCATCGGCGTGCAGGTCGAGGAACAGGGTCGTCGTCCCCGGTGCCCGCAACCGCAGTTCCTCGGCGATCCAGTGCCAGGGGAACGCCGTGTAGCGAACCGTGGAGGGAGTCGTGCGGGCCAGCGCGAGATGCGGAAGGTGCTGTTTGCGGTCGAGTTGGAGCTGTCCGGTGAGGAACACGGTGAGCGGACCGGGGGACACCGCGGCGGCACGCAGCCGGGTGAGAACGGCCTGCGGCTCCAGCGGATCGGCGAGTTCGACGACGTTCGCGGTGTCGGTGCCGGCCAGCACGGCGGGGGAGACGGCGGCGAGAACGGGCAGCACGGACGCCGCGTCCACCAGACAGCCCTTGCCCACGGGCGAGGCGGCGAGCAGCAGCGCGGTCCCGGTCGTCGAGCCGATCGAACCCGTTGCCCCAGCCATGGTCCCTCCCCTCACGTCCGTCACTTCCCTAGGCAGCACCGTAACCGGTGCGACTGCGAAGGGGGATTGGCGGTACGGCTATGGCCCCCTATGCGCGGCTTTTACCTGACCCGGGGTCAGCCGCACCCTCCGCCGGACCGTCCGCCGCACGCACCGCGAACACCGTCGTGTCGTCGGCCAGCCGCCCACCGGAGTGCCGCAGCGTGCCGTCCCGTACGAACGCCACCAGCCGCCCCGGATCGGCGGTGCGCGGATCCTGCGCGACGGCGTCGGCGACCCGTTCGCGCAGCGGGAAGAAGGTCCCGTCGGCGTCCCTGGCCTCGGTGACACCGTCGGTGACGAGGAGCAGGGTCTCCGCGGCGCCGAGCGGCACCCGGACCACGGACGGCAGCCCGCCGGCGCCCGAGGTCAACTCGCTGAGCCCGAGCGGGAGTCCGTCCCCCGGCGGCAGGCTCCGTACCCCCTCGGGTGACACGATCAGGGAAGGCTCATGACCGAAGTTGACGACCTCGACCACGACCTCGACGCCGAGCCCGTCGGCAGCCGCCCGCCGCTCCTCGGGGAAGCCGATGAGGACGGCCGTGGCGAACCGGTCGCCGTCGTCCCGGCCGACGGCCGCCCGGTAGCGGATGTGCCGCATCATCCGTACCTCCAGGCGTTCCGCGACCGACGCGAGCGCCGGTTCGTGGTATCCGGCCTCCCGGAACGTGCCGAGCAGGGCCGCCGCCGCCTCGACCGCGGCGAGCCCCTTGCCCTGGACGTCACCGATGAGGACCCGGGTGCCGTGCGGGCCCGGCTGGATGTCGTAGAAGTCGCCGCCGACCCGGGCGACGGCGTCGGCGGCGAGATAGACCGCCGCGTGGTCGAGGCCGCCCCAGCCCGGTGGCAGCGGACGCAGCACCGTACGACGGGTGGTCTCGACGACGTCCCGCATGTGCAGCATGCGCCGCTCACCGCGCAGCCGGACCACGCAGGCCAGGACGGCGAGCACCCCGCCGAGGGCGACGAGGATGAAGTCGGGCAGCCCGGTCTGGTACTGGTGCGGCCACGCACCGTCGACGAACACATAGGTGCCGAGGGACAGGACGGCGAAGACGACGGTGCCGGCCACCCGGCAGAGCGCGGCGGCGATCCCGGGCACCAGCACGATCCAGGAGATGATCCGGAACTCGCCGGTGGTGTTCCAGTCGAGGACCGCGATCCCGATGAGCAGCACCAGCGGCGGCACCCAGCCGACACCGCGCCCGGCGGAGAGGGGCGACGAGAAGGCGGGCCCCTCCTCCGTGCCCAGACCCACCGGGCCCACCGGCTTCATGGAACCCAGCGAAACACGGCCGGTCACCGCTGTCGACTTGCCAGGGGACCTCTCCAGGTGTGCTCTGGAGGGCGGGGGGCGAGGAGAGAGAGGAACACTCTCATGGCTCAGACAACGTCCGGCATCCCCGGCAAGGCCGGGTTTCCCGACATCTTCAGTGCCCGGGCCCATCTGGCCGCGAACCGGGCGCTGCCCGTCGTGCTCGGGCTGGTCTACGGCTTCTGGGCCGCGGCCAACCGGCGCGACGGCGGTCCCATCACCGGCTGGAACGTCCTCTTCGGCTTCGTGAGCGCGCTGGCGTTCATGGTGGTGCTGGTCGGCGTACGGGCGGTGGCGCCGCGACTGAGGCGGGAGTCGCACGCGGTGGCGTGGGGCGCGTTCGCCGGGGTCGCGTTCGGGTTCCTGTACAGCCAGACCGGGGCGAGTGTGCTGCGGTCGTGCGGCAACTCGGTGGCGGTCGCGGCGTCCGTGTCCGCGGTGCTGTTCTACCGCTACTACACGCACGAGGACGCGGCGGGCCACCGGGTGGGCTGATCCGGGCCGGACCCGGCCGAAGCCGGACTCAGCCGAAGGTGACGCTCCAGGTGACGTTCCAGGTGAAGCTCCACGTCCCCGAGGCGTTCCCGTGGTCGTGGCCGTGACCGTGGCTGTCGTCCTTCCACTCCGGGCACGGGTCGGCGCACCTGGGCACCGGCCGGCCTCCGGTGTCGACGAAGACGGCGCTCGCCCAGGCGTCGACGCCTGGCAGCCAGTACCAGTGCGGGTTCCCGCGCACGGTCTGTCCGACGACCGAGCACTCGACGCGGCCGTGGCTGCCCGGCGCCAGCCGCCCGACGACGGGCGAGTCGGTGGTCGGCTGCTGCCTCAGGTTCAGCTCGCCGACGGAGACGACGGTGCCCCGGACCCCGGAGCCGTCGGAGCCGGCCGGCGCTGCCGCCATCGCCGTGCCTACGGGTACGGCGGCCAGGATCCCGCCGGTGAACAGGGCCGCGGTCAGGGTCCGCAGGGCCGGAGTGGTGCGCATGGTCGGCCTCCTTCTCCCCAAAACCAGGAAACACCCGTTCGGGTGAACGCTCCACCGGAGGCTCCACCTCGGAGGCTTGTCCAGCACGCCCATATGCAGTCAACGGGCTCGCGTTTCCCCCCTCCGGGCCCTTGCCTGGAGGGGTGCCTCACCGTCTCCGGAGCGTCCTGTCGGCCGTCCTCACCGCCCTCGCGTGCCTTCTGCTGCCCTTCGGCGCGCTCTCGGCCTGGGCGGCGTACGGGCTCGCCGACACCGGCCGGTACGTCACCACGATGGCGCCGCTCGCCGAGAACCCGTACGTCCAGGACGCCATCGCGGACAACGTCGGCGCCGGGATCGTGCACGCTGTCGACGTGGGCCCGCTCGAAGGCACCGTGAACCACTTCGTGCAGGACGCGGTCCACTCGTTCACCCGCACCGAGGCCTTCCGCGCAGCCTGGGACACGGCGAACCGCGCCACCCACGAGGCCGTGCTGCACGCCCTGCGAAACGACCGCCGCACCTATGGCGGTTACGGCGGCGAGGGCGCCGTCACCATCGACCTCGCCCCCGTCACCGCCCAGGTCAAGCGTCAACTCACCGCCGACCACGTGCCGTTGGCGAGCCACATCCCCGTCGCGCACACCGAGGTCGCGGTTCTGCCGGCGCAGGATCTCGTACCGCTCCGGAAGGGTTTTCGCGTGCTCGAAGTCGCCGGTTTCTGGCTTCCGGTGACGGCCGGCGTCCTCGCCGTCGCCGGGATCGCGCTCGCCGTCCGGCGCCGCCGGGCGATCACGGCGACCGCGCTCGGCACGGCGCTCGGCGGGGCGCTGCTCGGTGTCGCGCTCATGATCGCCCGCCGTCTGACCCTCGCCGACCTGCCGCCGGGCGTCTCCGCGCCCGCCGCGGGCGCCGTCTACGACGCCCTGACGGCCACCCTCCGCACGGTCTCCTGGCTGCTCCTCGCCCTCGGCCTGGCCGTCGCCCTCGGTATGTGGGTCACCGACCGGTACGGCCGCGCCGGGCGATCGCGGCGAGCGTCCGCAGTGCCCGGGCCAAGTCCGCTTCCGGCGCCGACGCGAGCCCGAGTCTGACGGCGTCCGGCGCCCGCTGCGGTCCCACGGCGAAGGTGTCCCCCGGTGTGATGGCGATGCCGTGCACCGCGGCGGCGGCCGTGAAGGTGTCCGCCCGCCAGGACGCGGGCAGCTCCCACCAGGCGTAGTAGGCGTACGGATCCGACCGCAGGGTGCCTCCGAACTCCGCCAACTCATGTGCCACCAGCCGCTGTCGACGCGCCGCGTCCAGCCGCTTGGCGGCGACGAGCCGTGCCACGGTCCCGTCCTCGACCCACCGCACCCCGGCCTCCAGCGCGAACCGCCCCGCACTCCACCCACCCGACCGCACGGCCGCCGCCACGGCTTCCGCCCGGTCCGGCGGTACGACGAGAAAGCCCGCGGTGAGTCCGGGCGCGACCCGCTTGGACAACCCGTCGACGACATGGGCCAGTTCGGGAACATGGGCGGCCAGGGGCTCTCCCGAGTCCGTCGTGTCCCTGAGGAACGACCAGATCCGGTCCTCCACCACCGGTACGCCCGACTCCCTGACCACACCCGCGAGTTCGCGCTTCCGCTGCTCGCCCATCGTCACCGACGTCGGGTTGTGCAGCGTCGGCTGGACGTACAGCGCGGACAGGGGAGCGGTGCGATGGGCGGCGGCGAGGGCGTCGGGGCACAGGCCGTCCCGGTCCATGGCGAGGGGCACGAGGGTGATGCCAAGACGGACGGCGATCTCCTTGACCAGCGGGTACGTCAGCGCCTCGACGCCGACCCGGCCGCCCGGACGGACCAGGGAGGCGAGGGCGGCTGCGACGGCCTGCCGGGCGTTGCCCGTGAAGAGGACGCCGTCGGGGTCGGGCCGCCAGCCCGGGGTGGCGAGCAGCCCGGCGACCGCCGCCCTGGCCTCGGCGGTACCGGTGGCGGCCGCCGGGCGCAGCGCCTCGGTGAGCACGTCGGGCCGCAGAAGAGGCGCGAGCGCCGGGGCGAGCAGCTCCGACTGGCCGGGCGCGGAAGGGTAGTTGAGCTCCATGTTGACCGCGGTGGCCCTGTCGCTCAGCGCCGGCTCGGCGAGCGCGCGCCCGCCCGGCTCGGGCGGCGCGGCCCGGACGAACGTGCCGCGTCCGACCTCGCCGACGACCAGTCCGCGCCGCACGAGTTCGCCGTACACCCGCCCGGCCGTCGACCCGGCGATCCCGCGCCGGCGCGCGAACGCCCGTTGCGGAGGCAGCCGTTCACCGGGGCGGAGCCGTCCGGTGGCGATGTCGTCGGCTATCCGGTCGGCGAGGCGTCGGTAGTCGTCCATTGGTTCCCCTGGTCCCCCGTACTCGTTCTCGCGCATTGCACCGAGAGCAAAGATCTTATTGCACCGAGGAGTTGAGCCGATCTAGAGTCGTCCACATGCCCCCTCTCAACCCGATTACCCCTAATACACCCCTCACACCCTTTGCACCCATCACCCCTCTCATCCCTCTCGTCCTCGTACACGGCCACCCCTTCGACCACACGATGTGGAACCCGCAGGTCGAGGCGTTCTCGGCCACCCGCCGGGTCATCGCCCCCGACCTGCGCGGCTACGGCGCCTCCCCGGCGGCCGTCGACGCCGCCACCCCGCTCTCGCGGTTCGCGCAGGACATCGATGAGTTGCTCGACGAGGCGCGGGTGGAGTCGTGCGTGCTCGCCGGGCTGTCGATGGGCGGCCAGATCGTCATGGAGTACTGCGACCGGTTCCCGGAGCGCGTCCGGGGCGTGGTCCTCGCCGACACCTTCCCCGCGCCCGAGACACCGGAGGGCCACCTCGCCCGGAACGCGACGGCGGACCGCCTGCTCGCCGAAGGCATGCGCGGGTACGCCGACGAGGTCCTGGACAAGATGGTGGCCCCCTACGCCGACGCGAGCGTCAGGGCCCACGTCCACCGCATGATGACGGCCACGGACCCCCGGGGCGCGGCGGCAGCCCTCAGGGGCCGGGCCCTGCGCCCCGACTACCGCCCCCTGCTGACCAGGCTCACCGTCCCGGCCCTGGTGATCGTGGGCGCCGACGACACCTACACCCCGGTCTCCGACGCCGAGGCCATGCACGCGGCCCTCCCCGACTCCACGCTCCACGTGATCGAGAAGTCGGCCCACATGCCCAACCTGGAACGCCCGGCGGAGTTCAACAAGGCCCTGGCCGACTTCCTGGCGACCAGGATCGACCTCGACCCCGCCTTCCACCAGCGCGGATGAGCTCGCCGGGACGCACCGGTGTACGGCGATAATGGGGCCATGCCCCGCGAGTTCCCCATCGGCCTCACACCTCCCGACTGGCTGGTGCGGAATCTCCGGCCCCAGCCGGCCCCTCCCGTCAACCGCCCCGCAGTGGCCCGCGCCGCCATCGCCATGGCGCTGCCCCTGGCCGTCGGCCTCGCCACCGGCCACGCCGCCTACGGCGCTCTGGCCTCCATGGGCGCCCTCTCGGGCGTCATCGGGGACACCGCCGACGCGTACCGGATGCGCATCCTCAACATCGCGATCCCCCAGCTCTTCGGCGCCCTCGGCGTCACCCTCGGCTCGCTCGTGTACGGCCAGGGCTGGACCGCCGTCGCCGTCGTCACCGGCGTGGCCCTCGTCTCCGGGATGATCTCGACGATCGGCGCGGTGGCCTCCGTTTCCGGACTGCTGCTGCTCCTCAACTCGGTGATCGGGGCGGGGCTGCCACTGCCGGGAGCCTGGTGGCTGGCGCCGGCGCTGATGTCCGGTGGCGGGCTGCTGGTGCTGGCCCTGGCCCTGCTCGCCTGGCCGCTGCGATCGGGGGTGCCGGAGCGGGCGGCGGTCGCGCAGACCTACCGTACGGTCGCCGAACTGCTCGCCGCCGGCACCACCGACGGCTACGAGGACGCCCGGTACGCCGTCACCCAGTCCCTCAACAAGTCGTACGACCTCGTCCTCGCCCGGCGCGCCCGCCACCACGGCCGCAGCCCCGAACTCGTGCGCCTGCTCGCCCAGTTGAACGCCATCACCCCCGTCATCGAGGCCGCCCCCGCCGCCCACCAGGCCGGCCGCCCGCTGCCGCCCGAGGTCCCGGAGGCGGTCCGCCACCTCGCCGACGCCGTCGAGACCGGCTACACCGGCCCGACCGGGCTGCACATCCCCGCCCCGGCCGACCACACCTCCCGCGCCGTCGAACAGGCGCTGCGTCATGCCGCGGACGTGGTCGGCAGCCGCTCCCCCGACCTGCGTACCGCCATCGCCGACGACGACCGCCTCGGCCGGCCCGCCACCCTGCGCGCCCGCGCCGTCCACTCGGCCCGGGACGTCGTACTGTCCGGCGACTCCTGGCGCTACGGACTGCGCCTCGCGCTGTGCATCGGCCTCGCGCAGGTGCTGGTGTCGACCGTCCCGGTGCCACGGTCGTACTGGGTCGCGCTGACCATCACCTTCGTCCTGAAGCCCGACTTCGGCTCCGTCTTCTCCCGGGCGCTGCTGCGCGCCCTCGGCACGGTCGCGGGGCTGGTGATCGCGGCGGCGGTGCTCGTCCAGGTGCCGCGCGGCTGGTGGGACGTGCCCGTGGTCCTTCTCCTCGCCACGCTGATCCCGGCGTTCACGCCACGCGGTTACGGCTACCAGACGGCCGCCATCACCCCGGTGATCCTCCTGCTCTCCGACGTCCTCAACCACCAGGGCGCGGCCCTGCTGCTGCCCCGGCTCCTCGACTCCCTCATGGGCTGCGGAATCGCGCTCGTCGCGGGCTATCTCCTCTGGCCCGAGAGCTGGCACACCCGCGTCGGCGACCGTCTCGCCGACGCGGTCGCGGACACGGCCCGCTATGTGGACTCGGCGTTCCGCCCGGACACCGAGGGCGCGGCACGGGCACGGATGCGACGGCGCCTGTACCGCGATCTCTCCGTCGTCCGTACGGAGTTCCAGCGGGCCCTGACCGAACCGCCGCCCACCGGACGACGGGCGGCGGCCTGGTGGCCCCTGGTCGTCGCGGTGGAACGCATCGTCGACGCGACGACGGCGGCCCGGGTCCACATCAAGCAGGGCGCCGAGCCGCCGTCCGATGCCGAGATCGCCCATGTCGTCGTCCAGTTGCGGGAGTTGTCGGACGGGCTGCGCCGCGTCGAGACGCTGTACGCGGTGCGCACGGACCTCAGCGGACCGGCGAACAGCGTGCTGGAGCCGCTGCGGCAGGAGGTGGCGGCTGCGAGGGCGGTCACGTCACCGCAGAAGTAGGCGCGAGGCGAAGGGGGGCGCGGGCCGCCCCTGTGCAGAGGGACGGCCCGCGCCTGTGGGGGGTGGGGGCTGCTGGGGCGTGACTAGCGCAGTGCCGCCGCGAGCCCGTTGGCCCACAGCCGGTTCACGCGGGAGCGTTCGGTCGTGTTCGGGACGGCGTTGGTGCAGGACGTGCCGGGACCGCCGCCCGACATCAACTCGCTGCACGGGCCGGAGTAGTGGTCCGGCAGACCGAGCACATGACCTGTCTCGTGCGCGGTGATGCGCGTCGGGTCGTACTGGTCGCTCTGTGCGTAGTCGAGGAAGATGTACCCGCTGCCGTGGCCGTCCGTGGAGGCGTACGAGCCCTGGGAGCTGTTGCCCTCGCGATAGGTGAAGTCGGCGGCGGACGCGGTGCCCGCCTGTAGCTTCACGTTCGTCACCGAGCTGTTCCAGATCGAGGTGGAGCGGGCTATCTCGGCGCTGAAGGAGGGCGCGCGGGACGCGTTGTAGACGACCGTGACGGCGGCGGCCGAGCGCGGGGCGGCGGCACGCTTCTCGGCGACGGACTTCAGTACGGCCTCGAAGAACGCCTTGTTGGCGGCGGCTTCCTCGGCCGATCCTGCGTACGCGACCTTCGCGGTGGCCGCGGTGGTCGCGGGCTCGGGTGCGGCGGAAGCGGGAACTGCCGTACCGAGGGCGAGAGTTGCCAGGCCGAGGCCTAACGCCGCCGCCACGGCACCGGAGATGGGCTTTCTCATCGATGACTCCTTGAGTGGGGGGTGAGTCAGTCGGTCGTACCGTGAGTGTCGGCGGCTGTGCGGCGGCTGTGATGATGGCAAGTCGTGATAGCTCGGCCCTATCACCGCCTTTGTGCGTCTGTCGGAACGCACGGATCCGGCTTAGGCTGCGATGGCATGGACATGTGCATGCGCATGATTCGCGACGCGGAGCCGGTCGCATGGAGCTAGAGGTGAGGCACCTTCGGGCGCTGTGCGCCATCGCCGACACCGGCAGCCTGCACCGGGCCGCCCGCCAACTGGGCGTGGCCCAGCCCTCGTTGAGCACCCAGTTGCGCCGCATCGAGCAGGAGCTGGGCGGCGCGCTGTTCACCCGCACCCGGGCCGGCTGCCGTCCGACGCCGCTCGGCCGGGTCGTCCTGAGCCGGGCCCGGCCCCTGGTGGCGGAGATGCGCTCACTGGTCACGGAGGCGCGGGCCGCCGCGGTGGACGGACCGCAACTGCGCATCGGCTCGACGGCCAGCCGGGCCCTGTCGGGCTGGCTGCGCCGACTCCGTCAGCACCGGCAGGAACCGACCCTCCGCATGGACGTCTCCGCGAACGCGCTGCTGCGCATGGTCGCCGACGGCCAGTTGGACGTGGCGTTCGTGCACGAGGTGGAGGGCTGCCCGCTCCGCGTCCCGGACGGCCTGCGCCTGCGCGTACTGGTCGACAGGGAACCCCAGTTCGTGTCCCTGCCCGCCGACCATCCGGCCGCCGCGAGACCGGTGGTCCACCTCTCAGAGCTGGCCGGCGACCGCTGGATGGTGGACGAGACGGTCGACGGCGAGTTCGACGCCGTACTGCGCATGCTGCACACCGCCGGCCTCAACCCCCGTGTCCTGCACGGCGATTACCACACCACGGCCTCGCTGGTAGCGACCGGCGAGGTCATCGCCGTCTGCCAGGCGACCTGTCTGCCGCGCCCCGAGATGGCCGTACGCCGACTGCACGGCGACCCGCTCGGCGTACGGCTGCTGCTGGCGGCCCGTACGGAGGCGGAACTGGACGGGGTGCATCCGGCGCTGGCGGAGGCGTACGAGGAGGTGGCGAGACAGGCCCCGGCATACCGGGAGTGGCTGGGACAGAGCGCCGACGCCGAAGCGACCGCCACTGTCCCAGCACTCCCGTAACCGTGAGCTGCTCTCCGAACCGACCGGCTCAGACGCCGATGTCGCAGCCGTCCGTACGCCACACGGCGACGACCGCCGGACGGACGATCTTGCCGGGTCCGTCGGGCCACGTGCTGGCGGGCTTCTCCACCGAGGCGCCGTCGATCTCGCCCGGGTGCTGCACGGCGACGAGCACCTGCCGCTCCCCGATGACCGGACCACACGTCTCGGCGCCGGTCGGCACGGTCAGGAACTGCTTGAGCTCACCGCGCCGCGCCCCCTTCGTCGCGACGCCGAACAGGCCGTCGTGGGAGCCGAGTTGGGAACCGTCGGTGGAGATCCACAGGTTGCCGTGGCGGTCGAAGGCGACATTGTCCGGGCAGGAGATCGGGCTGACGTCGTCCTTCGGGAAGCCCGCGAAGTAGGTGGCGGGGTCCTTGGGGTCACCGGCGACGAGGAAGAGCGACCAGGCGAACGAGGTGCTCTCGGCCCGGTTCCACCGCTCGGTCAGCTCCAGGATCTGCCCGTGCTTGTTGGAGTTGCGCGGGTTGGCCTCGTCGGCGGCGGCGAAGCCGGCCTTGCCACGGTTGGTGTTGTTGGTGAGGGCGACATAGACCTTGCCGGTGACCGGGTTGGGCTCGATGTCCTCGGGCCGGTCCATCTTGGTGGCGCCGACCTTGTCCCCGGCGAGCCGCGTGAAGACGAAGACCTCCTCGGCGGTCATGCCGTCGACGTGCGAGACGGCACCCTTGGCGGTGGCGGTCGCCAGCGGGATCCACGTACCGCTGCCGTCGAACTCACCGTCGGCGGGCAGCTTCCCGCTCCCGTCGATCTCGATGGCGGGGGAGTCACCGGTGAGCTTGGCGACGTACAGCGTGCCCTCGTCGAGGAGGGAGAGGTTGTGCTCGCGGACGGACCGCGAATCCCCGTGCCGCATCCGCTTGCTGCTCACGAACTTGTAGAAGTAGTCGAAGCGCTCGTCGTCACCGGTGTAGACGACGGGCCGCCCGTCGGAGGTCAGCCGGATGGTGGCGGCCTCGTGCTTGAAGCGTCCGAGGGCGGTGTGCTTGCGGGGCGTGGAGGAGGGATCGTACGGATCGAACTCGACGACATACCCGAACCGGTGGACCTCGTTGGGCTCCTGCGCGACATCGAACCGCTTGTCGAACCGCTCCCACTTGCGCTCGGTGGCGCCGGTGCCGATGCCGTACCGCTTGTCGGTGTCGCGGGAGGCATTGGCGAAGTACTGGTTGAAGTTCTCCTCGCCGTGGAGCGTGGTCCCCCAGGGGGTCGTCCCCCCGGAGCAGTTGTTGAGCGTGCCGAGGGCCTTGCGCCCGGTCGGGTCGGCGGAGGTCCTGAGCAGCGTGGACCCGGCGGCCGGTCCCGTGATCCGGAACTCGGTGGTGGCGGTGACCCGGCGGTTGAGCGGGTGGCGGAGTACGGGGGTGAGCTTGCCGGTACGCCGGTCGCCCTCGACCACGACTGCCGACAGACCGTGCGCGGCCCAGGCGACCTCGACCTGCTCGCGGGTGGGGTTGGCGGCGTCGTAGCCGCGGAACATCAGGATCTCGTCGGTGTACTCGTGGTTGGCGACCAGGAGCTTCTGGTTCCCGTGCAGCGGGAGCAGGGCGAGGAAGTCGTTGTTGTACCCGAACTGGCCGGCCTGCGCGGCGGCGGTCTGCTTCTCGGGGTCGAAGGCGGGGGCTCCACGGAGTATGGGCTCGCCCCAGCGGATGACGACGTTCTGGCCATAGCCGCCGGGGACGGTCACGGCGTCGGCGGTGTTGGGCGCGACGGGAGTGAAACGCAGACCACGCGGCACGGAGGAGTGGGAGGGACGGGAGGGGTGAGGGTGATGGGAAGCGCCGGTGGCGGCTTCCGCGCTCTCGGCGCCGACGACGTTCGCGGCGGTACCGGCCGCGGTGGCCACGGTGACGACGGCGGCGGCACGCATCACGGAACGGCGGCTGAGGGCGCCGGCGATCACATCGCCGAGGTACTCGTTGGCGCTGGTGTTGGGAACCTCGTGGAAGCAGGCGTCACCACACCGGAAACGGCAGGTCATCGCGGACCGGCCGCCAGGATGCGATCCGGACGACGATCCGATCAACGGCAGCAGCTTGCGCACTTTACTCTCCCCATGGTGTCCCTATACGTGCCTTTGGTGTCAGCGTGACGCTAGGCGGGCGGGAGTGCGCCGGTGGGGACGCCAGATGAACGGAGGGTGAACCCGTCGGAGCGGTAAGGGTGTTGAGGTGCGGGGAAGATGCGGACGGAACCTGCCGCAAGCCCGTCCGACGCCTGCCGGGGGGCGGGGCGCGAGGTTGGCGGAGTGGCGCCCTTGACGCCCGCCGGGTTCCGTGAAAGACCCTGCCCAAGATCGTCAATCCGGCCCGCTAACCTTACGTGTCCGTCCTGGCCAGGGATTGACGGCTACAACTCACGTGAAGGGTTGCGCACATGGGCATTCTCACTCTCCTGCGGAACGCGTTCGGCAAGTCACGCAAGGGGCGTGACGCCGAGGCGGCGCCCGCGCGGGAGGCGGAGTCGGCTCCCCAGCAGGAAGCCACCGAGCCGAAGATTCCGGCACCGTCCCCTGAACCGACCCTGACACCGAAGCCCACAGAGACCCCCTCGGTGGTGGACGAGCTCGTCTCGGCAGCCTTCGACAACGTAACGGTCCCCAAGCCGGCAAGGCCGGTGGACGAGCCGGTACCTCCGGTGACCGAGGCGACTGGGCCGGTGGCCGAGCCGGAGCCGGAGCCGGAGCCGGCGGCTGAGCCTGTGACCGAGGTAGAGGCGAAGACCGAGGTAGAGGTAGAGGTAGATGCCAAGCCGGAGCCGGTCGCCGAGGCGGAGGCAGTGACCGAGGCAGAGGCCGAGGCCGAGACTGCGGCCAAGGCAGAGACTGCGGCCGAGGCCAAGCCTGAAGCAGAGCCTGAGCCGGTCGCCGAGACCGCTCCGGAAGCTGAACCGTTCGCCGAGGCGACCCCTGCCCCGGAACCTGTCGTCGAGGCGGCTCCGGAGCAGGAACCGGTGGCCGAGGTGACCGAGGTCGCCCCGGAACCGGAGCCCGAAGCCGAAGCCGAAGCGGTTGTCGAGCCCGAGGTCGAGCCCGCCGCAGAGGAGCCGACCCCCGAGCCCGCCCCCGAGCCGGAGGCCGAGCCCGTGGCCGAGGAGGCCCCGGAGCAGGAACCGGTGGCCGAGGTGACCGAGGTGACCGAGGTGACCGAGATCGCCCCGGAACCGGAGTCCGAGGCCGAAGCCGAAGCGGTTGTCGAGCCCGAGGTCGAGCCCGCCGCAGAGGAGCCGACCCCCGAGCCCGCTCCCGAGCCGGTGGCCGAGGTGACCCCTGAGCCGGAGCCGGAAGCGGAGTCTGCGCCTGAGGCTGAGGCAACGGGTGAGGACCAGGACCTGGAACCGGCAGCCGCCGACGCACAGGAAGCCCCACAGGTGCCACCCGCACCCGAGGACGAAGGCGCCACGGGTGGTGCGGGTGAGGAAACGGACAAGGCCGACGGCGAAGCCGAGGCCGTACCCGCAACCCTCCTCACCGCGTACAACTCCGCCGCCACCACCCTCACCACCCTCAGCCTCGACAACACCCGCGCCAAGATCTACCTCGTCCTGGACCGCTCCGCGTCCATGCGCCCGTACTACAAGGACGGCTCCGCCCAGGCCCTCGGCGAGCAGACCCTCGCCCTCGCCGCCCATCTCGACCCGGAGGCGACCGTCCACGTCGTCTTCTTCTCCACGGAACTGGACGGCACCGGCGAGCTGACCCTCTCCGACCACGACAACAAGATCGACGAACTCCATGCCTCCCTCGGCCGCATGGGCCGTACGAGCTACCACGCGGCCGTGGAGGAGATCGTCAAGCACTACGAGAAGTCCGGCACCGAGCACCCCGCCCTCATCGTCTTCCAGACGGACGGCGCGCCGGACGCCAAGACCCCCGCCACCCAGTCCCTCACGGAAGCGGCGGCGAAGCACCCCACCCTCTTCTTCTCGTTCGTCGCGTTCGGCGAGCCGGAGAACAAGGCCTTCGACTACCTCCGCAAGCTCAAGACGTCCAACACGTCCTTCTTCCACGCGGGCCCGACCCCCCGCGAGCTGACGGACACGGAGCTGTACGAGGGCGTACTGGCGAACTGGCGCCCGTAGCCAGCAAGCGCAATCCGTAACCCGCAGAACCTCACGCACGACGACCGACAGGGCCCGGGCCATACCCCGGGCCCTGTCCCCGTAATCCCCCACAGTCCCCCGCCAGTAGGATTTCGCGCATGGCGGCCACTGGATCCGAGAAGCAGGGCGGGAAGGCGTACTACGTCTCCACCCCCATTTACTACGTCAACGACGCTCCTCACCTGGGCCACGCCTACACGACCGTCGCAGGCGACGTGCTCACGCGCTGGCACCGTCAGCGCGGCGAGAGGGTGTGGTTCCTCACCGGCACGGACGAGCACGGTCAGAAGATCATGCGCACCGCGGAGGCGAACGGCGTCAGCCCGCAGCAGTGGGCGGACAAGCTCGTCGACGAAGCCTGGAAGCCCCTCTGGGAGCACCTGAACATCGCCAACGACGACTTCATCCGTACGACGGAGAAGCGTCACACGGACCGCGTCCAGGAGTTCGTCCAGGATCTCCACGACAAGGGCGAGATCTACAAGGGCGGCTACGAGGGCCCGTACTGCGTGGGCTGCGAGGAGTACAAGCTCCCGGGCGACCTCATCGAGACCGCGGACGTGGCCGAGGACGGTACGAGGACAAAGCTCTGTGCCATCCACAAGAAGCCGGTGGAGATCCTCAAGGAGGAGAACTACTTCTTCAAGCTGAGCGAGTACGGCGAGAAGCTGCTCGCCCACTACGAGGCGAACCCGGACTTCATCCAGCCCGAGTCGGCGCGCAACGAGGTCGTGAACTTCGTCCGCCAGGGGCTCCAGGACCTCTCCATCTCCCGTTCCACCTTCGACTGGGGCGTCCCGGTCCCGTGGGACGACAAGCACGTGATCTACGTGTGGGTCGACGCGCTGCTGAACTACGCGACGGCGGTCGGCTACAACGAGAACCCGGAAAAGTTCGGGAACACCTTCCCCGCCGACGTCCACCTGGTCGGCAAGGACATCCTCCGCTTCCACGCGATCATCTGGCCCGCGATGCTGATGGCACAGGGTCTGCCGCTGCCCGGCAAGGTCGCGGCCAACGGCTGGCTGATGGTCGGCGGCGAGAAGATGTCGAAGTCGAACCTGACGGGCATCAAGCCGCAGGACCTGACCTCCCACTTCGGTGTGGACGCGTACCGCTGGTATTTCCTGCGCGCGATCACGTTCGGCCAGGACGGCTCGTTCTCCTGGGAGGACTTCTCCGCCCGTTACACGAGCGAGCTGGCGAACGACTACGGGAACCTCGCGTCGCGGGTGGCCGCGATGGTCGGCAAGTACTTCGGCGGTGCCCTGCCGGAGGCGACGGCGGCGGGCGAGGCCGAGAAGGCCGTCCAGGACGGCATGGCCAAGGCGGCGGCCGAAGCCGACCGCCGGATCGGCGACGAGGTGGACTTCCAGGGCGGCATCCTGGCGATCTTCGACTTCGTGAAGCAGGTCAACGGCTACATCACGGAGCAGGAGCCCTGGAAGGTCGCGAAGGACGAGTCGCCCGAGGGCAGGTCCCGCCTGGCGACGATCCTCTACACGGCCGCGGAGTCGCTGCGCGCGGTGGCGGTCCTGCTGAACCCGGTGATGCCGGAGACCTCGCAGAAGCTCTGGGACTCCCTCGGCGCGGACGCCGTCCTCGGCGCGCTCGCGGACCAGCGCGTCGCCGACGCCGCCACCTGGGGCCGGCTCCCGGCGGGCGCGACGATCACCAAGGGCGCGGTGCTGTTCCCGCGCCTGGAGGAGAAGCCGAACGCGTAGTACGCATGCGAGGCCCCGCACCCCTTTCCGGGTGCGGCTGCGTGCCACCCGGGGGACCCTGCGTCCATGGCGTACAACAAGCTGGAGATCTGGGCCACGGGCGAGTGGCACGGCGTTCGGGGAGCCCGCCCACTTGGACGGCCCTTCGGGGTGCCGGGCGACTTCACGTGTGGCCGAAGGCAGGCCACAGGCCCGATGCGGCAGTCACTCAAGGCCGAGCTGAACAGGCTGCTGCAGGTCAACGACCCCATCGAGGTGGTCATGGAAGACGGACTCACGCTGTACTTCGCACCCGGGACAATGGGCCCGTTCCGCATAGCCGGCGGCGAGGACGAGGAGTCCTGACAGCACGAGGCCACGGGGCTACGCCGACGTTCAGAACTCGGGGGGCTCGGGCTCGGGCTCGGCCAGCCAGACGGTCGACTGGCCCGTACGGCGGGCGACGATGTCGAAGTCCCGGTCGTGGTGGAGAAGGGTCAGACCCGACAGCTCCGCCGTGGCGGCGACGAGCAGGTCGACCGGCCCGGCCGAGCGGTGCTCACCGTTGTCGGTGAGCAGCTGCTGGACCTCGCGAGCGCGCTGATGGATGCCGTCGGGCATCGAGGTCCAGGCGAACAACCGCCGCAGGCGTTCCTGCTTGGCATCCCGGTCCTTTCCGGAGCGGGCGGAGTAGAGGAGTTCCAGCTCGGTCAGGTCGCAGAGCGCGACCAGCCCGTTGTCGAGGACCTGTTGCCATCGCTCGTCATACGCGTCGCTGCTGAGCAGGCGTACAACAGCCGAGGTGTCGATCAGATACGAGGCGTCACTCACCGGCGGTAGTTCCTCTTGTCCAGAAGGATGTCGAAGTCACCTCGCGCTCCCATCTCCCGGAGCTCAGCCAGCGCTATGGCCCGGCTGCGCCGCTTGGCGACTTCCAGAAGCGCGGTGTTGACGGTGTCCTTCTTGGTCTTGGTGCCAAGCAGGAGCTGGGCTTCCGCCAGAGCCTCGTCGTCGACCTCAATGAGCAGCTTCGACATGACAGACCTCCCAATATAGATAAGCGACTCATGGAATATATACCGGCGTCGCGAGCGTCCACTCACGGCTACGATTTCAGGGTTCGCGAAGCAGCAGGAAACCAACCTGGGAGCAACCCCCCGATGGCTCGACACCTCATCACCAGCGCCCTTCCGTACATCAACGGGATCAAGCACCTGGGCAACATGGTGGGGTCGATGCTCCCGGCGGACGTCTACTCCCGCTATCTCCGTCAGCGCGGGCACGACGTCCTCTACATCTGCGCGACCGACGAACACGGCACCCCGGCCGAGCTGGCCGCGAAGGAGCAGGGCATCCCCGTCGCGGAGTTCTGCGCGCAGGCGCACGACGCGCAGAAGGCGGTGTACGACGGGTTCGCGCTGGCCTTCGACTACTTCGGGCGGAGTTCCTCTCCGCAGAACGTGGAGATCACCCAGCACTTCGCCCGCCGTCTCAACGAGAACGGCTTCATCGAAGAGCGTGCGATCCGCCAGGTGTACAGCCCCACCGACGGCCGCTTCCTCCCGGACCGGTATGTCGAGGGCACCTGTCCCCACTGCGGCTACGACAAGGCGCGCGGCGACCAGTGCGAGAACTGCACCCGGGTGCTCGACCCCACCGACCTGATCGACCCCAGGTCCGCCATCTCGGGCTCGACGGACCTGGAGGTCCGCGAGACCAAGCACCTCTTCCTGCTCCAGTCGAAGCTCCAGCACGAGGTCGAGGAGTGGGTGACCGCCCACGAGGGCCAGTGGCCCCACCTCGCCTCCTCCATCGCCCGCAAGTGGCTCACCGAGGGCCTGCACGACCGGGCGATCACCCGTGACCTGGACTGGGGCGTGCCGGTCCCGGCGGACACCTGGCCGGAACTGGCGGCGGAGGGCAAGGTCTTCTACGTCTGGTTCGACGCCCCGATCGAGTACATCGGCGCGACGAAGGAGTGGTCGGACGAGCAGCCGGAGACCAGGGACTGGAAGTCCTGGTGGTACGAAGCGGATGAGAGCGTCCGCTACACGGAGTTCATGGCGAAGGACAACGTCCCGTTCCACACGGTGATGTTCCCGGCCACCGAACTCGGCGTCCGTGAACCGTGGAAGAAGGTCGACGTCGTCAAGGCCTTCAACTGGCTGACGTACTACGGCGGAAAGTTCTCCACGTCCCAGAAGCGGGGCGTCTTCACCGACCAGGCGCTGGACATCCTCCCGGCCGACTACTGGCGCTACTTCCTCATCGCCAACGCCCCCGAGTCCGACGACTCCTCCTTCACCTGGGAGCACTTCACCGCCACGGTGAACAAGGACCTGGCGGACACCCTCGGCAACTTCGTCAACCGCGTCCTCTCCTTCTCGAAGAAGCGCTTCGGCGACGAGGTCCCGGCGGGCTCGGCGGCCGGCGAGGCGGAGGCGAGGCTGGGCGAGCAGATCGCCGAGCTGCTCGCGGAGTACGAGAGCCAGTTGGAGGCACTCCAGTTCCGCAAGGCGGCGGCGGCCCTGCGCGCCCTGTGGTCGGCGGGCAACTCCTACCTGGAGGAGAAGGCCCCCTGGCTGGAGATCAAGACCGACCAGGACGGCGCGGCCCTGACCCTCCGTACGGCGATGAACCTCATCCACCTCTACGCCGTGGTCTCGGAACCCTTCATCCCCGCGACGGCGGCGACGATGCGCGCGGCGTTCGCGCTGGACGCCGACACCCGGACGTGGGTCACGGCCGACGAGGCGAAGTCGCTGTCCGCCGTGCCCGCGGGCACCGCCTTCACGGTCCCGCCGGTGCTGTTCGCGAAGCTGACGGACGAGGACCTGGCGACGTACAAGGAGCGCTTCGGCGGCGCACCCGAGTGACCCGGCCCTCGCACCCGCGCCTTACACGGTGACACCGCACCGCCCGTCAACTCGCTGGAGTCGACGGGCGGTTCCTTCGGTCGGGTCGCCGGCATCGGCCTCGGTGTCCGCGTCGGCACCCGGCGGACCGGATGTGCGCCCGAGGGCGCTGCGGGCGGCGCTGACGTACTGGAGCCCCTCCACGGCGGTCTGCCTCGCGAGCGCGTACTCGGCGGGCGTGCGGGCGGCGGCCAGTTGGCCGCGGGCGGTGTGATGCCGTCCGGTCGCCTCGGCCAACGCCTGCGCGGCGACTTCGTCGGCCCCCGGCCGCAGACCGGCCAGACTCCCTCCGAGCCGCACGACCCACCGGTTGGCCTCGACCTCGGCGTCCAGCCCGGACAGGCCGGACGCAGCCGTGCGCATTCCCGCCTGCCTGCGCAGAAGGATGCCGGAAACCACCGCTCCGACGATCAGCAGCAGCGTGAGCGGAACGACGATTCCCATGACTTCCTCCAGCGAACAGCGAACAGCGGGCGTGAGTCGAACATGCCGTGAGGTGCGGTTACCCCACTGCGACAGTTCCCATCAAACGCCCCGCCACTGTGCCCTTCCGACGAGAAGTCTGTGCGCTGCCTGCGAACCTCCCGTGCGCGTACGCTGGCTGGGCTTACCTGGACATGAGTCCGCATGTGGACGTACGGGTCCACCCAACGGGGGGTCAACCATGGCACTTTTCGGCAACGCGCACACCGTCGATCCGGCCGCCGCGCAGCAGGACTACGCCCGGCTGCTCGGCCAGAACGAGCAGGTCCACGCGGCGTACCAGCTGATCCGCGACACCATCCTGTTCACCGACCGCCGGCTCCTCCTGGTGGACAAGCAGGGCATCACCGGCAAGAAGGTCGAGTACCACTCGGTCCCGTACCGCAGCATCACCCACTTCGCGGTCGAGACCGCCGGCACCTTCGACCTCGACGCCGAGCTCAAGATCTGGATCTCCGGCTCCCCGACCCCGGTCCAGAAGACGTTCACCAAGGGCGTCGACATCTACGAGGTCCAGGCGATCCTGACGCAGTTCGTCGCGAAGTAGGTCCGTAGACGGCAGATCCACCGATCATGGCCCGCCCCAAGCCCTGGTAAAGTCCGCTCACTTGTGCGAGGGCTGTGTCCCTCCTGAGGAGGGAACTTCACGTGGGCAGACAGGCCCTGCGGCAGGGCGGGCCGACCGCGCTCGTCTCCGCTTTCATGGTCGCCCTTGCGGCCGGAACCATCACTCTGTTCGCCGCGACACCCGACGGCGGTGGCGCGGCGCAGGCCGCCACGGCGTCCGGGACGACCGGGGCGACCGCGACGACCGGGACGACCGGGACCGCTGAGATCGTCCTGGACGATCCACGCTCGAAGACCCCGCGCACCGAGCGCCTGCTCGGGGCGGGCGAGACCGGCTTCCTGCATCGGCAGGCCGACGTCGCGGGCCTGCTGTGGACGAAGTACACGGACGGCACGACCGTCACCGTGCAGGGCCCGAGCGGGGCATACCAGCCGAACGCCGCCACCGGCTGCTACGACATCACCCTGGCGTGCCCGTCGGGCCTCTTCGCGCAGGCCGGCGACATCGTGGCGATGCCGCCCCGCAGCCCCGGCGACCCGGCTGTGCTGTGGAGCCCGGACGGCAGCGCGCTGCGGACCGTCGACCTGCCGTACGGCGACTACGTCGGAACGTACGGGTCGACAGTCGTCGCGATGGACAACGACCGTGCCGCGGTGGAAGTGATCGACTTCGTCGACGGCGAGCAGCGCGACCGTACGGTGACCGGTCTCGCGGGCGACGAGTACCGGCGCTACGAGTTCGGCAGTACCGGTGACCGGGCCGGTGCGGTGCTCGCCTACGCGGTCTTTCAGCCTGACCACACCCGCAGGTCCACCATCGGTTATCTCGACTTCGCCACCGCCGAGTTCACCGTGGCCTTCACCGGTGCGGACGATTTCCCCGAAGTCGTACTCACCGAGGACCGGATCGGCTGGTACACACCGGCCTCCGGCCTGCACCTGAAGCCCCGCGCCGACCTCACCGCCGAGGAGACGGTCCCGGTCGCCGGGAATCCCGACACCGGCGAGGCCGTCGACGTTTCTGCTCCCGTTCTCGTCGGGGACTGGCTCGTGCTGGCGGACCCGAACGGCGGCAGCACGGCCGTCTCCCTGGCCGACGGCTCCACCCGCACCCTGCTGGACAGCGCCTACGGCAATCCGCTGGCCGCCCCCGACGGCTCCGCCCTGGTCACCGGCGGCACCGGCGCCGCCGACTGGTGGATCCACCGGATCACCGAAGGCCCGGACGGCGCCCCGCAGTTGACGAAGCTGTACAAGGTCGCCCCGTACGAGAACCCCAAGAGCGGGGTCGCCCTCAGCCGGGGCCACCTGCGCGTCGCGGAGAACACCTCGGGCGACGACTCGACGTCCGTCCGCACCCTCACCACGGACAACGGCACCACGCTGACCGCGTCCGCCGCCAGGAGTGGACAGACGGTCAACCCCATCTGCCCGTACGCGGGCACCGTCTGCTCGGTCCTGTGGGGCAACCACGGCGCGGAGCCCGAGGACGTCTTCCTCCAGCGGACCGGCGGCGGCAAGGAACGCCTGATGTCCATCAACGAGGAATGGGGCAACAGCACACTGGCGTTCGGCACCGGGGGCGGCGCCATCGTCGACGTCTCCGACAACTACGTCGTCTACAACTCCGGCGGCACCGCACCCGCGCAGTACGTGGGCGAGTTCGTCCAGGGCCAGAAGCTGAAGCGCACGATCCGCGCCGCCGCCCTGGGCGGCTCCACCCTCTGGAGCGCCACCGGCACGTCCGGTCAGCTCACCTCGTACAGCCTCACCGCGAACAAGACCCTCGCCACGGTCACCGTCCCGGGCCTCGGCTGCGTGCCGAGCGAGCTCCAGGCGGCGGGCCGCTGGGTGTACTGGGCCTGCGGTACGTCCTCGGCGGGCGTGTACGACACCAAGTCCCGCAAGTCGACCGCCGTCAAGCCCGGTGATGTGCTGCTCGGTGACGGCTTCACCGTCCGCCACGACCACACCACCGACGAACTGGTCCTCACCCGGACGCCCACCGGCACCACCCGCGTCCTCGCCTCCCACGTCCCGGACACCGGTCTGGCAGTGGACCGCCGTTACCGCTGGACCGTCGACGAGTACACGGGCCTGGTCGCCTGGTTCGGCGCGTACGAGCAGACACACGTCGCCACCACCGGCGTCGCCCCGTCCGCCCCGACCGCGTTCGTCAGCGCGATCGACGACGTCTACGTGGATGTGCCCACCGCGGCGGCCTACCCCTGGCGGGGCTCCTGGCTGCTCTCCCGCCCGGTCACCTCCTGGTCCCTCACCTTCACCTCGGAGCAGAGCACCGCGACCGGCCGGGTCACTCGCACGTTCACCGGCGGCGCGACCCGTGCCTGGCTGTCAGCGAGCTGGAACGGGCGTACGGCGAACGGGAGTTACTTCCCCAACGGCGAGTTCACCTGGTCCCTGAAGGCGACCGGCCTCAGCACCGCGGCACCGGTCACGGCGGCCACCGGTACGGGCTTCGTCGAGCGTGGCTCTGCGGTGCGCCACGACTTCACCGACCTCGAAGGACCGGACGGCCTCGGTGACCTGCTCACCCTCAGCGGCTCCGGCGCCCTGGCCTTCCACGACGGCAACGGAAAGGGCGGGATCAGCCGCGACAACGGCGAGAACACCGGAACCGGCTGGCCCGCCTCCGTCACGGCCGTCGCCTTCGGCGACCTGAGCGGCGACCGCTGCAACGACGTCCTCGTCAGAATGGCCAACGGGGCCCTGCGCCTCTACAAGCCGCGCTGCGGCTACCCGGTCACGCCGAGCACCTCGTACACCACCCTCGCCGCCTCCGGCTGGACCCAGCACGACATCCTCACCTCCCCGGGTGACGTCTCCGGCGACGGCCGTCCCGACCTGATCGCCCGCAAGGCGTCCACCGGGGCCGTCTACCTCTACAAGGGCACCAGCGCCGGCAAGCTGTCCGCGCCTGTCGCCCTGTACGCCGACTGGAAGGGCTACAAGAAGATCGTCGGAGCCGGAGACCTCGACGGCGACGGAATCGGCGACCTCCTCGCCCAGGACAAGGCCGACAACCTGTACCGGTTCAACGGCACGGGCAGGGGCACCTTCACCGCCCGTACCAAGCTGTTCGGTTCGTGGGGAGCCTCGTACAACGCGGTCGTCGGCATCGGCGACCTCAACAGCGACGGCAAGGCGGACCTCGTAGCCCGCGACACCGCCGGCAACCTGTACCGCCAGAGCGGGGACGGGAAGGGGTCGTTCGGGGCTCGGGCGAAGATCGGGAGCGGCTGGGGCGGCTACAAGTCCCTCTCCTGAACCGCACGTCGCGGATCGAGGCGCCCGGGGTGCACGTTGCCCCGGGCGCCTCGGCGTTGCAGAGGAGCCAGTCGTCACACACCTGCCGACGAGGGCCCGGAACCCGGGGGGGTGGGTTCCGGGCCGTCCTTCGCGGGCCGTACGTCCGTCAGCTCGCGGAAGCGGAAGGTGAGGCCGTGTCCGCCGGTGACTCGGACGCGCCCGGCTGCGCCGCGTCGCCCGTGCCGTCGTTGGTCGCCTCCGGGTCGACGCCCATCGTGATGGAGCCGATCACGCCCTTCGCGATGTTCTTCTTGTCGTACTTCAGCTTGAGCAGACCGCCCGCGGTGCCGCTCTGGTCGTAGATCGTGTCCTCGGTGAGCGTCGTGCGCTCGGTCGTCGACGTCGAGTACGGCTCGACCGTGGCGGAGAGCAGCACCGACTCCTCGTCGAGGAAGAACTGACCGGTGTGGCAGGTGGTGCCGCCCTCGTAGCCGGCGTCCGTCCAGGTGCCGTCCACGTGCACCTTCGTGTGGATGTGGACGGTGCGGCCCCGGTACCAGCCCGGGAAGACCGTCTTGAAGGTGACCCGGCCCTGCCGGTCCGTCTTCCAGGTGCCGCGCAGGTAGCGCTTGTCGTCGGTGGGCTCCTCGTGCACACCGCCACCGCCCGTGCCGCCGGAGGGGGCACCGGAGGGCGCGTCGGTCGGCGGCTCACCGGTCGGGGTGCCGGAGGGTGCGTCCGTCGAGGCTCCGCCACCACCACCGGTGGAGAGGCTCTCGTAGCCGGAGTACAGGCCCAGGGCGTCGCAGTGCCAGATGTCGACGGCCGCGTTGACGATCGGCTTGCACGACTCGGAGTCGATCACCCGCAGGCTCAGGGTCAGCGGGATGCCTTCCTTGTCCTCGGTGATGTCCTGGCGGAGCTTGTCCGCGTCGATGTAGTACGGACCCTCCGTGGTTTCCGAGGTGAGCGTGTAGCAGACCTCCGAGCTGCTGCCGGAGGCCTTGGGGGCGGGGGTCTTCTTGCCCTTGCCCGTCTCACCCGCGAACGCGCCCGCCGCAAGTCCGCCCGCGACGCCCACCGCCGCCACCGCTCCGGCGCCGGTGACGACGACCTTCCGACGCGTCAGATCCCGCTTGTGCTTCGGCCCTTGAATCTCTGTCATGGTCGTGAAACCTAGGTAAGACGCCTGTCAGGACCATGGGAAAGGACTGTGCTTTCCTTTGCCTTTTCCTGAACCAAGGAGAAATGCGCGAAAGGGGCGGAAAACAGAGATCCATTTCCCGCCCCCGGAGTGCGAATTAGGGAAGCCTAACCTTATTTAATTGCTGTCGTGTGTCTCGTCCGGCGCCACGCCCATCGTCAGCTCGGCGCGAACCCCGCGCCCGATGTCCCGCTTCTTGTACCGCAGCCGCAGCAGCCCGCCCTCGGCGCCGTTGTCCGGGTAGATCCCGTCCTCGTCGAGGGTCGTACGAGGGGCCGTGTTCGTCGAGTACGGCGCCACCTCCGCCGAGAGCAGCACCGACTCCTCGTCGAAGAACAGCTGGCCGGTGTGGCAGGTGTGCCCGCCCTCGTAGCCGGCGTCGGTCCAGGTGCCGTCCACGTGCACCTTGACGTGGATGTGCACGCAGCGACCCCGGTACCAGCCCGGGAACACGGTCCGGAAGGTGACGTAGCCGTGCCGGTCCGTCTTCCACGTACCGCGCAGATAGCGCTCGTCGTCGGTCGGCTCCTGGTGGCCGCCGGGCCCGCCGGGACCGCCAGTGGGGGGCGGACCTGTGGGTACGTCCGTCGGCTCGCCGGACGGCGGGGTGCCGCCGCCACCGCCACCGCCGTTGCCCATGTCCTCGTAGCCGGAGTAGATGCCGAGCGCCGAGCAGTGCCAGATGTCGACGGCCGCGTTCCGCACCGGCCTGCAGTTCTCGGCGTCGATCACCTTGAGCCTGAGGGTCAGCGGGATGCCCTCCTCGTCCTCGGTGACGTCCTGGCGGAGCTTGTCCGCGTCGATGTAGTACGGACCCTCGGTCGTCTCCGTGGTCAGTACGTAGCAGGCCTCGGGCGTGCCGGAGGGGGTGCCCGACGGGGTGCCGGAGGGCAGGCTCCCGGGGCCGTGCGCGCCCTTGCCCTCCGGCGCTCCCTGCGCCGACGCGAGTCCGGCGCCCAGAGCCACCGCCGTGGCCGTCACGGCCGTCGCGCCACCGGCGACGACGACTCTGCGGCGCGTCAATTCCCGCTCCGCTGCTGTCTGTTGGGGGGATTCAGTCATGACTGGGGAGATTATGAATCGAACCTGTCAAAGCCCTGTGATTCCTGGGGATGACATGAGAATGGCTCGGAATCGTCGCCGATTCCGAGCCATTCACCGAAGGCCGCAAAGCCCTCTATTCCGAATTACCGATGCTTTACTTCGGCTGCGGCTTCCGCACCGAAATGTGCAGCTCCCGAAGCCGCGCCTCCTCCAGCTCCGTCGGCGCGCCCATCATCAGGTCCTGGGCGTTGCCGTTGAGCGGGAAGGCGATCGTCTCGCGGATGTTCGGCTCGTCGGCGAGGAGCATGACGATACGGTCCACGCCGGGCGCGATCCCGCCGTGCGGAGGGGCGCCGAAGCGGAGCGCGCGGAGCATACCGGCGAACTCGCGCTCGACGGTCTCCTCGTCGTAGCCCGCGATGCCGAACGCCTTCAGCATGATGTCGGGCTCGTGGTTGCGGATCGCGCCGGACGACAGCTCCGTACCGTTGCAGACGATGTCGTACTGCCAGGCCAGGATGTCCAGCGGGTCCTGGGTCTCCAGGGCCTCCATGCCGCCCTGGGGCATCGAGAACGGGTTGTGCGAGAAGTCGATCTTCCCCGTCTCCTCGTCCTTCTCGAACATCGGGAAGTCGACGATCCAGCAGAACCGGAAGACGTTCTCCTCGAAGTGCCCGGCACGCTTGGCGGCCTCGACCCGCACCGCGCCCATGATCTTCGAGACCTCGTCGAACTCGCCCGCGCCGAAGAACACGGCGTGACCGGGGGCCAGCGAGAGCCGCTTGGTCAGCTCTGCGACGTTCTCCTCGGTGAGGAACTTCGCGATCGGCCCGGACAGCGAACCGTCCTCGGTCACGCGCACCCAGGCCAGGCCCTTCGCACCCAGCGTGACGGCGAAGTCACCCAGCTGGTCGAAGAACTTCCGGGTCTGCGACGCCACGTCCGGCACCGGCAGAGCACGTACGTGCTGACCGGCGAAGGCCTTGAACTCCGAGCCCGCGAAGACATCGGTGATGTCGACCAGCTCCAGCTGGGCGCGCAGGTCCGGCTTGTCGGAACCGTACTTCAGCATCGACTCGCGGAACGGGATGCGCGGGAAGGGCGAGGTGACCTCGCGGCCCTTGCCGAACTCGGTGAACAGCTCGGTCATCAGCCGCTCGATCGGCTGGAAGACGTCCTCCTGCTCGACGAAGCTCATCTCGACGTCGAGCTGGTAGAACTCGCCCGGCGAACGGTCCGCACGCGCGTCCTCGTCACGGAAACAGGGCGCGATCTGGAAGTAGCGGTCGAACCCGGAGATCATCAGCAGCTGCTTGAACTGCTGCGGGGCCTGCGGCAGCGCGTAGAACCGGCCCGGGTTGAGGCGCGACGGCACGACGAAGTCGCGGGCACCCTCCGGGGAGGTCGCCGTGAGGATCGGCGTGGCCATCTCGTTGAAGCCCAGCGCGGTCATCTTGTGCCGGATCGCCGAGATGACGGCCGTACGCAGCATGATGTTGCGGTGCATGCGCTCGCGGCGCAGGTCCAGGAAGCGGTACTCCAGGCGCCGCTCCTCGTTGACCCCGTCCTCGGCGTTGATCGTGAAGGGCAGCGGCTGGGCGGCGCCGAGCAGCTCCACCTCGCCGACCTCGACCTCGACCTCGCCCGTGGGCAGCTCGGGGTTGATGTTCTCCGCACCGCGCGAGACGACCTTGCCGTCGACACGGACGGTCGACTCCTTGGAGACCTTGTCGAGGGCCTCGTAGGCGGGCGTGCCGGGGCGGGCGACGAGCTGCGTGATGCCGTGGTGATCGCGCAGGTCGATGAAGAGGATGCCGCCCAGGTCGCGCCGATTGTGCAGCCAGCCGCTCAGCCGGACGTCGCTGCCGACGTCAGAGGCGCGGAGCTCGCCGCAGGTGTGGGACCTGTACCGATGCATCGTCGTTCATCCAGCCTTCGCAGATCGGGGATCGGGGTCTGTGCCGGCGAAGGGTTCGGTGTTTCACGTGAAACACCGAACCTCCGAAAACACAGACCCAGGGTACCGGCCGCCCCGAGACCGCTTCCCCGCATTTGTTCGCAGGCGTAGCCTGTACCGCTCTTCCACAGGGTGCCCCGTACAGCTTGGGTGGCACGCTGCGATCACCTCTCCATAAAGTAGGTCAATGCGCACTGGTGAGCCCCTGCCCGCCGTGGGGGACGTCCTGGTCGCCCTCGCAACCGGCATGTGGCATTGGGACACAGCCACACAGCTGGTCACGCTCGACGCCGAGGCGGCCCGCCTGCTCGGCCTGCCCGCCGAGCCGACCACCCTCACGGAGGCCGCGACCCGGGCCCGTCTCCACCCGGTCGACTGGAACGAGATCGTCGGCGTCATCCAGCTCGCCGTCGCCGAGGACAGCATCGCCGAGGTCCGGGTCCGCGTCATGGACGAGCAGGGCCGGGTCATCCGTACCGCACGCAGCCGCGCGAAGCCGACCTTCGACACCGCTCGCAAGGCGTACGACGTGATGGGCACCCTCCAGGAGGTCACCGAGCCCTCGCCCGCCACCGCCGCGCGCACCCCCGTCACCGGTGACTGGCGGCGCTCCCGGGAGGCGTTCCTGCTGGACGCGGGCCGGGCGCTGGCCGAGGCGCGGTCCACGGAGGAGGTGCTGCGGGTCGCGGCCGGCCTGTCGATGCCGGGATTCTCACCGGACGGCCTCGCCGTCTTCGGCGTCCAGGGCGACCGACTCACCGTCATCGGCCACCACGGCCAGCGCCCCGGCGACGAGCGCCCCTTCTCCCACATGCCTCTGGAGACCGACTACCCGGCCGCCGAGGTGGTCCGCACCGGCCGGGCCGTCTACCTGTCCTCCCCCGAGGCCTACAAGGCCCGCTACCCCACCGCCTGGCCACTCGCCCAGGTGTTCGACCGGCAGTCCTGGGCGTTCCTGCCACTGACGGTCGCGGGCCGCACGATGGGCGCCTGGATGGCGGGCTTCGCCTACCCGGTCAGCTTCATCCCCGACGAACGCTCGGTCCTGACGACGGTCGCCCGCATGCTCGCCCAGGCCCTCTCCCGGGCGGGCGTGGCCGAGTCGGAACGCGAACTGACCGACGGCCTGCAACGCTCGATGCTGCCGACCCTCGGCCCCGAGATACCCGGCATGGAGGTCGCCGCCCGCTACATACCGACCGGCGGCGGTCTCCAGGTCGGCGGCGACTGGTACGACATGATCCCGCTGCCCGGCGGCGGACGTTTCGCCCTGGTCATCGGCGACGTCCAGGGCCACGACGTCCGCGCCGCCGGCCTGATGGGCCAGCTGCGCATAGCGCTGCGCGCCTACGCCTCCGAGGGCCACCGCCCCGACGCGGTCCTCTCCCGCGCCTCCCGCTTCCTGCACGGCATCACCCACTCCGCGAACAGCACGGTCGGCGGCGATCTGCGCTTCGCGACCTGCCTGTACGTCGAGGTCGACCCCGCGACCGGCGTCCTGGAGATCGCCCGAGCCGGCCACCCGGACCCGGCGATCCGTATGGCGGACGGCACGGTACTCACCCGCCCGACGGCAGGCGGCCTCCCCCTGGGCATCGACCCGGACGCCGACTACCCCACCACCCTCCTCGCCCTCGAACCCGGCGAGACCATGCTCCTGTGCACCGACGGCCTGATCGAGACCGGCGGCCACGACCTGGACACGGGCTGGCAGCGCATCCGGGCGACCCTGGAGGAACACAAGGGAGACATCAAGGCCGAGGACCTGGAGGAACTGGCCGACGCCCTCGTCCAGGCCGTGCACGGCCCGTCCTCCCACCACACCACGGGCCCGCTGGCCGACCGCCGCGAGGACGACATAGCGCTGCTGCTCCTGAGCCGCCCCGGCGAGTGCGCCACCGACGGCACCCAGCCACCGTCAGCACGCCCCACCGTCCGGCGCACCATGCTGACGATCGCCCAGGCGGAACCCGAGCGCGTCGCCGTGGCCCGCCAGCAACTCCGCGAACAGCTCCACGACTGGCCCTGTCCCGACCAGGTCGACTCGGCGGTCCTCCTGGTCTCCGAGACGGCCACCAACGTCCTGGTCCACACGGACGCCGACGCCCTGGTAATCGCCGAGGTCACGGGCGCCCCCGGCGCGCGCCGCATCCGCGTCGAGGTCACGGACGTGAGCGACGACCTCCCCCACAAACGCCGCCCGGGCGAACTGGCCTCGTCCGGCCGGGGGTTGATGCTCATCGAGATGCTCGCGGACTCCTGGGGGGTGGACCCGCGGGGCGAGGGCAAGAGCATCTGGTTCGAGCTGTACGAGAGGCCGCACGAGGAGGACGGAACGGAGAAGAGGGAGAAGAGGGAGACGGAGAAGGAGGTCTAGCGCGAACGGGCACCCCGGGCGCCCAGAAATGCGGATGATACGACTATGGCCGTCACACGCACCGTCCGCAGGACCGTACCCGGGACCACGTCCACCACCGCTCCCTTCCCAGGCCCCACCGGCCACCCCCTCCTGGGCTCGGCCCTGGACCTCCGCAGGGATCCGCTCGGCACCTTCGTCGGCGCCCAGCGAGAACACGGCGACGTGGTCCGCCTGGCAGCAGGCCCGCCCGGTCTCCGTACGGTCATGTACTGCGTCTTCTCCCCCGAGGGCGCCCAGCAGGTCCTGGCCACGCAGGCCGCGAACTTCCGCAAGGACAACGTCTTCTACGAGGAGATCCGCCAGACCGGCGGCAACGGCCTCCTGACCAGCCAGGACGACGTCTACCTCCGCCAACGGCGTCTGATCCAGCCCCTGTTCACCAAAAAGCGGGTCGACGGTTACGCCGCGACGATCATCGGCGAGGCCGAGGCGACAGCGGAACGCTGGCGGAACACGCCCGACGTGGACGTCGTACGGGAGATGGACCGGCTGGCGATGCGCGCGGTCTCCCGGGTCCTGTTCGGCGCGGATGTCGAGGCCGCGGTGGACGTCATCCACGCCAACTTCCCGGTCATCAGCGCGTACATCGCAGGGCGGGCCTACGCCCCGATCCGGCTCCCGCGCACCTGGCCCACACCGTCCAACAGGCGTGCGGAGGCGGCGACCCGGGCGGTGTACGAGGTCTGCGACCGGATCATCGCGACGCGCCGGAGCAACGGGAGCGAAGCAGCCGACGAGGCAGCCGGGGCCGACCTGCTCTCCCTCCTCTCCCAGGCACAGAACGAGGAGGACGGCAGCCTCGACGCCACCGAACTCCGCGACCAGGTCCTGGTGTTCCTGCTGGCGGGCCACGAAACGACGGCGACGTCACTGGCCTTCGCACTCCGCCTCCTGGCCTGCCACCCCGAGGCAAGGGCCCGGGTCCAGGAGGAGATCGACGCGCTGCCGCCGGGGGAGCCGTACACGGCGGCGACCGTTGACCGACTCCCGTACCTGACACAGGTCCTGAAGGAGACGATGCGCCTGTATCCGGCCGCGCCGCTGATGGGCAGGCGGGCGGTGGCAGAGACGGAGATCGACGGCCACATCATCCCGGCGGGCGCGGACGTCCTCATCTCGCCCTGGGTCACCCACCGCCACCCGGCCCACTGGGACACCCCCGACCGCTTCGACCCGGACCGCTTCACCCCCGACCAGGAGACCGCCCGCCACCGCTACGCATGGCTCCCCTTCGGCGGCGGCCCCCGCGCGTGCATCGGCCGCCACTTCTCGATGCTGGAGTCGGTCCTGGCCCTGGCGGTACTGCTCCGCGAGTACGACGTCGAGGCGCCGACCGCGGAGATGCCGGTGACGGCGGCGGTGACGTTGCAGGCGGCGGGGGAGGCCCGGGTGGGGTTGCGGGCGCGAGGGCGCGGCCTGGCGTCAAAATCGGTGCGCCCGTATCCCCCTAATGAATGAACAAGCTTGCTATGGACGCGCGTTGCTCCTCCACCTGCCTACCTTCCGAGGCGGAGGTGATGCTCGATGTACGAGCAGAACAACACGCGCAAAGACGCGATCGACATCAACGACTTCGTGTACGCGGCCACGGGGGCGCGGGTACGGAGGCTGACGATGCCGGACGGGACGCACTGGTTTCCCGCGACGGACGTACTCAACAAGCTGGGGTACACGAACCCCAGGAAGACTCTGGCGGACCATGTCCCCACAGAGCACCGAGAGACTCTCGAGACCGTAACTGGAGGGCACGGTCTCAGTGTTCCCGCAGGTCGGGAGTGGCGCCGAGACATGAATCTCGTGGACCTCCAAGGTCTGATCCGGTTGGTCAACGGCTGTACCAAACCGTCGGCACAGCCGTTCAAGGCCTGGGCCTCAGAAGTCATCGCCACCATCCAGCGCGACGGCTCCTACTCCCTCGAACCGGCCACCCTGCAACCCACCCCGACCACCGTCACCGCCTACGCGGTCCCCCAGCAACTCGCCGACGCCCTCGTCCGTCTCGAAGAGCGCGTCGACCGCCAGGACGAAACCCTGCGTCAGATCGACACCAAGCAGAACGTGATCGTCGACATGCTCAGGGACCTCACCCAGACCCTCCGCCGCGCCGGCGACCTCACCCGCCCCGTCCAGGCCCCGGAGCTGACACCCCAACAGCTCCTGTCCAACTGGAAGTCCAGGAACCTCGTCGTCACCGAGGACGTCCACAAGGTCGCCGCCCACCTGGCCCCGGCCCTGCTGCACGGCGGCGCCAACTACAGCGTGGAGGAGATCTCCGTACACACCGAGCTCTCCCCGGACCGCGTCCGCCACAGCCTGGAACTGCTGTCCGAGCAGGGATGCGTACGCGAGGCCGGCCGCACTCCGGACGACACTCCGTTCTACGTACTGCCGTAGTCCAGTAGCGCCGAAGACAGACGGGCCCGAAGCCGCAAAACAAGGTTGCGGCTTCGGGCCCGTTCGTACAGTACTGAAATTTCCTACGGTCTACAGGCCACCCTCGGACATTCCATGCACAGCCGGCACAGTTCCCAGCCGACCCTT
Organism: Streptomyces sp. NBC_00459; assembly: GCF_036013955.1. Taxonomy (NCBI): domain Bacteria; kingdom Bacillati; phylum Actinomycetota; class Actinomycetes; order Kitasatosporales; family Streptomycetaceae; genus Streptomyces; species Streptomyces sp. NBC_00459. Next base: position 4,849,091 of record NZ_CP107903.1, read on the forward strand.
CTGGAAGTCCTCGAACGCCTGCTCAAGCTCCGCCCGTGTGTTCATCACGAACGGGCCGTAGTGGGCCATCGGCTCACGGATCGGCTGCCCGCCGAGGAGTACGACCTCCAGGTCCGGGCTGTTCGCGTCCTGCAGTTCGTCCGCGCGGATCGTCAGGGACGAGCCCGCGCCGAAGACCGCGGTCTGGCCCTTGTGGACCGGGCGCCGGTCCACACCCACGCTGCCGCGGCCCGCCAGGACGTACGCCAGGCCGTTGAAGTCCTCGCGCCAGGGGAGGGTGACCTCCGCGCCCGGGGCCAGCGTGGCGTGGACCAGGCTGATCGGGGTGTGGGTGATACCGGGGCCCTCGTGGCCGTCCAGCTCACCGGCGATGACGCGCAGGAGCGCGCCTCCGTCGTGGGACGTGAGGAGCTGGACCTGACCTCCTCGGATGTCCTGGTAGCGCGGGGCCATCATCTTGTCCTTGGCCGGGAGGTTCACCCACAGCTGGATACCGTGGAAGAGGCCTCCGGACATGACGAGGGACTCCGGGGGAGCCTCGATGTGGAGGAGGCCCGAGCCGGCCGTCATCCACTGGGTGTCACCGTTGGTGATGGTGCCGCCGCCACCCTGCGAGTCCTGGTGGTCGAAGATCCCGTCCATGATGTAGGTGACGGTCTCGAAGCCGCGGTGAGGGTGCCAGGGCGTGCCCTTGGGCTCACCCGGCGCGTACTCCACCTCACCCATCTGGTCCATCATGATGAACGGGTCGAGGTGCTTGTAGGCGATCCCGGCGAACGCCCGGCGCACCGGGAAGCCCTCACCCTCGAAACCGCTCGGCGCGGTCGTCACGGTGAGCACGGGACGCGCCACGGCGTCGGCCGGAGCGGCCACACGGGGCAGGGTCAGCGGGTTCTCGACGGTCACTGCAGGCATGTCGGGACCTCCTTGTGCGGCCAGTTTAGTTGATTATTGAACTTCCTGCTACCCCTAACAGGGGAGGCCCGGAGGGCATTCCCTCCGGGCCTCCTCAGCCGACCGGGGCCGGCCGGTACGCGCGGTACTAGTTGCTGAAGTACAGGTACTTCCAGGATCCGAACGTCGTCGAGTTCACGTTGTCGCCGGAGGCGCCGTCGATGTACGCCGACCGTACCCGGGCCCGGATGCCCGACTCACCGGGCGCCACGAGCTCCACCGCCGACCTGCCGTTCGTGGCGAGCGCGAAGTACTGGGACTCGGCGGAGTACCACGTGCCCTCGAAGTACACCTGAAGGTCGAAGCGCTGCTGACGGCCCGGGTAGTAGGGCATCGAGGTCGTCAGCACCGGGTTGGTGTTCTTGTGGAACCAGTAGTACGAGGTCGAGCCGATCTTGGCGGTCTTGTAGTGCCGGGACACGGCCGTGGAGATCCGCACCCGCGCGTTCGCCGTGACCTTGACCGTCTTCGGCGCGAAGCGGGCGTCACCCTTGAAGACCGCGGTGACGTTCGTGTCGCGGGTCATGTCGACGGTCGCGGTGAGGTTTCCGGCGGAGTTGACCTTGCCGGTCTTGACCAGCCTCTTCGGCCTGTCGCTGCCGTGCGGGTCGGCCCAGATCTCGACCGTGCGGTTCTTGTACGTCCGGCCCAGGTGTGCGGTGAACCTGACGTCGGTGCCGTAGTTGTAGAGCTTCTTGTTGTTGTTCAGGGTCAGCGTCGTCGCCGTACGGGAGACCGCGACCTTGTCGGAGACGGCGACCGGCGTGTGCGCGGCGTCACCGGCGTACGCCACCTTGTAGGTGACCGTGCCGCCGACGGGCGGGGTGTTGGTGAAGGAGTACGTGCCGTCCGACTTCACCGTGACCGACGGCAGTGCCCTGCCGTTCGGGGTCTCCAGGTCGGTGCGGGTGACGCTCAGCTTGACGCCGGCCGGCAGCGCGACCGTCGCCGAGAGCTTTCCGGAGACCGTGAGCTTCTTGGCGCGGGTGGCGTTCGACGGAGCGTTCACCGTCAGGGTCGGGACGTTCTTCGTCGGGTCGGTGAGCACCTTGAGGGTGTAGCCGCTGCCGGTACCGACCACGGCGAAGATCCGCGAGGAGTCGGGTGCCCAGGCCAGGTCGGCGGTGCCGTACGTGCCGGTCGGGTACGTACGGAGCGACCTCGTGGCGTTCGGCCGGTAGACGGCCACCTTGGTGCCGGTGACCTGGGCGATCAGGCCGTTCGGAGCGATGTCGGCGCTCTGGCCGCCCGGGTAGGCGCCCGCCTTGGTGAACGAACCGTTCGCGTAGGCGTCCCGGTCCGTGCCGTTGACCAGTACCTGCGCGGCGCCGGGGACGAGGTCGATGTCACCGATGCCGCTGTTGAGCGTGTAGTCCGCCTGATACCAGGCGGTCAGCTCGGGCGTCCGACCCGAGACGTCCACGACGGCCATCGAGTCCGAGGACAAGCCGGTCTGACCGACGGCCAGCAGACCTGGCGCCGACGCGCTCGCGTCGAGGAGCCCCTGGCCATGGATGCCGATGTTGCCCGCGGGGAACTGCTCCATCGACACCGGGCCGGCCTCGGCCACGGCCACCCGAGCCGCGGCGGACGAGTCGGAGGAGCCGGACGGGTCCGACGAGGAGTCGGCCGAGGTCTCCGGGGACGGGGTGGGGGACGTGGGCTCGGCCGAGGGATCGGGCGACGGCTCCGTCGTGGGCTCCGCGGACGGCTCCGTGCTCGGGTCGTCGGACGGGTCCGGTGCGGGCGACGTCGGCGGCTGGGACGGCGGGGCCGTCGGCTCGACGGTCGGCGGCTCGGAGGTCGGGACGGCCGTCGGGGTCGGTGTCGGGTCCGGGGTCTCGGTCCAGTTCGGGTCGACCGAGCCCAGGTCGCCGTCCCACTGGTCGCCGTAGCTGAACCAGAGCTTGCCGCCGGTGAAGGCGAGGTAGCGCGGGCCGGTGTCGGTGGGAATCGAGTAGCGGGCCTTGATGTTCAGGGTGGCCGGGTCGAGGGCCACGATCTGGTGCCGCGCGGGCAGGGACGCGTACAGGGTGCGTCCGTCGTCGGACAGTGCCAGGTCGGCGACGGAACCGAGGCCGCCGACCGTGTCGACGACGGCGCCCGAGTAACTCGCCGCCACTACACGGCCGTTGCCGCTGTCGCCGACGAAGACCCGCTTCAGGATCGCGTCCGCGACGATGCCCCCGGGCGACTGCACGGTGGCGACGGCCGCCGAGGCCGTACCGGTGGTGGCGACGCTCAGTGCCACCGAACTGAAGAGAACCGCGAGCGCCGTCGCGGTCGAAGTGCTGCGCATGCGCACAGTAATGAACCCCCCACAAGGAACCCGGCATCACCGGGAGCTGAGAGCGCCGCGCGACACCCAGGCGCGACCGCCGGAAGCGGTGGCCAGTGGGGCGCGGCTGCCAGAAGGAACCCTATGGCATGCCTGTGACAATCACAGAGGGGATTTCCAGCGCGGAAGACAACGATTTCGGCGCGGGGGACGGGGTTTGCGGCACGCGGGGAGCAGAGGGAGCGGCGGCGGCGATCCTCAGCCGTACATCCTGCGCATCGCGAACTCCACCATCTGCTCGACCGCCTTGGCGTCGAACACCATGCGGTGCTCGCCCTCCATGTCCACGACGAAGCCGTAGCCCGTGGGCAGCAGGTCGATGACCTCGGCGCCGGTGATCACGAAGTACTTGGACTCCTTGCCGGCGTAGCGGCGCAGCTCCTTCAGGGAGGTGAACATCGGGATCACCGGCTGCTGGGTGTTGTGCAGCGCCAGGAACCCGGGGTTGTCGCCGCGCGGGCAGTACACCTTCGACGTGGCGAAGACCTGCTGGAAGTCCTCGGCCGACAGTGAGCCCGTCGTGAAAGCGCGCACCGCGTCCGCCAGGGACGGCGGGGACGGCTCGGGGTACAGCGGCGGCTGCTGGCCGTACCCGCCCGGCATCTGCTGCTGCGGCTGGGCGTACTGCTGCTGCGCCCCGGCGGCGTTCTGGTCATAGCCGTACATGGGCGCAAGAGTACCGAGAGCGCGGCCGAGTGGGGGCGGCCCGGTCCCCTGCTTGCGGCCGACGCGGCCGGACCGTCCCATGGGGAGTCCACAGGTGCGGCCCTGGTTTGCCACAGCGGGCGCTCATACCGTCGACTTCGACAAAGGAATGATCAGGCAGCGGCAAAGTCCGGGTAATACCCGGCGGGCGCAGACAGAGGGAGACGGCCATGAGCGGACACGGGCACCACGCCCAGGCGGACCACGGCGACCACGAGGTCCACGAGCACGACAGGGGCCTCTCCTACGACCTCCCCGTCCTCGCCCGTCGCCGCATGATCCGCCTGCTGGCCGGCGCGAGTCTGGTGCCGCTGGTGGGCTGCAGCGCCGACGACGACTCCACGTCCTCCGCCGCCGCCTCCGACACCTCGTCGAGCGGCACGGCCTCCTCGTCCTCGTCCGCCGAGTGCGCGACCATCCCGAACGAGACCGCCGGCCCCTACCCGGGCGACGGTTCGAACGGGGTGAACGTGCTCAAGGAGAGCGGGGTCGTCCGCAGCGACATCACGTCCAGTTTCGGGGACTCGGCGGGCGGCAAGGCCGAGGGCGTGCCGCTCACGATCACGCTCACCGTCGTCGACGCGGCCTCCGGCTGTGGGACGCCCAAGACGGGCGCCGCGGTCTACCTGTGGCACTGCGACCGCGAGGGCAACTACTCCCTCTACTCGGACGGAGTCACCGACGAGAACTACCTCCGGGGCGTCCAGGAGACGGACGACAAGGGCCAGGTGACCTTCACGAGCATCTTCCCGGCCTGCTACGCGGGCCGCTGGCCGCACATCCACTTCGAGGTCTACGGCAGCCTGGAGGACGCGACCGCGGCCACGTCGATCACGAACACCTCGCAGCTGGCGTTCCCGAAGGACGTCTGCGAGACGGTGTACGCGACGGACGGCTACAGCCAGAGCGTCCAGAACCTCAGCCAGGTCTCCCTGGAGAAGGACGGCATCTTCAGCGACGGCTACGACCAGCAGCTGGCGGCCATGGAAGGCAGCGTGGACAAGGGATACACGGCCACGCTCACCGTTCCGGTCTAGACCGGCTGTAAGGCTTCTGGCGCGTAACGCGTCACAAACGACAGGTTGGGGTTGCGTCTTATTACCGGCGGGTAGCATCATCGTGGGAAGGTAGCTACTAGTCGGTACGAATTAGGCGCGAGGAGCCAGTGCCTCGCCGATCTCTCTACGGAGCAGTCGCCATGGGGCACTACAAGTCGAATCTCCGCGACATCGAGTTCAACCTCTTCGAGGTCCTCGGGCGCGACAAGCTGTACGGCACCGGTCCGTTCGCGGAGATGGACACGGACACCGCCAAGAGCATCCTCGGGGAGATGACGCGCCTCGCGGAGAACGAGCTGGCGGAGTCCTTCACGGACGGCGACCGCACCCCGCCGGTCTTCGACCCCGAGACGAACACCGCGCCCGTACCGGAGTCCTTCAAGAAGAGCTACAAGGCCTTCATGGACTCGGAGTACTGGCGTCTCGGCCTGCCCGAGGAGATCGGCGGCACCACCGCCCCCCGCTCCCTGATCTGGTCGTACGCGGAGCTGCTGCTCGGCGCGAACCCGGCCGTGTGGATGTACGCCTCCGGCCCGGCGTTCGCCGGCATCCTCTTCGACGAGGGCAACGACGTACAGAAGAAGATCGCCCAGATCGCGGTCGACAAGACCTGGGGCTCCACCATGGTCCTCACCGAGCCGGACGCCGGCTCGGACGTCGGCGCCGGCCGTACGAAGGCGGTCCAGCAGGACGACGGCTCCTGGCACATCGAGGGCGTGAAGCGGTTCATCACCTCCGGTGAGCACGACATGGAGGAGAACATCCTCCACTACGTCCTCGCGCGCCCGGAGGGCCACGGCCCCGGCACCAAGGGCCTGTCCCTCTTCCTCGTACCGAAGTTCCTCTTCGACTTCGAGACCGGCGAGCTGGGCGAGCGCAACGGCGTGTACGCGACGAACGTCGAGCACAAGATGGGCCTCAAGGCGTCCAACACCTGCGAGATGACCTTCGGCGACCGGCACCCGGCCAAGGGCTGGCTGATCGGCGACAAGCACGACGGCATCCGCCAGATGTTCCGGATCATCGAGTTCGCCCGCATGATGGTCGGCACGAAGGCCATCTCGACGCTGTCGACCGGCTACCTCAACGCCCTGGAGTACGCCAAGGAGCGCGTCCAGGGTCCGGATCTCGCCAACTTCATGGACAAGACGGCGCCCAAGGTCACCATCACCCACCACCCGGACGTCCGGCGCTCGCTGATCACGCAGAAGGCGTACGCCGAGGGCATGCGCGCGCTGGTGCTGCACACCGCCGCCGTGCAGGACGACATCCAGGTCAAGGAGGCGGCCGGCGAGGACACCGCCGCCCTGGAGGCCATGAACGACCTCCTGCTCCCGATCGTGAAGGGCTACGGCTCCGAGAAGGGCTACGAGCAGCTCGCCCAGTCGCTCCAGACCTTCGGCGGCTCCGGGTTCCTCCAGGAGTACCCGATCGAGCAGTACATCCGCGACGCCAAGATCGACACCCTGTACGAGGGCACGACCGCGATCCAGGGCCAGGACTTCTTCTTCCGGAAGATCGTCCGCAACCAGGGCGCGGCCCTCAACTCCCTTGCCGAGGACATCAAGAAGTTCCTCGCGCCTGGCACGGGCGGCGAGGACCTGGCAGTGGCGCGCGAGCAGCTCGCCAAGGCGGCCGTCGAGCTGGAGGCGATCGTCGGCCTGATGCTGACGGACCTCGCGGCGACCGAGCAGGACGTCAAGAACATCTACAAGGTGGGCCTCAACACCACCCGCCTGCTGATGGCTTCGGGCGACGTCGTCGTCGGCTACCTGCTCCTCAAGGGCGCCGCGGTGGCCACCGAGAAGCTGCGGACGGCGTCGGCGAAGGACGTCCCGTTCTACACGGGCAAGATCGCGGCGGCGAAGTTCTTCGCCGCCAACGTCCTCCCGGGCGTCACCGGCGCCCGCAAGCTCGCGGCGGGCGTGGACCTCGACCTGATGGACCTGGACGAGGCGGCTTTCTAAGCACACTTCGTATCCCTCGCGACCTTCGCGCCCTTCGTACGCGTCCGACGCACACAGCAGACCAGGCACGGCGGCCCGCACCCGGATCCACTTCCGGGGCGGGCCGCCGTCCTGCTGAACCAGGACACAACCCCACGGTCCGTCCGGTGTCCGATAACTGACTCACCGGCCAGTTGTCCGGCCTTCACAGCCCCGTTACGAGAGCCCGCTCACCATCCCAGGGAGCGGGCGCTATTACGTCGTTAAGGTGAACCCCATGAGCGCACCCCACCGCTTCGACCGCGGCCACACCGACGACTTGATGTCCTTCCTGGCGGCGAGTCCGTCGCCGTACCACGCCGTGGCGAACACCGCCGAGCGGCTGGAGAAGGCCGGCTTCCGTCAGGTCGCCGAGACGGACGCCTGGGACGCGGAGACATCGGCGGGCTCCGCGACGGGGAGCGGCGGCAAGTACGTGCTGCGCGGCGGCGCGATCGTGGCCTGGTACGTCCCCGAGGGCGCCGCGCCGCACACCCCCTTCCGGATCGTCGGCGCCCACACCGACTCCCCCAACCTGCGCGTCAAGCCGGAGCCCGACCTCGGAGGACACGGCTGGCGCCAGGTCGCCGTGGAGATCTACGGCGGACCGCTGCTCAACTCCTGGCTCGACCGCGACCTCGGCCTGGCCGGCCGCCTCACCCTCCGGGACGGCACCTCGCGCCTGGTGAACATCGACCGGCCCCTCCTGCGAGTCCCCCAGCTCGCCATCCACCTCGACCGTGCCGTGAACACCGACGGGCTGAAGCTGGACAAGCAGCGCCACCTGCAGCCGATCTGGGGCATGTCGGACGATGTCCGCGAAGGCGACCTGATCGCCTTCCTCGAACAGGAGTCCGGGCTCGCGTCCGGCGAGGTCACCGGCTGGGACCTGATGGTCCACTCCATCGAACCGCCCGCGTACCTGGGCCGCGACCGGGAGCTGGTGGCGGGCCCGCGCATGGACAACCTCCTGTCCGTGCACGCCGCCGCGGCGGCACTGGCGTCCGTGGCGACGAGCTCCGCCGCCGGCGACGGGGCGCTGCCGTACATCCCGGTCCTCGCGGCCTTCGACCACGAGGAGAACGGTTCGCAGAGCGACACGGGCGCGGACGGCCCGCTGCTCGGCAGCGTGCTGGAGCGTTCGGTGTTCGCGCGCGGAGGGTCGTACGAGGACAGGGCGAGAGCGTTCGCGGGCACCGTCTGTCTCTCCTCCGACACGGGCCACGCCGTCCACCCCAACTACGCGGAGCGGCACGACCCGACGCACCATCCGCGCGTCAACGGCGGGCCGATCCTCAAGGTCAACGTCAACAACCGCTATGCCACGGACGGTTCGGGCCGTGCGGTCTGGGCGGCGGCCTGCGACAGGGCCGGCGTCCCGTTCCAGAACTTCGTCTCCAACAACTCCATGCCCTGCGGGACGACGATCGGCCCGATCACCGCCGCGAGGCACGGCATCAAGACGGTCGACATCGGTGTGGCGATCCTGTCGATGCACAGCGCACGGGAGTTGTGCGGCGCCGACGACCCGCACCTGCTGGCCAACGCGCTCGTGGCGTTCCTGGAAGGGTAGTTGGGCACAGTAGTCGGGCAACCACGCATACCTGTCCCAGGTCCGGGCACCCGGAACCTCCGGAACAACCGGAACCTCCGGTACGACCGGACCGGACAGGGAGGCAACACTCATGAGCCTCGGCGGATGCATCATCCTCATCGCCGTGGGAGCCATCCTCACGTTCGCCACCGACTGGGAGATGGAAGGGGTCAACCTCGACCTGGTCGGCGTCATCCTGATGATCGTCGGAGTGATCGGCGCCCTGGCGTTCCGCAGTGTGGCCCGGCGCAGGCGGGTACTGATACCGCCCTCGACGACCGTGATCGACGACGACCGGTACCAGCGCTGACGGTCGCCCCACAGGGTCGTGCCGGTCGCCCGCGCCGAGGGTGCCGGTGGATTCGAGGACCCCATCGGCGTACAGGTGGCGTTTCTGACCCCTGCGCGGGGAAGCGGTGAGTACATGAGATTCCTCGTACGCGACCGGCTGCTCGGCTTCGGCGACGACTACTGGATCGAGGACCAGCACGGCACCAAGGTGTACCTGGTCGACGGCAAGGCGATGCGGCTGCGGGACACCTTCGAGCTGAAGGACACCCACGGGCGGGTGCTGATCGACATCCACAAGAAGATGCTCGCCCTGCGGGACACGATGGTGATCGAGCGGGACGGCGACCCGTTGGCGACGATCAGACGCAAACGCCTGTCACTGCTGCGCAACCACTACCGGGTGTCGCTGGTGGACGGCACGGAACTGGACGTCAGCGGAAAGATCCTGGACCGGGAGTTCGCGGTCGACTACGACGGCGAACTCCTCGCCCAGATCTCCCGCCGCTGGCTGCGCGTCCGGGAGACGTACGGGGTGGACGTCGTACGGGACGACGCGGATCCGGCGCTGTTGATCGCGGTGGCGGTCTGCGTGATCCACCTGGCGGAGAAGGAGCGCGGGGAGGATTGAGGGGGGATCGAGAGGGGATCGCGAGGGTCTCGCTCCGCAGCCCCGGCCGGCGTCTTCAGCCCGTCCGGCGAAACCCCTCAGGTGCGCCCCGAAACCCCCAGCACCCGATCCTTCAACGCGGGAAACGCCTCCCGCGTCTCCCCCACCTTCGCGGGATCGAACTCGACCCGCAGTACCTCCTCGCCGGCCCCCGCCTCGGCCAGCACCTCACCCCACGGATCGACCACGATCGAGTGCCCGGCCTGCGGAACTCCCGCATGCGTACCAGCCGTTCCGCACGCGAGGACGAACGCCTGGTTCTCGACGGCCCGCGCCTGAGCCAGCAGCGTCCAGTGGGCGCGCCGCCGCTCCGGCCAGCCCGCCGAGATGACGATCGTCTCGGCACCCGAGTCGACAAGGCCGCGGAAGAGCTCGGGGAATCGAAGGTCGTAGCAGGTGGCGATGCCAAGCGTCGTCCCGGGCAGAGTGACGGTCACCAGTTCCGCGCCCGCGCCCATCAGCACGGCCTCGCCCTTGTCGAAGCCGAAGCGATGGATCTTGCGGTAGGCGGCGGCCAGGTCACCGGCGGGGGAGAAGACCAGGGAGGTGTTGTACAGAGGCCCCTCGGGGTCCCGTTCCGGGATCGACCCGGCGTGCAGCCACACGCCCGCGTCGCTCGCCGCCTTGGCCATCGCCTCGTACGTCGGCCCGTCCAGCGCCTCGGCCTCCGTCGCGAACCGCTCGTACGCGAAAGCCCCCGTCGTCCACAGCTCGGGCAGTACGACGAGATCGGCTCCGGCCTCGTCCCGTACCAGGGAGGCCACGCGCCGTCTGCGCGATTCGACCGATTCGCCCTCTTCTACACCGATCTGGATGAGCGAGGCGCGCACACTACCACCGTCCTGACATTCGAGCCGTTCACACGGGCCTACGATCGTCACACGAAAGCACTGCCGGGGTGCCGCACAGCAGCGTAACTTAACGTTCCAAGACACCCGCTGACAGCTATCCCGCCCGCGCCTTCGTACCCACCGAAACGCCACACCGCCGCCGATACCGCCACTGGCACCAGCGCCGACAACGCCGTCGACACCCGCCGTCATCCGCCGTCACCACTGCCCGCGTACCGACCGCCCGAGGGGTCCCGTTCCGTGAGTCTGCATCCCACTCTCCAGCCCTACGCCGACGCCTGGACCCACTCCATCGACGCGATATCCGAGCTGGTGTCACCGCTCGTGGAGGGCGAGTGGAACCGCCGGACCCCATGCCCCGGCTGGTCGGTCCGTGACGTGGTCTCCCATGTCATCGGCCTGGAGTGCGAGATGCTCGGCGACCCGCGCCCCATCCACACGCTCCCGCGCGACCTCTACCACGTCACCAACGAGCAGCAGCGGTACATGGAGATGCAGGTCGACGTACGGCGGCACCACACGGCCCCCGAGATGACGTCCGAGCTGGAGTACACGGTCATCCGCCGCAACCGCCAGCTGCGCAACGAGACCCGCGAACCGGGGACGATGATCCGCGGCCTCTACGGCCGGGAGACCGCCCTGGAGGACCTCATGCGCAACCGGGCGTTCGACGTGTGGGTGCACGAGCAGGACCTGCGCACCGCCCTCGGCCGGCCCGGCAACCTGGACTCGCCCGGCGCGCACATCGCGCGGGACATGCTCCTCTCCGCGCTGCCGAAGGTCGTCGCCAAGGACGCGGGGGCGCCGCGCAGTTCGGCGATCGTCTTCGACGTGCACGGTCCCGTCGAGTTCCTGCGCACGATCCGCGTCGACATCAACGGCCGCGGCACCCTGGAGACGTCCCCGGCCCTCGGCCCCGCCGCCAGCTTCGCCCTCGACTGGGAGACCTACTTCCGCCTGGCCTGCGGCCGGGTGACCCCGGAGGCGGTCGCCGACCGCGTCAAGACGGAGGGCGACCCGGGCCTGACGGCAGCGATCCTGCGCCACTTCGCGGTGACGCCGTAGCAGCACTTTTCAGCGCGGGCCGGGCAATCCCAGCCCATTTCAGCCCGTCCGGCGTTTGAGGACGAGGCCCGTTCAGGGCCGAAGCGGGGGCCTGGGGGCGGCAGCCCCCAGAGGCGCCCACCCGAGCACCGGCCACTGTGAACCGGCGCTCACACCGGAACGTGCACCGTAGAAACCCTGCTGACAACCAACCGCTCCGACTCCCGCAGAGCGGCCCGCTTCCGCAACCGCAGAATCTGGCTGACGCCAACCCCCTGCAGCAGGAACACGAACGAGAACGCGGCGGTGTAGTTGTCCCCGGTCGCGTCCAGCAGCACACCGACCGCGAACAGTGTCGTCATCGAGGCGACGAAACCGCCCATGTTGGTGATCCCGGAAGCCGTCCCCTGACGCTCGGGCGGATTCGCGGGCCGGGCGAAGTCGAAGCCGAGCATCGAGGCGGGCCCGCAGGCACCCAGCACCGTGCACAGCAGCACCAGCAGCCACATCGGGGCGTGTTCGGCGCCCGCCACCGCCGGGTAGGCGAGCGTCACCGCCCACATCAGCGCCGTGGCGCCCACCGTGCCCAGCGCCAGCGGCAGCCGAGCCGCGTGGTGCCGGGCGACGATCTGGCCGTACACCAGGCCGATCACCATGTTCGACAGCACGACCAGGGTGAGCAGCTCCCCCGCGGTCGCCCGCGTCAGCCCCTGTGCCTCGACGAGGAACGGCAGACCCCACAGCAGCAGGAACACCATCGCCGGGAACTGGGTGGTGAAGTGCACCCACAGCCCGAGCCGCGTCCCGGGCTCGCGCCACGAGGCGGCGATCTGCCGGCGTACGTACGCGGCCCCCTGATGCGGGAACGGCTCCGGCTCGTGCCCCTCCGGGTGATCCCTGAGGAACACGAGCATCAGCACCAGGACGACGACTCCCGCGACCGCGCTGCCCCCGAAGGCCGCCGTCCACCCGACGCCGTGCAGCAGCCGGGCCAGGACGAGCGTCGAGACCAGGTTGCCCGCCATCCCGGCCAGCCCCGCCAGCTGCGCGATCATCGGCCCGCGCCGCGCCGGGAACCAGCGGGACCCCAGCCGCAGCACGCTGATGAACGTCATCGCGTCACCGCATCCGAGCAGCGCGCGGGAGGCGAGGGCCGTGCCGTAGGAGGGGGAGAACGCGAAGCCCAGTTGTCCGGCCGTGAACAGCACCGCTCCGATGGCCAGCACCTTCTTCGTGCCGATCCGGTCGACGAGCAGACCGACCGGTATCTGCATGCCCGCGTAGACGAGGAGCTGGAGGATCGAGAAGGTGGACAGGGCGGACGCGTTGACATGGAAACGGTCGGCGGCGTCGAGCCCCGCCACCCCCAGCGACGTACGGAAGATGACCGCGACGAAGTAGACCGAGACGCCGACGGACCAGACGAGGACGGCACGGCGCCCGCCCGGGGGTGCTCCCTCCGGGGGAGTATCGCCGGGCAGCGAGCCGCGACCGGTGCCGGCCGGGGTCTTGGGGCTCATCGGACCTCGCCCCGCGCCAGGTTGGAGAACCAGCTGACGTGCCGGTGCACGATCGCGACCGCCGCCTCCGGATCGCCCGAGCGCAGCGCGTCGAGGATCTCCTGGTGCTCGACGAGCGTCTTGGTGATGCGGTCGGGGTGGGCGTGCATGACGGCGACGCCCATCCTCAGCTGCCGGTCGCGCAGTTGGTCGTACAGCCGGGAGAGGATCTCGTTGCCCCCGCTGCGGACGATCTCGGCGTGGAAGCACCGGTCGGTCACGGCGGCTCCCGCGAGGTCTCCCGCGGCGGCCTGCTCGCGCTGCCGTTCGAGCAGTTCCGTGAGACGGGCGAGGAGTTGGGGCGAGGCGGGCACCGCCTTGCGGATGGTGTGCTCCTCGACCAGCTGGCGGGTCTCGACGACGTCCGCGATCTCCTGTGCGGAGACGGGCAGGACGAGCGCACCCTTCTTCGGGTAGAGCTTGATCAGCCCCTCGGCCTCCAGACGCAGCAGCGCCTCGCGCACCGGTGTGCGGGACACCCCTACGGCCTCGGCCAGTTCGCCCTCGGTGAGCAGGGTGCCGCCTTCGTAACGGCGGTCCAGGACGCCCTCTTTGACGTGGGCGTAGACGCGTTCGGCGGCGGGAGGCTGCTTCACGTGCTGTATGGCCGGGCTACTCATGCCGACAGCATAGATACAACACGTACCCATGCGGGCAGCCGTCCGCCATATGGACCGACCCCCGAACCGATCCCCGTTCGGGGCGTGACGTTGCCGCGCGGGCAACAGTTCAATCTCAGGAAGGGTCGCGGGAACCACGGAGAGCCATACGGCGTCCCTCGGAAAGGGAAAATCGGGGAACCCGCCTCAGCACGCGCACAACCAACTGTGCTAGTTACGAGTCACACGAGAGTGGCGTTCCGCCCGTTCGGCCAACTCGGCCGCTCTCCAGGGACATTCGGACGATCCAGACGTAATCGGGGTATTGAAGTTGATAACCGGCATCCAGGGCATCCGTTTTCGTAGAGCCGCAGCCGTGGTGGTCACCACCGGCGCCGTGCTCGCGACCGGAGCGCTCACCGCGGCGCCCGCTCAGGCAGCTCCCGCCGTTCCGACGATCGTCGCCAAGGGCGGCTATCTGATGAACAACGCCAACGGCGCGAGCCTGTACACCAAGGCCGCCGACACCAAGCTCTCCACCGGTTCCACCACGAAGATCATGACGGCGAAGGTCGTGCTGGCAACGGCGAACCTGAACCTCAACACCAAGGTCACGATCCAGAAGGCCTACAGCGACTACATCGTCGCCAACACCGCCTCCTCGGCCGGCCTGATCGTCGGCGACAAGGTCACCGTCCGCCAGCTGCTGTACGGGCTGATGCTGCCGTCGGGCTGCGACGCCGCGTACGCGCTCGCCGACAAGTTCGGCACCGGCTCGACGCGCGACGCCCGGGTGAAGTCGTTCATCGCCAAGATGAACAGCACGGCCCGGAGCCTCGGCATGACGAACACCAAGTTCGACAGCTTCGACGGCATCGGCAACGGCTCGAACTACTCGACGCCGCGTGACCTGACGAAGCTCGCCAGCAACACCATGAAGAGCGGCGCCTTCCGCACGATAGTGAAGACGCAGAACTTCAAGGAGAAGGTCACCACCAAGACCGGTGGGACCCGCTGGATGAGCTGGGAGAACACCAACAAGCCGCTGCTGTCCGGCTACGCCGGCACCATCGGCATCAAGACCGGCTCCGGTCCGCAGGCCAAGTACTGCCTGGTCTTCGCCGCGACCCGCAACGGCAAGACGGTCATCGGCACGGTCCTCGCCTCCACCTCGGTCGCCAACCGCACGGCGGACGCGAAGAAGCTGATGAACTACGGCTTCGCGCGCCTGGGCTGACACCCGGCACGTACGCATGACAGAGGGGGCCCACTCCGGTGGGCCCCCTTCGTGCGTCACGGCTCACTGCGCCCCAGTGCCTACGCCCGGGTGCCTGCGCCCAGTGCCTACGCCCAGGTGATGAGCTTCTTCGGCTGCTCCAGGATCGCCGCCACGTCCGCCAGCACCTTGGAGCCCAACTCCCCGTCCACCAGCCGGTGGTCGAAGGAGAGGGCCAGGGTGGTCACCTGACGCGGCTTCACCTTGCCCTTGTGGACCCACGGCTGGAGCTTGATCGAGCCGACCGCGAGGATCGCCGCCTCCCCGGGAGGGAGGATCGGCGTGCCCGTGTCGACGCCGAAGACGCCGACGTTCGTGATCGTCACCGTGCCGCCCTGCATGGCCGCGGGCGACGTCCTGCCCTCCCGCGCCGTGGACACCAACTCGCCGAGCGCCTCCGCCAGTTGCGGAAGCGTCTTGTCGTGGGCGTCCTTGATGTTCGGGACGATGAGGCCGCGCGGGGTGGCCGCCGCGATGCCCAGGTTGACGTAGTGCTTGAGCACGATCTCCTGGTTCGCCTCGTCCCAGGACGCGTTGATGTCCGGGTGCCGCTTGATCGCCACCAGCAGGGCCTTGGCAATCAGGAGCAGCGGGTTCACCCGCAGACCCGCCAACCCGTACGAGTCGGGGGCGCTCTTGAGCTCCTCGACCAGCTTCAGCGTCCGCGTCACGTCCACCGTCACGAACTCCGTGACGTGCGGCGCCGTGAACGCCGAGCCGACCATCGCCACCGCGGTCGCCTTCCGTACGCCCTTGACCGGGACGCGCGTCTCCCGTGTGCCGTCGTACGAAGCGACCGGCGCCGGGAGCACCGGGGCGACCGGCTCTGTGCGCACCGGCTCGGGGACCACCGGGGCCACCGCGGCGTGGACGTCCTCGCGCGTGATGACGCCGTCGGGGCCCGACGGCGTCACCGTCGTCAGGTCGACGCCGAGATCCTTGGCGAGCTTGCGCACCGGCGGCTTCGCGAGCGGACGCGCGGCCTGCGGCGCAAGGACGGTGAGGGCGGCGCCGTGGCCGCCGTGCCCGTTGGCCTCCGCCCGCCCGCTGTGGCCGTTCAGCTCCTGCTGGACAGCCGCCGCGACCTCCTGGGCCGGGACCTCGGCGCCCTTGCGGGGGCGGCGCTTGGTCGAGGAGACGGACACGCCGTAGCCCACGAGGACCGGCTGGCGGGCCTGTGGCTTCGCCTCCTCGGGGGCCTCGGCCGCAACCGGGGCCTCCACCGCGGCGCCGGCTCCGCCGGTCACGTCCACCGCGATGATCGACATGCCCACGTCGACCGTCGTGCCCTCGGGGAAGTGCAGGGAGCGCACGACCCCGTCGTACGGGATGGGCAGTTCGACGGCCGCCTTGGCGGTCTCGACCTCGCACACCACCTGTCCGTCGGTGACCGTGTCGCCCGGCTGGACGTACCACTTGAGGATCTCGGCCTCGGTGAGTCCCTCGCCCACGTCGGGCATCTTGAACTCGCGAACGGACGCGTCAGTCATCGTCGTCACGTCCCTCTCCTCAGTACGCAAACGAGCGGTCGACGGCGTCGAGCACCCGGTCCAGGCTCGGTAGGTACTCGTCCTCGAGGCGCGCCGGCGGATACGGGGCGTGATAGCCGCCGACCCTGAGCACCGGAGCCTCCAGGTGGTAGAAACAGCGCTCCGTGATCCGGGCGGCGATCTCCGCGCCCGAGCCGAAGAACACCGGTGCCTCGTGCACCACGACCAGGCGGCGGGTCTTCTCCACCGAGGCCTGGACGGTGTCGAAGTCGAGCGGGGAGACCGACCGGAGGTCGAGGACCTCCAGGGACCGGCCCTCCTCGGCCGCCGCGTTGGCCACCTCCAGGCACAGCTTCACCATCGGGCCGTAGGCGGCGAGGGTGAGATCGGTGCCCTCCCGGACCACCTTGGCCTTGTGCAGCGGGCCGGGGATGGCCTCGACATCGACCTCGGCCTTGTCCCAGTAGCGCCTCTTCGGCTCGAAGAAGATCACCGGGTCGTTGCTCTGGATGGCCTGCTGCATCATCCAGTACGCGTCCGACGCGTTGGCCGGGGACACCACCTTGAGGCCCGCCACGTGCGCGAAGAGCGCCTCCGGGGACTCCGAGTGGTGCTCGACCGCGCCGATGCCGCCGCCGTACGGGATACGGATGACGATCGGGAGCTTGATCTTGCCCAGCGCGCGTGCGTGCATCTTCGCGAGCTGGGTGACGATCTGGTCGTAGGCCGGGAAGACGAAGCCGTCGAACTGGATCTCCACCACCGGGCGGTAGCCGCGCAGGGCGAGACCGATGGCCGTGCCGACGATGCCCGACTCGGCGAGCGGGGTGTCGATGACGCGGTCCTCGCCGAAGTCCTTCTGCAGACCGTCGGTGACGCGGAAGACACCGCCGAGCTTGCCGACGTCCTCACCCATGATCAGGACCTTGGGGTCCGACTCCAGGGCCTTGCGCAGCGATTCGTTGATCGCCTTGGCCAGGGCCATGCTCTTGGAAGTCACAGCCCTGGAAGTCCCTGTCTCCGCCGCCATGGTCATGCCTCCTCCACATCTGCGAACGACGCCTGGTAGGCGGCGAACTGGGCCCGTTCCTCGTCCACGAGCGCGTGCCCGTCGGCGTAGGTGTGCTCGAACATCGCGAAGGGGTCCGGGTCCGGCATGGCACGGACCACTTCGCGTACTCGCCTGCCCAACGACTCGCTCTCGGCCTCCAGTTCCGCGAAGAATCCCTCATCCGCGTGGTTTGAGGCCTCCAGGTACGTGCGCAGACGCGCGATCGGGTCCTTCGCCTCCCAGGCCACCCGCTCGTCGTCGTGGCGGTAGCGGCTCGCGTCGTCGGAGGTGGTGTGGTCGCCCATGCGGTAGGTGAACGCCTCGACCAGCGTGGGGCCCTCGCCCCGGCGGGCCCGCTCCAGGGCCCACCTCGTCACCGCGAGGACGGCCAGCACGTCGTTGCCGTCCACCCGTACGCCGGGGAAGCCGTAGCCCTGCGCGCGCTGGTAGAGCGGGACGCGGGTCTGGCGCTCGGTCGGCTCGGAGATGGCCCACTGGTTGTTCTGGCAGAAGAACACCACGGGCGCGTTGTAGACCGAGGCGAAGGTGAAGGACTCGGCGACGTCGCCCTGGCTGGAGGCGCCGTCCCCGAAGTACGCGATGACCGCCGAGTCGGCGCCGTCCTTGGCCACGCCCATCGCGTAGCCGGTGGCGTGCAGGGTCTGCGAGCCGATGACGATCGTGTAGAGGTGGAAGTTGTTGATGCTGGGGTCCCAGCCGCCGTTGTTCACCCCGCGGAACATGCCGAGCAGGTTGGTCGGGTCGACGTCCCGGCACCAGGCGACACCGTGCTCGCGGTAGGTCGGGAAGACGTAGTCGTCGGGGCGGGTGGCGCGGCCGGAGCCGATCTGGGCGGCCTCCTGGCCGAGCAGCGAGGCCCACAGGCCCAGCTCGCCCTGGCGCTGGAGGGAGGTGGCCTCGGCGTCGAAGCGGCGGGTCAGCACCATGTCCCGGTACAGGCCGCGCAGTTCGTCGGAGGTCAGGGCGGCGACGTACGGGTCGTAGGCGGCGTTCTTGATGCGCCTGCCCTCGGGCGTCAGCAGCTGGACGAGGTCCGGATCGGCGCCCGTCCCGGCCGGCTTCGCGGCCGGCTTCTTGGTGGCTGCGCGTTTGGCTGTGACGCGCTTCGCGGCCGTGGCAGGGGCGTCGACGGCCGGTGCGTCGGCGCTCTGGGCGGTGGTGCGGGTGGTACCGGTCTTGCTTCCGGCGCTGCGTCGCGGTTTGCGCGCGGCAGTGCTCTCCACGGTCACGTGTACTCCTCCGTCGGTCCGGCCCCGGGGTTGCCGGGTAACCAGTGCGGTCACCTGTACCCGACACCGGTGCACGGGGTGGGTGCCGCTCGGCCGGGAACAGGCGTGACAGGCGCCCCGGCGAGCGTCCCGCAAGGATCACGTTACCCAGTGCGTCATATTTCTATGAAACCCCCCTGACCTGCCATTTTGCTTGGAAATCCAAGTAAATTGAGCAAGTCGGGAAGGGACCCTGGTCACAGCCTTGCAGGGGGCCGGAACAACGGCACGTTATCCCGCTCACCCAGCTCACGGGAAGAGCCGGTATGTGAGACTGTCCGCGTGCCTGAAACCGGAAAAATCACCGTATTTCTCCTCGACGACCATGAAGTCGTCCGCCGGGGAGTCCGCGAACTGCTCTCGGTCGAGGACGACATCGAGGTGGTCGGCGAGGCCGGTACGGCGGCGGAGGCGCTGGCACGGATTCCGGCCACCCGCCCGGACGTGGCCGTCCTTGACGTACGGCTCCCGGACGGCAGCGGTGTCGAGGTGTGCCGCGAGATCCGCTCGCAGGACGCGGGCGTCAAGTGCCTGATGCTGACCTCGTTCGCCGACGACGAGGCCCTCTTCGACGCCATCATGGCGGGCGCCTCCGGGTACGTCCTGAAGGCCATCCGCGGACATGAACTACTGGCGGCCGTCCGGGACGTCGCCGCGGGCAGGTCCCTGCTCGACCCGGTCGCGACCGCCCGCGTCATGGAGCGGCTGCGGGACGGCGGAAACGCGGCGAAGGGCGACGAGCGGCTCGCGAACCTCACCGAACAGGAGCGCCGGATCCTCGACCTGATCGGCGAGGGGCTCACCAACCGCGAGATCGGCGAACGGCTGCACCTGGCGGAGAAGACGATCAAGAACTACGTGTCCGGGCTGCTGTCCAAGCTGGGCATGCAGAGGCGCTCCCAGGCGGCGGCGTACGTGGCACGGATGCAGGCGGAGCAGCAGGGGCAGCGCCAGGTTTCCGAGGGGTGACCCGCCGAATCGGGACCTAAGACCCCTCTTCTCGGGGCGAGCGCCCCTGGTGCGCCCGTCCTCCCGGCGCGCAACCTGGGTGTATGCCGACCGACGAACAGCGCGCCGCCGATCTTCTCGGCCGGGTCGAGCACGGCCGGGTCGCGACCAGCATGCGCGCGTTGCCCTTCCTGGCCTCCGCCCGGCACATCGTCGTGGACGGCCGGGTCCTGCTGCGCCTGCACAGAGGTCACGGGTACCACCGGGCGTGCGCTGGCGGTGTCGTCGCCTACGGCGCGGATGTTCCTTCCGCGCGGAGGGGGTCGTGGTCCGTGCAGGTCGTCGGTGAGTGCGCCGCCGTCGAGCCGACCGCCGCCGAACTCGACCGGTTCGGCCCGGCACCGCGCTCCGTGGACGGCGTTCCCTTCGATCCCGTCTACCTCCGAGTCGAACCCCAGTTCGCGACAGTGCACTCCGTGATCGAAACCGACTGCCCGTGACTGCCCGCGGTCACCTGTGACTGCCTGTGACAAGCGCCCCGCTCACACGCCCGGCTCGTGCCCTAACATCTGGCGCGTGCCGCGCTCATCTGTACCACCCCTTGCGTCCCATGCGCCCCCGCTGGGCGCCCTCCTCCGTCAGTACACCGCCGGGTCCGCGCTGACCTGCGATCCCGTCGACCAAGGGCTGCTGAACCGCGGCTACCGGCTCGCCACCACGCGCGGCGACTACTTCCTGAAGCACCACTTCGACCCCGAGACCGCCGATCCCGCCGCGATCGCCCGTCAGCACCGGGCGACCCAGCGCCTCGCGGATCTCGGCGTCCCGGTGGCCCCGCCCCTGCCAGGCCGCGACGGACGCACGGTCGCCGTCGTCGGCGGCCATGCCTACGCCCTGCACCCCTGGATCGACGGCCGCCACCGCCACGGCGGCCAGCTCAGCACCGTCCAGTGCGGCCGGCTGGGCGCGCTGCTGGGCGTGGTCCACGCGAGCCTGGAACGGGTGATGCCGACACGCGGCCGGACGCCGGGCGAGCGGGGCGGGGGCCGGCCTGAGGAGCAGGTCGCCGGAGAGCCCGCGCCGCAGGAAGCGACCGCCGGTCAGGGGCGGCCCTCCGAGCACGGCATCGGGCGGGGCCACGCGGGCCCCGAGGAGGCAACGGGCCGACCGGGCCCGGTCGCCCGGCGTCGGGACACCACCCGGCAGAGCCGGTCCACCGACCGGAGCCGGGCCCACGCCCCCGCCGGAGCCCCCGCGAAGACCCCGGCCCCCCGCAGCACCGTCGAGCCCCCGCACCCGCCCGACGCCCACCCCCACGACGCCCACGACCCCCGGACCGCCGCCGAGCCGCCGCAGGCACTCTCGGCCGACCCCGCCGACACCTTCGCGCTCATCGACGACCTCCTGGCCCACGTACGCCGCCACCGCCCCACCGACGCCTTCGACGAACTGGCCCGCCACCGGCTCCTGGAACGGCGGGCACTGCTGGAGCAGCACGCGGACCGGCGGCCCCCGCCGGGCGGCTCGGTGGGCTGGGTGCACGGGGACTTCCACCCGTTCAACCTGCTCTACAAGGGGGACGCCCCGGCCGCGATCGTCGACTGGGACCGGCTCGGTGTGCGGCCCCGCGCGGAGGAGGCCGTACGTGCCGCCGCGATCTTCTTCGTACGGCCCACCGGCACGCTCGACCTGCCCAAGGCACGGGCGTACGCGTGCGCGTACCGGCGTACGGCCGGGGCCACGCCCTCCGAACTGGCCGCCGCCGTGCACCGGGTGTGGTGGGAGCGCCTCAACGACTTCTGGATGCTGCGCTGGCACTACGAGCGGGGGGACACCCGCGCCGACTCCCAGTTCCCGGCCGCCTCGGCGCTCGCCGTGTGGTGGACACGCGAGTACGACGCGGTGTGCGAGGCGTTCGTGGACTGACACCCGCGTGGGCCGGCCGCCGCCGACCCCCGGCTGAACGCAACGCGCGCGTGAAGCCCGTTCCGGGCCGCACGCGCGCGTGGAGACTGCTTTCCGTCAACCGGCCGCCGGTCCGTTCACCCGGCGGGGCGGTCGGCGGGTCAGGGGGTGGTGCCGCCGTCCGTACCGCCGTCTTCCTCACCGGTGTCGCCCGACGTCTCGGACGACGGAGTCACCGCGTCCGACGGCTGCGACGCCGTGACCGAGGGCGCCGCGCTCGTCGCCGGGTCCGACGGGGTGGTCGACGGCGTGGTGGAGGGGGTGGCGGACGGCGTGAACGACGGCGTGGCCGACGGCGTCCACTGGGACCCTCCGTCCGAGCCGCTGCCGTCGTCCGTGGCGGTGTCCGACGGCTCCTCGGAGGGCTCGTCGGTCGGGCTCGCCGTGGTGTCGTCGGCCGTCTCGGACTGCGAGGTGGTCGGCGACTCCTTGGTGCCGGTCTTGCCGTCCGTGCCGTTGCCGTTCTGCAGGGCCAAGGCAACGCCCGCCGCGATGGCGATCACCGCGAAGAACGCCAGTATCCACAGCTTGCCCCGGCCGCCGCCCCGGTTGCCGTGCCCCTCGAAGCCGCCGTCGTCCCTGCCGCCGTACCCGGCGGGCAGGATCTGCTGGGGGATCTGGGTGGTGCCGGACTGGTCGCCCGGGTGGTTCATCACCGCGGTGCCGGCGAAGCCCCCCGAGGGAGTGTGCCGACCGTCGTGCATGTCGACGGGCCCGGTGTTCCAGGTACCGGTGTGGCTGCCCTGGTCGTACAGCATCTGGAGGCCGTACTGGATCAGCCCGCGCATCTCCTCGGCGGTCTGGAAGCGGTCGTCCGGCTCCTTGGCGAGGGACCGCATGACGAGCCCGTCGAGCTCCGGCGGCGCCGCGTCCGAGACCTGTGACGGGGGCACCGGAATGTCCTGGACGTGCTGGTAGACCACGGACAGCGGCGTCTCGCCGGTGAACGGGGGCCGCAGCGCGAGGAGTTCGTACAGCAGACAGCCGGTGGCGTACAGGTCGGAGCGGTGGTCGACGGCCTTGCCGAGGGCCTGCTCCGGGGAGAGGTACTGGGGCGTGCCCATGACCATGCCGGTCTGCGTCATCGTCGTCGACGCCCCGTGCAGCGCGCGGGCGATGCCGAAGTCCATGACCTTCACAGCGCCACCGTGGGTGATGATCACGTTGGCGGGCTTGATGTCGCGGTGCACGATGCCGTGCTGATGCGAATAGGCAAGCGCTTCCAGCACCCCGGAGACGATGATCAGGGCCTGCTCGGGCCCGGGCGCCTCGGCGTTGATGAGGAGGTCGCGGATGGTGCGCCCCTCGACGATCTCCATCACGATGTACGGGACGGACTGGCCGCCCACGTTGTCCTCGCCGGAGTCGTACACGGCGACGATCGAGTGGTGGTTGAGCCCGGCCACCGACTGGGCCTCGCGCGTGAAGCGGGCCTTCGAGATCGGGTCCTCGGCGAGGTCGGCGCGGAGCAGTTTGACCGCGACGGTCCGCCCGAGGCGCACGTCCTCGGCGGCGAACACCTCGGCCATCCCGCCCCGGCCGAGTCTGTGGGTGAGCCGGTACCGGCCGTCCCCTACCAGTCCGCCGTTGCCCCACAGTTCAGGCGCGTCTGACATACCGCCGCCAGCCGCCTCGGGGTCGGACGGGCCCTGAGCGCGCTGCTGTGCCATCAGTCCTCGCCGTCGTTTCTGCCCGCGGTGCGCGCGGTGTTGTTACGGTCTCCGTCGGCCACGCTACAGCCTCCACGCAAGCCTCCGATCCGGGAGGCGATCCCGGAAGAGCTCCGGAAGGAACCCCGGTACGAGTCCCGGGCGGACCGGTTATCAAACCCGTTGCGGGTATCGGCGTGCAAATCCCGTACTCCGTCCGTACAGCCCCTGTAACGCTTCCGCGACGCTTCCTTCCCGTACGGTCACGGAACGGGCACCGCGCTTGACGTGTCAGTGCCCTCCGGCAGACTTGGCCCGGAATCGGCCGATCGATCACGTACGGCCGTGGCGAAACACGGGGGACGCGGACACATGAGCCAGGACGGCGCACACGGCCGGTACGCGGGGCACGCGCTCGCCGGCGGGCGCTACCAGCTGCGCGATCTGCTAGGCGAGGGCGGCATGGCCTCGGTGCACCTCGCGTACGACTCGGTCCTGGACCGACAGGTCGCGATCAAGACGCTGCACACCGAGCTGGGCCGTGAGCAGGCCTTCCGTGAGCGCTTCCGCCGCGAGGCCCAGGCCGTGGCCAAGCTCACGCACACGAACATCGTCTCGGTCTTCGACACCGGCGAGGACGATGTGGCGGGGACCATGACCCCGTACATCGTCATGGAGTACGTCGAGGGCCAGCCGCTCGGCTCCGTTCTCGACGCGGACGTACGGCAGTTCGGGGCGATGCCCGCCGACAAGGCGCTGAAGATCACCGCGGACGTGCTGGCCGCGCTGGAGATCAGCCACGAGATGGGCCTGGTCCACCGGGACATCAAGCCGGGCAACGTGATGACGACCAAGCGCGGTGTCGTCAAGGTCATGGACTTCGGCATCGCCCGCGCCATGCAGTCGGGCGTCACATCGATGACGCAGACCGGCATGGTCGTCGGAACCCCGCAGTACCTCTCCCCGGAGCAGGCGCTGGGCCGGGCCGTGGACGCCCGCTCCGACCTCTACTCCGTCGGCATCATGCTGTTCCAGCTGGTCACCGGACGGCTGCCGTTCAACGCCGACTCACCGCTTGCGATCGCGTACGCGCATGTCCAGGAGGAGCCGGTCGCTCCCTCCTCGGTCAACAGCGCGCTGCCCCCGGCGGTGGACGCGCTCGTCGCCCGCGCGCTGAAGAAGAACCCGAACGAGCGTTTCCCGAGCGCCGTCGCCATGCGCGACGAGTGCCTGCGCGTGGCCGCCTCCCTCCACCCGGCCGCCCCGAACATCGTCCCGGGCACCCCGGCGCAGAGCGGCACGGGCGTCGCCTCCGCGGTGTTCCCGCCGGTCGACCAGGCGACCCCGGCCCCGCACGGCTCCGTACAGACCCCGTACCAGCCGACACCGCACCCCCAGCACGCGAATCCGTACGGCACCACGCCGCCCCCGGCGTACGCACCTCCGCACACGCCCCCGCAGACACCGGCCCCGGCGTACGGCTATCCGCAGCAGGCCGGGTACCGGACGCCCGGCCCGTACGCACAGCACACGCCCCCGGCCGGGTACTCGCTCTCGACTTCGCCCTCGACCCCACCGCCGTCGGCCCCCTCCGGAGGCGGACGGAAGAGCAACACCCCGGTGATCGTGGGTTCCATCGTCGTCGCCCTCGCCGCCGTCGGCGGGCTGCTCCTGGCCCTGAACCTGGGCGGGGACGACACCGACAACGGCGGCGGGACCGGCACCGGCGGCACCCCGAGTGCCTCGGCCTCGCAGACAGCGGGGTCGGGGTCGGGATCCGGACCGGGGTACAAGGGTCCGGACGCGAGCAAGACGATCGACGCGGCGGAGTGCTCGGAGGCGCGGGAGTCCTACACCGACCCGGACAAGATCCAACTGCCCGACTTCCGCTACAAGAACCTGGCCTCGGTCAAGCTCTGCTTCCAGGACGCCGGCTGGCGGATGAAGGTCACGCGGGTCGCCGAGAACACGTTCGGCAAGGACCAGGTCACGGACCAGTTCCCCTCCGCGGGCGCGGACGTCGATCCGGAGGACATGCCGGTGATCGAGCTGAACGTCTCGACGGGCTACCCGCCGTCCTGAGCGACGGTTGTTCATGGAGCGGGGCCCGGCAGCCGGTCGGTCGGCCACCGGGCCCCACTCCATGAGATCTGGGGCGGACCGGACTAGAGGTACGGCCCGCCCGTACGGCCGCCCGTACGCGGGTCGTCATCTCCCTCGTGGCCGCCGACACCCGGCGGCAGCGCGCGGCGCATCTGCTCCAGCTGGGCCCGCGCGGCCATCTGCTGGGCGAACAGTGCGGTCTGGATCCCGTGGAAGAGGCCCTCCAGCCAGCCCACCAACTGGGCCTGCGCGATCCGCAGTTCGGCGTCGCTGGGAATCGCCTCGTCCGTGAACGGCAGGGACAGGCGCTCCAGCTCGTCGACCAGCTCCGGCGCGAGACCGTCCTCGAGCTCCTTCACCGAGCTGGCGTGGATCCGCTTGAGCCGGACCCGGCTCGCCTCGTCGAGAGGAGCCGCGCGCACCTCCTCCAGCAGCTGCTTGATCATGCTGCCGATCCTCATGACCTTGGCGGGCTGCTCCACCATGTCCGTCACCGGAATCTCTCGGGAGTCGTCGTCACCGCCGCCGCCGAGAGCCATCCCGTCCTGGCCAACGACCAGGATCTGGGGGTTCTCCGGCGACCTTTCGTTCCTCGGCATCTCCATACCGTCATTCTCTCGCACCAGGTAGCGGCTGCGGCCGGTGGGTCCGGCCCGGCTCCCCGTCCGGGATGCCGGACGGACGGGCGCGTGTGAGGCTGGTCCCGTCGAACCCCGGTGACGGGTGACTGCCGCCGGCGACTTCGCAGCGGGAGGAGGCCGCCGACATGACTCCATGGCTCCGCACCCTGCGTACCTGCGGCATCCTGCTGGCCCTGGCGGCCCCCACGCTCGCCGCTTCCCCGCACGGCACGACACCGCCGTACGACGACGACATCGCGTACGTCGCCCGGCCCGCCCCCGACGCCTCCCGGGCCGGAAGCCCCGCGGGTGAGGGGCGGGAGCGTCCCGGGCGGCCGGAGTCCGCGCCGCCCGACGAGGCGGCGCACGAGGAGGCAGCGGCCGCCCCCGTGCCCACCTCCGTGCCGGACGGGCCGCGGGACACCGGCGCCCGGCCCGGCACGGTCCCCGGGCCCGTGCTGCGGATACTGCCGCTCGGCAGCGGCCTGGTCCTGATCGGCAGCGGCCTCGGCCTCGCCCTCCTGGCACTGCGGCTGCGCGTACGGAGGACGTGACCGGCTAGGACTTCCCGGTCCCGCTACGGAACCACCAGCAGCACCTTCCCCACGTGCCCGCTCTCCTCCACGACCCGGTGGGCCGCCGCCACGTCACCCATCGGGAACTCGCGGTCGACGACCGGCCGGACCCGACCGGCGGCGAGCAGCGGCCACACATGCTCGCGTACGGCGGCCACGATCGCCGCCTTCTCGGCGAGCGGGCGGGCACGCAGCGAGGTCGCGCTGATCGCGGCCCGCTTGGTGAGGAGCGCGCCGATGTTCAGTTCGGCCTTGACGCCGCCCTGCATGCCGATGATCGCGAGCCGTCCGTTGACGGCGAGAGCGCGGACGTTGCGGTCCAGGTACTTGGCGCCCATGTTGTCGAGGATGACGTCGGCGCCGACGCCGTCGGTGGCCTGCTTCAGCTCCTCGACGAAGTCCTGCTCGCGGTAGTTGACGAGGATGTCGGCGCCCAGCTCGGCGCACCGGTCGAGCTTCTCCTTCGTCCCGGCCGTCACGGCGACCCTGGCGCCGACAGCCTTGGCCAGCTGGATGGCCATGGTGCCGATGCCGCTGGAGCCGCCGTGCACGAGGAGGGTCTCGCCGGGGCGGAGGTGGGAGATCATGAAGACGTTCGACCAGACCGTGCAGACCACCTCGGGCAGCGCCGCGGCCCGCTTCAGGTCGATGCCCTCGGGCACGGGCAGCAGTTGTCCGACCGGAACGGCGACCTTCTGGGCGTAACCGCCGCCCGCGAGCAGTGCGCACACCTCGTCGCCGACGGACCAGCCGGACACTCCCGGCCCGAGCTCGGCGATCCGGCCGGAACACTCGAGGCCGGGGTACGGGGAGGCGCCGGGCGGCGGGTTGTAGAAGCCCTGTCGTTGCAGGATGTCGGCACGGTTGACGGCGCCGGCCACCACCTCGACCAGCACCTCGCCCTCGCCGGGCACGGGATCGGGGACCTCGGCCCACACCAGCGCCTCGGGCCCTCCGGGTTCGGGAATCGTGATCGCATGCATGAGGGGACGCTACCCCCCGTCGCGGCGAAAACGAGGTGCGGTCCGGGTCCGGCGGAGAGACCGTGGACAGACGTGCGGCCGCGCGAGCGATGAGTTTCCGTCCGGCCGGCGGTCTCCCCTCGCGTAACCCCGTACGCGCAAGGACTCCGGAAGGACCCGAACATGAGCCCACAGGCAGCCAGGGCGGGCAGGGCGGCCGAGGCGCCCGACCTCGCGATCGAGACCGCGGGGCTGGTGAAGACGTTCGGCGAGACCCGGGCCGTCGACGGCGTCGACCTCGCCGTGCCCACCGGCACGGTCTACGGAGTCCTCGGGCCGAACGGCGCCGGCAAGACGACCACCGTGAAGACGCTGGCCACCCTGCTCAGGCCGGACGGCGGCGAGGCGCACGTCTTCGGCCACGACGTGGTGCGCGAGGCCGACACGGTACGCGGCAGGGTGAGCCTCACCGGCCAGTACGCGTCCGTGGACGAGGACCTCACCGGTACCGAGAACCTGGTGCTGCTCGGCCGACTTCTCGGCCACCACAAGCGGACCGCCCGCGAGCGAGCCGCCGAGCTTCTGGAGGCCTTCGGGCTCGGCGAGGCGGCGGGCAAGCAGGTCAAGCACTACTCGGGCGGTATGCGGCGTCGTATCGACATCGCCGCGTCCATCCTCAACACACCCGACCTGCTCTTCCTCGACGAGCCGACGACCGGTCTCGACCCGCGCAGCCGCAACCAGGTGTGGGACATCGTGCGCGCGGTGGTCGCCCAGGGCACGACCGT
Source organism: Streptomyces sp. NBC_00459 (assembly GCF_036013955.1). NCBI lineage: Bacteria > Bacillati > Actinomycetota > Actinomycetes > Kitasatosporales > Streptomycetaceae > Streptomyces > Streptomyces sp. NBC_00459. The sequence goes on from NZ_CP107903.1 coordinate 4,877,452, forward strand.
GCTGCTGACCACGCAGTACCTGGACGAGGCCGACCAGCTGGCGTCCCGGATCGCCGTCATCGACAGGGGCAAGGTGATCGCGGAGGGCACGAAGGGCGAGCTGAAGGCGTCTGTCGGCGCCGGGTCCGTCCATCTGCGGCTGCGTGATCCGGCCCAGCGGCCGGAGGCGGAGGAGGTGCTGCGGCTGGCCCTCGACGCGACCGTGCAGCGCGAGCCCGATCCGGTGGCGCTGACGGCCCGCGTCGGGTCGTCGACCGGCGACAACGCGGCCGAACAGGCGGCCCGCGCGCTCGCCGAACTGGCCCGCCGCGGCATCACCGTCGACAACTTCTCCCTGGGACAGCCCAGCCTGGACGAGGTGTTCCTCGCCCTCACCGGACACGACACACAGACGGACACCCCGGCCGGCTCCGCGGCCGACTCCACCGAAGGCGAGGCGGCGGCATGAGCACCGCGACCACCAGCACCGAGAAGGAACTCGCCCCCGTCAGCGCCGAGTCGCTCGCCGCGCTGCTCATCACCAAGGACCGGCCGCCGCGCCCCAGCGCGCTCTCGGCGTCCCTCACCTTCGGCTGGCGCGCGATCCTCAAGATCAAACACGTCCCCGAGCAGCTCTTCGACGTCACCGCGTTCCCGATCATGATGGTGCTGATGTACACGTACCTGTTCGGGGGAGCGCTGGCCGGCTCCCCGCGCGAGTACATCCAGTTCCTGCTGCCGGGCATCCTGGTGATGTCGGTCGTGATGATCACGATGTACACGGGCGTCTCGGTCAACACGGACATCGAGAAGGGCGTCTTCGACCGTTTCCGTACGCTGCCGATCTGGCGGCCGGCGGTGATGGTCGGCTATCTCCTCGGCGACGCGCTGCGCTACACCATGGCGTCCGTGGTGATGCTGACGGTCGGCATCATCCTGGGCTACCGGCCGGACGGCGGAGTGGTGGGCGTGGCGGCCGGCATCGCCCTCCTCCTGGTCTTCTCCTTCGCCTTCTCGTGGATCTGGACGATGTTCGGGCTGCTGCTGCGCACGGAGAAGTCGGTGATGGGCGTCAGCATGATGGTGATCTTCCCGCTGACCTTCCTGTCGAACGTCTTCGTCGACCCGAGCACCATGCCCGGCTGGCTCCAGGCCTTCGTCAACAACAGCCCGATCACCCATGTGTCGTCGGCGGTACGCGAGTTGATGGCCGGCGAGTGGCCGACCGCAGAGATCGCCTGGTCGCTGGGGTGGGCCGGCCTGCTGGTACTGGTCTTCGGCCCGGTGACGATGCGGCTCTACAACCGCAAGTAGCCGGCCGAGCGATACGGGTTCAGTGGTCGCGGATCGGGCGGGCGTCGGGCGCCACATGCGCGCCCGGCGTCGCCCGCACGATGGTGATGAGCCGGTCGGCCACCTGGAGCTGCCCGATGGACGGATCGTCGTAGCCCAGCACACGATGCCCGCGTACGACGCTCACGACCAGGTCGTCCGTCTCGCGCGGCCCCTTGCCCACCTCGGCCTTTATGACCGGCCGTTCGACGATGTCGAGCCCGCTGCCCTGCTGGATGAGGTCCTCCATGACCATGCCGGCGGCGGGGCTGAGCACCGACAGCCCGAGCAGGCGACCGGCCGCGCTCGCACTGGTGATGACGGCGTCGGCGCCGGACTGCTTGAGCAGCGGCGCGTTCTCCTCCTCGCGCACGGCGACCACGATCTTCGCCGTGCGGTTGAGCTGCCGGGCCGTGAGGGTGACGAGCACGGCGGTGTCGTCGCGCTGGGTGGCGATGATGATCTGCCGTGCCTTCTGCACCTCGGCCCGCAGCAGCACATCGCTGCGCGTGGCGTCGCCGACCACACCGGCATACCCCTCGGCGGTGGCCGCGTCCACGGCCTTGGCGCTGGGGTCGACGACCACGACCTGTTCCTTCTTCAGCCCGGTGACACAGACGGTCTGCACGGCCGACCGCCCCTTGGTCCCGAACCCGATGACAACGGTGTGCTCCCGCAAGGTCGCCCTCCAGCGGTTCTGCCGCCACTCCTCACGTGTGCGTTCCGTGAGGACTTCGAGAGTCGTGCCGACCAGGATGATCAGGAAGAGCACGCGCAGCGGTGTGATGACGAAGATGTTGGTGAACCGGGCGGCGTCGCTGACAGGTGCGATGTCGCCGTATCCGGTGGTGGAGAGGGTGACGGTGGCGTAGTAGAAGGCGTCGAGAAGGCCGACGGAACCGTCAGCGTTGTCGTTGTAGCCGTCGTGGTCGACGTAGACGATGAGAGCGGTCGCGACCAGTACGAACAGAGCCATGGCCACGCGTTTGCCGACCTGTCGGATCGGCCGCTCCACCACGGTCCGGGGAAGTTTCACCCGATAGGTCGCCAGATGCTCGTCCGCCTGGCGGGCGATGGCGTCATGGCCCGGCAGTTTCACGTGAAACATCCTCCATTGCCACCGAGTCGGGCGCTGTTCCGCCCCTTCCCATCCGAATGTTTCACGTGAAACACACCCCGGACTCGGCGGCCGCGGCCCAGGGCAGGTCGAGCAGTTCCAGTTCCTGACCGGCCCGTGCGCCACCCGGGGGGACGACCGCGAGAGCCTCGGCCGCCGCGATGCCACGCAGCATGGCCGGTCCGTTGTAGTGCAGGGGCACGGCCCGGTCGCCGCGCAGCACGACGGGGACGAGCCGGGTGTCGTGCGGGTGCCCGTGCACCTCGTCCTTGAGGGGCAGCGTGTACGGCTCGGGCGCCGCCCGTCCCGCGAGGGTCCGCACCAGGGGCTCGGCGAGAGTGAGCAGACCGGAGACCGCGGCGAGCGGGTTGCCGGGCAGCCCGACGAGATGCTGGTTCTCCTTCAGCCGGGCCAGCAGCATGGGGTGGCCGGGCCGCACCTGAACGCCGTTCACCAGCAGTTCGGCGCCGAGTCGGCGCAGGGTGGGGTGGACGTGGTCGACGGGTCCGGCAGCGGTGCCTCCGGTGGTGACGACGATCTCGGCGGGGGAGTTCTTCAGGGCCGCGTGGAGCGCTTCGGCGTCGTCCCCGAGCCTGCGTACGGCGATGACGTCGGCGCCGAGCGAGCGCAGCCAGGGCGGCAGCATCGGCCCGAGCGCATCCCGGATCAGACCGTCGTGCGGGAGTCCGTCGGTGAGCAACTCGTCGCCCAGGACGAGGACTTCGGCCCGGGGCCTGGGGATCACGGCGAGGGTGTCGTACCCGGCGGCTGCGGCGAGCCCGAGCACGGCCGGGGTCACAAAGGTCCCGGTGGGCAGCAGCTGGTCGCCGGACCGGCACTCCTGGCCGCGGGGCCGGATGTCCTGGCCGTGACTCATTTCGCGGATGGCGTGCAGCCGGCCCTTGTCGTCGGTGCGGCCGTGCTCGCTGCGCAGTACGGCGCTCGTGTCGTACGGGATGCGGGCACCCGTCGCGATCCGTACCGCGTCGCCGTCGGTGAGCGGTTCGGGTTGCGCGTGCCCGGCGAGGACACCGATCTCGCGTACGTCCCAGGGCCCGGGGCCGGCCACCGCCCAGCCGTCCATCGCGGACGTGTCGAAGGAGGGGAGGTCGGTCAGGGCCGCGAGGGGGGCGGCGAGGACCAGACCGAGAGCGGCGTCGAGGGGGACGGAGACGGGGGCCGAGGCGGCACGCGGGACCCGGCGGGCGGCGCGCTCGGCAATCGCGCGGGCCTGCGGCCATGAGGTGGCCCGGGGGCGCTCGGGGGCGGGGGCGGGGTTGGCACCCGGGTCGGTCGCGGGACTCTCGGTGTCGGCGTCCACGTCGTAGACGCCCTCCCCGGTGGGGGCCGGTACCGCGGAGCCCGCAGAAGTCTGCCCGTCACCCTGCCTGCCGCTGCCGTTGCCTTCGTTCACTAGGGCGAGCGCCTCCTCGGCGCCGAGGTCGTCCAGGTCACTGCGGGCGGTCATCCGGCGTCCGGACGGCTGTCGGGGCCCTTGCCCGTACCGTCGGCTGCCGCTGCCTCGTCGGCCCAGCGCAGCGCCAGGGCGACTGCCTTGCGGGTGGCCTCGGCGACCGCTTCCGGGCCTCCCCCGGCCCGGCCCGCCGCGTACCCGACGAGGAAGGTCGTCAGAGGGGCGGCCGGCCTGGCCACTCCGTGCGCGGCGTCGCGGGCGAGGTCCAGCAGGAGGTCGGTGTCGACGTCCAGGTCGATGCCCAGTTCGTCCTTGGCTGCGGAAATCCATTCGTCCAACACGTGCCCATGCTCCCTGATGCGTGCTCTGGCGGCGGCGATGTCGTCCCAGGTGTCGCAGTCGAAGGACGCGACCGGGTCGGACACACGGGTGAGTTCGAGCGCGGCGGTCAGCCGGCGCAGCGGCAGGCCGGTGAGGCCGCCGTGTTCGAGGGTGAGCGCGCCCAGCTCCCGGCGCAGCGCGGACGCCCGGTACGCGGCCACGAGCGGTTGGTCCCGGCCGCCGGTGTCGGTGAGCAGCGCGCCCTCGGCGCCGCTCGTCCGCAGGGCGTCGAGGAGCCGCCCTACCGTCGCCGGTCCAAGGAACGGAAGATCGGCGGAGAGTACGACGACGTGCTCGGCCCCGGTGTGTCGCAGGCCGGCGTCGAGCGCGGCGACGGGTCCGCCGCCCGGCGGGTCCTCGTGTGCCCAGGTGACGGGCCGTGCGGTGGGCCGGGGGCCGGCCACGACCACGGTGGTGTCGGCGTCGGCGCAGGCTGCGAGCACCCGGTCGAGCAGGGGGCGCCCGCCCACCCGTACGCCGGGCTTGTCGGCGCCGCCGAGCCGCCGGGCGGCCCCGCCGGCGAGCACGACGGCGTCGTAGCCGTCGGCGCCGGGGGTCCCTGAGGGCTGGGGCTCGTAGGCGGTCACCCTCCGAGTATGCGGGCCCCCGCTGATCACAGGGAACGGGCGCGCGCCACCCTGATCACAGCGTGCGCAGCAGCACCGCCGGCTGTTCGACGCAGTCCGCCACATAGCGCAGGAAACCGCCCGCCGTACCGCCGTCGCACACCCGGTGGTCGAAGGTGAACGACAGCTGGACGACCTGGCGCACCGCCAGTTCGCCGTCGTGCACCCATGGCTTGGGGACGATCCGGCCGACGCCGAGCATGGCCGCCTCGGGGTGGTTGAGGATCGGTGTGGAGCCGTCGACGCCGAACACGCCGTAGTTGTTCAACGTGAAGGTGCCGCCGGTGAGTTCGGCGGGGGTGAGGGTGCCGGTGCGGGCCGCCTCGGTCAGCCGCGCGATCTCCGCGCTCAGTGACTCGGCGTTCCTCGTGTGCGCGTCACGTACGACGGGGACGACGAGCCCTCGTTCGGTCTGCGCCGCGAAGCCGAGGTGGACCCGGTCGAGCCGGACGATCTCCCTGGCCTCCAGGTCGACCGTGGAGTTCAGCTCGGGGTACCGGGCGAGGGCGGCGGCGCAGATACGGGCGAGCAGGGCGAGGAGGGAGATCTTCGGACTCCCGGCGCCGTTCATGAGCGCGCGTGTGCGCATCAGTTCCGTCGCGTCGGCGTCCACCCAGCAGGTCGCGTCCGGGATCTCGCGCCGGCTGCGGGAGAGCTTGTCGGCGACGGCACCGCGGATCCCCTTGAGGGGGACGCGCACGCCCTCAGCCGGGATGGCGGTGGGGTGCGCGGCAGGCTCCTGAGCCGCGGTCGGGGCCGAGGGCCCGGGTCGCCTGGCATCGGCGCGCAGAGCCTGCTCGACGTCGGCGCGCAGGATCAGTCCGTTGGGCCCGGATCCCGCCAACTCCCGCAGATCCAGGCCGTTCTCGCGGGCGAGCCTGCGAACGAGCGGCGAGATGACCGGAACGGGACCGTCGCCCCGGGCGGGGGCCTGTACACCCGTGTCGTCGAGGGCCACCGGAGCGGCGGGCGCCGCCTGGTCCCGTCGTACCCTCCGTCGCCGGGCGGGTGCCTCGGACGTGCCGTATCCCACGAGCACGTTGCCGGAGCCCTCGGCCGCGTCACCGGCGGGGTCGGGGTGGGCCGGTGACCCGACGGCCACCGTCACCAGGGGTGACCCGACGGGGAGTTCGGTGCCCTCCTCGCCGAAGCGGGCGGTGACGACACCGCCGTACGGACACGGCACGTCGACCATCGCCTTGGCCGTCTCGACCTCGACGACCGGCTGGTCGACGGCGACGACCTCGCCGACCTCGACCAGCCAGCGCACGATCAGTGCCTCGGTGAGTCCCTCACCGAGGTCGGGAAGCCTGAACTCCAGTACCTGTGCCATCAGCGTTGCGCCTCCCACTGCAGCCGTCCCACGGCGTCCAGCACACGGTCGACACCGGGCAGGTGGTGCCGCTCCAGCATCGGCGGCGGGTACGGGATGTCGAACCCGGCGACGCGCAGGACCGGCGCCTCCAGGTGGTGGAAGCAGCGCTCCGTGACACGGGCCGCGATCTCCCCGCCGGGGCCGCCGAAACCGCCCGACTCGTGCACGACGAGGGCCCGCCCGGTCCGCCGTACCGAGGCACACACCGTCTCGTCGTCGAACGGGACCAGGGAACGCAGGTCGACGACCTCCAGGTCCCAGCCCTCCGCTTCCGCCGCCTGTGCCGCCTCCAGACAGACGGGCAGCGAGGGCCCGTACGTGATGAGCGTGGCGCTGCGACCCGGGCGCCGCACCACCGCGCGTCCGATCGGTTCAACGGCCGACGGCTCGTCCGGGTTCCAGGAGTCCTTCGACCAGTACAGCCGCTTGGGCTCCAGGAAGACCACCGGGTCGTCGGAGGCGATGGCGGCCCGCAGCAGGCCGTACGCGTCGGCGACCGTGGCGGGCGTGACGACATGGAGTCCCGGCGTCGCCATGTAGTACGCCTCGGAGGAGTCGCTGTGGTGTTCGACGCCGCCGATGCCGCCGCCGTAGGGCACGCGGACGGTGATCGGCAGGGGCATGGCCCCGCGCGTGCGGTTGCGCATCCGGGAGACGTGCGAGATCAGCTGCTCGAACGCGGGATAGGCGAACGCGTCGAACTGCATCTCCACGACCGGGCGCAGGCCGTACATGGCCATGCCGACGGCCGCCCCGAGGATGCCCGCCTCGGCCAGCGGGGTGTCCGTGCAGCGGTCCTCGCCGAACTCCCTGGCGAGCCCGTCGGTGACCCGGAAGACCCCGCCGAGGGTGCCGACGTCCTCACCCATGACGTGCACGGTGGGATCGGCGGCCATGGCGTCGCGCATCGCGCGCGTGAGGGCCTGCGCCATGGTGGCGGGCTTGAGGGCGACGGTGGTCATCAGTGCGTCCCCTCCGCCTCGGCTGCCAGCTCGGCCCGCAACTGGGCCCGCTGCTCGCGCAGTTGGGGGGTGGGCTCGGCGTACACCTGGGCGAACAGGTCCATGGGGTCGAGCGCAGGGTCCTGGTTCATGCGGGCACGCAGGTCGGCGGCGAGCGTCTCGGCGTCGTCGCGCGCGGCCCTGATGCCGTCCTCATCGAGCAGCCCGCGCGCGGTGAGCTCCTTTTCCAGGAGGTCGATCGGGTCGTGCTCGCGCCAGGCGGTGACCTCGGAGTCCGCCCGGTAGCGCTTGTCGTCGTCGGCGTTGGTGTGCGCCTCCACGCGGTAGGTCACCGCCTCGACGAGCGTGGGACCGCCTCCCGCGCGCGCGTGGCGTACGGCCTCGCTCAGCACGTCGTACATGGCGACCGCGTCGTTGCCGTCGACCAGGCGGCCCGGCATCCCGTAGCCGACGGCCTTGTGGGCCAGCGACGGGGCGGCGGTCTGCTTGGCGAGCGGCACGGAGATCGCGAAGCCGTTGTTCTGGACCAGGAAGACGACCGGCGCCTGCCACACGGCGGCGAAGTTCAGCGCCTCGTGGAAGTCGCCCTCGCTGGTGCCGCCGTCGCCGACCATGGCCAGCGCGACCACGTCGTCGCCCTTGAGACGGGCGGCGTGCGCGAGCCCCACGGCGTGCGGCAGCTGTGTCGCGAGCGGGGTGCACAGGGGCGCCACCCGGTGCTCACGCGGGTTGTACCCGGTGTGCCAGTCGCCGCGCAGCAGCGTCAGCGCCTGTACGGGGTCCACTCCCCGGGCGACCACGGCGAGCGTGTCCCGGTAGCTGGGGAAGAGCCAGTCGCGGTCCTCCAGGACCAGCGCGGCGGCCACCTCACAGGCCTCCTGGCCGACGCTGGAGGGGTACACGGCGAGCCGGCCCTGCTTGGTGAGCGCGGTGGCCTGCGCGTTGTACCTGCGCCCGCGCACCAACTGCGCGTACAGCCGGCGCAGCAGCCCGGGATCCGCCTGCGCCGCCGCCTCGGTGCCGAGGACGCGGTACGGAGCCGCGTCGGGCAGCAGCGGCGCAGGGTCGGTACGGGGCTGCCAGGCGGGCGGCGGTGTGGGCCGGTATGCGCCCCGCTGCTCCATGACCGTCATGACGGCACCTCCTCGTGGGAGACGGCTCCGGGCGGGCCACGGGTGTGACTCGCCTCACCTACCGATTGTTCGGTCGTCGGCACATTTTGGCTACAGGCACCGTCAGGCTGTGGACAAACGGTTCTCCACAGCCTGAGATGGACGCAGTACGTCCATGGTAGGGAGGCGGGGGGACATGGCACCTGAACAAATGGCCGAACGGTCGGAAGGTGGCGGCCCCCTGCCGCCCCCTCGTCCGCTGGACGCCATTGATCAGGCCATCCTGGAGATGCTCCAGGCGGACGGCCGCGCCTCGATCCGTTCCGTGGCCGAACGCGTGCACGTTTCCCGGGCCAACGCCTACGCGCGCATCAACCGCCTCATCGAGGACGGCGTGATCCGCGGCTTCGGCGCCCGCGTGGACCACGAACGCGCCGGACAGGGCACGTCTGCGTACATCACCCTGAAGATCGTCCAGAACTCCTGGCGCACGGTCCGCGAGCAGCTGAGACAGCTCCCCGGCGCCGACCACATCGCCCTGGTGGGCGGCGACTTCGACGTGCTCCTGCTGGTCCACACCCCCGACAACAAGGCGCTGCGCGAGCTGGTCCTGATGCGCCTCCAAGCGATCCCGGAGGTGCTCAGCACGCGCACACTGCTGGTGTTCGAGGAGGAGGACCTGGGACCGGAGGCCTGAGCCACCCCCGAAATCCCCCGTCACCTTTTTTCTGGCTCCCCATTGGGGCCTGCGGCCTTCGGGTCCGCGAGGAGAACGACTCGATCGGCCTCGACGTCGAAGCCGAGCACCGGATGGCCGTAATCACCCTCCGGATCCATCAGCACCGGCTTGCCCAGCCGCCGCCCGATCTCCCGAAGGAAGCCGCAGAACACATCAAGTCGCTCCTGACCCTGCAACTCCCGCAGGTCGACGTCGAAGTCAACTGCATCGTGGGCAAGGAAGCGGAAGATCGCCAACACATCGGCAGACGGCCAGACCCGCAGGCCCGGGCACTCGGCATCCGCCGGACGGGACAGCACGGCCTCCGCCCGGGGCACCGGAAACACCGTCTCTCCCTCGGAGTACCGGCACTTCCAGCCCTTCTCCGCGACAAGATCGAGGAGCGCCTGCCAGTCCTCCACCGAGGTATCCGAGACACGCACGTCCGGCAGCGCCCCCATCAAGTCCGGGTCGAAGAGGCAGCGCACGTCATCCCACAGCAGATCAGCCACCCCGCCATGCTGCCCGGCACCAGAGCAAACGCACCCCCGTTTCCCTTGACCAAAGCCAAAGGGGGCACCTCCCGGAATCCCCCCGGATCACCCCCGCACCACTCCTCCCGAGCGGCTCACCCCGGGTTGCGCAGCCCCCCGAAGACCAGCCGCACCACCGCGTCGGACACCTCGCGCTCGCCCATGCCACGCCCGTCGGGCCGGTACCACTCCACGACGGAGTTGATCATCCCGAAGACGAGCCGCGTCGCGAGCCGCACCTCCACGTCACCGCGGATGTCCCCCTCGGCGGCGGCTGCCTTGAGCAGCTCGGCCACCCGGTGGTCGAAGTCCCGGCGCCGCTCCAGGGCCCGGCGCTCGGTGTCGGTGTTGCCGCGCATCCGCAGCAGCAGCGTCACGTACGGCAGTTCGGCGATGAGCACCTCGACCATGCGCCGTACGACGTACTCCAGGCGCCCGGCGGCGGGCCCCACGCGCGCGTGCTCCTCGTCGAGGATCCCGAAGAGCCCGTCCAGCGCCCGGCTGACGGCAAGGCGCAGCAGCTCCTCCTTGCCGGTGACGTGGTGGTAGATCGACGACTTGGAGATGCCGGCCGCCCTGGAGAGGTGCTCCATGGAGGTGCCGTCGTAGCCGCGCTCGTTGAACACCTGGACGGCGACCTGGAGCAGCGTCGTCGGGGTGTACGTGTCGCGCTTGGCGGTGGTCATGGGGTGCCCTCCCGCTTGTCGGTGGCGTACGCGTGGCGGTAGAGCGCGAGGGACGGCGCGTACCGTCCGCTCGGGTCGCGCTGGTGCAGTTCGTCGAGGATCTCGTGCGCCCAGCTCCGGCCGAGCCTGCGGCTCCATTCGAAGGGCCCGAGCGGGTAGTTGACGCCGAGGCGCATCGCCGTGTCGACGTCCTCCTCGGTGGCGACGCCCTTGGCGACGGCGTCGTGCGCGAGGTCGACGATCCGGGCCACCGTACGGGCGACGATCATGCCGGGGGTGTCCCCGAGGACGCTGACGTCCTTGCCGAGCGCCTGGAAGAGGCCGATGGCCTCGGAGAGGGTCTGGGGCTGGGTGTCCTGGGAGGCGGACAGGGCGATGCGGGTGGCCCGCCGGTAGTCGAGGGCGAGGTCGAAGTAGACGACGTCACGGAACTCGACGCTGGTCTGTCCGTCGGCGAGGACCAGCTGACCGCCGCTGGGCAGCACCAGCCGGGTGCCGTGGTCCTCCTCGTCCTCACGGACGGGAACGCCCGCCTCACGGATCAGCGCGAGAAGGTCGGCCGCGGGGCCCAGGTCTCCCTCGGCGACGACGTACGCGGGCGCCTGGGCCTTCTCCGCGGTGTGCGGTTCGGCGCGCTCGGCGTCGTCCCCGTACTCGTACCAGCCCTGCCCGGTCTTGCGGCCGAGGCGGCCCGACTCGACGAGCCGCCGCTGGGCGAGCGAGGGTGTGAACCGCACGTCCTGGAAGAAGGCCTGCCACACGGAGTGGGTGACTGCCTCGTTGACGTCCTGCCCGATCAGGTCGGTCAGTTCGAACGCGCCCATCCTGAACCCGCCGCACTCGCGCAGCACCGCGTCGATGGTGGCGGGGTCGGCGGACTGGGCCTCGTACGCCGCGAAGGCCTCCGCGTAGAAGGGCCTGGCGAGGCGGTTGACGATGAAACCGGGGGTGTCGGCGCAAGCCACCGGGGTCTTCCCCCAGGCGCGGGCCATCTCGTACGCGCGCGTGGCCGACGTGACGTCGGTGGCGAACCCGGAGACGACCTCCACAAGGGGCAGCAGCGGCGCCGGGTTGAAGAAGTGCAGCCCCACGAACCGCCCGGGATTGCGCAGGACTCCCCCGATGGCGGTGACGGACAGGGAGGAGGTGTTGGTGGCGAGCAGACAGTCGTCGTCGACCACGTCCTCCAGGTCGCGCAGCAGCTTCTGCTTCACGTCGAGCTGTTCGAGGACCGCCTCGACGACGAGGGAGCAGTCGGCGAGTTCGGCGAGGCTACCGGCGGCGTGCAGCCGACCTCGCGCGGCGTCCCGGTCGGCCGCCGTCAGCCGGTCCTTCTCGACGAGCCGGTCGAGACGCTCGCCGATCGCGTCGGCGGCGTCCTGGGCCCGCCCTGGCGCGGCATCGAACAGCCGTACGTCATGACCGGCGACCAGCGCGACCTGGGCGATGCCCTGGCCCATGGTGCCGGTACCGACGACGGCCACGGGGCTGCTGAGGTCCAGTGCTGTCATGTGCGCGATCCTCCCGCACGACGTTGTCCACAGATGCGGCGGACCCCCTTGTCCCGACCGATCGTTCGGTTACTCTAACTCTGTCGTGCCTTTTCTGCCCAGGTCATGTACCGGTTCATGTCCCAGGTCATGTACCGGTTCATGTACCGGTTCATGCACCAGTCCGTGTCCCAGGTCATGAGCTCAACGAAGTGCTCTTGAGACGAGGAGTTGGTCCCCCTGATGGCCGCCGAACTCACCGCGCACCAGCTGATCACCCAGCACCGGCCCACCCTCGACCAGGCGCTGGAAGCGATCCGCACACGCGCGTACTGGTCCCCGCATCCCGAACACCCCAAGGCGTACGGGGAGGACGGCAGCCTGGACCTGGCCGCGGGCAGGGCCGCCTTCGACGCCGTCCTGAACACCCGCCTCGACCTCGGCCAGCCCGGCACGGACGACTGGGTGGGCGGCGAGGTGTCCCCGTACGGCGTCGAGCTGGGCGTCACCTACCCGCACGCGGACGTCGAGGTGCTGCTGCCCGCCATGAAGGCCGGCCTGCGCGCCTGGCGCGACGCGGGCGCGGAGGCCCGCGCGATGGTCTGTCTGGAGATCCTCAAGCGGATCAGCGGCCGGACGCACGAGTTCGCGCACGCGGTCATGCACACCAGCGGCCAGGCCTTCATGATGGCGTTCCAGGCGGGCGGCCCGCACGCGCAGGACCGCGGCCTGGAGGCGGTGGCCTACGCGTACGCGGAGCAGGTCCGCACCCCCGGCACCGCGGAGTGGAGCAAGCCCCAGGGCAAGCGCGACCCACTGGCCCTCACGAAGGAGTTCACGCCGGTCCCGCGCGGCATCGCCCTCCTCATCGGCTGCAACACCTTCCCCACGTGGAACGGCTACCCGGGCCTGTTCGCGTCCCTGGCCACGGGCAACGCGGTCCTCGTGAAGCCCCACCCGCGCGCGGTGCTGCCGCTCGCGCTGACGGTCGGCATCGCGCGCGAGGTCCTGACGGAGGCCGGCTTCGACCCGAACCTGGTGGCGCTGGCGGCCGAGCGCCCCGGCGAGGGCATCGCGAAGACCCTGGCGACCCGCCCGGAGATCCGGATCATCGACTACACGGGCTCGACGTCGTTCGGCGACTGGCTGGAGGCCAACGCCCGCCAGGCGCAGGTCTACACGGAGAAGGCCGGCGTCAACACGGTGATCGTGGAGTCGACCGACAACTACAAGGGCATGCTGTCGAACCTCGCGTTCGCCCTCTCCCTGTACAGCGGCCAGATGTGCACCACCCCGCAGAACCTCCTCGTCCCCCGCGACGGCATCCGTACGGAGGAGGGCCACAAGTCGTACGACGAGGTCGTCACCGGCCTCGCCGCAGCCGTCGACGGTCTCCTGGGCGACGACGCGCGTGCGAACGGGCTGCTGGGCGCGATCGTCAACCCCGATGTGAAGGCACGGCTGGAGGCGGCTGCCGGGCTCGGCGAGGTCGCCCTGGCCTCACGGGAGATCGTGAACCCCGACTTCCCCGAAGCGGTGGTCCGTACGCCCGTCGTAGTGAAGCTCGACGGCGCGCGGAAGTACTGGGACGGAGCGGACTCCGAGGCCGCCTACATGAGCGAGTGCTTCGGCCCGGTCTCCTTCGCCGTCGCGGTCGACTCGGCGGCGGACGCGGTGGAACTGCTGCGGCGGACCATCCGGGACAAGGGCGCGATGACGGTCGGCGCGTACACGACCGACCCGGAGGTCGAACAGGCCGTCCAGGAGGCCTGCCTGGAGGAGTGCGCCCAGCTGTCGCTGAATCTGACCGGCGGGGTGTACGTCAACCAGACGGCCGCCTTCTCCGACTTCCACGGCTCGGGCGGCAACCCGGCGGCGAACGCGGCACTGTGCGACGGCGCGTTCGTGGCGAACCGCTTCCGGGTGGTGGAAGTGCGCCGCCAGGCCTAGGTACAGCCGGGCTTGGTACAGCCGGACCTAGAAGGCCCGTCCCCCGGTGAAGCTCCAGTGGTACAGCGTCATGGCCACGCTGGTCGCGAGGTTGTAGCTGGAGACCTGGGGACGCATCGGGAGGGACACCAGATGGTCGGCACGCGCGCGTAGTTCGGGCGACAGCCCGCTGCGCTCGGAGCCGAAGGCGAGTACGGCGTCGTCCGGGAGCTTCAGCCCCCGGATGTCGTCGCCCTCCGGATCGAGCGCGAACACCGGCCCCGAAGGCAGCTCGGCCACCGCGAGGCGCTCCACGGCGGTCGCGAAATGCAGCCCCGCCCCACCGCGTACGACGGTGGGGTGCCAGGGGTCGAGCGTCCCGGTCATGACGACGCCGGTCGCCCCGAAACCGGCCGCGAGCCGGATCACCGCCCCGGCGTTGCCGAGGTTGCGCGGGTTGTCGAGGACGACGACGGGCGCGGTCCGGGGTGTACGCGCGAGCGCCTCCAGGTTGGCCGCGCGGGAGGGCCGTACGGCCAGGGCGGCCACTCCGGTGGGGTGCGGACGCGGCACGAGGGACGTGTACGCCGGCTCCGGTACCTCGGCCAGGAGGGCGTCCAGGGTGTCCCGTACGTCAGGAGCCAGCTCGTCGGCGAGTTCCAGGGTCGCCCGTCGGTCGGTCGTCACGGCGACCGGGATCCGCGCGCCGAAGCGGACGGCGTGCTTGAGGGCGTGGAAGCCGTCGAGCAGGACGCAGGCGCCTGCGAGGCGGTGCCAGTCGGTCACCGCGTCGATCGCCGGCCCTGTCGCTGCGTCCGTCATGCCGTGAAGCCTACGTGCGGCGGCTCCGCCGTCTCGTCCACCGCGCTCTCGTCGGCCGCCTCGGAGGTTTCCCGGTCCGGCGCGGCACGTCCGTTGCCCGGCAGGCGGGCCAGCAGGCGCACGCGCGCGCGTGCCGCCCCGTCACCGAGGCGGCGCAGGAAGGACGTCGGCAGGAACACGGCGTCCGCGGCGATCATCGCGAGGGAGAAGAAGGGCAGTCCGAGGACGACGGCGATCACGGCGTGCTCGGTCATCATCACGGCCAGCAGGATGTTCTTGACCCGCCGGTTGAAGAGCGTGAAGGGGAAGGCGACCTGCACGGCCACCGTCCCGTACGTCACCAGCATCACCATCGTGCCGCTCGACGACATCAGGTCGGAGAGCGCGGGCCACGGGGAGAAGTAGTCGAGGTGGAGCGGGTAGTAGACGGCGGTGCCGTCCTGCCAGCGCGAGCCCTGGATCTTGTACCAGCCGGCCGTCGCGTAGATCAGACAGGCCTCGGCCATGATCACGAAGAGGGCCGCGTTGTGCACGAGGTTGCCGACGATGTCCAGGAGCGTCCGCGCCTCGCCGCCCTGCCCACGGCGCGCCACGACCCACCACACGCCCTGGGCCAGCCACATGCCCCAGAGGATCACCGGGACCAGCAGGTCGCCGTCGAGCTTGCCGGCCGCGATACCGCCCAGGAGAAACACCCCGAGGACGCCCCAGAGCACGGGCCCCACGCGGTCGGGGACGGGGTCGTCGCCGAGGGCCACGCGCGCGCGTGCCCTGCGGGCGCGCCGGGCGTCCAGGGACCACACCTGGCCGCAGCGCGTGAACACCAGGTAGAGGGACATCAGGTGCAGGACGTTGTCGCCGCCGTCACCCACGAAGATGCTGCGGTTCTGGAGCGACAGCACACCGACCATGAAGAGCACGGACAGGGTGCGCGTCCGCCAGCCCAGCAGGAGAAGGAGACTGGCGAGCACCGCGAGCCCATAGACGAGCTCGAACCAGAACTGGCTGCCGGACCACATCAGGACCGTGAAGGCGCCGTTGTCCGCGATGAGCTGCCGGGCGAGATCCCAGCTCCAGGGGCCGTCGGGGCCGTACAGCTCCTGCCGGTGCGGGAACTCGCGCAGCAGGAACAGCAGCCAGGTCACCGAGAAGCCGATCCGCACGACGGCGGTCTGGTAGGGGCCGAGGGCGCTCTCGGTGACGCGGCCGATGCCGCGCGAGACCGACCGGGAGAGCGAACGGAAGGCCGCGGGGAAGAGACGGGTCATGAGCCGTCCCCCTTCGTCGCGCCGGCCGAACCCGCCGCCTCGGCCGCCTCGCCGTCGGGGACGAACCACCAGGGCATCACGCGGTACGTGGGCGTCTCGGGCACCTGCTCCTGGCTCCACTCGGGCGGTCGGACGTTCGTGCTGCGGGAGCGGACCTGAACGCGATCGATCGTGCCGCCGGGTCCGGCCGCGTTCTCGCGTTCGAGTCGCAGGACGACGATGCGGCGCAGGTACTGCTCGGCGAGGGCACCGCGCAGCCCCGAGGGACGGTTCTGGGCGTCGTGCGAGCCGAGCAGGAAGTCCCAGGCCCGGCGCAGCTCGTTCTGCTGGGTGTGGCTCGGCACCGGATTGCCGTCGATGGCCTTGCCGTCCTGCGCGGAGAGGTCGTACCAGCCGGTCGTCCGCGCGCCGCCGTCCGCGGTACGGACATCGGCGCGGACCTCGACGGCGACGTTCTGCTGGAGTGGGTTGGGGGCGAAGAGCTTCCAGTTCTGTTCGAACTCCGGGTAGATCCAGTCGTCGATCGTCCGGGAGTGCTCCTTGGTCACCGTGTTCGAGGGCGCCACGTGCAGAAAGACCATGCCGAGGTGAAAACACACGGCGACGCCGACGATCGCGACGGCGAGGGCGGCGCCCATCTGGTACGGAAGGGAGAGGGCGGCCAGTGCCGGGCGGGGTGCTTCCCCGGGTTCGGGGGAGCCCTCGGCCTCGCCGGGCCCGCCGGGCCCGCGCCCGGCGTCCGGACCTGCCTCGTACGCGTCCATTCCGCCCCGTCTCCCGATACCCGGTCCCACCGCGCCTACGGCATGTGCACGGGCACGGTACTCAAGGTCACCCGCACAGCACAGCCCCCTTCGTACATCTGCACGACCGCCGAGCAACGCCCGGGGAGGTCCGACCCGGGAGTTGTCCACAGCCGTTGACACCCTATGGCCAGCCGCCGGACCATCGACTCGGACAGACCGAACGATCGGTCGCCGTCACGCACCCTCCGGTCCCGGCCGTTCCCTTCTTCTAGAACCTGTTCTATCTTGACGCCCCGTCAGATCACCCGCCCCCGGGCCGAGAGGACAGCACATGGACTTCAGGTTCAGTGAGGAGCAGCAGGCGGCGGTCGAGGCGGCCCTGGCGGTGTTCGGCGGGGTCGCGCCGGACGGAGTGCCCAGTCCGTCGCTGGTCCCGGGTGCCGTCGCGGACGACTTCGACCGGGCCCTGTGGGAGAGGCTCGCCGACGCGGATCTGCTGAGCCTGCTGCTCGACGAGGAGTACGGCGGGGCCGGCCTCGACGCCATCGCCCTGTGCCTCGTACTGCGCGAGTCCGCGAAGGTGCTGGCCAGGGTGCCCCTACTGGAGAGCTGCGCCGCCGCCTCGGCCGTACAGGCCTACGGGGACGCGGAGTTGAAGGGAGAGGTGCTGCGCCGGGCCGGGACCGGCGAACTCGTGCTCACCGTCGCCGCACACGGCCGCACCGGCCACGACCCCGCCGAACTCGCCGTGACCGCGGGACGCGACGGCGACCTGTGGATCCTGGACGGAGTCCAGACGGCGATCCCCTGGGCGCACAACGCCGACTTCGTCCTCGTACCCGCCCGAACCAACGCCGACCGGACCGTCCTCGCCCTGGTCCCCCGCCTCCACGAAGGCGCCCCGCTCGACGGCGTCGCACTCGCCGAGCAGATATCCACCGCCGGTGAGCGGCTCGGCGAACTACGCCTGGAATCAGTGCGGTTGCCGGACCGGTACGTCCTCGACGCCGACGGCGCCTGGCCATGGCTGCGCGATCTGCTGACCGTCGGAACCTGCGCGCTGGCGCTCGGACTGGGTACGGCGGTACTGGGCATGACCAGCGACTACACCAGCAAGCGTGAGCAGTTCGGACATCCGCTGGCCACCTTCCAGGCCGTCGCCGTGCAGGCCGCCGACCGGTACATCGACCTGCGCGCGATGGAGGCCACCCTGTGGCAGGCCGCCTGGCGGGTCGGCACGGGAGCCGGGGGTGCGCTGCCCGTCTCCGGCGATGTCGCCGTCGCCAAGATCTGGGCCTCGGAAGGAGTACGAAGGGTCGTCCAGACCGCACAGCACCTGCACGGCGGTTTCGGCGCCGACACCGACTACCCGCTGCACCGGTACCACGCCTGGGCCAAGTACCTGGAGCTGTCGCTCGGCCCCGCGGCGGCCCACGAGGAGGCACTGGGCGACCTGCTCGCGGCACACCAACTCGGCTGAAGCCCACCGCCGGCCGTCAAGCACCCACTGTTCAGGCGACGAAGCCCGGCGCACCCTCGTCGGTGACGACCGGGCGGCCCGCCGCCTCCCACACCTGCATGCCGCCGTCGACGTTCACGGCGTCGATGCCCTGCTGGACCAGGTAGTTCGTCACCTGGGCCGACCGGCCACCGGAGCGGCAGATCACATTGACCCGGCCGTCCTGCGGTGCCGCCTCGGTCAACTCGCCGTAGCGGGAGACGAATTCACTCATCGGAATGTGCAACGCCCCCTCGGCGTGCCCCGCCTGCCACTCCTCGTCCTCACGGACGTCCAGCAGGAAGTCGCCGTCCTTGAGGTCCGTGACCTCGACCGTGGGCACACCAGATCCAAAACTCATGCCCCGACGATACCCAGGTCACCCCCCGAGCAACGCCGCGAGCTCCTCCTCGCGCTGCGCGACCTGGGCCAGCAGCTGCTCGGCGATCTCCTCCAGGAGACGGTCGGGGTCGTCCGGAGCGAGCTTCAGCATCGCGCCGATCGCGCCCTCCTCCAGCTCACTGGCGACCAGCGTGAGCAGTTCCTTGCGCTGGGAGAGCCATTCGAGGCGGGCGTACAGCTCCTCGCTGTGACTCGGCCGCCACTCCTCGGGCACCGGACCGGCCGCCCACTCCTCGGCCAGCTCCCGCAGCAGCGGCTCGTCGCCCCGCCCGTAGGCGCTGTTGACCCGGGAGATGAACTCGTCGCGCCGCGCCCGCTCCTCCTCGTCCTGCGCCAGGTCCGGGTGGGCCTTGCGGACCAGTTCGCGGTAGAGCTTGCGGGCCTCGTCGCTCGGGCGGACCCGCTGCGGAGGCCGCACCGGCTGCTCGGTGAGCATCGCCGCCGCCTCCGGGAACAGTCCCTCCGAGTCCATCCAGCCGTGGAACAGCTCCTCGACACCGGGCATCGGCATGACCTGCGCCCGCGCCTCCCGCGCCGCCCGTACGTCCTCGGGGTCACCGGTACGCGCGGCCTTCGCCTCGGCGATCTCGGCGTCCAGTTCGTCGAGGCGGGCGTACATCGGGCCGAGCTTCTGGTGGTGCAGCCTGGAGAAGTTCTCGACCTCGATACGGAAGGTCTCGACCGCGATCTCGTACTCGATGAGCGCCTGCTCGGCGACCCGCACGGCCCGCTCCAACCGCTCCTCGGGCCGAGGTCTCTCCGCCGCGCCATCGGCGCTGTCGGCCGCGCCGGACGGCGCCTGCGCGTCAGGGCGCTCCCGCGGCCCGTCGGCTTCGGGCACGGACGAGGACTGATCAGCTTCCGGGGTCGTCACCCGCCCAGCGTAGGCCACGGCTCACACGCCCACCGAGGGTCACCGCAGAGACCCCTGAGGTGACCCCCGAAGTGACCCCACAACCGTCACACACCCATCTCCGCGTCGATCCGCCCCGCCCGCACCCCCGCCACCAGATCCGCGTGGTCCGCCTCCGTACGGTCGGCGTAGGCCATGGCGAAGGTCGCCACCGCCTCGTCCAGCTCGTCGCTCTTGCCGCAGTAGGCGGCGATCAGGCGGGGGTCGGCACTGTGGGCATGGGCGCGGGCCAGGAGGGCGCCCGTCATCCGGCCGTAGTCGTCGATCTGGTCGGCGGACAGGGCGGCCGGGTCGACGCTGCCCTTGCGGTTACGGAACTGCCGTACCTGGAAAGGCAGTCCGTCGACCGTGGTCCAGCCCAGGAGGCTGTCACTGACGACCTGCATGCGCTTCTGCCCGAGCACCACACGGCGCCCCTCGTGCACCGAGCCCGCCGCCTCCACCGGGTCGAAACCGGCCGCGGCCAGATGCGGGACGAGTGCCGAGGGACGGGCCTCCTTCACCTGGAGGACGAGGGCCTCGCCCTTGTGGTCGAGGAGCAGGACGACGTACGACCGCGCCCCCACACTTCCCGTGCCGACGATGCGGAACGCCACGTCGTGCACCGAGTGGCGGGCCAGCAGCGGAAGGCGGTCGTCCGAGAGCGTGCCCACGTACTCCTCCAGGGACGCCGCCACCACCGCGGCCTCCTCGTCCGGCACCCCGCGCAGCACCGGCGGGGCATCCACGAAACGCCGCCCGCCGTCCTCGGTGACCTCCGTCGACCTGGCCGCGAAACGCCCGCTGGTGTTGCCCCGCGCCTTCTCGGAGACCCGCTGCAGCGTGCCGGCCAGGTCCTGGGCGTCCGCGTGGGAGACGAGCTCCTCGTCCGCGATGGCGTTCCACGCGTCCAGCACCGAGAGCTTCGCGAGCAGCCGCATCGTACGGCGGTACGCGCCCACCGCGCCGTGCGCCGCCTTGCGGCAGACGTCCTCGTCCCCGCCCACCTCCCGGCCCGCGAGCACCAGCGAGGCGGCGAGCCTCTTGAGATCCCACTCCCAGGGACCCTGGACCGTCTCGTCGAAGTCGTTCAGATCCATCACCAGGCCGCCACGCGCGTCCCCGTACAGACCGAAGTTGCCCGCGTGGGCGTCGCCGCAGATCTGGGCGCGGATCCTGGTCATCGGGGTACGGGCCAGGTCGTACGCCATCAGGCCCGCCGAACCACGCAGGAAGGCGAACGGGGTGGCCGCCATCCTGCCCACCCTTATCGGGGTCAGCTCGGGGATACGGCCACGGTTGGACTCCCTGACCGCCGTCTCCGCGTCCGGACGGGAACCGTCCGCGCCCGTGTCGAGGGACGCGTGCGCACTGCGCGGAACCTGCCGCCGCAGCGCCTTCCCCTCCTCCTTGGGCGAACCCTCCGTCGGCCACTGGGCGAACCCCGGCACCTGGGGAAGCCTGCGCGCCCGGCTCCGCACCACCGCGACCCCCGCCGACTCCATACCGACCTCGGCCATCGCGACCGCCTCCCCCGCTCCACTCACCGCCGCCAACATCAACTGGCGACGACCGTACAGCCGCACACCGCATCAGGTCAGACCCTGTGGACAAGTCGGGCAACCAGTGGGATGCACTTCATAGTGAGAGAGACCTCACATCTGCCCGACGCACGGGACACGACGCACGAGGACAACGCGAAACGGCCCTCATCGTGATCCCGATGAGGGCCGTTCACCTGTGCGCGAGGGGGGAGTTGAACCCCCACGCCCTTGCGGGCACTGGAACCTGAATCCAGCGCGTCTGCCATTCCGCCACTCGCGCATTTGGTGTGTCCTCAGGCCTTGCTCCCTGCGGGGCTGGGGCCTTCCGACATCGAGAAGATTAGCACGCTGGAGGTGGTGGGTTCACATCCCTTTCCCTCCGCCCCGGACCGCCCCGACCCGCCCCGACCGAGCCGGTCCGGCTGCCACTACGTATCAACACGAGCCGGTTCACGTATCAACCTCGTACCGGTCCAGCCCATCTCCCAAGGAGGCGGGCAAGGTGCACAGTCAGGTGCGGGACACTGGTTTGGCGCCGCCTCTACGATCTGGGTACGGCTGAAGGAGTTCGAAGAGGAGCTTCACAGGGAACTTCGTCAGGCGTCGACACCCGTCGACCGGCCTGACAGGGGGAACCAGCCGATTTCCCGGCGCGTGGATACGATCAGTAAGCAGTACCAAGCAGGGCAGGCAAGGAACGCAAGGCTCAGACAAGAGCAGCAATCTGGAGGAGGTGCCCCATGGGAGTCCTGAAGAAGTTCGAGCAGCGTCTCGAAGGTCTGGTCAACGGCACCTTCGCCAAAGTGTTCAAGTCCGAGGTCCAGCCCGTGGAGATCGCGGGTGCGTTGCAGCGCGAGTGCGACAACAACGCGACCATCTGGAACCGCGACCGGACCGTCGTGCCCAACGACTTCATCGTCGAGCTGAGCGCGCCGGACTTCGAGCGCCTCAGCCCCTACTCCGGACAGCTCGGCGACGAGCTCGCCGGAATGGTGCGGGACTACGCCAAGCAGCAGCGGTACGCCTTCATGGGCAACGTCAAGGTGCACCTGGAGAAGGCCGACGACCTGGACACCGGTCTGTACCGGGTCCGCAGCCGAACGCTGGCCTCCTCCACCAACCAGCAGGCCCCCGGCGGCCCCGGCCCTGGTGCCGCCGCACCCGCGGCCCCGCCGAGGGGCCGGCCCGGCGCGGGCGGTTACGGCTATCCGCCCGCCGCCGCACCGCCCCCGATGCCTGCCGCACCACCGCCCGGCGGACGTCCCGGCGCCGCCCCGACGGGTCCGCCCATGGGACAACGGCCGACAGCGGCCGCGGGCCGGATGCGGGCCTGGGTCGAGATCAACGGCGCCCGTCACCAGATCTCCGGCCCGACCCTGGTGCTGGGCCGCAGTACCGAGGCCGACGTGCGGATCGACGACCCCGGCGTCTCGCGCCGGCACTGTGAGATCCGGCCAGGAACGCCCCCGACGGTCCAGGACCTCGGGTCCACCAACGGCATCGTGGTGGACGGAACGCACACCACCCGCGCTACGCTCCGCGACGGTTCGCGAATCGTCGTGGGCAGCACCACCATCATTTACCGGCAAGCCGAAGGGTGAAGCGGGGGCAATGTCAGAGCTGACCCTCACGGTCATGCGGCTGGGTTTTCTGGCCGTACTGTGGCTGTTCGTGATCGTGGCCGTGCAGGTCATCCGCAGCGATCTGTTCGGTACGCGTGTCACCCAGCGCGGGTCGAGGCGTGACAGCGGCCGCCAGCAGCAGGCGGCCGCCCGACAGGCCGCCGCGCCTCCACAGCAGCGCCAGCAGCAGCCGTCCGGCGGCGGCAGGCAACGCCGGGGCGCCCCCAGTAAACTCGTCGTCTCCGAGGGCACGCTGACGGGCACCACCGTCGCGCTCCAGGGGCAGACGGTCACGCTCGGCCGGGCCCACGACTCGACCATCGTGCTGGACGACGACTACGCCTCCAGCAGGCATGCCAGGATCTATCCGGACCGGGACGGCCAGTGGATCGTCGAGGACCTCGGGTCCACCAACGGCACCTATCTCGACCGGACCCGATTGACGACTCCCACACCGATTCCGCTGGGCGCGCCGATCCGCATCGGCAAGACCGTCATCGAGCTGCGGAAGTAGTGCTGCATCATGAATAGGCGCGAGCGGAGCGAGCACGCAGCGGCGGTCCATGCGAAGGGCCCCGGCGCGCTCCCGACCGGAGGGTGGGCACCGTGCGGATGTACCCGGAGCCGACGGGCGAGGTGCGCATGAGTCTGTCACTGCGCTTCGCCGCCGGATCGCACAAAGGCATGATCCGCGAGGGCAACGAGGACTCCGGCTATGCCGGTCCACGCCTCCTCGCGATCGCCGACGGCATGGGCGGCCAGGCCGCCGGTGAGGTCGCCTCCTCCGAGGTGATCTCCACCATCGTCGCCCTCGACGACGACGTCCCCGGTTCCGACATCCTCACCTCGCTCGGCACCGCCGTGCAGCGGGCCAACGACCAGCTCCGGATGATGGTCGAGGAGGACCCCCAGCTGGAGGGCATGGGCACCACGCTCACCGCCCTCCTGTGGACGGGCCAGCGCCTCGGCCTCGTACACGTGGGCGACTCGCGTGCGTATCTCCTCCGGGACGGCGTCCTCACCCAGATCACGCAGGACCACACCTGGGTGCAGCGCCTCGTCGACGAGGGACGCATCACCGAGGAAGAGGCCACCACCCACCCGCAGCGCTCGCT
The DNA here is from genome assembly GCF_036013955.1 of Streptomyces sp. NBC_00459. NCBI lineage: Bacteria > Bacillati > Actinomycetota > Actinomycetes > Kitasatosporales > Streptomycetaceae > Streptomyces > Streptomyces sp. NBC_00459. The sequence goes on from NZ_CP107903.1 coordinate 4,901,015, forward strand.
CCTCATGCGCGCGCTGGGCAGCGGCGACCACGTCGAGCCCGACCTCTCCATCCGTGAGGTCCGAGCCGGCGACCGGTACCTGATCTGCTCCGACGGACTCAGCGGCGTCGTGTCCCACCAGACCATGGAGGACACCCTCGCCAGCTACCAGGGCCCCCAGGAGACCGTGCAGCAGCTCATCGAGCTGGCGCTGCGCGGCGGCGGCCCCGACAACATCACCGTGATCGTCGCCGACGTCCTGGACCTCGACACCGGGGACACCCTCGCCGGGCAGCTGTCCGACGTACCCGTGGTGGTCGGCGCGGTCGCCGAGAACCAGCACAACCTGCACGACGGCGGAGCCATGCAGACGCCCGCCGGACGCGCCTCCGGGCTCGGCCGGCAGCGGCCCGCGCACGGCGGCGGGGGCGGCGAGTTCGGCCCGCCCGGCTCCGGCGACACCACCGGCTACATCCAGACCGGCGGCTTCGGCGGCTACACCGACGACGACTTCGTCAAGCCCAGCGCCGGCCGCAGGTGGTTCAAGAGAACCCTCTACATCACGCTCGCCCTCGCCGTCATCGGCGGCGGCCTGTACGGCGGCTACCGCTGGACACAGACCCAGTACTACGTCGGCGCCAGCGACGAGCACGTCGCGCTGTACCGGGGCATCAGCCAGGACCTCGCCTGGGTGTCGCTCTCGAAGGTCGAGAAGGACCACCCCGAGATCGAACTCAAGTACCTGCCCGCGTACCAGCAGAAGCAGGTCAAGGCCACCATCGCGGAGGGCGGCCTCAAGGACGCCCAGTCGAAGATCTCCGAACTGGCCACCCAGGCCTCCGCATGCAAGAAGCAGGAAGCCCGGCGCGCGGCCGACAACGCGAACAACGCCAAGACCGGCGAGGGCGAGGCAGGAGGCACCACGGGAACCACCCGTACCGCCGCCGCGTCCAAGGCAACGCCGAGCCCGACGCCGTCCGGATCGGCGTCCCCGTCCACAACCGCACCCACTCCCACACCCGGCCCCAGCCTCTCCGAGGATGAGCAGAAGCTGGTCTCGCTGTGCGGTAAGCAGTAGGCAAGCCGTGAGGGGCCACTTCATACGATGAGCAGTACAACCAACGCTTCGCAGCACCACACGTCCACGATCGGCGCGATCGGCACCCCGAGCCGACGCAACACCGAACTGGCACTGCTGGTGTTCGCCGTCGTCATCCCTGTTTTCGCCTACGTCAACGTGGGCCTGGCCCTGAACGACAAGATCCCAGCGGGTCTTCTCAGCTACGGCCTGGGCCTCGGTCTGATCGCCGGCATCGGCCATCTCGTCGTACGCAAGTTCGCCCCGTACGCCGACCCACTGCTGCTGCCCCTGGCCACCCTGCTCAACGGCGTCGGGCTGGTCGTCATCTGGCGGCTGGACCAGTCGAAGAAGCTGCAGCGGCTCAGCGTCTACGTCGAGGCGGCCCCCCGCCAACTGCTGTACTCCGCACTGGGCGTGGCCCTGTTCGTCGCCGTGCTGGTCTTCCTCAAGGACCACCGCATCCTGCAGCGCTACACGTACATCTCCATGGCCGGCGCGCTCGTCCTGCTGGTCCTGCCGCTCGTCCCGGGCCTCGGCTTCGACAACTTCGGCGCCAAGATCTGGATCAAGATCCCCGGCCTGGGCAGCGTCCAGCCAGGCGAGTTCGCGAAGATCGCCCTAGCGGTCTTCTTCGCCGGCTACCTGATGGTGAAGCGCGACGCGCTCGCCCTCGCCAGCCGCCGCTTCATGGGCCTGTACCTGCCTCGCGGCCGCGACCTCGGACCGATCATCGTGGTCTGGATCATCTCGATCCTGATCCTGGTCTTCGAGACCGACCTCGGTACGTCGCTGCTGTTCTTCGGAATGTTCATCATCATGCTGTACGTCGCCACCGAGCGGACCAGCTGGATCGTCTTCGGTCTGCTGATGTCGGCGGCGGGCGCGGTCGGCGTGGCGAGCTTCGAGTCGCACGTCCAGCAGCGCGTCGAGGCCTGGCTCGACCCGAGGAACGAATACATCCTCAGTCTGCAGGGCGTCGAGGGTCACACCATGCAGTCCATGCAGGCCCTGTGGGCCTTCGGCTCCGGCGGCACCCTCGGCACCGGCCTCGGCCAGGGCAACTCCGACCTCATCGGCTTCGCCGCCAACTCCGACTTCATCCTCGCCACCTTCGGCGAGGAACTCGGCCTGGCCGGCATCATGGCGATCCTGCTCATCTACGGCCTGATCGTGGAACGCGGCGTCCGCACCGCCCTAGCCGCCCGCGACCCCTTCGGCAAGCTCCTCGCCATCGGCCTCTCCGGCGCCTTCGCCCTCCAGGTCTTCGTCGTCGCCGGCGGCGTGATGGGTCTGATCCCGCTGACCGGTATGACGATGCCCTTCCTGGCGTACGGCGGTTCCTCCGTCATCGCCAACTGGGCCCTCATCGGCATCCTGCTCAGAATCAGCGACACCGCGCGCCGTCCGGCGCCCGCCCCGGCCCCCAGCCCCGACGCCGAGATGACCCAGGTGGTCCGACCGTGAACAAGCCCCTGCGCCGGATCGCACTCTTCTGTGGGCTCCTCGTGCTCGCCCTGCTCGTCCGCGACAACTGGATCCAGTACGTCCGGGCCGACGACCTCAAGGACGACAAGTACAACCGCCGAGTCGCCATCGAGCGCTACGCAACACCCCGCGGCGACATCATCGTCGACGGCAAGTCGATCACCGGCTCCACCACGTCCGACAGCAGCGACTTCGAGTACAAACGCTCCTACAAGGACGGCCCCATGTGGGCCCCCGTCACGGGCTACGCCTCGCAGGCGTTCGGCGCGACGCAGCTGGAGTCGATCGACGACGGCATCCTCACCGGCAACGACGACCGGCTCTTCTTCCGCAACACCCTCGACATGATCACGGGCAAGAAGAAGCAGGGCGGCAACGTCGTCACCACCCTCAACGCCGCCGCCCAGAAGGCCGCGTACGACGGCCTCAAGGGCCGCGGCAAGGGTGCGGTGGCCGCGATCGACCCGTCCACCGGCGCGATCCTGGCCCTGGCCTCCTTCCCCTCGTACGATCCCTCGACCTTCGCCGGTAACTCGAACAAGGACTCGGAGGCCTGGACGAAGCTTCAGAAGAAGGCCGACCCCGACGAGCCCATGCTCAACCGGGCCCTGCGCGACATCTACCCGCCCGGCTCCACCTTCAAGGTCGTGACGGCGGCGGCAGCCCTCGAGAACGGCCTGTACACGTCAGCTGACGAGAAGACCGACTCGCCGCTCCCGTACACACTGCCGGACACCACGACCGAGCTGAAGAACGAGGGGACCATCCCCTGCAAGAACGCGACCATGCGCGTCGCCCTCCAGTGGTCCTGCAACACCGTCTTCGGGAAGATCGGCGTCGACGTCGGCAAGGACAAGATGCTGGAGGAGGCCAAGAAGTTCGGCTTCAACTCCGAGCAGTTCATCCCGGTCCGCTCCAGCGCCTCCAACTTCCCCGAGAAGATGGACCGGCCGCAGACCGCGCTCAGCTCGATCGGCCAGTTCGAGACGGCCACGACCCCGCTCCAGATGGCCATGGTCGCCTCCGCGATCGCGAACGACGGCAAGCTGATGAAGCCGTACATGGTCGACAAGCTCCAGGCGCCCAACCTCGACGTGCTCGAACAGACCGAGCCCGAGGAGATGAGCGAGCCGCTGACCTCCAAGAACGCCCAGATCCTCCAGTCCATGATGGAGACGGTCGTCAAGGACGGCACCGGCAAGAACGCCCAGATCAGCGGCGTCACCGTCGGCGGCAAGACCGGTACCGCCCAGCACGGCGTCGACAACAGCGAGAAGCCGTACGCCTGGTTCATCTCCTACGCCAAGCTCGCCGACGGCAGCTCACCGGTCGCCGTGGCCGTCGTGGTCCAGGACGAGGACGCCATCCGCGACAACATCTCGGGCGGCGGTCTGGCCGCGCCCATCGCCAAGAGCGTGATGGAGGCGGTCATCAAGAGCAAGCAGTGAGCCCCGTCACGTCCCCTTCGCATCGGTGCACGTTGCGATACCGGTCCGGTATCGGCTGACGGGCTTGGCCAGGTCACACAAATGAACCCGGGTACCGTAGGCCCGGACGGCACACCGCCGGACCACACACAGGTGCGGTCGGGACCGACGGAGAGGGCTGGTAGGAAGCATGGAAGAGCCGCGTCGCCTCGGCGGCCGGTACGAGCTGGGTCACGTGCTCGGCCGTGGTGGCATGGCGGAGGTATACCTCGCACATGACACCCGCCTGGGCCGCACCGTGGCAGTGAAGACGTTGCGCGCCGACCTCGCGCGCGACCCTTCCTTCCAGGCCCGGTTCCGCCGGGAGGCCCAGTCGGCCGCCTCGCTCAACCACCCCGCGATCGTCGCCGTGTACGACACCGGCGAGGACTACATCGACGGGACGTCCATCCCGTACATCGTCATGGAGTACGTGGACGGCTCCACCCTCCGCGAACTCCTCCACTCGGGCCGCAAGCTGCTCCCCGAGCGGACGCTGGAGATGACCATCGGGATCCTCCAGGCATTGGAGTACTCCCACAGAAGCGGCATCGTCCACCGCGACATCAAACCGGCCAACGTGATGCTCACGCGCAACGGCCAGGTCAAGGTCATGGACTTCGGCATCGCCCGTGCGATGGGCGACTCCGGCATGACGATGACGCAGACCTCCGCGGTCATAGGAACAGCCCAGTACCTGTCGCCGGAACAGGCGAAGGGCGAGCAGGTGGACGCGAGGTCCGACCTGTACTCGTCCGGCTGCCTCCTCTACGAACTGCTGACGGTCCGCCCGCCGTTCATCGGGGACTCCCCGGTCGCGGTGGCGTACCAGCATGTACGGGAGGAACCGCAGCCCCCGTCGGTGTTCGACCCCGAGATCACGCCCGAGATGGACGCCATCGTCCTGAAGGCCCTGGTCAAGGACCCGGACTACCGCTACCAGTCCGCCGACGAGATGCGCGCCGACATCGAGGCCTGCCTCGACGGCCAGCCCGTCGCCGCCGCGCACGCCATGAGCTCGGTCGGCTACGGCGGCTACGGCTACCCCGACGACCAGGCCACCACCGCCCTGCGCTCCGACGCCGGCGCGACCACCATGCTTCCGCCGATGAGCCCGGACGACGGCGGCTTCGGCTACGACGACCGCGGGCCCCGACGCCGCCAGCAGAAGAAGTCGAACACCTCGACGATCCTGCTGGCCGTGGCGGGCGCGCTGGTGCTGATCGGAGCGATCCTGATCGGCAAGTGGGTCTTCGACGGGCAGGCTGTCAACGACAGCGCCTTCAAGAATCCCAACTTCGTCGGCCAGACCCAGAACGATGCCAAGAAAGCGGCAGTGAACGTCGAGCTGACACTGACGTTCACGAACAAGGCCTGCGAGGACGAACCCAAGGGCAACATCTGCGATCAGGACCCGAAGGCCGGGGTCGACGTCAAGAAGGGCGACACGATCGCGCTGGTGGTGTCGACCGGGGCGCCGAAGGTGGTCGTGCCGAGCGTGCTCGGCGACAAGGTCGACGACGCCACGAAGACGCTTGAGGGCGACGAATACCAGCTCGACGTCAAGACGGTGAGCAAGGAGTCGCCCGAGGACCCGGGGACCGTCCTGGAACAGTCCCTGAAGGTCGGCGACGAGGTGGAGAAGGGCACGACGATCACCCTCACCGTCGCCAAGGAAGAAGAGAAGTCGACGGTCCCGGACGTCACCGGCCAGGACTGTGACACCGCCAAGCAGCAGATGGAGGCCAACGGCCTCGTCGGCGAGTGCACGGAGATCGAGACCGAGGACGACAACCAGGTCGGCAAGGTCATCGCGACCTCACCGGCGGCCAACACCGAGGCCGACCCTGGATCCAAGGTGACCATCCAGATCGGCAAGAAGGCCGAGGAGCAGAAGACCAAGGTCCCGAACGTCGTCGGACAGACCGTGGGACAGGCCAAGCAGACCCTCCAGGCGGCCGGCTTCACCCAGATCCAGTTCACCCAGGGCAGCGACCAGAGCGACACCGCGTTCGTCACCGCCCAGGACCCGGGCAAGGACACCGAGGTCGACGACCCGGGGAGCACCCAGATCACGCTCCAGAGCGTCGGCTTCGGCAACGGCAACGGCAACAACGGCGACAACGACAACGGCGGCATCTTCGGCTGACCGTTCGTCACGTCAGTGAGCCCCGGTACCTAAAGAGGGTGCCGGGGCTCACTCATATCCATGTACGAAATCCGACCAGAACTTCGTATGCCCGAACTCGTTGGATATGTGAGGAAAACCCGACGAGTTGAGGAGAAACGGAACGTGATCAACGAAACGGCACTTCTGGAGTCGAAGGCGCTCCGCGACAGTGCACTCGAACGTACGGATGTGCTCGACAGGGTGAAGGCACTGTCACTGCTGCCGGACGGGATGCATGTGACGACGGCGATGGTGGCGACCTACTTCGAGGTCGTCGAGACAGTCATCAACAACCTGCTCAATCGTCACCGGCAAGAACTCGAATCAAATGGCCTGCATGTCCTCAGGGGTGCTGACCTGCGGGAATATCAGGAACTCAATGTGAGTTCCTCTTCCGGCAGCTATCCACAGCGACGCTCCAGTCTGGCTCTCTGGTCACGCCGAGCCGTCCTCAACGTCGCCATGCTCCTCCGCGACAGTGCTGTAGCCCGCCAGGTGCGCACGTACCTCCTCGACATGGAGTACCTGGCACGTACGCAGTCCGTGGACAACCCTGTCCACGAAGACACTCTCTCCCTCGACGACCGCATCGACCAACGCATCACCCACATCCTCGGCAAGACCGTCGTCCCCATGTTCAATGCCCTGATCGGAACATCGGGGGAACACCGACAGGAGCTCGTCGCCCTGCGGGCCGGAGTGCAGCGCATCGAGCGACGGCTCCACCAGCACCACACACGGCTGCAGCGGCTCGAAGGGACACGGGACGACAGGCCCGCCATCGGAGTCATGGCCGCCATGGACTCCATGAACGGCCGCACGTTCGAGCACCACATCGCCAAACTGCTGCGTCGCGACGGATGTACGAACGTCGTCGTCCAAGGCGGTCACGGAGACCGGGGCGTCGACATCATCGGGCTCACAGCCGACGGGCGGCGCCTCGTCGTCCAGTGCAAGAGGTTCGCGCCCTACCTCAGCATCACCAGCCCCGACGTCCAGAAGTTCGTCGGCTCGGCCAAGGTGCTGTACAGCGCGGAAGTCGCGCTCTACGTGGCAACGTGCCCCTTCACCCCAGAAGCACTGAGCATCGCATCCGAGACCGGGATCACCGCCGTACACCGCGGGGTACTGGAGGAGTGGAGCACCGGGGAGCCTCTGAAGGTCCTGGAGTAGGCACGGCGTGACGCAAAGGGGCCCGGAGCCGCAAGTCATAGTTGCGGCTCCGGGCCTCCGCCATGCTAGGTGACTGAATTCCTTCGAGGAACTCAGTCAGCGCAACTCCTCCGGCACCGTCCGCTTCGAGTCCACCTTCTCCACCCGCACCAGCTCCCCCCACACGATGTACCGGTACTCCGACGTGAACACCGGCGTGCAGGTCGTCAGGGTGATGTAGCGGCCGGGTTTCCGCTTTCCCGATTCCTTCGGGATCGCGGACAGGACCTGGACGTTGTACTTCGAGGTCTCCGGGAGGGTGTCGTAGACCTTGTAGACGTACCAGTCGTTCTTCGTCTCGAAGACGATCGGGTCGCCCTTCTTCAGCTTGTCGATGTTGTGGAACTTGGCGCCGTGGCCGTCCCGGTGGGCCGCCAGCGTGAAGTTGCCCTGCTTCGCCTGTGGGAGCGCCGACTTGATCGGGTCCACGTAGTAGCCGGCCACGCCGTTGTTCAGGACCTTCGACGACGTGCCCTTCTTGACCAGGACCTCGCCGTTCTTCATCGCCGGGACGTGCAGGAAGCCGATGCCGTCCTTGGTGTCCAGAGCGCCCGGGCCCGTGTTCCCGTCGGCCCAGTGGTCGCGGACCTCGTCGCCCTGCTTGTTCGCCTCACGGTCCGCGACGACATTCGTCCACCAGAGCGAGTACGCGACGAAAAGGCCGAGCACCAGGCCCGCCGTGATGAGGAGTTCGCCGAAAAGGCTCACCACGGTGGCCAGTTTGCCGACCGGCCCCCGCGCGCGGGCCTGCGACGGGGAAACCGGGGCGCCGGCTGTCTGCTCGTCGTGGTCCGTCGTCGCTGCCACTCTTCATCTGCCCTTACTGCACGAGCGCATCCGGCTTGCCCTTGCTGCGCGGCCGTTCCTCGACCATCTTGCCCCACACGATCATCCGGTACTTGCTCGTGAACTCCGGCGTGCATGTCGTGAGGGTGATGTAGCGGCCGGGCTTGGTGAAACCCGAGCCGTTCGGAATCGGGTTCAGCACGCTCGTGTTGCTCGGCGACGTCACCGGCAGGATCGCTTCCATCTTGTAGACGTAGTACTTGTCCTGCGTCTCCACGACGATCGCGTCGCCCTTCTTCAACCGGTTGATGTACCGGAACGGCTCGCCGTGCGTGTTGCGGTGGCCCGCGAGCCCGAAGTTGCCGGTCGCCGCGGACGGCATCGCCGTGGTGAGGCCGCCCTCCGCGTAGTGGCCGACCATGCCCCGGTCCAGCACCTGCTTCTTGCTGGTGCCCTCCGCGATCGGCACCACCACGTCCAGCTTGGGGATGTCGAGGATGGCGAAGCCCTGCCCGGGCTCGAACACCCCCGGCGCGCGCTTCCCGCTCTCCCAGTCCTCCTGGAGGCTGGTCGTCTCGTTCCCGGCCTGCGCGTGCGCCCGTACGTTCGTCCACCACAGCTGGTAGGTCACGAACAGCAACATCAGCACGCCGGTGGTGATGAACACCTCACCGATCGCCCGGCTCGCCATCACCGCCATGCCCGGCTTCTGCGCCCGCGCCGCCTGTCGCGCCGCGACCCGCGAAAGGGGCGCTCCCTCCGCCGCCGTCTCGGCGGCCACACCCTCCGATGCCTCCTGCGGGCCCCCAGGGCGCCCGTGACGGGCCTTGGCGGCCTTCCGGCGCGCTGCGCGCCCACCGGCCACAGAGGGGCCCTCAGAAGCGCCTGTGGCCTCTGTGGCGGCCGAGGCCGCTGATTTCGAGTTCTCGTCGGCTATTCGCGGCGCCTCGGGACGCAGACCGGCAGGCAGGTCCGCGAGCCGCAGCGCCACCGTCTCCTCGTCGACGGGCGGCACGACGACGGTCGGCAGGACGACGGTCGGGGGCGCTTGAGGCGTCACCGGAGGAGCTGCGGGAGGCGCAGCGGGAGACGCGTACGGCGCCTGCTCCTCGTACACCCCCACCTGCCAGTCCTGCGCGTACCCCCGCGAGTCGTACCCCGACTCCGGTCCGGGATCCCGGTGCTCCGCCGCCCCGCGCTCGGCCGAGGCGTCGTAGGGCCGCGCATGGCTGCTCCGCCTCCGACGACCCGGCGCGCGGGGCGGTGGCGCAGGCGGATCGTTCCGCTGCCCCGGCAACGGGTCGCTCAGCGGGTCCGCCAGGCCGTCCACCGCCGCCTCGAACGCGCCGGGCGCCTCGTACGGCTGCTGCTGCCCGTACGAGGTTCCCTGGTCGCCGGTGTCTCCGCCGAAGGCGGCGCCGGACTCGCGCTCGGGGCGCACGGCGGTCACGCCGAGGCCCTGCCCACCACCGGGGCGAGCCCCACAGACCTCGCCACAGCCCCACGGTCACCGCACTCCGTCAACCAGTTGGCCAGCATCAGGTGACCGTGCTCCGTCAGCACCGACTCGGGGTGGAACTGGACCCCCTCGACGGGGAGCTCGCGGTGCCTGAGGCCCATGACGATGCCGTCGTGCGTACGGGCGGTCACCTCGAGCTCGGCCGGGACCGTGTTCGGCTCCGCCGCCAGGGAGTGGTAGCGGGTCGCCGTGAAGGGGCTCGGCAGGCCCGCGAAGACACCCTGTCCCTCGTGTTCCACGAGGGACGTCTTGCCGTGCAGCAACTCGGGCGCCCGGTCCACCACACCGCCGTACGCCACCTGCATCGACTGCATGCCCAGGCAGACACCGAACACCGGCACCCCGGTGGCCGCGCAGTGGCGCACCATCTCGATGCAGACGCCGGCCTCCTCGGGCGTACCCGGACCCGGCGACAGCAGCACACCGTCGAAGCCGTCCTGCGCGTGCGCCGTCGACACCTCGTCGTTGCGCAGCACCTCGCACTCGGCGCCCAGCTGGTACAGGTACTGGACCAGGTTGAAGACGAAGCTGTCGTAGTTGTCGACGACGAGAATCCGTGCGCTCACTGGTCGTTCACCGTCACATCGTTGAAGGGGAGGAGAGGTTCGGCCCACGGGAAGACGTACTGGAAGAGGACGTAGACAACCGCCAGCGCCAGTACGAGGGAGAGCAACGCCTTCACCCACGCGTTCCCTGGCAGATGCCGCCAGATCCAGCCGTACATGCCGTCCCTTCCGTCGCCCACGGCACCCGACTCGCAGCACCGGACTCACGCCGTACCTCACCAGATTAACGGCGCAGCGCCGCAGGTTTCCCGGCCTCCACAGGCTGTGTGGAATCCAGGTGCGCCCAGACGATCAGCCGATGACTGTGTCCCCACTCCGGATCGCACGTGGTCAGCGTGAGGTAACGACCCGAATGCGTGTACCCGCTCTTACGTGGCACAGGATCGATCACCTCAATGTCCGTGGGCACGGTTTTGTAGGGGCCTTTGTCGATCCGATACGTGAACCACGTCGTCCCGTCCGTCAGCACCACCGCGTCCCCACGCCGCAGCCTCGGGAAGTCCTTGAACGGATCGCCGTACGTACGCCGGTGGCCGGCGACCGAGAAGTTGCCCTCCTGGCCGAGCCGCGCGGTGGTGGCGTAGTGGCCGAGGCCCTTCTTCAGGGTGTTCGTCCTCGTGTCTTCGAGCACGGGCTTGTTCCACGTGAAACCGAGCCGCGGGATGTACATGATCGCGAACGGCTTGCCCGGGGTGTAGGGCCCTGGGGACCTCGGGTCGGCCGTCGGGCTCGTGGTGCCGGCGGGGGTGGGCGTCGCCGCCGGCGGCGCCTTCGTCACCGTGTCCTTCGACCACTGTTCCTGCAGCTGGTGGATCTGGTCGTCCATGACGGTGTCGGCCTTCACGCCCGTCCAGAACAGCACGTACACGACGAAGAGCACGATCACCGTGCCCGCCGTGACGCACAGTTCACTGACCGTCCTGATGATCACGCGCCCCGACACAGGCCCCCCAGCGGTGAGCTACCGGCTGCTTCAGCTGCTGTCCCAGCTACTCCACAGGCTTCGCGTAGTGCAGGTCCACTGTGCCCGAGTAGCCGGGCAGAGTCACCGTCCCGTCCTCGTCGACCTGCCAGCCGAGCCCGTAGACGTTGACGTACACCATGTAGTTCTGGATCGCCTTGGACGCCGTGAGCGCGCTCCTCAGCTTCTCCGGGTCACCGATCGCGGTGATCTTGTACGGGGGTGAGTAGACGCGACCCTGGAGGATCAGGGTGTTGCCCACACAACGCACCGCGCTGGTGGAGATCAGGCGCTGGTCCATGACCTTGATGCCCTTGGCCCCGCCCTGCCACAGGGCGTTCACCACGGCCTGCAGATCCTGCTGGTGGATGACCAGATAGTCGGGCTGCGGCTCGGGATAGCCGGGGAGCTTCGCGGTAGCGTTCGGCGGAGCGTCGTTGAGGGTGACGGTGAGTGCCTCGCCCTTGAGCTTCTGGGTGCCCGCCGCCTTCTCCAGCGCCGCCAGCTTGGCGTCCTCGGCCTCGGTACTGCCGTCGTCGCGCTCGGCGAGCGCCTCGACGTCGTCGCGCAGGGCCGCGAGGGACTCGTCGAGCCGGCCGTTCTTGTGGCTGCGGTCCTGGATGAGGTCCGAGAGCTTCAGCAGAGAGGCGTCCGTGCGGATGTTCGTGCCCTTGGCCGTGTCGAAGCTCGTGAAGAAAATCAGCCCCGCGAGGGCGAAGACCCCCACGGTGAGCACCCGTACCGGGCGGAATCGGCGGTTACGGGCGGGACTGGCATCCGTCCCGGGAGAGTCGGCAGAATTGCTCAACGTACCCTTATCTCCTTCGGCGCCGCGGAAGCACTACGCTAACGGACGCCCGGGGGAGCACTAAGTGTCCCCTTGTACGCTGCCCCGGAGCCCCACCCAGTTCCCTGCGCGGCCACGCAGCGCATCGACAGGAGAGACCCTCGTGCCGAAGTCACGTATCCGCAAGAAGGCCGACTACACGCCGCCGCCCGCCAAGCAGGCGACGGCCATCAAACTGAACAGCCGCGGCTGGGTCGCACCGGTCATGCTGGCCATGTTCCTCATCGGCCTGGCCTGGATCGTTCTGTTCTATGTGACCGACGGCAAGCTGCCGATCGACGCACTGGACAACTGGAACATCGTGGTGGGCTTCGGCTTCATCGCAGCCGGATTCGGTGTCTCCACGCAGTGGAAGTAGGGGCTCTGCCCAGGGCTTTCCACTGAGTTATCCACAGCCAGGCAGTATTTCCACACCCCGCCTGGGGAAAAGACGACGATCTGTGGATAACTCATCGAGTGTTGACGCTGGTACGACTGACACACCGGCAATCGCAAGCTTGTTCGCCCCCTGCCTGACCTGGGAAAACTCCGGTCGGTGACAGGGGGCACAGCTGTTCCCGCACACTGTGCACAGGTAGCGCCACTGACTGTGGACAACAGGCACTCAGTGACAGGCGGGGAGGGCGGGACGGCCGCTAGAGGAGCTGGCCCGTGCGGATCAGGGTCATGACGACCACCGCGACCAGGACCACCCCACAGACGCCGTACTGGACGAGAGACCGGCGCTCGCGCGGGGCGTGGACCATGGCGTAGCCGATGACGACACCGGCGACCAGGCCACCGATGTGGGCCTGCCAGGCGATGTTGCTCATCCCGAAGGTGAAGATGAGGTTGATCACCAGCAGCGCGAGGATCGGCCGCATGTCGTAGTTGAGGCGGCGCATCAGGACGGCGGTCGCGCCGAAGAGTCCGAAGATGGCACCCGAGGCTCCGAGCGAGGGCTGGTTCGGGGCCTCGATCAGATACGTCAGCGCACTGCCCGCGAGGCCGGAGACCAGGTACAGCGAGAGGTAGCGGGCGCGGCCGAGGGCGGCTTCCAGGGGGCCGCCGATCCACCACAGGCTGAACATGTTGAAGATGATGTGCATCGGGCTGCCGTGCAGGAACATCGACGTCAGCAGCCGGTACCACTGCCCCTCCGCGACGCCCTCAACCGAGCCGAGGCCCTCGTAGTAGGCGCTGCCGATGAGTTCGAAGCGTTGCGTGAAGTTGTCGCCGATCGACAGCTGGAGCATGTAGGCGGCGACGTTGAGGCCGATCAGGATCTTGGTGAGGAGCCGGGGATCGGCCGTGATGGTGCCACCGGCGAGGGTGCGAGGGGTGGTCGCGTTCGGCGCGTGTCCCGTACCGGAGCCGTTGCGCACGCAGTCCGGGCACTGGAAGCCGACGGAGGCGCTGACCATGCACTCGGGGCAGATCGGGCGTTCGCAGCGGGTGCAGCGGATGCCTGTCTCACGGTCCGGGTGGCGGTAGCAGGTGGGCAGGCTCTGGGCGTCCTGCGGGCCCTGCGGGCTGCCTGGCGCCTGATCCATGGGGTCCCCAATTCCGTCGATCCGTCGTCGTATGCAATGCACCGCCCCGCCCATCCATACGGATGGGCGGGGCGTTTGGTTCCCTGCGTGTTTCCCTGTTTGTTCCCTGTCGGGATCACGTGGATTCCCGAGGGAAAGAGCCTGTGGGAGGGCTCTCGGGTCTCAGCCCTCGCGGGTCTCGACGACGACCGACTCGATGACGACGTCGTTGACCGGGCGGTCGGTGCGCGGGTTGGTCGACGTGGTCGCGATGGCGTCCACGATCTTCTGGCTGGCCGCGTCGGTGACCTCGCCGAAGATGCTGTGCTTGCGGGTCAGCCAGTCCGTCGGGGAGACGGTGATGAAGAACTGAGAGCCGTTGGTGCCCGGTCCGGCGTTGGCCATGGCCAGCAGGTAGGGCTTGTCGAAGCGGAGGTCCGGGTGGAACTCGTCCTCGAACTGGTAGCCGGGGCCGCCGGTGCCGTTGCCGAGGGGGTCGCCGCCCTGGATCATGAAGCCGCTGATCACCCGGTGGAAGACCGTGCCGTCGTAGAGCTTGTCCGTGGACTTCTCACCCGTCTCCGGGTTGGTCCACTCCCGCTCACCGGTGGCGAGTTCGACAAAGTTCCGGACCGTCTTGGGCGCGTGGTTCGGCAGGAGCCGGACTTCGATGTCGCCTTGGTTGGTCTTCAGGGTGGCGTAGAGCTGCTCAGCCACGATCTGCCTTCCGTTGTCCTCTTGTGACTCCCAGATCCTCGCACGGTCCACGCCGTGCGTCGCTCGGCGCCCTCCTCCGGGCGAAAATCCGGCACTTTCGCTTGCTCCGGAGAAAACCGGTCGAGTAGGCACGGGACGGGGGCACTGCGCCGCGATCCGTGGCATTGTCGACGACAAGCTCCCGATGCCCTGTATTCATCGCTATTGCATGTGATCGTCATCAGCTGTCACATGTGATCGGTTCGGTGCCGGCAGTCCCGTGTGATCGGCCGTCCATGACCCGGATGCCTGCCCTCACATGCCTCACGGCGTATTGCCGGGCATGATCCGTAAAAGGGTGGAGAGTCGATAACCGTACGCCACCGAGGAGGAGGATCCCGTGACCCGCATTGAAAGCGTGCGCGCCGCTACCGGCTCGGCGAAGGACAGCGTCCTGCACGCCGCGGACGTGGTGGCGCCCTACGCCGACACAGCCAAGGACAGGGCCACCCAGTACGCACACGAGGCACGCGTACGGCTTGCGCCCAAGGTGTCCCAGGCTGCGGAACAGGCCCGTGTCCAGTACGGCGCGCACCTCGCGCCGCGGCTGGAGCAGGCCCGTACGCATGTGCCGCCGAAGGTCGACCATGCTGCCCATGAAGCCGCCGTCCGCACCGCCAAGGCCGCCCGTCAGGCCGCCGACTACACCGCGCCGCGCGTGGAGCGCGCGGTCGCGGCGGCCGGACCCGTACGAGAGGAGGCGGCCGCGCGCGGTGCCGCGGCACTGGCCGCGCTGCGCGGTCAGGTCACACCTCAGGAGATCAGGAAGCTGGCCCGCAAGCACCAGCGGCGGGCCCGGACCGGCCGGCTCGCCAAGAGGCTGGCCGTGGTGGGCATCGTGGCCGGCGGTGTCTTCGCCGCGTGGAAGTGGTGGGACAAGCAGGCCAACCCCGACTGGCTGGTCGAGCCGCCCGCCGCGACCGAGGTGCCGGAGACAGGCCGTCTGACGTCCGTGGACGGAACCGGTCACTCGGTCCTGGATCCCGAGGTCCAGGCGAAGGAGGCCGAGTCCGACGCGGTGGAGGACGACGAGAACCACCGCTGACGATTCATGCGTGGTGTCATTTGTGCGATCACTGTGGGGCGGGAGGCTTTCAGGCTTCCCGCCCCACAGCGATGTTTCACGTGAAACGTGACGGGGCGGTGTTTCACGTGAAACATCGTCGGCGGTGATCGTCCGGCGAGATCGTCTCGTCAGGAGACAGCCAGTCGTGTGCTCGCCCTCAGAGCGCCGATGCCCGTCAGGGCCGGTGCCCGGCGGACGGTACGGCGGGCGGGCTTGTTCCGGTCGGCCGCGAAGACGAACAGGCGCAGAACCAGAAAGCGGCCTGTGCCGGCGAGGCCGGAAGCGCTGAGGTAGACGATCTGCTCGGTCAGCATGCCCGGCGATGACTGGACCAGGTGCAGGGCGAACATCGCGACGCAGGTGACGACGTAGGCGGCGGTGGCCGAGCCCGCCGACTGCCAGTGCTGGCGCCATCCGGCGCGCCTGCCGGCCCCGAAGGTGAAGCGGGCGTGGAGTTCGGTGCACAGGATGGTCGAGGCGACCGTGATCAGCGCGTTGGCCAGCACCCAGGGCATTGTCGCGGCCAGCAGCGCGACGGCGCCGCTGGAGAGGAGCCCGACGCCGCCGCCGCACAGGACGAACCGGGCGAAGGAGGCGAGCGGCCCGGGAGTGGCCTCGCCGGTTGCCCCCGTTGGCCCGGACGCCTTCGTGCACAGTGCCGCGCCGGTCGTCATGGGCTTCGACGGGAGCAGCGACTTCACGGCGGTTTCCTTACGGGCGGTGGGCTGTGAACCTCTGTGGATCACTGGGGATCAACCGGGTTCAACGATGCCGTCGCACGCTCATGGAAACGATGACGTGGACTCCCCAACCGGGGGTGTAGCTACCCCCACCCCCGGGGTCCGGGAAGCGCTACCGGGCCGCACGGCAGCCGCCCGTGCCTACGGCCGCAGCGTCGCCCTTGACCGCTCCGGGAAGAGGGCCGGCAGGACACGGCCGACAGCTTCTACATGACCGTAGAAACGGCAGCGGAGACAACGCGAAGCAACAAGGTGGCCCAGCTCATCGCCACGAACGCGCTCCTGCAGAACTTCCCCGCGACGGGAAACAGGGCGCGGCAGGGGCCGCCGTACGGCGGCTGGTCGCTCTGCGCACCGGATCAAGGCCTCGCACCGCACACGGCAAGCACGGGTCACCAAGGGGACCCCGTGTTGCGAAAAAATGCCCTCCGGACCGCGTTTCCGCAGTTCAGAGGGCATTTTAAGTGTGGAGCCTAGGGGAGTCGAACCCCTGACATCTGCCATGCAAAGACAGCGCTCTACCAACTGAGCTAAGGCCCCGAATGGATGGCGTCCGCCCAGAACAACCAGGTACTGGTTGGCGCCGACGACCAGAGTACCGGGTCATCCCCCGTATCTCGCAAAAGGATTGGGGGTCCCCGTGAACGACCACTCTCCGTAAGATGCTCGTCGTGGTTCGCTACAGCGAACCGCGGTATTTGGGGAAGCGATGGGGAGACGCAATGGATGCCGCACAGCAAGAAGCCACCGCAAGAGCGCGGGAGCTTCAGCGGAACTGGTACGGGGAGCCGCTGGGGGCGCTCTTCCGTAAGCTCATCGACGATCTTGGACTCAACCAGGCTCGTCTCGCGGGGGTACTGGGGCTGTCCGCGCCGATGCTGTCACAGCTCATGAGCGGCCAGCGGGCCAAGATCGGCAACCCGGCAGTGGTGCAGCGCGTGCAGTTGCTGCAGGATCTGGCCGGTCAGGTCGCGGACGGCAGCGTGAGCGCGGCCGAGGCGACCGAACGGATGGACGAGATCAAGAAGTCCCAGGGGGGATCGGTGCTGAGCAACACCGCGCAGTCGACGACGAGTTCGGGGGCGCCCACGGTCAAGAGGGTGGTCCGCGAGATCCAGTCGCTGCTGCGCTCGGTGTCCGCCGCCGGCGACATCATCGACGCGGCGGACACTCTCGCCCCGACCCACCCGGAACTGGCAGAGTTCCTCCGGGTGTACGGCGCGGGCCGCACCTCTGACGCCGTGACGCACTACCAGTCCCACCAGAACTGAGCCGCCGGCCCGGCCGCCGATCGGGGGTTCGGCGGCCGGGCTACGGCTCAGGGGTACAAAACGTGGCAGGCGCACGGGATCAGGCTTGGACAGGCGAAGGAACGCGGGCCACGAGAGGAACCGGGGGACGACGAGCAGGTAGGGAAACAGGTACGAAGACAGGTTCTGGGCGAGCAGGGTGACAGCGGGCTCCGGAGTGGGGTAGGAGGAGCCGTACCACCCGCCGGTCAGGAACCGACCGAGCGGTGATCCGAAGGGGGATCGACGCAGAGCCATGGGTGAGGTCTTCGCCGGCCGGTACGAACTGGCCGACCCGATCGGGCGCGGGGGAGTAGGCGCGGTCTGGCGTGCCTGGGACCACCGGCGCCGCCGGTACGTGGCCGCCAAGGTCCTCCAGCAGAGCGACGCCCATTCCCTGCTGCGCTTCGTCCGTGAGCAGGCCCTGCGGATAGACCACCCGCATGTCCTCGCCCCGGCAAGCTGGGCCGCCGACGACGACAAGGTCCTGTTCACCATGGATCTGGTCGCCGGAGGCTCGCTCGTCCACCTGATCGCGGACTATGGCCCCCTGCCGCCCGCGTTCGTCTGCACCCTCGTCGACCAGCTCCTCTCGGGCCTCGCAGCCGTGCACGCGGAAGGCGTAGTCCACCGCGACATCAAGCCCGCCAACGTGCTGCTCGAAGCGACCGGTACGGGCCGCCCGCGGCTGCGGCTGTCCGACTTCGGCATCGCGATGCGGCTGGGCGAGCCCCGGCTGACGGAGACCGACTACGTGGTGGGCACGCCGGGTTACTTCGCCCCCGAGCAAATGCTGGGCGCGGACCCGGACTTCCCCTCCGACCTGTTCGCCGTGGGCCTGGTCGCGCTCTATCTCCTGGAGGGCGCCAAGCCGGACTCCAAGGCCCTCATCGAGTACTTCGCCGCGCACGGCACGCCCAGCGCCCCCCAGGGCATACCCGAGCCGCTCTGGCAGGTCGTGGCCACGCTCCTGCAGCCGGACCCGCAGGCGCGGTTCCGCACCGCCACGGGCGCCCGCAAGGCCCTGGCCCAGGCCGCCGAACTCCTGCCCGAGCCCGGCCCCGACGACGAGCTGGTCGAGATCTTCGACCAACTCGGTCCCCTCCCCAAGGGCTTCGCCCCGACCGGTCCCCTCAAACCCTCCCCCGGCGTGACCACGAACGGCGGCGCGCGCACCGGCACGGCAACGGGCGGGCCGGACCCCGGCGCCGGACACGGCGAGCCGGACGGCGTGCACACCGGCATGGACACCGGCCCAGGAGCAGCCCGCCGATACGACCCGTACCGCGAACCGAACCCGGACGGCACGCCCACCGGCCCGGCGACCGGCGGCACGCACACAGGGCTGGTGCTCGGGCCGACGCCGGGTCCGTTGCCCGGTCCGATGCCGGATCCCGCGCCGCCACCGGGAACCGTCTACCCGCCCTCCGGACCGGGCACGGGCTCCGTACCCGCCAGGCCGGTCAAGGACCCCACGCCCTCGAGCCCCGGTTCCGCCATCGAGCAACCCTGGCGGTCCTCCGGTGCCGCCCCGGTCTGGCCCGGGGCCGACTCCGTACCGGACAGCGCCGGCTCTTCCGAACAGGGACCGCGCTCTTCACCGGCTCCGCCGACCTACCCGGCCCACTCCGCCCACCGCAACGGCGTCCCGCCCCAGCCGGACGCCACCCCACCGCGCCCCGCTCACCCACCGGCAGTCGTCCCGCCCCAGCCGTCCAGCATGTCGGACACGGGAAGCTTCCACCTGCCCCCTCCCCAGGTCACCGTGCCCTCCGGCACACCGCCGCACGAGCACTTCCACCACCGGCCGGAGCAGCCTTCCACTCCCCCCACGGCCGTGCCGCTCCCGGCGCCGGCCGCGGTCCATGTCTCCCCGCCCTTCGAGGTCCCGTCCTTCGGGAGCCCGCCTTTCGAGCCCGCGCGTGGGCCCTCTCCCCAGCCGCACGCATCCCGGACCGCCGCTCAGTCCCCGACCGCGACCGCGACTCCGACGCTGCGGCAGGACACGTACGCCGCGTCCTCTTCGTACGCCGCGCCGTCCCCGCAGATCGCGCTCTCCCCGCAGGCGGTTCCGCAGCACCGCGGGCGGCGCCGTCAGCGTCGCCCCGGTCCGCCCGCGAAGGTGGCGATACCGGTCCTGCTCCTCGCCCTGGCCTGCTACGCCGTGGGTTTCTGGGCCCTGTTCCGTATCTGAGCTAGGCGCGTCCGGCCCGCCGCCGAGCGAGCAGCGTCCACAGCCCCAGCACCAGCACCAGCAAGCTCCCCGCGCCGATGCCGCTCGCCGCGACGACCTGCATCGCGGCGTCGTCGCCCCCGCCGTCTGCGTCCGCCCCGTCGGCTCCCGTGCCGCCGGCCACCCCTCCGGACGTCCAGCCGCCGGCCGCCTCCCGGTCCTGTTCCGTGACCGCGAACGTGTCCCGGGGCACGGACTGCCCCAGATACCCGGGGGCGTCCTGCGCCGTACCGCTCATCTGCACCCGCAGCGTCAGCCCGTACGGCCCCGCGCCGAATCGTTCCGTCACCTGCTCGGCGAGATGGACGACGAGGTAGTACGAGCCGGCGAACCGCATCCCGCTCATACGGTCGCCGACGCCGTAGCGGTTGGCGTAGGCGACGGGTGGCAGCGGATCGAGGGCGGCAGAGCTCTGGCGGCCGTCGTAGACGAGGCCCTCGTCGTCGACGTACCCGCGCGCGGGGTTGTAGAGCGACATGACGAGCGCGCTGCTGACGTACCCCCGGCCGCTGGAACCGGCGCTGGAGCTGCCGAGTTCGGCAACCGCGTGGAGCTGCTGCCCCCAGTCGACCGGCACCCGGTAGAACAGCGTCCGCCCGGGCGCGATGTCGCCCTGCCAGACTCCCTGCCCCAGCGGGGCGGCGGTGGCGAAGCCCGCGCCGCCCTCTCGTCGGACGGCGTCACCGGTGAGCGGGTCGGGCGAGGCGGAGTCCCAGGGCTCGGAGGACTCGGGCGCGGTCGTCGCGACCTTGTCCACAAGGCTTGGCTCCGACACATAGGTCAGCTCCAGGTCCCAGTCGTCCGACGACGAGCCTGCCGAGTCGATGCGGTCCACGACCACGTAGTACGTGCCGGCTCCCTGACAGGCCGTCGTCTCGCCGTCGGTCGTGCGTGACGCCCAGGCGGCGACCGGATGCGGGCTGTGGGAGGCCCCGAAGCGTGTGCTGTCGTAGGAGCAGGAACGGGCGTCGGCGTCCTGCACGGCCACCTTCACGCCGTCGGAGGAGGCCACCGTCGTGCCCTGCCGGGGCACAGCGGTGGCGGAGACGTACGCGTTCGAGGTGGCGTCGAGTGCGAGGCGGAAGTAGAGCCTTCCGTTGACCGGGAGGGTGCTGCGGTAGGTCCCGCCGGGCTCCAGCCCCACGGCGTCCGTGGTGCTCGCGGCTCCCTCGACGGTCCGGGCGTCCTCGGCGAAGTCGTACGTGTACGCATCCGGCGCGGCGACAGCCTCGGAGTCGGCCCCCGGCCCCGCACCCAGTCCCGCCACAGCACACAGCACCACCGCCACGACCGCGCCCCGTACTGTGCGCCGCCCCATCACGCGCCACCCCTCGTCATGCCCCGCCCGTGCCCGAACCGTCCACCGTCGCCGCCACACCCGGGCACCGTTTCTGCCCGGACCGTCGCCCATCCTGCCCCGTCGGCAGTCCCGGCACGCCCGCAATTCGCACGAGTGCCCGAAACAGCCCACCCCGAGGCACTCGATTTGCCCCGGCAATCGATTCGTTCACGACGGCGAATCATCCGCCGTCCTCCGGCGCAACCCGGGACAACACAAAACCCCGACCGCGTCGGCGGCCGGGGTCTGTTCACAGACTGGTGTCGATACTCACGAACCCGTGGGCACGGAGTCGGTCGCCTCCGTCCACAGATCCTGCTCGGCGCGATCCGCCTGGATCTGGCGGTACACGAGGAGCCCGCCGATGGCGGCCAGTGCGACCAGGAGAAGCTTCTTCACCGTGCGACCTCGTCTTTCCTTGACGTAGGGGACCTCTGGCGCCCGACTATACCCTCCGGCCGAGACCGATCGGTGACCTGCGCCGGCCCCCAACTCCCGCCCGGCGCACAGCATTAGAAGCGGACGACGCCGCTCCGATCGGAGGGTGATCACATCTCCACGTACCGTGACTATTCGCCCCGCTCGGTCCTAATTCCTCCATTCTTCTCCTCTTTTCGGGCCTGCTGCGGCCATCCGAGTGGTGTTCATCTGAAGATCGACGCGCCGCGGGCGTCGGTCCACCACTTCGCGGTCTCCGTACACATCATTGGGAAAGTACGCAAATCGCCCAACCCGAAAGTGAGGGGCCATGGCCCAGAACAAGGTCATGAAGCTGTGGACCGTCGTCGTCACCGCCTTCCTGGCGCTGTGCACGACGCTCGGCCTGATCACGACGACCGCCACCGCGGCGGTAGCCGAGAGCCACCCGGCACGCAACTGCACCGCACCCGCGGTGGTACCTCCCACAGCCGCCTGGGCCTGGTCCTACGCCCGGTCCCTGCCCCCCACGATGAAGCAGCGCATCCGAGCCGAGGCCCACGGCTCCTCCCCGAGCTGCCGACACCGCTCACCCGCGGACACGGACGCCGAGACAGAAGCCGGCCAGGAGAGCGACACGGACGCCGGGACGGCGCCACAGCCCCCGTCCTGACCCCGCTCGCGGGCCTCCTCGCGTGACCCTCATGTGATCCCCCTCCCCATGTAGCGGCGAACTTGCGTACAAAGCCACACGGAGAAGCACCAGGACAGACGAAAGAACCCCAACCATCACTGGTTGGGGTTCTTTTCGCTGTGGGGCTAACAGGATTTGAACCTGTGGCCTCATCCTTATCAGGGATGCGCTCTAACCAACTGAGCTATAGCCCCGCCGCGCTCTGCGGTGTATGTCCCGCGCGCTGACCTCTGAAGATTAGCGCACGACGCGGCCAGTCCCAAAATCGATAGTCAGACGGCAGTCGAGCGACGTTCGAGAACGTCGCTCACCCGCGTCTCACCTGCACTTCACCACTTCACCGTCAGTTCATCCGGCAGTTCACTCGTCCTCGGCGAGCGTCAGCTCGACGCCGCCGACGAAGCCCGCGGAGAGGTTGTAGATGAACGCGCCGAGCGTCGCCAGCGCCGTCGCGAGGACGACGTCGATGACCGCGATGACCGACGTGAACAGCACGACGTTCTGCAGCGACAGGAACGACTGGAGGTCGAAGCCGTTGGACTCGTTCGACCCCGTGGCCTCCGAGATGGTGCCGCCGACCGTCGAGAAGACGCCCATCGCGTCCATGACCATCCACAGGACCACCGCCGCCACGATCGTGCAGATGCCCAGCGCGATCGACAGCAGGAAGCTGACCTTCATCACCGACCACGGGTCGGCCTTGGACACGCGCAGCCGGGCCTTGCGCGTGCGGGGCAGAGTGCTCGCCCCCGTGCGCGGGCGCCGTACGGCCCCCGTCTGGGCCGGGGCCTGAACCGGGGCCGCAGGCCCGGCCGGAGCGGCCGGGTAGGCCTGCGGCGGGTGGTAGGGCCCCGCAGGCTGCTGCGGCTGCCGGTCACCGGGCAACGGTGACTGCGGCGGAGCCGCGGCGCGCTGCGCGGCGGGCTCCGCCACCGGCATGGCACCCGGGGCTCCCGGGGCGGCCGGGCCCCCGCCGGCCCCGTACTGCTGGGTCTGCGGACCTCTGGCGTCCGTCACGGTTCCCCCCTGGGATCCCTGGGATCCATGTGTGTCGGGCGAGCGCTTGCCGGTCGTACGCGGCTTGATGGCCTGCAGGTTGGTCGTGTGCGGATCTGTCGCACTGTGCGCGTCCCTCGCACCCTGCTGCGCATCGGTCGCACGCGCGGCGGAGCCACGACCGCCGCCGTCTTTGTCCGTACCGGTCGAGGGACCGGACGAACTGCCGGACGAACCGGCGCCCGTGGCTCCGCTCACGATGACTCACTCCTCGCGCTACTCCGACGAGGACTGATCGCCCTCGTCCGTGCCGATGGTCACGGTGCCCTCGGCCGACTCGTCGACGGCGTCCTCGCCGTCGACCGCCTCGGCCTCGCTTCCCGCCTCGGCGTTACGTGCGATGCCGACCACGGCATCGCGCTTGCCCAGGTTGATCAGTTGGACGCCCATGGTGTCACGGCCCGTCTCCCTGACCTCATTGACCCGCGTACGAATCACACCGCCCGAGAGCGTGATGGCGAGGATCTCGTCGGTCTCCTCGACCACCAGCGCACCGACGAGAGAACCGCGGTCCTCGACGATCTTGGCGGCCTTGATGCCGAGGCCGCCGCGACCCTGGACGCGGTACTCGTCGACGTTGGTCCGCTTCGCGTATCCGCCGTCGGTAGCAGTGAACACGAACGTACCGGGTCGAACAACATTCATCGAGAGCAGCTGGTCTCCCTCACGGAAGCTCATGCCCTTGACACCCGAGGTGGCCCGGCCCATCGGACGCAGTGCGTCGTCCGTCGCCGTGAACCTGATCGACTGTGCCTTCCTGCTGATCAGGAGCAGATCATCCTCTGCCGAAACGAGTTCGGCTCCGATCAGTTCGTCGTCGGAACCGTCCTCCGTCTCACGGAGGTTGATCGCGATCACACCGCCCGAACGCGGGGAATCGTAATCCTTCAGAGGCGTCTTCTTCACCAGACCACCCTTGGTGGCCAGCACGAGATAGGGCGCCGCCTCGTAGTCGCGGATCGCCAGGATCTCCGCGATCGCCTCGTCCGGCTGGAAGGCCAGCAGGTTGGCGACGTGCTGTCCACGCGCGTCACGTCCGGCGTCGGGCAGCTCGTAGGCCTTCGCGCGGTAGACCCGGCCCTTGTTGGTGAAGAACAGCAGCCAATGGTGGGTCGTCGACACGAAGAAGTGGTCGACGATGTCGTCTTCCTTGAGCTTCGTGCCGCGTACGCCCTTGCCGCCGCGCTTCTGCGAGCGGTAGTCCTCGGTCTTGGTCCGCTTGACGTAGCCGCCGCGCGAGATCGTGACGACGATGTCCTCTTCGGCGATCAGGTCTTCGATGGACATGTCACCGTCGAAGGGGACCAGCTTGGAGCGGCGGTCGTCGCCGAACTTCTCGACGATCGCGGCGAGTTCCTCGCTGATGATGCCGCGCTGACGCACGGGCGAGGCCAGGATCGCGTTGTACTCGCGGATCTTCGCCTGCAGCTCGTCGTGCTCGGCGACGATCTTCTGCCGCTCCAGAGCCGCCAGCCGGCGCAGCTGCATCTCCAGGATCGCGTTGGCCTGGATCTCGTCGATCTCCAGGAGGCCCATCAGGCCCTCGCGCGCGATCTCGACGGTGTCACTGCGCCGGATCAGCGCGATGACCTCGTCGATGGCGTCCAGGGCCTTCAGCAGGCCTCGCAGGATGTGCGCGCGCTCCTCGGCCTTGCGCAGCCGGAACTTCGTACGCCGGACGATGACCTCGATCTGGTGCGTCACCCAGTGCCGGATGAACGCGTCCAGGGACAGGGTGCGCGGCACGCCGTCGACGAGCGCCAGCATGTTCGCGCCGAAGTTCGTCTGCAGGTCGGTGTGCTTGTAGAGGTTGTTCAGCACGACCTTGGCGACCGCGTCCCGCTTCAGGACGATGACCAGGCGCTGGCCCGTACGGGACGACGTCTCGTCGCGGACGTCCGCGATGCCGCCGATCTTGCTGTCCTTGACCAGGTCGGCGATCTTCTGCGCGAGGTTGTCCGGGTTGACCTGGTACGGGAGTTCGGTGACCACCAGGCACTGGCGGTTCTGGATCTCCTCGACGTCGACGACCGCGCGCATCGTGATGGAGCCACGGCCGGTGCGGTACGCCTCCTCGATGCCCTTGCGGCCCACCACCAGCGCGCCACTGGGGAAGTCGGGGCCCTTGATGCGCTCGATCAGGGCGTCGAGCAGTTCCTCGTGAGAAGCCTCGGGGTTCTCCAGGTACCACTGGGCGCCGGCCGCGACCTCACGGAGGTTGTGCGGCGGGATGTTCGTCGCCATACCGACCGCGATGCCCGCCGAGCCGTTGATCAGCAGGTTCGGGAAGCGGGCCGGCAGAACCGTCGGCTCCTGGTTGCGGCCGTCGTAGTTGTCCGTGAAGTCGACGGTCTCCTCGTCGATGTCGCGGACCATCTCCATGGACAGCGGCTTCAGCTTGCACTCGGTGTACCGCATGGCGGCGGCCGGGTCGTTGCCGGGAGAGCCGAAGTTGCCGTTGGAGTCCACCAGCGGCATCCGCATCGACCACGGCTGCGCGAGACGGACCAGCGCGTCGTAGATCGAGGAGTCGCCGTGCGGGTGGTAGGTACCCATGACGTCACCGACGACGCGGGCGCACTTGTAGAAGCCCTTCTCGGGCCGGTAGCCGCCGTCGTACATCGCGTACAGGACGCGGCGGTGGACGGGCTTGAGACCGTCCCTTACGTCGGGCAGCGCGCGCGACACGATGACGGACATCGCGTAGTCGAGGTACGAGCGCTGCATCTCGGTCTCGAGCCCGACGGGCTCGACGCGCAGAGTGATCTGGCCCTCTTCGGGCGAGTTGGGACCAGTGGGGGAAAGCGGTGTCTCGTCGGTCATTGCTGGTGAAGATCCTTTCTGGTGCGGTCAGCTGAGACCGACTCAGATGTCGAGGAAGCGGACGTCCTTGGCGTTGCGCTGGATGAACGCGCGGCGTGCCTCCACGTCCTCGCCCATCAGGACCGAGAACAGGTCGTCGGCCTGCGCGGCGTCGTCGAGCGTGACCTGGCCGAGGACCCGGTGCTCCTGGTCCATCGTCGTGATGCGCAGTTCCTCGGCGTTCATCTCGCCGAGGCCCTTGAAGCGCTGGACCGAGTCGTCCCGGGTGCGCTTGCCGTTCTGCCGGCCGTGCTCGATCAGCGCGTCGCGCTCGCGGTCCGAGTACGCGTACTCGAAGTCGTCCCGGCCCCACTTGATCTTGTACAGCGGGGGACGGGAGAGGAACACGTGTCCGGCCTCGACCAGCGGGCGCATGAAGCGGAACAGGAAGGTCAACAGCAGGGTGTTGATGTGCTGGCCGTCGACGTCGGCGTCCGCCATCAGGATGATCTTGTGATAGCGCAGCTTCGCGATGTCGAAGTCCTCGTGGACCCCGGTACCGAACGCCGAGATCAGCGCCTGGATCTCCTGGTTCTGCAGGATCTTGTCGATCCGCGCCTTCTCGACGTTGAGGATCTTGCCTCGGATCGGGAGGATCGCCTGGTACTGCGGGTTGCGGCCGGACTTGGCCGAACCACCGGCGGAGTCACCCTCGACGATGAAGATCTCGCACTTGGTGGGGTCGTTCGACTGGCAGTCGGACAGCTTGCCCGGCAGCGACGCCGTCTCCAGCAGACCCTTGCGACGCGTGAGGTCACGGGCCTTGCGGGCCGCCACGCGCGCGGTGGCCGCCTGGATGCCCTTGCGGATGATGTCCGAGGCCTCGACCGGGTTGCGGTCCAGCCAGTCGTTGAGGTGCTCGTAGACCGCCTTCTGTACGAAGGTCTTCGCCTCCGTGTTGCCCAGCTTGGTCTTGGTCTGGCCCTCGAACTGGGGCTCGCTGAGCTTGACCGAGATGATCGCGGTCAGACCCTCGCGGATGTCGTCACCCGTGAGGTTGTCGTCCTTCTCGCGGAGCAGCTTCTTGTCGCGCGCGTACTTGTTGATCAGCGAGGTCAGCGCCGCCCGGAAGCCCTCCTCGTGCGTACCGCCCTCGTGCGTGTGGATGATGTTGGCGAAGGAGTACACACCCTCGGTGTAACCACTGTTCCACTGCATCGCGACCTCGAGGGACAGGCTCTTGTCCCTGTCCTCCGCCTCCAGGTCGATGACCGTCGGGTGCACCACGTCTCCCTTGCGGGAGTTGAGGTACGTCACGTAGTCGACGATGCCGCCCTCGTAGTGGTACGAGACGGTCCTGACCTCGTCCTTCTCGTCGGCGCCCGCCTCGTCGGCACCGGCCGTCGCCTTCGCCACCTCGCGCTCGTCAGTGAGTTTGATCGTCAAACCCTTGTTGAGGAACGCCATCTCCTGGAAGCGCCGCGAGAGCGTCTCGAAGGAGTACTCGGTGGTTTCGAAGATGTCGGCGTCGGCCCAGAAGGTGACCGACGTGCCGGTCTCGGCCGTGGCCTCGTGCTGCGCGAGCGGAGCCGTCGGGACGCCCAGCTTGTAGTCCTGCGTCCAGCGGTAGCCGTCGGTCCGCACCTCCACGGCGACCCTGCTGGACAGGGCGTTCACGACGGAGACACCGACGCCGTGCAGACCGCCGGAGACCGCATAGCCGCCGCCGCCGAACTTGCCGCCCGCGTGCAGCACGGTGAGCACGACCTCAAGGGCCGGTTTGCCCTCGGACGGGACGATGCCCACCGGGATGCCTCGGCCGTTGTCGATGACGCGTACGCCACCGTCGGGGAGGATCGTCACGTCGATGGTGTCCGCGTGACCGGCCAGCGCCTCGTCGACGGAGTTGTCGACGACCTCCTGCACCAGGTGGTGCAGACCACGCTCACCGGTCGAGCCGATGTACATGCCGGGTCGCTTGCGGACCGCGTCCAGACCCTCGAGGACGGTGATGGCGCTGGCGTCGTACGAGGCGGTGACCTCGTCGTTCATGGAGGTCGCCTCGGGTTTCGCGCCGGCGTCGGTGGACGGGATGTTCTCGTTGGGGTTGCCGGAATCGGCCACGAAGCGCCCTTTCTGGCACAGCACAAGCCGAACTCCGGGGGTCCCCCCTCTGGAGGGTGGCCGGATCGGCTGCGGCGTGTTGCGTTGGTAAGCCTTAGTCAGCGGTGCACACCATTTCCCGGTGGTCCCCTCCAATGGGGCGGGATTAGCTTCCAGTCTACCGGTAGCGCCGACAGTGATGGGGGTTTGCCGGTACCTGAGTCCGCATGTGCCGCCCTCAACCGGTCTCTCCCGAGTCCCCATATACGGAGCGGGGCTCCAAGGGGCTTGGAGTGGCACTCAGCGCTTCCGGGTGTCAACCCTTGGCTACCGGGGAGTCAAGAAGGGATTCGCAAACGCGCGCACCACCGTCCGCGGGCCCCCGCCGCCCGTTCCGTGTGACACAGCTCACCTACAGGGAGTGGTGGGGCTCACCCGTAGGTGTCACCCGGGCCCGTGCTCCCGGGCGCCCGTAGCGGGCCGAAACGGCGGGCCGGACCCTGAGGCCCCAGCACCTTGATCAGCCGCACCCTGCCCTGCCCGAGGTCCTCGTTCAGCCGTGCGACCAGCTGCGGCGCGAGCAGCCGCACGTTCGTCGCCCACGCCGTCGAGTCGCAGCGCACGGTGAGCACCCGCTCGTCCTCGTCGTACGACTCCGGCTCGCAGTGCTTGGCCAGGTCCGCGCCGACGATCTCCGGCCAGCGGCCCATCACCCCGCCCACCGCGGCCGGCGCCTCCCACCCGCGCTCCGTCACCAGCCGGTTGATCGCCGCACCGAGCGCCATGGGGTCACGCCTGTCCCGCCCCGAGCCGGAACGCAGACCGCCCCCGCGCCGGGACTGCTTCTTCTGCTGGACGGCGTCCCCACGCGCGCGTGCCGCCTCTTTCGCCGCTCTGAGCGCCACCCGCGCGAGATCCACCCCGGAGTGCTCGGGGACCTGCGTGGGGGCTTCCTCCGGGGTACCCCCGGGCATGGGCTCCTGGGCCGTCATACGCGCTCCACCGCCCCGTCGGACACCGAGTAACGCGCCCCCGCCAGCACATGCGGTACGTCGTCGTCGACCGCGGCCGTCACCAGCACCTGCTCACCGGGCGCCACCAGCTCCGCCAGCCGCTCCCGGCGCCGGGTGTCCAGCTCCGCGAACACGTCGTCGAGCACCAGCACCGGCTCGTTGCCCTCGGCCCGCAGCAGGTCGTACGAGGCCAGCCGCAGCGCCAGCGCGTACGACCACGACTCACCGTGGGACGCGTACCCCTTGGCGGGCAGCTGGCCGAGCTTGAGATGCAGATCGTCCCGATGCGGTCCCACGAGGGTGACGCCCCGCTCGATCTCCTGCTTGCGGACCTCGGCCAGGGCCGCCATCAGCTGCTCGTACAGCTCCTCACGCGCGTGTGCCTCGCCCGGGGCCGACGGCTTGTACTCCAGGGCGAGCGGACCGCCGCCGGGCGCCAGTTGCTCGTACGCCTTGTCGGCCAGCGGCTGGATCGCGGCGATCAGGTCGAGCCGCTGGGCCAGCAACTCGGCCCCCACGCGCGCGAGATGCTGGTCCCACACGTCGAGCGTCGACAGGTCCATCGTGCGACCGCCGTGCCGCCGGGCCAGCGCCGCCGACTTGAGGAGCGTGTTGCGCTGCTTGAGAACCCGGTCGTAGTCGGAGCGCACACCCGCCATCCGCGGGGAGCGCAGGGTGATCAGCTCGTCGAGGAACCGCCGCCGCTCACCCGGATCCCCCTTCACCAGGGCGAGATCCTCCGGCGCGAACAGCACCGTCCGTACGATCCCCAGTACGTCGCGGGGTCTGACCTGCGACGACCTGTTGATGCGAGCGCGGTTCGCGCGGCCGGGGTTCAGCTCCAGCTCGACCAGCTGCTGCCGCTCGCCCTGCTTGACCTGTGCCCGGACGATCGCCCGGTCGGCACCCATGCGGACCAGGGGGGCGTCCGAGGAGACCCGGTGGCTGCCCAGCGTGGCGAGATAGCCGACCGCCTCGACGAGGTTGGTCTTGCCCTGGCCGTTGGGGCCCACGAACGCGGTGACGCCCGGTTCGAGCGGCACCTCGGCCTGGGCGTACGAGCGGAAGTCGGCCAGCGACAGATGCGTGACGTGCATGGTCGTTCGCCGACCTCCCCCGGACTTGTGGACCGCTGAGCGGCCCTGTGGATTACTTCGACTCGACCGCGTGGCCGCCGAACTGGTTGCGCAGCGCCGCGATCATCTTCATCTGCGGGGAGTCGTCCTGCCGGGACGCGAACCGCGCGAACAGCGACGCGGTGATCGCGGGCAGCGGAACCGCGTGGTCGATGGCGGCCTCCACGGTCCAGCGGCCCTCCCCGGAGTCCGCGGCGAAACCGCGCAGCCGGTCCAGGTGCTCGTCCTCGTCGAGGGCGTTGACGGCCAGGTCGAGCAGCCAGGAGCGGATGACGGTGCCCTCCTGCCAGGACCGGAAGACCTCGCGCACGTCCGTGACGGAGTCGACCTTCTCCAGCAGCTCCCAGCCCTCGGCATACGCCTGCATCATCGCGTACTCGATGCCGTTGTGGACCATCTTCGAGAAGTGCCCGGCGCCCACCTTGCCCGCGTGCACCGCGCCGAGGTCACCCTTCGGCTTGAGCGCCTCGAAGACCGGCTGCACCTTGGCGATGTCCTCGGCGTCGCCGCCGTACATCAGCGCGTAACCGTTCTCCAGGCCCCAGACGCCGCCGGAGACACCGCAGTCGACGAAGCCGATGCCCTTGGCCGCCAGCTCCTCGGCGTGCTTCTCGTCGTCCGTCCAGCGCGAGTTGCCGCCGTCCACGACGACGTCACCGGGCTCCAGGAGCTCGGCGAGCTCGTCGACGGTGGACTGGGTCGGAGCGCCGGCCGGGACCATCACCCACACCACACGCGGGGCGCTGAGCCCGTCCACAAGCTCCTTGAGGCTGTGGACATCGGCGACGTCCGGGTTGCGGTCGTATCCGATGACGGTGTGGCCTGCGCGGCGGATCCGCTCGCGCATGTTCCCGCCCATCTTGCCGAGGCCGACGAGACCGAGCTCCATCAGTTGTTCCTTAGGTTGCGACGTGGCATGAGGGCACTCCTGTTGCTCGTGCCCACGTCCGAGCCTAAACCCGGACGCTCATGCACACCTGTGGGCATACGCGCTCAAACGTATGCCCCCACCTGCGGTGTTCCTCGTCGGAGGCGATCGGCGGCCGGAAGGCTCAGCCGCTGAGACGCACCGGCATGATCAGGTACTTGTACGCCTCGTCCGCCTCGGCGTCCACGGCCGGCTTGCCGCTGAGCAGCGCGGGCTTCGTGGACGTCGTGAAGGAGAGCTGGGCGACCGGGGAGTCGATGGCGCTCAGGCCGTCCAGCAGGAACGTCGGGTTGAAGGCGATCGAGACGTCGTCACCCTCCAACTGGGCGTCGACCCTTTCCACAGCCTGTGCGTCGTCGCTGGAACCGGCCTCCAGGATGAGCACGCCCTGCTCGAAGCTGAGCCGCACCGGGGTGTTCCGCTCGGCCACCAGGGCCACACGCTTGACGGCCTCCACGAAGGGGGCGGTCTCGATCACGGCGATGGAGTTGAACTCCGTCGGGAACAGCGAGCGGTACTTCGGGAGGTCACCCTCCAGCAGACGCGTCGTCGTGCGACGGCCGGCGCCCTCGAAGCCGATGAGGCCCTCGCCCGCGCCCGAGCCGGACAGCGCCAGGATCACGCTGTCGCCGCTCGTGAGCGCCTTGGCGGTGTCCAGGAGCGTCTTGGCGGGCACCAGGGCCACCGCGGACGCCTCCGGGTCCTCCGGCTTCCACAGGAACTCCCGGACCGCGAAGCGGTAGCGGTCGGTGGAGGCCAGCGTCACCCTGTCGCCCTCGATCTCGATGCGCACACCGGTGAGGACGGGCAGCGTGTCGTCGCGGCCGGCCGCGATGGCCACCTGGGCGGCGGCGGAGGCGAAGACCTCACCGGGCACCGTGCCGGTCGCGGTCGGCATCTGCGGCAGCGCCGGGTACTCCTCCACAGGCAGTGTGTGCAGGGTGAAGCGGGAGGAGCCGCACACGACCGTCGCCCGGACACCGTCCATGGAGATCTCCACCGGGCGGTTGGGAAGGGCGCGGCAGATGTCGGCGAGGAGCCGGCCGGACACCAGGACCGTGCCCCCCTCCTCGACCTCGGCCTCCACCGAGACCCGCGCGGAGACCTCGTAGTCGAAGCTCGACAGGCTCAGCTGGCCTTCCTCGGCCTTCAGCAGGAGGCCGGCGAGGACAGGGGCCGGCGGACGGGCCGGGAGGCTGCGCGCCGCCCAGGCAACTGCCTCCGCGAGTACGTCGCGTTCCACCCGGATCTTCACTGTTGCCGCCTCCTGCTGTTGCCGGCGCTTCTCGGCCTGCCTGGCTTCGTCGTCTGTCTCGGTGTCGTCGGTCCCTGTGCTGGGAAGGACACCGGGGAACAGTCTGACGCACAGCACTGACAGTAGGTGCCTCTCGGGTCAAGTCGTGACGAGGGGCAGCCGGGCTCCCGACAGCGAGTTGTGCACAGGACCCACTTCGAAACGGATTCCCAGCTCTCTCTAGTTGTCAGTAGTAGTAGGGGCTGTGGATACCGTGGATAACCCCGTTTTCGCAGCTCAGGCGGCAAATTTTGTCCACTGACCCTGTGGGCGGAGGCGGTGGATAACCAGGCCCCTCTGTGGAGAACAGAAAGTTCTGCACACCCCATGCACAGCCGGGGGCGACTTCTCCCCAGCGCCGTCCCCAGCTTTACCCACCTTTCCCACAGACCAACCAGGCGCCTTGGTGTGACGCCTTTCACTCGACGTGGTGACGAGGCGCGTCGTGTTGCCGAACAGTGGACAGAGATGTGGAGAAGCCGGTGATCGCTGGGGACAACCGGCCGCAGCCTGTGGGTCGACGGTGGACAACTCCGTGCACAGCCTGTGGATCAATTCTTTGTCCACAGCCTGTGGAGATCTTTTGTCCACCAATCCACAACCACCTGACCTGGTCTGATGGTCTATCACCAGCCTCGCCTGTGGACACAGTCTGGACAACTTCCGGGTCCCCAGGGTGTGGACGCGAGAAAGTCACCGAATCTGTGGAGGGTGGCCGTAACTCGGCGCTCATTCGAACAGTGGGTTGCGGTACGGCAACGCCCGACGCGCGCCGGAACGGGCGGGAAACCGGCCGGCACCCCTCCGGGAGCTCCCGGAGCACGGCGAAGGCGCCCTCGGGAACGTGTCCCAGGGGCGCCTTCGGGGCCGTGCCTGTCCTGCTGTCAGCCGTTCTTGATGCGGTTGGTCAGCTCGGTGACCTGGTTGTAGATGGAGCGGCGCTCGGCCATCAGGGCGCGGATCTTGCGGTCGGCGTGCATGACGGTCGTATGGTCGCGGCCACCGAACTGCGCGCCGATCTTCGGCAGTGAGAGGTCCGTGAGCTCGCGGCACAGGTACATGGCGATCTGCCGGGCCGTGACCAGTTGACGGCCGCGTGAGCTGCCGCAGAGGTCCTCGACCGTGAGGCCGAAGTAGTCGGCGGTCGCCGCCATGATGGCCGGCGCGGTGATCTCGGGGGTCGAGTCCTCGCCGCCCGGGATCAGGTCCTTGAGGACGATCTCCGTGAGGCCGAGGTCCACCGGCTGTCGGTTGAGCGACGCGAACGCCGTCACCCGGATCAGCGCGCCCTCCAGCTCGCGGATGTTGCGCGAGATGCGGGAGGCGATGAACTCCAGGACCTCCGGCGGGGCGTTGAGCTGCTCCTGGACCGCCTTCTTACGGAGGATGGCGATACGCGTCTCCAGCTCGGGCGGCTGGACGTCGGTGATCAGGCCCCACTCGAAACGGTTCCGGAGCCGGTCCTCCAGGGTGACCAGCTGCTTCGGCGGCCGGTCGCTGGACAGCACGATCTGCTTGTTGGCGTTGTGGAGCGTGTTGAAGGTGTGGAAGAACTCCTCCTGTGTCGACTCCTTGTCCGCGAGGAACTGGATGTCGTCGACGAGCAGGATGTCCATCTCGCGGTAGCGCTTGCGGAAGCTGTCGCCCTTGCCGTCGCGGATGGAGTTGATGAACTCGTTGGTGAATTCCTCGGAGCTCACATATCGCACGCGCGTGCCGGGGTAGAGGCTGCGCGCGTAGTGCCCGATCGCGTGCAGCAGGTGCGTCTTGCCGAGTCCCGACTCTCCATAGATGAAGAGAGGGTTGTACGCCTTCGCGGGCGCCTCGGCGACGGCGACGGCTGCGGCGTGGGCGAAACGGTTCGACGCCCCGATGACGAACGTGTCGAACAGGTATTTGGGGTTGAGGCGCGCGGTGGGTTCGCCGGGGCCCGGCGCCGGGGTCTGCCGCGAAGCCGGCGAGCCGGGTGCGCCACCGCCGGGACGCACCGAGCCGCCAGGTCCGCCCCGGTGCCCGTGACCGCCGCCCGACGGGGACTCCGACAGATCGCGGCGGCCGTCGCGCTGCTCGTACTCCGGGCGCTGCTGTCCGTAGTCGCCGCGCTGCTGCTCGTACTCGGAGCGCTGCTGTTCGTACGGTGAGCGCTCGCGCGGTGGCTGCGGGCGGTAGTCGGATGACGGTGACGCGTACGGGTCGCGCTCCGGGAAGCCGAGCCGGGGCTGCTGCCAGCCGTAGTCGTCCTGGGTCGGCCGGGGCCAGGCGCCGGGCTCGGGGCGCTGGTACTCGGACGGGTAGGCGGGGCGGGCGGTGGGGAGCTGGTCCGCGTGGGAGGGCTGC
Source organism: Streptomyces sp. NBC_00459 (assembly GCF_036013955.1). Classification (NCBI taxonomy): domain Bacteria; kingdom Bacillati; phylum Actinomycetota; class Actinomycetes; order Kitasatosporales; family Streptomycetaceae; genus Streptomyces; species Streptomyces sp. NBC_00459. Next base: position 4,935,801 of record NZ_CP107903.1, read on the forward strand.
TGGCCGTCGCGCTGTGAGTGGTCGTCGGCGCGGTGGCGGCCGTATCCCTGGTACGGGTCGCGGGCCTGCGGGTGCTCGGGTTCCTCGTAGCGTGACTGGGGCGGGGCGGAGGGTGCGGGCGGGGACTGCTCGCCGACGGAGTCGTCCACGGTGATCGCGATGCGGATCGGCCGACCGCACTCTCGGCTGAGTGTCTCGCTGACGATCGGGGCGAGGCGGCCTTCGAGCACGCCTTTCGCAAATTCGTTCGGTACGGCGAGCAGTGCGGTGTCCGCGACCAGGGCCAGCGGCTGGCAGCGCCTGATCCAGCGCTCGTCCTTCACCTCGACGCCCTGTCCACGGCCCTCACCGAGGAGTTGTTCCAGCACTCGTGGCCACACTGCGGCAAGATCGGCAGGTACGTCAGCCACAGGGCACGCTCTCTCACGGGTCCCACGAACGTGTGGTTCTGGGACGTATCGGGATGTACTTCGGGTGGGACGGGCGATAGGGAGTCCGGCCACGGTAGTCAGGGCGACGGGTGCGGTTCAAGTTGTTGTCCCCAGGCTGTGGATAGTGTCTCGCCCCGGGTGCTGGTTTGACCGGATGGCGTAGCCCCGCGTACCGTGACCAGGTCGAGTTGTCGATGGCTGCTGCCGCCTGCCTCCGATGGGCATAGATCACATACGAGTGCTCCTACCAGGGCATCCTTCAGTGATCGGGAGCGGTGCAATCGGGCGTAAGCGAGCTACTCGTGGGCGCACGGTGACAGCCAAGACGGCACCCCGGTATCTACCGATTCTTTCTGGAGCCCCCGAGTGAGCAAGCGCACCTTCCAGCCGAACAACCGTCGTCGCGCGAAGACCCACGGCTTCCGCCTGCGGATGCGTACCCGTGCCGGTCGCGCGATTCTCGCGAACCGCCGTGGCAAGGGTCGCGCGAGCCTGTCCGCCTGATCCTGATCAGGTCATGACGTCGTGCTGCCTACCGAGCATCGGCTGAGGCGGCGCGAGGAATTCGCGACCGCGGTACGACGGGGCCGCCGGGCCGGCCGTCCGCTCCTCGTCGTCCATCTTCGTAGCGGTACCACGGACCCGCACGCGCCTGGGGAGAGCGCTCCCCCGACGCGTGCGGGTTTCGTCGTCAGCAAGGCAGTCGGCGGCGCGGTCGTCCGCAACAAGGTGAAGCGCAGGCTTCGCCACCTGATGCGCGACCGAGTCGCCGAGCTGCCCCCCGGTAGCCTGGTAGTCGTACGAGCGTTGCCCGGTGCGGGCGACGCCGACCATGCACAGCTGGCCCGAGACCTGGACGCCGCTCTGCAGCGGCTGCTGGGAGGGGGCGCGCGATGAAGTACCCGCTACTGGCTCTGATCAAGCTGTACCAGTGGACGATCAGTCCGCTGCTCGGGCCCGTGTGCAAGTACTACCCGTCGTGCTCCCACTACGGCCATACGGCCATCGACCGGCACGGTGCGGTCAAGGGGACGGCACTGACCGCCTGGCGCATCCTGCGGTGCAACCCGTGGTCGCTCGGCGGTGTGGACCATGTCCCGCCGCGCAAGCGTCCGCGGTGGCACGAAATGCTGCGCAACACCTGGCATGCACGCAAGGGCGGGACCTCCGCCGCCGGCGCGGCCATCGAGGGACAGAATCCTTCGAGTCCGGCCGCCGAGACCCCGTCCCATGTCCAAGGAGCATGATTAGTGGACACGATTGCCAGCATTTTCAGCTTCATCACGACACCCGTTTCCTGGGTCATCGTCCAGTTCCACAGTGTGTACGGCGCGATCTTCGGCCCCGACACCGGCTGGGCCTGGGGCTTGTCCATCGTGTCCCTGGTGATCCTGATCCGCATCTGCCTGATCCCGCTCTTCGTGAAGCAGATCAAGGCGACCCGGGCCATGCAGACGCTGCAGCCCGAGATGAAGAAGATCCAGGAGCGCTACAAGAACGACAAGCAGCGCCAGTCCGAAGAGATGATGAAGCTGTACAAGGAGACGGGTACCAACCCGCTCTCCTCGTGCCTGCCCATCCTGGCGCAGTCGCCGTTCTTCTTCGCCCTGTACCACGTGCTCAACGGCATCGCGTCGGGCGACAAGATCGGTGTCATCAACGCCGAGCTGCTGGAGAGCGCGCGGAAGGCACACATCTTCGGTGCTCCGCTGGCCTCGAAGTTCACCGAGAGCGCGTCGAAGGTGGAGGCGCTCGGTGCCTCGATCACCGACGTCCGGGTCGTCACCGCGATCATGATCGTCCTGATGTCGGCGTCGCAGTTCTACACACAGCGTCAGCTGATGATGAAGAACGTCGACACCACGGTGAAGACCCCGTTCATGCAGCAGCAGAAGATGCTGATGTATGTCTTCCCGGTCATGTTCGCCGTCTTCGGCATCAACTTCCCGGTCGGTGTCCTCGTCTACTGGCTGACCACCAACCTGTGGACCATGGGCCAGCAGATGTACGTCATCCGCAACAACCCGACCCCGGGCAGCAAGGCGCAGGCCGCTCACCTGGAGCGCCTCCAGAAGCACGTCACGCAGCACGGCAAGACCCGCAGTCGCGGTGAGCGTGCCGTCGTGAAGGCCATCGTCTCCAAGGGCCGCGACCGCAACGAGTTCGAGCGCAAGTTCATCAACGGTCTCAACAAGGCGGGCCTCGCGGCCCAGCCCGACGGCACGGTGACGAAGGGTGTGAACCCGGAGGTCGCCGAGACCGAGGACGGTACGCCGGGCGGCGCCACCGCCAAGCGCCAGCAGCCCAAGCGTCAGAGCAAGTCCCAGCGTCAGTCCGGCGCCAGGTCGGCGGGCGGTTCCGAGCCGGAGACCCCGACGACGTCGCTGATCAAGTCCGACGAGCCCGACGACGCCAAGCCGGCCGGAGGAGCCGCCAAGCAGGGCGCCTCCAAGCCCGCGTCCGGTACCCGCAGCAAGGCCCAGTCCGGACAGCGCAAGGGCCCGCAGCGTCCCAAGTCCCCGTCCAAGAAGTAAGAAGGAGTCCATCCCGTGACGGAAGGCACCACCACCTCCGCCGCAGCCGAGGGTGTAGACACCCTGTCCCGCCTGGAGCAGGAGGGCGAGATCGCGGCGGACTACCTTGAGGGTCTGCTGGACATCGCCGACCTCGACGGCGACATCGACATGGACGTCGAGGCCGACCGCGCCGCTGTCTCGATCATCAGCGACGCGGGCGGCCGAGATCTGCAGAAGCTGGTCGGCCGGGAGGGCGAGGTGCTCGAGGCCCTCCAGGAGCTCACGCGTCTGGCTGTGCACCGGGAGACCGGGGATCGCAGCCGGCTGATGCTCGACATCGCGGGCTACCGCGCCAAGAAGCGTGAGGAGCTCTCGGAGCTGGGCGCCAAGGCCGCGGCCGAGGTCAAGAGCTCCGGCGAGCCCGTCAAGATGAAGGCGATGACCCCGTTCGAGCGCAAGGTCGTGCACGACGCGGTGAAGGCCGCGGGCCTGCGCAGCGAGTCCGAGGGCGAGGAGCCCCAGCGCTTCGTCGTCGTTCTTCCCGCCTGATCGGTACGTAGGTCCCTCCGGCCCCGTCTGTTGCGCAGACGGGGCCGAACTTTGTCAGCCTGTAGTTCCCGGCAGCTGTTGGCCCTCTGTTCGTCCCCCTGTGGTCCTCGACAGCTCCAGTCCCTGTAGTCCTGGTGATCAGCGCCCAGTGCGCTCATGCGGTACGGAAGGACGGTCCCCCGTGACGGAGGCAGCGGAGCTCCCCCCGGCGCCCGAGCAGGCGCGCGAGGTGTTCGGCAATCGCTTCGCGGACGCGGTCCGATACGCGGAACTGCTTGCGGAGGCGGGTGTGCAGCGCGGTCTGATCGGCCCGCGTGAGGTGCCCCGCCTGTGGGAGCGGCACCTGTTGAACTGTGCGGTGCTCTCCGAGGTCGTGCCGGAGAACGTGACGGTGTGCGATGTGGGCTCGGGTGCCGGACTGCCCGGTATTCCACTGGCTCTGGTCCGGGAGGACCTGAAGATCACGCTGCTCGAACCGCTGCTGCGCCGGACCAACTTCCTCAGCGAAGTCGTCGAGCTGCTGGGCCTGGACCATGTGACGGTCATCCGTGGCCGCGCGGAGGAGGTCATGGGCACGCTCCAGCCGGTTCATGTGGTGACGGCGCGTGCCGTGGCCCCGCTGGACCGTCTGGCCACTTGGGGTATTCCCCTGCTGCGTCCGTACGGGGAGATGCTCGCGCTCAAGGGGGACACGGCCGAGGAGGAGCTCAAGGCCTCGGCCACTGCGTTGAGCAAGCTCGGGGCGGTCGAGACGTCCATCCTGCATGTGGGTGAAGGCGTGGTGGACCCGCTGTCGACCGTGGTGCGGGTCGTGGTCGGTGAGAGTCCCGGCGGAGTGCGGTTCGCGGCGAAGCGGGCCAAGGCTGCCAGGACGGGACGGGCGCGGCGGCGACGCTGATCTTCCCGTTCGTTGATCCGTCCTGACGACGAGACGTACTCCACACAAGCTGCCTAACCTACACATATCGGAGTGTCGCGCGGCCTGGGCCCTCACGGGTGGGCATCTTGTTTCACGTGAAACGTCGCTCACTGCTGCACGGCATCATCAGCCGCGGCCGGGCCGCGGCCGCACCCCGCGACCGAAAGCCTCTCGGTTCACCCGGAGAGGTAACGGAGTTGTCCACAGAGGTGGATTTCTCCACAGAACACCAGGCCTCACTGGTTCACGACCCCGAAGACATGGCAGGCTCTGTTCATTGCGAGCCTGAAGTCGAGGAGAGTGAATCCTTGCGGTCCAACGCCAACATCGCGGGACCGATGACCGATCCGGTCCCCGGTCCCCGAACCGAGTCGATTGGGGAGGATGTTTCACGTGAAACACCGCCCCCAATGGACGACACTCCCATCGGTCGTGCTGCCCAATTGGCGGTGGAGGCTCTGGGGCGGGCCGGCGAAGGCCTGCCACGGCCGGAGCGGACCCGTGTCATGGTGGTCGCCAACCAGAAGGGCGGAGTGGGGAAGACGACGACAACCGTCAACCTCGCCGCCTCGCTGGCCCTCCACGGGGCCCGCGTCCTGGTCGTGGACCTCGACCCTCAGGGCAACGCTTCCACGGCGCTGGGGATCGACCATCACGCCGACGTTCCTTCCATTTACGACGTGTTGATCGACAGCAGGCCACTCTCGGAAGTCGTTCAGCCGGTCCCCGACGTCGAGGGCCTCTTCTGCGCACCCGCCACCATCGATCTCGCCGGTGCGGAGATCGAGCTGGTGTCACTGGTGGCACGAGAGAGCCGGCTTGAGCGAGCGATCCAGGCGTATGAGCAGCCCTTGGACTACATCCTCATCGACTGCCCGCCCTCGCTCGGTCTGCTGACGGTCAACGCTCTGGTCGCCGGTGCCGAGGTGCTCATCCCGATCCAGTGCGAGTACTACGCGCTGGAAGGCCTGGGCCAGCTGCTGCGGAACGTCGATCTGGTGCGGGCCCACCTCAACCGCGACCTTCAGGTAACGACGATCCTGCTCACCATGTACGACGGCCGGACGCGCCTCGCGTCTCAGGTCGCGGACGAGGTGCGCAACCACTTCGGCGACGAGGTGTTGCGGACGAGCATTCCGCGCTCGGTCCGTATCTCCGAGGCGCCGAGCTATGGACAGACGGTGCTCACCTACGATCCAGGATCGAGTGGGGCCCTGTCCTATCTTGAGGCGGCCCGGGAAATCGCGCTGAAGGGTGTCGGTGTCAGCTATGACGCGCAGCACGCCCACATCGGCGCACAGAGCGCACAGAGCATCGTGGAGGGTATCCAGTGAGCGAGCGACGGAGGGGGTTGGGCCGTGGTCTCGGCGCACTGATCCCAGCTGCACCGACCGGAGACAGGCCGACGCCACCGGCGATGGGGGGCACCGCGTCCACCTCACCGGCGGCGGTTCCCGTACTCACGGCCGAGCGTGGAGTGGCCGCGGCGAGGGTGGCCACCCTGCCGCCTGTTTCACGTGAAACAGAACATGCCTCCTCGAACGAGTTCGGGGAGGTCCCGGCGCCTCCCATCGGTGCCCACTTCGCCGAGCTTCCCATCGACTCCATCACGCCGAACCCGCGACAGCCGCGTGATGTGTTCGACGAGGACGCGCTGGCGGAGCTGGTCACCTCCATCAAGGAGGTCGGTCTCCTCCAGCCCGTAGTCGTGCGGCAGGTGGGTTCCAACAGCTACGAGCTCATCATGGGCGAGCGGCGCTGGCGGGCCTGCCGTGAAGCCGGCCTGGAGGCGATCCCGGCGATCGTGCGGGCCACGGAGGACGAGAAGCTTCTCCTGGACGCGCTGCTGGAGAACCTCCACAGGGCTCAGCTGAATCCGCTGGAAGAGGCGGCGGCCTACGACCAGTTGCTCAAGGACTTCCACTGCACGCACGATCAGCTGGCGGACCGGATCGGCCGTTCCCGGCCGCAGGTCTCCAACACACTGCGTCTGCTGAAGCTTTCGCCGCCGGTCCAGCGCCGTGTCGCCGCCGGGGTCCTCTCCGCCGGTCACGCTCGGGCTCTCCTCTCCGTGGACGACTCCGAGGAGCAGGACCGGCTGGCTCACCGGATCGTGGCCGAAGGACTCTCGGTACGGGCCGTCGAGGAGATCGTGACCCTGATGGGCTCACGGCCGACGGCGGCTACGAGGGCCAAGGGGCCACGGGCCGGAGCCCTGGTGTCTCCTGCACTGACCGATCTAGCCGGTCGTCTCTCGGACCGCTTCGAGACACGGGTGAAGGTCGATCTGGGGCAGAAGAAGGGCAAGATCACTGTCGAGTTCGCCTCGATGGAAGACCTTGAGCGCATCCTCAGTTCTCTCGCCCCGGGCGAGGGTCCGGTGCTTCAGAAGAGTCTTCTGGACGACGACTCCGAGGACTCGGAGGACTGAGAACCTGGCCGGCCCGGGCGGCTTCCGCTCGATCGGCGGCCGGAGCGGGCCGTGTCCGGTACACACCGGACACGGCCCGCTCTTTGCTTGCAGACGGTATCGATGCCATCGCTTCGTGGATACGATGCGTTCGAGATGGCGTATCCACCTTGCAGCACCTCTGAGTTGGGGAGGCGGGGGCCATGCGAACGGTGAGCCGCACCGGACTGGTGAGCGCGGGTCTGGGACTGGGCGCCGTCGGCGGGTTCGTCGGCAGTCTGCTCAGGGAACGGAGCGCTCTGACAGCCGCTCGCGACGCAGCGGGCGAAGGAAGCGAGGAACAGCCTTCATGGGGCGTCGGCTCGTACCGCTCACGCTGGACAACCTTCAGGATCTTCCCAAGCGCTGTCGCGCGTGTGTCTTCTGGGAACTGGATCCCGTCAGCGGGGAAGCCGCGCTGAAGGCGGGGACACCCTCGCTGGAGAAGGAAGCGTGGATCTCGGCCGTTCTGCTCGACTGGGGTTCCTGCGGCCGTGTCGTCTACGTCGACGACAATCCGGTGGGGTTCGTGCTCTACGCACCTCCGGCCTATGTTCCCCGGTCCACGGCGTTCCCCACGAGCCCGGTCTCGCCGGATGCGGTGCAGCTGATGACCGCTTTCATCATGCCGGGCTACCAGGGGCAAGGACTGGGGCGGGTGATGGTGCAGACGGTTGCGAAAGACCTTCTGCGGCGGGGTTTCAAGGCTATCGAGGCCTTCGGCGACGCCCGCTCGAAGGAGACGGCCTGCGTACTGCCCGCGGACCATCTGCTCGCTGTGGGCTTCAAGACGGTGCGACCCCATCCTCTGCATCCTCGGCTTCGGTTGGAGCTGCGGACGACGCTCTCCTGGAAGGAAGACGTGGAGATGGCGCTCGACCGGCTGCTGGGAGCCGTACAGAAGGAGCCTGTGCTTCGGCCGCTCTAGGGACTGAAGCAAAGCGAATGGGCCGACCCTTTGGGGTCGGCCCATTCGTGTTTCACGTGAAACATCGGCTGCTGCGCCGACTAGTTGGCGATGAACTCCTCGAGGTCGCGCACGATCGCGGCCTTCGGCTTGGCGCCGACGATGGTCTTGGCGACCTCGCCACCCTGGTAGACGTTCAGGGTCGGGATGGACATCACGCCGTACTTGGCGGCGATTCCCGGGTTCTCGTCGATGTTGAGCTTGACGACCTCGATCTTGTCGCCGTACTCGGCGGCGATCGCCTCGAGCGACGGCGCGATCTGGCGGCACGGTCCGCACCAGGCGGCCCAGAAGTCCACCAGGACGGGCTTGTCGTTCTTGAGGACGTCCTCGTCGAAGGAGTCGTCGGTCACGTTCTTCAGGGTGCCGGCCACAGGGGGCTCCTTAACTCGATGCTGCGGTGGGGCGGACGGGGGTCAGACAGAGGTCTTCTCGGGCTCGGCCTGCTGCTCGTTGTCCGCCAGAGCGGCGAGGAAGCGCTCGGCGTCCAGAGCGGAGGCGCAGCCGGTGCCGGACGCGGTGATCGCCTGGCGGTAGGTGTGGTCGACCACGTCACCGGCGCCGAAGACCCCGCTGAGGTTGGTCCGCGTCGAGGGTGCGGCAACCTTCAGATAACCCTCTTCGTCGAGGTCCAGCTGCCCCTTGAAGAGTTCGGTACGCGGGTCGTGGCCGATCGCGATGAACAGGCCTGTCACCGCCAGGTCGGACAGTTCGCCGGTCTTGAGGTTGCGCAGCTTCAGCCCGGCGAGCTTCGGGTCGCCCTGGATCTCGGCGACCTCGCTGTCCCAGACGAAGCGGATCTTCGGGTCCGCGAAGGCCCGCTCCTGCATCGCCTTCGAGGCGCGCAGCGTGTCCCGGCGATGGACGATGGTCACCGACTTCGCGAAGCGGGAGAGGAAGGTCGCCTCCTCCATCGCGGTGTCGCCACCACCGATCACGGCGATGTCCTGGTCCTTGAAGAAGAAGCCGTCGCAGGTCGCGCACCACGAGACGCCACGACCGGACAGGGCGTCCTCGTTCGGCAGGCCGAGCTTGCGGTGCTGCGAGCCGGTGGCGACGATGATTGCCTTCGCCTTGTGCACGACGCCCGCGGTGTCTGTGACGGTCTTGATGTCACCCGTCAGGTCTACGGCGATGATGTCGTCCGCAACGAGCTCGGCACCGAAGCGCTCGGACTGGGCACGCATGTTGTCCATGAGCTCGGGGCCCATGATGCCGTCCTGGAAGCCGGGGAAGTTCTCCACCTCGGTGGTGTTCATGAGCGCACCACCGGCCGTCACGGCGCCCTCGAAGACCAGCGGCTTCAGCGACGCGCGTGCGGTATAGAGCGCCGCCGTGTAGCCGGCGGGCCCTGAGCCGATGATGATCACGTTTCGGACGTCGCTCACGGCGTGTTTCCTCGTTTCTGGACGGCTTCGTACGACCGGTGGGAGCCTCTCTCAGAACTCTCACCCCACCCAACGGATCCTACGGGGCCCGCATTCCCGCTGTGTCCGGGCACACAAGGGCGCCACTCGGTAGGGGATGCCATGGTGGAGGGTGAAGGCGACGCGTCCGCGCTCAGGAACGCGCGTAGGAGTGCGTCAGCAGAACCTCGCCCGGAGGGGCCGACGGCTGCTTCGTACAGGCCGAGTCGACGACGTAGGCGGTGACGCGGGTGTCGTCGCCCGCTGCGGGCAGCACGACGAGATAGGCGTCGGTGCCGTCGTAGGAGCCCTGCTTGATGCCGAGGACGCGCGTGTTGCCGCGTCCGATGCCCTTGATGACGCAGGCGGGGGCGGGCGTCGGTTTGATCTTGACGGTGCCCTCGTTCTCGCCGGTCGTCGTGTCATCGGGGTTGATCTGGACGCCGACCGATGGCACTCCGCTGCGGGTGTCCTTCTCAAGGTCCTGGCCCTTGAGAAGTTCGGCGACCTGGTTCTCGACCTTCTGTCCGGCGAACGTGCTCACAGCCTCGGACTGCTTGGTGTCATCGCCCAGGGAAGACACCAGCAGCGAGCCGAGTCCCAGGGCGGCAGCCGTGAAGACTGTGCCCAGGACAATGCTGCGGCGCCGTCCGAGTCGTGCGCGGTCTTTCCGACCCGGCCCGGTGGCCGCGTGAGCGTGTCCCGTGGGACGGTCAGTGAGCCGTTCGCTCGGGGGCGATGTTTCACGTGAAACATGCGTGCCCTCGGTCTCGCCGGACACGGCACCGGCAGCGCCGACCGACACGGGGGTGTTCAGTGGGACCTCGGCGGCGAGGGCGGCGTCGATACGGCCGACGACGTCGTCCGGCATGTGCACAGGGTTCGGCACAGAGCCGAGGAGTCCGCGGATCTCCTCCAGAGAGGCGTACACGTCGGCGCAGAGAACACACTCGTCCAGATGGCGTTGTACGTCCGTGGTCCGGGACGGTGTGAGCAGGCCTTCGGTGAGGTCGGAGATTTCCGTGACGTCCGGGTGTCCAGCTGTGTCGGTCGTGGATGTCACGCTCGCCCACCTCCGCCCTTCACAGCAGCTGAATCGCTTGGCCCTGCATCCTTTGGTCCCGCTGCGGGTGGGACGGATGTCCCCTCCGCCCGGTTCCGTCCGTCACTCGATTCCTTGCAGTCACCGGTTTTTTCCGGCCGGAGATGAGTGAGGAGCGGCAGCAGTCTGGCTCTGCCTCGGGCGCAGCGGCTCTTCACCGTCCCGGTGGGCACATCGAGTACACGGGCTGCCTCCGCGACCGGGTAGCCCTGCATGTCCACCAGGACGAGGGCGGCGCGCTGGTCGGGCGGGAGAGTGCCGAGCGCTTCGATGAGCTGGCGGTGCAGATCGTTGCGCTCGGCCGGTGCCGAGGCCGACTCGTGCGGTTCGAGCAGTTGCTCCAGCCGTTCGGTGTCGTCGACCGGCGAGGTCTTGCGGGAGGCGGCCTTGCGGGCGCGGTCCAGGCAGGCGTTCACCGTGATGCGGTGCAGCCAGGTCGTGACGGCCGACTGGCCCCGGAAGGTATGGGCGGCCCGGTAGGCGGATACGAGGGCGTCCTGGACGGCGTCAGCGGCTTCCTCGCGGTCCCCCAGGGTCCGCAGGGCCACCGCCCAGAGCCGGTCACGATGCCGACGCACGATCTCACCGAAGGCGTCGGGGTCACCGTCGACATGGCGGGCGAGGAGGTCCTGATCGCTCACTCCGTCGAACGCGGCGCCTTCCGCCATGAAACCCCTTCTCCTCGGTGAATCGTCAGCCGGTGAACTTCAGGTCCGTTATGGCCTGCTTGTAGCCGGAGCCACTGAACGAGTCACCGGCTGCGTACGGAAGGGCGGTGAACCAGACCAGCACGTACTGGCTCTTCCTCGGCTTGGCGACCTTCACCTTCGCGGTGGTGTCTGTCGTCGTCACCGTACCGAGCTTCGTCATCGAGGTCAGAGGGACCGACGAACTCGTTGAATCTGTCGCGTACAGCGTGACCGTCGTGTGGTCCCCACCGAAAAGGAGCCCTATCGAGGCTGCCGATACCTCCTGAGCCGAACCGAAGTCGTAGACGATGCCTACGCCGGGTTTGTACGCCGGGTTCATGTCCGGACCGTCTTTGTAGCTCGCGGTCCGCCAGTACGTAGAGCTGTTGCTGTCGTACGTCTTGCCGACATCTGCCGGGTGTTGGGCGCTGCCCTTGGCGACGTACTCCTCGGCGCCCTGGATCTTCAGGGTGGTGACCGGCTTGGCCTTGTCGGTGTTCTTGTCGTTGTCGTCCGGTGTCTGCGTCTGGGGGGTGTCGTCGGAGCCGGCACGCTCGATGAGCGCATCCGCCAGCTGCCAGCTCCCCAGACCCAGCGCGGCGATCAGCAGCGCCGACACGGCCCACTTCAGTGCCTTGCCCGTGCGGCTCTGCAGCGGGGGCGGTGGGGTGGGCAGGGGCTGTGTGAGGCCCGGGCGGGGCGCCTGACGGCCGTACGAGCCCTGCTGGTACGTCGTGCGCTGGTAGTCCGGCGGGGCAGTGAACACCGGCTCCGGCGGGCGGATGCGGGGCATCTCCCCGATCGCCTTGACCAGTTCCTCGGGCGTCGTGCACGCGGACTCGTGGCGTGAGGCGGTGGCGCCGTCGTTGGCGAGTGCGCGCATCGCGAGTTCCGACAGGCCGCGGTGGACTCCGGCCCGTACCTGGTCGGGCGCGATGAGACCGACACCCTTGGGCAGCCCGGACAGACCGTACGCGTCGTTCTCGTACGGCCAGCGCTGGGTCAGCGAGGCGTACAGCAGGGCGCCGATCGCCTCCGTGTCGGTGCGCTGCGGGGTGTCCGAAGTGATGCCGCGCAGAGCGGCGTTGACCGCGAGGCCACGCACACGCCACTGGCCGGACGAACTCCGAAGGATGGTGCCCGGGGTCAGACGCAGATGCGCGAGGCCTTCTCGGTGGGCGGCCGCCATGGCAGAGGCGATCTGGCTGACCATCTGGTACGCGTCGTGCGCCTCCAGAGGGCCGGCGGCCAGGAGTGCGGTCAGCTCCGTCGCGTCGGGCAGCCACTCGTGGACGACGTACACGAGATCGTTCTCCTCGACGGCGTCGAGGACCTGCACGAAGCGGGGGTCGCCCAGCAGCGCCGAGGAGCGGGCCGCGGCCAGCACGGAACGCGCCCTTGAGTGGTCCGCGGGCAGGATGTGCACGCCGACGGCGCGACGAAGCTTCTCGTCGACCGCGCGCCAGCTGCTGAATCCGTCCAGACGGGTGACGCACTCCTCCAGGCGGTAGCGCCTGGCGAGTTTGTGACCGCTGTGCAGTTCGGGCGGTGAGGCCTTTCCGGGACTCTCGGTCCCGCCGCTCCCCTGTGCCTCGTCGTTGTCCGTGTCCCGCTCCCGGTTCTGGGCCACGCCGTCGGCCGTGGACTCGTCCGCCTGCGCGGTCAACGGCTCGTCGCCGCTGTTGCCTGCCACGTCGACGGCAGCCGTGCTCCGTTCCGCCACCGTCGCTCCTGCCTCCCCATCCATTACGAGCTCTCCGACGCCAAACCCAATTGTGCCCACAGTCCGCCACTCTGCACGACACGCGGTGGCGGACGATGGTTGTGCGGTTCCCCTCGACTCACCGCCCCAGTCGCCCGCGCACCATACCCACCAGTGAGTTCAGCTCTTCAATGCGCATCCTGCGGGCGGCGACGTAGAAGACGACGAGCAGGACGGCACCGCCGCCGAGAAGGGAGGCGAAGGAGCCGCCGACACCCTGGCCCAGAGTGTGGCCGATGCCGTAGCAGGCGGCGCCGCTGAGGAGCGCGGCCGGTACCGAGGCGATGCCCAGCCGGGCGTATGTCCGCAGGACACGGGTGCCGTCGAGGTCGCCGCCGAGGCGCTTGCGCAGCCGGTTCCAGGCGACGCCGACGCCGATCGCGTACGCGAGGCCGTACGAGGCGGCCATGCCGACCACGGCCCAGCGGGCCGGGAGCACGAAAAAGCAGAGGGCGGAGGCCGTCGCGTTGACAGCGGCGACGATCACCGTGTTGTAGAAGGGCGTGCGGGTGTCCTCGTACGCGTAGAAGGCGCGCAGGACGACGTACTGCACGGAGTAGGGGATCAGGCCGAGGGCGAAGGCCATCAGCATGAAGCCCATGTTGGTGGCCCCGGTGGTGCCCGAGGAGCCGAAGATGAGGGTGCACATCGGGATGCCGAGAGCCACGAAGCCGAAGGCGATGGGCACGATCGCGACGGCTGTGGTGCGCAGGCCCTGGGAGATGTCGTCCCGGACCGCTCCGCTGTCTCCCTCGTGGGCAGAGCGGGCCAGCCGTGGCAGCAGGGCGGCCATCAGGGAGACCGTGATGATGGCCTGTGGCAGGCCCCAGACGAGCTGGGCGTTGGCGTAGGCAGCGAAGCCGGTGCCCTTGACCTTCGGGTTCTCGCCGGTGGCGGCGGTGGCCAGCTGGGTGACGACGAGGGCGCCCGCCTGGTTGGCGAGGACGAACAGGATCGTCCACTTGGCGAGCATCGCGGCCTTGCCGAGACCGTGGCCCCTCCAGTCGAAGCGCAGCCGCATCCTGAAACCGGCCTCGCGCAGATACGGGATCATCGCGAGTGCCTGGACGACGAGGCCGAGCAGCACGCCGATGCCGAGGAGCCGCTGGCCCTCCGGCGGGATGGTGGTGACCTCCATGCCGGAGTCCGCCGCGCTGCCGTACACCCAGATGAACATGCCGAGGGTCACGATGATGACGACGTTGTTCAGGACCGGCGTCCACATCATCGCGCCGAACTTCCCGCGCGCGTTGAGGATCTGCCCCATCACGACGTGGATGCCCATGAAGAAGATCGTGGGCAGGAAGTAGCGGGTGAAGGTGACGGCGACCTCGTTGGCCGCAGGATCGTCGGCGATCTCCACCGACAGGGCGCGGACCAGCAGGGGCGCCGCGAACACCGCGAGCGCGGTGAGCACGCCGAGGGCCACCATGACGAGGGTCAGCAGGCGGTTGGCGAATGCCTCTCCGCCGTCCTCGTCCTCCTTCATGGCGCGCACGAGCTGCGGGACGAAGACGGAGTTGAGGCCGCCGCCCACGGTCAGGATGTAGATCATGGTGGGCAGTTGGTAGGCGACCTGGAACGAGTCGCCCAGCATGCCGAGGCCGAGGGCCGACACGATCAGCGCCGAGCGGACGAAGCCGGTGAGGCGGGAGACCATCGTGCCCGCCGCCATGACGGCGCTCGACTTCAGCAGGCCCGAGGCCCGACCGCCCTTCTTGGGGGCCGCAGGTGCCGCCGCGGGGGCTGATTGGGGGGTGAGCTGCATCGTGGCGTCGGCCGCCGGGACCTGGGCTCTCGGGACAGGGCCGCGGCCCGGGGCGGGTGAGGGGGACGGGCCGGGTACCGCCGGAGGCTCGACGGGCCCCTGCCCGCCGCCCTGCTGCTGGTCCCGGAAGAGGTGCGCGAAGGCGTCAGGCTCGTGCCGTTGTTCTCCGGCCTGGGAGACCAGGGCGTCGACGCCCACGTACTGGGTGGTGCGGGCGTCGTCGCCGTAGGGCAGGTACTGCGTGGCTCCGTCCGGCTCGGGGGCCGGGGTCTGGGCCCACACGCTCGGGTCGGGGGCGTACGGCGCCTGGGCGGGCTGTCCGTAGAGCGGGGGCTGTGGCTGGTACGTCCCGGGGGGCGGCGGAGGGTGCGCGGCGCGGTCGTAGAGCGCCTCGGCCACCGGGTCCTGGGCGGAGAGATCCTGGGCCCGGTACGGGTCCTGGGTGTACGCGTCCTGGAGGTACATGTCCGCGGGGGACTGCGCCGGCACCTGGCCGTCCTCGGGCGGCGGACCCTCGGGATGGCCCGAGTCGCCCGCGCCCTGACCGCGGTCACCGTCGTACGGCGCGTTCATGGATACCCCACCTCATCGTTCACCGGGCCCACCGGCCACGACATCGCTCAACGGTCCACTCTCTCACCCGTCCCGGACGGGTCGGCGCTTTCCGGTGCGGTGTTCGGAGTCGGGTCACTCGGCTGCTCCGGGGCGTCTGCCCGCACCGCTGCGTCCGACTCCCCCTGAGGACGGTTCTCGTCACCGTCGTGGTTCTCGTCGGGGTCGGCGTTCTCGTCCGCGGCCTCGTTCTGGAGCTCGTTGCCGGGCTCCTCGGCGCGCCGGGCCGCGGCGCGCTTGCGCTGCGTGTACATGCGCAGGCCGGCGAGTACGAGCAGCAGGAAGCCGCCGCCGATGACCAGCATCGCCATGGCCGTGAACTCGGTGACCCGCACGTCGAAGGAGACAGCAGGGCCGTACTTCTGGCCGTCCTTCGTGTACAGCTGGGCGATCACGGTGATCGGGCCGTTGGCGTTGGACGACGTGGTGAACTTCACCGACTGGCTGTGCCCGCCCGAGACCGCGATCTGCCGCTCCTGGTAGTTGCCGTCACCGATCTTGAGCCGGGTCGGGTTCGACGAAGTGACCCGCAGTACGAGGTTGTCGACGGGCTGGACGAGGTTGTTCTGGACGGTGACCGGGATGGTGGCGCTGCCGCCGGAAAGCTTTGTCTCGGACTTCTTGATCAGCTTCACCTGGTTGGTCAGATCGTTGAGGTGTGACTCCACACTCCTGCGGAAACTGACCGCAGCGCCGGACCGGCCGCGCCAGGACGTGGCCATCTCGCGGTTGATGGCCCGCCCGAAGGGGGTCTCCACGCGGGTCTCGTCGGTAAGGATGACCTTGAAGTTGTCGAGCTTGTCCTGCGTGGTCGCGATCTGGGCGAAGGCCGACTGCGGCAACTGCTGCCTGCGCAGTGTGGCCGGGTACGAGGACGCCGAGGGCACCTTGGTGGTGGCGCCCGGATCCGGCTTGGTGTCGGCGGTCTCCGTGAGCTCCTGCGGCTGGGACCAGGTCGATTCCTGGAGGGCGGTGATCGCCTTCTCCATCGTCTGGGCCTGGCTCGCGGACGGCATGCGCTGCGGGGCGACGACGACAGTGCGCTGCTTGTCGGTCTGGAGGGTGGTCGTCAGGCTCGTGGCGAGGAACTTCTGCACCGCGAGCGTGGAGCTGCCAGCACTCGTCATATCGCCCTGGAAGGCCGTGGACAGCCGTGTGTCCGCGACCACCGCCGTGGTGCCGCCGCCGATGGGGCGGGCTGCGGAGGGCGTGTACGGCAGGTCGCCGGTCTCCTTCAGGCTGTCGCTTCGCGCGATCACCTTGTCGGCGCCCGCCGAGGTGGCGATCTTGACGATCGACGGATCGACGGCACCGTTCACCGGCCATGCGAAGTCGGTGCTCGGCGTGACGTGGAGGATCGTCGTCACGGTGTCGGTGACAACGTCCGCGGCGCTCTTGAGATGGCTCAGAGTGCCGGTGACGTTCTTGCCGTTGTGCGCGATGGAGGCGAGGTCGGGGTCGCCGAAGGGGAGGGCGACGACTTCCTTGCCCTCGACCGCGTCCTGGAGTTGGGCGAGCCACTGCTTCGCGACCGCCTGACCGGTGCCGGGCGTACTGGTGTCGTCGGCGCTCTGGATGCCGTAGCCGCCGGCCATCGCGTCGACGGAGGCCAGCAGGTCGGGGTCGATCACCCAGGTGACGTCGAGTTCCTTGCCCAGGGAGAGCATCTGCTCAAGGCGTCCGCCCGGGGAGATCTCCGCGGCGAGGTCGTCGTTGAGGAAGACGGGCGTCTGCTGCTCGCCGGGGCCGGTCTCCGCCGTCATGTGGACCGTGGAGATCAGCGGCCACAGATAAGTCGTCCGCGTCCTGGTGTCCGCCTCTGTGGGCTGCCACGGCAGGAACGTCCGCTTGATTCCCAGTACCTGCTCGTACGGCTCCGCCGAGGTCTCGCCGGACAGCGAGACGCCCAGCTCGTAGACACCGTCCTGGCCGAGGTCCAGCTTGTCGACCGGAACGGCGATGGTGAACGGCTGGGCGACGCCCGGAGTGAGTTTCGAGAACTTCTCGACGTACTTGCCGCCGACCTCCGTCCCGTCGACGCCGGGTACGTAGTCGGTGCGCGCGGCGACGTCGTCGATCGCTGAGCGGGTGGTCAGCAGTTGTCCCACGCGCAGGTCCACATGGGCGTCCGTGACCGCCCGCTTGCCCTTGTTGGTCACCGTGCCGGACACGGTGACCGTGTCCCCGTCCGTGGGGGCGCTGGGGGTGAACGAATCGATGGAGACGACAACCGGATCGGACCCCGCGGCATACGCGGGCTGTCCGGCGGGTAGTTGGAGCAGACCGGCCAGTAGGGGCGCCCCCGTGAGCAGCACTCCGGCTCGCCGGAACCACCGGCGCGCGAGAGAGGGAGTCAGCCCCGGGAAGTCTGCCGCCTCGGCCACGCGTTCGCCCGTCCCTCGTCGTCAGTGGTCGTCGGAATGTGCGTCCACGCATGGTAACGATGCGCGCTGAGGGGAAGTGCCGCGGACTGGTCCACAAGATCGTGGAACACCTTCGGGCTGTCCCCTATGTGCGTGTATTGGTGGAGGAGTCCCCGGTCCGGTGCGTGGACGTTTTATGGAGGCGCGGTACGCAGTCCGGGCCACGTACCCTTTTCTGTTGTGCCGAACGCCAACGAAGACAATGCCAGTGCCCTGAGCCAGGTGCAGCACCACGCGGTGAGTGAGCTGCTGCGGGTGGCCCCGGTCGCCGACGACCTCGCCCGCCGTTTCCAGGAGGCCGGGTTCGCGCTCGCCCTGGTCGGCGGCTCTGTCCGGGACGCGCTGCTGAACCGGCTCGGCAACGACCTGGACTTCACGACCGACGCCCGTCCCGAGGACGTACTGAAGATCGTCCGGCCCTGGGCGGACGCCGTGTGGGAGGTCGGGATCGCCTTCGGGACGGTCGGGGCGCAGAAGGACGGCTTCCAGATCGAGGTGACGACCTATCGGTCGGAGGCGTACGACAGGACCTCGCGCAAGCCCGAGGTGTCGTACGGCGACTCCATCGAGGAGGACCTCGTCCGGCGCGACTTCACGGTGAACGCGATGGCCGTGGCACTGCCGGAGAAGGTGTTCATCGATCCCCACGGCGGACGTGAGGACCTGGCTCGGCGGGTGCTGCGCACGCCGGGCACGCCCGAGGACTCCTTCTCGGACGACCCGCTGCGGATGATGCGGGCCGCGCGGTTCGCCGCCCAGCTCGATTTCGAGGTGGCACCCGAGGTCGTCACCGCCATGACCGACATGGCCGGCCGTATCGAGATCGTCTCGGCGGAGCGTGTAAGGGACGAGCTGAACAAGCTGATCCTGTCGCCGCACCCGCGCAAGGGCCTGACGCTGCTGGTGGACACCGGCCTCGCCGATCACGTACTGCCCGAGTTGCCGGCCCTGCGCCTGGAGCGCGACGAGCACCACCGGCACAAGGACGTCTACGAGCACTCGCTGATCGTCCTGGAGCAGGCGATCGAGCTGGAGCAGGACGGTCCCGACCTCGTTCTCCGGCTTGCCGCGCTGCTGCACGACATCGGCAAGCCGCGCACGCGCCGTTTCGAGGAGGACGGGCGGGTCTCGTTCCACCACCACGAGATGGTCGGGGCGAAGATGACCAAGAAGCGGATGACGGCGCTCAAGTACTCCAACGAGCTGGTGAAGGATGTCTCGCGTCTTGTAGAACTCCACCTGCGCTTCCACGGGTACGGCACCGGAGAGTGGACGGACTCGGCGGTCCGACGCTACGTCCGGGACGGCGGACCTCTCCTCGACCGCCTTCACAAGCTGACCCGCTCGGACTGCACCACGCGGAACAAGCGCAGGGCCATGGCACTTTCGCGTGCGTACGACGGCCTGGAGGAGCGCATCGCCCAGCTCCAGGAGCAGGAGGAGCTGGACTCGATCCGTCCCGACCTCGACGGCAACCAGATCATGGAGATCCTGGGCGTCAGGCCCGGTCCGGCGATCGGGCAGGCGTACAAGTTCCTGCTGGAACTGCGGCTGGAGAACGGGCCGATGGAGCGGGAGTCGGCGGTGGCGGCGCTCAAGGAGTGGTGGGCCGAGCAGGGATGAGGCGTGAAACGGCGCGATGTTTCACGTGAAACATCGCGCCGGAACGCACAGCGGGCGGTGTTTCACGTGAAACACCGCCCGCTGTGCATGTGTGCTGCGTCTGACTCAGGCTTCCTTGAGGCAGAGGACGACGTCGTGGTTGCCGCCCGACTGGATGTAGGCGATCGTCGACTCCGTGACGGCCTCGCACTTGCCGGAGTCGCTGGTGTTGTCGAACTTCTGGACAACCTTGTACTCGGCGTCGCTGGAGGTGCAGTCGACTTCGTTGAGGTCGGCGGCCGTGTCCGTACCGTCGTTGTGCATGCAGGCGCCCACGGACGTCGTCTCCGCGTCGCTCTGGCCGAAGTACCACTTGCCGCCGGCGATGGCTATCGCGATGACGATGAACACGCCTATGCGCAGCAGCTTCTTGCCGAAGCGGTTGGCCGGCGCGGGCGGCGGGACCGGAGCTCCCTGGAACGGGGCACCCTGGTGCGGAGGGTACGGCTGCTGGGGCGCCGTCGGCTCGGCGGGCGCAGGGGTGTTCGGGTTCTGGTCCTGTGGCGGAGTGGTCATTTCGGGGGTCCCCCTTGGGTATGGGCGCGCTTGGCGTGAA
This sequence comes from Streptomyces sp. NBC_00459, assembly GCF_036013955.1. NCBI lineage: Bacteria > Bacillati > Actinomycetota > Actinomycetes > Kitasatosporales > Streptomycetaceae > Streptomyces > Streptomyces sp. NBC_00459. The sequence goes on from NZ_CP107903.1 coordinate 4,955,612, forward strand.
GTAAGACGCACGTAAATTACCGGGACCCACTGACAACTCTGAACCTCAGGAGGTCTCTGTGGCCTTCATGTGACACTTACCGACGTTCAAAGCGGGCCATAGTCACAGCAATTGCCCCGTAGATAACGGCGATCGTGACCAAGAGGGGCACCGATCGTCCGTCGGAGGGCAGTATCAGGGCCGCCACTCCGGCCGCGCCGACGAAGGCGACGTTGAACAGGACGTCGTAGACGGAGAAGATCCGGCCGCGGAAGCCGTCGTCGACCGAGGACTGGACGATCGTGTCCGTGGCGATCTTCGAGCCCTGTGTGACGAGGCCGAGGACGAACGCGGCGATCAGCACGGGCACTTCGGTGAACGCCAGGCCGAGACCCGGTACCAGGACCGCCGCCGCTCCGGCGCACACCGTGATCCAGCCGCCGGGACCGAGCCGTCCGGCTGCCGCCGGTGTCAGCACTGCCGCGACGAAGAAGCCCGCCCCGGAGATCCCCACCGCGAGGCCCAGCATGGCCAGCCCGTCGTCGGAGCCGTCCGACCAGGCGTACCGGCAGAGCATCAGGACCATGACCGTCAGGGCGCCGTAGCAGAACCGCATCAGCGTCATCGCGGCCAGCGACCAGGCTGCCTCCCGACGCCCGGGTGCGGCAAGGTGCCGTACGCCTGCCGCCAGGCCGCGTGCGGTGCCGGTGAGCGCCGCCCCCAACCGGGGTTGCACCAACTCGGGCTCGGGGCCGAGCAGTTCCCGGTCGAGTCGGAGGGAGGCGAGTGAGGCGCAGAGGTACAGGGCCGCGCCCAGGAGGACCACCGCGGCATCGGAGTCGGAGGCGGCGATTCGTACGACGAAGGCGAGTCCGCCGCCCGCCGTGGCAGCGAGCGTGCCGGCTGTCGGTGAGAGCGAGTTGGCGATCACCAGGCGGTCGGCGTCGACCACGCGCGGCAGGGACGCCGAGAGTCCGGCCAGGACGAAGCGGTTGACGGCGGTGACGCAGAGGGCGGAGACGTAGAAGAGCCAGTCGGGGACATGGCTCAGCATCAGGACGGCCGTCAGGCATGCCAGCAGGGCGCGCAGCAGGTTGCCGTACAGGAAGACCTGTCGGCGTCGCCAGCGGTCCAGCAGGACGCCCGCGAAAGGGCCGACGAGGGAGTACGGCAGGAGCAGAACCGCCATCGCGGAGGCGATCGCGGCCGGTGAGGTCTGCTTCTCCGGTGAGAAGACGACGTACGCGGCGAGTGCGACCTGATAGACGCCGTCGGCGCCCTGGGAGAGCAGTCGTACGGCGAGCAGCCGCCGGAAGTTCCTCAGGCGCAGGAGTACCCGCAGGTCACGCACGACAGCCATGGGGCACAGCCTCACATACGAGGAGGGTCCCCGGGCGGATGACCCGGGGACCCTCGACGGGCAGGAGCGACAAGCCTGTTGGGGCTCGATCGGCGCTGGACTCCTCTCAGCGCTCGACTTCGCCCTTGATGAACTTCTCGACGTTCTCCCGTGCCTCGTCGTCGAAGTACTGGACCGGCGGGGACTTCATGAAGTAGCTCGACGCGGAGAGGATCGGGCCGCCGATGCCGCGGTCCTTGGCGATCTTCGCGGCGCGCACGGCGTCGATGATGACGCCGGCGGAGTTCGGGGAGTCCCAGACCTCCAGCTTGTACTCAAGGTTCAGCGGGACGTCGCCGAACGCGCGGCCCTCCAGACGGACGTACGCCCACTTGCGGTCGTCGAGCCAGGCCACGTAGTCCGACGGGCCGATGTGGACGTTGTCGGCGCCCAGCTCGCGGTCGCGGATCTGGGAGGTGACGGCCTGCGTCTTGGAGATCTTCTTGGACTCCAGGCGTTCGCGCTCGAGCATGTTCTTGAAGTCCATGTTGCCGCCGACGTTCAGCTGCATCGTGCGGTCCAGGACCACGCCCCGGTCCTCGAAGAGCTTCGCCATCACGCGATGCGTGATCGTGGCGCCGACCTGCGACTTGATGTCGTCGCCGACGATCGGGACGCCCGCCTCGGTGAACTTGTCCGCCCACTCCTTGGTGCCGGCGATGAAGACGGGGAGGGCGTTGACGAAGGCGACCTTGGCGTCGATGGCGCACTGGGCGTAGAACTTCGCCGCGGCCTCGGAACCCACGGGCAGGTAGCAGACGAGGACGTCGACCTGCTTGTCCTTGAGGACCTGGATGACGTCGACCGGGTCCTGGTCGGACTCCTCGATGGTCTCGCGGTAGTACTTGCCGAGCCCGTCGAGGGTGTGGCCGCGCTGGACCGTCACACCTGTGGAGGGGACGTCGCAGATCTTGATGGTGTTGTTCTCGGAGGCACCGATGGCATCCGCGAGGTCGAGACCGACCTTCTTCGCGTCGACGTCGAACGCGGCGACGAACTCCACGTCACGGACGTGGTACTCCCCGAACTGCACGTGCATGAGGCCCGGGACCCTGGCCGCCGGGTCGGCGTCCTTGTAGTACTCGACTCCCTGTACCAGCGACGCGGCGCAGTTGCCCACGCCGACGACGGCTACGCGAATGGAACCCATTCGGTTGCTCCCTGTGTGTACGAGTGAGGACCTGAGCGGCCCTCACGTGGCGGTGTCGTCGGACGGACCGGTCCGGGAGTCGTCCTCCCGGGACCGGGGCAGGCCGCCCGGCGCTCCAGATGTGGTGTCCTGCGAGTCGGGTTCCCCGGAAACGGGACCTTTGAGGTCCCGCCCGGCCCGCTCGCTCTCGATGAGCTCGTTCAGCCAGCGCACTTCGCGCTCCACGGACTCCATTCCGTGGCGCTGGAGCTCAAGGGTGTAGTCGTCGAGGCGCTCCCGCGTACGTGCCAGAGAGGCGCCCATTTTCTCCAGACGCTCCTCCAGCCGACCGCGGCGGCCCTCGAGCACGCGCATGCGTACATCGCGGGACGTCTGCCCGAAGAAGGCGAATCGAGCGGCGAAGTGTTCGTCCTCGTACGCGTCCGGGCCCGTCTGCGAGAGCAGCTCCTCGAAGCGCTCCTTACCTTCCGCCGTCAACCGGTAGACGATTTTGGCGCGACGCCCCGTGAGCGGAGCGGCGAGCGCATCGTCAGGCGCACCCCCGGACTCCTCGATCAACCAGCCGCTCGCGACCAGCGTCTTGAGGCAGGGGTACAGCGTGCCGTAGCTGAAGGCGCGGAACACACCCAGTGACGTATTGAGTCGTTTGCGCAGCTCATAGCCGTGCATCGGTGACTCGCGGAGCAGGCCGAGGACGGCGAACTCGAGGATCCCGGCACGCCGGCTCATCGTCGCCTCCTTTCTCCCACGGTCCCACCGTGACGGTCCCCGGCACTGTTTATGCCGAGCTGATGTATCGACTCGATACATCTAGACGATAGATCGGCCCTGCGGATGCGACAAGAGGGGAGGTCGTGAACGGGATCACATCACCGATTCGTAGGAAGCAAGTTGCCTGTTTTGGGGTGAACTTCGGGCCTAGGCGGGTTTTGACGGTGCGTAGTCTGTGCGCCATGCAGTCCACCGGGAACCGAGTGACGTTTGGGGACGTCGTCGTGCTTGGTGCGGTACGGATGAATGCGAACACGGCCGCATCCGTACTTTGGGGGGACCGGAAACCAGCCGCCGTTTCCAGGCGCGCACGGGTGCGCCTGCCCAAGGAGTAATCGTTCGATGAGCGAGCACCGTCGCAAACCGCCGCAGCCGCAGGGAGGCGGACGTGCCGCGGCCCGACGCGGCCAGTCCGGCCCGTCCTCCGGCCGCCGCGCGGCACCGCGAGGCGCAACCGAGTCTCCTTCCGACTCCTACGGATCGGGTTCCTACGGGTTGGGTCCCTACGGAGCGGAAGGTGAAGAGCGCCCGTCCGGAGGCCGCGCCGAATCCCGGCGCGCCTCGCAGAGAAGTACCGGCGGGCGCCGCAGAGGGCCCACCGGCCAGAACGGGCCCGGGCGCGGCAGAGGCCGCGCGGCCGGCCCTCCGCCCAAGAAGCGCTTCATCGACTACCCACGCGCGGGCAAGTACGGAGCGGCGCGCTGGATGCCGTCGTGGCGGCAGGTGACGGGACTGTTCATCGGCTTCGTCGGCAGCCTGGTGGCGGTGGCCGGCATCGGCTACGCCCTGGTGGGCGTACCGGATGTCGCGAAGGCCGCCAATGCCCAGAACAACGTCTACTACTGGGCCGACGGCAGCCAGATGGTGGCGACCGGTGGTGAGACGAACCGCCAGATCATCGGCTACGAGCAGATTCCCCCGGCGATGCGGTACGCCGTGATGTCGGCGGAGAACAAGACGTTCGAGACCGACAGCGGCGTCGACCCGATGGGTATCGCCCGAGCGCTGTTCAACATGGCCAAGGGCGGTCAGACGCAGGGTGGTTCGACGATCACCCAGCAGTACGTGAAGAACGCCCGCCTGGACGACCAGTCGCAGACGCTCACGCGAAAGTTCAAGGAACTGTTCATCTCCATCAAGGTCGGCACCAATGTCGACAAGCGGGAGATCATGGCCGGTTACCTGAACACCGCCTACTACGGCCGTGACTCCTACGGTCTGCAGGCAGCGGCCCGCTCGTACTTCAACAAGAACGCCAAGGATCTGGACGCCAGCCAGTGCGCCTTCCTGGCCGCGGTACTGAAGGGCGCCACGTACTACGACCCGGCCGGCAACGTGAGCGTCGACCCCGTGAACGCCAAGCCTGAGCTCAACCGCAAGCGGGCCGTGAATCGGTGGAAGTGGATCCTCGACGAGGAGGTCAAGGACGGGCGGATGACCGCAGCCGATCGCGCCCAGATCACGACCTTCCCGAAGATCCAGAACCCGCGTTCCAACACCGCGCTGAGCGGCCAGGTCGGTTATCTCGTAGACCTCGCCAAGGGCTACCTCATCAACAACACCGACAAGACCGGGATCACCGCCGACCAACTGCAGCAGGGCGGCTACTCGATCTACACGACCTTCGACAAGAAGAAGGTCCAGGCGTTGGAGAAGGCGGTCACCAAGGTCCAGAAGGCGAACATCGACGAGAAGAAGCGGCCGGACACCGACAAGTACGTCCAGTTCGGCGGGGCCTCCGTCGACCCGACGACGGGTGCGATCAGGGCCTCCTACGGCGGTGTGGACGCGACCAAGCACTTCACCAACAACGCCGACACGACGGGCGCCCAGGTGGGTTCGACGTTCAAGACGTTCGTCCTCGCCGCCGCGATGAAGTGGGGCGTGCGGGATCCGGATCTGGAGGCCACACAGGCACAGGACGAGCGGACCCAGGTCTCCCCGGACAGCATCTACAGCGGCAAGAACAAGCTCAAGATCGAGAACTACGACAACACGATCTGGAAGGACAAGGACGACAAGGAGTGGCTGCAGCGCAACGACGGCGACGAGTCGTACAACGCGCCCAGCTACCGGATCGACCTGCGCGAGGCGATGCGGGTCTCCGCCAACTCCGCCTACGTTCAGCTCGGCATGGATGTCGGCCTGGACAAGGTCAGGGAGTCCGCCACCGACGCGGGCATCCTCGACAGCAGCCTCGCGAGTGCTGACTTCCCGTCGTTCTCGATCGGTACCTCCAGCCCGAGCGCGATCCGCATGGCCGGTGCCTACGCGACCTTCGCGGCCAGCGGTAAGCAGAACACCCCGTACTCGGTCGAGACCGTCACCAGCAAGGACGGCACGATCTTCGAGCACGAGAAGATCGCCAAGGCCAAGCAGGTGTTCACCGCTCAGGTCGCCGACAACGTCACCGACGTCCTCAAGACCGTGGTCGACGACGGAACGGGCACGGCGGCCCAGCTGCCCGGTCGTGATGTGGCCGGCAAGACCGGTACCACCGACGGCAACAAGTCGGCCTGGTTCGTCGGCTACACCCCGCAGCTGTCCACCGCGATCAGCATGTTCCGGATGGACGACGACGAGACCAAGAAGAACCGCGAGTTCCTGGAGATGTACGGCACGGGTGGCCAGGAGAAGATCCACGGTGCCTCGTTCCCGGCCGAGATCTGGCACGACTACATGGAACAGGCACTCAAGGGCGCGCCGGTGAAGAACTTCCCGACTCCCGAGCCCTACGGCGAGGTCGTCGACGAGGACCCGCTGCCGAGCCCGACGCCTTCTGTCACCGAGTCGGAGGAAGCGACGCCGACGCCGAGCCCGACGCCCACCGAGGAAGAGGTCGAGCCCTCCCCCTCGCCCTCGGCGAGCGAGACCTGCGGCACCTTCGATGTCACCTGTCAGGACACCGGAGGGACCGATACGGGCGGGACGGACGAAGGCTCTACCGACGGCGGAACGACATCCAGTCCAACACCCACTGAGAGCGACGACGAAAGCAACGGCAACGCGAACGGCAACGGGGGCAACAGTGGAGGCATCTTCGGCTGACCGAGAGGTTGGCCGGAGCAGCGCCCGGCGTGGGTGTTTCACGTGAAACATCTGATTCATGCTGTTTCACGTGAAACATGGGGCCGTCGCACCGACCAGGTGCGGCGGCCCTCGGCGTGTTCCTAGGTGTGTACGGCAGGATGTGCCCATGCCCAGTGCAGAGACGACGCAAGCGAGCGTGCGCGAGCCGGACCCGGTACGGCCGACCAGGGACGACGAGATCGCCGTAGCCGGCAGTGAGCTGATCGGCGGCCCCATCGGACGGCGTGCCCTGCTGGGGGCGTCCTGGTGGACTCCGGTACGAGTGGTCGCGCTCGTGGCGATCGGCATGTTCGCCCTCGGCCTTGTCCAGAAGGCCCCCTGCTACAACGGGGGCTGGTTCTTCGGGGCCAGTACGCAGTACACGCACGCCTGCTACTCCGACATTCCGCACCTCTATCAGGGCCGCGGATTCGCCGACGGACTCGTGCCGTATTTCGACAAGATCTCCGGCGACATGGAGTACCTCGAATACCCGGTGCTGACCGGCGTGTTCATGGAGGTGGCCGCCTGGCTCACGCCCGGCAGCGGGACCATCCAGCACCAGGAGCAGTGGTACTGGTTCGTCAACGCCGGAATGCTGATGGTCTGCGCGGCGATCATCGTCGTATGCGTGTCGCGCACGCACGCACGGCGTCCCTGGGACGGTCTGCTGGTCGCGCTGGCGCCTGCCTTCGCGCTCACCGCCACCATCAACTGGGACCTGCTGGCGGTCGCTCTGACGGCCGCCGCGATGCTGATGTGGTCTCGTGGCCGGTCACTCGCCTTCGGTGTCCTGCTGGGGCTCGCCACGGCCGCCAAGCTCTATCCCTTCCTGCTGCTCGGGCCTCTGTTCCTGCTGTGCTGGCGCGCCGGCAAGTGGCGGCCGTTCGGGAAGGCGCTGGGAGGTGCTGTCGTCGCCTGGGTCGCGGTCAACCTTCCGGTGATGGTCTTCGCCTTCGACGGCTGGTCGAAGTTCTACAGGTTCAGCCAGGAACGCGGTGTCGACTTCGGTTCCTTCTGGCTGATCCTCGCCCAGCACTCGGACAACCCGCTCACCACCGAAACCGTGAACAGGTTCGCGATGCTCCTGATGCTGCTCGCGGCTGCGGGCATCGCGGCACTCGCGCTGACCGCCCCGCGGCGTCCGCGTTTCGCCCAGCTGGTCTTCCTGATCGTCGCGGCGTTCATCATCACCAACAAGGTCTACTCACCCCAGTACGTCCTGTGGCTGGTCCCCCTTGCCGTACTGGCCCGCCCGAAATGGCGGGACTTCCTGATCTGGCAGGCGTGCGAGGTCGCGTACTTCCTGGGTATCTGGATGTACCTCGCCTACACGACCAGCGGTGACGCACACAAGGGCCTGCCCACCGAGGGCTACCAGTTCGTCATCGGCGTCCACCTGGTGGGCACGCTGTACCTGTGCGCCGTGATCGTCAGGGACATCCTGATGCCGGAACGGGACGTGGTGCGCAGGGCGGGCGACGACGATCCGTCAGGGGGTGTGCTCGACGGTGCCCAGGACGTCTTCGTACTCGGCCCTGCGGCCCATCCGCCGCGGCACGCCGCTCAATTCGACGGACCGCAGGTGGAGTGGGGCAGCCAGCAGGCGCGGGAGGGCGAGGACCGTTCGCTCTGAGCGAACAAGCCTCGGAGGTGCCACGTGAAAGGCCGTACACGGAGTCCGTGTACGGCCTTTCAGGCAATCTGCGGCATGTAGGTCAGCGGTCGACGATCCGGTCGAACTGTGTCGTGGTGTGCCGCAGATGGGCCACCAGCTCCTCGCCGACCTTCGGCTCCGGGGCGTCCGAGGGCACGAAGAGGATCGAGACCTGCATGTGCGGCGGCTCGGCGAACCAGCGCTGCTTGCCGGCCCAGACGAACGGGGCGAGATTCCGGTTGACCGTGGCGAGGCCCGCGCGGGCGACTCCCTTGGCGCGCGGCATGACGCCGTGCAGCGCCTTGGGGGCCTCCAGGCCAACCCCGTGCGACGTACCGCCCGCCACGACCACCAGATAGCCGTCCGAAGCCGCCTTCTGCTGCCGGTAGCCGAAGCGGTCGCCCTTGGCCACGTGGGTGACGTCCAGGACCGCGCCGCGGTACTCCGTGGCGTCGTGGTCCCCCAGCCACAGCCGCGTGCCGATACGGGCGCGGAAGCGGGTCTGCGGGAACTGCTGCTGAAGTCGCGCGAGGTCCTCGGCCTTGAGATGGCTGACGAACATGGTATGCAGGGGCAGCCGGGCCGCGCGCAGCCGGTCCATCCAGCCGATGACCTCCTCCACGGCGTCCGAGCCGTCGGTGCGGTCCAGGGGCAGGTGGATCGCGAAGCCTTCGAGGCGTACGTCCTCTATGGCGGCGTGCAGTTGGGGCAGCTCCTGCTCGGTCACCCCGTGACGCTTCATGGAGGACATGACCTCGATGACGACCCGGGCGCCGACGAGGCCGTGGACCCCGTCCACAGACGACACCGAGCGGATGACGCGATCGGGCAGCGGTACCGGCTCCTCGCCCCGTCTGAAGGGTGTCAGCACCAGCAGGTCACCGCTGAACCAGTCCTTGGTCCGCGCGGCCTCGTACGTCGTTCCGACGGCCAGGATGTCCGAGCCCAGTCGCGTGGCCTCCTCGGCCAGCCGCTCGTGCCCGAAGCCGTAGCCGTTGCCCTTGCAGACCGGGACGAGCCCCGGGAACTGCTCGGACACGTGCTTGTGGTGCGCACGCCAGCGCGCGGTGTCGACGTAGAGCGTGAGCGCCATGGCCGGGACCTGGAACCTTCCTCGTGGTTGTGGTGAATCAGAGGTGCGAACGGGAAAACCGGTACATCAGCGGCGTGACATGTAGATGTCGAGCGCCTTGTGGAGCAGCTTGTTGAGCGGGAAGTCCCACTCGCCGAGGTACTCGGCAGCCTGCCCACCCGTGCCGACCTTGAACTGGATCAGACCGAAGAGGTGGTCCGTCTCGTCGAGCGAGTCGGAGATGCCGCGCAGGTCATAGGCGGTGGCGCCCAGTGCGTAGGCGTCGCGCAGCATCCGCCACTGCATGGCGTTCGAGGGGCGGAACTCACGCCCGATGTTGTCCGAGGCACCGTACGAGTACCAGACGTGCCCGCCGACGATCAGCATCGTCGCGGCCGACAGGTTCACTCCGTTGTGGCGGGCGAAGTAGAGCCGCATGCGGTTGGGGTCCTCGGTGTTGAGGGCCGTCCACATGCGCTGGAAGTACGACAGGGGGCGGGGACGGAAGTGGTCGCGCACCGCTGTGATCTCGTACAGGCGCTGCCACTCCTCCAGGTCGTGGTAGCCGCCCTGGACGACCTCGACACCGGACTTCTCGGCCTTCTTGATGTTGCGGCGCCACAGCTGGTTGAAGTTCTGGTGGACCTCTTCCAGCGAACGGTTCGCGAGCGGCACCTGATAGACGTAGCGAGGCTGTACGTCGCCGAAGCCGGCCCCGCCGTCCTCGCCCTGCTGCCAGCCCATACGACGCAGCTTGTCGGCGACCTCGAAAGCGCGCGGCTCGATGAAGTCGGCCTCGATGTCACGCAGCCGCTTCACGTCCGGGCTCTGGATGCCGGCCTTGATGGACGTGGCCTCCCAGCGCCGGATGATCACCGGCGGGCCCATCTTCACGGAGAAGGCGCCCTGCTGCTTGAGATGGGCCAGCATCGGCTGGATCCAGTCGTCGAGATTCGGCGCGAACCAGTTGATGACCGGGCCCTCGGGCAGATAGGCGAGATACCGCTTGATCTTGGGCAGCTGGCGGTACAGCACGAGACCGGCGCCGACGATCTCGCCCGTCCGATCGTCGAACCACCCGAGGTTCTCGGAGCGCCACTCCGCCTTGACATCTGCCCAGGCCGGAACCTGCATGTGGCTCGCCGACGGCAGGCTCTGGATGTACTCCAGATGCTGCTCTCGGCTGATCGTCCTCAGGGTCAGGCTCATTCGGGGCGCTCCTCGGGCTGGTGTGTCCCCATGGGTACAAGGGCTCCGGCTCTCGCGCCGAAGCCTACTGCGCCCTGCGAGCGCCTCGACTGGCCGTATGGCACCTGTGCCCCGGCCTTACCTCGGCCGGGGCACAGGGCGGTGGTCCGCGTCAGCCGATCACGCCGCCGAAGAGGCCGCCGTGCGCCATGCCGAGGAAGAAGCCGACCGCTGCGGCACCGAGGCCCAGGATCAGCCCGAAGCGTTCGCGGGTCGTCTCCGAGACGAACTGCCCGTACGCGCCGGTGAGGATCCCCACCAGGCCGGTCCAGGAGCTGAGCAGATGCAGGCTGTGGAACATCGCCGTGACGAAGGCCGTGACTCCGAGCACCAGTGTCACAGCGAGCAGGCTGTCCTGGAGCGGATGGGGTTTGCCGTCGGTGGCGAAGAGAGATCCGGCGGTGTTGGGTCGCAATGCCTGTGCCATGTGGCACCTCCTGCGGAAGGCGGCGCATCGTAGCGCCATACACACCCGATGTGTACAGATTGACGGTCACCCGGCCCTGATTTCAACCGGAAGCGCAGGACGGGTACTCTGTACCGTCTGCACCGGTGTCTGCCCATGCCGTGACGAGGAATCCCTTCGGATACCTCCGACTGTCAGTGGCTGCCGATACCGTTGCGTACGCATAACAACCCTCCTGCCACGGAACGACCGTGGCCGCTGAGTCCAAAGGAGGTGGGTTCCACATGCGTCACTACGAAGTGATGGTCATCCTCGACCCCGAGCTGGAGGAGCGCGCTGTCGCCCCTCTGATCGAGAACTTCCTCTCCGTCGTCCGTGAGGGCAACGGAAAGGTCGAGAAGGTCGACACCTGGGGCCGTCGTCGTCTCTCGTACGAGATCAAGAAGAAGCCCGAGGGCATCTACTCGGTCATCGACCTGCAGGCCGAGCCTGCGGTCGTCAAGGAGCTCGACCGCCAGATGAACCTGAACGAGTCGGTCCTCCGGACCAAGGTCCTCCGCCCCGAGACCCACTGAGCCTCCCGCTCAGCCGGTCCCGGGAATTCGAGTAGCAGCACCAAAAGCAGCCAGCAGCAAACCCGCCGAGAGGTTCCCCTATGGCAGGCGAGACCGTCATCACGGTCGTCGGCAATCTTGTCGACGACCCCGAGCTGCGCTTCACCCCCTCCGGTGCGGCGGTCGCGAAGTTCCGTGTCGCGTCCACCCCCCGCACCTTCGACCGGCAGACCAACGAGTGGAAGGACGGCGAAAGCCTGTTCCTCACCTGCTCGGTCTGGCGCCAGGCGGCTGAGAACGTGGCCGAGTCGCTCCAGCGAGGCATGCGCGTCATCGTGCAGGGCCGGCTGAAGCAGCGGTCCTACGAGACCACGCAGGGCGAGAAGCGCACGGTCTACGAGCTGGACGTCGACGAGGTCGGTGCCAGCCTGCGCAGCGCCACCGCCAAGGTCACCAAGGCCGCCGGCCGAGGTGGCCAGGGCGGTTACAGCGGTGGCAGCGGCGGTGGAGGTGGCGGCCAGCAGGGCGGTGGCTGGGGTGGAAACTCCGGCGGCGCTCCGCAGGGCGGCAGCGCTCCGGCTGACGACCCCTGGGCAACGGGCGCTCCCGCTGGTGGCAACCAGGGTGGCGGCGGTGCTGGTGGCGGCGGCTGGGGTGGAAACTCCGGCGGCTCCGGCGGCGGCTACTCGGACGAGCCCCCCTTCTAGGCCTTCGGGCCGAGGGGTGGGCCGTACCCACACTTCTTGATCACACAGGAGAAACACCATGGCGAAGCCGCCTGTGCGCAAGCCTAAGAAGAAGGTCTGCGCTTTCTGCAAGGACAAGGTCCAGTACGTGGACTACAAGGACACGAACATGCTGCGGAAGTTCATTTCCGACCGCGGCAAGATCCGTGCCCGCCGCGTGACCGGCAACTGCACGCAGCACCAGCGTGACGTCGCCACGGCTGTCAAGAACAGCCGTGAGATGGCGCTGCTGCCCTACACCTCCACTGCGCGATAAGGGAAGGGTGACCGACTAATGAAGATCATCCTCACCCACGAGGTATCCGGTCTCGGTGCCGCGGGCGACGTCGTCGACGTCAAGGACGGCTACGCTCGCAACTACCTGATCCCGCGGAACTTCGCTATCCGTTGGACCAAGGGTGGCGAGAAGGACGTCGAGCAGATTCGTCGTGCTCGCAAGATCCACGAGATCCAGACCATCGAGCAGGCCAACGACATCAAGGCCCGCCTCGAAGGCGTCAAGGTCCGTCTGGCCGTCCGCTCCGGCGACGCCGGTCGTCTCTTCGGTTCCGTCACTCCGGCCGACATCGCCACGGCGATCAAGGCTTCCGGTGGCCCCGAGGTCGACAAGCGCCGCATCGAGCTGGGCTCGCCGATCAAGACGCTCGGCGCCCACGAGACGTCCGTGCGTCTGCACCCCGAGGTTGCCGCCAAGGTCAACATCGAGGTCGTCGCTGCCTGAGCGAGGCACTCGCTGAAGCAGTTGTAGGGCCGCATCCTCCGGGGTGCGGCCCTTCTGCGTGAGCCGATTCGTGGGCTGTGGCGTGGCAACGACGCGGTGCCCTGGTTGCGCGGGGAACTGAGCACGCCGATGTTTCACGTGAAACGGCAGGAACCGGGTCGATGTTTCACGTGAAACACGGGGACGTGGAACACGGGGACGTGGAACAGGGCAGCACGGTGCACTCGGCGCTCTCCGTACCTTCAGCGGGTGGCGCCCGTGACCATCCAGCGGCCTGAACGGGCTCGCAGCCACAGAGTCAGCATGCGGACGGTCATCATGAGCGTCATCGCTCCCCAGAGGGCGGTGAGGCCGCCACCGAGGGTTGGCACGAGCAGGGCCACCGGTGTGAAGGCGGCGAGTGTTATCAGCATGGCCCCGGCCAGGTAGCGGCCGTCGCCCGCGCCCATCAGCACGCCGTCGAGGACGAAGACGATTCCGCAGATCGGTTGCGACAACGCGACCATGAGCAGGGCCGGCAAGGCGGTGTCCTTGACCATGGCGTCGCTGGTGAACAGAGGCAGGAACAACGGGCGGCTGACGATCACCAGCAGGCCGAGCACGATTCCGGTGGCGATGCCCCACTCGACCATACGACGGCAGGCTTCGCGGGCGCCCCTGGTGTCGTTCGCGCCGAGGTAGCGCCCGATGATGGCCTGCCCGGCGATGGCGATCGCGTCGAGCGCGAAGGCGAGCAGGCTCCACAGGGACAGGATGATCTGGTGTGCGGCGACGTCCGCGTCCCCGAGTCGTGCTGCAACGGCCGTGGCGATCATGAGGATTGCCCGCAGGGAGAGGGTACGCACGAGAAGCGGCGCGCCCGCCTGGGCGGAGGCCCGTATCCCTGCGGTGTCGGGGCGCAGTGAGACACAGTGCTTGTGTGCGCCGCGGACGACGACCGTGAGATAGGCCGCCGCCATGCCCCACTGGGCGATGACGGTGCCCCAGGCGGAACCCGCGATGCCGAGGTCTGCGCCATAGACGAGGCCCGCGTTCAGGGCGGCGTTGGCGACGAATCCCGCGATGGCGACGTACAGCGGGGTTCTGGTGTCCTGGAGGCCGCGCAGAACGCCGGTGGAGGCGAGGACGACCAGCATGGCCGGTATACCGAATGCCGAGATCCGCAGATAGGTGGTCGCGTACGAGGCGGCGGTGTTCGAGGCGCCGAAGAGGTCCACGAGCGCGGGTGCCGAGGGCAGGACGACGGCGATGACCGCGGCTCCGAGCAGCAGGGCGAGCCAGATGCCGTCCACACCCTGGCGGACTGCGGCCTGGAGATCGCCCGCGCCGACACGTCGGGCGACGGCGGCCGTGGTGGCGTACGCGAGGAAGACGAAGACACTGACCGCCGTGGTGAGCAGGACGGACGCGATGCCCAGTCCGGCGAGTTGTGCTGTGCCGAGGTGGCCGATGATCGCGCTGTCGGCCATGACGAAGAGGGGCTCGGCGATGAGTGCGCCGAAGGCAGGGACAGCCAGTGCGACGATCTCTCGATCGTGCCGGCGCCGGGTCGTCCTGGGTTCGGCGGGAGCCTGTGTCATGACCACCAATCTAATCTTCCACAGGTAAGAGATGCAATGCCGTTGTGACTATTACCTCTCCTCTTGGGGCGTGCGTCGCGGTGTGCCGCTCGTGGAGATCTTGGCCATATGTGGAAAGTTTTTCTTCTGCACAGCCGGTGGATGGGAAACGTGCTGGTCAGAAGCCATGTAACCCAAGTCGCGAAAGCTTGTTCACAGGGCTGTCCACCGGGTCGTGCACAGGTTTTGCGGAGTTCTCCACAGCATCAGGGCCGTCGTCCACATGGCCTGTGGATAACCAGATTGGCTGACGGTGCAGACGGGCCTACGGTGGTGCGGCGCCCGCTCCTTCTCCCAGCCTCGGAAACGTCACAAAACCGACGCGCCGGAACCGGAGTTGGGCGTCTTATTTGTCAGTGCCGTGCCGTAGAAAAGAGGGGCACGGCGAGGTCCGCTCGGCGGACGGGAGGAGGTGGCTCGGTGAGTATTTCCGAGCCCTTGGACGATCCGTGGGCCGACAGCGGTCCCAGTGATCGTCTGCCCCCCTCCCGACAACGCCGTGAAGGGGGCAGGGGCCGCGACGAACAGCACGACCGCGGTCGCGAGAACGGCGCGTGGGAAAGCGAGAGCACGTCATTCGAGCGAGTACCGCCCCAGGACCTCGACGCCGAGCAGTCCGTCCTCGGCGGCATGCTCCTGTCCAAGGACGCGATCGCCGACGTCGTCGAGGTGCTCAAGGGCCATGACTTCTACCGGCCTGCTCACGAGATCGTCTACGGGGCGATCCTCGACCTGTACGCGAAGGGCGAGCCGGCCGACCCCATCACGGTCGCCGCCGAACTCACCAGACGAGGCGAGATCACCAAGGTCGGTGGTGCTCCCTATCTGCATGCGCTGGTGCAGACGGTGCCGACGGCGGCGAACGCCGAGTACTACGCGGAGATCGTGCACGAGCGCGCGGTCCTGCGCCGTCTGGTCGAGGCCGGAACCCGTATCACCCAGATGGGATACGCGGCCGACGGGGACGTCGACGAGATCGTCAACAGCGCCCAGGCCGAGATCTACGCGGTCACCGAGCAGCGCACCACGGAGGACTATCTGCCGCTCGGCGACATCATGGAGGGTGCGCTCGACGAGATCGAGGCGATCGGCTCACGTTCGGGGGAGATGACCGGCGTGCCGACCGGGTTCACCGACCTCGACCAGCTCACCAACGGTCTGCACCCCGGCCAGATGATCATTATCGCGGCCCGCCCCGCCATGGGTAAGTCGACGCTGGCGCTGGACTTCGCTCGTGCCTGCTCGATCAAGCACAACATGCCGAGCGTCATCTTCTCCCTCGAAATGGGCCGCAACGAGATCGCCATGCGTCTGCTGTCCGCCGAGGCGCGCGTGGCCCTTCACCACATGCGCTCCGGCACGATGACCGACGAGGACTGGACCCGGCTCGCCCGCCGCATGCCGGACGTCTCGGCCGCCCCGCTGTACATCGACGACTCGCCGAACCTGTCGATGATGGAGATCCGAGCCAAGTGCCGACGCCTCAAACAGCGGGCGGACCTGAAGCTCGTCATCATCGACTACCTCCAGCTGATGCAGTCCGGCGGCAAACGCTCCGAGAGCCGCCAGCAGGAGGTCTCCGACATGTCGCGAAACCTGAAGCTCCTGGCCAAGGAGTTGGAGCTGCCGGTGATCGCGCTGTCGCAGCTGAACCGTGGCCCCGAGCAGCGCACGGACAAGAAACCCATGGTCTCCGACCTGCGTGAGTCCGGCTCCATCGAGCAGGACGCGGACATGGTGATCCTGCTGCACCGCGAGGACGCGTACGAGAAGGAGTCTCCGCGCGCGGGCGAGGCGGACATCATCGTCGGCAAGCATCGAAACGGCCCGACGGCGACGATCACGGTCGCCTTCCAGGGCCACTATTCGCGGTTCGTGGACATGGCCCAGACGTGATGCGTGCCTGTAGGTCTCGCGGCCGATGTCGTAATCCCACGGGCCGTGTCGTACCGATGGCGGACACGACATCACCGTGGGACCAGCGAGTGGTGCTGCTGCTCAGCGCCTCGTCTCGTACCTGGTCAGGACCACGCCGCCGGGAAACGTCCGCGTCTCCACCAGGTTCAGGTTCACCCAGCTGTCCAGCGCGGTGAAGAACGGCGTGCCGCCGCTACCCACCAGGACCGGCGCGGTGGCCAGCACGTACTCGTCAATCAGCCCGGCCCGCATGGCGGCCCCGGCGAGCGTCGCGCCGCCGATGTCCATCGGGCCGCCGTCCTCGGCTTTGAGCCGGGTGATCTCGGCGACCGCGTCGCCGGTGACCAGGCGGGTGTTCCAGTCGACCTTGTCGACCGTCGAGGAGAACACCACTTTCGCCATGTCCCGCCAGCGGCGCGCGAACTCGATCTCGGCCGGGGTGGCGTTGGGCTGCTGGTCGCCGGTCGGCCAGTAGGAACTCATCGTCTGCCACAGCTTGCGCCCGTACAGCGACAGGTCGGTCGCCTCCAACTGGTCGGACCAGAACTGGAACAGCTCGTCGCTCGGCGGTCCGCCCCAGCTGATGTCGTCGCCGGCCGCGGTGATGTAGCCGTCCAGGGTCAGGTTCATGCCGTAGATCAGTTTCCGCATGGTTCAGCCTTCCGGTTGTGGGTGTCCGGCGATAGACCGGTGCGGCGGGGGAAACTCATCGGTGCGCGATCCGGGCTCGCCGTAGCCCTCGTGCTCGGGGCTCAGCGTGGTGTACCCGGGCGACTCGGACAGCCACCTGATCTCGATCCCGCCCTCGCGAGGAAATACCACGGATCGGAGACTGATCACGAGTGACACTGCCGTGAGACAGCCGAGAACGCCCAGGTCACGCAAGATCGACATGTCATGAGCGGCGAGACCCTGCGGTGCCCCGCGGCACAGGTGAAATACGCTCGACGCGACGCAGCACGACCGATGAACTTGCCCCATGACAACACCTCAGAACGAACTTCTTCCCGGCACACGGCGGGCGTTGCTGCATCGGATCGCGGTTGCCCAGAGTGAAGGACGGGCGCCGTCGTTGGTCGCGGCGGTGGTGCGGGACGGGGAGACGGTATGGACGGGGGCGCGTACTTCGGTGGACGGCCATGCGCCCGATGCCGACGTGCAGTACCGGATCGGTTCGATCACCAAGACCTTCACCGCGGTACTGGTGATGAGGCTGCGTGACGAGGGGCTTCTCGATCTCGTCGATCCACTGGAGAAACATCTGCCGGGTACCGGCGCGGGGGAGGCCACCATCGCCGAACTGCTCGCGCACACCGGTGGGTTGGCGGCCGAGTCACCCGCGCCCTGGTGGGAACGCACCCCCGGATCACTGCGGCCCGAGTTGGCCGACGTACTCGGGGACCGGCCCTTGCTGCATCCCGTGGGTCGACGCCACCACTACTCGAATCCTGGCTACAGCGTTCTCGGCGCGCTGGTCGAGGAACTGCGCGGTGCTCCGTGGGAGGACGTGCTGCGAAGTGAGGTGCTCGATCCCCTGGGGCTGGAGCGGACCAGCGGGCAGCCGCAGGCGCCGCACGCGGGTGGATGGGCGGTGCATCCCTGGGCCGATGTGCTGTTGCCGGAGCCGACGGAGGACCTGGGACGGATGGCGTCGGCCGGTCAGCTCTGGTCCACCACAGGAGACCTGGCGCGCTTCGCCGCTTTCCTCACCAAGGGGGACGACCGGGTGCTGAGCGCTGCGTCCGTCGCGGAGATGCGTACACCGGCAGCTCCGGCCGAGCCGGACGATGTGGCGGCGGGTTCGGCGTACGGCCTGGGTATGCAGGTTCAGTACCGGGACGGCCGGCTACTGGTGGGGCACGGAGGGTCGCTGCCCGGCTTCCTGGCGAGCCTCACCATCAGCGTGGCGGACGACCTCGCGGCTGTCGTTCTGGCCAACTGCACCTCTGGTCCGCTGGTGTCCGCGGCTGCCGCCGACCTCGTGAGGATCGTCGCGGAGGCCGAGCCGCGGATTCCCGAGCCATGGCGGCCAATGCCCGAAGTCGACAGAGCGGTACTGGAGTTGGCGGGCCAGTGGTACTGGGGGACCGCCCCTTATGCTCTGCGGCTGTCGGCCGATGGGGGCGTCTCGCTGGGACCCTTGGTCGGTATCGGCCGCCGCTCGCGCTTCAGGCCGAACGGCGACGGCACCTGGACGGGCCTCGACGGCTACTTCGCCGGAGAGCTCCTCCAGGCCGTACGACGGCCTGACGGAGTCGTGGACCACCTGGACCTCGGGTCGTTCGTCTTCGTGCGTCAGCCGTACGACCAGGGGGCTTCCGTGCCGGGTGGAGTGGATCCGGAAGGGTGGCGTGGGATCAGGTAGGTGCCGAGTGCGAGGAAGCGTCATGTTTCACGTGAAACATGACGCTTCCTCCGAGTGGTCAGAGCTGGAGCTTGAAGCCCACGTGTGAAGGCGTGAAGCCGAGCCGTTCGTAGAAACGGTGGGCGTCCGTGCGCGTGACGTCCGAGGTCAGCTGAACCAACTGGCAGTTCTCCCGACGCGATGTGTCGATCGCCCACTCGATCAGCCTGCCGCCGAGACCGCTGCCGCGTTCGGCGGCGTGGACACGTACACCTTCGATGATCGACCGGGTCGCGCCCTTGCGGGACAGACCCGGAACAATCGTGAGCTGGAGCGTGCCGACCACGCGCCCTTCGCGGACCGCGACGACCAGGTGCTGGTTCGGGTCGGCGGACAGACGGTCCAACGCGGTCAGGTATGGGGTCAGGTCGTCCGGTGACTCGCGCTGCGCACCCAGCGGGTCGTCGGCGAGCATGCCGACGATCGCGGGAACGTCCTCCGTGATCGCGGGCCGTATCTCAAGATCTCCCATGGCCGCACTCTATGCGGGCAGGATCACCGGCTCCACGACCCGGACCAGCGGAGCAGGCTCCGGATTCCTGGCCGCCTCGTCGAGGAGTTCGAACCCCGCCTCGCTGACGTTCGTGTAGATCCCGCGGCGGTCGGTGGGTCACAGGTAGCGGGCGGGCAGCCCGCAGTCCTCAAGCCTGCTCACCAGTCGAGTCGTGGCGCTCTGGCTGAGGACGACCGTGTCGGCGACCGCCTTCATCTGCAGATGGCCGCCCGCGCCGTCGTGCTGTCGGCTGAGGACGTCCAGCAGCGAGTACGCGCGCACGCTCAGGCCGCCGACAGGCAGCAGGCGGCCCTCCACCGGTGACCCGGGCAGGCATGCTCAGAGCTGTCGGCGCGTCTCCTGGCAGCCGGTGTGTGCGTCTCTTGCGGAGAGCCCTCAGCCCGCGGCCACCGTCAGAGGCGCGAACCGCCGTGTCCAGTCACCCGGCAGTTCGGCGGTTCCGTACGTCATCACCGCGTTGAGGCCCAGTTGCGCAAGCCCGCGCTCCTTCACCCAGGCCAGCAGTTCCCCGTGCCGCACGTCGATATCCGTGCGCAGCGGACGGTCGGTGTGGGCGGCGAGTGAGGCGAGGAGAGCTTTCGCCGCCTCTGTGTCGCGGGCGATCAGTGGTCCCACGACATGGGTGTCCATGTTGGGCCAGGCCGCCGCGTAGCCGATGATCCGGCCGTTCTCCTCGGCGACGCGCAACTGGTCGGAGAAGGCGGGCAGTCGAGTGATGATGGATGTGCGGTCGGTGCCGAACACCTCCTCGTCGAGCTGGATGATGGCGGCGAGATCCTCGGCCGTGGCCGCGCGCGTAGCTACTTCGGGCTCCGGCCCGTGTGGCGTGAAGTGGCCGCGCACCATCTCGGCCTCGCCGCTGACCTTGAAGCCGAGTTCTTCGTAGAGCGGGCGGCCGTTCGGGGTCGCGTGCAGGGTCAGAGGTGTGGTGCCCATCGCGGCGACCACGTGCTGCATCAGCCGCCGTCCGATGCCCTGGCGGGCATGCCGCTCGGCAACCAGCACCATGCCGATGGCTCCCAACTCGGGCTCTCCGTACGGTCCGTACTCGGTGACGACACATGCGCTGACCAGTCCGCCGCCGGGGTCGTCGATGCCGTACCCCTTCCCGGCGGTGAGCAGGAGACCCCACTTGTGCTCCTCGCGGGGCCAACCCCGGTCCTCGGACAGGTCGGCGCAGGCGATGAGATCGCGGCGCGTAAGACGGCGGATGGGCAGATCAGCGGGGGAAGGAGTCGGCACGCAGGTCAGGCTGTCCGACCGGCGACCCCTCCGTCCACCTGTTTGCGGTCGGACGCACGCTCTTTTGGCCATGTCGTGCCGGTCCGTGCAGCGCGTGGACAGATGTTTCACGTGAAACGGTGAGCATCGGTCATCGGGCGACAGGCCCTGGCTAGCCTCGGTACCCATGACGCGACTGCATCTTTTCGATCTCGACGGAACACTGCTGCACGGCTCGGCCGCCCCCATTGAGATATCCCGGCAACTTGGGCTCGATCGCGAAATCGCCGAGTTGGAGCAGGACTTCGTGACACGACGTGTCGAGCCTGCCGAGTACGCCCGGCGCGTGCACCTCCTCTGGGCGGAGCTGACCGTGGCTCATGTCGACGCGGCCTTCGCGGAAGCGCCCTGGCTGCGGCGGATCAGGGAGACATGGGAGGCGATCCGGGGCCGGGGAGAGTACTGCGCCGTTGTCTCTCTGTCGCCCTCGTTCTTCGTCGAACGCCTGACGGAGTGGGGCGCGCATGCGGCGCACGGCTCGCGCTTCCCGGCGGTGCCTTTCAGAGAGCCGCTCGATCCCACCGGAATCCTGACGCCGGTGGCCAAGGTGGAGATCGCTGACCGGCTCTGCGGGCAGTTCGGGCTGACCCGGGCGGACTGTGTCGCGTACGGCGATTCGCTCTCCGACGCGGAGCTCTTCCGGGTAGTACCGGTCTCTGTCGCAGTCAACGCCGACCTTCATCTGGCGGGCCTTGCGACCCACACCTACGCGGGGCGGGATTTGTGGGATGCCTATGAATTCGTGTGCGGCGCCCGGTAGTTGAGGGAATTGATGGTTCGCCCGTTGCTCGCCAGCGGCGAATAAGGGCGGGACTTGTGTGCTCGGCGACGGCCGGTAGGGTCGACTCCGGTTCTTGTCCGTACAGGGGTGCGTATCCCGCACACGCGGCAAGAGCAGGGCAATGCAGCCTAACGGGACGGAGAGATCGAAGACTCGCATTTCCGGTTACACGACGGAGGTCCGGGTTGTATGTGGCCGCATTGGACAGAGGGCGAACGGGGAAAGCAAGCCGTCAGCGGGGGAACGCGAGCACATTCCGAACCAGGAAGTGCGCAGACCGACCGAAAGATGTTCGAGGCGAGGCAGACCATGGACGCTCCGACCACCACGTCGGCCGACAACGGCACTTCCGGCGGCAGCGGCGGGGGCGGCTGGTTCAAGCCGCACAAGCAGCCGGAGGCACCCCCGGGCGGTGGCCAGGAGGCAACGGAGGGCAGCAGGCTGGCCGCGCTGCGTCCCGTGGGCAGGCCGCCCACGGCCGCCGCCACGAACTCCTCGCCGGACGCCGAGGCCCGTTCGGCCGGGGCCGAGCCACCGACGGAGCAGGAACGAATATCCACGCCGTCGACTCCTGGACCCCCGGCGATTCCTCCGACTCCCGGGCCTTTGCCTCCCCTGCCCCTCTCGCCCGCGTCACCGCTTCCCGCGCCCTTCACTCCCGCTCCTTCGGCCACCGGGACGCCGGTTCGCCCGCCCTTCGCCCCGGTGCCCCCGGCTTCCGTACCGCCGGCCTCCGATGAGTCGGCGGGCGCAACCGAGCCCGTGCCCCCCGCACCACCCGTCCTCCCGGCGCCGGCCCTCGCGGCCACCACCTCCGAGGCTTCCCGCACACCTTCCGCGCCGCTCCAGCAGGCATCCCCTGACGCCGTGCTCATCCGGCGGACTATGGAAGAGGTCGGTCCTGTCGCAGACAAGGCCACCTCGTACTTCTACGCGCTGCTCTTCGTCCGTCATCCCGAACTGCGTTCACTTTTCCCGGCCGCGATGGACACCCAGCGGGACCGGCTGCTCAAGGCACTGCTCACCGCCGCCGAGCACATCGACAACACCGAGGTCCTCGTCGCGTATCTGAAGAACCTCGGCCGCGGCCACCGCAAGTACGGCACCCGACCCGAGCACTACCCGGCCGTCGGCGAATGCCTCATCGGCTCGCTGAGCCGGTACGCCGCCGCGATCTGGGACCAGGAGACCGAGGCGGCATGGGTACGGGCCTACACGACGATGGCACAGGTGATGATCGACGCTGCGGCCGTCGACGAACTGCGCGCTCCGGCCTGGTGGTACGGGGAGGTGGTCTCGCACGACCTCAGGACTCCCGACATCGCCGTCGTCACCGTCCGGCCCGACCAGCCGTACCCGTTCCTCGCGGGGCAGTACACGAGTCTGGAGACGCCGTGGTGGCCCCGTATATGGCGGCACTACTCATTCGCCTCGGCGCCCCGCTCCGACGGTCTGCTGTCGTTCCACGTGAAGGCCGTGCCCGCCGGCTGGGTCTCCAGCGCGCTGGTGCACCGCGCCCGACCCGGCGACATCCTGCGACTCGGCCCGCCCGCCGGCACGATGACGGTCGACCACACCACCAACAGCGGCCTGCTCTGTCTGGGCGGCGGCACCGGCATCGCGCCTATCAAGGCACTGGTCGAGGACGTCGCCGAGCACGGTGACCGGCGGCCGGTCGAGGTCTTCTACGGTGCCCGTACACATCTCGACCTGTACGACATCGACACCATGCTGCGGCTCCAGCAGAGCCATCCCTGGCTGTCGGTGCGCGCGGTCGTGGATCAGCAGGCGAATCTCCAGCTCCCCGACGCCGTACGGGAGTACGGGCCCTGGTACGAGTACGACGCCTATCTGTCGGGCCCGCCCGGGATGATCCGCAGCGGTGTGGACACGCTGCTGCGCGCCGGTTTCCCCGCGGAGCGGATCCGCCACGACTCGGTGGAGGAGCTGGTCGTCACCGGGAACTGACCGGCTGCGCGCTGTCAGCCCAGGTCGGGCGCGTGCATCGCCCGTACGCCCTCGATGTTCCCGTCGAGATAGTGGCGCAGCGACAGCGGCACGAGGTGGACGGAGGCGATGCCGACCCGGGTGAAGGGGATGCGGACGATCTCGTAGTCGCCGCAGGGTTCCTCGATTTCGGGGCCGTGTCGAAGCGAGGGGTCCATGCTCTCCAGACGGCAGACGAAGAAGTGCTGGACCTTCACGCCCGTGGCGCCGCCGTCCGCGCCGATGTGCTCGACGGTGTCCACGAAGCAGGGCACCACGTCGGTGATCTTGGCACCCAGCTCTTCGTGCACCTCACGATGCAGGGCGTCGACGACGGTCGCATCGTCCGGTTCGACGCCGCCGCCCGGGGTGAGCCAGTAGGGATCGACACTCGGTTTGGTCCGCTTGATGAGGATCAGGTCGTCGCCATCGAGCAGGATGGCGCGTGCGGTGCGCTTGACCACGGGTCGGACGGTCATGGGAGAAATGTGGCCCGGCTGGTTCCACGTGAAACATGCCGGCTCCCCACGAAGTGCTCTCGGCGGAGCAAAGGCTGTGGACCGCATGGGGCGAAATGCGTGTTTCACGTGAAACATCGCAGTGATCCTGAGAGATCCGCAGAGGTGCGCAGGGCATGCAGGGTGGGCAGAAGGATCCAGGTTCTGTGAGGGCTCAGCCCCAGTCGGCCGCCGCGAGATGGAGCCATTCGTGCGCCCGTGTGATGTGAGGCATCGCCAGTGTGCCGGTACGGACGACCAGGAAGTACGTCCGCAGTGGGGGCACCGCCGGATCGAGCAGAGCGACCACCTCGCCCCGCTCCAGGGCGGGCGCGCACAGATACCGAGGCAGTACCGCGAGCCCCGCACCCGCGGCCGCGCAGGCGAGCACCGCGCGCAGGTCGGGCACGATGACGGTGCCTGAGGCGGCGGGGTGGGTACCGAAGACGGAGGCCCAGTAGCGGGCGACGAGTGGCAGCGACTCGTGGACCTCCACCACGGGAAGGTTCTGCAGGACGGACGGCCCCTTGCGGCGCAACTTCCCGGGGCCGAGTTCCGCGGCCCAGCGCGCAGCGGCGACCAGGACGTGCTCCTCGTCGCAGAGCGCAGTCGCCGTGAGCAGGGTGCCGCGCGGACGGGTCGTCGTGATGGCCAGATCATGATGCCCGGCGGACAGGCCCTCCAGGGTTTCCTCGGCATTGCCGAAGGAGACGCGCAGAGCGAAGCCCTGGCCGTCGTCGCCGGTCAGCTCCGTAAGCGCGGGCAGCGCGCGTTCCGCGGTGAACTCCGGAGGCCCGGCGAGGTGCAGCGTGCGTACGGAGGAGTCCTCGTCCAGCCCGGTCTCGGTGATCTCCACGAGCGCGTCGAGATGCGGCGCGGCCTTGTGCGCGAGCTCGTCGCCGATGGTCGTGGGGGTCACGCCACGGGCCTGGCGCAGGAACAGAGGGCGTCCCAGCTGCCGCTCCAGGGTGCGGATCTGCGAGGTGACGGCAGGCTGCGAGAGGCCGAGCAGGGCGGCGGCACGAGTGAAGGAGCCGGCTCGGTGGACGGTCACGAAGGTGCGCAGCAGGGCCAGGTCCATGACGCGCGCTCCCCCTTCCCTGCCCTTCTTTCGGCCTCCCGGATCCGTCCAACTATAAATAAGTCGATAGGACCCTGTCGCTACAGTGATTGGACACTGACACAGAGTCAACTAGCCTTGTTCGCGCGGTTCTTCGCGCGCGGAACCGCGGCGGTCCGAGCCACGAGGGGGGAGGCTCGGACCGCCATCGTGTGTAGCGGAGCGTCTCTCGGCTCCTGCTCGTCCGGTCAGTCAGTCCACTCCTCCAGCGCGCGCAGCACATCCGCCACCAGGTCGCCCGGGTCCTCGGCGCCGACCGAGAAACGAATGAAACCCTCCGGAACGGCGTCGCCGCCCCACCGGCCGCGCCGTTCGGCCGTGGACCGGACCCCACCGAAGCTGGTGGCGTCATCGACGAGCCGCAGCGCACCGAGAAAACGGTCGGCACGCGCGCGCGTGGGCAGCACGAAGGAAACCACACACCCGTAGCGCCGCATCTGCTGTGAAGCGATCCCGTACGAGGGATCCTCCGGCAGCCCCGGATAACGCAGCCCGGTCACCTCGGGCCGCCCGCGCAGAGCCTCGGCGAGAGCCAGCGCGGTGGCGTCCTGTCGGTCGACACGCAGAGGGAGTGTGGCGATCGACCTGTGTGCGAGCCAGGCCTCCATGGGCCCGGGAATCGCTCCTGCGATCTTGCGCCACCGTCGTACGGCGGCCATCGCGGTGGCGTCCGCACCGGTGACATAGCCGAGCAGTACGTCGCCGTGCCCGGTGAGCTGCTTGGTTCCGCTGGCCACGGAGAAGTCTGCGCCGAGCTCCAGCGGGCGCTGGCCGAGCGGTGTCGCCAGCGTGTTGTCGACGGCCACGAGACAGCCACGCGCGTGTGCCGCCTCGGCGAGCCGTCGTACGTCGCACACGTCAAGGCCGGGGTTCGACGGGGTCTCGATCCACAGCAGCCGCGCGCCGTCGAGAACGTCGAGCTGAGCGTTGCCGCCGGTCGGCGCGGTGCGCACCTCGATGCCGTACGCCTCCAGTTGGGCCCGTACCAGGGGCAGCGCCTGGTAGCCGTCGCCGGGCAGGACGACGGTGTCCCCGGTGCGCAGTTGGGAGAAGAGCACCGATGAGACGGCCGCCATCCCGGAAGCGAAGACGAGCGTCTCGACGCCGTCCTGTTCCGGCGCCTCCAGTTCGCCGATGGCACGCTCCAGCAGCGTCCAGGTCGGGTTCTCGTCGCGGCCGTAGGTGTACGGGCCGGTGGGGGCGCCCGGCAGGTGGTAGTGGGCCGCGAACACCGGGCCGGGGAGGGCCGGCGCGTACTTGACCGGCTCGGGCAGCCCCGCCCGCACCGCGCGTGTCCCGTCGCCCATGCCCGGGTTCGCGGGAACGCCCGAACTCCCGTTCGCAGCCGAATCGGTCATGCCGCCCATCCCTCCACCTCGGTCTGTACCGCGGCGAGCAGGCCCACACTTGCCGCTTCCACCATCTCAAGGCACTCCTCGAAGCCGTCCATACCCCCGTAGTACGGGTCGGGGACGTCCAGATCGGCACCCGCGGCGGGATCGTACGAGCGCAGCAGACGTACCTTCTCCGCGTCCTGCGGAGTGGGCGCCAGACGACGAAGGGCCTTCAGATGGCCTGCGTCGAGGGCGACGACGAGGTCGAGGCGGGCGAACCACGCGGCCCGGAACTGGCGGGCCGCGTGATCGCCGTCGTAACCGGCTGCCTCCAGCACGGAGACCGTGCGCGGGTCGGCGCCGTCGCCCTCGTGCCAGCCACCCGTGCCCGCACTGTCGACCTCGACCAGGCCGGCCAGCCCGGCCTCCTCCACTCGCGTGCGGAAGACGGACTCCGCCATCGGGGAGCGGCAGATGTTGCCGGTGCAGACGAAACAGACGCGGTAGGGCATCGGGTGTCCTCAGTCCTCGTCGGGAAGGACGATGTGCAGCGCCCAGGAGACGATCGAGATGATCAGGCCGCCCAGGACGGCAGTCCAGAAGCCCTCGACGTGGAAGCTCAGGTCGAACTTGTCGGCCAGCCACGAGGTGAGCAGCAGCATCAGGGCGTTGACCACGAGGGTGATCAGGCCGAGCGTGAGGATGAACAGCGGGAAGGTGAGCACCTTCACGAGCGGCTTGACCAGGAAGTTCACCAGGCCGAACAGGAGGGCGACGACGATCAGCGTGCCGATCTTCTTGCCCGTGCTGTCACCGGTCAGGGTGATCTTGTCGAGGACCCACACGGCCACGCCGAGGGCGCCCGCGTTGGCGATCGTCTTGACTACGAAATTCTTCATGTGTCTGATCGTTGCAGAAGAGATCGGTTACGAGCATGGGCGAGGGCGATGAAGGCATTCCGGTTGGATGAACTGGAGGCGGAACGCGCCGCCAACGACGGTGCCTACCTGCAGTTCCTGCGCGAACGGAACATGTCGGTCGGCCTGTACGCACTGGACGCGGGCGAGCAGGACCCACAGCAGCCCCATCGTCAGGACGAGGTGTACTTCGTGGTGAGCGGGCGGGCCGCGATCACGGTGGGCATGGAGACGACCCAGGTGGCACGCGGCAGTGTCGTGTACGTGCCGGCCGGGGTGGCCCACAAGTTCCACCACATCAGCGAGGATCTGCGGGTCATGGTGGTCTTCTCTCCGCCCGAGAGCTGACCTGTTGCCTCAGGGTTCCCTAGGGGATCGATCAGGGGAGGACAAGGGATGCGAGGCCCCCGCCGGGCCCCCTGTCGGCCCTAGCATCGAAGGCGGAACATCGAATGTCCCGGCACGAGCGAAGGGCACAGGCCCCGGCGGATGCGACGGGCCGAGCAGTAAGGAAAAAGGGCGATGCGAGAGATCTTCGCGGGAATGCCGTGGTGGGTGAAGTGGGTCGCGGTGCCGGTCATCGCCCTCGTCGTGTTCGGTGGGCTGATAGCGACCGTCGTCGGGTTCGTCATCGGCCTGCTCTTCAAGGCGCTGGTCTTCGTCGCCCTGGTCGGCGGACTCATCTACGTCGTACGGAAGTTCATGTCGAGCTCGTCGTCGCGCAGCGACTGGTGAGAGCCGTGGGGCGAGGGGGGCACGGGAGCCGGTGGACGGGACGGCGCGGGCGCCGGTAACAGAAATCATCGGTTCCCTCGGGCGGGGGAAGTTTCCCGTACGGGCCGTCTGCACGCGGTGACAGGCGGTTAGAGTCCGGAATTCGACGCGGGGACAACCCTCGCGGACGGCGTACCCCCTCCTCCCGTGCCCTTCCGCACGGGCAGCCCCCTCGCCTTCGAGAGTGACCCTCGCCATGGTCGACACCGCCCCCGTGGAACCACAGGCTCCACCCGTACAGCGACGGCCCGAACAACGGACCTCGCCCTCCCCGAGGACTCGCGGCCGGCCCACCGAGAGACCCCTGTCGGTCCCCGTGCCCGCCCTCGCCCCCGTGCCGCCCGCCGAACCGCACCCCACGGCGACCCTCATCGGTTCCGTGCAACGGGCGATGCGTCTGCTGGAGTCCGTCGCCGCGCACGAACACGGCGCACCGGCCAAACAGCTGGCCCGCGAGACCGGCCTCGCCCTCCCGACTGCCTACCACCTGCTACGGACGCTCGTCTTCGAGGGCTATCTGCGGCGAGAGAAAGGGCTCTTCTTCCTCGGTGAGGCGGCCGAGCGACTGGGCAGCAGCGGTGCAAGGCAGAAACGTCGCAGCACGGTCGTGGACGCACTCGCGCACTGGCGGGACGCCATCGGCGTACCCGTGTACTACGCGGTGTACCGCGACGGCGAGATCGAGGTCATGTGCGTCTCCGACACCCCCGGCAACCCGGCGGTCGAGGAATGGGCGGACTTCCGCGAGACCGGACACGCGCACGCCGTCGGGCAGTGCCTGCTCTCCCAGTTGGACGAACAGTGCCGTCGGGACCATCTCGACCGACACCCCGTACAGGCGGTCACCCCCTACACGGTGCGTGACAGCCACACGTTGCTGCGCCGCCTCGACCGCATGCGGCGAATGGAACTGGTCGTAGAGCGGCAGGAGTACGCGCTGGGGACGGTCTGTGCGGCGGTTCCGATCACGATCGGTTCCACGGCTGCCACATTGGCCATTTCTCTGCCTTCCCATCAGGCCGATCGACTGCTAGTCGCGGCACGGCAGTTGCAAACAGAGGTCGGAAGACTGCTGGGGTCGCTCGCGATCTCTATCAGTATCTGAAAACTCACTCCTTGTGATTCACCGTGTACTTTCAGCAAGATTCGAGCAGTATCAGAGCGATGATTCCAGGCCAGTCCACGGCAAGTGACGGGGTTAGGCGATGCGCGAGTCGGTGCAGGCAGAAGTCATGATGAGCTTTCTTGTCTCGGAGGAGCTCTCCTTCCGCATTCCGGTGGAGCTGCGCTACGAGACCTGTGATCCCTATGCCGTCCGGCTGACCTTCCATCTGCCGGGCGACGCCCCTGTGACCTGGGCCTTCGGGCGCGAGCTGTTGATCGACGGAGTGGGCCGGCCCTGCGGGGACGGGGATGTGCGGATCGCGCCCGCCGACAGCGATGTCCTGGGCGAGGTGCTGATCCGGCTTCAGGTCGGCGGCGACCAGGCGTTGTTCCGCTCAGGTGCGGCGCCGCTCGTGGCCTTCCTCGACCGCACGGACAAGCTCGTGCCGCTGGGGCAGGAGCGTTCCCTCGCGGACTTCGACGCCCACCTCGACGAGGCGCTGGACCGCATTCTGGCGGAGGAACAGAGCGCGGGCTGAGCCCCGGTCCCCGACAGTGCTGTAACGCTTCTCCTTGGCGCGAGGAGAAGCGCTGCAGCCACACTTCGCGCTCAGCGCTGCGTCGGCGCAGACCCGGAGCCGGTGCAGTCTCCGTCAGTGTCAGTGCCTGCGGCGACGGCCCTTCCCCGCGCGGGCCTGGGCCGCCGTTCCCGCTGCCGCAGTACCCGTTCCCGGTCCGGCCACTGCTGCCGCTCCTGCGGTCAGCGGTGCCGTGCCCGGGCGGTCGGCCGAGACCATCAGAGCCGCCAGGAGCGTGGTCACCGGCACGGACGCGACCAGACCGATCGAGCCCACCAGAGTCCGCACGATCTCCTCCGCGACGAGTTCGCTGTTGGCGACGGCCCCGACGCTGCTCTGCGCGATCGAGAAGAGCAGCAGCAGCGGCAACGCGGCGCCCGCGTAGGCGAGCACGAGAGTGTTGACGACGGACGCGATGTGGTCGCGGCCGATGCGGATGCCGGCCCGGTAGAGCCCGCGCCATCCCATCGTCGGATTGGCCTCGTGGAGTTCCCAGACCGCCGATGTCTGCGTCACCGTCACATCGTCCAGGACACCGAGCGAACCGATGATGACGCCTGCCAGCAGCAGGCCACTCATGTCGATGGACGGATACAGGCCATGGATCAGGCCCGTGTTGTCGTCCGTGTTGCCGGTCAGCGCGGCCCAGCCGATGAACAGCGAGCCGAGAATGCCGATCAGCACCAGCGAGATCAGGGTGCCGAGCACCGCAACAGACGTACGGGCCGAGAGGCCGTGGCACATGTAGAGCGCGATCAGCATGATGGCGCTGGCCCCGACCACCGCCACGATCAGCGGATTCGAGCCCTGGAGGACCGCCGGCAGGATGAAGAAGGTCAGGACCATGAAGCTGACGGCCAATGCGACCAGTGCCATCACACCGCGCATGCGGCCTACGGCCACGACGGCGAGCGCGAAGATGCCGGCCAGCAGGGCCATGGGGAACCTGCGGTTCACGTCGGAGACCGAGTACTGCAGGTCCCTCGGTGCGGAGGGCTCGTAGGCGACCACGACCTTCTCGTCCTGGTGCAACTGCCGTGACTGGTCCGGCTGGACGATCTCCGTGAACGTACGGCCCTTGTCGTCACCGGTGTCGACCCGGATCGTCGCCCGCTTGCAGTCGCCGGTCGCCTGCTGCTGTGCCGAGGAGCCCTCGGCGGTTGAGGTGTCGCCGGTCGGGGTCTCCCCGGAGGCGTTGACGGACTTGCAGTCCACCGCGACGACCTTGGTGACCGTGGCCTCCTGGGTCTGCCGGTCGAAGCCGACGCCCGTGCGCTCGTGCGCCGGGGCACCCCCGGGCCACAGCACCGCGAGCCCGACCACGACCGCCACGGCGAAGGGGATCAGAATCGCCCCGATGATCTTCCGCAGATGGATGGAGACAGGGGCCGCCGGGCCATGGCTGTGACTGTGGCCGTGCGAGTGACCTTGGTTGTCATCGGGGCCGTGGGCGTCATCGGGCCCAGGTCCGTGTCCGCCCCCTTGCCCGCCCCCTGGTCCGGGGCCATGCCCGCCACCGCCACCGCCATCGCCACCGCTCCCAGGACCGCCGCGAGACCTCCCACCGGGTCCGTTCCCGTGCCCATGGCCCGCGCCGTGCCCCGGACCGGAGCCGTGATCGTGCCCGCCGCTCGCTCCGAGGCCGGGACCCCGCCCGCCTTCGGATACGGGAATCGGGCCGAACCGGCCGGTCCCGGGCCCCTCGGCACCGAACCCGGGGTCGTGGCCTCCCGGGCCCGTTCGCCCGCCCTGACCTGGCCCCGGCCCATAGTCGCGCTCGACCCTCTGGCCGGGCCCGTATCCGGGACTGTCACTCGGTCCGGTCGCTCCACCGGCGCCTCCCGTTCCGGCTCCGGGCGCACCACCGGGTCGACCGGCTCCACCAGGGCCACCAGGGCCGTCGCCCAGCCGGAACCTGCGCTGCGGGCCGGTGCTGTCGCCGTTTCCGCTGCCCGGCCCGGCACCGCTTCCGCGCGGTGGCTCGGAGGGCGGATATGGGGGTCCTTGCGTCGTGGTCACCGCCCGATCATCGCAAGAACGGCAGGGGCCCTCTGTTCACCTCGCCCAAATTGACGCTAGCGTGGAGGCACCTTTGCACACGCGGGAGCTCGGAGCACCGGGCTGAGAGGGCGCTGACCTCCGTCTTAGCGATGTTTCACGTGGAACATGTGGAACGAGTGATGTTTCACATGAAACATCGGCAGACGGAATCCGCTGCGTCGACCGCTGAACCTGTTACCGGGTAATGCCGGCGTAGGGAGTAGGTCTCATGACCATCAAGGACACACGCACGCCTGCCTCCGACCAGGACGAACAGCCCGCCCAGGGCGAACAGTCCCAGGAGGCCGGGAAGTCCATCGGCTGGCACAAGGGGTATGTCGGCGGCTCACGCCCCGACCTGCGGGTGCCGGTCCGTCAGGTGCACCTCACCAACGGGAAGTCGGTCACCCTGTACGACACGTCGGGCCCGTACACCGATCCGCAGGTCGACACCGATGTTCGCAGGGGGCTGGCACCGCTGCGGGACAACTGGATCATCGCCCGCGGCGACACCGAGGAGTACGCGGGTCGCCCCATCCGCCCGGAGGACGACGGGATCAAGCACACCTCGCCGCGTGGCGGGCTCAGGAACCTCGACGCGGTGTTCCCGGGGAGGCCCCGGCAGCCGCGCCGGAGCAGGAACGGACAGGCGGTGACGCAACTCGCGTACGCCCGCCGCGGGGAGATCACGCCCGAGATGGAGTTCGTCGCCATCCGGGAGAACATCGACCCCGAGGTGGTCCGTGCGGAGATCGCCGCCGGCCGTGCGGTACTGCCCGCGAACGTCAACCACCCGGAGATCGAGCCGATGATCATCGGCAAGCGGTTCCTGGTGAAGGTCAACGCCAACATCGGCAACTCCGCGGTCACTTCCTCCATCGAGGAAGAGGTCGAGAAGATGACCTGGGCGACGCGCTGGGGCGCCGACACGGTCATGGATCTGTCCACCGGCCGCAATATCCACACCACCCGCGAATGGGTGCTGCGCAACTCCCCCGTTCCCATCGGCACGGTGCCGCTCTACCAGGCGTTGGAGAAGGTGGACGGCAGGGCCGAGGAACTGACCTGGGAGATCTACAAGGACACGGTCGTCGAACAGGCAGAGCAGGGCGTGGACTACATGACGGTCCACGCGGGCGTCCGCCTCGCGTACGTACCGCTCACCGCGAACCGCAAGACCGGCATCGTCTCGCGCGGTGGATCGATCATGGCGGCATGGTGCCTGGCGCACCACAAGGAGTCCTTCCTGTACGAGAACTTCGAAGAACTGTGCGAGATTCTCGCCGCGTACGACGTCACCTACTCCCTCGGCGACGGTCTGCGGCCGGGTTCGATCGCGGACGCCAATGACCAGGCACAGTTCGCGGAGTTGAGGACGCTCGGGGAACTCAACACGATCGCGAAGCGTTTCCATGTACAGACGATGATCGAAGGCCCGGGACATGTCCCGATGCACAAGATCAAGGAGAACATCGACCTACAGCAGGAGATCTGCGATGAAGCTCCGTTCTATACGCTCGGCCCGCTGACGACGGACGTCGCGCCGGCGTACGACCACATCACTTCCGGCATCGGTGCCGCGATGATCGCCTGGTGGGGCACGGCCATGCTCTGCTATGTCACACCCAAGGAGCACTTGGGTCTGCCCAACCGTGACGACGTCAAGACCGGCGTAATCACCTACAAGATCGCCGCCCACGCAGCCGACCTCGCCAAGGGGCACCCAGGTGCGCAGGAATGGGATGACGCGCTCTCCGACGCCCGCTTCGAGTTCCGGTGGGAGGACCAGTTCAACCTGGCCCTCGACCCGGACACAGCGCGGGAGTTCCACGACGAGACCTTGCCGGCCGAGCCTGCCAAGACAGCCCACTTCTGCTCGATGTGCGGGCCGAAGTTCTGCTCGATGAAGATTAGCCAAAGCATCACAGAGCGGTTCGGCGGTACGGCGGCTGCGGGGGCGACGGCTGAGGAGGTCGCCGAGGGGATGATGCAGAAGTCGAAGGAGTTCGCGGCGAGCGGGAACAAGGTGTATCTGCCGCTGGCGGACTGAGTAGAGCAGTCACCAGGCGAACCTGCGGCCTGTGGGGAGGCCGTGGGTTCGGGGGATAGATCTGCTACCGGCAGGGAGACAAGGCGACGGCTGCACGGTCAGGATCTACCATCAAGGAGGGGGAGAGGACCCCAGGAGATCTGATGAAGAACCGAGCGATCACCACAGGGATACTGACGGTACTCGGGCTGATCTTGGTCGCACCTGGTAGCGCCCTTGCTCTTCCGCCTACGTCGACTCAAGCATCACCACCGTCGCCCACAGCAACCTACGACCAGCTGACCGCGCGAAAGTGGGCACTGATCGCTAAGAATCCGGATGCACACGTTGGTGAGCGCTACGTCGTATACGGAGTGGTCACCCAGGCTGACGCAGCCACGGGCCCTGAGGTACTCCGGGCCGACGTAGACGGAGTTCGGCACGCAAACGCGTATCAGTACCCGACCAACACCGTTCTCAAGGGAGACGCGTCAGCGTTCGCACAGATAGTGACGGGTGACAGCTTCCGGGCGAAGGTCGAAGTGAGCGGATCAATCACGTACGACACGCAGATCGGCGGGGCGACGACCGCTCCCCAGTTGCAGGTGGATTCCATCAAAGTGATTGGTCCTGCGTCGAGTTGACACGTTCCAAGGGCTTACGGTAATGCCCTTGTCTCTCCGTCTCAAGGGAACCTGTGACTGATGCAGCGGGATGCTCCTGAGCGGCCCAATCCCTGGGACAGTCCATTCCGATCAGGGTCGATACGCAGCACGAATTCGAGTATTCCTGGCTGAGGCTGTCCTCGATGAAGATCTCGCACGACATCCGCCGCGAGCACGGCGGTGCGTCTGGTACGCCGGTGGAGATCGAGCAGGGCATGGCGCAGAAGTCGAAGGAGTTCGCCGCGGCGGGCAACCGGGTCTACCTGCCCATCGCGGACTGACACCGACCCCGAGTGCCGGCTCGTGCCGGCTCATGCCGGTTCGTGATGGTTCGCGTCTCCGAGTGGGAGCGGGTTCCGTTGACGCTCTCAGGGCGTCTCGGAGGCGCGGGCCGTTACGGGTGGGTGAGCAGGACCGTCGAAGGGTTTCGGTGCGAGCGGTAACGGAAGGGACAAGAACCCCCGTTCCTTGATCGTTCTGTCTAACCTCCGTGCCATGGGCGGAATCGACGTGGCCAACGGAGTGGTCGGAGCCGTACTCGGCATGGTGTTCGCAACGCTGTTCCAACAGCCGTTGCAGGACGCCTGGTTCCGGCTGCGGAAGCGGTCGGTCAGTGCGGTGCGCGGGCTGCGGCAGCGGGAGGAGAGCAGTACGGCCTGGCAGACGTTCTCACTCGGGCCGCTGCACACCTCCGCGCTGATCGTCGAAGGAGACGGCGACGTGGCGATCGCCCCCGAGGACGTGCACGTGCATGTGCTCGACCAGGAGATCACGCTCCCCGAGGAGATGGCCGGCTGGCGGGACGAGATCGAGGCGGAGAACGAGCGGTTGAGGGCGGAAGGGCGGACACCGGTGTGGAACGGCCCCCGTTACGCGGTCGAGTCGTTCGACATCTCAAGGACGGCCCTGGCCGAGCATCCGGAGGTCCACATACGCCTGCGGCCCACCGACTACTACACCTTCCTGGCCACTCAGCAGCTCGACCGCCGGTTGCCGGACGGCACGACACCTCGTAGCCGCCATCTCGACCCGGACGATCCACTGGTCGCGCCCGCGTTCCTCCAGTGCAGCTTCGGGGTGAACATCGCCGTGGTGACGGCCGACGACATGCTGGTCGTCAGTCGGCGCAGCAACCGGGTCCGGACGGGCCAGGGGCTGTGGAACTCATCCGTCAACGAAGGGCTGTCACGTCACATCGACTCCTCCGGCCGAAGCGCGCCGGAACTGCACGCGGTGGCCCGCCGAGGTATGCGCGAAGAGCTCTCGCTGGAGTCCCACGAGTACTCCCTCGTGCTGCTGGCCTTCGTCGTCGACGTGGAACGGCGGCAATGGAGCGCCCACTTCCACGCCCGGCTCAAGGACATCACCCGCGAGGGTCTGCAGGCACGGCTGAGCAGAGGCGCGGCCGACCGCTGGGAGCATCAGACGATCGACTACGTGCCGTTCCGTCCGGCCGACGTCGTCCGCTACATGCTGCACGCCGACCGGATCCACCGATGGGCACCGGTAGCCCCGGCCCTGTACCACCTGGCCCTGGTCCATGTGCACGGCCGTACGCCTGTGGAGCGCGCGGAAGCCCAGGTGGTCAGGCGCCTCCAGTAGCCGCCCGCTCCACCTGAGTCCTGGGTCCCCCGTCCGGACCGTCGGTCACTCCGGCGGGTGGTCCGGACCTCCGAAGTCCGGGCTGCTGAAGTCCGGGCTCGTGAAGCTGGGGCGGTGACTCGTCGTCGAGCCGTCATCGGGGCTGCTGAAGCCGGGGCGGTTGTAGCCGAGGTGGGGCATGCGGCCGGTGGTGGGTTCCGGGGACGGTTTGCGGTTCATGGCCGCCGTACCGGGGTCGGCGAGGGCGTCGCGGAGGAACGGCATGATGCCGCGCTCCAGCAGGGCCTCGCGCCAGGCTTCCCTGGCCTGCGCGACCTCCCCGGTCAGTTCGCCGTACCCCCCGGCCTCCTCCGCCTCCGGGCTGTTGCGCAGGGCGGTGAGGAGCAGGCCGACCGCGGCGACGAGTATCGCTGCCGCGGTCACCGCACCGAACACCCATCCGGTCGTGAGCATGGTCTGGGCGAACGCCGGCTCGGGGTCGAGCATCTTGAGGATGTAGCCCACGAGCAGGAAGATCGCCGCGGCCGTGCCCGCGAGGACGGGAGCCAGGACCGCGACGACGGCGACGGCGCCCGCCCCGGCGGTCTCGGCGGCGATCTCGCCCATGCCAGCGGCGAGTCCCATCGAGCCTGTGCCCGGCTCGGTGGAGCCGGATTCGTGGAGGGACGACGGGGTGGACGGCGCCGGGTGGCGCAGTTCGTCGCGGACCTTCACGTAGTGCTGGTATTCGGCCGCCGCGGCCACCGTGATGAGCGCGGTGGCGTTGAGTGCCATGGTGCGCAGTTGTTCGGGGTTCAGCCGTTGACCGACGGCGGCCAGTTCCGGGCGGTGTGGGGCGGAGCGCAGCGCCTCATCGAGGATCCGCTCGTATTCCTGGCGGTCCTCGTTCAGCAGGTGCTGCGGAACGCTGTTCATGTGCATCCCCCGATGCTCCGTAGGGCTTGGGGCTCGGCATGCTGACGAGCCGTCGGGCAGAAACGGAGGGGAGCCTGCTACGGATATGCCGATGGTAGAGCGGCGACGGCGCGCGGTGACAGGGGGTTTGAAGAAATTGCCGTGCGAGTGTCCCCCGGCCGCTGCGGTTCGCAGTCGGAGGACGCCTGCCCGGGAAACGCTCGGATATCCGTCAGAGATCCAGTGGAAGTTCCTGGACCAGCAGTTTTCCGGCCATGGTCACGCCGCCGTCCATCGCGATCGCCAGTCCGTCGGCGTAGACGTGCGGGTGTTCGATGTTCGGACCGGAGTTTTCCTCACCGTCGTCCTCGGTGCCGGCGTCGCCCACCAGATACGGGATGGGGCTGTGGCCGTGAACGATGCGGCTGCCACCGTACGTATCGAGGAGGGAGCGTACGGCTTCGGGACCGCCCTCGTCGCGGAAGGAGAAGCGCTTGGTGAACTTGCGGAACAGATCCCACACCTCGTCCGCGTCGTTGCGCGTGATCGTCTCGCGGACGGTGTCGTTGACCGCCTCGATCGAGTCGCCGTAGTCGAGGTAGGCGGTGGTGTCCGAGTGCACGAGCAGGTGGCCGTCGACCTCCTCGATCGCGTCGAGGCGGGCCATCCACTGGAGGTGGTGGTCCTGAAGCCGGTCCATGTCGGTCTTCTGGCCGCCGTTGAGCAACCAGGCCGCCTGGAAGGTGGCCGTGCCCGCGCCCGAGTTGACGGGGGTGTCCCCGAACCGCTTGGCGCCCAGCAGCAGCAGCTCGTGGTTGCCCATGAGGGCCTTGCAGTAGCCGCCGGCCGCGGCCGCCTCGGCGGACAGCCGCATGACGAGGTCGATGACGCCGATGCCGTCCGGACCGCGGTCGGTGAAGTCGCCGAGGAACCAGAGCCGGGCGGTGCCCGCGGACCAGTTGCCCGCGCTGTCGATCAGGCCCTGTTCCTGAAGGGCGCCCACCAGTTCGTCGATGTAGCCGTGGACGTCGCCGACGACGAAAAGAGGTCCAGGACCGTCGGCGGCCAGGGCTGCGGGATCGACGGTCACCTGAAGCGTGTCACCGCGGTTGATGACGGGCAGGTCGCGTTGGGTCGGCGTGTACCCGTCGGGGTATTCCTCCAGGTCGGAAAGGGTCTGCGCGCCCTCGGCGGGCTCCTGGACCTCGGTGTCGGCCGCTCCGTCGGTGACGTCCCCGGGGGCCGCGCCGTCGGTGTGCGGACCGGCCTCATGGACGTAAGCGGGCACCCGGAAGTCGCGCAACGTCGCCGTCCGCGTCACCTCGGGTCCCTGACCGGCCCCCTGAGTCATCGACCCCTCCACCATCGCGCCGCATCTGCACCGCATCGGACTGCCTGGTCGCAGCGGCCCGCGGTGTCGTGGGCCCATCATAGGAATGCGGATCGCGCCATGTGATGACCCAGGGGTGGTGAATCGGCGAAGGAGCCCAGTTCACCGCGGCTTTCGCCCCGATTCGGAGGGGCTTTCCCGTCCGGGCCCGCCCAGGACCCGCCTGCTTCGTACGTTGCTTCGAACCTCGGAACCTTCAATACCGACGCTTCGTACGATCATGACACCGGCGCCCGTCACCTGTCCGGACGCCGGTGTCCCGCGTTCCTGAGCGGAGCCGGGCTCCCGCTACCCCTGCGGGGCCGACCCCTCGTACGGCCCCGCTCTCCGGGAACCGGCCCCGCACAAGCGCACTCTCCCCGCCCCTCACCACCGCCCCCGGATCACCCTTCCTCGGGCGACCGCGGAGGACTGACCGTCGTACGCGGCGGACGGCGCTGCGAGGACGTCCGCACGATCAGTTCGGTCGGTATCACCTGCTCGACCGGCATGTCCGAGTCGAGGTTCTCGATGGCGTCGATCAGGAGCTGGACCACCGCCGTGCCGATGCGGCGCGGCTTCAGGGAGAGGGTGGTGATCGGCGGCTCCGTGGTGGCGTACACCGTGGACTCGCTGCAGCAGACCAGCAGGAGGTCCTCCGGGACGCGCAGGCCGTAGCGGCGGGCCGCGGCCAGCAGGTCGGTGCCGTTCGGGTCGAAGAGGCCGTAGACGGCGTCCGGGCGGTCCGGGCGGGCCAGCAGCCGATCGGCGGCAACGGCGCCCGCACACGGGTCGTGGGCCGGGTAGGACTCGTACACCGGGTCCTGGCCGACCCGCTCGCACCAGTGCAGGTACGCCGTGGTCGAGAGATGGGTGTAGGTGTCGGTGGACGTCCCCGTCAGCAGGCCGATGCGGCGGGCGCCGGCGTCGGCCAGGTGGTCGAGGATGCCCAGGACCGCCGCTTCGTGGTCGTTGTCGACCCACGCGGTGACCGGGAGCGAGCCGGCCGGGCGGCCGTCGGAGACGACGGGCAGCCCCTGCCGGACGAGTTCGGTGACCACCGGGTCATGGTCGGACGGGTCGATGACGACCGTGCCGTCCAGGGCGACGTTCGACCACACGTCATGGCGCGAGGTCGCGGGGAGGATGACCAGGGCGTAGCCCCGGGCGAGGGCGGCCGAGGTGGCAGCCCTCGCCATCTCCGCGAAGTACGCGAACTCGGTGAAGGTGAAAGGTTCATCCCCGTATGTCGTCACGGTCAGACCGATCAGCCCGGACTTGCCGGTACGGAGGGTTCGGGCCGCGGCCGACGGGCGGTAGCCCAGCCGGTCCGCGACCTCACGGACATGGCGGCGGGTGGCGTCCGGGAGCCGGCCCTTTCCGTTGAGGGCGTCGGAGACGGTCGTGATCGAGACGCCGGCGGCGGCGGCCACGTCTCTGATGCCTGCCCGGCCCGGCCGACTGCCTCTTCGGGTTGTCTCCGCGCGGCTCACCTGGTGCTTCCCTGCTGCTGTCATGGCGAGCCGATAGTAGGGCTCATGCGGTGGGGTAGTGCGGACGCATATGCAGCCGTTGACAGGCACGTTTCTGCATGGTCAAAAGCGATCAACTGCCTTAGAAAAGAAGCCAGTTGAACGATATTACTGCCCTACCTGACTTGTCGGCGCACATAGGCCTGCCAAGTGACCGATGTTTCGAAGAGGTCTCAACTCACCTCTACGGGGGATGCGCGCCACGGCGTGAGCCACCAGCGCGTGCCGAGAAGCGCAATGCGCCCCCCAATTCGTACAACTTTGTACGGCGATACCCCTGATGCCTGTGGGGCAGGTGGTGTGGAAGCGCGGAGCGGGTCGGATGCTCTCGGACACGACCGACCCGTACGCAGTGACGCCGAATCCTCATAAGGTGAGAAGCATTGGTACCCGGGAACCGGCAGCGGGTGGCCGTGCTGAGCCGGTGGTGGTCACGAGGAGGACTGCGGTGAGCGAGACGAGCCCCAAGCTGCGAGCCGAGCTGG
Organism: Streptomyces sp. NBC_00459; assembly: GCF_036013955.1. Classification (NCBI taxonomy): domain Bacteria; kingdom Bacillati; phylum Actinomycetota; class Actinomycetes; order Kitasatosporales; family Streptomycetaceae; genus Streptomyces; species Streptomyces sp. NBC_00459. The sequence continues at coordinate 4,995,826 of NZ_CP107903.1, forward strand.
AGGGTATCCCCACCTACAAGCCGGGCAGGCCGGCCGCGGCGGGCGGGCCGGTGGCCTACAAGCTGTCCTCGAACGAGAACCCGTACCCGCCGTTGCCCGGCGTGCTGGAGACCGTGACAGCCGCGGCGGGGGCCTTCAACCGGTACCCGGACATGGCCTGCACGGAGCTCATGAGCGAGCTGGCAGAACGTTTCGCCGTGCCGGTCTCCCATATCGCCACCGGCACCGGCTCGGTCGGCGTCGCCCAGCAGTTGATCCAGTCCACCAGCGGGCCCGGCGACGAGGTGATCTACGCCTGGCGGTCCTTCGAGGCCTATCCGATCATCACGCAGATCAGCGGCGCCACGTCGGTCAAGGTCCCGCTGACACCGGGGGACGTGCACGATCTCGACGCGATGGCGGACGCGATCACCGACCGGACCCGGCTGATCTTCGTCTGCAACCCCAACAACCCGACGGGGACGGTCGTACGGCGGGCCGAGCTGGAGCGGTTCCTGGACCGGGTGCCCGCCGACGTGCTGGTGGTGCTGGACGAGGCCTACAAGGAGTTCGTGCGCGACATCGAGGTGCCGGACGGGGTCGTGCTCTACCGCGACCGGCCGAACGTCTGTGTGCTGCGGACCTTCTCCAAGGCGTACGGCCTTGCCGGGCTCCGGGTCGGCTTCGCGATCGCCCACGAGCCGGTGGCGGCCGCGCTGCGCAAGACGGCGGTGCCCTTCGGGGTGAGCCAGCTGGCCCAGGACGCGGCGGTGGCCTCGCTGCGGGCCGAGGACGCGCTGTTGGGCCGGGTGGGTTCGCTGGTCTCGGAGCGCACGCGGGTGGTCGACGGTCTGCGCGGCCAGGGCTGGACGGTGCCCGAGACCCAGGCGAACTTCGTGTGGCTGCGGCTGGGGGAGCGCACGGTGGACTTCGCGGCGGTGTGCGAGCGGGCCGGGGTCGTCGTCCGGCCGTTCCCGGGTGAGGGGGTTCGTGTGACGGTCGGTGAGACCGAGGCGAACGACGTCTTCCTGAAGGCCGCGGAGATGTTCCGCAAGGAGCTCTAGAACAGCTCCTCCAGAACAGCTCGGAGCCTGTCCGGCGGACCATGTGCGGCACGTCACTCATAGCCGGTGACGTGCCGTTTTGCTGTCCTGGCGGCCCTGAATCGCACGCTCCGGGGCGGCCGGAGGCTGTTTGGGCACCCCGCGTCTCCCGTCTCGAACGGGCATGCGCCATAATTGCTTGTGAATGTGAACGCGTTCACAAGCGCGTCTCGTTTGTCCCTCTCGTGCGGGTCGGCGACCGGGACGGACCGCCGAAATGATCACGGCTCGTAAGGAGGAGATGTGGACATCGCTCTGGCGCCGGAGACTCTGGCTCGTTGGCAGTTCGGCATCACCACCGTCTACCACTTCCTGTTCGTCCCGCTGACGATCTCGCTGGCCGCGCTCACCGCCGGCCTGCAGACCGCCTGGGTGCGCACCGAGAAGGAGAAGTACCTCAAGGCCACCAAGTTCTGGGGCAAGCTCTTCCTGATCAACATCGCGATGGGTGTCGTCACCGGCATCGTGCAGGAGTTCCAGTTCGGTATGAACTGGTCCGACTACTCGCGCTTCGTCGGCGATGTCTTCGGCGCCCCGCTCGCCTTCGAGGCGCTGATCGCCTTCTTCTTCGAATCCACCTTCATCGGGCTGTGGATCTTCGGCTGGGACAAGCTGCCGAAGAGGATCCACCTGGCCTGCATCTGGATGGTCTCGATCGGCACGATCCTGTCGGCGTACTTCATCCTCGCGGCCAACTCCTGGATGCAGCACCCCGTCGGCTACCGGATCAACGAGAAGAAGGGGCGCGCCGAACTCACCGACTTCTGGCTGGTCCTCACCCAGAACACCGCGCTGACCCAGGTCTTCCACACCCTCACCGCGGCCTTCCTCACGGGTGGCGCCTTCATGGTCGGCATCGCCGCCTTCCATCTGACGCGCAAGAAGCACATCGAGGTGATGAAGACCTCGCTGCGGCTCGGCCTGGTCACCGTCGTCATCGGCGGTCTGCTCACCGCGGTCAGCGGTGACTTCCTCGGCAAGGTCATGTTCAAGCAGCAGCCGATGAAGATGGCCGCCGCCGAGGCGCTCTGGGACGGCGAGGCGCCCGCGCCCTTCTCCGTGTTCGCCTACGGCGACGTCGAGGCCGGCCACAACAAGGTCGCCATCGAGATCCCGGGCCTGCTGTCCTTCCTGGCCAACGACGACTTCAGCTCGTACGTCCCCGGCATCAACGACGTCAACAAGGCCGAGCAGGAGAAGTTCGGGCCCGGCGACTACCGCCCCAACATCCCGGTCGCCTACTGGGGCTTCCGCTGGATGATCGGCTTCGGCATGACGTCCTTCGCGATCGGGCTCGCCGGACTCTGGCTGACCCGCAAGAAGTTCATGCTGCCGCAGCATCTGCGGGTCGGCGACGACGAGGTGCCGCACCTCTCGCTGCTCCCAGGGAAAGCACTCGGCCCGACGCTCACCAAGTGGTACTGGCGCATCGCGATCCTCACCCTGGGCTTCCCGCTGATCGCCAGCTCCTGGGGCTGGATCTTCACCGAGATGGGCCGTCAGCCGTGGGTCGTGTACGGCATCTTCCAGACCCGGGACGCGGTCTCCCCCGGGGTCTCCCAATGGGAGATCCTCACCTCGATGATCGTCTTCACCTCGCTCTACGCGATCCTCGCCGTCATCGAGGTCAAGCTCCTCGTGAAGTACGTCAAGGCCGGGCCGCCCGAACTGACCGAGGCCGACCTCAACCCGCCCACGAAGATCGGCGGCGACCCACAGGACGCCGACAAGCCGATGGCCTTCTCCTACTAGGCCCAGGGAGCTGAATCGCCATGCAACTTCACGACGTCTGGTTCGTCCTCATCGCCGTCCTGTGGATCGGCTACTTCTTCCTGGAGGGCTTCGACTTCGGGGTCGGCGTCCTCACCAAACTGCTCGCCCGCGACCGGGCCGAGAAGCGGGTCCTCATCAACACCATCGGGCCCGTCTGGGACGGCAACGAGGTGTGGCTGCTCTCGGCGGGCGGCGCGACCTTCGCCGCCTTCCCGGAGTGGTACGCCACTCTGTTCTCCGGCTTCTATCTGCCGCTGCTGCTCATCCTGGTGTGTCTGATCGTGCGGGGTGTCGCCTTCGAGTACCGGGTGAAGCGGCCCGAGGAGAACTGGCAGCGCAACTGGGAGACCGCGATCTTCTGGACCTCGCTGCTGCCCGCGTTCATGTGGGGTGTGGCCTTCGCCAACATCGTGCGCGGGGTGAAGATCGACGCGAACTTCGAGTACGTCGGAAATCTCGCCGACCTGCTCAACCCGTACGCCCTGCTGGGCGGCCTGGTCACCCTGTCGCTGTTCACCTTCCACGGCACGGTGTTCGTCGGCCTCAAGACAGTCGGGGACATCCGGGAACGGGCACGGAAGCTGGCGGTGCGCGTAGGACTCGTGGCCGCCGTCGTCGCGCTCGTGTTCCTGGGCTGGACCCAGGCCGACAAGGGTGACGGGGGCTCACTGGCCGCGGCGGTCGTCGCCGTGCTCGCCCTCGTCGCAGCGCTGGGGGCGGCGTGGAAGGGACGTGAGGGCTGGGCGTTCGCGTTCTCCGGGGTCACTATCGTGGCCGCCGTCGCGATGCTGTTCCTGACGCTCTTCCCGAACGTCCTGCCGTCCTCGCTCAGCGCCGACTGGAACCTCACGGTCACCAATGCCTCGTCGAGCCCGTACACGCTGAAGATCATGACGTGGTGCGCGGGGATCGCCACCCCCATGGTCCTGCTCTACCAGGGCTGGACGTACTGGGTGTTCCGCAAGCGGATCGGCACGCAACACCTCGCCGAGGCCGCGCACTGATTCGGCTTTGCCCGCGCCGGAAATCCCTGTCCGCTCTGCGTCATCTCTGTCGGCGGGAGGTGGTTTCGCGATGTTTCACGTGAAACATCGCGAAACCACCTCCCTGGACCGAAGGGCATGTTTCACGTGAAACCAATCGATCCACGCCTCCTCCGGTACGCCGGTGCAACCCGCCGTTTCCTGCTGGCGGTTGTCGGCCTCGGTGCAGTGGGTGCGGGGCTGGTCATCGCGCAGGCCATGCTCATCGCCGAGGTGGTGGTCGGAGCCTTCCAGCACGGACTGGCGGCCGCTGAACTCCGTACGCCCCTGCTGCTGTTGGTGGCCGTCGCCGGTGGTCGGGCGGTGGTCTCCTGGCTCACCGAGTTGGCCGCCCACCGCACGAGCGCGGCTGTGAAGTCGGAGCTGCGTGGGCGGTTGTTGGAGCGGTCCGTCGCGCTGGGGCCCGGATGGCTGAGCGGGCAGCGGACCGGTTCGCTGGTCGCCCTCGCCACGCGGGGGGTCGACGCGCTCGACGACTACTTCTCGCGCTATCTGCCGCAGTTGGGGCTCGCGGTGGTGGTGCCCGTGGCCGTGCTGGCGCGGATCGTCACCGAGGACTGGGTGTCGGCCGCGATCATCGTCGGGACCCTGCCGCTCATTCCGGTCTTCATGGTGCTGATCGGCTGGGCCACGCAGTCCCGGATGGACCGTCAATGGCGGCTGCTGTCACGGCTGTCGGGCCACTTCCTCGATGTCGTGGCCGGGCTGCCGACGCTGAAGGTGTTCGGCCGGGCCAAGGCGCAGGCCGAGTCGATCCGGCGCATCACCGGTGAGTACCGGCAGGCCACGATGGGGACCCTGCGGATCGCCTTCATCTCGTCCTTCGCGCTGGAACTGCTGGCCACGCTGTCCGTGGCGCTGGTCGCGGTGACCATCGGTATGCGGCTCGTGCACGGCGAGATGGACCTGTACACCGGGCTCGTCGTTCTTGTCCTCGCGCCCGAGGCGTACCTGCCGCTGAGGCAGGTGGGCGCCCAGTTCCACGCGGCGGCCGAAGGGCTGGCCGCGGCCGAGGAGATCTTCGCCGTCCTGGAGACGGCGGTACCGGAATCCGGGACAGGGGCGGTTCCGGCGGGCGGGGTTGCCTTCGAAGGCGTGACGGTCCGGTATCCCGGGCGCTCGGTGGACGCGGTGGCGGACGCGTCCTTCGCTGTCGGGGCCGGCGAGACGGTCGCGCTCGTCGGGCCGAGCGGCGCGGGCAAGTCGACGCTGCTGCACGCGCTGCTCGGGTTCGTACGGCCGGCGGAAGGGCGGGTGTGCGTCGGGGGAGCCGATCTCGCCGGTATCGACCTGGAGCAGTGGCGTTCGCGGGTGGCCTGGGTGCCGCAACGGCCTCACCTGTTCGCCGGGTCGATCGCCGAGAACGTACGGCTGGCCCGGCCCGATGCCGACGACACCGCTGTACGGACGGCACTGGCCGACGCCGGTGCGCTGGAGTTCGTCGACGCGCTGCCCGACGGCATTCACTCGGCGCTCGGCGAGGACGGGGCCGGGCTCTCCGCCGGGCAGCGGCAACGGCTCGCGCTGGCCCGGGCGTTCCTCGCGGACCGGCCTGTGCTGCTGCTCGACGAGCCGACGGCCGCGCTCGACGGGGAGACCGAGGCCGAGGTCGTGGCCGCCGTACGGCGCCTGGCCGTTGGACGGACGGTACTTCTGGTCGTGCACCGGCCGGCGCTGCTGGCGGTGGCGGACCGGGTGGTGCGGCTGGCGGAGGCCGCCCGCCCCGCTCGCCTGCCTGGGGCCGAGCAGGCCGGTGGTGCCCTCGGCGGCGACGAGTTTGTCGTGGGCGGTGGACAGTTCCCCGTGCCCGACGAGGAAGACCTGGTGGCCGGTGTTTCCGCGGGGCGACGTGGTGTGCTCGCGCGGGTGCGGGCCATGTCCGGGGCCCGGCACGGGCGGTTCGGACTCGCGCTGCTGCTCGGGAGTCTCGCGCTCGGCAGTGCCGTCGGGCTCATGGCGACCTCCGGGTGGCTCATCTCGCGGGCCTCGCAGCAGCCGCCCGTGCTGTATCTGATGGTCGCCGTGACGGCCACACGGGCCTTCGGAATCGGGCGGGCCGTCTTCCGCTACGCCGAGCGGCTGGTGTCGCACGACGCCGTGCTGCGGATGCTGGCCGACACCAGGGTCGCCGTCTACCGGCGCCTGGAGCGGCTGGCGCCCGCCGGACTGCGGACGACCCGGCGCGGGGACCTGCTGTCGCGGCTCGTCGCCGATGTGGACGCCCTCCAGGACTACTGGCTGCGCTGGCTGCTGCCCGCCGGGGCCGCCCTGGTCGTCTCCGCCGCCTCTGTCGGGTTCACCGCGTGGCTGCTCCCGGAGGCAGGGGCCGTGCTCGCCGCCGGGCTGCTCGCGGCCGGCGTAGGCGTACCCCTAGTGACCAGTGCCGTGGCGCGGCGCGCGGAACGCCGGCTCGCCCCGGCCCGCGGGGCTCTCGCCACGCATGTGACCGATCTGCTCACCGGAACCGCCGAGGCGACGGTCGCCGGCGCTCTGAACGGACGTACCGAGCAGGTGCGGCGGGCCGACTCCGCGCTCACCCGGATCGCCTCGCGCGCCGCCACCGCCACCGCGCTCGGCGACGGACTCACCGCGTTGCTGTCCGGAGTGACGGTCGCGGCCACCGCCCTCATGGGCGCCCGGGCGGTCACCGACGGGAGGCTCGACGGGGTGGTGATGGCGGTGGTCGTCCTCACTCCCCTGGCCGCCTTCGAGGCAGTCCTCGGACTGCCGCTCGCCGTGCGGTACCGGCAGCGGGTACGCAGGAGCGCGGAGCGGGTGTACGAGGTCCTGGACGTGCCCGAGCCCGTACGCGAACCCGAAGAGCCGCTCCCTGCGCCGCTGTCGCCGTTCCCGGTCGTCGTCGAGGGACTGGCCGCCCGCCATGCCGGACAGGACCGGGACGCGCTCACCCGCCTCGACCTCACCCTCCACGAAGGGCGCCGGATCGCCGTCGTCGGCCCGTCCGGGTCAGGCAAGACGACGCTCGCGCAGGTACTCCTGAGGTTCCTGGACGCGGACGCCGGCTCCTACACGCTCGGTGGCGTGGACGCGTACGCGCTGGACGGCGACGACGTACGGCGGCTGGTCGGGCTGTGCGCCCAGGACGCCCACCTCTTCGACAGCTCCGTGCGCGAGAACATGCTGCTGGCGAAGAAGGACGCGACCGAGGACGACCTGCGGGCAGCCCTCGCGCGGGCACGGTTGCTGGACTGGGCCGAGTCGCTGCCCGACGGGCTCGACACGCTCGTCGGCGAGCACGGGGCGCGGCTGTCCGGCGGCCAGCGGCAGCGGCTGGCGCTCGCCCGGGCGCTGCTCGCGGACTTCCCGGTGCTGGTGCTCGACGAGCCCGCCGAACACCTCGACCTGCCGACCGCCGACGCGCTCACCGCCGATCTCCTGGCCGCGACCGAGGGCCGTACGACACTGCTCATCACCCACCGGCTGGCCGGTCTCGGAGCCGTGGACGAGGTGATCGTGCTGGACGAGGGGCAGGTCGTGCAGCGGGGGACGTACGCGGAGCTGGTCGCCGTCGAGGGGCCGCTGCGGCGGATGGCGGAGCGGGAAGCGGAGTCCGAGCAGTTGGCGCTGGTGGCGGCGGTGCGTCAGTCCTCTGCTCGCCAGTCCCCGGCACCTCTGTTTGCCAGGGGAGGCGTAGCCGCTCGACTTTCGTGGACAAACGGGAGTAATTAGGCTCGTGGGATGTCCGACCCACTGCCTCGTCCCGAGCCGTGCGTGCCGCAGTTGCTGGAGGCGATGCGGGCCGTCGGGAGCGGGCTCGGGCCGCATGCCACGCTGGAGCGGATCTGTGCGACGGCCACCGCCCTGGTGGACGCCGGGCGCGCGGCCATCGGGGTCCTCGCCGAGGACGGCATCGGCTTCGCCGACTTCGTTCACCACGGCGTCGACGAGGAGACCGTCCGATGGGTCGAGCCGATCCGGGTGCACGGTGAGGTCTTCGGGAATCTGTACCTGGGTGACAAGCGTGGTGGCGGCCCGTTCACCGAGCACGATCTGACCCTGGTCCGTGTGCTGGCCACCGAGGCGGGCATCGCCATCGGCAACGCCCGCCTGTACGAGGCCGCCCGGCAGCGCGAGCGCTGGATCGACGGGTCCGTGGCCGTGACCACCGCGCTCCTCTCGGGCGGTGACATCGGCGACTCCCTTCGGATCGTCGCCGAACAGGCCCGCCGGCTCTCCGGGGCGGCGGCCGGGATCGTGCTGCTGCCCGCCGAGGAGGGCGGCCTGGAGATCGTCGCCGTGGACGCGGAACGCCCCTCCGACGCGCTCGGCGTGATCATCCCGCCGGAGAGCGAGATCGTCGCCGAACTCCTCGACGGCGAGCCGGTGTTCGTCGCGGACGCGGCCACCGACCCCCGGCTGGCCATCCACACCGGCCTCACCCGCGACTACGGGCCCACCATGCTGCTGCCCCTGCAGAGCGACGGCCGCGTCGTCGGCAGCCTCGCCATGCCCCGCGCGCGGGGAGCGCGCGCGTTCACGGAGACGGAGCACGCGCTCGCCGTCCAGTTCGCCGCACAGGCCGCGCTCGCGCTCATGATGGCCGAGGCACAGCGCGACCGGGAACGGCTCGCGGTGTACGAGGACCGCGACCGGATCGCCCGTGACCTGCACGATCTCGTCATCCAACGGCTGTTCGCCACCGGGATGATGCTGGAGAGCGCCCAGCGCGGACCGGTCGCGCCCGAGGTGCGGGACGGCGTCGGCAGGGCCGTCGACGAACTCGACGTCACCATCCAGGAGATCCGCACCGCGATCTTCGCGCTCCAGGACGACCCCGGCGAGGCGCCTGCCCAACTGACCACGCGGGTGCGGCGGGAGATCCACATGGCCGCCGTGGCACTCGGCTTCAAACCCTCGCTCCAGGTGGTCGGTCCGGTCGACACCGCCGTCGGTGAGCTGACCGGCAAGAACCTCGTCGCCGCTCTTCGCGAGGGACTGTCCAACGCCTTCCGCCATGCCGGGGCGTCCCGGATCGATGTCGTGGTCGACGCGGACATGACCCTGCCGGACGGCCGGAAGGGCGTACGGCTGACCGTCGCCGACGACGGCGTCGGCATCCCCGAGGGCGGTCGGCGCAGTGGCCTCAGGAACCTGAAACGGCGCGCCGAGTCGCTGGGCGGCGACAGTCGGCACGGACCGGGCAGCGGCCCGGACGGTGGCGGTACGACGGTGGTGTGGCAGGCGCCGTACTGAGCCTGTCGCGGACCCGGTCGCTGAGCCGTTCGTGGCCAGAGGTCCCCCAGGCGTACGACTTGAACAGGCGACCGGCCCGGGTTGGGGTGCACGATCGCTGACATGGGCTCACGTCGCCGTCATCCGCTGCTGGTTCCGGCACTGCTGTGCGCGCTCGTGGTCCTGGTCGCCCGGCCCACGGCCGCCTCGGGCGAGGACACGGACGCCGGACCGGACTCCGCCACGGACTCGGGTCTCAGCACCGAGGTGACCCGGCTGTACGCGGAAGCCGCCGTGGTGACGCAGCAGTACGAGGCCGGACGGCGCGAGTCCGAGGCGGAGGGGGCCAGGGCCCGGCGGTACGAGGAACTCCTCGCCCGTGAACGGCGCGACATCGCCGTTCTGCACGAGGACCTGGGCCGGATCGCACGCGGCCAGTACCGCAGCGGAGGCGGCCTGCCGCTCACCGCGCAGATGCTGCTCGCGGACAGCCCCGAGGAGCTGATGCGCGGTCAGCGGGCGGTGTGGCAGGCCGATCTCGCCGTCAACAACGCGATCGACAAGAGCCGGCGCGCGGAGGCCCGGCTCGCCGCCGACGAGGCGAAGGCGGCGGCGCAGTGGCAGAAGCTGGAGCGGCGCAACAGCGAGATCGCGGAGCTGAAGCGGACGATCGAGGCGAAGCTCGAAGAGGCCCGCTGGACACTTCAGGGCCGGGCCGACGCCTCGGTCGCGGCGGGCTCGTGCCGGGGTGCCGTCCGGCTCGACCAGCCGGATCCCGGGACCATGCCGGAGTACGTCACGCCGGTGGAGACGTACGAGCTCTCCGCGAGTTTCGGCAGCGGCGGCGACCGGTGGGCGAACGGGCACACCGGGCAGGACTTCGCGGTACCGATCGGCACTCCGGTGCGGGCGGTCGGCGAGGGCACCGTGGTCTCGGTGTCGTGCGGGGGCGCCTTCGGCATCGAGATCGTGATCGAGCACGCCGGGGGCTACTACACGCAGTACGCGCACCTCGCCGCCGTCACCGTCGACCAGGGGCAGCGGGTGACCCCGGGCCAGTGGATCGGCCAGACCGGCACGACCGGCAACTCGACCGGCCCGCATCTGCACTTCGAGGTACGCGTCACACCGGAACTGGGGTCGGGGGTGGATCCGGCGGCGTGGCTGACGGCACGCGGGGTGCGGTTGTAGTGGGCGGTCCCCTTGCGGCGGCTTCCTCAGAGGCGTTCCGCGAGCAGCCGCTCGATCACGACGGCCACCCCGTCCTCGTTGTTGGGCGCCGTGTGGCCCGAGGCCGCCGCGAGGACGTCGGGATGCGCGTTGCCCATCGCGTACGACCGGCCCGCCCAGGTGAGCATCTCGACGTCGTTCGGCATGTCCCCGAAGGCGACGACCTCCTCGGACGAGATGCCCCGCTCGGCGCAGCACAGGGCCAGGGTGCTCGCCTTGGAGACCTCGGGGCCGCTGATCTCCAGCAGAGCGCTGGGGCTGGAGCGGGTCACGGTGGCACGGTCGCCGATCGCGAGCCGGGCGGTGGTGAGGAACGCGTCGGGGTCCATCGTGTGGTGGAAGGCGAGGATCTTGAGCACGGGCTCACCGTCGCTCGGCCCGCCCGGGGCCAGCAGCTTCTCGGCGGGCGCCAGATTGTCCGGCACCTCCATGTGCAGCTTCGGATACTCCGGCTCCTGGTGGAAGCCGTACGTCTGCTCCACGGCGTACACGGTCCCCGGGGCGGCCTCGCGCAGCAGCCGTACGGCGTCCAGCGCGTTCTCCCTGGCCAGCTCCCGCACCTTCACGAAGCGGTGGGCGCCGGGGCCGCCGTGGAGGTCGACCACGGCGGCGCCGTTGCCGCAGATCGCCAGACCGTGACCGTGGACGTGCTCGCTGACGACGTCCATCCAGCGGGCCGGGCGGCCCGTGACGAAGAAGACCTCGACACCCGCGGCCTCGGCGGCGGCCAGGGCGGCGACCGTGCGTGGGGACACCGACTTGTCGTCGCGCAGCAGGGTTCCGTCGAGGTCGGTGGCGATCAGCCGGATAGGGAGGGCGGCGGCGGGGGTCTCGGGCTCTCGGGTCGCTGAGGTCACCCGGCCATTCTCGCGTATGTCCGCGCACGCCCGTGCGACGGTCCGCCCAGGTGAGTACTCACCTGGGCGGTGCTGGGTCAGCGCAGCTGCGTCGGCGCCTCCAGGGCGATGCGCTCGAAGATCCGCTCGTCGGCCGCGAAGTCGGAGTCGGGGATGGGCCAGTGGATGACGATCTCGGTGAACCCCAGTTCCTGGTGCCGGCCCGCGAAGTCGACGAACGCGTCCACGGACTCCAGCGGACGCCCCCGGTCAGGGGTGAACCCGGTGAGCAGGATCCTGTCGAGTCCGCTCACGTCCCGGCCGATCGCGGCGCAGGCGTCGGCCAGCTTCTCGGTCTGCCCGCGCAGGGCCTGCACCGACTGTTCGGGCGTGCCGCTCTCGAACAGCCGGGGGTCGCCGGTCGTCACCCACGCCTGCCCGTACCGTGCCGCGAGCTTCAGCCCGCGCGGGCCGGTGGCGGCCACCGCGAAGGGCAGCCGGGGGCGCTGCACACAGCCCGGGATGTTGCGCACCTCGTGGGCCGAGTAGTAGTCGCCCTGGTACGAGACGCCGTCCTTGCCGTCCTCGGTCAGCAGCTTGTCGAGGAGCGCGACGAACTCACCGAACCGGTCGGCACGCTCCCGGGGTGTCCACGGGTCCTGGCCCAGCGCGGTGGCGTCGAAGCCGGTGCCGCCCGCGCCGATGCCCAGGGTGATCCTTCCGTTCGACACGTCGTCGAGGGAGATCAGCTCCTTGGCCAGCGTCACCGGGTGCCGGAAGTTCGGCGAGGTCACCAGGGTGCCCAGCCGCAGCCGGTCGGTGACAGCGGCGGCGGCCGTGAGCGTGGGCACGGCACCGAACCACGGGCCGTCCCGGAAGGTGCGCCAGGACAGGTGGTCGTAGGTGAACGCGGTGTGGAACCCGAGCTGCTCCGCGCGCTCCCAGGTCGAACGGCCGCCCTCGTGCCAACGGCGGTACGGAAGGATCACGGTGCTCAGGTGCAGACTCATGGTCAGAGAGCCTAGGCCCGGTTCATGTTTCACGTGAAACATGCCACCGGGCACCTGCTGAGGGTCACCGGACGCGACTGCTGAGCCACGGGCTGACGCCGAACACCGGGATGTACTCCTTGTACGTGCGGTCGCCGGGCAGCGGGACGACCAGGTGGCGGCCGGGCGGGAAGCGGCGGGCCGTGACGAACGCGAGGCCGTCGTAGACCGAGCGGAGGAAGGCGGGGACGTCGTCGCGTGGGATGTCGGGGCATTCGACGCCCTCGACCGTGATCAGCGCGTCGTCGTCGGGGAACAGGCGGACGGTGACCCGGGGGACTCCGCCGAGCTCGGCGAAGGCCTCGTGCGGAAGCGAGCCGTCCGGGTCCGTGGTGACGCCGATGCCCGCGGCCGTGCGCCGGGAGGTCTGGTCGGCGCCGATGTCGTGGCCGACCTCGATCTCACGGGCGTACTCGGCGGCGAGGGCGCGCAAAGCGGTGACGGCGGCCTCGGTGCTGGGCAGATGGTCCATGGCCTCGATCATGCCGGGGCCGGTGCCACGCGGTGTCAGTGCGGGTCGGAGAACCGCAGATAGCGCGGCGGTACGGCCTCCGTGAGCCACACGCCGTTCGCGCTGACGTGGAAGAGGTGGCCGTCGCGGTGCATGGCGGCCGAGTCGACCGAGAGCACGACGGGCCGGCCTCGGCGGGCGCCGACCCGGGTCGCGGTCTCACGGTCGGCCGAGAGGTGCACGGCGTGCCGGTTCATGGGCCGCAGGCCCTCGGCACGGATGGCGTCCAGGAAGCGGTCCACCGTGCCGTGGTAGAGGTACGGCGGCGGAGTCGCCGGGGGCAGTCCGAGGTCGACCTCGACGCTGTGGCCCTGGCTGGCGCGGATCCGCGTTCCGTCGATCGCGAAGCGCTTCTTGTCGTTGGCGGCGACCACGTGGTCCAGCTCGTCCCGGGTGAACCGGAAGCCGTGGGCCGTGGCAGCCGCGATCAGTGTGTCGATCTCGACCCAGCCGGCCTCGTCGAGCGCGAGCCCGATCCGCTCCGGCTGGTGCCGCAGATGCTTCGACAGGTACTTCGACACCTTCACGGTGCGTCTTTCATCCATCTCTTTCTCGGTCATCCCGTAAGGGTGCCGGGCGAGACGGTGATCACGCATTTGATTTTGGTCCGGAGGTTTGATCCACAGCCAAGTGCGGTTATCCACAGGGGAATTGAGAAAACTGTGGACAACTGGTCGGCGTTTTGCGACCTTTGGTCAACTTGGTTATATTTATTACCTTTTGGCTCCTGTGGTTACAGCGGCGGATCCATCCGCGCCAGCGTCCTCAACGCCCCCGGCAGGAAGCGGGACATGAGGTGTGCGCCCCGGGCCTCCGGTGTCACCGGCGCGACCGCCTCGTTGCGCACCACCGCGCGCAGGATCGCCGAAGCCACCTTCTCCGGCGGGTAGTTGCGCAACCCGTACAGCCGAGCCGTCCGCTTCTGTCGGCGGGCCTGTTCCTCGGCGTCGACTCCCGTGAAACGCGCGGTCGTTGTGATGTTCGTGTTGACGAACCCGGGGCAGATCGCCGAGACGCCGATGCCCTGGCCCGCCAGCTCGGCGCGCAGACACTCGCTGAGCATGAGCACCGCGGCCTTCGAAGTGCTGTACGCGGGAAGGGCTTTGGAGGGCTGGTACGCGGCCGCGGACGCGATGTTGACGATGTGCCCGCCCTGTCCGCGCTCGGCCATCTGCTTCCCGAAGAGCCGGCAACCGTGGATCACACCCCACAAGTTGACGTCCAGGACCTTCTTCCAGTCCTCCGGGGTCGTGTCGAAGAAGGACCCGGAGAGCCCGATCCCCGCGTTGTTCACCAGCACGTCCACGATGCCGTACTCGGTGGCGACCTTCTCGGCGAGCTTCTCCATCGCCTGCTCGTCCGTGACGTCCACCGGCTCCGCCCAGGCCTCGGGAGCGCCGACGAGCCGGGCCAACTCGGCCGTACGGGCGGCGCTTTCGGCGTCCCGGTCGACGGCCACCACACGAGCGCCCGCCTCGGCGAACGCGAAGGCCGTCGCCCGTCCGATGCCGCTGCCCGCCCCGGTGACCAGGACGAGCTGCCCGCCGAAACGCTGTGCGTGGGGGCCCGTTGCCGCCGCCGGGAGCCGCCCGCCCTCGTTGGCGGTCGCGAACTCCCCGATCCAGGCGGCCACCTGGTCGGGCCGGGTGCGCGGGATCCAGTGCTTGGCGTCGAGCGTGCGGCGCACCAGCCGGGGCGCCCACCGCTCCAGTCCGTCGTACAGCCGCTCGGAGAGGAACGCGTCCCCCAGGGGCGTGATGAGCTGCACGGGCGCGTGTGCGTGCGCGTCCGGGCGCGGCCTGCGCAGCCGGGACCGTACGTTGTCCCGGTACAGCCAGGCGCCGTTGGCCGCGTCCGTGGGCAGGGAGGCGGTGGGGTAACCGTCCCCGGAGACCTTTTCGAGGCGGGCCAGCAGCTTCGGCCAGCGTTTGCCGAGCGGGCCGCGCCAGGCGAGTTCGGGCAGCACGGGCGTGTGCAGCGCGTACACGTACCAGGATCTGCGGCCCTGGCCCAGGAGTTGGGCGACCGCACGCGGGGTGGGCCGCTTCAGGCGACCCTTCGTCCAGTGGCCGAGGTGGTCGAGGGACGGCCCGGACATCGACGTGAAGGACGCGATCCGGCCCTCGGTGCGTGCGACGGTGACGAACTCCCAGGACTGCACCGAGCCCCAGTCGTGCCCCACCAGGTGCACAGGCCGGTCCGGGCTGACCGCGTCCGCGACGGCCAGGAAGTCGTCCGTGAGCTTCGCCAGGGTGAAGCCGCCGCGCAGCGGACGCGGCGTCGTCGAACTGCCGTGACCCCGCACGTCGTACAGCACGACGTGGAAGCGGTCGGCGAGCCGCGCGGCGACCTGGGACCACACCTCCTTGGTGTCCGGATAGCCGTGCACGAGGATCACCGTGGGGTCCGAGGGGTCGCCCAACTCGGCGACGCACAGCTCGATCCCGCCCGTACGTACCCGGCGCTCACGCGCCCCGTCGAGAGTCACTCGTCCTCCGTCTCAAGGGTCACGATCGTCACTTCGTCTCCGCCCAGCGCCGCACGTGCGGCAGATCGTCGTCCAGCCAGAACGCGCTCTCCCGCGGGTCCGCGGAGTCCGTGACGACCAGGATCTCCTCGAACTTCGCCCCTGTGCCCCGGAATCCGAGATGCGGCTCGACCGCCCACAGGCCCGGCTGCGGCGGGTGGTCGGAGAAGCGGTACGGCGACCACAGGGGCGACCAGCCCTCGCGGTGGCCGCGCAGCGCGTCGCCCGCCAGCCCTTTCAGGGACTGCGTACCGAACCCGAACAGCCGGGGCGACCACGACCGTTCGCGTACCCGGTCGACCTTGTGCGCGATCACCCCGAAGGGATACGCGCGATGCCGGTTGGCGTAGCCCTGGCGGACCATGAGGCGGTCCACGTCCTCGTAGATCTCGCGCAGCGGGCGCCGCTCGCGCACCTCGCGCAGGATCAGCTCGCGGTGCGCCTCCAGGTCGGCCATCAGCCGGTCCTGCACCGGGTTGGCGCCGAGCGAGCCGGAGTAGCCGATGTCCGCCGCGAAACCCCGGTGGACCGGGGCCAGGTCCAGGATGAACGGCATCCCCGGCTCCAGTCGGCGGCCGGTCGGGAAGAACTGGAGGGGGATGCGGAAGTTCACGAACGCCGTGCGGTCCCCGAACCAGGCGAAGGGCAGATGGAACCAGTCCCGCACACCCCGCTCGCGCAGCCACTCCCGCTGCATCCGGGCCGCCTCGCGCTCGGTGATCCCCGGCTCCAGCCGTGCCGCGACGGCCTCCGCACACTCGTACGCCAGCCGTTGCACCCGTCTGAACCCGGCCAGTTCACCGGCCGACTCGCTGGTGAGCCCGCCTGCCTCCGCCGTCGCCATTGCCGCGCCCACCGTCCCCATCGACCGCGCTACGTGCCCGTAACTTGACCCTCGCGAATCTGACACTTGTTAGAGCCGGCGTCAACAGTCGAACGCCTGTCTGTGGACAACGGAGCCGATGTGGATAACCCGCAGTCGGTTGTTCGACCTGAGGGGGACCCCTACGGGCCCGTACGACTGGAGGTGGATATGGAGACAGCTCTTCGGGTTGACGACCGATGTGGTGTGCGCCACTACCGTCGTGGACGTGACTGTGATCGCGACCGAAAGCCTGAGCAAGCGGTTCCCCCGGGTGACCGCGCTCGACCGGCTCTCCATGGACATCGGACCCGGTGTGACCGGACTCGTCGGCGCCAATGGCGCCGGCAAATCCACCCTGATCAAGATCCTGCTGGGTCTGTCCCCCGCCACGGAGGGCCGGGCCGCCGTGCTCGGACTCGACGTCGCCACCGAGGGCGGCGCCATCCGGGAGCGGGTCGGCTACATGCCGGAGCACGACTGCCTGCCACCCGACGTCTCGGCCACCGAGTTCGTCGTGCACATGGCGCGCATGTCCGGGCTCCCGCCTGCCGCCGCCCGCGAGCGCACCGCGGACACCCTGCGCCATGTCGGCCTGTACGAGGAGCGCTACCGTCCCATCGGCGGCTACTCGACCGGCATGAAGCAGCGGGTGAAGCTCGCCCAGGCGCTGGTCCACGACCCGCAGCTGGTCTTCCTGGACGAGCCGACCAACGGCCTCGATCCGGTCGGCCGCGACGACATGCTCGGCCTGATCCGCCGTATCCACACCGACTTCGGCATCTCGGTGCTGGTCACCTCGCACCTGCTCGGCGAGCTGGAGCGGACCTGCGACCACGTGGTGGTCGTCGACGGCGGCAAGCTCCTGCGGTCCAGCTCCACCACGGACTTCACCCAGTCCACGGCCATCCTCGCCATCGAGGTGACCGACACCGACGAACACCCGGACGGCACCGCCGCGGTGCGCGACGCGCTCCACGCGCGCGGGGTGGACACCCACGACGGCAGCGGCCTGCCCGGCGCCGGACACATCCTGCTGCTCACCGCCCAGGGCGAGGACACCTACGACCTCGTGCGGGACACGGTCGCCGACCTCGGCCTCGGTCTGGTGCGCATGGAACAGCGCAGGCACCACATCTCCGAGGTCTTCACCGACAGCGACGCCAAGCAGGCGGACGAACAGCAGAGCGTGAGTGCAGGAAAGGAGGCGGTCGGCCATGGCGGTTGAGCAGACCCCGGCACAGGCGGGCGCCCAGTCCCGCATCCACAACATCGGCTACCGCTCGTACGACGGCCAGCGACTGGGCCGCGCGTACGCCCGACGCTCGCTCTACTCACAGTCCCTGCGCGGCGCCTACGGCCTCGGCCGTTCGGTCAAGTCCAAGGTGCTGCCGATGGTGCTCTTCGCCGTGATGTGCGTCCCTGCAGCCATCATGGTGGCGGTCTCGGTCGCCACCAAGGCCAAGGAACTGCCCGTCGAGTACACGAACTACGCGATCATCATGCAGGCGGTCATCGGCCTGTACGTCGCCTCGCAGGCACCCCAGGCCGTCTCCCGCGACCTGCGCTTCAAGACCGTACCCCTGTACTTCTCGCGCCCGATCGAGACCTCGGACTACGTCCGCGCGAAGTTCGCGGCGCTGGCCTCGGCCCTGTTCCTCATCACCGCGGTGCCGCTGGTCGTGCTCTACGCGGGCGCCCTGCTGGCCAAGCTCGACTTCACCGACCAGACCAAGGGTTTCCTCCAGGGGCTCGTCTCCGTGGCACTGCTCTCGCTGCTGTTCGCCGGTATCGGCCTCGTCATCTCGGCGGTCACCCCGCGCCGCGGCTTCGGTATCGCGGCGGTCATCGCCGTGGTGACCATCTCCTACGGGGCGGTGTCCACGCTCCAGGCCATCGCTGACGCCCAGGGCAGCACGGGTGCCGTCCCCTGGATCGGCCTCTTCTCGCCCATCACGCTCATCGACGGGGTGCAGACGGCCTTCCTGGGCGCCACCTCCTCCTACCCCGGAGGGGTGGGCCCCAGCACCGGCGAAGGCGTGGTCTTCCTGCTCGCCGTCCTGGGTCTCATCGCCGGCTGCTACGGCCTTCTGATGCGCCGCTACCGAAAGGTCGGACTGTGACCACGCTCAACATCGACCACGTCTCGCGCTGGTTCGGCAACGTGGTGGCGGTCAACGACATCACCATGACGATCGGCCCCGGCGTCACCGGCCTCCTGGGCCCCAACGGCGCCGGAAAGTCCACCCTCATCAACATGATGGGCGGCTTCCTGGCCCCCTCCACCGGCACCGTCACCCTCGACGGACAGCCCGTGTGGCGCAACGAGCAGATCTACAAGCACATCGGCATCGTCCCCGAGCGCGAGGCGATGTACGACTTCCTCACCGGCAAGGAGTTCGTGGTCGCCAACGCCGAGTTGCACGGCCTCGGTGCCAAGGCGGCGCAGCGGGCGCTCGCCACGGTCGAGATGGAGTACGCGCAGGACCGCAAGATCTCGACGTACTCCAAGGGCATGCGCCAGCGTGTGAAGATGGCGAGCGCGCTCGTCCACGACCCGTCGCTCCTTCTGCTCGACGAGCCCTTCAACGGCATGGACCCGCGCCAGCGCATGCAGCTCATGGATCTGCTGCGCCGCATGGGCGCCGAGGGACGCACGGTCCTGTTCTCCTCGCACATCCTCGAAGAGGTCGAGCAACTGGCGGCCCACATCGAGGTCGTCGTCGCCGGACGGCACGCGGCCAGCGGTGACTTCCGCCGGATCCGCCGTCTGATGACCGACCGCCCGCACCGCTACCTCGTACGCTCCAGCGACGACCGGGCCCTCGCCGCCGCGCTGATCGCCGACCCGTCGACCTCCGGCATCGAAGTGGACCTCGCGGAGGGCGCGTTGCGTATCCAGGCCGTCGACTTCGGCCGCTTCACCGCCCTGCTGCCCCGCGTTGCCAGGGATCACGGCATCCGGCTGCTCACGGTCTCGCCGTCCGACGAGTCCCTCGAATCCGTGTTCTCGTATCTCGTCGCCGCGTAGGAGGCCGAAAATGTACGACCCCACAGTCGCCCGGCTCACCTACCGGGCCCTGCTCGGCCGCCGCCGGGCCCTCATCCTCGGCGCGCTGCCCCTGCTGCTCATCGTGATCGCCATCGCCGTACGCGGCCTCGTCGGCGCCGACGATCAGACGGCGGCGGACCTGCTGGGCGGACTCGCCCTCGCCACGATGGTGCCGATCATCGGCGTCATCGCGGGCACCGGCGCGATCGGCCCGGAGATCGACGACGGTTCCGTCGTCTACCTGCTCTCCAAGCCGCTCAAGCGACCCAAGATCATCTACACCAAGCTGATCGTCGCGATCGGCGTCACCATGGCGTTCTCGGCGGTGCCGACCTTCATCGCCGGCCTCATCCTCAACGGCAACGGCCAGCAGGTCGCCGTCTCTTACACGGTCGCCGCACTGGTCGCCTCCATCGCCTACGCCGCGCTCTTCCTGCTGCTCGGCACGGTGTCCCGGCACGCGGTGGTCTTCGGACTCGTCTACGCCCTGGTCTGGGAGGCACTGTTCGGCTCCCTGGTGCCCGGGGCGCGCACACTGAGCGTCCAGCAGTGGGCCCTGGCCGTCGGCCACAAGGCCACGGGCGGCGACCTGATCACCTCGGACGTCGGCCTGACCACGGCGACGGTCCTGCTGATCGCGGTCACCGTCCTCGCCACCTGGTACGCAGGCCAGAAGCTGCGCACGCTGACCCCTACCGGCGATGAGTAGGCAGTTGCGGGCCCGGGTGCGCGTGGTCACCTGACAGGGATTTCTGACAGAGACTTCACGTGTGCCCGGGCACACTGGACAAACGGGGCCGCAGGGCGAGGAGGACGGGGATGGCAGGGGACAGGGACATCTGGGACGAGTTGGTCCTCGACGAGGACTTCATACGCTCTGCCGAAACCGCCGAGCCGTCCGCCCGGGCCCGCATGCTGACGGCGCGCTGGCGGAACGAGACGCCCGAGCCGCAGCCCTGGCGGTCGGACGAACCCCCGGCGGGCTGGTTCTTCAGCAAGGCGCGTCGCCGCAGGTGGCGCCGCAAGTAGGGCAGACGGTGGACGTTCCGGTCCGCCGCTCCGGAATCCGCTCACCAGTTTTATTCGGTGGCGCCCGACTCGGGTTACGGGCACAGTGGTTGTGTCCAGTACGCCGGATCTGTCCGGTGCTCTGGGTCGGGTTCTGGGAGCGGAGCCGGGCGGCGCCGATGCACGGCAGCCCGCGCGGCTTCCTTCAGGGCAGCCCGCGGCGGGCTCCGGAGCAGTCACTCCCTCCGGCGGGCCCGCCAAGCGGGGGGAGCTGCCCGGGGCGGCCACTTCGAGCGCGCGACTCACTCCGCGCGGGCCGCCCTCCCGGACCCCCCAGCCCTCAGCTTTCAGTCCCCGAAAAGGACTACGCCAGCAATCGCTCCAGCACCACCGCGATGCCGTCCTCGTCGTTCGACGACGTGACCTCGTCGGCCACCGCCCGCAGTTCGGCGTGGGCGTTCGCCATCGCCACCCCACGCGCCGCCCAGGTGAACATCGGGATGTCGTTCGGCATGTCACCGAAGGCGATCGTGTCCGCGGCCTTCACGCCCAGTCGACGGGCCGCCAGGGACAGGCCCTTCGCCTTGGACAGGCCCAGGGGGAGGAGTTCGACGATGCTCTCGCCGGCCATGGTGACCGTCACGAAGCCGCCCGCTGTCCGGGTGGCGACCTCGGTGAGCTCGTCGGTGGACAGGGTTGGGTGCTGGATGTAGATCTTGCCCAGCGGCTCGGCCCAGAGGTCCGAAGAGTCCGTGAGCGGGACGAAGGGCAGCGAGCCCAGGCTCTCGTAACCCGGCCCGACCAGCACCTCACCGTCGAGGCCCGCCCGGCTCGCCGCCAGGAACAGCGGTCCGACCTCCGCCTCGATCTTCGCCAGCGCGAGCGAGGCCAGCTGCCGGTCCAGAGTGATCGACGTCAGCAGACGATGAGCCCCGACGTCGTACACCTGTGCGCCCTGGCCGCAGACCGCGAGTCCCTCGTAGCCCAGCTCGTCGAGGACGTGCCGCGTCCAGCGCACCCCGCGGCCGGTGACGACGATGTGCGCGGCGCCCGCCGCGGTGGCCGCGGCGAGTGCCTCACGGGTGCGCGCCGAGACCGAGCCGTCGGAGCGCAGAAGCGTTCCGTCGAGGTCGGTCGCGACGAGCCGGTACGGGAACGACCCAGCGGCGTCGGTCACTTGGCGACCGGCTCCAGCAGTTCCCGGCCGCCCAGATACGGGCGCAGCATCTCGGGCACGCGCACCGAACCGTCGGCCAACTGGTGGTTCTCCAGGATCGCCACGATCGTGCGCGGTACGGCGCACAGCGTGCCGTTGAGCGTCGCGAGCGGCTGGACCTTGTTCTTGCCGTCGCTGGTGTCGCGCATCCGTACGGACAGGCGCCGGGCCTGGAAGCCGTCACAGTTGGAGGCCGACGTCAGCTCGCGGTACTTGCCCTGGGTCGGGATCCAGGCCTCGCAGTCGAACTTGCGCGAGGCGGAGGCGCCCAGGTCGCCCGAGGCCACGTCGATGACCTGGAAGGGCAGTTCGAGGGCGGTCAGCCACTGCTTCTCCCAGTCCAGGAGACGCTGGTGCTCGTTCTCCGCGTCCTCGGGGTTGACGTACGAGAACATCTCGACCTTGTCGAACTGGTGCACGCGGAAGATGCCCCGGGTGTCCTTGCCGTAGGTGCCGGCCTCGCGGCGGAAGCACGGCGAGAAGCCGGCGTAGCGCAGCGGCAGCTTGTCGGCGTCGAGGATCTCGTCCATGTGGTACGCGGCGAGGGGGACCTCGGAGGTGCCGACCAGGTAGTAGTCGTCCTTCTCCAGGTGGTACACGTTCTCCGCGGCCTGGCCGAGGAAGCCGGTGCCCTCCATCGCGCGCGGGCGGACCAGCGCCGGGGTCAGCATCGGGACGAAGCCGGCCTCCGTGGCCTGCGCGATCGCCGCGTTGACGAGGGCGAGTTCGAGGAGCGCGCCGACGCCGGTGAGGTAGTAGAAGCGCGAGCCGGACACCTTGGCGCCCCGCTCGACGTCGATGGCGCCCAGCGCCTCGCCCAGCTCCAGGTGGTCCTTGGGCTCGAAGCCCTCGGCGCCGAAGTCGCGGATCGTGCCGTGCGTCTCCAGGACGACGAAGTCCTCCTCGCCGCCGACCGGGACGTCCGGGTGGACCAGGTTGCCGAGCTGGAGGAGGAGCTTCTTGGCTTCTTCGTCGGCCTCGTGCTGCTCGGCGTCGGCTGCCTTGACGTCCGCTGCGAGCTGGCCCGTCTTCTTGAGTAGCTCGGCCTTCTCGTCGGCGGAGGCCTTGGAGATGAGCTTGCCGATGCTCTTCTGCTCGGAACGCAGCTCGTCGTAGCGGACGCCGGACGACCTGCGTCGCTCGTCGGCGGACAGGAGAGCGTCGACGAGCGCGACGTCCTCTCCACGGGCGCGCTGCGAAGCGCGCACACGGTCGGGGTCCTCACGGAGCAGGCGAAGGTCAATCACCCTCCAAGGCTACCGGTGCCGGGTCGGCGCTCACGACTCGGTATTTCCATACACGCCCCGTGTTGCTATTTGCCCGAAATGTCTGCCCGTTCGAGGAGCGTCGAGAGGTGTCAAGGAAAGGCGGCCGGATTCCCTGAAAGGGTCAGACGGTAGTGCCTGGTTGACCCGAATCCCTTGCACTGAAGGGGACTTGAGGGTGGGCTCGTCCACAGTAATCCACACCTCGGAAAAGTTATCCACAGGCTGTGCGAAAGATCTGTGGATTACCGAAGTGATCGTTTCCAAAGGTGTCCACGAGATGGCCAATTCCCGAAGCAAACCACCGTCACGCCCACTTTCGGGTGGAAATGCGTAACTCCGGCGAGTTACACCAGGGAAACGAGTGGACGAAGGGTGGCATGCCGGGCTGTGGACGGATCGACGGCCTGTAGGGCGATTTGTCGACAGACCGGCACCCTGTTGTCGACTTGTCCCCAGGTCGAGAAGCGGGCCTGTGGATAACTTCTGTGGATAACGGAAATCGGCTGGTAGGACCGGCCGGAAGCACAGGCGGACCGCTTAGAAGCGGCCGTCCTGGCAGCGAGCCACCCAGTCGGCGGCCGTCACGAACTCCTCGTCGGACGTCCCCGGCAGAGGAGCACGGACGTCGTCCACGCCGATGTCCGCACGCGGGTACGAACCCAGGTACCGCACCTTGAGACAGATCCGCCTGAGCCCCATGAGAGCCTCGGCGACCTTCCGGTCGGAGATGTGACCCTCGGCGTCAATGGCGAAGCAGTAGTTGCCGATGCCCTGCCCGGTCGGCCGGGACTGCAGCAGCATCAGGTTGACGCCCCGCACCGCGAACTCGCCCAGCAGATCACGCAGTCCACCGGGGTGGTCGTCGCGCTGCCAGATGACGACGGACGTCTTGTCCGCGCCGGTCGGCGCCGCGGGCCGGGCGGGCCTGCCCACCAGGACGAACCGCGTCTGCGCGTTCTCCGCGTCGTGGATGCCGGTCTCCAGCGCGGTGAGGCCGTACCGGGCGGCTGCGAACTCGCCCGCGAAGGCCGCGTCGTAACGGCCCTCCTGGACCAGCCGGGCACCGTCCGCGTTCGAGGCGGACGACTCCCACACCACGTCCGGGAGGTTGATCTTCATCCAGTTGCGGATCTGCGACTGCGCGGCCGGATGGGCGGTGACGGTCTTGATCTCCGACAGCTTGGTGCCTGGCCTGACCAGCAGCGCGAAGGTGATCGACAGCAGCACCTCGCGGTAGATCATCAGCGGGGAGCCCGCGACCAGCTCGTCGAGGGTGGTGGTGATACCGCCCTCGACGGAGTTCTCGATCGGCACGAACGCGGCCTCGACCTCACCGCTGCGCACCGCGTCGAGCGTGGCCGGCACGGACACCATCGGGATCAGCTCTCGGGTGGCCGTCTCGGGAAGCGTGCGCAGGGCAACCTCGGTGAAGGTGCCCTCGGGGCCGAGATACGCGTAGCTGGCTGGCATGACCTCACCCTAATGGCCCTTGTCCGGCCCGACGCACGCTTCCCGGCTCCGCCGCCCCAAGGGCGACAGGGGCCCGTCGAGCGTGCTGTGGCCCCGGCACCGCTTGGGAACCGGCCGCGCGTCACCCCTCCAGCAGCCGCTGCCCGACGTACTCCCCCTCGCCCGCCCCGCCCGGCACCGCGAACAGTCCGCTCGACTCGTGCCGGATGAACCTCGACAGCGCGTCGCCCCGGTCGAGCTTGCGCTGGACGGGGACGAAACCGCGCAGCGGGTCGGCCTGCCAGCAGACGAAGAGGAGCCCCGCGTCGGGCGTCCCGTCCGCCCCGATCCCGTCGTGGAAGGAGAACGGGCGCCGCAGGATGGCAGCGCCCCCGTTCTCGTCGGGGCGGGTGATCCGGGAGTGCGCGTTGATGGGGACCACGAGATCGCCGTTGGCGTCGACCTTCTCCAGGTCCATGGCGGTCGTCTCGGAACCGCCGCTGAGCGGCGCCCCGTTCGACTTCTTCCGCCCGACCACGTCCTCCTGCTGCTTGACCGACAGCTGCTCCCAGTCGTCGAGAAGCATGCGGATACGGCGTACGACGGCATAGGAGCCGTTCGCCATCCAGGACGGTTCGCCGGCGGCGGGCACGAAGATGCGCTTGTCGAAGTCGGCCTCGGACGGCTTCGGGTTGCGGGTGCCGTCCATCTGGCCCATCAGGTTGCGGGCGGTCATCGGCTGCGCGGTGGCGCCCGGCGACCGGTTGAAGCCGTTCATCTGCCAGCGGACCCGGGCCGCGCTGCCCGCGTCCTTCTGGATCGCGCGCAGGGCGTGGAAGGCGACCAGGGCGTCGTTGGCGCCGATCTGCACCCACAGATCGCCGTTGCTGCGGGCCTTGTCGAGGTGGTCGGAGGAGAACTCGGGCAGCGGATCGAGCGCGACCGGGCGCTGCTTCTCCAGCCCGGTGCGGGCGAAGAAGCCGTATCCGAAGCCGAAGGTGACCGTCAGGGACGAGGGGCCCGCGTCCCGGGCGACATCCGTGTCGTCGTGCGCGGCGGCCTCGCCCGCCATGAGCCGCCGGGCGGTGTCGGACCAGCGGCGCAGCAGCGCGGCGGCCTCGGTGCGGCCCGCGCCCGCCGCCAGGTCGAAGGCGATGAGGTGGCCGCTGGCCTGGAGGCCCTCGGTGATGCCCGGCTGATGTTTCCCGTGAAACATTGCCATGTCCGCGCCCACCGAAGCGAGCGCGAGGGACGAGCCGGAGGAGCCGGATCCGGAACCGTCGTCGGAGGAGCCGACGGCATAGCCGGTGGCCCCGCCCGCCGCACCGAGCGCGAGCCCGGTGGCGCCGGCGGTGCCGAGCAGCCGCCGACGCGAGATGCCCTGTTCGCCGTTCTCCTGGGCGTCTCCCACGGCGTCTTCCTTCTTGTTTTCCTTGGTGGACTGGTCAGCCATGGTGCGGTTCAGCCGATCTGCGCGTTCTTGTCGACGGTCACTTGGTCGATGTCGGAGGTCCGCACGGTCACGGCGACCTTCCAGTCGCCGGCCATGGGGATCTGGACCTCGTTCGCCGTCCAGTGTCCGGTGGCGACGCGGTCCGGGTTCACGGGCAGTGGCCCGATCTTCTTGGCGGTGAGGGTGAAGGCGACCTTCACCTCGGGCACGTCGAACGCCCGCCCGTTGGGCCGCTCCACGTACACGTGCATGACGTTCCCGCCGACGCGGGCGGGGTTGATGTCGAGCCGCACGAGGCCCTTGCCGTCCTGGCCGCCGGTGTCGAAGGGCATGTCCAGGGTCAGGGCGCCCGTCCCGTCGGAGTCCGAGGAGGAAGAGGACGACGAGGAGGACGACGCCGAGGTGGCGGCCTTGGCCTCCTCCTCCGTACGGCCCGGCTCGGTCGACGTCAGCACGGTCGTGACGGCGAGCAGGACGACGGCGACGCCCGCCTCGGCGAGCACCGAGCGGCGCAGTCCCGAGCGCAGGGGGTCGGCGTCGCGCAGCCGCTTCAGCCGAGCGGTGTCGACGGCGGCCCGCTGCCGGGCGAGCTGAGCGGCCCGCTTGGTGTCCCCGCCCTTGGCGGCTGCGGCGACCGGCTCCTTCTCGGGGTCGTCGGCCTGGTCCTCGGAACTCTCCGCGTCCTCCGCCGCGCCGGCCGCGGCGGTCTCCGGCAGCTGGGCGGTCCAGCGGCGCGAGATGTAGGCGATGCCGACAAGGACGACCACCAGGCCGATCTTGACGAGCAGCAGCTGTCCGTACGAGGTGTCGGTGAGCGCCGACCAGGAGCCGAGCTGGCGCCAGGACTGGTAGATCCCGGTCGCCACCAGCGCCAGCACGCTGCCGAAGGCGACACGCGAGAAGCGGCGTACGGCCGAACCCTCGATCGGGGTGTCCGCGGGCGCCCGGAACAGCGCGACCAGGAGCGCTGAGAGCCCGCCGAGCCAGACGGCGACGGCGATCAGATGGAGCACGTCGACGGGCATCGCGATGTTGGGCTGGAGGCCGGTCGAGGCGTGTTCGGCCAGCGCCCAGGTGGCGGCCAGCCCGATCGCCACGACTCCGCCGCCGATGCCGAGCCCGAAGGTGAGGTCCCGCCGCGCGGAACTCTCGTCCAGCTCCTCCTCCCCCTCGTCCTCGTCGCCCTCGTCGCTCTCGTCGTCCTCCGTCTCGGGCCGGGCGTACGCCCCGAAGAGGACCGCGATGAACAGCGCGCCGGCCGCGAGCAGCAGCAGCCGGGAGACGAGCGCGGCACCCGTCTTGGTCTGCAGGACGTCTCCGAGGAGGCCCAGGTCGAAGATGTCGCCGACCTTGCCGGAGCCGGTGTACGAGCCGCGCATCAGCAGGAGCGCGAGTGTGGCCGCGGTCATCGCGAGCCACCCGGAGACGACGAGCCGCTGGAGCGCCCGTACGCCGGAGCCGCGCTGCCAGCAGGCGAGGACGAAGGCGGCGCCGCCGACCATGACGATGAAGCCCGCGTACGAGACGTACCGGCCGAAGCCGTAGAGGGCGCCGACGACTCCGCCGCCCGCTGTCTGGTCGGAGACCGAGACGGAGGTGACGGAGGGGGCGCCGATGGAGAAGGTGAAGGCGCCGGCGACGGGGTGACTGTCCGCCGAGACGACCTGGTAGGCGACGGTGAAGGTGCCGTCGGGCAGCCCGGAGTGGAGCGGGACGCCGTAGGTCGTGCCGCTCAGCTCGGTCGCCTTGCCGGTGTCGACACGCTTGCCGTTGGGGTCGAGCACGCGGAACGCGCCGTCGGACAGCGCGACCTTCTCGGAGAAGGTCAGCGTCACCTGGGTCGGGGCCTTGTCGACCACCACACCCTGCTGCGGGGCGCTGCCGGTGAGCGCGGCGTGTGCGGAGACCGGCGCGGCGCCGGCCAGCCCGGCGAGCAGCGCGGCGGCGACCGCGAGGAACAGCAGCACCAGGGGCCGCACGCGCGGGGCGATGGTCTGTGTCACGGTGATCCCTCCCTCGGTCTCAGTGTCCGGTCTTCGGGTTGTACGTCGCCGACTTCACCGGCATCTCGACGGTGATCGGCGAGGTTTTGGCAAAGTGCAGTCGCACGGAGACCTTCTCGCCCTCCCGCGGCTTGCGCTTGAGCTGCTCGAACATCAGATGGTCGCCGCCGCTCCGCAGGACGAGTTCGCCGTGGGCCGGGATGTCGAGGTGCTCGGCCTCCTCCATGGTCTGCCCGACGGTCTTGTGCACGGTGACATCGCCGGCGACATCGCTGGTGACGCGGGTGAGCACGTCACCGGCGGCGCCCTTGTTGGTGATGACGAGGAACCCGGCGGCCATGGAGTCCGAGACCGGCTGGGGCATGTAGGCGGAGCCGACGGACAGCCCGGCGCTGTCGCCGTCGGACCCGGACTCCGAACTCCCGCACCCGGCGAGGACGAGTGCTCCGGCGAGGACGGTGGCCGTCGCTACGGCGAGATGCCGCGCAGGCCGTACAGGCCGCGCAGTGGTCAAGAGCCTCGGGGGCCTCACGGGTTCTGTCCCTTGATGATCTTGGGGAGGTCCTTGATGTAGTCGTCGACGGTGGCGTCCTCGCCGTACAGGACATAGCCGCCGTCGGTCTTCGGGGAGAACGCGATGACCTGGGTGCCGTGCATCGAGATCGTCTTGCCGTTCTTGTCCTTCGACGTCGGCTCGATGGAGATGCCGAGGGTGCGGGCGCCCGCCTGGATGGTGGCGAAGTCGCCGGTCAGACCGACCACCTGGGGGTCGATGCCCTTGAGCCACTTGCCGAGCGCGGCCGGGGTGTCCCGCTTCGGGTCGGTGGTGACGAACACGATGCGGAGCTTGTCCTGGTCGGCCTTGGGCAGCTGCTTCTTGGCGACGGCGATGTTGCTCATCGTCAGTGGGCAGACGTCGGGGCAGTTGGTGTAGCCGAAGTAGATGAGCGTGGGCCGGCCCTTGGTCTCCGCGCGGAAGTCGTACGGCTTGCCCTGGGTGTCGGTGAGGACGAGGTCAGGCTTCTCGAACGGCTGGTCGAGGATCGTGGCCGCCTTGTCCGAGCCGGCCTCGACGGAGACATCGGCGACCGACTGGCCGGAGTCGTCGCCACTGCCGCAGGCGGAGAGGGTCAGGGTGGCCGCGACGAGCAGGGCGGACGCGGCGAACAGCTTCTTGCGCATAAGGAGAGTTCCCGAAGGTGTCGTTCGTGGAAGGTTCGGCGCGCACCCAGGGGTGTACGGGACACCGGGGGCGTACGGGACAACCGCACGCCCCCGGCGCGCACCGGAGGTGAGCGGGTGTCAGACGGTGGTGCGGCGACGGCCGGCCACGCCGTACGCGACGCCCGCGACACCGACGACGATGCCCACGACGCCCAGCACGCGCGCGGTGGTGTCGCTGCTGTCGGCGGGTTCGGCGGCGGTGGTCGTGGTCTTCGCGGCGGCCTGCTCGGCGGTCTCCGCCGAGGCTGCCGCGCCGCCATGGTGGTCCCCGGTGGCGGCGGACAGGGCGAGTACCGGAGCGGGGTTGTCGGGCTCCTCGGCGCCGTCCTTCTGGACCTCGATCCAGCGGACGACCTCCTTGTTGGAGTACGTCTGGAGCGCCTTGAAGACGAGCTCGTCGGTGTCCTCGGGCAGCTGGCCGACGGAGAGCGGGAACTTCTGGAAGAAGCCGGGCTCGACGCCCTTGCCGGTGGCGGTCCAGGTGACCTTGGAGACGGCCTCGGAGATCTTCTCGCCGTGCAGTTCGAGGGGCTTGGCCAGCTTGGACCTGGTGACCTTGACGGTCCAGCCGTCGATCGGCTGCGGCATCACCGAGGCGAGCGGGTGCTCGGTCGGGAAGCTGACCTCGAGCTTGGTGGTCGAGGCGTTGTCGCGCTCGTTCGGCACCTTGAAGTTGACGGTCGCGTAGCCGCCCTTGGCGGCGGTGCCCTCGGCCGAGACGCTGACGTGCGCGAAGGCGGGGCCGGACAGGACGAGGACGGTGGCACCGGCGAGGGCGCCGGCGGCGGCGATACGGGAAACCTTCATGACGGAAGGCACTCCATTTCGAGTGAGGTCGTCCCCGACGGGGCCGGAGAGGATCCGACAGATCGGAGAGCGAGGAGGAAAGAGGGACGCGCGTGCGAAGCGGTGCACACGCGCGCGTGCCGCACGACGGCGGCTCTTCCTCGGACTCGGACCCTCGGATCCGAAGACCCCGGGCACCCGATGGGGAGCGGTCGCGTCGTGTCAGGCGGCGAGCACGAGCGGGACGGCGGGCGGACCGCGCCGGATCACCGTGTGCTGGAGTTCGGCGGCGGACTGCCCGAGGGGAACGAGGGCCCACGCGCGCGGTGCGTGCGGTGCCCTGCCCGGCGTACCCGGAAGGCCCGTACGGAGTGCGCGCGCCAGCGCGAGCGCCCCGCGCAGGGATCGTACGAGCGCCGCCTCGGCCACCCCGTGCGCCGACAGCCGCATCAGCCGCAGCAGAGCCAGGTCGCCGCGGCGCAGCAGCCAGCCGGTGGCGACGGCCGCGAGGAAGTGACCGAGCAGCATGGGCAGCGTCGGCAGGAGGGAGGCGAGGGAGTCCAGGGAGGTGCCGGACCCGGCGGACACGAGGCCGTCAGCCGCGTGGTTCATGGACCCCATGTCCATACCGCCGCCGCTACCGCTACCGGAACCCGAACCCCCTGTCAGGGGCCCGACCGTACTGATCCGTGCGTCGGCGAGGATCCGCTGGGCCTGGGCCGGGCTGATCGCCGCGAGCGGCACACCGCACAGCAGCCGGGCGGCCCGTGCGACCAGGGCGGGGTCCGCCGTGGAGGCCGTGGTGGCCACCGACGACGTGGTGTGCTGCCCCAGTCCGAACAGGGTGTGCAGGGCGGTCTGACCGACGGCCAGCAGGGCGATGATGCCCGGGAGCGAGCGGGTCCGTCCGGCGAGCGGTGCCACGCACGCGAGGACCCCGAGGAAACCGGCACCCAACGTCCACAGCGGAACGGAGGCGCAGGAGGCAAGGGTGTGACCGGCCCCGGCCAGCACGACACAGACCGCGGAGAACACCGCGGCCCTCAGCATCCGGAAGGCGCTTCCGGAGGGCGCTGTGCGCCGGCGGCGGGCAGTCATGGCGGGCTCATCATCGCACTGGCCCCACGCCACCCGTACGGCAGGTCCACAAGGTGGATTACGGCCGGGTACCGACATGAAAAACCATGGAGAACCGAAAGATCGCTTCTGTGGGTTGATGCACTACATACACCGATTGGAGCCCACGGTGCATCCCCCGTATGGGCGGCATCACGTCAACTGCGTGCTTACACACCGCCACTCCCGGCAATACGTACAGGTATGTCGAGCCGCGGCCTGGAGGCTGGAGCATGAGCATCTGGTGGTCACTCCATCTTCGGCGTGAGGCTGCGAGCGTTCCGCTCGCCCGGCGCCTGCTGCTGGGCACCATGCAGACGGCGGGCGTCGACCCCGACATCTGTTTCGACCTCTCCGTCGCGCTCAGCGAGGCCTGTGCGAACGCCGTCGAGCACGGCGGGGACACCGGGCAGGGCGACTCCCGAGGGGCCTATCGCGTCACCGCGTACCTGGACGGGGAGAAGTGCCGCATCGAGGTCGCCGACTCGGGGCCCGGTTTCCCGGCGAGCCCGGTGACCCCGGTGGCCCCGGAGGCCCCGCGCCGGCCGGTGCCCGTGGCCGCCGTCCCGTACGACGCGGAGAGCGGCCGGGGTCTGTCACTGATCGAGGAGCTCGCCGATCACGTCACCATCGGCAACAAGCCGGGCCGGGGCGGCGCGGTGGTCAGCTTCGACAAGATCCTCAAGTGGCAGAAGGACGCGCCGCTGATGGCGGTGTGACGGCACCGGAGACGACCGGTCCGCAGCGGTGATCCGCGCGTCGCGAAGCTGCCGACTTCAGGTTTCTCAAGCTTCACAGGCG
Organism: Streptomyces sp. NBC_00459; assembly: GCF_036013955.1. Classification (NCBI taxonomy): domain Bacteria; kingdom Bacillati; phylum Actinomycetota; class Actinomycetes; order Kitasatosporales; family Streptomycetaceae; genus Streptomyces; species Streptomyces sp. NBC_00459. The sequence goes on from NZ_CP107903.1 coordinate 5,027,308, forward strand.
GCTCTCAGTCCACGCCCATGTTCCTGACGGACGGCGTCCCTAATTTCCTGATCATGACGGGAAACCACAAGGACACATCGATCAGCCGGCGCCGCGCTCTCGCGGTGACCGGAGGCACGGTCGCGGCCGGCGGACTCGTGGTCGCGGGCTACCAGTCGGCCTTCGCCGACGAGGCGACGAGCACGGCCACCGCCGACGCCACGGCGTCCGCCACGGCGAGCGGGAGCAGCGGCACCTGCGTGCTCATGTCGAGCGTGACCGAGGGGCCGTACTACCTCGACAACGCGCTGGTGAGAAAGGACATCACCGAGGGCAAGTCCGGTGTCCCGCTGACCCTGCGCATCACCGTCCAGGACACCACCGAGTCCTGCGCCCCGGTCGCCGGCGCGGCCGTGGAGATCTGGCACTGCGACGCCTGGGGCTACTACTCCGGCTACACCACCGCCAACCCCGGCGGCTCGGCGCCCGCCGAGAGCGAGGACGGCTCCACGGCCGACGACAACACGTACCTGCGCGGCTACCAGATCGCCAACGCCAACGGGGTCGTCAAGTTCGAGACGATCTTCCCCGGCTGGTACACCCCGCGCACCTGCCACATCCACGTCAAGGTGCACACCGGCGGCGAGAAGGAGGACGGCACCTACGAGGGCGGCAAGGTCAACTACACCGGCCAGTTCTTCTTCCCGGACGACGCGGCCGAGGGCATCTTCGCCCTGGAGCCCTACTCGAAGCACTCCGGCAGCTACACCACCCTCGACAACGACATGGTGTACGACGGCGGCGGCTCCGCCAGCGGTCTGCTCACCCTGAAGCCGGTCCACAAGAAGGACGTCTCCAAGGGCTACAAGGGCTTCATCACCCTCGGCATCGACCCGGACGCGGAGAACACCGGCGCGGGCAGCGGCGGCGGAGGCGGTACGCCCCCGAGCGGCGAGCCGCCGACGGACGCTCCGGCCGAAAGTGCCACCGCGTCCTCGTCGGCCTCCTCGGCTTCCTCGTAGGCTGCGGCCATGAGCAGCCGTGAGGACGAGGCGCTGGCGCTGGCCGCCGTGGACGCGCTGACCGGGCAACTGGCCCTGGCTCCCAAGCCGGGCCTGCCCGACCCGCGCGATCTCGACGCCCGCGCCACGCGCAAGGACCAACTCGCTCTGCGCTGGTCGGCCAAGGCGCTCGCGCCCGGCCTCGCGGCGATGGCCGCCGCGGCCCGCCGCACCGGCGAACCGACACCCGGGCTCCGTACGGAACTCGGCGCGATCGGCCGGTCCACCGAGCACTCGGTGGCGCTCGCGGGCGGCGGCCACCGGGGCGCCCTGTGGGCGCTCGGCCTGCTGGTCGCGGCAGCCGCCCTGGACCCCCGGGCCAAGGCGCTCGACGTCGCCGCAGCCGCCAAGCGCATCGCCTCCCACCCCGACAAACGCGCCCCGCGCAGACCCTCCCGGGGCTCCTCGGTGTCCGCGAAGTACGGCGCGGCCGGCGCGAGGGGCGAGGCGAGGGCCGGATTCCCGCACGTACGGCGCGCGTTGGACGCCCTGGCCACCGCCCGCTCGACCGGCGCGACGGAGGCGGAGGCCCGCCTCGACGCCCTTCTGACCGTCATGTCGACGCTCCAGGACACCGAGTTGCTGTACACGGCGGGCCCGCTCGGCCTGCGCCACGTCCAGGCGGGCGCCCGCGGAATCCTGGAGGCGGGCGGCACGTCCACGGAGGCGGGCGCCGCGGCGCTGACCGCCTTGGACGACGACCTCCACGCGCGCGCGTGGAGCCCGCGCGGCAGCGCCGGCCTCTTCGCGGGGGCACTGTTCCTGGACGCCCTGCCGGTCAGCTCACTGACACGGGCCGCCTGACAGCCGCGCCCGCCGGCCCGGCGGCGGCTGCCTTCCGGGCCGCCGGCCCCATCGCGTACGACGCCACCAGAGTGACCCCGCCCAGCAGCAGCCACCCCGGGGTCCCCCAGCCCACCAGCAGCGCGGTGAGGACGAGGGGCCCCGCGGTACGGGCCACGGTGACGCCGGTGCCGAAGAAGCCCTGGTACTCGCCGACCCGGTCGGCCGGGGCCAGCTCGAACGACAGCTGCCAGGACCCCGCCGACTGCCCCATCTCGGCGACGACCTGAAGCACCGCGCCGACCACCAGGACACCGACGGCCACCCAGGGGCTCAGCCCCGCAGACAGGGCGAACACCGCGCACGCCGCGAGCATGACCCACCCGGAGCGCCGTACCGCGCGCGTGGCCGACGCGAGCCCCGACACCCCGCGCGCCATCCGTACCTGGAACACCATCACGGCCCCGGTGTTGAGCACGAACAGCGCGGAGACGACCCAGGCCGGAGCGTCGGTCCGCTCGGTGATCCACAGCGGGATCCCGAGGCTGAGCAGCGGCATGCGCAGCAGCAGCACCGTGTTGAGCAGCGTCACGACGACGTACGGCCGGTCGCGCAGCACACCGAGCCCCCGCGACTTCGGCACGGCGACGGGCGTCACCGACGGCAGCCGCAGCAGCAGCCCCGCGCACACCAGGAAACTCACCGCGTCCAGCGCGAACACCCCGAGATACGCCGCCCGCGTCCCGGCGTTCAGCGCGAGGCCGCCGAGTCCCGCGCCGACCGCCAGACCGGCGTTGAGGGTGGACTGGAGGTGTGCGAGCAGCCGCGTCCGGTCCCCGGCGGTCACCAGCCCGGCGAGCAGCGCCTGCCGGGCCGCCGCGAGCCCCGACTGCGCGGACGCGTAGGCACAGGCGGCGATCACGAACGGCACGAAGCCCCGCACGACGAGGAAGGACGCCACCGCGGCCCCCGTGGCGAGCGCCAGCAGTACTGCGGTCCCGCGCGCCCCGCGCCGGTCGGCGAGCCGCCCGAGCGGCACGCCGACCAGCGACCCGACCGCCCAGGCGACCGTCAGCCCGAGCCCCACGCGCGCGGGGGCGAGCCCGACGACGTGGGTGAAGTAGAGGGCGGAGGTGACGTAGTACGCCCCGTCGCCGACCGAGTTGGTCAGCTGGGCCAGGGCGAGTACGCGCTGCGGGCCTGCGGGCGGGACGAGAGCGTTGGTCATACACACGACGTTAGAAGCACAGTGGACCGATGGGCAGGCCCAATAGTCACGCTCTTCAGTGGCCCAATTCCACTGAAGGGAATGCCGGGCTCAACCACCCTCCAGAACCCGCCCGAGCACCTCCAACGCCTCCGGATACACCCGCTCCCGAGGCGTCCCGTAACCCACGACCAGTCCCTGTACCCGGCCCTCCGCCGCCCCCGCGCCCGGCGTGTGCCAGTGCTCCCCGAGATGCCCCACCGCGAGCCCGGCCTCCTCGGCCCGCGCCAGGACCGCCGCCTCGTCGGCCACCTCCACCAGGGCGTGCAGCCCCGCCGCGATCCCGCGCACGTTCCGACGGGTGCCCAGCAGCTCCACGAGCCGGTCCCGGCGGCGCCGGTAGCGCAGACGGCACGCGCGCACGTGCCGGTCGTACGCGTGGCTGGTGATCAGTTCGGCGAGGGCCAGCTGGCCGATGGTCTCGGTGTGGTGGTCGCTGTGCAGCTTGGCGTCGGCCACCGCGTCGACGAGGTGGGGCGGCAGCACCATCCAGCCGAGGCGCAGGGCGGGCCCGAGCGTCTTGGAGGCGGTGCCGATGTAGGCGACCTGCCCCGGAGCCATGCCCTGAAGGGCGCCGACGGGCTGTCTGTCGTACCGGAACTCCCCGTCGTAGTCGTCCTCGACGATCAGCCCGTCACGCGCGCGTGCCCAGTCGGTGAGCGCCCGACGCCGCTCCGGGTGCAGGGTGACGCCGGTCGGGTACTGGTGGGCGGGCGTGACGACGACCGCGGAGACCTCGCGCGAGGCGGCCAGTTCCTCGACACGCGCGCCGCGTTCGTCGACGCCCACCGGTACGACCCGTCCGCCGGCCCGCCGTACGACCTCCCGGTGGAAGGGCAGCCCCGGGTCCTCCATGGCGATCGTGGCGCCGTCCAACACGCGCGTGAGGAGCGCGAGCCCCTGCACGTACCCGGAGGTGATCACGATCCGCTCGGGCGGCGCGAGCACCCCACGGGCCCGCCCCAGGTAGCCGGACAGGGCCGTCCGCAGCTCGATCCGGCCGCGCGGATCGCCGTAGTCGTACGCCAGGGAGGGCGCCGTCGCGATGGCCCGGCGCAGCGCCCGCAGCCAGGCGTCCGCCGGAAACGTGCCCACGTCCGGACTGCCGGGCCGCAGGTCGAACAGGGGCACACGCGCGCGTGCGTGTGCCCCCGGTGGTACGGCGTCCACCGGGGGCAGCGCGGCGACCTGTGTACCGGCCCCCTGTCGAGCGGTCAGAAAACCCTCGGCGACAAGCTGGTCGTAGGCCGCTTTGACGGTCCCCCGCGAGACCCCCAACTCCTCGGCGAGCCGCCGAGTAGCGGGCAGCAGGACCCCGGGCACGAGCCGCCCGTCCCGCACGGCGTCCCGAAGGGCACGCTCGAGCCCGCCACGGCGCCCTTCACCGACGGCGAACTCAAGATGCAGGTCCACGCCGATGCCGATAGGGGCGCGGGGAACTGCGCGCTCAGCCACGAACTACCCGCAGCCGAAAGATCAGCTCTTCAGGGAAGCCATCCAAGCCTCCACTTCGTCCGAGCGACGAGGAAGCCCAGCCGAAAGGTTCCGGTTACCACTCTCGGTCACCAGAATGTCGTCCTCGATCCGCACCCCGATACCCCGATACTCCACAGGCACGGTCAGATCATCGGCCTGGAAATACAACCCGGGCTCAACGGTCAGCACCATCCCAGGCTCCAGCACACCATCCACGTACGACTCGACTCGTGCCGCAGCGCAGTCATGAACATCCATGCCAAGCATGTGCCCAGTCCCGTGCAGCGTCCACCTCCGCTGCAACCCCAGCTCCAGCACCCGCTCCACGGGCCCCTCGACAAGCCCCCACTCCACGATCCGCTCGGCCAGCACCCGCTGCGCCGCATCGTGGAAGTCCCGGTACTTGCCACCCGGCTGCACCGCCGCGATCCCGGCCTCCTGGGCGTCGTACACCGCGTCGTAGATCTTCTTCTGGATGTCGGTGTACGTGCCGTTGATCGGCAGCGTCCGGGTGACGTCGGCCGTGTAGTACGTGTGCGTCTCGACGCCCGCGTCCAGCAGCAGCAGTTCACCGGAGCGAACGGCCCCGTCGTTGCGCACCCAGTGCAGCGTGCAGGCGTGCGGGCCGGCGGCGCAGATGGAGCCGTAGCCGACGTCGTTGCCCTCGACCCGCGCGCGGAGGAAGAAGGTCCCTTCGATGTACCGCTCGGAGGTCGCCTCGGCCTTGTCGAGGACCTTCACCACGTCCTCGAACCCGCGCACCGTCGAGTCGACGGCCTTCTGCAGCTCACCGATCTCGAACTCGTCCTTGACCAGCCGAGCCTCCGACAGGAAGACCCGCAGTTCGTCGTCGCGTTCGGCGGTGACCTTGTCGGTCAGGGCGGCCTCGATACCGGCGTCGAACCCGCGTACGACCCGGACCGGCCCGGTGGCCTCCCTGAGCCTGTCGGCCAGCTCGCGGACGTCCGAGGCCGGAATGCCGTACACCTGTTCGGCTTCGGTGAGGGAGTGCCGACGGCCGACCCAGAGCTCGCCCTGGCCGGAGAGCCAGAACTCACCGTTCTCGCGGTCGGAGCGCGGGAGGAGGTAGATCGTCGCCTTGTGCCCGTCGACGACCGGCTCCAGGACGAGGACGCCGTCCTCCGTCTGGTTGCCGGTCAGGTAGGCGTACTCGACCGAGGCGCGGAATGGGTACTCCGTGTCGTTCGAACGCGTCTTCAGGTTGCCGGCGGGGATCACCAGGCGCTCACCCGGGAAGCGCGCGGAGAGCGCGGCGCGGCGGGCGGCGGTGCGACCGGCCTGTGCGATGGGCTCCAAGCCTGTCAGCTCGGTGTCGGCCCAGCCGGACTTCATGCTCTCGGCAAGCTCGTCGGAGACGCCCGGGTACAGGCCGTTCTTCCGCTGCTTGATCGGCTCTTCGGGCTCGGTCTCAGTCTCCGGGGTCACCGGATTGAGCTCGTCCGCCACGGTCATCCTCCTAGATACGGCACTGGACCCCGTCCATCGTACGGTCGTACGGGACAGGGCCCAGAAGCGTGACGGGCGATCCACCGGACGACCGGCCGGACGACCATCCGGATGTCCGGCCGCTCACTCGAACCGCGCCGACAGCAGTACGACGTCCTCCTGACCGTCCGACGCGTCCAGCTCGTCCGGCAGCATGCTCCGCAGGACGTGGTCCGCGATCGCGCCCGGATCGTCACGCAGCTGCCGGGGCACGCTCGCCGCCGCCGCGTGCAGCCGGGAGAAAGCCCGGTCCACGGGTTCGCCGGTACGGTGCAAAAGCCCGTCGGTGTAGAGCAGAACCGTCTCTCCGGGCTCGGTGTGGAACTCCACGCTGGGCGCCTCCCAGCAGGCGAGCATCCCGAGCGGCGCCGACACGGTGGTCTCCACGAACTCGGTGCGCCGTTCACCGATCACCAGCGGCGGGCAGTGTCCCGCGCCGGCCAGAGTGATCTTGCGCAGCGCGGGCTCGCAGTACGCGAACAGTGCGGTGGCGCAGCGGGCGGGCTCGGTGAGCCGCAACAGCAGCTCCAGGTCGGAGAGGACCGCCACGGGGTCCTCGCCCTCCATCACGGCGTACGCGCGCAGAGAAGCCCGGAGCCGGCCCATCGCGGCGATCGCGCTGGGCCCGGAGCCGGTCACCGCGCCCACGGCCAGGCCGAGGGCCGCGTCCGGGAGCGGCAGTGCGTCGTACCAGTCGCCGCCGCCGCGCGGGCCGGTGCGGTGCCGGGCGGCGAGCTGGACGCCGGCCGTCCGGGGCAGCCGGGCGGGCAGCAGCTCTTCGGAGATCGTCCGCACGCACGCGCGCGTGCGCTCCACTTCGACCAGCCGGGCCAGGTGCTCGGTCGCGAACCGCGCGTAAAGGCCGACGAGGTGGCGCTGCCGTTCGACCGGCTCCGCTGGTTCGTCGTACAGCCAGACGGCCGCGCCGAGGCGGCCCGCGGACTCGGTGGACAGGGGGAGCGCGTAGCTCGCCGCGTAGCCGAGGCGGGCGGCCACCTCGCGGTGGCGGGGGTCGAGACCGTCCTCGGCGAGGAGGTCCGGGTGTGTGATTTCGCTCTCGCCGCCGGGCAGCCCGGCGGCCGTGTCGAGAAGCTGCCCGTACGGCATGGCGCCGCGCGGGACCGTCTCGATGTGCCCGAGGTCGGCGCGGGCCAGCCCCAGGCCAATGGTGGTGTCGGGGCCCAGACCGTCGCCGGGTTCCAGGACGAGGAGACCGCGCCGGGCGCCCACGAGAGCGGCTCCGGCGCGCAGCAGCTCCTGGAGTGCGTCGGTGAGTGCCGCCGTGCGTGCCAGGCGTTCGGTGAGCTCGTGCAGCGTTGTGAGGTCGGACACCCAGCCGGCGAGGCGGTCCTGAAGGAGAATGCCGGGGCCGTTCTGGCAGGTCAGCGCGGGTGTGTCCGCTGGGGCACCAGGGATTACGGGCGCGGGCGCGACAGTGTGTGCGGGCGAGGGAACCGTGGCATCGATTCCAGCCACTTTCGGGAGGTGAGGGGCGTTCATGGCGTCCGGCCTTCCGACCGGCGCTTATTGCTCAATAGCATCGCAAACCCCCATGTGATTCTGCGCCGCTAGCAGTGTCTCCACATGTACACGCACTCGTGAGGGGATGTCCAGCATTGTCCTGCTGGGATTCCTGGTGTCCGTGAGTTCACCGGTGTCCCCTTGCGGAAAAGCAAAGTTGGCTTAAAACTGACTCGGGTAGCGGGTTATTGCGGTCGACTGGCCTGGTTCGACGGAGCGTCACAGCGGTCTTGATGGGTACGTTCTCGGTGAAGACCAGGGGTGGTTGTGGAACCTCCCGGAACCTGGCGACGGACCCGGGCGTCTTAACCATCGACGACCGTGCCCCATCCTCCCTTGGCGGAGGCGGAGAGAACATGCGGGACGGCAAAACGCCAGACTCCGCCACCCCGCGCCATGCCCATGCTTTTGATCAACGCAGTATGGACGCGGACGTAGCCAACGCTCGGCGCTCGGCGCACAACAAGGGGGCTGCCCCTTGCCTCCCGCAGGTCGGGATGCGCCAGAAGGTACGCACAGTGAAGTGATCTGCACATGACGTGATGTGGCCCACGGTGTTGCCAGGCGTGCAACGGAAAGGAACGAGCGCTCATGCGCGAGATCCTCGGAAGGCTCGGAAGGCGACGCAGGCTCCTGTCCCGGCGTGACGGCGGGAAGCCTGAGGTGCTCGGCGCGGCTCTGACGTTCGCGACCGGATGGCAGTGGCCCGTACTCCCGGGCGTGGCACCGGATCCACAGGGGCGCGCCCGCTGCGGCTGCCCCGATCCGGAGTGCACGGTCCCCGGTGCTCACCCGTTCGACCCGGGGCTGCTCGCGGCCACCACCGACGAGCGCATGGTGCGCTGGTGGTGGACGAACCGGCCGACGGCCCCCATCATCCTCGCCACCGGTGGCGAGGCCCCGTGCGCGGTGAGCCTGCCGGCCCCGGCCGCGGCCCGCGCCCTCAAGGCACTGGACCGCAAGGGCATGCGCCTGGGTCCGGTCGTCGCGGCGCCCACCCGCTGGTCGCTGCTCGTGAAGCCGTACACGATGGAACAGCTGGGCGAACTGCTGTACGCGAAGGACTTCGTTCCCGGTTCCCTCCGCTTCCACAGCGAGGGCGGCTACATCGCGCTGCCCCCGTCCGAGACCGGCCAGGGCCAGATCCGCTGGGAGCGCGCACCGCTGCCCGGTTCGGCCTCGCCCTGGGTACCCGATGTCGAGGCCGTGGTGGACGCCGTGGTCGAGGCTCTCACTCGTACGGGTGTGAGCGCACCCGAGTTGTAGGGGTGTCGGGCGCGCGGGCAACCGGGCGCCCGTCCCCTGTCGTTATCTTCACCCCCATGAACCTCCGTCTGCTCGCGCTCTCGGGCGTCGTGGCGCTCACGGTCGCCCTGCCGCTGGCCGTGGCGTCCGCGGGGCCCGTCGGCGACGCGGACCGCGACGCCCTCCTTTCCCTGACGCCGGAAGAAGGTCCTCGGGGGGTCTCTCAGGAGGGCCCCGAGGACGGCAAGGCGCGAGAGGCCGCCGATCCTCCCGCCGATCCCGCCGATGCCCCGCTGTTGTTGGGCCTGGGGCTCGCCACGGCCGCCCGTTGCGGTCCCGAACTCACCTCCCCCGACGGCATCGAGGCGCAGACCTGCGTGCTGTCCCAGGGGGAGGAGACCTGGGCGCGCACCTACTACCGCAACGCGACCGGCCATGCGCTCACGTCCGTACTGAGCCTCATGGGGCCCGACGACCACACCGTGCAACTTCGGTGCGCGGTGGGCGCGGAGGACGAGCCGGGGGTGTGCGAGACGCCCAGGGAGCGCACGGCGGGCGAGCCGGAGGCGTACACGGCGGTCGCGGAGTTCGCGGCGGCCGGCAATTCGACGGGACGCGCGGCGGGGGCGACGGACGGCGGAGAAAGCCCGCTGCTGCTGCGATCGGGGAGCAACTCCGGTGCGCCCGGCGGGAGTTGACGCGTCGGGCGGTTCCGTACAGAACGCCGTACGGATCTCCGGGCACAGAAAGACCCGGTTGCTGGCGACGGGGGATGCACCAGCAACCGGGCTACCGCAACGCTAACAAGAGATCGGCGGTTCGCAAATTCGAACTCGGCTATTCGGACACCGATTCCGCTGTTCTCACGGGGAGTTGTGACAGGAGTCACCCCGGTCGGAGTGGGCGGATCCGACTGTGCGTCAGCTGAGAGTCACCTGCCGGTTGGTCAGGCCGCCGCGGGCGCGGCGCTCCTCCGGGGTGAGCGGGGCGTCCGAGGCCAGCGCGGTGGCGAGGCGGTCGGCGAACTCGGCGGCCGGCTTCTCGACGTCCTCCGCGGTGACGTCGGTCGGCAGGTCCCAGACCGGCACGGTGAGGCCGTGCGCCCGGAAGGAACCCACCAGACGGGTGCCCTCGCCCAGGCTGGACTGCCCGGCCGCGTGCAGCCGCGCGAGGGCGTCGAGCAGCTGCTCCTCGCCGTGCGGCATCACCCAGCGCAGGTGGTTCTTGTCCGGGGTCTCGCACCAGTACGCGGCGTCGACGCCCGTCAGCTTCACGGTCGGGATGGCCGCGTCGTTCGCACGCTCCAGCGAAGCGGTGACGTCCGCCGTGGCGTTCTGCGCGTCCGGAACCCAGAACTCGAACCCCGTGTGCACAACTGGCTCGAACACGCCTTCGGGGTCGAGCAGGTCCTGCAGCCGCGGGCCCTCGGCCGGGGAACGGCGGCCCTGGACGGGCGTACCGGGCTCCGCGGCGAGCGCGCGCTGCAGGGTGTCGGCGAGGTCGCGGCTGATGTCGCCGGACGCCGTGTCGTTCTGCAGACCGAGCAGGACCGAGCCGTCGTCGCGGCGCAGTGCGGGCCAGGCCATCGGCAGAACCGTCGCGAGTGTGACGGAGGGAACGCCCTCGGGCAGGCCGCCCTTCAGGGTCAGCTCCACGGTGGCGGCGGGGACCAGCTCGCGCAGTGCCACCCAGTCGCCCTCGCCGGCCAGGCCCTCGAAGGGACGGTGCACCAGTTCGGTCACCGCGTGCGCGGCGGCCCGGCCGTGGCAGGCCTTGTAGCGTCGGCCGCTGTCGCAGGGGCAGGGTTCGCGGGCGCCGACAACCGGGATCTCTCGGTCGGACAGCTGAGGCCGCGAGGCCTTCGTCTGGGGTCGCTTCTTGGCCATCGTGGGTGTCTCCCGGTTACGGCTCGTCTCGTACTGGCGCGAGCCTAGCCGCTCGTACGACGGGCCGACGGGACCCTGTGGACAACGGACCGCACGCCGACGGCCGGACCTGTGGACACGTCCGGCCGCCGATGTGCCGTCAGTCCATGTCGTCGAACGCGTCCGCGAAGTCCAACTCGGGTATCGCGGACATCGAGCGCGCCGTGATGCGGGTGGCGAAGTCGGTGCGCCGGTGGCCCGCGTCCGGGTCGTGCACGTCGTCGTGAACGACCACCCACACCGTGACCTCGCCGCGGCTGTCGTCGCGGACGCCCCAGTCGTTGGCCAGCGCTGTGATGATGTTCAGCCCGCGACCACCGTGCGCCGTCACCGAGGGGGTCGCCGGAACCGGGCGGGTCGGACCGCCGCCGTCCGTCACCTCGACGATGAGTCTGCCGCCGGTGTCCACGCGCCACGCGGCCCGGACATCGCCGTCACCGGCCAGGGCCTCGCCCAGTGGCCGACCGTGTTTGCACGCATTGCTCAAGAGTTCGGACAGGATCAACACAGCGTCGTCGATGACCGATTCCGACACACCGCCCGTGCGCAACTGATCGCGCATCCGGTGTCTTGCTTTGCCCACGCCCGCAGGGCCATGGGGAACGGCCATGCTCGACGACGTGGGCACCTCCTGTGCCACCACCAACGCCACCCCCGAGACCTCCTTTGCCCCACGCCACGGTGTGAATGCCCCTTTGGCCTGTACCGGAAACCGCCCCTTCCGCCTTCGGTGACGCACTCGCAATGATCGAACACGGACCGAACGCGCCGGTGCACTCCCTGTAACCGAGTGGCCGGATTTCGACGGTATGGCCGAAGGTGGAGGTTTCCTCACCGGGAGCGCCAGGTCAAGAGTCCTGGCGCGAACCGGGGTCGGAGTCGGGTAAGAGGCCGATCACGGCCGGGGGCTTCCGGATCTGTGGGAGCGCGGCTGGTCAGCGGCCCAGTTGTCGCAGGACCGCGCCCGGGCGGTTGGTGATGATGGCGTCGATGCCGAGGCCGACGCAGAGGTCGACGTCCTCGGGCTCGTTCACGGTCCAGACGTGCACCTGGTGACCGGCGCGTTTCAGCCGCTCGATATACGCCGGGTGACTGCGCACGATCCGGATCGAGGGCCCCGCGATCCGGACCCCCAGGGGCAGTCGGCCGTCCCGCAGCCGGGGCGAGAGGAACTGGTTCAGATAGACCGTCGGCAGTGTCGGCGAGGCGGCCCGCACCCGGTGCAGCGAGCGCGCCGAGAAGCTCATGACCCGAACCTGTGAATCGGCCGGGGACTCCGGGGCGTCCAGTCCGAACCGCTTGAGCAGGAACAGGAGCCGCTCCTCGACCTGGCCGGCCCAGCGTGTGGGGTGCTTGGTCTCGATGGCCAGCTCCACCGGCCGTCCGGCGTCGGCGACGAGTTCGAGCAGCCGCTCAAGGGTGAGTACGGAGGTGTCCTCGCGGTCCTCCGGCCGGTGCTCCCAGTCGGGGGCCTCGTCGCGGTTCTTCCAGGAACCGAAGTCCAGGGCGGCGAGGTCGGCGAGCTCCAGGGCGGAGACCGCGCCGCGGCCGTTGGACGTACGGTTGACGCGGCGGTCGTGGACGCAGACGAGATGGCCGTCCGCGGTCAGCCTTACGTCGCACTCCAGGGCGTCGGCGCCGGCCTCGATCGCCTTCTTGTAGGCGGCCAGTGTGTGCTCGGGTGCCTCTTCGGAGGCTCCGCGGTGGGCGACGACCTGGATCGGGTGCTGTCGAGCGTGGGTCACCGCGTCATGGTGTCACCGTCGGAGGGCGGTCGTGACGTAGTGGGCACCCCGCGCGCGTAACAGATACACATGATTGTGTGAATTGTCAGATATAAAGGATGACCCCGGACCCACAGGCACCGCTTATGGTGCCCTGACGGCCCGTGGGAAAAGCTGGCGGCATACAAAAGGACACGCACAGCTGAAACGTACCGACCGCGTACCCGTGTAAACGGGTACCCACATATGTGATCGGACGTGACCAAGTGCGACCGACCAGGACAGCCGTGGATCGAGGAGACAGAGCTGTGAGCACCGAGAACGAGGGCACTGTGGTACCCCCGGCCCCGTCCGCACCTCCCGTGCCGGTGGAAACTCCTGCTGCCTCCCCGCAGGCCACCGCGCACGAGGCCCCGACGACTCCGCTCCCGCCGGTGCCCTCGGGCGCCCCGGGCGTACCGGAGCCGGAACCGGCGCACGCGGCCCAGGTGCCGGCGTACGCGTCGGCGGGAGCGCCGGAGGCAGGACAGGCCGCCGGGCCGGGCCCCGAGGCGGGCGCCTGGCCGCCGCCCCCGCCGCCGGCGACGCCGTCGTACAGGGACGGCGGAGGCGGCGACACGGGCATCCCCTGGGGCGCCACGTACGACCAGCAGCCGAAGCCGAAGTCCGGGCGCGGCGGGCTGTTCGCCGCGGTGCTGGTGGCCGCGCTGGTCGCGGGCGGTCTGGGCGGCGGCCTCGGCTACACGCTGGCCAAGGACAACGACGACTCCACCACGTCGACGACCGTCTCCGCCGCGCAGCAGAGCGGCGGTGACCTGAAGCGCGACGCGGGCACGGTCGCGGGCGTGGCCGCCAAGGCACTGCCGAGCACGGTCACCATCGAGGCCGAGGGCTCCAACGGCGAGGGCGGCACCGGTACGGGCTTCGTCTTCGACACCCAGGGCCACATCGTCACCAACAACCACGTCGTCGCGGACGCGGTCGACGGCGGCAAGCTGACGGCCACCTTCCCCGACGGCAAGAAGTACGACGCCGAGGTCGTCGGCCACGCACAGGGCTACGACGTGGCGGTCATCAAGCTCAAGAACGCCCCGTCGGACCTCCAGCCGCTCACCCTGGGCGACTCCGACAAGGTGGCCGTGGGCGACTCGACCATCGCGATCGGCGCTCCCTTCGGCCTCTCCAACACGGTGACCACGGGCATCATCAGCGCCAAGAACCGCCCGGTGGCCTCCAGCGACGGCAGCGCCAGCAGCAAGGCGTCGTACATGAGCGCCCTCCAGACCGACGCGTCGATCAACCCGGGCAACTCCGGCGGCCCGCTGCTCGACGCCTCGGGCAACGTCATCGGCATCAACTCGGCGATCCAGTCCTCCAGCAGCGGCGGCCTGGGCACCGGCCAGTCCGGCTCGATCGGCCTTGGCTTCGCCATTCCGATCAACCAGGCCAAGTACGTCGCCCAGCAGCTGATCAAGACCGGCAAGCCGGTCTACGCGAAGATCGGCGCCTCGGTCACCCTGACCGAGGGCACGGGCGGCGCGCAGATCAGCCAGAAGTCGACGGACACCGCCAACCCCGTCGAGGCGGGCGGCCCGGCGGCAGCGGCCGGCTTGAAGCCCGGCGACGTCATCACCAAGCTCGACGACCACGTGATCGACAGCGGCCCGACCCTGATCGGCGAGATCTGGACCCACAAGCCCGGCGACAAGGTCCAGATCACCTACGAGCGCGACGGCAAGTCAAAGACGGTCGAACTGACCCTGGGCTCCCGCGAGGGCGACAGCTGACCCACGAGCGCACGCGAGGACCCGTTACTCTTGTCCCGCGCCGAGCAGATCACGCCCGGCGCGGGGAAGCGTGCCCGAGCGGCCTAAGGGAACGGTCTTGAAAACCGTCGTGGCAGCGATGTCACCGTGAGTTCGAATCTCACCGCTTCCGCAGATGAACGGCCCCTGACGAGGTATATCGGTCGGGGCCGTTCTCATGTGCACTGCCCGTCAACCACCGTGGTTCCCCGTCAGATACCGGTTGATTGGGCACGGCAGGGGCACGGGACTGGGTGGGGAGAACGCATGTCTGATGCGACTGACTGGCTGAGTGCTGCCGGCGGGATCGTAGGGGCAATCGGAGGTCCGGCAGGGCTCTGGGCGGCGTGGAGCCAGCACCAGCAGAATCGGCGCCGAAGATATGGCCCTCCAGAGGAACTCGTTGGGCTATTGGCGAAGATCATCGATGTTGCCCACGATGCAGAACTCAACTACCGCAATGAGGCCTGGATGACTGCCTCTGGCCTAGAGGAGGCCCGTGCCCGCGTCGATGAGCTGAAACACCTGGTTCGCGACCAAGAGCTGGGTAGCAAGCTCACAGTCGTTCACGCTCAAGCTGGCTTGTTGGTGGGGGCAGTCGCCAGCGATACAGATAGCACTGAGCGGATGATGAACGCTGTTGCCAAGCAGTCTCGCTACGCCTCTGACCTTGAGAAGTACGCAAACGGTGCGCTGAATCGGCTCCGACGAAAGCTTTAGAGGGAAGGGCGGCGGAGTCGCAATGGCTGTGCGTGCCCCATCGATTGGGCTCCTCGATGCGAACTACGGGCACGACGGTCGCTGAGGGTCAATTGGCAGTTCAGCAAGGGTGGCAGGGTCATACTCGGTTGACTGCGGTCTGTGCGGTTGCTGTACTCCGCTGCTGTACAGCGACTTCGGAGGCCCCGTGACCGCACTGCCGGCGAGCGTAGACCGCGACATCCTCGATCACCGGATCATGTTTGCGATCATGGCGATCCGCGAAACGCGAGGCTGCACGATTCATGAAGCCATCGACGTGTTCGCGGCACGGTATGAGGAACTGCGTCGTGATCGTCCGGACGACTTCAGCGTCGGGCCCGAGGAGTACGGCCGGGGCTTCTACTCCTGATTGGTGGCGTACTAGGTTGGAAGATCGCGTATGCGGACCCGGGCTGAGCTGGCGATTCGCTGACCTGCGGGTACCCGGGTCGCTCCCCGCTGTTCCCCGAGGCTCCCCACTGCTCGCTGTTCCGGCGGGCACGTCGGGGGCACGTGGTCACTCGTAGATCCGAGCGGCAGTCAGGGCGCGAGCGAAGAACGTCCAGTCACCGTCGGGTGGTAGATCCTTTCAGTGGTTGTCGTACCACCCGGGCGAACCCGAGACCCAGGCCTCCAAGGCGTCCAGGGGGGGGTCTAGCGACCTGCTCTCCCATGTGGCGCCATTGACGGCGGTCAGTAGATACTCCCCGTAGGCGGCCACTTAGCGCCCCATTCCTGGCCAAGGATTGCCCCACGGACGGCCATATATCTCCCCGGACCTGGACCGATACCGGTCGGCGAAGCTGACCGGTGTGAAGAACAGCAGGGAGATCATGGAGATCCTTGAGGCATACGACCTCACGGGGAGTTACCGAGCAGCGGCCGAGCTGGCCGGCTGCGACCACCACACGGTGGCCCGGTATGTGCAGGCTCGGGCCGAGGGCAAGAGCCCGACCGAGCGGCAGCACCGGGCCCGCCCGATCGACGAATACCTCGCGAAGATCGAGGAGTTGGTGGTGAACTCCCACGGCCGGATCCGTGCCGATGTCGTGCACCGGCGGATCACGGCGATGGGCTTCACGGGCGGGGAAAGGACCACCCGGCGGGTGGTCGCGGAGGTCAAGACGAGCCTGCGGGCCGGATCGCGACGGGTCTATCGGCCGTGGATCACCGAGCCCGGATTGTGGCTGCAGTGGGACTGGGGCGAAGGGCCGCGGATCGGCGGACGCCGTACTTCCTTGTGGTGCGCCTGGCTGGCCTGGTCCCGGTTCCGCGTCGTCATCCCGGTGTTCGACAAGACCCTGCCGACGATCGTGGCCTGCCTGGACTCCACTCTGCGGCGAATAGGAGGGGTGCCTGCCTATGCGCTGACCGACAACGAGAAGACGGTCACCACGATGCACATCGCGAACATCGCGGTCCGCAACCCGGACATCGTCGAGGTGGCCAGGCACTACGGGCTGACCATCCGTACGTGTCTGCCGGCCGACCCGGAAACCAAGGGCGGATCCGAGGCCACGGTCCGCATCGCGAAGGCCGACCTGGTGCCCACCGACGCCAACCTGCTCGAGCAGTACGGGTCGTTCGGACATCTGGAGGCGGCCTGCCGCGACTTCTGCGACGAGGTCAACAACCGGGTCCACCGGGCCAGCCGGCGCAAGCCCGCCGAGGCCCTCGCCGAGGAACGGCAGCGGCTGCACCCGCTGCCGAAGGAGCCGTTCGCGGTCGCGTTCGGCACCACGAGACGGGTCAACTGGGACGCCACCATCTCTGTTGAAGGCGTGCGCTATTCGGTCCCGCACCAACTCGTCGACACCCGGGTCTGGGCCCGTTTCAACGGCGACGAGCTGATCGTCACCGCCGTCGCGGACGACGGGCCGGCCGAGGTCGCCCGGCACGACCGCTCGACTCCCGGCAGCCCGCAGATCAAGGACGAGCACTACCCGCCCCGCGAAGACAAGGAGGGCGACCGGACACCGAAGGCCAACTCGGCCGAGGAAGCGGCCTTCCTCGCGCTCGGTCCCGGGGCGGCGTCCTGGCTGATCGAGGCCGGCGCGGCCGGAGCCCGCAGGGTCAAGTCGAAGATGGCCGAGGCCGTCGCGCTGGCCAAGCTCCACTCCGCCGCCGATGTCGACCGGGCCCTGGGCTCGGCGGCGGTCGCCGGACGGTTCGCGGAGAACGACCTGATCCGCATCCTCACCTACCAAGTCGGCCTGGAGACAGTCGAACCCACGCGGCCTTCCGAGAACCACAGCCTCCAGCCGGGCACCTCCGCCTGGTCCAACTTCGGCGTCGCCGACGAGAAGGAAGAGCACTGATGGCCACCCCGATCCGCACCGTCACCGGCACCCACGGCGATCCCCTCGCCGAGGCCATCGAGCTGACCCGGCGGCTGAAACTCCCGCACATCCGGAGGGCGTTGACCGACCTGATCCCCACCGCGAAGGCCCAACGCTGGGACCCCGCCGAGGTCGTCCGCGTCCTCCTGTCCGAAGAGGCTGCCGGCAGGGACGCCGCGAACCTCCGCACCCGCCGCAAGCGGGCCGGGTTCCCCGCGGGCAAGACCTTCGGCGACTGGGACGAGACCGCCTCCTCAATTCCCCGGCCGACCCAGGACTCGCTGAAGATGCTCGAGTGGGTCACCCGCAAGGAGAACCTCTGCATCTGCGGACCCTCGGGCACGGGCAAAAGCCACTTCACCGAAGCCCTGGGACAGGCCGCCATCGAAGCCGGCATGACCGTCGCCTGGTTCACCATCGAAGACCTCGGAGCCCTCGTCCGCCGCCACCGAGCCGACGACTCCCTGGCCAGAGCGATGGCCCGGCTGATCCGGACCGACCTGATCATCGTCGACGACATCGGACTGCTGCCGGTCTCACCCGATGCCGCCGAGGGCTTCTACCGGCTGGTCGATGCCGCCTACGAACGGCGGGCGCTGGCCGTCTCGAGCAACCTCCACCCCTCCGGCTTCGACGAGATCATGCCCAAGACCCTGGCCACCGCGACCGTGGACCGGCTCCTGCACCACGCTCACGTGGTGGTCACCCAAGGTGATTCCTTCCGGCTCAACCAGGCCACCAGCGGTCAGGGGGTGATCCCCTTGCGCTGATCCACCCACCAACAGCGGGGAGATATCTGGCCGCGGTTGGGGAAGATCTACTGGCCGCCAGCGGGGAGAATTACTGGCCGCCTCCGGGGAGAACTGAGTGGCCGTTGACACGCCATGCTCCGCGTGGTCCGCTCGTAGACGCGCCAGAAAGGCACTGAAAGCTTCCCGGTCGGCGATGTGGTCGTCGGGCAGCAGCGGATGGCTCATAGGTTTGACTCCATGATGCAGGACCGGCTTGCCCGTTCCCAACTGCCACTTGCTGATGAGGCCTTCGATGCCTCGGCCGGCATGCATGATGGTGTTTGTGAACTGGCTGAGCACCCTTGCCGACATTGGCAAGATCATGGGTGGGGTGGTGGCGGCACTGACCCTGTTCGGAACGGTGACAAAGTGGTGGAAGCAGGGCCCCGGAAGGCGGCGGACCTGGACGAAGAGCTTCAGGAAGCTCGCGCCGGGTGTACGGCCCGCCTATGTCGAGGCTCTCTTCGGGGAACCAGCCTTTGAGTCCAAGGTGCCGGTGCTGAGCATTACACCCGGTCAAGGGAGTCGGCTGGCGCTGACTGAGCGGGTGTGGCTCTTGGCTGCCGATGGCTACTTGACAACGTGGGGTAGCGAGTCCGACGTCCTTGCCTACTCCCTCACCACGACGAGTAGGCGCTTCAAGCCCAAGGTCCGTATTGGGTCCTCGCCTTACTCAAACGGTGCCGCGTTCAGCGTGCAGCTGGGTCGTACACGCCTGGCCCAGGTCGCCGCCGGCCTCGGTGTGTGAACCGTTCCGGGTTCGATAGAGATCTCAGATGTTGGCTGTTACCTGGAGATTCGTGGTTGCTCGGTAGAAGTTGGCTTCGTATTCGACGGGTGGGATGTGCCCGATCTCACCGTGGAGTCGGCGGTGGTTGTACCAGTCGACCCACTCGGCAGTGGCGAGCTCGACGTGCGACAGCGTCTTCCACGGCCGCTGAGGCTTTATGACCTCGGTCTTGAACAGGCCGATCGTCGACTCCATGAGCGCGTTGTCGTAAGCGTCGCCAACCGACCCGATCGAGGCCGCGATCCGGACCGAGTCCAGGTGTTCGGCGAGGCGAAATGATGTGTATTGCGACCCGGCATCGGAGTGGTGCACCAACTCGCCGGGGATGGGTGGACGACCGTCTCGGTCGCGCTGCCACAGGCCCATGTCCAGGGCGTCCAGGACGAGTTGGGTCTGTTTCGACAGCGATGCGGACCAGCCGACGATGCGGCGGGAGAAGGTGTCCACGATAAAGGCGACATAGACGACGCCCGCCCAGGCGGCGACGTGTGTGAAGTCGGCGACCCAGGTCCGGTTCGGCGCCGGTGCGACGAACTCGCGGTCGAGCAGGTCCGGGGCCCTGGCCGCCGCCGGGTCCGGCATGGTCGTGATGACCTTCTTGCCGCGGACGGCGCCGGCGATGCCGATCTCGCGCATCAGACGCTCGACCGTGCAGCGGGCCACTTTCTGGCCCTGGCGGTTCAGCTGGCGCCAGACCTTCCTCGCATCGTAGACACGGTAGTTGGCCTCGTAGACCTCCTTGATCTGTTCCTTGAGCCCCTCGTCCCGCACGGACCGCGGCGAGGGCGCCAACTGGCGTTTCTTGCAGGCGTAGTAGGTGGAAGGGGCGATCTTGCAGCCGTGCTGGGTGAGCACGCGGCAGATCGGCTCGACACCGCCGAAGCGGCCCTTGTGCTCGTCGATGAACGCTACGAGCGCGTGTGTGGCCGGTCGAGCTCGGCCGCGAAGAAACTCGCCGCCGCCTTCAAGATCTCGTTCGCCCGCCTGAGTTCGGCGATTTCCTTCTTCATCGCCTTGACCTGCGCGGACTCCTCTGTCGTGGTCCCCGGCCGGGCTCCGTTGTCGATCTGGTCCTGGCGGACCCACTTGCGCAGCGTCTCGGTCGTCCCGATCCCCAGCTTGGCGGCGACCGCCTTCATCGCGGACCACTCGGTGTCGTACTCGGGCCGCACCTCGGCGACCATGCGGACCGCACGTTTGCGCAGCTCAAGGGGGTAAGGGGAAGGGCGTGCCATGACTCGATCCTCTCAAATGATCGAGTCCCTATCGAACCCGGAGCGGTTCAGTCGTGCGCCCACGCACCCCGCTCAAGCGGCTCGGCATCGCCCGGTACGACAAGGCGAAATGGCGCGACGGCGACGAAGTCGCCTTCATCGCGGACCGTGTGGCATCAGGGCGCGAATACAAGCGCAACGAGCAGACACAGACCGTGAGCCGCGTCGAGGCGAGCGCTGCCGTCGCCGACGGGCTCGGCATCCCGGTCGGCTCCGGGGTGTACGCACGCGCCCGCCTGGTGAAGGAGGGCACCCAACCCACCCACACCCTGACCAGCTACTACCGGCCCGAACATGTCGAGGGAACACGCATCGTCGACCCCGCACCGGGCCCCGCCGGCCGTGGTGGCGGATACAGGGTGCTGTACGACGCGGGTTACGAGATCGACCACATGCGAGAGGCCCTGTTCGCCCGTGTCCCCACGGCGGACGAAATGAAGCTCTTGCAGTTGCCGCCGGGCGAACCCGTCGTAGAACTGCACCGCACCACCTACACGGCAGACGGCACGGTCGTCGAGTACACCATCGGCATCCACTCGGCATCGCGCTTCGCATGGGAGTACGACTTCAAGGTTCCGGACTCGGCACAGGACGGAGAGGGCCAGAAATGATCTCGGCGCAGGCATGGGCGGACGCCCGACTTCTGTGGGACTACCACCTCATGCACCACGACCCACGGCCCTGTTCGGTCGCCGTCGGATTGGGGAGCCACGACCTCGGCGTGGCCGACGTGACAGCGGAGTTGTATCGCCAGGGCATGGCCCCGGTGATCGTGTTCACCGGGGCCACCAGCCCGACGACCCGAGCACGTATGCCGCGTGGCGAGGCCGTCCATTACCGCGAGCGGGCGTTGCAGCTCGGGGTGCCCGACTCCGCCGTCTTGCTGGAGCCGCGCGCCACGAACACCGGCGAGAACATTGAGTTCACGAAGGCGGTACTGGTCGAGGCCGGTATCAAGGCCTCGTCTGTCCTACTCGTCAGCAAGCCGTACGAAGAGCGGCGCTCGTACGCCATGATGCGAAAGCTCTGGCCTGAGGTCGAGGTGGTGTGCGCGTCCACACCGATGGACTTGGAGGAGTATGCCGATTCCATCGGGGATGCCCGCATGGTGATCGACATGATCGTGGGAGCGCTGCAACGAGTGCTCGTGTTCCCCGGCTGGGGTTTGGCCATCGAACAGGATGTGTCGGATGTCGTGACGGCTGCCTACGAGCGGCTTTGCGTCGAGGGCTTCACCAGTCGACTCATCCCGGAGGCAACCATCACTTGAGTTCGGGTGACGGGTGCTAGCCATGGCCAAGCCCCGTAAATGTAGGGAGTGGGGGCGGGTTCAGCCTCCTACATTGGCATGTGGTGCGCCGCGAGTGATGGACGCCACACATCCGAGATTCGATGGGTTCGGCAGTGAGTGCGACTCCGTCATGTGACGTAGGCACCCTCCTACCCCCCGAGCTGTACGCAGCGTGACTGCCCGCGATCCCCCGCCTCAGTGGCAGTTGCTCGGCTGCGTGTTCGCAGGTCGCGGTGACGTTACAAGAATCAACTAACCGTCAAAGGGCGATTCAGGGCGGCAGTTGGTCCGGGTGTGGTCACTAGCGGACCGTTGTTGTAGGTCGGACCCGGTAGGCTCATCCCAGCATCTTCTCTTGCGGCGCAATCCGTCGATCGGTTGGCCCGATCGGGGCCGATCGGCTCCGCGACCGAGAGAAAGGTGCTGCGGATGGAGAACCCGCCCGAGGGCGGGGAGCGGAAGAACCGGAAGAACGTCAAGAAAGCGATCGGCTGGCTGGCGCTTCAGGCACTGAGTGTCTGGCTGCGTCGTCTGTTCGATAGCTCTCTGTAGACGCCTAAGGCCCCCTGCTGCGAACAGAGGGCCTCACCGGGAATCCACTCCCAGACGCTGGCCCTGTGCCTCCGCCAACGGGTCATGAACCGTGGAGGTGCAGGGCCTCTTCCATCATGAATACACGTGGACCGCAGTCCCCAAACGGTGCGGCCAACGGCGTCCAACGTCGCGCATTTTCGCCGAAGCATCCACCGGTTCTGCCACTAAAAAACATGGCATCCCAGGTCAAGCTTCGAGTGGAGTTGACGATGTGACTCGTCCGTAGCCCCCGAATGGTACCTCTAAACGGGTCCCGGCGACGAGGAAGGGCGCACGGATGGCGCGGGGCATGACTCATTTCAGCCCCTCTGAGCTGCTAGCGCACCGGATGAACGTCTACGCGCGTCCGGATGTGGTGTCGATGACGGCTGAGGAGCTGGCGAAGGCAGTCGGGGCAACCAAAGCGCAGATCCTTGCTTACGAGAACGGGCACCGGGTGCCCGACCCGCCGCGCGTGCGCGCCCTCGCCCGCGCCCTGAAGGTGCACCCCTTCCAGCTCATGAAGAGTGAGCAGCTCGACACATGGACTCTTGCCGACCTCCGGCGTGCTTCTGGACTGCGGGCCCAGGACGTCGTGAACCGGCTCGGCATCTCTCCCAAGAACTACCGCCGGTTCGAGAGCGAAGGCATCGTGCCGAGCCGCAGTCCTCAGTTCCTGGACCAGGTAACCGCCGCCCTGGGGGCGCCCCGCCACCTGATCGAGGCGGCCATTGACCGGACGCCGGCCGTGCAGCGTCGCCGAGCCCGCGCTTTCGAGCTGGTCGTGGCTATGGCTGAGCGTTACGTACCCAAGACCGGGCCGTGGCGGGGGCCCGCACTCAATGATCAGAATCTGATCGAACTGGCCGCTGCTTACGCCCGACCAGTCCAGCGCATACAACGCGTCCTGACCTACGAACTGGGAGAACTGCGCCAGAGCCAGGTGCGCGCCCAGCGCGAGCGCGTCATCGCGGACTATGACACCGACCGCGGCCGCCAGATCCGCGCAGGGCTTGCACTGGCCCAATGGCACGATCTCTTCGACAAAGAATTGATTCGGATACCTCATCGTCTGGAGCGGTTCCACCGCACCGCTCAGCCGTCGGACGTCTGGGAACTGCTAGTGGATCTCTACAACGTAGAGGCGACCTTCCGCCCCGATGCGGGCACTTGGGCTGTTACGGCGCTACTGTGCAAGGACCCCAGGGTGCTGCCCTTCCACTTTGTTGAGCGGCACTTTGTCAATGACGTGGAAGTCTGCCGACTCTCTGCCCCGGGCGCCAACCACGTACACGCGTACGCCGGTTTGTATGCCGCCCTGTACCCCGGCGTGCGCAGGCCCATCATCCGCCCAAGCGGTCGCGGCGGTGGGAAGGGCCGTGTGACCACCAACAGCCCGGAGACGTTCATACTTCCCAATCGGGCTGAGCGCCTGGCGGTACCTCACATGATTCTGGAGGAAATGCGCAACATAGCGCTCAGCTCAAAGAACGCCCAGCCAGTGCGGCTGAGCCCTTCATACGAGCTCAGTGTGGGACCCAACTCCTTGTCGGTATTGGATCTTCTGAGTGCTCTCGACGACACCAATCGACAGGCTCATAACAGCGGACAGCGCGACACCCTAAGCCCTTGAGTGCGGTCTCAGCGCCGCTGCATCCGAGGGTGTCCGTAATTCGTGACAGTCTCCACGGCAGCGGATGTGTCCCGTTGCCGCGTAGGGATGCGTTTCTGGCCTGCCCGGCGGGTCTCAACGAGCGCGCGGACTTCTTACGGTGTTGGCCAAGCACGCGGCGGTGGATCACGCGATGGCAGTTGGCGCAGCAGACGAGTGCGAGACCGTTGAGTTGGGTCCGACTCTTGTCAGTCGCGGCCATCCTCTGGCCAACAAGGAACGGACGATGCATCCCGGGGCGCCGTATGTACAGGTCAGAGGCCATCCGGCCGTGTGTAACCGGCCGGTCATGAAAACCGTCGTGGCAGCGATGTCACCGTGAGTTCGAATCTCACCGCTTCCGCCAGGTGGGAGAGTGTGCAGGTCAGAAGGGGTGTCCCTCGGTGAGGGGCACCCCTTCTGCGTGGGGCTGTCTCAGCTTGACGCGGGTCTGGCGCGTTGTTGATCAGGGTGTGTGGGCCAGGTGTGGGCCACGGTCCATGCCGCGCTGGGGTCCTCTGTCGGATGCGGGAGCGCTGCTACTGCAAGGGAGTCCGTGAGACGTCAGTTGGAGCGCTGATCAGCTGCTGGAGGTGGTGAATGAAGTCCGGATCGTCGAGACGGGAGTCGGTGACACGGTCGCGCACATCGGTGAGGAGCCATTCCACCAGCTCCGCGGTGGCGTGGTATTCGCTGTGGAACCCCAGGCTCAGGTCGGTGATCTCGTACTCGAACAGCACGTCGACCATCAGGTCCGCCAAGTGCGCGTCGGCGGCCGGGGTCCGGGTGGCGGTCCATATGTCCAGCCAGGGGCGCAGGCTGTCGGTGGCGACGGTGATGAGGCTGAGGGTGTCCCTGATGGACACTGGGCTGGGGTGGGTGTGCAGTGTGGCCGGCCACCATGCGGTCCAGACGTTGCGAAGAGCGTCGGCCAGGGGCGCGTCCCAGGTGCTCCAGCCAGCTTCGACCAGGCGGGTGGCGATCAGTTCCTCGGAGACGTGGAACTGACCGGCGACAAGGGGGCGGATGATGCGTGGGACGAGACGCCGGTAGAGACGCGGGAAGTCGTCCCAGTGGCTGGGCACCTCTCCGGCGGCTGCGGACACCATGTCGTCGGGTATGAGGTGCAGCGGCCTGGAGAGTTCGGCGAGTCCCTCCTCGCCGTAGCAGTACGTGCAACCACCGACGGGGAACGGCTCTTCAGCGGCGAAGGCGCGGTCCAGTGCATCGAGGGCTGTCATGAGTTGCTGGTGGTGTGACATGGCGACCCGCCGGGGGACTCCGTCCGGGTGACCGGCGAAGATCGCAGGCTATCAGGATGGGCCGGAGCTGATACTGCGGACTGAACCGTCACTACCCGACTACGACTCGAAATTCTCAGTAGGTCCTGAGTAGCGACAACCCTGCCAAGCCAGACCGATGGGTCGCGTCAGCAGTGGCAGTGGACCCGGACGAGGATCGTGTCGCCGGGAAGGTCCGCGAGGTACGCCTCGCTGCCTGGCCACACGGCGGGCAGTGGAGAGTCGTGCGGGCACAGCTCAGGCTCGCAGAAGGCGTGGACGGCCTTCATACCGTGCTGGTACACCTCCAGCCACCAGCCATCCAGAGTGAGCACGTCCGTATTCGATGGCCTTGTTGATGTGTACTGCCGGATGTACTCGGCCCGGGTTCCGGCATAGCCGATGACCGGGTGCTCCAAAGGATCGCTGTTGCCAAAGAAGCCCAGGAAGCCCGTGTCGAGGCTGAAAGAGTGGTCCAGGTACGCCTTGATCAGCGGCTGGGCCCGGTAGGCGGAGAACATTGCGTCTGAATACCCGTCACCGCCGAATGCGGTGGGATCGTTTCGCCAGCGGTCCACGTAGTCCGCGAGGGGAACGGCCTCAGGGTGCACGGCGGAGAGGCTGTGCCACAGGTCCCATGACGCGGCGGCTGCTCGTTCGGAAGCAAGGTGCGGCTGGGAGAAGTCGAGCAGTGCGCGTGGTCCTCCGGCGCAGACGCCCGGGGGGCTGGGGCGGGGTGTGCCGTCGGGTGCGGGGTTGTCATGGATGAGCCGGGGATCCTCCTCGTGTCCGAGGGCGACGGCGAAACCTCCGTCTGTGCTGCCGCCGCGGATGCGGCGGGAGTCCCACATGCCGCGACTGACAGGGTTGTGTCCTGAATCGGAGTCGAAGGGCGCAAGAGCCTTCGTGAGCGCCCCTTCGACATCATCCACGGCCTCGGCCGGCAGGCAGACCGTCACCGTTACGCCAGCCATGATCTCTCCTTGTCGTCGGGGCGCACAGGATGAATGCAGGCGTGCAGATCCGTGCCCCAGACCATGTCTACAGTGCGGCGAAGCCGGGAAGCGATTTGTTTTGGGTGAGGGCTGTGGGCGGTCATTTCCCCAGGCTTCGGGATCTGAGCGTCACGCAATTCCCCACCCTGACGGTCACGAGTCCCCATGGGGCGGTGACCGTGAGCGGCCCCAAACCTGCTGCCGAAATCCGGTAGACGTGGCGGGGATACTGCCGTCATGGCCGTGACTCAGCAACTCGCCCGCATCTCCGAAGAGTGTCTCGCCGCCTGCCGTCAGTCCGCCAGCGCGTCACCGGACCGCGATCCCCAGTGGGATCCGTCGGCGTACGAGGTGCTGGACCTGGACTGGGCACCGGCGCTGCTGAAACGCGTCGGAGAGGTGGCCGGACTCGGAGAAGTCCATCTCGATGCTCTGCGCCGGGCCACAGACGGCGACACTGTTCTGGACCTCGGCTTCCTCAATACTCACGCGCACGCCATAGCCCCCTTCGGGGCCGCACCCACCGCCCTGGGCATCTCTCAAGTGGCGTGCGTCTCCGAACTCCTTGGCCAGATCGACATGCCCGTTCTTCTCGCGGCCCTGCCGGCCGACGACCGTGACGCCGGATCTTTGATCGGCCACGTGGGCGACCCCATCACCGGCGGTCTAAGGGCGTACCTGCTGGAGCATTTCAATGCCTTGCGCGACTTCTACCTCGACGCAGCTGAGCGCCACCTGCTCGTTGTGCTCTGGTGGGACTGACCCGCCCCCATCCGGCGTCCCCACCCCGAGCACTTGGGGAATTTTGTGGCTCTGCCAGTAATTCCGTGAAAGCCCCAGACAGGAGCACACTGTGGCGGTGTACCCGACCCGCCAAGCCTCAGAACCGCCGTCCCTGCCTCGAAAGCCGGTTCTGCCCGACATGGCCACAGCGCGCAGTCACGGGCCTGCCGCCGCCGTTGAAGCCCGATGGGTGTCACTAAACTCAGCTGGCGGTGGTCACGTGATGTCCACGAGATTCGCTCGCCAGGACAGCCATATCCGGGCATCGTTCCGCTGCTGGAGGCCGCTGCCGCGACACCACGGCTACGGCGGCTGTATCCGTTCACCAGCCATTTCGCTCTGCTCTTCAGCAGCCGCACCGACTACCCCTGGATCTTGCAGGCCGGATCCATTGAACCTCTGCGCAGCGGATCGTTCGAGGTCCGTCGCCGTGATCCCCTCGCCGTGGTCGGCGAAGTCGAAACTGCCACGGAGGCCGTGAATCTGGCAGTGAGACTTCTGCCGGCCGACTTCGAGCCGGTCGTCACAGCCTCCGCCGACAAGCACAAGTGACGACGCACGGCCACACTGACCCCGGCCAGACCACTCACATACGCAAACGGTCAGATCCAATTTTGTGACCGTCCACAAGGGCCGGGCGTGACCGAGCACCGGCGGACTGGATCCGGGCTTCCACGCCTCGCCGTACTCCTTGGAGAGGAGGTTGCCGCTCTACCGCTCGGCGGTGCCGTCCTCACCGTCGATCTCGTAGATCCGCCCTTGAAGCTGCTCCCCGGCCCAGTCCAGCTCGACGCCCAGGTCGAACCAGTGCCGATCCTTGCGGACTTGGGGCCGTGAGAGGTTCACCGCCGCCCAGGAGAACACTCCCAGGAGGATGGAACGCCCGTGCTGCGTTGTGCTCACGGACAACGCAAAGGGCGCGGCGAGTGCCGCGCGGGTGACCAATATGGCCTTTTCGTCTTCGGAACGTCGACGCCCACCCGTGAGAAACCGGGGCGTTTCAAGGATCTTGACCCACTCGACAACTGCGTCGGCCACCTGGGCGCGCAAGGACTCTTCGATGCCCTTCCGGATGGCGGTCGCGGGATCATCGCCGAGCCAGCCAAGCCAGTGATGAGGGTCGGTCAGCTTGTTGAAGTCGTCCTGTGGCACACCGTGACGGGGATTCTCCTCGTACTCACCCGTAAGTTTCCCGCTGCTGTCCACCAACCACGCGCCGCGGATTGCCTCGGGGGGTACGTAGCCGTTCGGGTCGTCGATATACGTCGGATCGATCTCGGCGACGCTGCCACCGGGATTCTCCGCAGCCGCAGCCAGTAGCGCCGGCTCCTTCGGTATGCCCTTACGTCGACTTCGCGAGCCAAAGAGCCCCACGTTCCTACCCCCGCCGTTGCCCGTCCAGTTAGTTGATCGCGATTGTTCCGCACCGGCCAGGGCTGCATGAAGGGGTGGGTGACGGCGACGGGTGAGTGGGGAATCTCAGGGCTTTGACCGCGGTTTCGTGAGCCTGTTCAGAAGGACCGGTGGATCCCCTCGGGATCATCGTGAGCCCATGCCGCGTACTCCTCGAAGCCCAGGTTGCCGATGCTCGGTTCGCGTGGACGTCGTGGAGCCCTGCGGGAATGGTGCGGAAATCGCGACCGAGCTCGGTCAGTCGTTCGTAGTCCTCTTCGTCCTCGCACTCCTCCCGCGTCAGCGTGGTGACCACCAGCAGCGGGGCGCTCTTGGCCTGCGTGGTTGTACGGTCGGCGAGAAAGACCACGGCCAGGTTGTCGTCACCGCAGACCGCAGTCAGCACCTCATCAACGGTCGCCCATGCCCAGGCCGGATCGTCGATGAGGTGGACGTGCGCCTCGTACTGCGTGTCTCCCCAGGGCTCCATCAGCGCCGTTGCCATGTCCTGCCACGCCTGGTCGTCGGGTCTAGGAGCCTGGACCCGGTCCAGCGACGGCTTCGCTGCCTCCTCCCAGTGATCGGTGGAGCGAGGAAGGCGCCACTAGGGTGGCCATTGTGGACGTGGGGGCAGGAAACGAGATGGTCGTCGTCCCGTCGGGACGGGTGACGTTGTCGGACCGGCGGACGCAGAGCAGTTGGCCGGTCGAGGTCGCGCCGTTTCAGATGTCGGCGTTCCCGGTCACCCAGTCCTGGTACGCGCTGGTCACGGGCGGAGGGTCGAGTGGAATCCAGGGCGAGCGGCTGCCGGTTGAGGGTGTTTCGTGGTGGGACGCCGTTCGGTTCTGCAACGCCCTGTCCCGGCGCGAGGGGCTGGCCCCCGCGTACGACCTGAGCGTCGACGCCGGCACGGCCGAATGGGACACCTCCTCGGACGGGTACCGGTTGCCGACCGAGGCCGAATGGGAGCACGCCTGTCGTGCGGGGACCACTGGCGCGCGCTACGGCCCGCTCGACGAGGTCGCCTGGTACCGGGGCAACTCTGACGGGCGGATCCATGCCGTCGGCGGCAGGCAACCCAACGCATGGGGTCTGTACGACATGTTGGGCAATGTGTGGGACTGGTGCTGGGACGTCTACGACGCCGAGGTGTACGGCACCTACCGGGTGCTCCGCGGTGGTGGATGGGCCGACGAGCACTGGAGCTGCCGGGCGTCGGTGCGGCGGCGCAGCCACCCGACCTTCCGGATCGACGACGTGGGATTCCGCGTTGCGCGCTCCACGCCATCGCCTCGGCCTTGACAGCCTCACTTTGAAACCGTCGGTCGGACCGCCGGGGCTGCGATGTCACGTGGGTTCGAATCTCGCCGCTCCGCTTCCGCTTCCGCCCCGGTTCAGCGTGTGAGCCGATCAGGAGGGGCGCCCCGACACCGGGGCGCCCCTCCTGTGCGTTCGGCCTCACGGGCTGGCGGCCCCCTGGGGGTTCACCCCTGCCACCCCGACATCCGCGCCGCCGAAGCCACAGTCGCCCGTGCCTCCCGTTCCGTCAGCCCCGTCTGTACGGCCGCCTCGACCAAGGGGGCCAGCAGAGCGGGCCCGAGGCCGTTCTCGTACGCGCGGCAGGCTGCCCAGAAGAGGCGGGTGTTGCGTTGGCCCTCGTGGGCCGCGAGGACGAACTGGACGAGCCCCTGGCCGTGTTCGCCCGGAGTGGGGGACGCGGAGCGGGGTGTGCGGGGCGGCGGCAGGAGGAGGCGCAGGAGGGACGGCGGGCAGAGGGCCGGGGTCAGGTGGGCCGTGCCGGGTGCCGTGCCGTAGACGCCGTGTTCGGTTCGGGAGCCGGGGCCGACGAGGTAGCCGCCGGCCCCTCTGATGTCGATGCCGGGGGCCAGCCTGCTCGCCGAGTTGGCGACCACGGCGTCCGGGGGGCCGGTCAGCCAGAGATGGCGGCCGCCGGACGGGGTCAGGACGACCACCGTCTCGGGGATCGTGAAGAGGTGGCGCAGGGCCAGTTCGCGCAGGGCCGCGGAGGAGTCCGTGCCCGACTTGGTGTCGAGGTCGATGCCGATGAGGTGGTGCGGGGGCAGACCGCAGGCGATGCCGTAGCCGGTGGCCCAGGGGGCGGCGGCGAAGAGTTCGCGGATACGGGACGGGTCGGTCGTGGCGTCGTACACGCCGTGGCCCATGCCTCCGCACTCACCGTGGCACGGGGTCGGGGCCGGGTCGTCTCGGTGGGGGGAGCGCAGGGCCGGGAGCTTTGTCCTGGACAGGGGGATGACGGCCAGGCCGCGTTCGGCGGCTGACAGGGCGTGTGCGAGGGCCAGCGTCGTGGCCTGCCGGTCTGTGGTGGCCATACCTCCATGTTCGTACTTATGTTCGAAAAAGGGAAGGGTGTGCCGGTGCGCTGTGGCCCTCTGGGGGGAATGGCTGGAAATGTGCGGGAACGCTTCAGCCCTTGCGTCCCTTGGGTGTCACCCGTAGTGGCTTGGCGTGAATCACCCCTATCGGGTTGACCTGCGACTTCCATGATGCGAAGGGGGTTTATCGACTTGTCATCACGCTTCAGGGGGAATGATCGGTTCCGGGGTGGTTCACCGGGGATTCGGTGGGCAATTCTGATCTTGCGACGCAGTGCACAGCGGCGAAACAGCACCGAGGCGGGTGGCCAACTGCCTTGGGATCAGAGGTGGTTCATGCAATCCGCAGCACGCGGTTCGCATCACACGCACTACGAGTCACTTGCACTACGCATCACACGCACTACGCATCACACGTACTTCGTACGGTCCGGCACGGAGCCGGGGCGTACATGTTCTGGAGGAACAGACATGGCAAGCATCCGTACCGCCCGCGTTCTCGCCGCCGTCTCGGCTCTGCCCCTCGCTGCCGCGCTCTTCAGCGGTGTCGCGGCGGCGGACAACGGCGCCTTCGCGGACGACGGATCGAACGCGGCCGTCGCGAGCGTCATCGGCAGCGGCGTGGGCGGAAACAACAACGGCAACTCGTCCACCTCGCAGCAGCAGGCGGTCGGCTCCGGCGCCTCGAACCAGAACAACACCGCACAGGTCAACGGCTCGGCCTTCACGGCCATCGACCAGTCCAACGCCGTCGTCAACTTCACCAACCTCTGGTGAGCCGTGGGCCGGCGGGGGTGTGGGTCCCCGGCGGTCCTGAACTCCCTTGTGGGGATCGCTTCATGGGGTGGTAACGCGTCTGCGCGGCGACACGTACTTGGTGTCGCCGCGCAGACGTTTTCCGGGCTCTTGACACCCTTCGGTATCTGACGGACAGTCAGAAACCGTGACCCACCTACCCAGTCAGCAGTCCGGTCGTCGGCCCGGTCCTCGGCCTGATGAGCCGCCCGGCGACCAACTCGCCCAGCGGCTCTCCGCGTTCGAAGGGCGCCCAGCTGTCACTGGCGGTGTCGGCAAGGATCCCGTCAACGAGCCGATGATCCGGCACTGGTGCGAGGCGCTGGGGGACAACAGTCCGGCGTATTCCGGGCCGGACGCCGTCGCGCCGCCCGCCATGCTCCAGGTGTGGACCATGGGCGGCCTCTCCGGGAACCCGGGTCGCTCGGCCGCGTACGAGGAACTGCTCGACCTGCTCGACGGCGCGGGCTGCACCTCGGTCGTCGCCACCGACTGCGAGCAGGAGTATCTGCGGCCCCTGCGGCCGGGGGACCGGGTCGCCTTCGACTCGGTCGTGGAGTCGGTCTCCGGGCCCAAGACCACCAAGCTCGGCACCGGGTACTTCGTCACGACCCGGACGGATGTACGAGTGGACGGTGAGCCGGTGGGCACCCATCGCTTCCGGATCCTCAAGTACGCACCGGTACGCAAGTACGCCCCCTCACGCGCCCCTGAGGCAGCTGAGGCACCTGAGGGGCAGGAACCCCAGGTCGCCCCCGTCCCTACCCCCACACGCCCCCGCCCGGTGATCAACCGCGACAACGCCGGATTCTGGGAGGGTGTCGACCGGCACCAGCTCCTCGTCCAACGCTGCCTCGGGTGCCGCACCCTCCGTTTCCCCTGGCTGCCGGGGTGCAGCGCCTGCGGCAACGGCGACTGGGACACCGTCGAGGCGTCCGGCGACGGCACCGTCTTCTCGTACGTCGTCCTGCACCACCCGCCCTTCCCGGCCTTCGACCCGCCCTACGCGGTCGGGCTGATCGAGCTCGCGGAGGGCGTGCGGATCGTCAGCAACGTGGTGGGCGTGCCGTACGACAAGGTGCGGATCGGGATGCCGGTGCGGCTGGAGTTCGTACGGTACGAGGAGGGGCAGCCGGCGCTTCCGGTGTTCCGGGGCGATCTGCCCGCGGAGGTGGGCGGATGAGGGCCGGGGACGAGCTGCCGCCGCTGGAGATCGCTATCACGCGCACGCTGATCGTCGCCGGGGCCATCGCGTCCCGCGACTTCCAGGACGTGCACCACGACGCCGAGTCGGCGCGGGCGAAGGGGTCCCCCGACATCTTCATGAACATCCTCACCACGAACGGGCTGGTGGGACGGTACGTCACCGACTGTTTCGGGCCCGACGCCGTCCTGCGCAAGCTCGCCATCCGCCTCGGCGCCCCCAACTACCCCGGCGACACCATGGTGTTGACCGGCCGGATCGAGGACATCGACGGCGGCGGCGAGGCCGAAGGCGACACGGTTGTCGTACGCGTCCTCGGGGCGAACGGGATCGGACGGCACGTTTCCGGGACGGTGACCGTCTCCGTACCCCCCTCGGCCCCGGGAGGCACCCCGTGACCCTGCACGCGCGCGACGATCTCGGCGGCCGTGCGGCCATCGTCGGCATCGGGGCCACCGAGTTCTCCAAGGACTCGGGGCGCAGCGAGCTGAGGCTGGCGGTGGAGGCGGTGCGGGCCGCGCTCGACGACGCCGGGCTGACGCCTGCCGATGTGGACGGCATGGTCACGTTCACCATGGACACCAGCCCGGAGATCACCGTCGCGCAGGCCGCCGGGATCGGGGAGCTGTCCTTCTTCTCCCGGGTCCACTACGGCGGGGGCGCCGCCTGCGCCACCGTCCAGCAGGCCGCGCTCGCCGTCGCCGCCGGGGTGGCCGAGGTCGTCGTCTGTTACCGGGCCTTCAACGAGCGGTCGGGACGGCGGTTCGGGTCGGGGGTGCAGCGGCGGGAGCCGTCGGCCGAAGGGGTGGCGCTCGGCTGGTCGCTGCCGTTCGGGCTGCTCACGCCCGCCTCCTGGGTGGCGATGGCGGCGCAGCGGTACCTGTACGCGTACGGGCTGTCGGCGGAGGCGTTCGGGCAGGTCGCCGTCCGTGGCCGGAAGTACGCGGCGACCAATCCGGCGGCCTGGTTCCACGGCCGTCCCATCACCCTCGCCGACCACGCGGCCTCGCGCTGGATCGCCGAGCCCCTGCGGCTGCTCGACTGCTGCCAGGAGACGGACGGCGGTCAGGCGGTCGTCGTCACGTCCGTCGAACGGGCGCGCGAGCTGCGGCGGTCACCTGTCGTCGTCGCGGCGGCGGCCCAGGGCGCGGGGCGCGCTCAGGAGCAGATGACGAGCTTCTACCGCGACGACCTCACCGGGCTCCCGGAGATGGGTGTCGTGGCCCGCCAGCTGTGGCGGACCGCAGGGGTGGGCCCGGCCGACATCGACGTCGCCATCCTGTACGACCACTTCACGCCGTTCGTGCTGATGCAGCTGGAGGAGTTCGGCTTCTGCGCGCCGGGTGAGGCGGCGGATTTCGTCGCGGCCGAGGGGCTGCCCCTGAACACGCACGGAGGTCAGCTCGGGGAGGCGTACCTGCACGGTATGAACGGCATCGCGGAGGCGGTACGACAGCTTCGCGGGACCTCCGTCAACCAGGTGCCGGGTGCGGAAAGAGTGCTGGTCACGGCAGGGACGGGGGTGCCGACATCGGGGTTGGTGCTGGAGGGTGCCGGGTGAGTGCGAGCGTCTGGCCGGCCGCTGGGCCCGCGGTTCCCTCTACTACCGGAGGAGGAGCCTCCGTACCACCGCCGTACGACCCCTCAGGGTTGAACCCTCATAGTCCCGTACTCGGCCTCCACCTTCAGGAGGTGGAGGCAGCCCCCTTCCTACAACCTGAGGCGGACGTGGCTTCGGGACCTGCGGCCGATCCGCCGGAGTAGGGGGCGAACCTAGCGTAGAGCCATGACCACACTCGTCTGCACCAGCGCTTCGAACGCGGCTACGCCGGCGACGCAGACCCTGTCGTTCGCGTCCTACACCTCGTACCCCTCGTTCTCGTCGTACGTGAAGGCCCGCCGTCCGGTGCTGCTGCGTACCGCGCGGTCGCTCACCGCCAATCCGAGCGACGCGGAGGACCTGCTGCAGACCGCGCTGACCAAGACGTACGTCGCGTGGGAGCGGATCGAGGACCACCGCGCGCTGGACGGCTATGTCCGCCGGGCGCTGCTGAACACGCGGACGTCGCAGTGGCGGAAGCGGAAGGTCGACGAGTTCGTCTGCGACGAGCTGCCCGAGCCCGAGGGGGCGCCGGTCGGCGATCCGGCGGACCAGCAGGTGCTGCACGACGCGATGTGGCGCGCGATCATGAAACTGCCGGCGCGGCAGCGGGCGATGGTGGTGCTGCGGTACTACGAGGACCTGAGCGAGGTCCAGACGGCCGAGGTGCTCGGGGTCTCGGTGGGCACGGTCAAGTCGGCCGTCTCACGGGCGCTCGGCAAGCTGCGCGAGGACCCCGAGCTGGTGCTGGCCAAATAGCTCCGCCAGGCTCCACCAAGCTCCCCCAAGCTCCGTCTGTTGGTCGCCGAAGGGGAACCTATGGTGATCGCCGGTAGTTCCCGAGGCAGGACGTGATCTGATCGATCACTCTCTCCTAGTGACGTACCGCTCGGTATGTGCGCAGAATCAGCACAACCTTTACCACCGAGTAGGCAATGAAGCCCCGGGAGGACGCCGTGCTGAGCACCATGCAGGACGTACCGCTGCTGATCTCAAGGATCCTGACCCATGGGTCGACGATCCACGGCGACTCGAAGGTCATCACCTGGACCGGCGAGGCCGAACCGCAGCGCCGCTCCTTCGCCGAGATCGGAGCCCGGTCGGCGCAACTCGCACACGCCCTGCGCGACGACCTGGGAGTCGTCGGCGACGACCGCGTGGCCACGCTGATGTGGAACAACTCCGAGCACGTCGAGGCCTACTTCGCGATCCCGTCCATGGGCGCGGTCCTGCACACCCTCAACCTGCGGCTGCCTCCTGAGCAGTTGGCCTGGATCGTCAACCACGCCGCCGACAAGGTGATCATCGCCAACGGTTCGCTGCTGCCGCTGCTCGCCCCGCTGCTCCCGCACCTCAAGACGGTCGAGCATGTCGTGATCTCCGGCCCCGGTGACCGTTCCGCCCTCGCCGGTTCGCACGCGCAGGTGCACGAGTACGAGGACCTCGTCGCCGGGAAGCCGACCGGCTACGACTGGCCCGAGCTCGACGAACGCGCGGCCGCGGCCATGTGTTACACCTCCGGCACGACGGGCGACCCCAAGGGCGTGGTGTTCAGTCACCGCTCCATCTACCTGCACTCCCTCCAGGTCAACATGGCGCAGTCCATGGGCCTGACCGACGAGGACACCTCCCTCGTCGTGGTCCCCCAGTTCCACGTCAACGCCTGGGGACTGCCCCACGCGACCTTCATGACCGGCGTCAACATGCTGATGCCGGACCGGTTCCTCCAGCCCGCCCCGCTCGCCGAGATGATCGAGAAGGAACGGCCGACCCACGCCGCCGCCGTCCCCACCATCTGGCAGGGCCTCCTCCTGGAGCTCACCGCGAACCCCCGGGACGTCTCGTCCCTCACCCAGGTCACCATCGGCGGCGCCGCCTGCCCGCCCGCCCTGATGGCGGCCTTCGACAAGCTGGGCATGCGCGTCTGCCACGCCTGGGGCATGACGGAGACCTCCCCGCTCGGCACGATCGCCCGTCCGCCGGCCCATGCGGTGGGTACGGACGCGGAGTTCGCGTACCGCATCACGCAGGGCCGTTTCCCGGCGAGCGTCGAGGCCCGGCTGAGCGGCCCCGGTGGCGAACGTCTCCCCTGGGACGGCGAATCGGCCGGCGAGCTGGAGGTGCGCGGCCCGTGGATTGCGGGCTCCTACTACAACGGCCCCGACGGTGAACCCCTGCGCCCCGCCGACAAGTTCAGCGAGGACGGCTGGCTCAAGACGGGCGACGTGGGCACCATCAGCCCGGACGGCTTCCTGACGCTCACCGACCGCGCCAAGGACGTCATCAAGTCCGGCGGCGAGTGGATCTCCTCCGTCGACCTGGAGAACGCCCTCATGGCCCACCCGGACGTCATGGAGGCGGCCGTCGTGGCCGTCCCCGACGACAAGTGGGGCGAGCGCCCGCTGGCCACCGTCGTGCTGTCGGAGGGCTCCACCGCCGACTTCGAGTCCCTGCGCGCCTTCCTCGCCACCGAGGGCAAGATCGCCAAGTGGCAGCTCCCGGAGCGCTGGACGATCATCGAGTCGGTACCGAAGACGAGCGTGGGCAAGTTCGACAAGAAGGTGCTCCGCAAGCAGTACGCGGAGGGCGAGTTGGACGTCACCAAGCTCTGACGGCCGACTGAGGCCGACGTACGGGTTGGGGCATGTTTCACGTGAAACATGCCCCAACCCGTATACGTAATAAGCCGATTAGCGCTGTTGATCCGGGCCGTCAATTGGTTCCGATACGCGCGAGCAGATCGACGATCCGGCTCTGCACCTCGGTACTGGTGGACCGTTCGGCGAGGAACAGCACCGTCTCGCCAGAAGCGAGCCTCGGCAGGTCGGCCTGGTCGACGGCGGCCGTGTAGACGACCAGCGGGGTGCGGTTCAACTGCCCGTTCGCCCGCAGCCAGTCCACGATTCCGGCCCTGCGACGCTTTACCTGAAGCAGGTCCATGACCACCAGGTTCGGCCGCAACTGCGAGGCCAGGGTGACCGCGTCGGCGTCGCTCGCGGCCCGCGCGACCTGCATCCCGCGCCGCTCCAGCGTCGCCGTCAGCGCGAGCGCGATCTCCGCGTGCTCCTCGATGAGCAGGACCCGCGGCGGATGCTGCTCACTGTCACGCGGGGCGAGCGCCTTCAGGAGTACGGCGGGATCGGCGCCGTACGCCGCCTCGCGCGTCGCCTGCCCGAGTCCGGCCGTCACCAGCACCGGAACCTCGGCGGCCACGGCGGCCTGGCGCAGCGACTGCAGGGCGGTCCGGGTGATCGGCCCGGTCAGCGGATCGACGAACAGCGCCGCCGGGAAGGCCGCGATCTGTGCGTTGACCTCCTCGCGCGAGTGCACGATGACGGGCCGGTACCCGCGGTCGCTGAGCGCCTGCTGAGTGGTGACGTCCGGCGCGGGCCACACCAGCAGCCGACGCGGGTTGTCCAGCGGCTCCGGCGGCAGCTCGTCGTCCATGGGCCGGGGCTGCGGCTGGTCGGAGACCTCGACGGCTCCGCCGGGCCCGTCGAGCGGCTCGGGCCCCTCGGCGGCGTTCTCGTCCGGTGCTCCTATGGCGTACGAGCGCCCGGCCCCCTCGGTGAACCCGGGAAGCCGGGGAGTGCCCGGGGCGAGCTGGGTCTGCCCGGCGAGCGAGGGCTGCGTGGGCAACGGCGCCTGGGCGAGCGGTGCTTGCCCGGCGAGGGACGGCTGGCCCGGCAGGGGCGCCTGGCCGGCCAGGGAGGGCTGAGCCGGGACCGGCGCGGCGGGGGCGGCCTGGCCTGTCTGGGGGTGCGGGCGGGCCGTCGTCTCCGGCTGGCCGGCGGGCTCGGGCCGGGTACCGAGCTTGCGGCGACGGCCGGAGCCGTTCGAGCCGTTGGTGCCGTGCGGAGGCGTCGCCGTCTGCGGCTGGCCCGGTGTCTGTACCTGCGCCGCCTGCCGGGTGAACGGCACACCCTGCCCGAGCGTCCGCACGCTGATCGCCCGCCCCTGCGTCGAGTTCGGGTCGACCGGCGCGGCGGCGGCCTCGGCGGGCAGCGCCTGCCCCAGCCGTGGCTGCGCGACCCGCTCGGGCGGGAGGGGAGCGGCTGCCGCCTGGGGCGCGGGGGCGACGCCAGGAGCAGCGGCCGGGTTGTTCGGGTGCGGCGCTACGGCGGTGCCGGCGTCCGGGGTCGCGTCGTCGGCCGGGGGCCAGGGCTGGGGCTGGGCGGCGGGGGCGGCCTGAGCGGGGATCGCCTGGCCGGGGGCGAGCCCCTGGCCGAGTGCGCCCTGGGGGGCCATACCCTGCGCCGGGACCTGCTGGGGCTGGGGCTGGGCCTGAGGAACGGACTGGGGGGCCTGCTGCGGAACCTGCTGGGGAACCTGCTGGCCCTGGATGCCCTGTGCCGGGACGGGCTGACCGGGGAGCGGCTGACCGGGGACGGGCTGTGCGACCGGCTGTCCCAGCGCCGACTGCGCGGGAAGTCCCTGAGCCGGAACTGCCTGTCCGGGCATGGCCTGTGCGACCTGCGAGGCCTGCGCGTTCTGCGCGACCTGTGTGGCGGGAACTGCCTGTCCGGGCATGGCCTGCCCCTGTCCCGGCACGCCGCCCTGTGGGCCGGTGGCGGCCTGGGCGGCCGTTGCCTGCGCCGGAGCCGCCTGCACGGGAACCGCCTGGCCGGGAATCCCGCCCGGAGGCACGACGCCCGGCTGCTCCGGGGCCTGGCGCGCACGGCGGCGACCGGTCGGAGCGGAGGTCGGGTGGGGCTGGGGCGGGGTGTGGTCGTCGTCGGGATCGTGCATGAGCCCGTCATGCCGGCCACCGTCGTCGAACCGGTCGCCGACAGGCCCGGCGGGCACCGCGGCGGAGCTTTCGTCGGTCGTCCGGTCGGCCTCCGCCGGCGGCAGGGCGAACACCGGACGGGGGCCCGCCTCCTGCGCCGCGCCGCGCTCGGCCGCGGCCGCCAAGGCCCGGCGTCGACGCCCTGTGGGCTGCCCGTCCGCACCGTCGTCGGCGCCACCCTCCGCGCCGATGGCCCCGGAAGGAGCCGCGGGCAGCGCGGGCTGCCCGGATGGCAACGCGTGCTGCTCGCCTCCGCCGCGCCGACCCGGCGCGCCGGGCACGCCCTGAGGCGGCACCGTCCCGCCCAGGCCGGTTCCTGCGGCAGCGGTGCCCGCGCCGTACTCGCCCGCCATGACGACGGCGCCGGAGGAGACACCGTCGCCACCGTTCGCGTCGCCCGCGTCGGCGGGGCTGGGCCGACCACGCCGACGCCCCGTACC
This sequence comes from Streptomyces sp. NBC_00459, assembly GCF_036013955.1. Lineage (NCBI taxonomy): Bacteria > Bacillati > Actinomycetota > Actinomycetes > Kitasatosporales > Streptomycetaceae > Streptomyces > Streptomyces sp. NBC_00459. The sequence continues at coordinate 5,066,682 of NZ_CP107903.1, forward strand.
GCCGTCACCCTCGGCCGTGGGCTGCACTTCCTGAGGCTGAGGCTGGGCCTGGGGGGCGGGCGCGGAAGCCACGGCGGCCTCCTCGGCCGCACGCCTCCGCCGCCGCCCGGTGGGCGCGACCGCCTCGTTGCCGGAGGAGTCACCGGACTCGACGTCGGCCTCGGCGGCGGCTTCCGGAACGTCGGCCTCCAGGAAGGCGTCCACAGACGACCGCCGCGCCCGTCGCCGCCCGCTGACACCGCTGTTGCCGTTGCTGTCGCCGCCGCCCGCTGCCTGCTCGGGAACGGCGAGCTCGGCGCCGACACCCGCCTGCGGGACCTCGGCCTCGGCCTCGGCCGCCACCGCGCCCGCCCCACCCCCGATGGGCACCTCAAGGACGTACGCACTGCCGCTCATGCCCGGCACCTCGTGCGTCTGGAGCACTCCGCCGTGGGCGCGCACGATCCCGCGCACGATCGGCTCGTGGACCGGGTCTCCCCCGGTATACGGGCCGCGCACCTCGATCCGTACGACCTCACCGCGCTGCGCGGCGGCCACGACGACCGTGTTGTCCATGTAACCGCCGGCGGAGGCGGGTGAATTGCCGGTCGCGTCGACGCCGGCGACGTCCGCGACGAGGTGCGCCAGGGCGGTGGCCAGGCGCTGCGGGTCGACCTCTGCCTCTATGGGCGGCGCGTGCACGGCGAACTGGACGCGCCCGGGCCCGATCAGTTCGACGGCCCCGTCGACACCGGCGGCGACGACCGCGTCGAGCATCACCTTCGTACGGGTGATGGAGTCGACGCCCGTGTCGAGCCGCTGGTAGGAGAGGACGTTGTCGACCAATGTGGTGATGCGCGAGTAACCGGCCGACAGATGGTGCAGCACCTGGTTGGCCTCGGGCCACAGCTGCCCGGCGTCGTCGGCGGCGAGGGTGGCCAGTTCGCGGCGCAGCTCGTCGAGGGGGCCGCGCAGCGAACGTCCGAGCAGCACGAGCAACTGCTCCTGCCGTCCGGCCAGGGCCTCGTACCGGTCCTTCTCGCGCTCCGCGAGCGCCGCGTACCGGTCCTCACCCGCGGCGAGTTCCTCCTCGTGCTCCTCGCGCAGCTGCTCGATCTCGGTGACGTGCTGCTGGCGCAGGGCGGTGAGCTCGGAGGCGTGCTCCTCGGCGACCCGCTCCAGCTCCTCCTCGTGCAGCTTGTCGGCGGCGTCCTTCTCCTCGGCGAGGGAGTCGTACGGACGCCGGTCGGTGAAGGTCATCACGGCGCCGACGAGCTGGTCGCCGTCCCGCACGGGCGCGGTCGTCAGATCGACGGAGACCGGGTCCCCGCTCTTGGACCACAGCACCTGCCCGCGCACCCGGTGCTTGCGCCCGGACCGCAGGGTGTCGGCGAGCGGCGACTCGCCGTACGGGAAGGGCTCGCCGTCGGCACGCGAGTGCAGGACGAGCGTGTGCAACTCGCGCCCGCCGAGATCGCTGGCCCGGTAACCGAGTATCTGGGCGGCGGCCGGATTGACGAGAACGACCCGCCCCTCGGTGTCCGTCCCGACGACCCCTTCCGCGGCGGCGCGCAGGATCATCTCGGTCTGGCGTTGCGAACGCGCGAGTTCGGCCTCGGTGTCGACGGTGCCCGACAGATCCCGTACGACGAGCATGAGCAGCTCGTCATTGGTGTAGCCGTAGCTGTCGTACGCCTGCTGGCCGTTCTCAAGATTCGCACTGGTGACCTCGACGGGAAACTCGCTCCCGTCCGTCCGCCGGGCGATCATCCGGGTCGGCTTGGTCTGCCCGTGCGGGTCCATGGAATCGGGCCGCCGCATGGTGCCCGGGATCAGCCGGGAGTCGAACTCCGGCAGCAGATCGAGCAGCCCGCGCCCGACGAGGGCTGTGCCCGGCGTCTCGAAGGCCCCGAGGGCGATCGTATTGGCGTTGACGACGGTCCCGTTGGCGTTGACCAGCACCAACGCATCGGGCAGCGCGTCGAGTATGGCTGCGAGGCGAGCAGCGCCTCGGGATGGCCTGCTGCTCACGAGACGCTTCCTCCCTGTTACCGCACCTTGCCTACCGCGGGCGCCATCTTGCCTACCGGCCCGCAACGTGTCACGCGAGGGAGTCTAAGGGCAGTGGTTGCGCTCGCGACGCCGGATGAGAGGGAGGTCGCACGACGAAGTGACAGAGAGGCTGTGACGGCGCCTTTCACACCACATATGCGCTACGGGGCTCCTGTGACTGTGGTGTGAGAGCCCTCGGATGCCTTGCCGCGCCGGTCAGAAGCCTGGCCGGGGAGCTCGGCGGGGGCTCACCGAAGATCGGGCAGCAGCGGTACGAGCCGGTTCCAGCGGTCCATCTGGCACCCGTTGCTGCGGTCGAACGTGGCATCGACGGGACGCCCGGCCCAGGTCCCGGTCACGTGTGCGGTCGCCGGACCTCCGTACATCATCGTGCAGACGCTGTCGGGGGACACGGGGGCGAACGGGTCCTTCCCCCACCGCGCCCCCCGGTCGAGCGACCCGCAGGCTCCGTCGACGTCGGGATGACTGCCGCTCCCGGGATGACAGGCCAACTCGAACCGCCCGTCCCCGCGCCCACCGGTGCCGCGGACGGTGACGGTGAGGCGGTCGGAGGCGCGTCCCATGGGAGTGAGGAGGGGCGCGAAGGGCGTGAAGGGGCGGGCCTGGGGGCCCGTGTCGGCGTACGCGGCCGAGGGCACGGCGGAGAAGGAGGCCGCGGCGAGGGAGACGCCGGCGGTGGCGGCGAAGACGAGGCGGCGGAGGGCGCGAGGGGCATGAGCGTTGACCTTGAACATGACCTGACTAACGCCTGACGCCGGAGGACGTTGCGCGAGCGGGGCAGGGGGCAGGGGGCAGGAGGCAGAGGGCGAGGGCAGGTGGCAAGGAGCGGGGTCGGGGAAGCACCGGGCAGCACCCGTGCCACCGCACGGCATCGGTCGGCATCGGTCGGCAGAACGGCTTTGCCCTGCGCCCCACCTGCCTAGTACCGTGGGAGGCGATTGGTGACACCGCGCTCGTCTGTGTCATCATCTGCACGCACCACTCGCGCTCGCGCGGGAGGTTGTGCTGGAGGCGTCGCCTAGTCCGGTCTATGGCGCCGCACTGCTAATGCGGTTTGGGACTTACATCCCATCGAGGGTTCAAATCCCTCCGCCTCCGCACCTCGTCCCGAAGCCCTGGTCATGACGACCGGGGCTTCGGTCGTTCCAGGAGCTCCAACAGGCCCCGAACGGTCGTTTTCGCAGGTCAGACAGGGTGAGGCAAACGGATTTCACCTCACGCCGCCAGTCATGTAATGTTGTTCCCGCAACGCCGACCGGGTAGAAAAACCCGGAAGGAAGAGCAAACACAACAGAAGACACAAGCACTCGTAGCTTAACGGATAGAGCATCTGACTACGGATCAGAAGGTTGCAGGTTCGAATCCTGCCGAGTGCACACAGGTCAAAGGCCCCGCCGGGTAAACCGGCGGGGCCTTTGACGTACACGGATGACATCAGCGCGCCCGGGCCCTGTCTCCAGTCACGGTGTACGAGGTTCGATTGCTCACGGCCGACTCGGGGAGGCCGCGACCGTCGAGTTCTTGATCGCGGATGCTCTGCGGCGGGAGAACAGCAGCAGCCAACGTGGGCGGGCGTTCACGCGTTCTGGCTGGCCCGTGCGCAACTGGACCAAGAGGAAGCGAGACGTAGCCCTGGCCTTCGAGGCACGGCTACGGGACTTTTCCTGCCGGTCAGTGGATCGCTTCGTCCATGAGTACGTACAGGAGGCCGGCGAGGGAGCCGCTGTCCTCGACCAGGTCCATGGGCAACGCCCAGACCCACGAGTCCGTGATGAAGCGGTGCCGCCACATCATCAGCACCTCCTGGCGGTCGTTGACCACGGCCGCCACGGCCAGGTGCCGGAGGCGAACGACGTGGTACTCCCACCTGGCCCCGTCAGGCTGCCGGATGTGCGCCAGAAACAGACCACCCACTTGTTTGTGTGGATCTCTCGCTCGCCGTGGGTATTCCACTCCATTTCTCCGGCCCCTCCTCGGCTGGGAAGAATGCCCTCGACAGCCAACTGCCCACCGGCGAGCCGAAACTTCGGGCCGTCTTCGACAAGCTGACCGTGAAGTTTGGTGGCGCGCTGGTGATCGTGGGCCAGAACGCCTCCGTCGGAGCCCTTCGTTATTGGCCAGTGGGTCACGTGGAGCAATGGGTTCCGGGAAGTTCGCTGCCGTCTACGTGACCATGTTCGGCATCATGTTCGCAACGTGGTGAATCGTTCTGCTGTTCTCAGAGCTTGCAGGGAATTGACTTGTGGGATCTCGGACTTGAATGCCCGGGGTGATGCGTCGCTCGCCCGCAGGTTTGTCTTCGCGGGCCCGAAGTGGAGTGCCGAGCTTCCAATTCTCGGAATCGGGTTCCTCGGTGACTTCCTCTTATCTATCCTCAGGATCATGACGGCGGTCAGTGCGGTGGGAGCCCGGGTCGTGGCCAGTGGCTATCTCCTGTTGCCTTCGGTGACAGTGCTCGCGGTCGGTTCCTTGCTCGATGTGCGGTTCCTGTACGTGATGCTCGCCGCAGTGCTTGTACTGCTGTTCCTGCCGGTGAACTTGGGCCCGCTGGCGCGGTCGGGACTGTTCGCTGTTGTGCTGATCTCCGCAGCACACACCGAGCTGCTACGTGGCTCCGTATTCCTGATGTACCTCCCGTTCATGCCTTTCCGGTTTCTTTTCGGTGCGGACTGGCTGACCGGGCTACCCCTTCTGATCAAGCTGGTGGCCTATCCGGTTGCTGCGGTGGTCGCGCTCGGGTCTGGGTTCATTCTGAGTTTCCTCTTCGGCTACCTCGTGTCGATCTTTGTCTCCACGCCGATATTCGGCCTGATCAACCTGGAGAACCGTGCCCGGCAGAGAGTGAGGGATCGCAGGGCTCAGCGGTTGGGGGAATGGGTCCGTGCCGGACGTACCCCTGCATACAGCCTGTACCTGCGGCCGTTTGCCACAGCGGACAGGCTCGCCACCCTCATGAACGGGGTCATGCATTCCGGCGACGGTCACGATGTCGCGAACATTCAGCAAGACTTCGAAGCCGTATTGGCAGCGTCACTCCCGAGCCATCGGCCGATCGTCGCCGTCGGTGAGGCAGGCGCCATGGTGTCTGGCTTCGCGCGGGCCGTCGAGACGATTCCGCCGGTCTCCTTCGTTCCGCTCCATGTGCCTTCTACGGGCAAGATCACGGCTACCGAGGAGACTTGGCGTGACCTCGTTGCCGAGCTTGTCGGGCCCGCCGAGCTGATCGTCGTGGTGCCGCTGGATTTCCCGGGAACGCAGTGGGAGATCGATTTGCTCCACCGAGCGGGCCTGCTGCACAAGTGCGTCTTCTACATGCCCGCGACCCTGGAGGGGAACGACAGCTACTCCGTTGCCTGGCGGCAGGCGAAGGCCGTGGTCGCCCCCATGGGGCTCAACCTGCCTGACTACGCCTCGCGAGGGTCACTCTTCATGATCACGAAGTCGGGTGACACGCTCGCCTACAAGCTGCCGTCCTTCTCTCTTCTGAGCTTCGTGCGATTCCAGCAGTTCCGCCGACACGCGCGCCTCGGACGGTGATCCCTTCGGCACGTGGGCGGTGGCGCGTACGCGCATGGAGTAGACACACAAGGCATATGGAAGTTGTGCCCGGTACGAGAACAGAGGCGCGGCGGGCGCCGAGTACACCGGCCCCGAGAGGTGAGCTTCACCGGGCAGCTGATCCGACGCCAACAGGCCTGTGAGCCTGTGAGCCCCTGCGTCTCGGGGGCTCGGGGTCTCTGGTCATCTTCAGGCGCGGGGCATCTGCGGTTGCCCTGAGCCCTGAGCCGTTGTCCGCTTGCCCTGGCGTCGTCAGGATTGCCGGATGACGATCTTGCCGCCGTTCGTGCTGCGCGCACTTGAGCGATTTCATGCCGCCCGGCCCTGGGACCACAACGCCCACTACCACCCGTGGATCCTGCGGCAGTTGCCGAGGCGGTACGGGCGTGCTGTGGATGTCGGGTGCGGCAGCGGTGACCTGGTGCGGTTGCTGGCCGGGCGGAGTACGTCGTCGGTGCTCGGGGTCGACTCTGATCCCGCGATCGTCCACCGGGCCCGGGAACTCACTTCCCCCACGCTCCCCGTCACGTTCGCCGCCGCGGACGCGATGACCGGGTTCTCCGACGGACAGGACGGTTCGTACGACGTCATCACCTGTGTCGCCGTCGTTCACCACCTTCCCTACGCCGACGCGCTCGCGCTCTTCCGGCGGCAACTGGCACCCGGCGGGACGCTGGTTGTCGTTGGGCTGGCACGGGCCGAGAGTCCTGTCGATCATCTGCTCGGAGGCCTCGCCATTCCGGCGAACCTCCTCATGGCCTGGGTGAAGAACAGGGGGAGGCCGGCGTCCCGGCCGGTTTCGATGACCGCGCGGACGCGGGCTGCGGAGATGGGGTTCGGTGAGGTGGTGAGGGAGGCGCGGCGGGTGCTGCCCGGGTGCCGGGTGCGGCGGCGGCTCTTCTGGCGGTACACGCTGGTGTGGCGTCAGCCGAAGCAGAGCTGACCTCTTTCCCGGCCTTCTCCGCGCCCTCTCCCGAGGCCCCGTTCAGATGTCCGTCCCGCGGATCTCGTCCATGTAGTCCCGGGCCAGCTTGCCCTGGCGTGTGAACCAGTCGGCCAGCACGGCGACTTCGTCGGGGGAGTAGTCGGCGATGAGGGTGGCCAGGCGGGCGTAGTAGGGCTCGTAGAGGGCGTATGCCCGGGCGACGGCGGCCGGTTCGGCGGCCACGCGTACCCGGCGGCGGTCGCTGGGGTCGGGGCGGCGGGTGATGTAGCCCGCGCGTTCGAGGCGGTTGAGGATTCCGGTGACGGCGCCCGTGGTGACGTGCGCGCGCTCGGCCAGGTCGCCGGCGGTGAGCAGGTCCTCGCCCGCTTCCAGGACGTAGGCGAAGCAGGTGATGTCCGTGACGTTCATGTTGAGGCGGCGCGCCATCTCCTGCTGGCTGAGCAGGTGCGTCGCGATGGTGTGGTCCATCTCCTTGAGCATCTGGGCGGCGGTCGCGGGCGGGCGAGGTGTGCCGCCCGGTGTGCCGGGGGTGTCGGGCGTGCCGTGCATCGCGAATTGCCTTAGCTCGTGAGAGATTTTGTGTCTAAACTACTTACGGCGTGAGAGATTCTCGATTCTACTGGGGAGTGCGGACGTGAGCACATACGACGAGGGACACACCGTCGCAGGCTGGACCGGCACCGCCATCGCGACCGTCGGGTCCTGTGTGCTGGGGCTGGGGGTCTGCACGACCTCGGTTCTCGCGGTGGTGGGCGGCACGGCGATATCGGCGGTCGCTCTCCTGGTCACCTGGACACTGCATCTCGCCGGGTGGGGGAAGCCGCCGGGTGTGCGGCCCGTCGGGGAGTGGCCGATGCGGAAGCGGGACCACTCGGCGAAGGCCGGGCACTCGGGGTGCGTGGGGTGCCGGCTGGCGGGGCGGGAGCGGCGGGCGGGCAGTATGAGCCGTACGGCCGTTGCCGCCGAGGGCGCCGACGCCCTTCCGGAACGTGTCTGACCCCTACTAACCCTTCTGACCTGCGCATTTGACGCCCGAAGGCGCGTTGTCAGTGGTACCCCGTAATCTCGCAAGGGATGGCACAGGCGTGGAGATGCTCGGGGCTGCGATGGACGGCGGACGGTCCCGTGCTGCGGTGGGCCGGTGGGCGCGGTAGCGCGCTGACCTGGGGGAAGAGGGTGGCCTTCGGGGTCACGGAAGGGGGCGTACGGACATGTGTGGGAGCACGGGGGAACGCCTGTCCGATACGGGCGGTGGTGTCGGGGCGGAGCACGGGGGCCCGGTGCGAGGAGTGTGCGCGGCTGGACCGGGCGCACTCGGTCGCCGCCGACACGATCGCGGACGATCCACGGCCCTATCACGTATATCTGGCGTGGTTCGGGCCCGGGATGACCAAGGTCGGCATCACGGCACTGGAGCGGGGCTCGGCGCGGCTGCTTGAGCAGGGTGCCGTCGCCTTCAGTTGGCTGGGAGTCGGCCCGTTGATGGCCGCCCGGCGTACGGAGGAGCTGCTGCGCGCCGCGCTCGGGGTCCCGGACCGGATTCCGTACGCGGACAAGCGGGCGGTGCGGGCCGCGCTGCCGGGATCGGCGGCGGAGCGGGCCGCCGAGGTCGAGGGCCTGCACGCCCGGGCGGTGGGGCTGGGTGGCTGGCCGGAGTCCCTGGAGCGGGCGTCCTGCCAAGTCGTCGACCATGTCGAAGCGTTCGGGCTGACAGGGCTGGCTGAGCTGACGGGGTTGGCGTCGGCCGTGGGTGCGGTGAGCGAGCTGGTCGCGGGGGGTGTCGTCGGGGGCGAGCTGGTGGCGGCGGCCGGGCCCGATCTGCATCTCGCGGTCGAGGACGGGCGGGGGAACGAACCGGGAGGCGGAAGAAGTGTGGTGGTGCTGGACACCAGGCTGATGACCGGGTGGGAGCTGGTACCCGTCGGGGACGGTGGGCTTACCGTTCCGGTAAGGGAGTTCAAGGGAGCGAAGGAGTCGGCGGGGGTGCAGGACGGGTTGTTCTGAGCCCCGACTCCACGCGACGACGGCATACAGGGATTCACGGTGAGAGGGGTGGCGGTGGACGGCATGCGGGAAGCCTCGGCGGACGGAAACGCCGACGCCGACGTCGACGGTGAGATCACCGAGGTCCGGCGGTTCTGGACGCGGCTCGGGCTGCCCGGCCTCGTCGATGTGCACACGCACTTCATGCCCGAGCGTGTCCTGCGCAAGGTCTGGGCCTACTTCGACGCCGTCGGTTCGGTGGACAACGGCATCGAGTGGCCGATCACCTACCGGCTGGAGGAGGACGAACGGCTCGCACTGATCCGGGAGTTCGGGGCGCGGGCCTTCACCGCCATGCTCTACCCGCACAAGGCGGGCATGGCCCAGTGGCTCAACCAGTGGGCCACCGACTTCGCGGGCCGTACCCCCGACTGTCTGCACACCTCGACGCTGTTCCCCGAGCCGGGCGTCGAAGCGTACGTCCGGGAGGCCGTCGAGTCCGGCGCGCGCGTCTTCAAGGCGCATGTGCAGGTGGGGGCGTACGACCCGGCCGACGAACTCCTCGACCCGGCCTGGGGACTGCTCGCCGAGGCCGGGACACCCGTGGTGATCCACTGCGGCTCCGGTCCGGCGCCCGGCAAGCACACCGGACCCGAACCGATCGAGCGTGTGCTGGCCCGGCATCCCCGGCTGAGGCTGGTCGTCGCGCACATGGGCCTGCCCGAGTACGGGGACTTCCTCGGCCTGGCCGAGCGGTACGACGAGGTGCGGCTGGACACGACGATGGCGTTCACCGACTTCTCGGAGCGGATGGCCCCGTTCCCCCGGCCCGAACTCCCCCGGCTGGCGGACCTCGGCGACCGCGTTCTGCTCGGCTCGGACTTCCCGAACATCCCGTATCCGTACGTCCACCAGTTGCACGCCCTGGAGCGGCTGGGCCTCGGCGACGACTGGCTGCGGGCCGTCTGTCACGACAACGGGGCGCGGCTGTTCGGGCTGGCGGGTACGGATGAGGAGGGCCTGACATCGGCGTGATTTCGGGATGAGAAGAGGCGGCCGAAGGGGATGAATCGGGCGTTCGGCAGTGGGGTGCGTAACTTTCGATCAGGTTCGCCCAGGCGACGCACAGGATGCCCGAGGGCTGTCTCAGGAGCTTCCCAGGGGCCGGTCCGACGGTCCGTGCGGTCGGTAAACGTACAGGTCGGAGAGGGATTCGGGGTCGCCCGGCACATGGTTCCACCCCTGCTTTCCGGGCTTCCCGGGGCCGGAATTCCCAGGGCTTCCCTGAGAGGTGCCTGTGAGTTTCTCAGGAAAATCACAGGTTCCAGAAAGCTTGCTCTCAGAGGACACCGACAAGGTTTCCGCTATGACCACGACCTCGCCCCAGGGGCGCACCGAACTGCTGAGGCCGGACGGGAGCCCCGTCCGAGTGCTTGTGGTGGACGACGAGCTGTCGATCACCGAGCTGCTGTCCATGGCCCTCCGCTACGAAGGCTGGCAGATCCGCAGCGCGGGTGACGGAACGGGTGCGGTGCAGACCGCGCGAGAGTTCCGGCCCGACGCCGTCGTTCTCGACATGATGCTGCCCGACATGGACGGCCTCACCGTCCTCGGCCGGCTGCGGCGCGAGCTGCCCGAGGTACCCGTGCTGTTCCTGACGGCGAAGGACGCCGTCGAGGACCGGATCGCGGGCCTCACCGCCGGCGGCGACGACTACGTCACCAAGCCCTTCAGTCTCGAAGAGGTCGTGGCACGACTGCGCGGCCTGATCCGGCGCTCCGGCGCGGCCGACCGCCGCTCCGACTCCGTCCTGGTCGTCGGTGACCTCACCCTCGACGAGGACAGCCACGAGGTGTCGCGGGCCGGGGACGGCATCCACCTCACCGCGACAGAGTTCGAGCTGCTGCGCTTCCTGATGCGCAATCCGCGGCGCGTGCTCAGCAAGGCGCAGATACTCGACCGCGTGTGGTCGTACGACTTCGGCGGCCAGGCGAACGTCGTCGAGCTGTACATCTCCTACCTGCGTCGGAAGATCGACGCCGGGCGCGAGCCGATGATCCACACCCGGCGCGGCGCCGGATATCTGATCAAACCCGCCGGCTGACCCCCTGTCATCGGTGGTGCCGCTCCGGAAGACGTAGTAGAGCCCGGTAGGAGGGCAGCACGGTGAGCAGTAAGAGGAAAGCGGGCGGGCAGCGGAGGCTGGGCAGGTCCGAGCAGAAGGCCCAGCGGCAGAGCAGGCCGCGGACCCTGCGGACGCGGCTCGTCGTCTCGGCGGTCTCGCTGATCGCCGTGGTGTGCGCGGTGATGGGCACGGTGACGACCATTGCGCTCGAACAGCACCTCTACAAGCAGTTGGACAGCCAGGTCAGCGAGACCGCGGACCGGGCCGGCGGGCCCCCGCCCGGGGGGCGCCCGGATGAAGCGAACAAAAAGGTCAATCCGCCCGGCGGGTTGCCGAGTGGCAACGGCTTGACCACTTCTTCGCCGTCCACAGCTCCTTCGGCCTCCACGGATTCCACGTCCTCCACGGGCAACAGCACCACCTCCGGTGCGGGCACCGTTATACAGTCCGTCGAGGGGCAGCTCACGAACCTCGTGACGAGGGGCGGGACGCCGGAGTACACCGTCGCCGCAGCCGTCGACGCGAAGGGCGGTGTCACCCGGGCGTACTTCTCCAAGGTGCAGTCAAGTACGAGTACGACCGACAGCGAGGTGCAGGCTGTCGAACTGTCCGAGACACAGAAGGCCGAGTTGGCCTCCGTCTCCCAAACCGGCAGTCTGCAGACCATCACCATCACCGGGCTCGGTGAGTACCGCGTCAAGTACGTCACCGGCGACCGCGGCAACTTCTACGTCGCCCTGCCCACCGAATCCGTCACCACGACCATCAACACCCTGATCCTCGTCGAGGTCAGCGTCACCGCCGCCGGTCTCGTCGCCGCCGGAATCGCCGGTACGGTCCTGGTCGGAGTGGCTCTGCGGCCCCTCCGCAAGGTCGCCTCGACGGCCACCCGGGTCTCCGAACTCCCGCTGCACACCGGCGAGGTGACCCTCAACGAGCGGGTCGCCGAGTCCGAGACCGACCCGCACACCGAGGTCGGCCAGGTCGGCGCCGCGCTCAACCGGATGCTCGACCATGTGCACGGTGCCCTGCACTCGCGCCAGCAGAGCGAGATGCGGGTACGTCAGTTCGTCGCGGACGCCAGTCATGAGCTGCGTACGCCGTTGGCCTCGATCCGCGGATACGCCGAGCTGACGAGACGTGGACGCGAGGAGACCGGGCCGGACACCCGGCACGCGCTCGGGCGGATCGAGTCCGAGGCGGGGCGCATGACCCTGCTCGTCGAGGATCTCCTCCTGCTCGCCCGCCTCGACGCGGGCCGGCCGCTCCAGTTCGACCAGACCGACCTCGTACCCCTCGTCGTGGACACCGTCAGCGACGCGCGCGCCGCCGGGCGGGACCACAACTGGCGGCTCGACCTGCCCGACGAGCCCGCGCTGGTGTCGGCGGACGCGGCCCGGTTGCAGCAGGTCCTGGTGAACCTGCTCGCCAACGCCCGTACGCACACTCCGCCCGGGACGACCGTCACCGCGCGCGTGCAGCGGCGCGGCCCGTGGCTGTGTGTGGACGTGCAGGACGACGGACAGGGCATCCCGGCCGACCTGTTGCCGCATGTGTTCGAGCGGTTCGCGCGCGGCGACACCGCGCGCTCCCGCAGCACCGGTTCCACCGGTCTCGGGCTCGCCATCGTGCAGGCCGTCGCGACCGCGCACGGCGGTGCCGTGACCGTCGACAGCGTGCCCGGACAGACCGTCTTTACGGTGCATTTGCCTGCCCTTGCCCCCGAAACAAACTGGCAATCGGACTCACAGGTACAGCACAGTGCCACCACATGGGTGCAACAGGGGGCCTGACGAAAGTCGGTCCTATGCGAACCGACTCTTCTCCCGGCACCCTGCCGGCGCGGGAGCACCTCCCGGCCGCGGCAGCCGGTACGCCTGTCCTGGACGTAGTGATCCCCGTCTTCAACGAGGAGAAGGACCTCCAGCCATGCGTGCTCAGACTCCACGAGCACCTCAAGCGCACGTTCCCGTACGCGTTCCGCATCACGGTTGCGGACAACGCGTCCACGGACACCACTCCCCTGGTGGCGGCGCGGCTGGCGGCGGAGCTGCCGGAGGTCAGGTCCTTCCGGCTGGAGCAGAAGGGGCGCGGCCGAGCACTGCGGACCGTGTGGTCCGCGTCCGACGCGCCGATCCTCGCCTACATGGACGTCGACCTGTCGACCGACCTGAACGCCCTGCTGCCGCTGGTGGCACCGCTGATCTCCGGTCACTCGGACCTCGCGATCGGCTCCCGGCTCGCCCGCTCCTCGCGCGTCGTGCGCGGTGCCAAGCGGGAGTTCATCAGCCGGACGTACAACCTGATCCTGCGTGGCTCGCTCCAGGCCCGCTTCACGGACGCGCAGTGCGGATTCAAGGCCATCCGGCGTGATGTCGCCCAGATCCTGCTGCCGCTCATCGAGGACACCGGCTGGTTCTTCGACACCGAGATGCTGGTGCTGGCCGAGCGCGCGGGCCTGCGTATCCACGAGGTGCCGGTCGACTGGGTCGACGACCCGGACTCGACCGTCCACATCGTCAAGACGGCGACCGACGACCTGAAGGGAGTGTTGCGCGTGGGCAAGGCCCTTGCCACCGGCTCGCTGCCGCTGGACCGGCTCACCCGGCCCTTCGGCGACGATCCGCGCGACCGTGACATCAAGGACGTACCGAAGGGACTGGCCCGCCAGCTCGTCGGATTCTGTGTGGTCGGCGGTATGTCGACCCTCTTCTACCTGGTGCTCTACAGCGCCTTCCGGGGTTTCGCCGGCTCGCAGATCGCCAACGCGCTCGCGCTGCTGGTCTCCGCGGTCGCGAACACCGCTGCCAACCGGCGGCTGACCTTCGGGGTGACCGGCCGGGGCGGGGCGGTGCGCCACCAGGCGCAGGGCCTGGTCGTGTTCGGCATCGGACTCGCCCTCACCAGTGGCTCGCTCGCCGCCCTCAGCGCGGCGACCAGCGACCCCGGGCACTCCACGGAACTGGCGGTGCTCATCGCCGCCAACCTCGCGGCGACGGTGCTGAGGTTCCTGCTCTTCAGGGCCTGGGTGTTCCCGGACCAGAACGGCGAGCCGACCTTCTCCTCCTCCTCGACGGTGGTCGCCTCGCACACGCCGAGCTCACCCGTCTACCAGGCGTACACCACAGGCGCGTACGCCAACGCTTCGCACAACAACGCCAACAACGCCAACGCCTCGTACGGCAACTCCCCTTACTCCACTGACCAGTTCACCACCGACCAGTTCACCACCGACCAGTTCCGCGCCGGTGATGTCGCGGACCGTACCTGGGGGGACCCGACCATGCGGCTCCAGCCGGTGCGCCCGCACGACAGCCAGGATCCGAGGAACCCGCGATGACCACTCACTTCGACCAGACGACCCGTACGGGCCTTTCGGGGCCGGGGGGTGCGAGCCCCTCGTATCCGCCGCCGGACTCAACTGCCGTACAGCAGGACGCGGTTCACGGCCCGGCCGGGCCGGCGCCTTCCTCCGGTGAGCCCAAGCAGCCCTTCGTGCGCAGACTGTGGCGCGGGCGGCCCGAGGACCACCGATGGGTGCGGCCCGCGTTCCTCGCCACGCTGCTGGTGATCGGCGCGCTCTACACCTGGAACCTCACCGCCTCCGGATACGCCAACTCCTTCTACTCGGCGGCGGTTCAGGCCGGCAGCCAGTCCTGGAAGGCCTTCTTCTTCGGCTCGCTCGACTCGGCCAACGCCATCACGGTCGACAAGCCCCCGGCCTCCCTCTGGCCGATGGCGCTGTCGGTCAGGCTCTTCGGCCTCAACTCCTTCGCGATCCTGTTCCCGCAGGTCCTGATGGCCGTCGCCACGGCGGGTGTGCTGTACGCGTCCGTGCGGCGCCGGTTCAGCGCCACGGCCGGTCTCCTGACGATGGCGGCCTTCGCGGTGACGCCCGTCGCCGTGCTGATGTTCCGCTTCAACAACCCGGACGCGCTCCTCGCGCTCCTCATGGCAACCGCGGTCTACTGCACCCAGCGCGCCATGGAGAAGGCCGAGACGAAGTGGCTGGTCTGGGCCGGTACGGCGATCGGTTTCGCCTTCCTGGTCAAGACGCTCCAGGCTTTCCTGATCCTGCCGGTGCTGGCACTGGTGTACGTGATCTTCGCCCCGACCAGCGTCCGCAAGCGCATCGGGCAGGTACTGGCCGCCGGGCTCGCGATGGTCGTCGCGGGTGGCTGGTGGGTCGCGATCGTCGAGCTGTGGCCGGCGTCCTCGCGCCCCTACATCGGTGGCTCGCAGAACAACTCCTTCCTCGAACTGACCTTTGGTTACAACGGACTTGGCCGTATCAACGGCGAGGAGACCGGCAGCGTCGGCGGTGGTGGCGGCGGAGGCGGCACCGGAATGTGGGGCGAGACCGGCTGGGACCGGATGTTCACCTCCGGCAGCGGCGGTCAGATCTCCTGGCTGATCCCGGCCGCGCTGATCCTGCTCGTCGGGGCTGTCTGGGCCGGCCGCAAGGCCAAGCGCACGGACGCCGTCCGCGCCGGCCTCCTCCTCTGGGGCGGCTCGCTGCTGATCACCATGGTGATCTTCAGCTACATGCAGGGCATCTTCCACGACTACTACACCGTCGCCCTCGCCCCCTACATCGCGCCGCTGGTCGGCATGGGCGCGGCCCAGCTCTGGCAGGAGCGGGACAAGATGTGGGCGTCACTGACGCTCGCGGCTGCCACGACGGCCACCGCGGTCTGGGGGTACGTCCTCCTCAACCGTTCCTCCGACTATCTGCCCTGGCTGAAGTGGCTGGTGCTGGTGGGCGGTCTCGTCGCCGCGCTGGGCCTGATCTTCGTCAACCGGCTCGGACGCCAACTGGCCCTCGCGGTCGTCGGGTTGAGCTTCGTCACGGCGCTGGCCGGTCCGGCCGCGTACTCCCTCACCACTCTCAACGAGGGTCACACCGGCTCGATCGTCACGGCGGGTCCGTCCGTCCAGGGCGGTCGCGGTGGGTTCGGCGGTGGCGGTGGCGGCGGTATGGGCGGCGGTCCTGGCGGCGGCGGTATGGGCGGCCAGCAGGGTCAGCAGAACGGCAACGGCAACACCCAGGGCGGCGGCATGGGCCAGCCCCCGACGGGTGGCGCCGGCGGCGGCTTCCCCGGCGGCGGCAACACCCAGGGCAACCAGCAGCAGGGCAACGGGAACACCCAGCAGGGTGGCCCCGGCGGCCAGACCGGTCGGACCGGTGAGGGCGGCGGTATGGGCGGCGGCGGTGGCGTGGGCGGTCTGCTCAACGGCGCCAGCGTCACCAGCGAGGCCAAGGCCCTGCTGGAGAAGAACGCCGACGACTACACCTGGGCCGCGGCGGCCATCGGTGCCCAGAACGCGGCGAGCTACCAGCTCTCCACCGGCGACCCGGTGATGGCGATCGGTGGCTTCAACGGCACCGACCCGTCCCCGACGCTGGCCGAGTTCAAGAAGTACGTGACGGACGGCAAGATCCACTACTTCATCTCCAGCGGCTCCGGCGGCGGTATGGGCGGCGGCAGCAGCACGACGAGCACGTCGTCCCAGATCAGCTCGTGGGTCGAGAGCAACTTCAAGAAGGTGACGGTCGGTTCGGCCACCTTCTACGACCTGACCCAGCCGACGAGCAGCAGCTGATCGGTATCGGCTGAGGGTTCTTCTCCCCGGCCTTCCCTGGTGGTGGCCCGGAGCGATCTCGCTCCGGGCCACCATTTCTATATTTGTTGTACGCCGTACAGGAGCTGTTCTACGGTGTACAGCATGTCTATCTCCCCCCATGCCGACCCCAAGGAGCAGTCCCAGGGTCACCCCCAACGCTGGCTGATCCTCGGAGTCATCTGTCTCGCGCAGCTCACCGTGCTGCTCGACAACACCGTCCTGAACGTCGCGATCCCCTCCCTCACCCGGGAGTTGGGCGCCGGTACCTCCGACATCCAGTGGATGATCAACGCGTATTCGCTGGTCCAGTCGGGCCTGTTGCTCACCGCCGGCAGCGCGGCCGACCGCTACGGCCGCAAGAAGATGCTGATCGCCGGCCTTGTCCTGTTCGGCGTCGGCTCGCTGATCGCCGGACTCGCCGACAGCACCGGCCAGTTGATCGCGGCCCGCGCCGGGATGGGCGTCGGCGGTGCGCTGCTGATGACCACCACCCTCGCCGTGGCGATGCAGATCTTCACGCCCGAGGAGCAGCCGAAGGCCATCGGCATCTGGGCCGCGGTGAACTCGCTGGGGTTCGCGACCGGCCCGCTCCTCGGCGGCTTCATGCTGAACCACTTCTGGTGGGGCGCGATCTTCCTCATCAACATCCCGGTCGCGGCACTGGGGCTGGTGGCCGTCGTGGCCCTCGTACCCGAGTCCAGGAACCCGACCGGCGATCGCCCGGACCTCCTGGGCGCCCTGCTCTCCACGATCGGCATGTCCTCGCTCGTGTTCGCGATCATCTCCGGGCCCGAGCACGGCTGGACGTCCGGCCGGGTGCTGGTGCCGGCGACCGTCGCAGTCGTGGTGCTGGGCGCCTTCGCGTACTGGGAGAACCGGATCCCGTACCCCATGCTCGACATGCACTTCTTCAGGAACCGCCGGTTCACGGGGGCGGTCTCGGGTGCGGTGCTGATCACCTTCGGGATGGGCGGGTCGCTCTTCCTGCTCACCCAGCACATGCAGTTCGTGCTGGGCTACGGCCCCCTGGAGGCCGGGCTGCGCACGGCACCGCTCGCGCTCGCCATCGTGGCGCTCAACTTCACCGGCGTGTCGGCGAAATGGGCGGCCAGGCTCGGCACCCCCCTCGCCATCGGGCTGGGCATGACGCTGATGGCGTGCGGCCTGGTCTCCATCGCGACGGTCGCCTCCGGCGGTTACGCGGGTACGTTGCTGGGCCTGCTGCTCATCGGTACGGGGGCCGCGGTGGCCAGCCCGGCGATGGCCCACGCGATCATGAGCTCGATTCCGCCGGAGAGGGCGGGTGTCGGGGCGGGGATCAACGGCACGGTGGCGGAGTTCGGGCAGGGGCTGGGAGTCGCGGTGCTCGGCGCGGTGCTGAACTCGCGGTTCGCGGCGCTTGTCTCTGTGGCGGCGGGGTCCCTGCCGGGGGCGTTGGCGGAGGCGGGGTCGGCTGCGGAGAGGGCGCGTATTACGGATGCGTTTGCCTCCGGCTTGGAGGCCAGTCAGTTGGTGGGGGCGGGGGCTGTGTTGCTGGGCGGTGTTGTAGCGGCGGTGTTGTTGCGGCGGGCTGAGCGGGCAGAGTCAGAGGTGGATGTGCGCGCGGTCGCCTAGGAGCTCGGGGGTTCTGTTCGGTTGCGGCTGCTGGTGGTTTGTGGTTGATCGCGCAGTTCCCCGCGCCCCTGAAGGGGCGCCTAGCATGGCCCGTGTTGGAAAGCTCAGGAAAGGTACGGCCATGGTGAGGGCAGCCGAGAAGCCCGTGCGGACCAGCGTGTGGCTGGACGGTAAGGCCGTGCGCCGGAGTAGTACGGGTCGAGCCGCGCAGCCATCAGGCCTCGACCGGGACCGGATCACCGAGGTGACCGTTCGGCTGCTGGACGCGGAAGGTCTGGGCAAGTTCTCCATGCGGCGTCTTGCCGCCGAGCTGAACGTCACGGCGATGTCGGTGTACTGGTACGTCGACACCAAGGACGACCTGCTCGAACTCGCCCTCGACGCGGCCTCCGCCGAGCTGCGCCTGCCCGATCCGGAACGGGGCCCGGAGGCCGGCGGCGAGGACTGGCGGGACCAGCTGCGCATGCTGGCCGGCGAGTACCGCGCCCTGCTGGTCCGCCACCCCTGGGTGTCCCCGCTCGCCGGGACCTACCTGAACATCGGCCCGCACTCGCAGGCCTTCTCACGTGCCGTCCAGCGCGTGCTGCGCCGTACCGGCCTGCCCGCGCGGGGCCTCACGGGTGCCATCGCCGCCGTCTTCCAGTTCGTGTACGGATTCGGCACGGTCGAGGGCCACTTCATCGCCCGCTGCGCAGAAGCCGGCATGACCCAGGACGCCTACTTCCGGCACGCCATGAGCGCCGTCGGGTCCGCCCCGGAGACCGCCGGGTTCATGCAGGAGTCGGCGGACATGATGGCGGCGCGGGGCGGCGGCACGGTGCAGGAGATGCGCGACCGGGACTTCGACTTCGCGCTGGAACTGCTGGTGGCGGGGATCGAGGCGATGGTGACCCGGGTGGGCGGGACCAGCCCGTCCGGAGGTCCCGGGGCCGAGCCCCCGGGAACGACCCCTACTCCTGCGGAGCGAGCCTCGCCGGGAACCCGCCCGTAGCCACCGGCCCCCACTTCTCCGGCGTCACCCGGATGATCGACTTGCCCTGCTTGACCATGGCCTCGCGGTACTCGTCCCAGTCCGGGTGCTCACCGGAGATGTTCCGGAAGTACTCCACGAGCGGCTCGACCGAGTCCGGGGAGTCGATGACCTCCGCCGTTCCGTCGATCTGGACCCACGGCCCGTTCCAGTCGTCGCTCAGCACAAGCAGGCTGACGCGCTCGTCCCGCTTGGCGTTGCGCGTCTTCGCGCGCTCGGGGTACGTCGACACGACGACCCGCCCCGAGTCGTCGACCCCGCAGGTCAGCGGCGAGGCCTGCGGGGAGCCGTCCGCGCGCCGGGTGAGGAGGATCGCCCGGTGGCGGGGCCGTACGAAGTCGAGCAGCTCGTCCAGGGACACGGCGGTGTTCGTAGCGATGTTCGGTGCCATGGTGCCAGCCTAGGCGCAGGAGGGCTGTAGGACCTGTCCCCGCCGGGCCTGTGTCACAGCGCTGAGGCAATGAGTGGTGTGCATCGTGAAGTCGCAGGTCACGGGTCTGGAGCCACCACCACGACCACCGACAGCGCGGCCGAAGGCGCCTGTTCGCAAGTCCTCGAAGTTTTTTCGGATCGGTGACAACCTGCCGGGTCGCCCAGTCCGTATGTACGGCATGAAGCACTTCTCACCGCGCTCCGCTGCGGTGCCGGGCGGAGGGGGCCTGTGATCCGGACGCCGGACGAACAGGACGTCTCCGACACCGGTGGCGCGGTCGAAGTCGGGCTCGACTTCGACGAGTTCGCGCGCAGCCGCCAGGCGCAACTGCGCCGTACGGCGTACCTGCTGTGCGGTGACTGGCACTTGGCCGAGGACCTGACGCAGACGGCGCTCGCGAAGCTGTACGCGGCATGGCGCCGGGTGCGGCTGGACAGTCCCGATGGCTACGCCCGCAAGGTGCTGTTCCGGACCTTCGTGGACGAGACCCGGCGGCGGCGCTGGTGGGAGCGGCCGAGAGCGTACGAGTTCGACGTCGCGGCCCCGGCGCAGGACCCGGAGCTTCGGCTGACGCTCCTGGCCGCGCTGCGGCAGGTGCCCGCGCGCAGCCGGGCGGTGCTGGTGCTGCGGTTCTGGGAGGACCAGAGCGTGGAGGCGACCGCGACGGCACTGGGATGCAGTGTCGGCACGGTGAAGAGCCAGACCTCCCGGGGGCTGGCCGCACTGCGCCGGATCCTGGGCGACACGCCACTGGCGCCGTCACCGCCCGGAAGCGGTGGCGGTAGTGGTGGCGGTGCGGGGATGAGCCCGGGCAACGGATATCTGAGGGCGGGGTGGTGAGCATGGCTGGGGAGTCCGGCGCCGGCGGGCGCGGGAACAGGAACGGGAACGGAAGCGGGGACGCGTACGAGTTCGCCCTCGTCGACGCGTTGGGCAGGCTGAGTCCTGACGCGGAGCCGCCGATGCCGGATCTGGTGCCGGGCGCGACCGTGCGCGGCAGGCGGATCCGCCGTCGGCGCAGGATCGGGGTGGCGCTGAGCGCCGTGGCGGCGGTCGCGGCCGTGTTCGTCGGGGGGTCCGCCGTGATCTCGTCGCCGGTGGAACGTACGCCCGCGCCGCCGGCCGCGGAGCCGACGGTCTGGTACCCCTCGCTGGGGCTGCTGCGATCGGTCGTCACGGCGGAGGCCGGCACGGTCGAACCGGCGGATCCGAAGCGTCCGGACGGGGATCAGCGTTACTTCCGCTGGGTCGACACCTCCGGTCGTCCGAGCTATCTGTACGTGTCGGTCGAGCGGTCCACGACCGGTCAGTCCCTGCTCCCGTCGGGCGATGTGGGGTGCCGGGACGGTGTCGGCCGCACACTCACGACCCCATGGGGCGGCCGGCTGACGAAGTGCCACGTCGTCCCCAGAAAAGAGGGAGACAACCTGCTGGAGTACTACGTGAGCCAGCGGGAACTGCCCGAACCGAAGAGTGACGCGAGCGACGACTACGCGATGGGCGTCGCCTACGTGACCTCGGGCGGCTGGACCGTGCAGGCGATCGCGAGCGAGGCCGGCGAGAACCGCAGGAGCGGCCAGGAGTACACGGATTCGGTCCGCCAGACGCTGTACCGGCTTGCCACCGCCCCCCGGCTCTTCGACGCCGTCAAGGAGACCAGCGGCTGACAGGTCCGTAACCGACAGGCAAGAGCACAACCAGACCCGGCACGAACAGAACCCCACCTGAATGGAGTGATGTCATGGGCATGTCCAAAAATACCCTGCGCAGTCACCTGATCACGGCCCTCGCGGTCGGCATGCTCCCCCTGCTGGCCGCCTGCGGCGGTTCGGGCGACGAGGACGGCAAGAGCGGCGGGAGTTCCGCGGCGGGCGGCGGCACGACGAACGCCGACGGTGCCGCGCAGCTCAACATCCCGGAGGGCGTGAACGCCGAGGCCAAGCAGGAGTACATCCGGGAGAACGCCATCGCGGCCTGCATGAAGAAGGAGGGGTTCACCTACACACCGCACGTGGCGGCGGCATCCTCGGCCGACCCCAACCACGACGGCGACGGCGAGGACTACGCGGCGGCGAAGAAGTACCGCCAGAAGTACGGCTTCGGGACCTACGCGGCGGCCGCCTACCCCGACGACCCGAACGTCCCCTTCAGCAACGCGGGCGGCAAGGTCGGCGGAAAGGTCCTCGACCCCGTGGACGACGACACCAAGGGGCTGACCCCGGCACAGGTGAATGCGTACCAGGCCGCGCTGTACGGTCCCCCGGCCAAGACCAAGGCGGAGGACAAGGAGGCCGGCTGCACCCTTGAGGGGAACACCGCCGCGTACGGGGCGCCGTTGAGCGCCGCGGCGGAGCAGGAGAAGCAGAACGCCAGGACCGAGGAGAACCGCCAGAACGGGCTGGCGCTCAACGGCGACACCCAACTGGTGCAGCTCGCCCAGCAGTACGCCACCTGTCTGAGGGCGCAGGGCATCCCGGTCTCCACCACCCAGCCGACCGGCATGGCCTACATGGTGCGGATCGACCTCACCAGCAAGCTCCCGGAGGAAAGGAGCGAGTGGACCAAGGAGCAGGCGATGCCGCTGCTCACCGCGGACATCGACATCGCTCTGAAGGACCTGGAGTGCGGCAAGAAGTTCCGCGCCGCGTACTTCCCCAAGGAGAAGGCCAACCCGTACTGGGGTGACGGCGCGTGAAGCGACTCGGCAGCCGCCGACAGCTGGGCGCCATGGTCGGCGCGGTGGTGCTGGTCGGCGCCGGGGGCTGGTTCGCCGGTACGCAGGTGCGCTCGCCCGCCGACGCCGCCGCCTCGCACAACGCGCCGAAGGCCGGCCCGGTGACCGTGGAGGTGGAGCGGCGGTCGCTCACCGCGACCGTGGTGGCGACCGGGACGGTGGCGTTCAGCTCGCCCCGGCCGCTCTCGCTGGCCGGCTCGGTCGGCACCGGGGCGGTCACGAGCCCGTCCGGCGAGGGCGCGGAGCAGCGGGTCACCAAGGCACCGGTCGCCGGTACGAAGGTCAAGGAGGGCGACGTACTGATGATGGTCAACGGCCGCCCGGTGCTCGCGCTCGCCGGATCCGTACCGATGTACCGGGCGATGGGCCCCGGAGGCACGGGTGACGACGTGAAGCAGCTCCAGAAGGCGTTGCGGCGGCTCGGGTTCGACCCCGGGTCGGTCGGCGGCACGTTCGGCCAGGGCACGGCCACAGCGGTCGCCGACTGGTACCGGAACAAGGGGTACGAGGCCCAGCAGCCGAGCGCGGAGGACCAGCAGCAGCTGGGCCAGCTCCAGCAGGCGGTGTCCAGCGCGCAGGAGGCGCTGCTCACGACCCGGAGCGCGAACGCCGGGGACGGTACCGACACCGGCGACGGTTCCGGCACCGGAGCGGGGACGGGTACGGAGACGGGTACGGGCACTGGTGCCGAGACCGGTACCGAGACCGGTTCGGGGACTCGTACGGACGCGCAGTCCAGCATCGACCGGCAGGTCCGGGCGATACAGCTCAAGTCCGCGCAGAAGTCCCTGGACATGGCGAACAGCGCCCTCAGTACCTTCCAGGCCACCTACGGGACGAAGGTCCCGGCCGGCGAGGTCGTCTTCTTCCCGGAGCTGCCCGTACGGCTGGACAAGGTGACCGTGAAGGTCGGAGACGCGCCCTCGGGCCCGGTCGGCACCGTGACCGGCTCCGAGCTGATCGTGGAGGCGGCCGTGCCCGGTGAGGACGCCGAACTGCTGAGGCGCGGTATGCCCGTCGATGTGACGACGACGGGCGGGGAGAAGGTGAAGGGCAAGGTGGAGGCGATCGGTTCCGCCGCCGCGTCGTCCGGTACGACGGGCGGCGTCGGCGAGGCGGCGTCGGAAGGCAGCGACGCGGATGCCTCGGACGCGTCCGGCGGCGGCGCCGACGCCAATGCGGCCGACACGTCCGGTACGGGCGGCGCCACCGGGGCAGGCGCGCCCGGTCCGGTCCAGTTGCGGATCTCCATCCCCGATCCGGGACCGCTGGCCGGGCAGGCCGAATCCTCGGTGAAGGTGACCATCGGGGTCGGCGCCTCGGACGGCAAGGTGCTGACGGTGCCGCTCGCCGCGATCCGCACCTCGGCCGACGGAAAGGCCCGGGTGCAGGTCGAGCGCGACGGCGAGGTGCGCGATGTCTCCGTGACCGTCGGGCTCTCCGCGGCCGGCCTCGTAGAGGTGAAGCCCGCCGGCGGCACACTCGAGCAGGGCGACAAGGTGGTGGTGGGCAAGTGACTCCCGGTCCCTCCTGCACCACCACCCCCTCCCTTGCCTCGTCCGATGCCGTCGACTCGTCCGGTGCCTCCGCCGTCATCGAACTCACCGACGTGCGGCGGACCTTCGATTCCGAGCCGCCCGTGCACGCGCTGCGCGAAGTGAATCTGACCGTGCGGCGCGGGGAGCACCTGGCCGTCGTCGGGCCGTCCGGCTCCGGGAAGTCGACGCTGCTCAACACCCTCGGCCTGCTGGACCGGCCCACTTCGGGCTCGTACCGGCTGGACGGGGTGGAGACCACCGGGCTCGGCGACCTCGAACGCACCGCGCTGCGCGGCAGCCGGATCGGGTTCGTGTTCCAGGCCTTCCATCTGCTGCCGTACCGGACGGTGGACGAGAACGTGATGCTGGCCGAGGCCTATCGCAGGCCGCGCCCCGGTCGCGGGCGCGGCAGCAGGCGCACCCGGGCCCGTGAGGCACTCGAGCGGGTGGGGCTCGGTCACCGTTCGGGCTTCCGGCCCGACCGGTTGTCCGGCGGTGAGCGCCAACGGGTCGCCATCGCACGGGCGTTGCTCGGTGATCCGGCGCTGCTGCTCTGTGACGAGCCGACCGGCAACCTGGACAGCGAGAACACGGTCTCCGTGCTGGAACTCTTCGAGGAGCTGTGTGCCCAGGGCGTGACCCTGGTCGTCATCACCCACGACGACGCGGTCAGCCGCCGGGCCGCCCGCCGCGTCCGGATCACCGACGGACGCCTCACCACGGAGGCCGAGGCCGGGTGACACGTACGGAGACAAGGGAGATGGAAGAGGCAAGGAAGATAAGGGAGGCAAAGAGGACAAGGAGGACAAGGAGGTGCGGGTTGACCAGGTCCATCCGGTCCATCAGCTCCGCTCCGTCCGCTCTGTCCCTGTCCGCCCGGTCGACGCGGGTCGAGCGGCCCTGGCTGGACCCGCGGGACCTGTGGACGGAAGCCCTCGCCGGCGTTCTCGCCCGGCCGGTGCGGTCCGCGCTGACCACGCTCGGCACGGTGCTCGGGATCACCACGCTCGTCATCACGATCGGCGTGGCCTCCACCGCGGGCAACCAGATCGTCGGCCGGTTCGACGCGCTCACCGCGACCTCGGTGACCGTGACGGTGCCGCAGGCTCTTCCCGGCTCGGACGACACCGGCCCCCTGGTGGACTGGTCGGGAACCGGCGCGGTCCGGCGGCTGGCCGGTGTGGAGTCGGTCGCGGCCGTGGCCGACTCCGCCACGACCAACAGTGTCCAGGTGCGGTCCAACGACGTGACCGCGCCCGGTGACACCTCCAGCCAGACCCTCGGTGTGGTCGCCGCCTCGGCCGGCCTGCCGGACGCCGTACGGGGCGAGATGACCGCCGGGCGGTTCTTCGACTCGGGTGACATCGACCGGCACGACCAGGTGGCGGTGCTCGGCGACCAGGCGGCGGAACTTCTCGGCATCCGGCGGGTGGAGGACGCCCCGGCGGTCTTCTTCCAGGGCCAGTCGTACACGGTCATCGGCATCCTCGGCGGCATCAAGCGCGAGCGGCAGCTGTCCACGGCCGTACTGCTCCCGCCCACGACCGCCGCGGACCGGCTCGGTCTGCGCGACGTCACACGCGTACTGGTCAACACCTCGCTCGGCGCCGCCTGGCAGGTGGCGCGCCAGGCGCCGATCGCCCTGGCGCCCGGGCACGAGGACGCGCTCACCGTCGTGGCGCCGCCCGATCTGTCCAAGTCCCGCGACGGCGTCCAGAACGACGTCAACGGTCTCTTCCTCGTCCTCGGTCTGGTCTCGCTCGTGGTGGGCGCGATCGGCATCGCCAACGTGACCCTGGTGACGGTGATGGAGCGGGTCGGGGAGATCGGGCTGCGGCGGGCGCTGGGCGCGTCACGACGGCAGGTCGCGGGCCAGTTCCTCCTGGAGTCGACGACCATCGGCCTGCTGGGGGGTGTCATCGGGGCGTCCCTGGGCATCGCCGTCGTGGTGGGCGTCTCCGTCGTCAAGGACTGGACCCCGGTCCTCGACCTGCGGCTCGCCCTCGGCGCCCCGCTCGCCGGAGCCCTGGTCGGCCTGCTCGCCGGCCTCTACCCGTCCCTGCGCGCCGCCCGCATGGAACCGGCCGAAGCTCTCCGCGCACCGTCGTAGCCCCGTGCCGGCCGGCCCCGGACAGGCCGGATCATCAGTGAACTTCTTGTTGTCCGGCGCCAGTTCGCCATCGCCGCCGAAGTGGTGCAAGACGACCGAACCGTCGTCGAAGAGCCAGAAGCCGTTGCCGGGCAGGGCAGGGCAGGCGCGGACGCGCGACGGCGCGGTAGCCAGCGCACCTGCTCCCCTGCCTCCACCGTGGGGCCGGTGAGGTGGTGCTCGAACCGGATGTGGTCCGACACGGTCCGGGCCCTGCGTAGCTCTACCCCCTGGGCCGCGAGGTCGGCGACGAGCCGTAGTCGGCACCACCACCGTTCCTCACCTCCGGGAAGAGCGCTGCGCCACGTCGGAGAGGAAGTCCGCCCAGGTGGTGGGTCGGAGGGTGAGCTGGGGGCTGGTGGGGGTCTTGGAGTCGCGTATGTGGATGGGGGTGGGGGTGGGGGCCATCTCGACGCAGGCAGAGCCTTCTTCGCTGTAAGTCGACTTGTGCCAGGTCGGTTCGGTCATGGTTCGCCCCTTGGATCTCTCCTCTGGGGGACGGTCTGCTGGATCGCGGTGCCGGGAAGTTGCTGTGGTTCGAGGCGGGCGGGTGAGTGGGACCGGCCGGTTCTGGAGAAGGATCCGAGCGGACGGACAACGGACGACGGGCGCCTGGGGTCGGGGAGCGGTATGGGCAACGGTGAGAGCGACGGCGCCGCAGAACAGTGGCCCCTTCTCCCCGACTGGATGTGGGACTGCGCCGACTGCGTCCGGCTCTACGAGGAGATGCGCCACGTACAGGCCGA
This sequence comes from Streptomyces sp. NBC_00459, assembly GCF_036013955.1. Classification (NCBI taxonomy): domain Bacteria; kingdom Bacillati; phylum Actinomycetota; class Actinomycetes; order Kitasatosporales; family Streptomycetaceae; genus Streptomyces; species Streptomyces sp. NBC_00459. Next base: position 5,093,215 of record NZ_CP107903.1, read on the forward strand.
AGTGGCCGGGCTGACGGCTGAGGACTCCTCCGTCGACTGGGACTTCACCGACAGCGTTCTGGGAACGCAGATCAGGCTCGGCCGTCATCTCGCCGACGCGCACGCCGAGTTGCTGCCCCCGTGGGATCCCGCCTGCGGAACCTGCGCCGAACGCCAGGAGGCCCTGGCGAAGGCGGAGGGACGGCCCGACCGGATGCCCGCGGCCGTGATGAACGCCGAGGAACACCGAGTCCGGCACCTTTTCGTCCCGCCCCGTCTGCTGCGCCTGCTGTAGCCCGCCTCAGTCAGTCACGCCGTCGGCAGCGCATGCCCCTGCACCGCCTGAATGTCGATCTCCACCCGCAACGTCGTACCGATCGCCGCGATCCCCGCCCGTACCACCTGGTTGTAGTTCATGGCGAAGTCCTCGCGCCGTAGTTCGGTCGTCGCCCGGAAGGCGGCGCGTGTGCCGCCCCAGGGGTCGGCGCCGGTGCCGAGGTAGGCGAGGTCGAGGTCGACCGGCCGTACGACACCGCGCATGCTCAGCTCGCCGTGGACGGTCCAGCGGTCGGGGCCGGCTGCCGGGGTGAGCCCCGTCGAGCGGAACGTGACCTCCGGATACCGCTCGACGTCCAGGAAGTCGGCGGACCGCAGATGATCGTCCCGTGTCGCGTTCCCCGTATCGATCGAGGCGGCCGAAATGACCGCCTCCACGCGGGACTTGGCGACCTCGTCCGGCGCGATCTCGATTGTCGCCGTGAAGTCCGTGAACCGGCCGCGCACGCTGGAGATGCCCAGGTGCTGGGCGACCGCGCCGACGGACGAGTGGGCCGGGTCGACGGTCCACGCCCCCGGCGGCGGCAGTTCGGCGCCGCCGCCCAGCCGGGCGAGGGTGACAGTACCGACCTCCATACGTCCTCCCCCAGAGGGGGTACCCCCAGCCGTGACGATCGCACTGGACGCGGTGGGCGCGTACCCGACGGCCGTCACGATCACGGTGTACGCGCCGGGCGCGAGCGGGGTCGCGTCGCGCACGACCCCGTCCGCGTCGGCCCCGGCCCGCAGCACCTGCTGCCCGGTCATGTCGGTCACGGTGACGACGGCGTGGGAGACCGCCCACCCGTCACGGGTACGAACCCGCGCGCTCAGCCCTGTCATGGCTGTCATGTCCTGCTACTCCCCGACCGGGTGGGCGAGTTCGATGTCGTGGCCGTCGGTTCCGTTGCCGGTGACGGTCAGGGCGGTGGCCGCCGGCGGGTAGCCGGTCGCGATGACCGTGTATTCGCCGCTGTCCAGATCGGTGAAGGCGTACGCCCCGTCCGCACCGGTCGTCGCCGAGCCGACCACGTTGCCCGCCGCGTCGACGAGCGTGACCCGCGCGTCCCCGAGCGGCCCGTGCGGCGCCCGTACGACACCCTGGACGTGCGCCCCGGACGCCAGTTCCACCTCGACCCGGGTGACCCCGGCGCCGCCGACCTCGACAGGCAGCGCCCGCGGCCGGTACCCGGCGGCGTTCACGGCGATCGTCACGGCACCGGGCACCAGCTCGGCGAAGGTGAACTCGCCCTGCTCACCGGTGGTCCCGGTGGCCAGAACATCCCCGCGCACATCGGTCACGACGACCATCGCGTCCTTGACGGGCGACCCGGATTCGGTGGCCCTCACCAGTCCGCTGAGCCCGCTCGTGCCGCTGAGCAGGATGTCGTACGAGACCGGCTCGCCGTTCACGACGACGGTCGAGGCCTGCGGCTGGAACCCGTCCGCCGAGGCGATCAGGACGTACGAGCCCGTGCCCGGCGCGTCCAGCGCGTAGGCGCCGTCGCCCTGCGCGACCGCGCGGCCCAGCTGACGTCCGGCGAGGGAGATCAGCGTCACGGCGGCCTGCGGAACGGGCGCGCTCTCGGCACCGCGCACGTGACCGCGTACCGGAATCCCGCCACCGGCAGGCACGTCGACGGGCTCGGCGGCCTCGACAGCCACCGTGGCGACGGCGGCGGGCACCTTCTCCGTCTCCGCGACCGGGACGGCGGAGGCACCGTTCTCCTCCGCGGCCTGCGCCAACGCGCCCTTGGTCCGCAGCGGGACCTCCTTGATGAAGAGGGAGAAGACGAGCGCGAGCAGGGCGACCGGGGCGGCGTAGAGGAAGACGTCGCCGATGCCGTGGCCGTACGCGCCCTCGATGACCGTGCGCAGCGGCGCGGGCAGCGCGTCGAGGTCGGGGATCGTGTTGGAGGTGGAACCGGAGAGCGCCGACGCGTACTTCGGGTCGATGGTGGCCAGACCGTCCTTGAGGTGGTCGGTGATCCGGTGACTGAGGACCGCGCCCAGCGCGGAGACGCCGATCGCGCCGCCGAGGGACCGGAAGAAGGTCACCACCGAGCTGGCGACGCCGAGGTCGGAGGGGGAGACCTGGTTCTGGGTGCAGAGCACGAGGTTCTGCATCATCATGCCGACGCCGAGGCCGAGCAGCGCCATGTAGATGGCCACGTGCCAGTAGGGGGTGTCGTAGCGCAGGGTGCCCAGCAGGCCGAGACCGGCCGTCACCAGCACACCGCCGGAGAGCAGCCACGCCTTCCAGCGTCCCGTACGGGTGATGACCTGACCGGAGACGGTGGAGGCGACGAACAGGCCGCCGATCATCGGGATCGTCATGACGCCGGACATGGTCGGCGACTTGTCCCGGGCCAGCTGGAAGTACTGGCTGAAGAAGATGGTGCCCGCGAACATCGCGACGCCGACGAAGAGCGAGGCGAGCGAGGCGAGGGTGATCGTGCGGTTGCGGAAGAGCCGCAGCGGGATGATCGGCTCACTGGCCTTCGACTCGACGAGGACGAAGATCCCGAGCAGTGCGACCGTGCCGCCGATCATCGCGTACGTCTGCCAGGACACCCAGTCGTACTTGTCGCCGGCGAAGGTCACCCAGACCAGCAGCAGGCAGACGGCCGAGGTGATGAAGAAGGCGCCGGTCCAGTCGACCTTGGCCTGACGCCTCACGACGGGCAGGTGCAGGGTCCGCTGCAGCACGATGAGGGCGACGACGGCGAAGGGCACACCGACGTAGAAGCACCAGCGCCAGCCCAGCCAGCTGGTGTCGGTGATGACACCGCCGATCAGCGGGCCGCCGACCATCGCGGTCGCGAAGGTGGCACCGAGGTAGCCGTTGTAACGGCCGCGCTCACGCGGGGAGATCATCGCCGCGAGAATGATCTGGGCGAGAGCCGACAGCCCGCCCATGCCGATGCCCTGCACGGCACGGAAGCCGATGAGCATCGCGGCGTTCTGCGAGAGCCCGGCGGCGGCCGAACCCAGCACGAAGACGACGAGCGCGACCTGGATCAGCAGCTTCTTGGAGAAGAGGTCGGCGAGCTTGCCCCACAGAGGGGTGGACGCGGTCATCGCGAGCAGCGACGCGGTCACGACCCAGGTGTAGGCGCTCTGGCCGCCGCCGAGGTCCTTGATGATGTCGGGCAGGGCGTTGGAGACGATCGTCGACGACAGGATCGCGACGAACATGCCGAGCAGCAGCCCGGTGAGCGCTTCCATGATCTGCCGGTGCGACATCGGCGCGCCGTCGGCGGAGCCGTGGGAGCCTCCCCCGTGCTTGGCGTGTGCCGCTCGCACACCGGCCGGTGTGGTCGTTGCCATTGAGCTTCCTTGTCTGTTTCCGCGTCTACTGCGTCGTCTTTTTATGCTTTTACGTCTTTTGCCGCGCCGCTTGTCACGCTGCTTGTCCCGCCGTGCGTTGCGTCGCTCGGGTGTGCGCCGAAGCTCTCCCGGAGCCGCCCCATGAGCAGGGTGAGCTGCCCGACCTCCTCGTCGCTCCAGTGGGCGAGCCGGTGGGCGAGCAGTTCGGTGGACCGCCGCGACAACTCGCCGATCTGGGTGTGCCCGGACGGGGTCAGCCGCAGAATGCGGGAGCGCTTGTCGGCGGGGTCGGGGAGCCGTTCGATCCAGCCGCGTCCGGCGACGTGCGCGACATGACGGCTGGTCACGGACATGTCGACGGCGAGCAGCTCGGCGAGCCGGCTCATCCGCATGTCCCCGTGCCGGTCGAGCAGCATCAGCACGACGGCGGAGCCGCTGGAACACTCGGGCGGCATGATCCGCCCCATCTCCCGCTTCACGGCACCGAAGGCGCTGAACTGACGCGCCAACTCCTCGTACTGCGTCTGCTCGGCCATCGCACCCCCTGAGTCCTGACTGTCCGGCCAATATTCGTTGCTTGGGGCAACCATAGAAAAGATTGGTTGCTACAGGCAAATGAAATGGCGAGGGGTGGGCTAAAAACTTGGCAAAGGCAAGTATTGGCGAACGTAAACGCGCAGGTGGGGGCGGTGAGTGAGGGGGCCCACTTGGGTGGGCGCCGCCGGGTTCGCTAGGGTCTCGCACCATGGCCAACACCCCCAACCCCCAGGGCCCCGAGGGCAACTACGACCCCGCGGGCAGCACCCAGATGTTCCGAGCGTTCGTCGACGAGACCCCCCAGGGCGGCAGCCGCCAGGCACCTGCCCCGGCAGGTCCCCGCATCGGCCTGATCGTCGGCGTGGTCGTCGCCGTACTGGTGGTCGCGGCGGTGGCCTGGCTGGCACTGAAGTAGGACCGACAGGAACCGCGCCGGCGATACGGTCGGCGCGTTTCACCGGAGGGACGTACAGCCATGGACCGCGCAGACGACTGGGTCAGCACCTCCATGCCCTATCTGGCGCCGCGGGCGAGCGGACAGGGCGACGCCTGGAGCGAGGAAGCCGCCGCGCGGGGCCGCCGGGGCACGCAGCGGATCGTCCACGCCGGGGAGGTGCCGGCGTCCGCGGAGGTCTCCGGGCTGCTCGGTGTCGCCGAGGGCGAGGCCGTGGTCGTACGGCGTCGGGTGATCGAACTCGACGGGGAACCCTGTGAGTTGACGGACACCTACTACCCGGTCACCGTCGCCGGAGGCACCGCGCTCGCGGACGTCGCCAAGATCCCCGGCGGTGCTGTCACCCTGCTCGCGCGCCTCGGGCACGTGGGCGTACGAGTACGCGAGGACGTGACGGCCGGGCTGCCCGGCGCGGCGGAGCAGCAGGCGCTGCGCGTGGGCCCGGACACTCCCGTCCTACGGCTGACCCGGCTCACCCTGGACGCCGAGGACCGCCCCCTCCAGGCCGACCTGATGACCATGCCCGCTCACCGTCAACGCCTGCGCTACGAGCTGCGGATCGGATAGCGGGCCAGGGTCGGCTCCCCCTCCGCACCCTCCTGCCCCTCGCCCTCCTACGCCCACTCCACCCCGACCACCCGGGTCGCCACCCGCATCCCCCACGGCACGCGCCACTCCTCCACGCACACCGTCCAGGTCTCTTCCCGCCTCGCACCCGGCGCGATCGGTGTCGGGAGCGGCACGGTCGACTCGATCGTCGCCCAGTCGATGCCGAGCAGGTCGATGATGTGCGTGCCGAACGTCACCGTGCCCGAACGCACCGCTGAGCCGCCGGTGTTGTGGAAGGCGAGCGTCACCTTCTCGCACCAGCGCTTGTCCGTGGGCTCGCGTACCGGCGCACCGGTGATCAGATGTGCGGGACCGACGGGCGGTGAAGACGCCGGTGTTGTCGGCACCGGCGTGGCAGCCGACGTCGGTGTCGCAACGTAGGTCGGTGTCGGTGTCGGGTTCGGCGCAGAAGACGCCGACGACGCCGAATCCGTGCTCGTAGGAGCGGAGTTGGAGCCCGCTGCCGCAACGGCCGGTGATCGGTGTGCCGTTGCGGGTGTACGCGGCCGACTCCCCGGCCCAGGAGGTGAGTCGGGCGCTGCGGATTCCGGCTTGTGGCCTTCCAGCGGTACGAACGTCACCTCCCCGGTGGGAGCAACCGCCGTACCGCCGATCGCCGGTCGCTCGACCGGGACGTACCCCTCGTCGTGTCCGCCGCCGTCCCCGCAGGCCGCCAGCACCCCTGCCAGGGCGCAGGTCACGACGGCCGCCGAGGTGGTCAGGGCGATGGCGCCCCGGCGGTCGTGCGTCGCGCGGGTAGGTCGGAGCATCGCGTCATCGTCGCTGATGCTCCGTCAGAAGTGAACCCTCGGTCGGACCTTCGGTCGGGCCTGCGGCAGAAACCTTCAGCCGGACCTCGGATCGGAGATCAGTCGGAGATCAGGCCCTCGCGGAGCTGGGACAGGGTCCGGGTCAGGAGGCGTGACACGTGCATCTGGGAGATACCGACCTCCTCGCCGATCTGCGACTGGGTCATGTTGGCGAAGAAGCGCAACATGATGATCCGGCGCTCACGGGGCGGGAGTTTGGCCAGCAGCGGCTTCAGGGACTCGCGGTACTCCACGCCCTCCAGCGCCGTGTCCTCGTAGCCGAGGCGGTCGGCCAGGGAGCCCTCGCCGCCGTCGTCCTCCGGGGCCGGGGAGTCCAGGGACGAGGCCGTGTACGCGTTGCCGACCGCGAGGCCGTCGACCACGTCCTCCTCGGACACGCCCAGGACCACGGCGAGTTCGGGCACCGTGGGGGAGCGGTCGAGCTTCTGGGCGAGCTCGTCGCTGGCCTTGGTGAGGGCCAGCCGCAGCTCCTGCAGACGGCGCGGTACGCGTACCGACCACGAGGTGTCGCGGAAGAAGCGCTTGATCTCGCCCACGACCGTCGGCATCGCGAACGTCGGGAACTCGACGCCCCGTTCGCAGTCGAAGCGGTCGATCGCCTTGATCAGGCCGATGGTGCCGACCTGGACGATGTCCTCCATCGGCTCGTTCCGGGAGCGGAAGCGGGCCGCCGCGTACCGGACGAGGGGGAGGTTCAACTCGATGAGGGTGTCCCGCACATACGCACGCTCGGGGCTGTTCTCGTCGAGGGCGGCGAGCCGCAGGAACAGGGAACGGGACAGGGTGCGGGTGTCGATGGCCCCCGTGGCCGGCGGAGCGGCCGGGAGGGCCTGGACGGCCGGGGCTGCCTCTGCCTCGACCTCCACTACAAGGGCCGGGACGTCGTGAAGCTCGGCGGGCGCCGACTCGCTCTTCGTGAGCGTGAGCACCTTGGAGCTGCCCTGGTCTGCGGACATGCCACCCCCTTTGGGTCGCGGACGGTCGCGGCGGACGTTCCCGATCTGAGGAACGCAGCCTTCACCTGAATACCGGAGCCGAAGCCACGGCAAACGCTCTTCCGGCAGAATGTCACATGTCGGCAACACGCTGTAGTGACATGTCGACATGTGGGACGCGAATCCGCCCTGGAAAAAGGGGGTCTGACAGTTTTTCACCCCAGAAAAGCCGGGAAATGCGCCACTGGGCGATTCGCTCGCTCAGGTGACGACTCGCTCCTGCGTCCGGTTGTGCCCCCGACTATGCCTCGACCTATGCCTCGACTCGGTTCGCGGAGCGCAGCCGCGCGAAGCTACGGGCCAGTAGCCGGGACACGTGCATCTGGGAGACACCCAGTTCGGCGCTGATCTGCGACTGGGTGAGGTTGCTGTAGTAACGCAGCAGCAGGATGCGCTGTTCGCGTTCCGGGAGCTGGACCAGGAGATGGCGGACCAGATCGCGGTGCTCCACGCCGTCCAGCGCGGGATCCTCGAAGCCGAGCCGGTCGACCAGACCGGGCAGACCGTCGCCCTCCTGGGCGGCCTCCAGCGAGGTCGCGTGGTACGAGCGGCCGGCCTCGATGCAGGACAGCACGTCGTCCTCGCTGATCCGCAGCCGCTCGGCGATCTCGGCGGTCGTCGGAGTACGCCCGAACGCCGTCGTCAGATCCTCCGTCGCCCCGGTGACCTGCACCCACAGCTCGTGCAGCCGGCGCGGTACGTGGACCGTGCGGACGTTGTCCCGGAAGTACCGCTTGATCTCGCCGATGACGGTCGGCATCGCGAACGTCGGGAACTGCACGCCCCGGTCCGGGTCGAACCGGTCGATGGCGTTGATCAGACCGATGGTGCCGACCTGGACGACGTCCTCCATCGGCTCGTTGCGGGAGCGGAAGCGGGCGGCCGCGTAGCGCACGAGCGGGAGGTTCGCCTCGATGAGCGCCCCCCGTACGCGGTTGTGCTCCGGCGTGCCCGGCTCCAGCATCTTGAGCTGGCCGAAGAGCACCTGGGTGAGCGCCCGGGTGTCCGCGCCCCGGCTCCGCTGGGGGGCGGGCTCCTGAGGTGCGGGTTCCTGGGCGGTGGCTTCTCGGGCAGTGGCTTCCTGGGGTGGCGCAGTACTGGCCGACACGGTCAAGGCCACCTCTTCATCGGTCAACTCATCTGTCAACTCATCCGTCAAAAGCGGTCATAGCATCACAAGACATGTGCACTGTGTGCAAGCACCCCATAACACCGTGTTGAGGAAGAGTTGGCCCATAAGACGCAAAAAAGCCCCGCACTGTCCCGGATGATCCGGGGTGCGGGGCGGTCTGCGCGGCCGTGCGGCTCAGAACTCGTAGTCGGCGATCACCCAGGTGGCGAACTCGCGCCAAGGTCCGGCAGCCGCCTGATGGGCCGGGTGCTCCAGGTACCGCTTCAGCGCATCCACGTCCTCGACCGCCGAGTTGATCGCGAAGTCGTAGGCGATGGGGCGGTCGGTGATGTTCCAGGCGCACTCCCAGAAGCGGAGTTCGTCGATCTGGCCGGGCAGGGCGCGGAAGGCCTCGACACCGGCCACGACCCGTGGTTCGTCGCGCTGGACGCCCTCGTTGAGCTTGAAGAGGACCAGATGGCGGATCACATGTACTCCCCGGCTGCTGTTCGGGCTGGCTGGCTGCTACTTGGCGCCGTCGGCGACCCAGGTCATGAAGTCGCCTATGGCGCTGGCCGCGTTCGAGATTCCTTCGAACGCTATCTGGACGTAGTCGGCGGCCTTCGACGGGTCCGTGATGATCACATACAGCACGAAGACCACCACTGCGTAGACGGCGATCTTCTTCGAATTCACCGCCACGGCGGCCTCCCCCTCAGACCCGACCAGACCCGACCGCACGACACCCGACTGATGTCGCACGAAAGGCCCCGCCATCCGGCGAGGCCCTTCTACAGCGGTAGCGGAGGGATTTGAACCCTCGGTGACTTGCGCCACACTCGCTTTCGAGGCGAGCTCCTTCGGCCGCTCGGACACGCTACCGAGGGAGACCTTACAGCAAGGTGTGGCGTGGTCCGAAATCCGTTTTCGTCGGCCCCCGCCGGTGCGTGGGCCGGTGTGTCAGCGGTCAGCGGTCGTGGCGGAAGAAGGTGGTGAGGAGGCCGGCGCAGTCGTCCGCGAGGACGCCGCCGATCACCTCGGGGCGGTGGTTGAGGCGGCGGTCGCGTACGACGTCCCAGAGGGAGCCGGCGGCGCCCGCCTTCTCGTCGCGGGCGCCGTAGACGACCCGGTCGATCCGCGACTGCACGAGGGCGCCCGCGCACATCGTGCAGGGCTCCAGCGTGACGACGAGCGTGCAGCCGGTGAGCCGCCACTCCCCGAGCTTCGCCGCGGCCCGCCGCAGCGCGAGGACCTCCGCGTGCGCGGTCGGATCGCCCGTCGCCTCGCGCTCGTTGTGCCCGGCCGCGAGCACCGTCGTACCATCGGCGGCCAGGACGACGGCGCCGACGGGGACGTCACCGCCCAGGGCGGCCCGCCCGGCCTCGGCCATGGCGAGCCGCATCGCGGCCCGCCACGGATCACGTACCGGGTCGGGCGTCCCTTCGTCGGTCGTCGGGCCCTCCTGGCTCAGCGCACCGTCTCCAGGACCTCCGACGCTCCCAGGGCCTCGGCGATCGCGCTCAGCGCGTCGTCGGCGTCCAGGGCGCGCAGTTCCTTCTCGCCGACGCCGAGGTCGTCGAGGATCACCGGGTCCCCCACGGGGCCGTGCGGCACCGCGTCGGCGGGGGCGATGGTGTCCTCATCGTCGGAGTCGGTGTCCGGATCGGAGTCCGACTCACCGTCCTCGGTGCCGTCGAGGTCGAGGGCGTCGAGATCCGGCTCGTCGGTGTCCGGATCACGGCCGAGCAGCTCGGCCGTGAGCAGGATCTCACCGTACGAACTACGAGAAGCGGCGGCGGCGTCGGAGACGTAGATCCGGGGGTCGTCCTCGCCGTCGATGCGGACGACGCCGAACCAGGCGTCCTCCTGCTCGATGAGCACCAGCACCGTGTCGTCCTCGGGGGAGGCTTCACGGGCCAGTTCGGCCAGGTCCGACAGGGTTTCCACATCGTCGAGCTCTGTGTCGCTCGCTTCCCACCCGTCTTCGGTGCGCGCGAGCAGTGCGGCGAAGTACACCGTGACTCTCCCACTGTTCCTAGGCGTGCCGGTTGGGGGTCCCCCCGGCGGAGGTTACGGGCGGGGCAGGCTGTGCGCCGAGCCCCACCCACTCGGAATCGTGGCAGAAACGGAGCGTTCAGGGGACGTCTTCGCCACCCTGTGTCCGGCTCTTTTGATCGCTTGTCGGTCGAGCCCTTCAGCAGCGCTCTCGTTGCTGCCACCAGCGGATCGTAACCGGCTTCCCTCACCGCCCTCGCACGGCTACCCCTTCAACGCGCGTACTACCAGCGGAACGTACGCATGCGCATGGCGTGGCGGAGGCGGGCGGCCTTGGCGCGGCGGGGCTGGACACGGTCGCGCAACTCGCGTGCCTCGGTCAGCTCGCGCAGGAAGACGGCCCGGCGTCGACGCCGTTCGGCCTCGGTCTCCGACGCTTTCCGGTCGCGGTCGGGTTCCTGGTCAGGCATGGGCAGACACCCCCAATCCGTCCATCCACCTTCCCTCCCCCGGGCGGTTTGATGCCAGCGGAGGGGTGAGGGGGAGCGGAGTCGCTGTACGGGGAAGCGGAACCGCTGTATGGGGGAGCGGGCCGCTGTACGTGACCACGGCTACTGTTAGGGACATGCGTCTCCACGTCGTCGACCACCCTCTGGTCGCCCACAAGCTCACCACCTTGCGCGACCAGCGCACCGACTCCGCGACCTTCCGCCGTCTCGCCGACGAGCTGGTCACCCTGCTCGCCTACGAGGCCACGCGCGACGTGCGTACCGAACAGGTCGACATCACGACGCCGGTCGCCTCGACCACGGGCGTCAAGCTGTCCTACCCGCGCCCGCTGGTGGTGCCGATCCTGCGGGCCGGTCTCGGCATGCTGGACGGCATGGTCCGGCTGCTGCCGACCGCCGAGGTGGGCTTCATGGGCATGGTGCGCGACGAGGAGACGCTCCAGGCGTCCACGTACGCCACCCGCATGCCGGAGGACCTCTCCGGGCGCCAGGTGTACGTCCTCGACCCGATGCTCGCCACCGGCGGCACCCTGGTCGCGGCGATCCAGGAGCTGATCAAGCGCGGCGCCGACGATGTGACGGCCGTGGTCCTGCTGGCCGCCCCGGAGGGCGTCGAGGTCATGGAACGCGAGCTGGCGGGCACCCCGGTGACCGTGGTGACGGCCTCGATCGACGAGCGCCTGAACGAGCACGGCTACATCGTCCCGGGCCTCGGCGACGCGGGCGACCGGCTGTACGGCGCGGCCGAGTAGTACCGAACAGGCAGTACGGAGTACGAGGCTCAGCAGCTCTTCTGGGTGCTGGAGGGCGTCGGCGCGGGACCGGTCAGTGCGGCCAGGGCCTGGTCGGCGTCCTTTTTGCTGGTCAGGGCCGTGAACTTGGTGCCGATGAGCAGGTCGACCTCGGTGGCCGACGCACGCGCGTCGGTCTTCACCTGGGCGCCGGCCAGCTGGGTGCCGAGCACGGGCAGGGCGGCCCGGGCGGCCGACTTCGCGCCGAGCACTATTCCGGCTCCGGCGATCTTCTTGTCGTAGGCCTTGGGCGCGTTGCCGACGTCGCCGATGCGGAAGCCGCGCCTGCGCAGCTCGTCGGCGGCCTGCTTGGCCAGGCCGCTGCGGGGCGTGGCGTTCAGGACGTTGACGGTGATCCCGCCGGGCTTGGGCAGCGTTCTGGGCGCCGTCGGCGCCGTGGCCGTCGGAGTCGCTTTGGTGGCGCAGTCCGACTTCGGTCCCGCTGCCGTGGCCTTGCTGCCGCCGCCGGTGAAGACGTCGATGAGCTGCAAGGTGCCCCAGCCGATCAGGCCGAGGGCGGCGACGGAGGCCACGAGTCCGAGCACGAACCTGCGGCGCCCCCGGGGTCGGCGCATCCGCGGGTACTTGTCCCCCGTGATGCGGTACTGGCCGCCCATTCCGGGGGGAGTCAGCATGCTCATGGGCGCAGCGTAGTGCGCCCGGGCGGCGATGCCTACTAAATGATCATTGACCCGGCCGCAGTACTACCCGAAAGGGCCAATAAGCGTCGCGAGAAAGGCTGTAGGGCCCCGCGTGAGGCCCTCCGCCGGACCGTCCGTCAGTCCATTTCGAGGACGCGGGCGTGCAGCACCTGACGTTGCTGGAGGGCCGCCCTGACCGCGCGGTGCAGACCGTCCTCCAGATACAGGTCGCCCTGCCACTTCACGACATGCGCGAAGAGGTCGCCGTAGAACGTCGAGTCCTCGGCGAGCAGGGTTTCCAGGTCGAGCTGGCCCTTGGTCGTCACGAGCTGATCGAGGCGGACCGGGCGCGGCGCGACGTCCGCCCACTGCCGGGTGCTTTCCCGGCCGTGGTCGGGGTACGGCCGGCCGTTTCCGATGCGCTTGAAGATCACACGGAAAGCCTACCGGTCCAGACGTTCCGGGCGCAGCCATGGAGACGGAGTGCGACGCTGGAAAAGATGCTGTAAAGCGGGGCAAAACGGAAGAGGGGCCCGACATGAGCGACAGCGAGACCGTGCCATCGGCCACCACGGAGGCCGTGACGGAGTCCTTGCCACCGGCAAACGCGCCCGGTTCGCCACCCCGTGCCCCTGGGAGCGCTCCCGCGCTCCCCCGGCCCGCTCTGGAGATCGCCGCCGGGTACGCCTTCACCGGCCCGGCACTCGATCTGGGCGCCCTGCTGTGGGACGGGACGTGCCTCCCGGACGCCCAGATCCGCATCCCGCTGCCCATGCTCAACCGGCACGGTCTGGTCGCGGGGGCCACCGGGACCGGCAAGACCAAGACGCTCCAGCTGATCGCCGAACAGCTCAGCGCCCAAGGTGTGCCCGTTTTCCTGGCCGATGTGAAGGGTGACGTCTCCGGGATCTCCGCGCCGGGGACGATGAACGACAGGGTCGCGTCCCGTGCCGCCGAGGTGCACCAGAAGTGGACGGCGACCGGTTTCCCCGCCGAGTTCTACGCCCTGGGCGGTCTCGGCCACGGCATCCCGGTGCGGGCCACGATCACCAGTTTCGGCCCGGTGCTGCTGTCCAAGGTGCTCCAGCTCAACCAGACCCAGGAGCAGTCACTCGGCCTGGTCTTCCACTACGCCGACCAGAAGGGGCTGGAGCTGCTCGACCTGAAGGACCTGCGGGCCGTCGTCGCCTTCCTCACCTCCGACGAGGGCAAGGAGGAGCTGAAGGGCATCGGCGGACTCTCGACGGCCACGGCCGGGGTGATCCTGCGGTCCCTCACCGCCTTCGAGGCGCAGGGCATGGCGGACTTCTTCGGCGAACCGGAGTTCGACACGGCCGAGTTGCTGCGTACGGCGTCGGACGGCCGGGGCATGGTCTCGGTGCTCGAACTGCCCGCCGTACAGGACCGGCCGCAGCTGTTCTCCACCTTCCTGATGTGGCTGCTGGCCGACCTCTTCCACGATCTCCCGGAGGTCGGGGACTCCGACAAACCCAAGCTCGTCTTCTTCTTCGACGAGGCGCATCTGCTCTTCAACGACGCGTCGAAGGCCTTCCTGGACGCGATCACCCAGACCGTGCGCCTCATCCGCTCGAAGGGGGTGGGCGTCTTCTTCGTGACGCAGACGCCGAAGGACGTTCCCGCCGATGTCCTCGCCCAGCTCGGCAACCGCGTCCAGCACGCGCTGCGTGCCTTCACCCCGGACGACCAGAAGGCCCTCAAGGCCACGGTGAAGACCTTCCCGAACTCGGCGTACGACCTGGAGGAACTGCTCACCGGCCTCGGGACGGGTGAGGCGGTGGTCACCGTCCTGAGCGAGAAGGGCGCCCCGACCCCGGTCGCCGCGACCCGGCTGCGCGCCCCCGAGTCCCTGATGGGCCCGGTCGACGCTGGGGTCCTCGACCAGGCGGTCAGGGCCTCGCAGCTCCACGACCGTTACGCACAGGCTGTGGACAGAGAGTCGGCGTACGAGAGGCTGGCGGCGGCGAAGCCCTCCGGGGGAGCCGGCGGCGCCAAGGGTCCGGACGAGATGAGGCCCAAGGAGTCCAAGGCGCCTGCGGCGCCCAAGGAGGATCCCTCGGTCGTCCAGCAGGTGGTGGGCAGCGGCGTGTTCAAGTCGCTGGCCCGGTCCCTGGGGACGCAGATCGGGCGCGAGATCACCCGCTCCCTCTTCGGCACGGCACGGCGGAGGCGGTAGCCGCAGAGGCCCCGCCCCCGCCGCCCGGTCAGTGGCCCGGCTGCTCCGCGGGCTGCTGCGGCTTGACCTCCTTGGCCTCCTTGACCTGCGGTTTCGGTGCGTTGCGTACGGCCTCGGCGCGCAACAGGGCGCGCAGGAGCACGTAGGGGTCGATCGCCATGTCGGTGTTCCTTGTCCCGTGTGTCGTACGGAGTGACTGACTGATGGACCGGGGGAGCCGGGTCCGTCAGCAGCGCAGGACCACCGAGCGCAGGGCTCGCAGGGAAGGAGGGGTGGGTGCGATGCGGGGTGGCGGCAGGGGCCGGGCGGTGGGAGCCGGGGCCGGGGCCGGTGCGGGCCGCGGCGGTACGTTACGGGCGGTGCCCCGCGTCACCGGCCGCGGCACGGTGTCCAGGGCGTCGTACTCGAAGACGGGCGAGCCGCTCTCGGTCACCGTCGCGGAGAGGGGCACCGCCTGGGCGCCCGCGTACCCGCCCGGCAGGGACAGGGCGAGCAGCAGGACGAACGCCCGCAGCCAGGCACGCCGACGGGCGTGACCGAGAGCCTGCGGTGCGACGGTGCTCACGGGGTGTGTCTCCCGTGCGCGGGACGTCGCTCATCCCACCGGCGGGGAGAACCGCCCGGATGGCTGCTACTTGCCGGAGGCCTTCGCGGCCCTCGCCGCCGCCTTCATCTCCTGCTTGTGGGCCCGGACCTTGGTCAGGGACTCGGGGCCGGTGATGTCGGCGACGGAGCGGAAGGACTCCGGTTCGCCGTACGCGCCGGCGGCCTCGCGCCAGCCCTCGGGCCGGACGCCGAGCTGCTTGCCGAGGAGGGCCAGGAAGATCTGGGCCTTCTGCTTGCCGAAGCCCGGCAGGTCGGTGAGGCGCTTCAGCAGTTCCTGGCCGGTCGTCGCGTCCCGCCAGACTCCCTCGGCGTCACCGTCGTAGTGCTCGACGAGGTACTGGCAGAGCTGCTGGACGCGCTTGGCCATCGACCCCGGGTAGCGGTGGACGGCCGGTTTGTCGGAGAGGAGCGCGGCGAAGGCCTCGGGGTCGTACGCCGCGATCTCGTGTGCGTCGAGGTCGTCGGCGCCGAGGCGCTGGGCGATCGTCGATGGTCCTTTGAACGCCCACTCCATCGGCACCTGCTGGTCCAGCAGCATGCCGGTCAGCGCGGCGAGCGGGCTGCGGCCGAGGAGCGCGTCGGCCTCGGGGTCCTGGGCGAGGTGGAGAGTGACGTCCATGGGTCGATCATGCCCCGATCGGGGCGGGGGTGCCCGGTTGCGGCTACGGCTGCCAGTAGCCCAGCCCGTGCACCCGCTGCTTCGGCAGCCCCGCCTCCTTGCGGAAGTAGCCGGTCAGGGTCCGGGTCGTGACCGTGTCGCAGGCTGTCCAGACGTACGGGTCGGCGGTGCGCCTCAGGAGGTCAGGGAAGGCGGAGCGGACCTCGGATACCAGGTGGGCACCCGCGTCCAGGCGGGGCACCGGGCGGAGGTCGTGGATGTCGGTGATGGTGCGGAAGGGGTAGCCGTCGGTGCCGTGGTCCGACTCGAACCAGATCGTCGCCGGGACCGGACCCAGCGCGTCCAGGAGGGAGTTGAGCGCGGGCAGCGATGCCGGGTCGCCGATCGCGAAGACGTGCGAGGGCTCCGGCCGGGGCCGTGTGAAGCCGGTTCCCTGGACCGTCGCCCCGATGGTGTCCCCGGGCTTCGCGGCCCGCGCCCAGTCGCTGGCGCATCCGTCGTGGAGCGCGAACTCAAGGCTGAACGTGCCCGTCTCGGGGTCCGGGTCGACCAGTGTGTACGCCCGCTGGTGCGGCTTGCCCGCGTTGTCGAACCACAGCCGGACCCACATCGTGGGGTGGACGCCGGTGGCCGAAAGCATGCCGCCGTCGGTGAGATGGAGGCGCCGGTAGTGCGGGGTGACGTCCTCGGCGCCCGTCACGGTGAACACGAAGTCCTTGCCCCGGAAGAGCTTGAGGACAGCGCCCTCCCAGCCGCGCCGTCCCTGGATCTGACCCTTTTCCTGCCGGTTTCGCTGTCCCTGTACCTGTCTCTGCCCCTGCGCCACGACTTCCTCACCCCTCACGTACGATTCCCACACGGCTTACTTAGGTAAGGCTAACCTAAAGCACAGTTTCGGACCCCGTGAGGATGCAGATATGGCCACCGAGATCTACCGCGACGCCTGGGGGATCCCGCACCTGCGTGCCGGCGACGCGTTCGAACTCGCCCGTGGCCAGGGCCGCGTCACCGCCCTCGACCGGGCCTGGCAGCTGGAGGTCGAGCGTCACCGCGCCCAGGGCACCTCGGCGGCCTTCCTCGGCGCCGAGGCGGTCGGCTGGGACGTCTTCGCCAGACGCGCCCGCCTCGACGACACCGCCCGCCGCTGCTACGCCACCCTGGAGGGACGGGACCCCGAGACCGCGGCCTGGGTGCGGGCGTACGCGGAAGGTGTCAATGAGGGGTTGGCGCAAGGGGCCGTCGCCGCACCCGAGTTCGCCGCGACCGGGCTCGCCCCCGGCCGCTGGGAGCCCTGGACCCCGCTCGGTGTCTGGCTCGCCACACACATCCTGTTCGCCGGTTTCCCGGCCAAGCTCTGGCGCGAACAGGTCGCGGCACATCTCGGCGCCGACGCCATCGCCCTGTTCGCCACCGACGGACCCGGCACCTCCGGCAGCAACGGCTGGCTGGTGAGCGGCGAACGGTCGGTCACCGGACTCCCGTTGATCGCGGGCGACCCGCACCGCTACATCGAGGCTCCCGGCGTCTATCAACAAGTGCGGCTGTCCTGCCCCGAGTTCGACGTCGTCGGCTTGGCCGTCCCGGGCGTTCCCGGCATCGCCCACTTCGGCCACACCGGCACGGTCGCCTGGGCCATCACCAACGCCATGGCCGACTACCAGGACCTGTACGTGGAGCGACTTCGCCGTACGGGGACTCCCCTTGCGCGTAAGGGAGTCGAGGCACTCGATCCGGACGGTGAGTGGCGAGCCGCCGACGTGCACGTCGAGGTCGTCGACGTCGCGGGCGGCGAACCGGTCGAGGTGGAGGTGATCGAGACCCGGCGGGGACCGGTGGTGATCGGTCCCGATGAACATCATGGCGATGATGGCGATCGTGCAGAAACGATTAGTCTGCGTTGTCCGCCCCGCGTCACCGGCGACCTCGGCTTCTCCGCCCTTCTCCCCCTGCTCCGCGCCCGCAGCGTCGCCGACGTCGACAGGGCCGTCGACCTGTGGGCCGAGCCCGTCAACGTCGTCCAGGCCGCCGACACCGAGGGCGGGCTGCTGCACCGGGTCGCGGGCCATGTCCCCGTCCGCGCCGAGGCCAACCGGACCCGGCTCGTGCGGGCCTGGGAACCCGGTCACGAGTGGCACGGCCGGCACGAGACGCCGTACGGCACCGTCGACGACGGCCTCGCCGTCATGGCCAACCAGCGCGGACCCGCGACCCCCCTCGGCGTCGAGTTCGCGCCGCCGCACCGGGCCGCCCGGATCCGCGCCCTGCTGGAGGAGAGGGACCGGTGGTCGGCGGCCGAGCTGCCCGCACTCCACATGGACACCCACCTCGCCTCCGCCGCCCCGCTCCTCGACCTCCTCGCCGACCTCGACGGACTCACCCCCGAGGAGACGGCCCTCCGTGACCAACTCCTGCGCTGGGACCGCCGGATGGACGCCGACAGCACGGAGGCGGCTGCGTACGCCGCCCTGCGCTCCGCCGTCGTACGCCGCCTCGCCGCCCACCCCGCCTTCGCCGCACTGGCCGACCCGCCCCCGTACCCCGAGGTCTTCCTCCCCTGGCTCGCGCTGCTCCCCCGGATCGCCTTCGCACTCGAAGGGCTCCTGAAGGCGCGGGAGTTGTACGGCATCGATCGCGCCGCCGCGGTCAGGGAAGCTCTCGCCGAGGTGGCTGCCGAGGCGGTGTCCGTGACCTGGGGCGAGCGTCACCGGCTGGCCCCCTGGCGGGCGTCGGCCACCTCCCCGCACTCCGCGTACGACGAACCGGGGCTCTCGGGCGACCACGACTGCGTACTCTGCACCTCCTCCGTCCCCGGGCTCACCGACCTCAGCGCGCGCGGGCCCGCCGCCAGGTACGTCTGGGACCTGGCCCGGCGTGAGGACAGCCTCTGGGTGGTGCCCTTCGGGGCCTCCGGGGTGCCCGGCTCCGCCCACCACCGCGATCAACTCCCCCTGTGGACAAGGGGGGACCTCGTCCCGGTCGTCACCGACTGGGCCCGGCTGACGCGGGAGTACCCGCCGAGGCCGACGTCGATGTACGAGGCCCGCGCCGCCGTCCACGAGCAGGTGGCCGACGGGTTCGGGACCGTGCGCGTGCTGCGCCTCGACCCCGTCGCCGACGCCGGGGTGGTGCACGGGTGGGTGAGTGAGCCGCGGTCCGCCTTCTGGGGCATGAACGGGCTCAGTGAGGAGCAGGTCGCCGAGATCTACGGCCACTTGGACACCCTCGACACCCATCACGCCTACCTGCTGGTCCAGGACGGAACGGCGGTCGGGCTGCTCCAGACGTACGAGCCCGAGGCCGACCGGGTGAGCGAGTGCTACGCCGTCGAGCCCGGCGACATCGGCGTACATCTGCTGCTCGCGCCCGCCGGGGCGGAGGGCGGGCGGCCCGGGTGGTCGGCCGCGCTGATGGCGGTGCTGGCCCAGTACGTGCTGGTCGTGCTCGGGCGGCGGCGGGTCGTGGTCGATCCCGATGTGGGGAACGAGAAGGCCGTAGCCCGATTTCTGCGGCAGGGGTTCGTGGCCGGGCCCGTGGTCGTCCTGCCCGAGATCGACCTGCCGGACGTGTATCTGCCGGAGAAGCGCGCCCAACTGGCTTTCCTGTCCCGGGAGGTAGCTTTTCCCGGGTGACCTCGACCTCCGGAAACCCGACGCCCGCCGACCTGATCGCCCACTACGGGCTGGAGCCGATCCCGCGTGAGGGCGGGCTGTTCCGGCGTACCTGGGAGGGGCCCGAGCGGGCCGACGGGCGGCCGGAGGGCACGGCGATCGTCGCGCTGCTGACCGCCGCGCCCGGCGACTTCTCGGCGCTGCACCGGCTGCCGTCGGACGAGATCTGGCACTTCTACCTCGGTGATCCGCTGCGACTGCTGCTTCTCGCACCGGACGGCACCTCCCGGACGGCGGTGCTCGGCCCGGATCTCCTGCACGGGCAGGAGCCTCAGCTCACCGTTCCCGCCGGGACTTGGATGGGCGCGCGGGTCGTCGAGGGCGGCGCGTGGACGTTCTTCGGGTGCACGATGGCGCCCGGGTTCACGTACGAGGGGTACGAGCACGGCGACGCCGTCGAACTGGCCGCGCGTTATCCGGCCGAGGCGGCCCGCATCCAGGCACTGTGTCGCCCATGAGGCCATCCATGATCCCATCCATGAGTTCTGCGAGTTCTGCGGGTCTTCTCGCCGGTCAGGTCGCCCTTGTCACCGGGGGCGGTGGCGGGATCGGGCGCGGGGTCGCGTCGCGGTTCGCGGCGGAGGGGGCCGCCGTCGCCGTGCACTGCCGGACGTCGGACGAGGGTGCGCGCGAAGTGGCCGCGCGGATCGAGGAGGCGGGCGGCCGGGCCGTCGTACTGCGCGGTGATCTCACCGTCGAGGACGAGTGCCGACGGGTGGTGCGGGAGGCCGCCGAGTGGGGTGGCGGGCGGCTCGACGCGCTGGTCAACAACGCGGGCGTGCAGCCGGTCCAGGAGCTGGCCGGGATGACGGCCGCGGACTGGCGGGCGGTCGTCGACACCAACCTCCTCAGCGTCTTCGCGTGCACACAGGCCGCCGCGGAGATCATGCGGGAGCAGGAGGGCCGGGGCGCGGACGGGGGCGGGGGCGGGGGCAGTGTCACGCACATCGCGTCCATCGAGGCCGCGCACCCGGCGCCCGGCCACGCGCACTACAGCGCCTCGAAGGCGGCGGTCGTGACGCACGCCCGGTCGGCGGCTCTGGAGTACGGGCGCTACGGCATCCGCGTCAACACCGTCTCGCCCGGCCTCGTCGACCGGGAGGGGCTGGCGGACGACTGGCCCGACGGAGTGCGGCGATGGCAACAGGCGGCGCCCGTAAGGAGGTTGGGGCGGCCCGAGGACATCGGTGACGCGTGCGTGTTCCTCGCCTCCCGGCTGGCTTCCTGGGTGAGCGGGCACGACCTGGTCGTGGACGGTGGGGTGTCCGCCCGTCCCACGTGGTGAAGACCACGGCGAATCCGGTTCCGGCGGGGTGAGCGGGGCGTCAGGATCGTCCGTACGTATACGAGAGCCGAAAAGTCCCGAAGACGGAGAAGGTACGTGGGCCGACTACGGAACGAAGGGCGCGATGACCGACGAGCCGCAGGAGGCGACCGCACGGGGATCGGTGAGCGCACGGAGCTCGGCGGGCGGATGGGCGTGAGGAACGTCCGGGGAGCAAGGAACGTCCGGGGAGTTCAGCGGCTGGCGTTGCTGGGCACCATGCTGGTCCTCTTCCTCCTCGTCGGCGGGGCGGGCACCGCGTCCGCGCACGCCGCTCTCCGTGACACCGACCCCCGGGACGGCAGCGTCCTCGACTCCGCGCCCCGACAGGTCACCCTGACCTTCACCGAGTCCGTCGCCCTGCTCGACGACTCCTTCCGTCTCTTCGACCCCGACAGCCGGCGCGTGAGCACCGGCGAGGCCGAGCATGTGGACGGGCGTTCCGACGCGGTGCGCGTCAGTTTGCCGGGGGGCCTCGGCGAGGGCACGTTCACCGTGGCCTGGCGGGTCGTCTCGGCGGACAGCCACCCCATCTCGGGCGCCTTCACCTTCTCCATCGGCGCACCCTCCGCGACCCCGGCCACCATCGACACCGGCCCCACCGAGAACGTCGCCACCAGCGCCCTCTACGACATCGTGCGCTACCTGGCGTACGCAGCTCTGGCACTGCTCGTCGGCACCGTCGTCTTCGTCCTCCTCTGCCGCCCGCCGAGCACGGACCCCCTGCGCCGACTGGTCCTGACGGGCTGGTGGACCCTCCTGGTGTCCACCGTCGCCCTGCTCCTGCTGCGCGGCCCGTACGAGGCGGGCACCGCACCCGGCAGCGCCTTCGACCTGGCGACCCTGGAACGGACCGCGACCGGCAGGCCCGGTCTGGCGCTCCTGGCCCGGCTCGCTCTGCTGGCCACAACGGCCGTACTGCTGAATCTGGTTGTACGTCGACACCGGCGCGCCGAAGCCGACACGGGCGACCGCGCGAAACCGGTCCTTCTCGCCGCCGGGGCCGTGCTCGCCCTCGGTCTCACGCTGACGTGGGCCGCCGCCGAGCACGCGTCGGCCGGTATCCAGGTGCCGGTGGCGATGGCCTCCTCGGTGCTGCATCTGCTCGCCATGTCCGCGTGGCTGGGCGGCCTCGTCGCCCTGCTCACCCTGCTCCAGGCGGAGGAGCCGCTCCCGGCGTCCACCGTCGCCCGCTTCTCCCGGCTGGCCTTCGCCTCCGTGGCCGTCCTGACCGTCACCGGCATCTACCAGTCCTGGCGCGGCCTCGGCTCCTGGGACGTGCTCACCGGTACGTCGTACGGCCGGATCCTGATCGCCAAGGTGTGCGCGGTGGCCCTGCTGCTGGTGGCCGCCGGGTTCTCGCGACGGTGGACGGGCCGGCTGCTGGTCCCGGAGACGGCGGAGGCGAAGGTCGAGGAGCGGGTGCCGGAGACGGTCGGCGGTCCGGCGACGCGGTCGGGCGACAGCGGCAGCGACGGTGACCGCGACAAGGACGGGAAGGGGGACGGAGACGGGGACGGGGTCAGCGACGCTTCCGACGACGGCATCTCAGACGATGTACGTGCCTCCTACCGGCGTCGGCTCCGCCGTTCCGTGCTGGCCGAAGTGGCCGTCGGGGTAGCGGTGTTGGTGATCACGACCGTCCTGACGACCACCCTGCCGGGCCGGGCCGCCGCCGAGGCGGCGGAGGCCGCCAAGGACGCGCCCGTCCCCGGCGTGATCGGCGCGTCCACGACCACGATTCCCTTCGACGTCGGTACACCGGGCGGCCACGGCAAGGTGCAGATCACCCTCGAACCCGGCCGCGTCGGCGAGAACAGCGTGCAGGCGGTGGTGTTCGGCCCCGACGACGGCTTCGCGACCGTCCCCGAACTGCGCGTCTCCTTCTCGCTCCCCAGCAAGGACATCGGCCCGCTCAACGCCGAAGTCACCGACCAGGGCGGTTATTGGGGCACCAACAACCTCAACCTGCCGATCGCCGGCACCTGGACCATGAAGGTCACCATCCGGACGTCGGACGTGGATCAGGTGAGTGTGTCGCGGAAGGTGCGGATCGGCGGCTGACCCGACCTGATCCGATGGCGGGAGCTCCGGTCCGGCATCTGTCGGGCCCGCGCGGAACCACACCGCCAGGACGAGCGGGTACACCAGATAGCCGAACCGGGTGGCGGGTATCAGGCACATCGCCAGGCCCAGGCCGATGGCGAGACGGTCGGCCGCCGCCCGGAGCGTGTGCGGTGGCCGGACCACGAGTGACGCCGCCACCGCTACGGCGCTCGCGACCAGCAGGGCGACCGCGAGGACGAAGCCGCCGGGGACGTACTCCGCGAGCAGACGGCCGGGCAGCGGGCTCGTCGCCGGGGAGCGGACGTCCCCCTTGCCCAGGGGGAACAGCACCACGTGCTCGACGAAGGCGCGGGGACCGGCCAGGGCGACCGGTACGACGGCCGCCGCGGACGTCAGGAGGGCGGTCGCCGTAGCCCGTACGGCCGAACGGCGGCCCGCCGTGACGGCGATCAGGGCGAGGCCGACCGGGAGGAGGGGCCAGGCGGTCCACTTCAGGGCCGCGGCGGCGCCCATCACCAGCCCGGCCGCTACCCCTGCTCCGGGCCCGGAACCGACCCGGGCCGCCAGCGCGAGCCCCAGACACATCAGCCCGATCACCGGCAGGTCCACCCCGCCGACGGCGAGGGGCAGGGCCACGGCGGGGAACGTGAGCAGCAGCGCCGTGGCACGGGCTGAGCCGGCTGCTGGGGCCCCACCGGGCCTACGGGACCTGGCCGTGGCGTACACGCAGGCGGCGAAAGCCGCGCAGAACCACAGCCGGGCGTCCGCGAGCGGGGCCAGTGGGGTGTCGCCCAGGAGTGCGTGGGGGAGGCCGAAGAGGGCCATGCCGGGCAGGTACGGGTTGTAGTCGTCCACGGTGACGGGGTGAGGCGCGTACGGGTTGCCCGTGTGCAGCAGCAGAGCGCCCGAGTGTTCGACGACCCCCACCTCGGACTGGGCCCCGCCGAACGCGATCAGCAGGGCCAGGGGGAGCAGTACCGCGCCGACGGTGGCCGCGAGCGGTGCTGCCCGGCTCGCCCAGGGGCGGGACGCCCGCGCGGCCAGGGCCGCCGCCGTGCCGTAGCCGAGGGCCGCGCAGACGCCCCAGACGCGGTGCGGGGTCAGGGTCGTGACCAGCGCCAGACAGAGTGCGAAGGCCGCGCAGGCCAGCAGGAGGACGACGTCCCGGCGGAACGGTGCCAGGGTCGACAGCCGGGCCGAGGCCCGGGGCGGGGGCCCGGCGGGGGGTCTCCCGGTAGCCCTGGGTGCCGTGGCGGTGGGCGTGCTGGGCATGGGCGGGCTCCTGCCGGCTCCGGCTGACGTGATCGCCACCAATGTCGCTTCCGGGCCGGTCCGCCCGCCTCGGCTGAAAGGTCATCTTTTGCGGTGGGCGGGGCCGCGCCCCTCGGTCGAACGGCCGAGGGAAGGGTTTGCGTCGGCTGTTTGCCGCCTGTCCGTTAGCAAAGGTTCACGTTCACGTGTCCATCACGTTTCAGGAACGGCGGACCTCAGCTCTTGACGCATGACCGGACATGGGGCTGTTATTGCCGCCACGATGTTCGGTCAAGTTGATTTCTGGTCGATTTAGATCAGCATGGACTAAGCGTAGTCGTGACCTTGCTCCCCGTTTCGGGGGGTCTGTCCTCAGGAGCCGTCATGCACCACACACCCTCCGGTCTGTTCGTCCCCGGTCCGAGTCGTCGCACCCTGCTGCGCGGCATCGGCGGCGCGGCGGCGCTCGGCGCGGCCGCGCCGCTGCTGAGCGCCTGCGGCGACAGCGACTCGGGTACCGACGCGAAAACCGTCACCCTCGGCTCGAACTCGTCGGACGCCGTCCCGAAGAAGGCCTTCGCCGAGATCTACGCGGCGTTCACGAAGAAGACCGGCATCAAGGTCGACGTGAACACCAAGGACCACAACACGTTCCAGGAGCAGATCAACTCCTACCTCCAGGGCACCCCGGACGACGTGTTCACCTGGTTCGCCGGCTACCGCATGCAGTTCTTCGCGGGCAAGGGCCTGGCCAGCCCGATCGACGACGTGTGGCAGAAGATCGGGAGCAACTTCCCCGACGCGATGAAGCAGCTCAGCAAGGGTGCGGACGGCAAGTACTACTTCGTGCCGCTGTACACGTACCCCTGGGCGATGTTCTACCGGAAGAGCGTCTTCAAGGAGCACGGCTACGAGGTGCCCACCACCTGGGCGCAGTTCATCGCGCTGTGCAAGCAGATGCAGAAGGACGGCCTGGTCCCGATCGCCTTCGGCGACAAGGACGCCTGGCCCGCGCTCGGCACCTTCGACCAGATCAACTTCCGTACCAACGGCTACGACTTCCACGTCGAGCTGATGGCCGGAAAGGCATCCTGGACCGACGCGAAGGTTCGCGCCACGTTCGACAACTGGGCCGAAATTCTCCCCTACAGCCAGGAGGGATCGACCGGTCGCACCTGGCAGGACGCGGCCCAGACCCTCGTCTCGAAGAAGGCCGGCATGTATCTGCTGGGCACCTTCGTGGGCCAGCAGTTCACGAACGCGACCGATGCGGCGGACCTCGACTTCTTCGCCTTCCCGGAGATCGACCCCTCCTTCGGGCAGGACACGGTCGAGGCGCCGACCGACGGCTTCATGCTCAGCAAGTCGCCGAAGAACAAGGCCGGTTCGGTCCAGCTGCTGGAGTTCCTGGGCACGCCGGAGGCCGAGCAGATCTACCTCAAGGCCGACCCGAACGTCGTCGCCGCCTCCAGCAACGCCGACACCTCCTCGTACAGCGCCCTGCAGAAGAAGGCGTACGCGATGATCAGCGGCGCGAAGAACCTCACCCAGTTCATGGACCGCGACAGCCGCCCGGACTTCACCTCCACGGTGATGCAGCCGGCGCTGCAGAAGTTCATCCGCGACCCCAAGGGGATCGACAGCCTGCTCTCGTCCATCGAGCGCCAGAAGAAGACGATCTTCGCCTCCTGATGAGCACCTTCGATTCGATCCCCGTGGTCCCGGGGGCGGCCGACACGCCGCCCCCGGGCGGTACCGGTACCCCGTCGTCCCCGCAGAGCCGCAAGCCGGCCTCGGGCCACCGCCGACTGCTGACCCGCCGTGACCGGGTAGCCCTCGGCTTCATGGCGGGCCTGCCGACCTTCCTGCACATCGCCCTCGTGTGGGTGACGGCCTTCGCCTCGATCGGGCTGGCCTTCACCACCTGGGACGGCATCGGCTTCGACTCCATCAAGTGGGTCGGGCTCCAGAACTTCCGTGACCTCTTCGCCGACAACCCGCAGTTCTGGCCGGCCGTCCAGCACAACGTCATCTGGTTCGTCGTACTCATCGCGATCCCGACCCCGCTCGGCCTGTTCCTGGCCGTGCAGCTGGACAAGAACATCCGCTTCAGCCGGGTCTACCAGACGGCCTTCTTCCTGCCGGTCGTCGTGTCGATGGCCGTCATCGGCTTCGTCTGGCAGCTGGTCTACAACCCGGACACGGGCCTGATCAACAGCCTGATCGGCGCCAACAAGCCCGGCCACTACATCGACTGGATCGGCGATCCGGACCTCAACCTCTGGGCCATCCTCGTCGCCGCGTCCTGGCGGCACACCGGCTACATGATGATCCTCTACCTGGCCGGTCTGAAGGGTGTGGACCCGTCCCTGCGCGAGGCTTCCTCGCTGGACGGCGCCAACGAGTGGCAGACGTTCAAGAACGTCATCTTCCCCACCCTGCGCCCCACCAACACCATCGTCCTGGTCGTCACGATCATCGAGTCGCTGCGCGCCTTCGACCTCGTGTACGTCTTCAACAAGGGCGCCCAGGGCACCGAGTTGCTCTCGATCCTGGTGACCAACAACATCATCGGCGAGTCCAGCCGCATCGGATACGGCTCCGCGATCGCCGTCGTCCTCCTGGTGATCTCGCTCGTCGTGATCATCCCGTACCTGATCAGCACCTTCCGGAAGGAGCGGCGGGCATGAGCGCCTCCATGTCGTTGAAACAGCGCGCACCCGTCCGACCCGCCCGCGTACTGCTGCACGTGTTCCTCGTCGTCATGTCCCTGGCCTGGCTCGCGCCGCTGCTCTGGGCGATCTACGCGGCCCTGCGCCCGTACGCCGAGACCAGCACCAAGGGCTATGTCTCCTGGCCCGACAAGCTGAGCTTCGACAACTTCACGAACGCGTTCACGCAGTCGGACATGTCGCACTACTTCGTCAACACGCTGATCATCGCCGTCCCGGCGGTGCTGCTGACACTGTTCCTGTCGTCGATGGTCGCCTTCTACGTCAGCCGCTTCGACTTCCGCGTCAACCTGTTCCTGCTGCTCATCTTCACGGCGGGCAACCTGCTCCCGCAGCAGGTCATCATCACGCCGCTGTACCGCATGTACCTGCTCATCGACCTGCCGGGGATCACCGCGTCCGGCAAGCTGTACGACTCCGCGCTCGGCCTGGTCCTCATCCACATCGCGTTCCAGTCCGGCTTCTGCGCCTTCGTGCTCGCCAACTACATGCGGATGCTCCCGCACGAACTGACCGAGGCCGCGCTCGTCGACGGCGCGTCGGTGTGGCGGATGTACTGGCAGATCGTGCTCCCGCTGTGCCGCCCGGCGATGGCGGCCCTGGCCACCCTGCTCTCCATCTGGATCTACAACGACTTCTTCTGGGCCCTCGTCCTCATCTCCACCGGCGAGAACATGCCGATCACCTCGGCCCTCAACAACCTCTCCGGCCAGTACTTCACCGACCCCAACCTGGTCGCCGCGGGTGCGCTGCTGACCGCGATCCCCACCCTGATCGTCTACTTCGCACTCCAGCGCCAGTTCGTCAGCGGCCTGACCCTGGGCGCCAACAAGGGCTGACGGCCGGACACCCCTCTGCGGGAACGGGCCTTTGCAAGAACAGGAAAGTTGATCGATGAAGCGCGAACTCGCTGTCCCCGGTATCGCGTACGGGGGCGACTACAACCCCGAGCAGTGGCCCGAGGAGGTCTGGGCCGAGGACATGCGCCTGATGCGTGAGGCCGGGGTCACCATGGTCAGTGTCGGCATCTTCTCGTGGGCGCTGCTCGAACCGGCCGAGGGCGTCTACGACTTCACGCGCATGGACCGACTCCTGGACCTGCTCCAGGAGAACGGCATCGCCGCCGACCTGGCCACGCCCACGGCGGCACCGCCGGCCTGGTTCTTCCGCGCCCACCCCGAGGCGCTCCCGGTGGACAAGGACGGGCGCCGGCTGTCGTACGGCAGCCGCCAGACGTTCTGCCCGAGCAGTCCGGCCTACCGGGAGGCGGCCCTGCGCATCGCGGGCGCGCTCGCGGAGCGGTACGCGGACCACCCGGCGGTCGCGATGTGGCACGTCCACAACGAGTACGGCTGCCACAACCCCGCCTGCTACTGCGACGAGAGCGCGGAGTCCTTCCGCCGCTGGCTGCGGGCACGGTACGGGGATGATCTGGCGGCGCTGAACGACGCCTGGGGGACCACCTTCTGGAGCCAGTGGTACTACGACTGGGCCGAGATCATCCCGCCCCGCGCGACCGGCGCGGTCCCGAACCCGACCCATCAGCTGGACTGGCGCCGCTTCTGCTCCGACGAGTTGCTGTCGCTGTACAAGGCGGAGCGGGACGTACTGAGGGCGGCGGCTCCCGGAACCCCCGCCACCACGAACTTCATGGTGATGTACAACTTCGACGCCCTGGACTACTGGCGCTGGGCCCCGGAGTTGGACGTCGTCGCCAACGACCACTACCTCAGCTCGACCGACCCCGAGTCGGAGATCGACATCGCGCTGAGCGGCGATCTGATGCGCTCGCTGGCCCAAGGCCCCTGGTTCCTGATGGAACACTCCACCGGCGCGGTGAACTGGCAGCCGGTCAACAGGGCCAAGACGGCAGGGGAGTTGCGCCGCAACGCCCTCTCCCATGTCGCCCATGGCGCGGACGGCATCGCGTACTTCCAGTGGCGGGCCGCGAAGGCGGGCGCCGAACAGTGGCACTCGGCGATGCTCCCGCACGCCGGCACGGACAGCCAGATCTGGCGTGACGTCGTCCAACTGGGCGCGGATCTGCGGGCATTGGCGGAGGTGCGCGGCAGCAGGGGCACGGCTTCGGTGGCCATCGTCTGGGACTGGGACGCCCGCTGGGCACTGGAACTCCCCTCCCAGCCGAGCGGTGAACTCCGCTTCCAGGATCTCGTACGGGACTGGTACGAGCCGCTGTGGCGCTCGGGCATCGCGGTGGACTTCGTCCGGCCGGACGCGGAACTCGACGGATACCGGCTGGTGCTGGCCCCGAGCCTGTACCTGGTCGACGAGGCAGGGGCGGCCAACCTCATCGGGTTCGCGGAGCGCGGGGGCACGCTGGCCGTCGGCTTCCACAGCGGTGCCGTGGACACCAACTGCCATGTGCGGCTGGGGGGTTACCCGGGCGCGTTCCGAGAGGCCCTCGGAGTACGGGCGGACGAGCTGTTCCCCTTGCTGCCGGGGGAGTCGGTGGGGCTGGGGGAGGGCCGTACCGGGTCACTGTGGTCGGAGCGGTTGCGGCTGGAGGGTGCCGGGGCGGAGGCGGTGCTGTCGTACACGGACGGTCCGCTGGCCGGGATCCCGGCGGTGACACGCAACTCGCTGGGCGCGGGCGCCGGTTGGTACCTGGCCACCCGTCCGGACCCGTCGACGCTGGGCGCGCTGCTCGCCCGTATGTGCGCGGAGGCGGGTGTCGAGGGGGTGCGGGCGACTCCGGCGGGCGTGGAGGCGGTGGTGCGGCGGGGTTCCGACGCGGACTTCCTGTTCGTCATCGACCACGCGGGCGGCGGGGCCGAGGTCGCGGTGGGAGCGGGGGCGACCGAACTCCTCACCGGGGAGGCGTTGGCGGGCGGCTCGGTGCGGGTCGCGCCCGGCGGGGTGGCGGTCGTGCGGGAGCCGCGTCCCTAGCTCGGACGATCCAACGGGGGTGCGCTCACGCCTTCTTGATGGGGTGTCGGGTGGCTCGTACTCTGCTCTCCTGGATGGGGCGGGCCGGCGCAAGGAGATCCTCACCAACGTCACCGACAAGTTCCCGGCCGACCTGCCGGAATCCCTCCGCACCGAGGTCGAGCCCCGACTGGCCCTCGCGAAAGGGGAGGTACTGCGGGAGGCGACCCTCCGCTGTCTGCCGGTCGGCCGTGTCACGGTCAACGCCGACCAGGAATGGGTGTACTTCGTCTTCCCCGAGCCTCCGGAGGCCGACGGCGGACTCAAGGTCGTCCGGCGGCATGCGGAGGCAACGGGTCGTCCGGCCGGCGGGCCTCGCGGCGGCGGCTGTCGTGATCGCCGTACTCGTCGCACTGCCGGCCATGCGGGTGACCGGCTGAGCGAGCGCCTGACGCCGGGTGCTACTCGGCTTCGAAGATCTCTGCGGCGGTCGTGGCGGTGACGGAGCGGGCGATCCAGCCGCGCAGGATCTCGGGGTCGTCGCCGGCCGTGATCCGCTCACGTACTTTGTCGGACACAGCGAGGCCGCGCTTCTCCAGGACGAACAGGATGACTTCGGCGAGGCCTTGAGCGAGGCCTTCGGCGAGGCCTTGAAGGCGGCCTTCGGCGCGTCCTTCATCACGGATCTCCTCCGCGATGAAGGACGTGTAGAAGGAGAGGTCCACAACTGCGCTACTCGGCTTCGAAGATCTCCGCCGCGGATGTGGCGGTGAGAGCGCGGGTGAGCCAGGTGTCCAGGAGGCCGAGGTCGCTGCAGCCGGTGATCCGGTCGTGGGCTTCGGCGGGCACGTGAATGCCGCGCTGTTCGAGGACGAGCAGTATGGCGTTGGCCTTGCCTTGGGCGACGCCCTCGACGCGGCCCTCCGCGACACCTTCGGCTCGGCCTTCCGCGCGGCCCTCCGCGACACCTTCGGCTCGGCCTTCCGCGCGGCCCTCGTCCCGGATTTCTTCCGCGATGTAGGACTTGTAGAAGGAGAGGTCCACGGCCACCAGGTTCCTCCAGAGCTTCCTGGCCGGGCTGTCGCCCAGCCCTTGTGCAACGAATTCGATGATCGGGTCGGCGTCGTCCTCGGGCACGTCCTGCTGCAGGGCGGCGGACAGTGCTTTCAGTATGGCATTGATGTCCGGTTCGGCCGCGTGGGTAATGGCGGAGAGCGCGGCCATCACGAGGTCCTCGCGGGCCTCGGCCGGGTCGGTGATCGCGGGCGTGTTGTGCGGGCCCACGACGAGGGGCGTGAGGGTGAGCGTGGGCAGTCCTGGCGGCCCGCTGACCACCGGTTGCTGGGCCCACCTGGCGGTGGCGTGGTCCTGGCACACGACCATGAGCGCGGTGGGCAG
This sequence comes from Streptomyces sp. NBC_00459, assembly GCF_036013955.1. Taxonomy (NCBI): domain Bacteria; kingdom Bacillati; phylum Actinomycetota; class Actinomycetes; order Kitasatosporales; family Streptomycetaceae; genus Streptomyces; species Streptomyces sp. NBC_00459. Next base: position 5,124,056 of record NZ_CP107903.1, read on the forward strand.
TCCGTATGTGGTCCACAGGTACGACGTGTAGTAGGCCCAACTCGCGGGCTTGGACGAGACCTTCTTCCGCTGTGCCTCGATGGCGAGGACGTAGGAACTGCCGTCCGCGCTCTTCAGACGTAAGACGGTGTCCACGCGGCGTTCGACGGGGTTGGTCTCGGTGAGGTCGGTGGGCATGACGGTGACTTCCACCGGGGTGGGGAGGGAGAAGCCGAGCACGGCGGAGAGGCGGCTGAAGAGGTGTGGATCGTGCTGGAAGATGCGGTGCATCGCTTCATGGGGTGGGCTGACCATGAGGTTCCTTCGTGCTCGGGGTCGTCGGGACGGGCAGGGGGCTCAGAGGTGATGGGCGCCTGGCTGGGCAGCCGTTCGGCAGTCACCGCATCTGCCCGGCTCCGGACCCCGGTAGGCGCGGTCGCAGCTGTCGCAGTTCCGGAGTGGGTGCCGGACGGCTGATGGCCCGGCGGGTGCGCGCAACGGAGGCGGTGGCGGTAGCTGGGCTGCGAGGCGGTGGGCCAGGAGCGCGGCTGGGCGGTGCAGGTCCCCGGGTGGGAGGCGGGTGGTGAGGGCTTCTTGTACGGCAGTGGGGACGAGGTCCCGTTCCAGCCACGCGGCGACGCCGGGGGCCAGGTGTTCCGTGTCCGTGGTGGAGAGGAGCAGACGGTGGTCGTGGCGGCGCAGGCCGACGAGGAGGTCGGTGGCCTTCTGGATGAGGGAGGCGTAGGGGTAGGAGGGTTTCGGTACGTCGGGCAGGGCGCGGCGCGGGGGCTTCTGCGCCGGGGTGGCCCGTCGGGCGGGGGGTTTGGGCGCGTTGTCCGCTGCTGTGGTGGCGGCGCGGTGTCCGGGGCGGTTGCAGGAGACCGTGCGGGTGACGATGTTGCCGGTGGGGGTGCGTTCGCGGGTTCGGCGCAGGTAGCCGTGGGTTTCGAGTTCGCGCAGGGCGGCGGCGATACGGGTCGTGCCCTCGGGGAATCGCTTGGCGAGGGTCTTGATGTCGACGGGGGCGCCCGGGGGCAGCGACTGGATGTGGGCGCCCAGCCCGATCGCGAGCAGCGACAACTCGGCGTGCTGGGCGAGGTGGTTGCCGATCACCGTGAAGCGGGTGGTGTGGCGGACGTTGTCGTGGATCACCCCGGAGACGCCTGAATTGGGGCCCCGGCGAGGGTGATTTTTGCCCGCTGGGCGGGACTGGGCGCACGGGGGCGCACTAGGGTTCTGCGTATCCATCGGGAAGCTCTATCTTCCTTGGTGGTCAGGCCCTCGCATTGGGATTGCAGTCCCGGCGAGGGCCGTCGCATGTCTGGAGTTGTCTGTGACGTTGCTGGTGGTGCTGCGCTGAGAGTAAGTCAGGCAACCGGGGACAAATCCAGCTGAGTTGGTGATGTTCACCCGGGGGAGTGAGTCCGCACGGAAGCGGAAGCAGAAGCAGAAACGGTCGTGGTCGCCCCCTCTCCGGCGAACGGGAGGGAAGGTGGGGCTTGGTGGGTTTCTTTGTCTCCCGTGTTTCTTTGGAAGAGCGCGGGGTCCGCCTGAGCGCACGCCACCGGAACGTGCGTTCCCGGGTTCCGGTGAACCGGTTTGCCGAACCGGCAACAGGCCTCGCGTAGACCGGTCCCCCACCTCACGATTGCCGGTGACCGCCCACACGGCCGCCCATCGACGACGTACGGAGGCCCTCCCGTGCCGCACCCGCCCCCGCACCCCCTCACCCACCGCCTCGTCCCCTCCCCCGCCGGCCGTATCCACCTGGTGGAACAGGGCACCGGCCCGCTGGTCCTGCTGGTGCACGGGTTCCCGGAGTCCTGGTACTCGTGGCGGCACCAGCTCCCGGCGCTGGCCGCCGCCGGATACCGTGCCGTCGCCGTCGACGTGCGCGGCTACGGCCGTTCCTCGCGCCCCGAGGAGACGAGCGCGTACCGGATGCTCGACCTGGTCGACGACAACGTCGCCGTCGTGCACGCCCTCGGGGAGAGTTCCGCGGTGGTCGTCGGCCACGACTGGGGTGCGACGATCGCCGCCACCTCCGCGCTGGTCCGCCCGGACGTGTTCCGCGCGGTCGCCCTGCTGAGCGTGCCGTACAGCCCACCTGGCGGACCCCGGCCCAGCGAGGTCTTCGCGCACATCGGGGGCGAGGAAGAGGAGTTCTACGTCTCCTACTTCCAGGAACCCGGCCGGGCCGAGGCCGAGATCGAACCCGACGTACGCGGCTGGCTGGCGGGTTTCTACGCCGCACTCTCCGCCGACACCATGCCCGAACCCGGCGCCCCGGACCCGCACTTCGTGACGCGCGACGGAGGTGAAAGTGAAAGTGGAGGTGGAGGTGGAAAGGGAACACTGCGCGAACGCTTCCCCCGCCACCGACTTCCGGCCTGGCTCGGCGACCACGAACTCGACTTCTACGCCGCTGAGTTCGAGCGCACCGGAATGACCGGCGCCCTCGCCCGCTACCGGAACATGGACCGCGACTGGGAGGACCTGGCGGACGGCGGTCACACCGGTGCCCCCGTCACTCAGCCGGCACTGTTCATCGGCGGCTCCCTGGACGCCTCCACCACCTGGCTGGCCGACGCGATCGACGCCCACCCGGTCACCCTCCCCGCCCTCACCGGCTCCCACATCCTCGAAGGCTGCGGCCACTGGATCCAGCAGGAACGCCCCGAAGAGACCAACGCGCTGCTAACGGGCTGGCTCAAGTCCCTTCCCGCATAAGGAAAGTCAGCGCTCACTGCGTGCTTGAAGCCGGTTCGGTCCAGGAACGCGTGCCGCACGCGAGGACGCACACACGGTGGGAACGGCCTCTACTCAGACCGGAGTTGAGTACGCGCGCTCATACCCGGCGCCCGCCACGCGGACAGGATTGGTGCAACGGCGCCGCCAAGAGTGCCGGTCTCGATCTGCTGATCCTGTTGGGGGAAATTCTCATGGCGCGTCGTATCGTTCTGGCCGTGGCTGCCGGTGTTGTCGTCCTCGGTGGTGCCGGAGCCTTCGCTCTCGCCTACGCCGGGGAGCAGCCTCCCTCGGTCGCGCACAGTGCCGCCAGCTACGCGGCCCCCGTCGGCGACCGCGACGGTTCGTTGACCTTCACCACCGACGTGACGGCGTCCGCCGGCGTCAAGAACGTGAAGGTCCTGGCGTGGCCGGCGAACTCGTCCTTCGCCGAGCAGGGGCTGACCGCCAAGGACATGGCCTCCGTGGAGTCGGCCGTGTGCAAGCCGTCCGGTGGGGACACCGTGCGCTGCACCTACACGGTCCCCGTCACCCGCGCCGACGCCGAGGCGTCCGAGCGGGGCGTGTGGCACGTCGCCGTGCTGGCCACCGCGAAGGACGGCGACACGGAGTTCGTCACCAAGGCCGCCGACTTCACCGTTGCGTGATCCGGACGGACAAGTGATCGTGGGGCGGACGCGCTCGTGTCTCCAGGGCTGAGGAAAGCAGGTCGTGATGTCGGTGAACGAGCCGTGGCGGATGTCGGTCGACGGCGAGGAGTTCGAGGTCAGCCAGCCGGACAACACCCCGGGCTCCTACAACCTCACCTGGCTGACCGGCCCCAACCCCGGGTACGGCTTCGGATTCAGCACGCACCCTCCGGTCCAGGCCGACACGGCCCAACTCGAGGAGTCCATCCGGGAGTTCCTCGCGCAGGTGGATCCCGAGACCGGGCACATCGAGTGATCGACAGATGCGGGTGACCCGGGCTGAGGGAAAATGGGCGTATGAGTGACGTGAGTGACGCCTTGGACGTGTTTGCCGGGGATCAGCAGCTGACGCAGGACTGGCTCGGTGGGCTGACGGCCAATTCCGCGTTGCCCGTATCCGTGCTGGCGCGACTGATCACGGTCGCGGTCGAGGAACTGCCCGACCACACCTCCTCCTGGCTCACCCGATACCCACTCGACCGGGAGAGGACGGCCTTGCTGGTGGCCTCCCCGAACACCGCCCACCGGCTTGAGGTGGCGGAGAACCCGTCCGCCGATGTCGACGAACTGGCGCTGCTCGCCCGTGATCCCGAACTGCGGGTCCGGTGGGTCTACGCGGTGCTCGTGGGTGAATTCGGTCGGCGTATACCGGATGGAGCGCTGGAGATCCTGGCCGGCGACCGGGAGGTGAAGATCCGGCGGATGGCGGCGCAGCCGTCCCTGTCACTACCGGTGCGGGCGCGGCTTGCCGAGGACGCGGACGCCTCGGTGCGGGCCGTCGCCCTCACCGCGGAGCTCTGGCCGCAGCTTCCGGCCGCCGTACGCGAGGCCCTGCTTGCCGACCCCGAGCCCCAAGTCCAGGACGCCATAGCCAAGTTGCTCCCCGGTGAGCCCGAACCCCTGCCCGAGCCCGAGCCCGCCGTACGGGTCCAGGACTCCAACCGCTACGTACGGAGCGAAGCAGCCCAGGATCCTGAGGTACCGACCGCCCTGGCCCTGCAACTCGCCGAGGATCCCGACGACTACGTCCGGCTCTGCCTCTCGATGCGTGAGGACCTCACGGAGGAACAGCGCTCCGCCATCGCGTACGTCGTGCCGCACGGCTACCACATGGCCCCGAGCTGGATCGAGGAACGTGGTCACGAACCGGACGTGGCCCGGCGGGCCGCCGCCTCCGGGCATGTCCTGCTGCGGCGGAGCATCGCCAGGCAGCGGCATCTGCCCGCCGATGTGGTGGACCGCCTGGCCGAGGACGAGGACTTCTTCGTGAGGCTCACGCTGTGCGAGTCGTGCGACGAAGCCCCGCACGAACTCGTGCTGGAGATGTACACGTACTGGCACGGCCTGAAGTGGAGCTTCCTGCGTCACCACCCGAACTTCGCCAGACCCGGTCTCGCCCGCTTCGCCGACCACCCCAATCCGAGGCTGCGTCGCGCCGCCCTCGACGACCCCGAGGCCGGACCCGAACTCGTCCTGCGGCTGATCGACGATCCGGAGGTCGGTTCCTGGGCGAGAACGGACCCGAGACTGCCCAGCGAGGAACTGCACCGGTACCTCGGTGTCCCGGGTTACGCAATGGGCGCCGCCGCGAATCCCGCACTGCCGCCCGCGACCATGCACCGGCTCCTCGATCTCGCCGGGGTGGCGAACCCTTCGGGAACCCGCTGACCGGCTGACCTGCTGGCTCACTGAACCCGTGGTGTGGCCCGCAGAAACCCCTCGTCCCCCCGCCCGACCCGCCCCCGAGGCCCCGCCGCCCGCAGGACGACATCGAGTACGCCCGCCGCCCGAGCCGCGTAACTGTGCGAGAACCACGGCATGTTGGCCTCCACCACCGCCCACTGCTCGCGCCCGTCCCGGTCGGGATCCTGGACGAGGCCGACGTCGACGGTGACCGCGCTCGGGAGGGAGTGCCCCTCGGTGGTGAGGAGTCGGTCCGCGAACCGGAGGACCTCCGGCTCGCGTTCGTCCCCGTCGAGCGGGGCCGGGTCGAGGCGCCCGTACACCGCGTACCGGCTGCCGGTCACCACCCGCCCGTCGAGCACGAACAGGCGGTACTCCAGCGCGAACGTGACGATGTCCGACACGAGTACCGGCGTGTCCGGACCCACGTCCTCGCCCGTACGGGGAAGCCGCGAGCCGTCCGCGTACACCGCCGCCGGGAACGACTTGGCGCTCGGCGGCTTCGCGAACACCGGGCGCCGAAACTGCCATGCCTCCGCGAGGGTCGTCAGTTCCACGTGCCGTCCTTTGAACTCCTCCGGCAGCGCGGCGAGCCAGCCGTCGGACGGTTCCAGCAGACCGAGGCCGAGTGCACCGGCGATCCGGTGGTCGTACGCCAGCGGACCCCCGTACCAGTGCACCGGCCGGTCCCCCGAACCGGACAGCCCGGTCAAGGCCGACGCGGAGTCCAGCGACCGCACCTCCATCCCGCGTCCGGCCGCCGCCTCCGCGAGCAGCACCGACGTACTGGTCCGCTGACCGGAAGTCAGGAACACCGGACCCGTCCGCCCGCTGCCGCCCACGACTCGTCCCCTCCTCCTGCCCTCTTGCCTGTTACATGCCGCCCCGGGGCAGGTACTCCGCCACCTGGGCCATGCCCCAAACCTCACCGATCTTGTGCCGGATGTCGAACAGATTCGCCGCGTGCACCCCGGCGTCCCGGTCGCCCACCGCCTCCTCGACCACCACCGGGACGAACCCGTGCTGCATGGCGTCGAGCGCCGTCGCGCGTACGCAGCCGCTGGTCGTCAGGCCGCCGATGAGGAGGGTGTCGATGCCGTGGGAGGTGAGGTACGTGGACAGGTCGGTGCCGAAGAAGGCGCTCGGGTACTGCTTCGTCACCGTCAACTCCGCCTCCGTGGGCGCCAGTCCGTCGATGAAGTCGGCGTACGGGCTGCCCGCCGTGAAAGCCCGCAGGCTCGGCACCTTGCGGTAGAAGACACCCGCGTCGCTGCCGTCGGGGCGCAGCAGGACGCGCGTCACGATCACCGGGATTCCGGCCCGGCGGGCGACGGACAGCAGCTCCTTCATGGCCTCGGCGGCACCCTCCGCGCCCGCCCCCGCGTAGAGGGGGCAGGCCGGATCGACGTACGCCCGGGCCGGGTCCACGAGGAGGAGGGCGGGGGAGGCGCCGGGGGTCAGCCGTCCGGCCAGGCCCGCCCGTTCATAGTCCTCCTCCTGAGCCCCGCCGCCCACTGTTCCCGGTACCGAACTCACTACGAACTCCCCCTCCCCGCACGGGACTTCATCAGCGGCTGAATGCGCGTCCCGAAGTTCTCCAGGCCCTCCAGGAAGTCGTCGAAGACCAGCATGATGCCCTTGGTGCCTTCCACCTCGGCGACCTCGTCGAGCATTCTCGCCACGCTCTCGTACGAGCCGACCAGCGTGCCCATGTTGAAGTTCACCGCGCCCTCGGGCAGCGCGATCGTCCGCGCGGTCGACGTTCCGGTGGACGTCGTGTCCGTGGCCGTCTCGCCCGCCATGTACGCCAGCGCCGCGCGGTCGGCGTTGTCGTGGTAGTCCTGCCACTTGGCCTGGGCTTCTTCGTCCGTCTCCGCCGATATGATCATGAAGAGTGAGAGGGCTCCCACGTTCCGGCCCGTACGTTCCGCCTCCTCGACCAGCGTCGCCGTGCTGCCGGCCAGCGCCGTCGGGGTGTTGACGCCGCTGCCCAGGATGAAGTTGTACTCGGCGTGCTCCGCGGCGAACTTCATGCCGGTGCCGCTCTGTCCGGCCGCGACGATGTCGATGTGTCCGTCCGCCGGGCGCGGGGAGAGGACGCAGTCGTCCATCTCGTAGAACTCGCCCTTGAAGTTGCTGACGCCGTCGCGCCACAGGTCCTTCATCACGGTGACGTACTCGACGGCTCGCGCGTAGCGGTTGCCGAAGTGGTCGTCGCCGGGCCACAGGCCCATCTGGGAGTACTCGCCGGGGGCCCAGCCCGTCACGATGTTGATGCCGAAGCGGCCGGGGGCGATCGAGTCGACCGTGACCGCCATGCGCGCGACGATCGCCGGGGGCAGGGCCAGGATCGGTGTCGAGGCGTAGAGCTTGATGCGGTCGGTGACCGCCGCCAGGCCCGCCATCAGCGTGAACGACTCAAGGTTGTGGTCCCAGAACTCCGTCTCGCCGCCGAAGCCCTTCAGCTTGATCATGGAGAGGGCGAAGTCCAGGTCGTGGGCCTCCGCCTTCTGCACGATCGCCTTGTTGAGGTCGAAGCTCGGCAGGTACTGGGGAGCACTCTTCGAGATCAGCCAGCCGTTGTTGCCGATGGGGATGAAAACGCCGATGTCCATGCCGCTCCTTAGATGGTTCCGCAGAGATCCTCTGGACGGATCCACGGGTCCTCGGATCCTCGGATATGAAGTCCTCGACAGTCAGTTACGTTCAAATCTCAACTGTCCTTCAACGGCAGGTTACTTGGTCCTTATGACGGCGGAATGTCACACAACCTGCCCTGCGAGTACGGTTGTTGATGCCCATGTGCCCCGGTGAAGGTGGCCAGAGGTGAACGTGAGTTTCCTGCAAAGTCTCGCTTGAGGTGCCATTCGAACGGTAAAACTTCAAGTATGAACGCACGGCTGGATCTGCTCGGCTCGGTGGACCCCGGTGTCGCTGAGAGCGAGGTCTTCCGGCTGGCCCTCCAGCACGCGGTGGCGGAGCTGGGCGCGCTCGGGGGAACCATTCACCTCCGAGGCCCCATGTCGGCCCTGCGGCTGGTTTCGGCCACCGGTCTGCCCACGGCTCTCACCGGCCCCTGGGAGATCATCGACCAGGAGGGCCCGCTGGCTCCGGCCCGCGCCCTGTACGAGGACAGTCACGACGGCCCCGGGGTGTGGATCCCCGGAGTGGCGGCCGACGGCGCCGACCCCACGGTCCCCATCTGCCCGTCCAGCGCGCCCATCCCGGGCAGCGGACTCGCCGCCGTGCCCGTCATCCGCCGTGACCGCAGTATCGGCGCCCTCACCGTCATCACGGGCGACCACCACGAACCGACGCCCGCGCACTGGCGGTTCCTGCGGGCCGTCGTCGCCTGGGCCGAGGAACGCATGGTCCAGGCGCCGTTGCCGGCCGGTCCCGTGCACTCCGAGATGAGCGGCGACCGGCTCCGCCAGGCGCTCAAGGAGGTCCGCGTCGGGTCGTGGGACTGGCACATCAAGAACGGTGAACTCATCTGGGACGAAGCCGCGATGGAGCTGTACGGCACCCGCCCCGAGGAGTACACCGCCCGCGTCGAGAACTGGATGCGCTGCGTCCACCCCGACGACCTCGGACCGACCCTCGCCCTCGTCGACCAGGCGATCCGCGGCCACTCGGTGTTCGAGGCCGAGTACCGCGTACGGGCCTTCGACGGCACGTACGGCTGGCACCAGGCGCGCGGCCGGGCGACGTACGACGAGCACGGCGAGCCCCTGCGGATGATCGGCATGGGCTGGGACAGCAATGAGTCGCGGACCGCCCGGGACGCCCTCAGCCGTGCCCTGCGGCACATGAGCGACGGGTTCCTGGCGGTCGACGACGCCTGGCGGATCACCTTCGCCAACCTGGAGGCAGAACGCACCCTCGGCCTCTCCGAGGAGGAGCTGTTCGGGCGGGTCCTGTGGGACCTGCCGACCGTGCGGGAACTGCCCGATCTGGAGCGGCGCTGCCGGAAGGCCGCCGCCGAGGACAAGTCGGTCGGCTTCGACATACGCGTGCCCGGCACCGGTCGCCGCCACCACCTGCGACTGGTCCCGGGCCCCGACGGCCGCACCCTCTACCTCCAGGACGTCACCGAGAAGCGGCGGCACGAGGAGGAACGGCGGGCCGCCGAGTACGACGCGGCCGAACGCGCCGCCCGCATCGCGGAGTTGACCGCCGCGCTCGCCAAGGCGACGACCTCGCGGGACGTCGTCGACGCGGTCGCCCGGCGCGTACTGCCGCCGTTCGCCGCAGCCGGCCTCATCGTCCAGACCATCGAGGACGACCGTCTGTGCACCGTCGGAGCCATCGGCTACGACGACAGCTTCCTCAACCGGATCAGCGACGCCCCGCTGACGCCCGGCTGGCCCAGCTGCGACGTGATCATCACCGAGACGCCCGCGTTCTACTCGTCCCCGGAGGAGTTCGCCGCCCACTATCCCCCGCTGGCCCGCCTGCCCCGGCACAGCGGCAAATCGGCCTGGGCGTTCCTGCCGCTGACCGCCTCCGGCAACACCTTCGGCGTCTGCTCGGTCAGCTTCGACCGCCCGCGTGGTTTCAACGACGAGGAACGCACCCTCCTCACCACCATCAGCGCCCTGGTCGCCCAGGCCCTGGCCCGCGCCCGCCTCTACGACGACGAGCGCAGCCGCTCCCGCGAACTCCAACGCGCCCTGCTGCCGAGCGAGTTGCCCGACCTGCCCGCCTGCACGGCCGCCGCCCGCTACCTTCCCGCCGCCCAGGGCGTGGACGTCGGCGGCGACTGGTACGACATCATCCCGCTCTCCGGCGGCCAGGTCGCCCTCGTCGTCGGCGACGTCATGGGCCACGGCCTGCCCCAGGCGGCCACCATGGGCCGGCTGCGCACCGCCGTCCACACCCTCGCCGACCTCGAACTGCCCCCCGACGAGATCATGAGCCACCTCAACGACATCGTCGGCAACATGGGCGAGGAGTCGTACGTCACCTGCCTGTACGCCCTCTACGACTCCATCACGCAGACCTGCTCCATCACCCGCGCCGGCCATCCCCCGCCGGCGGTCGTCCACCCCGACGGCACGGTGTACTTCCCGGCCCTCACCGCCGACCCGCCCCTCGGCGCGGCCGAACCACCCTTCGAGACCGTCGAGTTGAAGGTCCCCGAGGGCAGCCTGCTGGTGCTGTACACGGACGGTCTGGTCGAGTCGTCCAAGCGGGAGATCGACGAGGGCATGGGCCAACTGGCCCGCCTGTTAAGAGGTGCTTACGAGGCCGGTACGGAAGGGGACCTCGAAGGACTCTGCGACACACTCACCGCGGGACTGCTCCCCGCCGAGCAGCCGAACGCGGACGACGCGGCACTTCTGATCGCCCGGCTGCACGCCCTGACGGGCGACCGGGTCGCCTCCTGGCCGCTGCCCGAGGACCCGAGGGCGGCCGGACAGGCCCGCCGCCATGTCCGCGAGCAGCTCTCCGCCTGGGGCCTGGACGACCTCACGCCCACCACTGAGCTGCTGGCCAGCGAGCTGGTCGGCAACGTCGTACGGCACGCCAAGGGCCCCGTCCAACTCCGGCTGCTGCACGGCGCCGAGCTGATCTGCGAGGTCTTCGACGGCAGCCTGACGATGCCCCGTATCCGCCGCGCGACCGAGACCGACGAGGGCGGGCGGGGGCTGCAGCTGATCACCGCGCTGTCCCAGCGGTGGGGGACGCGTTACACGCCGACCGGTAAGTGCATCTGGACGGAGCAGGCGCTTCAGCCTCCGGCGGGCGGGCACGGTGAAGCGCCCGGTGACGCGATGGAGTTGATGTTTCTGAACCCGGGGGAGTTCGACGACATTCCGGAGTTGAGAGGGCTCGGGGATCTGAACTGAGCCCTCCCGCTGGGTGTCCGGGTGTCTGGGTGTCTGGGTATCTGCGGGCCGGTGGGGGCTGGTCCCGCAGTTCCCCGCACCCCCTGACGGCTAGTTCTGGTAGACCTTGTCGCTGCCCGGGCCGCCCGAGAGGGTGTCCCTGCCGGGGCCGCCGTGCAGGACGTCGTTGCCGCTGTTGCCGTAGAGCGTGTCGTTGCCGGTGTCGCCGTACAGGCGGTCGTTGCCCTTGCCGCCGTAGAGGAAGTCGGCGCCGGACTTTCCGCGCAGGACGTCGTTGCCGGCGTCGCCGTACAGCGCGTTCTCGTCGCCGTCCCCGTCCGTACCGCCGGTGAGCGAGTCGTTCCCGGCGCCGCCGTGGCACGCGGTCGAGCACCCGGTGAGGACGTCGTTACCGGCACCGCCGTCCGCTCCGAGGCCCCAGACCCCGCCCCCGCCGTTGAGGTGGTCGTTGCCGTCCTGGCCGTAGAGCACGTCCCAACTGGTGCCCCGTAGAACGTCGTTGCCCTTGCCGCCGTAGATCGTGGCGTAGGCGGTGTTGTCGGCGGCGATCGTCGCGGTGTCGTTTCCGTCGCCCAGGTCGACGTCGTAGATGTCGGAGTCGTCGGAGCCCGCCGGGACACCGACCGCACAGCGGGCGACCGTGTGGTCGGTCGCCGACGGGTACACGCACTCGTCGTTGTCCGCCGCGCTCCTGTCGATGGCGATGGGGGCACGGTCCCGGAAGGTGAGGATGTAGTAGGCGTCGAACTCGTTGTCACGGGTCTCGATCGTCATCGAGACCGTCAGCTTGTTGGTCTGGCCCGAGGCGCCCTTGTACCAGAGCTCGCCGCCCGTGTGGCGCAGCGAGCCCGCGCTCGGCGTGGCCGCCTGGGCGGAGTGGGCCGTGAGCGCGGCCGCGCCGAGGGCGAAGGTGAGGGCGAGAGCGGTGGTTGTCGCGGTGGCGGTCCTTCTGTGTGTACGCATGCCGAGCAGCCCCTTCGCGGGAGTGGTGCCGTGGGTTCTGATTACCCGTTAGACAGCGGACCCGGGGCTGAGGTTGTGCTCCGGAGCGAACCCGCACCACCGAACGACCCTCTAGAAGAAGGGGCCGAGCGAGACGAGGAGACGCGGAGACACGTGCCGGTCATGGGCCAGCGGACGCACCTCGTGCTGCTCACCCTCTGGACGATCCTGTGGTTCGCCCTGGTCGAGCCGCACGGCGGGTTCTCCTGGCACTATCTGCGCACCGGCGGGGAGTTGATCTACGAGAGCCCGGGCAGCCCCGACGGCGGCCTGAACCTCTACGCCCATCACCCCGAACTCCAGATGGGGCCCGTCAGTTTCCTGGCGGCGGGCCTGCTGAACCCGTTCTCCGAACCCGTCGGGCAGTTCCTGGCCGCCGCCGTGATGTCCCTGCTCGGCCTGGCGATCCTGGTGGTGGCCGGCCGCAGCGCCGCCCAGTACTTCCTGGGCACCGGCACCAACCACCAGCGGCTGCGGCAGCGCGTGCTGATCGCGGGACTGGCGTTCATCCCGATGTGGATCGAGGTCGCGGTCCGCTTCGGCCACCTCGACGACGTCCTGGCCCTCTTCTTCACGGCTCTGGCGGTACGTTCTCTCACCCGCGGCGACGCGGCGGCGACCGGCGCCTTCCTCGCTCTCGCGGTCGACTCGAAACCGACCGCGCTTTCCTTCCTCCCTCTGCTGCTGGCCCTGCCGAGAGCCAAGTGGCCGCGCGCGGCCGTCTGGTGCGCGGGTCTGGTCGCGGTCGTCTGGCTGCCGTTCTTCCTCGACGCCCCGCACTCGTTCGCCGCCGCCGAGTTCGTCATCCCCAACCAGCCCGCGTCCGCGCTGCGCCGCCTCGGCGTCGGCGATCCGGTGACCCCTCCCTGGGTGCGGCCCGCGCAGGCCGCGGTGGGCCTGGCGCTGGGCTGCGTCGCGGTGTGGCGGGGGCGCTGGCCCGCCGTCGTCCTGCTCGGCGCCAACGCCCGCATCGTGCTCGACCCCAGCGTCTACACGTACTACACCGCCTCCGTCCTGCTCGGCACCCTGCTGTGGGACGTGATCGGGCAGCGGCGCCTGGTGCCCTGGTGGAGCTGGATCGCGCTGATCACCCTGTACGGCAGCGTCTTCGCGGTGCCCGACGACGCGGCCCGGGGCCTGGTCCGCCTGGGCTTCGTCACCGTCTCCACCGCGTACGTCCTGTTCTGGCCGCTCCGGGACCGGAGGCGCAGACACTCCGTGGTGCGCGGGGGAGGGGAGCCGGTGTCCGACGCTTCCCAGGCGCCGCGGGGTGCGTCCGGCCTCCAGGGAGGGCAGGTACGAGGGCGCGCGGGCGGCGGGTGACGAACCGGCGGCCCCGACGAGGTGGACCTGGATCTGGATCGCAGCTCCCCGTCACCCACCCCAGTGACCGGCCCTCGTCATCCGCCGGTCACGGCCCCGCCGGTGTGCCGGTCGGTCGTCGGCGGATCAGCAGCAGCCGCCCGCGACGGACGGTTCCTTCGGGGCGGTGTCTGCCTCGGCCGCACCGGCACAGCAGGTGCTGCCCCGCTGCTTGGCCAGGGAGTCGGCGTCCGCCTTGACGACGTAGACCTCCCAGGGTTCCCGGCCGGGGCCGTGGACCCAGACCTTGTCCTGGAGGGCGTAGCAACAGGTGGTGTCGTTCTCCACGTCGGTGGTCAGGCCCGACTCGCCCAGGCGGGCGGTGGCGGCGTGGACGGCCTCGGTGCTCTCGACCTCGACTCCGAGGTGGTCCAGGCGTGTTGCCTCGTCCGCGCTGCCCTCGATGAGGACGAGCTTGAGCGGGGGTTCGGCGACGGCGAAGTTGGCGTAGCCGTCGCGGAGTTTGGCGGGCCCGGTGCCGAAGAGCTTCGTGTAGAAGGCCACGGATGCGGCGAGGTCGGGCACGCGGAGGGCGAGCTGTACACGGGATGTCATGGCGAACCTCCTTGTTCGGGTGGGGAGTTCAGCAGCCGCCGGAGGCGGCGACCGGGGCGCCGACGCCGATCTGGAGAGTGCTGGGGGCGGCGCAGCAGCCGCCTCCGTCCTGCTCGGTGTTCTCCGGCTCGTCGAAGAGACCCGCGCCGCCGCACACACCCGTCTCCGGGAGGGTGAGTTCGACGCGCTCGGCGGCCTCCTGGTCGCCCGCGATCGCGGCGGCGACGGAGCGCACCTGCTCGTAGCCGGTCATGGCGAGGAACGTCGGGGCGCGGCCGTAGGACTTCATACCGACCAGGTAGACGCCCTGCTCGGGATGCGAGAGCTCGGCCACGCCGTGCGGGTAGACCGTGCCGCAGGAGTGGACGTTGGGGTCGATGAGCGGGGCCAGGGCGGTCGGCGCCTGGAGACGGTCGTCGAGGCCGAGACGGAGCTCGGAGAGGAAGGACAGATCGGGGCGCAGGCCGGTGAGGACGATGACCTCGTCGACCGGGTCGAGACGGCGCCCGTCCTCCGCGACGAGGACGAGCCGGTCGCCGTCTCTCTCCACAGCCTGTGTACGGAATCCCGTGACCGCGTCGGCACGGCCGGCCTCGACGGCGGCCCGGGCACGCAGACCCAGCGCGCCCCGGGCGGGAAGCTGATCGGCCTCCGCGCCGCCGTAGGTGTTCGCCCCGATGCCGCGCCGCAGGATCCACACCGTGTGCGTGCCGCCCTCCTCCTTCGCCAGGTCGGCGAGGAGCGCGAGCGCGGTGAAGGCGGAGGCGCCGGAGCCGACGACGGCGGTGCGCCTGCCCGCGTAACGGGCGCGTACGGCAGGGTCGTCGAGGTCGGGGACACGGTAGGAGACGCGCTCGGCGGCCGTCCTCTCACCAAGGGCCGGCAGACCGTCGGCCCCCATCGGGCCGGGAGTGGACCAGGTGCCGGACGCGTCGACGACCGCGCGGGCGGTGATCAGCGACTCGCCTCCGTCGCCGGACCGGACGTGCACGGAGAACGGCTGCACCTCGCGCCCCGAGTCGACGATCCGGTCGCGTCCGGCGCGGGCGACGCCGGTCACCGTGGTGCCGTAGCGGACCCTGTCGCCGAGGGCGTCGGCGAGGGGCTGGAGGTAGCGCTCGGCCCAGTCGCCGCCGGTCGGGTAGGCGCCGGCGTCGGGGCGGACCCAGCCGGTCGGGGCGAGCAGCTTCTCGGCGGCCGGGTCGACGACCTCGCCCCAGGTCGAGAACAGCCGGACATGGGACCACTCGCGTACGGCGCTGCCCGCGACCGGGCCGGTCTCCAGGACCAGGGGTTCGATGCCGCGCTCGACGAGACGGGCGGCGGCAGCCAGCCCGACGGGGCCCGCGCCGATGACCACGACGGGCAGCTGGTCGGTGGCGGGCACGTTGTTGCTGGGCGTGGCCACGGGGTTCCCCTTTGTTTCGATGTCTGTCGATCTAGCGCTCTGCCAGCATGGCACCTGTATCGACAAGCGTCAACATAGACATTCGTCGAATCAGAAGTGAATGGAGGGCCGGGCTCCTCCCGTCACTGATTCGATGTATGTCAACATAGATGCATGTCGAATACGAAGCTGTTGCCGCTGCTGGAGCCCGCCCCCGGCGAGGCCGTGGCGCCGTGCTGCCCGCCGCTCACCGAGCGGCCGTTCACCGCGGAGGAGGCCGAGACGGCCGCGCGGATGTTCAAGGCGCTCGGCGACCCGGTGCGACTGCGACTGTTCTCCGCCGTGGCCTCGCACGAGGGCGGCGAGGCGTGTGTCTGCGACATCTCCGACGTCGGGGTCTCCCAGCCGACCGTCTCCCACCACCTGAAGAAGCTCAAGGAGGCCGGTCTGCTCACCTCCGAGCGACGCGGTACGTGGGTGTACTACCGGGTCGAGCCGTCGGTGCTGGCCGCGATGGGCAAGCTGCTGGCGACCACCGCGACCGGAGCCTGAGCGCGCGACCGGGCCCTACCGGGCACGACTGGGAGCCAGGGGGCCGCTCCCGCGGGGTTGCCGTCAGTCGCCCGGGGAAGCGAACCTCCGCCGCCAGGCCAGGGAGACGTACACCAGCGCGACCAGGACCGGGACTTCGATGAGCGGGCCGACGACACCGGACAGTGCCTGGCCGGAGGTGACGCCGAAGGTGGCGATGGCGACCGCGATGGCCAGCTCGAAGTTGTTGCCGGCCGCGGTGAAGGCGAGGGTCGCCGTGCGGTCGTAGGCCAGGCCGATGACCTTGCCCAGGGCGAAGGTGCCGAACCACATCACCGCGAAGTACACCAGCAGCGGCAGCGCGATACGGGCGACGTCCAGTGGCTGTGAGGTGATCGTCCTCCCCTGGAGCGCGAAGAGGATGACGATCGTGAAGAGCAGGCCGTACAGGGCCCACGGGCCGATCGTGGGAAGGAAGTCGGACTCGTACTTCTCGCGGCCGAGCTTCTTCTCGCCGATACGGCGGGTGAGGAACCCGGCCAGCAGCGGGACGCCGAGGAAGATGACGACGTTGAGGGCGATCTTCCCCATGGAGATGTCGAGGTGTTCGCCGTCGCCGAGCCCCAGCCAGTCGGGCAGCAGGTCGAGGTAGAACCAGCCGAGCAGGCCGAACGTCAGGACCTGGAAGACCGAGTTGAGGGCCACGAGCACGGCCGCCGCCTCGCGGTCGCCGCAGGCCAGGTCGTTCCAGATGATGACCATGGCGATGCAACGGGCGAGCCCGACGATGATCAGACCCGTGCGGTACTCGGGCAGGTCCGGCAGGAAGATCCAGGCCAGCGCGAACATCACGGCCGGCCCGACGATCCAGTTGACGACCAGCGACGAGACCATCAGCCTGCGGTCGCCGGTGACGGCGTCGAGCTTGTCGTAACGCACCTTGGCCAGAACCGGATACATCATGATCAGCAGGCCGACGGCGATCGGCAGCGAGATGCCGCCGATCTCGACCTCGGCCAGCGCGTCGTCCAAGCCGGGGACGGCACGGCCGAGGCCGAGCCCGAGGGCCATCGCGACGAGGATCCATACCGCCAGGAAGCGGTCGAGCGTCGACAGCTTGGCTACGACCGAGGGCTCCTCGGCGGTCGCGGGCGCCGTCTCGGACGCTTCGGTGCGGGTCACGGGCACGCCCTCTTGTTCCCGGCGGCGGCGCGTGCGGACTCGGCCAGGTCGGCGAACCGGCCCGCGAGTTGGGCGACGACATCGGCGCGCAGCTTGTAGTACGTGTACCGCCCGCACGGTTCCGTCTCGACGAGACCGGCCTCGCGCAGCACCCTCAGATGGTTGGAGAGGTTGGTCTGGCGGGCACCCGTCTCCTCCATCAGGTGGGTGGTGCACAGCGTTTCCTGGGCGAGCAGGGTCACGATCCGGAGCCTGAGCGGGTCGGCCAGCACCCGGATCAGATCAGTGTCGACCGGCGTCATCATGGGCTGATACTTTCACATCATTCTGCACTGATGTCACTCTTGGCTGATGCGATCCGGGCGGGTGTCCGGGCGCGCGCAGGAACTTGACGAAGGAAGAACCCTTGACGAAGGAAGAGTCGAAGTCGATGTCCTCCAGCTCGCCGCTCCCCTCCGTGCTGTTCGTCTGCGTCCACAACGCCGGTCGCTCCCAGATGGCCGCCGGTTTCCTCGGCCACCTCGCGGGCGACCGGATCGAGGTCCGCTCCGCCGGGTCGGTCCCCGGAGACCAGGTCAACCCGTCCGCGGTCGAGGCCATGAAGGAGGTCGGCGTCGACATCGCCGACGCCCGGCCGAAGATCCTCACCACCGAGGCCGTCCAGGCGTCCGACTACGTCATCACCATGGGCTGCGGCGACGCCTGCCCGGTCTTCCCCGGCAAGAAGTACCTCGACTGGGCCCTGGAGGACCCGGCAGGCAAGGGCGTCGAGGCGGTCCGTCCCATCCGCGACGAGATCAGGGGCCGTATCGAGGCACTGATCGCGGAGATCGACGGCTGTCGGGAGGCCTGACCCCAAGGCTTCGTAGGCAATTCCCCGGGTCCCGTACAACGTTCCGCGTTGGCGTGAGTCTGACAAGGCGGCATGGGTCGGCGGCCGTTCCTGACGGCAGCCTCGGCGCACTGCCGGCGCACTCAACGGGAGGACTGACGGGGTGAGACGCTTGAGACGCACGACTCTGCGTACGGTGCCGAGCGGAGGGCGGACGAAGACGGGGGCGGTCGCGGTCGCGGCGACCCTGGCGGTGGTGGCCGGGCTGCTGCAGTTCGCATCGGGGCAGGCCGTCGCGGCGGACGGCGGGGACATGCCCACCGTCACGCTGACCGGTGCGCACCGGGCGGCGCCGAGGCCGGCGTACCTCGCCGCGGCGGACGACGCCGGGTATCTGTCCGTACAGCAGCCGAACCTGACCGATTCCCCGGTGACATGGACCGGCCTCGACGGCTCGACCAGGGAATACACGAGCCACGCGTACCTGAGCACCTACAACGGCGGCCTCGGGCTGGAAAAGGCCTCGGGGACGACGAACGTCTACCAGATCCGGCGCTACTCCACCGGCGAGGTGACACGGTTCTACGTGCCGGCCGGTGACCGCGTCACCAGGGTCTTCGCCGAGAACCGCCTGGTGGTGGCCCGCAAGGTCGGCGAGAAGTGGACGCTCCGCCTGCTGGAGATGCCGACGGGCGGCGGACAGCCGGTCGACCGGCCGGTGACCGGCGTGGCGGACGACTTCAGCGGGACGGTCCTCGAAACGGCCTCGGACTCCCGGGGGGCCGCGTTCTGGTACAAGCAGGCCGACGGCGCCAACCCCTGGCGCACCGCGCTGCTCGACTTCGACACCGCCTCGCTGACGTACGTACCGAGCGACGATTTCGGTGTCCTCGAGTACCCCCACCTGGCAGACGACAAGGTGATCTTCTACGCGCTCGACAAGAACCTCCGGAACTCGCGCCTCTACGTCGTCGACCGCGATCACCCGGAGGTCCCCGGACACCTGGTCGATGTTCCGGACTCCGCCCGTCTCAGGGCCCGCGCGATCGGCGACTGGGTGCTGTACCCCGACGACACCAGCAGGAACGCCATCCGCGCGGTGCCGGTGACCGGCGGCCCGGCGCGCACGCTGCTGACGGCCTCGTCCGGCGTCTTCGTCGACGGCGCCGACGGCGGTTTCTCCATCGAGGGCGGTACGGACGCCGAGCACTGGGCGGTCCAGCGCGTCACTCTGGGCGCGGACGGGGATCCGGCCGTCGAGCCGGTGGCGCCGCTGCCCGCGGTCTCGGTGTACGAGGCCGGCGGCATCGCGGTCGACCAGGGGCGGGTACTGCTCGGCACCGAGCACGTGGACGCGACCGGCCCGAACTCCGGCACCGAACTCACCGCCTCCACGCTCTCCCTGGCGGCCGACGGCACGCTGACCGCCGCACCGCCGGAGACGCTGCACGACCTCGGGTACGAGGTGCCCGACCCCGAACACCCGTTCCGCGCCGAGTGCTACGGGGAGTGCCTGCGGTTCACCGGCACGGGGACGGGCGGCATCCTCAACCGGGAGGACCGGGCGTCGTCGGTCGTGGCGGCGTCCGGTTCGTACTCGGTGATCCGCACGTCCCAGGGCGCCCTCCAACTGCGGAACGGGAACGAGGTATGGGCCACCCGCCCCTGGTCGGCCGCTGCTCTGTGGGGGAACACGCTGTGGACGGCGACCGCTGCGGGGGGAAGGACCCAGTTCGACAGGAGCCCGCTGCCGTCCATGGGGACCGAATTCCGCCGGTCGCTCGACTCCTGCCTCCCGACCGACCTGCAGGCGGTGGGCCGATACGTCTACCTGTCCTGCGGGCCCGGCAAGGAAGCGGGCGTCTACGACCAGGAGCTGGATCTGATACAGGAGGTACCGCGGGGCTACGCGCGGCTGGGCGACGGCTATCTGGTCACCCAGGACGACAAGGCCGGCAAGCTGCTGATCACCTACCTGCGCGGCGCGGTCCCCGCCGACCGGATCGGCACGGAGGAACTCGGCCCGCTCCCGTCCCCGGCGCACGCGCCCGCCGACCTGCGCGGCCGGTACTGGAACGTGGACCGGTTCGGCGGTCCGGTCGCCTACACGACGGCGTCCGGTGACGTGACGGTGAAATGGCCGCAGGTGACCACCTCCCCGTTCACCGCGATCGACACCACCGCCTCTCCCTCGGTCGACCTGCGCAAGTTCGGCGTCTTCCAGGGCGTCTGGCATCTGAGCCGGCCGGCCGCGAGCTGGAAACTGACCGTCGCCGGTTGGGGCGGCGTCATACGCACCTACACCGGCGGACCGGTGCGCGGGAAACTCGCCGTGGACTGGGACGGGCGCGCCGAGAACGGGTCGCTGGTCTCCACCGGTAACTACCGGCTGATACTCACCGCCCGTGCCGCGAACGGCACGACAACAGACACGCAGATATTCAACAAATGGGTGCCCGTACAGTCGGTGGAGCGTCATGACTTCGGCCGGGACGGCATCGGTGACCTGGTCACCTTCGACAGTGCGGGCCGTCTGGCGATCCAGCCCGGCACGGGGAACGGGAAGATCGACAGTGCGCACAAGGCCCTGGCGGGCGGCTGGCCCACCTCGTCGACGTTCATCCCGTTCGGTGATCTGAGCGGTGACGTGTGCAACGACCTCCTCGTGCGGGACTCCGGCGGGCGGCTGACCCGGTACGACGGCACCTGCGGCAAGGCGTTCACGCCCAAGACCCCGCACCGTCTGCTCGGCACCGGGTTCGGCGGGTACGACGCGCTGACCTCGCCCGGCGACATCACCGGCGACGGGTGGGCCGACCTGATCGCCCGTGACAAGGCGGGTGTGCTGTGGCGGTACTCCGGCGACGGCAAGGGCGGTCTGGCCGCACGGGTCAGGCTGGTCGCGGGCCAGGGCGGCTACACCCGGCTGATCGGCGTCGGCGACCTGTTCCGCGGCAACGGCCTGGAAGGCATGGGTGACATGGTCGGCCTGGACGGCAAGGGCGTGCTGTGGCGGTGGAACGGCGACAGCAAGGGCGGCTTCGGCCCGCGGACCCGGATCGCCGGCGGGATCAGCGTCAACGCGCTGGCCTCCCCCGGAGACCTGACCGGTGACGGCCGTCCCGACCTCGTCGGCCGGGACAGCGCGGGCGCCCTGTGGCGCTGGAACGGGACATCGGCCGGCACCTTCGGCACGAAGACCCGCATCGCCACCGGCTGGGGCGCCTACACAGGGCTGTACTGAGCCTCCCGCCTCCTACCTGCCACCTCCCGCCTCGCACCATCGGGCCCGGCCGCGACTCCCGCGGCCGGGCCCGATCACGTGCTCGTCAACCGGGCCGGAGCACCGGCAGGTCCGTCACCCGCCGGGAGCAGGTCCGTCACCCGCTGGGCCAGTGGGACCGCCGTTGGCACCGCCTCCACCAGGCAGGGACCGCCGATCCCTGGACAAACCTTCCTCTCCCGCCCGGGCGCGGACGCTCCTACGGTCGACGCTGTGGGCGCTCACCCGCCCGCGGAAGCGAAGGAAAGCCAAGGAAGAGGCCACCCCCATGAAGATGACCGGCAACACGATCCTGATCACCGGCGGCACCTCGGGCATCGGGCACGGCCTGGCCCTGCGGCTGCACGAGGCCGGCAACAAGGTGATCGTCGCCGGCCGGCGCAAGGAACTCCTCGACGAGATCACCGCCGAGCACCCGGGCATCGACGCGCTCGTCCTCGACGTCGCGGACCCCGACTCGATCGCCCGCGCCGCCGAGACGGTCGCGGCGAACCACCCCGAGCTGAACGTCCTGGTCAACAACGCCGGCATCATGCTGACGGAGAACCTCCTCGACCCGGCGTCCCTCCCGGTCGCCGAGGACCACGTCACGGTCAACCTGCTCGGCACGATCCGGATGACGTACGCCTTCCTGCCGCTGCTGCTGGGCAAGGACGACGCGGCCGTCGTGAACGTCACCTCCGCGCTGGCGTTCGTACCGCTGCCGATCACCCCGACCTACAACGCGACCAAGGCCGCGCTGCACTCCTTCTCCGAGAGCCTGCGCATCCAGCTCGCCGGTGCCGACGCCGGCGTCCAGGTGATCGAGGTGGCCCCGCCGGCTGTGCGCACGACCCTGCTCGGCCAGCAGGACAACGACCAGTCCATGCCGTTGGACGACTTCCTCACCGAGACCCTCGACCTCCTGCGCGAGAACCCCGACGCGAAGGAACTCGTCGTGGAGCGCGCCAGGTTCGTACGCGACGCGGAGGCCAACGGCTCCTACGACAACGTCCTCGCCATGCTCAGCGGCATCTGAGAGCCCAGGCCCCAGCCACGCATTTCCTCCCCGCGCCATGCAGAGCATGCAGAGACATGCGGAGCGCGACACGCAGAGACAGGCAGAACCACATGCGACCCACCAATGAAGACACTGTCGAAGTAGCACAGGTACTGGCCCTGTGGGGCCACCTCATGGACGACCGCGAGCTGGACCGCCTCGGCGAGGTCCTCACCGAGGACGCGGAATGGGACGGCAGCGTCTTCGGCTTCGCCCCGGTCGTCGGACTGGAGGCGATCACTTCCGTCCTGAGCGCCGACGGGCACGCGAGCGCTCACCACACGACGAACGTCGTAGTGTCGGAGGGGCCGGGCGACGAGGTCCGGGCCAGGTCCAAGGCCCTGGGCATCGTCGGCGGCACCGTCATGAGCGCCGTCTACGTGGACGCCCTGCGGCGTACGGCGGACGGCTGGCGAATTTCCAGGCGGGTCATACAGGTCAAGTGACCATCAGGGGCGGTCTGTAACGGCCCCATCGGAACCCCTGACCGCCTGCTCGTGCACGGCGAGGAGCGGGTGAAGTGCGATGAAGTGAGGCGAGGCGTGGTGAGGCGTGGTGAGGTGAGGTGCGGTGAGGTGCGGTCACGGCGTCGTGCGGCCGGGCCCCGGCGGGACAGGGCGGCTCAGCCAGGGATCGGCGGTCTCTGGATAGCCGGGCGGGATGCGGCGAGGATGGGTGGCATGGACAAGAAGGAACTGGCCGATTTCCTGCGCCACCGGCGCGAGATGTTGCGCCCCCGCGATGTCGGGCTGGTCGAGGGGCCGCGCAGGCGTACGCAGGGGCTGCGCCGTGAGGAGGTCGCCCAGCTCGCCGGCATGTCCACCGACTACTACGCCCGGCTGGAACAGCAGCGTGCCCCGCAGCCCTCCGTCCAGATCACCACGGCTCTCGCCCGGGCCCTGCGGCTGACCCTGGACGAACGCGACCACCTCTTCGTCCTCATCGGCCACAACGCCCCGGCCCGCCTCCAGCGCTCCGAGCACGTGAGCCCGACGCTCATGCGGGTCCTGGACCGCCTGGACGACTCCCCGGCCATGGTGATGACCGACCTGGTCGACACCCTCGCGATGAACCCGCTGGCCGTCGCGCTGCTCGGCGACCAGACCCGCCACACCGGCCTGGCCCGCAGCGCCTACTACCGCTGGTTCATGGACCCCGCCGAGCGCCTGGTCTACCCCGAGGAGAACCACGAACGCCACGGCCGGGCCCAGGCGGCCCGTCTGCGGGTCGCGCTGTCGGCAGGCAGCGACATCCCCCGGGCCGCCCGGATCCTGGCCGAACTCCAGGAACACAGCCCCGAGTTCGTCCGCTTCTGGGAGCTCCAGGAGGTCGCCCAGCGCTACGACGACTGCAAGACCATCCTCCATCCCGAACTGGGCCGCATCGACGTCGACGGCCAGGTCCTGTTCACCGAGAACCGCGCCCAGACCCTGGTGGTGCTGACCACCCGCCCCGGCACGGAGAGCCACAGCAAGCTGGAACTGCTCTCCGTAATAGGCCACCAACAGCTCACTCCCTGAGCCCTGTACCGGGGACGGGACTGGGGCGGGGTCCGGCTCCAGGTCCGGGTCCGGGTCCGGGTCCAGCTTCGGCCCATGCCATCAGCCTCGGCGAAACGCCCCAGGCGACAGGTACCCCTGGCCCAACGCCAACGCCAACGCCCGTCACCCCGATGTGCTCGCCGCCGCAGCCTGAACGGGTGGGGAATCCCGCCGTGCCCGGATGTGGAGATCAGACAGCGGCCAGGCTCTTCGCCATGACCCGCTCCCTGCCCACGCCATCGGGCAGAAGATCGCCGGGCTCACCTGTGTCCGTGAAACCGTGCCGCTCATAGAGCGCGGCCGCCTTGCGGTTGTCCGGCATGACGGACAACCGTATCGCCGTGGCACCGCGCTCCGCCGCCCACCGCTCGATCGCCTGAATCAGGTGGTCACCCACGCCCTTGCCCCGAGCCGCGGGGTTGACCCACATCGAGATCAACTCCACGTTCCCCGCTCGTTCGCCCGGCACTCCGCTGGCCATGCCTATCGGGAGGTCGTCGAGGAGTGCGACGAGGTCGTGCGCGCCAGGAATCGACAGACGGGCGCGCCAGCGATCCTCTTGGTCGCCGGAGCCCTGCCACTGGGCCAGTGTCGAGCCGAACGCGTAGGGCGCCTCAGCAAGCGCGGCCAGACGCAACTCCCGCCACAGGGGCCAGTCGTCTGATTTCAAGGCGCGTAGTTCAAGCATGATCCAGACCCTGCCCGCGCGCCGGGGTGGTCAGCAAGTTGATTACAGCGATGCAAACGAGGCCGTTCCCCCTTGCGACCAGCCAAAACCGGCGAGCAGCGGTCACTCGGCACCCGCAGACCACGAGACCTCGGTGAACCTGTCCGGTCACGGCACCAGCTGGTGAGCTGCTTCAGCGTGGCCACTGATCGAGCGACGACGTAACCGTCCGCAACGGACAAGGCGCCTGTGCCCCTGAGGCCCACCAACGGGACCGACATGACGACCACTTGAGACGGACAACGACGAAGGCCCCCGCTGCGAAGGCGAACAGCGGGAGCCTTCGACATCGTGCCCGGTGAGGTGTCGGCGGAGGACACGAGATTCGAACTCGTGAGGGGGTTGCCCCCAACACGCTTTCCAAATGTTCGTCCGGGGGTTCTGGGGTGTGCGGGGACGTTCTGACCTGCGGTGCAGCTGGTCCGGTCAGGGGTTCTGAACGGTGCTGTACGCCGGTGAACGCAACCAGAACCGCAACCACGGAAGTGGGAGCAGGGTGACTGTGTCCAGCTTCTGCTCGTGGTTCCTGGTCAGCGGGGAGTCGCCTCCTTACTCCCCGTTCTGCGACCAGGCCGCGGTGAGCGCGGTGACCGGGTCACTGTCGGCCGGTGCCGCGGGCCACCATTCGCCGTCGTCGTCCTGGAGGTAGGGGTACCAGCGGGCGTCGGGGCCCAGCCGCAGCTGGATGCCGTGGTGGGTGAGGGTGAGGCGGTTGCGCCAGGTTCTGAGGTGTGTGGGGGAGTCGGTCATCTCGGCGAGGGCCACGTCCAGGGCGGTGCGGGCGGCCTTCATCACCGTGGTGTCGGGGGCGTAGGGCTGTTCGGCGACGGTGATGCCCGTGGGGCCGCCGTGGCGCCAGGCGCGGGTGAGGCGTGCGAAGGCAGTGGGTTTGGTGCCGGTGCTCTGGATCAGGTGGTGGAACCACTCGGGTCCGGGGTTGCCCGCGGCGATGCGGACGGCGTCCTGGTACTGGGTCAGGTGCAGGTCGGAGGTGTCGCCCGCGAGGAACCGGGCGGCGCGCGCGGTGGCATCGGCCATGAGGCGTTCCAGGTCTGCGGCGGCCAGGCCGGTGCCGGACGGCGGGGCGACGGGCAGTGCTGTGGTGTGCGCGGCGGGTTCCGGGAGTTCGGGCGGTTCGGGGAGCTCTTCGGCCCAGCGGGCGTACGCGGCGGCGGCCGGGATGCCGGCCGGTGCCGGTGGGGCGGCCGTCTCCTGTACTGCCGTACGGAGTGCGCGCAGTTGGGCGAAGACCTCCTCGCGACCGCGGCCGCGCAGCGCGAAGAGTACGAACGGGTCGGTGTCGATGGTGGCGGCGATGGCGTAACAGAGCGCGGCGGCGTGCTTGCAGGGGTATCCCCAGTCGGGGCAGGAGCACTCCGGATCGAGCTCGGTGGGCAGCGGGAGCAGGGGGACGCCCGCGTGCCGGGCGTCGGCCACGAGTTCGGCGGGCATCTCGTCGTCGAGAAGTGCCGCGAGATGCCCGGCGCGGGCCGCGATCGTGTCGAGCAGGGTGTCCCACTGAGGGTCGGTGAGGACGGGCAGGTGGACCGAGGCGCGGTACGGGCGCGGGCGGCTGCCCTGGACAGCGGCATTGACCTTGCCCGGAGCGACGGTGACCGGGCCGACCATGCCTTTGCGGGCGTAGGTGCGTCCGCGCGAGAGCCGTCCGGCGTCCAGGGTGGAGTCCTCCAGGGCGGCCACCCATGCCTGGCCCCACCAGGTCGCGGCGAAGGCTCGCTTGCCGCGGGCGGGCGCACGGCGCGGGCCCGGGACAGCGGGGCTCATGACGGCCTTCCCAGGGCGACGAGTTCGGCGAGGTCGGCGTCGGACAGTTCGGTCAGGGCTGCCTCGCCGGAGCCGACGACGGCGTCGGCGAGGGCGCGCTTGGCTTCGAGCAGCTTCGCCACCTTGTCCTCCACGGTTCCCTCCGCGAGGAGCTTGTGCACCTGGACGGGTCTGTCCTGGCCGATGCGGTAGGCGCGGTCGGTGGCCTGGTCCTCTACGGCCGGGTTCCACCAGCGGTCGTAGTGCACGACGTGAGTGGCGCGGGTGAGATTGAGTCCGGTGCCCGCCGCCTTCAACGACAGCAGGAACACCGGCACTTCACCGCGCTGGAAGCGGTCCACCATCTCCTCGCGCCGCGCGACGGGGGTGCCGCCGTGCAGGAAGAGAGTGGGGACGCCGCGCTCGGCGAGATGCTTCTCCAGCAGAGCCGCCATCTGTTTGTACTGCGTGAAGACCAGCACGGATTCGCCTTCGGCGGTGATGGTGTCGAGAAGTTCGTCGAGCAGGTCGAGCTTGCCGGAGCGGCCCCGCAGGGGAGTGGACCGGCGCTGGCTGTCCTCCTTCCCATACGGGGGCTCTTTCAAATACTGGGCGGGATGGTTGCAGATCTGCTTCAGCGCGGTCAGCAGCTTGAGTACCAGACCGCGTCGGGCGATGCCCTCCGACTCCGCGATCCTCGCCATGGTCTCGCGGACCTGTGCCTCGTACAGGCCGGTCTGCTCGGCCGTCAGCGGGACGACGTGGTCGGTCTCGGTCTTGGGCGGCAGTTCGGGGGCGATGCCGGGGTCGGACTTCTTGCGGCGCAACAGGAAGGGACGTACGAGACGGGACAGGCGCTCGGCTGCCTCGGGATCCTCACCCGTCTCGATGGCGCGGGCATGCCGGTCACGGAAGGCGGTGAGTGAGCCGAGGAGCCCGGGGGTGGTCCAGTCGAGCAGTGCCCACAGCTCGGAGAGGTTGTTCTCCACGGGGGTGCCGGTGAGAGCGACGCGGGCGCGGGCGGGCAGGGCACGCAGTTCGCGGGCGGTGACGGCGTAGGGGTTCTTGACGTGCTGTGCCTCGTCGGCGGCCACCAGCGACCAGGCTGTCTCGGCAAGCACTTCGCGGTCGCGGCGCAGCACCCCGTAGGTGATCAGGACGATCTCGTCGCCGGCCAGGTCGTCCAGGTGGCGGTCGCCGCCGTGGTACCGGCGTACGGGGGTGAGCGGTGCGAATCTGGCAGCCTCGCGCTGCCAGTTGCCGAGCAGGGAGGCCGGGCAGACGACAAGGGTGGGGCCCGCGGTGGTGGGCTCGCTCTGGCGGTGCAGGTGCAGAGCGAGCAGGGTGACGGTCTTGCCCAGGCCCATGTCGTCGGCGAGGCAGCCGCCGAGGCCGAGTGCGCACATCTCGGCCAGCCAGGCCAGGCCCCGCTTCTGGTACTCGCGCAACGTGGCCTTGAGGGCGGCGGGCTGGGGCACGAGGGTGCGGGACTCGGGGTCGCGGATACGAGCGACCAGGTCGCCGAGCGCACCGACCGCCGCACAGGGGACCCGGTCACCGTCCAACTCGGCCTCGCCGGTCAGCGCGGCGCTCAACGCCTCCATGGGGGTGAGCGGTTCCATCCGGCGGCGCTTGGCACGGGCCACCAGCTTCGGGTCGGCGACCACCCACTGGTCGCGAAGCCGGACGAGGGGACGGCGCGACTCCGCGAGAGCATCCATCTCGGCCTCGGTGAGCGGCTCGCCGCCAAGGGAGACCTGCCAGCGGAAGTCGAGGAGGGCCTCGGTGTCCAGCAGGCCGCCGGCGGCGGAACCGGGGGCGGTGCGCTGCCCGATCTCCGCGGTCGCGGTGAGCGCCTTGACCAGGTCGCGCGGCCAGTGCACGTCGACACCGGCCGCGCGCAGCGCGTTCGTGGCGTCCCCAAGGAGATCGAAGGCTTCGTCGTCGGTCAACCGGACCTGATCGGGAGCGGCATCGTCGAGCAGCCTCCGCAGCGGGGGCCAGGCGCGGGTGCCGCGGCGCAGGGCGAGCAGGGTCTCGGTCTCGGCGCGTGGGCCGAGCAGCCGCTCCACTTCGGTCGGCTCGCTCCAGAGTCGTGCGGCCTCGACGACGAGCGCCGGGTCCGCCGCGGTGTGCAGTTGCAGGACGGCCCGGAACTGCCGTCGGCGTCCTTCGGGTACGTCGACACGCAGGGAGACACTGACCTCGGCGGTGAGCGCCGCCTGGGTTTCCTCGGCCCATTCACGCAGGGCGGGCACGGCGCGGGCCTCGCGCCAGGCGTACGGCAGCGCTCCCATGGCGAGCGGCGCGGCCGGCGTACGGACCAGATCATCGGCGACCGCGTCGCAGAACTGGCGTACCAGCACGGCCGGTTCGGCGATCCGTACCGGAGCAGGGCCAGGCTCGGGCAGACAGTGGGCGTGTGGCGGGAAGGCGGCGGCCAAGGCGTCCAGCGTCCGCCGCTGTACGGAGGTGAGGGGACCCACCCGCCAGGTGTCGTAACCGGCGGGGGTGAGGGCCGGGTGGAGGCGGCCGTCGGCGAGCAGCCGCAGCGCGAAGCGAGTGGCGGCCTGCCAGGCTGCGGCGGACGGATGCGGCGGCTGCGCCCCGGCCAGCGCGGAGACGGCGAGGGCGACGGGCAGCGCGTAGCCTTCCACCCTCCGCCGCCTGACCGAGCGGCCGTGCGGCAGGACCAGCTCCACGGCCTCGGTCTCAAGGCCGGTGGGCGCCGTACTGTCTCCGGCCGCTGCCCCGGTCGGCTTCCACAGCAGCAGCCGCCCGAGGCGGGCGGGCTCACCGGGCAGGAACACCGCCGCCCAGCCGGCGCCGAGCAACTCCCTCACGAAGGCGGATGTCTCCTGCCGGGCCGGCGGCGGTGCGCTCCTCGCGCCCGTACTCGGCCTCGGCTCTCGTACGACGACTCGTGCCACTCTCTTCCGCCCTGTCGCTAGCCAGGCCCTCCCCTGGGCCGCTCACTACCGAACCCCACCAGGCAACGTCACACACTGGCAACCGCGAGCCTCGGCTTGACTGCTGGCGACGGCGCCACGACGGACAAGCCGCTGCTGAACACACCGGTCCTCAACCGTACGGTGCGGCGCTACGGTGAGGCCATGAGCACCTGGGCCCCAGCCGCGCTGGAGGCGTTGATCGAAGAGGCCACCGTCGACGCCTACGGCGAGGATGAACAGCTCACCGGCTTCTTCACGATGATCGAGGAGAGCCTTGCCGTGCCCTTCACCACGACTGTTCTCGGCGTCGAGGTGAGCGTGGTCGGTGTCGATCTGGTCGAGGACGAACGCATGGTCGCACGCTGCGCCCGGGGGTCGGTCCGACAGGGCATCGGAATTCTGGACCTGCCGCTGCCGGAACCCGCCCCCGAGGGCTGGCAATGGATCGAGGCATACCGCTACTGGACCCGCTGAACCGGCGCGTCGTGCGACTGGCCGGCTGAGCCCCTGCTCGAACGGACAGTCACCCCGCCTGCCGCTGACCGGACCGACTGCGAGGAACAGGCAGCACGTAGTGCGCATACCGAAGTATGCTTGAACCTATGGCTGACACCACGCGCATCACGGTGACACTCCCCACCGAGCAGGTGGCGGAGCTGAAGAAGATCACGGACAACATCTCCGGCTACGTCGCCGAAGCGGTCGCCAGGCAGATCCGGCACCAGCTCCTGGGGGCCGACCTGCGCAGCCACACAGACGAGCACGGGGCCTTCAGTGAGGAAGAGCTGGCCGAGGCGCGGGCGCGCATCTTCGATACGACGTCGGCCGGCGGCGGCGCGAGCGCCGCGTGAGCGGGCACATTGAGACCGTCGTCC
Organism: Streptomyces sp. NBC_00459; assembly: GCF_036013955.1. Lineage (NCBI taxonomy): Bacteria > Bacillati > Actinomycetota > Actinomycetes > Kitasatosporales > Streptomycetaceae > Streptomyces > Streptomyces sp. NBC_00459. The sequence goes on from NZ_CP107903.1 coordinate 5,154,038, forward strand.
TGGACAGCGAGGGGCTGTCGGCCTGGATGGTGCAGGACCGGAAGGTTCTGGCGATGTTCCAGGTGTTCCACGACATGGGAGCGGACCTTGTCGTCAGCGCCAACACCATCGTGGAGGTGAGTCACGCCAGGGTGAACCTGCCCCGACTGCAATGGGCGCTCTCCCGGGTCAAGGTGGAGCCGATCACGGAGGCAGCGGCCAAGGCGGCGGCCCAACTGCTCAAGAGCGCCGGTCTGCACGGACACAAGTACGCGATCGACGCCACCGTCGCGGAAGCGGCCTTGCGCCAGCCTGGCCCGGTCGCCATCCTCACGTCGGACGTCGATGACATGACCCGGCTGTGCGGCAGCAAGGTCCGGCTGATCGGGCTATGACCGCGACATCGACCCCGGAACATGGACGGGACCATGGGCGGATCCGCGTGGATCCGCCGAGACCGGAGCCGCCGCAGGCCAACCCGTGATGGGTGAACAAGGCGTCGACGGATACGGGGCATGACCGCGTTCGGTGTCAAAGCTCCTCAAGGCGCAACGCCTGTCGGCGGCTCAGGGCGGCGACTGCCTCTTCGTCTACGCCGTTGAGGACGGCCAACTCATCGTGTGGGTCCTGGCGGCCGGTAACCGTCGTGACGACCCCGTCAGATGGTGTGGCTCCCCGCAGTCTGCGCCGGTCGCCCTGTAGGACGTGAGCGTGCGCTCTTCCTGCTTGAGGAAATACCCTAAATATCCCCTATAAACGCAGCCGAAACTGCAACCAAGGCATGTCGAAGGGCCCCACCCTGAGGTGGGGCCCTTCGACATCGTGCCCGGTGAGGCACTGGCGGAGGATACGAGATTCGAACTCGTGAGGGGTTGCCCCCAACACGCTTTCCAAGCGTGCGCCCTAGGCCACTAGGCGAATCCTCCGACGCGAACATTACATGACCGTGGGTGGTGCTTGCGAACTCGTTCGGACCCCCCGCGATCAGGTACGCTGGGCCCCAGCCCCTCACGCGGCGCTATCTGACTGAACTCCCCCAGGGCCGGAAGGCAGCAAGGGTAGGTTGGCTCTGGCGGGTGCGTGGGGGGTCTTCTTTGTGTCCAGGGTGCGTTGGTGGGCGTACAGGAACACCCGTTCGTCGATGTACACGGCGAGGAAGAAGACGAGCGCCACGCCCAGGCCGATCACCGATGGGTGGTGGCCCGTCGCAGGTGCCAGTACCGCCGTCATCGCGAGCCATAGGAACACGTTGGGTGTGTTCTGGGTGATGATCATGTCCCGACCGAGACCCGCACTGTGCGCGCGTACGCGCAGGAACAGCGTTGTCAGCAGGCGCAGGGCGGCCAGCGCGGCCCCGGTGACGGTCATCGTCAGGAGCAGACGGGTCGCCAGACCTGCCGTGTCCGGGCCGGTCAGGCCCACCGGCGGAGTGAGCGCGAAGGTCGCCGTGCCCGCGAGGGGGACCAGTGCCAGACCGCCGAGCCAGTTCCAGTTGGTGCTCAGGGCGCCCGCGCGGATGGGGTCGCGGTGCCGCAGAGCCTGAGCGGCGATGCCGGGCAGGGCCAGGGCCGCGACCAGGACCACCGCGTACGTCAGGAGCGCTGGGACCAGTGTCGTCAACATGTGGGCGGCGTGCGTGGCGGGGAGGGCGAGGGGGGCGGCCAGGCCTGCCAGCAGGAGGGCCGGGAGGGCGAGTGAGGCCGCCACGGTGTGCCGTATCGCGAAGAAGTAGTCGCCGCCCCAGAGGAGGGAAAGAGTCGGGGCTATCAGGGCCGGGGGCAGGAGCAGGAACAGGCCGGCCAGCTCCAGGGGCACCGAACGGGCCGTCCAGAGGAGGGCGAGGCCGAGCGCCAGACGGGGGAGGAGGAGCGGCCAGGCGGTACGGAGGCTGGCGACCGGGCCGCGCAGGGCGGACGGCGCGACGCGGAGCATGGCGAAGAACGAGCCGATGGCCAGCAGGAACGTCAGGACGAGGGTGAAGGCCCACCCGGGGACGCTTACGCCCACCAGCAGTTGGGCCACCGCCCCGCTCGTCGCCGCTGCCGCGACCAGCAGCGGCAGCCGGATCTCTACGATCTCGCCCAGGTCATTGAGCAGCCCGGCCGCGGACGGCGCTGTGACCGCCCGGCGCAGGTCCTCTTCCGAGAGCGGTCGCGCGTTGGGGATCTTGAGATCGCGGTACGAGGACGGGTCCGCGTCGGCGACCACCAGCGCGAACACCTCCACGATGTACTTGTGGGCGACGACCAGTACGGTGCGCCCCGCGCGTGAGGCGGGCAGCAGTACGTCGCGGTGGTACGCGGCGACCCGGTCGTACATCGCCTGCCAGCTCTCGCCGCCGGGCGGCATGCCGGTCGGGGAGTGGAACGCCTCGGTGTATCCGGCGAAGCCGATCGACTTCTTCACCAGGCTCTTGTTGCGCCCGCTGTAGCTGCCGAAGTCGCGTTCCACGAGCGCCTCCTCGGTCGTGGTCCAGGTCGGCGGCTCGGGGAGACGGTCGATGATCGTCCAGGCCGTCTCGCGGGCGCGTCGGAGGGTGGACATGTGTACCTCGTCGATGCGTACGCCGGCCGCGACCAGCGCGGCGACCCGGTCGGCCGCCTGTTCGGCCTGGCTGGTGCCGAGGGCGGTGAGGGGGGAGTCCAGCCGTCCGGCGAAGCGGTTCTGCTCGTTGGCGCCGGATTCGCCGTGGCGGACGAAGTAGAGCGGCATGCGGTTCCTCGCGTGGGGGGCGTGGGGAGTGAAGTGGGGGCGCGGATTGGAGAGGGGTGAGGGATGGTGGGGGAGCGCTCCCATGTTTGAGTTTTCAAGTTGATGGTGGGACCTCCGTGTTTTATGTGAAATACCCCAAGGGGAACTTTTGAGGACTCTTTGCCGTCAAAACAGACAGCGGCGGAGGGTGTGAGCGTGCGGTGAGTACGAGGTGAGCCGGGCGGGCGGGGTCGACTGTCAGTGGGGCCCGATATCGTCGTATGCGTGTCGTCCCTTGCGCTGTACCGCCGCTATCGCCCGGAGTCGTTCGCCGAGGTCATCGGGCAGGAGCATGTAACCGACCCGCTGCAGCAGGCGCTGCGGAACAACCGGGTCAATCACGCGTACCTGTTCAGCGGGCCGCGCGGCTGCGGCAAGACGACCAGTGCGCGCATCCTTGCGCGCTGCCTGAACTGCGAGAAGGGCCCGACGCCGACTCCCTGCGGCGAGTGCCAGTCCTGTCAGGACCTGGCGCGCAACGGGCCGGGGTCGATCGACGTCATCGAGATCGACGCGGCGTCGCACGGTGGTGTGGACGACGCCCGTGACCTGCGGGAGAAGGCCTTCTTCGGGCCGGCGAGCAGCCGCTACAAGATCTACATCATCGACGAGGCCCACATGGTCACGCCGGCTGGTTTCAACGCGCTGCTCAAGGTCGTCGAGGAGCCCCCGGAGCACCTCAAGTTCATCTTCGCGACCACGGAACCCGAGAAGGTCATCGGGACGATCCGTTCCCGGACCCACCACTACCCCTTCCGGCTGGTCCCGCCCGGCACGCTCCGCGAGTACCTCGCCGAGGTCTGCGGACACGAGAACATCCCGGTCGCCGACGGTGTGTTCCCGCTGGTCGTCCGGTCAGGCGCGGGTTCCGTACGAGACTCGATGTCCGTCATGGACCAGTTGCTGGCCGGCGCAGGTGCCGACGGCGTGACGTACGCCATGGCCACCTCTCTGCTCGGCTACACGGACGCCTCGTTGCTCGACTCCGTGGTCGAGGCGTTCGCCTCCGGGGACGGAGCGGCGGCCTTCGAGGTCGTGGACCGCATCATCGAGGGCGGCAACGACCCACGCCGTTTCGTCGCCGACCTGCTCGAACGGCTGCGCGATCTGGTGATCCTCGCCGCCGTGCCGGACGCGGCGGAGAAGGGGCTCATCGACGCCCCTGTGGACGTGGTCGAGCGTATGCAGGCCCAGGCAGGCGTCTTCGGTGCCGCCGAGCTCAGCCGCGCCGCCGACCTCGTCAACGAGGGGCTCACGGAGATGCGGGGCGCGACCTCTCCCCGACTCCAGCTGGAACTGATCTGCGCGCGCGTGCTGCTCCCCGCCGCGTACGGCGACGAGCGCTCCGTCATGGCCCGGCTCGACAAGCTTGAACGCGGCGTCAACTTCTCCGGCGGCCCCGCGGTGGGCATGGGCGGCGCCGGGATCGCCATGGGGTACGTCCCGGGACCCGGTGCGCACGAGGGCGCGGTGCCCGGTGGTCCCGTAGGTGCGCCGGTTCCGGTCGGCGGCGGGGTCGCGGCGGCGCGGGCGGCTGTGCGGGGGGATGCGCCGGGCATGCCCGACCTGCCGGGCACGGCAGGCACGGCCGCCGTTCCCACCCCGCAACCGCAACCGCAACCGCAACCGCAACCGCAGTCGCAACCGCAGTCGCAGTCGCAGTCTCCGGTGGCATCCGTCCCGGCCCCGGCGCCGGTGGCTCCCGCCCCGGCTGCCCCCGGCGCCTGGCCCACCGCGACGAGTGCGGGCAGTGGACGGCGTCCCGGTGGCTGGCCCACGGCCACAGCTGCGGGCGCCGGTCAGCCCTCGGCGGCCGGTCCCGGTGCCGCGACGGCCTCACCTCCTCCAGCAGCAGCGGCCTACTCCCAGCCCCAGGCCCAGTCCCAGGCACCTGCCCAGGTCCCCGCCGCACCGGCCGGTGTTCCTGTGCCCGGCGGCCTCGACCCCCGCATGCTCTGGCCGAACATCCTGGAGTCGGTGAAGAACCGCCGCCGGTTCACCTGGATCCTGCTCAGCCAGAACGCCCAGGTCAGCGGCTTCGACGGCACCACGCTCCAGCTGGGCTTCATGAACGCGGGAGCGCGGGACAACTTCTCCAGCAGCGGCAGCGAGGAAGTGCTGAAGCAGGCGCTGGCGGAACAGTTCAACGTTCAGTGGAGGATCGAGGCCGTCGTCGACCCGACGGGCGGCGGCGCGGCGGCTCCGGCGACCGGCGGCTACGGCGGAGGCGGTTCCTCCGGTGGTTACGGCGGTGGAGGCGGCGGTGGTTCCGCCGGTGGCTATGGAGGCGGCGCATCGACGTCGGCTCCCCACCAGCAGGCCGCGCCCCCGGCACCAGCGCCCACGTCCGGGCCCGCGCCCGCTTCGGCCTCGGGCGCCCCCCGCCCGCAGGCATCCGCCCCGGCACCGCAGCACTCGGCCCCGGAACCTCCGCCCATCGCACCCGAGGACGACACCCCTGAGGACGACGACCCCGACCTCGACGAGTCCGCGCTCTCCGGCCACGAACTGATCGTGCGCGAGCTGGGGGCGACGGTGGTCGAGGAGGTCTCGCACGAGTAGGTACGAGTAGGTACGAGTAGGTACGAGTAGGTACGAGTAGGCATGAAGTAGGTGGGGAGCGCGTCCGGCCCGTCCGGCGTTTGAGGACAAGGTCCCTTCAGGGCCGGAGTGGGGGTCTGGGAGCGGCAGCCCTCAGCGAGGCCCGTGCCGGTACCGGCAAGCACTCCGCACCCAGACCGACCACTAAGCTGACCCCCGTGAAGGTCCTCCTCATCGGTAACGGCGCCCGCGAACACGCCCTGTGCCGCTCTCTGTCCCTCGACCCCGACGTCACCGCGCTGTACTGCGCCCCCGGCAACGCCGGCATCGCCGAGGTCGCCGAGCTGCGCCAGGTCGACCCCCTCGACGGCAAGGCCGTAGCGGCGCTGGCCCTGGAGCTGGGCGCCGACCTGGTCGTCGTAGGGCCGGAGGCGCCGCTCGTAGCCGGGGTCGCCGACGCCGTGCGCGAGGCGGGCATCCCCGTCTTCGGCCCCTCCGGGGAGGCTGCACAGCTGGAGGGCTCCAAGGCCTTCGCGAAGGACGTCATGGCGGGAGCCGGCGTCCCCACGGCCCGCTCGTACGTCTGCACGACGCCGGAGGAGGTCGACGAGGCCCTCGACGCCTTCGGTGCCCCGTACGTCGTGAAGGACGACGGACTCGCGGCCGGCAAGGGTGTGGTCGTCACCGACGACCTCGAAGCCGCCGCCGCGCACGCGAACTCCTGCGACCGCGTCGTCATCGAGGAGTTCCTCGACGGCCCCGAGGTCTCCCTCTTCGCGATCACCGACGGCGTGACGGTCCTCCCGCTCCAGCCCGCCCAGGACTTCAAGCGCGCGCTGGACGACGACGAGGGCCCGAACACGGGCGGCATGGGCGCCTACTCGCCGCTCCCCTGGGCCGACCCCAAGCTGGTCGAGGAGGTCCTCCAGACGGTCCTGCAGCCGACGGTCGACGAACTGCGCCGCCGCGGCACCCCCTTCTCCGGCCTTCTCTACGCGGGCCTCGCGATCACCTCGCGCGGCGTCCGTGTGATCGAGTTCAACGCCCGCTTCGGCGACCCGGAGACCCAGGTGGTCCTGGCCCGTCTGAAGACCCCGCTGGCGGGCATCCTGCTCGCGGCGGCGAACGGCACCCTCGCCGACCTGGAGCCGCTGCGCTGGAGCGACGACGCGGCGGTCACCGTGGTCATCGCCTCGCACAACTACCCCGGCACCCCGCGCACCGGCGACCCGATCACCGGCCTCGCCGACGTGGCCGCGGCGGACGCCCCGCACGCGTACGTCCTGCACGCGGGCACGAAGCACGACGGTGACGCGGTGGTCAGCGCGGGCGGCCGGGTGCTCTCCGTGACGGCTACCGGCAAGAACCTGAGCCAGGCCCGCGACCGCGCGTACACCGCCCTCGGCCGCATCCACCTGGACGGCTCCCAGCACCGCACCGACATCGCGGCGAAGGCGGCAGCGGGGGAGTAGCACCTCCGTACGAGTAGTACCGACACACCTCGATGAACCTCTCGGGCCCCGAATCCGTCTAAGGATGCGGGGCCCGAAAGTCTTTTGTGACGCGCCTGCACGCCTCTCGAACCTCGCCCAACTGCCACTTCGTCGTCGCCGTGTGTCAGCCACCTCTCCCCAAAGCCATTCCATCGGGTGACCGATCCCCCATCCGGCTGACGAGGACCGGGCCCCCAACTATGGTGCGGCGCAAGCGTTCCGGCACTTGGCCCACCGGCATTGCGATGTCAGTGCCGGGTGCCACAGTGGGGGAGTGAGCAACGTCAGGGTGAGAGCGGAAAAGGTAGGGGGTGACATCCGGTCGTGACCGGTATGGGTGTGGAGGCGGGCGCGCAGGTCGCGCGCTCGCGGGCCCTCGCCGTGCTGCGCATTCGCAGCAGGGCCCTGGCCGTCGCCCTGCTGCCCGCGGCCGTCGCCGTCGTGCTGCTGGCCGGCGGCTCCACCGACCATCTCGTGGGCGCCGGCTGGCACCTCGCCCGCTGGATCACGAGCGTCGCCGCAGTCGTCGTACTGCTCGCCGCGGCCGCCATCGCCCTGGTCGTAGCCCGTGCCCGCCCCGCCATGAGCCCCACGGTCCCGATCGCCGAGGAATCGGCCCTGGACCTCTACCACCTCGTGCGCGACCTGGCCGACCGGCTGGGCGTCCCCGCCCCCTCCGCGATAGCGCTCACCCCGGACTGCGACAGCTGGCTGGAGGACCGAACCCATCCCGCCAACGCCCCGCCCGCGCCGGAGGGCAGGGACGAGATATCGGGCGTACGAGGCCTGCGCCCCGCCTTCCAGGGACAGCGCCGGCGTGCGGCGGCGACGGCATCGCCCGTCCTCGTGATCGGCTCGCCGTTCCTGTGGTGGATGCGGGTCGCCGAGCTGCGCGCGGTCCTCGCCCCGGTCGTCGCGGGTACCGGACCGTCGTCGCACCCGGACATCGCGGCGGCACGGCGCTTCGTACGGGGCCTCGACGCGGCGGTGGCCGTGGCCGCCGCGCACCGGCGCGATCCCGTGTCCCGTGCCGCGCTGGCGGGCGTCGGCTGGGTGGCGAGGCTGCTGCTGCGCAGCTGCCGGGTGCACGCGGCCGAGATGGAGCGCGGGGTCGCGGTGGCCGCCGCCGAGCGCGCACAGGCTGTGGACTACGGGCTGCGGATCGTCGCACAGGAGCAGGTCGGCCTGGCGTACGCGGGCTGGGACCGGCTGCTGACCCGGGTCGCGCTCCCCGCCTGGCGGATGGGCCGCTGGCCGGCCCGGCTGGACGCCGGCGTGGTCGCGGCGCTCACGGAACTGTCCCGCCGCGACCGGCTGGCCGAGGGCTTCACGTCCCGGCTGGGCGAACGCCCGGCCTGTGATCTCCTCGAAGAGCCCGGCCTGGTCGACGAGGCGGCCTCCCTGCTGGCCGCCCGCCTCTTCCACGGGGGCCCGGCCGAGCCCGGCCCGGACTGGGCGCCGGTGGACTGGCAGGAGTACCCGGAGGAGGTGGTCGACCGCAAGTGGCGTATGGACGCGGCACGCCTGCACCGGGTCCTGGACGCCCTGGACGCGCGGGGAGGCCACCGCACCCCGTCAGCCGCACCCCAGAACCCCGACGCCCCCACCCTGTCCCGCGTGATGAACCACCTGACGACGCCCCAGCCCTCCGCAACGGCGGAGGCAGAGGAAGAGACAGGGACTGCGGAGACGGCAGAGGCTGCGGAGACGGCGAATGACGACTACGACTACGACGACGAGTACGTGGACGGGGACGGGGACGACGAGCGGGTGGGAAGCGAGCGCGGTGAGGCTCTTGCCGCCGGGCTCAGTGCGGAGGTCGCCCGCGAGGAGGCGGCGGTGCCGGTGGGCGGACAGCAGGCCCCGGCGGGGCTGACCGGCCAGGGCCCGGACACGGCACTGTGGGACGACGGCTCGCTGCCGCTGTTCCCGTTGCAGCCCCCGCGCACGGGTCGCGAACTGCTCGCCGATCACGTGACAGCGATGGTGTGCTGCGCGGCGATGGACACGGCGGGTGCGATGCCCGGCCTGGACTGGCTCGACGGCCCCTCGCTCCTCCTCAACGGCGAACGAGCGGCAGACCTGGGCTCGAAGGTCCTGACCCTCATAGAGACGGGCGACCCGGCCCCCCTGGACGCATGGCTCCGCGCCACCGGGGTGCGCCCGGAGAAGCCCGTGCGCCTCGTGTGACGCGAGGACTCCCCGGCGGCGCCTTTCCCTGCGGCTCGGGCCGGGGTGTTTCAGCCGTCCGGCGTTCGTGGCCGAGTTCCGTTGAGTGCCGTAGCAGCGGAAAACCGGTCGGAACCCTCCCTTCCGCTTCTGCCCAATTCGCGACGAATGGTGACGGAGTGCGTGCGTAATGTGATGTGCTGGGATCGATCGCGCACATGGCAATCGCACAGGTCATAAGACAGCCGACGGGGGAGCCAGGGAGGGGATCAGTGATGGGGTCGCAGCCGATCCGCCGCTGGGAGTCCGGAGCACTCGCGCACGCCGTCACGGACCCCTTCGGTCTGGGGCCGGTCCCCTGGCTCCGAGGCAGCGAGACCTACTTCGACGACACCGGCCACGTCGTCCCCTGGTACGTGGACCCCTTAGACCCGCCCTCCACCGCCGGACCCAGCTCCACCACGCGCCCGAGGGACACCGGAATCCCCGCCCCCCGCACCTCCCGCACCGCACGCTCCACCACCGGCGGCCCCCGCGCCGCCGACGACGTGCACCGTCAGATCAAGGGGTTCGTCTCCACCGGCCCCGCCTCCCCCGGCGAATCCATCGACTTCCACATCACGGTCGATCCGCCGCAGGAGTTCGCCGTGGACATCTACCGCATCGGCCACTACGGCGGCGACGGCGCGGCGAAGATCACCACCAGCCCCCGCCTCTCCGGCATCGTCCAGCCCCCGCCGCTCGCCGCCGACAGGACCGTCTCCTGCCACCACTGGTGGCTCTCCTGGCGGCTGCAGATCCCGTCGTACTGGAACGTCGGGGCGTACGTCGCCGTCCTCACCACCGTCGACGGCTATCGCTCCCACATCCCCTTCACGGTCCGCGACAACCACCCGGCGGACCTGCTGCTCCTCCTGCCGGACATCACCTGGCAGGCGTACAACCTCTACCCGGAGGACGGCCGTACGGGCGCGAGCCTCTACCACGCGTGGGACGAGCAGGGCCGGCTCCTCGGCGAGGCCGACGCCGCGACCACCGTCTCCTTCGACCGCCCGTACGCCGGCGCCGGTCTCCCCCTCCACGTGGGCCACGCCTACGACTTCATCCGCTTCGCCGAGCGCTACGGCTACGACCTCGCCTACGCCGACGCCCGCGATCTGCACGCCGGCCGTATCGACCCCACCCGCTACCGGGGTCTGGTCTTCCCGGGCCACGACGAGTACTGGTCCACGCCGATGCGCCGCACCACCGAACTCGCCCGCGAGAACGGCACGTCCCTCGTCTTCCTCTCCGCCAACACCATGTACTGGCAGGTGGAGCTGGCCCCGTCGCCCTCAGGCGTCCCGGACCGCCTCCTCACCTGCCGAAAGCGCCGCGGCCCCGGGAAACCGGCCCTGTGGCGCGAAGTCGACCGCCCCGAGCAGCAGTTGATCGGCATCCAGTACGCGGGCCGGGTTCCTGAGCCCACCCCCCTGGTCGTCCGCAACGCCGACCACTGGATGTGGGAGGCGACCGGCGCACACGACGGCGACGAGATCGCCGGCATGGTGGCCGGCGAGGCCGACCGCTACTTCCCGCGCACCCAGCTTCCCGAGCACGACGACCGCATCCTCCTCGCCCACTCTCCGTACGCCGACAGTGAGGGCGCCCTCCGCCACCAGGAGACCTCCCTCTACCGCTCCCCGTCCGGCGCCTTGGTCTTCGCGTCCGGAACGTTCGCGTGGTCCCCGTCCCTGGACCGCCCAGGCCATGTGGACGCCCGGGTCCAGCGGGCGACCGCGAACCTCCTGGACCGCATCTGCAAACGGGACTGAGTGGCCCTTCTCGCTGCCCTCCCCCTGCCCCCGGCGAAAACGAGTGCTCCGCATACGGGAGAATCGAGCCACTTGGTCATCACCACGGGGAGGAACCGTGTCCGGATTCGTAGAAAAGCCCGAGCCCCTTCAGGTTCCGGGTCTGGTGCATCTGCACACCGGCAAGGTGCGCGACCTGTACCAGAACGAGGCGGGCGACCTCGTGATGGTCGCCAGCGACCGCATGTCCGCCTTCGACTGGGTGCTGCAGACGGAGATCCCCGACAAGGGCCGCGTCCTCACCCAGCTCTCGCTCTGGTGGTTCGACCAGCTCGCCGACCTGGCCCCCAACCACGTCCTGAGCACCGAACTCCCGCCGGGCGCCCCCGCCGACTGGGCGGGCCGCACCCTGATCTGCAAGTCCCTGCGCATGATGCCGGTGGAGTGCGTGGCCCGCGGCTACCTCACCGGCTCCGGCCTCACCGAGTACAACGCGTCCCGTACGGTCTGCGGCCTGGCGCTCCCCGAGGGCCTCACCGACGGCTCGGAACTCCCCGCCCCGATCTTCACCCCGGCCACGAAGGCGGCGGTCGGTGAGCACGACGAGAACGTGTCGTACGAGGAGGTCGCCCGCCAGGTCGGCGCCGAGTCCGCCGCCCAGCTCCGCCAGGCGACCCTCGCCGTCTACTCCCGCGCCCGTGACATCGCCCGCGACCGGGGCATCATCCTGGCGGACACGAAGTTCGAGTTCGGGTACGAGACCACCGAGAACGGCGAGAAGCTGATCCTGGCCGACGAGGTCCTCACCCCGGACTCGTCCCGCTTCTGGCCGGCCGACCAGTGGGAGCCGGGTCATGCGCAGCCCTCGTTCGACAAGCAGTTCGTACGGGACTGGCTCACGTCGTCGGAGTCCGGCTGGGTCCGTGCCGGCGAGCAGCCCCCGCCGCCGCTCCCGCAGCACGTCACCGACGCGACCCGCGCGAAGTACATCGAGGCGTACGAGCGCCTGACGGGCCTGAGCTGGACATAGCGCCCAGCACGGCGCCCGGTGTCGGCACACGAAGAAGACCCCGGTCCAATGGACCGGGGTCTTGATCTGGAGCGGACGACCAGGTTCGAACTGGCGACCTCAACCTTGGCAAGGTTGCGCTCTACCAACTGAGCTACGTCCGCATCGCGTCCCGTACGTGTTGTACGTGCCGTGGCGCGAGAGCAACTATACCCAACCCCGAAGCCGTGCGAGCCGTACCGCCGCATGCCGGTTCTCGGCCCCGAGTTTCGAGACCGCCGACGACAGATAGTTCCGTACGGTCCCCTGCGACAGCGCGGCCCGTTCCGCGATCTCCGCGACCGGCGCACCGTCGGCGGCGAGTTCGAGCACCTCGGCCTCGCGCGCGGTCAGCGGCGAGTCCCCGGCGGAGATCGCGTCGGCGGCCAACTCGGGGTCGACGTAACGGTTTCCGGCGTGCACGGTACGGATGATCTCGGCGAGCCGCTGAGCGCTGACGGTCTTGGGGACGAACCCCCGCACACCCGCCGCAAGTGCCCGCTTCAGATGCCCCGGGCGGCCGTGACTGGTCACGATCAGCACCCGGCACTCGGGCAGTTCGGCCCGCAGAGATGTGGCGACCTTCACACCGTCCGCGCCCGGCATCTCAAGATCGAGCACCGCCACGTCGGGCCGGTGCGCCCGGGCCATGGCCAGCGCCTCGGGTCCGGTGGCGGCCTCGGCGACGACCACGAGATCGTCCTCCAGGCCGAGCAGCGCGGCCAGCGCGCCCCGGATGAGGTGCTCGTCGTCGGCGAGCAGCAGCCGTACCCCGCTCATGAAGTGACCCCGCTCACAACGACCCCTGCATCAGACCCCGACGCCGACCCTGAGCCCGTGGGCAGGGGCACGGTGGCGACCACCCGGAACCGGTCCTCGCCCGCGCCCACGATCCCCGCCTCCAGCCGTCCGTCGACGGCGGACAACCGCTCCCGCAGCCCGACCAGCCCGGACCCCGCCCCCGGTTCGGAGCCCTCACCGGATTGCCTGCCGCCTACGACCCCGTCGTTCTCCACAGTCAGTACCACCCGCCCGTCACCAACCCGCACGCCCACTCCGCACCACCCGGCATCCCCGTGCCGCAGCACGTTGGTCGTCGCCTCCCGCACCACCCAACCGAGCGCCGACTGCACCTCGCCCGGTAGTCCGACCGCTTCCCCGGTCACCTCGCACGAGATGCCCGCAGCGGCCAACACCCCTTGCGCGCCGAGGAGTTCCGCACCCAGGTCGGCCTCGCGGTATCCCCGTACGACATCCCGTACCTCCCGCTGGGACTCGCGTGCGATGCGCTGCACCTCGATCATCTGGTCGACGGCCTCGGGCCGTTCGCGTCGGGCGAGCTGCACGGCCAGTTCGCTCTTGAGGGCGATGACCGCCAGGTTCCGTCCCATCACGTCGTGCAGATCGCGCCCGAACCGCAGCCGCTCCTCGGCGACGGCGAGCCGGGTCCGGGTCTCGCGGGCCTCGTCGAGTTCGTACACGGCCTTGAGCAGCCAGACGGAGAAGGAGTAGGTGAGTGCGATGAATCCGGCGCCGACCAGGACGGCCAGCCCCGTGCCGAGGGCCGTTCCCACCGGGAGGCCCAGTGGGAGGCCGACGGCGACCGTGCCCGCGGCCAGCCCGGCCACCAGCCACAGCATCCGCAGCCTGCTGCGCATGCCGAGGGTGAGGGTGCCGACGCCGAAGGAGATCACCCCGGCGAACAGGCTGCCGGCGGCGGTCTCCATGTCCTCGCCGCCCGGCCCGTGCGTGACCAGGACGAGAGCCACGACCCCGGTCCCCGCAGTGATGGCGCCGAGTACGGCCAGCAGCCGCAACGGCTGTTCCCGGGTCCCGCGGACCCAGTCCAGCGCCCGGGACGCGGTCACCGCGCAGAGCACGGAGTGCGCGCACACCAGAAGGAACAGCCAGGGCGCGAGCCGTGCCCCCGCCTGCCCGAGGATGGGCAGTCCGATCGCGGTCGCCTCGACGAAGGGGAACAGATGGAACGACCAGCGCGTGTACGTCTCCACCTTCGCCGGCGTGCTCTTCCGCCCCCACCAGCTCCCGGGCCTGCGCATTCTGCTGATCCCCCGTCCCCTACCGCCGCGGTTCCCAGCGGAACCACCGTCGTACAGCAAACACCGACAGGACGGTCCAGGCCAGGCCGGTCAGTACGGCGCCCAGGGCCTCGTACGCCGACAGGTCACCGGTCCAGGCGCCGCGTACGAGGGTGATCGCGGGCGTCAGCGGGAGCAGTTCGCAGAACGAGGCGAGCCGGTCGGGCAGAAACTCCAGCGGGACGGTGATCCCGGAGCCGATGAACGAGAGCAGCATCAGCGGCAGCGAGGTGACCTGCGCGCTCTCGGTGGTCCGGGTGAAGCTGGCGGTGAGAGCTGCCAGCGCCACGGCCGTCAGTAGGCCCAACAGCAGCCCTATAAGGGCGAGTTGGGGGTCCGGCGGCGCGTCGAGATCGAGCAGGACGGTACAGCCGAGGGCCAGCAGCAGACACTGTACGAAGCCTGTCACGACCGCCGGGAGCGCCGACCCGGTGAGTATCTCGACGTCACGCAGCTCACCGGTACGCAGCCGCTTGAGCACGAGTTCCTCGCGCCGGGCGACGAAGACGCCGACGAGGGCCGCGTACACGGCGAAGAGCAGCGAGAAGCCGACGGAGGCGGGCAGGATGAGTGTCCCGATGTTGAGCCCGGCCTCTTTCAGGTCCGCGTCCGACATGGCGGTCCGCACACTGAACGGCAGCACCAGCGGCACGAACAGGGCGGCGACGAGCGTGCCCTTGTTGCGCAGGAACAACGTCGACTCGGCCCGGGCCAGGGCCCGCATCCGCCCGGCGGGGGTCGTACGACCGACACCGGCAACCGCACTCATACGACTCATGCGACACGCTCCTCAGCGGCAGCGGAACTCTCCACACCCTCCACGCCCGTCGACGCCTCCCGCGCGATCCGCAGAAACGCCTCCTCCAACGAGGCCGACCGCACGTCCAGCCCTCGCAGCGTGACCCCGGCCTCCTCGGCCCACACCAGCAACCGCGTTGCCGCGCGCTGGAGTTCATGGGTCCGCAGCCGTACGGTCCGCCCCTCCTCCTCGTACCCGCTCACGCCGAGCGGGCCGAGCGGCGGCAGATCGCCCACGAAGTACCCGGAGGGCAGCTCGAAGGAGATCCGGGACGGCTGCGAGGCGGTCACCTCGGCAGGTGTGCCGGCGGCGGCGATGCGCCCCTCGTGGAGGATGGCGAGCCGGTCGGCGAGATCCTCGGCCTCCTCCAGGTAGTGCGTGGTGAGCAGCACGGTCGTACCGCCGGCGCGCAGCTCCCGTACCAACTCCCAGGTGGCCCGGCGTCCTTCGGCGTCGAGGCCGGTCGTCGGCTCGTCGAGGAACAGCACCTCGGGGTTGCCGAGGAGCGCGAGCGCGAGGTCGAGGCGCCGCCGTTCACCCCCGGACAACTGCTTCACGCGTACGTCGGTCCGCCGCTCCAGTCCGACGAGCGCGAGCGCCTCCGCCTCGGGCCGCGCTCCGCTCGTGCACCCGGCCCACATCCGCGCGGTCTCGCCGACGGTCAGCTCGGACGGGAAGCCGCCCTCCTGGAGCATCACGCCGGTACGCGGCCGTACGAGGGCCCGCTCGATGTACGGATCATGGCCGAGCACCCGCACACGCCCCCCGGCCGGCGGCGCCAGCCCCTCCAGCAGTTCGACGGTCGACGTCTTGCCGGCGCCGTTCGTGCCCAGCAGGGCGAAGACCTCCCCGCGGCCCACGGTGAAGGACACCCCGCGTACCGCCTCGAACCCGCCCCCGTACACACGCCGCAGGTCAGTGACCTCAATCACGTGTTCGTGTTCGTTGGTTTCCATGCCTTCAGCATCCCGGCGGGGAGAAGGCGAAGGCAGTGCGCGGTGTCATCACCCCACATGACAAATGTCAGATGCCCGCAGCAGGTGAACCAGTGATAGGCGAACACGAAGAAGACCCCGGTCCAATGGACCGGGGTCTTGATCTGGAGCGGACGACCAGGTTCGAACTGGCGACCTCAACCTTGGCAAGGTTGCGCTCTACCAACTGAGCTACGTCCGCATTGCCTCCAGTCGGCTTTCACCGACTGGCGCGAGCACCAGCCTACCTGATCCACAAGAGTGGTCAGACCGGCGATGCAGAGCGGGTGACAGGAATTGCACACTGCGCCTTCCCCCTGGAAGGGGGATGTTCTACTACTGAACTACACCCGCAAGCTCCGTGAGCCGGGCCTTTCGGCCTCGCCCCTCGGCGTGCTCCGAACTCTAGCTGATCAGCAGGGGGGCAACGCAAGTCGGTTGCGCCGAGGGGCTCCTGGGGCGCGGCGGGGGTACTGCTCAGCCGCTACTGGGCGGCGGTGAAGGCCTCGTACACCTTCTTGGGGATGCGTCCCCGGGTCGGTACGTCGAACTTGTTGGCGAGGGCCCAGGCCCGCACCGCGGAGGGGTCGGGGGCGACCTCCGTCTGCTTGTACGCCTTGCCGGAGCGCGACCGCTTGCGGCCGGCCTCCACGTACGGCTCCAGGGCCTTACGCAGTTTCTTGGCATTGGTTTGATTCAGGTCGATCTCGTACGACTTGCCGTCGAGTCCGAAGGCGATCGTTTCCGCCGCTTCCGAGCCGTCGATGTCGTCTGAGAGTGTGACCACGACACGCTGAGCCACGAATATCGGTCCCTTCGTGCGACACCTCGGCTGCGACGTGCGAAGACGTCGGGAGGTGTCGGGAGATCTCGGTTGTCCGACTGTTATTGGGCAAAGTATCGGCTAATGCCTTTTCCTTTGTACAGTGCCCGGCATTGCAATGGGAAGCCCGACTAAATCTGTCCGCGTGTCTCCCCCGCAATAGACATCCTGGATGTGAACCCGGATCTTTCCCAGAATTTTTCGGGATGGCGCCGCTCCGATACCGGATCGTGATGCCGCTCTCCAGGGTTTCCGTAGATTCCTACGAATCTACCCGCGTAGAAATTTTGTACGGGTAGTCTGAAGCGACCTGCTCAGCACCACACACCGGGAGTGCCAGTGGCACGCGTCGTAGTCGACGTCATGCTCAAGCCGGAGATCCTCGACCCCCAGGGCCAGGCGGTGCAGCGTGCACTGCCGCGTCTCGGTTTCGAGGGTGTCTCCGACGTACGTCAGGGAAAGCGATTCGAACTGGAAGTTGACGGACCGGTGGACGACGCCGCGCTCGCCCGCATCCATGATCTTGCGGAATCCTTCCTCGCCAACACCGTGATCGAGGACTTCACCGTGAAGGTGGAGGAGATGGTGGGGGAAGAGAAGTGACTGCTCGTATTGGAGTCGTCACCTTTCCGGGTTCCCTGGACGACCGGGACACGCAGCGCGCGATCCGCCTCGCGGGTGCCGAGCCGGTAGCCCTCTGGCACAAGGACAAGGACCTGGGGCAGGTCGACGCGGTTGTTCTGCCCGGCGGATTCTCGTACGGCGACTATCTGCGCGCGGGTGCCATCTCGCGTTTCTCGCCGGTGATGGAGTCGGTCATCGAGCAGGCGAAGTCGGGCATGCCGGTCCTCGGCATCTGCAACGGCTTCCAGATTCTCACCGAGGCGCACCTCCTCCCGGGCGCGATGCTCGGCAACAACCACCTGCACTTCATCTGCCGCGACCAGAAGCTGCGGGTGGAGAACGCGGACACGGCCTGGACCGTCGACTACGACGCCGGCCAGGAGATCCACATCCCGCTGAAGAACATGGACGGCCGGTACGTCGCCGACGAGCGCACGCTCGACGAGCTGGAGGCGGAGGGCCGGGTTGTGTTCCGGTACGTCGACTTCAACCCGAACGGATCCCTCCGGGACATCGCGGGCATCACCAACGCCGCCGGGAACGTCGTAGGCCTCATGCCGCACCCGGAGCACGCCGTGGAGCCGCTGATCGGCAGTGGCCGCACGGACGGCCTCCCCTTCTTCACCTCGATCCTCAAGAAGCTGGTCAACGCATGAGCCGGACGCCTCTGGACACGGTCGAGCACGCGGCCGAGACCCCCGACGTCGAGCTGCCCTGGGCCGAACTCGGCCTGAAGAAGGACGAGTACGAGAAGGTCGTCGAGATCCTCGGCCGCCGTCCGACCGGTGCCGAGCTGGCCATGTACTCGGTCATGTGGTCCGAGCACTGCTCCTACAAGTCCTCCAAGGTTCACCTCCGCCAGTTCGGAGAGAAGGCACCGCAGTCCGACGCGCTGCTCGTGGGCATCGGTGAGAACGCGGGCGTGGTCGACGTCGGCCAGGGCTACGCGGTCACCTTCAAGGTCGAGTCGCACAACCACCCGTCCTACGTCGAGCCCTACCAGGGCGCGGCCACGGGCGTCGGCGGCATCGTGCGCGACATCATCGCGATGGGCGCCCGCCCGGTGGCGGTCGTGGACCCGCTCCGCTTCGGTGCGGCGGACCACCCCGACACCAAGCGCGTCCTCCCGGGCGTGGTGGCGGGCATCGGTGGCTACGGCAACTGTCTCGGTCTCCCCAACATCGGCGGCGAGGTCGTCTTCGACGCCTGCTACCAGGGGAACCCGCTGGTCAACGCCGGTGCGATCGGTGTGATGCGGCACGAGGACATCCACCTGGCGAAGGCGTCGGGCACGGGCAACAAGGTCATCCTGTACGGGGCTCGTACGGGCGGCGACGGCATCGGCGGAGCCTCGATCCTCGCCTCGGAGACCTTCGACGACGCGAAGCCGTCGAAGCGCCCTGCCGTGCAGGTCGGTGACCCCTTCCAGGAGAAGCTGCTCATCGAGTGCACCCTGGAGGCGTTCAAGGAGAAGCTGGTCGTCGGCATCCAGGACCTGGGCGCGGCGGGCCTTTCCTGCGCCACGTCCGAGCTGGCGTCGAACGGCTCGGGCGGCATGCGCGTGACGCTGGACGACGTACCCCTCCGCGACTCCACGCTCTCTCCCGAGGAAATCCTCATGAGCGAGTCGCAGGAGCGCATGTGCGCGGTGGTCGAGCCGGAGAAGGTCGACCGGTTCCTGGCCATCTGCGACAAGTGGGATGTCATCGCCACGGTGATCGGTGAGGTCACCGACGGCGACCGCCTGGAGATCTTCTGGCACGGCGGCAAGATCGTCGACGTCGACCCGCGTACGGTGGCGCACGACGGTCCGGTCTACGAGCGCCCCTACGCGCGCCCCGACTGGCAGGACGCCCTCCAGGCGGACGACGCCAACAAGCTTGCGCGCCCGACGACTTCGGAGGACCTGAAGGCACAGGTGCTCCAACTCGTCTCCTCCCCCAACCAGGCCTCCAAGTCCTGGATCACCTCCCAGTACGACCACTTCGTGCAGGGCAACACGGTGTTGGCCCAGCCCGAGGACTCCGGGATGATCCGCATCGACGAGACGACCGGCCTCGGCGTCGCCATCGCGACGGACGGCAACGGCCGCTTCGCCAAGCTCGACCCGTACGCGGGCGCGCAGTTGGCGCTGTCGGAGGCCTACCGGAACGTGGCGACGACGGGCGCGAAGCCGCTCGCCGTCTCCGACTGCCTGAACTTCGGTTCGCCCGAAGACCCGGCGGTGATGTGGCAGTTCGCGGAGGCGGTACGCGGACTCGCGGACGCCTGCCAGCAGTTGGGCACCCCGGTGACCGGCGGCAACGTCTCGCTCTACAACCAGACGGGCGACGTCGCCATCCACCCGACGCCGGTCGTGGCGGTCCTGGGCGTCATCGACGACGTGGCGCGTCGCACCCCGGTCGCGTTCCAGGAGGAGGGGCAGCTGCTGTACCTCCTCGGGGACACGCGCGAGGAGCTCAGCGGCTCGGCGTGGTCGCAGGTCGTGCACGACCACCTGGGTGGCCTGCCGCCCAAGGTCGACCTGGAGCGCGAGCGGCTCCTGGCCGAGATCCTGATCTCCGCGTCCCGTGACGGCATGATCGACTCCGCGCACGACCTGTCCGACGGCGGTCTGATCCAGGCGGTCGTCGAGTCGGCGCTGCTGGGCGGGAAGGGCGCGCGTCTGGTCGTACCGGACGGGCTCGACGCCTTCACCCTCCTGTTCTCGGAGTCGGCGGGCCGCGCGGTGGTCGCGGTCCCGCGCTCGGAGGAGCTCCGCTTCAACGACATGTGCGGGGCGCGGGGGCTGCCGGTGACGAGGATCGGCGTCGTCGACGGCGACTCCATCGAGCTTCAGGGCGAGTTCACCCTGACGCTGGCCGAACTGCGCGAGGCGCACGAGGGGACGATTCCGGCGCTGTTGGCGTAGTCGGCCTGGTTGGTCTGTACGTGGTTGAGGTCCCGTCCGGTTCCGGGCGGGACCTCTTCCGGTTTCCAGGAGGCCGACCCACCGCCACCCAGCACCACCCGTTCTGGTCGCCCAGCGCCCACCGATGGATCGACGCCGGCGATCTCCAGCCCGGCCAGACACTGCGCACCAGCGGCGGAGAGACCGTCACCGTCGTGGACGTCCACCGCTACCAGCGGCTCCACTCCGCCTACAACCTCAGCGTTGCCGACATCCACACCTACTACGTGCTGGTGGGGGCCACGCCGGTTCTCGTGCACAACTCGTTCTGCCCGATCGGTTTCGTGGACCTGGGCGCCGGCAGGGTCCAGTCGCCCGGCGGGCTGATCTACGGTCTCGACCGGAAGTTCGGCAACAAGATCGACCATGTGCTCGCCCACACGGTGCCCGACCCCACCAGGCTGACGCACACGGTGTTCATCGAGAAAGATCCCGCCAAGGTTCTCGCCCTGATCGACGAGGCGTGGGCCAAGCAGAGCAAGGCGATCAAGGACCCCGCGGACGCCTTCAAGTTCGTCTTCCCCATGGGCAGGGACATCGGAACCAGGGGGGAGAGGTATCTGCAGATCGCGGTCAATCCGCAGACCAAGGAGATTCTGAGCGCCTATCCGGTGGCCGGGCCGTAGCGGCCCGCGCCGTGTCGTAGCGGAACGGGAAGTGTCGTAGCAGAACCAGAAGCAAGGGACCAGGCCGGCGCCGCACGGTGCCGGCCTGGTCCCGTTCTGACGAACGTAAGGCAAAGTGATTCCACCATGCACAGCGATATGACCCAACGGATCAGAGAACTGCTGGACGGCGGCTTCTCAGCGGCATCCGCGCTCGCTGACGAGATCCCGCAGCGGATTTCCTCCGGCGACTTCGAGTGGGTGACACTGCTCGGCGCGGAGCTGACCCGGCGGGCCGCCGGTGAGGGCGAGGACCCGTCCGAGCACGCCTTCCTGCTGGACCGGTTGCAGACGACCCTCGCCACCACGGCCGGACACCGGAGCTTGCGCGCCCTGCTGGATCTGCCGTTCAGTCTTCGGGCCGGAGAACCGGCACGGACCAGGGCCGAGCGCCGCCTGGCCCAACTGGTGGCCCTGGGGCATCGTCCCGAGGACATCGTCCCCGTCGTCTACGGCGAACAGCCCGGCATCGCCGCGTCGGACGAGTTCAAGGCATGTCTGCTGCAAGAACTGGTACTGGTAGGCGTCGCGATCCTGGAGTACCCCCTTCTGCGGTCCTTCGGCGAAGCGCTCGTGACGGAGGGGCATCCGCTCGCGCCCCTGCCCCTGCACCTGCTGCCGGCGGAGCGACGTGCGCTGCTGAGGCCGGCGGACGCTCCGGACGACTGGACATGGGCCCTGCCCCCGGCCACGGTGGCGCAGCAGAGCGACCAACCCGAACTCCGTGTCTCGCCGGAGATGCGCGAGCGCGGTGTCGCGGTCGGCCCGGTGGCCATGACCGCCCCGGAAGCGGCCGAGGCCATGACCGCCGCGGTGCGGCACTGGCTCGACGAGTCCAACGGCATGGTCGCGGCGCGGGAGTTCCGGTCCGCCTCCCCGGTCCCGCCGGACGACTTCGCCGCCGTCTTCGAGCGGCTGCCGCTCCCCGCATGGTCGACGGGCGAGCCCGGGGCCAGGCTGCACCCGGCCACCTCCGACCGGGTGCTGCGGGTCCTGCTCACCGCCGCGGTGCGCAGCCCCGCCTACGGCCACGGCATGTTCGGCGCGTACGGGCGGCTCGCCGTCTGGCGCTCCCTCGGCGGCCTGGTCGGCGCCCCGTCGGACGCGCCGATCGACGACACGGCCACACTGGTCGAACAGGCCCACTGGTTCGTCGCCGACCCCTCATCGGACTGGTTCCACCAAGTCGCCTGGGACCTCGCCGTGGCCACCTTGCGACCGGGCGAGCGGGAGATCGCCGTCCTCACGGCCACGGATACGGACTGATTCCAGCAGTTCTGACGCGGCGCCAACCACTGGCGCACCGGGTGACCAGTGGCATTCGGCCATGCCCGAAATGCCTGGTGCCGGTCGAGGGATGGCAGGGACCCTGAGGGTGTCTGCAGGAACGACGGTTCCGGCCACTCCCAAGGGAGAGAACGCATGAGCGGGAGATCGCGGGCCTGCTTCGGTACAACGAGGGCGCCGAGCGGGTGGGGAAGGACCGGGTGCGGCTGGAACCGGGTGTGGAGATGACCGTCCTGTCCTTCTTCAACAACCAGACCGGAGGGGCCTGGATGGTCGGCAGGCACTGGGAAGCTGTATCCGTAGCCCAGACCTGAAGACGGGGCGCGCCACCGGCATGGTGCCGCGCCGCCGTCCGTCGCTCTCGGTGCCGACGGTGCCTGTACGGGATCACCGACTCCGTACGAGGCTGAGGTCCCGTCCGGGTTCGGGCGGGACCTCTTTCGTTCAGCGCACGTAGTTCTTGAGGATCTCCGTGTCGAGCTCGATGCCGATCGGGTCGGGCAGGAGTACCTTCTCGCCGAACTTCGCCGTACGAATGTCGCGGTAGCCGCCGACCTTCCGGTCCGGGGAGCTGTGCACCGTGAGGGTGCAGGAGTCCCGGTCGATCAGGAGGTACAGCGGGATACCGGACTGGCCGTACGCGGCCGGCTTCTCGTGGCGGTCCCGTCGGTCGGTGTCCGAGTCGTACGAGGTGACCTCGACGGCCATGAGCACTCCGCTCGGGTCGGCCCATTCGCCGTACCCCGCGAAGTGGGCTTCGGGCGTGATCACCGCATCCGGCTTCGCCCTGCCCTCCCGGTAGGTCTCCACCCGGAGCCCCTGGCCTGTGTACAGGTCCAGGTCTGGCCTGAACTGCATACAGCGCTTGGTCAGCCAGGTCACGATGGTGTTGTGATCTCCGTCTGTCACCTTCTTGACCCCGATCCGTCCGTTGATGAACTCCAACGTGACGGTCTCGGGAGCGGCGGAGGCGATTGTTTCGAACTCCTCCACCGACATCTGAAACGTGCGCTCGGCCATAACCGTCATGTTGCACCCCCTTCCAGGCGAAGGCCAGTGTTGTCCGAGGTCCGGCGGTACGGGTCGGATCTCGCTGTCGATCACACTCACGAGTGACCAGCCCCTGGTCCCACGGCTTTCCGGCCCACGCAGGCCCCGCACGCGTACGAAGTCCGCCCCGGCCCCGTCCCCTGGTCGACCGTGGGCAGCGCGACCAGCGGGGTGTTGCTGGGCTGTTGGCAGATGGCGCACAGGCGGGTCCGGTGCAGGCACTCCGAGCACATGCGGCCGGTGTTCTCCAGAGTGCCGTAGCGCAGGAACGGGGCGCGGCCGACATGGCAGATGTCGCAGCGGGGGTCCATCTCGACGCCGGTCACGGGTTCGGCTCCGTGTCGGTCGTGAGCGCCTGACGCTCGGTGCAGTCGGCGAGCCGCACCCAGAGGAAGTCACCCTCGGCGTCGACCTTGGGGTAACCGGAGCCGACCTGCACGACGACCCCCTCGAAGGGTTCGGGCGCCTCGCGCTTGCGGGATTCGGGCGGGACGTAGGTGGTGCCGCGGACTCGGTCGCCGACGAGGAAGGGGCTGGTGGCCGGAGGAGTGGTCATGGGGACAACGGTTCCTCCGCGCCAGGAGCGATGCAATCGAACGAGGGAATCCCACATGAAGTGGTATATGCCTGAAGAACGGGAAGTGCCTGCGGTGGGCGGACATGCACTGCGATACTCCGGACACCGGCAGTGATTTGCCCGGCACGAGGAGTCAACTGGCAGGCAGCTACGTACGATTGGCATGCCTGGTCGCGAAGGGAACGGACACGGTGGCAGCGAAGACAGGGCCGACGATCCGGCGCATGCAACTTGGCCAGGAGTTGCGACGCCTGCGTGAACAGGTGGAGGGGGACGGCGGCCGTGGGCTGACGAGGGCTCAGGCGGTCACGGGGACCAGCGTCTCCGAGTCGACGCTGCACCGTGTGGAGAAGGGGCTGACCGGCCTTCCCAAGGTGCAGGACCTCAAGGAACTACTGGATCGGTACGGCGTCACGGACCCGGACGATGTGGAGTTCCTGCTGGACGTCCATAAGAACTCGCTGAACCGGGGGTGGTGGTCGCCGTACCGCACCTTCATGCCCTCCGGCTTCAACGTCAGCGTGGGGCTTGAGGGAGACGCCAAGATCCTCAGGGTCTATCAGCCGGACGTCATGTTCGGGCTGTTCCAGACCGCGGCGTACGCCCGAGCCATGTTCGAGAGCGCCAAGCCGGTCGACGAACGGAACACCGAGTTCGTCGAGCGGAACATCGAGATCCGGATGAGGCGCAAGGAGGCCATCACGCGTAGCGAACGCCCGGTCGAGGTCCACGCGATCCTCGACGAGGCTGTCCTGCGACGCGTCTACGGCGGCCCGGAGGTGATGCGGGAGCAGTACGAGCACCTGGCGGAACTGGCCGCGTTGGATCATGTCACCGTGCAGATCCTGCCGATGGGTCAGCCCGTCTACCGGTGCAACCAGAACTTCACCCTCATGGACTTCGAGTCACCGCTGCCCGTCGTCGTGAGTGTCGACGGCTTCAGCTCGGTGAACGTCACGGACAAGGACACGGAGATCTGGGCCTACCGGCGCCGGTTCGACGCCATGCGGGCGGAAGCCGGCGGGCCCAGGCAGACACACGAATTCCTGAAGCAAGCGGCACGAGAGTTGGAACAGCCATGAGCACACATCGCAATGCCCACGAACTGGCCGACAAAGGTGCCTGGTTCAAGTCCTCGTACAGCGACCAGACGGGCGGCACCTGCGTAGAAGTCGCCCACCTCACCCCCACCCGCGCCCATATAGCTGTCCGCGACTCCAAGAATCCCCAAGGCCCCGCCCTCCTCCTCCCCCCACAAGCCTTCACCGCCCTGATCGACCACCTCCGGAGCTGATCCCCCATGCCCCCGGCCGCCAAAAAGCCAAAGCCCCGCACCCGCACCTACGACCCCACCAAGACCCGCACCGCGGTCCTCACCCAGTACGCCAACATCCGCACCGCCATCGTCACCCTCACCCCCGACCAACTCGCCCTCCCCACCCGCCTCGGGGACTGGACGGTCCGGGACCTGGCCGCGCACGTCACCATGGCCGTGGAGACCGTCAGCCGCAACCTCGACCGGGACGAGCCGGAGAAAGCCGAACTCGCCCTTCTCGACTGGCCGTTCGCCACCGCTGCCCGTGCCGCCGACATCGCCGGGGGCACCCGCGAACTGGCCGCCGCCCACCCCGACCCCGATTCCCTCAACGCCCTCTACGCCCTGACCGAGCAGCGCCTCACCCAACGCCTGGCCACGGCCCCCGGCACCCGCCGGCTCGGCACCCGCACCGGCGGCATGACGCTCGCCGACTACCTGGTCACCCGTACCGTCGAACTGGTCGTCCACACCGACGACCTGAACGCCGCCGTCCCGGGCCTCGACATCCCCTACGACCGCCAAGCGCTGGCGACCTGCACCCGCCTCCTCGCCGACACCCTCGCCGCCAAGGCCCCCGGCGGCTCGACGGAGGTCCGCATCCCGCCGTACGCGGTCGTGCAGTGCGTCGAGGGGCCGAGGCACACCCGTGGCACCCCGCCCAACGTGGTCGAGACCGACCCGCTGACCTGGATCCGCCTGGCCACCGGCCGGGTCCAGTGGTCCGACGCCCTCGACAAGGCCCAGGTCAGCGCAAGCGGCGAACGCGCCGACCTCTCAGAGCTGCTGCCCCTCATGGCCTGACGGCAGCCTCCGTACGACGACAGCACAGCGAAGGCACAAGTGATGGCCGGACGGGAACCGCCCACCCGCCCCTTCCGTCTCACCGGCATGAAAAAGCAGCGACTGACGAGCGCGAGCCTCAGCCTCCTGACCCTGACCGTGCTCCCCTTCGCCGCGGCCTGTGGCAGCGAGAAGGCCGGCGGGGGCAGCCAGACCGTCGGGACAGGGACGGGATCCGGAACGTCCGAGGTCACCGGCATCCACTGGACCGTAGACGACCTCACCGCCGACGGGAAGAAGAGCCAGGCCCCCGCCAGCGCCTGGCTGAAGATCGACAAGAACGGCAAGGTCAGCGGCAACCTCGGCTGCAACGGCTTCGGGGCCGAAGCCACCGTCGACGGCGACGAAGTCTCCTTCGCAGAGCTCCTGTCGACCGACATGGGCTGCGCCAACGACCCGATGGCTTTCGAGGGCAGCTTCAGCAAGGCACTCAAGGACGGGACCCTCACCGCCAAGGCCACCGAAGCCGGCGCCAAGAACATCCGGCAACTGACCCTCACCACCAAGAGCGGCGACACCATCCACCTCACCGAGGAGAAGGCCGCCCCCCTCTACGGCACCAAGTGGACGGTCACGACGGTCGGTGCCACGGGCGACGGCGACAGCCAGGCCGTCGCCCCCCTCCCCTCCGGCGCCGAGGCCTATCTCGTCCTCGACCAGAAGAAGGGGACCGTCAGCGGCAAGGCTGGTTGCAACAACGTTTCTGCCGAGGCAACGGTCAGCGACGGCGATATCACTTTCGGCAGCCCGGCGACCACCCGAAGGATGTGCGACGGCTCACTCATGGAGGTCGAGAAGGAGCTGCTGAAGATCTTCGACGGGAAGACCGCGTACAAGATCGATCACCGTAGCCTCTCTCTGACCAGCGCAAACGGGACCACCGTCAGCGCGACCGCTGCCGATTGAGCCTCTACCGCAGTCCACGGCCCCACAGTGCCCGCACGTCACAGTCGCATTCCCTAATTCGGACCAGTGGTCGATCTCGCCTACACTCGGTGGCGTGCCACGTGGTGACGGTCGACTCAGTCATGATCTGCTCCCCGGCGAGAAAGGCCCCCAGGACGCTTGCGGCGTCTTCGGGGTCTGGGCCCCCGGCGAAGAGGTCGCCAAGCTCACTTACTTCGGGCTCTACGCCCTGCAGCATCGAGGCCAGGAATCCGCGGGTATCGCGGTCAGCAACGGCTCGAAGATCCTCGTCTTCAAGGACATGGGGCTTGTCTCCCAGGTCTTCGACGAGACCTCGCTCGGCGCGCTCAAGGGTCATATCGCGGTCGGTCACGCCCGCTACTCGACCACTGGCGCCTCCACCTGGGAGAACGCCCAGCCCACCTTCCGCGCGACCGGCCACGGCTCCATCGCCCTCGGCCACAACGGCAACCTCGTCAACACGGCGCAGCTCGCCGAGATGGTCGCCGACCTGCCCAAGCAGCACGACGGCCGCACTCCGCGAGTCGCGGCTACCAACGACACCGATCTGCTGACGGCCCTCCTGGCCGCCCAGACCGACGACGAGGGCAAGCCGCTGACCATCGAAGACGCCTCCGCGCGGATCCTTCCGCAGGTCCAGGGCGCCTTCTCCCTCGTCTTCATGGACGAGCACACGCTGTACGCCGCCCGCGACCCGCAGGGCATCCGCCCCCTGGTCCTGGGCCGGCTGGAGCGCGGCTGGGTCGTCGCCTCCGAGTCCGCCGCCCTCGACATCTGCGGCGCCGCCTATGTGCGCGAGATCGAGCCGGGCGAGTTCGTCGCCATCGACGAGAACGGCCTGCGAACCTCCCGATTCGCGGAAGCGAAGCCCAAGGGCTGTGTCTTCGAGTACGTGTACCTCGCCCGCCCGGACACCGACATCGCCGGCCGGAACGTGTACCTCTCCCGGGTCGAGATGGGCCGGAAACTCGCCAAGGAAGCCCCTGTCGAGGCCGACCTGGTGATAGCGACCCCGGAATCCGGCACCCCCGCAGCCATCGGCTACGCGGAGGCCTCCGGGATCCCCTTCGGTGCCGGACTCGTCAAGAACGCCTATGTCGGACGTACGTTCATCCAGCCCTCCCAGACGATCCGGCAGCTCGGTATCCGGCTGAAGCTGAACCCGCTGAAGGAAGTCATCAAGGGCAAGCGTCTGGTCGTCGTCGACGACTCGATCGTGCGCGGCAACACCCAGCGGGCGCTCGTGCGCATGCTGCGGGAGGCCGGCGCGGCGGAGGTCCACATCCGGATCTCCTCGCCGCCCGTCAAGTGGCCCTGCTTCTTCGGCATCGACTTCGCCACCCGCGCCGAACTCATCGCCAACGGCATGACGATCGACGAGATCGGCACCTCGCTCGGGGCCGACTCCCTCTCGTACATCTCCCTCGACGGCATGATCGAGGCGACCACCATCGCCAAGCCGAACCTGTGCCGCGCCTGCTTCGACGGTGAGTACCCGATGGACCTCCCGGACCCCGAACTGCTCGGCAAGCAGCTCCTGGAGACCGAGCTGGCCGCAGGGCCCGCCGCCACGGCCGCGGCCGACGCGATCCGTCGCCCGTAAAAGCCCTGCTCCGGCTTCTGTTTCACATCAACCTGAAAGATCCCAGGCAATGTCTGCGACCAACTCTGCTTCCGGCGCCTCCTACGCGGCCGCCGGCGTCGACATCGAAGCGGGCGACCGCGCCGTCGAGCTGATGAAGGAGTGGGTGAAGAAGACGCAGCGCCCCGAGGTCCTCGGCGGCCTCGGCGGCTTCGCCGGCCTCTTCGACGCCTCCGCCCTCAAGCGCTTCGAGCGCCCGCTGCTCGCCTCCGCGACCGACGGCGTCGGCACGAAGGTCGACATCGCCCGGCAGCTGGGCGTGTACGACACCATCGGGCACGACCTGGTCGCCATGGTCATGGACGACATCGTGGTGTGCGGCGCCGAACCGCTGTTCATGACCGACTACATCTGTGTCGGCAAGGTCCACCCCGAGCGTGTCGCCGCGATCGTCAAGGGCATCGCCGAAGGCTGCGTACTGGCCGGATGCGCTCTGGTCGGCGGCGAGACGGCCGAACACCCGGGTCTGCTCGGCCCGGACGACTTCGACGTCGCCGGCGCCGGTACGGGCGTCGTGGAGGCCGACCGGCTGCTCGGCGCGGATCGTATCCGTACGGGTGACGCGGTGATCGCCATGGCGGCTTCCGGGCTTCACTCGAACGGGTACTCGCTCGTGCGGCATGTGCTGCTGAAGCAGGGCGGGCTGGCCCTGGACGCGCACATCGAGGAGTTCGGGCACACGCTCGGCGAGGAACTCCTCGTCCCCACCAAGATCTACTCCCTCGACTGCCTGGCCCTCATGCGCACCACAGATGTGCACGCCTACTCGCACATCACCGGTGGCGGTCTGGCCGCCAACCTGGCCCGGGTGATTCCGGACACCCTGCACGCGATCGTCGACCGCTCCACCTGGACCCCGGCCCCGGTCTTCGACCTCGTCGGGAAGACGGGTTCCGTCGAACGCCTGGAGCTGGAGAAGACGCTGAACATGGGCGTCGGCATGATCGCGATCGTCCCCGAGGACTCGGCGGACGTGGCCCTCGCCACCCTGGCGGACCGAGGCGTGGAGGCATGGGTGGCAGGCGAGATCACGGACCGCGCCGACCACGCGACAGGCGCGGAGCTGGTGGGCGACTACGCCCGCGCCTGACGGCAAGGCGGCGCAGCCGCCGACCGGAAAGGGCGCGGGGGAGCTGCGCGACCAGCCACAACGCACCCGCACTCGCCAATCCACAGAGCCCCCGAACTCACAGGCGCCCCCGCCCAACCCAAGTGGAACGGCAACGCACAAAACCCGGTCCGGCGTTTGACCGCCCGACCGGGTGAGGTGCAGCTGATGCCCTACAGGAAATGTGCAACCTGTTCAGCGCGCCGCAGCAGACGTAAGACGTCAAGCCCCACGGCGTTGTTGCGACGACGCGGAACCTGAGGATTGATCGTCCTCGTCCTCATCGTCGTCGTTGTACCGATCCGCGTACTGGGCGTACGGGTCGTCTTCTTCCTCGTCGTCGTCCTCGAACGGCTCGCCATTCGGCGGCTGGCTCGAAGTCGAAGCGCCCAGCTCATTGGCCAGACGCGAGAGGTCAGTCCCGCCGCTGCTGTACTTCAGCTGGCGGGCGACCTTCGTCTGCTTGGCCTTTGCCCGGCCGCGCCCCATGGCTCGACCCCCTCGGATACGGGGCTCGGTGGCCCCAGAGTCTTGACACCCGTTCATGTTCTGGAACGGGCTCTCCGTGGAGAGACCGGTCCGTAGGGCTTCCACGGTACCTGAGCCCACGCCCATACGGTACGTCGCCCGCAGGACGTGCCGGTGCCCAGAACCCGCGAGGTGCCCTGTCCCCGCTGGTCAACCGCGATTTTAACCACTTCTTGGCGGCCGACCCGCCGACGGGGGTGAGAGTTCTCTCCAACACCCCGCCGACAGGTACCTCCGCGCCGTCTCGGACTACCGGCTCCGGCGGGCCTCCGACATCCTCTGCTCGGCGATCCGGTCGGCCGCCGCGGCCGGCGGAATACCGTCCGACTTCGCACGTGCGAATATGGCCAACGTGGTGTCGTAGATCTTCGCGGCCTTCGCCCTGCACCGCTCGAAGTCGAACCCGTGCAGCTCGTCGGCCACCTGGATCACGCCACCGGCGTTCACGACGTAGTCGGGCGCGTAGAGGATCCCGCGGTCCGCGAGGTCCTTCTCGACGCCCGGGTGCGAGAGCTGGTTGTTGGCCGCCCCGCACACCACCTTGGCGGTCAGCACGGGCAGGGTGTCGTCGCTGAGCGCCCCGCCCAGCGCGCAGGGCGCGTAGATGTCCAGCCCCTCGGTGCGGATCAGCGCGTCGGTGTCGGCGACGGCCGTGACCCCGCCGTCCGGGTACGTGGCCAGAATCCGGCGTACGGCGTCCTCCCGTACGTCGGTGATCACGACCTCGGCGCCGTCCTCCCGCAGATGCCGCACCAGGTGGTGCCCGACCTTGCCGACGCCCGCGATGCCGACCAGGCGTCCGCGCAGCGACGGGTCTCCCCAGAGGTGCTGCGCGCTCGCCCGCATGCCCTGGTAGACCCCGAAGGCGGTCAGGACGGATGAGTCGCCGGCGCCGCCGTTCTCCGGGGACCGTCCGGTCGTCCAGCGGCACTCGCGCGCGACCACGTCCATGTCGGCCACATACGTGCCGACGTCGCACGCGGTGACGTACCGCCCGCCGAGCGAGGCCACGAACCGGCCGTAGGCGAGGAGGAGTTCCTCGCTCTTGACGATGTCCGGATCGCCGATGATCACGGCTTTGCCGCCGCCGTGGTCGAGACCGGCCATGGCGTTCTTGTAAGACATCCCGCGGGCGAGGTTCAGCGCGTCGGCGACGGCCTCCGCCTCGCTCGCGTACGGGTAGAAGCGCGTACCGCCGAGCGCGGGGCCGAGGGCGGTGGAGTGGATGGCGATCACGGCCTTGAGGCCGGTGGCCCGGTCCTGGCAGAGCACGACTTGCTCATGACCCCCCTGCTCCGAGTGGAACAGGGTGTGCAGTACATCAGCAGGCGCGCCGGTTACGTCGGTCACTGTGGTGACTCCATGGAAGTAGCGGCGGTTGGGGCCGGGGCCCGTACGGGTGGCGGGCCTCCGTGGGCATGAGAGTAAAGCTCCTCCCCGGCCCGCGTATGCCAACCGTCCCCGCAGTGCCAAGGATCACCCACCGGTGACATGGGACCGAACGACGGTTTGCATAATTTTCCCGTGCTGATGTGTGCTGGTTCCGCTGGTTGCGTGGGTTTTCCCGGTCGTCCAGGGGGGAGGGAGCAGGCGTGCCCAAGGTGTCCTCGGTGATCGTCCCGTACGCGTCCTACTTGCGTGTCTACGAGCCGCTGGCGGCCTTCCCGGAGCCGGAGCGCAGCCACTGGGCGCGCTACGCCCGACGGCCCGACCGGCCCTCGTACCAGGACGAACTGCGGCGCTCCCTGGCCGACTTGCTGCCCACCCCGCCGGTCGCGGTGCCGGTGCACGAGAGCGCCGACGCGTTCGTGACCGAGGCCGAGGGCGTGGTGTGCGTCTGCCCCTGGCGCACCCGGCTGCGCGGCTGGCAGGCGCTGGGCGGGCTGGGGGAGGAACTGCCCGTCCCGGTCCTGGACGCCGTCCTGCCGCCCCTCGTACGCCACCAGGCGGCCCAGGACTACGAGCGCTGGCTGGCCCGCAACCCGGATGCCCGCCCCTGGATCCGCACGGCGACCTGGCAGGTGCCGCTGAACTGGTTCGTGCTGGTGACCGACGAGGAGCGCGAGTACGACAAGGGCTCGGGAGCCGACGGGGGAGCGGCGCCCGTGCTGCGCTACCGGACACCCATGGTCCAGGCGCGGCGGCGGGTGGCGCGCGGGCTGCGAACCCTGCGGGACACCCTCGACGAGGGGCCGCTGATCGACGGGCTGGTGGACGTCGGGCGCTGGCTGGAGGAGTTCCATCCGCGCTCGCTGGTCGAGCTGGACTACGGCGGCCTCGTGCATGTGCTGCCGGCCGGCGATCTGGCGGGCGACCACTCGGCGGCGGACGTGGCCGCGGGGATCGAGGCGCTGCGCGAGGGGGACGGCGAGGCGGCCGGGGAGGCGTACGGGCGGCTCGTGGAGCGGTGGCGGGCGGTGCGGGACCGGCGGTCGGCCAACTGACAGTTCGTCAAAAAAAGACTCCCTGGAACGTGAGTTCCATTTATGTGGGACGCTCTTGGAGCTGCCGTGGGACGTAGGTCCCGATCCGGGCGTTTGTGTCAAGCGTGACGGACCGCACGTACAGGTGGCTTGCGTCCCTTGCCCCTCCTCGTGCCAAAATAGGACAAGGAGTCCGGGGGAGGCTCTATCTGCCCAGCTATGGGTGGAATCTCAGCATTGCACGCTATGGGGGGTCTCGTGACTCCTGATCGCCGCTGTGACTGATCGTCACAGTGGCGTGACTGTCCGCTATGGCATGGTCCATTGGCTTCCGTCGCCGATGGCCGCCTGGGAGGGCAATTCCATCGGTTTGGCCTACGCGGTTGGACAGATGGTGTAGTTGTAGTGCCGAGGACAAGCCGTTCGTCCTATAACCGACTCGACCCGCATCCGCCATTTCGGGCAACGCGGGTCAAGGTGCAGAATTTAGAGGAATGAACCGAGAAGGTTCGGTTCTCCCGAGGAGGCCGCTCATGACCGCTCGCACCCCTGATGCCGAGCCGCTGCTGACCCCGGCTGAGGTCGCCACCATGTTCCGTGTTGACCCCAAGACGGTGACGCGGTGGGCGAAGGCCGGCAAGCTCACGTCCATCCGGACGCTCGGCGGACATCGCCGTTACCGCGAGGCCGAGGTCCGCGCTCTGCTTGCGGGCATTCCGCAGCAGCGCAGCGAGGCCTGACCAACTGAATAGTCGG
Source organism: Streptomyces sp. NBC_00459 (assembly GCF_036013955.1). Lineage (NCBI taxonomy): Bacteria > Bacillati > Actinomycetota > Actinomycetes > Kitasatosporales > Streptomycetaceae > Streptomyces > Streptomyces sp. NBC_00459. Next base: position 5,187,202 of record NZ_CP107903.1, read on the forward strand.
ACAAATCGGCAGGTCCCCCAACTATCGGCCGAGATGTCCGGCGCGCAACACCAGCACCACCAGAGTCACCTGCTTCATCACCAACAGCTTCAAACGACGCGGGTCCTGCCCCAACAGGCCCCATACCCAAGGCAGTTCCATCAGTTCCATAGCTTCAAGGGTGCGTCGTAGAGATCGCGCTGGACTCCGCCGGGTCCAGCGCGATCTTTTTTGTGTCCGCGGCCGGGGGTGGCACGGGGTGCTGTGAGCGGGCTTGTTGGAGTCTGGGGAGGGGTGTCGGATCGGCCGTGGGGAGCCCGCCGAGGCTGGTGCAATTGCACATATTAAATTGACCAGTTGTAGGAGACCGGTAAGAACCCACATTTTGAAAACTCATGCGGTGACACCCGTCACACACCGCGCGCCTTGTTGACGACGCGCCACGAGTGCTAGTGGGAGCCGCTGTTGGCACCCGGTGTCTCGTCGGTCTCGGAGTCCCCGTCGGTCTCGGTGCAGCGCTCCATGGCGAGCCTCTGTAACCGGTGGCAGATCGGACAGTGCCGGGTGAGATGCGGGTACCCGCTGGCGGCCGACAGATGTGCCCGGAGCAGAGCACGCGTCTCATGCCGTCGTGCGGTCGCCGCCATACGCCACCTCCGGAAGGGGGACAGGGCGTCAGGGGCCCTGCTCTCTGGGTACCGGGGGACGACGGCGCCGTCAATACGACGGTGTCGGCCAGACGGCGCGCCAGGACGCAGGAAATACCGCCCGGGGTGATGCTCCGGGCCCTGTTCGCCGAGGTGATGTGGGCGTGACATGAGAAAGGCCCGCGTCCGTTGCCGGATGCGGGCCTTGTCTTCACTGCGGTCCTGACGGGATTTGAACCCGCGGCCTCCACCTTGACAGGGTGGCGAGCACTCCAAACTGCTCCACAGGACCAGGTTTCGCGGCACTTGATGTTGCGCTGTGCTGCGAAAAGAGACTGTACAGGAGGGTGGGCCCAGGGGCGAACTCACCCATCGTACCGACCCCGTTACGCCTTCGGTAGCCGATTTGCGGCGTTACGGGGCCTGTGCGTCGATCGCCTTCACGATCCGCTTGTCCGACACCGGGTACGCCGTGCCCAGCGCGTGGGCGAAGTAGCTGACGCGGAGCTCCTCGATCATCCAGCGGATGTCCGTGACCGCCGACGGCACCGGCCGGCCCTGCGGCAACTGCTCCAGCAGCCAGGCGTACTCGTCCTGCATCTCGTGCACCTTCTCCATACGGGCGGTGTCCCGCTGGGCGTTGGTGGGCATCTGCTGCAGGCGCCGGTCCGCGGCGACGAGATAGCGCATCAGGTCGGGCAGGCGCCGCAGACCGGTCGCCGTCACGAAGCCGGGCCGTACGAGGGCGTCCAGCTGCCCCCGGACGTCCGTCAGGTTCGGGAGGAGCACGGCGCTGCGTACGCCCTTCAGACGGCGCTCACAGGCCTGCCAGGCGGCCAGCACCTGCTGCACCTGGTTGACCGTACGGACCGTCGTGTCGACGATCTCCGCGCGCACCTTCTCGTACAGCTTCCGGTGCGACTCCTCGTCCCATGCCGGACCCCCGAAATCGGCGATCAGCTTGTCGGCCGCGGCCATCGCGCAGTCGTCGAACAGGGCCTGGATCGAACCGTGCGGATTCGCCGACAGCGCGAGCTTCTGAACATTCGTCAACTTTTCGGACGCGAACTTCGCAGGATTGACCGGGATGTTGCGCAGAATCAGCCGCCGGGTGCCCTTCCACATCGCCTGCTGCTGCTCGGCCTCGGTGTCGAAGAGGCGTACGGAGACGGTGTCGCCGTTGTCGACCAGTGCCGGATACGCCTTCACCGGCTGGCCGGCTCTGCGTGTCTCGAAGAGCGGTGTCAGGGTGCCGATCGACCAGTCCGTCAGGCCGGTGCGTTCCAGCGACTCGGCGCCGGTGCGCTCCGCGGTGGCCGCGGCGGCCTGGGAGATGGCCTGACGGGCCTTCGGCTTGAGCTGGAGGCGCAGGACTTCGAGGTCCTTGTCCTCGGCCAGCTTGCGGCGCCGCTCGTCGACGATCCGGAAGGTGACACGGAGATGGTCCGGGACCCGGTCCCAGTCGAAGTCGTCGGCGGTGAAGGGGACTCCGACCATGCGCTTCAACTCGCGGGCCATGGTGACCGTCAGCGGCTCCTGGAGGGGTACCGCGGCAGCCAGGAAACGCTGGGCGAAGTTGGGCGCCGGGACGTAGTTGCGGCGGATCGGCTTGGGCAGCGAGCGGATGAGCTCCGTCACCAACTCCTCGCGCAGGCCCGGGATCTGCCAGTCGAAGCCCTCGTCGGTGACCTGGTTCAGCACCTGGAGCGGGATGTGGACGGTCACACCGTCGGCGTCCGCGCCCGGCTCGAACTGGTACGTCACCCGGAACTTGAGCGGTCCCTGGTGCCAGGCGTCCGGATAGTCGTCCTTGCTGACGTCACCGGCGCGCTCGTTGATGAGCATCGCCCGTTCGAAGTCGAGGAACTCGGGCTCCTCAAGACGCTTGTGCTTCCACCACGAGTCGAAGTGGGCCCCGGACACCACGTGTTCGGGGACGCGCTCGTCGTAGAAGTCGAAGAGCGTCTCGTCGTCGACCAGGATGTCCCGGCGGCGGGCCCGGTGCTCCAACTCCTCGACCTCGGTGAGGAGTCGGCGGTTGTCGGCGAAGAACTTGTGGTGCGTCCGCCAGTCGCCCTCGACCAGCGCGTTCCGGACGAACAGCTCGCGGGACACCTCCGCGTCGATGCGCCCGTAGTTCACCTTCCGCTGGGCGACGATCGGTACGCCGTACAGCGTCACCTTCTCGTACGCCATCACCGCGGCCTGGTCCTTCTCCCAGTGCGGCTCGCTGTACGTGCGCTTGAGGAGGTGCTCGGCGAGGGGCTCGACCCACTCGGGTTCGATACGGGCGTTGACGCGGGCCCAGAGCCGTGAGGTCTCCACCAGCTCCGCCGACATCACGAAGCGCGGGGGCTTCTTGAAGAGGGCGGAGCCGGGGAAGATCGCGAACTTGGCGTTGCGGGCACCGACGTACTCGTTCTTGCCGGAGGCGGTGCGAGGGCTGTCGCCGGTCGACGTGGACGCTCCGGACGTGCCGCTGGTGGACTTGGGTACGTCCTTCATCCCGATGTGGGAGAGGAGGCCGGCCAGGAGGGAGACGTGGACGCTCTGCTCGGGGGCGTCGTCCTCGTTGGGGTGGATGCCCATCTGGCGGGCCACGGTACGGAGCTGGGTGTAGATGTCCTGCCACTCGCGGATGCGCAGGAAGTTCAGGTACTCCTGCTTGCACATCCGCCGGAACGAGGACGAGCCCCGCTCCTTCTGCTGCTCACGGACGTACCGCCAGAGGTTGAGCAGGGCGAGGAAGTCGGACGTCTCGTCCTTGAAGCGGGCGTGCTGCTGGTCGGCCTGCGTCTGCTTCTCGACGGGGCGCTCGCGCGGGTCCTGGATGGAGAGCGCGGCGGCGATCACCATGACCTCGCGGACACAGCCGTTCTTGTCGGCCTCCAGGACCATCCGGGCCAGCCGGGGGTCGACGGGCAGCTGGGCGAGCTTGCGGCCGGTGTCGGTGAGCCGTTTGCGGGGGTCCTTCTCGGCGGGGTCGAGCGCGTTGAGCTCCTGGAGAAGCTGGACGCCGTCGCGGATGTTGCGGTGGTCCGGCGGGTCGATGAAGGGGAACTTCTCGATGTCGCCGAGCCCGGCCGCGGTCATCTGGAGGATGACGGAGGCGAGGTTCGTCCGCAGGATCTCGGCGTCCGTGAACTCCGCGCGGGCCTCGAAGTCGTCCTCGCTGTAGAGCCGGATGCAGATGCCGTCCGACGTACGGCCGCAGCGGCCCTTGCGCTGGTTGGCGCTGGCCTGCGAGATCGCCTCGATGGGCAGCCGCTGGACCTTGGTGCGGTGGCTGTAGCGGGAGATACGGGCGAAGCCGGGGTCGATGACGTACTTGATGCCCGGCACGGTGAGCGAGGTCTCGGCGACGTTGGTCGCCAGAACGATCCTGCGCCCTGTGTGCTGCTGGAACACACGGTGCTGCTCGGCGTGCGAGAGACGGGCGTACAGGGGCAGGACCTCGGTGAACCGGTAGTTCTTCTTGCCCAGCGCGTCCGCCGTGTCACGGATCTCGCGCTCGCCGGAGAGGAAGACGAGGATGTCGCCCTTGCCCTCGCCCTGGAGCTCGTCGACGGCGTCGCAGATCGCGGTGATCTGGTCGCGGTCGGAGTCCTCGCTGTCCTCTTCGAGGAGCGGGCGGTAGCGGACCTCGACCGGGTACGTACGGCCGGAGACCTCCACGATGGGGGCGTCGCCGAAGTGCCGGGAGAAGCGCTCGGGGTCGATGGTCGCCGAGGTGATGACGACCTTCAGGTCGGGCCGCTGGGGCAGCAGTTGCGCCAGATATCCGAGCAGGAAGTCGATGTTGAGGGACCGCTCGTGGGCCTCGTCGATGATGATCGTGTCGTAGGCGCGCAGCTCGCGGTCGGTCTGGATCTCGGCGAGCAGGATGCCGTCCGTCATCAGCTTGATGACCGTCGCGTCCTGGTTCACCTGGTCGGTGAACCGGACCTTCCAGCCGACTGCCTCACCGAGAGGTGTGTCCAGCTCGTCCGCGATCCGCTCGGCGACGGTACGGGCGGCGATACGACGGGGCTGGGTGTGCCCGATCATGCCGCGGACGCCCCGGCCGAGCTCGACGCAGATCTTGGGGATCTGGGTGGTCTTCCCGGACCCGGTCTCACCGGCGACGATGACGACCTGGTGATCGCGGATGGCGGCGGCGATCTCGTCCTTCTTCTGACTGACGGGAAGCTGCTCGGGATAGCTGACGGCCGGCACGCGGCTGCGGCGCTCGGCCATCCTCAGCTCGGCCTTCGCGACCTCCGCCTCGATCTCGGCGAGGACGGCGGAACGGGCCTCCGGCTTGCGGATCCTGCGCGCACCCTCGAGCCTGCGCCCGAGCCGGTGCGCGTCGCGCAGGGACAGCTCGGTCAGGCGGGGGGCGAGGTCACCGAGAGCGGGAGCGCCGGGGGCGGAGGCGGGTTGCGTAGACATACCTGACCCAGGATCTCACCTCGACGAAACGAGGGGCGAACGCTTTTGCGTCCGCCCCTCGTCCTGTGCCTGTGATGCGTGTTACCGCACGTCGACGTAGTCCTCGGCCCCGGAGCCGACGAAATGCCTGCTGTCCGGCTCCAGATGCACCGGCACCCAGGTGCCGTCCTCGGGCGCCTTGATGCCCTTGGCGAAGGAGCCGTTGCGCCCGGTCCCCACCCTGCCCATCAGGTACCAGGTGTTCTCACCCTTCGGCCGGAACAGGATCTGGACCCACTTGCCGCCGTACCCCTTCCAGCTCGTCCAGCCCACCGTGCTCGCGGGCTTCGCCTCCTGAAGGACGCCCTTCACGGTGAGGGTCGCGCCCTTGCGGACCGGCTCGGGGGTGGCGTTCGCGCCGATGATCCGGGTGAGGGCCTTCACCCGGCGTACCGCCACGCTGGTGGTGCCCTTGAAGTCCCGGGCGGTATCGCCGGCGTACCGCAGTCGCCAGTAGCCGTCGGCGTCGCCCCGGAGGCGCTCCACGATGAACTGCTCGTCGAAGCCGGTCGTCACGGTCTTCTTGGTTATCCAGCCGGTCCTGCCGTTGGCGGAGCGCTGGATGTCGACCTTGATCCGGCCGCCGTAGCCGTTGCCGGCCAGGCGCACGATGCCGGTGATGTCGAGCTGGGCCACCTCGTCCTGCGCGATCGTGAACTCGGTGAACCTGCTCGTCGAGGTGACCTTGACCTTCACATCGGCGGTTGCGGTCCGCGTGATCCAGGCGTTGTACGGGTATGGCGGAAAGCCCACCTCGAACGTGTTGTCGCCGTCCACCCGCCGGACGAAGGTGAAGCGGCCGCCGGTGCCGGTGGTGGCCTCGGTCGGGTCGGAGGTGCTGCCGTTCTTGTAGTCCAGCTCCAGCGGGATGCCCGCCAGCGGCTTCCACTCGCTGCCGCTGCGGTACTCCAGCCGCCCGGTGACCTTCATCTCGGCGTTGGTCACGAGATGGAAGCTGTTCTTGTCGAGGATCAGGCGGGTCGGGGCGACCTTGGGTGTGATCGCGACCCAGGGGACCGTGGCGTAGCCCAGGTCGCTGCGGTACTGGGCGAAGGCCCAGCCGCCCTCGCTCAGCTCACGGGCGAGGGAGAAGTGCCCCTGGTCGTCCGTGGTGACGGTCTCCTCGACCGAATCGCCGAGGTCGATGTCGACGGAGGCACCGGGCATGGCCTCGGTCGCGCGGGTGCTGGGATCGCGGAGCAGCAGATCACCGGAGGCCGCGACGAGCTTGGCGTCGATGTCCGGCGTGGTCGGTGTGACGGTGAAGTTCGTGATCACGGGCTGCTTCTGGTAGCGCAGCACACCCGCGTTCCGCTGGACGGTGGTCTCGCCGCCGCTGTTCGTGACCTCGACATCGATCGTGTACTTGCCGAGAGTGTCCAGGTGGACGGGCTGTGAGGACCAGGTGCCCTCCCAGGGGCTGGCCCAGTACGTCTCGGTGAAGTCGGTGATCGTGGCCACCGGAGTGTCCGTCTCGGCACTGCCGAGCGGGCGCAGCGTCGCGGTGATCTTCTTGACGTCCTCGCCGACCACGCTGCCGTGGTTGATACGTACGTCGATGACCGACCAGTCCGTGGAGTCGCTGGACGCCTCCTGGACCACCGGAGCGGCGGCGTGGGCCGCGCCGGGTATGGCGAAAGCGGAGAACAGGACGGCGCCGGCCGTCACCATCCCCCTGATGGTGTGTCTCAAGAACCCCCCATGGTTCTCGGTGGGCCACGGCTCCGCAGTGGCCCACGGTGAGCGACGAAGACCCCCTCCGGACAACCGGAGGGGGTCTTCGTGCGATGTGGCTGGGGCCGGGGTCGAACCGGCGACCTATCGCTTTTCAGGCGATCGCTCGTACCAACTGAGCTACCCAGCCACGAGGTTTCACGTGAAACACGTAACCTCAGCGGTCCTGACGGGATTTGAACCCGCGGCCTCCACCTTGACAGGGTGGCGAGCACTCCAAACTGCTCCACAGGACCTTGCTGTTGTGTGCGACGTAAGTCTCGCACACCGTGTCGCGTGCTCCCAACGGGAATTCCCGTCCGGACCGACGCTGACTGCGAGTGTCGGATCGCCTGGTCGCCGTTGCCGGTCTGGTGGTTCTGGGTGACCGGTCGAGGCTGGCTGGCGGGCCGATGTCGCTGGAAAAGCGTATCAGACCACGGGGGATGGTCCGCGCACGCGACAACGCAGGTCGAGGGGGGTGCGGTCCGGGTCAGGCGCGGGTCTCGGGTCGGTCGGAGCGGGTGCCGGAGTCCGTTTGAGCAGGGCCTATCGGGTACTCGGAAGGCACACCCGGACGACCTAGGAGGTGCCTTCCTCATGGAACCCGGCACCGGTACGAACATCCCGTCGGCGCGCGAGGCCGCGACGGCCGGAGGCGATGCGGTCGCGCCGCCCGGTCCCCGGAAACCTCGGGCGGTCGGCGAGCACGAGCCGGAGAACCCCGACGAGGACAGCAACATCATCAGGGGTGAGGACTAGAGGGCGAAGGGTCCTCCGGCGCCGTCCGGAGTCCGGCGACCGCCTCGGCGATCCGGAGGCGGAACGACTCGGGGAGCGGGTCGCCCGTGACGGCGCCGACGAGGTCGCCGGCCACCTCGTGCAGCTTGGTGTTGGTGTTCTGGGAGACCGAGACGAGCACTCGCCAGGAGTCCTCGGCGTTCAGACCGAAGGACGCCATGAGGATGCCCCGCGCGAGGTCGATGACGGGCCGCGTCTGCATGGCGCGCCGGAGCTGGACCAGTTCGATTTTCAGGTCCTGGCCGGTTTCGTCGGGCTCGCTCGTGACGGCGGTCTCGTCGGCGTCGCCGGTGCCTGCGAACAGCGGCAGGGTGCCGGTGATCGAGAAGAGCCGGAGCATCGCGCTGCCTGCCGACCGAATGGTGATGATCTTCCCCTCGTCGAGGGCGCGCCTGCGGACGCGGAGCAGGACGTTGAGCCCCGAGCAGTCACAGAAGTCGACGCCGCTCAGATCGAGCTCGATGCCGCGTTCCGAACGGGCGAGGGCCTGGCTCAGACCGTTGTGCAGTGCCTGCTCGGTGACGAGGTCGATCGCACCCGACACCACGACGAGCGTCGCGTAGCCCTCGGGCCGGGTCTCGATCCCGAGCGGGGGTGCCTGGACATCGCTCGGCGGAGGGCCGAGCGGTGCCAGGCGGACCTCGGCCGCCACCGTGAGCTGCGTGGTAACTGCGCGATCTGACATTGCGGCCACTCCGTGGACATCGGGCATTACGTGGCTCCCTCAAGCGTCGACCCGGAAGGCCTCGTACGTCAAGAGATACATGAAATCAAGTTCACCCTTTTGAATACGTGAATCAAGCGGCCTATGCTGTCGGCATGCGTGGAGTACCCGAAGCACACACTGGCTGGACGTTCCTCACCAACCACTCCCGTGTCCTGGCTGCGATCGCGGAGAACCCCACCGTCCGTATCCGTGACATCGCCGCGCACTGCCGGCTCACCGAGCGTGCCGTCCAGAAGATCGTCGCGGATCTGGAGGCGGCCGGTTATCTCACCCACACCCGTCAGGGGCGCTCCAACGCGTACCGGATCGAGGAGGGGACCATCCTGCGGCACCCGGCCGACGAGGGGCTGAGAGTGGCGCAGCTGCTGTCCCTCCTCTCACGACACGACGACGCGCACGCCGGTGACAGGGGTGAACTGCAGTCGACGGCTCCGCACGCGAGAAGCCCCGAAGACGATCAGTGACGCTCCTGCGAGCGCCGGAGCACTGGCGGGCGCCCCGCTGGGTACTCGCACGGCTGACCTGAGGCCGTCGACGAAGGGACAGCGCCGTGAGCGACCACCGCACGAACACCACCGGGGACGACCGGGACGGAGCGCAGGAGGAGGAGTCCCGGCCGAATCCCGTCCCGAGGGACATGCCCGACCAGCAGGCGGGCGCCGACGAGGACCCCTGGGAGGTGGACGACCCGGTGGTCACCGCGCCGGACGAGGGCCCCGGCCCGGAGGTCCCCGACGCGGACGAAGCCGGCGCGGGCAGGCGGGGCGCACCGAACTCCGGCAGCCCGAACCCCGAACACCCTGTGCCCGACGAGCCGTCCGCCTGACGTTCCCGGCTGCCGGCGGTAGCCCCTGAACGCACGAAATGGCGGCCACCCCTGATGAGGGATGCCGCCAACCGTACTTACGTGTGCCCCCAACGGGATTCGAACCCGTGCTACCGCCTTGAAAGGGCAGCGTCCTGGGCCGCTAGACGATGGGGGCCAGAACGTGAGAAGCATAGGTGATGCCGGGGAGGTTCGCCAAAACGGTTTAGGGGCTCCGAACGGGCGACGGTGAGGGCGAAGTCGGGGGTGAAGTCGGGGGTGAAGTCGGGGGTGAAGTCGAAGGTGACGGAACCGGCGTGGCGCCCGGCTGGTTCTCCTTCGGCAGATGGCGGCTCACCTCCGCCGTGGTCAGTCCGAGACCGCCCAGTTTGATCTCGTCCCAGGCCTGCAGACGATGCGTGTCGCGGTCCAGGTAGAGGACGGACGCCTCGATCTGGTCCGGGTTCCGCTTCTCCAGCGCGCGCAGTCCACTGCCGCCCGTCGAGCCCTCGATGCGCAGCCGGGTGCCCTTCTCCATGACCTCCATCTCCGCGTGGTGAAGGTGTCCGGCCAGCACGAGCGGGACCACGCCGTCCGTGCGCCGGGCCGCGCTCGGCTCGTGGACCATCGCGATGTCGACCGGCGTGCCCAGGGTCCGCTGGTCGCGGATGGCCGAGGCCAGCCGGTCGCCCGCCAGTTCCTGGTCCCGGCCGCCGTCCTGCTCGCCCGCCGAGCGGTCCGGGGTGAACGCCGGGTCGCCGATGCCCGCGAAGCGCAGCCCCCCGACGGTGACCGACCGGCCGTCGTCCAGGACGTGCACGTTCTTCATGCGCTGCAGATAGCGCTGGGTGAGCTGCGAGTCGTGGTTGCCGCGCACCCAGACGTACGGGGCGCCCAGGTCCCTGATCGGGTCCAGGAAGCCGTTCTCGGCCGCCGTGCCGTGATCCATGGTGTCGCCGGTGTCGGCGATGACGTTGATGTCGTACTGCTCCACCAGCGACGCGATGATCTTCCAGCTGGCCGGGTTGAGATGGATGTCCGAGACGTGCAGGACACGGATCGTGGCCGGGTCGGGCTGGTAGGTCGGAAGCGTGGACGTGGCGTCGTAGAGCTTCGTCACGTTCGTCACCAGTCGCGCCAACTCCTTCTGGTAGACGTCGAATTCGGTGACGATGCTGCGCGCGTTCCCGACCAGGGAGGGAGCCGAGGACAGGAGCCCGGAGAACTTCGGTTCCAGGACCGACTTGGGGTTCCAGGTCGCGTACGCCGTCGCTCCCGAGGCCATCAGGAGCGTGAGGGCGAGTCCGCCTGCCGCGAGGGCCCGGCGGGGGCGGCGGTAGACCGCGAGGCCGAGGGCGGTGGCGCCGGAGACGACGGCCACGCAGGAGCGCACGGCCAGGTCGAGGGTGCCGTGCCCGACATCCTCGGCGACCTCGTCCTGGAGACCGGAGAGACGTTCGGGGCGATCGACCAGGGCCTGGGCGCGGACCGGGTCGAGCTGGTCGACGTTCACGTCGAGGCGGACCGGCGCGGTGTGGCTGTTCAGCTCAAGGGCGCCCAGCGGGGAGACGTTGATCTTCGTGCCGCCGGTGAGGGACGGCCGCAGGGTCATCGTGGTGTCCATCGGGCCGACCGGTGCGCGTACGTTGCCGACGATCAGCAGACCCAGCCAGGCACCCAGAAGGACCACCGCGACCAGGCCCAGGGCGCGGGTCCAGGGGTGCGGCGGATGGACCAGCTCGGCGGCCGGATGCGCCCGGCGGGCGCGGTAGGGGCCGGCGAGGGCGCCCAGGCGGCGGGTGAGGCGGCCGGTGGTGCTGCGGGTGCTTTCGGGGTTCGGGGTGTTGGCGGGTACGCGTGCCATTGGTCCCGTATGCCCAAAGCCGGGCACGGCTAAGCGGGGTGACGCAGAGCACGGCTTTCCGGAGAGCGCGGGTCCGTGACCCCCGTACGGGCGGTCCGTACCGGACAATGGGCGTGTGCTGGAGATGACGCGCGAGGAGTTCGAGGAACTGGTCGCCGAGTCCCTCGACCGGATTCCGCCTGAGCTGACGAGGCTGATGGACAACGTCGCGGTGTTCGTCGAGGACGAGCCCCCGTCGGACGATCCCGAGCTGCTCGGGCTGTACGAGGGGACACCGCTGACCGATCGCGGGGAGTGGTACGCGGGGGTGCTGCCCGACCGGATCACGATCTACCGGGGGCCGACCCTGCGGATGTGCGAGACACGGGACGACGTGGTCGCGGAGACCGAGGTGACCGTCGTGCATGAGATCGCTCACCATTTCGGGATCGACGACGAGCGGCTGCACGCGCTCGGATACGGCTGACGGGCCATGCGGTCACGGGGCCGGGCGCGCGGAGGCTGTTGAGGGGCGCGTGTCTTCTTGTGGGCGACGGGAGTTGAGCACGTTGACTCCTCGACTCCCCACCGGAGGTGGCTGCCCGTGCGCCCCTTGCATGTACCTGTCCGACTGGCCGCCACGGTTGTGGCCGTCGCCGCTGCCGCCGGCTGTATGAGCGTGGGGGACGGCGACGCCGGCCAGGTCAAGCCCTCCCACTCCGCGGGCCAGAAGGGTGCGAAGGCGCCCGACGGAGGGTCGGCGGTGACCGGCGGTGGGGGTTCCGGGTGGGCCGGCGGGTCCGAGGGTGACGGCAAGTCGGGACACGGGAAGGGCAAGGGGGGCGCGAAGGGGGCCAGCGGGGCGCCCGCGTCCCCGGGCGCCTCACCGTCCGCCGGACAGAGCGCGCCCGTGTCGGCGCCCACCAAGCCGGCCGGCGGCAGCGCCGGACCCGTCGATCCCGGTGCGCCCACGCCGACGAAGCCGCAGCCCACGCCGACGAAGTCCGCCGAGCCGGAGCCGGAGCCGCCGCCCGAGTCGCCCACGCCCCCGCCGGTCTCGCCGGAGCCGACGATCGCGGAGCCGTCTTCCTCCGTGCAGCCGCAGCAGGCTCAGCCGCAGCTGGTCACGCGGGAGCCGGCGCCCGAGGCCGGAGTGGCCGTCTAGCCGAGGGGACGGAAGGGGGGTGACCTGCGATGACGGTACTCAATTTGCCCAAAGGGGAGGTGGGTGCGTATGGTAGTAGATCGTTTGATCCCATTGCCTGGCGCCGAAGAGATGCGCCGCGTGTGGCGCGTACTCTCCCTTGCCGTGGCTGACCGCATTGAGGCGGTCGAATTGCGAAATCACGGAGTTGACGGGCGCGTGCCGACGAGACTCCGGAAGGTTTCGCATTCGCATGTCCATTTCCAGTACTGATCACATCGTCGTGCCCGAGAACGAGAACGACGAGGCCAACAGCCTCGACCTCGACCTCGCGGAGACGGCCGTAGACACCGACGCCGTGGACACCGACGTCGAGTCCGGCGAGCCGGAGATCACCTTCACCGATCTCGGTCTCCCCGAGGGCGTCGTGCGCAAGCTCACGCAGAACGGTGTGACCAGCCCCTTCCCGATCCAGGCCGCGACCATCCCGGACGCCCTGGCCGGCAAGGACATCCTCGGCCGTGGCCGCACCGGCTCCGGCAAGACCCTCTCCTTCGGTCTCCCGCTGCTGACCAAGCTGTCCGGCGGCCACACCGACAAGAAGAAGCCCCGCGGCATCATCCTCACGCCGACGCGTGAGCTCGCGATGCAGGTCGCGGACGCCCTCCAGCCCTACGGCGACGTCCTCGGCCTGAAGATGAAGGTCGTCTGCGGCGGTACGTCGATGAGCAACCAGATGTACGCCCTGGAGCGCGGCGTCGACGTCCTCGTCGCCACCCCGGGCCGTCTGCGCGACATCATCAACCGCGGCGCCTGCTCCCTGGCCAACGTCGAGGTCGCCGTCCTCGACGAGGCCGACCAGATGTCCGACCTGGGCTTCCTGCCCGAGGTCACCGAGCTGCTCGACCAGATCCCGGGCGGCGGCCAGCGCATGCTGTTCTCGGCCACCATGGAGAACGAGATCTCCACGCTGGTCAAGCGCTACCTGACCAACCCGGTCACGCACGAGGTCGACAGCGCCCAGGGCAACGTCACGACGATGTCCCACCACATCCTCATCGTGAAGCCCAAGGACAAGGCGCCGGTCACCGCCGCGATCGCCTCCCGCAAGGGCCGCACGATCATCTTCGTCCGCACCCAGCTGGGCGCCGACCGTATCGCCGAGCAGCTGTGCGAGTCCGGCGTGAAGGCCGACGCGCTGCACGGCGGTATGACGCAGGGCGCCCGTACCCGCGTGCTCGAGGACTTCAAGAAGGGCTACGTCAACGCCCTGGTCGCCACCGACGTCGCCGCCCGCGGCATCCACGTCGACGGCATCGACCTGGTCCTGAACGTGGACCCGGCCGGCGACCACAAGGACTACCTGCACCGCTCCGGCCGTACGGCCCGCGCGGGCCGCTCCGGCACGGTCGTGTCGCTGTCCCTGCCGCACCAGCGCCGCCAGATCTTCCGCCTGATGGAGGACGCGGGCGTCGACGCCGGGCGTCACATCATCCAGGGCGGCGCCGCCTTCGACCCAGAGGTCGCCGAGATCACCGGCGCCCGGTCGATGACCGAGGTCCAGGCCGAGTCCGCGGGCAACTCCGCGCAGCAGGCCGAGCGTGAGGTCACGCAGCTCACCAAGGAGCTGGAGCGCGCCACGCGTCGCGCCGCCGAACTGCGCGAGGAGGCCGACAGGCTGATCGCGCGTGCCGCGCGCGAGCGGGGCGAGGACCCGGAGGCAGCCGTGGCCGCGGTGGCCGAGGCCGCTGCCGCCGTAGTCGTCGCGGAGGCCGCCGCCGAGGCGACCGCCGCCGCGGAGGCGCAGCAGGTGCGCGAGGAGCGCCCGCGCCGTGACGAGCGTGGCAACTACGAGCGCCGTGACCGTCGCGACGACCGCCCGTCGGGTGGCTTCAACCGTGACAACGACCGTGGTGGCCGTTCTTTCGAGCGTCGTGACGACCGTCCCTCGGGTTCCGGTGGCGGTTTCCGCCGCGACGACCGTCGTGACGGTGGCGACCGTGGTGGCTTCCGTCGCGACGACCGCCCGTCGGGTGGCTTCAACCGTGACAACGACCGTGGTGGCCGTTCTTTCGAGCGTCGTGACGACCGTCCCTCGGGCTCGGGTGGCGGTTTCCGCCGCGACGACCGTCGTGACGGTGGCGACCGTGGTGGCTTCCGTCGCGACGACCGCCCGTCGGGTGGCTTCAACCGTGACAACGACCGTGGTGGCCGTTCTTTCGAGCGTCGTGACGACCGTCCCTCGGGTTCCGGTGGTGGCTTCCGCCGCGACAACGACCGCCCCTCGGGCGGCTTCAACCGCGACAACAACGACCGTGGCGGCTTCCGCCGCGACGACCGTCCGGCCACCGGTCACCGGGGCAGCGACCGCCCCTTCAACCGTGACCGTCAGGGCGACCGTCCCACCGGCGGCGGTTTCCGCGCCGGCGGTCACGAGCGCCCGCAGGGCCGCCGCGACGACCACCGCGGCACCGGCACGGGTTCGGGCTCCGGCACCGGTTCCTCCTTCGGCCGCCGCGACGAGAAGCCGCGCTGGAAGCGCAACGGCTGATCGCTCACTGATCACTGACTGATCACTGAAGGGCCCGTACGACTCCGGTCGTACGGGCCCTTCGGCGTTGCCGCACCTTTCCCCGGCACCGAAAAAACGCCAACTCGCCTGTCAGCAGCGGCTGTTACGCTCCGGCGCGGAATCGATGATCCGCTGGATCGTCTGCCTTCGCACGCTGCGGGGTCGCCGCGCCCTGGGCGGCCTCCGCCGCGGAGAACCGATCACCGTCCCAGCCCGCGCTGTCCGAACTGACCACCGAGAACAAGACGTGCGTCGGCGGCGTGGACCGCCCGTACGTCGGTACGCGGCCGACGTACGGGCGGTTCTCCGAGACCCGGACGGGGGCCGGGACGGCCGGGTTCGGGCTCGGGACGAAGGGCGGCGCATGGTCGTTCTCGGTAGGCGGTTCGGTCGTACGGGGTGGAGTGCCGGAGGCGGGTGACTGGGCGCACCTCACCGGGGTGTACGACCGGGTCGCCGGTACGGCCCGGCTGTATGTGAACGGACGGGCGGGCGGCCGGTACGGCCGAGAACGTCACCGGTACCTCGGCGTCCGGGAACCTCCAGATCGGTCGCACACTCGCCAGCGAGAACGGGAGCGAGAACGCCAGCGAGTATGGGAGCGGGAGCGGTGCGCTGGTCGGCGTACGGGTGTGGGACCGGATCGTTGTCGGCGCCGAGGCAGCCAGAGCGGCGAAGCAGGCCACCACCGTGAGCGAGGGGTACTGGGCGCTCGACGAGGCGACCGGCGGCGCCAGCCCCGAGCGGGACCGCGGACGGCCACTGATGCTCGGCGGGGACGCGACGATCTACCGCGACGACGTCCCCTGCGACTTGCTCGACCCGGACTGCCTGCCGAGCAAGTCCCCCCTCTTCGGCTCCGGGCACCTGCTGCTGGACGGCGACGGGGACTTCGCCGCGACGGACGGCCTGGGCATCGACATCGGGGACAGCTTCTCGGTCGCCGCGCACGTATCGACCGGATCGACGCGGCTTCCCAGGACCGGCCGATGACGGTGCTGTCGGTGCAGGGCGCGGACAACTCCCTTGCCGAGGTGCGCTATTCGGGGCCTCGCAGCAGTGGGAGGTGGCCCTGACGGACGCGAGCGGGGAGCCGTTCACGCTCACCTCGCAGGCCGCGTGGGCATCCCCGGACGATGTCCACCACCTGGCGCTCGTGTACGACGACGAGACCGACGAGATCCTGCTCCACGCCGACGGACAGCTGCCGGAGCAGTCGACTAGGTGCACGTCTACGCGGGCGTGCTCAGCGCGACGCAGGTCGCTCAGCTGCAGATCGGCGCGACGGACGCCTGACAGCGTGGCCGGGGCAGGTATATTTTCGGCCAACTGACTGGTCCTGTGACGCATGTCATACCCCCAGCAAGGGAATTGCTGGGGGCATGACAGATGACGTCAGAGTGAGTGGGCTGTCGGACGAGGAACGGCTTGCCCAGCTCGGTTACACGCAGGTCCTCGCCCGCCGGATGTCGGCGTTCTCCAACTACGCGGTGTCCTTCACGATCATCTCGGTCCTGTCGGGCTGCCTGACCCTGTACCTGTTCGGCATGAACACGGGCGGCCCGGCCGTGATCACCTGGGGCTGGGTCGCCGTAGGGCTCATGACCCTCTTCGTCGGCCTGTCCATGGCCGAGATCTGTTCGGCCTACCCGACCTCCGCCGGCCTGTACTTCTGGGCCCACCGGCTAGCCCCGCCCCGTACCGCCGCCGCGTGGGCGTGGTTCACGGGCTGGTTCAACGTGCTCGGCCAGGTCGCGGTGACCGCCGGCATCGACTTCGGGGCGGCCTCCTTCCTGGGCGCCTACCTGAACCTCCAGTTCGACTTCGAGGTCACCCCGGGCAGCACGATCCTGCTCTTCGCGGGCATCCTCGTACTGCACGGCCTCCTCAACACCTTCGGCGTACGCATAGTCGGACTGCTCAACAGCGTCAGCGTGTGGTGGCACGTGGTGGGTGTGGCCGTCATCGTCGGCGCGCTGACGTTCGTACCGGACCACCACCAGTCGGCTTCCTTCGTGTTCACCGAGTTCGTGAACAACACGGGCTGGGGGAGCAGTGTCTACGTGGTCGCCCTCGGGCTGCTGATGGCCCAGTACACCTTCACCGGCTACGACGCCTCCGCACACATGACCGAAGAGACCCACGACGCCTCCACTGCGGGCCCGAAGGGCATCGTCCAGTCCATCTGGACCTCGTGGATAGCGGGCTTCGTCCTGCTCCTGGGCTTCACCTTCGCCATCCAGTCGTACGAGGGTGCCCTGGGGTCCCCGACCGGCGTACCGCCCGCCCAGATCCTGCTCGACGCGGTGGGCGCGACCGCCGGCAAGCTGCTCCTGCTCATCGTCATCGGCGCCCAGTTGTTCTGCGGCATGGCGTCGGTCACCGCCAACTCCCGCATGATCTACGCCTTCTCGCGCGACGGCGCCCTCCCCTACTCCCACCTCTGGCACACGGTCAGCCCGCGCACCCGCACCCCCGTCGCGGCGGTCTGGCTGGCGGCGTTCGGGGCCCTGGTCCTGGGCCTGCCCTACCTGATCAACGTGACGGCGTACGCGGCCGTGACGTCGATCGCGGTGATCGGCCTCTACATCGCCTACGTCATCCCGACGCTGCTGCGGCTGCGCAAGGGCGAGGCGTTCGAGCGGGGGCCGTGGCATCTGGGCCGGTGGTCCCGGGTCATCGGGGTGGTGTCGGTGATCTGGGTGGCCGTGATCACGGTGCTGTTCATGCTGCCCCAGGTGGCACCGGTCACCTGGGAGACCTTCAACTACGCCCCGATCGCCGTCCTGGTGGTGCTGGGCTTCGCGGCGCTGTGGTGGGTCGCATCGGCGCGGCACTGGTTCCTCAACCCCGAGCACGAGCGGACCCGGGCCCGGGAGGCGGCTCGCAAGGGGGCGCCCGAACCGGTCGATCCGTAACGAGGAGGCCCATTTCCTCCAGAGGCCGCCACCCTGTTCGTGGAGCGACCCGGCCGTGTCTCCGATACCCGATCGGAGTCGTGGCCGGGTCCGGCTATGCTCGGGGGAGCAACATCGCGGGGACCCTTAGCTCAATTGGCAGAGCAGTGGACTTTTAATCCATTGGTTGTGGGTTCGAGTCCCACAGGGTCTACGGGTGCGGGGGAGGGGAAACCCCTTCTGACCTGCAGAGCAGCGCTCGGGTCGGCTTCGGTCGGGTCGGGCGCTGCGGCGTTTTCGGGGGTCTGCGTGAGCGATGCGTGAGCGGATGTTCAGGGGATGCGCGTGGGAGGCTTCGCAGCGACGCGTTGAGAAGCCTCCCTGCTCAAAATCTAGTCCCTCTCGATGACGAACAGCACCGTCAGGATGTGCTCTGCTGTTCCCAGCAGGCAACGAGCCATGGACAAGTCGCCTGCCGAAGCGTGCTTGATCGCCTGGGCGCGAGCAGTGGCCGACGTTTGCAGGGCAATGACGTTGTCCACCAGGGTGCACGTCATCTTCGCTTCGTCCTTGTGCCCACGCATGATGTAGCGAATCCGCACGGCGCGGGTGAGCCGCCCGTTGGGCGATCGCCATTCCTTCTCAGGGCGCCCTGACGTAGGCAGCCACTTCTCAACCTCGCTGTCCGGGGCAGCCGCGCGGATAGCCCTGTCGATAGATTCCACAGCGCACTGGGCGGCCATCTCGGCAGCGGCCGGTGGGGCCTGGCGGACGACACTCCACCCGCCCTCAAGCATCTCCACGACCTTCGTGTCGATGGACGTCAGGGCTCTGCGGAGGTCTTCCAGTACATCGAGACGCCCGGCCTGCTGAGGGGAGAGTAGATCGTCGACGCGGTCGGCGACTTCCACCTCTAGGTCGGCGTCGCTCAGAACGGTCTCAGAGCTGAGCGCGTCTGCTCCCAGCAGCCCGTTCACGCCCAGACCAGTGTGTAGGGAGGAGCCGAGCTCAAAGCGCGTCGGACTGTCTCCGAGGCTGCCCACGTAGTCCCGGTACAACGACAGCGGACGGCTACTGATCTCCGACAGCAGGCCGCGGCCGGAGTCCATCCGCGCCAGCCAGTCCGTCATATACACCTGGCGGTGGACCGTGAGACCGAGGCTCTTGCGGAACTCCTCCGTAGCCCACACCGGGGGCATCGGTACCTTGAAAACGGGGCCCTTGATGATCTCGCCTACGACGCTCTCGATCTGAAGAGACGTCCGCCAAGCAGACAAGGTGCCCGGTCCGACAGCCGACTCGCTGAGCGCGGCCGTCGCCTTCAGGTACTTGAGATGTTCCCTCCCGGCTAGCTGGTCCATCGAGCGCAGTCCTGCGGCGTATCCCGTAAGAGCGCTCGGGAACATGTTTTTCTGGGCGTCGGCCAGGAGCTTCCTGGTGCCCAGCAGGTCTTGGTCCTGCAGCCATTTGGCGGCCTGGAACGCCGGCCCTGCCTGCAGTTGGCGGAAGAGATCACCGTAGATCCTGCTGGTATCGATGATCTTTGCGAAGGCGGCTACTGCTGTGTCAGAACTCGTCGGTACCGGCTCGACTTCGTTGCCAGTGCCGGGCACTTCGTCGTCTTCGCCATCGTCTGCGGTGCCATGAACGGCCATCAGAGTTCCCTCCCCTGATCACATACTGCGATCTACGGAGAATACGCGCCCCATTCAGACTGTTCAGAGCATTGCGCTCATCCGGGTAGCAGCTGCTGCGTCAGGTGCGCAAGGAGGCGGTCGGCCGCACCCCTCCCGTCTCTGCGTCACAAGACCGTAGGGCCAGGCTGTGGGATCTTGCCACCTCACCGGTACCCACCCTGCCTACTTGGTGCCGTTTCGAAGGCGGCGCGGGACCAACGCTGCCGCCTTCTCGGCGATCTCCCGGTCCAGTTCGGGGAGCAGGCTCGTGTACGTGTCCGAGGTCAGCGTGATGGTGGAGTGCCGCAGTGTCTCCTTCACCGTGTGGATGTCGCCGCCACCTCCGTGCGTGAGCGTCGCGGTGACGTGGCGTAGGTCCCGCAGGGTGATGGGTGGCAGGTCGGTCGTGGCGAGGATGCGGCGGAAGGTCTCGGAGACGGTTCCCGGGTGCAGCCAGGAGCCGTCCTCCTTGGTGAAGACCTTGCCCGTGTCCTGCCAGGCATCGCCCCACTGCGCGCGCTCCTTCTCCTGGCGGGCTTTGTGGTCACGCAGTTCGGAGATGGTCGTGCTGTCGAGCGCGATCGTGTTCGCGCTGCCGTCCGTCTTCGGCTCCGACTCGTAGATGTCCCAGCCGTCCACCACGATCTCCTTGGCGGGTGTGATGAGGCCGACGTCGAGGTCGATCTCGTGCCAGTCCTGGCCGACCGCCTCGCCGCGCCGCAGGCCACGGGTGCCCATGAGGTGGAGGATCGCGTAAAGCCGGTCGCCCTCGGCTGCGTCGAGGAAGGCGCCGAACTGCTGTGGCGTCCAGACCATGACCGGGCCGGGGATCTGACCGGTCTCTCGCCACCGCCGGACGCGTTCATCGGTCCACAGGAGGGGCTTCGGGCGCCTGCCGGACTCCAACTCGACGTGGGAGGCGGGGTTGAAGGTGATGAGCTGCTGTGCGATCGCGGAGTTCAGGGCCGCGCGCAGGGTGCGGCGGATCGCCTGACGGGTGGCCGGGCCGGTGATCTTCCGGAACGGTTTCATCTCCGCCAGTTTGGCTCGTTCGGGGGCGAGTCGTTTCCGCTCCGCCCTGACAGGGCGACCGGGCGTGCTCGGCTTGCAGCGGGCGATCTGCTCGCGGCGGGCCTCGTTCTCGGCTGAGATCACCTCGTTGTCGTCGGCTATCGCGTCGAACATCTCCACCAGGTGGCCGACGTTGAGCCGGTCGAGGCGTACGTGGCCGATGCGCGGCTTCAAGTGGACGCGGATGTGGGAGGCGTAGGCGTTGAGCGTGGTCTTGCGTCGCTTCTTCGCGGCGAACCACTGGTCCAGCCACTCGCCGACGGTGAGGTTGCCACGGAGGGCCAGGCCCGCCCTCAGGCGGCGCCGAGTCTCCTCGATGGCTGGGAGCGGGGCCTTCTCGACCGCGACCTTCTCCAGCATGTCGACGAGGCGCCGGAGGCTGTCGGGGTCGTCCTTCTCTGCCAGCGCCAGCAGGGAACGGACGTGGTCGAGGTCCGTCTGCGCGGCCTTGAGGGACTCGTAGCCGGCGCGGCTGAAGGAGCGGCGGGCGCCGTCTGCGGTCGGCGGGAGTTCCTGGCGTATCGAGTACGAGCCGTGCTTGCGGCTGGAGAGCTTGGGGCAGTTCTTGCCGAGCGGCTTGCCAGTCTCGGGGTCACGGCAGTAGCAGCGGCGGTGGGTGGAGCCCTTCAAAGGCGTTCCTCCGGGGTGGTGTTGGGGCTGGGTTCGGGTGGGTCGACGTCGCTCAGGGCGGGTGGCAGGTGGGGTGGGGTGGCGCCTTCGTCGCGGATGTCGCGGCGGAGGTAGCGGAGGTTGTACTTGGCGGAGGCGGCCTCGTCGGCATACTTGGTCCGCCTGCGCTCGGCTTCTTCCTGCTGGGCGCGGTTGGTCGCCGTCTTGACTGCGAACCGGGCCCGTTCTTCCTCTTCGAGGGCGGCCAGTGCGGTGCGTACGAGGCTGGCGTGCGCTTCGAAGTCGGGGATCAAGCCCGCGTCGTACGAGGGCATGTCCTCGTCGCCGGTGAAGCGGCGTAGGGCATCCCAGGTGGGCACGAGGCTCTGGAAGGGGAGTTCCTGGGTCCGGTCGACGTAGCCGACCGGGAAGATCAGGCAGACCGGGTACGTCTCCAGGGCGGCGGCCAGGACCATGACGTCCACCAGGGGAAGGCTGGCCCGGCGGCCGGACTCCATGTTGGCGATGACGTTGCGAGGGATGGGATGCCCGAGCTGCTCGCACTGGTCCGCCAAGTCCTGTGCGCTCCACCCCATCTCCTTTCTTCTCCGCCGGACTTCGCCGGCGATATTGGCCTTGACCCGGTCCGTCCACTCCGGGACGTCGTCCTCATCAGCATCCACACCGTGTTGTGTCATGGAGACACATTAGCTTGGTCATCCTGGTAGGTAGACGCCTGGAGCCGGACGTGACGGTCACGTTCGCCGTGGGCTGTACCGAAAGGGGCGCGCTGTATGCGCGAAGACGCGACGGCCGGGCGGATGACGGGCGCGAAAGGGATGAGCCGGGAAGAGCTGCTTGCCCTCCCTGTGTCGGTTGACCTGGAAACAGGCAACCGTGCTCTGGGGCTCGGGCGGAGCAAGGGGTACGAGTTGGCAAAGCGGGGCGAGTACCCGTGCAAGGTGCTGAGGCTCGGCAACGCCTACCGGGTCGTGACCGCGGATCTGCTCGATCTGTTGGGCCTGGCGGCGTGATGGGGCGGCAGACTAGCAAACCATTCTGCGCTGAGCTGACACAGAAGCGCTGGACTGTTGCCGGGTGTGGACGTACCGTCCGTGTTCCCTCGCGATGGCCTGGTGCCCGTGAGAAGGGGGCGGGTCTCCGGCGATGCAACGCCGGAGACCCCAGCAACCCCGACCGGCCCTGGAAGAACCAACCCGGCGGCAAGGGCGCACAAGCCCGCCACCGCCAGACGAGGAGCTGCCCCGTGGAACATGCGGGAGCCGAGCCCTATTCCGACTCCGACAAGCCCTCGTGGCCGCCCGTCTCCGTCCCCGGCCAACCAGGCCGCCATGCCAGGGAGGCTCTGACGTCCGCCAACGACGTTGCGTCTGAAGCCACTTCGGCGGATCAGCCCGCAGAGGAGGCGGCGGCGCCGGATCCAGAGCCGACCCATGGCTCGGCGTTGCTGGACGAACTGCGTGCGCAGATAGCCAAGTTCGTGATCCTGCCCTCGC
The DNA here is from genome assembly GCF_036013955.1 of Streptomyces sp. NBC_00459. Classification (NCBI taxonomy): domain Bacteria; kingdom Bacillati; phylum Actinomycetota; class Actinomycetes; order Kitasatosporales; family Streptomycetaceae; genus Streptomyces; species Streptomyces sp. NBC_00459. The sequence goes on from NZ_CP107903.1 coordinate 5,209,673, forward strand.
CGGAGGCGCTGGACGCGGTCACCCTGTGGGTGGCGGCGACACATCTGCAGCCCGCGTGGCAGCACGCGCCGCGCCTGGCGGTGGTGGGGCCGGTGAAGCGGTGCGGCAAGTCACGGCTGCTGGACGTGCTGACCGAGACGGTCCACGAGCCGATGCTCACCATCAACACCACCCCGGCCGCGGTCTTCCGGTCGATCACCGAGGAGCCGCCCACGCTCCTGGTGGACGAGGCGGACACCATCTTCGGCACCCCGAAGCAGGCGGAGAAGAACGAGGAGATGCGCGGCCTGCTCAACGCCGGCCACCAGCGCAACCGGTACGTCACCCGGGTCGTCGGCAACGACCACACCCCGCACCGGTTCGCCACCTTCGCCATGGCCGCGCTCGCGGGCATCGGTGACCTGCCCGACACGATCATGGACCGGTCGGTCGTGGTCCGCATGCGCCGTCGCGCCCAGGGGGAGCACGTCAAGCCCTTCCGCTCCCGCCGCGACATCCCCGGGCTCCACGAACTGCGGGACCGCATCGCCGCATGGGCCCGGCCGTCGCTGGACGAGGCGGCGGAGGTGGAACCGGTCCTGCCGGTGGAGGACCGGGCCGCCGACACCTGGGAACCCTTGGTCATCATCGCCGACCTCGCTGCCGGGTCCTGGCCTCGTCGGGCCCGTACGGCGTGTGCGCGGATGGTGGCCGCAGAGGTCGAGGCGGAGGAGGAACGGCCCGGCGGAGCCCGGATTCTCGCCGACATCCGCAGGGTCTTCGCCGCCCAGCGCGAGGTGGACAGCCTCTCCACGGACGAGCTGCTGTACCACCTGCGCCAGGATGTCGAGGCGCCGTGGGCGGAGTGGGGGCGCAACGGGCTGGATGCCCGCGAACTGGCGAGGATGCTCAGCCCGTACGTCATCAAGCCCGGCAACGTCCGCCTCGCCGACGGGACCCAGCGCAAGGGCTACATGCGCAACAAGTTCCTCGACGCGTGGCGGCGCTACTGCCCCGCCGTCCACCCGGTGGACCCTGAGCCCGTCGCCACCGCTTCGGGCTGAACCCCGCGTCCCCCCGGTGGCCGTCCCTGGCGTCCCTGCCGTGATCTCGCAGGTCAAACGGCATGCAGACAAGACGGCAACCAGGGTCAAGACGGCAACGCGATCATGATGAGCGCGCTGCCTGGCCAGGACCACGTCCCGATCCGTCTCGTGCCGTCCCGCGCGTCCCCGCCGTATCGCCGCAGGTCAGGGCGTCAGCCGCCGGGACGGCACCACACCACTACGCCGTCCCGGCCGAACAGGTCGGAGAACGCCTTCGGCATCGGCCGGGACGGCAGACCGAACCCCATGCCGTACCTGCCCTGACCTGCGCTTGCAACGGCCAAGACGGCAAAGACGGACCACACCAACAACGCCCAGGAGCACCCCGCTTGACCAAGCTTTCCACCTCCAGCCGCCAGGACAACCGCCTCGACGAGGGACGGCCGATGCTGACCAAGCAGGCTGCCGAGCGATTCACGCTCATCGCAGCGGGCGTGGTCATCGTGGCCCTCACGGCCGGCGGGTTCTGGCTCTCGTACGCGCATCTCGCCGAGGTCGCCGGACAACACGGCCTCAAGAGCTCCCCGGTCCGCCAGTGGGCCTGGCCGGCGACCCTGGACGCGTTCATCGTCGCGGGTGAACTGCTCATGCTCCGCGCGGGCCTGCGCCGGGTGACCGACAAGGGGGCGATCGCTCTCACGGCCGCCGGATCGGTCGGCTCCATCGCGCTCAACGTGGCCGGTGTCAGCGGCACGGGTGGCACCGGCGCCGTGCCCCTGCTCGACTACGTGGTCGCTGCGGTTCCCCCGACCGCCGCGCTGCTGGCCTTCGGTGTCCTGATGCGGCAGATCCACCAGCTCGTCGATCAACCCGCAGGCCCTGCGGACACCCCTTCCGTACAGCCCGCCGGCATGGTGGCGACCATGTCCGCCGGGCCGCCGGAACCACCGGTCCGGGTTTCGGAGAGCAAGCCGCGCGGTGGCCGTCCAGCAAGCGCCACGGTTGAGGAACTTGTGGAGATCGGCCGGATCACTATCGCTGAGCACGGCACGCTCAGCCGGTCCCTTCTCCGGAAGGCCGTCAAGGACAGGGACTTGACGATCGGCAGTGAGCGGCAGACCGAGGTGATGGAGATCCTCCGGCCCGAAATCGAAGCTGCTGGAACAGGTCCGGACAGCAACTGACCGGAATCCCGACGGGGTCGCCGGAACCGCTTCCGGTCACCCCTGCCAGTCGGCCACCGCCCCATCCGCCCTCCGTTTATCCACACCTGTGGATGGGGCGCCGATCACCAACACCCTGTTGACCCCTCCCCGGCGCCCCACCTGCCCTTGCGACCACTTCCGGAGAACAGCTCGTGACACACCACCCGGACCACCTCGACCGCACTCCCGACGAGTCGATGCTGTTGGTGAAGTCCCCTACGCTGCTGGGGCGTTTGCGGCAGGCGTTCGGACGGGCTGCCCCTGGCGGAGCCAGTAGTACCCCGAGTCCGACTCATGGCCGGTCTTCGGGGGTCTCCGCCCCGGGGGTGGCGGAGACGGCCCGGCGCCAGGGGGCGCCGTACCAGGGAGTCGGGGCCGAGGGCGGCTCCGACCTGGACACGCTTCACTCCGTCCAGCAAGCCGTCCTGCGCCCCGCAGACAGCCCAGCCGTCGCCGCCGGCGAGCCTGCTGTGAAGAGCGTGCAGCCCACGATCCGTCGCTTCACCGGCACCAAGCGGGTCGTGCGCGTCGGCCCGCTGCGCTTCACCGGCGACGAGCACACCCAGCTCCAGGAGGCATCCGCCGAGCACGGGTACAAGGGCGACTCCGGCTTCGCCGCCGACATCGTCCTCGCCTTCGTCACCGGCCGGTTCACCGCCAACCTGCCCCTGTCCGAGGACCGCCGCCGCACCCACATGTTCCGCGCCCAGGTGCTGCGCCAGCTCAACCGGATCGGCGTCAACGTCAACCAGATCGCCCGCGCCCTCAACAGCGACCACACCCCACCCGACATACGTCAGCGCCTGGACGAACTCCACGACCTGCTGGAACTGATCGCCGAGGCCCTCCGCCAGCCCGCCGACCCGGAGGAGGTCTGAACAGCGTGATCGCCGCCATCAAGCCAGCCGGGGCCAACACCCGGGGCCTGCTCGCGTACCTCTACGGCCGCGGAACCCACGACGAGCACTTCGACCCGCACATCGTGGTCGGCTTCGCGATGCTCGGCATGCCCGACCCCGGCCGCGACGAGAACGCCACCCTCACCGACCTCAGCCACTACCTCGACGAGCCGGTCAACTTGCGCAACAGCGAGTTCGGCAAGCCGGTCACCGACCACGTCTGGCACTGCCCGGTCCGCGCCGCCCCCGAAGACCGCCACCTCTCCGATGCCGAGTGGGGCGAGATCGCCCAGCGCATCGTCCACGCCGCCGGCATCGCCCCCGCCGGCGACGACCTGGGCTGCCGCTGGATCGCCGTACGCCACGCCGACGACCACATCCACATCCTCGCCACCACCGTCCGCGAAGACGGACGGCGTCCCAAGCTCCACGACAGCGGCCTCCGCGTCGGCGACGCCTGCCGCGAGATCGAGAAGGACTACGGGCTGCGCCGCCTGAAGAAGGGCGACCGCACCGGCGCCCGCCGCCCCACCCAAGCCGAGATGCACAAGGCCGAACGCCTCGGCTGGGAACAGCCCAGCCCCGAGTGGCTCCAGGACCGCGTCCGCGCGGCCATTCCCCACGTGACCAACGCCGAGGAATTCATCGCCTACCTCGAAGCCGGCGGCATCGAGGTCCAGGTCCGGCGCGGCCCGTCAGGGGACCTCCTCGGGTATGCCGTCGGCCGCCCCGGCGACGTCAACGAGGCCGGCGAGCAGATCTACCACCCCGGAAGCAAGATCTCCCCCGACCTCTCCCTGCCCAAAATCAAGGCCCGTCTCGAATCCAGCCGGCCCGAAGAACACCCCACCGCCCGCCGCAACCACCTCAGCACCCCCTTGCACCAAGCCACCGACGCCCTCGACACCGACCTCGCCGACGACACACACGCCCAGGCCCACATCACCGCCCTCGGTGAACTGATTGAAGCCACCGCCCAGAAGGCACCCGCCAATCTGCGCGCCGAACTCCAGGCCGCCTCCAAGGTGTTCGCCCGAGCCCAGCGCTCCCAGATCCTGGCGGAAGACCGTGCCGCCCACGCCCTGCGCAGCGCGGCACGCGACATCGTGCACACCGCCACAGGCCCCGACGGCAGCGCGTTCGCAGCCCTGATCGCAGCCCTCGTCTGGGCCGCCGTCGTCGCCGGGCGCTGGCACGAAGCGAAGAACCACGCCCACCAGGCCGACGCAGCCCGCCAGGCCGTCCAGCACCTCCAGACAGCTGCCGACCGTGCGCTAGCTCCGACGCTCGCCGAACTCGCAGCCCGACCGCCAAGGGAGGAGGTGCGTCGTGTTCTGGTCAGCGATGTACGAGCAGCTGTCCCCGACCACGCCGAGCGGATCCTCTCCGATCCGGCCTGGCCAGCACTCGTCACCGTCCTCGCTGACGCCGAAGCCCGCGGCCACCAACCCCATCAGCTCCTCAAGGAGGCCGCTGCGCAGCGAGAGTTGGACACTGCCCGCCAACCCGCCCGCGTGCTCATCACCCGCATTCAGCACACCGGCCGAAACCCGGCACCCAACCGCCGTGCGGAGGCCGCCCGCCGACGCTCGACCATTGCAAGCTCGACGCTTGTCCAGCAGAGCCGGGGGCCCCAGCCCTCACCGGTAGCGGCGACAACTGCTGAACAGCGGAATCAACAGCGCCGGTAGGCGGGAAACGCTTCGTTTGCTGAGCCAGCACTGCCACGCCGGGATAGCGCCCTCGCCTTTCGCGGTGGTGAGGGTACGAGCGCGTCCTGCGGCTTGTCCGCGTTATGCGGCTTCGGCTTCATGCGGAACGGCTGGGGCATCGGCCTGTGCACCGGGCAACAGCGCGGCCCACGCCAGGACCTCGACCAAGTGCTCGGCCAGCAGACCGACGTGGGGATCAGGCTGGACAAGGGCGGTCGCTTGGCGGCGGGCGGTGCGTTCCGCTGCCCATTCGTGGTCGAGGACGGTGAAGTCGTCGTCGATCCAGATGACTGGCGCGTCGCCGAGCCAGGTGTCGACGTGATCGCGTTTCCACAGATACCCGTTGGGGTGGCTGGTGGTGATCTGCGGGCGCGGGAGGTCGACGAACGGCAGGGGTGAGAGGCCGAGGAGCGGCCCGATCAGAGTGGTGGCGTCGTGGCGCCAGCTGGTGCACCAGACGGGGATGACCAGGCCGGTCCGGATCACGTGCATGAGCAAGGGGCCATGCGCAGGGTTGAGCCAGATGGTGACCGGGTCGTCAGCGCTCCGATCAGCGGGCACGACCTCGTGCCGATTGTGGCTTGCCGGACTGGCCCCTTCGGCGTCCGGAAAAGGTATGAGGATGCCGTCGACGTCGAGCAGTAGGTAGGGCGGGCGCATCGGTTTCTCCCAGGGGAGCCGGGACGGGGGTCAGAGCTTGCGCGCGGTGATGAGGAGGGTGGTGGGCCAGCGGCCACGGTGGCGCGCGTCGTGGAACTCCTCGGCCGAGGTGAGCCAGAGCCCGGCGCGGTCGAGGTGTTTCTCCCAGCGGTCGGTGTAGAAGTCCCAGCGGGCGATGGGCAGTCGGCTGCGGTCGGGGAGGGTGACGAAGTCGCGGCGGGGCCGGTCGTCGATGGCGGGGCGTAGGCCGCCACGCTGGGGATGGGGGACAGAGAAGGCGAGAGTGCGCCCGGGTTTGAGGTGCTGGGCGATGGACGGGAGCAGAAGCTCGGGGGCTACGAGTCCGATGGCGCCGAAGACCGAGTAGACGGCGTCGAACTGCTCGTCTGTGGCTTGCAGGTAGTGCAGGGCGTGGCCTGCGACGAAGGTGAGGTTGTTCAGTCGGCCGTAGTGCGAGCGGGCTCGGCGTACTTGGAGGCCGACGAGGTCGACGCCGGTGACGTGGGCGCCGTAGCGGGTGGCGAGGTGGGCGGCGTTGTGGCCGGGGCCGCAGCCGAGTTCCAGCAGTCGCTTGTGGCGCAGGTCGGGGCCGAGGATTTCGGCGCCGGGTCCGCTGCCGGGCCGGGTTGTCCATTCCATCCGGGCGGGTACGGACAGCGGTTCGGCGGGGCTGGCCGTGGTGCGCTGGAGGGCGTGGGCGTGCCAGGGAGACGCCTGGGCGAGCACGTCAGACCTCCAAGAGGTGGAGGACATCAGTGAGATGGCGGCGTACGGCCTTGATGTAGGCGGGGTCGGTGGCCGGGTCGTTGATCCAGCGGATGGACTGCTCCATGAACCACTCCAAGGCCCACATGCGATGCCAGCCCAGCGCCCACTTCTCGGCGGGGAGGCCACCGCGTTCGGCGAGGGCGTCGGGGGTGCCGCCTTCAGTGACGTATGCGTCCAGGAAGACGCGCAGTCGGACGGGGTCGGGGGTATCGAGGGTGCCGTGCCAGCTGGCGAGGTCAAGCAGGCCGGGGCCGGTGAAGGCGCGGGCGAAGTCCAGCAGCCGCCAGCCGTGTCGGCCGATGTGGAGGCTGGTGGGGTGGAACTCGGAGTGCACCCAGCCAAAAGGAGCCACCGTCGCACCGGCCGAGCGCGCTTCAGCTGCCTGGGCAATCTGGTCGAGCGCGTCTTCGACGTCGTCCGCGTCCTGCCACCGGTCGGCCTTGCGGAGTCGACCGAGGTACTCCAGGGCCCGGTTCGGCAGGGTGCGCAGCCGTTCCTGATCCAGGACGGGCAGGGCGGAGGCGGTGCGGGTGCCGTGCAGGACGACGGCCGCGGCTGCGCCGTCGAGGTCATCGGCCACGCGGATCGGAGCGCCGAGGTCTTCCAGCAGCATCCCGAGCCAGCCGTCCAGCACAGCGGAGGCGCGAACGGCTGGCACCGGGACGCCGAGAGTGTGGGCCAGCCGGAGGGCCTGGTCCTCGCCGTCGAACGGCCTCTTGGCGTACTTGAAGATGGCGGTGGCGCCGTCAGGGAAGGTCAGACGCTCGACGCCGGACATGGACCACACGCGCACCTCCTCGCGAACAGTGGTGGTCCGGCCGGCCAGAGTGAGCAGGTTGTCAAGAAGTTCGGTACTGGGGTTCGCGGTCACGTGGGGGCTCCAGGGAGTTGGTGGCGTCCGGGGCGGGCGAGAGGTGCCGGCCCACCCCGGAGCCAGGACGGTGTTGCTACGCGGCAGGACTCACGCGGTGGGCGTAGACCTGCTCGATCCACCCGGACTTGAAGGCCGCGAGGTCGTCGCGGAAGGCGTTCATCGAGGCACCGTAGGGCGCCACGACGCCACCGCTCTGGTCCGGCACGGACTGGCAGCCGTGCACGAGCCGTCCGCCGAGGGCTGCGTGGGCCTTGATGGCCTCGATGCGGCGGTGTTCGTTGAACCAGCCGCCGTGGTAGACCTCATCGAGCATGCCGCCCGTCTCGTCGTCCAGGTCGAAGACCACGGAGGTGGCGGCGGGGAAGAACCAGCACGGGCCGACGTTGGAGATGTGTCCGTCCAGCTCGACCTTGTTGAGCGCCATCAGAGTGGCCGCCTCGCGCAGCATCCGCAGGTGGTCGGCGGTGAACTGCGGCAGGCCGAGGGCGGGGAGATGCTCGTCGCGGAAGAGGTACGCGTACACCTCGTAGGCGGTGACGAGCACCCGGGCAGCGTCCGAGGTCGACTGGGCGTGGGCCTTGATGAACTCCAGCGCGAGCTGCTCAACCGCGCTCGCGGTCGTCTCCTCCACGTCCAGGAGCTGGGACTTGACCAGCTCCCAGTCGGCGACGAGCCAGGTGCTGGACTCGAAGCGGAAGAAGTACTTGGCCGGGTCGATGGTGATGCGCCGGCCGTCGACCTGGATGCCGGGCAAGCGGCTCCAGCGCTCGTCGAACGCCTCGGGCAGTACGACCGTGATGGCCGCGGTGTCGATGGTGGTCACCGTGTCTCCGTCTCTGATCGGCCCGGGTTTGGGCACAGGGATGCCCGAACCCGGTGTGGGCGTACGGAACTTCGGGGGCCGCCCGGCCGAAGGGGGAGCCTGGTCGCGGTGTCGGACCGGGGCCGGGCGGCTGATGACTAGTGAACACTTCGTCACGCACAGTGGGTACGGTGAGAGGCAGTTGAAGCGGTATACACGGTTTACAGCCCCGGACGGGAGGTGAGCGTGGCAGCGTCGAGAGACCCCAACTCCCGCCTGCGCGACACCATTGCCGCGACCAGCTGCACCTACGAAGCCCTGGCCAGAGACGTCCGGCGCATCGCGGCCGAGAACGGCGAGATCCTCCAGACCAACAAGTCGGCCGTCTCTCACTGGGCCAACGGCATTCGCCAGCCCACCGGCCGAACTGGCCAGTACCTCGCCGAAGCCTTGTCACGCCGAACGGGCCGCATCATCACCCAGACGGAGATCGGTCTGCGCGCACCTGATGGCGAGGAGCAGGCGGAGGGGGACCCCGTCCTGGCCGCAACTGACCTCGGCCGGGCCGATGTTGAGCGCCGCCGCTTCCTCGCGGTGGCCGCCTTCACCACCGCCGGCGTTGCGATGCCACTCGCCCACGACCATGAGGCCACCGCCCGCATGCTCCGCGCCCGCACCGGCACGTCCGTGGTCGGAGCGGAGGACGTGGACGTCGTACGGCAGATCACCGCCGCCTTCAGCGCGGCAGACGAACGCCTCGGCGGCGGCCACGGCCTGACCACCGTCACCGCGTACCTCGCCGACACTGCCGCGCCTATGCTCCGGGGCCGCTTCCCGAGCGAAGCCCTACGACGAGCAGCCTTCGGCGCGGTGGCCGAACTCGCCTACCTGGCAGGGTGGAAGCACCACGACCTCGGCCAGGAAGGCGCCGCCCAGCGCTACTACCAGGTCGGCTACCAGCTCGCCTGGGAAGCCGACCCGCACGGCCACGCCGCCTGGATGATGCGAGCCCTCGCCCACCAGGCCCTCAGCCTCAAGCAGCCCCACCACTGCGTCGACCTCGTCGAAGGCGCCCTCATCCGCGGCCTGGGCCACGTCGACGGCCAGACCGAGGCCCTCCTCCACATCACCCACGCCCGCGCCTACGCCGCCGTCGGCGAGAGGCCCGCAGCGGCCCGCGCCCTGCTCGCCGCCGAAGGCGCACTCCTGCGCGACGACAGCCTCCAGCCCAGCTACTCCCGCGTCAGCGGCCCCGCCGCCGGCACCGTCGCCAGCCACACCGCCCGTACCTTGACCGACCTCGCCGACCACATCGGCACCGAGCAGCAGCACCGAGACGCCTTGATCCGCTGGGACCCCAAGAAGTACAGGCGCGTCCACGCCCTCACCTACGCCGACCTCGGCGACAGCCTCGCCGCCCAGGCCCGCGCCGACGAGGCCGTCGCCGCCTGGTCCCAGGCCCTGACCCTCATGGAAGGCATGACCTCCGACCGCACCCGCAAGGCCATCACCTCGCTCCGCTCCACCCTCTCCATCTACCAGCGCCGCAAAGTGCCCGGAGCAGCCGAACTCGCCCGCCGCGCACGCGAAGCACTGGCCTAAGCTGCCCACCAACCGGCCGACGAAGGGACACCAGCCGTGGCTCAGCGGACCACCGACGATCAGCCCAAAGCCCTACCGCCCGCCCTCGAATCCATGACCCTGCTGGTCGCCGCCGTCATCGTCCACGACAAGGCCACCAACCGGGTTGTGCTCCTCCAGCGGAGTCAGAACGCCAAGTTCGCCCAGGGCATGTGGGACCTGCCTGTCGGCAAGAGCGAACGCGGCGAGCCGATCATCCAGACCGCCGTACGCGAGCTGTACGAGGAGACCGGCCTGACCGTGAAGCCGGAGTCCCTCAAGGTCGCCCACATCATTCACGGTGCGTGGGGCGTCGAGGCTCCCAACGGCTTCCTCACCGTCGTCTTCGCCGCCCACGAGTGGACCGGCGAACCAGAGAACCGTGAGCCACGCAAGCACGCCCAGGTCTGCTGGGTTGATGCCGATGCCATCCCCGAGGAGTTCGTGGACACCACTGCGAGTGCGCTCCACCGGTATCTCACCGGTGGGCCTCAGGTGTCGCTGGAAGGATGGGCATAGGGACGAGCGTGGCGTCACCCTGCCCGGACGGGATGGAAACCGTCCACGTCCTCAGTCCCAGGTGTTCATCCACCACATCGCTGGTCCAGGCACACAAGCCCAGTCGTCAGCCCGGACCTCACCCTGCAGATGCCGCAGCCACCGCCGCGGCGGTCTTGCGTGACTACCCCGACTCGGCAGGCCACTTCGGCCACCTCGCCGAAGACCGCACGTGCGACCCCCGCATCTGTCAGGCAGTGCGCCAGGTGTGAGGCCACGGGCGCATTGATGGCAACGGTTCTGTCACTTACCCCGACGACTTCATGCGCTCAAGGTCGGATGCGATCGCCAGTGGACGAACACAAGACCCGGTAGATTACGGCTGTGGTGCTACTGACTACGCGGGTGGGTAAGGGGCGAGATGGCGGGCCGCATTAGGCGAAGCTACCGAAGAGTTAACGAGGATCGAGCGATCTTTGCTGCGCTGGTTGCGGCAATCGGCACTGCCATTGTAGCTTCCACGCTTCCCGATTTTCTCGGAATGATTCCCGGCGGCAAGCGAACTGAAATCTGCATTCTGATTGCAGGGTTCCTCATCCTGGCTGCTAGCTGGATTAGCCTCCATGGACGCTCCGGAGTCGGAGTCGCTGTATTCCTGCAGCCAGAACCAACTTCCGGGTGGTCGGATGCGAGACTTCTGGAGTATGCAGCAGAGGCTAAAGCTAAACACGTTAGCTTTTTCTACGTAAATGCCGACGAACTGCATCCGGGCTCAGGAGTAGATAGAAGGCGGCTGACGCAGAAAGTGATCGAGGCCCGACTTAAGGAGGAGAATCCTCGAAAGTCGAGTGAAATCTCCTTTTATCTTACCAGCGGCCTTGAGAACTCATTCCAGCTTGGACGGGAGGTGTTTAATAGTGCGCAGGGGGCATCCCTGAGAGTCCACGATTTTCAGGAGATCGCCGTACACCAAGTTTCCAACTCGGGTGCAGTTGGGGCTTTGCCTCCCCTGCAGCTCGTAGGAACGCCCACGGGGCCGCGCACCTCGGAGGTCAATTATCAGCTCCCTAGTGCGGTGCAGATTCAGACCGTAAATTTGAATCCTGGAAACATAAACAGGCATGCACTAATCGTCTGCATCTCTCAAAATTCCGCAAGTCGCGCCATGGATGCCCAAGCTGCGGCAGCTGCGGGTACTCATGCCCGCTACCAAGTGAACGCAGGCGATATCTGCAGCACAGCACTTGTGATCGAGTGCCCAGATTTCCCCAATGATCACCGCGCATATAATGAACTACTGAAACGCACTCTACAGGGTTGGGCGAGTCACCTTTCCTCCATGAATGCAGTACACGGGCCAGTTCCGGAAGGGCGCCTATTTATTTCGGCCCCAACGTCGCTTGCCTTTGCCCTCGGCTCCCTTTTGCCTCTCAGTCCGAGAACCGAAATTATTTCCTATGTATAGTTTGACAGCCCCGAGAAATGGAGCCGTGTTGTCTTATTTGATCATCGATGGTGACGATGTAGGGGGCAAGGTTGAAGCGCACCTTCTAGCGAACGACGTCGACTCGTTCGTGGCGTCATCCAAGGAGATTTCTGCATCGATTGACCAACTGGTTGATTCACTTAACGAAATCCCAGGCGTCTACGTCGTGTCGGCGGGGGGTGATAGCATCTTGGCGCGAATCGACAACCCTGACATTGGTTCTATATGTGATCGGCTCTCGGGCCTCCAGCGCCCGGGGCAATTTACATTCTCGGCCGGGATGGGTGAAACTCTGCGTGAAAGTTTTGTCGCACTGCGAATGGCAAAGGCTGCAGGAAAGCGTCGCGCGATAACTTACCCGCGAGACAGCTAAGATTTCTCCCGATCGAGGATCGCCATCAGCTGGTGAACAGCGTCAGTACTTTAAGAGTGACCGACTTCTGGCGAAGAGCTAGGCTGATCAGTCGTTACGTATGGGCGGACTTGCGATTGAGTTCCGCACGGTGCGAACGAAGACCGCCCTATTCTCTTCGGTCACCTGAATTTTGCGTTTAAAATCCTCCAGGAAGCGCGCTCCTTCGTCGTTTATTTCACCCCCTAGTTCCCCGAATGTGATCATCCTGCTGAGCCACTCTTCTCCCGCTTTCATGGAGCGCTCCGCATTCCCCAGGATCCTCTCCAGCTCCTCTATAGAATAGAGTTCCTGTAAGCTCTCTAAGTCGCCAGCGTGGGTGAGTACCTGATTCAGCTGCTCAAATTTTAGGTCGGGTGAGAGCTCACGGACACGCCTTTCCTGATCCCGTAGACGTGCGACGGCTGCCTCGATGTATCGGCCGAACTTGTCTTCTCTATCGATGTTCTCCATGGTTGCGTCAGAGATTGCCTGAGCGGCTTGAGCAACTTCTTCAGGGCCAAGAATCGATATTCGCCGCGCACGTTCCAGCATGCGAGTTGCCGCTTGGTGCAGTTCGGTCCGAAGGGGCCTATGTTGGCCTTCCTCTGCTGGACGGGCCAGCTCCTTTCGCCTGCGGGTGCACTCGTCCCAAGCGTCGAGGAATCCCTCGCAGGCGGAAAGGCGTTGTTGCCGTAGCCAATGAGCGTGCTCGTTTGCAGCCTGGTCGTGAGCCTGTCCGCGTACAGCATCAGCGCTCTTGTCTGCTCCGGCCTTGGTAGCCCATGCCGTGAAAGCAGCTCCCAGTATCGAGCCGAGAAGCCCGCAACCCGCCGCTATCAGCGCGACTATTCCCTCATCCATAAGAGGCCATGATGCACGAGGAGTTGGTGCCGTAGTAGTGGCCAGAGAAGTTTACGAGCCGAACAGCGCAAGGGACGTGCCGAGAGCGCGGCCAGTCTGCCGAGGGCGCACAACAGAACTTTGCAAGTCGGGCAGCTGGGGTGCGCGAGGTAGGGCATACAGGAGGAAGAGATGCGACTCGTAGTAGACGCGTTGGGGACGGTGGCCCCTGTCTTGGTATGGATGCGGCCGGCACGTTCGACGGTGAGCAGTAGCCGGTCGACAAGGTCGCGATCCCACGTGAAGTGCAGGAGCATGCTGCCATCTGGCAGATCATCCAGGCACTCACGGGGCAGCCGGTTACTGGGCTGTGAAGACACCTCTGCTCGGTATGACGAGGGGACCTGCTCTGGTCCCTGGGCGCTCTCCACACGTCAGGCATCCGCCCGTTCGCGTCGGGCCCTCAGCTTTCGGAGCTTGGCCGACGCCGGGGAAAAGCATCCCCGATCGGCCAGTGCTCAGGCAGACCAAGAGACGTGTGGATGGGGCGAGCCGCTGGCTGACGTTCGACGTGAATATCGGCCAGTTGTACCGTTTCCCAGGTGGCAAGAACGGGGGCCGGAAGCGAGCCAGGTGCGGGGCTTTGCCAGAGGACTGGGACCTTTTTCGCCCAGGTCCAAGGTGCCGGGTTGTTGACGGTCAGCACGCCGCTGACCCGGCTATGGGCCTGATCTTGTGCAGCAGTCCAGTAGCCGTCGGGATTGCGACCGAAAGTCGATCCGGTGCGGTGGGCGTACTCGACCGAGGTCCCGTACAACGCGGTCTCGGTGTCCTCATCTTCCGGAAAGACGGCCGAATTACCAACTGCAACGATGAATGGCAGCGCCAAGTCGCCGTACTTCTTGCCCTTCTTTCGCACGGCTTTGAGCACCCGATCTGAGTCATCGGCGACCCAAATCCAGGGATGGATGCCTATTGTCCTGCTCGTCGGATCGCCTCGTCTGCCGGGGCTGCGGGGGATCGCCTCGAAGTTGAGGCGCCAACCTGCCTCCTGCCAGGTATGTTTGGGTAGCGGCACCTTCTGCTCATACTCGGCAATGACCTGGTCGGGGTCCAAGCTTGCCAGCCATAGTGTCAGCTCGTTCTTCAAGCGTTTTTGCTGCGGAGTGGTCGAGCCAGCGCTGACAACCTTGTATGACACGTAGAAGTTTGGGCTCGGAACGCGGTCGATCGCGTCCGCCACTTGAGGCGGGAGCGAGCTGCTCCCGGTTGCGTCCAGATTCTCGGCTGTCCAGATCGCCTCGACAATGAATTGCACGTCGCCACGGGTGACCAGGAAGTCTGGGTACTTGCCCCCTGTGCCTACTTGCTGCTCGATCTCCACCGTGCAACCAGAGCCGAGCAGCATCTCGTGCACGTACAGCTCCCACAACGCGGAGTAGACGTTCGCGTCGGAATTGCGATCCCGTAGCCGACTACGCAGGCCGGGCTGAGCATCGGGGGGAAAGTGCGACCACCACTCGTTGATCACATCCCGAACCTGGTCCCAGAACGGACCGGCGATCCGTTCGAAGAACTCGGCATCCGATTCTGATGCTCGCTTCGGTGCCGCATCTGTCCGATGCTGGCTCATGTACACGCCCATGGTGAACGATCGTAGATTGCTCCGCGGCGCTCTCACCCGTTTCCTGAAGCGTCCCAGTGATCCTTGGGATGAGTCTGAGGTGTCGCCGTCGTCTGCACACCCTTGATGACCGTGCGCGGTCACTCGCTGCAGACGGAGACGCGGAGCAAATGATCAGCAGGTGCTGTTCAGAGCTGACCAGCACCTGCGGCTGTTCCGAAACGGAGCGCGCCGACTCGGAACCTCGGCTCCGTTCCGAACGGAACGCCGCGTTCCTTCGCCACCAGGCCGGCCGCAGAGATCCAGCCCAGCGGTGACAGCGGTCTCTGCTGCCGAGCGCCCGCCGCCAAGTCGGAGCGAGCGCCGAGGTCAGCCCTGGTGTTCGTCCTGCTCGTCCCGCAAGATGTCGCGCACGGAGCGCCAGGCGCGGATTGCGTTACCGATGTCCACCAACAGCCCTCGGAGTTGGCGAATCAGAACGCGCGCAGCACAGATGGCAGTGACGACTTCGACTTCCACCGTGAGCCCGCTCATCGACTGTTCCCCACCTCGGGCACCAGCCTCTCCGCCTCGCACCGCGAAGTCCTTACCCCGCTGGGTATATTTCGTGATCACCCTCGGCTTCACCCACGAGATCAGATGGACACGCGGCTGAACCCAACGAGCCGAGCCCCTTTGAGGCACCGCGTACAAGACTCGCCGCCGTGAGGGCGCGGAGCAGCATCAGAGTTGATGCACTTACTGATCTTGAAGATCCGCGCCACAGGAACGAGTCTGAGCCGATACACCCAGGCTGCCCGTCGAACGGGCCGGTGTCTGCAGGGTCGAGCCTGCTTTTTGTGATCTTGGGTTGATCCGCAAGCGTGGCCCGTCCGGGGTCTTCCGTGCAGTTCAGGTGGGGCGCTCTGCGTGAGCGATGCGTGAGCGGACGGTCCGGCAGGAGCCGTCAGGCACCGAACCCCGATGCATGGCGAAGTCCTCTTGGCCAGGCGGTTTCGGACACCAAGAGAGCATCCGGAACCACCCGTCATGCTCTGGCCAGGACTTTTAATCCATTGGTTGTGGGTTCGAGTCCCACAGGGTCTACGGGTAAGCCCCAGTTCGGAGTGGATCCGAGCTGGGGCTTTCGTCGTTTCCGGGGGTTGGGTGGTCGTTGGCTCGGCCGGTGCTCGGACGACGGACGCGAGGACGTCACCCTGAACCCGGTTGCACACGAGGGGCGTCCGGTCACGTCTTCGGGACCGACCACTCCGCCGGAGTCCTCAGCGTCGTCGAGGTGTACAGCACGCGCTCGGGCCGTTGCTTCGCCGGCACCGCGAAAACGGTCTTGCCCCGCACACAGGTGCCGGGCTTCACGGTCGCTGCGTAGGGATACTCCGGCTTCGGGAAGTCGCCGTACGTCACGCCGCTCGGCTTGATCCGCGCTCCGTCCGCGTAGGCGAGGGCCCACGGGTAGCGGGTCACCGCGCCGACGCCGTTCTTCAGGCACGCCTTGATCTCGACGGCCGCCCACGTGTACCCGGTCGTGCCGAACTCCTTGTCGGCGGACTGCCGCGGGTGGAACCGCCCCTGCTCGTACGAGAGCACGGTCATCACCATCGTCGCTCCGTCGGTCGTGAAGCTGAACGGTTCTCCGAGCGCGCGGGGCGCCTCACGTCTCGCGCTCGGCTCCGCTGCGGTGCTCTCCTTCGAGGTCTTCGTGGTCGCCGTGGTGCTGGGCTTCGCCACCTGCTTCTCGGCGTCGCCGCTCCCGGAACAGGCCGTGGCTGTGGCCAGCAGCAGAGCGACGGTGAAGGTGATGGTGGTGGTTGTTGTTGTGCGCATGGTCCCCCCTGGACGTGCGTGTCGAGGTGGGCATCATGCTTGGCGAGGGATGGGAGCGTGGCCGGGTGTGTCCGTGTCGTGACCAGGCGCGCGTGACTGTGACCGTGCGGGGGCCAACGGGCGCATATAGAGGACACCCAAGCCCGTTGACGATGGGGTTACGCGTACGGGCCCCGGGACATCGCCGAGTCGCGATCCCCGGATGCCCGGGGCGTCAGCAGGTCTCGTCGTCCTTGACGGCGTACAGGGTCACGGGCGTGTCCGTGGGGTGCGTGCCGGGCTCGGGGTCCTGGCTGCAGACCGTCCAGTTGCGGTCGAAGACCTGCAAGCGGTTCTGGCCACTGGCGTCCTGGTCGTCGAGGACGTAGAAGCCGGCGGCTTGCGCCTCGTCCTGGGCGGCCTGGAGGTCCTGGCCGACGAGGTCGGGCAGCGTTGCCGCTTCAGGGGCCGCTTCGGAGGTGCTGTCAGGTGTTTCCGGGCTGGTTTCGGTGGGGGTGGTGTCCTGTTTCGTGCGGTCGTCGGTGTCCTGGGACGAGGTGTCCGGCTTGCCGGGGCCGGTGTTGTCGGTGCTCGCGCAGGCGGTGAGCGTGAGCAGTGCTGCGGCGGTGAGTGCGGCTGCGACGGTCCGGGTGCGCATGCTGGTTCCCCCAGGGACGGTGTGCGAGTCGGGGGAGCATCATGGTTCGCGTGCGGGGGCTGTGTGGGCGGAGTCACCCTGCTGTGACACGAACGGGTACCGGGTACGACGAAGGCATGCGCTGCGGTGGGCCCTGGGAGTGTGCGGGTCCCGGCCTGGCGGACGTGCGGCGCCGCTGGTTCCGCCGGGACGGAACCCGGTAGCGGCACCGGTACCGCATGACGGGGCGGGTGGCCTGCTCGGCGGCCTGCGGGAGCGTCCGCAGCAGGTGGGCGCGGTTGTCGGCACGGCGTACGAGTGTCGGGCGCTGTGCGTTTTCGGGGTGGTGAGGTTCCGATGGAAGCGGATCGGTGGCTTCCGTGGCTGACGGCGGGCCGTGCGGCCGACCGCCGGCCGGCAGTGCGGCCCGCGGGACAGGCCCTCCGTCGGACACGCCCCAATATCTGTATCCGCAAGCTGAGATATTGACGGAACGCACGGGCAGGTTATTTGCCGCAATAAATAGCTGAGAGTTATTCAACGCTCGTCGGCCGTCGCAGTGTGCTACTGTCGATCTAAGTTGCAGTTGTGGTTCCCGAAGTTTTAATTCCGGTCTTTTCCGGACGGGGTAATCATCGCGGCGACACGGAGTCCGCGCTGTGTGGACCCGTAGCACTGCCCCTGAAGGAGATATGACATGGCTGCTGGTACCGTGAAGTGGTTCAACGCGGAAAAGGGTTTCGGATTCATCGAGCAGGATGGTGGCGGCCCTGACGTGTTCGCCCACTACTCGAACATCTCCGCCCAGGGCTTCCGCGAGCTGCTCGAAGGCCAGAAGGTCAACTTCGACATCGCGCAGGGCCAGAAGGGCCCGACGGCCGAGAACATCGTTCTTGTCTGACGCTGACGCGTACTGTGCAGCTGGGTCCCGCATCCCTCGGGGTGCGGGCCCCAGCTGCATGCATTTTTCGCAGTGGTTTCATCTGCTTCACCCGCTTCATCTGTGAGACGACGGATTCGAGGAGTCCGTGGGCGTTTTGAATGCCCCGGAAGCCGCTCCGTTCGAGTCACCACAATTCATTGCCTGAGCCCGCGTGAATTCACTGCCGGCCAGATTCGCTTTCGCATTCTTTCGGCCCATTCTTGCAATTCTCCGCGCCGCTCTTCGCTGCGGAAATTCCTAGATGTGAGCCGCATCGAGGAAGGTTCCGCATGAACCGCACACGTACGAACGACCGTTTCTCCCGCACCCGCAACGGCGGTGCCGCCGCTGGACGGAGTGGTGGCCGATCCGGTTCGTCGACCGCCGGCCGGTCCGGTGGGCAGGGCCGCTCCGGCGGGCAGGGGCGTTCCGGCGGTGGTGGCGGCTACGGCCGTCGGCCCGCCGCGGTCCAGGGTGAGTTCGCTCTCCCCGAGACGATCACCCCCGCGCTTCCCGCTGTTGAGGGCTTCGCCGATCTGGACATGCCCAAGGAGTTGCTGGCCGCGCTCGGCACGCAGGGCGTGACCGTGCCCTTCCCGATCCAGGGCGCGACCCTGCCGAACTCCCTCGCCGGCCGGGACGTACTGGGCCGCGGGCGCACCGGCTCCGGCAAGACCCTCGCCTTCGGGCTGGCGCTGCTGGCCCGTACGGTCGGGCAGCGCGCCGAGGCCAAGCAGCCGCTGGGCCTGGTCCTCGTACCGACGCGTGAGCTCGCGCAGCAGGTCACCGACGCGCTCACCCCGTACGCCCGCGCCGTACGGCTGAGGCTCGCCACGGTGGTGGGCGGGATGCCGATCGGCAGGCAGGCCAGCGCGCTGCGCGGCGGTGCCGAGATCGTCGTCGCCACCCCCGGACGCCTCAAGGACCTCATCGACCGCGGCGACTGCCGGCTGGACCAGGTCGCCATCACCGTCCTCGACGAGGCCGACCAGATGGCCGACATGGGCTTCATGCCGCAGGTCACCGCCCTGCTCGACCAGGTCCGTCCCGGGGGGCAGCGCATGCTGTTCTCCGCGACCCTCGACCGCAACGTCGACCTGCTCGTGCGCCGCTACCTCAGCGACCCGGTCGTGCACTCCGTCGACCCCTCGGCCGGCGCGGTCACGACGATGGAGCACCACGTGCTGCACGTCCACGGCGCCGACAAGCACTCGGCCACCGTCGAGATCGCCGCCCGCGACGGTCGCGTGATCATGTTCCTCGACACCAAGCACGCCGTCGACCGCCTCACCGAGCAGCTGCTCAACAGCGGGGTCCGAGCCGCCGCGCTGCACGGCGGGAAGTCGCAGCCCCAGCGCACCCGCACGCTGACGCAGTTCAAGAGCGGGCATGTCAACGTGCTGGTGGCGACCAACGTCGCGGCGCGCGGCATCCACGTCGACAACCTCGACCTCGTCGTCAACGTCGACCCGCCGACCGACCACAAGGACTACCTCCACCGTGGCGGCAGGACCGCCCGTGCCGGTGAGTCCGGCAGTGTCGTCACCCTGGTCACCCCGAACCAGCGCCGTGACATGACCCGCCTGATGGCAGCGGCCGGCATCGTCCCGCAGACCACCCAGGTCCGCACCGGCGAAGAGGCCCTGCACCGCATCACCGGCGCCCAGACCCCCTCGGGCATCCCGGTCGTCATCAAGGCGCCGGTGGTCGAGCGCCCCAAGAAGCGTGGCAGCGGCTCCACTTCACGTGGCCGCCGCCGTCCGGCCTCGGCGGCGGGTCGCGCGCCCGCCCGTCGGCCCAACGTCGCTGCGGCGGCGTAGCACCTTCTTGCTCAGGAAGCCGTCCCAACTCCGCAGGAGGCACTCTTTGCCGCTGGTCCAGATGCAGCCCCGCCCGACAACCGCCGACCCCGTGCACAGCACGACGGCCGACGCCACGGACATGACCGGACCTCAGGTCTGGCACGACATGACCGTGGAGGTGGCGCTGTCCGTCACGGCCGCCGCCGGGACGGGGCATCTGGTCCTGCGCGACGAGGACGGCCAGTACGTGGGCCTGGTGACCCGGGCCCGGCTCGCCGCCGTCCGGGACAGCCACGGCTACACGGACCGCATCCGCCTGAGCGACATCACCGACAGCGCCGGGCCCTCCGTCGAACACGGCGGTGGCCCGGCCGTCCTCGGCCTGGCGGGCTGAACCGCTTCACGGTGGCCGGCACCGTGTCGCCGTCCGCTCGCCTTCCCGTCTCCGCTTCTCCCCGTACTCCGTCTCTCCTTCTCCCTGTGAGGCATCATGCGCTGTGTCATCGCACGCTTCCCGTTCGACCTGACCAAGAGCGGTGTGCTGGAGTCGATGAAGGGCATCAAGCCCGAGCCGGTCACCGGTGAGTCCGTGATCGTCGGACGGCGCCGCTACCCCGTGAAGCAGGTCGGCCAGGTCGTCACCCGCCAGGACCCCCGTGATTTCAGCGCGGGCGAAGTGGTGCGGGCCATGACCCGGCTCGGCTTCACCTGCGGCACCCTTGCTCCGGCCGAGCCGGTTCCTACGGAGAACCCGTTCGAGCGGGCCTCGGCGCTGCTCGGCACCCCGGTGTCCGTCTGACCGACCCGGCCGGCGCGAGCCGGACAAGCGACTGAGGGCCCTACCGGCACATGCCGGTAGGGCCCTCAGTCGCGTGCTGTGCCGCTCGGGGCGCGGCGGTGTGTCGGCGGTCGGTGGGTCAGTCCGAGTAGCGGAAATCGCCCACGGTCCAGGCGCTGACGTCCTCGATGGCGATGCGGTACATCCCGCCCGTCTCCGGGATCCCCACCGTGCCCTGCAGGATGCGGGCAACGTGGAAGTGCAGGTGTGTGGGCGGCCCGTCCCTCTTGGCGGGGGCTTCGAAGACGGCGGAGAAGTCGCCCAGCTGGGCGGAGTCCGTCAGGACCTCCGACACTCTCTGCCGCCACACGGCCTCGGGTGCCAGTCGACCGGTGATGACAGCACCACCGGTGACCACGGTCAGGGACATCTGGTTGCTCCGCCCGGATTCCACAAGGGCGGCGATGTCGACGATCAGGTCGTCAGGCTTCGGCATGGCACCGGATTCTATGCAACGGCACGTCCGGGCGGCCGGGGCGGTGGTGTCACCCGTCGGGACGGGCACCGTCGACAGACCGGCCCAGGAGGATTACCTCATCGTCGAGCCCACCAAAATCTATGCTTGCCGGAGTAGACATTGGTGGCTCGGATCATTATTGTTTCTCTCGTAGACGAGATCAGCGAGGCCCGGCAGACACGAACTGCCGGGCGGCGGTACACGTAGGACGGTGCGGTGGTGGAGCTCCGAAGCCAGCGTTGTGCAGGACGGCGACGGGGCTGACGACCGGACCGGGTGGCCCGCAGTGATCAGGGGCCGCCATGAGCGGTGAGCAGGACCGCGGTTGACGCGGTGGCAGTACCAGCAGTTGGCAGTACCAGTAGTGGCAGTTCCTGTTCGATAGGTTGTTGGTCCAGAGGGAAAGAACGGAGGAGTCGAGCGCCATCAGGATCGCCCGGGCGGAGTCTGAGTCCGGGTACCGCAGGACATCGATAGGTAGGTGGTCTCCGGTCGTAAATCAGCGATCCCCGCGCCCCCGTCGGCGTTGTCGGACGGCAGTGCGGAAAAAGTAGGCCGGTGCAGCAGTAGGGCCGGCAGATGGTGTTTGCAGTTCCTTCGGGGCCTTGGTGCCGGTATGGCGCCAAGGCCCCTCGACGCGTTCCAAAAGAGAGGTGAGATGACAGCAGACGAGTCGCTGGGACGTCTTGACGACGACGACTACCCCGCCTACACGATGGGCCGGGCCGCCGAGATGCTCGGTACCACTCCCGGCTTCCTCCGGGCCCTCGGCGAAGCACGACTGATCACACCGTTGCGCTCCGAGGGCGGACACCGCCGCTATTCCCGTTACCAACTGCGCATCGCGGCGCGGGCGCGTGAGCTCGTCGACCGAGGCACCCCGATCGACGCCGCCTGCCGGATCATCATCCTTGAGGACCAGCTCGAAGAAGCCCAGCGCATCAACGCCGAGTACCGTCGCGCCGACAAATCGTCCAAACCGTCGGCTACGACCTGAAGTGAGCGTGCCCGCCGGGTCGGCGGGCCATCACCCACGAGCATGGCCGGAATACTGAGCGGCGTTTTCTGTGGTGATGGCGGGTGCGGACGGGTAGCGTCTGTGTGAGCTGTCGTGGTTCGGATTTCCCCTTGCCCACGCCTTTGGTGTGGGCGCTTTGCTGTGCTGTGCCGCAGGGACCAGGGCGATCACCTCCGTCTGCCCCATGAAGGGGCAGACGTTCATCGACTGGAAGGCATGACTGTGGCAAGTGGAACTGTGAAGTGGTTCAACGCGGAGAAGGGCTTCGGCTTCATCGCCCAGGACGGCGGCGGTCCGGACGTCTTCGCGCACTACTCCGCGATCAACTCCTCGGGCTTCCGTGAGCTCCAGGAGGGCCAGGCCGTGACGTTCGACGTCGTCCAGGGCCAGAAGGGCCCCCAGGCGGAGAACATCACCACCGCCTGATCTTTCACGGTGAACGTCCTGGGCCGCGCGGCGAACGCCGCGCGGCCCAGTCGTCTGTACGCGTCCAACCGAGTCTCAGCACCGGGGCTCAGCCCGGCCAGGTACCCGTCAGACGCCTGACGGCGGTCGCGCCGCCGCGGTCGACAGCGGCCTTGACTCCGGCGAAGATCGCGCCCTGTACGACGGCTGCCCCGAGCACCTCGCGCCAGCTGCGGGACTCGTCCGTGGCGTCAGGGGCCTCGTCCTCGTGCGCGAGCCGTTTCCAGTTCAGCGACGTGGACGGCCTTTTCGTGGACCTGCCCGGTAGTCGCGGCGGCCTTGGCGCGCACCGGCTCGGGGGTCCTGTCCTGCACCGTGTGGGCCGCGTGTGTCGCCTTGTCCCGACGTCAGCCGCTCGTCACCCCTCGTGACAGCCGTGGCGGACGCCGTCAGCCGACGCTCAGCTCCGTGAGGCCCGTGTGCCCGCCGATGCCGCCCAGCTCGCCCAGCGGCAGCGTGTGCTGGGTCTGCAGGACCTTCGCGCGGAGGTAGCGGACGTTCGCCGGGGTGGTGAACACGCCCGTCGGAACGCGGTCGTGGACGTCCGTGCCCAGGGCCCGGAGCTGGTTGGCCTTGTCCGGGTTGTTGGAGAGCAGGTCCACCGAGGTGATCCCCAGGGCCTGGAGCATCTGGGCCGCCGCCGTGTAGTCGCGGGCGTCCTCCGGGAGGCCCAGCGCGGCGTTCGCGGCGTAGGTGTCGAGGCCGTCGTCCTGGAGGGCGTACGCGTCGAGCTTGTTGTAGAGGCCGATGCCCCGGCCCTCCTGGCGGAGGTAGAGCAGGACGCCGCCGTGCTCGGCTATGCGTTCGACGGCCTCGCGCAGCTGGGGGCCGCAGTCGCAGCGGGCCGAGCCGAAGACGTCGCCCGTGAGGCACTCGGAGTGCAGCCGGACCAGCGGGGTGGTGCCGGGCGCCGGTTCGCCGAGGACCATCGCCACGTGCTCCTGACCGTCGGCCAGGCCGTGGAAGGTGACCAGTTCGGTGTCGACGCTGTAGCCGTCGTGGAAGCGCAGCGGCACACGGACACGGGAGCGCTGGGTGGCGGTGGGGAAGTCGGGCATGCGGGTCTCCCGGGTCGGTCTGATCGATCCTCGGATCTGCTTCTGCTCGGATCTGCTTCAGTTTTGAAGCAGATCTTCACTCAAGTGGTGACCCTACCTCATGCTTCAAAGTTAAAGCAACGAAATGCGGGTCGACTCTCCGTGTCGGCTCATGCGCCGGCCTCGCCCGCTTCGCCGGCGTTGCACGAGGTCGACGACCTGCGCAGCCACGGCAGACCCTCCGGCGCCGACTCCGTCCCGTCCCCCTGGAGCGCCTGCTCGATCCGCCTGCCGATCTCCTCCAGCTGGCCCACCTGCTCGGGAGTCAGATGGTCGAAGAGGGCGGCACGGACCGTGGCGACATGCCCGGGCGCGGTGCGCTCCAGCACCGCCATGCCCTCGTCGGTCAGCGCGGCGACGGTGCCCCGCTTGTCCCACTTGCAGGCCTCGCGCCGTACGTGGCCGTCCTTCTCCAGTCGTGCCACGGCGTACGTCAGCCGACTGCGTGTGATCTTCAGCTTCTCGGCGAGATCGGTCATCCGCAGCCGCCGCTCGGGCGTCTCGGAGAGGTAGGCCAGGATCGTGTAATAGAGGTGCGGCATCCCGGCGTCCTGCTGGAGCTGCCGGTCGAGCGCGTCCTCCAGGAGCAGGGAGGCCCCGACGTACGCGCGCCACGCGCGCTGCTCCTCGGGGGTGAGCCAGCGGGTCGTCATGCGACCAGTGTAGGTTTGTTTAAAACTTGAACCAAGTCGGGTCGGTCGAGCCCGCCCACGCAAGCGTCGCCGGAAGAGAGTGCCCCCATGCCCCTCCCGTACGTCCTGTTGTCCGCCGCCGTCTCCCTCGACGGTTATCTGGACGACACCGGCCCCGAGCGGCTGCTGCTCTCCAGCCCCGCCGACTTCGACCGGGTCGACGAGGTACGGGCTTCCAGTGACGCGATCCTCATCGGCGCCGGCACCATCCGTGCCGACAACCCGCGGCTCCTGGTCAACTCGCCCGAGCGGCGGGCCGCGCGGCTGGCGGCCGGAAAACCCGAGTACCCGCTCAAGGTGACGGTGAGCGGATCGGGCGAGCTGGACCCGGCCGCCAACTTCTGGCACACGGGCGGCGAGAAGCTCGTCTACACGACGGACAAGGGCGCCGAGCAGGCCCGGCGGGCGGAGCTGGGCGCCGGCGTGGACATCGTCTCCCTGGGCCCGGGCACCCTCGACTGGCGGACCCTCCTCGAACACCTCCACGACGTGCGGGGCGTACAGCGCCTCATGGTCGAGGGCGGCGGCACCGTCCACACCCAGCTCCTCCAGCGGCACCTCGCCGACGAACTCCAGCTCGTCCTCGCGCCCCTCTTCGTCGGCGACCCCGACGCCCCCCGCCTCTTCGGCCCCGGCGCCTACCAGGGCGGCCGGCTCCGGCTCACGGAGACACGACGCATCGAGGACGTCGTCCTCATGCGGTACGAGCCCACCGCCCCCGGCGCCGGCCCGCTCGTCTCCGCCGCCGACCGGCACTGGCTGGCACTGGCGTGCGAGCTGGCGGAACGGTGTCCGCCGTCGAGCACGGCGTTCAGTGTCGGGGCGGTGGTGGTCGCCGCCGACGGTACGGAACTGGCGCGCGGGCACTCACGGGAGGGCGGCGACCCGGTCGTGCACGCGGAGGAGGCGGCGCTCGCCAAGCTCGACCCGGCCGACCCCCGGCTTCCGACGGCCACCGTCTACAGCAGCCTGGAGCCCTGTGCGCGGCGCGCGTCCCGCCCGGCACCCTGCGCCCGGCTGATCCTCGACGCGGGCGTACGCCGGGTGGTGACCGCCTGGCGCGAGCCGGACACCTTCGTGGTGGCGGCGGACGGGAACGGGCTGCTCACGGGGGAGGGCGTCGAGGTCGTCGTACTCCCCGAGTACGAGCAGCGCGCCAAGGCTCCCAACGCCCACCTGCCCGGCTGACGCCCGCGCCCGGGAGCCCGCCGAACCAAACGTGGTGATCGAGGTCCCGCAGATGGCGTATAGTTGCATTCAACGGCGCGGGGTGGAGCAGCTCGGTAGCTCGCTGGGCTCATAACCCAGAGGTCGCAGGTTCAAATCCTGTCCCCGCTACTAAAGGCTCAGGGGCCGGAAACCAGGAAACTGGTTTCCGGCCCCTGAGTCGTTTTTAGCCCGGTCGGTCCACCGGACTCGCCCGCCGCACCCGTCCCCGGAAACCTGGACGGGACGGACGGGCCGCGGTGATCCGGCGGGAGACGAGACAAGTGGGACGGTCGGGACACCTTCTGGACCCGGCAGCGGGCGAGCCGGAGGAAAAGGCCATCTCACGGGTGCGGACCCTCGTCCGCGTCCTGCCCGCGCTCCTGATCTTCGGCGGGATCGTGTACGACTACGCCACCCCGCGTCACTTCACCGCCATCCCCTTCTTCACGGCCGCCCCGCTCATCGCCGCCCCGCTCTCCTCGCTGCGCACCACGGCGGTCACCGCCGCCGCAGCCCTCCTCGCCCAGTACGTCGTGCACCTCCGCTTCGGGTCCAGCGCGGACGCCGACTCGATCACCGAGACGGTCACCGTGGCCACGGTCGCCGTCCTGGCCGTCGTCATCAACCGGATGGTGCGCCGGGGCGACCGGCGCCTCGCCTCGGCCCGCGAGATCGCCGAGGCCGTGCAGCGCGCCGTACTGCCCGAACCTGAGGCGCGCATCGGCTCGTTCGAGATCGCCGCCCGGTACGAGGCCGCCCATGAGGGCGCGTTCATCGGCGGCGACCTGTACGCCGTGCAGGACACCGCGTACGGCGTGCGGGTCGTCCTCGGGGACGTGCGGGGCAAGGGGATGGGGGCGGTGGCGGCCGTCGCCGTCGTCATCGGGGCGTTCCGGGAGGCCGCCGAACAGGAGGCGACCCTGGAAGCGGTCGCCCAGCGGCTGGAGCGGGCCCTCGCGCGCGAGGGCGCCCGGCGCGACGGGCTGGAGGCCGCCGAGGGTTTCACCACCGCGGTCCTCGCCGAACTCCCGCACGGCGACGGGATCGTACGCATCCTCAACCGCGGCCACCCCCCGCCCCTGCTTCTCGCCGCCGACGGCACCCTGCGCACCCTCGACCCGGCCGAACCCGCGTTGCCGCTCGGCATGGGCGACCTCGGCAGCTGGCCCGACCGTGCGGAGGACGCCTCCTTCCCCGTCGGCGCGACGCTGCTCCTGCACACCGACGGGCTGTCCGAGGCCCGCGACGAGCACGGCGCCTTCTTCGACCCGGCCGCCCGGCTCACGGGCCGTGTCTTCCGCGCCCCGGCCACTCTGCTCGCCACCCTCGCGGACGAGGTGCGCCGGCACTCGGGCGGCGGGACCACGGACGACATGGCGCTGCTCGCCGTACGACGACCCTGACGTCGTTTCTGACATCAGTTCTCATCAGTTTTCATCGGTTGTCACCAAGGGTGAGTGAGTGCTCTCTCTCCGCATAAGAACTGACATACCGTCAATACTCGGGAGTCACTTACGGCATGGTCAACTCGCCCGATTTTCACCGGTGGTGACCCAGAAAGTCCTCGGGAAAAGGATTAACGATCAACGGGAACAGCTTGGAATCAGGTGGCCGGGTCTATTAACGTTCGATAACGCAGCGCGGTAGTCCCAGCCGTCACAAGAGTCGGCTCCGTGCGCAAGTGCCTAATCCCGCAAGGGAACCGGGGAACCATCACCTTGGGGTGAATCGCTCGTCCGCCTCCGTGGCAACACGGCAGGTATACGCGCGTAGGAGACCTTCCTGCTCCGAACCCGTCAGCTAACCCGGTAGGCGAGAAGGAAGGAAAGGAGCACGCCCACGTGGCGTCAAACCCGGCTGCCCCAGTAGCCCCCTTCGTGCCGAGTCAGCGCAGCAGCGAGACCGAGGACGGGAAGATCCCGACCTTCGGCTTCGGTAGCCGCCGCACCGACGAGGGCCCCTGGGAGGAGTGGAATCCCAGCGCGGACACCACTCGTCCGGTTCGCGGCCGGCACCGCGTCGGCAAGCAGCGCGGCGGAGGCGGACTCGCCCGCAGCTCCACCGTTCTCGGCGTCGGCGTCATAGCCGCTGTCGGCGGGGCCGGCATGGCCACCGCGCAGACCGGCAAGCCGCCGGTCTCCATCTCCATCCCCGACCTGCCCTCGGTCGGCTCGCCCTTCTCCAACGACGACTCGGACGCCGAGCCCAAGGGCTCCGCCACCGCGCTCAGCAGCGTCGGCGTGACCTCCGAGGAGACCCAGCAGGGCACCAGCGACGCGGGCGAGGCCCTGCGCGCCCGCATCATCCTCCAGGCCGAGCAGCAGAAGGACCAGGCCGAGGCCAAGGTCCAGCAGGCCGCCCAGGACGCCGCCGCGAAGAAGGCAGCCGCCGAGGCCGCCAAGGTGAAGCGCGAGGCCGCGGCCAAGGTCGCCGCCGAGAAGAAGAAGGTCGCGGACGCCGCGAAGGCGAAGCTGGAGGCCGCGCGTCTGGCCGAGCTCGCCAAGCAGTACACGCTGCCGACCTCCTCGTACACGATCACCTCGACGTTCGGCCAGGCCGGCTCGCTGTGGTCCTCCGGCTACCACACCGGCCTCGACTTCGCCGCTCCCACCGGTACCCCGCTCAAGGCGGTGCACACCGGCACGATCACCGAGGCGGGCTGGAGCGGCTCGTACGGCTACCGCACGATCCTCACCCTGGAGGACGGCACCGAGATCTGGTACGCCCACCAGTCGTCGATCAACGTCAGCGTCGGCCAGAAGGTCAACACGGGTGACGTCATCGGCCGCGTCGGCGCCACCGGCAACGTCACCGGGGCCCACCTCCACATGGAGGTGCACACCAGCAGCTCGGACAGCGCCGGCATCGACCCGATGGCGTGGCTGCGGAGCATGGGCCTGAACCCGTAGGAGACTCCTTCCCCGGTCTCTTCCCGGTGGTCCTGGCGGTCAGTTCCCGACGCCAGGACCACCGGTCGTTCCGTCGTTCACACGAACTTCGTGAACCGGCCGGAATCAGGGCCTCCGCGGCGGGCGTTGACGACGAGCATGACTGCTCTTCGCAAGCTCGGATCATCGGACCTAGAGGTCTTCCCGCTCGCCCTCGGCGGCAACGTCTTCGGCTGGACCGCCGACGAGGCGCAATCCTTCGAGGTGCTCGACGCGTATGCCGCGGCAGGCGGCAACTTCCTCGACACCGCCGACTCCTACTCGGCCTGGGTCGGCGGCAACAAGGGCGGCGAGTCCGAGACCATCATCGGTAACTGGCTCAGGGCGCGCGGCAACCGCGAGGACATCGTCGTCGCCACGAAGGTCAGCCAGCACCCCGAGTATCCCGGCCTCTCCGGCGCCAACATCAAGGCCGCCGCCGACGCCTCCCTGCGCCGCCTCGGCACCGACCACATCGACCTCTACTTCACGCACTTCGACCAGCCCGAGGTGCCCGTCGAGGAGATCATCGGCGCCCTCGACGAACTGGTGACCGCGGGCAAGGTGCGGTACATCGCCGCCTCCAACATCTCGCCCGAGCGGCTCCAGGACTCCCTGGACCTCTCCGACCGCGAGGGCCTGGCCAAGTACGTGGCCATCCAGCCCCACTACAACCTGGTCTCACGCGACACGTACGAGGGTCCACGGCGCGACATCGCCTCCCGCACCGGCCTCGCCGCCGTCCCGTACTACGCCCTGGCCTCCGGCTTCCTCACCGGCAAGTACCGCGCCGGTACGGCGGTCGACAGCCCGCGTGCGCAGGGCGCCGCCCAGCACCTGGAGTCGGAGCGGGGCCGGAAGGTCCTGGCCGCGCTGGACGCCGTCGCCACGGCACGGGGAGCGGAGGTCGCCACGGTCGCCCTGGCCTGGCTCGCCGCCCGGCCGACGGTGGCGGCCCCGATCGCGTCCGCCCGCACGGTGGACCAGCTGCCGCCGCTGCTCGCGGTCGCGGAACTGGAACTGACGGAGGCGGAGGTCGCGAGTCTCACGGCGGCTTCGGCGTGAGCCCCTGCCGAGTGCGTTGACGGGTTACGAGCGGTACGGGTTGTAGGCCGGGTACGGGTCGTAGGCGGGGCGGTTGTGGCCGTGGCCGGGGGCGGGGTCGTAGCTGTGGCCGTGGCCGTGGACATGGCTGTACGAGGGGTACGGCGTCGTCGGTCCGTACCCCTGTCGGCCGTACGGCGGCCAGGCGGTGAACGGCGGGACGGGAGCCGGGGCCGGCGCGACGGCGCGTGCCGCGTGGTCCAGGGCCGGGCGGGCCACCGCCCTGCGCTGCCACAGCTCGCCCAGCAGCTCCTGCTCCCGGACGACGAAGTCGGCGCCCGCCCGGCCGAGGCGCCCCCGGTGGCGCAGGAACGCGAGTGAGGTGGCGTACGCCTCGTACTGCGCGACCTCGCGCGCCGCGGGCCTGCCCAGATGACGCCGGGCGTACTCCCGGGCCAGACGGCGGGCGCGCATCGAGCCGAGGGCGTGCGGCTCGGCCGGGGCCAGCCAGCCGGCCATCGCGTACGCAGGCAGCTCGGCGCGCACGGTACGCAGTTCGCGTTGCCGGGTCCAGATGACCAGCCAGGTCAGCAGCCCGAACGCGGGGACCATGAACGCGGCGTACACCGCGAAGAAGCCGTAGTCCCCGAAGGTCGACGAGCCGTTCCAGAAGGCGTGCATGCTCATCGCGAGCAGCAGTCCGGACAGCGGCAGCAGCACCCGGCGGACGTGCCGGCGTTCGCCCGACAGCGCGGAGATCCCGAAACCGATACCGGTGAGGACCGTGAACAGGGGGTGCGCGAACGGCGACATGACGATCCGCACGAAGAAGGTCGCCGCGGTGACCGAGGCGATACCGCTGTCCCCGGTGAGCTGGTCGGTGCCGAAGGCGGTGCCGAGATAGAGGATGTTCTCGGTGAAGGCGAAGCCGGTCGCGGTGACCCCGGCGATGACGACCCCGTCGACGATCCCGGTGAAGTCGCGCCGCCGGAAGAGGTAGATGAGCAGTACGGCGGCCGCCTTGGCGGACTCCTCGACGATCGGCGCTATGACGGTCGCGCCGAGGGTGTCCGCGCTCGACGGGTCGGCGGTGGCCGTCGCTATCCATCTGGTCGCGAAGCTGTTGGCGACGATCGCTATCAGGGCCGCCGCGCAGGCACCCCAGGCGAAGGCGAAGAGCAGGTTCCGCCAGGGCCCCGGCTCGACCCGGTCCAGCCAGCGGAACGCGGCGACCAGCAACGGCACGGGCAGTACGGCGAGCCCGAGCCCGACCAGGAACCCCTCGGTGCCGGTCTGTTCGCGGACCAGGGCGAGGATGACGAGCCCGGAGAGCGTGAGCAGGCTGATGAGGGCGCCGTACCGCACCCATGGCCGCTGCCACCAGTGAGCGTGCCGCAGCGCCCCGCCGACGGGACCGTCGGTGGGGCCGCTGGGCTGCGTCGGGTACGGGGGAAAGGTGGCCACGGCATTGACCCTAACGAGGGAGGGACGCGGCCCGCGACGATGCGGGAGGTCATGTGGTGTTCTACGAGCGCTCCGAGCGTGCTCTCTACGAGTGCTGTACGCGGCGGAACAACAGGTCGTTCACGACGTGACCCTTCTCCAGTCCCTGGCCCTCGAAACGGGTCAGCGGGCGGAACTCCGGACGGGGCGCGTAACCGCCCCCGGGCTGGGTGTTCTCGAACTCCGGGTGCGTGCTCAGCACATCGAGCATCTGCTCTGCGTACGGCTCCCAGTCGGTCGCGCAGTGGACGTGTCCGCCGGGGCGCAGCCGGTCGGCGACCAGATCGAGGAACTCGGCCTGAATCAGCCGTCTCTTGTGGTGCCGCTTCTTGGGCCAGGGGTCGGGGAAGTAGACGCGCAGGCCGTCGAGGGAGTCGGGGGTGAGCATCTCGCGGAGCAGGATGATGGCGTCACCGTTGGCGACGCGGATGTTGGTCAGTCCCCGCTGGTCGGCGAGGTTGAGCAGATTGCCCTGGCCCGGGGTGTGCACGTCGACGGCGAGGATGTTGGTACGGGGATCGTCGGCAGCCATCCTCGCGGTGGCCTCGCCCATCCCGAAGCCGATCTCGAGTACGACGGGCCGGTCGTCCCCGAACAGCTCGCCGAGGCGGAGTGCCCGGCCGTCGATGTCGAGGCCCCACTTGGGCCACAGCCGCCGCAGGGCGTCACCCTGTCCGGCGGTGACCCGGCTGCGCCGGGGCTGGAAGCTCCTGATCCGCCGCTCGAAGTGCGACCCGGCGGGATCGGCCTGCGGCCCACCGGGAAACCTGGGGGCACCCTTGGGCCGGACGGGCGAGGGTGTCGGGTCGGGGGAGGAGGCGGAGCCAATGGAGTCAGACACAGTGGGACCGATTTTACCGCCGCGGACCTTCGGTGCCGGCCGGCACCTTCAGCCCGGGACGACCCGCGCATCACCCACCCAGCACAGCCAACGCCCGCCGGGCCACTTCCCGCCCGATCGGCAGCGAGGCGGTCGCCGCCGGCGACGGCGCGTTCAGGACATGCACCGCCCTCGCCCCTTCGCGGATCAGGAAGTCGTCCACCAGCGTCCCGTCCCGCAGCACCGCCTGCGCCCTGACCCCCGCCGCCGCGGGCACCAGATCCCCGTCCTGCACCACGGGCAGCAGCCTCCGCACCGCCCGCGCGAACGCCTTCTTGGACACCGAGCGCCGCAGCTCCCCGCCTCCGTACCGCCAGTGCCGCGCGGCTATCCGCCACGACCCGGGCCACGCCACCGTCGCCCCCAGCTCCCGCACCCGCACGGTCCCCCACCCGTACCCCTCGCGGGCCAGCGCCGGCACGGCGTTGGGCCCGATGTGGACGCCCCCGTCGATCCCCCGGGTGAGATGCACCCCGAGGAACGGGAACGCCGGATCCGGCACCGGATACACCAGCCCCCGCACCAGCTCGGGCCGCGCCAGCGTGAAGTACTCGCCCCGGAACGGCACGATCCGCATCCCGGGGTCGTCGCCGGTCAGCCGGGCCACCTCGTCGCAGTACAGCCCGGCGCAGTTGACCAGCACGCGCCCCCGCACGATCTCGCCGCCGCCCGGCCCCGCCGTCCGCACGGCCACCCCGAGGTCCGGCCGCCGGTCGATCCGGACGACCTCGGCCCCGTACCGGATCTCCGCCCCGGAGGACTCGGCCAGCTGCCGGGCGACCGCCACGTAGTCGCAGATGCCGGTCGTCCCCACGTGTATGCCGGCGAGTCCCTGGACCTCGGGCTCGTACTCCCCGATCTGGGAGGGGCCCAGCTCACGCACCGGAATGCCGTTCTCCCGGCCACGCTGGACGAGGGCGTGCAGGCGGGGCAGCTCGTCCCGGTCCGTCGCGACGATCAGTTTGCCGGTGACGGCGTGCGCGATGCCGTACTCCGCGCAGAACTTGACCATCTCGGCGGCGCCCCGGACCGCGTACTCGGCCTTGAGCGAGCCCGGCCGGTAGTAGATGCCGCTGTGGATCACCCCGCTGTTGCGTCCCGTCTGGTGCTGAGCCGGTCCCGACTCCTTCTCCAGCACCGTCACCCGCGTACCCGGAGCGGCGCGCGTGATCGCATAGGCCGTCGACAGACCGACGATCCCCCCACCGATCACCAGCACGTCACAGTCGTAAGCGATCCCACGCGTCAGCTCCACCGCGCTCCACCTCCTGCTTTCGATAGTGCACTGCGCCACTGACAGTCACTTCAAACGCAGGAAGCGGGCACGCTTCGGACGCGTTGGGTTCGCTACGCCGGAGCCATCAACAGCGGCCGGGCCCGTTCCCGCAACTCCACCACCCGGGGCTCGTCGCCGTACGGCTCCAGCCGGTGCAGAAGATCCTTCACGTACTCGGTGGTGCGCGCCGAGGAGATGCGCCCCGCGACCTCCACCGCCCGTACGCCCTGCTCGCATGCCGCGTCGAGATTGCCCGACTCGAGCTCGGCGACCGCCGAGACGACCAGCCGCAGTCCGTGCGAGCGCACGAACTCCTCCGTCGGCTTCGACAGTGCCTGTTCCGTGAAACGGCGGACCTGGCGCGGTGCCTTCAGATCGCGGTAGCACTCGGCGGCGTCGGCGGCGAACCGGTCGTAGCCGTAGAAGCCGAGCCAGGACGGGTCGTTGTCGCCGTCGCGGGCCCGCTCCAGCCAGCCCTCCGAGGAGCGCAGCGCCGCGCCGGCCGCGTGGGCGTCGTTCGCGCGTGCGTGGGCCCGTGCCTCGACCAGCCGGAAGAAACTCATCGTGCGGGCCGTCGCGAGGCCCCGGTTGCGCTCCAGGGCGGCCTGGGCGAGGTCGACGCCCTCGTCGCCGAAGCCCCGGTAGGTCGCCTGCAACGACATCGAGGCCAGTACGTACCCTCCCAGCGGCACGTCCGCCGCTGCCCGTGCGAGCCGCAACGCCTGGATGTAGTACCGCTGCGCGGCCTCCTGCTGGCCGGTGTCGAACGCCATCCACCCGGCGAGGCGCGTGAGTTCGGCGGACGCCCCGAAGAGCGCGCGTCCCACCTCGTCCGAGTAGGACCCCAGCAGCAGGGGAGCCGCCTCCACCCTTAAGCACTCGGGCACCATCGACGAACGCCAGTCGCCGCCCCCGTACTTCGAGTCCCAGCGCCTGGCGTCCTCCGCGGCCTCCCGCAGTTTCAGCACATCGCTGTGGCCGACTTTCAGCGGTGCCCCGGAGCCCTCGGAGGGGTTCGCGTCGCGTGCCACCGAGCTGTCGGCCGGGGTTATCAGCCACCGTGAGGCAGGCGTTGCGTATGCGCTCACTGCGAACGATCCGGCGAGCGACTGCCAGATGCCGCCGGAGCCGGCGCGGCGGCCGGCGAGGTCGAGGCGGTAGAGGTCGGTGGCCGAGCGGACGGCCTGTCCGACGTCCCTGGGGAAGGCGAGGCCCACTTCGGGCGCGGGGTCCGCGTCCGCCAGGCCGATCTCGTGGAGCGGCACCGGGCGGCCGAGCTTCTGGCCGATGGCGGCCGCGATGAGGTGCGGCGCGGCACCCTGCGGCACCATGCCCTTCGACACCCAGCGCGCCACCGACGTCTTGTCGTAGCGAAGAGTCAACCCGCGTTGAGCGCCAAGGTCGTTGACGCGACGCGCGAGTCCTGCGTTGCTGATTCCCGCGAGGGCGAGAACGGCGCCGAGTTTTTCGTTCGGCCCGCGTTGCTCCCTGGACATGCGCCACCCCTCGACACAGACGGCTGCCGCGCTGGCATAACCATGCGGCATTCGTAAACCCAGCGTAGTTCGCCGCATCCCAAGCGTTAAGGGGCATTGTTCCGGTTGGCGGGATTGTGGTCCGTACGGAAGTTCTGGGGATGTACGCACCGTTGCGGCGTGCCCCCGCTGTGTGGCCGTGCGCCTGTCCGTGCGCTCTTCTCCGGCCATGGCGGGAGCGCTTCCATGGATTCTGCGTGGGTCGGCCCGCTGTACTGGATCCAGTGGGCTGGGGGACACCGCCGCCTACATCCCCGCGGGCGGCGGACCGGTCCGGGAGGCGAACTCCGCCTCCCGGACTGTGCGTGGGCACTGCGCTCCGCAGAGCCTGTACGGAGCGTGCGCGAGCCTGCCTCCGCTTCGCCAACTTGGCCGAAAACAGACCCCGCTGTGCCGGGCCGATTACCCCTCCCACCATGG
This sequence comes from Streptomyces sp. NBC_00459, assembly GCF_036013955.1. NCBI lineage: Bacteria > Bacillati > Actinomycetota > Actinomycetes > Kitasatosporales > Streptomycetaceae > Streptomyces > Streptomyces sp. NBC_00459. The sequence goes on from NZ_CP107903.1 coordinate 5,244,605, forward strand.
AAGTTGAGGGCGCGTGGGGCGTCTTGGGGGAGCGTAACGGGGGCGCATTCAGGTCGCAGTCGCGCGTGGGCGGGTCGCGAACTCCCTGATCGACGGGTCCTCGACGAGTTGTGAACTTTCCGCAGGGGTCCGGCGATCCCCTGATCCGAACGCCGAAGTGGCGTGCTCCGAACCCCGAAGTCCCGTGATCCGCGCGTGTGTTCGGGATCGGGCGGGCATGTTCCAGGGGGTGCACAGGAGTTCGCAGGGGCGCACTTCGGGGAGCACGAGCGGCTCCGCCGTCCCTCCCAGGCGCGTCCTTCATGGCAGCATGGTGCCGAGTTCGTACGGTGCACTGGTTGTCCACAGCCTGTGGAGGCGTCGATGCGGTGGTTGGTGGGATGGAGCAGCACCGCAGCTGTGGCCGCCAAGTACGCGACAGGACCCGGCGGTTACGCGGCAGGCGGTGCCGGGAACGGAACCGGGCCGGGGTCCGGCGCCGGATATGCGGCTGGGGCGACCGGCCACGACGGCGAGACGGTGCACCCGGTCGGCTCCCAACTCCTCTGGGGAGACCCCGATCCGCTCTGGGCGGTCGGCGACTGGCGCCCCGACGAGGTGCGCGTCGTACGGGCCGACGAGCAGACCCGCATCGCGGTCCTGGGCACCTGCGGAGCCACCGACGAGCAGCTGCGGGTCGCGCTGTTCGCCGCCCGCGGAGGGGCACTCCGCCATCTGACGGCCTGGCCGGGCAGCTACACGGCGATCGTCCAGGTGGGTCGCCGGCTCATGGTCAGCGGCGATCTGGCGGGCGCACGCCCGGTGTTCTACACCCCCTGGGCGGGCGGCACCGCCTACGCGACGGCGGCCCTCCCGCTCGCCGACCTCATCGAGGCCAACCTCGACTTCGGCCACCTCGCCGCCCTCCTCGCGGCCCCCGACGTACCGGCCGCACTGCACGACTCGACCCCCTACGACGGCGTACGGCGCATCCCGCCCGGGCATGCGCTGATCCTGCGCGCCGGGGCACGGGAGATCGCCGGGTACGAGCCGGTCGCCTCCCTCGCGGTCGCGGCGGCCTCCGTGGACCCCGACAGAGCGGTGGACGGCGTACGGGACGCGCTGGTGGAGGCGGTGCGGGCCCGGCTGTCCGCCCCCCGTCATGTGCCCGGCGCCGACGTGGACCCCGGGCCCGTGCCCGGCATGGGCCCGGCGGAACGGCGTGCCGCGCGCGGAATGCCCGTACCGGGGATAGGGGCGGATCTGTCCGGCGGCCCGGCCTCGGGGACGCTCGCGCTCCTGGCGGCGGGCCTGCCGGGAATGCCGGGGACGGTCCTCGGCCACGGCACGGGCGCGGGGGAGCGGCTCGTGGCGGTGACGTTCAACGACATGGTGGTGGGCGGGCGCGAGGCGGAACTGGAGCGGGCGGGGAACCTGGCGGCGAACCCGCGTCTGCACCACGTGGTGGTGGCGGGCGGCGAGGACGTCCTCCCGTACGCGGACCTGGAGGGCCCGCTGACCGACGAGCCGGGCCCGTCCCTGGTCACGGCGGCCAGACACCGCGCCCGGCTGGCCTCGGGCAGCGCCGACCACTTCACCGGCTACGGCGCCCGGCAGGTGCTGGACGCCCACCCCGCCCGTCTCGCCGACCTCCTGATGGACCGCAAACGGCGCCACCTCGTGCGCCCGGTGGCGGCGCTCGCGAGGGCCGACGGCTCGGTGATGGTCCCCGCGCGCGTGTACGGCGCCGCCCGCAAGCTCGCCCGTACGCCCTACAAGGCAGGCATCGAGAACCTCGCCGACCGTCTGATGCAGCGCCGTTTCGACGAGCCCGGCGGTGCGGTGGGGGCCTCACTGGCCGCGCTCACCTGGGCCAGACCCGGCCCGGCCGCGCGCTGGCTGACCGGTGAGGCGCTGGCTGAAGTATCGGTTCGCCTCAACTGGGCGACGGACCGCGCGGGCGCCGGCGTAGGCCCCGGCCAACGCCCCGGGGACTTCCGCGCGCGGGCGGCACTGGCCCGCCAGGCGGCGGACGTACGCGTCCTGGAGCAGGCCGCGGAGATCCGCTTCCAGCGCCTGCACACGCCCTTCCTGGACAACCAGGTGGTACGAGCCTGCCGAGCCCTCCCGGAAGCACTGCGCGTCCAGCCGGGCGCCCGGGCATCCATCCTCCGCACGGTCCTGGAAGGCGCCGGTGTCGCGGAGCTGCCTCCCGGCTGGGGCGCACCGTCCCACGCGTCGGCGACCGCGGCGTCGAGGACGGGCCTGCGCGTGTCCGTGGACTCCCTGATGACCCTGTTCGACACTCCGCTGCTCGCGGAGGCGGGTCTGGTGGAGGCAAGAGTCGTCCGCAAGGCCCTGCGAGGCGCCGCAGAGGGCGAACCCCTCCCCCTGGACGGCCTGGCGGACCTGGTCTCCCTGGAGGTGTGGCTACGCCGCCTCCTCTCCCGCCGAGGCACCTGCTGGACCGGAACCCCGGCCCGCCAACGAGCCGTCCCGTCGGGAATCACCCCCCAGAGGGGCGCGTTGGGGGCGGGGGCGGGGGCACACCGGGGGTGAGGCGTCGGCTTCACGGGGCCTTCTTTTCCCACCACTCCGCCCGTCCACGGCCGGGCATTTCAGCCCGTCCGGCGTTTGAGGACGAGGCCGTTCAGGCCGACAGCGGGGGTCCGGGGGCGCAGCCCCCAGTGGGGGTCCCCCCTCTGGGGGAGGGACGGGTAGGGGCGGCGGGGGCGAGAATAGCCCGGTGCGGTACAGAATCCTGGGCGTCACCCAGGCCGAGGACGACCACGGCACCCCCATACCCATCGGCGGCCCCCGCCTCCGCGCCCTCCTCACCGCCCTCGCCCTACGCCCCAACCGCACCACCACCCCCGAAACCCTGATCGCCGAGGTCTGGACGGACACCCCGCCCAAGGACGCCCACGCGGCCCTCCAGGCCCTCATCGGCCGCCTGCGCCGCACCCTGGGCAAGGACACCATCACCTCGGACCCCGGCGGCTACCGCCTGACGGCACCCCAGGACCACATCGACCTCCACCTCTTCGAACGCCTCGTACGACGGGGCAAGGCGGCCCTGGACCACGGCGACCCCACGACCGCCGCCCGCACCCTCGCCGAAGCCCTCGCCCTGTGGCGCGGTCCCGCCCTGGCCGACCTCCCCGACCGCACCGCCGCGACCCGCCCGGAATCCCTGCGCCGCGAGGCGACACGCGCGCGCGTGGAGGCGGACCTGCGACTCGGCCGCGCCCACGACGCCGTACCGGAGCTGCAGGAGCTGACGGAGGCCCACCCGTACGACGAGCCGCTGCACGCCCTCCTCATCCGCGCCCTGCGCGACACGGGCCGCAGCGCGGACGCCCTGGCCGCGTACGAGACGGCCCGCCGAACCCTGGCGGAGGGCCTGGGCACGGACCCGGGCCCGGAACTGCGCACCTTGCACAAGGAGTTGCTGGCACAGCCACGACAACCGCTGCACCCACCACAGCCCCACAGCAACAGCCACGACAACGGCAACCTCCGCCCCCGACTGACCTCCTTCGTCGGCCGGGAACCCGAGATCGAAGCCATCCGTTCGGATGTGCACAGGACCCGTCTCGTCACCCTCATCGGACCGGGCGGTTCCGGAAAGACCCGTCTCGCCGAGGAGGCCGCCGCCGGCCTCCCCCAGGCATGGCTCGTCGAGCTCGCCCCGCTCGACCGGCCGGAGGCGGTGCCCGACGCGGTGGTCAGCGCGCTCGGTCTGCGCGAGACCGTGCTCAGGACCACCGAGCTCACCGCGTCGCAGGACGACCCGCTCGCCCTGCTCATCGAGTACTGCGCCCCGCGCAGCCAACTCCTGCTCCTCGACAACTGCGAACACGTCATCGACGCGGCGGCCGAACTCGCCGAAACCCTGCTCACGCACTGCCCCGGGCTCACCATCCTCGCCACCAGTCGTGAACCCCTGGGCGTCCCCGGCGAGGCGGTCCGCCCGGTCGAGCCCCTCCTCCCCGACTGGGCCCGCCGCCTCTTCGAGGAGCGCGCGGCAGCCGTACGCCCCGATGCGGCCACCGCCCTCCGCGACACCGAGGCGGTGGAGGAGATCTGTCGCCGGCTCGACGGACTGCCTCTCGCCATCGAACTGGCCGCGGCCCGCCTCCGGTTGCTCACCCCTCGTCAGATCGCCGACCGCCTCGACGACCGTTTCCGTCTCCTCACCTCCGGAAACCGCACGGCGCTGCCCCGCCAGCAGACCCTGCGCGCAGTCGTCGACTGGTCCTGGGACCTGCTCGACGAGCGGGAGCGGACGGTGCTGCGCGAGGTCTCCGTGTTCGCGGGCGGCTGGGACCTCACCGCCGCGGAGGCGGTGTGCACCGGCCCGGTGGCCGATCTCCTAGGGGCGCTCGTCGACAAGTCCCTGATCGTCGCGACCCCGCACGAACGCGGCGCGGACGACGTGATCGGCACCGGTGCGGCCGGTCCACCCGGTATGCGGTACCGCATGCTGGAGACCATCCACGAGTACGCCACCGAGCGCGCCGCGGAGGTCCCGGAGCAGCGTGCCGCCGTCGAGCTACGGCACCGCGCCTGGGTGCGGGCGCTGGTGGTGAAGGCCGAACCGTTGCTCCGCTCCGCCGAGCAACTCCCGTGGATCGCCCGCCTGGAGACGGAGCTGGACAACATCCGGGCGGCCCTCGACCGCACCATCAAGGAGGGCGACGAGGAGGAGGCCACCGCCCTGGTCCTCGCGATGGGCTGGTTCTGGTGGCTGCGCAACTACCGCCGGGAGAGCGCGGAATGGCTGGCGCGGGTCCTGGACCTGAGCACAGGGCCGATTCGACCGACCGGGACAGAAACAGAAACAGGGACAGAAACAGGGACAGAAACAGGGACAGGGACAGGGCCGGACGGATGGGCGAGGTTGCACGCGCGGCGCATGAACCTCCGCATGCTCCACATCTTCCTGACCGTCGACGCCGACCCGGCCACCGTTCCCCATGACGAGCTCTGGCACCGTCAACTCGCCGAGGTCCGCGCTCATTTCGAGCGCGGCGGCCCGGAAGCGGCCCGGCTGCCGGGCATCGCCTGGCCGTTCACCTTTCTCTCCGACCGGCTGGGCGTCGACGGCTCTGACGTACTCGATGACCCCCGTGACCTCGGCGACCCCGGTGACACGGCGAACCACCCCGCGATGAACGCGGCAGCCGCCCTGGACTCCGTGATCGCCAACTGCCGTGTCCACGGCGGCGACTGGGAGGTCGCCGTGACCCTGATGTTCCGTACGCATCTGGTCGTCGACTCGGCGGGCGGTCTGCGTGGCCCGCGAGTCGACGACGACCTCGCGGAACTGCGTGTGCTCAGCCGACGCGTCGGCGACCGCTGGGTGCGGGCCCAGGTGTGCAGCGCGGCCGGGGAGGCCGCCATGTCGCGCGGCGGCTTCGAGGAGGCCGGGCGGGAGTACGCGGAGGCGCTGCGGCTCGCCCATGAGGTGGGTGCCCATGCCGAAGCACCGTTTCTCATCGCGAGGCTCGCCGAGATCGCCTACCGGGAGGGCGACCGCGCCGGCGCGCTGACCGCCCTGGACGAGGCGGGCGCGGCGGCCGATCGTCACGGGGTGGCCGACTCCCGGGCGTTCGTCCTGCTGCTGCGGGCGCAGATCGCGCTGGACGAGGAGGAGGTCGCCCTCGCGCGTGCGCTGTGCGACCAGTCCCGCGCGGAGATCACGCACGGCACACCGCCGCCACAGTTCATGGCGGGGCTGAACGCCATGGACGCCCTGATCACGGCCGAGGAACACGGGCCCGGGGCGGGAGTGGTGAAGCTGACCGCCACCCTGCGCGCGGCCGTGGCCCAGCGCTGCGCCGAGGTGATCACGGCGGCGCTCGCCGACAGTACGGCGAGACTGCTGGCCGACCTCGGCGACCTGACCCACGCGGCCCGTCTGCTCGCCGCCTCCGACAGCTGGCGGGGCGACCACCCCCGCCCGATGCCGGACCGCGTACGGGCCGAGGAGACGGAGGCCGCGGCCCGCAGGGCCCTGGGCGCGGCACGGTACGAGTCCGAACGTACGACGGGATCGGAGCTCACCGCCGACGACGTACTCGACCTGCTCGACGAACTCGCCCACACCCTGGTGACCGGTGACAGGGGTGTGGTCACCGGCACCTGAACCTTGACTCCGCCCAGTCCGCGAGTGCCACCGAGTCGAACGCCGAGTGCGGTTCCACGACCAGGCGGATCGTTTTGCGCCCGGTGAGGTCGACATGGACGGGTACGGCCTCCTGGCCGCCCTGGATCAGCTCGGACCGCCACATGCGCTGCCCGTCGGCGAACACCGAGAAGCGGACCTGGCCGAGGCCCAGCGTCATGTCGTCGACACCGACCAGGGCGTCGTACGAGGCGCAGTCGCGGTTGAGATCGATGGTGACCGAGGACTCCCCGTGGACGGTCACCCCGTGCTCGTACTGCTTGTCCCCGATCGACACGCCCCACCGCTGCCACACCCAACTGCTCTCGCCGAGCCGCATCTCGGGCTTGGTGCCGTCGCCGGTGATGCCGTACTCCAGCTCGTTCCACTGGTAGTCGGCCGGGGCGGGCGGCGGCGGGGGAGGAGGAGTCGGCGTCGGCGTGGGAGTCGGGGCAGGGGTCGGCGTGGGACTGGGTGTCGGGGTGGGGGTAGGGCTCGGGGTGGGGGTAGGGCTCGGGGTGGGTGTCGGGGACGGAGCCGGAGTCGGGGTGGGACTGGGACTGGGTGTCGGGGTGGGTGCCAGGGCCGGGACCACGGCCGGAGGGACCGGCTCGGGTTCCTGCTCGGGCGGTGTCGGGGTCGGGGTCGGCGCCGCCGGCCGGACCACCGGCGCGGAGGGGGCCGGTTGTGCCACCGGCTTCTTCGGGACCTCGTCGCCGGCCAGCGCGAACACCACCGCCGCGATTCCGACGGCGACGACCCCCGCCGCGATCCCCGCCTTCAACGGCGCGCCCAGCCCTTCCGCGGCCGCCGCGCCGCCCCCGGCCCCGCCGGACGACGAGCCGCTCGCCGCGGCCGCCGCACCACCGACGCCGACCGCACCCGCTCCGGCGCCCCCGGCGACCAGCGCGGCCACCTTGGCGTACCCGGCGGCGCCGAACCAGCCGATGACCGCGATCGGTACGACGGCGGGGATGCCGCTCGCGACCTCCTTGATCTGGCCCGCGGCCAGTCGGCACTTGGCGCACTCCTCCAGGTGCTTGCGCAGCCCCCGTTCCGCCCGGGTGCGCAGCCCGCCGCGGGCGTAGGCGCCGAGCCGGTCGGCGTAGCGGGAGCACTCCTCGTCGGTGGTGAGGGTGGCGCTGACATGGGCCTGGAGATAGGCCTGCTTGAGCCCTTCGCGGGCCCGGCTGGCGAGCACGCGCGTGCCGTTGGCGTCGAGCCCGAAGAGGGTGGCGACCTCGCTCGGCGACTCGTCCTCGACCTCGGTGTGCCACAGCACCGCCTGCCACCGCTCGGGCAGCGACCGGAACGCCTGCATGGCCATGGACTGCTCGGCCTCGTGCATCGCGCGCACATCGGCGCCGAGGTCCAGGGTGTCGGTGTCGGCAGACCCCATGGACATGGTGGACATCTCCGAGCCGCGCGCGGCCTGCGCCGCGAACACCGCGAAGTCGTCGACCAGTTGCTCACGTCTCGCCGACGTCGTCCAGTTCGCGGCGACCCGGCGGACGGTGGTGAGCAGATAGGCGCGTACGGCGTACTCGGGGCCGGAGCCGCCGCGCACCGCCTGGAGCATGCGGGCGAAGACCTCGGCGGTGAGGTCCTCGGCGGTGTGGCCGTCGCGGCAGCAGGTGCGCGCGTACCGGCGTACGGCGGCGGCGTGGCGCCGGTACAGCTCCTCGTACGCGGTGTCGTCGCCCGAACGCATCCGCCCGATCAGGTCGGTGTCGGAGGGCGGCAGCTCGATGGGCGGCGGCAGCACACTGTCCGCGCGGGGCGGCAGCAGGCTGCCCCCGCGCTGCGGCGGGACACTGCCCTCCACCGGGTCGTCGAGGTACTCCGGGTACTCCGCGCCGTCCACCGAACCGCCCAGGTACTGAACGCCCCCGGGCCCGCCCTGGTTCGGCACCTGCGGCGAGGTCAGACCGCCACCGGCCTCCGGGTCGCCGTCACCGAGTGACTCGTCCCGCCCGTCAAAGCTCATCGCGGAAAGCCCCCGCCGCCTGCACAGCTGCCTGCACATCGAGTCCCGAACACCGGGTCAGAGTGCCATATTGGCTTTTGTTCAGGACACCTGGAACGGACCAACCACTCGTCCGTGGGGACTTTCCGCACCGAGGTACTAGCGTTCACCCGAACGGGGAATGCTCAACCGGCTTTCCCCGCGCGGGAGTTGGCCGTTCCGTCCGGAATATTCCGGTTCGTCCGCTCACAGGGGCCGCGACCGCAACCCCTCCAGCAGGATGTCCAGCAGCCGTGAAGAGGCCGCCGCCTGCTGCGCGGCGTCCGGCAGCGAGGGCGCCGCCGTCGCGATCACCAGCAGTACGTCCGACACCGACACGTCCGGCCGCAGCGCGCCCGCCTCCCGCGCCCGCTCCACGAGCCGGCCCACCACGTCGAGCAGCGCCACCGCGCCCGCGTCGTCCGCCGGCGCCATCGCCGCGGAGTCGTCGGACACCAGTCGCAGCTCACCGGGACCGAGACCGGCACCGGCCGGCTGGGTCCGCTGCTGCGGCACCCGCGCCTCGTCCAGGCCGAGGTCACCGGAACCACCGGAACCATCGGAAGCGTCGTCGTCCGCGACACCGACCCGCAGTATGTGCGGCGGCAGCAGCCGTCCGGCGCCCGAGGCCACCGACGTCCGCAGGAAGCGCGACAGCGCCGACCACGGCTCGTCCTCCTGCCCGAGTGCCGCACGTGCCTGATCGGTCAGCCGGGAGGTCTCCTCCTCGGCTATCCGCCGGACCAGGACGTCCTTGCTCGGGAAGCGCCGGTACACCGTGCCGACACCCACCCGAGCGCGCCGTGCCACGTCCTCCATCGGCGCGCCGTATCCCAGCTCGCCGAAGACCTCACGTGCCGCGCGCAGTACGTGCTCCAGATTGCGCTGTGCGTCCACACGCAGCGGCGCCGTACGCGATGTGTCACCGCGTCCGTTGCCCGCCGCCGCGCTGACCGGTCCGCCTGGTGCGATGGCGGACGCGGATGACCAACGAGAATCCTGAATGTGCATAATGTTCCCCCGGTAATGACGTCTCCCCCCGGAGACTCCCCGCCATTGGCAGCCGGAGCGTGCGGAACAAGCACTGAACAACGGGTCCACCCGTCGCGGAGCGGACCCGAAAGAGCGCATCCCCCTACACCCCGTCGACCTACGAACATAGTTGAGCGAGGGTCAATTCAGAAGGGGCGCGTTCCGCACGGGGTGCCGCCCGATCGGAGTACGCGCCGCTTACGTCCCGGTTGCGCCCCCTCCTGCCATCCGGCTCACACCAGCTGACCTGCGGTTGTGCCCTGCAAGCCGACGATTCGGGCAACGTTGCTGCCCACTGGCCGAAGGTCACACAAATTGCCGGGCCTGTGGACAAACGCGAGCGCTGGGTGCGTCATGGGATGGTGAAGGAACGTGCGCGCATTCTCGTTGTCGGCGGCGGCTACGTCGGTATGTACACGGCCCTGAGCCTCCAGCGGAAGCTCCAGCAGGAGCTGAAACGGGGCCAGGCCGACATCACCGTCGTCACTCCGGACCCGTACATGACCTATCAACCGTTCCTCCCGGAGGCGGCCGCGGGCTCCATCTCGCCCCGCCATGTCGTCGTACCGCTGCGCCGGGTCCTCGACCGGTGCAGGATCGTCGTCGGCGAGGTCACGGCCATCGACCACGCCAAACGCACGGCCACCGTCACCACCCTCGCCTCCGCGGAAGAGGGAACGGGCGCCCAGCAACTGACGTACGACGAACTCGTCCTCGCCCCCGGCTCCGTATCGCGCACCCTGCCGATCCCCGGCCTCGCCGAACACGCCATCGGCTTCAAGACGGTCGAGGAGGCCATCGGCCTGCGCAACCACGTCATCGAACAGATGGACATCGCCTCCTCCACCCGCGACCCCGCGATCCGCGACGCGGCCCTGACCTTCGTCTTCGTGGGCGGCGGCTACGCCGGCGTCGAGGCGCTCGGCGAGCTGGAGGACATGGCCCGCTACGCCGCGCGGTACTACCACAACGTCAAGGCCGAGGACATGAAGTGGATCCTCGTCGAGGCCTCGGGCCGCATCCTGCCCGAGGTCGGCGAGGAGATGGGCAAGTACACGGTCACGCAGCTGCGCCGCCGCAACATCGACGTACGCCTGGAGACCCGCCTCGACTCCTGCGCCGACCGGATCGCCGTCCTCAGCGACGGCGCCCGCTTCCCCACCCGCACGGTCGTCTGGACCGCCGGCGTCAAACCGCACCCCCTGCTCGCGGCCACCGACCTCCCGCTGAACGAGCGCGGGCGCCTCAAATGCACCGCAGAGCTGCGCATCGAGGGCACCACGCACGCGTGGGCAGCGGGAGACGCCGCCGCCGTGCCCGACGTCACGGCCGCGGAACCCGGCAAGGAGACCGCCCCCAACGCCCAGCACGCGGTCCGCCAGGCCAAGGTCCTCGGCGCCAACATCGCCCGCTCCCTGCGGGGCGAACCACTCGAAACGTACTCCCACAAGTACGTCGGTTCAGTAGCCTCCCTGGGACTCCACAAGGGCGTCGCCCATGTCTACGGGCGCAAGCTGAAGGGCTACCCCGCCTGGTTCATGCACCGCGTCTACCACCTGAGCCGGGTGCCCACCTTCAACCGCAAGGCCCGGGTGCTCGCCGAGTGGGTTCTGTCGGGACTCTTCAAGCGGGAGATCGTCTCGCTCGGTTCACTCGAACATCCCCGCGCGGAGTTCGAACTCGCGGCCGGTGGGAAGCCTCCTCAGAACCGGAATCAGGACCCGAAGGGGTCGTCCTGACCACATCCAGGAACTCCACCGACACGGCCGGCGTCTGAAGGATGTCGGCCTGGTCGGCCACCCTGCCAGACTGTCTCCACGCCCTCGCCGCACATCCCTTCCCCAGCTACCTTCTCTACCCACGAGGCTTTCCGTAAGTGCTGCATCTCCCGGGGAACGCCCCCCGTACCTCCGGCCGACCCGGTGCCGGCCTGTGCCGACAAACACGAGGCAAGGATTCGTGAACTTCACGCGCTGGAGCGCCCGACTTCCCGGAACGCAGCGCCGCGCCGCAGCGCGGACCGATCACACGATCACTCCGGACCGACTCGGCAGCGAGGGCGCCGGATCCGGCGCCGTACCCGCCGCCCGCGCCGAGCAGCTCGCCGACGGGGCTCCCTGCCTCCCCGCGGTCGACGACCTGCCCACCCGCGAGGTCCTGGACCGCATCCCGGCCCTGGTCGCCATCGTCCACGGCCCGGACCACCGCATCGCCTACGCCAACGACGCCTACACGGCGGCGTTCGGCGTACGCGCGGAGGGCGCCCCCGCCCGGGACGCGGCCCCCGAGCTCGACGAACTGGGCCTGCTGCCCCTCCTGGACCAGGTCCGGCGCAGCTCCAAGCCCCGCACGCTCAAGTCCCGCAAGGCGCACAGCGGACGCTCGTACACGATCACGTGCACCCCGGTCGAGGCCACGGCCACTCCCGAAGGGAGTGGCGGCGTCCTGATCTTCGCCGCCGACGTCACCGACCACGCCGAGGCCGCCGAACGCCTGCGCGCCAGCGAACGCAGCCAGCGCGAGACCGCGGTCACCCTCCAGCGCTCCCTCCTCCCCCAGGAGCTGGAGGAACCGGACGACCTCCGGGTCGCCGCCACCTACCATCCAGGCGGCACGGAAGCGGCGGTGGGCGGCGACTGGTACGACGTCATCACCCTGGGCGGCGGCCGCACAGCCCTCGTCATCGGCGACGTCATGGGACGGGGAGTGCGCGCGGCAGCGGTCATGGGCCAGCTCCGTACGGCGGTCCGCGCGTACGCCCGCCTGGACCTCCCCCCGCACGAGGTGCTCCAGCTCCTCGACGGCCTGGCCATGGAGATCGACGCCAACCAGATCGCCACCTGTGTGTACGCCGTCCACGACCCGAACGAGGGCAAGCTGGTGTACGCCTCCGCGGGTCACCTCCCGATCCTCGTCCGCGACGAGAGCGGGGTCGTCCAGCGCGCCGACGAACCCACGGGCCCGCCCCTCGGCACGGGCGACTGGATGCACGCCTCGGGCTCGATCGCGCTCACCCCGGGCTCCACGGCGGTGCTCTACACCGACGGCCTGGTGGAACGCCGCAACGAGGACCTCGACGAGGGCATCGCCGCCCTGGAGCGCGCCCTCTCCGGCGCGACGGGCAGCCCCCAGGTCGTCTGCGACCGTCTGGTCCGCTCGGCGGGCGTCACGGCCGACCACGACGACGACGTGGCGGTCCTGGTTCTCCAGCACCCGGCCCGCACGGGCCCGGACAGCGACCTGTTCCGCAACGCGGCCCTGGAACTCCTGGGCGGCATCGAAGCGGCCCCACGCGCGCGTGCGTTCGCCTCCGGCGTCCTGACGAGCTGGCGCTTCCCCACCGAACTGCACGACGTGGGCGTCCTGGCGGCCAGCGAACTGGTCGCGAACTCCCTCCAGCACGGCACACCCCCGATGCGCCTGCGCCTGCGCCGCACCGACCGCCGCCTGATCGTCGAGGTGACGGACGGCGACGACCACCTCCCCCTGCGCCGCACCGCGGAACCCGGTGACGAATCGGGCCGGGGCATCGCCATCGTCGCGACGGTCGCCACGAGCTGGGGCGCCCGCCGGACACCCGGCGGCGGCAAGGCGGTGTGGTGCGAGTTCGTGCTGCCGGGGGTCAAGGACGCGCGCGTCCCCTAGGCGAACCGTCCGCCGCCTGCTAGTAGCTCCTGCATGGCAGATTCGGCAGATCCCACAGGGTTCCCCCTCAAAGACAACGCCACACACGACGCCACAGAGCACTACGAGCGCTACAGCGCCCCGATAATGGCCCCGTTCGTCACCGCGGTCGTCGAGGCCACCGACCTCTTCCCGGGCGCCCAGGTCCTCGACCTGGCGTGCGGAACGGGCTTCGTGGCCCGCGCGGCCGCCGCCCAGGTCGGTCCCACGGGCCACGTGGCCGCCGCCGACTTCCTGGAGGCCATGCTCAGGACCGCCGCCCGCCACGCGCCCCGGATGTACCCGGACATCGAGTTCACCCAGGCCCCGGCCGACAAACTCCCCTACCCGGACGACTCGTTCGACGCGGTCCTGTGCCAACAGGGCGTCCAGTTCTTCCCCGACCTGACCGCCGCACTCACCGAAGCGGCCAGAGTCACCCGTCCGGGCGGTCGATTCACAGCCACGGCCTGGACCCCACCTGCAGACCGCAACCCGTACATGGCGGCCCACCTCAAGGTGCTCACCGAAGAGGACATCCCCGAGGGGAAGGCACGTTTCGACGCCTCCCTCTCCTGCCCCGCCGACCGCCTCACAGCCGCCCTGACCACCGCCGGCTTCCACGACATCACAACCCGCGAGGTCACCTTCGCGATCGCCTTCCCGGACCTCGCGGACTTCGTCACCGGCCACCTCGCGGCCGTCCCCTGGGGCCAGTCGATCGAGGAGGCGGGCGGCCGGGCCGGCTTCACCGCGGCAGCGGCGACAGTCCGCGAAGCCCTGACCCCGTACACGGCCCCCGACGGCTCGGCGACCCTCCCCTTCACCTCGACCCTGGCCACAGCCACCCGCGCCCCTAAGCGCTAGCCACCGCGGACTCCACCGACGCCCCACCCTGCGCGACGACCCGACTCCGCCGCGCCAGAGACGGCTGATTCTGTACGGGGGTCAGCTGCCGTCCCAGCCGTACGGCAAGGACGCTGATCCCCAGCGAGAACAGCAGGAACATCACGATGTACGGCCCGTGCAGCGAAGCCCCCAGGGGCCCGCCCACCGCCGGACCGACAGCCAGCGCGAGCTGCTTCACCAGGGCGAACGCCGAGTTGTACTGGCCCGCCATCCCGTCCGGCGCCAGATCGGCCACCAGCGGCGCGACGGTCGGCGACAGCATCGCCTCCCCGAGCCCGAACAGCGCGTACGTCGACACGAACGCGGCGGTCGCCATGGCCTGGCTGCCGTGCCCGAGCCCCGCGTACCCGGCCACGCCCCACGCGACGGCCCACAGAATCCCCACGGCCGCGATCACCCGGGACCGCTTCTGTCGCTCGACGAACCGGAGCACCGCGAACTGCGCCACCACGATCACCGCGGTGTTGGCCGCCAGCGCCGAACCGAGCGCGGACGTCGAGATCCCGGCCGCCTCGACCCCGTACGCACTCAGCCCCGACTCGAACTGCCCATAACAGGCGAAGAAAAGAACAAACCCCAGCACACACAGCTGCACCATCGCCCGATTCCCGAGCAACTGCTTCCAGCTGCCCTTGGCCTGAGCCGGAGCACCGTCGATCCTCGGCGAACGAGGCATCCGCACGGTCCTCATGATCACGGCCAGCAGCAGGAACATCGCCGCCTCGATGGCGAACAGCAGGGTGAAGGAGCCGACCCGGGTCGTGTCCACGAGATGCCCGCCGATGAGCCCGCCGACGCCGAGCCCGAGGTTCTGCAGAAAGAACTGGGTGGCGAAGGCCCGCGACCGAGTCTCCGCCGACGAGAAGTCCACGATCATCGTCGCGAGCGCCGGCTGCATCACGGCCTGTCCGGCCCCCAGCGCCGCAGCGGCGAGCAGTACGGCGGTCGCGTTGGCGGCGAGCCCGAGGCTCAGCGCACCGACAGCGGCGGTGACCAAGGCGACGAGCAGCACCGGCAGCGGGCCGCGCCGGACGATCGCCCGCCCGGCGAACGGCAGCACGATCAGTGCCGCCACAGCGAAGACGGCGAGTACGAGACCCGCCGTCATGGCTCCCAGTCCCCGTACCTGCGCCACATAGACGTACAGATAAGGGACGGTGAAGCCGAGCCCGAACGCGCTGAGTGCGTTGCCCACATGGATCCGGCGCATCGCTGCGCCCATCGCCCTGGTCACTTTCACCTGCCCTGATCGTGAAGTCGTACGCCTACCGAAGGGGTTAGGTCTGAAGACTTCGAAGCTAAAGTTAAGACCTGAACAGTACACCTCGAAGGACTTCGACACCAAGCGCACGCATGGGACACTGCACACATGGGTGACACCCCCGCCGTCGGCGAGCCGACGCTCGATGAGCAGATCGCCGCCTACCAGCGCGAGTTCAGGGACCTGGACCCCCAGGTCGAGAAGATCGTCACGGCCCTGGGCCGACTGAACCGCCGCATGAACGTGGCGTACGGCCGCCAGACCGCCACGCTCGGCATAAGTAACGCCGAGTGGGAGGTCCTCAAGGCGCTCGTGCTCTCCGGCGCCCCGTACCGCATGGGCCCGAGCGACCTGGCGAAGCGGCTGGGTCTGACGCCGGCCGCGATGACGCACCGGATCGACCGGATGGTGACGGAGGGGCTGGTCACCAGGGAGCGCGACGAGTCCAACCGGGTCCGCGTGATCGTGGAGCTGACGGACGAGGGCCGCGAGAAGTGGCTGGAGGCCATGCGCCTGGCCACCGTCTTCGAGGAGGACCTTCTCCAGGACCTCTCCCAGGACGAACGCGGCAGGCTCGGCGACGTTCTCACCCGTCTCCTGCGCCGCGTGGAGCACGCCCAGCCGGACGCCGGCGGGCGACTCAGCGACCTCGACTAAAGATCTTGACAGGGGCAGGCAGGGGTGCTTGACATCCCCCTGCCCGATCCGTAATGTTCTCCGGGTTGCCACGGGGCCGTAACGGTTCTGCGGTGGCACCTCCGCCGCAGCAGCGGCAACCCAAACCATCAGCACGATCTCCCAGCCGGGTTGATTTCGGTGTGCCCGAATTCAATTCGAATGGACTCGATGGAGCTCAGCGGCCCGATTGGGAATCGCCGAGGGGATCCGCTAGGGTTTGAAACGTCGGAACGGCCCAACAGCCGGGAAGACAAGCCCCGCTGACTGGGAATCAGGCCCGAAAGGATCTGATAGAGTCGGAGTCGCCGGAAAGGGAAACGTGAAAGCGGGATCCTGGAAAGCGCCGAGGAAATCGGATACGGAAACGGTCTGGTAGAGTCGGAAACGCAAGACCGAAGGGAAACTGCCCGGAGGAAAGCCCGAGAGGGTGAGTACGAAGGAAGCGTCCGTTCCTTGAGAACTCAACAGCGTGCCAAAAATCAACGCCAAGTTTGTTGATACCCCGTCTCTCCCGTTCGGGAGGGCGAGGTTCCTTTGAAGTAGTAAACACAGCGAGGACGCTGTGAACGGTCGGGCTTATTCCGCTTGACTGTTCCGCTCTCGTGGTGTGACCCGATTACGGGTTGACATTCACGGAGAGTTTGATCCTGGCTCAGGACGAACGCTGGCGGCGTGCTTAACACATGCAAGTCGAACGATGAAGCCTTTCGGGGTGGATTAGTGGCGAACGGGTGAGTAACACGTGGGCAATCTGCCCTTCACTCTGGGACAAGCCCTGGAAACGGGGTCTAATACCGGATAATACTCCTGCAGGCATCTGTGGGGGTTAAAAGCTCCGGCGGTGAAGGATGAGCCCGCGGCCTATCAGCTTGTTGGTGAGGTAGTGGCTCACCAAGGCGACGACGGGTAGCCGGCCTGAGAGGGCGACCGGCCACACTGGGACTGAGACACGGCCCAGACTCCTACGGGAGGCAGCAGTGGGGAATATTGCACAATGGGCGAAAGCCTGATGCAGCGACGCCGCGTGAGGGATGACGGCCTTCGGGTTGTAAACCTCTTTCAGCAGGGAAGAAGCGAAAGTGACGGTACCTGCAGAAGAAGCGCCGGCTAACTACGTGCCAGCAGCCGCGGTAATACGTAGGGCGCAAGCGTTGTCCGGAATTATTGGGCGTAAAGAGCTCGTAGGCGGTCTGTCGCGTCGGATGTGAAAGCCCGGGGCTTAACCCCGGGTCTGCATTCGATACGGGCAGACTAGAGTGTGGTAGGGGAGATCGGAATTCCTGGTGTAGCGGTGAAATGCGCAGATATCAGGAGGAACACCGGTGGCGAAGGCGGATCTCTGGGCCATTACTGACGCTGAGGAGCGAAAGCGTGGGGAGCGAACAGGATTAGATACCCTGGTAGTCCACGCCGTAAACGGTGGGAACTAGGTGTTGGCGACATTCCACGTCGTCGGTGCCGCAGCTAACGCATTAAGTTCCCCGCCTGGGGAGTACGGCCGCAAGGCTAAAACTCAAAGGAATTGACGGGGGCCCGCACAAGCAGCGGAGCATGTGGCTTAATTCGACGCAACGCGAAGAACCTTACCAAGGCTTGACATACGCCGGAAAGCATCAGAGATGGTGCCCCCCTTGTGGTCGGTGTACAGGTGGTGCATGGCTGTCGTCAGCTCGTGTCGTGAGATGTTGGGTTAAGTCCCGCAACGAGCGCAACCCTTGTTCTGTGTTGCCAGCATGCCCTTCGGGGTGATGGGGACTCACAGGAGACTGCCGGGGTCAACTCGGAGGAAGGTGGGGACGACGTCAAGTCATCATGCCCCTTATGTCTTGGGCTGCACACGTGCTACAATGGCCGGTACAATGAGCTGCGATGCCGTGAGGCGGAGCGAATCTCAAAAAGCCGGTCTCAGTTCGGATTGGGGTCTGCAACTCGACCCCATGAAGTCGGAGTTGCTAGTAATCGCAGATCAGCATTGCTGCGGTGAATACGTTCCCGGGCCTTGTACACACCGCCCGTCACGTCACGAAAGTCGGTAACACCCGAAGCCGGTGGCCCAACCCCTCACGGGGAGGGAGCTGTCGAAGGTGGGACTGGCGATTGGGACGAAGTCGTAACAAGGTAGCCGTACCGGAAGGTGCGGCTGGATCACCTCCTTTCTAAGGAGCATCTAGGCCGCCAAGCTCGCTTGGTGGTCCAGGGCCATTACGTCGGCATACGTTCGACGGTGGTTGCTCATGGGTGGAACGTTGATTATTCGGCCGGGTTCACGGGTCGGAGGCTTGTAAGTACTGCTCTCGCAAGAGGGCGTGGAAAGCATGATCTCCGGGCGGGACATGGTCGGGCACGCTGTTGGGTGTCTGAGGGTACGGCTGTGAAGCCGCCTTCAGTGCCGGCCCCAGTGAACTCGCCTGTGATGGGTGGGGTGGTGGGTGGTTGGTCGTTGTTTGAGAACTGCACAGTGGACGCGAGCATCTGTGGCCAAGTTTTTAAGGGCGCACGGTGGATGCCTTGGCACCAGGAACCGATGAAGGACGTGGGAGGCCACGATAGTCCCCGGGGAGTCGTCAACCAGGCTTTGATCCGGGGGTTTCCGAATGGGGAAACCCGGCAGTCGTCATGGGCTGTCACCCACATCTGAACACATAGGGTGTGTGGAGGGAACGCGGGGAAGTGAAACATCTCAGTACCCGCAGGAAGAGAAAACAACCGTGATTCCGGGAGTAGTGGCGAGCGAAACCGGATGAGGCCAAACCGTATGCGTGTGAGACCCGGCAGGGGTTGCGTATACGGGGTTGTGGGATCTCTCTTTCATGGTCTGCCGGCCGTGAGACGAGTCAGAAACCGTTGGTGTAGGCGAAGGACATGCGAAAGGTCCGGCGTAGAGGGTAAGACCCCCGTAGTCGAAACATCAACGGCTCGTTTGAGAGACACCCAAGTAGCACGGGGCCCGAGAAATCCCGTGTGAATCTGGCGGGACCACCCGTTAAGCCTAAATATTCCCTGGTGACCGATAGCGGATAGTACCGTGAGGGAATGGTGAAAAGTACCGCGGGAGCGGAGTGAAATAGTACCTGAAACCGTGTGCCTACAAGCCGTGGGAGCGTCGCGTTGCATGCTTGCATGCAACGTCGTGACTGCGTGCCTTTTGAAGAATGAGCCTGCGAGTTTGCGGTGTGTTGCGAGGTTAACCCGTGTGGGGAAGCCGTAGCGAAAGCGAGTCCGAATAGGGCGGTTTAGTAGCGCGCTCAAGACCCGAAGCGGAGTGATCTAGCCATGGGCAGGTTGAAGCGGAGGTAAGACTTCGTGGAGGACCGAACCCACCAGGGTTGAAAACCTGGGGGATGACCTGTGGTTAGGGGTGAAAGGCCAATCAAACTCCGTGATAGCTGGTTCTCCCCGAAATGCATTTAGGTGCAGCGTCGTGTGTTTCTTGCCGGAGGTAGAGCACTGGATAGGCGATGGGCCCTACCGGGTTACTGACCTTAGCCAAACTCCGAATGCCGGTAAGTGAGAGCACGGCAGTGAGACTGTGGGGGATAAGCTCCATGGTCGAGAGGGAAACAGCCCAGAGCATCGACTAAGGCCCCTAAGCGTACGCTAAGTGGGAAAGGATGTGGAGTCGCACAGACAACCAGGAGGTTGGCTTAGAAGCAGCCACCCTTGAAAGAGTGCGTAATAGCTCACTGGTCTAGTGATTCCGCGCCGACAATGTAGCGGGGCTCAAGCGTACCGCCGAAGTCGTGTCATTCCAGCAATAGGGCCAACGCCTGCTGGGATGGGTAGGGGAGCGTCGTGTGCCGGGTGAAGCTGCAGCGGAAGCTAGTGGTGGACGGTTCACGAGTGAGAATGCAGGCATGAGTAGCGATACACACGTGGGAAACGTGTGCGCCGATTGACTAAGGGTTCCTGGGTCAAGCTGATCTGCCCAGGGTAAGTCGGGACCTAAGGCGAGGCCGACAGGCGTAGTCGATGGATAACCGGTTGATATTCCGGTACCCGCTGTGAAGCGTCAAACATTGAACCAGGCGATGCTAAGTCCGTGAAGCCGCCCCGGAGCCTTCGGGCAAGGGGGAGTGGTGGAGCCGACGGACCAGACCTGCAGTAGGTGAGTGATGGGGTGACGCAGGAAGGTAGTCCATCCCGGGCGGTGGTTGTCCCGGGGTAAGGGTGTAGGCCGTGTGATAGGTAAATCCGTCACACATTAGGGCTGAGACCTGATGCCGAGCCGATTGTGGTGAAGTGGATGATCCTATGCTGTCGAGAAAAGCCTCTAGCGAGTTTCATGGCGGCCCGTACCCTAAACCGACTCAGGTGGTCAGGTAGAGAATACCGAGGCGTTCGGGTGAACTATGGTTAAGGAACTCGGCAAAATGCCCCCGTAACTTCGGGAGAAGGGGGCCATCACTGGTGAGGAGACTTGCTCTCCGAGCTGGGGGTGGCCGCAGAGACCAGCGAGAAGCGACTGTTTACTAAAAACACAGGTCCGTGCGAAGCCGTAAGGCGATGTATACGGACTGACGCCTGCCCGGTGCTGGAACGTTAAGGGGACCGGTTAGTCACATTTCGGTGTGGCGAAGCTGAGAACTTAAGCGCCAGTAAACGGCGGTGGTAACTATAACCATCCTAAGGTAGCGAAATTCCTTGTCGGGTAAGTTCCGACCTGCACGAATGGCGTAACGACTTCTCGACTGTCTCAACCATAGGCCCGGTGAAATTGCACTACGAGTAAAGATGCTCGTTTCGCGCAGCAGGACGGAAAGACCCCGGGACCTTTACTATAGTTTGATATTGGTGTTCGGTTCGGCTTGTGTAGGATAGCTGGGAGACTTTGAAGCGGGCACGCCAGTGTTTGTGGAGTCGTCGTTGAAATACCAGTCTGGTCGTGCTGGATGTCTAACCTGGGTCCGTGATCCGGATCAGGGACAGTGTCTGATGGGTAGTTTAACTGGGGCGGTTGCCTCCTAAAGAGTAACGGAGGCGCCCAAAGGTTCCCTCAGCCTGGTTGGCAATCAGGTGTTGAGTGTAAGTGCACAAGGGAGCTTGACTGTGAGACCGACGGGTCGAGCAGGGACGAAAGTCGGGACTAGTGATCCGGCGGTGGCTTGTGGAAGCGCCGTCGCTCAACGGATAAAAGGTACCCCGGGGATAACAGGCTGATCTTCCCCAAGAGTCCATATCGACGGGATGGTTTGGCACCTCGATGTCGGCTCGTCGCATCCTGGGGCTGGAGTCGGTCCCAAGGGTTGGGCTGTTCGCCCATTAAAGCGGTACGCGAGCTGGGTTTAGAACGTCGTGAGACAGTTCGGTCCCTATCCGCTGCGCGCGCAGGAACATTGAGAAGGGCTGTCCCTAGTACGAGAGGACCGGGACGGACGAACCTCTGGTGTGCCAGTTGTCCTGCCAAGGGCATGGCTGGTTGGCTACGTTCGGGAGGGATAACCGCTGAAAGCATCTAAGCGGGAAGCCTGCTTCGAGATGAGTGTTCCCACCCACTAGATGGGGTAAGGCTCCCAGTAGACGACTGGGTTGATAGGCCAGATCTGGAAGCCCGGTAACGGGTGGAGGTGACTGGTACTAATAGGCCGAGGGCTTGTCCTCAGTTGCTCGCGTCCACTGTGTTGGTTCTGAAACCACGAACAACCCCATGCCCGGGGCCACCGGGTGTGGTGCGGTTGACATGTGTTTCACCGTGTTTCGGTGGTCATAGCGTGAGGGAAACGCCCGGTTACATTCCGAACCCGGAAGCTAAGCCTCACAGCGCCGATGGTACTGCAGGGGGGACCCTGTGGGAGAGTAGGACACCGCCGAACAAATATTGCGAAAAGCCCCGCACTTTCGAGTGCGGGGCTTTTTTGTTTTCCGGTTTTCCGCAGGGGTACTACCGTGATCTCCATGAGCAGTTTTGTGGTCAGGTCCGTGCGGGCGGACGAGTGGCGTGCCGCCAAGGAGCTTCGGTTGGCCGCCCTGCGGGATCCTGTCGCGCATCTCGCCTTCCTGGAGACGTACGAGCAGGCCGTGGGCCGGCCCGATTCCTTCTGGCAGGAGCGGGTGCAGGGGGGTGCCGAAGGGGCGACCGGCGCTCAGCAGATCATTGCTGAAGGGCCCGACGGCGAGTGGGTCGGCGGGCTCGTGGTGCTTGTCGAGGAGCCTGGGACGACTGACTGGACGGGGGCCGTTGTCGAGCAGAGGCAGGGGCACATTGTCGGGGTGTTCATGCTGCCCGAGCATCGGGGGTGCGGGCTGACCGACGTACTCTTCGACGCCGCACTGGAGTGGGCGTGGAGGGCCGCGGGCGTTGAGCGGGTCCGGCTGATCGTGCATCAGGACAACGCGCGTGCGCAGCGGTTCTATCGGCGCGTGGGGTTCGTGGCCAGTGGAGTCGTTGTGCCGTTGGGCGGGGGCTCCGATGACTCCGGGGCAGAAGCCGAGGTGGAGTTCGAGTTCGTGGTGGAGCGGGAATCACACCCGTAGGTCGTGGTGCGGCCATCTTGCCCGGAGTTGTTCTCTTGACCGGAGCAGGGCCAGGGTTGGCATACCCCGGTTCGCTCCGGTGGTGAGGAGCTCCGGGAGCTGGGGAAGCGGGGCGACCGCCGCGACGTCGTCCAGGACGAGTGTGAGTGGTGGGTCGAGGCGACCGGAGGATGACCGTTCGGCCATGCGCCGGCCGCGCTCGACCACGCTTGCGGTCAGTGCCGTCAGGAGGGGCATCGCGCCCGGGTTCGTTCTGGGGTCCTCGATAGGTTCACCGACCACATAGAGCGTGCCCCCTTCGGCGATGAAGGAATCCAGGACGAGGGCATCACTTCGGTTCGCCGTGCACGCCTCGCGGATGTTCACCGTCGAGAGCGCGGCGAGGGCTCGGCTCGTCAACTCCTGGGCGATGTCCCGGCGTTCGGGGTGCGCGGTGAGGGCGGCTTCGAGTTCGCCGGCGGCGCCGGGGGCTGCCTTGGGGTTGGTACGGAGGATGCGTACGGCTTCCTGGACGTTGGTGCCCTGGGACCAGCGGTGTACGTGGCGGACCGTGCGGGCGTCTATGGCAGCCGCGTGGAGGTAGCTGCGGAGAAGTGTCTCGGCGGTTTCGGTCGTTGTCTGGTCGATCTTTGCCGTGGGACGGACCGGGGTGAGGAGGGCGATTGCTCTCGCCGCCGCGGTGGATCTGTCCTCGCAGCCTGTGGTGGGGGGCCAGTGGAGGCGGGCCGGGGTGTCGCAGAGGTGGGTGGGGTCGTAGAGGAGAACGGGGCCGAGTTTGGCCCGGGCGTCCTTCGTCTCCTGCCAGAGGGTGGGGTTGGAGGTGAGGATGAGGGCGGGGCCCTCTGCGCTCTGGATGGCTTGGGTCGCTGGGTGGGTGCGGGTGTCCGTGGTGCCGAAAAAGATTGTTTCCCACCCACCCACCCGTTTGCTGTCCGTTGCCATGGGTGCCGTCGAAAACACCGTCGTAGGCGCCGGCGGAAGGTCCTTCGCGGGTTCCGGTGACTGGGTTTTCGGGGGTTCCGGCGATGGTGTTTCCGGAGTTCTCTCCGCCTGGGGCGGGGGTTCCGTGCGTTGTACCGGGACCTCGTGGCGAGGTTGGCCGTGGGACGCCTTTCTTGCCGCCCGTACTGCCTTCCAGCGGGCCAGGGTGCCCACCACGAACACCGTCAGGACGGACAGGATCATCAGCTGGCCGATGAACAGGCCCCAGAACAGCCCCCAGCCCGAGAGCTGGCCCGCCGGTGTCCGAGGCCAGGCGCCCGGAACGTCGCGTGGCTCCGTGATCAGGTGGCGCAGTGCCTCGGGGGTACGGGTGAACGTGACCCCCTGCGGCCAGGCGCTGTGGGAGAGCAGGCTCGCGAGGCCTGTTGCCGACCAGACCAGGACCGTCAGGCCGAGGAGGAACACGATCAGGCCGAGCAACAGGCCGTCGGAGACGCCGCGTTCGGCCTGCTGCCGTTCGTCCGGTCTCATCGCGTCACGCGACCGTGGACTCGGAGGAGTCGTCGAGGTCGTTGAGGTGCTGCTCGACGAAGGCCGCCGCGCGTTCCTCGGCCTCCAGTTCCGCGGCTCTCAGGGCGTCGTCGGTCAGGTCCAGGTCGCGGGACGACTCCGTCATCGCCCGGTCCGTGAAGACGAGGGCGCGTTCCGTCTCCGTGACCAGGTGTTTGACGACCTGGACGTTGCCGTTGACGTCCCAGACGGCGATGCCCGGTGTCAGGGTCGGGATGATTTCCACCGCCCAGCGGGGTAGGCCGATGACGCGACCCGTCGCCCTTGCCTCGTCGGCCTTCTGGGCGTAGATCGTCCTCGTCGACGCCATTTTGAGGATCGCCGAGGCCTCCTTCGCCGCCGCTCCGTCCACCACGTCGCTCAAGTGGTGGACGACCGCTACGAAGGACAGGCCGAGGCGGCGGCCGAACTTCAGCAGGCGCTGGAAGAGTTGGGCCACGAACGGGCTGCTGATGATGTGCCAGGCCTCCTCGACCAGGAAGATGCGCTTCTTCCGGTCGGGGCGGATCCAGGTGTGCTCCAGCCACACGCCGATGATCGCCATGAGGATCGGCATGGCGATGGAGTTGCGGTCGATGTGGGACAGGTCGAAGACGATCAGGGGGGCGTCGAGGTCGATGCCGATCGTCGTCGGGCCGTCGAACATGCCTCGCAGGTCGCCGTCGACCAGGCGGTCCAGGACCAGGGCCACGTCGAGGCCCCAGGCCCGTACATCGTCTATGGCGACGTTCATCGCTTCCGCCGACTCCGGTTCGGGGTGGCGGAGCTGCTCGACGATGTCCGTCAGTACCGGCTGCCGTTCGACGATCGTCTCGTTGACGTAGGCGTGCGCGACCTTGAGGGCGAAGCCGGAGCGTTCGTCCAGGCCGTGGCCCATCGCCACTTCGATGATCGTGCGGAGCAGGGCGAGCTGGCCCGTTGTCGTGATGGCGGGGTCGAGGGGGTTGAGGCGGATCCCCATGTCCAGGGCGGCCATCGGGTCCAGGCGGATGGGGGTTATCCCCAACTCCTCCGCGATGAGGTTCCATTCGCCGACGCCGTCCTCGCCCTGTGCGTCCAGGACGACCACCTGGCGGTCCCGGAAGCGGAGTTGGCGTAGGACGTAGGTCTTCTCCAGGGCTGATTTGCCGTTGCCCGACTCGCCGAGCACCAGCCAGTGCGGGGCGGGGAGTTGCTGGCCGTACAGCTGGAAGGGGTCGTAGATGTAGCCCTTCCCGGAGTAGACCTCGCGGCCGATGATGACGCCGGAGTCGCCGAGGCCGGGGGCGGCCGTGGGGAGGTAGACGGCCTGGGCCTGGCCCGTGGAGGTGCGGACGGGCAGGCGGGTCGACTCGATCTTGCCGAAGAGGAAGGACGTGAAGGTGTCGGTGAGGGCGGTCAGCGGATCCCGCATCAGCGCATCAGCCCTACCTTCGGATTCCGGTGGCGAACGGGAGGGTGTTGACGAACGCTCGGTGGTGCTCTCTGTCGCACCACTCCAGCTTCAGGTACGACTTGCCCGCCGACGCCCTGATCGTGCGCTTGTCGCGCGCCAGGGCCTCGGGGGAGCGGGAGGAGACGGTGATGTAGCCGACCAGGTTCACGCCGGCCGCGCCGCTCGCGAGGTCCTCGCCGCGCTGGTCGATGCGGTTGTGGGAGGCCACGTCGCGGGGGTCGACCGTGCGGTTCATCTTGGCGGCGCGGCTTGCCTCGGCGTCGTCGTTCGTCTTTTCCGTCAGCATGCGTTCGATGGCCACCTCGGTGGGTTCGAGGTCCATCGTGACGGCCACCGTGCGGATGACGTCCGGGGTGTGGACGAGGAGCGGGGCCAGGAAGTTGACGCCGACCGGGGTCATCGGCCATTCCTTCACCCACGCGGTGGAGTGGCACCAGGGGGCGCGCGTCGACGACTCGCGGGTCTTCGCCTGGAGGTACGTGGGCTCCATGGCGTCCAGTTCGGCCGGCCAGGCGTTGCGCTTCGTCATCGCCTGGAGGTGGTCGATCGGGTGGTCCGGGTCGTACATGGAGTGGATGAGGGAGGCCAGCCTGCCCTGGCCGAGGGGCTGTCGGACGCGGATGTCCGCCTCCTGGAGCCGGGAGCAGATGTCCGTCAGTTCGCGGGCCATGACCACCGCGAGGCCCGCGTCCCGGTCGACCTTGCGGCCGCCGTGGGGACGCGCCGCGCGGGCCATCGTGTGGGCCTCGGCGGCGAGTTCGCGGTTGAAGTGCATACAGGCGACGAGGTAGGCGCGGTGCTGCTCGCTGCTCGTCGACACCATGGACTGGAGCTGGTCGTACGAGTGCTGCAGCCACGGCGGTGACTTCTCGTCGCCGCGTACGGCCACGTCCTTGGCGTGCGCGTCCGGGTCGGCGGGGAGGGTGCGGGCGAGCATCTGGAGGCGGGTGACGAAGCCGTCGCCGTTCGCCACGTGCTTGAGCAGCGTGCCGAAGCGGTCGACGAGGGCCTCCTGGTCCTCGCTGTCGCGCAGGCCGACGCCGGGGCCCTCGATCTCGATGGCCGCGGTCACCGTACGGCGGTCCGCGTGCAGGAGTACGGCGATCTCGTCCGGGCCGAACGGGGCCGCGAGCCAGTTGATGCGGCCGATGCCGGGGGGCGGGCCGATCTCGACCTCGCGGCCGTCGATCTGGGTGCCGGCCTCCATGACGGAGCTGCGGTAGGCCGTGCCCTGGCGGAGCGCTCTCTTGTAACTGCGGTTGATCTCGAACCACTTGTAGAACGTGCGGCGCTTGTACGGGACGTACACCACCGCGAGTGCCAGCATCGGGAAGCCGGTCAGCAGCACGATGCGCAGGGCCAGAACGGGTACGACCAGGCCGCACACCATGCCGAGGAAGGCGCCCGCGATGATGAGCGCGATCTCGCCGGACTCGCGGTTGCGGCCGACGATCGCGTTCGGGCGGGCGCGGCCGATGAGATACGTACGGCGGGGCGAGACCACGTGGGACTCGGTCGTCAACGCCCGTCACCTCCAGGGCGGTTGGATCGGTTGCTGTTGCCGGCGTGCGGGCTGCTGCGCGGCGGGGGTGCGGCGGAGGGGACAGATCCGCCGCCGCCCGAGGGCCGCGAGCTGTGCGCGGCCACGCCGCCGGACACGGGGTTGGCCGGGCGCGGGGTGGACGACTGGCCGCCGCCTCCACCGCCTCCGTTGTTGTCCGTCCGGCTGCTGTGGGTCTTGATGCCCTGGGCGACGAGGGTCGCCGGGGAGCTGATGACGGCGGCGGCCTTGCCTTCGGCGCCCTGCATGATGCGGTTGTTGCGGGAGCCCGCGATCTCGTCGCCGAAGCCGGGGACGAAGCGGTAGATCATCGCGCTCGCGAAGATGGCGAGGAGGATGATGGAGAGGCCGGAGACGACCGCCGAGAAGGCGTCCGGGCCGTCGTTCGTGGAGAGTGCGCCCGCCAGGCCCAGCACGATGGCGATCACCGGTTTGACCAGGATGACCGCGATCATGATGCCGGCCCAGCGGCGGACGTGCCCCCAGAGGTTCTTGTCGACCAGTCCCGCGTACACGACCGTGCCGAGCAGCGCGCCGACGTACAGCAGGGCGGCCCGGATGACGAGTTCCAGCCAGAGGATGCCGGCGGCGAGGATCGACACCATGGACACCACGATCAGCATGATCGGGCCGCCGCCGATGTCCTGGCCCTTGGCCAGTGCTCCGGAGAAGGTGCCGAAGAACGTGTCGGTCTGGTCGCCGGTGGCGCTCGCGAGGACCTCGGTGACGCCGTCGGTCGCCGAGACGACGGTGTAGAGGACGAGGGGCGTGAAGGCGGAGGCCAGGACGGTCAGCCAGAGGAAGCCGATCGCCTCGGAGATGGCCGTGGTGAGGGGGACGCCTCGTACGGCCCGCTTGGCGACCGCGAGCAGCCACAGCACCAGGGTCAGGACGGTGGACGCGGCGAACACGACCGCGTACTGCTGGAGGAACTTCGCGTTGGTGAAGTCGACGGTCGCGGTCGCCTTCACTGCCTCGCTGAGCTTGTCGACCGTCCAGGAGGCGGCGTCGGCGCAGCCCTTGGCGAGGGAGGACAGGGGGTCGAGGGTGGAGGTGGGGCTGGTGACGGAGCCCGATCCGGCGCCGCCCTGTTCGCCCTCGCAGATCTTCTTGGCCTCGCCGAAGAGCAGGGCGCAGTCGGAGTTGCCGGTCGTCGACGGGGAGGGCGTGGGGGACGGTGTCGGTGCCGCGTACGCCTGGGATGCCAGGAGTACGGCCGTCGTCTGTACGGCTGTCAGCGCTCCGGCGATCTTGAGCACGAGGTAGGGCCTACCTGGCGTGTTACCGGGCATAGGTGAACCCTCCGTACTCGTCGATGGCCTTGCTGATCTCGTCGGAGGCGGCGGCTCGGTCGTCGCCGGGGACCGGGTTGGGGCCGTCCTTCTCCGAGTAGGAGACGATCTTCCAGTCGTCGCCCGACCAGCGCATGTCGTAGGTCCAGGTCTTCCAGGACGAGGTGACCGGGCTGGTGGAGGTCTCGCCGGCGATGCCGGTCAGGCCGACATACCAGACGTCGACCGTGGCGGTGGCGCCGCCGTAGGCGACGGTTTTTGTGCCGACGGGGGTCACGCGGGAGACGAACGTGCTGCCTGCGGGGGCGTTGCCGTTCGCGTCGAGGCCGAGTCTGGTGAGGAAGCCGGCCGAGTAGGCCTTGTCGAGGGGGGCCTTGAGGCTGGCGGCTGCCTCGGAGGTGAAGAGGGTGTCGAGGAGCTTGTCCCGGCTGTCCTTCCTGAACATGCCGGTCGAGCCCAGCGAGACCGCGTAGTTGGCCGCCGCGGACTGGGCGCCCTGTCGGTTGTGTGCGAACCCGGACGGGATGCCGGCCGCCTTCTTGGTGACCGGCTGCTCGCCGGAGGCCTCGGTTGCCGCCGTGTCGGGTTGGCCGACGCTGTTGCTGCCGGAGCCGCTGCCCGCTGTGGAGGACGACGACGTAGAGGAATCGTCTCCTCCGCGGTTCGCGAAGGCGATCGCCGCGATCAGGAGGACGACCACGCCGACCGCTGTCACCGTGCCTCGGGACGACTTGGTGCGCCGGGCGCCGCCGTAGACACCGCCGTTGCCCTGGTCGTGGTAGCGGGTTCGGGTCTGGCCGGTGCCGCCGTACCCGTCGTCGGGGCCGGTGGAGTCGCCGTCGTGCTGGCTGTCACCGAGACTCATTGCGCGCCCGTCCCCTCGAACTCGTTTCGAACTCGTGTCGAATCCACGCGTACGGGTACGCGTGACAGTACGACGGTAGCCGTGCTGGTTCCCGCGCGGGCGCGGTGTGGTGACTCGACATCAGGGAGACGCAACCTCAGTCGGTGGGCACGACGGGTGGGTGGGTGTGGGGAGGAAGAACCGGGCGTGCCCGGCGGTCCGACTGACGATGTGCCACGCGCGGGTGGCGCCGGCTACACGGCCATGCCGTAGACGATGGTGAAGAGGGTGCCGAGCGAGCCGATGATGAACACGCCTGTCAGGCCCGCGATGATGAGGCCCTTGCCCTGTTCCGCGCTGAAGGTGTCACGCAGCGCCGTGGCGCCGATGCGCTGTTTGGCCGCACCCCAGATGGCGATGCCCAGGCACATCAGGATGGCCACGGCCATCACGACCTGAACCATGGTCTTCGCTTCGGTGCCCAGGCTGCCGAAGGGGCCCCAGTCCGGAGCGATCCCGCCGATGATGGTGTTGATGTCGCCCTTTTCGGCCGCAAGCCACATGTAAGTCACCGCCCCTGTCGGGTAGTTCCGCGCGTCCCCTGCCGCAGTGCAGAGGTCAGTCCTATTCTCGCCGACAATGACGCTGTCCGATGTCGACTTGACGTCATTCATTGGCGGGTTTCGTACGAATACCTTGCCATCGCCTCTCGCGGCACCCTATGGGGGAGCGCGGGACGGTGTGCGAGGGGTTGAACGGATCGTATGGTCACTCTGTGTATCACGGCTGGTTACGCCGGGCAATGAGGTGTGGGCGGAACCTGTGGTGTGGTCCCGTCGTTAGTCACCTACGGCCAGCTGTGGCCATCGGTGCGGTCACGGACTGCTTCTGACGGTCCGTATCCATGTGCAGGCTATCGCGGACCTCGGACATGGCGACGGGCCGCGGCTGGTAGCCGCGGCCCGTTCCCCAGTGCCCGCCGGTGATCCCCACGATCCCCGGTGGCGTTTGTGTGATGAGTTACGTTGATGAGTTACGCATTGGCTGGATTTGGTTGGTGGTTCCGGTCGGCCGGTGCGGTGCGCTGCCGGTTCAGCCGGTGAAGGCGTCCAGGCCCTGCGGGGTGCCCCAGCCGGTCGGGCCGTCGTAGCCGGACCTGGCGGTGCAGTAGTAGCTGGTGGTGCAGGTGCCGTTGTTGCCCGAGGTCACGTCGTTGAGGGCCGAGGTGCCGGCCGCCGCGTAGGGGTACGAGGCCGGGTAGTCGCTGCTGCCGGGGGTGCCGGCGAGGGCGTAGACGCCCGCGATGATCGGGGCGGAGGCGCTGGTGCCGCCGTAGGTGACCCAGCCGGTGCCGTCGCCGTAGGTGTCGTAGACCGAGACGCCGGTCGCGGGGTCGGCCACGGCGGAGACGTCGGAGATCATGCGCTTGGTGCAGGTCGCGTCGGTCTGCCAGGTCGGCTTCGCGTCGTACGAGGAGCAGCCGGAGCCGGTGCCCTCGGTGCTGCTGGTCTTCCAGACGCTCTCGGTCCAGCCGCGGGTGGTGGAGGAGGTGGAGAGCTTGGTGCCGCCGACGGAGGTGACGTACTTGGAGGCGGCCGGGTACTCGGCGCCGTAGCCCTCGTCGCCCGCGCTGACCGTGATGGCGACGCCGGGGTGGTTGAAGTACGAGCTGTCGTAGCTGGTGTCGGAGGAGGACTCCGAGCCGCCGTAGCTGTTGGAGACGTACTTGGCGCCCAGGGTGACCGCGCGGTTGACGGCGGTGCCGAGGTTGGCCATCGAGGACGACTTGGCCTCGACCAGCAGGATGTTGCAGTTCGGGCAGATCGCGCTGGCCATGTCGAGGTCGAGGGAGATCTCACCTGCCCAGCCGCTGTCGGCGGTGGGGAGGGAGGTCGTCGAGCCGGTCTGGCTGACCTTCTTGAAGCAGCCGTTGGCGACGGTGCAGGCGGAGAGACCGTAGTACGAGCGGTAGGCCGCCAGGTCGGAGGCCGCGTTCGGGTCGTCGTAGGCGTCGACGATCGCGATGGTCTCGCCCGAGCCGTTGGAGTCGGCGGCGTCGGTCAGTCCGTAGGCGTCCTGGAGGTCGCTGGGGCCGTAACCGGTGGGGGTGGCCGAGGTGGCGTTCGGCTTGATGGTCGCGGGTGCGGTGCCCTTCTTCGCCGCCTGTGCCTCCTGGAAGGCGGTGGTGCCGCCGGTGACGCGCAGGGCGTTGCAGGACGCGAAGCCCTTCGCCGGTGTCGCGTCACACTGGCTGGTGTAGCTCACATGGGCCTTGGCGACCTGGGCGGCGATGGTCTTGGCGGTGACCTTCTGGGGTGCCGCGGCGGCGCCGGC
Source organism: Streptomyces sp. NBC_00459 (assembly GCF_036013955.1). Taxonomy (NCBI): domain Bacteria; kingdom Bacillati; phylum Actinomycetota; class Actinomycetes; order Kitasatosporales; family Streptomycetaceae; genus Streptomyces; species Streptomyces sp. NBC_00459. Next base: position 5,275,750 of record NZ_CP107903.1, read on the forward strand.
CTGGGCCGCGGTGCCGAGTCCGGCGAGGGCGAGCGCTGCCGTGGCTACGGCGGCGGTGCCTATGCGGCGCCATCTGCCGTGCGTGGACTGGCTGCTGGGGGGTGACGTACGCAACGTACAGCCTCCTGTTAGGGGGTTGGCAGGGGCAGTGCGGGTGGGGGGTTTGTCGCCGGTGCGGTGTCCCCGGCGGCGGGTTGGCGGCCCGCGACGACCATCGCTTGTTGAGTACGTGACAACAAGACGGGTTGCGGAATCCTGACTTCCGCGTGACTGAAGGGGGTTGCTGGGTTACCGATCACTGACGGGGTGATGGGTGGGGGGAGGGGGTGGCTTGACCTTGAACACGGGTCGTCCACAGCCTGCGCACAGTTGTGTACGCGGACGCGCGTAGAAGCGTGTGAGCTGGTGTGGGGTGGTGTGGGATGGTTTGGGGTTTGGCGGGGGTTCAGGCGGGGCTTGTGGGGCGGCTGTTACCGGGGGTGGTGCGGCGGGTGTCGGCGGGTGGCGCGCCGCAGCCGTGGTGGGTTCCGCGGCGTGCGCTGACGGTGGTGTCGGCCGATGTGGACACGGGCGCCGGGGTCGGGGCGGTGTGGATGGTGTGGCGTCCAGGGGCTGCGGGGGCGCGGGAGTACGTCGAATTCCTGGAGTGGTACGACGGGCAGTGGCGGTCCCTTGGGGGTGCCGGTTCTTCCGTGGACGATCCGGCTGACACCGACACCGACACCGATGTCGACGTGATCGAGGTTCGCGGCGGTTCGGGCTCGCTCAGCCTCAGCCGGCGTCGCGATCCGTCGCGCTCCGTCGAATCGGCCCTGTGGATCGCGTGCGTCCAGGTGTATCTGGGGCCGGATGTCGACCACATCCTCATTGGCGACCGCCGGTTCGACGTGGCGTCCGGGCAGCGCCGAGTTGTCGCTGTCTGGAAGGGGCCCCGGATCAGGCGTGGGTGGCGTCCCGTCATCGTCGCCTTCGGGCGCGATGGCAGCGAGTTTTCGCGTCTTGGGCCGCTCGACAGCCTGGACAGCCGTACCTGGGCGCGGGTGTGGGGGGAGTTGGGCGAGCCCGAGGAGTCCTAGGGGGCCGGCTCAGGCGAAGTGGTCGAACTCGCCTGCTCGTACGCCCAGGACGAAGGCGTGCCATTTGCCGCGGTCCGTGGTGACGACCGTGTCGGGGGCGGTGGCCGAGCGGAGGCGGACGTGGGTGTCGGGCGTTTGGCCGAGGGTGACTTCGATCGCGGGGGCGGTTGCCTTCGGCGGGGGCGTGTCGGTCTTGAGGGTGGCGAGGAGCGCGTGGAAGGCGGCTGGGGTGGTGGTGAGTATCGCTCCTGTGGGGTCGCCGGATTCGGTGAGGTGGATTGTTCGGGGGGTGGTGGGGGTGGTGGCGATGTGTATGCAGGAGGCGCCCTCGGAGCAGTACGACGACTTCTGCCAGTGCGGGGTCATGGGGGTCCGTCCCTTCACAGGTCTCGCATCACGGTGTGGATGAGGTTCCGGGTCTTCTCCGGGTCGAGCGCGATGGCCTCGATACGGTCGAACAGCGTGCGGTACTTGCGCAACTCCGCCTCGGCGTCCAGGAAGGCGAGGCCGTGAGCCTGGTCGAGATAGACGGTGTCCAGCTCCGGCACCGGGCCGTGTGCGTAGTGGATCGACTGGCCGGACCCCGGGTAGGCGCCGACGTCGAAGGTGATGGCGCGCAGGGTGATGTGGCCTCGGTCGCTCATGTCGAGCAGGTGTCGCAGCTGCTGCCGGGCAATCGCGGAGCCGCCGACCTTCATGCGTAGGGCGGCCTCGTGGATGACCGCCTCGTACGGCGTGGGTTCGTCTTCGCGGAAGAGGATCGCCTGGCGCTTGATGCGGAACGACAGACGGTTCTCGATGTCGGGCGGTGGGAGTTCCGTGACCGCCTGGCGGAAGATCTCCAGCGCGTACTCGCGCGTCTGGAGAAGGCCGGGGATGCGTGCGGTGGTGGAGTCTCGCAACGACCGGGCGTGGTGTTCGAGTTCGGCGAGGTCCAGGAGCGAGGGGGAGAGCGTCTCGCGGTGCTCCTCCCACCAGCCGCGTTTCCGATCGCCGGTCATTGCCGCGATCGCCTCGACGAGGGCCTTGTCCGGGCAGGTGTAGTGGTCTGCCAGGGTGCGTACGCGCTCGGCGCTCACGCCCAGCCGTGCGGTCTCCATGTTGCTGACCTGCGCCTGCTTCATACCGAGCAACTGGGCGGCCTGCGTTGACGTCAGGCCTGCGCGCTCGCGCAGTTTGCGCAGCTCGGCGCCAAGCCGGAGTTGACGTCCCGTCGGGCTGTTCCTCACGGGCATTCCCGTCTCTCCTGAGTGCTGCTGTCACCCACAAGGGTGATTGCCTTTAGTATCCCCGGCTTTGGGTGAAGAATATATCCGCAGTTCGCTACCTTGGTTTCAGGCGCCCCCACCCAGAAGCACACCGCTCGACGGAGCGACGAAGTCACTGGGCAACCGTCCAACTCCCCTCAGTGATCGGAGATTTCCGATGGCCACCGTATCGCCGCCCTGCAACTACACCCTTCAACTCCCGCGCGATCCACGCTCGCCGGGTATCGGCCGCGCGACCGTGCGGACCGTTCTGGCAGCGCGGGGGCTCGGCGAAGCCATTCCCGCCGCCGAGCTCGTCGCGTCCGAGCTGCTCACCAACGCCCACCAGCACACCAACGGGCCGTACGCCCTGCGCATCGTTCAACTCGGCGAGTCCGGCCGGCTTCGGCTCGCCGTCTGGGACACCGATCCGAGGGTGCCGCCGGGGTTCCGGGCCGAGGGCGACCCCGTCTCCGTACCGTCGGTGGACGGTGAACGCGGCCGGGGGCTTCATCTCGTACGGGCGTGTGCGGACGCGTTGGGTGTGTCCGTGCTGCGGGAACTGGGGGCGTCCAAGGGCGGGAAGCTGCTGTGGGCCGAGTGTCAGTGGGGTGGCCTAGGGTGATGACAGATGAGCGGAGTGTGATTCAGGGGGCGGTGTGACGCACGTCGAACAGCGGCGGAAGGGGGCCCCGTGTGCACGTACGGACCCTGAGGTCGAGGCGGGGGGAGAAGTCGCACAGTACGGTGGATTGGACGCTGAGCGGGATGTCGGACCTCCCACCGACCCAGTTCGCGCAGCCACAGAGGTGGAGGAACGGAGGCAGCGAGCCATGTCCGTGTCGCCCGGTGCCTCCATGTACCCGCGACCCCGGCCGGGGAATCTGCGCGAGATCGCCGAGAGGATCGAGGACGCGACGGGTCTGCGGGTGCAGATCCTGGGAGGAAAGCTCGTGATGTCACCTACTCCGCGTGGAAAACACGCGGGTGTGGTCAAGCAGGTGCGTCGGCAGCTTGAGGCGGTCGCTCTGCCTGACGGTCTGGATGTGTACGAGGTGTCCTCGATCGCTCTGCCCGAGGATCCGGACGACTACGCGACGCCGGACCTGATCGTGCTTCCCGTCGAATGGGAGGAGGACGACGACTGGCTGGCCGACGCCGCGGACGCCGCACTCGCCGTCGAGGTCATCTCCCAGTCCGAGAAGTCCCGGGACATCAGAGACAAGGCCGACTGGTACGCCGTCGTTCGCGTGCCTGTTCTCTTTGTCATCGATCCCAGGAAGGGCACTTGGGCTCTGCATACAGACCCGGACAACGGCGCCTACCGTGACGTGCTGCCGGGCAAGTTCGGGGAGTCCGTGCTGCTGCCCGAGCCGTTCGGCGTCGAGATCGTGACCGACGGCTTTCCCGTGTACGGCGAGGCTCCGCGGGCGGCTCCCAGATCCGGGGGATGACCCTCTTCGCGGGTTCGCGGGTTCGCGTTTTACGGGTTCACGGAGAATTCTCAGCGAGCAGCCGTACCCCTTCTTGCGTTCGCGCGTCACAGTTGCCCCTGATGAAGCGCCTCACTCGTCCCCGTGGCAACCGGCGGCACGCTCTGCTTCCCGTTGTCGCGCTGCTCGCCGTCACCTCTGCTTCCGGTGCGGCCCACGGCAGTGCCGTGACCAAGCCCTTCGGTGTTGCCGGTTCGGCCGGTGCCGCCCGTGCGGTGCCGCGCAGTGCCCGGGTGGGGGCCCTGTTCAGCGGCGACCTGGAGGGCGGGCACTTCTGTACGGCCTCCGTCGTGCGCAGTGGTGGACGGGATCTGATACTCACCGCCGCCCACTGTCTGAGCGGGGACGGGGACACCGATGTCGTCTTCGCGCCGGGGTATCGGAACGGGCGGGCGCCTTACGGGCTGTGGCGGGTGACCAGGACCTTCGTTCCGGGGGCCTGGAGCGATCGCTCCGACGAGGACAGCGACTTCGCCTTTGCCGTCGTCGCCTCGAAGGACGGGCAGGATCTTGAGGATGCCGTGGGGGCCAACCCCTTGGTTCCCGGGCGGGCCACCGGGGCCAGCTCCGTCGTCGTCACCGGGTATCCCAACGTGCGGGAGACGCCCCTCAGCTGTACCAACCGGCCCACCGCGCAGAGCCGTACGCAGCAGCGCATCGACTGTCCCGGCTTCACCGACGGGACGAGTGGGAGTCCCTGGGTGGACGAGGAAGGGGAGGTGGTGGGCGTGCTCGGCGGGTTCGAGCAGGGGGGCTCGACCGATGACGTGTCCTACAGCGCTGTGCTCGGGAGTGCGGCTGCTTCGTTGTACCGGGCGGCCACCGGTGGCACCGGTGGCACTCGTGCCTCTGGATCCGCCGGCTCCCCGTGACCCCGGCGGCGCGTTTCGTCATGATCGCTGACGGGTGTGGGTAGCCCCTCTACACTGACGTGGGCGTACTCCCGGGCGGTGAGGGGCGGTTGACGGTGCGTAAGGCATGGATCGTGGCGAGCGTGGCCGTCGGGGGCACCCTCAGCTTCGTGATGCTGCTCGTCGTGGGCGTCTATCTCGTCGCCGGAAACGTTGCCGGTGGGGTCGGGAGCGGGAGCGTCGCGCTGGCCAAGGGGGCCGTGCCGGCCGCGTATTCGGCGCTCGTGCAGAAGTGGGGCAATCTGTGCCCCGCCATCAATCCCGCCCTGCTCGCCGCACAGCTGTACCAGGAGAGCGGATTCAATCCGAATGCGAAGAGTCCGGCAAAGGCGGAAGGGATAGCGCAATTCATCCCCGGAACCTGGGCCTCGCACGGAATCGACGGCGACGGTGACGGCGACCGCGACGTATGGGACCCGAATGACGCGATTCCATCGGCCGCGTCGTACGACTGCGAGCTCGCCTCCTACGTGAAGGACGCCCCCGGAGACCCGACGCACAACATGCTCGCCGCTTACAACGCGGGGGCGTACGCCGTCATCAAATACGGGGGTGTACCGCCGTATGCGGAGACCCAGAACTATGTGAAGACCATCACCACGCTGCAGACGAGCTTTGCGGCTCCTGTGGGACGTGTCGACCCCTCCGAGCAGGCTGCCGGGGCGATCAACTACGCCCAGGAGAAGCTCGGCACGCCCTACCTCTGGGGCGGCACCGGTACCGCTGAGCAGGGCGGACGCTTCGACTGCTCCGGGCTCACCCAGGCCGCGTACGACAGTGTGGGCATCCAGCTGCCGCGCGTTGCGAACGACCAGTACAACGCCGGCGCGCATCCCTCGCGGGATGAACTGCTGCCGGGTGACCTTGTCTTCTTCTCCGACGATCTCACCAACTCCCGGGCCATCCGGCATGTCGGGATTTATGTGGGCGGCGGTTACATGATTGACGCGCCCCGGACCGGTGCGGTCATTCGGTTCGATCCGATCGACACCCCCGATTACTTCGGGGCGACGCGGGTCACCGAAGATGGCGCGAAAGCGTTGCCCACAGCGGTGTGAGCACAGCGTGAAACCATCCCCTGAGCTGGGGCTATGCATCTCTCTTCGATAACGTCTGCGTGATCATTCGGTGGAGAGTGGAACGTATAAACGGAGTCCGTGCGTTCCTGTTCTAGTAGCGGATTCGCCGACGCCCGGATCGGGTGTCGGATGTGTTCCGTTTGTCACGTGTGGCACGTGTCAAGCGGTGGGTCCCTGCGTCACGGGGTGAGCAGGAGCGGCGCATGGAATGAGTGCGCTCGAAAATGACGACGAAGGGGCCGCAGCACCATGGCTGGACTCGCCGAAACCGGGTCGAACCCCGACGTCGACCTTCTCTACGACATCAATGGTCTCGCCAAGGACGCGCCCCGGTGGTTCGACCGGGTGGTCGAGGTCGTGGGCGAGTACGGGCTGTTGGTCGCCATGGTTCTTGTCGTGGTGTGCTGCTGGTGGAGTGTGCGGCGGCGGGGCGGGGACGACGCGGCAGTGTCCGTGGCCGCGTTGATCTGGGCGCCGCTGGCCGCGGGCATCGCCGTGCTCGTGAACATTCCGATACGGGGGTTCGTGGAGCGGCCTCGTCCGTTTCTCGATCATCAGGGGCTTGAGGTTCTTGTCTCCGGGAAGACCGACTACTCGTTCGTGAGCGATCACGCGACGATCACCATGGCGATGGGGGTCGGACTGTTCGTGGCGAACCGGAAGTTCGGGCTGGTGGGGATAGGGCTCGCGCTGGTGGAGGGGTTCTGCCGGGTGTACATGGGGGTGCACTACCCGACCGATGTGGTGGGCGGGTTCGCGCTGGGGACCGCGGTCGCGTTGTTGTTGTCGCCGCTGGCCATGGCGCTTCTTACTCCGGTGACCCGGGCTGTCGAGGGGTCGGGGTGGGGCCGGGTGTTGATTCGGGCTCGGAGGGCGGGCTCGGGTGTGGGTGGTGGGGCTGCTGTGGTTCCGGGGGCTCGGGCGGCCGAGGCCGGGGCTGGGGCCGGAGAGCGGGATTTGGCGGCGTAGCCGCCTGGGGGTTCGCCCCCGCCGCCCCTACCCGTCCCATCCTGTTCCTGGGGGCTGCCGCCCCCAGACCCCCGCTTCGGCCCTGAAGGGGCCCCGTCCTCAAACGCCGGACGGGCTGAAATGCGCCGGCCTCGCTACAGCGCCTGCGGGAACGTGAAGACCCGGTTCGGGTCGTACTGATGCTTCAGCCGCTGGAGGCGGGTCGCCGCGTCGCCGTAGTACGCCTTGCGCCAGTTCGTCAGGGTCGGGTCCGTGTAGTTCTGGTAGGCGGCGCCCGAGGCGTACGGGGCCATGGCGTGGTGGGCCGAGGTCAGCCAGGACTGGGCCGCCCTGCCCTCCGTACCCGCGCGCCAGGACACGATGTACTGGGCCAGCATGCGGCTGCGCCGGTGGACGAATGCCGTCGCCGTGGGCGAGACCCGGTTCACCGCGCCCCCGAGCGCCGTGAACGCGATGCTGCCCGAGCCGCCCTGGACCGAGGTGATGCGGGTCAGGAGGGTCTGGATGCCTGCCGTGGAGAGGGAGCGGTCGAAGAAGTCCGAGCGGGCCGCGTATGTCTCCCTGCCGAGTGCGCCCTGCGGGGAGCGGCCCGGGGTTCGGCCCGGCAGGTGGCACTGCGCGTCCGTCGCGAAGGACGAGCAGCCCGCGTACACCTCCATCGCCTCCTCGTACGAGCGGCGCTTCAGCGAGACGCTCGTGGCCGGGGAACCGATTCTGTCCGCCAGGCGGTCCACCGCGTTCTGCAGTTCCGTGTACGTGCCCAGGGAGAACGCCGAGATGGAGATGGTCGGGGTGCCGCCGGCCGTGTTCGCCACGTGCAGGGACGACCAGATCTCGTCCGGCTGCGTCGGGCCCCACTCCTGCCAGGCCTTCATCACCGCCGCCGCCTTCCGCCACGGCCAGGACATGTACGCCGCCACCGCCTGGGGGGCGGGGTGTGTGCGGAAGTGGAGTTCCGTGACCACGCCGAAGTTGCCGTTGCCCGCGCCTCGCAGGGCCCAGAACAGGTCCTTGTTCGTGGTGGCGTTCGCCGTCAGTTCGCGGCCGTCCGCCGTGATCAGCGTGGCCTGGGTGAGGCTGTCGCAGGTCAAGCCGTACGCACGGGACACCACTCCGTGGCCGCCGCCCAGCGTCAGGCCCGACACCCCCACCGTCGGGCACGAGCCCGCCGGGATCGTGACGCCCTTCGCGGTCAGGGCCCGGTAGACGTCGATCAGTTTCGAGCCCGCTCCCACCACCGCCGTGCCGCCGCTCGCCCTGACGCGGTTCAGTTTCGACACGTCCACGATCAGGCGGCCGTTGCCCGAGGACCAGCCCGCGTAGGAGTGGCCGCCGTTGCGGATGGCCACGGGGACGGAATGGGCACGGGCGTACGACAGGACCGTACGGATGTCGTCGGCGTGGGCGACGTACGCCACCGCGGCCGGCTTCAGTCCGTCGAAGCGGGTGTTGTAGAGCTGCCGGGCCGCGGCCCACGAGGCGTCGCCGGGGCGGATGAGCGGGCCGTCGAGGTCCCGGCCGAGGGCCGTCCAGTTGGCGGGGGCCGAGGCGCTCGTCGCGCTGAGGGAGGTCGTTCCCCCGGTGGAGGCGGTCGTGCCCTCCGCGCTGTCCCCCTTGGCGCCCGTGCACGCCGCTGTCGTCATCGCGGCCAGGGCGGCCACGCCGCCTCCCATGAACGTACGCCGGTGCATGGTGCTCCTCGGTGTCACGGTTCCTCGGCCCCCCCGGGTTCCTCCGTCTGAGCCCGTGTCGGCTCCCCTCGAACGAGACGGGTTCCAGGCATCGTGGGTTCCGTCGCCCGCCGCGTTTGCGGAAGGAAGGGGAAGGCGGTATTCCGGGCTTGTACAACAGAATCCGGGCGACCGGGGCCGATCCGCGCGTCGGGACCCACACGTGTTCTCCCCGTGAGCATTCCGTTACCTCACCGCACCGACCGCAGGGGTTCACCCGCCGTTCACCCGCGCCCGTAGGTGGCTTCACCTGTTCTGCCTACTTTCGGCCTTACCGGTGCTGCGTGTGCCCTCCTGGGTGCCCCGGCATCGCCCATACTTCGCGACCTCGCACGCCGCCGAATTCAGGTCGGCGGCTCCTGGAAGGAAACACCCGACAGTGAAGCTTCAGCGCATGAACCGGCGTGCCCTCACCCTCGGTGCTCTCGCCGTCTCCGGCGCCCTGGCCCTCACGGCGTGCGGCTCCGACGACACCGGCACCGGCACGGACGCCAGCGGCGGCGCCTCCACCGCGGCCAACAGCACCATCAAGTGTGACGACGCCAAGGGCCAGCTGCTGGCCGACGGCTCCTCCGCGCAGAAGAACGCGATCGACGCCTGGGTCAAGGCCTTCACGGCCGCCTGCCCCGGCGTGCAGATCAACTACAAGGGCGGCGGCTCGGGCGCCGGCGTCACCGCGTTCACGCAGGGCACGGTCGCCTTCGCCGGTTCGGACTCGGCGCTGAAGCCCGACGAGGTCACCGCCTCCAAGCAGGTCTGCACCGGCGGCACGGGCATCGACCTCCCGGCGGTCGGCGGAGCCATCGCGCTCGCCTACAACCTCCCGGGTGTCGACAACCTCGTCCTGGACGCGCCCACCCTCGCGAAGATCTTCGACAGCAAGATCAAGACCTGGGACGACGCCGCGATCAAGGCGCTGAACCCGGACGCGAAGCTGCCCAGCACCAAGATCCAGGCCTTCCACCGCTCCGAGGACTCCGGCACCACGGACAACCTCACCAAGTACCTGATCGCCACCACCCCCGAGAACTGGAAGTACGAGGGCGGCAAGGCCTGGCAGGCGAAGGGCGGCCAGGCGGCCTCCGGTTCCAGCGGCATCGCGGCGCAGGTCAAGCAGACCGAGGGCGCGATCGGCTACATGGAGCTGTCGTACGCCAAGGACCTGTCGACCGTGGGCATCGAGACCGGCGCCAGCGCCCCGGTCAAGCCCTCCTCGGACTCCGCCACCAAGGCCATCGCGGCCGCCCAGGTGGTCGGCACCGGCAGCGACCTGTCGCTGAAGCTGGACTACAAGACCAAGGCCGAGGGTGCGTACCCGATCACCCTGGTGACGTACGAGATCGCCTGCGACAAGGGCAACAAGGCGGACACCCTGCCCGCCACGAAGGCCTTCCTCCGCTACATCACCAGCGAAGAGGGTCAGGGAATCCTGAGCGGGATCGACTACGCGCCGATCCCCGCCGAGATCATCGCCAAGGTTCGGACCACCGTCGAGAGCCTGGCCTGATCTGAGCGTGCGGCCGGGTCCCGCCACCTGGGGGGACCCGGCCGCACCGTCCGGTGCACCGCCGCCAGGAGCCGCATCCCCGGGTGCGGCCCCGCAGACCGGAGAACCCGATGGACATAACCACCAAGAACCCAGACACCACCCCACCCGCCGCCCCCCAGCCGCCCACGGTCGAGGAGAAGCGCGCCGCCCGTGGCGCCACCCGCCTCGGTGACCGGATCTTCCTCGGTCTCTCCCGTGGCTCGGGCATCCTGCTGCTGGCGATCATGGCCGCGATCGCGATCTTCCTCACCTATCGCGCGGTCATCGCGATCAACAAGGACGAGGGCAACTTCCTCACCACCTTCGAGTGGAACGCCAACCTCAACCCGCCGGTGTTCGGCATCGCGGTCCTGGCCTTCGGCACGGTGGTCTCCTCGATCATCGCCATGGCCATCGCGGTCCCGGTCGCCGTCGCCATCGCGCTGTTCCTCACGCACTACGCCCCGCGCAGGCTGAGCGGCCCGATCGCCTACGTGATCGACCTGCTCGCCGCCGTACCGTCCATCGTGTACGGCCTGTGGGGCGCCATGATCCTCGTGCCGAACATGAACGGGCTGTTCGGCTGGCTGAACGACTACCTCGGCTGGACCGGCGTCTTCTCCTGGGAAGAGGGCGCGCCCCGCTCGATGCTGACCGTGGGCATCCTGCTCGCGATCATGATCCTCCCCGTCATCACGAACGTCAGCCGTGAGGTGTTCCGGCAGACCCCGCGGATGAACGAGGAGGCCGCGCTGGCCCTCGGCGCCACGCGCTGGGAGGTCATCCGCATGGCGGTGCTGCCCTTCGGCCGCTCCGGTGTGATCTCCGCGTCGATGCTCGGCCTCGGCCGCGCGCTGGGCGAGACGATGGCCGTCGCCACCGTCCTGTCCCCGAGCTTCCTCATCCAGACCAGCCTGCTCGACCCGGGCGGCGGCACCTTCGCGCAGAACATCGCCGCCAAGTTCGGTGAGGCGTCGGAGTACGGCCGTGACGCGCTCATCGCCTCCGGTCTGGTCCTGTTCGTCATCACTCTGGTGGTCAACGGCGCGGCCCGCGCGATCATCGCCCGCCGCGCCGAGTACTCGGGGGCCAACGCATGAGCACCGTCGTAGCCGAGAAGAGCCCCAGCACCCTGCAGGGCGCCAGGCTCCCCAAGTGGTTCCCCTGGGCCCTGGCCGGCGGATCCGTCGCCCTCGGGATCGGCATCAGCTTCGCCGCCGGGCTGGACAGCAGCATCCAGTGGGGCCTGATCGCCGCGATCCTCTTCGTCGTCGGTACGTACGTCATCGCCACGAGCGTCGAGGGCAAGCGCCAGGCCAAGGACCGCATCGCCACCTCGCTGGTCTGGGTCGCCTTCCTGCTCGCCCTGGTGCCGCTGGTCTCCCTGCTGTGGACGACCGTCTCGCGCGGTGTGAAGGTCCTCGACGTCTTCTTCCTGACGCACTCGATGGGCGTCGTCGCCGACAGCGAGCCGGGCGGTGGCATCTACCACGCCATCATCGGCAGCCTGGAGCAGGTCGGACTGGCCACCGCGATGGGCGCGCCGATCGGCGTACTCACCGCGATCTACCTGGTGGAGTACGGGCGCGGCTCGCTGGCCAGGGCGGTCACGTTCTTCGTGGACGTCATGACGGGCATCCCGTCGATCGTCGCCGGCCTCTTCATCTTGAGCCTCATGCTGCAGTTCGACATGCAGCCGTTCGGCTTCGCCGGCTCGCTGGCCCTGGCGATCCTGATGATGCCGGTGGTCGTCCGTTCGACGGAGGAGATGCTGAAGCTCGTACCGAACGAGCTGCGCGAGGCGTCTCTCGCGCTCGGCATCCCGAAGTGGCGCACCATCCTGAAGGTGGTCCTGCCGACCGCCATCGGCGGTATCACCACCGGCATCATGCTGGCGGTGGCGCGTATCGCCGGCGAGACGGCTCCGGTGCTGCTCCTGGTCTTCGGCAACCCCTTCATCAACAACAACCCGTTCGAGGGTGCGCAGGCCTCGCTGCCGCTGTACATCTACCAGCAGTACGCGAACAGCGGTGGTGCGGAGGCGGCGTACGACCGAGCCTGGGCGGCGTCGCTCACGCTGATCGCCTTCGTGATGATCCTCAACCTCGGAGCTCGCGGTATCGCCCGCTGGAAGGCTCCGAAGACAGGTCGCTGACGCGGCCATACGACAGCGACCTGTAGCCGACCGGTTCGATGGCCGGCCGACCCCTCGAAAGAAGCAGTGATATCCCATGGCCAAGCGAATCGACGTAAGCGGCCTCAGCGCCTACTACGGCTCCTTCCGTGCGATCGAGGACATCTCGATGACGGTCGAACCGCGCTCGGTGACGGCCTTCATCGGCCCTTCCGGCTGCGGCAAGTCCACCTTCCTGCGCACCCTGAACCGCATGCACGAGGTCACGCCCGGCGGGCGCGTCGACGGCAAGGTCATGCTCGACGACGAGAACCTGTACGGCCCCGGGGTCGACCCGGTGTCCGTGCGGCGTGAGGTCGGCATGGTCTTCCAGCGCCCGAACCCCTTCCCGACGATGTCCGTCTACGACAACGTGGCGGCGGGGCTGCGGCTGAACGGCTCGTACAAGAAGTCCGAGCTGAGCGACATCGTGGAGAAGTCGCTGAAGGGCGCGAACCTCTGGAACGAGGTCAAGGACCGCCTGAACAAGCCCGGTTCGGGTCTGTCGGGCGGCCAGCAGCAGCGTCTGTGCATCGCGCGTGCGATCGCCGTCGAGCCCAAGGTGCTGCTGATGGACGAGCCCTGCTCGGCCCTCGACCCGATCTCCACGCTCGCGATCGAGGACCTGATCGGGGAGCTGAAGGAACGGTTCACGATCGTCATCGTGACGCACAACATGCAGCAGGCGGCGCGTGTGTCGGACAAGACGGCGTTCTTCAACCTCGCGGCGGTCGGCCAGCCCGGCAAGCTGATCGAGATCGACGACACGGAGCGCATCTTCTCCAACCCGTCGGTCCAGGCGACGGAGGACTACATCTCGGGCCGCTTCGGCTGAGCCGTCTCCTCCCTGTCTGCTTCAAGACCCCTCGCGGTGCTGCATGGCGGTGCCACCGCGAGGCCGAATAGGGCCCGCCCCTGGAATTCCGGGGGCGGGCCCGTCGTACGTGACAAGGGCGGGACAAGGCGAGGCCGGGATGGCATCCTCGATCGCGTCGGCTTTCAGGGGGGAAGCCGCGTAGGGGGGTCTACGGTGTGTACGTTTCGTGGTCAGTGAACTGGTCAAGGTCCGTTCGCCGCACCGTCGTCAGGGGGCCGGAACGAGGCCCGCGGGATTTTCCGCGGACTCCAGACGTCGTCATACGGCCGTCTGGCTCGTCCCGATGCTGTGGACCCTTGCCTTAGGCCTGTGGGGGCTGTCGCGGCAGGGCAGCGTGTGGCGGGACGAGGCCGCGACCTGGCAGGTGGCCCAGCGCTCCACGGCCGAGATCTGGCACATGCTGGGCAACGTCGACGTCGTACACGGCTGCTACTACCTGCTGATGCACGGCCTGTTCGAGATTTTCGGGCCCGGCACCACCACCCTGCGGCTGCCCTCGGTGCTGGCCATGGCGGGGGCGGCGGCCTGCGTCGCGGTTGTCGGCCGACGGCTGGCCGACAGGCGGGTGGGCCTGGCGGGCGGGACGGCGTTCGGGCTGCTTCCGGCCGTGCAGTTCCATCTTCAGGAGGGCCGGCCGTACGCGCTGGTCGCAGCGGGGGCCGCGATCTCCACCCTGCTCCTGGTGAGCCTGCTCCAGGGGCGTGTCCGGGCGGCGTACTGGGTTGCCTACGGCGGCGCTGTCCTGATGTGCGCGCTGCTGAACTGGCTCTCGCTCATGATTCTGCCGGCGCACCTGGCGACCCTGCTCTGGACCCGGGCAGGGCGCGGAGTGTGGGCACGGTGGACGGCGGCCTCCGCGGTCGCCACGGTCTGTGCGCTGCCCCTGATCCTTTTCAGCAGCGGCCAGTCAGCACAACTGTCCTGGATCCCGCCGCTGACCTGGCACATGCTGATCGGCCCGGCCGTCCTGCTGCTGATCGGCGGCGTCGGCGCGCTGCTGGACCGGCCCCGGGTGGGCCGGCTGTCGGTGGCGGCTGTCGGGCTGCCGTTGCTCGTGGTGCCGCAGATCGGCCTGGTCGGCCTCTCCCTGATCCAGCCGCTGTTCCTTGACCGGTACGTCCTCTTCAGCCTGTTGGGGCTGGCACTGCTGATCGGTACGGTCGTCGGCTCGGCGTTACGGGCGGCGGGCCCCCGGTTCCCGCGAGCGTCGAACTGGATCCTCCCGGTGGTGCTGGCCGTGGCGATGGTCGCACTGCTGCCGCAGTCACTGGCCAAGCGGTCCCCGGCGAGCCGGGTGGACGACGTCATGGCGACAGCGTCGAACGTGCGGCGGATGAAGGAGCCCGGGAGCGCGGTGCTCTTCGTCCCGGCGGCACGGCGGGACACCAAGTCGGTCTCTCCCGGGGCCTTTACGGGTCTGTGGGACATAGCTCTCGCGGAGAGCCCGGTGTCGTCCGGGACACTGAAAGGTGTGGAGGCGGCCCCGGCCCGCATACGTGCCGCGATGCTGTCCCAGCAGCGGATCCTGCTGGTGACGGACGCGACGGGGGTGGCGAGACCGGTGACGGCGAAGCGGGACCGGATGAAGATGTCCGTGCTGGCGAAGTACTTCACGGCGGTGGCCGACGAACAGGTCAGAGGCCGCCGGGTGACGGTGTACGAACGACTCCCGGCCTCCACCTCCACCTCCGGCCCGGCCCGCACCCCTAGCCCGTCCGGCGATTGAGGACAAGGCCCGTTCAGGGCCGGAGCGGGGGTCTGGGGGCGGCAGCCCCCAGTGACGGCCACACCATCACCGGGTTCCAGCTACAGGACCGCCAAGTACACGACCCCATAGCCGGCGGCAGCCACCAGCGCGGCGGCAGGCATCGTGATGAACCAGCCCATGACGATGTTCTTGGCGATCCCCCACCGCACCGCCTTCACCCGCTTCGTCGCGCCCACGCCCATGATCGCCGAGGTGATGACGTGGGTCGTGGAGACCGGGGCCTTGAAGAGGTAGGCCGTGGCGAACATGATCGACGCGCCCGTGGTCTCCGCCGCGAAGCCCTGGGGCGGGTCCAGCTCGATGATCTTGCGGCCCAGGGTGCGCATGATGCGCCAGCCGCCCGCGTACGTGCCCAGGGAGAGCATCACCGCGCAGGCGATCTTGACCCAGACCGGGATCGGGTCGCCGTAGTCCTCGACGTCGGCGATGACCAGGGCCATCACCACGATGCCCATCGTCTTCTGGGCGTCCTGGAGGCCGTGACCCAGGGCCATGCCCGCGGCCGACACCGTCTGTGCGATACGGAAGCCGCGCTTGGCCTTGTGCGGGTTGGAGCGGCGGAAGATCCACATGATCGCCGTCATGACCAGGTAGCCGGCCAGGAGGCCCACCACCGGGGAGATGAACATCGGGATGACGACCTTCTCCAGGACGCCGTCCCAGTAGACCTTCGTGCCGCCCGCCAGTGCCGCCCCGACCATGCCGCCGAACAGCGCGTGCGAGGAGGACGAGGGGAGTCCGAAGTACCAGGTGATCAGGTTCCAGGTGATCGCGCCGACCAGCGCCGCGAACAGGATCGCCATGCCCGAGGAGCCCTCGGGCGTCTCGATCAGGCCCTCGCTGACCGTCTTGGCGACGCCGCTGCCCAGGAACGCGCCGACCATGTTCATCACGGCGGCCATGGCCAGCGCGGCGCGGGGTGTCAGCGCGCGGGTCGACACGGACGTCGCGATCGCGTTCGCCGAGTCGTGGAAGCCGTTCGTGTATGTGAATCCGAGCGCGACGCCAATGGTCACGATCAGTGCGAAGGTGTCCATGAAGGGGTCAGGACTCCTTGACGGCGATGGTCTCCACCGTGTTCGCCACGTGCTCGAAGGCGTCGGCCGCCTCCTCCAGCACGTCCACGATCTGCTTGAGCTTCAGCACCTCGATCGCGTCGTACTTGCCGTTGAACAGGTGGGCGAGAAGCTTCCGGTGGATCTGGTCCGCCTGGTTCTCCAGGCGGTTCACCTCGATCCAGTACTCCGTGAGGTTCTCCATCGTGCGGAGGTTGGGCATCGCCTCCGCCGTCAGTTCGGCCGCCCGCGCCAGGACCTCGATCTGCTGGTCGACGCCCTTGGGCAGCTCCTCCACGTTGTAGAGGACGACCAGGTCGACGGCCTCCTCCATGAAGTCCATGATGTCGTCGAGCAGGGAGGCGAGGTTGTAGATGTCCTCGCGGTCGAACGGTGTGATGAACGAGGAGTTCAGCTGGTGGAAGATCGCGTGTGTGGCGTCGTCGCCGGCGTGTTCCGCGGCACGCATACGCTCTGCGATCTCGGCCCGGCCGGAGGCGTCCGCCCCGAGCAGTTCCATGAGGAGTCGCGAGCCCGTGACGATGTTGTCCGCTGACGCGGCGAACATGTCGTAGAAGCTCGTCTCCCTGGGGGTCAGACGAAATCGCACGTGAGGTCCTCGGAGTCCTTCGGATTCGGTCAGGCTGATGCTAGGCGCAACATCCGGCCACGGCTAACGGGTCGCCCCCCAGTGTCGCCCATCGGCCAGAGTGGACTGCACGGTGGTCTACACCGGCCTATACCCAGCAAAGTTGGTTACGATATACCCGGCAGGGGTATATTGACGCTTTTGTGTCTGATGTTTGTTCAACGGTGTTCAACGGGAGGACGCGATGACGACCACCGAGGCCGGCGCGGAGACGCCCGACGTGGTGACCGGTGCGGTGACGGGTGTGGGGACCGACGCCGGGACCGTGGTGGTGACCGACCACGACCGTGGTGTGCACGGGTACCACCACCAGAAGGACGAGCATCTGAAGCGGCTGCGCCGGATCGAGGGGCAGATCCGCGGGCTCCAGCGGATGGTCGACGAGGACGTCTACTGCATCGACATACTCACCCAGGTCTCGGCGTCCACCAAGGCTCTGCAGTCCTTCGCGCTCCAGCTCCTGGAGGAACACCTGCGGCACTGTGTCGCGGACGCGGCCCTCAAGGGCGGTACCGAGATCGACGCGAAGGTGGAGGAGGCGACCAAGGCGATCGGTCGTCTGCTGCGTACCTGAGCCCTTCGGCCGACCCCGTTGCGTCCGTCGGTTTTCAGCCAGCCGACGTGACCTTGCGTCCCTCGCGCTCCTCCGCCACGCGCAGCACCTCGTCGATGCTCTCCAGGCTGAGCCGCTCCTCGCCGGCCGCCGAGGCCGCGATGATCAGATCTCCGCACAGCTCGATCTCGGCGAGGGCCACGTGGTCCTGAACTGCCGTACCGCCGACCGGAGCCACGTGCATCACCTCTTCTCTGCCGTCACCGCTTCCTAGAGTAGGGAGCGGGCCACGCACCGCGCATGGCACGGACGGGCTAGTCCTTGCGCTACGGCGGACGCAGCCGGGTCGTCCCGGGTTGCTCGCACGGCTCGCTCGCCTCGCCTTCCCGGTTTTCCGTACGACAGTCTCACTGTTCGGCGATCCGGCCCGCGTAGATGTCCGCCGGGCGCGGCAGCCGTACGTGCACGGGGGCCCCGAAGTCGTACAGCAGCGTCGTCGAGGCGACCGCGACCGTGCCCTTCTGCTGCCCGTTGACGAAGCTGAACCGGTGCAGCAGCTTGCGGATGCGGCCCTCGTCGTCGAGGTAGGCATCGAAGGGGACCTGGGCGGTGGCGAACCCTTTCGCCGCCGCCGCCAGCGGGCCCCTGTTGCCGGATGAGGCGTTCTTCGCGGCCTCGGCGAGGTCGGCGGTGCCCCGGTAGTGCCGTACCTCGGTGCCGGTGATCCGGGTTCGGCCGACGTAGGTCGCCTCGCGCGTCCCGCGCAGGACCTCGGCGGCGGCGAACGGGTCGGTGGCCCCGCCCGTCACCAGGTTGCCGTCGGACAGGGTCGCCGTGTCCACCCGTACCCACTTGTCGGCGGGGACGCCCGCACCCCGGTTCTTCATGAACAGGGCTCCTGGGGCGAGGAGTTCGGTGATCGGGCGGTGCGGGCTGGCGCCCGCCGGGTCCTGGGGGAGCATGACCCGCAGGCGGCCGAGCTGCCTGCCGTAGTCGTAGACGCCCTCGCCCCGGATGGTGACGCGGGTGCCGCCGGTGGCCATCTCCATCGAGGTGGTGGTTCTGGAGGTGCCCGCGTCGACCAGCACCGCGGCTGCCCGGTGCAGGACGCGGACCGCGTCGCCGGCCGGGCGGGCGTCCGCGGTGGCGGCTTCGCCGGCGCGTGTGCAGCCGGTGGCGCAGATCAGCAGACCGGCCGTCGCGGCGGCCATGACGACCGCCCCGCCGCCGCGCCAGTGTCGCCGCCGTTCCATCGCCGCCCACCCCCAAGCAGGGCCGTCGGTCCACGGCCTCCGTCCTTCCGCTTAACGAGGGTTGGGGGAGGTTGTCACGCGTATACCAGTGTTTTACCCGGGGATGGGTACCGTGGTGGGCGTGGCGCAGCACGACCGAAGCGAATTCTCCCAGTTGCCCGAAGAGCACTCCGTATCCATGGTGGAGCACGGGCCGTTCTGCTTCGCCAGATGTGTCTGCGGGTGGCGCGGGCCGGCCCGCCGGGCCCGCAGTCTGGCCCGGACGGACGGCAAGGGACATGAGGACGACAGGCCCTAGCCGCGCTGCTTCGGCCTACCTCCGCGGCAGGGCCGACAGCTCGTCGACCAGGTCCTTGTCGCGTGGCTGGGTGAGGCGTTCGCGGGCCGCCGCCGGGGGCAGCCACAGGATGAGGTCGACCTCGTCGTTCGGGGCGAACGCGCCGGACACCGCCTCCGCCGCCCAGTAACTCACCTGTTTGGGGCGGCCGTTGACCTCGTAGTGGGACGTGGTGAGGGGGGTGCCGGGGGCGGCCTCGTAGCCCGTCTCCTCCTCGACCTCGCGCAGCGCGGCGGCGAGTGTCTCCTCGTCGCGCTTCAGCCGGCCCTTCGGGTGCGACCAGTCGTCGTACTTCGGGCGGTGGACGAGGCAGATCTCCAGGCCGCCGTCCACGGGCGAGCGGCGCCACAGGACGCAGCCCGCCGCCAGCACAGGGCGCTCGTCGGGTGCTTCGTCGGGTGGTTCGTCGGTGGGTGTCACCTCGTACGTCATCCGGTGCTCACCGCCTTCATCTCCCAGGACTGCTGGAAGGCGAACCGCGCGGCCTCCACCTCGTGGCGCTGGTCGGCGTGGAGCACACCGAGCGCGTACGCCGTCGCCGGGGCGATACGTGGGGTGCGGGCCGCCGCTGCCGCCGCCGCGGCGGCCTCGGAGGCGTCCCGGTGCCGGTTGAGGGCCGCGCCGGCCGCCGGCATCCGCCCGCCGAGGCCGTCCCGGGCCGCGTCGCCCTCCAGCAGCTCGTAGGCGTAGTGGCGCAGGCGCAGGAGGAGGCGTACGTGGTGCCAGGGGGCGTCCTGGGGGTGGGGGGCCGGGTCGAGGGAGAGGCCGTGGACGAGGGCCTCGGCGTTGTAGGGGTGCCCGGCGGTGAGGAGGGGGAGGGCGGTGACGGCGGCGCAGAGGCGTTCATGAGCTGCGGCGGCGAGGGGGCGCAGGTCGGTGGGGGTGGTCGTGGCGGCGGGGGTGAGGGGGACTTCGCTGGCGAGGACCGCGACGTTGTCGGCCACCGCGTGGAAGCGGCTGGATCCCAGGGCTTGCAGGGCTTCCGAGTGGGATCGGGTGCGGGCCAGGGTCAGTTGGCGTTCCAGCAGGGCGCCCGCTTTCGCGGCGCCCACGGTCAGGTTGCTGCGGTCCGGTGCGGGCGCCGGGTGGGACCGGGGTCCGGCGTTGCCGGGTCCTGCCGCCGCCTGCTTCGGGAAAGGCGGTGCCCCCGACAGCCGCTGCAGGGCCAGCAGCAGGCGTTCCAGGCGGGCCGCGTAGGCGTGTTCCCTCGCCAACGTGCCCGACAGCCAGGCCAGTTCGGGGTGCAGCGTCTCCGACCAGGTGGGGTCGAGGAGGGGGCGGAAGGTGTGGAGGGTGCCTGTGATGCGGCGGGCCGAGTGGCGCAGGGCGCGGGCCGCGTCCACGGGCTCCCCTCCGGGGGAGGAGCCCGTGTGTGCCGTACCCGTGCCCGACTCCCTGTGCAGGCGCAGGGCGCGGAGGAACTCCGTCGCCTGCGCCCGCAGGTAGTCCGCCAGGGCGTCGGGGGTCACGGGTTCGGCGGG
Source organism: Streptomyces sp. NBC_00459 (assembly GCF_036013955.1). Classification (NCBI taxonomy): domain Bacteria; kingdom Bacillati; phylum Actinomycetota; class Actinomycetes; order Kitasatosporales; family Streptomycetaceae; genus Streptomyces; species Streptomyces sp. NBC_00459. The sequence goes on from NZ_CP107903.1 coordinate 5,295,929, forward strand.
TCCGGCCGTCGTGGGGTCGGTCGGGTCAAGGTGTCGCTGTGCCACGCCTACGCCTCCGGGCGTCTATGAGCATCTCCTGGACGTTCCGCAGTGGGTGGCCCTCGGAGTCCGTCGCGTGCCGGGTCCATTCGCCGTCCGGGCCCAGGTGCCAGGACTGCGTGGTGTCGGACATGCCGGCTTCCAGCATCCGGTTGATCGAGGCCCGGTGGGCCGGGTCCGTGACCCTGACGAGTGCCTCGATGCGGCGGTCGAGGTTGCGGTGCATCATGTCGGCGCTGCCGAACCACACCTCGGGTTCGCCGCCGTTGCCGAAGACGAAGACCCGGGAGTGTTCGAGGAAGCGGCCGAGGACCGAACGGACCCGGATGTTCTCGGAGAGACCCGGGACTCCTGGCCGTACGGCGCAGATGCCGCGGACCCAGATGTCGCACGGGACGCCTGCCTGGGAGGCGCGGTAGAGGGAGTCGATGAGGGCCTCGTCCACCATCGAGTTGACCTTGATACGGACGTACGCGGGGCGTCCGGCACGGTGGTGCTGGACCTCTTTGTTGATCCGTGAGATCAGGCCGTCCCGCAGGGACTTGGGGGCCACCAGGAGACGGCGGTACGTCTCCCGGCGGGAGTAGCCGGACAGCCGGTTGAACAGGTCCGACAGGTCCGCGCCCACCTGCTGGTCCGCCGTCAGCAGGCCCAGGTCCTCGTAGAGGCGGGCCGTCTTGGGGTGGTAGTTGCCGGTGCCGACGTGGGAGTAGCGGCGCAGTGTGTCGCCCTCCTGGCGGACCACCAGGGACAGCTTGCAGTGGGTCTTCAGGCCGACGAGGCCGTACACGACGTGGCAGCCGGACGCCTCCAGCTTCCGCGCCCACTTGATGTTGGCCTGCTCGTCGAAGCGGGCCTTGATCTCGACGAGGACGAGGACCTGCTTGCCGGCCTCGGCGGCCTCGATCAGGGCGTCCACGATCGGGGAGTCGCCCGAGGTCCGGTACAGGGTCTGCTTGATGGCGAGGACGTCGTCGTCGAGCGCCGCCTGCTCCAGGAAGGCCTGGACGGAGGTGGAGAAGCTGTCGTACGGGTGGTGGAGCAGGACGTCCCGTTCGCGCAGGGCCGCGAAGATGTCCGGCGCGGACGACGACTCGACCTCGGCCAGGTCGCGGTGGGTGCCGGCGATGAACTTGGGGAACTTCAGCTCGGGCCGGTCGAGGGAGGAGATGCCGAAGAGGCCGGTGAGGTCGAGGGGACCCGGCAGCGGGTACACCTCCGCCTCGGTGATGTTCAACTCCCGTACCAGCAGGTCGAGTACGTACCGGTCGATGGACTCCTCGACCTCCAGGCGCACCGGCGGCCCGAAGCGGCGCCGCATCAGTTCCTTCTCCAGGGCCTGGAGGAGGTTCTCGGCGTCGTCCTCCTCGACCTCCAGGTCCTCGTTGCGGGTGAGGCGGAAGGCGTGGTGCTCCAGGACCTCCATGCCGGGGAACAGCTCTTCGAGGTGCGCGGCGATGACGTCCTCGATGGGCACGTACCGGCTCGGGGAGGCCTCCAGGAAGCGGGACAGCAGCGGCGGCACCTTCACGCGCGCGAAGTGGCGGTGTCCGCTCACCGGGTTGCGGACGATCACCGCGAGGTTCAGGGAGAGACCCGAGATGTACGGGAAGGGGTGCGCCGGGTCGACGGCCAGCGGGGTGAGGACCGGGAAGATCTGGTGGCGGAAGAGGGTGAACAGGCGGGCCTGTTCCTTCTCCGTCAGCTCGCTCCAGCGGACGAGATGCACGCCCTCCTCGGCGAGCGCCGGAGCCACGTCCTCCTGGTAGCAGGCGGCGTGCCGGGCCATCAGCTCGCGGGAGCGGGCCCAGATCATCTCCAGCACCTCGCGGGGCTGGAGACCGGACGCCGAACGGGTGGCCACGCCGGTGGCTATCCGGCGCTTCAGGCCGGCCACCCGGACCATGAAGAACTCGTCCAGGTTGCTGGCGAAGATCGCGAGAAAGTTAGCCCGTTCGAGAAGGGGCGTATTGGGATCCTCGGCCAGTTCCAGCACCCGCTCGTTGAACGCGAGCCAGCTGCGCTCCCGGTCGAGGAAGCGGCCCTGCGGCAGCAGCTCGCCGTCGTAGGGTGCCTCCTCGTACTCGTCGAGGTCGGCGTCGATGTCGGGTTCCAGGTCGGAGACCACGGCCGACACCGTGTGCGGGCGGTGGGACGTCAGGGAACCGACGGACGGCTGCGCGTGCTGTACCTGCGACTGGGCGTTTGGCTGGCTCATGACCCCATTGTTCCGCGCCTCGCCCGGTACGGGCGCGTCGGAGCGTGCGGGCGGGAGCGCGGCGGGGGCGATCCGGTCGGCTCCGGTCCCGTTGGTGCCCTCGGGGGGCGGCGAAGGCTCAGGCACGGCGGGCGTCATTGGGTGAGCCTCGCAAGCCCGGCTGAATCACTGGTTACGGGGACATGACGTGCGGGATATCGGGGGGCGGCTCGCGGGGGTGGGCGGGGCGCGAGCGGATGGCCACCGGGGGGTGCGTATGCCCCTTCTCCCCTGTGGAAGGGGCATACGCGGGTCGGGCGGCCCTGCGGTCAGACCGTGCGGCGGCGCAGCAGCCAGAAGGCGGCGGCCGTCGCGGCGGCGGCGAGGGCGAGGACGATCCCGGTCTCCACGAGCTGGAGGGGCCAGAAGTGGGAGGCCGGGTGGTAGTCGCGGAAGTAGCCGACGACGTCACGGGTGGCGCGGCACTCGGTGTAGTTGCAGTACGGGTCCGGTACGCGGGACCCGGTGGAGGTGATGACACCGTCGCGGACGACCATGCCGGTCACCTGCGGGTAGCCGGCCCTCCGGGTCACGGTCTCGACCGGCCACAGATGCGGGCGCAGGTCGCCGAGGACGCTCATGAGGGTCATCAGGGACACGGCGGCGATGCCGACGGCGGCCAGCGAGCGTCGTACCACCATGCCCGCGAGGGCGCCCACGGCCAGGCCGAGCAGGGCGTACGCGGGGGAGAGGGTGCCGTTGGCGGTGTAGTAGCTGCTCTGTTGCCACTCCCAGGTGCCCATCGACCCCCACAGCGCGGCGTGCTTGTCCCACATCAGGCGGTGCAGGAGGGTGAGGAGGCCGGTGCCGGTGACGAGCAGCGCGGCCGGTACGGCGAGCTGGGCGGCCAGCCAGCGGGCCGGGGAGACCGACTGGGTCCAGGCCAGCTGAGCGGTGCCCTTCTCCAGTTCCCGGCCGATCAGGGCACCGCCCGCCCAGACGGCGGTGAGGAGGGGGACCAGACCGATCAGGTTTCTGCCGACGGCCTCGGTGGTGCCCAGGGAGTGGAAATCGGACACGGAGTACTCGCAGGCCCGTCGCACGCCCCCCTCGTGGCAGCCGGCCCTGGTGAACTCGGCGAAGGCCGCGTCGAGCGCGTATCCGTACAGCCACAGCAGTGCTCCGGCGGCCACGGTGACCAGCATCAGCCAGAACCAGAGCGCCGAGCGGTGCAGGCGGAGTGTGGCCCGGACGAGGCCCCGGACGGCGCCGGTGCGCCGGGGTCTGGCGGGGGCCGTGAGCGCGGTGGTGGTGGTCATGCGGCGGCTCCCGTACGGCGGTTGAGGAGGGTGAACGCGATCAGTACGGCCACCGCGGCGAGGGCGAGCACGATCCCGGTCTCCACGAGCTGGAGGGGCCAGAAGTGGGAGGCGGGGTGGTAGTCGAGGTAGACGCCGGCGACGTCGTTGCGGGCGACGCACGCGGCCCGGTCGCCGCACAGCAGGTCGGGGATGCGGGCGCCGGTGGAGGTGTAGGAGCCTTTGCCGACCCACATGCTGACGGTGTCGTCGAATCCGGTGGCGCTCCTCCGGGTCTCGGCCGGCCACAGGTGCGGACGCAGGGACTGGAACTGCTGTACGACGAAGCCGATGGCGACGACTCCGACGCCGAGCCCGGCCAGCGAGCGGCGCGTGACCATGCCCGCGAGGACGCCGACGGCCAGACCGGCCAGGGCGTAGGCGGTGGCGAGGGTGCCGTTGGCCGCGAAGATCTGGCTGTCGTACCAGTTCCAACTGCCGTACCAGTGCGCCAGTTCGGGGTGGGACGCCCACATCACGCGGTGCAGGGCGGTGAGGAGGAGAGTGCCGGCGACGATCAGTACGGTCGGCACGGCGAGCTTGGCGGCCAGCCAGCGGGCCGGGGACACGGACTGTGACCAGGCCAGCTGGGCCGTGCCGTTCTCCAGCTCACGGCCGATGAGCGAGCCGCCCGCCCACGCGGCGATCAGGAGCGGGGCGACGATGATCAGCGCGCTGCCGAGGGCCAGGCCCGTGTCCCAGTGGCTCACTTTCGAACTGCCCGTGTCGCAGACGAGGTTCGAAGCGCCGTCGAGGCAGCCCGACCTGGCCAGATCCTCCAGGGCCGCGTTCGCGCCCGGGCCGGACGTCCACAGGAGCACGCCGGCGGTCAGGGTGACGTACAGGATCCAGAACCAGAGTGCGGAACGGTGCACGCGCAGGAGGGTCCAGGTGAGGCCGTGGGGGCCGCGTGAACCCCGGGACTGCTTGCGCGCCGGGGCCTCGACGGTGGTCAGGGCGGTCATATGGAGGCCTCCACCGACGCGTCCGACGCGTTCGCGTTGCCCGCGTGGTCCGTGTCGAGGTGCAGGGGCGGGGCCTCGGGGGAGCGGAGGTGGGCGAGGACCAGTTCCTCCAGGGTGGGGGTGGAGCTCCGCCAGGTGCCGGCGAGGCGGCCTCCGGGGCGGATGAGGGCGGTGATCTGGCGGCCCGTCGTACGGGACTCGATGACCGTGTGGTCGTCGAGGTCGGCGGCCGGGCCGGTGACCAGGGTGTGGGCGGCGAGGAGGTCCTCCAGCGGGCCGGCGAGGCGGACCCGGCCGCCGCCGACGAGGAGGACGTGGTCGCAGGAGCCCTCCAGCTCGGCCACGACGTGCGAGGACATGACAACCGTGGTGCCGTTCTCGGCGGCGTCGGCCATCAGGGTGCCCATCAGCTCGTGCCGGGCCAGCGGGTCCAGGTCGGCCATCGGCTCGTCCAGGAGCAGCAGTTCGGGGCGCTTGCCGAGGGCGAGGGCGAGTGCGACCCGGGTGCGCTGGCCGCCGGAGAGGGTGCGGATCTTGGCGTCGGGGTCGAGGCCGCCGTCCGCGACGACGCGCCCGGCGACGGCCGCGTCCCAGCGCCGGGGGTTGAGCTCCCGGCCCAGGCGGAGGGTGTCCTCGACGGTGAGCTGGAGGTGGAGGGGCTTGTCCTGCGCGATGTACGCCATGCGCTCACGCGCCGCCGCGGGGCTGGTGCCGAGGACGGTGAGCGTGCCCTCGGTGGGCCTGAGGAGACCGGCCGCGTGGGCCAGCAGCGTCGACTTGCCGGCGCCATTGGGTCCGACGACCGCGCAGACGCGTCCGGCCGGCAGGCGGAACGTGCACTTTCGGAGCGCCCAGCCCCCCTTCCGCAGGCCGAACCGCTTGCCCAGTCCGGCCGCCTCCATGGCGGTGTCGCTCATCCCTGGTCCCCCTTGAAATGCGTGTCGCCGAAATGTGTGTCGAGTACGGAGGTGAACAGCGCGGCCACGTCGTCCCGTTCGAGCCCGGCCGCGCGGGCCCGGTCGGCCCAGTCGGCCAGTTCGGCGCCGAAGGGGGAGTCCGCCGGAGCGGCCCCCAGCGACTTGCGGACGAACGTGCCGAGGCCCCGCCGCGCCTCGACCAGGCCCTCGCGCTCAAGCTCGCGGTAGGCCTTCAGGACGGTGTTCGGATTGATGGCGGTGGCCTCCACGACCTCACGGGCCGTGGGCAGCTTGTCGCCGGGTTCCAACAGGCCCAGGCGCAGGGCCTGTTTGGTCTGCTGGACGATCTGGAGATAGGTGGCGACGCCGGTGCGTCTGTCGATGCGGTACTCGACCACTCGTGCAACCACCCTTTCACTAATTGAGTAGTGAAAGGGTGAACCAAGAGAGGGGGCGGTGTCAAGATCACCGCCCCCATCAGGTGTTCCGGGGAGTTAGCTCAGGACTCGGTCCGGTACATGAGGTCCGTCTCGTGGGTCTCGAAGCCCAGCCGCTCGTACAGGCTCACCGCCGCCGTGTTGTCCGCGTCGACGTACAGCATCGCCGTGGGCAGCCCGCGCTGTGCCAGATGGCGCAGGCCGATCGTCGTCAGCGCCCGGCCGAGGCCGCCGCCCTGGGCGTCCGGGCGCAGGCCGATGACGTACACCTCGCCGAGGCCCTCCGCCGCGTGCGTCTTCGTCCAGTGGAAGCCGATGAGTTCGCCGTCGCGGAAGGCGAGGAAGAAGCCCTCCGGGTCGAACCAGGCCTCCGCCTTGCGGTCGTCGAGGTCGCGCTGGGTGAGGGAGCCCTGCTCGGGATGGTGGGCGAAGGCGGCGGCGTTCGCGGCGAGCCAGGCCGCGTCGTCCTCGCCGGGCACGAAGGTCCGTACCGTCACGTCCGCCGGGAGCTTCGGCTCGGGCAGCTCCAGGTCGGTCAACGGCCGCCGCAGCTGGCGCAGTTCGCGGAAGAGGGCGAGGCCGAGGACCTGGGCGAGGTGCCGGGCGGCGGAGTGACCGCCGTGCGCCCAGACGCGCAGCCGTTTGCCGGAGGCGGCCAGCAGGGCCGAGCCGAGGGCGCGGCCGTGACCGTGACCGCGGTGGGCCGGGTGGATCACCAGTTCGGCGGCCGGCGCCTCGATGGGGTCGGTGTCCTCCAGCTGCGCGTAGCCGACGAGTTCGCCGCCGACGATCAGGAGGAAGTGCGACACGCCCTCGCGGGCGCCCCCGCGCAGTTGCAGCCGCCCCTGCTCGGACACCGCCTGCTGGCCGTCGATCCGGGCGGCGTCCGCGAGCAGTGCGAGGACGGCGTCGGCCTGCTCGGGGGTGAGGGCGGCAAGGGTGCCGATGGAACGAGACAGATCGGGGGAGCCGGGGCGCGCGGTGTCGTCGCTGGTCATGGCTACGAGGGTAAGGCCTGCCCGATTCATGGTGAATCTCCCGGGGAGGCAACCGTTCCGTAACCCTGAACCCCTGTCGCGCTACGCGCGTTGACCCTAGGCTGCGCCGGGACGGGACAGAATTCTCACCCTCTTCTTAAGTCGCCCTTGCCTTGGGCGACCTCAGGTCTTCCCAAAGTCTTCCCAACCTCGCTCACTTCAGGGGGGCACATGCCAGCCACACCCCAGCCGTACCACCGCCGCAGACGCCGTACGCGCGCAGTGCTCGCCGGCGTCGCCGGTATCGCCACGGTCGGCGCTCTCGCCGCCGCCGCTCTTCCGGCCAGCGCCGGCGACAGCTCGTACAAGCCCGCCGGTAAGGGGCACAGCAAGCCGAGCCGTTACCAGGACGTGCAGCTGCTGTCCTTCAACGACCTGCACGGCAACCTGGAGCCGCCGTCCGGCTCCTCCGGCCGGGTCACCGAGATCCAGGCCGACGGCACGACGAAGACGATCGACGCGGGCGGTGTCGAGTACCTCGCCACGCACCTGCGCGAGGCGCGCGGGGACAACCCGTACTCGATCACGGCGGCTGGCGGCGACATGGTCGGTGCCTCCCCGCTGATCTCGGGCCTCTTCCACGACGAGCCCACCATCGAGGCGCTCAACGGCCTCGACCTGGACGTCACCTCGGTCGGCAACCACGAGTTCGACGAGGGCGCCAAGGAACTGGGCCGCCTGCAGAACGGCGGCTGCCACCCGACGGACGGCTGCTACGTCAAGGGCAAGAAGTTCAAGGGTGCGGACTTCCCCTACCTCGCGGCGAACGTGCTCGACGAGAAGACCAGGAAGCCGATCCTCAAGCCCTACTGGGTGTGGAAGAACAACGGCGTCAAGATCGGCTTCATCGGCGTGACCCTTGAGGACACCCCGGGTGTCGTCTCCGCCGAGGGCGTGAAGGGCCTCAAGTTCAAGGACGAGGTCGAGACGATCAACAAGTACGCCAAGGAGCTGGAGAAGCAGGGCGTCAAGTCGGTCGTCGCGCTGATCCACGAGGGCGGCCTCCCGGCCTCGACGGCCTACAACTACGACTGCAACGCGGCGGGCGGCGGCTCCGGCATCTCCGGGCCGATCGTCGACATCGCGAAGAACATCACCCCGAAGGTCGACGCGCTGGTCACCGGCCACACGCACGCCGCGTACGCGTGCACGATCCCGGACCCGTCGGGCAAGCCGCGCACGGTCACCTCGGCCGCGTCCTTCGGCCGCCTCTACACGGACACCACGCTGACGTACGACCGCTGGACGGGTGACATCGCCCGTACGGCCGTCCGCTCCGCGAACCACGTGGTCACCCGGACCGTCGCCAAGGCCGCGGACATGACCGACCTGATCGCCCGGTGGAACACCCTCGCGGCGCCCATCGGCAACCGTGCGATCGGCTACATCTCCGGCGACATCCCCAGCGCCGGTATCGAGTCCCCGATGGGCGACCTCATCGCCGACGCGCAATTGGCGTACGGCAAGAAGCTCGACCCGGAGACCGACCTCGCGCTGATGAACTCGGGCGGTATCCGCGCGGGGCTGACCTACGCGGCGAAGGGCAGTGAGGGCGACGGTGTCGTCACCTACGCCGAGGGCTTCACGGTCCAGCCGTTCTCCAACACGGTGAACCTCCAGAACTTCACCGGCGCCCAGCTGCTCTCCGTACTCCAGGAGCAGGTGAGCGGTTCGAACACGGCCGCTCCGAAGATCCTCCAGGTGTCGTCGGGGCTCACCTACACGCTCGACATGACGAAGGCCGGCGCCGCGCGCGTCATCGCCGACTCGGTCAGGCTCAACGGTGCGGCGCTCGACCCGGCCGCCACCTACCGCGTCGCGACGAACAGCTTCCTCGCGGGCGGCGGCGACGGCTACCCGACGCTGGGCCAGGGCACGAACGACCTGGTCGGCGGGGACGACCTGCTGGCGCTGGCGGACTACCTGACCGCCAACTCCACGGCCACGACGCCGATCGCGCCGCCGGCGGCGAAGCGGATCACGGTCGTGCAGTAGCAGTAGCAGTAGCAGTAGCAGTTGTCAGCGGTTGAACCTCAGAGGGCCCAAGGCGTGTCGCCTTGGGCCCTTTGTCATGCCCTTTTCGATGCCCGTAATAAGTCCTGTGTGAAATGGGGATCGGTTCCCCAGGTGTCCTGAAAATCGGTCTCAGTTGCAATTAACCGAGGTCTAAGAGGAATTGGCTTTTTTCGCTTCCCGGGTCCCGTAATGTTTTCCATGTCGAAAGAGAACGACACGGAAAACAAAGGAGAGCAACATGAGCTTCAAGAAGATCGCCCCGGTCAAGAAGGCCCGCAAGGTCGTACCGGCGCCCCACAAGCCCGCGCCGAAGAAGGTCGCTCCCAAGCGTCGACCGATTGCTCATAAGGACTGACTCGACGGCATTCACAGGCAATACCAAACCGCAAACAGCCACATCACAACCCGGGAGGGAATTCCTATGAGCTTCCACAAGATCGTCCCCGTCAAGAAGGCCGCCAAGCCCGCCGCACCCGCGCCGAAGAAGAAGGCACCGAAGAAGCCGGCGCCCAGGAAGCCGCAGCGCCGTCCGGTCGGGCACCAGGGCTGAGACCCGCTGTGAGGCGGGGTCACCGGAGGACGAGCGACTCGTCCCGGTGACCCCGCCTCAGCCATGTCCGGAGTACGGAAAGGGAGTTGACCATGAGGGAAGTCCGGGAGGCGTTCCGCCGTTTCTGGCCGCTGACGCGCGGCGACCGGAAGTGGCTGGTGGCGATCGTCGCGTGCGTGGTGGTGTCCGCGCTGGCCGAGACCGCCGCGATCCTGCTGTTCGCGGAGCTGACGGACAACGCCCTGGAAGCCGGTTCCCTCGCCGCCTTCTGGGGCCCGGCCGGCGCCTGGCTGGCCGTCGCCGTGCTCGGCGCGCTCGTCGGCTACGCGGGCAACTCGCTCGCCACCTGGACCGCCGAGAGATTCGTCCTGCGGCTGCGCGCCAACGTCTTCCGGCACGTCCAGGACCTGCCGCCCGACTTCTTCCAGAAGCACCGCCAGGGCGACCTGGTGGAACGCCTGACGGGAGACGTCGAGGCGATCGAGCAGATGGTCGTGTCAGGTGTCGTCGGCACGGTCTCCGCCGCCTTCTCGGCCGTCTTCTACGCCGCCGCCGCCCTCTGGCTGCGCTGGGACCTCGCCCTGGTCACCTTCTTCCTGGCACCCCTCTTCCTCCTCGCCGCCCGCCGCTTCGCCGGCCGTATCAGGACGGCGAGCCAGGACGAGCGGGTCGCCGACGGCGCGATCACCTCGGTGGTGGAGGAGTCCCTCGGCAACATCGTCCTCACCCAGGCCTACAACCGCCGCCGCGACGAGGAGAAGCGGCTCGACCGCGAGGCCCGCGCCTGGATGAGGGCGAGCGTGCGCGGGGCGCGGCTGAGCGAGATGTACGAACAGTTCGTCGAGGTCGTCGAGACGCTGTGCGTCCTCACGGTGATCGGCATCGGCGTCTGGGAGATCTCCGCCGACCGGATGTCACTGGGCGCGCTCCTCGCCTTCGCCGCCTTCGTCGGCTACCTCTACCCGCCGATCCGCAGCCTCGGCCAGCTCGGCCTGACCCTGACGGCGGCGACCGCGGGCGCGGAACGCCTCGGCGAACTGCTGGACGCCGAGCCCGCCGTCACCGACCCGGTCGAGCCGGTGGCCCAGTGGCCGGTGCGCGGCTGGATCAGCGTCCACGGCGCGTCCTTCACCTACCCCGGAACGGAGAGGGATCAGGGCAGGCCGTCGCTGCGGGACGTGACCTTCACGGCCGCCCCCGGCGAGCTGGTCCTGATCACCGGAGCGAGCGGCGCCGGAAAATCGACCCTGTCGAAACTCCTCACCCGCTTCTACGACCCCTCGTCCGGCGTGATCTGCCTGGACGGCGTCCCGCTGACCGACGTACCCCTCACCTTCCTGCGCGAGAACGTGGCGCTGCTGCCGCAGGAGACGCTGATCCTGCACGGTTCGATCCGCGAGAACATCGAGTGCGGGCGCCCCGGCGCGAGCGACACGGACATCGAGGCGGCGGCGCGGGCGGCCGACGCGCACGACTTCGTCGCCGCGCTCCCGGAGGGGTACGGCACGAGGATCGCCCCCGGCACGGCCACACTCTCCGGCGGCCAGTTGCAGCGGATCGCGATCGCCCGGGCCATGCTGCGCCGGGCCCCGGTACTGGTCCTCGACGAGCCGACGGCCGGCCTGGACTCCATCGCCGCCCGCCGGGTCGTACCGGCGCTGCGCCGCCTGATGGCGGGCCGTACGACCATCATGATCACCCACGATCTGAGCCTCGCTCCGGACGCGGACCGCATCCTGGTCGTCGACGAGGGCCGCCTCGCGGAGACGGGCACGCACGACGAACTGATGGCGCGGAGCGGGGTGTACGCGAGGCTGGCGGGCCCCCGGTCACTGACACCGTCACTGTCAGCTTCACCGGTGTCGTCACCGGTGCCGGACCACGACTACCGGCGGGAGGAGACACTGACGCCGGCCCTGAGGGTGTAACCCATCCCCCGCACGGTGTGGATGAGCCGGGGTTCGCCCCGGCTCTCCAGCTTCCGGCGCAGATACATGACGTACACATCAAGGGTGTTGGAGGTGGGCTCGAAGTCGAAGCCCCAGACGTCCTTGAGGATCTGGACCCGGCCGAGGACCTTGTCGGGCCGCCGCAGCAGGTATTCGAGAAGGTTGAACTCGGTCTTGGTGAGATCGAGTCGGCGGTCGGCGCGGGTGACGGTACGGGTTCGCGGGTCCAGGCGGACGTCCTGGAAGCAGAGACCCGCGAGCGGCGAGGGCGGCCGGGGTTCGCGCTGCGGGCTGCGGCGCAGTAACGCCCTTACACGAGCGAGGAGTTCCTCGGTGGCGAAGGGCTTCATCAGGTAGTCGTCGGCGCCGTTGTCGAGCGCGACGATCCGGTCCCCGACGGCCGCCCGTCCGGTGATCATCAGGATCGGGACGGTACATCCCGAGGCCCGCAGCCGCCGGGTCGCGGCGAGCCCGTCGAGGCCGGGCATGGTGACGTCCATGAGCACGAGGTCGGGTGCGCTGTCCGGTTCGGCCAGGAGGGCGAGCGCCGCACGGCCGTCCCCGGCGAGCACGGTCTCGTACCCCTCGAACCTGAGCACCCGGCCGAGCCCCTCACGTATGGCCGCGTCGTCGTCGGCCAGCAGGATCTTCCGCGTCATCTCAATACGGTCTGACGAAGCGCTGTGCTGGGGCTGGCAGGCGGTTATGCGTTGGCTACCGTTCGTGCGCAGCGCCAGTGGAAGAAGGCCGCGAGAAGGGCGAAGGCGGCCAAGGGGATCCACAGGAGCAGGAGGAGAGCCGGTGCATCGTCCGTCGTGATCAGCAGCACCACCGAGAGCAGGAAGGTGCACAGGAGCACAAAGACCGTGCCGTTGACCGCCCGCTCCCAGGCCTTGCGGTGCTCAGCCCGCCGCTGGATGCGTGCCTCGGTCGCCGGGTGCGGCTCCCAGGTCATGCCCCGGTGCCGGGCGGCGCCGGCACGCAGCTCGTCGACCTCTGCCGGTGGATCGTCCAACTGCCAGTCGTCGAGGTGCGGGAGGAGAAACCGTCGGCCGTCGGTGTCGTACAGGTGGACCAGCCACTTGCGCCCGTGGGCGGGTGCCTTGGGGACCGGCTGGGTCCGGATGTCGTAGATGTCGTGCCAGGCCCACCGGCGTTCGATCACGGCCCCGCGTACCGAGACCCCGTGCGCGCCGACCAGCGTGTGCCCGCGGCGCAGGTACACCGTCCACCGCGCGAGGGCCGTCACAATGACCGCCAGGAGTACGGCCTTCGCCCAACCGGGCACGGAGGACGACCGGTTGAATTGGAGCAGGCAGTAAGACATCGTGCAGCCGGAGTAGACGAACACTCCCCGGGGCAACTTTCGCCGCTTCCGGTACTCCCGCTCGATCCCGTCACCGTCCCCGGCACCACCATCGACGTCCCCGCCCATCGACCCTCCCCAGAGCCTGTAATGGGGTGATCGTAGAGCGGGGACCTGTGCACGTCAGGAGGCGGACGGCGTCCAGTCGCCCAGCCAGTCCGCGATCTCCTGGCCCGCGGCCTGGGCGTCGGTCAGTTGGGGGCGGTCGGTGCTTGCGGCGCCCGCGCCCGTGCCCTTGTTCTGGTACTCGGCGAAGCGGTCCTCCTTCCAGGAGAAGCCGCCCATGTCGGACCAGGGGGTGGTCTTGATCGCCGCGCTCAGGGTCGTGTTGCGGACCGTGGTCTGCGGGTCGAGGGTCGCGTCGCCGCCCGCGTGCCAGTTGCGGCCGAGGAAGAAGCTGCGGTCGGACACGTCACCGTTGATCGTGGAGTTGGCGATCAGGATGCCCTTGCGGTTCGCCGCGGTGCTGGGGGCCGTGACATAGCCGGCCGAGGTGCCGTTCCAGCGCTTCTTCAGCGTGATGACCGACTTGTCGATCACCGCCGTGGCCCGGCCGAAGATGAAGTCGGTGTTGCCGACGACATAGGAGTTGGTGATGTAGACGCGGCCCAGCTTGTCCTTGGACGCGGTGTCCACCAGCAGGGTGTCCTGGTCGCCGCTGATGATGACGCTGTCGAGGAGCACCTTGTCGGCGGAGGTGCGCAGAGCGACCGCCTGGTTGGCGATGTCCTGGTGCGCGGCCTCGTCGAAGTCGTTGGAGATGGTCAGGTTGCGGGCCTGGAAGTCGTCCGCGTCCACGGCGACGGTGGCGCTGCCGCCGGTGCCGTACGTGCCGGAGCCGTCGGGCTTCGGCGTACCGGACGCGTTGTTGTAGACGATCGTGGTGTCCTTACGGCTGCCACCGCTGCCCTGGATGGTGACGTGCGGCTTGTTCGAGGGGACCTTGACCAGCTCGCGGTACGTGCCCGGCTTGACGGAGATGACCACCCGGGAGGCGTTGTTCGCGGGTACGGCGTTCACGGCGGCCTGCACGGTCCGGTACTGGCCGGAGCCGTCGGCGGCGACGGTGAGAGTCGTGGCGGCGGCGGCCGTGGTGGTCGCGGTACTGCTTACCTTGGCCACCGAACTACGCGGCCCCGCACCGGACTTGAGGAGCGCGGGCACGTCGGCCGCCTTGTCCGGGGTGTAGCTGTAGTACGTCTTCGGGTCCCAGGCCGCGCCCGACCCCCCGCTCTCGTTCTTGCCCGTCGTCCCCGAGAAGACGTTGCCGCGCTGGACGAGCGTGGCGGTGGCGTCGCGGACGACCGGGTTGGTCATGCCCTGGAAGTAGGAGTTCTCCAGCACCATGTTGGTCTTCCCGCGGGAGTAATTCCCGTACGAGGACTTGATGGTGGTCCCCGCCTCGTCCTCCAGGAAGTTGTTGTAGAGGTGAGCGTGGGCCACGTTGTCGGTGGACGGGTTGCGCTGCTCGGTCTCGCGGATCCAGTTGTGGTGGATCGTGATGTCGGCCGTGGTGTTCTCGGTCCAGCCGATGCCGAAAGCCTTGTTCTCCTGGCTCAGCTTGTTCCAGGACACGGTCAGGTAGGTCGTGTCCTTGCGGCTGTCGATCAGTCCGTCCGCCATGTGCCGCAGGTCGTTGTGATCGATCCACACGTGATGAGCGCCGTCCATCTGAATGGCGTCGAAGTCGTGCTCCTTGTCGTTCCAGACGCCCTGGTAGGCATCCCGGATCGTCAGGTTCCGGATAATGACGTTGTGGACGCCCTGCCCGAGGAAGAACCCGCCGCCGACGATGTGCCCGGAGGTCCCGGCCCCGATGATGGTCTTGTCGGAGGCGACCTTGATCTCCTTGCCGACCGGGTTCATGTTGATGGTCGCTGCGACGACGATGATGTACGGCTCAGAGGCGGTCGCGTACTTCTCCAGGTCGGCGAGCGTCTTCACGGTGACGGTCTGGCCGTTCCGGCCGCCGTAAGTCCCGTTCTGGCCAAGGGCGTTGACGGAGGCGAAGCCGTTGGCGACGTCGGTGACACCGGCGAGGGCGGAGGCAGTGGAGGAGGCGGCGGACGCCTTCGGCTGCGCGTCCGCACCGAACACGCCGAAGACACCGCCGTAGGCCATGGCTCCGGCGGAGGTGAGGGCCAGCGGGACTCCGGCGAGCAGTGCCGTCCTGCGGCGACGGTGACGGCGGCGGCTGGGGGACTTGCTGCGGGTCTCGCTCACGGCTGCTTCCGATCAAGTGAGGGGCTGGGCGGATTAACTGGAAGGGGAACCACGTCACTTGGCTGTTGCAGCCGAGGGGGGAAAGGTTGCCGTGCAGAGGAGGAGCGGATCGGGGACCGGAAGGGAAGCGGAATGATCGGGAGGGTGTTCCGTACGGACGACGTACCTGCGGGAGACAGGTTCGACTACTGGCAGGAACTGGTCGCCCGGACGCGCTCCAGCGCACTCGTCAGCGACCACGCCGCCGACTTCTGGGCGGAGCAGCGGCTGATGGAACTGGGGCCGGTGGTCGTCAGCCAGATGTCGTTCCTGCCCACGCGCTACCGCCGGACCGAGAAACTGGTGCGCCAGGCCGACCCCGAGCTGTATCACCTGACGTTGCTGATCGACGGCGGACTTGGCCTCGACCACGCCGGGCGGACCAGCACGTTCACCTCGCGTGACCTGCACCTGGCCGACAGCTCGCAGCCCTACGACGTCAGGTCGGCGGACGACCGGCAGGGCGGCATAGTCAGGGGAATGGCCGTGGACTTCCCCAAGGCACTGCTGCCCCTGCCGCCGCACCGGGTAAGGGAGTTGCTGGGCCGGCGGCTGCCCGGCCTTGAGGGGGTCGGGGCGCTCCTGGCGGACTTCGTCGTCGGCTTGGACCGCCAGGCCGACAGCCTCCAGCCCGCTGACGCGCCCCGTCTGGGCACGGTCGTCCTCGACCTGATGTCGGCCTGGTTCGCCCAACTGCTGGAAGCGGAAGCCGCGTTGTCGCCGGAGACCCGGGGCCGGGCCATGGCGCAACGCGTCCAGGAGTTCATCCGGCAGAACCTGCACGACCCCGAACTGACGCCACCCGTGATCGCCGCCGCCCACAACATCTCGCTCAGCTATCTGCACCGCATCTTCCAGCAGCGGACGCAGGGCGAACCGGTCGCGGCCTGGATCCGCCGCCTCCGACTGGAGAACGCCCACCGCGACCTGGCGAACGGCGCACTGCGAGGCACTCCGATCCACACGATCGCCGCCCGCTGGGGCTACCCGCGCCACTCCGACTTCACCCGGGCGTTCCGCGCCGCCTACGGGATGTCACCCAGGGACTACCGGCAACAGACGCTGTCCCCGTCCCCGTCCCCGTCACTGTCGCTGCCACTGTCCGAACGGGCGTAGGACGGGAGCAGGGTCGGTACCGGGTGGCAGGGAGTTGGCCGGAAGTAGACGCAGCGCCAAGAAACTGTGGACCGGATGCGAAGGACAACAGCCCGACGACCAGGCATTGTCGTTTCTGCAACGGGGGAAACCTCGGTCGCGGGACTGCTCCTCTCGGCCCCGCGACCGAGGAAATCCGACCTCACGATTCCGTCGGGATCCTCCCGCCCAGGCCGACCGCCATCCAGGGGTCACCGAGCAGGGCCCGCGCCCCCCTCTGACCCGATCGAGCGCCCCCTACACCGACTCCGGCGGAGGCGTGGGCGCCCCCGGCAGCCGTACGGTGGCCACGGTTCCGCCGCCTTCCGCGCGGGCCAACGTGACCTCGCCGCCGGCCTGTTGGACCGTACGGGCGACGATCGACAGGCCCAGGCCGGAACCGGGGAGGGCGCGCGCTGAGGGTGAGCGCCAGAAGCGGTCGAAGACGTGGGCGATCTCGTCGGCGGGGATACCGGGGCCGTGGTCGCGGACCGTCAGGGTGCCCCTGCTCAGCTGCACCTCGATCGTGCCGCCCTCGGGGCTGAACTTCACCGCGTTGTCCAGGATGTTGACCACCGCCCGCTCCAGCGCCGACGGTTCCCCCCGGACGAACCAGGGCTGGACGTCCGCGGTGATCGTCAGTTCGGGTCCGCGTAGACGGGCCCGGCGCAGGGCCGACTCGACCGTGTCCTCCAGGGCGACCACCTGTACGCGCTCACCTCGCTGGCCCTCCGACCGGGACAGCTCCTGCAGGTCGCCGATCAGGGCGGCCAGTTCGGTCATCTGGGCCTTCACCGAGGCGAGGAGCGCCTTGCGGTCGGCCTCGGGGATCGGGCGGCCTGTCTCCTCGCTGCGGGTGAGGAGTTCGATGTTGGTGCGGAGGGAGGTGAGGGGGGTGCGGAGTTCGTGGCCGGCGTCGGCGATCAACTGCTGTTGCAGTTCGCGGGAGTTGGCCAGGGCGGATGTCATGGAGTTGAAGGAGCGCGAGAGGCGGGCCACCTCGTCGTCGCTCTCGTCCTCCACCGGAATGCGGACCGTCAGGTCCTCGGTGCGGGCCACGTGTTCGACGGCTTCGGTGAGTTTGTCCACGGGCTTGAGGGCGGCACGGGCCACGGCCAGGCCTGCGGCTCCGGCGCCGAGCACCCCGACTCCGGAAACGATGAGGAGGATCAGGGCAAGTTCGTTGAGGGTGGACTGTGTGCCGTGGAGGGGAGCCGCGACGAGCACGGCGACGCGTTGTCCGTCGGACGAGTCGACGCCCAGGAACACGGACAGCGCGCGTACAGCGTTGCCGTCCTCATCGGTACCGTTGCGGAAGATGTGCTGACCGCTCTCCGTCGCGTCCGTGATGAGATCCCGGTCGCTGTCGGTCACCTTGACCGTGCCCTTGGAGAACGGGGTGACGCAGGGGTCACCCTTTACCTTGATGAGCTGGACGTAACTGTTCGGGACCGGGCCTCGCGTGGCGTTCTGCTGCGGGCTCTGGGAGCACTCGTTGAGTACCTGATTGAGGATGCCGGGCCTGTTCACCATTTGTTGCAGGTCGTTGTTGACCTGCTCGTACAGTTTCCCCTGCACGATGAACCAACAAGCCACCGAGACCGCGCCCACCGCGAACGCCACAGCGGCAGCGACCAGCAGCGCCAGCCGGGAGCGGATGGGAAGGGACCGGTACCGGCGTCCCACTCTGCTCATTCCGCGCCACCCTGACGCAGCACATACCCCACGCCCCGGACCGTGTGGACGAGGCGCGGCTCGCCGCCCGCCTCCGTCTTGCGGCGGAGGTACATGACGTACACGTCGAGGGAGTTGGAGGACGGTTCGAAGTCGAAGCCCCAGACCGCCTTCAGGATCTGCTCACGGGTGAGGACCTGGCGCGGGTGGGCCAGGAACATCTCCAGGAGGGTGAACTCCGTGCGGGTCAGTTCCACCGCACGGGCGCCGCGCGTCACCTCGCGCGTCGCGAGGTCCATGCGCAGGTCGGCGAAGGTCAGGGCCTCGTCCTCCGGGAGGCTGCCCGCGACCGCGGCTGCCGCGTAGGAGCTGCGGCGCAGCAGGGCCCGTACCCGGGCGAAGAGTTCGTCGAGTTCGAAGGGCTTGACCAGGTAGTCGTCCGCCCCCGCGTCCAGGCCGGTCACGCGGTCGCCGACCGTGTCCCTGGCCGTCAGCATCAGGATGGGTGTGGTCGTGCCCGCGCCCCGCATACGCCGGGCCGCCGTCAGGCCGTCCATCCTCGGCATCTGGATGTCGAGGACGACCAGGTCGGGCTGGTAGGCGGTCGCCTTCTCCAGGGCGTCCGCGCCGTCGACCGCGACCTCCGTGTCGTACCCCTCGAAGGCGAGGCTGCGCTGGAGTGCTTCGCGCACAGCCGGCTCGTCGTCGACGATCAGGATGCGCTGGATGTCACGGTCGCCTTCGGCGGGGCTCATGGTCGCGGGTTCCTCGGGTGCGGTGGGACGTGTCGGACGCGTTCAGCGTCGCACGTTTCCGGGCTGCTGCGGAGACAAAGGATCAGCTGCGGTGAGGATCAGCTGAGCGCGGGACGGCGACTGCGCGTCGTCGCCCTGCGGGCGGCGGCCGTACGCGTCGTCCTCGCCACCTCCGGGGCCCGGGTGGCCGCCGTCGGCGGGTGCAGGGTGAAGGCCACGCCGAGGGCGAGGTCCAGGGCGGCCGGGCCGGTGGCCGCCGTACCGACGGTCAGCTTGTGCGAGACCTGCTTGATCATGACGTACCCCTCATCTTGGTTCTCGTGCGGCGGTGCGGCGGTTCCTCGGTGCGTCAGGTGGTGGAACCGGAGCGCAGTGTCGCCAGGTCGGACTTGACGGTGTTGATCGGGATGGCGAAGCCGAGGCCCGCGCTGCCCGCGTCCGACGAGGACGAACTCGCCGAGTACATCGCGGAGTTGATGCCGATGATGTTGCCGTTCATGTCGATGAGCGCGCCGCCGGAGTTGCCGGGGTTGAGGGACGCGTCCGTCTGGAGGGCCTTGTACGTCGTCGTGGACGTACCGGTGTCGCCGTTGAACTGCTGGCCGCCGAACTCGAACGGCCAGCCGCCGCTGCCGTCGCCCTGCTGTTGCTGGTTCTGGCCCTGGCTCTCCTCGGTGGCGACGGTGACGTCACGGTTGAGGGCGGACACGATGCCGCTGGTCACCGTGCCGGTCAGGCCCTCGGGGGAGCCGATCGCCACGACCTCGTCGCCGACCTGGACACCGGCGGAGTCGCCGAGGGTCGCCGTCTTCAGGCCGGAGGCGTTCTCCAGCTTGATGAGGGCCAGGTCCTTCTTGCTGTCGGTGCCGACGACCTTCGCGGTGTAGGTCTTGCCGTCGCTCGTCGACACCTTGATCGACGAGGCGCCGGAGATGACGTGGTTGTTGGTGATGATCTCGCCGTCGGACGTGATGATCACGCCGGAGCCGGTCGACGAACCCGCGTTCGAGGTCGCGTTGATCTCGACGATGCTCGGGCTGACCGCCGCGGCGACCCCGGACACCGTGCCCTTCGCGCTCGACGGCACCACGTTGGTGCTCGTGCTGCTGGAGGTGACGGCGGAGTCCGAGTTGGTCAGCTCCTGGATGCCGTACGCCGTACCGCCACCTATCGCGGCGGCGACGATCGCCACGGCGGCGAGGAGGGCGAAGGGGCCCTTCGCACGCTTCCTGCGCTGGGCGGGGGCCGCGTCGGCAGGAGCCTCGGCGAGCAGGGTGGCGGTGGCCGCGGGCTGCTCGTGCGTGGCCTGCCGGCCGTACGGAGCCTGCGGGGTCTGGGGAGCCTGCGGAGCCTGGGGCTGGATCTGGGCCGGTTCCTGGTACGCGGGCTGCTGGACCGTCGGCGGCTCGTACGCCGGCGGCGGCGGCCACTCCGGGTTCACCGGAGAGGAGGACTGGGGGGCGGAAGCGTACTGCTGCTGGGGGTACGCCGACTGCGGCTCGTGGCCCTGGGGGGTCTCGTACTCGCCGCTGCGGCGGAAGCTCTCGGTCATGGAAGAGAGCTTGTCCCGTCAGCATGAGAGCTGGCTGAGTGCTCCCTGAGAAGCCCGACAGAAGCTCGTATGCCCGAAATAAAGACGTGCGGGACGTCGGATACGGACGGTCGGTGTCGGCTACTCGCAGCCGCAGGAACGCCGTGTCACCAACCGCGACGGGAACAGCTTCAGCCGCTCACGGCGCGCCCCCGCCACCCGTACCCCGTCGTCGAGGACCAGGTCGACGGCCGCGCGGGCCATGCCCGAGCGGTCGGAGGCGACGGTGGTCAGCGGCGGGTCCGCCAGGGCCGCTTCCTTGATGTCGTCGAAGCCGGCCACCGCCAGCTCGCCGGGGACGTCGATGCGCAGCTCGCGGGCCGCGCGCAGCAGGCCGATCGCCTGGTCGTCGGTGGAGCAGAAGATGGCCGGGGGGCGGGTGGCCGGATCGGCGAGGATCTCCAGGGCGGCCTTGTAGGCGTCGTACCGGTTGTAGAGGACCTCGAACAGGCGGCCCTCCGTGGAGACGCCCGCCTCGTCCATCGCGCGCCGCCAGCCCTGGACGTGGTCCGAGACGGGGTCGCCGACCGCCGGCGTCTCGGCGATACCGCCGATACAGGCGACGTACTCGTAGCCGTGCTCCAGCAGGTGGCGGACGGCGAGGTGGGCGCCGCCGAGGTCGTCCGTGACGACGGCGACGTCGTCTATCGCCTCGGGGCGTTCGTGGAGGAGGACGACCCGGGCGTCCCAGGCCTCGATCTCCGCCGCCGCGTTGTCGTTCAGGGCGTGGCTGACGAGGATCAGCCCGGAGACCCGCATACCGAGGAAGGCCCGCAGATAGTGGACCTCGCGCTCGGCGATGTAGTCGGAGTTGCCGACCAGCACCATCTTTCCGCGCTCGGACGCGGCCTGCTCGACCGCGTGCGCCATCTCCCCGAAGAAGGGCTGGCGCGCGTCCGGCACGATCAGGCCTATGAGGTCCGTGCGCCGCGACGCCATCGCCTGGGCGACGCGGTCGGGCCGGTAGCTCAGTTCCTTGATCGCGGCGAGGACACGCTCGCGCGTGGCCGGGGCAACCGGCCGGGGTCCGTTGTTGATGACATAGCTGACGACGGCGGTGGAGGTACCCGCCAGCCGAGCTACATCATCCCTAGTCACCTTGGCCACGCGCGGAGTCTACGCGGATGGACCCGCTCTGGGCAGGGCGTAAGGAATTCGTTCCGCCTGCCCGGAGCGCGGACCATGCCGTGCACCGTCACCCGGCCACCGTCGGTCACGCCTCGGCGGTGACCTCGGACGACTCCGTGACGGCGTCCAGGGCCGCCGTATCGCCCGTACCGCCCGCATCGTCCGACTTTGCGAGCGCCGCCTTGGCCTTCGCCTCGTCGCTCGTGCGGTCGCCCTTCTCCGGCGTAACGAATCGATAACCGACGTTCCGGACGGTCCCGATCAGCGACTCGTGCTCGGGTCCGAGCTTCGCGCGCAGCCGTCGTACGTGCACGTCGACCGTCCGGGTGCCACCGAAGTAGTCGTAGCCCCAGACCTCCTGGAGGAGCTGTGCGCGCGTGAAGACGCGGCCCGGGTGCTGGGCGAGGTACTTGAGGAGCTCGAACTCCTTGAAGGTGAGGTCGAGGACCCGGCCCTTCAGCTTCGCGCTGTACGTCGCCTCGTCGACCGAGAGGTCGCCGTTGCGGATCTCCATGGGGGAGTCGTCGTTGACGATCTGCTGCCGGCCCATGGCGAGCCGCAGACGGGCCTCGACCTCGGCCGGACCCGCGGTGTCCAGCAGAACGTCGTCGATGCCCCAGTCGGCGGTGACGGCCGCGAGGCCGCCCTCGGTGACGACGAGGATGAGCGGACAGCCGGGCCCGGTGGAGCGCAGGAGCTGGCACAGGCTGCGCACCTGGGGCAGATCACGGCGGCCGTCGATCAGGATGACGTCGGCACCTGGGGTGTCGACGAGAGCGGGTCCCTCGGCCGGAGCCACGCGCACGTTGTGCAGTAGCAGGCCGAGAGCGGGAAGCACCTCGGTCGACGGCTGGAGGGCATTGGTCAGGAGGAGAAGTGAACTCATCGCGTCCCACCTACCCGGATCGTCGTCGCCATACGGTCGTTCTCGGTTGGCTCGCCCATAACGTCTGGTTCCTCCTCGGTCCCTGCGAGGACGTTTGCGGCACTGCTGTGCGATCTACGTGGCGTACACCTGCGGTTTCCTGGAGCGTTCCGCTTCGTATACAGCGCCACCGAAAGCACAAAAGGACTCGGGGGCTGCGCTGCCCGAGTCCTCTGCCGAGCAGAATAGCCCACATGAGCACTGGTCCGGCAGGTCATGTGACGCGATCTTTCGCCGTCCCGAACTCTGAGACGGCCGATCGCGCCCCTCTGCGGAGGTTTCTGACCACCGACGACGGGGTGACGATCGATGCCGTATACGAGCCGGGAGGCGTTGTATACGACGCCTCGGCGCCATCTTCCGATCATCTCGCGTTCGTCGTCGCGCACGGTTTCACGGGGGATGTGGACCGGCCGCACGTTCGAC
The DNA here is from genome assembly GCF_036013955.1 of Streptomyces sp. NBC_00459. Taxonomy (NCBI): domain Bacteria; kingdom Bacillati; phylum Actinomycetota; class Actinomycetes; order Kitasatosporales; family Streptomycetaceae; genus Streptomyces; species Streptomyces sp. NBC_00459. Next base: position 5,318,655 of record NZ_CP107903.1, read on the forward strand.
GGGTGGCCGAGACGTTCGCGCAGTACGGGGCCGTCGTGACGTTCTCCTTCCGGGGGCACGGGGCGTCGGGCGGACGCTCGACCCTCGGCGACCGCGAGGTCCTCGATCTGGCCGCCGCGGTCCGCTGGGCACGTGAACTCGGGCACACCCGGGTGGCCACGGTCGGCTTCTCGATGGGCGGCTCGGTGGTCCTGCGGCACGCGGCGCTGTACGGGGGCTCCGGGCGGCCGGAGCACGGGGGGCGCACGGGGGCGGCGTCCGACGTGGTGGTTTCGGTGAGTGCGCCGGCCCGTTGGTACTACCGGGGTACGGCTCCCATGCGGCGCGTGCACTGGCTGATCACCCGTCCCGAGGGCCGCCTGGTGAGCCGCTACGGACTCCGGACGCGGATCCATCACCGGGACTGGAACCCCGTACCCCTGTCCCCGGTGGAGGCGGTACCGCGGATAGCGCCGAAGCCCCTTCTGATCGTGCACGGCGACCGGGACGGCTACTTTCCGGTGGACCACCCGCGGATGCTCGCGGAAGCGGCCGGTGACACGGGCGAACTGTGGCTGGAGCCGGGGATGGGACATGCGGAGAACGCGGCGGGCGACGAACTGCTGCGGCGCATAGGGGACTGGGCTGTCGCACAGGCGGGCCAGCGTCTCTGATCAGCTGTGCGATCCTCCGCCAGACGTGGTGTCTGGCGTGGTGCTGCCCACCGTGGCGGGGTGGCGTGGGCATGCAGGTGGAATCCTGCGCCGAGTGCTGCTCCGCGTGGCCGGTGACCGGCTGTTGTGGGTGTGCTGATCGTTGTCACGCCCTGGTTCCGGTTGGCTGCGCGGGGCAGCCGGGACTGGTCCGTTGGTGCGCGTCCCTCCGGACGCTTGCCCGCCGGGCCCGAGGGGCCGGTCTTGGACCGGTCCTTCCGGCTGTCTGTGGTGCTGGCCGGGGTGACCACGGCTTGGGCTTCGAGTGTGTCGACCACCGTGCGGATGGCCGGGGTGCCGCTGGTGCGGTCGTTGACGGTGTTGCGTCAGCGGTGTTGTTACGGCGGGTGGGCTGGGCCATTGGTCTGGTTTCCGGCACGCGGTACGGGGGACTGCCTCGTTGCCGAGCGGCGCTCGCTTGCTCACCTGCACTCCCTGTCCTCACCGGTGGTGCTGTCATCCGATCAACGACGCTCCTCCGGAAGGTCACATATTCGATCAACGCACTTACGTGCGCCCCCGGGTACCTGACTACCGATCGCAGTGGAAACATGTGAGCCTGACGGTGTTCACCGTCATGGAGTCAAGGAAGCAGAGAACAGGCAGATGCCAAAGGTCACGGTGCGCTACTGGGCCGCCGCGAAGGCCGCGGCCAAGGTCGCCGAGGAGCCGTACGACGCGGCCACCCTCGCCGAGGCGCTCGACGCGGTCCGCGAGCGACACCCCGGCGAACTCGTCCGAGTCCTGCGCCGATGCTCGTTCCTCATCGACGGTGACCCCGTGGGCACCCGCGAACATGAGACGGTACGGCTGGCCGAGGGCGGCACGGTCGAGGTGCTCCCGCCGTTCGCAGGAGGGTGAGCGCAGCGCTATGAGCGACCAGCAGCGATATGGGCAGCAGCAGTACGGCGAGTCGTACGAGGGGTACGACCCCTATCAGCAGCAGCAGCCGCAGCAGTACCCGCAGCAGCAGTACGGGGGGCAGCAGCCCCAGCCCCAGCCCCAGACGCCGGCCTGGCCCGGGCAGCAGCAGTCGGCGTACGACGACGGGCAGGCGCAGCAGTACACGCAGCAGTGGCAGGGGCAGACCTGGGAGACGCAGATGCAGGCCCCGGTGACGGTCGCCCCGGTCGCCCCGGTCGCCCCGGCCGCGGTGGCTGAGGTGCCGGGGACTCCGTACCTGCCGCCGCAGGGGGCCGGTGGAAGCGCGGCCGACGCCGGGTACGGGCCTGCCACGGTCGCGGGCAACACCCGGGTCACCGATGCGCAGCGGGCCCGGCTCGAGGGACGTTCGCCGATCATCGAACCGGGGATGCAGCCCGCCGCCCTCACGGCCGTGCTCGGGCTGCTCCTGGCCGGTACGGCGGCCATCGGTACGTACGCGCTGGTGGTCCCCCTCGTCATCCTCCAGGCGGTCACGGCGGCGGGCTGGTTCCGGCTGAACGGGATGTGGCCCGCCCGGCAGGGCATCGCCCTCGCCTTCGCGGGCGCGGTGACGGCCGACGTGGCCCTGCTGGCGGCGGGGCGCGAGAACGCGCCGGCGGCGATCGTCGGCACGCTCGGGGTCTGGGTCGTGCTGACCCTGTTCCTGCAACTCCGGTCCCACGCGGACCCGGACACCCGGATGTCCGGCCTGATGGCGACGATCGCCTCGGCGGCACTGGCGATCATCGCGGCCGGGCACCTCGCGGCGGATCCGGACGCGGTGACCGTCGGGGCGGCCGCGGTCGCCGTCGCGGTGCTCGCCCGGGCGTTGCCGTTGCCGACGGCGGCGTCGGTCGTGGTTGCCCTGCTGGCGGCTGCGGGGGCGGGGATCGCGGTCGGGGGAATGACGGAGCTGGGAACCGGGGGCGCGTTCCTCGGGGCGGCGGCGGGAGTCTGCGCGCTCGTCGGGCACCGGGTGGCGAGCTATGACTACCCGTCGAGGTTCGTCCACTTCACGGCGGGCGTGGCCCTGCCGCTGGCGGCGGCCGCACCGGCGGTGTATCTGGTGGGACGGGCGTTGGCCTGAGGGGGGCCCTTCAGCCCGTCCGGCGTTTGAGGACGAGGCCCCTTCAGGGCCGAAGCGGGGGTCTGGGGGCGGCAGCCCCCAGAAACAGGATGGGACGGGTAGGGGCGGCGGGGGCGAGAAACCGCCCCCGCCTGTCACAGGCGATCTACAACCACCCCCGCCCCAGCCCCCGTCGAAGCCCCGCCGGGTACCGTCGCGAACATGCGTGCACTCCGAATACTCCTCATCGTCGCCGTCATCCTCGGCGGCCTCTTCGTGATCGCCGACCGCGTCGCCGTCGGCTTCGCGGAGGACGAGGTCGCGGACCGCCTCAGAAGCAGCGAAGGCCTGGCCGCCACCCCGGACGTGTCGATCAACGGTTTCCCCTTCCTCACCCAGGTCGCCGGCGGCGAACTCGACGACGTCAAGGTCGGTATCAAGGACTACGAGGCCGCCACCGGAACCTCCGGCCAGAACATCCGTATCGACGACCTCAACGCCCAGATGCGCGACGTCGAGTTCACCGGCGACTACAGCTCCGCCACCGCGGCCACCGCCACCGGCAGCGCGACCATCACGTACGCGGAACTGCTGAAGGCGGCCAAGTCGGCCGAGCCGGGGCCCACGGAGGTGGTGCCCGGTGTGACCGCCACGGTCGTGGGCCTCTCCGACGGCGGCAACGGCAAGATCAAGGTCGAGGTCGAGGCGACGGTCCTGGGCAAGGAGTTGCCGAAGCCGGTGTCGGTCCTCAGCACGGTCACGGTCGACGGCGACACGGTGAAGGTGAAGGCGGACTCCCTGCCCAACCTGGGCATCGACCTCGCCGACGGCAAGATGCGCGCGGTGACGGACTTCGAGCAGAAGATCGAGGGCCTGCCCGGCGGTATCAAGCTGGACTCGGTCGAGGCGGCGAAGACCGGGGTGGACATCACGGTGAAGGGTTCGAACGTCAGCCTGGCGGGGTAACTGGCGGGGTGGGACCCGACAGGGCGCCCTCGCGTCGCGCGGGCGTCCAACTGGCGAGACAGCTCCGTCCGTACCGCAGATGTGACGACGGACGCACCCCTCATCTCCTCGCCCGTACCCCCGCGGTCACCGCTCGCCACCCTCTCGTATCTCACATCGCGGACGATCGCGTCTCATCATGCGACACGCCGGTGACATCCCCGGCAATCCGTCCCTACGATCGACGCTATGCAGCGACAGGCGGATCTCACGAAGCGGCGGGCAGTAGACCTGTGCCGCGTCGCCGCCATGCTCTGTCGCCCTTTCTGAGCGGGAGCGCGCGGCATCAGCGGCGCACCACCTCCCGCATCCCCGGCGCCCTTCACCCAAGGGTCCTCGTGCGCGAGTCGCAACAGGCCTGACCGCACACGAGCGGGTACGACCGGGTACGACCGCATCCGTACCCCCTCTGCTTACGCACCACCCCGCCGCAACTGCCCCGGAGGAGAAACAGCATGAGCCGCAGCGACGTTCTGGTCGACGCCGACTGGGTCGAGGCCAACCTCGACAACGCCGACATCGCCATCGTCGAGGTGGACGAGGACACGTCCGCCTACGAGAAGAACCACATCCGCAACGCCATCCGGATCGACTGGACCAAGGACCTCCAGGACCCGGTACGCCGTGACTTCATCGACCAGGAGGGCTTCGAGGAGCTCCTCTCGGCGAAGGGCATCGGCAACGACACCCTCGTGGTGCTCTACGGCGGCAACAACAACTGGTTCGCCTCGTACGCCTACTGGTACTTCAAGCTGTACGGCCACAACAGCGTCAAGCTGCTCGACGGCGGCCGCAAGAAGTGGGAGCTCGACGCCCGCGAGCTGGTCGAGGAGGTCCCCGAGCGGACCGCCACCGACTACAAGGCCAAGCCGCAGAACAAGTCGATCCGCGCCTTCCGCGACGACGTCGTGGCGGCCATCGGCTCGCAGAACCTGGTCGACGTGCGCTCGCCCGACGAGTTCAGCGGCAAGCTGCTCGCCCCTGCCCACCTCCCGCAGGAGCAGTCGCAGCGCCCGGGCCACGTCCCGTCCGCCCGCAACATCCCGTGGTCGAAGAACGCCAACGACGACGGCACCTTCAAGTCGGACGACGAGCTCAAGGAGCTCTACGCCGACGAGCAGGTCGACCTCGCCAAGGACACCATCGCGTACTGCCGCATCGGTGAGCGTTCCGCGCTCACCTGGTTCGTCCTGCACGAGCTGCTCGGCGTGGAGAACGTCAAGAACTACGACGGCTCCTGGACCGAGTACGGCTCCCTGGTCGGCGTTCCGATCGAGCTCGGCGCCAACAAGTAAGCAAACCCTCGTACACCCCGACCGGCCTTCCCTCCGGTCAGACCTCTGATGGAGAAAAGACATGTGTGGAGCGAAGGCCGGCGGCCCGGACGCCTCGACGATCAAGCCCGGTGAGACCACGATCCAGGGTCAGGTGACCCGCGACGGCGAGCCGGTGGTCGGATACGTCCGCCTCCTGGACTCGACCGGCGAGTTCACCGCCGAGGTCCCCACCTCGGCGACCGGACAGTTCCGCTTCTACGCGGCCGAGGGCACCTGGACCGTCCGCGCCCTCGTCCCGGGCGGCACGGCCGACCGCACGGTCGTCGCCCGGACGGGCGGCCTCTCGGAGGTCGCGATCGCCGTCTGACGGACGACACGCACAGCGCAGTACGGCGAAGGGCCGTTCCCCGGGAGCACCGGAGGGCGGCCCTTCGCCGTGCGCGGATGCACGGACCTACCCTGGACTCATGTACGCGCGACGGCGCCACGCCTACTTCGCCATGATGGGGACGTGCATCGGCCTCTTCGTCCTGGCCTGGTCGGTCGTACGCCTCTGGTCGATGCCGGTGGCGGTCGGAATGTGCGTGGTCGCGATGGTGATCCCGCCCCTGGCGGCGATGGTCGCCAACCGCCGGGGCCCGGACGACCGCTGGTGGGACGATCCGTCCGGCGACAGCAAGTCCGACGAGTGGTGGGACGAGCTGGACGGCAAGAAGCGGCGACAGCAGTAACCGGAAGGGGACCTGTGGGGCGTACGGGAGTGTCCACCGTCGTGCTCGACGCGCACGACGCGCACGAACTGGCCGGCTTCTACCGCCGTCTCCTCGGCTACGAGATCCGCCGCGAGGAACCCGACTGGGTCCTCATCGGCCCCCCGCCCGGCACCGAGGGCGTCTCCCTCGCCTTCGAGACGGAGCGCGCGTACGTCCCACCGGTATGGCCGACCCGCCTCCCCGGCGACCAGCAGATGATGCTCCACCTGGACATCGAGGTCGACGACCCGGAGGGGGAGACCGCCCGGGCCGTGGCCGAGGGCGCGAGACTCCACGAACACCAGCCGCAGGACGACGTACGCGTGCTGCTGGACCCCTCGGGCCACCCGTTCTGCCTGTGGGTGGAGACACCCGGGTAGGAGGGCGTCTCAGTAGACGAGCGCCTGGGTCCCGTCCGCCATCGCCTCCTGGACGAAGACCTGCGCGCCCGCGATCCGTACGCCCTCGATGACGTCCTTCTCGGTGATGTCCCGCCGGGCCGCGCACTGGGTGCAGAGGGTGAGGCGCCCGGCCGCGAGGACCGAGTCGATCAGGTCGGGCAGCGGCGCGGCGTGCGGCAGCTCGAACTCGGCGGCCCGTCCGGGCAGCGCGAACCAGGCCGACTCCCCGGTCAGCCACAGGGACACCTCGACCCCACTGGCCACGGCCACCGCCGCCACCGTGAACGCCTGCGAGCAGCGCTCGGGGGCGTCCGCCCCCGCCGTCACCTTGATCACGAGCTTCTTCGCCATGGCCGCATGGTAGGCCGGGCGGGAGTCAGCTGCTCGGCTGAGGGGGGCGCCCCGACCGTTCCGACACCTGGCCGAGAGAGCCGGGCCCCGGCCGCGTAAGCTTGGGCCCGGCTCTTGTGCACACAACCGATCGTCCGAGGAGCACCCCGTGCTTGAGGCATTCTTCGAAGCCCTGCTGGTTCTGGTCGCCGTGGGCGTTCTCGCCTTCGCCGGTCTGACGGTCAAGAAGCTGTACCAGGGCCAGCGCTGACCCCCGCCACCAGGAATCGCAGGAAACGCAGCTCATGATCGAGATCCCGTCCGACCTCCACAAGGACCTTCTGCCTCTCGTCTTCCTGGTCGGCAACTGGGCCGGCGCGGGGGTTTACGACTTCCCCGGTGACGAGAAGTGCAACTTCGGGCAGGAGGTCACCTTCACGCACGACGGGCGCGACTTCCTGGAGTACCACTCCCACTCGTGGGTGCTGGACGCCGACGGCAACAAGGTCAGGCCCCTGGAGTCCGAGTCCGGTTACTGGCGCATCGACGCCGACCGCAAGGTCGAGGTCGTCATGGTGCGCCAGGACGGTGTCGTCGAGGTCTGGTACGGCGAGCTGGCCGCCAAGAAGCCGCAGATCGACATCGTGACCGACGCCGTGGCGCGGACGGCGGCCTCGGGGCCGTACAGCGGCGGCAAGCGGCTGTACGGGTACGTGAACAGCGACCTCATGTGGGTCGGCGAGAAGCAGACCCCGGACGTCGAGCTGCGCCCGTACATGTCGGCCCAGCTGAAGAAGGTCGTCACCCCGGAGGACGTCGAACGCTGGGCGAAGGCCCTGCCGGACGATCTGCCGGACGACGGGATCGCCTTTTTCAAGTAGAGGCGGCAAGTGGTCCTAGACTCTGAGGTGTGGTGAGCACCGACTGGAAGAGTGATCTGCGGCAGCGCGGTTACCGGCTGACCCCGCAACGCCAGCTTGTCCTCGAAGCCGTGGACACCCTGGAGCACGCGACCCCCGACGACATCCTCGTGGAAGTGAGGAAGACGGCGTCGGGGGTCAACATTTCCACGGTCTATCGGACTCTGGAGCTGCTGGAGGAGCTGGGGCTGGTCAGCCATGCCCACCTCGGGCACGGCGCGCCGACGTACCACCTCGCCGACCGGCACCACCACATCCATCTGGTCTGCCGCGACTGCGAGAACGTGATCGAGACGGATGTCGCTGTCGCCGCGGACTTCACGGCCAAGCTGCGCGCGGACTTCGGGTTCGAGACCGACATGAAGCACTTCGCGATCTTCGGCCGTTGCAAGGACTGCGCGCACGAGGCGGCGGCAGGCAAGGGCTCGAAACCGCAGGCTGCCACCCCGCACACCGCGACGGCCAAGGTTTCAACTACCGAGTCGTAGGCTTGTCCCCATGAAGAGCCCTTTGCTGTTCCTGTCCGGCGCCGTCCCCGCCGAGGGGGTGGACGAAGGCGTCGCCGCCCACTACGGCGAGCTGTTCCGCGAACAGCGTGCCCTCGCCGAGGGCATCGGATTCGTCGACCTCTCCCACCGGGGCGTGGTCACCGTCACCGGCGACGACCGGCTGACCTGGCTGCACCTGCTGCTCACCCAGCACGTCAGCGACCTGCCCGTGGGCGAGGCCACCGAGGCGCTGGTGCTGTCCGCGCACGGTCACATCGAGCACGCGCTGTACCTGGTCGACGACGGCACGACCACCTGGGCGCATGTGGAGCCGGGGACCCAGGAGGCGCTGATCGCCTACCTGGAGTCGATGAAGTTCTTCTACCGGGTCGAAGTCGCCGACCGGACGGACGAGTTCGCGGTCGTTCATCTGCCCGCCGGGGCCATCGCGGAGGTCCCTGACGGTGTCGTCGTACGCGAGACCGCGTACGGGCGTGACCTCTTCCTCCCTCGCGGCGAGCTGGAGTCGTACGCCGAGAAGGCCGGACCGGCGGCGGGGCTGCTGGCGTACGAGGCGCTGCGGGTCGAGCAGCACCGGCCGCGCCTCGGGTTCGAGACCGACCACCGGACCATCCCGCACGAGCTGGGCTGGATCGGCACGGCGGTGCATCTGCAGAAGGGCTGCTACCGGGGGCAGGAGACGGTCGCCCGGGTCCAGAACCTGGGCAAGCCGCCGCGTCGGCTCGTGTTCCTGCACCTGGACGGCAGCGAGGTCCACCTGCCGCCGCCCGGCACGGAACTCCGGCTCGCGGACGACGGGCCCGAGGGGCGGAAGATCGGCGTCATCACGACGTCCGTACGCCATCACGAGCTGGGGCCGGTCGCGCTCGCGCTGGTGAAGCGGAACGTGGCGGTGGACGCGCGGCTGGTGGCCGACACGACGGCTGCAGCGCAGGAGGTCGTGGTCGAGCCGTAGTTCGCGGTCTCTCGGCCTTCAGATCTCCAGGAGGACGGTGAACGGGCCGTCGTTCGTCAGGGTGACCCGCATCTGGGCGCCGAAGCGGCCCGTCGCCACCGTCGCGCCCAGCGAACGGAGTTGGGCGACCACCTCGTCGACGAGCGGTTCGGCGACGTCGCCGGGGGCTGCCGCGTTCCAGGTCGGGCGGCGGCCCTTGCGGGCGTCGCCGTACAGGGTGAACTGGCTGATGACGAGCAGCGGGGCGTCGATGTCGGAGCACGACCTCTCGTCCGCCAGCATGCGGATCGACCAGAGTTTGCGGGCCAGTTGGGCCGCCTTCTCCTTCGTGTCCTCGTGCGTGACCCCGACGAGGACGCACAGGCCCTCGCCCGCGATCTCCCCGGTCACCTCACCGTCCACGACGACGCTCGCGCCGTCCACCCTCTGCACCACCGCACGCATGGGTCCATCATGCCGTGCCGCCATGAACGTCATGAACGTCAAGTCATGGTGGCCGGACCGGTTCTGTGGGCCATGGAGGGATTCTTTTTGATGCTTAAGCCCCCATCTGGGGCCGTTCGGGGGCACTCGGTCACATAGCGGCCACCGGGGGTGGCACGATGCTACCCATTCGCCTGTCGAGGGGACGGTAGAGGCACATGAGCACACCGAGTACCGGGCGGCCTCATACGGCCGCCCGACCGCCCGAGCAGCGCGACGCCGGTCCGGACGCGTCGGCTGCTCCGGTCACTTCGATCGGTTCGCTGCTGGCCCCCGCTCCGCCCGAGCACGACCTCGCCGTGCTGCGACTGTCCGAGCTGCGCGTCCTGCGCCGGGACGCCCAGCGTGACGAGGCCGACCTCAGTTACGTACGGCGGCTGCTGCAGGGGCGCATCGACATCCTGCGGGCGGAACTCGCCCGGCGCGGGCCCACGTCCGTGGTCGCGGTGGGGGAGGGCTCGGTCGTGGAGCGGCTGTCCGAGATCCTGACGGACGCACCGGCGCGGCATCGGTCGTCGGCGCGGCACGTGACGCTGGGTACACCGCACAGCGAGCTGTACGGGCGGCTCGCGGCGGAGATGCTCGCGGACGTCGAACTGTCGGACCTGGACGCGCGGACGGATCCGGAACTGACGGCGGCCATGGGCAGGCTGGTGCGGTACGAGCAGCAGGTTTCGCAGCGGCGGCAGGGTCTGCAGCGGACGGCGGACGACTGCAGCGGGGAGATCGCCCGGCGCTACCGGGAGGGCGAGGCGCAGGTGGAGGATCTGTTGATCTGAGGGCCGTCATCCAGCTCCGGCCCGCACCTTCAGCCCGTCCGGCGTTTGAGGACAAGGCCCGTTCAGGGCCGATGCGGGGGTCTGGGGGCGGCAGCCCCCAGTGGGGGTCCCCCCTCTGGGGGAGGGACGGGACGGGTAGGGGCGGCGGGGGCGAAGAAAAATCCGCGCGACACCCACTCGACCTCCCCCTAGCCTGGCCTCATGACCCCCCGTGCCGACATCGACGTACGCATCGTCAACGAGGACGGGCTCCGGGAGTGGACCCGGGCCCTGAGCACCGGGTTCCTCCGGTCGCCCGAGGTCACGGACACGGAGCTGGAGGCGCGCCGCGGCGGCTTCCTGCCGGGGCGGACCCTCGGCGCGTACGACGGCGACCGATGCGTGGCGACCTTCCGCTCGTTCCCGCAGGACCTGAGTGTCGGCGCCGGCAGGACCGTTCCGGCCGACGCGATCTCGAACGTCACCGTCTCTCCCACCCACCGCCGCCGAGGCATCCTCACCCGCATGATGACCCAGGACCTCGCCGCCGCGAAGGAACGCGGGGACGTCGTGGCCACGCTGATCGCCGCCGAGTACCCGATCTACGGACGCTACGGCTTCGGGCCCGCCACCTGGACCTCCGAGTGGACCATCGACGTACCGCGCGCAGGCCTCGACCCCCGCTGGGCGGGCCCGGCGGACGGCGGCCGTATCGACCTGGTGGACGCGGCGGACGTACGGAAGCTGGGGCCCGAGCTGCACACACGGCTCGCGCGGCAGCAGCCGGGTACCGTCAGCCGGGACGAGCGCTGGTGGCAGGTCAACACCGGTGCGGTGCGGTTCGGGGGGTCCTGGGTCGAGCCCTTCTACGCCGTCTGTCGCTCGGCGGACGGTGAGGTCGACGGGCTTGTCTCGTACGAGGCCGACGACAAGTGGGACGCCAAGCAGCCGCAGGACACCGCCGACGTGAACTGGCTGATCGCCACGACACCGGCTGCCGAGCGCGCCCTGTGGCAGTACCTCTGCTCGATCGACTGGATCACCAAGGTCAAGACCGGCTGGCGCGCCCCGGACGACCTGCTCCCCTTCTTCCTGCCGGACCCGCGGGCGGCCAGGCTCACCACGCACGCGGACTGGCTGTGGGTGCGGATCCTGGATGTCGTACAGGCCCTGGAGGCGCGTCCGTACGACGCCTACGACGTGTACGACGGGGTGGCCGGCGGCAGTCGTGGTCTCGTCCTGGAGGTCGTCGACGCGGCCGGGTTCGCCGGGGGACGGTACCGGCTTGAGGTGTCGGCGCAGGGCGTCGGCTCCTGTACGCCGGGTGTCCGGGACGCCGCCGAAATCACCCTGGACGTGAGGGAGTTGGCGGCACTGTGGCTCGGGGACGAGTCGGCGGTGCGGTTGGCGGCGCTGGGGCGGGTGCGGGAGGAACGAGCGGGCGCCGCCCGTGTGGCCGACGCCCTGCTGCGTACGTCCAGGCGGCCGTGGTGCCCGGACATCTTCTGATCCGATTCTGCTCCGACCTCGTTTCCCGTCGTGGTTGGCTGCCGAGCTCCAGGCTCCCCTCCGGAAGAGAGTTCGATCGCCAACCTGTGGAAGGTTTGACCATGTTGTAGAAGTTGGCTACCAACTTCACTGTCCTTATCTCCACATGGAAGCGTCTTATAACCACCTTCCCTTGAACTGCCCAAAGATGGCGGGAAGTTGTAGGGTTTGGTTGTGGAGACCCATAGGTCACACCGAGACGTGGCTGACGCCCTGCGCAGCCGGATCAGGACCGGTGAGCTGCGGCCCGGCCAGCGCATGCCCACTCAGGCCAGGCTGGCCCAGGAGTTCGGCGTCGAGCGCGGTGCCGTACGCGAGGCGCTGCGCATTCTGCATGCCGAGCGGTTGCTGACCAACGTCAGCAAGGGCAGCCCGGCGACGGTCGCCCCCGGTCCCGGACCGGTGCCGACCGGCCCCGCCGCCCCGCCGCTGCCCACCATCGGGGCCCTCGCACCCCGTATCGCGGCGGCCTTCGCGGCGCCGCGCGTGGCGATCGACGCCCTGTGTCTGACGTCCGTCTCGCTCACCCTGGCCATCGGGGAGCCGCTGCGCCAGATCCATGCCGGGCGGCTGAATCCGGCCAGGATCGACGTGCGGGTGCTGCTGCCGAGCCGTGACATCGACCTCGCGTTCCCCACGCCGGTGGAGCTGGCGGACGGGTCGCCCGCCGGGGCCTCGGCCACCGGCCGGCTGCAACGCCGCTGGCTGACCCACCGCAACGCCCAGGGGCAGGTTCTCCGGCACAACCTGCTGACCCTGCGCGGCACGCACGGTATCGACGTGCGCGTCTCCTTCCGGGCCCTCCCGTTCACGCCACCGGTGCAGCTGTACCTGCTCAACGGGGCGGAGGCGCTCTTCGCGTACTACACGCTGAAGAGAAGCGAGGCGGAGATCGACCACGAGCAGGTGGAGATGTACGACGCCGAGGGTGTCCGGTCGACGCTGTTCGCGTTCGAGAAGGGCGCCGGGCTGCGCGACTCGACCTTCGTGGAGCAGTCGCACCTGTGGTTCGACGCACTGTGGGAGACGATCAGTTCGGAGCTGGTGCTCACGGACTGACGCGTCTCCCACGGCCGTTCACCGCGGTCGTCGTCACAGAGTCGGGCCGGTGACCAGCAGGGCGAGCACGACCGCTCCGATGGAGCTGATGGTCGCGTTCCTGGCCTTGATGCCGATGGTGAGCAACAGCAGGCCGACGACGCCGGAGGTGCCGTACTGCCAGCTGACGAACTGCTGGAAGCCGCTGATGAAGACGGCGGCGAGGAGAGCGATGGCGGGCATGGTGGTTCCTCCTTCAGGGCGGTGACCGGGGCGCTGTCCGGCGTGCTGACCGGGGCGGTGTCCGGGGTGGTGTCGCAGGGGTGGCAGAAAGGAGGCGAAGATTCCGCCAACTTCACCAAGTTGGTAACCAACTCTGCTTAAGTTGTCCCCACTTGGCCACTACTCATAAACAACTTTTAAACAACTCCCCAAAGATGGATCGGAGTTGTAGCGTTTGGTCGTGACCCAGGAGAACGTGGCAGTGAACGGCAGCAGAAGACAGACGCCCCAGGAGATCGCCACAGCCCTGCGTGACCGCATCCGCACCGGCGAGCTGCAGCCGGGCGACCGCCTGCCCACCCAGGCCGAGCTGGCCGAGGAGTTCGGCGTCGAGCGCGGTGCCGTACGGGAGGCGCTGCGCATCCTGCATGCCGAGCAACTGCTCACCAACGTCAGCAAGGGCAGCCCGCCGCGCGTCGCCGAGGTGCCGGCGCCGAGGGAGGGGCCCCAGCCGACGATGGTGGGGCTGGCGCCGCGTCTGACGGAGGCGTTCTCGGTCCCGCACGTCCGTGTCGACGCGGCCTGTCTCACCGCCGAGAGCCTGATGCTGGCCGTCGGGGAGTCGGTCCGGCTGATCCACGAGGGCCGTATCAAGCCCGACCGGATCGACGTGCGCATCCTGCTGCCGTCCCGCGACATCACGCTGGCCTTCCCGGTGCCTGTCGACGGCCGCAGTGACGACGACCCGGTCCACCAGCGCTGGCTGGCCCAGCGCAACGCCCAGGGCCACGTCCTCCAGCACAATCTGCGCGCCCTGCGCTCGTCGCACGGCATCGACGTACGGGTGACGTTCAGGGCGCTGCCGTTCACCCCGCCGGTGAAGCTCTACCTGCTCAACGGGACGGAGGCGCTGATCGCGTACTACATGATCGCCCGCCGCGAGGAGGCGGACGAGAGCGGCGTGACGCTCGACATGTACGACACCCTGGGGACCGAGTCGCTCCTCTTCTCGTTCGAGAAGGGTGCAGGGGAACGGGACACCGCGTTCGTCGAGCAATCCCAGAAGTGGTTCGACGCCCTCTGGGAAACCATCACGACGGACCTGACACTCTCCTAGTGACCTCTGATACGACACAGACCGAACTGGCGAACGAGAACAACTCCGTGATCGACCGCCTGCGGGAACCGGTAGGCCGCGCCCGAGTGGTGCTCTGGGACTTCGACGGGCCCGTCTGCCGCCTGTTCGCGGGCCGTTCGGCGAAGCTGGTGGCGGTCGAACTCGTGGAGTGGCTCGAAGGGCAGGGACTGCACGGTCTGCTGACGGACGAGGAGCGCGCATCCCTGGATCCGCAGGTCCTGCTGCGTGCCGTCAACCGGCGGCACCCGAAGAGCGATCTGGCTGACGAACTGGAGAGACGCCTCACCCAGGAGGAGCTCCGGGCTGCACCCCTGGCGATGCCCACCCCGTACGCCGACCCGCTGATCCGCACCTGGACGGCGGTGGGTGCCAGGCTCGCGGTCACCACGAACAACTCCCCGCTGGTGGCCCGAGAGTATCTGGCGAGCCGCGGTCTGACCTCGTGCTTCGCGCCGCACGTCTACGGCCGTACGCCGGAGCTGAGCCGTCTCAAGCCGGACCCGCACTGCCTCAACCGCGCGTTGAACGCGATGGGGGCGGCGCCGTCGTCCGCGCTGATGATCGGCGATGCCCCCTCGGACTTCCAGGCCGCCCAGAAGGCCGGTGTTCCGTTTCTCGGCTACGCGCGTAACGAGGGCAAGGAGAAGCTGCTGAGGGACGCGGGTGCTGAGACGATCGTGGGCTCACTGGAGCCTGTGCTGAAGCTGCTGCGTGGTCACGCCTGAGTCATCAGCAGGGTGAAGACCACCGCCGCGCCGACGGCCGCCGCGTGCGGATCGCCCCGACCTGGAAGCTGTACCTCATCAACAGGACCGACGCTCTGCACGGCTTCTATGTGCCGATAGAGCGGCCGGTCTTCCTGGACAACGGTGACGAGATCCCGGCGCTCGACGTTCTGGGCCTCGGAGCTCTGCTGACCCGCTTCGTCAGGGACGCCGACCCGAACTCACAGGGGTCGCTCTTCGTCGAGAGCGCGCAGAGTTGGTTCGATGCCGTGTGGGAACAGCTGGCCGAGGAAGAGGGCCAGAGCCAAGTCCGGTAGCATGCCCGCCAAAAGTGAGCAACCGCTCCCGTCCTTGCGTAAGAGAAGGCGAACACGCCTGCATGCGACGACCTGATGCAGATGAGTGGCAAACCCACTCGTTGTGGCCAAAGAGCCCGGGCTCCGGTCGTACTGGACGCGCCCTGCGCATACCGTTTGCCCAGCTGTGCGCCCCCAACCTCACCTCTCGCGAGCAACCAGGAGCGGCCCGTGGGCGCATCCCCTGTTCCCCGGCCCCCGCTGCGGGAACGACCCACTGGCGAGTGGCCCGAAGTCGTGTCCGCTTTCGTGCGGCGGGCGCCGGAGGTGGGTGTGGCGAGCGGTGGCCACCACAACCGTAACCATGTGCTCCCGCTGACGGAGACCGTTGCCCGGGTCGTGCCCGGCGAGGTGGGTGCGCCGGTGCTGGTGCGGGTCCGGCGGGCCGACGCACTGCCGGTGGTGCTCCGGACCTGGAAGCGTGAGGCGGCGATCCTGCGTGCCGTTCAGGACGCCGTGCCCCAGGCGCCGAAGTGTCTCGCCTCGGGGCCGGGCTTCGCCATCCACAGCTATGTGGACGGCGTACCGCTCTCCCAGGTGTGCGAGAACGGCCAGGCGGTCGCCGGCCCGGTGATCAAGGCGCTCGCGGGACTGATGGCGCAGGTGGCCCAGGTACGCAGAGAGGCGCTGCCGAGCAGTCTGCCGCGCAACGCGAAGGACGGCCGGAGTTTTCTGCGGATGCTTGCGCACCGCGCGGACCGTGACATCCGTCAGTCCAATTGGGCTGTTTACGGTGGGCTGTTCGTCGCCCTGGGAGTCTCGGAGGACGCACTGATCCGGTGGGCCGAGCGGGTGCCCGTGATGGCCCGTCGGCCCTACAGCCTGCTCCACGCGGACCTGCACCGGGACAACGTGATCGTCACCTGCCACAACGATCCGTCCTCCTCGCTCGCCTCCGTCGACTGGGAACTGGCCACCTACGGCGACCCCCTGCACGACCTCGCCATCCACCTCGTACGGATGAAGTACCCGGACTCCCAGTGGAGTCAGGTGGTGGACGCCTGGGCCGAGGCCATGCGGGAGAGCAGGCCCGCCGCGGTCAACGGCCTGCGCCGGGACCTGCCGCACTACGTCGCCTTCGAGCGGGCGCAGTCCGTGTTCCCGGATGTCATGCGGGCCGCGAGGTCGCTGGAGGAATCGTTCGACCAGCGCAGCCTGGACAAGGCGACGGCCGCCGTGAGCGAGGCGCTGGCGGGGGCCGCCGAGCCGCTGAGGCTGGCCGATGTGCCGAGCGACGACGCGATCGAGCGGATCCTGTACCGCTGGCGGATGTCGTCGCCCCGGCGGGACGCGGGACCGAGCACCCCGATCGGCTGGGAACCGGACCGGCGGGTCCCGGAGCACACCGACTTCCCGCACACCGCCGTGCAGCGCGCGTTGCGGGCCGAGGGAGCGGCTCCGGCCAATCGGGTGTTCAAGGGGACCGCGCACCTCAACTCGGTGGTCCGCGTCGAGGGCGTCGAATTTCCCGTGGTGGTCAGACGGCAGGTGGCGAAGGTCTGCCGGCGCGAGCCCAGTTTCCTGAGCGAGCACGCGGTGCTCCAGGTCATCGAGCGGTCGAGCGTCGACGTGGCGGTGCCCCGGGTCCTCGCTCTGGGCACCAGCTACCGTGACGAGCCCTTCGCGATCCACACGTACGCCGGGCGGCGCGACATCGACCAGGCGCCCAGCCATCCGGTCAACGGCCTGCTCCCACACGAGGCGGACGCGCTCGTCGACCAGCTCTGCGCCCTGACGCGGGTGAACTACAAGGTGCTGGATCCGATGGCGGGCGGGGGGCGCTTCTACAGCTGGCTGAGCGAGCAACTCGTCGTTCTCGTCGGCGACCTGCCGAGCGAGTCCCGCCAACTGGCCCGGGCGCTCGGCCTGCCCGACGCCGCCCGGCTGCGGGAGATCCTGAGCCGGCATGTGGTGAGCGACCGTGAACCGGCGCTGCTGCACGGCGATCTGAATCCCTGGAACCTCGTACGCCGGGACGACACGATGGCGTTGACCATCATCGACTGGGAGATGGCGGTGGTCGGCGATCCGCTCTACGACCTGGTACGCCACATGCATCTCACCCCGACCCGCTCGGAGATCCGCGACCGCATGTTCCGCCGGTGGTCGAGCGGGCTGGCCGCCAATTACACCGACGACTGGCAACGGGACTGGCGTGTCTACCGGGACATCGAGATCGTCCGGTCCGCCTACATCGACCTGGACCGCCTGGTCACCGGCGCCGGTCTGGACGCCCCGAACGTCCGCCGCGCGGTCGACTCGTACGCGATGACGCTGGCCTCGGCCACGGCCGCGCTGGGGCTGCCGGCCCGTTCCACGGAGAACCCGTATCTGGCGCTCGCGTTGAGGTAGTCGCAGGCGGCCGGGAGGGCTGCGTACCGCGGGCGGGTCCGTGCGGGGCCGGCGAGTGCGTACCCTCGCTCCCATGGCAGGAACCGGGCTGCGCGAGCGCAAGAAGCAGCAGACGTACCAGAACGTGTCCGACATCGCGATCAGGCTCTTCCTCGCGAAGGGCTTCGACGCGGTGTCCGTCGCGGAGATCGCCGCCGCTGCCGGGATCTCGAAGCCGACGCTGTTCCGGTACTTCCCGGCCAAGGAGGATCTCGTCCTGCACCGCTTCGCGGACCACGAGGACGAGGCGGCACGGGTGGTGCGGGCGGCCGGTGCCAGTGCCGGTGCGGATGCGGATGTGTCGCCGGTCGACGCGCTGCGCCGGCACTTCCTGGACGGGCTGAGCCGCGAGGACCCCGTCACCGGCCTCAACGGCTCCCCCGAGGTGCTCGCCTTCCACCGTCTGCTCTACGGCACCGCTTCGCTGGTCGCGAGGGCGTACGAGTACCAGCAGCGGTCGGAGGCCGTGCTCGCCGTCGCCCTCGGTGACACCCTGGCGGCCCGGCTCGCGGCCGGCCAGATCATCGCCGTACAGCGGATTCTCGCGCAGGAGAACTGGCGGCGGATCGCGGCGGGGGAGACCGTCGAGGCGGTGCGGGAGGACGCGGTCGCGGCGGCCGAGGGGGCGTTCGGGCAGCTGGAGGCGGTGCTGCCGAGGCTTCGGTCGGTGGGTGTGGAAAAACTGCCCAGGTAAAATATTTAACTTGGTTACGTTATTTCGGTATGCTTGCTGGAATGACGTCGACCGACCCTGCCCCCGACCCCGCCCAGGCGCAGCTCCACGGCTCACTGCGCCGCGAGCGAGCCCATCACGACGCCTGTCGTGCCGCCCTCGCCGCGATGATCGACGGCGCCCGCGAGCACGTCGTCACCGGCGCGGACGTCTCCGCCTCCGGGGCGGACGCGGAGGTGCTCGGGTACCAGCTGCGCAGCAAGGCGAAGGAACTGGGCGAGCTGCCCGAAGGGCCGCTGTTCTTCGGCCGGTTGGACTTCGACAGCGGTGACCGGGGCGGTGAGCACAGCGGGGCGAGCTACCACCTCGGGCGCCTGCGGATCAGCGAGCACCCGACCCGCCCGCCCCTCGTCGTGGACTGGCGAGCCCCCGTCTCCCGGGCCTTCTACCAGGCGAGCGCCCGCGACCCGCAGGGCGTGGCCGTACGGCGCCGGTTCGGCTGGGCGCCCGGCAGCAGCGGCGACTCCGCCGACCTGACCGGTCTGGAGGACGAGCACCTGGACGAGCATTCGACGGAAGTCGGCTCGGGGGAGGGGGAGTTGGCGGGGGCGGACGGCCTGGTCGCCCGCGAGATCGCGCGCCCCCGTGTCGGTCCCATGCGGGACATCGCCGCGACGATCCAGCCCGAGCAGGACGACCTCGTACGGGCGGGCCTCGGCGTCTCCGTGTGCGTGCAGGGCGCTCCCGGCACCGGGAAGACGGCCGTCGGGCTGCACCGGGCGGCCTACCTCCTCTACACGCACCCCCAACGCGTCCAGCGCGGCGGCCTGTTGATCCTCGGCCCCAACCGCACGTTCCTCTCGTACATCTCGGAGGTCCTGCCCGCCCTTGGGGAGACGGGCGTACGGCAGTCGACGGTCACCGACGAGATCGCGGCCCATCCGGTGCGAGCGGAGGACGACGAACGGGCCGCCGTCGTGAAGCACGACGCGCGGATGGCGGAGGTGCTGCGCCGGGCGCTGTACGCACGCGTGGCGACGGAGGGCTACGCCAACTCCCTCGGCCCCCTTGAGGTGCCCGACGATTCGTACCGCTGGCGGATCTCCGCGGCGGAGCTGGCGCGGATCGTGGCGGGTGTAAGTGCCGAGGAACCGCCGTACGCCGTGGGGCGTGAGCGCGTACGGACCCGGGTGGTCGGCCGTGTCCAGCGGGAGGCGGAGCGGCGGGCCGGGCCGCAGACGAACGGCTGGGTGCGGCGGATCGAGCGGGCCCGGGCGGTCGGGGCCTACGTGGAGGCGGTGTGGCCGAGGGTGCGTCCGGAGGAGGTGGTGGCCGAACTCCTGGGCGACGAAGGGGCGTTGGCGCGGGCTGCCGAGGGGCTGTTGGGGGAGGAGGAGCAGCGGGCGGTGCGGTGGGCGCGTCCGCCGAGGTCGTGGAAGTCGGCGCGCTGGTCGGCCGCCGATCTGGTCCTCCTCGACGAGGTCTCCGGGCTGATCGAACACCCCGAGGGATACGGCCATGTCGTGATCGACGAGGCCCAGGACCTCTCCCCGATGGAGTGCCGGGCGATCGCGCGCCGGGTGCCCTACGGCTCGCTGACGGTCCTGGGCGACCTGGCCCAGGGCACCACACCGTGGGCGGCACGGGCGTGGGGGCCCTTGCTGGGCCACCTGGGCAAACCGGACGCCACGGTGATCCCGCTGACCATCGGGTTCCGGGTGCCGAAGACGGTCGTCGCCTTCGCCAACCGGCTGCTGGCCCGCCTGGACGTACCGGTGCCACCGGCCCGATCCCTGCGTGGAGACGGGGAGTTGAGGGTGGTGGAGGCGACCGACGTCGCTGCGGAGGTGGTGGCCGCGGTGCGTCGGGCGCTGGCGGGGGAGGGGTCGGTGGGGGTCGTGGCGGCGGACGGCGAGGTGGCGGCCGTACGAGAGGTGTTGGACACGGCGGGGGTGGCGGTGAGCGGGGGGCGGGTCGCGGTGATGTCGGCGAAGTCGGTGAAGGGGCTGGAGTGGGACCACGTGGTCGTGGTGGAGCCGGCGGCGATCGTGGAAGGGGAAGGGGAAGGGGAAGGAGCGGGGGAGGGGGTGGCCGGGCGGGGACTGCATCGGCTGTACGTGGTGCTGACGCGGGCGGTGTCACGGCTGGAGGTCGTGCACGGGCGGGCGTTGCCCTTCTGAACGGGAGACGGGAGAAACGGGAGAAACGGGGGAGCGGTGACTCATGGACCGGCGGGTTAGGGTGCCGGCCATGCCTGCCCCGCTCCTTCCTCGCCCGCTCCTTCCTCGCCCGCTCCTTCCTCGCCCTCTCCTCTTCCTGGACGTCGACGGACCGCTGATCCCGTTCGGCGGCACGGTGGAGGAGTATCCGGACGGATATCCGACGTATCGGCCCGCTCGGCGACCGAGCATCCCGGCAGCAGGGGCGAACCCTCTCCTGCCCCGGATCGACCCCGCGCTCGGGCCCCGACTCGCTTCGCTGGGCTGCGAGTTGGTGTGGGCGACGACCTGGATGGACGAGGCGAACGAGTGTGTCGCCCCCTGGCTGGGCCTGCCCGCTCTTCCGGTGGTCGACTGGCCGGAGCCGGACCACGATGACCTGCCCGGGGTACCCGGCGCGCCGCCCGGCCCGCACTGGAAGACCCGCCCGCTCGTCGAGCTGGCGGCCGGGCGGGCCTTCGTCTGGCTCGACGACGAGGTGACCGGCGTCGACCGTCGCTGGGTGGCCGAACACCACCCGGGCCGGGCCCTGTTGCACCGGGTCGACCCTCACCACGGGCTGCGGGAGGCGGACTTCACGGCCGTCGAGGAGTGGCTCCAGTCGTAGGGCAGAGGGCCACGATCGCCGTCGTGGCTCCCCGCGTCAGGCCCTCACGTACCCCGCCAAGTGCTCCCCCGTGAGGGTGCTGCGGGCCGCCACCAGGTCCGACGGGGTGCCCTCGAAGACGATCCGGCCGCCGTCGTGGCCCGCGCCGGGGCCCAGGTCGATGATCCAGTCCGCGTGGGCCATGACCGCCTGGTGGTGCTCGACGACGATGACCGACTTGCCGGAGTCGACGAGCCGGTCGAGCAGGCCGAGCAGCTGCTCGACGTCGGCGAGGTGGAGGCCGGTCGTCGGTTCGTCGAGGACGTACACCCCGCCCTTGTCGCCCATGTGCGTGGCCAGCTTGAGGCGTTGGCGTTCGCCGCCGGACAGGGTGGTGAGGGGCTGGCCGAGGCTGAGGTAGCCGAGGCCGACGTCCGCGAGCCGGTCCAGGACGCGGTGCGCGGCCGGCGTACGCGCCTCGCCCGCGCCGAAGAACTCCTCCGCCTCCGTCACCGACATCGCCAGCACCTCGCTGATGTCCCGGCCACCGAGGTGGTACTCCAGCACCGCCGCCTGGAACCGCTTGCCCTCACAGTCCTCGCAGGTCGTGGCCACGCCGGCCATCATCGCCAGGTCGGTGTAGATGACACCGGCGCCGTTGCAGGTGGGGCAGGCGCCCTCGGAGTTGGCGCTGAACAGCGCCGGCTTGACCCCGTTGGCCTTGGCGAACGCCGTACGGATCGCGTCCAGGAGTCCCGTGTACGTCGCCGGGTTGCTGCGCCGGGAGCCACGGATCGGGGTCTGGTCGACCGACACCACGCCCTCGCTGACGGCGCCCTTGGCGTCCACCAGAGAGCCGTGGATCAGCGAGCTCTTGCCCGACCCCGCCACGCCCGTCACCACACACAGCACCCCGAGCGGGATGTCCACGTCGACGCCCTGGAGGTTGTGCTTCGTCGCGCCCCGGATCGGCAGCGTGCCGGTCGGCTTGCGCACCGACTCCTTCAGCGAGGACCGGTCGTCGAAGTGGCGGCCGGTGACCGTGCCGCCGGTCCGCAGCCCCTCGACGGTGCCCTCGAAGCAGACGGTGCCGCCCGCCGTACCGGCGCCGGGACCGAGGTCGACGACGTGGTCGGCGATGGCGATCACCTCGGGCTTGTGCTCCACGACGAGCACGGTGTTGCCCTTGTCGCGCAGCCGCAGCAGCAGGTCGTTCATGCGCTGGATGTCGTGCGGGTGCAGGCCGATCGTCGGCTCGTCGAAGACGTACGTGATGTCGGTGAGGGCCGAACCGAGGTGGCGGATCATCTTGACGCGCTGCGCCTCACCGCCCGAGAGGGTGCCCGAGGCGCGGTCCAGTGAGAGATAGCCGAGGCCGATCTCCACGAACGAGTCGAGCGTGTGCTGGAGCGCGGTGAGCAGCGGGGCGACCGAGGCGTCATCGAGGCCGCGTACCCATTCCGCCAGGTCCCGGATCTCCATCGCGCAGGCGTCACCGATGCTGATCTTCTTGATCTTCGACGACCGGGCCCCCTCGCTGAGCCGGGTGCCCTCGCAGTCGGGGCAGGTGGCGAAGGTGACCGCCCGCTCCACGAAAGCCCGGATGTGCGGCTGCAGCGCCTCCTTGTCCTTGGACAGGAACGACTTCTGGATCTTGGGGATCAGTCCCTCGTAGGTGAGGTTGACGCCGTTGACCTTGACCTTGGTCGGCTCGCCGTAGAGGAAGTCCCGCATCTCCTTCTTGGTGAACCGGCGGATCGGCTTGTTCGGGTCGAGGAAGCCCGACTGGGCGTAGAGCCCCACCGTCCACTGGCTGTCCGACTTCCACCCCGGGATGGTGAACGCGCCCTCGGCGATCGACTTGGAGTCGTCGTAGAGCTGGGTGAGGTCGATGTCGGAGACCGCGCCCCGGCCCTCGCAGCGTGTGCACATACCGCCGGTGCGGTTGAAGGTCGCCTTGACGGTCTTCGTCTTCTCGGCACCGCGTTCGACGGTGATCCCACCGCTCGCCCGGACCGAGGCCGTGTTGAAGGAGTACGCGCTCGGCGGCCCGATGTGCGGCTGCCCCAGTCGGCTGAAGAGGATGCGCAGCATCGCGTTGGCGTCGGTGGCGGTGCCGACCGTGGAGCGCGGGTCGGCACCGAGCCGCTGCTGGTCGACGATGATCGCGGTCGTCAGCCCTTCGAGTACGTCCACCTCGGGCCGCGCCAGCGTCGGCATGAACCCCTGGACGAACGCGCTGTACGTCTCGTTGATCAGCCGCTGGGACTCCGCGGCGATCGTGTCGAACACCAGGGAACTCTTGCCCGAACCGGAGACACCGGTGAACACCGTCAGCCGACGCTTCGGCAGCTCGATGCTGACGTCCTTGAGGTTGTTCTCGCGCGCGCCGTACACACGGATCAGATCGTGGCTGTCGGCACCGTGCGGCGCTGCTGCCGCCTGCGAGTCCGTCCTCGGGGTCCTGCTCATCGGGTCTCCGTCTCGTCCGGGTTTCCTACGGGCCGGCGCGGGCTGCTCCGGCCGTAAAGGCCTTAGCCCTTCGGCTTCTGCGAGATCCGGACCAGGTTGCCCGAGGGGTCGCGGAACGCACAGTCGCGCGGGCCCCAGCCCTGGTCCATGGGCTCCTGGAGCACTTCGGCGCCGGATGCCCGTACCTTCTCGAACATGGCGTCGAGATCGTCGGTGCGGAAGACGAACATCGGCATGACGCCCTTGGTGAGCAGCTCCTGCAGGGCGTCGCCGTCGGCCGCCGAGCGGCCCGCGTGCGGTTCCGAGAGGACGATTTCGAGGTCCGGCTGCGCGGGGCTGCCGAGGGTGACCCAGCGGTGTTCGCCGGACGCGACGTCGTTGCGGACCTCGAAGCCGAGTGCGTCGCGGTAGAAGGCGAGCGCCTCGTCGGGGTCGTTGACGGTGATGTGGCAGTACTGCAGTGCGATGTCCATGTCGACCACGCTAGGCGGCGGCCGTACGGCCCGCTTCTCGAATCCTGCTCGGTACGTTTCCGATGTCCCCGACCGGTGTGCTGCCGCTCGGAGTGCCCGTGCTCGCGGCGTTCGTGCTCGTCGCCTCCGTGCTCGGAGCGTCCGGACCGGCCCCGTGTCTGCTCGGCCGGGTCTGCACCTTCGCCACACAGGCGGGCATCGCCGTCACCGCGTCGTGCTCCCGGCCTCGGTACGCGCTCGGTGTCTCCCCGACGATCTCGGTGAACCGGGTGCTGAACGAGCCGAGCGACGTACAGCCGACGGTCATGCACGCGTCGGTCACGCTCATGCCGGCGCGGAGCAGCGTCATCGCCCGCTCGATCCGGCGGGTCATGAGATAGCTGTAGGGCGTCTCGCCGTAGGCCGCCCGGAACCGCCGCGAGAAGTGCGCCGGCGACATCAGCGCGTGCTTGGCCATGGTCGGCACGTCGAGCGGACGCGCGTACTCCCGGTCGATCAGATCCCGGGCCCGACGCAGATGCGCGAGGTTGGCGAGCTCCTGCGGGTCCATTCCGCGACGGTACCACCGGGCTCCGGCGCCGGTCCTGGCCATGGTCCTGGCCCCGGTCCGAGCGGAAGCCCGGCATAGGATCCAGCCGGTACCTGTGGAGGCGGAGGCATCGGCATCATGGACGAGCTGGACGACCTGGACGAAGCCGCAGAAGTGTTCCAGCGACTGCGCCCGCGTCTGTTCGGCATCGCCTACCGCGTCCTGGGCAGTGTGTCCGAGGCCGAGGACGTCGTGCAGGACGCGTGGGTGCGCTGGCAGGGCACCGACCGTGGCGTGGTGCTGGATCCCGGTGCGTTCCTGGCGAGGACCACCACCCGGCTGGCGATCAACGTGGCCCAGTCGGCGCGGGTCCGCCGTGAGGCGTACGTGGGGCAGTGGCTGCCGGAGTTCGTGGACACCCGAGTGGATCCGCAGGTCGGCGCGGAGCGTGGCGAGGCGCTGGAGCTGGCCGTGCTGCTGGTCCTGGAGAAACTGAACCCCGTGGAACGGGCGGCCTATGTCCTGCGGGAGGCCTTCGACTATCCGTACGACGAGATCGCGGGCATGCTCCAGCTGGCCCAGGCCAACACACGCCAGATCGTCAGCCGGGCCCGCAAGCGGCTGTCCGCCGAACGCCGTGACTCCGTCGACGCGGCGGAGCACCGGCGGCTGCTCGAAGCCTTCGTCGCGGCGGCACGGCACGGAGATGTCGCCGCCCTCGAGAACGTGCTGTCGGCCGATGTCGTCGCCTACGCGGACGGCAACGGCATGCGCGGCGTGGCACGGCTGGACGTCGTGGGCACCGGACGCGTGGCGCGGATCAGCGCCTTCGCCCAGAAGTTCTTCCCCGGGGCCGATTACGGCGTGGTCGAGGCCAACGGCCAACCCGCCATGCTGCTCACCAAGGACGGGACCGCTGTCGCCCTGATGAGCATCACCGCGGGACCGGACGGCATCGACGGGCTCTACTGGATCCTGGCGCCCGACAAACTGCGGGCGTACGAGCGGTCGGCCCAGAGGCTCACCGGTCGGCCGTAGCGGGTCGGCAGTAGCGGGTCGGCCGTAGGGAAAGGAAAAGGCAAGGAGGTCATGTCACTCCTTGCCACTCTCAACATATAGCGCACAGGGGGGCTTGCGGCAAGACCCCGGTCGTGCCGCAGAATCGTCGGCCGAGGCGGCCCGGACCTGCGGAAAACGCGGAGACCACGGCAATCGAGGGCTGCCGAAATGGGGGTTGTCATGATGGACGTGATCGTGGTCGGCGGCGGACCCACCGGCCTGATGCTGGCCGCCGAGCTGCGCTTGCACGGCGTGCACGTGGTCGTGCTGGAGAGGGACGCGGAGGCGACCCCGGTCGTCCGTGCGCTCGGTCTGCATGTGCGCAGCATCGAGGTGATGGACCAGCGCGGTCTGCTGGAGCGGTTCCTCGCGCACGGGAAGCAGTACCCGGTCGCCGGCGGTTTCTTCGCCGCCATGGACAAGCCCGCGCCCGCCCGGCTGGACACCGCGCATCCCTACGTACTCGGCATCCCGCAGACCGTCACCGACCGTCTGCTGTACGAGCACGCCACCGAACTCGGCGCAGAGATCCGGCGCTCCCACGAGCTGGTCGGGCTGAGCCAGGACGAGGAGGGGGTGACCGCCGAGCTCGCCGACGGCACACGGTTGCGCTCGCGCTACCTCGTCGGCTGCGACGGCGGGCGCAGCACCGTACGCAAGCTGCTCGGCGTCGGCTTCCCCGGCGAGCCCACCCGGCTCCAGGCGCTGCTGGGCGAGATGAAGGTGGGCGTGGAGCCGGAGACGGTGGCCGCCGTGGTGGCGGAAGTCCGCAAGACCCAGAAGTGGTTCGGCCTGGGGCCCCTGGGGACCGACGGGGTGTACCGCGTCGTCGTGCCCGCCGAGGGGGTGACCGAGGACCGCTCGGCCCCGACCCTCGACGAGGTCAAGCGGCAGCTGCGGGCGTACGCAGGTACCGACTTCGGTGTCCACTCCCCGCGCTGGCTCTCCCGCTTCGGCGACGCCACCCGGCAGGCCGAGCGCTACCGCACCGGCCGGGTACTGCTGGCCGGCGACGCGGCGCACATCCACCCGCCGGTCGGCGGACAGGGGCTCAACCTCGGCATCCAGGACGCGTTCAACCTCGGGTGGAAACTGGCCGCCGAGATTGCCGGCCGGGCCCCGGAGGGGCTGCTGGACAGTTACCACGCCGAACGGCACCAGGTGGCCGCCGAGGTGCTGGACAGCACCCGCGCGCAGACGCACCTGATGTCCACCGAGCCGGGTGCCCAGTCCGTGCGCCGACTGGTGTCGGAGCTGATGGACTTCGAGAACGTGAAACGGCACCTGATCGAGAAACTCGTCGGCATCGGCATCCGCTACGACTTCGGCGAGGGCCACGAACTGCTCGGCCTGCGCATGCGGGACGTGACGCTGAAGCGGGGCCGCCTCTACGAGTTGATGCACGAGGGCCGGGGCCTGCTCCTCGACCGGACCGGCCGGCTCTCGGCGGCGGGCTGGGCGGACCGGGTCGACCACGTCGTCGACGACAGCGAGGAACTGGGTGAAGCGGGTGAAGCGGGCGAACTGGGCGTGCCCGCGGTGCTGTTGCGGCCGGACGGGTATGTGGCGTGGGTCGGCGAGGACCAGGAGGATCTGGTCGCTCCGTTGACCAGGTGGTTCGGTCCTGCGATCGGTTGACGCACTGTCTCTCGAAGCCACTGGGCGTGCTCATTGAGAGTGATGTACGGATCAGCCGTACCCATTCGCACATCGCCCCGTTGCGCTCGGATCGCCGTTGTCCATGGTGGTGCTGTGCGATGGGGAATGCCCCGAACCCGCCCTCACCGCTTCGGATCCGCACGTGGTGATGTGCGCGCTGTCCGGAACGCGAGATAGCGGCTGAAGGCTTCGTGGCTGTCGGGGGTGAAGCGCCACTCCAGCAGGGCCGACCGCAGCTCCGGCTCGGTCAGCCAGCCGTGCCAGGCGACCTCATCGGGATCGGCGGCCACCGTGTCCGGCGCCACGGCTTCGTGCACGCCGAGCCAGTGAGGGCTCAAACCGCTGCGGTTGAGGAACGTGAACAGCAAGCGCGGCAGCACACGAATGCCCAGCTCTTCGGCCACCTCCCGCGCGGCGGCCTGTTCATAGGACTCACCGACACCCACGGCGCCACCGACCACGACCTCGTAGAACCCGGGGAAGCGTGACAGCTCCTCCGACCGCCGGTGGACCAGGATCCGCCCACGCTCATCACGACACACCGTCACGGCGACCCGGTGCAGCCAACTCTCCTGGACGGCCTGCCGACGGCTGACCACCATCCCCAGCACGCGATCTTGATCGTCGACACGCTCCACCAGTTCATCCACGACGCACACCCTGGCAGAGCCCACTGACAACGCCTCTTGCCGGCGACTCGCGGAATCGGGGGCCAGGAGCATCTGCGCCGGGATGCCGGACGAGGACGACACAGGGGCGTGAGCGGCTGTGCGTCAGGCGGAGGCGGGCGGCAACGCGCCAAGAACGGCAGCGAGGCTGTGCGGGTCGCGGCGGGCGATGTTGTGACCAACGGGAATCTCGTGAACCTGCCAGGCCGAGTCGTTGCGCAACCGTTCGGTCAGGGTCACGAACGGGCTGCCTGTCCACGCGCCACCACTGATGAACGTTCGGCCGAGGGCGCGGCCGGGGTTGCCTCCCAGCCTGATCGACTGGACGAAGCTCGCCATTGGATGCGGTCGCGCGCGAGGGTCGAGCCCATCAGGCACTGCTACCCATCGACCGTCGGCCCGGGCGCCCGCTATGAACGATTCCCGGAAGCTTTCGCTGGTCAAAGACCAACACGAATCCCCGTCGTCCGGAACATAGGCGTCGATGAAGACGAGCTGATCGAGGCGATCGCTGAGCCGATCCGCGACACCGGCGATCACCATCCCGCCGTAGCTGTGCCCGCACAGTGCGAGGGGTGTTTCGCCGCTACGGTCAATGATCTCGGCCACCTGGTCGATATGGGTGTCGAGGTTCGGCGGACGGTCCACATCGACCGGGCCGTCCAACTCCAACCCTGCCAGGGTCACCGCCTCGACGTGGTGACCCGCTCGGTGCAGCTCGACGGCGACAGAGTCGAACACCCATCCGCCTTGCCAGCCGCCAGGCACCATCACGAACTTCACCGCGCCATCGTAGGTCGGGCAGATCCCGACGACCCTCCGGATTGCCGAGGTCGAGGTTCACCGGCAACGCCCGCCCTGGCGACGCGGCTAGCGGCTGGTGATCTTCCGGTCCAGCAGGATGTTGGTGACCTGTCGTGCCTACGGTTGTCCGGGACGGAGGGGTGCCTGATGTCCCGGACAACCGGTAGGCAGGTGCGGGACCGAGTACGACACCCATCGTGCTCAGTCACAGTCAGGCTCGAAGTGGCGTAGCGCACTTTTGCAAGCAGGCGCTTGCAATAGTTAGCAAGAGTGCGGCAAGGTAGAGGCATGGCAACGCTCAACGTCGGCAATCTTGGTGAGTACCTGCGCGACCAGCGGCGCACCGCGCAGCTGTCCCTCAGGCAGCTCGCCGATGCCGCCGGGGTGTCCAATCCGTATCTGAGCCAGATCGAGCGCGGGCTGCGCAAGCCGAGCGCGGAGGTGTTGCAGCAGGTCGCCAAGGCGCTGCGGATCTCCGCCGAGACGCTGTACGTGCGGGCCGGCATCCTCGATGCCGAGCGGGACCGGGACGAGGTGGAGACACGTGCCGCCATCCTCGCCGATCCCACGCTCAGCGAACGGCAGAAGCAGGTGCTACTGCAGATCTACGAGTCCTTCCGCAAGGAGAACGGGTTCGAGATCGCCGATCCGGGCAGCCCTCCAGCCGCGACGGACGTCCCTGTGCCGGACGTTCCGGGTGGCGCACACGGAGACACGGACAGTGCTGCAGGCAGAGATAGAGACACAGGCAGAGACACGGACATAGGCACCGGCAGCGATGCCGATCCGCAGCAGACGGCCGGTTGACGCACCAGATTCGCCGGATTCACCAGAAGTACCAAGACGTATAAGTCGCACCAAGAAGCACAAGTCGTCCCAGTCAAGACCGGGCCGGCGCTCGCGGAACCCCCAAACCCTCAGTTCGAAGCAACCCGGGAGGACCATCACCATGGCCATCACCGACGACCTCCGTAAGACCTTCAGCGACCCCACCCCGTTCTACTTCGCCGCCGGCACCGCCGACCTCGCCCTTCAGCAGGCCAAGAAGGTGCCCGGCCTGGTCGAGCAGCTGCGTGCCGAGGCGCCGGCCCGGATCGAGGCCGTACGCGGCACCGACCCGAAGGTGGTTCAGGAGAAGGCCGCCGCCCGTGCCAAGGAGGCGCAGGAGAAGGCCTCCGTGCGTGCCAAGGAGGCACAGGAGACCATTCAGACCAAGGTCGGCGAGTTCATCACCACCCTGGACGGCGACTTCAAGAAGCTCGGCTCCACCATCGACGCCGACCTGAAGAAGCTCGGCGAGAGCGCTCAGGACCTCGCCCTGCGCGGTGTCGGCGTCGCCGCCGAGTACGCCGTGAAGGCGCGCGAGACGTACGAGAAGGTCGCCGAGCACGGCGAGCAGGCCGTGAAGACCTGGCGCGGCGAGGCCGCCGAGGAGATCGAGGAACTGGCCATCGCCGTCGAGCCGAAGGCAGAGCCGGTCGAGGTCAAGGTGGCGACCGAGGAGAAGGTGCCCGCCCCGGCCGCGGCCCCCGTCCCGACTCCCGCCGAGGCCAAGATCGCGTCCGCCCCGGCCCGCAAGCCCGCCGCCAAGAAGGCCCCGGCCCGCAAGCCCGCCGCGAAGAAGACGACTCCGCCCGCCAAGTAGGCAGACAAACAGGCAGAGCCGAACAGGTGAAACAGCGTGTACGAGGACGGGCCGGGCACTCCATGAGTGCCCGGCCCGTTTGGCGGGTAGCGGGTTCCAGGTTGCGGGTACGGTGACCGCACATACGAACTGACCGAGCTTGGTGGTGGACGTTGTGCTGATGCAGGGGTTCGCGGGGTTCATGTGGCTGTTGAGCGTGGCCCTGATCATTTTCAGTGGCTTCGCTCTGATCGACGCCGCGGTGCGCCGCGAGGACGCCTATCGGGCGGCGGACAAGAAGACCAAGCCGTTCTGGCTGGTCATCCTCGGGCTCGCCTTCGTGGTGAACCTGATCTTCAACATCCTGTCGTTCCTGCCGATCATCGGCCTGGTCGCGACGATCGTGTACATGGTCGACGTACGACCGGCCCTGCGCGGTCTCCCGGGTGGCGGGCGCAGTCGCAGGGGCGGCGGCTCCAGCAGTGACGGGCCGTACGGGCCGTACAACGGCGGTCGCTGACCCGCCCCCGTCCCACGATCGACCGGCCCACGATCGGCCGGCCCCACGATCGGCCCACCGCGGGATCGCCCTCCGGAGCGGCCTACGCCTGGCGGTCCAGCAGCAGGACCGCCAGGTCGTCCGTCAGCTCCCCGCCGTTCAGTTCGCGGACCTCGCTCACGGCCGCCCGCAGCAGGTTCTCGCCGCGCAGGCCCTGGGCGAGCTGGCGGCGGATCATCGCCACCATGCCGTCCTGGCCGAGCCGTTCCCGGCCCGCGCCGACATGGCCCTCGATCAGACCGTCCGTGTAGAGCATCAGCGTCCACTCGGCCCCCAGCTGCACCTGCGTACGAGGCCAGCGGGCCCCCGGCAGCAGTCCCAGCGCCGGGCCGTTGTTGTCGTGGGGCAGCAGTTCCGCCACGGCGCCGGGCCCGGAGGGTGCGGGCGTCGGGCGGACCAGCAGCGGAGCCGGGTGGCCGGCCAGGCACAGGCCGGCGCTGCGGCCGTCCGGCGAGATGTCGACCGTGCAGAGCGTCGCGAAGATCTCGTCGTTCTCGCGTTCGTGCTCCAGGACCTGCTGGAGCGTGCCCAGCAGCGCGTCGCCGCACAGGCCCGCCAGTGTCAGCGCACGCCATGCGATGCGCAGCTCCACACCGAGCGCCGCCTCGTCGGGGCCGTGCCCGCACACGTCGCCGATCATCGCGTGGACCGTGCCGTCGGGCGTACGGACCGTGTCGTAGAAGTCGCCGCCGAGCAGGGCGCGGGAGCGGCCGGGACGGTAGCGGGCGGCGAAGCGCAGCGAGGAGCCGTCGAGGAGCGGGGTGGGGAGCAGACCGCGTTCCAGGCGGGCGTTCTCCTGGGCTCGCAGCCGGGACTCGGTGAGCCGGCGTTCGGCCCTGTCGGAGCGTTTTCTCTCCACCGCGTAGCGGATCGCGCGGCTCAGCAGCCGGCCGTCCAGCTCGTCGCGGAAGAGGTAGTCCTGGGCGCCGACGCGTACCGCCTCCGTACCCCGCTCGGCGTCGCCGGAGGCGGTGAGCGCGAGGACGGCGTGCCGGGGCGCGAGCCGCAGTACGTGTTTCAGCACCGCCAGCTCGTCGTCGTTGCCGTCGTCGGTGTTCGGGGGCGTCGGGGGCGCGGGCAGGGCGAGGTCCAGCAGGATGCAGTGGACGTCGTCGGTGAGCAGTCGCTCGGCCTCGGTGAGGTTGCGTGCCGTACGGACGCGGATCGGCTTGCCCGACGCGTCGAGCAGCTCGGGCACGACGGGCGAGCCGCCCGGGTCGTCCTGGATCAGCAGGAGGGTCAGATGTGTGCCGGGGGCGGTGAAGGATGCTGCGGCCTTGGCGGCGGCGTCAGCGGCGTCGGAGGCGTCCGTGCCGGTCGTCGTCTGCTTGCGCGGGGCCGATTCACCGGAGGGGGTGCCCGGGCCGGGGGTGCCGGTGGAGGCCGCTCCGGGCATGGCAGGGGCCGGCGCCTGATCGGTCTCCAGGGCCGGGATCGCTCTCTGCCGCGGTACGGGTACGGGCATCGTCGTGGGTTCCTTCCCTCCCCCCGAGGGCACGATGGGCGAGGGGTCTCGATCCACCGACCGGGACCATAGCGGTTGACAGGCCCGCAACGGAATGGTTGGCGGCGCGTCCGCGCGGTGGCGCCGGTGTCATATGCCGTGCTCCGTAACGCACTTGGGTGCGGGGTTGCCCGCCCGGGGATGACGAAAGTCACGTCCACCAGAGGGTTGGGCGGTGCTGGTGGGTGCGGTGGGTCACGTGGGACGGGTCACCTACGGCGCGGGATGTTCCGTACCGAGGGAAAAGTTCTCTATGTGCCGAATTGACCGAAGTGGCCGCCCGGTTCACGCACCCGGCCGGACCACCCCGAGTATCTTCATCGACCCCGCCCCCGCGATCGTCACCGTCCGTCCGGGCCGCGGGGCGTGCACCATCTTGCCGTCGCCCACGTACATCGCGATGTGACTCGCGTCGTCGAAGTAGACGATCAGGTCGCCGGGACGCATGTCCGCGATGTCGATGTGCGGAAGCTGTTCCCACTGCTGCTGCGAGGTGCGCGGGATGGTGACCCCGGCCGCAGCCCAGGCCGCCGAGGTCAGGCCCGAGCAGTCGAACGTGCCGGGACCCTCGGCGCCCCACTCGTACGCCTTGCCCAGCTGTGCCGTCGCGTACTCCACGGCCCTCTCGCCCTGTGCCGTCGTGCTGCCGTCGCTGTCGTCGAGGACGCCGGAGTCGAGCCAGGACGTCTGCGCCTTGGCGGCGGCCTCCCGCTCCAGCTCCGCGAGGCGTTCCTTCTCCTCCTTCTGGAGCTGGGACTCCAGGTCCTCGGCCGCCGCGATCTGCTGCTCGATCTTCTTCTGGGCGGCGGCCCTGGCCTTCCGGCTCGCCTCCAGCTTCGTCCACTGGGCCGAGGCGTCCTTCGCGTACAGCTCCAAGTCCTGCTGGGTGCGCGTCATTTCGGCGAACAGGCCCTTGGTCGCCTTCTCGCCCTGCCGGATCCGGCTGACCCCCTCCAGCCACGCCTGTGGATCGTCGCTGAGCCACAGTCGCGCCGTCGGCGGCAGGCCCCCCGAGCGGTACTGGGCGCGGGCTGCGGCGCCCGCGCGGTCCTTCAACTCGGCCAGCCGCTCCTGCCCCTTGACGATCTCCCGGGCCAGCTCGACGATCTCGTCGGACTGCCGCTCGGCCTCCTCCTCCGCCGCGTTGTAGGCGTCCGTGGCGACCGCGGCGTCGTGGTAGAGCTTCTCCAGCCTCTTGTGTACGGCTTCCAGGTCCTTGTTCGGTGGCAGGGTCACGCTCGGCGTCGGTGTGGGTGTCGGTGTCGGCGCGGGGCTCGCGTACGCGCCGCCCGCGCCGCCCAGGACGGTGACCGCGCAGACCAGTCCCACGGCTGTCGCGACCAGGCTCCGCTTGCCGGCTCCCATTCCCCGTACCCCCGTACCTTTTCGCCCATTTGATTAACCGTCAGTAACTTACGGCGCTCGGGGGATCGTGCCATGTCACCGCAAAAAGCAACAGGCATCCCGCAAGTTGCCTGCCCTTCCCCCGGCCCCCGCATGTGTGACGAACGGCGCGGGGAGATCGTTGCCCGTGAATCGTGAGCAATGTGAGGCGCCTGAAAAGCCGGAAAGTCCAGCAAACCGACAGCAACCGGGCGGTAATCCGGCGGTGGTTCGGCAGTGGCCCGGCGGGATTCGGTGAGATTCGACGGGAATCCGGCAGGCCGGTGACCGGACAGGCCGGTGATCCGGCCATCCGGTGGCTCAGTGCCGAGGCGCCAACGCCCCCCACGACACGGTCACTTCACCCTGCCGCCACCGCACCGGCCCGTCCGTCACGGGCCAGTCGGCCGTCAGGTCCCGTACCGCACGGATCCAGCGCTGGCGGGCCCCGTACGAGGCGTAGGGTGCCGCGCCCGCCCAGGCCCGGTCGAAGTCGCGCAGGAAGGCGTGCACCGGTTCGCCGGGGACGTTGCGGTGGATGAGGGCCTTCGGTAGGCGCTCGGCGAGGTCGGAGGGGCGGTCCAGGGAGCCGAGCCGCGCCGCGAAGGTGACCGTGCGCGGCCCCTCGGGCCCGAGGGCGACCCACACGTGCCGCCGCCCGATCTCGTCGCACGTCCCCTCGACGAGCAGCCCGCCCCCGAAACCGCCCGCGGCCGGTGCGAGCCGGGCGCACAGCCGCGCCCAGACCCCGGCGACCTCGGCCTCGTCGTACTGCCGCAGCACGTTCGCCGCGCGGATCAGCTCCGGCCGCTCCGGCAACGGGATCTCGAAGCCGCCGTGCCGGAAGGCGAGCCCTTCGCGCTCGTACGGTTTCGCCGCCGCGACCCGGGCAGGCTCGATCTCGACACCCACCACGCGCGCGCGTGGCGCCACGGTACGCAGCCGCGCGAGTAGTTCGACGGCCGTCCAGGGTGCGGCGCCGTACCCGAGGTCGACCGCGACGGGGGAGGGGGCCCGGCGCAGGGCGGCGCCGTGCGTGGCCGCGATCCAGCGGTCCATACGGCGCAGCCGGTTGGGGTTGGTCGTCCCGCGCGTCACCGTTCCCAGGGGGTGGGAGCGGGTCGATGTGCGGGGAACAGCCATGGGTACGAGGGTAAGGGGCAGCGCCGTATCGAACGGTTGAGCGGAAAAGAGTAATGATTGGGCAAAGAGGAAATGGGCCGCCCACTCGTGGCGTTGACCCTTCGGAGCTGTGCGAAGAGCGAACCGCGAGCAGCCGCGAAGTCGGGGCCGAGAAGGAGGAACGCCACGTGAGCCAGTACATCGGCCTGCTGGGCCGCCGCCGCAGGCCCCGCCGGGTGGCCATGCTCTCGGTGCACACCTCCCCGCTCCACCAGCCCGGCACGGGCGACGCCGGCGGAATGAACGTCTACATCGTCGAGCTCGCGCAGCGCCTCGCCGCGATCAACATCGAGGTCGAGATATTCACCCGGGCCACCACGGCCGCCCTCCCCCCGGCCGTCGAGCTGGCCCCCGGCGTACTCGTGCGCCACATCGACGCGGGCCCCTACGAAGGCCTCCCCAAGGAGGACCTGCCGGCCCAGCTGTGCGCCTTCACGCACGGCGTCATGCAGGCCTGGGCCGGCCACCGCCCCGGCCACTACGACCTCGTGCACTCGCACTACTGGCTCTCCGGCCATGTCGGCTGGCTCGCCGCCCAGCGCTGGGGCACCCCGCTGGTGCACGCCATGCACACCATGGCCAAGGTCAAGAACGCCGCCCTGGCCACCGGCGACAGCCCCGAGCCCGCCGCCCGCGTGATCGGCGAGATGCAGGTCGTGGCCGCCGCCGACCGCCTCATCGCCAACACGGCCGAAGAGGCCGACGAACTCGTACGGCACTACGACGCCGACCCCCGCAGGGTCGCCGTGGTCCACCCGGGCGTCAACCTCGACCGCTTCTCCCCGGCCGACGGCCGCGCCGCCGCCCGCGCCCGCCTGGGCCTTCCGCAGCACGCACTGATCCCCCTCTTCGCGGGCCGCATCCAGCCCCTGAAGGCCCCCGACGTGCTGCTCCGCGCGGTCGCCGTCCTCCTGGACGAGCGCCCCGAGCTGCGCGCCAACATCGTCGTCCCGATAGTCGGCGGCCCCAGCGGCAGCGGCCTTGCCAAGCCGGAGGGCCTGCAGAAGCTCGCCGCCCGCCTGGGCATCGCGGACGTCGTACGCTTCCGCCCGCCGGTCGACCAGGAGCAGCTGGCGGACTGGTTCCGGGCGGCATCCGTCCTCGTCATGCCGTCCTACAGCGAATCGTTCGGCCTGGTCGCCATAGAGGCCCAGGCGGCGGGCACACCGGTGCTGGCGGCAGCGGTGGGCGGCCTCCCGGTGGCGGTCGCCGACGGGCGTACGGGATTCCTCGTGAAGGGCCACGATCCCGCCGCCTACGCGCGCGTGCTGCGCGATTTCGCCGACAACGAGACCCTCACCGCCCGGATGGGCGCGTCGGCGGCCCGGCACGCCCAGCGCTTCGGCTGGGACGCCTCGGCCGCCGCCACGGGGGACGTCTACATGGCCGCGATGCAGGCCCACAGGCGTCGCGTACGCTCGCTGCATGGCTGATTCGGCGTCGATCATCGAGCAGGTCCTCACCGAGGCCGACCTGGACTGGGAGAGCCCGAAGCCCGGCAACTACGTCGTAAAATTGCCCGGGACCCGCAAACTCTCGACGACGGTCTCGCTCCTCGTGGGCAGGCACTCCCTCTCACTGAACGCGTTCGTGATCCGCCACCCCGACGAGAACGAGGCGGGCGTCCACCGCTGGCTCCTGGAGCGCAACCTCAAGCTGTACGGCGTGAGTTACGCGGTGGACCGCCTGGGCGACGTCTATGTGACGTCCAAGCTGCCCCTGTCCGCGATCACCCCCGAGGAGATCGACCGTCTCCTCGGCTCGGTCCTGGAGGCGGCCGACGGCGGCTTCAACACCCTTCTGGAGCTGGGGTTCGCGTCGGCGATC
This sequence comes from Streptomyces sp. NBC_00459, assembly GCF_036013955.1. Lineage (NCBI taxonomy): Bacteria > Bacillati > Actinomycetota > Actinomycetes > Kitasatosporales > Streptomycetaceae > Streptomyces > Streptomyces sp. NBC_00459. The sequence goes on from NZ_CP107903.1 coordinate 5,355,366, forward strand.
CGCAAGGAGTACGCCTGGCGGGTGTCCCGGGGAGAGTCGACCCGCAACCTTGACGCCTTCGCCCACCTGACCCAGCGGCCTACGGACTGAATCCTCGGCCGAGCCGGTAGCGCCCGGGCGGCACGCCCACCAACTTCCTGAAGTGGCGCGTGAGATGGGCCTGGTCGTAGAACCCGGTGGCCGTCGCGACCTCGCCGACAGGCAGCCCGTCGAGGAGCAGCCGCCGGGCCCGGTCGACACGACGCGCCGTCAGATACCGGTGCGGCGGCATCCCGAAGGCCGCGCTGAACGCCCGTACGAGATGCGCGGGATGGGCGTGCACGAGCCGCGCGGCCTCGTCGAGCGTGATCCCGTCCACGAGTCGCTCGTCGAGCAGCGCCCGCAACCGCCGGGCGAGCGGCGGATCGACGCGCGCGGGACGGGGCCGGGGTACGTCCGTCGCCCGCAACCGCGTACGCAGCCGCTCCGCGACGAGCGCCAGCCGGCTCGCCGCCTCGAACTCCTCCCCGGCCCGCACGAGCGCACCGTGCAACTGCCCGACGCGCAGGCGCAGCAGGGGGTCGCGCAGATCGGGCCGGTCGACGGCGGCCCCGATCAACTCCTCGCCCAGATGGGTGGAGTCGAGATAGAGGACCCGTTTGCGGAACCCGTCCGGCGTCGCGGGCGACCCGTTGTGCGGCACATGCGGCGGCAGCAGGGTCACGGTGTCGTGCGGGGTGCCCCGCTCGTGCCGGTCCAGGTCGTACCGTACGGCGCCGTCGTCGACGATGAGCAGCGTCCAGGTGTCGTGTACGTGCATGGGGTAGGCGTACTCGGTGAAGTGGGCGTGGAAGACCTCGACGACGCCGGTCACGGCCGGGCGCCAGGCGGAGACTTCCTGCCGGGTGGCCATGCAAAGAACGTACAAGACGGGATCGTACGAGGCTCGGCAGTCTCGAAGCATGAGCACCGAGAGCCCGACGGGCACCACCCCGATCCGCTTCGACACGAAGATCGCCGTCCTGCTGCGCGAGGACCTGGAACCCTGGCAGCGCCTGAACGTGACCGCGTTCCTGGTCAGCGGCCTGGGGACGACGATCCCCGAGGTGATCGGCGAGCCGTACGAGGACGCGGACGGCACGCCGTACCTCCCGATGTTTCGGCAGCCGGTCCTCGTCTTCGAGGCCACGAAGGAGACGCTGAAGGCGGCGCACGGACGAGCGGTGTCCCGCGCCCTGCCGTGCTCCGTCTTCACGTCCGACCTCTTCGGCACGGGCAACGACCGGGACAACCGGGCGGCCGTACGGGCCGTGGGGTCGGGGGAGCTGGATGTGGTGGGGGTGGCGGTGTACGGGCCGAAGAACGCGGTGGACAAGGTGGTGAAGGGGGCGCGGATGCATCCGTGAGCGCGGCGTGCTGCCCCTTGTCTGTGGCTGTGGGGGCTGCTGACGAGGGGGAGGTGGCGGGTTTCTCGATGGCAGAGAAGCCGATTTTTCCATCGGAAACCATCTGCCGCATGCGTTGCACCGCGGCGGCACGTCGACGCCGATCGGCGATCTCCCGGAGCGCCGCGTTCACCGTGCCCACTACGGTGAGTCGGTCAACTCCGCAGGATCTGAAGGGAGTTCATAGGCGGACCTCCTTCGCTGGGACCGGAGACGGCCGGTGGCAGGAGCACGTGCACACCAGGTAACGCACGCCGGGGACACCGCTGTCGCGGGGCTCGAAATCCCGGCAACGGGGATGCTGACCGAGAGTGCACCGGGGCGACCGGTACGGGGGTTCCGGCGCCCAGGCCGGCTCGGGGGCGTGGGTCACTCGGCAGTCCCCCTGCCGGTGTTGGCCGTGCGGTGGGGCGGGACCACGTTCCATGTGCGGCCCCAGGGGTCGCGGTGGTCCCCGCCGTGCTCCAGGGGGAGGACGCACGCGCCCAACTCGCTGAGAATGGGGGCATGTTGGAGCAGGGAGGCGCGGGCAGTCCCGCACCGGTCCGTGTGCGTAGTCGGCGGCGCGGTCATCGGGACCCCTCGGCGTAGGCGAGGCGGTAGGCCGCCCACAGCTCCCGCCCGCTCGCGCAACCGTCCTGTGCCTTGCGGACGTTCTTGCACTCGGCGCATTTACGCGTGTGCTCGAACCACAGCCGATAGGCGCGCGGCATGGGCAACTCGGCCTGCCGCACGGCCGCCCCGACCTTGGCACCGCCCGTGCCGGTCATCGGACGTCACCCCCGACCGGGACGGCGTGGATGTTGCGCCGGTCGAGGTCGAGGCGGAAGTGAGCCGCCAGTACGAGGACGCGCCGCCGCCTCCAGCGCAGGGCGCGTTCCCGGGCCGTCCAGCAGGGCCGTACGTGGGTTGTACGGGGCGACTTGGCCGCCTCGGGGGCCCAGCACCCGGTGAGAGCGGGCAGGTACGGCCGCGACAGACGGGACGCGGAACCGTCCAGTGCTCCCTGGTCGGTGCTGTACGGAGACGGGCGTTGGGCCGGGACTCGTGCTGCTGTCGGGCGGGCGTGATCCATTGCGTCTGTGCTGGTTACGGCGATTCGAGTTGCCGTCGGTGTCTTCCGGCGGGTGCCGGTCGCGGGCAACAGGCGGGTGAGTCCCCAGAGAACCAGGGTCACCAGGAGCCAGTGCAGCGCGGTGGCGCTACGCTCGGCCATGTTCATCAACTCCTACTCAGTTGGTGGGCCATGCCCCCGGACCGGTCGCACGGTCGCGGGGGTCTTCTCTAGATGTACCACGGTACGCCACGGTCGCCATTGGTGCACCATGGGCTGGCAAGGCGGATCCCGGTGCACCAGGCAAAGCTGAAGGTATGGCCGAGTACGAGTGGCAGCGGATTGCACGCACCGTTGAAGAAGAGATCAGGTCGGGACGCATCCCGCCGGGCGGAGCGCTGTCCAGCATCACGCGGATGGCGGAGACCTACGGCGTTGCCGACAGGACCATCCGGCGTGCGCTACGGGACCTTCGTGAGCGTGGGCTGATCGAGACGCTGCCGCACAAGGGGTCCTTCGTCGTCGACGTGTTGCCGCCTGTCGACCCGCCAGGGCGCGGCGATGCCAACGACGACCAACGCGGGCGGTAGGCGTGGCGCCAGGGTTCGCGGCGCGGCCTGCGTCTGCGGACCTTGGAAGGTCAGACGGCCTGTTCGCGCACGGTCTCGGACACCGAGGCCCCCGACGACGGGTCGGCCGGGACGGAGTCGTCGTCCTCCACCGTAACCCGCCCCATCAGCGCCCAGTACCCCACCCCCGCCACCGTCCCGACGACCGCGCACAGGCCCCACAGCCACTCCGCGCCGAAACGGTCGATGACGAAGCCGGACATCAGCGGGGCGACCAGGCCGGCCACCGACCAGGACATCGTGTACATGCCCTGATAGCGACCGCGCCCGTGCACCGGGGACAGCCGCACGACCAGCCCCGTCTGCGTCGGCGCGTTGACGATCTCGGCCAGGGTCCAGACGCAGACCGTGAGGACGACAGCGCCGACCGACCCGGCGAACGCGGTGAGCCCGAACCCGTACCCGGCGAGGAGCGACGAGGCCACGAGGAGGCGACGGGCGTCCAGGTGCTGGATGAAACGGGTCACCGGTATCTGCAACACGACGATCAGTACGCCGTTGACGGCGATGACCATCCCGAAGTCCGCCGGGGTGAACCCTGCCGCGCCCATCGCGATCGGCAGCCCGACCGAGCCCTGCTGGAAGATGAGCGCGACGAGGAAGGACAGCCCGACGACGCTCATGAAGCGCCCGTCGCGCAGCACGGTCCCGAGCCCGACGGAGGCCTCCGCCTGCTCCTTCTTCGTGGCCGCCACAGGCCGTGACTCGGGCAGCTTCAGGAAGATGACGACCGCGCAGGCCAGCGTCATACCGGCCTCCACGAGGAACCCGGCGACGTAACTGACCTCGGCGATGAAACCGGCGCCGGCGGAGGAGACGGCGAACCCGAGGTTGATGGCCCAGTAGTTCAGGGAGAACGCGCGGACGCGGTCCTCGGGCCGCACGATGTCCGCCATCATCGCCTGCACGGCCGGCCGTGAGGCATTGCTCGCCATGCCCACCAGGAAGGCGACACCGGCGATGGCGACCGGGTGGTGCACGAAGCCGAGCAGCGCGACGGAGAACGCCGTGGACGACTGGGCGATGAGAAGCGTGGGGCGCCGCCCGAGCCGGTCGGTCATGACCCCGCCGCCGATCGACGAGACGACCCCGCCGAGCCCGTGCAACGAGACGACCAGACCGGCGTACGAGGCGGAGTAGCCGCGGTCGAGGGTCAGATAGATCGCCATGAACGTGGCGACGAAGGCCCCGAGCCGGTTGACGAGGGTGCTGGTCCACAGCCACCAGAACTCGCGGGGCAGCCCGGAGACGGACTCTCGGGCAGCGCGTTTCAGCGCGGCGAGTGACACAGGTATCCCCCACGGATGTAAGCAGCTCGAACGGTGATGACAACTTACGAGCGGGTCGCGCGAGGGGACCACTCAATTAACAGATCCCGTCAACCGTTCGCCGGTTGTCCGGCTGCCGGGCGGCCGAGCAACGGATCGGGACGTTCTATTACGCTCGGGGGCATGGCCGACGCACCGTACAAGCTGATCCTCCTCCGCCACGGCGAGAGCGAATGGAACGCGAAGAACCTGTTCACCGGTTGGGTGGACGTCAACCTCACCGACAAGGGCGAGAAGGAGGCGGTCCGCGGCGGTGAGCTGCTCAAGGACGCCGGCCTGCTCCCCGACGTGCTCCACACCTCCCTACAGAGGCGCGCGATCCGCACGGCCCAGCTGGCCCTCGAGTCCGCGGACCGCCACTGGATCCCCGTCCACCGCAGCTGGCGCCTGAACGAGCGCCACTACGGCGCCCTCCAGGGCAAGGACAAGGCCCAGACACTCGCCGAGTTCGGCGAGGAGCAGTTCATGCTCTGGCGCCGCTCGTACGACACCCCGCCCCCGCCCCTTGAGGACGGCACGGAGTTCTCCCAGTCGGACGACCCGCGCTACGCGACGATCCCGCCGGAGCTGCGCCCCCGCACGGAGTGCCTGAAGGATGTCGTCGACCGCATGCTCCCGTACTGGTACGACGGCATCGTCCCCGACCTCCTCACCGGCCGTACGGTCCTGGTCGCGGCCCACGGCAACAGCCTCCGCGGCCTGGTCAAGCACCTGGACGGCATCTCCGACGAGGCGATCTCCGGCCTGAACATCCCGACGGGCATCCCCCTCGCCTACGAACTGGACGCCGACTTCAAGCCGGTGAAGCCGGGCGGCACCTACCTCGACCCGGACGCGGCAGCGGCGGCGATCGAGGCGGTCAAGAACCAGGGCAAGAAGAAGTAGCTTTCACGGCAGTCTTCACGACAACTTTCGCGATCGTGCCCCCGACCTGCGCTCATGGCGCGGAGCGGGGGCATTTTCGCGACCGGGCCCTCTGACGGACCCTCAGCGCACAACCCCTCGGGCATCTCGTGTGTCTGACGCAGGTGAAGGCACCACCCGCCTCATCAACCCCAGGGGGAACCACACCATGCGCATACGCGCCACTGTCGCCACCGCTACCGCCGCTGCCCTCAGCGCCGCTCTGGCCGTCGCCGCTCTCGCCGCTCCGGCAGCCGGGGCCGACCAGGACGACTCGGCCACGACGTTCTCGAACATCGATGTCAACCACGACTGGCAGGACTACACCGTTGGCGTCGACGCCGCGACGAAGAGACTGATCCCGATCTCCGCGACGCTCAGCGACCCGTCCGGCATCAAGAGCGTGTCGATCGAGCTGAGGCGCGGAGACGACGCGGAGAAGCCCGAGGCGGTCATTACCGCGGGTGCCCACTGCCACAAGACCAACGAGATCACCTCCTGGTGCGAGGCCCTGCTGACGGCCAACCCGAAGGTCAACCTCCACAGCAACGCCCTCGCCGGTCTCTGGTACCTGAGCTTCGTGGCCACCGACGGCGAAGGCAACGTCACCCGCGGGGACGGCCTCACCGACCTCACATCCTTCGCCCGCGTCAAGCGCACGACCTACATGTCCCAGACCGACGCCGGCCCGGAGCCGGTGACCAAGGGCAAGAACCTCACGGTCAAGGCCCAGATGACCGTCGCCAGCTGGGAGACGAACAAGAACGTCCCCCTCGTCGGGCACCAGCTGCTGCTCCAGTACCGCAAGGGCACGAGCGGCCCCTTCAAGACGCTGAAGAAGGTCAAGACCGACCGGAACGGCTGGGCCACGGCCACCGTGCAGGCGACCGCGGACGGCGCGTACCGCTACACCTTCGAGGGCACGAACCTCACCATGCCCGCGGCCGGCTGGACCGACTACGTCGACGTGAAGTAGGCCCGGACAGCTGATGTGACCGTCCCCTGCCCGCGACAATCGCAGGGCAGGGGACCTCTTCGTGCCCGCCCGCTCACCTGCTCACCTGCCGACCGCGTCCTCAGACCGTCAGCGGAACCGGGTGGACCTCATCGGCCTTGTGGCCGGCGCGCTCGTGGATGCGCTGGACAGCCTCCGCCGAGGGAGCCTCGGAGAGGCAGTAGACCGTGCCGGACCCGGGGTCCGCCCAGGCCTTCTCGAAGTGGACTCCCTCGTCCTTCTCGATGTCCAGGTCGGCCTGGTGGGCCTCGCGCAGCTGGTCGGCCGTGATGCCTTCCATGCCGTGGTGGACGTCCATGAACTGGGGCATGGCGCCGCACCTCCTATCCCTGATCCGGTCGCTCTTCCTGCTTCGTACGGTTCGCCTGCTCTCCATACTCTGCCCGTACCGCCGTCCCGGCGACCCAGCGAGCGGCCACCGCCCGCGGCGCCGGTCGTCCGGTACGGCGCGACAGGCCCCCGGAGCGATCGTGCTCCTCCGCCGGCCCAGTGCCCTGGAGGAGCAACTCGCCGCTCGTACGCGCTACTTGAGGCCGATCTCCGCGCAGTCCGCCGCGTACTCCGGGGTGCAGATGTCCTGGATGGTGTAGACGCCGTCCTGGATCACGGTGTCCTTGATGTTCTCCTTGGTGAGGGCCACCACCGGTACCAGCATCGACGGGATCTTCTTCTCCGTCGGGCTGTCGACGCTGTCGCGGGTCAGCGCGTCGAACTCGATCCCGCGGCCCTGGACCTTGGCCACCGCGATGGACGCGGCGTTGTTGGCCTCCAGGATGAACGACTTGTAGACGCTCATGTACTGCTCGCCCGAGACGATCCGCTGCACCGCCGCCAGGTCCGCGTCCTGCCCGGTCACCGGCGGGATCTTCGAGGCGCCCGCCTCCTTCAGCGCGTCGATGACCGCGCCGGCCATGCCGTCGTTCGCCGAGTAGACGGCGGCGATGTTGTTCAGCCCGACGGTCTTGATCGCCGCCTCCATGTGGGCCTTGGCGACCTCGGGCAGCCAGTCCTTGGTGTTGTACGACGCCGCGATCTGGACCTTGCCCTGGAGCTCGTTCATCGCGCCGGACTTGAACCGGCCCGTGTTCGGGTCCGTGACCGAGCCGTTGATCATGACGATCTTGCTGGTCGCGGCCTTCTCGGCGAGCGCCTCGACGATCGAACGGCCCTGCACCTCGCCGACGAGTTCGTTGTCGTGCGAGACGTACGCGTCGATCGGGCCCTCCGCGAGCCGGTCGTACGCGATGACCGGTATGTCCGCGTCCTTGGCCTTCTCGATCGCCGGCGCGATGGCCTTGGCGTCGATCGCGTCCACCACGAGGACGTCCACCTTCTCGGAGATCATCTCCTCGAGCTGCCGGCTCTGCTTGGCCTTGTCCGCCTCGGCGTTGGCGTAGAGGACCTTGCCCTTGCCGTTGGTGAGGGCGATGACCTGCTTCTTGAAGAGCGGGTAGTCGAACTTCTCGAAGCGCTTCGTCTCCTTGTCGGGCAGCAGGAGACCCACGGTGATGTCGTCGCCCTTCTTGGGCGCCGCGGATCCGCTGCTGCCACTGGCGCTGTCGATGACACCGCACGCGGCGAGCGAGAAGGCCGAGGCAGCGGCCGTCACCGCGATGGCGGTACGGCGCACGGCGGTCCGACGGGGGGTACGAGCGTTCACGGCAGGCGCCTTCCAGGCGGGGAACAGCATGAAGAACCCAGATACAGATACGGAAGCCAACGCGGCTGCAGCACGTGACGTCAAGAAGTGCTGGTTAACGAGATGGCAACAGGGTGCCTGTTGTGCATGGACAGCGCCTGAGCGTCAACTGATGTGAAGTGTATGCCCGTTCAACGACCGCCGAGGGCGTCCTGCACCGCTCCGAACAGGGCCGAACGACCCCGGCGTACACAAACCTCACACAAAAGGACCCCATCTCCACAACGGGAGACAGGGCCCTCAAGGCCTCGGTGGTACGCCGTCAACCACACTGACAGGGGTTGCCCGACTGGCAGCCGCACCCGCAGCCGGAGCCGCAGCCGCAGGCGCCGAACAGAGGCAGGTTCTTGATCTCGGCGGGCTGCTGCGTCTCGCGCGCCTGTGTCGGGTCGGGCGTGCTGGGGGTCTCGGCCATGGGGCCCTCCTGGAGCCTGGATCCTGGAGACAGATGCCTTCTCCCCATTGCATGCCCCTCCCGCCGGGCGCATCAACGGCGCACAGAGGCTCGCGGACACCTCGGCGGCGCGAGGACCGGCCCCGCGCGCCCCGCCGTGGAGCCGCCCGCAGGCCTACGCCCCCTCGACCCCGGTGGGCGGCTGCACGTCCGGCTGCAGGTCGTCCGCGTGCTCACCCGTCACCAGGAACACCACACGCTTGGCGACCGCTACCGCGTGGTCCGCGAAGCGCTCGTAGTAGCGGCCCAGCAGCGTCACGTCGACCGCCGTCTCGATGCCGTGCTTCCAGCGGTCCTCCATCAGGTGCCGGAAGAGCGTGCGGTGCAGCAGGTCCATCTCGTCGTCGTCCGTCTCCAGCTGCATCGCCAGGTCGACGTCCTTGGTGATGATGACCTCGGCCGCCTTCGCCATCAGACGCTGCGCGAGCTGACCCATCTCCAGGATCGTGGCGTGCAGGTCGCTCGGGACCGCGCGCTCCGGGAAACGCAGCCGGGCCAGCTTGGCGACGTGCTGGGCCAGGTCGCCCGAGCGCTCCAGGTCGGCGCTCATCCGCAGCGACGTGACGACGATCCGCAGATCGGTCGCCACCGGCTGCTGGCGGGCCAGCAGAGCTATGGCGCGGGCCTCCAGATCGTGCTGGAGCTCGTCTACCTTGTCGTCGGCCTCGATGACACTTTCGGCCAGTTTCAGGTCCGAGTCCAGGATCGCCGTCGTGGCACGCCCGATCGCCGACCCGACAAGTCGGGCCATCTCGACCAGACTATCGCCGATCGAGTCAAGTTCCTCGTGGTACGCGTCACGCATCAGGTGTCCCTCTCTTGACGTCCGTTCGGGGGCGAACAGCGGGCCCCGTGACCCCCACGCTCCCACGATCGGCCCCGCACGCGTCCTTTTCCGCCCCGACAAATGAACCAATACTGGCTCCAAGGTGAACTCTGGGCGACGAGTGTTCGAGGTCGCACTCTCTTGGCTGTGGCCAGGACGTATCCCATGCCTAACCTGGCTGCATGGACGTGAACGCGGCAGTCGCCGCAGCAGCAGCGATCGCCGGGGTGCTCACCGGCGTCATCGCCATGCTGGCGTTCCGCTGGAGCGAGCGCGACCAGAGACGCCCCACCCGCACCTCCCTGCACACCGACCCCGTACTGCCCCCCGGCGTCGACACGGTGCTGTCCGTGCTGCGCTCCTCGGCCGTCGTGCTCGACGAGGCCGACGCCGTCGTCAAGGCCAGCTCGGCGGCGTACGCCCTCGGACTGGTCCGTGGCGGAAAGCTTTCGGTGGAGCCGATGCTCCAGATGGCCCGCGACACCCGGCGCGACGGCGAGATACGCCAGGTCGAGCTGGACCTCCCCCGACGCGGCACCGGACGCGGCGAGGCCCTGGCGGTCTCCGCGCGCGTCGCCCCGCTCGGCTCGCGGCTCATCCTGCTGCTCGTCGAGGACCTCACCGAGGCCCGGCGCATCGAGGCGGTACGCCGCGACTTCGTCGCGAACGTCAGCCACGAGCTCAAGACCCCCACCGGCGCGCTCTCCCTCCTCTCCGAGGCCGTCATGGGCGCCTCGGACGACCCGGAGGCCGTCGAGCGCTTCGCCGGCCGTATGCAGATCGAGGCGACTCGGCTGACCAGCCTCGTCCAGGAACTCATCGACCTCTCCCGGGTGCAGAACGACGACCCGCTGGAGGACGCCGAACCGGTCCGCGTCGACGAACTCGTCGCCGAGGCCGTCGACCGCTGCCGCCACCAGGCCGGCGCCAAACAGATCACCATGGCCGCCGGAGGCACCGCCGACCTGCGCGTCTGGGGCAACCGCGGCCAGCTCGCCGCCGCCCTCGGCAACCTCGTCGAGAACGCCGTCAACTACTCGCCCTCCACCACCCGCGTCGGCATAGCGGCCCGCCGGGTGAACGCACCGGGCGGAGACCTGATCGAGGTCGCCGTCACCGACCAGGGCATAGGCATCTCCGACAAGGACAAGGAGCGTATCTTCGAGCGCTTCTACCGCGTCGACCCGGCCCGCTCCCGCGCCACCGGCGGTACGGGCCTCGGGCTGGCGATCGTCAAGCACGTGGCCGCCTCGCACGGCGGGGAGGTCACCGTGTGGAGCTCCGAGGGCCAGGGCTCCACGTTCACCCTGCGCCTGCCGGAGGCGGCCACCGGCCGCCGATCCCGCGCGAACCGGCCGCACCTGTACGACCATGACTCACACCCCGAGTCACTCCCAGACTCCGACCCCGAAGCCGGGGACGGACCGTCCGACCCCGGCGAAGTGGCCGACCGGACCACCGGCACATCCCCTTACGATCCGCTTCACGCCCCGGAGGTCCATCCGTGACCCGAGTGCTCGTCGTCGAGGACGAGGAGTCCTTCTCCGACGCCCTTTCGTACATGCTCCGCAAAGAGGGTTTCGAGGTCGCCATCGCGGCCACCGGGCCCGACGGACTCGACGAGTTCGAGCGCAACGGCGCCGACCTCGTCCTGCTCGACCTGATGCTGCCGGGCCTGCCCGGCACGGAGGTCTGCCGTCAGCTGCGCGTCAAGTCCAACGTCCCGGTGATCATGGTCACCGCCAAGGACAGCGAGATCGACAAGGTCGTCGGCCTGGAGATAGGGGCCGACGACTACGTCACCAAGCCCTTCTCCTCCCGCGAACTGGTCGCCCGCATCCGCGCCGTCCTGCGCCGCCGCGGCGAGCCCGAGGAGGTCAGCCCGGCCGCGCTGGAGGCCGGCCCGGTCCGGATGGACGTCGACCGTCACGTCGTCACCGTCTCCGGCGCCAAGGTCGACCTCCCGCTCAAGGAGTTCGACCTCCTGGAGATGCTGCTGCGCAACGCCGGCCGCGTGCTGACCCGTATGCAGCTCATCGACCGGGTCTGGGGCGCCGACTACGTGGGCGACACCAAGACCCTGGACGTCCACGTCAAGCGCCTGCGCGCCAAGATCGAGCCGGACCCGGGCGCGCCCAGGTACCTGGTCACGGTCCGCGGCCTCGGATACAAGTTCGAGCCGTAAACCGGCCCGTACACGCACGCGTCCACGTCGAAGGGCGGGACCTCCTGGAGAGGTCCCGCCCTTCGACGTAGGCGCCTGTTACTGACCGGCCGTCGCCGAGCTGCTCGCGGAGGCGCCGGCGGCAGGCGACTCGGCCTCCCCGGACGGGCTCGGTGAAGCGGACGTCGCCGGCTCGTCCGAGGCGGTGGCGGAGGGCGAGGCCGTGTCGGCCGGTGTCTCCGGTACCTCGGTCGGGCCCCATGCGGCGTAGTAGCCCTCGGCCGGGACGACGAACGCGCGCAGGCTCACGTCACCGGTCTTGCTGAAGGTGAAGGTGATCTTCTGCGCGTTGCCGTCCTGGACCGACTCCCGGCTGCTGGCCAGAACGGCGGAGGCGTTGTTCTCGCCGCCGATGACGAGCGAGCCATGGGCCGGAATGCTCAGGCTGCCGCCCTCGGCGGGCTTCAGCTCAGCGGTCTTGCCGGTGCCGGGGACGGTGATCGACTCCAGCGTCTGGGCGGTGGTGCCGGTGTTGAACACCGTCGCGGAGACGGCGGCCGGACCGGTCGACTCCAGCTCCGACGGGGTGATGACGACGACGTTCTGCAGCTTGATGTCGCCGACGGTCGTGGCCGCGTTGTCCGGCTTGACCTCCAGCGTCTGGGCGTTGTTTCCGGCTGCGCACCCAGCGAGCGTGGCGACCGAGAACGCGAGGGCGGATGCGGCGAGGGCGCCGCGTCGAAGGCTGCTGCTCACGGCGGCGGCAACTCCTTGGAACGCACGGGCAGCTCCTTATAAAGCCGCCCTAAGTGACTGTCAGCGGCCTTAGGTTACCGAGCCGTTCCCGCGCCGCTGCACCCGACCCGCCTCTAGGGGCGGGCGGAGGTGCGGCCTCAGGAGAGCGCGGGTGCCTCATGAACCACTTCGGCATTCGGAAAAGTGCCATCACGGAGACTTGCGGATTTCCGGTGAAGGAATGAGCGCAGCCGAAATTGATCACCTGTAGATCACTCGTAGATCGCTCGTAGATCACCGGTAGATCATCTGCTTGGCCCTCTGGGGCATCAACTGGACATCGGCCGCCGTGATCAATTCCGGATTCACCCCGTCCCCGACTCCGCTCACCGAACGGAGTAGCGGAAGTAGCACACTTGGAAGCGGACATAAGTGGATGTTTGGTCGTCCGCCGGAGCCTCCGGGCGTGTGTAACGTCCGGGTTTCGCTTCGTTCGGAGAGCCGCTCCGACCTGCGAATACCCCCGTCGTCCTCGGCTCCGGGACCCCGTCGAAGCACGTTCCTGTTGCAGTTGTCAAGCCCCGAGATATGCCCTGACCTGCGAAAACGCCATTCAGAAGCCGTCGTTTCCGTGTTACCCTGGATAGCCACGGAAGGGGTACCTGTCACATGACGTTCAAGGTTGGCGACACCGTGGTCTATCCCCATCACGGGGCCGCGCTGATCGAGGCTATCGAAGTTCGCCAGATCAAAGGCGTGGACAAGACCTACTTGGTGCTGAAGGTCGCCCAGGGTGATCTGACGGTACGTGTGCCAGCGGACAATGCGGAGTTCGTCGGCGTGCGTGATGTGGTTGGTCAGGAAGGGCTGGACCGGGTCTTCGAGGTCCTGCGCGCTCCGTATGCCGAGGAGCCCACGAACTGGTCGCGTCGTTACAAGGCAAATCTCGAGAAGCTCGCCTCCGGCGATGTCATCAAGGTCGCGGAAGTCGTACGTGACCTGTGGCGTCGTGAGCGTGAGCGCGGACTGTCCGCCGGTGAGAAGCGCATGCTCGCCAAGGCTCGCCAGATCCTGGTGAGCGAGCTCGCGCTGGCGGAGAACACGAACGAGGACAAGGCCGAGGCACTGCTCGACGAGGTGCTCGCGTCCTGACTCTGATCTGAACGCAGGCCCTGAAAGCCGGCTCACTCAGCTCAGCAGCACAATGCTCAGCACAATGAAATGCCGCGGTGCCCGATGACGTATCCAATGTCGCCGGGCGCTGCGGCATGTTCGTGTCCGGATGTTCTGCCGGTGTATCCGGACACCACTGGCGCCATCAGCGGATTTCCTACGGGCAGTGGATTCCCCACGGTCGCGGTTTCCCCGTGGTCTGCCAGTAGCACTGAAGTACTGATACTTGGTGTGCCGGACCCGGAGCAGGCTCGACCGGATGTCACGGAAGGGTCCGATCGAGGCTCGCGCCCGGCACTCCTCCAGGCCATACCCACGAGGGCTCGGCACACAAACCTGACAGGAACCGATGTCTGACGAATCGCGCCCCACACCGCCCGGGGCACGTACGGCCGCCGTGATTCCGGCCGCCGGCCGGGGCGTACGCCTCGGCCCTGGCGCCCCCAAAGCGCTTCGCGCGCTGAACGGCACGCCCATGCTCGTCCACGCGGTACGCGCGATGGCCGCGTCCCGTGCCGTCTCCCTGGTCGTCGTCGTGGCCCCACCGGACGGCGCCGCCGAGGTGAAGGCGCTCCTCGACACCCACGCCCTGCCCGACCGCACGGACTTCCTGGTCGTACCCGGCGGCGAGTCCAGGCAGGAGTCGGTGAAGCTCGGCCTGGACGCACTGCCGCCCGGCATCGACATCGTCCTGGTGCACGACGCCGCCCGTCCGCTGGTCCCGGTGGACACCGTCGACGCGGTCATCGAGGCGGTACGGGAGGGCGCACCGGCAGTGGTTCCCGCACTGCCGCTCGCGGACACCGTCAAGGAGGTCGAGCCGGCCACGACCGCCGGGGAACCGGAACCGGTGGTGGCGACGCCGGAGCGGGCGCGGCTGCGGTCGGTCCAGACACCGCAGGGCTTCGCGATCGACACGCTCGTACGGGCCCACGAGACGGTGACCGACAACGTCACCGACGACGCGAGCATGGTGGAACAGCTGGGCTGGCGGGTTGTGGTCGTGCCCGGCCACGAGGAGGCGTTCAAGGTGACGAGGCCGCTCGACCTGGTGCTGGCGGAAGCGGTACTGGCCCGCAGGAGGCTCAACGATGGCTTCTGAACCTGCTGCGCCTTCCGCGACGGGGCCGGTGCTGCCCCAGGTCGGCATCGGTACCGACATCCACGCTTTCGAGGAGGGCCGGGAGCTGTGGTGCGCCGGCCTGAAGTGGGAGGGCGAGGGGACAGGGCTCGCCGGCCACTCCGACGCGGACGTCGTCGCCCACGCCGCGTGCAACGCGCTGTTCTCGGCGGCCGGCCTCGGCGACCTCGGGCAGCACTTCGGCACCGGCCGCCCGGAGTGGTCCGGGGCGTCCGGGGTGACGCTCCTGACGGAGGCGGCACGGATCGTACGGGCGGCGGGATTCACCATCGGCAATGTCGCCGTGCAGGTGGTCGGGCCCCGACCGAAGATCGGGAAACGGCGCGAGGAAGCGCAGAAGGTGCTGTCGGAGGCGGTGGGGGCGCCGGTGTCGGTGTCCGGCGCCACGACGGACGGGCTCGGGTTCCCGGGGCGGGAGGAAGGGCTGATGGCGGTGGCGACGGCCCTGGTGGCCCGGACCGGCTGACATATCCGGCCCGTCCGGCGTTTGAGGACGAGGCCCCTCGGGGCCGAAGCGGGGGTCTGGGGGCGCAGCCCCCCGGGACGCGCACCCCCACTCGCACCCGCCCGACCGCCGGTGGCAATGTCACGAATATGTGGCCCTTGTGCACAAGGGTCGCAGGGCACTGGGTGTGGGCCACTACCCTGGTCCCGTGACCATTCGCCTGTACGACACCAGCGCCCGGCAGATCCGTGACTTCGCCCCGCTCACGCCGGGTTGTGTCTCGATCTACCTCTGTGGCGCCACCGTGCAGGCCGCTCCCCACATCGGGCACATCCGGTCCGGCCTCAACTTCGACATCCTGCGCCGCTGGTTCACGTACCGCGGGTACGACGTCACGTTCATCCGCAACGTCACCGACATCGACGACAAGATCATCAGGAAGGCCGCCGAACAGGAGCGCCCCTGGTGGTCCATCGGTTTCGAGAACGAGCGGGCCTTCAACGACGGGTACGCCGCGCTCGGCTGCCTGCCCCCGACCTACGAGCCGCGTGCCACCGGGCATGTGACCGAGATGGTCGAGATGATGCGCGGCCTCATCGAGCGCGGACACGCGTACGAGGCCGACGGGAACGTCTACTTCGACGTCCGCTCCTTCCCCGGCTATCTGCAGCTGTCCAACCAGGAACTCGACAACCTGCTCCAGCCTTCCGGCGACGGCGAGACGGGCAAGCGCGACTCCCGTGACTTCGCCATGTGGAAGACCGCCAAGCCCGGCGAGCCGACCTGGGAGACACCCTGGGGGCGGGGACGGCCCGGCTGGCACCTCGAGTGCTCCGCCATGGCCCACAAGTACCTGGGTACCGCCTTCGACATCCACGGCGGCGGCCTCGACCTGATCTTCCCCCACCACGAGAACGAGATCGCCCAGGCCAAGGCCTTCGGCGACGACTTCGCCATGTACTGGGTCCACAACGCGTGGGTCACCATGAGCGGCGAGAAGATGTCGAAGTCCCTCGGCAACTCCGTCCTCGTCAGCGAGATGGTCAAGGCCTGGCGGCCCATCGTCCTGCGCTACTACCTCGGCACCCCGCACTACCGCTCGATGATCGAGTACAGCGACGAGGCCCTGCGCGAGGCCGAGTCGGCGTTCGCCCGGATCGAGGGCTTCGTGCAGCGTGTCATCGAGAAGGCCGGCGGTGTCGTCGAGCCGTCCGCCGAGGTGCCGCCCGCCTTCGCCGAGGCCATGGACGACGACCTGGGCGTGCCGCAGGCCCTCGCCGTCGTGCACACCACCGTCCGCCAGGGCAACTCCGCCCTCGCCGCCGACGACAAGGAAGCCGCCGTCGCCCGGCTCGCCGAGGTGCGCGCCATGCTCGGAGTCCTCGGCCTCGACCCGCTCGACCCGCACTGGGCAGGGGAGACCGGAGACCGGGGCGAGGACCTGCACGGGGTCGTCGACAGCCTCGTACGACTCGTCCTCGACCAGCGTGAGGCCGCCCGCGGGCGCAAGGACTGGGGGACCGCGGACGCCATCCGCGATCAGCTCAACCAGTCGGGGCTCGTCATCGAGGACGGCCCGCAGGGGCCGCGCTGGACCCTCGGACCACGCTGAGCATTTCGGCTCATATCCCCTCATTTTCTTGATCGATTGTGCCGCTCGGGTTTCCGGGCGGCACACTCATAGACGTACACACGCACGTCTTCACACAGACAGGTAGGTCATGGCCGCTAACAACCGCCGCATGTCCGGCAAGAAGGGCGCGCAGGTCGGCAGTGGCGGCCAGCGGCGCCGGGGGCTCGAGGGCAAGGGCCCGACGCCGCCCGCCGAGGCGCGCAAGGGACACAAGAAGAACCGTATTGCCGGTGCCAAGGCCAAGCAGCTCCAGCGGCGGCCCGCACCCAAGGGGCGCGGCGGGAAGGCCTCCTCCGAACTCGTCGTCGGGCGCAACTCGGTCGTCGAGGCGCTCCGCGAGGGCGTCCCGGCCAGCACGCTCTACGTCCAGCAGTTCATCGACAACGACGAGCGCGTACGCGAGGCGCTCCAGCTGGTCGCCGACCGCGGTGGCATCCACCTGATGGAAGCGCCCCGGCCCGAGCTCGACCGGATGACCAACGGGCTCAACCACCAGGGACTCGTACTCCAGGTCCCGCCGTACGTGTACGCCCACCCGGAGGACCTCGCCAACGCCGCCTACGACAACGGTGTGGACCCCCTCATCGTCGTCCTCGACGGTGTCACCGACCCGCGCAACCTCGGCGCCGTCGTCCGCTCCGTCTCCGCCTTCGGCGGGCACGGGGTCGTCGTGCCCGAGCGGCGCGCCGCCGGCATGACCGCCGGCGCCTGGAAGACCTCCGCCGGCGCAGCCGCCCGTACGCCCGTCGCCCGTGCCACCAATCTGACGCGCACCCTGGAGGCGTACCAGAAGGCCGGGATCGTCGTCGTCGGGCTCGCGGCCAACGGGGACGCGGAGGTCGGCGACCTGGCCGCCCTCGGCGGACCCGTCGTCATCGTCGTCGGCAGCGAGGGCAAGGGACTGTCCCGGCTGGTCGGGGAGACCTGCGACCACCTCGTACGGATCCCGATGCCCGGCGGCACCGAGTCCCTCAACGCCGGTGTCGCAGCCGGGATCGTGCTGTACGAAGCGGCCCGCCGACGCGCCTGAACACGCGTGCACGACGTCACCCGTACGGGGGAATCCGGGCGGGTGACGTGACCTTGACGCGGTCCGGACACATCCGCCAAGTCAAAGCAGTGTCCTAACCTCACGTCACTCGGTTAGATGAGTGTGGACACCAGAACACCCCGCACACCCACGGGGGACCGCTCGTCGGGATACGACGACGCTCCCGCGCTGAGCATGGTGAAGGTGCCGAGCGATCCGGCGCAGGTCATCGTCAACCATGCGAGCTTCCGCGTGCAGTTGGGGGCCTCGACGCGGCGGGCGGCACCGTCCGCCCGCGTCGCCCGGCACCTCGGCGCCTCCGAGGACACGGCGCGCATCCCCGTCGCAGGCGCCGGCGGCGCCACAGCCGTCCGACGCCGGGCACCCGTCGTCTGGAGCGGCAAGTCGGCGCCCGACGACACCGGCGCCCACCGGCTGCTCCAGGCCGTACGGGGCTCCAGCGTGCGCCACGGCGAACAGCCGCCGACCGCCGACGCCGGAGCGACGCAGGTCATCCCCCGCATCGACGAAGAACTCGACTACGCGGGCAGCACCCTCGACCAGACCGTCGAGACCCCCATCGTCGGCAGCCAGCGCACCCACGGCTCCGACCGGCTGCTCCCCAACATGCGCACCACCGGCAGCGCCTACGAAGAAGCCGGATACGGCCAATCCGGCTACGGCGACGGCGAGTTCGGCTACGAGGGCGACGAAGCCTACGAACGGGACGCCGACGGACGGCGCACCGGCGCCAGGCGACACCCCAACGACCCCGTACGGCACGCCTATTACCCCGGCCGCCGGATGAACCTCGGCGTCGTCCTGCTCCCGCTGCGCATCTTCCTCGGCTTCATCTCCATCTACGCCGGCATGGGCAAACTCTGCGACCCCGTCTACTTCGACGGCGGCAAACGCGGCTCCATGATGAAGTGGCTCAACACCCTTCACCCCTGGGAAGTCGCCGAACCGCTAAGGCAGTTCGCCCTCCAGCACCCCGTCGGCTCCGGACTCGTCATCGCCTTCCTCCAGGTCATCGTCGGGGTCCTCACGGTCCTCGGCCTGTGGCAGCGGGTCGCCGCGGTCGGCGGCGCGATGCTCTCCGCCGCGCTGCTCGTCACCGTCAGCTGGAAGAGCGTCCCCGTCTACGACGCCCCCGACATCATCTACCTGGCCGCCTGGTCGCCGCTGATCATCGCCGGCGCCCCCGTCTACTCCATCGACGGCCGCCTCGCCGGCAGCGCCTGGCGCCGACTCGGCCCCCGAACAGACATCTGGGAGCTGCGGAGTTACGTCCTGCGCCGCGGCGCCCTCGTCACGGCCGTCGTCATCGGGCTCACGCTCCTCATCGGCTCGCTTCTCGGCGGCGCCGTCCGCGACGCCGACCGAGTGGTCGTCCCCGGCCCCGGCGAGGCCCCGCGCAACGAACTCCCCGGCTCCCCGCTCCCCGAGCAGTCCGGCGAACGCCGCGCCTCGAAGAGCCCCTCGGCGGCCACCAAGTCCCCGACCCAGAGCGCCACTTCGGCCAGCCCCACCACCGGCGACGCCGCGACCACCCCGCAGGAGGCCCGCGAGAGCGGCAGCGTCACCGGAAGCCGGCCCAGCCAGACCCAGGGCAGCGCCGGCCAGGCCCCGCCGCAGCAGACCACCCCGGTCGAGCAGGCGCCCAGCACCACCGCCGGACCGTCCTCGTCGGGCGGCACGGGCACCCCGGGCGGCACCAACGGCGGCTCCACGGGCGGCAGTACCGGTGGCAGCGACGGCAGCACCGGCGGCTCCTCCACGGGCCAGCCAGGACTGGTGGGCGGCCTCCTGGGCTAGCAACAACCCGCCTGCTCGGGGCGGTTACGTCAGTGGGGTCCCGCACTGGGAAAGTGCGGGACCCCACTGACGTAACCGCCCCAAGCGCAAGGACCTTTGGTGAGCCGTCGGCTCAACGACCCAGCGCCGCCAGTTCCTTCGCGGCCTCCGTGAGGTCCTTCGCCGTGTCGATCGCGCGCCAGTAGGCACCGTGCGGGATCGGGAAGCCGGCCAGGCGGAGCTCACGGGCCAGATGAGGGAACGTGGTGCGCTCGTGGTCGCCACGCTCCGGGAGCAGGGCGGCGAACTCCGGGGAGAAGACGTACACACCCGCGTTGATCTCGAAGGTCGACGGAGGGGACTCGATGAAGTCCGTGATGTGACCGAAGCCGTCCGTCTGGACAGCACCCCAGGGCAGGAGCGGCCGGGCCAGCGCGAGCGTCGCGACGGCGTCCCGCTCAGCGTGGAAGTCGGCCATGTCGCGCAGCGAGAAACGGGTCCAGATGTCGCCGTTGGTGGCGTACCAGGGACCGTCCGGGGCAGGCAGATGCGCGGCGGCGTACTTGAGGCCGCCGCCACGGCCGAGAGGCTCGGTCTCGACGACCGTCGTGACGTTCAGCGGCAGATCGGCGGTCTCCAGCCACTTCTGGAGAACCTCGGCGAGATGGCCACAGCTGACCACCACGTCCGTCACGCCCTCCTCGGCGAGCCAGACGAGCTGATGGCCGATGATCGGCGTCCCCGTGCCGGGGATCTCGACCATCGGCTTGGGCCGGTCGTCGGTGTACGGGCGGAGCCGGGAACCCTGGCCGCCGGCGAGGACCACGGCCTGGGTGGGGCGCGACGTGGCGTTCGGATCGGTCATGCCCGAACTGTACGGGGCGCTCCGCGGGTTTCGCGGGAGAGGTTGGGGTGGGGCTGTGGGTGGGCATCTGCGGGCCGGTGGGGCGCGGCGCAGCCGCAGATCAGACGCAGCCCCGCGCCCCTGCCAGGCGTGCCCCTACGGGGCGCCTGGCAGGGGCGCCTGACGTCAGCTGTGGGCCGCTGCCACTCCCGTGGCGAAGGACGTGTCGCAGACCGGGCGGGCGAACGACTGGGCGCGTGACGGGCCGTACATACGGACCGCGGCGCGGCCCAGTGCGCGGGCGATCGAGGTGCAGTGCGCCGCCAGCGACGGGTGACCGTTCACCGCCTGCTGGAGGTGGGTGAGGGCGATGCCGGGGTCCTTCTCCTGGAGCTCCAGGAGAAGCTGGTCACGCAGGACGTCCTGCGGTGAGGGGGCAGCGGCGGCCCGGGCGGCCAAGTCCTCGGAGGAGGCGGTGAGCACCGAGTCCGAGGGATTCCCCGACCAGTTGACTCGGGTGACCGCGAGGGTCCCGGACAGCACCAGGACGACGGGCAGGACAAGGGCGAGGCTACGGCCGATCCGGCGGGCGGGGCCACGGCCACTTCGCGTCAGTTGGTTAGTGGAGTGCTTCACGCGAGTGAGGGTAGCGCTCGGTGCTGATTTGGCGACATTTAGTCACCCAATCGGGGGATGGATTGGTGCCATTTTGTGGGTAGGGCGTTGACGTAGCGATTCGAAACGACCGATCTGCCGGGGTATCGGGCCACCGGCGGACGCGCACGCGAAGGGCCCCGCGGCAAGCCGCGGGGCCCTTCGGTGTTCAGGTCGCCTCCGAGTCGTCTCGGTCGGCGAGTCAGTCGGCGAGGCGCTCGCCCGTGGAGGTCGAGAACACGTGGATCTCGCCCGGACGCGGCACGACGTGCAGCGTGGCGCCCTTGTCCGGGACCGAACGGCCGCTGACGCGGACGACCAGGTCCTTGAGGTTGCCGTCGACCTTGGCGCTGCCGTAGACGTAACCGTCGGCGCCCAGCTCCTCGACGACGTTCACCGTCACGGCGAGACCGGCCGGCGCGTCCTCGGAGTCCTTGGACAGCGAGCTGGCAGCGGCACCGTTGTGCTCGACGACGTCGAAGTGCTCCGGACGGACACCGACCGTCACCGTGGTGTCACCCTTGTCCGCAGCGGCCGTGAGGGCCTCGCGGTTGACCGGGACGACCGAGTTGCCGAACTTCACGCCACCGTCGGTGATCGGAACCTCGATCAGGTTCATCGCCGGCGAACCGATGAAGCCGGCCACGAAGAGGTTCTTCGGGCGGTCGTACATGTTGCGCGGCGAGTCGACCTGCTGAAGCAGACCGTCCTTCAGTACGGCCACACGGTCACCCATGGTCATGGCCTCGACCTGGTCGTGGGTGACGTACACCGTGGTGATGCCGAGGCGGCGCTGCAGCGACGCGATCTGCGTACGCGTCGACACACGGAGCTTGGCGTCGAGGTTCGACAGCGGCTCGTCCATGAGGAACACCTGGGGCTCACGCACGATGGCGCGACCCATGGCGACACGCTGACGCTGACCACCGGAGAGGGCCTTCGGCTTACGGCTGAGGTAGTCCGTGAGGTCCAGGATCTTCGCCGCGTCCTCGACCTTCTGACGGATCTCGGCCTTGTTGACGCCGGCGATCTTGAGCGCGAAGCCCATGTTGTCGGCGACCGTCATGTGCGGGTACAGCGCGTAGTTCTGGAACACCATCGCGATGTCCCGGTCCTTCGGCGGCAGGTGCGTGACGTCGCGGTCACCGATGCGGATGGCGCCGGCGTTCACGTCCTCGAGCCCCGCGAGCATGCGGAGCGAGGTGGACTTGCCGCAACCGGACGGACCGACGAGCACGAGAAACTCGCCGTCCCCGACCTCGATCTCCAGACCATCGACGGCGGGCTTCTCGGTGCCCGGGTAGATGCGGGTCGCCTTGTCGAACGAAACAGTGGCCATGGGTACTAGGCCCCCTTCACCGGCAGGAACGTGCCGGACGATCCGTAGTGGAAGGTGGTGTAGTCCACGTACGCGGACTGAATCTGGACGGTACCCGGCGTTTCGGCGTCTGTCAGTAGCTGGGGGAGTGTGAACTTCGCGGAAATTTTCGACAAGGGGTCGGCCGGGGCCTGGGTACACTTCACGGGCACGCATGCCTGCACGGTCTGTATGCACGCGCGCGGTGTGCCTCCTTAGCTCAGTTGGCCAGAGCAACGCACTTGTAATGCGTAGGTCGTCGGTTCGAATCCGACAGGGGGCTCAACGGCCCAGGTCAGCTCCATGCTGACCTGGGCTTCTTCGTGTTTGTGTCTGTGTGATGCTCGCGTCATGACTGATGAGCGTGAGGTTGTGATCGTCCGCTGGCCGGGGCAGGCACCCTCGGCAGAGGCCTCTGAGAGCGGGCTCGCCGCGTTGTTGGCGGCCTACCACCTGCGGACCGAGGCCGAGAAGGGTGAGCCCGTTGGTGATGTGGACGGGCTGCCGTTGCGCTATCGGGCGGAGATCTCGGACCCGGGAGCCGCGTTCGTCGGTGATGTCGTGCTGGTGGCGCTCAGCGGGGGTGCTGCCGTGGGGTGTGTGGTGGTGACCGCGCCCGTCGGTGGGCGGTCGGAGATCAAGAGGCTCTGGACGGATCCGGATTTCCGGGGGCGGGGGATCGCGTCCGGTCTGCTCCGTGCCGCGCTCGCGCAGGCTGTGGAGGGCGGTGTCAGCAGGGTGCGGCTGTCCGTGTGGGAGTGGCGGGTCGGGGCCATCGCTCTGTACGAGCGGCTCGGTTTCGTCGTCGTCGAGTCTTGGGACGGGCGGGATCAGTTGGTGTGCATGGAGTGCGCTGTGTGAGTGGTCGCCGTTGTGGGGCGCCGTGGGTCGCCACGGGTCAGGCGTGGCGCAGTCGGCGCGCGATCTCCAGGTCCGGTTCCTCCAGCGGGTCGCCGTCCTCGATGTTCCACAGGGCGTTCTGGAGTATCCGGGCGAGGGTCCATGCGCGTGCTCGTTCCCGGTCCAGGGACAGGGCGTCCGTGAGGGCGTCGAAGCGCCAGATGATGTCGTCGGGGTCGAAGCGGTTGTTGATGGCCGGCCAGAGGTCGAAGGCGGGGTCTCCGGCGAGGGGTTTCGGGTCGATGGCGAGCCAGGGGGCGCGGGTGGCGGCGAGGACGTTCTCGTCGTGGAGGTCCCAGTGGAGGAGGCGGTCGCCGGGGTCGGGGGCCACTTCGCGCAGGGCTGCCGTGCAGTCCTCGAGGAGGGTGCGGGTTACGGGATCGGGGATCCGGTGGAGGGCTTGTGGTGCTTCGTTCAGCATTGCTGTCGCGATGTCGCCGAGGCGGCGGATGCCCGGTGGGGCCGGTATGGCTGTGAGGTGGCTCAGGAGGCCGGCGATGACGAGGGTGGCTTCGTGGGCGTCGGGGTGGTGGGACAGCATCCGGGTGTGGTCGAGGCGTTCCAGGAGCATCGTTCCGGTGGTGGGGTCGTGGTCCAGGAGGCGTACCGCGTGGTCGCCGTTCCAGACGCGCAGGGCGGTCGGCTCGCCCTCGCTCTCGTCGTCCAGGAGTTGGAGTTTGAGGACGGCCGGGGTGTCGTCCGGGCGGCGGACGGGGAGGACCAGGGCTGTTACGCCGTGCATGGCCCGGCCGTCGACGCGTAGGTTCCAGCGGTCGAGGAAGTCGTTGGTGCGGGTGGGGAGTGCGGTGATGAAGGCGCGGCCTGCTTCGCCGTTGTACTTGAGCTGTGTGGCGGCCAGTTCGTCGGGTACGGGGATGCGGATCACTGGCCGACTGTATGTGCGTGCGTAAATTGGGGCATGCGATTTCCGGTGGGCCCGCGTGGGGTGTGGGCGTACGTCCGTAGTGCTCCGGGCACCTACGTGTGGCTGCTGGTCCTGTTCTTCACGACTGTTGCGGTGCATCACATGTCGGCGGAGTTCCAGGAGGAGTTCCTGCGGCAGCGGTCGACGAACATCAATGAGCTGTCGGACCGTCCGGTGCGTGTGCTGATCTCCAGTGCGATGTGGATCGACGGGTGGTGGACCCCGTATCTCGTGCTGTATTCGGTGTTTCACGCGTCGGTCGAGCGGTGGTTGGGGACCGTGCGGTGGCTTGTGGTGTGTGTGAGTGCTCATGTGCTGGCGACGTTGGTGAGTCAGGGTGCGGTGTGGCGGGCGATCCGTGATGGTTCGGCGCCGGCGTCGGCGGCGGACACGATGGATTTCGGGGTGAGTTACGGGCTGGCGGGGGTGGTGGCCGTGCTCGCGTATCGGATCGCCCGGCCTTGGCGGTATGCGTATGCGGTGGGTGTTCTCGGGGTGTACGGGGTGCCCCTTTTCGTTTCGCGGACGTTCACCGATCTGGGGCACTTCACTGCGGCGCTGATCGGGTTCGGCTGCTGGCCGTTGACGCGTGGGAGGGGTGCGGAGGTGCGGAATCCGAAGGAGACACCGGGGGTGGTGAGGCGTTAACGTCCGGCGCTATGAGCAGCGCGGATGGCGATTCGGGTGCGGTCGGTGGGCCTGTCAACGGCGGGGTTTCGTTCTGGTACGCGCAGGACGGTCTGCCTGCCCTGCGTGCGCCTCTCGCGGGGGACGCGACGGCGGATGTCGTGATCGTCGGGGGTGGGTACACGGGGTTGTGGACGGCGTACTACCTGAAGAAGGCGGCGCCGTTTCTCCGGGTCGTCGTGCTGGAGAAGGAGTTCTGCGGGTACGGGGCTTCCGGGCGTAACGGGGGTTGGCTGTACAACGGGATCGCGGGGCGGGACCGGTACGCGCGCGTGCATGGTCATGAGGCCGCCGTACGGCTTCAGCGGGCGATGAACGACACCGTCGGCGAAGTGGTGCGGGTGGCCGCGGAGGAGGGTGTCGACGCCGACATCCGTCGTGGGGGTGTGCTGGAAGTCGCCTGCACGCCCGCTCAGTTGGCGCGGCTGAGGGACTTCCACGAGGTGGAGGTGTCGTACGGGGAGGACGACCGCGAGTTGTACGGCGCCGAGGCGACGGCGGAGCGGGTGCGGGTGGCGGGTGCTCTGGGGTCGTCGTGGACGCCGCACGGCGCGCGGTTGCATCCGGTGAAGCTGGTCCGGGGGCTTGCCGCGGCTGTCGAGGCGTTGGGTGTTGTCGTTCGTGAACGGACGCCGGTCACGGAGATCCGGGCGGGGCACGCGGTCACGCCGTACGGGACGGTTCGGGCGCCGTATGTGCTGCGTTGCACGGAGGGCTTCACTGCCTCGTTGAGGGGGCAGCGGCGGACCTGGCTGCCGATGAACTCGTCGATGATCGCGACCGAGCCGTTGACGGACGAGCAGTGGGAGTCGGTCGGCTGGGAGGGGCGGGAGGCGCTGGGGGACATGGCGCACGCGTACATGTACGCGCAGCGGACGGAGGACGGGCGGATCGCGTTGGGTGGGCGTGGGGTGCCGTACCGGTTCGGGTCGCGGACGGACAACGACGGGCGTACGCAGGCGGCGACGGTGGAGGCGTTGCGGGAGATTCTCGTGCGGTTCTTTCCCTCGCTGGGTGATGTGCGGATCGCGCACGCGTGGTCGGGGGTGTTGGGGGTGCCGCGGGACTGGTGTGCCACGGTGACGCTGGATCGGTCGACGGGGCTGGGGTGGGCGGGGGGTTATGTCGGCTCCGGGGTCGCCACCGCCAATCTGGCGGCGCGGACGCTGCGGGATCTCGTGCAACTCGATTCGGGTCAGGCGGGGCGTACCGAGTTGACCGGTCTGCCGTGGGTGGGGCATCGGGTGCGGAAGTGGGAGCCGGAGCCGTTGCGGTGGTTGGGGGTGCGGGGGATGTACGCCACGTATCGGGCGGCGGATCGGCGGGAGTCGGCCGGGGGTGGGGAGCGGTCGTCGCGGTTGGCTCGGGTGGCGGACCGGGTGGCTGGGCGGTAGGTGGTGGCAGGGGGTGGCTGGTTACGGCTCCAGTACGACCTTGCCCGTTGTGGCGCGGTTTTCGAGGGCGTGGTGGGCGGTGGCCGCGTCGGCCAGGGGGAAGCGGTGTACGGCCGGGGTCAGGCGGCCGGTGGCGGCTTCGGTGAGGGCGCGGAGTTCCAGGGTGCGGAGGGGGTTGGGGCCGTCTGTTTTCGCGAGCATCGCCGGGCCGAGGATCTGTTGGGAGACGTTCTCGACGAGGTAGGGGCCGCCGGTGTGGATCCCTTCGGCGGACCAGCCGAAGACGAGGTGTTGTCCGGTGGGGGAGAGGAGGGCTGTGGCTTCGCGGGCGATGTCGCCGCCCACGCCGTCGAGGACGAGGGTGGCGGGTCGGCCGCCGAGGTGGGCGCGGACCTTCTGCGGCCAGGCGGGATCCGTGTAGTCGACGGCGAGGTCGGCGCCGTTCGCGGCGACGAGGGCTGTCTTGGCCGGGCCGCCGGCCAGGCCGATGACGGTGGCGCCGGTGTGTCGGGCGTACTGGACGAGGAGGGTGCCGATGCCTCCTGCGGCGGCTGGGACGACGGCCACGGAGTCGGGGCCGAGGTCGGTGAACTGCAGGATTCCCATCGCCGTACGCCCGGTGCCGATCATTGCGACGGCCTGGGCGAAGTCGAGGCCGGCCGGGATTTCGTGCAGGCGTTCCATGTCGGTGACGGCGAGTTCGGCGTATCCGCCGGGCTGGAAGCCGAGGTGGGCGACGACGCGTTTGCCGAGCCACAGGTGCGGGGTGCCTTCGCCCAGGGCGTCGACGGTGCCGGCGACCTCGCGGCCGGGGATGGTCGGCAGCTGGGCGGGTGCGGGTGCGGGGCCCTGGACGCCCTCGCGGAGGGCTGTGTCGAGGAGGTGTACGCCGGCTGCGGCGACGGCGATACGGACCTGGCCGGGGCCGGGTGTCGGGTCCTGGACCTGCTCGTAGGTGAGGTTCTCGGCGGGGCCGAAGGTGTGCAGGCGGATGGCGTGCATGCGGGTCTCCCGGGTGTGTTTCCCGGTGTGTGGCCGGGTGGGTGGTTCGGCGTGGTGCCGTGGGAGTCCCACTTTTCGACCTCAAGCATGCTTGAGGTCAAGGGGGTTGGGAGGGTCGAGGCGGTCGTGGTTTCGTCGGGTGTCCAGTGCCAGCGCCAGTGATACGGCGGTCAGCGCGCTGTTGAACGAGACCTCGGCGAGGACGCCGGGGGCGGCGACCTGATCGCCCGCGAGGTAGACACCGTTGCCGCGTTGGATCGCGGGCCGGTCGCGCCAGCTCGTCCCGGGGTGGTCGACCGCGCCGGTGCGGCCGTTGGCGGTGGCTTCGCGGCGCCAGGTGACGCGGTCGCGCCAGCCGTCGAAGGCGAGATCGAGCAGTTGTTCGGCGCGGGCGATGCCCTCGGCGCGGGAGGCGTGCGGGCCGATCGGGAACTGGCCCTGCAGAAGCTGTTCGCCGGCCGGGGCGAGGGTGCGGTCCTGTGCGGTGAAGCGTTCCAGCCAGCCGGGTGCGTCCAGGTCGGAGACGACGAAGGGGTCGCCGCGCCGGGTCCGCAGGGCGAGGTCGAGGAGGACCGTACGGGTGCCGGGCCAGGTGAGGGTGTCGTCGCGCAGAAGGCGCCGGGCGGCGTCGAGGGAGGTGGCGACGATGACGGGGGTGTCCTTGGGGAGTGTGTCGACGCGGGACAGGGTCTCCATCCGTACGCCCAGGTTCCAGGCGCGGGCGGCCATGCGGTCGATCACGCTGGCCCAGCCGCCACGCGGGTAGTGGGCCTCGGGCGGGAGGGCGGCGGCGCGGCGCAGCCGCTCCTGCACGAAGGCCGCGGACAGGGTGCCGGGGTCGTGGTGGAAGAGGGCGACGGCTGAGTAGTGCGCGGCGGCCCGGGCGCCTCTTTCGCCCGCCTGCTCGGTGGCCCAGGTCATGAAGTCGACGTCCACGGGCGCCTGTTGGGCGCTGTGGCGGAGCAGCTTCAGCATCGCGAGGGGTGGGGTGCGGCGCAGGGCGCCCTGGTGGCGGAAGTGGAAGCGGGCGGCTTCGAGGGGCGGGAGCGGGGCGAGGGGGCCGATCAGGTCGCGTCGGGTGAGCCAGGTCCAGTGCGGGCCGCCGCTGTAGAGGGCGTGCGGGCCCTCGTTGGTGCGGTACGGCTCCTCGGCGGTGCGGCCCCGGCCGCCGAGGGTGTGATGGGCCTCGTACACGGTGACCTTGGCGCCCGCCTCGGCGGCGGCGATGGCGGCGGTGAGGCCGGCGAAGCCGCCGCCGACGACGGTGAGCGGGGTGCGGCTACGGGTTCGGGTTCGGGTGTGAGTACGGACCGGGTGCATGTCTGCGTCTCCCTGTGGTGGGCGCCTTCGCCTTGCTGCCTTCTGCTTTCCGTCGGTACGACGGATCGCGGGGGCGGAATGTGACATGGGGGTGGCGGGAGATGGGTTTGCGCAGGTCAGGGGGATTGTCAGTGGTGAGGTGCAGGATGGGGGCATGGCGAGGCGAGTGGTGGGTGGCGTGGGCGGAGCGGGTGGTACGACGGGTTCCGGGTCCGGGGTGAGGGCGGCTCGGCGGCCGGAGGTGCGGTTGCCGGTGCTGGAGCCGTTCGGTGGCGGGGGGTTGGAGGCGGACGGGGACTACGACGGGCTGGAGTTCCGGGAGATCGACCTCGCCGGGCAGGACGGCGGGGGTGCCCGGTTCATGGACTGCGCGCTGACGGGGTGTGCGCTGGACGAGACACGGCTGCACCACGCCCGGCTGCTGGACTCGGTCCTCACGGGCATACGGGGGGTCGGCACGAACCTCGCCGAGTCGACGCTGCGTGATGTGGAGCTGGTCGATGCCCGGCTGGGCGGGGTGCAGTTGCACGGGGCTGTGCTGGAGCGGGTGGTGGTGCGTGGCGGGAAGATCGACTATCTGAACCTGCGCGAGGCGAAGCTGAAGGACGTCGTCTTCGAGGGGTGCGTGCTGGTGGAGCCGGACTTCGGGGGCGCGGTGCTGGAGCGGGTGGAGTTCGTGGACTGTGTGCTGAAGGGGGCGGACTTCAGCGCCGCGCGGCTGAGCGATGTGGATTTGCGGCGGGCCGCTGAGCTGGGGTTCGCGCGGGGGGTGGACCGGTTGGCGGGGGCGGTGATCAGTCCGGTGCAGCTGCTCGATCTGGCGGAGGTGTTCGCGGCGGAGTTGGGGGTGCGGGTGGAGTAGGCGGGGGCGGGATTCCCGGGCTGTCGCTGTCGGTCAGGGCACCCTCGGGAAGCGTGCCTGGAGGGTCCAGATCGCCGGGTTCTCGCCGAGCGCGTCGTGCAGGTCGGTCAGGTCGGCCAGTACGTCGTGGAGGAAGTCCCGTGCCTCCTTGCGGAGTTCCGCGTGGGAGAAGTTGAGCGGGGGCTCCTCCGCCGGCATCCAGTCGGACTCGATGTCCACCCATCCGAAGCGGCGCTTGAACAGCATGCGGTCGGTGGACTCGGTGAAGTCCAGTTCCGCGTACTGGGGACGGGAGGCGCGGGAGCCCGCGGGATCCTGGTCCAGCTGCTCCACGATGTCGCACAGCGCCCACGCGAAGTCGAGCACCGGCACCCATCCCCAGGCTGTGGACAGTTCCCGGTCCGCCTTGGTGTCGGCGAGGTAGACGTCTCCGCAGAACAGGTCGTGGCGGAGTGTGTGGACGTCCGCGCGGCGGTAGTCGGTCTGCGGGGGGTCCGGGAAGCGGTTGGAGAGGGCGTAACCGATATCGAGCACGGAGGTGATGGTGTCACGACGGGATCGGCGCCCGTGAACCTGTGTCCCCGCCCCACGAACCGGGCGGGCGAACAGGCCCACGGGCAAGGAATCAGACCTCGGATCTCAGACCTCAGGAGTCTCCCGGCGTGCGCGGCCCGCCGAATCCGTGTTCCGAGAGGTCGAACCAGTTGCCCTCCGGGTCCATCGCGCGGTACTCGGCGAAGGGACGGTCGGTGAAGCGCTCTGCCGGTTTGTCCGCGCCCTTCTCGATCAGTGCCGCCGAGGTGGCCGCCGTGTCGGCGATGTGGAAGCCGAAGTGGTTCATGCCGACCGGGGTGTCGCCGTCGAGCCGGTGCTTGATGAGGGCGAGGGAGAGGTGGCCGTCGGAGAGGAAGCAACTGCCGTCGGGGTCACGGTGGAACAGCTCCATCGAGAAGACGGAGCTGTAGAACTCGGCCAGCCGCTCAGGGTCCCGGGCCACGATGGCGAGGTGCCGCATCTTCGGGCGGCCGGTCTCGGTGGGGGCCTTCGCCGGTTCGGAGGCGACGGGGGCCGCCTTGGCGGGCTCGGGTGCGGCGGATCCGGCGGGCGCGGTGGCCGGGATCATGTTGTGGAAGGCGACGACCTGCCAGAGGTCGGGGCCGTCGTGTGTCCCCGTCCGTTCGACGACGGCCAGGGCGTGGGTCGAGGCCAGGGCCGTGCCGTCGGCGGCGCGGACCGTCGACTCCGCCTCGACCGTGGCGAGGCCCGGGCGCAGGTGTCGTACGGCCGTCACCCGGGCGTCGAGGCGGGTGCCGGCGTACTGGGTGCGGAAGAGGCGGTCGTGGCCGGCCTCGATGCCCGCGCGGCCCGGCGGCTTGTCGCCTCGTACGGTCGTGAAGTCGCAGTCCGTCGCGAAGCTCGCGGCGAACAGCGTGGCGTCGCCTGCCGCCCAGCCGCGGGCCATGGTCTCCCACAGGGCGCGGATCGCGTCGTCGGCGGGGTCGCTGCTGCCGTTGGCGCCGATGGTGGGACTGCCGTTGTGTGTCGTCATCGTGGTTATACCCCGACCTTGGTTCGTGTGCGGATGCGTAGGGGGAGTTCGGTGCAGGCCCTGTCCGGGGCGGCAGTCGGGGGCGGGGACCAGGCGGCCAGGGCGTGGTAGAAGACATCGCCCCGGCGTTCCAGGTAGCAGACGATGTTGATGGGCCAGGCCGTGTTGCGGAAGGTGTGCTCGTCCATCGGGGTGGGGCGTTCGCTGAGGACGAGGGTGCGTTCGTGCGGCGGGCCTATCCGGTGCCAGTCGGGGTGCATGTGGATGGAGCCGAGCAGTTCCAGGCCGAGTGCCTCGGCGTCGTGGGAGGCCTTGAGGAGATCGCGGGAGTCGATCCACCAGCCGCGGTGCTCGTTCTCGTACGCCGGGCCGAACCGGGGGACGATCGTCTCGCTGAACTCGAGGCGGGCCGCCGGGTCGGAGGAGCGGGCGTTGCGGCCGAAGGCGACGCGTTCGATGTGCAGCGTGCCGGGGCCCGGGGTGCCGAGCAGGAGTGCGAAGCAGGGGAGGGGGGCGTCGGCGGTGATGAGCTGGTACTCGCCGACGGCGGCGGCGAGGAACTCGTCGAGGGCCTGGTTGTCCATCAGGACGGTGGGGGGAGCACTGCCGGGGCTGGTTCCGGGCGGACAGTGCTCGTCCGATAAGGACGGCATGGGTGAGGGGTCTCCGTCTCTCGTAAGCGTAGATCGTGGGCTTCTGTCGTTCGGGGGCTTACGAGGGGGGAGCGTAGGGCGCCTGTTCTTGAAGTTTCCAGCAGTCTTCGGAAGCCTGGGGATATCCCTATGTGCGGGCGCGCGAAAGCCCCCGGTCCAAGCGCCAAAACTCGCGCTCGGCCGGGGGCTTTTCAGCTGCCTTGTGCGGCTCGGGTGTCGGCTCAGACGCTGACGCCGAAGTCCTGGGCGATGCCCACGAGGCCCGAGGCGTAGCCCTGGCCGACCGCGCGGAACTTCCACTCCGCGCCGTTGCGGTACAGCTCGCCGAAGACCATCGCCGTCTCCGTCGCCGCGTCCTCCGACAGGTCGTAGCGGGCGATCTCGGCGCCGCCGGCCTCGTTCAGGATGCGGATGTAGGCGTTGCGGACCTGGCCGAAGTTCTGCGAGCGGTTCTCCGCGTCGTAGATCGAGACCGGGAAGACGATCTTGTCGATGTCGGCCGGGAGGCCGGCGAGGTTGACCTTGATCGCCTCGTCGTCGCCCGCGCCCTCGCCCGTGCGGTTGTCGCCGGTGTGGACGATCGTGCCGTCCGGGGTCTGCTTGTTGTTGAAGAAGACGAAGTGGCCGTCCGAGAAGACCTTGCCCGTCGCGTTGACCGCGATCGCCGAGGCGTCGAGGTCGAAGTCCGTGCCGGTGGTGCTGCGGACGTCCCAGCCGAGGCCCACGGTGACGGCGGTCAGGCCCGGAGCCTCCTTGGTGAGCGAGACGTTGCCACCCTTGGACAGGCTTACAGCCATTGTTGGGAGTCCTTCCCTCGTTGACGTACGTGCGTGCGGTGCGGTGTCCCTTACGGGACGAAGCTACCGTCACTCCCATGAACGCCGACGGGGGTCCCGAAGGTTCCGCGTCTTTACTTTCTTTACCTTCCGTGACGGCTGTCGTGGCGAAAACGGGGTGACGTGGACCGGACAGCCGCGCGACCATGGTGGGCATGTCCGGTCCCTACCTCATCCGTGGCTCCGTCTCGCTCCCCGAGGCCGAGCTCATGTGGCGTTTCTCGCGGTCCGGCGGGCCGGGCGGGCAGCACGTCAACACCAGTGACTCGAAGGTGGAGCTGAGCTTCGACCTCGCGAACACCGAGGTGCTGCCCGAGGTCTGGAAGCAGCGCGCGCTGGAGCGTCTCGCCGGCCGGCTCGTCGACGGAGTCGTCACCGTCCGCTCCTCCGAGCACCGCTCGCAGTGGCGCAACCGTGAGACGGCCGCCGTACGTCTGGCCGCCCTCCTCGCGGAGGCCACCGCACCGCCGCCCAAGCCCCGTACCCCGACCCGAATCCCGCGCGGAATCAACGAACGCCGGTTGCGGCAGAAGAAGGCACGCGCGGATGTGAAGCGGGGCCGTACGGGACGGGACTGGGGTTAGTCGGTGACCGGTCGTCGACCGGGTGGCGGATGAACGATCGTGAATTTCCGGACGGGCGGGAAAAAGAACCGCGGAACCGCTCCGGAAAAGAATTTCTCGCCGAGTGATTCGAATCCCGCCGAAGTCATCTGGGTGCCGTCACCGACCGAATGCTCGGTTCGGCCCGGCGCCGGGCGCCGGGGGCGAGTCCCGTCATTCACGTTCGTACACGAAAAGGTCGAAGCGGTCGGCTAGGTGGGTTTCAGTACCCCGACCGTCTGGCCGCCGCTGGTCTCTCCGGTGGGGCTGAAGCCCAGGCCCAGGTAGAAGGGCTCGGGGCCGGTCGGACCGGGGTGCCAGGTGACGTAGAGGTCGGTGCCCCCGCGGCGGCGGATCTCGGCGGCGACGGACTCGACGGCGAAGCGGCCGTAGCCCTTGCCCTGTTCGTCGGCCGCGATGTTCAGGCGCCACAGGCCGGAGCGCAGGTCGGCGCCGGTGCCGTCCCAGGCGATGTCGAAGAAGGCCATGAGAAAGCCGACGGGCCGCTCGCCGTCGAGGATCAGCCGGGGCCAGGCGGTGCGCGGATGGATGTACGCCTCGGCCAGCGACTTCACGACCGGGTCGACCGCGTGTTCCTGGTCCGGGCGGACCCGTACGGCGACGGCCGCGTCGAAGTT
Source organism: Streptomyces sp. NBC_00459 (assembly GCF_036013955.1). Lineage (NCBI taxonomy): Bacteria > Bacillati > Actinomycetota > Actinomycetes > Kitasatosporales > Streptomycetaceae > Streptomyces > Streptomyces sp. NBC_00459. The sequence continues at coordinate 5,389,039 of NZ_CP107903.1, forward strand.
GTCGGAGCTGATCCGCTCCAGCCGGAGCGTGTCGTTCGTCATACGGGCAAAGTTAAGGCGCCCGGCACCGGTGTGACCAGGGAGTTTCCCGTCAGCCCGGCTTCAGCCCAGCTGTCGGTAGCGGCCGCGGAAGTACGCCAGGGGGCCGGCGTCCGCGTTCGGTGCGGTAGCCGTCAGGACGCGGCCGATCACCAGGGTGTGGTCGCCGGCCGTCACCAGCTGTTCCGTCCGGCACTCCAGGGTCGCCAGGGCGCCGCCCAGCAGCGGGGCGCCGGACGCCTCGCCCCGGACGACCGGGAGGTCCTCGAAGAGGAGGCGGTCGCTGATGCGGTTCTTCATCGCGAACCGGCCCGCGATGTGCCGCTGGTTGTCGGAGAGGACGGAGACCGCCCACAGGGGCTGCTCGGCGAGCAGGTCGTCCATCCGGGAGCCCTCGCGCACGCTGACCATGACCAGGGGCGGGTCCAGGGAGACCGACAGGAAGGCGGTCGCCGTCATGCCGACGTCCTCACCGCCGGGTGCGTGCGGGTCGTCCGGGTCGAGGGATGGCTCCTGCGCGGTCACCAGGACCACTCCCGAGGCCAGGCGGGACATCGCGGCGCGGAAGTCGTCGTTGCTCACTCCACCAGGATGCCCGGCGGGAGCGGAGACGGTGGTGGCGCGGGGGGCGGTAGCGACGGATGTGGTGGACACGGTGGGTACGGCGGAGGGAGTCGGCACATGGAAAAGCTATTCGCCGCTCCTGTGTCGCCGCATCGGACCAGCGCCCGAACCCGGACCTAGGACTCCGGACCGACGCCCAATGATCGGGAACGGCCCCGCCGACTTCTCCCCGGCCGTATCCTCGCTCGTAGTATCCGCACGGATACAAAGTTTGCGTTCAGTAAACGCACAGGGAGAACTCAGAAACTCCACTCAATTGCTCATCTTTCGTTGTGACTTGAGTCACAGGTGACCTTTTTTGTTGACCCTGTGTACCGAGTGGGCAGCGCGCTGTGATTCAGTGGCGGGAAAGGTGAGGTAGGCGGAAGGAGGGCAAATGGAGACCGACCAGGAGCCGTATGTCCGTCTCGCGACCTTGCGGCAACTGCACCAGGTCATGGCGGACATGAACACCGCGCGCAGTCTGGCGGACACCCTTCAGACCGTCGCCGACGGCGTCGTCAACGGCCTCGGCTACGAGTTGGCGTGCGTCAACCTCGTCCGCCCCGACGGCGATCTCGTCGTCGCCGCCTTCGCCGGGAACTCCGCCGCCGAGGCCCTCATCACCGGCCGGGTCGGCTCGCGCGACTCCTGGGAACGCCGGCTCGCCATGGGTGAGACCTGGGGCGACCTGGTCTTCATACCGCACACCGAGGGCTGGGTCCTCGACGACGACGACGTCCCGCAGTGGTACACCGACGGCCCCGCCCCCCGCTTCGAGGACGAGTGGCACCCCTCGGACCGGCTCTTCGCCCCGATGTTCACCCCGAGCGTGCCCGGCGGCACCTGCGGCGAACTGATCGGCGTGCTGTCCGTGGACCGGCCGCGCAACGGCCGCCGGCCGGGCGCATGGGGCAAAGAAGCGCTCCAGATGTACGCGTTCCAGGCAGCCATCGCCATCAGCAACGCACGTCTACGCGCGAATATGCAGCGGGCACTGGTCAGACTCGAACGTGAGCAGCAGGCGCTGCGGGCCAGCGAGGAAAGCTTCCGGCAGGCCTTCGAGTACGCCCCCTCCGGCATGGCCATCGCCGAGATGGGCGGCGACCAGCACGGGCGAATACTCCGCACCAACGACGCCCTGTGCCGACTGCTCGGCCGCCCCGCCTCCGCGATGCGCCGCTACTCCTTCTCCGACCTCGTGCACCCCGAGGACATAGGCACCCTGCTGCGCACCTCCGCCGAGGGCGGGCGCACCGAACTCCGGCTCGCCCGCCGGGACGGCACGTATCTGTGGGTGTCGCTGCGCAACTCCGTCGTCGCGGACGCCACCGACGGCCCGCGCTTCCTGCTCACCCACGTCGAGGACATCGAGGAGCGCAAGCGCCGCGAGCTCCAGCTCGCCCACCGCGCCTCCCACGACTCCCTCACCGGTCTGCCCAACTCCGCCGAACTGCGCGCCCGGCTCAGCTCCCGCCTCTGTCAGCGCCCGCAGACGACGGCGCCCGGCCTGGTCGAGTCGGTCGACGCGGCCTACGGCCACGGTCAGCTGGACCCCTACGGCACGCACGACCAGTACACGACGGCGCCGGCGCCCGTGCCGGACGGCGGACTCCAGCCGTACGACGTGAACGGCCACGGTTTCGACTTCCGCACCGCCCCCGAGGCGTACGGCGCGTACGACCACCACGTCCACACCGTCGCCCCCGAGGGCGAGCAGGACGACGGGACGAAGGGGCTGGCGGTCCTCTTCTGCGACCTCGACGGCTTCAAGTCGATCAACGACCGCTTCGGGCACAACGCCGGTGACGCGGTGCTGATCGAGGTGGCCCGGCGGCTCAGCGGGGCCGTGCGCGACGGCGACACGGTGGCCAGGCTCGGCGGCGACGAGTTCGTGGTCCTCGCCGACGGCCTCGGCCGGGCCGACGCCCAGGACCTCGCCGTACGTCTGCGCAACGAGATCATCCAGCCCGTCAGGGTCGACGGCCGCGCGATGCGGGTCGGCGCGAGCTTCGGCATCGGGTGGGCACACTGCGGGATGACGGCGGACGAAGTCCTGAAGTCGGCCGACGAGCGGATGTACATCGAGAAACGATCCCGTCCCAAACAGCACCGCCGCGCGGGATGATCACCAGATCAGTGGCCCTGTGCGGCCCTGTAGCGATCTTGTAGCGGCTCTGTGCCGCCGGAGTCACCCGTTTGGGGCAGTGGGAGCGGGTAGGCTCGCTATTCACATTGCATGTTTCGCATTGCGTGTTTCCAGGACCTCGCAACACCTTGTGGTCCCCACCCCCGCAGTAGTCCCACCCCGCACCTGTTGAGGAGACCAAGGGATGACGCCCGGCAACAGCGGCGCGAGCACGCCCGAGGACGAAGATCCGTTCGGCTACCTGTACGAAGACGGGCGGGCCAACGGAGCTCAGCCGCCGAGCAGCGGCTACGGCTACCCGAACTCGGTCGGCCGGGTGCGGCCCGTCGGCGAGCGCCAGTACAGCCCGCAGGCGGCCCCGGGGCAGGCGCCCGGCCAGGGCCAGCAGCCGGCGTACGGCCAGACCGCCCCGACCGCGCAGTACGGCCAGGCGATCCCGCAGCAGCAGGGGGTGTACGGCGGCACGAACACCCACTACCAGGCACCCGAGGCCTTCGGCGGCGGCCCCGCGGCCCCGCAGCAGCCCGCGTACAGCAACGGCGGCGGCAGAGGCGGACGGGGCTCGGGCCCCAACACCAAGGGACTGCTGATCGGTGCCATCGCGGTGGTCGCCGCGGTCGTCATCGGTATCGGCGTGGCCATGATGGGCGGCGACGACAAGGAGAAGGGCACCGAGGCCGACCCGACCCCGACGACCGGGCAGAGCGCCGAGCCGAGCCCGTCGAGCACCAGCTCGGTGGCGGCCTCGGGCGAACTCCCCAAGATCGACGCGAAGGCCCTGAAGCTTGAGGGCGGCACGACGGTGACGTCCGAGGTCAAGGGTGCGCAGGCGGCCGACGGCATCTACGTGGCGGGGTTCAACCAGGTGGGCGCCTCGGTGACCTGGACCATCAACGGCATCCCCAAGTCCGGCAAGTACAGCGTGTACGTCGGCTACAGCGTCCCCGGCAAGGACGCCACCGCCACCCTCGCGGTCAACGGCACGGCTTCCGACACGCCCGTCGACCTGAAGAACTGGACGGGCGCCGCCGAGGGCGACTACGCGAAGGGCTGGACGAAGACCTACAACTACGTCCAGCTCAACAAGGGCACCAACACCATCAAGATCTCGTGCGAACAGGGCAACCAGTGCGACGCCCTGCTCGACCAGATGTGGTTGGTGGAGGGCTGGGTCAAGTCCAGCTGAGCCCTACCGAAGTGGTGTAACGGCCGCGGCGGCCACCGGAAGCGAACGCTTCCGGTGGCCGCCGCGGCCGGTTTCACGCCGAGGTGGCCTCACCCTTCTCGCCTGCTCGCCCCTGCGGTCAAGGCAGTTGGGGCTTCACCACCCAACTTCCCTTGCGCATCACTCCCTTGACCGTGAAGTCCGCGTCCAGCAGGACCAGGTCCGCGTCCTTGCCCGGTTCCAGGGAGCCCACCCGGTCGTACATCCCCAGCAGCCGGGCGGGGTTGGCGGACAGGGCGGCGACCACGTCCGTGACCGGGAGCCGGTCGACGGTGACCGCCCGCTTGAAGGCGCGGTCCAGCGTGAGTGTCGAGCCCGCGATCGAACCGCCCTCGACCAGCCGCGCCACACCCTCGCTGACCTCGACCTCCAGCGGGCCGAGCAGATAGCGGCCGTCGCCGAAGCCGGCCGCGTCCATCGCGTCGGTGATGAACGCCACGCGGTCCGCGCCCGCGTGGTGGAACGCGAGTTGGAGGGCCGCGGGGTGCAAGTGCGTGCCGTCGTTGATGAGTTCGACGGTGACGCGGTCGTCTTCGAGGAGAGCGGTGATCGGGCCGGGGGAGCGGTGGCCGAGGGAGGGCATCGCGTTGAAGAGGTGCGTGGCGACGGTGGCGCCCGCGTCGATGGCCTCCACTGTCTGCTCGTACGTCGCGTCGGTGTGCCCGATCGCCGCGAGGACACCGTGCTCGACGAGCAGCCGTACGGAGTCGAGGCCGCCGGGGAGTTCGGTGGCGAGGGTGACCATGCTGGCCCGGCCGCGCGCCGCGTCGATCAGCTTGCGGACCTCCGCCGGGTCCGGGTCGCGCAGCAGCGCCTCGGAGTGGGCGCCCTTGCGGCAGGGCGAGATGAAGGGGCCCTCGAAGTGGACGCCGGCGATGTCGCCCTGTTCGGCGAGTTCGGAGAGGAGGCCGGCCTGGGCGGTGAGGGTGTCCATGTCGCCGGTGACGGTGCTTGCGACGAGGGTGGTGGTGCCGTGGGTCCGGTGGGTGTGGACGCCCTTGAGGATGTCCTCCGCGGTGCCCGAGGTGAAGGAGGCTCCGCCTCCGCCGTGGTTGTGGAGGTCGACGAAGCCGGGGATCAGCCAGTGGCCGCTCACGTCGATCTCGTGGGCGTTCTCGTGCGGGCGCTCGGTGAACTTGGTTCCCTCGACGGTGAGTTGGGCGCCGTCGGTGATTCCCGTGGGGAGTACGGCTTTGGCGCCCCTGAGCACCAGGTTGTGGGGAGTGTGCGGGCCCGTGGGGGCTGGTCGCGCAGATCCCCGCGCCCCTGGGTGGGCTGCCGCTGAGTCCGTTGCCATGGGTGCCGTCGCCCTGGCTGGGACCCCGGCCCTTGGGTTTGTTGCCATCAGGCGGATGCCTCCGTGAGGTCGGGGTCGGTAATGGTCAGGAGATCCCACGCCAGCAGGCCCGCGCCCAGGCAGCCTGCCGTGTCTCCGAGGGCTGCGGGGGCGATGACCGGGAGCTTCTGGAAGGTGATCCGTTCCTGGACGGCGGTGTGCAGCGGTGTGAACAGGGTGTCCCCCGCTTCCGCCAGGCCGCCGCCGATGATCAGGGTGCGGGGGTCGAGGAGGGTGAGGGCGGTGACCAGGCCGTCGGCGAGGGCGTCGATCGCGTGCTGCCAGACCTGGCGGGCGAGCGGGTCGCCGGAGTCGACGGCCCTGGCGCAGTCCGCCGCGTCCGCGCCCGGGGTGCCGGACGCGGCGGCCCACGCCTCGCTCACCGCCGACGCCGACGCGTACCGCTCCAGACAGCCGCGCCGGCCGCACGGACACGGGATCCCGCCGGGCCGTACGACGATGTGGCCGATCTCGCCCGCGAAGCCGTGTGCGCCCGCCTCGACCCGGCCGTCGATGCCGATCGCGCCCGCGATTCCGGTGCCGAGGGCGACGAAGAAGAAGCGGTCCGCTCCCTGGCCGGCCCCGAGCCGGCCCTCCGCGAGCCCGCCCGTCCGGACGTCGTGGCCGAGGGCGACCGGCAGGCCCAGCCGTTCCGTGAGCAGGTCGCGCAGGGGTACGTCACGCCAGCCGAGGTTCGCCGCGTAGACGGCGAGGCCGCGGTCGGCGTCGACGATGCCGGGGACGGAGACTCCGGCGGCAGCGGCGCTCTCGCCGAGGTGGGCGATGCCGTGGGCGCGCAGGTCGGCGGCGAAGCCGAGGATCTCGGCCACGACGGCTTCGGGGCCGCGCTCGCGTCCGGTCGCCCGGCGCGCCCGGTGGAGCAGGGCGCCGTCCGGCCCGATGAGGGCGGCTTTCATCGCGGTGCCGCCCACGTCGAGGGCGATGACATGTCTCACGGGAACAGTGTGGCCCGTAGACCCGGAAGAGGTCTAGTCCACTTACGTGGTGTAGACCTTATATGGCGAAGAAATTGAACGTACCAATGAACATGTATGTGAACGACGAGTTGGGATTCTGTGGTGCAGCGGCGTAGGACAGGCATGATCGCGGCGGTGTCCGCCCTCGGGATGACGGCGGTACTCGGCGGCTGCGGAGGAACCGGCTCGGGTGAGGTCACCCTGAAGCTGGTCGCCGCCGACTACGGCGACTCCGGCGCCAACAGCTCCCAGAAGTACTGGGACAACCTCGTCGCTGAGTACGAGGACACCCACCCGGACGTGCGGGTCGACGTCAGCGTCTACTCCTGGAACGACGTCGACCGCAAGGTCAAGGAGATGGTCGCCGCCGGTGACACACCCGACCTGGCGCAGATCGGCGCATACGCCGACTACGCGGCCAAGGGCGAGCTGTACCAGGCCGACGACCTGCTCTCCATCCCGACGCAGGCGGACTTCGTCGCCCATCTGGCCGACGCCGGAAAGGTCAGCCGCACCCAGTACGGCATGCCCTTCGCCGCCTCCACCCGCCTCCTCTTCTACAACAAGAAGCTCTTCACCGAGGCCGGCCTCACCCCGCCCACCACCTGGAGCGAGCTGGCGGCCGACGCCGCCGCGCTGAAGGAGGAGGGTGTGCGGTACCCGTACGCCCTCCCGCTCGGGCCCGAGGAGGCGCAGGCCGAGGCGATGCAGTGGCTGCTCAGCGGCGGTGACGGCTACACCAGCGAGGTCGGCACCTACGGCATCGACTCCCCGCAGAACATCAAGACGTTCACCTGGCTCAAGGACGAACTCGTCGACAAGGGCCTCACCGGGCCCGTCGCCCCGGGCAAGCTCAACCGGGCCGCCGCCTTCGCCGCCTTCGCACGCGGTGAGGTCGGCATGCTCAACGGCCATCCCTCGCTGATGAAGACCGCGGCGGCCAAGGGGGTGGACGTCGGCATGGTGCCGATGCCGGGCCAGAAGGACTCGACGCGGTCCACGATGGGTGTCGCCGACTGGATGATGGCCTTCAAGAAGAACGGCCACCGGAGCGAGGCCGGCGACTTCCTCGACTTCGTCTACGACGAGAAGAACGTGCTCGCCTTCTCCCGCGAGTACGACCTTCTGCCGGTCACCACCTCCGCCTCGAAGACCATGTCCACCGCCGCCCGGGACAAGGACCTCGCCCCCTTCCTCGAAGAGCTCCCGACCGCCCAGCTCTACCCGGTCGGCAAGACGTCCTGGGCACAGGTCAGCGCGGACATCAAGGAACGGATCGGTACGGCGTTCACGACGGACGGCGACCCGGCGACGGTCCTCACCGACCTGCAGAAGCAGGCCAACTCGGAGGAGAGCGCCGAGTAGGCGGGCAGGGCATCGAGCGGGCCACGGCGGCGGAGGAGGCCGCACAGTGAATCCGGATGTCAGCGGCGGGGGCTACGGTTTCTTCCATGGACGGGGAGCAGCTGGAGCGACGGGAACAGGACATTCTCGCGCTGGAGCGCCGGGGGTTCACGGGGCCGGGGGCGAAGGAGCGGGCGATCCGGGAGGAGCTGGGGTTGGCGCCGGTGCGCTACTACCAACTGCTCAACGCGCTGCTGGACGACGAGCGGGCGCTGGCGTGCGATCCGGTGACGGTGAACAGGTTGCGGAGGGTGCGGGAGGCCAGGCGGGGGGAGCGGTAGGTCACGCCACCTGGGGGCTGTGCCCCCAGACCCCCCTTCGCGCTGAACGCGCTCGTCCTCAAACGCCGGACGGGCTGAAGGGTGCTGCCCGATAGGGTCGCACCCATGGACTCCCTGCCCACACCTCTGACGCAGGCCGGCCGTGACGGGCTGGATGCCGTCCTCGCGAATCCCGCCGGTGCCGTCGTCGTCCTCGACTTCGACGGGACCCTCGCTCCGATCGTGGCCGACCCCGAGCAGGCCCGCGCCCACCCCGACACGCTTCCCGCCCTCTCCGCCCTCGCCCCCGAGGTCGCCTCCGTCGCCGTCCTCACCGGCCGGCCCGCCGGTGTCGCGGTCCGGCACGGAGGTTTCGCGGGTGTGCCCGGTCTGGAGCACCTCGTAGTCCTCGGCCACTACGGCACCGAACGCTGGGACGCCGTGACCGGCACGGTCAGCGCCCCCGCCCCGCATCCCGGCGTCGCCGCCGTCCGCGCCGAACTGCCCGGGTTCCTCGAACGGTTCGGCGCCTGGCAGGGCACCTGGATCGAGGAGAAGGGCCGGGCCGTCGCCGTCCACACGCGGCGCGCGGCGGACCCCCAGGCCGCGTTCGAGGCCCTGCGCGAGCCCCTCGCCGACCTCGCCACCCGCCACGGACTCATCGTCGAACCTGGCCGCCTCGTACTGGAGCTGCGCCCACCCGGCATGGACAAGGGCGTCGCCCTCCAGGAGTACGTCCGCGAGACCGGCGCCACCTCCGTCCTCTACGCGGGCGACGACCTCGGCGACCTCCCGGCGTTCGCGGCCGTGGAGAAGCTCCGCCAGAACGGCATCCCGGGCTTGTTGGTGTGCAGCGGCAACGCCACCGAGGCGGTGACGGAACTGGCGGAACGCGCAGACCTGGTCGTCGACGGCCCCGCGGGCGTCGTACAGCTGCTGACGGCCCTCGGCCGGGCGGTCGTCAGTCGCTGAGCGCGTTCAGCTGATCCAGGAACCACTGGGCCGGCGGCAGCGCGGTCGCCGCCGCGGCCAGCCGCTTCGTGCGCTCCGCCCGTTCGCCGGCCGGCATGTTCAGCGCCTCCTCCAGCGCCCGCGCGGTCTGCGTCACGTCGTACGGGTTCACCACGATCGCGTCGTCGCCCAGCTCCTCGTACGCCCCCGCCTCCCGTGACAGCACCAGCGCGCACCCCTCGTCGGAGACCACCGGGATTTCCTTGGCGACGAGGTTCATGCCGTCGCGGATGGGGTTGACGAGGGCCACGTCGGCGAGCCGGTAGGCGGCCAGGGAACGGGCGAAGTCGTCCTTGACGTGGAGCACGACCGGGGTCCAACCCGGGCTCCCGAATGTCGAGTTGATGTCGTCGGCGACCCGCTGCACCTCGGCCGTGTAGTCGCGGTAGACGGCGAGATCCTGCCGGGAGGGGTACGCGAACGCCACGTGGACCACCCGCTCCCGCCACTCCGGGCGGTCCTCCAGCAGCTGCCGGTACGCCAGCAGGCCCCGCACGATGTTCTTCGACAGCTCGGTACGGTCCACCCGCACGATCGTCTTCCGGCCGTCCCCGCCGATCTCGGCCCTCAACGCGGCCATCCGCTCCTCGACGTCCGGCTCGTGCGCGCGCCTGCGCAGGAAGTCCGCGTCCGCGCCCAGCCCGTGCACCCCGATCCGCGTGTCGCCGACGCCGCCGACCAGGTCCGTACAGCAGGCGGTGAACGCGTCGGCCCACCGCCGGGTGAGGAAGCCGAGGCGGTCCGCGCCGAGCATGCCGCGCAGGAGCTGCTCGGAGATGTCGTACGGCAGCATCCGGAAGTAGTCCGCCGGTGCCCACGGCGTGTGCGAGAAGTGGCCGATGCGGAGGTCGGGGCGCAGCTCGCGCAGCATCCCGGGGACCAGGCTCAGGTGGTAGTCCTGGACCACCACCGACGCGCCCTCCGCCGCCTCGTCCGCCAGCGCCTGGGCGAACGCGCGGTTGTAGGCCTCGTACGACGCCCACCGGCGCCGGAACTCCGCGTCGAAGACCGGCTCCAGCGGGGTCTGGTACAGCATGTGGTTCACGAACCACAGCACTGAGTTGGCGATGCCGTTGTACGCGTCCTCGTGCACGTCCGCCGGGATCGCGAGCATCCGTACGCCCGCCTCGGCCTCCCCGCGCCGTACCGCCTCGCGGTCGCCGTCGCCGAGGGCCGAGCAGACCCACAGGGAGTCCGCGTCCGACCCGATCGCCGACAGACCGGAGACCAGCCCGCCGCCGCCGCGCCGGGCGTGCAGCGAGCCGTCCTCACGGACCTCGTACGTGACCGGGCCGCGGTTGGACGCGACCAGCACTCGGTATCCGCCCGGACCACTCTGCACACCTTGCGTCGAAGCCATACGCCTCAACCTAGCCCGGCCCGGAAACACTCAAACGTACACATGTACGCCTCAGCCGTATACAAGCCCGCACAGGAGGACCGGTAGCGGTACCACTACCGGTCCCACCTGTGCCTGTACCGGCCTACGCGGCTTTCCTTCGCGCGTACTCCGCGACGTCCGCCATCGGCGGGCGTTCCTCCGTGTCCACCGAGTACGTACGTGGCTCGAAGCCCTCCTCGCCGCGCTCGAACTGGGTGATCGAGGGGCGGATCAGATGGCCCCGGGCCAGCCGGAGCTGTGCGGTGCGGTAGATCGCGGCGGACATCCGGCCCAGGGCCTGGCCGTCCTGGTGGCGGTGCTTGCGCACACCCACGTCCACCTGCGCCAACGCGTCCAGGCCGACCAGGTGCAGGGCGTCGATCAGCATGCCCAGCTCCACGCCGTAGCCGACGGGGAACGGGAGCTGTTCGAGGAGCGAGCGGCGGGCCGCGTACTCACCGCCGAGCGGCTGGACGAAGCCGGCCAGCTGCGGCCAGTGCATGTTGAGGAGGGGCCGGGCCATGAGTTCCGTCACCCTGCCGCCCTGGCCGGCCGCCTCGCCGAGCGGACGGTCGTACATCGCCTTGACGAGGTCGACACCCGGGTCCGTGAGCAGCGGGCCCACGATCCCGGAGACGAAGTCGGACGAGAACTCCTTCAGGTCCGCGTCGATGAAACAGACGATGTCCCCGCTGGTGACCAGGAGCGAGCGCCACAGCACCTCGCCCTTACCCGGTACGGCCGGGAGGCGCGGCAGGATGTCGTCGCGGTGGACGACCCGGGCGCCCGCCGCGGCGGCCACCTCGGAGGTGCGGTCGGTCGATCCCGAGTCGATGACGACGATCTCGTCGACGAGCGGGACCCTCAGCATCAGGTCACGGCGGATGACGGCGACGATCTCGCCGACCGTCTCCTCCTCGTTGAGCGCGGGCAGGACGACACTCACTGTGGCGTTCGAGGAACGCTTCGCGGCGACGATCTTCTTCAGCGGGCGGTCGTCAACGGACCAGGAGCGGGTGTTCAGCCAGCGCTCGGCGTCTTCCAGCACGTGCGGCTCTCCCTTACGTTGCATGGGGAGAAGCGCGACCCGCCGCGGCAGCGGCTGATGTCGCGGTATCTCGCGGTTCGGACGGCTCCCACCACCATCCAAGCCTTCGGTTACAGTCTTGAACAACGCGGGTGACCATCGCATGTCCGAGGTCACCGGTGTTCACAACCTCACAACTTCATACCGCTCATCCAGAGGGGCAGAGGGATACGGCCCGATGAAGCCCCGGCAACCCTCCAGCCGATCCTGTCGCATCTCATGTGGCGAGGACCCCGGCTCGGGAAGGTGCCAAATCCGTCTCATGGCGAAACGCGTCGTGAGGAAGATGAGGAAAGGGCTTCGCCTCCATGGCTGCGCAAACTGTCGAGAGCACCACTTCCGGCTCCGTCACCCCTGTTGATCTCGGTCCCGCCGCCGCACTCTCCTGTCGTGAATGCGGTCACCGAGTCCCCCTCGGTCCGGTGTTCGCCTGCGAGGAGTGTTTCGGCCCGCTGGAGATCGCCTACGACTTCGCCGTCCACTCGGCGGCCGACACCGAGGAACTCCGCAAGCGCATCGAAGCGGGACCCGCGAACATCTGGCGCTACGCGCCCCTTCTGCCCGTCCCCGCGGACGTCGCCGAGAAGCCGAACATCAACCCCGGCTGGACCAAGCTCGTCAAGGCCGACAATCTCGCCCGTGAGCTGGGTGTCGACGTCGGCAAGCTCTTCGTCAAGGACGACTCCGGCAACCCGACCCACTCCTTCAAGGACCGGGTCGTCGCCCAGGCCATCGAGGCCGCCCGTGCCTTCGGCTTCACCACCCTCTCCTGCTCCTCCACGGGCAACCTGGCAGGTGCCGTCGGCGCCGCCGCCGCCCGCGCCGGGTTCCGCTCCTGCGTGTTCATCCCGCACGACCTGGAGCAGGGCAAGGTCGTCATGGCCGCGGTGTACGGCGGCGAGCTCATCGGCATCGAGGGCAACTACGACGACGTGAACCGCTTCTGCTCCGAGCTGATCGGCGACCCGGCCGGCGAGGGCTGGGGCTTCGTCAACGTCAACCTGCGCCCGTACTACGCGGAGGGCAGCAAGACCCTGGCGTACGAGATCTGCGAGCAGCTCGGCTGGCAGCTGCCCGACCAGCTCGTCGTGCCCATCGCCTCCGGGTCGCAGCTCACGAAGATCGACAAGGGTCTTCAGGAGCTGATCAAGCTCGGGCTCGTCGAGGACAAGCCGTACAAGATCTTCGGCGCCCAGGCGGAGGGCTGCTCGCCGGTGTCCGTGGCCTACAAGGCCGGGCACGACGTCGTACGGCCGCAGAAGCCCAACACCATCGCCAAGTCGCTGGCGATCGGCAACCCGGCGGACGGGCCGTACGTGCTGGACATCGCGCGGCGGACGGGGGGAGCGGTTGAGGACGTCAACGATGAGCAGGTCGTCGACGCGATTCGGCTGCTCGCGCGCACGGAGGGGATCTTCGCGGAGACCGCCGGTGGGGTGACCGTGGGTGTGGCGAAGAAGCTGATCGAGAACGGGTTGCTGGACCCGACCCTCACCACTGTTGTGCTGAACACCGGGGACGGTCTGAAGACGTTGGACGCGGTGGCCGATGTCGGCCTGACCGCGACCATTCGGCCCAGCCTTGAGTCGTTCCACGCGGCCGGACTCGCGTAAGAGGTATTTCGTTCGTCCGCGGGCCCGTGGGGGCTGGTCGCGCACACGCGGCGGTAGCCGCACATTCAGCACAGCCCCGCGCCCCTAGGTATGTCACCTGACCGGAGGTTTTCACCGTGAGCGTTTCTGTCCGCATCCCTACCATCCTCCGCACCTACACCGGTGGACAGGCCGAGGTGGCCGCAGAGGGCGGGACCCTCGCCGAGGTCATCGCCGATCTGGAGAAGAACCACACGGGGATCGCCGCCCGGGTGCTCGACGACCAGGGCAAGCTGCGGCGCTTCGTCAACGTGTACGTCAACGACGACGACGTCCGTTTCGAGCAGGGGCTGGAGACGGCGACGCCGGACGGTGCCGGTGTGTCGATCATTCCGGCCGTCGCCGGCGGCTGAGACCTGTTGATACCCGCGAGTAGTAACCGTCGGTAACATCGATTACCGAGAGTTCATCGAATTGCCCCCTCCGTGAGAGAAGCGGAGGGGGCAATTCTGTATGGTTGAGCGCGGTACAGTTGGGGAAGCCGCACCACTTCGCTCGTCACACGCGTATTAATTCCTGCCGTGCACCCAACGAGAAGTAGCCAAAGTGTGCAGGCCTTTTGCGTTTTTTGTTCTCTTTGTGGGGCCCGGGTTGCCCTGAATCCGCGTGAATTCTCCGCATATTTACTGACCTGGCGTGCCCGGATTTCTCGTCCGATTGACCTGTTGCAGAGGGCAGTTGGACAGATACATTCGGCCGCGGTCGACGCGTTCCGGCGCACACCTCCACCGGTTGGGGGGGTGAGGTCTGACCCGGATTCGCGAAGTGCGGATCCGTGCAAGGGCCAGTAATAGGGGAGTTAGGCATGGCTCAGGGCACCGTCAAGTGGTTCAACGCGGAGAAGGGGTACGGCTTCATCGCGGTCGACGGTGGTGCGGATGTTTTCGTCCACTACAGCGCGATTCAGATGGACGGCTACCGCACCCTCGAGGAAGGTCAGCGGGTCGATTTCGAGATCTCGCAGGGCCAGAAGGGGCCGCAGGCGGACATGGTCCGTCTGGCGACCAGCTGAAGCAACGCGCCGGCGCACCGCAAGCGACGTTCTTCTTCCTTCGTTGAAGGATTCGATGGGCTCGTACTTCGTGGGACCTCACGGAGTGCGGGCCCATCGGCATGTCCGTCTCCATGCCCGGCGGCACGGCTACCGGCCCGTAGGTACCCCCCTGTTCACCTGCGGATCTTCGAGAGCCGCTTGCACTCGGCAGGGGCGAGTGCTAATCATTGGCGTTAGCACTCTGAAGGTGAGAGTGACAACTGAAGGACCGGGTGGGTGAGGCCCGCAGGCCAGGTGGTGCAAGGAACCACCAGGGCAGGCAGGCCGTCCGTCGCGGGCGCCAGCGCGGTCCGGAGCAATCCACCCCAGTCCGGGAGGACCACTTCACATGGCCAAGATCATCGCGTTCGACGAGGAGGCACGGCGCGGTCTCGAGCGCGGGATGAACCAGCTCGCCGACGCCGTCAAGGTCACCCTCGGCCCCAAGGGCCGAAACGTCGTCCTCGAGAAGAAGTGGGGCGCCCCCACGATCACCAACGATGGTGTTTCCATCGCCAAGGAGATCGAGCTCGAGGACCCGTACGAGAAGATCGGCGCCGAGCTGGTCAAGGAAGTCGCGAAGAAGACGGACGACGTAGCCGGTGACGGCACGACGACCGCGACTGTCCTGGCCCAGGCGCTGGTCCGCGAAGGACTGCGCAACGTCGCCGCGGGTGCGAACCCGATGGCGCTGAAGCGCGGCATCGAGAAGGCCGTCGAGGCCGTCTCCGGTGCGCTGCTCGACCAGGCGAAGGAGGTCGAGACCAAGGAGCAGATCGCTTCGACCGCCTCCATCTCCGCCGCCGACACGCAGATCGGCGAGCTCATCGCCGAGGCGATGGACAAGGTCGGCAAGGAAGGCGTCATCACCGTCGAGGAGTCCCAGACCTTCGGTCTGGAGCTGGAACTCACCGAGGGCATGCGCTTCGACAAGGGCTACATCTCGGCGTACTTCGCGACCGACATGGAGCGCATGGAGTCCTCGCTCGAGGACCCCTACATCCTCATCGCGAACTCCAAGATCTCCTCGGTCAAGGACCTGCTCCCGCTCCTGGAGAAGGTCATGCAGTCGGGCAAGCCGCTGCTGATCATCGCCGAGGACGTGGAGGGCGAGGCCCTCTCGACCCTGGTCGTCAACAAGATCCGCGGGACCTTCAAGTCCGTCGCGGTCAAGGCCCCGGGCTTCGGTGACCGCCGCAAGGCGATGCTGAACGACATCGCGATCCTCACGGGTGGCGAGGTCATCTCCGAGGAGGTCGGTCTCAAGCTCGAGAACACCTCCCTGGACCTCCTGGGCCGTGCGCGCAAGGTCGTCATCACCAAGGACGAGACCACGATCGTCGACGGCGGCGGCTCCGCCGACCAGGTCGCCGGCCGGGTCAACCAGATCCGCGCCGAGATCGAGAACTCGGACAGCGACTACGACCGCGAGAAGCTGCAGGAGCGCCTGGCGAAGCTCGCCGGCGGTGTTGCGGTCATCAAGGCCGGTGCCGCGACCGAGGTCGAGCTCAAGGAGCGCAAGCACCGCATCGAGGACGCCGTTCGCAACGCGAAGGCGGCCGTCGAGGAGGGCATCGTCGCCGGTGGTGGCGTGGCCCTGCTCCAGGCCACCTCGGTCTTCGAGAAGCTCGAGCTGACGGGTGACGAGGCGACCGGCGCCAACATCGTGCGTCTCGCCCTGGAGGCCCCGCTCAAGCAGATCGCCGTCAACGGTGGTCTCGAGGGCGGCGTCATCGTCGAGAAGGTCCGCAACCTTCCCGTCGGCCACGGCCTCAACGCCGCGACCGGTGAGTACGTCGACATGATCGCCGAGGGCATCATCGACCCGGCGAAGGTGACGCGCTCCGCGCTGCAGAACGCGGCCTCCATCGCCGCGCTCTTCCTCACCACCGAGGCCGTCATCGCCGACAAGCCGGAGAAGGCCGGTGCCGGCGCGGGCGCCGGTGGCGGCATGCCGGGCGGTGACATGGACTTCTGATCGACCTCTGGTTGATCACCGTCCTTCGTACCGAGGGCGGCATCTTCTCCTTACGGGGAGGGTGCCGCCCTCGGGCGTTTGCGGGACTTCCCAGTTGGCGGCGCGCGCAGTGACCGGGATCACAGCAGACGTCCGGGGCGGGCCGGAATGGAGGGCCGGACGGCCGTAGTTGATGCACATGCAAGCAATTGCACTGCCGTTCATCTCACCCGATCTCCCCGTCTCCCCCGTCTGCTCCCGAGGAGCCCCACGTGACAGCCCCCACCCAGACCTCCCGCGCGGCCCAGATCCTCTCCCGCCCCGTCACGCTGAACGGTCTGACCGTGCCGAACCGGATCGTGATGGCGCCGATGACGCGCAAGTTCTCGCCCGGTGGGGTCCCCGGCGAGAACGTGGCCTCGTACTACTCGCGCCGCGCGGGCGCCGGGGTCGGCCTGATCGTCACCGAGGGCACCTACGTCGGACACGAATCCGCCGGTGACAGCGACGGCGTCCCCCGTTTCCACGGCGAGGAGCAGCTCGCGGGCTGGGCGAAGGTCGCCGACGCCGTGCACGCGGCCGGCGGGAGGATCGTGCCGCAGCTGTGGCACATCGGCATGGTCAGGGAGGCCGGGCAGCCCCCGTTCGCCGACGCCCCGCCGGTCGGCCCGTCCGGTCTGCGGCTGGACGGCACCGCCGGTGCGGGCAAGGAGATGACCCAGGAGGACCTCGACGACGTCATCGACGCGTTCGTCGAGGCCGCGGTGGCCGCCGAGCGCATCGGCTTCGACGGAGTCGAACTGCACGGCGCCCACGGCTACTTGATCGACCAGTTCCTGTGGTCCGGCACCAACCGCCGCACCGACGCGTACGGGGGTGACCCGGTCGCCCGTACGAGGTTCGCGACGGAGATCGTGGCCGCCGTACGCGAGGCGGTGTCCGAGTCCTTCCCGATCATCTTCCGGTACTCGCAGTGGAAGTCGGGTGCCTTCGACGCCCGCATCGGCGAGACCCCCGAGGAGCTGGAGTCGATCCTCACCCCGCTCGCGGCGGCCGGCGTCGACGCCTTCCACGCCTCCACGCGCCGCTACTGGCTCCCGGAGTTCGACGGCTCGGACCTCAACCTGGCCGGCTGGACCAAGAAGCTCACCGGCAAGCCGACGATCACCGTCGGCTCGGTCGGCCTCGACGGCGACTTCATCAACGGCTTCGCGGGCGAGGGCTCCCCGGTCAAGAGCATCGACGACCTCCTGGACCGCCTGGAGAACGAGGAGTTCGACCTCGTGGCCGTGGGCCGCGCGCTGCTCCAGGACCCGGAGTGGGCGGCGAAGGTCCTGGAGGACAGGACGGGCGAGCTGAAGGCCTACGAGGCGTCGGCGCTGGGGTCGTTGAGCTAGCCCGTAATCACGGCCCAGAAGCAATGCAGTTGCCTTTGAGCTGCGGAGTTCGTGCCCCGACCGCGCACTGTCCGCAGCCCCGGCACCGGTCGAGCGCGGCGTCGCACGACCGAAACGCCCAGGGGCGCCCCGCGTCAGCGGAGCGCCCCCGGCGCGGAGATGCGGGCGGCTACGGGTTCACCACGACCTGCGCCGTGTTGTTCCGCGGCTTCGGGTCGAACGGGAACGACGGGCCCCAATCGGGGTGGGCGACGACCTTACCGGTCACACCCGGCACCACCCGGTTGATCATCAGCTGGAACGGCAGGACGGTCTTCGAGTCCTGCTTGACCCACAGTGGCAGGTAGCAGTCATAGCGCGGGGCGCCGAGCCGCTCCTCCAGGGAGCCGCCCTCCAGCGTGCGTGGCTCGCAGAGGTCCGGGACGGCTGTGGCGGCCGTGCCCTTCGGCACGTAGAACGAGACGACCGCGGCCGGGTCGCCCGAGCCGACGTGACCGACCCAGGCCGGACCTCTGTTCAGGAAACGGAGTGTGGCCGTGACCTTCGAACCGGCCTTGCCGCGGACCGAGTCGCCGCGCACCGCGAAGTCCGCCGTGTTGACGACCTCGATGGGCCAGGAGCTGGAGTTGTCGTCGGCCTGGATGTCGGTGGCGCCCGCCCCCGGCTCTACGGAGTAGCCGAAGAGCTCGTACAGGGCGTGGTCAGCGACGTCGAGCTTCAGCGGCGCGGGCAGCTCGACAGTGACACCCGGCGCGATGACCGTGTCGAACGCGCAGGTGACCACCGTCATCGGAGCGGCCTCGCCCGCACCGCCCGTCGGCGTGTATGCGCACTGCGGGTACTTCGTCGCGAACTCCAGGCCGTACGTCGCCCACATCCGCACGCTGAAGCCCTGCGCGGGCTCGTTGCCGGTGTTGGTGACGGCGAACGGCGCGGTGAGCGAGCTGCCCGGTCGCACGCCCACGAGTTTGTCCGGCTGGACCAGGACCAGGTCGGGGCCCGAGCCGACCGTCACGGTCGTGTCGAACGAGTTGTGCGGGGCGACGAGTTCGCCGTCGGGACCGCCCTTGGCCGTCGCCTCGTAGGTGATCTTCCCTTGGGCGCCCGAGGCGGTGCCGGGCAGGGCGCGCACCTTGAGCCGCACCTGCTCCTCGTAGCCGTCCATCAGGATCGGAACCTCGGGAACGGAGCACACGGCGGTACTCCCGCTGGGTACGCAGTTCTCCGGCCAGGCCACCTCGGCGACCCCGGCCAGACCCGAGACGTCGACGGTGAGCCGTCCGTCCGTGACCGTGAAGGTGCTGTTGTCGTGGTACAGGCCGACGGGCAGGTCACGGTACTGTCCGGTGCCGCCCTCCGGGGCGACGGTGACCGTCCGCTCGTACGGGTTCTGTATCCACAGTTGGTCGGTCTGCTGCTCCTCGGCGAAGGCAGGCGCGGTGCCCAAACCGACGGCGGCCATCCCCATGGCCACGGTGGTACAGGCTCCGAGCCGCAGCGCGCGGCCGACGGAGGCAGGCTTCATATCGATCCCCCTGAGATGAGTGCCGGTTCGGGTGCGACCCGGCGCACTGGTTGGACGGCTGTGGCGCCTGGGAGGTTGTACCCGACGCAAGGGAGCCCGGCGGTTCCTGTGCGCGCGGCGGTCAAGGGGGCCTCGATCCTGGCCCATGGGTCAGTCTGCGTAGTCCTTGAGCTTCTCGGTGTCGAGGGTGATGCCCACCGGGTGCGGGATCGCCACGGTGGCCCCCCAGGGGGAGGACGAGGCCTGCTGGTATCGGCCGTCCTTCGGCTCGCTGAACACCGTGACGGTGTTGTTGTCGCGGTCGACGAGGAGGTAGACGGGGATGTCGGCCGCCGCGTAGCCGAGGGGCTTGTCGATGCGGTCGCGTTTGTTCGTGTCCCTGTCGCGGGTGGTGATTTCGAGGGCCATGAGGATGCCGGAGGTGTCGGACCATTCGCCGTGGCCCTTGAAATGACCTACGGGCGTCAGCGTTCCATCTGGTCGGGCACGTTCCCTGCGGTCAGCAGCCGCTTTGATACCGGATCCGGGTGTGAGATTCAGTTCGGGCCGCTGGAGCAGGAACTGGCGCAGCAGCCACATGAAGATGCGACTGTGATTGCCGTCGGGCAGGGCCTTGACCACCAGCTTTGCGCCCACGTACTCCAGTCGTACGGTCTCGGGTGCCCGTCGCTCCAGCTCCTCGAAGTCCTCGACACCTAGCGGGTCCCGCGTGCGCAGCGTCCCGTCGATGAATTCGAGTCGTACGTGATCGGGGGCCACGGCGGCCAGTTCCTCGAAGTCCTCGTTGAGCAGTTTTGGGAGAGTGCCTGTGCGGGCGACCTCTCGTGGGCTGTCGAGCATTTCGCCGGGCGCCACGTCCAGGCGGCGCAACAAGGCCAGTGTCGGCACGGTGTCGGCGCCTTCGATCCGCGAGATCTGCGCCTCGGTGAGACCGACGCGGTTGGCGAACTGTGTCTGCGTCAGCCCCAGTTGCAGACGGCGGTCGTACACGGCCTTGGCGAAGTCCATGGCCAGCCGGATCTCCGCGCGCTCTGCCCGGACTTCCGGGGACTCGGGGCCCCTCTCGACCTGCGGTCGTGGCAGGAACTCGTCATGCACCCGCTGAGGTTCTTCCAACGGGTCAGTCGGCATAGTCCTTGAGCTTCTCCGTGTTGAGGGTGACGCTCACGGGAGCGGGCAGCTCGACCACGGCTCCGTACGGGTACGAAGGGTTCTGCTGGTAGGTCCCGTTCTTCGGCTCGCTGTACACGACGAGGGTGTCGTTGTCCCGGTCGATCAGCAGGTAGACAGGGATACCTGCCTCCGCGTAACCGCGCACCTTGTCGATGCGGTCGCGTCGGTCGGTGTCGCGGTCGTGGGAGGTGACTTCGACGACCATGAGGACGCCGTCCGGCGAGGCCCAGTTCTTGTCCTCGGCGATGAAGTGATCCAACGGCGCCAACGCGGCATCCGCAGTGGCATTCCCTTTGCGGTAGGCGCCGATCTTGAGATCCTGCTCGTGGTACATGGCCAGTTCGGGGCGCAGTTGCATGAACAGCCGAATGAGCCACACCACAATGGCCCTGTGGCGATTGTCCGGCAACGGCTTGACCTCTAGCTTTCCGTCGATGAGTTCGAGCTTCACGCCTTCCGGAGCCCTGCGGGCGAGCTCTTCGAAGTCTTCTACCTCGATGTGATCGCCCTTGACGTACAGCCGTCCATCGAGGAATTCGAGCTCTACGTGTGCAGGGGCCTTACCGGCCAGCTCTTCGAAGTCCTCGCGGGACATCTGCGGGCGCCTGGTGCCAAAGGTCATGATGGGCTCGCCTCCTTCCCACCATGGTGCCCTGGAGCGGTGTCGGCGCACTGTTGGAGCGCTCATACGCGTGGCCTTTCTCGGCGTCGGTCGACCAGCGCCGCGCGGGTCGCGGCGGCGTAGGCGTGGACTGCGGTGGCGGAGGCGGCGACGGGTGCGGAGGGTGCCCGAGGTGGAACGGTCTCGCCCCGGCACTCCCCGCACACGCCCCCCGCCAGCGCCTCCGCCCGCCCCGGCACCCCGCACTTCGCGCACTCCAGCATTCGCAGCGGCGGCCGTACGGTGGCAGGCTCGGGTGGGAGCTTGCTGGTCAGGCGCCTGCGGATCAGGGCGGCCGGGGAGTGGACCGGGGTCGGCAGGCCGGCGGTCAGGGCGTGTCGCACGGACTCCTCGTTCGCCCCGCGCTCGAACCACTCCGCGACCAGCGGGGCCAGCGCCGCGCAGTCCGCCTCGGGCAGGGACAGGGCGGGGGCGGTACGGCCGAGGGCGACGAGCAGGATGAACGCGCGGGAGCGGGTCGGACGGCGGCTGCCTGGTTCCTCCGGGGACTCCGCCTCGTACTCCGTCGGTACGTCGCCCCGCGTGAACGCCGCCCACCAGTCGTCGCCGCGTGCCGTGCGGGTGAACCACGTTCGGGTGATCCACAGTTGGCTGCCGGTGCCGGTCAGGTGTTCGCGGCCCCGGCGCAGATGGCCCGCTTGGCGAAGGTTGTTGAGGGTCGTACGGAGAGCGCACTGGCCGTACGGACGTGCTTGGCCAGCGTCTTTACGGAGATGTCGGCCCCGCCGGGCAACCGGTCGATGTACGCGGCGACCGCTGCCTCGCGCGGCGGCAGATGCGCGAAGTCGTGGTTCGTGCGGGGGCGTTGGTCGGGGGCATCGCGCTTGCCGTAACCCGGATTCGCCATCGGGTGGGGCGGAGGTGGCGGGGAAGGGTGCGCGGGCAGGACGGCAGCACTAAAGTTGGCTTCAGCCACTGGATCGCTCGTTTCGATCTCTGAGGTCAGACCCCCGCAGGTGTTGACGCACCTGGCGGGGGTTGTTTGTTTGCTATTTCGGCACGCTAGCTCCTTGTGACTCTGCGTGGCAAGCCGAACGCGTCAAGTCAACACGCAGGGAGGGTGGGTGGGTTGAGACCCACCTCCCAATCCTCAGAAACAGGGCTCGATGCCCGAATCCCGAAGCTCAGGGAGGTTCGGGGGGAGTTGAGGACGCTCAGGGCTTGAGGTTCTCGACGAACGCCGACCACGCCTCCGCCCGGAACGCGAGCTTCGGGCCGAGGGGGTTCTTGGAGTCGCGGACGGGGACGAGGGCGGGGTGGCCGTCGGCCACTTCCAGGCAGTCGCCGCCGCTGCCGCCACTGTGCGACGACTTGCGCCAGCGGGCGACCTCCAGGCAGTCCCCGCCGTCGCCACCGCTGTATGACGACTTGTGCCAGGTGGCCGTGCTCAGGGCGTGCTCAAGAGTGTTCTTCTCCATGTTCGTAATCGTGCGCCACCGACTCGATGAGGGCCAGTGAATCTTGAGGCGAAAGTGCCGCCGCCTGGAGGAGGTTGAACATCAGGGTGTGACGGCTGACCGTGGCCGGGTCGTCCTGCAGTTTCCCCATGTCAGGTGCCTCGACGAAGGAGAGTGGTGGGGCGCCCTCGAACTCCATGAGTTTCAGGGAGCCGTGCATAGACGCATGCGCCCCGGCACCGAACGGCAGCACCTGCACGATGATCCGGTGCTGCCTGATCAGTGCGGCCACGTGCCGCAACGCCTCCGCCATCACCGCCGGGCCGCCGACCACTCGCCGGAGCACTGCCTCGTCCAGAACCGACCACAACAAAGGGGTTGTTGGGTTGTCGAGGAGGCGGGCTCGGTCGAGACGGTTCGCCACGTCCTTGTCGATCTCGGCGGCCTGCGCCAGTGGCTTGTAGGCGCGGAAGACCGCTTCCGCGTACGCCTTGGTCTGCAACAGCCCCGGGATGAGCAGTTGGGCGTACTGCCGGATGGCCGTAGCCACCGCTTCCGCCTCCGCCGCCTCGGCGAAGTGGTCCGGGTACTTCGACTTGGCCAGGGCGGCGCAGTTGCGCTCGAAGAAGTCCTTCGTGCCCAGGATCTGGTCTATCTGGACGGCGTACTCGTGCATCATCCGCCGCGTTCCGGCTTCCATCTGCCCGATGAACGAACCGCTGACGAAGAGCGGTCGGCCCAGTTCGTCCTGGCTCAGGCCCGCCGCCTCGCGGGCGTGACGCAGCTCGGCGCCTAGGAAGGCGCGGGGTGAGGAGGAGGGGTCGAGGTCCTTCGAACCTGCCATGGCGGCAACTCCCTGTCGGACACATGGGGTTGTTGGGATGTCGTCTCTGGCCAGGTTAGACGGGTGACCGCCACGCTGTGTGGAGAAAGCGAACACTCAGAGTGCAGAGGAACGGGCGGCGATGGAGCTGATGTCGGACGGGCGGCTGCTGACGACCGAGGAGATCGTGGCGCGGTTGCGGGCGGCGCTGGAGGGGGTCGGGGTGGCTCTGCCGTCGCTGGGAGTGGACCCCGTGAGCGGGGCGAGTAGCGAGCCGTTCGCGCTCGTAACCCTCGGGCGCTGCAACGTCCGTACGGCGACGCGGCTGGCCGCCGTCCTGGAGGGTGTGGCCGCCGGTGGCGACGAGGGTGCGTGAGGTGACGTACGCCCTCGATGTGCGCGACGGGCGGATCGGGGAGGTCATGGGGCGCGAGGGCGGATACGTGCAGCTGCGGCCCGTGGGCGGCGGGTGCGAGTGGGACTGTCCGCCGGAGGCGTTGGGTGAGGCGGCACCGGCGGATGTGTTGCGGGCGCGGGTGCGGCGGGTCAATCGGGAGGGGCGGTTGCCCTGAGGCGGGCGGGTGATCCGGCCCGGACGAGGTCGGGCCGGATCAGGTGAGCCGAGGTCCGGTCAGGTCAGCAGAGGCGGCCGGTGTAGAACGCGCCGTCGATCTTGCTGCTGCTGCCGAGCCAGGTGTCGCCGGGGGCCACGCACTTCTCGTAGTTCGGGCCCCACACCTCGACCTCGATGACGATGCGTGAGCCGTCGCTCGTGCAGTGGTTGTAGTACGCGTCGCTGCCCGTCTCGTAGAACCCGCAGGGGTTCGCGGCGGCGGTGGCCGCCGGTGTGGCGACGGCGAGCACCAGGGCGCTGGTCAGGGGGCCGACGACGGCGAGGGCGGTGGTCAGGAAGCGGCGGACGTTCAAGGAGGGTCTCCTGGCAAAGGAATGAATCGGACACCGGCAGCATTAACGATCACCGGCCACCGATCCGGCCGCTTTGCCTCGGACGAGGGACTTGGTTCACCCGGTCGTGTGGATCAAGGTTTGCGGCATTCGGGGTTTCGGAGTTCGGAGGCTTCAGAGGGCTCGCGTACTCCAGGTATCCAGGGACCGGGTGCGGTCCCGGAACTCATCGCTGTACGACGGTGCTCCCGGGCAGCCGGTAGACGAACGTCGGGAAGTCCTCGCCCGTCGCCCGCGCCCAGGCTTGTGCGATGGGCTCCCCATGCTCCGCGCGGGCATCGGTGAACGCGGTGACGCAGCAGGCGTGAACGTCGGTCCGGTCGGTGCGGTGGGTGAGGGCGAGGAGGGAGCCCAGGGCGGCGACCGCCTCGTCGGTGCGGCCGGCTGTCAGGTGGGTCCGCGCCGCCTCGTCGAGTGTGATGGCCAGGCCGGACCGGGCCGCAGCGAGGGTGGATGCGTGCCCTTCGGATTCTGCGCCGCCTTCCCGGACGTCCTCCAGGATCGACTCCGCCTCCTCGTAGCAGGCGACGGCCGCCGCGTGGGCGCCGCTGAGACGCAGTGCACGGCCCAGGATCTGCAGATGGCGGCCTGTCAGGGCGTGGTAGGTCTGCCAGTCGGACTCGGCCAGCCGCCGAGTGAGGGCCACTGTTTCGCGGGCGGCGGAGACCGCGCCGTCGTTGTCGCCCTCGTCCGACCGGCGCAGGCTCAAGTTGGCCAGGACACGGGCGAGTTGCGGCTCGTGTGCATCGGGGTCGTGTTCCGCGGCGTGCCTGTGGGCGGTCGCGCTGCGCTCTGACGCGTCCACGGCGGCGCGGTTGTCGCCCGCTGCCCGGTGGCAGTCGGCCAGCAGCTCCAGGTGATCGGCAAGGAGGGGGCCGTAGGTCATCGGGTCCTTGGCGGCGAGAACGGTACACAAGTCCACCAGCTCTTGGCGGGTGCCCAACTCCACTGCGTACTCCTCCAGTTCACTGAGCACGCTCGCCAGGAAGCCGAGCGCCACCGTGAGCCACTGATCCCCGGCCGCCCGGTCCCGGTCGGCCAGGGCGTGGGCCTCGGCGACGGCCTCGTCGGCGGTCGTGCGTGCCGTGAGCAGGTCGCCGGTGGCTCCTTGGCAGCGGGCCAGGTCCATGCGGAGCCGGACGCGCAACGGGCGCACGCTGTCCGGCAGGGCCAGCACGAGGGCGCCGCCGGTCGCCTCACGCGCCTCCCGGCCGACGGACAGCGCTTCCTCGTATCGGCCCAATTCCCTCAATCCGGAGGTGAGTTCTACGGTTGCGCGCGCCCGCACCAGCAGTGCGCGTCCCGACATCCGCAGCGGCATGGCCCGTAGCACTCCGGCGCACTCCTCGTAGGCCGCAACGGACTCCTCCGTACGTCCGAGAGCGCTCAGCACCAGCGCGTACGTCCGCAGCGCGCCGGACAGATGGGCCGGTGTCCGCTCCCGACGTACGGGCGTGAGCGCGCGGTACGCCGCCACGCTGTCCCCGGCCGAAGCCAGCGCCTCGTCGAGCCGGCCCACCTCGAATCGGGCCTGCGCCCGAAGATGCAGTACGGAGGCCCGCTGGGCCGGTGACCATCGTGCGCCCGGTACGGCCCGCGCGGCCTCCAGTGAGGTGAGGGCCTCTTCGGGGCGCCCGGCGAGGAGGAGTGCGGTGGCGTGCTGGGTCAGGGCGCGGGCGAGAAGGCCGCGGTGCCGTGGACGGGGGTGCTCCGTCTCGACCAGCACCCGGTACACGGAGACGGCTTCCTCGGCCCAGGCGAGTCGGAGCGTCGGCGACGACGGCCGCAGCAGCACCCAGCCGGGGGTGAGGCAGCGCATCAGTGCGGCGCCGAGGATCGGCCCGCCCACCTGTGGAGTCAGCCGGGCCGCGGCCCGTGGCAACGGCAGTAGCGTGCGCACCAGTCCCATGGGGCCCCCTTCTGGTCGTGAACCAGAAGACGAAGGGGCGTCCGCCACGGTTGCGGTTCGGCACGGTGGATCGCGATCCGGGAGCAGTCCAGACACCGCTTGCCCTGAGCGAGGGCACGGAGGGCTCTTTCCGGCCGGTGAGGCTGCCGGAGAGGCTGTTGGGGCGGACTACAAATTCCCCATCGGCTCGATGTCCACCTTCATCGGGGTGCCCCAGATCCGCAGGACCTCGTAGTCGGTGAACTCGTGGACCAGGCGGTAGGCGATTCCGGGGCGGGGGGCGCGGCGCTCGGCGGAGAGGTAGCGCTCGGCCTCCTGGCGGTCGCGGCGCGGGGTGCCGCACAGCTGCCAGTTCTGGCCGGTCCAGACCTCGGGGATCCAGCGCTGCTGGGACTCGGGGCGGTCGGCGCGTACGCCGTAGCGGGACATCGTGCGCTCGGGGGGTGCCGTGTCCGGGTCGGTGTGGCGGGCCTGCGGGTAGGTGCCGTTCTGCTGGGAGCGGCGGGCGCTGCGGCGGCGGGTCTCGCAGAGCAGGCAGAGGTCGCCGGCGCTTTCGTCGACCGGGCCGTTGGGGTGCTCGGCGCAGCGGGTCGTGGGTGCCGACCCGGTCACCGTGTCGTCCAGGATCGCCAGGGCCCGTTTCAGGTCGGCCTTGATCTCGTGCAGCTTGGTGTCGGGGGTGTCGCCGCCGAGCGCGTCCCCGTGCTCGCCGAGGACGCGCAGGGCTCGCCCGAGGGCGGTCAGCTGGGCGTGGTTCACGGTGGTCGTCCCTTCGGCGTGCGGACCTGCGTATCTGAATGCCTGCGTGTGCTGAGCGGAGCGGTCAGCGGTCTCAACCGTCGCACACGCCACTGACAACGCGGGCGAGAGTGCGCGTATGCCGGCCGGGTGTGGTCTACGCCTCGAACTCCGTGAGGTCGATCGCGTGCACGAGCAGCTGGTGGCCGTACACGGGGTGGGTCGTGTCCCGTTCCTCCGTCAGGCCCAGCTTGCGGATGATGTTCTCGGAGGCGTCGTCGCCCCCTCTGCTGATGCTGATCACGCGGTCGAGGCCACGGTCCTGGAGGGCGAACTCCAGGGTGGCGTGGGCGGCCTCGGAGGCGTAGCCCTGGCCCCAGAACTGGGAGCCGAGCAGCCAGCTGATCGCCACGTCGTGCGCCACCTCCGGCAGGAAATCGGGCACGGACAGACCGACAGCGCCGATCAGTTCACCCGAGGCGAGGAGCTCGACGGCGAAGAGGCCGAAGCCCTCCTCGTCCCACTCCTCCTCCCACCGCTCGATGGCCTCGGCCGCGTACTCCAGGTCGCGCACCGAGCCGTCGTCGACCCAGCGCATGACCTGGGAGTCCGCGAGGATCTCCGACAGGGGCACGAGGTCGTCGTCGGTCCAGCGGCGGAGGAGGAGGCGGGGAGTGTGGATCTCGGTCATGGCGCCCATCCTGCCCGACGGTCGAACGCGCCCACGCATCAGTGCGTCAGTACGTCAGTGGGGTGCCGCTGCCAGCGCTGCCCGCAGGTGGCCGTCGTTCTCCGCGAGGAGGCGGGCGGCCGTCGGGCCGTCGACCGAGCCGAGGACGACGAGGATCGCGTTCTTCGTCTCCCCGTCCGTCGCCGCGAGCGCCGCCTCGATCTCCTCGTCGCCCGCACCGGTCGCCAGGGCGACGATCCGGCGGGAGCGGGCCCGGAGCTTCTCGTTCGACGCCCGTACGTCGACCATCAGGTTCCCGTACGTCTTGCCGAGCCGGATCATCGTGATCGTCGACAGCATGTTGAGGACCAGCTTCTGGGCCGTGCCCGCCTTGAGACGCGTCGAGCCGGTCAGCAGCTCGGGGCCGACGACGACCTCGATGCCGTGCTCGGCCGCCGCCGCGAGCGCGCTGTGCGCGTTGCAGGACAGGCCGATCGTCAACGCGCCCAGTGCGCGGGCGTGTTCGACGGCCCCGACCGCGTACGGCGTACGGCCGGACGCCGAGACGCCGACCACCGTGTCCAGGGTGGTGACGCCGAGCGCGTCGAGGTCACCGGCGGCCAGCTCCTTGGAGTCCTCGGCGCCCTCGACCGAGGTGACCATGGCCTCGGGGCCGCCCGCGATCACGCCCGTGACCTGCGCGGGGTCGGTGTTGAAGGTGGGCGGGCACTCGGAGGCGTCCAGTACGCCGAGGCGGCCCGGCGTGCCGGCGCCCGCGTAGACCAGCCGGCCGCCGCGGGCCATCCGGGCGGCCAGGGCGTCGATCGCGGCGGCGATCTCCGGGAGCCGTTCGGCGACGGCGGCCGGGACGGTCGTGTCCTCGGCGTTCATCAGCCTGGCGATGTCGAGGGTGGGCAACTGGTCGATCTCGGCCAGCTCCGGGCGGAACGCCTCCGTCGTCAGCGACTCCAACTCCTCTTTCAGGGCGCGGTTGTTGGAGGAGGCGTCAGCGGTTGAGGTCATGGCGTGCGGCTCTTTCGGATCTTCCGGTACGACGGTGTGACGGTGCGGCTACCGGTGTCGTGGCTGTCGGTGTGCGGCCCGGACGGGGAGGCGGCCGGGCGCGGGCGCGCCTAGCGGCGTGATGTGTTGCTGCCGCTGCGCGGGGTGTGGCGGTGGGCGAGGGCCTCGTAGGAGGCGGAGAGCGCGGGGGCGGCCGTCTCGTACGTCCGCTGCGCCACGCCTATGAACAGACAGTCCACGACGAGGAGTTGGCTGGTGCGCGACGACATCGCCGCCGGGCGCAGCTCGCTCTCCCTAGCCGTGGAGGTGGTGAGGATGTGGTCGGCGTACTGGGTGACCGGCCCGTCGGGGCGTCCGGTGATCGCGACGGTCGTGGCTCCGCGCTCGAAGGCGACGCGCAGTGGCTCGATGACGTCCCCGGTCGACCCGGAGTGCGTGATGGCGACGGCGACGTCCTTCGCGCGCAGCTGCACCGCGTTGGTGACGGCGAGGTGCGGGTCGCTGTGGGCGTGCGCTATCAGCCCTATGCGCAGCAGCTTCTGGGTGAGGTCCTGGGCGACCAGACCGGAGGCGCCGACGCCGTAGATGTCGATGCGGCGGGCGGCGGCCAGCGCGCTGACGGCGGCGGACAGCTGGGCCGTGTCCAGCCCGGCGGCCGTGTCGGCGAGGGTCTGCTGCTCGTCGTACGCCAGTTTCGCCACGACGTCCGCGATCGGGTCGTCGACGGCGATGTCGGCGGTCACGGCGGGGGAGCGCCCCGACTGCTGCTGGGCGGCCAGGCCCGCGAGGGCGAGGCGCAGGTCGCGGTAGCCGGGGTAGCCGAGCAGCCGGGACGTACGGACGACCGTCGCCTCGCTGGTGCCGGTGAGTTCGGCGAGGCCGGTGACCGTGAGGGCCGCGCAGCCGGCCGGGTCCGCGGCGACCGCCTCGGCGACGCGCTGCATGGAGCGGGTCATGGAGGGCGCCAGTGTCCGCACCTTGGCGGCGAGGGCGGCGGGCGCGGGCGGGGTGACACCCGGGATGCCGCTGGGCGTGCCGGAGGTGCCCGCGGTTCCGAAAATTTCCTTCACGTCTCGGCTCACGTCATGAAAGATATTTTCCATTCGGACGTACGGTCAAGAGTGCGCACAATGGGTGCATGACCCCCACCGGCGAGCCGAGCAACCCTGTCACCCGACTGGAGCAGGCGTTGCACGCTGCACGCGCCCTCGTCCTCGCCGATCTGGCCGCGCGCGAGGTCGCCGAGGCGGCTGTCGTCTCGATGGTCGAGGAGTCGGTCGTACAGCGCCGCTGGTGGGTCGAGCAGTGGCCGGACGGAGCTGCCTTCGTGGCCGGGCTCGTGGCGCAGGACGTCCAGGACGCGCTGCTGGAGACATACGGCCGCTGGCCGCTGTGCCCGGTCTGCGGCGGCGGTGATCCGCACGCCCTGGAGGTCGAGCCGGAGTTGGGGCCCGATCCGCAGTGGGTGTGCCACAAGGCGGGGGTGCGGGTCGCGGCGGTGGGCTCACTGGCCGCGACGCACGGCGGGACGTCGTCCTCGTGACCATCTACATAGACCCGCCGGTCTGGCCCGGGCACGGCCGCCTGTGGTCCCACCTCGTGAGTGACGTGTCGTACGACGAACTGCACGCGTTCGCCGGGGAGTTGGGCGTACCCGAGCGTGCCTTCGAGCGCGACCACTACGACATTCCGTCGCATCGGTACGGCGATGTGGTGGCCGCCGGGGCGGTGGAGGTCAGCAGCCGCGAGGTGGTGCGGCTGCTGCACGGGTCGGGACTGCGCAGGCGCAAGTCGGCGCGCGCGCCGGGCGGGCCGGACAGGCCGCGCGAGCAGGACGGGCCGGGCCGGGCGGCGCGTCAGCCGCGCAACTCGTAGGCCTGGAGGCCCTCTTCGTCGGGTTCCGCGCTCACCGGCACGAATCCGACGCGGGCGATCACCCCCTGGGACGGGGTGTTCTGCGGCTCGATCGTCGCGAACAGGGACCGTACGTCGTCCCGGGCCAGCGCCCACTCGGCCAGCGTGCGCAGCGCCTCCGTGGCGTAGCCGTTGCCACGGGCGGCTTCCGCGAGGTCGTAGCCGACCTCGGCCTTGCCTTCCTCATCCGGGGCGCCGTGGAAACCCATGCCGCCGACCGCGAGGTCGTCCTCCCGGCGCACGAGGACGTACAGACCGAACTCCGGGCGGTGCACGCCCGCTTCGTACGCCTTCAACGTCATCCCGGCGGCCTCCCGTGTGCCCTCGAAGGGGCCGCCCTCGATCCAGTCGAAGCCGCCGGTGCCGCCCACGCTCAGATCGGCGGCGGCGGCCGGGGTGACACCCTCCAGGCGGAGCCGTTCGGTGTCGAGGACCAGGTTGTTGGTCCAGCGCCACTCGGCGAGTTGTGCGCGGCCGGGGAGGTTGGCGCGGCCGGTCGCCCAGAGCAGGGTCCGCCAGTGGTCCGGGCCGGGCTGGACGGTCGGGAAGATCCGGGTGAGGACGAACTCCGCCAGATGCGCGGGCGCTTCGTACGGCAGCCCCAGGCCCTCGGCCATGTCGTGGGTGTGCAGCAGCACTTCGGCGATACCCATCGCGGCGAAACCCTCGCGGTTCGCGCTGCGGAACGGATACGGGTGGAAGCCGCGCGCGTCACGGGGAGCGGTGCGGATGGCGGCGGTGAGCAGGGCGCCGGTCGTCGTGATGACGTCGAGGATGCCCGCGTTGTCGGCGGGGTCCAGACCGTCCTCGCTGCCGTCGATGCTGATCGCGAAGGGGACGTACGCGCTCTTCGCCCGCCCCGCCAACTGCCCCGCGTACGCGACGAGGTCACTGGCGACATGCTCGGCCGTCTGCCGGCAACTCCACTCCAGCCGACCCGCGTTGACCTCCGCCCAGTCCCGG
This sequence comes from Streptomyces sp. NBC_00459, assembly GCF_036013955.1. Taxonomy (NCBI): domain Bacteria; kingdom Bacillati; phylum Actinomycetota; class Actinomycetes; order Kitasatosporales; family Streptomycetaceae; genus Streptomyces; species Streptomyces sp. NBC_00459. The sequence continues at coordinate 5,420,333 of NZ_CP107903.1, forward strand.
TCCAACGCCTGCCGCAGCAGCGCCACCGCGCTCGCGACAGCCTCGTCCACTTCGTTCCCGCCCATGCTCAGCATGCGGCGAGGATAGGGGGCGGGGCGGGGCGACGGACATGGATTAAATCGGGCCCGGGTCCGTTCGGCCCAGCCGTTCCACCTCCGCCGCGATGTTGGCGCGCGCCGGTTCCTCCCAGTGCTGTGTGCCGTACGGCGTCCGGAACAGCCTTGGCAGGGCGAGGAGTTGGCGCAGTACCGCTGCCCGGCCCGCCCTGAAGGCGTCCTCCGGGACGAAGGCGTACTCCTCGCGGACGGCGGCCGTGTACGCGGCGTACGTGTCCGGGGACGCGGCCAGGATCGCGAGGTCCGCGTCGCACAGGAGCTCGCCGTTGCGGTCGCCGGGCGCGGGGGCGTGGGTGACGGTGAGGCGGACGAGGCGGGCCACCTCCGCCGTGCCCGCTGCCGGGACACCGGCTTCGGGGAGGGCCCGCTCGGCGAGACGGGCGGAGCGCTCCTCGTTCTCGGAGCGGTCCGGGGCGTACACGGCGTCGTGGAACCAGGCGGCGAGGCGGACGAGGCCGGGGTCGGGGGCATACCCGGCCTCGGCTTGTTCCAGTACGTCGATGTGGTCGAGGACCGCGGTGAGGTGGGTGAGCGTGTGGTAGCGACGCTGGGGTTCCTGCCAGCGGGCGAGGAGGTTGTCGGCGTAGGGGGTGGGGTCCGGAAGCTCCTTGGCGTTGCCGGGGGTGGCGCGGGCTGCTTCCAGGGCCTGAGTCCAGCGGGCTCGGAGGGCGGAGAGGGTGTCGGGGTCGTCGGGGGCGTCTGCGTCGGCTTGATCGGGCATGGGGGCATTCTCCCGTCCGGGTGGGTCGGCCCTAGCGTGGAGGCATGACGTCTTCTGTCGATGTAAGTGACGTACGTGACCCCGAGCTGCCCGGGCGGCTCCTGATCGTCGAGCGCGACGCGCTGATCCCGCTGCTGCGGGCCCGGCCCGAGGCCGACTTCGGGATCGTGACCGCCGGGTGCCCCGAGTGGACCGTGCGGGACGTGCTCGCGCACTGCTCGGCCGTGTTGTCGAGGGTGGTGGAGGGGCGGATCGAGAAGGGCGTGTTCTCGCCGGAGTCGAACGACCGGGACATCGCCGAGCGCCGCGACTGGACGAACGCGCGGATCGTGGACGAGCTGGAGAAGGGGATGAGCGAGGCCGGGGATGTGATCGCCAGGTCCGGCGGGGCACTGGACGGGGCCGCGCTGGGGGAGTGGGTGCACGCCGGGGACGTACGGGAGGCTCTCGGCGAGCCGGAAGCCTATGCGGGGCCCGGTCTGCCGTACGCGCTGGCGCTGCTCGCGCGGCTGAGCAGGAAGCGTCGGCTGGTGCCGCTGCACGCCGATGTCGACGAGCTGGACGAGCCGTTGCGGCTGGGGAACGCGTCGGGGACGCGGACGCCGGGGCGGTACATCGGGGGTGGCGCCGCGCTTGTACGGCTGTATACGGGGCGGTCGGTGACGGGTGCGGGTGTGGGTGCGTTCGAGTTGGCGGGCGCGGAGGCGGGGGAGCTGAACATGTATGGCCGGTGAGTGACGGGGGAGGGGCTCCGGCGTACTCTTGGATTGGACTAGACCTGTAGTCGCTCCGGTGGAAATCCGTGGGAATCCAAGGGAAGGGGCCCGATGAGCCAGCGCGCAGTCCTGGAGGTGATCGCCCTCGATGTCGAGGACGCCGTCGCCGCCCGGGCCGGAGGGGCGGACCGGCTTGAGCTGGTCACCGACATGGCCGCCGACGGGCTCACCCCGACGGTCGCGGCCTTCGCGTGTATCCGGGCCGCCGTCGACATTCCGCTGCGGGTGATGCTGCGGCCGGCGGACGGGTTCGGTGCCGGGGACGTCGACCGGCTGGCCGGGGTCGCCGGGGAGTTGCGGGGGGCAGGTGCGGAGGAGTTCGTGCTCGGGTTCCTGGGGGCGGACGGCGGTGTCGATCTCGCTGCCGTCGAGCGGGTCGTGGGGGAGATCGACGGCAGCCGGTGGACGTTCCACCGCGCGATCGACCACGCCGTCGACCGGGACGCGCTGCGCAAGCAACTCGACGGGCTTCCCGGTCTCGACACCTATCTCACCGCCGGTTCGGCGGCCGGCGTCGACGAAGGGCTTCCCACGCTGCTCGCGGAGGCGGCGCGGCGCGGGGAGCCCGGGTACGAGCAACAGCTGCTGGTGGGGGGCGGGTTGCGGCTGGAGCATGTGCCGCTGCTGCGCGCCGCGGGAGTGGACGCCTTTCACATCGGAGGTGCGGCTCGGCCCGAGGGGTGGGGAAGGCCGGTGTCGGAGGGGGCGGTCGCGGAGTGGCGGGGGGTACTGGACGAGGGGTGAGGGGGGAGTGGGAGTGGGCCCCAGAAGGGCTGAAATGCCTAGGCCAGTTCCGCCGGCAGTGGCGCCGCGTGCGTCACGATCAACCCCGACACCGCTCGGGTCAGCGCCACGTACAGGCGCCGCAGGCCCGTGCGTTCGTCGGGTTCGGCGTCCACCACCGCCCGGGGTTCGTCCAGGACCACGTAGTCGTACTCCAGGCCCTTCGCCAGCGACGCCGGGACCAGCGTCAGCCGGGTTTCCTGCGTCGTCTCCTCGCCCGGGGACAGGAACCCGATGCCCGCCTCGCCCAGCGCCTCCGCCAGTGCCGGGATCCTGGCGTCCGCCGCGATCAGGCCCGTCGAGCCCTCGTTGCGCAGCAACTCCTCGCAGGCCTCCACCACTTCGGCCGTTCCGCCGATCGGCCTCACGTCGAAGAATCCCGGGTTCTCGCGGACCGACGCCACCGGTGTCAGACCCGGCGCGATGTACGGGAGCAGCCGGGAGGCGTACGTGATGACGTCCGTCGGGACGCGGAAACCGGCCGTCAGTTCCTCGATCACGGCGTCCGACTTGCCCAGGTGGGCAAGAGCCTCCTCCCAACTCCGCGTCGCCCAGGGCGTCGTGCCCTGTGCGAGGTCGCCGAGGACGGTCGCCGAACCGGTCGTGCAGCGCCGGCCCACCGCCCGGTACTGCATCGGCGAGAGGTCCTGCGCCTCGTCCAGGACGACATGCCCGAGCGAGTGCGTGCGCTGGACCAGGTCGATCGTCTCGTCGATCAACACCGCATCCGCAGCCGACCACTTGGCCGCCTTCACCGACCGTACGGGCTTCGTCCGGAGAATCTCCTTCTGCTCGTCCTCGTCGAGGATCCCGGCCGCGTGCACGGCGAGGAAATCGGCGTCGGTGAGCAGGCGCAGGACGAGTTTCGCGGGGTCGACGGGCGGCCAGACGGCCTTCACGGCCGCCTTCACCGCCGTGTTGCGGGCGACCGCGTCCTGCACACGGTCGTCCGGGGCCTCTCCCGACCGTTCCATCTGCACCAGCACCATGTGCGCGATGCGCTGCGGCAGGGCCTCGCGGGCGGCGCCGTAGCGAATCCCCCGGTCCAGCAACTCCCGTACGATCTGCTCCAGTTCGTACGCCGGTACCCGCCAGCGCCTGGATCCCCGTACGACCATCACGGGCTCGGTGGGCAGCGTCACATGGGAGTAGACGGCGTTCCGGAGGACGTCCGCCATCCTCGCGTCACCCTTGACGACCGCCGCTGCCGCGTCGTCCGTGCCGAGCACCTCCACATGGGCCACCAGGTCGTCGACGGTGGCCTGTTTGACCTCCAACTCGCCCAGCGCGGGCAGCACTTGCTCGATGTACTGGAGGAAGGAGCTGTTCGGCCCGATGACGAGGGTGCCGGTACGGGCCAGTCGCTCGCGGTGGGCGTAGAGGAGATAGGCGACCCGGTGCAGACCGACGGCCGTCTTCCCGGTGCCGGGACCTCCCTGCACGCACACCGAGCCGCCCAGCCCGCTGCGTACGATCTCGTCCTGTTCGGGCTGGATGGTGGCCACGATGTCGCGCATCGGGCCCACGCGCGGGCGCTCGATCTCCTGCTGGAGCAGCTTGCTGGTGGCCGCCGACTCGGTGGGGTCGGAGAGGTGCTCGTCCTCGTACGCCGTGAGGTCCCCGCCGGTGTACCCGAACCGGCGGCGCAGGGCGATGTCCAGCGGGTCCGTCTTCGAGGCCCGGTAGAACGGCTGGGACACCGGCGCGCGCCAGTCGATGACCATGGGGTCGCCGTCGGCGTCGTGGACGTGGCGGCGCCCGATGTAGAACTGCTCCCCCTCCGCGCCCTCGGCCTGCTCGGCGCCGGGAGCGTGCAGGTAGTCGAGGCGGCCGAAGAACAGCGGGGTGTGACTGAGGTCGGCGAGGGCCTTGATCCGCTCCTCGATCTGGCGGGAGAGGACCGCCGCGTTGACCCAGTTCGCGGTGACGTCCGTGATGTCGAGGGACTCGGCGTCCTCACGCATCGCGCGAAGGGCCGCTCGGGAGGCGGAGAGATGGGAGCGTTCGCGGCCGAGCGGGTCGCCGGAAATCGGGTCGTCGGAAACGGAGATGGGGCTGGACAAGGCGGTGCCTCCGGATACCTGCTGCGTATCTGCTGCTGGGGTGTGACGTCGAGAAAGCCGACCGGTTTCCGTCCGGGCGGCGGCGCTCCACGACGGGAGGCGGGCAAGAGCGGAGATCCTAGGGGACGGGAGGTCGCGGAGGCCAATCAATTTCGGCGTCCGCTAATCCGCGTCCGCTAATCCGCGTCCGCTAATCCGCGTCCGGCAATCGGCGGCCGTTGACGAGTGCGTCGGCGCGTACGGCGTTCGTAGTCCCCTAGGGGACGGACTCCACCTTCCTATGGGGGAGACGTCCACCCGGAGTCGTACAGGGAGACGACGGAGGTTCGACCCGCAGGCCGATGGCACCGGCGGCGCCGGAAGCAACCATGGATACATGAGCGCAGCAGCCTTCACCCCCGCGTCCGTAGCCTCCGTGGCTTCCGCCCGCTCCGGTGCCACCCCCGTGCGGGGCGGCCACCGGCACCCCTTCGGCGATGCCCTGCGCGCCGTCAAGGTGTTCGCCGGCGCCACCCTGAGCGTCGTACTCCTCGGTGAGTACGGGGAGGAGGCGGGGGTGCGCCGCAGGTGAGCGGCGTGCCCCTCAGCCCGCGGCTCCCTCGGCGCCTCCTGCGTCCCCGGCCAGCAGCTCGTCCGCGTCCATGATCCGGTACGCGTATCCCTGCTCCGCCAGGAACCGCTGGCGGTGCGCGGCGAAGTCCTGGTCGAGGGTGTCCCGGGCGACCACGGAGTAGAAGTGGGCCTTGTGCCCGTCGGCCTTCGGCCGCAGCACGCGTCCCAGCCGCTGGGCCTCCTCCTGCCGTGACCCGAAGGTGCCGGAGACCTGGATGGCCACGGTTGCCTCGGGCAGGTCGATGGAGAAGTTCGCGACCTTGGACACGACCAGGACGCTGATCTCGCCCTGGCGGAACGCGTCGAAGAGCTTCTCGCGCTGCGAGTTCGGCGTCTCGCCCTTGATGACGGGCGCGTTCAGGTGCTCGCCGAGTTCGTCGAGCTGGTCGATGTACTGGCCGATGACGAGGATCTGCTGCCCGGCGAAGCGCCGCACGATCGCCTCAGTGACCTTGCGCTTGGTCGCGGTGGTCGCGCAGAAGCGGTACTTCTCCTCGGTCTCGGCGGTGGCGTAGGCGAGCCGCTCCGACTCCGTCAGGTTGACCCGCACCTCGACACAGTCGGCGGGCGCGATGTAGCCCTGCGCCTCGATCTCCTTCCAGGGCGCGTCGAACCGCTTCGGCCCGATGAGCGAGAAGACGTCCGACTCGCGCCCGTCCTCCCGCACGAGGGTCGCGGTCAGCCCGAGCCGCCGCCTGGCCTGCAGATCGGCGGTGAACTTGAAGACGGGCGCGGGCAGCAGATGCACCTCGTCGTAGATGATGAGCCCCCAGTCGCGGGAGTCGAACAGCTCCAGGTGCGGATAGACGCCCTTACGCCGGGTCGTGAGCACCTGGTAGGTCGCGATGGTGACCGGCCGGATCTCCTTGCGGGTCCCGCTGTACTCGCCGATCTCCTCCTCGGTCAGCGACGTCCGCTTCACCAGCTCGTGCTTCCACTGCCGCGCCGAGACCGTGTTCGTGACGAGAATGAGCGTGGTGGCCTTCGCCTGGGCCATGGACCCGGCCCCGACCAGCGTCTTCCCCGCCCCGCACGGGAGGACGACCACTCCGCTCCCGCCGTGCCAGAAGTTCTCCACGGCCTGCTGCTGGTACGGGCGCAGCGCCCATCCGTCCTCGGCCAGTTCGATCGCGTGCGCCTCGCCGTCGACGTACCCGGCGAGGTCCTCGGCTGGCCAGCCCAGCTTGAGCAGCACCTGCTTGATCTGCCCGCGCTCGGAGGGGTGCACGGCCACGGTGTCGGGGTCGAGCCGGGCACCGACGAGCGGGATGATCCGCTTCGAACGCAGGATCTCCTCGAGAATCGGTCGGTCGGTGGTCGTGAGGACCAGCCCGTGCGCCGGATGCTTGGAGAGGGTCAGCCGTCCGTAGCGGTCCATCGTCTCGGCGATGTCGACGAGCAGCGCGTGCGGCACGGGGTAGCGGCTGTACTGCACGAGCGCGTCGACGACCTGCTCGGCGTCGTGCCCGGCGGCCCGCGCGTTCCACAGGCCCAGTGGGGTCACCCGGTAGGTGTGGATGTGCTCCGGAGCCCGCTCCAGCTCGGCGAACGGCGCGATGGCCCGACGGCACTCGCCGGCCTGCTCGTGGTCGACCTCCAGGAGCAGGGTTTTGTCCGACTGGACGATAAGTGGACCATTCACGTACGTGCACATCCCTTCCGTACGGCCTACGGCCAAACGTCCAGTGTGCCCTACCGGCCGACGGTCACGGCGGGGTGCGAATCACAGGGGATCGGCAGTGGATCACGGTCGACGTGGCCCTACGGGCAACCCCGGGGCCGGGACGGATGTCTGGTACGGCGGGAGCGGCGCGAGGGCGCGGCCCGGTGAGGAGCTCGCGGTGCGGTCGGTGGGCAGATGGGCGACGGGACTTGGAGCCGGGGCGGTACTGATGGCGACGGGCGCGTGGGTGCTGTGGCCGGCGGGTGTCGACGCCCGCCTCTGGGGCGAGGTGCGGCCGGTGATCGAGAACCGGCTCGTGGCCGACTCACGGGGGAGCGGGTACGGGGAGGCGGTGGCCGGACTCAGGGCGCGGTGGTTCTGCCGGGCGGAGCCGCTGGACCTCGGCGAGGACGGCGACGGCGTCGTACGGGCGGGCGTCAACACCCTGTGCATGGAGTACGGGGTCCGCGCGGGCGCCCTGGTGGAGTGCGGTGGCTCCCGGTACCCGCAGGTGCTGCGGCTGGAACGGGCGGCGGACGGCGGCTACCGCGTCGTGTCGCGCGAGGAGCCGCCGGACGGCGACGGGTACGCGGAGTGGATCGAGGACCACTTCGGCTTCTCCGCCCGGTCCGGCGCCGACGGCCCGATGTCGTCCACCGCCCTGGAGACCGCCGCCCGAGCCCACTTCGGCCTGCCCGCCGACGCCCGGGTCGCCGACTGCTGACCGGTTGCCGACCGGGGTTGCTCCCAGCCGCCGCCCGGGTGCCTATGGCTGGTCGTCCGCCAGCTCCGCCACCCCGGTGACCCGGTGCAGCGGATACGTCCGTACCTCGTCCGCCGTGTGGTCGTACGCGGTCACGAAGCCGCCCTCCACGCGGATGGGGGCGATGACGCGCTGGCTGGCGGCGCCCTCGGCGTTGACGTAGCCGATCCACACGGCCTCGCCGGTCATCACGGCGGCCTGCATGGTGGCCAGGGTCTCGGCGGGGCTGGTGCGCGGGAGGTCGCCGTTCGCGGCCGGGGTCTCCGTCGGTTTGCGTGGGGTCGTGGAGGCCAGGTCGCCCGCCCTGATCGCCCGGATCGCCGCCGAGAGCAGCGTGGTGTCGGGGGCCGGCGGGCCGTCCGGTACCGGGTCCGGGGCTGTGCGGGGCGGGGTGCGGTGGGCGTGGGCGCGGGTGATCAGGACGTCGCCCTCGGCGGACTCGGCGGCCGGTGCGAAGCCCATCGAGCGCAGACCGTCCAGGAGCGACCCCGGGTCGGTCTGGGCGGCCAGCACCGTGGGCGCCAGGCGCCGCAGACGCAGGTTCGCGGACCGCTTGTCGGCGAGGATCTCGCTGAGCACCGCGTCGTCGTCGCAGCGTACGTAGGCCGAGGCCGCGCCGATCCGCAGGTGCCCGTGTCTGCGCGCCACGTCGTCGATGAGGTAGGCGAGGGGCTGCGGGACCGGCGTACGGGAGTGGGCGGTCAGGAAGTCGTGCAGGTCGGAGGCGGAGCGGCCGGCGTCCAGCGCGCGGCGTACGGAACCCGGGGTGAAGCGGTAGACCGTCGCGCCGCCCTTCGACTCGACGTCCGCGAGCACGCCGAGCATGTCGGCCAGGGGGCGCTTGAGAGGGCCCGGGGCCACCGCCGTCAGGTCCGCCTGGAGAAGGACGTGGTCGAGCGGCTCGGGCAGTAGCGGGGTGAGCAGCCGGGCGGCGGTGGCGGAGGCGACGGCCTGCTCGGACGGGGACAGGGGTTCGAGGGTGTGGGAATGGCTCTGGTGGTGGTCGTGGTGGTGGACCGGGAGTTTGTCGCCGGGGCCCGTCGGCTCGGCAGGCTTCTGCGGTGCGGCGGGGGCGCCCAGCAGCGCCCGGCCCTGGGCCGACAGCGCCCCCCGGCCCGTGACGCCCAGCGACTCCGCCTCGGCCAGGGTCCAGCGGGCGAGCCTGGTGCGCAGTTCCTCGTCGCCCTCCCGGTCCTGCTGCGGGCCGCGCGTCGGACGCTCCCAGTGCAGGCGGGCCAGCACGGACTCGACGGTCGGGGAGGTGCCCTCCGGGAGGGCGGCCAGCAGGGCCAGCACCCGGTGCCGTACCTCCGGCGCGGCCGACCGGTCCAGGCCCGGGCCGAGGGCGGACAGCGTACGGTCCTTGGTGTCCCGGCCACCGATCACTCCGGGCGTCCGGGTCGCCGTCAGCCATGCCTCCGCGAGCCGCGCCCAGCGCTGCGCCGAGGGCCACTCCAGCCACTCGTCGTACGCGGGGGTCGCCGCGTACCGCTCGTCGGCCTCGCCGTCTGACGCCAACAGGCCTGCCGCATAGGCGAGTTCGACCCAGAAGGCGGCCACCGGCTCGGTCACGTCCAGGGCGACGGCCGTCCGCTTGAGGTCGCGGACGCTCAGCCCGCCGGCCCGCAGCACCGCCGGGCCGCCCTCGTCCCAGTCCTTCAGCAGCTCCTCGACGGTCGCGAGCGCGGTGTACGCCTGCCCGGCCGCCGCGTTGTCCACAACCTGTGGACGGTGGGTCGCGGCGGGCTCGACCCCCGGCGGCAACGGCTCGGTCGAGCGGTGCGCCCGGCCGCCGCGCAGATGCAGGGCCACCTCGCGCGGCAGTACGACCGTTCCGGGCGCGGTCGGCAGGAGCAGCCCCCGGTCCAGCAGCCAGCGCAGGTGTGCGGCCGGCTCGGCGGTGATCTGCCCGTACGGCGGTCCCCAGACGAGGCGTCGCAGTACGTCCACGGAGTCCGGGGAGGCGCTGTCGAGCAGCGCGGCCATCCGCTTCCGGTCGGTGAACAGCGAGGTCAGCGAGGCCACCGCGCTCACCGCGTCGTGCGTCGACGTGAGCCCCGCCGCCGCCACGATCTCCTGCACCCGGCCCGGCGACATCCCCGCCGTCGCCTCCGCGACCGTCGGACCGAGCCCTGTCGGGGACGGGTGCTGCGGAGAGGGTGCCAGCAGTTCACGGGCGGTGCGGACGAGCCGCAGCCGGTCCGTACCGCCCCACACCAGCGCCTGCTCGCGCAGCACGGTGAGGGCGCGGGGCAGCGCGGCGGTGACCGCCGGATCGGCGGCGTCGCCCGCGAGGAGGGCCAGCAGATCGTCGTACGCCGCCGGGTCCGGGGCCACGGCCAGCGCCTGTGCCGTCTGGAGCGTGAACCGGTCCAGGCGCTCCAGGGCGCGCACGACCGACGCGCGCGTGCCGGCGCGGGTGGCCAGCTGGGTGAGGTCTGTGGGGACGGGGGTGATGAGGTCCGGACGGGTGCGCAGCAGCGCGGCCAGGGACGCGTCGTCCCGCGCGCGAAGCGCCTCCGCGAGGGAACGCGGCGCCGGTGTCTCCTCGGTGCTCATCCCGCCCACGGTAGCGGGTGGGTGCGGTGCGGTGTCTTTCGTCGGTGTGGGGAGTTGGGGTGGGCGTCACCTGGGGGCGCCGCCCCCAGACCCCCGTTCGTGCTGAACGCGCTCGTCCTCAAACGCCGGACGGGCTGGATACGCGGGCCCGTGCCGAATGCTGGAGAGGTACCGCCCGTGTTCGATGGAGATGCCGGTAACGTCTGACCGCGTGGGTATCGAGAGCGACCAGGTCGTCTACGAGTATCTGAGCAGGGTCGGAGATCTGGCCCAGCAGCGGCAGTTGCCGTCCGGCGACCGGATGCGCCTCGTCTCGGGGCTGCGCGAGGAGATCGACCGGCGCCGCGCCAAGGCCACGGTCGACAGCCCCGCCTCCGTACGTCGCATCCTCGACCGCATCGGCACCCCGGACGAGGTCGTGGCAGGCGCGGGTCCCGGCCCCGGTGGGCCCGACGTGGCGCGTGCCTCCGTACCCGTACAGCGCGACCGCGAGGAGCCGCAGCGCAAGGGCAAGGGGCTCGGGCGACTCGTCCCGCGCCCGCGCCCTGCGGAGGCCGGTGCGGAGACCGGCAAGGAGGCGGACCCCGCGGAGGCGTTCGCTCCGTTTCCCTCGGACGGCGACCCCGCCCCGCCCCATCTCGCCGGTACGGGCGAACCCGGGGACGCGGACTGGTGGCTGGCGGGCCGCAGGGGCCCGCTCATGGACATGGACGGCCTTCCGGCCGGGTTCGTCGGCGGGGTGGAGATCCCCGACCTCCTCAAGCCGCAGCCCAGGCCCCAGAAGCCGCAGCCGAAGCCGACGGACGAGTCCGCCGAGCCCGCGGTCCCCGAAGGCGACGAGGGGGGCCAGGACGGCCAGGGAGGCGAAGGGAGCGCCCAGGAGGGAACAGTCCCGCGGCGGCGGCCCCGGCTGCGCCTTCCCCTCCCCTCCGGCAGCTGGAGCAACCCGCTGCTCCTCCTCGCCGCCGGTCTGCTCGTCGCGGGAGCGGTCCTCGGCAACGTCTACGCCCTCCTCATCGGCTGGGCCATCGCCTACGCCTCCCGCCGCCTCTCCCAGGCCGAGACCAAGTGGGCGGTCGTGTACCTGCCCGGGGCGGCCGTCGCCGCAGGCGTCGGGTGGCTGTGGGGCCGTACACAGGGCCGCTGGGGCGAACCCATCGCCGAGGGACACATGAACGAGGCCCTCGGTCAGACCTGGCCGTGGGTGGTGAAGGGCGCCGCGATCGTCTCGGCCCTGTTCCTCGTCTGGCGCTCCCAACGCCCACGCTGACCGTCTCCGCACTGGCCGCCTCCGGGTTCCCGGTGCCGGTGCTCCCGCCTTCGTGCCGGCCGCCCCGTCGTTGACCGCCTTGGTGCTCGCAGTCCCGTGCCGGCCGCCTCCCCTCTGAGCGCCCTCGTGCTGGCTGCCTTCGTGTTCCCAGCGTCGTGCTGGCCGCCTCCTCGCCGGCCGTCTACGGGTTCCTGGCGCCCGTGCTCCCGCCTCCGTGCCGGCTGCCCCGTCGTTGACCGCCTTGGTGCTCGCAGTCCCGTGCCGGCTGCCTTCGCTCTGGGCGCCCTCGTGCTGGCTGCCTTCGTGTTCCCAGCGTCGTGCTGGCCGTCTACGGGTTCCTGGCGCCCGTGCTCCCGCCTCCGTGCCGGCTGCCCCGTCGTTGACCGCCTTGGCGCTCGCAGTCCCGTGCCGGCTGCCTTCGCTCTGGGCGCCCTCGTGCTGGCTGCCTTCGTGTTCCCAGCGTCGTGCTGGCCGTCTACGGGTTCCTGGCGCCCGTGCTCCCGCCTCCGTGCCGGCTGCCCCGTCGTTGACCGCCTTGGCGCTCGCAGTCCCGTGCCGGCTGCCTTCGCTCTGGGCGCCCTCGTGCCGGCCGCCCTCGTGCTCCCAGCCCCGCGCTGGCCGCCTACTCGTCGGCCGCCCCACGCTGAGCCGCCCCGCGCTGGCTGCCTCCGCGCCCCGTCCCCACGCCGAGCGCCCCGCGCTGACCGCCCGACTGCCCCTCCGTCCGTTCCCGCACAATGGTGCATATGACATCCATGCCCTCGCCGACGCCCTCCGGCGCGCTCACCGTCGGGTTCGATCTCGATATGACCCTCATCGACTCCCGCCCCGGCATCCACGCCTGCTACCTGGCGCTCGCCGAGCGGACGGGCACGTACATCGATGCCGATCTGGCCGTCACCCGGCTCGGTCCGCCCCTCGCGGACGAGCTCGTGCACTGGTTTCCGGCCGATCAGGTCGCGGCCATGAGCGATCTCTACCGTGCGATGTATCCGGCCATCGCCATCACCGCGACCCCCGCGATGACCGGCGCCCGCGAGGCCGTCGAGGCCGTACGGGAGTCCGGCGGGCGGGCGATCGTCGTCACCGCCAAGTACGAGCCGAACGCCAAGCTGCACCTCGAACACCTCGGCATCGAGCCCGACGCGGTCATCGGAAACCTGTGGGCCGAGCAGAAGGCCGTCGCGCTGCGCGAGCAGGGCGCGAGCGTGTACGTCGGCGACCACGTCGGAGACGTACGAGGCGCCCGGGCCGCCGATGCCCTGTCGGTGGCCGTGCCCACCGGGCCCTGTGACGCCGCTGAGCTGCGCACCGCGGGCGCGGACGTCGTCCTCGACGACCTCACCCACTTCCCCGCCTGGCTGGCCTCCTACTCGGAGGTGGCCGCCCGCGCCTGACGGCGGCCCTCGGCCGCCGACTGGAGCACGCCGGCGCCCGCGAGAAGGAAGCCGACGCCCATCAGCATGCTCAGGCCGAACATGAACGTCGGGAATGGTTTCGTCCCGAGGAGGAATGGGGCCACGGTGACCAAAGTGGCCACCGTACCGACGAAGAAGACGATGGCACCGGCACGGATCAGCCGATCTCCGGCCGCGGCGGAATTCGTTTGGGTTTTGTCACGCACTCGACCAGGGTAGTTCCCTGCCCGAAGGAACAACCCGGCGACGTCTTGTCACCGGCGTGCGGACCATTAGCCTTGGTACCGGCGGGTCTCACGACCCGCCCAAGTGCTATCAAGACCCGTTTTCCCGCCAGCAGTTCGAAGCGCTTCGAAGCACTTCGTAGCAGATTCAAACAGCCCGAAGCAGTTTTCCGACGAGTATGAGGACGAGGAACAGACGTGCCCACCGGCAAGGTCAAGTGGTTCAACAGTGAGAAGGGTTTCGGCTTTCTCTCCCGCGATGACGGCGGTGACGTCTTCGTCCATTCCTCGGTCCTGCCCGCCGGAGTCGATTCCCTCAAGCCGGGCCAGCGCGTGGAGTTCGGAGTCGTCGCCGGCCAACGCGGTGACCAGGCGCTTTCCGTCGTGATCCTGGACCCGACCCCGTCGGTCGCCGCGGCACAGCGCAAGAAGCCCGACGAACTGGCCTCCATCGTCCAGGACTTGACGACCGTCCTGGAGAACATCACGCCGATGCTGGAAAGGGGCCGTTACCCCGAGAAGACCTCGGGGGCGAAGATCGCGGGTCTGCTGCGGGCCGTCGCCGACCAGTTGGACGTGTAGCCGGCTCCGGAGATTTCGGAGATTCCCGAGAGGTCTAGGGGAAATCGAGTGCGTTCGGGCCGAGGGGCGGCACCAGTCCCTCGGCCGCCGCGCGCGTGAGCAGCCCCCGGACCGCCGCATAGCCGTCCTCGCCCAGGTCCGCGGTGAACTCGTTGACGTACAGCCCGATGTGCTGGTCGGCGACCTTCGGGTCCATCTCCTGCGCGTGCTCCAGGACATAGGCCCTGGAGGCCTCCGGGTCGTCCCAGGCGGCGCGTACGGACGTCCGGGCGGCCTGGGCCAGCAGTTCCAGTGTCGCGGCTCCCAGCGACCGCTTGGCGATGATCGCGCCGAGCGGGATCGGCAGCCCGGTCGTCGCCTCCCAGTGCTCGCCCATGTCCGCGAGCTTGTGGAGCCCGTAGTTCCGGTACGTGAAGCGCGCCTCGTGGATGACCAGACCGGCGTCGACCTTCCCGTCCCGCACGGCGGGCATGATCTCGTGGAACGGCATCACGACGACCTCCCCGACCCCGCCGGGGATCGTGTCGGCCGCCCACAGGCGGAACAGCAGATACGCCGTCGACCGCTCGCTCGGGACGGCGACCGTACGCCCGGTCAGGTCGGCGCCCGCCTCCCGCGTGAGCACCAGCGGCCCGCAGCCCCGCCCCAGCGCGCCCCCGCAGGGCAGCAGCGCGTACTCGTCGAGGACGTACGGCAGCACGGCGTACGACACCTTCAGTACGTCGAACTCGCCGCGCTCGGCCATGCCGTTGGTGATGTCGATGTCCGCGAACGTCACGTCGAGCGCGGGCGCGCCCGGCACCCGGCCATGGGCCCAGGCGTCGAAGACGAAGGTGTCGTTCGGGCAGGGCGAGTACGCGATCTGCAGCGCGCGTTCATCTCGCGGGGTCACGGGGGTGCTCACGTGGGTGCTCATGCAGGTTCCAACTCTCCAGTACGGGGCCGAGCTTCCCGAAGGCTTCCGTCAGGGCCGTGAGCGCGTCGCCGATGCGCCAGGCGGCGCGGTCGCGAGGGCCGACGGGGTTGGACACGGCCCGGATCTCCAGCACCGGCACCCCGTGCGCGGCGGCGGCCTCGGCGACCCCGAAGCCCTCCATCGCCTCGGCCAGCGCACCCGGGTGCCGGGCGCGCAGCTCGGCGGCGCGTTCGGCGCTGCCGGTGACGGTGGAGACGGTCAGTACGGCGCCGGAGCGGGCACCGGTCGCGGCCGTGACATCTCGTACGAGTGTTTCCGGCGGACGGTGGGTGACGGCGCCGAAGCCGAGTGCGGTGACCGGGACGAACCCGTCCGGGGTCTCGGCGCCCAGGTCCGCGACGGTGATCTCGTCGGCGACGACCAGCGAGCCGACCGGCGCCTCCGGCTGGAAACCGCCGGCGATGCCCGCCGAGACGACCAGGCCGTACGGGGTGCCGCGGAGGGCGGCCGTGGTGAGCGCCGAGGCGACGGACGCGGCGGAGGCGGCGGGGCCGACTCCAGCGGCGATCACGTCGAACGGTCCGGTGACGTTGCCGTCAGTGGCGTCGAACGCCCGTGCCACCGCGTCCCGTTCGACAGGGACCGCGGTGGCGACCAGGACACGTACCCCCGACGTCGTCAGGAGTCCTTCTTCAGCCGGAACGACCACACGCCCGTGATGTCGTTCTCGCCCTCCTTGATGGAGACGAGCGTCGAGTCTCCCTGGGCGCCGTACTGGGCGTTGAAGAACACGCTGCCCGGGATCGTGCGGTACGTCTTGGTGGTGGAGTCGGTCAGCGGGTTGCCGTTCAGCAGGATCGTCCAGCCCTTGTCGGCGATCTTCGGGTCGACCCCGAAGCGCACGTTCTCGTCCGGGTCGACCTTGATGCTCTTGACGTCCGAGTCCTTGGCGGTGTCCTTCTTGAGGCACTCGGTCACCTCGGCCGTCTTCAGCTCCTTGGCGTCGCCGTCGCCGTCGGCGTAGCACGAGGCCTCCGAGCTCACCGAGGAGGTGCCGACGGTGATCGTGGAGATCGGCGTCGGCTTGTCGCAGGCGGACAGGACGAGCAGTCCGGCACCAACGGCGCCGACGGCGGCAACAGCGCGGCGACGGCGCGCAGTGGAAGCGGAACGCAACGAGGTCATGGCCGAAGGCTATCGGGCACCCGCGGCACGGTTGTCACGTGGGTACGGCGTGCCGGGCACCGGTAGGTGCCGCTCCGGCCCCGCCGAGCGGTGTCAGGCGACCCGGGGGTGGGCCCGGCCTCCGTGGCGGGCCGAGCCGACCAGGCCCTTGACCGTGGTCAGCCAGCCCGTGGCGACGATCGCGGCGGCCACCCCGAGGCCCAGCTCGCCCACCAGCGGCAGCGCGATTCCGATCGCGCCGCCGAGCACCCAGGCCATCTGGAGCAGCGTCTCCGAGCGGGCGAACGCGGAGGAGCGGACGTGCTCGGGGACGTCCCGCTGGATCAGCGCGTCCAGGGACAGTTTGGCGAGGGCCTGGCAGAACCCGGCGACCGCGGCCAGACAGGCGACCAGGGCGGCGCCGAAGAAGATCGCGGCGACGATCGCCGCGCCGAGGACCACGGCGACCACCGTCACGACGATCAGCTCCGGCGCGCGCTGCTTCACGGCCGCCCCGACCGCCGTACCGAGCGCGTTGCCCACGCCCGCCGCCACGGCGACCATGCCCAGCGACCACGCGGCGCTCTCCCCGGTCAGCGGATGCTCACGGAGCAGAAAGGCGAGGAAGAAGATCAGGAAGCCCGACAGACAGCGCAGGGCGGCGTTGGCGGCCAGGGCGTGGGTGACGGCCGTACCGACCGTGCGCAGACCCGGGCGGCGCAGGGTCTCGCGACGGTGCGGGCCGTGCAGATGCTCCGGGTCGGCGGCCAGCAGGGCGATGTCCTCGCCCTTCGCGGAGTCCACCTTGTGGGGGAGCGTGAAGGACAGGAACGTACCCACGATGAAGATCACGAAGGCGCCGTAGAGCGGCCAGCGCGGGCCGAGGGCCTGGAGCCCGGCTCCGATGGGTGCGGCCACACCGGTGGCGAGCAGCCCGCTCAGTGTGACCCGCGAATTGGCCTTCACCAGCGAGAAGCCGGGTGGCAGGAGGCGGGGTACGACGGCGCTGCGGACCACGCCGTACGCCTTCGAGGCGACCAGGACGCCCAGCGCGGCCGGGTACAGCTCGATGCTCCCGGTGGCGACCGCGCCGGCCAGCAGCAGGGCGAGGAGCGCGCGGGCGAGCATCGCGCCGGCCATCGCGGCGCGGCGGCCGTGCGGGAGGCGGTCGAGGAGGGGGCCGATCACGGGGGCGAGGAGGGTGAAGGGCGCCATGGTGATGCCGAGATAGATGGCCACGCGCCCGCGTGCCTCGTCGGTGGGGACGGAGAAGAACACGGTGGAGGCGAGCGCGATGGTGATCATGACGTCGCCGGCGCCGTTCACCGCGTGCAGTTCGATGAGCTTGCCGAGCCCGGACTCCCCGGCCCCGTGCGCGTGGGTGGCCTTGCGGATGCCCCGGGCCGTACCGGTCACCGGAAAGTGCAGGGCACGCCCGACCGCACGTACGGACCCGTTCATCCGGTCCCGTACGCCACGCCGGCTGTTTTTGGTGCCGGTGCCGCTCCGGTTGCTCCCCTCGGCCCCACCGGTCCCGGTGGCGTCGTGGGACGACCTCTCGGTTGCCACCCCGCCATAGTGCCCCGAGAACGGCGTACCTAGTGCGGTTACCGCGCGTATGGGGCCGAGTGGGGTGGGGGAGAACGGGGTTGGGCGAGTGCCTCCGGGTCCGAGTGAGGGTCCCTCAGGGGTCTTTCGGAGATCTCTCGGACGGTTTCGGTGGGGTGTTTTCCGGCCGTCGAGGGCTGGGAAGAAGTGGGGTGAGAGGCGGGAGAAGGACCAGTGGAAGGGGCGCTGGAGTTGCCACGGTTGGATGTCGGTCGCCACGAACCGTCCCGTCGGTGTGGGCCCCGGGCGCTGGAGAAGGTAGCGTGCGTAGCGCGCAGTGGCGGTTGTTCTCGGCCGCGCGCCTCTCGGCCATCCCGCAGAATGGATGACGTAGGTGCGCCCGAGCGCGATCGGGCGTGAACGTTGACGCGGTCCTCCGGTCCGCTCCGTTCGCACTCGTTCGCACCCCGTCGGGACGGGCGCACTCGTGAGACGGCGTAGGAGAGAAGCGATACCTGTGAGCGCAGCGACAACGCGAAGCCGCACCCCCGACCGCCTGTGCGCCGAGGCCGTCGACCTCGCCCTTTCGGCGGCGGAGGAGGCGGCGGCACCAGGCGTGGTGGGTGAACACGCGGGCATGGTGTCGGAAGGGGACCGTGTCGTCACGCACTTCTTCGAGTGCAAGGAGTTCGGCTACCGGGGCTGGCGCTGGGCGGTGACGGTCGCCCGGGCGTCCCGGGCGAAGCTGGTCACCCTGGACGAAGTGGTGCTCCTTCCGGGCCCCGACGCCCTTCAGGCACCGGAATGGGTCCCCTGGAGCGAGCGCCTGCGTCCCGGCGACATGGGCCCCGGGGACCTGCTCCCGACGGACGCGGAGGACCTGCGTCTGGAGCCCGGTTACTCGGGCGAGGACGAACCCCTGCCGAACTCCGTGCTCTCGGCCGCCTCGGCCACGGACTCGGTGGCACTGGCCGCGGATCTGGCGGACGCCGAGGACGCGGACATCACGGCGGGCTCACCGGCCGACTTCACTGTCGTGCCGGCCCGCGGCTCGATCGCGTCGGTGGCCGAGGAACTGGGCATGCGCCGGGCGCGCGTCCTGTCGCGGTACGGCCTGCACAGCGCCGCCGACCGCTGGGAGGACGCGTACGGTCCCGCGACGCCCATGGCCCAGGCCGCGCCGGCGACGTGCGTGAGCTGCGGGTTCCTGGTGGCGATCGGCGGGTCGCTCGGACAGGCGTTCGGCGTGTGTACGAACGAGTTCGCCCCGGCGGACGGGCGTGTGGTCTCCCTGGCGTACGGCTGCGGGGGGCACTCGGAGGCAGCGGTGATGCCGAAGCCGCCGGTTCCGCCGCCGCACGTGATCGACGAGACGATCGTGGACCCGTTCCCGCTGCGACCCGCCGCCGACTCCGGGTCGGTGTCGGTGGGCGGGACGGACGCGGACGAGGCTGTGGCGGACCTCGGGCACTCGTAGTTCCCGGCAGGTGGTTCCTGGAGAGTGCGCGACCCCGCCGAGGCCTGTTCGGCGGGGTCGTCCCACACGGGCTCCGGCCGGCTACTTCTTGGTGCCGTCCACGATGACCGGGGTGCCGTTCGCGTCCGTGCCGCACGGCACCGCGTACACCGCGTTGTATTTGGCGGCTTCCTTGTAGGCCTCCAGGCACTGGTTGTACAGCACCTTGTCGCTCAGCGACTTCGCGAGGATCTCGTTGGCGCGGGCGATGCCCTCCGCCTCGATCCGCTTGCGCTCGGCCTCCGCCTTGGCCGTACGCGCCGCCTCGACGGCCCGCTCGGTGTCCTGCTCCTGCTGGATCTTCTTGTCGATCTGCTCCTGCAGCTTGTCCGACGGCTTCACGTTGCGCAGATTGACGTTGGTGACGTCGATCCCGCGCGGTTCCAGACGTGCCTTGACGAGGGTGGCGATCTCGGAGCCGATCTGTTCGCGGGCGGAGGCGTAGCCCTCCTCGCTGGTGTGCTTCGCGAAGACGTTACGGATGATCTCGCGGCTGTCCGGCACCACCAGCCGCTCCTGGACGGCCTCCTCACTGCCCGCCAGCCGGTACAGCTCCACAGCCCTGGCCGGGATGACGGCCCACTTGATGGTGACGTCCGCGTACAGCACCCCGCCCTGCGCCGAGCGGACCTCGACCACGTCCTTGCCGTACATGTCGAGGTCCACGGGACGGGTGGAGAAGGACGTGACGTCGGTGAACGGAGACTTGAACTGGATACCGGAGGTCAGCGGTTCCCCGACCTTGCCGAAGGTCACCGGTACCCCGACCTCGTAGGCGCGCACGACATGGACGCACGAGAAGACACCGGCCAGCACGGCGGCGACGACACTGAGCGCCGCCCCGATCTTCCAGCCGCCGGTCTCCCGGCCACGGCCGACGAGAAACAGCACGACCGCCGTTATGAGCAGCAGTATGGACAGCACGAACACGGAAATCCCCCCTCAGGAACAGGTACCGCGTACCTGGTTCGCGGACCGGCGCCGCCTCGGGCGCGATCCGCAGGGAATGGTAAGGGGCGCCGGTGACGGCCTGGTGTCTCCCGGGATGTGTGCGGATGTGTTGGGGGTGTGTGCGGCCCCCGGGGGCCGACCGGGTCCGGTGGGCGGGTGCCCTGTCCGGCGCGGGGTACCTTCTTGCTCACGCCGATGAGGAGAGTGAACGTACGTGAGCAAGTTCGTGCGACCGGCAGCTGAGGGCGCGGATCCTTTCGGTACGGCCCGTCTGCGCCGGGGTGTTCTGGACGCGTGGGCCACCAGCCCCGCCCGGTTCCGTGAGGATGCCAACGCCGAGGAGGATCTCGTCCTCGGTGGCTACCGGGACCGGCTCGTCGTCGAGCTCGCCCAGAACGCGGCGGATGCCGCGGCGCGGGCGGGAGTGCCCGGCCGGCTCCGGCTCACCCTTCGCGACGGTGTCCTCGTCGCCGCCAACACGGGTGCCCCGTTGGACGCCACCGGAGTGGAGTCCCTGTCCACGCTGCGCGCCTCCGCCAAGCGGGACGCCGAGGAGGCCGGCAAGGGGACGGGCGCCGTCGGACGGTTCGGCGTCGGCTTCGCCGCCGTCCTCGCGGTGAGCGACGAGCCCGCCGTCGTCGGGCGGCACGGCGGGGTGCGGTGGGCGCTCGCCGAGGCCCGCGAGCTGGCCGCCGACACCGCCCGGCACAGCCCCGGACTCGGTGACGAGATCCGGCGCCGCGACGGCCATGTGCCGCTCCTCCGGCTGCCGTTCGCCGCCGAGGGCACCGCGCCGACGCCGTACGACACGGCTGTCATCCTGCCGTTGCGCGACACCGCCGCCGAGGATCTCGCGGAGCGGCTGCTGAGCGGCGTCGACGACGCGCTGCTGCTGACGCTGCCCGGGCTGGAGGAGGTCGTCATCGAGGTGGGGGAGCGCACGCGCACCCTCGGTCGCCGTACCGACGGCGCCCTGACCCTCGTGGAGGACTCCCGGGACGGTACGAGCCGTTGGCGTACCGTCTCCGCCCACGGGCCCCTGGAATCCGCCCTGTTGGCCGGGCGACCGGTCGAGGAACGGCTGCGTCCGCACTGGTCGGTCACCTGGGCCGTGCCCGTCGACGCGGACGGGGCTCCCGTACCGCCCCGGACCAGCCCCGTCGTGCACGCGCCCACGCCGAGCGACGAGCCCCTGGGCGTACCGGCGTTGCTCATCGCCTCGCTCCCGCTGGACACCGCCC
The DNA here is from genome assembly GCF_036013955.1 of Streptomyces sp. NBC_00459. NCBI lineage: Bacteria > Bacillati > Actinomycetota > Actinomycetes > Kitasatosporales > Streptomycetaceae > Streptomyces > Streptomyces sp. NBC_00459. The sequence continues at coordinate 5,441,219 of NZ_CP107903.1, forward strand.
GCCGGCATGCCGCACCCGGCCCGCTCACCGACTTCCTGGTGCAGCGTGCCGCCGACGCGTACACCGAACTCCTCGCCGACTGGCACCCGGTGGGGGAGGGCATCATCGCGCTCGTACCCGGCCCGCTGGGCAAGAGCGAGCTGGACGGGCAGTTGCGCCAGGCGATCCTCGAACGGCTGCCGCGCACCGCCTTCCTCCCGCCCGCGCTCGACCCGGGCGACGACGACGAACTGCCCTCCGCCCTGCGCCCCCGGGACGCGGAGGTCGTCGAGGGCGCCGGGTCCGAGACCGTGCGTGTGCTCGCCGAGGTGCTGCCCACGCTGCTGCCCGCCGGGCTCGAACGCCGGGTGGAACTAAGGACGTTGGGAGTCGCCCGTGTCCCCCTGACCGAGGCCGTCGACCGGCTCGCCGGCCTGGAGAAGGCGCCCGAGTGGTGGCACCGGCTGTACGACAGCCTGGCCGGCGTCGACCCCGACCGGCTGACCGGGCTGCCCGTGCCGCTCGCCGACGGGCGTACGACCATCGGCCCCCGGCAGGTACTGCTGCCCACCGGTGGTGGGGAGGGGCAGGGTGCCCCCGCACCCGAGACCCTCGCCCGCCTCGGCCTCAAGGTCGCCCACCAGGAGGCCGCACACCCCCTCCTGGAGAAGCTGGGTGCCCTCCCGGCCACCCCGAGGGCCGTCCTCACCACCCCGCAGGTGCGGGCCGCCGTCGCCGGCTCGCTGGACGAGGACGCCCGCAGCCTGTCGTGGGACGACGAAGACACCCCCGACGCCGAGGAGTTGGCCGACACGGTCCTCGCCCTCGTGCGGGACGCGGGCCTCGAACCCGGCGACGAGCCGTGGCTGGGCGCCCTAGCCCTCCCCGACGAGGACGGCGAGCTGTCCCCCGCCGGTGAACTCGTCCTCCCCGGCAGCCCGTTCGCCCAGGTGATCAGGGAAGACGAACTGGCGACGGTGGACGCCGAGTTGGCGGAGAAGTGGGGCGAGCAGCCGCTGGCCGCGTGTGGAGTCCTGGCGAACTTCGCCTTGGTCCGCGCCACCGACGTCGTCCTCGACCCGGACGAACTGGAGCCCCGGGACAGCGACTTCGCCGAACCCGACGACCCGGGCCTGCTCGACGCCGTGGACGTGTGGAGCGAAGACATCCTCGACCGCTTCCCCGACTCGCCCGTGCCTCCCGTCGCCACCGAACTGGTCGCCGTACGCGATCTGGACCTGGTCGACGACGACCGCTGGCCCCAGGCCCTCGCCCTCCTGGCCCGGCCGCCCCTGCGGGACGCGATCGTCCAGCCGGTGCGCGTGCTGCTGCCCGACGGCACGCATGAGCTCGTACGGCCGTACACGGCATGGTGGTTGCGCGGAAACCCGGTGCTGGACGGGAGGCGCCCCGCCGGTCTGCTGGCGGCCGGCGGAGACCCGCTCCTGCGCGGCCTGTACGAGGAGGCCGACGCCACCGGGTTCGACGACGAGCAGGTGCTGCGGGCGCTGGGCGTACGGACGTCGGTGGCCGCCCTCCTCGACGAGCCGGGCGGCGCCGCCGAACTGCTGGACCGCCTCGCCGATCCCGACCGCGAGGTGAGCGGGGCCCAACTGCACGCTCTCTACGGGGCGTTGGCCGACCTCGACCCGGAACAGGTCACGCTGCCAGACGACTTGCGGGCCGTGGTCGACGGGCACGTGGAGGTCGTGGACGCGGCCGACGCGGTGGTCGTCGACTCACCCGACCTGCTGCCGTTCACGGCGGGGGTGCCGCTGCTCCCCGTACGCCCGGCGAGGGCGGCCGAGCTGGCCGAGCTGTTCCAGGTACGGCGGCTGAGCGAGTCGGTGACGGGCGAGGTGACGTCGGAGGGATCGGAGCACGACGTACCTGAGTCGGTACGGGTACTGCTTGGTCCGGCGACGCCGGCCACGTACGTCGAGCACGAGGAGCTCGTCGTCGACGGCGTGGAGCTGGACTGGCGGCGGACCCGGGACGGCGTGGTGCACGCCTCGACGCTGGAGGGCGTCGCGGCGGGCCTCGCCTGGGCGGCCGGACAGTGGCCGCGGCGGTTCGAGGTGGCGGCACTGATCGAGGACCCGTCGCGGACGACGGAGCTGGCGCGGGATCGCTGGTTCGACTGAGGCGGAAGCGGAGGCGGGGGCTCGGTCCGAGTCTCTGGGGCGAGAAGGCTGGTGGGCGGGCGCGGACGCCGGAGGGGTGTCCGCGCCGGGCCGTCGGCCGACAGGCCTCGCCCTGCGACGGTAACGCGAAGGCAAAATCTCCGCGGTCGGTGCAACATTCCGCAACTTCCGTACAACCATTCCCATCCGTCACGGATCTGAGCGTGCGAGTCAAGAGACTCCCAGATCACTTGGGCCCGGGTGCGACTGCGCGTGGTGCGGACGGACTCCGTACGGATGTGCACCACCGGGCCCCCCTTCTCCACTTGGGGAAACGCATGCGCATACGTGCCACCGTGGTCGCCGTCACCGGCGCCCTGGCCCTCTCCGCCTTCGTCGTGCCTGCCGCGCAGGCCGCTGCGGCGCCCGATGTCACCTTCACCAAGGTGACGATCAACAACGGCAAGCCGATCGTCGCCAAGGCCACGGGGACCACCTCCGTGGCGGTGACGTACACGTTCAAGTACGCCGCCGGGACGGACATCAGCTCGGACAAGCTCATGGTCCTTCCGTTCCTTTACGTGGGGCCCGTCGACGTGAACAAGGTCCGCCTCGGCGGCGACGACCCCGCTACCTGCACGGCCACCTCGTCGACCACCGCCAGCTGCAAGTCCACCTTCGCCCTGAACACCAGCGGAGACGACGCCAGGCTCCGGAACACGGACGCGCGCACGTGGAAGGTGGGCGCCGTCGCCGTCGCCATCTCGGACGGGGGCGAATACAAGGCCCAGGGCGACCTCGGCACGACCCAGGTCAAGTTCCACTCGAAGCTCAACACCGACGCCACCCCGGAGCCGGTCCGCAAGGGCGCGACCATCACGGTCAAGGGCACCCTGACCCGCGCCAACTGGAACACCGGTAAGTACACGGGCTACGTCAACGCCCCGGTGACGCTCCAGTTCAAGAAGAAGGGCGCCACCACCTTCACCACCGTCAAGACGGTCAAGGCGGGTGCCGCCGGCGCCCTGAAGACCACGGTCAAGGCGACGGTCGACGGTACGTACCGGTTCGCGTTCGCGGGCTCCTCGACGACGGCGCCGATCAACGCTGTCGGGGATGTCATCGACGTGAAGTAGGCGGAGTGCGGGCTGCAGGGCTCGTACGACGAATGACGAACGACAAGTGACGAACGAAGGCCGGAGCCGCCCAGCCAGGGCGGCGCCGGCCTTTGCGTTTCGGGCTCCGCTCAGTCGGCCTCGGCTTCGAGGAAGTACTCGTAGCGGTCCAGATCGAGACCGATCCCGGTCAGCCGCCGGAACGCCTCTGCCTGTGCGCCTTTCAGCGGGTACACGTCGGTGATGCGGGCGGGCGGAATGCCGAGCAGTTCGGACGCGTCGTCCACACTCAGGGCGAAGACGTCCGCGACCGAGTCCGGGGTGTCGGCGCCGTTCGCATAGCGGGAGATGAGGAACCTCACTTCTGAACCTTTCAGTGGAAGGTGACGGATGTTACGTGCCAGGCAGGTGTTGGATCTTCGCCCGCAGTGCATCCATCCCGCCCGTCGCAGATCTGAGCACGCGGGTCGACCGGCTCAACTATCACTGGTGACACGTATGCGCATACATGTCACCGTGGCCGTCAAGCTCGGGACCACGGGTCATGTCTCTGTCCCGCTCATCTTCACGCTGACCTACGGCGCTGAGGCCGACATCACCGCCGACGAATTCTTCGTCGACGCGTACGTCTACCGGGGTTCCTTCACCACGGAGACCGTGACGTGGGAAAACAAGACACAGCCAAGTCCTAGGTCAACGGCTACTACCGCTTCAGCTACGCGGGCATCACGTCCACCGCGGGTATCGCCACGGGTGTCTACGTCGACGTGAAGTGAGCGGTCTCCTGAAGTGACAGCCACCGCCCCCAGGGGAAGACAGACCCCCGTCCCTCTGCTCAGCGGGTGGTCACTCCTTGGAGTCCGTGTCGTTCGACAGGAGTTCTCCCACCTCGATTCCGCACTCTCGCTCGATGGTCGCGATGGATGCCTTGCGGGCGGAGTTGTCGACTGTGGCGGAGGTGCCGTCGCCCGTTTGGAGCGAGTCCGCGTACGCGTGCAGGGAGGGGGCGACGCTCTTGCTCGCCATCGCGGCGAGATCCCTCAGGACGGACGCCAGCTCGTCCGGGGTATAGCGGCTCTTCTCCGAAACCGCCAGTGGAGACGCGACGGAACAGAAGGTGTCCGAGGTATCGGCCACTCCCGTGACCTTCTCGTGGCGGGCCACCGCGTCCAGGCCGAAGTACTGCGCCACCTCAGGGTCCGGAGCGGTGCCTCGGAGGAGCTTCCCGACGCCGGAGGTCGGCTGGCCCGCGGCCCGGAAGGCCATGGGTTCTTCCTCGCCGGCGACGAGCTGCCGCCGCATCACCGAGCGATAGGCGTCCACGGTGACAACCTCCCCCTCGAACTCCCCCTCGCCGACCCGGTTGTTGTCGTAGGGCAGGACACCGCCGGATCCCAGCGGTGACCAGACTCCGTCGGAGAAGCGGGCGAAGGCGATCAGGTAGTCGTGGCCGACTTCGAGGCGTGACGTGTTGTGAGAGCCCACACGGACGCGTCCGGCCCCTTTTGTCTGCCATCCGTCGACGGTGATCGAGATGCTGTCGGGCAGAGCCGACGCGCCGGACCGCTCCCACACGCGCCCCGCGATCCGCAGGTCCACCGACCTCGGCAGGTACTCCTCGCCCCCCTCGTCGACATCGCCCGAATCACGCCGCTCGTGTTCGGCCGTCACCCGGACCACGGCGACCTGGTCCGCGTACGATACCCAGTCGGTTGCCGAGCCGGAGGGCACCGCCTCCTTGGTGTCCGAGAGCACGACACTTCGGCCGGGTTCGCGCTCGTCGGGATCGCCACCCAACGGGACGAGCAAGAGCGTAGCGGCGACGGCCGACGCCCCCAGTACGGCTCCCGTGATCTTCGTACGGGCGGTGATCGTCAAGACGTTTCCTCTCTTCGGTCCGACACAGGTCGTCACTGTGACGCTGTGAGGGCCGAGTTCGTTCACCCGAAGTGGCCCACCTCTGTGATCCGGCGTACGGCTGAGCCGTGGCCCGAGAGTTCGGGCCACGGCTCAGCGCGGGTGGTGCAACCCCGGGTCAGGCGGCTGCTGTGCCGTCAGCCGGTGGTGTTCACTCGGTGTCGCCCGTGTCGTTGGGCAGGAGGTTGCCCACGTCGATGGTGCATGCCTGCTCGATCTGGGTCGCCGAGCGCCCGCGCTGCCCACTCCCGGTCCAGGTCGTCGCGCTGCCCGTGTCGCTGCGCAGCTGCGCAGCGTAGAGCGTCAGGTTCCATTTCTCGGCCGATGTGTCGGACATGCCCGCGAGGTCCACGAGGATGTCGGAGAGCTCACCGGGCGTGTACTTGCTCCCAGCCGCGGTCGCGAGTGGCGCAGCCACGCTGCAGAAGGTGTCCTTTGCCCTCGCGGCCGCCAACGCGGCCTTGTACACCAGCTTGGCTCGGGCCACCGCGTCGAGGTTGTAGTTCGCCGCGGCGGTCGGGTCGGGCGTTGCGTTCGTCAGGAACGTTTTGACACTGCTCGCCTTGCTGGCGGCGGCCCGGTAGGCAAGGGGTTCCTCGGAGCCGGAAACCAGCTTTGCCTTTAGCACCGCGCGGTATGCGGTGGCGGAGACGGTGCTGCCCTCGTACTCGCCCTGCCCGATTTCGCTGTTGTCGTAGGGAAGGATACCGCCGGTACCCAACGTCGACCACTCGCCATCGGAGAAGTGGGCGAGCGAGACCAGGTAGTTGTGTCCGACTTCGAGCCGCGAGGCCTCGTGCGACCCCACCCGGGTCTTTGTGTCTCCCTTGAACGACCAGCCGTCCGCGACGATGGTCAGCGTGCTCGGCAGAGCCGTGACCCCGGCGCGAGACCACACACGTTCCTTGACATCAAGGTCGACCGTCCGCGACAGATACCCCTCGCCGGCTGCGATCTCCTCCTCGTCGGCCGGCATTTCATGCTCGGCCGTCACCTGAACGACTGCGGCGTGGTCGCCGTACGACACCCAGTCGGTGCCGGTGGTCGAGGGTATGGCGTCCTTCGACTCGGCGATGAGGATGTCGTTTGCCCGGCTCTCGTGCTGCCCGCGCGCATCGTCGACGAATGGCACGAGTGCGGCGGAACCGGCCAGGACAGCGCCCAGCACAGCCCCCGTGATTTTCGTTCTTGTGGTCATTGCCACGAGATCCCCCCGGATCGGACTTCAGTAAGTCGAGTTGATGTTCTCTTTGTTGCTTGCGCCGAGTCCGTAGACGTCGTTGTACGACATACAGCCGAGCCGGTCGTCGTCAATATCCTTGGCGGGGCTGCCGTTGGGGCCGTGCGTCAGACCGACGGCGTGGCCGGTCTCGTGGCAGGCGTCCGACTTGTTGACCGCGCCGATGCTGTGATGGTCCTTGTTGAAAGCGATGTAGTGCTGGTCGCACTTCCGTGAGGTGACGGCATCGTCGCACCAGGTGATGCCGATCTTCCCCCTCGCCAGGGTCTTCGCCTTGTAGATGACGTCCGTCTCGGCGCCGCCGGCGTAGACGCCTCTGGACTCGATCTTCACCGTGAGGTCGGTCGGCCCGTAGTAGTCCTTTACCGCACGCGCGATGGTGTTCTTCTCAGCTGAGGTCAGACTGCCCTCTCTGTAGACCGTCAGCGTCTTGTTGTCGGTCTGGCAAAAGGTGTCGCCCATGTCGCCGTCCCGGCAGGTCGGGCTGTAGTTGGCGGTCGGATACATGTTGTCGGTGTAGGCCGCCTGAACGACCGTGGCGGTTGCGACCAGAGCTGTAGTCGCAGCTCCGATGGCGAAGATCGTCTTCCGTTTGATCGCCACTCGTTCTCCCCCTGTCTGTCCGCCGACTGTGCAGCTCATAGGAAGTTCCGATGAACGTCAGCGGAAAGTGGATCTTAGGTGATCGTTCAATGGTCGAAAGCTGAGCAAATCTCATTTGACTGATAGTGATCATGGAATGGCCGAATGTGTGCATTCAGTAATGGATATATGGAGAGATCAAGGATGATGTCGCCGAAATGCACCCCTTCAGGGGTGAGTGGAGCTGCACGACTGGCCACAAGCGCTGCAGTCGAAGTTCGGCCGCAACGCTTACGCCGGTAAGCGGCCGGGCGACCCACTTCCACGTGAACTCCAGGGCGGCCGCCGCAACCGCCGCGGTCCTCATCGCGATCCGTGGCATCGTCACCCCGACCAGCTTCGGCGCGAAGAGGTTCTGCAGCCACGGCGCGACGAGCATCAGCAGAACGTCCCGCCTCTGGTGGCGACCAGGACGATCCGCCAGCATGTGTAGGGTCGGGCGACGATCGCCAGTACCCACATCGAGATCAGGAAGAGCGTCAGCGGTGCGGCGCTCGTCACCGCGTCCAAGGTGGCGGCGCTGGAGTGGCCCGCTTGGCAAGTGGCCTCCACTGCCGCGTCGGCGGCGGTGTGAAGAAGAAGCGCATCGTCACGGCTGACTTCAACGGGGACGGTGGGGATGACATCGCAGCTGTCTCCGCCGATGGCGCGTTGTATATCTCTACCTGGGCAAGACTGACGGTTCCTTCGGCCAGCCTCGCTCCACGTGGCCCTATAGGACGTGGACGAGTGGACGCCTCGTCCTGGACGGCGGCTTCAACGGCGCGCTGGCAAGGTCGGCATTGCTGCCATGCGTACTGCTGGCGACCTGCTGCTCTATGTCGGCGCCGGCAATGGTGGACTGGCAGTGAGCCGAACTGTGTGGCCATCCGTGTAGGGCCGCCCGTCGTGAGTATTCGACTTGTGGTTTGTCCCGTACGGAACGGCGTTCCGTACGGGACAAACCACAAGTGGGCATCATGGTGCTGGACCTCATGTGCAGAGTGGTACAGAAATCTGCACCACCCGTACAACCATTCCCGCCCCTCGTGAATCTGAGCATGCGGGTCAACTGACTCAACGATCACTTGGGCCCCCGGTGTGACGACAACCCGCGAGGACGACCATCATCGGGCCCCCTTTCTCCACTTGGGGAAACGCATGCGTATACGTGCCACCGTGGCCGCCGTCTCCGGCGCCCTGGCCCTCTCCGCCCTTGCCGTGCCGGCCGCGCAGGCCGACAGCTCGGTGTCCCGGGCCGACGCCGCCAAGGTCCTTGCGGCCGGCCGGGCCGACTCCGGCAAGTCCGCGTTCAGTACCTCGGCCGCCGCTGACGATCCCGGCGTGCCGTACGCCCTGAACGCCTCCTTCTCCAACATCAAGATCAACAATGGCAAGGCGATCGTGGCGGGCATCACCGGCACGATCACCGTGCCGATCACCTACACGCTGACCCACGGTGCCGATGTCGACATCACCGCCGAGGACTTCTTCACCGACGTCGAGCTGTACTACGGCGCCACGTACGTCGATTCCGACTTCGGGCTGTTCGGTGACGACTGGGCCCACTGCACGGCCAAGTCGACGACCGTCGCCAACTGCACCCAGTCCATCGTGATCCACCCGACCCGGGACCTCTTCAACGAGACCGCCGGAAAGTGGAAGGCGTTCGCGTACGCCGAAGCCTGGAACGGTCAGGACCTCGGCAGCGACGACTTCGACGCCACCAAGGTCGGCGTCGTGGAGAAGGACCTCATCGCCGGCCCCAGCCTCCTGCGCGCCGCGAAGCTGACGGTCAACGCCACGCCCGAGCCGGTCGTCAAGGGCAAGACCATCACCGTCACCGGCAAGCTGACCCGCGCCAACTGGGACGGCGCCAACTACACCGGGTACGCCGGTCAGCCGGTGCAGTTGCAGTTCCGTAAGAACGGGACCAGCGCCTACACCGTCGTCAAGACCATCAAGACGACCACCAAGGGCGACCTGAAGACCACCGTCAAGGCGACCGCCGACGGGTACTTCCGGTACGTCTTCACGGGGACGGCGACCACCGGCGCCCTCGGTGCCGCGCCCGACTTCATCGACGTGAAGTAGGACGCTGAGTTTGGCGTGAAGTAAACGGAGCCAGGGAGGGGACGAGGTTATGGCGGTGTGTCGGAAGTGCGGTGCGGGAAAGCGCCGTTGGCCCCGTTCCTGTTCCCGGTGCCCTTCCCGGTCGGAGCGGGGTGACACGGCCGCGGACGCTGCCGAGCTGGCTGTGGAGACAGGACTGCTCGGGTGGATCGGGCGAGGAGTCATGGGAGTCGTACGGCTGGTGGTGCGCGCGATCGACTGACCGCACCCACGCGGACGCGGCCCGGCCCGCGCGGTGCCCGGCGAGCGGCAGGCCCGGCGCGGTAGGTCCCGTACAGGTGTTAAGTGTTCCAAATCGTCTGCTGGTCGGGCGAAGTGTGTGCAACCGTCGTCGGCCCCCGTGTTCCCGGGGCCGGCGGCGGGCCCATGTGTAAGACGTGCGCAAAATTACGTCCCCTCCGCACAACCAACCGCTCCCGTCACGAATCTGATCATGGGGGCCATCAGGCTCCACGATCACCTGGGCCCCGGGGTGGGCGCGCGCCATGCGCGCGATCGTCGCCGGGTCCCTTCTCCATGTGGGGAACACGCATGCGTATACGTGCCACCGTGGCCGCCGTCTCCGGCGCCCTGGCCCTCTCCGCTCTCGCCGTGCCGGCCGCACAGGCCGATGTCCACGCTTCCGGGGGCGACTCCGCCTACCGCGCGACCGTCGCGAAGATCCTGGGCGCCAGCGGCAAGACCGCGTTCATCACCTCGCCGGTCGCCGCCGCCGAGCCGTCCAAGCTGAACGTCTCCTTCTCCAACTTCAAGGTCGCCAAGTCGATCAACGCCGGCGCCGGCGGTCACCTCGTCGTTCCGGTCACCTACACGCTGACCCACGGCACCGAGGTCAACATCAAGGCCTCCGACTTCGACAGTGGCCCGTACCTGTACCGGGGCGACTTCACGAAGCCGGAGAACGTGATCTTCGGTGAGAAGGCCGGCACCTGCACCGAGACGTCCACGACGACCGCCAACTGCAAGGCCAACCTCGACATCTACCCCGGTGAGGGCGACCTGACCAACACCGACGCCGGTGCCCGCTGGACGGCCGGCGCCCTGGCCATCGCCTTCAACGGGCAGGACCCCGAGGGCGAGGACTTCGACCCCTCCAAGGTCGGCATCGCCCAGCAGGGCGACCTCGGCACCACCACCGTCCGCCGCGTCTCCAAGCTGACGGTCAACGCCACCCCGGAGCCGGTCGTCAAGGGCAAGACCATCACGGTCACCGGCAAGCTGACCCGCGCCAACTGGGACGGGCCCAACTACACCGGGTACGCGACCCAGCCGGTGCAGCTCCAGTTCCGCAAGAACGGGACCAGCACCTACACCGTCGTCAAGACCATCAAGACGACCACCAAGGGTGACCTGAAGACCACCGTCAAGGCGACCGCCGACGGTTTCTTCCGGTACGTCTTCGCGGGTACCACGACCACCGTGGGCGCGAGCGCCGCCGCGGACTTCATCGACGTGAAGTAAACCTCGGTGTAAGGCTCATGCCGGGAAGCGGCGGTCCACCCACCTCCACAGGATCTCCAGGGTGGCCGCCGCCACCGCCGCGATACCCACCGCGATCCACGGCATCGTCGTGCCCACCAGCCTCAGCGCGAAGAACTCCTGGAGCTGCGGCACGACGAGTACCACCAGGAATCCCGCGCCCATCGATGCCACCAGGACGATCCGCCACCAGGTGTAGGGGCGGGCGATGATCGCCAGCACCCACATGGAGATCAGGAACAGGGTGAGGGTCGCGGCACTCGTCTCCGCGTCCAACGCGCCCTCGCCCGTGTAGTAGTGACGGGCAATCAGGTAGCTGGCGAAGGTTGCCACCCCCGCCAGCAGGCCGCCCGGGATCGAGTAGCGCATGACCCGCCGTACGAAGTGGGGTTTCGCGCGTTCCTTGTTGGGGGCCAGGGCCAGGAAGAAGGCCGGGACGCCGATCGTCAGGGTGGAGAGCAGGGTCAAGTGGCGTGGGAGGAACGGGTATTCGACCTGGAAGCAGACCACCAGGACGGCCAGGAGCACCGAGTAGACCGTCTTCACGAGGAACAGGGTCGCCACGCGTGTGATGTTGCCGATGACCCTGCGGCCCTCCGCCACCACCGACGGCAGTGTCGCGAAGCTGTTGTTGAGGAGGACGATCTGGGCCACGGCCCGTGTCGCCTCCGAGCCCGATCCCATGGCCACGCCGATGTCGGCGTCCTTCAGGGCCAGTACGTCGTTCACGCCGTCGCCCGTCATCGCCACCGTGTGCCCGCGTGACTGCAACGCGCCCACCATGTCCCGCTTCTGCTGCGGGGTGACCCGGCCGAAGACCGTCCCCTCGTCGAGCGCCTTCGCCATGTCGTCCTGGGAAGAGGGGAGTTGGCGGGCGTCCACCGTCGAGCCGGTCAGGCCCAGTTTGCCGGCCACCGCGCCCACGGACACCGCGTTGTCGCCCGAGATGACCTTCGCGTCGACGTCCTGCTCGGCGAAGTAGCGAAGCGTGTCCGCCGCGTCGGGGCGCAGACGCTGCTCCAGGACGACCAGGGCGGTGGGGGTCGTACCGGTGGCCACCTCCGGGTGGTCGAGTTCGCGGGTGGTGCGGGTGAGGAGGAGGACGCGCAGGCCGGCCTGGTTGAGGCGGTCCGTCTCGGAGAGGGCCGGGTCCGCGGAGGACAGCAGTACGTCCGGGGCGCCCAGCAGCCAGGTGCTCGTCTCCCCGTTGCCCTCACTGAACGACGCGCCGCTGTACTTGCGCGCCGAGGAAAACGGCAGCGACTCGGTGCAGCGCCAGTCCTCGCTGTCCGGATAGGCGTCGATGATGGCCTGGAGGGAGGCGTTCGGGCGGGGGTCGGACTCGCCGAGCGCACCCAGGACCCGCCGTACGTAGGTCTCGTCGCTGCCGCCCAGGGAGCGCAGCTCGGTCACGTCCATGCCGCCCTCGGTCAGCGTGCCCGTCTTGTCCAGGCAGACCGTGTCGACGCGCGCGAGGCCCTCGATCGCGGGCAACTCCTGTACGAGGCACTGCTGTCGGCCGAGCCGGATGACACCGATCGCGAAGGCGACGGAGGTGAGAAGGACCAGCCCCTCCGGGACCATCGGGACGATGCCGCCCACCGTGCGGGCGATCGAGTCCTTCAAGTCGTTGTCCTTGACGACCAGTTGGGTGATGCACAGGCCGATCGCGGCCGGCAGCATCATCCAGGTCACGTACTTGAGGATCGTCGAGATTCCGGTACGGAGTTCCGAGTGGACGAGCGTGAAACGTGAGGCCTCTTCGGCGAGTTGGGCCGCGTACGCCTCGCGCCCGACCTTCGTGGCCGTGAAGGCGCCGCCGCCCGCGACGACGAAACTGCCCGACATGACCGGGTCGCCGGGCTGTTTGACGACGGGGTCGGCCTCACCGGTGAGCAGCGACTCGTCGATCTCCAGGCCGTCGGCCTCGACGCACTCCCCGTCCACGACGATCTTGTCGCCGGGGCCGATCTCGATGAGGTCCCCGAGGACGATGTCGGAGGTGCTCACCGCTGTGGCGACGCCGTCGCGTCGGACCGTCGGCCTGGCCTCGCCGATCACGGCGAGGGAGTCGAGGGTCTTCTTCGCCCGCCACTCCTGGATGATGCCGATGCCGGTGTTGGCGAGGATGACGTAGCCGAACAGGGTGTCCTGGAACGGGGCGACGAACATCGTGATCAGCCAGAGCACGCCGATGATCGCGTTGAACCGGGTGAAGACGTTGGCACGGACGATCTCGGCGATGCTGCGGCTGCTGCGTACCGGGATGTCGTTGATCTCGCCGCGGGCGACGCGGTCGGCGACCTCGGTGGCGGTGAGGCCCTGGGCGCGGGGGCGGCCCTCGCCTGGTGCGCCTCCGTCGGCCGGGGTGCCCGGCGCGGCGCCGGGGAGCGGGACGGGGTGCACTGGATCGAGTTCGGCGCCGGCGTCGATGTGCGTCATGTGTTCGACGGTACGTGCGGATTTGGGGCTTCACCCGGTGAGTGGGGCAAAGATCCGACCTGGGGAGGAGGGGTGGGGTGAGGAGTGGTGCGGTGGTTGTAGTCGGAGGTGCGTAGGGGGTCGGCGGGTGGGGGTGGCGGTGGGTTGGGTTCGCCCCCGCCGCCCTTGCCCGTCCCGTCCCCGGGGGCTGCGCCCCCAGACCCCCGCTTCGGCCCTGGAGGGGCCTCGTCCTCAAGCGCCGGACGGGCCGGATGGTGCCGGCCCGGACTGAAATGCCTACTCCGACCGCGTCCTCTTGATCGCCGCGTCCCGCCCCCGGACGTACCAGATGCCGATCAGGCCCAGGCCCGTGCCCGCGAGGCACGTCCAGATCCACCACTCGTGGTTGTGGTCCTCGTACCAGCCGTAGAAGGGGAGCTGGGCCAGGAAGAGGACGAACCAGAGGGTGGTGAGGCCTGTGATGGTGGCGACGACGGGACCCTCCAGGGGCTCCGGCGCCTCGTGCTTCGGTGTCCACTTCGCCATGCGCACAGCTTACGAGGCTGCCCGGCGGGTGCTCCGCACGCCCATGGCTCCCTTGGTCGGCTCTTGTACTGCAAGGGTCTACGCGCGGAGATGGCCATTCCGACCTCATATGTTCATACTGAAACGACTTGAGCCTGGCTCTTTTCTTTCGTATGAATCTCCAACACGCCAACAGAAACACGAGCTCTACATGTCCACCTCGGCCCCTGCCAAGGCTCCCTCCCGGGCCCCCGGTGCCCTCGACCGCCATTTCAAGATCTCGGAGCGGGGCAGCACGCTGTCCCGTGAGGTCCGCGGCGGGTTCGCCACCTTCTTCGCGATGGCCTACATCATCGTGCTGAACCCGATCATCCTCGGCAGCGCCAAGGACATGTACGGCCATCAGCTCGACAACGGCCAGCTGGTCACCGCCACCGCCGTGACCGCCGCCTTCACCACGCTGCTCATGGGCGTCGTCGGCAACGTGCCCATCGCGCTCGCGGCCGGACTCGGGGTCAACACCGTCGTCGCGCTCCAGCTCGCACCGCGCATGTCCTGGCCGGACGCCATGGGAATGGTCGTACTCGCCGGGTTCATCGTGATGCTGCTCGTCGCCACGGGGCTTCGTGAGCGCGTCATGAACGCCGTGCCGCTCGGGCTGCGCAAGGGCATCGCGATCGGCATCGGGCTGTTCATCATGCTGATCGGGCTCGTCGACTCCGGGTTCGTGACCCGGATCCCGGACGCAGCGCATACCACCGTGCCGCTGCAGCTCGGCGGGGACGGTCGTCTCGACGGCTGGCCGGTACTCGTCTTCGTCCTGGGTGTCCTGCTCACCCTCGCGCTGATCACCCGCAAGGTGCCCGGCGCGATCCTGATCTCGATCGTCGCCATGACCGTGCTGGCCGTTGTCATCAACGCGGTCGCGACCGTGCCCTCCTGGGGGCTCACCACACCCAAGTGGCCCGGCAATCCGGTCGCCAGCCCCGACTTCGGGCTCATCGGCAAGGTCAGTCTCTTCGGCGGGTTCGACAAGGTCGGCGTGCTGACCGGCACCCTCTTCGTCTTCACCGTCCTGCTCTCGTGCTTCTTCGACGCGATGGGCACGATCATGGGCGTCAGCGACGAGGCCGGACTGACCGACGCCCAGGGCAACATGCCCGGCATCAACAAGGTGCTCTTCGTGGACGGCATCGCCGTCGCCGCCGGTGGCGCCAGCTCCTCCTCCGCCACCACCTGCTTCGTCGAGTCCACCGCCGGGGTGGGGGAGGGGGCCCGCACCGGGTTCGCGAACGTCGTCACCGGTTCGCTCTTCGTCGTCGCGCTGTTCCTGACCCCCGTCGCCACGATGGTGCCCTCCCAGGCGGCGACCCCGGCCCTGCTCGCCGTCGGTTTCCTGATCCTGGCCGGCTCGGTCAGGGAGATCGACTGGGCCGACCACACCATCGCCGTCCCGGCCTTCGTGACGATGGTGATGATGCCCTTCACCTACTCGATCACCAACGGCATCGGCATGGGCTTCATCACCTTCGTGGTGCTGCGGCTGGCGGCCGGTCGCGGGCGCGAGATCCCGGTCGCCATGTACGTCGTCGCCGCCGTCTTCGGGTTCTACTACCTGATGCCGGCCCTGGGCCTGCTCTGACCTGCGACTACCCCCGACCGACCGTGTCCTGCGGGGTGTCTCACGGCACCCCGTAGAACCTCTCCGTCTCCTCGACCGCGCTCTGGAACCGCTCGTCGAAGTCGTTCCGGATGAGCGTCTGGACCACGTAGTCCTGAACGCTCATTCCCCGTTTCGCCGCATGGTCCCGGAGCCGGTCGAGCAGCTCCCCGTCTATCCGCAGGCTGAGCACGTTGGTCCCCATGGAGACGAGGGTCGCGGGCCGATGCGGGGCGGCGGGGGGCTTTTTGCTGTCGATTCACTCGTACGGGTGATGTGGAGGTTCAGTGGCCCTTGTCACGGGCGATTCGGCGCGTCGCGAGTGGTCTTTAGTCAGAGTAATGAGTTAGGCTAAAGAACATGCCGGACCTAACCCATGGCGACGACGCTGCCGCTGTGAACTCACTGCGCTCCGCCGTGATGCGCCTCTCGCGCCGACTCAAGCACCAGCGCGTCGACGAGTCGCTGAGCCCCACCGAGATGTCGGTGCTGGGCACCCTTGCCCGCTGCGGCTCGGCCACGCCGGGCGAGCTGGCCCGCAAGGAGCATGTGCAGCCGCCCTCCATGACTCGTATCGTCGCGTTGCTGGAAGGCAAGGGCCTGGTCCGGCTGGAGCCGCATCCCGAGGATCGGCGCCAGAAGGTCGTCACCCAGACCGAGACGGCCGAGGCGATGCTCGAAGAGAGCCGCCGCAGGCGGAACGCCTGGCTGGCCGGTCTGGTCGAGGACCTGGACGAGGACGAGTGGGCCAAACTGCGCGCCGCCGCCCCCGTACTGGAGAAGCTCGCGCATCTGTAAAGCAGGACCCAGCAAGGAGGCGATTACCTTTGAGTTCGGGAACCGGAGCAGACTCCGCACCCGCACCAGCCACCCACGACCCCCAGCCCGCTCCCCGTCCCACCGCGCCCGTGACTCCTGCGGTACTTGTTCCTTCCACCGCGCCGGTGACTTCCGCGGTGCCTGTCACTTCCACCGCGCCGGTGATTCCCACGAATCCCGTGGCGCCCGTGGCTTCCTCCGTACCCGTGACGCCCGCCGCACCCGTGACGCCCGTCGTGACCGTCGCATCCTCCGCATCCGTCGGGCGCCCCGCGCCCGCTGATTCCCCGGAGCCGTCTGCCGGTCTCCCCGCGCCTTCCGACGGGGCGGAGTCCCCCCGCGCCGGCTCCCGCGCCGCGATGTTCAGTTCGCTGAAGGTCCGGAACTACCGCCTCTTCTTCCTCGGCCAGGTCGTCTCCAACATCGGCACCTGGATGCAGCGCATCGCCCAGGACTGGCTGGTTCTCAGCCTCACCGGCTCGTCGACCGCCGTCGGCATCACGACGGCGCTTCAGTTCCTGCCGATGCTCCTCTTCGGTCTGTACGGCGGTGTCCTCGTCGACCGGCTGCCCAAGCGGCCCACGCTGCTCGTCACGCAGACGATGATGGCCGTCACCGGCCTCGCGCTCGCCGCACTGACCCTCACGGGTGGCGTCGAGGTCTGGCACGTCTACCTCGCCGCCTTCGCCGTCGGTCTCGCCACGGTCGTCGACAACCCGGCCCGGCAGTCCTTCGTGTCCGAGATGGTCGAGCCCGGACAGCTCCAGAACGCCGTGAGCCTCAACTCCGCGAACTTCCAGTCCGCGCGCCTCGTCGGACCCGCCGTCGCCGGTGTGATGATCACCGGCGTAGGCACGGGCTGGGCCTTCCTCGTCAACGGACTGTCCTTCGTCGCCCCCATCGCCGCCCTGCTGCTCATGCGCGGCCGCGAACTGCGCGCCGTGGAGCGGGCGCCGCGCGCCAAGGGGCAACTGCGCGAGGGCTTGCACTATGTCGCCGGGCGGCCCGAGCTGGTCTGGCCGATCGTCCTCGTCGGGTTCATCGGCACCTTCGGCTTCAACTTCCCGGTCGTCCTCTCGGCCTACGCGGACGATGTCTTCCACGCGGGCGCCGGCGCGTACAGCCTCTTCAACACCCTGATGGCGGTCGGCTCACTGGCCGGCGCCCTGCTCGCCGCCCGGCGCGGTACGGCGAGGCTGCGCGTCCTCGTCGCGGCGGCCGTGGCCTTCGGCGCGCTGGAGATCGTGGCCGCGATCGCCCCGTCCCTGTGGCTGTTCGCGCTGCTGATGGTGCCGATCGGGATCGCCGGCCTCACGGTCAACGTCACCGCGAACACCTCGGTCCAGATGGCCACCGACCCGGCCATGCGCGGCCGGGTCATGGCCCTGTTCATGATGGTCTTCATGGGCGGTACGCCGCTGGGCGCACCGGTGGTCGGCTGGATCACGGACGCGTACGGCCCCCGGGTCGGCCTCGCCTTCGGCGGCATCGTCGCGACGGCCGCCGCCCTGACGGTCGGCCTGGTCCTGGCCCGGGTGGGTGGCCTGAAGGTCTCCGCCGACTGGAACTCCGGACATCCGCGCGTCAGCCTCGTCAAGCGGCGGGAAGAAGCAGAGCAGGACGCGAAAGATGCGCAGGACGTGCAAGAAGTGCAGGACGAGGGCCGGCGGGAGACGGTGACCTCCGTGGCGTGAGTACGGTGAGCGCCATGAGTGCCACGAGTGCCACGAACACCGTCAGACTGTTCGCCGCCGTACTGCCTCCCGAGGACGTCTCCGAGCAACTCGCCGACACGGTGGCCGCGTTGAGGAGGCTGCCGGGTGCGGACGGGCTGCGCTGGACCGGCGTACCCGGCTGGCACTTCACCCTCGCCTTCTACGGCGAGGTCGACGAGGACGTCGTACCGGAACTGTCGGAGCGGCTGGCGCGGGCCGCCCACCGCACGGACGCGTTCGCACTGGCGGTGCGCGGCGGCGGGCAGTTCGGGCACGGGCGGGCGTTGTGGGCGGGCGCCGCCGGTGAGGTGAACGCGCTGCGCCTGCTGGCCGACCGCGCGGAGGCGGCGGGGCGGAAGTCGGGCGTCGACATGGGGGAGCACCGGCACTACAAGCCCCACCTCACGGTGGCGCGCAGCCGCGAGGCCTTCGAGGTGCGGCCGTACGTCGAGGCGCTGGACACGTTCACGAGCCGCACATGGACGGTGGACGACCTGGCGCTCGTACGCAGCAATCTGCCGAAGTCGGGGGTACCGGGGGAGCAGCCCCGGTACGAGGTGGTCGCCCGTTGGTCCCTCGCGGCGGCCGGTTAGGCTCGGCGGCGTGAATCCGAAAATCCGGAACCGGGTGATGGCCGGCGCGCTCGTGCTGATGTTCGTTGTGGTGGGGGTGGCGGCGGCGGTCGGGAAATGACGCGGGAGTGATGCGGGAGGGACGCGAGAAGTGCCCTGGGGGAGGGACCTCGTGCGGGCCTCCTCCCGACCGCCGCCCACCTGCTACGGCTGCCGCCCGCTCACCAGGCGAAGGCCTCGGGTGACGGGCCCGGGCCCGGGAAGATCTCGTCGAGCGAGGTCAGCAGCTCGTCGCTCAGCTCCAGCTCGGAGGCCCGTACGGCCGACTCCAACTGCTCCGCGGTGCGCGGTCCGACGATCGGGCCGGTGACGCCGGGGCGCGTGAGCAGCCAGGCGAGAGCCGCCTCACCGGGCTCGATGCCGTGCTTTTCCAGCAGGTCCTCGTACGCCTGGATCTGGGCGCGTGAGGTGGGGTCGGCGAGGGTGTCGGCAGCGCGGCCACTCGCACGCCGGCCGCCCTGGACCTCCTTCTTGATGACGCCGCCGAGCAGCCCGCCGTGCAGCGGCGACCAGGGGATGACGCCGAGCCCGTACTCCTGCGCGGCCGGGATGACCTCCATCTCGGCGCGCCGCTCGGCGAGGTTGTAGAGGCACTGCTCGCTGACGAGTCCGATGGTGCCGCCGCGCCGGGCGGCGATCTCGTTGGCCTGGGCGATCTTGTAGCCCGGGAAGTTGCTCGAACCCGCGTAGAGGATCTTGCCCTGCTGTACGAGCACGTCGATCGCCTGCCAGATCTCCTCGAAGGAGGTCGAGCGGTCGATGTGGTGGAACTGGTAGACGTCGATGTAGTCGGTCTGGAGTCGCTTCAACGACGCGTCCACCGCGCGGCGGATGTTGAGCGCGGAGAGCTTGTCGTGGTTGGGCCAGGCGTCGCCGTCGGCGGCCATGTTGCCGTACACCTTGGTGGCGAGGACCACCTTGTCGCGGCGCTCACCGCCCTTGGCGAACCAGTTGCCGATGATCTCTTCCGTACGGCCCTTGTTCTCGCCCCAGCCATAGACGTTGGCGGTGTCGAAGAAGTCGATCCCCGTGTCCAGGGCCGCGTCCATGATCGCGTGACTGTCGGCTTCGTCGGTCTGGGGGCCGAAGTTCATGGTCCCGAGGACGAGTCGGCTGACCTTGAGTCCTGTGCGTCCGAGCTGCGTGTACTTCATGACTGTTCAGCCAACGTCGTGGAGTGCGCTCTAGGCAAGGGCGGGTTGGGCGGGGGCGTCTGATCTTGACACTAACTGTTGGTTAGTGCTTACGTATGCGCAGCGTTACTCACTTTAAGTTTCAAGATTTAGTTCGTCCTCGACATCCCCGAGAGAGGGAGCGCCGTGACCCCCCACATGCCTGCCCCGCGTATGCCCGTCCGCCGTGTCCTCGTGGCCGCGCTCGCCGTGTCCGCCCTGCTGGGCGCCGCGACCGTGCCCGCCGTCGCCTCGCCGTCCGCCGGTGGGCGTCATGCCGTCGGGAATCCCGGGTACGTCGGTGACGGCGCGCGGCTCAACCACCAGAAGGACGTCGCCGTACGCGTCCTCAAGGGCGTGTTCGAGCGGGGTGACACAGCGATCGTCGACAAGCTCGTGCGGGCCGACTACATCCAGCACAACCCGTTCGCGGCCGACGGTTCCGGGCCGCTGAAGAACCTGGCCGTCAGTGTGCACCAGCAGTTCCCCGAGGCGAAGTACGACGTCAAGCGGGTCATCTCCGAGGGCGATCTCGTCCTCGTGCACTCCAACGTCGTGCTGACGCCGGGGAGCCGGGGCTCGGCCGTCTTCGACATCTTCCGGTTCCAGGGAGGGAAGATCGCCGAGCACTGGGACACCGGCCAGAACGTGCCGGACACCAGCGCGAACGGCAACGACATGTTCTCGACGGTCAGTCGGCCGCAGAGCGAGCAGCCGGGGCCGCGATGGCTCACCGCCTACAACAAGGCGCTCGTGACCAAGGCCTTCGACCAGCTCATTGTCCGCAAGGACCTGTCGGCGCTCGACCGGTACTGGGGGACCGAGTACCACCAGCACAACCCCGACATCGCGGACGGTGTGGCCGGTGCGCGGGAGGGGCTCGGCGGGTTCTTCCGGGCGTTCCCGGAGCTGGCCGTCTCCCGTAAGCGCGTTGTCGCGGAAGGGGATCTGGTCGCCGTGCACAGCCACTACGTGAACGCGCCCGGCGAGCGCGGGCAGGCCGTCGTGGACCTGTTCCGGGTGCGGGGCGGGAAGATCGTCGAGCACTGGGACGTGCTTCAGGACGTGCCGGCCACTTCGGCCAACGACAACACGATGTTCTGAGCGCCGATGTTCTGAGTTCCCTTGTTCTGAGCTCCGAGTTCCGGGCCGAGAACACTGTCGTTCCGTGGGCGACGGGGCCGCCCGGCCTTCTGCCGGGCGGCCCCGAACCGGTCGCCCGGCGGAAGTGGTGGCTGTCGTCAGTGGGCGTCGAACATGCCGGGCTCGTAGTCGCCGGCGGGCTGCTGGACGATGACGTTCATCCGGTTGAAGGCGTTGATGAGGGTGATGGTGAGGATCAGCGCGGTGAGCTGCTCCTCGTCGTAGTGCTTGGCGGCGTCCGCCCAGGCCTCGTCGGTGACGCCGCCGGCCGCGTCCGCGATGCGGGTGGCCTGCTCGGTCAGCTCCAGTGCGGCGCGCTCGGCGTCGGTGAAGACCTTTGCCTCGCGCCAGGCGGCGACCAGGTGGAGGCGCTGCGCGGTCTCGCCCGCGGCGGCGGCGTCCTTGGTGTGCATGTCGGTGCAGAAGCCGCAGCCGTTGATCTGGCTGGCGCGGAGCCGCACCAACTCCTGTGTCGCGAGCGGCAGGGCCGAGTCCGCGGCAGCCTTGCCCGCCGCGACGAGGTGCTTCGTGGCCTTGGTGGCGATCGGGCTGGCGAAGAGGTTCAAACGGGCTTCCATGGTGGGCTCCTCCGTCTTTGCTGCTGCCTTTGTCGGGCGTTACACACGAACGACGGGACTCAGTCGCGGGATGTGACATGCGCGAGCGAATGTGACGTGGGTCTCGTCGGAGTGTGCGAGCTGAGGTCGGGTCGCCGGGATGTCGAATGCGTCTGTTCCCGATCGACGTGGGAGTGGGAGTGAGGAAGCACACCCCAGGACCTCAGACCTCCGGCATCAGGAGCACAGCACCATGACCGAGACCGACAGCGTGACCGTGACCGCGGATCTGGCCATCTCCCTCGACGGCTTCATCGCCGGCACCGACGTCACCCTCGACAACCCCGGAGGGGACGGCGCCGAGCCGCTCTTCGAGTGGATCCACAACCTGGCGAGCTGGCGGGAACGCCAGGGCATGTCCGGCGGGGAGGAGAACCGCGACTCCGAGCTGATGCGCGAGTGGTTCGACGCCACCGGAGCGGTGGTCATGGGCCGGATGATGTACGACACGGGCGAGAGGTTCTGGGGCGACAACCCGCCGTTCCGGACCCCGGTCTTCGTGCTCACCCACCGGCCCCGGCCCACCCTGGTCAAGGAGGGCGGCACCACCTTCACCTTCGTCACCGAGGGCATCCACAGCGCCCTCGACCGGGCGAAGGAGGCGGCCGGGGACAGGAACGTCGACATCGCGGGCGGGGCGAAGACCGTGCGGCAGTACCTCGCGGAGGGGCTCATCGACGAGCTGCAACTGCACGTCGTACCCGCGCTCCTCGGGGACGGGCTGCGGCTCTTCGGGGGGCAGGGCCCGGCGCGGCGGACCCTCGAAAAGGTCCGGGTGGTCGACACCCCCCTGGCCACGCACCTGAAGTACCGCTTCGCGGCGTCCAGTCGCTAGTCGCGCGGGAACTCGTCCGTCCTGAGGGTGAGGTCGACGACGGTGTCGCCGAGGTCCACGTCGTCGCCGAAGGGGAGTTTCGTCTCGGTCGCGTACTCGCCGTTCTTGGGGTGGGTGTAGAGGAAGCACCTGCCCTGGTAGGGATCGGCGATGAGATAGACGGGAACTTCGGCCTCCGCGTAGGCGGACTTCTTGGGGCCGTAGTCATTGGCGGCGGTCTTCTTCGAGATCACTTCGGCGACGAACTCGACGTCCTGGTAGCGCCACAGGCCGTTGTCGCCCTTCTCGGCACCTTCGGTCATGAGCGTGACGTCGGAGGAGAAGCCGTTGAGGTGGCCCGGGTAGTCGATGCGGACGTCGGACTTCACGCGCTTGCGCGGGTACTTGGCGCGCAGCTGATCGTAGATGGCTGCAATGATCTCCCAGTGGGTGTCCCGCTGCGGCGACATGAAGATGTTCCCTCCGACGATCTCGACCCTGTATCCGTCGGGGATGGGGCTCTTCTCAAGCCACTCGAACATCGTGTCGAGCGTCAGCTTGTCGCTGTTGTCGTCGATGTCGGCCATCTCGATCCTGTCTTCAAGGACGGTCACCGTGGCACTCCTCCCCGGCTGTGCCCCGGACGAGCGCAGCCGTGCGGTACAACGATACGCACGGTGACCATGGCACGCCCGGATTCGGTCAGTCGGTTTCAGCCCCGTACCGGTCCCCCAGATCCCAGGCCTCGTGCAGCGAGTCCGCGAACGCGCCCGCGATCTTGTGCTCGCCGTTCGCGTTGGGGTGCGTGCCGTCGTACGTGTCGTGGTGGATGTCGTACGACGGCGGGGGCGACGTCAGGAGCAGGGGGGAGCGGGGTTCGTCCAGGTCGGCCACCGTCTTCGCCAGGAGTTCGTTGAAGCGGGTGACCTGGGCGGCGAAGGGCGGGTCGGTCTCCGCGCGGACGTTCGGGATCACCGGGAGCAGGGCGATGGCGATGCGCGGGTTGGAGCGTCGTGCCTCGGCCACGAAGAGGCGGGTGTTCGCCGTCGTCTGTTCCGCGTCCGTGTAGAAGCCGAGGTCGATCAGCCCCAGGGAGACCAGCAGGACGTCCGGCTTGTGGGCGCGTACCGCGTCGGCGATGAGCGGGGTGATGTGGTGCCAGCCCTCGCCCCAGCCGGCCAGGTGGGCGCGGGGGAAGTCGGGGTCGGCGTACTCGTACGAGTCGGCGGTGTCCGTCGCCTTGTCGTACAGCGCCTCGCGCGGGCCGACGATCTGGAACGGGCCGCCGTACGTCTCCCGCAGGTGCTGCCACAGCCGGTAGCGCCAGGTGTGTTCACCGGCACTGCCGATGGTCATGGAGTCGCCTACGGGCATCAACCTGAGCATCCGCTCATGATGAGGGATGAGAGGGATGGACGGGGGAGTGTGGGACGCGTGCGGTGTGTGAGTCAGGCCACCCGGTGTCAGGTGTATGTCAGCTTGCGGGCAGTTGTACGTCAGTGAGCGGGCGATCCGGCACCGACTCCGCTCGTCCCCGCACGGATCCGGCGGCTGATTCGGCAGGCCCTCAGGGTCATGGGCCTCGTATCGATCGCCGGGATGGCACGCTTGAGGGCATGCGCCGATCGCTCGCCCTCCTCGCCGGGGGCCTACTCGTCGGGGCGCTCGCCGCGCCCGCCTCCGCTGCCGATGGTGACCAGGACTTCACCATCAAGGACTCGCGGATCACCGAGTCCAGCGGTCTCGCCGCCTCCCGCCAGCACCCCGGCATCTACTGGACCCACAACGACAGTGACGACGGCGCCTTCCTGTACGCGATCGACAGCGCGACCGGGCAGACCGTCGCCACCGTCACCATGACCGGTGTGGGCACGCCCCGCGACATCGAGGCCATCTCCATCGGGCCGAACAACCAGATCTACGTCGGCGACATCGGCGACAACGACGGAGTGAC
The DNA here is from genome assembly GCF_036013955.1 of Streptomyces sp. NBC_00459. Taxonomy (NCBI): domain Bacteria; kingdom Bacillati; phylum Actinomycetota; class Actinomycetes; order Kitasatosporales; family Streptomycetaceae; genus Streptomyces; species Streptomyces sp. NBC_00459. The sequence goes on from NZ_CP107903.1 coordinate 5,465,298, forward strand.
CTGGGATCACGTCTGGATCTACCAGCTCACCGAGCCCAAGGTGCTGAAGAACCGGACGATCCGCGCCACGCAGTACGTCGTGAAGTACTCGGACGGTTCGCGCGACGCCGAGTCCCTCGTGGTCCATCCGAAGACGGGGCGCGTCTACATCATCGACAAGCAGGAGGACGGCGGCCATCTGTACGCCGGCCCGGCCAGGCTCTCCTCCTCCGGCACCAACGTCTTCCGGCCCGTCGCCGCCGTCGACATGTGGGCCACCGACGCCGCGTTCTCGCCCGACGGGCGGCAGTTGGCCGTACGCGGGTACTTCGGGGGCGTCTCCTACGCCTGGAACGGCGGCAAGTTGAAGCGGCAGGGGCAGCTGGACGTGCCGTTGCAGCAGCAGGGGGAGTCGGTCACGTACAGCCGTGATGGGTCCAAGATCATGTATGGGAGCGAGGGCGCCCAGAGCGGGGTCGAGGCCGAGGACGCTCCTTCGTACGGCAAGTCCGGTGACTCCGACTCGGCTTCCGGCAACGGGAGTTCGGCCTCGGGGAGCGGGGAGGGCGGGGGCTCGGAGGGGAACGTCAGGAACGGGGCCATCGCTGTGGGCGTGCTCTTCATCGCCTATCTCGGGCTGAAGCGGCTTCGGCGGCGGCCGTCGTCGTGATCGTCCCGGTGGCCGGTCCCGCGAGTTGAGCCGCTGCGCCGCCGAGCGTTCCGGACGGTTCCCGGACGTCGTACGCATTCCGGGGTGCCGCGAGTATTGACGTGGGCATGTTGTGTCAGTTTCCTGGGAGGTGCGCGGTATGTGGGAGCGCTCCCATCGATTCCGGGGCCGCGCCTCCCGAGAGGAACGAGCGACATGTTCCGCTTCCCCACCCTCCGCGGCTGCCGCAGCTGGCGAAGAGCGCTGTGTTCTGCCGCCGCCGTGCTTCTGCTGCCACTGGGAGCCGGTGCGCAGGCCGCGCACGCGGCGGACGCCGATACGGCGGACGTCCGTGCGGCGGCCGCCGGCGCCGGATACTGGCACACCAGCGGGCGTCAGATCCTGGACGCGGCCGGACAGCCCGTCCGTATCGCCGGCATCAACTGGTTCGGCTTCGAGACCAGCAACAACGTGGTGCACGGCCTCTGGTCCCGTGACTACAAGAGCATGATCGACCAGATGAAGACGCTCGGCTACAACACCATCCGACTGCCGTACAGCGACGACATCTTCAAGTCCTCGACCGTCCCCAACAGCATCGACTTCAGCAGCGGCAAGAACGCCGACCTGCAAGGGCTGGGCTCCCTCCAGATCATGGACAAGCTGGTCGCGTACGCCGGTCAGACGGGCCTCAAGGTCATCCTGGACCGGCATCGGCCCGACGCGGCCGGGCAGTCGGCGCTCTGGTACACCTCGGCGGTGCCCGAGTCGACGTGGATCGCCAACCTGAAGGCGCTGGCGACGCGTTACTCCGGCCAGGACGCGGTCATCGGCATCGACCTGCACAACGAGCCGCACGATCCGGCCTGTTGGGGCTGCGGTGACACGACGAGGGACTGGCGGCTGGCGGCACAGCGGGCGGGCAACGCGGTTCTCTCCGTGAATCCGCAACTGCTCGTGTTCGTGGAGGGCGTGCAGACGTTCAACGGGGTCTCCGGCTGGTGGGGCGGCAACCTGATGGGGGTCGCGCAGTATCCGGTGCAGCTGGATGTGGCCAACCGGGTGGTGTACTCGGCCCACGACTACGCGACGAGCGTGGCCCAGCAGAGCTGGTTCAGCGATCCCTCGTTCCCCGCCAACATGCCGGGGATCTGGGACAAGTACTGGGGCTACATCTTCAAGCAGAACATCGCGCCGGTGTGGGTGGGGGAGTTCGGTACGACCCTCCAGGCGACCGTGGACCAGCGGTGGCTGGCCGCGCTGGTCGACTATCTCCGCCCGACAGCGACCTACGGCTCGGACTCCTTCCACTGGACCTTCTGGTCCTGGAACCCCAACTCCGGTGACACGGGCGGGATCCTGAAGGACGACTGGCAGACGGTCGACACCGTGAAGGACGGCTACCTGACGAGCGTCAAGGCGCCTGGCTTCCCGGGGAACGGTGGCGGCGGGGGAGGAGGCGGTGGCGGTGGCGGCAGTACGGCGGCCTGCACCGCCTCCTACGCGGTCAGCAGCGACTGGGGCGGCGGGTTCAACGCCGAGGTGAAGGTGACCAATTCGGGGACGGTGGCGCTCAAGTCCTGGAAGGTGACGTGGACTTGGAGCGGCTCGCAGACGGTCACCAGCATGTGGAACGCCTCGTACACGCAGAGCGGAGCTACGGTCACCGCGGTGAACGCGTCCCACAACGGGAGCGTGGCGGTGGGGAGTTCGGCGAGCTTCGGGTTCGGGGGAGCGCCGGGGGGTGGGGGGACGCCTGCGGTGACGTGCACGGCGACGTGAGGGTCTGAGGGCGTGGGACGGGGTGCCCGGTGGTCGGCGTGCCTGACGGCTGCCGGTCGCCGGGCACCCCGTCGACGTGTCTAGCGGTTCATCGACACCACGACGTACAGCCCCGCCACCACCGCGACCGCACAGACGACGGCCATGACGATCAGTGCGCAGCCGAGCGCCCCTGTGGTGCCGGCGATCGCTGCCCAGCCGAACCGCGTTGCCCCCTCGGCACGCCGGACCGCGTCACGGTACCCGCTGTCGTCGTTCCAGTCATGATCAGTCATGTGGTCACCCCGGGTCGGACTGTACGGCAGCTAGGATCCATGGCGACATCGCGTGTCGGTCACCGGCCGGGTGAGGCATGGAGGTGTCGGGACATGCCCGTCGGAGGCATTCCTTGTCAGTCGAGTTGAACCACACGATCGTCCATGCCCGGGACAACCGGGAGTCCGCGGAATTCCTCGCGAACCTGCTCGGTCTCGGGATCACCGCGGAGTGGGGGCCGTTCATCGCGGTCGACCTGAGCAACGGCGTCACACTGGACTTCGCCACGATCCCCGCGGACAGCATCACTCCCCAGCACTACGCCTTCCTCGTCTCCGAGGAGGAGTTCGACGCGGCGTACGCGCAGATCAGCCGGCGCGGCATCGAGCACTATGCCGATCCCCACCAGCAGCAGCCCGGCACCGTCAACCACAACGACGGCGGACGCGGCGTGTACTTCATGGACCCGGCGGGCCACGCCATGGAACTCATCACCGTGCCGTACGGCGGCTGGGCCCTGTAGGCGGATGCGCCGAGGGCCGCACTCCAGTGTGGAGTGCGGCCCTCGGGCACTGCTGGTGTGTGGTTACAGCTTCTCGATCACGTAGTCGATGCACTTCGTCAGTGCCTCGACGTCCGTCGGGTCGATCGCCGGGAACATCGCCACGCGGAGCTGGTTGCGGCCGAGCTTGCGGTAGGGCTCGGTGTCGACGATGCCGTTGGCGCGCAGAACCTTGGCGACCGCGGCGGCGTCGATCTCGTCCGTGAAGTCGATCGTGCCGATGACCTGTGAGCGCTTGGCCGGGTCGGTGACGAACGGGTTCGCGTACTTGACGTCCTCGGCCCAGCCGTACAGCGTGCGGGCGGAGGTGGCGGTGCGGCGGACCGCCCAGTCCAGGCCGCCCTGGCCGTTGATCCACTCAAGCTGCTCGTTGAGGAGGAACAGGGTGGCGAGGGCCGGGGTGTTGTACGTCTGGTTCTTGCGCGAGTTGTCGATCGCGGTGGGGAGCGAGAAGAACTCCGGGATGTGGCGTCCGCTCGCGTGGATGCGCTCGGCTCGCTCGATCGCGGCCGGGGAGAACGCGGCGAGCCAGAGGCCGCCGTCCGCCGCGAAGGACTTCTGCGGGGCGAAGTAGTAGACGTCCGTCTCGGCGATGTCGACCGGCAGACCGCCGGCGCCGGACGTGGCGTCCACGAGGACGAGGGAGCCCGCGTCGGCGCCGGACACGCGCTTGACGGGGGCGGCGACACCGGTGGACGTCTCGTTGTGCGTGTACGCGTAGACGTCGACGCCCGCCTCGGCCGCCGGGTCCGGGTGGGTGCCCGGGTCCGAGGAGATGACGGTCGGGTCGGCGAGCCAGGGGGCGAGCTTGGCGGCCTTCGCGAACTTCGAGCTGAACTCACCGAAGGTGAGGTGCTGCGACTTGTTCTCGATCAGGCCGTGCGTCGCGACGTCCCAGAACGCGGTCGAGCCGCCGTTGCCGAGGACCACCTCGTAGCCGTCGGGGAGCTGGAACAGTGAGGAGATGCCCTCGCGCACCTTGCCGACCAGGTTCTTCACCGGAGCCTGGCGGTGGGAGGTACCGAGGAGGGAGCTACCGGTGGCGGCCAGCGCGTCCAGCGCTTCCGTCCGCACCTTGGAGGGGCCCGCGCCGAAACGTCCGTCGGCGGGCTTGATGTCAGCGGGAATCTGGATCTCAGCCACGGGGGGAGCGTAGCCGTTCTGGGAAACGTGGACGAAACGTGGTCCGTCCGGTGAGACGCGCTCCGCGGGTTGGGCGGGGGTTGGGGGGACGCCTGTTCCTGGGGCTGCCGCCCCCGGACCCCCGCTTCGGCCCTGAAGGGGCCTCGTCCTCAAGCGCCGGACGGGCTGAAAATCAGCCCACGCCGGACGGGCTGAAGTGCCTGGGCGTCGGAGTGAAGCGGACCGGGAGTTCCGTCAGGCCCCGTAGCCAGGGGGACGCTCGGCGGGTCAGGGTTTCGGCGGGGACCGCCAGGTCGATGTCCGGGAGGCGGTCGAGGACGACCTCGATGCCGGTCCTCGCGATGACCTCCGCGACCTCCTGCGCCGGGAACGGGCACCGGTGTTCCCCGTGCCCGAAGGAGAAGTGGGCGTTGTTGCCGCCGGTGAGGGCGGAGCCGTCGGTGCGGACCTGGGGGTCGGAGTTGGCGCCCTGGAGGCCGAGGAGGAGCAGGTCGCCCGTACGGATCTGCCGGCCGCCCAGACGGGTGTCGCGGGACGCCCAGCGGCCCGGCATGGTCTGCACGGGCGCGTCCTCCCACAGGACCTCGTTCATCGCCTCGGCGACACTGCTGCGACCGCCGAAGAGGGAGGCCGCGAACCGCTCGTCCGTGAGCATCAGGCGCAGCGAGTTGCCCATCCAGTCGGCCGTCGGGTCGTTCCCCGCCGCGATCATGATCATCAGGTCGTGGGCGAGCTCGTTGTCGGTGAAGCCGTACGGGTTCGCGAGCATCCGCGAGGCCACGTCGTCCGAGGGCCGCAGCCTGCGGGCGGCCAGCAGCCGGCCCATCGACGCGATCAGGTACTGCTGGCCCGCCATGCCGGTCTCCAGGCCGTCGGTCATGGCGAGTGCCGCGGAGACCAGGGCCGGCCCGTCCTCGTCGGCGAAACCGAAGAGGCGGGCCAGGACGCGTACCGGCAGCAGCATCGCGTACTCCTGGACGAGGTCGGCCTCGCCCCGGGCGCAGATCGCGTCGATCAGCTCGTCCGCGAACTTCTCGGTGTACGCCCGCAGTTCGACCGGATCGGCCTCCTCCAGGGCGTTGCCGATCATCGCGGCGCGCTCACGGTGGCGTTCGCCGACGGTGTAGAGGACCGAGGGCTGTCCGCGGCCGATCATCGGCAGGTGCGGCCAGTCGGCGGGGATCTTCTCCCACTGGTTCCACAGCTCCGAGTCCCGGCTGAACAGCACGGAATCTCCGGTGACTTGATGCAGTTCGCGGTAGCCGAGCACCAGCCAGGCGGGTACGTCCCCGTCGAGCAGCACCGGTGTCACCGGGCCGTGATCGCGCCGCATCTCCCGGTAGAGACGGTCGGGTTCGGTCCGCAGCCGGGAGCTGTTGAGGGGGACATGGGCGGCGGTCACCGGGGCAACTCCTCGTAAGGGGCGGGCACTTGAGCGTCGTACGAATGTGAACGCCGGTAGCGGTTCTTCGCGTGTTCCACGAGTGCTATCAGGACCCGCTTGCTCGAACTCCGTGCGCGCGCGTCGCAGTGGATGAGGGGTACGTCGGGGTCGAGGTCGAGCGCGTCACGGATGGCCTGCGGGGCGAAGTCGGGGCCGCCGAAGTCGTTGCGGGCCACGACGAACGGTGTGCCGTGCCGTTCGAGACGGTCGATGGCGTACCAGGAGTCGTCGAGGCGCCGGGTGTCGACGAGGACGACCGCGCCGAGCGCGCCGCCGAACAGCCGGTCCCAGAGGAACCAGAAGCGTTCCTGGCCCGGCGCCCCGAACAGGTACAGCACGTTGTGGGCGTCGAGCGTGATGCGGCCGAAGTCGAAGGCGACGGTCGTGGCGTTCTTGTCGCGCACCGCGCTGACGTCGTCGACGGATTCGCCGGCCCGCGTCATCGTCTCCTCGGTACTGAGCGGACGTATCTCGCTGACCGAACGGACGAGCGTCGTCTTGCCGGCGCCGAAGCCGCCGACGACCACGATCTTCAGTCCGTTGTCGGCGGAGGCGCGCAGGGGTGGCCGTGGGTCGGCTTCGGCGCCGGTGCCTTCGGCGCGGTCAGAGGTTGCGGAGTCCAACGAGCACCTGCTCCAGGATGTCGGGGTCGGTAATGGCGGTCCGGCGCGGATGGCGGGCGCTGACGCGGCCCGCGGCGAGGAGGTCCGCGAGCAGGACCTTGGTGATGCCCACCGGCAGCCGCAGTACGGCGGCGACCTCCACCACCGCAGTGGGACGCTCGGCGAGCCGCAGGATCGCCGCGTGCTCGGACTGCATTCCCGGCGCCGGACCGCACTCGGCGACGACCAGCGTCACCAGGTCGAACGGGTTGTCGGGCGCGGAGCGGCTGCGTCCTCCGGTGATCGTGTAGAGCCGGTCCGGAGAATCGTCCCTTCCCGGACGGTTCCCCGGTTGTCCCCCCGGACCATTCATGCCGTACGGGGCTGGGCCGCACGGAGCTGGGCTGTTCGGGGCTGTGCGCGCAGGTGCTCCCCGAGCTGCTCGACGAGTTCGCTCATGTTGTGGCCGACGAGCCCGGTGTCCGCGTCCTCGGTGGTGACGACGGCGAGGTGCGCGCCCTGGCCGGCCTCGACGATGAACAGCACCCCGCCGTAGAACTCGGTCATCGCGGTACGCACCCCTCCGCTGCCGTCCCCGAACTCCACGGACGCGCCGTGCGACAGCGACTGGATGCCGGCGGCGATCGCGGCGAGCTGGTCCGCCTGGTCGACGGACAGCTCCGGCGTACGGCACAGCTTCAGGCCGTCCCGGGAGAGCACGAGTGCGTGCCGGGCACCCGGGGTGCGCTCCAGCAGGCCCTCGATGAGCCAGGTCAGCTTGTCGTCGGCGGTCGTCGGTCCGGGGCCGAGGCCAGTGCCGGTCATGGGGTGGGGTCGCCTTCCGGGTGGGAGGTGGTGGGGGGTGAGGTGGCGGGCGGTGCGGGCGGGGCTTCCAGCGGGCTTAAGGGGGCCTGTGCGGGGGTGGTGGGTGCGGGTGCCGGATCAGGGCCGACGCTGCCCTGGAGGGCCGCCTGATCGGGCACGGTGCCGCGCACGGCCTGCCGGAAACTCCCGAAACGGGCCACCCGCTCGCGCGTGTCGTCGGGGTCGGGCGGCGCGAGGGGGATCGAGAACCTCGACTCGTCGGCCGGTGCGCCCCCTCGGGCACGCTCGGCCTCGGCGAGCGTACGGCCCCGGCGCCGCTGCGGCAGCTCGCCCGGGGGCACCTGCGCGGTGTGGCTCTCCGGGGGCTCCGGTGCGTGGTGGGGGGACTCGTGGGTCGGTACGGGGTCCGGGTCCAGGTCGGTGACGGCGGCGCGGGCGGCCCCGTACGACTGCTCCCCGTACGACTGCTCCCCGTACGGTTCCCGCGCGCTCGGCTGCTCCTGCGCGTACGGCTCCTGCGCGGAGGGCGCCTTCGAGTACAGCTCCTCCGGGTACGGCCACTCCACGTGGCCCTCTTCCGCGTACGACACCTGCGGGTGCTGTTCCCGCTCCTGTTCCCCGGAGCGCGCTTCCCAGGGTTCGCCGGGTGTGGGCGCCGGGGCCGCGGGGGCCTCCGGTAGCGCCTGGGCCTCTCGCGCCGGCGGTGGAGACGGCGGTGGTGGCATCGGCATGGGCAGTGGCTCGGCCGCCGCCGTGCTCCCGGCGAGGATGTCCTGCGGGATGACCACGAGGACGCCGGTGCCGCCGCGTGCCGAGGGGCGGAAGGAGACCTTGAGGCCGTACTTGCGGGCGAGTCGGCCCACGACGGTGAGGCCGAGGCGGGTGCCGGTGAGGCCGCCGAGCCCCACGCCCTCGGAGTTCCTGCCGCTGCCCTTGGCGTCGCTCTTCCCGTCCTCCCCGGCGACGGCCCGTTCCGCGCGCTGCAGCTGCACGTCGCTCATGACCAGGCCGCTGTCCTCCACGGAGACGATGACCCCGGCGGGGACCTCCTCGACGTACACATGGACCTCGGCGGTCGGCGGCGAGAAGTTCGCTGCGTTGTCCAGGAGTTCGGCCAGCGCGTGCATGACACCCTCGGCGGCGTGTCCGGCGACGGCGGCGTCGCTGGCGGAGTGCACGCGCACGCGTTGGTACCCGCTGATGCGGCCCATGGCGCCGCGCAGGATCGACTCCATGGCGATCGGACGGGCCCAGCGGCGGCCCGAACGGGCGCCCGAGAGGACGGCGATCGAGTCGGCCAGTCGGCCCGCCTGGGCGGTGCGGTGGTCGAGGTGGAGAAGGTCGGCGACGACGTCCTCGTCCGTGTGCCGGTCCTCCATGGCGCGCAGGTCGGCCAGGGTGCTCGTGGCCAGTGCCTGCATACGGCCGGCCGCGTTGGCGGTGGCCGCGAGGGCCGCCGCCCGCTCCTGGTTGGCCCGGCGCAGTTCCTCGGTCAGCCGGGCGTTGTCCTCGCTGAGCCGGGTGATCTCGTAGGCCTTCTCCTGCTGGAGGCGGCTGAACTCCTGGGCGGAGGCCTCCGTGAGGCGGGCGCGGTCGCGGGCGAGATCGGCGGACACGCGCGCGCGTTCCCGGTCCAGATCGGCGGCCGTTCCGGCCCGCACCTGGTTCAGCTCCTCGGCGAGGCGGGCGCGGTCGTGCAGCAGTCGACCGGCGTCCTCGGTGGCGGCCGCGAGCCGTCGGCCCGACAGCCGGGCGGACCTGACGCCGTGGACGGCCACGGTGACGGCCACGCACAGCAGCAGCGCGGCGACCGCCCCGCCCAGGGTGAGCGGGACGCGCGCCTCGTCCGGCGCCCGGGCGACCCCGCCCGCCACCGCGACGGCGGCGAGTGCGGCGGTGAGCAGCGGAGCGGTCAGGAGGGCTCGGTGGGCGGGGCGTTCGCCGGGTTGACGGGGCGCGGTCATGAAGGGGTCCTCGGTCGGTTCCTGGGTCGGTTCCTCGGCTGTGTCCTCGGTGCTGCTGCCTGGCTCACGGGGCCCTGCGGGGTGCCTGTGCAATCGGTTTGTGAGCGAGATGTTACTTATGGTGCTCAACTCGCCGTAACTATAGGGGAGTTAGTGAACGAATTGACGGTGTTTCGGTTCGGTCCACACAATCCGTCCACGTTTCCCTGGCCGCACGGACGGTCACTGTCAGTGGCGGGATGCATGCTGGGGGCATGACGGATCTTCGGCCGCTGGAGGCGGAACTGCGGGAGGCCGTCCGGGGCGAGGTCGGTTTCGACGCCATGTCCCGGGCGCTGACCACCATGGACGCGTCGAACTACCGGCGCGTCCCGCTGGGCGTGGTCGCCCCGCGCGACGCGGACGACGTGGCGGCGGCCCTCACCGTCTGCAGGGCGCACGGGGTGCCGGTCGTGGCGCGCGGCGGGGGCACGTCGATCGCCGGCCAGGCGACGGGCACGGGGGTCGTTCTGGACTTCACGCGGCATATGGACCACCTCCTCTCCCTCAACCACGAGGAACAGACCGCTGTTGTTCAGCCAGGGCTGGTTCTCGACCGTCTCCAGGAGGCAGCCGCCCCGCACGGTCTGCGCTTCGGCCCCGATCCGTCGACCCACGGCCGCTGCACGCTCGGCGGCATGATCGGCAACAACTCCTGCGGCGCGCACTCCGTCGCCTGGGGCACCACCGCGGACAGTGTGCGCGAGCTGACGGTGATCCGCGCGCGCGGCGACCGGCTCCGCCTGGGCCGGGACTGGGCGGGCGCCCCGGAGGGCCTGCGGCGGCTGGCGGAGGGCGAGTTGGCCCGTCTGCGCACCGGCTTCCCGGACCTCCCCCGCCGCATCTCGGGGTACGCGCTGGACGCACTCCTCCCCGAGAAGGGCGCGGACGTCGCCCGCTCCTTCTGCGGCTCGGAAGGCACCCTGGGCATCGTCACGGAGGCGGTCGTACGCCTGGTCGAGGCCCCGCGCGCGCGTGCGCTGGCCGTGCTGGCGTACGCGGACGAGAGCGCGGCGGCGGAAGCGGCGGCCGGCCTGCTGCCGTACGGTCCGCTGACGGTCGAGGGCATGGCCGCCGACCTGGTCCGCACCGCCACGGACCTCCCCCGGGGCGGCGCCTGGCTGTTCGTGGAGACGGGCGGCGAGACCCCGGCGGAGGCACGCGCGCGTGCGGACGCGATCGTGCGCGCGGCGGACGTCACGAACGCCCTCGTGGTGTCCGACCCGGCCGGCCAACGCGCCCTGTGGCGAATCCGGGAGGACGCGAGCGGCACGGCGACGAGGATGCCGGACGGCACGGAGGCCTGGCCGGGCTGGGAGGACTGCGCGGTACCGCCGCACCGACTGGGCGCATACCTGCGGGACTTCAGGGCGCTCCTCGCGGCCCACGGGCTGCGCGGCACGCCGTACGGCCACTTCGGCGACGGCTGCATCCACGTTCGCATCGACTTCGACCTGTTGACGGCACCGGGCGTGGCCCGCTTCCGCCGCTTCTCGGAGGAACTGGCGGAACTGGTGGTGTCGCACGGCGGCTCGCTCTCCGGCGAACACGGAGACGGCCAGGCCCGCGCGGAACTCCTCCCGAAGATGTACGCCCCCGAGGTGATCGCCCTCTTCGAGCGCACGAAGGCGCTCTGGGACCCGGACGACCTCCTGAACCCCGGCATGCTGGTCCGCCCCGCCCGTCTGGACGAGAACCTCCGCTTCGCGGTCCTGCCCCGCGAGCCGGTGGACGTGGCCTTCGGCTACCCGGCGGACGGCGGGAACTTCTCGGCGGCGGTGAGCAGGTGTGTAGGGGTGGCCAAGTGCCGTACGCCGGCACCGGCGCTTGGTACGGGGGGCGGCGGAGGCTCGGAGGTGATGTGTCCGTCCTTCCGGGTGACGGGCGAGGAGGCGCACTCCACGCGCGGGCGGGCCCGGCTGCTGCACGAGATGCTCGCGGGCGAGGTGATCACGGACGGCTGGCGGTCGGAGGAGGTCCGCGACGCGCTGGACCTGTGCCTCTCCTGCAAGGGCTGCCGCTCGGACTGCCCGGTCGAGGTCGACATGGCCACGTACAAGGCGGAGTTCCTCCACCACCACTGGGCGGGCCGACCGCGCCCGGCGGCGCACTACGCGATGGGATGGCTGCCGGTGTGGCTGGGGGCGGTCGCACGCACGCGCACGGCGCGCGTGGTCAACTCCCTCGCCTCGGTGGGCGTGTTGGCGGCCCTGGCGAAACGGCTCGGTGGAATCGCGCCCGAGCGGGAGATCCCGGCGGTGGCGAGTCGGACGTTCAGCCGGTGGTGGGGGAGGCGAGCGGCCGCGCGTGACAGTGGCGGGCGTGGGCGGGCGGTCGTCCTCTGGCCCGACACCTTCACGGAGCACCTGACGCCGTCGGTGGGACAGGCGGCCATACGGGTACTGGAGGCGGCCGGCCTGGAGGTGACGCTGCCCCCGACCGGCCGGACCCGCACCCGCGCCCGGGTGTGCTGCGGCCTGACGTATGTCTCGACCGGCCAACTGGACCGGGCCCGCGCGGTGTTGCGCCGCACCCTCGACGTCATGGAACCGGTGCTGGACGCGGGCACACCGGTGGTGGTCCTCGAACCGAGCTGCGCGGCGGCCCTCCGCACGGACCTCCCGGAACTGCTGCACGACGACCCGCGCGCACGACGCCTCGCGGACGCGGTCCTCACCTTCGCGGAGACCCTGGAGCACCACACCCCCGACTGGACCCCGCCCCGCGTCGACCGCCCGGCAACGGGTCAGATCCACTGCCACCAGCACGCGGTACTGGGCGACGCGGCGGACCGCCGGCTGCGCACGGCAGCGGGCCTCACGGGCGACCTCGTCGGCGGCTGCTGCGGTCTGGCCGGCAACTTCGGCTTCGAGAAGGGCCACTACGAGGTGTCGACGGCGTGCGCGGAGGAACGCCTGCTGCCGGCGGTGCGGGGGGCCGGGGAGGGGGTGGTGGTGCTGGCGGACGGATTCTCCTGCCGGACGCAGTTGCAGCAACTGGCGGGGGTGCGGGGTCGGCATCTGGCGGAGGTGCTGGCGGAGGGGTTGGACCTGGAACCGGACCTGGAACCGGACCTGGACGTGAACATGGACATGGACATGGAAGGGAACGGGACATGAGCGAGACCGAGTTGAGCCGGGTGGCCGTCCTCTCCGACATCCACGGAGTGCTCCCGGCCCTGGAGGCGGTGCTCGCCGAGCCGGAGGTGGCCGCCGCGGAGCGCATCGTACTGACCGGGGACATCACGGCGGGCCCCCAACCCGCCGAGGTTCTCGCACTCCTCCGGGACCAGGGCGACCGGGTGCTGGGGATCGCCGGGAACGCGGACCGGGAACTGGTCGAGTACCGACGAGGAGAACGGACGTCGATCCCCGACCCGATAGCCCCCTTCGCCGCATCCCGACTGACTGAGGGCGAGGTCGATTTCCTGGCGGCCCTGCCGACATCCCTCACCCTCGCCGTCCAGGGACACGGCGACGTCCTCTTCTGCCACGCCACACCTCGCGACGACGAGGAGATCGTCCTGGTCGATTCCCGCCCCGACCGCTGGACGGAGGTCTTCGCGGACGTTCCCGAAACGGTCCGCACGGTTGTCTGCGGCCACACCCACATGCCGTACGTCCGCCTCGCCCACGGCCGCCTCGTCGTGAATCCCGGCAGCGTCGGTATGCCGTACGGCCGCCAGGGCGCCCACTGGTGCCTGCTCGGCCCCGGCACCGACCTGCGCGTGACGCGGTACGACATCCCGGCTGCGATCACCCGCCTCGTCGCGGAGTGCGCGTACCCGGAGATCGCGGAGTGGGCCGACTACTACCTGCGCGCCCGGGCGACGGACACGGAGGCGCTGGAGGCGTTCGGGGCGCGTGACGGGAGAGGGGCGACGCCGACGGGTTGAGGCGGCCCCCCTCCCCTCCCGCTAGTTCAGCCGGTTCAACCGCTGCCCCCGGCTCTCGGCCACGCGAAGCGCATCCCGGAGAGCCTCCGCCAACCTCTCGGCGAGGAAACGGAGTTCACCGCGTGGCGTGTCCGGGAGCAGTTCGCGGGCGTGGGCGAGGAGTTCACGGCCCATGTCGAGCTGGACGGACTCCGTCGCGTCGGCCAGGCGGGATACGGGGCCGCCGTGGTCGTCGGTGATCAGGAAGCATGACTTGCCCTCGGTGCCGGACCAGGGCAACAGACGGGGCGAGCAGTGCGACTCGGGTTCCGTGCCCATCAGGCGACCTCCACCCCGTGGATCCAGTACGGGCCGGGCATGTCCAACCCCAGGGTGGTCATGGCCAACTCCCTTCGCCGCAAACGTTGTTCGTGAGCGGCGAGGTATGGGCGTACGGACCTGGTGGCGGTGCCGTCGAGAGGGGCGTCGGCGTCCAGGCCGTACGGGCTGCGGTGGACGGGGAGCGTTGCTCGGGCCGGGGGTGGACTGGTGGGCGCGAGGAGGAAGGCCGGGTGTGTTCGGCGGTGTGTGCCGCGTGGGGTGAGCAGGGTGCTCACCCAGGCGATGAGGCGGTCGATAAGGTCGGGCACTGTCATCAGCTCCGTTCGGGATTGCTGGTGGCCATGCCCCGGGGCGGCCGGAATCCGTCGCCGGGGTCTTTCAAAGCTACACCCTACTGCGGTCTACTGCCGTATGAGCGGTGGACTGTGAATCGCGCAGAATGCGGCCGTCTGCGCATGGTGGTGCGGTGATGGAATTCGCTGCCGACATCCCCCGCTGGCGCCAGGTGGCCGAGGTGATCCGCCGCCGCATTCAGGACGGCACGTATCCGCCTCGGACCCGCATCCCGTCCGTTGTGGAGATCACGGCGGAGTTCGGTATCGCCGCCGTGACCGCGCAGAAGGTGCACAAGGGTTTGCGTGCGGAGGGGCTCATCTACACGGAACCGGGACTCGGCTCCTTCGTTGCCGAGCGAACCGAGGGGTGATCGGTCGACTCCCCCTTGATGAACAACTCGGCGCTCTGCGCGAGGTGTTGTCCCGCAACCACGTGTTGGTGGAGGTGCTGGCCCGCACAGCGACGCTGGAACTTCCCGGGTGGTACCTGACGGCCGGGTGTCTGTTCCAGACAGTGTGGAATGTCGCCACGGACAGACCGCCCACCCATGGCATCAAGGACTACGACGTCTTCTATTTCGACGACGGTGATCTGTCCTGGGAAGCGGAGGACAGGGTGATCCGAGCCGGGCGAGACACCTTCGCCGGCCTGCCAGCGGAGGTCGAGATCCGCAACGAGGCCCGGGTCCACCTCTGGTACGAGGAGAAGTTCGGCGTCCCGTGCCCGCCGTACCCGTCCACCGAGGCGGCGATCGACAGCTTCGCGGCGACGACGTGCTGTCTGGGCGTACGCCTGGAGGGAGACGGCCGGTGGCGTGTGTACGCGCCGCACGGGCTGTCGGACGTGTTCAACCTCGTCGTCCGGCCGAACCCGGTGCTCGCTCCGCAGGCTGTCTATGAGGCGAAGGCGGCACGGTGGCGGGAGCAGTGGCCCGAGCTGACCGTGCTGGACTGGCCTCGGTCGAATGGGCCACGTGGTGGCCGGAGTTGATTTCCCGGTCGCGCTGCGACCTGGTCTCCTTTCTTCGGGCTCACTCGAAGGTGACCTCCGGCGGTTAGACCGGGCCGAAGTCCTCGCCGGCCGGGGTGGTGAGTTCGCGGTGCAGGTCCTTGTCGGAGTGGATCAGCGCGGTGGACTTCCACGCGGCGATCACAGGGGCGAGCAGGCTCACGTTGTCGAGGCCGACGGCTGCGCGCGCGGTCTCGACGAACTCGACGAGGTACTCACGGATGGCCGCTTCGTGTAGGAAGCGCACCCAAGGGAACGCCTCGGGAAAGGCGTACTCGTGCTTCAAGGGGCCTTTTCTCAGTAGTGGCCGGTGAGGGCGGGCGACACCTGGCGGGGTGCCAGGGCGGCTCAGGGGGCCTCGGCGCGGACGATTAGCGTCCCGATGTGGCCTGGCGTCGGGGCGTCGAGCACTCGTGCCGTCGCTTCGCTGAATCCGGCCCGGTTCAGGAGCCGTTCCCACACGGTGGGGCGGTAGCTGTAGCGGTAGGTGAACATGGCCTTGCCCGCGAAGCCGCCCTTGTACATGCCCTGCGGCCCGTACGCGCCGGGGATGGCCGGGGGTTGCGAGAACACGAAGACACCACCGGGGTTCAACCGCTTTCGTACGAGCGGGAAGAGACGGCCCGGGTCGGTGAACCAGGCCGCGCCGAAGACCGAGTAGACGGCGTCGTACGTGTCCGCGCACTCTGCCAGGTGCTCCAGGACTTCGGCGCACCTGAACACGGCCCCGGTGTCTCTCCACTTCTCGGTCGTCCTCTCGACCATGACCGGAGAGAGGTCGACTCCGTGTGCCCGGATGCCGTGCTGGGCGAGGTGAGCGAGGGCCCGTCCGGTTCCGCAGCCGATCTCCAGCACAGAACTCGGCCTGCCGAGCAGTTCGACGCCGGGGCCGTGATCGGCGTACTGGGTCCAGCGGAACACCGGCTCGGCATCGTCCTGGAACGCGGACTCGGCGTAGGCGTCCCACAGTTCGGTCTCGGCGGCGGTGTCGTGTTGTGCGGGCAAGGCGGTTCCTCATCGCAGGGTCTGGCCCCTGCCCTCCGGGGGGTCGAGGACAGGCGCCAGCCTAGGGCGGTTCAGTGGCTGTCGGGGACCTTGTTGTCGCATGGCGAGCAGTCCGTGCCGTCGATGGCCCACAGCTCCTCGTCGACGTCGAACCCGATGGACCGCAGGAAGTCCGAGGTGCGCAGGCACAGGCCGTCGCGGCGGCGTTCTACGAACGGGGCGTGGTGCTTTTGACTTGCTCCTCGGGCTGAAGCCCGAGGATTCTGGCCTTCCGTTCCGTTGTTGTGCCGCTACGCGGCACGGGCTTGGTTCGGGAATCCGTGGCTTCCTGTTTCTTCGCGCTGTGCCGGGATTGCTCCTGGTCTTACCGGTGCTCCGCAGGCCGATACCGCCAGTCCGGCGGCCGTCTTGACGTTGATCGCGGCGTTGTGGTCCCGGTCGTGGACGCTGCCGCAGGCGGTACAGGTCCATTCCCGGACGTTGAGGGGTTTGGGTCCGTCCTTGACGCCGCAGGTGGAGCAGGTCTGGGAGGTCGGCTCGAACCGGCCGATCGTGACCAGGGTGCGGCCGTACCGGGCCGCTTTGTACTCCAGCATGCTGACGAACGAGGACCATCCGGCGTCGTGCACGGACTTGGCCAGTCTGGTGCGGGCCAGTCCCGCCACCGACAGGTCCTCCACGGCGATCCCTTGGTTCTCGGAGATCAGCCTGGTGGAGAGCTGGTGGTGGAACTCGCGGCGTGCGTCGGTCACCCGTGCGTGGGCGCGGGCGACCTTCAGGCGGGCCTTTTCGCGGTTCTTCGAGCCTTTCTGCTTGCGGGACAGTTCCCGCTGGGCCTTCTTCAGCTTCTTCTCCGCGCGCCGCAGGAAGCGCGGGGAGTCGATTTTCGTGCCGTCGGACAGGACCGCGAAGTGGGTCAGGCCGAGGTCGATGCCGATGGTGCGGTTGGTGTCGGGCATCCGGGTCGCGTCGGCGGCGGGGTCGGTGTCAATGACGAAGGAGGCGAAGTACCGCCCGGCCGCGTCCTTGATGACGGTGACGGAGGACGGCTGCATGGGCAGAGGCCTCGACCATTTCACTTTCACCGCACCGATCTTCGGCAGGTTCAGGCGCCCTTTGTCGGTGATGGACCAGCGGGCGTTGGCGGTGAACCGGATCGACTGACGCTTGTCCTTGCGGGACTTGAAACGGGGAGGACCCGTCCTGGGCCCCTTGCGATCACCCTTGAGTGAGGCGAAGAAGTTGCGGTACGCAGTCTCGACGTCCCGCAGGGACTGCTGGAGCACCACCGCGGAGACCTCTCCCAGCCAGGACCGCTCCACCGTCTGCTTCGCCTCGGTAATCAGCCTCTTCGACAGCTCTGCGGCCCTGGGGAACGGCTGCTTGGCCGCTCTGGCCTCCTCACGGGCGCGGACCGCGTCGTTGAACACGACACGGGCGCACCCGAACGCCCTCGCCAACGTCCTCTGTTGGCCGGTGTCCGGGTACAGCCTGAAGGAGTACCGGAGCTGCATGGCCATCACGATACATACTTGGGTTATGGGCGATATGCAGAAGATCAGAACTGGTAGGCACTGTGCTTTCGTGATGCACGTCCACTTGGTCTTCGTGACCAAGTTCCGGCACAGGGTGTTCACCGATGTTCATCTGACGCGCCTGGAGGAGATCATGCGGTCGGTGTGTACGGACTTCGAGTGCGAGTTGGTGGAGTTCAACGGCGAGGACAACCACGTCCATCTCCTGGTGAACTTCCCGCCCAAGGTTGCCGTGACCAAGCTGGTCAACTCCCTCAAGGGCGTCTCCTCCCGCCGCCTGCGCCAGGAGTTTCCCGACCTGGTACGCCACTACTGGCGGGCCAACAAGCTCTGGTCGGGCTCCTACTTCGCCGGAACCGTCGGCGGCGCCCCGCTCACCGTGGTCAGGCAGTACATCGAACAGCAGAACCGGCCGGTGTGAAGTTCCCCCGGCTCCACCGGGACCAGCCCGCGCGACGCCCCGCAGGCGAGGAACTGCGGTGTCCGGCTGCACCGGACCTGAATCCGCGACGCTCCGCGTCGCCATCATCAGATTCGCCTCACCACCGGCCTGAAGGCCGATGCACTGCGAATGAATTCCGGTAGCGCGATTTCGCGGTCCCACAGGGTCATGCCGCCGTCCAGCACGTTCACGGTCAGGTGCCTGACGTGGGGCTGGACGGCGTTGAGCAGTTCCTGGGGGTCGCGGGTGCGGGTACCTACCGGGCGGTCGAGAGCTACGGTCATGACTGTCCTACCTTTCTCCGGGAGTGGCACGTGCAGCCGCAGCGCGGTTGCAGGAGGATGCCGACGGCGTGGGGCAGCGGTATGTCGGTGGTCTGGCGGCAGCTGGTGTGCAGATGCTCGTAGCCGGGGTTTTCGGCGAGCGCGCACTCGGGCGACGGCGAGCGGTCTGCGGTGGGTGGAGTCGCCATGAGGCGTCCCTCGCGGTTCCGCTCAGTGAGCCGGGCGCGCAAGGCTTCCTTTGCGTCGGCCGGGCGGAGCCGGTCAGGGCTCGCGTCCCATTCCGTACCGCCGCCGGGTGGACGGAGCTGGACGTAGGGACCCTCGTGGCCCATGACGTAGCCGATCCTGTCGCCGTGCTCGGTGTCGATCAGCAGGGTGGCGACGGGATGCTTGGTGATGGTGTCCTGCGGCTCGTGTGCTGTGGACATGAACGGGATGGTAGGGAACGGGATTTGGTGGCGTCTCGCTGGTTTCTCGAAGTTTCTCCTACTCGGTGTGTGGTTTCTTGCTGTTTCGCACAGGGCCCCTGTGAACTGGGTGTTCGCGACGGTGTCCCCGGGGAGGATGGCCAAGAACCAGTACCTGGAAGGAAGGAGAGATCATGCGACGACTGCGATTCAACGGCACGGGCTCAGGTGGCGGCGGCTGTCCTGGGGTACACGAAGACCTCGACTCGGGGGAGGTCATCGTGCATGGACCTCCACTCACGGCTTCCGAAGACCTGGCCCAGTTACAGCGCCTCGACGAAGGCGAGGTGGCCGTGGTGGTGCCACGTAATACGCTGGTCGACTTCGGACCACGTGACGACACACCGCGGCTCATCAACGCCGAGGACGAGTTCCGCCGTCTTTTCGAGACTTTCGAGCACACCGCCTGGCGCCTGGAAACCCGGCGCCGGTACGCGAGTGACGAGACCGGCGACGACTGGGCCCAGTTCGTGGCGGGGGAGACCGTGGTGTGGGACTACGGCGACTCCTGGTGCCTCAACGTGCGGTCGCAGACCACCGAGGGCAAACGGTTCGAGCGCGTGCGCCTGATCGATTCGCCGGCCACGACCGGTCAGTTGTTCCTTCAGGCCAATGCCGCGCGGAACTGCGCTGTGGGCGAGGACATTCGCAACCTGCCGCGTGCCGAGGCAAACCGTTTGCACCTGCCCGACGAGGACTTCTGGCTCTTCGACTCCAGGCTGGTGGCGCGCCTCAACTTCGACGACGTCGACAACCTCGTCGACATCGAACTGATCACAGAGCCGGCGGTGGTCAACCGTTACTGTCAAGTGCGGGACGCCGCCTGGCACTATGCGGTTCGGTACGACGAGTTCAAGGTGACCTGAGCCATACAAGGCCGGGCAGGCCATGGGGAAACGGCGTGAGGTCCGGTGACCACTGACTATCAGCAGGCACGCGAAAGCCTGGGCATTCGACTCCGGGAGCTGAGGATCTCGTGCTCTGGCGGTCGGCTCAGCGGCGCGCAACTCGCGGACCGGCTCGGCGCCGGCTGGACCAAGTCCAAGGTCAGCAAGTTGGAGAACGGCAAACAGACCGCCGTGGCTGATGACCTGCGAGCGTGGGCCGATGCCACCGGCCACCCCGAGGCGTACGACGGTCTGCTGGCCCAGTTGCGCGGTTTCGAGTCCCATATCCGGTCATGGCGAAGGCAGTTGGCTTCTGGGCACAAGCCGGTCCAGGACGCCATCACCAGCGAACACGAGCGCACGCGGGTCCTGACGATCTGGGAGAACAACCTCGTCCCCGGCATGCTGCAGACAGCCGACTACGCGCGACATGTCTTCACCCGGCACTCCGACCTCTACCAATCGCCCCGGGACACCGAGGAAGCGGTCCGCGCCCGCATCCGGCGCCAGGAAGGGCTGTACGAGCCCGGCAGGAAGTACCGGATCACGATGTGGGAAGCGGCTCTCTACTCCCAGGTGTGCCCACCCTCCGTACTCGCTGCCCAGTTGGACCGTCTCGCGAGCGTCATCGGCCTGGACACCGTGGAACTCGGCATTGTGCCGTTCGCTGCCACCCTTGGGATCTATCCGGGCAACGGTTTCTGGATCTACGACGAACGGCGTGTAGTTGTCGAGGACTGGCATGCCGAACTGTGGCTGGACGACTCGAACACAGTGGGCACATACCTGCGCGTGTGGAAGACCCTCCAGGAGTCCGCCCTGTACGGCACCGATGCGCGGGCGGTGATCAACCGTGCTCGGCAGGTGCTGAGTGCGAGCTGAGGAACCCGGACAGTCGCGGACCCCTCACCTCAACTCCCCCTGTCCCTACGAGCCGTCGGCGCGAGGGCCAGCCCAACAACGCCATCCAGTGGCGCATGATGGCCGACGCTCACGAGCTGGGCGCCGCCGTGTACGACCTGCGCGGCATCACGGACACGCTGGAGGACTCCAACCACCTGCTCGGCCTGCTGCGCTTCAAGGTCGGTACGGGGGGCGAGGCCGCCGAGTATCTGGGGGAGTGGGATCTGCCCCTCAACCGGCTGCTGCACAAGGCGCTGGATCTGTACATGTCCCGCCGCTGACGAGGGAGGAGGGGGCGGGACAGGGCGCCGGAGCGCAGGCCGGGGCGCGTCGGGTGTGCGTGGGTTCGTATGCTCTTCCTGGTCCATTACTCTGGACGGTAGAGTGCATCTCATTGTACGGAGATCGCGTACAGATCCTGGGAAGGCCCTGTAAAGATGCCCAGTGCCGAGCGTCTGCCCGCGTGGGCCGCCGTGGCCGGACCTGTTGTGCCCGCCGGTGCGGGTGATGTCGCGCTGCCCTCCGCCAATCTGCCTGCTCTCGTCGTTCCCGCCCCTGGGGGCTCTCGGGGGCGGCACCGGGGGGCGCGCAAGGGGTGGGGGACCCTGGGGGCCGTTGGGCTCGTGCTGGCCGGGGGGATATCCGTGCAGTTCGGCGGGGCGCTCGCCGTGACGCTGCTGCCGAGGGCCGGGGCCTTCGGGATCGTGACGCTCAGGCTGGTGGCAGCGGCCGTGATCATGCTGCTGGTGTGCCGGCCCAGGGTGCGCGGCTACTCGCGGGGCGACTGGGGAGTGGTCGTCCTGTTCGGCGTGACCATGGCCGCCATGAACGGGCTGTTCTATCAGGCCATCGGACGGATTCCGCTCGGTCCCGCCGTCACGCTGGAGGTGCTCGGGCCGCTCGTGCTGTCCGTCGTCGCCTCCCGGCGGGCTCTCAATCTCGCCTGGGCCGGTCTCGCCCTCGCCGGGGTTTTCCTGCTCGGTGGCGGCGGCTTCGGCACCCTCGATCCCGTAGGGGTCGCCTTCGCCCTCGGCGCCGGTGCCATGTGGGCGGTCTACATCGTCCTCAGTTCCCGTACGGGCCGACGCTTCCCGCAGGCCGACGGGCTGGCGCTCGCCATGGTGGTCGCCGCGGTGGTGTTTCTGCCGTTGGGCATCGTCGAGTCGGGCGCGAGGCTGCTCGACCCGACCACCGTGGCTCTGGGGGCGGCGGTGGGCGTCCTGTCCTCCGTGCTGCCGTACACCCTGGAACTCCTTGCCCTGCGACGCCTGCCCTCCTCCACCTTCGCGATCCTGATGAGCCTGGAGCCCGCCGTCGCCGCGACCGCCGGGTTCCTGATCCTCGACCAGGCGCTCTCCGCCCCCGAAGCCCTCGCGATCTCCCTCGTCATCGTGGCGAGCATGGGGGCGGTGCGGACACAGGTGGGCCGGAGGGAGGACCCGGACGGCGCCGACGAGGGGCCGCCCGCTGGACCCGCTCAAGTGCCCAGGAAGCCTTTGGAGTTGGAGGCTTAGGGTCGCGCCGCGTCAGGGATAGGTATTGCCTGACTTGACCTGCCTGACCGCGTCCGCCCCGATCGTGTCCGGCCCGGGTCGGGGTCGACCACGGTGTCGGGGAGCACGCAGACGGGCCGCTTCGGGGCCGGCTCCCGCACCGTGCCGCCCCCCGGAGGGCTCAGCGGGCGAGTGAGACCGCGAAGGGCTTGAAGCCGCGTCGGCGCAGGATGTGGGGAACGACCAGGATCATGGCCTCGGTGGCACGGGCCGTGGTGATGTCCCCCAGGTCCTCGATCCATGCGTCCTGCCAGCCCAGTTCGCCGAGCAGACCGGTGACGGTCTTCTTCGCCTGTTCGTCGTCGCCCGAGACATAGACGGTCGGCGGGGTGGCCAGGATGTCGGGGGCGGTCATGACCATGAACAACATGGTGTTGAGCGTCTTGACCACACGGGTGTCGGGAAGTGCGGCCTGAAGTCGCTCGGCGAGGCTGCTGCCGGGGTAGCACAGGTCGCCGGGCAGGCCGTCGACGTCACGGGTGGCGTTGGAGACGTCGACGAGGATCTTTCCGGCTAGCTCGGTGCGCAGCTCCGTGAGGCGGTCCAGGGTGCTGTCGCCGGGCGTCGCGTTGATCACGATGTCCGCGGTACGGGCAGTGGTGCGCTGGTCCGCGAAGGAGATGCGGGGGTTGGTGTCACCGGTGGGTGTGGGTGTCGCGGTCCCGTTCGTCGGGCTCCGGCCGCCCAGGACGACGTGGTGTCCGGTCGCGGCGAGCTTGGCGGCGAGGCCGGAGCCGACGCGGCCGGTGCCCAGGATTCCGATGCTGGTCATGAGGTGATGCTC
Source organism: Streptomyces sp. NBC_00459 (assembly GCF_036013955.1). Classification (NCBI taxonomy): domain Bacteria; kingdom Bacillati; phylum Actinomycetota; class Actinomycetes; order Kitasatosporales; family Streptomycetaceae; genus Streptomyces; species Streptomyces sp. NBC_00459. The sequence continues at coordinate 5,487,962 of NZ_CP107903.1, forward strand.
CTTGCGGTGGTGGGCAGTCGGGCAGTCGGGCGGTTGGACCGGAGGAACGGACGTGGCGTGCGGTCGGTTCGCGCTCAGACGATCGGTGACAGGGAGTCGAGGGCTGCGCCGTGGACTCCGGGGGCGGCGGCCAGGAAGTCCCGGGCGGCCGTGCTCCAGGGCTTGCCCGCCAGGTCGGTGACGGTGCCTCCGGCCTCGGAGACCAGCAAGGCGCCGGCGACCAGGCCGGAGCGGACGTCGGAGAACTGCCAGAACGCGTCCATGCGTCCGGCGGCGACATGGATGAGCTGCATCGTCGCGGGCACGGACACGCGCACCACGAGTGCGTCGGTGAGCATGGTGGTGACCGACTCCCCGATCCGCCGGAAGGTGTGCTTGTCCTCGCCGGGCCGGGCCTGACCCGTGCCGACGAGCGCGGCGCCCAGGTCGGTCTTGGCGGACACCTTCAGGGGGCGGTCGTTGAGGCGGGCACCGCCGCCGGCGACAGCCGTGTACGTGTCGCCGGTCAGCGGCAGATGGACGACGGTGAGTACCGGCAGGTTGTCGCGGACCAGCGTGGCGGTGACGGCCCAGTCCTCCATGCCGTGGACGTGGTTGATGTTGCCCTCGGCAGGGTCGACGACCCACCACTCCCCGGCCGGGAGCGCGCCGCCGGCCAGCTCGTCCTCGGCCCACTGCGATCCGGGCCGGGCCCGCAGCAGCGGTTCCCGCAGCGCGTCCAGCACCGCGTCGTCGTTGGCGTGGATCTCCGCGACGACCTCGTTCAGGCTCACCCCTCGGGCGTACGGGGTGTGGCGGTCGCGCAGCGTGACGCCGGCGTTCTTCACGGCGGCTGTCACCTCGGAGATGAGCGTCGTACCGGCGTCGAAAGGCATGGCTGTGCTCATGGCGGGCTCCCTGGGTTCGATGAGTGACCGCGGGGGTTCGGTGACCGAGAGGCGGCTTGTTCCGTCCCCGCACTTCGAAGGTAGGTCGCCTGATGATTAACAACAAGTGCATGGTTTTCACTCGTAGAGTTACTCCCATGCAACTGGATCTGAACCTGCTCACCGCTCTGGACGCCTTGCTGGAAGAGGGCAGTGTCGGTGGCGCCGCGGCCCGCCTGCACGTCACCGCACCGGCGATGAGCCGCTCCCTGGGCCGCATCCGCAAGGCCACCGGCGACCAGATCCTGGTCCGCGCCGGCCGCAGCATGGTGCCCACACCCCGGGCGCTGGCCCTCCGTGCCCAGGTCCACGCCCTCGTGCAGCAGGCCCACCAACTTCTGTCCGCACAGCAGGAACTCGACCTGGCGGCTCTGGAGCGGGTGTTCACCGTGCGCTGGCACGATGCCCTGACCGCCGCCTGCGGCACGGCCCTGATCACCGCTGTCCACCAGCGGGCCCCCGGCGTCCAACTGCGCCTGCCCGCCGAGTCCGGCACGGACAGCCCCGAGCTGCGGCGGGGTGAGGTCGACCTCGAATCCAGCTCCAGCCGGCCGACGCTCCCCGACATCCGGCACCGCCTCGTAGGCCGCGATCGGCTCGTCGTCGCCGTCCGCCCCGGTCACCCGCTCGCCGAAGGCCCGCTGAGCCTCGATCGCTACGCGGCCGCCGAACACCTCACCGTCTCCAGGCGCGGACGTCTGCGCGACCCGGTCGACGACGTCCTGGCGACGTGCGGACACGAGCGCCGCGTCGTCGCCGCCCTGCCCACCGTCGCCTTCGCGCTGCAACTCGCCCCGGGTACCGACCTGGTGCTCACCCTCCCCGACGCGGCCACCCGCGCCGCCCGGGACCAACTCGGCCTGATCACAGTGCCCTTGCCGCTCCAGATGCCCGCCATCCCGCTGTACCTCCTGTGGCACCAGCGCTACGACGACGACCGCGCCCACGCCTGGCTGCGCGACCTGGCCACCGAAACCGTCCAGGCACTGTTCGCCCCACCGGCCGATTCCCGGCTTCCCTCCGACTCCCGGCTTTCCTCGCCCTCCGAACCGGGCGGTGAGGACACCTGAGGCGAACGGGCGACACCACGAACGGCGCCAACGAGTCGCGGACGTACGTCGCCGCTCAGGCGCCGATGTCCAGTGCCGTCCCGTACGGCCGGTGGGTCCTCAGCCGGATCACGAGTCGGCGTTCGGCCACCAACCCCTCCAGAAAAGCCTGTTCGTCCTCCGGCCGGGCCGCCGCCGGGATCATCGCGAGCAACTCCCGCCCGACCGCGTCGCCCGGGACCGTCGTGACCTCGGATGCCTCCGCCTCGCCCTCCGCGACAGCGAACGACCACACGTCGCCGCCCGACACATGCAGCGCGGCCCGCGGGTCGCGTCGCAGATGCTTGACCTTGACGCGGTCGGCCGTGGTGGAGAACCGGACGATGCGGGTCTGCGGGTCCCAGCTGTAGACCATGGTCGTCAAGTGGGGATGACCACTGCGCTTGTTGGTGGCGAGCGTCCCGAACTGCTGCTTGCCCAGCAGGTCGGAGAGGGCTTCGTCGGACAGGGGGCGAGGTGCGGGGCCTTGGGTCATGAACTGGGTAACTGCCCACCCAGAGCCCGGCATTCCGCCGCAGCCAGGATTCGGAAACCGGAAACGGCCCGTCTCCGCAAAGGTGACGAACCACCGGTGCCCGCCCCGTCGGCCGTTTACTGTACGTATGTGCAGCACTGCGCAGCGCAGTCGGCCGAGGAGGAATTCTGTGTCATCGCCCTGCGACCCCCAGCACGCTCCCGTCGGCGATGTGGGCGCGGCACTCCTGGTGATCGACTCCCAGCTCAGGAGTGTCCACAGCGGCAGGACCGGGAGGGACCCCGAACAGCAGAAGCTGATCGACCAGTTCGCCGCGTCGTTGGGCCCCAAGGGAGCCCATGACCTGCTGGACGGCGCGTGCACCCTCATCTACATGTTCATGACCTGGCTGCGGAAGGCCCACGAGGAACACGACAAGGACGTCATCGAGTACGTGGTCCCCAACCTCGTGGCCTCGATGCGCATGATGCCCAAGAGCGTCCGCCCCGAGGCGATCCCCACCATGGCCGGCCTGGTCATCGCCGCGGGCACCGGCCTGAGTCCCAACCTGTGGCGCAAGCAGTACGGAGACTGGACCGAGAAGGAGATGACTCCCCTGGAAGCCACCGCCTTCCTGCTCGCGGAACACATCAACCGCATCACCGACGACCCCGACTTCGCCACCCGCATGATCAGCGAGGCTCTGTCCCGGTCGGTCGACGAAGGCTGAGTGCCCCTGGCGAGGCGTTGGCGCCGTACATGGTGAGCGCCGATGTCAGTCCCGTCCTCTACATTGGCGCCGCCCTCACAAGGAGGGCGCGGGGGAGAGGGGTGCGCGATGGGTGCGAGTGGCTGGGACTACGTGACTCCGTTCGACGGCAGTGTCGAACGAGCGCTGGAACGCCTGCACGAGCAGGTGTTCCAGGAGGACCACGGCGACGACGACGCGTACAAGACGCTGGAAGACCTCTACGCGGACGAGGAGTTGGGGGAGGAGGGCACCCACTCGATCCTCGACATCGAGCGAGTGGTGCACACGACCAAGCCTCCTTCCGGCGACAGGGCAGAGGATTTCGGGACCCTGCGCCCCCTCGCGCCCGACCGCACGGCCCATCACTTCGGCACAGGTCGCCCGACGCCCGAACAGTTCCAGGCGCGGCTCGACGAGGGGTACGGGGCGATCGGCGGGCAAACGGATCCCAAGGGGCACCTGATCGACGAGTGCCAGATGCGATGGACGGGCCTGTACGTCGTCCTGTACACCGGCGACGAGCCGACCCACCTGGGCATCTTCGGCTGCTCAGGCGACTGACCCGGCAAGCCGGCGGCGAGCGGCCGGACCGCGCCCGATGCCAGGTCAGCCGGCCGCCGGCTTCTCCCACACCGACACGTGCTTCGTGCTCTCGCTCGTGAACGGCTCCCGCGTCCACCCGTCCCACCGCTCGCGCAGTCGCATCCCGGCCAGCCGGGCCATCAGATCCAGCTCGGACGGCCACACGTACCGGAACGGAATCGAGCGGTACGATCCGCGGCCGTCCACCACCTCGACGTAGTTCGAGCTGGTCGCCTGGGTGGCGATGTCGTACACGTCGAAGGCCCAGCGCGTCGGGCTCGTGTGGAACGGTACGACGTTCTGCCCGGCCGGCAGCCTGCGCAGCTCGGGCACCAGGACCTCGACGACGAACGTCCCGCCGGGCGCCAGCTGCGCCGCGACATTGCGGAAGCACGCCACCTGCGCCTCCTGCGAGGTCAGGTTCATGATCGTGTTGTAGACGAGGTAGGCGACCGAGAAGTCCCCGTCCGTCGTCCCGGCCCTCGTCGCCGAGAAGTCCCCGATCGTCACCCCGATGGCGTCCCCGCCCTGCTTGGCCCGCAGCCGGGCCACCATCGCCCGGGACATGTCGATCCCGTGCACCTCGACCCCGCGCCGCGCCAACGGCAACGCGATACGTCCCGTGCCGATGCCGAGTTCGAGGGCCCGACCGTCACCGGCCGACCCGGCCAACCCGGCCAACCCGGCCAGGAAATCGGCCGCCGGTTCGATCGCGGCGGGCGTGAACATGTGGGAGGTGGGGTCGTCGTACCCCGCGGCCACCGGTTCTCCGAAGTAGCCGTCCTCGCCTTCGCCGTCGCGATGGCCGTCGTCGTTGTCGTCTGCGGCTCGGCCTTGGTCGGAACCGGCGTCTGAGGCAGTCACCGGGGGACCGTACTGCGGGGCACGACCGCACCGCATCCGAATTCGGCAGTGGAACGACCGGGACGACTGAGCCGAGGTCCACCCGCCCCGACGACCTTGTTCAATGCAAGCACGCTTGCTTGTTTCTGGTCGCGCTGCCATCCTTCAAGAACGGACCGCACCACGCCGCAACGCCCGGCACGCCGTCGTGCCCGAAAGGAAGCGCCTCGTGTCCGACCCGTCGGCCGTCATCGACGACATGTGTCAGGAGGGCGCCCAACTCGACCACCTGGTCGCCGAGTTGAGTGCCGAGCAGTGGGCCCTCGACACCCCCGCCCCCACCTGGACCGTCGCCCACCAGATCGCACACCTCGCCTGGACCGACCACTCCTCCGTGCTGGCCGTGACCGACCGGGCCGCCTTCGACCGCGAGGTGGAGAACGCGCTGACCTCGCCGGGGGACTTCGTGGACAACGGCGCCGAGGAGTGGGCGAAGAAGCCGCCCGCGCGGTTGCTGGCGGACTGGCGGGCCGGGCGCGAGGCTCTGGCGGAGGCCCTGCGCGCGGCACCCGACGGGGCACGGTTCCCCTGGTACGGGCCGCCGATGTCCACCGCCTCCATGGCGACCGCCCGGCTGATGGAGACCTGGGCCCACGGCCTGGACGTGGCCGACGCGCTGGGCGTGCCCCGGATCGCCCCCACCGCGCGCCTCCGGCACATCGCCCGACTCGGTGTCCGCACCCGAGACTTCGCGTTCGGCGTGCACGGGATGGCTCCGCCGTTCGACGAGTTTCGCGTGGAACTCGTCGGACCGGCAGGGGAGTTGTGGACGTACGGTCCGGAGGACCCGAAGCACGCGGTCGGCCGCGTCACCGGCCCCGCCCTCGACTTCTGCCTCCTCGTCACCCAGCGCGCCCACCGCACCGACCTCGCCCTGCACGCCGAAGGCGACGACGCCGACCGATGGCTCGACATCGCCCAGGCCTTCGCGGGACCGCCGGGCAACGGACGCGCACCGAAGGGGACCACGTGATGACGGCTCCCCGGAGTCACCGGCCGCCCCTCCGCATAGGCAACGCCTCCGGCTTCTACGGCGACCGTTTCGACGCCATGCGCGAGATGCTCACCGGTGGTCGACTCGACGTCCTCACCGGCGACTACCTCGCCGAACTGACCATGCTCATCCTGGGCCGCGACCGCATCAAGAACCCGTCGGACCCCTCGGCCGGGTACGCCCGCACCTTTCTGCGCCAGCTGGAGGAGTGCCTCGGGCTCGCCCATGAGCGCGGGGTACGGATCGTCGCCAACGCCGGTGGCCTCAACCCGGCGGGCCTCGCGGAGAACGTCAGGAAACTCGCCGACCGACTCGGGATCCCCGCCCGCGTGGCTCACGTCGAGGGCGACGACCTCACCGCCATGCACCCCAACAGCCTTGCCGCACACGCCTACCTGGGCGCCTTCGGCATAGCCGCCTGTCTGCGCGAGGGCGCGGACGTCGTCGTCACCGGCCGGGTCACCGACGCGGCCCTCGTCGCCGGGCCGGCCGCCGCCCACTTCGGCTGGGGACCGGCGGACCACGACCGGCTCGCGGGCGCGGTGGTCGCCGGGCATGTGCTGGAGTGCGGTACGCAGGCCACCGGCGGCAACTACGCCTTCTTCGCCGAGCACATGGGCCAGGACCGCGGCATCCTGCGCCACCCCGGCTTCCCCCTCGCCGAGATCCACTCCGACGGCACGAGCGTCATCACCAAGCACCCCGACACCGGCGGCGTCGTCGACATCGGCACGGTCACCGCCCAACTCCTGTACGAGACACAGGGCGCCCGGTACGCCGGCCCCGACGTCACCGCCCGCCTCGACACCGTCCGCCTCACCCAGGACGGCCCCGACCGGGTACGTATCCACGGCGTACGAGGTGAAGCGCCCCCGCCCACCCTCAAGTTGGGCCTCAACCGGCTCGGCGGATTCCGCAACGAGGTCACGTTCGTCCTCACCGGGCTCGACATCGAGCACAAGGCCGCGCTCGTCCGGGACCAGTTGGAAAGCGTGATCTGCGCGGCCAAGTCCCGCCCAGCCGAGGTGACTTGGACCCTCGCCCGCACCGACCACCCCGACGCGCCCACCGAGGAGACCGCCAGCGCCCTGCTCCGGCTCGTCGTCCGCGACCCGGACCAGAACACCGTGGGCCGCACCCTCAGCGGCGCCGCCGTCGAACTCGCCCTCGCCAGCTACCCCGGGTTCCATGTCCTGGCGCCTCCGGGAAAGGGTGCCCCCTACGGGATCTTCGAGGCGGAGTACGTCCCGCAGGACGCCGTGGACCACGTGGCCGTCCTGGACGACGGACGCCGGATCCCCGTACCGCCGCCGCACGACACCCTCGTACTCGACGAGCAGCCGAAACCGCCCCTGCCCGACCCCCTGCGACCCGGCCCGGCCCGACGAGCCCCCCTCGGCCTGCTGGCCGGTGCCCGCAGTGGCGACAAGGGCGGCAACGCCAACGTCGGTGTCTGGGTGCGCACGGACGAGGCCTGGCGCTGGCTCGCGCACACCCTCACCGTCGCCCGATTCCGCGAACTGCTCCCGGAGACCGCCGACTTGACCGTCGTACGACACGTCCTCCCGCACCTCCGCGCCCTCAACTTCACCGTCGAGGGCATCCTCGGCGAGGGCGTCGCCGCGCAGCACCGCTTCGATCCGCAGGCCAAGGCGCTCGGCGAATGGCTGCGCTCCCGGCACCTCGACATACCGGAGGCCCTCCTTTGAATCCTCCTCTCCCCTTAAGGGAGGGGATTCCTGGCTCACGTTGGCTGTGGACCGGCGGTCCAGCGGCTCTTACACGATCAGCACCAGCCGGGTTGAGACCAGCCCGGACGAGCATCACGCGGGCGGAGTTCTTGTCCCTGGGGGACTCGGCTCCGCATGCGGTGCAGGCGTAGGTTCGTTCTGAGAGGGGCAGTGCGTGCTTGGTTCTCGCTCCGCACTGTGCGCAGTCCATGGTGGTGTGCGCGGGGTGTACGAGGTGCAGTTCACGGCCGTGCTTGCGGGCCATGTGGATCAGCGCCTGCTTGGTGGCACCGATCGCCGCGTCGGTGGCTTTGCGGGCCATGGTGGACTTGGCGAGGAACTTCGGGCGGAAGTCCTCGACCGCGAGGCGGTCATGGTCGGTCACAACTTTCTTCGCCCACTTGCGTCCGGTGTCCTCCCGCTGCCGGGTGACCTTCTTGTGCAGCTTCGCGGCCTGCCGCTTCGCCTCCTGGTAGCCCTTCGATCCGGCCTGTCCGCGCTTGGGTTTCCTACGGGCCATCTGCTGCTGGTAGCGGGCCAGTCGGGCGGCGGCACTCTTGCCGTGCTGGGCATGGGGGAGGTCGTGGGTGTCGCTGGTGGTGGTCGCGGTCTCCTTGACGCCCCAGTCGATGCCGATGTCCCGCCCGGTGGCGGGCAGAGCTTCGGTGGTCGTCGCCACGACGAACGAGGCGTACCAGTGGCCGAGGCTGTCGCGGTAGACGCGGACGGAGGACGGCGGCTTGGGCAGGTCCCGCGACCACACCACGCTGAGCACGATCCCGCCCGCCAGGTGCAGACGACCGTTCTTGAGGCGGAACCCGCGCTGCGTGTAGTTCAGGCTCGGGTCGACCGTGTGCTTCTTCTTGCACTTTGGCATACCCGCCCGCTGCCACTGCGGCAACTGGGCCTTGATGTCCTTCAGTGCTTTCGCGCGGGATGTGGCGAAGTCGCGGATGATCTGTTGCTGCGGGACGCTGCTGCCCTCACGCAGCCACGCATTCGCGGCGCGGGCCTCGGTCAGCATCTTGTCCAGCCGGGCTGGGCCGCACTTCTCGCCCTCGGCGTGGGACTTCTTCGAGCGGGCGCAGCACTCGTTCCAGATCCACCGGCACCGCGCCCACTCGGCACCCAGACCGGCACAGGCAGTCGACGACACACGCAGCCGGAAGGTGTACCGGGCATGGCCGACATCATCCTTCTGTCTTTTTACTGTCGTCATGACGTCAAATGTATGGCAACTGTCCGTGCTTATGCAACTACAATGGCGGTATGGATGAAGAGAAGCGCATCACTGTCCGGCTCCCGGCCGAGCTCCACGAACGCCTGGCCGGTCAGGCGAAGCGGGACCGCAGGTCGGTCAACGGAGAGATCGTGCACCTCCTGGAGGTCGCCCTTGCTGATCCGTCGGTGGGCGGCGATTCGCGCTGACGACGATTCGCCTCTCCCCGTCCCGCTCTGCGAGGGCTGCATACCCGCACGGCTTGCGGGTCGTGGCATTTTCGGAGGAGTTCGGTGACTGTCCTGATCTCTAACCTCGACAGCGCAGCCCCTGACCACACCGCCCACCGCGAGTCCATGCTCGGCAGACTCGCCGCCCTCGACGCCGAACACGCCAAGGCGCTCGCGGGCGGCGGCGAGAAGTACACCGCCCGGCACCGCGCCCGCGCCAAACTCCTCGCCCGTGAGCGCATCGAGCTGCTCCTCGACCCCGACACGCCCTTCCTGGAGCTGTCGCCGCTCGCGGCCTGGGGGAGCGAGTACGCGGTCGGGGCCTCCCTCGTCACCGGGATCGGCGTCGTCGAGGGTGTGGAATGCCTGATCACGGCCAACGATCCGACCGTGCGCGGCGGTGCCAGCAACCCCTGGAGCCTGAAGAAGGCCCTGCGCGCCAACGACATCGCGCTCGCCAACCGGCTGCCCTTCATCAGCCTCGTCGAGTCCGGCGGCGCGGATCTCCCGTCCCAGAAGGAGATCTTCATCCCCGGGGGAGCCGTCTTCCGCGACCTCACCCGCCTGTCCGCCGCCGGGATTCCCACGGTGGCGGTGGTGTTCGGGAACTCGACGGCCGGTGGGGCGTACATCCCCGGCATGTCCGATCACGTGATCATGGTCAAGGAACGCGCCAAGGTGTTCCTCGGCGGGCCGCCCCTCGTGAAGATGGCCACCGGGGAGGAGAGCGACGACGAGTCGCTGGGCGGCGCCGAGATGCACGCGCGCGTGTCGGGCCTCGCCGACCACTTCGCCCTCGACGAGCACGACGCCCTCCGTCAGGCCCGCCGGGTCGTGGCCAGGCTCAACCACCGCAAGGCGTACGCCGATCCGAGCCCGGCCGACGTCCAGCCGCCCAAGTACGACGCGGAGGAGCTGCTGGGGATCGTCCCGGGCGATCTGAAGGTGCCCTTCGACCCCCGCGAGGTCGTCGCCCGTATCGTCGACGCCTCCGACTTCGACGAGTTCAAGCCCCTCTACGGGACCAGCCTCGTGACCGGCTGGGCCACGCTGCACGGCTATCCGGTCGGCATCCTCGCCAACGCGCAGGGGGTTCTCTTCAGCGCCGAGTCACAGAAGGCCGCCCAGTTCATCCAGCTCGCCAACCAGCGCGACATCCCGCTCCTCTTCCTCCACAACACCACCGGCTACATGGTCGGCAGGGAGTACGAGCAGGGCGGCATCATCAAGCACGGCGCGATGATGATCAACGCGGTCTCCAACTCCCGCGTCCCCCACCTCTCCGTCCTCATGGGGGCCTCCTACGGCGCCGGGCACTACGGCATGTGCGGGCGCGCCTACGACCCCCGTTTCCTCTTCGCCTGGCCCAGCGCCAAGTCGGCCGTCATGGGCCCGCAGCAGCTCGCCGGCGTGCTGTCGATCGTCGCCCGCCAGTCGGCCGCCGCCAGGGGACTGCCGTACGACGAGGAGGGCGACGCCGCGCTACGGGCCATGGTGGAGCAGCAGATCGAGGCCGAGTCCCTGCCCATGTTCCTCTCCGGGCGGCTGTACGACGACGGCGTCATCGACCCGCGCGACACCCGCACCGTCCTCGGCCTGTGCCTCTCCGCGATCCACACCGCCCCCTACGAGGGCGCCCGCGGCGGCTTCGGCGTCTTCCGGATGTAAGGAATCAACGATGCCTGGGGAACCAACTGTGATCAGCTCCGTACTCGTCGCCAACCGCGGGGAGATCGCCTGCCGGATCTTCCGCACCTGCCGTGAGCTGGGCATCCGGACGGTCGCCGTGCACTCGGACGCCGACGAGAACGCCCTCCACGCGCGGGTGGCCGACGCGGCGGTACGGCTGCCGGGGACGGCCTCCGCGGACACGTATCTGCGCGGCGACGCAATCGTGAAGGCGGCGCTGGCGGCGGGCGCGGACGCCGTGCACCCCGGATACGGCTTCCTCTCCGAGAACGCCGGCTTCGCGCGTGCCGTAATCGACGCGGGGCTCGTGTGGATCGGGCCGCCACCGGCCGCGATCGAGGCCATGGCGTCCAAGACGCGCGCGAAGCAGCTGATGGGGCTCAAGCCACTGACGGACGTCACCGAGACCGACCTGCCGGTACTGGTCAAGGCGGCGGCGGGCGGTGGCGGGCGCGGTATGCGCGTCGTACGCGAACTCGCCGATCTGGAAGGTGAGCTGGAGGCGGCCCGCGCGGAGGCCTACAGCGCCTTCGGCGACGGCGAGGTCTTCGTCGAGCCGTACGTCGAGGGCGGCCGGCACGTCGAGGTGCAGATCCTTGCCGACACCCACGGCACGGTGTGGACGCTCGGCACCCGCGACTGCTCCCTCCAGCGCCGCCACCAGAAGGTGATCGAGGAGTCCCCGGCACCGGGTCTCTCCGAGCACCTTGCGGAGGAAATAAGGGAGTTGGCTGTACGAGCCGCCCGCGCGGTCGCCTACGAAGGCGCCGGAACGGTCGAGTTCCTGATCTCTCCCGACGGCAAGGCGCACTTCCTGGAGATGAACACCCGCCTCCAGGTCGAACACCCCGTAACGGAGGCCGTGTTCGGCAGCGACCTGGTGGCCCTGCAACTCCGGGTCGCCGAAGGTCAACCCCTTGAAAGCAACCCCCCACGCGCGCGTGGCCACGCGATGGAGGCCCGTCTGTACGCCGAGAACCCGGCGGCGGCCTGGACCCCGCAGACCGGCACCCTGCACCGTCTGGCGGTCCCGCAGTCGTCCGACGTCCGCCTGGACACGGGGTACGCCGACGGCGACGCGATCCCCGTCCACTACGACCCGATGCTCGCCAAGGTCGTCGTACACGCCCCCACGCGCGCGGAGGCGATCCGCAGACTGGCCGGCGCCCTGGAACGGGCGACGATCCACGGCCCGATCACCAACCGCGACCTCCTCGTCCGCTCCCTGCGCCACGAGGAGTTCACGACGGCCCGTATGACCACGGGCTTCTACGACCGCCACCTCGCCGAACTCACCGAGCCTGCCCCCGACCCGCACGCCCCCCTGGCCGCGGCCCTGGCCGACGCCCACGGCCGCTCCCGATTCGGCGGCTGGCGCAACCTCCCCGCCCGAGCGCAGGTCAAGCGCTACGCGACGGCCGACGGCGAGGAACACGAGGCGGCCTACCGCCACACTCGCGAGGGCCTGACGGCGGAGGCGGACGGGGTACGGGTCGTCCACGCCGACGCGAGTCTCGTCGTACTCGAAGTGGCGGGCGTACGAAGGAAGTTCGAGGTGACGAGATACGGCGACGAGATCCACGTCAACAACACGACCCTCACCGCCCTGCCCCGCTTCCCGGACCCGACGGCACAGCACGCCCCGGGTTCCCTGCTGGCGCCCATGCCGGGGACGGTGGTCCGGGTGGCGGACGGCTTGGCGCCAGGAGCCCCCGTACAGGCCGGACAGCCCCTGCTGTGGCTGGAGGCGATGAAGATGGAACACAAGATCGCCGCTCCCGCGACAGGCACGCTCACGGCACTGCACGCCGTCACGGGCCAGCAGGTAGAGGTAGGCACTCTGCTGGCGGTGGTGATTTGACGGGCGCAGGCGGAGACGCGCCCGATAGGAGCGCGGGGAACTGCGCGACCGGCCCCAACGGGCCCGCACCCATCACACAGCCCGAAGCCCCTCCCCCTCAGGAGCCCTGAATGTCCTCTGCTATCGAATCCGAAGAGCACAAAGCACTCCGCACCGCAGTCGCCGCCCTCGGCAACCGCTACGGCCGCGAATACCTGGCCACAGTCACCCGGGAAAACCGCCACCCCACCGAACTCTGGGCGGACGCGGCCAAACTCGGCTACCTCGGCGCCAACCTCCCCGAGTCGTACGGCGGCGGAGGCGGCGGCATAGCCGAACTCTCCATTGTCCTCGAAGAGTTGGGTGCCGCAGGCTGCCCCCTCCTCATGCTGATCGTCTCCCCGGCGATCTGCGGCACCGTCATCGCCCGCTTCGGCACGGACACCCAGCAACAGGAATGGCTCCCCGGAATCGCCGACGGCACCCGCACCATGGCCTTCGGCATCACCGAACCCGACGCCGGCTCCAACAGCCACCGCATCACCACCACCGCCCGCCGCGACCCGGACACCGGCGACTGGCTCCTGACCGGCCGCAAGGTGTTCATCTCGGGCGTGGACATCGCGGACGCGGTCCTGATAGTCGGCCGTACCGAGGACTCCCGTACGGGACGGCTGAAGCCCTGCCTGTTCATCGTCCCGCGCGACGCCGAAGGCTTCACACGACGCCGGATCGACATGGATCTGGAGTCCCCGGAGAAGCAGTTCGAGCTGACCCTCGACGACGTACGGCTGCCCGCCGACGCGCTCGTCGGCGACGAGGACGCAGGACTGCTCCAGCTCTTCGCCGGGCTCAACCCGGAACGCATCATGACGGCCGCGTTCGCCATCGGCATCGGGCGGTACGCGCTCGACGTCGCCGTCCGGTACGCCAAGGAGCGCACCGTCTGGAAGGAGCCCATCGGCGCCCACCAGGCCGTCGCGCACCCGCTCGCCCAGGCGCACATCGACCTCGAACTCGCCCGTCTCATGATGCAGAGGGCCGCCGCGCTGTACGACGCCGGTGACGACGTCGGCGCGGGCGAGGCGGCCAACATGGCCAAGTACGCGGCCGGGGAGGCCTGTGTGAAGGCCGTCGACCAGGCCGTGCACACCCTCGGCGGCAACGGCCTCACCCGGGAGTTCGGGCTCGCCTCGTTGATAACGGTCGCCCGCGTGGCTCGTATTGCTCCGGTGAGCCGCGAGATGATTCTCAACTACGTCTCCCACCAGACCCTGGGCCTGCCCAAGTCGTACTGACCCGGCACGACCCGGCACGGTTTCGCGCGAGGAGGAACCATGTTCCGCAGCGAGTACGCAGACGTCGAACCCGTCGATCTCCCCATCCACGAGGCGGTGTTGGGCCGGGCCGCCGAGTTCGGCGACGCGCCCGCCCTCGTCGACGGCGTCGACGGCACCACCCTCACGTACGACCAACTGGACCGTTTCCACCGGCGGATAGCCGCCGGGCTCGCCGAGGCGGGCGTCCGCAAGGGCGATGTCCTCGCCCTGCACAGCCCGAACACGATCGCCTTCCCGACCGCCTTCTACGCCGCCACGCGCGCGGGTGCCATCGTGACGACCGTGCATCCGCTGGCCACCGCCGAGGAGTTCGCCAAGCAGCTGCGCGACTCGGGCGCCGACTGGATCGTCACCGTCTCCCCGCTCCTGGAGGCGGCCCGGGAGGCGGCCGAACGGGCGGGCGGCGTACGGGAGATCTTCGTCTGCGACAGCGCGCCCGGGCACCGCTCGCTCATCGACATGCTCGCCTCGACCGCGCCCGAACCGGAGATCGACATCGACCCGGGACAGGACGTGGCGGCCCTCCCGTACTCCTCCGGGACGACCGGTGTCCCCAAGGGGGTGATGCTCACGCACCGGTCCATCGCCACGAACCTCGAACAGCTCGCGCGGTGCGTCTCGGTGGCCCCGGGCGACCGCATCCTGGCCGTGCTGCCGTTCTTTCACATATACGGCCTGACCGCCCTCATGAACATGCCCCTGAAGCAGGGTGCCGCCGTTGTCGTCCTGCCGCGCTTCGACCTCGACACGTTCCTCGCCGCCATCGAGAAGCACCGCATCACCGGCCTGTTCGTGGCCCCGCCGATCGTCCTCGCCCTCGCCAAGCACCCGGCGGTCGCGAACCACGACCTGTCGTCCCTGGAATACATCATCAGCTCCGCCGCTCCCCTGGACGCGGCACTCGCCGCCGCCTGCTCGAAGCGGCTCGGCCTGCCGCCGGTCGGACAGGCGTACGGCATGACGGAACTGTCCCCGGGCACCCACATCGTCCCCCTGGACGACATGCGCGACGCCCCGCCCGCCACGGTCGGCAAGCTCCTCCCGAACACCGAGATGCGGATCCTCTCCCTCGACGACCCCGACCGGGACGCCGACGCCGACGAGGCCGGCGAGATCGTCATCCGCGGCCCCCAGGTGATGAAGGGCTACCTGCGGAACCCCGAGGCGACGGCGGCGATGATCGACGCCGACGGCTGGCTGCACACCGGGGACGTCGGCCGTGTCGACGCCGACGGCTGGCTGTTCGTCGTGGACCGCGTGAAGGAACTCATCAAGTACAAGGGCTTCCAGGTGGCCCCCGCCGAACTCGAAGCGCTGCTCCTCACGCACCCCGGGATCGCCGACGCGGCGGTCATCGGCGTCTACAACGAGGACAACAACGAGGTCCCGCACGCCTACGTGGTCCGCCAGCCGTCCGCCGCCGACCTCTCCGAAGGAGAGGTCATGATGTACGTCGCCGAGCGCGTCGCCCCGTACAAGCGCGTCCGGCACGTCACCTTCATCGACGGTGTACCGAGGGCCGCCTCGGGCAAGATCCTGCGCCGCCGACTGAGGGAGAAGTCTTGACGCAGACACCGGCACCGGCACCGGCCGTGACCGCCACGCGCGCGCGTGGCATCGCCACACTCACCCTGGACGCCCCCGCGACCCGCAACGCCCTGTCCGCGCACCTCGTGCGGGACCTGGCGGGCGCCCTCACGGACTGCGGCAAGGACCCGGCCGTACGCGCGGTCGTCCTCACCCACACCGGGAACACGTTCTGCGCGGGGGCCGACCTGAAGCAGCCGCCCGACCCGACGGCCTTCGTCGGACTGCTCCGGCAGTTGCTGGAGCTGCCTAAACCGGTGGTCGCACGGGTGACCGGCCATGTACGGGCGGGTGGCCTCGGCCTGCTGGGCGCGTGCGACCTCGCGATCGGCGGCCCGGAGACGTCGTTCGCGTTCACGGAGGTACGGATCGGCGTGGCGCCCGCCGTCATCTCGATGCCGCTGCTGCCCCGCCTCGACCCGCGTGCCGCCGCCCGCCACTACCTCACCGGCGCCCGTTTCGACGCCGTGGAGGCCGCCCGTACCGGCCTGCTCACGGAGGCGGCCGAGGATGTCGACACGGCCCTGGAGCCGATCCTCGACGGGCTGCGCAGGGCGGCGCCCGGCGCCCTGGCGGAGACGAAAAGGCTGCTCACGGCTAAGGTGCTGGAGATCTTCGACCGGGACACCACCGAGCTGACCGCCCTGTCGGCACGGCTGTTCGCCTCCGCCGAGGCCCGCGAGGGGATGGCAGCATTCCTCGAACGACGGGACCCTGCATGGACGTTGTGAACGCAGCGAACGCCGTGAACGCCGTGCCCGACAGCGCGTCCCGGGCAGAGCGCGCGCGGCGCGCGCCCAAGCAGGACCGCAGCCGGGCCACCCGCCAGCGGCTGCTGGAGGCCGCCGTGGCCTGCCTCGCCGAACACGGCTGGGCCGGCTCCACGGTCTCCGTCGTCGCCGAACGCGCGGGCGTCTCCCGGGGCGCCGCCCAGCACCACTTCCCGACCCGCGAGGACCTGTTCACGGCCGCCGTCGAGTACGTCGCCGAGGAGCGCTCCACCGCCCTGCGCGCCCTCTTCCCCGAGGGCGCCACCGACCGCCGCGCGGTGGTCGCGGCCCTGGTCGACCTCTACACCGGCCCTCTCTTCCGCGCCGCCCTCCACCTCTGGGTGGCCGCCTCGAACGAGGAGCAACTGCGCCCGCGCGTCACCGAGCTGGAGGCCCGCGTGGGCCGTGAGACACACCGCATCGCGGTGGATCTGCTGGGCGCCGACGAGTCCCGTCCGGGCGTACGGGAGACGGTCCAGGGTCTGCTGGACATGTCCCGGGGCCTGGGCCTGGCGAACCTGCTCACGGACGACGGCGGACGCCGGGACCGGGTGGTGGCCCAGTGGGCGACCCTGCTGGACGAGTCCCTGGACCGCCCGGCACCGTGACCCGGCGGTGTCCGGCCGTCAGGGACTGAGCCGCTCCACACGCCAGGTTCCGTCCGCCTGCGCCACGTACCGCAGCCGGTCGTGCAGACGGTTCTCGCGCCCCTGCCAGAACTCCACCGTCTCCGGGGCCACCCGGTACCCGCCCCAGTTCGGCGGCACCGGCACCTGCTCGCCCTCCGGATAGCGGGCGGCCAACTCGGCGTACGCGGCTTCGAGTTCGTCCCGGGAGAGGATCACCGAGGACTGCTCGCTGGCCCAGGCGCCGAGCTGGGAGCCGTGCGGCCGGGTGCGGAAGTAGGCGGCCGTCTCGTCGCGTCCCGTACGGCGTGCGACGCCTGTGACGACGACCTGGCGGGCCAGCGGCAGCCAGGGGAACAGCAGCGAGACGTACGGATTGGCGGCCAGGTCGAGCCCCTTGCGGGAGCCGTAGTTGGTGAAGAAGACGAAGCCCTGCTCGTCGTACTGCTTCAGCAGCACGGTGCGGGAGGAGGGCCGCCCGCCGGCATCGGCAGTGGAGACGACCATGGCGTTGGGTTCGACGAGCCCGGCCTCCTCGGCGGCCTGCCGGAACCAGCGCGCGAACTGCTCCATGGGACCGTCGGCCAGCTCGCCCTCGGCGAGACCGTCGGCGCGGTACTGCTTGCGCATCGAGGCGGGGTCGAGGGGTATGGCGTGGTGGCGGTCGGTCACACAGTCATCTTGCCGTATCGGCGACGTCACTGAGTGGCACTGAGTGCCGCAAGGGCTCCCCAAAGGTGGCACTCGGGGATATCGTGCTGTTGCCGTCCGGTTGAACGACCGATCGAACGGGGCATCACCAGGATGACCGTTTCGGACCGCGAGCAGTATGAAATGGCCGTGGATCCGAACCGGACACACACAACCTCGCGCACCCGGGCCGCACAGTCGTAAAGCCGCACACCCGTGGCCACTGCCGTGGCCGACGCCCGTCCACAGCATCTGTCGCACACATCAAGAGGAGCCGCCTGATGTCCGACTTCGTACCCGGACTAGAGGGAGTAGTCGCTTTCGAGACGGAGATCGCCGAACCGGACAAGGAGGGCGGCGCACTCCGGTACCGGGGCGTCGACATCGAGGACCTGGTCGGTCACGTCTCCTTCGGCAACGTCTGGGGCCTGCTCGTCGACGGCGCCTTCAACCCCGGCCTGCCGCCCGCGGAGCCGTTCCCGATCCCGGTCCACTCCGGCGACATCCGGGTGGACGTCCAGTCGGCGCTGGCGATGCTCGCCCCCGTCTGGGGCCTGCGCCCGCTCCTCGACATCGACGAGCAGACGGCCCGCGACGACCTGGCCCGCGCGGCCGTCATGGCTCTCTCCTACGTCGCCCAGTCGGCGCGAGGCCAGGGCAACGCCATGGTCCCGCAGCGCGAGATCGACAAGGCGCAGTCCGTCGTCGAACGCTTCATGATCCGCTGGCGCGGCGAACCGGACCCGAAGCACGTGGCCGCGGTGGACGCCTACTGGACGAGCGCGGCCGAGCACGGCATGAACGCGTCCACGTTCACGGCACGGGTGATCGCCTCGACGGGCGCGGACGTGGCGGCGGCCCTGTCGGGCGCGGTCGGGGCGATGAGCGGGCCCCTGCACGGAGGCGCCCCCTCCCGGGTCCTCGGCATGATCGAGGAGATCGAACGCACGGGCGACGCGGATGCGTATGTGAAGCAGGCCCTGGACAAGGGCGAACGCCTGATGGGCTTCGGCCACCGTGTCTACCGGGCCGAGGACCCACGCGCGCGCGTGCTGCGCCGCACGGCCCGTGAGCTGGGCGCCCCGCGCTTCGAGATCGCCGAAGCTCTGGAGAAGGCCGCGCTGGCGGAGCTGCACGCCCGCCGCCCGGACCGGGTGCTGGCGACGAACGTCGAGTTCTGGGCGGCGATCGTCCTGGACTTCGCCGAGGTTCCGGCCCATATGTTCACGTCCATGTTCACGTGCGCCCGCACGGCCGGCTGGTCGGCGCACATCCTGGAACAGAAGCGCACCGGCAGGCTCGTACGCCCGTCGGCCCGCTACATAGGCCCCGGCACCCGGGACCCGCGGGAGATCGAGGGGTACGAGGGCATCGCCCGCTGAGGCCGTTCCGCCTCGCGAACCGCGCCCGGTCAGGCCGACCCTCGTTTCGGGCCGCCCTGACCGGGTGACGCCGGGCCGTGACCCGCTCCGATAATGTGACCCGCTCGAACGAGGGGAGACACAGCACATGCTGGTCGGGGCTGGAAACAGACGGCACGGGTTGGTCCGGGCGACGCTGCTGGTGGCGGCGCTGGCTGCACTGGCGGGCTGCGCGGAGGCAGCCGACGACGGATCGAAGCCGGACGCGCCCGCGAGCGCCTCCGCGACGGCGGCCGGGACCACCGCCAGGAGCGGCGGCAGCATCGGAGCCGCCGGCTCGGCCTGCGAACTCCCCGTCACCTTCGACATGGCCGAGGACTGGACGGCGGAAGCCGTGGACGAGCCCCCGAGTCAGGGCCCGGTCGCCCTCGTCTGCGAGGTGGACGCCAAGCCCGCCGGGCACATCGGCTTCCTGCGTGTCTGGACCGGCGATCCCGGCAACGACGACGCACGCGCGGTGCTGGAGGCCTTCATGGCCGACGAGAACAACGCGAGCAAGGCGCGGTACAGCACGTTCACGACGGGCGGTCTCGCCGGCGTCGAGGTGGAGTACGCCTACCAGAGCGAGTTCGACGACGCCCCGAAGACGGAGCGCGCCATGGCCGTCACGACCTCGCGCGGATCGGTCGTCGTACACCTCGGAGGGCTGGACACCGAGGAACACGAGGCGATGCTCCCGGCGTTCGAACTCGCCAAGCGCACCCTGAAGGCTTAGAGATCTCTGGGCCTGAACGCAGGCGACCCGCGAGCTCGGTCCCTCTGGAGGAGGGGCCGGCCGGACGTGCCGGCGAGCTCGCGGGTCGGGTGACTGCGTTGGATTCGGCCGGCTGCGTGTCAGTCGCCCACGCTGGTCCGGCACCGCATTGAACGTGGTGGCGAGCCGCTAGCCCGCAGCCACCTCACGCGTCCGGGATACCTTCATGTACCCGATCACCTCCCTTCAGTGTGAGTCACACACTAGGAAGCGATCAGCCGCGCATCAACCGATTTATCGGAGAGGCCGGGACGGAGACGAAGGTGACGGCGGTCACGGCCGGGAAGGCCGTCAGGCGGACTGCCCGAACTGGATGCCCCGGCCGTTGGTGGCCAGGTACACCATGCCGGGAATGCGGGGATCCCCGGTGATGGCCTGGCCGATCCAGCCCCACTGGTGCCGGTCGTCGTTGATGCGCCGCCAGGTCTTCGCGGCGTCGTCGGAGCGGAAGACGCCGGTGACGCCTCCCACGGTGGCGACGTGGTAGACCGAGAGGTAGGACGCGCCGTCGGCAGCCGCACCGAAGCCGAGCGTGTACGAGGCCTCGCAGCTCGCGACCTTCGCGAAGGACCTGCCGCCGTCGGTGGACCGGAAGAGCCCGTTGCCCTTGGTGCTGAGCCACAGGTCACCGGAGCGTCCCGGCGCAGCGGCCAGCTGGAAACCGGCGTCGCCGGAGGGGAGTCCGGTGGCCCGGGCCGCGAACGTCAGACCCTTGTCGGTGCTGGCGAACAGCTTTCCGGTGGCGGTGTCGAACGTGTACAGGACCTTGGGATCGACCGGGTCCGCCACCGGTGTGGCACCTGCGGGGAACGAGGAGACCACCGACCAGGTGGCGCCGTTGTCCGCGGAACGCCGGGTCGCGTGCTTCGTGCCGTCCCAGTGGACGAAGGACCACACCAGGACGCTGCCGTCGGCGGTGGTGGCGATCGGCCCCGGTGCCTCCTTGGCGTCGGCGGGCTGGGACTTGAAGGACGTCCAGGTCTGCCCGCCGTCGTTCGAGAAGGCGCCGTTGCCGTTGTCGCCCGTGCCCGTGCGGACCACGTAGGAGGGCTTGTTCGCGGCCTGCGCGAGGCCCGCCGCCGTGGTGAAGACCGGGTTGGTCGCCAGGCCGCCGGCCGGAGACGCCGTGAGCCGGTCGTGGTACAGCGTGCCGATGTCCCGTGAGCCGCTGAGCAGGTGTGCCTGACCTGTCGGGGGCGAGATCAGGAAGAGCACCGACGTCTCCTCCAGGCCACGGATCTGCGGGGCCCACTTCTTCAGGTCGCGGGTGCCGTAGAGGGTGGCGCCGGTGCCGTAGACGATGTGCTGGGAGTCGAACGGGTCGACGGCGACCATCTGGATCCACCAGCCGAACGTCGGTGCGTCCTTGCCCCACTTGAGGAAGGGGGTCTCCGACACGTCGATGGTCGCCGTGTCCTTGAGGGAGGTCCAGGTCCGGCCTCCGTCGGTGGTGCGGAACAGGGTGTCGCCCCCCGACCAGCGGTTGTTGGTGGAGACGACGACGGTGCCGGTGCGCTGGGCGTCGACGGAGGCCCCGCCGTACGCGAAGCCGTCGGAGCCGCCGGGCTTCACCGGGGTGACGTCGGTCCACGTACCGCCGGCGACGGCCAGCTTGTGCACGCTGCCGTTGGACTGGCCGTTGGGGCCGGGGGCGTCGGCGTACGTCACGTACAGCTCGCCGGCGCGGGCGTCGTACGCGGCCCGCATGGGCATCTTGGCCGTCGGTCCGGTCGGCTGCCCGGGGACGGGCACCCAGGTGGTGCCGTCGGTGGTGCGGTACAAGGTGTTCGCGGTCGCGGTGCCGTCGCCGTCACCCCAGCCGGCGTACAGGGTGCGCCCGGCGGCGACGAGGACGGTGACGCCCTGGCCGGAGGAGCTGGGGACGGGCGGGAAGCCCGTCGCGGCGGCCCAGGTGGCGCCCCGGTCCGTCGACTTGAGGAGGCCGTCGTGCCGGGTGCCCAGCCACAGGGTGTCGCTGTTGCGCGGGTCGAGGAGGAGGCGCTCACCCGTGCCCCGGCCGTCCTCGTTGGAGCCGAGCTTCACCTTGAGGTCGGTACGGGTCCAGGTGGCCCCGCGGTCGTCGGAGCGCAGGAACGCGCCGTTGCCCGCCCACGACTGGGTGTAGCTGCCGAGGGCGAGGTAGAGGCGTTCCGGCCGGGCGGGGTCGATGGCCAGGGACTCGACGCCGAGGAGGTTCGCGTCGTCCTGGCTGAGCCAGTCCAGCAGCGGGATCCAGCGGGCCGCGCCGTCGTCCCAGCGGTAGGCGCCGCCCATGTCGGTACGGGCGTAGGCGAGCCCCTTCACGGCGGGATGGAACACCACGCCGGTGACGAATCCGGTGCCGCCGATGACCACGTTGCGCCAGTCGTAGGGCGCCGCGGCGGCCCCGACCGCGGATTCCGTGGCCCGGGCACGGCCCTGGAGGGAGGGAAGGCCGACGAACGCGGCGGTGGCCGCGGTACCGGCGAGAACGGTACGCCGACTCAGATCGGACGCATGCATGACATACCTCAATCTGTGGAGCTGAGGGGGAGGTCGGGCCACGGTGCGGGTCGATTACCGACTCGCACGATGATCACTCCGGGTCATTGTGCATGCGCACTGTGTAGTTGACCGTCTGGTTGAGCCGAAGGGGCGGAGCGTGTTGGTCGGCGCTCAACCGGCCGGCGTGCGCACCATGAACACGTCCACCGGGTCCTCGCTCTCGACCGTGAACCCGTGCCGCTCGTACAGCCGTCGGGCCGGGCTGCCCTGGAGCACGTTCAGCCGGACGAGGGTGCCCTCGCTGTCGCACCGTTCCAGCAGTTCGCGCAGGATGCCCGAGCCGATGCCGGCACCCTGAAGCCTCGGATCGAGGTAGAAGTGCTCCAGCCAGAGGGCGTTGTCGGCCGGCCGTAGTGCCACGCAGCCCGCGAACTCGCCGCCCACCTCGATCACCCAGGTGTGGGCGGCCCCGAACCCGTCCCGGAACCGCTGCCGGACGCGCTGCTCGTCGTACCGCCCGAGCCGCTCCAGATCCGGCCGCATCACCACGGCACGCAGCTCGGCCACCGCCTCGACGTCCGACGCCGACGCCGGCCGCATCTCCCAGTCCGCCATGATCCGCACGGTACTACTCCGTTGACGGCCTCCCGGAGCGTGCGATTTCCTGGCGTCGTGTCTGATCTTCGTATCGTGTCCGTGAGTGCTGCCGACGAGGTTGCCCTGGAGGACTGGCGGCACGTCCACAACCTGATCGTTCCGCCTGCCGCGATGTCCCTGGACGACGTACGCGCGCGCAGTGCGCGCTACCGGCTGGAAGTCGCGTATCTCGGGGACGACCTCGTGGGGTGTTCCACCGTTCGGCCACCCGCTGGTGGTGATGACGGTGACGGCGACGCGGCGGTGGCCACCGTCATCGCGCGCGTGCTGCCCGGTTTTCGGCGGCGCGGGTTCGGGGCGGAGATCTATGGGCGGGGACTCGCGCTCGCGCGGGAGCTGGGGGCCGGCCGGATCGAGACCGTCGTACTGGCCGCCAATGAGGACGGGCTCTCCTTCGCGCGCGGGCACGGGTTCGTCGAGGTCGAGCGGTATGCGCTGGACGGCGAGGGCGATGTCTGGGTCGACCTGCGGCTGGGGGAGCCCGTTGCCTGACACCACCGGGCATTCCGAATGGTCGGTTTGGTCCCGCGGGTGTGGGGCAGGAGGGGCTTGTTCCCGAACTACGGCGAATTTCCGCCGTGCAACGATTTCCTGAGAACTTGGGGGAACCCGATGTGTGCTGCGTCACGTTCGAGTTGAATGATGGTGAGTGAGCGAACCGTCGCGCAGTACGTGCGGACGCGGCCTGCAGGGGGTCCAGGTGAGTGCTTCCCGACGTAGTGGGACCACCGACGAGCTGGGGCCGGACGAGCCCGAAAGGGACGGCCCGGAGAACTCGGACGGCGGTGGCTTCCACCTGCTCGCGGCCCTTCTCGATGGCATGGACGCCGCCCTGTGCGCCTTCGACGCGGACGGGGTGGTCACCCACTGGAACAGGGAGGCCGAGCGGATTCTCGGCTGGACCGCCGCCGAGGCCGTCGGGCGCCACGGCTTCGCCGGATGGGCCGTGCGCAAGGCCGACGCCGAGGAGATCGAGGGGCGGCTGCTGTCCTCGATGCACGCCCCGGGGCGCCAGGTGAACGAGTTCGCGCTGCTGACCAAGGACGGCGGGCGGGTACTCGTCCGGACCCAGTCGGCCGCCGTGCGCGGTCCTGACGGCAAGCCCGCCGGGCTGTACTGCGCCTTCAGCGAGGTGCACGCGCAGATAGACCTGGAGCGGTCGATAGCGTTGAGCGAGGCCCTGTTCGAGGACGCCAGCTGGGGTGTCGTGCTCGTCGACGCCGACCTTCGGCCCGCCGTCGTCAACGCGCACGCCGCCCGCTCGCTCGGCATCGGACGTACCTCCGTGCTCGGGCGGCCCCTCGGCGAGCTGCTCGCGCAGGGTGTCGAGGAGCTGGAGAGCGCGCTGACGCACGTCCTCGCCGAGGGCGCGCCGCCCGCGCCCGCCGAGATGTGGGTGAGCGTGCGGACGCCCGAGGGCGAGAAGCGGCGCTGCTGGCGGAGCGGGTTCCTGCGGCTCGCCTCGCCGCTCACCGAGGAACCGGTTCCGCTCGGTGTGGGATGGCTCTTCCAGGACATCACCGAGAGCAAGCAGGTCGAGCAGGAGGCGGCTCAGCTGCGGTTCCGCACCCATCAGCTGCACCGCGCCGCGCGGGCCGCCGCCGAGTGCGAGGACCCCGCCGAGGCCGCGACCGTGCACCTGGACTTCGCCCTCGCCGGCTTCGCAGACCACGCGCTCATCGACCGGATCGCCGTCATCGGCGGCGAGGCGGCCGACGGTACGGCGGACGACGGGGACGGTCCGGTACGGCTGGTCCGCGCCGCAGCCACGCCCTCCGGGGCGCCGGGCCCCAGCGTCCTCGCCGGCCAGGCCGGACTCCCGGTCGGCTACGGCGACGGGCACCCGGCCGTGCAGTGCGTCGAGCGGGCCGGGTCCGTGCGCGCGAGCGCCGGGTCGTACGCCGCGGAACAGGCCCGCGAGTGGGCCGTCCAGCGCCGGTGGCCGGACGACTCGGTCCACGCACTGTGCGCGGTGCTGCGCAGCCGGGGGCGCACCCTGGGCGTCGTGACGTTTCTGCGAGGCACCGGGCGAAGCCGGTTCGAGCGCACGGACGCGATGTACGCGGAGGACGTCGCCGCCCGGATCGCGACGGCCCTGGACCTGGCCGGGCTCAGAGGGCAGGACCTGGCCCCGTAAGGGGCGCGGGGAACTGCGCGAACAGGCCGGCAGGATTCGTACCCGCCGAACCCGCTGTACCCGCCGATCCCGCGGAGCACTCAGCGTTCGTAGAAGATCCGGTCCCCGTACTGCTTCAGGATGCGCGCGTTCCAGTCGTGGCCGCCGTCCACGTTGCCGGAGCGCAGCAGCGGGGGCTCGATGCCCCGTTCCGCAAGGATGCCCGCCGCCGTCGCCATGACCGACTGGAGCAGGGCCGACGTCACCACCGTGGAGGCGGGGGCGAAGGGGGCCGGGATGGTGTCGAGGGTGAGTTCGGCGTCGCCGGGGGCGATCTTCGAGTCCAGTACGACGTCGCAGTGGTCCTTGAGGAAGGTGCCGGAGGTGTTCCGGGGCGTCGTCTCCGTCGCGTACGCCACCGAGGTCACGCCGATGACGCGTACGCCGAGGGCACGCGCGTGCAGCGCCATCTCCACCGGGAGGGCGTTGCGGCCGGAGAGGGAGATGATCACCAGTACGTCCCCGGCGCGCAGCGGAGATGTGTCCAGGACGGCCGTGGCCAGACCGTCGACCCGCTCCAGGGCGGAGCCCAGCGTGGCCGGCATGACGTCGACGCCGACGACACCGGGGACGGCCAGCAGGTTCATCAGGGCGAGGCCGCCCGCGCGGTAGACGAGGTCCTGCGCGGCGAGCGAGGAGTGCCCGGCGCCGAAGGCGAAGAGGCGACCCTCGGCGGCCACGGTGTCGGCGATGAGCGTGCCGGCGGCCGTCACGGCGTCCGCCTCCTCGTCGCGGACCCGCTCCAACAGCCCGATCGCCGCGTCGAGGAACCGCCCGGCCAGTTGCCCGGCCTGCTGTCCGGTCGGCTTGCTGTCGCTCATTTCCGGCATGTCCGGGGCCCCTCGGAGGTTCGAAGTGTCTTCGAAACGTCTGCGTCGCCGATCACGGTGAGGTCTGGACCACTGCCCTGTCAACAGCGGGACCGGCCGTTAGCGCGCCCGTCGCCGTACCCTCGGGGAAACGTGCTGTCTACCCGACCGCGGGGATCCGTAACCGTGTGGTTCCCACGCGGCGGCACGGTTGTCAGTGGTATGCGTCAGAATTGAAGCCAGGGCCAGCGCACGCGCCGGAGCCGTCGAGCCTCCGGCACATCTCATCAAGGGGCACGAATGTCCGGACTGATCGATACGACGGAGATGTATCTCCGCACCATCCTCGAGTTGGAGGAGGAAGGTGTGGTCCCCATGCGCGCCCGGATCGCCGAGCGGCTGGACCAGAGCGGCCCGACGGTCAGCCAGACCGTGGCCAGGATGGAGCGCGACGGTCTGGTGGCGGTCGCCAGCGACCGGCACCTGGAACTCACGGACGAGGGCCGCCGCCTCGCCATCCGCGTCATGCGCAAGCATCGCCTCGCGGAGTGTCTGCTCGTCGATGTGATCGGCCTGGAGTGGGAGCAGGTCCACGCGGAGGCGTGTCGCTGGGAGCACGTGATGAGCGAGGCCGTCGAGCGCCGCGTTCTCGAACTCCTGCGCCACCCCACCGAGTCGCCCTACGGCAACCCGATCCCGGGTCTGGAGGAGCTGGGCGAGAAGGACGGCGCGGACCCCTTCCTCGACGAGGGCATGGTCTCGCTGGCCGACCTCGACCCGGGCGTGGACGGCAAGACGGTCGTCGTACGGCGCATCGGCGAGCCCATCCAGACGGACGCGCAGCTGATGTACACGCTGCGCCGCGCGGGTGTGCAGCCCGGTTCGGTGGTGAGCGTGACGGAGGCGGCCGGCGGGGTGCTGGTAGGCAGTGGCGGCGAGGCGGCCGAGCTGGAGGCGGAAGTGGCGTCGCACGTGTTCGTGGCGAAGCGCTGACCCGGCGCTCGCCGCGGCGCCGGTTGTCGCGCCGTCAACTCCTGTGACCGGCGAGGGACTTGCCGAGTCCTGGGATCGGTGCCGGTCCAGGGCGCGAATCCAAGATTCAGTGTGCGGAATCGCAGCGCTCGGCCGTTTTGCGTGCCACGCTGTCGCGAGAGGCATATGACTTGAGGGCTCTTGGCCGGGTGCGGCAGCGGTGTCGCCCGGCGGGGGAGGGGGAGCGTGAGGATGTGCCGCGGACATGAAGAGGGCCCCGGCGCCAAGTGGCGCCGGGGCCTGTCCTCCCCTGTGCTGACCCGGAGCCCCGAGCTCCCAGGGTCATCCCCTACGGACCGTTTTCCCCGAGCGGTCCGCCTCCCGCAGAAGATCTCCCCTCGGCCACGCGGATCATTCCTTGCGTGGGGTCACTCGAACGAGGGGTGTTGCGGCCGGAGACCGCATTTTCGAATAGCCATTCGATAATCTGTGGTCCAGCGATCCAGCGATCCAGTGGTTCGGTCCCGGTGATCCAGAGATCGGCAGAGGAAACTTCGATAGCTAGGGGGGTGCCAGGACATATGGCGCGGCGTATCGACGTGACCGGAGCGGGCGGCGTGCGCCTTGCCGCCTGGGAGTTCGCCGACCCTCCCAAAGCCGGCGAGGAACAGACCCGGGTCGCGGAACCCGACCGGGCACCCGGCGTGCTGTTACTGCACGGGCTCATGGGCCGTGCCTCGCACTGGGCGTCCGCCGCCCGCTGGCTGGGCGAGCGGCACCGGGCCGTCGCACTCGACCAACGGGGCCACGGCCAGAGCGACCGTCCGGCCGGAGACATCTACACCCGTGAGGCGTACGTCGAGGACGCCGAGGCGGCGATCGAACAGCTCGGCCTCGGCCCGGTCGTCCTCATAGGCCACGCCATGGGCGCCCTGACCGCCTGGCAACTCGCCGCGAAACGCCCCGACCTGGTGCACGGTCTGATCATCTGCGACATGCGGGCGTCGGCACTGGGCGCGGCCTCCCAGCGCGAGTGGGAGGACTGGTTCAAGGCCTGGCCGGTCCCCTTCACCACCCTCGCCGACGTACGCAAGTGGTTCGGTGAGGACGACCCCTGGGTGGAGCGGCCCAGCCCCTCGCGCGGCGAGTTCTACGCCGAGGTGATGCAGGAGTCCCCCGACGGCTGGCGCCCCGTCTTCGAACCGGAGCAGATGCTCAAGTCCCGCGAGACGTGGGTGTTCGACGCGCACTGGGAGGAGCTGACGCAGGTCCAGTGCCCGACCCTGGTCGTGCGCGGCCTGGACGGTGAACTGGGCCGGGCGGAGGCCCAGGAGATGGTCCGTGTCCTGCCGAGGGGCGAGTACGCGGAGGTGGCCGACGCGGGCCACCTCGTGCACTACGACCGGCCGGAGGCCTGGCGCGCGGCCGTCGAACCCTTCCTGGACGGCGTACTGACGCGGTAGCGCTCCGCCGGGTGGGCGGTTCCGGAGCAGGTGGTTCTTGCTCGCGGGCCCGGTGGGGGCTGGTCGAGCCCCGTGCCGGGCCCGCAGATCGGATACAGCCGTGCGTCCCTTCCGGGGCGCGCGGGACCGCTCGGCCCGTCAGCCCTTGCCGCCCCCTCCCGTCACCGTCAGAAAGGCCACCGCCCCGGCTGCCACGAGGGTCACCGCGAGCAGGCACCAGCGGCGGGCCTCGTGGAAGGCGGCCCGGATCTGCCAGACGTGCGCCATGGCGAGCAGCCAGCGGACGAAGGGGTCGGTGCGGGCGATGTTGGCCTTCGCCCGGTCCAGATGCCCTCGCAACTGCGCGCGGCGCTGCGGGTCGGTCTCGGCCGCCAGCGCGCGGTGGATGTTCACGGCGACGGCCCGGTGCCGCAGCAGGTCGTCGACGCCGGTGGCGGCGGAGCCGAAGAAGTCGGCAGGGGAGGCGTCGACCAGCTCGCGCAGGCCGCGCGCCGCCGGGGTGTTGAGGGTGGCGGCGGTGGTGATCGGCGGCACGAGGACCCGGCTGACCTGCCAGACGGCGAGACAGACCCCGGCGAGCGCCACGGCCAGCGCACCGCCGGCGGCCAGCGCCTCGCCCGGACCGTGCACCTTCCCGACGGCCACCAGCGGCCCACCACCGACGAGCGCGGCCCCGACGGCACCGAACGAGGCGATCATCCACCGTGCGGCTGCCCGCAGTTCGGGCACGGCGTCGAGCGGGGAGGGGAGGGCGTCGAAGGGGGTGACGATGCCCGGTTCGGGCGGGGCCGGCGGCGGTTGCGCGGTCACTGCGGCCAGTCCTCGGCGGTGGGGGAGTCCTTCGTCAGCGCCTGGGGCGGCCCGTCGTCGTCGGGCACGTCCGGGTAGAGGACCCACGCCGTGCCGTCGTAGAACTCCAGCACGCCGTCGTCACCGAGCCGCACTTCGTTGATCTTCGGGGCGTCCGCCATACGCGCAGTATCCCAGTCGGCAGACGCCACCGGCCGGTCAACGGGACGCCGACTCCACGTCGTTGAGGTGGCGCAGCACCGCGGCGACCGCCGCCCGCTGGGCCGGCTCCTGAAGCCCGTCGGCGAGCCCGGGGTCGCGTTCGCCGACGAGAATCCGCTCCAGGACCGGGGCCATCTGCGCGAGGACGGGGTCGGAGGCGAACCCGTCCAGGTTCTCGCGGTTCACCTCGCCGGTCATGTCCTGGCCGAGAGCGGCGGCGACGAAGCTGCCGAAGGCGATGCCGAGATGCATCACGGTCCACAGTTCGACGGGCACGGTCACCCGGCCGGCCAGTGCGTCGAGCGCGCGGCCGGCCACCCCGGCGTCGAGAGGCCCCAGCCCGGCGAGCACACCCGGCCCGCGCTCGCCGCCCTGGATCCGGTTCAGTACGACGGTCAGGGGGACGAACATCGGGTCCAGCTCGACGAGTCGGGCAAGGTGCTGGCGCAGCTTCACCTTCGCCGCCGTGTTGCGCCGCTCGGCGGCCACCAGTGCCGCCAGCACCGGCTCCCACGTCATGCCCCACGCCGCCGCCTGCACGGCGCCGAGTCGGTTCGCCCCCGGGTCCTCCTCCCGCGCACTCTCGCGGGCCTCCCGGACCAGCGTGGCGAGCGTCTCCCGGGCGCGGACGAGCCCGGGGTCCAGGCCGGCCAGCAGCCGGTCCAGGGCCACCCCGGGCACCTCGGCCACCCGTGCGCACAACTCCTCGACGTCCGGGGGCAGTCGGGCGTCGGCGGCTGCCCCGAACTCCCGGAGGTCGCCCACCAGGGACAGCGCCGCGTTCATCGTCCGGCCGCCCCCGGTGAGCCTGGCGAGCAGCGCCCCCGCGAGATGGTGGGCGACGGCGCCGGCCGCGTCCCGCGCGTGGCTGTGCAGATAGGTGCCCAGGTTGGCGTGGCCGACCGCGACCAGCGCCGGATACCCCGCCCGGTACGCGTACCGCAGACTGTCCCGCTCCCGGGCGACCGCCACCTCGCCGTGCCCCCGTACGTCCGCCACATTGGCGAGCGCCCCGAACACCTCACCCAGGTACATGAAGTCCCCGGCATCCTCGAAGACCTCCCGGCACTCCTCCAGCAGCCGCAGCGCGTCCTCGGCGCGGCCCAGGCGCAGCAACGGCATGTACGCGGGCAGGCGGGCCTGCGCGAAGTCGGTGACCGGCGCGCCGCGCGCCCTTTTGGAGCCGCACAGGTCGTCGGCGTACTCCAGCGCCCGCCGCCACTCGCCCGCCTCGATCGCGGCCCGCTGCCCGGTGTCGCACAGCTCCTCCCAGACCGCCCACCAGTCGACTCCCTCACGGGGGCCGCGTTCCCGGGGCACGTCACGCATCCGCCGGTGCAGGGCGTCGGCCTCGGCGAGGGCCCCGCCTGCCCGGTCGGTCTGCGACAGGACGTGCAGTCGCTGGACCTCGTACAGGAGCGTCGTCCAGGTGCCCAGGCCGGCCCGCCGGGCGTGGTCGGCGCCCTGGTCGGCGAGGGCGAGCGCCTCGGTAAGGCGTCCGGTGCGAACGCAGAGGTCGACCAGGCCGCTGGTCGCGGTGGCGGCGGCCGAGTGGTCTCCGCGTTCGAGCGCCGAGGCCAGGGCGGCGCGTTCCTGCCGTTCCGCGAGGACCGGGTCGGTCTCGCCGAGCACCCGCGCCAGCGCCTCCGTCGGCGCCGCGACCCCGCTGCCCGGCGCGGACGCGGCGCGGGCCGCGATCCGGCGCAGCAGGGGCAGTACGCGGGCCCTGGTGGGAGCGGACGTGTCCCGGCGCAGTACGGCTTCCAGCAGGGTCGCGGCGGACGACTCCTGCCGCAGCCGGATCAGATAGGGAGCGGCGGCGAGCGCGGCGTGCGTCAGCAGCGGCCCGGCCGATCGGGCGTCCTCGGCGCCGGTGCCCTCGCGGGTCCACGCCATCTCGAACACCCGCAGCCAGTAACCCGACAGTCGTGTGTCGACCAGCTCCCGGAACCGCGCACCGGCCCGCGCCCGCCCCTCGGCTGCGACGGCGGCCTGGATCTCGTACGACTCTCCGGACCGAGGGGTGAGCAGGCCCTGGGCCACCAGTGTCCGCAGCGCCGCGGCAGCCGGTGTCTCCTGATGGCCGAGTCGGGCGCGCAGGTCGGGCCAGTTGTGGTCCACGGCCGGACGGGTGCGGTCGGTCTCCTCCAGACAGCACAGGACGTGGAACAGGTCGCGGTCGGCGGGGGCGAGCCCGGCGGTGACACCGTCGGACCAGGTGCGCAGTATGCGTAGCTGCTCGTCGTCGGTGCCGTCGGCCGCCGATGCCCGGTCTCCGGTGGCCGGCAGTCGGGTCGGGCGCTCCGGATCGGCGGCCCGGGCGTCGGCCAGCTCCAGCAACCTCGGGTGACCCTGGGCGAGTCGGAGCAGCCCGGTGGCGAGTCGCCGGGCTTCCGCAGGGGGTGTGCCGGGGAGCCGTCCGTCGAGCAGGCGGGCCAGGTGCGGCAGTTCGCGGGCGAGCAGCATGGCCTCGTCGGGGGTCAGCAGGCCGACCGGTTCGGCCCGTACGCGCACTCCGAGCCCGGCCGGCCGGACCCGCCCGCACAGGATCAGCCGCCCCGCCCCGGAGTGCTCGGACAGCGCATCGGCCAGCTCCCCCCAACGCCGGTCCTGCCAGGCCCTGTCGGGGGTCAGCAGTGCGTCGATGCCGTCGACGACCAGCAGTGCCCGCTCCCGCTCCAGCCACGCGGCGACGGCGCCCACGAAGTCCTTGGCCGGCTGTTCGGTCCCGCCGGTGTCCAGCAGATGCAGACAGCGCAGTCCCGGCACCGCCTGCTCCAGGGTCAGCGCGAAGGCGCCGAGCGCTCCCCCCGGATACCGCTGATCCTGTTCCCGGGGTGCCGTGAACCAGACGACCCGCTCGAAGGCGTGCGCGTGCGTCGCGACCAACTCCCTTGCGCACGCGGTCTTTCCGACCCCGGGCATGCCCTGCAGCAGCACCCCGCTGAGCCCGCTGCGGGGGTCCAGTACGGCACCGGCACGCGTGAGGAGGGCGACACGGCCCACGAAGTGCTCGGGTTCAGGCGGGAGCCGGCCGGCCGTGCCCTGGCCGACAGAGCCTGTCCCGTCCGGCGCCTCCTCCGTCGGCGCACCCAGGGTGAGTCCCACCGCCCGCGCCCCGAACAGCGCCGGAGTCGCCGCCCGGAGAGCGGACGCGGGCACCCCTTCCGCCGGTGCGCCCACCGCCGACAGATCGGCCACCGCTCCTGCCAGCGCCCGGGGCAACACCCGTCCCTCGACGACCAGTTGCCGGTAGAGATGCTCGGCGAGTGCGGTCGCGAACCCGTCCTCCACCGGGTACCGCATCGCCAGCACCGCACACCCGAGCCGCTCGACGAGGTCCCCGGCGACGGCCCCGACCACGGGCCCCTCGGGACCGCCGGAAGCCCCGTCGCCCACCGGATTCCCGGCCGCCGCCGACCAGCAGGCCGACAGGGTGACGAGGGAGACGCCACGGGCGACGCCGAGAAGGTCGACGAGTTCGGGCCCTCGGACACGGTCGGGGCGCCCGGCGCCGGTCTCCAGGAGGAGTTCGCCGGGAGCGCCGTGTCCGGAGACGTGGACGAGATCCCAGCCGGCCGGCCGCGCCAGTACGGCACGAAGCCGCTCGCGTGTCACCCCGTACTGCAGTGTGCGCATCTCCACCGCGCGACCGGCGTGTGCCGCCTCAGTGAACAGCCGGGT
This sequence comes from Streptomyces sp. NBC_00459, assembly GCF_036013955.1. Classification (NCBI taxonomy): domain Bacteria; kingdom Bacillati; phylum Actinomycetota; class Actinomycetes; order Kitasatosporales; family Streptomycetaceae; genus Streptomyces; species Streptomyces sp. NBC_00459. The sequence continues at coordinate 5,520,833 of NZ_CP107903.1, forward strand.
CAGCGCGAGCCGTTCACGCCGCAGGTTCAGCGCCCGGCTGCCCTCGGGCAGACTGAACAGCGCCAACACCCTTACGGTCCGCCCCCTTTCGTGCTCCCCGCCCTCATGGCCCGCACCCCACTGCGTCACCAGGGTCACGTCCTGGACGGCCAGTGGCCGCCCCCGCGCATGCGCCAGCTCCAGCGGTACGAACATCAGGCGCCGCGCGGCCGGCACATCCCTCGGCACGACGACCCGTACCACCGCCGGGGCCGCCGCGAGCAGCGCGGGCGCGACGGGCCCGAGCACCTCCGCACCGATCCATGTGCCCACGTCCCGGACGATCTCCCGTTCCCGCGCCGCCCGCACGTCCGGGGCCGCGTGCCTGCGCAGATATCCGGGCAGGTCGAGGAAGGCCTCGTACCGCGGTCCGGTCGGGTCCAGGCGGACCTCGTGCCGGGCGAGGACCCCGCCGTCCGGCGCCACCAGTACCCACCGCCAGCGGTCGGGGCCGGCGAAGTCCTCGACGTGCAGGGTCAGTTCGGCCACGGGCCGATCGGGATCACCGGCCCGGCCGGACCGGTCAGGCATCGTCAGACCCCGAACTGTCTGCGCAGGCCCTTGATGATGGCGAGCGTCTGTTCCACGCCGGCGCGCGAGGGGTGGCCGACGGGGAGTCCCCGCAGTCCACGCGCGTACATGTCCTCCGCCGCGGCCATGTGCTCCCGGTGGCCGGTCTGCACGAGGCCGAGGAGCGCGCCGCCGAGGTTGATGAGGCGCGGCGCGTGCATCGGATGGTCCTCGGGGGTGTCGCGCAGCGCGGCCCGGGCGTGTTCGGCGGCCTCGTCCAGGATGGCGCTGTCGTTGGCGGTGCGCCCCTTGCGGAGAAGGGAGTTGGCGAGGTTGGACTCCTGCGCGACGCGTTCCTCGTTCAGCCCGGCGGCGCGCACCGGCATGATGTCCAGGCAGCCGCGGTACAGGGCGATGGCCTCGTCGATGGACTCCGTGTCCTTGGTGCTGTCGTAGACCTCCTGGAGGGCGGTGGCCAGGGAGGACATGTGCCGGGGGAGCACCGGGTCGCCGGGCAGGGACTTGTCGACGGCCTGGCGGCCGTAGTCGACGGCTTTGACGAGGTCGGCGGCGGACCGGTCGCGTTCCCAGCTCAGCCGGTGCAGCATGCACAGCGAGGAGAGGGCGGCGGCGTGCCGGATGTCGTCGACCGGATAGACCTCCACTGCCAGCTCGGCGGCCTGGAGCGAGCCGCGCAGCAGCTTCGGGTCGCCGGTGCGGCCGTATGCCAGCCGCAGGTCGTCGGAGACACCGAGGGGTTCGAGGTGCTCGGACTCCGCCGCGGCTCCGGGCTTGTCGTAGCTCCTGGACCTGGATCTGCCGAACCATCTGGCCATGCGCAGGCTCCCCCCTGAAAGCTTTCGTCACCCCCTCAATCCCCGCGATTCGCCACTCAAACCCCTTATGCCGTAGGCAAGTTCACTCTCCGCGCGAGTGCGCGAGCGGATGGGGGGCGGGGGTCGGGGTTCAGCCCCTGCTGACCGCCGCCAGGATCTCCGGCAGCCGCCGTGCCGTGCGCGGGGCGGCGAGCCGCAGTCCGAGGAGTATGAGCAGGGCGCCGTACACGGTGCCGACGGGCAGCAGCAGCCAGGTCCACCGGTCGCCGCCGGAATCGACGCTCAGCCAGATCGTCAGGGCGATGACGGGGGCGCACAGCAGGGACGCCCCGACCATGCCGCCCAGAATGGCGACCGTGGCGAGCCCGGACTGCCCGGGGGCGACGTTCTTGTAGCCCTCCTGCGGGATGGAGTACGGGAACCGGGCCGACGACCAGGCCCCGGCCGCCAGCATCGCCCCCAGCAGTGCGAGGGACAGCCCGAGCGCCTCCGGCAGGGTGGCCCAGTCGTCGAGCAGCGCGGTGGTGAGAACGACCACGAGAGTGGCGTACGGCAGGCTGATCAGCAGCAACGCCAGTGCCCGGCCGCGCAGTTCGACGTACGCGTCCCGGGTGGACGAGATCGTCATCGCGACCATCCAGAAGGCGGAGGTGTCCTGCCCGAACTGGTTGTACATCTGGATGCCGAGCATCCCGGCCGCGAAGCAGGCGAAGTAGATCGAACCGGTGCCCTGCAACGCGTTGAACACCGGCACGATCAGCCCGATCGCGAGGGAGGTCACCCACGCGGCCTTGGTCTTGGGGTCCCGCCACGCATACCGCAGGCTCCGCTCCATGACGGTCCCGGTACGCCCGTCCGGCAGCAGCCGCGCGAGTCCGCCGGACGTCCGCTCCCCCTTGCCGGCAGGCTCGGCTGCCTGGAGCGTCGACCCGTCGGGCGAGGTCATCAACCGGGTGAGGGTCTGCGACCAGACCCTCAGCAGCAGCACCAACGCCGCCGTACTGAGCGCGAGTTGGGCGAGCGCGACCCCGTACGAGCCCTCGCTCGCCGAGTCCACCGCCCCGAGGGCGGACGCGGGCGGCACCCAAGCCAGCACTTCCGCGACCGGGTCGAGTTGACCGAGCCCGGCCGAACCGAGCTGCTGCATACCGAAGTTGACGAGCTGCGCCCCGACCGCGACGACCAGCCCGCTGAGTACGGCGAGATCGCGCCCCTTACGGCTGCTGAGCAGCCGGATGTTGGCGGCGGCGACGGCCCGCGCGAGCGCCACGCACACCAGCAGCGCGAGGGGGACGGCGACGAGCGACACCACGAACGCCGGCCCACCGCGCGCCAGGGCGATCACCGACCCGACGAGCAGGGACAGCGTGAACAGCGGCCCGATACCGACGAGCGAGGCCGCGAGCAGTGCCCGGACCAGCGGCCGGGGGCGCAGCGGGAACATCACCAGCCGGGTCGGGTCGAGGGTCTCGTCCCCGCTGGGGAAGAACAGCGGCATGAAGGCCCAGCCCAGCGCCATGACCGCGAGAAGCAGAACGGTGACGGACGCGGCGTGCGCGTTGCCGCGCAGGGCGAGCAGCCCGAGGAACTGGAGCGCGGCGATGAGCAGCACGAAGACGACGGAGAAGACGTATGCGGCCCGCCGCCCCGCGGACTGTCTGAGCCCGTTGCGCAGCAGCGACAGCTTCAGCCGTACGACGACGGCCGTGACCGACCCCTCCACCGTCATCGGGCGCCGCCGCCCAGCCAGTCGAGGTGGGACCCGTGGTCGCGCCCGCCCGCGCCGACGAGTTCGAGGAACGCCTGCTGGAGCGAGGGCGCGTCACCCCGCACCTCGGCCAGCGTGCCGTGTGCCCGGATCCGTCCCGCCGCCATCACCGCGACCCAGTCGCACAGCGACTCGACCAGTTCCATGACGTGGGAGGAGAAGACGACGGTGGCGCCGGAGGCCGTGTACCGCTCCAGCACACCCCGGATGATCTGTGCCGACACCGGGTCCACGCCCTCGAACGGCTCGTCGAGGAACAGGACTTCGGGATTGTGGAGGAGAGCGGCGGCCAGGCCGATCTTCTTGCGCATGCCGGTCGAGTAGTCGACGACGAGCTTGTGCTGGGCGCCGGCCAGGTCCAGGACGTCGAGAAGCTGGGCGGCCCGCTTGTCGACCTCGGCGCCGGGCAGCCCGCGCAACCGCCCCGAGTAGGCGAGGAGTTCACGCCCGGACAGCCGCTCGAAGAGCCGAAGCCCTTCGGGCAGCACCCCGATCCGCGCCTTGACCTCGACCGGGTCGCGCCACACGTCGTGCCCCACGACCTCCACGGTGCCCTGGTCGGGCCGCAGGAGCCCGGTCACCATCGAGAGCGTGGTGGTCTTCCCGGCCCCGTTCGGCCCGACGAGCCCGACGAACTTCCCCGCAGGCAACTCCAGATCGATCCCGGCAACAGCCACCTGCTGCCCGAACCGCTTCCAGAGTCCCCGCACCCGCACGGCAGCACCATCAACCATGCGAGGAGCCTAAACGGCAGCCGTTCCCAGCACACGGGGCCGCATTCGATGAGCGGCGACGGGAGGCAACCCCGGGCTTTTCAGGGGCGTGGGGAAGTTCCCGACGGGCGGCAACCCCAGGCCTTTCAGGGGCGCGGGGAACTGCGCGACAAGCCACAGCGCACCCGCAGCCGCCAGACAACCGAAACCAGGCACCCCGAACGGCGAACCTACCGATCCCGCCCACACGCATAGGCAAGCGGCGAGATCAACTCCTCCGCATCCGGCAGCCACCGATTCGCGGGCGTAGGCCGGCAGGCCCACTGCACGGCCCCCCGAGACGCGTACCGGGTAGGCGGCGCAGCCACATACGCACCCTCGCCCAACGCGACCAGATCCAGCGAGGCTGGCGACCACCCCAACTTGCGCACCAGATCAGGCACCTTCACCGACGCCCCCGGCAGCACGAAGAACCGCATCCGCCGATCCGGCGTCAACATCACCGGCCCGAGGGTCAGTTCCATCCGCTCCATGCGCGCCAGCGCGAGGAACCCGGCCGTCTCGGGCACATCGATGGCGTCGAACGTATGGCCGGTCGGCAGCAGGATCGACGCCGTCGGCTGGTCGGTCCACAGCCGGCGCGCGACGGTCGCACTGCCCGTGGCCTGCGTCACCCAGTCGGGCCGCGTCGGGTGTGCGCCGGGCAGGGCGCACGCGGTGTCGCCGCAGGAGCAGCGCTGTACCCCGTCGACTGCTTCCAGCCACGTACCAGGAAACACGTCCCAGTGGCGTTCTTCGGCGTAACGGACGGCGGTTTCCAAGAGGGATTCGCCGCGTTGCTTGGGGATTTGGGCAGCATCAGGGCCCGCGATGGTCTCTTCCACGATGAGGACAACTCTAGTGGGAATCATGAGTTACGCATGTCACATGCGCGGGGGAGGTGCATCGATTCCGCATCTGGGGCGCATGGATGCATGGGCGGGGGCGCGCAGGAGGATCCCGGGCGGGGCTGGGTAGGCAGGGGTGGGGGCTGGGCATCCGCCTTTACCCCGGCAATCCTCACATGCTTCGCATTGTCGGCATGTCTGCGGGGCATTGATCTTCGAGGCCGGATCTTTTCGCCGTACTCGTCCGCCGTCAGGACGCGCACGGAGAAGGGGTTCCGGGCACGGAAGACACGTCAACTCGGTGCGTGGGCACGGCACCGCAGCCACAGGGGGTACGCCATGGCCGCAAGGCCTCTCGTCGCGCGGCAGCCGAACGAACGGCTGCAGGCGCTCATCCAGGAAGCGGGCTGCTCGAACGCCGGGCTGGCCCGCCGCGTCAACATGTGCGGCGCGGAGCACGGCCACGATCTGCGGTACGACAAGACGTCCGTGGCCCGTTGGCTGCGCGGACAGCAGCCCCGAGGCCGGGCGCCCGCGATCATCGCCGAGGCCCTCGGCCGCAAACTCGGCCGTACGGTCACGATCGACGAGATCGGCATGGCCAACGGCAAGAACCTCGCCTCGGGCGTCGGACTCCAGTTCTCCCCGACCGTCCTCGGCGCCATCGAGCAGGTGTGTGAGCTGTGGCGCAGTGACGTGGGCCGGCGGGACTTCCTCTCCGGTTCGTCCGTCGCCGCGTCCGCGCTCGTGGAGCCCAGCCGCGACTGGCTGATCTCGTCCCCCGACTCCCAGGTGGCGCGGCAGGCGGGTCCACGTGTGGGGCCGTCGGACGTGGCGGCGGTGCGCGCGATGACACAGGCGCTCACGGACCTGGACCACCAGTTCGGCAGCGGGCATGTGCGTCCGGTCGTCGTGCACTACCTCAACAGTGTCGTCTCCGGGCTGCTGGCGGGCTCGTACCGGGAGGCGGTCGGGCGCGACCTCTTCGCCGCCGTCGCGCGGCTGACCGAACTCGCCGGGTACATGGCCGTCGACACCGGCCAGCCCGGTCTCGCCCAGCGCTACTACATCCAGGCGCTCCGGCTCGCCCAGGCGGCCGGGGACCGGGGGTACGGGGGATACGTACTCGCCGCCTCCATGAGTCATCTCGCCGCTCAGCTCGGAAACCCTCGGGAGATCGCGCAGTTGGCGCGGGCGGCGCAGGAGGGGGCGCGTGGCCGGGTTACCCCGCGCGCGGAGGCGATGTTCCACGCCGCCGAGGCCCGGGGGCACGCCCTGATGGGCGACGCGCGGGCGGCCCAGCTGGCGTCCGGGCGTGCGGTCAACGCGCTGGAGGCGGCCGATCCGGAGTCCGGGGACGACCCGGCGTGGATCGCGCACTTCGACGGTGCCTATCTGGCCGACGAGTTGGCGCACTGCCACCGGGACCTCGGCCAGGCCGAGGCGGCGGCGCGGTGCGCGCAGGAGTCGCTGGACGGGCACCCGGAGACACGGGCGCGGCGCCGGGCCATCGGTCTGGTGCTGCTGGCCACGGCACAGGTCCAGCAGCGCGAGGTGGAGGAGGCCTGCCACACGGGCCTGCGCGCGGTGGAACTCCTCGGCACCCTGCGCTCCAACCGGGGCGCCGAGTACCTGGAGGACCTCCAGCTGCGCCTGGAGCCGTACCGCGACGAACCGGTGGTCCGGGAGTTCGGGGCACGGATGGACCTGCGGGCGGCGGCGTGACGGGAGACACAGCGGGGCGCTGAGATGCTGGTGGGGGAGTGGTCCGGCCCTGTGATTCGTCAATCGGATTCCGGGAACCCGGTAGCTTTAACTGACGATTCCGAAGGTCCCCCCATCAGCAGGAGTCCCGGTGACGCAGAGTGGACAGGGCGAGGAGCACTCGCAGCGCGTGGCGCGCGAAGGCATCGTGCTGCCCTCCGACGGCGGCGAACCGCTGCTGCCGGGTATGACGGGGGCAAGCGGCCGGCCGGCTCCGGTCCCGGCCGCGCCTCCGGCCCCTGCCCCGAACCCGACCGGCGGTCAGGCCTGGGGACTGCCGTGGGGCCCGGACACGAACCAGGACCAGGACGATTACCAGGGCCACTACCAGGCCCCGGCACAGCCGCAACCTCAGCCGCAGCCCCAGGCGTCCGGGGGCTGGCCGACGCCGCCCGACGCCCAGCAGCACCAACAGTGGGGCGACCAGGGCCAGTTCCATCCGCAGCAACAGCCGCTGCCCCAGCAACAGCCCGAGCAGCAGGCGCCGTCGGCACCGGCGTGGAACAACGACCCGGGCGCGTCCGGCGGTTGGGCCCAGCAGCCCGGCTACGGCGAGCCCGGCTACGGCGCTCAGCCGACTCCGGGCGCCCCCTACTCCGTACATGCCGCCCATGCCGACCCTGGCCCCGAGTCCGCGCCGTATCCGCCCGCGGCCCCGCAGTACGAGCAGCAGGCACACCAGCAGTACGGTCCGTACGGCGGCGCCTCGCTGCCCCCGGTCGAGGACGCGACGCAGTTCATCCCGCCCGTTCCGGGCACCCCCGGGCCGGTCGCCGAGCCGGCCACCCAGTACCTCCCGCCGGTCGCGGCGCACGCGCCCGCGCCCCCGCACGTCAACGAGGCGGCGACACAGTTCCTGCCGCCCGTGGGCCCCGGCGCGATGCCGCCCCAGACGGCCGCCGAGGCGACCACGTACCTGGGCCGTGTGCCGCAGGCGGCTCCCGGCGGTTCCGACGCCGACGCCACCCAGTACATCCCGCCGGTGCCCGGAGGGTCGTACGGCATACCCCAGGGCGGTGCGGACGACCGTCAGCCGCCCTCCGCCTTCGACAACCTCTTCCGCAGCGGCCCCGGTGCCGAGACGCCGGCCGGCGCCACCCAGCAGATGCCCCGCATCCAGCCCCAGCAGCCCGCCCCCGCCCCCTACGGCCAGCAGGCTCCGTACGCCGCCCAGCAGGCCCCGTACGGCTTCCAGGCGCCCCACGACATGGACGGCGAGCAGGACCGCGGGGGCCGGCGTTCGCGGATGGCCGTCATCGCGGCTCTCGGGGTCGGCATCGTCGTGCTCGGGATCGGGGCCGGAGCCATGCTGAGCAGCAGTGGCGGGGACAGCGACAAGGACGCGGGCAACAAGACGGTCGCGGCGACCTCGGCCGCGCCGGAGGAGTCCGAGGCACCGGCCGCCGACCCGGCCAAGGCACAGGCCGTCGAGCTGGACAAACTGCTCGCCGACAGCAACAACAGCCGCGACACGGTGATCAGGGCGGTGTCGGACGTCAAGTCCTGCAACAACCTCGGCCAGGCCGCCGCGGACCTGCGCGGCGCGGCCCAGCAGCGCGGTGAACTGGTCACCCGGCTCTCCACGCTGGCCGTCGACAAGCTCCCCGAGCACGCCGGGCTGACCGACGCCCTCACCAAGGCCTGGCAGGCGTCCCAGGCTGCCGACAACCACTACGCCGCCTGGGCCGACCAGACGGCGGGCAAGAACGGCTGCAAGAAGGGCCAGGCCCGTTCGACGGGCCAGACGCAGAAGGGCAACCAGCAGAGCGGCGTCGCCACCGAGCAGAAGTCCAGGGCGGCCGAGCTGTGGAACACGATCGCGAAGACGTACGACCTGACGGAACGCCAGTCCACCCAGCTCTGACCCAGTTCCGACCAGGGCCCGACCCGGATCCGGTCCGGCGCGGTCCCTCCCGGAGGGACCGCTCGTCGGCCCTCTTGTCAGTCCTCCGCGTTCTCCAGCAGCTTCGTCGTGTTGATGAAGCCTTTGCGGGCGGCGACCAGCCGTCCCTCGCGGACGACCTGGAGGGTCACCTGCGAGTTGACCAGGCGCGGGAACCCGACCACCGAGAGCAGGTCCTCGAAGCGCCAGCGCAGGGTCGGGGTGAGGCCGCCGGTGGTGACACCCAGACCGTCGTCGAGGGCCCGCCGGACGGTGGTCGAGGACACCTCGCCGCCCTCCAGCGACTCGACGACCGTCTTCAGGACGGTGTACGCGATCCAGGTGGTCTGCACACCCGCGTCCTGCGGGTCGATGCGGTTGTCGCCGAAGGCCTCCTCCTTGATGACCTTCTTCATCCCGTCCCAGCGGGCGTCACTGGCCACCGGGTACCAGCCGGTGATGTACGCGTCCTCGTACGGCCCGGACCTGCCGCCGGTCGCGTTGATCACCGTCTGGTCGACGCTGCCGAGGACGGTCGCGGTGCGCACGTCCGGGTAGTCCTCGCGGTCGCGCCGGAAGGAGTCCATGAAGGTGTTGGTGCGGTCCCCGAGCGCCGGCACCACACAGCCCTTCTTCTCGGGCAACGGGTTCGTCGTCCGCTCCAGGGCGAGCCTCGTGTGCGTTCCGTACTCGGTGGCGTCCTCGGCCGCCAGCTGGTTCCGCGCGGGGGCGTGCCCGCCCGCGCGCAGACCCGAGTCGAGGAGCTGGGGCAACTGGTCGCCGGCGATGGTGTCGGGGCGGACCAGGGCGACGGGACCGCAGACGGCGGCGAGTTCCTTGCCGAGACCGGCCAGGAGGGCGGGCGAGCCGCCGTTGACGGGGTAGGACATCGGGTTGGTGAACTCGTCGTTGGTGACGCCGTAGCCGCCGATGTAGGGGATTCCGGCGGAGGCCAGGGGGCCCAGGAAGTCGTCGCCGAACTGGCTGTAGGAGCCGACGACGGCGACGACGTCCTCGTCGGCGGCGCGCCGGGCGCACTTCGCTGCGGTCACCCGGTCGTTGTGGTCGTTGCAGGTCAGGACCTTGAGCTTGCGCCCGTTCAGGCCACCCGTGGAGTTGATCCAGCGCGCGTACGCCTGAGCCATCGCCGGCATGCCGGGTTTGTTGGTCGCGTCGGTGCCCTCCGGCGCCCAGGTCATGACGGTGACCTCGCCGCCCTCGGAGTCGGCCGAGGTGCCGGGTACGACCCCGCAGCCCGCGGCGAGCGCCGCGCACACGGCCAGAGCGCTCATGGATCTCGCGCGCATGGACCTGGGGAGGTTGGTACGGAAGGTGCTGCGGGTGCGTCGCCTGCCGGTCATGGACATGCACGATTCCGTCACACGACCAACCCGGATGTGACCCTTGGTCAACATATGGTGACGGGGAGGTGAATTACGGGGGGTGTTGATCTCATTTTCACAGGGACCGTACGATCGATGACCGTGCAAGGTTCGGAAGACTCTTCCCGTCGCGGCCGTCGCTCCCCCACCATGGGCGGCATGCCACTCAACGACATGCCGTGGTGGCGCTGGCGCAGCAATGTGCGCTCCGCGCTGCACATGCTCTCCGATCCGGTGTTCCAGCGGGACGTCTGGCTGGCCGGTGTCGACGGGTACGGGGACGTCACCGACGCCGTGTACCGCCTGGTCGAGGACACCTGGCTGGACAGCTGGTCCGCCGAGAAATACGTCGGCACGATCTTCCGGGACTCCCAGGAGGCCGCCCTCGTCGACACCGCCGTGCTCCGCGTCCTGCGGATCATGCACCAGGTCGGCCCGGACGCTCCCGTCTCCGCCTACCTCGACCACGCCGGCTGGCCGGAGGCGGTCCGCGCGGCCCGGGACGCCCACGTGCGCCTCGCGGTGAGCGACGGCGAGGAGCCGGACGTCCCGCCGCGCACACTGGAGGTACTGCGGATACTCACGCGCTCGGCGTAGGAGCCGGTGACGCACGTAGCTGTTCCGGTGCGTTCCGGGTGGCGGACGGGAGTCGGCCGTTCCAGGTGAATATGGGACCCTGTGCGGCATGAACGAGCAGTCCAGCGCAGCCGCGGCCCCCGCCGGGAAGCCCGCCGAGCAGTACGTCCTCACCCTCTCCTGCCCCGACAAGCAGGGCATCGTGCACGCCGTGTCGAGCTACCTCTTCATGACCGGCTGCAACATCGAGGACAGCCAGCAGTTCGGCGACCGGGACACGGGACTGTTCTTCATGCGCGTCCACTTCTCGGGTGAGACGCCGGTGACGGTGGAGAAGCTCCGGGCGAGCTTCGCGGCGATCGGCGACGCCTTCCACATGGAGTGGCAGATCCACCGGGCCGAGGACCGCATGCGGGTCGTCCTGATGGTCAGCAAGTTCGGCCACTGCCTCAACGACCTCCTCTTCCGCGCCCGCATCGGCGCGCTGCCGGTCGACATCGCTGCCGTCGTCTCCAACCACACGGACTTCGCCGAGCTGGTCGCCTCGTACGACGTCCCCTTCGTCCACATCCCGGTGACGAAGGACACGAAGGCGCAGGCGGAGGCGCGGCTGCTGGAGCTGGTGCGCGCGGAGAACGTGGAACTGGTCGTTCTGGCCCGCTACATGCAGGTGCTGTCGGACGACCTGTGCAAGAACCTGAGCGGCCGGATCATCAACATCCACCACTCCTTCCTCCCGAGCTTCAAGGGCGCGAAGCCCTACCACCAGGCGCATGCGAGGGGCGTGAAGCTGATCGGGGCTACGGCGCACTATGTGACGGCTGATCTTGACGAGGGCCCGATCATCGAGCAGGAGGTCGAGCGGGTCGCCCACGACGTGACCCCGGACCAGCTTGTCGCCATCGGGCGTGATGTGGAATGTCAGGCGCTGGCGCGGGCCGTGAAGTGGCATGCGGAGCGCCGGATCCTGCTGAACGGGCGGCGGACGGTGGTGTTCGCCTAGGCAGGCGAACAGCCCTTCCGGGTGCTCGGAGTGCTCGGACCGGCCTGGGTGCTCGGGGTGCTCGGGGCGTGTCCGCGGACCGTGTCGCGGAAGGCGATCGGGGTCTGGCCGGTGCGCTGGTGGAAGTACTTGTTGAAGTGGGTGGCGCTGGAGAAGCCGAGGCGGTCGGCGATCCGGGCGGCTGTCCGGTCGCTGTGGGCGAGGAGCCGCTTGGCTTCGAGGACGACGCGGCGGTCGATGAACTCCTTGGCGCCGAGGCCCGCTGAGGCAAGGGTGGCCCGGGAGAGGGTGCGGGCCGAGTAGCCGAGCGCTTCGGCGTAGTCCTCGACCCGGCGGGTGCGGGCGAAGTCCGCCTCCACCGCGTCACGGAAGCGCAGGTAGGTGGCGTCGGGGTCGGGGGCGGGGCTGCCGACGGGCCCGGTGAGGTGGGCCAGCCGCAGGACGAGGACGGCCAGCAGGTGGCGCAGGGCCGCGGTGTGGATCTCCAGGGGCAGCTGTCCGAGTGCGTGGAACTCGGCGGTGAGATGGGCGCCGGCCAGTCGCAGGGCCCGGGCGTCGTCGGGCAGGGGCCGCCGCAGGATCGGCGCGTGCGGGTCCTCCGTGCGGGCTCCGGCAGCGGTGGCCGGGTCGAGGAAGTCCTGGCGGAACAGGATCAGGGTGCCGTCGGCGTGGGTGAGGTCGCCCCACTGCTGGACCTGGCCGGGGCGAACCCACAGCCATGAGCCGGGTTCGAGGGCGTAGGCGGTGAAGTCGACCGTGTGCCACAGGGTTCCGCCGGTGAGGGTGATCAGGTGGTGGAAGTCCGGGCGCTGGGGGGCCGTGAGCCGTTCGCCGGGTACGCGGTGGCGCAGCTCGGCGAGGGGCAGCACCTCGACACCGGCGGGGGTGCCGGCGGGCGGTGCGAAGGAGATCTCCGGGATCTCGCGGCCGGGATCGTGTCGGTTTTTGACCATCGGTAGTCGCCAGCGTATCCGATTGCACCTGTTCAACCGTTCTAGCTTGGAGCTGTCAGCCCGTCCGGCATCACTCGATGTCGGAAAGCGGTAAGAGAGTGCCAGGAGAGGAGGCGTGTGATGCCTTCGGCGGAACGGGCCTCCTTGACGTACGCCTTCGACGCGTACTGCGCCTGGTGCTACGGCTTCGGCCCCACCCTGCGGTCGTTCGCCGAGGACAACGCCCACCGCATCCGGCTCGGCGTCCTGTCGGCCGGCCTCTACACCGGTGCCCGGACGCTGCCGATCGCGGCCTATCCGCATCTGTCGGCCGAACGCGGCACCGTCACACGGTTGACCGGAGTCGCCTTCGGCACGGGCTACGACCGCGCGATATCGCGGGGAACGACCGTGCTCGACTCAGCCGCCGCCGGGGCGGGGCTGGCCGCGCTGCGCGACCAGCCCGGAATCAGCGAACTGGACGCGGCCGAGGCCGTGCAGCGGGCGTGGTTCGTCGACGGCCGCAGCCTGTCCGACGCTGAGGTCTACCGGGACATAGCCGGTGAGCTCGGCCTGGACGCGGACGCCGTGACCGCCGCGTACAGCTCCCCGTCCGGCCGGGTGAAGGCCCGCGCCGACTTCCGCGCGCTGCGCCGACTGCGTGTCCTCTCCTACCCGACGCTGCTGCTGGACACCCCGCACGGTGCCGACCGGATGGGCGACGCGGGCTCCACCGCCGCCTCCCTGACCTCAGCGCTCGACCAGCGGCTGACCACGTTCCTTCCACTGACCACGCCCCTTCCGCAAGCCCTCACGCACAACCTGCCCTCGCAAGGAGAACCGTCATGAGCAGCGCCAAGAACGCCAAGAACACGGTCCTGACCGCCGCCGGCGAACTGTTCGGCCAGCAGGACCCGAGCGCGGTGGACCGCTGGGTCGCCGCCGACTACACCCAGCACAGCACCCTGGCCGCCGACGGCCCCGATGCCCTGCGCCGGCTGGTCGCCGGCCTGCCGAAGGGCTTCCGCTACGAGGGCGCCCGGGTGATCGCCGACGGCGACCTCGTCGCCCTGCACGGCACGTACCACGGCTTCGGCCCCGACCCGCTGATCGCCTTCGACGTCTTCCGCGTCGACGCCGACGGCAAGCTCGCCGAGCACTGGGACGCCCTGACCCCGCAGGTCGAGGACACCGCCTCCGGGCGCTCGCAGACCGACGGCCCCACCGAGGTCACCGCGCCCGAGGAGACCGAGGCCAACCGGGCCCTGGTCGCCGAGTTCGCGCAGAAGGTCCTGGTCGGCGCCGACTACTCGGTGCTCACCGACTACATCTCCACCGAGACGTACCACCAGCACAACCCGGAGGCCGCCGACGGCCTCGACGGCTTCGGTGCCGCCGCCGCGAAGTGGGGCGAGCAGGGCAAGAACCTCGTCTACAAGACCATCCACCGGGTCATCGCCGAGGGCGAGTTCGTCCTGCTCCAGTCCGAGGGCGAGTTCGGCGTCCCCGTCGCCTACTACGACCTCTTCCGCGTCCAGGGCGGCAGGATCGTCGAGCACTGGGACGTCATCTCCCCGATCCCGGCCGATCTGCCCCACGGCAACGGCCTGTTCTAGAGCCACCCGACGCCGGCAAGGAGACAGACACGATGAGTGAGCTCACGTACGCCGGGAAGACTTTTGTCCTCCGCGTCGACAACGGGGTCGTCTTCCGCAACACCTACGCGGCGGACGGCACCGCCCTCCACTACGAGACCCTGGAGGGCCCGACCAAGGGCGCCGAGGAGAACGTCACCCTCCACACCGCCGAGGTCGCCCCCGGCCTGTTCATGCTCGGCTGGGTCGAGGAGTCCGGCATGACGATCACCCACGTCATGAACCTCGACGCCCTGACGGTCCACGCCTTCTGGACCTACGAGACGGGCGAAGGCCGCGTGGCCGAACTCCACACCGGAGTCCTCGAACCCGTCTGACGGGCCCTCACCCACCGCTGTGCTCCCACCGCTCCGCGGGTGAGGGCACAGCGGCGGCGTGCGGTTCGGCGGACCCGTCCACCCTTCGCCCCGCCACCTGCCCACTGCCCGGAGGACCGCCATGTACCCGATCTCGACCCCGGCCTCGACCCCGACTCCGGCCACGCTGCCGCTCGCCGCCTACCGCGCCGCCGTCGCGCTGGACGAGCCGTTCCGGCCCGACGCCGGCGATGGCCAGGACGGCCGGTCCGCCGACCTGGTCCGCGAGGCGCTCGGCCTGCTGGGCGACGACCCGGCGGCGGCGAGGGCCGGGCTGCTCCCCGAGACAGCGGACCGGCTCGACGACGCCGCCGCCCGGCGGCTCCTGCGCGCGGTGCTGACGGTCCGGGATCCTGGCCCGCTGCCCACCGGGGCCGCCCGCGTGCTGGACGCGCTCCTGGCCGGCGAACGCCTGGCACACGACACCATCGACGCGGCCTCGCTGCCCACCGTCCGCGACACGCTTCCCCACACCGCATACCGGGCCGCCGACCGTACGGTGCTGTGGCAGGGCGACCTCACCACCCTCGGCGCGGACGCCGTCGTGAACGCCGCCAACAGCGCCCTGCTCGGCTGCTTCCGCCCGATGCACCCGTGCATCGACAACGCACTCCACTCCGCTGCCGGCCCTCGTCTGCGCGACGACTGCCACACGGTCATGTCCCTTCAGGGTCACCCGGAGCCGACGGGCACCGCCAAGATCACCCGCGGCCACCACCTGCCCGCCCGCTACGTCCTGCACACCGTCGGCCCGATCGTCGACGGCCCCGTGCTCCCGCGGCACAGGCAGGCACTGGCCGCCTCGTACCGCGCCTGCCTCGACCTCGCCGCCGAAGCGGGCGGCATCCGCACCCTCGCGTTCTGCGGCATCAGCACCGGCGTCTTCGGCTACCCCAAGGCGCCCGCCGCCCGCATCGCCCTGGACACCGTCGCCGACTGGCTCGACCGCCACCCCGGACGGCTCGACCGCGTGATCTTCAACGTGTACGCGGACGACGACCGCGCCGCCTACCTCCAGGCACTGACCGAAGGAACCCAGCCCCGATGAACCAGCCCGCCTTCGACCTGGAAGCCGCCGCGCGGACGATACACACCTGGCTCGGCGAGGCCGACCGCGTCCTGATCACCGCCGGGTCCGGACTCAGCGCCGCCGCCGGATACGACTACGGCGACGAGGACCGCTTCCGGGAGCTCTTCCCCGCCCTGCACCGCCTCGGCCTGCGCTCCCGCTACCTCGTCGGCGTACCGCTGCCGCCCGAGCTGCGGTGGGGCTACTGGGCCGTCCACATCGACGACATCCGCTTCGCGACGGACCCCAACCCCCTCTACCAGCAGCTGAGTTCCCTCGTCGGCGACAAGGACCACTGGGTGATGACGTCCAACGTGGACGGCCTCTTCGCCCGCAACGGCTTCGCCCCCGACCGGATCTTCACCCCGCAGGGCGACTACGGCCGCTACCAGTGCACCGTCCCCTGCACCCCGGCCACCTGGGACAGCCGCCCCCTCGTCGAACGACTCCTCGCCGGGTACGACCCGGCCACCGGCGCCGTCGCCGAGCCCCTGCCCGACTGCCCGAACTGCGGCGGCGAGGTCGACATCAACGTCCGTATCGGCCCCGAGTTCGTCGACGGCCCCTACCTCCCGGCGGGCCGCCGTCTCGACGACTGGCTGGGAACGGCCACCGCCGACACCCGTCTGCTCATCCTCGAATTCGGCGCCGGATTCAACACCCCCGGCGTCATCCGATGGCCGGGCGAGCATCTCACCCGCCATTTCCCCCACGCACGCCTCGTACGCGTCAACCCGACCCACCCGGAAACCCCCGCCGACCTCGACGGCCGGACCCTGCCCGTCCCCGTCGAAGCCGACCACCTGCTCGACGCACTCACCGTGCCGCACCCGGCACCCGAACCTACGGTGGCACCATGAGCGACCCGGAGAAGAACAAGGCCACGGCTCAGGCGTTCTACGACCTGATGTTCAACCAGTGCCGCCCTGCCGAGGCGATCGACCAGTACGCCGGAGACACCTACATCCAGCACAACCCGCACGTCGGCGACGGCAAGCAGCCGTTCATCGACTACTTCGAGCGCATGGCCGCCGAGTACCCGGGCAAGCGGGTGGAGGTCAAGCGAGCCTTCGCCGAAGCCGACCACGTGATCCTGCACTGCCACCAGACGTGGCCCGACGAGGAGTACGCCGGCATCGACATCTTCCGGTTCGACACGGACGGCAGGATCGTCGAACACTGGGACGTCCTCCAGGTGATCCCACCCACTTCCGAGAACGACAACACGATGTTCTGACCATCAGCCCGGGCAGCCTGCTGGAGGCATTCCTCACCTGGCTGGGCCTGGCGGTCCCCATGCTCCTGGATCTGGCCCTGACGCCTTTCTGCCGTCGTTGGGTGACCTGTTCCGCCATCGTCTGCCGGTGATCTTCGCTGATACGGTCCGATCATGCCGCGCCTGGTGGAAGTCCCTGGGTACGTACGTTTCCTGACGGCCTCCGCTGTGTCTGCGTTCGGTTCTCAGGTCACGGGGCTGGCGTTGCAGATTCTTACCGCCGTGGCGCTGAGCGCATCCGCCACGGAGGTCGGCATCGTCAACGCCGCCCGCTGGGTTCCGTATCTGCTCTTCGGACTCGTAGCCGGGGTCGTGGTGGACCGCTGGCGGCGCAAGCCGATGATGGTCGCCACGGACCTCGCAAGGGCAGTCCTGCTCGGTGCGATACCCGTGCTGTATGCGCTGGATCGGCTCACCATCCCCGCGCTGTGCATGTTCGTCTTCGCGTTCGGGGTGCTGTCTCTGCTGTTCGAGGCGGCGAACCAGTCGTACGTGCCGCAGCTGGTGCCAAAGGAACTGCTCAACGCGGGGTACGCCCGTGTGCAACAGGCCGACGCGGTGGCCGGCTCGACCGGCCCTCTCATCGCCGGGGCACTGATCAAGGTCATGGGAGCGCCGCTTGCCGTGCTGGTGGACGCCCTCACCTATCTGGTGTCCGGCCTGCTGCTCGCCTCGGTGAAAGCGCCCGACCCCGTCCCCGATCGAGGCGCACGGCGCAGCCTGGGCAGCGAGCTGCGCGAGGGCGTGGCATGGGTCTACCGGCATCGCACGCTGGCGCCCATCGCCCTGACCTCGCACGCGATGCTCCTCTTCAACAGCATGGTGACCACGGTCTTCGTGGTCTTCGCCCTGCACAGCCTCAAGATCGGCGAATTCGGTCTGGGGGTCACCTACGCCTGCGCGAGTGTCGGCGTGATACTCGGCGGTGCGCTCTCCGGTCGCGTGGCCAGAAGACTCGACGTCGGCGCCACCCTGATCACCTTCCGCCTGCTCGCCGCCATCGGCTGGCTGCCCTTGGTCCTGGCCGAGCGCGGACCGTGGGCACTCGCCTCCGTGTCGCTCGGCTTCTTCCTCGTGTCCCTGGCCATCGGCGTCGAAAGCCCGGTGGAGATGAGCTACCGCCAGGCGGTGACACCCGATCGGCTGCGCGGGCGGATGAACGCGACGATCCGCTCGATGAACTGGGGAATGGTAGCGGTGGGCGCACCACTCGGCGGAGTACTCGCCGACCAGGTCAGCTATCGCTTCGCCCTGTGGATCGGACTGTCCGGAGCGGTCGTCCAGGCACTCGCACTGGCAGTGTCTCGTACCCGCGGGGCCCGTACCGCCGACGAACTCGATTCCTCGGCAACCGACCTGACACGGCACAGCGCAGAAGCCGCTGCCGGGGAGAGCAAGGACTGACCAGCTCGCGGTGGCAATTTCGGACCCGGGTGGCCCTGGTGCGGGGCGCTGTTCTTCTCCTTCCGCTCGGTCGGTACCCGGAACGGCAACTCTGCGTCGCGGCGGTCCAGTTCCATGCATCCGGACCGAGGCGCCGAATCGTGAGAGCGCGCCTACATCCGGCTCAGCGAAGCCGCCGCGAACAGCACGTCCCTGATCGCCTCCCTGTCGCCGTCCTGGCCCGCCGCCGCTTCCTCCGGTGACACATGGCCCGCCGCCAGTTGACAGAACTCCACCCCGTCCAGGGCCACATGGGCCACCTCGTGGGCGGACGAGGCACGGGCGGCCGGGGAGTCCAGGGGGATCAGCCATTCGCCGCCGCCGGAGCCCTCGATCTCCAGGCGGAGACTGCGGCCGGGCTCGCCGGCCGGGACCAGGTGGCGGTGCGTCCGGTTCGGTGCGGCCAGGCCTGCCTGGCGGCGGGCGGCCAGTGCCTCCGGGAGCATGCGGGCCGCGAGGTCGATCATGCCGTGGAGGTGGCGCGGGGCCGGCGGTTCGTAGGGGTAGTCGACCGCGTCCGCGATGTCACCGGCGTGCACCCAGCACTCGAAGGCACGGTCCAACATCGCCTCGTGCAGGGGCAGTTCGAAGTCGCCGTACGAGATCGGCAGCTTGCCCGAGCCCCCGCCCGCGAACGACACGTTCCGTACGATGCCATGGCTCTGCTCCCGCCACGGCACCCGTACGGAACGGGTGGGCGGGAAGTACGAGGCACGCCAGTACGCCTCCGTCCGGGACGCGGGATCCGGTGGGACCGGTGTCTTCTGCTCGCCGGTCAGCGGGTCGTCGAGGCCCAGCGCGACCGCGACCAGGCCGTCCACGCTCAGCAGGTGGGCGATGACACCGGCGACCGTCGTACGGCGGCTCGTCTGCTCGTCGCCCTCGAACCAGCGCAGGCGCACGGGCGCGTGCCACTCGGAGTCCCCGAAGTCCTGGAGCAGGGCGTCGAGGCGGGCGGTCTCCGCGTCGTACGCGGTCGCCCACTCCGGGACCGGGATGCGCGGCGGGCGCCGGTCGAGGCAGCCCTCCAGGACCCGGGTGCGCAGGGTCGGGTCCAGGTCGAGGGGCTCCGGGCGCTGGAGCAGTTCGACGGCCTCGCGCAGCCGCCGGGCCTCGTCCGCGCAGGCACCGCACTCCCCGAGATGCTCCTCGACGGCCAGCGTCTCCTCCGGCGAGCAGGCGGCCAGCGCCCATGCCCCCAGCAGCGACCTCAGCACGTCGTGTTCCAGGACAAGGGGTACGACGGGCATGCCTGTCGGGGCCGACAGGGGGAGTCCCGTGTCCTCGACCGGGGAGCGCGGCATCGGTATGCGGGGCGAGCCGTCGTCGGCGCGGTGGGGGGTGCCGGGTTCCGGTCCCTTGCCGTCGCCGTCGCCGCCAGTGCCGTCGTCAAGGGCGCCGTTGACGACGTCGGGGTCCTGGGGGTCGTACCCCTCGTACTTCTCCCACTCCCCGTCCTCGTGACCCGCGCCGCTCACACCGCACCCCCGTATTCGGGGGGTGCGCCCGGTGCGCCGGTGTCGTGGGCCGTGGACAGGAGCTGGAGGCCGAGGCGGAGGCGGCGGCGGGCCTCGGCCTCCGTGACGCCCAGGTCGGCGGCGGTCTGGCGGTAGTCGCGCCGCTGGAAGTACGCCAGCTCCAGGGCGGCGCGCAGCGGGGCCGGCATCGACGTGACGATGTAGTCGGCGCGGGCGGCGACGGAGGCGCGGCGGACCCTGCGCTCCAGTTCCTCCATGGAGCCCGAGGAGGAACCCGTGGAGGAGCCTGTGGCGTCGGCGTACGTGTCGGCGGAGTCGTCCTCCAGGTGGTCCCGGTTGTCCCGGCCGTCCGGGTCGCCGTGGGCCAGGGCTGCCGTCTCCGTCTGGCGCAGCCGCTGCACCGCGAGGCGGTGGGTCAGGGTGGCCACCCAGGAGCGCAGCGGGCCCTGTTTGGGGTCGTAGGCGTCGGGGTGCTGCCAGACGTGGGCGAAGACCTCGCGGGTGATGCGGTCGGCTGCCTGTTCGTCGGCGAGGACACGGTGGGCCAGGCCGTGCACGAGGGAGGCGAACCGGTCGTACAGCTCACCCAGCGCGGCCGCCTCCCCGCGCGCGAGCCGCTGCTGCATCTTGCGGTCCCAGCGGGGCGGTGTGTCCCTCTTCGGCATGCTGCCCCCTCACCCCCGTACGTCTCGGTCGCGTCAGTCGTCTCGGTCGTGTGTCTCAGTCGTGCCGGTCGTGCCCGTGCCGTGTTCCTGTCCAGGTCCGGCGGTTGCCCACCCTCTCCTCGAATGTAGTCGGCCCCCCTGACAGCCCACTCCGCTTTGCGGCATTGTGCGCCTTCCGAAGGGCTTCAGATGGTAGAGAACCAACGGAGATCGACCGATCGCGGCGCAATTTAGGCAGCTTTCGATCGAATGAGATCGCATGTGACCGAAACCAGTACCCTGCAAACCGCTTGCAAGTCTCTTGCGGTCCGGGTCGAGTCGATGTGCGGTGTTTGATGGCATGGCTGTTGGGCAGCCGCGTCGACAGGAAGCGTAGGTCGAGCTTCCGTTTCTTCCGGACGAGTCGGACGAGGGGCCTCATGGTGGCGTTCAAGGTGACCGACGGCGAGCGAGGCGGCTGGACCGTGCTCCAGGTGTCCGGAGAGATGGACCTGGTCACCTCGCCCGAGTTGCGACAGCGGGTGCACGACGCCGTGGCCGAGGGCCGCCACCGTGTCGTCCTCGACCTCTCCGAGGTCGTCTTCTGCGACTCCAGCGGCGTCGGCGTCCTCATCGCCACCCGCCGCCTGATGCGCTCCTGCCAGGGCCATCTGCGCCTGATCCTGCCCGCGCAGGGGGCCGCGGAGAGCGCTCACGCCCATCACGTCAACCGGGTCCTCGGCGCCCTGGGAGTCCGCCGCCTCTTCGACGTCTACGCGGACCTCACCACGGCCGCCGACGAGACGGCGGCCCCGCTCCAGGCGGCCCTCACGCGCGCGTGAGGGCCCGCAGTGCGCATGACCGGCCCCCACGCGCGCGTGACGCCCTTGTCGCGGAATTCCCCCGGTCTTGGTACAGGCGTCGCTTTCCTGCCCCGGCCGCCACCTGCGCGTCGTACGCTCCGTGCGAGAACCTCGACATGGAGTCAAGGCGCGCAGAGGTGAGACACAGAGCCAAGTCTCAACGTAAAGCGTGTAAGACGCAGGCGTAGGACGCAGACGTAAGGCAGGCCCGACAGACATGGTCAGTTCCGAGTACGAACGGAAGATCGCCGCCCGGTTCACCACCTTCGACCAGGACGGCAACGGCTACATCGACCGGGTGGACTTCAGCGTGGCGGCCAAGGCGCTGCTCGCCGAGTTCGGCACCCCCGCCCGGTCCGACAAGGGCCAGGCCCTCTACAGCGGCGCCGAGGCCTTCTGGCAGGGCATGGCGGGGATCGCGGACCGGGACGGCGACCAGCGGATCACCCGCGACGAGTTCGTGAACGGCGCGGTGAAGCGGCTGCACGACAACCCCGGCCGGTTCGCCGAGATCGCCCGTCCCTTCCTGCGGGCGGCCCTGGCCGTCGCGGACCTGGACGGCGACGGCACGGCGACCCTCGCGGACACAGAGCGCGTCCTCAAGGCACTCGGCGTGCCCGAGGACATCGCCGCCACGGCCGCCGCGACACTCGACACCGACGCCGACGGCCGGGTCGGCGAGACAGAGATCGTCGACGCGCTCGCCCGCTACTTCGACGTCTCCGACTCGGACGACGGCGCCGGCTCCTGAGAGGGCCCCGACTCCTGAGAAGGCTCCGAGTAGCGCTCGCGCAGCTTGTACTTGAGTACCTTCCGCAGGGCCTCGTTGCGCGGAAGGGCGTCCACCACCTCCAGCCGCTCCGGCAGCTTGTGCACGGACAGCCCTTCCGACCGCAGGTACGAGGTCAGTGAGGCGAGGGTCAACTCGCCCGCCCCCTCGGCCTGTTCCACCACCGCGCAGACCAACTCCCCGCGCTCCGCGTCCGGTAGCCCGACGACCGCCACATCACCCACTCCCGGATGCGTGTGCAGCAGGTCCTCGATCTCCTTCGCCGAGATGTTCTCGCCCTTGCGGATGATGACGTCCTTGAGCCGCCCGGTGAGCACCAAGTGCCCGCTCCCGGTGAGGAATCCCAGGTCACCGGTGCGCAGAAAGCCGTCCGCGTCGAAGGCCTCGGCGGTCTGCGCGGGGTCCAGATACCCCTGGCACACGGCCTCGCCCCGCAGCCGCACCTCGCCCTCCACCACCCGTATCTCCATCCCCTCCGGCGGACGGCCCTCCGTGGTCGCCAGGTTCTCGACCGTGTCGTCCGGCGAGCCCATGGTGATCATCGGCACCTCGGTCATCCCGTACCCGTGCGTGAGCTCCACCCCCATCTCCCGTACGACGGAGTGGTAGACCTCCGGCGGCTTCGGCGCCCCGCCGCCCGCGAGCAGCCGCAGCGAGGGGATCACCGGAACGCCCGGCTGTTTGCGCTGCTCGGCGAGGAACATGGAGTAGAAGGCCGTCGACCCGCCGGCCACGGTCACCCCGTGCTTTCGGTACCCCTCCAGCGCGTCCGGCAGCGCGAACTGCTCGAACATCACCGCCGGGAAGCCGTACAGCAGGAGCATCACCGTGTAGTCGGGGCCGGCGATATGGGCGTAGGGAAAAGCCATCGAGCCCACGTCCGACTCGGTGAGCCGCAGCGCGTGCGCGAGGCATGATCCGCCAGCGATGAGCGAACGGTCCGTGTGGAGCACGCCCTTGGGGTCGGAGGTCGTGCCCGAGGTCCAGTAGATCCAGCGGACGGAGGTGCCGTCGGCGGGCGGGGGCGGCAGCAAGGACGGGTCCGCGTCCGGGAGTTCGTCGCTGTCGTACGCCCGGAAGACGCCCTTCGCGCCGAGCCGCCGTGCCAGCTCCGTGTGGTCGAAGCCGCGCCACACGCCCGGTACGGCGAAGAACTCCGCCTTCGACTCCCTTAGCGCGAAGCCGACTTCGCGGTCCCGGTAGAAGGGGATGACCGGTGACTGCACGGCGCCCAGGCGGGCCAGCGCGAAGGAGAGCAGGGCGGTCTCGATACGGGTGGGCAGCTGCCAGGCGACGACCGTGCCGGGACGTACGCCCATCTCGTAGAGACCCGCCGCCACCCGTTCGGAGCGGGTGCGGAGTTCGCCGAAGGTGAGGGAGCGGTCGTCCTGGAGGAGGACGGGCCGGTCGGGGGTGAGTTCGGCGCGGCGGGCCACCAGTTCCCAGAGGGTACGGGCCGAACCCAGGGCGTGTGCGGTGTCGACGACGTTCACGTTGCCCCCTGTGGCTGAGGAAACAGGTAGCTGAACAGATAACTGACGAACCATCAGATTGTGCGGGGAGCGTAGGGCTTCACGCCTTGTCGGTCCATAGGTGCGGGACTAACCTTCTAGAGGTGTGGAACTGACGGTCCGTCAGATAATCATCACCAGCTGGCCAGGCGGAGGGGACCCATGACCGAACTGCCCCGCATCATCAGCGTCGACGACCACGTGATCGAACCCGCGCACCTCTTCGAGACCTGGCTGCCGGCCAAGTACCGGGACAAGGGGCCGAAGCCCTTCACCGCCGGCATCGGCGAACTCGCCTACGTGGGCGGCAAATACCGGATCACGACCGACCCCGACGGCCCGGTCACCGACTGGTGGCAGTACGAGGACCTGCAGTTCCCGTACAAGCGGATCATCGCGGCCGTCGGGTTCTCCCGGGACGAGATGACCCTCGACGGCATCACACGCGAGCAGATGCGGCGCGGCTGCTGGGACCCGAAGGCCCGGCTCGCGGACATGGACCTCAACCACGTCGAGGGCTCGCTCTGCTTCCCCACCTTCCCGCGGTTCTGCGGGCAGACCTTCGCCGAGGCCCACGACAAGGAGGTCGCGCTGGCGTGCGTACGCGCCTACAACGACTGGATGGTGGAGGAGTGGTGCGGCGACAGCGGCGGCCGGCTGATCCCGCTGTGCCTGATACCGCTGTGGGACATCGAGTTGGCCGTCGCGGAGATCCGGCGCAACGCGGCACGCGGGGTGCGGGCGGTGACGTTCTCCGAGATCCCGACGCACCTCGGACTGCCGTCGATCCACTCCGGCTACTGGGACCCGTTCTTCGCGGTGTGCGAGGAGACCGGGACGGTCGTCAACATGCACATCGGCAGCAGCAGCCAGATGCCCGCCGCCTCCCCGGACGCGCCACCCGCCGTCCAGGCCGCGCTGAGCTTCAACAACGCGATGGCGTCGATGATGGACTTCCTGTTCAGCGGTGTGCTGGTGAAGTTCCCGGCACTCAAACTCGCCTACAGCGAAGGGCAGATGGGCTGGATCCCGTACGCCCTTGAGCGCGCCGACGACGTGTGGGAGGAGCACCGGGCGTGGGGCGGGGTCCGGGACCTGATCCCCGAGCCGCCCTCCACCTACTACTACCGGCAGATCTTCTGCTGCTTCTTCCGCGACAAGCACGGCGTCGCCTCGATCGACGTGGTCGGGCGGGACAACGCCACCTTCGAGACCGACTACCCGCACGTCGACTCGACCTTCCCGCACACCAAGGAGGTCGCCCTCGACCATGTGAAGGGCCTCGACGACGAGACCGTCTACAAGCTGATGCGCGGCAACGCCATCCGCATGCTCGGCCTCGACCTGGACAAGTAGTGGACCTCTCCGACACCCCCCAAGAGGCGGAGTTCCGGGCGCGGTTGAGGGAGTGGCTGGGGAAGGTCCTTCCCTCGCTGCCCGCCAAGCCGTCGCCCGACGACTGGCCCGGACGACGCGCGTACGACCTCGGCTGGCAGCGGACGCTGTACGACGCCGGGTACGGCGAGGTCCACTGGGGCGCCGACCCCGCCGTACGGATGATCTTCCTGGAGGAGACCGAGAAGGCCGGCGCGCCCTATGTCGGCGCGAACTTCGTCGGACTGCTGCACGCCGGGCCGACCGTCGCCGCCGAGGGGACCGACGAACAGCGGGCGCGCTGGCTGCCGCCCGTGCTGCGCGGCGAGGAGGTCTGGTGCCAGGGGTTCAGTGAGCCGGACGCCGGTTCGGACCTCGCGGCGCTGCGCACCCGCGCACGGCGCGACGGCGACCACTACGTGGTGAGCGGCTCGAAGATCTGGACCTCGCACGCCGAAGTCGCCGACTGGTGCGAGTTGTTGGTGCGGACCGACCCGGACGCGCCCAAGCACCGGGGGATCACCTGGCTCGCCATGCCCATGGACGCGCCCGGTGTCACCGTACGGCCGCTGCGCACGCTCGCCGGGTCGAACGAGTTCGCCGAGGTCTTCCTCGACGAGGTCCGGGTGCCCGTCGCCAACCGGGTCGGCGAGGAGAACGACGGCTGGCGCGTGACGATGGTGACGCTGTCCTTCGAGCGCGGCACGGCGTTCGTCGGGGAGGTCGTCGCCTGCCGCCGGGTACTGGGCGAACTCGCCCTGGCGGCAAGGGAGAACGGGCGCTGGGACGACCCCGTACTGCGGCGCCGGCTCGGGCGGCTCAACGCCGAGTTCCGTGCGCTGTGGCGGCTGACGCAGTGGAACGTGAGCGAGGCGAGCGAAGGGGTGCCCGGGGTCGGCGGGTCGGTCTTCAAGCTGCGGTACTCGCACGCCCGGCAGGAGTTGTACGAGGCGGCGGCCGAGGTGCTGGGGGAGGGCGGTGCGGCGCTTGATCTCGAACAGCCCTGGGTGCTCGACCGGTTGTCCTCACTGTCGTACACCATCGCCGCCGGCACCTCCCAGATCCAGCACAGCATCGTGGCCGAACGCGTTCTAGGGCTGCCGAAAGGACGGTGACATTCCCATATGCGTTTCCAACTCAGCGAGGACCAGAGGGCGTTGCAGACGGGCGTACGGGGGCTGCTGGCGGCGCGGTTCGGGCGCGAGCAGCTGCGGGCGGCCCTGGGCGTCGGCGAGGCACCCGAGCTGGACCGGGGACTGTGGCGGGAGTTGGGGACCGCCGGGTTCTTCTCGCTGCGGTTGCCGGAGGAGGCAGGCGGGGTCGGACTCGGCCTGCCCGAGGCGGTGTTGGCCTTCGAGGAGGCGGGTCGGGTACTGCTTCCCGGGCCGCTGATCGCCACGCAACTCGCGGCCGGGGTGGTGCCCGGTGCGGCGACGGGGGAGACGGTGGTGACCGTCGTGGACGGCGGCGGGGTGGTGGAGTGGCTGGGGGCGGCCGACGTCGTACGCGGGGATGCCGAGGGTGCGGCGGTCCTGCGGTCAGTGGATCCGCTCACACCGCTGCACCGGGTGGCCGATCCGGACTCCGGCGACCGTACGGACGTACTCCTGACCTCTCTCCTCACCGCCGCCGAGCAACTCGGGACCGCCGCCCGGGTGTGCGAGCTGGCCGCGCAACACGCCCGGACCCGTGAGCAGTTCGGGCGGCCGATCGGGGCCTTCCAGGCGGTGCAGCAACTGTGCGCCGGGATCCTGGTCCGGGTCGAGCTGGCGCGGGCGGCGGTGTACGCGGCTGCCGTCACCGTCGATCCGGTGGACATCGCGGCGGCCCGGCTGCTCGCCGACGAGGCGGCCGTGCGCGGCGCCCGCGACTGCCTTCAGGTGCACGGCGGTATGGGCTTCACCTGGGAGTCGGACGTCCATCTGTATCTGAAGCGGGCGTGGGTACGGGCCCGGCGGCCCGGCTCGGTGACGGAAGGTGAGGAGGTGCTCGCCGCCGCGTTACTGGCCGAGGCGCGGTGACCGGGGGCCGGAGCGGGACCGGCCGGATCGATGTCGCCGATCGTGGCGCGATCGAAATGTGACCCAGGTGTTGTGAGATCACTGAGCGTCGATACCGGGTTGTGTCCTACGAGTGACTCGTCACGGCCCGGAGTCGTGTGTTCGCTCCGGTACCTTCTGTGGAATGCGAGTGGTTCCGAGGTCGAGCCATCCCGGTGTTGCCCCTGAGGCGGCCCCGGATTCGGCAGTGCGCCCCGCTCGTGGTGCGGGTCCGACTTCCGGGCCCGCCTGTTCGACTTCCCGTGGTGAGCGTCGCACAGTATGCCGCAGGCGTACTCCTTCGCGTTGGAATATGCCCGAAGCGCTTGTTGGCGTGACTGTACGTCAACCATGCTTTCTCGTAAGGGACTCACGTTCTGTGATCCCCGATCTGGCCGCCGGCCCAGCCGTTGTTCTGGGCATGCAGAAAATGGCTACGATCGTGGCCCTCGTGCGGCGCGAGGCGATGTGTCCGCCGGTTCGGATGGTGTGAGCGGTGCAGGTGCTTCAAGTGCAGCTGGAGATCCGGCCCGACCCCGCAGAGGTGGGGCGGGCCCGGAGATGGGCGCGGTCACGGCTTGCCGGGTCCGGGGTCGCGGACGACGAGCCGCTGGCCGAGACGCTGATCCTCCTCGTCTCGGAACTGGTCACCAACGCGGTGGTGCACACCGGGTGCCCGGCGGTCCTGCGGCTGTCGTTCCAGGACGTGTGCGGAACGCAGTCCGGCGCCCAGGGCGTGTCCGGCGGGATCGTGCGGCTGGAGGTCGTCGATCTGAGCGCCCGTCCCCCCGTGCCCCGGCATGCCGAGGGTGACGAGACCAACGGGCGCGGGCTGGAACTGGTCGACGGGCTCGCCGACCGTTGGGGGTGGAGCGCCGAAGGCGTCGGCAAGCGCATCTGGTGCGAACTGGACCGCTGTCCGGCCCCGGCCCCGGCGCCGCGCGGAGGCGGGAGTTCGGTCATCGCACCGGGGGTCGCCACGGCCACCGCCGCGGGTACCGCTTCCGCGTACGGGGGCATGGCGGCGTACGAGGCCGTCTGACCGGACGTCCTGGCGGTGCGGCACCCGATGTGGATGTCGGTGTGGCGTTCGGTGCGGCGCTCGTCGGGGCACGGTTGCAGAAATGTCCGGGTTTCTGGGCAGTGCGTGGTGCGGTGCGCCGGGGTGTGCCCCTGTGCGCGGTTGTCGCAAAAAGGGCGTAAGTGATAAATCCCCTAGCGGGTGTTGACGTGACGTGACCGCGTGAACACGCTTGTTCTCAGCGCGATCCGCCGGAGGGGACGGCGAGGGTCTGGTGACGGGGGCCCTCGGTGAGTGCGGGTCGTGTATTCGGCGTCGACTCCTTCAGGGGTGGGGGGTGGGGTGGCAACGCCGAAGGCGGGTGGCGGCGCGCGATGCCGTACTTGGGGTGGGCAATGGCGCGCCGCCGACCGGCCGGTAGGGGTCAGAGGATTGCCACGGGTGCCACGGGACTTCCCGTGGCACCCGTGAACGGTTCGGGTGTCGCCGACAGCAGGAACGCGTACCGGCCTTCTTGTCCACAGGCTGTGGACAACTTTTCGAGATTCCAGTTCTGACCCTGTGGCATCCCCATCTCCACCAGGTCGAGCGCGTGTACGGGCATCCACAGATCATTCGATTCCGGCGGAAATATCTCAAAGGTGAGCGTGTCGTTCGCGACCGCCGCGACATCCCGCGCGTGGAACCACTCCGGTGTACGGATCGACAGCCCGGGCGAGGGATACATGTACGCGTGCTTGTCGCCGGCCAGGTACACCTGGATCTGCCCGGTCCGTACGAGCACGATGTCACCGGCGCGCACGCGCGTGCCCGCCAGCTCCTCCGCCGCGTCCAGGTCCTCCGGGGTGACCGCGTGCCCCCCGTCGAGCCGGTCGACGCCCCGTGCGCGGGCCACGTCCAGCAGCACCCCGCGCGAGACGACGTGCCGGGCCTTGTCGATGCCGGTGAACTCGGCGCCGGCGTGGGCCGTGATCGTCGCCGCCGGGCGCCCGTTGTAGAGCTTCCCGGAGTGGGAGGCGTGGGCGAGGGCGTCCCAGTGGGTCGCGCACTGGAGCCCCAGGGTCACCACGTCGTCGCTGGTCGCGACGGTCCCGCCGCCCGGCGGCCCGAACAGCTCCTGGTTGATCTGGACCATGGCGTGCACGGGGTTCACTCGGCCCGGAATCGCCCCCGTCTGGACGCCGTCCTGCTGGAGCGGCAGGGCGAGGGGGATGCGACGGCCGGTGCGGACGGTCGCGGCGGCCTCGCGCACGACCGCGTCGGTGATGAGGTTGAGGGTGCCGATCTCGTCGTCGGCCCCCCAACGCCCCCAGTTGTTCACGCGTTTGGCGATGGCGTGGAACTCGGCCGGCAATGGCATGAGTCCGGTCCTTCCTGGAGTCCGGTCGCTCCCGGGGCTTGCCTCCGGATATCCGCCGGGACATAAAATCTAACGGTCCGTCAGAAACCGCGGGAAGGGGCCGGACGTGGGGAACTTCTTGGCAGGAAAAGTCGTCGCCGTGACGGGCGCGGGCCGGGGGATCGGCCGGGCGGTGGCACTGGGCGCGGCGGCCGAGGGAGCGCGGGTCGTCGTCAACGACTACGGCGTCTCCATCGACGGCGCCTCGCCGACGAGCGAGATCGCCGAGGGCATCGTCAAGGAGATCGAGGCGGCGGGCGGCGAAGCGGTCGCGGTGGCCGACGACGTCTCCACCATGGCCGGCGGCCAGCGGGTCGTGGACGTGGCGCTGTCGTCGTACGGACGACTGGACGGTGTCGTGTGCGTCGCCGGGATCCTGCGCGAGCGGATGCTGTTCAACATGTCCGAGGAGGAGTGGGACCCGGTCGTCGCCACTCATCTCAAGGGCACGTTCACGGTGTTCAGAGCGGCTTCGGCGGTGATGCGGAAGCAGCGGGCCGGGACGCTGATCGGCTTCACCAGCGGCAACCACCAGGGGTCGGTGTCACAGGCCAACTACAGCGCGGCGAAGGGCGGGATCATCTCGCTCGTACGCAGCGCCGCGCTGGGACTCCACAAGTACGGCGTGACCGCCAACGCGGTGGCGCCGGTCGCGCGTACCCGGATGTCCGCGAACGTGCCCATGGAACTGGCGGAGATCGGGGAGCCGGAGGACGTGGCGGCCCTGGTCGTGTACCTGCTGTCCGACCGGGCGAAGGAGCAGCGGATCACCGGGCAGGTGTACACGGTCGCGGGGCCGAAGATCGCGGTGTGGGCGCAGCCGAGGGAGTTGCGGGCGGCGTACGCGTCTGCCTCCGGCGGGTGGACGCCGGAGGCGATCGCGGAGTTCTTGCCGGGGTCTGTGGGGGTGGATCCGATGCCGATGCTTGTGCGGTTGGAGGAGATGGAGCGGGCTGCGCGGGATGGGGCGCGGCCGAACGCCCAATAGCTCGGGGGTGCGGGTGGTTTGGCGGGTGCGGGTGCGTTGTGGCTTGTCGCGCAGTTCCCCGCGCCCCTGGGTGGGTCCGTGCGTCCCGTGTTGAGAGGGGAGCCCTGTGGAGTTTGGACTTGGTGTCGGGGATGAGGAGTTCCGGGCGGAAGCCCGGAGTTGGCTCAGTGCGCATGTCGATGGGGCTCTTGAGCGGCGGAGTTGGGAGCGGATTCTTGGGAAGGCCGGGTGGATCGGGCTTTCCTGGGGGGAGACCGGGTACGGCAATCGCAGCGCCACTCTCACCCAACAGGTCGTCTGGGCCGAGGAGTACGCACGGTCGGGGGCGCCGACGCGCTCTGGGCACATCGGGGAGAATCTGCTCGCTCCGACACTGCTCGCGCACGGAACCGATGAGCAGCGGGCCCGGTTCCTGCCGCCGGTGGCCGCGGGTGAGGAGCTCTGGTGTCAGGGGTACAGCGAGCCCGGGGCGGGGTCCGACCTCGCCGGGGTGAGCACGAGGGCCGAACGGGCCGCTGACGGGACGTACCGGATCACCGGGCAGAAGATCTGGACGTCCCTCGCCCACGAGGCCGACTGGTGCTTCGTGCTCGCCCGGACGGAAGCTGGGTCGGTACGTCATCACGGGCTCAGTTTTCTGCTCGTCCCGATGGGCCAGCCGGGGCGGATCGAGGTCCGGCCGATCCGGCAGATGACCGGGACCAGCGAATTCAACGAGGTCTTCTTCGACGGGGCACACGCGCGCGCGGACCACCTCGTCGGCGGCGAGGGCGCCGGCTGGGGAGTCGCGATGAGCCTCCTCGGGTTCGAGCGGGGAGTGTCCACGCTCGCCCAACAGATCGGGTTCGCGGGGGAGTTGGCGCGGGTGGTGCGGGCGGCCGTCGACAGCGGCGCGGTGGCGGATCCCGTCGTACGGGAGCGACTCGTGCGGCAGTGGGCCGAGTTGCGCGTGATGCGCTGGAACGCCCTGCGCACACTGGGCGGTTCGGGGGACGCCGGGGCGCCGAGCGTGGCCAAGCTGCTGTGGGGCGGGTGGCATCAGCGGCTGGGGGAGCTGGCGATGCTCGTGCGGGGCGCGGAGGCCGGGGTCGGGCCGGTGGAGTGGTCGGCCTCGGCACCGTACGAACTCGACGACGCGCAGCACCTGTTCATGTTCTCCCGGGCCGACACGATCTACGGCGGCTCCGACCAGATCCAGCGCACGATCATCGCCGAGCGCGTGCTCGGTCTGCCCAGGGAGCCCAAGGGAGTCGTCTGATGCGCGGTGTTCTGTTCGACGGTAAGCAGATCCAGGTCGTCGACGATCTGGAGGTGAGGGATCCGGGGGCCGGGGAGGTACTGGTCGCGATCTCGGCGGCGGGGCTGTGCCACAGCGATCTGTCCGTGGTGGACGGGACCATTCCCTTCCCCGTCCCCGTCGTGCTCGGCCACGAGGGCGCGGGCGTGGTGGAGGCAGTCGGTGCCGGTGTCACGCATGTGGTGCCCGGGGATCATGTGGCCCTGTCGACGCTCGCGAACTGCGGTGCGTGCGCGGAGTGCGACCGGGGGCGGCCGACCATGTGCCGGCAGTCGATCGGGCGGCCGGGGCGGCCGTTCACGCGGGGCGGGCGGCCGGTGTTCCAGTTCGCGTCCAACTCGGCCTTCGCGGAACGCACGGTGGTGAAGGCCGTGCAGGCGGTACGCATCCCGAAGGACATCCCGATGCCGTCGGCCGCGCTCATCGGGTGCGGGGTGTTGACCGGCGTGGGCGCCGTGCTCAACCGGGCCCGGGTGGACCGCGGGGACAGCGTCGTGGTGATCGGTACGGGCGGGGTCGGGCTGAACGTCCTCCAGGGCGCGCGGATCGCGGGCGCCTCGCGGATCGTCGCCGTGGACGCGAACCCGGCGAAGGAGGCGATGGCGCTGCGGTTCGGCGCGACCCACTTCCTGACCTCGACGGAGGGAGTGCGGGACGTGCTGCCGACGGGCGCGGACCATGTCTTCGAGTGCGTCGGCCGGGTCGAACTCATCCGCCAGGCGATCGACTTGCTCGACCGGCACGGCCAGGCGGTCCTGCTCGGCGTCCCCTCGGCCACGGCGGAGGCGTCCTTCGTCGTCTCGTCGATGTTCCTGGACAAGTCGATCCTCGGCTGCCGCTACGGCTCCTCCCGCCCCCAGCGGGACATCCCGCTCTACGCCGACCTCTACCGCGAAGGGCGCCTGCTGCTCGACGAGTTGGTGACGGAGACGTACCCGGTCGAGGACTTCGAGAAGGCGGTCGGGGATGCGGAGGCGGGGCGGGTGGCGCGGGGGGTGCTGACGTTCTGAGGGCTGGCGGTACGGGGGACCGGCCTCACGGGCTCCCCGGTTCGTCCGGGGCATGTCGGGAGTTTCCACAGGCGGCGAAACTCCCTGACGCTGGTCCTGACAGCCGTCGGGTGGTGGGGCGAGACGCGCTCCGGTGACCGGTCGGTGGTGTGCGGGGCCGGCACGGTCGTCACCGCCGGTCCTGGCGGCTCGGCGGTAGGACCGGCCGAGCCGACGACAGGTCCTGGCGGCTCAATCAGCGATCCGGTCGTCGACCCCTGCCGCTCCGACGCCTCCTGCCCGGAAGGTGCGGCGATAGGAGGTGGGAGTGACACCGAGGGTCGTCTGTAGGTGCTGCCGCATCGACTGGGCCGTGCCGAAGCCCGCGTCACGGGCCACCTGGTCGACGGAGAGGTCGGTGGACTCCAGGAGGTGCCGGGCCCGCTCCACGCGCTGCTGGGTGAGCCACTGGCCGGGGCTGACGCCCACCTCCTCGCGGAACCGGCGGGTGAACGTACGTACCGACATCGACTCCTGCTCGGCCATGTCGCGCAGCTGGAGCGGTTCGTGGAGGCGGCCGAGCGCCCAGGCGCGGGCGGTGGTCGTGGTCGCCAACTGGGGCTCCGGTACCGGGCGTTGGATGTACTGCGCCTGCCCGCCGTCCCGGTGCGGCGGTACGACCGTACGGCGGGCCACGTCGTTTGCGACGGCGGTGCCGTGGTCACGGCGCACCATGTGCAGGCACAGGTCGATCCCGGCCGCGACGCCGGCCGAGGTCAGCACGTCGCCGTCGTCGATGTACAGGACGTCGGCGTCGACCCTGATGCTCGGGAAAAGCCGCTGGAGGTGCTCGGCGTCGGCCCAGTGCGTGGTGGCCGGGCGGCCGTCCAGAAGGCCGGCTGCGGCGAGCACGTACACGCCGGTGCAGATCGAGGCGAACCGGGTGCCCGGCCGGATGTGGGCCAGGGCGGCGGCCAGTTCGCCGGTC
Organism: Streptomyces sp. NBC_00459; assembly: GCF_036013955.1. Lineage (NCBI taxonomy): Bacteria > Bacillati > Actinomycetota > Actinomycetes > Kitasatosporales > Streptomycetaceae > Streptomyces > Streptomyces sp. NBC_00459. The sequence goes on from NZ_CP107903.1 coordinate 5,554,305, forward strand.
AGTACGCCCTCTTCGAAGACCGGGCCGAGTTCGTACGACGCCGGGACGATCACCGTGTCGGCGGTGGCCAGGGTCTCCGGGCCGTGGGCGACCTCGATGGCGAAGTCGGCGTCGGTCTCGACCGGGCCCGGCGGCCGGATCGAGCAGGTCACGACCTCGTACAGGTGCCGGCGCCGGGCGTCCCGGGGGCGGCCGAAGATGCGGTGCGGGATACCCAGCTCGAAGGGAAGCACGCCGTCGAGGGCGAGGACGACCACGCGGTGCGGGCGGAAGTCCGGGTCCGGCTGGGTGTCTTTCCGCGACAGGGGCATGGCCCGATCCTAGCGAATGCTGGCCTTCCGGCCACTCGATCGGGGAGTGCGCAGGTCGGAAGCTTGACGGTGTGACGACGACCTCCAGACAGACCGCTGATGCCTTCGACGACGCCTCCGGCCGGCTCCGGAAGGCCGGCCCGACCCCGCGCATCCCCATCCACCGGGCCTGGTTCGTCGCCGCCGTCGCGTTCGTGACGATCATCGGCGCCGCCGCCTTCCGCTCCCTGCCCGGGCTGCTCATCGATCCGCTCCACGATCAGTTCGACTGGTCGCGTGGCACGATCGGCGCCGCCGTCTCCATCAACCTCGCGCTCTACGGGCTCACCGCCCCCTTCGCCGCCGCGCTGATGGACCGCTTCGGCATCCGGCGGGTCGTCGCGGTCGCCCTCGCGGTCATCGCGCTCGGTTCCGGCCTGACCGTGTGGATGACGGCGGCCTGGCAACTGATGCTGTGCTGGGGCCTGTTGGTCGGCCTGGGCACCGGTTCGATGGCGCTCGCCTTCGCGGCCACGGTCACCAACCGCTGGTTCACCGAGCGCCGGGGCCTGGTGACGGGCATCCTGACCGCCGCCTCGGCCTCCGGTCAGCTGATCTTCCTGCCGCTGCTGTCGTGGATCATCGAGACCCGCGGCTGGCGCCCGGCGGCGGTGACGGTGTCCCTGGCGGCCCTGACGGTCATCCCCTTCGTCTGGCTGCTGCTGCGCGACCACCCGGCGGACGTGGGCCTGAAGCCGTACGGGGCAAAGGAGTTCGTACCGAAGCCGGCCCCCGTGCAGGGCGCCGCGCGGCGAACGGTCCAGGTGCTGCTCTCAGCGGTGCGCACCGGCCCGTTCTGGCTCCTGGCGGGCACCTTCGCGATCTGCGGCGCCTCCACCAACGGCCTGATCCAGACCCACTTCGTGCCCGCCGCCCACGACCACGGCATGCCCATCACGGCCGCCGCCTCACTGCTCGCCGTCGTCGGGGTCTTCGACGTGGTCGGCACGATCGCCTCCGGCTGGTTCACCGACCGCTACGACCCGCGCAGACTGTTGGCCGTCTACTACGCGCTGCGGGGCGTCTCGCTCCTGTTCCTGCCTGTGCTGCTGGGGCCCTCGGTCCACCCACCGATGATCTTCTTCATCGTCTTCTACGGCCTCGACTGGGTCGCCACGGTCCCGCCCACCGTCGCCCTGTGCCGCGAGCACTACGGAGACGACAGCGCGATCGTCTTCGGCTGGGTCCTCGCCTCCCACCAGGTCGGCGCGGCGCTCGTGGCGTTCCTCGGGGGGATGGCGCGGGATGTCTTCGGGGCGTACGACGTGGTCTGGTACGCGTCGGGGGCGCTGTGCGCGGCTGCGGCGTTGATGGCGTTGGTGATACGGCGGCGAGGGCCGGCTCGGGTGGTGGGAGCGCCGGCCTGAGGGATTCCGGCGAGGCTCGGCAGGCATCCGGTCGCGGAGCGAAAGGGTGTAGCGCAGTGAGACACGCAGGGCTACACTCGGTATGGTGAAGACGATCACTCAGCGTGAGTTCCGCAACAACTCCGCCGCGGTCATGGACGCGGTCGAGGCCGGTGAGACGTACCACATCACGCGCAACGGCATAGAGGTCGCCGAATTGCGCCCCCTGACGCGTCGACGCAGGCCGAGCGCCGAGCAGTTGGTCGCTCGGCACCGCATGCTTCCGCATGTGGACTACGCGCAGATGCGTGCGGAGGCGGACGAACTGTTCGAGGGTGAGGAACGAGTCGATGACGACCCGTGGGAGCGCAGGCGTGGCTGACCGACTCCCTACGGGCGTCCTCGACACCTGCGCCTACATTGACCTGGGTACCCTCAACCCGGAGGCTCTTCCCGTCGCGCCAGAACTCACCGCTGTGACACTCGCTGAGCTGCAGCAGGGTGTGGCCATGGCGAAGGATCCCGCCGCGAGGGCAGCCCGGATGGAGAAACTGGGAGCAGCGGTCGCGGACTTCGACCCCCTGCCGTTCGACGGGGACGCCGCTGCCAGGTACGGCACCCTGGTTGCGCTGACCATCGCGGCCAACAGGGACCCCCGTCCGCGTCGCATGGACCTGATGATCGCCGCTATCGCCTCGGTGAGAGGCCTGCCGCTCTACACGCGGAACGCGGACGACTTCAAGGGACTGGAGGGCGCGGTGACCGTGGTCTCCGTCTGACCGGGGTCCCGTCGGTTTCCCGAGCGCAGCGGCTACACGCGGTGTCGCCAGATCGAGGATGTGCCGTTGCCGCGCGGGAGGTGCATCCTGCTCGGGCCTCGTTGCCGGTGCTCATGTCATCGGCAACGGTCCGGTGACCCGGGAGGGTCCGGGTCAGATGAACTGCCCACGATGGAACAGCAGCGGAGTGCCTTCGTCCTCGCCCGTCCCCAGCGCCTCCACCCGTCCTACGACGATCAGGTGGTCCCCGCCCGTGTGCACCGCCTGGATCGTGCAGTCGATCCAGGCCGCCGCGCCCGCCAGGCGCGGGGAGCCGGAGACGGGCGTCGGCTCGTGGTCGACCCCCGCGAACTTGTCCGCGCCGCTCCTCGCGAACCCGCGGCACAACTCGCCCTGCCCGGCGCCCAGTACGTTGACGCAGAAGACGCCCGCACGCGCGATGAGCGGCCAAGTCCTCGACGTACGGCCGACCATGAAGACGACGAGGGGCGGGTCGAGGGAGAGGGCGGCGAAGGACTGGCAGGCGAAGCCGGCGGGGGTGGTCCCGCCCTCGGCGGCCGGGGCGGTGATGACGGTGACGCCGGTGGCGAAGTTGCCCAGCACGCGCCGGAATTCGGCCGGGGGGACCGGCGCCCGCTCGTCCTCGCCGACCGCCCGTAAGTCCGGCCGGGGCAGCGCCTCGACGGGGACCGCGATGGTGGGCGCTGCTGTGGGTGCCCCGACCGACCTGAGATAACGGACGGCAGCCGCCGCCATTCCTGCTTGTCCCAACATACGGTCCATTGGAACTGACGGAGCGTCAGAAGTGAAGCCCCGCAAGGCAGTCAGCTGCCGCCGTAGCGAGGGCTCCGCCGCTCGACGAAGCTCGCCACCCCTTCCCGTGCGTCCGCCGTCGTCATGTTGATCTCCTGGGCCGTGGCCTCGGCGGCGAAGGCGGTGGCCCGGTCGGAGTCGAGGGAGGCGTTGACCAGTTGCTTGGTGAGGGCGAGGGCGCGGGTCGGGCCGGTGGCCAGGCGCTCCGCCCATTCGCGGGCCGTCTTGTGGAGGTCCTCGGCCGGGACGACCCGGTTGACCAGTCCCAGGCGCTCGGCGTCCGGGGCCGTCAGCGCGTCGCCGAAGAACATCAGCTCCTTCGCGCGCTGCGGGCCGATCAGTCGGGGGAGCAGGTACGCTCCGCCGCCGTCCGGGACCAGCCCCCGGTGTACGAACACCTCGATGAACCTCGCCGACTCCGCTGCCAGGACCAGGTCGCAGGCCAGGGCCAGGTGGGCGCCCAGGCCGGCCGCCGTGCCGTTCACCGCCGCGATGACCGGCTTCTCGCAGTCGAGGACGGCCGAGATCAGGCGCTGGGCGCCCAGGCGGATGACGCGGGCCACGTCACCGGCGATCCGCTCCCCGCCGGCCTGTCCCTGCCCGCCTCGCAGGTCCGCGCCCGTGCAGAAGCCGCGGCCCGTTCCGGTCAGCACGACGGCTCGTACGGCGGGGTCGGCGGAGGCGTCCGAGAAAAGTTGGATGAGACGTTCTCGCTGGTCAGGGGTGATGGCGTTGAGGGATTCGGGGCGGTTGAGAGTGATCCACGAGACCTGATTGTCAGTGGCGTGCAGTACCAATGAATCAGCTGACGAAGCGGATTTTTTCTTGTCTTCCGGGTCTTCCGGAAATTTCGGCGTGCTGGATTCTTCGGGGGAGGAAGTCATGAGGGTGCTGCTCCGTTTCTTGTGGCGGCCAGGCAGGCGGCTAGGGCAGTGGCTGATGCACCACGCCCTGGTCCTCCGGACCCGGTCCGCACACCGCCAGCGCGTCCAGCGCCACCGCCCCCTGCCCTCTGGGCAGCACCATCAGCGGGTTGATGTCCAACTCCGCCAGCTCGTCCCCGAGTTCCAGCGCCATGCGCTGCACCCGCATGACGACCTCGACGAGCGCGTCCAGGTCGGCCGGGGGGCGCCCCCGGACCCCGTCGAGCAGGGCACGCCCGCGCAGCTCGGTCAGCATGTCCCGCGCCTGCACCTCGCCGAAGGGCGGCACGCGTACGGCGGTGTCCTGGAGCACCTCCACGAGTACCCCGCCGAGCCCTACGGTCACCGTCGGGCCGAACAGGTCGTCGTGCGTGACACCGACGACCATCTCGACGCCCCGCTCGACCATCTGGCACACGAGTACGCCGTCCAGGTCCACGCCCTCGTAGCGGGCGATGTCGGTCAGCTCGCGATAGGCGTCCCGGACCTGGCTGGCCGAGGTCAGCCCGATCTTCACCAGCCCGAGTTCCGTCTTGTGCGCGATCTGGCCGCCCGACGCCTTCATCACCACCGGGTAGCCCACCAGCCCCGCCGCCCGGACGGCCGCCGCCGCGCTGGTCACCAACTGCTCGCGCGGCACCCGGATCCCGTACGCGCGCAGCAGCAGCTTGGCAGCGTGCTCGCTCAGGGCTTCGCCCGGCCGCATCAGCGCCCGCGCCTTGCGGAAACTGGGCGACGGGGTGCGCGGTGCCTCGTCGAAGGGGGAGCGGTAGGAGGCGGTGAACCGGGCGTGGTCGAGGTGGGCGCGGACGGCGGTCACGCAGTTCGCGAAGGTACGGAAGGTGGCCACCCGGGAGGAGCCGAGCAGCGTCTCGCGGTACGCCGCCTCGGTGCCGACCGGCGAGCCCCAGATCACGCACACCAGCTTGTCCGTCTGCTCGGCCGCGTCCACGAGGTCCTGCGCGAGCTTGTCGCTCATCGGGGGGAAGGGACCGGTGATGGGGCAGACCAGGACGCCCACCGCCGGGTCGGCGAGGATCGCGTCGATGATCTTCCGGCCGCGCCAGTCGCCGACCGGATGCCCGCCGCTGTCGATCGGGTTGGCCACGTTCAGGTAGTCGGGTATCCACTGGTGCAGCTCGGTCTGCTTGCCGGCGGACAGCTGCGGCAGCTTCAGCCCGGCCTCGGTGGCCAGGTCCGCGAAGTGCGCGCCCGTGCCGCCCGAGATCGAATAGACGGCGACCCCGTCGGCGAGCGGGCGGCGGGCGCGGGCCAACAGGGCCGAGGTGTCCTGGAGTTGGTCGAGTCCGTCGACGCGGATCACTCCGTACTGCCGCATCGCCGCGTCCACCACCGCGTCCGCGCCGGTCAGTTTGCCGGTGTGGGAGGCGGCGGTGCGGGCGCCGGTCTCGGTGCGGCCCACCTTGACCGCGACGACGGGTACTCCGCGCCGGGCGGCCCGGTCGGCGGCCAGGAGAAAGGAGCGGCCGTCCTTCAGACCCTCGACGTAGCAGGCGATGGCGCCCACCTCGGGCCGCTCGGAGAAGTAGGAGATGAAGTCGGCGGTCTCCAGATCGGCCTCGTTGCCGGTGGGGGCCCAGTGGGAGAGGCGGATGCCGAGTTCCTGGAGGGCGAAGACGGGCCGGCCCTGGTGGCCGGACTGGGTGATGAGGGCGATCGCGGGGCCGTCGAGGTCCTCGCGGAAGTTCTCGAAGGCGTTGAGGTTGGTGTTCGGGCCGAGCAGCCGCAGGCCGGAGCGGCGTACGGCGGCGGACAGCCGGGCCTGTGCCTCCGCGCCCGCCTCGCCCGTCTCCGCGAACCCTGAGGCGAAGGCGACGGCGAACTTCACCTTGGCCTCGGCGAGTTGCTCGACCACGGGAAGGGGGTCGGCGACCAGCAGTACGGCGAGATCGACCTGTTCGGGCAGGTCCGCGACAGAGGGGAAGCAGGGTATGCCGAAGACGGCCTCGCGAGTCGGGTGCACCGGGTGCAGCCGGGCACCGACCCGCTCGGCCCACGCCAGCAACTGCCGCGTGATACCTGTGTTCGGCCGCCCCTCGGCGTCCGAGGCGCCGACCACCGCGAGGGACTCGGGTCGGAAGAAGCGGTCGAGATCGGGCACGCCGGCGTACAACGGCCGACCGCTGACATCGAGGTCGTCGACATCGGCGGGCCTGCCGTGCACGACCGGCGAGGGCTGCTCGCCGCAGGCGATGACCCGGGCCCGGCGGGAGTCGGTGGTGAGGGTGCCGTGGGTTGATCCAAGCATCGGTCCACCCGATCCTGTGTGACAGCCAAATAACTGACGTAGTGTCAGGTTACTGAACTGACACTCCGTCAGGAACCGGCGTGCGAGGAACTTCTTCACTACGGCCGCGAACTCCCGGACCGGGCGGGGGTGGACAACCGGGCGTTCGTACGCCTTCCAGTCGTGCGGCGACACCGTGTTGCCCGGTGCGATCGCTGTGGTCGTCCTCCTCCGGCGAGCAGGACGGGCGACAGGTTCGCGGTCGGCCCGGAGGGGGCGAACAGTTGAACAGTTGAGCGAAACCGGTGGTCGGTCCGTGGGCGGCGGAGGAACGGGGCGTACGAGGTCTGTCCGCCTCCTGCTACCGGAATTCATTCGCAGTGCATCGGCCTTCAGGCCGGTGGTGAGGCGAATCTGATGATGGCGACGCGGAGCGTCGCGGATTCAGGTCCGGTGCAGCCGGACACCGCAGTTCCTCGCCTGCGGGGCGTCGCGCGGGCTGGTCCCGGTGGAGCCGGGGGAACTTCACACCGGCCGGTTCTGCTGTTCGATGTACTGCCTGACCACGGTGAGCGGGGCGCCGCCGACGGTTCCGGCGAAGTAGGAGCCCGACCAGAGCTTGTTGGCCCGCCAGTAGTGGCGTACCAGGTCGGGAAACTCCTGGCGCAGGCGGCGGGAGGAGACGCCCTTGAGGGAGTTGACCAGCTTGGTCACGGCAACCTTGGGCGGGAAGTTCACCAGGAGATGGACGTGGTTGTCCTCGCCGTTGAACTCCACCAACTCGCACTCGAAGTCCGTACACACCGACCGCATGATCTCCTCCAGGCGCGTCAGATGAACATCGGTGAACACCCTGTGCCGGAACTTGGTCACGAAGACCAAGTGGACGTGCATCACGAAAGCACAGTGCCTACCAGTTCTGATCTTCTGCATATCGCCCATAACCCAAGTATGTATCGTGATGGCCATGCAGCTCCGGTACTCCTTCAGGCTGTACCCGGACACCGGCCAACAGAGGACGTTGGCGAGGGCGTTCGGGTGCGCCCGTGTCGTGTTCAACGACGCGGTCCGCGCCCGTGAGGAGGCCAGAGCGGCCAAGCAGCCGTTCCCCAGGGCCGCAGAGCTGTCGAAGAGGCTGATTACCGAGGCGAAGCAGACGGTGGAGCGGTCCTGGCTGGGAGAGGTCTCCGCGGTGGTGCTCCAGCAGTCCCTGCGGGACGTCGAGACTGCGTACCGCAACTTCTTCGCCTCACTCAAGGGTGATCGCAAGGGGCCCAGGACGGGTCCTCCCCGTTTCAAGTCCCGCAAGGACAAGCGTCAGTCGATCCGGTTCACCGCCAACGCCCGCTGGTCCATCACCGACAAAGGGCACCTGAACCTGCCGAAGATCGGTGCGGTGAAAGTGAAGTGGTCCCGCACTCTGCCCACCACGCCCTCCTCCGTCACCGTCATCAAGGACGCGGCCGGGCGGTACTTCGCCTCCTTCGTCATCGACACCGACCCCGCCGCCGACGCGACCCGGATGCCCGACACCAACCGCACCATCGGCATCGACCTCGGCCTGACCCACTTCGCGGTCCTGTCCGACGGCACGAAAATCGACTCCCCGCGCTTCCTGCGGCGCGCGGAGAAGAAGCTGAAGAAGGCCCAGCGGGAACTGTCCCGCAAGCAGAAAGGCTCGAAGAACCGCGAAAAGGCCCGCCTGAAGGTCGCCCACGCCCACGCACGGGTGACCGACGCACGCCGCGAGTTCCACCACCAGCTCTCCACCAGGCTGATCTCCGAGAACCAAGGGATCGCCGTGGAGGACCTGTCGGTGGCGGGACTGGCCCGCACCAGACTGGCCAAGTCCGTGCACGACGCCGGATGGTCCTCGTTCGTCAGCATGCTGGAGTACAAAGCGGCCCGGTACGGCCGCACCCTGGTCACGATCGGCCGGTTCGAGCCGACCTCCCAGACCTGCTCCACCTGCGGCGTCAAGGACGGACCCAAACCCCTCAACGTCCGGGAATGGACCTGTACCGCCTGCGGCAGCGTCCACGACCGGGACCACAACGCCGCGATCAACGTCAAGACGGCCGCCGGACTGGCGGTATCGGCCTGCGGAGCACCGGTAAGACCAGGAGCAATCCCGGCACAGCGCGAAGAAACAGGAAGCCACGGATTCCCGAACCAAGCCCGTGCCGCGTAGCGGCACAACAACGGAACGGAAGGCCAGAATCCTCGGGCTTCAGCCCGAGGAGCAAGTCAACGACTGCTGCTGCCGCGCGACCGCCTTGGCGATGCGTACCGCGTCGATCGCCATTTCGCGGAACATCCCGCTGATGGGGTTGGTGTAGCCGGAGAAAAAAAGGCCTGGCGCGTTCTTCGGGGCATGGGGCCCGTGGACGACGGGCTTGCCGCGCGCGTCGAGGACGTCGAGGTGGCCGACGAGGCCTTCCAGGCCCCGGAGGTATCCGGTGGCGGCGATGACGGCGTCCGGCTCCAGGCGCTCACCGTCGGCGAGGACGACCTTCCCGTCCTCGAACCCCTCGACGGCGGCCACGATCTCGACGCGCCCCTTCCGGACGGCGTCGATGAGGCCGACGTCCTGGACGGGGATCGAGCCGGCGGTGACGCGCGAGTACAGGCCGGTGTCCGGGCGGGGCAGCCCGTGGGCCGACAGGTCGGGCACGCTCAGCTTGGCCATCGGTCCGGCGAGCCGGTCGACGAGGCGCACCGGCAGCCGTCGTACGAGGATGCCCGTGAACTGGGCCGCCCAGCCGGCCGTGGACCGCCGCACGATGTGCGGAGCGGTACGCACCGACAGCCGTACCCGGGAGGCCCCGCCCTCCACCAGGTCGACGGCGATCTCGGCGCCGGTGTTGCCGATCCCGACGACGAGGACGTCGCGGCCGGCGTAGGGCGCGGGGTTGCGGTACTGGCCGGCGTGCAGCAGCTCGCCGGTGTAGGCGTCGCGCCCGGGCCACTCGGGGAGCCGGGGGGTGTGGTTGGTCCCCGTGGCGACGACGACCGCGCTGCCGGTCAGTTCGCGCCCGCCGGTGGCGTGCAGCAGCCAGCCGGTGCCGTCGGCGGTCCGCTCGACCCGGGACACCTCGACGCCGGTGACGACCTCCAGCTCGTGGTACTCGGCGTACTTCTCGAGATACCTGACGACGTCGTCGCGCGCCACCCACCGTCCGAAGGAGCGCGGCATCGCCAGCCCCGGCAGTGAGGACAGTCGCCGGGTGGTGTGCAGATGCAGCCGGTCGTAGTGCCGCCGCCAGGACGTCCCGACCCGGTCGCCCCGCTCCAGGACGACGGCCCGCACACCCTGGGCCCGCAGCGCGTACGCGACGGCGAGACCACCGGGTCCGCCGCCGATGACGTACACGGGGGCGGTCGATGACGGTGACGGTGTCGGTGAGTGGGCCATGTGCCTGAGCGTATGCACCCGCTCACTTGTTGGGTCTCGGGCAAGACCGGAATCGGTTGCGGATTGATCACGGTGGTGGGGGAGGCGGGTGGGGTCGGTGGCGCGGGAGGCCTGGTTGTGGGGGCTCGGTGAGGCCATACTGAACTGACGTACCGTCAGATCTGGACAGCGTCAGGGGGCCGTGGGCATGGACAGGAGCACGGGTACGGCGGGTACGGGTGCGGGCAGGTTCGACGTCCCCGAGGTCGACGCCTTCACGCGGGCCTACTGGGACGCGGCGGCCGAGGGGCGCCTGCTCGTGCGGCGTTGCGGGGCGTGCGGGCGGGCTCATCACTATCCCCGGGAGTTCTGCCCGCACTGCTGGAGCGAGGACGTGGCGTGGGAGACCGCGAGCGGACTGGCCACGCTCTACACCTGGTCCGTCGTGCACCGCAACGATCTGCCGCCCTTCGGGGAGCGCACGCCGTACGTGGCTGCCGTCGTCGATCTCGACGAGGGGCCGCGGATGATGACGGAGGTGGTGGGGGAGGCCGACGGTGTCCAGGACGTGCTGCGGGTCGGGATGGGGCTTGAGGTGGCTTTTCGGGAGGGTGTGCCCGTTTTCCGTCCACGGGGTGGGAGTCGTACAGCCGTACGGGCTTCAATGGACTGATGGCCCACATTCATGAGCGGTCCCTCGCCCACCCCGTCCCCGAGTTTCCCGAGCTGCTCGGGGACGGACTCCGGCTGCGGCAGTGGCGCGCGGACTCCGACACCGACGTCGACGCGTGGCTGCGCGGGCTGACCGACCCGGACTTCCAGCGCTGGAACACCCCGATGAAGCCGGTCACCGACCTCGACAGCGCCCGTGACTCCCTCGGCACCCGTTCCGGGACCGCGGCGGACGGCACCCGGGTGTCCTTCTGCGTCACGGACGTCGTCACCGGCGCGATACTCGGCCACCTGGGCGTCAACGACATCGACCCCTTCATGCGGGACGCGCACGTCGGCTACTGGGTCCTCCCCGAGGCCCGCGGCAGCCGCGTCGCGACCCGAGCCCTAGCCCTCGGTGCGCGCTGGGCCTTCGACGTCCTCGGCCTGAACCGCCTGCAACTCGGCCACGCCATAGGCCACGACGCCTCCTGCCGCGTCGCCGAACGCTGCGGCTTCCGGTACGAGGGGACCCTGAGAGGCGCGATGTTCGAGGAGCAGCGCCAGGACACGTTCCGGGACGTCCACCTGCACGGGCGGATCGCCCAGGACCCTGAGCCGGACGCCGAGCCGGAGAAGGGTGCGGGAGCATGAGGCATGCCTTCCACGCGCTGTGACGACGAGAGTCCCGGACAGTGGCGTCTCGTCGGCGGCCTCGACGAGTTCCTCCGCCGTGCCGGTGACTTTCTTCGCTCCCAACCCGCCCTGCACACCGTTGCGTTGCGAGTGACCGAAGAACTGCGCAGGCGCGGGCCGTACATGTACGGACCCCGGGCGCCCGTCTTCGGTGTGCTGGAGCGGGCGGGCGAGGTGACGGCCGCCTTCTACCGTACGCCGCCCCACCGGCTGCAACTCACGCCCCTGAACGGCGCGGAGGCCGATGCTCTCGCCGTCTTCCTCGCAGCCCTCGGCGAGCCCCTGCCCGGCGTCTCCGGGGTCCACGAGACCGCCGCCGCCTTCGCCGAGGCCTGGCAGCGCCGTACCGGGGTCACCGGTACGCCCTACCAGCGTCAGCGGCTGTACCGTCTCGGCGTCCTCGCCGCGCCTGAGCCCGCCCCGCCCGGCCGAGCCAGGGCCGCGGTCGTCGCCGACAGAGAGCAAGTGGCTTGCTGGTACGGGGAGTTCAGCGAAGAGGTCGGCGCGCCGCCGGCACCGGACGGAGGCCTTGGCTGGGCCGACGACCGCATCGCGTACGGCGGCATCACTCTCTGGGAGGGCCCCGACGGCACCCCCGTGTCCATGGCCTGCGCCGCCCCGCAACTGGCCGGTGCGGTGCGGCTCGCGGACATCTACACTCCGGCCCGCCTGCGTGGTCGCGGGTACGCCGGAGCCGTGACCGCTGCGGTGAGCCGGGCCGCGTCGGCGGCGGGTGCGGCGGAGGTGCTCCTCTTCACCGACCTCGCGAACCCGACCAGCAACGCCCTTTACCAGCGCCTCGGTTATCGGCCGGTACGGGATTTCACGGTGTACCGCTTCGACGTGACGCCTACGGCCACGGGCACGGGCACGGCTATGGCTACGGCCACAGCAACTCCCTGACCCAACCGGCAGGTGAACCCGCCTCCGTACGGCGGTACTTGAGTCGCACGTGGCGGCGTTGGGGGTCTCCCTGGAAGAACTCGGCCTCGTCCGGGCGTAGGCGGTACAGGGTCCAGGTCGGGGCCGGGGCGTCCGGTTCGCGTTGGGCCCGTTCCCAGGCCTCCTGCGATGCGCTCGCCAACTCGTCGACCGAGCCCAGTACTTCACTCTGGCGGCCGGTCAGCGCGGCGGCCAGTGCTCCGGTCGAGCGGGCGTGCAGGTCGGCCTGTGCCTCTGCCGAGGGGGCGGACTCGACCGGGCCGCGCAGTCGGATCTGGCGGCCCAGCGCGGGCCAGTAGAAGTGGAGCGCCGCGTAGGGGCGCTCCGCGAGTTGGCGTCCTTTGCCGCTGCCGGAGTGGGAGGCGAAGGACCAGCCGTCGGTGTCCGCGCCGTGCAGCATCACGGTGCGTACGTCGGGCAGGCCGTCCGCGTCCGACGTCGCCAGGGACATGGTGTGCGGCTCGGGCTGCCCGGCGGCCACCGCCTCCGCGAACCAGGTGGTGAACAGGGGGAGCGGTTCGGCCGGGGCTGTGTTCGGGTCGAAGGCGGGCAGCTTGGTGATCTCGGGGGACCACACCCGCAGGGTTCTGAGCAGGTCGTGAAGGTCCGGTTCCGGTTCCATTTCCATGCGACGAGTATCGCGGGTGCGGGCTGCAGCCCCGGTGTCCGCCCTCGCCCCAACCTCAACTGTCACTCCCCGCCTTCACCTCCGTCTCAACCTCCACCTCCGACCCAGCCCCAGCCCCGCCCCGGCGCCGTCAGCCGGCGTACGTGTCCGCCGGGCCGTACAGAGCCGCCGGGGCGCCCGTCGTCAGGGCCCAGTAGCGGTCGCCGTAGGACCAGTGCCACCACTCCGTGGGGTAGTTGGCGAGGCCTGCCGTGGTGAGTGCGGCCGACAAAGTGCGGCGGTTGTCGCGGGCGGTGGGGGAGATGCCGGGAGCGGCCGTGTAGCAGGCGCCGTCGCTCTCCTCCGGGCTCGCGTTCACCGGGGTGCCCAGGTCGAGTTCCGTTCCTGAGTCGGTGCACAGGGTGAGGTCGACGGCGGCGCCCGCGACATGCGGGCCGATCTCCGGCGGGGAGAGCGAACGGCTCGTCGCGGTACGCAGATAGGGCTCCGGCCAGTCGGGGTGGGCCGCGCGCAGTTCGGACTCGTACCTGTCGAAGTACCGCTGCTGGAGAACGAGCGGACGGTAGCCCTCGGTGACCAGCAGACGCAGGCCCTCGGGCAGCAGACGGGCGGCCCGGGCCAGTCGCAGGGCGACGCCCTCACGCAGCAGGGCGTAGGCGCCCGCCGGATCGGCCAGGCGGGTGTCGACACGCAGATGGGGTGACTCCCGTAGATCCACGAGTGGTTCACCGTTCTCCAGGACGGGGACGGCGGCCACGCGGGGGTCGTTCATGAGGATGATGTCGTTCATTTCGGTCTGGTGCATGTCCGTCCTGTGGGGTGAGCGGAAGTCGAGCCGGAGGTCGGGCCGGGCGTCGGGCCGCACGGAATCCGGGGACGGTCTGTCGACCGTCCCCGGAGATCCCCCGTCGCATGTGCTGTCCGTGTTGTCCCGCGGCTGGTTACCGCTTCTTCGGCGTCACGTAGCCGACGACGTCACCGGCCTTGGTGTTGTACCGGTTCGTTCGCTTGTAGACACCTTCCGCGCCGCCGGAGCCGGTCTTGGTGGTGTTGCCCTCGACGGTCGTCAGCTTCTTGGTGCTGCTGTTGTACGCGACGACGATGCCGATGTGGTCGACGTCCCAGCCGTTGTTCCCGAGGCTCGGCGTGCTGCCGTCCCAGTCGTAGAGGACCGCGTCGCCGATCTTCGGGACGTAGGAACCCCGCGCGTGCCACGTGCCGATGGAGTTGCGGGCCCGGTAGAACGAGCCGGCGAACGCGTCGGTGTTCTTCGTCCTGGCGCCGGAGTTCTTCCAGACGTAGCGGATGAAGTCGGCGCACCAGTTGTTGGTGCGCCACTGCAGCCCGTTGACCTTCGTGCAGTTGCCGACCGTGCCGCTCTTCGGGTCGGTGGCGACCGCGCTGTAGTAGTTGCAGTTGCCGGCCTTCTCGCGGTTGCGCGGCGAGATGGACACCTGCTGCTGGGCCTTGGCGACGATGGCGTTCTGAAGCGCCGACGCCGTCGGCGACACCGACGACGGCGCGGCCGAGGCCGCGGCCGACACCGACTCCGCGGTCAGCGCTCCGCCCGCGAGGGCCGAGATCAGGAGGAGAGTGGCGGCGCGCCGCGCGGGCGTCCTGATTGAACCGGGCTTGGTGATGCTGGGCATCGGAAGTCCTTTCCCCGTTGAATCCCCGTTGGTGCCGGGGGAGTTCGGGCTGCTCCCGTTCCCCTCCGACACCAAGAAGCTTCGCGAGGGCCGCTTCAACTTCTCTGTAAGTCCCCTTCAAGCCCCTTCAAGCCGCTTCAAGCCCCGGTCAGGAGCTGTCAGGTTCTCGCGCCTCCCAGGACTCCCGTGCTTCCCGTGCCTCGTACGCGGTGAACACCCCGCCCGCCTCCGCCCGCAGGGCAGCCGCCTCCCGCTCGTCGCCGAGGGCGGTCCGCAGGGCCGCGAGGGAGCGCAGGGTGCGGGCCCGGGGGAGGGGCAGGCTCAGGGCGCCCCACAGGGCGGCGGACGCCGAGAGATGGATGTCCGCGTCGGTCAACTCGCCTGCGGCGAGGGCGCATTCGCCGATGGTGCGGAGCACCAGCGCCTCGCCGTACCGGTCGCCGTACCTCCGGCACACGTCGAGCAGGCCGGCCAGGTCCGCCGCCGCCTCCACGGTCCGGCCCAGCCTCAGGCGGGCCTTCGCCCGCGCCTGTGCGGCGTACGCGCTCATCAGGTCGTCGCCGAACTCCCGCAGCAGCGTGAGGGATCGGCCGAGCAGCTCGTCGGCCGTCGCATAGTCGCCGCGTGCCCGGTGCAGCATCCCGTACGTCCGCAGGGCGAGCGCCTCGCCGCGTCGGCTGCCGAGGCGGCGGTACGCGGCCAGGGCCTCTTCGAGGCGGTCGGTGACGGCGGTGAACTCGCCGAGTTCGAGATGGGCCAGCGCGACGTACCGGCAGGCGACGCCGAGCCCCGCCGGGTCGTCGAGCCGCCTGAAGTCGTCGATGGCGCGGGTGAGTTCACGTACCGAGTCCCGTAACCGGCCCTGCTCGCGGTAGGCGCCGCCCAGGCCCGCGAGAGCCGTTGCGTGTCCACGCGTGTCGCCGAGGCCGGCGCAGAGCACGGCCGCCTGCCGGAAATGGCCCACGGACGCGGTGAAGTCGTCCTGCTCGTACCGGAGATGGCCGAGACCGACGAGCAGCCTGGCCTCCCCGGCGCGGTCCTCGGCGCGGCGTACGGCGGCCAGCGCGGCCTCGTGCGTACGCGACCAGGCGTCGAAACGGTTGCTGACGAGGTACGCGGACGAGCACAGGGTGGCTGCGGCCTCGCAGGCCAGCGCGGGCAGATCCATGGCGGCGGCCCGTTCGACGGCGACGGTGATTGCGCCGGACTCCGACTCGAACCACCTGGCCGGGTCGGCCAGTGCCGGTCCGGCGGCCCGGTCGCCGACCGGCCACAGTGTGCGCGGGTCCTGAAGCACCACCTCTCCGGAAGGCGCCGCGGCGGCGGCCCGGCCGGTGAGCCACAGCCAGCCGCCGAGCGCCCGGCCGAGGGCCGCCGCGCGCTCGGTGTGCGGGTCCTCGGCCTCGGCGCGTTCGGCCGCGTACACCCGCACCAGGTCGTGCAGCCCGAAGCGCGGCTGCCCGGCCCGGTCGGTGCCCGTGAAGTGCAGCAACTGGGCGTCGATGAGCTGCTCCACGATGTCCTCGCCGCACTCCGCCTCCGGTATGCCGAGGAGCGCGGCCAGTACCCAAGGGGCCACGTCGGACGCGCCGAGCAGGCCGAGCCGGCGCAGGGCGGTACGGGCGGGGGTGTCGAGGGCGTCGTAGCTCAGGCCGAGTCCGCTGCGTACCTCCAGGTCGCCGACGGTGAGTTCGTCGAGGCGGCGCCGCTCGTCCGCGAGGCGCTCGGCGAGCCCGCTGGGCGTCCAGTGGCTGCGGGTCGCCAGCCGGGCCCCGGCGATACGCAGGGCCAGCGGCAGCCCGCCGCACAGGGCGACGATGCGTCGGGCCGCCTCGGGTTCCCGCCGGATGTGCGCGTCGCCGGCGATGCGGGCGAGCAGCTCGATTCCCAACCCCTCGTCCAGGACGTCGAGTTGGGTGAGGTCTTCGCCGCCGAGGCCGGCCAGGCGGGCCCGGGACGTGATCAGCACGCCACAGCTCGCGCTGCCCGGCAGCAGCGGCCGTATCTGCGCCTCGCTGCCCGCGTCGTCGAGGACCAGCAGGATGCGGCGCCGGGCGACCAGGCTGCGGAACAGATCGCCGCGTTCGGCGAGGCCCTCGGGCGGATCGGCGCCCAGTGCGCGCAGCAGCCGGCCCAGCACTTCGGCGGGCGGCACCGGATCGCTGAAGCCGTGCAGCTCGGCGTAGAGCTGGCCGTCGGGGTAGGCGGCGGCGAGCCGGTGCGCGACCTGCACGGCGAACGCGGACTTTCCGACGCCGCCGGGGCCGGACACGACAGCGATCGGCATGGCCTCGCGGGGGCCGGACAACAGGGCCTGTACTTCGGCGAGTTGGGCCGAACGGCCGGTGAAGTCGCCTATGGCGGGCGGGAGGAGGGAGGCGCGGGGAAGTGTCACCGCATCGGCCCGGGTGCCGATGCGGCCTTCCCCCAGGGCGTTGTCGTCGTCGGCTTTCCGGTCGTCAGTCCCGTCGGCAGCCTCGCCGTCAGTCCCGTCGGCAGTCCTGTTGTCAGCACCGCCGGCAGTTCCGTCGGTCCTCGCGGCACCCCTGGGTGAGGTCGTGGAGGGGACCGGCATCAGCTTCTCGTCCGACCGCAGGATGGCCTCGTACAGCCTCCGGAGTTTCGGACCGGGGTCGATGCCCAGTTCGTCGGCGAGTACGGCGCGCCCCTCGGCGTACACCGTGAGCGCGTCGGCCTGGCGGTCCAACCGGTAGAGGGCGAGCATCAGTTGGCCGCGCAGCCGCTCCCGGGTGGGGTGGCCGCCGACCAGGGCGGTCAGTTCGGCGGCCAGGTTCTGTTCGTGGCCCGGCGTCGCCAGGTCGGCGGAGATCCGGTCCTCCAGGGCGGCCTGCCGTGCCTCCTCCAGCCGCCCCGCCTCGACCCGCAGCGCGTCGCCGACCCCGCCGAGGGCCGAGCCGCGCCACAACTCCAGTGCTTCGCGCAGGAGTTGGGAGGCGGCACGGTGGTCGCCGAAGGCCGCGCGGTCCCGGCCCCGCGCGGTGAGCCGTTCGAAGTCCGCGAGGTCGATCCGGGCACCGTCCGCGTGGAGGAGATAGCCGGGCGGGCGGGTCTCGATCGGATCGGCGCACATGGCCGCACCCGGGCCGGTGTCCGATTCAGTGTCCGGATCGGTGCCGGCGGGGAGCGCGCGCCGCAGCCCCGAGACGTACGTCTGGATCAGTCCGCGTGCCGTGTCCGGAGGCTGGTCCCCCCAGACCATGTCGATCAGCGCGTCGGCCGAGACCGTCCGTCCGGGCCGGAGCAGCAGCGCGGCGAGCAGGGCCCGGGGTTTGGGGCCGCCCAGCGCGAGACGGTGTCCGCCGGACCAGGCCTCGACCGGGCCGAGCAGACGGTATTCCAGGTCCAACCGAGCCCCATTCCGCACACAACGTGCGCATGTCAATGCTGGGGGGCGATCGGCATCGTACGCACTCGGGCGGCGGTAGGCCACGGGGAAACGGATGTGCGGGGGTAACGAAAACGTCCAGGCCGACCCGTACGGGCCGGCCTGGACGCTGTTACTCAGGTGAGCAGTGGATCAGACGAGGTCGAAGCGGTCCGCGTTCGACACCTTGACCCACGCCTTGACGAAGTCCTTGACGAACTTCTCCTTGGCGTCGTCGCTCGCGTAGACCTCCGCCACCGCGCGCAGCTCGGAGTTGGAGCCGAAGACCAGGTCGGCACGGGTGCCGGTCCACTTGACCTGGCCCGACTCGTCGCGGCCCTCGAAAGTGTTCTGGTCCTCGGACGTGGCCGTCCACTCCGTGCCCAGCTCCAGCAGGTTGACGAAGAAGTCGTTCGTCAGCTTGCCGGGGGTGTCGGTGAAGACGCCGTGCGACGAGCCCTGGTGGTTCGCGCCGAGGACGCGCAGGCCGCCGACGAGGACGGTCAGCTCGGGGGCGCTGAGGTTGAGCAGGTTCGCCTTGTCCAGCAGCAGGTACTCGGCGGGAAGGCGGTTGCCCTTGCCGAGGTAGTTGCGGAACCCGTCGGCGGTCGGCTCCAGGGCGGCGAAGGACTCGACGTCCGTCTGCTCCTGCGTCGCGTCCACGCGGCCCGGGGTGAAGGGGACCTCGATGTCGAAGCCGGCGTCCTTGGCCGCCTTCTCGACGCCCGCGGCGCCCGCGAGGACGATCACGTCGGCGATCGAGATCTGCTTGCCGCCGGACTGGGCGGCGTTGAAGGACGTCTGGACACCCTCCAGGGTGCGCAGCACCTGGGCCAGCTCGTCGGGCTGGTTGACCTCCCAGGCGGCCTGCGGCTGGAGGCGGATACGGGCACCGTTGGCGCCGCCGCGCTTGTCGCTGCCGCGGAAGGAGGACGTGGCGGCCCAGGTGGTGGAGACCAGCTGGGACACCGTGAGGCCGGAGGCGAGGATCTGCGCCTTGAGGGCGGAGACATCGGCGGCGTCGACGAGCTCGTGCGTCACCGCGGGCAGCGGGTCCTGCCACAGCAGCGTCTCGGACGGGACCTCGGGGCCGAGGTAGCGGACGACCGGGCCCAGGTCACGGTGGGTCAGCTTGTACCAGGCGCGGGCGAAGGCGTCCGCGAACTGGTCCGGGTTCTCGTAGAAGCGACGGGAGATCTCCGCGTACGCCGGGTCGAACCGGAGCGAGAGGTCGGTCGTCAGCATCATCGGGGGCTTGGACTTCGAGGCGTCGTGGGCGTCCGGGATGGTGCCCGCACCCGCGCCGTCCTTGGCGACCCACTGCTGGGCGCCGGCCGGGCTGTGGGTCAGCTCGTAGTCGTACTCGAACAGGTTCTTGAAGAACCCGTTGCTCCACTGGGTCGGCGTGCTCGTCCAGGTGACCTCAAGGCCACTGGTGATCGCGTCGCCGCCCTTGCCGGAGCCGTGCGTGCTCTTCCAGCCGAAGCCCTGCTGCTCGATCGGGGCGGCCTCGGGGTCGGGGCCGACAGCGTCCGCCGGGCCGTTGCCGTGGGTCTTGCCGAAGGTGTGGCCACCGGCGATGAGGGCGACGGTCTCCTCGTCGTTCATCGCCATACGGCGGAACGTCTCGCGGATGTCGCGGGCCGCGGCGAGCGGGTCCGGGTTGCCGTTGGGGCCCTCGGGGTTGACGTAGATGAGGCCCATCTGGACGGCGCCGAGGGGCTCCTCCAGCTCACGGTCGCCGGTGTAGCGCTCGTCGTCGAGCCATACCTTCTCGGGACCCCAGTACACGTCCTCGTCGGGCTCCCACACGTCGGCGCGACCGCCGCCGAAGCCGAAGGTCTCGAAGCCCATCGACTCCAGGGCCACGTTGCCCGCGAGGATCATGAGGTCGGCCCAGGAGAGGCTCTGGCCGTACTTCTTCTTGACCGGCCACAGCAGACGGCGGGCCTTGTCGAGGTTGCCGTTGTCCGGCCAGCTGTTCAGGGGGGCGAAGCGCTGCTGACCGGCGCCGGCGCCGCCGCGGCCGTCGCTGATGCGGTAGGTGCCCGCGCTGTGCCAGGCCATACGGATCATGAACGGGCCGTAGTGCCCGAAGTCGGCCGGCCACCAGTCCTTGGAGTCGGTCAGTACCGCGGCGATGTCCTGCTTGACGGCAGGGAGGTCGAGGGTCTGGAACGCGGCGGCGTAGTCGAACTCCTCGCCGAGCGGGTTCGAGACGGCGGGGTTCTTCGCGAGGATCTTCAGGTTCAGCTGCTCGGGCCACCACTGGCGGTTGCCGCCGCCCTGGGTCGGGTGCGGGGCGCGCGTGTGCGCGACCGGGCAGCCACCCGTGCCCTCGGTTTTCGCGTCGGTGACGATCGCGTCATGGTTCTCAGACATGGGAATCCTTCCGGACGGGGCAGATCTCGGTGCTGCTCACGAACTGCGTTCTCAGGAACTGGAGGGGGGTGGGGGGACGGTCGGCCATGTGGAGGAGGTCACACACGCCGTCACGTCGCTGCTGTCTCCTGCCGCACTGGTGCCGCACTGGAGTCTCTTCCTGTCCCTTGGCTCCCTTGGCCATCGCCGTAAGCGATCCTACAATGGACAAGGTCCAAGTCAAGAAGTGTGACAAATCCATATCCTATCGGAACCCGGACGTCCACTGGTAAAATCCGTGTATTCCACCGAACCTGAATAGGTGAACGATATGAGCGACCTGCTGGAGCGACTGCGTGGACGCGGCTGGCGGATGACTTCCCAGCGGCGTGTCGTTGCGGAGGTCCTCGACGGCGAACACGTCCATTACACAGCTGACGAAGTGCACGCCCGCGCGGCCCAGCGGCTGCCGGAGATCTCCCGTGCGACCGTCTACAACACCCTGGGCGAGCTGGTCTCCCTCGGAGAGGTCATAGAGGTAGCGACGGACGGCCGGGCCAAGCGGTACGACCCGAACGCGCACCACCCCCACCACCACCTGATCTGCTCCAACTGCGGCACGATCAGAGACGTCCACCCCACCGGCGACCCCCTGGCGGACCTCCCCGCGGAGGAACGCTTCGGCTTCACGGTGTCCCAGGTGGAAGTCACCTATCGGGGGCTGTGCGGGGCCTGCGCGTAGCGGAGCCGAGTCGAGGGCGGCGGATTCGGTGGGCGAGTCCGGTCTGCCGACAGGCGCGCGGGTGTGCTTTCCGACCACAGGGGTGCCGCGAAGGCCGAACGGACCCTCGCGGCACCGTGGTCGTTACGCCACGGTGTAGGCGGAGTCCCCGAAGTCGGCGATCACTCGAAGCTCCCCGCCCAGGGCCCGTACGTAGGAGCGCAGGGTTGCTACCTCGGTTCGGTCGATCTCGCCGTGCTCGATCGCCGAGATGCGGGGTGTGGAGACACCCATCGAGTCCGCGATCTCGCGTTGGGTGAGTTCCTGCTCGCGGCGGATCTCGGCCAGTTTGTAGGCCCGCACCTCGGCGAGGAGGCGGTCCATGTCGGCCTGCTTCTCCTCGGGGGACCGCACAGGGATACCGGCGGCCCTCTGCTGCTCGTGCATCCGGCGCTTGACTTCCTCCCAGCTGACGGTGCTCATTCATACTCCCTTGTGTGCAGCTCGGCGATGTGTTGCTGGTAGCGCTTCTCGGCGATCGGGATGTTGGTGTCGTACCAGCCGCTCCAGTTTCCGGCCTTGTCCCCGGCGACCAGTAGGACGGCATGGCGTACGGGGTCGAACGCGAAGAGGACGCGGATCTCGCCGGTCCCGGATGATCCGGGTCTCAGCTCCTTCAGGTGGTGTTCTTGCGAGCCCTTGATCCGGTCGACGAGTGGGCGACCGAGCGCGGGCCCGAGGAGTGCCAACGCGTCGATGGCGTCTTCCACTTGATTCGCGCTGCTTTGATCCGCCGTGATCAGTTCACCGAACCACGCCGCTACCTCGGCGACGAGGATTACTTCCCATTGAGCCCTGCCCGGAAAATTAATGCAAGCATTAACCGCGGTGTCCGTTTCGAGTCATATTCGCCCTAATGGGTGAACGGAGCGCCGCCCGTAGTCAGTGCCCTGCCCTGGCCCGCAGCCCGTCGCACAGCACCGCCAGCGCCAGTTGAGGGTCCGCGCCCGCGTTCGCCCGGTGGCGCAGGGCCAGCAGGATGCCCGACAGGATCGCCATCAGGTCCGCGATGCCGATGTCGGCGCGGACCGTGCCGGCGGACTGGGCGCGGGTCAGCAGGTGGCCGATCACGCGGTGCAGGTCGGCGGAGGTGGCGTCGACCGTCGCCCGGACCTCCGGCCCCGCGTGGGCGATCGCGTCGATCAGGTCCGCCTTCGTCACCGCGTCCGTCACCAGTCGGTCGAGCACCGTGAACAGGGCCGCACCCGGGTCGTCCGCGTCGCGCAGGGCGCGGGCCTCGGCGAGGAGCGGGTCGAGGCGCTCGCGCATCACCGCCTCGAACAGGCCCTCCTTCGTGGGGAAGTGCCGGTACAGCGTGCCCGGCCCCACGCCCGCCCGGCGCGCGATCTCGTCCAGCGAGACCGAGAGCCCCTCGGCGGCGAACGCCTCCCTCGCCACAGTCAGCAGCCGGTCCCGGTTGCGGCGGGCATCGGCGCGCAGGGGCCGGTTCTCCGTGGCCATCTCCGGGTCTCCCTCGTCGTGAAGCCTTTAAGCGGGGCGGTGTCTCCGGTACGGTGAGGAAACCGGGGCGCAGTCTCCGATTCTAGCCCCGGCACATGTGCTCGTCTCGTAAGGAGAACCCCGTGGCCACCCCTGACGCCCCCGCCACTCGGACGGCATTCCTCGCCCTCGACTACGTCACCTACATCGTCGACAACTTCAGCCACGCCCCCTCCGTCGCCGAACGCGCCGCACACGCCCTCACCGCCGCCCGTACGGCCGGGCTGCCCGTCTTCCATGTCGTCCCGCAGGGCATGAGCGAGCGGATCCACCCGCTCCTGGCCCCCGCCGAGGGCGAGACCGTGCTGACCAAGACCAGCTTCAGCGCCTTCGCCACCACGGACCTCCGCGAGCTGCTGGAGGCCGCCGGGGTCGGCCGGCTCGTCGTCGCGGGCGTGGCGACCTCCGGGACCGTGCTCTCCACCACCAGGTGGGCGGTCGACACCGGATTCAAGGTCACCGTCTGCGCCGACGCCTGCGACGACCCCGACCCCGAGGTCAACGCCGTACTCCTCGACGAGTCGGTCGCCCCGAAGAGCTGGATCGGGCTGTGGCGCATCGCCGACGTCCTGTCGGCGGACGAGATCCCCGAGCTGCGCCCCTGACAGCCGGCCCCCGGTTCCTCCCCGCTCAGCCCCGGCCCAGCACCACCGTCCCCGACGAGCAGAACCAGCCCCCGGTGCCGGAGGCCACCCCGAGCTCCGGCAGGCCTCCCCCAGCCGTACGGACCTGCCGCGCACCCCCGTCCCCGCGCAACTGCCGTACCGCCTCCACCAGCAGGAACAGGCCCCGCATTCCCGGGTGTTGGGCCGACAGTCCGCCCCCGTCCGTGTTGACCGGCAGCTCGCCGCCCGCCACCCTCAGGCGGCCCTTCGCGGCATCCACGAACTCGCCGCCCTCGCCCTTCCCGCAGAAGCCGAGATCCTCCAGCGTCACCAGCGTCATGTAGGTGAACGCGTCGTAGATCTCCGCGAAGTCCATCTCGTCCGGCCGAACTCCCGCCCGCTCGAAGGCGATCCGCCCGCTCACCGCCGCCGGGGACACCGTGAAGTCGGCCCACTCCGACATGCTCACGTGCGAGACGTGCTCGCCGGTCCCGAGGATCCACACCGGCCGCGTACGGCAGTCCCGTACGTACTCCTCGGCCACCAGCAGCACCGCCGCGCCCCCGTCCGAGCGCAGACAGCAGTGCAGTTTGGTGAAGGGGTCCGCGATCATCGGGCCGTCGAGCACCTCGTCGACGGTGATCGGCGTACGGAACATCGCCTCCGGGTTCAGTGCCGCGTTGTCCCTCGCCTGGACCGCCACCGACGCCAACTGCTCGATCGTCGTGCCGTACTGGTGCATGTGGCGGCGGGCGGCCATCGCGTACTTGGCGATCAGGGTGTGGCCGTACGGGACCTCGAACTGCAACGGGCCGCGTGCGCCGAAGGAGAGGTTCCCCGTCCGGCGGCCCGCCTTGACGTCCGCGCGGGCGGTGGAACCGTAGACCAGGAGTACGGCGTTCGCGTGGCCCGCCGCTATCGCGTCCGCCGCGTGCGCCGCCATGACCTCCCAGGTCGAGCCGCCGACCGAGGTGGAATCGACCCAGGTGGGGCGCAGGCCCAGGTACTCGGCCACCTCGGCGGGGGCCAGCGTGCCGAGACCCGCGGACGCGAAACCGTCCACCACCTCCCGGCCGAGCCCCGAGTCCGCCAGCGCGCGCCGGGCGGCCTGTGCGTGCAGTGCGTACGGGGTCGTGTCGTCCACCCGGCCGCAGTCCGAGAGGGCGACCCCGACGATCGCGACCTTCCGGTTCACCGTCCGCCCTCTCGCCGTCCGCCCGTTCGCCGCCTGCCCGTTCGTCGTCGACTCAGCATGAATCTGACGGTATATCAGCTCAGGCTCTGTGCGGCAGGGTGCGTCCGCCCTAATATGACGAACCGTCAGATCCCGCTGAACGGGCGCCGCGGACGCCCAGGAGGGGCAGGTCATGGACGCCCGTTTCACCCCCGAGCAGGACCACATCCGCCGTACTCTCCGCGAACTGCTCCACAAGCGGTGCTCGCCCGGCGACGTACGAGCCGCCGTCGACACCCCGGCCGGGTACGACCCCGCCCTCTGGACGGCCCTCGCCGGCGACCTCGGTCTGCCCGGCCTCGCCCTGCCCGAGACGCACGGCGGAGTGGGCGGCACCACGACCGAACTCGCGCTTGCCGCAGAGGAGTTGGGGCGCTCTCTGGCCCCTTCGCCGCTGCTCGCGACCGCCGTACTGGCCGCCCCCCTCGTCACCGCCCTCGGCACCGACGCACAGCGCGCCGAGCTCCTCCCGCGCATCGCCTCCGGCGCCCTGACCGCGGCCCTCGCCGTTCCCGGTGCCTGTCTGGCCACCGTCCTCTCCCTCACCGGCGAACCCCGCCGCGACTGGGCCGGGGGAGGCCGGGCCGGAGGTGTTCAGGCGGCCCGACGGTCAGGTGACTGGCGGCTGTACGGGCAGGTCGGACAGGTCCTCGACGGACACAGCGCCGAGCTCCTCCTCGTGGCGGCCCACGCCGGTGGATACGCCCGCTCACGCACCCTTCTCTTCCTCGTCCCCGGCGACGCCCCCGGTCTCGTCCGCACCCGGCAGACCTCCCTCGACGCGACCCGCCCCCAGGCCCGCCTCGAACTGCGGGACGTGCCGGCCGAGTTGCTGGGCGACGAGGACGCCGACGTCGGAGCCTGTCTCGCCCGCGCCGGAGACGTCACCGCCACCGTGCTGGCCGCCGAGGCCGTCGGGGCCGCCGACCGGATCCTGGAACTGACCGTCGAACACGCCCAGCGGCGCGAGCAGTTCGGGCGGGCGATCGGATCCTTCCAGGCCGTCAAGCACCGGCTCGCCGATGTGTACGTCCAGGTCCAGGCGGCACGTTCGGCCGCCTACTACGCGGCCTGGGAAAGCGCGTCGACCGAGCCGAGCGCCACAACTGCCACGACTGCCCACGAGGGGGAGCGGGTCGGCGGGCTCGCCCTCGCCCAGGCCCTCGACTCCCTCCGTACGGCCGCCGCCGAGGGCGTTCAGCTGCACGGCGGTATCGGCTTCACCTGGGAGCACGAGGCCCAGCTGTACTTCAAGCGCGCCGCCGGTGACGAGCTGCTGTTCGGGCCGGTGCACCGGCTCCGGGCGCACGCAGCCGAGGCCGCGCGGCTCTTCGACACGGGAGAGGTGGCCGTCTGATGCCTGTCACAGCGGCGAGAGTGGTGAAGGCGGTCCAGAAGGTGTCCTCGGCGCCGGCCTTCGCGCGGATCGCTCCGCACGTCGTCCCCGCGCTCGACCGGGCCGTCCACCGGCTGACCAGGGGCAAGGTGCTGCTCAGTGCCCAGCTGCTGCCCGGGGTCGTGCTCAGTGTGCGCGGGGCGAAGAGCGGGCAGCTGCGGCATACGCCGCTCGCCTGTATGCCGGAGGGAGAGGGGGAGGGGGCGGGAAAGGAGACCGGCGGTAGCTGGCTGCTCATCGGGTCCAACTTCGGGCGTACCGGTCACCCCGCCTGGACCGCCAACCTCCTCGCCCATCCGGACGCCGAGGTCAGCTGGAAAGGGGAGGACATCCCGGTCACGGCCCGGCTGCTGGCGGGCGAGGAGCGGGACGCCGCCTGGAAGGCGCTGCTGGCGTTCTGGCCGCCGTACGCGACGTACCAGGCGCGGGTGGAGCGGGAGATACGGATCTTCCGGATCGTACGGCGCTGAGCACCCGAGGGCCGGGCAGCCGAAAGCCGAACATCCGAAAGCCGAGCATTCGCAAGCCGGGAACCTGCTGCTGACGCGCGACAGGCGGTGGTCCACCGGAGTGAACCACCGCCTGCGTGACAGGACTTGGGCCTGAAGGGCCGCGGAACCTGGATAAGTGGAGTGGCCTGGGCTATTTCGTCGGCTTCTTGCCGGTCACGCCCAGATGGACCAACTGAGCCAGGTTCGGCTTCAGTTCGGCCTGCTTCACACCCCAGGTCTGGAACCCCTTCTGGTGGGAGGCCACCGCCGCGAGCATCGCGACGAGGGAGCCGGCCATGGCGGCGGGGCTGACGTCCTTGTCGACCCTGCCCTTGGCCTGGAGCTCTGTGACCGTGTCCGTAAGGGAGTTGGTCACGGAGTTGAGGATCTTCATGCGGATCTTGTAGAACCGCTTGTCGCCCTCGGCCGCACCCAGATCGACGACCCTGAGGATCGCGTCGTTGCGCCGCCAGAACTCCAGAAACCCGTCGACGAGTTCCTGGGCGGTCTGCCAGCCGGCCTTGCCGACCCATGACCGCCCCGCGAGCAGCTGGGTCAACCCGGCGCCCTCGGTGGCCATTTGCTCGGCGATTTCCAGGACGGCGCCTTCGACGTCCGGGAAGTACTGGTAGAAGGTGGCGGGCGAAGTCCCCGCCTTCCGGGCGACATCGATGACTTTGACGTCCCGGTAAGGGGAGGAGCTGAGCATCTCGCTGAGGCAGTCGAGCAGCTTCTGCCGGGTCGCCTGCCCACGCCGGCCGGCCACACGGCCGTCGACGGTACGCACTTGTCCTGTCATGCCGTCAGCTTACCGAGGGGTGATCGGAGCGCGATTCGGCCGACTGCAAATGGGGTGCGCGGGAGGTGAGAGGGCGTCTGGAGGGTGCCGAGAGGCGGCTGTGCCTGGTCCCGCACCCGATGCCACGCCTGCTCTGCGGGATGCGTGAAGGGCCGTTAACTTGACGGTATGGCCGAAAACAGGGCATCCGCCCGCACAGAGGGCGTCCCCTGCTGGGTGGACGCCCAGCTGCCCGACGTAGAGGCGGGCAAGCGCTTCTACGGTGACCTCTTCGGGTGGTCCTTCCGGGAGAAGGACGGCCTGACGCAGGCCCTGTGCGACGGCGAACCCGTCGCCTCCCTCGCCCACAAGACCGACGGCCGGATGCCCACCGTCTGGACGGTGTACTTCGCCACCCCGTACGTCCATGCCCTCGTCGCCCGGATCCACGCGGCCGGCGGACAGGTGATCACCGCGCCGGTTCCGGTGGGCGAACTGGGCACGACGGCGCTGGCCACCGACCCCGAGGGGGCCGTGTTCGGCCTCTGGCAGGCCGGGACGCACCACGGATTCGGCCGCTGTCACGAGCCCGGTACCTTCGCCTGGGCCGAGCTGTACGCCCGGGACACCGCCGTCGCCAACGACTTCTACGGTCATCTCTTCCACGAGGCCCTCTTCGGACCGGACGCGGTCCCCGACTTCGGCAGGGCCGCCGTCTCGGAGGTGTTCCCGGCCGAGATGCCGCCTCATTTCCTGGTCCATTTCGCCGTCGAGGACATGGAGGCGGCGCTCGGGACGGTGAACCGGCTCGGCGGTCGTGTCCAGGTGCCGCCCTTCGACACTTCGTACGGGAATGTGGCGGTCGTCACGGACAATCAGGGAGCGTCGTTCGCACTCCTCCGAAAATGAGCCGTCATCGGCTGCCATCAGGCGTCATGAGCCGCCTCGGAACGGGCGCGAGCAGGTGCGGGAGCACCCTCGGGAAGCGTTTTTGTCCAGACTTCGGTCGAGACATCCCGTTTCGTATCCGAGTTCGCAACCTGTGCCCCGGCCAGGAAGAATCGGGGTGCGTGCCGCCAACGCGGTGGCGGTGGTGAGACGCTGCACGAGGTCGCGTACATATGTAGGTGACGCGGCTCGTACGGGGAGGTGGCAGGCAAGTGGTGGATCCGCTGACGCAGCACGATCCGCGGCGTATCGGGCCGTTCGAGGTGCTGGGGCGGCTGGGTGCCGGCGGCATGGGGCTGGTCTATCTCGCGCGTTCGGCCTCCGGTCGGCGCGTGGCGATCAAGACGGTCCGGACCGAACTCGCCGAGGACCAGCTGTTCCGGGTCCGCTTCACGCGTGAGGTGGAGGCGGCGCGGGCCGTCTCCGGCTTCTACACGGCCGCCGTCGTCGACGCCGATCCGCGAGCCGCCGTACCGTGGCTGGCCACCGCGTACGTTCCCGCGCCCTCCCTCGAAGAGATAGTGAACGAGTGCGGGCCGATGCCGGCCCAGGCGGTGCGCTGGCTCGCGGCGGGGGTCGCGGAGGCGCTGCAGTCCATCCACGGGGCCGGTCTTGTGCACCGCGACCTGAAGCCTTCCAACGTGCTGGTGGTCGAGGACGGACCCCGGGTCATCGACTTCGGTATCGCCTCAGGTGTCTCGAATACACGTTTGACGATGACGAATGTCGCCGTCGGTACGCCCGCCTACATGTCCCCCGAGCAGGCGAAGGACTCGCGGAGCGTGACCGGCGCCAGCGACGTGTTCTCGCTCGGCTCGATGCTGGTCTTCGCGGCCACCGGCCACGCCCCCTTCCACGGCGCGAACCCGGTCGAGACGGTCTTCATGCTGCTGCGCGAGGGCCCGGACCTCGAAGGCCTGCCGGACGAACTGCGCCCCCTCATCGAGTCCCTGATGCAGATGGAGGCGACCGGCCGCCCCAACCCCGCCGACCTCCAGGCCCAGCTGGCCCCCCACCTCTACGGCTCCGGCTCCGACGACAGCGGTACGGCCTCCGCATGGCTGCCCGAACGGGCGGTGACCCTCATCGAGGCGCGGCGCGGTGGCCGCCCGGCGGCGAAGCCGCAGTCGTCCGGCGGCAGGAGCGGTGGCAGGCTGGCGATCCCGCCGCCACCGGCCCACGAGCCCGCGCAGGGCTTCGGACGCGGCCCCGGACCAGGTCTCCTGCCCGGCCCCATGCCGTCCTCCGTACCCACCGGAGCGCCGGACACCGGCCCCGTGCGGCTGGCCGGCGCCCCCGTGCCCATCGGTCCCGGTCCGCGCGTCGCCGACGCCCGCGCCGCCGCCGTACAGGCACCCCCGCCGGAGGCCGGCCTCGTGGCCTCCTGGTCGCGTCCGCGCCCCGGCGTCAACGGCGCCGACCCGAATCCCCTTCCGGTCGCGCCGCCGCTGCCCCCGGAGTCCCCGGCGGGCTGGCGCCCGTGGCGTTTCCGTATGTCGAACGATGTCTGGGGCACCCCGGCCGTCGCCGGCGACCTGGTCTACGTCACCTCCTTCGAGGTGCACGCCCTCGACGTGATGACGGGCCGCCGCCGCTTCAAGACGCGGGACGTCGCCTGGTCGATGGCGGTCGCGGACGGCCGTATCCACGCCTCCGACGGCCCGACCCTCTTCGCTCTCGACGCCCGCGAGGGCATGGACCTGTGGCGTCTGTCCACGGACGCCTGGGTGTACTCCCTGAAGGCCGACCGGGGCACGGTCGTCACCGGTACGCGCGGCGGTGGCGTCCAGGGCTGGGACGCGGCGACCGGCCAGAAGCTGTGGGAGCACGGCGGCGCCCAGACGGACTTCGAGTCCCCGGAGGCCGGGCCCCAGGTCCACGAGGGCACGGTCTTCGTGTGGCAGGAGGGCCGGCTCCGCGCCCTGGACGCCCGTACGGGTGACGAGCGCTGGTCCTACCCGATCGGCGACGCCGCCTCCTGCGGCGGAGTCCCGGTACGGCTGACCCCGGGCCCCGACGGCCAGGTGTACGTCTCCGCGGGCACCCGCGTCCTGGCGATCGACGTGGCAGGCGGCCATGTCCGCTGGCACTTCGAGGCTCCGGCGGTGTTCCTCTCGCCGCCCACCTTCGCGCCCGGCCCGGCGGTCACGGGCGGCGGCATCTACCTCGCCGACTACCTCGGCACGGTCTACGCCCTCGACGCGACCGACGGACGGGACAGATGGCGGATCGCGACGGAGTCGCGCGCCTCGATCGAACCGGTACTGGTGGCGGCCGGCCATGTGCACGTCGGCAGCGGCAAGGGCCTCTACACGCTCGACGCGGTCACCGGCACCCCCAAGTGGCGCTTCCAGGCGGGCGGCGACATCGTCGGCGCCCCGGCGGTGGCCGAGGGCCGCATCCACTTCGGCTCGACGGACCACCTCCTGTACACCCTGAAGGCCGACGACGGCCGCCTGAGATGGAAGCTGGCGACCGGCGGCGAGATCACCGGCGCCCCCGTGGTCAAGGACGGCGTGGTGTACGCGTGCAGCAAGGACCGGTGCGTGTACGCGCTGGACGCGGAGAAGGGGACGGGGACGGCTCGGACCGGGTGAGCCGAGGGGCTTTCGGCCGGGTGTGTGGCCGCGGGTCCGTGGGGGCTTGTCGCGCAGTTCCCCGCGCCCCTGTGGCGCGCCCCTACGGGCAGCGCCACAGTGCGCGGTCCTGGTTCCAGGGCGCTGAAACCGTCGTGAAACCGCGCTGAATGCGCTCTGCCGCAGTCTCCTCGGCATGACATCGACGACATCGCACTCACTCGCCATCGCGGCCAAGGGGCTGCGGAAGGCCTACGGGGACAAGACGGTCCTCGACGGCATCGACCTGGCGGTACCGACCGGCACGGTCTTCTCCCTCCTCGGCCCGAACGGCGCCGGCAAGACCACCGCGGTCAAGGTCCTCTCCACGCTCATCACCGCCGACGCAGGCGAACTGCGCGTCGGCGGCCACGATCTCGCCACCGACCCGCACGCGGTACGGGCCGCGATCGGTGTCACCGGGCAGTTCTCCGCCGTCGACGGACTGATCACCGGCGAGGAGAACATGCTCCTCATGGCGGACCTGCACCACCTGTCCCGCGCCGAGGGCCGCCGTACCGCCGCCGAGCTCCTGGAGCGCTTCGACCTCACCGACGCCGCGAAGAAGCCCGCCTCCACCTACTCCGGCGGTATGAAGCGCCGCCTGGACATCGCCATGACGCTGGTCGGCAACCCGCGGATCATCTTCCTCGACGAGCCGACCACCGGCCTCGACCCGCGCAGCCGCCACACCATGTGGGGCATCATCCGCGGGCTGGTCGCCGACGGGGTGACCGTCTTCCTCACCACCCAGTACCTGGAGGAGGCCGACGAACTCGCCGACCGTATCGCGGTGTTGAACGACGGCACGATCGCCGCCGAGGGAAGCGCCGAGGAGCTCAAGCGGCTCGTCCCCGGCGGGCACGTCCGGCTCCGCTTCACCGACCCGGTCGCCTACCACTCGGCCGCCGCCGCCCTGCGCGAGGTCACCAGGGACGACGAGGCGCTCGCCCTCCAGATCCCCAGCGACGGCAGCCAGCGCGAGCTGCGTTCCATCCTCGACTGGCTGGACTCGGCCGGCGTCGAGGCGGACGAGCTGACCGTGCACACCCCCGACCTCGACGACGTGTTCTTCGCCCTCACCGGCCCCGGCACCGCCCCCAGCCAGCCCAGCCAGTCCAAGGAGTCTGTCCGATGAGCGCCCTCTCCCTCGCCGTGCGCGACTCGTCCACGATGCTGCGCCGCAACCTGCTGCATGTGCGCCGCTACCCGTCCATGACGCTGAATCTGCTGCTCACGCCGATCATGCTGCTGCTGCTCTTCGTCTATGTCTTCGGAGGCGTGATGAGCGCGGGCATCGGTGGAGGCGGCGCCGACCGCTCGGCCTACATCGCCTATCTCGTCCCGGGCCTCCTGATGATGACCATCGGCTCCACCGTGATCGGGGCCGCGGTCTCCGTCTCCATGGACATGAACGAGGGCCTCATCGCCCGCTTCCGCACGATGGCGGTCTACCGCGGGTCCGTGCTCGTCGGGCACGTCGTCGGCAGCGTGCTGCAAGTGCTCGCCAGTCTGGTCCTCGTCAGTCTCATCGCCGTGGCCATCGGCTTCAGGTCCACGGACGCCACGGCCCTGGAGTGGCTGGCGGCGTTCGGACTGATCGCCCTGTTCACCCTGGCGCTCACCTGGATCGCGGTCGGGATGGGCATGGCCAGCCCGAACCCCGAGGCGGCCAGCAACATGGCGACACCGCTGATCCTCCTTCCGCTGATCTCCAGCGCCTTCGTCCCCATCGACGCGATCCCGGGCTGGTTCCAGCCCATCGCCGAGTACCAGCCCTTCACGCCCGCCATCGAGACCCTCCGCGGGCTTCTCCTCGGCACCGAGATCGGCGACAACGGGTGGATCGCCATCGCCTGGTGCGTCGGTCTGACCGTGCTCGGCTACCGCTGGTCGACGGCGCAGTTCAACCGCGACCCGAAGTAACCGCCATGACAGCGCGGGCCGCGTCCCGCAACTCGTCCCGGCCCAGGGCGGCGTACTCCGACACCGCGTCGGCGTACGCCGCCCCGGCCGCGTTCCCGGCGGCCCCGACCGCCCGGCGGGCGCGGTCCGCCGACATCGTCGGCTGGTAGTCGCGCAGCACCCGCAGCCGTTCGGCCAGCGCCAGCATCCGTACGGCGGTCGGGATGTCGTCGCCGGAGGCGAGCCCCGCCATGCCGAGGGCGTGGAGCATCGTCCCGAACACCGGGAGTTCCATGGGTGAGCGGGCCGGACCGGAGAGCAGGGTCCGCAGCCCCTCGCGCAGCCGGAGGACCGGCCGCGCGACCAGTTCGAGACGGCCGGCGTGTGCGTGCGCCGTCACCGCCGCCGACTGGAGCTGCAGTATCCACCGGTCGAGGAAGGGGTCGTCGCTGTGCATCGAGTCGGCCTCGGCCATCCCCTCCACGACACCGCGCCACAGGCCGAGCCCGACCTCCGTCAGCCCGCGGGCGAGCGCGATCTCGGCGCGGACGCCGAGGTCGGCGCTGTCGGAGTCGTCCTTCTGCGCGGCGTTGGCGACCTCCGCCTGCCGCAGCCAGTACTCGGCCTCGTCGGGGTCGCCGCGCTGCAGACAGGCGAGGGCGAGACCCCCGCGTACGCCGATGGAGTCGCGCTCGTCGCCGAGCCTCGGCAGCATGTCGAGCGCCGCCCTGAGATGCTCGTACGCCGCCTCACCCTGCTCCGTGTGCAGGCACAGCTCGCTCAGCCGGGCGTGCCCCAGAACCTGGAGGAACGGGTTGTCGGCCGGCCCCAGCGCGGCGATGATCCGCCGAGCCGAGGCGAGCGCGCCGTCGATGTCGTGCTCCGACTCCCAGACGTAGGTGGCGACGCACTCGGCGGTGCCGGCCAGCAGCGGCTGCTCGCTGTCGCAGAGCTTCTGCAGCACCTCGTAGTCGGGCGGCAGCATCTCGGGGATCGCGCTCAGCACCACCGCGATGGCGCGCAGCAGCGTGTCCGGCGGGGCCGGGGGCAGCCGCCGCAGGGTGACGAGCTGGCGTACGGCGACCGGGCCGTAGCCCATGAACAGGCTGGCCGTGCACAACACAGCGGCGGCGCGGGCGACTTCGACGTACTCGGGCTCGGGGTGGTAGTGCGACAGCGGCGGGCCGGTGTCCGCGGCGAGGGCGGCGAGGCGGGGGTAGTTGGAGCCGGTGGACCACAGAGCGGTGAGGACGGCGGTGAGGGCGGCGATGGTGGGGCCGTCCGTACGGGCCAGGGCGTGGCGCAGGGCCAGCACGAGGTTGTCCTGCTCGGCCCTGATCCGCTCCCCGGCGGCCATCGGCGCCGACCCGAAGTACCAGTCGTGGTGGGCGACCCCGAAGTCCCGCGCCCAGGCGAGGAACCGGCCGACGGCCTCCTCCTCTTCGCCGGCCTCCGCGCGCCGGGCCGCGCTGAACTCCCGTACGGTCTCCAGCATCCGGAACCGCACACCGGCCGGGGTCTCGGCGACGGTGAGCAGCGACTGGTCGGCCAACTGCTCCAGCAGGAACAGCGCGTCCTCCCCGAGGACCTGCTCGGCCGCCTCGCCGGCGAAGCCGCCGGGGAAGACGGACAGCAGGCGCAGCGCGGCCCTGGCCTCCTCGTCGAGGAGGTTCCAGCTCCAGTCGACGACCGCGTGGAGTGTGCGGTGGCGCTCCGGTACGTCCCTGGCCCCGCCGCGCAGCAGCGCGAACCGGTCGCCGAGGCGGCGGGCGATCTCCGGCACCGACAGCACCCGCACCCGGGCCGCCGCCAGTTCCACGGCGAGCGGCAGCCCGTCGAGGTGACGGCACAGCCCGGCCACCGCGTCCGGCGGCAGCTCCACGCCGGGCCGGGCGGCCCTGGCCCGCTGGGTGAACAGCTCGACGGAGGTGGCGAGTTCGAGCTCAGGCAGCGCGTACACCGCCTCCGAGGTGAGGCCCAGCGGGGCCCGGCTGGTGGCGAGCACCCGCAGGTTCCTGGCGGATGAGACCAAGGCCTGTACGAGGGCGGCGGCACCGGCGACGACCTGCTCGCAGTTGTCCAGGACCAGCAGTGCGGGCCCGGCGCCGAACACACCGAGGATGCCGGACACCGGGTCGTGGCCGCCCATGGCGCCGGGCCGTTTCTCGCCCGCCCCGAGCGCGGAGGCCACCTCCGCGGCCACGTCCTCGTCCGCGGTGACACCGGCGAGCGGCACGAAGTACACCACGCGCTGCTCGGCCCGGCGGCTGACGGCGTGCGCGAGCCGGGTCTTGCCGAGGCCGCCGGGGCCGACGACGGTGACGGCGCGGGAGGCGCGCAGCAGCCGTTCGACCTCGGCGACGGCGTCGTCACGCCCGAGCAGCGGGTTCGGTTCGTGCGGCACACCGTGCCTGACAGCGGGCGCCTCGCCGGACAGCAACTCCTGCTGTACGGACTTGAGTTGGGCCCCCGGGTCGGTGCCGAGCGTCTCGCGCAGCCCTCTCCGATACGCCTCGTACCGGGTCAGCGCGGCAGACGGTCCCGCCGACGCGGCCTCGGCGCGCAGCAGTTCGGCGAGCACCTCCTCGTCGCGCGGATGCTCCGCGAAGGCCACGGCCAGTGGCCCGGCGGCCTCCGCGTGCCGCCCCAGCCGGGCGAGCGCGAGCGCCCGCGCGCGTACGAGGGTGCGGTGGACGGGGACCCGTTCGGCGCGGAGCGCGGCAACAGGGTCGTGGATGTCACCGGTCCCGTCCCCGTTTCCGTCCGAGGTCCCCTCCCACAGCGCGAGCCCGGCCTCGGCGGCGGCCAGTGATCCCGCGTGGTCCCCGGCCCTGGCCCGGTCCGCGCTCGCGGCGGCGTGCAGCAACAGGGCGGAGCTGTCCACCTGTTCCTCGGCGAGGGCGAGCCGATACCCGGTCGGCGTGCTCGCGAGGACGTCGGCGCCCAACTGCGCCCGCGCCCTGGACACGAGGACCTGCAACGCCTTGCCCGGCCGCTCGGGCAACTCCTCCGGCCACAGCCCCGCCACCAGCCGCTCGGTGCCGCAGCCGGTGCGCAGATCGGCCGCGAGCAGTGCGAGAAGGGCGCGCAGGCGGGGCGCGGTGACTTCCTGTCGGTGCCAGGCGACACGCGGGAGGAGGGTCAGGTCGGTGGACATGCGTGCAGCGTAGTCAAGGGGTCGGCCCGGTTCGCCGGGCGGCGGTGAACTCCCGCCGCGCGGGCGGCTGTCGGGGCTACGCGATTCCGCTGAACAGGTCGACCAGACCGTGGGGTGTGTTGTCGCCGTAGAGCAGCTCGTGGAGTCGGGTGCCGTCGGCGGCGGCTGCGGCGCTGCGGGGGAACATGGCCTGCTCGTACTCGGTGAGCGCGGTCTCGATGTCGCCGGGGTGTGCGGCGATGGCGCCGGCGAGTTCCGCGCCGTCGAACATGGCCAGGTTGGCGCCTTCGCCGTTCGGGATCGAGAGGTGGGCGGCGTCGCCCACCAGGGTCACCCCCGGCACCCGGTCCCACCGGTGCTCGATGGGCAGGGCGTGGAGGATGCGCAGAACGGGTGCGGTCTCACCGTCGGTGAGCAGCGCGGTGAGTTCCGGCGCCCAGCCGTCGAACTTCTGCGCGATCCGCGCCGTGGCCACGGCGGAATCGGTGAAGTCGATGCCCGCGAACCAGTCCTGCGGCTCGTTGAGCATCACGTACGTGTGCAGGGTGCCGCCGCTCTCCCGGTGGGCCCCGAGTCCCTTTCCCGGCGCGAGCGCGTACAGGGCCCCGCCGCCGACCGTTTTCGCGTGGGCCGGGTGCCGGGTGTCGCTGTCGAACAGGTAGGTCTCGACGTACGACATGCCGGTGTACGTGGGTGCCGCGTCGGAGAGCAGCGGCCGGACGCGGGACCAGGCGCCGTCCGCGCCGGCCAGCAGGCCAGTGGTGACGGAGGTTCCGTCGGCGAAGGTCACCTCGTGGCGGCCCTCGCCGAGGGTGCGGGTGCCGCTGACCTTGTGCCCCCACCGGACGGTGCCGGCCGGGAGCGAGTCGATCAGCAGCTGCCGCAGATCGCCGCGCAGTACCTCGGGGCGGCCTCCCGTACCGTCGTCGGCCCGGTCGAACAGGACGGTGCCGTCGCGGTCGAGGATCCGCGTCGCCTCGCGGCCCTCCAGGACGAGGCCGCGGAACTCGTCGAACAGGCCGGCCGCCTTGAGCGCGAGCTGGCCGTCGTGTTCGTGGATGTCGAGCATCCCGCCCTGTGCGCGGGCGGTCGGGGAGGCCTCGGCCTCGTAGACCGTCGCCGGGATGCCGTTGACGTGGAGGACGCGGGCGAGGGTCAGTCCGCCGAGTCCGGCGCCGATGATCGTGACGTTTTCGCGAGTGGTCATGGTGGTGGCTCCTGGTAGGTCGCAGCACGTCTGGAACGCCGTTCCAGCTTGTTCGGGAGCCAGCCTGGAACGCCGTTCCAGAGATGTCAAGCTGGAACGACGTTCCAGGCGTGTGTCAGGATGCGTGCATGGCTGTCACCAGGAGGCGTCGTCCGGAGCGACGAGAGGAACCGCTCTCCCGGGAGCGCATCGTCGAGGAGGCGATCGGGCTTCTCGACGAGTCGGGCGAGGGCGGACTCACGTTCCGCGCACTGGCCCAGCGCCTCGCCACGGGGCCCGGCGCGATCTACTGGCACGTCACGGGCAAGGACGAACTGCTGGCCGCCGCCACGGAGTCCGTGGTCGCCGGCGCCATGCCCCCCGCCGCCACCGCCGAAGCGACACCGCAGGAGGCGGTCCGTGCTCTCGCGGTCGGCGTGTTCGACGCGATCGACGCCCACCCGTGGATCGGCACGCAACTCGCCCGCGCCCCGGCGCAGTCGCCGCTGCTGCGGATCTTCGAGCACCTCGGGCGCCAGGTCCAGGCGCTCGGGGTGCCCCAGACCGCCCACTTCACGGCAGCGTCCGCACTGCTGAACTACATCCTCGGCGTGGGCGGCCAGAACGCGGCCAACGCCCGCGACCAGCCCCCGGACGCGACCAGGGCCGAGTTCCTGGGCTCCGTCTCGGCCTCCTGGGCGAACCTCGACCCCGACGAGTACGCGTTCACCCGGAGCGTCGCGGACCAGCTACGCGATCACGACGACCGGGAGGAGTTCCTGGCAGGGATCGACCTCATCGTCGCCGGGATCACCGGAATCACTGAGCTGCGGTGAACTCCCGCCAGGCGGTGGGGGAGAGGCGGAGTATGGGGGCGTCTGGGGTTTCGGGGGGTGTCTTGGAGTCGCGGACGGCGACGACTCCGGGGAGGTTGCGGGCGACCTCGACGCATTCGCCGTTGGCGGTGCTGTAGGTGGACTTCACGAATCTGAAGTGGTCTGTCAATGCATGTCCTCACAGGTGCTCTCGACCAGCCTGAGCGAGTCTTTCGGAGCGAGGCTCAGTCTTGCCGTGCGGTCGAAGAATGAGCTGTACGTCGTACTGTCGGCCTCGTTCTCGACCCACACGGTAGCCGCGATGCTGTCGACATGGACCACGTCAACCGCCTCGGCTTCCGCGAACGAGACGATGTTGAAGGATCCGCCGATGCACGCGTGACCACCGGAGCGGAAGGGCAGTACCTGGATACGGACGTTGGGGAGTTCGGCGACCTCGATGAGGTGCCGCAACTGGGCGCGCATGACTTCGGGGCCGCCGACCTGTTGGCGCAGGACGCCCTCTCCGATGACTGCGTAGAACTGGAGCGGGTTGCTCCCCGACAGTCGAGCCTGGCGCTTCTGCCGTACATCGACAACGCCCTCGATCTCGTCAGGGTCCTGCCACAGTCCCGCGCTGACAACCACTCCCCTGGTGTACTCGGGGGTCTGCAACAGCCCAGGAATCAGCGACTGTTGCCATGTACGGATCTCGGAGGCGGCGTCCTCCATGGCGATGTACTCGGCGATCCCCCTGGCCTGCGGGGCATGTTGCCACCAGCCCTTTGTCTTGCGGCGTTCGCGGTCGAGCTTGGCGAGGGCGAGTAGCCGACTGAGCGTTTTCGGGTCCTCCAGGCCGTAGCACTCGCACAACGCCCGGATGTCGATGTCACGCATCGGTACCAGGCCCTGCTCCATCTTCACGATCTTCGAGTTGGTCGCGTCGAGAACGCCGGCGGCTTGCTGCTGTGTCTTTCCGGCGGCGTCCCGGAGGCGTAGCAACTCCCCACCGAGGCGGCGACCCAGGACAGTTGACGCTCGGTTACCTGTTGGTGCGGATCGGTTCACGGGATCAGTCTCGCGCCTCGCGGGGTGCGCCGTCACACGATGGAGCCAATTGTCTCCAAGCCGCTTGTGCTCAAACCTAATGGCTCGCTACGTTCAGTGCTCGGCCGATCACCTATCGGCAACCCCGCGCACCTGGAGGTGCACCCCCATGCCCGACCCCCTCCTCCACGAAGACCGCCTCGACTACACCCCCGTCCCCCGCAGCGTCCCCCTCGCCCGCACCCGCACGGCCCGACTGGTCGTCGAGTGGGGGCATCCGGGGCTGGCCGGTGATGTCGCCCTCGTCGTCAGCGAGTTGCTGACCAACGCCCTGCTGCACGGAAGCCTCCGGGGGCGCCTCATCCGGGTACGGCTCACCGTCACGGCCGCCGCGCTGCGCGTCGAGGTCAGCGACCCGCGTGCCGAGCGGATGCCCTGTCCGCGTGAGGTGGCCGACGACGACCAGTTCGGGCGAGGGCTGCTGCTGGTCGGGGCGCTGGCCGAACAGTGGGGCGTGGGGCCACGGGGTGGGGTGGGGAAGACGGTCTGGGCGGAGTGGGGGCTCGCTGGCGTCCCGTGCGAGGCCGGTCCGCTCATCGGCGTCCAGAAGTGACGGGAACGGCGTCAGCGTGGGCACGTGCCGGAACGCGGCTCGACGAGTGGCGGCCGAAGACCATGCCGTACGCGGACGGGGACGGTCCGCTCATTCCCCGCCCGGAGCTGACGCTCCCCGACCTGCGCCAGGCAGTGGCCACCGTTGTGCCGTCCCGCCTGAGCGGCTGGCCAACGAGCTCGCCGTGCGCGAGTCCATGGTCTTCCTGGAAGGGGCTGCCTACACGGGGCCGGGGCCCGGCGTGCGGACCGAGAGCCGGGGGCTGCTCATGCTCACGTACGTACCTGACGGACATTCGCGGTGAGCGGATCGTGGTCGTACAGGTGGGCTGGTTCGGCTGACTCTCTGAAAACACCCTCCGGCAGAGGGAAGGGCTCGTCCGTGATGGGCCGGTCGGTGATTCGGCATGGTGGAGTCGGGTGTGGGAATCACCGGATTGCGTGCAGCTATTCGTCGAGGTACCGGTATCTCTTGTCGGCCAGTGTGATGAGGAGTTGGCCATCGCGGATCTGCCATTCGGCCATCCCGTCGGATTCGTGACTGACAAGGAACAGACCCCGGACGCGGTCTCCGTCGTCATCGGAAGCGGGGATCCGGGCGATCTTCTCGATCTGGTCGGTGAACCAGTCAAGAGCCGACTCGCGGATGTCGGCGCCGTAGAAGAGGTAGTGGGTCCAGTTGACGTGTTGGCGGGGTGAGCCCCATCCGCTGGTGTAGTGGTTGTCTTCGTGTGAGGAGGTGATCTCGTGGACGGCGGCGAGTTGTTTCTCGTCGCATTCCAGCCACCCTCTGATCGACACGTAAACACCCATTGGAGTGTCCCCTCGCTTTGTCTGTTCTGATGTGCGGGTTTTCAGCTGCGCTGGCACGCGGCGCCCGGCCGTCGCGTGCCGACGCGCGGCCGACCGCTGGGACCAGCAGCCGGCCGGCGCCCGCGAGGGCGGTCTCCGTCCATCGGCTGACCCGACGGACGGAGACCGCCGCGCCGCCTACGACCGCACCGCGACCGAACCCTTCACGGTCGCGGACCGTCCCACGTGGTCGGCCGCCGGTGCGGTCAGGGTCCAGCGGTACGTACCCGTGGGGACCTTCTTGCCGCCTGGGCCGGTGCCGTCCCACGTCGCGGAGATCTTGCCTGTGGCCCGACCGCCGGTGAGGGTACGGACGGTTTTTCCGCTGGCGGCGGAGACGATCGTCAGCTTCCAGCTCGCCGCCGGCTTCGACAGGTGCCACACCCCCGTGTACTTGCTGCCGGCCGGGCGCAGATCCACGCGGGCGGGACTGTCGGTCGAGATGACGGCAAGGGGAGAGGTGGTCACCCGCGGCCATGTGACCGTCACGTCCCCCGCCTCGGTGAGGTAGGCCAGGGGGCCGCCGAACCGGTCCACGGCCCAGAACCGCCCACGCCGGTCGGCGGGTTCGCCCACCTGGTTCTTCAGCGGAGCCAGGTCGCTGGTGCCCACGCGCGCGGCCGGAACCGCGCCGGGGAAGTAGGTGATGCTCAGCCTGGCCGCCGCGTCGTTCTGGCTGACGAGGTAACCGTCGGCCAGTTGCGCGTAGCCGGACGGGACCTTGATCACACGCTTCGTGGTGCGGTCGTAGACACCGGCTTTCTTGTTGGGACCGCAGGACCAGTAGATCCACCGGCCCACCACCTGGATCTCCGTGGGTACGCAAGGGGCGCCCACGGACACGGCGGAGCCGAGCGTCTTCATCGACGGCAGGGACACCGCGGTGACGGTGCCGCTCCTGGTGCCCGCGCTCCACAGCTGGCTGCCCCAGAGGGAAGCCGCGTGCCAATGGTCGGTGTGGCTCAGCGCCTTGGTCCCGTCGTAGACGTACTGGAACCAAGGGTCGGGGCGCTGGACGCTGAACCTGCCGGATGCCGTCAGCGTGGGCACGTAGTTGGATTTGTTCAGGGAAGACCGCACGACGTCGCCCTCCCCGGTGCCGACCAGCCGCAGGCACTGCCCGGTGCAGTGCCTGTCGTACGCGGGCTCCTGGTCCGCCGGGTGCCATCCGAGGTCGCCGACGTTCCGCGGGGGCGTGGCGTTGAGCGTGCCACTCGCCGTCAGCGACAGGGAGGAGCCGGAAAGATACGTGGTCGCGCGGGAGGCGCTGCGCGGTACGTACAGCGTGCCGACCCGGAGTTGTCCCTGGTCGACCGCTACACCGCCCACGTCGTACGCCGTCTGCCGGGGCAGCGGTATGTGGACGCCGACGACCGGGGTCCCGTCGGCGCCGAGGGTGATGCGCCGAACCGCCCAGTCGTCCGGGCCCGTGCCGCCCACGGTGTAGAGGGCGCCGTCCGCACCTGTGACAGGGCGTTGGCTGCTGGCCTGCGGCAGCAGGGTGCGGGCCGCGCCGCCCGCGGCGGGCTGGGCCACGAGCTTGTCTTCGCCATCGGGGTATACCGCCCAGTTGCCCAGCAACGCCAAGTTGACGCTGGAATCCACGTTGAGCAGGGTTCGGGGCCCGTCCGGATGGTCGCGGTCGACGAGGTAGGACTTGAAATCCTCATTGGTGGCCTCGTACAGAACCGTGGTGGCGCTGAGCGACATCAGATTCAGCCTGGAGGCGTTGTCGGGCACCACGGTCAGGCGGCGGGTCGCGAAGTCCAGCAGTGTCTGGACGCCGGACCAGCCTCCGAAGGTGATCGCCGCTCCGCGCGCGTCCTGCTGGACGTGGGTGATGGCTCCCGGCAGGTTGTCCGGGACACCTGACACCGGCCGGTCGACCGGCCGGCCACCGGCTGCGGGGATCTCCAGCAGATGCAGTGTCAACTTGCCGGCTGTCTTGCGCTGCGTCAGCAGGCGGTTCTGGGCGATCACCGATGTGGCGGTGTCGCCGGTCGGCAGGTCGAACTGCACCACCTTGCCGGTGTCGTAGTTCCGGATCCGGTAGGCGCTGGTGGTGCCGACCCGCTCCAGGGCGAAGCGACCGTTGACGGCCCACAGGCTGTTGTAGTTATTAGGGGGGGAGAGAATGACGGGCTTGGGCAGGCCGTTCACGTATGTACCGTTCGGCCGCTCCCATGTGTACGCCGCCGATGGGCTGTTCCCGGTGCCGTAGGACAGGACGCCGGCAGCATCCGCGCTGACCGGCGCCGACGGCTTCGTCAGCGGTCCCAGTTGCCCCTTGAGGGTGACCGACGGCATCCCCGCGCGGTCCGCTACCGCGGCCCTCGGCCCGCTGCCGGCCTCCGCCGACGGCATCAGCCCCGCCCCGACCGCCAGGACCGTCACGGCCAGAACAGCCCCTGACCCGGCCTTTCGCCATCCTCGCTGACGTCTTCCCCGCATAGTGGGCCCCGTTCCTGATCGGTTGATCACCTGAATCCGACGTGTGATCGCTGAACACCGCAGACGGCGGTCAGCCACCGTGCCGATCAATCTGACGACCGATCCAGTCGAAAAGTTGTACGGGGGTGGCGACGGGGACGTGATGGGGACGGGGATGGAGATGGGGAAGGGGACGCCAGTCAGGCCGGTCCCGCTACGGAGCCGTGGTCGGCGCTACCGAGGCCTCGGGCGTGGCCACCGGCGACTCGTCGGCCGGGGCGTCGGGGGTTTCGCGGGGGGCCTGGCTGGGGGAGTCGAGCTCCTCGGTGGGTTCCGGGCCGGTGGAGCTGGGGTCGGTGGTGGCGGTCGTGGACGGTCGCGGTGTGGCAGGCACAGGCACGGGCGTGCGGTCGGCGGGGGGTGTCGCCGGGCTCGTCGAGACGGGCGGGGCCTGGGGAACCGTGGGGGAGCGGGGGCTCTCGGCCGTCGTCAGGTTGAGGGGGAGGGTGATGAGCGCGGCGACGGCGCAGACCATGCCCACTCCGGCCGCTGTGCGGGTCCGGCGGCGACGGGTCGCGGCGCGGCGGATCTCCTCGTAGCGGCCCGGGGGCGCGCCCAGGTAGGCGGGGTCGGGGCCGAGGAGGACCAGGAGGGGGTCGTCGGGGTCGTGGCCCGGGGCGGTGGGGTCGATCGGTCCGAAATCCCGGTCGTCGTCTTCGTCGTCGTCAAAGCGTGTGGTCAAGGCTTTTCCTCAGGTGGGCGCGGAGTAGTTCACGGGCCGCGTGGAGGTCGGCCTTGATGGTTCCTTCCTTGCGTCCGGTCAGTGCGGACACTTCCCGGATGGGCATGTCAGCGTAGTAGTGGAGCAGGATCGGGATGCGCAGTCGTTCCGGGAGTGATTGGACCAGGAGGCGGACGGACGGGTCCGACGGCTCGGTGTGGGTGCGCAGCGCCGCTTCCGTGGTCACGTGCCGCATGGCCCTGCGCTCGCGTTCCATTTTGCGCCAGTGGTCCCGGACGATGTTGGCCGCCGTTACATAGAGGAAGCCGCGCGGCTCCTCCACCGACGTCCAGCGGGCCCACAGCCGGGTGAAGGCCTCCGAGGCGATCTCGTGGGCCGTCTCGTCGTCGTCGACGAGTCGGCGGCACCAGCCGGCCAGGCGCGGATAGAGGGCGGCGAACAGCTCGGACGCTGCCTTGTCGCGGGACCGTTTCAACGCTCTCCATGGTGCTGTTGCCACGGGTGTGGCACTCGTGGGGGAGGACGGCGGGCCGGCGGCGTACGTTCCGGCGGCCCGCCATCCTTTGTGTTCCAGTGTGCTCACGGGGCGTTCACGGGCTCGTGGACGACGTCAGCGCGGCGAAGGCGATCACGTTGTCGAGGTAGCCGGTCCCGTCCCGGGGGCCGCCGCACGTGATGAGCCGGAGCTCGGGACGGTCCACGTTCCCGTAGACGTCGTCCGTCGGGAAGTCGGCCTTGGCCACCGTCCGCAGGGAGGTGACCGTGAACTCCGTCTCCGTGCCGTTCTGAAGACGTGCCACGATCTTCTCGCCCCGGCGCAGCCGCGCGAGGTCGTGGAACACACCGTCCCCGTACTCGCCGACCGTGACATGACCGAGGATCACCGACGGGCCGGTCTGACCGGGCGTCGGCGAGTGCTCGTACCAGCCGGCCTGGTCGTGGTCGCTGATCGGAGGGACCTGCACCGTGCCGTCGGCCGCCAGTCCCAGCCGCAT
Source organism: Streptomyces sp. NBC_00459 (assembly GCF_036013955.1). Classification (NCBI taxonomy): domain Bacteria; kingdom Bacillati; phylum Actinomycetota; class Actinomycetes; order Kitasatosporales; family Streptomycetaceae; genus Streptomyces; species Streptomyces sp. NBC_00459. The sequence continues at coordinate 5,598,559 of NZ_CP107903.1, forward strand.
GACCGGGGTGTCGACCCCGAGGGCCGGTATCCGCAGCCGGACGGGGGCCGAACGGCCCACCGCCCGCGCGGACTTGGCGGAGGTGTGGTTGCCCGTGGCCGACTGCGGCGGCGGGGCGGAGGCGTCGGGACTCGCGGTTCCCGTCGTCCGTACACCCTCGCCGCCGGAGGAACAGCCCACGAGCAGCGAGGCCGCGCCCGCCGTGGCTCCCGTAGCGAACGCGCGCCTGGAGAGCACGGTCACGCCCCGGTCGCCCGCCGACGGCGTACGACGAACAGCGAGGCGCCGGCCACGGCGAACGCGGCGGCAGCACCCCCGCCGATCAGTGTCCCTGGCGTTCCGGAGTCCTTCGACGTCTGCGTCACCCCGGTGTCGGGCGCGCCGCCCGGTACCTCGGAGACCTGGGGCGGGGCCGCGTTGGGGTCGGTGGTCGGGGCCTCGCTGGGCACCGGGCTGGCCTCGTCGGCCGGTGCCTGGGTCGGTTCGGTGCTCGGTTCCGGGGTGGCCTCGGTCGGCGCGACGGTGGGGGCCGGGACCGGGGTGGGGCTCGTCCCGTCGGCGAACGCGGGGGCGGTGCCCGCCAGTACGGCGGTGGCCGCGAGTGCCACGGCGCTGAGGACGGTACGGCGCACGGTACGGCGCATGGAATCGCTCTCTTTCGTCGGTCCGCCGATGGCAGGCCGGCCCGGTGATCGGGCCGGCGAGGGCGGGCTGAGTGACGGATCGTGCGGAGAGACGAGTCGGCGCCGGAACGGGTTGTAAAGAGCTGGCAAAGTCGCCGAAGGGGCTCAGCTGTTGGCGTCCCGCAGCTCCGTGAGGAACGGGATCAGCGCCGCGTTGACCTCGTCCGGCCGCTCCTGCTGCGTCCAGTGGCCGCAGCCTTTCAGCACCACCGGATCGCGCCGCAGGTTGGGCATCAACTCCGGGAGCTGCTCGATGAGTTCGGGCGTACCGGGAAACGCCGGCACCAGATCCCTGTCGCCGTACACATACAGCGCGGGCGGGCTGACCACGGCTCCGTGCCAGGCCGTCGTCAGTTCCCAGTTGCGGTCGATGTTGCGGTACCAGTTGAGGGCGCCGGTGAAGCTGCCCGCGAAGCTGCCGGTGAGGGAGTCGAGGTCCGCCTCCGTGAGCCAGGCCGGGAGTTCCTCCGGGTCGGGCATCGTGTCCAGCCAGCCCTGGCCGGGCTCGATCAGCGGCTGTTTGCCGGTGCCCGACTCGGGGTTGTCGCCGGAGAAGCCGTACAGGGTCCGGCGCAGGGTGGTGCGCGGGTCCCGGGCCAGTTCGGCGTCGGCGACTCCGGGGCGGTTGATGTAGTTCCAGTAGAAACGGCCGCCGAACATCGCCTCCATCACGCCCAGGGGGCGGTGGTCGCCCCGGAACGGCGGCGGCACGCTCAGTCCCGCCACCCCGCGCACGACGTCCGGACGCAGCAGGGCGGTGTGCCAGGCGACCGGCGCGCCCCAGTCGTGCCCGACGACGTACGCCGTCTCCTCGCCGAGCGCCCGGATCAGCCCGATCACGTCGCCGACCAGGTGCAGGATGCTGTACGAGGACACGTCCTCGGGGCGCTCGCTATCGCCGTATCCGCGCTGGTCGGGGGCGACGACCCGGAAACCGGCGGCGGCCAGCGGCCCGAACTGGTGGCGCCAGGAGTGCCAGGACTCGGGGAAGCCGTGCAGCAGCACGACGAGCGGCCCCTCGCCCGCCTCCGCGATGTGCAGCCGAATGCCGTTCACGGCCACCGTGCGATGCTCGACCCTGTGGTTCTCGGCCCCGGGACGCTCTGTCACTGTGCGGTTCTCAGCCATGACGCAAAGGGTATAAGTTGCTATCGCAACCGGAAATCCGGGGTCCTTGCCGAGAACAGTTCCGCCTGCCGGTCGCCCGGAAGATTGCCGAGACGGACCAGGTGCGGGGCGAACGCGAGGGCGTGCGCGCGGGCCGCCTCCTTCGCCGCCCACACCGCCCGTACCGTGCCCTGCACCCCCTCCGGCGGATACGACGCGATGACCCGGGCGCGCTCGACGGAGGCCTCCAACGACCCACCGGGCGCGGTGACTTCACTCACCAGCCCGATCTCGTACGCCCGCGCCGCCGACACCCGCTCCGCCGTGCCCATCAGCGCCATCCGCGCGATCTCCCCGTACGGCATCCGCTGCGCCATGCCCATCGACTCGTACGCGCTGACCATGCCGTACGTGGTGTGCGGGTCGAAGAAGGTGGCGCCGGGGTCGGCGACGATGAACTCCGACTCCGCGAGGAGATAGAAGGCGCCGCCGCATGCCATGCCGTTCACAGCGGCGATCACCGGCTTCCAGAGGCCGTTCGCCTTCGGGCCGATCCTTTCGAGCGGATCGTCCACCATATAGGGCGAGTTGGGCTGGGGTACGGTCGCGTCGCGGTCGAGGCCCGTGCAGAAGGCGCGCGGACCGGCTCCGGTGAGGACCACCGCCCGTACCGTGTCGTCGAAGCGCAACTCCTGCCAGGTGGCGGCCAGTTCGGCGGCGGTGGCGAGGTCGATGGCGTTGAGTTTCCGCGGCCGGTCGAGGGTGACGACGGCGACCCCGGTCTCCTTGTCGGCCGAAACGCCCAGGGTGGTCACGGTCGCTCCAGGATCCACTGCGGAAGCCCGGCCGAGGAGAAGACGACCTGGACCCGTGCGCCGATGCGAATCCGTTCGGGGGGAAGGGAGTTGATGGGCGCGTCGGGACCGGTGACCAGATTGCCGACCAGCCGGATGCGCGGTGCGTCCGCCAGCTCGACGACGATCACGTTGTACGGGGCCAGCTCGGCGTAGTCCGGGAGGAGCGGCGGATGCGGAACGACGTACGACCAGACACGGCCGCGTCCGCTGACCGCGCGCCACTCGCTCGCGAAGGACTGGCAGTGGGGGCAGCAGGGGCGGGGTGGGAAGCGGGGCTCGGCGCAGTCGGCGCAGGTCTGGACGCGGAGTTCGCCCTGGGCCGCGTACCCCCAGAAGGGGGCGCCGTCCTCGTCGACGACAGGTGTCAGCATCTCTCGACTCCTCAGCTTCTCAACTCTCAACTTCTCAGCAACAGGGCGGAGGTGGGGACGCCCTCACCTGCGGTGACCAGGCAGGTGGCGGCCCCGGGGACCTGGGCGGTGCTGGTGCCGCGCAGTTGCCGTACGCCCTCGGTGATGAGGTTGAAGCCGTGGACGTACGCCTCGCTGAGGCCGCCCCCGCCGGTGTTGATCGGCAGCCGGCCGCCGCTCTCCAGGGCGCCGCCCTCGGTGAAGGCGCCGCCCTCGCCGCGTCCGCAGAAGCCGTAGCCCTCCAGGGAGAGGGGGATGAGGGCGGTGAACGCGTCGTAGAGCTGGGCGACTTGCACGTCGTCCGGGGTGAAGTCGGCGTGCTTCCAGAGGTGTCGGGCGGCTGTCCAGGCCGGGCCGGTCAGCGGGTCGTCGTTCCAGTAGTTGACCATCCCGTGGTGCTGGGCGGGCAGGCCCTGGGCGGCGGAGTGGATGTAGACGGGGGTGCGGCGGCAGTCGCGAGCCCGTTCGGCGGACACGACCACGCAGGCCAACGCCCCGTCCGTCTCCAGGCAGTTGTCGAAGAGGCACAGGGGTTCGCTGATCCAGCGGGAGGTCATGTACATCTCGCGGGTGAGCGGACGGTCGTACATGATCGCGGCCGGGTTCTGGTTGGCGCGGTTGCGGCAGGCGAGGGCGACGTTGAAGAGGTGGTCGCGGGTCGTGCCGTACTCGTGCATGTGGCGGCGCGTGAGCATCGCGATCTCGTCGGAGGGCCGGAGCAGCCCGAAGGGGCGCGTCCACTGGGCCGGGGTGGGGAGTTGGACGCTCGTGTTCTTCCAGGGACGAGGCCCGGAACCCCTCTTCCGTGACCGCCAGGCGACGCCGACCGTGGCCTGTCCGGTGGCTATCGCGGCGGCGAGATGGGCGACGGTGGCGCAGGAACCGCCGCCGCCGTAGCCGACCTTGGAGAAGAAGGTGAGGTCGCCGAGTCCGAGCGCCTTCGCGACCTCGACCTCGTCGGTCTCCTCCATGGTGTAGGAGGCGAGGGCGTCGACCTCGGCGGGCGCGATGCCCGCGTCGTCGAGCGCGGCGAGGATCGCCCGGCACGCCAATGTCCGTTCGTTCTCGGGTAGTTGCCGGGCGAAGGGGGTCTGTCCGATCCCGGCGATGGCGGTGGCGTCCTTGATGCCGGTGACGCCTCTGATACCGGCCGTATCTGGTGCGACTGCCATGACTGCACACACCTCCGCACGCGTGCCCGGCTGCTGACAGGGCGTCAGGTTACAGCTAATCTGACGGTCAGTCAGCTCTTGTGCGGTGAGGTGTTCTGGGGAGGCTCGCGGTGCGCGGTGACGTGGAGTGGGGCAGCATTCCCGGTCTGGTCCGGGCGGCGGTGGAGCGGTACGGCGACACCGAGGCGGTCGTGGACGGACGTACACGCATCTCGTACGCGGAGTTGGGCGTACGGGTGGAGCGGGCGGCGGCGGCCTGTGTCGCGCACGGGGTGGCCGCCGGTGACCGGGTGGCGATCTGGGCGCCCAACTCCCTCGACTGGATGGTGTCCGCGCTGGGCGCGGTGTCGGCGGGCGCGGTGCTCGTACCGGTGAACACACGCTTCAAGGGTGCGGAGGCGGCGTACGTACTGGCGCGCAGCCGGGCGAGGCTGCTGTTCGTGACGGGGACGTTCCTGGGCACCTCGTACGTGGCCTCGCTGCGGAGGGCGGCGGGGAGCGGCGACGGTGCCGGGCCCCTGCCGGGGCTTCCGGAGCTGACGGACGTGGTGGTGCTGGGCGAGGACGCACCCGCCGAATTCCGTACGTGGAAGGACTTCCTGGCGGGCGGCGACGGAGTGGACGCGCAGGTCGTCCGGGCTCGGGCGGAGGCGGTGCGGGGTTCCGACCCCTCGGACATCGTCTTCACCTCGGGCACGACGGGACGCCCGAAGGGAGCGGTGATCACACATGCGCAGTCCCTGCGCGCGTACGAGATCTGGAGCGAGTTGGCGGGCCTGCGGGAAGGCGACCGCTATCTCGTCGTGAACCCGTTCTTCCACACCTTCGGCTACAAGGCGGGGGTGCTGGCGTGTCTGATGCGGGGCGCGACGCTGATCCCGCAGCCGGTGTTCAACGTCGACACGGTGCTGGCGAACGTGGCGGCGGAGCGGGTGTCGGTCCTTCCCGGCCCGCCCACGCTGCTTCAGTCGCTTCTCGACCACCCGTCCCGGGCGGCGTACGACCTGTCGAGCCTGCGGCTGGTGGTGACGGGGGCGGCGGTGGTGCCGTTGCGCCTGGTGGAACGGTTGCGTACGGAGCTGGGTGTGGGGACGGTCCTGACGGCGTACGGCCTGTCCGAGGCGAGCGGCATCGTCACGATGTGCCGCCGGGGCGACGCGGCACCGGTGATCGCGTCGACGTCCGGGCGGGCCGTTCCCGGCGTCGAGGTGAGGGTCGAGGCGCCCGTGGGCGAGCCCGGGGAGGTGCTGGTGCGGGGCTTCAACGTCATGCGCGGGTACTTCGAGGACGCGCGGAGCACGGCCGAAGCGGTCACGGGGGAGGGCTGGCTGAGGACGGGTGACGTCGGCGTACTGGACGCCGACGGCAACCTGCGGATCACCGACCGCCTCAAGGACATGTTCATCGTCGGCGGCTTCAACGCGTACCCGGCGGAGATCGAGCAGCAGCTCGGCCTGCATCCGGACGTGGCGGACGTGGCGGTGATCGGCGTACCGGACGCGAGGCTGGGGGAGGTCGGAAAGGCGTACGTGGTCCGGCGGCCGGGGGTGTCCCTGACGGGGGACGACCTGATCGCCTGGGCTCGGCGGGAGATGGCCAACTACAAGGTGCCGAGGGTGGTGGAGTTCGTGGGCGGGCTGCCCCGGAACGCGAGCGGGAAGGTGGTCAAGGGGGAGTTGAGGGTGGGGGGTTGAGCGGAAGAGGCGTTGAGGGAAGGAAGCATTGAGGGGAGGCGGGCGTCGGGGCCGGTCCGGTTCTCCGCTCGGAACGGGGTCAGGGCTTCGGGCTCGGGCGAGGTTGTCGCGAACGATGCCGCATGACCGCCTCGGTGTTTCCGCAGCGTGCTGTGCAGTAGCGCCGTCGCCCGTTCCTGGAGGTGTCCACGTACGCCCGCGAGCACTCGGAGCGCATGCACCGCCCCAGCCGTGCTCCCCCTTCCCAGCACAGGACGAAGGCGAGGCCGCCGGCGGTGACCGCCTTGACCCGGGAGAGCAGGTCGGCCGAGTCGGGGACGAAGTGGAGATGGGGCCGCAGGCCGTCGTGGGTGGTCACCCACGGACGGATCGTCGCCTCCATCAGCAGGTCGTTCACGGCTGAGCACTGCTGGGCCGGATCCCTTTGACCGAACACCCGCGACAGGCGATCCCGCCAGTCCCGAAAGCCCTGGACATCGGCATCACCGATCTCCGCGCGCCGGATCTCGTGCGCCTCAAGCAGGGCTTGGACACTCTCGGCGCTCACCTCGGGCAGATTGATCAGATCGGCGGAAAGCACCGCCCCCAGGCGGCCGTAATGATTCTGCTGCACGTGACCTTCTTGATTTTCTCGACCTTCTCGGCCCGCTCGGCCTTTTCGCACATTACGAAACCCCACGTGCCGGGGTTCGGCTTTCTCCGCTGGGCCGACGTACTTCGATGAGCTGGAAGTCGGAGCGGGTGACGAGCCATCCGCTGGTGGCGCACCACAGGTACCGCACCATTCCCTCGGACGTGAAGTGCTCGGATATCGGTCGACAGGATCCGGAGGGCAGGCCACAAGAGGGGCACCACCATGATCCACGTCTTACATCTGGAATTCTTCCCATGTCCGCCAGCGTGCGGTCATGGGTCTCATACGTTCAACCATTACATCGCGACGCGCACGGTGCCACTCGGTGGTGTCACGGCGACGGCCGGGCTCGCCAGACCAAAGCCTGGGCGACGATGACGTTCTCGCCGTTGAAGGTGATCGCGGGGCCTTCGTGCAGTGCGTAGCCGAGGGCGATCGCCTCGCTCACCCGTTGACAGAAGGCGGCGTCGTCCGGGCCGGTCACGACACGGTAGATGGGCAGTCCGTCCGGTGGTGTACTCATGGGAAAAGGTTCTCAGCCGGTGCGCCGACCGTGCATGGTGCCCTGCCGGTCATGACCGAAAGCGGCGGCCTTCCGGATCCCGGAGGGAAACGGAAGGCCGCCGCAGGCGACCGACGCCGGATCAGGAGGTCCGGGTCCCGTTCGCCGGCTTCTGGAACAGGAGCATCGCCGAGGATCCGAAGGCCTCGGTGTCGGTGTGCAGACTGCTCACCAGGCTGAAGCCGTGCCGGCTGATCTCCTCGGTCAGGGCTTCACCGGACCGCTCCGAGTAGGGGAGCACCTCCAGGCCGATGTTCTTCTCGCCGTCCGCGACCCGGATCCTCCTGGGGATCACCCGGCCCGGAACCATGTCGGCGGCGACCTCCGTGTAGTCCGGAATGGAGAAGAAGCCCTTCCCCCACTCGCTCGCGCAGTGGTCCACGATGAAGTGTCCGCCCGGGCGAAGGATGTCGAAGACGCGGGAGATGTGGCTGCCCCGCTGCTCCTCGTCGACGAGCATGTGGAGGCAGCCCATGTTCATGGCGAGGTCGAAGCTGTTCTCACCGAAGCCGCGAAGGTAGATGATGTCGCGCTCCACGAACCCCGACGCGTCCAGATTCGCGGCGGTGGCCAGCTCACGCGCACGAGTCAGAGCCGAGTGCGACACATCGACCGAGACGACGTCGTGCCCCTGCGACAACAGGTACAGGGAGTCGCGTCCCTCACCGCAGCCCAGGTCGATGATCTGGCCGGAGAAGACGTCCGGGCGCTCCCCGATCATCTGGAGGAGCGAGGCGTTCGGCTCCGCCGACTCCCACAGTTCGGCGCCGTTCTCGTACACGGTCCGGTAGCGGTCCTCGTAGCCGTAGTAGTAGTCGCCGATCGTGCCGACGATGCTCCGTACGTCGTCGCTGGTGGGCGAGAACTCCACGGGCGAGACGGTGACGTCCGCGTCCGCGCCCAGAACCATGAGTGTGGTGTCGTCGAGCAGCCCGATCGCCAGAATGTACTGCGACTCGTCGCACTCGACCGGCTCGCCGACCCCGAAGGGCGAACAACACTCTTTCAGTGTGTCCAGTGTCAGCGCGGCGGTCTTCTCACATATGAAGACGGCTGCTCGGCCCTGGGTCACCTTGGCGGCGAAGCCGGCTGAACTGTCCAGCTGCCAGACGGTGTTGCGGTCGGCGAGTTTGATCTCGGCCAGCTGCGTACCCTCGGGTGCGGCTTCGTCGAGAATCGCTTGGTAGTAGCTCACTTCAGTACCCCCTGTGTGTGGTTCTCGGATGTGCGCAGAGCCGCCAGGCGATCTTCGTACGCCTGGACTACGGGGCTCTGATGCCGGAAAATTCGTCCGGAGTCGTGGATGTGCTGCGCGACTTCGTAGTTCTGGCAGCGAAGAGCGGCCTCGATCCCGGTGAGTTCGACGACGTCGCGCTGGGCGTTGCTGCCGCCCATCGGGAACGCGCGAGGGAAGGACCTGGCCAGTCGGGCCGCCGAATCGGCGTAGTCGCCGGTCGTGAAGGACCGGAAGCCGAGGAATATGTCGGCCATTTCCTCGGACATCTCCTTGCCGCGTGCCATGACCGCTTCCAGAAGGGAGTCGGCACGGCGGTATTCGCCGACCTGGCAGTAGGTGATGTACGCGTGGAAGTCGTTGAAGAGGTACCAGCTCTCCTCCAGATAGGGCTTCCAGTCCTGGAAGAGCGACCGCCAGTAGGCGGAGAGGTCGAGCGACGGCCTGACGAGGGCGAGACGCCAGAGGAGCGTGACGGCGTCGAGGTCCTCGGTCGACCGCAGTGATGTCTTCCTGCGTATGCCGACGCGGTAACACGCCAGTACTTCCTGGATGTTGTCGGCGTAGAGCTCGAACAGCGCGTAGTGCCACCAGATGTGGATACGCATGGGAGTCGAGCCGTCCCTGCCGCGCATGTACTCCCGGATGTAGCGGGAGCCCTCCTCGTGGCGGCCTGTCTCGTAGAGGCAGTGCACCATCGCGTGCATCGCGTAGATGTCGTCGGGGTTGAGCGCCAGGGCGATCCGGCAGCGTTCGACCGCCGCCGTGATCAGGCCGTTCTCCTCAAGTGCGAACGCGTGCAGGCCGTTCAGGTAGCCGATGACCGGGTCGTCGGCCGTGAAGACCTCGATGGCCTCCGCCGTCGACGCCAGCATGTGCGGTGCGTCGCCGATGTAGAAGTCCAGCATGTGCGCGGTGTAGATCGACACGGCATCCCCGGGATACGTGTCGACGATGCTCTGGAAGCCGTTCCGGGCGGTGACGAGATCTCCCGCGGCCCAGGAACCGATGGCGGCGAGCATCGCCCTGGTCCGCGGTTCGGCCGGGTCGGTCTCGACGAGGGAGGCGTGGATCGCCGCCGCCTGAAGGACGGCCGGCCGCTCCATGGAGCACAACAGGTCCACGGCGAGCATCAGTTGGAGTGGGACGGATGGTGTGGGCCGAGCGGACCGACGACATCGTTCGTGGTCCAGTTTCATGGAGACGAGTTGGATGATCCCCCTCTCGACGAGCTCCATGTCCGACGGCCGTTCGACAAGATGTGGGACGCCTCGGGAATCGTTGAGGACTGTCATGTGGACACCTCGATCGGTATGGGTCGACTGCTCTGGACCTTGCGAATTCCGTGGAACGCGAGAACAAGCAGAAGTGTCAGTGCGAACGGGGCCAGCCAGATGTGGGAGGAGAAGTACCTTCCGCCCGCCAGGACGGCGGCCAGCAACACGAGTGAGGAGGCGTTGGCGTTCGCCACGATCGCACCGACCTGTCGGGGCGAGAAAGCCGAGGCCGCTTCCGCACGGAGGAGCACCCGCAGGGAGCCGAAGGCGCATCCGAGGGCGAAGATGGCGACCATCTGCGGCGCTCCGAATGCCGGGACGGCGAGCCAGAGCGCCATCGCCGCGGCCACGGCGACAGCGGCTCCCACCAGTACCCAGGACCCCAGGCTTTTCGTCAGGCGATGCAGGAAGGTTCCCGCGACGGCCATTCCGATGCCGAGGAACATGTCCATGATTCCGACGGTGAGCATGCTCTTGCCGTGGGCGAGGGCCTGCAACGGCAGCATCAGGTTGAACGTTCCGAGGATGGGCCAGACGAGCATGAAGGCCAGGAGGTACAGGACGCTGAGGCTGCTCGGACTCTTCGGCCCGACCTCCATCTGCTGGTCCTGCTCCGTGGCGGTCGCGGTCCGGTGTGCTCCCAGACTCAGGACGGCGACAGCGGCGAACAGGACGGCGCAGACGACCACCACCCACTCGGCCCGGATGACGCGCGTGAACAGCGGTGCGAACAGCGGGCCGACCATGAGCGCGACCTGGTTGACGGTCATCGTCAGCGAGCTGTGCTTGCGCAGGACGACGTCGTCGAGCCCGGACGCCTCGTCGTTGAACCAGACTTCCCAGGTCGATTCCAGGAAGAAGAAGAAGATCCACAGCACGAAGTTCAGCGCGACCACCAGGGTCACGTGGTCGTAGCCGGCCGCGATCAGAAGCAGGGTCAGGGAGACGCCGGCGAGCCCCGCGGCGGTCATCCTGGCCCCGCCGGCGATCGGACTGAAGCGGATCAGCGGCGGAACGAAGACGGCGGGGACGAAGGAGAGCGCCGTCGAGATGGCGAGTGCGTCATAGCCTCCCCCTTGCGAGGAGGCGATGTGCCAGTTCAGGAGCAGCAGCACCACTCCGTTGAAGAACCGGTAGAGACCGGAGTAGAGCGTGTACCTCTTCACTCGCCGACCGTCTCACCGCTCACGAAGATCTGGTCGGACAGCTCGTTCGCCACGGTCACCGGCAGCGAGGTCTTCTCACTGAACAGCTCGTCCCATTCGAGTTCCACGAGGCCCTCCCTGGTGCTCCAGTTCTTGGCGGCCTGGGAGAGATCACCGCGCTTGGCGCTGATGTTGATGCTCCGCACCTCGGGCGGCAGCGGCTTCCCGTCGAGGATGTCCTGGATGCGTCCGGGCGCGGCCTTGAGGAAGGCGATCGCCGAGGTCCTGGTGGGCACCGCGTCGGCGACGACGTCAAGGAGGTCGGATCCGAGATACGAGCCGACGTGCAGCCGATAGGGGTTGAGCGAGTACGCCCGCTCCACCTGGTCCATGATCCCGTCGCCGCCCGGCCGGGCGGCCACCTCGATCACCCAGGGCGTCCCGTCCGCGTCGAACTTGATCTCCACATGGGCGAGACCGCGGTCGATGCCCAGCGCGGTACAGGCCCGTACGGCGAGGTCGGTCAGAACCGGGTCTCCGGTGCGGTGGCTCGGCACCAGGTGCGCGACCTCGGCGAACCAGGGGCGGGGGGACAGGTACTTCTCGGTCACGGCGAGGACCTGTGCGCGGCCGACGCCGCAGAGGACCTCGACGGACACCTCGTCGTCGGAGTCGATGAACTGCTCGACGAGGTACTTGTCGCCGAGGATGTTGAACGACGATCCGTACTGCGCGATGACGGCCTTCGACTCCGCGAGACCGGCGATCGCCTCTTCGCGCGTGGTGGCCAGGACGACTCCGCCGCTGCCGCCGAAGTCGTACGGCTTGATGACCACCGGCAGACCGACGGACTCGATGGCGTCGAGCAACTCCTGCTCCGACTGCACGAGCCGGGAGTCGGGAGCCTGGACGCCGGCGGCCAGAAAGGCCTGCTTCATGACGTACTTGTTCCGCGCGTTGGTCACCGTCGCGGCGTCCAGTCCGCCCAGGCCCAGGACGCGGTTGACGGTGTTCGCCGATTCCACCGTCCAGTCGTTGAGCGGAATGACCATTCGGGGGTGCCAGCCCTGTGCGGATTGCGCGTGGATGGCCCTCAGCAGGGAATCGGAGTCCTTGGGATCGGCCGACAGCATGTTGTCGAACGTACGGTTCAGCTTGCGTACGGAATCTTCCGTAGCTGCCCAGACGGGAAGATCGACAGCCTGTTTCGCTCCCGAGAAGGCTCGTTCGCGAAGATACTGGTCCGCTCCGAGAAGAAGTACGTATTCTTTTGGCTGCATGGATGCACTCCCGATATTCAAGGATCCCCCGACATGTCCATGTCTATTTTTGTGTTGTCGCCGGGAATCGAATGAGGAAACGTTAATCAATTCGCGGCCGAGAGGGTCCGCCGCGACCTGGGTGCGGCGATTTACATTTCACCTCGATCGACACATCAACGAAATAGTTGCGTGACCCCCCTACCGCGAGATCGTAACTATCTGCCAGAGTGAGACGCAAGAGATTACTTTCGGAACCCTGGCTTGAAACGGGCGACGCATCGTGGCCGGGTCCATCTCCGCGGGCAGGGCTTCGAAGTGATCGCCTGGCGCGTCCCGGAGCGGTGTGCGTTGCCGTGTCCGCACTTCCCGCGCTGGTGAGAGGCGTCGGACCGGTGATCCGGCCGGGATCTCGGTAGGGCGAACGGGATGACCCGGCTCGCGCCAAACGGCCGATGCCACGCCTTGCGGTACGCCGGCCAGCCGGATTCTCCGGGTCCAGTTTGATTGAGTTCGCGCGGCTGGTGGCGGTATTTTCCGAGATCGCGCCAAATATTTCAGGAGTGTAAATTTACGGCAAGGTTTGGAGCTCTCGAGCGGGATCCGGGCGTCATCGTGGCAGCTTTGCGGGATCGTGCACGTCGATGCGTCACGTCCGGCCGATGACTTTCCCGGCCGCAGAGCCGTACGAGGAATTGCTTCGACCTGTGGTCAGTCGACGCTCTCGGTCTGCCTTTCCGGCGGAGACGCACGCCGGCCTCCGTGGTTCCGCCCGGCACGGTCCGTACTCCCCTATGGCAATTACCTGGTCGTGCGCGGAGAGAATGCGGGGTGGAATTGGGCGGGTGAAGAAGAGGTCGGCAACGGATTCCTCGGGCAGGAATACCCGGCGCTGTCCGACTGGTACTTGCATTCCTGACACTGGGTGCTGCGCGCTCAGCTTTTCATGTCGGTGAGAAAGGCTGCGCGGTCTTCGCCGGTGTCGAGGCTGTGGCTGCTCATGCGCCACTCCGCGGTGCTCACGTCGCGCTTTCCGCTTGCCATTTCGGTGGCCTCTGCCGCTCGCTCGGCCGTCGAAAGGCGCGGCGCGGGTGGGATTTCGGCGCCGGACTGCCCGTTTCCGTGCGAGTGGGCTGCGTGGAGGACGGTGCCCGTTCTCCGGCTGGAGGCGGGTGATCCCGGTCCGCGCGCTCTGCCGGTGCCGCTCAGCGCCACCGGGGCCGACGAGTCGGGGCGTGGGCTGACGCTGCTCGGGGCGTCGGCGGTGTGTCGGGGAGCGGCGTGGGCAGGACGTTGGTGGCAGGCGTCAGGCGTCAGGCGGAGGGTGTGGCGCTGTGCACGTCCGAGGAGCACTGCACGGGAAACGTATGGTCCCAAGGCGGTCGTCAGAGGCCTCCGGGCCCGCCCCCGGACACACCACGACCGCGGCGGCTCCCCCTCCGCGCCGCCGCGGTCGTTCCCCGTGTGCAGGTGTACGTCTGTTGGAGCCGGTGGGTCAGGCCGGCTCGTCCGTCGCGTGGACGTCGTTCGGCTTGGCGGTGACCGGTTCCGTCGTCGCGTGGACGTCGCCCAGGACCGTCGCCGTGGCCTTGGACTTCTTGGCCGGTTCGGTCGTCGCGTGGACGTCGTCCAGGGTGGCGGTGGCCGGCTCGCTCGTCGCGTGGACGTCGTTCGGCTTGATCTCGTCGCTCATCTTGCTGTCTCCCCTGCAATGGTGACCGTTGGACTGAGGGCCCGCCCCGCGACTCCCCCGTGGACTGCGGGGCGGGCCCTGGGCCGGTTCACCTTAAGAGGTCCGGCCCCCTGTCGTTCCGCCTGCCCCCCGACGCGACGGCTCGACAGGGACGAGCCTGCCGGACGGCGATAAACGAACGATGAACGCCGCTCGTCCTCGGCTCCGTCCGGGCAACCCTCAGCGGTTCGTGCGCGTCGCCCGCCCCAGCAGTTCCCGCACCGCGTCCGCCTCCGGTGCCTCCAGGGACTCGAAGATGCCGAGCGCGTCCTGCCAGCACACCTGGGCGCGGTCCAGTTGGCCTATGCCGTGCAGGGCGCGGCCGAGGACCGTCAGCACATTGCCCCGCCGCCACTCGCCGCCGATGCCGCGCAGTACCGTCAGCGCCTGCTCGGCGTTGGTCGCCGCACGTGCCGAACGGGCCGCCGCGAGATCGACCTCGGCGAGGCGGAACAGGGTCATGCCCTCCCACAGGCGCTGCCTGCTGTCCCGGAACACCCGTAGGGCTTCGTCGAGATGGCCGGCGGCCTCCGTCAACTGGCCGCTCTGGGTGAGTGCCAGGCCGAGCGCGTAGCGGCCGTTGGCTCCTCGCACGGTGTGGCCCATCGCGTCGTACATCGCCGTGCCCTGCTGGGCGAGGGCGACCGCGCTGTCGGTGCGGCCCGTGGCGAGGTGGATGCGCGACAGGTTGCACAGGGCGCTCGCCTCGCCGGGGCGGTCCGCGCAGGCGCGGTAGTTCTCGATCGCGCGGGTGAAGTGGGCCTCTCCCGCGTCGTGCCGGTTCTGGTAGAGCGCGACGACGCCGCTGATGTTCGACGACCAGCAGGCGGTGTACTGGTCGTCGGCCGCGAGGGCCAACTCCGTTGCCCGCTCGGACTCCTGGACGGCTGCGTCGAAGAGGCTCCCGGAGACGTGGTGCACGAAGGCCAGCGTGGTCAGGGCGCGCGCCTCGGTGCGACGGCAGCCCGCAGCCCGGGCCGCGTCCCGCACGATCGCCGCGACCGCCTCGTACTCCTTGGAGTTGGTGCCGGACTCGGCCAGTTCGACCGCCGCCCAGAGCACGTCGGCGGCCCGGCGCAGCGTGTCCGGCCGGGTCGCGGACTGGCGGACGCAGGCCAGCACGCACACCGCCTCCGCATGCACCCAGTCCTGCGCGGCGTGGCTGTCGGTGAACGTCAGTCCGGGGTACTCCGCGTGTTCCAGGTGGTCGACCAGTCTGTCCTCGGGGCGCTGGACGCGGTAGGTCGCGGCGACCGTCGCGAGGTAGAAGTCGAGCAGACGGGACAAGGCCGACGCCCGCTCGCCGGGAGGGTGTTCGTCCCGTTCCGCACAGGCACGCGCGTAGAGTCGTACGAGGTCGTGGTAGCGGTAGCGGCCCGGCGCCGCCGATTCCAGGAGCGAGGTGTCCACGAGGGACTCCAGGATCTCCTCCGCATCGTCGACCGGCAGGCCCAGTACGGAGGCTGCCGCCGCGAGCGAGATGTCGGGGCCGTCCGCCAGGCCCAACAGCCGGAAAGCGCGGGCCTGCTGACGGTCCAGGGCGCCGTAGCCGAGTTCGAAGGTCGCCTTCACGGCGAGGTCGCCGGCCTGGAGTTCGTCCAGTCGACGGCGTTCGTCCCCGAGCTTCTCCGCCAGGACGGACACCGTCCACGTCCTGCGCGCCGCCAGCCGGGACGCCGCGATCCTGATCGCCAGCGGCAGGAAACCGCAGGCCGCCACGACATCCAGGGCTGCCTTGCGCTCGGCCGCGACCCGTTCCTCGCCCACGATCTTCGTGAAGAGCTGGAGGGCCTCCTCGGGGGACATGACGTCCAGGTCGACGAGGTGGGCGCCGGCCAGGTCCACCATCCGTACCCGGGAGGTGACCAGGGCCGCGCAGCCCTCCGTGCCCGGCAGCAGCGGACGTATCTGGGCGGCGTCGCGGGCGTTGTCCAACAGGACCAGCACCCGGCGGCCGTCCAGCACCGAGCGGTACAGGGCCGCGCGCTCCTCCAGCGAGTCCGGGATCGCCGAGTCGGCGGTGCCGAGGGCGCGCAGGAACGCGCCGAGGACCGTCTCCGGCTCGGCCGCCCGCGTTCCGGCGCCCTGGAGGTCGATGTACAACTGCCCGTCGGGGAAGGCGGAACGGGCCTGGTGGGCCACATGTACGGCGAGAGTCGTCTTGCCCACACCCCCGATACCGGCGAGCGCGGACACGGCCATCACCCGGCCCTGCGCCGACGACGCCGACGAGGCGGACGCCAGGACCTTGCTCAGCTCGGACACGAAGGCGGCGCGCCCCGTGAAGTCCGGGACCGTGGCCGGGAGCTGGGCGGGACGGACGGGCGCGGGGGCGGCTTCCGGCGCGAGCGGGGCGGAGGGCTCGGCGAGTCCCGGGTCCGCCCGGAGGATGCGCTGCTGCAACTCTCTGAGGCCCGGGCGGGGATCGACGCCGAGTTCGTCGGCGAGGAGGCGGCGCGTGTCCGCGTACACCGCCAGTGCCTCGGCCTGCCGGCCGCTGCGGTACAGCGCCAGCATCAACAGCTCGCGCAGGCGCTCACGGAGAGGGTGTTCGGCCGTGAGGGCGGTCAACTCGCTGACCGACTCCGCGTGGCAGCCCTGTTCGAGGTCCATGTCGAGGCGGGACTCCAGGAGTTGGAGAAGCCACTCCTCCAACCGGACGCGCTGTGCCTCCGCGTACGGGCCGGGGATGCTTGCCAGTGGCTTGCCGTCCCACAGGTCCAGCGCCTGGTTGAGGACGTCCCGGGCATGGCGCAGCTCCCCGGCGCTCCTGGCCTTCTCCGCCTCCGTCGCCAGTTCCTGCGCCACCGTCAGATCCAGCGCGCCCTCCGCGAGCGAACGGATCGCGTATCCGCCCGACTCGCTCACCAGCACCCAGGCGCCCAGCACCTTGCGCAGCCGGGACGCGTACGTCCGTACCGCCGCCAGTGCCTGCGACGGCGGTTCCTCGCCCCACAGCGCGTCGATCAGCTCGGCCGCCGTCGCCGTCCGGCCCTCACGCAGCAACAGCGCGGCCAGCAGTGCCCGTTGCTGCGGAGATCCGGTGGGCAGTGGCTCGTCGCCGCGCCAGGCCCGTACCGGCCCGAGCACGCTGAAGCGCAGCGCCGCCGGGGATTCAGCCGAGGAGTCCACCGGGGGCCTCACCGGCGTATCCCTGGGATCCCGCTGTGCCGGCACCCGCGGTACAGCCGGTATGTCACCCATCACCGCTCCCTGCCGAACATCATGACTAGAACAGCAGTTTGCCTTGTCCATGGCATGTGCGTCAGCTCCGGAGACGCCGATCACAGACCGGGTGCGAGGTATTGCACGGTTCTCGCACGCTCTTCGCACAGGGTTCCATGAAACGCAGGCGGAGAGGTGGCCGGAAGGGACCTGCGATCGCATAGCTGACGGTTCGTCAGATCGGCGCTACCGTGCCTTCTATGGAGACGACTGTGGAGAGCGCGGTGGAGGGTGCGGAGACGACCGACACCTTCCCGAAGATCATCTCGGTGGACGACCACACGGTGGAGCCCCCCAACGTCTGGCAGGACCGGCTGCCGAAGAAGTACCTGGACATCGGCCCGCGCATAGTCCGGGCGCCGCTGAAGTCGATGTCCTTCCTCGGCGGCCGGTTCAAGCCCGTCATGGGCGAACCCGGCGACGACGGCCCGATCGGTGACTGGTGGGTCTACGAGAACCTGCACCGCCCCCTCACCCGCCTCGACACCGCCGTCGGCTACGACCGCGACGAGATCAAGCTCGAAGTCATCACCTACGAGCAGATGCGCCCCGGTTCCTACGACGTCCCGCAGCGGCTGGCCGACATGGACATCAACCACGTCCAGTCCGCCGTCTGCTTCCCGACCTTCCCGCGCTTCTGCGGCCAGACCTTCACCGAGGCCGAGGACCACGAACTCGGACTGCTCGGCGTACGCGCATACAACGACTGGATGGTGGACGAGTGGTGCGGTCCGGCCGCGCAGGGCCGTCTCATCCCGCTCACCCTGATCCCGCTCTGGGACGCGGAGTTGGCGGCTGCCGAGGTCCGGCGCAACGCGGCCCGGGGTGTCCGCGCGGTCGCCTTCTCCGAGATCCCCCCGCACCTCGGCCTGCCCTCGATCCACGGCGACGACTGGGACCCCTTCCTCGCCGCCTGCGCCGAGACGGGCACCGTCATCGCGATGCACATCGGCTCCAGCAGCCGGATGCCGTCCACCTCCGCCGACGCCCCGCCCGCCGTCGGCTCCACCATCACCTTCGCCAACTGCTGCTTCTCGATGGTCGACTGGCTGATGAGCGGCAAGTTCGAACGCTTCCCGCAGCTGAAGATCATGTACGCCGAGGGCCAGATCGGCTGGATCCCGTACATCCTGGAGCGCGCGGACGTGGTCTGGGAGGAGAACCGGGGCTGGGGCGGAGTCGCCGACAAGGTCCACCGGCCGCCGTCCGAGCTGTTCGCCGAACACGTCTACGGCTGCTTCTTCGACGACGCCTTCGGGCTGCGCAACCTCGACTCGATAGGCGTCGGCAATGTCCTCTACGAGACCGACTACCCCCACTCCGACTCCACTTGGCCCGGCTCGCGCGAGGTCGGTGAGGCGCAGATGGGGCATCTGGACCCGGAGGTCGTGGAGCGGATCGTACGAGGGAACGCGATCGAGCTGCTGGGGCTGACGCCCGACGGGCTCTGGAATCCCGGGAGTTAGCGGCGCAGGGGCGCCGCAGGGGGCAGCGGGTGGGGCAACGCGGGGGGCGGTGCGGGGGCAGTACAGGGCGCGTATCGGCGGATTCCCCCGTAGCCCCACGTAGAACGGTTGGTCATCCGGTACCGTGAATTCCCTTGGGGGGCCAAGTGGTCGGATGGTGAAGACGCGCTGCCGAACGCGCCTGTCCCCCGGGCGACCGCACAGGGACAAACGGGGGACGTCCGTTGCCGTACACCGCAGAGATCAGCCGGACCAACCCAGGATGCTTCATCTTCCTCGTGGACCAGTCCGCCTCCATGAGCGATCCCATGGAGAGCGGTGAGACGACACAGCCGCGGGCCGAGGTCGTGTCCAACGCCATCAACCGGCTGCTGACGGAACTGTCGGTCAAGTGCGCCAAGGAAGAAGGCGTACGCGACTACTTCCACGTCGCCGTGATCGGCTACGGCCACAACCGCGTCGGCTCCGCCTACCAGGGTGCCCTCGCCGGCCGCGACCTCGTTCCGCTGAGCGAGGTCGCCAACAACCCGGCGCGGGTGGAGAGTCGCACCAAGAAGGTGTCGGACGGCGCCGGCGGTCTCGTCGAGACGACCGTGCAGTTCCCGGTGTGGATGGACCCGGTGACCAACGGCGGCACGCCCATGACCAGGGCCCTCGGCTACGCGAACACCCTGGTGGGGCACTGGGTCGACATGCACCCCGGCGGCTTCCCGCCCATCGTCCTCAACCTCACCGACGGCGAGTCCACCGACGGCGACCCGACCAGCGCCGCCATCGGCCTGGCCTCGCACGCCACCGCCGACGGACCGGTGCTCCTCTTCAATCTGCACGTCTCCGGCAGCGGCGGCGCCCCCATCACGTTCCCGGACAACGAGCAGGCGCTGCCGGACACGTACGCGAAGCTGCTGTTCCAGATGTCCAGCGTCCTGCCCACCCACATGCGTTCGTACGCCGCCTCACAGGGACACCGCGTCAGCGAGACGACCCGGGGCTTCGTCTACAACGCCGACATAGTCTCCATCGTGGAGTTCCTCGACATCGGCACCCGCGCGACGGAGCTGCGCTGACCATGGGGGAGATCCCGGCGCTGCCGCGGGCGCAGTGGTTGTGGACGCAGAAGTCGGGCAGCAGCGAGCGGGAGTGCGAGGACGCCGCGTACCACTGGCAGTCGGACGAGGCGGGCGTCGACAGCGCCGGACGGGCCGTCGCGTCGCTGTACGCCTCGGTGTCGGACGGAGCCTCGGAGAGCCTGCTCGCCCGCGACTGGGCCATGCTCCTCGTCGCCGACGCCGTCGAGTCCATGCGGCTCGCCGGTGACTGGTGGGAGGAACTCGCCACGTTCGTACGGGACTTGATGGAGCGCTCCGCACTGCACTGGGACGCCTTCCTGGCCCGCTACCAGGCCGAGCGTGCCGCCCAGGGCAGGCCCATCGCCTGGTATGAGCAACCCGGCCTGGAGAAGGGAGCGTTCGCCACCGTGCTGGGGGCCGAGATCCGGTCCACCGCACTGGAGGACGGCACGACCCGCTGGTCCTGGCACGCCTTCGCCCTCGGCGACAGCTGTCTGTTCCACCTGCGCGACGGGCACGTCCTCGACTCCTTTCCGGTGCGCACGGTCGAGGAGTTCGGGATCACCCCTCAACTGCTGGGCAGCCGCAACCATGATGTGCGGCTGGTCGCGGAACGGATGCGGGTGGCGCACGGGGAGCTGCTGCCGGGGGACGAACTCCTGCTCGTCACCGATGCGTTGGCGGCCTGGATGCTGTCCCGGCAGGCGGCGGGCGAGGCTGAACAGGTTTCGGCCCTCCCGGCCTTCGCCGCGTTCGACCAACAGGACTTCGCCGAGTGGGTGGACGACCAGCGGGCCCGCGCCCGGATGCGCAACGACGATGTGACCCTCGTCCGAGCGAGAGTGTGACGTTCATCCGTATATCCGTATGACGGTGTGGCGTCATGAGGGAGTCACGTCATGAGGGTCCGGCGTTCTTCCGCACGGCAGCGAGAGGGGAGGCGTGGATGGCGGTGTCCCGCAGTGGTCGCCCCGGTCACGATCCCGGTCATGGTCATGGTCATGGTCCCGGCACCGGACCGGCCAGGAAGTTCCCGACGGGAGCGAACTACGCGGAGGCGTTGCAGCACCCCGAACTGTGCTTCAGCGACCCGGACTTGAAACACGGCGCCGTTCAGCAGAGCCCGGTACTGGGTCCGAAGGCGATCTCCGGGAACTTCGCCAGCGTCTTCTCCGTCACGGCCACCAACGGCCAGCGGTACGCGCTGAAGTGCTTCACCCGGGACAGCGTGACGCTCGGCAAGCGCTACTCCGCCATCAGTACGGCACTCGGCGGTCTCGGCGGCAGTGGTGGCCCCGGTGGATCCGGTGCGGGCGGGCTGTCCCAGCCGTGGCCGGTGGGGTTCGACTTCCTGGAGCAGGGCGTCCTGGTCGGCCGGGAGTGGTACCCGGCGGTCAAGATGACCTGGGTCCAGGGCACCGGCCTCATCAACTGGATCGAACGCAACCTCCACGACCCCGCCGCCCTGCACACGCTCGCCGACCGGTTCCTGGCCATGACCGCCGACCTGGAGAGGAACGGCATCGCCCACGGCGACCTCCAGCACGGCAACCTCCTCGTCGCCGCCGACGCGACCTTCCGCCTCGTCGACTACGACGGCATGTACGTCCCCGCCCTGCGCGGCGAGCGGGCGACCGAGAACGGCCACCGCAACTACCAGTCGCCCTCCCGTACGGCCGCCGACTTCGGCCCGGCCATGGACCGCTTCTCCGCCTGGACCATCGAACTGGCCCTGCTCGCCGTCGCCACGGACCCCGGCCTGTGGACCCAACTGCACGACAGCCAGGGCGAGTTCCTGATCCTCTCCGAGGCGGACTTCAAGGAACCGGCGACCTCGCTGGCCTGGCCGGTCCTGCTGAGCCACCCGGACCAGCGGGTGCGGGACGTCGCCGGCCGGGTCAAGAGCTTCCTCGGCAGACGGGCGTCGGCGCTGCCGCCCCTGACCGCCGACGCCGTGCGGCTCCCGGCGCAACGGACGGCATCGGGATCGGCATCGGGCGCGCGAACAGGGGCGGGTACGGGTGCGGGGGGTTACGGGGCCGGGGGCGGTCTCGGCGGCAACCGGCCCACGGTCACGACCTGGACACCGGCCGCGTCCGGGGCATCCGGTTCCGGGGTGCCGGCCTGGATGGCGGGACGCATCACCGCGTCCACAGCGGCTTCCACCGTCGCGTCCACCACCGCGTCGGGTGCCGCACAGAGCCCGGTATCGCAGTCCTCAGGCGGTCTCTCGGGTCTCTCCGGTCTCGCCGGACTTTCCGGCTTCGGCGGGCGCAGCGCAGGTGACCTGGTCGCTGCTCTCGGCGCGCTGCTCAGTACGTCGGCCCCGGGTGCACTGGTCCTCGCCGCGGCGCAGCCGGTGGACGTCCTGCCGGCGGCACAGGGTGTCGCCCTGCTCACCTCCGCCGCGATGGTCGGGTTCGGCCGACGCCGGCGCCCCGAGTACCGGGCGGCGCGCAAGCGGGTGCGCGAGCTCAAACGGCGCTCCCGCGAACTGGCCGACCCGGCGAGCGCCCATCAGCGCCTGGAGAAGGAGATCAGCGTCCTCGACGACGCCCTCGCCAAGGACAACACGGCCTCCGACCAGGGCGTCCAGGCCCTCCAGCTCGAACTGCGCGACGGCCAGGCCCGTATCACCATGGACCTCAACCGGCGTACGGACCAGGCCCAGCAGCAGTTGGCGGGGCTGGCGGCGAAGGAACAGCGCCGGGTCGACAAGGCGCTGGAGCCCGCGATCAGGGCGCACATCCAGGACAAGCTGCGCAGGACGTCGATCCAGGACGCGCGGTCGCTCAGCAACATGGGCAACAAGATGGTGCAGGCGCTCCAGGACGCGGGTATCCGAACCGCGGCGGACTTCATCGGAGTGGACTTCTCGCACAACCCGTCCGTCGTGTACCTGGTGCGTCCCGGCGGCCAGCGGATACGGGTGCCGGGCATCGGCGAGGCCAGGGCCACGGCCCTCAGCGACTGGCGGCAGGGTCTGGAACGCCGGGCCAGGGCATCCGCGCCCACCACGGTGCCGCCGGCGGCCAAGGCCCAGATCAAGGCGGACATCGCCGCACTCCGGCGGACCCACAAGGCGGAGATCAAGCAGGCGGAGGCCGAGGCCTTTCAGAAGAAGGCCGCCCTGCAGCAACGGATCACCGACGAACGCGCCCGCCTCACCGGCCAACGTCAGCAGCGCGCGATGGACACGCAGCGCAGGCGCGCGGAACTCCTCCATCGCCAGAAGCAGTTGGCGGGCGCGGAGGCGGAGCGGGCGAGGGTGGAAACGGAGTTGGGGGTTGCGCGGGGGGAGACACGGGATGCCCTCGGGGTGGGCAAGTACCTGCGGTTCCTGCTGACGGGACGGTGAGAGGGCCCGTCTCGGCAGGCCGGGGGTCCCCTTCTGCGTTCCCCTGCTCGGGAGTTCGAGGACAAGGACCTCCGGAGGGAAGCTCGGCAACCCCTTGCCTGACGATGCGTCAGCCGTGACGATGGCCATCGCGATCCGATTTGACGGATCGTCAGATTCAAGGCAGGGAAAGGGACGCGCCCATGACCTACGGCATGCAACTCCCCATCCAGTCCCAGTCCACCCTCTACACCGAACCCTGGGAGACCTCGGCCACCCCCGCCGACCTCCTCGACATCGCCCGCACCGCGGACCGAGCCGGCTTCGCCTACCTCGCGAGCTGCGACCACGTCGCCATCCCGCGCCGCCTCGCCCCCGCGATGAGCACCGTCTGGTACGACCCCGTAGCCACCCTCGCCCACCTCGCCGCCGTCACGGAACACGTCCGACTCCTCAGCCATGTGGCCGTCGTGGGCCTCCGCCACCCCCTCGTCACCGCCAAGCAGTACGCCACCCTCGACCATCTCTCCGGCGGGCGCCTGATCCTCGGGGTCGGGGCAGGTCACGTACAGGAGGAGTTCGAGGTGCTGGGGGTCGACTTCGAGCGCCGGGGTGCCGTGCTCGACGAGACGATCGACGCGTTGCGCGCAGCACTCGGCCCGGACGAATTCCCGGAGCACCACGGCAAGTTGTACGACTTCGAGGGGCTCGGCCAGCAGCCGCGGCCCGCCCAGGAACGTGTACCGCTCTGGGTCGGCGGGTCGTCCCCCGCCGCCGTACGCCGGGCCGCGCTCAAGGGCGACGGCTGGCTGCCGCAGGGCGACCCCCGTGACCGTCTCCCGGACCAGATCGCCCGTATCCGGCGACTGCGCGAAGAGGCAGACGTCCAGGGGCCGTTCACCATCGGGGCCATCACCGAGCCGCTGTACGTCGGAGAGCCCGGGTGGGATGTCGGGCGGCGGACGATCAGCGGGTCGCCGGAGGCCCTCGCCGAGTCGCTTCGGGCGTACGGCGCGATGGGGGTGGACCAGATCCAGGTTCGGTTCCGTAGCCGCAGTCTCGCTGAACTCACCGACCAGATAAGGCAGTTCGGGGAGGAAGTGGGCCCACTGCTGGAGAGCGGGTCGAAGGGGGACCTGTCCGACAGCCTGCCTGGATCTCATTGAACCTTTGAACATGTCCATGCTGGGACGCGTACGTAGGGACGTACGGACGTCATCGTTCCGGCGGAAGGACATGCACGGTGCGCGCTTCCCGGCTCGTCGACCACCCCTCACCGAGGCTGTCCGTCGCCCTCGCCTGTGCCGAGGGTGAGTGGCCGCACCAGGACTGGCCGGACCCCGACGACCCGCATGTGGGGCGGGCGTCACACGTGGCCCCGCCGTACCGGGAACTGGGGGAGCAGGGCGCGGTGGACGTCGTCGTCCTGCGGTGCGAGGAGCCGGCGGCCGAGTTTCCGGTGCTGCTGAGGGCCATGGGCGCCGTGAGCGTTCCGGTGATCGTCGTCAGTCCCCGGCGGGACACGGAGACCGTGGTGGAGGTGTTCCGGGGCGGGGCCGGCTATCTGGTCGAGGGCGACTACTGCACCTGCATGCTGGCCTCGGCGGTCATGGCGGCCACGGTCGGGCACACCTACCTCTCACCGGTCGCGTGCGCCGCCCTCCGGGAGGGGGCCCATCGGGCCTCCGAGGAGGGGGTGAAGGGCGCGTCCGTAGCCGGGGCGGCGATGGAGCGGCTGCGGAGTCTGCTCTCGCCGCGCGAACGGCAGATCATGGAGTTGCTGTCGACCGGCCTGGGCGCCCAGGAGATCGGGCTGCGGCTGAGGCTGAGCGAGAAGACCGTCCGCAACAACCTCAGCAACATCTACGCCAAGCTCGACGCCCGGGGGAGTACGGACGCGGTCCTGAGATGGCTGGGGGCGACTCCGGCTGTTCGCATATGAGAAACATGAGAACAACCGGTGCCGCCTCATCCGGTGACTTGTGTCTCGAATTCGGCTACTGAGTCGAAATCTCCGACGCCGGGATCTCCGACAGCGGGACTTCCACGTCCGTGACGTTCTTGCCGCCCTCTTCGAATCCCGGCTCCGTCCGGATACTGTTGCTCGAATTCTGGATTCCGTTGGCCTCCGGAGTTCCGCATTTCACATTGCGCAGCCACAGGCGGCCGTCCGGGGTTCCGTTCTTCAGGAGCTGCGGATAGAAGACGTGGACGGTCGCGGCACCCTCGCTCGGTGCGAAGAACACCTTCTGGCCGTCCTGTTCTTCCTTGTATGTTGCACGCAGGAATCCGCTCACGTCGGTGCGCTTGGCCGACCACATGAAGAAACCTATGCTGTCCGCCTGCACGGTGTCGGTGCGGCTGATTTCCAGACCGGTCGTCTTGTCGTCCGTCGTGATGTTGATCTCCGAGGTGTTGAAACTGACGCCGACCTCGACGATCGAGCCCACCAGTTTCGAGTCCGCCGCGGCGACGAAGCCGTCCTCCAGCTGAATGAACCGGCTGACGGACGTGGCCACCTTGAAGGTCTTCGAGGCGGTGCCGGTCGATCCGCAGTTGTCGGTCACCGCGGAGACCCGTTGGTTGGGGCCGAGACTGTTCCTCTTGTTCTGGACGGGGACGAAGTCGCAGTCCTCGAGTCTGTCCGAGTTCGACGCGCAGTCCGCGGACACCTCGGAGGGTGTGGCGGCGCCCGCCTGGGCCATCAGCGGGACGGCCACCGCGAGGGCCGCCACCGGGGCCAGGGCGAGGGTGATGCGCTTCTTCTTGCTCCGGTGGCTCTTGGCGCGGCCGGTGCGGCTCATGGGGTTCTCCTGGGGGGGATATAGCTGTTGACCTGTGGTGATCGAGGTGCTCAAGGCTGGATCGAGGAGGGTCAGCAGTCCTCCAGGACCGCCTTGGAGGTGCCGTCCATGAGACCGGGGGCGCCGGCGGCGCCGGGCAGGATGGCGGGCCCCTCGATGACATCGGGTGCGACGAAGTTCTTCTCGGGGGAGGGGTTCACGGCGAAGCTCCCGGGGTTGGCGTCGATGCGCACCCGCCATTCACCGGTCATCCGCTGCAGCGTCGGCGTGAACTCCATGTGGAGCACCTTGCCGACAGGGACCTCGCGCTCTTCGGTGTCGCCCGCCGAAGCCACCTTCGTGGTCAGGTCCAGGGTGCCCTTGTGCTTGAGCCAGGAGCCGCCGATGGCTCCGAAGAGACCTCCGCCGCCACCCTGCTGGGTCACGGTGTACTTGCCCTGCCCCTGAGAGGCGCTCGCCGACCAGGTGATGGACACCTTCGACGGTTCGGTGGCGTTCGGTTCGCAGTTCGGGAAATCGATGGACGACTTCTCGGTGGGTCCGTCGAAGGTCTCGAACTTCGTCTCGACGAAATCACAGTTGTCGGACTCGAAACTCGGGCCGGCAATCGGATGGCCACCGAAGTCGAAGATGTCCTGCTGTTTACCGTTGAGCACCTTGGCCCTCTGGCACAGCGTCATGATCTGCTCGGGTGTCTTCTCCTCGGCCGCGTTCGCCGACGGAAGGAGGGTGATGATCACGCCGCCGGTCGCGAGCGCCGATCCAACCGCCACGAGTCGGATCTTCCTGTTCTTCAGACGCCTCTTGGCCATGCCGCTCCGTCCCTGGGGTCCTTGGTGTTCGCTTTACCTGTTCGTGGAGAATTATTGGCATCACCTGTGGGTTCGCGACAGGGTCAAATATCCCTACTCGCCGGTCACTTTGTGTGTGCTCTCGCACACGCGGCACACCTGCCCACCGACTCTGACGGATCGTCAGATCCGGCGGTACGATGCTGACCTCCATCGATGTGAACGCTGCGAAGGGGTTCCGCATGGGCAAGCTCGACGGACGGGTCGTACTCGTCACCGGCGCGGCACGCGGTCAAGGGGAGCAGGAGGCGCGGCTCTTCGTGGCGGAGGGCGCTCGGGTGGTCGTGGCGGATGTGCTCGACGATCAAGGGGAGGCTCTGGCAAAGGAGTTGGGCGCCCTCTACGTCCATCTCGACGTACGTGAGGAGGCGGGCTGGCAGGCCGCCGTCGCCGCCGCCGAGAAGGCCTACGGCCGGATCGACGGACTGGTCAACAACGCCGGCATCCTCCGCTTCAACACCATCCTCGACACGCCCCTCGACGAGTTCATGCAGGTCGTGCAGGTCAACCAGGTCGGCTGCTTCCTCGGCACGAAGACGGTCGCGCCGCGCATCGCCGACGCGGGCGGCGGGACGATCGTCAACACCGCCTCGTACACCGGGGTGACCGGGATGGCGGCGGTCGGGGCGTACGCGGCGAGCAAGCACGCCATCGTCGGGCTCACCCGGGTCGCCGCGCTGGAACTGGCGCGCCGGAAGATCCGGGTCAACGCCATGTGCCCGGGCGCGATCGACACCGCGATGTCCAACCCGGCCGTACTCGACCCGGACGCGGATGCCGAGAGCGCCTCGCAGGGGCTGGACAAGCTGTACCGCAAGCTCGTGCCGCTCGGGCGGATCGGGCGGCCGGACGAGGTGGCGCGGCTCGCGCTGTTCCTCACCTCGGAGGACTCCTCGTACATCACCGGGCAGCCGTTCGTGATCGACGGTGGCTGGCTCGCGGGCGTCTCCGTCGTCTGACCGACCCGATCCGACCATCCTCCCGTACCTGACTGACCGTCAGCTATTGACGGTCCCAGGGGCCGGTGGAACAGTCGACTCAACAAATCTGACGCTGCGTCAGATACGTCAGGAACGTCAGGAACGGTTACTGGGGACGGTGAACCTCCTTGGAATTCGGGCTCTTTGTACAGGGATACGTGGGCAAGCGGGCCGAGACCGATCCGCTCGCGGAGCACAAGGCGCTGATGGAGGAGACCGAGTACGTCATTCAGGCGGACAAGTCGAACTTCAAGTACGCCTGGGTGTCCGAGCACCACTTCCTGGAGGAGTACTCGCACATCTCGGCCAGTGACGTCTACCTCGGCTACCTGGCCCACGCCACCGGGCGCATCCACCTCGGCTCCGGCATCTTCAACCCGCTCGCCCCGGTCAACCACCCGGTGAAGGTGGCCGAGAAGGTCGCCATGCTCGACCATCTCACCGGCAACCGCTTCGAGTTCGGCTCCGGCCGGGGCGCCGGCTCACACGAGATCCTCGGCTTCATGTCCGGCATCACCGACATGAACCACACGAAGGAACTCTGGGAGGAGACGATCGCCGAGTTCCCGAAGATGTGGATGCAGGACGAATACGTCGGCTTCCAGGGCAAACACTGGTCGCTGCCGCCGCGCAAGATCCTGCCCAAGCCGTACGGCCCCTCGCACCCCGCGATGTGGTACGCCGCAGGCTCGCCGCCCTCGTACGCCATGGCCGCCCGCAAGGGGCTCGGGGTGCTCGGCTTCAGCGTGCAGAAGGTCTCCGACATGGAGTGGGTGCTGGAGCAGTACAAGACGGCGATCGTGGACGCCGAGCCGGTCGGGGACTACGTCAACGACAACGTGATGGTGACGTCGACGGCGATCTGCGCGCCGACGCACGCCGAGGCGGTGCGGATCGCGGCGGGCGGTGGGCTGCACTATCTGCAGTCGCTGCTCTTCCGGTACCACGACACGTTCCCTCGTCCCGAGGGGTTCCCTGTCTGGCCGGAGACGCTGCCCGAGTTCAACGAGGAGATCATCGAACTGCTCATCGCCGAGGAGCTGTTGATCTGCGGGGACCCGGACGAGGTGCTGACGCAGTGCAAGCGGTGGGAGCAGGCCGGGGCCGACCAGTTGAGTTTCGGGATGCCTATCGGGATCTCTCGGGAGGACACGCTCCAGACGATTCAGCTGGTCGGTGAGCATGTGATTCCGAAGATCGACACCGACCCTGTGCATCGCACCTCGCGGTTCCGGGGGGCGGCTTGAGGTTGTCGTCGGCGGGTGCGGGTTCGTTGTGGTTTCTCGCGCAGTTCCCCGCGCCCCTAAGGGGGCGCGTCTGCGCGGCCGTTGGGAAGAGGTGCAGCCGTGCTTGACCATCTGATCGCGGGCGTCACCGTCGTCGACGGGACCGGCGCGCCCGCCTACGTCGCCGATGTGGGGATACGGGACGGCCGCATCGCGGGCATCGGGACCCGGATCACCGAGGAGGCCCGGACCACCGAGGACGCGTCCGGGCTGGTCCTCGCGCCCGGGTTCGTCGATCCGCACACGCACTACGACGCCCAGCTCTTCTGGGACCCGTATGCCACGCCGTCCCTCAACCACGGGGTCACGACGGTCGCTGCCGGCAACTGCGGCTTCACCCTTGCCCCGTTGAACCCGGACAGGCCCGAGGACGCCGACTACACGCGCCGGATGATGTCCAAGGTCGAGGGGATGTCCCTGGTCGCGCTGGAGGAGGGGGCGCCCTGGACCTGGAGCGGCTTCGGGGAGTACCTGGACGCGCTGGAGGGGCGGATCGCGGTCAACGCCGGTTTCATGGTGGGGCATTGCGCGCTGCGCCGGTACGTCATGGGCCCGGACGCGGTGGGCGGACAGCCGACGGAACAGCAACTCGCCGACATGCTGAGGCTGTTGCACGAGGCCATGGATGCCGGAGCCTGGGGATTCTCCACCACACAGTCGTCCTCGCACTCCGACGGGGACGGCGAACCGGTGGCGTCCCGGCACGCGCTGCCCGCCGAACTCCTCGCCCTGTCCCAGGCGGTCGGCGAACACGAGGGCACCCAGATCGAGGCGATCGTCGCGGGCTGCCTCGACCAGTTCAGCGACGCCGAGATCGATCTGTTCGTCGAGATGAGCGCGGCGGCCGGGCGCCCGCTGAACTGGAACGTGCTCACCATCGACTCGTCCGTGCCGGCCCGCGTACCCCGCCAGCTTGAGGCAAGTGAGCGCGCCCGCAAGGCGGGTGGCCGGGTCGTGGCCCTCACCATGCCCATCCTCACGCCGATGAACATGTCCCTCGGCACCTTCTGCGCGCTGAACCTGATCCCCGGGTGGGGACCGGTGCTCGGCCTGCCGGTCGCCGAGCGGATCGCCAGACTCGCCGACCCGGAGGTGCGGGCGGAACTGGTCCGCCGGGGACAGAGCGAGGAGGCCGGTGTCTTCCGGCGGCTGACGGACTTCGGCCGGTATGTCATCGGGGACACCTACAGCGCGGCGAACGAGGGCCTGACCGGAAGGGTGGTGGAGGACATCGCCGCCGAACGCGGCCTCGACCCCTTCAGCTGCCTCGTCGAGATCTGTGTGGCCGACGAGCTGCGTACGGTCCTGTGGCCCATGCCCACCGACAACGACCCGGCGTCCTGGGCGCTGCGTGCCGAGACCTGGCGCCACGAGGACGTGCTGCTCGGCGGCTCCGACGCCGGCGCGCACCTGGACCGGATGTGCGGGGCCCCGTACACGACCCGTTTCCTCGGCGACTGTCTGCGCGGCCGGAAACTCGTGTCGCTGGAGCGGGCGGTGCAGATGCTGACCGACGAACCGGCGCGACTGTTCGGCCTGCGCGAGAGGGGCCGTGTCCAGGAGGGCTTCCACGCCGACCTGGTTCTCTTCGACCCGGAGCGGATCGCCGCCGACAAGGCCACCCTGGTGCACGATCTGCCAGGTGACAGCCCGCGTCTCGACTCGAAGGCGATCGGCGTAACTGCTGTATGGGTCAACGGAGTCGAGACGATCCGGAACGACACGGTGACGGGCGCGGTACCGGGCAGAGTGCTTCGCTCGGGCCGTGACACGGCGACGGTGAGCACCAAGTGAGCGACGGACAGCGGCTGTTCGTCGGCGGTTCGTGGGTGGAGCCGGCCGACGGGCACTACGAGGTGATCGACCCGGCGACGGAGGAAGTCGTCGGGCGGGCACCGGAGGCCTCCCGGGAGCAGGCGTACGCCGCAGCGGCGGGGGCCCGCGAGGCCTTCGGGCCGTGGTCGCGCACCTCACCGGAGGAACGGGCCGCCGTCCTGGCCCGCGCCGCGGACATCATCCAGAGCCGTCTGGTGCCGTACGCCACCCTCGCCCAGGCGGAGACCGGCGCCACGACGGGGACCGCGCGCGGGATGCAGGTGGGCGTGGGCGCTGCCCGTTTCCGCCGGTACGCGAAGGTGGAACCGGCCGAGTGGGCGATCCCGCCGCAGGTCAACGAGGGGGGACCGTTCGGGAAGGCCGCGGTGATGGGCGCGCTGGCGATACGCCAGCCGGTGGGTGTGGTCTCCTGCATCACCTCGTACAACAACCCGTGGGCCAACCCGGCCGGCAAGATCGCGCCCGCGCTGGCCATGGGCAACACGGTGGTCGTGAAGCCCGCTCCGCAGGACCCGCTGTCGGTGTACCGGATGGCGGAGGCGCTGGAGGAGGCGGGCGCGCCGCCGGGGACCGTCAACGTGGTCAGCGGGCTGGGCGTCGGGGTCGGTGAGGCGGTGGTCGACTCCCCGGACGTCGACATGGTCAGCTTCACCGGCTCCACGGCGGTCGGACAGCGGATCGCCGAGGTGTGCGGCCGGGGCATGAAGCGCCAGTTGATGGAGCTGGGCGGCAAGGGCGCGGCCCTCGTCTTCGACGACGCGGACATCCGCTCGGCGGTCTCGGGCATCGGCACGACGTTCTCGTTCTACAGCGGCCAGATCTGCACGGCACCGACCCGGGTGCTGGTCCAGCGGGGCGTGTACGGGCAGCTCGTGGACCAACTTGCCGTGTACGCCGGTCACTTGAAGGTGGGCGACCCACGCGCGGAGGGCACGGTGGTCGGGCCGGTGATCTCGGCGGCGCACCGGGACCGGGTCGAGGCATACGTCGAACTCGGCCGGAAGGAAGGCGCGGTGGTGGTCGCGGGAGGCGAACGGCCGCCGTACGAGCGGGGGTTCTATGTCGCCCCGACTCTGCTGGCCGACTGCACGAACGACATGCGGGTGGCCCGGGAGGAGATCTTCGGGCCGGTGGTCACCGTCATCCCCTTCGACGACGAGGAGGAGGGCGTCGCGCTGGCCAACGACAGCGAGTACGGCCTCATCGACTATGTCTGGTCGGGGGACGTGGCCCGCGCCTTCCGGGTCGCGCGCCGACTTCGGGCGGGCGGCGTGGGCGTGAACACCGTCGGCCGGAACATGGAGGCACCGTTCGGCGGGTTCAAGCGGAGCGGGGTGGGGCGCGATGTGGGGTCGTACGCGCTGCACGCGTACGGGGAGGTGCAGGCGGTCGTCTGGGCGGGGTGAGCGTGGGTGGGCAGGGCCGTCGCCCCCGACGACGTGCGGCTCCGCCGCACGCGACCGGCCTGCACCGGCCTGCCCGCACTGGCCCCCAGGATCACCACCGCGCTGCCCGCGGAGCGCCTAGCGGCCGAGGTAGAACCGGATCGCCGTGCCGTCGGGGTCGGTGTGGACGCGCACCAGGTCCGCGACGGTGTGCACCAGCAGCAGACCGCGTCCGCCTCGCTGGTCCCGGGTGGCCGGGCGGCGGCCGGCGAGCGGGTCGTTCAGTTGCCCGCGGTCGCGGACCTCGCACACCAGCTGCGACTCCTCGGCCCAGATCCGCAGGCTGCCAAAACCGCCGCCGTGCACCACGCTGTTGGTGGTCAGCTCGGCCACCGCGAGCGCGAGATCGTCCAGCTGTACGCCGGACAGGCCCAGCTGCGCGCCCCGCGCGACGGCGAATCGCCTGACGACCGGCAGCTCGTCGACGCCGAAGTGCTGGGGCTCGGCCGCCGCGGGAGCGGCCGGGAGCGGCCGGTTGTAGCGGGCGACGACCTGTCCGGGCGCGTAGGACGGGCTGGTCCGCCGACTGCCGCCGGAGATGATCACCGGGTGGGTGGCGTACGCATCGGTGAGTACCTCCTTGTCGAGGCGCTCGGCGTCGTACGGGCACAGGATGGTCACGTCCCGGCCCTCGAAGGCCGGGTTGATCAGCGCCTCGTGCTGCACACACGCCGGGTACTCGACGCTGCTGCGGCCGACCCAGATCGGCTCCCCGATGATCCGTACATGTGTCTGGGTGTGGGCGTCGGCGAAGGCGCGCAGCACCCTCGGGATGATCCGGCCCGGGTTGCGGCCGGCGTCGGTCATGTCGAGGAAGCGCACGGACGCGGCTTCCTCGCCCAGGCTGCCCTTGAGCAGGGCCAGGTTCGGGCCGGGCACGGCGACCGCCACCGGATGTCCGGCCTTCAGCCCCTCGCGGATGAAGGGCACCGTGCCGTCCAGGTACTCCTCCTCGCCCCGGTAGAACAGGGCGGGATGCACGAACGGCTCCGCGGTCGACTCGTCGGTCGACCCAGCGGTCTTCGTGGCAGTCATCGTGCCACCACCTCGATCACGGGCAAATCGGGCCAGAACATGTCCAGCAGTCGTGGCAGAGTCGCGGGCGGCCGTTCGACCACGATGCGCCGCTCGACCGAGAGGTCCTGGGCGGCCACCGCCAGGGCCGAGGCGCCTGCGACATCGACGAACGTCACGGCGGACATCTCCAGATGGCCCACGATCTCCTCACGCAGGGACATACCCCGGGTCAGTTGCTTCAACGTCTGCTCCCAGGCCGGGCACGTGGCCGAGGTGATCTCGCCGACCGCCCGCCACCCCGCGCGGTCCGGCAGCGGACCCAGCCGCAACGCGTTGCCCGGCGGAGCCGCCACCGACGTCGAGGCATTGGTCCGCCGCAGGCTGTCCACGCTCCCCCCCCGTGTGCCGGTTGCACCTCGATTTCTCTGCCGCGCGGTCGGCGGAGGGAAGACGCTCATGCGCACCTCCAGAACGACCCGCACGATGTTGCCATATCCCCCTGCCCCGCAAGGTCGCATTCATGCACAGCTCTACCCACAGCGCCCACCACGCACAGTGGCGAGCGAGGCGGCGAGTGCGTGGGCGGCGGTTCCGCGAAACAGGCCCCGCATCTCCACGCCGGTTCCGGAATAGGCCGTCCCGGACGGGGAAGGCGCGACAGAACAACGGCCGCGGGCTACGTCAGAGCCGCGTGCAGCGTGGCGCGGACCCGTCGGCACATCCGGACCCAGACCCGAGGTGAGTACATGTCTGTCGCCCCCGTTTCTCCTCAGTCGGCATCGGTCGGCAACGTGCCGCTGACCGTCCGCACCGAGATGCGGGGCACCACGGCGGTCCTGGCACCGAGCGGAGAGATCGTCCACGGCTGCACAACGGTGCTCGCACCTGTCCTGGACAAGCTCCCCGACGGGACGGACGGGCTGGTCGTGGACATGGCCGAAGTGACCTTCATGGACACGGCCGGACTCCAGTTCCTGGAGCGACTGGAGGACTTCAGAGCCGTCGCGGGCGTCCCCTTATGGACCGTCAACTGGAACGGCCAGCCCCGCCGCATCCTGGAGATCACCGGCCTGTCGGTCCCGGCCGCCGCGTCCGACCCCGCAGGTTCCACCTCCGCGTGGCTGCCCCCGGACACCCGTCACCTGGTCGCCCTACTGGGCTCTGAACAGGGACTTTCCGCGGTGGCCGCGGAACGCGCGGAACAGGTGCGGCGACTTGAGGAAGAGGTCCAGCAGTTGCAACACGCCATCGAGTCCCGCCCGGTCATCGACCAGGCCCGCGGAATCCTCATGGCGGTCGAAGCGTGCACAGCCGACGAGGCCTGGAACGCCCTGCGCGAGGCCTCCCAGCAAACGAACACCAAGCTCCGCGAGGTCGCCGAAGCGATCGTCGGGGTGAGCGCGGGCGGCCCCCCTCCGGCCGAGCCCGTGCGGACGGCGCTACGGGATGCGGTGCGGCGGCAGCACGCGCGCGAGGAGGCCGGGCCGGCTACGGCGTGAAGGGGCCGGCCCGACCGGACACGGAAAAGGCGGCCACCGTCTGCTGACCGCCCAGCACAGGCGGGACGTGGTAGACGCGGAAGAGGTGGACCATGACCTGGAAGACTCCGAAGTCGTCCCCCACGGAGCGACCACGGTCACTGGGCAAAAGCAACGCAAGTCAACGCAACGTACCGGCTGGACGAGGCTGAAGGCGGGCGTGGGTTGCGCCTCGTACGGGCGTGTGCCGACTCGTGGGGTTTCCCTTGGCCTTCATGGAGGCGGCTGTCTCATCGGGCAGGTGCATCCTTCAAGTACCCAGCGGTTGAAGGCGGGGAAGATATCAGGCATGCACTCACATGCCCCGCGTCCACACCTGGAACGCATCGCTCTCATCTCCGACGTCCACGGGAACCTCACGGCACTCGAAGCCGTGCTGGACGACATAGACGCCCGGGGGATTCGCAGGATATTCAACCTCGGCGACTACGTGGGCAAGGGCCCGCGCGGACGGGAGGTCATCGACGTGTGCCGGGAGCGCTGCGAAGTCAACATCCTGGGGAACTGGGACGACTTCCTGCCGAACCCGGCCCGTGAATTCGACAGCGAGGCGATGGCGTGGTGGCTCGGGCAGTTGTCGGAGGGGCAGGGCAGTTGGCTTCGTGCTCTTCCCTTCAGCCATGACTTCCTGATCAGCGGACGCTGGGTGCGGCTCTTCCACGCGTCGTCGACTTCGGTGCATCGAAGGGTGCGGTTCGACCACGACGAGGCCGAGTTCCTCGACATGTTCGCCAACACCCCGGCCACCGGCGACGGTCCGGTGCCCACGGTGGTCGGTTACGGCGACACCCACGACGCGTACTACGAAGTCGACCGGGAGCGCCGCACGTTGTTCAACACCGGCAGCGTGGGCAACAGCATGGACGACCCGACGCCGGTGTACGTGATCGTCGAGGGCGTTCTCGACTCTGCGGCCGACGCCCCGTTCTCCTTGCAGTTCGTACGGGTTCCGTACGACGTCGAAGCGGAACTCTCGGTGGCCAGGGCGATGGGGGTACCGGAATTCGAGGGCTACGCCTCCGAGTTGCGGCACGGAATCTATCGCGGAGACTTCAGGACCGGTGAGCCGCCGAGCTATCACCGCCGTGGCCGAGGCGCGTAACTCGGCGGCGGGGCGACCGGCGGAGTCGACTCCCCTGGATGTCGGTACGATCCGGGCCCGACGTACGGCAACGCCTTCGCGGCGACCTTGTACGAGGTCGAGCCGCGGGCGCCGCCACGACTCGCGGTTCTGCGGGTCGGGGCGATGACCGAGTTTCCAGCTCGCGATTGCCGTGTCCTCGTTCTCCACCCAGTACGTGTCGCGCAGTTCCAGATGAACGGCGGACTCTTCGGCGGACCGGAGCAGATCGGCAAAGCTACAGGCCGACCTCCGTTGTCGAGCATGTTGCATCTGGTTGCACGAGCTTCTACGCGAGCGTCGACCGGTCGCCGGCCTTGAGCATGCGGACGAGGGCGCCGAAGGCGTCGTGGCTGGTGGCGAGGATCGATGAGGGGGCGGGGGTTGCCGAATCGGAGAGCAGGACCGTTTCGGCGGTGACGGATATATGGACGCAGGCCTCGCCCTGGGCGCAGTAGGACGACTTCTGCCAAGTAGTGGCGGCCATCTCGGGTTCCTTCACAGCTGGTTGGCGATGTCGTGGATGAGGTTCTGGGACTCTGTTGGGGGGAGGGCGGCGGCCTCCAGCCGCTCGAGAAGCAGCCGGTACTGGGCCAGTTGGGCCTCGGAGTCGATGAACCCGGGGCCGTGGGACTGGTCCAACTGTGCGGTGTCGAGTGTCGATACGGGGCCGCTCACGTAGTAGACCGACTGGCCCGAGCCGGGGTAGGAACCCGCGTCGAAGGGGATTACACGAATCGACACGTGCTCGTGCTCGCCCACCTTGAGCAAGTCCTCTTGGAGCTACGCCCTCCAGCTCCCTCACGATCCGCGCGCACCCGGGATCGCCCGAGCGACCCTGCGCACCGTCCTGGCCGCCCATGACCTCGCCCACCTCACCCCCACCGCCGAACTGCTCACCAACGCCCACCTCCACACCAAGGGCCCCTACATGCTCCGCCTCTTCTCCGGCGAACCCGACCGGCTCCGAGTAGCCGTCTGGGACACCGACCCCCGGGTCCCGCCCGGCTTCCGCGAGGAGGGCGCCCCTGTCGGCGTACCCCCGGAAGACGCCGAAGGCGGGCGCGGGCTGCACCTCGTACGGGCGTGCGCGGACTCGTGGGGTGTGTCCGTGCTGCGGGAGCTGGGGGCGTCGAAGGGCGGGAAGATGCTGTGGGCGGAGTGCGGGCGGACGTAGGTTCAGCCGTCCAGATCGACCCGTACCGTCAGCAGATTCGTCCCCAGGGTCCGTACGCCCGTGCTGTTGACCTTCGGCAGGGTCCGCAGGCGGGCGACCGGATCGTCGTCCGGCATCAGGTGGGCCGTGCCCGAATGCCACCGCCCACCGACGCGCACCCGCACCCGGGGATCAGCCTTGATGTTCCGTACGTAGTGCGACTTCTCGCCGAACTCCGAGACCAGCCAGAACGTGTCGCCGATGCGGCGGCCGCCGAGCGGGGTGACGCGAGGCAGGCCCGACGTGCGGCCCGTGGTCTCCAGGAGGGTCTGGAAGGGGAGGCGGCGCGTGACGGGGTTGCCGATGCGGCGCTGGAAGGTGGTGGCAGCCTTGAATCTGAACTCTCTGAATTCTCCGAAGCGGGACATCTTGTTCCTGTGCCTCCTGGGCGCGTGCCGCTGCTGTTGGTTGTGTTCTTGAATGGTGTCCCAGAGAGACGACAGTTGGGCGAGCGGGTGGGCGGTGGCGAGTATGCGCGTGGTGACCTGGAACCTGTGGTGGCGGTTCGGGCCCTGGGAAGCGCGGCAGAAGGCGATCCTCGCCGTTCTGCGGGATCTGCGGCCGGACGTGGTCGGGCTCCAGGAGGTCTGGGAGTTCGGCGGGGAGAACCTCGCCGGCTGGCTCGCCGACGAACTGGGGCTGCACTGGACCTGGGCTCCCTACGGGGCACCCGAGCGCTGGCAGCGGCGTATCGGGGGCGAGAAGGTCGACGTCGGCAACGCGGTGCTGAGCCGCTGGCCCGTCGTCGAGAGCGAGGCGATACGGCTGCCGGCCCCCGACGACCTGGACGACGGACGCATCGCCCTGTACGCCCGCCTCGCCGCCCCCGGCCACCACGTGCCCTTCTTCACCACCCACCTCACCTCCGCGGCCCACGCCTCGGCGGTCCGCTGCCAACAGGTCACCGCTCTAGCGGAGTTCGTGGCGAAGCACCGTGGCGGCACCGACTTCCCGCCCGTCGTCACCGGCGACTTCAACGCCTGGCCCGACTCCGACGAGATCCGTCTGTTCGGGGGCTACCGGACTGCCCCGCCCGTCCCCGGCCAAGTCTTCATGGACGCCTGGGAGTTGGCCGATCCGGCGGCTCCGTCGGCGACCTGGGACGCCGCCAACCCGTATGTCGCGGCCGGGTTCGGCCCCGGCGCGCGGATCGACTACATCCATGTGGGGGTGCCGTGGCCGGGAGGCCTCGGGCATGTGCGTGCGGTACGGCGGGCGGGGGACGGGCCGGTCGGGGATGTCTGGCCGTCCGATCATGCCGCCGTCGTGGCCGAGTTGGCGTCCGCCGAGTGAGCTGCCCCCCGGCCGGCATCCGTGCCCTATGACCCTTCGGGCGTACGGGGTGCCCCGTACCAGCGCCACTTCGTGAGGCGCGGTCGGCCGGGGAGTTCCGCCCGGCCGGTGGCCCACAGGAGGGTCGGCCAGCGTTCGGTGTCGGTCGGGGCGTCGGGGAAGAGGCGGCGCAGTACCCGGTCGCACAGGTCGGGGTCGGGGATCCACTCGACGCCCAGGCCCTCGGCGACGTCGTGCGTGTGCACCAGGGTCTCCACGATGCCCATGGCGGCGAAGCCCTCGGGGTCGGCCGCGCCGAAGACGTGGTGAGACCTGACTGTCGGCGGCCTGGTCCGCACGATGGCGGTCAGCAGGGCGCCGCTCGCCTCCAGCACCTGGAGCAGTCCGGCCGGCCCCGACTCGCGGTCCGCGAAGATGACGTTCGCCGGGCCGCCCGGCTTCCTGCGGCTCCACACGAAGGGGATGTGGGTGTCCAACGGCGGCTTCTCGGGGCCCAGTTGGGCGGCGTACGAGAACAGGTCGTCGGCCAGGTGCTCGACGGTCTCCCAGCAGTCCCACTCCAGTGAACCGGCGTCGGCGCCCCAGTCGGCAGCCTGTGCCCCACGCAGGGCACTGACCGCCGAGCGCACGGCGTGGTCGACGTCGTCCGCGGTGACGGTGGTGCCCTGTGCGCCCTGTGTGCCTTGTGTTTCAGCCATGGCCGGACCGTATCAACGGCAGTCGTCCATGGTTCGCCACAACCATCGAGGCGCCCCAGAGGTCACACAGGTGTCTGCGGAACCTGCGCGATGTCGTGCGTTTCGCGCTGCCCACTTCCTTTCACCGGGGGTCATTTCATGAATTCTCGCCGTGCCCTGGCACGCCCTGCCCTGGCGGTCGCCGCCACGCTGATCCCGGCGGCGCTGTTGTCCGGAACGGTCGCGACCACCTCGTACGCCACGGAGTCGCCGAGCCCGTCGGCCTCGGCGCCGGCGTCGAGTGAGTCCGCGTCGCCGTCCCCGTCCGGTCCGGCGTCCGCGTCGGCTCCGGCCTCGGCGAGCGCCTCACCGTCGGTGTCCGCCTCCCCGTCCGTGTCCGTGCCGCCTGCCGACGGGGAGCCGGAGTGCCCCAGTGAGCCGGGCAAGGACGACAAGATCCTGCGAACCACCATTTCCGCCGGGACCAACAAGCTGGTCGCGGACGGTGCCTGGCGCGAGATCACGTTCAAGCTGGAGAACCGCTCGGACATCGCCCTCAAGAAGGTGCAGGTCGGGCTGGAGAGGATGGCGCACGGCAACGCTCCCGACGGAACGTTGCCGAACGAGGTGCTGGAGTACGTCAATCTCCAGGAGTGGGATGCCAAGTCCCGTACCTGGAAGAGTGTCTGGTGGGACGAGGTGCAGATCGGCGGCTCGTTGCTCGGCTACTACGACGTGGCCCCCCACAGGACGACGAACGTCGCCGTGCGCATCAAGGTCGGCAAGAACATGCCCTACGGCAGGTTCCCCGAACTCGAACACGAGAACATCGGGAGCGGCTATCTCGAAGCCGATACCTATGGTCTCCCCGAGAACAAGGGTGTGTGCGAATACGGGGACCACTGGGCCTTCACCATCCACAAGCCCGGTACGAACACCGGAGACGGTGACGGCGGTGGAGCCACCTCCACGCCCACCAGCGGCACCGGCGGCAACACCCCCACTCCCCAGACCGGCACCACCGCACCGGTCACCCCCGGCCCCACCCCCACCGGCGACCTCGCCCACACCGGCTCCTCCTCCGCGCTCCCGGTGATCGCCGGCGTGGGCGGCGCGGCCGTGGTCCTCGGCGCCGGTGCCGTGTACGTCGTACGGCGCCGCAGGTCCGGTACCGGCACCCACGCCTGACGCGAGCCGCCTACCGCCCCAGGAAGATCGGGTTGGTGAACGCGGCCAACGCCCCGGGCAGCGGCGCGAGCACCGCCTCGTGCCGCACCTCCGCCCGGACGTACGCCGCGTACTGGGGCGTCGTACGCCACTCCACGACCCCCGCGCCCGCCACCGGCAGGACCGCGCTGGTGAACAGCACGCCCTGGTCCGTCACGAAGCGGACCGTGCAGCGCGGGGCGCCCGACACCTCCAGGCGGACCGTCACCGGGGCGTCCTCGGACACCTTCAACCGGCCCCCGATGTCCGCGTGTTCGCCCTTCGGGCCGGATGCCGTGAAGGAGAGGGAGAGCGACTTCGACTCGGCGACGTACGAGCGGCCTGCCCGCAACCCCTCCTGGATCGCCTCCCGGGTCAGGTCGTCGGCCAGGACCACCGTCTGCGGGACGCCCACCGGGTCGGGATCGCGGTGGGCGTCGCTGTTGCCCATGGCCGGGATCCATCCGCGCCCGCCCGGGGCACCCTCCCGCACCGACGCCACCAGCATGCCGTCCCAGTCCGCGAGCGCCACCTCGTCCTCGGGCGAGTAGGTGCCGTTCCACACCTCCACCGCGTCCGCCTCGGCGAAGCCGAACTTCCAGTTGCAGCCGACGCAGGTGGCGTGCGGGTGGGCCGGGACCACCAGGCCGCCGGCGCGGCGGATCCGGCGCGCGTACTTGCCGAAGCGGTTGTCACGGGCCCGGTAGCGCCAGTCGACGAACGTCCCCGGGTCAGTGCCGAGCGCGAGCACGTGGCCGTTGCGGGTCGTCACCTCCTCGCCCACCATGACGAGGAGGTCGTCGCCTGCCTCCGCGGCCCAATGGGCGTGCGACGAGTGGGTGTTGTGGTCCGAGCTGTTGATGAAGTCCAGGCCCGCCGCCCGCGCCAGGGCCGCGATCTCGGCGGGGGTTCGGCGGCCGTCCGAGTACCAGGTGTGCAGGTGACAGTCGCCCCGGTACCAGGCCCGGCCCCGCCCCTTCGCGCGCTCCGGCGGGTAGACCGGGTCGACGGCGTCGCCGGGCTCGCCGTAGGTCAGCGTGATGGTGATCTCGTACGAGAGGCCCTGCGGGGAGACCGTGTAGGGGCCCAGCGCGATGTGCCAGGTGCCGGCCTCCACCCGGCCCGGGATGTAGCCGGGCGTCGCGTCGTCCGCGCGGACGAAGAACTCCGTGCGGGCCCCGCCCGACCAGCCCCGGAAGCCCTTGCCTCCCAGTTCGGTGCCGCGCTGGTCGAACACACCGATGTCGAGCGCGTTGCCCGCGGTGCCGGCCGGGACGGAGGGGCGGTCATAGCTGTAGGAGACCCTCAACTCCCTTACGCCTTCCGGGATTTCGACGGGCAGGTAGACGAAGTCGGGGGAGCCGGTGGGCAGCGTGCCCCGTACGGTCCTGGTCTCCGTACCGTCGTTGCCGTCGGCCGCCGCCGCGGCCGGGGTGCCGTGGGAGAAGGTCACGCTTCCCAACGTAAGCGCGGCGGCGGCTCCCGTCACGAACAGAGCGCGTCTGGCCAGCTCGTTTCCCGTGCCGTCTCCGGCGCTGGTTCCGTGGTCGTCTTCGCACATGCTGCCGCTCCCAGGGTGTCGGGGTGTGACGTGGGTGACGCAGTGGTGGCGTGTATCACTTTCATGGCCACTCTCGTGCCCGGGAGTGAACTCCCGTACAAGACAGGGGAATCGCCGTGACAAGACAGAGGGGTGGCCCGAGTGACGTTCGACCGATGCCGACCGGTCGGTATGGACAGACGGGGCATCGGCCGGTACAGATATGGACATGCGCCTAGCCGTCACGATCTTCCTCACCGACGAGACGATCACCCCGACCCGACTCGCCCGTGAGCTGGAACAGCGCGGGTTCGCCGGGCTGTATCTGCCCGAGCACACGCACATACCGGTCGAGCGGACCACCCCGTACCCGGCGGGCGGCGACCTGCCGCCCGAGTACGGACGTACGCTCGACCCCTTCGTCGCGCTCGGCCAGGCCGCCGCCGTCACCGAGCGGCTCGCCCTCGGCACGGGCATCACGCTCGTCGCCCAGCACGACCCGATCGACCTCGCCAAGCAGATCGCGACCCTCGACCACCTCTCCGGCGGACGCTTCACCCTCGGACTCGGCTACGGCTGGAACGTCGAGGAGGCCGCCGACCACGGTGTGGAATGGCGTACGCGGCGCGAGCTGACCAGGGACCGGATGGCGCTGATGCGCGCCCTGTGGGCGGACGAACCGACCGCGTACGAGGGCGAGTTCGGAAGTGTGCGGGCCAGCAGCGCGTACCCCAAGCCGGTGCAGAAGCCGCGTGGGCCGGTCGTCGGCCCCCGCACCCTCATCGGCGGCTCGGCCGGGCCGAAACTGTTCGCCCACATCAGCGAGTACGCCGACGGCTGGCTGCCGATCGGCGGGCGCGGCCTGTCCGAGTCACTGCCCGTACTGCGGTCGGTGTGGGCGGACGCGGGCCGCGACCCGGCCGCCCTCCAGGTCGTCCCGTACGCGGTCCAGCCCACCCCGGGCAAGCTCGCCCACTACGCCGAGCTGGGCATCGAGGAGACCGTGGTGCAGCTGCCGCCGGCCGGGGAGGCGGAGGTGCTCGGCCTGCTGGACGGGTACGCCCCCTACCTGTAGCCCTGTGCGCGTAGCTCCGTACTCGTACGCCCGTGGTCATACCCAGGTGCTACTGGCTCGGCAGACCATGGCCGGACGGGAAAGCGCCGCCCTGTAACGTTCGGCCGCCCGAACGGACAGGGCGGCCCCTGCTGGACCTGATCACATCGATCGTATGCTCGAAGGATGACGACTCCCGAGACCTCCGGAACCGGTTCCACCGAGCGCCCCGGCGCCACCGGCCCGACCGAGAACTCCATGCGTCGCGCCCTGAAACGTGCCCGGGACGGTGTCGCCCTCGACGTCGGCGAGGCGGCCGTGCTGCTCCAGGCCCGCGGCGAGGCCCTCGACGACCTCACCGCGTCCGCGGCCCGCGTACGGGACGCCGGCCTGGAGGCCGCGGGTCGCCCCGGCGTCATCACGTACTCGAAGAGCGTCTTCATCCCCCTGACCCGGCTCTGCCGTGACAAGTGCCACTACTGCACCTTCGTGACCGTGCCGGGCAAGCTCCGCCGGGCCGGACACGGCATGTTCATGTCCCCGGACGAGGTCCTCGACATCGCCCGCCGCGGCGCGGCCCTCGGCTGCAAGGAAGCGCTGATCACCCTCGGCGACAAGCCCGAGGACCGCTGGCCGGAGGCGCGCGAGTGGCTCGACGCGCACGGCTACGACGACACGATCGCGTACGTCCGCGCCATCTCGATCCGCATCCTGGAGGAGACGGGCCTGCTGCCCCACCTCAACCCGGGCGTGATGTCCTGGACGGACTTCCAGCGTCTGAAGCCCGTCGCCCCCTCCATGGGCATGATGCTGGAGACGACCGCGACCCGCCTCTGGTCCGAGCCGGGCGGCCCGCACTACGGCTCCCCGGACAAGGAACCCGCCGTACGGCTACGGGTGTTGGAGGACGCGGGTCGTTCGTCCGTCCCCTTCACTTCCGGGATCCTGATCGGCATCGGCGAGACGTACGAGGAGCGGGCGGAGTCGCTCTTCGCGCTCCGCAGGATCTCGCGCGCCTACCACTCCGTCCAGGAACTGATCATCCAGAACTTCCGCGCCAAGCCGGACACCGCGATGCGCGGAATGCCCGACGCGGAACTGGACGAGCTCGTCGCGACGGTGGCGGTGGCACGCCACATCATGGGCCCGAGCGCCTGCCTCCAGGCCCCGCCCAACCTCGTCGACTCCGAGTACGAGCGGTTGATCGGCGCCGGCATCGACGACTGGGGCGGGGTCTCCCCGATCACCATCGACCACGTCAACCCGGAACGCCCCTGGCCCCAGATCGAGGAACTGGCCTCGAAATCGGCGGCCGTCGGCTTCGAACTGCGCGAACGCCTCTGCGTCTACCCGGAGTTCGTACAGCGCGGCGAGCCCTGGCTCGACCCCCGCCTCCTCCCGCACGTACGAGCACTCGCCGACCCCGAGACGGGCCTCGCGCGCGAGGACGCGATCGTCGAGGGGCACCCGTGGCAGGAGCCGGAGGAGGTGTTCGTGTCGTCCGGCCGCACCGACCTGCACACCACCATCGACACCGACGGCCGTACGTCCGACCGGCGCGACGACTTCGACGAGGTGTACGGCGACTGGGGCGCCCTGCGCGAGGCCGCGGCGCCCGGGATGGTGCCGGAGCGCAT
Source organism: Streptomyces sp. NBC_00459 (assembly GCF_036013955.1). Taxonomy (NCBI): domain Bacteria; kingdom Bacillati; phylum Actinomycetota; class Actinomycetes; order Kitasatosporales; family Streptomycetaceae; genus Streptomyces; species Streptomyces sp. NBC_00459. The sequence goes on from NZ_CP107903.1 coordinate 5,642,923, forward strand.
CGACACGGACGTACGGCAGGCGTTGCGCACGGCGGCCGACGACCCCACTCGTCTGACCGACGACGAGGCGCTGGCCCTCTTCCACGCGGACGGCCCCGCACTGGACGCGCTGTGCCAAGTCGCCGACGACGTAAGGAAGTCGGCGGTCGGGGACGACGTCACCTACATCGTCACCCGGAACATCAACTTCACCAACGTCTGCTACACCGGCTGCCGTTTCTGCGCCTTCGCCCAGCGCCGCACGGACGCCGACGCCTACACGCTGTCCCTGGACCAGGTGGCCGACCGCGCCCAACAGGCCTGGGACGTGGGGGCGGTTGAGGTCTGTATGCAGGGCGGAATCCATCCCGACCTGCCGGGCACCGCCTACTTCGACATCGCGCGCGCGGTGAAGGAGAGGGTCCCCGGCATGCATGTCCACGCCTTCTCGCCCATGGAGGTGGTGAACGGCGCGACCCGCACCGGGATGCCGATCCGCGAGTGGCTGACAGCCGCGAAGGAAGCCGGTCTCGACACGATCCCCGGCACGGCGGCCGAGATCCTCGACGACGAGGTCCGCTGGGTCCTGACGAAGGGCAAGCTGCCGACGGCGACCTGGATCGAAGTCGTCACGACCGCCCATGAGTTGGGCATCCGCTCGTCCTCGACGATGATGTACGGCCACGTGGACCAGCCGCGCCACTGGCTCGGCCACTTCCGCACCCTGGCCCGCATCCAGCAACAGACGGGCGGCTTCACGGAGTTCGTCACGCTCCCCTTCATCCACACCAACGCCCCGGTGTACCTGGCGGGCATCGCGCGGCCCGGCCCGACGATGCGCGACAACCGGGCGGTCATCGCCATGGCCCGCCTTCTCCTGCACACCCACATCCCCAACATCCAGACCAGCTGGGTCAAGCTGGGCACGGAGGGCGCGGCGGAGATGCTCCGCTCGGGCGCGAACGACCTGGGCGGCACTCTGATGGAGGAGACGATCTCGCGGATGGCGGGGTCGTCGTACGGCTCGTACAAGTCGGTGAAGGACCTGATCGCGGTCGCGGAGGCGGCGGGACGTCCGGCCCGGCCCCGGACCACCCTCTACGGGGAGGTCACGGAGGAGCGGCAGCGGGCGGCGGCTCTGTCGGATGGGCATCTGCCGGAGCTGTTGCCCGTGTTGGAGTGAGCGAGGATTCCGTGGGGCAGGCCGACGGCCTCCCGCACCGGTCCACCGACGTCGGGGGGCGAGTGCGTAAAATCTCGTCCCATATCTCGAACACGGATCCCGCTCCGCGAGAATCGAAGACGTCGGGAGCGTTAAGGCGGAGTTTCACCGCGCGGCAAGTCAAAAATCTTCGAAAAAAGCCCGCAAAAATGGAATACCTACTGGAGCTGCGATCGGTGCCTATTACACCCACGCAATGGTCGAAGGGTGTAGGGTCGCGGTGCACCATTGCGGTCCGATGGGGCGAATGATCTAAGGGGGAGCGCATCATGACAATCACCGAGCAGCAAAGGAAAGAGCTCGCCGCCTTCCTTCGCAACCGACGTGAACGCGTAGCGCCAGAGGCTGTCGGTATCAAGAATTCGTATGGGCGCCGTCGTACGCCGGGCCTGCGCAGAGAGGAGCTCGCCCAGCTCGCCGGGGTGAGTGTGACGTGGTACACGTGGCTCGAACAGGCCCGCAGGATCAGGGTGTCGAGCCAGGTGTTGAACGGTCTGGCGCGGGCCTTGCAGCTCAATACGACGGAGACCGGGCATCTGTTCCGGCTGGCCGGCGAGTTACCGCCGGCAGGGCGGGCACCGTGCTCTCGGGAGCATATTCCGGAGCAATATCTGACCTTCCTCGAATTCCAGGATCCGCTGCCCGCCTTCATTGTGAATCACCGGTTCGACGTGTTGGCATGGAATCAGGGATTCTGTGCACTGTTTCCCCGTTTCGAATCCATGGGGCACAGTCGTCGCAACACTCTCCTGTTGATGTTCGACGAGCAGGCCCGGGAGATGTACCCGAACTGGGAGCAGGACGCCCTCGAAGCGGTGGCGCTCTTCCGCGCACAGGTCGCCGATCAGCTCGCCCATCCCGCATACGCGAAGATGATCAAAGATCTCCAGGCCGAGCACCCGGAGTTCCGCGAACTGTGGGAGCGGCTCGACCTCGCTCCCTCCCTGCCGTCCGTACGCTGCTTCGACCACCCGACCCTGGGGCGGATCGAACTCGGTTATGTGAAGCTGCGGCTCGCGGGCGTGGACGCCACCCTCGTCGTCTACCAGCCCGCTCTGGACAGCCGGTTGATCGACCGCTTCCGTGATCTGGTCGAGGAGCGGATCAGGGTGCGGTTCCGTTCGGGCGGAGACTCAGCCGGACGCCCGTACCGACAGAGCGTGCCGGAAGACATTCCGCGGATCCCAGACGGCCTTGGCCCGCTGGAGACGGGGGTAATTCCCTTTGAAGTACAGCGAGTGCCAGGGAACGCCTGAGGTGTTCCAGCGCGGATCGGCCAGATCCACGTCCGGATAGTTGATGTAAGAGCCGTCGGTACGTGCGTCGGAGACGGGTACTCCGCCTGTCTCCACGTAGAGATCCCGGTACAGTTCCCGGATTCTGCGGATGTGCCGCTCGTCGTCGGCGGGATCGGTCCAATACGTGCCGAGGTAGCTCTTGAGGACCGAATCCCGCTGGGCGACGGCGGTCGCCGCGGGGTCCACCGTGTTGACCTTCCGGCCGTAGGAGAACAGCACCACCGTCGTATGACCGTCGTAGTCCGGGTCGGAGAGACGCCGGAAGAGCAGCTCGGTCTCCGCGGCCGAGTACGGCCGCCGCAGATAGGCGCCCTTGCTCTTCGAGCGGGTCAGCTCCCCGCGGTTCTCCACGTCCCGCTGGGTGACTCCCAGCCACGGCATGCTCGTGTACGTGATCCGGCACGGGGTCCCTACGCCGCTGCCCACAGCGGCGACGTACTCCTTGAGCCGGTCGTGTGCGGCGGGGGCAGAGCCGTCCAGCTGCGCGCCGAGGACGATCCGGCCGACCGCGTGCTGGTTGAGGTACAGCGCGCTGTACAGACTCTCGTACGTCGGGTCCGTGCCGTCCTCCGTGCTGTGCCAGTCGCCGTGGTTGCGGACGAGCCTGGCGAAGTCCCGCTCGCTCAGCGTCTCCCAGGGCCACTCGGCGGAAGCGAAGAGGACCGTCTTCGGCGGCCGGGGCAGCACGTCCCGCGGGGCGTCCGAGTCCGCTTCCGGGGAGCGGAACCAGTAGCGCGTGACCACTCCGAAGTTCCCGCCGCCCGCGCCGGTGTGCGCCCACCACAGATCGTGGTGCGGGTCGGAGGGGGACCGGGCGGCGACCACGGTGCGGGCCTCACCCGCGCCGTCGGCGACGACGACCTCCACCGCCTCCAGGTGGTCGACGATCAGCCCGTGCCGTCGGCACAGCGCGCCGAAGCCTCCGCCCTGGACATAGCCGCCGAGCCCGACCGACGGGCAGGTGCCGCCGGGCAGGGCCACGCCCCAGTTCAGGTACAGGGAACGGTAGACGGAGCCGAGCAGTGCGCCCGCGCCGATGCCGAATGCCGCCCGGTCCTCGTCGTACGTGACGTCGTCGAGCTCGGACAGGTCGACGAGGGTGCGCACCGCCGGGTCGTCCACCAGGCCCTCCAGGCCGTGGCCGCCGCCGCGCACCGCGAGCCGTGACCCGTCGTGGACGGCGGCGGTGACGACCCGGCGTACCTCTTCGGCGGTACGCGGCACATGGATCCGGTCCGGCCGGCCGGTGAAGCGCGTGTTGCGCGACCGCGTGGTGAGGGAGAGGTAGCGGGGGTCGGCGGGAGTGATCGCGGGTACGCCCTGTGCGGGCACGCCCTGCGCCGGGATGCCCTGCGCAGGGATGCCGGGCATGGCGAGGACGGGATCGGATATGTCAGTCATCGGTGGCGGCCATCGCCTTTCGTGAGGTCACTGTGCGGCGCACCGCCGCGTGGCCGAGGAGCAGGAGCAGGGCGCAGACACCCGCGGCACAGCCGAGCAGGGCGGTGTCCGGCCAGCCGCCGTGCGCCCAGAGGGGACCCGTCAGCGCGGAGCCCGCCGCACCGCCGAGGAAGTAGCAGGTCATGTAGACGGTCGTGACGCGGCTGCGCATCTCGTCGCCGACCTGGGCGAAGACCGTCGTCTGGTTGGAGATGTGCGCGGCCTGGACCGCGAAGTCGATCAGGAGGATCGCCGTGCCGAGCACCAGCAGTGAGGACGACAGGACCGACACCACGGCGAACGACACGGCGATGAGCGCGAACGCGCAGGCACTGACGGCCCGTTGGCGTCCCCGGTCGGCGAACCGGCCCGCCAGGTTGGCGCCGAGGGCGCCGCCCGCGCCGAGCAGACCCATCGCGCCGATCGCGGCGGAGCCGTAGTGGTAGGGCTCCTGGATCAGGCGGAGCGGCACGGCGGTCCACAGCACGGTGAAGGCGGCGAACCCCAGGGCGCCGTACAGGCAGCGCTCCATGATCACCGGCCGTGCCCGGACGAGGGAGAACAGCGAGCCGATGAGCCGGGCGTACCCGCGTGCGGTCAGGGGCGTTCCGGCGGGCTGTGGGGGCAGGATGCGGCGCAGCATCACGCAGACACCGAGCATCAGGGCCGCCGCACCCCAGAACACGGCCCGCCAGTCGACGAGTTCGGCCACCACCCCGGCGAAGGTCCGGCACAGCAGCGCGCCGAGGATGACGCCGGTCATCACGGTGCCCACCACCTGCCCGCGCCGTTCGGGCGGTGCCATGCCCGCGGCCTGCGGCACGATCACCATGGCGGCGACGCTCACCAGGCCGAGCAGGAAGAACAGGCCGGTGAGGAACTCGCCGTCCGCCCAGGGAATCACCGCGAGCACCGCGGCTGCCGTGGTCACCAGGACCGTGAGCAGCCGTCTGCGGTCGACGGCGTCGCCCAGCGGTACCAGCGCGAACAGGCCGAGGGCGTAACCGAACTGGGTGGCCGAGACGGACGAGGTGAGCGAGCCGGGCGTGCGGTGCAGCGAGGCCGCGAGCTCGGGCAGGATCGGCTGGAGGTAGTACAGGTTGGCCACGCACAGACCGCAGGCGGCGGCGAGCAGCAGCACGGTGATCCGGCCGACCCGCGGCCGCGGCGGCGCGGCGGGCCCCGCCAGGCCCGTCGCGCCGCCGTGCGCCGCCTCGCTCACAGCGTGCCGCCGCCATCGATGTGCAGGACCGCGCCGGTCACGAAGGTGTTCTCCAGCAGGTGGAGCACCGTTGCCGCGACATCGTCGGGCTGTCCGACGCGGCCCACCGGGGTGCTCTGCGCGGTCTGCTCGAAGAGACCCGCGCGGGCCTCGTCGGGCAGGAAGGACCAGAGCGGGGTGTCGATCATCCCGCCGACGACGACGTTGACGCGCACCGGGGCGAGCTCGACGGCCAGGGAGCGGCCCATGCCGCCGATGCCCGCGTTGGCGGCGGCGGTCGCGCTCATGTCGGCGTACGACTTGAAGCCGGCCGCACCGGCGATCAGCACGATCGAGCCCTGGCCCGAGATCTTCCTGCCGGCGTGCCGGACACTCAGCAGCTGGCCGACGATCTTGGTGTCGAGGGCGGCGCGCACCGCGTCGAGGGACACGTCGTAGACGGAGCCGACGGCCATGTCACCGGGGCAGACGACGAGGTGGTCGAGGGAGTCGATGCCCGCGAAGAAGGCGGCGACGCTCTCCTCGTCGGTCACGTCCACGACATCGGTGGTGATGCCGTCGATCTCCTTGGCGGTCTGCTCCAGCTTGTCCTGGGAGCGGGAGCCGACGACGACCTGGGCACCCGCGGCGGCGGCCTGCCGGGCCACCGCCTTGCCGATGCCGGACGAGCCGCCGATCACCACGACACGGGCGCCGGACAGGGAAGAGGGGGTGGAGGAGGAAGCGGACAAGGTTGTCTCCAGGTGACGAGCGAACGGGTGCGTGTCGGCCGGTCCGGAGATGACCGCCCGGCCGCTACCGACGCTGTCAGCTCGCGCCAGAGGCAGGGAGACGAGGTTTCATGCTAGTTGGAACACCACCTGGTTAGGCCTTTGCGGGCGGGCCACCATGGTTGTCGTCGGGCGCGTCGGCCTGCCCGGCGCAATGACTGTTGTCCCGATGCCCCCCATATCCCGATGCCCCCCATATTCCGAGGCGGTTCTCTGTGCGTACGGAAAGTCCCTTCCCGCACGACCCGGTACCGACGGTGCGCGGGCCGGTCGCCGCGGCGGACCTGGGTGTCACGCTCGCGCACGAGCATCTTTTCGTGTTGAGTTCCGAATTCCAGTCGAATTTCCCCCACTTGTGGGACCGCGAGGCCGGAGTACGTGAGGCCGTGCGCCAATTGGAGCAGGCGTACGCGGCCGGGGTGCGGACCCTCGTGGACATGACGGTGCTCGGACAGGGGCGTGACATCGGCCTGGTGCGTGCCGTCGCCGAGCGCACCCCGGTGAACATCGTGCTCGCCACCGGCGTCTACAGCGTCGACGGCATACCGCTCTTCGCCCGCTTCCGGGGCCCCGGCGCCGCCGTCGAGGCGGACGACCCGCTGATCGAGCTGCTCCTGCGGGACGTCACCACCGGCATCGCGGACAGCGGAGTCCGGGCGGGCCTGGTGAAGTTCGCCTGCGAGCGCACCCCGCCGGACGCGTCCGCGCACCGGATGGCCGCAGTCGTCGCCGAGGTGCACCGGCACACCGGCGTACCGGTGGTGGTGCACTGCGACCCGTTCGAGGGCAACGGCGTCCACCTGGTGCGGCTCCTGGAGAAGGAAGGCGTGGCGGCCGGCTCCGTGGTCGTCGCGCACGCCGGGGACTCGGCCGACCTGAAGGGCCTGCGCGCCCTCGCGGACACCGGCTGCGTCCTTGGCTACGACCGCTACGGCATGACGCCCTTCGCCCCCGACGAGCAGCGCAACGCCACTTTGGCAGCGCTCGTCCGGGCGGGCCACGCGGCCCAGTTGCTCGTCTCGCAGGACCACCCGGTGCACATCGACTACCTGACGGCCGAGCAGCGGGAACGCGTGTATCCGGGCTGGAGCTACGTCCATCTCTTCGAGCGCGTCCTGCCGCTCCTCCTGAAGGAGCCGGGCATCGACGAGGAGACCGTGCACACCCTCCTGGTCGACAACCCGCGGCGGCTGCTGTCGCGGATCGCCGCGCCCCGCCCCTCCGGCGAGCGCACGGAGGTGCGGGATGCCGCTTGAACCCTGGGAGGAGCTGGGCGCCGAACTGCTCGTCGACGAGGACCACGTCAAGTGCTGGGTGGAGACCGTGCCCCCCGGCGAGCAGCGGCCCGCCCACACCCACCGCCACCCCTGGGTGACCGTCGTGCTCTCCGGGGCGCACGGTGAATCCCTGGACGAGAACGGCGAGTTGATCAAAGCGGTGTCGCTGGAGACGGGACAGGTGGTGCACAACCGCGGCGAGTCCCTGCCCATGCGGCACTACGTCCACAACCTCTCCGACCGGACTCTCGTCATGGTCGCCATCGAGCTCCGCACGCCCAGCGTGCCGGAGGAAGGACCGAACCCATGAGCCGACCCGAGCGCTCAGCAGAACAACAGCCGCCGAGCGCCCCCGCCCTCGTCACCGGAGCCACCTCCGGGCTCGGCCGGAGCCTCGCGCGGGCCCTCGCCGACCGGGGCTGGATCGTCCTGGTGCACGGCAGGGACGAGAACAGGTGCGCCGCCGTCGTCGACGAGCTGCGCGCGGCGGGCGGCACGGCACATCCGTACGTCGCGGACCTCGCCTCCCTGGAGGAGGCCGCCGAGCTGGGCCGGCGGGTGGCCGCCGAGCACCCCTCACTGGGGCTGCTCGTGAACAACGCGGGAGTGGGCGCGGGGCGTGACGCACGCCGCCGCGAAGTGAGCCGGGACGGCTACGAGCTGAGGTTCGCCGTCAACTACCTTGCGCCGGTGGTCCTCACCCGCGGGCTGCGCTCACCCCTGCGCGCGGCGGGTACGGCACAGGTGCTCAACATCGGGTCGATCGGACAGAGCCCCTTCGACCCGGACGACGTCCAGTTCACCCGGCGCTACGACGGCATGGAGGCGTACACCCGCAGCAAGTTCGCGCTGGCCGCCTTCACGTTCACCATCGCGGAGGAGTACGCCCGCGAGGGCATCAGGGTCAACTGCGTGCACCCCGCGAACTACATGGACACCACGATGGTCGTCGAGGCCGGGGTGCGTCCCTGGTCCTCGGTGGCCGAGGGGACGGCCGCCGTGCTGCACGCCCTCGACGAGGGTGCTCGGGGCGCGAGCGGCCAGTACTACAACGAGAGCCGCCGGGCCCAGGCACACCGTCTCGCCCACAGCGCCGACACCCAGCGCCGGCTCACCTCCCTCACCGACCGGCTCATCGCTCCCACGGAGCGGGCGGGCGGCACATCCTGGTGACAGCGGACGGACGGCGGACGGGCTCGGGCAGCGCCGAGAAGCGCGCCCGGGCCCGTCCGCCGTTCTCAGTCCTCCTGGACCATGGCGAGCAGGTGCTCGGGGAAGCGCTCGCCCGCGAAGGCACCGGGCGGCGCGAGCTCGTCGACCTCCCGCAGCACCTCGGGGGTCGGGACGACGGCTCCCGCGGAGGCGTTCTCGTTCATGTGCGTACGCTTCTGCGCCCCCGGGATCGGTACGACACCCTGCGCGACCAGCCACGCGAGCGCGAACTGCGCCGGTGAGCAGCCCAGTCGGGACGCCAGCTCGCCGATCCTGGCGACCAGCCGCTGGTTGACGCCGAGGTTGTCCTCGGAGAACCGGGGCAGACCGCGCCGCATGTCGTCCTGGGCCAGCTCGGCCCCGGAGAGTTCGCCGGACAGCAGCCCGCGGCTGAAGGGGCTGTAGGCGACGAAGCCGATGCCGAGTTCCCGCACCGTGGGCAGCACCGAGCGCTCCGGGTTGCGGCTGGCGAGGGAGTACTCGGTCTGCACCGCGGTGATGGGATGCACGGCGTGCGCCGCGCGGATCGTCCTCGAACCGGCCTCGGAGAGCCCCAGGTGCCGTACTTTTCCGGCGGCGACGAGCTGCGCCATGGCGCCGACCGACTCCTCGACCGGCACCTGGGGGTCGACCCGGTGCAGGTAGTACAGGTCGATGTGGTCGGTGCCCAGGCGCTTCAGGCTGGCGTCGACGGCCTCGGCGATGTGCCGGGGGCTCCCGTCGACCCGTACGCCGTCCGGGGTCCGGATCAGCCCGCACTTGGTGGCGAGCGTGACCCGGTCGCGGTGCCCGCCGGCCAGCGCCCGGCCGACGATCTCCTCGCTCAGGCCGGCGCCGTACATGTCCGCGGTGTCGAGGAAGTCCATGCCCCGGTCCAGGGCCTCGTGGATGGTGCGGATCGACTCGGCCTCGTCGCGGTCGCCGTAGAACTCGGCCATGCCCATGCAGCCGAGGCCGATCGCGGACACCTCCAGCCGGCCGCCGAGCAGGACGCGGTTCAGGGTGTGCGGTGTGGTGGTGGTCATGCCTTCTCCTCGTGGGCTACGAACGGTGGGGCGAGGCGGTGGTCCCGGGGTCGCCCTGGCGGGCGGGCAGGAGCTGTTCGAGGCGGCGCAGGGCGGTGGGGTCGGCGAGGGCTGCTGCCGCGGCGACGACGCCGTCGGGACGTACGAGCACGGCTCCCGGGCGACGTGCGCCCAGGGCGCGCGCGGTCCGCGCGTCCAGGTGGGCGCAGACGGGTACGTCCCGCCCGGTGAAGGGGGTGCGGCCCGCGAGGACGAGCAGCGTGTGCCGCCCGTCGCGCAGCAGGTCGTGGGTGCGACCGCCGGACGGAAGGGGGATGTCCGGCAGCCGTGTTCCGGGGCCGAGCGGCCCGAGTGCGGGGCCCTCGGCGGGATAGCGCAGGTCCATCTGCGCGAAGCGGGACGGCAGGACGCGGTCGAGGACACCGCTGCGCTCGGCGGCGGACGCCGCGAGGTCCCGGGCCCGCTCGCGCCAGCCGCCCCACGTCCACAGCCGGGTCTGCCGGTCGGTGTCGGTGACCACGGCACGCGCGACATGCATGCGTTCCCGCTCCCACGCCCCGAGCGCGGTCTCCGGCAGCCGGCCGCGGATCACGTCCGCGAGACGCCAGGCCGCTTCGTGAGCGTCCTGGATGCTGGTGTTCAGGCCCTGCCCGCCGGCCGGGCTGTGCACATGCGCCGCGTCGCCCGCGAGCAGCACCCGCCCCTCGCGGAACCGGTCGGCCATCTTGCGGTGGACGCGGAAGTGGCCCGAGCCGCTGACGGAGGCCAGCTCCAGGGGAACCGGGCTGCGCTCGGCGGCGATCGCCCGCACGGTCTCCTCGACGTTCTCCTCGGTGGCGCCTTCGGGGGCGCTGCCGAAGACACGTATGAGTCCACCGGGGAGACCGACGACGACCAGCACGCCCGCGGGGCCCATGAAGTAGTGCGCCTCGGCGGGTGCGAGGGAGGTCTCCCACTCCCCGTCGACGAGGACGAACGACTGGGGGTAGGTCGGCCCGGTGAACGCGACGCCGAGCCGCTCGCGGACCGCGCTGTGCGCGCCGTCGCAGCCGAGCAGCCGGCCCGTGCGGTGGACGGTCCCCGACAGGTCGGCCTCCACCCTGTCGGCGTCCTGGGCGAGGGCCGTCAGCCGATGGCCGTACTCGACCCGTCCGCCCGCCTCGTGCAGCGCTTCGAGCAGCAGTCCCTCGGTCTCGTTCTGCGGGAGGGAGAGGGGGGTTCCGAAGCGACTGCCCTTCAGGCCACGGAAGTTGATACGGGCGACACGGCGGCCACGGGTGTAGTAGTTGGCGGCGACGACCGGTAGGGCGGCGTCACGGACGCGTTCCTCCAGGCCTAGGCGGGCCATCACCTCCAGCGCGCGCGGCTGGAGGATGACCGCCTTCGCATGGGGGTTCCTTCGGGCCGCGCGATCGACGATTCTGGTGTCGATCCCGCGGCGGAGCAGCTCGGTGGCCATCATCAGGCCGGTCGGCCCCGCGCCGACGACCAGTGCTTCGCTGTCCACGGTGAACGTCACACCTCCTGCGCTCAGGGGGGGGGGCGCCACGTCGGCTCGTGTGGCCGGTTCACGCCGGATGGCCATCGTGCACGAAATCAAAGGGTGGGACGTGGTGCGCCTGATACCCCTGAGTCCTGCACCACCCTGAGGAATCTTTCCGGTGGCGGCTCCGGCCGGCGGCGGCCGTTCGACCCCGCCGCTGATGCCTCGTCGACATGACGTGAGGTTCTGTCAACGGGCACGAAGAGCGGCAAAAGGGGCTTTTGGCCGCCGGGTGGTGGTACCGATTTCAAGGGTATAAGCCGCACAGGTGGCAGAAAGCTCTGGCTGACGGCTGTTCGGCGTTCGAAGAATGTGAGCCACGAGCCCGGCCACTGCCCAAGGAGCAGCACACGATGCCCCTCCCTCAGAGCGCCCTCGCCCCGGACGCGGTCACATCCGCCCCCGCACTCTCCCACCGTCGCACGATCGACCGTGTCGACGTCCACCGCTGGGCGGTCAGCGAGGTCTTCCTCACCGACTACGCCGACCTGTCCGCCGACACCTACCTCGCCGCGGCCCAACTGCCGCCCGCACACTACTACTTCGGCGACCACACCGGCCCGGCCGCCGACCGCCCCGACAGCATGCTCCTCCTGGAGTGCTGCCGGCAGTTCGCCACCTGCATCGCCCACCGCGGCCTCGGCGTCGCCAGGGACAGCGCCTTCCACGTCAGTGAATGGACGCTCGCCCTCACCGGCGACACCCCGCTCCCGCCGCACGACCGGCCCCGCGAGCTGAACATCGAGGCCGCCGTCACCCGCAGCCAGATCCGCTCCGGGACGGTACGCGCCGCGCGGTACGTCCTTGAGCTCTCGCTCGGTGGAGCGGTACTCGGCCGCTGCGACATCTCGGCCCGCTACTCGCCCGGTGAGGAGGCGGAGATCGTCCGCCGCTACCACCGCAGGTCGGCGCCGCCGCTGTCCGGTTCGCTGCCCGCCGTACCGCCCGGCACGCCCGTGCCGCCCTCCGACGTGGCCCGCCGCGATCCCGCCAACGTGGCGCTCGCCGACGCCCGCCGCGTGGCCGGCGGGGTGTCCGCCGTGGTGGCGGTGGGGTCCGGGCACCGTACGCACTTCGACCACCCGCAGGACCACTACACGGCGATGATCCTCATGGAGGCCGCCCGGCAGGCCGCGCTCCTCGCGGCGGGCACCGGCGTGCGGATCACCGGCTACCGGTCGAGGTTCGCCCGGTTCGCCGAACTCGACGCCCCGGTCCGGGTCGCCGCCGTGCGCCGCACCCGCGACGAGGTCGCCGTGCGCTTCCGGCAGGACGGCACCGTCGTCAGCGAGATAGCCGTCGGCGTCGCGGAGGAGCTCTGATGGCGCCGGTGACCGGACCCGTGCGCGCGGTCTGGACCGACTACGGCGGCGTACTGACCCCGCCGGTGGCCGAGACGCTGGAGCCCTTCTGCGCCCGGCTCGGGGTGCCCTCGGCCACGCTCCTCGCCGCAATGCGGCAGGTGGCCCGCGACTGCGGGGCCGGTGACGACGGCATGGCACCGCTCGACACCCCGCTGCTCACCCAGGAGACCTGGGAGCGTCGGATGGAGGAGACCCTCGCGGCGCACAGCGGCATCCACGTCGACCTCAGTGACTACCCCGCACGCTGGTTCGCCGACCGCGCGGTCAACCAGCCCTGGCTGGACACCCTGCACCGGTTGCGCCGACAGGGAGTGTTCGTCGGGCTGCTGTCCAACATGCCGCCCGCCTGGGACCGCCACTGGCGGCTGACCGTGCCGCCCGAGGGACTCTTCGACGCGGTGGTGCTGTCGTACGAGTCGGGCTGCCGCAAGCCCGAGCGGGAGATCTTCCGCAGGGCCGCCGAGCGGGCCGGGGTGCCCGGCGAACAGTGCGTGCTCGTCGACGATCTCGCGGTCAACTGCGCGGGCGCCGAACAGGCAGGCTGGCACGCCGTGCACTTCACCGACACCGCGAACGCCACGATCAGGGTGGAGGAGCTGGTCAACGAGGGCAGGGCGGGCGCCGCTACGGCACGCGTCGGTGCGGAGGGTGACGATCGGGACGCCTTCGGCAGGGGAGGTCGCGCGTGAGAGCGGCCGTCATCAGCGGCATCGGTGCGTGGCTGCCGCCCAACGTGGTCGGCAACGACGACCTCGCGGCCCGTATGGACACCTCGGACGAGTGGATACGCACCCGCACCGGCATCCGCACCCGGCACTTCGTCTCCGCCGGCATGCCCACCTCCCGCCTCGCCGCCGAGGCCGGGGCGCGGGCCCTGGAGTCGGCGGGCACGGCGGACGTCGACGCGGTGGTGCTCGCCACCACCACGCCCGACCGCCCCTGCCCGGCCACCGCTCCCGAGGTGGCCCGCCGCCTGGGTCTCACCGGACGCCCGGCCTTCGACGTCTCCGCCGTCTGCACGGGATTCCTGTACGCCCTCACCACCGCCGCCGGAATGATCGCGTCCGGCGCCGCCGACCAGGTCCTCGTCATCGGCGCCGAGGCCTTCAGCACCCTCATCGACCCGCAGGACCGCTCCAGCGCCGTCGTGTTCGGCGACGGTGCGGGCGCCGTGGTGCTGCGCGCCGGCGAGCCCGGTGAGCCCGGCACCCTCGGCCGGATCGTCCTCGGCAGCGACGGCTCGCTCGCCGACCTGATCACGGTACGGGCCGGCGGCTCGGAGCAACCCCGCCCGCACCCCGACGCCGATCCGGCCGACCGCTACTTCTCCATGCGCGGCCGGGAGGTGTTCGGGCACGCGGTGACCCGTATGACCGAATCGGCACGCACCGCCCTCGCCCACACCGGATGGCAGCCGGACGACGTCGACCGGCTGGTCGGCCACCAGGCCAACCTGCGCATCCTGCACGCCGTCGCGGAGCAACTGGACATCCCCGTGGCACGGCTGGTGATCCATCTGGACCGGGTCGGGAACACGGCCGCGGCCTCCATCCCGCTCGCCCTGGCACACGCACACGACACGGGGGACCTCACCCCCGGCGCCCGTGTCGTCCTGGCCGCCTTCGGCGGCGGCGCCACCTGGGGGGCCACGGCACTGACCTGGCCCGCGCTGAAGTCCGCGTAACCACCGGCACGTTCATACCGGGCGCGGCTCAGGTCCGCGTCACCGCAAGCACGTTCACATCACCCGCCCCCGGACGCGTCCGCGCCCGGTTCCCCCCCACCCGAAAGGCACCGTCGCGATGAGCACCTTCACGCCCCCCACCTTCGAGATCCTCTCCCAGGTCCTGGAAGAGAAGTTCGGAGTCCTGCGCGAGGACATCAGGCCCGACACCGTTCTGGAGGACATCGAACTGGACTCACTCGCGCTCATCGAGGTCGCGCTGACCCTGCAGAAGCAACTCGGCGTGGTGATACCCACCGAGGACCTCAACAGCAGCGGCACCGTCTCGGACCTCTTCGAGCTGGTGAACACGGCGGCGGGGAACGCCTGATGGCCGAGGCCGTAGGACGGGACCCACGCGTCGCGATCACGGGCATCGGCCTGGTCACCCCGGCCGGCATCGGGGTGGCGGCCAACTGGGAGCGGCTGCTGTCGGGCCGCCCCACCGCACAGCGCGACCCGGCGCTCGCCGGACTCCCGGTGGACATCTCCTGCCGGGTCCCCGGCTTCGACGCCAACGCCCTGCTCGGCCGCTCCACGGCCTGGCGCCTGGACCGGGTCACTCAACTCGCCCTGGTGGCAGCCAAGGAGGCGCTTTCCGACGCGGGCCTGGACCCGGACGGGTGGGACGGCGCCCGGGTCGGCGTGGTGATGGGCAACGCGCTGGGCGGCACCGCCTCCTACGAGGACGCCCACACCGCATTCCACCAGGAGGGCGCCGACCAGGTCTCACCGCTGGTGATGGTGAACTGGCCGGTCAACATGATCTCCGGATACCTCGCCATGCACTGCCGGGCGCTCGGCCCCAACCTCGTGGTCGCCACGGCCTGCGCCTCCGGTGTCACGGCGATCGGCACCGCACGGCAGCTGCTCCGGTCCGGCATGTGCGACGTCGTGCTCGCCGGCGCCTCCGAGGCACCGATCAGCCCGACCCCGATGGCCGCCTACCACCGCATGGGCGCCCTGTCCCGGCGCACCGAGGACCCGGCGGGGGCGTCACGCCCCTTCGACGCGGACCGCGGCGGTTTCGTGGCCGCGGAGGCGGCGGCCGTGCTGGTCCTGGAGCGTGAGCGGGACGCGACAGCGCGGGGCGGCACGGTCCGCGCGCTGGTCGCGGGCTACGGCGCCAGCGCCGACGGGCACCACGCCTCCGCGCCGGACCCGACGGGCGCGGGCGTCGAACGCGCCCTGCGGTCGGCGCTCATCGACGCGGAGGTCGCCCCCGAGGCCGTCGACCACGTCAACGCCCATGGCACATCGACCAGGTTGAACGACCTGATGGAGTCCCGGCTGATCAACCGGGTTCTGCTCGGCCGGCCGTCGGTGACCTCCACCAAGGGTGTCACGGGGCACGCGCTCGGTGCCGCGGGTGCCATCGAGGTGGCGTACGCGGCCCTGACCGTCGAGCACGGTCTCGTGCCGCCCACCGCCAACCTCGACAAGCTCGACCCCGAGATCGACATCGACGTCGTCAGCGGTGCGCCGCGCGAGCAGCACGTCGAGACCGCGACCAGCCATTCCTTCGGGTTCGGCGGGCAGAACGCCGTCCTGGTCCTCCAGAAAGCAGGCACAGCATGACCGAGGGCCGGTCCGTCTTCGTCACCGGCGCCAACCGTGGCATCGGTCTGGCCATCGCCCGCGCCTTCGCCGCACAGGGCGACCGGGTCGCCGTCGGGCACCGGTCGGGCGAACCTCCCGAGGGCTTCTTCGGCGTACGCTGCGACGTCACTGATCCCGGGTCGCTGGACACCGCGTACGAGAAGATCGAGGCCGAACACGGCCCCGTGCAGGTCCTGGTGGCGAACGCCGGGATCATGCGGGACAAGCTGGCACTGCATACCACCGACGAGGATTTCCTGGAACTCCTCGACACCAATCTCGTGGGTGCCTTCCGGTCGGCGCGGCGGGCCGTCCCCGGCATGCTGGAAGGCCGGTGGGGCCGGCTCGTCTTCATCTCGTCCTTCTCCGGGATGCTCGGCTCGCCGGGACAGGCCAACTACGCGGCCTCCAAGACGGGCCTCACCGGCCTGGCCCGCTCGCTCGCCCGGGAGCTGGGGCGGCGCGGCATCACGGCCAATGTGGTGGCTCCCGGCTTCATCGACACCGACATGGTGGCCGGCGTCAGCCCGAAGAGGCGTGCCGAGTACCTCTCCATGACGGCGCTCGGCCGTCCCGGCACTCCGGAGGAGGTGGCGAACGTGGTGCGCTTCCTCGCCGGTGCGGACGCCTCGTACGTCACCGGCGCGTTCATCCCTGTCAGCGGCGGTCTCGGGATGGGCGTATGAGCACGTCGGCGCAGGACGCCCGGGCCGAGGGCACCTCGACCGAGACCGGCCGGCCGACGGGCGGGCTGCTCGCCGGGAAGCGGCTGCTGATCACCGGGGTGCTCTCCGACACCTCGATCGCCTTCCACGTGGCGCGGATCGCCCAGCGGGAAGGGGCCAGGGTGGTCCTGACTTCCTTCGGGCGGGCCCTGCCCATCACGGAGGCGATGGCGGAGCGCCTGCCGATGCCCGCACCGGTGGTCCGTCTCGACGTCACCGAGCGTGGCGATCTCGACGCGTTGCAGGACGCGGTGGCCGGCCACCTGGGCGGTCTCGACGGCATCGTGCACTCGATCGCGTTCGCCCCCCGGTCCGCGCTCGGCGGCGCCTTCCTCGACACGTCGTGGCAGGACGCGGCGACGGCGCTCGAAGTGTCGGCGTACTCCCTCAAGGCCCTGGTCACAGCATGCCTTCCCCTGATGGAGGAAGGCTCGTCCGTGGTGGGCCTCGACTTCGACGCGGCCCTGGCCTGGCCCGGCTACGACTGGATGGGCGTCTCCAAGGCCGCGCTCGAGTCCGTCGCCCGCTACCTGGCGCTGTACCTCGGCGAACGGCGCATCCGCGTCAACCTGGTCGCGGCGGGCATGGTCCGTACCCTGGCCGCGCGTTCGATCCCCGGAGTGGACCGGATGGAGCAGATCTGGCGCACCCGCCCGCCGCTCGCCTGGGACGTCCACGATCCGGAGCCGACGGCGAAGGCCTGCGTGGTGCTCCTGTCGGACTGGCTGCCGGCCACCACCGGCGAGATCCTGCACGTCGACGGGGGGCTGCACGCGGTCATGACATGAAGCACCGATCCCATGAAGACGACGGTACGGTACGACCCACCCGGGTCGTACCGCCTCCGGCATCAATGCGGGTGGGCGGGCGGGAAGAGCCCCGACCGTCAGTACCCCACCCTGAACGTGGCGTCCTGCTTCTCGGTGGTCGTGGAGATCGTCTCGATGCCGCAGTGCTCGGAGTCGACCGGCTTGGGTGTACGTCTTCTGGTCGAGCGCGGTTCAGGGGTCGGACGCCAGGATCGAGCCGGGGGCCGTCTCACCCGGGAAGCGCGAGGCAAGGGCATCCGCCTCGGGCCCCTCGCTCGGCGCCGTGGTTCGATATGCCGATGGACGGTCAAACAAGCGTGGCCAACGAGGCTGCGCTCTACCGCGCGCTCGACGAGACCGTGTCACGGCTGTACGCCGAAGGCCGGTTGGCCGACGCCCTCGAAGCGGTGGAGGACGAGGCTCCCCGGATCCCCTCGCGCCGTGCGGACACCGCACACCTCGCGGCCTGTCTGCTGACGCTCACCGGGCGTGCCGAGGACGCGCTGGCGGAGCTGCGCGCCGCGCTCGCCGACGGCGCCTGGTGGAGTCCCGCGATCCTCGTCGATGACGACGACCTGGCCGCCGTCCGTGACCTCGAAGGGTTCGCCCCTCTGCTGCGCGAGTCCACGGCCCGGCACGTGACGGCCACCGGAGTCCCCCTTCCCCCGGTCGTACGACGGCCGCAAGGCGCCGCCCGAGGTGTTCTGGTCGCCCTGCACGGCGCCGACCAGGCCGCGACTCTGGCCGCGGAACAGTGGGCGGCCGCGGTGGACTCGGGCCTTGTCCTCGTAGCCGTCGACTCCTCCCAGCGATCGACCCCGCTCTACCGCAGCTGGCCCGACACCGGCCTGGGCATCCGGGACATCACCGCCGCCCTCGCCGAGCTGGACGCGACCGACCGTTCCCTGCCGCTCCTGGCGGCGGGGTTCTCGGCGGGCGCCCGGGTGGCCGTGCTGTGGGCCCTGTCCGACGCAGCGGTACGGCCCTCCGGATTCCTGGCGTTGGGCCCGGCACTCACCCCGGCACACCTCGACGGGGAATGGCGGGCAAGGGCTGCGGGGAGCGCGGTGCGGGGCCGGATCCTGGTGGGGGAGCAGGACGACGACGTCACCCCCGAGGTGTTCGACGCCCACAAGGTGCTCGCCGACGCCGGCGCCGACGTCACGCTGGAGACCATTCCCGGCGTCGGGCACGACTTCCCCGCGGACTTCCCCCGGAGCCTCCCGGCACTGCTGGACTCCTTGCTGGCGGCTCGGCCTCGCCCTGCGGGACGGTGAGGCCCGCCGGGGCGGCAGGCCTCAGGCCGAGTCCGCCTTCCTCCTGAGCTCGGCCAGCTCGTCGAAGGTACGGATCAGGACCGTGCGCCGCTCGTCCTTGTAACCCGAGGAGGGCGCCAAGCCGTCGATACTGCTCTCCCACACCGCCATGTACGTCGTCTTCCACCCCTCGACCACCTCGGCCTCGGGCAGCGACGCACCCACGTAACCCTGCCGCGCCAGAAGGCTCAGCAGCTCCAGGTTGGCCGGCACCGCGACTCCCCAGTACTCGTCGGGCTCGATCTCGACCGGGTCACCGGCCATCGCGTCCGTCACCTCGGTGATGAGCCGGTCCGTGAGGATCGACAGGTGGTCTGCGGCCGTGTCGTTCTCGAAGTTGCCGGTTCCCCAGTCGCCCACGGGTCTCCTCTGCTGGTCGGGTCGGTACGCAGGAGTTGTATCAGCGCGCACCGACAACCGGGCCGTACGGAGGTGCGGCGGGCCGGGATGCCCGGAACGACGTGGCCAGGCCATGTGGCGGACCGGCAGTCGCCGGTCGGCCATCGTCCTGCCGCCTGGCGTGCCCGGACCGGGAACTGGCGCTCGGCTCGGCTCAGGGATTTCGCTCCCGTCAGGCTGCGGTGGCCTGCTGGGCCAGCAGCAGTGCCAGCGGGCCCCCTTGCAGCAGAAAACGTCCCTCGGTGGCGGCCCGGATCGCGTCGGGCATCGGCCACCACATGAGCTTGAAGTCCTTTTCGCTGGAGGTGAGTTGCTGCGGGCCGCAGGTGAGGACCTCGGCCAGGAAAAGGTGGATGTGGGCAGCGGAGTCCAGGGTGATGGCATACGAGCCGAGGGACCGCCAGGTCCGCGCGGTGACCCCGGCCTCCTCGCGCAGTTCGCGCCGCGCGCACTCTTCCGGTGTCTCCCCGGGCTCCCGGCGTCCCCCGGGCAGGAACGCGTACTCGCCGCCGTGCCGGGGGAATTCAGCACTCAGGACGGCGACCGTGCCGTCCGCGTCTCGGGCCACGACTACGGAGGCGTCGCGCACAGCTTCTGGCTGGGAGGTGTCGGTCATGGCCCGGGAGCGTAGCCGCCTACTGTGACAGCCAGGCCGCGAACGGCACGTTCAGGACCGTTGGGTGAGCGATGCCGCGGCCGTGGTAGCCGTCCTCGCCGAAGGCATCGCCGTGGTCGGCACACATGATGATCAGCCACCTCTTCTTGGCAGTGAGCCCGTCGACGAGGCGCCCGAGGTGTTCGTCCGCGTACGCGAGCGCGGCGGCCTGGGACCGCCAGGAGTCGACGCTGTCGCCGGTGTAGTGACCATGGGGGACGTGGGTGGCGGAGACATTGACGAACAGGAACAGCGGCCGGTTCGTGTTCTGCTCGGAGACTGGACTCCCTGGCTCTGTCGGCGCACTTGGCGCTCGGCGACTACCCGACCGCCGAGTTTCACGCCCACCGTTGTCTGTCCGCACTCCGGCCCCATATGGCGCGCTCCCGGCCATCACGACCGCCCGGCTCGCACACCGCCCAACTCGCCCAGGGCGACGCCAACGTCGCCACGGCCTTCGCGATGAGGTTCCTGCTGACGCCGCGCCCAACACGCCCGGGTAGCACGCATGCTGCGGGAGTTCGGGGCCGGCGCCGACTGCTCCCCGCACCCGCGGTGTCCGCCGTCCACACCTCTGGGAGTCATCCCCACGCTCGCAGGGATGGCTCCCAGAAGTGACGCTGTTATCCGAAGGACAGCCGCCGGAACTGCTACAGGTGCGGAGTTGCCGGTGCCGGACAGTTCCCCGGCACCGGCATCGGCGGCGAGACGGGGCCCCCGACCGTCAGTACCCCACCCTGAACGTGGCGTCCTGCTTCTCGGTGGTCGTGGAGATCGGGTCGATCCGCAGCACGTAGTTCGAGTGCCGTATGTACCGCGTCGGGTTGTTGTACGACCGGAAGGACGCCCACGAACTGTCCGCCAACCCCGCCGTGCGGTAGAACGTCGCGTCGCCCGCGAACGTCGACGTGCCGTCGTTGACGTCGAGTTGGAGGGCGTAGTTGTAGTGCCGGAGGTAGCGGGTGGGGTAGTTGACCGACTGGAAGGAGACGCCGGTGCTGTCGGCCAGGCCCGGGACGAGCTTCCACTCCGAGTCGGTGTACAGGTCGAAGGGGTACTCGTCGATGCGGGCCTTGTAGTCGGCGTGGCGGATGTAACGCGCCGGGTAGTTGTACGACTTGAGGCGGTTCCAGGCCGGGGAGCCCCACTTGGTGAGCAGGTTGTTGTACTCGGCTGTCGTGATCGTAGTGACACCGCAGTGCTTGGAGTTGACCGGCTGGGTGTACGTCTTCTGGTCGAGCGCGGACCAGGTGCCGGAGGCCAGGTCGGAGGTCTGCCAGGCGTAGAAGACGCCGTTCGGCGTGTACGTGTCGCCCCAGAGGTACCAGGTGTTCGACGACAGCGACTTGAAGACTGTCGGGGCTTCCGTGCCGCCGTGTGCCACGCCCGCGCTGTACTCGGTGAAGCTGCCCGGGTTGAGGGTGGTGGAGCGGGCGGACACCAGGGTCTGGTTCTTCTTGAAGAACAGGTAGTTGTAGCCGTTGACCCCGACCGCCATGTCCCCGTCGATCACGTCGTAGCCGGGGTCGAAGAAGACCTGCGGGCTCGACGCCGTGACGAAGTCGCTGGTGTAGTTCACCATGATCACGTTGTGGCCGCTGGAGTTCACGGAGGAGTAGATCACCGCGTACTGACCCCGGCCCGCGTCCCAGAACGCCTCGGGTGCCCAGCTGTGCGTGGTCATGTCGTGAAGTTTCAGGCGCCGGTAGCCGGTGAAGGTGCGCAGGTCGACGGAGTCCCAGACGTGGATGTACTGGCTGTTGTACGACCAGTCCGTGCCCTTGAGGTCGGTGGCGATGGCGACGAACGTGCCGTCCTGCTTGCGCATGAGGAACGGGTCGCGCAGACCGAGGGCGCCCGCGGTGGGGGTGACCACGGGGTTGTTCTGGTTCAGCGGCGTCCAGTTGAGCGAGTCGGTGCTGACGGCCAGGTGCAGGCCGTAGTCGGTGCCCAGCCCGAGGCTCGTCGACTCGGTGAAGTAGCACATCACGTAAGCCGAGTCGGCAGCGTGGGCGGTGCCGGCGCCCAGGGTCATCACGCCGGACATGGCGAGGGGAGTGGTGGCGGCCATGCCGAGGAAGAGACGGCGGGACGGCTGGGGTCTTGCGCTCATCTTTGTCTCCAAGCGGGTGCTGGCGAGGGGGTGGATGCGGGTCCAGGAGTGGAGTGAGCGGCTGCGCGCCCCGTGTGTGGGGGAGGGGGGAACGGGGTGAACGGGGACGTGGAACGCGTAGCCCAGGCAAGCGAAATGGCCGAGATTTCGAACTAGGTTCGGAAAGTCGATCAGAAGGTAGATCGCCCCACCCTGCTCGTCAATCACTCTGGCGAGGCTGTGGGGATTCTTTGCGCACAACCCTCTGTACGCGTCGAGAGTCACCTGGGGGTGTTGAAACCGCTTGATCCTCTTGGAGGCTGCGCAATGCCCGCTCGCCCCGTAAGCCATCTCTTCAGCCGCAAGGCGCTCCGCGTGGCCTCGGCCCTGACCCTGGCCGTCACCACCGGCCTGACCGCACTGGTCGCCCTGCCCGCCACCGCCGGCGCCGCGGAACCGGCGGCCACCGTGACGAGGGGCCCTGACGGCATCTCTTTCGTCTACACAGCGGCGCCGGGTCAGACCAACAAGGCGAAAGTCGACGCGACGATTGACGGCGGCATGTCACTCGCCCTCTTCTTCACCATCGACGACGTGGTTCCGATCGATGCTCCCGGGGACTCCTGCCGCTACTGGGACCCCGCAGACCGCACCAAAGTCTCCTGCGAACTGTACGCCTATGCCAGCGACGCGGAGTATGTGGCGTTGGCCATGAAACTCGGCGACGGCAATGACACCGTCACCGTCAACAGGTACCCCGATCAGGGCACATACGCAGTCGCGATCGACCTTGGCGCCGGAAACGACAGTTCGCTCCAGACCGGTGGCAAGGACGGCAACCTGGTCTACGGCGGACCTGGCAACGACAACATCACCGTGCAGGGCAAGGGGCGCGTCTGGGGTCAGGACGGCAAGGACACCATCTCCGTCGACAGCGAGGGAAGCCGCGTGGACGGTGGCCCGGGCAACGACCTCATCTACGGAGGCGCGGGCCGGCAGACCCTGACCGGTGGCGACGGCAGCGACACGGTCCGCGGCGGTACCGGCAACGACCTGATCTACGGCAGCCCGGGCAACGACATCCTGTACGGCAACAGCGGCAACGACACGATCCAGGGCAACAGCGGCAACGACAAGCTGTACGGCGGTCCGGGCAAGGACGTCCTCAGCGGCGGCCCCGGCCGCAACGTCGTCCGCCAGGACTGACACCCACGCCGCCCGCCGGTTCCCTCCCGGCCCTTTCCTGGCCCTTTTTCCGGCCCTTGGCCGTCCAGGGAGGGCATGCGCGTCGGAGTACGATGATCCGACCCCCGGCGGAGGACCCGGCGGCGGGTTCTGTTGCTGAGGAGATGCGTGACCGTGGCTGCCCGACGGCTTCCCTCATCGGTCTGGGTCACCGGTCTGACCTTGGGCGCGATCGCCGCGGTCGCCGTGCTGGCGGTGAAGGCCGAGCAGGGTCCGCAGCCCCACGCCACCGCCGCCGCCAGGCCCAGCGCGTCCGCCTCGGCGCAACCCTCCGCCAAGCCCAGCCAGCCCGCCGAGGTCGCTGTGCCCGACGGGTCCGGGACCGGGCGGAGGGTCGTCTACTCGCTCGGGCAGAAGCGGGTCTGGCTCGTCGACGCGAGCGAGCAGACCCGCCGTACGTTCGCGGTGTGGCCGGGCTCGGTGAGCCCGGACCCGGGGACGTACTCGGTCGGGCAGCGGGACGAGGCCCGGACCGGCTCCGACGGCGTCGAGATCGAACACGTCATGTTCTTCGCCACCGGCTCCGGGCTCTCGATCGCCTTCTCCAACGCCGTCGACGGCGCCTCACCGCAGCCCGCGTCCGGCGTTCGGACGGGCGGCATCCGGATGTCCAAGGCGGACGGCACCGCCCTGTGGGCCTTCGGGACCGCGGGGACCGTGGTGACGGTCGTCAAGTAGGCGGTGCCGTTCCTACGACTTGTCGTCGGGAACGGCGTTCCGGGACGTACCCGTGGGCAGGTGGATCACCAGCAGCACCAGCCCGCTCAGCGTGAACACCCGCGTCGCCGCGTCCAGACCGTTCCAGTCCTCCGACTGCCACATGGCGAACCACTCGCCGCCGATCGCGATGAAACCGGCGCCGAACAGCAGCATCAGCATCAGCAGGCCGTACGTCGCGATGCGCCGCGCCTGTTCGAGGTCACGGCGGATCCACAGCCACGTACCGGCGATGAGGACGAGTGCCGCGAGCGTCTCCCACGCGATGATCGCGACGTACGCCGTGTCCTGGAGGCCCTTCGACGTGATGGCTCTCCACATCAGGTCGTCGTCCTTGAACGTGGTGTCCATCGCGAGGACATGACGCACGAACTGCTGGTTCGAGTCGAAGTCGGTGATGTTGCCGAGCGCAACGAGGGCCGTGTAGAGCGCGACCGTCGCCGTCAGCAGGGTCGCGGCGAGGGTGAGCGCGGTATGTGGGGGGTGGACGGTACGGGTGGGGTGGGGGGTACCTGTTGAGGTCATGGTCCAACTCTATGGATCGGTTCGGGCGCCGTCTCCCCGTCCCCGTGCGGGAGTTGAGCCAGACCGAAGGACGCCTCAACCGGACATCCAGGGGTCCCTCGGCCGGCAGCACGCGAAATGACGAAGGCGTGGGATGCGTGGGAGGAATGGAAGACGTGAGCGGGGTCAGCGGCGTGAGGTGTGTGAGGGGAGTGTGAGGGACGGCGTAAGGCTCTCGTTTGGTGACCAGCCGGGATCACTGGTGCCGAGTCATGCCCACTCGTGTCACATTCCGCATACCAATACGGGCCCTGAACGGACCGTTCCCGGTCGATTACAGTGCTGAGCTGTCAATCGTACGAACGATGCTGTGAGGGAGGTCCGAGGTGGGTGTGATGACATCCGGTGGCGTGACCGGTGCCGCGTCCGGCGCCATCTGGGGCCGCTCCGAACAGCAGGACTTCCGCAGCCGGGTCCGCGGCACCCTGCTCGGCGCGGCCCTCGGCGACGCCCTGGGCGCCCCGCTCGACGGACTCACCCTCGACTCCATCCACGAGGCGTACGGCGCGGACGGACTCACCGATCTGGCCTTCGCGTACGGCAGACGCGGCGCGATCACCGATCTCACCCAGCTCACCCTCTTCACCCTGGACGGCCTGATCCGCGCCCAGGTGCGCCGCGACACCGGCGCCTGGCACCCGCCGACCGACCTGCACCGCGCCTACCGCCGCTGGGCGGCCACCCAGAGCGACTGGGGGCCCGACGAGCGCCGCAAGGAGGACGGCTGGCTGGCCCGCGAGGAGTGGCTGTACGCCCGCCGCGACCCGGCCCTCGCCTGCCTGCTCGGCCTCGGCGACGAGACGATGGGCACCCTGGACGCGCCGAAGAACCCCGGTGAGGCAGGGGTGGAGGCGGCGGCCCGCTCCGGCCCCTTCGGGCTTCTGGTCGGCTGGGAGCCACAGCTCGTGATGCAGCTGGCGGTGGAGTGCGCCGCGCAGACCCACGGTCACCCGACGGGATACCTGGCGGCGGGCGCGTACGCCGTGATCGTGCACGGCCTGGCGCGCGGCGAGAGCCTCGACGCGGCGGTGCAGCGGGCGCTGGCCCTGCTGACGGCCAGACCCGGCCACCAGCAGGTGGCGGAGGCCCTCCAGCGAGCCCTGGGCGCCGTACGCCAGGGCATCCCGTCTCCCGCACGGGTCGCGGACCTGGCCGGCGCCGGCACGGCGGAGGGCCTCCTGTCCGTGGCGGTCTACTGCGCGCTGGTCGGCGAGGACGTCCGCCACGGGCTGTCCCTGTCGGTCAACCACGGCGGCCCCTCGGCCGCCACCGGGGCGCTGACCGGCGGCCTGCTGGGCGCCATGCACGGCGAGACGGCCCTTCCGCCCGCCTGGCTGGCGGAGCTGGAGGGCCGACCGACGATGCTGGTCCTCGCTGACGACTTCGCGATGGAGATGACCCAGGGACCGGCTCTGCACGGTCCGGCGGGGTCGTCTCCGGGGTGGCTCACACGGTACCCACGGGCGTAAGGGGCAAGTTCCCCACCCGTCTCGGCCCGTGCTTCCAGCCCGTCCGGCGTTTGAGGACGAGCGCTTTCAGCGCGAAAGGGGGGTCTGGGGGCGCAGCCCCCAGTGGGGGTCCCCCCCTCTGGGGGAGGGATGGGACGGGTAGGGGCGGCGGGGGCGAGAACAACCCAGAGCCACCCCCACCCACCCGCACCCTCAGTCCTTGCCCGGCACCGCATCCGCAGGAACCGGCACCCGCACCGCCGCGCTCCCGCCCTCGTCCCCGTCCGTGTTCACCGTCTCGATGATCGCCAGCCGCTCCGGGGTGTCCTCCGGCCGCAGGAAGCCGATCAGGATGTACAGCACCAGCGAGACGGCCAGCGGGATCGACACCTGGTACTGGAGCGGCACCCCGCCCTCCACGTTCCAGTTGATCGGGTAGTTCACCAGCCAGAAGGCGAGCAGCCCCATCGACCAGCTGCCCAGCGCCGCCGTCGGCCCCGACCGCCGGAACGGCCGCAGCAGTCCCAGCATCATCGGGATCGCCATCGGACCCATCAGCCCGGCCACCCACTTGATGACGACGGTGATGATGTCCTTGAACGCGGGGGAGTTGACCTGCGTGGCCGCCGCCATGGACAGACCGAGGAAGACGACCGTCGCGAGCCGTGCCGCGATCAGCCCCGACCGCTGGCTCCAGTTCCGGGCCCGCGTCGATATCACCGGTGCCACGTCCCGGGTGAAGACGGAGGCGATCGCGTTGGCGTCGGAGGAGCACATGGCCATCGTGTGGGAGAAGAAGCCGACGATGACCAGGCCCAACAGGCCGTGCGGCAGCAGCTGTTCGGTCATCAGACCGTAGGAGTCGGAGCCGTCCGGCTTCTGCGACTCCACCAGCAGCGGCGACATCCACATGGGGTAGAACAGGACCACCGGCCACACCAGCCAGAGGATCGCGGACAGCCTCGCCGAGCGTTCGGCCTCCTTCGGGCCGGCGGTGGCCATGTAGCGCTGGGCCTGGTTGAGCATGCCGCCGTTGTACTCGAAGAGCTTGATGAAGAGGAAGGCCAGGAGGAAGACCGTGCCGTAGGGGCCGACCAGCGGCTCTCCGTGGCCCTGCAGCTCCGGCTCGTCCCAGGCGCCGAGGAAGCCGATGTCCTTGTCGTTGAGCTTCATGACCACGGCCACGAACATCGCGACGCCGGCCAGCAACTGGATGACGAACTGGCCCAGTTCGGTCAGCGCGTCCGCCCACAGGCCGCCGATCGTGCAGTAGACCGCCGTGATGCTGCCGGTGATGAGGATGCCCTGGTTGAGGGACATGCCCGTGAAGACGGACAACAGGGTCGCGATGGCGGCCCACTTGGCGCCCACGTCCACGATCTTCAGCAGCATCCCGGACCACGCCAGCGCCTGCTGGGTCTTCAGGTCGTACCGGTTCTTCAGGTACTCCAGCGGGGACGCCACATGGAGCCGCGACCGCAACCGGTTGATGCGCGGCGCGAACAGCTTGGACCCGATCGCGATGCCCAGCGCGATGGGGAAGGACCAGGTGACGAACGACGTGACGCCGTAGGTGTAGGCGATGCCGGCGTAACCGGTGAACATCACCGCGCTGTATCCGGACATGTGGTGGGAGATACCGGACAGCCACCAGGGCATCTTCCCGCCCGCGGTGAAGAAGTCGCTGACGTTGTCGACCCGTTTGTGGGACCAGACACCGATCGCGACCATCACACCGAAGTACGCGATGAGCACGGTCCAGTCGAGGCCGTTCATGTGCTCCCTCCCAGGGGCATCGAGCAAGTCGAGCGGGGGCGTCGAGCGCCCGCTCATCGTCGATTCGATGGCATGGCAACGACAACAGCCCGAACGGTCAAGAGGGAGTAAAGAAGTTCGCCGCACTGACCTTGGTTCATGTCCATGAACTCAGCGCGACCACTGAAAGATTGGCGGAATATCGGCTACCGCATCAACTCACCCGCGTTCACCAGCAACGACTGCCCGGTGATGGCCCGAGCCCGCTCCGACGCCAGAAATACCACCGCGTCCGCCACATCCCCGTCCGTGGCCAGCTCCGGCAACGCCATCCGCTCCGCGAGCCGCCGCCGCACCTCGTCCTCCGCCACCCCTTCCCCCTGCGCCGTGAACCGCACGTACGCCTCGACCGGCGGCCCCCACATCCACCCCGGCAGAACGGTGTTGACCCGTATCCGATGGGGCCCGAGCTCCCGTGCGAGCGAGTACATCGCGCTCGTCAACGCCCCCTTCGAAGCGGCGTACGCGGCCTGCCGCACCTGCGAGGGCGCGGCCACGGCGGACTGCGTACCGATGAACACCACACTCCCGCCCCGCTCCTTCAGCGCCGGCAGACAGGCGCGCGTCATCCGCAGAGTGCCCAGCAGATTCACATCGACGACACCCGCCCAGCTCTCGAAGTCCGCGTCCTCGATCCCCCCGAAGTAGCTGTCCCAGGCGGCGACATGAACGACCCCGTCGATCCGCCCGAACCGCTCGCACGCCAGCGCGGCCAGTGCCCGGCACTGCTCCTCGTCGGTGATGTCGGTCGCGCGGTACGCCGTACGCGTCCCGTCCGGATCGAGCTCGGCGGCGGTCTTCACGAGGTGCGCCTCGGTGCGCGCCCCGAGCACGGCGTTCCCCCCGTCCCGCACGACAGCCGCGGCGACCTGCCGCCCCAGCCCGGCGCCGACGCCCGAGACCACCACGGTCTTCCCTGTGAGCAGCGACATCGAAGCCCTCCCCGGCTCTGGCGGATTGTCTGACGGGGCGTCAGAGTATGGGCGTCCGAAGGAGGAAGGAAGAGCGAGGGCGAGAGAGGAAGGGGAAGGGAATGAGCGAGAAAACCCATGACGAGGAGACCCGCAGCGAGGTCTATGCCGAACTCGCGGCCCTCGGCCCGTACGGAGTCCACCCCGGCCATGCGCTCATCACCATGGTCGAACCGCATCCGGGCCACGAGTACGCGTACAACCGCTGGTACGAAGACGATCACTTCATCGCCGGCGCGATGGCCATGCCCTGGATGTTCTCCGGCCGCCGCTGGGTCGCGACCCGGGACCTCCAACTCCTGCGGTACCCGGAGAAGTCGGCGGTCGCACAGCCGGTGACGGCGGGCTGCTACCTCTCCACGTACTGGATCACTCAGGGCCGCTACGCCGACCACATGCGCTGGACCGTGGGCATCAACAAACGCCTCAACCGCGACGCACGCGTCTGCCACGACCGTACCCATGTCTTCACCGCGTTCCAGGACCACGAGACGACGGTCTACCGGGACGGCGCCGTCGGCCCCCGTGACTTCCACGCGCTCGACCACCCGTACAAGGGGCTGGTGTTGCAGGTCATCGACGCCGAAAGCCCGGAAGCACGGGCGGAGTTGCTGGAGTGGCTGAGCACCCGGCACCTGCCCGAGCGGCTCGCGGGGTCGCCCGCCGCGATGGTCACCGTCTTCCACCCGACCCCGCTGCCCGGCGACCGTATGACGTACGTCAAGCAGGTCGAGGGTGTGGACGTACGGCTGACGCTGCTGTGGTTCCTGGAGGCGGACCCACGGGACCGCTGGGAGGCGCACTTCGCGGGGCTGGAGGAGGAGGTCGGTGAAGTGGGCCTGGGGCGGGTGGAGTTGGTGGCGCCGTTCGTTCCCACCGTGCCGGGGACCGACCTGTACGTCGATCGGCTCAGGTGACCGGAGCCGGGCATGGCCGAGCCCCCTCGGCCAGGACGGCGGGCCAGTCGAGAGGGCTCTTCCTGCGGTGCTTATGGAGTTGTGGGGAGTAGCGGTGAAGCATCAGTCGAGGTCGAACGCACCCCGGCTGACCTCTGCCACGAACGAGTTCCATGAGTCGGCCGGGAAGGCGAGCGTTGGGCCTGCCTGGACCTTGGAGTCCCGGACCGCCATCGCCGTGTGAATCGGGGACTTGACCTCGACGCACGCGCCATTGCCAGTGGAGTACGAGGACTTCGTCCAGGTGCTCGTGGCGCCTTGCTGAATTGCCATGTTCGCTCCGCTTTGACCAGTGGTGAGTTGCTGTCGCCGACCGGAGGGCACCCTGCGGAGCCCGCGGCACGGTTTGCGCCAACGTTGTTCCTTGATGGCCTGATCGACGCTACTCGCCAACATCGGTATGCGGACCGGCCGTTCACTCGACCGGGTGGCATATACCAGCGGGCTCTTCCACTGGCGTGATGCGGAGGTGTACCGTGCGTCCCTTGCTTCTCCAGGACGTCAGCGTGCGTACTCTTTCGCCAAGTCTGCGATGAACTGCCGGGATTGGTCCACATTCAGGGCCTGTGCCCGCAAGTGTTCGTACATGACGCTGTACTTCTGAACGTCCTGCGCCTTCTCCAGGTAGAGGTCGCTGGTGACGCCCTCGATGTAGACCACGCTGGAATCGGCGGCGTCGGGGAACTCCAGGATCGCGTACTGGCCGTTGAGGCCCGGGTGCGCGCCCATGTCGAAGGGGATCACCTGGACCGTGACGTGCGGCAGCTGGGACTGCTCCACCAGGGACTCCAGTTGCTCCCGCATCAGCAGCCTGCTGCCCACGACACGGCGCAGCGCCGCCTCGTCGAGGACCGTCCACAGGCGCAGCGGGTTCTCCACGGCGGTGATTCGTTCCTGTCGGCGCAGCCGGACCTGGACGCGGTTGTCGATGTCACCGGAGGGCGTCTCCGGCAACGCGCCGGTGATGAGCGCCTCCGCGTACGGGCGGGTCTGCAACAGCCCCGGGATGACCTGGGGGTCGTACACGCGCAGCGACGCCGCGTCCGTCTCCAGTCCGATGTACACGCTGTACGGGACGTCCCCGAACGCGTGCCACCAGCCCTGCTGGCGGGAGTCCTTGGCCATCTCCATCAGGGAGTCGACCATCCGCTGGTCCTCGACCTCGTACACCCCGCACAGATCGCGGACGTCGCGCTGGCTGATGCTGCGGCGGCCGTTCTCCAGCCTGCTGATCTTCGACTGGGAGACCAGCAGCCGCTCGGCGACCTCTTCGGCCGTCATGCCCTTCTGTTCGCGGAGCCTGCGCAACTCCTGGCCCAACCGGCGTCGCCTGACGGTGGGATTGACATTGGACGCCATGGGACGTGCACCTCCGGCTGTGTACCTGTACTTGCCACTTTCCGTATCTGCTGTTGAGCAGACTGCCACCAAGATGCGTGCTAGCGCTGGGAAACTGCGGATATGCGGTGCCGAGGCGGGAGATATGCGCCCGGTACACGCCAGTGCGGCGGATTCCGCTTATCGTTCGCGTTCGCTCCCGGCCGGCGCCCGACGGGCATGTGCCGGACGCACCCTGCCGGACGCGCTCCGGCGGAGGGCATGCGCTGAAGGGCGAGTCCCGGGCGCCCGGCCCCGGACATGCGGCCGCGCGAGGCGGCGAGGGCCGTGTCGGAGTCCTTGCGGACGTCCTCACGGTCCCTCACCGCCCCGCGCGGGCCAGCGGCTCCCGGACCGGTCTTGGGGACTGCGGTGCGGCGCTGTTGAGGTCCTGCGTGGTGCGTGGTGCGAGTAAGCGTCGAGCGGGGTGGTGCGGGTGCTTCGCGGATCGGGCGTTCGCCGTGGGACTGCGGCTCAGTGAGCCACGGCGCGCGCCATGGATCCGCGGTGCGGCTGCATCGGAACGCCGCGTGCGGCCTCCGGTGCGGGCCTGGCTCCGGGGGTGGCCTGACGGCCGGCCGGTGCCGGGCTGCGGCGCGGCTGGACCGCGACGCCGTTCTGCACGTCCATGACAGCGTGGGCCACCAGACCGCCCATGGGGTCGTGCCGGATCAGGTCCCGCAGCCGGGAGCGGGACGAACGTCCCTCGTTACCCGGATACAGGTGCTTGCCGAGACCGACCGCATGGGCCAGCGCGGCGAGCGCCGCCGTCCGCGGGTCCGGCGGGACGCCGGTGCGGATGGCGGTGTCCAGTCGGGCTCTGATCTCCCGGCTGATCTCCGTGTCCGTCGCCTGATAGCGAGTTGTCGGAAGCACCCCGCACATCTGTCCCGCCACGGCATGCACCATGCCGCACCGCTCAAGATGCGAGAGGTAGGTCTGACGCAGCCCCAGGCGGGGCCCGCCAATCCAGTTCACTGCGCGCACGGGTGCTCCGCGTCGGCGAAGCAGTTCCAACGCACAGTCCAGTGTTGGATCTCCAGTCGGCCGTGGTACTACCACGGCGATACGATCCCCATCTGGGGCTATCCGTCCGGCCATCGCCAGCTCCACTAGCTGTGCTCCGGCCAGACCGAGGTCGAGCGACTGCGGCTGTGCGGTGGTACCCGTGGCCGGGTCCAGCGCCAGCAGAAGAAGCTCTTCCGGAATTGATCTGCGGCTCCTGCCCATCCATGCCTCCCCGCGTGGATGAATGACAGGGTGACCCCTCTCACATTCATCTGTCGAGAGGG
This sequence comes from Streptomyces sp. NBC_00459, assembly GCF_036013955.1. Taxonomy (NCBI): domain Bacteria; kingdom Bacillati; phylum Actinomycetota; class Actinomycetes; order Kitasatosporales; family Streptomycetaceae; genus Streptomyces; species Streptomyces sp. NBC_00459. Next base: position 5,674,978 of record NZ_CP107903.1, read on the forward strand.
CGTGACCAGTTCGTAGTGGAACCAGTAGGTATGTCGTTCTCGTCTACCGCAGGAGTCAAGGCTGCGCACAGGACACTGGTAGCTGGTTCGGACAGTGTCGTTCGAGCGGCGTTTGGCGGTTCACGGTTCACGGTTCGGTAGACGCACGGTGAGCGTGCGGCGCACGAAGGAGGCATCGGTGGCGGGCGAGTCCCCCGACAGGTCGAAGCAGCGCGAGTCGTCGGAAGAACCGACGTCGGGGAGCGCGGGTCCGGTTCCCGGGGCCAGGGGTGAATCAGGCGCCGGGCCGCGCGACCCACGGCTCGCGGTCGCCCGGGAGCGGGAGTCCGCGGCGCGCGGCGGCGTCGACATGGCGACGCGGGTGTTCTCCCGGCCGCCGCTCCCGACGGAGGCGGACGCGGAGGCGGAGACCGCGGACACGGACGCGGATGCCGACGCCGAGGTTGTCGCGGACGCAGACGCAGACGCGGGTACGGCGGACACGGCCGAGGAGACCGCGAGCGAGCCCGAGAGCGCCGCCAAGGCCGACTCGGCCGACGGCACCGACGGAACGGGCAGCACCCGGTTGCGTGCGGCTGTGGCCGAGTGGGTCGCGAGCGCGGACAAGGGCGAGGACGAGGGGGAGTCCGAAGGCGTCGAGGGTGCCGCCGAGGAACACGACCCCGATGCGGTCGCGCCGACCGAAGCCCCTGAGGGTGCCGAGGAGCCCGCGGCGGACGTTGCCGACGATCCCGGACCCGATGGACCCTCGGAGGCCGCCGACGGGGCCCCTGGGGCCACTGGCGGGGCATCCGGCGACTCGGGCGAGGACTCCTCTGAGCCGGAGAGCGCCCAGGAGAGCGACTCGCAGCCCGAGCCGAAGCCCGGGGCCGCCGAGAGCGCGAAGTCGGAGTCCGGCGCAGACACCGACTCCGCGACCGGGACCGAGAGCCAGGCCGCGTCGAAGTCCCCCACGGCGACGGAGCCCGGCGCCGAGACGAAGAGTGCGGCTGACTCGCAGCCCGGCACCGGCACCGAATCCGAGGCCACCTCCAAGTCCGGCACTGAGTCCGAGACCGCTACCGGGTCCGGGGCCAAGGCCCTGCCCGCAACCGAGAGCACGTCGGACTCGCGGCCCAAGCCGGACGCGAAGCCGGATGCGAAGTCGGACGCGAAGGCCGCGGCCGGGACTGACCCCGCCTCCGGCCCCGGCGGCCCGGCTCCCAAGCCGTTCGTCGACCAGCCCACCGCCGTCTTCAAGGCCGTACGTCCCCCCGCCGCACCCCCTGTCGACCAGCCGACGACGATGCTCAAGCTGGGCGACCTCGCGGCCGCGAAGCCCAAGGGGGACGCGGGCGCCGCGAACGACAGGACGGACGCCGGCGCGGACGCCAAGGGTGAGTCCATTGCTGAGCGAACCAGCAAATTCGTAGCCCTGAAGCCGCTGGACGACCCCGCGACCCGTAAGCCGCCGCCTGGCGCCACGCCCGGCGCGGGATCCTCCAAGGCGCCCGCCGCCGCGACGCCCACCGCCAAGCCGACCAAGGCGGCCGCCGCCGAGGCCACCGCTGTTGTCCCGCAGGTCGGGCCGGAGCGGACGACACAGCAGCCCCTGCCGCCTCTGCCGCCGCTGGATCTGCTGGCCGAGCTGACGAACACGCCGCCGCCCCGGGACACCGCGGTGCGGTCGATCGCGCGGCGCGTCAAGATCTGGACGCCGGTCGTCGTCCTGCTGGCGATCGTCTTTGCTGTCGTACAGGCGTTTCGTCCGCTGCCGAGCCCCGAGCTGACACTGACCGCCGAGGACTCCTACACCTTCGACGGGACGGCCGCCGCGCTGCCGTGGCCGTCCGAGGGCCAGGGCTGGATGGACGTCAACGGCGTCGGGACCATGGGGAACTTCGGCGACCAGAAGCCGATCGCCATCGGCTCCGTGGCCAAGACGATGACCGCGTACGTCGTCCTCAAGAGCCACGCCCTCAAGACGGGCGAGGACGGCCCCAGCATCACCGTCGACGCCACCGCGGAGAAAGAGGGCGGCTACAACCAGAGCGGCGAGTCCACCCTCAACACCGTCCGGGCCGGCGACAAGCTCACGCTCCAGCAGGCCATCTCGGCGATCATGATCCCGTCGGCGAACAACATCGCCCGGCTGCTGGCCCGCTGGGACGCGGGCTCGGAGGCGGCGTTCGTCGAGAAGATGAACGCCGCGGCCAAGGAACTCGGGATGACGAACACCACGTACACCGACCCCTCCGGGCTGAAGGAGACCACCGTCTCCACGGCCGAGGACCAGGTGAGGCTCGGCAACGCGGTCGTGAAGATCCCGGCTCTCGTGGCGATCACCAGTGCGGCCAGCTGGACGGACCCCTCCGGATACAACTGGTCCAACTACAACGAGCTGCCCTACAAAATGGGCGCTATCGGCATCAAGACCGGCTCCACCAGCGTGGCCGGCGGCAACCTTCTGTTCGCTGCCCGCAAGGAGGTCGGCGGCGAGACGATCACCATCGTCGGCGCGGTCCTCGGCCAGCACAAGCCGACCATCCTCAAGACGGCCAACGAGGTTAGCCGGACGGCCCTGACCGCCGCCGAGGACGCCCTGGTCGCGGCGAAGATCCTCAAGAAGGGCGACGTCGTCGGGTACGTCGACGACGGGCTCGGCGGGCAGACGCCGGTCGTGCTGTCGAAGGACGTCACGGCGGTCGGCTGGGCCGGGCGGAAGGTCGAGCTGTCGTTCGTCGCCGCCACCGACCTGCCGCACTCCGCCAAGGCGGGCACCGCGGTCGGCAGCCTCACCGTGGGCGACGGCAAGGGCGGCGCGGTCAAGGTTCCCGTACAGCTCCAGAAGGACCTGGTCGAGCCCGGCTTCGACAAGAAGCTGACGCGGGTCGGCTGACCGGTACAAGCCGGACGCGCAGGGCGCGCCGGAGCTGTGGGACGTGAGGAAGGGCCCGCCCAGATCTGGGCGGGCCCTTCCTCACGTCCTGCGCGTCCTGGGGATCGCGTCCCCGTTACTGCTCCTTGTCCGCTTCCTTCTCGCACTGCAGGGTCGTCTCCCGGGACGGCCCGCCGTACGTGGAGCTGATCCGGATGTCGCCGGGCGCCTCGACGGTCAGCTTGGTGAACTCGCCCTCGTCCGTCAGACAGCCGTTCTCCGCCCACAGCCAGGGCGAGTACGCGATCCGTACGGTCACCTCGCCCGCCTTCGGCATCCGGACGACGAGGTTGGCGCCGTCGGCGCTGACCACGGAGGCAGGCTTGTCGACCAGCGGGGTCGCGTTCTTGACCCGGTAGATCTTCCAGTTGGCGTCCTCCCAGACCGGCTGGAGATAGCTCGGCCCGCTGGTCACCAGGGCGTGTTCGAGCTTCGCCGGGCCGTCCGGTTCACCGTTGACGAGGACGACGAAGCCCACCGCCCACTGGGAGAGCCACGCCTTGTAGGCCTCGGGGGAGAAGCCGCCCTCGGGCTCCGCGGTGCCTCCGTGACCCTCGTAGAAGAGCCGGCCCCGCTCGACGTCGGCCTGCCGGTTCCAGCCGCGAGCCATGTTGATGTACGGGGCGAGGATGGCGGCCTCGCGGTGGTCGCGGGCCGGCACCACCTCTACGCGCGTCTGCTCGGCGCCCAGCCGCTTCAGCTCGTTCACGACGCCGTCCGTCTTGACGGCCCACTCGGGCACCGTGGTGTTGGTGACGATGTCGGCGATCGTCTTGCCGGACAGCCAGCTCACGGAGATGGCCATCGCGAGCCCGAGGGCCACGATGCGCCGCCGGGGGGTGAACCAGGGGAGGGGCAGCCGGGGAAGGGCAGCCTGGGCGGCGTCCCGATCCCGATTCCGGTCCCGCTCGGCATTCGGTTCCCTGCCCTGCTCCCCGTCCAGTTCTCCGCCCTGCACTCCGTCCCGCAGCTCGTCCTTCCCCCACCCGGTCCGGTACATCATGATCGCGAGCAGTGTCGCCGGGGCCGCCAGTTCCGAGAGCCGCTCGACGTTCGTGCCGATCGGGGTCGGGATCAGGTAGCAGAGGACCACGCCGACCGCGTACACCGCGGAGCCCAGCCGCAGTGTGCGCCAGGCGCTCGGGGCCGTCAGGACGATGATCGCGCACAGCACGACGGGCGGCCATATGCGGGCGAACGGCATCGGCTGCTCGCCCTCGAACGGGAACAGCAGCGTCGTGACGCCCACGACGGCCACCGGGGGCACCAGCAGTGCCGCGGCCCTGCCCCAGTCGCGCGACAGCAGGTAGGCGGCGCCGACGACGAGGACGAACAGCCCGGCGACGGGGCTGCCGGTGGTGGCCAGCGTCGCGCAGACGGCGGCGACGGCGAGGTGCCGTGCGCCGCGTCCGCTCACCACGGCCAGGACGGCCGCCATCCCGAAGGCGGTGCCCAGCACGAACGTGGAGCGTCCCGAGATCACCTGGCACCACAGCGAGAACCCCACCGCCAGGGCCGGCCACACCGGCTTGCGCACACCCGTACGGGCGACGAGTTCCGCGCCGAGCAACGTGGCCGCGACCCCGGAGAGCATGGTGGCCGCGACGACACCGATGGCGGCCATCAGGTACGGGGACATCAGGCTGTAGTTGGCCGCGTGCAGACCGCCGTACCAGAACAGGTTGTACGCGGAGTCCGGGTACATCTTCGCGAACTCGGCCCACGCCACCTGGGCGGCCAGGTCGCCGCCGCCGGTCGCGAACACCGCCCACCACACGAAATACAGCGGCACCGCGCAGGCGGTCACCGTCAGGGCCACCCGGTGGCGCTCGTGCCACACCTCACGGGCCTGCGTGGGCTTGTCGGCGCGCATGACAGGTCTGCGTGGGGTCAGCTCGGCAAAGGCCACTGCAACTTCCGTTTCGCTTCGGCTCGGGCGCGCGCGGACGACTGGCGAGTGTCTGTCCTGTGGAGGTCTCTCCGGGGTAGACGCTAATCGCACCCCGGGCGTTGGTTTACAGGGCCCCATGTGACCAGGCGGTGACCGGGGCATGACGGAAAAGAGCCCCATCAGCTTGAGACGGTTCCCGGACGGGCGCGACCGGATAATTCAGGCCGCGCCCTTCCGGACACCCCGCAGGGACTCCTCAAGCGTTCATCAGGCACTCTTCGACATTCTTCAGGGTCCCCCACGAGTTCCCCCGGGGCATTCTCACGAACCGATCGGGAACGCGATGTCGCACACCGCGTCGTCCGGCCCCGCCGCGTCCCAGTCCGCGAAGTACACCTCGCGGCACGGCCCCGCCGGCTTCATCCCCTGCCCGGCCAGCCACCGCTCCACCGCCTCGAAAGCGGCGATGATCTGCGGATGGGCCACCTGCGCCTTGGTGATCCGCGTGTACGCGAGCCGCCGGGCCGGTTCCACCCGTACCGCCGTCTCCCAGGCCCGTCCGTGCGCCTTCGCCCAGGCCCGCGCGGCGGCCTCGTCGGCGACCGGAACGCACGACTCGGCAGGGCCGTCGCTCTCCATGGACACCTCGGAGTGGTAGACGACGAACGGCGCCGCCGTCACGCCCCCGCACTCCCGGGCCCCGGCCTCCAGGCGGCCCAGCGACGCCCCGATCCACGCGGGCAACTCATCCGCGAGAGTGTGCCGCGTCTGGGTCAAGACCACCCTCTCGGGTACGTCCACGGTCTCGACCACGAACTTCCCGTACAGCTCTTCCATCTCGGAGCTCCTCCCCGACAGTCGTCCACGGAGGTAGTCGGCGAGCGTGCGCTGTCCCGCGATCCGAGCCTCGACGTCCGCCCAGTAGGCGGCGAGCCGCCCGGCGGCGGCCGGCCCGTCCAGCTCGACCAGGGCCACCAGCTCGCCGATGAGGGCGAGTGGCATGTCCAGCTGCCGCAGCATTGCCACCAGGCGGGCCCGTTCGATCTGGGCGGGCCGGTAGAAGCGGTAGCCGCTCGTCTCGTCGACGTGCGCGGGGGCGAGCAGCCCGAGCCGGTCGTACAGCCGCAGGGCCTTGGGCGAGAGCCGGGCCCGTGCGGCGAACGCGCCGATGGTGAGCCGGTCGTCGTCCCCGCAGCTGTCCCCGTAAACCGTCGTTCACCCCGACATCCTCCGTCACCGGGCACGGTCGGCCCGGTGACACAGGACGCTCGGCCTTGCCCCAGGGGCAAGGTCAACCCGCCGAGCCCGAGGGAGGTCAGCCGATGGCCTTCTCCACCGCGCCCACCAGCTCGTCCGTCTCCGGCTCGGTCTGCGGGGAGAAGCGGGCGACGACCTGGCCGTCGCGGCCGATGAGGAACTTCTCGAAGTTCCAGCGGATGTCCCCGGTGTGGCCCTCGCCGTCGGCGAACCCAACCAGGCGGTCGTACAGGGTGTGCCGGGCCTCCCCGTTGACCTCGACCTTCTCGGTCATCGGGAAGGTCACGCCGTACGTCGCCGAGCAGAACTCGGCGATCTCCTCGGAGCTGCCGGGCTCCTGGCCCATGAACTGGTTGCAGGGCACCCCGAGGACGGTGAAGCCCTTCTCGGCGTACCGCGCCTGGAGCTTCTCCAGCCCCGCGTACTGCGGGGTCAGCCCGCACTTGGAGGCGACGTTGACGATGAGGACGGCCTTGCCCGCGTACTGGGCGAGGTCCGCGGAACCGCCCGTGAGGGCGCCGATCTCGACGGCGAGGGGGGAGTCGGCGGAGGGGGAGGAGGAAGGGGAAGTGGCATCTGTGGTCATAAGCGGATGCTAACTCCGGTAGGTGTCGGGCCCGGGCCCCGCCCCTGAAGCCTTGACCAAGACCTCACCGGCGGCCGTACGCGAGTACAGCACCGACCGCCCCGCCCGATGCCGCTCCACCAGCCCCGCGTCCAGCAGCACCCGCAGATGCCGCCCGACCGAGCCGAGCGCCTGCCTGGTCAAGGCTGTCAGCTGAGTAGTACTGAGGGGTGAGTCGAGAAGTACGAGCACGGTGCTACGCGCCGGCCCGAGGAGCGCCCCGAGAGCGGCGGAGGCCGTACGCCCACCGCGGTGCCCGGTCAGTGCTCCCGCGCACGGGTAGATGACGGCGTACCGCTCCGGCTCCTCCCACGCCACCCACCCCGCTTTCGGCGTCACGGGCACGAAGACCAGCTCGGCGCCGGAGATCTCGCGGGGCGGGTACTCGTGTGCGTTGACCTGGAGCCGGTTGCCGCCGAGCCAGCGCGTGCCCGGCCGCAGCGCGTCCAGCACGGCGGCCCAGCCGCCCTGACTGACCTGGGCGGTCCGCGCGACCACATCGGCTTCGAGGACGCGCCGGCGCCGGTCCCAGTCCGGGAGCACGGCCTCCTCCCACACATAGGTGAGGAGACCGGCGGCGCGTTCCGGGAGGTCGTCCCGGTCGGCGAGGGTGGCGGGCAGCGGGCCGGGGCGGGAGCGGACGAGGTGGTCGCGGGCGAGCGCGGGCGCGACCGTGCGGACGCGCCCGACGGCATCCTCGAACGTCTCGCCGTACCGGGGGGTGGGGGTCAGGAAGTCGGCGATCCAGTCGCGGCCGATGCCGATCCGGACGAGGAGGGCGGTGGTCGGGTCCTGCGCGAGACGGCGGCGGTACGCGGGCAGGTGGGCGGCCAGCCAGGTGCGCTCGCCGGGGTGCGTGGCCGTCCCGGTGTGCAGCAGTCGCAGGCTCGCGAAGGTCTCGGCGAGGGGCGAGATGACGAACCGGCTGCGGGCGAGGGTGTCGGCGTTGACCTGCCACCAGCCCATGGCCGTACCTCCGTCGGTGTGGAGCGCGCGTGATGTTTCGCGTGTGCGCGAAACAATAACGACGGCCCGGTGTCCCTCGCAGACTCCCCGCATGCGCAGCTACTCCGCCCTCTTCCGCACCCGCGAGTTCACCCCGCTCTTCCTCTCCACGGCGCTCAGATCGGCCGCCTCGACGATCGGCGGCCTGGCCCTCGCCACCCTCACCTACCGGGCCACGGGCTCGCCCCTGCTCTCCGCCCTGAGCATGTTCGGCCCCCAACTCGCCCAGGTGGTCGGCGCGACGACCCTTCTCTCGGCCTCCGACCGGCTGCCCCCGCGCGCGACCCTGACGGGCATCGCGCTGGCCTTCGCGCTCGGCACGGCGGCGATGGCGACCCCGGGTCTGCCGATCGGGGTGGTCTTCGCGCTGCTGTTCGTCCTCGGGCTGATCGCGTCGCTGGGGGCGGGGGTCGGCTGGGGCCTGCTCAACGAGATCCTGGCGAAGGAGGGCTATCTGCTGGGGCGTTCGGTCTTCAACATGTCGAACGGGCTGATGCAGATCGCGGGTTTCGCGACCGGCGGGGTCATGGTGGCGGCCCTCTCCGCCCGCACCACACTCCTGACCTCGGCGGCCCTCTACCTGGCGGGCGCCCTGGTGACCCGCCTGGGCCTGACCCGCCGCCCGCCCCGACTCTCCGGCCGCCCGTCCATCGCCCAGACCTGGCGTACGAACGCCCGCTTGTGGTCGGACCGGCCCCGCAGGCTCACCTATCTGGGCCTCTGGATCCCCAACGGCCTGGTCGTCGGCATCGAGTCCCTGTACGTGTCCTACGACCCCGGTTCCGCGGGCACCCTCTTCGCCTGCGCGGCCCTCGGCATGCTGATCGGGGACGTGACGATCGGCCGCTTCGTGCCACCCCGGCTGCGCCGCCGACTGGCCGTACCGCTGCTGCTGTTGCTGGCGGTGCCGAATCTGCTCTTCGCCCTGGACCCCGGAGCCTGGACAGCGGCCGTGACGGTCTGCCTGGCCTCGGTCGGCTACGGCGCGAGCCTCGTCCAGCAGGAACGCCTGATGTCCCTCACTCCGCCCGAACTCTCCGGCCACGCCCTCGGGTTGCACTCCGCCGGGATGCTCACCATGCAGGGCGTGAGCGCGGCCCTGGCCGGCACGATCGCCCAACTCACCTCTCCGGGAACGGCGATGACGGTGATGGCGGCGGGGTCGGTGTGCGTCACGGTGGGGCTGGTGGCGGCGGGGCGCCGGGAGGGGCGCGGCCGGGGTGCAAGCGAGGGCGCGGGATCGAGCCCGGTGCGGCGGTCGCACTCCGGCACGTGACCGTTGGCGGTCCCCGGACCGGGTGAGGGATTCCGCGCGCGGGAAGAACTGGGCAGGACATGCGCGGCTCGACCGGCTTGCCAAGGGGGACCCACTCGTATGACGACGCGTGACGAACGTACGGCGAAGGTGAAGGCGAAGAACACGGAGCAGGCGGAGCAGACGGCCGAAGGAGCAGCCGCGGGAGAAGCCGCGGGAGAAGCCGCTGGTGAGGCTGCGGGGGAGAAGGGCGCCGACGACGGTGTCTCCGAGTCCGAACGGCTGCTGTTCGGGGGGCCGTTGAGGTACGACATGGGGTGGAACCAGCACCAGGGGTCGTTCCTCGAACTGGGGCTGCGGACCATGGTCGCGCGGATGCCCCGGCTGATCGGCGCCACCGTCCGGCTCGCCCACCGGGCCGACCCGCGCGCCCTGCGGCGGGTGGCGATCGCCGAGTTGGGCGGGGGAGTGGCGCAGGCGGTCGGGCTCGTGGCCGTCAACCGGGTGCTCGCCCAGCTGCTCGGCGGCGGGCACACCACCGACCGGCTGCGGGACGCCGTACCGGCGCTGGCCGTCGTCGCGATCACCGCGCTCGTCGGCGCGCTGTTACGGTCCGCGTCCACCGCCGGCACCGGACGGCTGGAGCCCAAGGTGTACCGGGTGGCGACCGAGGAGTACCTGGAGCGGGTGGCCCGGGTCGAGTTGGCCGCCGTCGAGGACGAGGAGTTCCACAAGCTGCTCGACTCCGCGCAGTACGGCGCCGAGTCCGCGCGGCGCATGATCCGGTTCTGCACCTCCGTCATGACCGCGAGCATCGCGCTGGCGGCGGCCGCCGGTGTGCTCACCGTGCTGCATCCGGCCCTTCTCCCGCTCCTCGTCCTGATGACGCTGCCCAGCGCCTGGAGCGCGCTCACGATCGCCCGCCGGCGATACGTCTCCTTCCACACCTGGGTCCAACACGCCCGCGCGGGGCAGCTGTTGGGGCGGCTGCTGATCGACGTACAGGCGGCGCCCGAGGTGCGGGTGCACAACATCGGGCCGTTTCTGCTGCGGCACTTCCGGACCATGGCCGAGACGGGGGAGCGGGAACAGACGCGGCTCGCCTCGCTGGCCGCCCGTACCGGGCTGATCGCCTCCGGGTGGACGGGCATCGCGACGGCCGCCGCGTACGGTGTGCTCGGGCTGCTGCTGTGGACGGGGGCGATGGATCTGGCCGTCGCCGGTACGGCGGTCATCGCCATCCGGACCGGGTCCGCCAACCTGGAGGCGCTGGTCGTACAGCTCAACTACCTCTACGAGGAAAGCCTGTTCGTCGCAGACCTGGAGCGGCTGTGCCAGGAGGCGGACCGCAGGCTCATCCCGGACACCGGCCGCAAACTGCCCGCCCGGGTGGACGCCGTCCGCTTCGAGAACGTCTCCTTCACCTATCCGGGCACGGCCACCGAACCCGCCCTCGACGCGGTCAACGTCACCATCCCCACCGGCCGGATCGTCGCGCTGGTCGGCAACAACGGCAGCGGCAAGTCGACCCTGGCCAAGCTGCTGTGCGGGCTGTACGCGCCCGACGCCGGCCGCATCCTCTGGGACGGGATCGACTCCACCGAGCTCGACCGTACCGACCTCTTCGACCGGGTCGCGGTCGTCGCCCAGGACTTCTACCGCTGGCCCTTCACGGCGCGCGTCAACATCGCCATCGGCCGGCCCGACGCCCCGCACGAGGATGAACACCTGCACGCCGCCGCCGAGTACGCGGGCGCCGACGAGACCATCGCCGGCCTGCCCCGGGGGTGGGACACCCTCCTCGCCCGCGGGTACAAGGGCGGCCACCAGATCTCCGGCGGCCAGTGGCAGCGCCTGGGCATCGCCCGTGCCCGGCACCGCGACGCCCGCATCCTCGTCGTGGACGAACCGACCAGTGCCCTGGACGCGGAGACCGAGCAGCGCGTCTTCGACCAGATCCGCAGCCTCGCCGCCGGGGGTCAGACGATCATCCTGATCACCCACCGCCTGCACAGCGTCCGGCACGCGGACGAGATCTACGTCCTGGAGCGGGGCCGCGTCGCCGAACACGGCACGTTCGAGGGCCTGTTGAAGGCCGACGGTGACGGACCGGGGCTTTTCCGGCGGATGTACCTCGTGCAGTCGGAGCAGTACCGGCTGGACACCGAGCAGTGAGCGGGGCCGTAAACCGCATAGTGATCCACTTCACAAGATCGTGACGCAAAGAAAGTAAAGGAAGTGTGCCTCGGAGGCGGGTGGGGCTGGCATGCTCATGCGTGGCTACCGAGGGGTAATCGTTCGTGCTCAACCTCCGAACATGAACCCCCGCGCCCCGTCCCGTCATTCGATCCACTCGATTCCGAGGACCCCCACGCGTGCACAAGCTCACCAGACATGCCCTGCTGGCGTCGGTCACCGTCGCGGCCCTGCTCACCACAGGCTGCTCCGCAAGCTCGCCGACCGAGGCGGACAGCGCGGGCGCGGCGGCGGCCGAGATCCCCGCCGCCGCCAACACGCCGGACCAACTCGCGGTCGTACAAGCCCCGTTGGGTAACGGCGCCCCCACGGCTGTGGCAACCCAGAACTCGGCCGAGGAGGGTGCCGGAGCGCGGAAGTCGTCGCTCAAGGTCGCCTCCTACGACAAGAAGAGCGGCCGGGCGGTCATCACCGCGAAGTCGGTGACCGCACCGGCCGGCGGCAAGGCGACCCCGTCCGCCGCCTCTTCCTCCGAATCCCCTGAGTCGCCCAAGTCCCCCGAGTCCCCCGAATCCTCTGATCCCACCTCTCCCTCACCCTCCGCGTCGGAGTCAACCGCCGCCCCCGAAGCGCCCGTTGCCGTCGGCGACGTCATCGCCAGCGCCCCCGCTCCCGGTGCCCCCGACGGACTGCTGGCCGAGGTGACCGAGGTCGTCGGTGAGGCCGCGGACGGCGGAACGGAGGTGGTCACCAAGTCCGCCGAACTCAACTCCGTACTCGGTGAGAGCAAGGCCGAGGGCGAGGTCCCGGTGGACCCGTCGACCATCGAGGTCGAGCCGCTCGTCGAGGGCGTGAAGGTCTCCTGGGCCAAGACCGGTGACCTCACCTTCGGTCCCGAGGGCGCCAGGCTTCCGCTGGGCAGCCTGCGTATCGACGTGGGCGCCGCCATCGCCACGGCCGAGGGCGCTCCCGCCTCGGCGTCGGCCTCGGTGCAGGGCTTCGTCCAGCTCGCGCCCGAGGTCGCCTTCTCGTACGACGGTTCCGGCAGCGGGACGGGCTCCTCGCCCGGCGGCGCGTTCCTCGGCCTGACCGGTGACTGGGCCTCGAAGTGGTCACTGAAGGGCCGCGCGGCCGGCACCACCACGACCAACGGCAAGCCCCTGCGCATCCCCTTCGCGGAACTCCACTCCGACCCCGTCATCTACGCGGGCCCGGTCCCGATCGTCGTCAACCTCGACCTGGTCTGCTACTTCCAGGTCGACGCCGACGGCAAGGTGACGGTCGACGTCGAGCAGGACCTCAAGGGTGACTTCCGCGTCGGCGGCACCTTCTCCTGGAGCAAGGGCTGGCAGTCGGTCAGCGAGTCCGAGATGACCGGCACGCCGCTGGACGTCAACGTCACGGCGAACGGTGACGTCAAGGCGTCCCTGGGCGCCGAGGCCTCGATCGGCCTGTACGGCACCGTCGGTGTCAGCGCCGACCTCGCCCCGTACCTCCGCGTGGAGGCGGACGCCGCAGCAGGCGGATCGAGCGACGGCACGGGCTCGGCGAGCGGCTCCTGGGCCCTGTACGGCGGCATCGACCTCTCCGGCGCCCTCCAGCTCCAGCTGACCATCTTCGGCACACCGATCTTCCAGACCCGCATTCCGCTGGGCGAACTCCACAAGGAGTGGCCACTGGCGAAGGGCGAGGCGTCGACATCGACGCCTGCGGTGAAACCGGCGGCCTGACGTACGGCGGACTGACCTGCGCCGAGGGGTGTTTCCGTCCTGCACCGGGCGGAAGCGCCCCTCGGCTGTGTTTCGGCCGTGCGTTCCTGCCCCCCCAGTTGTCGGCTCGCCCCATCGCTGGCGGGCGAGGATGCGCCGGGCGTCGAGCAGCAGCAGCCGACCGCCGTTGTGGATCTGGCCGGACATCCAGCCTCAGAACCGGGCCTCAGGCCCGCTGAGGCACACGCATCCCGGCACGCACCCGCGCGGCGAGTTCGCGCACGGTCGGATCGGGACGGCGTACCGACGGCCCGGAAACCTCCGACCCGCTCCCGGCTCGGTCCCGGCAGCCCCGGCAGAGCCCACCGGGCAACGCTTCCGGCCGCCCCGGGACCCCGCAGTCGGTGCACTCCATCAGCAGATTGCGCCGGGGACCGGGAGCCGGTGCCACGACGGTCCGCTCGGGCGGCATCTTGTCGACCAGCCGCCGCTGGACGAACGCCCGGGGTGAGTGGACGTGGTCCGGAAGTCCGGCGACGAGGGCATGGGTGATGTGCTCGGGCGTCGCGCCCCGGGCCATCCAGTCGGCGGCCGGCTGTTCCAGGGCGGCGCAGTCGGCGGCGGACAGGGCGAGGCGGGGCTCCTGGAGACCGAGTCGGGCGAGGGTGTCGTATGCGACGGAGGGGCCCGAACTCCGTTCGAGGCATGGCGAGTTGGCGGTACGGGGCGGTACGGCGCCGGAGGATTCCGGGTCTTCGTCGGCTTCCGGAGGTTCCTGGGCGTCGGTCTCCTGGGAGTCGGGCGCGCCCGATGTTGCCCTGGGCGTCTCGGCGGTCGCGTCACCTTTGAGGAAGGTGGCCCACCATTCGTTGTCACGTGCGGTACGCGACCAGTACGTGTGGACGACCCACCGGCTGCCGCTCACTCCCTCACCGGGCGGGATGCTCTGGCGCACCCGGCGCAGATGTCCGGCCACGCCGAGTTCGTTGAGGGTGGTGCGCACGGCGGCCTGGCCGTAGAGGGGCTGGGCCTTGGCAATGGTCTTGGCGTCCATGGCCGCGTTCTCGCAGAGCCGGTCGAGGAGGCTCGCCAGATAGGCGGCGCGGGCCGGGAGGTGATCGAAGTCGCCCTTCCGGGGCGGCGACTAGTCCGGGGCGGAGCGCTTGCCGTAGCCGGGTTTGGCCATGGGATGGGCTTGGGCTGCGGGGGCGGGCAGGGCAGCGATAAAGTCGTCGTACGCCACGAGATCTCCTACGAGGATCTTGTTGGTCAGACCCCGGCGGGTGTTGGTAGCACCCGGCCGGGGTTGTTTGTTGTCGCGAACGCTAGACCGTCACCACGGCACGTCGCAAGCCGGTCACGAAAAGTCATATGCGCTGGTATGGGTGCCAGTTGAGGCGCCGGTGGGACCGGGGGAGGGTGGGAGGGTGGGTTGAACTTACCGCCCATTCCATACAAAAAGAGCTCGGATCTCGGCACCCGGAGCTTGGGGCTCAGGCTTCGCTGGATTGCGGGTGCGAGGGGTCGATGGAGGGTGGGGGCGGGCATCGATTCGGGCCCGGCAACTCGGACCCTGAAGCCCGAGCCCCGAACTCAGCTCCACTTCTCACCGAGTGCACTGGGCGGAGCCACCCCTGTTTCCCTGCAAAAGTGCGCTCATGCCGACCGGCCGAATCGACTTCTCCGACCTTCCCGCCGATGCCCAAGGCTCCGTACTCACCCGCACCGGCCCGCTCCTGAGTGCCCAAACCGTGCCTGCCGTCCGGTTTCAACTCCGCCATCGCCGCGCGCCTGACGACCGAGAAGGGCGAGGTATACGTCAAGGGGTTGCCCGTGGATCACCCCAGGGCATGGACGCAGCAGCGAGAGGCGGCCGTCGGCCCGTCCGTGAGCGGCATTTCTCCCCGCGTGCGATGGCATCTCCAGGCCGGCGGATGGGACCTCGTCGGCTTCGACGCACTCGACGGCCGCCACGCCGACTACACGCCAGGTTCTGACGACCTCCCACTCGTCGCGGCGACTCTGGAACGGCTGGCCGGGCTGCGCGCGCCAAACGACGTGGAACTCAAGGAGGCCGCCCACCGGTTGCGTGAGCACGCACCTGCCGCAGCTCTCGCGCACTTCGCCGGAGACACCCTCTGCCACACCGACCCGAACCCCGCCAACGTCATCATCGGCCAGCGGCAGGCGTGGCTCGTCGACTGGGCGTGGGCCACCCGAGGCGCGCCGTGGCTGGACGCCGGGTACTGGGTCGTGTGGCTGATCGCCGGGGGCGGCCACACTCCCGAGAGCGCCGAGCAAGGGGCTTCCCTCATCCCCGCCTTCCGCGAGGCACCCGAGGCCGGGCTGAACGCGTTCGCGGCGGCCAACGAAAGCGTCTGGACCCAGATCGCGGAGGAGTCGCCCAACTCCTGGACCCATGGAGCCTGTACGGCCGCCAAGTTGTGGGCAGCCCACCGCGTACGGATGCCCTGACTGACTACACGCGCCCTGACAAAAGGAGGCTCGGATCTCGGATCTCGGATCTCGGATCTCGGCGCCCGAAGCTCAGGGCTCAGGGATTCGCTGTCACGGGACACATTGTCCTGTGTCAGCTTTCACTCGGGCGTGTCGTGGCTGATGAGGGAGTCCCGGCAGCTGATTCGTTTGCAGTTTCCCTGCGGGCCGCCGGGCTGGAAGTCGGGGCACGGGCAGGCCAGACAGGGGATGGTGTCTTTGCGGTCGGGCTCCCAGCCGTTCTTCGCCAGTCGCGCTCGGGCGGTTTCCCGGATACCGCGCAATTGATCGTCGAATCTGCGGAAGTCGGCCTCGTTCTCCTCGAAAGCCTTCTTCTGGGCGTCTGTCACGTCGTACTGCTGCATGTTGCCCTCCCGAGGTGGAGGTGGCGGCGAGGAGTGTCTCGCCCCTACGCCCACGATGGCCCGGCGGGCGCCTGTCCGCACGTCGAGCGCGAGGGGAGGGGAGGGGCTCAAGGGGCGCGATCCACTCCATTGGAACTCGGGCCCCGACCTTCGAGCCCCGAACTCAGCCCCGTTCCTCCCCGAGCGCCGCGCGCAGCCAGTCCAAGGACCCCGTAGCGAGCACCGCATCGGCGAGTTCGTTGGCCGACTTGGTGGTGAGCCGGGCGCGGCTGTTGTCGATCCAGCGCTGGGCGTTCTCGTAGCCCTGGGCCTTGTACTCGATGCCCTGGATCATGCACTCCAGTTTGTCGGCGTCCCGGGCGCAGATCGCTTCGGTGGATTCCTTGGCCTCGTACTCCGCGACGATCTCGCGCACGGCGGAAGCCAGGATCTCGGGCATACCGGCGACCTGGTCGGCGGTGACGGCCTCCGGGTCCGCACCGGGGGCGTACTTCTTGCCGAGGTGGTTCACATCGCCGGTACGGGTCTCCTGGGAGTCGTGCCAGACCGCGAGGTAGGCGGCGCGTGCGGGGTCGGCGCCTTCGAGTTTCGCGATGATCGACGCGAGAAGAGCGGTGCGCCAGGAGTGCTCGGCCACCGACTCCGGGTCGCGTACGCCGGCCATCCACCAGCCGGTGCGCTTTGTCTGTTTCAGGGTCCCCGCCTCGTACAGGAAGCGCGCCACCGCGGACAGGTCTTCAGCCACCGTTGGGCTCCTCTCACGCCTCGGCGAGGCGGATCGCGTACCGGATGCTCTCCAACTCCCGGCGCCCGCGCGCCGACAGTTCCCGGCTATCCAACATCACGGGCAGCCGGTCGCGCAGGGCACGGCCCGCCGCACCGGATCGCAGCAGGTTGGGACGGACCTGGAGCAGGGACCACACGGAGTGGATGTTGAGATCGACGTAGCCGTGATGCGGCGCGAGCCCCTGCGTGAGGTGAGTGAGCAGTTTGTCGCCCGGCCATGGTCCGGGGGCGCGGGCGGCGATGAAGTCGTCGCTCAACTCCAGGTGGGCGGTCTCGCCGATCCAGTAGGCCCAGTAGTTCAGGTTCGCGGCCTCACCGGCGTCGTCGTCGGCGAGGGCGGTGTCGATGAAGTGGCTCATGCGGTCCCGGTCTCCGCGCCGGGCCGAAACGGCGGCGACAGAACGGGAGTTGAGCCACCTGGTGAGCCAGTCGCCGGGGCGTTCGGCGGCCTGCTGATGGGCGAGCCAGTCCGTCGTGTCGGGCTGGTCGTCGTACCCGGAGAGGTACAGCGCCTGGCGGCGGAGGAGGAACTGACCTTCGCAACGAGCCTGCTCCGCAGTGCGCCGCATCTGGGTGAAGAAGTGCGTCCGCTCGGAGGCCGACAGCTCCGGCCCGGCCGGCGCGGGTCCTCGGCGCCTGCGGGGCACGGCGGGCAGGTCACGGACGGGCTGGGGTGGTACGTGGTTGAGGGGCCACGCAAGCACCTCGACGAGATCGCGCTGCATCACCCAGGCCCCGAGCGGGCTGTTCTCGACTCCGGTGGCCTCTGCGTCGAGGGCGCCCGCGAGGAGTACGTCTGCTTCAAGGGCACGGTCGAGGGCTTGGAGAAGCGCAGGTACGGTGCCCATCTGCATGAGTCGGTGCCGGTGCGCGAGCATCTGTCCGACCGGTACGGCAGTCAGCGGGCGTCGGCCGGACTCCCACCCTGCGATCGTGTCCGCTGACACCCGTAGCTGCTCAGCCGTTTCCTCCTGGGTGAGGCCCAGCTGCTCGCGTATGACCCGGAAGACGTACCCGGAAATGACGCCTGTTCGCGGGCGTCCGGGTGTTCCCTGACCACCGGTCAGGGTTTGTCGCGAACTCGACCGCATACACAGCCCCATTCCCGTGTGTTCGCAGCAAACCACTTGTACTCGCGGTCACTTCAAGCAGTGATCACGACTCTCTACCGTCTTATGCATCACCGGATGAGCCTAGTGGGGCAGCAGCCCTGGGGGTCGGTGACAAGGCCACACGGAACGCGAGCACCCCCGAGGGACGCGACGATGACCACGACGGCTGCATCAACATCAGCAGGACCACAGCGCTACCAGGATCGGTATGCGGCGAGGCCGGAAGCCGCTCGGCAGGGCCGCCGGGACATAGCGTCGGTTCTGGATAACTGGGGCCTTCCTCACCTGATCGAGGTAGCCGAGCAGATCGTCACGGAACTGGTCGCCAACGCGGTGGAACACACCGGCGCGGCCACGATCGGCATTTCCGTCACCCGGACCGGTGAGGAGGCCGTACGGATCGTCGTCACGGACACCTCCCGCACCGCACCCACCCCGGCCGCGCCTTCCGGTGACGCCGAGAACGGACGTGGCCTTCTCCTTGTGGACGCGCTAGCCCACGACTGGGGAAGCGAGCCGGTCCACGGCGGGAAACGGGTGTGGGCCGAACTACGCGGGGGCGGCCTGCTGTTCCTGGCGCCGGACGGTGAAAGCCCGCTCACCACCAACCAACTTACGGAGGAACCATGCCCATTGCAGTCATCCCCTTCGGCGCTCGCGCCGAGCGCACCCCGTACACCGTGACCCTGGAGGCAGGGTCATTCATCTATGACCCGGTACGTCAGGTCAACGTTCTGGCCGACGGCTCCGGTTTGTTGTGGAGTCGGTCCACCTCCCTGGCGGGGAGCTGCACGAACACGAACTGGGACAGCAAGAACGACGACACGTCCGACCCGTACCTGATGCGGTGACGCAGCATCTGTCCGGAGGTCCGGTGCTTGTCGTCACCAAGGAACTGGACCCCGCCGCAGACCTGGTGGTCGACGAATTGACGATCCGGCGAGTGCCGGTGATGCGCTTCGACATGGGGAACTTCCCCTCGGCCGTCTCGCTGTCCGCCGAACACGCCGGCGCACCCTGGGCGGGGGCCCTGGCCGACGAACACCGCTCCGTACGGATGGAGGAGGTACGGGCCGTCTACTACAGGCGGCCCCGCCTTCCCGCCGTATCCGAGGAAATGCAAGAGCCCCACCGCACGTGGGCCAACGAACAGGCGCTGGCCGGTTTGCTCGGCACGCTGTACGCGCTGCCGGTGCTGTGGGTCAACCGGCCGGACGTGGACGGCATCGCCTCCCACAAGCCGGGACAACTCCCGGTGGCGGCAGCGCACGGGCTCCGTACTCCCCGGTCGCTGATCACCACCGATCCCAAGGCGGCCCGGGTGTTCTGTCGGGAGTTGGGCGGCCCGGTGATCTGCAAGCCGCTCATGGGCGGCCCGCTGGAGTACCCGGACGACCGCCGAACCGGCGTACCGACGGCCCTGATCGACCCCGACACCATCGACGACACCGTTTCCCTGACGGCGCACCTGTTCCAGGAGCGGATCACCAAGTCCCACGAGGTGCGGCTTACCGTCGTGGGCACGGACATGTTCGCGGCCGAGATCCACGCGGGCAGCGACATCTCCCGGGTGGACTGGCGCAGCGACTACGACGCCCTCACCTACGACGTGTGCGAAGTGCCGGACGACGTACGGGCCGGTGTGCTGGGTTGGCTGAAGCACTTCGGGCTCAGCTTCGGTGCGTTCGACTTCGCCGTGACGCCGTCCGGGGACTGGGTGATGTTCGAGTGCAACCCGTCCGGAGAGTGGTCCTGGATCCAGAGCAAGACCGGCCTGCCCATCGCCGCGCACATCGCTGACCTACTCGCCAAGGGACGACCATGACGACACATACCGAAGAGCGCGCCGCCGAACTGCGTAGGGCACTGGCCGACACGCTGGAAGCCGACGGCCAACTGACCGATCCCACCTGGAGGAAGGCGTTCGAGACCGTACCGCGCCATCCGTTCGTACCGGAGTTCTGGACCCTGGCCAACGGCACGCAGCGGCTCGTGCCGACGGCCCATCCCGACTGGCTCGACCTCGTGTACGCCGATGACGCTTTGGCGACCCAGATGACAGACGGCGTTGCCACCTCGTCGTCCACCGCACCGGGCCTGATGCTTGCCATGCTCCAGGCCCTGGATGTGGCCGACGGCAATCGGGTGCTTGAGGTGGCCACGGGGACCGGCTACAACGCGGCACTACTGGCGCAGCGGTTGGGCAGTGAG
The DNA here is from genome assembly GCF_036013955.1 of Streptomyces sp. NBC_00459. Classification (NCBI taxonomy): domain Bacteria; kingdom Bacillati; phylum Actinomycetota; class Actinomycetes; order Kitasatosporales; family Streptomycetaceae; genus Streptomyces; species Streptomyces sp. NBC_00459. The sequence goes on from NZ_CP107903.1 coordinate 5,694,803, forward strand.
CAGGTGGTCACGGTAGAGATCGACCCTGTGCTGGCACGTCTTGCGGAATCGCGGTTGCGGCACTGCGGATACACGCCGCTTGTCGTCGCCGGGGACGGCCGCGACGGCTACCCGGGCCGGGCACCGTACGACCGGCTGATCGCCACCTGCGGCTTCTCCACCATCCCGACAGCGTGGCTGGAACAGGTAAAGCCCGGCGGACTGATCGTGTGTCCGTTGGGCTGGGGCACTGTGAGCCTGGTCGTCGGCTACGACGGCCGTGCCGAAGGGCGGTTCCTGCCAGGAGGCTCTTACTTCATGGCCGTCCGTGACCCCGGCACCACAGGCATGCCGGTACACCCGGGCAGGCCGAGCGCGACGAGCGGGCGGCTTACGGCCCTCGATTCGGCCGTCTTCGCCGAGGACGACGCGTTCCGTTTCGTTCTGTCCCTTGCCGTGCCCGACACGGCGTTCGCCTTCGAGCGCGGCGACGACGGTGCGGTAACAGCCGTGGAAATGTGGGCTGTTGACGGCGCGTGGGCGCGATCAGAGGACGGGGCTGTACGACAGGCCGGGCCGCGCCTGCTGTGGGACGCGGTGGAGGCCGCGCACACGCTGTATGTCGAGAACGGCCGACCGGGCCGTGAGCGCTTCGGTGTGACCGTGACCGCCCAGGCGCAGCGCATCTGGCTGGACGCTCCCAGCCGCTCTGTGCCGCGCGGACAGTCGTGATCCAGCCCGATCTCCCCAACCTCCCGGGTCCGTACACCTACGGCGCGTGTCTGGTTGCGATCGAACAGGTGCTGCTCAAGCCGGATAAGGTGCCCTCGAAGTCAGGCGTGAGGGGGATCGCGTTGGAGCGACGGAAGGCGATCGGGATCGGGGCGGGGCTGGCGGTCCTACCCGTCTGGTGGGCCCTGCGGCAGGTGGCAAACGGGGGCGAGGGGGACTGGCGCACCGACGCCGCACCGCTGGAGCGGGCGTTCCCGCTGCTGGGCCCGCTCACCGACGCCAAGTGGGTGAGCAGCCGGGACAACGACCGGGGCGGACCGTCGCCGGAGCTGGTGATCTCGGGCTTCGCCCGGCTGGCACAGGGGAAACTTGCCAAGCTGACGGCGGCCCATGCCTTCGTCTCCGAAGGGCCGGCCGATGACTTCTCCTCGTGGTTCGAGAAGCCGCTCAAGGGCGAGGGGCCGGAGAACCCGCAGTGGGTCCGGTCGCACGAGCTCGACCGCGACGGCAGCGGCTACTCCACCAAGTTGTGGTTCGACCGTCGCAGCGACATGGTCCGCTTCTGGGCACTCAATCCGTACGGCTAGGGTCTCTGCGATGTTGTGATCAGTTGGTGGGTTCACCCCCCCCTGTGACAGGCCTGGCCAGGCCAGGGGGATGAACCCGCTCACCAGGCAGGGCGGATCGGCCCCGGTGGCGTGAGGCGGGTCAGGTCGGCGACGAGTTCGCTGAAGCGTGTCTCGCCCAGTGCCTCTCGCCATGGTTCGACGGCAGCCCGGGCCGCCTGGTCGGCGGCGCGAGTGGCGGCCCAGCCGGTCTCGGTCAGAGCCAGGAGCCGGGCGCGGGCGTCGTGGGGGTGCGGATGCCGCACCACGTACCCCTTGCGGACCAGCTCCTCGACCAGTTGGGCGGCGGCCTGTTTGGTCACCCCCAGATGCTCGGCCAGCGCGGCCGTGGTGGCGCCGCCCATGGAGATGCGGACGAAGGCGAAGCCGTGCGCGGGCCGCAGATCCTCGAATCCCTGCTCGGACACGCCGGCGTGGATCTCCTGCACCAACTGTCCGGAGAGTGCCAGCACCAGTGCGGAGAAGGCCAGAGCGTCGTCCATGGCTTGACTATAACTCGGCAAGCTGCTTGTCTTTATGGACAAGTTGCTTGTCTATAGGGGGAGCTGACACATGCCTTTCATCCACAGCGCCGAGGCCGTCGCGCACGAGATCCACGGTGCCCGCTTCGTTTCCTACATCCGTCCGGACACGGGCGGCCGGGACCTCGCCGCCTGGCGTACCGAGGTCCCGGCCGGAATGGTGGGCCAGGCCCACACGATCAGTCACGAGGAGACGTTCTACGTCCTCTCCGGCCGCCTCCGGCTCACCATCGACGGCGAGAGCGCCGAACTCGGCGTCGGTGACGCGGCGGTGGCTCCGGCAGGCTCCGAGCTGGAGGTTGCCAACACCACCGACCAGCCCGCCCACATGTGGGTCACCACACGTGTCGGGCTCAGCGCCAAACTGGCCGACGGCAGCACCATCACGCCGCCGTGGGCTCATTAGGGCCGCATTGGGTGGCGCAGGGCAGCCGGGCGTAGTCTCGGGGGAGATGGTATCAATGGCGATAGTATCGCTATCGATACCATTGCTTCCGATACCTTTGCTTCCGGGAGTCTCCATGCGCCGTTTCATCGGCAGGAACCGCGAGCTGACCGTGCTCCGTACCGCCTTCCAGGCCGTTCAGGACGCCGCCGGGTCCGCCAAGCCTGGCCAGTGCATCCTCATGCGGGGAAGGCGACGGGTCGGCAAGTCCAGCCTCGTCGAGGAGTTCCTGCGGCGCACCGGGACGCCGTACCTCTTCTTCACCGCGGCGGGAGGCACGGCCGAGGACGAACTGGCGGAGCTCCTCGACGCCGCCGCCCGGTCCACCCTGCCAGGGAGGGAACTGTTCGCGGAGGAGACCCCGACGCAGTGGAACGCGGCCTTCAGGCTGCTTGCCGAGGTCCTGCCCGACGACCGCCCGAGCGTGATCGTCATCGACGAGGTCCCGTATCTCATGGACCGTATCGACGCCTTCGAGGGCATGCTGCAGAGGGCGTGGGACCGCCTGTTCAGCCGCAAGCCGGTGCTTCTCCTCCTGGTCGGATCCGACCTGTCGATGATGGAGGCGCTGAACAGCTACGACCGTCCCTTCCACCAGCGCGGGCGAGAGATGGTCGTGGGGCCGCTCAACCCGGCCGACATCGGCGAGATGCTCGACCTCGAACCCGCAGCCGCCTTCGATGCCACCCTGATCACGGGCGGTCTCCCGCTGATCTGCGCGGAGTGGCGGCCCGGAGCGGACCTCTGGGAGTTCCTCCGCGACTCACTCGACAATCCGATCTCTGCACTGCTGGTCTCCGCCGAGCGCTCACTGGCCGCGGAGTTTCCGCCACAGGCGATGAGCGGGGAAGTCCTACGGGCGATCGGAACCGGCGAACGCACCTTCACCAACGTCGCGCGTGCCGCCGGTGGCATCAGCCACACCACTCTCACCCGGGCCACGGACGTCCTGACCGGGAAAGGGGTGGTTGCAGCCGAACTGCCTCTCTCTCTGCGGCCGTCGAAGGAACGCCGCTACCGAGTGGCCGATCCCTACCTGCGGTTCTGGCTCGCGTTCCTGGATCCGCACATGGCGGAGATCGAGCGCATGCGGGGAGATCTCACGCTGAGCCGGATCAAGGAGCGATGGACGAGCTGGCGAGGGCGCGCGATCGAACCCGTCGTCCGGGAATCCCTCGCCCGGCTTCTCCCTGACGAGTTCCTGCCCGCCGCTCCGGCGATCGGCGGGTACTGGACCCGCAGCAACGACATTGAGATCGACCTCGTCGGTGCCGACCGGCAGCCGGTGGCCAAGCAGTTGCTCTTCCTCGGGTCGGTCAAGTGGCTGGAGAACTCCGCGTTCGACAACCACGACCTGGCCGCGCTGCAGAAGCACCGGGCCGCGATCACCGACGAGCCCGTACCGCTCGTCGCGGTCTCCCGCAACGGGGTCGGCTGTTCCGGGCTCCAGGCGGCGTACGGCCCCGAAGAACTGCTCGGCGCCTGGCGCAGGGCCTGAGGCGGGCCCACCGACTCCCAGCCCCGAGCCCTCGTGCCCCTTACCCCACTACCCCCTACCGGAACAGTTCGAGCGAGACATGCCCGGCCAGAGCGCCGAGGAAGTCGGTCGCGTCGAAGGCCGCCCCTGCGGACGCGACACCGACCGTCCGCGTACGTCCCGTCAGGACCCGTTCCACCGCCTCCACCGCCAGCGGCGCGCTGACCGCGTAGATGTCCCGGCCGCTCGCCACCGCCCGCCGCTCCACGCCCCCGGCCCGTACGACGACGTCCACGACGAACGTCTGCGCGGACCGGCCGTCCGGGTCGACCGCGACCGGTGCCGGGGTGTCCGGTGCCGACAGTTCCCTGGCCGCGTCCGCCGCCATGTAGCCGCGTACCTCGGGGATGTTCAGGTGGCTGGGGACGGTGACGACGTCGGCCATGGAGAACTCGCCGATCATCTCCCGGGGTCCCATCGGGGCCGGGAAGGACCACTTCAGGGTCGGCAGCGCGTCGTCGTGGTACTCCAGTCGGCCTCCGCTGTAGCGGACCCGGCGGCCGTTCCGGCGGTCCCGGGAGACCGCGCCCGCGGTGCGTGTACCGGTGGTGGGGTGCCAACTGCTCAGCCCGTACGCGATGTTCGCCTCGTCGGCCGACGTCCAGTCGCCCATCGCCGCGGTGACCAGGAGGTCACTGAGGCCGCCGAAGAAGGCCATCGCGGGGATCACCAGGGTGTTCGCGGCGCGGGCACGCTCCGCGAAGTGCGTGAACGTGTCGAGGTTGGCCTCGATCTCGGCCGCCACGTCCACATACGGGATCCCGGCCCGCAGCGCCGCCTCGATCACCGGCGCGGCCGTCACCGCGAACGGTCCGGCGCAGTTGATCACGGCCGCGGCTCCGGCCAGCGCGCGGTCCAGCGCCGCCGGGTCGTCGACCGACGCCGGTCGTACATCGATCTCCGGATCGGTCTCCGGAACGACCTCCGGATCGGTTCCCGGGCGGAGTACGGTCAACTCCCTTGCCAAGTCGTCGAGTTGACCCGGGTCCCGCCCGGCGAGGATCGGGACGTACCCCCGCTCCAGCAGCTCGGCGACCACGAACCGCCCCGTGTGCCCGTACGCGCCGAACACCACAACCGCCTGTCCCGCTACCGATTCCATGTCTTCTCTCCCCGTCGCGTTTCAACTGTTGCCATCCTGACCGCGTCGCCCGATCCGCACGAGTGTCCGGAACGACATGTCCCGTACAGTTCCGGACATGGAAACTGGTACGGGGATGGGCACGAGGACTGTCGCGATCGCCGTCACCGACGGCATGCTGCACTTCGAGCTCGGCATCGCCTACGAGGTCTTCGGCTCCGATCTCTCCCACCTGGTCGACCCCTGGTACGACGTCGCCCTCTGCGGCCCGGGCCCGACACGCGCCGGCAGGTTCCTGTTCGAGCCCGACTCCGGGCTCGACCGGCTCCCGTACGCCGACACGGTGATCGTCCCCGGCTGGGCCGACGTCGACCAGGCGCCGCCCGCCGAACTGGTCGACGCCGTCCGTGCGGCGCACGAGGCGGGAGCGCGGGTCGCCTCCCTGTGCACCGGTGCGTTCGTGCTGGCCGCAGCCGGACTGCTGGACGGGCGGCGCGCGACCACGCACTGGGCGCACACCGATGTCCTGGCCGCCCGATATCCCGGGGTGGAGGTCGATCCGGACGTGCTCTACGTCGACAACGGCAGCGTCCTCACCTCCGCCGGCAAGGCGGCCTCGATGGACCTGTGCCTGCACCTCGTACGGCTCGACCACGGCTCGGCGATCGCCAACACCGTCGCCCGACGCCTCGTCGTACCCCCGCACCGGGCCGGCGGTCAGGCGCAGTTCGTCACCGCTCCGGTGCCCGCACAGGACGACCATCCGCTCGCCGAGCTGTTCCCCTGGGCGATCGAACGGCTCGACCGCCCGCTGACCGTGGAGGACCTGGCCCGCCGGGCCAACATGAGCTCGCGCCACCTCGGCCGCCACTTCCGGACGGTCACCGGTACCACCCCGCTGCAATGGCTGCTCACCCAGCGGATCCGGCGCGCCCAGGAGCTGCTGGAGGCCACCGGCGACAGTGTCGACGCCATCGCGGAGGCCGTCGGCATGGGCACCGCCACGACGCTGCGCCGCCACTTCAACCGCACGATCGGTGTGCCCCCGGACGCGTACCGCCGTACGTTCCGCAGCACACGGTCCGGCACCGGCTGACGGACGGCCGGTGTGCGCGATGTCTTGACGTGTCCCTGCCGTCATGGGTGTATGGGAGCGCTCCCACATTTCCGCTGTTGCTGAAGTTTCTTGGCGCTCACTCCCTGGAGTCGCAGTGAGAACAAAGAGAAGCACCACGCGAAAGAGCCCCCTGACCGTCCTGCTGACCGCCCTGGCCACCATCCTCGGCCTCCTGGCGCTCGCCCCGACCCCCGCCCAGGCGCAGGCCGAGCCGCCCCGCGCCCTGGCCACCGGCCTCCACATCTCGAACGGCCGTCTGCTCGAAGGCAACGGCAACGACTTCGTGATGCGGGGGGTCAACCACGCCCACACCTGGTACCCGACCCAGACCCAATCCCTCAGGGACGTCAAGGCGTTGGGTGCCAACACCGTCCGCGTCGTCCTCGCCGACGGGCACCGCTGGACCAAGAACTCCGCCGACGACGTGGCCGCCGTCGTCGCGCAGTGCAAGGCCAACCGCCTGATCTGCGTACTGGAGGTGCACGACACCACCGGCTACGGCGAGGAGGCCGCCGCCGGGACGCTCGATCAGGCGGCCGACTACTGGATCGGCCTCAAGAGCGTGCTCGCCGGTCAAGAGAACTACGTCATCATCAACATCGGCAACGAGCCCTGGGGCAACACCGATCCGGCCGGCTGGACCGCCCCGACGATCGCGGCCGTACAGAAGCTGCGCGCCGCCGGCTTCCAGCACACGATCATGGTGGACGCGCCCAACTGGGGCCAGGACTGGCAGGGCGTCATGCGCGCCAACGCCCAGTCCGTGTACAACGCGGACACCACCGGCAACCTGATCTTCTCGATCCACATGTACAGCGTCTTCGACACGGCCGCGGAGATCACGGACTACCTGAACGCCTTCGTCACGGCCAAACTCCCCATCCTCATCGGCGAGTTCGGCGGTCCGGCCGACCAGTGGGGCGATCCGGACGAGGACACCATGATGGCGACCGCCCAGCAGCTGAAGCTGGGCTATCTGGCCTGGTCGTGGAGCGGTAACACGGACCCGATCCTCGACCTGTCGATCGGCTTCGACCCGAAGCAGCTCAGCACCTGGGGCCAGCGCATCTTCAACGGCGCCAACGGCATCGCCCAGACCTCCAAGGAGGCCACGGTCTACGGCGGTGGCACGGGCACCGACACCCAGGCCCCGACCGCCCCCGGCACCCCGGCGGCGTCCGGAACCACGGCCACCTCGACCACCCTGACCTGGGCCGCGTCGACTGACAACGTTGGCGTCGCCGGTTACGACGTCGTCCGCGTGAGCGGCGGTACGGAGACCACGGCCGCCGCCTCCACCACCAGCACCGTCACGGTCACCGGCCTCACCGCGGCCACCGCGTACACCTTCGCCGTGTACGCACGGGACGCGGCCGGCAACCGTTCGCCCCGCTCGGCCACGGTGAGCGTCACCACGTCGCCGGGCGGCGGTACCCCCGGAGTCAGCTGCTCCGTCGCCTACCGGGTCGTCGGCGAGTGGCAGGGCGGTTTCCAGGGCGACATCACCCTGCGCAACACGGGCACCGCCGCCCTCACCAACTGGACCTTGGGCTTCAGCTTCGCCAACGGCCAGACGATCAGCAACATGTGGGGCGGTACACCCACCCAGAGCGGCGCCAACGTGAGCGTCGTACCCGCCTCCTACACGGCAACGATCCCGGCCGCCGGATCTGTCTCGGTCGGCTTCATCGGGACGAAGGGGGCGACGAACACGGCGCCGACCGCCTTCACCCTCAACGGCACTGCCTGCACGACCAGTTGATCCGCGTCAAGTGCCGAAGGGTGGCGTTCCGTTGCCGGAACGCCACCCTCTGGCCTGCTGGTTACCGGGTCCGTCAGCCCTGGTGGGGTGTGCCGTGGACGACGAGTTCGGTCATGTCCAGGAACTCGCAGCCCGACGGGCCGGAGTCCTGCGCGCAGTCCACGCCGTTGTCGACGGCCTGGTTGCCCAGCATCGTCACGCGGACGTACCGCACGTTCTGCGTGGTGCCCGTGTTGAGCGGCACGGCGTTCTCCCGGCCGGTGTCGGCGGGCCCGAAGTGGCCCTCTGCGGCGGTGGCCCAGGTGGTGCCGTCCGTGGAGGTCTCGATCCGGTAGTCGCCGAGCGACGCCGTCAGGTCGTCCCCGCAGCCCGACGTCGGATCGACGCGCAGGTCGCTGACGTCCACGGCCGCGGGCAGCCGTACGGTGTTGTGGACCGGGTCGACCCCGGTGCCGTTGGTGCCGCCGTTGGCCTCCGAACCCCAGACGGTGGCCGACATGTCGATCAGACCGGCCGGTCCGCAGCCGAAGTCGCTGTAGTCGACGCCGCTGAACTCCGCGACCTCGGCGCCGCCGGAGGAGGCCGACCAGTTACGGCGCACCGCCCAGTCGGCAGTACCGGAGGTGACGGTGAGCGTGCGGACCTGCGGCTCATAGCCGTTGCCGCTCGCGTAGACCTTCCGGTACGTGCCCTCGGGGACGTTCCGGATCGCGTACGTGCCGTCCGCCGCGCTCACCGCGGACAGGTCGGCGCCGGGGAAGCCGGAGGAGTGGCCGCTGATGCTGACCGTGACCCCGCTCACCGGGAGGCCGGACTCGTCGTCGGTCACCTTGCCGGTGAGCGTGACCACCGGGGTGTCCGGGCCGGGCGGGACGGAGAAGTCCTCGTCGGGCCTGGTGTCGTCGCCCGTGAGAGCGGCGGCGAACCAGCCCATGCCCCGCTTGGCGAACACCTGCCAGAGCACATCGTGCGCACGCCCGCCGTTGACCACGGTGTCGGCCTGCAGAATGGCGTTCCGCTGGTCGAGGAAGGACGGGCTCACGGGCGACAGTTCCATCGCCCGGGTGACGAGCGACTCGGCGAGCCGGCTGCCGAGCGCGTTGCGCAGGTCCCAGAGCGTCTCGCCCCAGATCTCGCCGTCGGCGTGCACCTCTGCACCGCGGGAGGAGATCTTCCCGTAGTCGCCGTAGGTGTAGCCGCCCGGGCCCGCCGCGGCCGTACCGTCGCACTTGGCCGACGTGGAGCCGACCGGGCAGTCCAACGCCTGGGTGCGCGCGGGCAGTTCGTCGCTCCAGCCCGGCGGGTCGAGGGTCACGTCGCCGTCGGTACGCCGATTGTCCTTCAGCAGGCCCTCGTTGTTGAGGAAGTCGAGGGCGTACCAGTCGCTCCACGCCTCGCCCATGGCCCCGGACTGCTGGCTGTTGAGGGCGGGGACGCCGTCGGCGTCGGTGATGAGCCGGTGGGACAGGCCGTGGGTGTACTCGTGGTAGACGGTGGCCGCGTCGTCGCCGAAGTTGCCCTGCAGCACGTTGAAGCCCGGTATGGAACCGGTCAGGTACATCTGCATCGTGGGCGCCTGGCCGTCCGGCGGCGTACCCATGTTGGCGTTGTTCAGGTGGTCGTCGTCGGGCAGCCCGTCCTTGACGGCCGCGCCGTCGTCCGTCTGCGCCTGTACGGCGTCGCCGTCGCGGCTGTCGAAGTTGCCCGCGGCCCGGGTGAAGCCGATCGGACCGGCCTCCAGGTGGTCGTGGAAGGTGCCGAGGAAGTAGTAGACCTGCGCGGCGTTCTGCTCGCGGTTGGTCTGCCAGGAGTTCGGCGTCTTCTGGTCCCACGAGCAGGGCAGCGGGGTGCCGCAGCCGTCGCCGGTGAAGGGCTTGAACGGGAAGGAGAACGTCCCGTCGGCCGCCGGGGTGATCTCCTCGCCCGGGTCCACCTTGTTGTTGTCGTTGACGTCGCTGAAGACGTGCGCGACCGACCCGTCGAGGGTCTGAGCGCCCTCGGGGAGCCAGCCCCGGGCGGTCAGGTGACGGGTGTGCTGCTTGCCACCGGACTGCGCACCCGGGTACTGGTCCCAGACGAGCACCTTGCCGGTCTGCCGGAGCGGGCCCGCCGAGGCCAGGCTCGCGGACTGCCTGTCGACGGACTGCTCGCCTGCGGACTGCTTGCCGGACGAGGCCGCGGACTTCCCGGGCGTCAGATCGGAGGACAGGTTCTGCCGGTACAGGACCCGGCCGGTGCCCGCGTCGACCACGTGCAGCCACATGCCCTGGCCGTCCGGCGCGGTGACCGTCCGCCATGCGCGTCGGGCCGTGCCGCCCGGCGTCGTGTACACCACCTGCTTGGCGGTGTCCGAGGCGCCGAGGCTCACGTTCCCGCCGCCCGCGATGTCGCGAACGGCGGTGCGCCGGGCCTCGGTTCCGGTGACTCTGGCGGGCGCGAGGGAGGACGGCAGCTTGCGCACCGGGGCGCCGAGCACGCTGATCAGCCGTCCGTCGCGGGCGACGTTTGCCTTGACGCCGTTGCCGAACACCGGGACACCGTCGACCGACTGGACGAACGACAGGTGACGTATCCCGGCGACATCGGTGTACTGCTTGCGCAGGGTGAGTCCACGGATCTGGTCGGCGGAGAGCCCGAACACATCGGGATGCGCCCGCAGATACTGCCGGGCGATGTCCTCCGGGTCGGCGCCGCTGGCCGACGTCAAGTACCCGTCGAGCTTGGCGACTTGACGCGCGGTACCGGTGGCCGGGTCCAGTTCGAGCACGCCCTGCGTCCCGAGCTGCTTGCGCAACTGCCGTACACCGGGCCGCTGTTCGGCCTGCGTCAGCCGGGCGTCGTTTCGCGCCAGCGACTGCTGCGAGGGTATGGGCGGCAGTCCGTCGGCGGCCGGGGTGTCTGTCGGGGAGTCGGCCGCGGGGCGGCCCACCGGATCGCCCGGGGCCGCGTTCGCGCCGCCGGGAAGCAGAGCGACGGCCAGCGAGAGGCCGGCCGTCGCGGTGAATATGGTCGCGCGCGTTCTGCGCGAGAAGGGGGCTTTCGCCATGGTGCGCCTCGTGGGGGGTGAGGTCCAACGACCGCATGGAGCAGCCGAGTTGTATACCTCGAACCTTTCAGAGTGCCCAGCACAACAGGAAGCCTGAATGTTCAATATTCACAGGAGCCTCACAGATCACATCTCGCCGCGCCCGCCACCGGGGCATCGGTCACTGCCCCCGGCCTGCGGTGTGAGGGCCACGCAACCCAAGTTCCCACGGGCTCTAACAGATCGGAAACCGGCCGCCGCGGCAGGCGCACTAACTTCGTGACATGAGGGTGTGGACGCGTTTGGGGCCGCTGCTCGACAGGATCTGCAGACTCGGTGAAGCCGGCGAGCGCGACGTCGGCAAGCCGGAGGTCGGCATGCGGGAGATCGGCGGGCGCGGTGACGGCAGGGGCGCTGTCGGAAAGGGCGCTGTCGGTACGGGTGGTTCGGCGCGCCGCCACGCTGACCGTACGTCTCCCGGCCGCCGCCCGCTGCCCGGCTGGCGCAGCATCAGAGGCCGGGTGGCGGTGGTCATCACCGTACCCATCTGCCTGCTGCTGACGGTGGCCGGTCTGGCCGTGTACGGCCGCGCGGAGGCACTCGGCGACGCCCGGACGACGCGTGCCGAGGTCGGTCTCAGCCTGCGCGTCCAGGCGCTGGTGCACCAGCTGCAACGCGAACGCGGCCTGACGAACGGCCTGTTGGGCGGCGAGAAGAGCTACCGCACACCGCTCACCGACACTCGCCGACGCGTGGACACGGCACTGGAGGCCATGCGTTCCGAACGTGCCGTCGAGGAGGTCATCCAGAAGCACCTGCGACGCCTCACCGCCATCCGCACCGCTGCCGACACGGGAACCGCGGGAAAGGCGACCGCCGACCGCGCCGCGACCCTCACCTTCTACACGACCGCCGTCGACGCCCTCAACGCCGTCGACCCGGTGGCGGACACCGCGACCCGCGACGACCGCCAACTCCGCGACGGACTGGCGGCGTTGCGGGAACTGGCCGCCGCCAAGGAGTCCGTCGCCCTCGAACGCGGCTTCCTCAACGGCGTGTTCGCCGACGGCGCCTTCCACGACCGCGAGTACCTCACCTTCACCGAGGTGCGCGCCACCCGGGTCGCCGCCCTCACCCGCTTCCGCCAGGTCGCCACCGCGCCCCAACTCGCCGCACTTGACCACGCGTTCGGCACCGAGGACGCCGAACGCGCCGCCGCCTACGAGACCCGGGCGGAGGCCGCCGCCGACGGCTCCGCGCTGCGCGCCGACGCCGGTACCTGGTGGGACGCGATGACCGTACTCGTGGACGACCTGTACGCCGTCCAGCAGTCGGTCGGTGACGACGTACGGGACCGGGCCGACAGCCTCAGTCACGACGCCGAACTCGGCCTCGCCGCCTACCTCGTCGCCGGAACGCTCATGGCCGCCCTCGTCGCGGCCCTCGCCGCCTTCGCCTCGCGTTCCCTCACCCGCCCCCTCGGCGCACTCGCCGAGGCCGCCCACGACGTGGCCCGGCACCGGCTGCCCGCCACCGTCGCCCGTATCCAGCGGTCCCCGCAGGACCAGGTGGAGTTCCCCGAGGTACAGGCACTGGGCGGCGCGGCGGAGATCGCCGAAGTCGCCGAGTCCCTGCGCCAGGTGGAACACACTGCCCTCCAACTGGCCTCCCAGCAGGCCGGGTTGCGCCGCAACACCACCGAGTCGCTCGCCAACCTCGGCCGCCGCAACCAGAATCTCGTACGCCGTCAGCTGGGCCTCATCACCCGCCTGGAACGGCAGGAACTCGACCCGGACGCCCTCGCCGAACTCTTCGAACTCGACCACCTCGCCACCCGCATGCGGCGCAACGCCGAGAGCCTGCTGGTCCTGGCCGGACAGAATCCGCCCCGGCCCACGGCATCACCCGCCGGCGGCCTGGAGGTCGTCCAGTCGGCCGTCGCCGAGGTGGAGCAGTACCGCAGGGTCCTGATCGCGGCCGTGGAACCGGTGCGCGTACGCGGACACGCCGTCGCCGATGTCGCCCACCTGCTCGCCGAACTCATCGAGAACGGGCTGACGTTCTCGCCCCCGAACGAACCGGTCGAGGTGCACGGCTGGCACGACCCCGAGGACAACACGTACAGCTTCGCCGTCGTCGACCACGGCGTCGGCATGTCAGTGGCCGACAAGGAACGCGCGAGCGCCCGCCTCACCGGCTCGGACGAGGACGCCTTCCTCGCCGCACCCACCCGCTTCCTCGGCCACCTCGTCGTCGGCCGGCTCGCCCACCGCCTCGGCGAGGGTGCGAAGGTCCACCTCTTCGACACCCCGGGCGGCGGTCTGTCCGCACTCCTCGTCCTGCCCGACCGCCTGCTCGCCCCCGCCCAGCCCCTCACCGCCGTACCTCTCGCCCCACCCACCACCCCACCCGCCACCACACCCGCTGTCTCCTCCCTGCTCAACGGTTTCCGAGCAGGTGTCGCCCGAGCCGAGGCCCGAAGCACCCAAGGAGCGTCATCGTGACCACCGCCGTCCAGAGTTTCGGCTGGCTCATCTCGGAGTTCGTACGCACCGCCGACGGCGTCACCGACGCGGTCGCCGTCTCCTCGGACGGCCTCCTCATGGCCGCCTCCGAAAGCCTCGGCCGAGACCGCGCCGACCACCTGGCCGCCGTCGTCTCCGGCATCACCAGCCTCGCCCAGAACGCGTCGACGACACACGGCTTCCGCGGGATGAAGCTCGTCATGATCGAAATGTTCGGCGGTTTCCTCATGGTCGGCCGCATCCGCGACGGCAGCTGCCTCGGCGTCCTGGCCACCGAGGGCTGCGACGTGGGCCTGGTCGGCTACGAGATGTCCGTCCTGGCCGACCGCGCCGGCGAACTCCTCACCCCACAGCTCGTACGCCAACTCCACTCGGCACCACTGGCGGCGGGATAGGCGCGACGCGGTGCCCCTGCGGGAGGCCCCTGCGGCACGGTTCAGGTGTCCGTCGGCGGTACGGCGCCATGGCACGGGGCTTTCCAGGGCCACCGGGCCGAAGTGGCCGAAGTGGACCAAGTGGACGGGGCGGACCGGGGGATGGCCCCGGAAGACCCCGCCGATATCACCGTGTTCGTCTGGGACGTGACGCCGAAATCGCGGTGATCGCAGACACCTGACGCTCAGTCAAGCCGTACGCGCCCGACCACCGGCAAGTGATCGCTCCCGGTCGCGTCCAGGGCCGACACCTCAGTCACCACGACACCCCTGCCGAGCACCTGGTCGATCCGCGCCACCGGCAGGGAAGCGGGCCAGCTGAACGCGAACCCCGTGTCGGGGGCGCCGAGTTGTGAGGTGAGCGGATCCAGCCCCCGGTCCTGCACGGTGCCGTTGAGATCACCCACGACCAGGAGCCGACCCGCCGGGTCGTCCGCGATCCGTGCCCCGAGCAGCGCCGCGCTCTCGTCACGGGCCGCCGATGCGAAGCCGCTCGCGCCGATCCGGACCGACGGCAGGTGGACCACGTACACCGCGACCGCCCCCTCGGGCGCGGCGACCGTGGCCCGCAGTCCGCGCTGCCAGCTCGCCGGGAACCCCGCGGGCCGGATGTCCACGGTCCGCACGTCCGTGAGGGGGTACGAGGACCAGAGCCCGACCGTGCCGTGGACCGCCCGATGGGGGTGGGACGCGCCCAGCACGTCCTCGTAGACGGGCCGCGCCGCGGATGTCAGCTCCTGTACGGCCACGAGGTCGGCGCCCGTGGCGAGCAGCGCCCGCGCGGTGCCGGACGGGTCGGAGTTGTCGTCGGCGACGTTGTGCTGGACGACAGTCAGGTCGTACGCGTCGGAGGACGAGGCGAACCAGAGCCCGCCGAACAGCCAGAGCCAGGCGAGGACGGGCAGCAGACACGCGATCAGCCCTGCCGCCGACCGCTTGACCAGGGCGAGACACACGAGGAGCGGCACGGCCACTCCCAGCCACGGCAGAAACGTCTCCAGCGCGCTCCCGAGCCGCCCGACCCGGTTGGGCACGACGAAGTGCAGGACCAGCAGCCCGGTGACACCGACGGCGCCCGCGACAAGCCCGTACTCCCACCACCGGCTTCGCCGATCTCCGCGTACGATCACACGCCCCCCTCGTCCCGACGGACGACGCACCTGTCCGCCGGACGGTTCCCCTTGGCGAACGGAGACCTACGGCCGTGGCGCGGCGTTCTTCGGGCCGCATCCCTCACCGAGTGCGTCCGGTCAAGGGGCTGAAGACCGATCCCGGAGGCCGATCGACCGGATGTGGTCGCCGAGGGCGGAGAAGACCACGGGTTCACCGCCCGCCGCGTGAACCGTCCCCAGGCCGACGGTGTCGGCGTCCAGGGCGGCGACCACGGAGCGGGGGAGTACGTAGAACTCCCACTGGGCTGTGTCGAGGGGGTCGTAGGCGGCGTGGTCGCGTGCGGTCTGGACTGCGAAGACGTAGACGTCGGCGTTGTGCGACCGCGTCTCCGAATAGCCGCCGTCAGGTGACCAGGTACGAGCACGGACTCCACCGGCGCGATCCCTGAAGCTCTCGCTGCCGGCTCCTGGCCCCGACCGGCCGCACCAAAGAGACCTCGGATCCTCCCTGGAATCCGCCGACCGGGGAGTGCCGGGCCTTGGCCCCGATTGGCAACGCGCCCTCGGCAGGATTCGAACCTGCGACACCGGTTTCAGGAGCGCGATCGGATCCTTGCCGGGGGGGCCTGGCGTTGCGGCGGGGGTGCTGTTTCCGCTGGTCAGAACCGTGCGGCGAGTACTTGATCCGGCCTGTGCCGTGCTGTATCGCGCCGTCCGCTCACGCGTCGCTCACGTGCGGCCGGGCTGCTGAGCGGCGCGTGGTCAGACCTGCCCGAGGTCGATCTCCACAGGGAAGGGGGCCGTAGCCTTGAGGACGCCGGTGAACATCTCTCCGTCCCGGTAGGTCTGCGTCGCGGGGTCGAGAACGTAGGTGTACACGAGAGGAACGCCTGTCGCAGCCTGCTCGATCCGCCAGTAGAAGCCGATGCCCGCCTTGGCGTACTGGTCGACCTTCACGATCCGGTCGGTGGTCTCAGAGCCTGGCGACACCACCTCCGCGACCAGCAGCACATGCTCAGGGCGAGTGGGGGTGATGTCGATCGTGTCTGCGCGGTACACGACGACGTCCGGGCGGCGATTGGTGAGCGGGACGTCCTGAAGCCGGACGTCGAAGTCCGTGTCGGCGTTCCAATCCGGGCCTGCCGCGGCATCCAGGGCGTTCGCCAGAATCCGGGCCAGCCGGTTGTGCCGCTTGGACGCACTCGGACTCACGACGACCATCCCGTCCACGATCTCGATGCCGGCGCACTGCTCCTCGGACCAGGACTCGTACTCCGCCGCTGTGATCTGCTCATGCATCCACGCCGGGGCAACCATCTCGGCCGTCATGAAGCACCTCCCGGACACTGTGGTGCGGGCCCGATCCCGCTGGATTCAGCGTACTGTCTGCGATCCGTCCTGCACGTGTGTGTCCCGCTCACACGTGCTCCCCATCGGCCGCCGTCCGACCAGCGCGCCCATGGCAAGAGTGAGGAACCGGCACGGGCCTCGTCATCAGGAGATCGGAACAGGCCGGCGGCACTACTGTCCCCGTGCGGCAGCCGCCGTGGTACGGCCAGCGAGGCGAAATCTGAGATCGCGTCTGGGGGATGGCGCGGCGGGAGCGGCTTGACCGGACCCGATGGCGATGGGGTGTTTCCACAGGCCTCCGTTTGGTCTCTGACCTGCGTGGATGGCGTCCCGCTGATCCTCGACGGTTTCTCTGGCGAAATCGTGAGCCCGGGCCGCGCATGGCTCGCTGGTCAGCTCTGGTTGGCCAGGCACACGGTGTCAACCTCGGCGGGGTCGGGGCGGGATGGGGCGGGGGCGTGGTCCTTGGTGCGACGGAGGATGGGCACTCGGCCTTCGCGGCGGGGATTCACTTCGTCAGTCGCTCCGGAGAACGGTGAACCGCGGCTTCGGTGGCCGAGGTTGCGCCGCTAACCCCTCGGTTCCCCAAGATCGACCTTGGCCCCATCGACGGGTGCCGTGCCGATTTGATGGAGGAAGTACATGAAGGCCGAACGCACTGCGATTGCCGCGCTGGGCGCTGTGGTTGCCGCAATTATCGCCGTGTCGCACCCCTCGCTCATTCCGGCGATGACGCTGGCCGTAGCCGTGTGGGTGGCGCTCGCTCTGTATCTCAAGGTGTGAACCAGCTGTGTCAGAAGCCCGCCGCGACAGTTGGAGGAGAGAGATGAACCCTGACCGCCCTGACTCACTCTGCCAGGCAGAGACGTCTACGACGACTTGGGAGGACGTCGACGTCGACGTCGACGTGCCTTCGGCCCTCGGAGACCATCTGTCGGTCTGGGAGGACGTAGACGTGCCATCTGCCTTCAGCGACCCTCGTCCAGTGGGCTGGTGGGACTGCGATGACGTGCCGCGCGTGCTGGAGATTCTGGATGCCGACGCGACGGAGGATTCGTGAACGACGGCCGAAGGGCGGCCCGGACGTGACTCCGGGCCGCCCTCGCGGTCCCGTGTCCTCTTGGATGAAGCATGAAGTCAGCTGACCGACAGGGCCGTTTTGCGACGCGCTCACGGCCGTCCCGATGCAGCCCTTCTTGTTGGCGCCTGTCATGCCTCGCCCGGACAGCGAGAAGCGGGTGTCGTTGTGGACATCACGGTTCTGCCTGGTTTCTGATCACGTGGAAGGGGAGAGCTGTTCGCGCGCCCATTCGGGATCGGGGTGGTGTGTGGCTGGCCCGCGACGGCGGCGGTCGGCACGGTCTCGTTGCCGTCGTTGCCCGCCCGCACCGCTCACACAAACGGCCCCAGGCGGGGACCTGAGGCCGAACAGAGCACCCCTGGGGGAGAAAGCCCAGTTCAGTACCCTACTGCGTTGTGCCCTCGGCAGGATTCGAACCTGCGACACCGGCTTTAGGAGAGCCGTGCTCTATCCCCTGAGCTACGAAGGCGGGGCGGAGCGACCGACGTGCGGCTGCACCACCGCCGACAGTCTAGCGGGTGCTGCTCGGGCGGCCAGCGCGTTGATCGGACTCCGGATGTGAGGAGGGGAGCGCCGGTGTCCCCTCAGTCCGATCTTCGTCCCCCACACCCGCTCCTCGCGCCCGCCCCTACCGCACCAGGCAAGGCCGCTTCCCGTCGAACTCCCACCCCGGCACCAGATACCGCATCCCGATGGCATCGTCCCGCGCGCCGAGGGCCTTCTCCCGGTACAGCTCATGTGCCGCGAGCACTCGCTCCATGTCCACCCGCACCCCCAGCCCCGGCGCGTCCGGCACCGCGATCTCGCCCCCGACGATCCGGGGCGGAGCGACCGTGAGGCGTTCCAGGCCCTCCTGCCAGATCCAGTGGGTGTCGAGGGCGTTGTACTCGCCAGGCGCCGCCGCACCGCAGTGCGTGACCATGGCCAGGGAGATGTCGAAGTGGTTGTTGGAGTGGCAGCCCCAGGTCAGGCCCATCGCGTTGCACAGCTGGGCCACGCGTACCGAGCCCTGCATGGTCCAGAAGTGCGGGTCGGCCAGCGGGATGGAGACCGACTGGAGGGCCAGGGCGTGGGTCAGCTGCCGCCAGTCCGTGGCGATCATGTTGGTCGCCGTGGGCAGGCCGGTCGCCCGGCGGAACTCGGCGAGGATCTCCCGCCCCGAGTAGCCGCCCTCCGCGCCGCACGGGTCCTCGGCGTAGGCCAGCGTCCCGTTCAGTGGTGTGCACAGCTCGATCGCCTCGCGCAGTGACCACGCGCCGTTCGGGTCGAGGGTGATCCGGGCCTGGGGGAAGCGGTCCTTCAGCGCCCGTACGGCCTTGACCTCCTCCGCGCCCTCCAGGACCCCGCCCTTGAGCTTGAAGTCGCGGAAGCCGTAGTGGGCGTGGGTGGCCTCGGCCTGGCGGACGATCGCCTCCGGGGTCAGGGCCTCCTCGTGCCGGACGCGGTACCAGTCGACGTCCGAGTCCGGCTCGCGGACGTAGTCCAGGTCGGTGCGGTCCGGGTCGCCGACGTAGAAGAGGTAGCCCAACACCCGTACGGAATCGCGCTGTTGGCCGTCGCCGAGCAGGGCCGCGACCGGTACGTCCAGATGCTGGCCGAGGAGGTCGAGGAGGGCCGACTCGACCGCCGTCACCGCGTGGACGGTGGTGCGCAGGTCGAAGGTCTGGGCGCCGCGTCCGCCCGAGTCACGGTCGGCGAAGCGCGCCCCGATGTCCCGCAGTACGCGCTTGTAGTCGCCCACCTTCGCCCCGACGACCAGGGACTCGGCGTCCCGCAGGGTCTGGGTGATCTTCGCTCCGCCGGGCACCTCGCCGAGTCCCGTACGGCCCTCGGAGTCGGTGAGGATCACGATGTTGCGCGTGAAGTACGGGCCGTGGGCGCCGGAGAGGTTCAGCTCCATGCTGTCCCGGCCGGCGACCGGGTAGACGGCGAAGGCGGTGACGGTCGGCTGGCTCATGCTCATCAATGTCCTTGGGTACGAAGGTGGTTGGCGCCGGTGATCAGATGGTGAGGATGTCCAGGGCCCATTCCGCCGCCAGCACTCCGCCCAGGCCCAGGACCGCCAGTACGGTCGTGTAGCTCGTACGGACCTTGATCGCTTCGACGACCGACAGGTTGAAGTACTCCTTGAACAGCCAGAATCCCGGGTCGTTGACGTGGGAGCAGGCGATCGAGCCGCAGGCGACGGCCAGCACCATGATCTCCGGGTGGATCCCGCTGCCCGCGAGGAGCGGCAGCACCACGCCGGAGGCCGTGACGACGGCGACCGTCGCCGAGCCGAGTGCCACGCGGAGGATCACGGCGATGAGCCAGGCGAGGACGATCGGGGAGACCGACCAGGAGTCCGTGGTGTCCTTGATGTAGTCCGAGATACCGCCCTCCACCAGGACGTTCTTGAAGGCGCCGCCCGCGCCGATCACCAGCAGGATCATCGCCATCGCCTGGGCCGCCGACGTACAGGACGCGCCGACCTCCTCCAGGCTCCGCCCGATGCGCGGACCGAACGCCCACACCGCCAGACACAGGGTGAGGAGGAGTGCGATCGGGGCCGAGCCGATGAACGCGACGAAGTTCAGGAACGGGCTCTCGGCGGAGGTGGCCAGGTCGGTCACCGCCGCGCCCGCTATCAGGACCACCGGGAACAGCGCCACCGACAGTGACCAGCCGAGGCCCGGCATCTCCTCGTCGGTGAACTCGCGCTCGCTGACCAGACCCTTGGGGATGGACGGGTCCATCGCCCTGATGAACGGCAGGCGCGGCCACACCAGCGCGATCAGCGCGCCCACCGGGACGGCGATGAACAGGCCGTAGAACAGGGTCAGTCCGACGGACGCGTGGAAGGTCGCCGCGACGGCGGTCGGGCCGGGGTGCGGGGGCAGGAAGCTGTGCATCGTCGAGAGGGTGATCGACATCGGCAGACCGACCCAGAGCAGCTTCGCGCCGGTGACCCTGACCAGGGTGAAAGCGATCGGCACGATGATGATGAAGGCGACCTCGTAGAACATGGTCACGCCGATGAGCATGGACGTGACCACCATCGCCACCTGGACCCCGCGCGGTCCGCCGGCGTCGAGGAGCTTTCCGGCGATCCGCTGGGCGGCGCCCGAGTCGCCCATGACCCGGCCGACCATGGCGCCGAGCCCGATGGTGAGCATCGTGTCGCCGATCTGACCCCCGATGCCGTCGGAGAGGACGTCCGGGATGGTCGCCACCGGAATGCCCCGGACCAGCGCGACACCGACCGCCACGAGGAGCAGGGCGGCGAAGCCGTTGAGTCTGAACCGGGTCATGAGGAGCAGCAGGATCACAACGCTGACGCCGACCACGAGGAGAGGCATGACAGTTCCCCTTCGAACTGTGTATGCAGATGCTGTCCATGTATGCAGATGGAGGCTAGGTGGGTGAACAGGGCAGGGTCAATGGGAGCGGCAGCACGGATTCGCGGCCGACCTACGATGGGCCCATGCCGGAGAAGAGAGGCGTCCGCAGCGTGAAGTCGGCGGCCCGTACCGTCGAGCTGCTGGAACTCCTCGCCGCGCGCGGCGAACAGCCCTCGCGCCTGGACGAACTCGCCGAGGCCCTGGGCGTGCCGCGCAGCAGCATGTACCAGCTGCTCCAGACCCTCGTCGACTGCGGCTGGGTCCGCTCCGACGCCACCGGCTCCCTCTACGGCATCGGCATCCGCGCGCTGCTCACCGGCACCGGCTATCTCGACGGCGACCGGCGTATCCGCGCGGCGCGGCCCTACCTCGACGAGGCCTCGGACGCGCTCGGCGAGACGATCCACCTGGCGCGTCTCGACGGCCCGGACGTCGTCTATCTCGCCACCCGCGAGTCCCACGAGTACCTGCGCACGATCAGCCGCGTCGGCCGCCGTGTCCCGGCCCATGCCGGTGCCCTCGGCAAGGCCTTGCTCGCGGAGCGTCCGGACGCCGAACTCCCGCTCCCCGAAGGGGTGTTGACAGCCCTCACGGAAAACACCCACACCACCCGGACCGCCCTGCACGCCGATCTGGCCCAGGTTCGCGAGCGGGGCTGGTCCGTGGACCGCGAGGAGACGGTGACCGGCATCGCGGGCTTCGGCTTCGCGCTGCGGTACGACGACCCGGCCACCGACGCGATCAGCTGTTCGGTACCGGTGGCCAGGCTGACCCCGGAGCACGAGCTCCGCATCGTCGCGGTCATGCGCGAGACGCGGGCGCGGATCGAGGCGCATCTGCCGCTGAACTCGGGTGCGCCCGACTGGCGTTGAGGGCTTCGGGGCGGGTGGGTTGTTCAGCGCGACCGGTGGGTGCCGGCGCGGGCCGGTCGCGCCCGTGCGGCGGAGCCGCGCATCGATCAGCCCCGCGCCCCTTTCGGGGCTACGCCAACGGCACCCGCGTGAACCGCCCCGCCGTCCGCAGTTCCCCCTCGATCCGTGAGGCCGTCCGGTACAGCTCCGGCAGTACCTCCGCCACACAGTTCTCCGCCGTGCGCCGGGTCGTGTGCATCGCGACGTTCACCGCCGCGACGACCCGCCCCGAACGGTCCCGCACCGGGACCGCGATCGACCGCAGCCCCTCCTCCAACTCCTCGCTGACCAGGGCGTATCCCTGCTCCCGTACCTCCGTCAGCACCCGGGCGAAGGCCACCGGGTCCGTCACGGTGTGCGGGGTCAGCGGGGCCAGGTCCCGCACCTGACGTTCCGCCTCCGGTATGTCGGCCAGCAGTACCCGGCCCATCGAGGTCGCGTACGCCGGCAGCCGCGTCCCCACGGTGATGTTGGCACTGACGATGCGCCTCGTCGCCACCCGCGCCGTGTACTGGATCTCCGCCACCGAACTCGTACCCGCACTCGCCCCCGAACCCCCCGACAGGACCGCCAGTGACGCCGACTCCGCGACGCGGTCCGCGAGTTCGGCCAGGTGAGGTGAGGCGATCTCGGGCAGGGAGGTGCGCGAGAGGGGCGGGAAGCCGAGGGACAGCACCCGGGGGGTGAGGGCGAAGACGCGGCCGTGTGCCTCGACGTACCCCAGGTGCTCGTAGGTGATCAGGGCCCGGCGGGCGGTCGCCCTCGCCAGACCCGTCGCCCGCGCGACCTCCGTCAGGGTCAGCTCGGCGCGGGACTCGCCGAAGGCCGTCAGGACCGTCAGGCCCCTGGCCAGGGACTCGACGAACTCCCGGCCCAGTTCCTGCTTGGAAGCACCGGTCCAGGCCGCCAGGCCGCAGGGGGGCGCCGGCGTCCCGGCAGGCGGGCGCACCCGCAGCTCGGCCTCCATCGCGGCCACCGTCGCGCGCAGCCGCGGCAGCAGGTCGTCGCGCAGGTCGGTCACCGTACGACGGCTCGTGTGGCTGACCACGCTCGCGACACAGGCCACCCGGCCCGTACGGGGGTCCCGTACGGGTACGGAGACCGCGACCAGCCCCGGTTCGATCAGCTGGTCGTCCATTGCCCAGCCGTCGACGCGGGCCCGCTCGACGAACGCCTCGAAGCCGGCGCCCGAGTCGGCGCCCGAGTCGGAGGGGCGGGGCGGAACGGCGGGGAAGCCGAGGTCGGTGGGGTCCGCCGACCGGCGTTCGCGCCAGCGCCGCCAGTCGGCGGCCGTCCATTCGGTGGCGAACAGAGGGCCGGGGGCGGTGCGTTCGGCGGGGAGGAGGTCGCCGATGCGGAAGCTGAGGGACATCGCGCGGCGGCGGGTGGCCTGGTGGATGAACCGGATGCCGTCCAGGTCGCCGACCGCGAGCGACACCGACTCGTCCAGCTCGTCGGCGAGGGCGTCCGCGTGCGCGTCGAGAAGGGCGGGCAGCCGGATGGCGGCCAGATAGGCGTTGCCGAGCTCCATCAGCCGAGGGGTGAGAACCGCGTCCCGGCCGTCGAGACGGACGTACCCCATGCGGGCGAGTGTCGCCGTGATCCGGTCGACCGTGGAACGGGCCAGCCCGGTCGCGCGCTCCAGTCCGCTCAGGCTCAGCGTCCCGCCCGCCTCGGTCAGTTGCCGCAGTACGGCGATCCCGCGCATCAGCGGGGCGACGGCCTCGGCGGGCGCGGAACCGTCCAGGACCGGCGGGACATTCGTGGCGGGGGCAACCATGGGCACACCGTAATGCCCGAGAGGGACCCCCTGGCCGTACGTCCGCCGGCGCCGGGCGGATCACCGCCGGGTGATCGTCACCCGGTGGTTCCCGTCGAGGTCCGCGCTCGTCACGGCGATCTGGATGCCCCGCCGGGGGTCCTTGAAGGTCTCGCCGGGTGCGAAGGGAGCGTCGGAGAGCTCCGCGTGGACGTTCGGGCTGCGTGTGCAGCCGCCGCTGCCCCGGCGGGAGTCGTACACCGTGACCGGGCCGCGGCCGGTGTCCACGTTCGCGTCGACCCGGTAGATCAGCACGCCCGGCCGGCACACGGTCTCGTCGTTGCCCTCGCGTGTCCGCAGCTCAAGGGCGTACCCCGTACGGGAGCTGACCGGCACGAAGACGAGTTTCGCGCCGCCGGGACGCGCCAGCGGGGTGAGCGTGTACTCCGTCGTCCCGGCCGTCGCCGCGCACCCGACCTGCGAGGGGTCCAGCCAGCCGAGCTTCCACTTGTGCCAGCCGAGGAGGTCGTTGTTGGCCCCCCAGTCCTCGCTCATGATGTCCCAGTGGCCGACCGCGCCCCCGCCGTGCTGTGTGTACAGGTCGGGCAGCCCGAACACATGGCCGTTCTCGTGCGGGAGGACGCGGTAGCCCGTGGTGTCGTACGAACCGGAGCCGTCGTCCTGCCGGGAGTAGACGAAGGACGTGTTGGCGACGCGCACCCCGTCCGCGACCGGCGCGTCCCTGTTGCCGGCGAAGGTGACGGACAGGACGGTGTCCAGGGCGGAGGGGCCCGCGTTCGGGGTGACGAGCACGTTCAGCAGGTCGTACGAGCGGAAGTCGACCGTCGGGTCGGCCGCGCGCACGATGTCCTGGACCAGCCGGCGGTAGCCGGGGTCGAAGGGCGCGCCGCGCTCTATGCGGTACGAGCGGAACGAGCGCGGCATCCGCAGCCAGCCGGCGATGGGGGCCTCGGGGCGGTAGTCGAGGCGGCCGTACGAGCTGGTGGTGAACCAGTCCCGGGTCTTCGGGAAGAACTCCGCGAGCCGGTCCTGGGCGCTGCCCTGGCCGGGGGCGTCGGAGAAGTCCACCATCAGGTTCAGCGCGCGGACGGTGCCCGTGGAGCGGGAGTAGCCGGCCGGGGTGGGCAGGCCCTCGGACATCTGGACGCCGAGGCCGCCCCGGATCGCACAGGGGCCGAGCGGGGAGGTGCGGGTCAGCGGGACGGAGCCCGCGGCCGTCGGGGAACCCGGGGTGAGGTGCGCGGTTCCGGCGGAGGTGCTGACCGCGAGGGTCAGCGCGGCCACGGACACGAGCGTCGCCGCCCGGCGGGGGCGCAGAGGACCCGGCGGGCGTATCCGACGACGGCTGGACGGCTGCTGCATGCACGGACCCCTCGCGCCACGGCAGCCGCCGGTCTCGGACTGCACCCTTTCGATCACCCTGTGTCGAGGTCGGCGCGGGCGCGCGCTGGAGGAGACCGATCGTGGGGTTTCGGTCAGGGGAATGTGTGCTCCGGGTCAGAGGAGTGTGTGACCCAGGTCATATCGAATCTCCTCCGATGCGGGAAATAACCGGGGACCGAATCCCCGTTTAGCCATGTGTCCGAGCGAAACGGGGACTGCTTCCCCGGATCGCGTCCGAACCTCTCTGATCCCGAACCTCACCGAAGGAGTACGCCGTGCAGACCGCGATCCCCGTGCAGAAGGCGACCCGGCCCCGCGCCGATGCCCTGCGCAACCGGGAGCGGATCGTCACCGCCGCCCGCGAGATGTTCGTCGAGTTCGGCGCCGAGGTGCCGATCGACGAGATCGCCCGCCGGGCAGGCGTCGGCAATGCCACGGTGTACCGCAACTTCCCGGACCGGGACGCCCTGGTGCGGGAGGTCGTCTGCTCGGTCATGGACCGCACGTCCGAGGCCGCCGAGCTCGCGCTCGCCGAGACCGGCGACGCCTTCGAGGCGCTGTCCCGCTTCGTGCACGTCGCCGCCGACGAGCGGATCAGCGCGCTCTGCCCGATGATGTCCAGCACCTTCGACAAGCACCACCCGGACCTGGAGGCCGCGCGGGAGCGGGTCGAACAGCTCACCGGGGAGATCATGGACCGCGCCAGGGCGGCCGGACAGCTCCGCACCGACGTGGGCGTGGGCGACGTGCTGGTCGTGGTCACCCAGCTCAGCCGCCCTCCGGCGGGATCGGCGTGCACGAGCATCGACCGCTTCGTCCATCGCCACCTGCAGCTGTTCCTGGACGGACTGCGGGCCCCGGCCCGCTCCGAACTGCCCGGCAAGCCCGCGACGATGGAGGACCTGCGCCGATCCTGACCGATTAGTTCGGAGCACCACCCGAGTCACCCCCCGAGTCACCCCTCGCACCACTCGCAAGAACACACACCAGACTTCCAGTCGTCAGTGCTGACGAACTGATCCCTTTCACGTCCTTTTTCTCTCCCGAAGTCCCGAAGTGGGTATCTCCATGTCCGAAACAGCCCAGGCTGTCGCCGCCAAGGCGCCGACTCCCGACTCCAACCGCTGGAAGGCGCTCACGTTCATCGCGCTCGCCCAGCTGATGGTCGTGCTCGACGCGACCATCGTGAACATCGCACTGCCCTCCGCCCAGCAGGACCTGGGGATATCGGACGGCAACCGCCAGTGGGTCATCACGGCCTACGCCCTCGCCTTCGGCGGACTGCTCCTCTTCGGCGGCCGGATCGCCGACATCTGGGGCCGCAAGAACACCTTCGTCACCGGTCTGATCGGCTTCGCCGCCGCCTCCGCCCTGGGCGGTGCCGCGACGAACGAGGCGATGCTCCTCGGCTCCCGAGCCCTGCAGGGTGCCTTCGGCGCGCTGCTCGCGCCCGCCGCGCTCTCCCTGCTCGCGGTGATGTTCACCGACGCCAAGGAGCGCGCCAAGGCGTTCGGCATCTACGGTGCGATCGCCGGTGGCGGCGGCGCCGTGGGTCTCATCCTCGGTGGCTTCCTCACCGAGTACCTGGACTGGCGCTGGACGTTCTTCGTGAACATCCCGTTCGCGATCGTCGCCGCCCTCGGTGCGTACTTCGTCATCCGTGAGCCCTCCGGCGCCCGCAACCGCTCGCCGCTCGACATCCCGGGTGTCGTCCTGTCCACCCTCGGTCTGGTCTCCCTCGTCTACGGCTTCACGCGTGCCGAGTCCGAGGGCTGGAGCGACTCCCTGACGATCGGCCTGTTCGTCGCCTCGGCGCTGCTCCTCGCGACCTTCGTGTTCGTCGAGTCCAGGGTCAAGGCCCCGCTGCTGCCCCTGCGTGTCATCACCGAGCGCAACCGCGGCGGCGTCTACCTCTCGCTCGGCCTCGCGATCATCGCGATGTTCGGCCTGTTCCTCTTCCTGACCTACTACCTGCAGATCGTGAAGGGCTACTCGCCGGTCAAGACCGGCTTCGCCTTCCTGCCGATGATCGCGGGCATGATCACGGGCTCCACGCAGATCGGTGCCCGACTGATGACCCGCGTCCCGGCGCGGCTGCTGATGGGCCCGGGCTTCCTGCTCGCCGCGCTCGGCATGCTGCTGCTGACCCAGATGGAGATCGGCTCCTCGTACGCGGCCCTGCTCCTGCCGGCCATGCTCCTGCTCGGCCTCGGTATGGGTACGGCGTTCATGCCGGCCATGTCCCTGGCCACGCTGGGCGTCGAGCCGCGTGACTCCGGTGTCGCCTCCGCGATGGTCAACACCTCGCAGCAGGTCGGCGGCGCGATCGGCACGGCTCTGCTGAACACGATCGCCGCCTCGGCCACCACGTCGTACGTCGCGGACCACATCGGTTCGGCGACCACGCGCTCCCAGCAGCAGCTGGTCCAGCTGGAGGCCATGGTCGAGGGTTACACCAGTGCCATCTGGTTCGCCGTCGGCATCCTGGTCGCCGCCGCGGGTATCGCCTTCACCTTCATCAACGCCGGTCGCCCGGACATGAGTTCGGTCAGCGGCGAGGGCGCCGAGGAGGAGCTGAAGGTTCCGGTGGTCGCCCACTGACCCCGGCCGCCGTCCCCTGATACCCCTTCGGGCCACTCCGTACGTCACGTGGGGTGGGGACGCCTCGTGACGTACGACTCCAGGATCTGCCCTGGTTCCGCTCAGCGGAGCCAGGGCAGATCCGCGTTCGCGTCCTTCGGCTGAAGGCCCTGGGCGACGATCTCCATGACGTCG
The DNA here is from genome assembly GCF_036013955.1 of Streptomyces sp. NBC_00459. NCBI lineage: Bacteria > Bacillati > Actinomycetota > Actinomycetes > Kitasatosporales > Streptomycetaceae > Streptomyces > Streptomyces sp. NBC_00459. The sequence goes on from NZ_CP107903.1 coordinate 5,722,359, forward strand.
TGGAGCGTCTGGCGCTGCTCGTCGCTGATCCGGTCGAACAGCGCCTGCCGTACGGCGCCCACATGGCCGGGCGCGGTGCGACGGAGCACCTCGTGGCCCTGGTCGGTCAGGACCGCGAACTGGCCGCGCTTGTCCGAGGGGCAGTCCTCACGGCGTACCCAGCCGTTCTTCTCCAGTCGGGCGATGGCGTGCGAGAGACGGGAACGGGTGATCTTCGCCTTCATCGCGAGCTCGGTCATGCGCAGCCGCCCGTCCGCGGCCTCGCCGAGACCGACGAGCAGGCCGTAGTAGACGTGCGGCATACCGGCGTCACGCTGGAGCTGGCGGTCGAGATGGTCCTCGAGGAGGGTGACGGCGTGCATGTAGGCGCGCCAGGTGCGCTGCTCCTCGTCGGTGAGCCAGCGGGGCTCCTCGTCAGATGTAGATGCCGTGTTCATGTACTCCACTCTACGTTCCCCGTCCTTGAATTTTAAACCAAAACGATGTATGTTCAGTATGCGAGAAGCTTGAGACTTCAAGATGCAGACTTGAAGCAGAAGCGGTAGAGGTCCCGGGAAGGGAGCAGTCGACATGTCCGCCGACATCCAGGAGCGCATGCCCGCGCTCTACCTCAGTCACGGCGCACCCCCGCTGGCGGACGACCCGATCTGGCCCGGCGAACTCGCGGCCTGGTCGGCCGACCTGCCCCGCCCCAAGGCGATCCTCATGGTCTCCGCCCACTGGGAAGAGGCCCCGCTCGCCCTCGGCGCCATCGAAACGATCCCCCTCGTCTACGACTTCTGGGGCTTCCCCGAGCACTACTACCAGGTCGAGTACGCCGCCCCGGGCGCCCCCGAACTCGCCGAGTCCGTACGCAAGCTGCTCCGGGCCCCCGGTATGCCCGTCCAGGACGTCCCGGACCGCGGTCTCGACCACGGCGCGTACGTCCCGCTGGTGGAGATGTTCCCCGAGGCGGACATCCCTGTCCTGCAGATCTCGATGCCGACCCTCGACCCGGTGAAACTGATGGACATCGGGCGCAAGCTCGCCCCGCTGCGCGACGAGGGCGTGCTGATCGTCGGATCCGGCTTCTTCACCCACAACCTGGCCGCCCTGCGGCACACCGGCCCCGGTGTGCCGACCTGGTCGAGCGAGTTCGACGACTGGGGCCGCCGGGCGTTGGAGGCGCGGGACGTCGACGGCCTGCTGGACTTCCTGAACAAGGCTCCCGCGGGCCGGTACGCCCACCCGCGCACCGAGCACTTCGCCCCGCTCTTCGTGACGATGGGCGCGGCCGACGTGGCCGGCGAGCTGGACTCCCAGAGGTCGGTCATCGACGGCTTCTGGCTCGGGATGGCCAAGCGGTCGGTGCAGTTCGGCTGACCCCGCGGCCGGTGTTCGGCCCCTTCGGGCAGGTGCCCGGTGGCCGGAAGGGCCACCCGAACGGGTACGGGAAGAGGCTCAGAACTCCTTCTCGTACCAGGCCACATCCCAGTAGCGGCCGAACTTGCGGCCCACCTCGCGGTACGTGCCGACGTACCGGAACCCGAAGCGTTCGTGCAGCCGCACGGACGCTTCGTTCGGTAGGGCGACCCCCGCCAGGACGCGATGCACGTCCTCGCCTGCCAGGGCATCGAAGAGCGCCTCGTAGAGCAGGGTGCCGATGCCGCGTCCGCCCGCGTCCGGGGCGAGATAGACAGTGACCTCCACGGTGGTGCCGTAGGCCGGCTTCGGGCGGAACGGGCCGGACGTGGCATACCCCAGAATCCGCTGTGAGTCCACATCCGTGGCAACCATCAGGCGGTGCGGGCCGTCTTCAGGGTGGGAGAGCAGCCAAGGACGGCGCTCCTCCGGTGTGAAGGTTTTGGTGTCGAACGTCGTGGGTGTCTCCTGCACGTAGTGGTTGTAGAGATCGGTGAGGGCTGTGAGGTCATCCTCGACCCCTGGCCTGACCTGCACTTCTGTACGTTCCGACGGCATCGGACCTCCTCTGCGGCGGGGCAGGATACTGCAAGATCAGAAAAACGGGGGGACTGGTCGGGAATTCTGTCCTGATTCCAGTCGTTGTTTCCTTCGGAAGCTGGGCACGCGAGGAGTGTGCTGAGCGTTCAGTAACCAACAGAGACACCCAGGACCACCCGCTGGCCCTCCATCGCAAGGGAGCAAGCATGGCAACCCGTGCCGTCGCCCGTCGTACGTCGTCCGCCACCGGCGGGACCGTCGGCGGCGCACGCAGTGTTCGCGCCCATGGCGGCGAGATCGCCGACCGCGACCTGGTCGGCATGTACTTGGACGAGATAGCCCGAACCCCGCTGCTCGACGCCGCCAAGGAGGTCGAGCTCTCGCAGACCATCGAAGCCGGTGTGTTCGCGCGCCAGATCCTCGACGGCGAGGCGGAGGCCGAGGCCGACGCCACCGTCCCGGAGCTGGAGGCACTCGTCGCCGAGAGCGAGCGGGCCAAGGACGTCTTCATCCGCTCCAACCTCCGGCTGGTCGTCGCCGTGGCGCGCCGCTACCCCCGCAGCGGCCTGCCCCTCCTCGACCTGATCCAGGAGGGCAACGCCGGCCTGGTGCGCGCGGTCGAGAAGTTCGACTACCGCAAGGGCTTCAAGTTCTCGACATACGCCACCTGGTGGATCCGTCAGGCCATCACCCGCTCCATAGCCGACCAGTCGCGCACGATCCGCCTCCCCGTCCACCTGGTCGAGGAACTGGGCCGGATCCGGCGCGTACAGCGCGAGTTCAACCGCAAGAACGGGCGGGACCCGGAGCCCACGGAGATCGCCGCCGAACTGGACACGAACGCGGCGCGCGTGGTCGACGTCCTGGACTGGGCACGCGACCCGGTCTCGCTGAACATGCCGGTGGACGACGAGGGCGAGACCCAGTTCGGCGACCTCCTGGAGGACACGTCGGCGGTGTCGCCGGAGCAGTCCGTGCTGACGCTGCTGCGCAGCGAGGAACTGGACGACCTGATCGGCCGCCTCGACCAGCGCACGGCCTCCATCATCAAGATGCGGTACGGCATCGACGACGGCCGGGAGCGCACGCTGACAGAGGTCGGCAAGGAGCACGGGCTGACCCGTGAGCGCATCCGGCAGATCGAGAAGCACGCGCTGATGGAACTGAAGAAGCTGGCCCGGGACACCGGGTTCGACGCGGCGGCCTGACTCCGCTCGTGCTCCGCCGGGCGTGCGGTTCGTCGTCCGGCCCGGTGGCGGCCGGTCTTCACAGGGGGCGCGTTCGAGTGGTCCGTGCGCCGGGAGGCGTACGACTGTTGGCGGTCGCGTGCGCGGGGTGGCGGAAGGCCGCGCAAAGATAGCGGTGCAAGGCTGCTTCAAACCGCCGGGTCCGGGGCACAAGACCTCAGGGCCCAGGACTTCGGGTCCGGGCGGCAACGCCTCGGACCCCCCTGAGCCGAGTCCCGACGCAACCCCCCCCCAGCGTCGGGGCTCTCCCCGAGCCGGGCTTCGGCACCTACCCCCCCCAGGTGCCGGGGCCCGGCTCTCTTTTGCCCGCGGATCGCCCTGTGGTTTCGCATGACGGCGGGGCACCCCGTACCTGAACCCCGGGGTGGCCCGCCGAATGGCAGATTGTGCCACAGCGGCATAACGTGGCGTCCGTGTCCCACCCCAGTTCCCTCACCGAACGGCGAAAGCACGAGACCCGGATGGAGATCGCCCTCGTGGCGGGGCGGCTCTTCGTGACCCACGGGCTGCGGGCCACCCGTGCCGAGGACATCGCCCAGGCGGCCGGGGTCGCGCCACGCACCTTCTACCGCTACTTCGCCACCAAGGAAGAAGCCATCGGCCCCCTGTTCGGCGCGGGCACGGAGCGCTGGGCCCAGACGGTTCGCGAGGCCCCGCCCGCGCTGTCCGTCCCGCAGGCCCTGGAGTACGCGGCACGGCAGTTGCTGACACCGGGCGCCGGAGTGTCGCAGGGCGCCCTGGACCGGGCCCGCACCCTGCTCCGGCTGGCGGAGGAGAGCCCCGGCCTGCTGCGGGTGTGGGCGGAGCGGTGCCGTACGTCGGAACGGGCGCTGGCCCAGGCGCTGGCCTCCCGGGGCGAGGGCCCGGCCGACTCGCCCGAAACGCGCTTCACGGCCGCCGTCGCCAGTGCCGCCGTACGCGTCGCCTTCGAGACCTGGTCGGCCGGGGACGCCCCGGCCGACGGTCCGACCGGCCCGGCGGCACTGGCGGTGCGCAACCTGGGGACGCTGCGGGACTTCCCGTGGAGCGGCGCGAACTCCTGAGGGTGGTCGGCGGAGCGGTGGGGCCGGCCGGTCAGTTTCCCGCCGCCCGGGTCAGACGGGCCCCCAACTCCCTCATCCGCTCGACCAGTTCGGCCGGTTCCCGAACCGTGAACTCGCATTCGACCGACGCGAGCCGCACCGCCAGCCACTCCACCGGGTCACCGACCGAGGAGCGGATACGGCAACTGTGCTCGTCCAGAGGCTCGGGGGTGCCGAGCCAGGCGGGGACGCGGGCGGCGACATACGCGGCCGGGGCGGCGAACGTCGCCTCGAACACATAGGTCTCCTGCCGTGCGTACATCGAGCGGCGCAGATACTCCGCGGCGTCGCCCGTCGGCAGCTCGCGCGCGGTGAAGCGGGCGCCCGTCGCGAAGGGGTCGCCGACCCTGTCGACGCGGAAGGTGCGCCAGTCGGCGCGGTCGAGGTCGTAGGCGACGAGATACCAGCGGTGGCCGGTCGACACGAGCCGGTAGGGCTCGGTCAGGCGCTTGGTGGGGGTGCCGTCCTTCGAGCGGTAGGCGAACCGCAGTCGCTCCTGACCGGCCACGGCAGAGGCGATCACGGTCAGTGTCTCGGGCGCGATGACCGCACCGTCGCCGCTGGTCAGCGGGGTGGTCGCGGCTTGGAGGGTGGAGACTCGGCGGCGCAGCCGGGACGGCAGGACCTGTTCCAGCTTGGCCAGCGCCCGTACGGACGCCTCGTCCAGCCCCTCGACCGCGTGCCCGGCGCCCGCCCGGAGCCCGACCGCGATGGCCACCGCCTCCTCGTCGTCGAGCACCAGCGGGGGCATCGCCTTGCCCGCGACGAGCCGGTACCCGCCGTCGGAGCCCTTGGTCGCCTGCACGGGATAGCCGAGTTCGCGCAGCCGGTCGATGTCCCGCCGCACGGTGCGCCGGGACACCCCGAGCCGGTCGGATAGCTCGCCGCCCGGCCACTCGCGGGGCGTCTGGAGGAGTGAGAGGAGCTGAAGGAGTCGGGCCGGTGTGTCCGTCGTCATGAGTTCGAGGATGCCGTACCACTAGGACACGATCTGACCTAATGGGGTCCTACCTTGGATTCATGACCTCCACCGAAACACCGACCGGCCTCCCTGTCGTGCCGGACCGGCGACGCTGGTTCGCCCTCGCCATCGTGATGACCGCGGCCTTCATGGACCTTGTCGACGTCACGATCGTCAACGTCGCGATCCCCTCGATCCAGCGCGAGGCCGGTGCCTCCTTCGGCCAGATCCAGTGGATCACCGCCGGCTACGCGCTCGCCTTCGCCGCCGGTCTCATCACCGGCGGACGGCTCGGCGACATCCACGGCCGCAAGCGGCTGTTCCTCGTCGGCATAGGCGGCTTCACCCTCGCCTCCGCCCTCTGCGGCTTCGCCGCCAACCCGGAGATGCTGGTCGCCTCCCGCATACTCCAGGGCGCCATGGCGGCGATGATGGTGCCGCAGGTCCTGTCGATCGTCCACGCGACCTTCCCGGCACACGAGCGCGGCAAGGTGTTCGGCCTCTTCGGCGCGATCGTCGGCCTGGGCGCGGTCAGCGGTCCGCTGCTGGGCGCGCTGCTGACGGAGTGGGACCTGTTCGGCCTCGGCTGGCGGCCGATCTTCCTGATCAACCTGCCGGTCGGCATCGCGGGACTGATCCTGGGCCACCGCTTCATCACCGAGTCGAAGGCCCCCCGGGCGCTGAAGCTGGACCTCGTCGGCGTCGCCCTGGTGACCCTGGGTCTGCTGATGCTGCTCTACCCGCTGATCCGCGGGCGCGAGCTGGGCTGGCCGCTGTGGGGCTACCTGTCGATGGCGGGCGCGCTCGGTGTCTTCGGCGCGCTGGTGGCGTACGAGAAGCGCAAGACGCGGATCGACGGTTCGCCGCTGGTCGAGCTGTCGCTGTTCAGGGTGAAGAGCTTCGCCGCGGGCATCGCCGTGCAGACCGTCTTCGGGGTCGGCCTGGGCATCTTCTTCCTGGTGTGGACGCTGTACATGCAGATAGGGCTCGGCTGGAGCGCCCTGCGGGCCGGGCTGACCGGCGTGCCCTTCTCGATCGCGGTGTCGGTGGCGGCCGGGATGTCAGTCCAGAAGCTGGTCCCGCGCTTCGGCCGCAAGGTGCTCCAGGCGGGCGCGCTGGTGATGGGCCTCGGCGTACTGATCTACATCTGGGAGTCCGGCCGGTACGGCCTGGCCATCACCTCCTGGCAGATGGCGCTCCCGCTGGTGGTCATGGGCGCAGGCATGGGCCTGATCGTCGCCCCGCTGACGGACGCGGTGCTCTCGGAGGTGCCGAAGGAGCACGCCGGGTCGGCGTCCGGGCTGATCAACACCGTGCAGCAGATGGGCAACGCGCTCGGGCTCGGGCTGGTGTCGGTGGTGTTCTTCGGGGCGATGGGGGACAGGCTCGCGCCGGGCGAGGTGGGACCGGCGTTCGTGGACGCCTTCCAGAACGCGCTCGGGTGGGTGGCCGGGCTGATGGGCTTGATCTTTGCGGTGATGTTCGCGCTGCCGGGGCGGGCCCCGGTGACGGACGCGCAGGCCGCGGCGCCGGAGGAGAAAGAGAAGCGGGAGAAGGTCCTCGTCGGCTGAGCGCGGACGGTTGAGCAAGGACAGCTGAGCAAGGACAGCTGAGCGAGGACTGCTCGGCAAGGGCGGTGGAGCAGGGCCCGGCACCTCAGGTGCCGGGCCCTTTCCCCTGCGCGTAGCCGCCCTGGCAGCTGCCCCGGCATCCCCGCAGAAGCCTGGTTGTGTCCGCATCACGCCCGAATCTGTTTACTTTCCGGAAATCCGGGCGTAGCCTCCGAACGAATCCACAAGTTCGGGCATCAGGCAGTCATCGGTCGGAGGTAAACGGACATGTACGCACCGGAGCGGCAGCAGGAGATCCTGCGGCTCGCCCGTGACGGCGGACGGGTCGACGTGCTGTCACTGGCCGAGCAGTTCCAGGTCACCGCGGAGACCATCCGGCGGGACCTGAAGGCTCTGGACCGCGCGGGCCTCCTGCGGCGTGTGCACGGCGGGGCCATACCGGCCGGTCGCCTCGACTTCGAGCAGGACCTCACCGAGCGCGAGTCGACCTACGCCGACGAGAAGGACCGCATCGCCAAGGCCGCCCTCGCCGAGCTGCCGACCGAGGGCACCCTGATCCTCGACGCCGGCTCGACGGTCGCGCGCCTCGCTGCCGCCATCCCGCTGGAGTCGACCCTCACCGTCGTCACGCACAGCCTTCCGATCGCGGCCCGCCTCGCCGACCACCCCGGCATCCAGCTGCACCTCGTCGGAGGGCGCGTCCGGCACCGTACGCGCGCCGCCGTCGACGCCTGGGCGCTGCGGGCGTACGGCGAGATCCGCGCCGACGTCGCGTTCGTGGCCGCCAACGGGTTCTCCGCCGAGCGCGGGCTGACCACGCCCGACCTCGCCGAGGCCGCCGTGAAGCGGGCCGCGGTGGAGGCCGCCCGCCGGGTGGTGCTCCTCGCCGACTCGACGAAGCACGGCCAGGAGCACTTCGCCCGCTTCGGCGACCTGGGCGATGTGGACCTGCTGATCACCGACAGCGGGCTGAGCCCCGAGGACGCCACCGACCTGGAGCGCGGCGGAGGCACGGAAGTGGTGCGCGCATGATCCTCACCGTCACCCCCAACCCGTCCCTCGACCGTACGTACGAGGTCCCGTCGCTCGACCGCGGCGAGGTCATCCGGGCCACCGGCGAACGCATGGACCCGGGCGGCAAGGGCGTCAACGTCTCGCGGGCCGTCGCCGCCGCCGGGCAGCGCACCGTGGCCGTGCTGCCGCTGGGCGGCGCTCCCGGAGCACTCGTCGCCGACCTGCTCGACGCCCAGGGCATAGAGGTCGCGCCGGTGCCGATCTCCGGGGCCACCCGGTCCAACATCGCCCTCGCCGAGGCCGACGGTGTACTCACGAAGATCAACGCACCCGGGCCCGAACTCTCCGCCGCCGAGCAGGAGTTGCTCCTGGAGACCGTGCGCCGGCAGTCGGCCGAGGCCGACTGGATCGCCTGCTGCGGCAGCCTGCCGCGCGGTCTCGCCCCCTCCTGGTACGCCGACCTCGTCGCCCGTACCCACGCCGCCGGCGCCCGGATCGCCCTCGACACCTCCGGCCCGGCACTCCTCGCCGCCCTGCGCGAGCGGCCCGACGTGGTCAAGCCGAACGCCGAGGAGCTCGCCGAAGCGGTCGGCCGCCCCCTCGCCACGATCGGCGACGCGGTCAAGGCCGCCGAGGAACTGCGCGAACTCGGCGCGGGCGCGGTCCTCGCCAGCCTCGGCGCCGACGGGCAACTGCTCGTCAACGGCTCCGGCACCTGGTTCGGCAGCGCACGGGTCGACACCGTACGCAGCAATGTGGGCGCCGGTGACTCCTCGCTCGCCGGATTCCTGATCGCCGGCGGCAGCGGACCCGAGGCCCTCGCCTCCGCCGTCGCACACGGCGCCGCAGCCGTCCAGCTGCCCGGCAGTGTGATGCCGACGCCGGCCGACCTCGATCTGCCGGCGGTGACGGTGACGAGCGAGGTGCCCGTGGACCGCGTACTGAGGGAGCCCGTGTCATGAGCTCCCACCTGCGCGTTCCTCCTGAACCGGCCCTGAAGCGGCGGGGTTCCCCCGGCCCCGCCGCAGCCACCCCCCTTCCCCTGAACCCCCACCGCACCACCACCGTCCCCAGCCCCGCCCACCCCATTCCCCGGGCGACACACGTGCGAAGGAGCCCGCGATGAGCGAGATGATCACCGCGGATCTGGTCGATCTCGACCTGTCCGCCCAGACCAAGGACGCGGCGGCCCGTGCCCTCGCCGAGCGCATGGTGGCGAAGGGGCGGGTGACCGATCTCGACGGTTTCCTCGCCGACGTGGCCGCCCGCGAGGCGCAGATGCCGACCGGCCTCGACGGCGGCATCGGCATCCCGCACTGCCGGAGCGAACACGTGACCGAGCCGACGCTCGCCTTCGGGCGCAGCGCCGCCGGGATCGACTTCGGCGCGGCCGACGGACCCGCCGACCTGATCTTCCTGATCGCGGCCCCGGCCGGCGCCGACGACGCCCATCTGACGATCCTCTCGTCGCTGGCCCGGCAGCTGATGAACGACGAGTTCACGGCGGCGCTGCGCTCGGTGGGCGACGCGGCGAGCGCCGCCGCGCTGATCCGCGGCGACGAGGCGCCGACCGCGGGCGCCGACGACTCCGCGGCGGTTTCGGCGGCGGCCTCCGCCGAAGCCGCCGCGGGCACAGCCGGTGAGAGCGGTGCGCGCCCGTTCCGTATCGTCGCCGTCACCTCCTGTCCGACCGGTATCGCGCACACGTACATGGCGGCCGAGGCGCTGGAGAACGCGGGCCGCGAGGCGGGCGTCGAACTCGTCGTCGAGCCCCAGGGCTCGGCCGGGTTCACCCGGCTCGACCCGGCGGTCATCGCCGACGCGGACGGCGTGATCTTCGCCCACGACGTGCCCGTACGGGAGAAGGAACGCTTCGCCGGGAAGCCGACCGTCGACGTCGGCGTCAAGGCCGGCATCAACAAGCCCGCCCAGCTCATCGCCGACGTACGCGGCAAGGCCGAGCGCGGCGAGGTCACCGCCGGTGCACAGGGCGGCGGGACTCCCGTCGAGCGGGCCGGCGAGTCCGGCGACAACTACGGCACCAAGCTGCGCAAGTGGCTGATGACCGGCGTCAGTTACATGGTCCCGTTCGTCGCCGCGGGCGGTCTGCTGCTCGCCCTCGGCTTCGCGATCGGCGGCTGGGAGATCAACAAGGCGCCCTCGGTCATGGAGCACTTCTCCTGGACCCAGGTCGACAGCTGGGGCGCGCTGCTGTTCCAGATCGGCGGGGTGGCCTTCGGCTTCCTGATCCCCGTCCTGGCCGGCTACATCGCCTACGGCATGGCCGACCGGCCCGGTCTCGTCCCCGGCTTCGTCGGCGGCATGATCGCCTCGAACATCGCGGCCGGCTTCCTCGGCGGTCTGGTCGCCGGTCTGCTGGCCGGTGGCATCGTCCTGGCGATCCAGAAGATCAGGATCCCACCGGTGCTGCGCGGCATCATGCCGGTCGTGGTGATCCCGCTGATCTCCTCGCTGATCGTCGGCTTCCTGATGTTCGTCGTGGTCGGCAAGCCCATCGCCGAGGCCCAGAAGGGCATGACGGACTGGCTCTCGGGCCTGTCCGGCACCAACGCCGTACTGCTGGGCATCCTGCTCGGCCTGATGATGTGCTTCGACCTCGGCGGCCCCGTCAACAAGGTCGCGTACGCCTTCGCCACCGCCGGTATCGCCGTCCAGGACCCGAGCGACTCCGCGATGAAGGTCATGGCCGCCGTGATGGCCGCGGGCATGGTCCCGCCGCTGGGCATGGCGCTGGCCACCGTCGTCCGCAAGAAGCTCTTCACCCCGGCCGAGCGCGAGAACGGCAAGGCCGCCTGGGTACTGGGCGCGTCCTTCATCTCCGAGGGCGCGATCCCGTTCGCGGCGGCGGACCCGCTGCGCGTCATCCCGGCCTCGATGGCGGGCGGCGCGGTCACCGGCGCACTGTCGATGGCCTTCGGCGCCACGCTGCGCGCCCCGCACGGCGGCATCTTCGTGGTCCCGCTGATCGGCAGCCCGTTCCTCTACCTGATCGCCATCGCGGCCGGCACCTGCGTCACGACGGCCCTGGTGATCCTCCTCAAGAGCATGCGCAAGTCGGCGCCGGGCGCCATGGCCGCCGAGTCGCCTGAGGGCGCGACGGCGACGGCGCCGGAGAAGAAGGAGCCGGTGGCGGCGTAGGCGCGGCAAAGAGCACGCCAACACCCCGGTGGGCCGGTCGCCTTGGCGGCCGGCCCACCGGGGTGTGTGCACTGGGGTAGGTGACTCCCGTCGGGCTACGACGCCCGCGCCGCCCGACGCTCCATCGCGTCCCGCGCCCCGTCCTCCGTCGGATACACCTCGCACATGTGGCGGCCGTCCGGTGTGGCCGTGTGCTCGATCTCCCAGAGGGAGACCTCCTCACCGCCGGGCAGCAGGAAGGCGTGCTCGTAGAGCGAGAAGCCGATACCGGCCCGGCCCGCACGGCACGGCCGCCCGAACGCCTGGGTGATCTGGTGCGCGAACGCCGTACGCAGCAGGTCGGCGATCTCCGCCCCCGGCCGGTCCGTGTTCTCCGCACGCCTCAGTAACCTGCGCGCGTGGTCCGCCGAGTCGTGGTCCGGAACATACCTGTGCCGCGGCTGGACGACCGCCGACAACTGCACGGTCACCGGCAGCTCGAAGTCGGGGGCGTCCGCCGGCAGCGGGAGCCGGGCCGTCGCGGCGCGCAACTCCTCCTCGTCGACATACACCTCGGCCTGCGGACCCGCCCCGGGAGCCGTGTTGTGCACCAGCTCCCAGAGGGTGAGCGCCGAGCCGTCGGCGAGCAGCCAGGTGTGACGGTACGTCTCGCGGTGCAGCCCCGCGCTGTGGTGCGCGGAGTGCAGCGAACTGTCGTGCGCCAGCGCGCAGTCGAGCCGACGTATCGCCTCGTCGGGCAGTTCGAAGGAGTTCAGCGCACGGCCCAGAAGTCGCTCGAGGTGCTCCTCCGGAGACTCGGGCGACTCGGGTGGTTCGTACGCTGCCGTCTCGTACGGAACGCTCAAGGCTTCTCCCGGCGTTGCTGCATGTCACCTTGTGGGTGCATACCGTAGCCCCTCGGTCGGACATCATGTCCGCGAACCGAGAAAACGTATGCCCGAAAGACGCCCGGGCCGCACGAAAAGTTCCCGCACGGCCCCGAAAACCGTCAATGATCCGTCAACACGCCCTGGTAGGACGGTACTTCATGCAGCGCTCCCGGCGGTCCACTCGCTCCACGACAGGTTCCAGCCGTTGAGACCGTTGTCCGGCGCGACCTGCTTGTCGGCGGAGTTCTTGACGATGACGACGTCCCCGATCATCGAGTTGTCGAAGAACCACCTGGCGGGCGTGTCCCCCTGGGCCCCCTGCACATCCCGCAGCCCCACACAACCGTGACTGGTGCCCTCGCGCCCGAAGGGCGGGTTCCCCTTCTTGTACCAGTAGTTGCCGTGGATGAAGGTCCCGGAGGTGGTCAACCGCATCGCGTTCGGTACGTCCTTGATGTCGTACGCGTTGGCCAGACCGACCGAACGGCTGTCCATCCGCGTCTCCCTCAGCTTCTCGGAGATCACCATCTGCCCGTTGTACGTGGTGAACTCCGGGCTGCCGGCCGAGATCGGGATGTCCTTGCGGGTCTGCCCGTCCCGTACGACCGCCATGGTCTGCGTGTTGACGTCGACCGTCGACACCTGCGAGCGCCCGATCGTGAAGCTCACGGTCTTCTTCTGCACCCCGACCGCGCCGTTCGCGCCCTTGACCCCGTCCAGGTCGATCTTCATGGTGACCTTGGAGCCGGCCTTCCAGTACTCCTCCGGCCGGAAGTCGAGCCGCTGCGCCCCGAACCAGTGCCCCACCACCTGCTGCCCGCTGCTCGACGTGACCGTGATGTGCGACCGCACGGCGGCCTGGTCGGTGATCGCCTTGTCGAAGGTGAACGACACCGGCATCCCCACCCCGACCGTCGTCCCGTTGTCCGGTGTGTACGACCCGATGAAGCTGTTCGCCCTGGTGACCGTGGTGAAGGTCGAGTCGGCGGTCTGGGCCTGCCCGTCGGCGTCCTTCGCGGTCGCCGCTATTCGGTACCGCGTCCCACGCTCCAACTGCTGCCCCGGCTGCCAGCTCTGCCCGTCCGCGGATATCGCCCCCGCCACGGCCGCCCCCGTCTCCGCGACGGTCATCTTCACATCGGTCAGCGTGCCACCGCTGACCTTCACACCGGTCGTGTTGATCGACGCGCCCGCAGAACCGTCCTTCGCGGAGATCGCGATCCGCACGGCCGACGTCGCGACGGAGCCGCTGCCGCCCTTGCCGGTCCCGCTACCGCCCTTGCCCCCCTTGCCGTCGTCGCCTCCGCTGTTGTTGCCACCGCACGCCGTGAGGGACAGGGCGCCGACCATCAGGACGGCACATGCCCCCAGTGCGCGCCGAGCTGTTGTGTTCGGCGTTGTCACGAGCTGCTCCAGTTTTGTGTGATGTGGGTGATCCGCTCCATTGCGTGAGGAAAGAGGGGAACACCCCCGGCCCGGGTTCCCGCCGATCACCCTCATGGCCATCACGTGACAGAACCACGACAATCGCACCTCGACTGAGAAGGAAACGGCCGGAGTTACCGCTCCCCGTGCGGTTCCCCGCGCAGCTCCTCGTGCGGCTTTTCGCGCGGTTCCCCGTACAACTCCCGGTACGACGGCCACGTCCCGCCCGGCCCCGCCACCGACTCCGCCGCCCGCACCGCCCGGACGATCGCCCGCGTCACCAGGTCCGCGCCCGCCGCGAGGATCTCGTTCAGCGCGAGCGGGTCGCCCTCGGCCAGCGGACGCGCCCCTGTCGCCAGTGTGAACACGGTGTCCCCGTCGGTGAGCAGATGCACGGGTCGTACGGCACGCGCGATGCCGTCGTGCGCCGTGCCGGCCACCTTCTGTGCCTGCGCCTTCGACAGCGCCGCGTCGGTCGCGACCACCGCCAGCGTGGTGTTCAGGGGCGGCAGGGGGACCTGCGCGGCGACCTCGGCCAGCCGCCGCTGCGCCGCCTCGTGCACACCGGCCGCCGGATACCCGACCCGCCGGCCTTCGAACAACTCCCCGTACAGCACTCCCGTTTCCGGATCCACGGAGTACCCCGCCGCATTGGCCACCACCAGCGCCGCCACCGTGATCCCGGACGGCAGCACGGTGCTCGCGGTGCCGACCCCGCCCTTGAGGTGTCCGACCACGGCCCCCGTGCCGGCGCCCACGCACCCCTCCGGCACGGGCGCGCCCGGATCGCTCGCGGCGGCTGCCTCGACGGCTGCCCGACCGGTGGCCGCGTCCGGCCGGGCCCGGAAGTCGCCACCCCGGCCCAGGTCGAAGACGCAGGCGGTGGGCACCACCGGCACGACGTGCCCCGGACCGGGCCCGACCCGTACCCCGCGCCCCCGCTCCTCCAGCCAGGCCATCACGCCCGACGCCGAGTCCAGCCCGTACGCGCTGCCGCCGGTCAGCACCACCGCCTCGACGCTCCGCACGACGTTGCGCGGATCCAGGGCGTCGGTCTCCTTGGTGCCGGGCCCGCCGCCCCGCACGTCCACGGCAGCCACGGCGCCGCCCTCGGGGGCGAGCACCACCGTCGTCCCGGTGAGCCACCCGTCGCCGGTACGGGTCGCGTGTCCCACTCGCAGGCCGGCGACATCTGTCAGAGCGTCAACTGTCATGTCCCCCAGTGTTGTCCAGCGCCCCCTGCCGTGCTTCCTCTGCCCGCCTCGCCGCCTCCGTGTCTTCCGCCCGGCGCTCCCCGGCCACTGTCCGGGCGGTCAGCGTCACCCCGGCCGCCACCGCGAGCGCCGATAGGAGGCCCGCCGCGAGCACGGCCCAGTCGCCCAGGAACGTGCACCCGATCACCAGCAACGCTGTTACCGGCAGGACCAGTTGCTCGACGATGCCCACCTTGAAGTAGCGCGAGTGCAGGGCCCAGACGGTGACGAGGAAGAGCGCCGTCGGCAGGGTCACGGCAGCCGACGCGGCCAGCCCCGAGGTGTGCGCCTTGCCGACCCCGTGCTCGACCGCCACCTCCAGGCCCGCGCCGATCGCGGCGGCCGACGCGAAGATCAGATAGTGGCCGTACCCCCACAGGAACGCCTGCCCACTGGTGCGCAGCCGCCCATGGATGGGGACGGCGAAGTAGATCCACCAGGCGGAGAACACGATCAGCAGCCCGCCCGCCGCGATCGGCAGCAGATCGGCCAGTGCGTCGTTCTCCTGCACACCCGACTTCACGGCCACCGTCGCCGCCGCGATCGCCTCGCCCAGCACGATGATGGTGAACAGTCCGTACCGCTCGGAGATGTGGTGCGGGTGCCAGGACGTCGTGAAGTTCCTCTCCGCGTAGACGGGCACCGCCAGTTCTACGAGCGCCATCACCAGGAACACCCAGGGGCGGCCGGCCTCCGGCAGGACCACCAGCCCCAGCCAGCCGACCATGCACAGGAGCACACCACCGGCGTAGCGCAGTGCCGTCGTCCGCTCGGCGCCGGAGGCCGTGCGGGCGGCCCGCAGCCACTGGGCGGCCATCGGCAGCCGCATGATCAGATAGCCGAGCCAGACGATCACGAAGTCGTGATTCTCGAAGGCCCGCGAGACCCCGGCCGCCAGCACCAGGACACCGGCGATCTGGACCAGGGTCACCACCCGGTACAGCACGTCGTCGTTGTCGTACGCCGAGGCGAACCAGGTGAAGTTCATCCAGGCCCACCAAATGGCAAAGAAAACCATGGCGTAGTTGAGGATGCCCTCGCCCGGGTGCCCCTCGGCGACGGCGTGCACCAACTGGACGCCCGCCTGGGCGACGGCCACCACGAAGCAGAGGTCGAAGAAGAGCTCCAGCGGCGAGGCGACCCGGTGCGACTCGCCCCGTCCGCGCGCGGTCAGTCGACGCAGGGGAGCGTCGCGGCCGGCACCGGCCGAGGCTTCGGGCAGGTCGGGCAGGTCGGCCGCGGGTGAGGAACTGGACGTCATACGCCCCAGCACAGCAGACGAGCCATCCATGCGCAGGCCGAAGGGCGGCGCCGGAGCGTGATCGTGATCCGGACGGTGCCCCGCAGCCTGGACAGGCCCCGGCGGATGGGCCGTACCCTGGAGTCATGAGCAGCCCCGCCGCCCCCGAACCGTGCGACCCGAAGCCCGCGCTGATCTTCGACGACCCGCTGGACCAGCAGTCGTCGGACGACACGGACCGGGGGTGGGGCGAGCGCCCGGGCGAGGGCGGCGGCGACAGCGCGACCGACCTGAGGCGCCTCCTCGACGAGAAGCCGCCCCACCACATCTGACACCTCTGAACCACGCCGAACAGCCTCTGTACGAGGCCGCCGAGCGCGCCGCCTACCGCTCCTTGTGCTCGGAGTCCCGCTGGGCCACCAGGGCCTCGTTGTGCCCGGCGCCCCGCTGGGTCACCAGGGCGTCGCGGATCTCCTTGAGCACCTCCAGCTCGCTCAGCTCGACGACCTCCTGCGCGCCCTCCTTCGCCTTCTGCCGTGCGGCCACCCGGGCCAGATACTTCGACATCGGCAGGACCATCAGGAAGTAGACGACGGCCGCGGTGATCAGGAAGGTGAGCGTGGAGCCCAGGACCGAACCCCACATGATCCGGACGCCGGTCGCGGTGTCGCCGGTTCCGGTGCAGGGGTCCTTGAGGCAGTAGCTGTAGTTGTCCAGGTTCTTGGTCCCGAACGCCCCCACCATGGGGTTGATGACGCCCTTCACCACCGAGTTGACGACGTTGGTGAAGGCGGTACCGATGACTACCGCGACCGCCAGATCGACGACGTTTCCGCGCGTCAGGAAGGTCTTGAAGCCCTCCAGGACGCTCGGTTGCTTCTTCTCGCTCACCGCGGGGCCTCTCCTCGTGCACGCAATTGGTGGAACAAACCGTTCCGCAACCTACGTCAACGCCCGGCAGGCCTGTCCAATTGGGTAACTCCAACGAGCGACTTGACGCCTGCCGGTTCGAGCCCACCACGCTACGGCTCACCACAGCGTCACCGCCAGCCTCGCCGTCGCACCCGCGCCGGCCAGCCGGGACGCCGTGGCGTGCGGCACCGAGAGCACGATCAGGGCCCCGCCCTCGACCACGCTGTCGTGGGACGTCGTGACCTGCGGCACCTGAGTCACCCGTGCCCGGTGCGCGACCACCCGGGCGCCGGTGCCCGTCGGCGACTCCTCCGCCGCGATGACGTCCACCCGGTCACCGGGCCGCAGCAGCCGGACCGTGGCCGCGTCGGCGATCCGTACCGGCGCCGTCACCATCTGAACCGCCGGCCGCTCCCGTACGGGAGCGGCCACGGGATGGCCCCGGACCCGTCCCGCATCGGGCGCCGGCCCCGCCGCCTCGCGCGGGCCCGCAGCGACGATCGCCGCCGCAGTCACGGCGAGGCCGACGGCCAGCGCCCGCCTCCGGTGCCCCAGCAGGCGCCGCAGCCGATACCGCCCGCCGCGCACCCGCACGGGGGCGAAGTGCGGCACCTCGCAGGGCGCGGGTACGAGCGGGACGGAACGCACGGAACGTACGGGATGCGCGGAGGACACGGGACGTACGGAGGACACGGACACGGGGACCACCACCTGTGACGAGGGAGCTGCTTGCGCTCCCACGATGAGGCTTTCCGGCGAACCGTGCTGAGGCCTGTGTGTTACTCACCGGTTGTGGACAACTCGCTCACCCGAACGGGAAGTTCCGCCCCCGCAGTCCCTGTACCCGGTCCCCGCCGACCCTGTACCTCACCCCCGTCAGGGCAGCTCGAACCCCGGATCCATCCCACCCAGCGCCTTCGTGCACAGGCAGTCCCGCGTGCCGCCCGCGGGCAGCGCGGCCACCGCGTCGAACAGGACGCCCCGCATCCGGTCCACGTTCGCCGCGAACACCTGGAGCACCTCCTCGTGCGAGACGCCCTCGCCGGTCTCCGCGCCCGCGTCGAGGTCGGTGACGAGGGCCAACGACGTGTAGCAGAGCTCCAGTTCACGGGCGAGTGCCGCTTCGGGATGGCCTGTCATACCCACCACCGACCAGCCCTGCGCCCGGTGCCACTGGGACTCGGCGCGGGTGGAGAACCGCGGCCCCTCGATCACGGTCAGTGTGCCGCCGTCCACCGGCTCCCAGTCGCGCCCGCGCGCCGCCTCCAGGGCGACCTTGCGGCCGACCGGGCAGTAGGGGTCGGCGAGGGACACGTGCACCACGTTGGGGACGGCGCCGTCGGGCAGCGGCAGGCCGTCGAAGAACGTCCCCACCCGGGACTTCGTACGGTCGACCAGCTGGTCCGGCACGAGCAGGGTGCCCGGGCCGTACTCGGGCCGCAGCCCGCCCACCGCGCACGGGGCGAGCACCTGGCGCACGCCGACCGAGCGCAACGCCCACAGATTGGCGCGGTAGTTGATGCGGTGCGGCGGAAGATGGTGGCCGCGTCCGTGCCGGGGCAGGAAGGCGACCCGACGGCCGGCGACCTCGCCGAGGAACAGGGAGTCACTGGGGGATCCGTACGGCGTGTCGACCTGTATCTCGGTCACGTCGTCGAGGAAGGAGTAGAAGCCGGAGCCACCGATCACGCCGATCTCGGCGCTCGCAGCGGCCGCGGGATTCGCCTGATTCACCATGTCCGCACCCTAGCCGGGCGCGGAAAACCCTCGTGGGTGCCCGAAAACACCAAAGACCCCGTCGTCGTGCGACGACAGGGTCCCGTGGGCCAAGAGGCGGTGCTTACGCGGCCGAGCTGGTGCTCGACGAGCTGCTGGAGCCCGACGAGGAGCTGGACGACGAGGACGAGCCCGACGACGAGGAGCTCGACGAACTCGACGACGAGTCCGAGGAGGACGACGTCGAAGAAGACGTGGACGGCTTCGACGCGGCGGGCGCGCTGCTCGACGAGGAGCCGCGGCTGTCGTTGCGGTAGAAGCCGGAGCCCTTGAAGACGATACCGACGGCGGAGAACACCTTCTTCAGGCGGCCACCGCAGCTGGGGCACTCGGTCAGGGCGTCGTCGGTGAACTTCTGCACCGCTTCGAGGCCCTCAGCGCACTCCGTGCACTGGTACTGGTAGGTCGGCACTTGTCTTCCTCCTGGCACTCTCACTCGATGAGTGCTAACGACGGTCCAGTGTGACGTATTCCTGAGGATCAGTCCACTGTCACCGGCACGCGGTGACCGACGCCACGTGCGAGAGTCCGGCTCGCGGGCCGGATCTTCGCCTCGGGCGCGAGCCGTGACCGCAGGGTCACGAGGGTCGCGAGGGCCAGCAGTGTGCCTCCCATGGGGACCAGGAATCCGGCCCCGTCCCACAGGCGGTCCTCCAGCTGGCCGGCGACGGTGACGGCCGCCGCCTGGCCGAGGGCGACCGCGCCGGTCAGCCAGGTGAACGCCTCGGTACGGGCGCCGGCCGGGACAAGAGCGTCGACCAGGGTGTAGCCGGTGATCAGCGCGGGCGCGATGCACATGCCGACCAGGAGGCCGAGCCCGGCCAGGGTCAGCACGGACTCCGCCGTCCACAGGCCGGAGGCGGTGACCGCGAGGGCCGCGTACCCGGCGAGCAGACGTCGTTGCGGGGCCATGCGCCAGGCGACGGCTCCGCAGACCACGCCGGAGAGCATGTTGCCGGCGGCGAAGACCCCGTACAGGATGCCGTTCAGGCCGGGGTTGCCGATGGACTCGCTGAACGCGGCGAGCGAGACCTGCATACCGCCGAAGACGGCTCCGATGCCCAGGAATGCGACGATCAGGACGCGTATCCCGGGGACGCCCAGTGCCGAAACGCGCTCCACGCGCGCGTGCGGACCGCCGAGCGGGCTGCCGGTGAGGACCGGCGGCTGGGTGCTCTTCTGCGCGGCGAACAGCAGACCGCCGATGAGGGTCAGTGCGGCCTCGGTGACCAGGCCGGCCGCCGGGTCGACGGCCGTGCACAGGGCGGTGGCGAGCAGGGGGCCGAAGACGAAGGTCAGCTCGTCGGTGACGGACTCGAAGGCCGCCGCCGTCGGCATGAGGGGCGAGTCCTGGAGCTTGGTCGCCCAGCGGGCACGGACCATGGGGCCGACCTGGGGCGTGGAGGCGCCGGTCAGGACCGCGGCGGCGAACAGCGTCCACAGGGGGGCGCCGGTCAGCGCCAGCGCCGTCAGGGCGAGGCCGGACAGGGTGTGCAGGGCGACACCGGGCACGAGGACCGCGCGCTGCCCGTGGCGGTCGGCCAGGCGGCCCCCGTAGGGCGCGCACAGGGCCATGGAGACGCCGGTGACGGCGGCCACGGCGCCGGCGGTCCCGTACGAGCCGCTGGTGTGCTGGACGAGCAGCACGATGGAGATGGTGAGCATCGCGAACGGCTGCCGCGCGGCGAAACCGGGGAGCAGGAACGTCCAGGCGCCGGGGGTGCGGAGCAACTGTCCGTAGGTGACCGTGGATGCCACGGCCGTGCCTTTCTGCCGCCTGGTAGCGCGGCCCCCCTTGCGAGTGGGGCGGCGCCGAGAGCTGTCCTCTTGCGCGGACTGCGGTAGATGCCGACGCCCCCGCAGAGGATGTCCCGGCCGCCATACGGTCGCGCCAGCTCTGCTTCAGACAGAGTTGGTTCGATCAGGGTGCGCCTTCAGTGTACAGGGGCAATGGCGCCCCGTACCTCTGAAAGGAAGCGGAGAGGTACGTCACGCCTCTGCTCCGTTGCCGCCCGTCCCCAGCCACTGCGCCAGCTTGCCGCCCTGTCCCACGGCCCGCAGCCGGCGTTCCGTCGCGTCGCGGACCGGGTCGGTGGTCACCACGAGGAGTTCGTCACCGCGGTGCAGGATGGTCGTCGGCAGCGGAACGAACGATTTTTCATCGCGGACGACGAGGGTGACCGCGGCGCCCGGCGGCAGCCTCAGCTCGCCCACCTCCACGCCGTGCATCTTGGAGCCGTGGGGTATCGCGACGGACAGCAGATGCCCGCGCAGCCGCTCCAGGGGCGCCGACTCGATGCCGAGGTCGGCTGCCTCCGCGGACTTGTCGAGGTGCAGTTTTCGGGCCAGCCAGGGGAGTGTCGGGCCCTGGACGAGGGTGTAGACGACGACCAGGACGAAGACGATGTTGAAGATGCGCCGGCTGTCCTCGACGCCGCTCACCATGGGGATCGTCGCCAGGATGATGGGCACCGCGCCGCGCAGCCCGGCCCAGGACATCAGGGTCTGCTCCTGCCACGGGACCCGGAAGGGCGTGAGGCTGACGATCACGCTCAGTGGGCGCGCGACCATGGTCAGGGCCAGGCCTATGACGAGCGCGGGCCAGATGTCGTCGCCCATCTCGTGCGGGGTCACCTGCAGGCCGAGCAGGACGAACATGCCGATCTGGGCGATCCAGCCGAGTCCGTCGGCGAAGCCGCGGGTGGCCGGCCAGTGCGGCAGCTTGGCGTTGCCGAGGACCATGGCGGCCAGGTAGACCGCGAGGAAACCGCTGCCGTGGGCGAGTGCGCCGGCGGCGTACGCGGTGACCGCGATCGCCATCACGGCGATGGGGTAGAGGCCGGACGCGGGCAGAGCCACGTGCCGCAGGCCCCAGGCGCCGAGCCAGCCGACCGTGATGCCGATGGCCGCGCCGATGGCCAGCTCCAGGATGATGATGCCCAGCAGCATGTACCAGTGCTCGACCGGGCCCGCCGTGGACAGCGAGACGACCAGGATGACCACAGGGGCGTCGTTGAAGCCCGACTCGGCCTCCAGGGTGCCCGTCACGCGCGCGGGGAGGGGGATTTTCCGCAGGACGGAGAAGACCGCCGCCGCGTCCGTCGAGGACACCACCGCCCCGATGATGAACGCCTGCCGCCATTCCAGCCCGACCAGGTAGTGCGCGGCCGTCGCCGTGATCCCGACGCTCACCGCTACCCCCGCCAGCGCCAGCGCCGAGGCGGCCGGAAGGGCGGGTTTGATCTCCTTCCACTTCGTGGCGAGTCCGCCCTCGGCCAGGATCACGACCAGGGCCGCGTATCCGATGACCTGGGTCAGTTCGGCGTTGTCGAAGTGGATGTCGCCGATGCCGTCCTGGCCCATGGCGACGCCGATCCCCAGGTAGACGAGCAGGCTGGGGAGCCCGCTGCGCGAGGAGATCCGGACCGCTGCCACAGCGATGAGGAGGACGAGCGAGCAGACGAGCAGGAGCTGGTTGAGGTGGTGGACAGTCAGCGGCCGTTCCCTTCCCTGGCCCGGGCGCGGCACGCGCGGGGCTCACGTACATCGGACACGAGGTGAGGTCACCGCGCACCCAAGTACTTCGTTACCTTACCTAACTCTTGACGATTTCTTGACACTTCCGCAGGCATGATCGAACGCCCGTCCGTTCGCGTACCCGACTCCGCGTCAAGTCGCGTCGGGCCCTGCGCCTATGGTTGCTCCAGCACTCCAGTACCGCCTGCCGCTCGCGTTAGGACAGCAAGGACAGCGATGCCCCCCACCACCACCAGCTCTTCCGGCCACAAGTCCGGCAAGTCCGGCAGGAAGAAGGGGCGCAAAGCCCGACTGTTCTTGATCGTCCTGGTTCTGGCCATCGTCGGAGGCGTCGCCTTCGGCGCCTACTGGTCGGTCAGTACCGTCCGGGCCTCCTTCCCGCAGACCAAGGGCTCGATCTCCCTCGAAGGCCTGTCGGGACCCGTCGATGTCAAGCGCGACAGCTACGGCGTCCCGCAGATCTACGCCTCCTCCGACGAGGACCTGTTCATGGCGCAGGGCTACGTCCAGGCGCAGGACCGGTTCTACGAGATGGACGTCCGCCGGCACATGACCTCGGGCCGCCTCTCCGAGATGTTCGGCAAGGGGCTGGTCGAGAAGGACGAGTTCCTGCGCACCCTGGGCTGGGACCGGGTGGCCAAGGACGAGTACGACAAGACTCTGTCGCCCGCCACGAAGAAGTACCTCCAGGCCTACGCCAAGGGAGTCAACGCCTACCTGAAGGGCAAGGACGGCGCCGACATCTCCCTGGAGTACGCGGTCCTCGGGTTCGACAACGACTACAAG
The DNA here is from genome assembly GCF_036013955.1 of Streptomyces sp. NBC_00459. NCBI lineage: Bacteria > Bacillati > Actinomycetota > Actinomycetes > Kitasatosporales > Streptomycetaceae > Streptomyces > Streptomyces sp. NBC_00459. The sequence continues at coordinate 5,745,132 of NZ_CP107903.1, forward strand.
CCGCAGGAGTGGACCCCGGTCGACTCGGTCGCGTGGCTGAAGGCGATGGCCTGGGACCTGCGCGGCAACATGCAGGACGAGATCGACCGCTCCCTGCTGACCAGCCGTCTCGGCCCGCAGCAGATCGCCGACCTGTACCCGGAGTACCCGTACAGCCGGAACAAGCCGATCGTCCAGGAAGGCGCGTACGACGCCACGACGCGGACGTACGTGCAGGGCGGCAGCGCCGCGAGCACGGAGTCCGCGTCCTCGGGTACGTCCGGAACCTCGGCTGCCGACTCCGCGGCCTTCCAGAGCCAGCTGGAGGGCCTCTACCGGGTCCTCGACGACCTTCCGACGGCCGTCGGGGTGAACGGCAACGGCATCGGCTCCAACTCCTGGGTCGTCGGCGGCGACCACACCATCACCGGAAAGCCGCTGCTGGCCAACGACCCGCACCTGTCGCCGTCGCTGCCGTCCGTCTGGTACCAGATGGGCCTGCACTGCCGCAGCGTCTCCGCCAAGTGCCAGTACGACGTCGCCGGATACACCTTCGCGGGCATGCCCGGTGTGATCATCGGCCACAACGCCGACATCGCCTGGGGCATGACCAACTCGGGCGTCGACGTCACCGACCTCTACCTGGAGAAGCTCTCCGGCGACGGCTACCTGTACGACGGGAAGACGAAGCCGTTCACCACGCGTGAGGAGACCATCAAGGTCGCGGGCGGCGCGTCCAAGAAGATCGTCGTCCGCGAGACCGAAAACGGACCCCTGCTGTCCGACCGCAGCGACGAGCTCGTCAAGGTCGGCCAGAAGGCCACCGTCGACGCCTCCGCCCCCGACCGCGGTGACGGCTACGGCATCGCGCTGCGCTGGACCGCGCTCGACCCCGGCAAGTCCATGGACGCCGTCTTCCTGATCGACAAGGCGTCGAACTGGGCCGAGTTCCGCGCGGGCGCCGCCTCCTTCGACGTGCCCTCGCAGAACCTCGTCTACGCCGACACCGAGGGCAACATCGGCTACCAGCTGCCGGGACGCATCCCCACGCGCGCGGCGGGCGACGACGGCTCGCTCCCGGTCCCCGGCTGGGACTCCAAGTACCGCTGGACCGGCTACCTCAAGCAGGCCGAGCTGCCCTTCGAGTACAACCCGAAGCGCGGCTACATCGTGACCGCCAACCAGGCCGTCGTCGACAAGGCCAAGTACCCGTACACGCTCACCACGGACTGGGGCTACGGCACCCGCAGCCAGCGCATCACCGACCTGATCGAGTCGAAGATCAGGGGCGGCGGCAAGATCTCCACCGACGACATGCGCCAGATGCAGCTGGACAACAGCAGCGAGATCGCCAAGCTGCTGGTGCCCAAGCTGCTGGCGATCGACGTCAAGGACAAGTACGTCCGTGAGGCGCAGAAGCTCCTCGTGGGCTGGGACTACACCCAGGACCCCGACTCGGCCGCGGCTGCCTACTTCAACTCGGTCTGGCGCAACATCCTGAAGCTCGCCTTCGGCAACAAGCTGCCCAAGGAGGTGCGGGTCGAGGGTCAGTGCCTGTACGTCAAGCCGGTGAACACCACCAGCCCCGCCGACGCGGACCAGCGGGTGCTCGAATGCGGCCAGCGGGAAGCGGACCAGGCGCAGCCGGACGGCGGCGACCGCTGGTTCGAGGTGGTCCGCAAGCTCATCAACGACCAGGACAACGACTGGTGGAGCACGCCGAAGACTCGTACCAAGCCGGCCGCGACCAACCGCGACCAGCTGTTCGCGCGCGCCATGTCGGACGCCCGCTGGGAGCTGACCGCCAAGCTCGGCAAGGACATCGACACCTGGAGCTGGGGCCGGCTGCACCGCCTGTTCCTGAAGAACCAGACCCTGGGCACCGAGGGCCCCGGCTTCGTGCAGTACATCCTCAACCGCGGCCCCTGGAAGCTCGGCGGCGGCGAGGCGACGGTCAACGCGACGGGCTGGAACGCGGCCGGTGGCTACGGCGTCGTCTGGGTGCCGTCGATGCGGATGGTGGTCAACCTCGGCGACCTCGACAAGTCGAAGTGGATCAACCTGACAGGAGCCTCCGGGCACGCCTTCAGCGACCACTACACCGACCAGACGGGCAAGTGGGTCAAGGGCGAACTGCTGGACTGGTCCTTCTCGGACAAGGCGGTCGACGACAGTACGAGCGACACGTTGCTGCTGAAACCGTGAGCACGCGGTAATCGAGCACCCGGCGATCCGGAAAATGGCCCTCCACGCGCGTGGAGGGCCATTTTCCGGATCAGCAGGGGCCGCGGAACCGACGTACTCCCGTAGGCGTGACCACCGCGTGCACCGGCCGGTCGTGCGGCTCGGCCGGGACCCGGGGGACGACCTCGGAGTCGTACAGCAGCACCACCAGGGCCGGATCGGCGCCCGCGCGCTCCAGCCGGGCCAGCACACGGTCGTACGAGCCTCCGCCGCGCCCCAGACGTAGCCCGAGGCCGTCCACGGCCAGACCGGGCAGCAGAACGGCGTCGGCGCCCGTCACGGCGTCCGCTCCGAGGCGGTCGCCGGCCGGCTCCAGGAGAGCCATCCGGCCGCCGTGCCGCACCTCCGCCAGGGACCCCTCCCCGGAGTACCGGCCCCAGTCGAGGTCGTTGTCCGGGAGGAGCACCGGCAGCAGGACCCGCACCCCGCGCGCGTGGAGGACGTCGAGCAGCGCCCGGGTGCCGGGTTCGGTGCCGACGGAGACGTACGCGGCCACCGTGCGCGCGTGCGCGAGCTCGGGCAGGTCGAGCGCGCGGGAGGCCAGGGCGGCCCCCGCCACCTCCACGTCGGCGGCCGTCAACCCGCCTCTCACCGCGAGGAGGTCCCGCCGCAACGTGCGCTTGTCAGGCTCTGCCCCCATGGCTCTCCCTATCGCGTCCAGCGTTCTCATGCGCCTCATACGTAGATGTGAGCCTCATTTAATCGGCGCCACGGAATCCGTACAAAGGCTCCGGATAAGGTTGCCGCATGACTGAGTCGCACCCCAGGATCAGCAAGGCTGTCATCCCCGCAGCAGGCCTCGGCACCCGGTTCCTGCCGGCCACCAAGGCCACTCCCAAGGAGATGCTGCCGGTCGTCGACAAGCCGGCGATCCAGTACGTGGTCGAGGAGGCCGCGTCCGCGGGCCTCGACGACGTCCTCATGATCACAGGACGCAACAAGCGCCCCCTTGAGGACCACTTCGACCGCAACTACGAGCTGGAGTCCGCCCTTCAGAAGAAGGGCGACGCCGCGCGACTCGCCAAGGTCCAGGAGTCCAGCGACCTCGCCACCATGCACTACGTCCGCCAGGGCGACCCCAAGGGCCTCGGCCACGCCGTCCTGTGCGCGGCCCCGCACGTCGGCCACGAGCCCTTCGCCGTCCTCCTCGGCGACGACCTCATCGACCCCCGCGACCCCCTGCTCCAGCGCATGGTCGAGGTCCAGGAGCAGCACGGCGGCAGCGTGATCGCCCTCATGGAGGTCGCCCCCGAGCAGATCCACATGTACGGCTGCGCGGCCGTCGAGACCACCGACGACGGCGACGTCGTCAAGGTCACCGGCCTGGTCGAGAAGCCGGAGGCGGCGGACGCCCCGTCGAACTACGCGATCATCGGCCGCTACGTCCTCGACCCGCACATCTTCGGCATACTCCGCGAGACCGAGCCCGGCCGCGGCGGCGAGATCCAGCTCACCGACGCCCTCCAACAGCTCGCCCAGGACGAGAAGATCGGCGGCCCCGTGCACGGCGTCGTCTTCAAGGGCCGCCGCTATGACACCGGGGACCGAGGCGACTACCTGCGTGCCATTGTCAGACTCGCATGCGAACGTGAAGACCTGGGCCCGGACTTCCGGACCTGGCTTCGCAGTTACGTAGCCGAGGAGATGTAGCAACGTTGAGCAGCGCCGCGCCCCGCACCGCCGCCCAGGACCACCTGTGGTCGGTGGACGAGCACCTGGAGGACATCCTCGCGACCGTCCGCCCCCTGGAACCCATCGAGCTGCAGATCCTCGACGCCCAGGGCTGCGTCCTGGTCGAGGACGTCACGGTGCAGGTCTCCCTGCCGCCGTTCGACAACAGCTCCATGGACGGGTACGCGGTCCGGGTCGCCGATGTCGCGGGCGCGAGCGAGGAGTTCCCGGCCGCCCTGACGGTGATCGGGGACGTCGCGGCCGGCCAGGACGGACTGCTCCACGTCGGCCCCGGCCAGGCCGCCCGCATCATGACCGGCGCCCCGCTGCCCCCCGGCGCCGAGACGGTCGTCCCCGTGGAGTGGACCGACGGGGGCCTCGGCGAGGGCCCCGTCACCGGGATGCGCGCCCGCAGCACGGACCCCGAGGGCGCCCACGGCCAGGTGCGCGTGCACCGCCCGGCACCGGCACGCGCGCATGTGCGCGCACAGGGCAGCGACGTCCGGGCCGGCGACCGCGCCCTCGCCGAGGGCACCGTCCTGGGCCCGCCGCAGATCGCCCTCCTCGCCGCCATCGGCCGCGGCACCGTCCGCGTACGCCCCCGCCCGCGCGTGGTCGTCATGTCGACCGGCAGCGAGCTGATCCAGCCCGGCGAGAAGCTCGCGCCCGGTCAGATCTACGACTCCAACAGCTTCGCCCTCACCGCCGCCGCCCGGGACGCCGGAGCGATCGCGTACCGCGTGGGCGCGGTCGCCGACGACGCCGAGACCCTCCGCTCCACCATCGAGGACCAGCTCGTCCGCGCCGACCTCGTCGTCACCACCGGGGGCGTCAGCGTGGGCGCGTACGACGTGGTCAAGGAGGCCCTCTCACACGTCGCCGACGAGGACGAGCCCGGCGCCGGCGTCGACTTCCGCAAGCTCGCCATGCAGCCGGGCAAGCCCCAGGGCTTCGGCACCGTCGGCCCCGACCACACCCCGCTGCTCGCCCTGCCGGGCAACCCGGTGTCGTCGTACGTCTCCTTCGAACTGTTCGTCCGGCCCGCGATCCGCGCCCTGATGGGCGTGCCGGACATCCACCGGCCCACGACGAGGGCCGTCCTGGAGACGGACAAGGCGCTGACCTCGCCGCCCGGGCGCCGCCAGTTCCTGCGCGGCACCTGCGCGGACGGCCGGGTGACGCCGGTCGGCGGCGCGGGATCCCACCTGATCGCTGCCCTCGCCCACGCCGACGCACTGATCGTCGTGCCCGAGGACCAGGAGTCCGTGGAGCCCGGCGCCGAGGTCGAGGTCGTCCTGCTCGGCTGACCGGCGGGCGGGGGCGGCTGAAGGGCGCCGGTTGGGAGTACCGTGTCGCGCACAACAGGCCCGACCGGGAGCGCCGCAGCACATGAGCACGCAGGACGACCGACTGACGCACATCGACGAGGCGGGCGCCGCCCGCATGGTCGACGTATCCGCCAAGGACGTGACCGCGCGCACCGCCCGTGCCAGCGGCCGTGTCCTTGTCTCGCCACGCGTGATCGAGCTGCTGCGCGGGGAGGGGGTCCCCAAGGGGGACGCCCTGGCCACCGCGCGGATCGCGGGCATCATGGGCGCCAAGCGGACCCCGGACCTCATCCCGCTCTGCCACCCGTTGTCGGTGTCGGGTGTGAAACTGGACCTGTCGGTCGCGGACGACGCCGTCGAGATCCTGGCCACCGTGAAGACGACGGACCGCACGGGCGTCGAGATGGAGGCCCTCACAGCGGTCTCGGTCGCCGCGCTCACCGTGATCGACATGGTCAAGGCGGTCGACAAGGGGGCGGTCATCACGGACGTCCGGGTGGAGGAGAAGACCGGCGGGAAGTCGGGCACCTGGAGCAGGTCATGACGCAGATGCTGCCTCCCGGGTTCGGGGGCCCGCTGCTCGCGCCCTACGCCGCCATGGTCGTGACCGCGTCCAACCGCGCGGCCGCCGGCGTCTACGAGGACAAGGGCGGTCCCCTGATCGCGGCGGGGCTGGAGAAGTTCGGCTTCGCCGTCGACGGACCGTGGGTCGTGCCCGACGGCGACCCGGTGGAGAACGCCCTGCGGGCCGGTGTCGAGGCCGGGTACGACGTCGTCGTCACCACCGGTGGCACCGGCATCTCGCCGACCGACCGCACCCCGGAGGCGACCCGCGCGGTGCTCGACCTGGAGGTGCCGGGCATCGCCGAGGCCATCCGGGCGTTCGGCCGCGAGAAGGTGCCGACGTCGGCGCTGTCGCGCGGACTGGCCGGCGTCGCGGCCGGGACGCTGATCGTCAATCTGCCGGGCTCCACCGGCGGGGTGAAGGACGGACTGACCGTGCTGGAGCCCCTGTTGAAGCACGCCGTCGACCAGATCCGGGGTGGCGATCACCCCAGACCCGGCGGAAACAGTGGGGGTGCGAGCTGAACAGCCCGTCCTGGCCGGTGGAGCTGGTGGACGGCGATGTCGTCCTCCGGCCCGTCAGGCTGCGCGACCAGCGGACCTGGCGCGAGATCAACCGGCGCAACCGGGACTGGCTGCGGCCCTGGGAGGCGACGATCCCGCCGCCGACCCCCAGCGGCCCGGTTGCCCACCGGCCGACCTACCGCCAGATGATCCGTCATCTGCGCGCGGAGGCGAACGCGGGCCGGATGCTGCCCTTCGCCATCGAGTACCAGGGGCAGCTGGTCGGCCAGTTGACGGTCGCCGGCATCACATGGGGCTCGATGTGTTCGGGACACGTCGGCTACTGGGTGGACGAGGCGGTGGCGGGCCGGGGCGTGATGCCGACGGCGGTCGCACTGGCGGTCGACCACTGTTTCCGTACGGTCGGACTGCATCGCGTCGAGGTCTGCATTCGCCCGGAGAACGGGCCGAGCCGTCGGGTCGTGGAGAAACTCGGATTCCGCGACGAAGGGCTCAGGCCCCGCTATCTCCACATCGACGGGGCCTGGCGCGACCATCTCGTCTTCGCACTGACGGCGGAAGAGGTACCGGAAGGGCTGCTGAGCCGCTGGCAGCGGGCTCGCTCTCGGAACACACCGGGGAACACGCCTCGGAATCCCGCGTAAATTGAATAAGTGTTCGAAAGCGATCGGCCGACGACTGAGTGGCGACCGAGTGGCGATCGACTTGTGGTGCCAAATTCGCGCCCTAGATGACCCGCTGATCGCATCGATCACAAAAAAAGCTCGAAATATCAGCCAGATCGTGCGACACACCGGCTCAATTGGCAGATGGCCTCACGCAAACCCCTCTACCGTGTGAGGCGTGAGCAGCAGCGGCCTCATCTACGCAGTCATTGTCGGGGCCTGGGCCGCCTACTTGGTGCCGATGTGGCTCCGTAGGCAGGACGAGCTGAACGAGGCTCGTCCGACGGAACGCTTCAGCACCGCCATCCGGCTCCTGTCCGGACGGGCGGGCATGGAGCGCCGGTACGCCAAGGACCTGCGGGCGCGCTCCACCGACGAGGGGGAGCACAGCGCCGGAGACCCGGAGGGTGTCACCGACTCGGTGGACGTCCGGGCCTTCGCCGTGCCCCCGACCCGCCCCAAGGCGAAGGTCCAGGTACAGGCGCAGGAGCGGGCGCACCAGGAGCAGTCGCCGGCCCAGGCGCACGAACAGCAGCGGGCGCCGAAGCGGGACCAGCACGCACAGGCGTCCGCTCCGGCTCCGGTCAGGGAACGGGAGCGTGAGCGCGTACCGGCGGCCCGTCGGAGCGCGAGCGCATCGGCGGAAGCCGCCGCGCGCGCCCGGCGCTCGAAGGTGCTCGCGCGCCGACGGCGTACGACGGTGATGTTGTTCTTCGCCTTCACGCTCGGCGCGATCGTCGCGGCGGTCGGCGGACTCGCCTTCCTCTGGGCCCCCGCTGTCCCGGCGGCCATGCTGAGCGGATACATCGCCTATCTGCGTACGCAGGAACGGCGCCGCTTCACCTACCAGATGGACCGGCGCCAGGCCGAGCTCGCCGCGCAGCGACTGCGTGAGCGCCAGCCCCGGCGGCGGCCGTCCACCGACCCCGGGGCGGAGGAGCAGGACGAGCACCCGGAGCCGGCGACCGACCCGGGTCTGTCCGCGCTCGCCGCCGACAGGCGTGCGCTCGTCGAGCAGACCGACCACGCGGAGTGGGTCGACCAGCAGCGCGAACGCCAGCGCCGCCCCGGCCACGGCGACAGCTGGGACCCGGTCCCGGTACCGCTGCCGACGTACGTGACCGCCCCCGTCGCCCCCCGCGCCACGTCCGACGTGGACCTCGGCGCACCGGACGCCTGGAGCGCGGCGCGGTCCAGCACAGTGGGCCGCGAGTCGGAGTCGTCGGCGGACGAGCCGGTGACGGCGGAGGACGCGACGGAGGCGGACCGGTCAGAGCTGTTGGAGGGGCCGGAGTCCGACTCGGACCAGGACCCGGAAGGCTCGGACGGCCGCACCGACGCACGCCGCGCGGCCTCCGCCCGGCGGGCCCGGGAACGGGGCCGTACACCCCTGTTCGACCAGTACGAGGACGGCGAGCGACCTCGCGCGGCCAACGAGTAGCGAGCGGTACGGGCAGGTGGGGGCGTGTGCGGTGGCCCCGACTGACCAGCGCGGAACGGATTTCCGAGCACCCGGATCGGGATGCTAGAGTTTCACTCGTTGCAAGGGCCTGTGGCGCAGTCTGGTAGCGCACCTCGTTCGCATCGAGGGGGTCTGGGGTTCAAATCCCCACAGGTCCACGCACAGCTCGAAGCCCCGGCGGGTTTTCCCGTCGGGGCTTCGGCATGTCCGAGGTTCGGTCGGGATGTCCGCGGCCGTCAGTCCCGGACTCCTGCCAGGTCCACCGGCCTTCGCCGCAGGGACAGTGCCGCCGGGACCAGGGCCGCGACCACGGCGAGTGCCGCGCAGGTCGTGGTCGTCGTGGCGAGGGCCTGCCACGGGAGTTCGAGCGAGGTCCGTACGGACAGGAGGCGCAGCGCGCCCCACATGCCCAGCAGGTTCAGTGCGGCGACCAGCAGGCCGAGGACCGCGCCCACCGTCACCACCAGCAGAGCTTCCGCGCCGACCACTCCCAGTACCTGTCGGCGGGTCGCGCCGGCCAGGCGCAGCGCGGCCAGTTCGCGGGCTCGGTCGGAGGTGGCCATGGTCATCGTGTTGGCGAGGGAGATGCCCGTGTAGGCGAGGGCGATGCCGAGCACCAGGAGGAGGCCGACGCGGGTTGCCGGGTCGGAGCCCGAGGGCGGGGAACCGGCCCTCAGCCATTGGGCGTTGGTGAGCAGCCGGCCACCGGTCTCCTCGACGGCCCTGCGCAGGGCCGCTGTCGTCGCCGGAGCGTCCGCGTCGGCCGTCAGGGTCACGTCCAGCCGGTCGGGCCGGGCTCCCCGGGCGTTGGCCGGGGTGACGTACGCGCCGTTGTCCCCCGTGCCGGTGGCCAGGGTCGCGGCGATCCGCAGTGATCGTTTCGTGCCGTCGCCCAGCCACACCGTCACCCGCTCGCCCACCGTGTGCCGTTCCCACTCCTCGTTGACGATGATCGAGTCGTCGTCGAGGTCGGTCACCCGGCCCGATGTCACCGGCAGGTCGGCCGTCGCGGCGAGCGGGGCCGGATCGGCCGTGCGGGCCTCGGACTTGATGAGCGCCACGCCCTCCTCCAGGACGTGGACGGCGGTCGGCGCGGTCGCGGAGACCTCGGCCACTCCCGGCAGGGTGCGCAGACGTGCCGCCAGTTGTGTGTCGAAGGCCGACCCGGGGGGTGCGGTGGCGACGAGGTCGGCTGTCGTCGCGTGGCGCAGCTCGGTCGCCCTCGCCTCGGTGAGGGTCGCGGTGGCGCCCAGGAGGGATCCCGTGAGAGCCACGGTGACCAGGACAGGGGCCGCGATCGCGGCGGTACGGCGGACGTTCGCTGTGCTGTTCTCGCGGGCCAGCAGCACTGTTGCGCCCGGGAGTCGGGCCAGTGGCCGGGTGAGGAAGCGGGTCAGGGGGCGGACGAGAACCGGCGCGAGAAGCGCGGTCGCGGTGATCAGGAGCAGGGGACGGCTCGTGTACGTCTTGCGGTGGAGCAGATCGCCCGGGTCGGTGAGCAGGGACAGGGTGAGGGTCAGTACGGCCGTCAGCAGGAGGGCCGCGCCGATCAGGAGGCGGGTGCGGGGCAGGGGGCGGATGTTCGGCGCGGCCTCGCGCAGCGCCTCCGTGGGAGCGGTGCGGCCCGCGCGCCAGGATGCGGCCGTCACACCGCACAGCGCCACCAACAGGCCTGTCCAGAACGCCAGATGGTACGGCCACACGTGGTCGCCGAGCACGAACCAGCGCGGTGCGACACCACCCGCGACCGTCCACTCGACGAGACGCGGCGCAGCGTACGCGCCGAGTGCGCAGCCGGTGGCCGAGGCGAGGACACCGACCGTCAGGGCCTCCGCGAGGACCATGCGGCGGAGTTGGCCCGGGGTCGCTCCGGCGGTGCGCAGGAGGCCGAACTCCCGTTGTCGCTGGGCCACCGTGAACGCGAACGTCGACGCCACGACGAACACCGACACGAAGCCGGTGACCCCGCCCGCCGTGCCGAACAGTGCGTTCAGGGCGGTGAGCGCCTCCCCGTCCCGGTCGGGGTCCGCGTCCGCGAGGCGTCGGGCGCCACCGGTCAGGACCGTGACGCCGCCGACGCCGCGCACTGTCTCCCGTACGGCCGTCACGTCGTCGGTGTCCACCACCAACTGGGCGCTGTACGGCACGAGTTCGGCGGCCCGCGCGTCCGTGAGGAACATGGCGTTCTCGAAGTCCGGCGCGGTCCCCGGGGGTCGTACCGTCCCGACTATCCGTACCGTGCCGTAGGTGGTGGACACCCGGTCGCCGGGCTTCGCCCAGTCGCCGGTCACGACCACCTCGTCGGCGGTTCTCGGGGGCCGGCCTTCGGTGATCGTGTACGGGGCGAAGGCGGCGGTCGACCAGGGGTGGGCCAGCAGGTCGTCGGGGGCGGAGCCCGTGTCGGCTCGTACGGCGAAGGTTCTGTCCTCCACGACCCTTCCCAGGGTGCGCAGTTGGGCGACGAGCTTCGCCGGTAGCGGGCGGGGGTGGGCCAGGCGCTGTGTCTCGGTGCCGTTCGGGGTTCGTACGCGGAGGGTGTCCGTGCCTCGTACGACCAGCGGTGCGGCTGCGAACCGTTCGGGGCTGCGGGCGTGGGCGTCCAGGGTGGCGGCCAGGGCCAGACCCATGACGGCGATCAGGGCGACGCCGAGGGAGAGGGCCACGAAGCTGCCGGTGAAGGCCGTCCAGCGGGTGCGGAGAGTGGTCGTCGTCAGCACGGAGCGGCCTCCGGACGGGTCGCCTGCGCGGACTCCAGGGCTGCCATACGGGCGGCGACGGCCTCTGCCGACGGGGCCGCCACCTCGTCGTGCACCCTGCCGTCGACGAGGAGGACCACACGGTCCGCGTACGACGCCGCCACCGGGTCGTGCGTGACCATGACGACCGTCAGACCGTCCGTGTCGACCATCGCCCGCAGCAGCCGGAGTACCTCGTGCCCCGTCCGGGAGTCCAGCGCGCCGGTCGGCTCGTCGGCGAACAGGACCTCGGGGCGGGTGATCAACGCGCGGGCCAGGGCCACCCGTTGCTGCTGGCCACCGGAGAGCTCCGGCGGGCGGTGACGGGCCCGGTCGGCGAGGCCGACCTGTGTCAGCGCCTTCCGGATCTGCGACCTGGCAGGGCGGCGCCTGGCCAGCCGCAGGGGGAGCGCCACGTTCTGCTCGGCGGTCAGGGAAGGGAGCAGATTGAACGCCTGGAAGACGAAACCCACGCGGGCACGGCGCAGCAGGGTCAACTCCCGTTCGTTCAGGGCGGTCAGCTCGGTACCGTCCAAGGTGACCGAACCGGACGTGGGCCGGTCCAGCCCCGCCGCGCACTGCAACAGGGTCGACTTGCCCGAGCCGGACGGGCCCATGACGGCCGTGAAGGTGCCCCTGGGGAAGGCGAGAGTGATCGAGTCGAGGGCCGTCACCACGCTCCCGTCTCTTCCGCCCGTGCCGAACTTCCGTGTGACGTCACGTAGTTGAATCGCGTCGCTGTCCATGGGTTCAAGGCAACCGTGCGCGGTGCGCCGAAGCAGTGCGGCAGGGGCGAGACCTGGGGTAGGGCCAGGCATACCCTCGATTCGCCGGCTGGACCGATGGCCCTCGCGGGCGGCTGCCTCCTACCGTGATCGTCATGCATCCGAGCAACGTGTGGCAGGCCATGACCCGGCCGGGATTTCTGCTGTCGTGGTGGCCCTGGCGGTCGGTCGCCTACCTCGTCAGCGGGGCCGTGACCGGGTCTCTTGTCCTTGTGCTGGTCGTGCTCCTGGCGGTGGCCGGCGGAACGCTCGCCCTCGTGCTCGTGGGCCTGCCACTGCTCGTCGCCCTCGCCCTCACCGGGCTTCCCGTGGCCCGCGTCGAGCGGTTCAGACTGCGGCTCGTCGATCCGGAACCGGTGCCCGATCCGCACCGGGAGCCGGTCGTACCCGGACTGCGGCCGTGGCTGACGGTCCGGCTCCGGGAGGGGGCCACCTGGCGGGAGCTCGGGTACGCGCTGCTGTTCGCGGGCCTGTTGTGGCCCGTGGACGCCCTTGTCGTCGCCGTCGCACTGTGCGTCCCCGTGGCTACGGCGGCAACTCCCTTGCTGATGGCGACCGTTGGCGAAGGGCAGGAGGTGAAGGTGCTCAAGCAGTGGACGGTCACCGACTGGCCGACCGCCTTCGGCTGCTCGGCCGGCGGGCTGGTTCTGCTGGCCCTCGGTGCGTATGCGCTCGCGGTCGCCGCCGGTGCGCGGGCCGGGCTGACGCGGCTCCTGATCGCCGCCCCGGACGTCGAGTTGGGGGAGCGGGTCGTCGAACTCGCCCGCTCCCGCGTCCGGTTGGTGGACGCCTTCGAGGCGGAGCGCCGGCGGATCGAACGCGATCTGCACGACGGGGCCCAACAGCGCCTGGTCGCCCTGTCGGTGACGCTCGGCCTGGCCCGGCTGGACGCACCGCCGGGGCCGCTCGCCGAGCAACTGGCCAAGGCCCAGGGGGAAGCGGGCAAGGCGCTGGAAGAGCTGCGTGAGCTGATCCACGGGATCCATCCGCAAGTCCTCGCGGACTACGGGCTCCAGGCCGCGGTGGCCGACGCGGCCGACCGTACGGCGGTGCCCGTGGACGTCGGCCTCGACGTGCCCGGTCGTCTTCCACGAGCGGTGGAGTCCGCCGCGTACTTCGTGGTCTGCGAGGCGCTCGCCAACGTCGACCGGCACAGCGGGGCGAGCCGGGCCGAGATCGGCGGCGGACACCGCGACGGACGGCTGTTCGTCACCGTGCTCGACGACGGACGGGGCGGCGCGGACGCCGGAGGGGGCAGCGGGCTCACCGGGCTCGCGGACCGGGTGTCAGTGCTCGATGGCAGACTTTCCCTGTCCAGCCCGCCGGGTGGACCGACGTTGCTACGGGTGGAGATTCCTTGCGAGTTGAGTCGGTCGACGGATCGAGCCCATCGCTCCGCATAGTCCTCGCCGAGGACAGCGTGCTGCTGAGGGAGGGGCTGATCGGGCTGCTCACCAGGGTCGGCCACGAGGTGGTGGCGGCCGTCGGGGATGCGGAAGCCCTGCTCGCGGCGGCCGCCGAGCAGAAACCGGACATCGTGCTGACGGACGTACGCATGCCGCCCGGATTCCAGGACGAGGGGCTGCGGGCGGCCGTGCGGCTTCGCGAGGCGCGGCCGGGGCTGCCTGTTCTGGTGCTCAGCCAGTACGTCCAGCGGACCTACGCCGCCGAACTGCTCGACTCCGGCGACGGGACGGGCGTCGGCTATCTGCTCAAGGACCGGGTCGGACAGGTCGAGGAGTTCGTCGACGCGCTGCGACGGGTCGCGGACGGGGGCACCGTCGTCGACCCCGAGGTCGTACGGCAGCTGCTGCGCCGGCGTCGCGATCCGCTGGAGCGGCTGACCCCGCGTGAGCGCGAGGTGCTGGCGCTGATGGCGGAGGGCCGGTCCAACGGTTCGATAGCCCGCGAACTGGTGGTCTCCGAGGCGGCCGTCGGCAAGCACATCGGCGGCATCCTCGCCAAGCTGGACCTGCCTCCGGCGGACGAGACTCATCGGCGGGTCCTGGCGGTGCTGGCGTTTCTGCGGGCGTGAGCAGCCGACCCCGTATCGGGCCCTACAGGCTCTTGGCGAAGCAGCGGCTCGCGTCGTGGTGGCGGTAGTAGCCGAACTTCGCGGAGGGCTCGTAGCCGCTGGAGGTGTACAGGGCGATGGCCTCCGGCTGTCGGTCGCCCGTCTCCAGGACCATGCGGGTGCGGCCGGCTGCGCGGGCGTCCTCCTCCAGGGCGGCGAGTATGCGGCGGGCCAGACCGAGTCCGCGCGCCTCCTCGACGACGTACATCCGCTTCAGCTCGGCGTCGCCGGGCAGATAACCTTCGTCGTTCGCGTTGTCGTGGCCGCGCCAGCCGCCGGTGGCCACGGGGCGGTCCTGCTCGTCGTACGCGATCAGGTACAGGCCGGACGGCGGGTCGAACATCGCCGGGTCGAGGTGGGTGGCGTCGCCCTCGTCCTCGTAGCGGGCGGCGTACTCGGCCTGGACCTGGTCGTTGAGCTTGACGGCGTCGGGGTGGTCGAAGGAGACCCGGCGGATATTCATGCCATGCACGGTACATGTATGCATGTCGCTGTCGCCAGGTGATTTCGCTCTCCGGGTATCGTGCCCGCGTGCTGACTGTGACCAGTGTGAATGTGAACGGACTCCGCGCCGCCGCGAAGAAGGGCTTCGTGGAGTGGCTCGCCGAGACCTCCGCCGACGTGCTGTGCCTCCAGGAGGTGCGCGCCGAACCGCAGCAGCTGCCGGAGGAGGTCCGCGCGCCCGAGGGCTGGTACGTCACGCACGCGCCCGCCGCGGCCAAGGGCCGCGCGGGGGTCTCCCTGTACACCCGCCGCGAGCCCGACCGTGTCCAGGTCGGCTTCGGCTCCGCCGCGTTCGACGGCAGCGGCCGGTACGTCGAGGCCGACCTGCCCGGTGTCACCGTCGCCAGCCTGTATCTGCCGTCCGGCGAGGTCGGCACCGAGCGGCAGGACGAGAAGATCCGCTTCATGGACGAGTTCCTGGCGTATCTGAAGGACCTGCGGGTGCGGGCCGCCGCCGACGGGCGCGAGGTCGTCGTCTGTGGCGACTGGAACATCGCCCACCAGCCCGCCGACCTCAAGAACTGGCGCGCCAACCAGAAGAACTCCGGGTTCCTGCCGGAGGAGCGGGCGTGGCTCGGGCGGGTGCTCGACGAGGGGGACGGGGGATACGTCGACGTGGTGCGGGCGCTGCATCCGGACGTCGAGGGGCCTTATTCGTGGTGGTCGTACCGGGGGCGGGCCTTTGACAATGATTCAGGGTGGAGGATCGACTACGAGATCTCGACGCCGGGGCTCGCCGCCAAGGCGGTCAAGGGATATGTCGAGCGGGCGGCCACGCATGCGGAGCGCTGGTCGGACCATGCGCCCGTCACGGTTGTCTACGACCTCTGAGCCGCCCCACGGCTGGGGCTTCAGGTGTCCTGGCGCATTCGGCGGTCCAGCGCCAGCGAAAGCTCCGCCTCCACCACCCGTTGCGCCAGTGGGCGCAGGCGTGCCGGGTCCGCCTCCGGGGTGTGGGTGAGGATCACGTCCGTGAAGATCTCGGCCAGGGCGTCCGCGTGGTCGCGTACCCGTTTGCCCGCCGCCAGGACGGCTGAGAGCGGGATGCCCTCCTGGACCAGCGCCGACGACGCGTCCAGGAGGCTGCGGCTGATGTGGACGATCTGGTCGCCGTCGATGCCCAGATAGCCGAGGTCCATCGAGGCCGCGAGGTTCTCGGGGGTGGCGTCCGGGCCGAAGCGGTCGGCGAGTTCCTCGGGGGTGAGGCGGACCGGGGTCTCCTCGGTGGGGGCGCCGAGGCCGAGCAGGTCGGCGACGTCGCGGCCGTTGTCGAAGGCCTCGGCCAGTTCCGCGATGCCGTTGAGGGTGTGCCCGCGTTCCAGCAGCGCCGAGATCGTGCGCAGGCGGGCAAGGTGGTGGTCGTCGTACCAGGCGATGCGGCCCTCGCGGCGGGGTGGCGGGATCAGTTTGCGTTCGCGGTAGAAGCGCAGGGTGCGGACGGTGATGCCGGCCAGCCCGGCCAGCTCCTCCATCCGGTACTCACGCGCCTCTTCGGCGTTCTCTGCGTCTGCCACGTCGGAACCCTAAGTCGTACCGGCGGTAACTTTCCCTGTTCCGGACCCTACCCATCAGTACGGACCTCCTCTACTCTCCCCATTGCGCCAGTGTTCACTGGCACGGTCGCGCAGGGAAAGGCATCGGCATGGCCGAACAGGAAGCCGGACACGAAGCCGGACACGAACATGTGCGGGTGGCGGTGATCGGGTCCGGGTTCGGGGGGCTCGGGGCCGCCGTGCGGCTGCGGCGCGAAGGGGTCACCGACTTCGTCGTGCTGGAGCGGGCCGGCAGCGTCGGCGGAACCTGGCGCGACAACAGCTATCCGGGATGCGCCTGTGACGTGCCGTCCCACCTCTATTCGTTCTCCTTCGCGCCGAATCCCGACTGGCCGCGCGCCTTCTCCGGGCAGGAGCACATCCGTGCGTACCTGGAGCACGTCGCCGACATCTTCGGGCTGCGGCCCCACCTGCGCCTCAACTCCGAGGTGAAGAAGATGACTTGGGACGGGAGCCGACTGGCGTGGGTGATCGAGACCAGTAGCGGGACCCTGCTCGCCGATCTCGTCGTCTCCGCCACCGGGCCCCTCTCCGACCCCAAGGTGCCGGATGTCCCGGGGCTCGACACCTTCCCCGGCAAGGTCTTCCACTCCGCCCGCTGGGACCACGACTACGACCTGCGCGGCAAGCGGGTCGCGATGGTCGGGACCGGGGCCTCCGCCATCCAGATCGTGCCCGCCATCCAGCCCGACGTCTCCCGCCTCACCCTCTTCCAGCGCACCCCGCCGTGGGTGATGCCCCGCATCGACCGGGCCATCGGCGACGCCGAGCGCGCCGTGCACCGCGCGCTGCCCTTCACCACCCGGCTGCGGCGCGGACTCCTCTGGGGCATGCGGGAGTTGCAGGTCCAGGCGTTCACCAAGCATCCGGGTGAGCTGGGCGCTGTGGAGGCGCTGGCCAGGCGCAATATGCACCGCGCGGTCAAGGATCCCGCCCTGCGCGCCAAACTCACCCCCGACTACCGCATCGGCTGCAAGCGCATCCTGCTGTCGAGTGCGTACTATCCGGCGCTCACCCGGCCCAACGTGGATGTCGTGGCGAGCGGGTTGAGCGAGGTGCGGGGTTCCACCGTCGTGGGCGCCGACGGGAGTACGGCCGAGGTGGACGCCATCGTCTTCGGTACGGGGTTCCACGTCACGGACATGCCCATCGCCGACCGGGTCGTCGGGGCCGACGGGCGTACGCTCGCCGAGGCCTGGGCGGGCAGCGGGATGCGGGCGCTGCGCGGGGCCTCCGCCGCCGGTTTCCCCAACTGGATGACGATCATCGGGCCCAACACCGGCCTCGGAAACTCCTCCATGATCCTGATGATCGAGTCCCAGCTCAGCTATATGGCCGACTATGTAAGGCAGTTGGGTGTTCTCGGGGGTCGGGTCGCTCTTGATGCCCGGCCCGCCGCCGTCGACGCCTGGAACGACCGGGTCCAGCAGCGGATGCTGCGCACGGTGTGGAACACCGGCGGGTGCAGCAGCTGGTACCTCGACGCGAACGGACGCAACACCACCATCTGGCCCGGTACGACATCCGAGTTCCGGCGGGCGACCCGGCGCGTGGATCTCGCCGAGTACGAGGTCCTGCGGACGCCCGGCAGCACCAGCACCAGCACCAATGCCAGCGCCAACACCGGTGCCAGAACCAGCACCGGTGACGTCAACTCGACCGTAGGGGTGGAAGCATGAGTCGGCTGATGTCCGTGGCGGACGGTCCGTACAACCCGCCCGTGCCCGTCCGTGAGCTCACCGTCGTTTCGGCGGACGGGGCCCGGCTGCATGTCGAGGTACACGGCGTGGACGACGGGCCCGTGGTCGTCCTCGCGCACGGCTGGACCTGTTCCACCGCCTTCTGGGCCGCCCAGATCCGCGAACTCGCCCCCGATCACCGGGTCGTGGCCTACGACCAGCGCGGCCACGGACGCACCCCCGCGAGCCCCGTGTGCAGCACCGACGTCCTCGCCGACGATCTGGAGGCCGTCCTCGCGGCCACCCTCTCGCCCGGTGAGAAAGCCGTGGTCGCGGGGCACTCCATGGGCGGGATGACGGTGCTGGCGGCGTCCGCGCGGCCGGGGTTCCGGGAGCACGCGGCGGCCGTACTGCTGTGCAGTACGGGCAGTTCGCGGCTGGTCGCCGAGTCGCTGGTCGTCCCGATGCGGGCCGGGCGGCTGCGTACCTGGCTCACCCGGCGGGCCCTCAGTTCACGCGCCCCGATGGGGCCGGTCACGCCGGTCTCCCGGCGCATCCTCAAGTACGCGACGATGGGCGCCGGTTCGACGCCCGCGATGGTCGAGGCATGCGCCCGGATAGTGCAGGCGTGCCCGCGCAAGGTGCGGTACGCGTGGGCTCGGGTGCTGGACGGGGTGCAACTCGACGCTCATGTGAGGGAGTTGACTGTTCCGGCGGCTGTCCTCGTCGGTACGGCCGATCGGATGACCCCGCCCGTTCACGCGCGGGCACTGGCCGCCGCGCTGCCCCGGTGTCACGGTGCGACCGAGCTGCCCGGGCTCGGGCACATGACGCCGGTCGAGGCGCCGGAGGCGGTGACCGGGGTGATCCGTGAACTGGTCGCGGTGTATGGGCGGTCGGGGCCGAAAGACACTCAGGCAGGCAGCGGCGTACCTATCGAGGAGAGCGCATGAGCAAGGTCGGTCTGGACGGGCAGGTCGCTGTCGTCACGGGAGCCGCTCGGGGGGTCGGTGAACTGCTCGCGCGCAAGCTCTCCGCCCGTGGGGCCAGGGTCGCGCTGGTCGGGCTGGAGGCCGACGAGCTCAAACAGGTCTCGGAACGGCTGCACACCGACAGCGCGTACTGGTACGCCGACGTCACCGATCACGAGGCGATGTCCCGGGTGGCGGCGGAGGTCAAGGAGCGCTTCGGGAAGGTCGACATCGTCGTCGCCAACGCCGGGGTCGCCAGCGGCGGGCCCTTCGCCGACTCCGATCCGGAGTCGTGGCGGCGGGTCATCGAGGTCAATCTGATCGGGTCGGCGGTTACCGGCCGGGCGTTTCTGCCGGTGCTGACCGAGAGCCGGGGGTACCTGCTGCAGATCGCCTCCCTGGCCGCCATCACTCCGGCGCCGATGATGAGTGCGTACTGCGCGTCCAAGTCCGGGGTCGAGGCGTACGCGCACTGTCTGCGGGCCGAGGTCGGGTACAAGGGCGTCCGGGTGGGCGTCGCGTACCTGTCGTGGACCGACACCGACATGGTGCGCGGGGCCGACCAGGACGACGTCATGCGGGAGTTGCGGCAGCGGTTGCCGTGGCCGGCCAGCAAGACGTATCCGCTGGGGCCCGCCGTCGACCGGCTCGTCGCGGGGATCGAGCGGCGGTCCAGTCATGTGTACGGGCAGTGGTGGCTGCGCGGGATGCAGGGGGTGCGGGGGTATCTGCCGGGGCTGATCGGTGCGGTGGGGCAGCGTGAGGTCGGGCGGTTCTCCGGGCGGTTGCAGGGGATGGGCACCGGGCTGGTGGGCGCGGGCGGGGCGGCGGACGAGGAGGCCCGGGGCGCGGGGGCCGGAAGGGGGTCCGGCGCGGGCGGTGACTGATCGTGACTGATCGAAATGCGCGCTTTGTCGGTGCGTGCAAATCTGGTCGAGCCCCCATCCCCTCACCCAATTACGGGAGTGAACCCACATGGGCATGAAGGACGAGATGCAGGACAAGGCTCGCCAGGCCAAGGAGAAGATGGAGCAGGCCCGTAAGGGCCAGCAGGGTCAGCGCCGGCAGGGTCAGGAGGAGACCCCGGAGCGTGGGCGTCCTCGTGACGAGGAGGAGACGGAGCGGGCGATGCGTGAGGAAGCGGATCGACTCAACCGGGACTACGACATCTAGTCCGGCTTGAGCGGTCGACGTGGGGTGCCCTCTGTATTTCGAGGGCACCCTGCGTTTTTGTCGGGGGTGTTCGGGGTGTCGGGGGTGTGTGGTCGGGTGCGGGTGGGTGGGGGCTTGTCGCGCAGTTCCCCGCGCCCCTCAGGTGGGTGACCCCAGCGCCTGTCAGGAATGCGGCCGGAGTCGTGGGTTGTCACCGCGGGGGAAGTTGTGGCCTTGCCCTGTTGGGGACCTCGTCGTAGGTCGGGGGAGTCGCTGCCGGGTGGGTGTCCAGGAGGGCCAGGGCCAGTTTGATGGCGTCGTCCGTCTCGACGTGGCGGCCCTCCGCCCAGTCCAGGGGGGTGCGCAGGACCTCCAGGTCCGGGGCGACGCCCTGGTTCTCGACGGTCCAGCCGTAGGTGTCGAACCAGGCCGCGTTCATCGGGACCGTGATCACCGTGCCGTCGCCCAGGCGGTGGCGGCCGGTCATGCCGACCACTCCGCCCCAGGTCCGCTGGCCGACCACCGGGCCGAGTTCCAGCAGCTTGAAGGCCGCCGTGATCATGTCGCCGTCGGAGGACGTCGCCTCGTCGGCGAGGGCGACCACCGGCCCCCGGGGGGCGTTCGAGGCGTACGAGACCGGCTGGGCGTTGCGTGTCAGGTCCCAGCCCAGGATCGTGCGCGTCAGCTTCTCCACCACCAGTTCGCTGATGTGGCCGCCCGCGTTGCCGCGCACGTCGACGATGAGGGCGGGCCTCGACACCTCCATGCGCAGGTCGCGGTTGAACTGGGCCCAGCCCGAGCCGCCCATGTCGGGGATGTGCAGGTAGCCGCACCGCCCGCCGCTCAACTCCCGTACCACTTCCCGGCGCTTGGCGACCCAGTCCTGGTACCGCAACGGCCGTTCATCGACTAGGGGGACCACCGCGACCCTCCGCGCCCTGCCCGAGCCCGAGCCATCGGCCGGAGCGTCCTCCGGCGCGGTGAACGTCAGCTCCACCGTCGTACCGCCCGCGCCGGCGAGCAACGGGAACGGGCCCGTCACCGGGTCCACCGGGCGCCCGTCCACCTGGGTGAGGAGCGCGCCCTCCCGGATTCCCGAACCGGCCAGCGGGGAACGGGCCTTGGAGTCGGAGGAGTCGCCGGGGAGGATCCGGTCCAGCATCCAGCCGCCCTCCCTGCGCACGAAGTTGGCGCCGAGCAGGCCCTGTCTGCGCTGGTAGTGCGGTGGGCCCTCGTTGCGGCGGGCGGCTGTCACATACGCGTGGGACGTGCCCAGCTCGCCCAGGACCTCCCTCAGCAGGTCCGCGAACTCGTCGGGGGACGCTACCCGTTCGACGAGCGGGCGGTACTGCTCCAACACCGCGTCCCAGTCGATGCCGCACATCCTGGGTTCCCAGAAGTAGGCGCGGATCAGGCGGCCCGCCTCCTCGTACGACTGGCGCCACTCCGCCGGCGGGTCGACCTCGTGCAGGACCCGACGCAGGTCGATCCAGACGGTCGTGTCGCCGTCGCCGGGGTCGGTGGAGGGCACCGCGCGCAGCTCGTCCTCGTCGACGACGACGAGTCGTGAGGCGTCGCCGCTCACCGCGAACCAGTCGAGGTGGCCCACGAGTTCGGACTTCTTGCCCTTGCTGAGGTTGAAGTGTTCGAGCGTGGGCCGGCCGCTCGTGTCGTCCGGGTTCGCGAACGTCTCGCCGAGCGCGCCCGAGATCGGCCAGCGCAGCCACACCAGTCCGCCGCCCGCGACCGGGTACAGCGCCGAGTACTTGGAGGCGGCGACCGGGAAGGGCGTCACACGGCTCTCCAGGCCCTCGGCCTCGACGGTCACCGTGCCGTCGGCGCCCTCGTCCTCGGCGGGATCCAGGCCACCGGCGGCCGGTCGTCCGTCGGGGGAGAGAGCGAACGGGGACGGGGTGGCGGAGGAGAGGGGGACGAGGTAGGGGCGGCAGCCGAGCGGGAAGGAGAGATCGCCCGTGTGGACGTCGTACACCGGGTCGAAGCCTCGCCAGGAGAGGAAGGCGAGATAGCGGCCGTCCCTGGTGAAGACCGGGTTCTCGTCCTCGAAGCGGCCGTTGGTGACGTCGACGATCAGACGGTCCTTTATGCGCGCCATCTTGATCTGGCGCAGGGAGCGGCCGATGCCGGGGTGCGACCAGGTCAGCCAGGCGCCGTCGGGGGAGAAGGCGAGGTCGGTGACCGGACCGTTGAGGGAGCAGATCAGCTCGGTGACCTCGCCGTTCGAGTCCTCGGTGGCGTCGAGGAGGAGAAGGCGGCCGTCGTGGGCGGCGATGGCGAGGCGTTCGCCCGCCGGGTCGGACACCAGTTCCAGTACCCGGCCCAGCCTGCCCGAGGCCAGTCGTCTCGGCTCCCGCTCCCCGCTGGCCCTGGGCAGATAGGCGATCTCGATCGCGTCCTCGCCCTCCGCGTCCGTGACGTACGCGACCTGCCCGCCCGAGCCGAGCATCTCGGGCAGCCGGACCCGTACCCCCGGGGTGTCGGTGATCGTCCGGGCCGGGCCGTCCCGGTGTGTCAGCCAGTACAGGCTGCCGCGCACGACGACGGCGCTCGCGCGGCCCGTCTCGTCGACCGAGATGCCGTCGACGTGCTGCGCGGCGGGCACCTGATACGTACGACGGCCGGCGCGCGGCCCGCCGAGCCGTACGTCGAGGCGGCGGGGGACGGAGTCGGCGGCGAGGTCGTCGACGATCCATAGGTCGCCCGCGCACTGGTACACGACCCGGGTGCCGTCGCTGGAGGCGTGCCGGGCGTAGAAGGCGTCGTGGTCGGTGTGACGGCGCAGGCCGGAACCGTCGTACGCGCACGAGTACAGGTTGCCGACGCCCTCGTGGTCGGAGAGGAAGGCGATGCGGTCGCCGACGAACATGGGGGAGTGCAGATGGCCGTCGAGGTCGGTGAGCAGGCGCTCGCCGTGCAGCCAGAGGCGGCCGGTCGCGCCGCCCCGGTAGCGCTTCCAGGCGGCCGGTTCGTGGGGCGGGGTGCCCGTGAGGAGGAGGGTCCTGCGCTCCCCTTCGATGTCCGCGACCTGGATGTCGGAGACCGGACCCCAGGGGAGCCGCCCGCCGGGGCCGCCGCCCGCCGGGACGCTGTAGGCCCAGGTGAAGTAGGAGAAGGGCTGGCCGTGGGAGGCGACGGCGAGGATGTCGCCGTCCGGGGACCAGCCGCAGACCTGGGTGTCGGCGCTGCCCCAGTAGGTGAGCCGCTGCGCGGGACCGCCGTCCACCGGCGCCCGGTGGATCTCGGGCACGAGACTGCGCCAGCTCGTGTACGCGATGTGCCGCCCGTCGGGCGAGAAGCGCGGGTGCCCGACCTTCGTGCGGTCGACGGTGAGCCGCCAGGCACGGCCGTCGGTCCTGGAGGACCCCGGCCCACCGTCACCGTCGAGGCGGGCGAGCCAGAGATCGTCCTCGGCGACGAAGCACAACAGGTCTCCACTGAGGTGGGGCAGGCGCAGATAGCTCACCTCCCCATGCTTTTCCGGTAACGAGGCCCCAGCAACTTCGGACCCGCTTCCAATTCCGTCAATTTATGAAATATCCGGCTCGCCGGCGGGTTCCGATGCCGGCCGTGAGTCAAGACACGTACGAAACGGTTTCGTTTCTATGGTTCTCAGGGTATGTTCATTGACGTAGGGCGAAGCTGTACGAAACGGTGTCGTCCGAAACCGGAACCGGAAAGGGTGAGTGGCATGACCGAGGTCGCAACGGCGCGTCGTAGTCGGATCACGCCCGAGCGCGAGGCCGAGCTGTACGGCGCCACGCTCGACCTGCTCCGGGAAGTCGGCTACGAGGCCCTCACCATGGACGCCGTCGCCGCCCGCACGAAGTCCAGCAAGGCCACGCTCTACCGCCAGTGGGGTGGCAAGGCCGAACTGGTCGTCAGGGCCATGCGGCACTTCAAGCCGGGTGGCGCCGACATCGCCGAGATCGACACCGGGTCCCTGCGCGGCGACTTCCACTCCCTGCTGCTCCGCGAGGACGACTGCGCCATGGAACAGAACTCCGCGCTGATGCGGGCTCTGGGCATGGCGGTCCACGGCAACCCGGATCTCCTTCAGGCGTTCCGGGAACTGCTCGTCGAGCCGGAGATGGCGGAGTTCCGCAAGGTGATCCAGCGGGCCATGGACCGTGGAGAGGTCCGCGCGGACAATCCGGCGGCCGACTACGTGCTGCACATGATGATCGGCGGCTTCGTGGCGCGCACGCTCATCGACGAGCGGCCGCCGACCCAGGCCTACTTGCGTGACTACATCGACGCCGTGGTGCTCCCCGCCCTCGGCGTGCCGGTCCCGTAGGACAGCCCGCCCCACCTCGCCGAACCCATCCACCTGTACCTGACACGACCGCTCACGTCGTCGGGTTGATCACTCCTGCGCCCCAACAGGCCGATCAAACCTGTCCTGTTGCTGTTCAACGACCCGACCGGGAGTACCCCCCTCGTGGCCACGTTCCTCTACAAACTCGGCCGACTCGCCTTCAGGCGACGGCATTTCGTCGCCCTGATATGGGTGGCGCTGCTGACGATCGCGGGAGTTTCCGCGGCCAGCGCGCCCGCCGCGGGCACCACCTCCTTCTCCATTCCGGGTACGGAGGCCCAGAAGGCCTTCGACCTGCTGGAACAGCGTTTCCCCGGCGCCAGCGCCGACGGAGCGACCGGCCGTATGGTCTTCAAGGCACCCGACGGTCAGAAGATGACGGACCCCGCCAACAAGGCGACCGTCGCCAAGACCGTCAAGCAACTGGGCGACGGCTCCGAAGTCGTCTCCGTCACCGACCCGTTCACGACGGGCGCAGTCAGCAAGGACGGGACGGTCGCCTACACGTCGGTGAAGTACACGCTGCCCGGCATGGAGCTGACGGACTCGACCAAGGACGCCCTGGAGAAGGCCGGCGACCAGGCCCGGGCCACCGGGCTGACCGTCGACGTCGGGGGTGACGCGCTGCAGGCGCAGTCCGAGCCGGGGGCGATCGGCGAGGCCGTCGGCATCGCCATCGCCGCGGTCGTCCTCGTCATCACCCTGGGTTCGCTGGTCGCGGCCGGACTGCCGCTGCTGACGGCGATCATCGGCGTCGGTATCGCCGGCGCCACCATCGCCTCCCTCGCCAACGCGCTCGACCTCGGCGACAGCACGTCCACGCTCGCGCTGATGATCGGGCTCGCGGTCGGCATCGACTACGCGCTGTTCATCGTCTCCCGCTACCGCGGCGAGCTGGCCGACGGCCGCGACCGCGAGGAGGCGGCCGGCCGCGCCACCGGCACCGCCGGCTCGGCGGTGGTCTTCGCGGGCCTCACGGTCGTGATCGCCCTGGCGGGCCTCGCGGTCGTCAACGTCCCGATGCTGACCAAGATGGGCCTCGCCGCGTCCGG
Source organism: Streptomyces sp. NBC_00459 (assembly GCF_036013955.1). Lineage (NCBI taxonomy): Bacteria > Bacillati > Actinomycetota > Actinomycetes > Kitasatosporales > Streptomycetaceae > Streptomyces > Streptomyces sp. NBC_00459. The sequence goes on from NZ_CP107903.1 coordinate 5,770,408, forward strand.
CACGGTCGTGGTCGCCGTACTCATCGCACTGACCCTCATCCCGGCGCTGCTCGGATACGCGGGCCGCAAGGTCCAGCCGACGGGCCGGAAGAACGGCGGGCAGAGCAGGACGAACACGAGCGAGGCGAACGACCAGGTCGAGCCGAGTGGCAGTGGCAGTGGCCGGGCCGAGCCGGTCGCGCCCAACATGGGCACCCGGTGGGCGCGCTTCGTCATCCGCCGGCCGGTCGCCGTACTGATGCTCAGCGTGCTCGGTCTGGGGGCCATCGCGCTCCCGGTCACCCAACTGGAGCTGGGCCTGCCCGACGACGGCTCGCAGCCGACGTCCACGACCCAGCGCAGGGCGTACGACCTGCTGTCGGAGGGCTTCGGCCCCGGCTTCAACGGTCCCCTGATCGCCGTCTACGACGCCCGGGGCACCGCCGATCCCCAGGCCGGCGTCGACAAGCTCGCCGAGCGGATCAAGAGCCTCAAGGACGTCGTCACGGTCGCCCCGGCTCAGTTCAACAAGGCCGGCGACACCGCGACGATCACCGTGATCCCGGACTCCAAGCCGTCCTCGACCCAGACCGAGGACCTGGTCCACGCGATCCGCGGCCAGAGCGCCGACGTCAAGGCCGAGACCGGCGCGACGGTACTGGTCACGGGCACCACCGCGATGAACATCGACTTCTCGCAGAAGCTCAACGACGCCCTGATCCCGTATCTGGGCCTGGTGGTCGGCCTCGCCTTCCTGCTCCTGATCCTGGTCTTCCGTTCCATCCTGGTCCCGCTCAAGGCGGCCCTGGGCTTCCTGCTCAGCGTCCTCGCCGCGCTCGGTGCCGTGGTCGCGGTCTTCCAGTGGGGCTGGCTGAGCGGCCTGCTCGGCGTCGAGGAGACCGGCCCGATCATGTCGATGGTGCCGATCTTCATGGTCGGCGTGGTCTTCGGTCTCGCCATGGACTACGAGGTGTTCCTCGTGACCCGGATGCGGGAGGCGTACGTCCACGGCGAGTCACCGTCGAACGCCGTGGTGACCGGCTTCAAGCACAGCGCCCGGGTCGTGGTCGCCGCCGCGATCATCATGATGGCCGTCTTCGGGGGCTTCATCAGCTCCAGCGAGTCGATGATCAAACTCTTCGGCTTCGGTCTGGCGATCGCTGTCTTCTTCGACGCGTTCGTGGTCCGCATGGCGATCGTCCCGGCGGTACTGGCCCTGCTGGGCAAGCGGGCGTGGTGGCTGCCGAAGTGGCTCGACCGCGTCCTGCCCAACGTGGACGTCGAGGGCGAGGGCCTGCGCGCCCTGGACGACGACAACCGTCCGAAGGACGAGGACCGGGAGCTCGTACAGGTCTGAGCCGGTCGCCGGCAGGACAGCAGGATGAGGAGATGAGGAGGGGCACCCCGCGCCGCGGCGGGGTGCCCCTCCTGCGTATGCCGGATGCCGGTACCCGGAATTCGTTTCGTGATGCATCTGTCCGCCCGCTAGCGTGCTGGACATGACCACGTCTTCCCGTTTCGCCGAGGCCCTCGACCAGCTGGGCCTCAGTGAACTCCACTCCCGTATCCGCCGGTTCCCCGACGAGACCCGTACCGCCGCCGAGGCCGCCGCCGCGATCGGATGCGAGCTGAGCCAGATCTGCAAGTCGCTGATCTTCTCCGCCGACGGGGTCCCGGTCCTCGTCCTCATGGACGGCGCCTCCCGCGTCGACGTCGAGCTCGTCCGGCGCGAACTCATGGCCGCGAAGGTCACCCGCGCCAAGGTGGACGTCGTACGGGAGACCACCGGGTACGCCATCGGGGGTGTGCCGCCCTTCGGGCACCGGACCAGGACCCGTGTCCTCGCGGACCGTTCGCTGCTGGAGCACGACGTCGTCTGGGCCGCCGCCGGAACTCCGTACACCGTGTTCCCGATGGAGCCGAAGGCCCTGATCGCGCACGCCGGCGCGACCCTCGTGGACGTGCGCGAGTCGGCGGATTCGTGACCCCGGCCGTCACCGCCGCCGTACTGCTCGCCGCCGTCACGCACGCCTGCTGGAACGCGCTCGCGCACCGCATCACCGACAAGCTGGTCGGGTTCACGCTGATCGCGGGTGGCGGGATGGTGCTCGGGCTGGCCGGGGTGCCGTTTCTGCCGATCCCCGCTGCCGGGGCGTGGCCGTATCTCGTCGCGTCGGCCCTCATCCACATCGCGTACTACGTGCTGCTCATGCGGTCCTTCCGGCTCGGCGACTTCGGGCAGGCGTATCCGATCGCGCGCGGTACCGCGCCCCTCGTCGTCACCGTGCTCGCCGCCGTGTTCGCCCACGAGGTGCCGAACGGCTGGGCGGCGGCCGGAATCGCCGTGTCCTGTACGGGACTTACCGGGGTCGCGCTGTGGGGGATGCGCGGGCGGCGGCCCAACTGGGCGGCGATCGGGGCCGCGTTGGCGACCGGGCTGTCCATCGCCGCGTACACCGTCGTCGACGGTCTGGGCGTACGGGCCTCGGGCTCCGCGCTCGGCTACATCGCCTGGCTGATGGCCCTGGAGGGCATCGCGATCCCCGCCTACGCGTGGTACCGCTGGCGGGGCCAATTCCTTGCGACAGTACGGCCGTTCGCCGCCATCGGACTCCTCGGCGGCGCGCTGTCGGTGGCAGCGTACGGGCTGGTGCTGTGGGCGCAGACCCGGGCCGAACTCGCCCCTGTGGCGGCACTCAGGGAATCGTCGATCATCGTCGGGGCGGCCATCGGGGCGGTGTTCTTCAAGGAGCGGTTCGGGGCGCCGAGGATCGCCGCGGCCGGGCTGCTCGTCGTCGGCATCGGGCTGATGCTGCACGCCGGGTAGGGAGACCCGCGAACCCTGGGGCCACCCAGGCGCGGCGTACACATATCGCACCGGCCTGGCTCGAACCTTGTGACATGGACTTGGCAACTGCTTCACTGTGGCGATCTACGGGCCGTGCGGCGGCATTTCGCAGTCTCCGCTGCCTGTCATCCAGGAGGCGTGGGGCATGAACGATTCAGCGCTGATCACGACCGGCTTGCCCGTCGCGCTCGCCATCATCATGTTCGGCCTTGGGCTCTCGCTCACCACTGCCGACTTCAAGCGCGTGGCCGGTTCGCCGAAAGCGGTCGTCTTCGCGCTGATCGTGCAGACAGTGGTGCTGCCGCTGCTCGCCTTCGGGCTGGTGCAGATCTTCGACGTGGACCCGCTGCTCGCAGTGGGCGTGATGCTGCTGGCCGCGTCGCCGGGCGGCACCACCGCCAATCTCTTCAGCCATCTGTTCCGCGGGGATGTGGCGTTCAACGTCACGCTCACCGCGATCAATTCCGTGCTGGCAGCCGTCACCATTCCGCTCATCACCAACCTGGCCATCAGCTACTTCGATGCCGAGGGCGACCTGGGACTGCAGGTCGGCAAGGTGTTGCAAGTGATCGCCATCGTGCTCGTCCCGGTCGGTCTCGGCATGCTCGTCCGGAAACGCTCCGCGGACTTCGCCGCCCGAGCGGACCGTCCGGTCCGTGTGTTCTCCATCGCCATGCTGGTCGCGGTGTCCCTGGCGGCGCTGCTGGGAGAGTGGGAGAACCTCGCGGACTACCTTCGCCAGGTCGGCCTGGTCACCGGCCTCTTCTGTCTGGCGAGCCTCAGTATCGGCTACGGCGGTGCCAGGGCCCTTCGCCTGAGTGAACCTCAGGCTGTCGCCAGCGCCATGGAGGTGGGGATTCACAACACCACTGTTGCCCTCACCATCGCACTCAGCATCCTCGACAACACCACGGTGGCGGTCCCCAGTGCTGTCTACTCGGTTCTCATGTACGCGCTGGCCACGGCTTTCGGTTACGCCATCACCCGGCCCCGCTCGGGAATCGGTCGACGGCGGGCCGAGCCGGTGACGGCGACCGAGGCCGGAGCGGACCAGACACGCGACCCGTCCGACTCCGCTGCCTGAACCCCTCCGGCCGCCGAGCGGACGCAGCCACGAGGTCACCTTCATGACCTGGGCCCGGCCCCGCAGGTGCGGAGACCGGGCCGGAGGGTTCATCGGTGCCGGGTGATGGTCACCGTGGTGGGGTCACCTCACGGGGCGAGCCGGTAGGCGTTGGTGATCGTCTCGCGGGTGGTGTTGCCGCCCTTGTCCTTCAGGTCCACCAGGAAGGACACGGCCTTGGCGGTCGCCGGGTGCTTCACGCTCACCGAGCGCGCCCCCGTCGCGGCGGTCGTCACGGTGAGGGGTCGCCAGGTCCGGCCGCCGTCGAAGGAGACCTTCACGGTCAGCGTGGCGAGCTGCCCCGTGGCGGCGGCCGGGCCGCTCAGCTTGAGCGGCACCGTGAGGGTGCCTCCCGACGGCGCCGTGCCGCGCAGGCTCAGCGCCGGCGCGAACCGCACCGTCGACATCGGCAGCCTGGCCGTGGTGCCCGACGCCGGCCGGGCCGACGTGAACGTCCACACCCCTGCCACCTTCGTGCTGGTGGAGGTGTCAGCGGCGGAACGGCTCGCCTCGACCGTCAGGCGGTACGCGGCGGAGGCGGCGGGAACCTCGGTGCTCAGCCATTCCGTGGCCGGGCCCTCGGCGAGGATCCGCCCACCGGATTCCAGCCGGGTGAAGCCGCCGGTGACCACCGAGGAACCCAGGTTGCCGCCGCCGTCGTTGAACAGCGGGACCATGGCGAGGACGGAGTCCCCGATCCGCTCGGCGCCCTGCTGGTAGGGGCTGCCCGCCCCGAGATCGGGGCCCACCACACCGGTGTTGAACTTCAGCGTGTGACGGGAGCCCGGCCGGTAGGTGACCTCCTCCTTCGTGTAGACCATGCGCACCTCGCTGCGGGCGTTGAGCTGCACGGCCCTCCAGGACCAGCGCACGCCGGCCGTGCTGAGGTAGTGCGTGGTGGCCTGCGGCAGGTTCTGCTCCTGCGGTTCGCCTATGGCGAGGCTCCTCCCGTCCTCGTCCAGCGGCGTGATGTGGACCTGGCCCTTGGCCCCCGTCACGGAGGCGCCGAAGCCGAGCTTCACCTCGGCGACCTCGGCCCGGGTGACGGTGCGGTTGAGGCCGGTGAAGAAGCTGCCCTTGCGCTGGAAGACGAGCCGGTAGTCGATGTTCTTGCCGGCCGCGCCGGGCGTCTTCCACACGCCGTTGAACTGGGCCCGCATGGTGTCGGACGCCGGGCCGAGGGCGGCGGTGCGGACCGGCGGCACCCCGTTGGTGGACCAGGAGTTGGACCCCGCGGCGGCGTCGGAGTAGCCGACGATGGAGGTGACGAGCTTCGCGGCCGGATCCGGGGCCTTCACCGCCATGGGCTTCGCCTTGCGGGAGTCGAGGGTGATCGCGACGTTCTTGTTCACCTCCAGGACCGGCTGGACGAAGAAGCCCACCTCGTTGTCCTCCGCGAAGACCAGGCTGTCCAGCTGGTAGGACCCCTTGGGCAGCCGCTGGACCACCGTGCCGTTCGCGCGGTACGGAAGCTCCGTGCGGATGCCCTGCCCGCCGACGGAGTTGATCGTCGTCGCGTAGGTGGCCGGGTTCGCCCCGTCGGCGTCGATGTGCCGCACCGTGACGTCGTACGACTCCACCTCCCGCTCGACGACGAGACCGGTGCGCACCTGCTGGCCGCCTCCCGACGCCAGCACGGTGCCGCCGAAGACCCCGTCTACGGCGCCCTTGCGCGTGTCCGCGGTGACGGTGGTCTTCGCGGTGCCGCCGGCCGGCACGGTGAGCTGGGCGTCCTTGACGGTGAACAGGCCGGCCGGGGCGGGTCGGCCCGACGAGTCCGTCCCGGAGGCGGTCAGACGCAGGGTGACGGCCTGGGTGCCGTAGTTGCGGTAGGTGAGGGTCTTGGCGGCCGGCCTGTCGTCGGCGTGCGGCCAGGAGTGCTTCCCGAAGCCGAGGGAGCCGGGCTCGGAGACGACCAGGGCCGTGGCGGCACGCGTCAGGTCCACCCGGCCCGAGCCCTGCTGGTGGGCGTTCAACAGCGGGTTGGGCTTGGCCGAACCGGTCAGGAGTGCCTTCAGCCGGGCTCCGGTCCAGTCCGGGTGCTGCTGGAGCACCAGGGCGGCGGCGCCCGCGACGTGCGGGGCGGCCATCGACGTACCGGACATCGACGTGTAGCCCTCGCCCGAGGGCTCCCCGCTCTGCGTGGTCAGGGCGGCGGTGATGTCCTCACCCGGGCCGGTGATGTCGGGCTTGGGCGCCCCGTCGAGGTTCGGGCCGCGACTGGAGAAGGCGGCGAGCTCGTCCTTCTTGTCCACGGCCCCGACGGTGAGTGCCGCGGGGGCGCTGCCGGGCGACTTGATGGTGAGGGTCTCGCCACCCTCGTTGCCCGCGGACACCACGAACAGGGCCTTGCCGGAGAGTCGGGCGACGGCCGCCTCCAACGGGTCGGCACCCGGCTCGTCGGGGTAGCCCAGACTCATGTTGACGACCTTCGCGCCCTGGTCGACGGCCCACTGCATGCCGGAGACGACGGTCGACATGGCTCCGCTGCCGTCATCGGCCAGGACCTTGCCGTCCAGCAGTCGCACGCCGGGCGCCACGCCCTTGTAAAGGCCGCCGGACCTGGCCCCGCTCCCGGCCAGGATGGAGGCCACGTGCGTCCCGTGTCCGTAGCGGTCCTTGGCGTCGGAGGACGTGCTGAAGTTCTTCTCCGCCGTCTCCACGCCCCTGAGGTCCGGGTGGGTCTGGTCCACACCCGTGTCCAGGACCGCCACCTTGATGCCCTTGCCGGTGTAGCCCGACTGCCACATGGTGGGCGCACCGATCTGCGGCACGCTCTCGGCCAGGGTGGCCCGGACCTTCGCGTCCAGCCAGACATGGGCGACGGGCGCGGGGGTGGTCGTACCGTCTGCCCTGCCACCGCCCGCCGTACGGGCCGAAGAGTGGTCTGTGACGGCCGCCCACAGCGCCGGAGCACCGGTCTTGGGCGCCTCGAAGGCCTCGCCGTCGACCGCGGGCAGAGTACGGCGCTCCCGGACGGCCACGCCCGCGAACGGGTCGCGGGTGGCGGTGCGGGCACCTGCTCCGGCGCCGTCCCGGCGGTAACCGACGATCAGTGGCATGGCGCTGCGGTGCGCGTCGTCGTAACCGTCCCTGACCAGCTGCGCCACGTCGAACAGCCGCCGGTCGAGCACGCCGTCGGCGACCAGGCGCAGGGCGTCCTGCGGGACGACGTACGTGTGGCAGTCCGTGCGCCGCACCGAGAAGCCCATCCCCTCGCGGTCCTTGCCGCGCACGAGCCGAACCACCTGGCCGTCGGGGCCGACGGCCACGCGGTCGCCGGTGATCAGCGTGACGGTCGCCGCCGGCTTTGCCTTCGCCGGGACCTTCGTCCCCTCGTGCGTGGTGGTGCCGGCGGCTTGCGCCTGCTGACCGCCCACCGATATCGCCCCCGTGACCAGTGCCCCGGCCAACATGGCGGCCAGCGCCACCGTTCTCGAGCGTGCTGTGGATGCCACTCGCGTTCCCCCGTTCCCCTGTGCATGCCAACGCGTTCTCCGCTATCACGCAGGTGGGACGCGTTCGGTTCTCGGCGGTCCTCGCGAACGGGTGGAGGGGAGAAGGGGGGCAGACGAATCGAGAAGCCCCGAATCGGGCGAGCGCCATCCCCGGCAGGGCCAGCCAGGCGACACCGCTGAGCGTCTGTGCCGGGAGCCGGGAGCCGGGAGCCGGTCGCCGAAGCGGGCGTGCAGGGCCTTGCCGAGGGTCTCCAGCCTGTCCAGGTCGTCGTCGACGACGACGAACGTACCGAGCCGCACGACGTGTTCGTGGCCGGGGCCGACCCCTTCGAGCGCGGCACGCAGCCGGTCGAAGGCCAGATCCACCTGGGCGGCGAAGTCGCCCGGTACGGGAGCGCCGGTGGCGTCGGAGGCGTACTGGCCCCCGATGTACACGGTTTCACCGGGCGCCGACACCGCGTGGCTGTAGACGAAGCGTGTCGGGTCGTGCAGGGCGGGCGGGTTGGTGATCGTGCGCTGGTCGGAGGTCATGCCGGGGCCGACGCCCGGCGGGCACCCGCGATTCCGGCAGGCGTTCGCACGCGCCCGCTCAGGATGTCGGGGCCGCGTAACAGCGGACGTTCACCTGTTGCCCCGGGCCCCATTCCTGATCCACCTCCGCCAGCAGCGTCCAGCCCAGGCGCTCGTACAGGGCCGCCGCCGCTGTGTCCGTCGACACCACGTCGAGTACGGGGTGCAGGGCGCGCAACCGCGCCTCCGCCACTGCCCGTTCCATCAGCGCCGCGCCGACTCCCCGGCCACGGGCCGCCGGATCGACGTACAGACGGTTGATCACGGCCGTCGGACCCCGGTCCCACAGGGCCGCCGCCGCGTCGCCCTCCTCGCTGCGGGACAGGACGATGTGACCGACGATCCCCCGACCGTTCGCCTCTCCCGTCTCTTCCACCTCTCCCGTCTCTTCCGCCACCCACACCGCGAGGAGTGACCGTGGGGTGAGCCAACCGGCCGGATCGGTCGGCCAGTTGAGGGGATACGCGTTCTGCTCGTGGATCGTCGCCAGCACCCGTACGCAGGCTTCGAGGTCGGCCTCCGTGCGGGGGCGGACACGGAAAGAGGCTGGCATCGGCGCGCTGTCGTCTGTCACGCGCGCAGGTAAGCACGTACGCCGGACAGGTCGTGGAGGCGCATGCTGTTGCGGTCGGTCACCGAGCGGCCGAGGGCGTGGTGGGGCCAGAGGCCGCCTGCCGTGAGGCGACTGCGTTCGACCCAGGCGCGGGCCGGGACGCTGCTGTTCTTGTAGTAGTTGAGGGCGTAGCCGCCGGTGTGGACACGCAGGAGGCAGAAGCCGCCCGGGTAGTCCTTCACCGCGCTGACCTCCTGCTGGGTGACGTGCGACGCGCCGGTCAGGACCGTGCGCTTGTTGCGGTGGGTGTGGCCCGCGTGGTGGAGGAAGACGCCGGGGGAGGAGGCGTAGGCGTCGACGATCGAGCGGGCCTGGCCGCGGTCGAGGCGCTGACCCCGCCCCATGGGGAAGACCGAGTCCCGTGTGGTGAGCGGGTGGTGGCCGAAGACGACGGTCGGCTGGTCCCGGTCGCGCCTCAGGCCGGCCCGGAGCCAGGCCAGTTGCTCTGCGCTCAGCCCGCCCGCGTCCCCGCCGTTGCCGTTCTTCTCGTAGGTGTCCAGGCCGATCAGACGCAGGCCTCCCAGGTCGCGCGCGAAGTAACCGGGACCGTCGGCGCCGCCCAGGAAGCCGTCTCGGAAGGAGTCGTCGGGGTGCCTGGGGCGGTCGTGGTTTCCCCGTACGACGAAGTAGTCCCGTCCGTGGGTGCCGAAGCCGTCCAGGATGCGGCGGGCCTCGGCCAGGTCCCGGGGTGCGCCGGCCGCCGAGATGTCCCCGGCCGCCAGCAGGACGTCCGCCCCGCGCCGGTGGGCCTCCTCGACCATGGCCCGGCTCATGATCTCGGGATACGGGTCGAGGCCCGGCCGCTGCGAGACCCCGCGCAGCATCGGCACGCCGGCCACCCGGCCCGCCGTGGTCTCGCCGAGGTGCAGGTCGTTGCAGAGCGCGATGGAGAGGAGGTGGCGGCCGGGAGGCGGCTGGGGAGTCGTGAAGGAGTAGGGGCCGCCGTGCGAGCCCAGGCCGTGCAGCGAGGTGCCCACCGCGTTGCCGCGCACCAGGTGCAGAGGGGTCGGTGTGGCCGCCCGGCCCCGCGAACGGGCCTGGTAGTAGTACGTCTGGCCCGGTTCCAGGTCCGTCAGCTCGACGTAGTGGTGGGCGGTCGGCCGGCCCTCCGACGCCGTGCGGTCGAGGTGGGCGGGGTGGGTGCCGTACACGACCTCGCCCTCGGTGACCGCGGGGATCAGGTGGCCGAAACCGTCGTCGGTGCCGGGCACCGCCGTGTACCAGGTGATGACGGCGCTGTCCTCGGTGAGCGTGACCAGCTCCAGGTGGAGGGCCGTCACGACGTCGGCGCGCGTGACGCGTTCCCGGCGCGCGGCGAGCGCGGACCGGAGTACGGCGGGCGTGAGGAGCGCGCCGGAACGGACGAGGTCGCGGGGGGCGGGGAACGCCGCCAGGGCGGCCAGGGGAGCGGAGAGACAGCAGCGCATGATCTGGAACGTGCCCGTGGCCCGTTAACGGCTGCCGTGGGGGCGGAGGCGGCCGGAGGTATGGGGCACGACAACTCCTTGGCGTCGGTGCGGTCGGTGCGGGGGTTCTTGCAGCGTACGGCTGAGGGTGCGCGCGCATCCCTGGCCCGGGGTAATCGCGACGAACGTCACACAACGGACGCCGTGCGGGTCCGCCGGCCCCGGTGCGCCCGGCACACGTGCGTGCGAGGGGCGACAGGAGCACTCTGGAAGCAGCGGTACCGGAGGTGATCGTCATGACGCACACCGCAGTGGGATGGCATGTGGAGCTGGAGTTCGAGGAGGACGAGCAGCGCACACGGGCAGCGGCCCTCGTGCGGCTCGCCGACGGCAGCGAGGTACGGGCCAACGGCTACGCCAGCCGCCACCGGTCCGACGAGAACCAGCCGCGCATCGGCGAGGAGATCGCCGGGGCGCGCGCCCTCAACGAACTGGCGATGAAGCTGCTGACGAAGGCACACGACGAGATCGACGAGGCGTCGGGGCGTACGTCGAGGTCGATTGCCCTGGGATAGTCCACAGGCCTGTGGACGGGCAACCGGGTGGCCGGGGGGTGGCTCAGCGCTCCCGCCTACACCCCCACCACCCCCCGAACCGCCCGTACCAGCGCCTGTGCCCGCCCGTCCGCCGTCACGCTCCTGCGGAAGCCGTTCGTCACATAGCCGAACGCGATGCCTGTGTCGGGGTCGGCGAAGCCGAGGGGGCCGCCGCGCCCCGGGTGGCCGAAGGAACCGGGTGTCAGGAGCGGCGAGGCGGTGCCGTGGAGCATGTAGCCGAGGCCGAAGCGGGTGCCGATGACCAGGACACGGTCCGGGCCCGCCGACTGCTCGCGTCGGGCGAGTTCGACCGTCGCCGGGGTGAACAGCCGGGTTCCGCCGTCGACCCGGCCGATCAGTGAGGCGTAGAAGCGGGCGAGTCCGTCGGCCGTGGCGATGCCGTTGGAGGCGGGGAGGGAGGCGGCCCGGTACGCGGGGTCGTTCTCGTCCGGCATCGGGGTGATCGCGGTGAAGGCGCGGCTGGTGAGGGAGTCCGGGTCGGCGTAGGCGTCGGCGACGGACCGCTTGGGGCGCGTTCTGAGGCCCGGGCCCGCCGTCTCCGGTGTCTGTACCCGGCCCACGCGGCCCACGCGCCCCGCCTCCGTGTCCGGCAGCCCGATCCACAGGCCGAGGCCGGCCGGTCCGGCGATCTCGGCGGCGACCCAGTCGCCGATCGTGCGCCCGCTGACCCGTCGTACGAGCTCGCCCGTAAGCCAGCTGTACGTCTGGGCGTGGTACCCGTGGTCCGTCCCCGGCTCCCAGGCCGGCGCCTGTGCCGCGACCGCCGCGGCGCCGAGGGCGGGATCGGCGGCCTGTGCCGGTGTGAGCGGCCGGTCGAGCACGGGGACGCCCGCGCGGTGCGCGAGCAGGTGCCGTACGAGGGTCCGTTCCTTGCCCGCCGCCTTGAACTCCGGCCAGTACTCGCCCACGGGAGCGTCCAGGTCCAGCCTGCCGCGCTCGGCCAGCATCAGGAGTACGGCGGCGGCGACGCCCTTCGTCGCCGAGCGCACGATCTGCGCGGTGCCGTGCTCCCAGGGCGCCGAGCCGGAGCCGGCGTCCCCGTCGAAGTCGCGTACGCCGGCCCACAGGTCGACGACCCGGTGTCCGTCCCGGTACACGGTGACGGCGGCGCCGGGCTCGCCGCCGGTCGCGAAGTTCTGCACGAACGCGTCCCGGACCGGCTCGAAGCCCTCGGCCACAGTGCCGTTCAGGTTCACGTTCACGTCGGGGTTCAGATTCAGGTTCAGGTTCACCGGGTCCACGCGGGTGTAACGCGCATCTACCCGCTCCCGATTCCTCGGCCCAGGAGGGGATCAGCCCAGGATGATCGTCACGTCGATGTTGCCGCGGGTGGCGTTGGAGTACGGGCAGACCATGTGCGCCGCGTCCACCAGTTTGGCCGCGATGTCCTGGTCCAGGATCGGCAGCGAGACGCTCAGGGCGACCGCGAGGCCGTAGCCGCGCTGCTTGTTGGGGCCGATGCCGACCTTCGCGGCGACCGTGGAGCCGGTCAGGTCGTAGCCCTCGCGGCGGCCGACCAGGACCAGGGCGTTGTGGAAGCAGGAGCTGTAACCGGCGGCGAAAAGCTGCTCCGGGTTGGTGCCGTTGCCGTCGCCGCCCATCTGCGGCGGCATCGCCACCTTCAGCGCGAGCTGGCCGTCCTGGCTGGTGACATCGCCGTCCCGGCCGCCGTGGGCGGTGGCCTCGGCGACGTACATGATCTTCGTCGGACGGGTGTCCGGACGAATATCGGCGGTACGGGCCTCGACGTCGATATCGGCGTCAGTCACGGCGGAACCTCCCCCAAAGCGGACAACAGGAACATGTGTAGATACTGCGAATACCGCAACTACATCGTGCACAAGGTACCGGCTGGTAGGGGTGTAATCGCTACCCGGGGGTAGGAACCGCCGGTAACCTGAGGTCAGTGGCCGGCCTCAGGCCGGACGGGCCCGGTCGGCGGCCCCCTGCGCCCGCTCCGCCAGCTCCCACAGCTCGCCCCGCAGCCGGGCCACCTCGCCCCCGCTCAGCTCGGTCGCCGCGAGCAGCGCTCCCGGTACGCGCGCCGCGCGCTCCCGGAGTTCCGCCCCTCGCCCGGTGACGCGGACGGACACCGACCGCTCGTCCAGCACCGACCGCTCCCGGCGGACCAGCCCCGCCGCCTCCAGCCGCTTGAGCAGCGGCGAGACCGTGCCGTAGTCGAGGCACAGGGCGGTGGCCAGCTCCTTCACGGTCACCTCGCCGCGCTCCCACAGGACCAGCAGCACCAGGTACTGCGGGTAGGTGAGGCCCAGCTCCTCCAGGAGCGGACGGTAGGCCGCGGTCACCGCGCGCTGGGCCGCGTACAGCGCGAAGCACAGCTGGTCGTCGAGGCGCGGCGACCCGGGATCGTGTGTGCCGTTGTGCGCGTCCTCTTGTTCGATCACGCGCCCATTGTCCACATGCCCGTCGTCAGGTGGTGCGGGCGGTGGAGACGGAGCGCGGGTCGAAGCCGTAGGGCAGTTCCAGGCGGTGGGCGCGCATCAGGTCGTCGTCGGCCAGGAGGTCGCCGGTGCGTCCGTCGGCGGCGATGACGCCCTCGCTGAGGATCAGCGCGCGCGGGCACAGCTCGAGGGCGTAGGGCAGGTCGTGCGTGACCATGAGGACGGTGACGTCCAACGACCGCAGGATGTCGGCCAGTTCGCGACGCGAGGCGGGGTCGAGGTTGGACGACGGCTCGTCGAGAACGAGGATCTCGGGCTCCATGGCGAGCACGGTCGCCACCGCCACCCGGCGGCGCTGCCCGAACGAGAGATGGTGCGGCGGCCGGCCGGCGAAGTCCGCCATGCCGACCAGGTCGAGGGCGGTACGGACGCGCCGCTCCAGTTCCTCGCCCTTCATCCCGGCGGCGGCGGGCCCGAAGGCGACGTCCTCGCGGACCGTCGGCATGAAGAGCTGGTCGTCGGGGTCCTGGAAGACGATCCCGACCTTGCGTCGGATTTCGGCCATGTGCCGCTTGCCGACGGGCAGCCCGGCCACGGTGACCGTCCCCGCCCCGCCGGTGAGGATGCCGTTGAGGTGCAGAACGAGCGTCGTCTTGCCGGCCCCGTTGGGCCCGAGCAGCGCCACCCGCTCACCGCGCCCGACGGAGAAGTCGACGCCGAAGAGGGCCTGGTGGCCGTCGGGGTAGGCGTAGGCCAGCCCGGCGACTTCGAGGGAGGGGGAGAGCGAGGGTGTTGTCACAGGGACCATCCCAGCAGACAGACGGCGAGCGCGGCCACGGGCAGGGCGAAGGCGTACGACCACTGTGCCCGGGACGCGGTCACCTCGTCGATGACGGGCATGGAACCGGCGTACCCCCGGCTGATCATGGCCAGATGTACGCGCTCGCCCCGCTCGTACGACCGGATGAACAGCGCGCCCGCGGACTTCGCCAGCACGCCCCAGTGCCGGACTCCGCGCGCCTCGAACCCCCTGGACTCCCGGGCGATCCGCATCCGCCGCATCTCGTCGGCGATGACGTCGCCGTACCGGATCATGAAGGAGGCGATCTGCACGAGCAGCGGCGGGAGTTTGAGGCGTTGCAGGCCGAGGAGGAGTTCGCGCAGCTCGGTGGTGGAGGCGAGGAGCACGGAGGTGGCGACACCGAGGGTGCCCTTGGCGAGCACGTTCCAGGCGCCCCAGAGGCCGCCCACGCTGAGCGACATGCCCAGGACCTCCACCCGCTCGCCCTGTGCCACGAACGGCATGAGCACGGCGAAGGCGACGAAGGGGATCTCGATCAGCAGGCGCTTGAGGAGGAAGGCGGCGGGCACGTGGGCGGCGCGGGCGACGGCCGCCAGCAGAACGGCGTACACCGCGAAGGCCCACACCGCCTCCCGGGGCGTCGAGACGACGACGATCACGAAGGCGAACGCGGCGGCGAGCTTGGTGTGCGGCGGCAGCGCGTGCACGGGGGAGTGCGCGTGCCGGTAGAGCCGGTGGGCGTGCCCGGCGCCCATGTCAGGCGCTCGCGCGCGGGGTGACGGAGGCGGCCGGGGTGTCCTCGTCGGTACGGCGCCTGCGTACCGCCCAGAAGACGCCGGTCCCGGCGACGATCGTGGCGCCGACGCCGATCACGCCGGCGAGGCCGCCGGAGAGCCGGCCGTCGGTGATGCCCTCGACGCTGTAGTCGGCGAGCGGGGAGTCGGCCGCGGCGTGGTCCTCGACCTTGGCGTCGATGCCCTTGTCGGCGGCGACCTTCTCCAGGCCGTCGGGGCTGGCGGAGGCGTAGAAGCTGACCACACCGGCGAGGAGAAGGGAGGCGGCGAGGCCGGTGAGCCAGACGTTGCGGGTGCGGTGGGAGGGGGCGAGGACGGGGGAAGCGGGCTGCGGCTCGGGCGCCGCGTCGACCAGTTCGCCGTTCACGCGCAGCTGGAGCTTCCGGGTCAGGCCCCGGGCGCCGTACACGAGGTCCGGTCGTACGGCGATGACGGCGCCGACCGTGAACGCGGTGATCGCGGCCTCGCCGAGCCCGATCAGGACGTGCACGCCGACCATGGCGGTGAGGACCCGGCCGATCGGGACGTCCGTCGTGCCGCCGACGGCGTAGACGAGCGTGAAGGCGAGGGCGGCGGCCGGTACGGAGAGCGCGGCGGCGACGAAGGCGGAGACGGTGACGGAACGGCGCTTCCTGGGGAGCACCTTCACCAGTCCGCGGAAGACGGCGTAGGCGACGACGGTCGTCACGACGGCCATGACCGTGATGTTCACGCCGAGCGCGGTGAGGCCGCCGTCCGCGAACAGGATGCCCTGCATGAGCAGGACGACGGACACGCACAGGACCCCTGTGTAGGGGCCCACGAGTATCGCGGCCAGCGCGCCGCCGAGCAGATGTCCGCTGGTCCCGGCGGCGACCGGGAAGTTCAGCATCTGCACGGCGAAGATGAACGCGGCCACCAGACCGGCGAGTGGCGCGATCCGTTCGTCCAGCTCGCGCCGGGCGCCGCGCAGGCTCACGGCGACGGCGCCGGCGGCGACGACTCCGGCCGCTACGGAGACGGGGGCGTTGATGAATCCATCGGGCACATGCACCGTTCGATGATAGTGGCTTGTTGCGAACGTCTTGCAAGAGCGATGAGAAAGCAATTTGCTGCGTATTTGGGAAAATATGCGACATTGGAGAGGAAGTGGAAGCGGATTCACAGCTTCTGCACAGGTTACGCAGCGTAAGGGGCCGTCTGATGTCCGTAGTCGAGCAGTACGCGCGAGCCCATATCGTCACGGACGCCCAGGACGACGACCGCGACGCGGTCCCCGTGGTCCTGCGCTACGACCCCGACGCGGATCCGCGCGCGGTCCGCATCGGTCTGCCCGGCCCGCACGAGTGGACGTTCTCGCGGTCCCTCCTGGAGGAGGGGTTGCGGGCGCCGGTGGGGTCGGGCGAGGTGCGGGTGTGGCCGTGCGGTCGGGTGCAGGCGGTGGTCGAGTTCCACTCGGCGGGGGGTGTGTCGGTGGTGCAGTTCGAGACGAAGACACTGACGAGGTTCCTGCGGCGTACGTACACGGCGGGGGCGCGGGTTGCCGGCTGACGTCGGGCGCGCCCCCTCCCGGACCTACGAACCCGCCTTCAGCAGTGCCGCCACGATCGGGCCCGCCGTGCTCCCTCCGTGCCCGCCCTGCACAACCACACCCGCGCCCGCCAAATCTCCCCGGTACGCGGTGAACCAGCCGTTCGGCTTGTCCTGGCCGTCGACCTCCGCGGAGCCCGTCTTCGCTCCGTAGTCGGGGCCGAGCCCGGCCATCGCCTCCGCCGCCGTCCCGTACGCCGCCGTGTACTGCATCAGTTCCCGCAGTTGCGACAGCGTCGACGCCGACATCGTCCGCGACGCCTTCGCCAACGTACGGCCGTCCACCTCCGCCGAGACCAGATACGGCTGCCGGAACACGCCCGACTCCACCGTCGCCGCCACCGACGCCATGTTCAGCGGGTTCATCCGCACCCCGCCCTGCCCGATCAGCGAAGCCGCCATCTGCGCCTGCGACTGCACCGGCACCGATCCGTCGAAGGTCGAGACGCCGACCGCCCAGTTGTCCATGCCGAGACCGAACACCTGCTGCGCCTGCTTGGTCAGGCTGTCGTTGTCGAGTTCCTTCGCCTGGCTGATGAAGGCCGTGTTGCAGGACCGCGCGAAGCTCGCCTTGAACGTGCCGCCCTTGATCTCGAACTCGTCGTCGTTCTGGAACTTCCAGCCGCCGTACGTCGAGTACTTCGGGCACGGGTGCGCCTTGTCCGGCGACGCCAGTTCCTTCTCGATGAGCAGCGACGACGTGATGACCTTCATCGTTGAGCCCGGCGCCAGCGAGCCCTGGAACGCGGTGTTGAAGCCGTGCGACTGGTTCGCCACCGCCAGCACCTCACCCGTCGACGGGCGGATGAGGACCACGGACGACTTCGGCTTCTTCAGGACCTGTGCCTCCGCCGCCGCCTGAAGCCCCGGGCTCAGCGTCGTCTTCACGGTGCCCGGTGTGCCCTTGCTCAGCTCCAGCAGCGTCTTGTCGGCCGACTTCGCGGCCTTGGACGCCGTACCGCGCACGACCCGCAGCTCGATGCCCGCCTTGCCGCCGGCCTTCTTGCCGTACTTCTCCCTGAGGCTGTCCAGGATCGTGCCCAGCGACGGGTACTTCTTGAGCGTCAGCTCACCGCCGTCCCGGTCGACGGCCTTGATCGGCGGGGTGCCGGACTCCCCGGTGAGGAGCTTGTCGCCGTCGGCCAGGTCGGGGTGGACGACCGACGCGTGCCAGTCGACCAGCGGCTTCCCGTCGGACGTACGACGGACCACCGTCAGGGCGCTCTCGTACGTCAGCGGCTTGCTCGTGCCGCCGAACGTCACCGTGCCCTTCACCGTGAAGGGGACCTTGGCGCCCGTCGCCGTGCCCGGGGTGATCGTCACGCCGGTGATGTGGGCGTCCTTGGTGTAGCCGGTGAGGAGGGCCGTGGCCGACTTGGTGGTGTCGTTCGTGGCAGCGACAGCCTGAGCGGTCCTGCCCGTCTGCCAGGACGTCAGGAACTGCGTGGCGACCGCCTTGACCTGGGTCGCGGACACCGGGCCGGTCGGCACCGACGGCTTCTTGTCGGCCGCCGACGTCGAGGAGCCGTCCTCGGCCGCCGCCCCGGCGCCGTACAGCGCGTAGACGCCGAAACCGGCGCCGCCGACGACCACGGCGATCATCCCGCCGATCACGGCGGGTCTGGTCTTCCGTGCGCTCTGCCGCTCGGCGACGCGCTTCTTCTTGCCCCTCGTGCCCACAGCTCCCGATCCTCCGCGGTAATCCTCAGGGTCCCCGTTGCCCTCACGTACACCTCAACGACAACGACCAGCCTAGAGTCCCGTGCTGTGCGGGTGAGTTCAGCCGCCTGTCCGTAGCACGGCTGCGACAATCGGCCCGGCCGCGTCGCCTCCGTGGCCGCCCTCCTGGGTCATGGCCGCCGCCGCGATGTCGCCCCGGAACCCGGTGAACCAGCTGTTGGACTTGGCCTGCCCGTCCACCTCGGCGGACCCGGTCTTCGCGCCGATGTCCCCCTTCAGCCCGGCCATGGCCTCCTGGGCGGTGCCCTGGGTCGCCGTCATCCGCATCATCTCCTTGAGCTGCGCGGACGTGCTCGCCGGCAACCCCTTCGCCGTCGCCAGCTGACGGCCGTCCAGGTCCGGCGACACGAGGTACGGCTGCCGGAACTCACCCGTGATCGCCGTGGCCGTCACCGACGCCATGTTCAGCGGGCTCATCTGGACCTGGCCCTGGCCGATCGCGTTGGCGGCGCGGTCCGGGCCGGGGGAGGCGGGGACGCTGCCGTCGAACGAGGTGATCCCGGTCTTCCAGTTGTCCTGCCCGAGCCCGAACCGCTCCTGGGCCTCGGTCGTCAGCGACTCGTCCGTGAGGGGGTTCGCGTCGGTGCCGTCGATCAGCTTGATGAAACCGGTGTTGCAGGAACGCATGAAGTCGTTGGCGAGGGTGGCGTTCTCGTTCGGTTCCATGCCCTTGAGGTTGCTGAAGGTCTGGCTCTTCCAGATGGCCGTCGATGTGCAGGGCGCCGGGCCGTTCATCGACGTCACGCCGTTGTCGATCAGCATCGCCGCCGTGACGATCTTCATCGTGGAGCCCGGCGCCAGCGTGCCCTCGAAGGCCGCGTTGAACTGGTCCGTACGGTGGTTGGCGACCGCCAGCACCTCACCGGTGCTCGGCTGTACGGCGACCACGGACGACTCGGAGAACCTCAGCACCGCCTTCTCGGCGGCGTCCTGCGCGCTCGCGCTCAGCGTCGTCTCCAGCTTGCCCGGGGTGCCCTCGGAGAGGGTCACCAGCGAGGTGTCGGCGACGTTGGTGTCGGCGTGCCGGACCATCAGCTCGATGCCCGGCGTACCGCCCGCCTTGTCGCCGTAGCGCGCCCGCAGGGTGTCCAGGATCGGCCCGAGGGACGGGTACTTCTCCTTCGTCAGGACCTTGCCGTCCCGGTCCAGCGCCTCGATCGGCGGGCTGCCCGCCTCCCCGGTGACCAGCGAGTCCCCGACGGCCTTGAGGCCGGGATGCAGGACCGACGGCTTCCAGTCGACCAGCGCCCGCCCGGTCGTCGTACCCCGGACGATCGTCAGGCTGCTGGTGTAGGCGAGCGGCTTGCTCTTGCCCTGGAAGGACACCGTGGCCTTCACCGAGAACGGCACGGTGGCTCCGGTGGGCGTCCCGGGGGTGATCTTCACCCCGGTGATGTGCGCGGTCGCCTTGTAGTCGCCGATCAGCGTGGCGGCCGGCGCGGCGTTGTCGGTGAGGTCGGCGGCGGCCTGCGCCTGCCCCTTCTCCCAGGCCGCGAAGAACTTCTCGCTGGTCTCCGCTGTCTCGTCCTTCGATGGCGGCCCGGTCTTCACGCTCTCCGCGCCGCTGTCCTCGCTGAGCGCGGACACGATGTTGAACGCGCCGTAACCGGCCCCGCCGACCATCACCGTGAACACGGACCCGACGATGACGGCCTTGGCTCCCTTGCGCATGAGTACTCCCCTCCCCGTTGGCCTATGCACTGTAAGTGGCCTGAGGGGCTGCTGTGAGGGGAGTTTCCGTCTCTTGGCCCAAGAGTGACCAGAGCGACAGGAGCGAAGAGACCCTGTGACTAGACCCAGGTATCCAGCCACATACGTGAACGCCAGGAATCGATCGGAATCGCCGTCCCCGTGTACAGCGGCCAGAAATAGATGAAGTCGACCACCGGTCGCGCGAGATGCCCCTGAGCAGGTCGTATGCGACTTGTGGAAGCTGCGAGCGTGCAGTGGGGCCGTCTGTGGGCCGTGATGCCGAGGAGGCGGGCAATCGGCGGGATGGTCGGTGCCGCTAGGGGGCTCGTCAGGGGGAACCTCTGCTGGTTCGCGATCGCTCAATCGCGAACCATGAGGGCAGTATGCCGCCTACAGTTGACCTTGTGTGCGGTGTCTGCCCTCACAGGGTTGGTCGACCGTGAAGTGGGAGGGGCGGGTACAGCTTGATGATTCCTGAGTGGTTCGCAAAAGGGTCCAACCTGGTATCCCTGGGGGCTTTGGTTACGGCTTTGACGGCTCTTACGCGAACTTGGAGCACCAGCCGTACGGCGAAAAAGAACCTGAGCATCGCGATACAGCAAGAAGCGCGAAGGGCTATCGATCCCCAAGTCGAGCTTATGCAAAGTAAGCGCAGGGAGCTGGATGGTTTCGAGCGATACTCGTTTCTGGTTCACATCGGGAACTCTGCGGATTCTGGGAACTTCGTCGCACGCGCCGAAATGGGGATCGACTACCGCACCCCGGACGGTGTTGTGACCACTGTAAAGATACCGGCCGAGCGAGTGCAGGAGGAGGAGGTTAAGTATCTTGGTAATGAATCCAGCTTGGAAGTCCCTGTGAATGTTTCGGCGCGGGCTGCCATTGAAGGGTGGATTCATTTTAAATTTGCGAGCAATCTGATGTCTGGAAATGACGTGGACAGGTTCGTCATTGTGCTGGAAATGGGGCACGGTAGACCGCTTGTGGTGGAATCAATAATCCCGGCAGATATCTAAAAGTAAATGTAGCGCAATGAGGTGCTGTGGCGTAATGAGAAAGCCCACCGGGCGGAGGCCCGCTAGAAAAGTGGTTCGCACTCCGAAGCCCCTTGAGGTTGTCGGAGATGCGGCGATGGCTTCGCACCTGGTCGGTGATGGTCGGTTGATTCCTGTGCTAATCGTCGACACGACCGCACGCCCTGACTTGGATGAGCTGGTCAGGGTGCATCAGTACGTTTCATCCGGAGATTGCAAATCTCAGTGGGGTACGACCTTGGGTGGCGAAAACCAGGTTCTGCTTCACCTTGAGTTTATTCGGCCAGCCCCGATGACTGTGACGCTTGGCATCGATGTGGCTTCTCGCGGAATTCTGATTGATTCAATATTGATGACTCAAGCACTCTACTTGTTGCCTGGGCGCCCTGGTGATCGATTCATGACAAAGCAGAATGATCCTCGCGTGCTCCTTGAGATTCCCAGGGGTGACTTCGTTGTGGTTTGGGAGAAGATCCTGCGATCTGTAATGCGCAAAAAATTCCGTGATCGAGGATTTGACAGACCAGGGGCACGTGCCGCAACGGAGGAGTTCATTTTGAAAATGCGTGAGCTCACGGGTTTTCGTCTGAAGAAGTAGCCTGACTCGCCGCGATATAGTATTCGATTCGTTGGGTCTGAATTTGTTGGTGCAGGATGACCTGCACCAATACGTTTGACCTGCGGCAACGTGAGGACACAGCTGTTTAGTCGCGGACAGGTGATTGGTAGTGCATCTCGATGGCCTTCCGGGTGCGCCCCTCGCTGCTCGGCATCAGGTGCGTGTACGTCCGGAGCGTGAACCCTGGGGTCGCTGTGACCGAGGTACTGACTCAGGGCGGCCGGTCTCGTCGACCAGATGACGGGGCATCTCGCCCGCCTGGAAGACGCACTGAACTTCGCGGTGCTTCCCATCACACGCCGACCCGTGGCACTCGCGCTTGCGGGGGCGTCGACCCTGGCCGCGTGGCAGGCTATCGACTCAGGAGCAGTCGAACGGGCTTGGCGGCACTACGAACTCGCGAAGCGTGCCGCACGCGACGCTGAGGCTCCGATGTACCTCGCGCACGCGATGGCGGAACAGGCATACGTGCTGTGTGAGGCTGGCCGGCCGTCTCTCGGTGTCGACCTGGTGCGCGATGCCCAACGCACCGTTGGTCAGGCAGGGTCGCCCCGTCTCAGGGCCAAGCCCCTGCTTGCCGCGACTCGCCAGGATGTGGAGCAGGGCAACGAGGGTGCCGGAACCCATTAGCGCACCGCGAGCCATCAGTCCCGGCACGTCGGCCAGCGGCACCCACTCGATGTGCCCCGCCTCTTCGAGGTCCGTTGGCGAACCGACCTGTTCGGCCCCGTGGCCTACGAAGATCTCGTGAGGCGAGTCGACCATGCCGACCATGGGCTGATAGGTGACCACGTGGTCCACAGACTTGGGGCGCCAACCGGTCTCTTCGACGACTTCCCGGAGCGCCGTGGTCGCGGGGTCCTCCCCTTCATCCACGATGCCGCCGAGCAGCTCCCAACCCCACTGCTGTGGGACGAAGCGATACCGCCACATCATGAGTACGCGGTCCTGGTCGTCCAGAACGGCAGTGATGGCGACGTGGTGAAGCTTCACCACATGATGTTCGAAGCGCTCCACTCCGGGCGGCTCCACGTCCCACAGTTGGAGTTTGACCCATCGGTTGTCGTAGACGTCCCGCTCGCCATGGATGCGCCAGGGCTCCAACCCTTCGGGCGTCTTGACGCTCACAGCCCCGGGGACCCGGTACGAACTCCGGCCCCGAACCTCCAAGGTGCCCTCGGAGACGAGTCGGGCCATTACTTACCGCAGGGCGGCGCGGCCGATGTGGAGTTCTTCGGCCAGCGCCCGTTCCGAGGGGAACTTGTCCGCGGGGGCGTACGCGCCGGCCGTGAGCCGCTCTCGAAGCGTCTCGTAAACCTTGGTTGTCTTTGTTCCCATCCGCAGAGCACTCTCCGTTCTGAATTGGTGCGTACCAGCGTAGCGGGGTAGGCGCACTACCGAGTCCGTCCGCCGACGCCCGTAGGTCACTCGGAGATGAGCCAAGAGGCCGCTGGCTTCGCGGTGTGGGCAAGAATACCGCTTGCCGTAAACCAGGCCGATCCCTCCTGTGGCGTAACTTGAACCCCGGAAACTGCCGATGTAATCGGTCTCCCGTCCATGTTTGGAGGGACCTCTACATTGCCACCTTCTATGTGTTGGCGGAAGCGTTCCTCCATCCACTCGGATTCCTCAGGTGGGTGAGCGGGTTTCATCCGATTGAGGGCGGGCTCCCAAAAGAACCAGCGGGCTCTTCCATTCGGATAGATAGCCATGATGGCAACCGGGCCTGGGGGCGGAGATTCGGGCCAAAATAGCTTATCAATCTCCGTGAGGGCCTGGCGGTACTTGGGCCAATAAGCCAGAAGGCTGTCGATGTCTTCGACGAGCCTACGAGTGTCGATGGTCTGGCGACTGCCGACCTCCTTGGCGAATTCTCTGAAGAATGTGAACCCTTCAAGGTAGGACAGCACTGCCAGTTCGAGGGAAGGTCCGGTGCGATGGACCGTGCTGCCTGCTATTTCGGCGTGGCTTCCAAGTACTCCGCCGCAACTCCCGTGCGTTACCTGGGAGAGCAGCCGGTAGGTGTCGTAGTGAGTGTCGTAACCGTAGGCCGCTGCCCTCTCGTAGAGGTTGCGAGAGGACCAGTCGCGGCGGAAGCGTGTGCCGAATCGCGCTAGGGCGTCCTTCAGGGGATGCAGGGTATCCCGCTTCAGTTTCGTGAGCCGACTCCGCTCCTGCTTGTACTGTGTTCCCCTGAGGTGCCGAAGTCTGTGGATCAGGTTCCCCAGCAAGTCGACTGTAACGACCTTGTGCTCCAAATAGCGTTCGGCCGCTTCGGGAGAAGACATTACCTCGCAATAGTTGACCAAGTGCTCGTAGAGAGATCTAGAGGCCCGCGCGGCCGACCTGCCATCTCCAGAGAGGAGGCAGTCTATGAAGCTATCCAGATCGTTGAAAGCGTGATTTCCTACGATGGCTGCAGACTTGTTGGTGGTCTCGCTAAAAAATCGACGTGTGACAATGTGTAGCTCTTCTAGGGCATTCGAAAGTAGGCTGGAGAGCTCGGGCAACTTCTCCTTGATATTGCCAAGTATTTCGCCTTTAAGGGCCACGCCGTGACGCTGTGAAGGTGGAACACTGAAATCAACCTCGCTGTACTTATTGCTCACCGGTCAGCCCTTCCCTGGTAATTACAGACAGACTAGGGCGAACCAGGTGTCGACGGGGAGGGTTTTCCTGGACTGTCGACGCACCGCGCAAGGGGGCCGGTGACCTGCGATAAACGCTGGCCACCATCCACCAGCCTGCCCCCGGTTGGGCCCTGCGATACAGGCGGTCCATCAGCTGATCCACACACACGGCGACGGCCCACACTTTTCAGTGCGGGCCGTCGCCGTTTCTGCTCTCGCCGGCCCCCGCATCTCAGCAGGTCACGCGACTACTGCCGGGCCGTCTACGGGCCGTACGAGGGCGACCAACGACGACCGTTGACGACCAATGACGGCCACTTTCCTGCGGTGGCCCTCATCCCACGGTGAAGCAGTCAGCCCAGCTAGACCCAGGTGTCCAGCCACATCCGCGACCGCCAGGAGTCGATGGGAATCGCCGTCCCGGTGTACAGCGGCCAGAAATAGATGAAGTTCCAGGCGATCAGCAGCACCAGCACACCCGCGCCCGCCGCCCCCGCGACCCGGCGGCGCTCGCTCGACCCCGGTGGGCCGACGATCGCGCCGATCATCATCGCCAGGGCCAGGCACAGGAAGGGCAGGAAGACGATCGCGTAGAAGTAGAAGATCGTGCGCTCCTGGTACAGGAACCAGGGGGCGTAGCCCGCCGCGATCCCGCAGGCGATGGCGCCCGCCCGCCAGTCGCGCCGGAACAGCCAGCGGTACAGGACGTACAGGACCGCGAAGCAGGCCGCCCACCACAGGAGGGGCGTGCCGAGGGCCAGGACCTCGCGGGCGCACTGCTCGCCGGAGTTGGTGGGGCAGCCGCCGCTGCCGGGTTCGGGGGACTCGTAGAAGAACGAGACCGGGCGGCCCAGGACCAGCCAACTCCACGGGTTCGACTGGTAGTTGTGCGGGGTGTGCAGGCCCACGTGGAACTCGTACACCGCGTGCTCGTAGTGCCAGAGGCTGCGCCACCAGTCCGGGAACAGCCACGACCAGCTGCTGCCCTTGCCCTCGGTGGCCGCCCAGTTGCGGTAGTAGCCGCCGGTGCCGTCCGACGGGGAGAGGATCCAGGCCGTCCAGGACACGATGTACGTGAAGACGGCCACCGGGACCGTCGCCAGGAACGCCCAGCCCAGGTCGCGCTTGATGACCGCCTCGTACGGGTGCCGGGCGCCGGCGACCTTGCGGGAGCCGACGTCCCACAGCACCGCCAGCACGCAGAACGCGATCAGGATGTAGAGGCCGTTCCACTTGGTGCCGATGGCGAGGCCCAGCATCAGGCCCGCGAGCCAGCGCCAGGGGCGGAAGCCGAAGCGTGTCGTCTCGGCGATGTGCGAGTCCGGCCGTACGGCACCGTCCGCGTCCGGCGGTAGCGCCGCCGCCAGCCGTTCGCGGGCCCTGTCGCGGTCGACGACCAGGCAGCCGAAGGCGGCGAGGACGAAGAACTGGAGGACGCCGTCGAGGAGCGAGGTGCGGCTCATCACGAAGGCCAGACCGTCCACCGCCATCAGCGCGCCCGCCAGGCAGCCCAGGAAGGTGGAGCGGAAGATGCGGCGGCCGACGCGGCACAGGATCAGGATCGACAGCGTGCCCAGCAGCGCCGTCATGAAGCGCCAGCCGAACGGGTTGAACCCGAACATCCACTCGCCGAGCCCGATGACGTACTTGCCGACGGGCGGATGCACGACATAGGCCGGATCCGTCGGGATCGCCACATGCCCGTCGGTCTTCAGGATCAGGTCGTTGACGTCCTTGTCCCAGTTGACCTCGAAGCCGCGGTGGATGATGCCCCAGGCGTCCTTCGCGTAGTACGTCTCGTCGAACATCACCCGCTTCGGACTGCCCAGGTCCCAGAAGCGCAGCACGCCCGCCAGCAGCGTCACCAGCAGCGGTCCGCCCCAGCCGGACCAGCGCGTGATCCGGTCGGAGAGGGCCGGCGGCAGCCCGAGGGTCGCCCACAGGCGGGGGTTCGGCTCGGTGTACGGCGGCACCAGCCGGTCCCGGACATCGCTTCTCGGCTTCGCCGTGTATCCGTATCGGCGCAGCCGCTGCTGCCACCCCGGGCGCTGCTCTGGCGAGGGGGCGCTTTGCCGGGTGTCCGTGGAGGGCGCGGTACTGGTCACCGCGCCATCGTAGGGAACAGCTCTGTGTGAGTCCCGTGCAAGGGCCCTGCGAGGATGGAAACGTGACAGGAACCTTGGTTTTGGCAGGCACGCCCATCGGCGACATCACGGACGCGCCGCCCCGGCTCGCGGCGGAACTGGCGGGCGCGGACGTCATCGCGGCCGAGGACACCCGGCGGCTGCGCCGGCTCACCCAGGCGCTCGGGGTGCAGCCCAAGGGCCGGGTGGTGTCGTACTTCGAGGGCAACGAGGCCGCGCGCACCCCCGAGTTGGTCGAGGCGCTCCTCGGCGGCTCGCGGGTGCTGCTGGTGACGGACGCGGGCATGCCGTCGGTGTCCGACCCCGGGTACCGGCTGGTCGCCGCCGCCGTGGAGAAGGACATCAGGGTGACGGCCGTACCCGGCCCGTCCGCCGTGCTCACCGCGCTCGCGCTCTCCGGGCTGCCCGTCGACCGCTTCTGCTTCGAGGGTTTTCTGCCGAGGAAGGCGGGCGAACGCCTGTCGAGACTGAGGGACGTGGCCGAGGAACGGCGCACCCTCGTCTACTTCGAGGCCCCGCACCGCCTCGACGACACCCTCGCCGCCATGGCCGAGGTGTTCGGGACGGACCGACGGGCCGCCGTCTGCCGGGAGTTGACGAAGACGTACGAGGACGTAAAACGCGGTCCGCTGGCCGAGCTGGCCCGGTGGGCGGCGGAGGGCGTACGGGGTGAGATCACCGTCGTCGTCGAGGGCGCCCCCGAGCGGGACGGCGGGGAGCTCGGCGCCGAGGAACTGGTGCGGCGGGTGCGGGTGCGCGAGGAGGCGGGGGAGCGGCGCAAGGAGGCCATCGCGGCGGTTGCGGCCGAGGTGGGCCTGCCGAAACGGGAGGTGTTCGACGCGGTCGTGGCCGCGAAGAACGCGGAGGGCGCGCCGGGCGAGGGCCGTGCCGGAAGTGCGACGCCGGTCACGCCATAAGGGGGCAAAGCGGGAGGGCGGAAGGCAAAGCCCGGACCTCGGATCCGGGCTGTTCCCACAAGGAATGGCCAAGACGCCTTCAACACTCGACAGGTCTGATGCCTTCACGTCGGCAGAGGCGTCCACTGGTTCACAGGGACGCTTCCGTCCTTTGTCCAGCGGACAAGAGGAGCTGGCATGAGCGAGATCACCGGCCACCGCAGCACGGCCACCGCCGTCGTTCACGAGTCGTATTCCTTCGCCTGCATGCGCTGCGGGCACGGCTGGGAACAGTCGTACGAGATCGAGCACCACACGGACGCCGAGGGCGCCCAGATGGTGATGTACGTGGCGGACGGCAGCGTCGTACCGTCCCCGCTGACCCGGCCCACCTGCCAGAACTGCGACGGCCATGTCGTACGCATCATGCGGGCGGGGCAGGTGTCGTCGGTACAGAACTCGATGCACCGGCAGCGCTCGGCCCCCAAGGCGGCACCGGCGGCCGACACGGCCTCCGGGGAGCCCGGGGAGCCGAAGGAAGACCATCACTGGCACCTCTCGGATCTCCTGCACCCGTTCCACCGCAAGGCGAGTTAGCTCCCTCCGGCTCCCCCGTCCCTCCCCGGGCAGGGCAGGCATGCCCCCTCCCGCGACCCTTTCGTAGGATCGGGGCATGTCTGCCAAGTCCCAAGCCGCTTCGGCGCCGCCGCTGCCCGAACCCCTTCGGGTGGCGGTCGCCGATTCCCACACCCACCTCGACATGCAGTCCGGCACGGTCGCGGAAGGCCTCGCCAAGGCCGCGTCGGTCGGGGTGACGACGGTCGTCCAGGTCGGCTGCGACATCAAGGGCTCCCGGTGGGCGGCCGAGACGGCGGCCACGTACGAGAGCGTTCACGCGACCGTCGCCCTGCACCCGAACGAGGCCCCGCGCATCGTCCACGGCGACCCCGACGGCTGGTCCCGGCAGGGCGCGCGGGTACCCGGCGGAGACACGGCCCTCGACGAGGCGCTCGCGGAGATCGACCGGCTCGCCGGACTCCCGCAGGTCAAGGGCGTCGGTGAGACGGGACTCGACTACTTCCGCACCGGACCCGAGGGCAAGGAAGCCCAGGAGCGGTCCTTCCGCTCCCACATCGAGATCGCCAAACGGCACGGCAAGGCGCTGGTCATCCACGACCGGGACGCGCACGCCGACGTCCTGCGGGTCCTGAAGGAGGAGGGCGCCCCCGAGCGGACCGTCTTCCACTGCTACTCCGGCGACGCCGAAATGGCCGAAGTCTGCGCCGCGAACGGCTACTTCATGTCCTTCGCCGGCAACATGACCTTCAAGAACGCCCAGCCGCTGCGCGAGGCACTCGCCGTGGCACCCCTGGAGCTGGTCCTCGTCGAGACGGACGCGCCCTTCCTCACCCCGGCGCCGTACCGGGGCCGCCCCAACGCCCCTTACCTCATTCCGATCACCCTGCGGGCGATGGCCGAGGTGCGGGGCATCGACGAGGACGGTCTGGCGGCGGCCATCTCGGCGAACACCGCACGCGCCTTCGATTACTGACGCGCACTGACGTGCGTTGACGCTCCGTAGCCGCGTCGCTTTGGAGAGTGACGTCCGCTCCGCTAGGTTCTGGTGCCCGTCGCCGGAACCTGGAGCGTGTCGTCGTGAGCAGTTCGCCGTACGAGACGTACAGCCCCGCCGGCGGGCCGCAGCCGCCGTCGCCCTACGGGGGGTACGACCCGCACACCGCCGAGACGGTGGCGTACGGGGTGCTGCCGTACGAGGACACGTACCGGCCCGCCTATGAACCCCCGCCGCCGCCGGCACCCCTGGAGCCGCCGCTGTCGCCCACGCTGCCCCAGCAGCAGGCGGCCCGTGGACGGGTCCGGGAGGGGCGGGCGGCGGCCAGGCGCCGCAAGGGCTCCGAACGGCCCGACGCCATCCGCCGGTTGCTGCCGCAGGCGCTCGTGGTCGCCTTTCTCGCGGGCGGCACGACGGCCTTCGTCGCCAAGGACAAGGCGATCGAACTGAACGTCGACGGCAAGCCGCGCACCCTGCACACCTTCGCCGACGACGTGACCGAACTGCTGGCCGACGAAGGGGTGGCGGTCGGCGCCCACGACGTCGTCGCCCCCGCGCCGGGCACCGCACTGGCCAGCGGCGACGAGGTCCGCGTCCACTACGGGCGACCCGTACGGATCACTCTGGACGGTGAACGGCGCGAGGTGTGGACGACGGCCCACACGGTGGAGGGAGCGCTCGCGGAGTTCGGGGTGCGCGTCGAGGGCGCTTACCTGTCGCTCGCGCGCTCCCAGAGAATCGGACGCCAAGGGCTCACCATCGACGTCCGCACCGAGCGCACGGTGACGATCATGGCGGACGGCCGGGCCCGCACGATCCGTACGAACGCGGCGACGGTCGGCGAGGCGGTGGAGGAGGCCGGGATCACGCTCCGGGGCGAGGACACCATCTCGGTGGCCGCCGCGAGCTTCCCGCGCGACGGCCAGACCGTGACGGTGCTGCGCGTGACGGGCTCGAAGGAGGTGCGCGAGGAGCTGATCCCCTACGACGTGCGGCGCACCCAGGACGCGTCCCTGTTCAAGGGCACGGAGGTCGTCGACCAGGCGGGCCGCCCGGGCCTGCGCCGGGTCACCTTCGCCCTGCGCACGGTCAACGGCGTGAAGCAGAAGCCACGCCGGGTGCGCACGGAGGTGGTGCGCGAGCCGCGGGCCCAGCTGGTGAGGGTGGGTTCGAAACCCCTGCCGACGTCGGTGCAGGGCGCGGACCATCTGGACTGGGGTTCGCTGGCGGCCTGCGAGTCCGGGGGGCGCCCGAACGCGGTGGACCCGTCGGGGACTTACGGAGGGCTCTACCAGTTCGACACACAGACCTGGCAGAGCCTGGGCGGCTCCGGGCGCCCCCAGGACGCGACGGCGTCGGAGCAGACGTTCCGGGCGAAGCGGCTGTATGTGAAGCGGGGGGCGGGGCCCTGGCCGCATTGTGGGGGGCGGTTGCACGGGTGAGCGTCTGTTCTCGGCCCAGGCCCAGCCCAGGCCGGTCCTAGTCGCGATTGGGCCAGACGGGGCCCTGATCGGTCCAGATGACACCCTTGTTGCGGCAGAGGCAGAAGGGGTGGCCGATGGGGTCGGCGTAGACGCGGAAGCCGTAGCCGTTGGGGCCGATGCAGTCCCGCTGCAGGGTCGCGCCGAGGGCCAGGATGCGGCGCTGTTCGGCCTCGACGTCGTCGACTTCGAAGTCGAGGTGGAACTGCTTGGGGTGCTCGCTGTCGGGCCACTGCGGGGCGCGGTAGTCCTCGACCTGGATGAAGGCCAGTTCGATCTCGCCGAACCGGATACCGGCCCAGTGCTCGTTACTGCCCTCCTTGACCGGGAATCCCGTCACCTCGGAGTAGAAGGCTGCCAGCTTCATCGTGTCCGGGCAATCGATGATGAAGTCGGTTAGTCGTAGCATCCGGCGATCTTTTCACAAGATCAAGTGAGCCGGACTTTGAGGCAGTCCCTGGGTGACGCGGGCGCTCACACCGGCGGCCAGTTCGCACCACACGAACTTGCCCCGGTTCCCGAACCGGGAGAGGGGCTGCCATCCCCAGAGATCGGAACAGGCCCGCACCATGCCGAGTCCGCGCCCGTCCGTCGAGTCGGTGAGCTGGTCCAACTCCTGGGGTGGCTCGGGTGGTTGGGGGTCGGCGTCCCAGGCTCCGATCCGCAGGACGCCGGCCGACCAGCGGACGCGCAGGGCGGCTGGGCCCGTGGTGTGCCGTACAGCGTTGGACACCAGCTCGGTGGCGAGGAGTTCGGCGACATCGACGAGGCCGATCAGTCCGTGCATGGTCAGGATCAAGCGGAGGGTGCGGCGGCTGACGGTGACGGCTCGGAGGTCGTTGGGGATGTAGAGGGAGTACTCCCAGGACTCGGGCGCGGGCTCGGTCCTGGTTTCCTTCTCGGTTTCGGGCATGCGGCAACTCCCGTTCGGTGGTGGGGGGTGCGGTCGGGCGGGCGGTGGCATGCCGCAGCCGTCGTGGCAGGACGGAGTGGTGCGCTTCCGGGTGTCCCGGCGTTCCGCAGGGTGTGCGTCGCGTCACTGACGGTAGACCTTAGATTTAAGAATCGGCAAGCCGGTCGCGTAATCTGACCCCGAACGAGTCGCACTCGCACGTGCGTTGAGCCAAGGAGTAGTCGATGGGGACCAAGCGCGAACCAACAGCGCGGCAGATGCGTCTGGCGGTCGAATTGCGCAGGCTCCGCGAGGCGGCAGGCCTCAGCGCCCGTGAATCAGCGGCACTGCTCGGCGTCAACTCTGTCCAGATCAGCCAAATCGAGTCCGGCGTATCCGGCGTGAGTGAGCAGCGTCTGCGTCGACTCGCGGCCCATTACGCGTGCACCGACGAGGCGCTCGTCAACGCCCTGGCGGCGATGGCGGCCGACCGAACGCGCGGCTGGTGGGAGGAGTACCGAGGACTGCTGCCCGCATCGTTCCTCGACCTGTCCGAGCTGGAACACCGCTCCACATCGCTCCGGGAAGTCCAAGTCCTGTACGTCCCAGGCCTGTTCCAGACGCAGGACTACGCCCGGGCCGTCTTCTCCTTTCGCGTCCCTGAACTCCAGGACAAGGAAATCGAGTTGCGCGTCCATCACCGGATGCAACGCAGGGCGATCCTTGAAGGTCCCGCTCCGACCCCGTACGAGGCGGTCATCCACGAGGCGGCACTCCGCATCCGGGTCAGCGACCGCGCCGCCTCGCTACGGCAACTGGCCCGCGTCCTCGAACTCTGCGAAGCGGACCACATCACCGTGCGCGTCATCCCCTTCGACCTGGACGGGTTCGCCGGCGCCGCGAGTGCCATGACGTACGCGGCAGGTGCCGTACCCAAGCTGGACACCGTCGTGCGCGATGCACCCCAGGGTGCGGCTTTCGTCGATTCCGAGACCCAACTCGCCGCCTTTCGAACGCTTCTTCGTAGACTGGAGGCGGTGTCGCTCGCCCCCGGACGGTCGCGTGACTTCATCCACAAGTTGACGAAAGAGCTGTGAGGCACCCCATGGGCACCCTCGACAACTGGCAGAAGTCGTCCTACTCAAGTTTTGGTGATGGCGACTCCTGCGTTGAAATAGCAGACCACCGCGCCCGGGTAGCCGTACGGGATTCCAAGAACCCTGCCTACGGCACCCTCACCTTCCCGACGGGAGCCTTTACCTGCTTCGTCGAGACTCTCAAGTCACCCACAGCCCACCGCCAGTGACCGCCCTCACCACCTGGCGGAAGTCGTCCTACTCCGGCGGCGGCCAGGGCGACGCCTGCGTCGAGATCGCGCATCGCCACGCACACATAGCAATCCGTGACTCCAAGGCCCCGGCCCGAGCGACTCTCACCTTCCCGACCGGCGTCTTCGTCCCCTTCGTCGAGTCCGTCAAGTCGCCCACCTCTCAAGCCACTTCCGCACCCTGAACTCGTACGCCCCGGTGTCACATCGTCGATGTCCGGGACAAGGTAGGAGTGCTTCCGGCCCAAGGGGCTTCCACGCTCACCCGAAGAGAGTGGGGAGGTCGCTGCTCGGCCTCGGACGAGTCGTCGCTCAGCACCCAGATCGCGACCATGGCGATGAAGCCGATGACGAGAAGTGCAGGCAGACCCAGGATGAGGGCGACCACCCACCACCTGGTCCGTCCCGAGGGGGCCTGGATGTCCTCGTGCTTCACTGGCGGGCCCTGTGTCGTTCCCATGAGATCCATCCTTCATCTGGGTGTGCCCCTGTCGCCCACCCATCCAACCAGGAGCTTCACCTCGTCCCGAACTCAGCCGCCCTCAACTCGGCCTGTACTCAACCAGGTTGGCAACGACCTTGACGAGGTCGGTCCATGTCGGCTTCGCCGGACCGGGACTCAGGCCGCCGCGGCGCGAAACGTGCTGGGGCTCATGCCCTTGTGGCGTTTGAACGCGGCGCTGAAGCCGAAAGCGTCGGCATAGCCGACCGATCTTCCGATCTGGGCGACGCTGAGGTCGGTGTCCGTCAGCAGCGTCTCGGCCTCGTCCATGCGGCATTCGGTGAGGTAGGCGAGGGGCGGGCGGCCCATCAGCTTGGTGAAGCGCTTGGCGAACAGCGCCCGGGAGACGCCGGCTCGGGTGGCCAGCGACGCCACAGTCCAGGACTCGGTGGGCCGGTCGTGGAAGGCCTGCAGGGCGGGGGCGAGGACCGGGTCGGCGAGGCCCCGGTACCAACTGGGC
This sequence comes from Streptomyces sp. NBC_00459, assembly GCF_036013955.1. Lineage (NCBI taxonomy): Bacteria > Bacillati > Actinomycetota > Actinomycetes > Kitasatosporales > Streptomycetaceae > Streptomyces > Streptomyces sp. NBC_00459. Next base: position 5,803,579 of record NZ_CP107903.1, read on the forward strand.
GCGTCGGCGCCTGCCTGGTCGAACCAACTGCGCAACGTGCACACCAGGGCCCAGTCGAGGAGCCGGTCCATCAGCGCCTGTGAACCGGCCGTGGACCGGGCGGCGTCGGCAGCGGCCGTCTCCAGCCAGGCACAGACCTCGACGTCCTCGTTGATCACCAGGACGGGCGGCAGGGCGCGCAGGAGCCGCTGGTGGCGGTGGCCCGAGGCGCGGTAGGCGCCCACGATCAGCGCGGTCGCATCCTTTGATTCGGTGCCCCAGTGGATACCGCCGAGTTGCCGGCCGGCGCACTCGGCGTCCGTGGTGAAGCAGGCGATCTCGTACGCGGCATGGGGGCCGTGGACGGCGGCGGGATCATCCGCGAGATGGAACGGTTCGGGGCCGCTCACGATGGCTGTGTCCCCCACGCCGACCGCTCGCTCGGTGCCGTCGGGCAGCAGTAGTGTGCCCCCGCCGCGCAGGACACTGATCATGGTGAGCGGCGCGTCGTCGGCGAAGCGGATGGTCCAGGGCGCTGTCAGTACGGCGTGGCTGACGACCGAGCCTTCGGCCCGGATGCCACTGAGGAGCGAGCTCAACGGATCCACGGAACGCATCGTAGACGATCTCCTATGCCCTGGAGCGTTTCTCCCATGGATCATCTACGTCTCCGCGGCTCTACTGGATTCATCGAATCGATCGAGATCAGCCGGGAGACACCGTGAGCCAGCACGACAGCCATGCCGGGACAGCCCTCGTAGTCCTCTCGCACCACCGCACCGATTCCCTCACCGCGCACACGGCCCGCCGCGCGGCCGCCCGGCTCGAAGCCGCCGGATACGGCATCGACATGCTCGACCTGCACGCCGAGGGGTTCGACCCACGGATGAACGTGTCGGACCAGCCGGACTGGGGCAACAGGGAAAAGCCGTACTCGGACGAAGTGCACGCCCATATGCAGCGCATCCTCGACGCCGATGTCGTTGTCGTCGTCTTCCCGGTGTACTGGCAGAGCGTGCCCGCCATCCTCAAGGGCTGGATCGACCGCGTATGGAACTACGGGTTCGCCTACGGCCGCAGCAAGCCCCGCCTCGCCGGCAAGCGCATGCTGTGGCTGGGCCTGGCCGGCGCCACTGCCGACGATCCCGTCGTGGAAGGGATGCAGGCCGTCCTCGAAGCCAATCTGAGCGACGGCATCGCCTACTACTGCGGCTTCTCCCATTCCACGATCGGCCTGCTCACCGACGCGGAGGAGCGCCCGCAGACCATCGACGCCGAAGGCAACCTCCTGGTCGGCGAAGCGGTCGCGGGCGCTGAGCGGGAGACGCAGTACGCAGATCTCGACCGACGTGCCCGGGGGTTCGTGGACAGGTTCGCCGCCGACAGCCTGTCGGTCCCGAATCGGGCGACCTCAGGTATCCGCTGACCGGATCCGTCCGCTTCGGGGCCCGATGAGGCCTGTAGCCGCACTCTCCGTATAGCGGAGGCTGGGCACATGACCCGAGCACTGATCGTCATCGATGTCCAGGAGTCCTTCCGCGCCCACCCGCTGTGGGAGACCATCTCCGACCCGAAGATCGCCGACAAGGTCAGCCGACTGGTGCGGCTGGCCCGGCGGGCCGGGGACCTGGTGGTGTGGGTACTGCACACCGAGCCCGGGAGCGGCGATACCTTCGACCCCGCCCTCGGTCACGTCCGGCTGCTGGAGGAGCTGGGGCGGCCGGAGGACGGCGAGCCGGTGATCCACAAGACCTCGCACAACTCCTTCACCACCACCAACCTGCAGCAACGCCTCACCGAGCACGGGGTCCGCGAACTCACCGTCTGCGGCATCCGCACCGAGCAGTGCGTGGAGACCACCGCCCGCGTGGCGAGCGACCTCGGCTACCAGGTCACCTTCGTCGTCGACGCGACCGCCACCAACCCGATCCCGCACCGCGACGCCCCCGCCGACCAGAGCGTCGCCGAACTGCTCGCCGACCCCCGTACCCTGTCCGCCGACGAGATCATCCGGCGCACCGAGTACGCCCTCGCCGGCCGCTTCGCCACCATCGCGACGGTCGACGAGGTGGAGGCCGCGGCGGAGCTCCCGGCATGACGGCCGTTCTTCCGGCATGATGACCGAATCGTGAGCCACATCGTCTTCTTCCTGGTGCCCGGAGTCCACCTGCTGGACCTGGCCGGCCCCGCGCAGGTCTTCTCCACCGCAGCCGACTTCGGGCACCCCTACGCCCTCACCTATGTCGCCGAGCGGCCGGAGGTCCCCACAGCTCAGGGACTGCCCCTGGTGGCGAGCCTCGACTGGCCCGAACTCGGGCCCGAGGACCTGATCGTGGTCCCGGGCTGGCGGACGGTCACCCTGGCCGACTCGCCCGCCATCGCCGACGCCTCCCTGGAGGTCCTGCGGGACCACCACACCAGGGGCGGAACGGTGGCCAGCGTCTGTGCCGGAGCGGAGGCGCTCGGGCGGGCCGGTCTGCTCAAGGGCCGTCGCTGCACCACCCATCACGACGTGCAGGACGAGCTGGCCCTGCGTCACCCCGGGGCGGTCGTCGTCCGCGACGTCCTGTTCACCGCCGACGACCGGGTGATCACCTCGGCCGGTATCGCCAGTGGCATCGATCTGGCCCTCCATCTCGTCGCCGGCCGGCACGGGCCCGCCGTCGCCGCCCAGGTCGCCCGGGACATGGTCGTCTACGCCCGCCGCAACGGCCACGAGCCGCAGACCAGCGCGATGTTCCGGCACCGGTCCCACCTCGACGACACCGTGCACCGCGCCCAGGACCTCATCGACACCCGCTTCGACCAACCGCTGCCGCTGCCCCACCTGGCCGCGGCCGTCGGCGTCAGCGAACGCACCCTCACCCGGCTCTTCGGCCGCGCCACCGGCCTCACCCCGCTGCGCTACCAGCAGACTCTGCGCCTGGAACGCGCCGAGCATCTCATCAGCCACGGCGCCACGGTCGACGCCGCCGCCCACTCGGTCGGCTTCGAGGACGCCCGCATGCTGCGCCGCCTGCGCGCCCGCGCGGCGTGACGGGACATGGGCATGGCCATAGTCATAGGCGTGCCCATGCCCATGCCCGTGGCGCTGCTGCCGCTCTCCTCCTCCACCTGGTACCGACGCGTCAGCCTGCCTGCTCGCGCGGCGCCAGCCACTCCTGGAGTTCGATCAGGTTTCCTTCCGGGTCCTCCAGGTAGGCGACTCGCATCCGGTCGCCCATCGGGGCCGGGGTCCGGGTGAAGTCCGCCCCGCGGGCGGTGAGTTCGGCGTGTGTGGCGTCCAGGTCGTCCACCCGCAGCACCACCAGTGCGCGGTGTCCGGCCGGCTCCGCCCCCAGCCGCTCCAGTACGCCGGCCATCTGCGCCCGGTCCTGCAGTGCGATCGCCGCGTGCCCGGTGTCGGGGCTGAGCTTGGCGTACGGGCCGCTCTCGGCCTCGAACTGCGGCTTGAGCCCGAGCACGTCCCGGTAGAAGCGGTAGACGGCGGGGAAGTCGGACACCAGCAGGCGTATCTGGGTGAGTTCCATACCGATCTTTCTAGTCCAGAGAGCGAGGCGGCGGGAGAGCGGGAGGCAGATGCCCCGTACCCCGTCGAGGTCGCTTCAGGTCGCCGCCGGTCTCTGTCCGTGGGCGATGACCTCCGTGCCGTGAGCGGGCCCTCCCGGTGTGATCACGCGCGGTCCGCGCGGACGAGGTGCGTTGAGCGGACCCGGCCACTGACAACGCCCCCGAGGTCACCCCGTACCGAGCCCACCAGCCCACCAGCCCAGCTGCACATCCCCACCCCCCACCCCCCGTACCCTGGACCCGTGAGTACCAGCCCCGTCCCCGACGCCTCCCCCGATGCGCTGTTCGGCGCCGCCGACATCCGCGAGCTGGCCGACGTCCTCGGCGTCCGGCCCACCAAGCAGCGCGGGCAGAACTTCGTGATCGACGCCAACACCGTCCGCCGTATCGTGCGCACCGCCGGTGTGCGGCCCGACGACGTGGTCGTCGAGGTCGGGCCGGGGCTCGGGTCCCTCACCCTCGCGCTGCTGGAGGCCGCCGACCGGGTCGTCGCCGTCGAGATCGACGACGTGCTCGCGGGCGCGCTGCCCGCCACCGTCGCCGCTCGGATGCCCGGCCGCGCGGACCGGTTCTCGCTGGTGCACTCCGACGCCATGCGCGTCACCGAACTGCCGGGCCCCCCGCCCACCGCACTGGTCGCGAATCTCCCGTACAACGTCGCGGTGCCCGTGCTGCTGCACATGCTGGAGACGTTCCCGAGCATCGAGCGGACCCTCGTCATGGTGCAGGCGGAGGTCGCCGACCGGCTCGCCGCGCCGCCCGGGTCGAAGGTGTACGGCGTCCCGTCCGTGAAGGCCAACTGGTACGCCGAGGTCAAGCGCGCCGGTTCCATCGGCCGCAACGTCTTCTGGCCCGCGCCCAATGTCGACAGCGGGCTCGTCTCGCTCGTCCGGCGGGCCGAGCCGCTGAAGACGACCGCCGAGCGGCGCGAGGTGTTCGCCGTCGTCGACGCCGCCTTCGCCCAGCGGCGCAAGACCCTGCGCGCCGCGCTCGCCGGTTGGGCCGGATCGGCCGCCGCCGCCGAGAGCGCCCTCGTCGCCGCCGGTGTCTCCCCGCAGGCCCGCGGCGAGTCCCTGAGCGTCGAGGAGTTCGTCCGCATCGCGGAGAACAAGGTCCAGGAGGACAAGGTCCAGCAGCAGAACAGTGGCGACGAGGAGTCCGGGCAGCTGTGAGCGTCACCGTTCGGGTTCCTGCCAAGGTCAACGTCCAGCTCGCGGTGGGTGCCGCGCGTCCCGACGGCTTCCACGACCTCGCCAACGTCTTCCTCGCCGTCGGCCTCTTCGACGAGGTGACCGTCACCCCGGCAGCGGAACTCCGGATCACCTGTGACGGGCCCGACGCCGCTCAAGTCCCCCTCGACGGTACGAATCTCGCCGCCCGCGCCGCCGTCGCACTCGCCGAGCGGTACGGCCGTACGCCCGATGTGCACATCCACATCGCCAAGGACATCCCCGTCGCGGGTGGGATGGCGGGCGGCAGCGCGGATGGCGCCGGTGCGCTGCTCGCCTGTGACGCGCTGTGGGGGACCGGGGCCTCGCGTGTCGAACTCCTCGACATCTGCGCCGAGTTGGGCAGCGATGTGCCTTTCAGCCTGGTGGGCGGGGCCGCGCTCGGGATCGGGCGCGGGGAGAAGCTGACGGTCCTGGAGACCGGTGGCACCTTCCACTGGGTGTTCGCGATGGCGGAGCGCGGGCTGTCGACGCCGGCCGTGTTCCGGGAGTTCGACCGGCTGGTCGCGGACAGTGACGTTCCGGTGCCGGTCGCCTCGCCGGAACTCCTCGACGCGCTCGCCAAGGGCGACCCCGACGCGCTCGCCGCGTCCGTCTCCAACGACCTCCAGCCCGCCGCCCTCTCCCTCTTCCCGGCCCTCGCCGACACCCTCGCCGCAGGCCGTGCGGCGGGCGCGCTGGCCGCGCTGGTCTCGGGTTCCGGTCCGACGACGGCGTTCCTCGCCCGGGACGCGGAGGCCGCGCGGCAGGTGGAGCGGGCGCTGTCGGCGTCCGGTACCTGCCGGGCCGTACGAGTGACCTCGGGGCCTGTACCGGGTGCCAGGGTGCTGTGACAGCGCGTACGCGACGGCTGCCCCATTTGCCGGACCCGCACAGGGAATTCACCGTTCCTTGGCCTGGACCTGCGCGGGTGGGGCGGGCGTGACGAGTAGGGTTTCTTTCAACTTCAAGCACTCGCCGTCCGCCACAAGTCTTCGCTGAGGCCCAGGAGTTCACCGAATTCCAGAGTGCGTGCACGGCGTGGGGTCCCCCTTGAGTTGCCAACTCCCCCAGCACTTCGGAAGGCATCTCCGTGTCAGTACCTCCCCCCTCCTCGTCCTCTTCCTCTCCGGCTCCCTCCCATCGCCGGAAGGTCCCCCTCACCCGGCGCGGCGTGATCGGTGCCGCGGGCGCCGTCGCCGTCGGCGGTGCGCTGACCCCGGTGGTCTTCGCGGCCACCAACGGTGAGGACTCCGCCTCCGGTACGACGGACGGCGCATCCGGTACGTCCGCCACGTCCGGTACCGCGGGGACCGAGCCGCAGAAGTTCCCGGCCACCCGCACCGAGGCCGCCACCGGCACCGCCGAGGCCAGTGCCGCTTTCGCCATCTCGTACGTCGGTGTGCGCTGGAGCGGCGCGGCGGACGGTGCCGGGATCAGGTTCGCGGACGGTGCCTCCGCGCCCGGCAAGTGGCAGGACCTGAACGGCGGTTGCGCGACTGTCGAGGGCGGCGGCACGGCGCTGGTGGCGGCGGGGGACGCCACCGCGTACGAGCTGAAGCTGCCGGACGGGTCGAGCGCGAGCGGGGCGCGGTCGCTGGCGATCGACACGACCGGCGGGGCCGGCAAGACCTTCCGGGTGCCGACCGAGCCGACCCGGGTGCGCGGGGTGCAGTACCTGTCGCGGCCGGCGTGGGGGGCCGACGAGTCGAAGCGGTACAAGGACGGCAAGGTCAACTCGCCCGAGGTGTACTACCCGTTCCAGACGATCACCGTCCACCACACGGACACCCCGAACGCCGATCCCGACCCGGCGTCGACGGTGCGCGGCATCTACGAGTACCACGCGATCACCCTCGACTGGGGCGACATCGGCTACCACTTCCTCATCGACGAGGCGGGTGCCGTCTACGAGGGCCGCTACTCCGGCGACGACCTCGTCCCCGCCTTCGACAAGGACGGCAAGCTCGTCACCGCCTTCCACACCGGCGGCTTCAACTCCGGCAACCTCGGCATCGCGCTGCTCGGCAACCTGGTCGCCCAGCCGCCGACCGACGCGGCCAAGGCGTCACTGATCCGCCTGATCAAGGTGATCGCCCGCTTCAAGGGCCTGGACCCGCAGGCCAAGTTGACCTACGTGAACCCGGTCAACGGCGTGACGAAGGACGTCAACGCGATCAGCGGCCACCGCGACTGGCTGGCGACCGACTGCCCCGGCCAGACGATGTACGACCTCCTCGGCGAGGTCCGTACGGCGGTCGCCGGCAAGCCCGCCTGACCAACAGCCGTGCGCCCCGGGCGAGTTGCGTCCCGGGGCGCACGGCTTCTGATACTCGGCTCAGCTGATGTGCGTGCCGGTCAGAAGGTGAGCTTCCAGCTGTTGATGTAGCCGGTGTCGGCGCTGTAGACGTCCTGGACCTTGAGCTGCCAGGTCCCGTTGACGGTGGTCTCGCTGGACGCGTCGACGGTGTAGGTGGCGTCGACGTTGTCGGTGGAGTCCGAGGAACTGCTGTTCTTCAGGCGGTAGGTGGAGCCGTCCGGTGCGACCAGGTCGATGACGAGGTCACCGCGGTAGGTGTGCACGATGTTGACGTACACGGACAGGTCGCTGGGCGCGCTGCCGGTGATGCCGCTGACGGTGATCGGCGAGTACACCGCCGACCCGGCGTCCGTGATGGTCACATCGGTGGTCGACTCGAAGGTGGTGCCGGTGTCGCCGTCGTCCCCGTCGTCAGTCCCGCTCGGGGTGACCTGGAGGAGCAGGTTGGGGCTCCCGGTGCCGACGCTGGTGAGGGTGCCACTGGACGCGGCCGAGGTCAGCGCGGTGGCGACCTGGGCGGGCGTGGCGCCGGGGTTCTCGCCCAGGTAGACGGCCGCCGCGCCGGCGACGTGCGGGGACGCCATCGACGTACCGGAGAGTGAGGCGGTGGCGGAGTTCGACGTGTTGTACGTCGACGTGATGCTGGAGCCCGGCGCGAAGATGTCCAGTACGGAGCCGTAGTTGGAGAACGACGACCGCGCGTCGGCACTCGTGCTGGAGCCCACGGTGATGGCGGAGGCGACGCGGGCCGGGGAGTTCGATGACGCGTTGACGTTGTCGTTGCCGGCGGCCACCGCGTAAGTGACGCCCGAGGCAATGGAGTTGGCGACTGCCTCGTCGAGTACGGAGTCCGCGTCGCCGCCCAGCGACATGTTGGCGACGGCCGGGCTGACGTGGTTCGCGGTCACCCAGTCGATACCGGCGACGACCTGGTCGGTGGTCCCGGACCCCGAGTCGTCGAGCACGCGCACGGCGACGATCTTGGCGGCCTTGGCGACACCGTACGTGGCACTGGCGACGGTCCCGGCGACGTGCGTGCCGTGCCCGTTGCCGTCGTTCGCGCTGGTGTCGCCGTCGATGGCGTCGTAGCCGTAGGAGGCGCGTCCGCCGAAGTCGGTGTGGGTGATCCGTACGCCGGTGTCGATGATGTAGGCGGTCACGCCGCTGCCCGCGCTGGACGGGTAGGTGTAGGCGGAGTCGAGCGGCAGGTCCGCCTGGTCGATGCGGTCGAGTCCCCAAGTGGGGCCGGTCTGCGTGTCGTTGATGTGCAGGGTCTTGTTCTGCACGACCTTCGCCACGGCGGGGTCGGCGGCGAGCCGCTCTGCCTCGGCCTCGGTCATCTCGGTCGCGTACCCGTTGAGGGCGGACGTGTAGGTCCGCTCGACCTCGGCGCCGTACCGGGTGGCGAGCGCCTTGCCCTTGCTGGACGCGGCCCGGAAACCGGCACTGTCCTTGAGGGTGACGATGTAGCTGTCCTTGATGGCACCTTCGGCGTCGGCGCCCTGGATCACCCCGACGGCCGGGGTGGCCGCGACGGCGGGCGATACGGCGGCGCCGGCGAGGGCGAGCACGGAGGCGACGGCGGCGAGCGCGGCGAGGGTGCCGCGTCTGGGCGAGAAACTGTGCGCGGAGCCGGGGGTGGGGCGCCCGGCGGGCATGCCTGTGGGGGAGTGCGGTACGGACACTGGGTGGTTCCCCTCTTGTTCGATGTGCACGAGGCGTACGGGGACGTGTGGGGGGTGAGGGGGGTGGCGTCTCCGTGGGCACACCGTGGCGGAATTGAAGGGATCACGTCAATGGGGGGAATCCCTACGTCCGGGTAACGAGCGTGTCGAGCGCGCCCACCGCCGCACGGACATGGGCCGGGACCAGACCCGACGCCTCTCCCGCGCACCACCAGTACGGCTCCTCGTCAGCGAGCTGCCCGTCCGCGCCCCGCGGATGCATGCCGAGGCCGTGATCGGCGCACACGGGCCACGCCTGCCACATTCGGTCCATGATGGTCTCCTGCGCGGCATCGGCGACCTCTGCCAGCGCGGCGGCAGGGTCGTCCGCACAGTCCGGGTCCAAACAGTTGCCGTGCCACTCGTCGTCGGCCAGAGTGACGTAGACGTTCTCCGGTTCGTTCGCGTCGCAGGGCGTAAGGGCCAGCAGGCGCAGGGGCTCCTGCGCGGGAAGGGTCACCGCCAGGTCCCGGTTGAGAAGGGCGAGAGCCCGGTCCCACACGGGGTACTCGCCCGGCGAGACGCGACGGGGTTCGGGGCTGTCGAGAAGAGTGGCCATGGGCACTATTTTCCGACGCGCGGGGGCCCCGGGTCGCACACCAGGTAGCTGGTCGCGTCCGCCGAGAAAGCGCTGCCTGCCCCAGGCGCCCAGGCACTCGCGGTGCCGTTTCGTGGGCCCGGGGAAACCGCCTACGCGGCCACCCGGGCCGCCGCCGGCGACAGTGCGACCATCGCCGCCCGCGCCGTGACGCAGGCCGCCCAGTCGAAGGCGGCGTTCCGTACCGCCGCCGCGAACGAGGCCCGGGCCCAGGCGAAGGCCGCTGCCGCCGCCGCACAGGCGCAGACCGCCAATGCGGCCCGGGATCTCGCGAAGGCGAAGCTCGCCGAACAGCAGAAGGCCGTCGCCGAGGCGCACTCCGCCAACGCGCAGAAGAACGCCGCCCAGGCCGCGAGAGTCGCCAACGCGGCTACCGGGGACGCCAAGGCCGCCTACACCATCGCCGACAAGGCCGCCGGACGCGCCGAGGGCTACGCCAAGGACGCCCGCGACTCCGCCGACCAGGTGGCACTGGACGCCGCCGCAGCCCGCACCTCCGCGTCCGAGGCCGAACAGGCGGCGAAGGACGCCCGTTCGGCGGCCGACCGCGCCGACGCCGAGGCCATCGCGGCCGAGGAGGCGGCCAGAGGAACTCGTCGCAGATCTGTACGCATGGTCGAGGGGCATCGACGCCGCGCTGAACCTGTACGTGCAGGACCGGGACGAAGGCAGACACGAGCAGTGGTCGCGGCAGCAGTTCCGCGAAGGGATGGAGCTTGCGAGGCCGGTGGAGCGGGTTTGGACCCTCCGCACCACCAGCCGCTCCCGGTCACCCTTCAGACGACGCCGACACTTCCGCTCACGTACATCACCTCATCGGCGAACCGCATTTCCAACGGCCCGTCCGCGCTTTGGTCTGCTGCGCGAGCATATTTATGCTCATGGCCAGCGGCTCTGTGGTCATCGACGCCTTGGCACAATGGCCGCGGGCAACGGCTACTTCATCAAGCTCGTCAGAGCGCCCAAGGCGGAGGGTCAGCCGAAACACCCCAGGGCCACTACGTGCAGACCTGCTACCCGAAGTAGGAAGGTGACCCGCTGTGCAACGCTTCACCGAGTTCGACTTCGGCGTCTCGTGGGTGATGGGCTTCTGGCATCAGGACTGGGGCTACGAGGCCGACACCGCCGCCGAGGTCGTCGAGCAACACCTGCCGGAAGGGGCCGGCGAGTATGCCCTGGCGGTCCGCCGGGACGCCCGGACGCTCCTCGACAACCTTCCGTCCAAGTCGCTGGACTTGCTGTGGACGGCTGGATCGCAGTACATCCCGAGATTCGAGCAGAACTCGGCGGCCGAGTGGACGCGGACGGTCATCGGCGTGTGTGACACCTGGCTGTCCGCACAGAGTGAGGTACGCCCTCTCACCGGAGCCGACACGGAGGACGGTCTGGCCCACCGGGACGCGGTCGTCGCCGAGATCGAGGGGATGGGGTTCCTGGCCGCCGAGGTACGCCGGGCGCTTGTCGACTGCGCTCACCACTGCACCCCGGACCTGGCGTTGCGGGTGCTGCTGAGGGTCGCCGTGGAAACCCCCGGTGCGTCATTGTCCGAGGACCAGTACAAGAGGCTGGATCGCATCGGATCGGCACTCCACTACGGCGAGTTCGTGGTGGAGGACGTCAAATTCCTGGTGGCCGAGGGCGACTAGCCGTACGGCCCGTAAGGCACTCTCCGCGCGGGGCCCTACACGGCCTTCCCGATCTGGTCCCCAGCACAGAAGGTGACGGTCAATGCGCAGTACCGACGAGTCCGACTTCGGTGTGACCTGGCTGATGAGCATGTTCCACGAGGACTGGAGTCATCACGGGCCCACGGCCGCCGACGCGGTCGGATACCACCTCTGCGACGAACTGGACCCGGAGAGCGTTCTCGCCGTCCGGAGGGACGCCCGGCTGTTGCTGCTGCTCCCCTCGGAGACGATCGAGGTGCTGTGGCTGGCCGGCACGGCGGTCGGGCCGTCCTTCTTCTCCGGCTTCTCCGGAGGACGGACCGGCGTCACCTCGGGAACGCGGTGGATGGAGACGCTCACCGGCCTGTGCGACGCCTGGCTGTCCCGGCACGCGCAGAGCGCCGTCCCCGCCGCCGTCCCCGTCGAGTGGGACGGCGTGGAGCTGGCCGACGCGGTCCTCGCCGAGATCGGTGAGGACCGCGTCGTACCGGAGCGGGCCGGGCGGGCGCTGGCCGAGTGTGTCCATCACTGCACCCCGGACCTGGCGTTCCGGCTGCTGCTGCGGGCGATGGCCCGGACAGGCGCCGCGTCCGGCGCGACGCTCTCGCCGGAGCACTACGCGCGGCTGGCGGCGCTGGGATCGGCTTTCCACTACGGCGAGTTCGTCGTGGTGAACGTCGAGTACCTGGTGGCCGACGACTAGAGGCACGGACTGAGGGCCCTCCCCGTACGGCCGCATGGGGAGGGCCCTCACTCGGCGTTCCCGATCTGGTCGCGTCCGCCGAGAAGATAGGGACCGACGGCAGCGGTGGGCGTGCTCGCCGGCGGGTGACGCCTTGCTTCTGGGACGAGCCGCCGAATCTGGGGCGGTCAGGCAAGCTGACGGCTACAACGAGGCGTACGACCTCAGCCAGAGTGCCCAAGACTGGGCATGACGGTGCCCGGCTCAGGTCGGGCCCCGCTCATTCAGAACGGACCGCTGTCAGTCGTCGTGGTCCTCTGCCACCCCGGTCAGCCGCTGATCGAGGTCGCTTGCCCAGTGCTGGGCCCAGACTCTGAGTTCTTCCGTCTCCTCCGACGTGAGGCTATAAGCGGCGAATTCGTCGTCGTCGAACCACTCCGCACCGCCGAGACGCTCACGGAGGTCCTGGAGACGGAACTCGCCGCGACCATGCAGCTCGCCGAGCCGTTCGAGATCTTGAAGATTGTGGCTGTCGGCGGCGGCGTGAACGTCGATGAGGTCTCTGACGGCACCGCGATCGGCCAAGGCGCGGACCTTGGTCCCGATGACGTCCTCGAAGGAGAGGACCAGTCCGTGTTCGGTCAACTCGGGCGACGCCCAGAAGTTCTCCTTGAGGACGTCCACTTCGCAGTCCTCGCCGGTGTCGGGGCTGGCCACCAGCAGACGAGCGGAGAGAGGGTCGACACTGATTACGGTGACCTGCCAGCCTCGGTGTGAGAGCCCCTGCCTCAGATCCTGGGCAATGGCAGCCATGGGAGCAGGGTTCTCGGTCGCGACGTCGATGTCCTGGCTGAGACGGTCTACGAGCCCGTGCGCCTGGACGGCGTATCCGCCCGTGATGACCAGCGGATAAGGAGTGCCGATGGAAAGGACGTCGGCGAGGAGCCGACGGTGGAGGCCGCTGAGGTTCACGCCGCAGTCGGTCCGGTCCGGCGCACGAGTTCAGGGAAGTGTTCTTCCCACACCGTACGGATGTGCCGACTGATGAGGGTGCGCAGGACCGGCCACTGCTCGATCAGCAGATCGCGGTGGAGGAAGGCCGCCACATCATCCCGCTGTCCTTCGGCCAGGACGGTGCGGTACAGGCTCATACGCTGCCGGGGCCGGTCCAGATCGTAGCTGCGCAGACCTGACCAGGCGATGTGGAGGGGCAGCGGAACCTGGCCGTGTGTCGGACCGGCGAGGTCTTCGATGGCGTCCGGGAGCCGGTCCGCGTAGCGCGCCCGCAGCACGTCGGCCGTGGAGAGCTGGGAACTGGAGAAGGACTGCGGTGCCATGCCGGTGATTATTCCTCCTGGCCCGCGCGGGCGCCTACACGATGCCGTTTCACCGGCCCCCGCGAATCCGCCCGCCAACCCCACCCACCCCGCCCACTATCCTGGAAGGTCGACCCACCCACCTCAGGAGCAAAATGGCCGTCAACCTCGTCAATGTCGAGAACGTCAGCAAGGTGTACGGGACCCGTGCCCTGCTCGACGGGATCTCGCTCGGGGTGTCCGAGGGGGACCGGATCGGGGTCGTGGGTCGTAATGGCGACGGCAAGACCACCCTCATCCGGATGCTCGCCAAGCTGGAGGAGGCCGACACCGGGCGTGTCACCCACTCCGGCGGTCTGCGACTCGGTGTCCTCACCCAGCACGACTCCCTCGACCCCGCCGCCACCGTCCGCCACGAGGTCATCCGGGACATGGCGGACCACGAGTGGGCCGGGAACTCCAAGATCAGGGACGTTCTCACCGGGCTGTTCGGCGGACTCGACCTGCCCGGGTTCCCGCAGGGCCTCGACACCGTCATCGGGCCCCTGTCCGGTGGTGAGCGGCGTCGGATCGCGCTCGCCAAGCTGCTCATCGACGATCCCGACCTGATCGTTCTCGACGAGCCCACCAACCACCTCGACGTCGAGGGCATCTCCTGGCTCGCCCGGCATCTGCGCGAGCGCCGCTCCGCGCTCGTCTGCGTCACCCACGACCGGTGGTTCCTCGACCAGGTCTGCACCAGCATGTGGGACGTGCAGAAGGGCGCGGTGTACGAGTACGAGGGCGGCTACACCGACTACGTCTTCGCCCGCGCCGAACGCGAGCGCATCGCCGCCACCGAGGAGGTCAAGCGGCAGAACCTCGTCCGCAAGGAACTGGCCTGGCTGCGGCGCGGGGCACCCGCCCGTACGTCCAAGCCGCGCTTCCGCGTCGAGGCCGCCAACGAGCTGATCGCCGACGTACCGCCGCCCCGGGACAGCAGCGAGCTGATGAAGTTCGCCTCGACCCGGCTCGGCAAGACCGTGTTCGACCTTGAGGACGTGACCGTGCAGGCCGGGCCCAAGGTGCTGCTGAAGCACCTCACCTGGCAGCTCGGCCCCGGTGACCGCATCGGGCTCGTCGGGGTGAACGGCGCCGGCAAGACCTCCCTCCTGCGTGCCATGGCCGATGCCGCCCGCAGCGGGGGCGAGACACAGCCCGTCGCCGGGCGGGTCGCCGTCGGGAAGACCGTCAAGCTGGCCTATCTCTCCCAGGAGGTCGGCGAGCTCGACCCGAACCTGCGGGTGCTGGAGGCCGTGCAGCAGATCCGGGACCGGGTCGACCTCGGCAAGGGGCGCGAGCTGACCGCCGGGCAGCTGTGCGAGACGTTCGGGTTCGGCAAGGAGAAGCAGTGGACCCCGGTCGGGGACCTGAGCGGTGGTGAGCGGCGCAGGCTGCAGATCCTGCGTCTGCTCATGGACGAGCCCAACGTCCTCTTCCTCGACGAGCCCACCAACGACCTCGACATCGAGACCCTCACCCAGCTCGAAGACCTCCTCGACGGCTGGCCCGGGTCCATGGTCGTCATCTCCCACGACCGGTTCTTCATCGAGCGGACCACCGACCGTGTCTTCGCGCTCCTCGGCGATGCCGCCCTCCGGATGCTGCCGCGCGGCATCGACGAGTACCTGGAGCGGCGCAAGCGGATGGAGGATGCCGCCGCAGCCGCCGTACCGGTTCCCGCCGCCAAGGCCGTCACCGAGAAGAGCGCCGCCGACACCCGCGCAGCCAAGAAGGAACTCCAGAAGATCGAGCGGCAGTTGGACAAGATGTCCGAGCGGGAGAGCAGGCTGCACACGCAGATCGCCGACAACGCCACCGACTTCGAGAAGGTCGCCAAACTCGACGCCGAACTCCGCGAACTCTCCGGCGAACGCGACGACTTGGAACTGCGGTGGCTGGAACTCGCGGACGAGGCGTAGTCGTCGCACCGCCGAAGGCGGACGAACGGTGAAACTCGCAGACGTGGCGTGAAGGGCACGTGAACGCGCATAACGGCGGCATCACGGGGCGGTTCGCCCTTGGGAACAGAGGTGGGCAGGGGCGGATACAGTCCGGTGCGGGGTGGCCACGGAGTGGTAGAAAGAGCCCTCTGAGACTCCCCGAGCACCGCTACGCGTGCGTCCGCGCACCGTTCGCGTGCCTCGAGGCGTGGCTAAAAATCAGCTGAAGGGGGAACGCGCTGATGACCCAGCCGCCCAGCCAACCGCCCCAGGGTCCGCCCCAGGGCGGCTTCGGCCCACCGCCGGAGACCCCGCCGCACGTGGCGCAGGGAACGCCCTACGGGGCCCCGCCGCCCCTGCCGCCGGCCCCGCCCACGCCCCAGCCGGGGTACGGCTATCCGCAACAGCCCGGCCCCTACGCCCAACCGGGCCCGTACGGTGCCCAGTCCGGCCCCTACGCCCAGCAGCCCCCGGCGTACGGGGCGCCGCCGCCCACCCCCGGCTACGGCTACCCGGGCCAGCAGCCCCCGCAGTTCCCCGGGGCCCCCGTACCTCCGCCGCCCTCCCGCAACCCCTTCAAGGGGCGGCCCGCGTTGATGCTCGGGGCGGCCGTCGCCGCGCTGCTCGTCATCGGGGGCACCGTGTACGCCGTGACCAGCGGCGGTGGCGACGACGACAAGCCTTCCGCCGGCGGAAGCCAGGCCGGCCCCGACCTCTCCGTGCCCCCCTCCGGCCCCGCCGACGCCAGTGGGGGCGGCGACGACGCCGGCGGTGGCACTGCCGGTGCCGACCCCGACGACCTCAACGAGGGTCGCCAGGCGGGCGAGTCGAAGGTGCTCTGGTCCAAGGACGCCCCGGACGCGCCCGCCTCCGGGGCCGATGCCGACGGCATGTGGATCACCGACAAGGTGGCCGTGAAGTCGGCGTACAAGGAGATGTTCGCGTTCCGGGTCGGGGACGGGGACACGGCCTGGGGGCCGATCACCTTCCCGCAGAAGATCTGCGCCGTCACTCCGCAGAAGTCGGCCGACGACAAGATCGTGGTCGCCTACATGAGCGGTGCCAGCGACCGCGCCAAGTGCAACCAGCTCCAGGTGCTCGACCTGAACACGGGTGCGAAGGGATGGAGCGGAAAGGTCGCCGACGGGGCGCTGTTCGACAGCGCGCTCAGCGTCGAGCTGACGCTCACCGGGACGACCCTGATGGTCGGGCGCTCGCAGTCCGGCACGGCGTACGACCTGAACACCGGCGCCAAGCTGTTCGACAAGGTGAGGTACGGGGCCGCCTGCTTCCCCGCCGCCTTCGCGGGCGGCGCGAAGCTGATCGTCGTGTCGTCCTGCGGGGCGTCCACCTCCACCGAGCACGACGAGGTGCAGGAGCTCGACCCGAGGACCGGGGCGGCCAGGTGGACCCGGCCGATTCCGAAGGGCTGGGCGGTCGGGCGCACGTACTCCGTCGATCCTGTCGTCCTCTACCTCACCAACGAGGACAAGAAGTCGTGGAACATCTCCACGCTCAAGGCCGACGGCAGCTTCCGTTCCGAGGTGGCCGTCGACGAGTCCTTCGCGCCCCTGTGCGGCTGGGCGATCCTCGAACGCGACCTCCAGGGCTGCCAGGGCGTCGCCACCGACGCCGAGACCCTCTATCTGCCGACCAAGGCGACCACCGGCGCCAACGAGATCGTCGCGATCAACCTGGCCACCGGCAAGGAGAAGTGGCGCGCCAAGTCACCGGCCGACGAATCGATGCTGCCCCTGAAGGTCGAGGGCGGCCGGCTCATCGCCTACGTCGAGCCGTCGTACGACGCCGGCGGCCAGGTCGTGTCGATCCCCGTCACCGGCAGCAGCCACACCCCGACGACGCTGCTGAAGAACCCGGCGGCAGCCGCCGACGTCGAGAACGGCTTCTACTCCAAGGCGTACGACTGGGTCGACGGCCGCTTCTATCTCTCCACCACCCGACTGAGCGGCAGGGACGAGCTGAAGGAGAAGCTGATGCTCGCCTACGGCAAGTAACACGTCCTTTCCCTGTCCCACTCTTCTCTCTCTCCGCTCCCGAGGTACCCACGTCATGACCCAGCCGCCGCCCCCGCCCAACCAGCCCCCGCAGCCTCCCCCCGGCTACGGCTACCCCCAGGGCGGCCCGAACCCGTACGCCCAGCAGCCGCAGCCTCCGTACGGGCCTCCCGGTTACGGCTACCCGCAGCAGCCGCAGCCCGTCCATCCGCCTCAACCTCCCACCCCCAAGAGGAAGGTGAACGCGCAGGCGGCCATCATCGTCTCGGCCGTCGTCGCGATCGCGCTGATCATCGGCGGCGGTGTCTGGTACTCCTCCTCCGAGGACGGCAGCAGCGACGGCAAGAACACGGGCTCCGGCACGACCGGTGGCACGGGCGGGACCGACAGCGGCACCGGTGGTGGCGGTGGTACGGACAAGGCGCCCGCGAACACCGCCTCCAAGGTCCTCTTCCAGCTCCCCGAGCCGGCCGTCGGCGCCGACGAGAGCAGTGTCACCGTCGTCGGGTCCTGGCTCACCGACACCGTGTACGCCAAGAGCGGCAACGCCGAGATCGTCGGGTACGACCCCGCCAAGGGCACCAAGCTCTGGACGGTCCCGCTGCCCGGCCCGGTGTGCGCGGCGAGCCGCCACACCACCGCCGACCACAGCACGGCGATCGTGTACGAGCCCGCCATGCCGACCAAGGACAAGCCCTCGCACGGCTGCAGCCAGGTCGCGGCGATCGACCTCGACGCCGGCAAGAAGCTGTGGACGCGGACGGTCAAGTCCGGCGACCAGGTGATCAACCTCGACAACGTGACGGTCAGCGCGAACACGGTCGCCGTGGGCAGCACCAGCGGCGGCGCCGCCTTCGACATCACCGGCAAGTCCCTGTGGACCCCGAAGCCGACCGACTCCTGCTACGACGCGGGCTACGGCGGCGGCGAGAAGCTGGTCGCGGTCCGCAAGTGCGGCACGTACGACGCCCGGCAGCTGAACATCCAGACCATCGACCCGGTCTCCGGCAAGGTGCTCTCCGAGTACGCGATGGCCAAGGGCATCGAGGACGCCAGCATCGTGTCGACGAACCCGCTGGTCGTGGCCTCCGACATCAACCGCTCCGCGGGCGACGGCAGCGGCATCTCCGACTTCTTCTCCATCGACAACAAGACCGGACAGCTGCGTACGAAGATCTCGGCACCCGGCGACAGGTACGCCGCCGAGTGCGAGGGCATCACCAGGATCGAGTACTGCACCAAGCTGGCCGTCGGCAACGACAGGCTGTACCTCCCGACCGAGGAACACGACGGCACCGGCGAGTACAGCAAGACCAACGAGATCGTGTCCTTCGACCTCGCCACCGGCAAGCAGGACGGTCAGCGCGCCGACGCGGGCAACGGCTACACGATCTCGCCGCTGACCATGGACGACGGCAACGTGATCGCGTACAAGCGCCCGCCCTACGACAAGGGCGGCCAGGTGGTCAGCATCGACGGCGGCTCCTTCGCGCAGACGAAGCTGATGGAGAACCCGGCGACGAAGGCGGTGCGGGACATCGAGGCCACCATGCAGCCCGACTACGCCGAGATCGTCTACGCCGACGGCCGCCTCTACATGTCCCAGGTCTACGCCCGAAAGCCCTCCAGCACGGGGGAGACCAGGTACCTGGCGATCGCGTACGGCACGAGGTGAACACGATCGACTGATCACCGACCGCTGTGTTGACGGCCCCGTCCCTGCTCAGGGGCGGGGCCGTGCACGTACTACTCATCACCCTCGAAAGAGAGGATTTTCCGCGATCCGGGGCACTTCTCTTCAGTAGGGGAAGCGCAACGTCGAACAAGCGTGTAGCTTCCGGGGGCATGAGAAGCGGGGGGAGCCGGGGGGCTCCCGACCGTGGGGACCAATGGACATCCAGAAGGGACAACCATTGGGGGGACTGGGGGGTGGCTCGATGGGAGTGCGGCTGATGGTGGTCGACGACCACCGACTGCTCGCCGAGGCGCTTGCCTCGGCGTTGAAGCTGCGCGGACACCGCGTGCTCGCCGCGGCGGCACCCGCCGCGGGTGCGGCGGAACTGGTGATCACGCGCGCGCCGGAGGTGTGCCTGCTGGGCACGGCGACCCCGGCCGAGCCGGGCATGTTCGACCCGGTGGTGCGGATCAAGCGCGAGCGTCCGCAGGTGGCGGTCGTGGTGCTGGGCCCGGTGCCCAGCCCGCGCGGCATCGCCGCCGCCTTCGCCGCCGGAGCTTCCGGGTACGTACGTCACGACGAGCGCATAGAAGGCGTCGAGCGCGCCATCATGAAGGCCAGAGCGGGCGAGGCGGCGATCGCTCCGGCGCTGCTCCAGGGCGCGTTCAGCGAGCTGCTCAACCCCGCCGCCCAGCCCGACGACGAGGGCCAGCGCCTCCTCCAGATGCTCACGCCGAGGGAGGTCGAGGTCCTGGTCCGGGTCGCCGACGGCGAGGACACCCGGCTGATCGCGGCCGGCATGGGGATCGCGCCCAGTACGGCCCGTACGCATGTGCAGCGGGTGCTGATGAAGCTGGGGGTGGGGTCGAGGCTGGAGGCGGCGGCGCTGGCGGCCCGTACGGGACTGCTGGACCGGGCGGGCCCGGTGCATCTGCACTCACCTCCCGAAGCGGACTTCTGACCCGACGAGGTGTCTCGCTCTCCAGACTGCGGAGCCGGAGTTCCCGTGAACTCCGGCTCCGCTGACGTTTCACGGCTCGCCTGGGTATACCGATGGTTGTGGATTTATGATTTGATGTGTTCGGTTCTGTTTGAAGCTTGGCTTCGCTTGGCTGTGCTTGTCCCGGCGGTTCCTGGCTTGTAATGGCTGGTTTGGGTACGGATGGAGAGTCCGGCGTGAAGAAGACCTCGACGAGGCTCGCCGACGGTCGTGAGCTCATCTACTACGACCTGCGCGACGACACAGTGCGTGACGCGGTCGACCGGCGCCCCCTGGAGCGCACGGTCACCACGTCGCAGGTACGCCGGGACCCGCTGCTCGGCGACGAGGTGGCCATCGCCTCGCACCGCCAGGGCCGCATCTACCACCCCCCGGCCGACGAGTGCCCCCTCTGCCCGACCGAGGGCGACCGGCTGAGCGAGATCCCGGACTCGTCGTACGACGTGGTCGTCTTCGAGAACCGGTTCCCCTCCCTGGCCGGCGACTCCGGGCGCTGCGAGGTGGTCTGCTTCACCTCCGACCACAACTCGACCTTCGCCGACCTCACCGAGGAGCAGACGCGGCTGGTCCTGGAGGCGTGGACCGACCGGACGGCGGAGCTGTCGCACCTCCCCTCCGTGGAGCAGGTGTTCTGCTTCGAGAACCGCGGCGCCGAGATCGGCGTCACCCTCGGCCATCCGCACGGCCAGATCTACGCGTACCCCTTCACCACCCCCCGCACGGCCCTGATGCTCCGCTCGGTGGCCGCGCACAAGGAGGCGACGGGCGGCGAGAACCTCTTCGACGCGATCGTGGAGAAGGAACTCGCGGGCGAACGACTGGTCCTGGCCACCGACCACTGGGTCGCCTTCGTGCCGTACGCCGCCCACTGGCCGTACGAGGTGCACCTGTACCCGCGCCGCCGGGTGCCGGACCTGCTGGCGCTCGACGAGGAGGCCCGCACAGAATTCCCCCAGGTGTACCTGGAACTCTTGAGGCGCTTCGACCGGATCTTCGACGGACCGGGTGGTGCGAAAGAAGGGGCAGGGGAGCCGCCGACGCCGTACATCGCGGCCTGGCACCAGGCTCCGTTCGGCACGCTGGAGGAGTTCGAGGGCGTCAACCGGGACGACTTCGCGCTCCACCTCGAGCTTTTCACCATTCGCCGCACTTCCGGCAAGCTGAAGTTCCTCGCGGGCTCCGAGTCGGGGATGAGCGTGTTCATCAACGACATCCAGCCGGAATCCGCGGCCCAGCGACTGCGAGAGGTAGCGAGTTCATGAGCGGTAAGTACCTGGTCACCGGTGGTGCGGGCTATGTCGGCGGGGTGGTCGCCCAGCATCTGCTGGAGGCCGGCCACGAGGTCGTCGTCCTCGACAACCTCTCGACGGGCTTCCGGGAGGGCGTCCCGGCAGGTGCCACGTTCGTGGAGGGCGACATCAAGGACGCCGCCAAGTGGCTCGACTCCTCGTTCGACGGGGTGCTCCACTTCGCGGCCTCCTCCCAGGTCGGCGAGTCGGTCGTCAAGCCCGAGAAGTACTGGGACAACAACGTCGGCGGCTCGATGGCGCTGCTCACGGCGATGCGCGAGGCCGGCGTACGCAAGCTGGTCTTCTCGTCCACGGCGGCGACGTACGGCGAGCCGGAGACGACCCCGATCGTCGAAACGGCCCGCACGTCCCCGACGAACCCCTACGGCGCCTCGAAGCTGGCCGTCGACCACATGATCACCAGCGAGGCGACGGCCCACGGCCTCGCCGCGGTGTCGCTGCGCTACTTCAACGTGGCCGGCGCGTACGCCACCCAGGGCGAGCGCCACGACCCCGAGTCCCACCTGATCCCCCTCGTCCTCCAGGTCGCCCAGGGCAAGCGGGACGCGATCTCGATCTACGGCGAGGACTACCCGACCCCGGACGGCACCTGCGTACGGGACTACATCCACGTCGCCGACCTGGCGGACGCCCACCTGCTGGCCCTCACGGCCGCGACGGCGGGCGAACACCTGATCTGCAACCTCGGCAACGGCGAGGGCTTCTCGGTCCGCGAGGTCGTCGAGACGGTGCGCCGGGTCACCGGGCACCCGATCCCGGAGGTCGTGGCCCCGCGCAGGGGCGGCGACCCGGCGGTCCTGGTCGCCTCCGCCGACCGCGCCCGGACCCGACTCGGCTGGAACCCGACCCGGTCCGACCTGGCCGGAATCGTCGCCGACGCGTGGGAGTTCGCGCAGCGGCACAGCAAGTAGCGGAAAGCAGCAGGTAGTTGGGCCTGGCAGGCCGCAGGCCCGGAACGTACGAAACGAAAGGTCAGAGGTAGAGGGCATGACGACTGTGGATGTCGCCGAGGCGTTCGAGGGTCTGTACGGTTCCGCGCCGGAGGGCGTGTGGGCGGCGCCGGGCCGGGTCAACCTGATCGGCGAACACACCGACTACAACGACGGTTTCGTCATGCCCTTCGCCCTCCCGCACACGGCGATGGCAGCGGTCTCCCGCCGCACGGACGGCGTGGTGCGCCTGCACTCGTCGGACGTGGAGGGGGGCGTCATCGAGCTGCGGGCAGGGGAGTTGACGCCCGAGTCGGACAAGAGCTGGACGGCGTACCCGGGAGGCGTGATCTGGGCGCTCCAGGACGCGGGCCACACGGCGGTGTCGGCCGGCGCGGACATCCACCTGACGTCGACGGTACCGACGGGCGCGGGCCTGTCGTCGTCGGCGGCACTGGAGGTGGTGGTCGCCCTGGCCCTGAACGACCTGTACGAACTGGGCCTGGAACGCTGGCAGTTGGCCCGTCTGTGCCAGCGTGCGGAGAACGTGTACGTGGGCGCCCCGACCGGCATCATGGACCAGACGGCCTCGGCGTGCTGCACCGCGGGCCACGCCCTGTTCCTCGACACCCGGGACCTGTCCCAGGACCAGATCCCCTTCGACCTGGCGGCCGAGGGCATGAGCCTCCTCGTCGTCGACACCCAGGTCAAGCACTCCCACAGCGAGGGCGAGTACGGCAAGCGCCGGGCAGGCTGCGAGCGGGGCGCGGAACTGCTGGACGTGAACGCGCTGCGGGACGTGCCGTACGAGGACCTCGACGCGGCACTGGCCCGGCTGGCCGACGCGGGCGGCGATGAGGAAGTACGCCGCCTGGTACGGCACGTCGTGACGGAGGACCACCGAGTCGAACGGGTGGTGGAGTTGCTGAAGTCGGGCGGTGACACCCGCGCGATCGGCCCGATCCTGACCGAGGGCCACGCCTCCCTCCGCGACGACTTCCGGGTGTCCTGCCCGGAGCTCGACCTGGTGGTCGAGGCCGCGGTCGAGTCCGGCGCCCTGGGCGCCCGGATGACGGGCGGCGGCTTCGGCGGCTCGGCGATCGTCCTGGTCGAGGCGGAGGCCGCGGAGCGAGTCGGCAAGGCGGTGGAGGAGGCGTTCGGCGCGGCCGGGTACACGGCACCCCGGGTGTTCACGGCGGTGCCTTCGGCGGGGGCGCGCAGGGTGAAGTGACCGGTTGAAGTGACCGGTTGCGGCGGCCGGTCGACGTGACCGGTCAGCGCGTGGGAGAGACGAACTCCGGCTGGTCCAGCAGCCGCAGCCAGCTTCCGTCGGGCTGACGGCGGACGACCTGTGCCCGGGCGCCGGCTCCGTCCTTCGGCGGGGTCGAGGTGAGGGCGATGTCCCCGCAGACCAGGGTCGGCAGCGGCTGTTCCGGTTCGAAGCGGGGACCGTTGGCCAGCACCTTCTCCCACAGTGCGCGGATCGCCTCCCGGCCCACCGTCCGGTCGCCGGGCGGGTAGGCCAGCACCGCGTCCTCCTCGTAGAGCGCGGCGACCCCGGCCGCGTCACCGGCGTTGGACCGTTCGACGAACAAGCGGGTGATGTCCTCGGGCCGCATGGCCTTCTCGTACTCCGGCACGGGTGCCTCCTGGCGGTTCGTCGGGCTTCGGACCTGGGGGTTCACTTCCCAGCCTGGCAACCCGCCCACCAGAAGTCCAACAGATGGTTCTTCTGGAAACTAGAATCCCCAGTCATGGAACTGAGGCAGTTGGAGTACTTCGTCGCGGTCGCCGAAGAGCAGAACTTCACCAGGGCCGCCGAGCGGGTGCACATCAGCCAGTCCGGCGTCAGCGCCCAGATCCGCCGACTGGAACACGAACTCGGCGCCGAACTGTTCGACCGGTCGGCGCGCACCGCCACCCTCACCGTCGCGGGAAAGGCCGCACTGGGACCCGCCCGAGCCGCCCTCGCCGCGGCCGAGGCGGTCGGACAGGCGGTGGGCGAGGTGACCGACCTGATCCGGGGCCGGCTCACGGTCGGGATGGTCGTCGGATGCACCGTCACACCGCTCTTCGACGCCCTCGCCGCGTTTCACCGGGCACACCCCGGTGTGGAGATCTCCCTGCTGGAGGACAACTCCGACCGGCTCGTCGAGCAGGTGCGCACCGGCACCGTCGACCTGGCTCTCATCGGTACGGCGACCGCCACCCCCGAAGGGCTGGACGCGCTGACGATCATCAGCGAGCGGCTCGTCGTGGCAGTGCCGGACGGGCACCCGTTGGCGAAACGGCAGCGGGTCTCGCTGCGCGACCTGACCACCCACCCGATTGTCTGCATGCCGCCCGGCACCGGCCTGCGCACGGTGTTCGACCGTGCCTGCGCGGCACAGGGCATCCACCCCGCCATCGCGCTCCAGGCCGGCTCCGCGGATGCCGTCGCCGGCCTCGCCGCCCGGGGGCTCGGCGTCGCCGTCCTCAGCGAGTCGATGGCCGCGGACCACCGCGACCGCCTCACCGCCCGCACCATCGACGACGTCGAGACCCCGGCGCTGCTCGCCCTGGTCTGGAGGAGAACACCCGACCCCGCCCTGCGTGAGCTGCTCGTGCACAGCCGCCGGGCATTCGCCTGACTCCTGCCCTCGCCGCCCCCGCAGCCGCCGCCCCGGACCGCGCTCCCCGGACTGCCGCCGTACGCAGGCATGCCGGGCCGCCGATCGCCTCGGATCACAGCTTGATGAAGACCCGCAAGCCGTCCGGCGGTTCACTCGGGGGACACAGGTGTGCCCCCACGGGGGAGGAAGTGCGGACATCGTCCGGTACGCGTACAGACCGCTCGCATCCACCTCACGGAACTCGCCGCGGCAGTCCACAGCAGCCCCACAGCCGCCTCGGCCGACTCCGCCCCGACCTGTCCGGACGCACAAGAGGTGCCGCTATCTTCCGCCCCACGGCAGCCGAACTCCCGCTGCCGTCAGGCGATTTGAGAGGTGGCACTTGAACAGGTACAGGGGGACGCTCGACGGGCACGGGGCCCGGTACAGAACCCGCTACAGATCCCGGCACAGACACGGTATGCGTGCCGCATGGGTGGTACTGCTGCTCACGGGGTTCGTGGCGAGCGGGAGTCCGTCCGGCGGCGGGGCTCTGCTGAGCACCGCCACAGGGGACTCATCCGCGGCGCCCGGAATCACCATTCCGGTCACCACCCTGGACGACACCGGGAGCGAGGGCGCGGCGAAGGCGCTGTCGTTCCTGTCCGAGGATGAACTCGCGAGGCGCAAGGCGAAGCTGAGCGGGGAGCGCGTCGAGCTGACCTCGCGGCGCACCGAGAACTCCACGGTGTACGTGAACCCGGACGGCACGCTGACGGCCGATTCGTACGCCGGCCCGGTGCGGGTGAAGCGGGCCGACGGCTCGTGGCAGGACATCGACACCGAACTGTCCGACGAGGGTGCCGCACTGGAGCCCGAGGCGGCAGCCGCCGACATCACGGTGTCGGACGGCGGTGACAGGAAGCTCGCCTCCGTCGCCCAGGACGACGTGTCCCTGAGCCTGGGCTGGGAGGACACCCTGCCGACCCCGACGGTGGACGGCGACACCGCCTCCTACGCCCTGGGCGACGGCGAGACCCTGACGGTCACCGCCCTGAAGGAAGGTTTCTCCCAGAACGTCGTCCTAGACTCGGCCCCCGACGGCGCGCTCGCCTACCGCATCCCCGTCACCACGGAGGGACTCACCCTCTCCGAGGCCGACTCGGGACACCTGCTGCTCAGGAACGCCGACGGCGATCTGGTGGCCGAGGCCCCGGCGCCCATGATGTGGGACTCCTCCAAGGACGCGGCCTCCGGCGAGTCACAACACCTCGCCTCCGTCGACACGGAGATCGAGACGGCGGCCGACGGCACCCAGACCCTCGTACTCACCCCGGACGCCTCCTACTTCGACCAGGACCTGACCTACCCCGTCACCGTCGACCCGACCACCACGCTGGCAGCGACGACCGACACCTGGGTCGCCACCAACTACAACGACTCGCAGATATCCTCCACCGAGCTGAAGTCGGGCACGTACGACGGCGGTGACACAGTCGCCCGTTCGTTCATGAAGTTCGATGTCTCGGACTTCGCGGGTACCGACATCCTCGACACCAACCTGGCGCTGTACTCGTACTGGTCGTCGTCCTGCACGGAGGGCACGGGCACCGTGGTACGCCGTATCACCGAGTCCTGGTCGTCCTCCACGATCACCTGGGCCGACAAGCCCGCGGGCACCAGCACGGGCCAGGTGATCAACACCGCGGCCAAGGGGTACTCCTCGGACTGCCCGGCCGGCACGATGAACTTCGACATCGACGACATCGTCCAGGCCTGGGCGGACGGCACCACCAACTACGGCCTCCTGGTCCGCGGCGTCAGCGAGACCGACTCCTACACCTGGCGCCGCTTCCGCTCCGCCAACTACGTCTCCGGCGACGGCTCGACCGAGCCGCACCTGACGGTCACGTACAACTCGTATCCCAAGACGAGTTCACCGACCCTCGCGCCGAGCACCACCAGCGGCACCGAGAAGATCGTCACCGCGCTCACGCCGGTGTTCTCCGCCAAGGTCACCGACGCGGACTCCGGCGCCAAGGCCCGCGTCCAGTACGCGATCGAGCCCGACCCCGTCTACGCCGACACGACGTACTCGCTGACGAAGTCCAGCGCATACGTCAGCTCCGGCAAGGCGACCCCCCTGACCGTGCCGTCCTCGACCCCCCTGCCGGACGGCACCCACCTGCGCATCCGCGCCCGCGCCTACGACGGCACCGACTACTCCACGGCCTGGACGTCGTGGCAGACCTTCACCGTGGACACGGGCGCACTCGACATCCCGGACGTCCCGAGCGACCTGCGGACCGGCGCCACCGAGACCGGCACACCGCTGCTGACCGCCGTCGTCACCGCGCTCGGACAGGACGACGTCGAGGCGCAGTACGTGCTCTACAACAGCTCCGGCACCGTCGTCGGCGACAGTCCCCTGGGCACGGCCACCGTCGCCTCGGGTGAGCGTGCCGCACTCCAGGTCCCGGACGGGCTGCTGACCGACGGAGCCACGTACAGATGGAAGGCGCGCGCCTGTGTCGGCGCCGTCTGCTCCTCGTACAGCGGGCTGAAGTCCTTCACCCTGGACGTCGCAGAGGAGGACACCACGGCCCCCGACGAGGACACCACCGGCACCGCTCCCACCGCGGTGAGCGAACTGACCGCCCGGGCCGGGGAGAAGGGCGCCCTGGTCACCTGGGCCGCGTCCGAGTTCACCGGCGACGAGGACGACGAGGTCACCTACACGGTCGTGGCGAAGCTCAACGGCACCACGACCAGTGCGACCACGACGACCACGGGCACGTCCGCGATCCTCGCCGGCCTGACCAACGGCTCGGCGTACACGTTCACCGTGACACCGGCCAACGACTACGGCACCGGCGCCGGGACCACCTCGTCCTCGGTCACCCCGGTGGCGGTCACCGGAGGGACCGCCGCCTACCGGACGGTTCTGGAGGAGTACCTCGCCGCCCAGAACGCCCTGCTCACCGGCGACCAGGTCAGCGCGGAGACGGCGGTCGCGGCGAGCGACAGCGGCGACGGCTTCGCGGACGTCCTCGACGCCGAACAGGCCACGCCCCTGACCGAGCGGGCCGGAGTGACCGGCGACGACATGGACGCCGAGGAGCCCGCCAGCACGCTCACGGACGTCCTGGCCATGCCCGGCACCACCGGCTCCACCGTCGACCTGAGAGCCACCGCCACCACCACCGCCACCTATGTGTCCGGGGTCGACGGCGAGACCCCCGACGCGACCGACGACGGCGGGGTGACGACGGACATCTACACCTTCACGGCCGGCACGGCACCCAGCCTCACCGGCCACATCACCGCCGCGGCCGGCGAACGAACCGTCAGCGCGGGCGCCGAGGCCCTGACCGACTTCGGCGACACCCTCGACACCGGAACCCTCGACGACACCGACGACGCCTCCGAGTTCGACGGCGACAGCACCAGCACGAGCGCCACGGCGACCACCGTCTCCTACGACGCTCAGCAGGCCAGCGTGTCCATGTCCTACGGCGGAATCGCCGGCTGGGCCGTCAGCCACGCGTACCAGGACGCCATGTACAGCCAGGACTGCACCAACTTCGTCTCCAGGGCACTCCACCTGGGCGGCGGGATGAAGAAGAAGTACGACTCGTACGCCTACTGGAACGAGGACGATCTCGACTACTGGTGGCGCTACAAGGGCAAGGTGTACGGCTACAACCAGTCCCGCACCTGGATCAACGCCGCGGCGCTGAAGAACTTCGTCTACCACTACGCCCTGTGGACGACGCACTCCACCAGCAGTGCCCAACTCGGGGACGTCATCTTCTACGACTGGGATCCGGACAGGAAGGACGGCGTCGAGCACTCCTCCGTCATCTCGAAGATCGACGCGAACGGGAAGATCTTCGTGGCACAGCACAATCACAACTACAAGTACCGGCCTCTCACCACCCAGCGAAAGCTCGTACCCGAAATGAAGATCTGGATCTACAAGGTGTGGCCGGAGTGGTACTCGTGACCGAAGAATCCATGGCGACAACCACAACCGAGGTCGGCCAGGTCTCGCGGCACCGCGGGATCCTCGTGGCGGAGGCCGCGACGGCGCTCGTCCTTGCCCTCGTGGTCGGCGTCTGGGCCTACACGGACCCGTACACCTCGCTGGACACGCGGGCGGTGCTGCTGCGTGTCGTGGTGGGCGTGGTGGTGTCGGTGGGCCTCAGCGCCGTGCTCCTCAGCCGTGGAGGCCGTGTTCCGCGGAACCTCGGTCGGGCGGTGATCGCCCTGCGGGCACCGGTGCTGGTGGTGTACCTGCTGGGCTTCCTGCTGCCGAAGATCACGTCCGCACTGCTGTAACCCCGCCCGCCCGCGGCGCGGCACGTCTCCTGGACGTGCCGCGCCGCGACAGCCGAGGTGAGCCGGTCCGCTCCAGCCACGGACTCGGCGGAGATCCTGCCTCGCGGACCTGCTGCAAAGGCCCGTGCCGGGCGCGCCGAGGTGATTCCTGATCATGACGTCACCCTTTGTGATGACGGTTCCGGATTCCGGCCGTTACCGTGTGAGGGCAGGCCGAGAATTCCGTCCATGGGAGGAATCATGACCGCCGAGCCCGTTGCCGAGCCGACCGCTGAGCCCGGCTGCCGCTGGCCGGTGCCGCCCCAGGACGGGTACACCGTGGACGATCTGTTCACGCTGCCCGACCTCCCGCCGCACACCGAGCTGATCGACGGGAGCCTGGTTTTTGTGAGTCCGCAGCGGCGTTTCCACGCCAAGATGATCGAATTGCTGATGAACGGCCTGCGCCGGACTGTCCCCGAGGATCTGAGCGTCGAGCGTGAGATGACCGTGGTGCTGGACCGCCGCAACGGCCCTGAACCCGACCTCTCCGTCGTCCGCGCGGCGGCCATCACCGGCTTGGAGCAGACCCGATTTCGGGCCGAGGACGTCCTGCTCGCCATCGAGGTCGTCTCCCCCGACTCAGAGGCCCGCGACCGTGACGCCAAGCCCCGCAAGTACGCCGCCGCAGGCATCCCCTACTTCTGGCTCGTCGAGATGGCCGACCCCAACCAACACCCGGTCGTCCGTGCTTACGAGATCGACCCGGTGAACAAGACCTACGCCCTCACCGGCATCCACCACGACCATCTCAAGCTCACCGCGCCTTACGACATCGACGTCGACATCACGCTGGACGCGCTCAGGAAGGTCTGACCGTCAGCCAGGTGTGACGGTACGCAACCGCTTCGTCAGCGTGTACTCCGTCACCCCCGGTGGATAGTCCGGGATCACGCACACCACCTCGTACCCCTGCTTCCGGTAGAAGTCCGGTGCCTGGAAGTCCCAGGTCTCCAGGCGTGCGTGGGTGCATGCGCGCTCCTCGTGTGCCTTGCGCTCCGCTTCCGCGAGGAGTCGGGAGCCCAGGCCGCTGCCCCGGTGCGGGGCGTCGACCCAGAGATACGCCACATGCAGCCAGGCCGTCCAGGTGTGGCCGACGAGGCCGCCGGCCAGGCTTCCGTCCTCGTTCAACGCCCATACGTGGAGCGGGATTTCGCGCTCGGCAGGGGTGCCGCGCAGGGCGCGCAGGACGGGTGATGCCGCCGTGTTCGCGTCGCGCAACCGCGACCGGAGCAGGGTGAGCCATTCCTTGTCGACTTCTGTCTCAATACGAAACATGCGGCACACCATAAACGCCCTGGCCAATCAGTTCTGTGAATTACCTTCCGCTCCTGCCTCCCGGCCGTACCCTGATGAACAGCACCGGTGGGGGCCGGTGCTGATCAGGGGGCGAGACAGTCGGGTACGACGCCCGGAGTGGGGGTAGCAGTCATCGCACGGCGGCGGCCGTGCGCCGGTGACCGCGGCAGCCCCGTCCCAGGCCAGAAGCAACAGCCGGGGACTGCTCCGGGCGTCGTGTCCGCACGGGTTGTCCCCCCGACGATTGGGTGTCCCCAGCTCTTGAGGAGCTCGGGGAAGGGGGTTTCAGTGGTTCGCATCCGAGTCCTGGTCGTCGACGACCATCGCATCTTCGCCGAGTCGCTCGCCGCCGCCCTGGCGGCGGAGCCCGACGTCGACGTCTCCGCCGCAGGCAGCGGTCCCGCCGCGCTGCGCAGTCTGGAGCGCGCGGTGGCCGAGGGCCGCCGGTTCGACGTCCTGCTCGTCGACTCCGACCTGGGCGGCAACGTGCCCGGGGCGCGGTCGGCGGTGCCCGTGCAGGAGGGCAACGCGGAGGGTCTCGTCGACGGCATCTCGCTGGTCGCGGGCGTCCGTTCGGCACATCCGCATGTACGGATCGTCGTCCTCGCCGAGAAGGACGACCCCCGTAGGGCCGCGCTCGCCCTGCAGGCCGGCGCCTCCGGCTGGGTCGCCAAGGACTGCTCTCTGTCCCGGCTGCTGACCGTCATCCGGGGCGTGCTGCGCGACGAGACGCATCTCCCGCCGGCCCTTCTCACCGGTGTGCTGCGCGAGTTGACCGCCGCCCGCAAGCACCGCACCGAGAGCGAGCGGCTCGTCGAGTCGCTGACGCCCAGGGAGCGGGAAGTGCTGCGGTGCATGGTCGCCGGGCTGGGCCGGAAAGCCGTTGCCGAACGGCTGTTCCTCTCCCCGCACACCGTGCGTACACACATGCAGAACGTGCTGGGCAAACTCGGCGTCCACTCCACGCTCGCCGCCGTCGCTCTCGCCCGACGGGCCGGGGTCGGACCCGTCGACCTGGGCCACGGTGGACGGATCACGGTGGAGGAGAGCAGCAGCGCCTGACCGGTGGCAGCACCTGACCGGTCGGCGTATCCCGGTGTCAGCCGGGGATGTTGTCGAACGGCGCGGTCAACTGGCGCAGCAGCCCCGCCAGTTCGCCCCGCTGTCCCCGTGACAGCTCCGCCAGGATCGCGCGCTCCTGGTCGAGCAGGCCCGCGAGCGCCTGATCCGCCCTGTCCTGGCCCTCCGGCGTGAGCCGGACAAGCACTCCCCGCCGGTCGCTGGGGTCGGGGAGGCGCTCCACCAGGCCCTTCTTCGTCAACCGGTCGATGCGGTTCGTCATCGTGCCCGAGGTGACCAGGGTCTGGGTGAGGAGCTGCCCGGGGGAGAGTTGATACGGGTTTCCGGCGCGCCTGAGCGCGGTCAGGACGTCGAACTCCCAGGGCTCCAGGGCGTGCTCGGCGAACGCCAGCCTGCGCGCCCGGTCCAGGTGCCGGGCAAGCCTGCTGACCCGGCTGAGCACTTCGAGTGGTTCCACGTCGAGGTCCGGGCGCTCCCGGCGCCACGCAGCGACCAGCCGATCGACCTCGTCCTCCATGGCGATCAGTGTAGTGGTTGTGTCGATGTGAAGTCTCTTGGCCTCAAGTCTCTTGACGTCGAGATATTTTCTCGGTCAGGGTGGAGTCGTAGACGGTGATCGTCCCCCTGACTTCCGGGAGAGCCCTCCATGCCTGCCACCACCCCCACCTGGGACCCCGCCCAGTACCTCCGCCACGCCGACCACCGAGCCCGCCCCTTCACCGACCTCCTCGCCCGAGTCCCCGCCCTGCCCGCCACCGAGCCGCGCATCGCCGACCTCGGCTGCGGCCCCGGCAACGTCACCGCCGTACTCGCCGACCGCTGGCCCACCGCGCACATCACCGGGTACGACAACTCCGCCCCGATGCTGGAACGGGCGGCGCGGTACGCGGGCCCCACGGCGGACGGCGGACGCCTCGACTTCGCCCACGCGGACGCCTCGGCCTGGACGCCCTCCGAGACGTACGACCTGATCGTCTCCAACGCCGCCCTCCAGTGGGTCGAGGGGCACCTCGACGCGTTCCCGGCCTGGCTGGACGCCGTCGCGCCCGGTGGGACCTTCGCCTTCCAGGTGCCGAACAACCTCGACGCGCCCCTGCACAGCCTGATGCGCGAGCTGGGCACCGGCGCCCGCTGGAGGAGCCGCCTGGGCGAGGTGCTGCGCCACGACGACTCCGTCCACGCACCCCTCGTCTACCTCGACCGCCTCGCCCGGCTCGGCTGCGAGGCGGACGTGTGGGAGACGACGTACCTGCACGTCCTGCAGGGCGAGGACCCGGTGCTGGACTGGGTCAAGGGGACGGGACTGGTGCCCGTCCTCACCGCCCTGGCGGACGATCCGGAGGCACGGGACGCGTTCGTCACGGAGTACCGCGACCTGCTGCGCGCGGTGTATCCGACGGAGACGTACGGCACGGTGCTGCCGTTCCAGCGGCTGTTCGCCGTGGCGCGGAAAGGTGGAACAGCGGAAGGGCGGGCTGAGCGGTGATCGCCGCCGTCGACCATGTGCAGCTGGCCGCGCCGGCCGGCACGGAGGATGCCCTGCGGGCGTACTACGTCGGCATCCTCGGCATGACCGAGATCCCGAAACCGCCGGCCCTGGCCGCGCGGGGCGGGTGCTGGTTCCAGGCGGGGCCGGTACAGCTGCATCTCGGGGTGGAGGAGAACTTCAGGGCGGCGAGGAAGGCCCACCCGGGGCTGAGGGTCACCGAGACCGAGGCGTACGCGGAGAAGCTGGTCGCAGGTGGGGCATCGGTGGCCTGGGACGACGAACTCCCTGGCCACCGACGGTTCTTCTCGTACGACCCGGTGGGCAACCGGCTGGAGTTCCTGGAGAGGGTCAGACCGTGCGGCCCAGGTGGGTGATGAGGATGTGGATCGACTCTTGGTCGATGAAGTAGAGGACCCGGTAGTCGTTGATGCGCAGGCGCCGAATGTCGCGTGACCCGTAGGGGATCGACCCCGCCGGGCGAGGATCGGTGGCCAGCTTGTCGATGGTGTCCAGGACCAGGGAGAGGCCGCTCGGATCCTCCTTGAGGAACCGAGCCGCGGCGTCGAGGGCGTGCGGCTCGAAGACGATCTCGTAAGTCACCGGGTTTCGAGCCCCAGCCGCCTGCGTACCTCCGCCATGGGGATGCCGGGCTCAAGCGCTCCCTCAGCCTTGCGCCGCTGGAAGTCGGCCACCGCCAGCGCGTCCTCGAAATCCTCTATCACCTGAGGCGAGACAAGGAGCGCCGCCACGTGCCCATGGTCGGTGAGGGCGATGGTCTCGCGGCTGTGCGCCGCCCGGCGGACAAGGTCGCCGAGCTGGGAGCGGGCTGCGCTGATCGCGATCTCAGTCATAGCCGAATGATGCCACAAGGTGAATCTAGAGGAATGTTCATTCAGCTTTTCCGTCGCCCTATCAACCGCGGCTTCGCCTCCAGCCCGTCCAGCCCGTGCCACGCCAGGTTCACCAGATGCGCCGCCACCTCCGCCTTCTTCGGGCGCCGCACGTCCAGCCACCACTGGCCGGTGAGCGCGACCATGCCGACCAGGGCCTGGGCGTACAGCGGGGCCAGCTTGGGGTCGAAGCCGCGGCGCTTGAACTCGCGGCCCAGGATGTCCTCCACCTGCGTGGCGATGTCCGAGATCAACGACGCGAAGGAACCCGTCGACTGGGGGATGGGGGAGTCGCGGACCAGGATGCGGAAACCGTCCGTGTACTCCTCGATGTAGTCGAGGAGCGCGAAGGCCGCCTGTTCGCACAGCTCGCGGGGATGCCCGGCCGTCAGGGAACTCGTCACCATGTCCAGCAGGCGCCGCATCTCGCGGTCCACGACCACCGCGTACAGGCCCTCCTTGCCGCCGAAGTGCTCGTACACCACCGGCTTGGAGACGCCGGCCTTGGCCGCGATCTCCTCCACCGACGTGGCCTCGAAGCCCTTCGTGGCGAACAGCGTGCGGCCGATCTCCAGCAACTGGGCCCGGCGCTCGGCACCCGTCATCCGGGTGCGGCGGGGGCGCCGCGGTTTCTCATTGCTGTCGGTGTTGCTGGAGTCGGTCACCACGCCGTCAATCATGCCGCCTTCGCGGGCTCCTTCCTGCGCCGGGAGCCGTCCTGATCCGTGTTTCGACGGGAATCGATACGCGAGCGTGACGGCCAGCGCACGTCATAGGCCCAGCCGAGCTTCTCGAACCAGCGGATCAACCGCGCCGAGGAGTCGATCTGCCCGCGCATCACACCGTGCCGCGCCGATGTCGGGTCGGCGTGGTGCAGGTTGTGCCAGGACTCGCCGCAGGAGAGAACGGCCAGCCACCACACGTTCCCCGAGCGGTCCCGCGACTTGAACGGGCGCTTGCCCACCGCGTGGCAGATCGAGTTGATCGACCAGGTGACGTGATGGAGGAGGCAGACGCGGACCAGGGAGCCCCAGAAGAAGCCTGTGAAGGCGCCCCACCAGGACATCGTCACCAGGCCGCCGATCAGCGCGGGGAGAGCCAGGGACAGTCCCGCCCAGAGCAGGAACTGACGCGAGATCGCCCGGATGTCCGGGTCCTTGATCAGATCGGGCGCGTACTTGTCCTGCGGGGTCTGCTCCTCGTCGAACATCCACTCGATATGCGCCCACCACAGGCCCCGCATCAGCGCCGGGACCGTCTCCCCGAACCGCCACGGCGAGTGCGGGTCACCCTCCGCGTCCGAGAACTTGTGGTGCTTGCGATGGTCGGCCACCCAGCGCACCAGCGGACCCTCCACCGCCATCGAACCGGCGATCGCGAGCGCGATCCGCAGCGGTCGCCTGGCCTTGAAGGCCCCGTGCGTGAAGTAGCGGTGGAAGCCGATCGTGATGCCGTGACAGCCCAGGTAGTAGAAGAAGACGAGCAGGCCGAGGTCCAGCCAGCTCACCCCCCAGCCCCACGCCAGCGGCACCGCCGCCAGCACCGCGAGGAACGGGACGGTGATGAACAGGAGAAGCGTGATCTGTTCGAGCGAACGCTTCTGTTCGCCACCCAGCGTGGCCGAGGGCACTGGGGTGTCGTCGGGCGTCTTCCCGGCGTCTTCGATCGCATCGGAAGGTGAGGTGGTCATGCGCGTCCCCTGGGGGGTGGTGGGTCTCGGTAGATGCCGGGGTACGGAATCCGCGAACGTTCTCGGATCCGGGCTCCCTACGGTTGCGTAACCTACGGCGTCGTAAGTATGTCAGCGCGTTGCCCGGCGGCAAGAGCCCGAAATTTTGCGCGTTCCCCTCGACACCTATCCTTGAGTCGGTCGGACAGCGCGGTCCGCTCCCATTTCTTCCCGGATGCCCCGCCCCTATGCCGCCCGGCAACCCGGTTCCGGGGCGGCCTGACCGCCCGGACACCGGCCGGGTACCCACCCGCCGAGCCTCCACACTGCAAGGAGCCGCACCTGTGAGCAGTGCCGACGACCATGGCCAGGCCACCACTACGACCAGCAGCGAACTGCGCGCCGACATCCGGCGCCTCGGTGACCTCCTCGGAGAGACCCTCGTCCGCCAGGAGGGCCCTGAGCTGCTGGAACTCGTGGAGAAGGTCCGCCACCTGACCCGCGAGGACGGCGAGGCCGCCGCCGACCTGCTGCGTGGCATCGAGCTGGAGACCGCCGCCAAGCTCGTCCGCGCCTTCTCCACGTACTTCCACCTCGCCAACGTCACCGAGCAGGTCCACCGAGGCCGCGAACTGCGCGCCAAGCGCGCCGCCGAGGGCGGCCTCCTCGCCCGCACCGCCGACCGCCTCAAGGACGCCGACCCCGACCACCTGCGCGCCACGGTCAAGAACCTCAACGTTCGCCCGGTCTTCACGGCCCACCCCACGGAAGCGGCCAGGCGCTCGGTCCTCAACAAGCTGCGCCGCATCGCCGCCCTGCTGGAGACCCCCGTCATCGAGGCGGACCGCCGCCGCTACGACACCCGTCTGGCCGAGAACATCGACCTCGTCTGGCAGACGGACGAACTGCGCGTCGTACGCCCCGAACCGGCCGACGAGGCCCGCAACGCCATCTACTACCTCGACGAACTGCACGCCGGCGCCGTCGGAGACGTACTCGAAGACCTCACCGCCGAACTCGAACGCGTCGGCGTCCATCTCCCCGACGACACCCGGCCGCTCACCTTCGGCACCTGGATCGGCGGCGACCGCGACGGCAACCCCAACGTGACCCCGCAGGTCACCTGGGACGTCCTGATCCTCCAGCACGAGCACGGCATCAACGACGCCCTGGAACTGATCGACGAGCTGCGCGGCTTCCTCTCCAACTCGATCCGCTACACGGGCGCCACCGAGGAACTCCTGGAGTCCCTCCGGACCGACATCGAACTCCTGCCCGAGATCAGCCCCCGCTACAAGCGCCTCAACGCCGAGGAGCCCTACCGGCTCAAGGCCACCTGCATCCGCCAGAAGCTCGAGAACACCAAGCAGCGCCTGGCCAAGGACACCCCGCACCAGCCCGGCCGCGACTACCTCGGCACCGGCCAGCTCCTCGCGGACCTCACCCTCATCCAGACCTCCCTGCGCGAACACCGCGGCAGCCTCTTCGCCGACGGCCGCATGGACCGCACGATCCGCACCCTCGCCGCCTTCGGCCTCCAGCTCGCCACCATGGACGTACGCGAACACGCCGACGCCCACCACCACACCCTCGGCCAGCTCTTCGACCGCCTCGGCGAGGAGTCCTGGCGGTACGAGGACATGCCCCGCGAGTACCGCAACAAGCTCCTCGCGAAGGAACTGCGCTCCCGGAGGCCCCTGGCGCCCACCCCGGCGCCCCTCGACGCGGCCGGCACCAAGACGCTCGGCGTGTTCGAGACCGTCAAGAAGGCCCTCGCCGTCTTCGGACCCGAGGTCATCGAGTCGTACATCATCTCGATGTGCCAGGGCTCCGACGACGTCTTCGCCGCCGCCGTACTCGCCCGCGAGGCCGGACTCATCGACCTCCACGCCGGCTGGGCCAAGATCGGCATCGTGCCGCTCCTGGAGACCACCGACGAGCTCAAGGCCGCCGACACGATCCTGGAGGACATGCTCTCCGACCCGTCCTACCGGCGCCTCGTCGCGCTCAGGGGCGATGTCCAGGAGGTCATGCTCGGCTACTCCGACTCCTCCAAGTTCGGCGGCATCACCACCTCCCAGTGGGAGATCCACCGCGCCCAGCGCCGCCTGCGTGACGTGGCTCATCGCTACGGAGTGCGGCTGCGGCTCTTCCACGGCCGCGGCGGCACCGTCGGCCGCGGTGGCGGTCCCTCGCACGACGCGATCCTCGCCCAGCCCTGGGGCACCCTGGAGGGCGAGATCAAGGTCACCGAACAGGGCGAGGTGATCTCCGACAAGTACCTGGTCCCCTCGCTCGCCCGCGAGAACCTCGAACTGACGGTCGCCGCCACCCTCCAGGCCTCCGCCCTCCACACCTCCCCCCGCCAGTCCGACGAGTCCCTCGCCCGCTGGGACGCGGCCATGGACCTCGTCTCCGACGCGGCCCACGCCCGCTACCGGTCTCTGGTCGAGGACCCGGACCTGCCGACGTACTTCCTCGCGTCGACACCGGTGGACCAGCTCGCCGACCTGCACCTCGGCTCCCGGCCGTCCCGCCGCCCCGGCTCGGGCGTCTCCCTCGACGGACTGCGCGCCATCCCGTGGGTGTTCGGCTGGACCCAGTCCCGGCAGATCGTCCCCGGCTGGTTCGGCGTCGGCTCCGGCCTGAAGGCACTGCGCGAGGCGGGCCTGGACACCGTGCTCGACGAGATGCACGAACAGTGGCACTTCTTCCGGAACTTCATCTCCAACGTCGAGATGACACTCGCGAAGACCGACCTGCGCATCGCCCGCCACTACGTCGAGACCCTCGTCCCCGCCGAGCTCCAGCACGTCTTCGCCGACATCGAGGCCGAGCACGAGCTCACCGTCCGCGAGGTTCTGAAGATCACCGGCGAAAGCGAACTCCTCGACGCCACCCCCGTGCTGAAGCAGACCTTCACCGTCCGCGACGCCTACCTGGACCCCATCTCCTACCTCCAGGTGACCCTCCTCAAGCGCCAGCGCGACGCCGCTGCCGCGGGCGCCGACCCCGACCCGCTCCTCGCCCGCGCCCTGCTCCTCACCGTCAACGGAGTGGCGGCAGGCCTGCGCAACACCGGCTGAGCCGGGCGAAAACAGCTGAGGGTGCCCTCGTACGCACGATCACGCGTACGAGGGCACCCTCACGTCGTCACATCGTCACATCGGTCGCCACGTCGTCACCAGGCGGGACAGAGCCAAGGGCCCCGACGTTCACAACGCCACCCAGGCCGCCGTCACCAGCGCCAGACCACTCCCGGCCAGCGCCCACCCGGTCCGCGTCAGCCCCAGCCCGCCCGCCACCACGACCGACGCGAGCAGCAGCGCGCCGCCCAGCGGCACCCAGGCGTACAGGAAACCGGCCGGCCCCGACCGCACCACATCACGGCTGCCGGGCTTCACGACCACGGTGTACGTCTCGCCCTCGCTGACCCCGACCGACTGGTCCAGCACAACCCGGCCTCGCGCCGTCGACCCCACCGAAACCGGCCGGTACGACCCCGTGCAGACACCGTCCTCGCACCCCGACACGGTCATCGTGCCCTGCTCGCGCCCCTTGCTGAGCATCACGTGCTGGGCCGACCCCCAGGAGGCCCACACACCCGCGATCAGGATCAGCGCGGCGACCGTACCCATCACCGCGAACCGCCCGAGACGCCCGAGACGCCCGAGGCGCCCGAACCGCAGCGTGGCGGGGGCGGACTTGCGCCGGTGGGCGGTGGCTGGCATGGCCGGGATCATTGGCCATGGTCGGGCGATCGGTCAACTCCTGCCCGACAAAGTCAGGAGTTGTACGTACGAATCCCCGGCCGCCCTCCCACCTCGGGAGTTCACAGCAAATCCTCAGGAGTTCCCGTAGGACCTCAGGAGTTGTACGCGCTCTGCGCCCGCTCCAGGCCCTCGGTCAGCAAGGACTCCACCGCGTCCGTCGCCCGGTCCACGAAGTAGGCCAGCTCCTTGCGCTCCGCCGACGAGAAGTCCTTCAGCACGAAATCGGCCACCTGCATACGGCCCGGCGGACGCCCGATCCCGAACCGCACCCGGTGGTAGTCCGGGCCCATCGCCTTCGTCATCGACTTCAGACCGTTGTGGCCGTTGTCCCCGCCGCCCAGCTTCAGCCGCAGCACCCCGTAGTCGATGTCCAGCTCGTCGTGGACCGCCACGACACGGTCGAGCGGCACCTTGTAGAACTCGCGCAGCGCGTTCACCGGCCCGCCCGACAGGTTCATGTACGACGTCGGCTTCACCAGGACCACCCGACGGCTCGCCGGTCCGGGCGGCCCGACACGCCCCTCGACGACCTGCGCCTGCGCCTTCCCGGCCCGCTTGAACTTCCCGCCGATCCGCTCCGCCAGCAGGTCGGCCACCATGAACCCCACGTTGTGCCGGTTCATCGCGTACTCCGGCCCGGGATTGCCGAGCCCCACGATCAGCCAGGGGCCGCCCGCGTCGGTCGTCACGTCCATCTCTCCTTGATGCGTCTCGATACGCGTCGGCCGCCGCCCCTGGTGGGAACGGCGGCCGACGGACTGGCACTCCGGGGAAAATCAGGCCTCGGTGGTCGCCGCTTCGTCGTCCGCGGCGGCTTCCTCCGCCTGGGCGGCCAGGACCTGGAGGACGACCGCGTCCTCGTCGATCGCCAGCGTGGTGCCCTTGGGCAGCGGGATGTCCTTGGCCAGGATGGAGGCACCGGCCTCCAGGCCCGCGATGGACACGGTGACGGACTCGGGGATGTGCGTGGCCTCGGCCTCGACGGTCAGCGTGCTCAGCACGTGCTCGAGCAGGTAGGCGCCGGGGGCCAGGTCGCCCTCGGTGTGGACGTAGACCTCGACGGTGACCTTCTCGCCGCTCTTCACGGTGAGCAGGTCGACGTGCTCCAGGTAGCCCTTCAGCGGGTCGCGCTGCACGGCCTTCGGGATCGCCAGCGCGGTGCGGCCCTCGATGTCCAGGGTGAGCAGGACGTTCGGCGTACGCAGGGCGAGCTGGAGCTCGTGGCCTGGCAGCGTGATGTGGACGGGCTCGGCACCGTGGCCGTAGACGACCGCGGGAACCTTGGCCTCGCGGCGGATCCGGCGGGCGGCGCCCTTGCCGAACTCGGTGCGGGTCTCGGCGGTGAGCTTGACGTCGGACATGCTTTTCACTCCTCGTACGGGTGAGAGACGGACAGGTCACCCGGCCACGAACGGCCTGCTACGAAGAGCGCGTCGATAACGGATCACCGGCCCGTGAACGAACACGGGTACGGCCTCCCTCGCCGAGCAACTCCAACAGAGTACTCGGCAGGGGAGGCCGCAGAAAAGTTGATCTTGCAGAAGCGATTCGGCAGATCTGACGGGTAAGAAACCCGCAGGTGAAAGACCTGACCCGACCTACTGCTCGTCGAACAGACTCGTCACCGAACCGTCCTCGAACACCTCACGCACCGCACTCGCGATGGTCGGCGCGATCGACAGCACCTTGATCTTGTCCAGGTCGGCACTCAGCTCACCCGGCGTCGGCAGCGTGTTCGTGAAGATGAACTCACTCACCCGCGAGTTCTTCAGCCGGTCCGCCGCCGGACCCGACAGCACACCGTGCGTCGCCGTCACGATGACATCCTCCGCACCGTGCGCGAACAACGCGTCCGCCGCGGCACAGATCGTCCCACCGGTGTCGATCATGTCGTCGACGAGAACACACACACGACCCTTGACCTCACCCACGACCTCGTGGACGGTCACCTGGTTCGCCACGTCCTTGTCACGCCGCTTGTGCACGATCGCCAGCGGCGCACCGAGACGGTCGCACCAGCGGTCGGCCACCCGCACCCGGCCCGCGTCCGGCGAGACGACGGTCAGCTTGCCCTTGTCCACCTTGTCGCCCACGTAGTCCGCGAGCAACGGAAGCGCGAACAGATGATCCACCGGGCCGTCGAAGAAGCCCTGGATCTGGTCCGTGTGCAGATCCACGGTCAGAATGCGGTCCGCACCCGCCGTCGCCATCAGGTCCGCGACCAGACGCGCCGAGATCGGTTCACGCCCACGGTGCTTCTTGTCCTGCCGCGCGTAACCGTAGAACGGCACGATCACGGTGATGGAACGAGCCGACGCACGCTTCAACGCGTCGATCATGATCAACTGCTCCATGATCCACTGGTTGATCGGAGCCGTGTGGCTCTGGATCACAAAGCAGTCCGCGCCACGCGCCGACTCCTCGTAACGGACGTAGATCTCACCGTTCGCGAAGTCGAAGGCCTTCGTCGGGACAACCCCGACCCCCAACTGCTGGGCGACCTCCTCGGCAAGCTCGGGGTGGGCGCGGCCGGAGAAGAACATCATCTTCTTCTTCTCGCCGGTCGTCTTGGTCCCGGTCACAGCACTGTCTCCTCGGAGGTGTCTCAGCCGTGATCAGCCCTGGCAGGCCTGCTCAGCTGGGGGTGTGCGGGTGTGCATCTATCACGGTAGCCCGAGTCGGACCGGACCGTTTCCGGTCAGCTTTCGCCGCCCGGCTCCCGGGAAGCCGCCTCGGCCGCCCTCGCCGCCGCACTTCCCGGACGCTTACGAGCCACCCAACCCTCGATATTCCGCTGCTGGCCCCGGGCCACGGCCAACGAACCGGGCGGTACATCCTTCGTGATCACCGAGCCGGCCGCGGTGTAAGCACCGTCCCCGACCGTGACAGGCGCCACAAACATGTTGTCCGAACCCGTCTTGCAGTGCGACCCGACAACGGTGTGATGCTTGTCCTGCCCGTCGTAGTTCACGAACACACTCGCGGCACCGATGTTCGTGTACTCACCGATCGTCGCGTCCCCGACATACGACAGATGCGGCACCTTCGTCCCGTCACCGATCGACGTGTTCTTCGTCTCCACGTACGTACCGATCTTGGACTTCACTCCGAGGCGGGTCCCGGGACGCAGATACGCGTACGGCCCCACAATCGCCCCCGCCCCCACCACGGCACCATCGGCCACGGTGTTGTCCAACCGCGCGCCCGCCCCCACCCGGGTGTCCTTGAGCCGCGAGTTCGGCCCGACCTCGGCACCCTCGGCGAGGTGGGTCGCGCCCTGGAGCAGGGTGTTCGGATGGACGACGGAATCCTGCTCGAACGTGACCGTCACATCGACCCACGTACTGGCCGGATCGATCACGCTCACACCCGCGAGCATGGCCTCGGTCAGCAACCGCTCGTTCAGGATCCGACGCGCCTCGGCCAGCTGCACACGGTTGTTGATCCCGGCGATCTCACGATGATCGGCGGCCACGGACGCCCCCACCCGATGCCCGGCCTCACGCAGGATCCCGAGCACGTCGGTGAGGTACTCCTCGCCCTGACTGTTGTCCGTCCGCACCTTCCCCAGCGCGTCCGCGAGCAACTGCCCGTCGAAGGCGAACACACCGGAGTTGATCTCACGGATCGCCCGCTGCGAGTCACTCGCGTCCTTGTGCTCGACGATGGCGGTGACCGCCCCGGAGGCACCGTCCCGCACGATCCGCCCGTACCCCGTCGCGTCCGGCACCTCGGCGGTCAGCACGGTCACGGCATTGCCGTCGGCGGCATGCGTGGCGGCGAGCGCGCGCAGGGTCGCCCCGGTGAGCAGCGGGGTGTCGCCACAGACGACCACCACGGTCCCGTCGACGGTCCCACCCAGCTCTTCGAGCCCCATGCGTACGGCGTGACCGGTGCCGTTCTGCTGCGCCTGGAAGGCGGTACGGACAGCGGCGTCGGCCTCCGTCAGATGGGCGGTGACCTTCTCACGGGCGTGCCCCACGACGACGACCAGGTTCTCGGGGTCCAACTCGCCTGCGGCGGCGAGCACATGCCCCACGAGGGAACGGCCGCAGAGCTCGTGCAGGACCTTGGGTGTGGCCGACTTCATACGGGTGCCCTCACCCGCTGCGAGTACGACTACGGCGGCGGGGCGATTGGCGCTCACGGGTTGTGCCCTTCGGCTGCGGAGGGGGGCGGGGGTGACATCCGCAGGATACCGGGGCGTTTCGTGGGGGACATGAGTAAGGGTCCTGACTGGACTGTCAGGACCCGAACCGAGTATGGCTCCCCTGCCAGGACTTGAACCCGGACATATGGCACCAAAAGCCACAGTGCTGCCAATTACACCACAGGGGAATAAATTCGACTAAACCGGACATTTGGTCAGGTCGCCGAATTGGCACCCACCACTATGCCGTACCAGGCACCCTCGATGCGACGGTACAGATCTGCTCCTTGTCGCACCCTGATGCCGAGGCACCCTCGGTAGGAGTCTCCCGTGTTCTTGCGAACGGTCGAGGGATTGTGCTTCTTGAGGATCGTCCTGCCCAGGGCTGACGGGTCCATTCCGATGAGGTCGGCCCAGTGGCGTTCGGCGGCGACGACGTCGGCAGACTCGTGAATCATGACGCGACAATGCAGCCGTTCCCGACTTACCTCAAGCAGGTCGAGCCAGGCGAGGAAGACTCTGATCATTCCGGGGTCGCTGTTGACGAACTCCACACACTCGCGGCGAGCGTGTGGCTTGTCCTTGGTCCCCTCGGCCCAGTAGAGGGCGACACCTGTAAGGAACAACTCGCGATCCGAC
Organism: Streptomyces sp. NBC_00459; assembly: GCF_036013955.1. Lineage (NCBI taxonomy): Bacteria > Bacillati > Actinomycetota > Actinomycetes > Kitasatosporales > Streptomycetaceae > Streptomyces > Streptomyces sp. NBC_00459. Next base: position 5,847,514 of record NZ_CP107903.1, read on the forward strand.
AGTTCACCGACGGCTGTCGCTGCTGCCTGCTTCGTGGCGTCACGCTCCTGCTGTCGGGAGGCTTGCAGCCGAGCGAGCCCCGCGTTCATCCGCTCCCGCTGCTCCTTCGGTGTGCACTTGGGCTCCGGATGCGGCAGATCCCGCACCCAAAGTGAAACCGAACTCTTCGAACACCCCAGTTCCGCCTGGATCCGGTTGTAGGTCCAGCCCTGCTTCCGCAGTTCCCGCGCCCTCTCGCGGAGGTCGTCCTTCGCTCGCGGGCGCTTCGTCCACTCCGGAGGAGGTTCGCCCTCGACGAGGCGCTGCAGGACCTCCTTGTTGTGGACCTGGAGCTCGTCGCGGATCTGCCGAAGGCTCAGGCCCTCTCGCCGCAACGCCAGCGCCCGCTCCCGCAGTCCCTCGAAATCCGCGTACTTGCCACATGCATGTTCCATGGGCAAACCCTCGGGGTGGAATCACCGCTTCCGGGGTCGAACGGTGCGCGATTCAGCAGTTCGAGGGATTCTGGTGGGTTTCGCTTCTGTTCGATTGTGGTCACGGCGGGCTGTGTGGTGTAGGCCGGTCGTCGAAACTCGCCGGAAAAGCGGGGGGTGGCGCCCGTAGGCTGGACGCATGACCACTACGGGGGAAGACCACGCCGCGGCCCTGACCGGGCCGTTGTGGTGGGCCCGGTGGCGCAGTGCGGCGTTTGACGTGGGTCTCGCGGTGCTGTCCGCCGGGGAGTGTGCGGCGGAGGGGGTCCGGTTCGCCGGGGAGGCGGGGATCCCGGCGGCGGCGGGGATCGTGTTCGGGCTTGTGGCCGGGTCCGTGCTGGTGTTGCGGCGGCGGTGGCCGATCGCTGTCGTGCTGGTGTCGATCGCCGTCGCGCCGGCCCAGATGGGCTATCTGATGGGCATCGTCGGGCTGTACACGCTCGCCGCCTCCGAGCTGCCCCGGCGGATCATCGGGGCGTTGGCGGGGATGGCGATGGTGGGGACGCTGATCGTGACGTTCGTGCGGTCGCATCAGGACATGGCGGACGGGAGTCTGAAGATCGGGGACTGGCTGGTTCCTGTCGTCGCCATCACCACGTCGCTGGGTGTCACCGCGCCGCCGTTGCTTCTCGGGCTGTATGTGGGTGCTCGGCGGCGGTTGATGGAGAGCCTTCGGGAGCGGGCCGACAGTCTGGAGCGGGAGCTTCAGTTGCTGGCCGAGCGGGCCGAGGAGCGGGCGGAGTGGGCGCGGAACGAGGAGCGGACGCGGATCGCCCGTGAGATGCATGACGTGGTGGCCCACCGGGTGAGTTTGATGGTGGTGCATGCGGCGGCTCTGCAGGCGGTCGCGCGCAAGGATCCGGAGAAGGCTGTGCGCAATGCCGCTCTGGTGGGGGACATGGGGCGGCAGGCGTTGACCGAGTTGCGGGAGATGCTCGGGGTGCTGCGGTCGGGGGACGGGCTGGAGCGGCGGGTGCAGGGTGTGCCGTTGGCGGCGGTGGGTGTGGCCGCGGCGGTGGCTGCCTCTCGTGCTGCGGAGGGTGGTGAGGGGGCGGGGGACGGGCCGTGTCTGTCCGAGTTGGAGGAGTTGGTCGGGCAGTCGGCGGCTGCCGGGATGGTCGTCGCGCTGTCGGTCGAGGGGGAGGTGCGGTTGTACGGGGCGATGGTGGAGCAGACCGCGTATCGGGTGGTGCAGGAGGCGTTGACGAACGTTCACAAGCACGCGGCGGGTGCGAAGACGCATGTACGGCTGGCTCATCGGGGTGACGAGATCGCGATGCAGGTGGAGAACGAGCCGCCGCCCGAGCCGTCGTCGGGCTCGTCGGTGCGGTTTCCGTCCGGTGGCAATGGTCTGCTCGGGATGAAGGAGCGGGTTGCCGCGTTGGGCGGGGTTTTCGTGTCCGGGCCGACGGAGGCCGGGGGGTTTCGGGTGTCGGCGGTCATTCCGACGTGACGCTCCGCTGGTTGTGCGGTTCTTTGGCTGCGGGTCCGGTGGGGGCTGGTCGCGCAGTTCTCCGCGCCTCTGTCGGGGCGCGTCGCGTACCCGACCTGGCCCGGCGGGCGGGGCTCAGGGAGGTGTCAGGCGGACCGGTTCCAGGCCGGTGACCAGGGTGGCGAGGGCCTGGTCGACGTCGGCGCCGAGGTACCAGTCGCCGGTGTGGTCGAGGGCGTAGACGCGGCCGGCTGTGTCGATGGCCAGCAGGGACTGGGTCTCGGGTTCCTCGCCGAGGGGGCAGACCTCGGTGTCGAGGGCGCGGCCGAGGTCGGCGAGGGTGCGGGCCATGTGGAGGCCGTGCAGGGGGTCGAGGTGCAGGGCGGTGGGGGCGACCTGGCGGCCGGTGCCGGGGGGTGTGATGTGCAGGCCGCCGAATTCGGCCCAGGCTTCCACGGCGGCCGGGAAGACCGCGTGGCGGTGTCCGGCGGGGGAGGTGTGGCCGCGCAGGGTGTCGGCCCAGATCTCGGCCTGTTTTATGTCCCAGCGGCCGGGTTGCCATCCGGCGGCGCGCAGTGCGGCGTCGACGGCCACGGGGAAGCGGGTGGTGGAGGTGCGGTCGGTGTGCATCTGCCCTTCGATCGTCGAGGTCATGGACCGGCGCGAGCGCGTGCCTGGTGCGGCGCCGTCGTGCGGTGGGGCCTGGGGGTGGGGTGGGGGCGTCAGTCGGTGGGGGCCGACGAGTCGACTATGCGGACGCCGAAGTGGGCGCTGAGCGCTGTGCAGGAGCGGCAGGGTGCGGCGAAGCTGCCGTGGAGGGGGTCGCCGTCCTCGCGGATGCGGCGGGTGGTGAGTTTGGCTTGTTTGAGTGCTCTGCGGGCTTCGCCGTTGGTCATGGGTTTGCGGGCGGCGCGTCGGCTGCGGGCCTCGTCGGCGACGGTGATCTGCCGGGATATGAGGAGTGCTTCGGCGCAGCGGCCGGTGGATCGGTCGCGTTGGGTGCTGGCGAGGGTGTCGAGGAAGTCCTGGACGAGTGGGTGCAGGGTGGGTGGCTGGTCGCCGCGTGCGGCTGTGCCGGTGAGGGTCGCGCCGCGTACGGAGAGGGCGGCGGCGACGGTCGGGAGTATGCCGTCGCGGCGGTGGCGGAGGGTGGGTGCGCGGGGTGGCTCGTCGGCGCTCCAGCCGACGCGTGGGTCGCCGCCGGGTCTGCCGGTCGTGCCGGGCATTGCGGGTGTGGGTGTTCCTGTGGTGCCCTGCGTCGGCCGTCCTGTCGGCCTTCCTGTTTCTGTCCCCGTCTGTGTCGCGTTCATGATCGTCATCCCCTCCGGTGCCTCCCCCGTGAAACCCCTCGGCGGACACAGAGTGCCAAATGGCGTGCCTGGAGCGGTAGCTGGGGCGGTGTGACACGCCCGGGCTTCGCCGCACCGTCACGGCAGGGTGACGGCAGGTCACGGAACGCGGGGGCCGGTGGCTGGTGCCGGTGACCGGTGTCGGCGTACCGCATAGGCTGTCGGGCAGCCGCGATCCGCAGCGCCGTCCGGGTTGCTGTCCGCACTGATGTGCTGACAGGCGGGACGGGGTGATGTGTCGTGATGTGATGTGACAGACGTACGGGTCGTACTGATGTACAGGCCTTACAGGACGCCGCAGGGGGCAACCGCCATGACGACAGGTCGGCTCGGGCAGCGAGCCGTGCCGCCGAACGCGGCCTATGCCGGGCAGGTCGTGCACTTCCCGGATCCGGTACGGGCCACTCGGCATCCCAGAGGGGTGCGGGTCGACGAACACGGCTATCCGGACTTCTCGCTCTACGCGCGTGCGGCGGCGGAGATCGCCGAGCCGCCCGAGGGCTTCGGTGTCGACGAATTGCGGCTGACGGACTACGTGTCGGCGAACGCGGCGCTGGCCGCGTCGGGGCACGAGTTGTGGGACACGGTTCCGGCGGTGGCGACTCCGCACGGCTGGACCTGGCACCACGTACCGGGCGGGCGGCGACTGGAGCTCGTCCCGGTCGAGGTGAAGGCGCTGCTGCGGCATCACGGCGGGATCGCGACGTCGGCCGTCGACCAGCACAAGCGTGGTACGCGGCCGTTGCAGGAGACGCGGCCGGCGCACTTCGCGCTGCCGAGGTCGGCGGTGGCGGTGACCGAGTTGCAGGTGCAGGGCGTCGAGGAGGACCTCGGTTACCGGCTGCCGGGGGCGTACCGGTCGTTCCTGAAGGCGGCGGGCGGGTGCGCGCCGGTGGGTGCGGCGCTCGATGCCGAGCTGGGGCTGCTGCTGGACCAGCCGTTCTTCACGGTGCGGGACGAGGCGGCGGTCAACGACCTGGTGTACGTCAACAAGTGCCTGCGGGACCATCTGACGAAGGACTATCTGTGCGTCGGTTTCGTGCAGGGCGGTCTGCTGGCCGTGAAGGTGAAGGGTGAGCGGCTCGGTTCGGTGTGGTTCAGCGCGTACGACGACGCGCGGGACGTCGATCCGACGTGGCCGCCGGCCGACCGGGTGCAGCGGCTGCTGCTGCCGTGCGGCGACGACTTCGACCAGTTCCTGTCCCGGCTCGCCGGCAATCCGCCGGAGCTGGAGACGGTGGCGAACCTGATGGTGGACGGCGGTTTCGCGCGTGCGGTGCCGGCTTCCGGGGCGTCTTCGGCGTCTTCGGTGGGGGAGTGAGCTGACCGATGGTGACTTTCGCGCAGGCGCAGGAGCGCGCCGAGGAATGGGTCAACGGGGATGTGCCGTCGTATCAGCACCGGGAGGTGCGGGTGCGGGAGTTCGAGCTCGGGTTCGTGGTCTGGGCGGAGGACCGCGCGGAGGGTCCGCGTTCGGACGGCGGTGCGCAGCGGCTGGTCCTTGCCCGGGACAGTGGTGAGGCCACTCTGTGGCCCGCCCTGCCGGTCGGCGAGGTGATCCGCCGGTACGAGGAGCAGTACGGCCGTGCGGCCTCGGTCGAGGACGCGGTACCGGCGCCTCCGGCGCGGGTCGACCTGAACCAGACGTCGTTCCTGCTGACTCCGCCGGAGTGGTTGCAGGAGGCGGCGGACAAGCTGGGGATTTCTGATCGGCGGGCGGCTTCGGGTTCCGGCACCTCGGGTGGCGGTGCGGCTTCGGCCGCTCCCCCGGCTCCCCCGGTTCCCGTGGCTTCTTCGGGCGGGGGGCCGGTGGACGCGGTGCCGCCTGTGGGTGCCACGCCGTGGACCGGGACCGACACGACGAGTGTGGACGCGGGCGAGGACCGTTCCGTGCCGCTTCCGGCGACCGTGTTCGCGCCGCAACTGGGTGACGAGGACCGGGACGACGTCCCGCGTCCCCGGGACGCCTTCAACGGCGGTCCGGGCGCTCCCGGGACTTCGGGTGCTCCGGGGTACGGGTATCCGCAGAGGGCCGGTGGCCCCTCGTACGGGTACCCGCAGGGTGCGCCCGGTGTGCCCAACTCTCCGGGGCGGGCGCTCGCGCCCAACGCGGGCGAGATCGCGGACGCGGCGACCAGCAAGGCGCCGCCGCCGCGCGGTGCCCGGGGCGCGAGCGCCCCGCCTCCCCCGGGTGCGCCGGGAACTCCGGGCGCGCGTCCGGGAGTTGCGCCGCCTTCCCCGCCGCCGGGTCCTGGTCCTGCGGGGGGATATGTGCCTACGCAGTTCGTGTCGGCGCTGGGGCCTGATGGGCTCGACGGTGCGAATCCGGCCGGCGGTCCGCCCCCGCCTGGCGGTCTGGATCGGCCGGGTGCTCCGAGTGCTCCGGGCGTCCCGGGTGCTCCGAATCCGCCCGGTGCTCCCAACTCGCCTGCGGGGGCGCCGCCTGGGGGCGTTCACCAGGCCGCGACGATGTTCTCCGGTCCCGGCGGTCCCGGTGCGCCCCAGCCTCCGGCGGCTCCCGGGGTTCCGGGTGCGGGCCGGGGCCCGGGTGCGCCTGGCGCTCCGGGTGCCCCGGGTGGGGCCGGTCGGCTCGGTGTGTCCGGTGCTCCGCAGCCTCCCGGCGCGCCGAATCCGCCTGGCGCTCCGTTGCCTCCGGGTCCGCCCGGCACCCCAGGTGCCACTGGCGGGCCGAACCGACCGGGCGTTCCCCACTCGCCCGGGGGTACCCCGCCGGACGGTGTCCACCAGGCCGCGACCATGTTCGCCGACCCTCATCAGGGCGGCGCCCCCAACGCACCCCGGCCGCCGGGCGTACCGGGTGCTCCCCAGCCTCCGGGTGCCCCCGGCGTGCCCGGTGCGCCGGGCGTTCCGTCCGCTCCCGGTGCTCCCGGTGCGGTGCATCACGCCGAGACCATGCTGGCCGGTCCTCCGGTCGGCGGTCCCGGCATGCCCCCGCCGCCCCCGGCCGTCGGTGTACCAGGCGGTCCGGGAGGTCCGGGCACTGCTGGTGGATCGGGTGCTCCCGGTTTCCCCGGCACTCACGGCACGCCCCCCGGCGCTCCCCAGCACCCCATGCCCCCTGGCGCGATGCCCCCGCCCCCCGGCGGCCGGCCGGCGCCCGGTGTGCCCGCGCCGGGTGGTCAGGCCGTTCCCGGGCTCGCGGCGCCCGTCCAGTCGGCGCACGTCCCCGGGTTTCCGCCGCCGCCTGCCCCGGGTCTCTCCGCGCCGCCGCCCGCCCCCCAGGCCCCTTCCTACGGCTACCCGCCGCCCGGGCAGCCCACGGTCGGGCCCGGCTATCAGGCCGTTCTTCGTTACCGGGCGCCCGACGGGTCCGAGCAGCAGGTGATCCGGCGGTCCGCGCCCGGGACGCCGCATCCGGAGTGGCAGATCTTCCATGAGCTGCGGGCGATGAACATCCCGCCGGACCAGGTCCTCGAACTCCACACCGAGTTGGAGAGCTGTGAACTGCCGGGTGCCTACTGCGCCCGCATGATCCGAGAGCAGTGGCCGAACGCCCGGATCACGAGCATCGCGCCGTACGGCACCGATCACGCGAGCCGTCAGCAGGGCATGGCCCAACTCCTGGCGCACCAGGGTGAGTTGCATCAGGTGGCGGATGGTCCGGCCCGTCCGGGGCCGGTGCGTACGCCGCTGCCGCCCGTGCAGCCCGCGCCGCCGATCCCGCCGGAGGCGGTCGCCCAGGAGATGGCCGCCGCGTTCGGACCCGGGGTGTTCCGGTTCGACCAGGCGGCGGTGTCGCGGCAGGGGGTGCCGCCGATCGTGGCGCACACCCTGGTCGTGGCCGGGCTGCCCGCCGACATGGGGCCGTTCTTCTGGGCGCAGGCCCAGCCGGGGCGGCCGGTGCCGACCCTCGCCGAGCTGGCGCAGGAGCGGGGGGTGCGGCCGGCGGCGGACGCCGGGTCGTATCTCGTCATGGGCAGCGACTTCGGCAAGGCGATCTGTGTGCAGTACGGGACGGCGAACATCGTCGCGGTGCCCGTGGAGGCGGGGCCGGGCGGAGCACCCGTACCGCCGCAGTTCGTGAACACGGGGCTGCCCGAGTTCGCGCGGTGTCTCGCGCTGCTCGGCCGTATGTGGCGGTTGCGCTACGGCCTCAACCAGGAGCAGGCGGGCCGCTGGACGGTCGATTTCCAGGCCCAGCTCGCCTCCCTCGATCCGGCGGCGCTCGGCTCCCCGGAGAGCTGGTGGTCGGTGCTGCTGGAGGAGATGTGGGACGGGTTGCTCTGACCTGCTGAGCAGAGGAGGAAGGGGGTGGGTGGCCGCACGGCCACCCACCCCCTTCCGTGTACCGAGAGCTCGTACAGGCCGTGACCCGGCCCGGAGTGTCGCGTTAGGCACATTTCATCCCAATCCATCAAGATGTGCGCGAAATCATTACGTCGTACGCGGAGAGGGGTCGCAGGATGAGCAGCGCAGCGATGTCGTCGCACGGTTTCGTGGCCGGTTTCGGGGCGGGACGGGGGCGCGGTTACCGGCCCGATCAGGTCGACGCGTATGCCGCCGCGCTCTCCGCGGAACGGGACGCCGCCTGGGAGCGGGCCGCGCGGCTGACCGTACTGGCCAGGGAGATGGAGACGGAGTCGGGGCGGCTGCGGGAGGCCGTCGCGCGGCTCGCCCCGCAGACGTACGAGAGTCTCGGTGAACGCGCCCGGCGGCTCTGGGAGTTGGGTGCCGAGGAGGCCGGTGCGGTCCGGGAGCGGGGGCGGAGCGAGGCGCGGCACCTGGTCGCGGATGCCGAGGCCCGGGCGGACGCCCTGCGGGAGGCGGCGGAGGCCGCCGCCGAGGCCGTACGCGGCGAGGCCGAGGAGCGTGCCGGGCATCGGCTGCTCGCCGCCCGTGCGGAGGCCGACGAGATCCGGATCGGCGCCCGCAGGGAGGTCAAGGAGGGGCGGGGGGAGGCGCTGGCCGCGCTGCGTGAGATGCGGTTGCGGACCTCCGGGCTGCTCGCCGAGCAGGAGAAGGAGTACGCCGAGCGGTGGGCCGAGGCGGAACGGATCACCGCCGAGCGCGAAGTCGCCCTGGAGAAGCGGCACATGGAGCGGGTGACGGCTGCCGAGGCCGTGCTGTCCGAGGCGAAGCGGGCCTTCGCGGATGCCGAGGAGTCGGTCCGGCGGAGCGACGAGGACGCGCGGGTTCGCGCCGCCGAACTCCTCGCCGAGGCCCGGGTCCTGGAGGACCGCATCGCCCGCGAGACCGAGCGGGTGCTGCGGGAGCACGGCGAGGAGTGGGACGACGTCCAGGCCCATATGGACCACGTACGCAGCAGCCTGACCGCGCTCACGGGGCGGGCGGCGGCCGAGTGAGCGCCGCGCAGGGCGCCTGCTGACGACGGCTACTACGGGCTGTCGAGGACCGGGAAGCGGCGCGGCGCCAGTACCAGCAGCGCCACGAACGCCAGTGCCGCCGCTCCCGCCGCTCCGAAGTACACCGCGTGCACCGCGTCCGCGATCGCCCGGCGGGTCGCCTCCGGTGCGGCACCCGCGCCCAGCGCCCGCGTCACCGAGTCGAGGTCGCTCGCGCCGCCCAGCCGGGACGCCAGTACGCCGTTGGCCACCGCGCCGAACAGGGCGGCGCCGATCGTCTGGCCGGTCTGGCGGCAGAAGAGCACCGACGCCGTCGCCGTGCCGCGTTCCGACCAGCCGACCGTCGACTGGACGCCCACTATCAGGGGGAGTTGGAAGAGCCCCAGGGCGCCGCCGAGCAGCAGCATCAGGAGCGTGGGCTGCCAGGCGGAGCCCGGGTACGGGAGGAAGGGGAACGCCAGCAGGATCAGGGTCGCCGCGCCGATGCCGAGCATCGCCGTGTTCCGGAAGCCGATCCTGCGGTACACGTGCTGGCTCAGCGCCGCCGACACCGGCCAGCTCAACGTCCATACGGACAGCACGAATCCGGCGGCGATCGGGGCGAGGCCCAGCACCGACTGGGCGTACGTCGGCAGGAACACCGTCGGGGCCACCATCAGCAGGCCCAGCGCGCCCAGCGACAGGTTGACCGCCGCGATCGTGGGGCGCCGCCACACCCAGCCCGGGATGATCGGCTCGGCCGCCCGGCGTTCGATCACGACCACGAGGAACACCAGCGCAAGTCCCGTACCGAAGAAGGCGGTTGACGGAAGCGACAGCCAGGGCCAGGCCACACCGCCCTGGACGAGGGCCGTCAGGAGGACGCCGCCGCACGCGAACACCGCGAGCGCGCCCGCCCAGTCGATGCGCGCGCGGGGGCCGGAGGTGTCGCGCTGCGGTTCGTGGAGGTGGCGGGCCAGCAGCCACATCGCCACCGCGCCGACGGGGAGGTTGACGAGGAAGATCCAGCGCCAGCCGGCGTAGGCCGCCAGAACTCCGCCCAGGGCGGGGCCCGCCACCGCCGCGGTTGCCCATACGGTCGACAACTTGGCCTGGATCTTGGGGCGTTGCTCCAGCGGATAGAGGTCGGCGGCCAGTGTCTGGACCGTGCCCTGGATGGCGCCGCCGCCCAGACCCTGGACGATCCGGAACGCGATCAGCGCGCCCATGTTCCAGGCCAGCGCGCAGAGGAGGGAACCGAGGAGGAACAGGGCCGCGCCCGCTATCAGGACCGGCTTGCGGCCGAAGGTGTCGGAGAGCTTGCCGTACACCGGGAGGGTGACCGTGACGGCCAGCAGATAGCCCGAGAACAGCCAGGAGAAGACGGAGAAGCCGCCGAGGTCGCCGACGATCTGCGGTACGGCGGTCGCCACGATGGTGGAGTCGAGCGCGGCCAGCGCCATCGCGAGCATCAGGGCCGCGACGACAGCCCCTCGCTTGTCGGTCCCGGTGTGCTGCGCAGCGCCGGGTGTCGCGGGTACCGCGGGTTTCGTACGGCGGCTGCTTCTCCCCACCGGGTTCCTTTCCCCCTGCATCTATCTGTCGGCGACCACTCTGCCACTTGCCCCTCACACGGCGGGAGGGTGGAGCGTGGCCGGGGCGGAGGGTGGAGCAACCCCGAGACCCGCTCCACCGAGGGGTGGACGGCCCCTAGGGGTACCTCCTTACTACGGCTCGGGGAGGGTTCGTACCGACGGAGGAGGAGACGGGGGGCGGGCCGTCCTTAACCTGGCTTTATGCCGCTGGGGACGGCGTTCCTGAACTTCGGGGGTGGGGTTTTCCCCCGCAGAAGACTGCGCTGGGCACCAGAGACCCGGACCCCCTCCCAGCAGCAGACTCATGCACATACCGCAGAGCGATGCGGAGCAGCGCGGAGCAATACAGAGCAGCACAGGGCAGCACATCGCCGGGTATCCGTGCGCTCTCCATACTGACCGACTTAGGAGACATACCGTGACATCGGCTGTAACCATCACCAGGCACGGGAGCACTGGAGGGCGTACTGCCGTTGCCGCACGGGCACGGCAGGTCGTGAAGGCGTACGGGTCCGGTGAGACCCGCGTCGTCGCCCTGGACCATGTGGATGTCGACATCGCGCGGGGACAGTTCACCGCGATCATGGGCCCCTCGGGTTCCGGCAAGTCCACCCTCATGCACTGCCTCGCAGGCCTCGACACCGTGACGTCCGGCCAGATCCACCTCGACGACACCGAGATCACCGGGCTCAAGGACAAGAAGCTGACGCAACTGCGCCGGGACCGGATCGGGTTCATCTTCCAGGCGTTCAACCTGTTGCCGACGCTCAGCGCCCTGGAGAACATCACACTCCCCATGGACATCGCCGGCCGCAAGCCGGACAAGGGCTGGCTGGCGCAGGTCGTCGAGACCGTCGGGCTCAAGGACCGGCTCAAGCACCGGCCCAACCAGCTCTCCGGCGGCCAGCAGCAACGCGTCGCCGTGGCACGGGCGTTGGCCGCGCGGCCCGAGATCATCTTCGGTGACGAGCCGACCGGAAACCTCGATTCCCGTGCGGGCGCCGAGGTGTTGGGCTTCCTGCGCCGCTCGGTGGACGAGCTGGGGCAGACCATCGTGATGGTCACGCACGACCCGGTGGCCGCCTCGTACGCGGACCGGGTGCTGTATCTGGCCGACGGGCGGATCGTCGACGAGATGTTCCGGCCGACCGCCGACAGCGTTCTCGACCGTATGAAGGACTTCGACGCGCGGGGGCGTACGTCATGACTGTGCTGAAGACCTCGATGCGCAACTTCTTCGCGCACAAGGGCCGGATGGCCCTGTCGGCGGTGGCCGTGCTGCTGTCGGTGGCGTTCGTGTGCGGGACTCTCGTCTTCACCGACACCATGAACACGACGTTCGACAAGCTGTTCGCGGTCGGCACCCCCGACGTCACGGTGTCGCCGAAGGCGGCCAAGAACGACGAAACCCCGCAGAACGGGGTGCCGGAGTCGCTGCCGGCCTCCGTGCTGGCGAAGGCGCAGCAGGCCCAGGGCGTCAAGTCGGTGGAGGGCGCGGTCAGTTCGATGAACGTGACCGTCGTCAACAGTGAGAACAAGAACATGGGGTCCAGTACCGGGGCGCCGACCTTCGCGGGCAACTGGACGCGCAACGACCTGCGTTCGATGGAGATCACCAGCGGTCACGCACCACGCGGGCCCACCGAGGTGATGGTCGACGCCGACACAGCCGACAAGCACCACCTGAAGATGGGCGACGAGCTTCGTACCATCGCGCAGACCGGTGACATCAGCGCGCGGATCGTCGGTATCGCCACCTTCAAGGTGACCAACCCCGGCGCGGCCGTCGTCTACTTCGACACCGCCACCGCACAGCGTGAACTCCTGGGCGCCACCGGGCGGTTCAGCCAGCTCTACGTGACGGCGGCCGACGGGGTCACCGACACGCAGCTCAAACAGAATGTCACCAGCACGCTCACGGCCGCCGGCGCTTTCAAGATACAGACGCAGAAGGAGTACTCCGACGAGAACCGGGAGGGCATCGGCGAGTTCATGAACGTCATCAAGTACGCCATGCTCGGCTTCGCCGGGATCGCGTTCCTGGTCGGCATCTTCCTGATCATCAACACCTTCTCGATGCTGGTCGCCCAGCGGACCCGCGAGATCGGCCTGATGCGGGCGATCGGCTCCTCCCGCGGTCAGGTCAACCGGTCCGTACTCGTGGAGGCGCTGCTCCTCGGCTTCGTCGGATCGATCCTCGGTGTCGGCGCGGGGGTCGGCATCGCGATCGGCCTGATGAAGCTGATGTCGATGGCCGGCATGAACCTCTCCACCGACGATCTGACGGTGAAGGCGACCACCCCGGTGATCGGTCTGGTCCTCGGCGTCGTCGTCACCGTCCTCGCCGCCTACCTTCCCGCCCGCCGCGCGGGCAAGGTCTCCCCGATGGCCGCACTCCGCGACGCCGGCACCCCGGCCGACGGCAGGGCGGGCCTCGTACGGGGTCTCATCGGCCTCGTCCTGACGGGCGCCGGCGGCTTCGCCCTCTACCTGGCCGCCACCGCCGACAAGGCGAGCGACGGTTCGCTGGTCCTCGGCGCGGGCGTCGTACTCACGCTCCTCGGGTTCGTCATCATCGGCCCGCTCCTGGCGGGCGCCGTCGTACGGGTGCTCAGCGCCGTACTGCTGCGGGGCTTCGGGCCCGTCGGCCGGCTCGCCGAGCGCAACGCACTGCGCAACCCGCGCCGGACCGGTGCCACCGGCGCCGCCCTGATGATCGGCCTGGCCCTGGTCGCCTGCCTCTCGGTGGTCGGCTCGTCGATGGTCGCCTCGGCCACGAGCGAGCTGGACGCCTCGGTCGGCGCGGACTTCATCGTCCAGGGCAACCAGCGGATCGTGCCGCAGGCGGAAAAGGCGATGCAGCACACGCCCGGCCTGACCCACGTCACCCGCTACAAGGAGGTCGAGGTCACTCTGACCCCGTCCGACGGCAGGGCGGAGAAGACCGAGCTGACGGCCGCCGACCCGACGTACGCCTCCGACCTGCGCCGCACCACCATCTCGGGCACGCTGAGTGCCGCGTACGGCAAGGACGCCATGTCGGTGGGCTCCGGCTACGCCAAGGACCATGGCGTGAAGGTCGGCGAGACGATGACCGTCGCCTTCAAGGGCGGCTCGACGGCGAAGCTCAGGGTCGCCGCGATCACGGACGACGACGTGGCGATCGACAAGGGCTCGCAGTACCTGTCCATCGCGACGATGGAGAAGTACCTGCCCGCCGACAAGATCCCGCCGAACAGCCTGATGTTCGCCTCGGCGAAGAAGGGCCAGGAGGAGGCGGCCTACGCGGCGCTGAAGAAGGCCTTCGACCCCTACCCGCAGTACCAGGTCCGTGACACGACCGACTACAAGCAGGAACTGAAGGACCAGATCGGCCAGCTCCTGAACATGGTCTACGGCCTGCTCGCCCTGGCGATCGTGGTGGCGGTCCTGGGCGTGGTCAACACGCTGGCCCTGTCGGTGGTGGAGCGGACACGGGAGATCGGCCTGATGCGTGCGATCGGTCTGTCACGGCGGCAACTGCGCCGGATGATCCGGATGGAGTCGGTGGTGATCGCCCTCTTCGGCGCGCTGCTGGGGCTCGGCCTGGGAATGGGCTGGGGTGCGACGGCTCAGCAGCTGCTCGCCCTGGAGGGCCTGAAGGTCCTGGAGATCCCGTGGACGACGATCGGCGGGGTGTTCGTCGGGTCGGCCTTCGTGGGTCTGATCGCGGCGCTGGTGCCGGCGTTCAGAGCGGGGCGGATGAACGTGCTGAACGCGATCGCTACGGACTGACCGGCCAGGGGGAACGGGGAACGGGGGAGCGGGGGAAGGCCCGGCGCCGGGGAGTCTGCGGACTCGTCGGCGCCGGGCTTCGTGGTGAGGTGGGTTCACGTTGGTTCAGCGGGCTGTCCACCACGAGGTACCTGCTCCGGTGGCCGTCGTCACCAGCGTGGTGAGCTACATCGGGATGCTGGACGGCATTCGGTCGAGGGTGGATCTGATGTGGCGCGGTGCCGTTCCGCTAGTCGGCGGTCACTCCCCAGTAACCGATCTGCGCGGGCAGGCCGTCGCGGTAGAGCACCGTGCAGTTTCCCTGGGCACGGTCAGGGAAGGCCAACCGCTCGCTGTCGAGTGCGTCGTCCCAATCCGCGTAGGTGGGTCGGGCGTCGGGAGCCCACGCACGTACCTCACCGTCAGTCAGTGGCCGCATGTACGGGCCGTCATCGGTGTCCGTGGCGTCGATCATGAGGGGGAAGTCCAGCACGGTGCCCGTGCCTCCGGTGAGGATGTACTCGTGCCAGTCGGGATCGCGCCACAGCTCCTCGATGGATCGGCCTTCGAAGCCGTGGTTGTCCCGTGCCAGTGTCTCTTCCTGAGCCTGCCGGAACGCGGCCGCAAGGTCACGCTGATACGGGCCCGTGTGGCTCCATGCGTTGCCGCCCATCCTCGATCCTCCCCCATCTGAACTGTTCGATCGGAACCGCAGCGTAGGAGACGGCACTGACAACGCACGACGCCCGCGCTTCCACCGCCGCTCGATGCACTCGGCGCAGCAGCCGGTCAGGAGGCCGGTGTGGCGCGCGTTGTCCACAGGCGCCGCACCTGTCCGCGCGGCGTCGTACCCTGGACACCCCCCGGCCCGTCAGACGTGTCGGGCGGTTCGCGTTGCCCACCCCTGACCACCCACCCCTCACGAAAGCCCCCTAATGAGCCTGCACGGTCTGCTCGACGTCGTAGTCAAGGACGCCGCCCTCGCGGAAGCGATCAAGGCCGCCGGCGACGGCAACCGTATGCACGTCGACCTGGTCGGACCACCCGCCGCCCGCCCCTTCGCCGTGGCCGCGCTGGCCCGCGAGTCCGGGCGCCCGGTGCTGGCCGTGACCGCGACCGGCCGGGAGGCCGAGGATCTCGCCGCCGCCCTCAGAACGCTGCTGCCACCGGACACGGTCGCCGAGTACCCGGCCTGGGAGACCCTCCCGCACGAGCGACTCTCACCCCGCAGCGACACCGTCGGCCGCCGCCTCGCCGTACTGCGCCGTCTGACGCACCCCCGCCCCGACGACCCGGAGACCGGGCCGGTCTCGGTCGTCGTGGCCCCCGTGCGTTCCGTACTCCAGCCGCAGGTCAAGGGGCTCGGCGAGCTGGAGCCGGTCGCGCTGCGGACTGGCAGGACCGCCGACCTCGGCACCGTCGTCGAGGCGCTGGCCGCCGCCGCGTACTCCCGCGTCGAGCTGGTCGAGAAGCGCGGCGAGTTCGCCGTACGCGGCGGCATCCTCGACGTGTTCCCGCCCACCGAGGAGCACCCCCTGCGGGTGGAGTTCTGGGGCGACGACATCGAGGAGATCCGTTACTTCAAGGTCGCCGACCAGCGCTCCCTCGAAGTCGCCGCGCACGGGCTGTGGGCGCCGCCCTGCCGCGAACTGCTGCTCACGGACGAGGTGAGGGAGCGGGCCGCCGCCCTCGCCGAGGCCCACCCGGAGCTCGGGGAGCTGCTCGGCAAGATCGCCGAGGGGATCGCCGTGGAGGGCATGGAGTCCCTCGCTCCCGTACTCGTCGACGACATGGAGCTGCTGCTCGACGTCCTGCCCAAGGGCTCCATGGCCGTCGTGTGCGACCCGGAGCGGGTACGGACCCGGGCCGCCGACCTGGTGGCGACCAGCCAGGAGTTCCTGCAGGCCTCCTGGGCGGCCACCGCGGGCGGCGGCGAGGCGCCCATCGACGTCGGCGCGGCCTCCCTGTGGTCCATCGCCGATGTCCGGGACCGGGCGCGCGAGCTGGACATGATGTGGTGGTCGGTGTCGCCGTTCGCCGCCGACGAGGAACTGACGGATTCGTTTGCCGCTGACGCGGCGGGGGACACGCTCAAACTGGGCATGCACGCGCCCGAGACCTATCGCGGGGACACCGCGAAGGCGCTCGCCGACACCAAGGGCTGGCTCGCGGACGGCTGGCGCACGGTGTTCGTCACGGAGGCGCACGGCCCGGCCGCCCGTACGGTCGAGGTGCTGGGCGGCGAGGGCATCGCGGCCCGCCTGGAGTCGGACCTGACCTCCCTGACGCCCTCCGTCGTGCAGGTGGCGTGCGGCTCGATCGACTTCGGGTTCGTCGACACGAAGCTGAAGCTCGCCGTGCTGACCGAGACCGACCTCACCGGACAGAAGGCCGCCGGCAAGGACGGCGCCCGTATGCCCGCCCGGCGCCGCAAGACCATCGACCCGCTGACTCTCGAAACCGGCGACTACATCGTGCACGAGCAGCACGGTGTGGGCCGGTACATCGAGATGGTCCAGCGGACCGTGCAGGGCGCGACCCGCGAGTACCTCGTGGTCGAGTACGCGGCGGCCAAGCGCGGCCAGCCCGGCGACCGTCTCTACATCCCCACCGACCAGCTGGAACAGATCACCAAGTACGTCGGCGGCGAGTCACCCACCCTCCACCGGCTCGGCGGCGCCGACTGGACGAAGACCAAGGCGCGCGCCAAGAAGGCCGTCAAGGAGATCGCCGCCGACCTCATCAAGCTGTACAGCGCGCGCATGGCGGCCCCCGGGCACGCCTTCGGGCCCGACACACCCTGGCAGCGCGAGCTGGAGGACGCCTTCCCGTACGTGGAGACGCCCGACCAGCTGACCACGATCGCCGAGGTCAAGGACGACATGGAGAAGACGGTCCCGATGGACCGCCTGATCTGCGGCGACGTCGGCTACGGCAAGACGGAGATCGCCGTCCGCGCCGCCTTCAAGGCAGTCCAGGACGGCAAGCAGGTCGCCGTCCTCGTCCCCACGACTCTCCTCGTACAGCAGCACTTCGGCACCTTCGGTGAGCGCTACTCCCAATTCCCGGTCAACGTGCGGGCGTTGAGCCGCTTCCAGACGGAGACCGAGGCGAAGGCCACCCTGGAGGGCCTGCGGGAGGGCTCGGTGGACGTCGTCATCGGCACGCACCGGCTGTTCTCCTCCGAGACCAGGTTCAAGGACCTCGGACTCGTCATCGTCGACGAGGAACAGCGGTTCGGCGTCGAGCACAAGGAGCAGCTGAAGAAGCTGCGCGCCAACGTCGACGTGCTCACGATGTCCGCGACGCCCATCCCCCGTACGCTCGAAATGGCGGTCACCGGCATCCGCGAGATGTCGACGATCACCACGCCGCCGGAGGAGCGTCACCCGGTGCTGACCTTCGTCGGCCCGTACGAGGAGAAGCAGATCGGCGCCGCGATCCGCCGTGAACTCCTGCGCGAGGGCCAGGTCTTCTACATCCACAACCGTGTCGAGTCCATCGACCGGGCGGCGGCGCGGCTGAGGGAGATCGTCCCGGAGGCACGGATCGCTACGGCCCACGGCCAGATGTCCGAGCAGGCGCTGGAGCAGGTCGTCGTCGACTTCTGGGAGAAGCGGTACGACGTCCTCGTGTCGACGACGATCGTCGAGTCCGGCATCGACATCTCCAACGCCAACACCCTCATCGTGGAGCGCGGGGACAACTTCGGTCTCTCCCAACTCCACCAGCTGCGCGGGCGAGTCGGGCGAGGGAGGGAGCGCGGGTACGCGTACTTCCTCTATCCCCCGGAGAAGCCTCTGACCGAGACCGCGCACGAGCGGCTCGCGACCATCGCCCAGCACACCGAGATGGGCGCGGGCATGTACGTCGCCATGAAGGACCTCGAGATCCGTGGCGCCGGAAACCTCCTCGGCGGCGAACAGTCCGGTCACATCGCGGGAGTCGGCTTCGACCTGTACGTACGGATGGTCGGCGAGGCCGTCGCGGACTACCGGGCCTCACTGGAGGGCGGAGTGGAGGAGGAGCCGCCGCTGGAGGTCAAGATCGAGCTCCCGGTCGACGCCCACGTCCCGCACGACTACGCCCCCGGCGAGCGCCTGCGCCTCGCGGCCTACCGGTCCATCGCCTCCGCCAACACCGAGGCCGACATCAAGGCCGTACGGGAGGAACTCGTCGACCGTTACGGCAAGTTGCCCGAGCCGGTCGAGAACCTGCTGCTCGTGGCGGGGCTGCGGATGCTCGCGCGTGCCTGCGGAGTCGGTGACATCGTGCTCCAGGGCACCAACATCCGCTTCTCGCCGGTGGAGTTGAGGGAGTCGCAGGAGCTGCGGCTCAAGCGTCTCTACCCGGGGACGGTCATCAAGCCGACCGCACACCAGATCCTCGTACCGCGCCCCAAGACGGCGAAGGTCGGCGGAAAGCCCTTGGTCGGGCGGGAGTTGCTCGGCTGGACCGGGGAGTTCCTCGCTTCGATCCTCGGGTCGTGAGTGTGGGTGAGGGTGAGGGTGAGGTCGTGAGTTGGAGGTCCTGCGCGAGGGCGTGAGCGCGCAGGAAGCGACAAGAGGAAGCCGCCCGTGGCCCGTTGAGGGGTGCGGGCGGCTTCTCCCTTTGTCTCAGGCTTCGGGGACCTCCGGGGCTAAGGCTGTTCGGGCCTGTCGCGATCGCGATCCATACCCATCGCGCCCTCGACCCGCTGCTGCGCGTCGTCGACCTGGCTCGTGTACTTGTCGCCCGTCTTCTCGTTGACCTTCTTCTCCGCGGTGTCGGAGACCTTCTGTCCCGTCTTGCCGCGCATCTGGTCCTTGAACTTGTCGAAGATGCCCATCCAGAGCTCCTTCCGGAGGTGAGTCAGCATCGACGATACGCCCGGTATGCGGAATATGCCCCTTGAGTGCCGGTGGGCGCCCCTGTGGTGGGGGAAGTCCGGCCGATAGCCTGGCGACCGGCGGACTACTGCGGGCGAGCGGGGGAACTGGCAGTAGCGGGCGGGGACGGGAACGGGCAGTAGGGGAGGGGCGCAACGTGGTGTGTCTTAGGGGTGGGGGCGTCGCCGCCGTCGTACTCGTGGTGGTGTTCGGCGTCGGCGGGTGCAAGGGCGAGACCCTGGGGTCCGCAGGGCCCGACGAGAGCGCGAGCGGTGCGGCAGGCGGGGGAGGCACCGGCGGGGGCGCGGCGCTCGCCGCCGTCGACTCGCTGACCGTGAAGGGGCGGGCGCCCAAGACGGGATACGCCCGGGACCGGTTCGGCACCGCGTGGGCGGACACCGACTCCAACAAGTGCGACACCCGCGACGACATCCTCAAACGGGACCTGGTCGATGTGCGGTTCCGCAGCGGCGGCTGCAAGGTGGCGGCGGGGAAACTGGATCCGGACCCCTACAGCGGCAAGGACGTTACGTTCACGCGGGGCCGCAGCGAGGTCGACATAGACCACATCGTCGCGCTCTCGGACGCCTGGCAGAAGGGCGCCAAGTACTGGGACGCCAGCAAGCGCATAGCGCTGGCCAACGACCCGCTCAACCTCCGTGCCGTCGACGCGAGCACCAACCGCAGCAAGGGGGACGGTGACACGGCGACCTGGCTGCCGCCGAACAAGGCGTACCGCTGCACGTATGTCGCCAACCAGGTCGCCGTGAAGAAGAAGTACGAGCTGTGGGTCACGGAGGCGGAGAAGACCGCGATGAAGAAGGTGCTGTCGGGGTGCGCCGGGCAGAAGCTGCCGGCCGGCGGCAATCCGACGGAGGCGCCCGCGCGGTTCCACGCGAGCTGAGTTTTGGTGCCGGTGGGGTTGGTGGACCGGCGTTGGTGTGGGCGTCTGCTGGGGGCTGCCGCCCCCAGGCCCCCGCTCCGGCCCTGAACGGGCCTTGTCCTCAATCGCCGGACGGGCTGGAGGGTGTCGGCTCGGGCTGGATAGGACCGCTCCGGGCTGGAGGGCGCCGACTCTGGCTGGATGGGTCCGCTCCGGGCTGGAGGGCGCTGGCCCTGGCTGGATGGGTCCGCTCCGGGCTGGAGGGCGCTGGCCCTGGCTGGATGGGTCCGCTCCGGGCTGGAGGGTGTCGCCCGGGGGCTGGGGTGCAGTGCGCGATCCGGTTACCGTTTCGCCCATGGAGTTGAAGGTCTCGTCCCTCGCCGAGCGCCCCGAGATGTATCGCCAGGTCGTCGAAATGCCCGACACCTGGCCCGAGTTGATGCAGCACGACTTCACGGGCAACGCCCACTACGACCGGATCGCCACCGAACTCCCGGAGCACGTCCTGTTCGCCGAGGACGAGCGGGGCGAGGTCGTCGCGCACGCCTACAGTGTGCCCTTCGCGCTCGCCGCCGACGGCCGGGGCGGGGGCGAACTGCCCGCGCGTGGCTGGGACCAGGTGCTGGTGTGGGCGTTCCAGGACCTGCGCGCCGGTACCCGTCCGGACACGGTGAGCGCGATCTCGATCGTCGTCTCCCCGAACGCGCAGGGCACGGGACTGTCCGGACGCATGCTGGCGGCGATGCGGGACAACGCCGCCGCGCACGGTTTCCGCGAGGTCGTCGCCCCGGTGCGGCCCAGCGCCAAGCACCTGGAGCCTCGGACGCCGATCGCCGAGTACGCCCACCGGGTGCGCGAGGACGGTCTGCCCTACGATCCCTGGCTGCGTGTGCATGCCCGGGCCGGCGCCACGATTGTCGCCGTGGCGCCTGCGTCGATGTGCGTCGCGGCCTCGCTGGAGGAGTGGCGCGCCTGGACGGGCCTGCCCTTCGACAGCGACGGCGAGGTGGAGGTACCCGGGGCACTGGTGCCGGTGCGGTGCGACATCGAGCACGGGTACGGGGTCTATGTGGAGCCCAACGTGTGGATGCGCCACACCCTGTGACCAGCGGTCCGGCGGCCGGGCTCAGCCGCCCAGCGCGTCCAGGTCGAGGATCTCGCCGCTGGGCTTCCGGGCTGCGACAGGCTTGTCGTAGTCACTGAAGACGATGGTCCCCGGGTCCTTCGCCGACTTGCTGTCGACCTGGAGGAGATAGGGCTTGCCCTTGCTGGCGACGTACATCGTGTACTTGTCCTTGCCGTCCTTCTCCGTGACGACGACGGCAGGCACACCGCCGACGGTCGTCGTGCCATCCCGCGTCACACCGAAGCCGGGCCCGGAATCGGCTTCCTTGAAGTCGGCGAGCACGCTGTCCAGGTCGCAGAAGTCCGCGAGGTCCTTGGCGTCGGAGCCGGTCGCGGACATCTTGGTCCACTTTCCGGCCAGCATGGCCACGACCGCGTCGGTCTCCTCCTTCGACGAACCCTGGCTCTGCGCCCGCAGGAACTTCTCGTCGTACCGCATGTAGAGGGTGGTGCCGGACTTCACGAGCTCGGCCTTGCCCTCACGGTTCATGCTCATCGTCCCGACGCAGTCGCCCCGCTTGTCGAGGGCCATGTCGATCCGGATCGTCCCCCCGCTCTCGTCGTCCGGGACATTGCCCGTCATGCGCAGCGACGAGGCACCCGAGGTGGCTGTCAGCGATCGTTCGGCTATCTCGCTCGCGGTCAGTCCGGCGAACGGGTCCTTCGGCTTGGCGGCCGTCTTGTCCGCCGTCTTACCGGCTGTTTTCTCGGCCGCCCGGCCGGACGGCTCGCTGTCGCCGCTCTGGCAGCCGGCGACCCCGGCGACGGTGACGGCGGTGAGGCAGAGGGCGGCAAGTGTGCTTCGGTGCATGGGAGTTCCTCCGAGTTTTCGTGGTGACGGTGGTGAGGGACGAGCCGGGTGGAGCTGGGAAGGGTGGGCGGCGGTGGCGCAGTCCCCGGCGCTTCGCCACCGCCGCCCGGCTGGGGACAGCGAGAGAAGGGCGCGCCCGCCTCTTTCCGGCGGATGCTCGTTCGCTGGGTCAATAACAGCAGAGCGTGTGAACCGAGTCAACACGATTCACGCGATGCTTCGTGTACACGGCGTGAATGGGTAGATCTTGCGTACGTCGGTATGCTCGGCGTCACAGTGGATCGAGGGCTGCACGACCAGGACTGTGTACGGAGATCAGAGCCGTACGCGGGAACGCCGAAGCCGTGCACGGGACGAGGGGAGCGCGGAGCGTGCAGGACAACGCCACGGAAGTGACCGCCGCCGGCATCGCACGGCTCGCGGGCGTCGGCCGCGCCGCCGTCAGCAACTGGCGCCGCCGTCACGCCGACTTCCCCAAGCCGGTCGGCGGCACCGAGACCAGCCCCGCCTTCGCCCTCGCCGAGGTCGAGTCCTGGCTCCGCCGCCAGGGGAAACTCGCCGAAGTGCCCCTCCGTGAACGTGTCTGGCAGCAACTCGTCGGCCACCCCGAGGGCCCGGCCACCGCCCTCGTCCACGCCGGCTGCGTCCTGCTGCTCATCCACGACCGCCCGACCGTCTGGCTGGAGCTCGGCGCGGTCTCCGACGAGCGCCTCGCCGCCCGCCTCCCCGGCACGCTGGAGCAGGTGATCGCCCCGCGGTTCGGCGTCGCGGGGAGGCGCAGGGTTCACACCTCGCCTGCCGCGCGGGGAGTTCACACGGCTCCCGCCGCGCAAGGGGTTCACAGTCCGACTGATGTTCGGGGGGTTCACACCCTTCCGGGTGAGCGTGGTGCGTCGGCTGTGAACGAGCCGGGGGGCGTGAACATCCAGGGTGCTGTGAACACTCCGCCCGGCGTACACGCCGCTGCTCCCGCAGCCGGTGTGCACACGTCCCCTCCCGCATCCGGCGTTCACACCACCCCCGCCCCGCCCCGCGTGCACAGCGAGCCCCCCGTACACAGCGGCAGCGTCGCCGGCACCTCCGCAGCCGCCCCCGCCGTACACACCCCCACCGGCCCCGAACTCCTCCCCTCCGTCCCCCTCCTCCGCGGCGTCGCCGAGCTCGCCGCCGAGATGGGGGCACGGCAGGCGTACGAGTTCCTGGTCGGGCGGCATCTCGACGCCAACCCGCGGCAGTACACGCTCACCCCGGCCGAGCTCGCCGCGCTCATGGGGGACCTCGCCGGCCCGGCGCGCACCGTGCTCGATCCGGCCTGCGGCACCGGCGCGCTGCTGCGGGCCGTTCCGGCGCGCGGTGCGCGGGAGGTCGAACGGGACGATTCCGAGCGGGAGTTGTACGGCCAGGACAGTGCCCCGGAGCTGGCCGCGCTCACCGCCCTCCGGCTCGCGCTCCAGGGCCGGAACGTGGTCGTACGCACGGCAGCCGGGGACACGCTCCGCGCGGACGCGTACCCCGGGCTCAGGGCGGACGTGGTCCTCTGCCATCCGCCGTTCAACGAGCGCAACTGGGGGCACGACGAACTCGCCTACGACGCCCGCTGGGAGTACGGGTTCCCGGCCCGCAACGAGTCCGAGCTGGCCTGGGTGCAGCATGCGCTCGCCCGGCTCAGGGACGGCGGCACCGCCGTGCTGCTGATGCCGCCGGCCGCCGCCTCCCGGCGTTCGGGGCGCCGTATCCGCGCCGATCTGCTGCGGCGCGGTGCGCTGCGCGCGGTGATCGCGCTGCCGGTCGGCGCGGCACCCCCGTACAACATCCCGCTGCACCTGTGGGTGCTGCGGCGGCCCGACAAGGCGCCCGCGCAGCCCGAGGTGCTGCTCGCCGACACGGGGACGGTCGCCGAGCACAGCGGGCGCGGGGGGCTCGACTGGGAGGCCGTGCGCACCGCCGTTCTCGGCGCCTGGCGGCCCTTCGAGCGAGCCGGCACGGCGGTCGAGCAGCCCGGGGTGGCGCGTTCCGTGCCCGTCATCGAACTCCTCGACGACGACGTCGACCTCGCCCCGGCCCGCCACCTCCCGCTCGCCACCGCGGGCGACGGCGAGCACCTGAGCGACGTACGGGAGCGCCTGGGCGAGACCCTGCGGCTGACCGTCGACCTCACTCCGCCCGCCCCCGCCGGACCCACCGAGGAACAGCCCGGGCGCTGGCCGCTCATCACCATCGGCGAACTCGCGCGCGGGGGCGCCCTGGTGATGCGTACCGGCGGAAACGGCGGCCACGCGCGCGTGCCCGTGCTCACCGACCAGGACGTCCTCGCCGGAACCGCTCCCTCCGGCACACTGCCCGAGAGCGACGAGGCGGCCGTGCGGGTGGCGGCGGGCGACGTCGTCGTGCCGATCCTCGGCGGCGGATCCGTCGCGCGCGTGGTCGACGACGCGACCGCGGGGGCCGTTCTCGGCCGCAGCCTCGTCCTCCTGCGGCCCGATCCGGCCGCCCTCGACCCGTGGTTCCTCGCCGGTTTCCTGCGCGGCACCGCCAACAACCGCCAGGCCAGCAGCTACGCGTCCACCGCGACCCGGCTCGACGTGCGCCGACTGCAACTGCCCCGACTGCCGCTGGACGAACAGCGGCGCTACGGCGCGCGGTTCAGGGCGCTCGCCGAGTTCGAGGAGGCCCTGCGCCGCGCGAGCCGGCTCGGCGGACAGCTCGTACGGGGCATGTACGACGGGCTGACGGACGGGACCGTCGCGCCCGACTGACGTGCCGATGCCGCTCTGATCCGACGGTTCCCGAGCCGCGATGCGGGGCGGCAGGACCGCAGGACAACAAGGGGCGGCGGGACGACAGGACGACAACGGTTCGGTACAACCCGGACCTGTTGTCGGTGTCGGCCTATACGCTCGAACTCCGACATCGAACCTGTCACTCGTACGCCCGTCCCCGTCGGCATCACCCGGTCCAGGAGCAGTCATGTACGGCCCCGGCGCGCCGCCGCCCACCCGCAGCGCGGGCACCGTCATCACCCTGCGCGTGCTGATCGCCGCAGCCGGGTTCCTCTCGTGCGGCCTTTTCGCGTGCCTGCCGCTGTTCCGCGTCGCCTTCCTGCGCGGCCGGTGGTTCAACTGGGCGGCGGCCTGGGCGAGTCTGCCGCTGTCCATCGTGTGCCTCGCGGTGGTCGGCACGGTGGACGAGAGCAACGTCAAGGGCGACATCGCCCTCGCCGTCGTGCTGATCCTGGGCGCCCTGGCCAGCGCGTACTTCCTGGTCATGGACATACGGCACGGCAACTGGCAGCACCCGTACGCCGGTTACCCGCAGGCGCAGGCCTCGACCGTGCCCCCCGGGTACGGCTACCCGCCCCCGTCGCCGTACGCGAACATGCAGACCGGGCCGCAGCAGCAGCCCCCCATGCCCCACACGCCGATACCCCAGCCCCAGCCCCAGGCTCCGGCACCCCGGCCGCCCGTCGCGCAGGGCCCCGTACCGCCCCCGCCGCAGCGCCCCGCGCCCGCCCGCATCGACCAGGTGCGCGCCGAACTCGACGAGCTCAGCGACTACCTGCGCAAGCACGACAGCAACGGCAATGGCAACGGCGGCGGAGACGGCAGCCAGAACGGCAACGGCAACCCCGAGGGCGGACGGTGAGCGTGGCGACGGGCCGTGTCATCGCCGACCGGTACGAACTGTCCACGCTCATCGGACAGGGCGGCATGGGCCAGGTGTGGACCGCGTACGACCAGCGGCTCGACCGGCGCGTGGCCGTGAAACTGCTGCGCCCGGACAAGGTCGCCGGCCAGGAGGCCGACGAACTGCGGCGCCGCTTCGTGCGCGAGTGCCGGGTGACCGCGCAGGTCGACCACCCCGGCCTGGTCACGGTCCACGACGCGGGCAGCGAGGGCGAGGAACTGTTCCTCGTCATGCAGTACGTCGACGGCGCCGACCTCTCCGACCACCTCGCCGAACACGACCCCTACCCCTGGCAGTGGGCGGTCGCGGTGGCCGCGCAACTGTGCGCCGTGCTGAGCGCCGTGCACGCCGTGCCGATCGTCCACCGCGACCTCAAGCCGCGCAACGTGATGGTGAAGCAGGACGGCACGGTCACCGTCCTCGACCTGGGCGTCGCCTCCGTCATGGACACGGACACGACCCGCCTCACCCACACCGGTTCACCCATCGGCTCGCCCGCCTACATGGCCCCCGAGCAGGCGATGGGCGGCGCGGTCGGCCCGTACACGGACCTGTACGCACTCGGCGTACTCCTCCACGAACTCCTCAGCGGGGACGTGCCGTTCTCCGGCTCGACGGCCCTCGGGGTGCTCCACCGGCACCTGTACGAGCCGCCACTGCCCGTGCGCCGCCTCAGACCCGAGGTACCCGATTCGCTGGAAGCGCTGGTCCTGCGGCTGCTCGCCAAGGACCCGCAGCACCGGCCCGCCTCCGCGCAGGAGGTGTACGAGCACCTGGCGCTGCTCCTCCCGGAGCGAGGGATGCCCACCGGGGCACCCCTCGACCCCACGCGCCCCTTCCTGCGCCCGCACGCCCCCTGGCCGGACCGCGCCCGCACCCCCGCGCCCCAGCCGACGGCAGCCCCGGCCGCCGACAGACCCGACGTCGCCAGAGCCGTCGACGAGGTCAAACGCCTCCTCGGCGAGGGCCGGATCACCCAGGCCGTCGACATCCTCGGCGGGATCCTGCCCGCCGCCGCCGAACAGCACGGCGAGCACTCCCCGGTCGTCCGCACCCTGCGCAAGCAGTACGCGGCCACCCTCATGGACGACGGCCAGTACCGCCGCGCCCTGCCCGAACTGCGCCGCCTCGCCGACGAACGAGCCGCCGAGGCAGGCCAGGCCGACCCCCAGGCGCTGCGCTTCCGCTACGAGGCCGCCCAGTGCCTCGAACAGCTCGGCGAACCCGCGGCGGCCCTCGCCGAGTACCGCGCCCTGCTGCCGTACTACGAGAACCAGTACGTCGCCGGCGACCCGGAACTCGCCCTGGACGTCCGCCGCCGCATCGGCCACCTCCTCCTCGCCCTCGGCGACCGCACCGCCGCCCGCGACACCCTCGCCCGCCTCCTCCACGACGTGGAACGCACCCGCGGCCCCGGGCACCCACTGGCGGCGGAGATCCGGCGGACACTGGAGTGGCTGGGACAGGTGCGCGGCTAGTGTTTGCCGTGGCTTGAGGGAATTTTGTAGGCCTCCGGAGCCGGTTTTTCCCGAACACGGGAACGGCGCCGGTTACGTTGCGACCTGCTTCCGTGTCATAGAACCAGGGGTGGGTCCACGTGGTGTCCAGTCACCGGCAGTCCAAGAAGCGCCGATACGTCACCTGGGCGGCGGCCGGCGCGGCCGTCGTCGCCGGGGCCGGGATCGCCGCGCAGTCGTCGATGGCCGCCACCACCTGGCCCGCCCAGCGCACCTACACCGGCCGCGCGTTCGACACCTGCACCGCGCCCTCCCTCGCCGCGATGAAGGCCTGGCGCACCAACAACTTCTACGGTGCCGCAGCCGTCTACATAGGCGGCAAGAACCGCGGCTGCGCCCAGCCCAACCTCACCGCGTCCTGGGTGAAGTCGGTCAGTGCACAGGGCTGGAAACTCATCCCCCTGTACGTCGGCGCCCAGCCCTCCTGCCAGACCGGCTCCAGCCCCGAGAAGATCACCGCCGCCACGGCCGCCTCCCTCGGCGCGACGGACGCGGCGGACGCGGTGACGAAGGCCTCGGCGCTCGGTATGAAGGCCGGCAGCCCGGTCTACCTCGACATGGAGTCGTACGACATCACGAACAAGGCGTGCAACGACGCCGTACTGACGTACGTACGCGCCTTCGACAAGACGCTGCAGGCCAAGACGTACCGCACCGGCTACTACGGCTTCACCAGCTCCAGCGCGAAGGCGATCGCCCAGGCCACCGACCGCACCAACCTGCCGGGCAACATGTGGTACGCCCTGTGGGACAAGCAGAACACCACCACCGCGGACTGGCCCTTCGCCGCCACCCAGTGGACCAACCACAGCCGGGCCCACCAGTACATGGTCAACAGCAAGGAGACGCGCGGCGGTTACACGATCACCGTGGACCGCAACGCGTGGGACGCACCGGTGGCGATCACCGGCTGAGGCCGCCAGGGCGGGCACGGCGGGCATGGCGGTGCCCGAAGTCCCGGTGAATCGTTGGTCGAATGGCTTGGCCGGAGCCCGGCCACTGCCTAACATCGATCACCGCAAGACTTTGTGCACCGCCGCACAATCTCCTCAGGAGGCTTCCGTGCACCGCCGTCGTCGCACCGCGCTCTTCCTCTCCGCCGCGATCGTCGCCGCGGCACCCCTCCTCACCGCCTGCGGAAACGACGCGCACCCCGGCGCGGCGGCCGTCGTCGGCGGGCAGCGGATCACGGTCGCGCAGCTGGAGAGCAGGGTGAACGAGGTACGCGCGGCGCAGCGGGCGGCCACCGCGGACCAGGCCCAGTACGCGCAGGCCGTCGCCAGAACCGGCAGCCTCACCCGGGACACCCTGCACACGATGGTCCTCGACCGCGTCCTGAACCAGGCCGCGAAGAACGCGGGCGTGACCGTGACCCGCAAGGACGTCCAGACCCTGCGCGCCTCCCTGGAACAGCAGGCGGGCAGCGCGAAGGCGCTGACGGACGCCTGGCTCCAGCAGTACGGCGTCGCCCCGGCACGCCTCGACGACAGCCTGCACACCGAGATCGTGGCCCAGAAACTGGCCGCCGCGCTCGGCGCCGACATGAACTCGCCGGACGGCCAGGCCACGTTCTGGAAGGCGATGTCCGAGGCCTCGAAGACCCTCGACGTCGACCTCAACCCGCGCTACGGCAGCTGGGACGTCCAGAAGAGCAGCCGCGTCGACGCGAAGACACCCTGGCTACGGGAGATCACGGCGGCACAGACGGCCCAGGACACGGCGTGACGACCACGGTGTGACGGCCATGGTGTGACGGTTGCCCGTACGGGCGTACGAGCGTACGGGCACCGGTGCGCACAGGGGCGTCAGGCCTGTGGACAACCGGCGGGGCTGTCGGCGGCGTGGGTTACGTTCGGAGAGTGAACGCAACCAGCGGCTTCGAGACCGCTCCGGAGACGGAGACCGACCCCGGTCGTGTCGTCCTGCTCACCACCAGCCACCGCGTCGCGCCAGGCCTGCTGTCCTGGCCCGCCTGGCAGACGCTGCACGCGGCCGACCGGGTGCTGTGCGCGGACGGTACGCATCCGCAGCTCCCGTATCTGCGGGACGCCGGCATACCGGTCGCCGAGATCGCCCCGACCGCCGAGGAGCTGATCGACGCCTGCGCCGGAGGCCGGACGGTCGTGGTCGTGACGACGGGCGAGGGCGACCCGGCCCTCACGGACGGCCTGGCACGCCTCGCGGGCTCCGGCCGCGTGCGGATGCCGGACCTGGAACTCCTCCCCGCCTCCTACGACCTCCCCGGCGCCCGCCTCCTCGACCTCGTCCAGGTCATGGACCGCATCCGCCTGGAGTGCCCGTGGTCCTCCCGCCAGACCCACAAGGGCCTGGCGAAGTACGGCATCGAGGAGGCGTACGAACTCGTCGAGGCGATCGAGGACGGCGACCGGGACGAGCTGCGGGAGGAGCTGGGGGACGTCCTTCTCCAGGTCGTCTTCCACGCGCGCATCGCCGAGGAGGGCATCGAGGAGGAAGGCGAGGAGGGCACCGCCCCGTTCTCGATCGACGACGTGGCGGCCGGCATCGTCACGAAGCTGATCCACCGCCACCCGCACGTCTTCGGCGACGAGACCGCGTCCACACCGGAGGACGTCAAGGAGCACTGGCTGCGCACCAAGGCCGTCGAGAAGCGGCGGGAGTCGGTGACGGACGGCGTGCCCCTGGGCCAGCCGGGCCTCGCACTGGCCGCGAAGCTGGCGTCGCGGGTGCACACGGCGGGCCTGGACGTCCCGCTGCCGCAGGGCGAGGGCATCGGATACGAACTGCTGGAGATGGCGGTACGCGCGGAGACGGAGGGCGTGGACCCGGAGGCGGCGCTGCGGGCGGCAGCGCGGGCCTATCGGGATGCGGTGCGGGTGAGGGAAGGGGTGGCCGGGGCGACTGCTGGGGAGTGACAGCGCCCTGAACCGGGCCCGGCCGTAGGTACCGTCGCCCCGGGGCCGGGGCCGGGGCCTGTGCTGAGGCGTGGTGGTCGGGGGCGCGGGGGAGGGGAGGTGTGCCGGAGAGTGCGGCCGCGTCGGCGCCGACCAGGGCCTCGCTGAGGGCCTCCGCCCTCCCGATACCGTCACCGGGTGACCAACCAGCCCCCCGCCACGCCCCCGACCCCCGCTCCCGAACTCTTCACCTGGGAGTTCGCGACGGATCCCTACCCCGCCTACGCCTGGCTCCGTGAGCACGCGCCCGTGCACCGGACCAAGTTGCCCAGCGGCGTGGAGGCCTGGCTCGTCACCCGTTACGTCGATGCCAAGCAGGCCCTCGCCGACCCCCGGCTCTCCAAGAACCCCGCGCATCACGACGAGCCCGCGCACGCCAAGGGCAAGACCGGTATCCCCGGGGAGCGCAAGGCCGAGTTGATGACGCATCTGCTCAACATCGATCCGCCGGACCACACCAGGCTGCGGCGGCTCGTCGCCAAGGCGTTCACTCCGCGACGGGTCGCCGAGTTCGCGCCCCGGGTGCAGGAACTCACCGACGATCTCATCGACCGGTTCGCGGCGAACGGCTCCGCCGATCTCATCCACGACTTCGCCTTCCCACTGCCCATCTACGCGATCTGCGATCTGCTGGGCGTACCCCGTGAGGACCAGGACGACTTCAGGGACTGGGCCGGGATGATGATCCGGCACGGAGGAGGGCCCCGGGGCGGGGTCGCCCGGTCCGTCAAGAAGATGCGGGGCTATCTCGCCGAGCTGATCCACCGCAAGCGCGAGGCGCTGTCCGACGTCCCCGAACCCGGCGAGGACCTCATCTCCGGGCTCATCCGCGCCTCCGACCACGGCGAGCACCTCACCGAGAACGAGGCCGCCGCCATGGCCTTCATCCTCCTGTTCGCTGGTTTTGAGACCACAGTGAACTTGATCGGCAATGGGGTCTACGCCCTGCTCACCCACCCCGAGCAGCGCGCCCGCCTCCAGGCCTCCCTCGCCGTCGAGGACTCCTCCCTCCTCGAAACCGGCATCGAGGAACTCCTCCGCTACGACGGCCCCGTTGAGCTGGCCACCTGGCGCTTCGCCACCCGGCCGCTCAGCATCGGCGGACAGGACATCGGGGCCGGCGACCCCGTCCTGGTCGTCCTCGCCGCCGCCGACCGGGACCCGGCGCGGTTCGCCGACCCCGACACCCTCGATCTCGGCCGCCGGGACAACCAGCACCTCGGATACGGCCATGGCATCCACTACTGCCTCGGCGCCCCGCTCGCCCGACTGGAGGGGCGCAGCGCGCTGGCCACCCTCCTCACGCGTCTCCCTGACCTGCAACTCGGCGCGGACCCGGCCGAGTTGAGGTGGCGGGGTGGGCTCATCATGCGAGGACTGCGTACCCTGCCCGTCGAGTTCACGCCGGTTCGCGGAACCGGGCGCGCGGCGCCGGAGGGGTCGTAGGAGTTCGCGAGAAGGTGACACTCCCTCAACAATGTGATCTTCACGTGATCTGTGCGGCATTAACTTGTGACAAGTGATCGCCTGTCGATACGTTCGTGCACCAGTGCGATGCCTTGCATCATCTGTCGCACCGCTCCTCGCTGTCTCGTGAAAGGCAATCGCATGCTCTCCGGGAACGGTCGTCACCGTCGCCCCCGTCAGGCCCCGGCTCTGCTTGTCTCGGCCGGCGTGGCAGGCTCCGCCATCGCGATTCCGCTGCTCGGCGCGACCGGGGCCAGTGCGGCCAGCGGTACCACCTGGGACCGGGTCGCGGAGTGCGAGAGCGGCGGTTCCTGGAGTGCCGACCCCGGCAACGGGTTCTACGGCGGGCTCCAGTTGACCCAGGCGGACTGGGAGAAGTACGGCGGCCTCGCGTATGCCACGAGCGCCGACCAGGCCAGCCGCTCGCAGCAGATCGCCGTCGGCGAGAAGATCCTCGCCGACCAGGGCGCGGGGGCCTGGGAGGCCTGTGCGCTGCTGTCCGGGCTCGGCAAGGACACCGGATCGGCCGGTGTCGACACCGGTGTGGCCGAGGGTGACACCTCGGAATCGACCGCGGGTTCGGGCTTGGGTCTGGGTCTGGGCCTGGGGTCGGGGTCGGACTCCTCTTCCTCCTCCTCGGCTTCGGAGTCGCCCACGCCCTCGGCATCTCCCTCCACCGGCTCCCCGGCCTCGCCCGGGGCCTCCGACTCGTCGCCGTCCCCCACGCCGTCCGCCGGGGCGACGACGGGCTCTGCCGACCCCACCGACCCCGCCGGGTCGGTCACCTCGCCGTCCCCTTCCTCCTCGTCGCCCGGTGCGGGTGACGTGAAGGAGGGCGACAGTTCACCCACAGATTCCGTAGTAGGTGGAGAGCGGGGCAACTCCGGGCAGAGTGCGGCAAAAGGGGTCGATGCGACCGAAGGTGAGGCCTCCGTCGGTACCGGCCGGCACCGCGGCAAGGCCGAGGGCTCGTACGCCGGCGGCATCGGGGGTGTCCTCTGGGGTGTCACCGACTCCCTCGACCTCGCCGGCGGGCAGTCCGCGGATCCCGCCGGGACCGAGTCCTTCCTTGACGCGGACTCGGGCCTCATCCTTCCCGGTCAGACCCTTGCGGTAGGTAGCGAACCCGGGCAAAACTAACCGGAGTTCACGTCCTGGTTTCGCGCTGAATGTCCTTTATCAATGCGGTGAGACAAAGGTCTCAGAAGCCCTGATCGTCTTTGTATTTCAGAGGATCAGCTGTTTACGGTCGTCATCGCCCGCCACAGTGGGCCCCGCCGGTCGCAACGCCGAATCCTGCCAACGGCCGTACGGGAACAGTCGTCGCTATCAAGCGCCGTAGGCAGGAGCGGGGGACCCAAGGTAAGTGCCGCACCGGGCAGTTGTCCGGAGCGGCTTGGGGTGAAGCCGTACGCCGCCCGAGAGGGACGTACGGCCGGGCAACTCAACCGGCCCGAACCCGACAGCTCACCTCGCAGGCGTCGGTGAGGGGATCACGCATGCTGTTTACCGGTAAGGGCAAGCACCGCCGTCCGTCCAAGGCCACCCGGGTCGTCGCCATCGCCGGTGTCACCGGCGCCGCGGTCGCCGCTCCGCTTCTGGCGGCCGGCTCCGCCTCTGCCGCCACTTCCGCCGAGTGGGACACGGTCGCCCAGTGCGAGTCCGGCGGCAACTGGTCCATCAACACCGGCAACGGCTACTACGGCGGCCTCCAGTTCTCCGCCTCGACCTGGGCCGCGTACGGCGGCTCGGCGTACGCCTCCACCGCCGACCAGGCCTCCAAGTCCCAGCAGATCACCATCGCCGAGAAGGTCCTCGCGGGCCAGGGCAAGGGTGCCTGGCCGGTCTGCGGTGTGGGCCTGTCCAACGCCTCCTACGGCGGCGGCTCCAGCGACAGCTCGTCCAGCGGTTCCAGCAGCTCGGGCAACTCCAGCAGCTCCAGCGGCTCCGGCGAGACCTCCACCCGCTCCACCGACAACCAGCAGGCCTCCCGTTCGCAGGAGCGGCCGGCCGCGAAGAAGACCGTCACCACCCCGACCGGCAAGAAGGTCAAGAAGGGCGACGGCGAGTACAAGGTCGTCAAGGGCGACAGCCTGAGCGCCATCGCCGAGGCGCACGACGTCAAGGGCGGCTGGCAGAAGCTCTTCCAGCTGAACAAGGACATCATCGACGACGCCGACTTCATCTTCCCGGGCCAGCAGCTGCACCTCAGCTGACGCGGCTGTACCGCGGCTGACCCCGGTCACCGGCGGGCCGGAACCTCCCCCAGACCCCGGCCGGCTCGTAGGTGAACCACAGGGCCCTCACATCCGTGCCTTCCATAGTGGAGGCCTCGCGAGGGCCACCCCCGTCCCCCACGGGCTCCCCGCTTCGGTGCGTCTTCCCCCGTACGCACCGGAGCGGGGCTTTTTGTTCCCTGGGGGAACAATGTTTACCCTGGGTTCCGTTCATGTTCCGTCCATGGGGTGGTCGGACGGCTGGCCGATCCCCCGGAGCCGGTTAGGCTCATCATCGCGGAGCCGCCGCGGCCCCGTACCCGCGAGGCCCAGCAGCCCCGCGTACCCGCGTCACATCCCATGAAGGAGATGCTCGTGCCGTCCATCGACGTCGTCGTAGCCCGGGAAATCCTCGACTCGCGAGGCAACCCCACCGTCGAGGTCGAGGTCGGCCTCGATGACGGCAGCACCGGTCGTGCCGCCGTCCCGTCCGGCGCCTCCACCGGAGCCTTCGAGGCCATCGAACTGCGCGACGGTGACCCCAACCGCTACCTCGGCAAGGGTGTCGAGAAGGCCGTCCTCGCCGTCATCGAGCAGATCGGCCCGGAGCTCGTCGGCTACGACGCCACCGAGCAGCGCCTGATCGACCAGGCCATGTTCGACCTGGACGCCACCGACAACAAGGGCTCCCTCGGCGCCAACGCCATCCTCGGCGTCTCCCTCGCCGTCGCCCACGCCGCCTCCGAGGCCAGCGACCTGCCCCTCTTCCGCTACCTCGGCGGCCCGAACGCGCACCTGCTGCCCGTTCCGATGATGAACATCCTCAACGGTGGCTCCCACGCGGACTCCAACGTCGACATCCAGGAGTTCATGATCGCCCCGATCGGCGCGGAGTCCTTCTCCGAGGCGCTGCGCTGGGGCGCGGAGATCTACCACACCCTCAAGAAGGTGCTGAAGACCAAGGGCCTGTCCACCGGTCTCGGCGACGAGGGCGGCTTCGCCCCGAACCTGGAGTCCAACCGCGCCGCCCTCGACCTCATCATCGAGGCCATCAAGCAGGCCGGTTACGTCCCCGGTGAGCAGATCGGGCTCGCGCTCGACGTCGCCGCGTCCGAGTTCTACAAGGACGGCAAGTACGAGTTCGAGGGCAAGTCCCGCACGGCCGCCGAGATGACCGAGTACTACGAGGAGCTCGTCTCCGCGTACCCGCTCATCTCCATCGAGGACCCGCTGTACGAGGACGACTGGGCCGGCTGGAAGACCATCACCGACAAGCTGGGCGACAAGGTCCAGATCGTCGGCGACGACCTCTTCGTCACCAACCCGGAGCGCCTCGCCCGTGGCATCGAGGAGGGCTCGGCCAACGCCCTGCTCGTCAAGGTCAACCAGATCGGCTCGCTGACCGAGACCCTGGACGCCGTCGAGCTGGCCCAGCGCAACGGCTTCAAGTGCATGATGTCCCACCGCTCCGGCGAGACCGAGGACGTCACCATCGCCGACCTCGCCGTCGCCGTGAACTGCGGCCAGATCAAGACCGGCGCCCCGGCCCGCTCGGACCGCGTCGCCAAGTACAACCAGCTGCTGCGCATCGAGGAGATCCTCGACGACGCCGCTGTGTACGCCGGTCGCAGCGCCTTCCCGCGCTTCAAGGGCTGACCCAACCAGGGTCAAGGCATAGCCAGTCGTACGTACGTCCCCGTATCCGGTCCCGTACCGTGTGCGGGGACGTACGCGTGTGTGAAGGGGAGGCGGGGAACATGGCCGTGAAGGACCGGGACCGGTTCTCCACCGCGACCAGGATCAAGCTGCTCGGCGAGCAGACGGCGGCCCGCGTCTACCGTTCCCAGACCAAGCGGCAGGCCCGCCGCTCCCGTCTGACCGGCCGGGCGGCGCTGCTCGCCCTGGTCCTGTGCACGTTGATCGTGGCCCTTGCCTACCCGATAAGGCAGTACGTCTCCCAGCGCGCCGACATCGCCGAGATGGAACGCGAACGCGACCAGGCCAGCCGGCGGGTCGAGCAGCTCCGCGACCTGAAGGCACGCTGGCAGGACGACGCGTACGCGGAGCAGCAGATCCGGCAGCGGCTGCACTATGTGATGCCGGGCGAGACCGGGTACATCGTGATCGATCCCGACGCGGCGAAGCAGTCGCGCGCAGACCTCGGCGCGGCCGACCGCCCCTGGTACGCGAACGTCTGGGACGGCGTGGACAAGGCCGACGCCGCCGACCAGTGAAGTGAACGGAACAGAGAAGACAGGTATGGACACGCCCCCGCCTCCCACCCCGCGCACCGAGCCGACCGACGCGGACGTCGAGGCCTTCCAGCAGCAGCTGGGCCGCCCGCCGCGCGGGCTGCGCGCCATCGCACACCGCTGTCCCTGCGGCCAGCCGGACGTCGTGGAGACGGCTCCGCGGCTGCCGGACGGCACGCCCTTCCCCACGACGTACTACCTGACGTGCCCGCGCGCCGCCTCGGCGATCGGCACGCTGGAGGCGAACGGCGTGATGAAGGAGATGACGGAACGCCTGGCGACGGACCCGGAACTGGCC
Source organism: Streptomyces sp. NBC_00459 (assembly GCF_036013955.1). Lineage (NCBI taxonomy): Bacteria > Bacillati > Actinomycetota > Actinomycetes > Kitasatosporales > Streptomycetaceae > Streptomyces > Streptomyces sp. NBC_00459. The sequence goes on from NZ_CP107903.1 coordinate 5,883,473, forward strand.
GCCGCCTACCGGGCCGCGCACGACGACTACATCGCCCGCCGTGACGCGATCGAGGTCCTGGAGGGCTTCCCGAGCGCGGGCGGCATGCCGGACCGCGTGAAGTGCCTGCACGTCCTCGTGGGCCACTCGCTGGCCGCCGGCCCCGGGGTGAACCCGCTGGGCGACGAGGCGATCGCGATGCTGCCCGAGTGGTGGGCGAAGGGACCCTGCGTGATGCGCTCGACCCCTCCGGAGGGGGAGGGCTGGGTGGTGCACGAGAACGGGTCCGGCCACTTCGCGTTCAAGCCGACGGACCCGACGGACTCCCCGGACCCGGTGCAGTCAGGGAAGAGCGACAAGTGACCCGCGTCGCCGCCGTCGACTGCGGTACGAACTCGATCCGCCTCCTCGTCGCCGACGCCGACCCGGACACCGGTGAACTCGTCGACCTGGACCGGCGGATGACCATCGTCCGGCTCGGCCAGGGCGTCGACCGTACGGGGCGGCTGGCCCCCGAGGCGCTGGAGCGGACCTTCGCGGCCTGCCGGGAGTACGCCGCGGTCATCAAGGAGCACGGCGCGGAGCGGCTGCGGTTCGTCGCGACGTCCGCCTCCCGGGACGCGGAGAACCGGGACGAGTTCGTCCGGGGCGTGCTGGACATCCTGGGTGTCGAGCCCGAGGTCATCTCGGGCGAGCAGGAGGCCGAGTTCTCCTTCACCGGCGCCACCAGGGAACTGACGGGGCGCGCCGACCTCGCCAAGCCCTACCTGGTCGTGGACATCGGCGGCGGCTCGACCGAGTTCGTCGTCGGGGACGACCAGGTGCGCGGGGCACGCTCCGTGGACATCGGGTGCGTACGGATGACGGAGCGGCACCTGGTGCGGGACGGCGCGGTCACCGATCCGCCCGCCGAGGAGCAGATCGCGGCGATCCGCTCGGACATCGAGGCGGCCCTGGACCTGGCGGCGGAGACGGTCCCGCTGAGCGAGGCGCGCACGCTGGTGGGGCTCGCGGGGTCGGTCACCACGGTGTCGGCGATCGCGCAGAACCTGTCCGCGTACGACCCCGAGGCCATCCACCATTCCCGGGTCTCCTACGACCGCGTCCGTGAGATCACCGAGACCCTTCTCCGGTCCACCCATGCCGAGCGTGCGGCGATTCCCTCCATGCACTCGGGGCGCGTCGACGTGATCGGTGCGGGGGCGCTCGTACTGCTCTCGATCATGGAGCGGATCGGGGCGTCGGAGGTCGTGGTGAGCGAGCACGACATCCTCGACGGGATCGCGTGGTCGGTCGCGTGACCCTCGGCTGAGCAGGTCGGACAACGTATGAGCGCACCTGGGGGGCTGTTTGCGGCCCCCTGGTGACGCCCCCTCGGGAAACTTCGTGAAGTTCTTCACAAGGAATTCGGTCCTGTTGGGCGACGAACGTGGTCCGGAGGGCCCTTTCGGGGGCTCACCTGGGGTGGGAGCGTGCTCGGGGGAGCGTTTCGGCGCTGTTTCCCGGGGGTGTGGCCGAGGGCTGGTCCAGTCGCTCCGGCGACCCGGAAGAGCAGTTCACGCGGCATTGACATCGGGGCGTACCGCCCGCTGGTACCCCTCGCATGGCATGGCCTGGACCATGCGGGGCGCGCAGTGTAGCAGAGGGTCCGCATAAGCTTGTGAAGGGGCGCACGAGCGACCCCCCTGGAGCGGGTGGATACTCGATGGCATGAGCACCACGGAGCGTCCCAGGATCCTCGTAGTAGGCGGTGGGTACGTAGGCCTGTACGCAGCTCGGCGCATCCTCAAGAAGATGCGCTACGGCGAGGCGACCGTCACGGTCGTCGACCCCCGGTCGTACATGACCTACCAGCCCTTCCTCCCCGAAACCGCCGCCGGCAGCATTTCGCCGCGCCACGTCGTCGTACCGCTGCGACGTGTGCTGCCCAAGGCGGAAGTTCTGACCGGTCGGGTCACCACCATCGACCAGGACCGCAAGGTCGCGACGATCGCCCCCCTCGTGGGTGAGGCGTACGAGCTGCCTTTCGACTACCTCGTCATCGCCATGGGCGCGGTCTCCCGCACCTTCCCGATCCCCGGCCTCGCCGAACAGGGCATCGGTATGAAGGGCATCGAGGAGGCCATCGGCCTGCGGAACCACGTCCTTGAGCAGCTGGACAAGGCCGACTCCACGACCGACGAGGAGATCCGCCGCAAGGCGCTCACCTTCGTCTTCGTCGGCGGGGGCTTCGCGGGTGCGGAGACCATCGGCGAGGTCGAGGACATGGCGCGCGACGCCGCGAAGTACTACACCAGCGTGTCCCGCGAGGACATGCGGTTCATTCTCGTCGACGCCGCCGACAAGATCCTTCCCGAGGTCGGCCCGAAGCTGGGCCAGTACGGCAAGGAGCACCTGGAGAGCCGCGGGGTCGAGATCTACCTCTCGACGTCGATGGACTCCTGTGTCGACGGCCATGTGGTCCTGAAGAACGGCCTCGAGGTCGACTCCAACACCATCGTGTGGACCGCGGGCGTCAAGCCCAACCCGGTCCTGTCGCGGTTCGGCCTGCCGCTGGGTCCGCGCGGTCACGTGGACGCGCAGCCGACGCTCCAGGTCACGGGTACGGACTACATCTGGGCCGCGGGCGACAACGCCCAGGTGCCGGACGTGGCCGCCCGCAAGGCCGGCGTGGAGAACGCCTGGTGCCCGCCGAACGCGCAGCACGCGCTGCGGCAGGCGAAGGTGCTCGGCGACAACGTGGTCTCCGGTATGCGGGGCTTCCCGCAGAAGGAGTACGCGCACTCCAACAAGGGCGCCGTCGCGGGTCTCGGCCTGCACAAGGGCGTCGCGATGATCGTCATGGGCAAGCTCAAGATCACGCTCAAGGGCCGGCTGGCGTGGTACATGCACCGCGGCTACCACGGTCTGGCGATGCCGACGTGGAACCGGAAGATCCGGGTGTTCGCGGACTGGACGCTGGCGATGTTCCTGAAGCGTGAGGTTGTGGCGCTGGGAGCGCTGGAGACTCCTCGTGAGGAGTTCTACGAGGCCGCGAAGCCGGCACCGGTCGCTGCCGCGAAGAAGGCCGTGGAGAAGACCGAGGAGAAGACAGAGGCCAAGGCCTCCTGACCTCCCCCCTTTGACCTCCGGTCACTGGAACACCCCTGAAGGGGCCGCTCGCCATCCGTGGTGCGAGGGGCCCCTTCAGGCGTTTGTTCGCGATCTGCGCCCCCGGACCCCCGCTTGGGCCCTGAACGGGCCTCGACCTCGAACGCCGGACGGGCTGGGGATGCTTTTGCCCAGTTGTGATCAGCGTGGGGGACTGCGCGTCCGGGGCGTTGGTGTTTTCGTGGGTGTTGGACATTCCCGGTGATGTCGTCACGGAGGTGTGCGTCATGCCCGAAGCCGCGCCGCGGCTCCAGAGCTTCGCCGAACAGTTGCTGGGGGCCCCGCTCCCGATGCGTATCCGCGCCTGGGACGGTTCGGAGGCCGGGCCGCCCGGCGCTCCCGCACTGGTCGTCCGCAATCGCCGCGCCCTGCGCCGGCTGCTGTGGAAACCCGGCGAACTGGGGCTCGCCCGGGCCTGGGTCGCCGGTGACCTGGACATCGAGGGGGACTTCTACGCCGCCCTCGATCACCTGTCCGGGTTGGTCTGGGACCGCGGGGAGGACGCCCGGACTCTCACCGAGGCCCTGCGCGAACCCGGGGTGCGGGCCGCGGTGCGCGGGCTCGTGAAGACGGCCGGGCTTCCCCTGCCGCCCGCACCGCCCCGTGAGGAGGTTCCGCGGCGCCGCCGGCGGATCCACACCAGGCGCACCGACAAACGCGCCGTCAGCCACCACTACGACGTGGGCAACGACTTCTACGAGGTCGTCCTCGGCCCGTCCATGGTGTACTCCTGCGCCTACTGGGAAGCCCCCGGCGGAATCCCGGGCGGAACCTCCGGCGAGCTCCCCGGCGGTGCCACCGGCCTCGAAGACGCCCAGCGCGACAAGCTCGAACTCGTCTGCCGCAAGCTCGCCCTGATGCCGGGCCTGCGCCTCCTCGACGTCGGCTGCGGCTGGGGCTCCCTCGCCATCCACGCCGCCCGCGAGCACGGCGTACAGGTCGTCGGCGTCACCCTCTCGCAGGAACAGGCCGCGTACGCCCGTAAGCGCGTCGCGGAGGAAGGGCTCGCCGACCGGGTCGAGATCCGGGTGCAGGACTACCGGGACGTCACCGACGAGCCCTTCGACGCCGTCTCCTCCGTGGGGATGGCCGAGCATGTGGGAAGCGAGCAGTACCTGACGTACGCGCGTGATCTGTACGCCCTGCTCAAGCCTGGCGGCCGGCTGCTCAACCACCAGATCGCCCGCCCGCCGCGGAACGACGAGGACGCCTACAGCCTCGACGGGTTCATCGACGCCTACGTCTTCCCGGACGGCGAACTCGCGCCCGTCGGCACCACCGTCACCCAGCTCGAACGGGCCGGGTTCGAGGTGCGTGACGTCGAGTCGATCCGGGAGCACTACGCGCTGACCCTGCGCCGGTGGGTCACCAATCTGGAGGCCGACTGGGGGCGGGCCCAGCAGCTCACCAGCCCGGGGCGCGCCCGCGTCTGGCGGCTGTACATGGCGGCCTCCGCCCTCGCCTTCGAACACAACCGGCTCGGCGTCAACCAGGTCCTCGCCGTGCGGACCACAGGGTCCGGTGAATCCGGGATGCCCTTGCGGGCCCGTACCTGGAACTGACGTCAAAAGGAGGGGAGTTGGATCCGCCGTTTCAGCGGCGGGGCCGACTCCCCTCCCTCGCGGGGCCGTGTCTACTCCGACTTGATCGCCGCCAGCATGTTCAGACGGGCCGCGCGGCGGGCCGGCCACAGGGCCGCCAGGACACCCACCGTGGCCGCGAGGAGCAGGAAGAGCGCCATCCTGGCCCAGGGCAGGACGAGTTCGTACGTCGACATGGTCGTGCCCAGCAGTTCGCCGGCCGCCCAGCCGAAGAACACACCCAGGCCGATGCCCAGTACGCCGCCGAAGAGGGAGATGACCAGGGACTCCAGGCGGACCATCCGCTTGATGCCCTTGCGGTCGAGGCCGATCGCGCGGAGCATGCCGATCTCCTGGGAGCGTTCGAAGACCGACATGGCCAGCGTGTTGATGACCCCGAGAACCGCGACCAGGACCGCCATGGCCAGCAGGCCGTAGAGCATGTTCAGGATCAGCGTGAACATCTGCGCGATCTCGTTGGAGAGGTCCTTCTTGTCCTGGATCTTGATGGCCGGGTTGGCGCCCAGGGCCTTCTCCAGCTTGTCCTTCGTCGCGCTGTCGGCGCCGTCCGAGGTCTTCACCATGACCTGCCTGTCGGACCGGTCGGCCGCGTCGGTCCGGTGCGGGGCCAGCAGGGTGTTGTCGGCCATGATGCCGCTCATCACCTCGTTGCCCTCGTACACGCCCGCCACCGTCAGACGCTGCTTCCGGCCGTCCTCGTAGCCGACGGTGAAGGCCGAACCCGCCTTCCAGTCACGGGACTTCGCGGTGCTGTCGTCCACGACCACCTGGGTGCCGCCGACCTTGAACGTGCCGTCGTCGACCGTCAGCTTCGTCAGCCTGCCGATGGTGGCGCCGGTGACACCGGTCACGCGCTCCGTCGCGCCGTCGATGCGTACGAAGGCGTCGCGCAGGGGGCTGACGGCGGTCACTCCGGGTGTCTCCGCCAGCTTCTCGGCGACGTCCGGGGAGAGCCCGTTGCCGTTGGCCATCGAGACGATGTAGTCCGCCCTGATCGAGGCCGACGCCATCTTGTCGATCGCCTGCTGGAGGCTGCCCGCCATCACCGTCATCCCGGTGATGAGGGTGAGCCCGATCATCAGCGCGGAGGCCGTGGCGGCCGTACGACGGGGGTTGCGGACCGAGTTCTGGCGGGCCAGCTTCCCGGAGACGCCGAACACGCGCATGAACGGGCCGGCGGCGGCGATCAGCGGACGGGAGAGGAGGGGGGTGAGGATGAAGACACCGATGATGAGCAGTACCGCGCCGATGCCCATGGGGGCCTGGCCGTCCGAGCCGCTCATCGTCGTGGCCGCGAGGACCACGGCGACACCCGCGCCCGAGAAGAGCGCGCCCAGTGTGTTGCGCAGCACCAGCGACTTGGTGGTCGCGGTGGCGTGGACGCTGCTCATGGCTGCCACCGGCGGGATCTTCGCCGCCCGGCGGCCGGGCAGCCAGGCCGCCAGCATGGTGATGAGGATGCCGACCGCGAGGGCCGCGCCGACCGTGCCCGGCGTGACGATCAGCGGCCCGTCGGGCACGGTCGCGCCGATCATGCCCAGCAGCGCCTTCAGCCCGGCCCCGATGCCGATGCCCGCGACCAGCCCGGTCACCGCCGCCACCGCGCCGACCACGAACGCCTCGATCAGCACGGACCGCGTGACCTGCCGGCGCGAGGCGCCGACCGCCCGCATCAGGGCCAGTTCCTTGGTGCGCTGGGCGACCAGCATGGTGAAGGTGTTGGCGATGATGAACGTACCGACGAACAGCGCGATGCCCGCGAAGACCAGCAGGCCCTGCTTGAGGCCGCTCATGCCGGCGGAGATGATCTCCGCCTGGTCGGCGGCCAGCTTGGTGCGTGTCGTGGTCTCGACGGTGTCCCGTGGCAGGGCCTTGTCGAGGGCCGCCTTGAGGGCGGTCTGGCTCGTCCCGGCCGCCGCCTTGACGTCGATCTCGTCGTACGTGCCCACCTTGCCGAAGAGCCGCTGCGCGGTCGCCGTGTCGAAGAGGGCGAGGCTGCCGCCCGCCGTCACGTTGCCGTCGTCCGTGGTGAAGATGCCGGAGAGGGTGGGGGAGAGCACCGGGCCGTCCACCGACAGGCGCACGGTGTCGCCGACCTTGTAGCCGGCCCGGTCGGCGGTCTTCGCGTCGAGGGCGACCTGGCCGGCCCCCTTGGGCGCGGCGCCGTCCGTCAACGGGTAGCGGGCGTCCTTGCCGCCCCAGTAGTTCCCGCCCTGTGACTGGAAACCGTCGCCGACGAGCTTGCCGTCCTTGTCGGCGATGGCCGTGAAGCCGCTCACGACACCGATGACGGAGGCGGCGCCCGGAACCTTCGCGGTCTCGTCGAGCAGGGCCTGCGTCAGTTCCGGCGTCTTGCCGATCTTGTCGCCCACATCGTCCCGGTAGCCCGGCTGCACGGCGACGTCGACCTGGTCGAAGCCCTTGGCGGAGCTGTTCTGGAGGGCGTTCGAGAGGGTGTTGGTGAAGACCAGGGTCCCGGACACGAAGGCGACGCCGAGCATCACGGCGAGCACGGTCATCAGGAGTCTGGCCTTGTGCGCGAGTACGTTGCGCAGGGCGGTACGGAACATGGGGTGTCGTCTCAGTCCGTCGGGTGAGGTGAAAAGAGGGAAGGCAAAGAGGGAAGGCCCAGAAGGCCTACGGAAACTGAGGGAGCGTCAGCTGGTGCGGACGGTCCTCGTGTCCAACCGCTTCATGCGGTCCAGGACGCCGTCCGCCGTCGGGCCGTACAGCTCGTCCACGATCCTGCCGTCCGCGAGGAAGACCACCCGGTCCGCGTACGCCGCCGCCACCGGGTCGTGGGTGACCATCACGACCGTCTGCCCCAGCTCCCGTACGGAGTTGCGCAGGAAGCCCAGCACCTCGGCGCCCGCGCGGGAGTCGAGGTTTCCGGTCGGTTCGTCGCCGAAGATGATGTCGGGGCGGGAGGCCAGGGCCCGGGCCACGGCGACGCGCTGCTGCTGGCCGCCGGAGAGCTGGGACGGGCGGTGGCGGAGCCGGTCGGCGAGTCCGATCATCGAGATCACCGAATCCAGCCACTCCTTGTCCGGCTTGCGGCCCGCGATGTCCATCGGGAGGGTGATGTTCTCCAGGGCGGTCAGCGTCGGCAGCAGGTTGAACGCCTGGAAGATGAAGCCGATCTTGTCCCGGCGGAGCTTGGTGAGCTGCTTGTCCTTGAGCGAGCCCAGCTCGGTGTCGCCGATGCGCACGGAGCCGGACGAGAAGGAGTCCAGGCCCGCCACGCAGTGCATCAGCGTGGACTTGCCGGAGCCGGACGGGCCCATGATCGCGGTGAACTCGGCCTGCTTGAAGTCGACGGAGACCCGGTCGAGGGCGACGACCTGTGTCTCCCCCTGTCCGTAGACCTTGGACAGCTCCGTGGCGCGGGCGGCCACCGTGGTGGTGGTCCGGTCGGCGAGGGGGGTGGTGGTCACGGGTGGGGCTCCTGTCGGGACGGCGGTGCGCGGCGATGGGCCAGATGTGTGACGGGCCCGGGTTCGAGGTCCGAAGCTCGTGAACCCATCGTCATGGCCCGAGGTCGCCGTGTAGTCAGCCGTTGTTCCGGTTCCGAAGGCAGACTCGGGACGGACCCGGGGGGCCCGTGTCATACCTGGGGATGACGGTCGTCCCCTAGACCCTCCGGACGCTGCCATGGCAAGAACAGGTGGAGCCCCCTTGTTCGTACGGTGAAATTCCGTCATTCCGCATGCGCGCCGGGCCGCCTCGCGAAAGGCTATTGGCAAGTGCGGATGGCTCGTTCCAGGTGCTGATGCACCCTCAGAAGTCAATAAAATAAGACAACATCGGGGCCCTCACCCGCAGTTCGGGTGGGGCGTCCCGATAGGCTCGGAACCTCGATGCGGAGCCCAGGGCCTGCCCGGATGGTGGAATGCAGACACGGCGAGCTTAAACCTCGCTGCCCCTTCGCGGGCGTGCCGGTTCAAGTCCGGCTCCGGGCACTTCCGACTGCTGTATGCCGGATTTGTCGGTGCTGCCTCCATTGAGGACTTCATCGCGGAACCGTTGACAGCGGGCGTGTGCGGTCAGACACTCATCACAGAGAGTTCGTGAAGAAAATTTCACCACACGAACACATCGGGTGGCCGAACCGCACGAAGGGAACGACCGATGCGTACCACCGTCGGCATCATCGGAGCCGGCCCCGCCGGGCTCCTGCTCGCCCGGCTGCTCCACAACGCCGGAATCGACTCGGTCGTCCTGGAGAGCCGCGACCGGGAGTACGTGGAGCGGCGGCAGCGGGCCGGGATCCTGGAGCAGGGCACCGTCGACGTGCTGCGGGCGGCCGGGGCCGGCGCACGCATGGACCGGGAGGGCCTGCGCCACGACGGCATCGAGCTGCGCTACGACAAAAAGCGCCACCGCGTCGACTTCCCCGCGCTCACCGGCGGCCGGTCCGTGATGGTGTACGCGCAGACCGAGGTCTGCAAGGACCTCATCGCCCTCCAGCAGGCGGAGGGCGGCCCGCTGCTCTTCGAGGCGGAGGCGCTCGGGGTCGAGGGGGCCGACAGCGGCAGCCCGCGCGTGCGGTTCCGGCACGAGGGGCGCGAGGACGTACTGGAGTGCGAGTACGTCGTCGGGTGCGACGGCTTCTGGGGGGTGGCCCGTACGGCGATCCCCACCGAACTCACCCGGGTCTTCGAACGGTCGTACCCCTTCGGCTGGCTCGGCATCCTCGCCGACGTACCGCCCTCGCACGACGAACTGGTCTACGCCCGCCATGACCGTGGCTTCGCCCTCCTGTCCATGCGCTCCCCGTCCGTCTCCCGCCTCTACCTCCAGGTGCCGGACGGCACGGACGCCGACGAATGGAGCAACGAGGAGATCTGGGACGAGCTGGAGCGCCGCTTCGAGACCGCCGACGGCTGGAAGCTCGACCGCGGGCCCATCACCCAGAAGTCCGTGACACCGATGCGGAGTTACGTCCACGAGCCGATGCGGTACGGACGGCTGTTCCTGGCCGGGGACGCCGCGCACATCGTGCCGCCCACCGGCGCCAAGGGGCTCAACCTCGCCGTCGGGGACGTCGTGACCTTCGCACGCGCACTCGCGCACGAGAAGGAGACGGGGTCGGCGCGGCTGCTCGACGCCTACTCCGAGACCTGTCTGCGCCGCGTCTGGCAGGCCGAGCGGTTCTCGTACGACATGACGACCCTTCTGCACCGGACCCCGGACGCCACCCCCTTCGAGGACAGGCTCCAGCTGGCCCGGCTGGAGCGGATCGCCGGCGCCCGTTCGGCGGAGACCGACCTCGCCGAGGGGTACACGGGATTCCCCCTTGAGTGACTCCACTGGATCAGCGCGCGGTCTCGGCTCTGTACCGGGTTGGTCATGGTCCTGGGGCTCCGTAGCCGGGAATGAGAGGGCCGCGTAGCGTGTTCGCGACAGGACAAGGGAAAGATCCTCCCCAAGCACTAGGGTCAATCCTTTGCCCACCTATTACTCTTGAGCCCAAGGCCACGCAGTGTGGCCATGGAGGAGTGAAATGAGGAGCAGCAACCCGGTCTTCTCGCGACGGGGGTTCAGCCGCGACAACGGCTACGCGGGCTTCAACACCGCGCCGCAGGCCGGGGGCGTCGGTACGCAGTCGGGCAACCCGTACGCGGACCAGCAGGCCCAGCAGGGCGGCAACCCGTACGCGACCAACCCCTACGCCCAGCAGGACCTTCAGCACGGCGCACCGCCGCAGGCCCCGGTCTCCACCGGCCGGATGACGATGGACGACGTCGTCATGCGGACCGCCACCACTCTTGGTGTGCTGGTCGTCACGGCGGCGCTCGCCTGGGCACTCCTGCCGGTCGACGACGCGAACATCAACCGGTCCTACGGCATCGCCATCGGCGCCGGTCTGGTCGCGATGGTCCTGGGCCTCGTCCAGTCCTTCAAGCGCAAGGCCTCGCCCGCGCTGATCGTGACGTACGCGGCGCTCGAGGGTGTCTTCCTCGGTGTCATCTCCAGCGTCGTCGACAACCGCATCGCGAGCGGCGCGGCCATGCAGGCCGTGATCGGCACGATGGCGGTCTTCACCGCCGTACTCGTGGCGTACAAGGCGGGCTGGATCCGCGTCAACCGCCGCTTCTACGGCTTCGTGATGGCGGCCGCGCTCGGCTTCGTGCTGCTGATGGCCGTGAACCTCCTGTTCGCGGTGTTCGGCGGCGGTGACGGCCTCGGCTTCCGCAGCGGCGGCCTCGGCATCATGTTCGGCATCATCGGCATCCTGCTCGGTGCGTGCTTCCTCGCCCTCGACTTCAAGCAGGTCGAGGACGGCATCGCCTACGGCGCGCCGCGCGAGGAGGCCTGGCTCGCCGCCTTCGGCCTCACGATGACGCTGGTCTGGATCTACATGGAGTTCCTGCGGCTGATCGCGATCCTGCAGGGCAACGACTAGTAACCGGTACGACGGCCGGTAGCTGTCGTACAGGCAACGGAAGGGCCCCGGGAGCACTCCCGGGGCCCTTCCGCTCGTCGTGGTGTCGGTGTGCGCCTCGGTCTCCCGGAGAGCTGTGCTCTCAGAGGAACTTGCGCGCGGCCCTCCTCAGGTCGTACTCGTGAATGATCGCCTTGGCGTGGCCGTACGCGAGATTGTGCTCGTGCCGGAGCCAGCTGACCTTCTCCTCGAAGCGGAAGAGGGAGGGGCCTTCGTCGACGGTGCGCAACCAGTCGGAGACTTCACGACCGGTGCAGTGGGGGATGCGGGCGAGCATGTTGCGGTGGGTCTCCTCGGAGAGGACGTGGGACATCGGCGCCTCCGGACGCAAAGGGGATGTAAGCCGGTCCTTCACGCCACGGTGCCTGAGGGTTGGGTCGTTGGCAACAGTCCGGTTGCGACGCGTAGTCTCGCGGCGTGCTCGATACCTCGCCTTTGACGCTTGCAGTGGATCACTTTGCCGACCGGTTGCGGGCGGCGCCGCAGAGTCGGTTGCAGAGGGGAGCCGCGGCGGAGGCGTTGGGGCTGGCCAGGGAGTTGGCACGGCGTGCCCAGCTGTTGGAGTCGCCGGGGGACGAGCCTCGGACCATGCCTGATGTGGGGATGTTCGCCGCGGCGGATCAGGTGACGGTCGCCGCGCACGATCTGGCGATGGTGTTGCGGGGGGAGGGTGAGCTGGCCTCGGTGCTCACCCTGGTCGCGGAGGCTCAGCAGCGGGCCGGGGTCTGACCGGTTCGTTCTCGGCCGGCCTTCTGCCGGTGGAGTCGAAGAGCTCGGCTCCCCTCGCTCCTGCACCTGCGAAACACACGGCACGCACCACGACTACAGGGACGCTATGACCCTGTCCGCGAGTACGTACACCGTTTCCTCGCCGCATTCGAAGGTCAGGGCGTAGGCGCCCGAGATGCCCGAGCCGCCGAGGAGGACCGGGGCCTCGCCCGTGCGCAGGGCCGCGGAGAGGCGTTCCGCCGTCTCGCGGTGGCCCGGGGTCATGCAGAGGGTCGTGCCGTCGGTGAAGACGTAGACGTCGAGGGTGCCCAGGGGGCCGGGTCGGACGTCGGCCAGGGCGGTGCGCGACTCGGCGAGGTCCTCCAGGCAGGCGACCGTACGTTCGTGGTCGTTCACGATGGGCGACTGGGCCGGTACGAAGTCGGGGTGCGAGGGGTGCCGGCGCCGGGCGGCGGCCAGTTCGGCGGACTCTCCCGCGAACTCGTCGGTGTCCGTGCTGGACTCGGTCACCGGCTCCAGGGACTCCAGGCCCGCGAAGTCCGCCGAGCGCGGCAGGAACAACTCGCTGTCGGGGAGGCCGAGCAGGGAGGGGGCGTCGGAGGCGTCACGTGCCTCCTGGGCGGCCCAGAAGGCACGCGCCTCGGCGAGCTCCCGCTCCCGCTCCTCGGCGAGCGCCTCGGCCACGGCGGCGCGTATCCGGTCGGTGTCGCCGGGAGTGCGGGCCTGCGGCACGAGACCGTGCGCGCCGACGGCGAGACTCTGGGCGGCGAGCTCGGCATGCAGGGCCGCGATCTGTCGACGCAGCCCCAGCAGGGTGCGCAGAACGGCGACGCCCACAGCCGTGGTGATGGTGGCTGTGGCGAGCAGCAGAGCAAGAGGCGTAGCGCTCACTGACGTACTCCCGGTTCAAAGTCGACCCCCGACTTCCTACATCAGCTTGAAGGGTGGACTAACCACCTGTCAGTGCGTAACGTCACGAAACGGACAGGACTTTGGGCCCGGGGTTTGGTATCGAACCTGCCTTGACCTGCGCAAATACCTCGCCAGAGCGAGATAGGTCACATCCTGGGGGAGATTGGATCACAAAACGGCCCAGAACCCCGGTGGTTACAGGGTTCCGGGCCGCTTTCTCACTCGGTGCGTCCGCTCGACTACCGAAACGATTCCGCCAGTTGGGGACCGACGGCGGTGCGATGGCTCAGCTGAGGCGCTCGATGACCATCGCCATGCCCTGGCCGCCGCCGACGCACATCGTCTCCAGGCCGAACTGCTTGTCGTGGAACTGGAGGGAGTTGATGAGCGTGCCGGTGATCCGGGCGCCCGTCATGCCGAAGGGGTGGCCCACGGCGATGGCGCCGCCGTTGACGTTCAGCTTCTCCAGCGGGAGGCCGAGGTCGCGGTAGGAGGGGATCACCTGGGCGGCGAACGCCTCGTTGATCTCGGCCAGGTCGATGTCGTCGATGGTCAGGCCGGCGCGGCGCAGCGCCTGCTGGGACGCCTCGACCGGGCCGAGGCCCATGATCTCGGGGGAGAGGCCGGAGACACCGGTGGAGACGATGCGGGCCAGCGGGGTCAGGCCCAGCTCGGCGGCCTTCGTGTCGCTCATGATCACGACCGCCGCGGCGCCGTCGTTCAGCGGGCAGCAGTTGCCCGCCGTGACCAGCCCGTCCGGACGGAACACCGGCTTGAGTCCCTGGGTGCCCTCCAGGGTCACGCCCGCACGCGGACCGTCGTCCTTGCTGACGACCGTGCCGTCGGGCAGCGTCACCGGGGTGATCTCGCGCTCCCAGAAGCCGTTCTTGATGGCTTCCTCGGCGAGGTTCTGCGAACGGACACCGAACTCGTCCATGTCCAGACGCGTCACGCCCTTGATGCGGGCGAGGTTCTCGGCGGTCTGCCCCATCGAGATGTAGGCGTCCGGGACGAGGCCGTCCTCGCGCGGGTCGTGCCACGAGGTGCCCTCCTGCTCCGCGACGGCGGCGGTACGGGCCTCGGCCTCGGCGAAGAGCGGGTTGCGCGTGTCGGGCAGGGAGTCCGAGTTGCCCTTGGCGAACCGGGAGACCATCTCGACACCGGCCGAGATGAAGACGTCGCCCTCGCCCGCCTTGATGGCATGCAGTGCCATGCGGGATGTCTGGAGCGACGACGAACAGTAACGGGTGATCGTGCAGCCCGGCAGGTAGTCCATGCCCATCTGTACGGCGACGATCCGCCCGAGGTTGTTGCCCTGCTCGCCGCCGGGCAGACCGCAGCCGAGCATCAGGTCGTCGATGTCCCGCGGGTCCAGCTCGGGGATCTTGGCCAGGGCGGCCTGGATGATCGTGGCGGTGAGATCGTCGGCGCGCAGCTCCTTGAGGGAGCCCTTGAAGGCGCGTCCGATGGGGGAGCGGGCGGTCGAGACGATGACGGCTTCCGGCATGACGGCTCCATTGGCGACGAGGGTGTAGGCGGACCTGTAAGCAGACCTGGTTTGGAAGTTACCCGTACGTATGGCGTCGGTCACGGGTGTGGCGGTGTGACGCGGGCCGCACTTTTCTAAGCGCTTGCTCAGGAGGTCGGGGTGAGGGTGGCTCGCTGCCCCGTCGCGGCGGGGCCGCACATCCCTGCGGCCCCGCGCCGCGTTCGGGGTGCGGGGCCGCATCAGGTACGGCTGCGGCGCTTCCACGCCCTCGCAGGCCTCAGCCGCTCGACACTCCCCTCGGGGTGGTCGGGGCGGGGGACGGGTCCGTCGCCGGGACCCGCCGCCGACGCCTGCGCTTGAGGAGTGCCCAGGGTCCTCTGGGCCCCGTGGGCATGGCCGCCGTGACCTCCGTGCCCGGCTCCGACGCCGCCTCCGCCGCCGCTCGCGCCACCGGCAGGAAGCCCTCGCGGCGGGACGCGTCCGGGCGCTCCTCCTCCGCCGGCCACAGGCCCAGCGCCGCGCACACCGTCGGGAGGACCGCCATCGCCGCCGTCGCGTAGCCCTCGGCGGACGGGTGGTAGTTGTCCGGGCCGAACAGTTCGCGCGGGTTGGCCTCGAACTCGGGGCCGAGCAGGTCGCCCAGCGACACCGTGCGGCCCCCTTGCTCGACGACCCCGATCGTCTGTGCCGCCGCCAGTTGCCGGGACGCCCGCCGGGCCAGCCAGCGCAGCGGCTGCTGGACGTGCTCGACGGTGCCCAGGTCGGGACAGGTGCCCACGACCACCTCGGCACCCGCCGTACGGAGTCGGCGTACCGCAGACGACAGATGGCGGACCGAGCGCGTCGGGGGCATCCGGTGCGTGACGTCGTTCGCGCCGACCATGATCACGCAGACGTCCGGGATCCGGTCGGAGGCCGCGACGGTCAGCGCGACCTGGCGGTCCAGATCGTCGGACTGGGCGCCGGGCAGCGCCACGTTGCGCAGTTCCACCGGGCGTTCCGCGAACGCCGACAGGCCGGACGCGAGCAGCGCGCCCGGGGTCTGGCGGGCCCGGTGGACGCCCTGGCCGGCCGCCGTGGAGTCGCCCAGCAGGACGAGTCTGAGCGGGGGCTCACCGGGGGTGGCGTACCCGCGTCCGTACAGGCCGTCCGCGCTCGGCGCGTGCGGGCCGCCGCCGTTGCCCACCTGGCGTTTCGCCATCCGTACCTCGGCCAGCACCAGTCCCACGGCCGCCGCGCTCATCAGGCCGATCCCGCCACCGCCGTACGCAGCGCCGGCCGCGATCCGGCGGGCCACCCTTGCCCTGGACATGCTCGTCATGCGTCGCCGCCACCTCCTCGTAGCCGTACACCCACTCCTTGCCCCGTACCGACGGTCCGCCAATCGTGACGTGAGGTGAATGCCGGGGCGGAGCCTTAGGCTGGCGGCACCAATGACGACCACTTTTATGTGCGGCAACCGGAGACAACGGTGCAATTCCACGACTCGATGATCAGCCTCGTCGGCAACACCCCGCTGCTGAGGCTCAACAGTGTGACCGCGGGCATTCAGGCGACCGTCCTCGCGAAGGTCGAGTACTTCAACCCCGGCGGGTCCGTGAAGGACCGCATCGCCCTGCGCATGATCGAGGCGGCGGAGAAGAGCGGGGAGCTGAAGCCCGGCGGCACGATCGTCGAGCCGACCAGCGGAAACACGGGTGTCGGGCTGGCCATCGTGGCCCAGCAGAAGGGGTACAAGTGCATCTTCGTGTGCCCCGACAAGGTCTCCACCGACAAGATCAACGTGATGCGCGCCTACGGCGCCGACGTCGTGGTCTGCCCCACCGCCGTTGACCCCGAGCACCCGGACTCGTACTACAACGTGTCCGACCGGCTCGTGCGCGAGACGCCGGGCGCCTGGAAGCCCGACCAGTACTCCAACCCCAACAACCCCCTCTCGCACTATCACTCCACCGGCCCCGAGCTGTGGGAGCAGACGGACGGGCGGATCACCCACTTCGTGGCGGGCGTCGGCACCGGCGGGACCATCTCCGGGACCGGGCGCTATCTGAAGGACGCCAGTGACGGGCGCGTCCAGGTCGTCGGGGCCGACCCGGAGGGGTCCGTGTACTCCGGGGGGTCCGGGCGGCCGTACCTGGTGGAGGGGGTGGGCGAGGACTTCTGGCCCACCGCCTACGACCGGACCGTCGCCGACGAGATCGTCGCCGTGTCCGACAAGGACTCCTTCCAGATGACCCGCCGGCTCGCCAAGGAGGAGGGCCTGCTGGTGGGCGGCTCCTGCGGGATGGCCGTCGTCGCCGCGCTGCGGGTCGCCGAGCGGCTCGGGCCGGACGACGTCGTCGTCGTGCTGCTGCCCGACAGCGGGCGTGGCTACCTCAGCAAGATCTTCAACGACGAGTGGATGGCCGACTACGGCTTCCTGGAGGACACCGGGCCCTCCG
The DNA here is from genome assembly GCF_036013955.1 of Streptomyces sp. NBC_00459. Lineage (NCBI taxonomy): Bacteria > Bacillati > Actinomycetota > Actinomycetes > Kitasatosporales > Streptomycetaceae > Streptomyces > Streptomyces sp. NBC_00459. Next base: position 5,900,219 of record NZ_CP107903.1, read on the forward strand.
CCCGCGTCGCCGACGTCCTCGACTACAAGGAGCACGGCCACATCCCCTCCCTCGTCCACATGCACCCGGACGAGACGGTCGGTCAGGCCATCGAGGTGCTGCGCGAGTACGGCGTCTCGCAGATGCCGATCGTGAAGCCCGGCGCCGGTCACCCCGACGTCATGGCGGCGGAGGTCGTCGGATCGGTCGTCGAACGCGAGCTGCTCGCCGCGCTGTTCACCCAGCGGGCCTCGCTCGACGACCCGCTGGAGAAGCACATGTCGGCGCCGCTGCCGCAGGTCGGTTCCGGTGAACCGGTCGGCGACCTGATGTTCGTCCTGGGCGCCCACGACGCGGCGATCGTGCTGGTCGAGGGCAAACCCACCGGAGTGGTCAGCCGGCAGGACCTCCTGGCCTTCCTGGCCAAGGGCGGCAACCAGTAGCGAAACGTCCGGTGAACGGAGCGTGTCGGAGCGGAACTTGCGGTGTACGTCGCGATGCCCCGCTCCGATTCCTTTCGGACGGAGACTTCGCGGAAGTGGTACGAGGGTGTCACGTCCGCGCAGCACACGCTTAACACAGGACCGGCAGAGTAGTGGGTGTCGGCAAGGGCGGGAGCGGCTCCCCGCCCCGGCCGGCACCGAAACGGCGTCACGGACCTCCGGAGCGGCTCCCGGACCTCCACCGACGCCTAGGACGCGCAAGCCCGGCCCTGACCCGGCACGCGTCCCTCGCGGGGACCGCCGTCGTCCCGCCCTCCGGGCAACCGGGGGTGCGGCGGTCCCCGCGCAAGCTTTTTGTGCGGCCTACGGTGCCGTTCTCCCTGAGCGCGACGACTCACAGGCAGTCAGCCGACAGCTGTCGACCGACAGCTGAGAGCCGTCAGTCCTCCCAGTCGCCGTCCCGGCCGGACCTCTTGTGGCGGCCGAAGAGCCACGCCGAACTGCCGGCCGCCTGGAACGCGTTGACTCCCACGATGCCGCCCCACGCGACCAGCAGGCCGGGGAGGCCCGAGATGCCGGCGCCGATGGCGGACAGGGGTATCGCCAGGACGAGCGAGACGATGGCGAAGCCGAAGCGCTCGCCGAAGGTGTCGGTGGACTTCGGGCCGCGTGAGTCACGCGCCACCACCATCTGCTGTTCGGCGAGCTGCCGCCGTACCCGGCGCTCCACCGAGCCGTCGATCCGCTGGTCGACCTTCTCCAGGAACGAGTCGACCAGCGCGGACTCGTACTCCTCGCCCAGCTCTCTGCGGGCCTGCAGGGTGGCGCTGAGTTCCTTCTTCAGGTCGGCGTCGTGCGCGCCCGTGGTGTCCATACCGGTCATGCACACCACGGTAGGGAAACGGCACCCGCCCGGCACTGGGGTTAGCCCCCCTGTTGCCCCTGGGCCGGGCCCCAGGGGACGTCGAACCGCATCGTGAGATGTGCCTTGCCCAGCCTGTATAACAACATGCAGAGTGTTTGTTGTTTGAATATGTTGCCCATGCTCATGCCCATGCTCTGGTGACGGGAGTCCGCGTCTTATGTCGTCTCGGATCGTGGATGTGCCGCCTCCGGCGTCCACCGGCATCGTCGTCCTTGACGGTGTCGGCCTCGGTGTCGAGGACGTCGTGCGCCTCGCGGACGGGGCCGCGCGGCCCGTCCCGGGCACCGACGCGATGAAGCGCGTCGAGGAGGTCTGGGACGTCGCCCGCCGGATCGCCGCGACCGGCCGCGTGTACGGCCGCTCCACCGGCGTAGGCGCCAACCGCAACGAGGCCGTCCCGACCGAGGCCGCCGCCGACCACGGACTGCGCCTGCTGCGCAGCCATGCCGGTGCCATCGGCAGGGAACTGCCGGCCCGGCAGGTACGGGCGATGCTCGCTGTCCGCGCCAACCAGCTGCTGGCGGGGGGCGCCGGACTCCGGCCCGGAGTGGTCACCGCCCTGTGCGAGGCGCTGGAGAACGGGGCCCACCCCGTGATCAACGAGTTCGGATCGGTGGGCACCGGGGACATCGCGGCGCTGGCTCAGATGGGGCTCGCGCTGGCGGGGGAGCACGAGTGGATCGGGCCGGCGACGACAGCGGCGGGATCGCCTTCCCGCGGGTGGAGTGTCGCCGGAGCCCCCGAGCCCCAGGCCCTCGACAACAACGACGCCCTCGCCCTGATCAGCAGCAACGCCCTCACCCTCGGCCAGGCCGCGCTCGCCCTGCACGAACTGCGCGGGCTCATCGCCGCCACGCAGGTCGTCGCCTCGCTCTCACTGCACGCCGTCGACGGTTCCCACGAGGCGTACGCGGCGCCCGTGCACGCCGCCCGTCCGCACCGGGGTTCGGTCGAAGTTGCCCGCCGGATGCGCGAGTTGATCGGCTCTGCGGCCCGGCCCACCCCTCCCCTCGGGCGCATCCAGGACCCGTACGGCTTCCGGTGTCTGCCGCAGATCCACGGGCCCGCGCATGACGCGGCGGACGCCCTGGAGGGGGTGCTCGCCATCGAGATCAACGCCGCCGCGGAGAACCCGCTCATCTCCCCCGAGGACCTGACCGCCTACCACCACGGCGGCTTCTACCAGGCCCAACTGGCCCTCGCCCTGGACCACTTCAGACTGGCCGTCACCCAGGTGGCGCGGCTGTCCACCTCGCGCCTGTCCACCCTCAACGAGCCCGCCTTCACCCGTCTGCGCCCCTTCCTCGCCGACCACGAGCCCGCCGCCTCCGGGGTGATGATCCTGGAGTACGCGGCCGGCGCGGCCCTCGGTGACCTGCGGGCCTTCTCCGCGCCCGCCTCCCTCGGGCACGCTGTACTCTCCCGGGGCGTCGAGGAGCAGGCCAGCTTCGCCTCGCTCGCCGCCCGCCAGACACTGCGCGCGTGCGACGCGTACCGTCTCGTGGTCGGCTGCGAACTGGTCGCCGCCGTACGCGCGCTGCGCCAGCGCGATCTGCGGCCGGACCCGGACCTGCCGGCCGGACGGGCGCTGGAGCTGGCCGAGTCCGTCCTGGACGACGACTCGGCCGACCGGCCGCTCACGGACGACGTGACAGTGGCTGCGGCACTGCTGGACCGGTTCACGGAGATCTGGAGGGGGAGCGCGGTATGAGCACGCCGAGTGCGGACGACAGCAGGGGCGCCGGTACGGGCACGGACACGGGTCCAGGTACGGACATGGGTGCAGAGGAAGCGGTGGGTGCGTCCGGTGCGGGCGGACATCTGCCCGACAGCCCCGCCGCCCGGCTCCAGGCCCTCTTCGAAGGGCACCGGCTCACCCCGACGCAGCGGCGCATCGCGCACAGCATGGTGCGCCGGGCCTCCGAGGTGCCCTTCCTCTCCAGCGTCGAGCTGGCCGAACTGGCCGGCGTCAGCCAGCCGTCCGTCACCCGTTTCGCCGTCGCCCTAGGCTTCGACGGTTACCCGGCGCTGCGCAGGCATCTGCGCGAGGTCGCCCCCGCCGAACAGAGCGCCGAGCCGGTCTCGTGCAACGAGTACCAGCAGGCCGTCGAGGCCGAGATCGAGAACCTGAAGCACCTGGCCGAGGTGCTGGCCGACCCGCGCCCGGTGCGGCGGGCGGGCCAACTGCTCGCGGCCTCGCGTCCCTTGCCCGTCCTCGGGCTGCGCGCCGCCGCCTCCCAGGCGTACGGCTTCGCGTACTTCGCCGCCAAGGTCCATCCGGACGTACGGCTGCTCCACGAGGGCGGCACGATGATCCACGACCGTATCGACGCCGCCGTACGGGCGGGCGCCACGACCCTGCTGTGCTTCGCGCTGCCCCGGCATCCCCGCGAGGTCGTCGACACCCTCGCCTATGCGAGGGCGGCGGGGCTGACCGTCGTCACCGTCGCCGACTCGGCGTTCGCGCCGGTCGCCAAGGTCTCCGACCTGCTGCTCCCCGCCGCCGTCGGCACCGGCCTCGCCTTCGACACCGCCTGCGCGCCGATGCTGCTCGGCCGGGTCCTGCTGGAGGCCATGTGCGACGACCTGCCCGACGCCCAGGCGCGCCTGGAGGAGTTCGACACGCGGGCGGCGACCCGGGGGCTGTTCGTCGAGTAGGAGTCTTCAGCGACCCTGGCGGTTCTCAGACTCGTCTCACGTTCGCTCGCTACTCTCCCGCTCCGACAGAACTGTCAGCACTGTGCCGGGATGGACGAACCGGGAGGCGGATGTGGCACGCGGAGTTCGCGGAGGGCAGGGCCTGGCTCGGGTGGCCGTGGTCGTACGGGCCGGAGTGACGCCCCTGTGGTGGTACGGAGTGTTCGCGGCGGGCATCGGCGTGCTGGTGCCCGGGATCACCGGCCGCCGGATCGGGGTGATGGCGGGGGCCGCGCTGTTCATCGTCGCGGCCGGTGCCGTGGCGTGTCTGCGGCGCGGGCGCTACTCCGCGCTCGCCGCCGGTGCCGCCCGGGCCGGCAGGCACGACGTGCTCCAGGACCGCGCGGTGACCGTGCGCAACTGGCGCCGCGGTCACCGCTGGTGGCTGCTGCTCGCCTTCGCCGCCGCGCTGGCCGGCTCCCTCGCGGTGCCCGCGGCGGGCGGAATGCTGCTCGCCGGGGCCGGTACCGGGCTGCGGCTGAAGGCCGCCTGGCTGGGCCGCCGCGAGCGCGCCGACGACGTACTGCTGTGGGTACGGGTGGACTGGCTGGGCCCGCGTTCCGGCGCCCCGGCGGGCAAGCCGGTCAAGGCCTACCGCGCCACGGGAATCGCCGCCGGCGACGCCACCCCGGGCGGGGCGCGCCGCCGCGGCGACGTACTGGTCTAGCTTTCTCGTCGCTTCGGGCGTGGGGAGGGTCTCAGACCTCGATCTCCGCCTCGATCCGTTTCAGCTGGTGGCGGGCCATCGCCAGGTTGGAACGGTTGATGTCGAGCACCAGGTAGAGGAAGAGGCCGTTGCCGCCGCGCCCCTTCATCATGCGGATCAGGTGGTACTGGCTGGAGAGCGTGATCAGGATGTCCTCGATCTCGCCCTTCAGGCCGAGGTGCTCCATGGTGCGCATCTTCGCGCGTACGACGTCGGTGTTGCCGGCGGCGGCGACGTTCAGGTCGAACGTCTTGCTGCCGCCCATGGTGCCCAGGGCCATGCCGCTGGTGTAGTCGACGAGTGCGACTCCGGTGGCGCCCTCGATGGAGGTCAGCGCCTCTTTCAACGCGGTCTCTGTGGTGGCCATGACGGTGTTCCTCTCCTGCTTCCGGTTCAACTATCCGTGGTGGTACGCGCGTTGGGCGTGCCTGTCGGTGTGCGTGGCGCGCGTGGGGTTCTGGTTCGGGTGGGCATGGGTTCGGGTGTCGTAGGGGGTGCGATGGCCGGCCGGTCCGGTCCGGCCACTGCGGGTGCCGGCGCCGCCTCGGCCGCCGCGTCCACCAGCTCGCCGATACGGAGGCCGGCCCGGCGGCCCTCCAGGTGCAGCCGGCCGACGTTGACACGGTCCTGGGCGAGCAGCGTCAGAACGGCGGTACGGCCCGCCGCGTACGTCGCCACGTAGCCGTACACCCCGCGCACCAGCAGCTCGCGGAAGTCGCCCTGGCCGGTGGCGTCCGCCATCCGCACGGCGACGCTGAGCGCTGTGGCGGTGAGCGCCGCGACCGTCTCCGGTTCGACACCCGGGGTGTCCTGCACGAGGACGAGACCGTCGACGCTGGCCGCGAGGGCGCCGGTGAGCTGGGGGACGCGGGCCCGCAACCGGCGTAGTTCGTCCATGACTTCGGCCTCGGCTGCCATGAGTGTCTGTCTCCTCTCGGCACGCGGGCGCTGCCGTTCAAAGGGCCTCCAGCGCATCCCTGAGCCTCTTCAGCAGCGTGATGTTGGGGTCGGCGAACGACGGCGGCAGTGTCCCGGGGGGAGCCGGGGGAGCCGAGGACTCGGACGGTGGTGGAGGAGCGGGGGCCGGGGGTGGCATGGCCTCCGGGGCTATGACTCCCGCGGCTGCCAGGCGCCGTACGTCCACCAGGGTGTGGAAGGCCGGACGAGCCAGCGCCAGGGCGATGTCCGCCGCCGTACGGACTCCGTTCACCAGGGCCAGTACGGCGTGCTGGCGGGCGGTGACCGTCGGCGCGGCCGGGCTGCCCGAGAGGAGCAGTGGGGCGCTGTCGGGCGCCGGGTCGGGCCAGATGCGGTGCAGCAGGGCGCGTCGGCGCAGGGTCTCGTGCTCGACCGCCGCCACCGGCACCGGGCGCACCGGGCCGAGCCAGTGCGTGTCCCCGTACTTGAAGTGCCCCGGCGTGCCGCTGGGCGCGAGGGCGAAGTACGCGGCGTCGTACAGCGCCCCCAGGTGGCACACCTCCAGGGCGCCCACGCCGATCCGGCCGCTCTCGACCAGGAACCGCCCGACCCGGTGCAGCTCGCCGGCCGCGCCGACCGCGTCCCGCCAGCCGTCCGCGTCCAGCGTGCCGTGCGCGGTGAGCAGCACATCGAGGCCCGGTACGGCCGGGCTCTCCGCGTGCACCACCTGGCCGTCGGTGAGGTAGAGCGAGCCGCGTTCGCGGACCAGGACTCCGGTTGCCCGTTCGGTGGCGAGCCGGCCGAGCATCGGTGAGACCCCGCCCCACGCCCGCTGCCGGGCCGCCGCCTTGTCCCGCACCGGCAGGCGCGGCGGCGGGGTCGTCAGATTCGTGTGCAGAGTCGTCATCCCAGCACCAGCCGTCCCGCCATCTCGCCGAGCCGGATGCGGGCCAGCGCGAGATTGCCCTCCGCGCGGGCCAGCCACAGGTGCAGGAACACACTGCTGTCGAAGCTCGTCGTGACGAACCGCAGAACGTGGTAGCTGTCGCGGTTGCTGATGATCAGGTCCTCGACCGGAGGATCCTGCTCCCGCCGGCCGACGGTGAACTCGTCGGCGTCGGCACCGGTCTCGTACTCCTCCTCCGGGGCGAACGCCCGGTGCTCGACGGCCAGCCGGGCCAGCTCGGCCGCCTCGGCCGCCATCGTCTCGGGATCACCGCCCGGGGACTCCCCGACGGTGCCCAGTGCCAGCCCGCTGGTCCAGTCGACCAGCGCGGCGCCCCGGGCACCGGGCAGCCGCATGGCTTCCAGTAAGCACTCGTCGATTCCGGGCACCCTTGGCCCCTCCCACCTGTCCCGCTCGCGTCTGTCCGGCTGGTGTTCGGTCGCTCCGCCTGACGTTCGGCCGATGGATGTTCGGCCAACCGGCGTTCGGCTGAGTGACGCAGACGCTACGCAACGTGTGCGCGAGGAGTGAGAGATCTGGCATTTTCCAGTGGAACATGCGCCAGATGACTAAGGTAGGTCGACTGACCCCGTTTTCAGGGCAGTTGACCTGCATGTCCCCGGGAGTCCGTCAAGGGCGCGCGGAGGGGGAGCCGGTGGGATGGAGGGTGGTGAGCGCGGACGCGTGCGCCCCGCCGGATTCGGCCACGATCTCCGCGACGCTCTGCGGCTCCCGCACGACCGCGAAGGCGACCCCTTCGCCCCCGCCCCCGTCCATGCCCTCGGCCGGGCGTCCGCCCGCGCTTCCGCCCGGCACGAAGCCGTAGATCCCGGGACGGGCAAGGGAGTTGTACGCGTAGTGGTGCGCGAAGTAGTACGCGCCCGTGTCCAGTGCCGCCGCGTAGTCGCCCTGTTCGAGCAGCGGCAGCGCACGCCCCTCGGCCAGCAGGTCGCCCGAGAAACAGGCGGGTCCTGCCACGTCCTGCACCACGTCCGCCCCGGACTTGGGGAGCCCCTTCCCGTCGTACGCGGCGATCCTGAGCGGCCATGACGCCGGTGCGTACACCGTCCGTGTCGCGACCTGGACGCCCGCGTGCGTGACCGCGACCGGTCGGCCGCCGGCGCTCTTCGCGTACTCGACGCGCGCCACCACCGTGCCGTGCTTGGCCAGCAGCGACCGTCCGAATTCGGTCACCAGCCCGTACCGCCCCCCGAACAGCCCCGGCACCGCGTCGCTCAGCAGCCGCGCGTACTGCGTGTACGTCGGACTCGTCGCGTCCGACGCGAAGTTGACCGGCAGTCCGCCGCCGATGTCGATGGTGTCGATCTGCTGCCGCCCGACCCGCCGGTTGATCTCCTCGGCGAGCGTGTACGTCTCCGCCACGCCCCGCACCATCAGCGACAGCGGGATGCCCTGCGACCCGGTGTGCGCGTGCAGCCTGGTCAGCCACGGGCGCTCGGCGTACGCCCCCACGATCCACTCGCGCGCCCCTTCGTCCAGCAGTGCGACCCCGAACTTCGAGGTCGCGGTGGCGGTGGACGTGGCCCCGATCGACCCTCCGCCGATCTGCGGGTTCACCCTTAGTCCGATTGGGGACCGACTGGCCGCGGACCGCATCAGCGCGTCGATCCGGTCCAGTTCCTGCGGGTTGTCGGCGTTCACGGCGATGCCCAGCGCCAGTGCCTCGCGCAGCTCGGTGGGCGTCTTGGCGGGCGAGTCCAGCACCGTCAGCCGCGGCGGCACCCCCGCGGCCCGCGCCAGCGCCAGCTCCCCCGGACTCGCCACCTCGGCCCCGATCCCCTCCGCGTGCAGGAGCCGCAGTACGGGCACCAGCGGGGTCGCCTTCACCGCGAAGGCGTGCAGGACGGGCGTGCCGGGCGCCACGACCGCGTCGAAGGCGGCGCGCAGCTCGGCGGCGGACTCCCGGATGCCGATGACGTCGAGCAGGCCGACGATGGGTGCGTCGGCGCGGAGCAGTCCCTGCTCCACGGCGGCGCGTACGGCCTCGTCCCGGCGGCCCGTGCGATCGGAACCGTTGTTCTCCATTACGTCCCCCGTGGTGTCGAGCTCAGTTGCCGCGTGTCGATGGCTGCCGCTGGGTGCCGCTGGGTCAAGCCAAACATCCGCGGCGCGCGCGTGCTGGCGCGAGAAGGTATTGACTAGTTCTATTCATGAAGTCAGGATATGAATATCCACTGCAATTGTCCGCTGTCAGTCCGCTGGGAGGCAGACCATGTCAGGACCCCGCCCCGTACGAGCCCCGCGCGGTACGGAACTGAGTGCCCTGGGATGGCAGCAGGAGGCCGCCCTGCGGATGCTGCAGAACAACCTGGACCCCGAGGTCGCCGAACACCCCGACAAGCTCGTCGTCTACGGCGGCACCGGCAAGGCCGCCCGTGACTGGCGCTCCTTCGACGCCATGGTCCGCACCCTGCGGACCCTGAAGCAGGACGAGACGATGCTCGTCCAGTCGGGCCGCCCGGTCGGTGTCATGCAGACCCACGAGTGGGCCCCGCGTGTCCTGATCGCCAACTCCAACCTCGTCGGCGACTGGGCCAACTGGGAGGAGTTCCGCCGCCTGGAGGCCCTCGGCCTGACCATGTACGGGCAGATGACGGCCGGCTCGTGGATCTACATCGGCACCCAGGGCATCCTCCAGGGCACCTACGAGACCTTCGCCGCCGTCGCCGCCAAGAAGTTCGATGGCACCCTCGCCGGGACGATCACCCTCACCGCCGGCCTCGGCGGGATGGGCGGCGCCCAGCCGCTCGCCGTGACGATGAACGACGGCGTCGCGATCTGTATCGACGTCGACCCGCGCGCCATCGAGCGCCGCATCGAGCACCGGTACCTCGACGTGAAGGCGGACTCCCTGGAGCAGGCCCTCCAGCTCGCGGTGGAGGCGCGTGACGCCCGCCGCCCGCTCTCCATCGGCCTGCTGGGCAACGCGGCCGAGCTGCTCCCGCGCATGCTCGCCGAGAGCGCCCCCATCGACATCGTCACCGACCAGACCTCGGCCCACGACCCGCTCTCCTACCTGCCGGTCGGCGTCGACTTCGACGACCTGGCGTCCTACGCGGCGAAGGACCCGGCCGGTTTCACGACCCGGGCGCGCGAGTCCATGGCCCGGCACGTGGAGGCGATGGTCGGCTTCATGGACGCCGGTGCCGAGGTCTTCGACTACGGCAACTCGATCCGCGGCGAAGCCCAACTGGCCGGATACGAGCGGGCGTTCGCCTTCCCCGGCTTCGTGCCCGCGTACATCCGCCCGCTCTTCTGCGAGGGCAAGGGCCCCTTCCGCTGGGCGGCGCTGTCGGGCGAGGCGTCCGACATCGCGAAGACCGACAAGGCGATGCTGGAGCTGTTCCCGGAGAACGAATCCCTGCACCGCTGGATCAAGATGGCGGGGGAGCGGGTCCACTTCCAGGGTCTGCCGGCCCGCATCTGCTGGCTCGGCTACGGCGAGCGGGACAAGGCCGGCGAGCGCTTCAACGACATGGTGGCGAGCGGTGAGCTGGCCGCGCCGCTGGTGATCGGGCGCGACCACCTGGACAGCGGGTCCGTCGCGTCTCCCTACCGGGAGACGGAGGCCATGCTCGACGGCTCCGACGCGATCGCCGACTGGCCGTTGCTGAACGCGATGGTGAACGTCGCCTCGGGCGCGTCCTGGGTGTCCATCCACCACGGGGGCGGGGTCGGGATGGGGCGGTCGATCCACGCGGGGCAGGTGTCGGTGGCCGACGGCACGAAGCTGGCGGGGGAGAAGATCCGGCGGGTGCTGACCAATGACCCCGGGATGGGTGTGATCCGGCATGTGGATGCCGGGTACGACATCGCGGAGTCCGTTGCCGACGAGCGGGGTGTGCGGGTGCCGATGCGCGAGGGGGACGAGGCGTGAGCCAGGTGGAGGGCGGGCGCGGCGACTCTTCGGTGGGGGCTGGGGATTCGTCACCGCCTGCCGGTTCGGCTGTGCCCACCCTCCCCCACTCTCAACTTCGTTCGAGCGGGGGGACCCCCATCGCCCCGCGAAACGACTGCCCACAGTCTGTCGGCGCCTCCTTCCAGGAGATGTGGCGTGACCTCACCCCCATCGGGCGTCACCCCGACTCACGCGGCTATCGCCGTTACGCCTGGACGGGCGTCGATCTCGAATGCCGGGCCTGGTTCAAGGAGCAGGCCGAGAGCCGCGGGCTGGCGTACGAGATCGATCGGAACGGGAACCAGTGGGCCTGGCTCGGGGATCCCGGCGCCGGGGATGCAGTTGTCACCGGGTCGCATCTTGACTCCGTGCCCGACGGCGGGGCTTTCGACGGGCCCCTCGGTGTCGTCTCCTCCTTCGCCGCACTCGATGAACTCCGGTGCAGGGGTGCGCAGTTCGGCAAGCCTGTGGCCATCGTCAACTTCGGGGACGAAGAAGGTGCCCGGTTCGGGCTCGCCTGTGTCGGGTCGCGGCTCACCGCCGGGGCCGTCGGTGTCGAGCAGGCCCGGCTGCTGACCGACGGGGACGGCATCACCCTGCCGCGCGCCATGGAGGCCGCCGGGTACGACCCGGACACCATCGGGCCGGACCCCGAACGGCTCGCCCGTATCGGCGCGTTCGTCGAACTGCACGTCGAGCAGGGCCGGGCGCTCGACCTGAGCGGCGACCGCGTCGGCATCGCCAGTGCCATCTGGCCGCACGGACGGTGGCGGTTCGACTTCCGCGGCGAGGCCAACCACGCCGGTACGACCAGGCTCGTGGACCGGCGTGACCCCATGCTGTCGTACGCCGAGACGGTCCTCGCCGCCCGGCGCGAGGCGCAGCTCGCCGGTGCCGTCGCCACCTTCGGGAAGATCAGCGTCGAGCCCAACGGGGTCAACGCCATCCCCTCTCTCGTACGCGGCTGGCTCGACTCCCGCGCCGCCGACCAGCACGCCCTCGACACCGTCGTCTCCGGCGTCGAGAAGGCGGCCCGCGAGTACGCCGAGGCCCACGGCGTCGATCTCGACGTCGTCCGGGAGTCGTTCACCCCCGTCGTCGAGTTCGACCACGCCCTGCGCGACGAACTCGCCCGACTGCTGGGCCAGGACGGAAAGGGCACCGGACTCACCGTCCCCGTCCTCGGTACCGGTGCCGGACACGACGCCGGGATTCTGTCCGGGAGCATCCCGACCGCCATGCTGTTCGTGCGCAACCCCACGGGCGTCTCGCACTCCCCGGCGGAGTACGCCGCCGAGGACGACTGCGTGGCCGGGGTGACCGCACTCGCCGACGTACTGGAAGGGCTGGCCTGCACGTGACGCACCCCCCATCACGGACGTACTGGCTGGAGCACGCCTGGCTCGACACCAACGTCGAGCCGGGTGTCGCCCTGGATGTGCGGGACGGTCGGATCGCCGCCGTCCGGACGGGGATCGACGCCCCGCCGCCCGGCGCCGAGATCCTGCGCGGGCTCACCCTTCCCGGGCTCGCCAACGCCCACAGCCACGCCTTTCACCGCGCCCTGCGCGGCACCGTCCAGGTCGGCTCCGGCACCTTCTGGACCTGGCGCGAGATCATGTACTCCTTCGCCGACAAGCTCACCCCCGACAGCTACCACGCCCTCGCCCGTGCCGTGTACGCCGAGATGGCCCTCGCCGGCATCACCGCCGTGGGCGAGTTCCACTACGTCCACCACGCCCCGGGCGGCACCCCGTACGCCGACCCGAACGCGATGGGCGAGGCCCTCGTCGAGGCCGCCGCCGACGCCGGTATCCGCATCACCCTCCTCGACACCGCCTACCTCGCCGCAGGCATCCTGAACAAGCACAGCGGCCAGGCCCCGAACCGCCACCAGCTCCGCTTCTCCGACGGCACGGCCGACGCCTGGGCGGAACGCTGTTCAGTTCTCAAGGAACGGGATCACGCGCGGATCGGTGCCGCCATCCACTCCGTAAGGGCCGTGCCCGCCGGCCAGTTGGCGACCGTGGCACGCTGGGCGGAGGAACGGCGTGCCCCGCTCCACGTCCATCTGTCCGAGCAGACGGCGGAGAACGACGCCTGCCAGGCCGCACACGGCTGCACCCCCGCTCAACTCCTCGCCGACCACGGCGTCCTCGGCCCCCGCACCACCGGCGTCCACAACACCCACCTCACCGACGACGACATCGCGCTCCTCGGCGGCAGCGGCACCGGCACCTGTATGTGCCCCACCACCGAACGCGACCTCGCCGACGGCATCGGCCCCGCCGTCGCCCTCCAGCGCGCGGGCTCACCCCTCTGTCTCGGCTCCGACAGCCACGCCGTCATCGACCTGCTCGAAGAGGCGCGAGCCATGGAGCTGAACGAGCGCCTGCGCACCCGCACCCGGGGTCACTGGACAGCGGCGGCACTGCTCCGGGCAGCCTCCGCCGACGGGCACGCGGCCCTCGGCTGGGCCGACGCGGGCACTCTTGAGGCGGGTGCGCTCGCCGACTTCACGACGATCGCCCTCGACTCGGTCAGAACTGCGGGGCCGGTGCCTCGCCTGGGAGCGGAGACCGCGGTATTCGCAGCGTCGGCAGCGGATGTGCGCCATACGGTCGTGGCTGGCCGGCACGTCGTTCGCGACGGGGCGCACACCCTCGTACCAGAGGTGCCGCAGGCGCTGGCGGTCGCTGTCGAAGCCCTGCGCGGCTGACCCCGGTACGCGCCCCCGTACGTCCCCCCGCCCGCAGGCCCGCCATCCACGAGGACGCGATGAACAGCACCAGCACGCCGAGCAGTCCGGGCAGCCCGAACCGGACGAACAGTGCCACCGGCAGCACGACCGACACCACCACCGGCACGACGACTGTCATCACGAACATCGGCAGCCTGGTCACCAACGACCCCTCTCTCGGCGACGGTTCTCCCCTTGGACTGATCCTGGACGCGGCCGTCGTCATAGAGGGCGACCGCGTCGTCTGGACCGGTGAATCCAGCAAAGCACCAGCCACTGACAATCGGGTCGACGCAGGTGGCAGGGCCGTCCTCCCGGGCTTCGTGGACTCCCACTCCCACCTCGTCTTCGCGGGCGACCGGACCCAGGAGTTCAACGCCCGTATGTCGGGGCGCGGCTATACGGCAGGGGGTATCCGTACGACCGTCGCCGCCACCCGCGCCGCCACGGACGCGGAACTGGAGGCCAACCTCACCCGCTACCTCCGCGAGGCCCTCCACCAGGGCACGACGACCTTCGAGACCAAGTCGGGGTACGGCCTGACCGTCGAGGACGAGGCCCGCGCCCTGCGCATCGCCGCCGCCCACACCGACGAGGTCACCTACCTCGGCGCCCACATCGTGTCCCCGGACTACGCCGACGACCCGGCCGCCTATGTCGCCCTGGTCACCGGCGAGATGCTCGACGCCTGTGCCCCGTACGCCCGTTGGGTCGACGTCTTCTGCGAGAAGGGCGCCTTCGACGGCGACCAGGCGCGCGCGATCCTCACGGCGGGCAAGGCGAAGGGACTGCACCCGCGCGTCCACGCCAACCAGCTCTCGTACGGCCCCGGCGTGCAGCTGGCCGTCGAGCTCGACGCCGCCAGCGCCGACCACTGCACCCACCTCACCGACGCCGACGTGGACGCCCTGGCGAACGGCGACACGGTCGCGACCCTGCTGCCGGGCGCCGAGTTCTCCACTCGCGCCCAGTGGCCGGACGCCCGCCGTCTCCTCGACGCGGGCGTCACGGTCGCGCTCTCCACGGACTGCAACCCGGGCTCGTCCTTCACCTCCTCCGTGCCCTTCTGTGTCGCGCTGGCCGTACGGGACATGGGCATGACCCCGGACGAGGCGGTCTGGTCGGCCACGGCGGGGGGCGCGCGGGCCCTCCGCCGCACCGACGTCGGCCGCCTCACGCCCGGGGCGTACGCCGATCTGGTGCTCCTGGACGCCCCGAGCCACGTACACCTGGCCTACCGGCCGGGGGTTCCGCTGGTCGGCGGGGTGTGGCGGCGGGGCGTCCAGGTGGTGGGAACCGCTGGTCAGAGGCCGTAGCGGTTCTTCAGGTGGCGCCAGAAGTCACGGAACATCCACTTGTCGAACTCCGTGATCTGTGTGGCGCTGCCCGCGTTCATGATGAAGCAGCACTGGCCGGTCGGGGTCCAGTCGTAGAAGTCGTCGAGCCCGAAGGTGTGGCCGACCTCGTGCAGGTAGATGTGGATGTTCTCCTGGTCCAGCGTGTTGGTGAAGTACTCCTGGCCGACCCGCTGGCCCCAGTCGCCGCCGAAGCCGCCCGACAAGCCCTTCGTCAGCCACAGCGACTGGTCGTAGTGGCGGGACGCACCGCCCGGGCACCTGGAGTAGTTGCCGTCCTGGTGGAAGAAGCGCCCGCAGTCCGGAGCGCACTGCGGGGCACCGCCGCCGTCGAGGTTCCCGGCGTAGATGTCGACGGAGTTGTCGGTCCACTGGAGCGTCGAGCGGTTCTTCACCGCCCAGCCGACGATGTTGACGGGCACGCTGGTGTACGGCCAGGCGTTGTGCCCCTTGCCGTTGTCCACCATGGCCGCCATCCACTTGCCGAACTGCTTCTTCAGCGCGGTGTGGATCCGGTCGCGCAGGGCGGTGCTGACAGGTGCGTCCGACTCCCAGCGGACGCAGTAGTTGATGCTTCCCCGGTTGGCCATGACCTGGTCCCAGCCGTAGTTGCGGAAGCCGTAGAGGTTCGGATAGGTCGACGAGACGTGGTTCCAGACCTCGTTCAGCGGCTGTACGAGGTTCGCGGGCGGGTTCCAGTCCTCGGCGGCCTCGGCCCGCGCCGCCGTCACGGCGGGAGCGGCGAACGCCGCCGGCAGACCGGGGGCGGCGATCAGCGCGGCCAGTGCCGCGAGGATCGCCAAGAGACGTGCGACGTGCTTGCGCATCGGTGAACTCCCTTTGTGGGGAACGGGATTCACCCTCGGGTCGCCACCGGCCGCACACCGGGTTGCCGACGCCGCCCCGGCGGCATTTCACTCCCTCCCCGTCCGGCCCCGGCCGGCGGAGTGAAACGCGCACCCGTCGGGGGAGGTTGGCGGATACGGACTTTTCAGCTAACGCCCGCGCGCCACCGCTGCCCCGACCCGCCCGTCAGCGGTGCGAGGGTCAGGCCGCCGTCGACGTCCGGAGTGAGCCCCGTCGCGATGGCGATCGCCGGGCGGATCACACCGTCGTCGTCCACGGTGAAGCGCAGGTTGTCGCCGTTCTCGCTGTCGCCCACCGACGCGCACTCCCAGATGCCCACGCCCTTGTCCACATCACCCCGGCTGTCCAGACAGAAGTCGGTGTCGGCGGACGAGCGCAGCAGCCCCGAGCCGGCGTCCACCGACCAGCGTTGGGTCGCGGACGACGCGGAGCAGGGCGCCGTGAGAACGTCGGTGCCCTTCTCCAGCACACCGCCCCGGATGTCCAGACAGCGTCCGGAGGCGACGTTCACCACCTGGGCGTACGTGGCACCCGGGGCCCGGAAGACGGGCTTCGGCGTGGGTGTGGGCGTAGGGGTCGGAGTCGGGGACGGGGTCGGAGTGGTCGGCGGTCGTGAAGTCGGCGCCGGGGAAGGGGAGCCGGTGGCAGCCGGCGAGGAGGGGAACGTCGCCCCGGGGACGCTCGGTACCGCGGTCACCGGGAGCGTCCCCGCCGCGCTCTGCGGATCCGGCGAGCCGCCGCCCCGCGAGAGCAGCACGATCAGCAGCGGGACCAGCGTCACGCCCAGCACCGCCGAGGCCAGCACGAACCGCCGACGGGACGGCCGGGCCGGAGTCCAGGGCCAACTGCCTTCCGGCTGAAGGGCGTTGGCGCGCGTGACCGTCGGTGCGTCTCGCGCGTACGCCGGGCCGCTCCACGGCAGCAGGCCCTCCCCCAGTGCGGAGCGCGGGTTGTCGCGCAGGGCGGAGAGTTCCTCGTAGGCCACCGAGCAGTGCGGGCAGATGACCATGTGGGAGTTCAGGTCCGTGCTGTGGCGGGGGTTGACCGGGCGGACCGACTCCTCGATCAGCCGGCGGAAGTCCTGGCAGCGCGGATCGTCGGAGACGGCCAGCCGGAACCGCAGACAGGCCTGTGCCAGGGCCTGGAGGGCCGAATCCGTCTCGTGCGTCACGTCCTCGCGCGTCAGGCCGAGGAGCGCGGCGGTCCGCTCCTCGGGTTCGCGCTCCACGATGCCGTACCAGATGAGGCCCTGGGTGCGGGACGGCAGCGACTGGAACGGGCCCAGCATGGGCGGGGGCGGGATCAGCCCCGCTCCGCCCGCCGCGCTCTGCGTGCTCTGTGCGTTCTGCGTGTTCGACGGGCTGAGTGTGTTCAGGACGAGGAGCAGGCTCGGGTCGAGTCCCGCCGCGCGTTCGTCCGTCGCCCAGGTGGCCGCCAGATCGGCGGTCAGCAAGAGGAGTTGGTGGCGCCAGGGGACGCTCGGCTCGGTACCGCGTGCCGTGTCCCGGGCCGCCGCCGTGAACGCCTGGGCCGCCAACTGCCCTGCCGTGGAGTCGCTCGTCGTGCACAGGCGGGCGTAGGCGAGGACCGATGCGCGGTGGCGGGCGCGGAGCTCCTGCAACGCCGGGTACGCGGTGGGGGAGTTGGTGCGCAGCAACTCGGTGAGGTGTGCGTCGGACGCGCCGACGTACACCCCGTCCACCCCGCCGTGGTCGGTGTCCTGGGACATCCGTCCGCCTCCTCGCACCCCCGACTCAGCCCCCGTCCTGACGTACCGGCCAGTCTGAGGGTGGTCCGGGTGACGCAGGGGGTCTTTGGGAAAAGAGGGGAGGGGTTTCCGTAGGTAACCGGAGAACCCCTCCCGAGCGGCCGGGCCACGATGTCCGACGGCGGATCCCTGACCGTTGTCCCTCGACGGTCAGTCCTCGACGGTCAGGCCCTTTCGCAGGCGCTGCAACGTTCGTGACAGCAGCCGCGACACATGCATCTGGGAGATGCCCAGCTCTTCACCGATCTCCGACTGGGTCATGTTGGCGACGAACCGCAGCGAGAGGATCTGCCGGTCCCGGGGCGGGAGCCCGGCGATCAGCGGCTTCAGGGACTCGACGTACTCGATGCCCTCGATGCCGTGGTCCTCGTAGCCGATGCGGTCCGAGAGCGCGCCCTCGGAGTCGTCCTCGTCGGCCTGTGCGTCGAGTGAGCTGGCGGTGTAGGCGTTCGAGGCCGCCATGCCCTCCACGACCTCGTCCTTCGAGAGGTCGAGGCGTTCGGCGAGCTCGGCCACGGTGGGGGCGCGGTCGAGCTGCTGGGCCAGTTCGTCGCCGGCCCGTGCCAGGTCCAGCCGGAGCTCCTGGAGCCGGCGCGGTACGCGGACGGACCACGACGTGTCACGGAAGAAGCGCTTGATCTCGCCGACGATGGTCGGCATGGCGAACGTCGGGAACTCGACGCCGCGGCTCAGCTCGAACCGGTCGATCGCCTTGATCAGGCCGATCGTGCCGACCTGGATGATGTCCTCCATGGGTTCGCTGCGCGAACGGAAGCGGGAGGCGGCGAACTTCACCAGTGCGAGGTTGAGCTCGACGAGGGTGTTGCGGACGTACGAGTAGTCGTGGGTTCCTTCTTCGAGGGACTCCAGCCGCGCGAAGAGGGTTTTGGACAGGGCTCGGGCGTCGACCGCCCCCACCTCGTCGAACGGCGGGATCTCGGGGAGCCCGTCCAGGGCGTCGGGAACTCGCGGGCCCGGGAGGTGCTGGGCCGGCTGGTGGGAGTCCGTGTGTTCCGGAGGGGGTGTCGACGTCGCCCTCTGGGTATGGGATGCGTCGAGCCGGGGTGACATGGTGTCCTCCATGGTTCTCGGCACAAGGCTGCCGAAGCCGGTGCGTGCGGTGCGGTGTGCGGCGCCTCCAATGCCGGCCGTGTCGGGTATGTGTCCAGGGCCGGCTCGCTACAGGAACCGGCCCTGTACTAGCCCTACCCGCTTTCCGGAGCCCGCCGCAAGTGCGGTCTCTTCCTGTATGTCCGTATATGGGCGTTAGTTCGGGTGTCGAAGAGTGTGAGGAAGGCGTAGTGTTCGTGGACGTCAGTCGGGGGCGCGAGCGTGCGCCGGTAAGCAGACACGAGCTCGGGAGAGAGACGGCATGGACCGCGAGACGGTCGGCAGCGCACAGTCTGGCCGGCTTCTGGTGGAGGTGCGCCACGAGGGCTCCAGTGCCGTCGTGACGCCGACGGGTGAGCTGGATCACCACACCGCCGACCTGTTGCGTGAACCGCTTGAGGACTGCCTCGCGAAGGGCATCGTGAGGCTGGTCGTCGACTGTGCGCGGCTGGAGTTCTGTGACTCCACGGGCCTCAACGTGCTGCTCGGCGCCCGCCTCAAGGCGGAGGAAGCCGGTGGCGGGGTGCATCTCGCCGCGATGCAGCCGGTGGTCGCGCGGGTGTTCGAGATCACGGGCGCGGACGCCGTATTCACCGTCCACGAGTCGCTCGCCGACGCCCTGGCCGACGAGCCTCCAGGGGCCCCTGGGGCCCGTGAATCCTCCTGACCTTTCCGGCCGAGTCTCCTTGGCCGGCCGGGCGGGTTCGTGAGCGCGCTCTTTTTGGGGGGTGTTCTGTCGGTTCCGCCGGGCAGGAGACATCCTGAATACGCACACAATGACGTGCGTAAGGAACTGTGGTGAACGAAGACCGTGTACGTGAACTGGTGAATCGGTGAGGTGAAGCGCTGATGAGCACCACCCGGCCCGACTCGCCGGGCTCCCCGGAGTCCTCGGCGGGCTCCCCGGAGTCCTCCGAGTCCGGCGGCGCTTCCGGGGGGCGTCAGACCCGCAGACTGAGTCTCGTGGGCGAGAGCGGTGTCGTTCCGCTCGCCCGTGACTTCGCCCGGCAGGCGCTCTACGCGTGGGGCTGGCTGCCCGCCCCGACCGCCGACCGGCGGGCCGCCGCCGAGGACGTGCTGCTCGTCGTCTCCGAACTCGTCACCAACGCCTGTCTGCACGCCGAGGGCCCGGACGAGATGTCGCTCACCTGCGACAACAAGGTGATCCGCGTCGAGGTCTCGGACAGGGGCGCGGGCCAGCCCGCCCCACGCACCCCGCACCGCGCCGGGCGCCCCGGCGGCCACGGGATGTTCATCGTGCAACGGCTGTGCCTGGACTGGGGAGTCGTACGGACCCCCGGCGTCGCGGGCAAGAAGGTCTGGGCGGAACTCGGCGCTCCGGCCTAGTTCCCGCCGTTCCGGCGCTGGAGCACCGCTCGGATCAGGCCGAAATACCGGCGATCCGGTGTGTGCTGTGTCTTCCAACTGTTGGTCCCCCGGCGTACCTTGACGGCCGATCCGCGATCTGATGTGCCGTCAGAAACGCAGCCAGGGCCGCCAGGAACGACCGCCAGGAATGGGGGACGACGATGTCGTACCACCGGACATGCCGCCGAACGCACCCGAAACGAAGCGCCGCGCTCGCGTCCGTCGCTGCCCTGGCCGGATCCGCGGTGCTGCTGGCCGCCCCCGCCGCCCGGGCCGAGGTCGTGGACGTCAACTACCGGTGCGACACGCCGATCGGCATCAAGAGCGCCCTCTCGTCCATCGACATCAAGGCGGTCGGGAGCGGCGGCTCCTACACGGTCACGATGTCCTGGCAGAAGGGCGTCTCGTCCAGCCCGGTGGAGCTGGGCAAGGGCGCGATGAGCCCGAGCGCCACGATCAAGCTGGGCGGCGCGGACAGCGGCACCCTGAGCGTCAGCGGGCCCGCGAACCAGGAAGCGCTCCCCGCCAACACCCCCATAAAGATCAATGACCTGAGCGGTACGTACAAGCCGTCGAAGAACGGCAAGGTCACCTTCACGGCGGGCGTCCTGACGATCAAGGCCGCCGGTACGACGACCACGTGCACGCCCACCAACAACCCCGAGCCGTCCCTGACGCTCGACGTCACGGGGGCCTCGGGCGGCGGTACCACCGGCGGCACGAGCAGCAGCGGGGGCACCGGTGCCGATCTCCCGCAGACCGGCCCCGAGGACTCCTTCGTCGCGCTGGGCACGCTCGGCGGCACCGTGCTGCTCGTGGGCGCGGCGGGCACGCTGTGGCTGACGCGCAGGAACCAGCCGGGGACGGTACGACGGCAGCCGACGGCACGCCGCTGAGGACCGTACGAGACCCGTACGACTTCCGGGAGCCGCCGATGCGTGTCCTCTGCCCCAGCCTCAGTCACCAGCGCCTCCTCGGGCTGCTCGGCCTCGTCGCGCTGCTGTCCGCGGGGACGCCGGCCGTGGCCGACGAGGGCTGGTCCGTCACGCCCCTGGGCACCGGACGGCCGTACTTCTACGCCGAGGGCGCCCCGGGGACGGTTCTCCAGGACACGCTCTCCGTCCGCAACCCGACGAAGCGGAACCTGAACGTGCGGCTGACCGGCGGCAGTTGGCTCACGCTGGCCGCCCCCGGGGTCGACATCCCCGCCCGCACCCGCGCCGACGTGCCCTTCACCGTGCGCATCCCCGAGGGCACGCCTCCCGGGGACCGCACCGCCACGATCACCGCCCGAGCGTCGGGCCGGAGCGCGACGGTGCGTGTCCAACTGCGGGTCAGGGGCCCCCGGTTGCCCGCGCTGACCGTGGAGAACGTGACGGTACGAGGCGACCGCATCGCCTACGAGCTGGTCAACCGCGGCACCACCGACCTGACCCCGACGCTTGCCGTCCACGCGGACGGTGTCCTCGGCCCCGTCCTCGACCGGGCCCCGCGCACCCTCCCGGTACGGCTGCCTCCTGGCAGGCGCCTGGCCCTCACCGAATCCTGGTCCGGGCGACCCGGGTTCGACGCGGTCGACGTACGTCTGACGGTCACGGCGGCGGGCGGGACGGTGCGTGACGAGGCGGGCGCGTCGGTGCGGTTCGTGCCGTGGGGCGGGGTGGCGGGGGTCGCGGGGGTGCTGTCGGCGGGCGGGGCCCTCGTGGCCGTACGACGGATCGGGCGCCGTCGGCGCGATGAACGGACGCACAGGCGCCCCGAGTTGGCGGCGAAGTCGGATGAGCTGACGGGGGCGATGACGTGATGCGGCGGATTCCTGCACTGATCGCGGTGCTGGCGATCGCTCTCCTGATGGTGCCCACGGTCACCGCGGCAGCGGCGGACGGGCCGACCGTCAAGGTCTCCACGTCCCAGGCGGGGACCGGTGGCTCGATCGTGGTCACCGGGGCCGGCTGGCAGCCGAAGACACTGCTGATGATGCTGATCTGCGGCCGGTCCACGCCGGCCCGCGGAGTGATCGGCGGTACCAACTCCTGTGCCAACGCGGACGCGAGAGCCGTCACCACGGACACCCTGGGCGGCTTCAGCAAGAGCCTGCCGGTGGTCGAACCGCCGGTGCCGTGCCCGTGCGTGGTGCATGTGGCGACGGTGACCGGAGGGTCGCAGGCGGCGGCCGACGCGGTGTTCCAGGTGGCGGGCCACCCCGTGGAACCGTTGCCCGAACAGGTCGGTACGGGCCGCCTCTCGGTCCTCACCGACCCCCGGCTCGACGGTTCGAGCGGGCTGCTGACCTGGTTCGGGGCGCCGCCCACCCGGACCCTGGCGGTCACCGTCGGCAACCTCGGCACGGCGGCGGTCAAGGACCCGGTCTTCCGGATCGGCACCTCCCACGGGGTGTTCGCCCCGCAGTGGGAGGAGCAGCAGTGGCGCGGCACGATCCAGCCGGGCGGCAAGGCCCGCGTAGAGGTGCCGGTCAGCCTGGTGAGCGGGGCGCACGGTGACTACAGGGTCTCGCTGAAGTACGGCGACAAGGTGCTCGCGGAGCAGCCGTGGGGCGTGGGCCGGCCGTGGGGCGTGACCCTCTTCTGGGTCCTGGCCGGTGTCGTCGTACCGGCGGCGCTGTTCCGCGTCGGGATGGCTGTGGTGGACCGGGTACGGCCCCGCGGACCGGGCGGCGCCGGCGGGCCGGTGTCGGCGCGCCGTGGCAGGGCACTGCGGATGCCCGAACTGACGCTGCGCATGCCGAGGGTGGGCGCGCGGGAGGACCGCGAACAACCCGCGCCGGCGACCGCTTCCACCGCCCTGCCGTGGTTCACCCCCGAGGCCACCCCGGGAGCGGGAGCGGGAACAGGGGCGGTCGTGGACACGGGCATCGACACCGGCGCGGGCACTGCGACGACCAACACGACGAAGACGAAGGGGAACACGTGAGAACCCAACGGAGACGGAGCGTGGGCGCGGCAGGGGCCCTGTTGCTGCTCGGTGGAGCGGGCGGTGTGCTGCTGGGCATGGCCGCGGCGGGGCCCGCCCAGGCCGCCGAGGTGTCGTACGCGACCAAGTGCATACCGCCGGCGGCCTCCGGCCTCGACCCGGTCAACGGCACGACCAAGGTGGAGATCACCGCGCCCGCGACGGCGAAGGTCGGCGACGAGGTCGACGTGGTCTGGAAGTTCACGCAGGCCGCTTCCAAGAACCCGGATCTCATCCCCCTGCCGGCCGACTCGGTCCAGCCGAGCGGGGTGTTGAAGGTGGCCGGGGCGCAGACCGCCGGCATCGCGATGGTCGGCCCGCGCGAGAACCCGGCGATCCCCAAGGGCGGGGCGATGGTCCTGTCCGACATGAAGGGCAAGGTGAAACTGACGGCGGCGGGGGACGTGACGCTGACGCCGGACGCGTACACGATCAACGTGTACGAGACGGACACGAAGTGTGCGCCGACCGGGACGGTGCCGTCGGCGGCGACGATCAAGGTGACGCCGGGGGACAGCAGTTCACCGTCGACGTCGTCATCACCGTCCACGTCGACCTCACCCACGCCCACCCCGACGGATTCCGAGTCCGAGTCCGCGACCCCCACCCCGACGGAGTCGGACGACGAGAGCGAGTCGCCGAGCAGCACACCGAGCGCGACTCCGACAGACGACGGCCAGACGGACTTCACCGGGAAACTCGTGCAGGTCCCGTACAGGTGCGTGACGCCCATCGGCGACAAGGACGTGACCTCCCCCATCCAGATCAACGCCAAGAAGAACGGCGGGAGTTACGACATCACGGTCCAGTTCAAGGGCTCGGTGATGAACAGTCCGGCAGACCTCCCGGCGGACTCGGTGAAGCCGTCCATGGAGGTCGTCCTGGGCGGGTCCGACACGGGCACGGTCCACGTCGAGGGCCCGGCCAACACGGACCCGATCAAGACGGGCGACGCCATGACGATCTCCGACATGACCGGCACGTACAAGCCGGGTGCGACCGGTGAATCGACGCTGTCACCAGGCGTGTTGACGGTCAGCGCCCTCGGCACGACGACCACCTGCACCCCGACCACGTCGATGGTCTCCCTGACCCTGGACACGGAGGAACAGGCGAGCGGAGCGTCGGGCGGTACGTCGACCACCGGCGGTCTCGCCAACACGGGCGCCGAGAACGACGGCGCCCTGAAGGCGCTGGGGCTGGTGTCCGGCACGGTGATCCTGGCGGGCGTGGCGGTGTTCACGTTCATGCCGGGACGGCGGCGCCTGCGCTGAACGGTGAACGGTGACGTCAGGACCCCGCCCCGGAGCGTGTTGCCGTGGGCGGGGTCCGGCGTTCTCCGCCGCCTCCGATGTGCTGCTCACGTGCTGCTGTGGGTGTCCAGCAGATGGGCCCGGAGCCGTACGTTCGCGTCGCTGACCGCGCTGTAGTCGAACGCGGCCTGCGCGGCGCTCCGGCGTGCGGCGAGCTCCTGACAGGTCTCGCAGCCGTCCGTCGGTGAGGGCGGGCGGTACTCCTCGTAGGAGGGGTAGAGCGGCGGGCGCGGTGGGCGCGGTGTCATGGCGCACACCCTCGTCCGTGTCTGCCGTGCTCCCTCAACTCCCGCTCACAGTCGATGACTTCGCCCGTACGACCGGCTTCGCGGGCCGCGTCCCGCTGCGCGGCCAGCGCCTCGCACACGTCGCAGGGCGGCGCCGGAGCCGTCGCAGGGGGCGTGGCGGCCGTGTTCACACCGACCACCGTGCGAGAGCCGCCTCCAGGGACCGCAGGACCTCGGGCGTCGGCGCCGCCCAGGCGCCCGACGGGGTCCAGGAGGGGGCGGGGACGGCGCGGTGGGCGGTGGTGCGGGGGCGGCGGGGGAGACGGGGGAGGGAGGTCGTCGTCATCGGGTCACTCCTCGGGTGGAGGTTCCGGCGTAAGCCTGTGCTGTGTGCGGTCGCCGGATTACGGTGCGTGTTCAGGTATGACGAGCATGCCGTCTCAAAGGGGCGGAAACGTCGTGGACAGGGCCGGATTTCCACGTTCGGCGGGACGGATTTCCACGGCTCCGTACAGCTACCCACATCACCCACAGTCGCCGTAGGGGAGTCGAGATGTCGCAACGACGGACCGTGACGAGTCGCAGCCAGGAGCCGCGTGCGCGCTTCGCCGAGGAACTGAAGGCGTTGCGGGAGAAGAGCGGGGACAGTCTGCGCCAGCTGAGCGAAAAGGTGGGCTGGGACTTCTCGCTGTTCGGAAAGATGGAGAACGGCCACACGCTGGGCAGCGCCGACGTGGTGCAGGCACTTGATCAGTACTTCGGCGCGGACGGGTTCCTGGTGACCTTGTGGGAACTGGCACTGGGAGATCAGGCTCAGTACAAGGATCAGTACCGGACGTACTTTCAGTTGGAGTCCGAGGCGCTCAGCCTGTGGCACTTCGGGTTGAGCAGTGTCCCTGGGGTCTTGCAGACACAGGAGTACGCGGCCGAGGTGCTCGCGGCAGGCGGCATTGAGGGTGAAGAACTGATCCTTCATGTCGAGGCGCGCCTCAACCGCGGCGCGAGGCTCGTGGCGGAGGGCGCGCCACGTTTCCGCACGATTCTGTACGAGTCGGTGCTGCGACTGATGTTGCGGGACGAGAAGGCATGGCGCCAGCAACTGGAACATCTGTTGGCGATGTCCGTGCGCCCGAACGTGACGGTGCAGGTACTGCCATTCAGTGCCGGGCCGTTCGCTCTGATGAACAACTACGTGATGTTCCTGGGCCTCGCGGATGGCCGTGCCGTGGCTTACACCGAGAACGACCTCCATGGTGAACTCATCGAAGAGGGAAGCCAGATCGAGCGTCTGCAGTCTGCATACGATGCAACGCGCGATCTGGCGTTGTCCCCCGCCGAGTCGCGGAAGTTCATCGGGGAGATGCTGGAGGAAGCACGATGCGATCCATCGACATGAGCGCCGTCGCGTGGCGGAAGAGCAGCTACAGCAACACTGACGCCGGCGAGTGCCTCGAAGTCGCCGACAACCTCCCCGTCGTCCCCGTCCGGGACTCCAAGACCCCCGACGCCCCCGCCCTCATACTCCGGGCCGCCGCCTGGACCTCCTTCGTCACCGCCGTACGCCACGGCCAACTCCCCACCGGCTGACGGACGTACGCCCGTCAGCCGGTCACGGCGGCCGGAACGGCCGAGCGCGGCTCGATCAGTTCACTTTCCCCATCAGCGCCTTCACCCTGCCCCGGTACGTCCACACCGCGGCGCCCGCCACCACCGCGAGCACCGCCTCCAGGGCCACCACGCCCATCCGGTCGAGGTTGACGCCCGCGACGGAGAGCAGGCCCGTCGTCGCGTCGCCCGCCGTGACCGCCAGGAACCAGACGCCCATCATCTGGGAGGCGTACTTCGCCGGCGCCATCTTGGTCGTGACCGACAGGCCGACCGGCGAGAGGGTCAGTTCACCGACCGTCTGGACGAAGTAGATCGCCACGATCCACATCGCCGCCGCCTTGTGTCCGTCCCCGGCGATCGACAGCGGGGCCAGGAAGAGGAAGAACGAGGCGCCGACGAGCACCAGGCCCGACGAGAACTTCACGATCGTGCTCGGCTCCTTGCCGCGCCGGTTCAGCGCCAGCCAGAACCAGGCGAAGACCGGGGCCAGCGCCATGATCAGCACCGGGTTCACCGACTGGTACCAGGAGACCGGGAACTCCCAGCCGAGGACGGTGTTCTCGGCGTTCCGGTCGGCGAAGATCGACAGGGTCGTGGCGCCCTGGTCGTAGATCATCCAGAAGACGGCGGCGGCCACGAAGAACCAGATGTATGCCGACATCGACGACTGCTCGGACTCGTCGAGGTCCTTGTCGCGCTTGATCCGGGCGAGCACGACCACCGGGACGACCAGGCCGAGCAGGATCAGCGGAACCATGACCCAGTTCAGCGTGTAGTGGCCCGAGAAGCCGACGAACGCGTAGAAGACGGCCGCGACGCCCGCCCAGATCGCCGCCCTGCGCAGCGTCGTGGACTTCTCCGCGGCGGACAGCGGCGTCGGGACGACGTTCGAACGCGCGTCCAGATGGCGGCTGCCCAGCAGGAACTGGGCGAGACCGAGCGCCATGCCGAGCGCGGCCAGGGCGAAGCCGAGGTGCCAGTTGACCTTCTCGCCGATCGTGCCGATCACGAGCGGTGCGGCGAACGCGCCGGCGTTGATGCCCATGTAGAAGACGGTGAAGCCGCCGTCGCGGCGCGGATCGTCCGGGCCGTCGTACAGGTGGCCGACCATGGTGGAGATGTTGGCCTTCAGCAGACCCGAGCCGATCGCCACGAGGCCGAGTCCCGCGTAGAAGGTGCCCGCCGTCGGCAGGGCCAGCGTCAGATGGCCGAGCATGATGACGCCACCGGCCACGGCGACGGTCCTGCGGGGTCCCCAGACGCGGTCGCCGAACCAGCCGCCCGGCAGGGCGAGCAGGTACACGAGGGAGACGTAGACGGAGCCGATCGCGGTAGCGGCCGGCACGCTCAGGTGCAGACCGCTCGGCGCTATCAGGTACAGCGGGAGCAGGGCCCGCATGCCGTAGTACGAGAACCTCTCCCACATCTCGGTCATGAAGAGGGTGGCCAGTCCGCGGGGGTGGCCGAAGAAGGATCGTGGGGAACCGGGGGTGTCCGGTGTCAGGGATTCCTTCGTCAGGCTGGACGCCATGGGTCGTTCCTTGCTGGTCGGGACGCGCAAAAAAGACCTTCAGCGGAAAACTCGCCAAAGGTCCACAGGTGCCACTAAGAGCTTCCTTTCACCATACGACAGTTCACAGTCGTAAATGGAAGGACTTGAGACGTGAATCACAGGTGATGGGCACGCATCAGTCACTCATTCCAAGGTAAGAGACAGAAATTCACCGCAGAGGCACAGGTTCAGGCGCTGACGTGGGGCGGGCAGCGGCTGTGTCGTCCCGGGTGCTCTCGTCCTAGCGTCCGAAGGTAAGAATCAAGAACGCCTGGTCACACCCCAGACGGCGTCCAGGGCGGTCTACCATCAGGTCATGACCCGTGTACTGCTCGCTGAGGACGACGCGTCCATCTCGGAGCCACTGGCCCGCGCACTGCGCCGGGAAGGTTACGAGGTCGAGGTGCGCGAGGACGGACCGACCGCGCTCGACGCAGGCATCCAGGGCGGTATCGACCTGGTCGTCCTGGACCTGGGGCTGCCCGGCATGGACGGCCTCGAAGTGGCCCGTCGGCTGCGTGCCGAGGGACTCACCGTCCCGATCCTCATCCTGACCGCGCGCGCCGACGAGGTGGACACGGTCGTCGGCCTCGACGCGGGCGCCGACGACTACGTCACCAAGCCCTTCCGGCTCGCCGAACTTCTCGCCCGCGTCCGGGCCCTGCTGCGGCGCGGCGCGTCCGAGCCGCAGCAGCCGCCCGCCACGCACGGGGTGCGCATCGACGTCGAGTCGCACCGCGCGTGGATGGGTGAGGAGGAACTCCAGCTCACCGCCAAGGAGTTCGACCTGCTGCGGGTGCTCGTGCGCGACGCGGGGCGGGTCGTCACCCGCGACCAGCTGATGCGCGAGGTGTGGGACACGACGTGGTGGTCGTCGACCAAGACGCTCGACATGCACATCTCGTGGCTGCGGAAGAAACTGGGCGACGACGCGGCCAACCCTCGGTACATCGCGACTGTTCGGGGCGTCGGTTTCCGGTTCGAGAAGAGCTAGGCGACTACGCGCGTAACGTTCCGGGGCTTGTGTGTCGTGCGTGGCTGTCGGCCTGCGGGGACTTCTCGCGCGGTTCCCCGCGCCCCTGGAGTGCCCCTGCGGGGCGCCCGGGGCGTGCCCCCGGGCGTGCTCGTCGTTCATCTGCCATCGCCCGGAGGGGCCGTGCGTCGTCGTCTTATCCAGTCCACCCTTGCCGTCGTGCTCGTGGTGATCGCCGTGTTCGGTGTGTCTCTCGTCATCGTCGAGACCCGGACGATCAGCGCGAGTGCCCAGGAGCGGGTGGACTCCGAGGCCGTGCGGCTGGCCAGCATCGTGGACAGCCGCATCCTCGGGGACGAGCAGATCAACTCCAAGGTCCTCCGCGGCCTTGTCACCGGCGACCGGTACGCCGTCGTGCGCATCCCCGGCCGCGCGCCGATCGAGGTCGGCGACCAGCCCGTCGGTGACGTCATCTCCGCCGAGGAGGACGGCGAGGAGGGCGAGACCGTCCGGGTCGAGGAACCCCGTTCCTCCGTGACCCGCGAGGTCGGCCGCACCCTGCTGATCATCGGCGCCGTCGCGCTGCTCGCCGTCATCGCCGCGGTCCTGCTCGCCGTACGGCAGGCGAACCGGCTCGCCTCGCCGCTCACCGACCTCGCGGAGACCGCCGAACGCCTCGGCTCGGGCGACCCGCGCCCCCGGCACAAGCGGTACGGCGTCCCGGAGCTCGACCGGGTCGCGGATGTGCTGGACAGCTCGGCGGAACGTATCGCCCGGATGCTCACCGCCGAACGCCGGCTGGCGGCGGACGCCTCGCACCAGCTGCGTACGCCCCTCACCGCTCTCTCCATGCGCCTTGAGGAGATCACCCTCACCGACGACCCGGACACGGTGAAGGAGGAGGCCACGATCGCGCTCACGCAGGTCGAACGCCTCACCGACGTCGTCGAACGGCTCCTGACCAACGCCCGCGATCCGCGCACCGGCTCCGCGGTCTCCTTCGACCTCGACGAGGTCATCCAGCAGCAGCTGGCCGAGTGGCGCCCCGCCTACCGCAGCGCGGGCCGGGCCATAGTCAGCTCCGGCAAGCAGCATCTGCAGGCCGTCGGCACGCCGGGGGCGGTCGCCCAGGTGCTGGCCGCCCTGATCGAGAACTCCCTCATGCACGGCGGCGGCACGGTCGCCCTGCGCACCCGCGTCATCGGCAACCAGGCGGTGATCGAGGTCACGGACGAGGGACCCGGCGTCCCGGCCGACCTCGGCGCCCGGATCTTCGAGCGCGCGATCAGCGGCCGCAACTCCACGGGCATCGGCCTCGCGGTCGCCCGCGACCTCGCGGAGGCCGACGCGGGCCGCCTGGAGCTGCTCCAGGCCCAGCCGCCGGTCTTCGGCCTCTTCCTGTCCCGTACCCCGCTGAAGAAGCCGCTGGGGGACGAGGGGGAGCGGACGGTCCGGTAGACGGTGTCGTGGGCTGTCAGCCGACGTGCTGGCGGTGCGTCCGGCGCTCGGGAATCGTGCGTCCCTCCGGAAGGGACACCGGGTCCGCCTCTTCGAGGAACGACTCGGCGCTGGCCACAGCCTCCCGCGCCGGAAGCGTACGGAACACCCACGTGCGGTACGACCAGAAGCGGAACAGGGTCGCGACGCCGATCCCGACGAACTTGAAGACGTTGCTCTGCAGCGGGCTGTCCAGGCCGAAGCCGTACGTCGCCGCGTAGAGCACGCCGTTCTCGATGACCAGTCCGACCGCGCTGAACAGCAGGAACAGCGTCAGTTCCTTCGTGCGGCCGCTCTTGTCGCGGTCCCGGTACGTGAAGTAGCGGAAGCCGATGTAGTTCGTGCAGATCGCGACGACCGTCGCGGTCACACTGGCGCGGACCACCGGGAGGTCGGTCGCGGTGCGCACCAGGTTGAACACGAGCAGGTTGACGAGAAGCCCCGCCGTGCCCACCGCCCCGAACTTCGCCACCTCGGCCGCGAACTGGTCGAATCGTCGGCGTACGGCGCTCCGGGGCGTCGTATGAAGCCCGTCGGAACCACTCTTGGAACCACGTTCCATGGTCTGTCGGCCCCCGTCTGTGGGATCGCAGTGTGGGATTTCGTCAACCCAGCCATGCTAACCACCCCCTCTGGGGGTTGCCTGTGCGCATCGAGTCACAGGCGTGTAATGCGTGCCATTCAGGCCGGGATGGCCGGGCCGATACTCTTGGCGGGTGACGTTCCCGGTAGTCGGCATGGTCGGCGGGGGGCAGCTCGCTCGTATGACACACGAGGCGGGCATCCCGCTCGGCATCAGATTCAAGCTCCTCAGTGACACCCCGCAGGAATCCGCGGCGCAGGTCGTCGGTGATGTCGTCATCGGCGACTACCGCGACCTGGAGACGCTGCGCGCGTTCGCGCAGGGGTGCGATGTGATCACCTTCGATCACGAGCACGTCCCGACCGAGCATCTTCGGGCCCTGGAGGCGGACGGCATCCCCGTCCGCCCCGGCCCCGACGCGCTCGTGCACGCCCAGGACAAGGGCGTGATGCGAGCGAAGCTCGACGAGATCGGGGTGCCGTGCCCGCGCCATCGCATCGTGCGCGACGTCGAGGACGTGGTGGCCTTCGCGGCCGAGGGCCTCCCCGAAGGCGCTCGGGGCGACGGCTTCCCGGTCGTCCTCAAGACGGTCCGCGGCGGCTACGACGGCAAGGGCGTGTGGGTCGTCCGGTCCGCGGCGGACGCCGCCGACCCCTTCCGGGCCGGCGTGCCGGTCCTGGCCGAGGAGAAGGTCGACTTCGTACGGGAACTGGCGGCGAACGTCGTCCGCTCCCCGCACGGCCAGGCCGTCGCGTACCCGGTCGTCGAATCCCAGCAGGTCGACGGCGTGTGCGACACGGTCATCGCCCCGGCGCCCGGCATCGCGGAGGAGCTGACCCTCCAGGCCACCGAACTGGCCCTGCGCATCGCCAAGGAACTCGACGTGGTCGGCCACCTGGCCGTCGAGCTGTTCGAGACCCGGGACGGCCGCATCCTCGTCAACGAACTGGCGATGCGCCCGCACAACTCGGGCCACTGGACCCAGGACGGCGCGATCACCAGCCAGTTCGCCAACCATGTCCGCGCGGTCCTCGACCTCCCGCTCGGCGACCCGCGCCCGCGCGCGAAGTGGACGGTCATGGCGAACGTCCTCGGCGGCGACTTCCCCGACATGTACTCCGCGTACCTGCACTGCATGGCCCGCGACCCCCAGCTCAAGATCCACATGTACGGCAAGGACGTGAAGCCCGGCCGCAAGGTCGGCCACGTCAACACCTACGGCGACGACCTGGACGACGTGCTGGAGCGCGCTCGTCACGCAGCCGGCTATCTGAGAGGCACGATCACCGAATGAGCCCCGTTGCAGAACCCGGTGCGGGCCCCCTCGTGGGCATCGTCATGGGTTCCGACTCCGACTGGCCCGTCATGGAGGCCGCCGCCCAGGCCCTGGACGAGTTCGAGATCGCGTACGAGGTCGACGTCGTCTCCGCGCACCGCATGCCGCACGAGATGATCGCGTACGGCGAGCACGCCGCCGAGCGCGGTCTGAAGGCGATCATCGCGGGCGCGGGCGGGGCGGCCCACCTGCCCGGCATGCTGGCGTCGGTGACCCCGCTCCCGGTGATCGGCGTCCCGGTCCCCCTCAAGTACCTCGACGGCATGGACTCGCTGCTGTCGATCGTGCAGATGCCGGCCGGTGTGCCGGTCGCCACGGTCTCGGTCGGCGGCGCGCGCAACGCGGGCCTGCTGGCGGCGCGCATCCTCGCCTCGCACGACGAGGAACTCCTCGGCCGGATGCGGGAGTTCCAGCAGGATCTGAACGACCAGGCCACCGAGAAGGGCAAGCGGCTGCGCGCCAAGGTCGAGAGCGGCGCGGGCGGCGGCAGCGGCTTCGGTTTCGGGAAGTGACGTCGGTGAGCTCCCTGGAGCAGGCCCGGGAACTCCTGCGCGAGTTCCCGGTCGTCGACGGCCACAACGACCTCCCGTGGGCGCTGCGCGAACAGGTCCGCTACGACCTCGACGCCCGCGACATCGCCACCGCCCAGAACGCCCACCTGCACACCGACATCCCGCGGCTGCGCGAGGGCGGGGTCGGTGCGCAGTACTGGTCGGTGTACGTCCGCTCGGACCTGCCCGACGCGGTGCCCGCGACCCTCGAACAGATCGACTGCGTACGTCAGTTGATCGCGCGCTACGGAGCCGAGCTGCGGCCCGCCCTGACGGCCGCCGACATGGAGGCGGGCCGGCGTGAAGGCCGTATCGCCTCCCTCATGGGCGCCGAGGGCGGTCACTCGATCGCCAACTCCCTCGGCACCCTGCGGGGGTTGTACGAGCTGGGCGTGCGCTATCTGACCCTCACCCACAACGACAACGTGGCGTGGGCGGACTCGGCGACCGACGAACCGGGCGTCGGCGGGCTGTCGGAGTTCGGCCGCGAGGTGGTCCGGGAGATGAACCGCCTCGGCATGCTGGTCGACCTCTCGCATGTCGCCGCGACGACGATGCGGCACGCGCTGGACACCTCCGTCGCGCCGGTGATCTTCTCCCACTCCTCCTCGCGCGCGGTGTGCGACCACCCGCGCAACATCCCCGACGACGTGCTGGAACGCCTGCCCGGCAACGGCGGCATGGCCATGGTGACCTTCGTGCCGAAGTTCGTCCTCCAGGCCGCTGTCGACTGGACGGCCGCCGCGGACGACAACATGCGCGCCCACGGCTTCCACCACCTGGCCACGACCCCCGAGGCGATGAAGGTCCACCGGGCCTTCGAGGAGTCGAACCCGCGCCCGGTCGCCACGGTCTCGACGGTCGCCGACCATCTGGACCACATGCGCGAGGTGGCCGGCATCGACCACCTGGGCATCGGCGGCGACTACGACGGCACGGCGTTCACCCCGGACGGCCTGAACGACGTCTCCGGCTATCCGAATCTCATCGCCGAGCTGCTCGACCGGGGCTGGTCGAAGGCCGACCTCGCCAAGCTGACCTGGGGCAACGCGGTACGGGTGCTGGGCGCAGCGGAGGACGTGGCACGCGAGGAGCGGGGGAGGAGAGGGCCTTCCAACGCCACGTTGGAGGAACTGGACGGGTGACGCGCCGACGCTGAACGTCCCGGGGCCGGCGTGTACTCCGCCCCGGGGGCGCCGAGCGCACGCGCGCCCCCGGGGCGGCATACCCCCGAACGCCCCACCCACCAGGAAGCCCCCTCGGCTCCGTGCGACGGTGACCGTATTGCGATCACCAGGTAGATCACGACGTGGATCACGACGTACGGAGCCCGCCATGGCCGACCTGCAGGACGAACTGCACACCACAGCCGAGGTCGGGGAACTCGACCAGCCGGCCCCGCCGCCCGTTGCCCTGCCGGAGCTCGACGAGTACCCCGGCGACATCGGGGCGGCACTCGACCTGTCACTCCTGTCCGATCCGGACGCCGCCCGTCTCGACCGCGCGCACGCCATCCTCGCCGCACACCCCGTCGCCGACGGCTACAGCGGGCTGCCCTGGGCGCTGCGGCATCTCTCCTGGTACGACCTGGAGCTCGGCGAGGGCACCGTCGACACCGATGTGCCCCGGATGCGGCGCGGACACGTGGGCGCGCTGTTCTGGGCGCTGCACCTGCCGGAGGGACTCACCGGCGACCGGGCCGTCGGCGCCACCCTGGAGCAGCTCGACCTGGTCAAGACGGTGGCCCGGAGCCATCCCGAGGGGTTGCGGCTCGCGGGCACCGCCGGACAGGTCACCGACGCCCGCAACTGCGGACGGGTCGCCGTCGTCCTCGGGCCCGCCGCGGCAGCCGCCCTCGACGACTCGATCGGCATCCTGCGAGTGCTGCACTCCCTGGGCCTGCGCGTGCTCACCCTCGCCGGTACGTCCTGGGCGAGCGAGGCCGGGCTCACCCGGTTCGGCGAGGAGGTGGTCCGCGAGATGAACCGGCTCGGCGTGCTGGCCGACCTCTCGGGCGCGTCCCCGGCCACCATCGGCCGCGCCGTCACGATCTCCAGGGCGCCGGTCCTGTGCACCCGCTCCGCGGCCCGCGCCCTGCGCCCCCACCCCGCCAACCTGCCCGACGAGACGCTCGCCGAGCTGGGCGCGGCCGGCGGCCTGTGCCTGGTGCCGCTGACGGCCGAGCAGACCGGGCCGTCCGTCCGTGACGTCGCCGACCATCTCGACCATGTCCGTGCGGTCGCGGGCCCGGAGTGCGTCGGCCTGTCCGGCACCTACGACTCCGGCAGCGCCCACCCCCAGGAACTCGGCGACGCCTCCTGCTACCCGAACCTGATCGCCGAACTCCTGCGCCGCGGCTGGACGGAACCCGACATCGGACTCCTCACCTGGGGAAACGTCCAACGCGTCCTGCGCAGCGCCGACTTCACGGCCAAGGCGGCCCAGCAGCGCCGGGAGCCGTCCACGGCACGGATCGCGGAGCTGGACGGCTGACCTTCCTCTTCTTCAGCCCTGTTCAGCCCGCGCAGAGGCAGAACGGGTGCCCCGCCGGGTCCGCGTACACCCTGAAGGAGCGGGCCCGGTCCTCCGTGTCCAGCGGCTTCGCGCCCAGCGCCAGCACCTCCCGCTCGGCCGCGTCCAGATCGGCCACGGTCACGTCCAGATGGAACTGCTGCGAGGCGTCGGGCGCCGGCCACTTCGGCGGTACGTGGCCCGGGGCGGCCTGGAAGGCCAGCTTCGGCCCGTCCGGGATCCGCAGGTCGATCCAGTCCTCCTCGACCTCGGGCGTGCCGCCCAGCAGTCCGGCGTAGAAGGCGGCGAGCACGCCGGGGTCGGGACAGTCCAGGACGACGGTGTCGAACTTGGCGATGGCCATGGCTTCCTCCGTTGTTGCCGCTGTTACCTGTTACCCGTTGATGGGATTCATACGGTAACGGTTACCGGATGCCCGTGCATAGGAGGTAACGCGAAGAGGTACCGTCGGAGGTATGAGCGAGAACGGGTCCGCGCCCGGAGGGCTGGCCCTCGTGGAGGCACTGGTGAACACCAGGGACCTGGAATCGGGCCGGGACGCGCTGGACACCGCCGAGGGGCGTGCCCCGCTGGGCATCGCGGAGATCGGCGCAGGGGAACTGGCGGCCGTGAAGGAGCTGCGTGAGTCCCTGCGGGCCGTCTGCCTGGCCCACGCCGGGCATCCACCGCACGACACGGTCACTCCCCTGGGACAACTGCTGTCCCGCGCCCCGTTGTTGGTGACCGTCGACGAACGGGACGGCTCGGCCCGCCTGACCGCCGCCGAGGAGGGCCCGCTGCTCTCCCGCGTGGCGGCGGCCGTCGCGGAGGCGCTCACCGACGGCACCTGGCTGCGCCTGAAGGCCTGTGAGCTGCCCGAGTGCCACTGGGCGTACTACGACCGCAGCCCCGCCGGGCGCCGCCGCTGGTGCTCCATGTCGGTGTGCGGGGCGCGCGCGAAGATGCGGCGCTATCGCGCGAAGTAGAGGGTCCGGGCGCAGCGGCTGCCCGGGATTCGGGATGCGGGTCCCGGAGGGTGGCCGGGGTGTGGAGAATGGGGCAGGCGCCGGTCCGGCCGACTGAGCCTCGGCCGGACCGGCGTCCTTCGTCGGCCGGACTCCGGCAGCCGTGAGCGGCCGACGGGCGGAAGCGACCGTCAGCCGTGGCGCCCGTCAGGCGGTGGGCCGCCCCATCGCCCGGTACGTCCAGCCGGCCTTCCGCCACACCGCCGGGTCGAGGGCGTTGCGCCCGTCCAGGACGAGCCGGTGGGCCACCGCCTCGCCCAGCACCGCCGGGTCCAGCTCGCGGAACTCCCGCCACTCGGTCAGGTGCAGTACGGCATCCGCGCCCCGCACAGCCTCCAGGGCCGTGTCGGCGTACGCGAGCGTCGGGAAGAGCCGCCGGGCGTTGTCCATGCCCTTCGGGTCGTACACCGTCACCTGGCCGCCCTGGAGGTGGATCTGCCCGGCGACGTTGAGGGCCGGCGAGTCACGGACGTCGTCCGAGTCGGGCTTGAAGGTGGCGCCGAGCACCGCGACCCGCTTCCCGAGGAACGGACCGCCGCCCAGCGCCTGCCGGGCCAGCTCCACCATCTGGCCGCGCTGGCGCATGTTGATCGAGTCGATCTCGCGCAGGAAGGTCAGCGCCTGGTCGGCGCCCAGCTCACCCGCACGTGCCATGAACGCCCGGATGTCCTTGGGCAGACACCCGCCCCCGAAGCCGATCCCGGCCCGCAGGAACTTCTTGCCGATCCGGTCGTCGTACCCGATCGCCTCGGCGAGCTTCGCCACATCCCCGTCGGCGGCCTCGCAGACCTCCGCCATCGCGTTGATGAACGAGATCTTGGTGGCCAGGAAGGAGTTCGCCGACGTCTTCACCAGCTCGGCGGTCGGGAAGTCCGTGACGACGAACGGCGTCCCCTCCCCGATCGGCGTGGCGTACACCTCGCGCAGCAGCTTCTCGGCCCGCTCGCTCCGTACGCCCACCACGAGCCGGTCGGGGTGCAGGGTGTCCTGGACGGCGAAGCCCTCGCGCAGGAACTCCGGGTTCCAGGCCAGCTCGGCGTCCGCGCCGGCGGGCGCCAGTCCGGCGATCGTCCGGGCGAGCCGGTCCGCCGAGCCGACGGGCACGGTCGACTTGCCGACGACGAGGGTGGGGGCGGTGAGGTGCGGGGCGAGGGACTCGATCGCGGAGTCGACGTACGACATGTCGGAGGCGTACTCGCCGTGCTTCTGCGGGGTGTTCACACAGACGAAGTGGATGTCCCCGAAGGCGGCGACCTCGGCCCAGTCCATGGTGAAGCTCAGCCGTCCGGTGGACCCCTCGATCCCCGCGACATGCCTGCGCAGCAGGTCGTCGAGCCCGGGCTCGTACATGGGGGCCTGCCCGCGCCGCAGCAGGTCGATCTTCTCCTCGACCACGTCCAGCGCCAGCACCTCGAATCCGAGCTCGGCCATGGCGGCGGCGTGGGTGGCTCCGAGGTATCCGGTGCCGATCACGGTGATCTTGAGAGCCATGGGTGCTCCTGGAGGTGTGGCGTGGGGGCGGTCGTGCGTGCGATGGCGAGCATAGTCGCGGGCCTGCCGAGGGCTGTCGTGGCCCTTCACCGGGCAGAATCCCACCCGGAATCCACCCTGTCGCCAAGCTCACGTATCACTCGGGTTGGCAGGCCCTTAAAATTTGGATTACCTACTGGGTTACTTAACGGTAGTTAGCGTCAGTCATACAGCGTCTTTGGAGCGTGAGAGACCTTGGCCGGATCGGCTGATTTCGACCTGTACCGCCCGTCGGAGGAGCACGACATGCTCCGTGACGCGATCCGCTCCCTGGCCGAGGCGAAGATCTTGCCGTACGCCGCGGCGGTGGACGAGGAGGCCCGCTTCCCCCAGGAGGCCCATGACGCGCTGGTGGCCAACGATCTGCACGCGGTGCACGTACCGGAGTCGTACGGCGGCGCGGGCGCGGACGCGCTGGCGACCGTGATCGTGATCGAGGAGGTCGCGCGGGTGTGCGCCTCCTCGTCCCTGATCCCGGCGGTGAACAAGCTCGGCTCCCTGCCCGTGATCCTCTCCGGCTCGGAGGAGCTGAAGAAGAAGTACATGACACCGCTCGCCAAGGGCGAGGGCATGTTCTCGTACTGCCTCTCGGAGCCCGACGCGGGCTCGGACGCGGCAGGCATGAAGACGAGGGCGGTCCGCGACGGCGACTTCTACGTCCTCAACGGCGTGAAGCGCTGGATCACCAACGCGGGCGAGTCCGAGTACTACACGGTGATGGCCGTGACCGACCCGACAAAGCGCAGCAAGGGCATTTCGGCCTTCGTGGTCGAGAAGTCCGACGAGGGCGTCTCCTTCGGCGCCCCGGAGAAGAAGCTCGGTATCAAGGGCAGCCCGACCCGCGAGGTCTACCTCGACAACGTCCGCATCCCGGCCGACCGCATGATCGGTGAGGAGGGCACGGGCTTCGCCACCGCGATGAAGACCCTGGACCACACCCGCATCACGATCGCCGCGCAGGCCCTGGGCATCGCGCAGGGCGCCCTCGACTACGCCAAGGGGTACGTCAAGGAGCGCAAGCAGTTCGGCAAGCCGATCGCCGACTTCCAGGGCATCCAGTTCATGCTCGCCGACATGGCGATGAAGATCGAGGCGGCCCGGCAGCTCACGTACGCGGCGGCGGCCAAGTCCCAGCGCGGCGACAAGGACCTCACCTTCCAGGGCGCGGCGGCGAAGTGCTTCGCGTCGGACGTGGCGATGGAGGTCACCACGGACGCGGTCCAGTTGCTGGGCGGCTACGGCTACACCCGCGACTACCCGGTCGAGCGCATGATGCGCGACGCCAAGATCACACAGATCTACGAAGGCACCAACCAGGTCCAGCGGATCGTGATGGCCCGCAACCTGCCGTAACCGGTACGGCTGCCGGTCACGCGTTCGCCCCTGCCCGACGGATCGGGCAGGGGCGAACGCGTGTACGGCCGACCGCTGTGCTCAGTTGCCGGAGACCGTGACCTTCTCGTCGTTCTTCAGCTCGTTCACCAGCGTCTTCACCTTCGCCTTGTCCCAGACGAGGTTGCTGCCGGTCGAGCCCGAGATCGGCATGTTCATGGACTTGCCGTCGCCGCCCGTGACGCCCTTCATCGCCCAGAACATGTCGCCCAGGTCGAACAGGCTCATGTCCTTGTCGACGATCAGGGTGTCGAGGCCCGCGCTCATCGTCGGGTACAGCTTGAAGGGGTTCAGGATCGTGCCCGGCGTCGCGGTCTGGCTCGCCAGCGCCGCGAGGAACTTCTGCTGGTTCTTCGTACGGTCGAGGTCGCTGCCCGCGAGGGCGTACCGGGTACGGACGAAGGCCAGGGCCTGCTCGCCGTTGAGGGTCTGCTTGCCCGCCGTGAAGTTGGCGCCGGACTTCGTGTCCTTCATCCCGCCCTTGGGGATGGTCAGCTCCACGCCGCCGACCGCGTCCACGATGTTCGCGAAGCCGGCGAAGCCGATCTCCACGTAGTGGTCGATGCGCAGGCCCGTGTTGAACTCGACCGTACGGACGAGCAGTTCCGGCCCGTCCGTCGCGTACGCCGCGTTCAGCTTCGTGTGCTTGCCGGTGCCCTTGTACGTCTTGCCGGACTCGGAGCCGACGAACGTCGGGATCTCCACGTCCGAGTCACGGGGGAGGGAGATGAGCGTCGGGCCGTTGTCGCCGGTGTGCAGGATCATCATCGAGTCGGTGCGCTTGCCCTCGGCGGACCCGGTGTGGAGCGCCTTCTTCTCCTCGGCCGACATGCCCTCGCGGCTGTCGGAACCGACGATCAGATAGTTGGTGCCCTTGCCCTCGTCCGGCCGGTCGATGACCTTGGACAGGTCGACCTGGCGGTTCAGCTTCCCGTCGGCCCAGAAGTACGTACCGACGGACACCACGACGAGGAGTGTGACCACCGTGATCGCGGTCCACTTGATGCGCTTGCGCCAGTCCGGGGCGGAGCGGGGCCCGTGGCCGCCGCTTCCCATGGCACCGGGGCCGCCCGGCCCGCCGCCCTGGCCGCCGGCGTGCGGAGCGCCGCCGTAGACCTGGCCGGTGTTGTACCCGCTGTCATAGCCGTTGCCGTAAGGATCCTGGCCTTGGCCCTGGTCACCGGCGTACGGCTGCTGCTGCG
The DNA here is from genome assembly GCF_036013955.1 of Streptomyces sp. NBC_00459. Lineage (NCBI taxonomy): Bacteria > Bacillati > Actinomycetota > Actinomycetes > Kitasatosporales > Streptomycetaceae > Streptomyces > Streptomyces sp. NBC_00459. Next base: position 5,940,230 of record NZ_CP107903.1, read on the forward strand.
GCACCCCGCCGCCGTACGGCGGGGCGGCCGGGTTCTGGCCTCCCGGGCCGCCTTGGCCGCGCTGGACCTGCCGCATCACGCGCGCACCCTCGGGCTGTGCGTTCGCGCTGCCGCGTCCGTAGCGGTTGTTGCGGTTGTCGTCGGACCACGCATCGGGCCAATCGTTCATGCGGACCAGTGTGCAGTGCTGGGCTGTGCCCTATACAAGGGTCGAAGGAATTTAGGAACAGGCCTGTTGCCAAGCTGACACAAATCGCCCATGTGTACGTCGCGCATAAGGTGGACGCCATGACAGACCAGGCCACCGGGGCAGAAGAGGCACCCCCGGGCAAGCCGACCTCCGCCTCCCGGACCACCCTCAGCCACATCATGACGAACGCCGACACCAACCTCCTGGGCACGGTGCACGGCGGTGTGATCATGAAGCTGGTCGACGACGCGGCCGGCGCGGTGGCCGGCCGGCACAGCGGCGGGCCCGCGGTCACCGCGTCGATGGACGAGATGGCGTTCCTGGAGCCGGTGCGGGTGGGTGACCTGGTCCATGTGAAAGCCCAGGTCAACTGGACCGGCCGGACCTCGATGGAGGTCGGGGTACGGGTCCTGGCCGAACGCTGGAACGAGTCGACGCCGGCGACACAGGTCGGCTCGGCCTACCTGGTCTTCGCGGCGGTCGACGCCGAGGGCAAGCCGCGCATCGTCCCTCCGGTCCTCCCGGAGACGGAACGCGACGAGCGCCGCTGTCAGGAGGCCCAGATCCGCCGCACGCACCGGTTGGCGAGGCGGCGGGCGATCATGGAGCTGAGGGAACGGAGAGCGGCGGAGGGCCTGGACGACTGATCGACGGAGTGGAAACGGGTGGGTGGGAAACCCGGTCTGGGCCGCACCGGCCTCGCCGACTCACCGACACTCCACCTCGTCCCCCGTGGTCACCCCGAACTCCCCGACCCGAACCTTCCGCACCCCCTGGTGGTCCGCCCCGACAGTCACCTTCAGCACCGCCCCCTGCCCCCGCACCACCCGCAGCGAACTCCCCGGCAACGCGGCAGCCAGCGACCTCGCGGACCGGTCCCACCGGGGGTCGTACGCGATCACCGTCCGCGTCACAGCACCCCGCTCCCGCGCGTTCACCGGCACCCGGGTCGTCCGGAACCCCGCTGCGGCCAGCGCCCGGTCCACCTTCTGTCCCAGCCCCACCGTGCGCGTCCCGTTCTCGACCTGCACCCGGATCTGCTGCGGCGCCACCTCGACCCGCACCGGCGCCCCGCTCCGACCGCCGCCGCGACCGCCCTTCCGCACCGACAACGGCTCGTCCTCCCGCAGCGCCCGGAACAGCCGTCCCGCCTTCGCCTCGTCCCACTTCAACGTCGAACCGATGCCCTTCACGGCGTACCCCATCCGCCCGATCGGCACGGTCGTGAACTCGGACGACGACGGGGAGAAGTTCCGCATGGCCCGCCCGAGGTCCAGCAGCTCACCCGTGCCGAACTCCTTGTCCGCCCGCACCGACCCGAGCACCGCCCGGGTGATGTCCCGGAACTTCATCGGGTTCAGCAGCACTCCGGACGACGTGGACTGCGCGATCAGCGCCGCCATGAACCGCTGCTGGCGCTGCATCCGCCCCAGGTCGGAGGAGCCGTCGGCGTGCCGTGAACGCACGTACTGCAACGCCTCCCCGCCGTTGAGCTCATGCTCCCCGGCAGTCAGGTTCAGCCCGGTGTACGAGTCCTTCAACGGCTTCGTCGTACAGATCTCGACGCCGCCCAGCACATCGACCGTCTTCATGAAGCTGGTGAAGTCGATCTCCAGGTAGTGGTCGATCTTGACGTGCGTCATGTGCTCCACCGTCCGCACGGTGAGGTTCGGACCGCCCTCCGCGTACGCCGCGTTCAGCTTGATGACATGTCCGCCGTGCCGCTGTCCGGTCGTCCGGTCGGTGTGCGGGGGCGTCACCGCGTACGAGTCGCGCGGCAGGCTGACCACACTCGCCCGCTCCCGGTCCTCCGAGATGTGCACGATCATCATCGTGTCGGTGCAGTGGCAGGGAGCCCCGCCGAGCCGGTACTTGCGCCGCTCCGCCTCGCTGATCTTCTCCCGGCTGTCCGTACCGACCAGCAGCACGTTCATGCCGTGACCGGCCCGAGGACGGTTCTTCATGTCCTTGAAGGGGTCGACCCGGGCGATGTCGGCGTCGAGGCTGGTGACCACCGCGTGCCCGATCCCGGCCGCTGCGAGCACCACGACGGACAGCGTCGTCACCGCCCGCATGGCCCAACGGGGCTTCTTCCGCCGTACGGGGGGACGCGGACGCCCGGACGACGGCCGTGGCCGGCGCTGCGGGGAACCGGGGGAGCGAGGGGATGCGGGGGACGCGGGCATGGGGGAACACCTCCGCGAAGGCAGACCGGGGGGAGGGGGGAGTGGGCCGAACGTGGGATCCGTGAGCACCGTAGGCCCATACGATCTGCGGCCCGGGTCAGGGAGCGGGCGGCGCGCGTCGGTGTCCCCCGTTCGCGGTAACGTGAGCCCCCTATGAACGCCAAGCCCGACGTGCAGCTGCCCGCCGTGTCCGTGATCATGCCCGTCCTCGACGAGGAGCGGCATCTGCGCGGAGCCGTCCAAGCGATCCTCGCCCAGGAGTACGCGGGCGAGATGGAGGTCGTCATCGCCCTCGGTCCGTCCACGGACCGCACGGACGAGATCGCCGCCGAGCTGGTCCGCGAAACGGCCGGTACGAGCAAACGCGTCCACACGGTCCCCAACCCGACCGGCCGTACGCCCGCCGCGCTGAACGCCGCGATCAAGGCCTCCCGCCACCCCGTCGTCGTACGCGTCGACGGACACGGCATGCTCTCGCCCGACTACATCTCGACCGCCGTACGTCTCCTCGACGAGACCGGCGCGCAGAACGTCGGCGGGATCATGCACGCCGAGGGCGAGAACGCCTGGGAGCACGCGGTGGCCGCCGCGATGACCTCGAAGATCGGGGTCGGCAACGCCGCCTTCCACACGGGAGGCACGGCCGGGCCCGCCGAGACGGTGTACCTCGGTGTCTTCCGGCGCGCCGCCCTTGAGCAACAGGGCGGCTACAACGTGGAGTTCATCCGCGCCCAGGACTGGGAGCTGAACTTCCGGATCCGGGAGGCGGGCGGCCTCATCTGGTTCTCGCCCGAGCTGCGGGTGTCGTACCGCCCGAGGCCCTCCGTGCGCGCGCTGGCCAAGCAGTACAAGGACTACGGCCGTTGGCGCCATGTCGTGGCCCGCTACCACGAGGGTTCCATCAACCTGCGCTACCTCGCCCCGCCCACCGCCGTGCTGGCGATAGCGGCGGGCGTGGTGCTGGGCGCCGTACTGACACCGTGGGCCTTCCTGGTGCCCGGCGGCTACCTCGCGGCCATCGCGGCGGGTTCGGTCCCGGCCGGCAAGGGCCTCTCGCTGAAGGCCCGGCTGCAGATCCCGGTCGCCCTCGCCACCATGCACATGTGCTGGGGCTGGGGCTTCCTGACGAGCCCGAAGTCGCTTGCCCGCAAGGTGATCGCGGCTCGTCGGCCGGCGGTGCTGGACGGCGCGAACGCGGCCTGAACGACAACGAGTCGGGGGCCTGCCGTCAGTCAGTGACTGACGGCAGGCCCCCACTTGTTCCTCCGCACCCGTGACGGCCTCCGAGGCCGACTACCAGCGATAGGGGGAGTAGACCTCCATACAGGCGCCGGTGTCCGAACCGACCACCTTGTCGGCGGTGGCGGGCAGTTGACCGGCCTTCGGCGCGGTCTGCTTCGGATAGGCCTTGCCCTCACGCCAGTCGGCGCCCACGGTCACCGTCACACCCGAGACGTCCGTCGACTTCTTCACCGAACTCGCCGGAATCCCGAGGGACTTGGCGACGAGCTGGGCGTCGCCCGCCAGGTCGGCGCTCGGGTAGTTCACGACCGTCTTCTCCACGGACAGCGAACCGGACGTGTCCGCCCCCGCGTTGGTGAAGCCCTTGGCCGAGAGGATCTGGCTGATCGCGGTCGCCCGGCCGCCGACCGCGCCGAGGGTGGCCGTCCGGGTGCCGTTCCGCACGAGCACGCCGATCTGCCCGGGATCGGCCGCCGGGTCCGTGGAGGCGGTCGCCGAGGCCGCTGCCGTCGGGGCCTTCGTCGCCGCGCTGCCGCCCTTGTCGTCGAAGGCGATGTCGTCGCGGAGCATCGTCCACATCGTCTCGGCGTCGGCGTCGGCCGTCACCAGATGGTTCGCGTTCTGGGAGTCCACGACGGTCGGGATCGTCGTCATCGTGATGCGGTCGGTCGGCACCGACTTGAGCTGCATGCCCAGGTCGTACAGCTCCTTGACCGTGCCCAACTCCTCGGACACCGTCAGGGACTTGGTGGCCGCCTCGGCCAGACCGGTGAGCCGTCCGGCGTCCGTGAAGACGTTCTGCGCCTTCAGCGTGCGGATCATCGAGTTCATGTACATGTGCTGGGCCTTGGCACGCCCCAGGTCGCTGTAGAAGGCATGCCGGGTACGCAGCCACTGCAGCGCCTGCTTGCCCTGGACCTTGTGCTTGCCGGCCGTGAGCTTGAGCCCGGAGCCGCCGGACACGTTGGGCAGCGGGCGGTCCCACACGTTCTGCTTCACACAGACCTCGACACCGCCGATGGCGTCGGCCATCTTCACCACGCCCGCGAAGTCGATCGTCATCCAGTGGTCGATGTAGACCCCGGTGAGGTTCTCCCAGGTGGCCAGCGTGCAGCCGGCGCCGCCCCGGGCCAGCGAGGTGTTGATGATCGCGTTGGTCGCCGCGAACTTCTCCCCGGTGTCGGGGTCCGTGCACTTCGGTATGTCGACGCGGGTGTCGCGCGGAATGCTCACCACGGCCGCGCTCTTGCGGTCGGCGGAGACGTGGAGCAGCATCTGGACGTCGCCCAGCGGCGGGTTGCCCCGGTTGGCCCTGTCACCGCCCAGTGCCACGTTGGCGTCGGAGCCACGGCTGTCCGAGCCGATCAGCAGGATGTTCAGCGGAGTCTGCCCGGCCGCGTTCGCCTCGGTCTTCTCCGCCTTGGAGTCGCCGGTGCTGCGCTTGCCCTTCTGGATGTTGCTGTTCAGGTGCTCGTAGTACAGGTATCCGACACCGGCGGTGGCGAGTATCAGCACCGAGAGGGTCGCCGCCGACCAGCGCAGCACCTTGCGCCTGCCGGGCCGCCGCTGTCTTCCCGCCGGACCGCCACCGTTACCGCTACCGCCACCGCTGTCGCCGCCGGAGTCGCTCTCCTGCTCGTGCGAGCCGTCCCGCTGCCCCGGAACCCGAGCAGGCCGGACGCCTGGTCGCGTCCCCTCCCCGTGCACACTGCTCTGCGTCATTCCCCTGCCTCCCCACCCTTGCGCCGCCGTCGAACAGGCCTGCCGCGCGTCCTGTGAGACGCAAGGCAGGCCTGTCAGGTCAACCGGCGCACCAAAAACATCTGGCGCAGACGCCCATTGATCAATTCGAAGTGCTCAGCTTGTTCAGCTGGCGCACTGCACCTTGTTCGCCGTGGACTGTCCCTCCACGGTCGGTGCCTTCGCCGGCGCGGTGAGCGAGACGCCGGCCCCCTTGAAGTCCTTGCCCAGGGTCAGCGTCATGGTCGGCAGCCCCTGGGCGTTCGTCACACTCTTGCCGGGCTTCATCGCCGAACCGGACAGCCCCATGATGGCGGCCAGCCGTCGGGCCTGGTCGGCCTGGTCGGGCGCGTACTCCAGCGTCGTCTTCGCGATCTCCGCCGGAGCGTTGCCCGCGTTCTCGGACTTCGTCACGCCCTCATCATTCTGCAGGTAGTTAAGAACAGCCTGTGCGGAGCCGCCGACGGCACCGCCGTTCAGGATCCGGACCCGCACGTCGGCGGCGGCGGACTTGGTGCCCTTGAGGCGGGCGGCGACGGCAGCCGCCTCCTTCGCCTTCTGCTGCTTGACCGTGGTGAACGACACGTCGTTCGCGATCGCGTTGAACACCTCGGGAGCCGTCGGACCGACGACGACCGTCGCCCGGACCTTCTCCGCCGGGTTGTCGACCACCGGGACGGTCATGAAGGTGATGTTCTTCGTCGGCACCTTCTTCAGTTCGAGCGCGACGTCCTTCAGCGTGGAGACCTTGCCGAGGCCGGTGTCCACGGTCAGCGCCTTGGTGGCCGCCTCGGCGAGCTTCAGCAGCTTGGCCGGGTTGGTCAGGGTGTCGCTGGAAGCCATCTTGCGCATCAGCGAGCTGAGGAACTGCTGCTGCACCTTGATCCGGTCCAGGTCGCCCTGGTTGCCGAAGCTGTGCCGCGTACGGACGAAGGCGAGCGCCTGCTCTCCCTCGACCGTCGACTTGCCGGCGGGCAGATTCAGCTTCGATTCCTTGTCCTTGACGGCCTTGGTCACGCAGACCTCGACCCCGCCCACCGCCGTCGTCAGCGTCTTCACCGCGTTGAAGTCGGCCATCATGAAGTGGTCCGGAGAGATGCCCGTGACCTCCTTCACCGTGCGCATGGTGCAGCCGGGGTCGCGCCCGTCCTGCCCGAGGCTGGTGTTGAAGCGGACGTTCTGGGTGCCCCGGATGATCTCCTCGGTCCCGTCGGACTTGATCGTCGGACAGTCCGGGACGTCGACGATCAGGTCGCGCGGAATGCTCAGTGCGGTCGCGTTCGTCCGGTCCTTGGAGACGTGCAGCAGGATCGTCGTGTCCGCGTGCCCGACGCTGCCCGCGTCGCCGTACTTCTCGTTGCCCGCACCCGTGCGCTTGTCCGTGCCGATGATGAGGATGTTGAAGGCCTCGTCCTTGCTGAAGCCGGACTTGCCCGCCGTTCCGACATCCGTCGTCTGGACGTTGCCCTCAAGGTGCTTGAGGTACAAGTAGCCACCGGCGGCGGCGGCCACCATGACGAAGGCCATGGTCCCGCCCGTCCAGAGCAGCACCTTCTTGGCCTTCGACTTCTTCTTCTCCGGGGCCCGTGAGCGGCGTCGCCCGGGCAGTGGCTCCTCGGGCGCACCGCGGCGCCGTCTCGGCGGCGGTACCTGCCCGGGCGTGCCGGGCACCCCGTGCGTCTCTCGCTCGCGCTCCCGCTCCGGTGCCGCCGAACGCCCGCGTCCCGCGCCCGCGTTGGCAGGCGCAGCTCGACGAGGTCCCGGGACCGCTGATTGCGGTGCGGAGGGAGTCAGTCGCAGTTCGTATTCGCCGGTGCTCGGGTTGAGCACCCACTGGTCTGCGGGGTCGATGTCGTCCGCCCGCCCACGGCCTTGCGCGTCCACGGTTGTCTGCATCCTCCGTCGGGGCCACGCGGCGCCTTTCCCCCTCCAAGGCGCTCGGGTCTCGGTCAGCCGGTGTGCACACGACACGTGTCCTGACGCACCGGATCGCTCACACTATCCGTCCAGTTGGGCGTCAAGCGACGACGGTGACAAATTCCACGTCCCTACACCTGGGCAATCCACCCATTTTCTTGAACTAAAGTGCGCCGACTTGGCAAGCGCTTTACCCGCAGGTGCCCCGGGTGGCCGTGTTGCCGCGGAATGCGGGTACCGGAACGGGTTCGGAGGGCGGGGTGACGGAATCACCCCGAACCGGCATTTCCCTCGTGACGGTGATCGGCGCGTCCGTGCGCAATCGCTCGAACAGCCGCCCGGCGTCCGGCTCGACAAGCTGGTCGCGATTTGCGTCGTAGGCGTACGACTCCCGTGGAACGGTCAGGAACTGCACACGTTCGGCAGGAATGTCGCGCACACCGCGCACCAATTCGTACAAACCGCGCAGGCTGGCCAGGGCGGGGTCCGTGGTGAGCGAGGACGTGGCGGCGTCGAGCAACGGATAGAGCTTCACCGGGTTAAGCAGGACCTCGTCGCTCTGCACCTTGTTGACGAGCGCGCCGAGGAAACGCTGCTGCCGGTCCATGCGGGCGGTGTCGCTCCCGTTGCCGAGGGACTTCCGCGCCCGCACATAGCCGAGCGCCTGCTCGCCGTCGAGCGTCACCCGCCCGGCGGGCAGCCGCAGTCTGGCCTCCCGGTCGTCGACCGGCTTCGCCAGACACACCTCGACCCCGTCGACGGCGTCGACAATGTCCTTGAAACCATGGAAGTCGACCACCATGTGATGGTCGATCCGAATGTCCGTCAGCATTTCCACGGTACGGATCGTGCAGGCCGAACCCCCCTGCTGGAAGGCCTGGTTGAACATCGTGAACATGGGTTCGCCCCGACTCCCGTCCGGCCGCAGGCACCTCGGTACGTCCACCATCAGATCGCGCGGCAGGGACATCGCGGTGGCGCTGCGCCGGCCGGCGGCGAGATGCAGCAGGATGGCCGTGTCCGACCGCTCGGTCCCGGAGTCCCGCCCGTACTTCCGGTTCCCGTCCCCGGCCCGCGAGTCGGACCCGATCAGCAGGATGTTCCGCGCCCCGCGCACGAGCGAGGTGGGCCGTTCCTTCTCGTACCGGGCGAGTTCGGCGGCGGCGTCATGGTCCGGTGTGATGTTCCCGTCGAGCTTGGCGTAGACCCCGAGCCCGATCCCGACGGTACCGACCGAGACGACACCGACCCCGAGAACGGCCCGCCGCAGCCAACGCCGCCGCCCGCCGACAGCGGTGACCCCGGCGCCGGGCCCGAGGGTGCCTGAGGTCTCGGTCACGGCTGGGCGCCCCCTCGTGGTCGTACGAGCACGTGCTCCTACGACCATGACGCGAAGGCGGCCCCGAAGGACCCCGCTGATGGGCCGAACGACTGAATGCCGGGCCGGGGGACGAACCCGGGGGCGCGGGGCTGCGACATGCACGGCTCCGCCGTGTGAGCGCGACAGGCCCCCACCGGGACACACCCGGAAGCCCGGAGGCAACGCCCCCGTCCGCTATCCGCGGCGCGTAGCCGTCACCCGCTCGTCCTCGACCCGCTTCGCCACCGCGTCCTCACTCGCCCGCTCCAGATGCCTGCACAGCACCACAGACCCCCCGGTGGCAAGCGGCGAGTACAACCCCGCGCTGACCCCGTCCCACGTGTCGTACCCCAGCCCCGACAACAACCGGGACCCGGGCCCCGTGAGCCCGAACCCCACCGCATCCGCCGCGGCCCGCTCCACGACCTCCGCCCCCGTGAACTCCGCCCCGGCCACGATCAACGCCGCCGCCTCCGGATCCACTGGCGCGTACGGCGCGAACCGGTCCCCCTGTCCCGGTACCTCCACCGCGTAGTCGGCGAAGCCGGCCGGTGCCTGCGGGAACCGCCCGCCCAACGGCCGCAGCGCGAGAGCGATCCGCTCACCGGAACACGCGCGCGCCGCGTCCAGCGTGTCCGGCCCGCTGACGACGATGTCGGCAGCGCCGGGCTCGCCCGCCATGTCCGCGACGACACCCACCGACGAACACGCCAGCAGCCACACCGCCGTCTGCCAGTGCGCGGGCAGCAGCAGCGCGACCCGGTCACCGGGTTCGGCGGACAGCTCGCCCTGGAGGAGATTGGCGGTCTTGGCCACCCAATTGGCGAAGGTGGCCACGGACAATTCGACACGTTCACCCGTGGCGTCGTCGTAGAAGGTCACCAGGGGGCGGGCGGGGTCCGCGGCGAGCGCGGAACGCAGCAGGTCGGCAGGGGTGCGGTCGGTGGCGTTCACCCGCGCAAGAGTACGCAGGAGCGCGCGTGGCCGTGGGCGCGGCCCGGCTGTCGGAGCCACCGGTTCGGGTGAACGGGCCAGACGACCCGTCAGTTCATCGTTGGACAGATATGTATGACTATGTCCAGGATCAGGGGCATGCGTGGATATCTTTCTTCTTCCATCGGCGTCGTATGTGCAACAGCCCTGGCGCTTCCGTTGACCCTGCTCACCACCCCGGCCCCGGCCTCGGCGAGACCCGCCGAGGCAAGACCGGCACAGATGGTCCCGGCGGCCCCCGCCGCTTCCGCCGTCCCCGGCAGCACCCAGTCGCTCCCGCTCGCCCCCAGCCCCGGCGACCGCACCATCGGCCCGGCCGCCGAACAGGGCCTGTACCGGCCGGACGTACGGCACTTCTCGCTGGTCGGTGTCGTCTGGGACAACCCGGACACCGAGTTGTTCGGCCAGGTGCAGGTCCGTACCCGGGAGGCCGCGAGCGGTCACTGGTCGGGCTGGCAGGACCTGGAGACGCACAACCACGAGCACGCGGCCGACCCCGACACCGCCGAACGCGTCTCGGGCCGGGTCCGCGGCTCCACGGCACCGCTGTGGGTGGGCAGATCGAACGGCGTGGAGGTACGCGTACGGGCGGACGGCGAGGGAGACACGGGCGCCCGCTCCCCGCTCCCCGCAGGCCTGCGCCTCGAACTGGTGGACCCGGGTACGGCACCGGCAGCACCCGCGACATCCGCGCGACAGAGCGCTCGCGTCATGGGGGCGGCGGAGCCCGAGTACGCCACCGAGGCCGCGGAGTCGGACGCGGCCAACGCGGACCTCGCGCCCCTCGGCGCCACCGAGATCCCGGCACTGAACCGACAGCAGACGGAGGAAGAGGCGCTGACGCTGCAGCGGCGCCAGGAGACGGAGACGGGAGCGGGAACGGTATCGGAGGAGCGGCAGGTGAAGCCGTACATCGGCCCGCGCCCGCGGATCGTCACCCGGCGCGGCTGGGGTGCGGACGAGACGCTGCGCGAACGCGGCTTCGTCTACACGAAGAAGGTGAAGGCGGCCTTCGTGCATCACACGGCCTCGGGCAACAAGTACTGGTGCTCGGACGCCCCGTCCCTCATCCGTGGTATCTACCGCTACCACGTGGAGAGCAGCGGCTGGCGGGACATCGGCTACAACTTCCTCGTCGACCGGTGCGGAAACATCTACGAGGGGCGCGCCGGCGGCCTGGCGAAACCCGTGATGGGCGCACACACGCTCGGATTCAACACGGACAGCATGGGGATCGCCGTCCTCGGAACTTTCGTCGACTCCAAGCCGTCCAAAGCGTCAGTGGGTGCGATCGCCCGGCTGACCGCCTGGAAGCTGGGCCTGTACGGGGTCAATCCGAACGGGAAGACATACCTGAAGTCGGGTGGTGGCAATCTCTACCCAAAGGGAAAGAACGTACGACTGAACGCGATCTCCGGCCACCGGGACGGCTTCGCCACCGAGTGCCCGGGCCGGCTGCTCTACGGGAAGCTCGGCTCGGCGCGCAAAACGGCGGCCAAATACCAGGGGCGATGAGGATTCGGCCGACCGGACAGCGTCTTCGGTCGGTCCTGGCAGGAAGCAGAGACGACAGGTGACAGAAGCGATCCTCCTGGTCGGCGGCAAGGGCACCCGGCTGCGTCCGCTCACCGTGCACACCCCGAAGCCGATGGTCCCGGCGGCCGGGGTTCCCTTCCTCACCCACCAGTTGGCGAGAGCGAGAGCGGCGGGGGTGGAGCACGTCGTCCTGGCGACCTCCTACCTGGCCGAGGTGTTCGAACCGTACTTCGGCGACGGCTCGTCGCTCGGCCTCCATCTGGAGTACGTCACCGAGGACGAACCCCTCGGCACGGGCGGCGCGATCCGCAACGTGGCCCCGCGTCTGCACTCCGGCCCGGACGACCCGGTCCTCGTCTTCAACGGCGACATCCTCACGGGCCTGGACATCAGGGCCCTCGTCCGCACCCACGAGTCGACGCGGGCGGACGTCTCCCTCCACCTGACCCGAGTGACGGACCCGAGGTCCTACGGCCTGGTCCCCACGGACGAGACGGGCCGGGTGACAGCGTTCCTGGAGAAACCGCAAACCCCCGAGGAGATCGTCACCGACCAGATCAACGCGGGGGCGTACGTCTTCCGCCGCTCGGTCATCGACGCGATCCCGGCAGGCCGCCCGGTGTCGGTGGAAAGAGAAACGTTCCCGGAACTACTCGCTGTGGGGGCGCATCTCCAGGGCCTGGTGGACTCGACGTACTGGCTGGACCTGGGCACCCCCGCGGCCTTCGTCCGCGGCTCGGCCGACCTGGTCCTGGGCCGAGCCCCGTCCCCGGCCGTCCCCGGCCGCTGCGGCGACCGCCTGGTCCTCCCCTCGGCCCGGGTCGCCGCCGACGCCAAACTGACCGGCGGCACGGTGGTGGGCGAGGGCGCGTTCGTGGCGGAGGGCGCCCGGGTCTCGGGCAGCACGATCCTGGCGGGCGCGGTGGTCGAACCGGGCGCGGTCATCACCGACTCCCTGATCGGCGCGAGGGCCCGCGTGGGTGAACGCTCGGTCCTCACGGGCACGGTCATCGGCGACGGCGCGGTCATCGGCGCCGACAACGAACTGAGCGAGGGCGTACGGGTGTGGTGCGACGCAAGAATCCCGGCGGGCGCACTCCGCTTCTCGTCGGACCGGTAGGCCGTACCTCACACTCACCGGCCGGCACCCTTCAGCCGGTCCGGCGTTTGAGGACGAGCGCGTTCAGCGCGTAAGGGGGGTCTGGGGGCGCAGCCCCCAGGGATGGGACGGCTAGGGGCGGCGGGGGCGAAGAAACCGCGCCCCGCCTCAGAGCCGCCCGATATCCCCCTTACGCATACGTGGCGCCCGCCTCCCCGGCGTACGCCCACTCAGCAGGATCAACCGAGCCGCCCGATGCCGCTGCCCCGCATACGGCTCCAGCAACGACAACATCACCTCGTCATCCGCGTCCCGATCCCCCGCCAGCGCGAACCCGACGATCCCCGGCAGATGCAGATCCCCCACAGTCACGGCATCCGCCGCCCCATGACTCCGCTGCACGACCTCGGCCGAGGTCCACGGCCCCACCCCGGGAACCAACTCCAACCGAGCCCGCGCCCGCTCCGGATCCAGCGTCACAGCCTCCTCGATCCGCCCCGCGACCCGGACAGCCCGCAGAACCGTCGAAGCCCGCTTGTCGTCGACCCCGGCCCGATGCCACTCCCAGGACGGAATCAGAGCCCAGTCCCGAGCCGCGGGCACAACGAACAACCCCTGCGGCATGCCTTCGGGCCCGGGCGCAGGCTCCCCGAACTTCCGTACGAGCAGCCGCCAAGCCCGGTAGGCCTCATCGGTCGTGACCTTCTGCTCCAGCACGGACGGAATCAGCGACTCCATGACCAGCCCGGTCCGCGTCAGCCGCAGGCCCGGCCGCCGATGCCGCGCGAGCGCGACAATCCGGTGCCGAGGTGCGAACACCTCGGGATCGTCGGCCGCCCCCAGCAACTCGGGCAACTGCTCCAGCAACCACTCGGCCCCGTGCCCCCACGCCTCCCCCCGGACCACCCCGTCCCGCAGCGCGACCCGCAGAGTGCCGGCCCCGGCAGGCGTACGGCTGGCCCGCCACACGGACCCGTCCGGCGCCGCCCGGAACGTGGGGTCGCCCGGCCCCCGCCGCAACGGCCCCAGAACCAGCCCGAGGTCGAGCGGCACACCGGGCACCCAGGTCCGCGACCGCCCCGGCGCACCGGCCTGCCGCGGCACCCCACCGGGCACGACGACATGCCCACCCCGCACGGTCGTACGAGTGGGCCGGGAAGGCTGAGGAGAGAACCGTCCTGCCACGAAAACCGTTCCTAGCACACACAAAATGGAGCCCGGAAAAACGAACCGCCGCTACGACGAACCGCCCCTACGACGAGCCGCCGCCAAGAAAACAGCAGCCCCCGCCACCCACAACCTCACCGCACCTCGATGAACGCCCCCGCATCCCGGTCCACCCGAGCCCGCGGAGCCTCCGCCGGATGTCCGACCGCGACCGCGCCCATCGGATCCCACCCCGCCGGCAGCCCCAGCACCTCCCGCACGACATCCCGGCAGAACATCGTCGACGACACCCACGCAGACCCGAGCCGCTCACCGGCGAGCGCGACAAGGAAGTTCTGCACCCCGGCCCCGGTCGCGACCACGAACATCTCCCGCTCGGCCCCGTCCCGTCGAGCGTCCCCGTACGTGTGCGACCCGTCCATCACCAGACAGGGCACCACCAGATACGGCGCCCCCCGCAGCACATCCCCCCGCCGCACCCGCTTCTCGACGGACGCCTCGCTCTTCCCGTCCCGCCGCAGATCCGCGATCCAGGCGTCCCGCATCGCGTCGAGCAGCTCGGTCCGGGACCGCTCCGACTCCAGCAGTACGAAGCGCCAGGGCGTCGTGTGATGCGGAGCGGGCGCGGTCACCGCGGCGGCGACCGCCCGCCGTACCGCCCCGGGGTCGACGGGCTCGTCGGTGAAGGCCCGCACCGTACGCCGCTGGGTCACCGCCTCCCGTACGGCCTCCGACGTACCGAGCCGGAACATGTCGTCGCGGGAGTCGCGCACCAAGGCCCGGGCCCCCGCCCTCTCGCTGTCGCCCTCGACCACCAGCTGAGGCAGCCCGCGCACGACGGCGACGGGCAGCCCCGAAGCCTTGCCCTTGACCAGATCCCCGGCGCCGGCCAGCTCGTCGGCGGTCGCCACTACGGTCGCGGAGAGCGGATTGCCGTACGCGTCCGTGCCCCCGCGCAGATCGTCGAGCACGCGCACGCCCGCCGCGCCGATCGCCACGTCGGTGAGCCCCGCACGCCAGGGTCGCCCGAAGGTGTCGGTCACGACGACCCCGACGTTGACGCCCAGCGCGTCCCTGAGCCCGTCCCGCACCGCACGCGCGGACGCGTCGGGGTCCTCGGGCAGCAACAGCACCGTCCCGGAGGGCGTGTTGGAGGCGTCGACACCGGCCGCGGCCATCACCAGCCCCTGCCGGTTCTCCACGATCCGCAGCGGTCCGCGCCGGGCGACGACCCGCACGGTCTCGGCGTCGATCGCGGCCTCCCGGTCCGCCGCCTCGACGACGCGTCCCTCGGCCTTGGACACGATCTTCGAGGTGACGAGCAGCACGTCCCCGTCGCGCAGCCCGGGCTCGGCGGCGGCGATGAGCTTCGCGAGATCGTCTCCACGCTGAACCTCGGGCAGCCCACCCACGGCCCAGACCCGATACCCGTCCCCGCCACCGGTATCGATACCGCCGCCGGTACGGCCACCGATCGCACCCTCACCGGAAAGTCCGCCGTTCAAGCGCCCCGCACCTCCTCCGCCAGCGCGAGCGCCTCGCGCGCCATCTGCGCCGACGCCTCCACGTCCGTCATCATCAGCGGCACCGCACGGCAGCGGATGCCCGCCGTCTCCACCCGCTCCACCGCGCCCGCGTCGACCGTGTCGACGAGCCAGCCGTCCAGCAGACCCGAACCGTAGTGCTCGGCGACCGCCGCCGCCGTGGCCTCCACGCCCACCGCCGCGAGCACCTTGTCGGCCATCCCGCGCACGGGCGCGTCCCCGACGATGGGGGAGAGGCCCACCACGGGCACGCCCGCCTCGGCGATCGCCTCGCGGATGCCGGGCACGGCCAGGATCGTGCCGACGGACACCACCGGGTTGGAGGGCGGGAAGAGGATCACGTCGGCGTCGGCGATCGCCTCCAGGACCCCCGGCGCCGGCTTCGCCTGCTCCGCGCCGACCGGCACGATGGCCTCGGCCGGCACGGAGGCCCGCAGCCGCACCCAGTACTCCTGGAAGTGGACGGCCCTGCGCTCCCCGTCCACCTCGACGGCGACATGCGTCTCCACGCGGTCGTCGGACATCGGGATGAGCCGCACCCCGGGCTTCCACCGGTCGCACAACGCCTCGGTGACGGCGCTCAGCGGATAGCCCGCGCCGAGCATCTGCGTCCGCACGATGTGCGTGGCGAAGTCCCGGTCGCCGAGACCGAACCACTCCGGCCCGACGCCATACGCAGCGAGCTCCTCCTTCACATGGAAGGTCTCGTCGGTCCGCCCCCAGCCCTGCTCCTCGTTGATGCCGCCGCCGAGGGTGTACATCACCGTGTCGAGATCGGGGCAGACCTTCAGCCCGAAGAGGTGAATGTCGTCCCCGGTGTTGCCGATGACGGTGATGTCCGCGTCCGGCACGGCCCGCTGAAGACCGCGCAGGAACCGGGCACCACCGATGCCGCCTGCCAGAACCACAATGCGCATGCGGACAAGTCTTGCAGGCGGGTACGACAGTGCGCCGACCGGTCGCCGGGCCGCCGGCGCGGACCCCGCTCTCAGCCGGTCACGGCCGCCGACGGCGCGCAGCGCGCGGCGTGCATCGGCATCTCCGTCAGGCCCGGGTAGTAGACGTGCAGGCTCACGGCCGGTTCGAGGCTGTCGTTGACCACCTCGTGGACGTACCCGGGAGCGAACACCCGCTGCGAGCCCGCCTTCAACGCGCGCGTGCCGCGCTCCGTCCGCTCGGTCAGCCGCCCGTCCAGGACCGTCAGGACGCCCGACGAGCCGCCGTGGTCGTGCAGCCCGCTGCCCTGTCCGGGGACCCAGGAGAGCAGCCACACCTCGTAGCCGGGGCCGGTGCGCAGCCGGTGGTACCAGCGCGAGGTCGCGTCGTACCGGACGAGGTGCGCCCACTGGGAGGGGTCCGCGGCGATGGCGCGGGCCAGGCCGACGAAGTCGGCGACGGTGGCCGGGTGCTCGCGCGGCGCCTGGAGGAGGTGCGGTACTTCGAGGATGTCGCCGGCGATCTGGAGGTCGCTGTCGCTGTTCATGGAGTGCGGAGGTCCTCGGCGGGAGAAGTGTGGGGGTTGGCTGGGTGTCGCGTACCGTCCGCCCGGGTCACGGGCGGGAAGGCCGGGAAAAGCAGCGCCCTGGTGTGGGCTTCGGGGGAAACAGCAGCCGAGTCGCGGTGGACTCAAAGGCAGCCGGAGCGCGTTGGGCTCAACAGCTGGAACAGCAACAACAGCTACAGCGAACACGGTCAGCACCGAGGGACCGCGCGGGGCGGGTCGAGGTGGGTACCGAGTTCGCGAGCATGCCCACAAGGACATCGGTTCACACCTTCACTGTCAACTCGACGCCCGGTATGTGGGACATGTTTCACCTCATCCGGTTCATCTCCCAGGTGAAAGGTTTGTTCGCCGGCCTTCGAGGACACATGGCGCACAACCAGGCGCACGGAGTTCGGAACGAGATCGAACTTCTGGGCGTCCTCTCCCGTACAGGCGCTGTGCGGGGGTAGTCGTCCCCCGGGGCCTCCTCTGCCTGTCAAGGTTTATGCCGATTTGAACACTTTCCGCTTGGCCTTGGTTCCGCAGAGTGAATAAGGGGCCCAATAGCAGATCTCGGCTTGACTCGCCCGGAGCAGCACACTTGTAATTTCACTCGTGTCGTTCGGCCGACAACGGTCGACGGCAACCTCACGGGGACGCGAAAGACAGACGAGGGGCGCACATGACCGAGACGGTGCAGCAACTGCTGGTCGACGACGCGGACGAGGAACTCGGCTGGCAGGAGCGCGCGCTGTGCGCCCAGACCGACCCCGAGTCCTTCTTCCCCGAGAAGGGCGGCTCGACCCGCGAGGCCAAGAAGGTCTGCCTCGCGTGCGAGGTCCGCTCGGAGTGCCTCGAGTACGCCCTCGCGAACGACGAGCGCTTCGGTATCTGGGGCGGCCTGTCCGAGCGGGAACGCCGCCGTCTCAAGAAGGCCGCGGTCTGAGGCGTACGGCACCGGGCTCCACGTAACGCAGCACACGGCAGCACAACGAACGGCCCGTCGCGGGTGGGGTTGTCCACAGGCGGCGGGCCGCCGTGCTGCCCAGCCGATAGTGTGGCTGCTCGTCCGAGACGCCCCGCCGCTCACAGAGGGCACAGGCGTCCCCCACAGTCCACCGAACCGGGGCCCGTACCTCGATGTCCGCGCACAGCCACACGGCAGCCGACTACGGCACTGCCGCCACGCCCGAGTTCCCGCGTCACGTGGTGACCGCGGTACTCGTCTCCCACGACGGCGCCCGCTGGCTGCCCGAGGTGCTCGCCGGGCTGCTCGGGCAGGAGCGCCCGGTGCAGAACGTCATGGGGGCCGACACCGGCAGCGCGGACGACTCCGCCCAGCTGGTCACCGAAGCCCTCGGCGCCGACCGCGTCCTGCACCTCGCCCGCCGCACCGGCTTCGGCCAGGCCGTCGAGGAGGCCAACCGCACCGCGCCCGTCCTCACCCCGGACGAGCTGACGTATCTGAAGCGCCCCAGCGGCTGGGACCCCGTCACCCGCAGCTGGCGCGACGACGCGTACGACATGCCTGAGCTGCCCCACGGGGAGCCGGTGCAGTGGCTCTGGCTGCTGCACGACGACTGCGCGCCCGAGCCGGACGCACTGGCCCAGCTGCTGCGGGTCGTGGAGCACGAGCACGAGTTGGGCCGGGGGGACGACATCGCGGTCGTCGGCCCCAAGCTGCGCGGCTGGTACGACCGCAGACAGCTCCTCGAAGTCGGCGTCACCATCGCCAACTCCGGCCGTCGCTGGACCGGCCTGGACCGCCGCGAACAGGACCAGGGCCAGCACGACCACGTCCGCCCGGTGCTGTCCGTGTCCACCGCGGGCATGCTCGTACGGCGCGACGTCTTCGACGAACTCGGCGGCTTCGACCGCCGGCTGCCCCTGATGCGCGACGACGTCGACCTGTGCTGGCGCGCCACCGCCGCCGGCCACCGTGTCCTCGTCGCCCCCGACGCGGTCGTACGGCATGCCGAAGCGTCCTCCCGCGAGCGGCGCACCGTCGACTGCGTGGGCCGCACCTCCGCGTCCCCGCACAAGGTCGACAAGGCAGGCGCCGTCTACACCCTGCTCGTCAACAGCCGTACCGCACAGCTGCCCTGGGTGCTGCTGCGCGTGGTGCTCGGCACGCTGGTGCGCGTGGTGGCGTATCTGGTCGGCAAGGCCCCCGGACAGGCCGTCGACGAGATCCGCGGTCTCCTGGGCACCCTGCTGCGGCCCGAGCGGATCATCGCCGGGCGCCGCCGACGAGGCGTCGCCCAGATCGACAAGGGCGAGCTGCGAGCCCTGTTCCCGCCCCCCGGCGCGACCGTGCGGGCCACCGTCGAACAGGTCGCCGGCGACTTCGGCGGCCGCTCCGACCCCGAGGTCACCTCCGGTGCGGGCCGGCACGGCGGCGCGGTCGAGTCCGGGCCCGGCGGTGACGACGCCGACTTCCTGGAGATCGAGCAGTTCGCCCGCCTCAAGCGCATCGCCCGCAAGCCCGGCCCGGTGCTCTTCCTCGTCCTCCTGCTCGTCTCGCTCGTCGCCTGCCGTGAACTGCTCCGCAGCGGTGCCCTCGTGGGCGGCGCGCTGCTGCCCGCGCCGGCCGACTCCGCCGAACTCTGGGCGCGCTATCTGGACGCCTGGCATCCGGTGGGCGTGGGCGACACCTCGTCGGCGCCGCCCTATCTGGCGCTCGTCGCGATGCTCGCCTCCACCCTGTTCGGCTCGGCGGGCCTCGCGGTCACCGTCCTGCTGATCGCCTCGGTGCCGCTGGCCGGCTTCACCGCGTACTTCGCCTCCCGCCCGCTCGTCGAATCGCGGCTCCTGCGCGCGTGGGCGGCCGTTGTCTACGCCTTCCTGCCCGCCACCACCGGTGCCCTTGCGGGTGGCCGGATCGGCACCGCCGTACTCGCCGTCCTGCTGCCGCTGATGGCCCGCGCGGGCATCGCGGCAAGCGGTCTGACACACGCGTCGGGAGCGCGCGGCAGCTGGCGCGCCACCTGGGCGTACACGCTGCTGCTCACGATCACCACCGCCTTCACACCGATCGTGTGGCCCATCGCCCTGCTGCTCGGTCTCGCGCTCCTCGTCGTGCGGCGGGGCGAGATCACCGCCTACGGGCCGCGCTTCCTGGCCCAGCTCGGCGTGCCCCTGCTGGTCCTCGCCCCCTGGTCGCTGTCCCTGCTCCCGTTCGGGTTCTTCCAGGAAGCCGGCCTGGAGTACGGCTCCGGCTCCGCGGGCGCCCTCGACCTCCTCAGCGTCAGCCCGGGCGGACCCGGCACGGTCAGCGGGCTGATGCTCATCGGCGTCGTGCTGGCCGCCCTGGCCGCCCTGCTGCGCACCGAGCGCCAGTTCGGCATCTGGACCGCCTGGGCGGTCGCCCTGGTGGCGCTCGTCTTCGCGGTCCTCTCGAACAGCTCGACGTGGGCCGGACCCGCCACCCTCGTCTACGGCCTCGCCCTGCTGGCCGCCGCCGCGCTCGGCGCCGACGGGGCACGCTCGCGCGTGGCCGAACAGAGCTTCGGCTGGCGTCAGCCGGTCGCCGCGCTGATCGCGTTCGCCGCCGCGGCGGGCCCACTGCTCCTCGCCGCCGGCTGGATGATCGGCGGCGCCGACGGCCCGCTGGAACGGCGTGACCCCGTCCAGGTGCCCGCGTTCGTCGCCGAGGAGAGCGGCACCCGCGACCAGGCCCGCACCCTGGTTCTGACCGGCGACTCCACCGCCCGTGTCGGCTACGCCCTCGTCCGCGGTTCCGGCGTACGCATGGGCGACGGCGAACTCGCCGCCCGGAGCGGTGAGAACGAACTCCTCGACAAGGTCGTCGCCAACCTCGTCGCGGGCTCCGGCGCCGACCAGGCCGACGAACTCGGCGGCTTCGCCGTGCGCTACGTCCTCGTCCACAAGGGCGCGCCCCGCCAGATCAGCCGCGTCCTCGACGCGACGCCCGGCCTGAGCAGGCTCAGCCAGCAGGAGGGCGGCGCACTGTGGCGCGTCGACCGGCAGGTCTCGCGCGCCGGCATCGTCCCGGCGTCCGGCTCCGGTGCCCCGCAGCCCGTCGCCGCCGGACCCGTCGACATCCACACCACGGTCCCGGCCGGCTCCGGCAGCCGCGTCCTGCGCCTCGCCGACTCCTTCGACGAGGCGTGGACGGCCACGCTGGACGGCAAGCCCCTCACCCCCACCACCCTCGACGGCTGGGCCCAGGGCTTCGAGCTTCCCTCCTCCGGAGGGAAGCTGGACGTCACCTTCGACACCCCGATCGGCCACACGGCCTGGCTGTGGACGCAGGGCGCGCTCGCCGTCGTCCTCGTCGTCATGGCCCTGCCGGGCCGCCGCCGGGACGTCGACGACGACCTTCCCGAGGAAGAGCGCGAGATCCCCGCCCAGGCCACCACGGGCGAGGGCCGCCGCGCCCGCCGCCTGCGCGCCCAGGCGGAGGCCGACCAGACCGAACAGGCCGACGAACAGGCCGAGTTCCCCTCCGCCACCCCTCCTCCGGAGGAGGCACCGGCGGCGATCCCGCAGCAGCAGCCGTACGGCGACGAATGGAACACCGCCGCCTACGCGGGCACCCAGTACGAGGGCTACAGCGCCGACCAGTACCAGAACGCCCAGCAGTACCCGCCGGGCACCTACGACCCGGCTTACCAGGGGGATCCGTACCAGAGCGGCCAGTACGACCCGTACGCGTACGGCGGTTCGCCGCAGACGACGGCGTACGACCAGACGTACACCCAGGGCTACGACCCCGCGTACGACCCGGCGCAGCCACCACAACCGCACCCACAACAGCCGCACCCGCAGGATGAGCGCCCCGACGGGAGCCAGCAGTGAACCGCACCACCATCTCCCTGATCGTCGGCACGACCGCGCTCGCCGCCGTCACCGGCTTCGCCTCGCTCAGCACACCGGACGCGTCGGACGCGGGCACGGCCAAGGCCGCCGCCCAGCTGCCCGTGGAGCGCACGAGCCTGCTCTGCCCGGCTCCCAGCACCTCCGACCTCGCGGAGACGGCGTACACGTCCTTCACGCCCGTCACAAAGGGCACCGGGAGTGACGGCAAGGCCGAACTGGCCGCCGCCACCGCGGAGTCGGCCACCGGCGCCAAGGGGAAGGGCAAGGCGAAGCCCGCCAAGCCCGTCCTCACCCCCAAGGAGCCGGGCAGGCCCGTCACCGGGGACACCTCGGGCGGTGACTCGCCCGCGCTCGTCGGCATCGCCGAGGGGAAGTTCGCGCCGGGCTGGACCGTCCAGGAGACCACCGAGGTCGCCGCGGGCACCGGCCGCGGCCTGCTGGGCGTCAACTGCACCGTCCCGGACACCGAGTTCTGGTTCCCGGGCGCCAGCACCGCCGCCGACCGCACCGACTACGTGCACCTGACCAACCCGGACGACTCCGCCGCGGTCGTCGACGTCGAGCTGTACGGCAAGGACGGCAGCCTCAAGTCCGAGGTGGGCGAGGGCATCACGGTTCCGCCGCACGGCAGCGAGCCGATCCTGCTGTCCACGCTCACCGACGGACCGCAGGCCGACCTCACCGTGCACGTGAACGTGCGCAGCGGCCGGGTCGGCGCCGCCGTCCAGGCGCTGGACGCCAAGACCGGCGGCGACTGGCTGGCCGCGTCCACCGAACCGGCGGGCAGCCTGGTTCTGCCGGGCATCCCCAAGGACGCCACCTCCGTACGCCTGATCGCCTTCACACCCAGCGAAAGCGACGCCGACCTGAAGGTGCGCCTGGCCTCCCCGACGGGCCTGATCACGCCGGTGGGCAACGAGACGCTGCACATCAAGGCGGGTATGACGGCCGCCGTCGACCTCGGTGACCTCACACGCGGCGAGGCGGGCTCCCTGGTGCTCACCCCGACCGGCACATCGGTGCCGTTCGTCGCCGCCCTGGAGGTCGTACGAGGCAAGGGCGCCAATCAGGAGACCGCTTTCATCCCGGCCACGGGCCCGGTCTCCGCGCGCGCGACGGCCGTGGGCAACACCGCCAAGGGCACCACGCTCTCCCTGACCGCCCCGGGCCGTGCCGCCCAGGTGAAGGTCACGGCGTCCGCGGGCAGCGAGGGCGGCACGGCGGCCACGAAGACGTACACGATCAAGGGCGGTACCACCCAGGACGTCGAACTCCCCGTCCCGGCAGGCCTGAAGGGCACGTACGCGCTGACGGTCGAGTGGGTCTCCGGTGGAGCCGTCTACGCGTCCCGGACCCTCGCGGCCCCGGCCGACGGCGTCCCGGCGTTCACGGTCCAGACGCTGTCGGACGACCGGGGGACGGTGGCGGTCCCGGACGCGGAGCAGGATCTGTCGGTCCTGCAGAAGTGACAGCGGGGGCGAGTGATCGCCCCGGGACGACCGAAGGTGCCGACTGCCGACAAGGGGTGTCGGTGTCAGTCCTCGCCGTACCGCGGGTCCACGGTGTCCGGGGTGAGCCCCAGCAACTCGGCGACCTGCTCGACCACGACCTCGTGGACCAGGGCCGCGCGTTCGTCGCGGCCCTTGGTGCGGATCTCGACCGGGCGGCGATAGACCACCACGCGCGCGGGGTGACCCTCGCGGGCGGCGATCGTGCCCCCCAGGGGGACTGTTTCGTCGGCCCAGGCCTCGGGCGGCCCTTCGAGCTGCGGTACCTCGAGGACGAGGAAGTCGAAGTCCGCGAGCTGCGGCCACCGCCGCTCCAGCCGCTCCACGGAGTCCTGCACCAGATCCGCGAACGCCACGGCGCGGCTCGCGGAGAGCGGAACCTGCGGCGGGGCCACGGGGCCGCGCATGCCACGGCCGTGGCGATCACGGCGGCGGGGCCCGGGGGCTGCGGCGCGGGGTGGTACGGGGTTGTCCATCACTGACGAAGCGTAGTCCCCGCGACCGCCGCACGGGCGCCGGGCACGCTGCGCCCACGGGCATCGGCCGGGGCCGGACCGCCCGCCCCCGACATGTCGCGGGATGACCATTCCGGCCAAGGTTGGGCTCGATTTCATATGCCTCCTGGAACACCGACGACCGTCGTTGTAACGGCAATTGACATGGTTTATGCCAAGTGGTGACCGGGACCAGGATTGTTCGGTATCTCGTAACCCGTTGTCGCCCCAGGTCAACGAGGTGTCCGGGAAGACCCGTGTGGGCGGTTTCACACCACGACACGGGAGAGTGGCCTGGTGGGGAGTCGTCGCGGCCCGCTCAAGAGTGCGGTACCGTCCAACGTCGTGAGCCCTGTACGTCGCTGTTCGCGCACCGCTTGCGGCCGTCCCGCCGTCGCGACGCTGACGTACGTCTACGCCGACTCGACCGCGGTCCTCGGCCCCCTCGCCACCTACGCCGAACCCCACTGCTACGACCTGTGCGCCGAGCACTCCGAGCGCCTCACCGCGCCGCGTGGCTGGGAGGTCGTCCGGCTCCTGGACAGCTCCGCTCCCGCGCGGCCCAGCGGAGACGATCTGGAAGCGCTTGCCAACGCGGTCCGCGAAGCGGCCCGCCCGCCGGGGCGTACGGCCGAAGCCGGCGGAGCACGTACGGCGGACCCGCGCGAGGTCGCCCGACGCGGACACCTGAGAGTCCTGCGCTCCCCGGACAACTGAGCCACCGGAGCCGTGTCCGGCCCCTTCCCCCTCCACTCCCCGTCCACGCGTCCGAGCCCTCGTCGTCATCCCCCGCTTCGACGCCGTCCAGGTAGTTTGGGGCGACCGATGGGACTTTCGGAAGGGTTGGCCGTGTCTGCAGATCTGTCGCAGCTCGTGAAGGCGTACGACGTGCGCGGGGTGGTCCCGGACCAGTGGGACGAGCCGCTGGCGGAACTGTTCGGCGCTGCCTTCATCCAGGTGACCGGGGCGGACGCGATCGTGGTCGGACACGACATGCGGCCCTCGTCGCCCGGCCTGTCGCGCGCCTTCGCGCGCGGGGCGGCGGCACGTGGCGTCGACGTGACCGAGATCGGGCTGTGCTCCACGGACCAGCTCTACTACGCGTCGGGCGCCTTCGACCTGCCCGGCGCCATGTTCACCGCCTCGCACAACCCGGCCCAGTACAACGGCATCAAGATGTGCCGGGCGGGCGCCGCACCGGTCGGCCAGGACACGGGCCTCGCCGACATCCGTGAACTGGTCGAGTCCTGGCTGGACTCGGGCGTACCGGAGCGGGAGCCCGTGACGCCGGGAACGATCACTCGGCGGGACACGTTGGAGGACTACGCGGCACACCTCCGCTCGCTCGTCGACCTGACCTCCGTCCGCCCCCTGAAGGTCGTCGTCGACGCGGGCAACGGCATGGGGGGCCACACGGTCCCGACGGTCTTCGCCGGCCTGCCCCTCACCCTCGTCCCCATGTACTTCGAGCTGGACGGCACGTTCCCGAACCACGAGGCCAACCCGCTCGACCCGGCCAACCTCGTGGACCTCCAGAAGCGTGCCCGCGAGGAGAACGCCGACCTCGGCATCGCCTTCGACGGCGACGCGGACCGCTGCTTCGTCGTCGACGAACACGGCGATCCCGTCTCGCCGTCGGTGATCACGGCGCTGGTGGCCTCCCGCGAGCTGGCCCGCAACGGCGGCTCCGGCACGGTCATCCACAACCTGATCACCTCCTGGTCGGTCCCGGAGGTCGTCCGCGAACAGGGCGGCACACCGGTACGCACGCGCGTGGGCCACTCCTTCATCAAGGCCGAGATGGCACGCACGGGTGCGATCTTCGGCGGCGAACACTCCGCGCACTACTACTTCAAGGACTTCTGGAACGCGGACACGGGCATGCTGGCCGCCCTGCACGTCCTCGCCGCCCTCGGCGGCCAGGACGGCCCCCTGTCGGCCCTCGTCGCCCAGTACGACCGGTACGCGGGCTCCGGCGAGATCAACTCCACGGTGGACGACCAGACGGGCCGCCTGGCCGCGATCAGGACGGCGTACGCGGGTCAGGAGGGCGTCGAACTCGACGAGTTGGACGGTCTCACGGTCGCCGCCACGGACTGGTGGTTCAACGTCCGCCCGTCCAACACGGAACCCCTGCTGCGCCTGAACGCGGAGGCACGGGACGAGGAAACGATGACGAAGGTACGGGACGAAGTGCTGAGCATCATCCGAGGCTGACCCGGCCCGCACCTTTGTGGGGGTCCCCTGGGACGGGTAGGGGCGACAGGGGCGAAAGCCCTCCCACCGCCCACCACACCCCCCGACACCCCACCCCCCACGGCGGTACCCTGACCAGGCCACATCACCGCGCCCCCGAAGGGACACCACATGCCGCTCGAAGCCGGCCTCCTGGAGATCCTCGCCTGCCCGGCCTGCCACGCACCCCTCAAGGAGCAGGAGTCCGAGCTGATCTGCACCGGTCAGGACTGCGGCCTGGCGTACCCCGTCCGGGACGGAATCCCCGTACTGCTCGTCGACGAGGCCCGCCGCCCCGCGTAGGTCCGTCCCGGCGATCGGAGGTGCCACCCATGCTCGACGAATCGCTGCTCGACGCCCCCGAGGCGTTGGCGGACGCAGACCGCCGCGGCCTCCTGCGCGGCGCGGCGGAAGCGGGCGCCCGCGTCCGCACCGCCGCCCGCCACGCGGCAGAGGCAGGCATCAACGACCTGAAACCGGACGGCCGCCCCCGCGCCGTCCTGATCGCGGGCCCCGGCGCCGCCGCGACCTGTGTCGCCGACCTCCTCGGCACCCTCGCCGGCGCGACCAGCCCCGTCATCCGCCTGGCTCCCACGGGCGTCGCCCCCGCGGCAGGCGCCCTGCGCTGGGAGCTGCCGGGCTGGGCCGGCTCCGTCGACCTGCTCCTGATCGCCACCCCCGACGGCACCGAACCGGGCCTGTCCCTGCTCGCCGAGCAGGCCTACCGCCGCGGCTGCACGGTCGTCGCCGTGGCGCCCGCCGGCACCCCGCTCAGCGAAACGGTGCAGGGCGCCGCGCACGGCCTGTTCATCCGGATGGCGACCGCCCCGTACGAGCAGGACGAGGTGGACCAGCCGCTCGCCGCCTCCGCCCCCGGCGTCCTGTGGGCGCTGCTCACCCCGCTCCTCGCCCTTCTCGACCGCACGGGCCTCCTCACCGCCCCGCCGGACGTGCTGGAGAAGGTTGCCGACCGCCTCGACCACATCGCCGAACGATGCGGCCCGGCCATCGCGACGTACAGCAATCCGGCCAAGACCCTCGCCGCCGAACTCGCGGACACGCTTCCGGTGATCTGGACGGAGGGCACGTCGGCCGGGCCCGCGGGCCGCCGGTTCGCCGCCGCCCTCGCCGAACTCGCCGGCCGCCCCGCGCTCGCCGCCGAACTCCCCGAGGCGCTCGCCGCGCACGGCGCCCTGCTCGCGAGCCGCCTCGCCGCGGGCGCCGACCCCGACGACTTCTTCCGCGACCGGGTGAGCGAGGCACCCGCCCTGCACGCGCGCGTGGTCCTGCTCCGAGACCGCCCGACCGGCGGCCTCAGCGCGGCCCCCGCCGCCCGCGAACTCGCCCTCGGCCACGACACGGCGATCAGCGAGCTCGAACCGGAGGACGGCGCCGAACTGGAGAACCTGGCGGAACTGATCGCCACCACGGACTTCGCGGCGGTGTACCTGGCGCTGACGGCAGGTTCCTGACCTGCAACAACCGCCAAGACCGACACCTCCCAAGCAGCCCATCGCACCTCATCCCCTTCTTCGACCTGCACGCAGAAAGACCGGTATGGACCGCCTCGACAACACCATCCGCCCCTACGCCTGGGGATCCACCACCGCCATCGCGGCGCTCCTCGGCACCGAGCCGACCGGTGAACCGCAGGCGGAGATGTGGATGGGCGCCCACCCCGGCGCACCCTCGCGCACCGGACGCGGCACGCTCGTCGAGGTCATCGACGCGGACCCACAGGGCGAACTCGGCGCGGCGGCCGTCGCCAAATTCGGCCCCCGCCTGCCCTTCCTCCTCAAGATCCTCGCCGCCGGCGCCCCCCTCTCCCTCCAGGTGCACCCCAACCTCGCCCAGGCGAAGGAGGGTTACGCGGACGAGGAGACCCGCGGGATCCCGGTGGACGCCGGGCACCGCAACTACAAGGACGCCAACCACAAGCCCGAACTGATCTGCGCCCTCACCGAGTTCGACGGCCTGTGCGGCTTCCGCGACCCCTCGCAGACCGCCGACCTCCTCGCAGGCCTGGAGGTCGACTCCCTCAAGCCGTACGTCGACCTGCTGCGCGCCCACCCCGAGGAGGCGGCGCTGCGCGAGGTCCTGACGGCCGTACTCAGCGCTGACCGCGAGGACATGGCCCGCACGGTCACCGAGGCCGCGACCGCCTGCGCCCGCCTCGGCGGCGACTACGCCCCCTACGCGGACATCGCCCAGCACTACCCCGGCGATCCGGGCGTCATCGCCGCCATGCTCCTCAACCACGTCCGACTCCAGCCCGGCGAGGCCCTGTTCCTCGGCGCGGGCATCCCGCACGCCTATCTCAACGGCCTCGGTGTCGAGATCATGGCCAACTCGGACAACGTCCTGCGCTGCGGTCTGACCCCCAAGCACGTCGACGTCCCCGAACTCCTGCGCGTCGTCCGCTTCGAGGCGAGCGACCCGGGCGTACTGCGCCCGGAGGCCTCCGCCGACGGCGAGGAGGTCTACGACACCCCCATCGACGAGTTCCGCCTCTCCCGCTACGTCCTCCCGGAGAGCGCACCCGCCCGCGACCTCACCCTCCCGACCCCGCAGATCCTGCTCTGCACAGCAGGCTCGGTCCGTACCGGAGACATCGAACTCGCCCCCGGCCAGTCGGTCTTCGTACCGGCGAACGACAAGGCCGAGGTGTCCGGCCCCGGCACGATCTTCCGGGCGACGGTCGTCGTCTGACCCCACCCGGGGACTGCCGGGGCCCGCCGGAGACTGTTCGAGCACATCCCGGGCACTGGTTGCCGGGGTCTGTGTGACAGCCTGGCGGGCCGTTGCCGGAGGGGGCTGCAACAATGACCCACCGGCAAAGGGCGGGCAAAGCCCGGGACAGCGAACGTACGAAGGGACAACGCGAACACATGAGCGCGTCAGGCGGCACCAGGGCGATCGTGGCGGCACTCGGCGCCAACCTCGCGATCGCGGCAGCGAAGTTCGTGGCGTTCCTCTTCAGCGGTTCGTCGTCGATGCTCGCGGAGTCCGTGCACTCGCTCGCCGACTCCGGCAACCAGGGCCTGCTCCTCCTCGGCGGCAAGAAGGCGCAGCGCGAGGCGACCCCGCAACACCCCTTCGGCTACGGCCGCGAGCGGTACATCTACGCCTTCCTCGTCTCCATCGTGCTCTTCTCGGTCGGCGGCATGTTCGCGATCTACGAGGGCTACGAGAAGATCAAGCACCCGCACGAGATCGAGCACTGGTACTGGCCGGTGGGCGTCCTCGTCTTCGCGATCATCGCCGAGGGCTTCTCCTTCCGTACGGCCATCAAGGAGTCCAACCCGCTGCGCGGCAGCGAGTCCTGGAAGGACTTCGTTCGCCACGCCAAGGCCCCCGAACTGCCCGTCGTCCTCCTGGAGGACCTCGGCGCGCTCGTCGGCCTGGTCCTGGCCCTCGGCGGCGTCAGCCTCGCCCTCGCCACCGGCGACGGCGTCTGGGACGGCATCGGCACCCTCTGTATCGGCATCCTGCTCATCCTGATCGCCCTGGTGCTGGCCGTCGAGACCAAGTCCCTGCTGCTGGGCGAGGCCGCGGGCCCGGAAGCGGTCGTGCGGATCGAGAAGGCGATCGTCGACGGCGACACCGTCACCGGCATCATCCACATGCGCACGCTCCACCTCGGCCCCGAGGAGCTCCTGGTCGCCGCCAAGATCGCTGTCCAGCACGACGACACCGCCGCCGAGGTGGCCGCCGCGATCAACGCCGCGGAGTCCCGCATCCGCGCCGCCGTCCCGATCGCCCGCGTCATCTACCTGGAACCCGACATCTACAGCGAGAGGGACGCCGCCAAGGGCCCCGACCGCGAGGCCACTCCCGGCGGCCCTGCCGGGCCCGCCGCCCACTGAGTTCCCCTCCGCTCGGCCTCGGTCTGTCCTGATGTGTTCGCAGGCGGACTGGGGACGGCCGGGCCGACAGGTGTAGCTTGGGACGGAGCCAGACGTCGCTGCTGATGGCGGTCGGGCGGTCCCACTGCGGACCGACCGAGGGAGAGAGGGCCTCCGACGGACTGTGCTGCGCGTACCAGGGCATGCATGTGCCCTCTTCGGGCACCACTGTGTCCGCCGCCGCGCAGACCAGCCGTATCCACCTCGCCCCAAGCTTGAGGAGCAGCCCGTAATGACGACTGTCGACAACCGACAGGACTTCAAGGTCGCAGATCTCTCCCTGGCCGAGTTCGGCCGCAAGGAGATCACCCTCGCCGAGCACGAGATGCCCGGCCTGATGTCCATCCGCAGGGAGTTCGCCGCCAGCCAGCCGCTGGCCGGCGCCCGCATCATGGGCTCGCTGCACATGACCGTGCAGACCGCCGTCCTGATCGAGACCCTGGTCGCCCTGGGCGCCGAGGTCCGCTGGGTGTCCTGCAACATCTTCTCCACCCAGGACCACGCGGCCGCCGCCATCGCGGTGGGCCCGAACGGTACGCCCGAGAACCCGCAGGGCGTCCCGGTCTTCGCCTGGAAGGGCGAGACCCTGGAAGAGTACTGGTGGTGCACGGAGCAGGCCCTGACCTGGCCGAACACCCCCACCGGTGGCCCGAACATGATCCTGGACGACGGCGGCGACGCCACCATGCTCGTCCACAAGGGCGTCGAGTACGAGAAGGCCGGCAAGGTCCCCTCCGCGGACACCGCCGAGTCCGACGAGCACCGCGTCGTCCTCGAACTGCTCGGCCGCACCATCACCGACGGCTCGCAGAAGTGGACCCAGCTCGCCTCGGAGATCCGCGGCGTGACCGAGGAGACCACGACCGGCGTCCACCGCCTGTACGAGATGCAGCGCGACGGCGCCCTCCTGTTCCCGGCGATCAACGTCAACGACGCCGTCACCAAGTCGAAGTTCGACAACAAGTACGGCTGCCGTCACTCCCTGATCGACGGCATCAACCGCGCCACCGACGTCCTCATCGGCGGCAAGACCGCGGTCGTCTTCGGCTACGGCGACGTGGGCAAGGGCTGCGCGGAGTCCCTGCGCGGTCAGGGCGCCCGCGTCATCGTCACCGAGATCGACCCGATCTGCGCGCTCCAGGCGGCGATGGACGGCTACCAGGTCGCGACCCTCGACGACGTCGTCGACAAGGCCGACATCTTCATCACCACGACCGGCAACAAGGACATCATCATGGCCAGCGACATGGCCAAGATGAAGCACCAGGCGATCGTCGGCAACATCGGCCACTTCGACAACGAGATCGACATGGCCGGTCTCGCGAAGATCCCGGGCATCGTCAAGGACGAGGTCAAGCCGCAGGTCCACACCTGGAAGTTCCCCGACGGCAAGGTCCTCATCGTGCTGTCGGAGGGCCGCCTGCTGAACCTGGGCAACGCCACCGGTCACCCGTCGTTCGTGATGTCCAACTCCTTCGCGGACCAGACCCTGGCCCAGATCGAGCTGTTCACCAAGCCCGACGAGTACCCGACCGACGTCTATGTGCTGCCCAAGCACCTCGACGAGAAGGTCGCCCGCCTCCACCTCGACGCGCTCGGCGTGAGGCTGACGACGCTCCGCCCGGAGCAGGCCTCGTACATCGGTGTCCAGGTCGAGGGCCCGTACAAGCCGGACCACTACCGCTACTGAGCCAACACCCAGCCAGTGGTGAGCACGTCCGTGCACTGACGCGCTCACCACCAGCAGGTCCTCCGAGGCAGGCCCCCGCACCCCCGTGCCGGGGGCCTGCCCTTTTACCGAGGCTCAGAGGCTCGAAAGCCCAAGCGACAGTGACAGTCCGAAAAACCCAGGACCCCCATGCCCCGCGGCCGTTATTCGCTCCACGATCCGCACGATCACACCCCCCTCGCAGAAGAGCACTTCCACTGCGCCCCCGGCCCTTCCGGATGGCGCTACGTCTCCCAGCTGACCGCCCCGTCCGGCGACCACAGTGGCTCCGTCGATCTCACCCTCGACGACCTGGGCCGCCCGATCCGCCTCGAACTGCACGCGGCGAGCTGGCAGGTCCGCGGCGCCGCCCTGGAAGGCGTCACCTGGGTCCGCACCGATCCCACCGGCACCCATGCCACCGAAGGCAATGTCCGAGCCCACGCCTTCACCGGCACATCCCCGGCGTTCCTCGTCGCCACCGCCCGCCTCCTGCGCCTCACCCCCTCCACCGCCGCGACCCGCGTACGCCTCGTCGCCCTCACCGACCCGGTGCTCGCCCCACGCACCGTGGACCAGTCCTGGGCCTTGGTGAAGAGAGAAGCACACGCCACTGACAACGGCCCTCTGACAGTGGACGAATACCAGGTCACAGCCCTGGACACGGGCGAACAGCATGCCGTACACATCGCCGGCGACGTGGTTCTCGCGGCACCGGGCATCGAGCTGGAACACCTCGAATCCCCGCCGTCGACGTTCGCCGACTAGGCAGGCGGAGCGAACCCGCCGGAGGCACGGTGATCACCGGCCCGGTCCTGCGGCGCAGGGTCGACGACCGGGACGGGCACGGCCGATTCGGCAACCGCCGGATGGGGACCCCCAGCGGGCGGGTGCGGAACCGCAGCCGACCACTGGGGCAACGGCACCGGAGCCCCGAACGGCTGAGGTACCCCAGGCATCCCGGGGCCACCGGCCGCCGCCCCGCTCCCGAACGCCCGCCGGGCCTCCCGCACCTGCCGCTCCTGCACCACGGCCGCCAGATAGGCCGCCGGAGGAACGTCCGGCGGCGCCGGAGTCCCCGTACGCGCCGCCACATCGGCGGCGAGCCGCTCAGCCATGGCCGAGCCCACCTGCGGGTCCAGTTGTCGCATGCGCGTCAGATACTGACGTACGGCCAGCCACAGCCCGTCGGGCACGCCCGACAGATCGAGCTCCGCGAACCGTCCGGACAACCAGGGCGGCGGAGGAGGAACGAACGCGGTCTGACCGACGGGCACTCGCTCCCGTACGACGAGGGTGCCCGCGACGACATCACCGAGCCGCCGTCCCCGCGCCGAGACGAGCGACGCGACACAGGCCACCACCCCGACCGTCATCAGAATCTCGACCACACCGACCGCACCCCGTACCAGCGCATGCCGGAAGCGGATCGGCCCGCCGTCGTCCCGCACCACCCGCAGACCGCACGCCATCTTGCCGAGCGACCGGCCATGGCTGAGCGTCTCCACGGCGATCGGCGCGCCCACCAGCACCAGAATGAAAGCCGCGATGGAGAGGGCGATCTGTGCCGCCTCGTCCAGCGAGGCCGTGGATATGACCAGAACAATGGTGACGAGGGTGTAGACCAACCCGACCACCACGAGGTCGAGCAGCACGGCAAGCGCCCTGCTGGGCAGTTTTGCCGGGCGCAGCTCCAGCGCCACAGCCTCGCCCGTAACCAGCTCACTCACGCCTGCCGTCCTTCCCCTGACCTGCCCCCGGAACCGCCAGTCTGCCAAGCTGAAGGGCATCGCGCCGCAGTACGACAAGCCGACACCCACGACGTGCAGTCGACGAACAGCCGAGGAGCAGGCAAAACGATGGACCTCGACGTCTTCGTCTCCGCCCACCGCCCCGAGTGGGACCGCCTGGACGCACTGCTGCGCCGCCAGCGCCGCCTCACCGGCGCAGAGGTGGACGAGCTCGTGGCGCTCTACCAGCGCACAGCCACCCACCTCTCGCTGATCCAGTCGAGCGCCCCGGACCCCCAGCTGACCGGTCGGCTCAGCCAACTCGTGGCACGCGCGCGTAGTGCAGTGACAGGAACCCGCCGCGCTTCCTGGCGTGATGTCACGCACTTCCTTACCCACGGTTTCCCCGCGGCGGTCTACCGATCGCGCCATTGGTGGGTCCCCACCGCCCTCATCTCCACGGCGGTCGCGGTCCTCCTGGGATGGTGGATAGGCACGCACCCCGAAGTGCAGTCCTCCATAGCGGCTCCCGACCAACTGCGCGCCCTCACCCGCCCCGGTGGCGAGTACGAGACGTACTACTCCAGCCACCCCGCCGCTTCCTTCGCCGCTCAGGTGTGGACGAACAACGCCCAGGCCGCCGCGATGTGCCTGGTCCTGGGAGTCTTCCTCTGCTTCCCGGTCATCTGGATCCTCTTCCAGAACATGCTCAACGTGGGCGTCGGCCTGGGCCTGATGTCCTCGGCGGGCCGGCTCGACACCTTCCTCGGCCTGATCCTGCCGCACGGCCTCCTGGAACTCACCGCGGTCTTCGTAGCCGCCGGTACGGGCCTGCGCCTCGGCTGGACGGTCATCGATCCCGGCCCGCGTTCCCGCCGCACGGCACTGGCCGAGGAAGGACGAGCAGCCCTGGGAATGGCGATAGGCCTGGCTCTGGTCCTCTTCGTCTCGGGCGCCATAGAAGGCTTCGTCACCCCGTCGGGCCTGCCCACCTGGGCGCGCATCACGATCGGGGTCGTCGCCGAACTGACCTTCCTCGCTTACGTCTATGTCCTCGGCGGACGAGCGGCCCGAGCCGGCGAGACCGGCGACCTCGAGACGGCCGAGCGCAGCGCCGCCGTCCCCACGGCTGCCTGATGTGCAGACACACCTGTCGGGCTGCTAGTCTCCTCTTCGCCCCACAAGAGCCGTTGACGCGGAGGGAGTGGGGAGGTAGATTAGAGCAGTTGCCTAGAGCCGGACAGGCTCGGTGGTAACGGTGAAAATCCACTGGTTGCTCAAGGACTTTGATTCTTGAGGACCACATCCCGATTAACCTCAGGAATGAACAGCCGGTCAGCCCGGCCAAAAACTTCTGATAAAGTCGGACTCGCCGGAAAGGGAAACGCGAAAGCGGGATCCTGGAAAGCGCCGAGGAAATCGGATACGGAAACGGTCTGGTAGAGTCGGAAACGCAAGACCGAAGGGAAACTGCCCGGAGGAAAGCCCGAGAGGGTGAGTACGAAGGAAGCGTCCGTTCCTTGAGAACTCAACAGCGTGCCAAAAATCAACGCCAAGTTTGTTGATACCCCGTCTCTCCCGTTCGGGAGGGCGAGGTTCCTTTGAAGCAGTAAACACAGCGAGGACGCTGTGAACGGTCGGGCTTATTCCGCTTGACTGTTCCGCTCTCGTGGTGTGACCCGATTACGGGTTGACATTCACGGAGAGTTTGATCCTGGCTCAGGACGAACGCTGGCGGCGTGCTTAACACATGCAAGTCGAACGATGAAGCCTTTCGGGGTGGATTAGTGGCGAACGGGTGAGTAACACGTGGGCAATCTGCCCTTCACTCTGGGACAAGCCCTGGAAACGGGGTCTAATACCGGATAATACTCCTGCAGGCATCTGTGGGGGTTAAAAGCTCCGGCGGTGAAGGATGAGCCCGCGGCCTATCAGCTTGTTGGTGAGGTAGTGGCTCACCAAGGCGACGACGGGTAGCCGGCCTGAGAGGGCGACCGGCCACACTGGGACTGAGACACGGCCCAGACTCCTACGGGAGGCAGCAGTGGGGAATATTGCACAATGGGCGAAAGCCTGATGCAGCGACGCCGCGTGAGGGATGACGGCCTTCGGGTTGTAAACCTCTTTCAGCAGGGAAGAAGCGAAAGTGACGGTACCTGCAGAAGAAGCGCCGGCTAACTACGTGCCAGCAGCCGCGGTAATACGTAGGGCGCAAGCGTTGTCCGGAATTATTGGGCGTAAAGAGCTCGTAGGCGGTCTGTCGCGTCGGATGTGAAAGCCCGGGGCTTAACCCCGGGTCTGCATTCGATACGGGCAGACTAGAGTGTGGTAGGGGAGATCGGAATTCCTGGTGTAGCGGTGAAATGCGCAGATATCAGGAGGAACACCGGTGGCGAAGGCGGATCTCTGGGCCATTACTGACGCTGAGGAGCGAAAGCGTGGGGAGCGAACAGGATTAGATACCCTGGTAGTCCACGCCGTAAACGGTGGGAACTAGGTGTTGGCGACATTCCACGTCGTCGGTGCCGCAGCTAACGCATTAAGTTCCCCGCCTGGGGAGTACGGCCGCAAGGCTAAAACTCAAAGGAATTGACGGGGGCCCGCACAAGCAGCGGAGCATGTGGCTTAATTCGACGCAACGCGAAGAACCTTACCAAGGCTTGACATACACCGGAAACGGCCAGAGATGGTCGCCCCCTTGTGGTCGGTGTACAGGTGGTGCATGGCTGTCGTCAGCTCGTGTCGTGAGATGTTGGGTTAAGTCCCGCAACGAGCGCAACCCTTGTTCTGTGTTGCCAGCATGCCCTTCGGGGTGATGGGGACTCACAGGAGACTGCCGGGGTCAACTCGGAGGAAGGTGGGGACGACGTCAAGTCATCATGCCCCTTATGTCTTGGGCTGCACACGTGCTACAATGGCCGGTACAATGAGCTGCGATGCCGTGAGGCGGAGCGAATCTCAAAAAGCCGGTCTCAGTTCGGATTGGGGTCTGCAACTCGACCCCATGAAGTCGGAGTTGCTAGTAATCGCAGATCAGCATTGCTGCGGTGAATACGTTCCCGGGCCTTGTACACACCGCCCGTCACGTCACGAAAGTCGGTAACACCCGAAGCCGGTGGCCCAACCCCTCACGGGGAGGGAGCTGTCGAAGGTGGGACTGGCGATTGGGACGAAGTCGTAACAAGGTAGCCGTACCGGAAGGTGCGGCTGGATCACCTCCTTTCTAAGGAGCATTTCTTACCAGGGCTCTTCGGGGTCGTGGTCAGAGGCCAGTACATCGGCGAATGTCCGGTGCTGGTTGCTCATGGGTGGAACGTTGATTATTCGGCCGGGTTCACGGGTCGGAGGCTTGTAAGTACTGCTCTCGCAAGAGGGCGTGGAAAGCATGATCTCCGGGCGGGACATGGTCGGGCACGCTGTTGGGTGTCTGAGGGTACGGCCGTCATACGGTCGCCTTCAGTGCCGGCCCCGGTAAAAATCCGCTGTGGTGGGTTGTGACGGGTGGTTGGTCGTTGTTTGAGAACTGCACAGTGGACGCGAGCATCTGTGGCCAAGTTTTTAAGGGCGCACGGTGGATGCCTTGGCACCAGGAACCGATGAAGGACGTGGGAGGCCACGATAGTCCCCGGGGAGTCGTCAACCAGGCTTTGATCCGGGGGTTTCCGAATGGGGAAACCCGGCAGTCGTCATGGGCTGTCACCCACATCTGAACACATAGGGTGTGTGGAGGGAACGCGGGGAAGTGAAACATCTCAGTACCCGCAGGAAGAGAAAACAACCGTGATTCCGGGAGTAGTGGCGAGCGAAACCGGATGAGGCCAAACCGTATGCGTGTGAGACCCGGCAGGGGTTGCGTATACGGGGTTGTGGGATCTCTCTTTCATGGTCTGCCGGCCGTGAGACGAGTCAGAAACCGTTGGTGTAGGCGAAGGACATGCGAAAGGTCCGGCGTAGAGGGTAAGACCCCCGTAGTCGAAACATCAACGGCTCGTTTGAGAGACACCCAAGTAGCACGGGGCCCGAGAAATCCCGTGTGAATCTGGCGGGACCACCCGTTAAGCCTAAATATTCCCTGGTGACCGATAGCGGATAGTACCGTGAGGGAATGGTGAAAAGTACCGCGGGAGCGGAGTGAAATAGTACCTGAAACCGTGTGCCTACAAGCCGTGGGAGCGTCGCGTTGCATGCTTGCATGCAACGTCGTGACTGCGTGCCTTTTGAAGAATGAGCCTGCGAGTTTGCGGTGTGTTGCGAGGTTAACCCGTGTGGGGAAGCCGTAGCGAAAGCGAGTCCGAATAGGGCGATTCAGTAGCGCGCTCAAGACCCGAAGCGGAGTGATCTAGCCATGGGCAGGTTGAAGCGGAGGTAAGACTTCGTGGAGGACCGAACCCACCAGGGTTGAAAACCTGGGGGATGACCTGTGGTTAGGGGTGAAAGGCCAATCAAACTCCGTGATAGCTGGTTCTCCCCGAAATGCATTTAGGTGCAGCGTCGTGTGTTTCTTGCCGGAGGTAGAGCACTGGATAGGCGATGGGCCCTACCGGGTTACTGACCTTAGCCAAACTCCGAATGCCGGTAAGTGAGAGCACGGCAGTGAGACTGTGGGGGATAAGCTCCATGGTCGAGAGGGAAACAGCCCAGAGCATCGACTAAGGCCCCTAAGCGTACGCTAAGTGGGAAAGGATGTGGAGTCGCACAGACAACCAGGAGGTTGGCTTAGAAGCAGCCACCCTTGAAAGAGTGCGTAATAGCTCACTGGTCTAGTGATTCCGCGCCGACAATGTAGCGGGGCTCAAGCGTACCGCCGAAGTCGTGTCATTCCAGCAATAGGGCCAACGCCTGCTGGGATGGGTAGGGGAGCGTCGTGTGCCGGGTGAAGCTGCAGCGGAAGCTAGTGGTGGACGGTTCACGAGTGAGAATGCAGGCATGAGTAGCGATACACACGTGGGAAACGTGTGCGCCGATTGACTAAGGGTTCCTGGGTCAAGCTGATCTGCCCAGGGTAAGTCGGGACCTAAGGCGAGGCCGACAGGCGTAGTCGATGGATAACCGGTTGATATTCCGGTACCCGCTGTGAAGCGTCAAACATTGAACCAGGCGATGCTAAGTCCGTGAAGCCGCCCCGGAGCCTTCGGGCAAGGGGGAGTGGTGGAGCCGACGGACCAGACCTGCAGTAGGTGAGTGATGGGGTGACGCAGGAAGGTAGTCCATCCCGGGCGGTGGTTGTCCCGGGGTAAGGGTGTAGGCCGTGTGATAGGTAAATCCGTCACACATTAGGGCTGAGACCTGATGCCGAGCCGATTGTGGTGAAGTGGATGATCCTATGCTGTCGAGAAAAGCCTCTAGCGAGTTTCATGGCGGCCCGTACCCTAAACCGACTCAGGTGGTCAGGTAGAGAATACCGAGGCGTTCGGGTGAACTATGGTTAAGGAACTCGGCAAAATGCCCCCGTAACTTCGGGAGAAGGGGGCCATCACTGGTGAGGAGACTTGCTCTCCGAGCTGGGGGTGGCCGCAGAGACCAGCGAGAAGCGACTGTTTACTAAAAACACAGGTCCGTGCGAAGCCGTAAGGCGATGTATACGGACTGACGCCTGCCCGGTGCTGGAACGTTAAGGGGACCGGTTAGTCACATTTCGGTGTGGCGAAGCTGAGAACTTAAGCGCCAGTAAACGGCGGTGGTAACTATAACCATCCTAAGGTAGCGAAATTCCTTGTCGGGTAAGTTCCGACCTGCACGAATGGCGTAACGACTTCTCGACTGTCTCAACCATAGGCCCGGTGAAATTGCACTACGAGTAAAGATGCTCGTTTCGCGCAGCAGGACGGAAAGACCCCGGGACCTTTACTATAGTTTGATATTGGTGTTCGGTTCGGCTTGTGTAGGATAGCTGGGAGACTGTGAAGCGGGCACGCCAGTGTTTGTGGAGTCGTCGTTGAAATACCAGTCTGGTCGTGCTGGATGTCTAACCTGGGTCCGTGATCCGGATCAGGGACAGTGTCTGATGGGTAGTTTAACTGGGGCGGTTGCCTCCTAAAGAGTAACGGAGGCGCCCAAAGGTTCCCTCAGCCTGGTTGGCAATCAGGTGTTGAGTGTAAGTGCACAAGGGAGCTTGACTGTGAGACCGACGGGTCGAGCAGGGACGAAAGTCGGGACTAGTGATCCGGCGGTGGCTTGTGGAAGCGCCGTCGCTCAACGGATAAAAGGTACCCCGGGGATAACAGGCTGATCTTCCCCAAGAGTCCATATCGACGGGATGGTTTGGCACCTCGATGTCGGCTCGTCGCATCCTGGGGCTGGAGTCGGTCCCAAGGGTTGGGCTGTTCGCCCATTAAAGCGGTACGCGAGCTGGGTTTAGAACGTCGTGAGACAGTTCGGTCCCTATCCGCTGCGCGCGCAGGAACATTGAGAAGGGCTGTCCCTAGTACGAGAGGACCGGGACGGACGAACCTCTGGTGTGCCAGTTGTCCTGCCAAGGGCATGGCTGGTTGGCTACGTTCGGGAGGGATAACCGCTGAAAGCATCTAAGCGGGAAGCCTGCTTCGAGATGAGTGTTCCCACCCACTAGATGGGGTAAGGCTCCCAGTAGACGACTGGGTTGATAGGCCAGATCTGGAAGCCCGGTAACGGGTGGAGGTGACTGGTACTAATAGGCCGAGGGCTTGTCCTCAGTTGCTCGCGTCCACTGTGTTGGTTCTGAAACCACGAACAACCCCATGCCCGGGGCCACCGGGTGTGGTGCGGTTGATATGTGTTTCACCGTGTTTCGGTGGTCATAGCGTGAGGGAAACGCCCGGTTACATTCCGAACCCGGAAGCTAAGCCTCACAGCGCCGATGGTACTGCAGGGGGGACCCTGTGGGAGAGTAGGACACCGCCGAACAAATATTGCGAAAAGCCCTGTACCGGGTTCACCGGTACAGGGCTTTTCTGCGTTTCAGAGTTGTTTGGAATTGGTGCCTCTCCTTGGTGGAGAGGCACCAATCAGAGGCGTCCTGCAGTTTTCAGGGCCAGATATGCGTCTGCCAGTGCCGGCGCCAATTCATCCGGGGTCGCGTCTACGACCGTGACGCCGTGGCGGCGGAGTTGTTCGGCGGTTCGATGACGTTCTGTCTGTGCTTGGGCGGCGGCTGCGGCCTCGTACACCGCTTCTGGGTTTCCTCGGGCTGCTGCCATGGCTGCGACGTGGGGGTCCGCGACGGAGGCCACGAGGATCGTGTGGCGCTGGGTCAGTTGAGGGAGGACGGGGAGCAGACCCTCTTCGATGGGGGCCGTGTCCAGACTGGTGAGCAGGACGATCAGGGAGCGTCTCGGAGCCGTACGGAGAGCGGTGGCCGTGAGGCTGCGGGCGTCCGTTTCGACGAGTTCGGGTTCCACGCCGGCCATCGCGTTGACCAGGGACGGG
Source organism: Streptomyces sp. NBC_00459 (assembly GCF_036013955.1). Classification (NCBI taxonomy): domain Bacteria; kingdom Bacillati; phylum Actinomycetota; class Actinomycetes; order Kitasatosporales; family Streptomycetaceae; genus Streptomyces; species Streptomyces sp. NBC_00459. Next base: position 5,980,513 of record NZ_CP107903.1, read on the forward strand.
AGGACGTCGGCCGCGGCTCGGCCTTGGACCAGGGCGCGCACCCGGCGGTCGTACGCGAGGAGGTCCACGCGGTCGCCTGCGCGGGAGGCCAGGGCTGCGAGGAGGAGGGCCGCGTCCATGGAGGCGTCCAGGCGGGGCACGTCGCCGACGCGGCCCGCGGACGTGCGGCCGGTGTCGAGGACCAGGAGGATGTGGCGGTCGCGTTCGGGACGCCAGGTGCGTACGGCGACCGTGGTCTGGCGGGCTGTGGCGCGCCAGTCGATGGAACGGGTGTCGTCGCCGGGGACGTACTCGCGCAGGCTGTCGAATTCCGTGCCTGCGCCGCGGGTCAGGACGCTGGTGCGGCCGTCGAGTTCGCGCAGGCGGGCCAGCTTCGAGGGGAGGTGCTTGCGGCTGGTGAACGGGGGGAGGACCCGTACCGTCCAGGGGACCTTGTGGCTGCCCTGGCGGGCGAAGAGGCCCAGGGGGCCGTACGAGCGGATCGTCACGCGGTCGGCCTGGCGGTCGCCTCGGCGGGTGGGGCGCAGGCGGGTGGTGACACGGCGGCGCTCGCCGGCGGGGACCGTCAGGCGGTGGCGGGAGGCCTCCACCTCGGTGCCGGACTGCCAGCTGCTGGGGGGCCAGGCATCGCGTAGGTGGGCGCGGAGCGGACGGCCGGAGGGGTTGGTGACCGTGAGCGTCACGTCGGCTGATTCGCTCAGGCGTACGGATGCGTCGCCGGAGCGGGAGAGGCCGAGGCGGCGTACGGGTGCTGCCAGGGCGAAGTCGCAGGCGCAGGCGATTGCCAGGGGGCCGTTGACGGCGAGGATGCCGGTCCAGCTGGGCCCCCAGATGCCGATGGGGATCGAGCCCAGGGCCGCCAGGAGGGCGGTGCGTCCGGTGAGGGCCATCAGCGGGGGACGGGGACGTGGGCGAGGATCGCGTTGATGACCGAGTCGGCTGTCACGCCCTCCATCTCGGCTTCCGGGCGGAGTTGCACGCGGTGGCGGAGGGTGGGCAGGGCGAGTGCCTTCACGTCGTCGGGGATGACGTAGTCGCGGCCGGTCAGCCAGGCCCAGGCGCGGGACGTCGCGAGGAGGGCCGTGGCGCCTCGGGGGGAGACACCGAGCGTGAAGGACGGGGATTCGCGGGTCGCGCGGCAGATGTCTACGACGTAGGCGGTGATTTCCGGGGAGATCGCCGTCTTGGCGACCGCCGCGCGCGCTGCTTCCAGGTCTGCCGGGCCTGCCACGGGGCGTATGCCGGCGGCGCGCAGGTCGCGCGGGTTGAAGCCCTCGGCGTGGCGGGTGAGGACGTCGATCTCGTCCTGGCGTGAAGGGAGGGGGATCGTGAGCTTGAGGAGGAAACGGTCCAGCTGGGCCTCGGGAAGGGGGTATGTGCCCTCGTACTCGACCGGGTTCTGCGTCGCCGCGACCAGGAACGGGTCGGGGAGGGGGCGGGGGGTGCCGTCGACGGTGACCTGGCGTTCCTCCATGGCTTCCAGGAGGGACGACTGGGTCTTCGGGGGCGTGCGGTTGATCTCGTCCGCGAGGAGGAGGTTGGTGAAGACCGGGCCCGGCTGGAAGGAGAACTCGGCGGTGCGCGTGTCGTAGACGAGAGAGCCGGTGATGTCGCTCGCCATCAGGTCCGGAGTGAACTGGACGCGCTTGGTGTCGAGTTCGAGTGCGGACGCGAGTGCCCGGACGAGCAGCGTTTTGGCTACTCCGGGGACTCCTTCCAGGAGGACGTGTCCGCGGCAGAGAAGGGCGACGACGAGGCCGGTCACGGCGGGGTCCTGGCCGACCACGGCTTTGGCGATCTCGGCGCGCAGGGCTTCCAGGGCGGCCCGGGCGGTTTCCGGGTTCCCGGTGGTCCCGGCGTTGTCAGTGGTCGGGTCCATCATGGACGGCGTACCTCTCTTTCGAGGGCGTCGAGTTGGTCGGCGAGGGAGATGAGGGCGGCGTCGTCGCGGGGCGGCGGGCCGAAGAGGAGGGAATGCAGGGTCTGTCCGTCTCCGTGGTCGTGGAGGTGGGAGGACAGCGCGGGGAGCAGGGCCTCGGGCGCATGCGCCTGGGGCACGGGGACGCCTACGAGGGGGGCGAGGCGAGTGCGGGTGGTGGAGCGAAGAGCGCCTGCCGCGCGGTCGCGGGCGTTGGTCTTGCGGTAGAGGCGGGCGTGGCCTTCGACGGTTTCGGAGGCGCGGATCGCCACGGGGAGACGTTCGGGTACCAGGGGGCCGAATCGGCGTGCCCGCCAGAAGGCGGCCAGAACCGCGGCGAAGAAGAGTTGCAGGGTGCCCCAGAGCCAGCCCGAAGGGAGCAGGTCGAAGAAGCTGCGTTCACCGGGATCGGTGCGCGACAGGTCGGAGAGCGAGGGGAGGTACCAGACCAAGTGGGGCCGGGAGCCGAGCAGTTGGAGGGCGAGCGAGGCGTTGCCGTGCTCGTCGAGACGATCGTTGTAGAGGATGTCGGGTGCCCCGAGCACGACGGTGTCGCCGTTCCCTGTGACCGCGGGGACGCGTACCAGGGTGGGGAGGCCGTCGCTGGGGTAGCACGTGTCGGCGTCGGTGGCGGTGGTGTCGTAGCGGAAGCCGCCTGTGTCGGCGGTGCCCGCGCGTCGGGCGGCGGGCAGATCGCAGTCGGGGGAGAGCTTCGAGTGGAAGCTGATCGCGGGGTCGGCGGTGACGCCGGGGGCGAGTGTCCCGACGGACGGGCTGCCGGGGGCGACCAGGACCGTGCGTCCGCCGGCGCTCTCCGTCGCCGTGTGCAGTTGCTGCTGCTGACGGTCGGTCAGCAGGTCGGGGACCGCGACCAGAAGGGTCGTGTCGGCGTCCGCCGCGGCGGACGCCTCGGCGAGGGTGGTGACCACGCGCGTGGAGACGCCCCGGTCGGCGAGGAGTGTGGCGACGGCGCGACTGCCCCGGGGGTCGGCGGAACGTGGGTCGAGGCCGCCGCGCCGGGTGCCGGAGTTGATCACGGCGATGGTGACGGCGCCCACAAGGAGGAGGACGACGCCGAATACGACGCCTCGTGTGCGGGTCCACACCTGGCGGGCGGTGGGCGAGGCCGAGGTGGGGGCGGGGAGCGTGGTGGCCTCGGTGCTCATCCGGCGGCTCCCCGGCGGGTGTTGGGGGCCGTGCCGGGGGCACCGCTGCTGTTCGCGAGGACCGGTTTCGTGCGCTCCAGGTCGTCGTCGAGTTCGGTGAGCCGGCGGTACATCTGCGGGGTCGCGGTGCGTCCGCCGTACGTCACCTCGTCGAAGTCGCGGGCCGCGGTGCGCAGGCGGTCGGTGTGTGCGGGCAGGGCGCGGCCCGCTTCCGCGGCTGCCTCGTCGGCGGTGCGGCCGGGGCGGACATCGAGGAGCGCGCGTTCCTCCAGGGAGCGGACGACGGCGCGCATGCGCTCCTGGACGGCCTGGTTCCAGTGGCCCTGGACGGCGTGGGCCTCGGCGGCGGCGCGGTGTTCGGCGGCGCTGCGCGGGCGGTCGTCGAAGAGCACGGCGGAGGAGGTGGGGCCGATGCGCGGGGTGCCGAGGCGCCACCACAGGGCGCCGATCACGGCGGCGACGGCGAGGAGGACGACCACCAGTCCGACCATGCCTCCGGGGGTCGCGGTCGAGGTCGAGTTGAACACCTTGCCGAGCCAGTCCCAGAAGGCATCCATGGCCCGTTGGAGCGGGCTCGGGTCGTTCTGGTGGTACATGCGCTTGGACAGCTCGCGCCGGGCTGCCTCCCGTGCGGGATCGCGCGGGACCGTCACCGGCGGGTCGTCGGCCGCCAGCGACAGTACGGCGGTCCCACCGGCGCGCAGCAGTGCTCGTACGGCCGCTTCGGCGGTGGGCGGCAGGGCCGGCACCGTGGTGAGGAATCCCCCCGTCAGGCTCACCGCATCAGCTCCCCGGGGTGGCGCCCGGGGCGCCGGCGGTGGAGCCCTGGACACCGGCTGCGCGGGCCAGGTCGAGGTCGAGGGCCTCACGGCGGATGCGCTGGTCGATGTAGAGGAGCACGGTCACGCCCGCGGTGATGGGGAAGGTGATCATGGAGCCGATCACCGAGCCGATGCCACTGACGATCAGGAACGTCCAGCCGAAGCTGCCCGTGCCGTCGAGGAGGCCGCTGATGCCGTCTCCGGTCAGGGCGCCGGCGATGAAGGTGAACGGCAGGACGACGAGGGAGGAGACGACGCCCGCGATGATGGAGGCGAGCAGCTGGATGCCGAAGACCCGCCACCAGGAGCCACGGACGAGCTTCGCCGAACGGCTGATCGACTTCATGATGCTCTGCTTCTCCAGCATCAGCGCCGACGAGGCCAGGGAGAAGCGGATCATCAGCCACAGCGCGACGATGCTCGCGCCGAAGCCGCCCAGGACGGCCAGTGCCGCGCCGCCGCCCTCCGAACCCGCGAGGGCCACGAGGACGCCGGGTGCGATGCCGACGGCGACGATCGCGACGACGGTGAGCAGCAGCAGGAAAATGAGGCCGAACAGCTTCGGGATCTGCGGGCGGGCGTCCCGCCAGGCCTCGCCGATGGTCACCGGCTTGCCGAGTACCGCGCGGCTGGTCACGGTCGTGAGCAGGGCGGTTGCGATGACGGTGCCGATTATGGAGATCACGAAGAGGACGCCGGAGCTGAGCAGGGCGTCACCCATGGCGCGGCTCAGCTCCTCGAAGCTGGGGCTCGTGCCGTCGAGGCCGTCGACGCTCGTGCTGTCGTCCAGGAAGAGTCCCTGGAGGAGGATGGCGACGATCTCCGTGATGATCGCGACGGTGAGCGAGATGCCCAGCACGGTGCGCCAGTGGGCGCGCATGGTGGAGACGGCGCCGTCGAGGATCTCGCCGACGCCGAGGGGGCGCAGTGGGATCACGCCGGGCTTGGCGGCGGGCGGGGGACCGCCCCAGTTGCCTCCCCAGCCGGGGTGGCCGCCGGGCGGGCCGTAGCCGCCGTACCCTCCGGGGCCGCCGTAGCCGCCCGGAGCGCCCGGGTGGTTGCCGCCCCAGCCCGGGCCGGGAGGCGGCGGTGGGGGCGGTGCCTGACCGGGGCCCTGGGGGCCGGTGGGGGCGGACCACTGGGCGGGTGGCGGTTGTTCCTTGGACCACTTCGGGCCGGAGTCGGTCGTGTCGGGGTGCGGCTGGTGCGCGGGTTCCGCGGGACCGGGGTGGTCGGCGGGGGCGGACGCGCCGGGCTGCTGCCCTTCGGAGGGGGCAGATCCGGGCGAGGCCCAGCCCGGAGTGTCGTTCATCGTCGCTCCTTCACGGTGCCCGTCCGCGTTCGCGGCAGGTTGGCAGCCATCGTGCCATGGGGAACGCACGGGGGGATCAGCCCCTGTAGGGGCTGGACAACTTCAATTGTCCGACGGACAAGGGGCAGACTGGGTGGATGGCTGATCAGTACGCGCAATCCCGCGAGGACAACCGGCCCACCGAGATACCGGCGATCCGCTGGGAGGAACCTCCCGAGGGCCCGGTGCTGGTCCTCCTCGACCAGACGAGACTGCCGGCCGAAGAGGTCGAGCTTGTCTGTACGGACGCGCCCGCGCTGGTGGCGGCGATCCGTTCGCTGGCCGTGCGCGGGGCTCCGCTGCTCGGCATCGCGGGGGCGTACGGTGTCGCGCTCGCCGCCGCGCGCGGCTTCGACGTGGACGAGGCCGCGGTGGCGCTGGCGCAGGCCCGGCCCACTGCCGTGAACCTCGCTGTGGGGGTGCGCAGGGCGCGGGAGGCGTACGCGGCGGAGCTCGCCAGGAGCGGTGACCTGGAGCAGGCGGCCGGGGCGGCGCTGGTCGCTGCGCGGGTGCTGCACCGGGAGGACGCCGAGGCCAGCGCGCGGATGGCTGTGCACGGGCTGGCGCTGCTGGACGAGTTGCTGCCCGGCGGCGGGCACCGGGTGCTCACGCACTGCAACACCGGGTCGTTGGTGTCGGGTGGTGAGGGAACGGCGTTCGCGGTGGCGCTGGCGGCGCACCGGGCAGGGCGGCTGCGCAGGCTCTGGGTGGACGAAACGCGCCCGTTGCTGCAAGGTGCTCGCCTGACGGCGTATGAGGCGGCGCGCAGCGGAATGGCGTACACCTTGCTCACGGACAACGCGGCGGGCTCTCTGTTCGCCGCCGGGGAGGTGGACGCGGTACTGATCGGCGCGGATCGGATCGCGGCCGACGGTTCGGTGGCGAACAAGGTGGGGAGCTATCCGCTCGCCGTGCTGGCCAGGTACCACCATGTGCCGTTCATCGTGGTGGCGCCGGTGACGACGGTGGATCCGGACACCCCCGACGGGGCGTCCATCGAGGTGGAACAGCGTGCCGGACATGAGGTGACGGAGATCGCCGCGCCTCAGGTGCCGGTGGCGGGAGCGGAAGCGGGAGGCGGGATTCCGGTGGCACCCCTGGGGACCCAGGCGTACAACCCGGCGTTCGATGTGACGCCTCCCGAGTTGGTGACGGCGATCGTCACCGAAGCGGGCGTTGTGTCGCCCGTGACGGCTGAGGCGCTGGTAGAGCTGTGTGACAGGTCACGACAGGTAACGATTTAGTTAATGGGATGATGTCGTTTATGAAGGGACGAGTCCTTGTCGTCGATGACGACACCGCACTGGCCGAGATGCTCGGCATTGTGTTGCGTGGTGAAGGTTTTGAGCCGTCTTTCGTAGCCGACGGCGACAAGGCGCTGGCCGCTTTCCGTGAGTCCAAGCCCGATCTGGTGCTCCTGGACCTGATGCTTCCCGGCCGGGACGGTATCGAGGTGTGCCGCCTGATCAGGGCGGAGTCCGGGGTGCCGATCGTGATGCTCACGGCCAAGAGCGACACCGTCGATGTCGTCGTGGGTCTGGAGTCGGGGGCCGACGACTACATCGTGAAGCCGTTCAAGCCGAAGGAGCTGGTCGCCCGGATCCGGGCGCGGCTGCGGAGGTCGGAGGAGCCGGCGCCCGAGCAGTTGGCCATAGGTGACCTCCTCATCGATGTCGCCGGTCACTCTGTGAAGCGGGAGGGACAGTCGATCGCGCTGACGCCTCTGGAGTTCGATCTGCTGGTGGCGCTCGCGCGCAAGCCGTGGCAGGTCTTCACGCGTGAGGTGCTTCTGGAACAGGTCTGGGGGTACCGCCATGCGGCGGACACCCGGCTGGTCAACGTGCATGTGCAGCGGCTGCGCTCCAAGGTCGAGAAGGACCCGGAGCGGCCGGAGATCGTGGTGACCGTCCGTGGCGTCGGTTACAAGGCAGGACCGAGCTGACATGTCCGGGGACAGTGCCGCTTCGCCCCCCGGGCGTTCCGGGGGGCGTGCGGAGCGGCCTGTCGGGCGGCAGAAGGTGAGCAGGGCCGGTTCCGGCTGGCGGCAGTTCTTCGAGGGCGGGCTGCTCCAGGGCGGTGTCCAGGGCAGCCCGGTTCTTCGGCTGTTCATGCGCTGGGTGCGTCGGCCGCTGCTGCCCGTCATGCGGCTGTGGCGACGAAACATCCAGCTCAAGGTCGTCGCCACGACACTGCTGATGTCGCTCGGCGTCGTCCTGCTGCTCGGCTTCGTCGTCATCGGGCAGGTCCGCAACGGCCTGCTGGACGCCAAGGTCAAGGCGTCGCAGAGCCAGGCCGCGGGCGGGTTCGCGGCGGCCAAGCAGAAGGCGGACATGGCGGTCAGCGCAGGTGGGGACGACGGCTCCGCCGCGGACGGTCGCCCCGCGCAGAACGTCACCCAGTGGATGAGCGACCTCGTGGAGTCCCTCTCCAGCGGTGGCCAGGGCGCCTTCGACGTCGTGACGCTCCCGATCGGTCCGGCGGGCGTCGACGGTGGCGGCGGGCCAGGTCCGCGCGCCTCCGGCTGGGTGGACCCGACGGCCAGCGTGCCCGAGGCACTGCGCAAGCGCGCCGACGGCAGCACGCTGATGGCCCAGAGCTACACCCGGATCACCTACACCAACGGCAGTGAGTCGCAGCCCGCGCTGATCATCGGCAAGCAGGTCGACGACCCGAACGGGGACGCCTACCAGCTGTACTACCTCTTCCCGCTCACCCAGGAGGAGAAGTCGCTGAGCCTGGTCAAGGGGACGCTGGCGACCGCCGGGCTGTTCGTCGTCGTACTCCTGGGGGCCATCGCCTGGCTTGTGGTGCGGCAGGTCGTGACGCCTGTGCGGATGGCGGCGGGGATCGCCGAGCGGCTGTCCGCCGGGCGGCTGCAGGAGCGGATGAAGGTCACCGGCGAGGACGACATCGCTCGGCTCGGCGAGGCCTTCAACAAGATGGCGCTGAATCTCCAGCTGAAGATTCAGCAGCTGGAGGAGCTGTCGCGGATGCAGCGACGGTTCGTGTCCGACGTGTCGCACGAGCTGCGGACGCCGCTGACGACCGTACGGATGGCCGCCGATGTCATCCACGACGCGCGCGTGGACTTCGATCCGGTGACCGCGCGGTCGGCCGAACTGCTCGCCGATCAGCTGGACCGGTTCGAGACATTGCTCGCGGACCTGCTGGAGATCAGCCGGTTCGACGCGGGTGCGGCGGCCCTGGAGGCCGAGCCGATAGACCTCAGGCAGGTCGTCCGGCGCGTGGTGAGCGGCGCCGAGCCGCTGGCCGAGCGCAAGGGGACGACGGTACGGGTCGTCGGCGACCAGCAGCCTGTCGTGGCCGAGGCCGACGCGCGGCGCGTGGAGCGGGTGCTGCGCAACCTCGTCGTCAACGCCGTCGAGCACGGCGAGGGCAAGGACGTCATCGTGAAGCTGGCCGCTGCGGGCGGTGCGGTCGCGGTGGCTGTGCGTGACTACGGGGTGGGGCTCAAGCCCGGTGAGGCGACCCGGGTCTTCAGCCGCTTCTGGCGGGCGGACCCGGCACGCGCGCGTACCACCGGCGGTACGGGCCTCGGTCTGTCCATCGCGCTGGAGGACGCACGCCTGCACGGCGGCTGGCTGCAGGCGTGGGGCGAGCCGGGCGGCGGTTCGCAGTTCCGGCTGACGCTGCCGCGCACCGCCGACGAGCACCTGCGGGGCTCACCCATACCGCTGGAGCCCAGGGACTCTCGGCGTCACCGGGAACTCAACGACGCGGGTCTGCCGTACGCCGGCGGCGACAAGCTGGCCACGGTGCCGATACAGACGGCGGCCACGGAACAGCGGCCGATAGCGCCGAGGCTCGCCGGTACGACCGCGACCGCGGACCCCACGGCGCTGCCCGGCAACGGCGCTCGCGTGGTGCCGCGCCCGGTCGGCGGGGCGCGACGGGACGGCATGGCCGGTACGGAGTCGCCGTCCTCGGACAGCGTGTCCTCGGATACCGGGCCAGAGCGTGTGGACGAACAAGGGGAGGCATTTCGTGGGCCCTGACCGCGAGCGGGACGGTCGGCGGCGGGAAACGGTTCGCGCGGTGGTGTACGCCGCCTGTGGCGCCGTACTGCTGGCCGGATGCGCCTCGATGCCCGACAGCGGGGATCTGCGCGGAGTCGAGTCCACGCCCCGGCAGGACGCCCAGGTCAGGGTCTTCGCCCTGCCGCCCCACGAGAACGCCCCGCCGGGGCAGATCGTTCAGGGTTTTCTGGAGGCGCTGACCAGCGACGATCCGCACTATGAGACCGCGCTCAAGTACCTGACGGCGCGTGCCGCGAAGCAGTGGCGGCCCGACGTGTCGACCACGGTGCTGGACGGCGGGCCCACTGCCGTTCCCGTGCGCGCGGGCAGCCGGGACGACCCGGACGACTACGCGTCCGCACTGACCGGCAGCCGGTTCGCCACCCTGGACTCCCAGCAGTCGTACGAACCCGCCGACGGGCAGTACAGGGAGACGCTGCACCTCACGCGCGACAAGAAGAGCGGGCAGTGGCGCATCGACGACCTGCCGCAGGGCACCGTCATGGGCAAGTCGGACTTCCTGCGCAACTACACGTCCGTCAACAAGTACTACTTCGCGTCGAACACGCCGACGGAGTCGGACGGGCAGCCCGTGTCCGTCGCCGATCCGGTCTATGTCCGCAAGAAGGTCGACCCGATGACGCAGACGGTGAGTTCGCTGCTGGAGGGCCCCTCCCGCTGGCTGGGACCGGTCGTCAGGTCGAGTTTCCCCACCGGTACGGCGCTCAAGAAGGGCGTCACCTCGCTGACCCCCGACGACCAGAACCGGTTGACGGTGCCGCTCAACGACAAGGCGAACCGGGTCGGGTCCGCCAAGTGCACCGAGATGGCCGCGCAGCTTCTCTACACGCTCCAGGACCTGACCCCCACGGGGGTCGACGAGGTCGCACTGCAGCGTGCCAACGGCACCCAGCTGTGTCTCCTCGGCAAGGAACAGGCCGAGACCGTCGCGGCGCGCGGTGTGGTGCAGCACCCCGATTTCCAGTACTTCATCGACGGCAAGCACCGCCTCGTACGGGTGGCCGGAGACAGTCTCGAAGCCGCCGCCGACGTCACCCCGGTGCCGGGCGCGCTCGGCGAGGGGGAGAAGCAACTGCGATCCGCGGCGGTCTCGCGGGACGAGGACAGCGCGGCCGGGGTCTCGCTGGACGGGACCATGCTCTACGTCGGGTCGCTGGTTTCCGGCGGATCGCTCGGTGAGCCCGTTCTGACCAGCCAGGGAGCCGGCAAGGCCGACCGCCTGACCACACCCAGCTGGGACGGCGACGGCGACCTGTGGGTGGCCGACCGCAACCCCAAGAAGCCGCGCCTGCTGCTCCTGGAGAAGGGTGCGGGCGAGCCGCTGGAAGTGAAGACTCCTGGGCTCGACGGGCGCATCGAAGCGGTACGGGTGGCCGCTGACGGGGTGCGGATCGCGCTCATCGTGGAGAAGGACGGCCTGCGGTCCCTTTACCTCGGGCGGATCGAGCGCGACGAGCGGTCGGCGGCGGCCTCGGGCGGGTCGCCCCAGGAGGGGACGGCGGCGTCGGGACAGGCGAAGGCGTCGGCGACAGGGCAGAAGACCGGGGAGCAGTCGGTTGTGTCGGTCCTCGAACTGCACTCGGTGACACCGCAGTTGGAAGAGGTCACCGCCATGTCGTGGGCCGGGGACAGCCGGCTCGTGGTGGTGGGGCGTGAGCAGGGCGGCGTGCAGCAGATGGGGTATGTGCAGGTCGACGGCTCGACTCCGGTGGGGTCGGCGCCGGCCGCGCTGACCGGCGTGAAGGGCATCGCCGCTGCCGAGGACGAGGGGCTGCCGCTGGTGGCCTACTCGGAGGAGGACGGGATCGTGCGGCTGCTCGGGTCCAAGTGGCAGAAGCTGGTCAAGGCGGGGTCGGCCCCGGTGTATCCGGGGTAGGACGCCTCTCTGGTCGTACGGTTCTCCGGGTTTCCGGATGGGTCCGTGGATCAGGATGGAAGTGAAGTGCGACGGCCCGCCGGATGTCCGGCGGGCCGTCGGCGTTTCCCGCTGCTGTTTGTGGGGCGCCCGAGGTTGTCCACAGGGTGTTTTCCACAGGGGTGGCCGGGTGGCGCCGGTATTGGCACAGTGGTGGGCATGCGGGGGTGGTGGCAGGATCTCGGCGACCTGGTGCTGCCGGCCGAGTGCGGAGGCTGCGGAAGGCCTCGCACGGTGCTCTGCCCGGAGTGCCGTGCCGCTCTGAACGGGGCCGTACCCAGTCGGGTGCGACCGGTGCCGGAGCCGCTCGGGCTGCCGGTGGTGCATGCGGCGGCCCGGTACGAGGACGAGGTGCGTGCGGTGCTCCTCGCGCACAAGGAAAGGGGTGCGCTGGCCCTCGCGGGACCACTCGGAACGGCGCTGGCGGGTGCTGTGCGGGCAGGGCTCGACAGGGCCCCGCGCGGTGGTACGGGCGTGCTGCTCGTGCCTGTGCCGTCCGCGCGCCGGGCTGTGCGGGCCCGGGGTCATGATCCGGCTCGGCGCATCGCGCTCGTCGCCGCGGGTGAGCTGCGCGGGTCCGGTACGCCGGCCCGGGTGCTGGCGGTGCTGCGGCAGCGGCGTGCCGTGGCCGATCAGGCGGGCCTCAACTCCCGGCAGCGGCTGGACAACCTCGCCGGCGCACTGAGCGTCGCCGCCGGGGGCGGGCGGCTGCTGGCCGGGGCGGGTGCGGTCGTCCTGGTCGACGATCTGATGACGACCGGAGCCTCGCTGGCCGAGGCGGCGCGTGCCGTGCGGGAATCGGTCGGGGACGGGGAGTTGGGTGAGGCGAAGGGGGCGCAACGGTCGGGAGAGGCGGGAAACGTGAGAGGAGCGAGAAACGCCGTGTACTCGGAAGCGGGGAGGGAAGGCAGAGAGCAGCGGTGCACGGGAGCCACGGCCGTGGGTGTGGAGCGGAGGCCAGGAGCGTCGGGAAGGGTGGCGCAGGGCGCCTTCGGAGGCATGATCTGCGCAGCCGTGGTCGCGGCGACACCTGATTCCTTCGAAATAAACCGGAACTGACCGAGAACTTGCATCGTTGCAGGTAGTGAGAGGACCAATTCACTTGAACGGAGGTACGCGGCAGTAGAGGGTGACGACATCCGTCCGGGCGAGATATGTTCGGTTGTGAGGGAAAGCCGCAGGCCACACCTCGCAAATCCGAATGCCGTGCTGCGGGTTTTGCTTAATCACCCCGGCCGGCCGCGTGGGGATCTTGCCCATGGGGGAGGAGGAGGTGGAAGTCACCGAGTCCGAGGTTCCGGAGTTCACCGGAGCCTGGTGCAAAAGGGAGACGCTTCGCCACTGAAGCGGAGCGATCCGGGAACGGAGTTCTGCGTGGACATCGTCGTCAAGGGACGCAAGACCGAGGTGCCCGAGCGGTTCCGGAAGCACGTTGCCGAGAAGTTGAGGCTGGACAGGATCCAGAAGCTCGACGGCAAGGTGATCAGCCTCGACGTCGAGGTGTCCAAGGAGCCCAACCCCCGGCAGGCCGACCGCTCCGACCGAGTGGAGATCACCCTCCACTCCCGCGGTCCGGTGATCCGGGCGGAAGCAGCGGCAAGCGACCCGTACGCGGCACTCGACCTCGCGGCGGACAAGCTCGAGGCCCGGCTGCGCAAGCAGCACGACAAGCGTTACACCCGCCGAGGCGCCGGCCGGCTCACAGCCGCCGAGGTCGCCGACCACGTCCCGGACGCGGCAACGCTGAACGGCAATGGTCACCCCGTCCACGAGGAAGACGCGGACGGCGTGCCCGTCAAGAGGATCGGCTCGCTGGAAGTGAAGGGTGAAGGCCCCCTCATCGTCCGCGAGAAGACCCACGTCGCCTCCCCGATGACGCTCGACCAGGCTCTCTACGAGATGGAACTGGTCGGGCACGACTTCTACCTGTTCGTCGACTCCGAGACCAAGGAACCGAGTGTCGTCTACCGGCGACACGCCTACGACTACGGCGTGATCCACCTCAACACGGATCCGATGGTCGCCCATCAGGCGCATTCCCCCGCGGCGGGTGGCACGCTGGGCGGCTGACCGCCCCCGGTGACAGCCGAGCGGGTGCCCCTGGAGCGCGTGTGCGCCCCCAGGGGCACCCGTGTACGCCCCCTCGGGGACCCGCTCTGTCACCGCACTGTCGCCCGGGCATGGAATCATGGCCGCAACGACTCAACCGGTGGGTCGTTGCCTTGGGTTGGCGATGGCACAGGACCACAGGCCAAAGCCTTCAGGGGGAGGAACGATGGCGGACAGCTTCGGACCGATGCAGGTCGAGGACGCCGACGACGGCGTCACCGGCATGGGCCCGGACGCGGGCACCTCGCGCAAGGAGCCGATCAGGGTCCTTGTCGTGGACGACCACGCGCTCTTCCGCCGTGGACTGGAGATCGTGCTCGCGGCCGAGGAGGACATCCAGGTCGTCGGCGAGGCGGGGGACGGTGCGGAGGCTGTCGACAAGGCCGCCGACCTGCTGCCCGACATCGTCCTGATGGATGTACGGATGCCGAAGCGCGGGGGGATCGAGGCGTGCACCTCCATCAAGGAGGTCGCGCCCAGCGCCAAGATCATCATGCTGACGATCAGCGATGAGGAAGCCGATCTGTACGAGGCGATCAAGGCGGGTGCGACCGGCTATCTCCTCAAGGAGATCTCCACCGACGAGGTGGCCACGGCCATTCGCGCGGTGGCCGACGGGCAGTCGCAGATCAGTCCCTCGATGGCGTCGAAACTGCTCACGGAATTCAAGTCGATGATCCAGCGGACGGACGAGCGGCGGCTGGTACCCGCGCCGCGGCTCACGGACCGCGAGCTGGAAGTGCTCAAGCTGGTCGCCACCGGGATGAACAACCGGGATATCGCCAAGGAGTTGTTCATCTCCGAGAACACCGTGAAGAACCATGTGCGCAACATCCTGGAGAAGCTGCAGCTGCACTCCAGGATGGAAGCGGTGGTTTACGCGATGCGGGAGAAGATCCTCGAGATCCGGTAAAGCGTCGGGTGGTCGTGGTCGATGGTCGGTGGAGCGGATTGCCGTGGGTCAGGTGAGGGCCCGGGCCAGTTCCCTCGTCAGGGGGGCTCGTAGGTCCGGGGCGTCCACCCGTTCCACTCGTACGTTTGTGCAGTTCACCCAGCTTGCGGCCTCCAGGAGGGCCTGGGCCGCAGCCGGGACCGCCTTCGGGCCGTTCAGGGAGATCTGCCGGGCCACCAGGGTGTTTCCCTCCCGGGCGGGGTCCACCCTGCCGACGAGATGGCCGCCGGCGAGGACCGGCATCGCGAAGTAGCCGTACACACGCTTCGGCTTGGGGACGTAGGCCTCCAGGCGGTGGGTGAAACCGAAGATCCGCTCTGTGCGTGCCCGTTCCCAGATCAGGGAGTCGAAGGGCGAGAGCAGGGTCGTGCGGTGGCGGCCTCGTGCGGGTGCCACCAGGGCCGCCGGGTCGGCCCAGGCCGGTTTGGCCCAGCCTTCGACCGTGACGGGGACCAGACCGGAGTCCGCGATCACCGTGTCGACCTGTTCCGCCTTGAGGCGGTGGTAGTCGGCGATGTCCGCGCGGGTGCCGACGCCCAGGGACTCGCCTGCCAGGCGGACCAGGCGGCGCAGGCATTCGGCGTCGTCCAGTTCGTCGTGCAGCAGTGTGTCCGGGATGGCGCGCTCGGCCAGGTCGTACACCCGCTTCCAGCCTCGGCGTTCAACGCAGACCACCTCGCCGTACATCAGGGCGCGCTCAACGGCGACCTTGGTGCCGGACCAGTCCCACCAGTCACTGGTGCGTTTCGCTCCGCCCAACTCCGTTGCGGTGAGGGGGCCTTGTGCGCGGAGCTGCTTGATGACCTGGTCGTAGACATCGGGCGGGAGGTCGTGGTTCCAGTGGGGGCGGGAGCGGTAGGCGCGGCGGCGGAAGGCGAAGTGGGGCCACTCCTCCACGGGGAGGATGCAGGCGGCGTGCGACCAGTACTCGAAGGCGTGGGGGCTCGTCGACGCGGGGTTCCAGTAGGCGTCTTCGATTTTCTTGCGGGGTATGGCGCCCAGGCGGGCGTACGGGATGAGTTCGTGGGAGCGGGCGAGTACGGAGATCGTGTCGAGCTGGACCGCGCCCAGGTGGCGGAGGACGCCACGGACTCCTGCTTTGCGGTCGGGGGTGCCGAGGAAGCCCTGGGCGCGGAGGGCGATACGGCGGGCTTCGTCGGCGGAGAGTTCGGTGTGGGGCGGGCTGCTCGTCATGCTTCCGCACGATAGGGGGTGGGACTGACAGTGGGGGTGAGCTGGGGGTTCGGGGGCGGTGGAGTTCGCCCCCGCCGCCCTTACCCGTCACCCGTCCCGTTCCTGGGGACCGTGCCCCCAGACCCCCGTTTCGCGCTGAACGCGCTCGTCCTCAAACGCCGGACGGGCTGGGAATGCGGGTCGGCGCTCGTCCTCACACTCCTCCAGCGAGGGGACCCTCGGACGGGCTGGAGTCGCCTGGGCCCGGGAGGTACGGGGCTGTGGAGGGGAGGCCCACGTCTGACGGGAGGAGGGAAGCCACCCAGCAGTCGTGGCGTACTCCCTTGTTGTTGATCGCCGAGCGCAGGGTGCCCTCCATGGTGAAGCCGGCCTTCTGTGCTGCTGCCCGGGATGCCGCGTTGCCCACCTCCGCTCGCCATTCCACGCGGTCCACCGAGAGGTGGGTGAAGGCCCAGCGGGAGGCGGTGATCGTGGCCTCGGTGATGTAGCCGTTGCCCCGGTGGGCCTTGGCGGTCCAGAAGCCGACTTCGCTGACCCCCAGAGAACGCATGGTGAGGGCGAGCATGCCCACCAGTTCCTCCCCTTCGGGGAGGAAGACGCCGAACGTGAACATCGAGCCGTCCGCCCAGCCGTCGGGCACCAGCTGGGAGGTGAAGCCGTGTGCGTGCTCGGGGAGGTAGGGGGACGGGATCGTCGTCCAGCGCTGGATGTCGGCGTCCTGCACCGCCTCGTACACGTCGTCCGTGTCGTGCGGGCCGACCGTGCGCAGGAGAAGTCGGGCTGTGGTGAGGGTGACGGGGTCCATCGGGCGATTCTGCTCGGGGGAGGATCAGGGCGCCATCTCTTTTGCCATGCGTGGGTTCGTGATCACAATTCGTGCAATTCGTGGGTGGGGCGCGGCACCATCCGTGACTCCCGGCCGTTCTCCTTATGGCTGTCCTACCGGCAGGCCTCCCGGCTGGGCGGGGTCCTCGCATACGATGGCCGTCGCTCAGTTAAGACAATGGAAACCGACCGTCCTAGGCCCGACCGGCAAGGAGACCAACCCCCGTGTCCGTCCTCTCGAAGATCATGCGTGCAGGCGAAGGCAAAATCCTGCGCAAGCTGCACCGCATCGCGGACCAGGTCAACTCCATCGAAGAGGACTTTGTCGACCTCTCCGACGCCGAGCTGCGGGCCCTCACCGATGAGTACAAGCAGCGGTACGCCGACGGTGAGAGTCTGGACGACCTGTTGCCCGAGGCCTTCGCCACCGTGCGCGAGGCGGCCAAGCGCGCCCTCGGTCAGCGTCACTACGACGTGCAGATCATGGGCGGTGCGGCGCTCCACCTCGGCTATGTCGCCGAGATGAAGACCGGCGAGGGCAAGACCCTGGTCGGCACCCTGCCCACGTATCTGAACGCCCTCTCCGGAGACGGCGTTCACCTCATCACGGTCAACGACTACCTGGCCGAGCGCGACTCCGAGATGATGGGTCGCGTACACAAGTTCCTCGGGCTGACCGTCGGCTGCATCCTCGCCAACATGACGCCGGCCCAGCGGCGCGAGCAGTACTCCTGCGACATCACGTACGGCACGAACAACGAGTTCGGCTTCGACTACCTGCGCGACAACATGGCGTGGTCGAAGGACGAGCTCGTCCAGCGCGGCCACAACTTCGCCGTCGTCGACGAGGTCGACTCGATCCTCATCGACGAGGCCCGTACGCCGCTGATCATCTCCGGCCCGGCCGACCAGGCCACCAAGTGGTACGGCGACTTCGCCAAGCTGGTCACGCGCCTCAAGCGCGGCGAGGCCGGAAACGCCCTCAAGGGCCTTGAGGAGACCGGCGACTACGACGTCGACGAGAAGAAGCGCACGGTCGCCATCCACGAGTCGGGTGTCGCCAAGGTCGAGGACTGGCTGGGCATCGACAACCTGTACGAGTCGGTGAACACGCCTCTGGTGGGCTACCTGAACAACGCCATCAAGGCCAAGGAGCTCTTCAAGAACGACAAGGACTACGTCGTCATCGACGGCGAAGTCATGATCGTCGACGAGCACACCGGCCGTATCCTCGCCGGCCGCCGCTACAACGAGGGCATGCACCAGGCGATCGAGGCCAAGGAAGGGGTGGACATCAAGGACGAGAACCAGACCCTGGCGACCATCACCCTCCAGAACTTCTTCCGCCTCTACGACAAGCTCTCCGGTATGACCGGTACGGCCATGACCGAGGCCGCGGAGTTCCACCAGATCTACAAGCTCGGTGTCGTCCCGATCCCGACCAACCGTGACATGGTCCGCAAGGACCAGTCCGACCTCATCTACCGCACCGAGGTCGCGAAGTTCGAGGCGGTCGTCGACGACATCGCCGAGAAGCACGAGAAGGGTCAGCCGATCCTCGTCGGCACGACCTCGGTGGAGAAGTCCGAGTACCTGTCGCAGCAGCTCTCCAAGCGCGGCATCCAGCACGAGGTGCTGAACGCCAAGCAGCACGACCGGGAAGCGACCATCGTCGCCCAGGCCGGCCGCAAGGGAGCCGTCACGGTCGCCACCAACATGGCCGGTCGTGGTACGGACATCAAGCTCGGCGGCAACCCCGACGACCTCGCCGAGGCGGAGCTGCGGCAGCGCGGCCTCGACCCCGAGGAGCACATCGAGGAGTGGGCGGCGGCCCTGCCGAGCGCCCTGGAGCGGGCCGAGAAGGCCGTCAAGGCCGAGTTCGAGGAGGTCAAGGACCTCGGCGGGCTCTATGTCCTCGGTACCGAGCGGCACGAGTCCCGGCGGATCGACAACCAGCTGCGCGGTCGTTCCGGACGTCAGGGCGACCCCGGTGAGTCGCGGTTCTACCTCTCTCTCGGTGACGACCTGATGCGGCTGTTCAAGGCCCAGATGGTCGAGCGCGTCATGTCGATGGCGAACGTCCCGGACGACGTGCCGATCGAGAACAAGATGGTCACCCGTGCCATCGCCTCCGCCCAGTCGCAGGTCGAGACGCAGAACTTCGAGACCCGCAAGAACGTCCTCAAGTACGACGAGGTCCTCAACCGGCAGCGCGAGGTCATCTACGGCGAGCGGCGCCGCGTCCTGGAGGGCGAGGACCTGCACGAGCAGGTCCAGCACTTCATGGACGACACCATCGACGCGTACATCGCCGCGGAGACCGCCGAAGGCTTTGCCGAGGAATGGGACGTGGACCGGCTGTGGGGCGCCTTCAAGCAGCTCTACCCGGTGAAGGTCACCGTCGACGAGCTGGAGGAGGCGGCCGGCGACCGTGCCGGGCTGACCGCCGAGTTCATCTCCGAGTCGATCAAGGACGACATCCACGACCAGTACGCGTCGCGTGAGGAGCAGCTCGGCTCCGAGATCATGCGTGAGCTGGAGCGGCGGGTCGTGCTGTCGGTCCTCGACCGCAAGTGGCGCGAGCACCTCTACGAGATGGACTACCTCCAGGAGGGCATCGGTCTGCGCGCCATGGCGCAGAAGGACCCCCTGGTCGAGTACCAGCGCGAGGGCTTCGACATGTTCACCGCCATGATGGAGGGCATCAAGGAGGAGTCCGTCGGCTACCTGTTCAACCTGGAGGTCCAGGTCGAGCAGCAGGTCGAGGAGGTCCCGGTCGCGGACGCCAAGCCGTCCCTGGACAAGGGCGCCGAGGACTCGGTGCCGGCCCAGGCGAGCGCCGGTTCCCGGCCCGAGATCCGTGCCAAGGGGCTCGACGCTCCGCAGCGGCCGGACCGGCTGCACTTCTCCGCACCGACCGTGGACGGCGAGGGCGGCATCATCGAGGGCGACTTCGTCGGGGACGACGACGAGGTGCGTTCCGAGGCGGACGGACTCACGCGCGCGGAGCGGCGCAAGCAGCAGCGGAGCGGGCGTCGGCGCAAGAAGTAGACGGTAATTCGGTAGTGCAGCAGTAGGCAGTGAGTACCTGGTAGTCGCTGTGTGAAGGGCCGGGCATCCGAGGAGGGTGGCCGGCCCTTCTGCCTTGTCTGCGGGCGTGCGGGGGCTCAGTCGTCCGTGTGCGGCCTTCGGGGGCCGCCCAGTTCCACCGCCGTGCAGCGCCAGCGGAAGTCGCGGCCCAGTTCCAGGCGGAAGGCCATCGCGCGGAGCTGGTCGCCCGCGCCGATGCGGGCGAAGGCCTCCAGGGCGCCTCGGCTGGGCTCGTAGTAGCCGACGTCGCGGACGACGGGGCGGGTGCCGCGGGTGCGGAGGGGGCCGCGTTCCGCGAGCCAGGCCAGTTCGTCGTAGGCGCGGCCCACGGTGTGGCGGAGCATGCTGTGGACGGGGCGTTCGCCGCTCAGGACCGCGAGGAGGCGGTCGGCGAAGAGGTCGGTGGGTCGGGGCTGTGGGGGCGTCCGGCGTGCCTGAGAGGGCTTCTGAAGGGGGTGTGGGGGCGTCCTGTGCTGGTCCGGGTGCTGTCCCTGGGCGGGGACTCGGGGTTCGGGGTGGGCTCCGGGACGGGTCTCGGTGGGGGTGGTGGCTCGGGGGAGGGGCGTGCGGGGGGTGCCTTCGCCCGGGGTGGTGCGGTGCGGGGTGCTGCCGGGGCGGCGGGTGTCCCTGCGTACCGGCGGGCGGGACGGGGTACGGCGGACTGTCCTCGTCATCACCTTGTTCATGGAATGTCCCCGTTCTTGAGGCCCGGGTTGATACCGGGCGGTAACTTTCTGTTGGGGATCTTGTACGGGGAGTGATCGGCCGGGTGCAAGGAGGGACGGGGTGCGGTTCGGGTGGTCGGGAGGTTCACTTATCCGGGTGGTTCGGGGAGGGGAAATGCCTGGTGGGGGTGGGTGGTGGGGGTGAATTTCGAGGAGTCCGGTGGACGCTCGGAGAGGCCTGGGCGGGGACTCGAAAGGGGACGCCTGGACGTATCCTGAGGGTCTTCCCGGGGGCATCCCTGGTCGCGCGGGAGCGCGGGAGGGCCTGCCGGTTCCGGCCAAGGGAAATGCCTACTACGAAAGCGGTCAGCCATGCGCGTCTACGTTCCTCTGACCCTCCCGGGCCTTGCCGAGGCGTACAGGACGGGTGAGTTGGGGGCGGGGCCGTTCGTCGCTTACGCCGTCACGCCCGCGTTGCGTGAGTGGTATCTGTCCGACGACATCGAGGAACTGGAGTACGCGGCGCTGAATCGGGCCGCGCTCGCGTCGCTGCGGTTGCTCGCGATGGAGCCGGGGGTGGTGCGTCGGCGGGTGGTCGTCGCCCTTGAGGTCGCGGACGGGGTGGCGGTTGCCGACCCCGACCGGGGGCTTGATCCGGGTGCGCTCGGTGAGGTGCGGGTGGATGGGGCTGTGTCGTTGGGAAAGGCCGCGGCTGTGCATGTCGACTCCGGGGACGCGGAGGGGGATGTCTCGGCGGCCGCGGCGGCGTTGGGGGCGGCGGATCGGGGGGACGACGATGCGCAGTTCGTGGTGGACGGGGCGGAGGATCACGAGCTGCTCTGGTATGCCACGCAGGAGATTCCGAACCTGGTGGGGTTGTCGGAGTGAGGGGTGAGTGGGGGTGCGGTGGGGCTGCACCCCCGGACGGGCTGGAAGTGCGGGTATTTTCTTGGGTATGGGGAAGCACGGAGTGGCGCACATCGTGTGGGACTGGAACGGGACTCTGTTTCATGACACCGATGCCGTCATAGGGGCGACGAACGCAGCGTTCGCAGAGTTGGGGCTGGAGCCGATCACTCTGGAGCAGTACAGGGAGCTGTACTGCGTGCCGGTGCCGCGGTTCTACGAGCGGTTGCTCGGGCGGCTTCCCACCGATGCCGAGTGGGCTGTCATGGACGACATCTTCCACCGGTACTACGCGGAGCACCGGGTGGCCTGTGAGCTGGCCGTGGGTGCGCGGGATCTGCTGGCCCGGTGGCAGTCGGCGGGGCGCAGTCAGTCCATTCTGAGCATGTACGGGCATGCCGACCTCGTCCCGCTGGTCCGGGGATTCGGGATCGAGCCGCACTTCGTCCGTGTCGACGGGCGTACCGGGCCCTCCGGGGGCAGCAAGGCCGAGCACATGGTGCGCCACCTCGGTGCGCTCACCGGTGTCGAGCCCGAGCGCACGGTGGTCATCGGAGACGCGGCCGACGACGCGATCGCCGCTCTGCACGTGGGCGCGCGGGCTGTGCTCTACACCGGTGGCTCCCATGGCCGGGCCAGCCTCGAAGGGGTGGGTGTGCCCGTGGTGGACAGCCTGGAGGAGGCTGTCGCCGAGGCCGAGCGGCTGGCCGCGTAGCCGTAGCGGCGTTCCGCCTCATCGCCCTGTTCGCTCTCCGCGTTCGCCCGCGTACCATGGTGTTCGGGTTCGGGCAGCGGCGGGGTGGGCAACTGCCGGTCGAGCTGACCAGTTTTGTCGGGCGGACCGAGGAACTCGCGCTCCTGCGGGGCGCGTTCGAGCAGGCTCGGCTTGTCACGCTCGTCGGGCCGGGTGGCGTCGGCAAGAGCCGTACCGCCCTGCGGGCCGCCGCCGGGCTCGGGGAGCTGTTTCCCGACGGGGTGTGGCTGGCCGAGTTGTCCGGGCTGCGCGACCCGGAACTCGTACCCGCGACGCTCGCCGCCGTCCTGGAACTGCCCGAGCAGCCCGGGATGGAGCCGGTCGACGCCGTGGTCGCCCATCTTCAGGGGCGTCGGCTGCTGATCGTGCTCGACACCTGTGAGCATCTCGTCGACGCCTGCGCCATGCTGTCCGACATCCTGCTGCGCGAGGCCGAGGGTGTCAGTGTGCTGGCCACCAGCAGGCAGCCTCTCGACGTGCCGGGCGAGCACTGTGTGCAGCTGGCTCCGCTCGCCCCCGACGAGGCGCTGGAGTTGTTCCTGGAGCGGGCGCGCAACGCCGTGCCCGGGTTCCGGTTCCCCGTCGGCACCCGGTCCCACCAGGAGGGGGAGCCGGGGGATCGGGAGCGGCTGCTCGCGCTCGTCCGGCGGCTCGACGGGATTCCGCTCGCGCTGGAGCTGGCCGCTGTGCGGTTGCGGGCCGTGTCGTTGGAGGAGCTGGTGGCGCGGCTCGACCACCGGTTCGAGGTGCTGACCGGTGGGCGGCGCACGGCGCTCGCGCGGCACCAGACACTCCGTACGGCCATCGGGTGGTCGCACGAGTTGTGCACGCCCGAGGAGCGGTTGCTGTGGGCCCGGTTGTCGGTCTTCGCGGGGCCCTTCCGGCTGGCTGTCGCTGAACAGGTGTGCGGGGGAGGGGAGTTGCCCGTCGGGCGGGTGCTGGAGGCGCTCATCGGGCTCGTCGACAAGTCGGTGGTCCAGCGGGTCGGTGAGGACGGCGGGCGCTACCGGCTGCTGGACACCATCCGGGAGTACGGCGCCGACTGGCTCGACGAGTCCGGGGACGCGCCCGCCGTACGGGAGCGGCACCTCGCCTACTACGAGAACCTCGCCCAGCGGTTCTGGGGCGGGTTCCTCACCTCCGCGCAGATCGGGCTGCACCGGGAGGTGCGCGACGAGGTCGCCGACGTACGGGACGCCCTGCGGTATGCCTACGAGGGCGGGGAGGAGCGCGCGGAGCGCGGGGTGTGGGTGGCCACTCTTCTCGGGCCCTACTGGCGGGCCGTCGGCACCCTGTCCGAGGGGCGGTACTGGATCGACAAGGGGCTCGGGCTGGCCGTCGGCGACTCGGAGGCGCGGAGCTGGGGGCTGTTGATGACCGGGGTCTTCGCCGTGTGGACGGCGGATCTCGACACCGCCCTGGCGCGGTTCCCGGAGGCCCAGGAGGTCGCCCGGAGGGTGGGTGAGGAGCGGGTCGTGCTCTTCACCGAGGCGTATCTCGGTGGGCTCGCCGCGCTCTGCGGGGACGTCGAGAACGGGCTCGCCGCGCTGGAGAGGGCCCGGCTGCGGATGGTCGAGACGGACGACGGGCTCGGGATCGGTGTCGTCCACTACGAGGGTGCCCTCGTGCGGGCCGTGCTCGGGGACACCGCCGGCGCGCTGGAGCTGTGCGCCACCGGGCTGGCGTACCTGGAAGGCACCGGGGAGCGGCAGTTGTACGGGTCGACGCTCATGGTGCAGGGCGTCATCCGCTGGCTCTCGGGCGAGCGGGCGGAGAGCGCCGTCTCCCTGCGGCGGGCCCTCGACGCGGCGGGCGAACTCGGTGAGGTGCTGGTCTTCGCGATGTGCGCGCTGGTGCTCGGCTGGCACGCGGCGCACGAGGGGCGGCCGGTACGGGCGGCCTGGCTGCTCGGATACGCCGAGCACGCGCGCCGCACGGGCGGCGATCCCGTCGACCTGCTGCCGTCGCTGCTGGAGGAGCAGCAGACCGTACGGGCGGCCGTGCGCGAGGCGCTCGGGGACGCGGAGTTCGAGCGGTGGCGCGGAGTCGGGGCCCGGCTGTCCGGGCAGGACGTGCTGGACGCGGTGGGAGCCGACGCCGAGGTGCCGGGGGCGCGGCGGAAGGTGCCCGGGCCGCGGGGCGTCGACGCGCTGACCCGGCGTGAGCGGGAGGTCGCCGCGCTGGTCGCGCAAGGGTTGTCGAACCGGGAGATCGCCGAACGGCTGGTGATCTCCAAGCGGACCGCCGACGCCCACGTCGAACACATCCTCGCCAAGCTGGGCGTCACCTCCCGCGGCGAGATTCCGGCCCTGCCGACTCTGCCGATCCGCCCGGCGATCCAGGTCGTTCCGGCCACACCGGAGAGGTGACGGCGCGGGGTGTACGCAACCCTGTCGTACGTATACCTACGGGCGCGTCCGCTGGCGCCGTCCCGCCGAATCCGTATGCCGATCTCCGCCGGATCCGGGCCCCCGGGTGCCCGTCGTGCCCGATGCTCGTGGTGTGTCGCCCGGGGAATCCCGCTGAGCGGCCGGGTGTCGGCAACGCTGGTCAGAATCCCCACGGCCCGTGGCTGTCATGGCAGGCACCCCGCCGTTCGCCCCGGGCGACGCGGAGGTTCGGCGGCTGTCCTCGTCGGTGGGGCAGCCGCTGCCGTTCGGGGCGTTTCGGGCCTCCCTTTTTCTCCACTGTGCAGAATGTCAAACTTCCCCACCCGCTTTTGTACACAAATGGCTCATGACGTGGCCCCCGTCATGAGCGATAGCCTGGTGGCGTGATCAGCGCGATACGTCGCGGGGGCGTCATGGCCCCTGCCCTGCGCCCGGAATGCACGGACCACATCCGTGCCCGGGTGGCGATCGCTGGTCGGCGCGGGCGGGACGGAACCCCGAGGGTTCCCAGGACGCCGTACGCATCCCACGGACCGGTGTTGCCGAGAGCAGCGTCACACTCCGCGAGGGTGCCGAGAATGGCTGATAACCCCCCGCTCTTCCCACCCTGCGGCATAGCGTCGGAACAGACCGGAGACCCCGCGTCGAGGCGTTGTACCGGAAGAGGGACCGAACTTCCTTCTACGTCACGCAACGGCGCGCGACAGGAGTCAGAGGACAATGCAGACCAAGCTGGACGAAGCCAAGGCCGAGCTGCTCGAGAGGGCCGCCCGGGTAGCTGAGAACAGCCCGGTCGGGGGGCACCTACCGACTGGGACGACACGTGCAACCCTGCCCGGCGGAGACCCCGGAACCCGGGACCACGACACCGTGCTCGCGTTCCTCCAGCGCTACTACCTGCACACCGCCCCGGAGGACCTCGTCGGCCGCGACCCGGTGGACGTCTTCGGCGCGGCCTTCTCGCACTACCGGCTGGGCGAGACGCGTCCGCAGGGTACGGCGAGCGTGCGGGTGCACACCCCGTCCGTCGAGGAGAACGGCTGGGCGTCGACGCACTCCGTCGTCGAGGTCGTGACCGACGACATGCCCTTCCTCGTCGACTCGGTCACCAACGAGCTGTCCCGGCAGAATCGCGGCATCCACCTCGTCATCCATCCGCAGTTCGTCGTACGACGGGATCTGACGGGCCGGCTCATCGAGGTACTTCCCGCCCAGGCCACCGGGAGTGCGGCCGTCGGGGGCGCCGACCTGCCGCACGACGCGCACGTCGAGTCGTGGATCCACGTCGAGATCGACCGCGAGACCGACCGCGCCGATCTGAAGCAGATCACCAACGACCTGCTGCGCGTGCTGTCCGACACCCGTGAGGCCGTCGAGGACTGGGAGAAGATGCGCGACGCGGCACTGCGCATCGCCGACGAGCTGCCCAAGGAGCCGACCGCCGACGACCTGGTCGACCAGGACGTCGAGGAGGCGCGCGAACTGCTGCGCTGGCTCGCGCAGGACCACTTCACCTTCCTCGGCTACCGCGAGTACGAACTGCGCGGAGACGACTCGCTGGCCGCCGTGCCCGGGACCGGGCTCGGCATCCTGCGGGCCGACCCGCACCACTCCGAGGAGGAGGGCCACCCGGTCAGCCCGTCCTTCGAGCGGCTGCCCGCCGATGCCCGGGCCAAGGCCCGCGAGCACAAACTCCTCATCCTGACGAAGGCCAACAGCCGCGCCACCGTGCACCGTCCTTCCTACCTCGACTACGTCGGGGTCAAGAAGTTCGACGAGAACGGTGAGGTCGTCGGTGAGCGGCGGTTCCTGGGGCTGTTCTCCTCGGCCGCCTACACCGAGTCCGTGCGCCGGGTGCCCGTCGTCCGCCGCAAGGTCGAAGAGGTGCTGCGGGCCGCCGGGTTCTCGCCCGACAGCCATGACGGCCGCGATCTGCTCCAGATCATGGAGACCTACCCGCGCGACGAGATCTTCCAGACGCCGCCCGACGAACTCCGGACGATCGTCACCTCGGTGCTCTACCTCCAGGAACGGCGCCGGCTGCGGCTCTACCTCCGCCAGGACGAGTACGGGCGTTACTACTCCGCCCTCGTCTACCTGCCCCGCGACCGGTACACCACCGGCGTACGGCTGCGGATCATCGACATCCTCAAGGAGGAACTCGGCGGCACCAACGTCGACTTCACCGCCTGGAACACCGAATCCATCCTGTCGCGGCTGCACTTCGTCGTCCGTGTACCGCAGGGCACCGAACTGCCGCAGCTGTCCGACCAGGACAAGGAGCGCATCGAGGCACGACTCGTCGAGGCAGCCCGGTCCTGGGCCGACGGCTTCGGCGAAGCCCTCAACGCCGAGTGCGGAGAGGAGCGCGCCGCCGAACTGCTGCGCCGCTACGGGAACGCCTTCCCCGAGGGCTACAAGGCCGACCACACGCCGCGTGCCGCCGTCGCCGACCTCGTCCACCTCGAAAAGCTGGGCGTCGGCACGAACTTCGCGCTGAGCCTGTACGAGCCGGTGGGCGCCGCGCCCGGTGAGCGCCGCTTCAAGATCTACCGCACAGGCGAGTCCGTCTCGCTGTCCTCCGTGCTCCCCGTCCTCAACCGGCTCGGCGTCGAGGTGATCGACGAGCGGCCGTACGAGCTGCGCTGCTCGGACCGGACCACCGCGTGGATCTACGACTTCGGGCTCCGGCTGCCCAAGTCGCTGAGCGGCGGCGGGGATTATCTCGGGGACGACGGCCGCGAGCGTTTCCAGGAGGCTTTCTCGGCCACCTGGACGGGGCAGGCCGAGAACGACGGTTTCAACGCGCTGGTGCTGAGCGCGGGCCTCGACTGGCGTCAGGCGGTGGTGCTGCGCGCGTACGCCAAGTACCTGCGGCAGGCCGGTTCCACGTTCAGCCAGGACTACATGGAGGACACCCTCCGCAACAACGTCCACACCACCCGGCTGCTGGTGTCGCTGTTCGAGGCGCGGATGTCGCCGGAGCGGCAGCGGGCGGGCGTCGAGCTGACCGACGCCCTCCTGGAGGAGCTGGACGCCGCCCTCGACCAGGTGGCCTCCCTCGACGAGGACCGCATCCTGCGGTCCTTCCTCACCGTCATCAAGGCGACCCTGCGGACGAACTTCTACCAGGAGAGCGCGGGCGGCAAGCCGCACGACTACGTCTCCATGAAGTTCGACCCGCAGGCCATCCCGGACCTGCCGGCGCCGCGTCCGGCGTACGAGATCTGGGTCTACTCGCCGAAGGTCGAAGGCGTCCACCTTCGGTTCGGGAAGGTCGCGCGCGGTGGGCTGCGCTGGTCCGACCGGCGTGAGGACTTCCGTACCGAGATCCTCGGGCTCGTCAAGGCGCAGATGGTGAAGAACACCGTCATCGTGCCGGTCGGCGCCAAGGGCGGATTCGTCGCCAAGCAGCTGCCGGATCCGAGCGAGGACCGGGACGCGTGGCTCGCCGAGGGGGTCAGGAGCTACAGGACGTTCATCTCGGCGCTCCTCGACATCACCGACAACCTGGTGGCCGGCGAGGTCGTGCCGCCCGCCGACGTCGTACGGCACGACGAGGACGACACCTATCTCGTCGTCGCCGCCGACAAGGGCACGGCGACCTTCTCGGACATCGCCAACGAGGTGGCCCAGGCGTACAACTTCTGGCTCGGGGACGCCTTCGCCTCAGGCGGCTCGGCCGGGTACGACCACAAGGGCATGGGCATCACCGCGCGCGGCGCCTGGGAGTCCGTCAAGCGGCACTTCCGCGAGCTGGGCGTCGACACCCAGAGCGAGGACTTCACCGTCGTCGGTGTCGGTGACATGAGCGGTGACGTGTTCGGCAACGGCATGCTGCTGAGCGAACACATCCGCCTGGTCGCCGCCTTCGACCACCGGCACATCTTCATCGACCCGAAGCCCGACGCGGCCACCTCCTACGCGGAGCGGCGGCGCCTGTTCGAGCTGCCGAGGTCCAGCTGGGCGGACTATGACAGCCAGTTGATCTCGGCCGGGGGCGGCGTCTTCCCCCGTTCCGCCAAGGCCATCGCGGTCAACGCGCACATCCGTGAGGCGCTCGGCATCGAGGCCGCGGTCGGCAAGATGACACCGGCCGACCTGATGAAGGCGATCCTCCAGGCGCCGGTCGACCTGCTGTGGAACGGCGGCATCGGCACGTACGTCAAGGCGAGTACGGAGTCGCACGCCGACGTCGGTGACAAGGCCAACGACGCCATCCGCGTCGACGGCGCCGACCTGCGCGTCAGGGTCGTCGGCGAGGGCGGAAACCTCGGGCTCACCCAGCTCGGGCGGATCGAGTTCGCCCAGGTCGGCGGGAAGATCAACACCGACGCCATCGACAACAGCGCGGGCGTGGACACCTCCGACCACGAGGTGAACATCAAGATCCTGCTCAACTCCCTTGTCGTGGAAGGCGACATGACGGTCAAGCAGCGCAACAAGCTGCTCGCCCAGATGACCGACGAGGTCGGCAAGCTCGTCCTGCGCAACAACTACGCGCAGAACACGGCCATCGCCAACGCCCTCGCCCAGTCCAAGGACATGCTCCACGCCCAGCAGCGCTTCATGCGCCACCTGGTCCGGGAAGGGCATCTGGACCGGGCGCTGGAGTTCCTCCCGACCGACCGGCAGATCCGCGAACGCCTGGGCGGCGGCCAGGGGCTGACCGGTCCGGAGACGGCCGTGCTCCTCGCGTACACGAAGATCACGGTCGCCGACGAGCTGTTGAAGACCTCGCTGCCCGAAGACCCGTATCTGCGCCGTCTGTTGGACGCCTACTTCCCGAGCGCGCTGCGCAAGAAGTTCCCCGAGCAGATCGACGGGCACGCGCTGCGCCGCGAGATCATCACGACGGTTCTCGTCAACGACACGGTCAACACGGGCGGTACGAGCTTCCTGCACCGGCTGCGCGAGGAGACCGGCGCCTCGCTGGAGGAGGTGGTGCGGGCGCAGACCGCGGCTCGCGCGATCTTCAACTCCGGTGCGGTGTGGGACGGGGTCGAGGCGCTCGACAACACGGTCGAGGCCGCCGTCCAGACCCGGATCCGCCTTCACTCGCGGCGACTTGTCGAGCGTGGCACGCGCTGGCTGCTCAACAACCGGCCGCAGCCGGTGCAGTTGACGGAGACCGTCGAGTTCTTCGGCGAGCGGGTCGGTCAGGTCTGGTCCCAGCTGGGCCGGTTGCTGAGCGGTGCGGATCTGGAGTGGTACCAGAAGATCTACGACGAGCTGACGGGCGCAGGCGTCCCGGACGAACTCGCCACCCGGGTCGCGGGCTTCTCGTCCGCCTTCCCGACGCTGGACATCGTCTCGGTCGCCGACCGGATGGGCCGCGACCCGATGGACGTGGCCGAGGTCTACTACGACCTCGCCGACCGCCTCCACATCACCCAGCTGATGGACCGCATCATCGAGCTGCCGCGCGCCGACCGCTGGCAGTCCATGGCCCGCGCCTCCATCCGCGAGGACCTGTACGCGGCCCACGCGTCCCTCACGGCGGACGTCCTCGCGGCCGGCAACGGCTCGTCGACGCCCGAGCAGCGCTTCAAGGCGTGGGAGGAGAAGAACACCGCACTCCTGGGCCGGGCGCGCACGACCCTGGAGGAGATCCAGAGCTCGGACGCCTTCGACCTGGCGAACCTGTCGGTCGCGATGCGGACGATGCGGACGCTGCTGCGGTCCCATTCGTAGGCGGTGTGCGAACAAGGCGCCCCCGGCCGTCACGGCCGGGGGCGCCCCTTTTTCTTGACAACTGTTAGAGAAAAGCAGACAGGGAATTTACCCTTTCCTGCTAGACGGGACGCCTCGGTTAAAGTCGCGGGCGTGAGTGTGAATGTCTCCGAGGACCGGCTGTCCGTTCCTGTCCGACCGGTGCGGCGCGTAATCCTCGAAGCGGCGAAATTCGGAGCCGTCGGCGGCAGCGGCGTCCTGGTGAACTTCCTGGTCTTCAACCTGCTGTTGCACGGGCTGGGTTGGCGGGCGATGACGGCCACGGTCCTCGCCAGCCTCATCGCCATGGGCACGAACTATCTGGGTTTCCGCTATTTCACGTACCGGGACAGGGCCTCACGTACCAGGCAGCAGATCGCGCTGTTCTTCGTGTTCAGCGCGATCGGCATCGCGATGGAAAGCGGGCTGTTCTACATCGGTTATCACGGTCTGGGATTGCATGGGCCCGTCGAGTCGAACGAGGTGAAAGGCGTCTCGATCGTGCTCGCCTCGGCGTTCCGCTTCCTCGTCTACCGGACCTGGGTGTTCCGGCATTAGTCGGCCGGCACGGGCTCAGGCGGCCCGGGCGGGCTTCGACGGGCGGTTGGTGAAGGCCTCGTACTCCTTCAGTACGTCGTCCGTCGGGCCGTCCATGCGGAGTTCGCCGCGTTCCAGCCACAGGACACGGTCGCAGGTGTCGCGGATCGACTTGTTGTTGTGACTGACCAGGAACACCGTGCCCGCGTGCTGGCGCAGCTCCCGGATGCGTTCCTCGGAGCGCTGCTGGAACGAGCGGTCGCCGGTCGCCAGCGCCTCGTCGATCAGCAGTACGTCGTGGTCCTTGGCGGCGGCGATGGAGAAGCGCAGGCGGGCTCCCATGCCGGAGGAGTACGTCCGCATCGGGAGGGTGATGAAGTCGCCCTTCTCGTTGATCCCGGAGAAATCGACGATGCCCTGGTAGCGCTCCTTGATCTGCTCCCGGGACATGCCCATCGCGAGACCGCCGAGGTAGACGTTCCGCTCGCCCGTCAGGTCGCCCATCAGGGCCGCGTTGACGCCGAGGAGGGAGGGCTGGCCGTCCGTGTAGATGCTGCCGTTCTCCACCGGCAGCAGTCCGGCGACCGCCTTGAGCAGCGTGGACTTGCCGGAGCCGTTGGTGCCGATCAGGCCGATGGCCTCGCCGCGGTAGGCGACGAAGGAGACGTTCTTGACGGCGTGCACCTTGCGCACACCGGCCGCCTTCTCGCTCTGTTTGCGCCGCATCATGCGGTTGAGGGCGGCGGTCGCGGTGCCTCGTCCGGCGCCCGTGCCGTTGACCCGGTAGACGATGTCGACGCCGTTGGCGACGACGGTGGGGATCAGCTCGTCCGGCGTCTCGTCCTGGATGTTGTTCGGGTTCTCAGCCACGGCCGTACGTCTCCTCAGCCTTCCAGAAGTAGATGAAACCGCCGACGCCCGCGAGCAGCGCCCAGCCGGTCGCGATCGGCCAGACGTGCGCAGGCAGCTGGCTGGAGTGGTAGCTGTCGATCAGGGCGAAGCGCATCAGGTCGATGTAGATCGCCGCCGGGTTGGTCTCCAGCATCACCACCACCACGTGCGGCAGGTTGTCCTTCTTGCCCAGCTTGTCGAGGCTCCACATCACGCCTGACACGTACATCCAGGTGCGCAGGATGAACGGCATCAGCTGGGCGATGTCCGGAGTCGACGCGCCCATCCGCGCCATGATCATCGCCACGCCCGCGTTGAACACGAACTGGAGTGCAAGAGCGGGGACGACCAGCAGCCAGGAGGCGGTGACGGGGATGCCGAAGCAGAGCAGGATGACGATCAGCGCGGTCATCGAGAACAGCAGCTGCTGGAGCTGCTGGATGCAGAAGGAGATCGGCAGGGCCGCACGCGGGAAGTGCAGGGCCCGGACGAGGCCGAGGTTGCCGGCGATCGCGCGGGTGCCCGCCATGATCGCGCCCTGCGTGAACGTCCAGATGAACACGCCTGTGACCAGGAACGGGATGTAGTCCGGCACCCCGTGCTTGGTGCCCAGCAGGACGCCGAAGATGAAGTAGTAGACCGCCGCGTTGAGCAGCGGGGTCATCACCTGCCAGATCTGGCCGAGCTTCGCCTGGCTGTACTGGGCGGTGAGCTTGGCGGTGGCGAACGCGGTGATGAAGTGGCGCCGCGCCCACAGCTGGCTGACGTACGTGCGCAGGGTGGGGCGGGCGCCGCTGACCGAGAGGCCGTACCGGACGGCGAGCGCCGTGAGGTGGTCGCCTGCCTGCGTGACCTGCGAGGGGGGTGGCGTGGACAGGGGCGGTGTGTCGAGGGCCTGGCTCACATCCGCTGCTTTCGCTCGGGGGGAAGAGGGGGCGCGACCGGTTCCCGTTTCAGGCGTCCCCCGCCGTTTCCCTGGGTTCCTTACGCGATTCTTGCCATACTCTTACGTCGGGACGGGACCGTATCGTCGTGACGGGAGCGTATTCCGATTCGGCGTCGGAACGCAACCGTTTCGTCGTCACGCCCCTATGCTGGTCCGTATGACGACGAACACCGACGAGCCCGGGACCGCACCGGCACGGACCCGCCGCCGGGCCCCCGCCGGAGCCGCCGTACTGCGGGAGGACGTGACGGAGGCCATCCGGGCAGCCGTGTTCGAGGAGCTGGCGGCCGTCGGATATGCCCGGATGTCCATCGAGGGCATCGCGCGCCGGGCGGGCGTCGGCAAGACGGCGGTGTACCGGCGCTGGCGTTCGAAACTGCACCTGGTGCTCGACCTGGTCTCGGCGATCGCGGTGCAGGGGCTGCCGGCGCCGGACACCGGCACGCTGGAGGGCGACCTGCGGCTGCTGTACGAGCTGACGTCACGCGCGCTGCGCCACCCGGTGGCCTCGCAGGTCATCCCCGACCTCCAGGCGGAGGCCGCCCGCAATCCCGAGATCGCCGACGCCATGCAGAAGGCGCTGCGGGAGGGACAGGACGGGGTCGCGAGCGGGATCGTCGCGGCGGCGGAGGAACGGGGTGAGGTCCGCCGGGGCATCGACGCCGACCTGGCCCTCGACCTGATCTCGGGGCCGCTCTACTGGCGATCGGTCGTGATCCGCAGTCCGAAGCTGCCGAAGGGGTATCTGGCGGCGCTGGCCCGGGCGACCACAGCGGCGCTCAAGGCGCTGTAGAACACGTGCGGGAACGGGGGCGGGCGGTGACCAATGGTCACCGCCCGCCCCCGTTCCCGCCGCTGACTCAGGCCCGCTGCACCTGCCCCCGGCCCTTCAGCAGGGCCGACCCCGCGCCCAGCGACACGACTCCCATGCCCACGGCGGTCGCGATGCCCTGTGCGCCGTCGACAGCGAAGGGCGCGACGGCCGCCACGGCGAGGTTGAAGAGGAACAGGAACCAGAGGACCGGACGGGACGAGAGCAATGCCTTCATGGGATGTCCTACCTTTCAAGGGTGGTTGCTCTGGTCGTTCGTAAGATCGGAGGGCCCAGGGGTTCTGGGTATGGCTGTCATGGCGGCGCCGTTGGCAAGGCTCAAAGGACTTGGCCGCCCGGGACCCCGCGACGACTCGACCGCCAATTGGGAGACGCGACCCGATCGCTGCTGTAGGACAACGTCGGCGAGGTCGTCTGCGGGTGACAGGTGAGACGGCGAGGTGGCGGAGGTGACCGTGCCCGAGATCTGGGCCGGAGTGGACATCGGCAAGGAACATCACCACTGCGTGGTGATCAATACGGACGGTGAACGGCTGCTGTCGCGCCGGGTACTCAACGACGAGAGCGAGCTGCTCCAGCTGATCGGTGACGTCCTGGCGATATCCACCGACGTGCTGTGGGCCGTCGACCTCAACCACGGTGGCGCCGCCCTGCTGATCGGCCTGCTCCTCAGCCACGACCAGCCCATGGCCTATCTGACCGGCCTGGCGGTCCACCGCGCCTCGGCCACCTACAAGGGCGAGGGCAAGACCGACGCGAAGGATGCCTTCGTCATCGCCGACCAGGCCCGGGTCCGCCGGGACCTCGGCCTGCTGCGGCCCGGCGACGAGATCGCCGTCGACCTGCGCACGCTGACCAACCGGCGCCTGGACGTGGTCTTCGACCGCACCCGGCAGATCAACCGTCTGCGGGCCCAACTCCTTGAGATATTCCCCGCGTTGGAGCGATCCCTGGACCTGGTCAACAAGGGGCCGGTCATGCTGCTGACCGGCTACCAGACCCCGGCCGCGATCCGTCGCGCCGGTGCCAAGCGCATTGAGACCTGGCTGAAGAACCGCAAGGTCCGCAGCGCCGCCGTCCTCGCGAGGACGGCCGTGGAGGCCGCCCAGGCCCAGCAGACCGCGCTGCCCGGTGAGAAGCTGGCTGCCGCCATGGTGGCCCGCCTCGCGAAGGGGGTGATGGCCCTCGATGAGGAGATCGCCGAGCTCGACGCCCTGATCGAGGCCCGGTTTCGCGAGCATCCGCACGCCGAGGTGATCCGCAGCCTGCCCGGCATGGGCCCGAAGCTCGGTGCCGAGTTCATCGCCGCGACCGGTGGCGACATGGATGCCTTCGGCAGCGCCGACCGCCTGGCCGGCTTCGCCGGCCTCGCTCCCAGACCCCGTGACTCCGGCCGCGTCAGCGGCAACCTCCGCAGGCCCAGGCGATACCACCGCGGCCTGCTGCGGTCGATGTATCTCTCGGCGATGGTCAGCACCACGACGTGCCCCGCGTCCAAGGCGTACTACCAGCGCAAGCGGAGCGAGGGGAAGGGCCACAAGCAGGCCCTGCTCGCGCTCGCCCGCCGCAGGCTCAACGTCCTGTGGGCCATGATCCGTGACGGACAGTGCTATCAAGGTTCACCTCCCGTCACGGGAGCGGCTTGACATCACGATTGGGAAGTCCTTTCGGGGACTTCGGGGACTTCGGGGACTTCGGGGACTTCGGGGACTTCGGGGGAGCCGTGAACTTCCGAGATCAACCATCCCGGCAGCCGCCCGCCGCCACGAGGGAGTGCGCTCCCGAACCGGTGGTGTAGCGGGCTGCACCACCGCCCGGGGAGCAGACTCTCCCGCGCACCCGCCGACCCGTCGCCTAGCCTGATGACCATGTGGAAGACACTGCGGCAAGCAGCGCGGGCCACGGTCCAGCTGGTCGCGGTCGCGATCCTGGCCTTCGGCTCGTACATATTCATCACCGTCCTGCTGATCACGGCCACCGTCTCGCTTGCGGTCGTCGGCATCGGGATGCTCCCCGAGACGGTCCTGCTCATCCGCCGGATCGCGGGCACCAAGCGCCGGATGGCGACCGAGTGGTCGGGCGTGGAGATCCCGGAGGCGTATCTGCCCATCGAGGGCAGGCTGAAGGAGAAGCTGCGCATCGTGGTCCGCGACCCCGGCACGCGCACCGACCTGCGCTGGATGCTCGCCCACTACGTGTACGGCGCCCTGCCGCTGCTGATGATCCCGCTCTGGCCGGTGGGTCTGGTCGTCGACGGTGTGTGGTCCGGACTGCTGCGCCGCGAGGCGGTCGTCCTCCCCCTGATCGGCAGGCTCGCCGACCTCGACGCCTCCTGGTCGGCCGCCCTGCTCAAGCCCTCCCCGAAGGCGCGGCTAGTCGAGCGGGTCGAGCAGCTGAAGGCGACCCGGGCCGACGCGGTCGCCGCGCACGGCGCCGAACTCCGGCGCATCGAACGGGACCTGCACGACGGCGCCCAGGCCCGCCTGGTCTCCCTGTCCATGCGGATCGGCCTCGCGAAACGGGCCTACGACCGTGACCCGGAGGCCGCCCGCAAGCTGCTGGAGGACGCCCAGGACCAGGCCGAGGAGGCGCTGACCGAGCTGCGCAACGTGGTGCGCGGCATCCATCCGCCGATCCTCACGGACCGGGGTCTGGTGGGCGCCGTACGGGCGTTGGCGTCGAGCAGCGGTCTGGAGGTCGGCGTGGTCGACGACGGTGTCGAGGACGGCGTAAGGGCGCCCGCGGCGGTGGAGGCCGCCGCGTACTTCGTGGTCGCCGAGGCGCTGACGAACGCGGCGAAGTACAGCGGTTCGCCGACCGCGTGGGTCGAACTCGCGCGCGTACCAAGGGGGTTGAAGGTCCGGGTGGGTGACCACGGCCAGGGCGGCGCCGACGAGAAGGGTGGCACCGGACTGCTCGGGATGCGCCGCCGGGTGGCCGCGCTGGACGGAAGCGTGGACGTGTCGAGCCCGGTAGGGGGGCCGACCGTGATCGAGGTGGAACTGCCCTGCGTATGGTGAGCGCGACCGCCGCACGGCCGGTGGGCTGGACCGGATCGAGAACAGGACCGTCATGCGCGTAGTGATCGCCGAGGACAACGCCCTCCTGAGACAAGGGCTCGTCCTGCTGCTGACGTCGGCCGGCCACGAGGTCCTGGCCGAAGTGGGCAGCGGCCCCGAAGTGCTGCCGGCCCTTCTCGAACACCGCCCGGACGCCGCCGTACTGGACGTCCGGATGCCCCCCGGCTTCCGGGACGAGGGGCTGCGGGCGGCGCTGGAGGCGAGGGAGCAGATCCCCGGCCTTCCGGTGCTGGTCCTCTCCCAGTACGTGGAGGAGTCGTACGCGGCGGAGCTGTTGGGCGGCGGAGCGAGCGGCGTCGGCTATCTCCTGAAGGACCGCATCGGCAGGGTCGACGAGTTCCTGGACGCCCTGGAGCGCGTCGCCGCCGGTGGCACGGCTCTCGACCCCGAGGTGGTCGCCGAACTCCTCGTCCGCCGCCGCGACTCACCCCTCGACTCCCTCACCCCGCGCGAGCGCGAGGTCCTCAAGCTGATGGCGGAGGGCCACGACAACACGATGATCGCCAAGACCCTGGTGGTCACGGACCGCTCGGTCAGCAAACACATCGGCAACGTGTTCCTGAAGCTGGGCCTGCCCCCGAGCGACAGCGGACACCGACGGGTGCTGGCGGTACTGGCGTACCTGAACAACAAGTAGGGCCCGGCTACCGGGCGACCAGGCTGCGCGCCAGCTTCTCCAACTCCGGCGCGTGCAGCACCCGTTCGCCGAAACCCGGCAGGGGTACGTGCAACGGCTCGGTCCAGCGCGCGGGAATGCCGGTGACGCCGTACACCGCGCCCGCGAGGGTGCCGGTGACAGCTGCGACGGTGTCGGTGTCGCCGCCGAGGTCGATCGCCGCGCGGACGGCCTCCTCGTACGAGGACGTGGTCCGCAGTGCCCAGACGGCGCAGCCGAGGCAGGGCCAGACGGCGCCGTTGAACTCGGTGGCCAGGTCCGGATGCCAGTCGGAGGAGAGCACGGTGGCGTAGCGGGCCCGGTGTTCGGGGTGGACCGCGGCGAGGGCCTCCGGTACGGCGGTGAGCGGGTCGTCGCCGTCCAGCGCGACCCGCACCAGCTCGTGGCAGAGAGCGGTCCCCTCCCAGGCGGCGCGGTCCCCGTGGGTGAGCGCGGCGATGCGCCGACCGGCGTCCATCG
Organism: Streptomyces sp. NBC_00459; assembly: GCF_036013955.1. Classification (NCBI taxonomy): domain Bacteria; kingdom Bacillati; phylum Actinomycetota; class Actinomycetes; order Kitasatosporales; family Streptomycetaceae; genus Streptomyces; species Streptomyces sp. NBC_00459. The sequence goes on from NZ_CP107903.1 coordinate 6,017,760, forward strand.
TGGCCTGTCGGCCCTCGCCCGCGAAGTACACGGCCGAGGTGGCCGCCCGCATCAACGCGCCGTTCCCCGCGCCGCGTTGACTGGTCTGAAAATGCAGGGCGGCGGCCACGTCCCAGTCGTCGGGGCCGCACAGCACCGCCTCCGTCTGCAGCCCGATGTCCTTCGGCTCGCTCACCGCCCACCTTCGGAACCGCCGGAAGACGTCCGGGAGTTCGAGCCCACCACACTCCAACAGCGATTCCCCGACCAGCACAGCCATCTGCGTGTCGTCGGTCGCCTCGCCCGGGTCCCAGCCACCGCCCCCGCACATCTCGCCGCCCTGGCCGACCGAGGGGAAGCGCGCGGAGAAGGCACCCTCGGGGCCGAACTCGAAGGGAGCGCCCAGCGCGTCACCGACGGCCGAACCGACGACGGCGCCGACCGCGAGCCGCGCGCGTTCCTGCTGAGCACTCCGGTCGTCCACATCCGCAGAATACGGAGGCCGCCGTATCCGTGGTGCCGTCAGGGTGCCGTCAGGGTGCCGTCGTCCCCGCCTCCGGATGCAGACGCACCCAGCCCTCCCACGCCGAGGTGATCATGTCCTGGACGTCGTGTTTCGCCTTCCAGCCCAGTTCCGCGGCGATGCGGTCGGCCGAGGCCACGACCCTCGCCGGGTCGCCCGGGCGGCGCGGGGCCACCACCGGGGGCAGGGTGCGGCCCGTCACGGCGTTCACGCGGTCGATCATCTCGCGGACCGAAACGCCCTCCCCCCGGCCGATGTTGAGGGTGAGTTCGCGGCCCGGTGTCGCCTCCAGCGCCCGGGCCGTCGCCACATGGGCCTCCGCCAGGTCCGTCACATGGATGTAGTCCCGGACGCACGTGCCGTCCGGGGTCGGATAGTCGTCGCCGAAGACGCGCGGGGGTTCGCCGGCCGTCAGGCGTTCGAAGATCATGGGGATGATGTTGAAGACGCCCACGTCCGCCAGCTCCGGGGCCGCCGCGCCCGCCACGTTGAAGTAGCGGAGGGAGGCGGTGGAAAGGCCCGTCGCCCGGCCCGTCGCGCGGACCAGCCACTCGCCCGCCAGCTTCGTCTCGCCGTACGGGCTCATCGGCGCGCACGGGGTGTCCTCCGTCACCAGGGACCCGTCCCGCGCGGCGGACGGCATGCCGTACACCGCCGCCGAGGACGAGAACACGAACGACGGGACGCGGGCCGCCGTGACCGCGTCCAGCAGGACGCGCAGCCCCTCCACGTTCTCCCGGTAGTAGTGCAGGGGGCGGTCCACCGACTCGCCCACCTGCTTCTTCGCCGCCAGATGGACCACGCCCGTCACCTCGTGGTCCCGCAGGGCACGTGCCACCCGCTCCCCGTCCAGGGTCGAGCCGACCACCAGCGGTACGCCGTCCGGCACGCGCTCGGCGATTCCGGTGGACAGGTCGTCGTACACCACAGTCCGTACGCCCGCTTCGGTCATCGCGCGCACGACGTGCGCCCCGATGTAGCCGGCGCCGCCGGTGATCAGCCAGGTCATGTTCGGCCGTCCCCTCGTGTGGTCAGGTGGTCGGTTGGTCGGTTGAACTTTGTCAGCCAACTCCCGTTAAGGCGCACTAAGTTCCCGCTCGGGCAGCGGACGGGCCGAAGAAGGGGCCGGAAACGGAACCGTGGCCGGGCGGGCCGAGCGCCACAGCCGTACGAAGGACAGGATCGCCGCAGCGCCCAGCAGACCGTTGCGTACGACCATCACCGCCACCCCGGTCCACGTGCAGTGCACGACCTCGGCGTACAGGACCGGGTAGTCGAGACCGCTGACCGCCGCGGCCGCCAGCAGCAGCCACGCCACCGGACGCTGACTCGTGTACCGCGAGGTCAGGCACACGGCGGCCAGTCCGAGCAGCCAGACCATGTACTGCGGGCTGATCACCCGGCTGGTGACCGTGAAGAGGAGTACGGCGGTCAGCGCCGCGTCGAACGGTGTCGCCTCCGTCCAGTGCCGGGCCCGCACCCGCCACAGCAGCAGAAGCCCGAACGCCACGGCCGTCAGGGCGAGGGACAGCGCGGCCACGGCCGAGACGTGCGGGCCCACGAACTCCATCGAGCCGTACTGGTAGCGCACGCGCCCCTCCCACCCGGCGCGCGTGGCGAGGGAGAGCGCGGTACCGCCGAACGACTCGATCTGTACGCCCCGCCCGCCCTGCTGACGCAGGAAGGAGAACGGGTTGCTGAACACCGTCGCCAGGAGCGCCAGGGCGGCCGTCGCCGTGATCGTCGCGGAGGTCCACGCCGACCGGGTCGTCCGGCCCTTCTCCATGCCCAGCAGCACCAGCGCGGGCCAGACCTTCACCAGGGCGCCGAGCGCCGCGAACGCGCCGCACGCGCGCGGGGAGCGCGACAACGTCAACAGGGAGATGACGGCGAACGCCGTGACCTGCACGTCGTAGCGCGCGAGCGGCACCTGGAGGAGAAGAGGCAGGCTGACTGTCCAGTACACGGCACCGCGCAGGGATCGGCCCGGACGCCTTCCCGTGCGCGTGAGGGCCAGCAGAACCAGGACGTCGGCGGCGAGTGTGAGCGCCACGAACGCCTCGAAATACGTCAGCGCCGGCAGCAGAGCGGGCGACAACAGCACCGGACCCGCGCCCGGCGGGTACTGCCACAGCGTGTCGTCTGCCGGAAACGTGCCCTGCGTGAGGACGCCGTACCAGCGGAAGTACAGCCGCTGCACCTCACGTGCCACCCCGCCGCCGCCGAGCAGCGGGATGTCGTCGTGGACCAGCAGCCACAGCATCAGGGCGCGGGAGGCGGCCCAGCCGACGGCGAGGGTGAGGAGGCGGGCGGTGGGGGTGGGGGGTCTCGTCACGGCGGGATCGTAAGCCGCACGGATGCCATATTCACGTCAATTCTGTGCCGATAGCAAATAAACAGTGTCTAATCGCACAAAATCAGGCCTGTGATCAACAGACCGATGAACAAGGAGATGAACAAGAAGACAGCCGCCGTCGCGGTCCCCGTGATCCCCATGGCCGTCATGCTGGTGATCGGCTGCTGGGGGCTCGACCGGAACGGCATATGGCGTGACGAGGCGGCCACCTTCCAGGTCGCGCGCCGCACGGTTCCGCAGATCTGGCGGCTGCTGCACCAGGTCGACGCCGTGCACGGCCTGTACTACCTGTTCATGCGGCCCGTCCTCGCCGTCCACCCCGGTGAGGTCCTCCTGCGGATTCCGTCCGTCCTCGCCGCGGCCGTGACCGCCGGCCTCGTCGCGGCTCTCGGCGCCCGTCTGGCCCGCCCGCGCGTCGGCCTCTGGGCCGGTCTGCTGTACGCCATCAACCCGATGGTCGGCCACTACGCCCAGGAGGGCCGGTCGTACGCGATGGTCGCCGCCGGCGCCGCCGGTGCGACGCTGCTGCTGGTCCGGGCGGTCGGGGGTCGCTCCTGGGTGCCGTACGGAGCGGTCGTCGCCGTCACCTGCCTCCTCCACGAGTTCGCCGTACTGCTGCTCCTCGCCCACGCGGTGACCCTCGCGCTCGCCCGCGTCCCCCGGCGCGTGTGGGCCGGCTGGCTGTGCGCGGCCGGCACCGTGGTGCTGGCGGTGCTCCCGCTGGCGCTGCTCTCGCACGCCCAGTCGGCGCAAGTGGCATGGCTGCGGCCACCCGGCCAGAGCAGCGTGGACCACCTCGTACGTCAGTTCGCCGGCCCGACGGACGAGGTCCTCGCGCCCTGCCTGATCCTCATCTACGTGGCGTCGAGCCGCCCCTGGGGCCGTGGCCTGTCCCTCCCCGCCGTCGCGCTCCCCCTGCTCGTCGTACCGCCCGCGATCCTCATGACCGGCTCCCAGTGGTCACCGCTCTACGACGCCCGTTACGTCCTGTACGCCCTTGCCGGCGCCCCTCTTCTCGTCGCCGCCGGGGCCGACCGCATCGCGCGGGCCGTGCCGCGGCTGCCCCGGGCGACCGTCACCGCGGCCGGGGCGCTCGCCGTGGTCCTTGTCTGTGTGCACCAACTGCCGCTGCTCCGGGAGGACCGTTCCATGGCCCAGCGCGGCGGCGAGAACCTCGCCGTGGCCTCCGCGCTCGCGTCCCGTGAACTGCGCCCCGGCGATCCGGTGCTGTTCCTGCCGGCGATCGGACGGCGCTCGGCGCTGGCGTACCCGAAGGGGTTCCGCGGCTCCCGGGACGTGGCGCTGGCCGAGTCCGCGCGCACATCGGGCACGCTGTACGGCGTCGAGGTGAACCCGGCTGTGCTGCGGCGACGACTGGCGGGCCTGGACCATGTCTGGCTGATCGCGGAACCGTACGCCCTACGCCCGTCCTGGCCCCCGGGCAGCCCGACCGAGCGGACCAAACTGGCGGTGGTGGAGAAGGAGTTCGAGCCGAGGAGGGAGCTGGCGGGAAGCGGGGTGACGCTGCGCCTCTATGAACGCAGGCCCATGCCGGCGCGCCCCATAGGGGCGCGGGGCTGTATCGATATGCGGCTCCGCCGCGTGGGCGCGACCAGCCACGACGGCGCCGCAGCCGACCGACGCACCTCAGCGCTTTGCGGAACAGGCACAGGCACAGCGCCTACGCGTCCAGCGCCGCCGCGTCCAGAGCGACGGTGAGTTCGTCGAGACGGGCCCGCAACGCCCGGATCTCGTCCACGTCGAAACTGGTCGCCGCGACGATCCGGCGCGGCACCTGAAGTGCCCGCTCGCGCAGCGCGAGGCCCTCCTCGGTCGCCCTCACCTCCACCGACCGCTCGTCCCGGGCGCTGCGCTCGCGCCGGACGAGACCGGCCGTCTCCAGCCGCTTGAGCAGCGGCGACAGTGTGCCGGAGTCGAGGCGCAGATGTTCGCCGACCTTCTTCACGGGCAGCTGTCCGTGTTCCCACAGCACGAGCATCACCAGGTATTGGGGGTAGGTGAGCCCGAGGTCCTTGAGGACCACGCGATAGACGCCGTTGAAGGCGCGCGACGCCGCGTTCAGGGAGAAGCAGATCTGCTGGTCGAGACGGAGGAAGTCCTCGGCGGAGGTTGCTGACATGCCTCCACGATACCTCTTTGCCCGTCATTTAGTTGTGCACAATTAAATTGTGTGCTCTACTTATCTTCATCAAGGAGCCCCGCAGGAGGCTCCGGCAGGAATGCCAAGAAGCCAAGAAGCTCTGATGTTGATGAGTTCGATGAGAGGGACGGGTTCCATGGACGCGATCTACACCGCAGTCGCCACCGCCACGCACGGCCGCGAGGGCCGCGCCGTCAGCTCCGACGGCAAGGTCGACCTCCCGCTGGCCATGCCGGTCGAGCTGGGCGGCAACGGTGCCGGAACCAACCCCGAGCAGCTCTTCGCCGCCGGCTACGCCGCCTGTTTCGGCAGCGCGCTTGGCCTGGTCGGCCGTAACGCCAAGGTCGACGTCAGCGACGCCGCCGTGACCGCCGAGGTCGGCATAGGCAAGCAGGGCGAGGGCTTCGGCCTCAAGGTCGCCCTCCGTGTCGAGCTGCCCGACACCGTCGACGCGGAGACCGGCCGCAAGCTCGTCGAGCAGGCCCACCAGGTCTGCCCGTACTCCAACGCGACGCGCGGCAACATCGAGGTCGAGCTCGTCATCGAGTAGTCCGTCGAGCGGTAGGGCAAGAGCGGTACGTCGCTCAGGAACAGGTGGGGACGGGCGTGCCGTCGGTGCTGGACTGCGGGTGCGGCACGCTCGCGAGCGGAGCGTTGGCGGACGTGGCCGCCGCCGACGGCACCGGGTGGCGCTCGGCGAGCGGAGTGACCGGCGCCTGCCCGGCCGTCCCGCCCAGCACCAGCCGCTGAACGACCCGTTCGGCGGCGCGCCCGTCGTCGTACGGACAGAACCGCTCGCGGAACGCCCCCCGCAGCTGCGCGGAGCGTGAACCGCGCCAGTGGCCGGTCGCGAAGATGTCGATCAGCTCGTCCTCGCTGCGCGCGATCGCGCCCGGCGGGAAGGCACGCAGATCGAAGTAGGTGCCACGGGCCGCCTCGTACGCCTCCCGGTCGTCCGAGTGGATCACGATCGGCCGGTCCAGGTTGGCGTAGTCGAACATCAGCGACGAGTAGTCGGTGACCAGCGCGTCCGAGGCGAGGCACAGCGACTCGATGCTCGGGTGGTCGGTCACGTCGATGAGCCGGCCACCCGAGGCGGGCGTCAGCGGAGCGTCGTAGATGTGGTGCGCGCGAGCCAACAGCACGTAGCGCGGGCCGAGTTGGCGCAGGACGCGTTCGAGGTCGAGGGTGTGGCGGGGGGTGCGCAGATAGTCGCGGTGGGTGGGCGCGTACAGGATCGCGACCGATCCCTCGGGGATGCCGAGTGACTCGCGCAGCCGGGTCACGTCCGCCGAAGTCGCCTGCTGGAACACGTCGTTGCGGGGCTGCCCGGTTTCGAGGGTGGTGTAACCGCCGGGGAAGACCCGCTCCCACACGAGGGTCGAGTGGCGGTTGGCCGACAGACAGTGGTCCCAGGTGTCGACGTCCGCGAGGAGCGCGGTGAAGTCGGTGCCACGGGCGGCGGCCGGCCGGTCCTGGAGGTCGAGGCCCATGCGCTTCAGCGGCGTCCCGGCCTGCGTCTGGATCACTGTCTGCCCGGCCCGCTTCACGAACCTCTCGTCCCAACTCACGTTGCTCACCAGGTACTTGGAGCGGGCCAGCGCCGTCCAGTAGGCGGCGGTGCCCGGCCGCACCCGGGCGGTCGCCGTCGGGAGCGTGTGATGGTGCTCGGGGCGGGCGACCCACGCCGTCCGCATACCCGGCACGAAGGAACGGAACGCGGCTTCCAGTGCGCCCGGGTTGCAGCCGTACCCGCGCCCGGAGTGGCTGGTGAAGACGGCCCGGTCGGCGCGCAGCGGCAACCGCCGCTGGATCCCGTAGTGCAGCCGCAGCGCGGCCGAACGGACGCTGCGCGCAACGGACTTGACGAAGCGGGTGATGTGCCTGCGCAGGGCGGACGCGAGACGCATCGCCCGATACGTGCGGTAGCTGCCCGTCCGGACGAGGAGGTGCCGCAGCCGCGAGTGCAGCGGAACTGCGGCTCCCGGGGTGCGGTAACGGCGGTAGTGGGCCCGGGACCTGCGCAGGAACTCGGCACGGGCGGTGCGCGGCAGACCGTCCGGACGGTCCAGCACCGACATCAGCTGATCGACCATCCGCCGGAACAACACCGGCCGCCAGTGCGCGAGTTCGGGGCGCGCGTCGACGAACGCGAAGACCCGGTCGTACTGCTCGTGGATGTCGAAGTGCCCGTGATCGCCACGATCGGCGGGAGCGCCGGTGACCTGCCGCTGCCGACGGTGGTGGACGCAGACCCGGTCCAGGGTGGCGACCGACTCGGCGGCCAGCAGCGCCGGAACCGTCCAGGAGGTGTCCGTGTGGGCGCCGGGCGCGAAGGTGAGCTTCTCGCTCTCGACGAACTCCCGCCGGTAGGCCTTGTTCCAGGCCACCAGCGGCAGCTTGAGCAGCAACGGACGGTCGTCGAGGCGGAAGGGGACGGGACCCTGCTCGGTGAGCTGATGGAGGAACGGGCTGCGGACGGTTTCGCCGGTCCAGAGGGCGTGCGCGTGGTCGTAGACGACGACGTCCGGGTCGCCCGCCTCCTTGATCCGGTCGGCGATCGCCCGCAGCGCGTCCGGGGCGAGGGTGTCGTCGCCGTCCACGAAGACGAGATAGTCCCCGGTGGCGTGCTCGATCCCCGCGTTGCGCGCCCCGCCCACCCCGCCGTTCTCCGGCAGATGGACGGCGCGCACACGGGCGTCGCGTGCCGCGAACTCGTCGACGAGCGCACCGCAGGCGTCGGGCGAGCTGTCGTCGACGGCGATCACTTCGAGATCCGGATACGACTGGCCGAGCACCGATTCAAGGCAGTCCTGCAGATACGCCTGAACCTTGTACGCGGGGACGATGACACTGAACCTGGGCAAGGCACATCCATGGGTCGGTGGGTCGGCACGGGGCCTACTGCCCGGGAACGGCCGATGGAGTGACTTGGTTACGCCGATTGCGGCATGTGGGGGACATGGGCGTTTGGACCCGTAACCCCACAAGTGAGATGCTTATCCGTTTACTTGATCGCGCTACTTGAACGACTCACTTGACCGCGCCCGCCATCACCCCCGACACGAACTGCCGCTGGAACGCGAAGAACACGGCCAGCGGAATCACCATCGAGATGAACGCGCCCGGCGCCAGTACCTCGATGTTGCTGCCGAACTGCCGTACCTGCTGCTGGAGCGCGACCGTGAGCGGCTGCGACTGCGAGTCGGAGAACACCAGCGCGACCAGCATGTCGTTCCACACCCACAGGAACTGGAAGATCCCCAGGGACGCGATGGCGGGCGCGGCGAGCGGCATGACGACGGTCGCGAACAGCCTGATCTCGCCGGCGCCGTCCAGCCGGGCCGCCTCCAGCAGCTCGCGAGGGATCTCCGCGAAGAAGTTCCGCAGCAGGAAGATCGCGAACGGCAGGCCGAACCCCACATGGAACAGCACCACCCCGATGATGTCGCCGAAGATCCCGATCTTCCCGAAGAGATCGGAGAGCGGGATCAGCGCCACCTGCACGGGTACGACGAGCAGCGCGACGACGACCAGGAACCACCAGTCGCGCCCCTTGAAGTCCATCCAGGCGAAGGCGTATCCGGCCATCGCGCCGATCATGACGACCAGGAGTGTCGCCGGGACCGTGATCCAGATGGTGTTGAGGAGAGAGCTGGTGATCGCGTCGTTCTCCAGCAGCGTCTTGTAGCTCTTGGCGGTCAGCCGGCCGGGAGCCGTGAACACCTTCCACCACCCGGAGGTGGAGATGTCCGTCGGGTCGCGGAACGACGACATGAGCAGCCCGAACGTCGGCACCATCCAGATGAGCGCGACGAGGATGAGGAAGAACCGCATCACGCCGCCCGCGGCGCCGGCGGCCACCCGGGCGGCGAAGGAGCGCTTGGCGCGCACGGGCCGGTCGAGGGTGGGATCGACGGGCGGGTCGAGAGCGGTCACCGCTGACGCTCCTTCCTGAGTCGGCGCAGATTGACGAACATGACCGGCAGGACGAGCAGCAGCAGAATGACGCCGATCGCGCTGCCGACGCCGTAGTTGCCGCCACCGCCGAACGACGACAGGAACAACTGGAGCGCGAGGACGTTGGCGTCGTCCTGGCTGGGCTGCGGGGCGATGATGTAGACGAGGTCGAACACCTTCATCACGTTGATCATCAGCGTGACGAGAACGACGACCAGCACGGGTGCGAGAAGCGGCACGGTGATCCGCCGGAACACCTGCCACTCGTTCGCGCCGTCGACCCGGGCCGCCTCCAGCAGATTCCGGTCCACACCCGCGAGCCCCGCCGCGATGAGCACCATCGCGAACCCGGCCCACATCCAGGTGTAGCTGCCGATGATGGCCGGGGTGACCAGGGTCGGCCCGAGCCAGTCGATCCCGCTGTAGGCGGCGGCGAAGTTCGAGCCGGGCAGGCGCAGTTGGGCCCCGTCCGCGTCGGCGGACAGAGTGAAGGTCCCGTCGGCGCCGCTGGTGGCCGAGGCGACGACCTTGCCGTCCTTCACCGCCTCGACCTTGACCCCCTCCAGGGCTTTCTCACCCGGGTCGACCTGCCCCTTCGTACCGCCACCGCCGAGCTTGAAGTCCAGCCAGACGGTGCCGCTGATCCCGGAACCCGAGGCACCGGCCGCCTTCGCGTCCTCGGGCGTGCCGGGGAGCTTGTTGGGGGCGATGCCCACGAGGGGCAGCAGCGCCGGGGTCCCCGGGCTGACGGTTCCGGTCGAGGTGAACGAGCCGCCTCCGGACGCCTTCAGGTCGCTTGCCTGGGCGTTCGGGCGGGCCTTCGGATAGACGGAGGCGTCCACGAAGGCGTCGTGCACGGATGTCACGATCGCGTTGGCGACACCCTGGTCCGGGTCCGCCTCGTAGACGAGACGGAAGATGATGCCCGCCGCCAGCATCGAGATCGCCATCGGCATGAAGACGATCAGCTTGAACGCCGTACCCCAGCGCACCCGTTCGGTCAGCACGGCGAAGATCAGACCGAGCGCGGTGACCAGGGCGGGCGCGACCGCCACCCAGATCGCCGTGTTGCGTACGGCGGTCAGCGTGGCGTCGTTCGTGAAGATGTCGCCGTAGTTCTCCAGGCCGACGAAGCCCGAGCCGTCGGCGTTGTACAGGCTGCGCCAGATCGAGTAGCCGATGGGGTAGACGACGAGCGAGCCCAGCAGGACCAGGGCGGGCAGCAGGAACAGGCCTGCCACCCACCAGCGGGTGCCGGTGACGCTCCTGGCCTTCGTCCTGGCCGTCGGCGGGTCGATCGGCGTCGTGTCGGCTGTGTCCGTCTTCGACTCCATGCCGGGGCCGTCAGCCGTTCTTGTACGCCTTGGCGGCGTCGGCCTCTAGTTTCTTCTGGGTGCCCTCGATGTCCTTCGGGTTCTTCAGGAAGTCCTGGAGGTCCTTCCACTCACCGACGCCCTGGGTACCGCCGAAGGCGGCCGGGGCCTGGTCGGACATGTCGAAGCGGAAGTCGTCGCCGGCCGCGATGAGGGCCTTGGCGATGTCCCGGGTGACGTCGTCCTTGTACGCGGACTGGTCCATCGCCTTGCTGGGCGAGAGGAAGCCGCCCTGGGCCGCCCAGATCTCGGCCGCGTCGGTCGAGCCGAGGAACGTCAGGAGGGCCTGGGCGCCCGCGCCGTCCTTCAGGGCCACGGCGACGTCGCCGCCGCTGACGACGGGTGCCTGGTCGCCGACCGCCGGGAACGGGAAGACCTTCGCGTCCGTGCCGATCTTCGCCTTTGTGTCCGCGTTGATGCTGGCGGCCACGAAGTCGCCCTCGAAGACCATCGCCGCCGGGGTGTCACCCGTGAAGGTCTGGGTGACCGACTTCGGGAACTCCGTCGCCAGCGCGCCGGAACGACCGCCCGCGAGAAGGTCGTCCTTGCCCCAGAGTTCGGCGAGCGTGGTCAGGGCGTCCTTGACGGACGGATCGGTCCACTTGATCTTGTGCTGGGCGAGCTGGTCGTACTTCTCCGGGCCCACCTGCGAGAGATAGACGTTCTCGAACCAGTCGGTGAGGGTCCAGCCGTCGGCGCCGCCGACGGAGACGGCGGGGGAGCCCGCGTCGGAGAGGGTCTGGGCCGCGGCGATGAAGTCCTTCCAGGTGGCGGGGGCTTCGGTGAGGCCGGCGGCCTCGAACGCGGCGGTGTTGTACCAGACCAGAGACTTGTTGGCGGCCTTGACGTAGATGCCGTACTGCTTGCCCTCGAAGGCGCCGAGGTCCTTCCAGCCGGCGTCGAAGTTCTTGTCGAGCTGGGCCTGCGCATCGGCGCCGAGGGGCTTGAGCCAGCCCTTCTCGGCGAACTGGTGCAGTACGCCGACCTGCGGCAGGAACGCGACGTCCGGGGGCTTGCCGCCCTGGATCTTCGTACCGAGGAACGTGGAGGTGTTGTTGCCGGTCGGTACGAAGTTGACCTTCGCGCCGGTGCGCTTCTCGAACTCCTTGAGGACCTTGGTGAAGTTCTCCTGCTCGGGGCCCGTCCAGACGGCGGCGACTTCTAATGTCTGGCCGTCGAGCTTGGGCAGTTTCACGGAGGCGGAGGTGTCACCGCCGGTGCCCGTGCTGGTGTCGGTGCCCTTGTCTCCCGGATCGTCGTCGGAGCCGCAGGAGGTGAGGGTGAGGGCGAGGGCTGTGGCGGAGAGAGCGGTCAGGGTGCGTGTACGTAGCATGCTGCGCATGTGTGCCCCGTTCGTCGTTCGGCGTTGAACGTGCTCGGCGCTTGTCCCGTGGGCTCTGGTCTACGCCGGGTCGTGGGGGTCGGCAAGTGCGCCTGGGGTGTCAAGCGGGTGATCGTGACCGCGTCGTGTCCTTGGTCGCCGACCCGCCCACCCGACTCGGTCTGTTCACCGGGTGCCCTCGAAACGCCCTCCTACCCACCCACCCTTTCAGCGCCGGCCGGCACCCTCCAGGAACAGGATGGGACGGGCAGGGACGGGCAGGGACGGCGGGGGCGAGAAACCGCCCCCGGTCACAACAGCGACGGCACCTCTGTCGCCGACACCGACCGTGCCGCCCGTTCCAACGCACTCGCCAGCAGCGCCAAGTCCGTAGGCCCGTTGCCCAGTTCACGCACCGGCCGCCGCGTCGGCGGATCCCCCATGCGCTGCCAGTCCAGCGCGGTGACAGTCGGCCGCAGCGTCGCCGTACGCGGGATACGCCCCGTCACCCGCCCCCCTTGGAACGGGATGCCCCTGCCGTCCGCCCCGCTCAACCGCCCCCGCCCGGCCGCGGGTTCGTCCGGCCCCGGCGCCGGCGCGTCCAGCGCGACCCGCAGCGCGGCACCCCGGGCCAGTTCCGTCTCCGCCGTACGCCCGCCGACGCCCGCCGCGGCCACCAGATGCACCCCGAGCCGCTCGCCCTCCCGGGCCACCGCCTCCAACGCCCGCACCACGGATCCCGCCGACGGCCGCCCCGGCGACCCCAGCGGGGGCGACACCAACGCGTCCAGATCGTCCACGACCACCACCAGGCGGGCCAGGGGCGGTGTCTCCGTACGCCGCCGACTCGCCGCCGGCCGCAACCGCATCGTCGAACTCGGCGGCGAATCGAGATCCCCGGCGCCCTCCCCGGCACCCGCGCCCACCGAACCGTGAGTGGCCGACTTGGACCCCGAGCCCGACCGCTGGGGCCCGATCCGGCCGGACAGTTCGCGCCCGGTGTGCCACTCGCCGAACCCGACCCGCCCGAGCAACTCGGCCCGCCGCTTCAGCTCGGCGCTGAGCGACTGGGCGAACTCCCGCATACGGACCGGGTCGTTGGCCGTGAGGTGAGTGGTGACATGCGGAAGGTCGGTGCACACCCGCAGCCCTTCGCCGTGCTGGGCGCCGCCGCCGCTCCCGCCAGTGCCGTCCCGGCCGTCCATCAGGACGATGCCCAGCCGGTCGGGCCGCTCGGCGGCGGCCAGCGACGCGACGACCGCCCGCAGCAACTCCGTACGCCCGCTGCCGGGCGGCCCCTCGATCAGCAGGTGGGGTCCCTCGGCCGCGAGGTCCACGCCGACCGGCCCGCGCGGACCGGCGCCGAGTACGGCCCAGGCCCGGCCGCCGAGCGTCTCCTTGTCGTCGGCCGCGTCCGCCCAACGGGCCATCAGGGATGCCGGGGTGGCCCGGGCGAGCCCCAACTCGTCGAGCAGCCGCGCCGCTTGGGGCAAGGGTGCGGAGACGCGCTGCTGCCGTCCCCCGCCGGCACCGTCGGTGCGCAACGGAGCCAGTGCCCGCGCGAACCGCTCGGCCCAGGCCAGGGACACGGCGTCCACGGCGGCGACGGAGCCCTGCCCGACCGGTCCGGCGCTCCCCGCAGGGGTCCGGACCGTCGTGTCGGCGAAGTCGGCGTCGGGGGAGCCCGTCCGCCCAGGTGCGGGCACCCCGGCCCGCGCCACCCGCATCACATGCAGCGCGGTGGCCACGTCACCGCTGAGCAGCGCCACCGCCCCGCACTCACGGAACGGCGGCGAGGCCGCGCACGCCGCCTCGTACGTCTCCGCCACCGGTGACGAGGGCGACGCCGCCTCCGTCTCCGCGAGGCACACGACGTGGATCCCGGCCCGCGGTCCCTCCTGCGCCAGCCGCGCGACGGCCTCCCGGACCGCGGCGCCGCCCGGGTCACCGTCCACGACGACCACCGTGTACGGGCCCGCGAAACCGTTTGCCGACCCGTCAGGGGCGTCGTCCCGGGCCCAGGAGGGCCGCCGGGACTCTCCCCGGTCGGCCTGGGCACTCCGGTCCGGTTCTCCGCCACCGCCGGTGAGGCTCTTCGCCGCCGCTTCCGTGTCGTGGTCCTCCAGGCGCCGCAGGAGTTCGTCGGCGCGGGCCGTGGCCTGTTCACGGTCGTAGGCGAGAAGGAGACGGCAGTCCTGGCCGTGCCCGGGGCGCAGATGCGGGAGCCAGCCGAGCCAGGACCACTCGGCGGCGCGCTCCTCCGGGGTGCGCGTGCGGTCCGTGCTGATCAGGACGACTTCCAGAGCCTCGGGCGAGTGCAGTGCCGTCAGCTGGGCCACCACCGCGCGGGCCAGCCCGGCGAGCCGCGCGCGCGGCCCCGCCAGTCCGAGTGCCCCGACCTCCCGCAGCCCGGCGGTCACCGGTACGGCGGGCAGCAGCCCGGAGCCGTCGGGGGCCGCGCGGTCCGCCGTACCCAGCCGGACCGTGAGTGCTTCCGGGTGCCCCGGGCCGCGCTCCCAGAGCCGGGGGCCGGGGCCCAGGGCCGTGAGCAACAGCGTCGCCGGGTCGGGCCAGCTCTCCGGTGCCTGCGGCGGGGCGTCCGCGAACTCCGGGGCCGCCGGGCCGGACACCGGCCCCTCGTCGTCGTACTCCTCGCCCTCGGGCGTCTCCTGTTCCGTGCGCCCGCCGGTCAGTCGGCGCGCCCACTTGGAGAGCCCGCCGCGCCTGCGCACACCCTGCGGCACGTCCGTCCCGCGCAGGGGCGTCCCCTTGCGTCCGCTGTCCGTGGAGGCCTCCGCGTCGGCCTCGTCATGAGCGCGCGCCTGGGGTACCCCGTCAGCCCCGGACACCGGTGCCGGCACGGAGAATCCCGCGCCGTGGGTGTCTCCGCCACCGCCCGCGGGCCCACGGCTCTCGATCCGCGGTGCCCGGCCCTGCCCCGGGACGAGCGGCTGTGCCGCCTCCGTGGAGCTCTCCGCGCCACGCGGCTCGGGTACGCCCCCGGCCGCTCCCCAACTCGCCGAACCGTAGGCGTGACGGGTTTCCCCCGAGGGCGGTTTCGCCGTGCTGCCGGGCCCCACGCGCGCGTGGGGCACCTGGGACGGACGAGACGGGGACGAGGACGGGAACGGGGATGTCGTCGAAGAAGGTCGCCTGTTGTGGGTGTCCTCGGCGGTGTCCGACCCGTCCGCCGTGGTCCCCGAGGCCTTTGCGTGCCCTTCGGCGACGCTCACGCGCACGTGTCCCTCGCCGTCCGGGGTCGTGCCCACGCGTGCGCCCGCGTCCCCGGGCGGCGTCAGCCGCAGGGCCGACTCGCCGATGCGCAGCAGCGCGCCCGGCGCGAGGCGGACCGGTCGGGTACCGAGGCGGGTGCCGGACAGCGTCGTACCGTTCGTGGAGCCGAGGTCCGCTACCGCTATGCGGCCGTCCTCCGCGACCGTGACCGCGCAGTGCAGCCGGGAGACGTCCGGGTCGTCCAGCGGGACGTCGGCGTCGGCGGAGCGGCCGATGGTGATCTGGCCGCCGTGCAGGAGATGGACCCCGCCCGCGTCCGGTCCCGCGACCACGTGCAACTGGGCGGCCACCTCGTCCGCCTCGGGGTGCGGCTCGGGCTCGGCGGGGGTGCCCAGGGCGAGGACGGCGCCGTCGACCAGCGGGGGCTCGCCGAGGGTGCAGCGCTGGGTGTCGAGGCGCTGGTCGCCCGCGTACAGCACCACCGCGCCGCCGCTCTCGCGCTCCCGGCCGCGCTCGGGCGTGGACGGAAGCCTGTCGCCCGCGACCACCGACGCCAGGGCCGAGGCGACCGCGGCGAGCGCCGTGCCGGCGGGAGCGGTGACCAGTACGTCGCAGCTCGCGGCGCGCGCCCACGGCTCCGAGGGTGGGCCCAGCGGCTCTACGACGGTCAGCCGGATCTGCATCGCCGTCAGCGGTCCCTTCTGCACGGACACCCGGAAAGGAGGACGAAGCCACGCCACGGGTCCCACCACCGCGGACTTCCCCCACCGCACACGAGCACGTAGGCCAGTACTGGAGGCATCCTCGCACCTGCCACTGACAACGCGCCCGCCCCCCACCCATAAGTGATCTTGAATGGTCGCCTCTGCCCGCAAAAGTGCCTGACCAGTGACCGACGGCTGTCCGTTTGGGATCGGTTTGGTAATCGATTTGAGATCGGTCACGTTCGTGATTCGGCAACCGAGGGGACTATCGAGACGTCTTTCCCGTCGACTTTCCGTCGAACGCGCGAAGGAGCCCGTACGTAGCCGTACGTAGCCGCGTGTGGACGGCGGTCGTCGCCCAGGGTGTCCTGGGGGCGCGGCACTACAGTGGGTCGGAAACACCGTGTACGGGATCTACGTACGTAAGGGAGCCATGACGTGCGGCCGGTAGGGAGCAAGTACCTCCTTGAGGAGCCGCTGGGGCGCGGCGCCACAGGCACCGTCTGGCGCGCCCGCCAGCGGGAGACCGCGGGAGCCGAGGCGGCCGTGCCCGGCCAGCCCGGCGAGACCGTGGCGATCAAGGTCCTCAAGGAGGAACTCGCCAACGACGCGGACATCGTGATGCGCTTCCTGCGTGAGCGGTCCGTGCTGCTGCGGCTGACCCACCCGAACATCGTCCGGGTACGGGACCTGGTCGTCGAGGGTGATCTGCTGGCGCTGGTCATGGACCTCATCGATGGGCCCGACCTGCACCGGTACCTGCGGGAGAACGGTCCCTTCACACCGGTCGCCGCCGCACTCCTCACCGCCCAGATCGCCGACGCGCTGGCCGTCAGCCACGCCGACGGTGTCGTGCACCGGGACCTGAAGCCGGCCAACGTCCTGCTCATGCAGGACAACGGCCGGATGCACCCGATGCTCACCGACTTCGGCATCGCCCGCCTCGCCGACTCCCCGGGCCTCACCCGCACCCACGAGTTCGTCGGCACGCCCGCCTACGTCGCCCCGGAGTCCGCCGAGGGCCGTCCGCAGACCTCCGCGGTCGACATCTACGGCGCCGGCATCCTGATGTACGAGCTGGTCACCGGCCGTCCGCCGTTCGGCGGCGGGTCCGCCCTCGAAGTGCTGCACCAGCACCTCACAGCCGAGCCGCGCCGCCCGTCGACCGTGCCCGAACCGCTGTGGACGGTCATCGAGCGCTGCCTGCGCAAGAACCCGGACGAACGCCCCAGCGCCGAGAACCTCGCGCGCGGGCTGCGCGTCGTCGCCGAGGGCATCGGCGTCCACTCCAACTCGATGCAGATCGCGGCGGCCGAGGGAGTCGTCCACCTGCTCGCACCGGACCCGGCGCCGACCGTGGTGCCCGGTTCGGGCGACCCGACACAGGTGCTGCCGTACGGCGCGGGCGCCGCGGGGGCGTACGACCCGAACGCCGCCACCAGCGTGCTGCCGCACACCGGCGGGCCCGGCGCGGTGGGAGCGATGGGCGCCGTCGGCGCCGCGGACCCCACGGCCGTCCTGCCGTCCATGCCGCAGAACCAGCCCGGCGGTCCCGGAGGGGCCGGGCCCCAGGAGCCGCACCCCTGGCAGAACCAGCTGCGCGCCGCCCGGGACCGCAACGAGCAGACGCAGATCCAGAACCTGGACCCCGGCGAGGACCCCCTGCGCCGCCGTCCCCAGCGCCAGCCGGGCCGGCCGCCGCAGCAACAGCCCCACCAGCAGCCGTACCAGCAGCAGCCTCCGCCGTCGCGTCAGCAGCGGGGCCAGCAGCCCCAGCCCGGCTACGGCTATCCGCAGGGCCCGGGGCAGGGCGGCCAGCCCCAGCAGTACGCGCCGCCGCCCCAGCACCACCAGCCCCAGCAACAGCCCCAGCGGTACGCGCCGCCCGCCCCAGCGCCCCAGCGCCCTCAGCAGCCCGAGGGCCGGCCGCCGCGTGAGCCGAGGGAACCCCGGCAGCGCAGCGCCAACCCGATGAAGATCCCGGGGCTCGGCTGCCTCAAGGGGTGTCTCTTCACGATCGTCATCCTGTTCGTCGCCGCGTGGCTGATCTGGGAACTGAGCCCGCTGCAGGATTGGATCGGGACGACGAAGGGGTTCTTCGAACAACTCGGTGACTGGACCAAGACGGTCAGCGGGTGGGTGGAGGGTCTGGGCGGCGGCTCCGGGGACTCAGGGAACCCGTAGGGGGCCGGTCGCCCGGCTGTTTCCCGGTTTTCCCGGTCGCGGGGAGGCCGTCCGCGCAATCCGGTCGTAGCCGGGTCATTTGAGGATCAAGCGGGCGGCGCTCCGACCGTGTTCCGGTGCGACTCTGGAGATTTGTCGACACCTGGCGGGTGATTTCCGTCCCGGCGGTGAAGGTTGCCGCTCCGGACGCGTAGCTTTGTCGGCTGAGGTCGAGGTCTTGTCGGGTACGGGTCCCGAGGGAGCCCCCCGGATCGGCGCAGCGTCGGCAACACGCGTCTGTAGGAGCAGTCTTGGCACGGAAGATCGGCAGCCGGTACACCGCCAACCAGATCCTGGGGCGGGGCAGCGCCGGCACGGTGTGGCTGGGCGAGGGACCCGAGGGTCCCGTCGCCGTCAAGCTGTTGCGCGAGGACCTGGCGTCGGACCAGGAGCTCGTCGGACGCTTCGTGCAGGAGCGGACCGCCCTGCTCGGTCTCGAACATCCGAACATCGTGTCCGTACGGGACCTGGTGGTCGACGGCAACGACCTCGCGCTCGTCATGGACCTGGTGCGGGGTACGGACCTGCGCACCCGGCTCGACCGGGAGCGCCGGCTCGCCCCCGAGGCCGCGGTCGCGATAGTGGCCGACATCGCGGACGGACTGGCCGCCGCACACGCCGCCGGGGTCGTGCACCGCGACGTGAAGCCGGAGAACGTGCTGCTGGACATGCAGGGCCCCCTGGGCCCCGGCGGCGCGCACCCCGCCCTGCTGACCGACTTCGGCGTCGCGAAACTCATCGACTCACCGCGGCGGACCCGGGCCACGAAGATCATCGGTACGCCGGACTATCTGGCGCCGGAGATCGTCGAGGGGCTGCCTCCGCGCGCGGCGGTCGACATCTACGCGCTGGCGACGGTCCTGTACGAGCTGCTGGCCGGCTTCACGCCCTTCGGCGGCGGCCACCCGGGCGCGGTGCTGCGCCGGCACGTGACGGAGACGGTGGTCCCCCTCCCCGGTATCCCCGAGGAGCTGTGGCAGCTGCTCGTGCAGTGTCTGGCGAAGGCGCCGGCGTCGCGGCTGCGGGCGTCGGAGCTGGGGGCGCGGCTGCGGGAGCAGTTGCCCTTGCTGGTGGGGATGCCGCCGCTGGACGTGGACGAGCCGGACTCGGAGGACGAGGCGCAGTCCGGCCAGGACCAGGGTCATGGTCAGGGTTCACGGGACGACGCGTACGACGAGGTGGCCGTGCCGTCGGGGGAGCGGGTGCGGAGGGGTGCGGTGCCCCTGGTGCGGGGTGCGAAGCCGGACTCCAACCGGGACACGCACACGTCGATGCGGGTGCCCGGGCCGGACGAGCTGGCGGGCGGGGCGCTGGGTACGGCCCGTGTGCCGCGGCCCGTGGGCGCCCCGCGGCCCGGCTCGGCGCGGCACCGGGCTTCGGCGCGGCGGCGCAGGGTGACGTTGGGGGCGGCCACGGTGGTGCTGGTGGCTGCGGTGGGGGTCGGTACGTGGGCTGCCATGTCGGGCGACGACGCGGGGGCGACGCCCCAGGAGACGAGTACCTCGTCACCGGCGTCACCGTGATTGGGGGGTTTCGCCCCCGCCGCCCTTACCCGTCCCATCCCTGGGGGCTGCGCCCCCAGACCCCCCTACGGCCCTGAACGGGCCTCGTCCTCAAACGCCGGACGGGCTGGGTGGTGCGGGCCCGCGCTGAATAGATGCCGTAAACGGGTGGGTGGGAAAACAGGCCTGGGCTGCACCGGCCTCGCCGATTTCGCTCCGGGCGAGACCGAAATCCTGCCGCTCGGCGGAGCCGTTACGCTGGTGTCGTGGCAGTCGTCGATGTATCCGAAGAGCTCAAGTCCCTCTCCTCGACCATGGAGTCGATCGAGGCCGTCCTGGACCTCGACAAGCTGAGGGCAGATGTCGCCGTGCTCGAGGAGCAGGCGGCAGCGCCGTCCCTGTGGGACGACCCGGAGGAAGCGCAGAAGATCACCAGCAAGCTCTCCCACCTCCAGGCGGAGGTGAGGAAGGCCGAGGCGCTGCGCGGGCGGATCGACGATCTGAGCGTGCTCTTCGAGATGGCCGAGGAGGAGGACGACGCGGACACCCTCGCCGAGGCCGAGACGGAGCTGACCTCCGTCAAGAAGGCCCTCGACGAGATGGAGGTCCGCACCCTGCTCTCCGGCGAGTACGACGCCCGTGAGGCCCTCGTCAACATCCGCGCGGAGGCCGGTGGCGTGGACGCCGCCGACTTCGCCGAGAAGCTGCAGCGCATGTATCTGCGGTGGGCCGAGCAGAAGGGCTACAAGACCGAGGTCTACGAGACGTCGTACGCCGAAGAGGCCGGCATCAAGTCGACCACCTTCGCCGTCCAGGTCCCGTACGCCTACGGGACGCTGTCCGTCGAGCAGGGCACGCATCGCCTCGTGCGCATCTCGCCCTTCGACAACCAGGGACGCCGGCAGACCTCGTTCGCCGGGGTGGAGATCCTGCCCGTCGTGGAGACGACCGATCACATCGAGATCGACGAGTCCGAGCTGCGGGTGGACGTCTACCGGTCGTCCGGTCCCGGCGGCCAGGGCGTCAACACCACCGACTCCGCGGTGCGCCTGACCCACCTCCCCACCGGCATCGTCGTCTCCTGCCAGAACGAGCGTTCGCAGATCCAGAACAAGGCGAGCGCGATGAACGTCCTCCAGGCCAAGCTCCTCGACCGGCGCCGTCAGGAGGAGCAGGCCAAGATGAACGCCCTCAAGGGCGACGGCGGCAACTCCTGGGGAAACCAGATGCGTTCGTACGTCCTGCACCCGTACCAGATGGTCAAGGACCTGCGCACGGAGTTCGAAGTCGGCAACCCCGAGGCCGTGTTCAACGGTGAGATCGACGGATTCCTCGAAGCCGGAATTCGCTGGCGCAAGCAGCAGGAGAAGTAGAACCCCGCAGGAAGCCTTGTCGACAAAGCAACCGCCGCCCACTGGGCGGCGGTTGCTTTGCGTCGGGAGATGTCTGGGTTTTACATCACACTCACAGGGTCTGATGTGCGGCAAGCGAGGAGCAAGTGGACATTGCGCGCGCAACGACCTTGACGTGCTCTTGGAAAATCGGAAAGGTAAAGCGCGGCATGCGTATCTCTGGGGCGCATGTGAACCGGGGGTGCGCACTGCCGCCCCTGTCGATCACGGCCCCGAGCGCGGCTCCACTGATGAATTAGCTACATGGGGGTAGCAGCCATATGACGAACAAGACGCGGATTCGGATCGCGCGGATCGCGGCCGGCGCGGTGATCGCCGCCGGTGCGTCCTTCACCGCCGCGGGCATAGCCTCCGCCACGGGCGAGGACGACTGCGTGGTCGAGATCTGCGCCGGTACGCCGAGCCCGGCAGAGACCCCGACCGACACCGGGGTTCCGACCGCGCCCGAGGACCCGGAGCCCACCGTGTCCGTCCCCGAGCCTTCCGTGCCCGAGGACCCGGAGCCCACCGCGTCCGACCCGGAGCCCTCGGAGCCGGCGGAGCCCTCCACCGAGCCGAGCGAGCCCACCGAGGAGGACCCGACCGCCACCCCGTCCGACGACTCGACGGACGACGGCAGCGGAACGGAGACCGGCGGCGACGACACCGACGGTGGCAACAGCAACACCGACACCGACGGTGGCTCCAACACCTCCGCCCAGGAGGAGGGCTCCTCCGCCCTCACCGACACGGGCTCGGACACCTCGGCCCAGGGTTCGGGCGACGAGCTCGCCGAGACCGGTGCCGCCGAGACCGGCTTCCTGATCATCGGTGCCGCCACCATGATCGCCGGCGGTGTCGCCTTCCGTGTCCTCCCGCGCCTCGTGGGTGGCCGCGGCGGAGCCGCAGCCTAGTGGTGCCTGGCAGTACCAGTACCCAGTAGTGCGCATGGCTAAGGGCCCGGAGCGACAAGCTCCGGGCCCTCAGCCATGCGTGTCAGGGCTGTGTTCGGGCTATGCGGTCTGGTGTGCCACCAGGGCCAGGGCCGCGATCAGCACCGCCAGCAGTGCGATCAGCGCCATCGGGTTGAGTCCGCCGAACTGGCCGTCCTCCTGCAACCGCTGACGGCTGGCCCGGCAGACGCGACAGCGTCCCTCGGTCACGGGCGCCGCGCAGTTCGCGCATACCAATCGGTCGTACGTCATGCGCCTAGCCCTCCTTGCGCCGCTTCTACGTACACAACGCTTCCGGGGACGCAACCGTTCCCCACTCCACGTCCACTGTGCCAGGTTCCGCGGATTTCGGCGCGGCCCGCCTTATTCTGCCCAGCGCTTTCCCAGGTCAGTCGAGGTGAGGCGAGCGTGTGAGCCCGCTCACGATCGGCACAAAAGGGCACAACCCTTGTGCAAAGCACTCCCGCGCCTGCACTCGCGTGCTCGGTTCGCGTATGGTCACGGTCACCTGCCCCCGATGGTCCGTGGTGTATCCGTGATCCGATTCGACAGCGTCTCCAAGGTCTACCCCAAGCAGAACCACCCCGCCCTCAGGGATGTCACCCTGGAGGTCGAGAAGGGTGAGTTCATCTTCCTCGTCGGGTCCTCCGGCTCCGGAAAGTCCACCTTCCTGCGGCTGATCCTCCGCGAGGAGCGCGCCAGCCACGGCCAGGTGCACGTCCTGGGCAAGGACCTCGCCCGCCTCTCCAACTGGAAGGTGCCGCAGATGCGGCGCCAGCTGGGGACGGTGTTCCAGGACTTCCGGCTGCTGCCGAACAAGACGGTCGCCGAGAACGTCGCCTTCGCGCAGGAGGTCATCGGCAAGTCGAAGGGCGAGATCCGCAAGTCCGTCCCCCAGGTGCTCGACCTCGTCGGCCTGGGCGGCAAGGAAGAGCGGATGCCCGGTGAGCTGTCCGGTGGTGAGCAGCAGCGTGTCGCCATCGCCCGGGCCTTCGTGAACCGGCCCAAGCTGCTGATCGCCGACGAGCCGACCGGCAACCTCGACCCGCAGACCTCCGTCGGCATCATGAAGCTGCTCGACCGGATCAACCGGACGGGCACGACCGTGGTGATGGCGACCCACGACCAGAACATCGTCGACCAGATGCGCAAGCGCGTCATCGAGCTGGAGAAGGGCCGTCTCGTCCGCGACCAGGCGCGCGGCGTCTACGGCTACCAGCACTGACGGTCACTGTCACCGGCGGTCACTGGTGTCAGTGACGCCGACGGTCCTCGGAGTTCCCGGAAAGGCTTGAGCTCGCCATGCGCGCCCAGTTCGTACTGTCGGAGATCGGTATCGGTCTCCGTCGCAACCTGACGATGACGTTCGCCGTCATCGTCTCCGTAGCCCTGTCGCTCGCCCTGTTCGGCGGGTCGCTCCTGATGAGCGACCAGGTCAGCTCGATGAAGGGCTACTGGTACGACAAGGTCAACGTCTCGGTGTTCCTCTGCAACAAGAGCGACGCCGAGTCCGACCCGAACTGTGCCAAGGGCGCGGTGACCAGCGACCAGAAGAAGCAGATCCTCGCCGACCTGGAGAAGATGGACTCGGTCGTGGAGAAGGTCACGTACGAGTCCGCGGACGAGGCCTACAAGCACTACAAGGAGCAGTTCGGCGACTCCCCGCTGGCCAGTTCGCTCACCCCGGACCAGATGCAGGAGTCGTACCGGATCAAGCTCAAGGACCCGGAGAAGTACCAGGTCATCGCGACCGCCTTCGACGGGCGCGACGGGGTGCAGTCCGTGCAGGACCAGAAGGGCATCCTCGACAACCTCTTCGAGCTGCTGAACCTGATGAACGGGGCCGCGCTCGGGGTGATGGGGCTCATGCTGGTCGTCGCACTCCTGCTGATCGTCAACACGGTGCGCGTCTCGGCGTTCAGCCGTCGGCGTGAGACGGGGATCATGCGGCTCGTCGGTGCCTCCGGCTTCTACATCCAGGCGCCGTTCATCATGGAGGCCGCCGTCGCCGGTGGGATCGGCGGTGGGCTGGCCTGTGTCTTCCTGATCGTCGGCCGGTACTTCACCATCGACCACGGCATGGCCCTGTCCGAGAAGCTCAACCTGATCACCTTCCTGGGCTGGGACGCCGTACTGACGAAGCTGCCGCTGATCCTCGCCGCGAGCGTGCTGATGCCCGCGCTGGCCGCGTTCTTCGCGTTGCGCAAGTACCTGAAGGTGTGACGCATGCCAAGGGGGCCGTTCGGACATCCGACCGTACGGCCCTTCGCGTTGTCCTAGACTCACCGGCATGTCGGGCCGCGACCTGTTCACACAGCCCCGCCGTGCAGGCCGCGGGGCGGCTCTGACGTTGCTCTTCGCCAGTGTCCTGGTCGCCGGCGCGGCCACCGGCTCGTTCCCCGAGCCCACCGAGCCGAAGTCGGCCCTCCCTGACACGGCCCGCTCCGCCGCCCCCGCCGGGCACCACGAGGACGTCGCCGCCGCTGCCGCCGAGGCCATGGCCGACGGCAAGTCCCCCATGGAAGCCGCCGAGCGCGCTGTCAGCCGCAGCGGGGACCGCTGGGGAGCGGTGTACTCCCCGGGGGACTACGAGGAGCTCGAAGAGGCCCTCGACGGCCGGTACACGGGCGTCGGACTGTGGGCCCGGCGTGAGCGGGACGGGCGTATCGAGGTCACCAGGGTGCGGTCCGGGTCGCCCGCGGCCGTCGCCGGGATCCGAAGCGGAGACCGGTTGCGCAGTGTGGACGGCAAGGCGGTCGACGGGCGGCCGGTCACCGAGGTCGTCGCCTTACTCCGAGGTGACGCGCAGGACGCCGCCGCCGGTACGGCCGTCCGGCTCGGCCTGGAACGCGGCACGCGCGCGTGGAGCGAGACCGTACGCCGGGCACAGCTCTCCACGGACTCCGCGACAGTCCGGCAGGTGGCCGCGAGCAAGGTCACCGTCATCCGGGTCGCCGCCTTCACCAAGGGGGTCGGTGACGTGGTGCGCGGCGCGGTACGCGCGGCCCCGGCCGGCGCGGGGATCATTCTCGACCTGCGCGGCAACTCCGGCGGGCTGGTCACCGAGGCCGTCACCGCCGCCTCCGCCTTCCTCGACGGCGGCCTCGTCGCCACGTACGACGTCAACGGTGAGCAGCGTGCCCTGCACGCCGATCCGGGCGGCGACACCACCAGACCGCTGGTCGCGCTCGTCGACGGCGGCACGATGAGCGCGGCCGAGCTGCTCACCGGTGCGCTCCAGGACCGTGGCCGGGCGGTCGTCGTGGGCTCCAGGACCTTCGGCAAGGGCTCGGTGCAGATGCCGAGCCGACTGCCCGACGGCTCCGTCGCCGAGCTGACCGTCGGTCACTACCGCACCCCGTCGGGGCGCGGCGTCGACGGCGTGGGCCTCACGCCCGACCTCGAAGCCGACCAGGGAGCACTGGAGCAGGCGGAGACCGTGCTGAGCGGGCTGGGCGATCCCTCGTAGGCCCCACGCAGGTCCCATGTGGTCTCCTCGCGGTCCCCCTGGTAATCCACTTTCCCGGTAGCGGGTCGGTAGTGCGAAAATGGGCGGCACTATGAGCAAGGGAATGTACGTACCGAAGGAGTCCCAGCCCAAGCAGGGCGGGACGGCCGCCAAGGGCCAGGACGGCGAGAAGGGCGGCAAGCGCAAGATCGTCGCCCAGAACAAGAAGGCCCGGCACGACTACGCGATCATCGACACCTACGAGGCCGGGCTGGTCCTCATGGGTACCGAGGTCAAGTCGCTGCGTGAGGGACGCACCTCGCTGGCCGACGGCTTCGTCCAGATCGACCGGGGTGAGGCGTGGCTGCACAACGCCCACATCCCCGAGTACCACCAGGGCAGTTGGACCAACCACTCCGCGCGCCGCAAGCGGAAGCTGCTGCTGCACCGCGAGGAGATCGACAAGCTGGAGTCCAAGGCACAGGAGACCGGCCACACGATCATCCCCCTCGCGCTGTACTTCAAGGACGGCCGGGCGAAGGCGGAGATCGCTCTCGCGCGAGGCAAGAAGGAGTACGACAAGCGGCAGACGCTGCGGGAACAGCAGGACCGGCGGGAGTCGGACCGCGCGATCGCGGCGGCGAAGCGAAAGCAGCGCGACGCGTAGCCACGGGGAATACGGTGGCACGCGCTCGCGTTGGTCACGTACGATGGGACTGCACCTCACAGCGGGTGCGCAGGTCCTCCTCGGGGGACTCCTCCTCGGAGGGCATTGAAAAAACAACATGGGGATGATCGGTTTCGACAGCGGATGTCGAAGCAGGGGAAGCGTGTCGAGGAAGCGGCCATGATCTCGTAAACCACAGGCCGAAAAAAATAATCGCCAATTCCAACAGCGATTCTCCCGCGCAGCAGTTCTCTCTCGCCGCCTGATTTCAGGTAGCGACGAGCCTGCTCCGCACTAATGGGAGTGTCAGCCCGGGAGTGTTCCCGACCCGGATCCTGGCATCAGCTAGGGGACTAAACCTTGATCTCGGTCACGGGGTGAAGAGGGAAATCTAACAGTGACTGAGCCCGTCGGCGACTTGTTCGCGTGATCGCCGGGGCTGAGAAAATCACAGCGAACTGCACACGGAGAAGCCCTGATTCCTCACCGTTGGACGCGGGTTCGATTCCCGCCATCTCCACAATTCCCATGTTATGCAGTGCCAGAGGCCCCGTCGCTTTCGAGCGGCGGGGCCTCTGGCGTGCCTGGGTGCCTACGACGAGCTGGGTGCGCTGCCGTGTACGGGCGACTTGAGGGAGTCGATGAAGGGGGTGTAGGCGGAGGCAGGGAAGGTGAGGGTGCGGGTGGTCGGGGCCTTGGAGTCGCGGATGGCTGTGTGGGTGGGGGAGTTGGCTATCTCCACGCATTCGTTGCCGTCGCCCGGGCCCGAGTAGGACGACTTCCGCCAGGTGTCAGGGATGGCTATCTCCACGCATTCGTTGCCGTCGCCCTCGCCGGAGTAGGACGACTTCCGCCAGTTGTCCATGGGTGCCTCACAGCTCTTTTGCCAGCTTATGGATGAAGTCACGCGACTTTTCGGGTCCGAGTGACGTGTCCTCCACTCTACGGAAGCTCGTTCGATAGATGTTGAGCTGAGGCTCGGAATCGATGAAGACCGAGCCATGGGGCGCGTCCCGTACCACCGTGTCCAGCTTGGACACGGGACCGCCCACGTACGTCATCGTGTTTGCGGCGCTTGCGAACCCGTCCAGGTCGAAGGGGATGACACGCAAGGTGATGTGATCCGCTTCGGAGAGCGCAAGGAGCCGGTTGAGCTGGTCCTTTGAGGCGGCACGGTCGCTGACCCTGATTCGGAGTGCCGCCTCATGGATCACTGCTTTGTACGGGATGGTGATCTCCTGGCGCGCCTTTCGGTGCTGGATGCGCAACTCAAGCTCTTCGTGGGTGAGTTCGGGCAGCCTGGACGAAAAGACGGCACGAGCGTAGCCCTCCGTCTGCAGCAGGCCCGGAACGTACAGGATGGCCACGTGGTGTTGGAACCTGGCGTGGTGCTCCAGTTCGGACAGGTCCAGGAAGGATTTAGGCAGCAGGCCCCGGTACTCCTCCCACCAGCCGCGTGTCCGATCGGTGGCCATCGCGGCCAAGGCGTCGATGAACTCCTTGCCCGTGTAGGCGTAGTGGGATGCAAGGCGGCGCACTCTCTCCTCGCTCACGCCCACGAGTCCGGATTCGATCTGGCTCATCTGGACGCGCTGCACGCCGAGCAGTGCCGCTGCCTCGATGGTGGTGAATCCTGCCGATTGGCGGAGCCTGCGTAGCTCGATCGCCAGGCGCATCTGACGTGCGGTTGTCTCGCGCCTCTGGGGCATCAACAGCTCCTCGTTCGGAGTCGAATTACGCGATCGGCTTGCTTGGCGTTACATGTTACGCCTACCGTCGGTGACGCGACGCACACTCTGCGGAATGCCGGGATCTCCGGAAGCGCACCACTCCGTCCTGCCACGACGGCTGCGGCATGCCACCGCCCGCCCGACCGCAACCCCCACCACTGAACGGGAGTTGACGCATGCCTGAAATCGATGCTGAGCCCGACTTCACGTCCGACCCCGAGTCCTGGGAGTACTCCCTCTACATCCCCAACGACCTCCGAGCAGTCACCGTCAGCCGCCGTACTCTCCGTCTGATCCTCACCATGCACGGACTGATCGGCCTCGTCGACGTCGCTGAACTCCTCGCCACCGAGCTCGTTTCGAACGCCGTATGCCACACCAAGGGCCCCGCCGCCCTACGTGTCCGCTGGTCGGCCGGCGTACTCCGCATCGGAGCCTGGGATGCCGATCCCCAACCACCGGAGCCGTCCCAGGAGTTGGGCCGGCTCGTCGGCTCGGAGGACGGGCGAGGGCTCGGAATGGTGAGGGCCTGTTCCGACCTCTGGGGATGGCAGCCCCTCTCCCGATTCGGGAATCGCGGCAAATTCGTGTGGTGCGAGCTGCGGGCCGCCGCGTGATGAGCCCGGAACTGGAAGAGGAAGTCTCCGGCATCGCCACGGGACTTGTGGCGGCCATGGCTCTGGTGGGCCTCTCGCCCGGGCGAGCCATGGCCGAACTCCACCGAAGGCTCAAGGAGATCCTCAAACGGGAGGGGTTGTCGCCCGGAGAGATCGCGTATCTGCGAGGAAAGATCGAGAACTGGCCGCCGGGATACGCCGAGCAATGGGCCATCGGCTATGCGGACGGCCTGGCGAAGGCGAAGGCCAGGACGATTCTGACCGTGCTGGAAGTAAGGCGGCTCCCCGTTTCCGACGACATCCGCGACCGCGTCACCACCTGCGCCGACCTTTCCCGCCTCGACGACTGGCTCGGCCGCGTCGGCACCGCGGAGCGCGCGGAGGAGCTGTTCACCGGGGATCCGGAGGTTATGCCGGGTGGTGCTCCTGAACAGGGCTGACGGATCGTAGAGTGCCCGGATGAGCATCATCGGAGTCGGGATCGACGTTGCCGAGATCGAGCGGTTCCGGGCCTCCATGGAGCGGACGCCCGGGCTGGCCCAACGGCTGTTTCTGGAGAGCGAGTTGCTGCTGCCCAGTGGTGAGCGGCGCGGTGTCGCCTCGCTCGCCGCGCGGTTCGCCGCGAAGGAGGCGCTCGCCAAGGCGCTGGGCGCCCCGGCGGGCATGCTCTGGACGGACGCGGAGGTCTGCGTCGAGGACAGCGGGCGGCCCTGGCTGCGGGTGACGGGGACCGTGGCCGCGCGTGCGGCGGAACTCGGGGTGCGGTCATGGCATGTGTCCCTCAGCCATGACGCGGGGGTGGCTTCGGCCGTGGTGATCGCGGAAGGATAGGGCCCCTTGTCCGGCGGGCTCTGCGGGCCGGTCCGCGGGTCGTGCGGGAGACTCGGTGTATGCGAACTGCGTACGGCGTGGAGACGGTACGGGCGGCCGAGCGTGAGCTGATGGCGCGGTTGCCGGAGGGTGCGCTCATGCAGCGCGCGGCGGCCGGGCTGGCCGTCGCCTGCGGGCAGTTGATGGGGCGGGTGTACGGACGCCGGGTCGTTCTTCTCGTCGGCAGCGGTGACAACGGCGGCGACGCCCTGTACGCCGGGGCCCGGCTCGCCCGGCGCGGAGCGGGCGTCACGGCGGTGCTGCTCGCGCCGGAGCGCACGCATGCGGGAGGGCTCGCGGCGTTGCGGGGAGCCGGCGGGACGGTGATCTCCGGTTCAGGTTCCGGTGCTGCCGAGGGGGCGATCCGGCGCGCCGACCTCGTCGTCGACGGCATCGTCGGGATCGGGGGCCGGGGCGGGCTGCGGGCCGATGCCGTGCCGTTGGTCGAGGCGGTGCGGGAGGCGGGGGTCGCCGTGGTCGCCGTCGATCTGCCCAGCGGGGTCGACGCCGACAGCGGTGAGGTGCGGGGGGAGGCGATCCGGGCCGATCTGACCGTGACCTTCGGGGCCCACAAGCCGGGGCTGCTCATCGATCCCGCACGCGAGTACGCCGGGACGGTGCGGCTCGTCGACATCGGGCTCGGGGAGGTGCTTCCCGAGCCTGCCGAGCTGGAGGCCTTGCAACACGCGGACGTCGCACGGCTGTTGCCGGTGCCCGGGGTCGAGAGCGACAAGTACCGGCGGGGCGTCGTCGGGATCGCGGCGGGGTCGGCACGGTATCCGGGGGCCGCTGTGCTGGCTGTCGCGGGCGCGCTGCGGGGTGGCGCCGGGGCCGTGCGGTACGTGGGGCCGGCGGCCGACGCGGTGATCGCCCGCTTTCCCGAGGTGCTCGTGTCCGACCAGGGGCCGCACAAGGCGGGGCGCGTGCAGGCGTGGGTCGTGGGGCCCGGGGCCGGGGACGACGCCGCGTCGGTCGCCGAGGTGCTGGAGGCGGACGTACCCGTGCTGGTCGACGCGGACGGGCTGCGGTTGGCGGAGAAGGAGGCGGTACGGGGGCGTACCGCGCCGACGCTGATGACTCCGCATGCGGGGGAGGCCGCCGCGTTGCTCGGTGTGGCCCGCGCGGAGGTGGAGGGTGCCCGGTTGTCGGCCGTGCGTGAACTCGCCGCCCGCTATGGGGCGACCGTTCTCCTCAAGGGCTCGACCACGCTCATCGCCGACCCGGCGGGGGGTGCCGTACGGGTCAACGCGACCGGCACGGGGTGGCTCGCCACCGCCGGCAGCGGTGACGTGCTGTCGGGGCTGGGCGGGTCGTTGCTGGCGGCGGGGCTTTCGGCGCTGGACGCCGGGAGCGTGGGCGCGTATCTGCACGGGCTGGCGGGGCGGCTGGCGTCCGAGGGGGCGCCGGTGGGGGCGCAGGATGTCGCGGAGGGGGTGGGGAGGGCCTGGCGGGATGTTCGGAACGTATAGGCCTTTGGGGCGCACGGTCGGGTGACCCCGCCGCGCGGCTGAGCCCGGTGGCGTCAACCTCGCGTTCTCCTGATCGCATGATCAGTCGACCGTTCGTGCTCCGAGGGCTCACCGCCCTGCTTGTCGCAGTGGCCGTGCTGCCACCCGTCGGCCCTGCCTTCGCGGATCCCGTGCCGCCCGCCGCCGGCCCCGAGGGGGTCCTCGTGCCCGGCGTGCCCCCCGCCCCCTCCCAGCCCTGGACCTTCGACACCCCGGACCAGGTGCTCGCGCCGCAGGTGTACACGCCCACCCGTAAGGAGGACGCCGTCGAGCCGGCCGAGGCCGCGCAGGGGACGTACGACCTCATCGAGTACGTGCCCCTGGGGGAGGCCGCCCGGAAGGTGGCCTGCTCCAAGCTGGCCGGGCCCTATCAGCGGCAGGTCGAGTACTGGCTGAAACTGAAGGTGGACGGGAAGCAGTCCGCCGCCGACTGCCGGGCCATCCGCGCGTTCCAGCGCACGTACAAGATCAAGCCGGACAGCGGATTCGCCGGGCCGGTCACCTGGTCCCGTATGCAGCTGCTGTCCGCGAAGAAGAATCCGAACGCCGCCGGCAGATGTCCCGTACGGACCTACCGCGTCGCCTGTATCGATCTCGGGCGGCAGCTGACCTGGGTGCAGAAGGGGAAGAAGGTCGTCTATGGCCCCGTGCCCGTGCGGACCGGGCGGACGGCCTATCCGACGCGCGGCGGATGGCACAAGGTGTACTGGAAGCACAAGAACCACCACTCGACGCTCTACGACACCCCCATGCCCTACGCCCAGTTCTTCAGCGGCGGCCAGGCCTTCCACGCCGTCTACGGCAGCATCTACACCACCGTCGGTTCCATGGGCTGCGTCAATATGCGGCTCGCCGACGCCCGTACCCTCTGGGGCGTTCTGAAGACGGGCGACCGGGTGTTCGTGTGGGGACGGCGGGCGGTGGGGTAGCCGCGGGTGTGCTCCACGCTCCCTCTGAGACACTGGGGGCGCCATGAGTGAGACAGCAGCCCCGCCGGCCGCCGCTTTGCGAGCCCGCGCCGAGATCGACCTGGCCGCCCTGCGGGCCAACGTACGGACCCTGCGTGCCCGCGCGCGCGGCGCGGCCCTGATGGCCGTCGTCAAGTCCGACGCGTACGGCCACGGGGCGCTCCGGTGTGCTCGGGCTGCCGTCGAGGCGGGCGCCGAGTGGCTCGGCACCGCCACCCCCGAGGAGGCGCTCGCCCTGCGCCGGCCGGACTCGGGGATTCCCCATCACGTACGGGTCATGTGCTGGCTCTGGACCCCCGGCGGGCCCTGGCAGGCCGCCGTCGAGGCGGACATCGACGTGTCGGTGGGCGGGATGTGGGCCCTGCGGGAGGTCGTCGAGGCCGCCTCTGCCGCTCGGCGGCCCGCGCACGTCCAGCTGAAGGCCGACACCGGGCTCGGTCGCGGTGGCTGTCAGCCGGGCGACGACTGGTGCGCGCTCGTCGCCGCCGCGCTGCGCGCCGAACGTGACGGGCTGATCCGGGTCACCGGGCTCTGGTCCCACCTCGCCTGCGCCGACGAACCCGAACACCCCTCCGTCGACGCCCAGCTCACCCGCTTCCACGAGATGGTCGCGTACGCCGAGCGGCACGGACTGCGGCCCGACGTGCGGCACCTCGCCAACTCGCCCGCCGTGCTCAGCCGTCCGGACACGCACTTCGACCTCGTACGGACGGGGGTGGCTGTGTACGGGATCTCGCCGAGCCCGGAGATCGGCACCTCCGCCGACCTCGGCCTTCGGCCCGTGATGACGCTGGCCGCCTCGCTCGCGCTGGTCAAGCACGTACCGGGCGGCCACGGCGTCAGCTACGGACACCACTACGTCACCCCCGGCGCCACCACCCTCGGCCTCGTCCCCGTCGGCTACGCGGACGGCATCCCGCGCCACGCCTCCGGCACCGGCCCCGTCCTGATCGGCGGGAAGTGGCGGACCGTGGCCGGGCGGGTCGCCATGGACCAGTTCGTCGTCGACCTGGGGGGCGACGAGCCCGAAGCGGGCGCGGAGGTCCTGCTCTTCGGACCCGGTGACCGGGGTGAGCCCACCGCCGAGGACTGGGCACAGGCGGCCGGGACGATCGCGTACGAAATCGTCACCCGCATCGGAACCCGGGTGCCCCGCGTCTACGTGAACGAGAAAGAGGAACAAGAGGGGTAGCCGCCCGAAGGGTTCTCCGGCCGGGCGGCACGAGTAACCCGGGCAACTCCGGCAACTCTTCCGACTTCGGCAAGTCCAGTAAGCCGAGTAAGCCAAGCAATCCCAGTAAGCCCAGCAACTTCAGCAACTCCGACAAGCCCGGCAACTTCAGTGGTATTTCCAGCGAGGAGCGGTACGTGAGCGAGAGCAGTGCGGAGGTCGTCGCGAGCGCCGCCACGGCGGCCGTGGCCTCCGCCGCCGGGGTGACGGGCGGGGGATGGCGCCGGGCGACCGGTATCGCGGGTGTCGCCATAGGTGTGGTGGCCGCCGGTGCCGCCGCGGGGGTCGCCGTCGAGCGGCTGACCGTGGGGCGCGGCATGCGCGAGAGGGCGCGGCTCGCGCTCGACTCGACGGGTCCGTACGGCGCGCTGCGCGGCACCCCGGGCAAGGCGTACGCCGACGACGGCACCGAGCTGTACTACGAGGTCGACGACATCGACCCGGAGGCCGCGCCCGCCCTGACCCCGCGTCGGCGGCGGCTCTTCGGCCGTAAGGCCCCGGCGCCCGTCACCGTCGTCTTCAGTCACGGCTACTGCCTCAGCCAGGACTCCTGGCACTTCCAGCGGGCCGCGCTGCGCGGTGTCGTCCGCTGCGTGTACTGGGACCAGCGCAGCCATGGGCGGTCCGGGCGCGGAGTCGCCCAGCACGAGGGCGTGGCTCTCACCATCGACCAGCTCGGACAGGACCTGAAAGCCGTCCTCGACGCCGCCGTGCCCGAGGGGCCGATCGTGCTCGTCGGGCACTCGATGGGCGGGATGACCGTCATGGCCTTCGCCGACCAGTACCCGGACGTCGTGCGGGATCGGGTCGTCGCGGTCGCTTTCGTCGGTACGTCGTCCGGGCGGCTCGGCGAGGTCAACTTCGGGCTGCCCGTCGCGGGCGTGAACGCGGTCAGGCGGGTGCTGCCCGGCGTACTGAAGGCGCTGGGGCAGCAGGCCGAGTGGGTGGAGCGGGGGCGGCGGGCCACCGTCGATCTCTTCGCCGGCATCATCAAGCGGTACTCGTTCTCGTCGCGGGACGTCGATCCCGCCGTCGCCCGGTTCGCCGAGCGGATGATCGAGGGCACACCCATCGACGTCGTCGCCGAGTTCTACCCGGCCTTCACCGAGCACGACAAGACCGAGGCCCTCGCCCACTTCAAGGACCTGCCCGTGCTGGTGCTGGCCGGGGTCGGCGACCTCGTCACGCCCAGCGAGCACAGCGAGGCCATCGCCGACCTGCTGCCGGACGCCGAACTGGTCCTCGTGCCGGACGCCGGGCACCTGGTGATGCTGGAACACCCGGAGGCGGTCACCGACCGGCTCGCCGACCTGCTCACCCGCGCGGGTGCCGTGCCGGCAGGGGCTACGGTTTCCGGTTATGGAAGCACCAACAGCAGCGCACGACGACCCGGCTGAGTCGCCCTCGCGCCCGACGTCCTCCTCGTTGGCCACCTCCTTGGCCGGCTCGTCCTCCCCGTCCTCCTCGTCCTTTGAGCTCACCGTCAACTCGCCCGACGAGATGCGGGAGTTGGGCCGTCGGCTCGCCCGGCAGCTACGGGCCGGCGACCTGGTGATGCTCACCGGTGAGCTGGGCGCGGGCAAGACCACGCTGACGCGCGGGCTCGGCGAGGGGCTCGGGGTCCGGGGTGCGGTCACCTCGCCCACCTTCGTGATCGCCCGCGTCCACCCCTCCCTCGGCGACGGCCCGCCGCTCGTCCACGTGGACGCGTACCGGCTGGGCGGCGGGCTCGACGACATGGAGGATCTCGACCTCGACGTCTCGCTGCCCGAGTCCGTCATCGTCGTGGAGTGGGGCGAGGGCAAGGTCGAGGAGCTGACCGACGACCGGCTCCATCTCCTCATCCACCGGGCCGTCGGAGACACCACGGACGAGGTGCGGCACGTCACCCTCACGGGGGTGGGGGAGCGCTGGGCGACGGTTGACCTGAGCGCCCTGTGAACGTTTGCGTGAATGTTCCGACAATCCGTCGGCAAGATGTTGCGTTGGGCATCTCGCGCGTGGTCACATGGTATCCAGTCCGTGGTTAGGTTTACCTAACCACGTCCGCCCCCGAGCTCCAGGAGGCGTCCATGTCGGCTACCGAGAACACGCCCAAGCCGAAGCCGTACG
The DNA here is from genome assembly GCF_036013955.1 of Streptomyces sp. NBC_00459. NCBI lineage: Bacteria > Bacillati > Actinomycetota > Actinomycetes > Kitasatosporales > Streptomycetaceae > Streptomyces > Streptomyces sp. NBC_00459. The sequence goes on from NZ_CP107903.1 coordinate 6,052,591, forward strand.
CGGTTCCCGGGGTGTCCATGCGCGATCTGCTGGCTGCGGGCGCCGCCGCCCGTGCGGTCTCCACGCCCCCGCGCGTGCCCGATGTGCCCGTCCGGCGGCCCGAAGCCGCGTAGCGCGTTCAGCGGATCACGACGACCTTCTCGCCGATCATCGCGAACTCCCACGTCGCGTCCCCGTCCGGCCGGGTCTCCCGGATGCCGCCCGTGCGTGCCTCCGGGTCCTGCTGCCCGACCGGGCCGTCCACCGCCGCGCTGAAGCCGATGCTCACGCCGTCCACGGCCGTGAACCGCACGACGTGCTCGATCGGGGTGCCGTCGGTCCCCGTGATCGAGTTCGAGCGGGACGTGACCAGATAGCTGCCCGGCGCCGGGTCGACCGTCCCCGGTGCGACGGAGAACGAGCGGCGCACCCTGCCGTTGTCGCCGACCAGCCAGACCCGGTCGTCGTCCAGGGAGTACACGACCCGCCTGCCCGTTCCGGAGCCGGCCGGCAGGGCTCCCGGGTGCCGTGTGTCCCGGGGGACCTTCGAGGCCGTCACCGGCTCCGAGGAGGACGTGCGCTCGGCGCCCGGACGCAGCGGGGCGTTCGCCGAGGCCTGGTAGGCGAGGAAGCCGACCGTGACGATGGCCGCCGCGGTGAGCCCGGCCACGAATCCCGAGCTGCTCCTGGTCACCAGCGCCCACCTCTTCGTCTCGTACGTCCCGTTTTGCGGTGACGGTAGCAGCAGCCGTACCCCCGACCGGGGCGGCCGTGCGCGGGGCGCGGGCGCCGTAGGCTGTTCGCGTGCTCTTGCTCGCTCTGGATACCGCCACCCCGGCCGTCACGGTCGCCCTGCACGACGGGACGGCCGTCGTCGCCGCGTCGAGCCAGGTCGACGCCCGCCGGCACGGGGAACTGCTGCTGCCCGCCGTCGACCGGATCCTCGCCGAGGCGGGCACGGGCCTCGACGCCGTCACCGGCGTCGTCGTCGGCATCGGCCCCGGCCCCTACACGGGACTGCGCGTCGGCCTGATGACCGCCGACACCTTCGGACTCGCGCTCGGCGTCCCCGTACACGGCGTCTGCACCCTGGACGGCCTCGCGTACGCCGCCGACGTCGAGGACGGCCCCTTCGTCGTGGCGACCGACGCCCGCCGCAAGGAGGTCTACTGGGCGCGCTACAGCGACTCCCGTACGAGGGTCACGGAGCCGTCCGTCGACCGGCCGGCGGACATCGCCGACCAGGTCGCGGGTCTGCCGGCCGTCGGCGCGGGCGCCCTGCTCTACCCGGACACCTTCCCCGAAGCGCACGCGCCCGAGCACGTCTCCGCGGCGGCCCTCGCCTCCCTGGCCGCCGAACGGCTGGCGGCGGGTGTCGAACTCCCGGCCCCCCGGCCCCTCTACCTGCGCCGACCCGACGCCCAGGTCCCCAAGAACTACAAGGTGGTCACCCCCAAGTGACGACTGCCGTGCTGCGCGAGATGCGCTGGTGGGACATCGAGCCCGTGCTGGAGCTGGAGAAGGACCTCTTCCCCGAGGACGCCTGGTCCCGGGGCATGTTCTGGTCGGACCTGGCCCACGCGCGGGGACCGGAGGCGACCCGGCGGTACTTCGTCGCCGAGGACGAGAGCGCCGACGGGAGCCGGCGGATCATCGGGTACGGGGGGCTGGCCGCCGCCGGTGACGTCGCCGACGTACAGACGATCGCCGTCGCGCGCGAGCACTGGGGCACCGGCCTCGGCGCCGTCCTGCTGACCGAGCTGCTGCGGGCGGCGACCGCGTTCGAGTGCGCCGAGGTCATGCTGGAGTGCCGGGTGGACAACGTGCGTGCGCAGAAGCTGTACGAGAGGTTCGGCTTCGAGCCCATCGGGTTCCGGCGCGGCTACTACCAGCCGGGGAACGTCGACGCCCTGGTGATGCGGCTGCGCGACCCGGCGGCATCGGTCCCTGAAGCCCCCTCGGCTTCCTCTGCCACTTCAGCCCCTTCAGCCCCTTCTGCACAAGGAACCGAGAGCAATGGCTGACTCCAAGGACGTGCCGCTCGTCCTCGGCATCGAGACCTCCTGCGACGAGACGGGCGTCGGTGTCGTCCGGGGGACCACGCTCCTCGCGGACGCCATCGCGTCCAGCGTCGACGAGCACGCCCGGTTCGGGGGTGTCGTGCCCGAGGTGGCCTCGCGCGCGCACCTGGAGGCGATGGTGCCGACCATCGAGCGGGCGCTGAAGGAAGCCGGGGTGAGCCCGAAGGACCTCGACGGCATCGCCGTCACCGCGGGTCCCGGGCTCGCGGGTGCCCTGCTGGTCGGGGTCTCGGCGGCGAAGGCGTACGCGTACGCGCTCGGGAAGCCCTTGTACGGGGTGAATCACCTCGCCTCCCACATCTGCGTCGACCAGCTGGAGCACGGCCCGCTGCCCGAGCCGACGATGGCCCTGCTGGTCTCCGGCGGCCACTCCTCGCTCCTTCTCTCCTCCGACATCACCTCCGACGTACGGCCCATGGGCGCGACCATCGACGACGCGGCCGGTGAGGCCTTCGACAAGATCGCGCGGGTGCTGAACCTGGGCTTCCCCGGCGGTCCCGTCATCGACCGGTACGCCCAGGAGGGCGACCCTCGCGCGATTGCCTTCCCGCGTGGGCTGACCGGGCCGCGCGACCCGGCGTACGACTTCTCCTTCTCCGGGCTCAAGACGGCCGTGGCCCGCTGGATCGAGGCGAAGCGGGCGGCGGGGGAGGACGTGCCGGTGCGTGATGTGTCGGCCTCCTTCCAGGAAGCGGTGGTGGACGTGCTGACCCGGAAGGCGGTGCGGGCCTGCAAGGACGAGGGCGTCGACCACCTGATGATCGGCGGGGGCGTGGCCGCCAACTCGCGGCTGCGGGCGCTCGCCAAGGAGCGGTGCGAGGCTGCGGGCATCCGACTCCGGGTGCCCCGGCCCAAGTTGTGCACGGACAACGGGGCGATGGTGGCCGCGCTGGGTGCCGAGATGGTCGCCCGCAACCGGGCTCCCTCCGACTGGGACCTGTCGGCGGACTCCTCGCTGCCGGTGATCGACCCGCATGTCCCGGGGCACGGTCATGCTCACGATCATGCGCATGAGGTGGGCGAGGGGAACCTGTACACGTGACCGTCGCGTTGATGTGGGAGGCCCGGGCCGTCGAGGGACGCGGGGGCGAACTCCTCGCGTGGGCAAGGGCGCAGGAGCTGGCAGCACAACCCCTGCGCCGGGAGACGCTCCGGGCTCCGCAGGACCGTGTCCTCGTCATCACCTGGTGGGACGCGGAGTTCGACGCCGACCTGCCCGAACTTCCGGAGCCGGGGGCGGAGTTGGTGGGCAGGGCTGTGCACAGGTGGCGGTTCGAGGTGGTGGGCGAATAGCCCCCGCTTCTGCGGGCTCCGGCACTGCTGGCATCCGGCAGGCCGGAAGGGAGCCCCTTGTGGAAGTCGTCGCGCACATGGCGGGGTTCGTCGTGGCCGCGGTTCTCGTCAGGAAGCCGCTCGTTCCGACGTGATGGCCACCGTCGTGTAGCCCACCGTGAATTCGCCGCCCAGTGCGTCGATCGCGGCGCCGGTGGCGGTGAGCAGTTCCGTCAGTCGGGCGGGTGGGAGCCCGTTGGTGCGGCCGTGGGTGGGCAGCAGGTCCAGCCACTCGTCGCGGGTGTACGGGTGCTCCCACTCGTACCGCCACTCCTCCGGCTCGCCGAACGCGCCGCCCGCCTGCCGTATCCCGTCGGCCGCCTCGGCGAACAGGGGTGAGTAGGTGTCGAGGGCCGGCCTTGTCCAGAGGTTGGGGATGTCCGGCAGGACGCGGTCGTGGACCTCGACGAAGGCTTCGGTGACCTTGGGCGGGGGCTGGAACACGTTCCAGAACAGGGTGAGCCGGCCTCCGGGGCGGAGAGCCCGGGCCGCCTTCGCCGCGCCGGCGACCGCGTCCACCCAGTGCCAGGCCTGTGCGGAGACCACCGCGTCGAAGGCCCGCCCGGCCGGCTCCCACTCCTCGAACGCCGCCACCTCCGTCTCGACCCCGCTCAGCCGCGCCAACTCGGCCATCCGGGCGTCGACCTCCACCCCGAGCACCCGGCACCCCGCCGCCTGGAACTGCCGGGCGACGATGCCGGTGCCGGTCCCGACGTCCAGCAGGTCGGGACCGGGCGACGTGGCGGCGATGCGCTGCACCAGGGCTTCGGGATAGCGGGGGCGGGCGCGGTCGTAGCGGGTGGCTTCGGTGCCGAACGACCTTGCTGTCGGGTGGAGTTCAGGGCTCTTGGGCTCTGGCGGGGAAGAAGGCATGCAGCCCACCGTAGGAGATGCTCGCCGCTCATCGCGGAGAAGGTCGGTTTCCGGCCCGGGTGATGTCCGACCTGTCTCCACAGCTGCCCCACCAGGTTGACATGGCTCATTCACGTGATGTCCACATGTGACGCGTCGGCACGACAGGATCCGGCCATTGACTCTCCCCGCGTGGTGCCTTCGGTGCCCGTGGGGAGAGTCGTTTCCGTTTCTTGAAGGGCGTACGTGGTGTCCACGCAGGTGGGTTCCGGCAGACCGGAGTCCGACAGACCCGTGCCTCGGCGGCTGTACGCCGCCAGGGGGTTCGGTGACCGGGTCTTCCGGATCCAGTTGACGGCCACGGGGGTTGTCGTCCTCGCCGTCATGGCGGCCGTCGGGCTGTTCCTGCTGCTGAGGGCGGGGCAGGCTCTGCATGCCCGGGGCCCGGCGTTCCTCACAACTGCCGCCTGGCAGCCGGACGTTCACAACTTCGGTATCGCCGCCGTACTCACCGGGACCCTGCTGATCGCCCTCGTCGCGGTGGCGATCTCCGTACCGTTGGCCGTGGGCACGGCCCTGTTCATCTCCGACGTGGCCCCGCGCGGACTGCGCCGCACCCTCGTGAGCATGGTCGACCTGATGGCCGCCGTACCCTCCGTGGTGTACGGGCTGTGGGGGCTGTTCTTTCTGCAGCAGCATGTGATCGGGCTGTCGCGCTGGCTGTCCGACTGGCTCGGCTGGATACCGCTGTTCACAGTGGACGGCGTCCAGCCGGGCGATCCGCTCGCCTCCGACAGTGTGTACACGGCGTCCACCTTCGTCGCCGGGATCGTCGTCGCGCTCATGGTCGCGCCGATCCAGTGCTCGGTGATGCGCGAGGTCTTCTCCCAGGCCCCGGCGGGCGAGCGGGAGGGCGCCTACGCGCTCGGCGCCACCCGGTGGGGGATGATCCGCTCGGTCGTCCTGCCCTACGGCAAGGGCGGCATCATCGGCGGCACGATGCTGGGGCTCGGTCGGGCGCTCGGCGAGACCATCGCGGTCTATCTGATCATCTCGCCGGTCTTCACCATCCAGCCGCACGTCCTGCAGACCGGCTCGAACTCGGTCTCCTCGCTGATCGCCCTGCACTACGGAGACTCCTCGGAATTCGGGATGTCGGCGCTGATGGCGGCGGGCCTGGCGCTGTTCCTGCTCACCCTGGCGGTCAACTTCACCGCCTCGTCCGTCGCGGCCCGCTCCCGCTCCGGCGCCCAGAGCGAGGCATGAGATGACTGTCGTAGCCGTGGAAGCAGCTTCTGCCGAGTGCGATGCGCTCACCGGGCCCGTCGCGCCGGAAGCAGTGAAAGCCGTACCGCCCCCCGAACAACCCCGCCGTATCGGCGGCGTCAGTCGCTCCGCCGTGCTGTCGCTGGCTGGTGCCGCCGCCTCCGCGCTGTGCGTCACGATCCTGCTGTTCGGTGAACTCGCCCCGTTCTCCGGCACGTTGGGCTTCGTCATCACCGCCTATCTCGTCTTCCTCGCCGTCTACGCGGTGTTGACCGGGTTCGAGGAGGACGGGCAGGCCGTACGCGACCGGGTGATGACGGTCGTGCTGTGGACGGCGGCCACGCTGCTGTTCTCCGCCCTCGTCCTCGTCGTCGGGTTCACGGCCTGGCGCGGCAAGGACGCCCTGCCGCACGGCAACTTCTTCACCCAGGACATGCAGGCGGCAGGCCCGCTCGATCCCCTGACCAACGGCGGCATCGCCCACGCGATGGTCGGCACGCTGATCATGATCGCCATCGCGCTGACGATCACCGTGCCGCTCGGACTGGCCTGTGCCGTCTACCTCAACCAGATCCCGGGGCGCTTCTCCCGCTTCGTCCGCACCATCGTCGAGGCGATGACGGCGCTGCCGTCGATCGTGGCCGGCCTCATGGTGTACGCCGTCTGGATCCTCGGCCTCGGTATGCAGAAGTCGGGCCTCGCGGCCGGGTTCGCGATCAGCGTGATGATGCTGCCGATCGTGATCCGGGCCTCGGACGTGGTGCTGCGGCTCGTACCGGGCACGCTCACCGAGGCGGCGGAGGCGCTCGGCGCGCCGCGCTGGCGCACGGTGTGGCACGTCGTCCTGCCCACCGCCCGCTCCGGGCTCGCCACCGCCGTCATCCTCGGCACCGCGCGCGGCATCGGCGAGACCTCGCCCGTGCTGCTCACCGCCGGCTTCACGGCGGCGCTCAACGCCGACCCGACCGCCGGGCCGATGGTGTCCCTGCCGCTGGCCGTCTTCAACTTCGTCAAGTCACCGCAGCCGGAGATGATCGCCCGTGGCTTCGGCGCGGCGGCCGTGCTCATGACCATGGTGCTGGTGCTGTTCGTGATCGCCCGGGTGATCGGCGGACGCGGCCCCGGTCACCAGACCCGCCGCCAGGCCCGCCGCACCGCCCGCGCCTCCCGCCGCGACGTCGCCCGCTTCGACGAACTGCACGTACCCGCGTCCGCGGCCGGGTTGTCGTTGTTCGACGCCTCCGCCTCCGCCTCCGAACCCGCGGCAGCCGCCGACGGCGAGGACGTCACCCAGGGGCCACCCGCACCCGACTACGAGAGCAGCACGGGTGATGCGGGTGGGTTCGACGGCCCGGCCGGAGGCCGGGCGCCCACCCCTCGACCCGCACCCACCCCCGCACCGGCCCCCGGAGAGACCGACTGATGCCCAGCCACCTCACCACCGCTCTCCGGCGCCTGCGTGCGCCGGCGACTCTCGCCGTCCTGCTCGGCGTGGTCGCCGCGCTGCTCGCCGGGCCGGCAACCGCGCCCGCCGCCGCCGAGAGCTACACCCCGGTCGCCGGGGCCGGCTCCACCTGGGCGGAGAACGCCATCGAACAGTGGCGCAAGGCCGTCAACCAGTACGGCATGCGGATCAGTTACGCAGGCAGCGGCTCCTCCGACGGCCGTCGGCAGTTTCTCAGCGGCACGGTCGACTTCGCCGTCTCGGACATCCCGTTCCAGACCAACCCGACCGACGGCTCGGCCGCCGAGCGCCCGTCCTCCGGCAGCTACGCCTACATGCCGATCGTGGCGGGCGGCACCTCCTTCATGTACCACCTGACGGTCAACGGCAGGAAGGTCACCAACCTCCGTCTCTCCGGTGACGTGGTCACCAAGATCTTCACCGGGGTCGTGAAGTACTGGGACGACCCGGTCGTCAAGGCCGACAACCCGGGGCTGCAGCTGCCGCACCGCGCCGTCGTGCCCGTCGTCCGCTCCGACGGCTCGGGCTCCACCGCCCAGTTCACGATGTGGATGGCCAACCAGCACACGTCGCTGTGGAAGGCCTACTGCGCCAAGGTCGGCCGAGCGGGCGCCTGCGGGCAGACCTCGTACTACCCGACCGTCCCCGGCATGATCGCCCAGTCGGGCGACCCGGGTGTGGCAGGTTACGTCGCCCAGAACTACGGCGAAGGCGCGATCGGCTACGTCAACTACTCGTACGCCCTCAACGAGGGCTATCCCGTCGCCAAGGTCCTCAACCACGCGGGCTACTACACCGAGCCGACCCCGAAGAACGTCGCCGTCTCCCTCCTCAAGGCGAGGATCAACACCGACAAGGCCTCCGCCGACTACCTCACCCAGAAGCTCGAAGGCGTCTACAACGACACCGACAAGCGCAACTACCCGCTGTCCAGCTACTCGTACATGATCCTGCCGCTGAAGGTGCAGGGCACCTTCACCAAGGACAAGGGCAAGACGCTCGGTGCGTTCTCCTACTACTTCATGTGCCAGGGCCAGCAGCAGGCGCCCCAGCTCGGCTACTCGCCGCTGCCGATCAACCTGGTGCAGGCGGGCTTCGACCAGATCCGCCGGATCCCCGGCGTGAAGACGCAGAACATCAACATCAAGGGCTGCAACAACCCCACCTTCAGCGCCGACGGCCGCAACAGGCTTGCCGAGACCGCCCCTTACCCGGCCGCCTGCGACAAGAAGGGCGCCGCGCCCTGCACCACGGGCAGCGGCGGCGCCAAACCGGCATCGGGGAGCGGTGGTTCGGGCGGTTCCGGAGGTACCGGCGGTACTTCGTCCGGGGGCACGACCGGCGGTACGGCGGCTGGGGGCACCACCTCCGGGGGGAGCACCGGCGGCTCGGCGGCCGGCGGAAGTGCGGCGGGCGGCGCGGCGGCGAGCGGGGGCGGCACCGGGCAGCCGTCCGTCGATCCGGACACCGGGCAGGTGCTGTCCGCGTCCTCCGGTGGCAGCGCCGCCACTGGCCCGGGCGGCGGCAGCGCCGTCGACGGCACGATCGCTCTGTCCCAGCCGGTCGCCGTGGCCGGCCGCCGCGGCTGGACCGGCACCCAGACCCTGATGCTCCTCGCGGCACTGCTCATCCTCGGGCTGGTCCTGCTGCCGTCCGCCGTGGCCCGGGCGCTCGGCGCTCGCGGCGACGGCGACTCCCGTACCGACGCCGCCCACACCACGGACGGGGACTCGCGATGAGGATGCACGTGAAGGCGAACAAGCGGATACGTCGACTGCTGACGCGCCTCGTCGCCGGTGCGGCCGTCGGTGCCCTCGCGGGGCTCGCCGTCGCGCAGACCGCGCCGCCCGCGACCGCCGACACGGGCAGCGGTTCGGCCGTCACCGTCTCCGGACGCGGCGAGTTCAAGGACATGAAGTTCACCGTCAGCCAGACCGAGCACCTCACCAGCCAGGCGGTCACCGTCTCCTGGACCGGCGGCACCCCGACCACCCTCGCGGGCACCCTGTTCAACACCGACTTCGTACAGATCATGCAGTGCTGGGGCGACGACGACGGCACCGTCCCCGCCAACCCCGGCCCCTCGCGCACCCAGTGCCAGTACGGCGCATCCCCGACCACCGACCGGGGCAGCTGGCCCGGCAACGAGTACGACGACACCCGCAAGGTCTTCTACAGCGCCGCCCCCACCAACTACGGCCAGGACGACCGCTACGGAGCCGGCAACGTGTCCGGTCTCGGCGAGGTCCCCTTCAAGGCCGTCGACGGCACACTGATCACCTCCGGCACCCAGAACAACGCCCTGTTCAACCGCAACACCACCAACGAGGTCGACTTCGCCCGCACCGGCGCCGACGGCACCGGCCGGGAGTACGTCGAGGTGCAGACCGCCAACGAGGCCCCGCACCTCGGCTGCGGCACCCCCGTCCGGCAGAACGGGACCGTGAAGCCCCGCTCCTGCTGGCTGGTCATCGTCCCGCAGGGCCATCTCGACCTGGACGGCAAGCCCTACGCCGACACCAGCCAGGTCAACGCCGGTTCCCCGGTCTCCGCGACCAACTGGAAGAACCGCGTCGCCGTCAAACTCGACTTCAACACTGTCGGCGCCAACTGCGCGCTGGGCTCCGACGAGCGTGCCACCGGCGGCAGCGAACTCGCCGCCGACGCCATGAGCAGCTGGCAGACCGCCCTCTGCCCGAGCGGCAAGGTGTACGGCTACACGGAACTCGGCGAGCCCGACACCCGCGCCCGTCTCATCGCCGACGGCACCTCGGGGCTGGCGTTCACCACCCGGGCCCTGGGCACGGACCCGGGCACGACCGCCCCGGCGGACCCCACCGTCTACGCGCCGACCACGCTCTCGGGCACCGTCATCGGCTTCACCGTCGAACGCAGACCCAAGGCCGGCGCCTCCGAGGCGATCCGCAAACTCGCCGGGACCAAGGTCGAGTCGCTCGATCTGACCCCCCGGCTGGTCGCCAAGCTGCTCACCGAGTCCTACCGCAACTCTCCCTGGGGAGCGGTCGTCGGCTCCACCGCCGCGAAGGGCTACGGCTGGGCGAAGAACAACCCGGCCGGACTGGCCAGCGACCCCGAATTCATCGCGCTCAACCCGGAGTTCGCCGAACTGTCGGTCCCGGAGACCCCTGCCACCGACACCGACCTGCTCACCGCGCTGGGGCACAGCGACTCGGCGCGCGCGGTCTGGCAGTGGATCGTCTCCGACAAGGAGGCCCGCAACTTCCTCGCGGGCGTCTCCGACGACTGGGGCATGAAGGTCAACCCGTACTTCAGCACCAACACGGACGTGAACCCCACCGGCTTCGCCTTCGACCCGGCCGCCATCGACACGTACCCCAAGAGCGACCCGTGGTGCACGATCCCGCCGGGCACCGGTGCCACCGCCGAGCAGTGCATGATCGACTTCCACCCGTACGTCTCGGACATGCACGCCGGCGCCCTGCACACCCGGCGCGCCGACAGCCTCTGGAAGGCGACCTGGGACCCGCTGGCGAGCCCGCCCTCCTACAAGACCCCCGGTCCGCAGACGGTCGGTTCCCGGTTCGTGATCACGGTGACCGACGTGGCCTCCGCCGCCCGCTACGGCCTCCAGACCGCTCGGCTGCGCAACGCCGCCGGCCGGTTCACCGCACCGACCCCCGCGTCCCTCATCGCCGCCGCGGCGAGCGCGTCCGGCGCCAAGGCCCCCGAGATCGTCCCGGCCAAGGCCACCGCGAAGGGCGCGTACCCGCTCGCCCAGCTCGTCTACGCGGCAGTGCGCCCGGCGAAGCTCGACGCCGCCGCCCGCAAGGACTACGCGACCCTGCTGACGTACGCGGCCGGCAAGGGCCAGATGAGCGGCGCCGACCCGGGCCGCCTCCCGGGCGGCTACGCACCGCTGCCGAAGGCCCTCCGCGACAGGACCGTCAAGGCCGCCACCGACCTCGCCCACTACACCGGCCCGTCCGCAGACCCGGGCGGCTCCTCTTCCTCCGGTGGCGCGAGCGGGGGGTCCAGTGGCGGCGACACGTCCGGCGGAGGCTCCGGCACCTCCGGCGGCCTGGGCGGTTCGGGCGGCACACAGGCCGGGACCGCGACCGACGGCGGTGCGGCCGTCGGTGCCGCGTCCGGCGGCGGCGCGAGCACGAAGCCCAGCGACCGGCCCTCGTACGGCGGCGGCCAGGCCGTCGAGACCACCGCCCTCGGCACCACGCCCGCCGACCCGGCCAACGCGCTGCGCTACGCCGTCCCGGTGGGCGCCGCGCTCGGCGCCGCCGCCGGTATCGGGGCGCCCTTCGCGGGCGGCGGCAGGCTGCGGTTGCCGCTCCGGGTCCCGCTCCCCGGCGGTCGCACCGTGACCGTCGTCCCTCAACTCACCCTGCCGGAACGGCTGCGCAGGCTGCTGCCACCCGGCCGGGGCTGAGCCCCGGAGCCTCCGGCCCACCGGCCGGGGCTCCCCACAGACGGCCGCCCGCCCCGAATCGCAGTCGGGGCGGACAGCCCGTACCACCCTGCCATACCCGCAAGATCTGCCAGATCCATCGGTTCCACACGACGCACAACAGGAGAACCTCGATGCGCAGAACGCGCCTCACGGCGGCCATGGTCGCCGCCGCTGTGGTGTCCGGCACGCTGGCTCTCGCGAGCCCGGCGTCCGCCGACCCCACCCCCGCCGGAACGTTCCGCCAGCTCGTGGGCGTGGGTTCCGACACCACCCAGGACGTCCTGAACGCCCTCGCCGGTGACACCGTCAACGAGAAGAGCTACGCCGGCTCCGCCGTGAAGTCGACGGCCGGCGCCGGCCTCGCCTCGTACGACGCGATCGGCTCCGCCACCATCCAGACCCGCACGGGCGGCACGACGTTCACCCGGCCCAACGGCTCCGGCCCCGGCCGGACCGCGCTCAGCATGTCGCTGACGGGCGACCTGTTCCCCAACGCGACGGGCGTCTCCGTCAAGGGCCAGGTCGACTTCGCCCGCTCCTCAGGCGGTCCGAGCGTCTCCGGCACCGCGCTCACCTACATCCCGTTCGCCCGGGACGCGGTCGGTGTCGCGGTCCGCGGCTCCGGCCTCGACACCCTGACGGTCGACCAGCTGCACGACGTCTACGCGGCCGGCAGCGACCACAAGGTGAACGGCCAGACCGTGCACCCGGTCCTCCCGCAGAGCGGCTCCGGCACCCGCAAGTTCTTCCTCGGGGCGATCAACCTCGCCGAGAACACGGTCGACACCAGCATCCCGACCGTCCAGGAGAACCAGGCCGACGCCGCGCTCACCCAGGACGGCTCGCTCGTGCCGTTCTCCGTGGGCAGCTGGATAGCGCAGAGCAACGACATCGCCCCCGACCACAGCAAGACCGCGATCGCCGCCGGTGCGCACCTGGCGAGCGTCACGCTGCCCGGCGACTCCGGTGCCACCAGCCCGGTCACCACGGTCAACGGCAAGCTCGCCCCGGTCGGCGGCTACTACGAGAACCCCACCTTCGGCCGCGACGTCTACAACGTCGTCCCGACCCGGGCGATCGACCCGAGCAGCGTCTTCTTCGACAAGGACCTCTACGACGTCTTCGTCACCAGCGGCACCCACGAGGCGGCCCTCGCCTCCGACGCCTCCGAGGCCGTCATCGCCAAGTTCGGCTTCGTGAACGAGTCGTACAACGGCTCGGTCAACCTCGCCAAGCACGCCAAGGTCGGCGGCCTGGAGATCAGCGGCCTCGAAGCCAAGACGCCCGCCAAGCCCGTCCTGAAGACCACCCTCGGCGACGCGAGCGTCAAGCTGGCCTGGACCGCTCCGAGCCCCGCCCCGGCCCAGCCCGTCACCGACTACCGCGTGACGCTTCTCGGCGCAGACGGCGGCGTCGTGGCCACCAAGGACGTCCCGGCCACCACCACGTCGTACACCTTCACGGGCCTGGCCGTCGGCACCTACACCGCCTCGGTCGCCGCCGCCAACCTGATCGGCACCGGCGACGCCGCCTCCTGGACCGGCGCCGTCAAGTACGCCAGCACCACGAAGGCGACCGCCGCCACCACCGCGTACGGCGTCGCCCCGAAGGTCGCCGTCACCGTGACCGGCACCCACGGCGTCGTCCCCGCAGGCAAGGTCACCGTCAAGGAGGGCGCGACCACCCTCGGCACCGGCACCCTGAACAGCGCCGGCAAGGTCACCGTCAGCCTGTCGAACCACCTCAAGGTGGCCACGCACACGCTGACCGTCTCCTACGCGGGCGCCGCCAAGCTCAACTCCTCCTCGGTGAGCGTCTCCCTGAAGGTCACCAAGGCGACCCCTGCCGTCACCGCCACCGCCCCGGCCTCGATCAGCCACACGGCCGCCGCCAAGGTCACGGTGAAGGCCACCGCGACGGGCACCACGCCCGCCGGGACGGTCCGCGTCTACGAGGGCACCCGCATCCTCGCCACCGGCACGCTCAGCGCCGGGAAGGTGACCGTCACCCTGCCGAAGCTGGCCAAGGGCAAGCACACGCTGCACGCCTTCTACGCCGGTTCGACGACGGTGAACTCGAAGAGCGGCCCGAACTTCGTCGTCAAGTCCACCTGATTCCAGCCCCACCCCGTCGGGGGACCGCCGCCACGGTCCCCCGACGCACTCCCCGAACCCCTGAACCGCGAAGGAGGCGGGCCGCCGTGACGGTCGCCGTACAGACCACGCCCGTACCGGCAGCGTCCGCGTCCCGGACACGCGTCGCGAGTGTCACTGTCGTGCGCCACCTCGCCCGGGGCGGCCTGCTCAGCCTCGCCGCCCTGCTGCTCGGCGTCACCGCACAGCTGCTGCTGGTCAGCGGTATCCAGCAACACAGCGCCCAGCAGGCCGCGTTCGACGCCCTGCGCGACCAACTCGCCCAGGGCACCGCCCCGGTGGCGCAGGTCGACCAGGAGGGCAGGCTGCTCGCACCGGGCACACCGGTCGCGCTGATCGACGTACCCGCCCTGCACCTGTCCCAGGTCGTCCTGGAGGGCACCGACTCCGCAGTCCTGACCGACGGCCCCGGTCACCGCCGGGACACCCCGATGCCCGGTCAGGCCGGCACCAGCGTGCTGATGGGCCGAGCCGCTGCCTACGACGGCCCCTTCGGGGGACTGGCCGAGCTCACGGCGGGAGACAGCTTCACCGTCGTCACCGGCCAGGGCAAGGCGAAGTACCAGGTCACCGGCGTACGGCGGGCCGGTGATCCGGCGCCTGCCGCCCTCGCCGCCGGGAAGGGGCGCCTGGTGCTGGTCACCGCGACCGGCCCGCGCTTCATGCCGGACGGTGTCCTGCGCGTCGACGCCGATCTGGTGTCCGCGCCCGCCGAGACCCCGGCGGCCGTCATCCGCTCCGGCACCCTGCCCGAGGCCGAGGAACCCCTCGCCCGGCCCTCGGGGGTGCCCTGGCCGCTGGTGATGTGGCTCCAGGCCCTGCTGCTCGCGGCGGTCGCCGCGGTGTGGACCTGGCACCGGTGGGGCCGGCACCAGACGTGGATCGTCTTCGCCCCGGTCGTCGCCGTCCTGGGTCTCCAGGTCGCCACCCGGGCCACCGAGCTGCTGCCGAACCTGCTGTGAGCCCCGCCGCGACGCCTTCCGCGCCCCGACTTCTCCGACACGAGGTACCCGACGTGACCGACGCCCTGACCGAATCCGTCACCGACTCCGTGACCGACACGATCGTCCTGCCCGCCGTGCCGGCTCCGGCATCGGCCGGTGCGGCCGGCGTGCCCGCGACCCTCGAAGCCCGTGCCGTGGCGGCCTGGTTCGGCAGCCACCAGGTGCTCAGCCGGGTTTCCCTCACGATGCCCGCCGGTCAGGTCACCGCGCTCATCGGGCCCTCCGGCTGCGGCAAGTCGACGTTCCTGCGCACCCTCAACCGGATGCACGAGATGATCCCGTCGGCCGCGCTGGCGGGCGAGGTGCTCCTCGACGGCGAGGACATCTACGACCCGTCCTGGCGGCTGACCGACGCGCGACGCCGGATCGGCATGGTCTTCCAGAAGCCGAACCCGTTCCCTGCCATGTCGATCTACGACAACGTGGTGGCGGGCCTGCGGCTGACCGGAACACGTACCGGCCGCCGTGAGAAGGACGAGATCGTGGAGGAGTCGCTGACCCGGGCGGGCCTCTGGAAGGAGGTGCGTGACCGGCTCCGCCAGCCGGGCGGCGCGCTCTCCGGTGGCCAGCAGCAGCGACTGTGCATCGCCCGCGCGCTGGCCGTTCGCCCCCGGGTCCTCCTCATGGACGAACCCTGCTCGGCCCTCGACCCCACCTCCACCCGCCGCGTCGAGGAGACGATCCACGAACTCGCCGGCCAGGTGACCGTCGTGATCGTCACCCACAACATGCAGCAGGCCGCCCGCGTCTCCCAGCAGTGCGCGTTCTTCCTCGCCGAACAGGGCACGCCCGGCGGCATCGTCGAACACGGCCCCACCGACGACGTGTTCGGCGCCCCGCACGACCAGCGGACCGCGGACTACGTGGCGGGCCGTTTCGGCTGAACCCACAGGCCACGGCAGTTGTCCGGCCCACGAGAAAATTTCCCTGACTCCTTTCAACCTTTCCGCCCCGAGCACGCTCAAGAACAGGTGAGACAGAGACCTGTGAGGCGTGTGAGGGGCGTGATGCGTATCAGGCACGTGTGCCTTTGCGGCATGTGAGCTCAACAGCCATACGCAGGACGGGAAAAGGAAAAGGGAGAGTGGATGTCGGCGACGGTCCGGCAGCGGGACTTCGAGGAGTATGCGCGGGCGGGTCGGCAGCGGCTGTACCGGACGGCGTATCTGCTCTGCGGCGACCGCGAACACGCCCGTGACCTGGTCCAGTCCACGCTGGCCCGGCTCTTCCAGCACTGGCACCGGGCGAGCCGGGCCGAGCACCTCGACGCCTACGCCCGTACCGTGCTGACCCGGCTGTTCCTGCACGAGCGCAGGCGACGGCTGCGCGATCTGCTCGCCCACGCCCGCCCCGACCCGGCGCCCGCCGCGCCCAGACCCGAGCTGCGCGTCACGCTCATGGCCGCGCTCGGTGAACTCCCGCCCCGCGCAAGGGCGATGGTCGTCCTGCGCTACTGGGAGGACCTGAGCGTGTCGGAGGTGGCCGCGCAGCTGCGGTGCAGTGAGTCCACCGTCAAGAGCCAGTGCTCCCGCTCCCTGACCCGGCTGCGCGCGGTGCTCGGCGAAGCCCATGTGTACACCGCCGAGTACTGAACTCCCTTACCCCTGGCCCGAATCCCGCCAGCGCCGATGCGTCAGAGAGGAACATCCGTGCACGACACGCCACCGGGCCGACCGCACCGGCCCGAGCCGGACGCCGGGCCCGACGACGAACTGGTCGGGGAGCTGCGGGAACTGATGGAGAGGGCCGCCGCCGGGCTCGCCCCGCTGCCCGATCTGACGCAGGAGGCGGTACGCCTCGGCAGGCGCCGCCGGGTCCGGGCGCGGGCCGCCGTGGCCGGCGCGGTGACCGGGGTCCTCGCGATCGGGGGTATCGGCTCGGCGCTGCTCAGCGGCGCGCTGACCGTGGGCGGAGGCCTGAGCGATCCCGCGTCCCCGTCCGCCCACCCGGCGGTCGCCCCGCCTGTTGCCCCTTCCGCGACGACGACGCCGCCGACTACGACGTCGCCCGGCCCGGTGTCCGAGCCGACGCCGAATGCCGCCCGCCAGGTGCGGACGGCCAAGGCACTGACCCGAGCGCTGGGCGACCTGATCGGGACCGTCTCCCCGGCCGGCACGGATCTCTTCGCCGGCCGGATCGACGGGCACATCTTCCCGGTGACGTTCCGGGTCAGGCGCGGGGTGGACGCCCTCGTCGACTGCCCGGAACCGCCCAAGGCGGCCATGACCTGCCGTACGGCGTGGCTGCCCGGCCGGATCGAGGGGCGGGTCGTCGTGTCGGGCCCCGACCTGTGGGGCGTCCGGTCCGTCAGCGTCAGCTACCTCTACGCGGACAGCACCGTCGAGCTGACCGTCGGCCCGGACAGCGACGCCAGGGTCTCCCCACCCGTCGGCATCGACCAGCTGGTGGCCGCGGCGAGCACGTCGGCGCTGCTGGCCGAGGCGAAGT
Source organism: Streptomyces sp. NBC_00459 (assembly GCF_036013955.1). Taxonomy (NCBI): domain Bacteria; kingdom Bacillati; phylum Actinomycetota; class Actinomycetes; order Kitasatosporales; family Streptomycetaceae; genus Streptomyces; species Streptomyces sp. NBC_00459. Next base: position 6,069,615 of record NZ_CP107903.1, read on the forward strand.
ACGAGGTGCTGCAGGCGAAGTACGAAGCGGAGGACGCGGCGGGAGACGGGACGGAATCCACGACCGGTCCCTCCCTCGCCCCGCCCTCCACAGCCGAGCCCTCCAGCGCCGAGCCCTCCTCGGCGACCGATTCGAGCAGTACCGGCAGTACGAACGAGACAGGCGGTTCCCCCCGATGAGTGAGCAACGACGTGCAGTGAACGGATCGCGCCGACTGAGCGCGTTACGGCGGCGGCGCAGGCGCCGGACCCGTATCGGTGCGATCGGCGCCACGGTCTGTCTCGCCGCGCTCGGTACGGCGGCGGTGCCGGTGCTCCTGCCCCGGCTGCTGCCGGACACCGCGTCGCAGGCCCGAGCCCCGGAGGCGGTCCTGACACCGGCCGTGCCCACCCCGTCCGTCGGGACGGACGGGACGAGTCCGCCGGCCGACGACTCCACTTCGGCCGGGTCTCCCGAGGCCTTCGAGTCGCCCAAGTCCCCCGACGCCGAGCGCACTTCAGGGTCCGGGAAGGGCTCCTCCGCGCAGCCCACCATCCCCGAGTCCGGCCCCGGCACCTTCAGGACGGCCCCGCTCACCGTCACCGGGCCTACCTCCGGCACCCCTTTCCGCGTCCAGGTCGAGGACGGCGCGGGAGTCGACCCGGCGGACGCCGCCCGCCAGATCGCCGCCGTCCTCGACGACCAGCGGGGCTGGCGACGGTCTGGCGCCCGCTTCCGTCAAGTCACCGGCGCGGAGGCCGAGTTGACATTCCGGGTCGCGACCGCGAACACCACGGACAAGCTGTGCAACGTGCGGCAGGCGGACCACATCGGAGAGGTCAACTGCCGTACGGGCACCGACGTGGTGATCAACCTCAAGCGCTGGCAGCTGGGTTCACCCGAGTTCGACGGACCGCCGGTCGAGTACCGCGCCCTCATCGTCAACCACGAGGTCGGCCACTGGCTGGGCCGCGGGCACGAGACCTGCCCGGGACCGGGACGCCCCGCGCCCGCGATGATGCAGCAGATCGACGGCCTCAAGGGCTGCGTGTCGAACGCCTGGCCGTACGACACGCGGGGCCGCTATCTGAGCGGCCCCGCCGTGCCCTGAGTCGGCGGGGCCGCGTCCGCGCCAGGACCTACGGACGTCTACGTACCTACGGAGATACCTACGTACCCACCGACATACCTACGGGCCTACGGAACCGACCTCCGTCTCGCACCGCAGTCGCCGGTCCGTCCCCAACTCCCGTACCGCGCCCACCAATCGCAGCCGCGCCGTATGCCTTACGTCCGCACTCGACGCCCCCAATCGCAGCTCCAGCACCCCCGGTTCGACGACCCGGTGCCCCGAGCGGTCCGTGAACGCCGACAGATCCGAGTGGAAGCGGAACGTCACCCGGCTCGCCGCTCCCGGCTCCAACTCCAGCCGTTCGTAACCGATCAGGCGGACGTCCGGCCGGGTCACCGTGGCCACCGGGTCGTGCAGATAGAGCTGCACGACCTCCGCCCCGGCCCGCGCACCCGTGTTGCGGACGGTCACGGACACCTCGTACGACCCGTCCGTCCCGATCTCGGCAGGGCCGTCCCCGGCGAAGTCCTCCCAGGCGAACGAGGTGTACGACAGGCCGTGCCCGAACGGGTACAGGGGCGTCGGGTCGAGGCTGCTCACCCCGCCCGCCAGCCCCAGCGGCGGCTGGAGGTACGTCCATGGCTGGCCCCCGCGCTCCCTCGGCACGCTCACCGGCAGCCTGCCCGACGGGGTGACCCGGCCCGACAGCACTCCCGCTACCGCCGGGCCGCCCTCCTCCCCGGGGAAGAACGCCTGGACGGAGGCCGCCAGCCGACCGTGCCAGCGGCCCAGCGCGTAGGGGCGGCCGGTGAGCAGCACGAGCACCACCGGCACCCCCGTCGACACCAGCGCGTCCAGCAACTCGGCCTGAACACCGGGTAGTTGCAGCTCGGCCACATCGCAGCCCTCGCCCGACGTGCCCCTGCCGAACAGGCCCGCCCGGTCGCCCAGTACCGCCACGCACACATCGGCCTCGGCAGTGCGGGCCACCGCCTCCTCGAAGCCCGTGGTGTCCGGGTCCGAGGTGGCGCAGCCCTCCGCGAACGTCACCTTGGCGTCCGGGAGTTCGGCGCGCAGGGACTCCAGGAGCGTGGGGATGTCCACGCCGAGCGGCGTCTCCGGATGGCTCGGCAGGACATGCGACGGGAAGGAGTAGCAGCCCAGCATCGCCAGCGCGTCCGCCGCCCTCGGCCCGACGACCGCGATCCGGGTGTCAGGGGCCAGCGGGAGCAGCCCGTCCGGGTTGTCCAGCAGGACCACCGACTCCTCCGCCAGCCGGCGGGCCAGCGCCCGGTTTCCGGCCGAGTCCAGGTCGATCGGGCCGTCCGGCTCGGGCTGCCAGTCCTCGTCCAGCAGCCCCAGCTCGCACTTCTGCGTCAGCACGCGGCGCGCGGCCCGGTCCACCAGTGACTCCGGTACGTCTCCCGCCCGTACCGCCGCCACCAGCGCGTCGCCGTAACTCCCGATCGACGGCAGCTCGACATCGATGCCGGCCGCCAGGGCCAGATGGGCCGCCTCGGCCGGTGTCCCGGCGACGCGGTGCAGGGTCTCCAGGAAGGCGATGCCGAAGTAGTCCGAGACCACCGTTCCCGTGAACCCCCAGTTGTCGCGCAGGAGTTGGGTCAGGAGATGCGGGTCCGCCGAGGCCGGGACGCCGTCCGTCTCGTTGTAGGCAGCCATCACCGAACGCGCCCCGCCTTCGCGCAGCGCCATCTCGAACGGGGGGAGTGTCACGTCCGCGAACTCCCGTACGCCCGCCCGGACCGGCGCCAGATTCCGGGCGCCGGCCGAGGACGCGTACCCCGCGAAGTGCTTCAGCGTGGCGATGATGCCCGCCGACTCCAGGCCCCGCACATACGCCGACCCGATCGTCCCCACCAGGTAGGGGTCCTCGCCGATCGTCTCCTCCACCCGGCCCCAGCGCGGATCCCGTACGACGTCCATGACCGGGGCGAGGCCCTGGTGCACGCCGACGGAGGCGAGGTCCCGGCCGATCCGGGCCGCCATCTCCTCCACCAGCTCGGGGTGGAAGGTGGCACCCCAGGCCAGCGGGACCGGGTACGCCGTCGCGCGCCAGGCCGTGAAACCGGCCAGGCACTCCTCGTGGGCCAGTGCCGGGATGCCGAAGCGGCCCGCGCCGACGATCCGACGCTGGGCGCGGGCCAGTGCCTGCGCACCCAGCGTCGGGTCCACGGGGGCCGTACCGAAGGGGCGCGTGAGCTGGCCGAGGCCCCGGGTGATCAGCTCGTCCCACTCGTAGTCCGCGGTCAGGTCGTGCTGGTGCGGGGCGACCCCGTGACCGTCTGTCGAGGCGCCCACCCACAGGCCGTACAGCTGGGCGGTCCGCTCCTCCAGGGTCATCCGGGAGAGCAGGTCGTCGATGCGGGCGTCGGCGGACAGGGCGCGGTCACGCCAGGGAGCCGTGGTCATGAAACTCCTGTCAGAGAAGGTGAGTTCACCGGCCGTGGGTTCACTTGCCGCCCACGCCCATCAGGCCGCCGATCAGTGCCCGCCGGGCCACCAGATAGACGGCGAAGATCGGGATGCCGGAAAGGACGACCGACGCGAGCAGGGCGGGGATGTTCACGCCGAACTGGCTCACGAAGTTGAAGAGACCGAGGGTGAGGACCCGGGGTTCGTCGGACTGGGTGAAGATCAGGGGGAAGAGGAAGCCGTTCCAGGCCTGTAGGGCCGCGTAGATGACGACTGTGCTGATGCCGCCCTTGGCCAGCGGGATCGTCAGCTGGAACAGCATGCGCAGGGGAGAGGCGCCGTCGAGGGCCATTGCCTCGTACAGATCCTCCGAGATGTCCCTCAGGGTGCCGGTGAGGACCAGCACCGAGACCGGCATCGCGAAGGCCGCCGTCGGCAGGATCACCGCCAACAGGCTGTCGTACAGGTCGAGTTTGGCGATGAGGAGGTAGAGGGGGACCACTACCGCCTGGGCCGGGATCGCCACCCCGAGCAGGAACAGCCGGAAGGCCGCGCCCGACCAGCGGGTGCGGGTGCGCACGGCCACGTACGCGAGCGGGACACAGAGCACGAGGACGATTCCCACGACAGTGACCGCGACGATCACCGTGTTGCTCAGCAGATGCCAGAAGCCCGAGTTGAGGACGGTGTTGTAGTTGTCGAGGGTCGGATCGGTGGGCGGCTTCAGGGGGTTGCCGGTGAGAGCCTTGTCGGGGCCGGTGAGCGAGGCCGACAGCATGGCGTAGATCGGGACGAGGACGATCACCAGCCAGATGATCGAGCCCAGGCCCGCCAGCGGGTTGGCGTGCCGTGTCCAGTGCCTGCGACGGCGGAGACCCTCCGGCCGGCGTCGTTCCGGGCGTTTGTCGGTCGTCGTGGGACGGGGAAGCGTGTCGTGTGACACTCCGTCACATCCCTTCGCGCGTACTGCGCATGCCGCCGAAGCCGGTGAGCCGGATGAGGATCAGGGACAGACCGGTCGCGGCCAGCACGAGCGCGGACGCGATGGCGCTCGCGTAGCCGAAGTCGTACGTCTTGAAGCCCGCCTCGTACATCAGGTACGGCAGGATCGCCGTGTCCGTGCCCGGGCCGCCCTTCGTCAGGATCAGCACCGTCTCGAAGTACGTCAGCGAACCGACGACGATCAGTACGGTCGACGTGGTGATGGTGTGGCGCAGTTGCGGCAGCGTGATCGAGAAGAACTGGCGGTAGCGGCCCGCGCCGTCGATCGCCGCCGCCTGATAGAGGACCGGGGGGATCTGGCGGGCCCCGCCCTGGTAGATCAGCGTGTGGAACGGGATGAACTGCCAGCCGCCGACGAACACGATCGCGAGGAACGCGCCGCTGGACGAGCCCAGCGTGTCCTTCTGGATGATGCCGAAGTTCGGGTCGAGCAGGGCGTAGAAGAGGACCGAGATGGCGGTCGAGGAGAGCAGGAACGGGACGAAGAAGATCGCCGAGAGGACGGCCCGGTTGCGTTGCCGGCCCGCCGCCCAGACCCCGAGCAGCAGCGCCACGACGGTCTGGAACGCCCAACTCGCCGCGGTGAGAAGGACGGTGAGTGTGAGCGACTGCGTCAGCCGTGGATCGTCCAGCAGTTTCTGCCAGTTGGCGAGACCGACCGGCTTCGGGTCGCCGAGGCCGTCCCACTTGGTGAAGGAGAGATAGAAGGCCAGGGCCATCGGGACGACCGCGAAGAAGGTGAAGAAGAGCACCGCGGGGAGCGCCCAGACGGCACCCGGCCGCCCGGCCCGCACCTTGCCCCGCTGAACCCTCTCGCCCCCGGAGGTGACCGTCGAGCTCACTTCAGCCCCTTGCAGGCCGACACGAACTCGCTGGGCGCCGACTTGCCCGTGAACAGCTTCCCGATCTCCGTGTGCATCTTGGTGCCCAGCTCGTCGCCGAGCGCCTGGTCCCAGGAGAGCGTGAACGCGGGTGCCTGCTGGACCAGGTCGTACTGGAACCTGGCGTACTCGGGGTTGGGCGCCGAGGACAGCAGCGCCGCCGCGTTCGAGGTGGTCGGGACATCGCCGAGGGCGACCAGGTCCTTCGCGTACGCCTCGGACGCGCAGTCCTTGAGGAACGCGATCGCCGCGTCCCTGTTCTGCGTACGGGGGTTGATCGACCAGTAGTTGGTGGGGTTGCCGACGACGTTGCGGACATCGCCGACGCCGTCCTCGATCTTCGGGAAGGCCGCCCAGCCCAGGTTCGACTTGGCGAAGTCGGGGAACTTGCCGAGCTGCGTCGAGTACTCCCACGAGCCCATCAGGTGCATCGCCGCCTTGCCCTTGGCGAACACCGCCGGAGCACCGCCGTTGACGTACGACACCGAGGTGAACTTGGAGCCGAAGGCGCCGTCGTCGACGAGTTCCTTCACCATCTCGGCGGCCTTCAGGACCGCCGGGTCGCCCCAGCCCTCCGCGTCGCCGTCCTGGATGCGCCGGAAGACCTCGGGGCCGCCGATACGGTCCACCAGGTACTCCAGCCACATCAGTTCGGGCCAGAGGTCGGAGCCGCCGAGGGCGAACGGGGTGATGCCCGCCTTCTTCAGCTTGGTGTTGATGTCGAGCAACTGGTCCCAGGTGGTGGGCGGTTGGAGCTTCTGCTCGGCGAAGACGGTCTTGTTGTAGAAGAGGATCACCGGCTGCATACCGCGCATCGGTATGCCGTAGTGACGGCCCTTGAGATCACCGGCGGCGAGTACGGAGGGCAGGAAGCCGTTCTTCAGCACCGGGTCGTTCTCGATGACGTCGGTCAGGTCGACGATCTTGTCGGCCTCCTGGTACGCCTTGATGGAGCCGCCGCCCCAGTTGAAGAAGACGTCCGGGGCACTGGGCGACCCCATCGCCGTACGCAGCTTGGGCAGGTAGTCCGAGCCCGGGATCTTCTCCAGCTTGACCTTGCCCTTGGCCGTCTTGCTGGCGGCCGACCTGTTGAACCGCGTGACCGCCGCGGCCTGCACCTTCACGGCGTCGTCCCCGTACACGAACGCGGTGATCGTGTCCCCGCCACCGCCCGAACCCTCACCCGAGCCGCAGGCGCTGAGGCCGGTGGTGAGCAGGGCGGAGGCGCCGGCACCGAGCACCCAGCGCCTGCTGAACGCCGTACCGGCGGACCCTGTGGACCGCCCTCTGTTCGACTCCATGACTGCACCTCTCGCGAATGTTCTGAACGAAACCTGAACGAGTCTCTGTACGAATCTTTCGGGTGGTACGTCGAATGTTCCGGAAATTTATGGGGGGACAGGGTCTTCGTCAAGAGGTCGCGCAGGGATACGATCGCGGCCATGAGACCCTCGAAACCCGTTGAAACGCAGACGACACCGCAGTCCACCCAGACCGCGACGCTCGCCGAGATCGCCCGCGAGGCAGGTGTCTCCGCTCCGACTGTTTCGAAGGTGCTCAACGGCCGCGCAGATGTCGCCCCCGGAACCCGGACCCGCGTCGAGGACCTGTTGCGGGCGTACGGCTACCGGCGCCGGCGCGCCGAGGCGACCCGCTCCCCGCTGATCGACCTGGTCTTCCACGAGCTGGAGAGCGCGTGGGCGATGGAGGTCATCCGGGGCGTGGAGAACGCGGCGCGGGAGGAGGGGCTGAGCGTCGTCCTCTCGGAGAGCGCGGGCCGCCTCACCCCGGGCCGCACCTGGGCCGACCAGGTCGCCGCCCGCCGCCCGCACGGCGTGATCCTCGTCCTTTCGGGCCTCGACGAGTCACAGCGGGCACTGCTGACGAGCCGCTCCATCCCGTTCGTGGTGATGGACCCGGCGGGTGACCCCGGCGACAACGTGCCCTCGGTCGGCGCCACCAACTGGCAGGGCGGTCTGGCGGCCACCCGCCACCTCGTCGAACTCGGCCACACCCGCATCGCGTCGATCAGCGGCCCCTCCCGGATGATGTGCAGCCGCGCCCGCGTCGACGGCTACCGCGCGGCGCTGGAGACGGCGGGCCTCCCGGTCGACCCCGCCCTGCTCAAGGTGGGCGACTTCCACCACGAGACGGGTTACCGAGCCGGCCTCGAACTCCTGCGCTCCCCGAACCCCCCGACCGCCGTCTTCGCCGGCAACGACCTCCAGGCCCTCGGCCTGTACGAGGCGGCCCGCGAACTCGGCCTGCGCATCCCGGAGGACCTGAGCGTGGTCGGCTTCGACGACCTGCCGATCGCCCGTCTGGTCGGCCCCCCGCTGACGACCGTCCGTCAGCCCTTGATGGAAATGGCGGAAACGGCGGCCAAGCTGGTCCTGAACCTGGGCCGGGAGGACGGCACGTCCGGCGCGACAAGGGTGGAACTGGCAACAAGCCTGGTGGTACGCAACAGCACGGCCGCGCCGCCGGCGGTCTAGAGGGGGCAGGGCAACGTACCCAGGGGCGCGGGGCTGTATCGATTTGCGGCTCCGCCGCGTGGGCGCGAACAACCACGACGCACCCGCAGCCGAACCACCGGCCTGATCGGGGGCGCGGGGAACCGCGCGACAAACCACAACGCGCCCGCAGAGACCCACCGGCCCCTTGGACGCACAACTGTATTGACGAGTGACGCAAGACCCCCCAAACTGCACCGAAGTCAATCGGTTGAACAGCCGAAACTTTCGGAGGCACCTGCAATGAGCCCCTCCAGAACAGCTTTACGTCCACGCCTGCTGGCCCTCCTCACCGGCGCAGCGATCACCACCACGCTGCTCCTCGCCGGGACGGCAACCGCCGCCGACCCCCCGCTGCGCGACCTCGCCACCGCCAAGGGCAAAGTCATGGGCACAGCCGTCACCGGCTCCAAGCTCACGGGAACATACGGCGACCTGGCCGGCGCCCAGTTCAACTCGCTCACCCCCGGCAACGCCATGAAGTGGGAGTCCGTGGAGCCCAGCCGGGGCACCTACAACTGGACCGAGGCCGACCAGATCGTCGCCTTCGCCCAGGCCCACAACCAGCAGGTACGTGGCCACACCCTGGTCTGGCACAGTCAGAACCCGGGCTGGCTGGCCAACGGCACCTGGACGCCGGCCCAGCTCAGCACGATCCTCCAGGACCACATCACCACCGAAGTCACGCGCTACAAGGGCAAGTTGGCCGCCTGGGACGTGGTGAACGAGCCCTTCAACGAGGACGGCACCTACCGCTCGACGCTCTGGTCGAACAACCTCGGCACCGACTACATCGCGCAGTCCCTGACCTGGGCGAGGGCGGCCGACCCGACGGCGAAGCTCTACATCAACGACTACAACGTCGAGGGCGTCAACGCGAAGAGCACGGCTCTCTACAACCTGGTCAAGTCCCTGAAGGAGCGCGGGATCCCGATCGACGGAGTGGGTCTGCAGGCGCACCTGATCCTCGGTCAGTACCCCTCGACCCTCCAGCAGAACATCCAGCGGTTCGCCGATCTGGGCGTCGACGTGGCGATCACGGAGCTGGACATCCGTATGCAACTGCCCGCCACAGATGCCAAGTTGACCCAGCAGGCGGCCGACTACAAGGCCGTCATGAACGCGTGTGTGGCCGTGACCCGGTGCACCGGCGTGACGGTCTGGGGCTTCACGGACTCCGACTCCTGGATCCCGGACGTGTTCGACGGATACGGCGCGGCGACCCCGTACACGGAGAGCTTCACCCCGAAACCGGCGTACTACGCCATCGCCCAGTCGCTCGGCGGCACCCCGTCGACGGAGGGCTGCACGGCGACGTACAGCGTCCCGAACCAGTGGAACTCCGGGTTCACCGGACAGGTGACGATCGCCTGTTCCGCGGGCCGGTCGCTGTCCTCGTGGAAGGTGAGCTGGACGTACGGCGCGGGCCAGCAGGTCGCGCAGGCCTGGAACGCCACCTGCACCCAGTCGGGGGCGGCGGTGACCTGCGTGAACGCCTCGTACAACGGAACGGTGCCCAGTGGCGGCTCGGTGAGCTTCGGGTTCAACGGGACATGGAGCGGGAGCAACCCCGCACCGACGGTCACGCTGGGGTGATTTCCGGCTGATCCTGGCCTGATCCCGGCCTGAGAAGCGTGAGATTTTCCGAAGAATCCCGGGCCGGGGCCCTTGCGCGTAATAATTCGGACGTACGTTCTTCCGTGTGACGGGAGACGAGGGAAAGACGTCCGATGACAACGGGGGCGCGGAGAGACAGGTGGGCCGACGGTCGTCGCGCTGGATGAAGGCCGTCGGTTTCACGCTGGCCGGCACCCTGGTGATCGCAGCCGCGGGTGCGGGCTACGCCTACTGGCATCTGAACCGCAACATCAAGAGCGTCGACATCAACAGCGCGCTCGGCGACAACCGCCCGGCGAAGACGCGGTCGCTGCCCTCGGCAGGCGCGTCCGCCTCGGCGACACCGCTGCCGAGTGAGGCGCTGAACATCCTGGTGCTGGGGTCCGACTCGCGCAGCGGCAAGCGGAACCAGGCACTCGGCGGCGGCAGCAGCGAGGGCGCGAGGTCCGACACGGCGATGGTCGTCCACCTGGACGCGGGCCGCACGAAGGCGACGATCGTGAGCATCCCGCGCGACACGCTGGTCACGCGGCCCTCCTGCCCCCTGGCGGACGGGGGTTCGACGGCGGAGGCGTACGGCGTCATGTTCAACACGGCGTACTCGGTCGGCGGCCCGGTCTGCGCGGTCAAGACGGTGGAGTCGATGACGAACGTCCGCATGGACCACTACCTGGAGGTCGATTTCGCGGGCTTCGCCGACCTGGTGGACGCGCTCGGCGGCGTCACGGTCACCACGGACGAGGACATCGACGACGACGACAGCCACCTCGACCTGAAGGCGGGCGAACACCACCTCGACGGCACCCAGGCCCTCGCCCTCGCCCGCACCCGGCACGGCATCGGCGACGGCAGCGACCTGGGCCGAATAGGCCTCCAGCAGACACTGGTCAAGGCCCTCCTCCAGCAGATCTCCTCGACGAACCTGCTGACCAGCCCGGCCAGGCTGTACAAGGTCGCCGACGTGGCCACGGCCAGCCTGACCACGGACACCGGCCTGAACTCCCTCAGCGAGCTGATGAGCCTGGGCCAGAGCCTGCAGGGCCTGTCGGCGGACGAGCTGAAGACGGTGACGATGCCGGTGGTGCCAGCGGCTTCCGATGCCAACCGGGTGGTGGCCGAGCAGCCGGAGGCGGCGGAGCTGTGGGCGACGCTGCGCTGAGGTGATCCCCTCTGAGCTGCGGAAACGACTCCGGGAAAAAAATCCCGAAGAAATTTCCGCAGCTGTGTCGATCCGGGTCGGCCCTGTTCGACGCACAGGTGAGAGCCCGGAAAGGAACCGGGCCCCGCCCAAGGAGGAACCCCATGCCCCGTTATCTCTCCCTCGTGCAGATCGACGAAGCCACCGCCCCCGCCGAAGGCCCCAGCCCCGAGCTGATGCAGCGCATGGGCGAGCTGATCGAGGAGATCACCAAGGCCGGGGTGATGCTCGACACCGCCGGCCTCACGCCCACCGCGCAGGGCATGCGTGTGCACTGGCAGGACGGCAAGCTCTCGGTCACCGACGGCCCCTTCACCGAGTCCAAGGAGATCGTCGGCGGCTACGCGATCATGCAGTGCAAGGACAAGGCCGAGGCCCTTGAGTGGACCAAGCGGTTCCTGAAGGTCCACGAGGAGCACTGGACGGTCACCTGCGAGGTGCGGGAGATCGCGGAGGGCTGAGCGAACCCTCCCCGGTTGCGCCCTCGGTCGTCCTTGGCCGATCGCCGCAGACGGTGTCTGATGGTGGGCTGTGACCCGACAGCCCACCTCCGACTCCGCGCCCGGACAAGCACTCAGGCAAACCGTCGAGACGGTCTTCCGCCTCGAATCCCCCCGCATCATCGCGGCCGTCACCCGCACCGTCCGGGACATAGGCATCGCCGAGGAGCTGGCCCAGGACGCCCTGGTCGCCGCCCTCGAACAGTGGCCCCGCGACGGCGTCCCCGACAATCCGGGCGCCTGGCTCATGGCCACCGCCAAGCACCGCGCCATCGACCTGATCCGCCGCCGTGAGACATACGCCGGCAAGCTGGCGGAGATCGGCCGGAGCCTGGAGACGACCGCCCCGCCGGTCGAGCCGTCCGCCCCCGACGACATCGACGACGATCTGCTCCGCCTCGTCTTCACGGCCTGCCACCCGGTGCTGTCCGCCGAGGCCCGCATCGCCCTCACCCTCCGCCTCCTCGGCGGCCTCACCACCCCGGAGATCGCCCGCGCCTTCCTGGTCCCGGAGGCCACGGTCGCCCAGCGCATCGTCCGCGCCAAACGAACCCTCGCGACGAAGGACGTCGCCTTCGAGGTCCCGTACGGTCCCGAGCGCGAGGCCCGGCTCGGCTCGGTCCTGGAGGTCATCTACCTGATCTTCAACGAGGGGTACGCCGCCACAGCCGGCGACGACCTGCTGCGCCCCGCCCTCTGCGAGGACGCCCTGCGGCTGGCCCGCGTGCTGTCGGGCCTGATGCCCAAGGAACCCGAAGTGCACGCGCTGACAGCCCTGTTGGAGCTCCAGGCGTCCCGTTCGTCGGCCCGCACGGGCCCGACGGGCGAGCCGGTGCTCCTCAAGGACCAGAACCGCTCCCGCTGGAACCGCATGCTGATCGCCCGCGGCTTCACGGCCCTGGCCCGAGCCGAAGCGGCGGGCGCCACGACAACGACATCGGGCCCGGGCCCGTACGCCCTCCAGGCCGCCATCGCCGCCTGCCACGCCCACGCCCACTCCTACGACGACACGGACTGGCCCCGCATCGCCGCCCTGTACGCGGCCCTCGCGGTCCGATCCCCGTCCCCGGTGGTGGAGTTGAACCGGGCGGTGGCGGTGTCGATGGCGGAGGGACCAGCCCCCGCCCTCCGGATCATCGACACCCTCACCACCGAACCGGCCCTGCGCGACTACCACTTGCTCCCCAGCGTCCGGGCCGACCTCCTCCTGCGCCTGGGCTGCAAGAAGGAGGCAAGAGCGGAATTCCTACGAGCAGCAGAACTGACCCAGAACGAACGAGAACGGGACTTGCTACGAGCCAGAGCGCAGGAGTGCGCCCCATAGGGGCGCGGGGAACTGCGCGACAAGCCCCCACGGACCCGCAGCTAACGAACCGCCGAACCAGCGGAGCTCAACGCACAGGGCGGCCGATCAGCATCACCGGCGCCCCCGCCACCCGAGTCAGGAAAACCGTCGCCGAGTTGGGCCCCCGGGGCTTCACCATCTTCCGGAGTTCCTCGGGCTCGACCGCCGACCCCCGCTTCTTCACGGTCAGCACTCCGACCTCCCGTTCCCGCAGCAGAGCCTTCAACTTCTTCACGCCGAAGGGAAGTCGGTCGGTGATCTCGTAGGCGGAGGCATAGGGCGTAGCCCGCAACCCGTCCGCCGTCACATAGGCGATCGTCTCGTCGATGAGCCCCCCGCCGACCTCCTCGGCCACCTCCGCCACCAGGTGCGCCCGGATCACGGCACCGTCGGGCTCGTACAAGTACCGCCCCACCGCTCGCACTTGCGGGTTCGGCAGCCCTCGGCCGACCAGAACACGCGGCCCCGGCAGCAGAGTTGCCCGCACCAGCCCGGGCTCGGTCCCGAACCAGAGCACCGCTTCCTTCACATCCCCGCCGTCGGAGATCCACTCGGCCCCTGCATCGGCGGGCACCGCCTCGTGCGGCACACCGGGAGCGATCTTCAGCGCGGCCAGCGGGGCCTTCCGTGCGGCCTCCACGGCCCACGACAACGGCGGCGAGTACGCCTCGGGATCGAAGATCCGCCCACGCCCGCCGCGCCGCGCGGGATCGACGAACAAGGCGTCGTACGAGGACGTGTCCACATCGGCGACATCCGCCTCCCGCACCTCCACCAGCTCCCCGATACCCAGCGCCTCGACGTTCGCGCGCGCGACGGCGGCCGTGAGCGGATCCCGGTCCACGGCGAGGACACGGATCCCGGCCCGGGCGAGCGTGAGGGCATCGCCCCCGATGCCGCAGCACAGGTCGGCGACTGAGGTCACGCCCAACTCCCTGAACCGGTCCGCCCGGTACGCGGCCACGCTCGCCCGCGTCGACTGCTCGACCCCGTTCGGCGTGAAGAACATCCGCCCGGCGTCCGCGGCGCCGAACTTCGCCACCGCCCGCTGCCGCAGCCGTTCCTGTCCGAGCGCCGCCGAGACCAGTTCGGCGGGATGCCCGCGGCGCAGCCGGGTGGCGACGGCCAGTTCACGGGCCGGCTCGGTACCGCGCACCTCGTCGAGGAGGGCGCGGCCCTCGGGGGTGAGGAGGGCGGCGAAGGCGGAGAGGGGTGCGGCGAGGTCGTTCACCGGCTCATTGTGGGCCAGCCGGTGGACGGAGTGCTTCCGGCGGCGGTGTCGGCCGAGTTCCCCGGTCCCGCACTGGGAAGATCCGGCACCATGCGATCAGTAGGACAAAAATACAAAAACCGGTCAATTGTCCGTGCCGGGATCGCCGCGCTCGCCGTGGCCACCCTCGCCTCCGCCTGCGCGGAAGGCGCCGTCCCGCCCAGGAGCGCCCGCCCTGCTCCCGGGCAGGAACTGCACCTCGACGCACCCCCGGCGCGTGCCCTCGACGCATACGCCCAGAAACTGCGCCGTTCCTACGCGGCCCGCGCGGCCACGGCCAAGCGCTGGGGCCTGACCGAGCCCCCGCTGACCGCACCCCCGCCCCCCACCCGCAAACCGAGGATCACCACCCGCAAGGGCTTCGAGGTGGACGACCACGAGAAACGCGGCCTGCCGCCCGTCTTCACCACGATCCCGACCCGCCACAAGATCGTCTTCCTCACGATCGACGACGGCGCCGAGAAGGATCCGGCGTTCCTGCGGATGATGAGCGACCTGAAGATCCCGTACACCGCCTTCCTCAGCGACTACCTGGTCAAGGAGGACTACGGCTACTTCAGGAAGATGCGCGACCTGGGTGTCGTACTCAACAACCACACCCTCCACCACCGTTACCTGCCCGCCCTCTCCTACGAACGGCAGCGGACCGAGATCTGCGGCATGCAGGACGTCATCAGGAAGCGGTACGGCACTCGCCCCGCCCTCTTCCGCCCGCCCTACGGCAACTACGACGAGGACAGCCTGCGCGCCGCGAAGTCGTGCGGCGTGAAGCACGTACCCCTCTGGAACGAGGAGGTCTTCGCCGACCACTGGGACTACCGCGAGTGGGACCGGGACATCCACCCGGGCGACATCGTCCTCAGCCACTTCCGCGGCAAGGGCGACGGGAAGGGCACGATGCCCGACATGGTCCGCCGCTTCATGAAGCTCGTCACGGCCAAGGGGTACGCGGTGGCCCGCCTGGAGGACTACCTGTGACCGCGCGCCCACTGGCCGCCGTACTGGCCGCCGCGCTCCTGGCGGCAACCGTCACCGGCTGCGCCCAGTCCGTGGACCCCATCGAACGCCTCGGCAGAAAGGCGGCCCACGCGGCCCGGCAGGCCACCCGTACGCACTTCCCGGCCGACGACCCGCACGCATACCGCCGCTGGGGCCTGCCGGCCCGTGTGCCCCTGGCCCCACCCCCGTCCCCCCGCCCCCGGATCCACGCGGCGGGCCCCGGTCTTCCCCCGGTCGTCGACCGGGTCCCGACCCACGACAGGGTCGTCTTCCTCACCTACGACGACGGCGCCGAACGCGATCCCCGGTTCGTCGACCTGGTCCGCGAACTGCGCCTCCCGGTCAGCATGTTCCTCACGGACAGCGTCGTGGGCCCGGGCTACGCCCACTTCGCCCGCCTGCGCGAGGTCGGCGCGAACGTCCAGAACCACACCCTGGACCACCAGGCCCTGCGAGGCCTGCCGTACGCCGGCCAGCGCGCCGAGATCTGCGGCCAGCAGGACAAACTCCGGGAACGCTTCGGCATCCGCCCCCGGCTCTTCCGCCCGCCCTACGGCACCTACGACACGACCACCCTGAGGGCGGCCGGGGACTGCGGGGTCTCGGCGGTGGTCCTGTGGACGGAGGGGGAGCGGCTCCAGGCGGGCGACATCCTCCTGGTGGGCCCGGACGACGACCTGAACGGACCGCCACTGGTCGAGCGGACGGTGAGGCTGCTCCGGGAGGTGCAGGAGAGGGGGCTGAGCGTGGGCCGCCTGGAGGACTACCTCTGACGCCTGGACCGAGTCGCCCCAGAACCGGCCGGCGGGGCGACGACCACTTCGGTGTCCGGGTCGTGGTCGGTGGCTGGAGGGCCGGCGACGACCATGGTGGCCCGGGCCCACGGCTGTTCCCGCAGCATGAACGGCAGTTCCTCCGGCAGCCGGTTCGCCACGTGCTCCCGCTGCGCGGGGGAGTCCCCGTCGCGGACGGCCGACAGGCGCTCCTGCTCGTCGAGGTCGCCCTGCATCCACACCGAGGCGTCCAGCCACGGGGCCGGCTCTCCGCGGATGACGCCCGTGCCCTCGACCCGGACGAAGTCGGCACCGGCGGGGACGGTGATCGATCCGGGCCTGCCGCGGGTGATCCAGGAGGCGGGGCGGAAGTCCACCGCCGCACGCCGGTGCAGAGAACCGGCGCTCACCCCGCCCCCGACCCGGTTCAGCGCATTCCGCGACCACCGGAAACCCCGCGCAACCGACGACGGGATTGGCACTCCGCTTGACCGAGTGCTAATCGCAGTCATAGTCTCAGGTCTGGCACTCCCCCCTGGAGAGTGCCAACAGCGACGGGCAGGTCCGGCACCCGCGACGACGGATCCACCTGGTCGCCACCTCAGACAGTTAACCCCGTGAGATCTCCGAAGGGGGAGGTCGGATCGTGACGACCACCAGCTCCAAGGTTGCCATCAAGCCGCTCGAGGACCGCATTGTGGTCCAGCCGCTCGAAGCCGAGCAGACCACGGCCTCTGGCCTGGTCATCCCGGACACTGCCAAGGAGAAGCCCCAGGAGGGCGTCGTCCTGGCCGTGGGCCCGGGTCGCTTCGAGAACGGCGAGCGCCTGCCGCTCGACGTGAAGACCGGCGACATCGTGCTGTACAGCAAGTACGGCGGCACCGAGGTGAAGTACAACGGCGAGGAGTACCTCGTCCTCTCGGCTCGCGACGTGCTCGCGATCGTAGAGAAGTAATTCACCCGGTATTACCAGCATTGCAGTGAACTGCGCCCCTGGCCCCCGCGACTCTCAACAAGCCGGGTGCTGGGGGCGCGGTTCGTTCACCCAAGTTTTCCGAGAGGGCTGAACCGCTCCTATGGCGAAGATCCTGAAGTTCGACGAGGACGCCCGTCGCGCCCTTGAGCGCGGCGTCAACAAGCTTGCCGACACTGTCAAGGTGACGATCGGCCCCAAGGGCCGCAACGTCGTCATCGACAAGAAGTTCGGCGCCCCCACCATCACCAACGACGGCGTCACCATCGCCCGCGAGGTCGAGCTCGACGACCCGTACGAGAACCTCGGCGCCCAGCTGGTGAAGGAGGTGGCGACCAAGACCAACGACATCGCGGGTGACGGTACGACCACCGCCACCGTGCTGGCCCAGGCGCTCGTCCGCGAGGGCCTGAAGAACGTCGCCGCCGGCGCCTCCCCGGCCGCCCTGAAGAAGGGCATCGACGCGGCGGTGAAGGCTGTGTCCGAGGAACTCCTCGCGACCGCCCGCCCGATCGAGGAGAAGTCCGACATCGCCGCCGTGGCCGCGCTCTCCGCGCAGGACACGCAGGTCGGCGAGCTCATCGCCGAGGCGATGGACAAGGTCGGCAAGGACGGTGTCATCACCGTCGAGGAGTCCAACACCTTCGGTCTGGAGCTCGACTTCACCGAGGGCATGGCCTTCGACAAGGGCTACCTGTCCCCGTACATGGTGTCCGACCAGGAGCGTATGGAGGCCGTCCTCGACGACCCGTACATCCTGATCCACCAGGGCAAGATCGCCTCCATCCAGGACCTGCTGCCGCTGCTGGAGAAGGTCATCCAGACCAACTCCTCCAAGCCGCTGCTGATCATCGCCGAGGACGTCGAGGGCGAGGCCCTGTCGACCCTGGTCGTGAACAAGATCCGCGGCACCTTCAACGCGGTCGCGGTCAAGGCCCCCGGCTTCGGCGACCGCCGCAAGGCGATGCTCGGCGACATGGCCGCGCTCACCGGCGCCGAGGTCATCGCCGAGGAGGTCGGCCTCAAGCTCGACCAGGTCGGCCTCGACGTGCTGGGCACCGCCCGCCGCGTCACCATCTCGAAGGACGACACGGTCATCGTCGACGGCGGTGGCGACAAGGGCGCGGTGGCCGGCCGTGTCAACCAGATCAAGGCCGAGATCGAGAACACGGACTCCGACTGGGACCGCGAGAAGCTCCAGGAGCGCCTCGCGAAGCTGGCCGGCGGCGTGTGCGTGATCAAGGTCGGCGCCGCCACCGAGGTGGAGCTGAAGGAGAAGAAGCACCGTCTCGAGGACGCCATCTCCGCGACCCGCGCCGCGGTCGAGGAGGGCATCGTCTCCGGTGGTGGCTCCGCGCTCGTCCACGCCGTGAAGGTCCTCGAGGGCAACCTCGGCAAGACCGGCGACGAGGCGACGGGTGTCGCGGTCGTCCGCAAGGCCGCCGTCGAGCCGCTGCGCTGGATCGCCGAGAACGCCGGCCTGGAGGGTTACGTCATCACCTCCAAGGTCGCCGAGCTCGACAAGGGCCAGGGCTTCAACGCCGCGACCGGCGAATACGGCGACCTGGTCAAGCAGGGCGTCATCGACCCGGTCAAGGTCACCCGCTCCGCCCTGGAGAACGCGGCCTCGATCGCCTCCCTCCTCCTCACGACCGAGACCCTGGTCGTCGAGAAGAAGGAAGAGGAAGAGCCGGCCGCAGGTGGCCACGGCCACGGCCACTCCCACTGAGCCAACAGCTCACGCAGCACGAAGAAACCCCCCGTTCCTGGCTGGAACGGGGGGTTTCTCCCTTCGCGGGCGGTCAGTGATCCCCGTACGCACGCACCCCGACTGCTCCACGCCGCGACCGCTGGGCTGCTTCGACGCTCTCTACTGCTCCAGCGAGTCCAGCGCCCCGAGCTGCCCCATCAGCCCCAGCCGGTCGTACTCCCACCAGCCCTCGACGATCTTCCCGTCCGAGTCGAACCGGTGGATGGTCGTGCCGGTCATCGAGGCCTTCCGGCCGCTGCTGGGAATCCCCATGAAGTCTCCCCGCTGAGTCCCGTTCCACGTCCAGCGGGTGCAGACCCGGTCGCCCTGGGCGATCTGCTCGTGCACGGTGAACGCGAAGTCGAAGCCCTCGCGCCACATCTCCATCTCGCGCCGGGCCGCGTCCAGCCCGACGACATCCTGCTCGTTGGACGGATCGTGGTCGTGGTAGCTCTCCACGAACAGGTCGTTGAGCGGGGGCAGTTCACCATGGGTGGCGATCACCTCGAAGAACCGCCGCGAGGAGTCCGCGCACAACTGCTCGTCCCGCACCACGTCCAGATCCGTGAACGTCGGCATCTCGTCGCACAGGGCGACCATCTCCCGGAAGATCCTGTCCGTCTCCGGAAGGTTCGAGTTCCGCATCGCTTCCTCGTACGACGGGAACTCCACGATCTCGACGAAGTGCGACGAGTCCGAGAGGTCCTTGCCGACCATCGTGTGCGTCGCGCTCCGCTTCCCTCTGGTCTGTTCGACCCAGGTGTCCATCAGCCGGTTCATCTCGTCGAACCGACTGGTTTTGCAGTCAATCAGCTGTACGAATGTCATGGCGCCGCCTCCGGCCCCCCTGGGTCCGGTACCTCTCTCCATACTCCCACCGGAGCCGCGGCACCACCTCCTCCACCAAGCCCCGCCAAGACCCGCAGATGTCACTGAGGCCCGTACTTCCGCCCCGTCTTCGACGAGATCCCGCCCAACAGGGCCCTGGGCGTCACCTTCACCACGCCCATCAGCGCCTTGTAACGCGGGTCCGGAATCGACAGCGACTTGCCCCGGGCCAGATCGGCGAGCGCCGCCGCGACCAGTTTGTCCGCGTCCAGCCACATCCAGTTCGGGATGTTGTCCGTCCCCATCCCGGCCCGCTCGTGGAACTCCGTACGCACAAAGCCGGGAGCCAGCGCCATCAGCCGCACCCCGCTCCCCGCCAGGTCCTTCGCCGCGCCCTGCGTGAACTGCACGACCCACGCCTTCGACGCCCCGTAAGTACCCCGCGGCACGAAGGCGGCGACGGACGCCACATTGACGACACCCCCGCGCCCCCGCTCCCGCATGGCCTCGGCCGCCGCACTGGTCAGCCGCAGCACCGCCTCGCAGTGCACCTTGAGCATCCGCAGTTCGTCCGCCATCGTCACGTCGAGATAGCGGCCCTTGTTGCCGAAGCCGGCGTTGTTGACCAGCAGGTCGACGGGGTTCTTGCGGTCGCCGAGGCGATCGGCCACCGCCTCGATGCCGGCGTCCGTCGCGAGGTCGGCGCCGAGCACCTCCGCCTCGATGCCGTGCCGGTCGTGCAGTTCGGTCGCCTGCTCGCCGAGCCGCTTGGCGTCACGCGCCACCAGGACGAGGTTGTGGCCGTCGGCCGCCAGCCGCCGCGCGAACGCGGCGCCGATTCCCGCGGTCGATCCCGTAATCAGAGCCGTTGTCATGGCGCAAGATTAGTGACCCCGACTGTGCTCGTCCGCCCTCCTGCACGCTCCCTCCCGATCGTGAAGTCCCCACGCGGGGCCCTGACGTAATCCCTTGTCAGCGGTCCTGCCGCCCGCGCACGTCAGCCGTACTTCTTCACATACTCGTGAGCCCTCACCGCCGCCACCGAATTCAGCGCCGCACCGGCCGTGAGCAGCCGTGGCAGCAGTGTCCGTTCGGTCGTCAGCGCACGGAAGTACAGGGCGACCGTCACCTCGTGATCAGGCCGGTGCACGATCTCCACCGGATCGCCCGCGCGTATCGCCCCCGGCTCGATCACTCGCAGATAGGCGCCCGGCGCACCCCGCTCCGTGAACCGTTTCACCCACCTTTTCTCACCCATATGGCCCTGGAACGTCGCACAGGGGACACGCCCGCTGGTGACCTCAAGAACCACCTCGGCCCCGACCCGCCAGCGCTCGCCGATCAGCGCGCCCGACACGTCAAGGCCCCGCGTGGTGAGGTTCTCGCCGAACATCCCGTCGCGCAGCGGGCGCCCCAGCTCGCGCTCCCAGTCGTCGAGATCCTCGCGCGCGACCGCGTACACCGCCTGTTCGTCGCCGCCGTGGTGCTCCTTCGAGCAGATGCTGTCCCCGGCCAGACCGCTGCCGGCGAACCCCTTGAGCCCCGGCGCCGACACCCGCACCGGCCCGTCCACCGGCCGCTTGTCGATACCGGTGCCGTCCGGATGGTCCGTGTACGGCACGGACTGCGCACGACCCACGTTCACCGACAACACCTTCATCACGGCACTCGCCCCCGTACTCGTCACAGCATCCATGGCCACACGCTAATTCGGACTTGCCCAAAGCGTCCAGGCGTTATTCGCCCATGCCCCCAAGAATCACTTATGATCGAAAAATGATCGAAGCCCGCCATCTCCGTGTCCTGCGTGCCGTGGCCGCCACCGGCTCCTTCTCGGCGGCGGGCCGCGAACTGGGCTGCACCCAGCCCGCCGTGAGTCAGCAGATGAAAGCGCTGGAAGCCTCGGTCGGCACCCCGCTGCTCATCCGCAGCGGGCGCGAGATGCGCCTGACCCAGGCGGGCGAGGCCCTGGTGCGACACGCGGCGGGCATCCTCTCGGGCCTCACGGCCGCGGAGGAGGAGGTCGCCGCGATCGCCGGCCTGCGGGCGGGCCGGGTCCGGTTGGTCTCCTTCCCCAGTGGCAGTTCCACCCTCGTCCCGACGGCCCTGGCGGCCCTGCGTGCCGCCCACCCCGGCACCCGGGTCTCCCTGGAGGAGGCCGAACCCCCGCAATCCGTCGAACTGTTGCGCGAAGGCGACTGTGACGTGGCCCTCGCCTTCCGGTACGAAGGCGCGGCCGGCGCCGGTGAGTGGGACGACCTGGTGGTCCGCCCCCTTCTCACCGACCGGCTCGTCGGCCTCGTACCCGAAGGACACCGGCTGTCCCGGGCCGAGTCGGTCGCCCTCGGCGAACTCGCCGCCGAGCCGTGGATCGCCGGCTGCCCGCGCTGCCGCGGCCAGCTGGTCGAGGCCTGCGAGAACGCGGGCTTCACCCCCCGTATCGACTTCGCGACCGACGACTACCCGGCGGTGATCGGCCTGGTGGGCGCGGGCCTGGGCGTCGCGGTCCTGCCCCGGCTCGCCATCGAGTCCGTACGGCCACGGGGTGCGCGCACGGTGACGCTCGAACCGGCGGTACGGCGGGAGATCGTCGCGCTGACCCTGCCCGACCTGGCACAGGTGCCGGCGGTGGCGGCGACGCTGGACCAGCTGGCACGGGCGGCGGCCCGAGTCTGAGGCGGGCCCCGGCCCGGGGCCGGGGTGGGCCCCACTCTTCGAAGAAACGTTCCTTCAGTTGTTCGAACCGACGTCTCCGCCACCGGCCGACGCCGACACCAGCCGGTTGCGCGCCCGCCCCATCAGCTCTTCGCGCTCGTCCTCGGTCAACCCGCCCCACACGCCGTAGGGCTCACGCACCGCCAGCGCGTGCGCCGCGCACTGCGCGCGGACCGGGCATCTCATGCAGACCTCCTTGGCCGAGTTCTCGCGAGCGCTCCGTGCCGCACCGCGCTCTCCTTCCGGGTGGAAGAAGAGCGAGCTGTCGACCCCACGGCAGGCCGCGAGGAGCTGCCAGTCCCAGAGGTCCGCGTTCGGACCGGGAAGGCGGGAGAAATCTGCCATTGCGTGTCCCCTTGTTGCCGTTCTGGGCTGAGGTGGTGCCTCTGACCGTACAACTACGATCTAAGGAGATGAAAATATGACTCATTGCGAATCTAGCCTCAGACACCAATAAAAGGGAAGAAAAACGTCTAAATGGGGCATAGGTTGTGTTGAAAGGTTGAGGGTCTGTTGTGCATGTCTGCACCGTGTGCGCACCCTCACGTAGAGTGCCGAAGACGACACACGGCCCCGTAACTCTTTCGAGTGACCGTCGTTGAATGTGCGGAGGCGGTTGGAGGAACAAGCGCTCGGACGGGCGGCAGTACCCACTGCCGGGAAAATCGGTCGAGCGTCAACCGCACAGGTGACGATTAGTACCAGCCTGGAGGCTCAAGGTGACGCGCATCAGCTGCGGAGGGCGGCCATGACATCCGTCCTCGTCTGCGACGACTCCCCGCTTGCCCGAGAGGCGCTCCGCCGCGCGGTCGCGACCGTGCCCGGTGTCGAGCGCGTGACCACGGCGGCCAACGGCGAGGAAGTCCTCCGCCGCTGGGGTGCCGACCGTTCGGACCTGATTCTGATGGACGTACGCATGCCCGGTCTGGGCGGCGTCGAGACGGTCCGGCGGCTGCTGTCCGCCGACCCCGGAGCACGCATCATCATGCTCACCGTCGCCGAGGACCTGGACGGCGTGGCGCTCGCCGTCGCCGCCGGTGCCCGCGGCTATCTGCACAAGGACGCCTCGCGTGCCGAACTGCGGGCCACGGTGACGCAGGCGCTGGCCGACCCGACCTGGCGGCTCGCGCCGCGCCGGCTGCGCTCGGCCGAGATGGGCGCCGCGCCCACGCTCACCGCGCGTGAGATCCAGGTTCTGGAAGGCATGAGCCACGGCCGGTCGAACGCGGAGATCGGACGCGAACTGTTCCTCTCCGAGGACACGGTGAAGACGCACGCCAGGCGCCTGTTCAAGAAGCTCGGCGCCTCGGACCGCGCGCACGCGGTGGCGCTCGGTTTCCGGTGGGGTCTGGTCCGTTAAGTGGACCTCGCCGGGGGTGAAGAAGTCCCCGCCTACCGCAAGGTGGGCGGGGGTCGCAAAACGGCCCGCCGGGTGCCCGCTGCTTGTTTCGCCGCGGATGCCGCATCCTTGAGGTGTGGAGTTCCTCGGGGACAAGTCGGTCGAGCGGAAGGGGAGGGCGCAGGAGATGAGTTCCGGCGCACCTGCTCATAACGCTTCGGTGCACAACAACGGACGCGGTGCCACGGAGGGAGCGACACCAAGGCACCATGGTCCGATGCGTGACGACGAGGCGGCTTATGCCCATGGGGTGATTGGTGGTCTCGTCCACCGCGCCGTCGACGGAGACGAGCAGGCCACGCACGACCTGCTCGCGCATGTCCACCCCCTCGCCCTGCGCTATTGCCGCACCCGGCTGTCCCGACTGCCGGGCGACGCGCGGCACTTCGTGGAGGACCTGGCGCAGGAGGTCTGCGTCGCCGTACTCCTCGCCCTGCCGCGCTACCGCGACACCGGGCGCCCGTTCGAGGCGTTTGTCTTCGCGATCGCCGCGCACAAGGTCGCCGACCTGCAGCGCGCCGCGATGCGCCATCCGGGTTCGACGGCGGTCCCCTCGGACGAGATGCCGGAACGCCCCGACGACTCCCTGGGCCCGGAGGAACGCGCGCTGCTCAGCAGCGACGCCGAATGGGCCAAGAAACTCATGGCCAACCTCCCGGAGAACCAGCGCGAACTGCTCCTGCTGCGTATCGCCGTGGGTCTCACCGCTGAGGAGACGGGCCAGATGTTGGGAATGTCACCCGGCGCGGTGCGCGTGGCCCAGCACCGCGCGCTGAGCCGGCTCCGGGCGCTGGCAGAACAGTAGGGGCCGCAGCGGCGGACCCCGATAAGCCTCGGTTTCCCGGCCCTGTGTGAACGGTCGGAGCGCCGACTCCGTACGAACAGATGACTCCGTACGAACATACGAAGCTCCGGGGCAGCTCGCACCGTGGAATTCGGGACCCGTGCTTCCCGTTAGCATGGACATCCGCACCGATCAAGGCTTTGGGGAAGGTGTCATGACTGCGAACGTCGACGGAGTGCCCGCCAAATTCGCGACACTCGGGCTGACCTACGACGACGTGCTGCTGCTGCCGGGCGCATCGGAAGTGCTGCCCAACGCGGTCGACACCTCGTCCCGCATCTCCCGCAACGTCCGCGTCAACATCCCGCTGCTCTCCGCGGCGATGGACAAGGTCACCGAGTCGCGCATGGCGATCGCCATGGCGCGGCAGGGCGGCGTGGGCGTGCTGCACCGCAACCTCTCCATCGAGGACCAGGTCAACCAGGTCGACCTCGTGAAGCGCTCCGAGTCCGGCATGGTCACCGACCCGATCACCGTGCACCCGGACGCGACGCTGGCAGAGGCCGACGCACTGTGTGCCAAGTTCCGCATCAGCGGCGTCCCCGTGACGGACGGCAACGGCAAGCTGCTCGGCATCGTCACCAACCGCGACATGGCCTTCGAGACCGACCGCTCCCGCCAGGTCCGCGAGGTGATGACGCCGATGCCGCTGGTCACGGGCAAGGTCGGTACCTCCGGCGCCGAGGCCATGGAGCTGCTGCGCCGCCACAAGATCGAGAAGCTTCCCCTGGTCGACGACTCCGGTGTCCTCAAGGGCCTCATCACGGTCAAGGACTTCGTGAAGGCCGAGAAGTACCCGAGTGCCGCCAAGGACGCCGAGGGCCGGCTGCTCGTCGGCGCGGCCGTCGGTGCCAGCCCCGAGGCGCTGGAGCGCGCCCAGGGGCTCGCCGAGGCGGGCGTGGACTTCCTGGTCGTCGACACCTCGCACGGGCACAACAGCAACGCCCTGAGCTGGATGTCGAAGATCAAGTCGAACGTCCACGTCGACGTGATCGGCGGCAACGTGGCCACGCGCGACGGCGCCCAGGCCCTGATCGACGCGGGCGTCGACGGCATCAAGGTGGGCGTCGGCCCCGGCTCCATCTGCACCACCCGCGTGGTCGCCGGCATCGGCGTACCGCAGGTGACGGCCATCTATGAGGCGGCCCTCGCGGCCCGCGTCGCCGGTATCCCGGTGATCGGCGACGGTGGCCTGCAGTACTCCGGCGACATCGGCAAGGCGCTCGCCGCCGGTGCCGACTCCGTGATGCTGGGCAGCCTGCTGGCGGGCTGCGAGGAGTCCCCGGGCGAACTCCAGTTCATCAACGGCAAGCAGTTCAAGTCGTACCGCGGCATGGGCTCACTGGGCGCCATGCAGTCGCGCGGCCAGGCGAAGTCGTACTCCAAGGACCGCTACTTCCAGGCCGACGTCGGTTCCGACGACAAGCTCGTCCCCGAGGGCATCGAGGGCCAGGTGCCCTACCGGGGTCCGCTGGCCAATGTGCTGCACCAGCTCGTCGGCGGTCTGCGCCAGACGATGGGGTATGTCGGGGCGGCCACCGTCGGTGAGATGGAGACCAAGGGCCGCTTCGTCCGCATCACGTCCGCGGGGCTCAAGGAGAGCCACCCGCACGACATCCAGATGACGGTCGAGGCGCCCAACTACAGCCGCAAGTAGGCGCGAGCGGTAGCCGGACGTGCGCTAGGCGGTCCCGGAGGTACTCCGGGACCGCCTTCGTCGTGCCCGTCGGGGATACTGGGAGGCGCAGAACCAAGGATGGAAAGGCCACACACGTGACTGAGATCGAGATCGGGCGCGGCAAGCGCGGCCGTAGGGCGTACGCCTTCGACGACATCGCCGTCGTCCCCAGCCGTCGTACGCGCGACCCGAAGGAGGTCTCGATCGCCTGGCAGATCGACGCCTACCGCTTCGAGCTGCCCTTCCTGGCGGCCCCCATGGACTCGGTCGTCTCCCCGGCCACCGCGATCCGCATCGGCGAGCTGGGCGGCCTCGGCGTCCTGAACCTGGAAGGCCTCTGGACGCGTTACGAGGACCCGCAGCCGCTGCTCGACGAGATCGCCGGGCTGGACGTGGACACCGCGACCCGCCGCCTCCAGGAGATCTACGCGGCTCCCATCAAGGAGGAGCTGATCGGAGCGCGCATCAAGGAGGTGCGCGACTCGGGCGTGGTCACCGCGGCGGCGCTCTCCCCGCAGCGCACGGCCCAGTTCTCCAAGGCCGTCGTCGACGCGGGCGTGGACATCTTCGTCATCCGCGGTACGACGGTCTCCGCGGAGCACGTCTCCAGTGCCGCCGAACCGCTGAACCTCAAGCAGTTCATCTACGAGCTGGACGTCCCGGTGATCGTCGGCGGCTGCGCCACGTACACCGCGGCCCTGCACCTGATGCGTACCGGAGCGGCCGGTGTACTGGTCGGCTTCGGCGGCGGCGCCGCGCACACCACGCGCAACGTGCTCGGCATCCGGGTCCCGATGGCCACCTCGGTCGCCGATGTGGCCGCGGCCCGCCGCGACTACATGGACGAGTCCGGCGGCCGGTACGTGCACGTGATCGCCGACGGCGGCGTCGGCTGGTCCGGCGACCTCCCCAAGGCGATCGCCTGCGGCGCCGACGCCGTGATGATGGGCTCCCCGCTGGCCCGCGCCACGGACGCGCCCGGCAAGGGCCACCACTGGGGCATGGAAGCCGTCAACGAGGAGCTGCCGCGCGGCAAGAAGGTCGACCTCGGCACGGTCGGCACGATCGAGGAGGTCCTCACGGGCCCCTCGCACATCCCCGACGGGTCGATGAACTTCTTCGGCGCCCTGCGCCGCGCCATGGCCACCACCGGCTACAGCGACCTCAAGGAGTTCCAGCGGGTCGAGGTGACGGTGGCGGACTCGACGCACATGCGTTGATGCGAGATGACGCTGCACTTGGTTTGAGCAGAGGGTGGGGCCCGGTTACCCGTGGGGGTGGCCGGGCCCCTTCGTGTGTCCAAGTGGGACTGGTGGGGCGTGTTTTGCGGGAGGGGGGCGCACGGTTGCTTTCGGGGCGAATGCGGGCCGGTCAAGGGTGGTGAGGCCACTAGCGTGTGTGTCCGGCGCCCCAGTTCTCTGGAGCGCCCCCTTCCAGGACATGGTTCCGGACCCCCGCCCGTCGGGGCCCGGCCCGAGTTCCAGCAAACCGCCTACCGGGTCTATGGGCGGCGTCGCGGAAGGGGGCGCCCATGGGTCGCCACCGCAAGCCCACCCGCTGGGACCGGATCCGTCTTCGGGCGGTCAAGTTCCGGAGGAGGTGCGTCTTGTGGATTTACGGACGGTGAGCGGCCGCCCCTATGAAAGCTAGGGGCGGACACCCGTGATCCGTTCAGGAGCCTGCCGCAGTTCCCGCTGCGGTGGGCTCCACCTCATTTGTACGGTACCGGCGCGAAGTGCTGTGTGCCACCAGCTCCAGGGGCTCGGGCCGGTACTGGGCGCCCCCTTCACAACCGATGCGCCGCCCCCGTAGGCGTAGCCCCCCGCGTGTCCAACAACAGCTGCGCCTTCACCGACAGCCCCTGGAGGTCGTACGTGCGGTGCTGCTGGAGGAGGATCGTCAGGTCGGCGTCGGCCGCCGCCTCGTAGAGGGAGTCCGCGCGCGGGACGGGGCGGTCCAGGACGCTCCACGAAGGGACGTGGGGGTCGTGGTAGCTGACGGAGGCGCCCAGCTCCATCAGGCGGATCGCGATCTCCTGGGCGGGAGAGCCCTGTTGGTCGGCGAGGTCCGGCTTGTAGGTGACGCCCAGGAGCAGTACGCGGGCGCCCCGGGCGGATTTGCCGTGCTCGTTGAGGAGCGTGGCCGCGCGCTGGATGACGTACTGGGGCATGTGGTTGTTGACCTGCTGGGCGAGTTCCACCATGCGGAGGGCGTGGCCGGTGTGGCCCCGCAGGTCCTGGGGGGTGGCGTGGCCGCCGACGCCGGGGCCCGGGCGGAAGGCCTGGAAGCCGAACGGCTTGGTCTCGGCGCAGCGGATGACGTCCCACAGGTCGACGCCCAGGTCGTGGCAGAGGACCGCCATCTCGTTGACGAGGGCGATGTTGACGTGCCGGAAGTTGGTCTCCAGGAGCTGCACTGTTTCCGCTTCCCGGGGTCCACGCGCGCGTACCACCTTGTCGGTGAGCCGGCTGTAGAAGGCGGCGGCCGATTCGGTGCAGGCGGGGGTGAGGCCGCCGATGACCTTCGGGGTGTTGGCGGGTGTGAAGTCGCGGTTGCCGGGGTCGACGCGGCTGGGGGAGTAGGCGAGGTGGAAGTCGCGGCCCGCCTGCAGCCCGGAGCCCTCTTCGAGGAGGGGGCGCAGGAACTCCTCCGTTGTGCCCGGCTGTACGGGCGACTCCAGGATCACCGTGGTGTGCGGGCGCAGACGGGCGGCGAGGGTGCGGGCGGCGGCCTCCACCTGGCTGAGGTCGAGCGTGCCGTCGGCGCCGCGCGGGGTGGGGGCGCAGATGACGGCGGTGCGTACACGACCGAGCTCGGCGGGGCCGGCGGCTGTCCGGAACCCCCCGGAGAGCATCCGGCGCAGTTCGGCGGCCGTCAGGGAACCGGCCTCCGGGCCGGTCTTGTACCCGAGCGTGGGGATGCCGGCGGCGACGGCGGCCTGGGCCAGCGGCAGGCCGAGATGTCCGAGTCCGATGACGGCGAGATCTGCGGGCATGCGTGGGCCGTCCTTCCCAGTAGCCGAAGCGGGACAGGTGCGCAAGCCCTGTGGACAGAACGAGCGAGCGCAATGTCAGACTAGGAGTAAATATGACCGATATGCGTGATTGGGTGGGCGAGTTTCCACAGGTGTTTCTGTGTGGGTTGTCCACAGGCTGAGGGCGGGTGGTGGCCGAAGTCGGGCAACCCGGTGAGAATTCGGGCAGGGGATTCGGGCAGGCGTAGCCGTACGGCGGGGGACACAGTCAGCTGGTCGTACGGAAGATGCCGGCGCGACCGACTAGCAGGAGGCAGCGATGAGGACAGCGGCACTGGGACCGGCGCAGCGCGCCGAGTCACTGGCAGCTATGGCCGAGCGTGAGCTGGACGTGCTGGTGGTGGGCGCAGGCGTGGTCGGTGCGGGTACCGCGCTCGACTCCGTGACCCGCGGCCTGTCCACGGGCCTGGTGGAGGCCCGTGACTGGGCGTCGGGCACGTCGAGCAGGTCCAGCAAGCTCATCCACGGTGGTCTGCGCTATCTGGAGATGCTCGACTTCGGCCTCGTACGGGAGGCGTTGAAGGAACGCGGGCTGTTGCTGGAGCGGCTCGCTCCGCACCTGGTGAAGCCGGTGGCGTTTCTGTATCCGCTTCAGCACCAGGGCTGGGAGCGGCTGTACGCGGGGGCGGGCGTCGCGCTCTACGACGCCATGTCGATGGCGCGCGGGCATGGGCGGGGGCTGCCGGGCCACCGCCACCTGAGCCGCCGTCACGCCCTGCGTGTCGCGCCCGCCTTGAAGAAGGACGCGCTGGTCGGAGCGCTGCAGTACTACGACGCGCAGATGGACGACGCCCGCTATGTGGCCACCCTGGTGCGCACGGCGGCGGCGTACGGCGCGAAAGTCGCCAACCGCGCGCGGGTGACCGGCTTCCTGCGTGAGGGGGAGCGGGTCGTCGGCGCCCGGGTGCAGGATGTCGAGGGCGGCGGGGAGTACGAGATCCGCGCCCGGCAGATCGTCAACGCCACCGGAGTGTGGACCGACGACACCCAGGGGATGGTCGGTGAGCGCGGCCAGTTCCACGTCCGGGCGTCCAAGGGCATCCATCTGGTCGTGCCCAAGGACCGGATCCACTCGACGACCGGGCTGATCCTGCGTACCGAGAAGTCCGTGCTGTTCGTGATCCCGTGGGGCCGGCACTGGATCGTCGGGACGACGGACACCGACTGGGACCTCGACAAGGCCCACCCGGCCGCGTCCAGCGCCGACATCGACTATCTGCTGGAGCATGTGAACTCGGTGCTCGCGGTGCCACTGACCAGGGACGACGTCCAGGGTGTGTACGCGGGCCTGCGGCCACTGCTCGCCGGTGAGTCCGACGCGACCAGCAAGCTGTCGCGCGAGCACACCGTGGCGCATCCGGTGCCGGGGCTCGTGGTCGTGGCGGGCGGCAAGTACACGACGTACCGGGTGATGGCGAAGGACGCGGTCGACGCGGCGGTGCACGGGCTCGACCAGCGGGTCGCCGAGTGCGTGACGGAGGACGTGCCGCTGCTGGGCGCCGAGGGCTACCGCGCGCTGTGGAACGCCCGGGCACGGACGGCCGCGCGCACCGGCCTCCATGTGGTGCGCGTGGAGCACCTGCTGAACCGGTACGGCTCACTGGCGCAGGAGGTCCTCGACCTGATCGCCGCAGACCCCTCGCTCGGCGAGCCGCTGCAGGCGGCGGAGGACTATCTGCGGGCGGAGATCGTGTACGCGGCCTCGCACGAGGGGGCGCGGCATCTGGACGACGTGCTGACTCGGCGGACCCGGATCTCGATCGAGACGTTCGACCGGGGCACGCGCAGTTCCCGGGAGGCGGCGGAGTTGATGGCGCCCGTGCTCGGCTGGGACAAGGACCAGATCGAGCGCGAGGTCGAACACTACGACAAGAGGGTGGAGGCGGAACGCGAGTCGCAGCGCCAGCCCGACGACCTGACGGCGGACGCCGCGCGGCTGGGTGCGCCGGACATCGTGCCGCTCTGACGCCTCCGCAACTCCCGGTCGCGCACCGCCGGTTTCGCACCTCCGGCGACTTCCGGCCATATCTCTCGAACTCACTGTCGTCACTCGAACGGGTGTCGTGAGCTGGGATCTTTGCTCGACACCCGTCCGTTCTACGAGGTGCGGGGCCGGAACTGGGCGGCGAGCGAGGCCGGTTCGGGGGCGGGCTCCGCGCTCGCGTCCGTGTTCGTCGGGGAGGGGGGAAAGGCAGTGACAGCAGGTAGGACGGCGGATCGCTTGCTTCACGCGGTCTCCCTTCCCGCAGGCCGCCGTCCGTCCCGAGGGGCACCCGGGGCATCGGCCGGTTGTCGGGTGAGGGACAATGGAGGCTCTGTCAGGGCGGGTTGCATGAGGGGACGCATGTCGGAGGCGGAGCGGGCGGGAGCATCCCGTCAGGACAGGAGTGAGCGTCTCCTCGCCGGGCGGTACCGGCTGGGAGGAGTCCTCGGCCGCGGCGGCATGGGCACCGTCTGGCGTGCGGAGGACGAGACGCTCGGTCGAACAGTCGCCGTCAAGGAGCTGCGGTTCCCGGGGAGCATCGACGAGGACGAGAAGCGGCGCCTGATCACGCGGACGCTGCGCGAGGCCAAGGCGATCGCGCGGATCCGCAACAACAGCGCCGTGACCGTCTTCGACGTGGTCGAGGAGGACGACCGGCCGTGGATCGTGATGGAACTCGTCGAGGGCAAGTCGCTCGCCGAGGTCATCCGTGAGGACGGGCTGCTGGAGCCGCAGCGCGCGGCCGAGGTGGGCCTCGCGATCCTCGACGTGCTTCGGTCCGCGCACCGCGAGGGCATCCTGCACCGCGACGTGAAGCCGTCGAACGTGCTGATGTCCGAGGACGGCCGCGTCGTCCTCACCGACTTCGGTATCGCGCAGGTCGAGGGCGACCCGTCGATCACCTCGACCGGCATGCTCGTCGGCGCTCCCTCCTACATCTCGCCGGAGCGGGCCCGAGGCCACAAGCCCGGCCCGGCTGCCGACCTCTGGTCGCTCGGCGGCCTGCTGTACGCGTCGGTCGAGGGTGTGCCGCCGTACGACAAGGGGTCGGCGATCGCGACGCTGACCGCCGTGATGACGGAGCAGCTGGAGGAGCCGAAGAACGCGGGCCCGCTGCGGGACGTGATCTACGGCCTGCTCACCAAGGATCCCGCCAAGCGGCTCGACGACGCCGGTGCGCGCAAGATGCTCAACGAGGTGATCCACGCGCCCCAGCACCGGCCGGCCGAGCCGGAGCCGGTGGACGCCACGAAGGTCGTGCCGTTGCCGCCCGTCCCCGGCGGGAGCAAGCGGGCGGGCAAGGGCGCGGAGAGCGGGAGTTCGGCTGCAGACTCCGGCCCCGGCAGCAAGCGGGGCGAGGACGCCGGCGAGCGGTTCCGCGGGGCGTTCCGGTCCGTCAAGAAGGCGGCCGTGGCGGCGGGCGCCGGGGCGGGGGCGGCGGTGCGTACGAAGTCCGCCGACTCCGCCGGAACTGCCGGTCCTTCCGAGGGCGGGGGAGCGACCGGGGTCGGAGCGGGTGCGGGGGCTGCGGTCTCCGAGACCGCGGTCTCCGGGAGTGCGGCTGCCGCCGGTTCGGCGGACGAGGCTGCGGAGAGCGGCGGTGCGCGGGAATCCGGGAAACCGGCCGGGCGCGCTGCTCAGGGGGCCGTTGTTCCCGGCGCCCGGGACGGTCAGGCCCGGGACAGCGCGGCGCAGGGCGGCAACGCCGGTACCGGTGGGCGGAGTTCGGGCTGGCCCGTCGTGCCGCCGCCGGATCTGCCGCCCCGGTCCGTGCCCAGGGCGCCGATCACCGACGTGGTGCCGAAGCGCACCCTGGTGATCATCGGAGTGGTCGTCGCGGTCATCGTGCTCGGTGTGGTGCTGGCCCTCGTGCTCGGGGGCGACAAGTCCACCGACAGTTCCGCCGACGGGGCGAAGAGCGGCGGGGACAAGGTGACGTCCACGTCCTCCGCCTCCGCCGAGACCAAGGAGGACAAGGACGAGGGCACCCGTACGGACGGCGGGCAGAGTGCCGACGCCACGAAGAGCGCGGAGGCGGGGACCGGCTCGGGCACGGAAGCGGGCTCGGGCAACTCGCCCAGTGCGTCGGCGAGTGCGTCCGGTGGTTCCGTGGGTGTGTCCACGTACACGAGCGGGCAGGGGTTCTCGATCGGACTGCCCGCCGGGTGGAAGTACGAGTCCACGGGTGCCGCTGGGGCCCGGTTCGCGGGGCCCGACGGGCAGAGGCTGCTCGTCGGATGGACCACCACGCCCAAGAGTGACCCCGTGGCGGACTGGAAGAACCAAGAGCAGTACATGACGCGCTCGCAGTATGTCCGGATCCGAATAGCGAAGGTGGACTACCGAAGCTGGAACACGGCCGACTGGGAGTTCACCTACAGCGAGGGCGGGACGAAGTACCGGTCGGTGGACCGGGGGTTCGTCGTCAACGGCCAACTCGGATACGGGCTCATGTACACCGCGAAAGCGTCGAACTGGGACAGTGGGCTGCGCAAGGAGACATGGCGGACCTTCACGGAGACGTTCGAACCGAAATCGTGATGCCCGCGCTCCCGAGTTGAGGCCGTGAGATCTCGCATCCCCTCTTTGTGAGTTGCCTCCGGCACGTATCGTGAGTGGTTGCGGACCGTACGCATGCAGAACGGGACGTATGGCGAACGGAATTGAGCAGCCGGACGGCCGGGGGAGGCATCGTGGAGGAATATGCGGGGCGGGTGCTCGCCGACCGCTATCGCCTGCCGCTGCCGACGTCCGATGAGTTCGAACAGTCCGAGACCCGGGCCTTCGATACGTACAGCGGGCAGGAAGTTCTGGTCAGGCAGGTGCCGTTGCCCGAAGTCGTCGAGGCCGAGGTGCTGGACGCGGACGGGCTGCCGGACGGTTTCGTGGCGCGGGACGGGCGTCGGGCCCGAAGCGCTGCCACGCGGTCCGCGGCAACCCGTCGGCCCAGCGATCCGACCGTACGGCGGGCCATAGAGGCCGCGCAGGCCGCTGCGTCCATCCCTGATCACCCACGGCTCGACCAGGTCTTCGACGTGTTCGCGCAGGGTGGCTCGTTGTGGATAGTGAGTGAACTGGTCCCGGCCAGGTCACTGGAGTCGCTGCTCGCCGAGAAGCCGCTGACGCCGTACCGCGCGGCCGAGGTCGCCGCCGACGTCCTCATGGCCCTGCGGGTGCTGCACGCCCACGGCTGGGTGCACCGCAACATCACCGAGCGCACGGTGCTCGTCTGCGACGACGGGCGCGTGATGCTCACCGGGCTGGCGGCCGGGGCGGCCGAAGAGGCGCTGTGCGGATACGACCCGGTACCCGGCAGGCATACGCCGGAGGTGGCTGGGGCACCGGAGGACGCGAAGCCCGCAGGGGGCGCGAGCACGGCTGTTGGCGTTCCGGGGGCTGGTGGCCGCAGTGGTGCCGGGCCTTCCGGTGGGGGCGGGGGATACGGGGTCGTCGGGGGTACGTTCGCTGGGAGTTCCGGGGCTGATGCCGAGGCTGCCCGGCGTGCCGCCATCGAGGCACGGACCGGCGCTGGTTCGGCGGGCGGGCGCGGCGGGGGCGGGGGGTACGGGCAGTCACCGGCTTCGTCGGCGGGTGGGCCTGGCGTGGTGAGGCCGCAGGGACTGACCGGCGGTGGGACTGGTGGTCAGGGTCGTCCCGACGGGGGTCACGGCGTCGTCGGGGGCACGTTCGGCGGGAGTTCCGGGGCTGATGCCGAGGCTGCCCGGCGTGCCGCCATCGAGGCGCGGACCGGTGGCGGGGTGCCCGGGGCCGGTGTCGAGGCGAGCAACTCAGGCTCCGCTGGGGGCGAGCGGCGGGCGTTGGAGACCGGGGGGGACATCCGGGCGGCGCGGGCCGGGGCGATCGCCGCGTATCGGGCCGGAGCCCGTGCCGCGGCCCGGGTCCAGGAGGCCGAGCAGAGCGGGCGCACCGCGCTGCCCGGCGCCAGGCCTCCGATCGAGGCGGCCGGTGACACCGGTGGCGGCGCGTACGGCACCGGTGTGGAGCGCGGTCCGGCCACTCCGCCGCCGGGGCAGATCGCCGACCCCTACGGCGT
Organism: Streptomyces sp. NBC_00459; assembly: GCF_036013955.1. Lineage (NCBI taxonomy): Bacteria > Bacillati > Actinomycetota > Actinomycetes > Kitasatosporales > Streptomycetaceae > Streptomyces > Streptomyces sp. NBC_00459. The sequence goes on from NZ_CP107903.1 coordinate 6,104,456, forward strand.
GCGCAACCCGACCGCCTGGACCGGTGGGGCAGCCCCCGCGACCGGGGTTGCTGGGCTCGGGCCACAGGCCGGGCACACCGGACAGGCGCGGACCGCTCTGTCCGCCGGAGGAAGCGGCGCCGCGACGAGCGGGGTCGCCGACAGCATTCCGCAGCAGCAGCAGCAGCCCCGGCCGCCCGGTCACGCACACCCGCACGCTCACCCTCAGGACCAGCCTCTGCCGGAGGACCGCACCCCCGGCCGGCCCCCGGGCCGTTGGGACGGCACGGCCGTCGCCGATGCCCCCAGGCGTGGACCCGCCACCGCGCTGGCCGCAGAGCGGGCGCGGCAGGCGCGGATGTCTGTCGTCGGGGCGGTGACCGAGCGTTGGGCGCCTGAGCAGGCCGGGCCCGTGCACGAGAACTGGCAGCTGGCCGCGCCCATCGGTCCCGCGACCGACCTGTGGGCGCTCGGCGCGCTGCTCTTCAGGGCCGTACAGGGGCATGCGCCCTACCCCGAGGAGTCGACGGCCGAGCTGGTGCAGCTGGTGTGTGCCGAGCCGCCCGCCTTCGCGGAGGAGTGCGGGCCGCTCAGGCCCGTCGTGGAGTCGCTGCTGCGTCAGGACCCCACCGAGCGGCTCGACTTCGAGGAGCTGAACGGCTGGCTGCGCTCCCTCGTCCGCTCGGCGCCGGAGCCGGAGGCAGGTGCGCACGTCGTCGCCGCGCCGCCCACCGATCCGCGTCGGCTGCCGATCGTGCGGCGCCGGGGCGAGCTGGTGCGCAGGCGCCGGGCAGGGCTGCCCGCGACCGGTCCGCACGGCCGGCACAAGCGGGCCAGGCAGGAGCAGCGGGCGCCGCGCAGACTGGGCCGCAACCTGCTCCTTCTGATACTGCTCGTGCTGGTCGCGGCGATCGCGTACGCCATGTACTTCATGCCGAAGGCCGGCAGCGACGGGGAGCGGACGGGTTCCGCCGGGGAGGTCAGTGCCGCGCCGGAGCAGTCGGCCGACACCCCGGACGCGAGCAGCGAACCGCGGCCCGAACAGACCTCGCCCAGTGACGGGAAGGGCAACAGCGCTTCCCCGTCGGCCAATTCGTCTTCGTCTCCGTCCTCGTCCTCGTCCGAGACACCGCCTGACACCGGGCCCGATGCCGCCGCCGGTTTCACCGTGCGCACCGACCCCGCTGGCTTCCGCGTAGCCGTCGCCAATGGCTGGGACCGGGCAGGGAAGAACGGGCGCGGGCAAGTCGTGTACTCGCACGGCTCGTTCCAGCTCATCGTCGTACCGGGCCGGGACACCACCAAGGCGTACGGCGCCGATCCGATGACGTACCAGCGGGAGCGGGAGTACGAGTTGCAGCCGTTCCGCGACTCGACCTGGGCCACGTCCAGCGGGATGCGGACCATCGAGGTGGGCGGACGGACCATGGCCGAGGGGCAGTTCACCTGGCAGAACGGCTCCGGCAGCGAGGTGTTCGTACGCAATCTCGCGATCGTCGTCGACGGGCGGTACCACGTGGTTCAGCTGCGCGGGCCGGAGGCCGAGCGGGACGAGGTGACCCGCCTGTACGAGCAGGCGGCGGCGACCTATCAGCCCACCGGCTGACCATGGGGTCCGGCCCGGCGGGCAGAACCGTCACAGTGCTGTCCCCGTAGGGCCCCCTGCGGTTTCCTCCGGCGAGGGCGCTACTTAGTCTTGCCCCTGTCAACACCATTGCGGGGAAACGTGAATCAGATGCAGAGCCAGCTCCTCGCGGGCCGCTACCGGCTCGTCGACGTCATCGGCAGCGGTGGCATGGGCCGGGTGTGGCGTGCGCACGACGAGCTGCTGCACCGTGCCGTCGCCGTCAAGGAGTTGACGGCCGCACTGTATGTGTCCGACAGCGAGAAGGCCGTTCTGCTCGCCCGTACCCGGGCCGAGGCGCGCGCGGCGGCGCGGATCAACCACTCAGCCGTCGTCACCCTGCACGACGTGCTCGACCATGACGGCCGGCCGTGGATCGTGATGGAGCTCGTCGAGGGCAACTCGCTGGCCGACGAGGTCAAGGACGTCGGCCGCGTCGAGCCGCGTGAGGCTGCCAGGATCGGTCTGTGGGTGCTGCGCGCGCTGACCGCCGCGCACGCAGCCGGCGTACTGCACCGGGACGTCAAGCCCGGCAACGTCCTCCTCTCCCAGGACGGCCGGGTCCTGCTCACCGACTTCGGCATAGCCCAGGTCGAGGGGGACACCACCATCACCCGTACGGGAGAGATCGTCGGGTCGGTCGACTATCTCGCCCCGGAACGGCTGCGCGGCGAGGACCCCGGACCGTCCTCCGACCTGTGGGCGCTCGGCGCCACGCTGTACACGGCCGTCGAGGGCCGGTCCCCGTTCCGCCGCACCTCCCCGCTGACCACCATGCAGGCGGTAGTCGAGGACGAGCCGGCCGAGCCGCGGTACGCCGGTCCGCTCGGGCCCGTCATCACGGCGCTGCTCCTCAAGGATCCCGCCGTACGGCCCGGAGCGGCCGAGGCCGAGCAGATGCTCGCGGAGGCGGCGGAGGGGCGACGGCCCCGCGCGGCCCAGCAGTATGTGCCGACACAGCACGTCGGATCGGTGCGTTCGCCCGCGGAGGGGGAGGTCGGGACCTTCCGGATAGCCGGGGCGGCAGCGGCGGTCGGCTCCGCCACGGCGCAGCAGGGGACGGTCGTCGGCCATCCCGCCCCGGGCCGGCCGCGCCGCCGGGGTCGCGTGATCGCCCTCGTCGCCGCGCTGGTCGTGCTCGTCGTCGGTGGATGCGGAGCGGTCGCGCTGCATCAGTGGAACCAGGGGTCGTGGATGGTCGGTTCCGCCGCCCCGGCCGCTCCGTCCGCCGCTGCCTCCGCTTCAGCCGCGCCTTCCGCCACTGCCGGCGCTCCCTCGGTGCCGAAGGGCTGGGTGCGTGTCGACGATCCGGCCGGTTTCAGCCTCCTGCTGCCCGAGGGGTGGACGCGGAAGGAGGAGAACGGCCAGATCGACTACTCGCCCGACGGCGGCGAGCACTTCCTGCGTATCGCCATCGACGAGTCCCCGGACTTCGACGACCCCTACCAGCACCAACTCGACCTGGAAAAGCAGCTCAAGCGGCTCAGCGAGTACCGAAGGGTGACCCTGGGGGCGAACGTCTACCGCGACCGCAAGGGCGCACTCTGGGACTTCACCTGGACCGCCCTGGCCAAGGACTCGGAGTTCCCGGGGCCGAGGCGGGCGATCGAGCAGGCGTATCTCGGCCGGGACGGAGCCGAGTACGTGATCTACATGTCCGCACCGGCGGCCGACTGGGCGACCGCGAGCGAGCAGTTCACAACGGCGCTGCGAGGATGGCGGCCGAACTCCGGCTGACCGCCCCCTGCCTCGTGCGCCTGGTACGGCGGTTGTCGGTCATCCGCCGCTGACCGTCCCGGAGTCCCGTCGTCCGGTGCGGCATGATGAGGCGCATGGGGACAGAGGGGGAGAGCTTCCGACTGATCGCCGGGCGATACCGCCTGGAGGCGAGGCTCGGCCGGGGCGGTATGGGCGTCGTCTGGCGGGCGACCGACCAACTGCTCGAACGGCGGGTCGCGGTCAAGGAGCTGACGCAGGACACCTCCCTCGCGACGGACGAGGCCCGGCTGCGGCGCGACCGCACCCTGCGCGAGGCGCGTGCGGTCGCCCAGTTGAACCACCCGCACATCATCGTGGTGCACGATGTCGTCGAGGACGACGAACGCCCGTACATCGTCATGGAGTTGATCGACGGAGGGTCGCTCGCCGACCGGATCTCCCGGAGTGGCCCCGTCGACGCCGACGAGGCCGCCCGGATCGGTATCGCCCTGCTCGGCGCGCTGGGCACCGCCCATGCCGCCGGTGTCCTGCACCGGGACGTGAAGCCGGCGAACGTGCTCCTGGAGGACGGCACCGACCGGATCGTCCTCACCGACTTCGGCATCGCCCAGGTCGCGGGCGCGACGACGCTCACCGAGACCGGCTCCTTCGTCGGCTCGCCCGAGTACACCGCGCCCGAGCGGATGGCGGGGGTCAGAACCGGGCCGGAGTCCGACCTGTGGTCGCTCGGCGCGCTGCTCTGCACGGCCCTGAGCGGTGAATCACCCTTCCGGCGGGACTCGTTGGGCGGCATCCTGCACGCCGTCGTGATCGACGAGGTGAGGCCTCCGGCGCAGGCCGCGCCGCTCCTTCCCGTCGTAAGGGGCCTCCTGGAACGCGATCCCGAGCGGCGCCTCGACGCGGCGGAGGCGGAACGGATGCTGCGGGCGTTCCGGGCGACCGGGCGTACGCCGAAACTGTCGGCCGCGTACACGCCGGGCCGGCAGCACCCCCAGCGGCGCGAGGAAACCGGCAGCCGTGAGTCGACGCCGACGGTCTCCCTCCGCAAGGCTTCCTCCCGTACGGCGGAGCCGCCGCCGAGGCCCTCGGGGCGGGCCGTGCTCATCGCGGCGGTGCTGGTCGCGGCGCTGGCCGGGGCGGGGGTGTCAGCGGCGGCGCTGTTGATGAACTCGGGGGACGACGGGGGCGGTAGGCCGAGGAACACGGCGACAGCGACGGCGACGGTGTCGGGGGCGACGGGGGTGTCGCCCAGCAGGACGGGGGTGGCGCCCGGTACGGCCGAGGGGTCCCCCGGCACGTCGACGGTGTCGCCCGGTGCGACGGAGGGATCGCCGGGCACTGCCGGGCCGTCGCCTTCCTCCCCGACCGCTCCCTCCGGCTACCGTCTCGCTCACGACCCGCGTGGTTTCTCGCTCGCCGTTCCGGACGGCTTCACGCGTTCCGAGCAGCAGGAGCGTGTCTTCTATCTGTCGCCGGGGGAGACCTTCCGCCTCGGGATCAAGATTCTCGCCCCCCAACCGGGCGGCCCACTGGCGGTGATGAAGCGGGCGGACGTCAACGGGGCCTCCGCCAACCCCGGTTACCGCGACGGGCGCGTCACGGAGACCGTGCATGCCCAACAGGTCGCCGCACTGTGGGAGTTCACATGGGACGGCTTCAGTGCGGCCGAGGGACCACGGCACACCTATGACCTGTGCTGGGAGGAGGGCGGGCGGATGTACGACGTGTGGGTGTCGGCGCCCGTCGGCAAGGTGCGGGAGGCGAAGGAGTATTTCGATGTCGCCCTGGACACCTTCGTCACGGGCGGCTGACCGGAAAGCGGCGGAAAGCCGCGGGAAAGCGACGAGGCGGCGATTTCAGAGACGGACAGCCGCCCTGACAAGTCCCCTTTTCCCGGTCCTGCCCACCCGCAGGGCGAATCCGCCGCCGGGCCGGGAAACCGCCTTGGCGTACCAGAGCCCGCTCCGGCGCCACCACTTGGCCGCACCCAGCCGCTTCGGTAGCTGCGGCAAAGGCAACACCCTTTCCCCGAGCCGGAGTTCACCGCTCCACACGCCCGGACCCAGTTCGGCGACGGGCACGTGAACGGTGAACTGCTCGCCGTGCGGGGGCCGTACGGCGGTGAAGACCGCCGTGGCACCGGCTTCGTCCTCGTTGCGCAGGTGCACGGTCAGCGCCCCACGCGGGCACGCGCCGAGCGTGCAGCGGCCGGTGATCAGCAGTTCGGTGGGCCGCCCCGCGTGCCAGCGGACGTCCCCGAAGGCGATCCGCTTGAGCACCGGGTGCTTCCGCTCACCGAGGTCGAGCGTGTAGTTGCCGTACGGGACGGTGGTGTAGAGGGTGACGGCCCGCCGGCCGCGAACGGTCTCCGTGATCCGTACGTCGGGACGGCCCGGCAGCCGGTCGGCCCGGCTGCTGCCTATGCGCACCTCGCGCGTGAGCCCCTGGGCGCCGACGGCCAGGGAGATGTCCCACAGGCCGTCGTCGAGGGGCGATCCGTCGGCGACGGAGTCGATGTCGAAGGCGGCCTCGAACCCGGCCCTCTCGTACGAGTACTGCCCCTCGTCCTCCTCGGCGCCGAGGCACGGGGACGCGGTGTGGGTGACGGGCAGCCGGTACTCCGTTCCCGACTCCCGCTCGCGCAGGACGAGTTCGGTGGTGACGTCGTGCGTCTCCACCCGGCGCAGATACGCGTGCCCGGCCAACCGCACCCAGGTGCCCCGCAGTTCGGCTCGCGAGACGTGATGACGTATCTCTGTTTCGTGCTGTCTCAGAGAATTCGTTTCGGGCACGGTCATCGTCACGTTCTCCAAACAGTGCGAAATGTGAAGTGCGAATGCGTGCGCCGTTATCGGTCACGGGTGGCGACTGGCTCGTGAAGATACCGTGACCTGATCGTGTCTTCAAGGTAAGAGGGCCGTGATCATCCTGCTCAACGGGGTGAGCCGGGTCACCCTTGAATCCCGCTTTGTTCCGCCTGTGAGCAGGCTGAATGCGAACTCTGCTAAAACGTCGGCATGGACATGGGTACCGGCGTGGGCAACGAGCTGTTCGGGCGCGCGCACGCCCGGCAGCGCTGGGCGGCGCGCGGTGCGCTCGGAGCCGCCGGGCTGGCGGTGCTGCTGCCGATCGGATACGCGGGCATGGGCAGCCTGCTGCTCGCGGTGGTCGGCGTGGGCGGGGCCGTGCTCACGGCCTCCGGACTGTGGTGGGCGCTCGCCCGCCGCGGCCTCGTGCGGGGCGTGGGGGCGCTGCTCGCCGTCGCCACCCCCATCGCCGTCGTCGCCCTCTTCGCCGCCGCCAACCTGCTGGGGCCGGCCCTCGCCTCCCTCGCCCTCTGGGTCGCCGCCGTCTGGGCCGGAAAGTTCGCGCTGAGCAGCACCAGATCCCATGTCCTGCCGGTCCTCGAGTACGAGTCGCCCGCGCCCCTGCGGCCCTTCCTCCTCATGAACCCGCGCTCCGGCGACGGAAAGGTCGAGCGTTTCAGGCTGCGTGAGAAGGCGGAGCGGCTCGGCGCCCGCGTCCACCTGATCGACCCCGCCAAACCCGAGCCCGAGGATGTCGTCGCCCTGGCCCGGGAGGCGGTCGCGGCGGGTGCGGATCTCCTCGGCGTGGCCGGCGGCGACGGCACCCAGGCCCTCGTCGCGGGCGTCGCCGCCGAACACGGCCTGCCCTTCCTGGTCGTGTCCGCCGGTACGCGCAACCACTTCGCCATGGACCTCGGCCTCGACCGCGACGACCCCGCCGCCTGCCTCGACGCCCTCACGGCCGCGGGCGGGGTGGAGCTGAAGGTGGACCTGGGCTTCCTCGACAGCGGCACCGGCGGCTCGGACGACGGCGGTACGGCGGGCAGCCGCCCCTTCGTCAACAACGCCTCCTTCGGTGCGTACGCGTCGATCGTGCAGAGCCCCGCCTACCGTGGCGACAAGGTCGGCACCACCCTGGGGCTGCTGCCCGAGCTGCTCACCTTCGAGCGCGGCCCGACACTGACCGCCCGGGCGTATCCGTACGGGCGGACGCAGCCGGGGGAGACGGTCATCCACGCGCCGCAGGCAGTCCTGGTCAGCAACAACCGGTACCGCATGGACGACCTCGTCGGCCTCGGCCGCCGCGAACGCCTGGACGCCGGTGTCCTCGGCGTGCTCGGCATCAAGGTCGAGGACGCGGCCCAGGCCGCCGAACTGCTGCTCGGCCGGTACGCCACCGGCATGACCGTCGTCACCGCCCACGAGGTCGTCATCGACGCAGACCTGCCCGAGATCGAGGTCGGCCTCGACGGCGAGGCCCTCGTCCTGCCCACCCCCGTCCGCTGCCGTGTCGAACCGGGCGCCCTGCGCGTCCGTGTCCCCCGGAACCGGCCCGGTGTGCCCGCTCCGACGCCCCCCATGGACTGGCGGCGGCTGCGCAAACTGGCGGCGACGGTCGGACGTACGGCGCTGCCCCGCCGTACGACGGACGCCCTGAACCGGCGTCGACAAGCGTCGGGCCCGCAGGGTAGGGATGGGACATGAGCAACAGCGGGGACGTCGGCGCGCATGAGGACGGGGGGAACCGGAACGGGGGAAGCAGGGGCGGCGAGGGGCGGCTGGTCGGTGGCCGGTACCGGCTGACCGAACGCATCGGCTCCGGCGGCATGGGCACCGTGTGGCGGGCCCGGGACGAACTCGTCGAACGCGAGGTCGCCGTCAAGCAGCCGAGGCTGCCCGGGGACCCGCAGGACGCCGCCCACCAGCGGATCGCCCACCGTCTCCACCGGGAGGTACGGGCCGCCGCGCGCGTCGACCATCCCTCGGCCGTCTCCGTCCACGATGTCGTCGTCGAGGACGGACTCCCCTGGATCGTCATGGAGTTGGTGCGCGGCGAGTCCCTGCACGAGGTGCTCCAGCGCGGCGCCATCGAGCCCGCCGAGTCCGCGCGCATCGGCCTCGCGGTGGTCGGCGCGCTGCGCGCCGCGCACTCCGTCGGGATCGTCCACCGGGACGTGAAACCCGCCAATGTGCTGCTCGGGCAGCACGGCCGGGTCGTCCTCACCGACTTCGGCATCGCGCACATCATGGGCGAGGAATCCCTCACGATGAGCGGGGAGTTCGTCGGCTCCCTGGAGTTCATCGCACCCGAGCGGATGTCCGGCCGGGGCGCCGGACCGCCCTCCGACCTGTGGTCGCTCGGCGTGCTCCTGTACGCGGCCGTCGAGGGCTGGTCCCCCTTCCGCCGTACGACGCTGGAGTCCACGCTCGCCGCGATTCTCGCCGCCGAACCGGTCAAGACCCAACAGGCGGGCCCTCTCGGCCCGTTGCTCGTACGGATGCTGGCGAAGGACCCCGCGGACCGTCCCGACGCCGACGAGGTCACCGCGGCTCTGGAGGCGGTCGCCAAGGGACGGCCGCTGCCGATGCCGTCGGAGCACGGTGAGTTGACGAAGGCTCAGGAACCGTCCGGGGCAAGGGAGTTCGCAGGCGACGCGGGGACGGTACGGCTGAAGGGCGAGGGCGGGACACCCAAGTCCGCGTCCGGCTCGGTTTCCGCCTCCGTTTCCGCCTCGGTTTCCGGGTCCGATACGGCCGTACCCGGCACGTCGGTACCCGGGGCCTCCGTGCCCAAGCCCTCGCCCGAAACCCGCGCCGTCCCGCTGCCCGCCGGCAAGCCGCCGCGTCGCCGCCGTCGGCGCCTGGTCCTCGCGGTCCTGGCCGGTGCCGTCGTGCTCGTGGCCGCGGGCATGCTGTTCGAGGGGTCGCTCGTCGAGACCAGCGGCGAGGACGCGACGGCCGCGGTGGAGGAGCCGCGCGGCACCCCGAGCGCCGCACCCACGGAGGTTGTCCCCACCCTCGACAACTGGCTGGCCCACGACGAGAAGGACCTGAAGGCGGTCCTCGCCCTGCCCCGCCAGTACGTCCGTTTCCACCAGCAGGGCGACGCCGCCGACCAGCCCAGGATGGCGATCTACGACAACGACGAGACCATCCAGGTCCGCCTCACCCTGTGGGACAAGGCACCCCGCTCGCCCCTGGGCCAGGCGAAGGAGGCCGCCGACATCTGGTCGGGATACGGCGAGTCGACCACCAGCTACACCGACACGACCGTCGGCGGCTACGAGGCCGTCCAGGCCGACACCGCGTACGAGACCGAGGGCAGGCTCGTCCGGGTCATGCAGGTGGAGATCCTGACCGACGACGCCAGGCTGTACGAGCTGCGCGTCGACATGCCCAAGGGGACCGCGGACGAGAAGCGGGGGATGGACGTCTTCAAGGGGGCGCGCGACCGGCTCGAAATCGACAGGAACTGACTCCCGGTCGGCTCCCGGCCGAGAAAAAGTGACGCAACCCGCTGTCCGCGGCCGTATCGGGGTGGCCGCGCGATGCACAACGCGCTGATCAGCGGATTCGTTGCCAGTGGTCACTGGCGGCATGCCGCTGAGGGTCGGGACCTTGTGCGTACTCGGTGAATCCGGGTTACCCATGGGTACCCAAAGCCTCCGAGCCGTCATACCCTGCGGCTCATGACGGACTCGCAGGCCCCGGTAAAACCCGGCACCGACGCCCCCACCGGTACGAACCCCCTGGCACCCGCGCCCACAGGCGCCCGCACCGCCGCCGACGTGGTCACCCCCGAGCTGGTCGCCCAGCTCACCAAGGGTGTCGTCGGCTCAGGTCGCACCGCCAACCACACCCCGTTCACCGGCGAGAAGCTGGCCGACCTGCCCGAGTCCACCCCCGAGGACGTGGAGAAGGCGTACGAGCGGGCCCGCGTCGCCCAGGCCGTCTGGGAGCAGACCCCGGTACGGCAGCGCGCGGCCGTGCTGCTCCGCTTCCACGATCTGGTGCTGGCCCGCCAGGCAGAGGTCCTCGATCTCATCCAGCTGGAGACCGGCAAGGCCCGCCTGCACGCCCACGAGGAGGTCCAGGCCGTCGCCGTGGCCGCCCGCCACTACGGCCGCATGGCCCCCAAGTACCTGAAGCCGAAGCGGCACGCGGGCGCGATGCCCACCCTCACCAAGGTCACCGAACTGCGCCACCCGCGCGGGGTGGTCGGCCAGATCGCCCCCTGGAACTACCCGCTGGAGCTGTCGGTCGGCGACGCGATCCCGGCCTTCGTCGCGGGCAACGCCGTCGTGATGAAGCCGGACACGGAGACCTGCCTGACGGCCCTGTGGGCCCGGGACCTGCTCATCGAGGCGGGCCTGCCCGCCGATGTCTTCCAGGTCGTCCTCGGCGAGGGCCCCGTCATCGGCCCCGAGGTCGTCAGGCACGCCGACTACGTCTCCTTCACCGGCTCCACCCGGACCGGCCGTGAGGTCGCGCAGGGCGCCGCCGCGCGTCTGGTCGGGGTGTCGCTCGAACTCGGCGGCAAGAACGCCATGCTGGTCCTGGAGGACGCCGACATCGAGAAGGCGGCGGCGGGCGCGGTCCGGGCCTGCTTCTCCTCCGCCGGCCAACTCTGCATCTCCATCGAGCGGTTGTACGTCCACGAGTCGATCGCGGACGCGTTCGTCGAGCGCTTCGCGGCCCGTACGAAGGCGATGCGGCTCGGCAAGTCCCTGGCGTACGGCGCCGACATGGGCTCGCTGGTCGGCGAACGCCAGCTGGAGACGGTCACGAAGCACGTCGACGAGGCGGTCGCGAAGGGCGCGAAGGTCCTCGCGGGCGGCACGGCCCGCCCGGACATCGGCCCGTACTTCTACGAGCCGACCATCCTCGACGGCGTCGAGACCCCGATGGCCGTCTGCTCGGAGGAGACCTTCGGCCCGGTCGTCGCGATCTACCGCTTCAAGACGGACGACGAGGCGGTGACCCTCGCCAACTCCACGCCGTACGGCCTGAACGCCTCGGTCTGGACGAAGAGCGCCGCCCGTGGCCGCGCCGTCGCGGCCCGCGTGCGCTGCGGCACGGTCAACGTCAACGAGGGCTACGCGGCCGCGTACGGCAGCGTCCAGTCGCCCATGGGCGGCATGAAGGAATCCGGCCTCGGACGCCGCCACGGATCCGAGGGCATCCTCAAGTACACCGAGGCCCAGACGATCGCGCAGCAGCGCCTGCTGCCGCTGGCCCCGGCCCTGGGCATGGACGACGAGAAGTACGCGGAGTTCATGAGCAGGAGCCTCAAGGTGATGAAGGCACTGAGGCTGCGTTAGCACCGCGGCCGCGCCGGACAGGTTCTGTTCTCAACGAGGAGAGCAAGTGTCGTACGACAGCGATCACGACGACGACCACGCCTATGACTACGACGTCATCGTCGTCGGCTCCGGCTTCGGCGGCTCCGTCACCGCCCTGCGGCTGACCGAGAAGGGATACCGGGTCGGCGTACTGGAGGCGGGCCGCCGCTTCACGCGCGACACGCTCCCCAGGAACTCCTGGGACCTCAAGAACTACCTCTGGGCGCCGAGGCTCGGTATGTACGGCATCCAGCGCATCCATCTGCTGGGCAACGTGATGGTGTTGGCGGGCGCGGGTGTCGGCGGCGGTTCGCTGAACTACGCCAACACCCTCTACGTACCGCCGAAGCCGTTCTTCGAGGACCCCCAGTGGCGTGACATCACGGACTGGCAGGAGGAGCTCCGCCCGTACTACGACCAGGCCCGGCGCATGCTCGGCGTACGGCTCAACCCGACGATGACCCCGTCCGACGTCCATCTGAAGGCGGCGGCCGAGCGGATGGGCGTCGGCGACACCTTCCACATGGCGCCGGTCGGCGTGTTCTTCGGCGACGGTGAGGATGCGGAGGGGGCGGTGAAGGCGGCGCCGGGGGAGCAGGCCCCGGACCCCTACTTCGGCGGCGCCGGGCCCGCCCGCAAGGCGTGCACCGAGTGCGGTGAGTGCATGACGGGCTGCCGCCACGGCGCGAAGAACACCCTCAACGAGAACTACCTCTACCTGGCCGAGAAGGCGGGCGCGGTCGTCCACCCCCTGACGACGGTGGTGTCCGTCACGGACGACTCACGCGGCGGCCACGCGGTCGCCACGCTCCCGACGGACGCGAAGAGGAAGGGCGCGGGCCGTACGTACACAGCCCGGCGCGTGGTCCTGGCGGCCGGCACCTACGGCACCCAGACCCTCCTCCACCGGATGAAGGCGGGCGGCCAACTCCCGTACCTCTCGGACCGGTTGGGCGAGCTGACCCGTACCAACTCGGAGGCGCTGGTCGGCGCCCAGACCGACAACCGCCGTTACCGCAGGGCGACCGGCGAGGCGAAGGTCGACTTCACGCGCGGAGTTGCCATCACGTCCTCGATCCATCCGGACGAGAACACCCACATCGAACCCGTCCGCTACGGCAAGGGCTCGAACTCGATGGGCGGCCTGTCGATCCTCCAAGTCCCGTACGCGGAAGGGTCGTCGAGGGCCCTGGGCTGGCTGACGAACGCGGCCCGCCACCCTCTCCTCGTCCTCCGCTCGATCTCCAACCGCCACTGGTCGGAGCGGACCATCATCGGCCTGGTGATGCAGTCCCTGGACAACTCCCTGACCACGTATCTGAAGCCGAAGGGCGCGGGCAAAGGTCTCTTGACGGCCCGTCAGGGCCACGGCTCCCCCAACCCCAAGCAGATCAGGGCGGCGACGGAGAGCGCGTCGGCCATCGCCGCCGAGATCAACGGCTTCGCCGGCAGCAACGTGGGCGAACTGATGGGCATGCCGCTGACCGCCCACTTCCTGGGCGGCTGTCCGATCGGCGACTCGCGGCAGACGGGAGTGATCGACCCGTACCACCGCCTGTACGGCCACCCGGGCATCTCGGTGGTCGACGGCGCCGCGGTCTCCGCGAACCTGGGCGTCAACCCGTCCCTCACGATCACCGCCCAGGCCGAACGCGCGATGTCGTACTGGCCGAACAACGGCGAGGCGGACCCGCGTCCGGCCCAGGGCGCCGCGTACGAGCGTCTGCAGCCGGTCGAGCCGAAGGCGCCGGTGGTCCCGGCGGAGGCGTTCGGCGCGCTGCGACTGCCGTTCCTGGGGATGCCGACGGTAAGGCCCGCGAGCAAAGAGCGCGAGTGAAGGGCGCGAGTGAAGCAAGGGCGTAAAGGGGGGAGCGCAAAGAGGGTGGAACAAAGAGAAGGACCCGCGCCCCCCTCCGAGCGCAGGTCCTTCTCTTGTTCTTGGCGGAGGCTTACGCCTCCGTGCCCGCCTTCCGGCGGCGCATCGCGAACACCGCACCCGCACCGGCGACGACGGCGACACCGCCGACCAGGCCGATCATCGGCAGGGCCGAACTGGAGCCGGTGTTGGCGAGGTTGCCGCTCGGCAGGTCGGAGACGCTGCCCTGGGGCTTGTGGACCGGGTCCTTGGAGCCGCTGTCGCCCGGCGTGGCCGTACCCGGGTCGGGGTTCGAGGAGCCGGCCTTGAGGACCTCGAAGTCGTACTGGGCCCAGCCCTCGGCGATGCAGTCCTGGCCGTCGACGTTGTCGATGTAGGCGCCGGAGCCGAAGGAGTAGGCGTCGCCCGCGGGGGCCTGCTTGTCGATGCTGACGCGCAGGTCGACGGACTTGCTCGCCTCGGCCTTCAGCTTGTCGACGTAGAAGAAGTAGTCGCCGGCCCAGTCGTCGTTGCCGATCCGGTCCCAGTCGCCGGTCTCCGGGTTCTTGAACTCCAGGTCGACGTACGGGCTGAGGAACTTCGCCTCGTCGAACTCGTAGTTCTCGATCTCGGCGTAGAAGGCGACGCCCTCGATGTCGGCCTTCGAGTCGTTGGTGACGATCAGCTTGAAGGCGTGGAACCCGTCGCCCGCGACGATCTTGCCCGGCAGGCCCTTGATGTCGGCCGACACCTTGGCGTCGCTGTAGTCCTCGTCGAGGTCCTCGCAGAACGGGACGTCCGGGTCCGTCGGCGTCTCGCTCGGCTCGGCGGAGACCGAGGGGGAGGCGGAGACCGACGGGGAGGCGGACGTGGAGGGCGAGGCGGAGTCACTCGTGCTCGCGCTCGGCGAGGTGCTGGTCGACGGTGCGTCGGACGGCAGGCCGGTGTCGGAGGGCGTCGCCGACACGGTGTCGCTCGGGGTCTGCGAGGGAGTCCCGGTGACGGCCGTCTCGACCGGGGAGGCCGAGGGTGACTCTTCGGCGAACGCGGCGGGCGCGGACAGCAGAGTCAGCGGGGCTATGACAGCTGTCGCCGCTGCTGCGGCCATGACACGGCGAAGCTTCATGAAGACCTCGAGATCTCGGGACATCCAGGTGCGGGGCACGGGCGTGACCCCTGGTTCTGAACGTGTGACATGCGGCAGCTGTGGATGGTTGCTCTTCACTCACACAAAATTTATGTGTGCTGGGTCACATGTGGTGTGCCCCTCGGGTTTTGGGTGGGGGCTTGTTGTGGATCCGCTTTCGGATCGCCTAGAACTATCCCTCGTGTCTGATAATCAGTCCGGCGGCAAGCCGTCCGAAGAGCCCGAGCCGTCGGTCCCCGACGACATATGGGAGCAGTTCACCCGCGACACCGAGCGGGACATCCGTTCCTCCGCGCCGAAGGAACCGTCCGCGCGGGCGCGCATGGTCACCGAACGGCTGCGCCGGCAGGAGGCTCGCGGCGAACAGCCCGCGGGCTGGCGCACCGGCCCTGCGTGGCAGGAGATGGACGGCCGGGCGGCCAGGCGACGACGCCGGTGGGCGCTGATCGGCGTACCACTGGCGATCGCTGTGGCCGTGGTGGCCATGAAACCGTCTTTGCTCCCAGGCGACCCCTTCGGCTCCGCCGGGTCGGGCGGAACCTCCGATGCCTCGCCGCTGCCCCAGGAGACGGTCGCGCCGTCCGCGCCGCCGTCGGCGGTGGACCCGGATGTACCGACCCTCGCCAGGCCGTTCGCGGGATCACCCGCCGAGCGGTACTCGGACGGCGCGGCCGGGATCGTCCTGCCACCGGCCAAGGCCGTGGGCTCCTTCTCGAAGGCCCAGGTGGAACGGGTGCTGCGGCAGAGCAAGCAGTTCCTGGTCGATGCGAACCTCGACCGTGCCACCCTGCGCGGCCAACGCCCCGAAGCCGCGCTCAAGGCCCTCGACCCCACCCAGAAGGATCTGCTCGGCGAGCTGAACACCTCTCTGCGCAAACCGGACGAGAAGCATGATCCGCTGTGGATGTTCAGCCGGTTCGACCCCGCCGAGGTACGCCTGACGGGCAACGTGATCAAGACCCGCGGACGAATGACGTTCGAGGCGGGCAAGAAGGACACCGTCGTCGTGCACGCCGACTACACCTTCGTCTACCCGCTGGTGCACGCGGACGCGGGCGCGACCGAGGTGGCCCGCACCATCGTGCGCCGGGTTCTCGACATCGAGCTCTACGACCCGGCCAAGTACCAGGTCACTCCGGGGAAGCTCAGCGTCGCGCGCTACGACAGCACGTTCGGCAACTCGGACTGCGACGTGTTCGACGGCTATTTCCACCCGCACTTCGACTCGGACACGGCCACGACGGGTGCCAACCCCACCGGTCCCACCATCGACCCCTACGACCGCAGCGGTGAAGGGGCCGACGACGTGGGCGACGGGAAGTGCGGGACCGCCACGCGTTCATGAGTCCCGTGCACCGGGCGGCATGGCAAAGGGCCCCGCGGGGCGGAGCCGCGGGGCCCTTCTCCGTCAGCACCGGCGTCAGGGCAGCGCCGGTGCCTGGGGGAAGCGGCGCCGGGGGGTTGCGCCGCGTTGTTGGTCTGTACCCACGGTCGGCGCCCCGGCGTACGGGGGGCGCACGCCTGGTCTGGACCAATGGCGGTCAGGGGTCGCGGGGTGATCCGCTTGCCTGACAAGGGACTTGGGGTGGTCCTTGCATCGTGCTGGAAGGTCGTCGTGTACGCAACCTTTTGACCCGGGCTTGTACTTTTTGGCCCTTGTGCTTTGCCGGTCGACCCCGGGCGTCCCCGGAGCCGACCGTTCTCGGGGGTGACCGGGCTGCTGTCCCCTGCCGTCCGGTCACAACCCTGGAGCCACGCGTGGTTCGTGCGGGCCCGCCCCTGGCTGGCACGGACACCGGTACCAACGAAGAGTGCGTACGGCGGTCACGCGCCGGACGGGTGAGACGGCGCCCGAACTCAGATACGACCCCGGAGCACGTCTCAGATCCGGCCCCGGCACAGCTCCAGCAACGTCATCGCGAGGGAGGTGCCCGGCCTGCCCAGCGCGTCCCGGTAGTGGCTGAGAACCCCAGCTCACGGGACAGGTTCACACGCCGCCCGCCGGAGGTGATCCGGGTCTCCTGGATCACGGCGGACACGGCCATGCGTTCCTGGACGAGACCGATGATCCGGTCGTCGAGGGCGTCGATGCGATCACGTGCGCCGGCGATCACTTCGGCGGCGTCGGCGGCGGTGTGGGTGGCGTCGGTGGTGGTCATGCGGGGCTCCTTGTCGGACGGGGCGGTGTGCCCCGGATCGGCAAGACCCGGAAACGGCAGGCGCCCCGGGCCTTGTCGGCCCGGGGCGCCTGGGAAGTCGCTTGTCAGTTGCTCAAGCAGCACGACCATGGCAGCCGGTGGGCCGGTTGCCATAGGTAAAGAGGAAGGTCGGGTGCGTGAGCATGGGGCAAGTATGCACGGGGGCGGGAGCCTTTCCAAGACGCGGTCTTCCGGGGTGCCGGCTTCTGCGGGGTGGTGGCTCTGCCCGGGTGGCGGCCTTTCGCCGACAGAGGCCGTTCAGTGCCGGTCCAGGCAACTCCGGCCCGTCCGCCGCTTGAGGACGAGGCCGTTCCGGCCGAAGCGGGGGTCTGGGGGGCGGCAGCCCCCAGTGGACGGCGCGGTGTCCAACGACCACCCCGGTAGAATCGCCCGCACAGACCCCCGCCCAACCGCCGGAAGGCCCCCGTGTCAGCAGCGACCCCCGCCCCCGACACCGTCCTGGTCGTCGACTTCGGTGCGCAGTACGCCCAGCTCATCGCCCGCCGAGTCCGCGAGGCCCGGGTCTACAGCGAGATCGTGCCGAGCACCATGCCGGTCGAGGAGATGCTCGCCAAGAACCCGGCGGCGATCATCCTCTCCGGCGGCCCCTCCTCCGTGTACGCGGAGGGTGCCCCCACCGTCGACCGCGCCCTCTTCGAGGCCGGCGTCCCCGTCTTCGGCATGTGCTACGGCTTCCAGCTGATGGCGACCACCCTCGGCGGCACGGTCGACAACACCGGAGCCCGCGAGTACGGCCGTACGCAACTCGCCGTCACCAAGCCGTCCTCCACCCTCTTCGAGGGCACCCCGGCGGACCAGTCGGTGTGGATGTCCCACGGCGACGCCTGCTCCGCAGCCCCCGAGGGCTTCTCGGTCACGGCGTCCACGGACGTCGTCCCGGTCGCCGCCTTCGAGGACGACGAGAAGAAGCTGTACGGGGTCCAGTACCACCCCGAGGTCATGCACTCCACGCACGGCCAGCAGGTTCTCGAACACTTCCTCTACCGGGGCGCGGGCCTGACCCCCTCCTGGACCACCGGCAACGTCATCGACGAGCAGGTGGCGCTGATCCGCGAGCAGGTCGGCGACAAGCGCGCCGTCTGCGGCCTCTCCGGCGGCGTGGACTCGGCGGTCGCCGCAGCCCTCGTACAGAAGGCCATCGGCTCCCAGCTGACCTGCGTCTACGTCGACCACGGCCTGATGCGCAAGGGTGAGACCGAACAGGTCGAGAAGGACTTCGTCGCCTCGACCGGCGTCACGCTGAAGGTCGTCGACGCCGAGGAACGCTTCCTGACCGCGCTCGCCGGGGTCTCCGACCCCGAGGAGAAGCGGAAGATCATCGGGCGCGAGTTCATCCGCGTCTTCGAACAGGCACAGGCCGAGATCATCGCGGACGAGGGTCCCGAGGTCGCCTTCCTGGTGCAGGGCACCCTCTACCCCGATGTGGTCGAGTCCGGTGGCGGCACCGGCACCGCCAACATCAAGTCCCACCACAACGTGGGCGGGCTGCCCGAGGACCTCGAGTTCGAGCTGGTCGAGCCGCTGCGCAAGCTCTTCAAGGACGAGGTCCGGATGGTCGGCCAGGAACTGGGCCTGCCGGAGGAGATCGTCCAGCGCCAGCCGTTCCCCGGACCCGGCCTCGGCATCCGGATCGTCGGCGAGGTCACCAAGGACCGCCTCGACCTGCTCCGCGAGGCCGACGCCATCGCCCGCGAGGAACTGACCGCCGCCGGCCTCGACCGCGACATCTGGCAGTGCCCGGTGGTCCTCCTCGCGGACGTGCGCAGCGTCGGCGTCCAGGGCGACGGCCGGACGTACGGCCACCCGATCGTCCTGCGCCCGGTCTCCTCCGAGGACGCGATGACCGCCGACTGGTCCCGCCTCCCGTACGAGGTCCTGGCGAAGATCTCCACGCGCATCACCAACGAGGTCGCGGACGTCAACCGCGTCGTCCTGGACGTGACGAGCAAGCCGCCGGGCACCATCGAGTGGGAGTAGTCCCGTCGGCCGTGCGGGTCACGTCCGCCTGAGAGTCCGCACCGGCTCTCCTGGCTGCCAGACCTGCGCGACCAGGTACTTCTCGTCCTCGACGTACGTCCGCACGACCTCCGTCAGCTCGGTACGGAAGAGGTGGAACGGCTCCGGCGGTTCCACCTCCTCCGCGTACGCGGCCTTGGCGGCCGGGTCCTCGACCTCGTACGCCCGGCCGCCGATCCGCACATCGCCGCCGCCCATGTCCGTCCCCGGGCCCGGGTTCGCCTGGAGGGCGAAGCGGGGGTCGCGGCGCAGGTCCAGTGCCTTCAGCGAGTCCGGCATCATGGCGAGCCACAACTCGCCGTGCAGGAAACGGACTTCGAGGCCGGAGGTGCGCGGGGAGCCGTCCTTGCGGAGGGTGGCGAGGGTGTGGTGCGTGAAGGCGCGGAAGCGCTCTTCGACGGTTGTGGCCAGGTCGGGTTCCGTGGTGGTGAATACTGCCCAGTTCATGGAACCGAGTCTGACGCGGATACCCGACATCCTCTGACGTGTATTCGCCGCCTTCTTGCTCCCTCTCGTCGGCATCCTGTCGGTGTCTCGGGTCCCTGGCCCAGGTATCTGTTTCATCTCTTCGCAAACATCCCTGTTCTCCTGCGCGGACCGACGGTAACTTCCGCTCCGTAAAGGAACCCAGTGCTGGAGGACCTATGCACGGGCCCACTCCGCCCCTGCCCTTGCCCACCGACCAGCTGCAGTTCGCGATGCCCCCGATGTACGAGTCGCTCGACGACGAGCGCAGGCACCGCAAGGAACGGCTGGCCGGAGCGATCAGGCTGTTCGGACGGTTCGGCTTCGAGGACGGTGTCTCGGGGCACATCACGGCGCGCGACCCCGAGTACAGCAACTGCTTCTGGGTGAACCCGTTCGGGATTCCCTTCAAGCAGGTCACCGTGAGCGACCTCGTCATGGCCAACCAGGACGGCCAGGTCATCGAGGGCCGCTATCACATCAACCAGGCGGCCTTCACCGTGCACGCCCAGGTGCACGCCGCCCGCCCGGACGTCGTCGCCGTGGCCCACTGCCACTCGGTGCACGGCCGCGCCCTCTCCGCCCTCGGCGACCTCCTCGACCCGATCACCCAGGAGAGCTGCGCCTTCTACGAGGACCACGCGCTGTACGACGCCTACACGGGCGTCGCCGTGGACGCCGACGAGGGCCGGCGGATCGCGTCCGCGCTGGGCTCCCGCAAGGCCCTCGTGCTGCGCAACCACGGACTGCTCACAGTGGGGGACTCGGTCGATGCGGCCGCCTGGTGGTTCATGTCGATGGAGCGGTCGAGCCAGGTCCAGCTGACGGCGCGCGCGGCGGGCCGACCCATCCTGATCGACCACAAGCTGGCGGTCTCGACGCGGGAACAACTCGGCGGCGACCTGGTCGCGTGGATCAACTACCAGCCCCTGTGGCGGGACATCAGCATGAGCGAGCCGGATCTGCTGAACTAGCGGTTCTGGGGGGAGAGAAAGAACTGGCACCCCGGGCGGGCCGGAAAGCTCAGGTAGGCCGGAGACCCGAGCGGGCCGGAAACCCGAGTGGGTCAGAGACACCGGCCGGGTCAGAAACCCCGTAGGACGGCGGCCTTGGTGGTCGCGAACTCCTCGTCCGTGAGCACGCCCTCGCGGTGCAGCTCGCCCAACTCCCGGAGCCTGCGCAGGAGTACGTCGTGATGGTCGGACCGGGGCGGGATCGCGGAGGCGAGCCGGGGCCGCTCCACATGGTCGACCGCTCGGGTGGAGGGGTGCGGCAGACGGGCGGTGACCGCGGTCGCCACGAGTGCCGTGAGCAGATCGCGGCGGATGCTGCCCCACAGGTCGAGTGCGAAGGGGTCCTTCTCGGGCGGCAGCTTGGAGAACACCGTCTCGCGGGTCACGAAGCGCATGAAGCCGTCCTGGTAGCCGGAGTTGGGCAGCCAGTCGACCTGGACGAGATCGTGGACGGAGATGATGCGGGGGCCGGTGGCCCGCTTGACCCGGTCGGAGGTGTCGGCCCAGTCGATACGGACCTGCGTACCGTCGAACGACACCAGGCCGTCGCTCGACCGCACCGACACCGGCACGGGCGGGCCCGGGAGCAGATACGCCTTTGCCGGTTCCTCGGCGACCTGGTCGAGGAGCAGGGCGTGCCGGATCTCCTCGGCGACGTACTCGGCGACTCCGGACCGGTCGATGTCCACGACCAGCCGGTACGGGTCGGCGGCGTCCGGCAGCCGTCCGCCGGTCGCCTGGAGCAGCGGGTCGGCGCCCTCGCGGAGCCGGAGTCGCAGCCGCCCGCGCTTGCGTTCGGGCTCGTAGACGACGCCCGAGACGGCCTCCAGGGGTACGGCGACCTCGCCGTACGTCTGCCGGAACAGCGGCACGGAACGGTGGAGCCCCGGCGTGATCCTGACCGTGCTGCCGTCGAAGACCCAGGTCCCGTCGCGCTGGATGATCTCGGCCATACGCGAATTCTCGCAGCCGGGTCAACACGGGGGTCGTGGTTTCACTCGCCTTTTCCGCTGCCGGGCCGACCTGCCGTAACACGACGGGTGTTAGGTAGGGCACAATTCGCTCTCGTCGTGGGGGAGTTGCGCGAGCCAGGTTTCGGGCTCCCGAAGTCCTGGTGTGCCCCGGTTTGTTCCGGTGGGTTTCCCGGTGTGTTGATGTCCTGGTTCGTGATGTGTCGTGTCGGGTGTGGGGAAGGCGGGCGTCGGGCGTGGCGGTGCAGGAGGCGAGACAAGGTGTGCTGCCCGGGGAACACGGGGGCGGCTGCACCTGCGGGGACTGCCCGCACGGAGCACGCGCCGGACATCGGCGTGCGGTCGCCGAGTTCCTGCTCATGCGGGACGGCTTCGCGGCCGGGCAGGGACTGCCGGCCGCTGTGGCCCATTCGGCCTCGGCCTCCCGCCAGTGGGTCTCGGACGAGCTGACCCAGTCCGCGGCGGTCGTCGCCGAGCGCGGCCGGGCCGAGGGCGAGGTGTGGCTCGCCCGGCTGTGGCGCCGTACCGCGTTCACCGTGTGGGCGCTGATCGGCGTACTGCTGCTCGTGCAGGCGCTCACCGCGATCGGGGCGGGCTGGACCGCCGCCCGGACGGCCGGACTGCTGGCCGCCGTGCTCGTCGGCGGTGCGCTGACCGCCGCGTCCTGGTTCCACCGGGCGCGGGGCGGGGCGCTCGCCCCCCTGATCGGCGAGGACAACCGCCTGTCGACCTCCCGCGTGGTGGCGGCGAGCTGGGTGCTGTTCCTGGCGTACGCCGTACTCGTGCTGGTGGGCCGGCTGGCGGCGGCCTCCGGCCACGAGGAGCGCGACGCGCTGATCGCCGGCCTCGACCTCGCCCGGGGCGCGGGCGTCGTGACCGTCCTCGCGGTGGTGTGCGCCATCGCGGTGCTCGTACGCAGGGTGGTCGGCCTGCGCGTCCTCGGCCAACGCCTGCAGAAGGTACGCGCGGACCGCCCTCGCGCGGCCGACCTCCTGACGGACGACGCGGGCCGCGGCACCTTCGCGGACATCCAGTACGTGATGATCGGCACGGTCGCTCTCCTCTTCGCGGTCGTACGGCTGGCCCGGCGTCCGGATCAACTGCCGGATCTGCCCTGGGGTCTGGCGGTGGTGGTGCTGGTGTCCGCGGCGACCTATGTGGCCGGCAAGTACTCGGAGGGCGGCCGGCCGGTGATCCTGTCCGTCGTCCGGTCCCGGGAGGCGGGCGACCTGGACGGCCCGATCCGCACCGGCGACGACATCGAGATCCGCGGTGCCGGCTTCGTGCCCCCGGGCGCGGGCACCGCCGACCGGCTGTCCCGCATGGTCGTCCGCATCGGCCCGGTCCATGTCCACGTCCCCCTGGTCCCGGTACCCGGCGGCTTCAGCAACCCCCGCGACGAGGTACTGACGGTGCCCGTCCCGGCGGATGTGGAGCCCGGTCGGGTGGAGGTGCAGGTGGTGACCGCGGCGGGCGTGGAGACGAACCGGTGTGTGATCGATGTGACGGACTGAGTGGCGGTTCGGGGTCCTGCGTCGGTCTCCGGCGGTGGGGTGTGCGTCGCACGCCGCGCCGCCGTGTGAGGTCGGTGCCGCGCCGGGGGTATCGGTCCCCTGGGCTGGCGTGAACCGTCGGTCACCAGCACGCGGGTGTCGACTGCCGACCACTGCGGGCGGACACCTCCCGACACGTCCCCTGCCGTGGTACGACGACTGCGGCAGTACGGGGCTCGGACCTCCAGGCTTGCTCGGCCACCGCTGGTTCCCAGATGCAAGCGGGAAAAATGCCGTGCTGGAGGTGAGCGAGGTCACGTTGTCGTGCGTATCGTCTGTTGAGGGGTCAACGTTGGCAGGCGAGAGGCGGCTAAGGCCGATGGCTCACAGCACTCGAACGGACACGCACTCTCCTTATCTGGACGGCGACCGGGACTGGCGGGACACCGCCACTCGTTACGCCCTGCTGCCCCTGCGCGTCTTCCTCGGCGTCACCTTCATCTACGCCGGCCTGGACAAACTCACCGACAGCTCCTTCTTCGCCGGCTCCGGATCAGGCTCCGTCGGTGATCTGATGCGCACGGTCCGTGACTCCTCCGCGATCCCGGCCCTGGTGGACCTCGCCCTCAAGAACCCTTCGGGCTTCGGCTACGCCATCGCCTTCGGTGAGCTGGCCGTCGGTATCGGCACACTGCTGGGGCTGCTGGCCCGGCTGGCGGCGGTCGGCGGCGCGCTGATCTCGCTCAGCCTCTGGCTGACCGTGAGCTGGGCATCTGATCCGTACTACTACGGCAACGATCTCCCCTACCTGATGGCCTGGCTCCCCCTGGTCCTCGCAGGCGCGTCCGTTTTCTCAGTGGACGCCGCCCTGCGGGCGCGGCGGCGGCAGCGGTCCGGGGGGTATCGGTAGCAGGTGGTCGGGAATCGGTACGCGTGAGCGTGCCGATGACGGGCGCGGCAGCAGACGGTGGGCCGGTCAGTTCGGTATCTCCGGTGGCCTTGACGGGTCTGCCGTCTCCTTGCTCTCCCTCCTCGGTCTTCCGTCCGGTGGGTTGCCGACGGGTGCTGCCGCGCGGCGAGCCCTTGTGCGGCGGCGTACCGCCCCTGTCAGAAGGGCCACCGCGCCCGCCAGGGTCAGGCCGAGCACCAGCAGCGGGATCACGGCGAACCACGGCGTCTCCCAGGCGTCACCCGCGTCGCCCACGTAGGTGACGCCGGCGATGGTGACGAAGAGGCCGGCGATCAGCTTTCCGGGTTGGAACTCATGACGTAGCACGGGTCACCTCCGCCTGTCCCAGGCCGACTCCGAGGTCGAGGTCGACCGTGCCGGCGCCGGCGCCGCCGCTTGTCGGCGACAGGGTGACCTGCTTGTGCTTTCCCGGTGCCACGTCCACGTCCTGTTTGTCGTCGCCGGGCAACTGGATGTCACCTATGCCCACCTCGATGTCCGCCTTCACCGTCACACCCTTCGGCACGATCACCTCGATCCGGCCCACACCCACCTCGACCGCCGTCGTCACCGTCTGCCCCTTGGCGAGGCGCAGCCCGGTCAGGTCCAGCGTGGCGACGCCCGTACCGACGTCGTACCTCGGTAGTACGTCTGCCACCGCCGTCGGCGTCCATTGCGTGCGCGCCCAGTGGGTGCTGACGTCCTTGGGCAGTGCGGCCGAGCCTGCCAGCAGCCCCGCCGTGATGATCGCCAGGAAGATCGATCCCGCTCCGGTACGGCCGAGGAACGCGCTGACCGCGATGCCGAGGCCGAACACGATGAGGGCGCAGGCCAGGCCGGTCTGCAAGCTGGTGGCGAGTGCCTCCTCGTCCCATTTCGCGGCGGTGCCGAGGAAACCGGCGAGGAGGGCGAGCAGGAGGATCCAGCCGCCGATCCAGCGTGGGCCGCGTGGTTTCGGTTGGCGGGGCCAGGCTGCCCGTATGTCCGGACCTCGGCCGCCGTAGTTGCCGTGGGTGATGTTGACGGCCGCCGAGATGTCCCGGTCGCGTGTGTCGTGGGGGCCCCACAGATAGCCCGTACCGCCGACGTGGGTACCGTCCTTGACGATGGGGTCGCGCCACCAGGAGGGGTAGGCAGACGGGACCGGGGGCGCCTGGGCCTCCGGTGGGGCGTCGGCGACGGCTTGGGCGGCCAGTGGGTCGGGGTCGGGGGCGCCGCGGTTGCGCGACCAGTAGCCGGCGCCCGCGAGGAGGATGGACAGTATGACGGCGAAGGAGAGAACCCCGCCGTTCTTCAGCATGGTCAGGAACACACCGCAGCCGACGAGAGCGAAGAGCACGGCCGCCAGCGCCTGGCCGTCCACACGGCCGGTGAGCAGTTTGCGGACCTCGTTCTCCTCGTCGTCGTCGTACGGCACGAACAGCCAGGCGAAGCCGTAGAAGATGAGGCCGATGCCGCCGGTGGCGGAAAGCACCGCGAGGGTGATCCGGAAGATCACCGGGTCCATGTCGCACGTGCGCCCGAGCCCCGCGCACACCCCGCCCAGCATCTTCTGCCGACGGTCGCGTCGGAACCTGGCCGGCAACTGCTCGTCGGCCGTGGCAGCCGCGGCGGCTGCCACGGACGGGTGGGAACTCGTGTGCGCTCCCGCTCCCGCGCCCCCGCCCGAATCCGTATCCCTATCCGCTCGTGTGCCCGTGCTCGGGTGCTCGGGCGCGCGCGGTTCCCCTTTCTCCGTGGGCTGGGCTGCCGCGGCGGGTGCGGCATCCTGCGGCCCGGCGCCCGGCGGGGGGTGCGGGCCGGAGCCGGGTCCCGGACCCGTCGCGGCGTGTGCGTGATCTGTCATGCGTCCATGGTGGCGCTTGGGACGGCCCGGCGGCAGTCGGAATGACCCTGGGCGAACCCTGATATCGGCCCTGAGAGGGGGCGGGGGAAGCGTTCGACGGCAGACGGGCTCGAAGATCAGGGGTGTCTCGGGGGCGGACCCTGATGCCCGGGCCCGCCCGGCGTGTGAACATCGATGGCATGCCGGAAGCCGCAGCGTTGCCACTCGTCGAACCGCGGCCCCCGCGCAAGCTCTACCGCAGCAGCGACGGACGCTGGCTCGGAGGCGTGGCGCGAGGGCTCGCTGGGCATCTCGGGCTGCCTGTGATCTGGCTGCGCCTCATGTTCGTCGGCCTGTTCATGGCGGACGGTCTCGGTGCGCTGCTGTACGCGGCCTTCTGGTTCTTCGTCCCGCTCGGTGTCGGGGGCGTCGAGGCCCAGCGGCCGCCGTCCCTCGTCGGCACCGAGACCTCGCCCGACGGCCGCCGCAGACTCGTCGCCCGCAAGCCGGACAAGGGGCAGATCGTCGCCCTGCTCCTCATGGTCGTCGTGGCCATGGTCTTCGTCGGCAATGTGAATCTCGGCGGAGGCGCCAAGGCCTATCTCTTCCCGACCGTGCTCGTCGCCGCCGGCGTCGCCCTGGTCTGGCGCCAGGCGGACAACGCGCGTCGGGCCCGCTGGATGGAGGTCGGCCGCCGTCGGCGCACGCTCACCCTCGTCCGAGCCGCAGCCGGCGTCATGCTGGTCACGGCGGGCGTGTCCGGCGTCTTCGTCCTGCAGGGCTCCGCCGCCCACCTCGGCTCGGTCCTCCAGGCAGCGCTCGCGGTGCTGGTCGGGACAGCGCTGCTGGCCGGTCCGTATCTCGTCCGTATGACGCAGGACCTCTCCGAGGAGCGCCTGATGCGCATTCGCGCCCAGGAGCGCGCGGAGGTCGCCGCTCATGTGCACGACTCGGTGCTGCACACCCTGACCCTGATCCAGCGCAACGCGGAGAGCGCCAACGAGGTGCGCCGCCTCGCCCGCGCCCAGGAGCGTGAACTGCGCAACTGGCTATACAAACCGGAGGGAACCGGCAAGGAGGAGGACGACGAACCCGGCACCCTCGCCGAGGCGGTTCGGCGCAGCGCGGCCGAGGTCGAGGACAAACACGGCGTCCCGATAGAGGTGGTGGTCGTCGGCGACTGCCCACTCGACGACAGAACCGGCGCACAGATGCAGGCCGCGAGGGAAGCGATGGTGAACGCCGCCAAGTACGGTGGCGAGGGCGGCGCGGTACAGGTCTACGCCGAGGTCGAGGGCAGGACGGTCTTCGTGTCCGTCCGGGACCGTGGACCAGGCTTCGACCTCGACTCCATACCCGCCGACCGCATGGGCGTCAGAGAATCGATCATCGGCCGCATGGAGCGCCACGGCGGTACGGCGCGACTGCGCGCGGTACCGAGCGGCGGCACGGAGGTCGAGCTGGAGATGGAGAGGGCGGAGAGCACGTCATGAGCGAGGCGCACGGGGAGAACAGGGAGACCGGGCCGGCCGGTTCGGCGGAGTCGGGCGGACCGACAGCACCTGCCGAAGCGGCAGCGTCTGCCGAGGCGGGACAGGCCGGTGAGCCGGCCGCCGACGGCAGCGGCAGTGGTGACGCGGGTGGGCGCCGGGTGCGCGTGGTGCTCGTCGACGACCACCGTATGTTCCGTACGGGTGTTCAGGCCGAGATCGGGCAGACCGAGCGGACCGGCGTCGAGGTGATCGGTGAGGCCGCCGACGTCGACCAGGCGGTCACCGTCATCACCGCCACCCGGCCCGAGGTGGTCCTCCTGGACGTCCATCTGCCGGGCGGTGGCGGAGTCGAAGTCCTGCGCCGCTGCGCCCCGTTGATGGCCGACGCGACGCAGCCGGTGCGCTTCCTGGCGCTGTCCGTCTCGGATGCCGCGGAGGACGTCATCGGCGTGATCCGGGGCGGCGCGCGCGGATACGTGACGAAGACGATCACCGGCAAGGACCTCGTCGACTCCGTCTTCCGTGTCCAGGACGGCGACGCGGTGTTCTCGCCGCGTCTCGCCGGGTTCGTCCTGGACGCGTTCGCATCCACGGACGCCCCGCCGGTGGACGAGGACCTCGACCGCCTCACCCAGCGCGAGCGAGAGGTACTGCGGCTGATCGCCAGGGGTTATGCGTACAAGGAGATCGCCAAGCAGCTCTTCATCTCCGTGAAGACGGTGGAGTCGCATGTGTCGGCTGTACTGAGGAAGCTCCAGCTGTCGAACCGGCACGAGCTGACGCGGTGGGCCACGGCACGGCGCCTCGTCTAGCCGGGCCCCGCCTCACACCACCCGCGTGGCCCCCGCGAACGGCATCTCGTCCAGAGGTGCCACCCGTACCGGCGCCGAGGGGTTCGGGGCGTGGATCATCTGGCCGCGGCCCACGTAGATGCCCACATGGCTGATGCCCGAGTAGAAGAACACCAGGTCGCCGGGGAGGAGTTCGGACTGTGAGACACGCTGGCCGGCGTTGATCTGGGCGTAGGTGGTGCGGGGCAGGGAGATGCCCGCGGAGCGGTACGCGGCCTGGATGAGCCCTGAGCAGTCGAAGGCGTCCGGACCGGTGGCGCCCCACACGTAAGGGCTGCCCAGCTTCTGGTAGGCGTAGGAAACAGCCGCCGCCGCACGCGAGGTGGGGGCCTCGGCCGCTCCGGAAGCGCTGGACGCGCCGGTGGCTCCGGATGCTCCCAGCGCCCCCAGGCCGTCCCGTGCACTCCCCGACGACCGTGAGGCATGCCCACCGCCCCAGCCTCCGCCGCCGCTGCCGCCCTCCGTCGCGAGCCGGGCGCGTTCCTCGGTGTTGAGGCGGGACAGCAGCTGGCGGGCTTCGTCCAGCTTGCCCGTCACGGTCTTCTTGTGGCGGTTCAGCTCGGCCTGGCGAGCCTTGAGGGAGGCCAGTTCGACGTGGGCGGCCCCCCGCAGCTGCTCGATCTCCCGCAGCTGCTCGCGTACACGGGCCACGTCCGACGCCTGTCTGCTGCCGGCCCGTTCGGCGAACGCGGCGCCGTCCAGATAGCCGTCGGGGTCCTCGGAGAGGGCGAGTTGCAGCGCGGGGTCGAGCCCGCCGGAGCGGTACTGAGCCGCGGCCATCGAACCCAGCGACTCCCGCGCAGAGTTGAGCCGTTCCTCCTTGCGCGCAGCCTCGTCCCGCAGGGTGCCCAGCCGCTGCTCCGCCCGGTCGGCCTTCTCCTTCGAGCCGTTGTACTTCTCGGTGGCGACCTCCGCCTCCTCGTACAGCTTGTGCACCTTGGCCTCTACCTGCGCGGGAGTCAGCTGTGGCTCGGCGTACCCGATGCCGTCGAAGCCGGTCGCCGTCGCCGCGCCCGCGAGGGCGATCGTCGCGGCGGTGCGGGCCGTAGTGCCGTTGAGCGAGCGCTGTCGGGGCTTGCGGTGCGCTGCCACCGGGGCGTCACGTCCTTTCGTACGACCGCCGCTACGACTACCGCCGGACGGCTGCCTGGGAAGCGGACCCAGGAGGGCGGTTGCGCGTCCGGCGACGGCTCGCACAGGGGGAGCGGTCCGCCGCCGGACTTTCTCGGCGGTGGTGTCCGACTGCCGCCCCTGGCCCGGGCGGCGGTGGGGAGCCGGGCACCTGGTGGAGGACGCTAAACCTGAGTGGGGCGTGGGGGTAACGCCATGTACGGAACTGGCGTGAGCCGACCGCCGGGTGACCGCATGCGACCGTGATCCGGTTCCGGCGCCGCCGACTTCACGCAGACGGCTGATCAATGAGGGGGTTCACGGGGCACGTGGGGGTGACACGGTGCTATGGGGTGCATATATGCGAGGTCTCGCGCTGCCACGCACATGCCTTGCGGACGCCGTACGCCCGGCCCGGTGTCGTACGGCGCGGGCGCCGCTGACTAGGCTCCGGGCTCATGGGCGTACTCATCCATCTCTTCGTCGGACTGCACATCATCGGCATCGCCTCGCTCCTGGGCGGGTTTCTCACCCAGCTGAAGGCCATGGGGCAGGGCACGGCCCGCTTCGTGCCCGCGATGCTGCACGGCGCGTTCACCATGCTGGTCACCGGTGTCGCCCTGGTGGGCCTCAACCAGGCCGACGACCAGCCGGTCGACAACATCAAGATCGGCGTGAAGCTGGCCCTGCTGATCGTGATCCTCGGTCTCGTCTATGTGAAGCGGGACGACGAGACCGTGGACAAGCGGCTGTTCGGCCTGGTGGGTCTGTTCACCACGGCGAACATCTTCATCGCCGTGCTCTGGACCTGACCTCCGGCCCGCAGTGCGTCAGGCCGGGCGCACCACACTGTGGATCGTCGACTCGCCGTCGTAGAAGATCGATTCCTCACGGACGTACGCACCCGGCTTGGGGGCGTGGATCATCATGCCGTTGCCGATGTACAGGCCGACGTGGCTGATGTCGTCGTAGAAGAAGACCAGGTCACCGGGTTGGATGTCGGAGAGGGAGACCGTCGTGCCGGCGTTCACCTGGTCGTAGGTGGTGCGCGGGAGGGTGACTCCGGCGGCCCGCCACGCGGCCTGGGTGAGGCTTGAGCAGTCGTACGAGTCCGGGCCGGTCGCGCCCCAGACGTAGGGCTTGCCGACCTGTGCACGTGCGAAGGCGAGGGTCTTCTCGGCCTTGGTGGCGTACGAGGAGTCGGGGGCCGTTGCCGTCGACGTGTCCGGGGTGGTGCCGCCCGTCGACTGCTGCGCCGCCGCCGCTTCCTGCCGGCGCTGCTGCTCCGCCGCCTGTTGCTGCTGGGCGAGTTCCTGCGCCTGGCGGCGGGCCTGCGCCTGCTTCGCCCGTTCGATCGCCGCGAGTCGTAGCTTCTCCTCGGCGGTGAGGCGGGAGAGCAGCCGGCGGGCCTGCGCGAGCTTCGTCTGGACGGCGGTCTTGGTCGTCTGCAGCTCGTCCTGGGACTCCGTGAGCGATTCGAGGCTCGCGGTGGCCTCCTGGCGCTTCTGCGTGGCCTCGGCCTGCTGCGTGATGTAGTCGTCGACAGCGTCCTTCTGGCGGGCGGTCAGGCGTTCCATCAGCTGGTTCTGGTCGAAGTAGTCCTGCGGGTCGTCCGCGAGCAGGAACGTCGCCGTCGTGTCGGGCGCGGCGGATCCGGTGCGGTACTGGGCCGCGGCGAAGGAACCCAGCTCCGCGCGCGCGTCGTTGAGCTTCTGGGTGCGCTGGGCCACGTCGTCCATCAGGGCGTCGGCGCGGGCCTGCTGCTTGGCGGCCTTCTCCTTGGCGGCGTTGTACACGTCGGCGGCCGACTCGGCCTTGTGGTAGAGGTCGTCGACCTCCGCCTCGACCTCCTCCATGCTCGGCCGGTCGTCGGCCGAGGGCGTGGTGGGCTCCGCGGGCGCGGCGTCGGCGGTCTGGGTCAGCAGGGCTACGGAAGCGGTCAGGGCCGCCGTGGCGAAGGCGGGGGTCCGTATGCCTGCTACGCGCGTTCCCGTAGGACGCGACTTGCGGTGCGACGACGCCAAGGGAGGCGACTCCTTCCACGTTCCGCCTACCGGGTTAGCTGTCGGGTTCGGGCGGGTGGTTCGGAAGGGTTGCCCTACGGTCCTTGCCCTGGACGGCAGTCGGACCGATTCACCCCAGGATTTCGGTGGGTCCCCGGCTCCTGCCGCGCAAGGGCGGCACGATCGGACTCGGCGGAGGCCGTGCGGCCCGGCGATGTTCGCCGGTGAGGGTCGAGCGGCCTTACGGCACGCTAACCAACAGGTGTGGCTCCTGTGAAGGTTGATGACCGCTATGCCCGATACGTATTTGTGACCTCAGTCCTAAACATGGCTCTGTGCAGTTAATCGGGAATGCTCTGTGGTGCTTGTTGGTGAATTGCTGATTGCATCCCGTTTTGGCTCCGCCGACCGTGAGATCTGGTCGTCCGGTTCGGAAAGCAGGGGGATGTTTTCGGGGTGGCGGCGGGTTGTCAGTGGGGGCGCCTAGACTCGGAGAGCGATGAGCAGCCTCTTTGACGACAGCTTCCTGGCGGACCTCCAGGGCCCTCGGGCCCGCGAGGAGGAACCCCCGCCGCCGCCCGAGGACGAGCATGTGCCGGAGTCCGTTCCGGACGACCTGTTCGGCGGGAATTTCGACGCGCCGCCGGACCGGGACGCGTACTACCGCGACGGCGCCCCACGCCCGGTGGTGGACCCGGCCGCGCTCCTGGAAGGGCTGAACGAGAACCAGCGCGCGGCCGTCGTGCACGCCGACACCCCTCTGCTCATCGTGGCGGGCGCCGGCTCCGGCAAGACACGTGTGCTCACGCACCGCATCGCGTACCTGCTCGGCGAGCGGGGCGTCCACCCCGGCCAGATCCTCGCGATCACCTTCACCAACAAGGCCGCCGGGGAGATGAAGGAGCGCGTGGAGCACCTCGTCGGTCCGCGCGCGAACGCGATGTGGGTGATGACGTTCCACAGCGCGTGCGTGCGGATCCTGCGGCGGGAGAGCAAGAGACTCGGCTTCACCTCCTCCTTCTCCATCTACGACGCGGCCGACAGCAAGCGGCTGATGGCGCTCGTCTGCCGTGATCTGGACGTGGACCCCAAGCGCTTCCCGCCCAAGTCCTTCAGCGCGAAGATCTCCAACCTGAAGAACGAGCTGATCGACGAGGAGGACTTCGCCGCCCAGGCGAGCGACGGTTTCGAGAAGACCCTCGCCCAGGCGTACGCGATGTACCAGTCGCGGCTGCGTGAGGCCAACGCGCTCGACTTCGACGACCTGATCATGACGACGGTCAACCTGCTGCGCGCCTTCCCGGATGTCGCCGAGCACTACCGCCGCCGCTTCCGGCACGTCCTCGTCGACGAGTACCAGGACACCAACCACGCCCAGTACGCGCTCGTACGGGAGCTCGTCGGCACCACCGAACACACGGGCGACGACGCTGACGTACCGCCCAGCGAGTACGACCTGCCTCCCGCCGAGCTGTGCGTGGTGGGTGACGCCGACCAGTCGATCTACGCCTTCCGGGGCGCGACGATCCGCAACATCCTCCAGTTCGAGGAGGACTACGCGGACGCGACGACGATCCTGCTCGAACAGAACTACCGCTCCACGCAGACGATCCTGAGCGCCGCCAACGCGGTCATCGAGCGCAACGAGTCCCGTCGTCCCAAGAACCTGTGGACCAACGCGGGCGCGGGTGCGCAGATCACCGGCTACGTCGCCGACACGGAGCACGACGAGGCACAGTTCGTCGCCGAGGAGATAGACCGGCTGACGGACGCGGGCGACGCGAAGGCGGGCGACGTCGCCGTCTTCTACCGGACGAACGCCCAGTCCCGTGTCTTCGAGGAGATCTTCATCCGCGTCGGCCTGCCCTACAAGGTCGTCGGCGGCGTCCGATTCTACGAGCGCAAGGAGGTCCGGGACGTCCTGGCCTATCTGCGCGTACTCGCCAACCCGGAGGACTCGGTGCCGCTGCGCCGCATCCTCAACGTCCCCAAGCGCGGCATCGGCGACCGCGCGGAGGCGATGATCGACGCGCTGTCCCAGCGCGAGAAGATCAGCTTCCCGCAGGCGCTGAAGCGCGTGGACGAGGCGTACGGAATGGCCTCGCGGTCGACCAACGCCGTCAAGCGGTTCAACACGCTGATGGAGGACCTGAGGACGATCGTGGATTCGGGCGCGAGCCCGGCGACGGTCCTGGAAGCGGTCCTCGAACGCACGGGCTACCTGGCCGAGTTGCAGGCCTCGACCGACCCGCAGGACGAGACCCGGATCGAGAACCTCCAGGAACTCGCCGCGGTCGCCCTGGAGTTCGAGCAGGAATCCGCAGCGGCCGGAGCAGCGGACAAGGCCGATCAGCCCGCGGACGGCGAGCCGCCGGCCCCGGCCGGGCTCGCCGCGTTCCTGGAGCGGGTCGCCCTGGTCGCCGACTCCGACCAGATCCCCGACGAGGACGACGACGGCTCCGGCGTCATCACCCTGATGACCCTGCACACCGCCAAGGGCCTTGAGTTTCCCGTGGTGTTCCTGACCGGCATGGAGGACGGCGTCTTCCCGCACATGCGTGCCCTCGGTCAGGCCAAGGAACTGGAGGAGGAGCGGCGGCTGGCCTACGTCGGCATCACGCGCGCGCGTGAACGGCTGTACCTGACACGGTCGTCGCTGCGCAGTGCGTGGGGGCAGCCGTCGTACAACCCGCCCTCGCGTTTCCTGGAGGAGATCCCGGCGGCCCATCTGGAGTGGAAGCGCACGGGCGCGATGGCTCCTGCGACGTCCTCGGGCCCGGCCTCCGGGGTGGCGTCGTCGTTCTCGTCGTTGGCGTCCTCGCGCTCGCGCTCCGCGGCCTCGGGTGCGTCCGGTTTCGCCACACGCCGGGGCGGTGCCGAGAAGCCGGTCGTCGCGCTGGCGGTGGGGGACAGGGTCACGCACGACCAGTTCGGCCTGGGGACAGTGGTGGGCGTGAAGGGCACGGGCTCGAACGCCGAGGCGACGGTCGACTTCGGCGAGGACAAGCCCAAGCGACTGCTGCTGCGGTACGCGCCGGTGGAAAAGCTTTAGCGCCCCGCTCGGGCGCGGGCTATTCGCCTGCGGGCCGGGGTAGGGGGCTTGTTCGCGCAGTTCCCCGCGCCCCAGAGTGCCCCTATCGGGGCATCAGGGGCGCGGCTGCCGGTTACGTCGGGTCGAGGCCGTGGCTGCGCAGCCACGGGAGCGGGTCGATCGCCGAGCCGCCTGCGGGCCGTACCTCGAAGTGCAGGTGCGGGCCGGTCGAGTTGCCGGAGTTCCCGGAGTACGCGATGGGCTCGCCGGCCTTGACCGTCGTGCCGGACGCGACCTGGTAGCTGGAGAGGTGGCAGTACCACGTCTCCGTACCGTCCTTGTCGGTCACGATCATCATGTTGCCGTAGGCGCTGTTCCACTGCGTCCGGACGGTGCCGTCGGTCGCGGCCATCACCGTCGTGCCGTACGAGACGGGGAAGTCGATCCCGGTGTGCACGGACATCCAGTTGATGCCGGCCTGGCCGAAGTAGGCGCTGAGGCCGCGCTGTTCGACCGGGAGCGCGTACTTCGGGCGCAGTCGCTCCTTGCGGGCGGCTTCCGCCGCCGCTGCCTTCTTCTGGGCGAGCTGCTGGGCCTTGAGGTCGATACGTTCCTGCGTCCGGCTGGCCCGGTCGGCGAAGTCGTCGGCGCCCGCGGAGAGGCTCTCCAGCTGGGTGTCCAGCTTGTTGTTCGCGGTGGACGGCTTCACCGCGACACCGTCCGACGCGGATGCCGTGGTGTTCTGCTCGCTGTCACCGCTCATCCCGCTCACGGAAGCGGCGGCGATACCCGCGACCCCCATCACGCAGGCGGACGGAACGGCGATGGTCAGCAGGGCGGAACGTTTGGCCGGGGGGCGACGCCGGGACCGGCCCGCGTTGCGCGCCGCGGTACGGGACGCCGCGCGCCCGGCTCCGGGAAGCGCGCCCGGAGCGACGTCCTCCTGGCCGTCGAGCAGCGGGGCCTCGGCGGGCAGCTCGTCGGCGGTGTAGAAGTCCGGCTCGTCGTGGGGGAGGGCGTGTTGGTCGTACTCCGGTACGTCCGCCGCGTCCGTGATCTGCTCGAAAATCGCGGTGGCCTGCTGGTCGTACTCGTGCTCCTGCGCGTGGTCGTACTCGGCGGAGTGGGCGGGCGTGCCGCCCGGGCCGCTGTCCGAGTTCCACTGCGTGGCGTCGTACACACCGGTGTCGGAGGCCTGCGTGGCCCATTCCCACTGCTGGGTCTGGTCGGCCGGACCTGCCTGCTCGGGCTGGAGCCAGGCGGAGGCGTCCCACTGACCGCTGGGGTCACTGCCGGGAGGCGGCGACTGCGTGGGGATCTCGGCGAGCTGCTGGTAGCCGGGCGCCCAGGTGGAGGTGTCGTACGCCCCGGTGTCGTAGGCGGCGTGGTGCTGGGCCGCGTACGGGTCGTAGTTCAGGGTCTGGTGACTGCCCGTGGACCACTGGGAGTTGTCGTACGAACCGGTGGTGTCCTCGCCCGGCATGTTGCCGAAGAGCGGGTCGGTTGCGAAATTACCGCCGGTACCCGTGCCCATGCCCGTGTCGAAACCGTTGGCGAAGGTGGGGTCGTGCGTGGTGAAGTCACCGAAAGGGACTTCCTGCGTGCCGTACGACGCGTAATGGGCCGTCGCGGCATCGGAAGCCGGAGCCGGGGTGGTCATGGTCCCCGACGGGTGACGTTCGTTCACCAACTTCTCTTTCGCCTCGACAACAGGGGCTGGCAGAGCAGTGCGGCGACTGTACCCGGCGGTACGCGGGCGCGACAATCTTCCGCAGGTTTCGTGCCTTGGGGAAACGGGCATTCGGCCGTGTTTCGGGGGACTGCGGGCACGGGTTTGGCCTGGCGTTCGAAGATTGTTCGAATCTCGGGTGCTGTTCGGCGGTCCTGAACCGCCTGTGTGCGGCGTTCGGGCCGGGGTTCACGCCACGGTCAGTCCGCCGGTTCGGGCCCGGTCGGTCCGCGCATCGGCGGCCAGGGAGTGGTCGCTCTCGTCCAGGGCCTGCCGTATCCCGGTCGCGACGGCCGGGTGCACCGGCAGGGCGAGGTGGCCGACGCCGGTGACCTGCACGTTCTCTGCCAGTAGGTCCGGGTGGTCGATGCGGGCCGTCTCCGGCGGGTCCATCACATGGTCCAGATCGCTCCAGAAGCTGACGAAGCGCGTACGGCAGTCCGATGCGGGCAGGCGCAGCTCCTCGATGACCTCCGAGCCGGGGCGCATCTGGCGGACGATCGGGTGCGCGTCGGCCAGCGGGACGGCCCGGGTTCCGGAGTGCGGGGTGCCGAGGGAGACGAGCGTACGGACGCGGAGGTCACCGCCGAGGCGCTGCACGTAGTAGCGCGCGATCAGGCCGCCCAGGCTGTGCCCGACGATGTCCACCTGTGGCTGGCCCGTGCGCCTGCATATCTCCTCTATGTGCCGGCCGAGCAGCTCGGCCGCGGTGCGGATGTCGCAGGTCAGCGGGGAGTAGTTGAGCGACTCGATCTGTCGGCGGCCGTGTTGGGCGAGGGACCGGCGCAGCAGGACGAAGACGGAGCGGTTGTCGATGAAGCCGTGGAGGAGGACGACCGGGGGTTTCGGCTCCGCGGGCAGGCGGGTGGGGGAGCCGGCGGCAGCGGAGGCCCCGGGGAGCGCGGCGGGGTCGGGGGTCGTGGCCCGGCGTTCCTGGACGATGCCCGACGGATAGAGGAGCAGATGCCCGGCCAGGATCGCGATCTCCAGGGCGGTCGCCTTGAGCAGCGCGACGGAGATTCCCGTCAGCCTGCTCGGCAGGACGCGCTGACAGAGCGGAAGCAGGGGCAGTGCTGCCCGGATGACCTTCATGGCCGACCTCCTGTCGGCACGCGGGAGGACTTCTCTGTCCCCCGTGTGCCCTCGTGGGGGGTCGCGACGAGGGCGGCCGGTGGTGTCGGTGGTGGTGCACGAGTGAGGCATGCGGCGTGTGTGACGCCAGGGGGGTGGCGAACTCCTTGCCTGATGGCGACGAAGCTCCCCGCTG
The DNA here is from genome assembly GCF_036013955.1 of Streptomyces sp. NBC_00459. Classification (NCBI taxonomy): domain Bacteria; kingdom Bacillati; phylum Actinomycetota; class Actinomycetes; order Kitasatosporales; family Streptomycetaceae; genus Streptomyces; species Streptomyces sp. NBC_00459. Next base: position 6,141,364 of record NZ_CP107903.1, read on the forward strand.
TCGTGCCCCCACTGCCCTTCGTGCCATCTCCGACGCACCGCACCCCCACGGCGCGCGGCTCGCGACGCGGTGGTGCGACGACCTCGATGCGGCTCCCCTTGCGCCGGTCCCACCGGTGCGCGGCGAACGTGTCCCACCGTGTGATTTCCCCCTCGGCATCCGTCGCGAAACTGCCGGTTGCGGGATGCTTGACATAACGTTCGTTCACTTCATGGAGGCAGCGATGGGTGTGGCAGCCGGTCCGATCCGCGTGGTGGTGGCGAAGCCGGGGCTCGACGGCCACGACCGCGGAGCAAAGGTGATCGCGCGGGCGCTGCGTGACGCCGGTATGGAGGTCATCTACACCGGCCTCCACCAGACCCCCGAGCAGATCGTCGACACCGCGATCCAGGAGGACGCCGACGCGATCGGGCTCTCCGTGCTCTCCGGCGCCCACAACACGCTCTTCGCTGCCGTGATCGATCTCCTGCGGGAGCATGACGCGGCGGACATCAAGGTGTTCGGCGGCGGGATCATCCCCGAGGCGGACATCGCAGCGTTGAAGGAGAAGGGGGTTGCGGAGATCTTCACTCCTGGGGCGACCATGGATTCCGTTGTGGAGTGGGTGCGGGGGGCGGTACGGGGGTGAGGGGGGTGCTGTTCAGACCCCTTGGTGCCTTCGTTCTTGAAGCTCCTCAGCTCCTCAGCTCCTCAGCTCTTCCGCCATCGCCGCGCGCAGGCGCAACGTGCCCACGAGGCGTTGGAACGCCTCTGCCCAGTAGGTTCCCGCGCCCGGTGACGCGTTCTCCCCTTCGTCGGGTATCGCCAGCAGGCCGTCGAGGCGACCGGCCTCGGAGGGATCCAGGCAGCGTTCCGCGAGCCCCATCACTCCGCTGAAGCTCCATGGGTAACTCCCCGCGTCCCGAGCGATATTGAGCGCGTCGACCACTGCCCGACCGAGCGGCGGAGCCCACGGCACCGCGCACACCCCGAGCAACTGGAATGCCTCGGACAGCCCGTGCGTCGCGATGAACCCCGCCACCCAGTCGGCACGTTCGGCGGAGTCCAGCGTGGCGAGCAGCTTCGCCCGCTCCGCCAGGGACACCGCCCCTGGCCCGCCGGCCTCGGGTGTCGAGGGAGCGCCGAGGAGCGCCCGGGACCAGTCCGCGTTCCGCTGCCGTACCGCCGCCCGGCACCACGCGGCGTGCAGCTCGCCCTGCCAGTCGTCTGCCACCGGCAGCGCCACGATCTCCTCCGGCGTACGTCCGCCGAGCCGTCCCGGCCACGATCCGAGCGGGGCCGCCTCCACCAACTGGCCCAGCCACCAGGACCGTTCACCGCGCCCCGCCGGGGCCTTGGCCACGACGCCGTCGCGCTCCATGCCGGCGTCGCACTCGTGCGGCGCCTCGACGACGAGCGCGGGCCCGCCCCCTGTACCGCTCCTGGCCTCGGTGCTGTTCGTGTGGTCGAGCGCCACGCATGCCCCCGCGCGGACCGCCATCCGTGCGGCAAGTGCCGAATCCGGCAGCGCGGACAGCAACTCCGCTGCCGTCGCCCGGACGTTGCGGCTGCGGTCGGCCAACGCCCGCTCCAGGAACGGCTCGTCCTCGGCGCGCAGTCCCGCGCGGAGCGAGTCGAGAAACATCAGCCGGTCCTCGGCACGCTCCGTCTGCCAGGTCGTCTCCAGCAACTCCCGGGCGGCGGCCGGCTCCCGCGCGCGTATCGCCGCGAGGAGGGAGACGCGTTCGGCGAACAGGCCTTCCTGCCACAGCCGCTGGATCCGTTCCGTCTCCTCGGCCCCGGGCAGGGCCGCGCCGCCGCCCGGGGTCGAGCGCAGGGCGAACCGCCAGTCCGGGTTCAGCCGGGCGAGCCACAGCGCGCGCGGGCCCGCGAACGCCAGCGCCGCCGGACGCAGATCCGTACGCCCCCTGGCCGCGTCGAGCAGTGCCGGCAGCGACTCTGGAGGGGCCGCGAAACCGTGCGTGTTCGCCGCCGTGAGCCACTGGGGCAGCAGCTCCATCAGATCCGGCGCCGTGCCCCGGCGACCGCTGCCGCCGGGGATGCCGGGCCGGTCGGCCAGCAGTAGCGCCAGCCTGCGGGCCGCCGCGCGGGGCAGTGGCGGGCGCGGGTCCGCCACAGCGGGCTCCGGCCGCGCCGCCGCCCGGGCCGGCCGCAGCCCTGCCCGGCGCCGTACGGTCTCCACGGCCGCCGCGTCGAGCAGCGCGACCGGCGCCTGCCTGCCCGGCGGGAAGCCCGGAGGCGTACGCCGCTCGGTGCCGAGCAGTGCCGCGGTGACCAGCTCCTCCCAGGCGTCCGCCGCGGGCGATCCCACGGGGGCGGAGGCCCTGCTGCCGTTCATGAGATTCCCTTTCGTGGGGAGCCGTCGTGTCGTGGAGCCGTGAGTCGTCGGTGTGGCGAGCCGCTTCAGCACAGCGGGACCGCCTGTCCCGCCGCTCCCTCCGGCCAGGCCGTCAGAGGGGTGAAACCCCGGTGACCGCACTCGCCGAAGACCGTGACGGGGGCGCCGCCCGACAGGGCGACGAGGCGCCAAAGGCCCGGGTGAGCCACGGCGGAGGGGGACATGGGCAACGCCAGGTCGGTGTCGGCGTCCGCCAGTTGCCAGGAGCCGCCGTCCGGGACGGGTATGACCCGGTCCAGCGTCACCGGGCAGGAGTCCAGCCAGGGGTCGTCCCGAAGTGCCTCCCCGTAGCGCTCTGCCGCGTGCGCGGTCGTCGTCCCGGGCGGCCGCACCTCCGTCGGCGCGGGCGGAGTGAACCGCTCCCCCAGGGCCGCCCGAAGCTGCCCGGCGCCGGGATACGCGGACACCTCGGCCTCGAACGCCAGACCGACAGGCAGTGCCAGTTCGGGGGCGCGGCCGGCCGCGCCGTAGGAGAGGAGCAGGGCGGTGCGGCCCGACTCCGCGCCGTGCAGCCAGATCCGGCGGGTCGTCAGGCGGGCGTCCGCCGTCTCGTACTGGGCGAGGACCAGCCAGAGGTCGCGCACCGGCGGGCCGTCCGCCGAACCGGGCAGGCCGACCCTCGACCGCACCGTCGCCGCCAGACCGTCCGGCAGCTCGTCCCGGCGCAGCCAGCCCCGGTCGAGGAGATGGAGCAGCGCGCACTCCTCCAGCAGCCGCACCGGCCAGCCCGGGCCGGACGCCGGAATTGCCCCCAACTCCCTTACCCGCGCTGCCAGTCCGGGGGCCTGGGCATCGACCATGCGGGCCGCCGTCTCCTCCCACAGTCCGTAACCCGCCTGCTCTGCCGTGGCCAGGCCGCCGCGCAGGAGGTCGGTGAGGCGCTGCTCCAACTCCGTCGCCCCCGCAGTGATCCGCTCGGCCCGGCGCTCCGCCCTGCGCCGCGCCGCCTCCGGATCACCGGACCCGGACGGGGAACCCTCCTCGCCCGCCGTCCGTTTCCCCTCCGCTCGCTTCCGCCGCCCCGCCAGCCACTCCTCCGCCCAGCCCGGCGCATCCCCTCGCGGCACCGCGCCGTCCTCGGCCGCCCAGAGCAGCAGCAGCCCGAGAGCGTGCTTGCAGGGGAACTTGCGGCTCGGGCAACTGCACTTGTACGCGGGCCCGGAGGCGTCCGCGATGTCGACGACCGTCTGATACGGCTTGCTGCCACTGCCCTTGCACAGTCCCCACACCGTCCCCTCGTCAGAGCTGCCGGCCTCCGACCACGGCCCGGCCGCGCCGAGTTTGCTTCCCGCTTTGCGTGACGAGACGTCAGGCGCCAGTGCCAGCACCTGATCCGCCGTCCAGCGCACCCCCTGCTGAGTCATGACATCGAAGGTAGGTCCCGGCACTGACAATCGGCCCTCGCAGCGATCTCCACTCAGCTCTCGGAACAGCATTTCCGCAGGTCAGAGTGCATTGTCAGTGGCGTGGTGCAGTGTGGTCACCAGATCCGAACGGGCCAAGACCGGCCGAGCTGGAGGGGGACCGAGCCATGTCTGTTTCCGCTGAACCGACATCCGTCGACTCACGTGACGAGCAGTCCGCGCACGCGAACGGCACGGAGGAACTGCGCCCGCACGCCGAGGACGCCTTCGCCGCCGAACTCGCGGCGCTGGCCGCGCAGGACGACCGCCCGCGCCCGGCCCGCTGGAAACTGTCGCCGTGGGCCGTCGCGACCTACCTGCAGGGCGGCACCCTGCCCGACGGCACGGTGATCACACCGAAGTACGTGGGCCCGCGCCGCATCGTCGAGGTTGCCGTCACGACCCTCGCGACCGACCGTGCCCTGCTGCTGCTCGGTGTGCCAGGTACGGCGAAGACCTGGGTGTCCGAGCACCTGGCGGCGGCGGTCAGCGGCAACTCGACGCTGCTGGTCCAGGGCACGGCCGGCACGCCGGAGGAGGCGATCCGGTACGGCTGGAACTACGCGCGGCTGCTCGCGCACGGCCCGAGCCGCGAGGCCCTCGTACCCAGCCCCGTCATGCGGGCGATGGCGGAGGGGATGACGGCCCGCGTCGAGGAGCTGACCCGTATCCCTGCCGACGTACAGGACACGCTGATCACGATCCTGTCGGAAAAGAACCTGCCGATACCGGAGTTGGGGCAGGAGGTGCAGGCGGTACGAGGGTTCAACCTGATCGCGACGGCCAACGACCGCGACCGTGGCGTCAACGAGTTGTCCAGCGCTCTGCGCCGCCGCTTCAACACGGTGGTGCTGCCGCTGCCGGAGAGTGCCGATGCCGAGGTCGACATCGTTTCGCGCCGGGTCGACCAGATCGGCCGCTCGCTCGACCTGCCAGCCGTGCCGGACGGTGTCGACGAGATCCGTCGCGTCGTGACCGTCTTCCGTGAACTGCGCGACGGGGTCACGTCGGACGGCCGGACGAAGCTGAAGTCGCCCAGCGGCACGCTGTCCACCGCCGAGGCGATCTCGGTCGTCACCAGCGGTCTGGCCCTGGCGGCCCACTTCGGCGACGGCGTCCTGCGGGCCTCCGACGTCGCCGCGGGCATCCTCGGCGCCGTCGTCCGCGATCCGGCGGCCGACCGGGTCGTCTGGCAGGAGTACCTGGAGGCGGTGGTCCGCGAACGCGACGGCTGGAAGGACTTCTACCGGGCGTGCCGGGAGGTGAGCGCGTGAGCCGGCGCAGGGGCAGGGGTGCGGGTGTGGATGTGCGGGGGCGTGTGTACGGGTTGTCGATGGGAGGCGGTTCGGTGTCCATGCGGGTGGGTGGCGTGAGTACGGCGGTCGACGACGGTGACTCGACCTGGCGTGGGAGGCGAGTGGCGTGACCGACGTCGAGGGGGGCGCCGGGCCGTTGCTGCTCGGCGTACGTCATCACGGGCCCGGGTCGGCGCGGGCGGTACGGGCCGCGCTGGCGGCGGCGCGGCCGGCGGTCGTACTGATCGAGGGGCCGCCCGAGGCCGACGCCCTGGTCCCGCTGGCCGCCGACGAGGACATGCGACCGCCGGTCGCCCTGCTGGCCCACGCCGTGGACGAACCCGGCCGCTCGGCGTTCTGGCCGCTGGCCGAGTTCTCCCCGGAGTGGGTGGCGATCCGCTGGGCCCTCGAACACGGGGTCCCCGCCCGCTTCATCGACCTCCCCGCCACGCACACGCTGGCGTGGGGGAGCGAGGGCGAGGAGCAGCGGGAGGAGGGGGAGCGCAAGGACGGAGGTGAGGGGGACGGGACCGACGGTCCGGTGTCCGACCCCGCCCCGGACGCCGATGTGCGGGTCGATCCGCTCGCCGTGCTCGCGCGGACCGGCGGTTACGACGATCCGGAGCGCTGGTGGGAGGACGTCGTCGAGCACCGGGGTGCGGGGCAGGGGGACGTGTTCGCCCCCTTCGAAGTGCTCGAAGAGGCCATGGGCGCGCTGCGCGAGGTGTACGGCACCGGGGGGCACGACCGGGACCCCGTGCGGGAGGCGTACATGCGGCTCCAAGTGCGAGCGGCACAGCGGGAGTTCGGGGACGCTTCGGTGGCCGTGGTGTGCGGTGCCTGGCATGTGCCCGCGCTGCGGCGGAAGACCGCCGTCGCCGCCGACCGGGCGTTGCTGAAAGGACTGCCCAAGGTCAAGGTGGATGTGACCTGGGTGCCGTGGACGCATCGCCGGCTCGCGCGGGCCAGCGGTTACGGGGCGGGCATCGACTCACCCGGCTGGTACGGGCATCTGTTCGGAGTGCCGGACCGGCCGGTCGAGCGGTGGATGACCAAGGTGGCGGGGCTGCTGCGCGACGAGGACAGGATGGTCTCCTCGGCGCATGTCATCGAGGCGGTGCGGCTGGCGGAGACGCTCGCCGCGATGCGGGGCCGCCCGCTGCCGGGACTGACCGAGACGACCGACGCCGTGCGGGCGGTGATGTGCGAGGGCTCGGACGTCCCGCTGGCCCTGGTGCAGGACCGGCTCGTCGTCGGAGACGTGCTCGGGGAAGTACCGGAGGCGGCGCCCGCTGTGCCGTTGCAGCGCGACCTGACGCGGCTCCAGCGCCGGTTGCGGCTCAAACCGGAATCGCTGGAACGGGAGTTGGAGCTCGACCTGCGCAAGGAGACCGACGCCGGGCGCAGTCGGCTGCTGCACCGCCTGCGGCTGCTCGGGATCGGCTGGGGCGAACCCGCGGCGTCGCGCGGCAGCACCGGCACCTTCCGGGAGACATGGCGGCTGCGATGGGAGCCGGAGCTGGCGGTACGGGTCGCCGAGGCCGGTGTGTGGGGGACGACCGTGCTCTCGGCGGCGACCGCCAGGGCGGAGGCCGACGCAGTCGGCGCGGGCTCGCTGGCGGACGTGACCGCACTCGCCGAGCGCTGTCTGCTCGCCGAACTGGCCGACGCGCTCCCCGTGGTGATGCGTGTTCTCGCCGACCGCGCGGCCCTGGACGCCGACGTGGGCCACCTCGCCCAGGCCCTGCCGGCACTGGTCCGGTCTCTGCGCTACGGCGACGTACGCGGCACGGACACCCGGGTGCTGGCCGAGGTCGCGGCGGGCCTCGCCGAGCGCGTCTTCGTCGGGCTGCCCCCGGCCTGTGCCGCGCTCGACACGGAGGCCGCCGAGGAAATGCGGCGCCATGTGGACGCGGTGCACGGGGCGGTGGGGCTGCTCGGGGAGGCCGTGGGCCCGGATCCGGCGGAACCTCCGGCGGGTACCGCTGCTGAGGAGGCGCCGCCGGGCATCGTCCGCGCGGGCACCGATGTGGAGAGCCCCACGAGAGCCGCTGATCCCGAGGACCCTCCCGCAGGCGGCACCGAGGCCACGTCTGCCTCCTCGTCCTCGGATGCTCTCGCGTACACCGCTGCGGATGCCCCAGAACCGGGACGCCACATCGAGCTGCGGCGCCGTTGGCACGCCGTGCTCCGGGTGCTGTCCGCGCGGGACAGCGTGGCCGGAGTCGTGCGCGGGCGGGCCGTGCGGCTGCTGCTGGACGACGGGGAGCTGGCGCACGACGAGGCGGCGCTGCTCATGGGGCTCGTGCTGTCGCCCGGGACGGCACCGGGGGACGCGGCAGCGTGGATCGAGGGGTTCGTCGGAGGCGGCTCCGGGGGCGGAATGCTGCTGGTGCACGACGAACGGCTGCTCGGGCTGGTCGACGCCTGGCTGACCGGGGTGCCGACGGAGGCGTTCACCGATGTGCTGCCGCTGCTGAGGCGCACCTTCTCGGCGTACGAGCCCGGGGTGCGTAGAACGCTGGGGGAACTGGTCCGGCGCGGTCCCGGGAAGCGGGGGAGCGCGGTGGCAGGCGCCGTCGGTCTGCCGGGCTTCGCACTCGGCCTCGACGCCCGGCGGGCGGATGCCGTGCTGCCGGTGCTGCGGCTGCTGCTGGGGCTGTCGGCCGCGGGTGACGGAGGCGTCGACAACAACCTTGTGGGGGTGGGGACATGACGACGGCGACCGAGTCGGCGGATCCGGCACAGGAGCGGTTGCGGCGATGGCGCCTCGTGCTCGGGGGCGACGCGGCGGACGGTACCGGGTGCGCGCTCTCCGGGCAGGACGCCGCGATGGACGGGGCGCTCACCGCGCTCTACGGGCGAGGGGACGGGGGCAAGGGCCGGGCGGGGCGGGAACGTTCGGCGGGGCTCGGGGCGTCCGCGCCGTCGGTCGCGCGGTGGCTCGGTGACATCCGGACGTACTTTCCGTCGTCCGTCGTCCAGGTGATGCAGCGCGACGCCATCGACCGGCTCGGTCTCTCCGCCCTTCTGCTGGAGCCCGAGATGCTGGAGGCGGTCGAGGCGGACGTCCACCTCGTCGGCACGCTGCTCTCCCTCAACAAGGCGATGCCGGAGACGACGAAGGAGACGGCGAGAGCGGTCGTACGCAAGGTCGTCGAGGACCTGGAGAAGAGGCTCGCCTCGCGGACCCGGGCCACGCTCACCGGCGCGCTGGACCGCAGTGCCCGTATCAGCAGGCCGCGCCATCACGACATCGACTGGAACCGCACGATCGCGGCCAACCTCAAGCACTACCTGCCCGAGTACCGCACGATCGTGCCGGAGCGGCTCGTCGGCTACGGGCGCGCCTCCCAGTCGGTGAAGAAGGAGGTCGTCCTCTGCATCGACCAGTCCGGTTCGATGGCGGCGTCGGTGGTGTACGCGTCGGTGTTCGGGGCGGTGCTGGCGTCCATGCGGTCGATCGACACCCGGCTCGTCGTCTTCGACACTGCTGTCGTCGACCTCACCGATCAGCTCGACGATCCGGTGGACGTGCTGTTCGGTACGCAGCTCGGCGGCGGTACGGACATCAACAGGGCGCTCGCGTACTGCCAGTCGCAGATCACCCGGCCCGCCGAGACCGTCGTCGTGCTGATCAGCGACCTCTACGAGGGCGGCATACGTGACGAGATGCTGAAGCGGGTCGCCGCGATGAAGGCGTCCGGGGTGCAGTTCGTGACGCTGCTCGCGCTGTCGGACGAGGGGGCGCCGGCGTACGACAGGGAGCATGCGGCGGCACTCGCGGCGCTGGGCGCACCGGCGTTCGCCTGCACGCCCGACCTGTTCCCGGACATCATGGCCGCGGCGATCGAGAAGCGCCCGCTGCCGATCCCCGACACCCAGTGAGCTCATTGAGCCCGTTGAGCCGAGGGAACCGAGTGAGCAAAGGATCATGAGGGCGGGCGCTTCGGTCGGCAAAAAGGACATGAGTGCGCATCGGTAACGGGGGACTTGCGCGACCTTGGGAGGGCCGTGCGAGGATCGGCGCCGCCTCGTCCTGCTCCTCGCTGTTCCTTGACGCTCGTGGTTCCTTGACGCCTGCCGTCGTATCGCCGCCCGGAAGAGTCCGTCCTCTTGAACTGGCCAGCCGCCCTGCCCGTTGCCGTACTGCGTGTGACGCGTACGGCGGCGGGGCGGCGCGCGTTGCGGGTGGCGGTGCTGGTCGGCGGGCTGTTCGCGTTCGGGTTCCTCTGCGGGGAGCGGGCGCACGCGGCGGAGGGCGCGCCGCCGGTGCGCGTCGATGTGGTTCGGCCGGTGGTCGAGAAGGTCGGTCCACCGGCCGGCGGTCTGGTGACGGCCGTTGCCAAGAGGCCGGCGGAGGTTCCGTCGTCGGAGCCGACGTCGCCCGTCTTGCCGACGCTTCCTGAAGTCTCTGCGTTACCCGTGCTTCCGGAACTTTCCGTGCTTCCGGAACTTCCCGAGTTGCCGGCGCTTCCGGAAATTCCTGAGCCGCCCGTGCTTCCGGGACTGCCCGCGTCGCCTACCGTCCCCTCTTCTCCTCCCTCTCCTGGCTCTCCTCCCTCTCCTGTCTCTTCGGCCCCTCCGGCCTCTGCCGTCCCGAACCCTCCCTCTTCCGCCACCGGCACCTCGTCCCCGGTACCCCCCTCGCCGCTGAAGACCCCGCCGACGCACGCTGCCGGTGCGGATCAGGGCGGAGTGCCGTACGGCCCTCGGTTCCCCGTTCGGGTCGGCGGTGCTGTGGACGTCGGTGGCGTGGTGGTGGCGGATGGCAGGGGTGGCGTGGATGTCTCGCGGGCGTCTGTGCGTCGGGCGCCCGGGGACATGCCGAACGGGGTGCCCCACGGGGCGCTCGGTGACCGGGCGGTCGTCGACAGTGGTGGTCCCCGGCACGGTGGCCAAGGAGACGGGCATGCCGTCGCGCTGGACCAGCGGACGCCGGTGTGCCTCGCACTGGTGCTCGCCCCGGTCGCCGCCGGTGCCGAGGCCAGGAACAGGTATCGGGACATTCCGGTGAGCCCCGCCTAGGCAGGGCTTCCCCTCCGTTCCGGCGCCGTGCGCGAAACCCGTCCCACCTGGGCCGAAAGAGTGCGCGACAACTGCACGGAGTGCCAGCCGGGTGCCCGACCGTCGCGGCCGCTCCGCGCAGCGGCACTTCACGCACCCGACCTCCGCACGCCCGACGTGCGGATCTTCCGGACTCCGCCAGGACAGCCCCCGTACGGCCGAATGCCATCGGTCGGGTCAGGGCGTGCCCGGCGGACGGCGGTGAGCGGTCCTCCAGGGGTGGGGACCGCTTGCCGGAGGACCGTCAAAGCCGTTGGCGGGCCTTCCCGAGGCCTCACCGGGCCCACCCCAGCCCGGTGAGGCCTCACCTTTGCACCCCTATGCATGCGTAACGCGTCTTTACGCCCCTCGCGCGGGCCGATCAAGGGCCGTCAGTGGCACTCTGTGACAGGTATCACCGCTCAGGTGTGATTCCTGATTTAGGGACCTGCGGGGTGCGGCGATAACCTGCGAGACGGACATGCCGCGCGCTCGGACATCGTGTGCGCCACCCTTGTGACACAGCGGACGTCACGTTGCCCATCGCGGCACGCCCACGCAGACAACGAACCGCGAGATCACTGATAGGGACGGACGCGCGTGGACCTGTTCGAGTACCAGGCGAGGGACCTCTTCGCCAAGCACGGTGTACCGGTGCTGGCCGGTGAAGTCATCGACACGCCTGAGGCGGCACGCGCGGCGACCGAGCGTCTGGGCGGCAAGTCCGTCGTCAAGGCGCAGGTGAAGGTCGGTGGGCGTGGAAAGGCCGGCGGCGTGAAGCTCGCCGCCACCCCGGACGAGGCCGTCGCCCGCGCGACGGACATCCTCGGCATGGACATCAAGGGCCACACGGTCCACAAGGTGATGATCGCCGAGACCGCGCCCGAGATCGTCGAGGAGTACTACGTCTCGTACCTCCTCGACCGCACCAACCGCACCTTCCTCGCCATGGCGTCCGTACAGGGCGGCGTGGAGATCGAGGTCGTCGCGGAGGAGAACCCCGAGGCCCTCGCGAAGGTCCCGGTCGACGCCAACGAGGGCGTGAGCATCGAGAAGGCCCGTGAGATCGTCGCGCAGGCGAAGTTCCCGGCCGAGGTCGCCGAGCAGGTCGCCGAGATCCTCGTGACCCTGTGGGACACCTTCATCAAGGAGGACGCCCTCCTCGTCGAGGTCAACCCCCTCGCGAAGGTCGCCTCCGGCAAGGTCATCGCCCTCGACGGCAAGGTCTCCCTGGACGAGAACGCGGAGTTCCGCCAGCCGGACCACGCCGCGCTCGAGGACAAGGACGCGGCCAACCCGCTGGAGGCCGCGGCCAAGGCCAAGAACCTCAACTACGTCAAGCTCGACGGTGAGGTCGGCATCATCGGCAACGGCGCGGGTCTCGTCATGAGCACCCTCGACGTCGTCGCCTACGCCGGTGAGAACCACGGTGGGGTCAAGCCCGCCAACTTCCTCGACATCGGCGGTGGCGCCTCCGCCGCCGTCATGGCGAACGGCCTGGAGATCATCCTCGGCGACCCGGACGTCAAGTCCGTGTTCGTCAACGTCTTCGGCGGCATCACCGCGTGCGACGAGGTCGCCAACGGCATCGTGCAGGCGCTGCAGCTGCTCGCGGACAAGGGCGAGGAAGTCTCCAAGCCCCTCGTCGTCCGCCTCGACGGCAACAACGCCGAGCTGGGTCGCAAGATCCTCTCCGACGCCAACCACCCGCTGGTCCAGCGTGTGGACACCATGGACGGCGCGGCCGACAAGGCCGCCGAGCTCGCGGCTGCGAAGTAAGGGAAGAGGGACAGAACAGCCATGGCTATCTTCCTGAACAAGGACAGCAAGATCATCGTCCAGGGCATGACCGGTGCCACGGGCATGAAGCACACCAAGCTCATGCTGGCGGACGGCTCCAACATCGTCGGCGGCGTGAACCCGCGCAAGGCGGGCACCTCCGTCGACATCGACGGCACCGAGATCCCGGTCTTCGGCACGGTCGCCGAGGCGATCGAGAAGACGGGCGCCAACGTATCGGTCCTCTTCGTACCGCCGGCCTTCGCCAAGGCCGCCGTGGTCGAGGCGATCGACGCGGAGATCCCCCTCGCGGTCGTCATCACCGAGGGCATCGCGGTCCACGACTCGGCCGCCTTCTGGGCGTACGCGCAGTCGAAGGGCAACAAGACCCGCATCATCGGCCCGAACTGCCCCGGTCTCATCACCCCGGGTCAGTCGAACGCCGGCATCATCCCGGGCGACATCACGAAGCCGGGCCGTATCGGCCTGGTCTCGAAGTCCGGCACGCTGACCTACCAGATGATGTACGAGCTGCGTGACATCGGCTTCTCGTCGGCCGTCGGCATCGGTGGCGACCCGGTCATCGGTACGACGCACATCGACGCGCTGGCCGCGTTCGAGGCGGACCCCGACACCGACCTGATCGTGATGATCGGTGAGATCGGTGGTGACGCGGAGGAGCGTGCCGCCGACTTCATCGCGAAGAACGTGACGAAGCCGGTCGTCGGTTACGTCGCCGGGTTCACCGCGCCCGAGGGCAAGACCATGGGCCACGCCGGTGCCATCGTCTCCGGCTCCTCCGGCACGGCTGCCGCGAAGAAGGAGGCCCTTGAGGCCGCCGGCGTCAAGGTCGGCAAGACGCCGACCGAGACGGCGAAGCTGGCGCGTGAGCTGCTCGCCGGCTGACGTTTCCCGGCTCTGCTGAGTTGAGTGTGAGTGGGCCCGTTCCCTTTGTCCGGGGCGGGCCCACTGGCGTTGGTGCCTGTGACCGCTCGAAGACCGCCCGAAGACTGCCTGAAGTCGGGCGGGCGGGGGTTCACCTCGGTTCCGGGTGCACCCTCCGCGGGCCGCTCGACGTCGTGTTCTCGAGTTTCTTGCGGAGGTCGCGTTCCGTCCGGGACAACGGTCCCGGTGCCGCCTGCGGTGGCACCCCCTCCACCGTCGTCCCCGGGGCCACCGGTGGCTCGTAGCGTGTCGGGGCCGTGTGGAGGGTGAACGTGGTGGCGCCGATCAGGGCGACGGTGAAGGCGATCGCCGCCCGGGTCCAGCTCCGGGCCCGGCGTTCGCTGCCCGCGCGGACGGACGAGGGGCGGGCGGCGCGCAGCCGGGCGTGGGTGGCCAGGCCCGCCAGGCCGGACGAGAGGCGGTCCGGGTCCGCGAGCTCCGGCAGACGGGTCGTCACCGCCGTACGGGCGTGGAGGAGGCGACCCACCGCCGCCCGGGTGCTCGCCTCCGTCTCCGCCGCGGTCTCGGGCAGGCCGAGACCCACACCGTCGTGGAGGACCAGGGTGCGGCGGTACGGCGGGGGGAGTTCCAGGAGGACGGACAGCAGTGTGCGGTCGGCCGGGTCGGCGGGTGGGGCCTCCGGGTGGCGGTGGCGGGGGCGGAAGCGGTGCCAGGGGGAGAGGGCGCACTCGTACGCCGTGGCCCGTACCCACCCTGCCGGGTCCGGGTCCACGGCCACCTCGGGCCAGCGGTGCCAGGCCAGCTGGAACGCCCGTTCGACCGACTCGCGCGCCAACTCGCGCCGCCCGGTGAGGAGATAGGTCTGGCGTACCAGGGTGGGGGCGCAGAACGCGTAGAGCGCGTCGAAGGCCTGAGCGGGAGTCAGGGGAGCGGCGGGTGGCAACTCTTCGCCGACCGCTGCTTCGGTGACCGCGACGGCGACCGTGGCGGTGGGGATGGGGGTGGGGGTGGCGGGAGCCGGTGTCGATGCCAGCAGGCTCGCGTACCTCTGTGCCTTGCGTCCGCGCGGTGTCGTACGGCCGGTCTCCCACGCGCGTACCGTCTCGCGGCTGACGCCCACCCGTTCGGCGACCTGAGCCTGTGTCAGCGACTGGGACTCGCGCAGGCGCCGGCGTTCGGTGGGCGGGGGCAGCGGGATCGTGGGGCTTTGCGTCACCAGGGGCCCCTTCGCGCGTAAAAGTACATAAAACGTATATTGAGTGACACGTCGTAAGTTCGCCTGTTACGCCGGGAAAGCGCGTGTCGTTGGGAGCATGGCGCTCGTGACCCAGACGACCGACCGACGGCTTCCCTTCCCGCCCCTGCGTACCCGGGTCCGCTCCCGGGGCCGTTCCCGGTTGCGCGATCGGCTCCGCGACCGTCTGCGCGACCGTTCCCCCGGACTGGGCGCCGGCCTGCTCGGCGGCGCGCTCGCGGCCGGTCTCGGGCTCGGTTCGTTCGCCGTGCTCGTGATGGTGCTGTGGATCAGCTCGCCGTATCCGGACAGCGGACCCGACGGCGCACTGCACATCGCCGCCGCGCTCTGGGTGCTCGCCCACGGCGCCGAACTCGTCCGCGTGGACGGCCTGTCCGGCGCTCCCGCCCCCGTCGGCGTCACCCCTCTCCTGCTGCTCGCGCTCCCGGTCTGGCTGCTGCACCGGGCCGCCCGCGACGCGACCGCGGGCCCGGACGACGAGGGGGCGACGGAGGATGCGCCCCCTCTGCCCGCCCGTACCGTCTGGCTCGGCGTCGTCGCCGGGTATCTGGCCGTCGGAGGGGGCGTCGCGCTGTACGCGGCCGGCGGCGGGCTGCGTCCCGACTGGGCGTGGACGGCCGTATGCGTGCCGTTGCTCGCCATGACGGCGGCGGGTGCCGGGGTGTGGACGGCGTACGGCCGACCGTGCGGGCCGCTGTCGCCCCGGGTGCTGTATCTGCTGCCCAGGTCGGTCCGGCGGCGGGCGCTCGACCCGGATGCCCGTGGCCGGGGCCTCGCCGCTGTGCGGGCCGCCGGAGCCGGAACCGCCGTGTTCGTCGGGGGCGGGGCGCTGCTCGTCGCGGTGTCGTTGGTGGGGCACGGCGGGGTCGCCCGGGCCTCCTTCCTCCAGCTGACGGAGGCGTGGTCGGGCCGGATCGCCGTACTGCTGCTCTGTCTGGCCCTGATCCCCAATGCGGCGCTGTGGGGTGCGGCCTACGCGCTCGGCCCGGGTTTCGCCCTCGGCGCGGGCCACGTCATCGGCCCGCCGGCCTCCGACCCGGCGCCGCTGCTGCCGCCGTTCCCGCTGCTGTCGGCGGTACCGGACGCAGGGCCGGGCACCCCGCTGACCTGGGCGGTCACCGCGGTTCCGGTGGCGGCCGGGCTGACGGTGGCCTGGTTCACGGCGCGGGCGGCAGGACCCGGAGAGGGGAGGACGCCCTGGTCGGGCGGGCGTACCGCCGCGAACGCGGGTCTTGCCGCCGCCCTGTGCGCGGGCGCGCTCGCCGTGCTGGCCGCGCTGGCGGGCGGCCCGCTCGGGAGGGACGCCCTCGCCCATGTCGGGCCGGTGTGGTGGCAGACGGGCGCGGCGACGCTGGCGTGGACGGCCTCCGTCGCCGTACCGACAGCCCTGGGGCTGCGCGCCTGGCGGCTGCGGAAGCGGCCGAAGGGCACCGGCACGGACATCGGCACGGACACCGGCACACTGAAGTTGACGCCCTCGGCGGCGACCGCCGGGGCGAAGCAGCGGCACGCGACCGCCGACGATGCCTACGCGGCGAGCGACCCCTACGAGGCGGAGGCCGCCTACGACTTCCTCCCCGCCGACCTGCCGTCAGTGTCACCGTCACTGTCGCCCTGGTACGACGACACCGCCTCCCGCGAGGCCCGCTGGGCGGCGCTCAGGGAGGCGTCGTCGACGACGCCTCCGGAGCCGGAGGAAGCGCGGCCGCAGCCGGAGGGGACGCAGCCCTAGCCGTGGCCGACTGCTAGCCGTTCGTGCCGAACACGTTCCTGAGTTGCTTCGGGAGCAGGTCGTTGCAGGCCTTCTCGGCGGTGGACGTGAGGGCGTCGTTCGTGCACGTGTAGTAGTCGCGGTACACGAACTGGAGGCTGAACGTCAGGGCGACCATGGCGAGCGCCAGGGAGGCCGTGACCAGGCCGCTGATCGCGGCCGTCCGCTGCTGTCGGCCCCCGCCGCCCGCGCCCTGCGGGGGTGCCGGGGTGTCGGGGTTCGGGGTGCGGGGCTTGGCGCGGAGGGCGCTGATGCCCCAGTGCAGGGCGAGCGCGCTGAGCAGCAGTGCCACGTACGGCCAGCTGAAGAGGGCGAAGAAGAAGGCCCACATACCGCACAGCAGTGCGTACCGCGCCTGGCGCTGGGCCGGGTCCGTCGGGTCCCAGCGCGGGTTGGTGCCCTGTCCGTCGCCCTGGCCGTCGGAGCCGCCCTGGCCACCCTGTCCGCCGGACCGGCCGGAGCGGTCGCCGAAGACGCCCGGGGAACGGCCGGGCTGCCGGTCGCTCCACTGACTGCCCCACGGGGAGCGCCCGCCGTCGCCGGAGGCGTCGTCGTCCGCCGGACGCCGGGGCTGCCAGGGCTTGTCCGGGGTGCCCTCCGGCGGCGGGGCGAACGGGTTGTCGTCCTGGGCCGTGCTCCCCTGACCGTCGCCGTTCGCGCCGGTGTCGCCGTTGTTCTTGCCCGAGGGTGCGTCGGGCGGCGACGTGGGGCGCTCCCGCAGCAGCACAGACTGCGGGGTGAGCGTGAGGAGTCGCAGGCTGCGGTCCGACATCAAGTGAGCGTCTTCCCCTTGTTGATCACGGCCGTTGGTTCACGGCTGTCGATTACGGCTGTTCGGTATGAGCCGTCACTCCGTGAACGCACCGCATGACGACCGCGTTCCCGGACCGGCTCCTCCCAGACGCTACCTTCCGGCCACGCCCCCGTCCCGTGGGGGCTGTCCGGAGTGCCGGTATCGTTGCTGGCGGTCGGCCGCTTCGTAGACTTCCCCGTATCCCGGGGCGCGAAGCATTCGTACGACCGTACAAACGCTCCCCCGAGAAAGGGCCCCGTCGTGGCCGAGTCCCAGGCCGCCAAGCGTCTTGTCGTGCTGGTCTCCGGATCCGGTACGAATCTGCAGGCGCTCCTCGACACCGTCGCGGCCACCGGCACCGAGGCCTACGGGGCCGAGATCGTCGCCGTCGGGGCCGACCGCGACGGCATCGAGGGGCTCGCGCGCGCGGAGCGGGCCGGGCTGCCGACCTTCGTGTGCCGGGTGAAGGACCACGGCAGCCGGGCGGAGTGGGACGCGGCGCTCGCCGGTGCGGTGGCCGCGTACGAACCCGATCTGGTCGTCTCCGCCGGGTTCATGAAGATCGTGGGCAAGGAGTTCCTGGCCCTGTTCGGCGGGCGGTTCGTCAACACGCATCCGGCCCTGCTGCCCAGTTTCCCGGGGGCCCACGGCGTTCGCGACGCGCTCGCGTACGGCGCGAGGGTCACCGGCTGCACCGTCCACTTCGTCGACGACGGCGTCGACACCGGACCGATCATCGCTCAGGGCGTGGTGGAGATCCGGGACGAGGACGACGAGAGCGCTCTGCACGAGCGCATCAAGGAAGTCGAGCGAAGGCTGCTCGTCGATGTCGTGGGGCGGCTCGCCCGCAACGGCTATCGCATTGAGGGACGAAAGGTAGTTATCCAGTGACCGCCGACATCACTGTCACGGCCGAGAGCAACAAGCGGGCCCTTCGCCGGGCGCTCGTCAGCGTCTACGACAAGACCGGTCTGGAAGAGCTGGCCCGTGGCCTGCACGAGGCCGGCGTGGAACTCGTCTCCACGGGATCGACGGCGGGCCGGATCGCCGCCGCCGGCGTCCCCGTCACCAAGGTCGAGGAGCTCACCGGCTTCCCCGAGTGCCTGGACGGCCGGGTCAAGACCCTGCACCCCAAGGTGCACGCGGGCATCCTCGCCGACCTGCGCCTGGAGGACCACCGCAACCAGCTCGCCGAGCTGGGCGTCGAGCCCTTCGACCTGGTCGTCGTCAACCTCTACCCGTTCCGCGAGACGGTCGCCTCCGGCGCCTCGCCCGACGAGTGCGTCGAGCAGATCGACATCGGCGGCCCGTCGATGGTCCGCGCCGCCGCCAAGAACCACCCGTCGGTGGCCGTGGTCACCAGCCCGGCGCGGTACGCCGACGTGCTGAGCGCCGTACAGACCGGCGGCTTCGACCTCACCACCCGCAAGCGGCTGGCCGCCGAGGCCTTCCGGCACACCGCCGAGTACGACATCGCGGTGGCGAGCTGGTTCGCGAGCGCCTACGCACCCGCGGACGACTCTCAGTTCCCCGAGTTCATCGCGGCCGCACTGGAGCGCAAGAGCACCCTCCGCTACGGCGAGAACCCGCACCAGCCCGCCGCGCTCTACGTCGACGGCACGGGGACCGGTCTCGCCGAGGCCGAGCAGCTGCACGGCAAGGAGATGTCGTACAACAACTACACGGACACGGACGCCGCCCGCCGTGCCGCGTACGACCACGCCGAGCCCTGCGTCGCGATCATCAAGCACGCCAACCCCTGTGGCATCGCGGTCGGTTCGGACGTCGCCGAGGCGCACCGCAAGGCGCACGCGTGCGACCCCCTGTCGGCCTTCGGCGGGGTCATCGCCGTCAACCGGCCGGTCAGCAAGGAGATGGCGGAGCAGGTCGCCGAGATCTTCACCGAGGTCATCGTCGCGCCCGACTACGAGGACGGCGCCCTCGAAGCCCTCGCCAAGAAGAAGAACATCCGCGTCCTGAAGGCCCCGGCCGCGCCCTCCCACCCCGCCGAGGTCAAGCCCATCGACGGCGGCGCGCTCCTCCAGGTGACGGACCGGCTCCAGGCCGACGGCGACGACCCGGCCAACTGGACCCTGGCGACGGGCGAGGCGCTGTCCGCGTCCGAGCTCGCGGAACTCTCCTTCGCCTGGAAGGCGTGCCGGGCCGTCAAGTCCAACGCCATCCTGCTGGCCAAGGACGGCGCCTCCGTCGGCGTCGGCATGGGCCAGGTCAACCGCGTCGACTCGGCGAAGCTGGCGGTCGAGCGGGCGGGCGAGGAGCGGGCGCGCGGTGCGTACGCGGCCTCGGACGCGTTCTTCCCGTTCCCCGACGGGCTGGAGATCCTGACGGCCGCCGGTGTCAAAGCCGTGGTACAGCCCGGCGGTTCGATGCGGGACGAACTGGTCGTGGAGGCCGCGAAGAAGGCGGGCGTCACGATGTACTTCACGGGGACCCGGCACTTCTTCCACTGAGGCTGAGTCATGAGTACGGCTGTGGCCCGCCGGAACCTCGGGTTCCGGCGGGCCACAGCCGTGAGCCGGCGACGGCGAACGCATGAATGCCCCCGTTGGACAAGCGGTGCTCAGGGGTGCCCCGTGGGCGACGCCGCGTCGTCGGCCGCCCGCTCGCAGTGCGGCCAGTCGTGGAAGTCGTGGTTCTGGCTCCACAGGCGTTTGGCCGCCCCGATATTCCACGCCGGGTCCAGCGCCTGCCGCGGTGTGCCGCCCAGTTCGCGCAGCCGGGCGTCGGAGATCTGGAACACACCCCAGTTACGGGTGCCGTTGGTGTTGGGCAGGATGTGCAGCGGGTCAAGGAAGGACTGGCAGTCCGCGATGGCGACGGCCTTGTCGGGCGCCTCCTTGAACTCCGCGCGGATGCGCTGCCGCACCTTCTCCGGCGACCACACGTTCATGCGCACCTTCGACGACGAGTACAGCGCCTCCTTCGTCGCGTCGTCCACGACACCGTTCGGCGGGAGACCGGCGAACACCTGGAACGCGGTGACCCGGCGCAGGGTCTGCGGCCCGAAGTCCGAGTCGACGCCGATGTCCGCGCCCTTGTCGCTCAGCAGCTGTTGCACCTCGTGGACGCAGGTGTCGTGCTGGCCCATCGCCACCACGGAACGGCAGGCGGCCGAGAACAGCACGCGGTCGTCATGGCTGGCGGACGACGCCTCGTTCGTCGACAGGACCCAGGCCGAGACGCCGAGCGTCAGGACCGCCGCCCCTGCGGCGACGGCCACGGAGTAGCGGGAGCGGCGGGCGGGGGCGGGGTCGCGCGTCGCGGGTGCCTCGACAGCGGTGTCCGCCACCGCGGTATCCACCGCCCCGCTGTCCTCCCCGTCGGCCTTCCCGCTGTCCTTTCCGCTGTCCTCCGCGTTCTCCTTGAGCCGGGCCGTGTCCGCGAGCGCCCACAGCCGGTGCAGCGACCGGAGTTCGTCGGGGGACGCGCCGCAGACCGTGCCGATGCGGTGGACGCTTCCGTAGTCCTGCGGCACCGAGGTGCCCTTGCAGTAGCGGTGCAGGGTGGAACCGGCGATGTCGGTCCTCTTCGCGAGTGCTTCGTAGCTCAGTCCTGATCTGTTCTTCAACGCACGCAATATCGCGGCGAGTTGTTCGGATTCCGGGTGTGCGGGCATGGTTTCCCCCCATGGCACGTTGGTCAGACGCTCCAGTAGCCGGGCCACTGTGCCATGCACGCCGTCCCATGGCCGATCCAACGATCTCGGAACGTGGCACGTGAACGGCGTCCCGCCGTCCCGGCATCCCATTGGGCCCGATCTCCTTGCCCGGTGGGTGCGTGCCTTGTCGGCGTCGGGCCGTCCGAGCAACGGTCGGCGCATCGGTCGACGAACTCAAGGAGATCAGGACCATGAACCTTTCCGTACTCAGGCCGCGCCGCATCAAGCCGCTCTTCGCCGTCCTCGCCGTCAGCGCGGCGGCGGCCACCGCTCTCGCCGTGCCCACGTCCGCTTCGGCCGCACAGGCGGCTCCCGTCGCCGTCGACTGCGCGAGCGGCGACATCTGTTTCTGGACGGGCGCCAACTTCACCGGCCAGAAGTGCTCGTGGGACGTCGCCGACCCCGACTGACAGAGCGGCTCGGTCCGTTGCTCATGGGCCGCCACGACGAACGTGAAGTCGGTGTGGAACGCCGGCACCGGCTCGTCCACCGGGGTCTCCTACTACCTGGGTGCCGACTACTCCGACCGGATCGGTTGCACCCGGCAGCAGCACGGCGGCAACCTCGCCGGCACCTACAAGGTCCGCTCCCACAAGTGGATCTCCGGCAGCTGCGGCTGAGCCCGCCTCGCCCGGCGCCCCAGGACCCGCTCCGGGCCGGGCGACGCACCAGGGCCGTGTCTCCCCCTTGTACGGGGTGGGACACGGCCCTTGACGGTGGACGGGGTGAACCTGCCGACGACTGCCTGTTACTGGTGAGCCGGGTACTTCGACCGGTTGAACCAGGCCGCGCCCTCGGACTTGCCGACGAACACCGCGACGAGGATCGCGAGCACGGTGTGCACCAGGCCGACGACGATGAACGGATACACGCCGAGGACCGCGGTGATGATCGCGAACACCAGGGTGGCGATCCGGACGCCGCTGCCGCCGCTGCCGAACTTCGCACCCAGGACGATCGCGAAGACACCCCAGGCGAGAACGACCGCGGTGATGGCCCACAGGGCGCCGGACGAGTAGTCGGCGAGCTGCTGGAAGTCGACGTCGTCCTTGAGCTGCTGGTCGTTCTTCGCGGCGTTGATCGCGACCGCGGACAGCGCGATGAGAATGGCGCCGATCACCTGGAAGCCCGCGATGACGAAGAGCATCACGCGGGCGGCCTTCACATTGCCCGGCATCGTGAGCGGGCCGCCCGGGTAGCCGCCGTAGCCCGGCTGCCCGTATCCCTGTCCGTAGCCCTGCTGGCCGAGCGGCGGGGCCGTCGGGTAGCCGTAGCCGGGCTGCTGGGGCGGGGTCTGCTGGGGGTAGCCGTAACCGGGCGCCGGCTGCTGGGGCTGCTGCTGGGGCGGGCCGTACGGGTTGTTCGGGTCGCCGAAACTCATGGCGGGGCTTCCTCCGTCTGCGTCAAGTGCGGGGACGACGCGAGGCACCGAACGGAGGAAGGTGATGTACAGATGCGGTCCGCCCCCCGGCCCTGCCCGCGGCACTGTGCTGCTTGTCGTTTTATCGTTCTTTAGTTCGCTTGTGCTTGTCCAGCCGCATAGTGCATGTGTTGTGCAAGTGCAACATCCGCGATCACGTGCGACCGGCGTGTGCACACGTCGGTGGGGACCCGGATCGGAACCTGGATCGGCACCCGGATTGGAACCCGGAGGCGGTCATCCGCGAGGATGGGGGCATGACCGCCCAGATTCTCGATGGCAAGGCCACCGCAGCCGCGATCAAGTCCGATCTGACCGCCCGCGTGGCGGCGCTGAAGGAGAAGGGCGTCACGCCCGGCCTCGGCACGATCCTCGTCGGGGAAGACCCCGGCAGCCAGAAGTACGTCGCCGGCAAACACCGCGACTGCGCGCAGGTGGGCATCGCCTCCATCCAGCGCGAACTGCCCGCCACGGCCACCCAGGAGGAGATCGAGGCGGCGGTCCGCGAGCTGAACGAGGACCCCGCCTGCACC
Organism: Streptomyces sp. NBC_00459; assembly: GCF_036013955.1. Lineage (NCBI taxonomy): Bacteria > Bacillati > Actinomycetota > Actinomycetes > Kitasatosporales > Streptomycetaceae > Streptomyces > Streptomyces sp. NBC_00459. Next base: position 6,163,642 of record NZ_CP107903.1, read on the forward strand.
GGTTACATCGTCCAGCTGCCCCTCCCCAAGGGCATCGACGAGAACCGCATCCTCGAACTGATGAACCCGGACAAGGACGCGGACGGCCTCCACCCGATGAACCTCGGCCGCCTCGTCCTGAACGAGCCGGCCCCGCTGCCCTGCACCCCCAACGGCATCCTCACCCTCCTCCGCAGCCACGGCGTCGAGATCAAGGGCGCGGAGGTCGTGGTTGTCGGCCGCGGTGTCACCATCGGCCGCCCGATGCCGCTGCTGCTCACCCGGCGCAGCGAGAACGCGACGGTGACGCAGTGCCACACGGGTACGCGTGACCTGGCCGCCCACCTCCGGCGCGCCGACATCATCGTCGCCGCCGCGGGCTCGGCCCACCTGGTCCGCCCCGAGGACGTGAAGCCGGGCGCCGCCGTCCTCGACGTCGGTGTCTCGCGCTCCGCCGAGGGCAAGATCGTGGGCGACGTCCATCCGGGCGTCGCCGAGGTCGCCGGCTGGATCTCCCCGAACCCCGGCGGAGTCGGCCCGATGACCCGTGCCCAGCTGCTCGTCAACGTGGTCGAGGCGGCGGAGCGCAGTGTCGGCTGAGGCGGAGGACAGGCGGGCGGTGGACGGCGGGCGCGGTACGCCCGGCGGTGGTCCGTCCGGCACCAGGATGTCCGGCACCAGGACGTCCGACATCGGAAGGACGTCCGAGCCGGGCCGGGTGCGTGAGGCCGGCCGGGTGTCCGAGACCGGTGGGTCACCCGAGGCCGGAGGGGCGTCCGGGCCGGGCGGTCGGGCCGGCGCCGCTCCGGCGTCCGGTGAGCCGCCCGAGCCCACTGTCGTCGACCCCGTCAGCGCGCCGGACGCCGAGGGGCGGCCCCGGCGTACGACGCGTCGCTTCCCCCTCTTCACGCGGGACACCGCGCGACCCGAGGGAGGCGGCCGGGCGGCTCCGGGGGACGCGCCGGCGCCTGCTCGGCAGTGGCCGATCCTTGCCGTGCTGAGCATGGTCGGGCTCGGACTGCTGCTGACCGCGCTCGACGTGTTCCGGTACGGGCTGCTGCTGATCGGGGCCGCGCTGCTGGCCGGTGCGGTGCTGCGCTGGGTGGTGCCGGACGTCGGGATGCTCGCCGTCCGCTCCCGGTTCACGGACATGGTCACGTACACGCTGCTGGGCACGGCCATCGTGCTGCTGTCGATGATGGCGCAGCCGAACCCGTGGCTGACGATCCCGTTCCTGGACGACACCCTGCACTACACGATCCGCAGCCAGGGCGGATAGGGCCGTACTTCACCCCGGCGGGAACCGAGCCACCGTCTGACATCGTCAAATGCCTCGGACCGGCAGTCGCGGATCGGCAGCCTCGGACCGGTCGACGAACGTCGAGGAGGACGCGCGATGAGCGCCTGGCAGCCGTTGCCGGACGATCTGCCGCCGGAGGTGCGGCACTTCGTCGAGCAGGTGCGGCTCCTCAAGGACCGCACCGGGCTCAGCCTGGCCGCGCTGGGCGCGCGCACCGCGTACAGCAAGTCCTCCTGGCAGCGGTACCTCAACGCGACCCAGCCGCCGCCCCGGCAGGCGATAGCCGCCCTGTGCCGGGTCGCGGGCCTCACCCCCGCCGACGCCGAGCGCTTCGGCGTCCGCTGGGAACTGGCGGTGCAGGCCTGGCCCCGGCCGCCGGCCCCGGATCCGGCGAAGCCGGAGCAGCAGGACGGGGTGTACGAGGAGGAGGTGCCCACGCTTCCGTGGTGGGTGGAGTCCGGGTCCGCCGGGAGTTCCGAGGCTTCGGTGGATCCGTCCCGGCGGGTGCTGCTCGTCGCCGTGCTCCTCGTACTGGTGCTCGGGCTTGTCGCGGTGGTCGGCGCTGTCGCTTTTGGTTGATGGTGCTGAGGGAATGTGACATCCCCGCGTCCGATGTGACCTTTCTCGTGCATTCTGTGTGGCGATATGTCGATAAGTTCGAGGAATCGCAACCGGGCCGCAACGCGGCAGGGTTAATCTGGGCAATCGGGACGGTCCGGGGCGTCCCGTGCGCCATCCAGGAGGTTCGGCCGACCGGGAGGGCTGTCGGTGGAACACTGGACCGTGGGCCGGGGGCGTGCAACGGTGCACCTCCAGGCCCGACAATGCTCCCGTGCGCCCCCACCCCGGGAACCGAGATCCTGACTGGGCGCATCCGTGTGGGTAGCCAAGACAGTCAAGAAAAGGATTCGGCCAAAGGGATCCACGGCACCACGCACGGGAGAACAGCCAGCACGACCGGGGGGAATGAGGGGGGAAGCAATGCCTCGTTGGAGGGCCTTGCCGGATGAACTGGATCCGCAGGTCAGGGAGTTCGCGAGCCAGCTGCGCAGGCTCGTGGACCGCAGTGGCCTGAACATCGCGGCGGTGGCCGACCGCACGGGCTACAGCAAGACGTCCTGGGAGCGTTATCTCAACGGCCGGCTGCTCGCGCCCAAGGGCGCGATCGTCGCCCTGGCCGAGGTCACGGGGACCAATCCGGTGCACCTGACCACGATGTGGGAGCTGGCCGAGCGTGCCTGGAGCCGCTCGGAGATGCGCCACGACATGACCATGGAGGCGATCCGGATCTCCCAGGCGCGCGCCGCGCTGGGAGAGTTCGGGGCACCCGCCGCCGAGTCGAAGAACGGAAGCGGCAAGAACGGGCGGGCCGCCCGGAGCGCGACGGTGACTCCGGGAATCGCCGGCCCCGCCGGTGTCTCACCGACCGTGCCGCCGCAGCCGACGGCCACGGAGACCCGGGACTCGGCGAGCGACGTACGGGCCGGCGCTGCGCGGGGCGGTGCGTCCGGCGGCTCGGTGAGTTCCGCGAGTTCGGCGAGTTCCGTCTCGGCCGAGAACAACTCGTGGGGCATGGCCGGGTACCAGGGACCTGCGGCGAGAGGCGGCGCCGGGGGGCGCCCGGCCTCGCCGACGGGAACGTCCGGACCTTCCGGGGTGCAGGGGGCGCCCTGGACTCCCGGTACGCCCCTGGCGGTGCCCGGCGGTCCGCCGCAGGACGCCCGGCCGGGCGGCAAAGGCGGATCCGGCGGTTCACGGCGCAAGCGGCGGCTCACGATGTTCCTCGCGGGCGTCGTGGGAGCGGCCGTGGTGGTAGCGGCGGCCCTGATCCTCACCGACCGGGGCGACGACACACCGGAGGCCAAGCCGAGCCCGTCGCCGACCACCTCGGCCGGCACGAATCCCGACCTGCCGGTCGGGGTGAAGTGCAGCGGCGCCGAGTGCACCGGCCAGGACCCGGAGAACATGGGCTGCGGCGGCGAGTTGGCGCAGACAGCCAACAGCGTCACCGTCGGCACCACGCTCGTCGAGGTCCGCTACAGCAAGACCTGCCAGGCGGCCTGGGCGCGCATCACCCAGGCGGCCCCGGGCGACCAGGTCGACGTCACCGCCTCCGGCGCGGCGAAGCAGACCGGCGCGGTCGACACGGACACCGACGCGTACACGCCGATGGTGTCCGTGAAGGACGCGGGCGACGCGACGGCGTGCGTCACGCTCAAGGCGACCGGGCAGAAGGGCTGCACGCAGTAGGACGGAAGGGCTGCACGCAGTAGGACGGACGGGCACGCTCCCCTCGTACGCAACCGCGGAACCGCGAAACGGCCGTACGAGGGGAATGCCCGGCCCGGTTCGGGGAAGCGAGGAAGTACCCCCACGGGAGTCCGGCACTGTCGGTCCCCGGGCGACGGTCGCTCGTCACTTCTCTCCCGGACGGGCGACCGTCGCTTTCCGTGTCACGGTGAACGTGGCACTGTGAACGCGGCGCTGTGGGGTGGGCCACACGGGACCGGGACGTACGGGATCCCGGATGCGCGATAGCCTGACGGCGGATCTCTCTTGACGCCAAGAGATCGATCATCCGAACCGGGGCAGCGACGCCCCACCGCCAGCTGTCATACGGAGAACGCCATGACCCGCACTCCCGTGAACGTCACCGTCACCGGCGCGGCCGGCCAGATCGGTTACGCCCTGCTCTTCCGCATCGCCTCCGGCCAGCTGCTCGGCGCGGACGTGCCGGTCAGGCTCCGCCTCCTGGAGATCACCCCGGCGCTCAAGGCCGCCGAGGGCACCGCCATGGAACTGGACGACTGCGCCTTCCCGCTGCTCCAGGGCATCGACATCACGGACGACCCGAACGTGGCCTTCGCCGGCGCGAACGTGGGCCTGCTCGTCGGCGCCCGCCCCCGCACCAAGGGCATGGAGCGCGGTGACCTCCTGGAGGCCAACGGCGGCATCTTCAAGCCCCAGGGCAAGGCCATCAACGACAACGCCGCGGACGACATCAAGGTCCTCGTCGTCGGCAACCCGGCCAACACCAACGCGCTGATCGCCCAGGCCGCCGCGCCGGACGTACCGGCCGAGCGCTTCACCGCGATGACGCGCCTGGACCACAACCGCGCGCTCACGCAGCTCGCGAAGAAGACCGGCTCGACGGTCGCCGACATCAAGCGCCTGACGATCTGGGGCAACCACTCCGCCACCCAGTACCCCGACATCTTCCACGCCACGATCGCCGGCAAGAACGCCGCCGAGGTCGTCAGCGACGAGAAGTGGCTCGCCGAGGACTTCATCCCGACCGTCGCCAAGCGCGGCGCCGCGATCATCGAGGCCCGTGGCGCGTCCTCGGCCGCCTCCGCGGCCAACGCCGCCATCGACCACATTCACACCTGGGTCAACGGCACGGCCGACGGCGACTGGGCCTCCATGGGCATCCCGTCCGACGGCTCCTACGGCGTCCCGGAGGGCCTCATCTCCTCCTTCCCGGTCACCACGAAGGACGGCGTGTACGAGATCGTCCAGGGCCTGGACATCAACGAGTTCTCCCGCGCCCGCATCGACGCCTCGGTGCAGGAGCTCGCGGAGGAGCGCGACGCGGTCCGCGCCCTCGGCCTCATCTGAGCCCCAACCGCTCTTCCCTCGGGCCCCGTTCAGGCTTCGGCCGGACGGGGCCCGGGTGCGTCCGGCGCCGCCCCGCCGTCCGCTTGCCGCACCGCCGTCCGCTCGCCGCCGCCTTCTCCGTGCGCACCGCCCGTGGGCCGTGACAATCCTCTGTCCCCCGGCCCCTCCGCCCCTCTATGCTGATGGGCTGTCAACTGGCCCTCTGGCAAGGGTCGTTACACGCATCGGGGGAGTCGCGTGAGTACTGCACACGTGCCGCAGCAGCCGCAGTCGACACCAGACACACCGCCCGCACCGCCCGTACCGGCGCCCACGCCACCGCACGCCAGTGAGGCCACCCGGCTGCTGTGCGCGGGCACCTACCTGGACTCCGCATACCGCGACCGGGTCATCGAGGAACTCCATCTCAACGAACAGCGGATCGTGGCGCCCTCACTCGGCTTCGACGCGGCCCGCGTCCTCGCGCACGCCCTGCGGGCCAGACACCGGGAACTGCTGTGGGCCGGGGCGATCCTGGGCCTGTGGGTGATCGGCTCGGCGCTGACCCGCGGTTGGCTGGCCCTCTTCATGCTCCCCGTTCTGGCTCTCGCGGTCGCGTCCTGGATCCGGGGCCGCGCCGAGTACCCGCCCCTGTACCGGCGGGTGCCCGCCTTTCTGCTCCGCTGGTGGGGCCGGGTCCTGTTCGCGGTGCTGCTGGTCGTCACGGTGGTCGTCGCGTTCAACGGCCTGGACGACGGCTCGTCGAGCGGCTCGTACGGCACCGGGTCCTCCGAGCTGACCGGTGCGACCGACGTACTGGTGCCGTACGGGGACGGCGCTGACGTCGCGATCGAGCGCTGGCAGGCCTGGGTCACGTTCGCGATGTTCGCCCTGATCGCGCTGTGCGTGGCCGCGCAGCGCGGCCAGTTCGCCCGGGCGCTGGCCGCGGAACTGTCCCCGCAGCGCTTCCCGGACGCCGCCTCCGATCCGGCCGAGCAGGCCGAGGGGCCGCGGTTCCAGCGGCTCAAGGACCGTATCCGGCTCGAACAGCACGCGCCGTTGATCATGTACAACGAGGCGCGGCCCTTCCTGGGGGCGGGCGAGGCCTACCAGACCTGGGTCCTCGCGGTGGAGCTGCGGCCCGACGAGATGAAGAAGCAGCAGCCGCTGGGCAACCGCGTCGTACTGGAGAAGATCCGGCCGCTGATCGAACAGCTGCGGCTGCCCGCCGAGTACGCCGGTCAGTTCGGGCGCGACCGGCTGCGCCGGCTGGAGATCGACGAGTGCGTGTTCCTGCCCGCCGAGGGGATCCTGCGGCGCGAGGAGGCGCCGTACCATCCGCAGGCCTTCGAGGAGCACCGGGCCCGCGCTGTCGAGGAGGGCGCCGAGAAGAGACGGCACTTCCTGCGCATCCGCGTCGGCGGCTGGGAGGAGGAGCTGGTCGTCACGGTCTTCGTACGCATCCACACCCAGGGCCGCATGCTCACCCTGGAGGTCGCCCCGCACGTGCTGACGCCGGTGCGCGAGGACTTCAAGAACGCCGACCGTGTCGCCCACCGCTTCCGCAACAACCACGGCATCGGCAAGGCGGCCTGGGCCGTCGCCCAGGTTCCCGGCTCCGTGGCCCGCTCACTGATCACCCTGGGCAGGGGTCTGTTGTACGTCTGGCGGATGCTGACGGGCGGGTACGCCGGCGCGCTGCCCGACGGGCCCGCCCTGTCCGTGCGGGAGTTGGGCTCCGTACCCACCGGGTCCCACTTCCAGGAGATGGACGTCCTGCGCTACCTGAAGAACGTGCAGGACCGGGTGGCGAACGGGGTTCGGGTCGCGCTGGCCGAATCCGGTTACCAGACCGGTGAGTTCATGCAGAAGATCACCACCATCAACAACAACGGCGACGTGACGAACATCGCCCGCGTCGACAACAGCACCTTCGCCGTCGGCAGTCACGCCACCGCCTCCTCCACGACCGGCGGCGCCGCGCCGCAGACGGGATCCGGTACCTGATGACCACCGACGAACCGAACGTCAGTATCGGCGATGTCTCGCACAGCACCTTCGCCATCGGCAGCCACGCGCGTGCCGTCGCCAACCACGGCACGGCTCCGCAGCGCGACGAGGCCACCGAGGAACTGCTGAAGGCGGTACGCGAGTTGCGCGCCGACCTGACCCGGGTGCGGGCCGGCGAGGAGACGGACGCACTGCGCACGGCCCTGGAGGAGACGGAGGAGGAGATCACCCGCACCGGCCGGGCGGCTCCTTCGCGCCGGGAACGACTGAGGGAGCTGCTCACCGACTCCCAGGCACTGCTGAACGTGCTCGCCTCGGCGGGAGCCGTGGCGGCCCTCCTGGGGCTGTGAGGGGATCGCGATGAGCGGGGGACCACGATGAGACGGGGACCGCGATGAGCGGCGGATCGCGGTACTGGGACGAGGAGACACAGCGCTGGGAGGACGCCGGGAGCCCCAGCGCCGCTCCGGCCACTCCGCCGCCACCGGCCAGGCCGCACTTCCCGCCCGCCGGGTGGCCGGGGTCGACGGGCACGGGCACGTCGGCACCCGGGACGCCGGCCACCGATCCGGCTGATCCGGCCGGTGCGGAGGCGCTGCCACTCGTGTCGGGGCCGCCCGAGGCACCTGCGGTGCACCCGCCCGCCGGGTGGCCGGGAACGGCCGGGACGGGCACGTCGGGCACGTCGGGCGCCGGTCCGGCCGGTGGGGGTGAGTGGCCGCCCGTGGCCGAGGCGCCCACGGTGTCCGCGCCCGCCGGATGGCCGGGCGCCGCAGGGCAGGGCGGGTGGCCGCTGCCGGGAGCCGAAGGGGCCACGACGGACGATGCCGGTCGCCCCTTCGCCGAGTGGCCGAACGCGTCCTGGCCGCCCGCCGGTCCGCCTGTCACGCCTGCCGCCACCGGGGGGACGAGACGGCGGCTCGTGTGGTCCGTGCTGATCGGGGCCGTCGGCGCCGCTGTCGCCGTGGCTCTGGTGCTGACCTTCGTGGTCGACGGGAACGACGGCAAGGACGGCGACCGGGCGGCCGTGCCCGGCAGGTCCACGACACCCGCGACGTCGGAGCCGCCGGAGGTGACGTCGGCGTCGACGGAGGCGAGCGAGTCACCCACCGAGAACACGGCCACGCCCTCCGCGCAGGTCTCCGTACCACCCCCCGGCTACGAGCTGCGGCAGGACGCCGAGGGCTTCCGGATCGCGGTCCCCGAGGGGTGGACGCGCGCCACGGTGGACTCCTTGTACGGCATGAGCGTGGTCAACTACCGCAGTTCGGACCGCACTCACCGGATCCAGGTGTACCAGGTGGCGGAGCCGTCCCCGAAGGCCTCGTTCGAGCTGTTCCTGTCGGAACAGACCGTGAAGCCGGTCGGCTTCACGGAGATCGGCCTGGATCACCTCGACGACGGCACGTTCACGGGATCCCGGCTGGAGTATCTGGCCGACTCGATACGGGGTGAGCCCGACCCCGGCACCTGGCACGTCTACGACGAGCGTTTCGTGGCCTCGGACAGCAAGATCTACGCGATCGCCGCGTACGGCCCGGACTCGGACGGCCGCGACGACGAACTGGAGCTTCTCACCACGGCGTTGGACTGGTTCTGCCCACCCCTCGGCGTCTGTGAGGCGGCGGCACAGGACTGACGGGCTGTGGAATCCACAGGATTCCACACCTCAGAACCCCTGAATTCGGTGAAATCGGGTGTCCGACAGGGCCGTTGTGTGCACGCTCGGTGCATGAGCGACTACAGGGACGATGTTCCGGCGTATCTGACGATCCGGGTCACCGCCCAGGAGGGCCCGATCGCGGCCTTCGCGGAGCAGGAGGCGGGGGAGGCCGCGCGGCGGTATCCCGACCTGATGGGGGTGGGAATCCCGGAGTTCTTCCACGCCAGGGAGTGCGAGACGGGCGGCTGGGAGCTCTACGGCTACGGCAGCGACACCCCGCAGGGCTCCCGGGACTCGCTCGGCTCGGTGTTCCGGCTGCGCGCAGCCGAGGCCGAGGAGGCCGGGGACGAGGCCGCCCGGCGCAAGTGGATGGCGGCGGCCGTACGCATGGACCGGGAGGTCGTGAACGACGTACGGGTGCGCGGCGAGCGCTTCCGGATCGTGCGCGCCTCCCGCTTCGTCCGGATGGGGCCGAACGGGCCCGAGCCGCCCCGCCCCTCCGACCCCGACCCGGCGGAGGTCGGCGAGGCGTACCGGGTGGGACCGCGCACCAAGGGCTTCGTGGTCGACCCCGTCACCGGCACCGGGCTGTCCGACGGCATCCTCAAACTGGACCTCATCCAGTTCGTCGGCATCGCGCCCGGCGCACCGCAGGCGGTCCGGGACGAGGCACGACGGGCACTCCACACGCACCCGGGCGGGGTTCTCCTGCCCGCCGTCTACATGATCTCCGAGCGGGTGGACGGGAGTTGGCGGGCGCACAACCCCGGCTCCGCCGACTCCACACCCCAGGGCGCGCGGGACTCCCTCGCCTACTGGCTGCGCGTGATGGCCCCCTTCACCCTGCGGCTGAGCGAGGAGAAGACCGCCGAGTACGCCCTGATCGCCGACCGTATCGACGAGAAGCGCTCCAACGTCGCGACCGTCGACGGCATCCGCTACCGCGTCACCCGGGTCGAACGCCTCATCAGGGTCGGCCCCGACGGCCCCGAGGGCCCACGCCCCTCCGACTTCGACCCGGAACCGCCCGTCGATGTGCAGACACGCCGGCTCAAGGAACAGGGCCTGTGGCGGGAGGAGGACGACGAGCCGGTCCAACTCAGTGAGCGCAGCCTGGAGTTGAAGCGTCGATGGGATGCGGAGGAGGAGCGTCGGCGGGCGGTGCGCGAGAGCAGGAAGAAGGCGAAACAAGGGGACGGCGGCGGGGTGAGCGAGTAGGGAGTTCTGGCTACTGCGGGTACAGGCGCGCCAGCAAGAGGGCCGGTGGTCCGAGTTCGTCCGTCGTGGACTCGCCGGCCTGCTCCGCGACCGCGCGCCAGTGGGCGGCTTCGGTGCTGTCGCCGCGGTCCTCGTACAACTGGGCCACCCTGCGGGCCGCATAGCCGTCGCCGCCCCGCGCGGCGTGTTCCCACAGCTTTTCGGCCGACAGGGTCTCGCCGCGCCCCGCGAGCAGTGAACCCAGCGAGCACGTCGCCGCCACGCTGCCCTGCCGGGCCGCGGCGAGCAGTAACCGCTCGGCCTCTTCGTGATTGCCGTCGCGGAGCAGTCGTTGCCCCACCGAGGCCTGGGCCCGGAACTCCCCGGCCTCGGCCGCCCGGACCAGCCAGACGTCGGCCATGGCCTGCTCGCCACGCTGCTCATGAAGGATCGCCATGTTGTACACCGCGGCGGTGAGGCCACGCTGGGCAGCGAGCCGCCAGAGCGGTTCGGCATACGCGAGGTTCCCCGACCGCTGGTAGAACAGCCCCAGGTTGAAGGCGGCTTCGGCGTCCCCCTCCATCGCCGCCTGACGGAAGAGCGACTCGGCGAGGTCCGCATCGCCCGCCTGCAACCGGGCGAGGAGTGCCTCCTCCGTCAACTCGCCCTGTTCCCAGCCCTGTTCCTCCTCCCGCTCCGCTTCTCCGGCCCTGAGCTCGCCGCGTACGACGTCGAGGTGGCGGGCGGCCTCCTCGTCGCCGTCGCCCGCTGCCAGAGCCAGCCACCTCTCGGCCTCGGCCAGGTCGCCGCGATGGTAGGAGCGGACCCCCACACCCAGCGCACCCTCCCGCTCTCCCTGTTCGGCCGCCCTGCGCCACCACTTCTCGGCCTCGGCCATGTCGTCGCGCCGCTCCGCCTCGGCTGCGAGGTTGGTCGACGCCTTGCCCGCACCCGCTTCGGACGCCCGGCGCCACAGCTCGCGGGCGGCCTCGGCATCCCCACTCTCCATCCGGAGGTTGCCGATGTCGGTCATCGCCTTCGGATGCCCGAGGCTTGCCGCCAACTCCAGCTGCCGCAGGCCCTCTTGCGCATCGCGGCGCGCAAGCGCCTCCTGGCAGGCGCGGTACGCCTTCTCGGCGCGGCGGGATCTGAACACGCGCCCATCCTGCTGGGCCACCGGACCTGAACACCAGAGCGCCTCCCGGCGAGAGCGCGACGGTCCTAGCCGCCGGGCAAGGGTCGATCAATTCCGGTGCCAGGTAAGAGAGTTCAGCCGCGCTTCACTCCGGCGGCGTGCGAGGCCCAGCCGCGCCGTACGGCAGGACCCGGCGGGTGTGGGGGAGTGGGAGCCCGCGCGCCGCGCGGTTTAGGCGGGTGCGACACGGAAACACAAGGTGGCATGGCGGAACAACCGCTCCGCCATGCCGACGGGGGTGGATATGGGGGTGGAGGAGGACGGTACGGTGCCTGGGACACATGAGATGGTTCTGACCGGGACGGTCGAGTCCGGAGCTGAGGAGTGGAGCTGCCTCAGTTGCGAACGGCGCATGCTGTTGCGCTGGCCGCCTCGCTACGAAAAACTCGTCCTCGAACTGGGCGACGAGAACGCCACTCACGTCGGTGGCAAGGGCGGAGTCCGGTTGGGCACCGTCGATGTGGAGCCGGCGGCTCGGCCGGTGGCCGAGCACGACATACGGTGGCTCCAGGACAACGGCATCGACTGGAACAACGACGCTTCGGCGTGAACTGCCCTGTCGGTTGGGGCAGTTCCTCCAGCTGCTCCAGCTGCTCCAGTTCCGCCAGTTGTGTCGGTTCGGTCAGTTCGCCGGTATCTCCAGCGTCAGGAACTCGGCCGTCGCGGCCAGGCCTTCCGGGTGCACTGCCCCCGGTTCGCGCAGGCTGACGGCCGCTTCCAGACGGTAGGTGCCGACGGGCAGCCCCCGGCCCTCCAGCCGGATGGTGGGCGCGCTCACCGGGACCAGCCCGTCCGCCGACGCGACCGTGTAGCGGGTCTTCGCTCCCAACTGCCGTGCCACCACGATGGCGTGGTAGGCGAGACGCTCGGCCCGCAGATCCGCCGCGGTGAGGTCGAGGGTGATCGTCATGTCGAACCCGGCGTCGGCGTGGAGACGTTGCCGGTCCGGCAGATCCAGAGTGAGCCCGGGCGCGATGTCGGTCCGGCGCACGGCGGTTCCGCCCGGCTGCGGCACTCCGGCCGACTCCGGAACCTCGTCCGCCGCTTCGGGCTCGACCGACTGGACGGGGAGTTCCGGCGCGGGCTCGTCCCGTACCCGAGGCTCCTGTTCCGGCGGTGTCGTGACACCGATACGGCTCTCGACGAAGTCCAGCAGGGCCTCGCGGTCCCATGCCGCCCAGCGCTCCCGCTCCGTGCTCTGCACATGCTGCACCGTCGTGCTGCGGATCGAGCCGCTCTCGTCCAGCAGCACGCGGACGAGGAAGCTCTCGTAGGGCCGGCTGTCGGTCGGCTGCTCGGTGCCCGCCGCCCCCTCCTGCGTGTCGGCCATCTCCCGTGCGCGGGCGCACCAGTGCTCCACCTTGGTCCGCGACAGGCTGATGTCCGACAGCAGCTTGATGATCTCGTCGACGGGACGTTCGGCGAGATCCGCGAAGGTCAGCACTCCCGAGGCGGCGAGCCGGGACGCGATCTTGGGGCCTATGCCCTCGATCCGCGTCAGGTCGTGTGCACGGGGAGTGCCGACCTCCCCGCCCTTGATGTCGTTACGGCGCTCCACGGTCGCTGCTCCTTCGTCGCCTGTGTCCGCGGGTCGTTGCGTTGCCGGACGGCTGGTCCTCCTGTGTCGCAGTCGCGGAGGACCAGCCGGGTCCAGGCGTGTTACGGCGCTATCTCGATGGCCCGTCCTTCGACGAAGGCGTTCAGCGGGTACGGGGTCTGGGGCGCCCCGCTGCCGGGGCAGCGCACCTTGAACGTGACCACTGCCGCGAGCCGGTAGACGCCCGGCGTGAGTGTGTTGCCCGGAACGGTGAGGGCGGTCGTCGCCCCCGCGGGCGTGGTGGCGTTGTACGTGGACTGGCCGGCGACGGTGTTCCTCGTGAAGGAGCCGAGTGTGACCTCGGGACCCTGGCCGATGCTCTCGGCGAAGTACTTGACCTCGAAGGCCAGCGCGCACAGGACCGCCTTGGCGGCCGCGGCGAGCACCTCGAACTCGATCGCCACCTGGAACGGATCGCCCTTCCTGATGATCAGGTTGGAGGGAATCCCGTTCGGGTCGAGTACCTGCAGACGCTCGACGACCCGGAGGTCCGTGCTCGGTTCGGTTGGCATGGTGCGGCGCCCCTTTCGTTCGGCGGTGTCTGCCCAACGGCCTACCGTCGCTCGCTTAATCACTGTTCCCGCCCGCGCTTAGGCACGTCCCGTTCCGCATTTAAGCCGGGGTCAAATGCTGTCATGCCGGGCGATACGGTCACGCAGATCGACCGTGGCCGGGCCGGGCCGGACCTCCAGCTCCTCCTGGAGCAACTGGGCGCAGGCGCGGTACTGCAGGAGCGCCAGGTGCGGCTGGCCCTGGCGGCAGTAGCAGCGCATCAGACGGCGGTGGGCGTCCTCGCGGCACGGGTCGAGTTCGATGACGCGTCGGCACAGCGCCGCGCAGGGCGCGTACCGGCCGAAGGCGAAGAAGAGGCCGCCGAGCCGGTCGAGTACGTCGAGATGGGCGAGCCGCAGCCGTTCGCGGTCGAGCACCGGCCAGTCCTCGTACGGGTCGTCGGCGAGGAGATCACCCCGGTACAGGCCCGCCGCGCACTCGTACTCGGACATCGCGCCGCCGAGCCGGCCGGCCGCCTCCAGCTTTCGGCCCCGTTCCGCCCGTCGCTCGAACTCCTCGACGTCCAGCCACAGCCGGACGTCGTCGGCGAGCCGGTAGGCGCCGTCGGCGTACACGATCACCTGGTCGGCGGTGACCGTGCGCAGGGTGCGGCGCAGTCCGTGGATCGCGACGTTCAGGCTGTTGCGGGCGGCCACCGGGGGTGAGCCCGGCCAGAAGAGCTCCATCAGGGCCTCACGGCGTGGCCAGGGATCGCGATGTGTGAGCAGATAGGCGAAGAGCGAACGGGCGCGACTGCTGGTGAACTTGTCCGCCGGGGTGTCCTCGAAGGTGACGACCTGGGTGCCGAGCAGATGCACGGCGAGCAGACGGGACGGCGCGTCCGGTGTCCCCGGCGCGGGCGCCGCGTCCGGGGCATCGGCCCGGGCCGATGCCCGCGCCGCCGGTTCCCGGGGGCCGCCCTTGAACGTGCGCCACAGCTCCGCCCACAGCCGGTCGCCCCGGGCTGTCGGTGCCGTCACGCCGAGCAGTTTCAACGGGACCGGTGTGCGCGACCAGCCGCACCTGCCCATGACCTGGCCGAGCCGGTCCGCGGACGGGTTCGCGCTCCGCGTGATCTGGTCGAGGACGCCGTGCTCCGTGTCCTCCAGCATGGTCAGGGACTCGCGGTGCAGGGCCTGTTCGTGGCGCAGCCCCTGTATCTGCCGGGCCAGGTGGCGGGCCGTGAGCGCGGGTTCACCGGCCGGGGCGGCGGCGATCCCGGCGAAGTGCGCGAGCGCGCCCTCCGTGTCGTCGGCGAGGAGCGCCAGTCGGCCCTGCTGCCAGCCGGCCCAACTCCGATGCGCGGTAAGGCCGTCGGTGTCGGCGAGGGCGTACGCCGCGTGGGCCCGGTCGGTGGCCGTCGGCAGATCTCCGGCGCCGGCCGCCACGACGCTCGCGGCCAGCAGGCTTCGGCAGGCACCGTCGGAGTCGGCGCTGTCGCCGAACCGGGAGGCCGCGAGGTCGAACCAGTGCCGGGCCCGAGCTGCGGACCCGCAGGCGGCGGCCATCTCGGCCCGGATGTAGAGGAGTTGGGGGTGCGCATCGATCACCCCGGCGGGCAGCCGCGCGATCCAGCCGTCGAGCAGCTCCCACTGGCCGTCGTCCATCAGGCCGTCGGAGCGTTCCGTGATCAGCCGGGCCGCGGACTCCCCGTCGCCTAGGTCGAGATACAGGCGCACGGCGTGTTCCACCGCGTCCAGCGCCACCAACTGCTCGGCCGCACAGTGCAGTTCCTCGCGTCGAGGAGAGCCGCACCGGTCGAGTGCGGCACGCAGCGGAGTACGCCACACCGTGCGCACCCGCGTCCAGCCGTCCTCCAGCCCCTGCAGCCAGGGCCCGGAGGGCAGCAGACCGCTCCCCATCAGCGTCGGATGGGCGTACTCCAGCCGTACCGCCCGGCCCAGGGCGCGCTGCCCGGCCCCGTCGGCGCTGTGGAGGAGTGTCCCGGCCAGCCGGGTGAGCAGGTCGTCCACATCGGTGGCGCCGTCGAGGGCGCGCTCCACCTCCCGGGCACCGGACAGGACCAGCGTGGTGCGTACCGCGTCGACCACCGCGGCCCGGCCGCCGCACAGGCCGCGCAGCCGTCGTCGCAGCCGCCTGGCCACCGGGGCGCCGCCGTCCAGCAACTGTTCCAGTGCGCCCGGCGGAACCCTCAACTCGCGCCCGAAACAGCGGACCTCACCATCGCTGAGCAACCGCGGAGGCACCTGTCGATGGCCCACGAGGACGCACGGGACGTCCGCCGCGACGAGGGCCGGCAGCAGATGGGCGATGACCAGGGACAGGGTCCGCGACGGGGCCGACGCGTGATGCACGTTCTCCAGCACCAGCGCTCCCCGGCCCCGCAGCAGGGGGACGAGATCGGACGCGAGCCGCTCGAACAGCGGAGGCCAGCCGGAGACGGGACCCGGCCGGGCCCGCAGCAGCTCCCGGGTGGCACGGCAGGCGCCCTGCCGCTGACGGCACGCGGCGGCCGACAGTGAGATCAGGAAGGTCGCCGGGTCGCCGTCCTCGACATCGAGCCGCAGCCACAGCGGATGCCGGCCCGCACCGGTCAGCGCGGTGGCCAGTCCCTCCCCGAGGACGTAGCCCGGTGGCGCGTGCAGGACGGTGAGCCCGCCCCGCGCCGCCTCCGTGAACGTCGGTGGCACCGAGATCTCCTCGGCGCATGGTGCGAGAGCCTTCGCGATGAGCGGCATCGATCCCCCCGATGCGGGACGTCCCCACCGCTCCGACGAAGGCCTCGTGGCAACGGTGCGGTGAGACGACTGTCCGGCGTCGCGACTCTAGCAGCGCACCGTGCATACGACAGATAATTCCCTCGATTTTGCTGTCCGGTTGGCGATCCTGAGGCTCTTCGCAGCAGTTACAGTATTCCCATGACCACCACTGAACCCATATCCCGCGTAGCCCTCAAGAAAATCACCCCCGAGGTCTCCGCCTCGATGGGCGCCCTGCATGGCGCCGCCGTTTCCGCAGCGCAGGAAGCCAAGGTCGAACCCGAACTCCTGGAACTGATCCGGATTCGCGCCTCCCAGCTCAACGGCTGCGCGTTCTGCCTCGACATGCACACCAAGGACGCTCGCGCGCAGGGTGAGACCGAGCAGCGGATCTACGCCCTGAACGCCTGGCGGGAGACCCCCTTCTTCACCGAACGGGAGCGCGCCGCACTGGCGTTGACCGAGGCCGTGACCCTGGTGCACGACGGGCACGTCCCCGACGACGTCTACGCCGAGGCCGCCGCCGTCTTCGACGAGACACAGGTCGCCGCGCTGATCTGGGCGGCCACCGTCATCAACGCGTACAACCGGATCGCCATCGCGACACGGATGGTTCCCGGGGGTTATCAGCCGGTTCAGAAGAGCAGCTGAATTCAGACAGAAAAAGGTGGGAGAAGGCATGGAAATGCGGGGAAGGGCGAATGAGAAATCGCTCTTCCCCGCCTCTCTTCTTCTATTACTGCAGTGGTTCCGTGAGGCCCTCCAGCCATTGCCGCCATTCGGCGGCCCGTACTGCCCGACCCGCCCGCATGGACGGCTGCTTTCCGCCCGTCCATTCCGTCACCGGGCGGATTCCGTGCAGCGCGTTCACGAGCCACACCTCGCGGCCGTCCAGGTCGGCGAGGGTGCGTTCGCGGTGGGCGACGCGGATGCCGGTGCGCTGGGCGCGCTCCTGGATGAGGGCGACGGTGACTCCGGCCAGCACGGGGAGCTGTGGCGAGGGCAGGCACAGGGTGTCGTCCTCCCACCACAGGACGCTGGAGTGGATGCCCTCCAGGACCACGCCCGAGGGGGCGATCAGTACCGCCTCGTCCGCGCCCTCGGCGACCGCCCGTTGCCGGAGCCGGGCCAGGATGTCCAGGTCGGGGCCCTTGCGGCGCGGGACGGTACGCGGGTCGGACTGGCCCGTCGCCCAGACCCGCACGCCGGTGCCGAGCGGTGGTGCGTGACGCAGGAGAAGCCTCAACTCCCTTGATTCCGCGCCCAGTTCGACCCGGGGGAACCACTCTCCGGTGCGCGGCAGTGCGGTGGTCATGTCCCGCCAGAAGTCCACCAGTTGGCGCAGTGAGGGGCCGCCGGAGTCGCCGCAGGCCCGCAGGAAACGCTCCCGGTGCCGGCCGAGTCCGCGTACCCGGCCGTCGCGCAGCAGCCAGGAGTCGGCGACCGCCAGTCGCTCACCGACCGTCGGCACATAGCCCTGTGCGTCCGGTGCGGTCAGTCCCCGGCGCGGCGACCACGCCAACAGCCCTTCCGTGACCGCTGGTTGTGTTGCTGTTCGCGTCATCAAGTGTGCTCTTTCTTGAAACTCGGTCAGTACTTGCGGCCCGCCACCGCCGGCGCCCCGTTCCGGGGCCCGTACGGTGCGTGCTCCAGCCACGATCCGCACCACGGCAGCAGTGGTGCGAGGGCCGCCGCCGCGCGCTGCTTGGCCCGGACGATCCGGCGCCGGGGCCGCAGATGGTCCAGCGCGTTGCCGGCGGCCGCGCTGTTGTACACGGCCGCCGCGTGCCGAATCTCGGCGAACTCGGCGACCGCTCCCACCAGCCCCGTCCTGGTCACCGCCGCGATCGCCTCCGCCGCAGCCGCCGCGTCCGCGATCCCGCTGTTCATCCCGCGCGCCCCGAACGGCGGGAACAGATGAGCCGCCTCCCCGACGAGCAGCACCCGCCGGTGCCGGTCGGTGAACGCGTCCGCGACCTTGCGCAGGAAGCGGTACGTCGACACCCACAGGATCTGCGACCCGTACCCGGGTGCCTCCAGGACCGACGGCAGCCAGGCGCGTACGGCCTCCTCCGTGCCGAACGCCTCCTGCGGGTCGTCGTCGCGGCACTGCAGATCGACCTGGAAGCCGCCGGTGAAGGGCACCCGCATCACGCTTCGGCCACCCACGCCCGGGTGTTCGTAGTGGAAGACGCGCTCCAGGGGGAGTTCGGCGCCGGGGATGTCGGCGACGTCCACGACCACGTGGAACCCCTCCGACCGCGTGCCGTCCATGGTGATCCCCAACTCCGCCCGCACCGCCGAGCGGGCGCCGTCGGCGGCCACGACATGCGTGCCGTGCCAGACGCCGCCGTCGGAGTCGGTGAGGGTGACCCCGGTCGGCGAGGACCGGACGCCCGTCACCCGTACGCCCCACGCGAACTCCACGCCGGCGTCCCGGCAGGCGGCGCGCAGCAGGCGCTCGGTGTCCACCTGGCGCAGGCTGGTGAAGGGCGGGGTGGTCGTGGGCGTCTTCGGCTGCTCGGGGAAGGTGCGGGAGTAGACCTCGCGGCCCCGGTACAGCGTGCGCCGGGTGTGCCATGTCCGCCCGTACGACGCGAACTCGGCGGCCAGGCCCGGGCGCATCCCGTCCAGCAGGCGCAGGGTCTCGCGGTGCACGAACAGGGCGCGGCTGCCCGGGCGTTCACGGTCCTCCGGGTCCGCCTCCAGGACGACGACGGGCAGTCCGTGGGCGCGCAGGCCGAGGGCGGCCGAGAGGCCCACGGGACCCGCGCCCACGACCAGTACCTGGCCCGCCACCTGTTCCTGTACCTGGTCCGGTGCCTGTTCCGCTCCCTGCCCCGTGGGGGTCATGCGCGTGCGCCCTCGGCGAGCATGCGGGTGATCTCCACCCGTTTCACCTTCCATGTCGCCGTCATCGGCAGCTCCTCGAACCGCCACTGCCGGGGCTCGGCCATCGTCGGCAGATCGGCGGTCGCCTGACGCCAGCGGTCCGGGTCCAGCGGCATCTCGTCCCGTACGCACACCACGGGCACCGGCTCACGGTCGGCGCCCGGCACGATGACGACCTCGCGCAGCTCCTCCAGCCGGTCCATCAGCGTGTCCTCGACCTCCAGGTTGCTGTGCACGGAGTCGATCTGGTCGATCTCGCGGTCGATGAGATACAGCGCGCCGAGCCTGCTCCGGTACCCCATGTCGCCCATCTGCCACCACCCGCCGCCGTCGAGCTGGCGGTCGTACTGCTCGCGCGCGCCGAGGTAGGTGAGGATGCGCCCGCGCGTACGGGCCTCGATGCGACCCGGCTTTCCGGGTGCCGCGGTCCGGCCGTCGTCGTCCGTGACCCGGACCCGGGTGAAGCCGGGTATCCCGATCCCGACCCGGCGGCCGTCCGCCTTCGCGACGCTGCGCCGGGTGAACCACTGGAAGGCGACAGGCCCGGTCTCGCTCTGCCCGTACAGCTGGATCAGCCAGGCGCTACGGCGTTTCGAGGCGCCCAGCAGCCGCCGTACGGTACGCGGGTGGATCGCGTCGAACGTCGACCCGTACGACCGTACGCGCGACAGCGGTTGGCCCGGTGCGTCCGCCAACTCCTCCCACAGGACGAAGGTGTTGGGGTGGGTCTCCACGATCCCCGGGCGATGGCGGGCGAGCAGCGGGCCCACGGCGGCCGGGGTCGGGTCAGTGATCAGGAGCAACGGACTGCCGAAGTGCAGAAGCACGCCGAGGAGATGGTAGAAGCGCGAGTGCACGAACGACATGTGCAGCGCGGCCGTCTCGCCACGGGTTGGCCAGCCCATCGCCTGCTGCGGTACGAGGCGGTTCCACATGGTGTTCGCGCAGTGCACGGCGAGCTTGGGGATGCCGGTGGTTCCCGAACTGTGGGTGATCAGGGCGGGTTCACGGGGGTGGAGGCGGACGGCGGCGACGGGTTCGGCGCCCGCGTACATCGCCAGCGGCTCGGCACCGGGCGCGTCGGCACCGGCGTCGGCATCGACGGAGAGGGTTCGGCGTACGAGCGGGGCGAGGTCCAACTCCGCGAGCGGGCCGGTGAGTTTGGCGCTGTCGGTGAGCAGCCAGGGGCGTTGCAGCCGGGCCAGCAGCTGACCGACGACCGGTCCGGCGAGGCCGGGGGACAGCAGCACCGGGACCGCGCCGATACGGGAGACCGCACAGGTCAGCAGCACGATGTCGACGTTGTCCGTCTTGTGGACGACCACCTGCTCGGACGGTCGCACTCCGGCCGCCCACAGCCGGGCCGACAACTCCTCGACCAGATCGGCCAGTTGGCTGTAGCTGAGGTCGACCCCGAGGTCGGGGCTCACGTCGAGCGGCCGGTCCAGGGTGACGAAGACGGCTCCGTGGCGGTCGGCGGCCCGCCGGAAGACCGGGCCCAGATAGAAACCGCGGTCGGCGAGCAGGGGCTGCGGCTGTGGCATGCGCCCGTTCCCTTCTGAAGTACGGCAGGCAGCCGTGGAGGCTGCGGTGGCTGCGGGTGTCACCAGGCGCCCTGGCGGACCAGATGGCGGCGGAGCTTCCCGGTCGAGGTGCGGGGCAGCGACGGGACGAAGCTGACGCTCCGGGGGACCTTGAAGGCGGCGAGCCGAGCGCGGGCCAGCTCGATGAGTTCGGTCTCCAGGCCCGCCCGGACCGGCCCGGCGGGGACGACGAAGGCCCGCAGTCTGCTGAAGCCCCGCTCGTCGGTGAGAGCGGCCACGGCGACCTCCTTCACCGCCGGGTGGGTGCGCAGTACGGCCTCCACCTCCAGCGGTGAGACGGTGATGCCGCCGACCATCTCCATGTCGTCGGCGCGGCCCAGGTGCCGGTAGGTGCCGTCCGGTTCACGCACCGCCCGGTCCCGGGTCGCCAGCCAGCCGCCGACCAGTGAACGGGCGGTCTCCTCGGGCCGGTTGAGGTAGCCGCTGGTCAACGTCGGCCCGCGCACCCAGAGTTCACCCTCGGCGCCTTCGTCGGCACCGGGTAACGGAAGCCCGGCGCGGTCGCGCAGCTCGACCTCGAAACCGGGGACCGGGCGGCCGACGGTGCCGGGGTGGTTGTGGTCGAGGCTGTTGGCGCAGAAGGCGTGCCCGGCCTCCGTCGAGCCGATCTGCTCCAGCACCGGCGCGCCGAGCAGCTCGCCGACCTGCTGTCCGAGCCCGTCCGGCAGTCCCTCGCCGGCCGACACGGCGGCCCGTACGGAGGCGAAGCAGGCCTGGTGGCCGTTGCCCCGGTCGGCGACCAGGGCCGCGTAGGCGGACGGCACGGAGTACAGCAGCGTCACCCGGTGCCGGGCGACGAGTTCGTCGACGGCGGCCGGGCTCGGACGCCGGTCGACCAGCACGGCCGACGACCCGGAGAAGAGCGGGAAGACGAGGGCGTTGCCGAAGCCGTAGGCGAAGTACAGCTTCGAGACGGAGAGGGTGACGTCGTCCTGGGTGATCCGCAGCAGTCGGCGCCCGATGAGGTCGTGGTAGGTCTTCGGGTCGCCGTGACAGTGCACAACTCCCTTGGGACGCCCGGTGGTTCCGGAGGTGTACTGCACGTACAGGGGCGTGTGCGCGTCCACCGGGTGGGCGGTGGTGGTCGGTTCGGCGGCGGGCGCGAGGGCGGCGAGCTGATCGGCGCCGAGGAGAGGCCGGCCCGCGAACCGCTTCTCCTCCCCCTCGCCCTCCGCCAGCCAGGGTCCGGTCACACACAGCACGGCGTCGGCGTCCTCGGTCATGAACGCGTGGTCGGCGGGCGGGAGTTCGGGATTGACCAGGACGGCCACGGCGCCGAGACGGGCGGTGGCGAGGAAGACGGTCACCCAGGTGATGCCGTCGGGCAGGGCGAGGAGCACCCGGTCGCCGGGCCCCACCCCGTGCCGGGCGAGCACCGTCGCCGTACGGGCGGCCAGCTCGTGCACCTCGCCGTGCGTCCAGGACCGGTGCCCCTGATGGCTCTGGTGGAAGGCGGCCCGGTCGCTCCAGCCGCGCCGTTCGGCGAGGGCGGCGAGATGGGCGGCGAGGTTGCCGGGGGCGTCGGCATCGGCGGGGGAGGGCGCGGGTGCGGCTGCGGGTGCCGGGGGAGCGGTGGTGGACGGGTGGGTCGTCATCGGGCGGCCTCCTCGGCGGCGGCCGACAGGGACGAGGACCGCGGGTACTCCAGGTACTCCCGCTCGCCGTACTCCCGGTCGCCCTGGTACTGCTCCTGGTACTCCTGGTACTCCTGGTAGGCCCGCATCTGCGCGGCGGTCTTCAGCAGCATCTCGTCGTACTCCGCGACCGGGTCCGAGCCGAGGACGATCGCGCCGCCCGCGCCCAACTGCATCTCGCCGTCGGCGATCACGGCGGTCCGGATGACGATGCTGAGGTCCGCGCCGCCGCTGCACCCCAGGTAGCCGAGGGCCCCGGAGTACACGCCCCGGGCCTCGGTCTCCAGCGTGTCGATGATCTCCATGGTGCGGAGCTTCGGCGCGCCGGTCATGGAGCCGCCGGGGAAGCAGGCGCGGACCGCGTCCACCGAGTCGGTGTCCTCGCGCAGCCGTCCCTCGACGTAGGAGACGAGCTGGTGCACGGTCGCGTACGTCTCGGCGACCATGAGCCGGGAGACACGTACCGTGCCGGTGCGGCAGACCTGGCCCAGGTCGTTGCGGAGCAGGTCGACGATCATCAGGTTCTCGGCGCGCGTCTTGTCGTCGGCGGCCAGCGAGTCCCGGAGACGGTCGTCCTCCTCCGGGGCGTCGCCCCGCGGGGCGGTGCCCTTGATGGGCCTGGCCTCGGCCATGCCGTCCCGGGTGATCCGCAGGAACCGCTCGGGGGAGGAACCGGCCACCTCCAGGTCCCCGAACCGCAGGAAGGCCGCGTACGGCGCCGGGTTGACGCGGCGCAGGACCCGGTAGAAGTCGTACGCGTCGGTCGGGGCGGGCATCCGGGCCGCGTTGGTCAGACAGACCTCGTAGCTCGTGCCGGTCGTCAACTCCCGTCGGCAGGCCGCGATGTCGGCGAGATAGGTGGCCCGGTCGCGCACCAGCCACGGTTCCGCCGAGGCGGGGTCCGGCTCGGCGGCCGGTACGGGCACCGGCGGCTGCTGACCCGACACGAAGGAGAGCTGGGCCAGCGCGCTGTCGAGCCAGTCGGCGGCCTCCAGTGTGGCCTGCGGAGTGTCCTCGGCGACACAGACGGCGTACGTGTAGCCGTCCTGGTGGTCCACCGCGATCAGCCGGTCGGCGAACAGCCAGCAGGCGTCCGGGGTTTGGGCCCGGTGCACGTTGGGCGAGGCTCCGCAGTCGGCCTTCGTCTCGTACCCGAAGTAGCCGACATATCCGCCGGTGAAGTCGAAGGGCAGGCCGGTGGCATCCACATGACGGTTCGTCAACTGCCGCTTCAGATAGTCGAAGACGCTCGCCCTGACCTTGCGCGTCGGCCGTCCGGCCCGCTCGATCTCACAGACGCCGCTCGTGACGTCGTACCGCACGAACTCGGCGAGCGGACCGGAATCGTCCCCGAAGAACGAGAACCGTGACCGGCCCTTCTCGACTTGCGCGCTGTCCAGCCAGAACGCGCGCGGCGAGCCGGCGTACATCCGGCCGAAGGCGGCCTCCGTGTCCACGGCGGTGGCGATCCGCCGGGTGTGCAGACGGTGGGTGGGACGCTGCTGCGACGAACGGCGCTGGGCGGGGATGCGGGGGATGACCGTGGGGGAGGGGGGCTTGGGCATCGCCGCCGCGGTGCGGGTGACGTTGGTGTTCTTCGTACGGAGCTTGCGGGCGCGGTCCGCCGTGAGGTTGCGGAAGTTCATGAGCATGCGGCGCCCGTACTCGGTGAGGACCGACTCCGGGTGGAACTGCACTCCCCACAGGGGGCGCGTGCGGTGCCGCAGCCCCATCAGGACGCCGTCCTCGGCCCAGGCGGTGGCCTCAAGTGTGTCGGGCAGCGGCTCGCGCACGGCGAGGGAGTGGTAGCGCACGGCGGTGAAGTTCTGCGGCAGACCCTTGAAGAGGTCCCGCTCGTCGTGCCGGATCGTGGAGAGATGCCCGTGACGGGGCTCGGGGGCGGGCACGATCCCACCGCTCTCGCCGAGCGCGATGCCCTGGTGACCGAGGCAGACGCCGAGTACGGGTATCCGTGACTCGGCGAGTACACGTGCGCTGATCCCGAAGTCGCGGGGGGCGGCGGGGTGCCCGGGTCCGGGGGAGACGACCACGTTCTCGAACTTGTCGAATTGCAGCAGACTGTCGACTCTGCTGGTCAGCGCGTCGTTGCGGATCACCGTCGGCTCTTCGCCGTTGACCTCCGCGATCAGCTGGAACAGGTTGTACGTGTACGAGTCATAATTGTCGATGAGCAGGGTCTTCACCCGCGCCCACCTCCCTTGCATCGTTCATGCCGCCGTTCATGCGGTCCGCCTTTTGTGCCGTCCACGGAGTGCCTGGAGCGGCGGGTAGAGCCATTTCTTGAAGAAACGCTGAAGGCGCGGCATGAGAATCCAGGTGACGAGTGCCGTCACGGCCAGACACAGCAGTAGAGTGCGAATGAGCGCATTTACGCCACCGAGGAACGGAAGAATGGTCAGATTGAATATGAGCACGGGTGGAAAAACCGCGCTCATATTCACGAACCACAGTTTCCACTTGTCCGGCGGGCGCGGTGGGGCGGCCGGTGCCGGGGCGGCGGCCGGTAAGTCCGTCTGGGATTCGAACCACACCTTGGAGCCCCGGACGGTACGGCGCCCGGTCTCCCGGGCGAGCCCTTCCGCCCGGGTCGCCCACTGCGCCCAACTGGCGGAGTTCTCCCAGGCCAGGGCCGTACTCTCACTGTCGAAGCGGTAGACCACATGCCACTCCGCCTCTCCGTCGACAAGCACACCACCACCCAGAAATCCCGGCTCACGCGCCCTCGCACGCAGCACGGCCCACCCCCAGGAGTGGAACTCGGTCTCGCGGCCCGGGATCACTTGATACGCCACCGTGACGGTGACGGGATTCCTGGTCACGCCGTCGTATACGCAGCGGGAACCGATCACACTCAAATGTTCAACGAAGATTTTCGAAATCTCCTCCAGGATGTCCGGAAGGTTACTTTTTATCGGCTTTTAGGGCTTCTTGCTGTGTTCTTTCGAGTGATACTCGGGGTAACTTTTCCGGAATTCAGGAAAGTGCTTGCCCGGGAGAGCGGGGAAGCTGCACGATCGCCATTCGACCGACGCGAGGGAGATTTCATGTCCAGGTACGACTGGGATATGACCCACGAAGGGATCGAGCGGGCCCGGTCCGTGATCGAACCGGTGCGAAAAGAAGTGACCGCCCACCCGATTTACCAGCGGATAAACACCACGGAACGCATGGCGACGTTCATGGAACACCATGTGTTCGCGGTATGGGATTTCATGTCCCTGCTCAAGTCGCTGCAACGGGAACTGACCTGTGTCGACGTCCCCTGGGTGCCGCGCGGGTCGGAGGTGAGCCGGCGCCTCATCAACGACATCGTGCTCGTGGAGGAGAGCGACGAGCTGAACGGCGGCTTCACCAGCCACTTCGAGCTGTACCGGGCCGGCATGTACGAGGCGGCGGCGGACACGTCCCGTATCGACACGTTCGTCGCCCTGGTGGGAGAGGGGCACGATGTGGGCTCGGCGCTGCGGGTCGCCCAAGTCCCCGGCCCCGCGGCCGAGTTCGTCCGCACCACGTTCGAGATCATCAACGACCGGCCGCTGCACTGCCGGGCCGCGGCCTTCGCCTTCTCCCGCGAGGATCTCATCCCGGACATGTTCGACCAGGTCGTCAAGGAGGAGGGCACCGACCGCTTCCCCCTGTTCCTCGACTACCTGTCCCGCCACATCGAGGTCGACGGCGAGGAGCACACGCCCATGGCGATGCAGATGGTCGCCGACCTGTGCGGGACCAGCGACGAGCGCTGGGCGGAGGCCGCGGAGACGGCCACGGACGCGCTGGAGGCGAGGGTGCGGTTGTGGGACGGGGTGGTCGAGGGGATGGGGTGACCGTCTCCGGCCCGCCAGGGGTACCCCCTCCGTGGAAGTTCGAGGACGAACGCGTTCAGCGCGAAGGGGGCCGGGGCGCAGGGAGTTCGGGGCGCAGCCCCGAGAAGGAACGGGTAGGGACGGATAGGGGCGGCGGCGGGGGCGGGACTCAGTCCGGTGCCTCGCCGAACCGGGCCAACGCCAGCGCCCCCACCACGGCGACCCCGAACCCCGCCACGGCCAGCCACCCCAGCCCCTCCCGGGTACGGTCCCCCAGCCACACCACCCCGATCAGCGCCGGCCCGATCGTCTCCCCGATCACCATCCCCGCCGTCGGCACGGTCACGGCCCCCCGCTGCAGCGCCGACGTCAGCGCCAGGAACGCCGCCCCGCCCCCCACCACCAGCGCGTACACCGCCGCGTTCGTCACCAGCGACCCCACCGACACCTTGTCGATGAGCCGCACCGACACCTCGACCACCCCGAACCCGAACCCGGCCCCCAACCCGAGCACCAGCCCCCGGCCGCGCTCCGGCAACCGCCCGCCCAGCAACCCCAGCACCAGCACACCCACCGCGGTCGCGAGCATCGTGTACCTCAGTGCGTCCGACCCGGCCCGCTCCCCCTCCGTCCCCGACGCCAGCCCCAGCATCCCCAGCCCGGCGCACACCACAGCCACCGCTGCCCACTCCACCCCGCTCAGCCGCACCCGCAGCAGCCGGGCGGCGACCACCGCGGTGACGGCGAGACTCGCGGCCAGCGCCGCGCCGACGGCGTAGATCGGAAGGGACCGCAGCGCGGCGATCTGGAAGAGGAAGCCGAGCCCGTCCAGGGCCAGCCCGGCGATGTACCGCCACTGCCGCAACGCCCGCAACAACAACGCCGCGTCGCCGCCCGGACCACCACCGGGACCGCTGCCCGCACCGGCGACATCGGCCGCCGCCCGCGCCGCCATCGCCTGCAACACCGTCGCCGTACCGAAGCAGACCGCCGCGCCGAGCGCGCACACCATTCCAAAGAGCACAAAGCGACTCTAGGCGGGTGGGAGGCGGGCGGAAGGAACAGGGGGCCAGCCGAGCACAGTCCTGGGACGATCTTTATGCTGACCGAACGCCGAACCGGCCCAAACACCAACGGGGAGCACGAACATGGCTGACACGCGCAGACAACCGGGCAGAAAGCTCCGCTCGGGCACCGTCGTACTCGGCGGCATGGGTCTTCTCGCCGCGGTCCTCACCGCCTGCTCCTCCGACGACCCCGACAAGCGCTGTGTCGACCGCGACAGTTACAAGGCCGCCAAGGGCTACAAGGTCGTCGCCGAGAAGAACTGCAAGAGCACCACAACGGTCAACGCCGCCCACTACTACGGCGGCAAGAAGAAGTCCGGCTGGGTGAAGGGCGGCTCCTTCACCAAGTCCGGCAAGGGCAGCGGCAGTTCGAGCAGCGACGACGACAACGGCAAGACCAGGGTCTCCCGCGGCGGGTTCGGCGGCGGCGACACCGGCTCGGGCGGCTGAGGCCCGGCATGCAGCGCCGTACGATCGAGCCCCGCCCCGGCTGGCAGCAGACCGTCGAGGCACAGGGGCTCGTCTACCCGCTCACCCGTCACCCCGACGACTCCCTGCGCCCCTACTGGGACGAGAGCGCGTACTACGTCTTCTCGCTCCCGGAGGTGGAGGCGCTGGAGGAGACCGTCGAGGAACTCCACGGCATGTGTCTCGCCGCCGCGGACCACATCGTCACCACGAACCGTTTCGCCGACCTCGGCATCACCGACCCGCGCATCGCGGCAGCGGTCGCCGAGGCCTGGCACCGCCGTGCCGAACTCCCTTCCGTCTACGGCCGGTTCGACCTCCGCTACGACGGCACGGGCCCCGCGAAACTCATCGAGTACAACGCCGACACCCCCACCTCCCTGGTGGAGGCGGCCTCGCCCCAGTGGTTCTGGATGGAGGACCGTTTTCCCGGCGCCGACCAGTGGAACTCCCTCCACGAACGCCTGATCGCCGCCTGGCAGAAGCAGGCCGCCCTCCTCCCGCCCGGCAGCCCCCTCCACTTCGCGCACTCCGCCGCCGACGAGATCGGGGAGGACCTGATGACCGTCGCGTATCTGAAGGAGACGGCGGAGCAGGCGGGCCTCGACACCGAGTGGATCTCCATGGAGGAGATCGGCTGGGACCCGCTCTCCGGCCGCTTCGTCGACAACCAACTCCGGTTCATCCGCAGCTGCTTCAAGCTGTACCCGTGGGAGTGGCTCACCACCGACGAGTTCGCGGACCACGTCCTCGACACCCTGGACAACGGCGGCGGCACGGGCAGCACCCTGTGGATCGAACCGGCCTGGAAGATGCTCCTCAGCAACAAGGCCCTCCTCGCCGTCCTCTGGGAGCTCTACCCGGACCACCCCAACCTCCTCCCCGCCCATCTCGACGGGCCACGGGAACTGGCGTACACGACCGGTTACGTCGCCAAGCCGCTCCTCGGCCGGGAGGGCGCCGGCGTGACGGTCCACGAGCCGCACCCCACCCCCGCCGCACATGAGTCCGAAGAGCCTTGCTGTTATCAGGAGTTGGCCCCCCTGCCCGCCTTCGACGGCAACCACGTCGTGCTGGGCGCCTGGGTCGTCGAGAACGAGTCGGCGGGGCTCGGCATCCGTGAGTCGGCCGGTCTGATCACGGACGAGTACGCCCGCTTCCTGCCCCATGTGATCCTCTGAAGCCCGGGCGGGGAACGCCCGGCACCCGTGCGGCGGACGTCGCTCGCATGGTGGACAGGGCGGCCCGGCCCTCCGGCCTGCCCGGTAGGCTGACCGGCGGGCCGTGACTGGCGCGCTGGGATGGGACCGACCATCGGGAAGCGGCCCCAGGACCCGCCGCAACCCGTTGTCGGGGTCCCTGAGTGAGTGCCGTGCGCCTGGGCCGAGCCGTGAACGCCGAACGCCACGTCCGGAGGTCCCCATGTCAGCCGAGCCCCTCTCCACCGAGCCGCTCTCCACCGAATCCACCGCCTTCCGCAGCGCCCTCGACGTGATCCGCGCCGTCGAGCCGCGCGTCGCCGACGCCATCGGCCAGGAGGTAGCCGACCAGCGCGAGATGCTCAAGCTGATCGCCTCCGAGAACTACGCCTCCCCGGCCACCCTCCTCGCGATGGGCAACTGGTTCAGCGACAAGTACGCCGAGGGCACGATCGGCCGCCGCTTCTACGCCGGCTGTCGCAACGTCGACACCGTCGAGTCCCTCGCCGCCGAGCACGCCCGCGAACTCTTCGGCGCCCGGCACGCCTACGTCCAGCCGCACTCCGGCATCGACGCCAACCTCGTCGCCTTCTGGTCCGTCCTCGCCGACCGCGTCGAGGTCCCGTTCCTGGAGAAGACCGGCGCCCGCCAGGTCAACGACCTCTCCGACGCGGACTGGGCCGAGCTGCGCCAGGCTTTCGGCAACCAGCGCATGCTCGGTATGTCCCTGGACGCCGGCGGCCACCTCACCCACGGCTTCCGCCCCAACATCTCCGGCAAGATGTTCGACCAGCGCTCGTACGGCACCGACCCGGCGACCGGCCTGATCGACTACGAGGCGCTGCGCACGTCGGCCCGTGACTTCAAGCCGCTGATCATCGTCGCGGGCTACTCCGCGTACCCCCGTCTGGTGAACTTCCGGATCATGC
Organism: Streptomyces sp. NBC_00459; assembly: GCF_036013955.1. NCBI lineage: Bacteria > Bacillati > Actinomycetota > Actinomycetes > Kitasatosporales > Streptomycetaceae > Streptomyces > Streptomyces sp. NBC_00459. The sequence goes on from NZ_CP107903.1 coordinate 6,193,069, forward strand.
GCGAGATCGCCGACGAGGTCGGTGCGACGCTCATGGTCGACATGGCGCACTTCGCCGGCCTGGTCGCGGGCAAGGTCCTGACCGGCGACTTCGACCCGGTCCCGCACGCCCAGATCGTGACGACCACCACGCACAAGTCGCTGCGCGGCCCGCGCGGCGGCATGGTCCTGTGCGACGACTCCCTCAAGGACCAGGTCGACCGCGGCTGCCCGATGGTCCTCGGCGGCCCCCTCCCGCACGTCATGGCCGCCAAGGCCGTCGCGCTCGCCGAGGCCAGGCAGCCCGCCTTCCAGGACTACGCCCAGCGCATCGTCGACAACGCCCGCGCCCTCGCCGAGGGCCTGATGAGCCGCGGCGCCACCCTCGTCACCGGCGGCACCGACAACCACCTCAACCTGATCGACGTCGCCTCCTCCTACGGCCTCACCGGCCGCCAGGCCGAGACCGCGCTCCTCGACTCGGGCATCGTCACCAACCGCAACGCCATCCCGGCCGACCCGAACGGCGCCTGGTACACGTCGGGCATCCGTATCGGCACCCCGGCCCTGACCACCCGTGGGCTGGGCACGGCGGAGATGGACGAGGTGGCCGGCCTGATCGACCGGGTCCTCACCGCCGCCGAGCCGGGCACCACGAAGTCGGGTGCCCCCTCGAAGGCCTCCCACGTCCTGGACACGAAGATCTCCGACGAGATCTCGCGGAGGGCGACGGACCTGGTGGCGGGCTTCCCCCTGTACCCGGAGATCGACCTCGGCTGAGGCGGACGCGTCCCAGGATGCGTAGCGGTCCTGGAGTCCCGCCGGGGTGCCCTTTCAAGGGCACCCCTCGGGCAGCGCTACAAGTCAATCAACTCCTGACGAGGCCCCGGTCCGCGTCCCTTGCCCCACCCGGTCGGCTGGATCCGCGAGGCGAACGGTCGAAGGACCAGCGCCAGAACCGCGCCGGCCGCCGCGCCCGGTATCGCCCACCACCACTCCGTGGCGTGGGCCGCGCGGGTCGGGGTGGCCGGTGCCGCGGCCGCGGTCGGTGCGGTGGCGTCCTCGGCCCCCGGCTCCTGCGGTGCCGGGGGAACTACTGCTGACCCTTCGGGGGACGCTTTGCCCAGCACTCCGAGCTGCCTGAACAGCGCGCGCAGCTCGGCCGGTCGATCGGCCTTGTGCCAGTAGCCGGTCAAGGACTCCATGTCGTCCGTCGTGTGGATCCAGACGTCCTTGTCGTTGCCCGGCAGCTTCGGATAGACACGGTCGTAGCGCCACGGCGTTATGTCGTGGGCCATCCATGTGACGTTGATCTGCTGCCCGGCCACCTCTTCGAACTTCTTCGGCTTTTCGAGGACGTTGGCGGTCGAGGCGCCCATCAGGCGGACCAACTCGCCGTACTTCTCGTGCGAGTAGTACAGAGCCGCACTCTCCGCGCTCTGCGGTGAGACCACCAGAACGCTGGTCGGCCCGCCCGCCACCGCGGACGGTGCCGCCAGCAGAACCCCGGCCAGAGCCAGCACCAACGCACTTGTCGCCGCGGCCAGTTCACGAATCCCGCGCATCCCAACCCCCTACCAACCAGCAGTCGAGCCGCGTACGAACCGCCCGCACGCCGCCTGTCACTTCTGGTACACCGCTCAACCCGCCGAGGTTCCCACTCCGCACCCACCGATCGACCTCATCGGCCTAGTCGGCGGACTTCGCGATCTCCAGCGCCCGGGCCTGCGAAGCCACGCCCTCCAGTCGGAGCGTCACCGTCACATCCCTGGCGTCTCCCGGGCCACCGGCGTCTCCGGTGTCGCCCGCCGCCCCCTCGTGGGTCCACAGCAGCGTCGGTCCCGCCGTCCGCCGCGAGCGGGTGAAGTGTTCGCCCGTTTCGTCCACCAGCCAGAGGCTCAGCAGGTGCGGGCGGGGGAACCACAGGGCAAGGTCCCGCGGGTTGCCGTCGGACGACACGTCGCCGCTCAGCGACAGCCACGCCGGTTGCTCCCGCACCGTCTTCGTGAACCCGATGTCCAGCCGCGCCGGATACTCGTCGAGCCGGATCGTGCGTCCGTTCTCGTGCCAGCACAGGCTCATCAGGAACCGCCCTTCGGGCTCGCGGGTGACCTCCACGGTGTCCGGAGCACCGAGAGCGTCCGGCACGAGCGGGGCGAATCCGGCGCGCTCCTCGGCCTGGGCGAGCGACACCGACCGTCCGCATCCGGGCGCCTCGGCTCCCGGCGAGGGCGCCGCCGACGGGTCGTACCGCACCTCGACCCCGCCGAAGCCGAACCAGTCGAAGACGGCGGCCCGGACCGGGGGCGTCAGCACGAGCACCGTCAGCAGACCGCACAGGGCGGCTACCAGCGTTCGCCTGCGCACCCGCGCCCAGCGCCGGACCGTCCGCCAGCGCTCGCCGATCCCGGACAGGTCCGCCCCGGATGCTCTGGTCCTCGGCGGCTCGGCCACCGGCACGGGCAGCTGCTCGGCCAGTATCTGTCCGAGCACCCGCTCGACCATGGTCTCGGAACCGGCCTTGCCCGGCGAGCCCAACGACCGCCCAAGCGCCCGCAGTTCCTCGGGCAGCCGGGACACCTCGCCGCGCGCCTCCCCAGCCCCGATCAGCCCCGTCCCACCGCCGGTCCCTCGGAAGCCGGCCCCCCACCACCCACCACGAGAGTTGCCCCGTACACCGGCACCGCCCGACGCCTTCGGTACGCCCGTACCGAAAGCCGCGCCCGAACGAGACGTGTCTTTGTCGCCCGCCCCCTGGCCGACGCCGCCCGGCAGTTCCCTCGCGCCGGCGCCGCGAGCGCCCCTGGAACCGGCCTCCTCCAGGCCGTCCGCCCCGTCCGCCGTGCCGCCCGACTGCCCGGCCACGCCGATACCGCGAGCCCCACTCGAACCGGAACCGGCCCCGGTACCCCCTGGGCTGTCCGCCCCCGGCCCCGCCGCCTCTCCGGACAGCCCGCCCTCGCCGCCGTACACCTCGCGCTCCTCGTGCCCCATGCTCTCGTCACCCACGCTCGCTACCTCCCTCCCCAGCTCCGTCCCGATCCCGAGGCCGGAAATCCGGCAGCAGTCGGCTCAGCTTCCGCAGGGCCCGGTTGAGGCGGGACTTCACCGTGCCGCGGGGCCAGCCCAGGGCCTGAGCCGTTTCGAGTTCGTCCATTTCCAGCAGGTAGCGGTAGGTGACGACCAGGCGGTGTTCCTCGCTCAGCCGTTCCAGGGCGGACTGGAGGGCCGCGTGGCGCTCCGTTTCCAGTGTTGCCAGCGCCGGGTCCGCCGATTCCGGTATCAGCGGCTCTGCGCCCACCAGGCATGCCTCCCGGCCGGCGAGCGTGCGCTGGCGCGCCGCCGTCCGGACTGTGTTCCTCGTCTCATTGGCGACGATCGACAGCAGCCACGGCCTGAACGCCACGCCGTCTCTGAATCGCCCCAGCGCGCAGTACGCCTTGACGAAGGCCTGCTGCACCACGTCCTCCGCGTCCGCACCGGCGCCCAGAGCTGTGGCCGCCCTGAGTGCGAGAGCCGTGTGAGCGCGGACCAGCTCCGCGTACGCCTCCGGCTCTCCGGCGCGTACGCGTGCGATCACCGCAGCCTCATCGACGATGCGGCCCCCCTCCCGCGTCCTCACATCTTTGGTACACCGCTCGACCCGGATCGGTTCCCACCCGCGTCCAAGCAGTTTCCGATCAGTGGTCGACCCGTGTCCGTACCCGTACCGGAGCGGGCCCCGATACCTGAGAGAATGGGGGCATGGCTTCAGACCGTCCCCGCGTGCTCTCCGGAATCCAGCCCACCGCAGGCTCGTTCCACCTCGGCAACTACCTCGGCGCCGTGCGCCAGTGGGTGGCCCTGCAGGAGTCCCACGACGCGTTCTACATGGTCGTCGACCTCCACGCGATCACGGTCCCGCAGGATCCGAAGGAGCTCACGGCCAACACCCGACTGGCCGCCGCCCAGCTCCTCGCGGCCGGGCTCGACCCCGACCGCTGCACGCTGTTCGTCCAGAGCCACGTCCCCGAGCACGCCCAACTCGCCTGGATCATGAACTGCCTCACCGGTTTCGGCGAGGCGTCCCGGATGACCCAGTTCAAGGACAAGTCCGCCAAGCAGGGTGCCGACCGGGCGAGCGTCGGACTGTTCACGTACCCGATCCTCCAGGTCGCCGACATCCTGCTCTACCAGGCGCACGAGGTGCCGGTCGGTGAGGACCAGCGCCAGCACATCGAGCTGACCCGCGACCTCGCCGAGCGCTTCAACGGCCGCTTCGGCGAGACCTTCACGATCCCGAAGCCGTACATCCTGAAGGAGACGGCGAAGATCTACGACCTTCAGGACCCGTCGATCAAGATGAGCAAGTCGGCGTCCACGCCCAAGGGCCTCATCAACCTCCTCGACGACCCGAAGACCACCGCCAAGAAGGTCAGGAGCGCGGTCACGGACACGGACACCGTGATCCGCTTCGACCCCAAGGAGAAGCCCGGCGTCAGCAACCTGCTGGGCATCTACTCGACCCTCACCGGCACGGATATCGCCGAACTTGAGCGGACATACGACGGCAAGGGCTACGGTGCGCTCAAGGTGGACCTCGCCGACGTCGTGGTCGACTTCGTGACGCCGTTCCGGGAGCGCACCCAGCAGTATCTGGACGACCCGGAGACGCTCGACTCGATCCTGGCCAAGGGCGCGGAGAAGGCACGGGCCGTCGCCGCGGAGACGCTCGCCCAGACGTACGGGCGGGTCGGCTTCCTGCCCGCGAAGCACTGAAACGTCGCCGCACGGGTACCAGTACCACCGCACGGCGCACGACGCGGCATCAGAGCGCTGCACATCACTACGGTTGCGCCTGCCCGCAGACCCGCCGTGGCCGTACAGTCGATAGCCGACCGGTACGAGCAACAGCCCATATGAGCAATACGGGCACGAGAACGACGCACGGGTGACACCGCGCACGCACCACCGCACAGGCACCACCGCACGGCCAAAACCGAGACGACGACAGGAGACGACGTGGGGACCGTAACGATCGGTGTGTCGATCTCGGTCCCGGAGCCACACGGCAGCCTGCTCCAGGAGCGGCGTGCGGGCTTCGGCGACGCCGCCGCACACGGTATCCCCACCCATGTCACCCTGTTGCCGCCCACGGAGATCGACTCCGAGGCGCTGCCCGCCATCGAGGCACACCTCGTCGAGGTGGCCGCCGCGGGCCGCCCGTTCCCGATGCGGCTCTCCGGGACGGGCACCTTCCGGCCGGTGTCGCCCGTCGTGTTCGTCAAGATCGTCGAGGGTGCGGAGGCCTGCACCTGGCTGCAGAAGCAGGTCCGTGACGCCTCCGGGCCGGTGGCGCGCGAGCTGCAGTTCCCGTACCACCCGCATGTGACGGTCGCGCACAGCATCGCCGAGGAGGCGATGGACCGCGCCTTCGCGGAACTCGCCGACTACGAGGCCGACTGGCCCTGCACCGGCTTCGCCCTCTACGAGCAGGGGGCCGACGCGGTGTGGCGCAAGCTGCGCGAGTACACCTTCGGCGCGGCCGTGGTGCCGCCGCAGGCCGCTCATGTTGACCGCGGCACCCTTCCCACCAGGTAGAACCGCCGACAGCCGCCACCAACAGGTGTTTCCGGGGTACAAGGTCATCCATGGACTGGCTGAAGAAGCTCCCCGGCGTCGGACCGATCGTCGTCCGCCTCATGACCACGCACGTATGGCGGTCGTACGAGCGTCTCGACCGGGTGAAGTGGTCGCGGCTCGCGGCGGCGATGACCTTCATCAGCTTCGTGGCGCTGTTCCCGCTGCTCACCGTGGCCGCCGCGATCGCCGCGGCCACGCTCAGCACCGGGCGCCAGAACGAGCTCCAGGAGAAGATCGCCGAGCAGGTGCCCGGCATCTCCGAGCAGCTGGACATCGACGGTCTGGTCCAGAACGCGGGCACGATCGGGGTGATCGCCGGCGCCGTGCTGCTGTTCACCGGGATCGGGTGGGTCGGCTCGATGCGGGAGTGTCTGCGGGCGGTGTGGGAGGTGCCCGAGGACGAGGGGAACCCCGTCCTGCGCAAGGTCAAGGACACCGGTGTGCTGGTCGGGCTCGGCGGCGCCGTCCTCGTCACGATCGCCGCGTCCACCGTCGCCTCGGCGGCGGTCGGCTGGACGGCGCGCGGACTCGGCATCGACGAGGCCGGCTGGGGGGCGGTACTGCTTCGCCTCGCCGCGTTCGCCGTAGCGGTTCTCGCCGACTTCCTCCTGCTCCTGTACGTCCTCACCCTGCTGCCCGGCGTGGAGCCGACCCGGCGCCGGCTGTTCGTCGCCGCGCTGATCGGCGCGGCCGGCTTCGAGCTGCTGAAGCTGCTGCTCAGCAGCTATATGCAGGGGGTGGCGGCGAAGAGCATGTACGGGGCGTTCGGTGTCCCCGTGGCCCTGTTGCTGTGGATCAACTTCACGTCGAAACTCGTCCTGTTCTGCGCCTCCTGGACGGCGACGCCGAGCGAGGAGGCGTCCGGCGAGGAGGGTGCGGAGTGATGGGGCGAGACCGGGTTCTCGCCCCCGCCGCCCCTGCCCGTCCCTGGGGGCTGCCGCCCCCAGACCCCCGCTTTCGGCCCTGAAGGGGCCTCGTCCTCGAACGCCGGACGGGCTGACAATCCAGCCCCTCCGGCGTTCGAGGAGCGGGGTCCGGGGCGGCGGGGGCGCAATCCGCTGTCACCGCCGCCGCAGCGGCCACCGCCGGTTGATAAGAAACGCGCCCCCCGCAAGCAGCACCACCACACCACCGGTGATCCCGAGCGCGACGCCCATCCCGCCGCCGTCCGACCCGGACGTGGCCGCCGCCTTCGCGACCGGCGACGCGGAGGAGTCACCCTTGCCGGCCCCGTCACCCGAGCCGCCCCCCGCCTCTCCGGAGTCGGCGGCGTCCGTCGAGCCCGGCTGGGCGCTCGCCTCCGCGCCCTTGGGCGCGACCAACTCGCCCACCGGCTGCACCTTCCCGGCGGCCCGGAAGCCCCAGTCGAGCAGCCGCGCGGTCTCCTTGTAGACCTCGTTGTGCTCGGCCTTCTCCGGGTTCATGACCGTGACCAGCAGCACCTTGCCACCCCGTTCGGCGACCCCCGTGAAGGTCGCGCCCGCGTTGGTGGTGTTGCCGTTCTTCACCCCCGCGATGCCCTGGTACACCGAGATGTCCGGGGCGCCGGCGAGCAGCCGGTTGGTGTTCTGGATCTCGAAGGACCCGCGGACCAGCTTGCCCTTCTTGTTCTTCTTCGTCTCGCCGGGGAACTTGGCCGAAACCGTCGAGCAGTACTCGCGGAAGTCCTTCTTCTGCAGCCCGGAGCGGGCGAACAGCGTCAGGTCGTACGCCGACGACACCTGCCCCCGCTCGTCGTAGCCGTCGGGGCTCACCACGTTGGTGTCGAGCGCCTGGAGCTCCTCCGCGTGCTCGTTCATCTCCTTGACCGTGGCCGCGACGCCACCGTTCATGTGGGAGAGCACGTGCACCGCGTCGTTGCCGGAGCGCAGGAAGACGCCGAGCCACAGGTCGTGGACGGTGTACGTCTCCTTCTCCTTGATGCCGACCATGCTGGAACCGGCGCCGACGTCCGCCAGCTCGTCGGCCGCGACCTTGTGCTTCAGCGTCCTCGGGAACTTCGGCAGCACGGTGTCGGCGAACAGCATCTTCAGCGTGCTCGCCGGGGGCAGCCGCCAGTGCGCGTTGTGGGCGGCGAGCACATCACCGGACTCGGCGTCCGAGACGATCCACGAGCGGGCGCTGAGGTCCTTGGGGATCACCGGCACCCCGTCGGCGAGGTTCACCTGCGTCCCGGCCTGCCCGAGCCGCTCCCCGCCCACGGTCGACATCTTCGCCGGGGGAGTCACCGAAGGCGAGGCGCTCGGTGTCGGCTTGGGAGCCGCGAACGCCGGTACGGGCGCGGTCAGCGCGGCGGACAACAGGGTGGCGGAGGTGACCAGCAGGGTTCGCTTGGCGGTCTTCTTCGAGGCGGACACGATCGAGAACGTACATGTACCAGCCCGTGAAGTCGCACCGCCCCCGGGCCGAACCCGCACACCCCCTTCCCCACCCCGGCCACGGGTCCCAGCACCAGGCGGCGATACTGGACGCATGCTGTGCTCATCCGGGGGACAACCCCCGGACCCCCGGCCGACCGGGTCGGAGTGAGTTGCCCGGTGTAGTGATGAAAGGCCCGTTTTTGTGAAACTCAGCCGCCCCGTCTCCTGGTTCCTGCTCGCCTTCGGGGTGTGGAGCTGGGTCATCTGGGTCACTTTCATCAAGAATCTGGTCAAGGACGGCAGCGGGCTCGCGTTCGACGACGCGGGCACACCGACGGCGTACTTCTGGGTGCATCTGGTGCTCGCGGTCGTCTCCTTCGTATTGGGGACGATCGTCGGGGGCATCGGGTTGCGCGGACTGCGCGCTTTGCGCCAGACCTCATAACGGGGGACACACCCGCATGGTCATCGTTTTCCTGCTCGTCGCGGTCGCCGCTCTGGTGGGGCTGCACTGGTACGTCTGGCGCCGTCTGGTGCGCGACACCACCGCCGGCCCCGGCCTCGCCCGCCGCGTCGGCACGGTGGTGTTCGTCGCCCTGCCCGTCATGATGGTCGCCGCCCTGGCCGCCGAGCGTGGTGGCGCGCCCTTCTGGCTCCAGCGCACGCTGGCCTGGCCGGGCTTCCTGTGGCTGGCCCTGTTCATGTATCTGGGGCTGGCACTGATCGCGGGCGAGCTCGTACGGCCACTGCTGCGACGGTTCCTTGAGCGGCGCGGGCCGGCCGAGGCGCCCGTACCGCCGCCCGTACCGCTCCGGAAGGCGGAGACCGTCCCGGCGGGGGCACCGGAGACCGCGGAACCGGCAACGGGGACTTCTGACACCCCGAGCGTCCCTGCCTCCCCCCGCCTCCTCGCCGCCCCCTCCCGGCGCCTGTTCGTCTCCCGTGTCGTGGCCGGCGCCGCGGCGGCGACCGCCGCCGGGACCGTCGGATACGGCACGTACGGCGTCGTGCGCGGCCCCCGCGTGAAGCGCGTCACCGTGCCGCTGGCCAAACTCCCGCGCGGCGCCCACGGGTTCAGGATCGCCGTCGTCAGCGACATCCACCTCGGGCCCGTCCTCGGCCGGGGTTTCGCGCAGAAGGTCGTCGACACGATCAACTCGACCCAGCCCGATCTGATCGCGGTCGTCGGCGACCTGGTCGACGGCAGCGTCAAGGACCTCGGTCCGGCTGCCGCCCCGCTCGCCCAACTCCGGGCGCGGCACGGGGCGTTCTTCGTGACCGGGAACCACGAGTACTTCTCCGGCGCCGAACAGTGGGTCGAGGAGGTCCGACGGCTCGGGCTGCGCCCGCTGGAGAACGCGCGCGTCGAACTGCCCGACTTCGACCTCGCCGGTGTCAACGACATCGCCGGTGAGAGTGAGGGCCAGGGCCCGGACTTCACCAAGGCGCTCGGCGACCGCGACACCTCCCGGGCGAGCGTGCTGCTGGCCCACCAGCCGGTGCAGATCCACGACGCCGTCGAGCACGGCGTCGACCTCCAGCTCTCCGGCCACACCCACGGCGGCCAGCTGTGGCCCGGCAACTTCGTCGCCGATCTCGCCAACCCCACCCTCGCGGGCCTGGAGCGGTACGGGGACACGCAGTTGTACGTCTCCCGGGGCGCCGGTGCGTGGGGTCCGCCCACGCGGGTGGGTGCGCCGTCGGACATCACCGTGGTGGAACTGGCGTCCAGGCAGGCTTGATCACTAACGGTGAAGATCACGGGTCGATAAGGGTTTCCGATCGATGGAACCTTCGGGTGCGCCCCGTCGATCCGCCGGGTCGCTGTCGGCGCCAGGCTCGATATGCCCTATTGGCGGAAGTCGTCCCACAGGAGGCGCTCGTCGGAGGGGCGCATTCCGTGTGACTGAAACCTGTTGATCGAATTCAAGTCAAGGCTGTTGGGGAGGATTTGAGGATCACTGTGGGCGACGAGTGGTGATGCCATGGAGAAGCCTTTACACATCCCTGCTTTGATCATGCCCGCTCAGGACGCGGCATGTGTCCTGGCGTGATCACAGGAGTGTGCATGGGATTCAAGGGAAGACGTGTCTTCCCTGCCTCACGGGGGCGGGACAGAACAATGGGCGTATCGCCACGCCGGATCGCGCTTGCGGTCGCGGCCGTACTCGCGGCCGAAGCGGCGCTGGTGTCGCTGGGCACCGGACAGGCCTTCGCGGCCGCCGACGCCGGCAGCGTGAAGGTGGCGGCGGCCACAGCGGTCAAACCAACCGCGTCGACGGCCGGTTCGACTGCGGCGGCGCTGCTGATGGCCCGAGCGCAGGGCCGGAAGATCGAGGTGTTGTCGGAGCGTTCGGCCAGTTCGACGACGTATGCGTTGCCGAACGGGCAGTTGCAGACGTCGACGTATGTGGCGCCGATCCGGCAGCAGGTGGACGGTGTCTGGCGGAACATCGACACGTCGTTGTCGGACGCGGGTGCGGCGCTCGAGCCGGGCGTGGCGGCGGCGGACATCGCGGTCTCCGACGGAGGGGACACCGCGCTGGCGTCGGTGACCAAGGGTGCGCGGTCGTTCGGGATGGGCTGGGAGTCCAAGCTTCCGACGCCGTCCGTGAAGGACGACACCGCCTCCTACGATCTCGGTGACGGCGAGACCCTGACGGTCACCGCGCTGTCGCAGGGCTTCAGTCAGAACGTGGTCCTGGACAAGGCGCCCGAGGGTCCGCTGGAGTACCGGATACCGATGCGGCTCAAGGGACTTGAGCTGTCGGTGGCCGATTCCGGACACCTGCTGCTGAAGGACACGGCCGGAAAGCTGGTCGCCGAGGCGCCCGCGCCGATGATGTGGGACTCCTCCAAGGACCGTAAGTCCGGGGAGTCGAAGCATCAGGCCAGGGTCGCCACGAAGGTCGAGACGGCAGCGGACGGTTCGCAGATCCTGATCCTCACCCCCGACGCCGGCTACTTCACGAAGAACAAGCTGACCTATCCGGTCACGGTCGACCCCACGACCACGCTCGCGGTGACCACGGACACGTGGGTGGCGACGAACTACACCGACTCGCAGATCTCCTCGGAGGAGTTGAAGTCGGGTACGTACGACGCGGGGACCACCAAGGCCCGCGCCTACATGAAGTTCGACGTCTCGCCCTTCAAGGGCAAGCACATCACCGACACCAACCTCGCCCTGTACTCGTACTACTCCTCGACCTGTGACACCAGCGGTGCGGGCACGGAAGTACGCCGGATCACCGGCACCTGGACCTCGGCCGACATCACCTGGGCCGTCCAGCCCGCCACCACGGCCACCGGCGCCGTCACCAACAAGGCCGCGCTCGGCTACAGCACGTCCTGCCCGGCCGGCACGATGAACTTCGACATCGACGCCATCGTGCAGGCATGGGCGGACGGTGCCACCAACCAGGGCGTGCGGATCGCGGGAGCCTCGGAGACCGACTCCACCACCTGGCGCCGCTACCGCTCCGCGAACTACGTCTCCGGCGACGGCTCCACCGAGCCCCACCTGACGGTCACGTACAACTCGTATCCGGCGGTGCCGAGTTCGACCGCCATCGCACCGTCGCAGGTCAACTCCTACAACGGCAAGCGGTACGTCACCTCGCTGACGCCCACACTGTCGTCGAAGGTGACCGACGCGGACGGCGCCAACGCGCAGGCGCAGTACGAGATCACCGCCGACCCCGCCTACGCGGACACCACCTACTCCTACACGGCGTACGGCAAGACGGTGGCCTCGGGCAACACCTCGACCCTGGCGATCCCGTCGGCGTCCGCGTTCCCGGCCGGCAGCCACCTGCGCTACCGGGCACGCGCCTACGACGGCACCGACTTCGGCGCGTGGTCGGGTTACACGACGTTCGTGCTGAACACGGCCAAGCCGGCCGCGCCGACCGTCACCTGCGACACGTACACGCAAAACGGCTGGACCGCCAAAGCCTCCGCCGCCGTGAACTGCACCCTCGCCACCGCCGCCACGGACGGTGCCGGCTTCCAGTGGGGCCTGGACGACTCGTCCCTGCCGAACAAGAAGCTGGACACCACCAACGGCACCGGCGGCGACACGCAGACCGTCAGCATCAACCCGGCGGGCGGCTGGCACACGCTGTACGCGCGGACCATCGACTCCGGCGGCAACCTGTCGACGGCAACCACCGCCTATTCGTTCGGTGTCGGCGCCGACGGGGCGGCGATCCTCTCCCCGGCCGACGGTGACACCACCGCCCGTCGGCTGACCCTGTCCGCCAAGGGCCTCACCTCCTACACCGGGGTGACCTGGCAGTACCGGCGCGGTGAGACCGACTCCTGGCACACCGTGCCGGTCGGTGACGTGACCGCCTCCGGCGCCGCCGTCTCCGCCTGGCCGGTCGCCGTCACCAGCGGCACCGCCACCAAGCTGGTCTGGAACACCGTCTCCACCCTCGCCGAGGACGGTGTGATCCAGCTGCGTGCCGCGTTCACCAACGGCACCACCACCGGCTACTCGCAGACCACCGAGGTCACCCTGGACCGCGACGCGGGCACCGCGCCCACCGCCCAGGTCGGCCCCGGCGAGGTCAACGAGCTCACCGGTGACTTCACCCTGTCCGACATCGACGCCTCCGCCTTCGCCGTTGGCGTGGACCGCACGTACTCCTCCCGTGCCAACAGCACGGACACCGAGGGCCAGGCGGCGATCTTCGGTCCCGGCTGGGCCTCGTCGACCGACGGCGCCGGCAGCGACTACACGCAGCTGCGCAAGACCTCCGACACCTCGGTGGAACTGCTCAGCGCGGACGGCGGCTCGGTCGCCTTCACCCTCACCAGCAGCGGTGCCTGGGAGCCGCAGACCGGTGCCGGGGGTCTGGCCCTGACGGGCTCGCTCACCGGCACCACGTTCACGCTGAAGAACCTCGACGCCGACGTCACGGTGTTCGCCAAGGCGGCCACCGCCGCGGCGACCTGGACGCTCGTGTCCTCGGCGACGGCGGTCGACGACACCACCGTCACCGTCGCCTCGGAGACCGTCACGGTCGGCGGCAAGACGCTGGCCCGCCCGAAGTACGTGATTTCCCCGACCGGCGCGGTCACGGCGGCCACCTGCCAGGCCACCCCGGCCACCAAGGGCTGCCGCGTCCTGGAGTACGTCTACGCGACGGCCACCACCGCCACCTCCAGCGCGCTCGGCGACTACGCCGGCCAGGTCGCGTCGGTCAAGCTCTGGGCCACCACGCCCGGTGCCTCCGCCTCGACCGCCGAGACGATCGCCTCGTACGCCTACAACGCCTCCGGCCAGCTGCGCCAGGTCTGGGACCCCCGGATCAGCCCCGCGCTGAAGACGGAGTACACCTACGACACCGACGGCCGCGTCGCCACCTACACCCAGCCCGGTGAGCTCCCCTGGACCTTCACCTACGGCAAGGCCGGCTCGGCCCTGACGTCGGGCACCGGCATGCTGCTCAAGGCCTCCCGCCCGGCACTCGCCGAGGGCTCCGCGAGCACCACCTCGGGCACGGCGGCCACCTCGGTCGTCTACGACGTACCGCTCTCCGGTACCACCGCCCCGTACCAGATGGACGCCACGACCGTCGCCACCTGGGCGCAGGACGAGGCACCCACCGACGCCACCGCCGTCTTCCCGGCCGACAGCGTCCCCACCTCCAACACCGGCGGCGACCTGACCGCCACCTCCTACGGCCGCGCGAGCATCACCTACATCAACGCGGACGGCGCGGAGACCAACTGGGCCGGACCCGGTGGTGCGATCACCACGACCGAGTACGACGAGTACGGCAACACGGTCGCCGAACTGACCGCCGCCAACCGTGCGTTGGCGCTCAGCAGCGCCGACGACCGGCTGACCGCGCTGGGTCTGGACGATCTGTCCACGGCTGAGCGCGCCCGTCAACTGGCCACCGTCTCGGAGTACTCGGCCGACGGCGAGCGGCTTACGGGCGAGTACGGTCCGCTGCACGAGATCACACTCACCAAGGAGCTGACCGGCACCACCGCCGAGTCCACGCTGGCGGCGGGCTCGGTGACCCCGGCCCGCACCCACACCGCGTACACCTACGACGAGAACCGGACCAGCGGCGCCGCCGTCTCCGGCCTGGTCACCTCCGCCGTCACCGGCGCGGCCATCCCCGGCTACGCCACAGACGCCGAGACGCACACCGCCACCACCACGTACGACTGGTCCACCGGCCAGGAGACGAAGACCGAGGGCGGCGACACCACGGACGTCGTGGCGACGTACGACGGCGCCGGTCGGGTGGCCACCACCCGTACCGCCGGTTCCACCGGTTCCGACGCCTCGACGCTCAACTACACGTACTACAGCGCGAGTTCGACCGGCACCTGCGCGTCCGCCGAGTGGGACGGGCAGCTCTGCAGGACTGCTCCGGCGGCCACGATCACCGGCGGCGGCAGCAACCCGGCCACCGCGGTCACCACGGTCTACACCTACGACCGCTGGGGCCTGCCCGCCGTCAGGACGGAGACCTCGGGCTCCGTGACCCGCACGACCACCAACACCGTGGACACCGCGGGCCGCACGACCAGCACCACGGTCACCGGAGGCATCGGCACGGACACGCCGGCCACCACGTACGCGTACAACGCGTCCAACGGGCAGCCCGCCTCGCTGACCTCCAACGGCCAGACCATCACCTACACCTACGACAGCCTCGGTCGCCGGATCGGTTACAACGACGGCGCGGGCAACACCACCACCACGGCGTACGACGTCCTCGACCGGAAGGTGAAGACCACCGACTCCGCGCCGTCCACCGTCACCTACGCCTACGCCACCACCGGTGACCTCAAGACGGTCACGGACTCGGTCGCGGGCGCCTTCACCGGCACGTACGACGCCGACGGCACCCTCACCTCCGAGACCCTGCCCGGCAGTCACACCCTGACGGTCACCACCGACCCGGCCGGCCAGGAGACCGACCGCGCCTACACGACCGCGAACGGCACCACCCTCCTCGCCGACTCGGCCACGTACACGGTCATGGGCCAGCGGGCCGGACACACCCAGACCGACGGCTCCACCACTCGCTCCGACTACACCTACGACAGTGCCGGCCGCCTCACCCAGGCGAGCGACACCACGTCCACCGGCTGCACGACCCGTGCCTACACCTTCGACGGGAACAGCAACCGCACGGCCCTGACGGCCACTTCGGACGACTGCGACAGCGGCACCACGGACGCCACCACGACCAGTACGTCGTACACGTACGACAGCGCCAACCGGCTGGTGAACTCCGGCTACGCCTACGACGCGTTCGGCCGGACCACCGCCAGGGGCAGTGCGACCCTGGCGTACTACAGCAACGACCTGGTGCGTACCGAGACCGTCGGTACCAGCCGCAACACCTGGGATCTCGACGCGGCCGGCCGCCTCGCCGTCAGGACGTCCCAGACCCAGGCCACCGACGGCACCTGGACCACCGGCACCACCAGCACCAGCCACTACGGCGGGTTCTCGGACAGCCCTGTCTGGACGCGGAACGGTGACACCGTCGGCCGCTATGTCCAGGACCTGACCGGATCACTCGCGGCGACCACCGCGGCCGGCGGGAACACGGTTCTGCAGCTCGCCAACATCCACGGCGACATCTCCGTCCAGCAACCCCTGGACACGAGCGTCGCGAGCACCGTTCAGTCGTACGACGAATACGGCAACGCGTCCGCCGGTACGGCTGCCACCCCCTACGGCGCCCTGGGCGGTTACCAGAGGTTCGCGGGGACGCTCAGCGGAATCACCGTCATGGGAGTCCGCCTCTACGACGCGGCCACCGGCCGCTTCCTGCAGGTCGACCCGGTCTACGGAGGCAACGCCAACACCTACGTCTATCCCTCGGACCCGGTGAACCGGCTCGACCTGGACGGAAGGGCGACGAGGAAGCCCGCGTCTCTCAGCGCCAAGGAGAAGCAGGCGCTGGAGGACAAGGCGAACGGGCGCAGCTATGACCACAAGGCGTTCAAGTCCGCGAAGAAGAAGCTGGAGCAGGCACAGAAGTACGCCGGCAGCCGGAACCAGCAGAAGAACAGGTCGGCCAAGGACAGCCTCAGGGTCGTCCTCAAGGCCATCGGGATCGCGGTGGTCTTCATCGCCGTGATCATTACCCTGGTCTTCTTCTGGGAGGTCGGGATCGTGGCAGCGGTGCTCTGGGCCATCGCCTAGCTCGGCGCGGTTCCAGGAGTGAACAAGCCCGGAAGGGGGCCCTCGGCCCCCTTCCGGGTTCCGGATTGCATCAAGCACGAGAACAGGGTTTTCATGAGTGAGTCGTCGTGGTACGGCGTCCGTTGCGTCTTCCGGCACCGTCCTCTGGGGGTGTACGAGGAACGCGTCACGCTGTGGACCGCCGAGTCGTTCGACCAGGCGATCGAGCGGGCGGAGGAAGAAGCCCTCGAGTACTGCGAGGCGCTGGACGAGGTCGAGTACGTGCGCTTCTCCGAAGCGTTCCGGATGGACGGGGAGCCGGGTGAGGGGGTCGAGGTCTTCTCGGTGATGCGGGAGAACGATCTGTCGCCGGGGGAGTACGTCGAGCGGTTCTACGCGACGGGCAGCGAGCGATCGGCCTGACCGGCGGGCCCGGAGCCCGGCCGGCGCGGGCACCCCGGAACGCCATGCGTGGGCGGCTCTGAACGAGGTGCGAAACCGGCCGGTAACACGGTGTCGGTAACGTCTTTCCCATCTCAGGAGATCTCCCTTCCCCCATGCGAAACACCTGTGATTAGGTGATCGACGCCACAGGGGAGTCGCCTGTGCAGGGGGCCTGGGGAGGGCACACCGATGCGCTCGGTACGCATGCGGATTCTCGCGGCGCTGCTCATTGTGTCGGCCGCGGGCGCGGTCGGCTGGCAGCTGATGCCGACGGGAGGCGACCACGGCAGGACGATCACCGTCGGCACCACCGACGCCGTGACCTCCCTCGACCCGGCCGGTGCCTACGACGCCGGCTCGTGGGCCATGTTCAGCAACGTCTTCCAGTCACTGCTCACCTACCGGCCGGACGGCGCCGCCCCCGTCCCGGACGCGGCGAAGAGCTGTGGCTTCAAGGGCTCCGACCTGCGCACCTACGTCTGCGTCCTGCGCGGCGACCTCCACTTTCCGAGCGGCCGGCAGATGACCGCCGAGGACGTGAAGTTCTCCTTCGAGCGCGTCAAGCGCATCAACTCCAACGTCGGACCCGCGTCCCTGCTCGGCACCCTCACCTCGGTCGACGCCAAGGATCTGACGGTCACCTTCCACCTCAACTCGCCCGATGCCACCTTCCCGTTCAAGGTGGCCACCGGAGCCGGTGCGATCGTCGACCGTGAGCGCTACCCGAAGGACGGCCTGCGCACCGACACCGGCGCCGACGGCACCGGCCCGTACCTCCTGAAGTCGTATACGGAGGAGAAGGAGGCGCTCCTCGAACCCAACGACCACTACAAGGGCGTCGTGAAGAGCACCGGCAGCCCCATCCGCCTGCGCTACTACGCCGATCCGCCGGCCCTCGACAAGGCGTGGAAGGCCAAGCAGATCGACGTCGCCACGCGCCAGCTGCCGCCCGCGGTCCTCGCCGGCCTCTCGCCCAGCGACCCCGGCCAGCAGGTCATCGAGTCCGACAGCGCCGAGACCCGCAACCTCGTCCTCAACGTCCACGCCGGTTCCGCGCTCCACGCCCCGGTCGTCCGCCGCGCCCTGGCCTGGCTGGTCAACCGGGAGGAACTCGCCGCCACGGTGTACCAGGGGACAGCCGAGCCCCTCTACTCGCTGATCCCGGCAGGCCTCACCGGCCACACCACCTCGTTCTTCGACGACTACCCCAAACCCAGCGTCGCGCAGGCCCGCGCCCTGCTCACCGAGGCCGGCGTGGAACTCCCCGTCCGCCTGACCTACGGCTACGCCGAGGGGCGCGGCGCCGCCGCCGAGGAGGCTGCCCTGCTCAAGCGGCAGCTGGAGAAGGGCGGCCTGTTCAAGGTCGCCGTCAAGGGCTACGAGTGGACCGACTACCAGAAGCGGTACGCGGCAGGGAAGCTGGACGCCTACGCCGTCGGCTGGGTCGCCGACTTCCCCGACCCGGACACGTTCACCGGACCGCTCGTCGGCACCGGCAACAGCATGAAGAACGGATACGGCAGCAAGAAGGTGGACCGGCTGATCCTGGACAGCCGCCGGTACGCCGACCGAGCCCGAGCCGCCCAGGACTTCCGCGCGCTCCAGCAACTGATCGCCCTGGACGTGCCCGTCATCCCGCTGTGGCAGCGCAAGGAGTACGTCGTCAGCAGCGAGGACGTCGGCGGCGGCCAGTACCTCTCGGACGGTACCGGGGTCTTCCGGCTCTGGACCCTCGACTGGATCTGACGCGGACCGGCCGACGCGGACTAGGTGACGCTGGGAGGGTACCCAACGCTGTATCAGATGTGCTGATGCTGTGGGCGGGGGGAGGAGCGGACGTGTTGAGGCGCAACTCCTTCCGGCTTCCCCGGCATCCGGCGTCCGTCGAACTCGCCCGGCGCCGGGTGCGCGACCATCTGGCCGACTGGGGGCACAGTACCGACGGCCCGGCGCTCGCGGACACCGTCCTGCTCGTCTCCGAGCTGGCGACCAACGTCGTACGCCACGGCCCCGTCCTGGAGCCGGAGTTCGAGGTCGCCGTCACCGCACTCGCCGACGGCTCCTGCCTCATAGAGGTCTCCGACGAGGGCACGACGGAACCCCGCCTCCACCCGGTGACGGACTGGGCGGAACACGGCCGCGGCCTTCACCTGGTCGAGCACATCGCGGAGGCGTGGGGGGTGTGGAGCAGAGGCCGACACGGAAAGACGGTCTGGGCGCTGGTCACAGCGCCGGGATAGGGGCGTCCCCAGGGGCGCGGGGCCGTGTCCCATGTCGTTCCGCGGGCTTCGCCGCGTGGGCGCGACCAGCCACAACGGGCCCGCAGTCAACCACCCGGCCAACTCACCGCCCCCACCACTCACGGACAGACCACCCGCTCCGGCAGACTGACCGTCACCGCCAACCCCTCGCCGGAGGCGGTCCGCACACTCACCTCCCCGCCGTGCGCCCGCACCACCCCCTGCACGATCGCCAGCCCCAACCCGCTTCCCGCCCCGCCCCCCGCTCGGAAGAACCGGTCGAACATACGCGCAGCGTCCGCAGGTGCCAGCCCGGGCCCCAGATCCGCGACACACAGCCGTACGACACCCTCCGCGCGCTCCACAGCGAGCCGCACCGGCACATCGGGGGACGTATGCGTGCGGACGTTGCCCACCAGGTTGCCCAGCACCTGTCTGAGCCCCGACTCGTCGGCCCGCACCAGGATCGCCCCTTCGGCGGCCACACTGATCGGCCGGCCCGGTTCCTGGACCCGCAGATCCTCCGCCGCGTCCCGCACCAGACGGCTCAGGTCGACGTTCCTCAGAAGCAGTTCGGGCTGCTGGTCGAGACGGGCAAGCGTCAGCAGCTCGTCCACCAGGCGGCCCATGCGGTCCGCCTCGCCGTTCATCCGGTCCCAGGCGCGCCGCCGCTCCTGCGGGTCGGTCAGCATCCCCTTGTCGTAGAGCTGGAGGTAGCCGCGGATCGCGGACAGCGGGGTGCGCAGTTCGTGCGAGGCGTCGGCGACGAACCGGCGCAGCTGGGCCGCGCTGCGCTCGCGGGTGCGGTGCGCCGACTCGACCTGGTGGAGCATGGTGTTGAGGGCGACCCGGAGCTGTTCGACCTCAAGGGTGGCGTCGCGGCTGGAGGGGACACGCCGGGTGAGATCGCCCTCGGCGATGGCCGTAGACGTCTCGACCATGTCCTCCAGGGGCGCCATCCGGCGGCCCACGCTGAACATCGTGAGCACGGCGAGCAGCGCGAGCAGCAGCGTCCCGACGGTGAGATCGAGCTTCAGGGCCTTGCCGAGGACATCGTGCAGGGCGTCCGTCGAGGTGGCGAGGAGTACGGTCGCGCCGTCGGCGAGGTGGGCGGCGGTGACCCGGTAGGGGGCGTCCCGCACCCGGATGTCGTGGGGTTCGTCGTCGCGGGCGAGGGCGGCCGGGTCGGAGACGGCTGCGGCGAGGGCGCGCTGGTCGGCGGTGGCCGCGAACCCGGCGACGGTCATGGCCTGCCCCTGCTCGCCGACGACCACGAAGATGCCGTCGGACATGAAGGAGTCGGCGTTCGCGAGGCCGGGACTCGCCGAGCCGGGGTCGGAGGAGCTGGATCCGGCTGAACTGCCTTTGCTGTCGACGGAGTTGTATCGGTATCTGTCGGTGAGGGCGGCGAACGCGGTCAGCGAGTCGATCTGCTCCAGCGTGATCCGGGAGCCGCCGATCGAGTCCCGGGTGCCCATCAGCTGGGTGTCGACGCTGTCCAGCAGATACAGCCGCATGCCCATCACGCTCACGGCGGTCGCCACGACGATGCCGAGGGCGAGCAGCACCACGTTGGCCAGCGTCAGCTTGACGCGCAGGGAGTGGATGCCGCGCTCGCAGTGGAAGGCGCGTCCCCATCCCGACCCGAAGGCGCGCCACCATCCCGCTCCGATCGCGAGGAGACTCATGCCAGCCCGTATCCGACACCGCGCCGGGTGGTGATCACAGGCGGTCCGAGCTCGTCGAGCTTGCGCCGCAGATAGCTGATGTACGTCTCGACGACGGTCGATTCGGCCGGCGTGTGCTCGTACTGCCAGACATGCCGCAGGAGTTGCTCCTTGGGCACGATCCGGCCGCCGTTGCGCACCAGGAACCGCAGCAGCGCGTACTCCGTGGGAGTCAGCTCGACGGTGCCGCCCGCGCGGTGCACGCTGTACGTCGACTCGTCCAGCTCCAGGTCGCCGTAGCGCAACGGAGGCCGCTGCGGCAGCACGTCGACGGGCCGGGTCCGCCGCAGCACGGCGGTGATCCGGGCGACCACCTCGTCGATGTTGAACGGCTTGGTGATGTAGTCGTCGCCGAACCCGAGGGCGCCGACGATCTCCCCCGGCGCGTCCCGTGCGGTCAGGAAGACAAGGGCCAACTCGGGCCTGCGGTCGCGCAGTTCACGCCCGAGGGCCCGGCCGTCGCCGTCCGGGAGCATGATGTCGAGCAGCGCGACGTCCGGGCGGGTGCGCTCGGCGAGCGTGAGCGCATCGCGAACGGTGCCCGCGACCATCACCTCGAAGCGGTGGTACCGCAGGGCGATGGCGAGGACGTCCGCGATGCTCGGCTCGTCCTCCACAACCAGCACGGTGCCCGCAGCTGTAGCCGTACTTGGGGCTGTGCCCGTCCCTGCGCCCGGAGCCGTCATGCCTCCAGTATCGGCGGGGCCACCGACAGCCGGACCCGGTTCGCGCTTTGGAGTTCCTTGAGAGTCATGGCCGGCCGGTGTCCACGCCCGCGCGTCGCCACCAATCCTGTTGCCCAGGACCTGGGGGACCAACCGAACCGACCAACCTGATGAACAAGGGGTGTTGAGCGTGGCGGCATTGGCGCGGTGGTGCTATCGGCACCGGCTGGTGGTCCTGTTGATATGGGTGGGGGCCGTGTTCGGACTGGGCTTCGCGGGCTCCGCCGCGGGCACGGACTACGCGAACACGTTCTCCCTCCCGAACACGGACTCCACACGTGCGTACGACCTGATGGAGAAGGCCTTCCCGCAGGCCGCGGGCGACACCGACACGGTCGTGTGGAAGGTCGACGAGGGCTCGGTACGCGACGAGTCGGTACGGTCCCGGATCGAGCCGAAGCTGGCGGAGATCGGGAAGATGGCGGGCGTCGGCGAGGTCACCAGCCCGTACGCCGACGGCGCCGCCGGCGCGGCCCGGATCAGCGAGAACGGGCGGATCGCCTACGCCCAGATCACCTTCACCGAGCAGGCGAACGGCGTACCCAAGAAGACGGTCGAGGACGTCGTCGACACGGCCCGGTCCGCCGAACGCGACGGACTCCAGGTCGAGTTGGGCGGCCAGGCGATCACCAGGACCCAGGAACCGCCCACCGGCATCGCCGAGATGGTGGGCATCCTGGCCGCGGCGGTCGTCCTGTTCCTCGCCTTCGGCTCCCTCTTCGCGATGCTGCTGCCGCTGGTCGTCGCGATCGCGGCCCTGGGCACCGGCCTGATGGCCACCTCCCTCCTCAGCCATGTCACCGACGTCCCCGAAGTCGCCCCGCTGCTCGGCTCGTTGATCGGCCTGGGCGTCGGCATCGACTACGCGCTCTTCATCGTCACCCGGCACCGCCGGGGCATCCTGCGCGGCCTGAAGCCCGAGGAGTCGGCGGTGACGGCGCTCAACACCTCTGGCCGGGCCGTGCTGTTCGCGGGCGGCACGGTGTGCATCGCCCTCGCCGGCATGCTGGTGATGAACATGCGTTTCCTGGACGGCGTGGTCATCGCGACCTCCCTCACCGTCGTCCTGAGCGTCCTCGCCGCGACGACCCTCCTCCCGGCGCTCCTCGGCCTCCTCGGCATGCGCGTCCTCAGCCGCAGGCAGCGCCGCCGACTGGCCGCGACGGGACCGGAGTCGGCCGAGGCGAGCGGGCCGGCGGCGCGCTGGTCGTCGTACGTCGAAAGGCGCCCGCGCTCGACAGCGGCGCTGGCCCTGCTGGCGATGCTGATCCTGGCGCTCCCCGTCCTCTCCATCCGCCTCGGCGCGACCGACCAGGGCAACCACCAGGAGTCGACGACCACCCGCCAGGCGTACGACCTGCTGGCGGAGGGCTTCGGCCCCGGCTTCAACGGCCCGCTCCAGGTGGTGGTGGCCGAGGGAGACGCGAACGCGCTGGTCTCGACGATCCGTACGACGGAAGGCGTGGCGCAGGCAGCGGCGGCGCCCCCGTCCCAGGGCATCACGGTGATCCAGGTGGTCCCGACGACGTCCCCCCAGTCGAAGGCCACGGACCAGCTGATCGACCGCCTGCGCGACGAGGTCATCCCGGCCTCCGGGGCCGAGGCCCACGTGGGCGGGGTGACGGCGATCTTCAAGGACTTCGCGGCGGTGACGGGCGACCGCCTGCCGTACTTCGTGGCGGCGATCATCTCGCTGGGCTTCCTGCTCCTGATGGTGGCGTTCCGCTCCCTGATCGTCCCCCTGACCGCCGCGCTGATGAACCTGATAGCGGCGGCGGCCTCCTTCGGCGTCCTGGTCGCGATCTTCCAGTGGGGCTGGGGCACGGAACTGCTCGGCATCGGCAAGGAGGGCCCGATCACGGCGTTCCTCCCTGTCATCATGCTCTCCCTCCTCTTCGGCCTCTCGATGGACTACCAGGTGTTCCTGGTGAGCCGGATGCACGAGGAGTGGGTCCACACGAAGGACAACGCCCGGGCGGTCCGCGTCGGCCTGGCGGAAACGAGCAGGGTCATCAACTGCGCGGCCCTGATCATGATCTGCGTCTTCTCGGCGTTCGTCCTGAGCGGCGACATGGAGGGCGCCATGGCGGGCATCGGCCTCGCGGCGGCGGTGGCGCTGGACGCGTTCATCCTCCGTACGGCCCTGGTGCCGGCCGCGATGCACCTGCTCGGCAACGCCAACTGGTGGCTGCCGGCGGGCCTGGAGAAGCGCCTGCCGCATCTGGCGGTGGAACCGAAGGAGGAGCCGGAGACAGGCCAACCCGGCGGGCCTGCGGGCGGCGCCTCGGCGGTCCACGGTTTCGTACGTGACACGGATGGCACGCCGGTCGAGGGCGCGACGGTCACCCTTCGTTCGAAGGGCGGACGCCAACTGGACCGGGTCACGTCCCTGGCGGACGGCTCGTACATCCTCACCGTCCCGGCCCCGGGCGCCTACCTGCTTGCGGCGACAGCGGTCTCGTACGGCTCGCGGGCCCGACAGGTGACGGTGGAGGACGGCCCGCTGGTGTACGACGTGGAGCTGACGGAGTCGTCGGAGGAGGGAGCGGACGAGGTGGACGCGGTGAACTGACCGCGCCCGGCGCCTACTTGACCTGTTCGCCCTTCCCGGACTCCTCGGACTCCTCGGGAAGGGCGTTGGTCATTCCCGGCAGGAAGTCGCTGAACAGGTCGTGGACCTCACGGACGAGCGGGCGCAGCACCCGGAAGCGGGCCAGGGACACCCCGCGGGCGGTGAGCCGGGCGCCGCGTCCGGCGAGCCGGTAGGTGCGCTCACGGCCCTCCGAACGGTCGTAGATCCAGTACATGACCATGCCCATCTGGGACAGCCACATCAACTCGGGCAGCACGTCCCGGAGTTCCTCCGGAACCTTGGCCTTCGAGCCCGCGAGCACTTCCTTGTGCACGTCGATGGCCTGCACGCGGGCGTGTTCCGACTCGGCGGAGAAAGGGCTGAGCGGGCTGTTCGGGTCGGCGGCGGTCTTGAAGAACTGCACGGCGAACTCGTGGTAGGGAGCGGCCACATCGAGCCAGGCCCGGTGCACCCCGGCCAGCCGGGCCTCCAACTCCGTCTCCCGGTCCAGGACTTCCCGCGCGACCACCTGGTACTCGCGGGCGAGCTGGTCGTAGAAGCCTTGGATCAGGTGCTCCTTGCCGGCGAAGTAGTAGTACGCGTTGCCGACGGAGACCCCGGCCTCCTGAGCGATGGCCCGCATGGTCGTCTTGTCGTACCCGCGCTCCTTGAACAGCCGCATGGCCGTCTCCAGGATCAACGCACGGGTCTGCTCACTCTTGGCGGGAGCAGGAGCGGAGGGCTCGGAGGACTCGGAGGAACCGGAGGACTCAGGGGATTCGGGGCGGTCTTTCGCTGCTGACACGGAAGGAGCCTAACCAGTGGAACAGGTGCCGCTGTCACAGCCGGGCGGGGTGCCGGGCGGGGTGTGGACCCACCCGAAGCGCGGATCGTACGACCATCCGTCGGCCCGCCGGTACAGGGGGCGGCCACTTCCGCCAGTACCCCACTGACTGCCGCGCCACTTGGCGGCGGCGAGAACGGCACCCTTGGCGAGCCGGGCCCCGGCCGGGGTGGCGAACCGATGGGCGAGCGGCCGGTACTCGCGCAACGCCCACAGCACGACGACCCAGGCACCGGCGCCGCGATAGACCTGACCGGAGTCACCGACGACGGTGATGTCGTCGAGGGTGGCGGCGTGATCGAGGCCGGGGAAGAGCGCCCGCGCCTGCCCGGACCCCGCCGGAACCATCTCCAGCGGCACCAGCTGGGGCTGCCGTACGAGCCAGCCGCGCACGAAGGTGCACAGGGCACAGTCGGCGTCGTACAGGACGGTGAGCCGGCGGACCGGAACGCCCCCCGTGGCGTCCCGGTCCGCGCGGGCGGTGGTGTCCCCCGACCCCACCGCGTTCATGTGGCTCATCGTGGTCACGCCCCGGCCGTGGGGGCGACCCAGCCCTGCGGCGCTACGGGCGGTACCTGCTCCCGCTCCATGACACCCCGCCGACGGATCTTGCTGAGGACGAACACGTTGGCGAGGTGCATGACACCGAGCACCAGCAGCACGACACCGAGCTTGGTCGAGAGCGCCTCGAAGACCTCCCGGGTGCTGGCGATGTCCCCGTCACCGCTCAGGTAGAGGGCCACGAACCCGAGGTTGACGAGATAGAACCCGACGACCAGCAGATGGTTGACGGCCTCGGCGAGCTTCTCGTTCCCCCGCAGCACATCGGCGAGGAAAACCTTCCCGTTGCTGCTGAGGGTCCGCGCGACCCAGACGGTCAGCGCGACGCTGACCAGCAGGTATATGACGTATGCGACGACTGTGAGGTCCATGACTTCGTCCTTGTCCCCGAGCTTCCTGAACGACTTGAACGCGTTCAAAAGTTCTTACGGGGGAGACTGTAGGCCTGTTTTTGAACATGTTCAAGTGGCGTTCGAGGTGACCCGAACGATGCGCACCGGTGTTCCGTGAGTGGGTACCTCGATCAGGTGGCGCCCTGGCCGTCCATGCTGGGTACGCTGAGCGGACAGGTGAGACTCCGTCGCATGGGAGCACTGATGAGCGCCGTATCCGAGGACGAGATGGCGGGCGAGCCGCCGTACCGCTGGCCGATCCCGCCCGCCGAGGGCTGGACCGCGGACGACCTCGACCGGATTCCGGGCCTCCCGCCGCACACGGAGTTGATCGACGGGAGTCTTGTCTTCACGAGTGCCCAGACCCGGTTTCACAGTCGCACGATGCGGCTGTTGGACAACGCCTTGCTGGCTCAGACGCCGGCGCATCTGGACGTCGACCGGAAAATGGCGGTCAGGCTGGACCAGAGGAATCGGCCGGAGCCGGACATTGTGGTTTTTTCGGCGGAGGCGGTTACTGGTCCGAATCAGACCTGGTATGAGCCGGAGGACATCGTCCTTGCCGTTGAGGTGGTCTCGGCCGACTCCCGCGAACGCGACCGAGAGGCCAAGCCCCGCAAGTACGCGGCGGCCGGGGTGCTCCACTTCTGGCGGGTCGAGCAGGACGCGGACAAGGGGCTCCCGGTCGTCTACGTCTAAGAACTGGACCCCGCCACCAAGTCCTACGCCCTCACCGGCATCTTCCACGACCGCCTGAAGCTGACCGTCCCCTTCGAGATCGACATCGACCTGACGGCGATCAACCGCCGCCCGGGTTCATGACTCCCCGCGCCTATGACCGCGCGAGTTCCGGCCGCTTCGTGTAGTCCGTGAAGCCGATGACGTTGCCCCAGGGGTCGGCGATCTCGACGGTCCAGCCCGTGGCCACGGAGAGCGGGGCGTCGAGCGGGGTGATGCCGGCCCTGGCGAGGGCGCGGGCCGCCGCCTTGGCGTCCGGCACCTCCAGCCAGATCCGGGGGGAGGCCCACGGCGGCGCCCGGTGCCCGAGCGCCTCCTCGACCCGCAGCAGCAGCCCCGGGGTCTCGGCACCGACCCTCAGCACGGCGATCCCGGCCTCGTCGACCCGAGCGGTGACACGGAACCCGGCACGCTCGTAGAAGGCGACCGCCTCGGCGAGCTCACCGACGGGCAGCAGCACGTTGTCGAAACCGAGCAGTTCGTACGACTCGTCATCTGACATGGCGTCAGGGTAAGGGGATGGTCGGCGGAATCCGGGGAGGCTGGGGCGGGCAGACGGGCGCTGTGACGTGCAGGTTCAGGGAGTCCGCTTCGGCTGGCCGGCGTCGAGGATCTCGGCGACATCGAGGCTGACCTTGGCGCCGATCGAGTCGGGGAGGGTGACGATCTCGCCGGGGGCGTGGATGCGGTGGGTGGTGTAGGCGTTGCCCTCGGGGTTGGTGAGCACATGGAGGCGCTGGTGCTTGCGGTCGACGACCACATAGACGGGCACCTTGGCGGCTGCATAGGCGGTGACCTTGGTCTGCAGGTCGGCCTTCCAGTTGCTGGAGGTGACTTCCAGGACGAGTTGGAACGCCACTGGCTCGTAGCAGTTGTTCTCTACGTAGTGCTCTTCGATGTCGGCGTCGACGACGACGAGATCAGGGATGGCGTAATCCTCGGTGCCACTGGGCAACCACAGCCCGACGCCTTGGAGTACCTCTGTCTCGCTTCCGTCGATGCCGGCTGCGACGAACGGGCGCGTAAGCCTGGCCAGCGCACGTGCGTGGGGGAGGTCCGGGGGCGGGGACACGAGGATCAGGCCTCCGATGATCTCGACGCAGTAGCCCGGATTGCGCTCCATGAGGCGGTTCGCCTCCGCGATCAGCGGACGGTCGCCGTGAGGCTGCTCGGCAGCTGTTGCGGACATCAGGTGCCTCCCGTTGGGCCGGTGTCGAGGCCATCATCGTAGGCCGGGAGGAACCGGCGTGTCCCCTTCACGCCGGGTCACCCGATCGTGTGCCTGGCAGGCGAGAGGGCCCCGTCTCCTGCGGAAACGGGGCCCTCGACGACGTATTCGGGACGCGTCAAGCGGTCATCCGACGGCGATCCGGTTCTTCCAGTAGTCCTTCGCGGGGAGCACCTCCCGCCCGGAGCCCGCGACCACCGCGGCCCTGCCGCCGGCGTAGAAGCGGACGGAGCCGTCGGCGCGGATGGCCCAGAGGTCGGGGACGGTGTCGCCATTGACGTCCGGGGTGCCGAGGACGTGGAGCATGCTGACGTTGTCCTGGTCGGCTCGAACGGGCGCTGCACGACCAGGAGTACGTCTCCAGCACGGTCAGCTTCGCGCTCGTGATCTTCGTCCCCATGAGGGCTTTGGCGAACTCGATGTTGAAGTGTGAGCGCGAGGTGCCCCAGGTATCGGACTCAACGCCGGCACGTGCCTCGTGCGTACCGCCCCCGTTGGAGCCCTTGCCGTTGTAGAACGTGGCGTTGGGGTGGCAGCTGTGGGCGGTGGTCCAGGCCTGGACCACCACAGGGAAAATGGACCACAGTTGGGGGTAATTGCGAATTGCTTCAAGGGGTAATCAAGTACCGTAAGCCCGTTTATTTTCTTTGCCAATAAAAGGGAATACGGCAACGCTTGGAGGGTTGGGTGCCGTATTTTCGTGGGGGATATTCATGGCAGTCACGAGTCGCATTTATAGTGTAATTGTAGATCAATATGGAGTCGAGGCGAGTTCGGTCATCTCGCTCTTGGAGGAGGCGGAGCTGAGGGTGTTTCATAAGGCTGCCAGCGAGAGGATCGCAGCCGCTGTCGTGGTTCTGGCCAACGGGAGTGTCGATAAGCTTCTTGATGCGATTCGACTAATGGAGACCGATTGGCGTGATCTTCTTGTCGATGCGGAACTTGCGGACGTCGGCTGGTCGTCGAGGCTGGATGATATTTTCGGTTCACGCTAGCCGGAGCGGAATCGAGTAAGCGGGAATACGCCAGTGCGGCCAGCACGCATCGACGGAATGTTTCCGAGGAGCAACGCCTTGAGTACTCCGAGTTCGATGCTCTTCCTATGGAAAGGGTGTAAGTCGAGTCTCGGAAGCGGGGATGCAATATGCAGTCGGCAGAGGCCGACGTCAGTCCCACCAGAACTCCCATTCGCGGCGCTTCATGAGCTCCTCCGGGTATGTCTCCCAGTCCATGGACGGTTCCACGTAGAACCAGTCCGGGCAGGCAACGTAGTGCTCGGCCGCCAGAACACGGGCTTGGTCGATGTCCGTCGGCGGAGCGGCGACCGAGACGTGGAGACTGGCGTGCCCGAAACCCACGACACGGACCGCGAACCGGTCCTCCCAGGAGCGGAGCACCGCCGACAGCTCTTGCACGTCTATGTGGTTGGCCGGTCCGGCCCAGTTGAGGGCGGCGGGCGCGTCGGCGCCCCGGGAGACCTCTACAAGTGCCAGACACTGGGCCCGACTGCTACGGACCAGCGCGGTGGCGAGTTCTGCGGCGGGCAGGGCGACGTCCGTCACCGATGCGGCAGGCGCTGCTAGGCCCGGCCACTCCTTGAAGGGCGGCCAGGCATCCTCCGTCCATGCACGCCGTAGGTAGGAAGCAGCATCGATACCCGACCCCGCCCCGTAGTCGCCCTCCACGGGCTCGAACGAGTCGTCCGGGTATTCGAGCAGCAGCGGGTACAGACCGGTCTCGGAATGTCTGGAGTACAGCCGCTCCCACCAGTCGGCCGCGCCCCGGACCGGCCCGTCGCTCAGCCACACCACAGGGTGCGGATCCTGGGATGGGCCCACCAGGTGGCCGGGCGGCAGCTCGTTCAGCAGCCGTTCGCGATCTTCATGGAGTGGTTTGGACACGACGGGACTCTATGAGGCAACACTGACAATGGCCCAAGGCCTACACCCCGTCGACCCCGTCCCTGACAACCTCCCGAGCCACAGTCCCCCGCGCCCCCGCCAACTCGCCGGCGATACGGGCGCTCCGCTCCTCATCCGCGACAACCACCCCCGCCACAGGCCCCACGTCGAGCAGCCGCCGCCGTCGCAAGTGGGTGGGCGGATGGGTCGCGTCGACACTGTGGCCGCGCAACGCGCCCACGCGGCGCTGACGTTCGTACTCGGACTCCGGGATGGAGGCGATATGCGCCGCCAACTCCTCCCACAGACCCTCCCCTTCGGTACCTCGGGGCTGACCGCTCCGCCGCAGCTGCCGGCTGTTCACCTCGCGGCGCAGAGTGATGTCGATGGAGTCGACGACGAGGAGCCGGTCCATCAGGCCGACCGCTGCCTCTGTCGAACCCGCCCGCGCCGCAGCCGAGTCGGCGAGGTACTCGCTGCGCTGCGTGGAGCGCAGGGTGAGAGTGTCGAGCAGCATCAGTACGCCCTGGACGAGCAGGCGGGGCCCGATGTATGCCAGGTTGGTGATCATCTGGACGGCGGTCGGGTTGGGTATCGGCGAGAGGTAGAAGAGCCAGAGGCCCAGTGAGCGGAACGCTGTCCCCAGCACCAGCCCACGCCGCGTGTCCCCGTTGCTGTAGTGGCCCAACTCGTGCCCCAGCAGGGCGATTCGATGCTCGGGAGTCAGGGACTCCCACAACGGGAGGCCCAGAGTGAGGAGGCGGCCACGGAGGCCGTACGTCTGTACACTCGCGTTCGTGTCGGCGTTGACCGCCACGGCGTCCACGCCTCTGGTCCCCGACACCTCGGCGACCTCGTCGATCAGCGCGAACAGTTCGGGCGCGTCGGGTCGGCGCAGGACTGCACCGTTGTCCTCGTCCTTGGGGAGCCGGTTCAGCCTGGGGCGCAGCCCCCAGCCCAGCAGCAACAGGAACAGCCCGGGCACCATGAGGAGTCCGCCCCAGCCGCTCACCACGCACCAGATCCCGGTCGTGGCGAGCACTGCCGTCACCCCGTGGATCAGCAGAGCGACGACATACGCCAGCACCCCGTACGCGTCACGACGAGCCCGCTGCTCCCCGGGCGCGTCCGTACTCATCGTCGCCAGCAGCTTCTCGCCGTGCCGCCGCGCCAGCGTGCGGCGCAGCGCCTCCAGCCTGCCCTTTGCCGGTTCGGGACCACCCGGATCCACGTTCCAGTCGCAGGCCGGACACCACTTGGTGAAACGGCTGTCCGCCTGGATCCCCGTATCGCACTCAGGGCACCGGCTGGACTCCAGCACGCCTTCTGTGATGGTGCGCATCGCTGCGGACCTCCCCCTCGACCTCTCCCCAGAGGTCGCTCTGTTCATGACACGTCGGGCCGATCATGTCAGTTCCGCTGAACCTCGAACCGTTCGGGTAACCCGTACCAACCGTCCGGGTACGAGAACCGACCCGCCCGAATACGCTTGTCCGCCGTTCAGGTTCGCCACTACGGTCCCGGACCGTGGACCTCTTCTCACACTCCTGGACAGCGCTGCTCACCACCATCGCCGAACTCCCCGACGAGGACTTCGACCGCCCCTCCGGATGCACCGGCTGGCTGGTACGTGACCTGGTCTGTCACCTGGTCATCGACGCCCAGGACGTCCTGATCACCCTTGTCACGCCCGCCCCCGACGCCGAACCGACCGTTGACGCCGTCACCTACTGGGACGTCCTCACCGAACCCCCGACCGGCGACGATCCCCTCGACGCTCTGATCCCCCGACTGGCCGCCGCCTACGGCGACCCGGCGCTCCTCAAGTTCCACCTCGACGACGTCGGTTCCGCCGCCGGCCGAGCTGCCCGACTCGCCGATCCCGCCGCCCGCGTCAGCACCCGCGACGAGGTCCTGACCGTCGAGGACTACCTCTCCGCGTACGTCCTCGAATGGACCCTGCATCACCTGGACCTGATCGCGCGTCTGCCGCACCCCGCGCGGCTGCCGCCCGCCGAGACACTCGCGGCGGCCCGCGCCCTGCTGGAGGCGATCGCCGGGACCCCGTTCCCCGCCGCGTTCTCCGACACCGACGCCCTGCTGGTCGGCACCGGACGCCGTACACCCACGGAGGCGGAGACGGCCGCCCTCGGCGACGAGCTTGCTGCCACGATCCCGCTCGTCCTCGGCTGAAGCCGGAGTGAGGCGAAGGGGGGTGAGGCAGGGCGCCCGCCCGCCTCACCCCCCTTCACCGGGTCACGCCACTCTCAATGGCTCTCTCAGCACCCGCCCGCGCGACCCGGACTCACCACCACGTCGTCCATCCGCACGTCGTACGACGACGGAGTCGGGTCGCCCTGGTACAACTGCCAGCCCAGCTTCAGCTTGTCGAACGTCGGGAAGACGAAGTCCGAGTCCTGGGCGCCGCCGTGATGGGTGGCGTCGACCGTCAGGTCCGACTGCTCGACCCCGTCGAAGTACACCGTGACCCGGCTGTCCGCGGCGTCCAGATGGAACTCCACGCACTGCCACTTGTCCGCCTCCGCCGGTGCCGTCGTCTTCCACGACGTCCAGTCGCCCGTCGGGCCCAGATCGGAGCCGACACCCCAGAAGTTGCCCTTGTCCGTCGGGGCGTACTGGCCGCCCAACGGGCGTACGAGGGTGGGGGAGTCGGTGCCGGAGGCCTCCGCGATCGTCCAGTGGGCCCAGTCGGGCGCCGTGGGGAACGCGTCCACGCGCAGGCGCAGGCGGGCCCAGTAACTGTTGCCGGGCGCCGAGAGGTTGGGGATGACGACGAACGCGCGGCCGTTGCCCTGCGTCCGGATGCGGAGTTCGCGGCCCTTGCCGGTCGAACTCGGGGCGACGGTCAGGGTGCCGTTGGAGGTGTCCGTCGTCCAGCCGCGGCCGGCGGTCACCGGGCCGAGGGGAAGGTGGTCGAAGTTCTCCCGTACGAGGGGACGTTGGCCATATGCCGTGTCGTGGACGGGAGTTGCCGAGGCGGTGGGGGGTATCGCGAGCAGCGTGGCCGCCGTGGCCGCGGCCGCCGACAGTGCTGCGATCGATTTCCTCAGGATGGTCATGTGCCCAGTCTGTAACGGGAGTTGACCAAGTTCCTAGTGGTACTGGTGGGTATCGAAGGGCGTGTGGCCGTGATCACCGCAAGGCCGAAGTGCTCGGCGGCCAAACGCCCGATGGCCGTGCTTCCGTCGAAACAGAAGCACGGCCACCGGAGGTCGTCGAGTAGACCCGGGAGATCAGAACCGCCGAGTGATCAGCGCCCTCTTCACTTCCTGAATGGCCTTCGTGACCTCGATCCCGCGAGGGCACGCGTCCGTGCAGTTGAACGTGGTCCGGCAGCGCCAGACGCCGTCCCGGTCGTTCAGGATCTCCAGGCGCTGCTCGCCCGCCTCGTCACGGCTGTCGAAGATGAACCGGTGGGCGTTCACGATCGCGGCCGGGCCGAAGTACTGGCCGTCGTTCCAGAAGACCGGGCACGACGACGTGCACGCCGCGCACAGGATGCACTTCGTGGTGTCGTCGAACCGTTCCCGGTCCTCGGCCGTCTGGAAGCGCTCGCGCGTCGGCTCGTTGGTGTCCTTCGTGATGAGGAAGGGCATCACGTCGCGGTACGCCTGGAAGAACGGCTCCATGTCGACGATCAGGTCCTTCAGGACCGTCAGGCCCTTGATGGGCTCGACCGTGATCGGCTTGGCGGGGTTGATGTCCTTGATCAGGGTCTTGCAGGCAAGGCGGTTCTTGCCGTTGATCCGCATGGCGTCCGAGCCGCAGATGCCGTGCGCGCAGGAACGACGGAACGTCAGCGAACCGTCCTGGTCCCACTTGATCTTGTGGAGGGCGTCGAGGACGCGCTCCTTCGGGTCGATCTCCAGCTGGAAGTCTTCCCAGACCGCCTCGGCCGCCAGCTCCGGGTTGAAGCGGCGGATGCGGAAGGTGACCGTGATGTACGGGGAGTCGGCGAAGCCGGGCTCGGGCTCGCCGGCCGCGTCCGCCTTGTCCAGAACAGGGGTTGCCATCAGTACTTACGCTCCATCGGCTGGTAGCGGGTCTGGACGACCGGCTTGTAGTCGAGACGGATGGACTCGGTGCCGTCGTCGCCCACCTCGCGGTACGCCATGGTGTGGCGCATGAAGTTGACGTCGTCGCGGTTCGGGTAGTCCTCGCGGTAGTGACCGCCGCGCGACTCCTTGCGGGCCAGGGCCGACACCGCCATGACCTCGGCGAGGTCCAGGAGGTTGCCGAGCTCGATTGCTTCCAGGAGGTCGGTGTTGAACCGCTTGCCCTTGTCCTGGATCGAGACGTTCAGGTAGCGCTCGCGGAGTTCCGCGATCTTCTCCACCGCCGTCTTGATCGTCTGCTCCGTACGGAACACCATGACGTTCGCGTCCATGGTCTCCTGGAGCTCCAGGCGCAGTGCGGCGACCCGCTCCGTGCCCGTGGACTCGCGCAGGCGCTCCACCTGGGAGACCACCAACTCGGCCGGGTTCTCGGGGAGTTCGACGAAGTCGGCCTTCTGGCTGTACTCCGCCGCCGCGATACCGGCCCGCTTCCCGAACACGTTGATGTCGAGGAGGCTGTTCGTGCCGAGGCGGTTGGCGCCGTGCACCGACACACACGCGACCTCGCCGGCCGCGTACAGCCCGGGTACGACGGTCGTGTTGTCCCGCAGCACCTCACCCTCGACGTTCGTCGGGATGCCGCCCATCGCGTAGTGCGCGGTGGGCTGGATCGGGATCGGGTCCGTGTACGGCTCGATACCGAGGTAGGTGCGCGCGAACTCGGTGATGTCCGGGAGCTTCGCGTCGAGCTGCTCCGGCGGAAGGTGCGTCAGGTCGAGGTAGACGTGGTCGCCCTCGGGGCCGCAGCCACGCCCTTCGCGGATCTCCGTGTAGATGGAGCGGGACACGACGTCACGCGACGCCAGGTCCTTCATCACCGGCGCGTACTTCTCCATGAAGCGCTCGCCGTCCTTGTTGCGGAGGATGCCGCCCTCACCGCGGGCGCCCTCCGTCAGCAGGATGCCCATGCGCCAGATGCCGGTCGGGTGGAACTGGAAGAACTCCATGTCCTCCAGCGGCAGCCCCCGACGGTAGACCGCCGCCTGGCCGTCACCCGTCAGCGTGTGCGCGTTCGACGTCACCTTGAAGAACTTGCCGCAGCCGCCGGACGCGTAGATCACGGCCTTCGCCTGGAAGACGTGGATCTCACCGGTCGCCAGTTCGTAGGCGATGACGCCGGCCGACCGCTTCACACCGTCGACCTCGACGATCAGCTGGTCCAGGACGTAGAACTCGTTGAAGAACTCCACGCCCTCCTTCACGCAGTTCTGGTACAGCGTCTGGAGGATCATGTGACCGGTGCGGTCGGCCGCGTAGCAGGAGCGGCGGACGGGCGCCTCACCGTGGTTACGGGAGTGGCCACCAAATCGCCGCTGGTCGATCGTCCCGTCGGGCGTGCGGTTGAACGGCAGGCCCATCTTCTCCAGGTCGAGGACCGAGTCGATGGCCTCCTTCGCCAGGATCTCGGCGGCGTCCTGGTCGACCAGGTAGTCACCGCCCTTGATCGTGTCGAAGGTGTGCCACTCCCAGTTGTCCTCTTCCACGTTGGCGAGCGCGGCGGCCATGCCGCCCTGCGCGGCGCCCGTGTGGGACCTGGTCGGGTAGAGCTTCGTCAGTACGGCGGTACGGCTGCGCTTCGTCGACTCGATGGCCGCGCGCATACCGGCGCCGCCCGCGCCGACGATGACGGTGTCGTACTTGTGGATCTTCATCAGAATTACCTCAGCCCCTTGTGACCCGGTGGCCTAGCGGATGTTCGGGTCGAAGGTGAAGATCACCAGCGTGCCCAGCAGGATCGTGAACACCGTGGCGGTGTAGAGCAGGCCCTTGAGCCACAGTCGGGTGTTCGCGCGCTCCGCGTAGTCGTTGATGACGGTACGCAGGCCGTTGGCGCCGTGCAGCATCGCCAGCCACAGCATCAGCAGGTCCCAGACCTGCCAGAACGGCGAGGCCCAGCGGCCGGCCACGAAGGCGAAGCCGATCTTGGAGACACCGCCGTCCAGCACCAGCTGGATGAGGAGGTGGCCCAGGACCAGCACGACCAGGACGATGCCGGACAGCCGCATGAACAGCCAGCCGTACATCTCGAAGTTGCCCCGGGTGGACTTGGGGGTCTTCTTCGTGCGCTTGCGCGGGGCCTCGATCAGGGGCGCCGGGTTGTCGGCGTCGTACCCCGCGAACGTGCCCGCGCCCTCGACGGGGCCGATGCCCGAGGCGGTGGATTCAGTCGTCGCCATGTGCGTCAGCTCCCGAACAGTTCACGAGCGGCGTGGCCGAGGACGGGGTAGATCGCCCCGATCATCAGCACGACCCACAGGCCGACGACGGTCCACAGCATCTGCTTCTGGTAGCGCGGGCCCTTCGACCAGAAGTCGACGGCGATGACGCGCAGGCCGTTCAGCGCGTGGAAGAGGATGGCGGCGACGAGGCCGTACTCCAGCACGGCGACGATCGGCGTCTTGTACGTGGCCACAACCTTGTCGTAGGCCTCGGGAGAGACACGGACGAGAGCGGTGTCCAGGACGTGTACGAACAGGAAGAAGAAGATGAGGACGCCGGTGACTCGATGAGCCACCCAGGACCACATTCCTTCCCGGCCGCGGTACAGCGTTCCAGCCGGCACGGAAAACCCTCCGGGAGCGGGGATTGGGGCCGCGCCGGCTTCGGTGTCGGACGGGCCCGGCCGGGTACGGTCCACCGGCCCTCGCCATCGTAGCGACGTGTTGTCGGAACGCTTACAGCGGGCCTACCGATGTGATCAAACAGGCTCGTACGGGCTACTGGGTGCGGCCACGGGGGGAGGGGTTCGCGGGTTGTCCGCCGGGTGCGGGTCAGATGTGGCTGGTCGCGCCCCGCGGCGGAGCCGCAATATGTTGCAGCCCCGCGCCCCTTAGGCAATTCCCCAGCCGTTCTCTTGCCAGGCGCCGGAGTTCCTCTGCTGCCACGACCCGCTCTTCCTCCGGATCGTTGGTCAGACGTGACCGGATGGCAGCCAGGATCGTGTTCAGGACCTCTGTCGGAGGCGTGGCGTCCAGACAGATGACGAAGACGTGCCCGAACCTGGCCTCGTACGCCGCATGCGCCGCCCCCAGGGCCGTGTGGGCCGCCGCGTACACCCCGTCGGGCAGTGCGGGCAGCGCCTCGGCGGCCAGGGCCTCGGAGAGGTCGCCCGGGGTCAGGTCGTACGCCGCCTCGTCCGCTGCCGCGAGCAGGGAGTCCAGGTCCGGATAGGGACGGTGGTCGGTGAGTCGGTGGGCCCAGCGGAGACTGCGCAGGCAGGCGAGGAGTGCGCGCTCGATGTCCTCGGCGGGGTCGGTGTTGAACCGTGCCAGGCTCTGCGGCGTAGGAGAGGGGGACTCGGTGCGCGTCTGTGCCGGCATGGCGAGCGGGCCGGAGAATTGGGGAAGACGGTGCGCGGGCAGCGTGAGTCCTCGGAGATTCGGGTCGGAGTGTGAGACGCGGGTGGAGAGGTGCCGCTCACATTATCGAGAAGTGGTCAGGAGCTGTCCGGCGGAGGTCTGAATTTCACCCGAACGGGATAGTTTCGGAACGTACGGTGGACGATCCCGGTGAGGTGGGGTCGAAGGTGCAGAGGTGGAGGCGATCCAGGAGGTGCGTGGCATGCGGGCGATACGTGAGGCACTGGCAGGTGGGAACCGGTGACCGGCCGGAGGCGACGGGCTCCTGAGCGGAAACGGGGTCCGAGGAGGAAGACGTACGGGCAGGGTTCCGGGTTGCTTCTCGGGGCCGGTGTTCTCGTCGCGGCCGGTGCGGTGGGCGTCTCCGTCGCCCTCTGGCCGGTCGGCAGCACTGGCACCGGCTCCGACACCGGCAGCGACATCGCGTCCACCGGCGCGGTGCGCACCTCGGACGAGGCCGGAGCGGACAGCTCCGCGTCCACCGCGTCCCGCGCCTCTTCCCCCGCCTCGCCCTCGCCGTCTCCCGCCCGTGTCTACCCGCTCTCCAAGACCCCCCGCACCATCCCCGCCGTACGCGAGCACGTACCTGCCCGGGGTCCGGGCTGGCGCCCCGCCTCGACCGCCCGGGTGGTCGTCACCGCCGGTGGCCTCGCCGACGAGGGGAAGCTGCTCGCCGGTGAGCTGCGGATGACGTACGGCGGGACTGCCGCCCCCCGTGCCGGGGACGTCCAGCTCAAGCTCGACCCGGGTCAGGCGGCGAAGGGCCCCGAGTCCTATACCCTCACCGTCAGGAGCGGCCGGGTCACCGTGGCCGGCCCCGCCGAAGCCGGCGTCTTCTACGGCACCCGCACCCTCAAGCAGGAGGTGGCCGCCGGGAGCACCGCCTCCGAGGGCGTCGTGCGTGACCGGCCCGCCAAGCCCCAGCGCGGGTTCATGCTGGACATCGCCCGCAAGCACTTCACGGCGGCCTGGATCGAGGACCGCGTCCGCGAGCTGGGCGACCTCAAGTTCAACGAGCTGGGCCTGCACTTCTCCGACGACCAGGGCTTCCGGATCGCCTCCGACACGCACCCGGAGGTCGTCTCCAGGGACCACCTCACCAAGGCCGAGGTCCGCAGCATCCTCGCCCTCGCCGCGAGCCGTCACATCACCGTCGTGCCCGAGATCGACTCCCCGGGACACCTGGGCGCGGTCCTCGCCGCCCACCCCGACCTCCAGCTGAAGAACGCGCAGGGCACGGCGGCACGCGGGGCGATCGACATCTCCCGGCCGGGGGCCGCGAAGATCGTCGACGACCTGCTGGGCGAGTACGCCGATCTCTTCCCGGGCGCGTCCTGGCACCTCGGCGGCGACGAGTACCGGGCCCTGGCGGTGTCCAACCCGGCAGCCTCCTACCCCCAGCTCGCCGCCGCGGCCACCGAGAAGTACGGCGCCGGCGCCGGCGTCTCCGACCTCGCGACGGGCTGGCTCAACGACCGCGCCGCCACCGTCCGCGCCCACAACCGGACGAACGTACGCGCCTGGAACGACGGCTTCTACAAGTCGAGTTCGGTCCAGCCGGGCAAGAACATCCAGGTCGCCTACTGGACCGGAAAGGAGATCGGCGCCCGGCAGCCGACCGCCTATCTGAGCGCGGGCCGCAAGGTCGTCAACTACAACGACGAGTACCTCTACTACGTGCTCGGGCAGCCGAACACCTTCGTCTATCCGACCGGCGAGCGGATCTACAAGCAGTGGACCCCGCGGGTGCTGCGCGGCAGTACGGCCGTCTCCGCCTCGTACGACGGGCAGATACTCGGCGGGGTCTTCGCCGTCTGGTGCGACCTCGCCGGATCGCAGACCCAGAACCAGGTGGCCGCCGGAATACGGCTGCCGCTGCGGGCGACCGTGCAGAAGCTGTGGGATCCCCGGGCCCGGGCGCCGCTGTCCTGGACCGACTTCAAGAAGCTGGCGGGCAGGCTGGGCTGAAACGGCTGGACGTACGGGCCCGGAGAACCGTAGGTTCCGCACGAGTAGCACGCGTATTCGTATGTCGGGCGTGGTCCTGGGGAGGGACGGCGCCCGGCTTCTTGTTTCCGGGGGATCCACATGTTCTGCAAGCACTGCAAGCTGTCCACGGCCGCCACTCCCGAGGGTCTGTGCTGGGACTGCGCCGACGCCGCCGACGAGCCCACCTCCGGGCGCGCGTTCGCGTCGCGGCCCGTGGCCTCGGCGCCGCCCGCACCCACCGGCCCCGTCGTCCAGCCGCACGGACCGGCCTGGCTGCGTTCGCCGGTCGGACTCGGCAAGGCCGTCGCCGCACTGCTCGGCCTGGTCATCGCCGTCGACCTCTTCGCCGTCTACGCCGACTTCACCATGTACGACGTGACGGGCTCCCTCGCGGACGACGGTCTCGCCTACGACGGTTACGACGACCTCCAGGACGACGCCGAGCAGGCGGACTCGCTCTACGCCGCCGCCGGAGTCGCACAGGCGGTGTCCTTCGTCGCGGCCATCGTGGTCTACCTCGTCTGGTTCCTGCGGGTGCGGGTCAACGCCGAGGTGTTCAACCCGTTCGGGCACAGCAAGAAGCGCGGCTGGGCGGGCTGGGGCTGGTTCGTACCGGTCGTGAGCCTGTGGTTCCCGCGCCGGATCATGCTGGACATCTGGGACGCGAGCAGCCCCGTCGGCACCCGCGCCTCGCACGCGCTCGTCAATGCCTGGTGGACGCTGTGGCTTGCCACGCTCGTCACCAGCCGGCTCGCGTTCAGCGCGTCCAGCCGCGCAGAGACGGTCGAGGAGATCCAGGACGCCGCCGGCCAGATGCTGCTCTCGGACGTCGTCGACATCGTGGCCGCCGTGCTCGCGATCCTCGTCGTGCTCCGGCTGACCCGTATGCAGAACGAGAAGGCGCTGCACGGCCCCGTCGCCGCGGGCGTCTGAACGCTCGATTGTCGGATCCCTGGCCAACTCGCGGGTGTCTGTGGTGTATTCGGCGCGGGGACAGCGAGCAGAGCCGAAACGCCAGGGGGATGGCATTGGGTTACTGGGGCTACTTGATCGTGGGCAGGAGCGAGCAGCCGCTCGCGGAGACCGACGCCCTGCGCGCGGTGCGCGACGGACTGACCTCGCGCGAACGGCGCGACGACGGCTGGCAGGTGTGGGAGTACCCGAGCGGCGACGGTGACGTCGGCAGCATGAACGCGCTCGCCATGGAGACCGGGGCTCCCGCGCTCTTCGGGTACGTCATGGACAGCCACTGTGTGGTGCTGGAGGCGGCGGCGCCCGCGAGCGGGGCGTGGACCACCTGTCTGGCGCGCGGCGCCATGGCCGGCTACCTGGGTGCCGGGCAGGGCGACGGCGAGGGTGAGCACGAGGGTGAGGACGGGGGCGGGCTCACGATCGACGACTACTTCCTGGAACCCGGCGACGCCGCCGAACGCGCGGTCGACTGGGCCGCCGAGGCCGGCCACACGGTGAACGCCGGGCCGCTCCTCGACGTACTGACTTCGGAACCCGACCCGTTGGCCGAAAACCTGTTCTTCCGGTTCCTCGACCGACTTGGTGTTCTCCCGCTGTGACGCTCCGGGTACGTTGCACGCAGTAGGGGAAAGTACGGGCTCCGTAAGGGATGGCGCCCTCGGAGGGAGGCGTGCATGAGCCTGGTGGAACTGATCGCCGATGCCGACGAGCGTGGTCTGACGGCCAGTGGACTGGCTTGTTTGGATCGGTGCGTGTCTCTTCTGGGAGGCGACGACGAGATCCTGCGCCCCCTCTGGGCCAGCCTCGCCGACGGCACCGACACGGAGGAATGGGCGACCCGCCTGGAACAGGTCCGGCTCAAGCTCGGCCCCGAGGATCCCGCCGTCGCCGACGCGGACCGTCCGGGCGCCCCTCCGGCGACTCCCGCGGCCTCCGCCGAGGGCGAGGCCACCCTCCTCGCCCGGCGGATGCTTGCCACCGCCCCCGCCACCCGGTCCGCCGCCGGCATGCGCGCGTGGGCCGACGACTGCTCCGTCGCCGCCCTCCGCATCCACCGGCTGCTGGACGCCTCCGCCGCCGGCCCGTCCTCGGTCGACTCCCACCGCGCAGGCGATACGGAGGGCATCTCGCCCCTCGTCGCGGCCGAACTGCGGCGCCAGACCGCCGTCCTGGAACTGCTCGCCGGGCATGGCGGCGGCGGACTGCGGCAGGCGCTGGCGGTGTCGACGGAGGGACGGCGCGTCCTGCGCGCGGTGGTGTCGCGACGGGCACGCGGACGGGCCTGATCCCCGAAAGCGGGGACCCTGTGGCTTTCCTGTGGTCGTCCTGGGGTGGACCTGGGGTGGTCCCGCGCCGATCCCTGTCAGGCACCGGAATGGGGTGACGCGCGCCGCCGCCCGCACGCTTTCCTGGAATGTGACAGCACACCGAGCACCAGAACGAGCAGCCCGAGCGACCCGTCCGCAGGCCGCCGCGAAACCCGTGCGCTGGGCCGCCGACACCGTCGCGACAATGCGCGAGGGCGCCCGGCTGCGCCTCGACTACTCGACCCAGAGTCTGTGGCGCGCCGACCGGATGATCGAGGAACTCCGCCGCGAGCAGACGCCGTACGCCGCCGTGGAATCAGTGCTGCGCGGCTTCGGGGCATACGCGGGCGAGGTGATCGTGCGCCGGACCGAAGGCGGCGCGGAGTGGCTGGAGTCGGGCGGCGGGCACTGGGTCCGTACGGCCGACGGACGGTTGTGGGACCCGGTCGACGAGGCCCGCCGCTGTTTCGCCGGACACGGCTCGCTGCGGCTGCTGTGCCGGGACGCGACGGCGGTCTGAACCGGCGCGAGCAGTGACGTTTCCGTGCCGGGCGGCGCAGATGCCCATGGGGACGGGGAGTCGAACCCGTACTCGCACTCGGTGTGCCGGTACGGACGAGGACAGCGCTTGGGCCAGGGACGACGGGAACCCCGCCGGACACAGATGCGCGACGCGGAGCTGGGCGACGTCGTCGCGCGGGCCCAGGACGGGGACGAGGCGGCCTTCGCGGTCGCGTACCGGCTCGTACAGCCCGGACTCCTCGGCTATCTGCGCGGGCTCGTCGGCGACGAGGCGGAGGACGTGGCGTCCGAGGCCTGGCTGGAGATCTCCCGCGACCTGGGCCGCTTCAAGGGCGACGGCGCCGGTTTCCGCGGCTGGACGGCGACCATCGCCCGCAACCGCGCCCTCGACCTGCTGCGCCGCAGACGGACACGGCCCCAGGGGACGGCGCTCGAACAGGACGTACTGGACCTGCCCGGCCCGCACAGCACCCCCGACCAGGCCCTGGAGACCCTCTCCACGGAGTACGCCCTCGGGCTCATCGCCGGACTCCCGCGCGACCAGGCCGAGGCGGTCCTGCTCCGCGTGGTCGTCGGACTCGACGCCCCGGCCGCCGCCCGCGTCCTCGGCAAACGCCCCGGCGCGGTACGCACGGCCGCACACCGGGGCCTGAAACGCCTCGCCCGGCAACTGGGGGAATCGATGGGGGAACCGACGTGAACACCGACGACACGACAGGTCGCCGATCGCAGAGGCGCCTGGCAGGACTGCTCGCCGCCGCCCTGCGCGAAGGCCCGGGCCCACGGGAGGACGACACCACCGGCGACGGGGAGCGGAAGGCGATCGCCGCTTTCCTCCTGGCCCGGGACTCCGGCGCGCACAAGGTGGCGCGCACCCGGCGGCGGGACGACTGGCGATGAGGGAGGGTCCCGCGACAACGGGGGGTTCTGTCGGCCGCCGATGGCAACGACCGGGGCCGCCACCCCCCACAGGAGAGGCCCCGGCCGTCGCGCGGCACGGGCCGCGCGGCGGCCCGTATCTCCTACAGCGCCGCGCGTGCGTTTTCTGTCACACCGTCACCGCGTCACGAGTTAGTTGCACGTTGTACGGACATGGACGAGGACCGCTTTCACGCCGTAACGTGCTTTTCGCTACAGGCTGCGGACGACAGGCAACTGCATCCACTGAGGTCTTGAGGTGTGCGCGGTGCAGGGGGACGACGCGGAGCTGACCACCGCGGTGCTTGCGGCACAGACCGGGGACGAGACCGCGTTCCGGACTGTGTACCGCGCGGTGCACCCACGGCTGCTCGGGTACGTGCGGACGCTGGTCGGCGATCCGGACGCGGAGGACGTGACGTCCGAGGCCTGGCTCCAGATCGCCCGTGACCTGGACAGGTTCAACGGGGACGCGGACCGGTTCCGGGGCTGGGCCGCGCGCATAGCCCGCAACCGCGCCCTCGACCACATACGGATGCGCGGACGCCGCCCGGCCATAGGCGGCGACGAGACCGAACTGTCGGGCCGGGCCGCCGACTCCGACACGGCCGGCGAGGCCATGGAGTCGCTGGCCACCGACAGCACCCTCTCCCTCATCGCCCAGCTGCCCCAGGACCAGGCCGAGGCGGTCGTCCTGCGGGTGGTCGTCGGCCTCGATGCCAAGACCGCCGCCGAGACCCTCGGAAAACGCCCCGGAGCCGTCCGCACGGCGGCGCACCGCGGTCTGAGACGGCTCGCGGAGTTGCTCGGGGCGGACCCGGACGCGACCGCCGCGCTCGACGCGCTGCCGCCCCCACGGGAACCGCACGGACGTGCGGTGTCGTCGGCCGGTGTGACGCATATGCGTTCGCGGACGCAGAAGGACATGTGATGGCCGACGACGACCCGTACAGGTGGCTGGACCGCGCTGCGGCGGAGCGTTTGCTGAGCGGGGAGCCGCTGGAGGCTTCACTGGAGTCGGCGGGCCCCGAGGCCCGCGACCAGGCCGAGCTGCTCGCCAAGACCCTGGGCGCGCTCTCCGTGGACATTCCGCCGGGCAGTGCCGAACTCCCCGGCGAGGCCGCCGCGTTGGCCGCGTTCCGCAAGGCCCGCCCGGTCCCGGACCTCACCACCGGCGCCCCCGCGACCACCGAGCTGCCCGCGCCGGACCTTGGCTCGGACATGGGCCTCGTACGGGTGGGCGGGTTCGGGCGTTCCGGTGCCTCCCCCCGGAGGGGCGCCCGTGCGGCCCGCTGGGGCCGTCCCCTGCGGCTGGGGCTCGGGGCCGCGCTGGCCGCGGGCATGGTCGGCTCGGTCGCGATGGCCGCCGGTGCCGGTGTCCTGCCGAACCCGTTCAGCGGGGACGAGCCCGGCCGCCCGGCCGCCACCGTGTCGGCCGGCGAGTCACGCGACCCCATGCTGGCCTCGCCGTCGCCGGACGCGACCCGGGGCAAGGGCGTCCCGTCCCTCAGGCCCGACAGCACGGCCGGTGGCTCCTTCGGCAAGGGCACCACCGGGCGCGCCGAGCCCCAGGAGAGCCCGACCGGCGGGGGCCAGGGGTCCCGCTCCGACCTGGGCCTGCCCGGCGACTGGCGCAGCGGGCTCGCCCTGTCCTGCCGCGACATCCGCAGCGGCAAGAAACTGGAGGCGGAGCGCAGACGGGCCCTGGAAAGGGCGGCCAAGGGCTCCAGGAAGGTGCCGCAGTACTGCGAGGACGCCCTGCGGGACGAACCGGCCGTCCGCTCGAACGCCGACACGGGCACCGGCACCGGCACCGGTGCGGGCGGGGGAGACACCGGCCCCGAGGACGGCCAGAACGGCGCCGGTGACACCGGCGGCGGGGGCAACGGCGTGAGCGGCGGCAACGGCGGCGGTGGAAACGGCCACGGCAGCGGAAGCGGAGGCGGCGGGGGACACGGCGGCCGGGCCGCGGCGAAGCCGACCCCCACACCGACGTCCTTCGCCGCGCTCAGGGCGGACGAGCGCCAGAGCGATCCGGCACCGGAAGCCGACCCGTCGTACGGCGTCCTGCCGCTGCCGAAGGGCACCTGAGCCCCGTACGCC
Source organism: Streptomyces sp. NBC_00459 (assembly GCF_036013955.1). NCBI lineage: Bacteria > Bacillati > Actinomycetota > Actinomycetes > Kitasatosporales > Streptomycetaceae > Streptomyces > Streptomyces sp. NBC_00459. The sequence continues at coordinate 6,237,877 of NZ_CP107903.1, forward strand.
CCGGGGCGCACCTCTCCACACGCGTCGCACGGCACCGCGCCGGTATTGACCGCAGCGCACCGCTCCGACCTGCGCGGACATGTGCCGGCGAAGTTCTCACGTGCCGGGTGTGACACTTTCGGCGACGCCGACGCAGTAGAAGGTGAGCCGACTGGTCATCGGTTCCTCGCACAGAGCCGGGGGTTCCCCCCGTACCTTCGGCTCGTGCACCTGGCGCGGGCGGGACACGTTCCCCCGGTCCCGTCCGCGCCCCAGATCCCCTCGCCACCGCGGGCTCACCAGTAGACGACGACCTTGTCGCCGTTGCTCACCTCGGCGAAGATCGCGGCGATCGCCGTCTCGTCCCGGATGTTCACACAGCCGTGCGAGGCGCCGCCGTAGCCGCGGGCGGCGAAGTCGGCGGAGTAGTGGACCGCCTGGCCGCCGCTGAAGAACATCGCGTAGGGCATCGGGGAGTCGTAGAGCGTCGACACGTGGTAACGGGACTTCCAGTAGACGTGGAAGACGCCTTCCCTGGTCGGCGTGTACTGGCTGCCGAACCGCACGGCCACCGTCGAGACGGTCCGGCCGTCGATCATCCAGCGCAGTGTCCGGCTCGTCTTGCTGATGCACAGCACCCGGCCCTTGAGACAGCGCGGGTCGGGGTAGGCGGCCGGCTGCCCGCCCATCAGATACAGCTCCCACTGTCCGGGCTCGTGCGTCATCCGCAGCAGGCGCTGCCAGGTGACCGTGTCGGTCCTCCCGGTGCGCGGCAGCCCGCGCTTGCCCTGGAAGCCCTTGACGGCGCTCTCCGTCAGATCGTCGTACGACCCGGTCGGCCCGTCGTAGAGCCAGGCGACCTGACGCAGCCGCGCCTGGAGTTCGCGCACGTCCCGCCCGCTGTCACCGCGCGACCAGAGAACAGGGGCGGGCGGTGAGGGAACGCGGGTCTCCCTCTTCGGGGTCGGGGTAGGGGTCGGTTTCGGCGCCGGAGTGGCCGTGTCGCCGGGTCTGTCGTCGGCGGGCGGGTGCGAGACCTGGATGTGCACGGGCGACCGGGGGTCGCCGTCCGGGTCCGTGGTCTGCACCGTGCAGCCGCCCAGGGCGAGAGCCGTGAGAACGGCGAACATCACCTTTCGCATGCCCGTAGTACGCAAGCCGGACCCCCCGAAGCTCATCACCTGACCCCCAAGCAAGTTACGCCGAGGCACACACCATGACGCGTGAATCGGCGTCGGGACTACCCGTCGAACCGCTGTGCAGTCCCGCCGCGCCTTCCGATGCCCTCTGAGCTGGGCGATTCATCCGAATTGGTGATCGGAAGGGGAAAGTGCACGCCCCCGGTTACGCTCGTGAAGTGTGAGCCCTGAAAAGGAGGATGCCGTGGCCGTACTGCAGCACGAGCTGACGTTGGGCGAAGCCGCCGACCAGCTCTCCCGTGCACTGCCTGGGCACCGCGTGGAGATTCTCCAGGGGAGACTCACTGTGACACCACCGCCGGACGGCTCTCACGCGCTGTCTTTGACTTGGCTTGTCGAAGCATTTGGAGGGGCTGGAGCCCGGAAGGCCGGGCTCAGGTATGTCCAGGGCATCGGCCTGTGGCTTCCTACTGCGGCCGACGACTACTCGATCCCCGACTTCTCCGTCGTCGACGAGGACTTCCGGGACGCCCTCGTCCAGAAGAACTGCTACGCCCCGAATGTCTTCCGCCTGGTTGTGGAAGTGACGTCCTCGAACTGGTCCGACGACCTCGGCCCCAAGGTCGAGTGCTACGCCGAAGCCGGGATTCCCGTCTACATCGTGGTCAACCGCAAACACGACGAGGTGCTGCTCTACCAGGACCCGGTGAACGGGAAGTACGACGTGCCCCAGCGTTTCAAACGCGGCCAGGACTTCCTCGTCCCCGAATCTGTCGGCGTCACCCTCGGCCTTTGCGTGGACACCCTCCTTGACGGCGACTGACCGAAATCTCAACCCGGAGCGTCGTACCCCCGTGCGACACTCCCCCCATGTTCGGCATAACCGACCTCCCCACGTATCTGACCGGCCTGGTCCTGATCGTCCTGCTCCCCGGCCCCAACTCGCTCTACGTCCTTTCCGTCGCCGCCCGCCGAGGCGTCCGCGTCGGATACACGGCCGCTGCGGGCGTCTGGTGCGGGGACGCCGTGCTGATGACCCTCTCCGCGGCCGGCGTCGCTTCTCTGCTCCAGACGAACGCCCTGCTGTTCGGGATCGTGAAGTTCGCGGGCGCCGGCTATCTGCTGTGGCTCGCGATCGGCATGCTGCGAGCCGCCCGGGGCATGTGGCGCACCCGGCGGGAAGAGGCCGAGGTCCAGGACGCGCCCACCGGCGCCGACGAGCAGCCCTATCGCCGTGCCCTCGTCATCAGCCTCTTCAACCCGAAGGCGATCCTCTTCTTCGTCGCCTTCTTCGTTCAGTTCGTCGACCCCGGATACGCCTACCCGGCCGTCTCCTTCGTCGTCCTCGGCGCCTTCGCCCAGCTCGCCAGCTTCCTCTATCTCACCGCGCTGATATTTGGCGGGACCAGGCTGGCCGCCGTCTTCCGGCGCCGTCGGCGTCTGTCTGCGGGGGCAACCTCGGCGGCGGGCGCGCTGTTCGTCGGCTTCGCCGTGAAACTGTCGCTGGCCGGCAGCGTCTAGTTGAGGGCGCCCACGCCCACCGCGTACTCCCGCAGCCCCTCCGCCGTCGCCCCCGCCCAGCCGACGTAGCCGTCCGGGCGGACGAGGAACACGCCGGTGCCGTATGCCTCGTACGAGAGGAGGCGGACCGTGGGGACGGGGAGCGGCGGCAGGGAGGTGGCCGTGCCCACCGTCAGGAGGGTCCAGTGCGGGCCGCGGAACGTGTCGAAGAGGCGTACGCCGTCCACCGTGCCGTCCGGGGCGCGGTCGCCGGCGTGGACCGGGCCCGGGGCCGGGCGGGTCTCCACCGTCAGTGACGAGTCGCGGTAGCCGACGGAGAGCTGCCGGGTCGCCTCACCGCGCCCGATCTCGCCCCGGTGGACGCCCGTCGAGATGCCGAGCATCCGCGCGGCGATCGGTCGCCGCTCCTCCTCGTACGTGGCCAGTAGGTGTTCCGGCGCATCACCCCTCAGGACTACGCCCAGCTTCCAACCCAGGTTGTACGCGTCCTGGACACTGGTGTTCAGTCCCTGGCCCCCGGCGGGGGAGTGGACGTGCGCGGCGTCCCCGGCGAGGAACACCCGGCCGGAGCGGAAGCTGTCCGCCAGGGCGGCGCGCGGGCGGAAGTCCGAGACCCAGCGGACCTCGGTCACGTCCTCGGGGGCAAGGTGCGTGCGGGCCGCGGCGACCTTGCGGATGCCCTCCAGGGACAGGTCCAGGTGGTCCCCGTCCAGGAACTGGGCCACCAGCTGGAAGTCCTCCGTCCCGGCCAGGGGGCAGATCGCGAGGAAGCCCGTGCCGTCCGCCCGGGGCGGGAAGACATGCCAGTTGTCTCGGTCCAGGCCGGTGATCCGCACGTCCGCCACGAGGATCGGGTTCGGGTCGACCGTCTCGCCCGTCATCCCGATCCCCAGCGCCCGGCGGACCGTCGAGCGGCCACCGTCGGCCGCGACGACGTACCGCGCCCGGACCGGCGCACCGGCGGCGAAGCCGACCGTCACACCCTCCGTGTCCTGCTCGAACCCCACGACCTCGCGGCCGAACTCCACCCGACCGCCCAGCTCCGTCAGCCGGGCGGACAGGATCTCCTGAGTCCTCCACTGCGGCACCATCCACGGCTCGGCGCCGTACGGCGAGACCCCGCCCTCCTCCGTCTCCTCCGCCGGGTCGAACATCCGGTGCTCGCCCGCCCGCCTGCCGTCCTGCCAGATCATCCCGACCGGGTACGGGCCACCGGCTGCCCGGATCGCGTCCACCACCCCCAGATCGTCGAAGACCTCCATCGTGCGCGGCTGGACGCCCTTGCCCCGCGACCCGGGGAACAGCGACTCGGACCGCTCCACGACCACCGCGTCCACCCCACGCCGTGCGAGGTCCACGGCGAGCGCCAGTCCGGTGGGACCCGCGCCCACCACCAGTACGTCAGTCCGTACGTCAGCCAGTACGTCAGTCATCACGACCATCTCCTTAACGTCGTTAAGTTGCCCTGCCCTCCGAGAGTGGGCTTAACGGTGTTAAGTTGTCAAGTGTGAGTACGGAAACACCGGGACGACCCGAACGCCGAGCCCCCCTCGACCGCAAACGCGTCGCGGACACCGCCCTCAGACTCCTGGGCGAGGTCGGCCTCGACGGGCTCACCCTGCGTGCCATCGCCAAGGAGCTGGACGTCAAGGCGCCCGCCCTGTACTGGCACTTCAAGGACAAACAGGCCCTGCTCGACGAGATGGCCACCGAGATGTACCGGCGCATGGTCGCCGGCCCGCCCCCCGGTCCCGACGTCCCCTGGGACGAGCGCCTGCTCGCCACCAGCCGCGGGCTGCGCGACGCCCTGCTCGGCTATCGCGACGGCGCCAAGGTGTTCAGCGGCTCCCGTTTCACCGGTGTCGAGCACGCCGTCCAGATGGAGGCGAACCTCCGCTGCTTCGTCGAGGCGGGCTTCACCCCGGCCCAGGCGGTGCGCGCGAACATGACGGCGTACGTCTATACGATTGGCTTCGTCACGGAGGAACAGGGCGTGCAACCACTGCCCGGCGAGCGCCGGGAAGGGTACGACGTCGAGGAGCGGGCCCGGCGGATGGCAGACTTTCCCCTGTCGGCCGCGGCCGGCGCCGAGGTCTTCCAGGACTACGACCGACAGTTCGAGGAAGGGCTGGAGCTGGTGCTCGCAGGGATCAGGGCGACGTACGCGATGACGTACGGCAAGTCGTCCTGATGCGCTGGGAGTTCGGCCGGGCCCTCATCCTCCGGGTGCTGTCCGGTCAGGACCGAGTTGACTTCCGGTGCCGAATAACTCTTACTGTCGCGGAATCTGCAGCTGAGAGAGCCCAGGTGTGCGCGTGACCAATCGTCCCCCGATACTGTCCGTTATCGTCCCTTGTTACAACATCGAGACCTATGTCTCGGACACAGTGACGAGTCTCGTCAACAACGACCAGGACGACTTCGAGTTCATCTTCGTCGAGGACCGCTCGACGAAGGACAAGACCTACGAGGCGTTGCTGGAGCTGACGAAGCGGCTGAAGCACGGCAGGGTGATCCAGCACGAGCAGAACGGCGGCCTGGCCACCGCCCGCAACACCGGCATCGACGCGGCCGAAGGCACCTACCTCACCTTCCTCGACGGTGACGACTGGCTGGCCCCGGGCTATCTGAAGGACCTCGTGGACGCCGTCCAGCGCCACGACGTCGACTTCGTGCGCACCGACCACGTCCAGGTCAACGGCATCGAGCGGGCCGTCCACCGGGCACCCGAGGGCCGCCGGAACGTCCCGCTGGACCCGCGCACCTCGATCCTCCCGGTCGACGACACCACGATGGTCGACTACCCCTACGCCTGGGCCGGCGTCTACCACCGCCGCCTCCTCGACAAGGGCCTGCTGCGCTTCCACGACGGTCTCAAGACCGCCGAGGACCGCCCCTGGATCTGGGACCTGCACCGCAGGGCCGAGTCCTACGCGGTCGCCAGCCTGCGCGGAGTCTTCTACCGCCGGGGCGTCACGACCTCCCTCACCCAGATCGGCGACGTCCGCCAGCTGGACTTCTTCCGCTCCTTCGACCTCGTACTCGCCGAACTGGCTAACGACCCCGAGGTCGGGCTGCTGCGCAAGAAGGCGCTGCGCAACTACTGCGTCGTCATCGCCCACCAGCTGCTCCAGCGCAGCCGGTTCGACCGGCCCACCGCCGCCAAGCTGCGGCAGATGAGCGCCGACGCACTGAACAAGATGTCCGAGGACGAGCTCCAGGCCGCCCTCATCGGGATGGGCGAGCAACGCGTCCATCTGCTGCGGCGCGTGCGCGGCGGCATGAAGGGAATCGCGGCATGATCCAGATCTTCTTCTCGGCGACGCAGTACGCCGCGGCGACCGTCACGGCCGCGATCCGCGCCGGCCTCTTCGGCCCGCGCGAGGACCACCGCCGCATCCTGGTCGTCAGCAACACGGCCGCCATCCCGGAGGTCGGCACCCCGCTCGACAGGATGGCCGGCTTCGAGAAGCTGCGGCCCGAGTTCGACGAGGTGCGCTCCTGGAACGAGTTCATCTCCCCGCACCACCCGGCCGGCTGGTCCCCCCGCGCGCAGGACGCCATCATGTGGGAGAAGGCCGTACGCCTGGCCTGGAACCTCGGTGACGAGCCCGTCGAGATCGCCTGCGAGTCGATCCAGGCGAACCCCTCACGCGCGGTCGCCGAGATCTTCGCCGACAGCCCGATCCACGTGTACGCGGACGGCCTGATGAGCTACGGCCCCACCCGCAACCGCGTCCCGCACGGCATGAGCAGCCGCATCGCCCGCGTGCTGCACCTCGACCTCATACCGGGCCTTCGGCCCCTGCTCCTCGCCGAGTACGGCGTGGAGCCGGTGCCGATCCCCAACGAGCCGATCGTCGACGTGCTCAACGAGATCGGGGAGCAGGGGGCCGACATCCTGGCCGCCCGCATCCCGGCCGAGAACCCCCCGACGGCCGTGCTCCTCGGCCAGTACCTGTCCGCCATCAACCTCATCACCCAGGAGGAAGAGGAGGAGCTGCACGTCCGGATGCTCCGGGCCGCGGCCAAGGCCGGTCACACGGCCGTCCTGTTCAAGCCGCACCCGAGCGCCCCGGCCGCGTACTCCACCTCCCTGCAGAGCGCCGCCACGGAACTCGGCGTGCACCTGAGCGTGCTGAACGAACCGGTGCTCGCCGAGACGGTGTTCGCGTACCTGAAGCCGCAGCTCGTCGTCGGCTGCTTCTCCACCGCGCTGATGACCGCCGCCACCTTCTACGGCATCCCGGTCGCCCGCGTCGGCACGGAGACGCTCCTCGACCGCATCACGCCGTACGAGAACAGCAACCGCATCCCGCTCACCATCATCGACGCGGCCCTGCCCGACGCCGAACGCGACCTCGCGTCCAGCATCGGCACGCCGTCCGACGATCCCGGGCTCGTCGAGCGGCTGTCGCCGCTGGTGAAGGCGGTCGGGTACTGCATGCAGTCCCGTAAGCACCCGCAGCTGCGCGACGAGGTCGCCGCCTGGCTGGCGGTCCATCTGTCGGAGAACGCCCACTACTTCAAGCGCCGCCGCCTGACCAGCCTCCGCCTCCCCGGCGGCAGCACGGTCCGCGCGGAGACGCTGCGGCGCAACCCGACGGTCCGCAAGGTCGTGAAGAGGATCAGGGCCGCGCAGTCCTGACGGGCATGAACAACGAGGAGGCCCGGGGTCGGTGTCCGACCCCGGGCCTCCTCGTGTGCGCTGTCCGCTACGCCTGCTTCAGCTTCTCGCCCAGCTTCTTCGACTGGAGCGTCATCGTCCGCTTGAGCCGGGAGCCGAACGGCCTCTCGATGAACCTGTGCATCAGCCAGGCCAGTGACAGCAGGCCCGCCACCGACGCGAGGATCGTCAGGTACGGGTCGAGGCCCCAGCCGCGGTGCAGGACCCGGATGAAGAACCAGCCCAGGTGCTCGTGGATCAGGTAGAAGGGGTACGTCAACGCCCCCGCGATCGTCAGCCAGTTCCAGTTCGCCCAGCGTGTCCAGCCCAGTGCCACCACCGCCACGGAGGCGAAGGCGAGCAGCACGATCAGCTGGATCACGTACGGGTTGCGGGAGAAGTCGCCCTGCGCGCCCGGGTGCCACAGCGCCGTCACCGAGTAGCGCTGGCCCAGCAGGTACGACATGCCGACGATGCCCCACAGGAGCAGGTCGCTGCCGTAACGGTGGATCAGGTAGAGGGCCAGGCCGCCGATGAAGAAGGGGGCGTGGTCACGGAAGGTGAGTTCCGAGATCAGCGGGTTGTCCGCGACGCGGGCGAAGGCGCCGGCCAGCGTCCACAGGATGCAGAAGGTCACCACACGGCGGTAGGTGACGCCCTTCCAGACCACGAACAGGGCGAACAGCACGTAGAACTTGAGCTCCACCCACAGGGTCCAGCACACGCCCAGGACACGCGAGCTGCCCAGCGGCTGCTGCATCATCGTGAAGTTGAGCAGGAACTCGTCGGCGCGCACATGGTGAACGACCACCGGCATCAGGAACGAGGCGGCGGTGACCATGACGAGCGCGACCCAGTACGCCGGGTAGAGGCGCGCGATGCGCGAGCGGAAGAAGTCGCCCAGCGTCTTGCCCCAGCTGCTCATACAGATCACGAAGCCGCTGATGACGAAGAAGAACTGGACCCCGAGGCTGCCGTAGGTGGCGAACTGGGACAGGGTCGGGAACATCACACCGGGCGACTGGTTCCAGGACTCGGCGACCGTGCCGTTCTTACCGGCGAAGTGGTACATGCAGACCATCAGCGCGGCCACCAGCCGCAGCCCGTCCAGCGCCCTCAGCCGGCTGACCGGGCGGGCCTTCTTGCCCTCGGCGGAGGGCGGAACGGCCGGTTCGGCACTCCCGGACCGCGGGCCCGGCGGCGGGCCCGGTAGCGGGGGGGCCATGGTCTGATCGGCCGCGGTCATCGGGTGGCCTTTCGCAGCTGGGACAAGAGAAACAAGAGAAACTGACTCATCGACGGCAACCAGGAGAGTCAGGGGCAAGCCAAAGAGGTAGCACAGAACTCTCACGGATGAACAACCGGTCAGCTCATTGACGTATGCATGCACGCGTACGGGCAGGGACGCCCGCGCGTACACACACCTACGCGTCGCCACCCGTCCGTATACGAAACGGGGGCGACGCGTTCGGCAGATTAAATCTTCGCAGTGTCCGTTGTCACAGATTCACCGGTTCGCGGATTCGTGACTCGCCGGTTCACCGCTTGACGGTCCTGCTGAGCGCCCGTGCCCTGCGCGCGATCCGGCGTACGGTCGCGTTGCGCGGGATGAACGACAGCTGGGACGGCAGGGCGCCGGGCAGCGCCAGCGAGGTCAGACGGCGGCGCTTGAAGTAGCGCCAGGTCTGCTCGGTGAGGTGCTTGGAGAGGTAGGTCTCCGCCTCCGGGCGCAGCCGCGGATAGATCCGGGGCTGCATGCAGAAGCCGATCGCCTTGACGAGGCCGGCCAGGTTCTTGCCGACCTGCTTCTCCGACGGCATCGACCACTTCTTGACGGCCTTGGTGTCCGCGAGGTCCGGCAGCAGCAGGTCCACGATGGTCAGGGGCACGCGGTTGCTGTTCTGGTACGGCGTGATCTTCTCCAGCACGGTGTCCGTGCCGACCCGGGCGACCGGGATGCCGTACAGACCGGCGGCCGTGAACAGGCCGGTCGAGAAGCAGCCGACGACCAGCGCGGGGCGCAGCCGCTGGAAGAGGACCTCGGCGAGCACGGGCCGGTCCAGGACGGTGAGTTCCGCGCCGAGCTTCTTCGCCTCCGTCTCCAGGGACCGAGACCAGGCCGTGGGCGCGGTCGGGTGCGGCTTGAAGACGAGCGAGAGGTGTCCGGCCTTCACCGCACCGCGCACCATGCGCAGATGCAGTTCCTCCTCCTCGTGCGGGGTGAGGATGCCCAGCGCGGAGAGGTACTGGCCCAGCAGCAGCGCGGGCTGGCCCTTCGGGAGGCTCTCCCGGTTCACCGTCTCGTCCCCGGCCTCGGCGAGTTCGCCGAGCACCTTCAGGAACGCCTCGGACGGCACCAGTTCGGCGGGTACGCCGAACTCGGTGAGCAGCAGCGGGGTGAGGCCCGGGACGAGGTCGAGGTGCAGCAGGCGCCCGACGCGGGTGCCGACCAGCGCGTCGATCTTGTCGCGCGTGGGGCCATAACTTATGAGGCCGTCCGCGTAGACGTCGACGGGAGCGCCCGTGAACAACTGGCACAGCGCGAGGGCCGGGTTGACCTGCACGGACTCGACAGTCAGCTCGATGTTGTCGTCACCGAGGTTCCACAGCAGCCGCAGATGCCGCTCCCACAGCGGGACATCGTCGGCGCGCGGGCCCCAGCCGCTGGGGTGGAAGGGGGCGATCGTGTCGTTCCAGGACAGGACCTCGTCGAACCGCCCGCTCACCCGGTCGAAGCCGGACATCGCGTCGAGCCCGGGGGTGATCTCGGGGTTGGCCGCGTTGTTGGTGATCAGCAGCAGCCTGCGGTCGGCCGGCCCGAAGAGCCCGGCGTCGAGGGCGGCGGCCAGTGTGGCGGCGCCGTACAGCGTCGACGCACAGAAGATCTGCGTGGTGCGGGTCTTTTTGCTGCCGGACATCAGACGGACACCGTCCCGGCGGACGCGGAGACGGGCCTGCGCCGCACCTTCCGCAGTCGGTTGGCCCGCTGGGCGTCCATCGAGTCGATGGCCTCCGCGAGGACGTCCTGTGGCATCCGCTTCAGCGCGGCGGCGCTCAGCGAGCGCAGTTTTCGGGCCACGGCGGGTTCGAACCTCTCGATCGCTCCGAGATGATGAGCCATGATCGCGCAGTAGGTGCGCACTGCTTTCGGCAGCAGCCTATCCGCCTCGGGGTCCCGGGCCGTCTCCTCGATGACCTGGTCGAAGGCCCGGATGAAGTCGAGTTGGCGAACATCACCGATTTGGGTGAGCGAGGAGGCGACCCCACGACGGTAGAAGACGCCGAGCAGCCCCACCGCGGCGAACGACTCCGCCTCCCGGTGCAGCTTCCAGATCCACGGCCGGTCCTCCGCCGTACGCAGCCCGTCGGTGAAGTGCAGGATGCCGCGGTCGACGAGTCGGCGGTGGTAGATGCCCGCCCAGGCGTAGGCGTAGTCGACGGAGGTGGTGCGGTCGGTGGGCAGGATCGCGTCCCGCGGCGACATCACGACCCCGCGCCGGCCGTGCGGGACCCGATGGATCGCGCGCGCCCGACCGGTGCACTGGACATGGTCCGTACGAACGAAATCGCAGCCCAACTCCTCAATAGATTGGAGGAGTTGGGGGAAATAGTCGGGCGCGAGCCAGTCGTCGCCGTCGAGGAACGTGAGGTATTCGCCACGCGCTTTGTCGATACCGGTGTTGCGGGCGGTGGCCAGGCCTCCGTTCTTCTCGTGGCTGACCAGCACGGCGCCCGGCAGCTCGCGCTCTGCGCGCGCGAGGATGTCCGGAGTCTCGTCGCGAGAACAGTCGTCGACGAGGATGAACTCGAAGTCCTCGCGCGCGTTGGCGCGCAGGCTCTTCAGAGTGTCGGGCGCGTATTGCTGCACGTTGTAGAACGGCACGATGACGGAGAGCTTGACCACGAGTCCGAGGTTAGAGCCTCTCCGGCGGTCTCACTTTACCCGGGGTTTGATGTCGGGTGAACTACATGTGTCTGCCCGGTGAATCAAGGGGGTTTCTGCACGTTTGGCGTCTTGATTCAAGTCGACGCGACCCTTTGTTAACCCTTTGTTGCCTTGGGATTGGGTGGAAGCACCCCATGTCGGCTTAAGGTCTTGGGCGTGCCAGCCAGTACCACGAGCCCCATGAGGGTCGCCGTCCTCGCCGATTCCGACACTCGGTGGAAATGGGGTGCGCTCACAGCCAGCCGTATTTCTCCTGATAATTCCGACATTCATCTTGACGGCTACCTCCTCAGAGGCAGGTCCACCCCCACCGCCCGACAGCTCCAGGAGGTCGGCGTCAAGGCGGACTCGCTCCGCGAGGTGACCGCCCTGGAGTTCCTGCGGGCCATGGGCCAGGAGGAGCCGTACGACATCCTTGTGCTCGCCCTCGTCGGCGGCGGCGTCCAGGCGATGCTGCACGGTCTGGCGCAGGTGTGGGACGACACGGCCCTGCGCCCCGTCGTCGTCACCGGCTATGTCGGGGTCGTCTACGAAAAGCTCGCCGACGGGCTGCTGCTGCGGCACGGCGCCGACCTCGTTCTCGCGAACTCCCGCCAGGACGCCGACCGCTTCAAGGCCGTGTACGACGGAGTCGGTGCCGATTCGTCCTCTGTGACCGAAGTCGCACTTCCGTTCCTGGGTGGTGCGACTTACACAGGTGAGCATGGTCACCCGTACACCGTGGTGTTCGCCGCTCAGCCCTCCGTCCCGGAGAGCCGCAAGGACCGTACGTATCTCCTCGACCGGCTCGTGCAGCACGCCAGGCTGCACCCCGAGCGCGAGGTGCTGCTCAAGCTGCGCTCCAAGCCCGGCGAGCACACCACGCACATCGAGGAACTGCCCTACCAGAAACTGGCCCAGCGCGCCGACCTTCCGCCCAACTTCAAGCTCGTGTACGGGCACATGGGCGAGGTCCTGGACCGCACGGACCTGCTGGTCACCATCAGCTCCACGGCCGCGCTGGAGTCCCTGCACCGCAGCATCCCGACCGTCGTGCTGAGCGACCTGGGAGTGCGCGAGGCGCTCGGCAACCACCACTTCATCGGCTCCGGCTGCCTCGCCTCCTGGGAGCAGCTCGACGCCGGTCACCAGCCTGTTCCCGACGCCGGGTGGGTGGCCCGTCAAGGTGTCGCCGCAGATGGCTCGTACGAGACGGCCTTCGACGCCGCACGCGACAGGATCGACCGTCTTCTGGGATCCTCGAAGCTTCCGCCGCTGGCCCCGTACTACACACCGATGACGGCTCCCGGATATTTGCCGGGTATTCTCGCTCGGCACCACCTCGGCCCCGACGGCGTTCCGCTCCCCGGGGCGCCGGCCGCCGACAAGGAGCCGGGAGCGGTGCGGCAGATCGTGCGTCGCGCGGCCCGCGGCGCCTACCGGCACGGCGTGCAGCGCGTCGCGCCCGTGATCCGGCGGATGGGGGAGCTGTGACCCACCGGATACCCCGTCAAGCACGCGAAGAGCGTCAAGGAGTACAGGCAATGTCCAACCCGGAGTCCAACCCGGAAGCGGGCCGAGCGACCGCGCGGCCCCGCGTGCTCGCGGTGATTCCCGCGCGCGGCGGCTCCAAGGGCGTGCCCGCGAAGAACCTGCTGCCTGTCGGCGGGGTCCCGCTGGTCGCCCGTGCGGTACGCGAGTGCCTCGCCGCCAAGCTGGTCACGGACGTCGTCGTCTCCACCGACGACCAGGCGATCGCCGCCGCCGCCCGCCAGGCCGGCGCCGAGGTCGTACTGCGCCCGGCCGCCATCGCCGGTGACACCGCGACCTCCGAGGCTGCCGTCCTGCACGCCCTGGACGCCCACGAGACGCTGCACGACACCAAGGTCGACGTGGTCCTGCTCGTGCAGTGCACCAGCCCGTTCATCATCCGCGAGGACGTCGACGGCGTCGTCAACGCGGTCGTGCACAACGGCGCCGACAGCGCGCTGACCGTCGCCCCCTTCCACGGCTTCATCTGGCGCGACGCCGCCGACGACCCGCAGCCGGTACCCGGCGAGCACACGGCCGTCGAGGGCGGCACCGGCTCCGTGGCCACCGAAACGGTGACCGTCGGCGGCGGCTATGGCGTAAATCACGACAAGTCCTTCCGGCCCCGCCGCCAAGACCGCCCCCAGGACCTCCTGGAGACCGGCGCCGTCTACGCCATGGACGCGACCGGCTTCCGCCGGTCGAAGCACCGTTTCTTCGGTCACACCGAACCCGTGCGCACCGACCCGGCCCGCGTGCTGGAGATCGACGACCCGCACGACCTCGCCCGCGCCCGGGCCCTCGCGACGCTCTTCGACGCGGAACGCCCCGGCGCCCTCCCGACCGCCGACGACATCGACGCGGTCGTACTCGACTTCGACGGCACCCAGACAGACGACAGGGTGCTGATCGACTCCGAGGGACAGGAATTCGTCTCCGTGCACCGCGGTGACGGCCTCGGCATCGCCGCTCTGCGCAAGAGCGGCCTCAACATGCTGATCCTTTCCTCGGAGCAGAACCCGGTCGTCGCCGCCCGCGCACGGAAGCTACAGCTGCCCGTGCTGCACGGCATCGACCGGAAAGACCTCGCGCTGAAGCAGTGGTGCGAGGAGCAGGGCATCGCGCCGGAGCGCGTGCTCTACGTCGGAAACGACGTCAACGACCTCCCGTGCTTCGCCCTCGTGGGCTGGCCCGTGGCGGTCGCAAGCGCCCACGACGTTGTGCGCGGCGCCGCACGCGCGGTCACCACCGTTCCCGGCGGCGACGGCGCGATCCGAGAGATCGCCAGCTGGATCCTCGGCCCCTCTCTCGACCCCCTCAACAAGAAGTAAGGAACCCCCAGAATGACCTCCACCCGCTTGCGCTCGTTCGGCTCGAAGACCGCCGGCCCCGGCCAGCCCGTCTACATCTGCGGCGAGATCGGCATCAACCACAACGGTGACCTTGAGAACGCCTTCAAGCTGATCGACGTGGCCGCCGAAGCCGGCTGCGACGCGGTCAAGTTCCAGAAGCGCACCCCGGAGATCTGCACCCCGCGCGACCAGTGGGACATCGAGCGCGACACCCCCTGGGGCCGCATGACCTACATCGACTACCGCCACCGTGTGGAGTTCGGTGAGGACGACTACCGCCAGATCGACGAGCACTGCAAGAAGCGCGGCATCGACTGGTTCGCCTCCCCGTGGGACACCGAGGCCGTCGCGTTCCTGGAGAAGTTCGACGTCCCGGCCCACAAGGTCGCCTCCGCGTCCCTGACGGACGACGAGCTGCTCGTCGCCCTGCGCAAGACCGGCCGTACGGTCATCCTGTCGACGGGTATGTCCACCCCGAAGCAGATCCGTCACGCGGTCGAGGTGCTGGGCAGCGACAACATCCTGCTCTGCCACGCGACGTCGACCTACCCGGCGAAGGCCGAGGAGCTCAACCTCCGCGTGATCAACACGCTGGAGAAGGAGTACCCGAACGTCCCGATCGGCTACTCCGGCCACGAGACGGGCCTGCAGACCACGCTGGCCGCGGTCGCCCTCGGTGCCACCTTCGTCGAGCGTCACATCACCCTCGACCGCGCGATGTGGGGCTCCGACCAGGCTGCCTCCGTCGAGCCGCAGGGCCTGGTCCGCCTCGTCCGTGACATCCGCACCATCTCCGAGTCCCTCGGCGACGGCGTCAAGAAGGTCTACGAGTCCGAGATCGGCCCGATGAAGAAGCTCCGTCGCGTCACCGGTGTCATCGCCGACGCCGAGGTCGCGGCTGCGGCGGGCGAGCCCGTCACCGCCTGATCCGCACCACTCAGCGGCTTCACCGGCGCCAGCCGGTGACCACTGTCGTCCACGCGGATCCCCCAGTCCGTACTCACGGAAGCGACGGTCGTACGTCGATGAGCCCACGCGCCGGTACCACCGGCCCCCAAACTCTCGCCTTCGTCGAGAGCCCGGTCCAGCTGCTCAACGTGCTGGAATGGGCGCATGTGCATGCGCACGCGCTCAGCCCGGAGGGGGCCGGCGGTCCGGCGTCGGCCGTTTCCGCCCGCAAAAGGGGCAAACTCTCCGGAAGGGTCCCCGGGCAGGCGTCGCGCCGCTGGCGCAGAGGCCAGAGTCGACCGGAGATCCACCGGGAACCCACCGGTGGCGGACTGACCCTGGTGGTTCTCTCCCCGGTCGACCCGATGACCCGGGGCCAGCTGCGCCGCATGGCCGAGCTCGCCCGCGAGGAGGGCCACGAGGTCCGCTGGGAGGACGCGCGGGCCGGAACCTCGGCCCCTTTCCGCACGATCGGCGGTCTCGCCCCCCTGCTGCGCAGGACGGAGCGGATCGTGATGGGGGACCCGTTCTCCCGCTACGTACAGGTACTTCTCAACATCACCAAGGCCCGCGACCTCGTCGTGGTCGACGACGGCACGGCGACCATGGAGTTCGTCTCCCAACTCGCGCGCGGTGAGCGCCTGGTGCGCTGGCACCGCAAGTCGCAGCGCCCCGGAGCGCGGGACCTGCTGTTCATCCCGGTGTCGTCGAAGGCCCGCCGCCGGCTGACCCCGGGCGGCAGACGCCGGGTCGAGATCTTCTCCTCGATGCCGATCGAGGACACCCCCAAGGGCGTCGAGGTCACGTCCAACGACTTCGCCTGGACCCGCTCCCGCTTCGGCCCCCCGCTCATCTCCGAGGGCGCCGACATGGTCGGCACGTCCCTTGTCGAGACGGGCGTGGTCGACGCCGACCGCTACCGCGACGCGGTCCGCACCCTGGCCAAGACCCACGGCGTGACGCGGTACTTCGCCCACCGCCGCGAGAGCGCCGAGAAACTCCACGACCTGGCGGCCTGCACCGGCCTTGAGGTGGTCCGCCCGGACCTCCCCCTGGAGCTGATCGCCCGCCGCGGCCCCATCGGCCGTACGATCCTCAGCTTCCCCTCGACGGTCGTCCACACCCTCCCGCTGGCCCTGGCCGGCACGGACGTCAAGGTCGCCGTCTGCGACATCGATCCGGCATGGCTCACGGCGAACGCGTCACCGCGGGCACAGGGTTTCCTCTCGGGCGTCACCGGGTCGGCCCGGGACGTGCAGCGCGTGTCGACGGAGTCGGGCCACCCGGCGAAGGAAGCGAAGGCGACGGGCTGACGCCCGATGCCCCGTCTCTGCTGAACACATCACGTCCTGGTGGCACGCCTCACCCCGTGACGCTTCTCACGGGGCCCGCACCACACAGAACTCGTTGCCCTCCGGATCCAGCAGGACCGCATGGTCGTCGTAGCGGGCGAAGACGGTGGCACCCAGCGTCCCGAGCCGGTCGAGCTCGGTGGTGAGATCGGGCGCCGACAGATCCAGGTGGAGCCGGTTCTTGACGCGCTTGGGCTCCGGGACGAGCTGGACCCACAGGCGGGGGCCGCCGTCCACCGGTTCCAGGAGAACCGTCGGGTCGTCCTCCGGACCGTCGATCCCCAGCCCGCGAAGACGCGCGAGTTCGGCCTCGTCGTACGGAGCGACGGAGTACCCGTCGAGTGCGGCGGCCCAGAAGCGGGCCAGTGAGGCGGGGTGGGCCGAGTCGACGACGATGTCGCGGAGGCGAGCCATACGCCCATGATGCGGGCGCGGGCGGAAGCCGTCCCCCGGGCTACGCCACCGGCTTGCGCGCCAGCAGATACGCGCGCTGCCGGGTCTCGTCCCCGTCCGGTTCGCGGACCGTACGCGAGTGCAGGGTCAGGCCCGCCTTCGCCAGGAGTTCGGCCACCCTGTCCGGTGTACGGAACCAGTAGTCCAGCGACATCTCGTGGCCGAAGCGTTCCGTGAGGTGCATGTGGTCGTCGTCGGGAGCCGCCTGGAAGCCGAGCAGGACATGACCGCCGGGGGCCAGGACGCGGTGGAACTCCGCGAACACCGTGGGCAGGGCGGCGTCCGGGACGTGGATGATCGAGTAGAGGGCGAGGACTCCGCCCAGGGTCTCGTCCGGGAGGTCCAGGGAGGTCATCGAGCCGACGTGGAACCGGAGTCCGGGGTGGGCCCGGCGGGCCAGCGCCACCATGCGCGGGGACAGGTCCACGCCGAACACCGGGACGCCGAGGGCGTGCAGTCTCGCGGTGACCCAGCCGGGGCCCGAGCCGATGTCCGCGACGGGCGCGGGGCCCTGCGCCCGCACCAGCTCGGCGAAGGCGGCGACGACGGCGCGGTCCAGGGGAAGGTCCGCCAAGTGGTCCGCGTATCGCTCTGTGTAGTCGGCGGCCATGGCGTCGTAGGACGCGCGGGTGGAGTGGAGGAAGTCCGGTGAGTCCGGTACGGCGGCCTGTATGGAGTCCGTGGCGGACACCTGGTTCGGAGCGGTCACGTGGGTGCACGTTACCCGGGAGCGGTGCGGCCGACGGGCCGTTCACGCGGGCGGCGTAGACCGTGGGCCGATGTTCATGTGCCGTGACCCCGGCCGTTTCGGTGGGTGGACAGTCCCGTCGGCGCGGTGGACGGCGTGGCAACCTGGACGCGGGTGGACGCAAGTGGCTGCCGGGAAAGGGCCGCTATTTTACCCATTCCAGTTCGTGAGTATGCCTCCGGCGGTCAGATTTTCTTCCTCTAACAGGTTGAAATTTTGTTGATCCTGGTCAGTTGACCGCCCGGGCGTCCTACCCTTCATGGGGTGAACCAATTGATGTCCCGAGAGTCCGAGGCCGATCTCCCCGGGGGAGCCGCGCTCGCCGGCACGCTGCCGGAGGCGTTGCGCGCCGAACTCGTCGCGTTCCGACGCGACCTGCACATGCACCCGGAGCTCGGCAACCAGGAGTTCCGCACCACCGCCGCGATCAAGGCACGCCTTGAGAAGGCCGGCCTCAAGCCGCGCGTGCTCGCCACCGGAACCGGGCTCATCTGTGACATCGGCGACATCGGCGTCGACCCCGAGGGCCGGGCCGACGGCACCGCCGTGCCCGTACTCGCCCTGCGCGCCGACATCGACGCCCTCCCCATCCCGGACACGAAGAGTGACTGCGCGTACCGCTCCACCGTGCCCGGCCGCGCCCACGCCTGCGGCCACGACGTGCACACCACCGTCGTCCTCGGCGCCGGGCTCGTCCTCGCCGAACTGCACCGGCAGGGCGCCCTGCCGCGGCCGGTGCGGCTGCTCTTCCAGCCCGCCGAAGAGGTGCTGCCCGGCGGTGCCGCCGACGCGATCGAGTGCGGCGCGCTCGACGGGGTGGGCCGGATCATCGCCGTGCACTGCGACCCGAAGGTCGACGCCGGGCGGATCGGGCTGCGCCACGGCCCCATCACCTCCGCCTGCGACCGCCTGGAGGTCTCGCTCGACGGCGCCGGAGGCCACACCGCGCGCCCCCACCTCACCACCGACCTCGTCACCGCCGTCGCCCGGGTCGCCACCGACGTGCCCGCGCTCGTCGCCCGGCGCGTCGACGCCCGCAGCGGGCTCTCCGTGACCTGGGGGCGGATCGAGTCGGGCCACGCCTGCAACGTGATCCCGCAGCACGCCGAGCTCTCCGGCACCGTCCGCTGCCTCGACCTCGACACCTGGCACCAGGCCCCCGACCTCGTCCACGCGGCGATCGACGAGATCGCCAACCTCTACCGGGCCAAGTCGGAGATCACCTACGTGCGCGGGGTGCCGCCCGTCGTCAACGACGCGGACGTCACGGAGCTGCTGCGCGACGCCATGACCGTCCGGCGTGGCCTCCACTCCGTGGAGGACACCGCGCAGAGCCTCGGCGGCGAGGACTTCTCCTGGTATCTGGAGCACGTGCCCGGCGCGATGGCCCGGCTCGGTGTGCGCAGGCCGGGGGAGCGGGGGGTACGCGACCTGCACCAGGGTGACTTCGACGCCGACGAGTACGCGATCACGGTCGGTGTGGAACTGTTCACCGCCGCCGCGCTGATCGACGCGCAGGAGCGACAGAAGTAGGAAGGCCGGGGAACGGTGCCTGCTGGGCGTCTTGTCTCCCGGAGGGGCTCACGCCATCCAGAAGAAGACGGCCGTCATCCGCTTCTCCTCCAGTGTCGTCCCGCAGTAACCGGTCGCGCTGTGCACGAGGTTGGCGTTGTAGAGGAGCAGGCGGTTGTACCTGTGCGGGACCCGGACGTCCTCCTCGAAGGCGTCCGGGGCGACGAACCGGGTGCCCAGCGCGTCGACCAGGTTGTTGTGCGGGGCCTGGACCGTGTTGCCGCCGAGCCGCCCGCCGGGCAGGGACTGGCGGAAGAAGCTGGTGCCGCAGTCCTTGGGGACGCCCGGGTTGAGGTAGAGCACTGCCGCGTACCGGCACAGCGACCGTGAGTCCGTGTGCGGGCGGGGCGTGCTCTCGCCCTCGCCCACCACCTGGACGCAGTTGTGGTTGAGGGTGCCGCCGCTGGGAGTCCTCTGCACCCAGAGTTCCTTCGCACCGGTCGCCCGCCTCACCAGCTGCTCGATCCGCCCCAGCTCGGCCGGTTCGAGACCCGGCATGGCCCGCAGCCCGGGCCAGCTCTCCGAGGTGTAGGGGTGGCCCTTCGTCCAGTCGTCCTTGGCGAGACACCGCTCGCGCACGGCGTCCACGCCGGGCAGGACATCGTCCAGGACCCAGTAGTCGCGGCCCTTGGTGGGCTTGCGGTAGGGCAGCACCGGGAGGGTGGGGCGGGCGGGGCGGGTGGCGGCGGCCCAGGGGGGAGGCGGTGGCTGTGGGGGCATGGGTCAGAAGGTAGGACGGGCCCAGTTTTGCCTTTGTCTGCACGCGGTCAATTTTCGCCCGGCTTCGGTCAATCTTCGGTCAGTGCACGTCTCTCCCGGCGCCCCTTGGCGTGCCCGGCTGGCATCGCTTCCCGCGTGTGCGCCGCTCGGGTTCGGCGCCGGGCGCCTTCCTGGGTCGGTCGGGTGATACTGGCAGGGCGAACTTCTCCCGTCGCCGTTGCGGGTGCCGTAGTCGCAGTCCTCGTAGCCCTCGCAGTCGCTGTGTCCGCCCGTGGCGGCCCGTCCGGTGGGTCCACCAGCGAGGGTGGCAAGAACCTGGGGCCGGCCCTGGCCTGCGACATCGCCGGGAAGGGCGACCGGTCCTCTCGAGCGGGCGGCGGCTCCTTCGGGAGCCGCTGCGTCGATTGGCGCAACACGGTTGTAAGCCAATCGTGCGCCATCGGAAACTGTCGGCGCGGAAGCCGTAAGAGCGCGAGTTCAGAAGGCGTTTGCCTCGAATCGATAACGGCTTCCCCATGGGTTATTTTCTGACATCTACGCGCGTTACGATGCCGCGAAGCCGACGCCACCAGGGCGTCCGGGCCCGAGCACTGGCATCGTGCTCACATGAAGCGCCGACACGGCGCTCAGGTCAGGTGAAGGAGCCTCCCGTGCGCCGGGTAGCCAAGCTTTCCGCTGCGTGTATCGCGACCGCAGCTCTCGCAATGACTGCCACTGCCTGTGGCAGCACCTCCTCCGAGAACGACAGCGCCTCCTCCTCGTCGTCGTCGGACGGCGCCAAGGGCGGCGTCAAGATCGGCCTCGCCTACGACGTCGGCGGCCGTGGTGACCGCTCCTTCAACGACTCCGCCGCGCGCGGCGCCGACAAGGCCGAGAAGGAGTTCAGCGGCTCCCTCAAGGAGCTGACCGCCAAGAGCTCCGACACCGAGGCCGACCGTGAGCAGCGCCTGACCGACCTGGCGGACGCCGGCTACAACCCGATCGTCGCCGTCGGCTTCTCCTACGCGACCTCGGTCGACAAGGTCGCCGCCAAGTACCCGAAGGTCAGCTTCGGCCTCATCGACGCGGTCGCGACCGCCAAGAACGTCGACAGCATCACCTTCACCGAGGAGCAGGGCTCCTACCTGGCCGGTGTCGCCGCGGCGCTGAAGACCAAGAAGGACCACGTCGGCTTCATCGGTGGCGTGGACACCCCGCTGATCAAGAAGTTCGAGGCGGGCTACGTCCAGGGCGTCAAGGACACCAACCCCAAGGTCAAGGTCGAGGTCCAGTACCTGACCCGCGGCTCCGACTTCTCCGGTTTCGCCAGCCCCGACAAGGGCAAGGAGGCCGCGTCCGGCCAGCTCGACAAGGGCGCCGACGTGATCTACAGCGCGGCCGGCTCCTCCGGCAACGGCGCGATCGAGGCCGTCTCCGGCGTCAAGGGTGCCTGGGCCATCGGCGTGGACTCGGACCAGTACAACATCCAGGGTCTGAGCAAGTACAAGGAGTCGATCCTCACCTCGATGGTCAAGAACGTCGACGTCGGCGTCTACGACTTCGTCAAGTCCGTCCACGACGGCACGCCGCTGACCGGCAACCAGGTCTACTCGCTCGCCAAGGGCGGTGTCGGCCTGGCCACCAGCGGTGGCTTCATCGACGACATCCAGACGCAGCTGGACGCCGCGAAGAAGAAGATCGTCGACGGCACCATCACGGTCAAGACCACCGTCTGACCTGACGGTTCCTGCGGGAACCCCGGCTCGGCGAGACGGTGCACCTCGACCCTCTCGCCGAGCCATAACAATGTGTCAACTCTACGCGTGTAGCATCGAGTTGCCGCGCTAGCGTCGCCGACGCCTGGCCTCCCCTATGCAGCCCCTTTCCCCCGAGGAGAGTGCGCCATCAACGCGTCCAGCCCTCCCGCTGCCGTCGAACTGCGCGGCATCACCAAGCGATTCCCCGGCGTCGTCGCCAACAAGGACATCGACATCACCGTCCGCACCGGCACCGTGCACGCCCTGTGCGGTGAGAACGGCGCCGGCAAGTCCACCCTGATGAAGATCCTCTACGGCATGCAGCAGCCGGACGAGGGCACCATCACGGTGAACGGCGAGACGGTCACCTTCCACAACCCCGCCGACGCCATCGCCCGCGGCATCGGCATGGTGCACCAGCACTTCATGCTCGCCGACAACCTCACCGTGCTGGAGAACGTCGTCCTCGGCGCGGAGAAGCTGTTCGGCATCGGCGCCAAGGCCCGTACGAAGATCAGGGAGATCTCCGACGCGTACGGCCTGAACGTCCGCCCGGACGTCCTCCTGGAGGAGCTCGGCGTCGCCGACCGGCAGCGCGTGGAGATCGTCAAGGTCCTCTACCGCGGCGCCAAGACCCTCATCCTCGACGAGCCCACCGCCGTCCTCGTGCCGCAGGAGGTCGACGCCCTCTTCGACAACCTGCGCGAGCTGAAGGCCGAGGGCCTCACCGTCATCTTCATCTCCCACAAGCTGGGCGAAGTCCTGTCGGTCGCCGACGAGATCACCGTCATCCGCCGCGGCACCACCGTCGGCACGGTCGAGCCCGCCGGTACGACTCCCAAGCAGCTCGCCGAGCTGATGGTCGGCAGCGAACTGCCCACTCCGGAGACCGAGGAGTCCACGGTCACGGACGTCCCGCTCCTGAAGCTGGACGGCCTGAGCCTGGCCCAGACCGACCTCGACGGTGTCGAGCGCGTCATCCTCGACGACATCTCCTTCACCATCCACAAGGGCGAGGTCCTCGGCATCGCCGGCGTGGAGGGCAACGGCCAGTCCGAGCTCGTCGAGGCGATCATGGGCATCCGCGACCCCGACGGCGGCACCATCGTCCTCGACGACACCGACATCTCCCACGTGCCCACCCGCCGCCGCCGCGAGGCCGGGGTCGGCTACATCCCCGAGGACCGCCACCGCCACGGCCTGCTCCTCGAGGCCCCGCTGTGGGAGAACCGCATCCTCGGCCACGTCACCGAGAAGCCCAACTCCCGCGGCCAGCTGCTCGACATCAAGGCGGCCCGCACCGACACCGAGCGCATCATCGAGGCGTACGACGTCCGCACCCCCGGCATCGACGTCACCGCCGGCTCCCTCTCCGGCGGCAACCAGCAGAAGCTGATCGTCGGCCGCGAGATGAGCCACGCGCCCAAGCTGCTCATCGCCGCCCACCCCACCCGCGGTGTGGACGTCGGCGCGCAGGCCGCGATCTGGGATCACATCCGCGAGGCCCGCCGAGAGGGCCTGGCCGTGCTGTTGATCTCCGCGGACCTGGACGAGCTCATCGGGCTCTCCGACACCCTGCGGGTGATGTACCGCGGCCGTCTGGTCGCCGACGCCGACCCCGCCACGATCACCCCCGAGGAACTGGGCTCCGCCATGACGGGCGCGGCCACCGGCCACCTGGAGCACACAGAGGCCTCCGGCCCGGAGAGCACAGAGGACGACGCCCGATGAAGAAGCTGACGCAACGCATCGACAGGGAGCGGCTGCTCCTCGGTATCGCGGCGCCGGTGCTGGCGGTCGTCGCCGCGCTCGTCGTCACCACCCTGGTGATCCTCGCCACCGGCAAGAACCCGGGCGCCGCCTTCAGCGACATGGTGACCTACGGTTCCGCCAGCGACAGCCAGATCTACATCCTGAACAAGGCGACGACGTACTACCTGGCGGGCGTCTCGGTGGCCATCGGCTTCCGGATGAACCTGTTCAACATCGGCGTCGACGGCCAGTACCGGATCGCCGCGTTCTTCGCCGCCGTCCTCGGCGGCGCGCTGACCACGCCGGGCTGGATCTCCATCCCGCTCATCATGCTGTGCGCGATGGTGACCGGTGCCCTGTGGGCGGCCATCGCGGGCATCCTGAAGGTGACCCGCGGGGTCAGCGAGGTCATCTCGACGATCATGCTCAACTCGATCGCCACCGCGATCATCGGCTACCTGCTCCAGCCCGGAAAGCTCGCCGAGCTCCAGGCAGGCGGCACGGTCGTCTCCACGACGCCGCTGCCGGAGTCGTCGTACTTCTTCCAGATCGACACCGGCGCCGCGGGCGAGCTGTGGGGCTTCATCGTCATCGCCGTGGTCGTCGGCATCGCCTACTGGTTCGTGCTCGGCCGGACCCGCTTCGGTTTCGACCTGCGCACCGTCGGCCAGTCCGAGTCCGCCGCCGCCGCGAGCGGTGTCTCGGTGAAGAGGATGATCGCCACCAGCATGGTGATCTCGGGCGCGGTGGCCGGTCTGATCGGCATGCCGACCCTGCTCAACGACAGCCACCAGTTCAGCAACGACTTCCCCGTGGGCATCGGCTTCACCGGCATCGCCATCGCGCTGCTCGGCCGCAACAACCCGGTCGGCATCGCCCTCGCCGCACTGCTGTGGGGCTTCCTGGAACGCACCACCAACCACCTGGAGTTCGAGGGCTACGACAAGGAGATCCTCGGCGTCATCCAGGGCGTCATCGTCCTGTGCGTCGTCATCGCCTACGAGCTCGTACGACGCTACGGACTCAAGCGCCAGCAGCAGCGGGTCGGCGCCGAGCTCGCCGCCCAGGCCGCAGCCCCGACCCAGAAGCAGGAGGTGGCGTGATGACTGCCACGATGACCGACACGCCGCCCCCCGCGGCACCCAAGGCGGGCAATGCCGCGCCCCGGTCGGGCCGTTCGCTCGGCCAGATCCTGATGATCGTCGCCGGAGCGCTGCTGCTCGTCGCCGCGGTCCGGGTCATCTCCGGATCCGACCAGCTCACCTCCGAGGGCCAGGTCTCCGCCGCGCTCAGCCTCGCCGTGCCGATCGGCCTCGCCGGCCTCGCCGGTCTGTGGTCCGAGCGGGCCGGTGTGGTCAACATCGGCCTCGAAGGCATGATGATCCTCGGCACCTTCGGCGCCGGCTGGATCGGCTGGCAGTCCAGCCCCTGGCTCGGCGTGGTGTGCGGCGTCGGCTTCGGTGTCCTGGGCGGCCTGCTGCACGCGGTCGCGACCGTCACTTTCGGCGTCGACCACATCGTCTCCGGTGTCGCGATCAACCTGCTCGCGCTCGGCTTCACCCAGTACCTCGCCAAGATCTTCTTCGTGGACGGCAAGGCGGCCGACGCGGGCGGCAACCCCAAGCAGTCGCCGCCCGTGGACTCGCTTCCCAGCTTCGACGTCCCCGGCCTCTCCAGCGGGCTGCACTCCGTCGAGAACCACCACTGGTTCCTGATCTCCGACATCGCCGGCATCCTCGGCGGTCTGGTCACCGACCTGTCCGTGGTGACGGTCCTGGCGATCGCGCTGTTCGTCGCCAGCTGGTGGCTGCTGTGGCGCACCCCGTTCGGCCTGCGTCTGCGCTCCTGCGGTGAGAACCCGGTCGCCGCGGAGTCTCTCGGCGTCAACGTCTACAAGTACAAGTACGCGGCCGTGGCCGTCTCCGGCGGCCTCGCCGGCCTCGGTGGCGCCTTCCTCGCGCTGGTCACCTCGCACACCTACCTGGAGGGCCAGACCGGTGGGCGCGGCTACATCGGTCTCGCCGCCATGATCTTCGGCAACTGGCGGCCCGGCGGTCTCGCCATGGGCGCGGGCCTGTTCGGCTACTCGGACGCGCTTCAGCTGCGCAGCGGCGGCGAGACCGTCCACGCGCTGCTCCTGCTGCTGTTCGTGCTCCTCCTGGCGATGGCCGGCTGGAAGCTCTACAAGAAGGCTCTCGTCCAGGGTGTCATCAGTGCCGTCGTGGCCGTGGCGGTCCTGGTCTGGTACCTGACCACCGACGAGGTTCCGAGCGACTTCGTGGGTGCCACGCCGTACGTCGTCACGCTGCTGGTGCTGTCGCTGTCCGCGCAGCGTCTGCGGATGCCCAAAGCGGACGGCATGCGCTACCGGAAGGGCCAGGGCAAGTGACGGCGGCCGAGTCCGCGAACGCCGAACCGGTCGACTGGGAGAAGCTGCGGGCGGTGGCCCGGGACGCGATGTCCCGGGCGTACGCCCCCTACTCCGGTTACCCGGTCGGCGTCGCGGCCCTGGTCGACGACGGCCGCACGGTCTCGGGCTGCAACGTGGAGAACGCGTCGTACGGGATCGGTCTGTGCGCCGAGTGCGGCCTGGTCTCCGAGCTCCAGCTCACGGGCGGCGGCCGGCTGACGCACTTCACGTGCGTGGACGGCAAGGGCGAGGTCCTCGTCCCCTGTGGCCGCTGCCGGCAGCTGCTGTACGAGTTCGGCGGCGCGACCCTGCTGCTGGAGACCCCGGCGGGCATCCTGCCCCTCTCGGAGATGCTCCCCCAGGCCTTCGGCCCGGACCATCTCACCAAGTAACTCCCGTACGGCCCCCCTGAGTTGGCGATCGCTCGGTCTCAGGGGGGCCGCACAGTTTCGCAGAACCACCGGAAGGAAGCCAAGCCATGACGATGCTGTCGATGGATGTCATCTCCGTCATCCGCACCAAGCGGGACCGCGGCGAACTCAGCGACGAGCAGATCGACTGGGTCATCGACGCCTACACGCGCGGTGTGGTCGCCGACGAGCAGATGTCCGCGCTCGCCATGGCGATCCTGCTGAACGGCATGAACCGCCGCGAGATCGCCCGCTGGACGGCGGCGATGATCGCGTCCGGCGAGCGCATGAACTTCGCCTCGCTGTCCCGCCCGACGGCCGACAAGCACTCCACGGGTGGCGTCGGCGACAAGATCACCCTCCCGCTGGCCCCCCTGGTCGCGGCCTGCGGCGCAGCCGTACCGCAGCTCTCGGGTCGCGGCCTCGGCCACACCGGCGGCACGCTGGACAAGCTGGAGTCGATCCCGGGCTGGCGCGCGCTGCTGTCGAACGAGGAGATGCTGCACGTCCTGGACACGACCGGCGCGGTGATCTGCGCGGCGGGCGACGGTCTGGCCCCGGCCGACAAGAAGCTGTACGCGCTGCGGGACGTCACCGGCACGGTCGAGGCGATCCCGCTGATCGCCTCGTCGATCATGTCGAAGAAGATCGCGGAGGGCACCGGCTCCCTGGTGCTGGACGTCAAGGTGGGCACGGGCGCCTTCATGAAGACCATCGAGGACGCGCGGGAACTGGCGTCCACGATGGTGGGCCTGGGCACTGACCACGGGGTCAGGACGGTGGCCCTCCTCACCGACATGTCGACGCCCCTCGGCCTGACCGCGGGCAACGCGCTGGAGGTACGGGAGTCGGTCGAGGTCCTGGCGGGCGGCGGCCCCGCGGACGTGGTCGAACTGACGCTCGCCCTGGCCCGCGAGATGCTCGACGCGGCCGGCGTGAAGGATGCGGACCCGGCGAAGGCGCTGGCCGACGGTTCGGCGATGGACGTGTGGCGCCGGATGATCGCGGCCCAGGGCGGCGACCCGGACGCCCCGCTGCCGACGTCGAAGGAACAGCACGTCATCAAGGCGCCGTCCTCGGGCGTCCTGTCCCGGCTGGACGCGTACGGCGTCGGCGTCGCCGCCTGGCGGCTCGGCGCGGGGCGTGCGCGCAAGGAGGACCCGGTGCAGGCGGGCGCGGGCGTCGAGCTGCACGCCAAGCCGGGCGACACGGTCACGGAGGGCCAGCCCCTGCTGACCCTCCACACGGACACCCCGGAGCGCTTCGAGTACGCGCTCCAGGCGGTCGAGGGCTCGTACGACATCGGCGCGGCGGGCACGGACTTCGCGGCGGCGCCGGTGGTGCTGGAGCGGATCGCCTGAGCCGGTAGCGGGGCGGAGCGAGCGTACCGGCGCCCGGGTGGGGGAGTGGATCCCCTGCCCGGGCGCATCCGCTCAGCCCAGCAGGGCCGCGACGACCACCAGCACGGGCACGGCGAGGATGGTCGACAGCAGGATCGACTCGCGGGCCAGGGTCTCCGCCACGCGATAGCGGCCCGCGTACGTGAAGAGGTTCTGGGCGGCGGGCAGCGCCGAGGTCACCACCACGTCGAGCAGGGGCGCGCCGTGCAGACCGAAGACCCCCGCACCCAGCGCCCAGGCGGCCACCGGCTGGCCCACCGACTTCAGGGCGACCGACAGCAGTACGGGAGTCCGCTCGGAGCCGCGCAACGGCCAGGTGCTGGCGGACAGCGAGATACCGAAGGCCAGCAGCACCGCGGGCACGGACATGTTGCCGATCAGGGTCAGCGGGTCCAGGACGGGCGCGGGAACGCCGAGCCCCGTCGCCGACACCAGCACCCCGGACAGCGAACCGACGGCGACGGGATTGCGCAACGGCGTGATCAACTGCCGCCACAGCGGGTGCTTCTCACCGGTGGTCGTCAGATCGAGGACGGTCAGCGCGATCGGTGTGACCACGATCGTCTGGAACAGCAGCACCGGCGCGACGAGCGAGGCGTCGCCCAGCACGTACACGGCGATCGGGATACCGAGGTTGCCGGAGTTGACGTAACTGGAGCAGAGGGCGCCGATCGTCGTACGTCCGGCACCCCAGCGGCGTACGACGCCCACCGCGATGAAGACACTCGCCGCCGCGATCGTGCTCAGCGCGGTGATCAGGAGCCGGCTGGAGAAGATCACCGACAGGTCGGCGCGGGCGAGCGTGGTGAACAACAGGGCCGGGGTGGCGACGTGGAAGGCGAGCTTGGTCAGGACCTCGCGTCCGTTGTCCCCGAGGTAGCCGCGCAGCCCGATGAGATAGCCGACGCCGATGACCACGGCGATCACCGCGAACCCGGTCAGCACGCCCTGCACGAGGCCTCCTTCGTGAGTCCGGAGGAGGGGCGGCCGTGGGGTATCACGGGCGGGGTCGGTTCGTGGGGCATACACGCAACCCTCCGGGGGAGGAGGGGCACGCGTCAAAGCGATCTCAACGGGTGGGCTTCGTCGGGTGGGCGACAGGTGGGCGATGAGTTACGGGCGCCCGTGCGGTCTACCGTTCGTGGACGCCATGACACCCGCTGTACTCGTGCTGGCCGGCCCCGTCACCCGTGAAGGGGTGGCGGGGCTGTGCGAGGACGTCCGTGCGCTGTTGGGGACCGACGGTGGTGATGGTCGTGATCCGGTCGTGGTGTGCGATGTGGCGGGGCTGGGGCCGCCGGGGCTGGGCACGCTGGAGCTGCTGGCCCGGCTCCAGCTGGCTGCCCGCCGGGCCGGAGGCCGGATATGCCTCCGGGACCCGGCGCCGGCCCTACTCGCCTTCCTCGACCTGGTCGGTCTCGGCTTCGACGTCGAGGTCGAGAGGGAGCGAGAGGGGGAGACCGAACAGCGGGAACCAGCGCTTGGTGTCGAGGAAGCAGTGGAACCCGGTGATCCGGCCGTCTGAGATCTCCAGCACCTGGACCGCCCAGGGGGAGTAGCCGCCCGTCTCCTCGTCCGGCTTGTACTGGGCGAAGCCGGGCAGTCCGTTGACGGCGACCGGCACGAGGTGCGAGCCCGCACAGGCGGCGCCGAGTGTCGTCATGAAGCCCGTGATGTCCTCCGGCCCGGTCAGCCACAGGTCGAACGGCGGCATCGTCATGACGGCGTCCTCGTGCAGCAGCGCGGTGAGCGCCGCCATGTCGTATCCCTCGAACGCGGCGACATAGCGGTCGAGCAGTTTCCGCTGCTCCTCGCTGAGCGGGTCGGACACGGCGGCATGGGCACCAACCCCGGCTACGGCGCTGTCGCGCTCGGCGAGGGTCGCCCGGGCCCGCTGGAGGGCACTGTTGACGGACGCGACCGAGGTGTCGAGAAGTTCGGCGACCTCGCTCGCCTTCCAGGCCAGCACCTCGCGGAGGATCAGCACGGCCCGTTGTTTCGCGGGCAGTTGCTGCAGGGCGGCCATGAAGGCCAGCCGCACGGACTCCTTGGCCACAGCGGCCTCCGCCGGGTCCTCGACGGTGGGCAGCACACGGGCGTCCGGCATCGGTTCCAGCCAGGTGTTGTCGGGGCGGGGGGAGAGGGCGGCCCGGGCGAGAGGGGTGGAGTCCGTGAGGTCCATGGGGCGGGCGCGCTTGTTGCCGGCGGTCAGCATGTCCAGGCAGACGTTCGTGGCGATGCGGTACAGCCACGAACGGAGACTCGACCGGCCCTCGAACTTCTCGTAGTTCCGCCAGGCGCGGACCATGGTGTCCTGTACGGCGTCCTCGGCCTCGAAGGAGGAGCCGAGCATGCGGTAGCAGTACCCGGTCAGCTCGACGCGGTGCCGTTCCAGTTGTACGTCGAGATCTGTCGCAGTAGCCGTACTGTCGCCCATCGCCAACCCACCCCATGGCTGCCTTCGTCGCCTCATCGCGACCCAACACGAAGAAGCTAGCGCAGCCCACTGACAACGGCCCGGGGAGTGGGAAAAGGTGCAGGTGAGAAGGGTTTCGCCCCCGCCGCCCCTACCCGTCCCATCCTGTTCCTGGGGGCTGCGCCCCCAGACCCCCCATCGCGCTGAGCGCGCTCGTCCTCAAACGCCGGACGGGCTGACAATCCAGCCCCTCCGGCGTTTGAGGAGCGGGGTCTGGGGCGGAGCCCCAGAAGGATGGGACGGGTAGGGGCGGCGGGGGCGAAGAAGGAAGCCTCGGTCACGCCGTCGCGGGCACCCGCACACTCCGCGCAGCCCGGGACCCCATCACCGTGACTGTCACCACGCCGAGCACCGCCAGAAGCCCCAACGCCACCGTCCCCGACCAGCCGCCCGCGTGGAACGCCACCGCTCCCAACGTACTGCCGGCGCTGGAGCCGATGTAGTACGCCGACTGGTACAGCGCCGACGCCTGAGCCCGCCCCACCTTCGCCGTGTGGCTCACCGCCGACGACGCCACCGCGTGCCCCGCGAAGAACCCCGCCGTGATCAGCACCAGGCCCAGCAGAACCAGCGCCAGGTCGTCCGACAGGGACAGCAGCAGGCCTGCCGTCGTCGTACCGCCGGCCAGGTACAGCGCGCCCCGCCGCCCCAGCCTGCCCACCAGCCTCCCCGCCGTCGACGCCGACACCGTACCCACCAGGTACACCAGGAAGACCGAGCCGACGATGCCCTGCGGCAGGCTGAAGGGCGCCTCCGTCAGGCGGTACCCGATGACCGTGTAGACCCCGCCGAACACCGTCATGAACAGCGCGCCGATCGCGTACAGGCGCCGCAGCAACGGGTTCGACAGATGCGTACGAACCGTGCGCGCCAGCACCCGGGGCCGCAGCGAGCCCTTGCGGAAGTGACGCGGCGCGGGGAGCAGCAGCCGGAAGGCCACCGCGCAGCTCACCGCCACGACGCCGATCACGGCGACCGCGACCCGCCAGCCCCACTCCTGCGCGACCCAGCCCGTGATGACCCGGCCGCTCATCCCGCCCACGCTGTTGCCGGCCACGAACAGGCCGATCGCCGTGATCAGCGCCTTGGGTCGGACCTCCTCGGCCAGATACGCCGTCGCCGACGCGGGCAGCCCGGCCAGCGCGGCACCCTGCACCGCCCGCAGCGCGACCAGCGCGCCCAGCGACGGGGCGAAGGGCACCAGCAGTCCGACCGTCGCCGCCACGGCCAGCGACCCGGTCATCACCGTTCGCCGACCGAACCGTTCCGACAGCGCGCTCATCGGGAGAACGAACAGGGCCAGCGCACCGGTCGCCGCCGACACCGTCCAGCTCGCGTCGCTCGCAGCCGCCCCGAACTCGACGGAGATCAACGGCAGCAGTGCCTGCGTGGAGTAGAGAAGGGCGAAGGTCGCGACACCCGCCAGGAAGAGCGCGAAGCTCATCCGCCGGTAGCCGGGCCCACCCGGGGCCATACGGGAGTCGACGACGGGGAGCGAGGGGAGCGACGGAGGGGCGGCGGCCACGATCGTGGCCGCCCCGGTACTGGCAGCAGGCATGCCTCGAAGTTACGTACGCCCCCGTTCATCCGTCCAATGCACGGAAACCCCATAATCGTTCCCATGGTGCATCAGCAGAGGTCAGCAGCCCGCCTGTCACCGTCCAGTGACACGGAAGACATTGTCACCGCCCTCGCCCCACGCCTGTCCTACTTCGCCGGAGTCGCCCGTACGGAGCACGTCACCCGCGCCGCCCAGGAGATGCAGGTCCCGCAGTCGACGCTCTCCCGGGCGATGGTCCGCCTCGAACAGGACCTCGGCGTGGATCTCTTCGCCCGCCGGGGACGGACCGTCTCCCTCACCCCCGCCGGCCGTACGTTCCTCGCCTCCGTCGAGCGGGCCCTCGCCGAGATCGAACGGGCCGCCGAAGAGGTACGCGCCGACGCCGACCCCGCCACCGGCAAGGTCGCCTTCGGCTTCCTGCACACCATGGGTGCCGAGACCGTCCCCGGCCTGCTGCACGCCTTCCGCGCCGACCATCCCCGCGTCCGCTTCACCCTCGTACAGAACTACGGCGAGGCCATGATCGAACGCCTGCGCTCCGGCGAACTGGATCTCTGCCTCACATCGCCCGTCCCGGACGCCCCCGATCTGGTCGCCCGCCGCCTGGACGAACAGAAACTCCGCCTGGTCGTCCCCGCCGACCACCGTCTCGCCACCCGCAGACGAGTCCGCTTGGCCGAAGCGGCCGAGGAAATCTTCGTGACCCTGGAACCCGGCTACGGCCTCCGCCGCATCACCGACGACCTCTGCCAGCAGGCCGGCTTCCGGCCCCGGATCGCCTTCGAGGGAGAGGAGGCGGAGACCTTGAGGGGCCTGGTGGCGGCAGGACTGGGGGTGGCTCTCCTCCCGCCTCCGGCAGTCCCACGCCCGGGAGTCGCAGAACTGACGGTCACGTCGCCGAGGGCAGCCAGGGAAATCGGGGTCGCCTGGCTCGACGGCCACCCGGACACCCCGCCGGTGGCCGCCTTCAAGCGGTTCCTCCTGGCAAGAAAGGGCAACCTGCTGCCCTGAGCACGGGCAACTTGTCATTCGGCCGAGGGCGATGCCGTGCTTTCAGGGGCGCGGGGAACTGCGCGACCAGCCACAGGCAACCCGCACTCCGAACTCGACCAGAACCCTCGAGACCTACCGCCGCAAAGACCGCCCGAACCCCGCAGCCAACGGCATCCTCAACCCCAGCGGCGGCGGAGCCATGAGCGCATCCTGCACAGGCCGGGAGAACCCCCGCCCGAACAGCACCCCCATCGCGAAGTCCTCGGCCAGCGCGTGCACTTCCTGCCGGTACTGATGCAACCCGTGCCCGTCCGAGTGCACTTCGAACCGGCAGATGTCCCGGTTCGCCTTCTTCGCCCGCGCCGCGAACCGGAACGACAGTTCGGGATCGGTGCGTGCGTCGTTCGTGCCGTGCACGATCAGCACCCGCCGTCCGGTCAGCTGCCGTACCGGTTCAGGCGGCGCCGCCACATCCTCCTCGGGCAGCCAGGGCGCCAGCGCCAGTACGGAGTTGACGGCCTCGTGGTCCGCCGCGTGCAGCGCCGCCCGGCCGCCCATGTCGACTCCGGCGAGGCACACGGAGACGTCGCCGTACCGTCGTACGACCTCGTCGACGGCCCATCGCGCGTCGTGCGCGAGCTGCGCCTCGCTGCCGTTCCAGCCGCGGTAGCGGTAGTGGACGACGTGCACGGCCAGTCCGTCCGTACGGCCCGCGCGGGCGAGCCGGCGGCCCAACGTCCTTACGGAGGCGGCCGCGAGCATCGGCGACGGCCTGCGGGTCGATACCTCGTCACCGC
Organism: Streptomyces sp. NBC_00459; assembly: GCF_036013955.1. NCBI lineage: Bacteria > Bacillati > Actinomycetota > Actinomycetes > Kitasatosporales > Streptomycetaceae > Streptomyces > Streptomyces sp. NBC_00459. The sequence continues at coordinate 6,271,317 of NZ_CP107903.1, forward strand.
CGGGAAGCAGCAGGACCACGCCGCTGACCGACGTCGGCTCCGGGCCCAACGCCTTTCCGAGCCGGGCCTGTCGTACCGGCGTCACTTGGTGTGCCATGACAGAACAGTGTCAGAAGCACGGGTGTACGCCACCCGTCCTCGCGGTCACCGTTACGTATCGGCGGAAACGTACAGGCGAGGGCGGGGAGAAATGAGAGAAGAAAGAGAGAAGCGGGACAGGTGATCTACGCGCGTAGGAGTTAGAGTGCGGAAATGACGAGCCAGAGTGATCGGACGACGAGTCAGAAGACGGCCCAGAGCGCGTCCGGCGTGAGCACCCCGAGCCCCCGTCCCACCCCGGACCAGATCGCCCGTGCCCCCAAGGTCCTGCTGCACGACCATCTCGACGGCGGCCTGCGCCCCGGCACGATCGTCGACCTGGCGCGCGACACGGGCTACACCCAGCTGCCCCAGACCGACCCCGACAAGCTCGGCACCTGGTTCCGCGACGCCGCCGACTCCGGTTCCCTGGAGCGGTACTTGGAGACCTTCGCCCACACCTGCGCCGTCATGCAGACCCGCGACGCCCTCTTCCGGGTCGCCGCCGAGTGCGCCGAGGACCTCGCCGAGGACGGTGTCGTCTACGCCGAGGTGAGGTACGCGCCCGAGCAGCACCTCGAAGCGGGGCTCACCCTCGAACAGGTCGTTGAGGCCGTCAACGAGGGCTTCCGGGAAGGTGAGCGGCGGGCCCGGGAGAACGGTCACCGCATCCGGGTCGGCGCCCTGCTCACCGCGATGCGGCATGCCGCCCGCTCCCTGGAGATCGCCGAGCTGGCGAACCGGTACCGCGATCTGGGCGTCGTCGGGTTCGACATCGCCGGTGCCGAGGCCGGGTTCCCGCCCACCCGGCACCTCGACGCGTTCGAGTTCCTCAAGCGCGAGAACAACCACTTCACCATCCACGCCGGCGAGGCCTTCGGGCTCCCCTCCATCTGGCAGGCCCTCCAGTGGTGCGGCGCCGACCGGCTCGGCCACGGCGTGCGCATCATCGACGACATCCAGGTCCAGGAGGACGGCTCGGTGAAACTCGGCCGCCTGGCCTCCTATGTGCGGGACAAGCGCATCCCCCTCGAACTGTGCCCCAGCTCCAACCTCCAGACCGGAGCCGCCGCCTCCTACGCCGAGCACCCCATCGGGCTGCTGCGCAAGCTGCACTTCCGCGCGACCGTGAACACCGACAACCGGCTGATGTCGGGTACCGGAATGAGCCGGGAATTCGAGCATCTTGTCGAAGCATTCGACTACACGCTCGACGACCTGCAATGGTTCTCGGTCAATGCTATGAAGTCAGCATTCATTCCTTTCGATGAACGACTGGCGATGATCAATGACGTCATCAAGCCCGGATATGCCGAGCTGAAATCCGAATGGCTGTTCCGGCAGACCGCCTCCACCAGCGGTTCTGTCGAGACGCAGGACTGATCCGGGGGTCCGGGAAGCGGTCGGGTCGGTGCGACTCGACCGCTTTTCGATGTTTGCGGCGGGCGGCTTCTCGTGATTACGGTCGTGGACCGCTCACATCCCCGTCTCGCATTCAAGGACGCATTCAATATGAAGCAGTCTGCTGCCAAGACCCTCGGTGTCGCCGCTCTCGGTGCCGCCTTCGCCGCGGCGGGTGCGGGTGCCGCCAACGCCGCCCCGGCCCTGCCCGCCCTCCCGGACTCCGCCGCGCTGGGCTCCGTGACCCAGACGCTGCCCGTGGAGAGCGCGTCGAAGGCGCTGCCGGGTGCCGCCGAGGCCGTGGCCCAGGGGCAGAGCGCGGTCGGCGCCGGCGTTGCCGCCGCGCAGCCTGCCGTCTCGAAGCTGGTGTCCGAGGGCCCGACCGCGCCGGTCGCCGGTCTGCTCGGCGGTCTCCCGCTCCAGGGTCTGCCCACGCACGGCCTCCCGGTGAACGGCATTCCGCTCGGCTGACCCACCCCGTGAACGCGCCGATGGGGCGCACCCCTTTGCCGGGGGTGCGCCCCATCGGCGTACCAGCGGGTCGTCCGGGTGCCGTCTACCAGGCGGCGTGGGCCTTGTTCTCGTACTTCTCGGAGGGCAGCAGGATCCACATGGCTATGTAGAGCAGGAACTGCGGGCCGGGCAGCAGACACGAGAGCACGAAGATCACGCGCATCGTCGTCGCGGAGGTGCCGAAGCGCCGTGCCAGCGCGGCGCACACTCCGCCGATCATGCGGCCGTTGGTGGGGCGGGCAAGGGCGGTCATGGCGTCTCCTCGGTGAGTCCGGTGAGAGGACCGGCCTTTTCCGGTCGCCTCATCTGCACTCGACGTTACGGACGCACAACGGACGAAGCGTCGCTCTACGGGGCGATCCCGACCCTGGGAATCGTCGGGGTCCTACCCTGAGTCGCGTCCTCCGTGCGGACGGCCGCCAGGCGTCTGCGGTCACTCCTGCGGCGGAGCCAGGACCGTACGGCGGGTACCACGGCGACATGCGCGAGGCCCACGCCCACCGTGTTCAGGAGCAGCGAGTCGACGTCCACGACCTGACCGGGCACGCCGGTCTGCAACAGCTCGATGCCCAGCGAGATCAGGGCACCGGCCATGACCGTACGGACGAGCGAGGCGAGCGGGGAGACATCGAGCCGCCCGCCCGCCATCGGCAGCAGCACACCCAGCGGAGCCAGCAGCGCGAGCCCTTCCGCGATACGCCGGGCCGCCTCCTGCCAGCCGAGGGTCAGATCGGCCCGTATGCCCGCGAAGGGCTGCAGGTTGGCGGGCAGTTGCCACGGGACGTCGAGCGGACGCAGCGTGATCCAGGCGACGAGCGCGAGATGGGCGACGAGGAGGACACCTCCCGCCGTACGGATGCGAATGGCGGCACTTTCGCCGACCGAGCCAAGACGCTGCACGTCCCCCAAGACGCGGCCATCGGCACGATCGGTTCCGGGTTGCCCCCGTTCAGGCGAGTGAGTCGTGTGCCACACGGGGGCCTGTGCGGTGCCCTCCGGGGAACGGACGGCTCTTCGGCCGCGGGTCGGTGGGGGCTTGTCGCGCAGTTCCTCGTGCCCCTGAGGGGCGCTCAGCGCTCAGCCGCCGTCCACGCCCGACGACGGCGGCACCTGCGCCCCCGGCCGGGAACGGACCTCCGGTGTGCACGTGTACCGGCGCAGGGGGTCGGTGTCCGGGCCGCCCAGGACGACGGAGCCGTCCCCCTCGGCGGCGGCCGAGTCGGAGAACGTGCAGACGATCTGGGCGAGGGCGTACGACGCGAGATCGGCCGGGGAGGTGCTCAGGCGCAGGGCGTCCTTGGGGTCCCCCGGGCCGGGGCCGTCCACGCTCATCCCGCCGCGTACGTCCGTCGTGTAGCCGGCCCCGGTCTCGTTGGCCGACGGGGTCCTGGCCAGCTCGTCCAGCAGCCCCTGGGCCACCAGCACGCGCCGCTCCGCCTCCGCCGTCCCGTCCGGGACACGCACCGCCCGGTCGACGGTCACCAACTGGGAGGCGCACAGGAGGAACACCCGGACCGGGACGCCCGCGGTCGTCTCCGCGGCGACGTCCGGTGCGGAGGAGTCGGCGACGTCGGAGAGGGAGCACGGGACGCGGGAGGGCGCCGGACCGAAGTCCGTCGGGACCTCGGTGGCCCGGATCCCGCATCCGGTGAGCAGCACGGCGAGCACCCCGAGCAGCGGAACGGCCGGCCAGCGGCGTGCGCCCCGCGCACCTCGTACGCCCTGTACACCCCGTACGCGCGTCACGCGCCCTCCCCGTTGCCGTTCGCGCCGTCCGGCTCGGCCGGTGTCTCCGTCAGTGCCGACGGGTCCCTGGGCAGCCGCAGGGTGAACACCGCGCCGCCCTTCGGGGAGTTGGCGGCGGTGATCTCGCCGCCGTGGATGTGCGCGTTCTCCAGGGCGATGGACAGGCCGAGCCCGCTGCCCTCGGAGCGGGGGCGGGAGGCGCTCGCCTTGTAGAAGCGGTCGAACACGTGCGGCAGGACGTCCTCGGGAATGCCCGGACCGTGGTCCTGCACCTCGATCAGCAGGTCGCCGTCGGCATCGTTGTCCGCATCGTTGTCGGACGCGCGCACCGACACCCGTACCGGCGAGCCGCCGTGCTTGAGGGCGTTGCCGATGAGGTTGGCCATGATGACGTCCAGGCGGCGCGGGTCGAGCAGCGACATGATGCCGCGCTCGGCGTCCAGTTCGACCGCGTCCAGCCAGGCGCGGGCGTCGATGCAGGCCGTGATCTGGTCGGCGATGTCCACGTTGTCGAGGACCAGCCGGGCGGTGCCCGCGTCGAAGCGGGTGACCTCCATCAGGTTCTCCACCAGGGAGTTGAGCCGCCGGGTCTCGCTCACCACCAGCCGTACCGCCGGTTCGATCATCGGGTCGACGCTGCCGGTCTCCGCGTCGAGCTCCTCTTCGAGGATCTCCGTGACGGCGGTGATCGCGGTGAGCGGTGTACGCAGCTCGTGCGACATGTCCGCCACGAACCTCCGCGACGCCTCGTCGCGGGCGCTCATGTCGGCGACCCGGGTCTCCAGCGCCTCCGCCGTGTGGTTGAACGTCCGGGCGAGGTCGGCCAGTTCGTCCGTGCCGGACACCCGCAACCGCGTGTCCAGTTTCCCCTCGCCGAGCCGCCGGGCCGCGATGCCGAGACGCTGCACCGGCTTCAGTACGGTCGTCGCGGCCGCCTGCGCGAGCAGCGCCGAGCCGATCAGCGCGAGGCCGGTGGCGATGCCCAGTGACCAGGCCAGCGAGTTGAGGTCCTTCTCCTCGGGCTCCAGCGACTTCAGCATGTAGCCGGCCGGACCGCCACCGATCACCTTCGTGCCGGCGACCAGGTACGGCTTGTCGCCGTCTATGACCCGCTGCCAGTAGAGGTGGTACGGGTACTTGTTGTTCGAGGTGATCGACTGCTCCTTGCCGACCGCCGTACGCAGCGACTGGGGCACGTCCGCCAGGGAGAAGGGGTCCAGCGCCCCGGAGTTGCCGACGACCGTCCGTCCGCTCTCGTCCTCGGCGACCAGCAGCACACTGAACCGCTGGCTGCTGGCGGCCATCTGGCCCGCCGTGTGCTGGAGTTCGTCCTGCGTGGGATGGGGCGGCAGCACGCCGGCGCGGTTCTGCATCTCCTGCTGGAAGTCGCGCAGCACCGCGTCCTGCGTACGGGTGAGCACCGCCTCGCGGTTGAGCCAGTACGCGATCCCGGACGCCGACACGGCGGCCGTCAGCGCCACCAGGCCGAAGACCACGACCAGCCGCAGCCGCAGGCTCGTGAAGCGCAGCCCGGAAAGTATCGCCTTGCGTGCCGCGGCCCAGCCACGGAGCTTGTCCTGCGGTTTCGTCACTGAGGCGAGTCCAGCCGGTAGCCGACCCCGCGGACGGTACGGATCAACGTCGGCGACGACGGCACGTCCTCGACCTTGGCGCGCAGCCGCTGCACACATGCGTCCACCAGCCGCGAGTCGCCCAGGTAGTCGTGTTCCCAGACCAGCCGCAGCAACTGCTGCCGGGACAGCGCCTGGCCGGGCCGCCGGCTCAGCTCCAGGAGCAGCCGCAGCTCGGTCGGCGTCAGCTGCAGATCCTCGCCGTTCTTCGTCACCGTCATCGCCGACCGGTCGATGACCAGGGAACCGAAGGTCGCCGAGTCGTTGGACTCCCGCTCCCCGCGCCGCAGTACGGCCCGGATACGGGCGTCGAGCACCCGCCCCTGCACCGGTTTGACGACATAGTCGTCGGCGCCGGACTCCAGCCCGACCACCACGTCGATGTCGTCGCTGCGCGCGGTGAGCAGAATGATCGGCAGCTGGTCCGTGCGCCGGATGCGTCGGCACACCTCGAATCCGTCGATGCCGGGCAGCATCACATCCAGGACGATCAGATCCGGCCGTTGCTCACGCAGCAGCTTCAGACCGTCCTCACCGGTGGCAGCGGTGGCGACCCGGTGGCCCTGGCGGGTCAAAGACAGCTCCAGGGCCGTACGGATGGCGTCGTCGTCCTCGATCAGCAACAGGGAAGGCACGGATGCATTCTGGCCCATGGCCGGGCCGGGCTGCGACTGTCAGGTGCTTGTCGGGCGATTTCGGGGTGTCGGTGGGCCTCTACCGCGTCACTCTGTGACCTTCCTGTGTTGTTCGCCGTGCTGTTCCTGAGAAGTGGCCCTGTTGCACGCCTGTGACAGTCGGCGGACACCGTCATGAAGTGGCTTGGGCAGAGTTCTCGGCACAGGCAAGGAAGCACCACGAACCAAGCCGAAGACGGTAAGTCCACGACGGGGGGCGCGAGATGAGCACGCTGCACAGCACAAGCGCGAACGCAGTGATCACGCGTCTGCACGACGTCACCCGGACCACCGAGAAGTCCGGTGCCGTGAACGGGCGGGGGTGCGTTCGCGGCACCGGGCGTCAGCACACCACGTACATGTCGGTGGTTGACGCACACACGGGGGGAAGCGGCAGCACCGCCACGAAAGAGGCGGGGCTAACGGGGGCCGCGTACAGGGAGTCCACGGGGGAGCGTCGTTCGCTGTCGGAGGCGGAGTTCACCGCCTACGTCCAGGAGCGCCGCGCCTCCCTGTACGCAACCGCCTACCACCTCACCGGCGACCGCTTCGAGGCCGAGGACCTGCTCCAGAGCGCGCTGTTCTCGACGTACCGCGCCTGGGAGCGGATCAGCGACAAGGCCGCGGTCGGGGGCTACCTCCGCCGCACCATGACGAATCTGCACATCAGCGCGTGGCGTCGCCGCAAGCTGAACGAGTACCCGACCGAGGAACTGCCGGAGACGGCCGGCGACACGGACGCGATGCGCGGCACGGAACTGCGCGCGGTCCTGTGGCAGGCGCTCGCCCGGCTCCCCGAACTCCAGCGCACCATGCTGGTCCTTCGTTACTACGAGGGCCGCACGGACCCGGAGATCGCGGAGATCCTCGACATCAGTGTCGGCACGGTGAAGTCCAGCATCTGGCGGTCGCTCCGCCGGATGCGTGAGGACGAGGTCCTCAGCTTCGGCCGTGACGAGGAGGAATCCTTCGGGGAGCTTGTCGCCTGAGGGTGTGGGGGAAGCACCGCTCAACGGGGGAGCGGTAGACGGGGGAAGTGGTAAACGGGGGGAACCACCGGGGCTGGGGGGCCGCGGGGGTGGCACCACACGGGGGAAGCACAAAAGAAGCGGGACTGGAGGGCCGGGGGGTCCATCCAGTCCCGCTTTTCGTGCGTGCGTGCGTGCGTGCGTTTCGTGTACGTGTGTTGCGTGTACGGAGGTCAGGCCGCCGTGCTCGGCTGTGTACGGCGGTCGGCCGCCGCGTCCGCCAGTCTGCCCATGGCCTCGTCCCGGTCGCACGCGTGGGCGCCCAGGGCCGTCTGGCGGGCCACGATGGAGCGCTCGGCGCGCATCAGCCGCCAGCCGCGGCGCAGCAGGAACGGCACCGACTTGCGGCCCTCGCGCAGATCCCGCAGGAAGCGCCGGCGGAACGTCCGGGCCGGCCCCCGGCTCAGACAGAGCGCGTCCGCGAGGACGCCCTCCTCCCGGCAGCGCGCGACGATCTCGGCGGCGAAGATGCCCTCCGCGATGAACAGCGGGGTCCGGCCGATCTCGACGCTCTCCTCGCCCGTACGGGCGCTCAGCGAGATGTCGTACACCGGGACGTTCGTGCGACCTGTGCGGCACAGCTCGGTGATCGCGGTGACCGCCGTCTCCGCGTCCCACGACTGGGGGTGGTCCCAGTCGATGTCGGTGCTTCCCAGGACCTGAGGCAGCGTCGGGTCGGTGCCCTCCTTGTAGAAGTCGTCGAGCCGCAGGACCGGGAGACCGGAACGGGCCGCGAGGAGGGACTTGCCGGAGCCTGAAGGGCCGCAGAGCAGCACGACTCGCGTGGGTATGGACGGGTGGGAGGTCACGAGACACCAGTGTGAGGCATCGGGCGCCCACCTGCCGACCCCGCGGGTCGGCTTTGAAAGGTGCGTCACACCTCAACTACCCTACGTGTCGATCCGATTACCCGGCGCACCAGAAGGCGGCCACCAGTCATGGCACGACGTACGTCCACCCAGAACCAGACCGCCCAGCGCGCCCTGATCGCCCTTGCGGCCACCGGCGCTGCCCTGGGGGCGGGTGCCGCGACGGCCTCCGCCGCCGAGGGCGGACCCGCGGTGGACGCCATTCGCATGAACCCCACCACCTCGCTGGGCCGGATCGACCCGCAGTCGGGCCTGGCGGCGCTCACCGGCTCGGTCGGCTATGTCACGGGCGCGGTCCAGGGCCTCAAGCCCAACCCCCTCGCCGGTACGGGCGTCGACCCGCTCGACAACGGCGTGGGCACCCAGCTCGCCGACTTCCAGCCGGTTGCTTCGCAGATGGTGACCGGGCCTGTTGCGCAGGCGCAGTCGATCGGGCGCATTCCGGTGCTGGGGGAGGCCTTGGGGGTCGTGGGCGGTTGATGTGCGGTTGATGTGCGGGGGAGGGGCGGGGAACTGCTGACCGTTGCCGGGCGCGAGTGCGTTGTGGCTGGTCGCGCAGTTCCCCGCGCCCCTACCAGGCGGCCTGCGGCCGGCCTAGTAGGAGGATCCCGACGCGCCCAGTGAACCCGTCGGGTGCCAGACCGTCTTCGTCTCCAGGAAGGCGGTCATGCGTTCGGTGCCCGGGGTCGCGAACCACTGCGCGTTGTCCACAGTCTGTGGACGGAGAACGCGCTTGAGGTTGTCGGCCGCCGCGATCTCCAGCTCCTTCGCGAGGACCTCGTCCGCGCCCGCCAGGTCGATCGCGTTGACGTCCTGGTGCGCGGCCAGCGACGGCGTGATCTCCGCCGTACGGCCGGAGAGGATGTTGACGACTCCGCCCGGTACGTCCGAGGTGGCCAGGACCTCGCCGAGGGAGAGCGCGGGAAGCGGTGACTTCTCGCTGGCGATCACGATCGCCGTGTTGCCGGTGGCGATCACCGGGGCGAGCACCGACACCAGGCCCAGGAACGACGACTCCTGGGGGGCGAGGACGACGACCACACCGGTCGGCTCGGGGGAGGAGAGGTTGAAGTAGGGGCCTGCGACAGGGTTTCCGCCTCCCACCACCTGGGCGATCTTGTCGGTCCAGCCCGCGTACCAGACCCAGCGGTCGATCGCCGCGTCCACCTGGGCGGTGGCCTTCGGCTTCGACAGGCCCTCGGCGTCCGCGACCTCCCGGACGAACTGCTCCCTGCGGCCCTCCAGCATCTCGGCGACGCGGTAGAGGATCTGACCCCGGTTGTACGCCGTGGCCCCGGCCCAGCCGCCGAACGCCTTGCGCGCGGCGACGACCGCGTCACGGGCGTCCTTGCGGGAGGACAGGGGCGCGTTCGCCAGCCAGTTGCCCTTCGCGTCGCTCACCTCGTACACCCGGCCGCTCTCGGAACGCGGGAACTTCCCGCCCACGTACAGCTTGTAGGTCTTGAAGACGGACAGTCGTGTGTCCACTCGGGGGTCAGACATCGAGGTACGCCTCCAGGCCGTGGCGACCGCCCTCGCGGCCGAAGCCCGACTCCTTGTAGCCGCCGAAGGGCGAGGTGGGGTCGAACTTGTTGAACGTGTTGGACCAGACGACGCCGGCGCGAAGCTTGTTCGCCACGGCGAGGATCCGCGAACCCTTCTCGGTCCAGATGCCCGCCGACAGGCCGTACTGGGTGTTGTTGGCCTTGGCGACGGCCTCGTCCGGGGTGCGGAAACTGAGGACCGAGAGGACCGGGCCGAAGATCTCGTCGCGGGCGATGGTGTGCGCCTGGGTGACGTTCGTGAAGAGCGTCGGGGCGAACCAGTAGCCGGAGGACGGGAGTTCGCAGGCCGGGGACCAGCGCTCGGCGCCCTCCGCCTCGCCCGCCTCGACGAGCGAGGTGATCCGGGCGAGCTGCTCGGCGGAGTTGATCGCGCCGATGTCCGTGTTCTTGTCCAGCGGGTCGCCGAGGCGGAGCGTGGACAGGCGGCGCTTGAGCGAGTCGAGCAACTCTTCCTGGATCGACTCCTGTACGAGGAGCCGGGAGCCCGCACAGCAGACCTGGCCCTGGTTGAAGAAGATCCCTGTGACGATCCCTTCCACCGCCTGGTCGATGGGGGCGTCGTCGAAGACGATGTTGGCGCCCTTGCCGCCCAGTTCGAGGGTGACCTTCTTGCGGGTGCCCGCGACCGTGCGCGCGATCTCCTTGCCGACGGCCGTCGATCCGGTGAAGGCGACCTTGTTGACGTCCGGGTGCGCGACGAGCGCGGCGCCCGTGTCGCCGTACCCGGGAAGGATGTTGACGACGCCCTTGGGCAGGCCCGCCTGGCGGCAGATGTCCGCGAAGAACAGCGCCGAGAGGGGAGTGGTCTCCGCGGGCTTCAGGACGACCGTGTTGCCGGTCGCCAGGGCCGGGGCGATCTTCCAGGCGAGCATCAGGAGCGGGAAGTTCCAGGGGATGACCTGGCCCGCGACGCCCAGCGGCCTGGGGTTTGCGCCGAAGCCGGCGTGGTCGAGCTTGTCGGCCCAGCCCGCGTAGTAGAAGAAGTGGGCCGCGACCAGGGGGAGATCCGCGTCGCGCGTCTCCTTGATGGGCTTGCCGTTGTCCAGGGTCTCCAGGACGGCGAGCTCGCGGGAGCGCTCCTGGATGATGCGGGCGATGCGGAACAGGTACTTGGCGCGCTCCGCGCCCGGGAGTGCCGACCACTTCTCGAAGGCCTTGCGGGCGGCCTTCACGGCACGCTCGACGTCCGCCTCGCCCGCCTGCGCGACCTCGGAGAGGACCTCCTCGGTGGAGGGGGAGATGGTCTTGAAGACCCTGCCTTCGGCGGCGTCCACGAACTCGCCGTCGATGAACAGGCCGTAGGAGGGGGCGATGTCGACGACGGCGCGGGACTCGGGCGCCGGTGCGTACTCGAATGCGGATGACCGCTTCTCGATGGTCATGGTGATCAGTCCACCGTCACGTAGTCGGGGCCGGAGTAGCGGCCGGTGGCCAGCTTCTGGCGCTGCATCAGCAGGTCGTTCAGCAGCGAGGAGGCGCCGAAGCGGAACCAGTGGTTGTCGAGCCAGTCCTCGCCCACGGTCTCGTTGACCACGACCAGGAACTTCACCGCGTCCTTGGTCGTGCGGATGCCGCCGGCCGGCTTCACGCCCACCTGGACGCCGGTCTGCGCGCGGAAGTCGCGTACGGCCTCCAGCATGAGGAGGGTGTTCGCGGGCGTCGCGTTCACGGCCACCTTGCCGGTGGACGTCTTGATGAAGTCGGCTCCGGCGATCATGCCGAGCCAGGAGGCGCGCCGGATGTTGTCGTACGTCGACAGCTCGCCGGTCTCGAAGATGACCTTGAGCCGGGCGGACGCCCCGCAGGCCTCCTTCACGGCGACGATCTCCTCGTACACCTTCAGGTAGTTGCCCGCGAGGAAGGCGCCCCGGTCGATGACCATGTCGATCTCGTCGGCACCGGCGGCGACGGCGTCCCGTACGTCGGCCAGCTTGACGCCGATCGCGGCGCGGCCCGCGGGGAAGGCGGTGGCGACGGAGGCGACCTTGACGGTGGACCCGGCGACGGCCTCCTTCGCGACGGCCACCATGTCGGGGTAGACGCAGACCGCGGCCGTGGCGGGGGCCGTGCGGTCGGTCGGGTCGGGGCGGACGGCCTTGGCGCCGAGCGACCGGACCTTGCCGGCGGTGTCCGCGCCCTCCAGCGTCGTCAGGTCGACCATCGAGATGGCCAGGTCGATGGCGTACGCCTTCGCGGTCGTCTTGATGGAACGTGTGCCGAGGGAGGCGGCGCGCGCCTCCAGGCCGACCGCGTCGACGCCGGGCAGCCCGTGAAGGTAGCGGCGCAGCGTGCTGTCGGACGCGGTCACGTCCTTGAGCGGGAGTGCGGTTGATGCAGTGGTGGGCATGGTCACAAGCCGAGCATATCTACGCGCGTAGCGGCTGTACAGCCCGAGGAATCAGCGGAAAGGAGGCGAGTGGGGCAGGGGTGAAGCGGCCGGGCCGGGACCGTTCGGGTGCCGGGAACTCCGGTGGGGGCGGGACCGTGCGCGGGCGGTGTTCGAGGCGTCGGGCAGAATCGGGGGCATGACGACCCCGGACCACCCGTCGCCCGCGCAGGGCCCTGCGCAACCCGTGTCTCCCGACCGGGCCTACCGGTCACCCTCCTCCCTCGTGGCCGGCGTGATGCTGCTCGGGCTCGCGGGCTGGCTCGGCGGTGACGCGCTGTTCGTCGGCCACGGGCGGACCCCGTGGCTGGCGCTCGCCACGCTGCTCTTCGCCGTACCGCTGGTGATCGCCTTCACGCTGCGGCCCGTCGTGCTCGCCAACGACCACCGGCTGCGCGTGCGCAACCCGTTCCGGGTCGTCGTGCTGCCCTGGGGGTCCGTCGCCGGGTTCCGGTCGGGCTTCTCGAACGAGGTCGTCGCCGAGTCCGGCGCCAAGTACCAGCTCTGGGCCGTCCCCGTCTCGCTGCGCGCCCGCAAGCGGGCCAACCGGGCCAAGATGCGTGAGGCCCGCGAGGCCGGTGGCCGCGGCGGACGGATGCCCCTGATCCCGCCCGGCCCCACCCGCGCCCAGAACGACCAGATCATGGACGACCTGGGCCAGCTGTGGGAGGCCCGCGAGAAGGCGGCCACCTCACAGGGCGAGGTGACCGTGAAATGGGCGTACGAGATCATGGCGCCCGCTGCCGCGGGTGCGGTCCTGCTGGCGATTCTGCTCGCGGTCGGCTGACCCGCGTGGCCTTCCCCGACGAGTCGTTGCGGCTGCCCTCCGCCTCCATACCCGACGGCTGCCAGGACTGGACCACCGCTCGCGCGGCAGGCTGGTCGGCCGCGCTGCCGCCGCGCTGGACCTTCCTGCGGGTGCGCCGCTCGGTCGCGGCCGGCATCGCCACCCTCGTGCTGTGCGTGGGCGCCCTGGTGGCGATGGCCGGTGGCCTGTGGCCGTTCGTCGCGGCGGGGTTCGCGGTGTACGTGCTGTGGGTGCTCGCGCGGCCCGAGCTCGTGTGGGTCGGCGCGCCCCTGCTGCTGCTCGCCCTCGCCGCGGAGGCCTCCTCGAAGTCGTGGGCGCTGACCGGCTTCGGAGTGCTGGTCGTGCTGGGCTCCTGGGCCGTCGTGGCCGTACGGCTGCGGGCGCGCGGTGAGCAGCTGGAACGGGCCGTGGAGGCCGCCGGGGGCGTCGCCGTGTTCGTGCCGGGCGCCGATGCCCCCGTACGGCGTGGGCGGCTGCTGTTCGCGCTGGGGTTCGTCGTACTCGCGCTCGGCGCGCTGACCGGGGGCACCGCCGGCCTCTGGGGCTCGGCCCAGGACCAGGAGGGCGCCTGGGTCGTCACCGTCTTCCTGGCGGGTCTGGGAGCGACCGCACTTGCCTCGGCCCGGCTCGGCCGGCAGCGGGCGGGCGCGCTGCGCGGAGCTCCGGTGCCGGTGCTGCGCGTCCTCGTACGGGACGACGCGCAGGGCGGTACGGAGGTGTACGCCGCCGACGATCTCGCCGCCGAGCGGCCCCTGTTCACCGTCGACCTCACCTCCTTCGACGAGGACGACGACGATGACGACGACGAGGGGGACGGGGACGACCCGGCCGGTGGGGACGGAGACGACGAGCTTCGGCGGGTGCTTCTCGGGCTCGACGACGACACGCTCGGGCCGGTCCGGGAAGCCGTTCTCTACGGTGCTCCCTTCGACGGCGCCGAAGTGCTCGTCGTCAGCGCCGACGAGGATCCCGAGCAGCCGCCGCTGACGGAGTGGTCGGCGGGACCGGTCCGGCCGCTGTCGCCGGACGCGAGTCGCAGGCGGGTCGCACGGCACCGCGAACACGCCGCGGACAGTATCCAACTGGAGCTTCAGGGCCGGGAGTTGGTCGAGCAGCGGGCGGTCACCGGCAAGGTGCGGTGGTGGCGGGCGGGGTGGCTGGATTGGCTGGCCACCGCGTTTGTCGTGCTGTGGTTCCTGTGGCTGCCCCTGGGCTGGCTCTACGAGCCCGACCTCGCGACGTGGAAGCTGGTGGCCCTCCCCCTGTTCGGGCTGTTCTGCGCGGCCGCCGTCCCCATGAAGCTCGCCTGGCGCGTCACCGCCGACCGGTCCGGTATCTGGATCAACGGGCTGCGCGGGCCCCGACACGTGCCCTGGGACGACCTCCGTCTCGTACGCCGCCGCTCGCTGGAGCTGAAGATCGAGTGGCAGGACGGCATCTGGTCGGTCTCCGCGCCCCGCTGGGGCCGGCTCCAGCGACGCTTGGGGCTGACCCATCCGTACGACGCCCTGGCCGCCGAACTGACCGCCATGCGCCTCGACGCCGACCTGCGGCCGACCGGCGAGAGCGGCGCGGCGGAACGGGGACGGCCGCTCTGGCCACTGGCCGCGGTACTGGCCGGGGCGTGGATGGTGACGTTGGTGGCGGCACGCTGAGGCGTGGCACCGGGCGTGCCGGGCCCGGAGCCTCCGGCATGGTCCGCCGGGCAGACCTCAGGGCGCACTCGGCCAGACCAGGAGCATGTATGCGCCGCAGTACGCCGACAGCGCCACCGCCGCCGTGATCACGCACGCGCGGAAGCGGCGGGAGGCACGGGCCAGATGGACGGCGAGGGGCAGCAGCAGCGGGAAGGCCGGGACGAGGAAGCGGGCGCGGGGGTAGTAGACGCCGCCGCTGCCCAGGACGATCGCCAGCAGGACGCCGGTGAAGACGAGGAGCGGTAGGGGCTGGCGGTCCCACACCGACATGACGAAGAGGCAGGCAGCCCCCAGCAGGACCGCGGTCACCATCACCAGGAACAGCTCGGGCGTCGAGTCGTACAGAAGCAGCTCACGCATTCTGCGCAGGGTCAGCGCGCCCCCGTCCATGTCCTGGCGCCACAGGCGCTGTACGGCGAGGTAGCCGTCCCAGCGGCCCAGTCGCAGGCCCACCCAGCCGACGTACCCGAGCCAGCCGAGCGGGGCGAGGAGGGCCGCCGTGAGGACGCGGGGAGCGGGGGAGCGGCGGCGGAGAAGGGTGAGGAGTGCCGTCAGCGACACGGCTGCGGCCACGGCGACCCCGGTGGGGCGGGTCAGCCCGGCGAGGACCGCGAGCGAGGCCGCCCACAGCCAGCGGCCGGTCAGCACCGCGTACAGCGACCAGGCCGCCAGCGCCGTGAACAGGGACTCCGTGTACCCCATCCACTGGACCGCGCCCACCGGGAACGCGGCCCACAGCGTGGCCAGGACGATGCCCGTCCGACGGTCGTACAGGCGCTCCCCGACGGCGAACACCCCCCACGCGGCGACGAGCGACGCGACGACGGCTAGGGCGAGACCCGTACTGGCCCGGGTGCCCGGGGTGAGGAAGGCGAGCGCCTTGACGAGGGCCGGGTAGAGCGGGAAGAAGGCCAGACTGCCCGAGTCGTGGGCGTTGCCCGGGGTGTGCGGGTAGCCGTGGTCGGCGATGCCCAGGTACCAGTCGGCGTCCCACTGGGTGGCCAGGATCGGCCAGACGCCGTGGTGCCGGCGGTGCGCCCAGAGGGCGAGGAGGAACAGGCCGGTGACGCGGACCGCCGTGTAGGTGATGAGGGCGGGGGCCGCGTGGCGGAAGGCCCGGAGGAGGCGGCGGGCCTGGAGGGCCGGGAAGGGGCGCCGGGTCGGTGGGGCGGTGATCGTGGGGGTTGTGGGGGTTGTGGGGGGCGGGACGGGCTTCGGCCGGGTGACCGTCGAGGACACGGGGCGGCTCCAGGTACGGGCGACGGGCGACGGGCGGTACCCGGTCACCGTTCCCCGGAGCCGGGGGCCGCGGTGGAGCGCGCGTCAGCGAGCGTGCGCAAATCACTCGATGGGGTGCCTCCGGTCGGGGGCACCCCATCGAGGGTGAGGGACTTGGTGAGGGATTCCTGTACGGCCGGCCGGCTGCGGCTCAGATGCCCGCCGCCGCGGAGAGGTCGCGCTTGATCGTCTCCAGCAGCTCCGTCGCCTTCGCGCGGGCGGCCGGGAGATCCGCGTGCGTGGGCACCGGGAGGACGACCTCCAGGTAGCACTTCAGCTTGGGCTCCGTACCGCTCGGGCGGACGATGACGCGCGCGCCGTCGAGCGTGTAGCGCAGGCCGTCCGTGGGCGGGAGCGTCTCCGTGCCCCGGGTCAGGTCCTCGGCCTTCGTGATCGGCAGGCCCGCGAGGCTGGTCGGGGGCTGCTCGCGCAGCCGGCGCATCGCGTCGGCGATGACCGACAGGTCCTCCACGCGGACCGACAACTGGTCCGTGCCGTGCAGACCGTGCTCGACCGCGATGTCGTCGAGCAGGTCGAGGAGCGTACGGCCCTCGGCCTTCAGCTCGGAGGCGAGTTCCGTGATGGCGAGCGCGGCGGTGATGCCGTCCTTGTCGCGTACGCCCTCGGGGTCCACGCAGTAGCCGAGGGCCTCCTCGTAGCCGTAGCGCAGGCCGTCGACACGGGCGATCCACTTGAAGCCGGTGAGGGTCTCCTCGTACGGCAGACCGGCCTTCTCGGCGATCCGGCCGAGGAGGGACGAGGAGACGATCGACTCGGCGAACGTGCCCCGCGCTCCGTGCCGGACCAGGTGGGTGGCGAGGAGGGCGCCGACCTCGTCGCCGCGCAGCATGCGCCAGTCGGCGCCGGGAACGGGTACGGCCGCCGCGCAGCGGTCCGCGTCCGGGTCGTTCGCGATGATCAGGTCCGGACTGGTCTCGCGGGCCTTCGCGAAGGCGAGGTCCATCGCACCGGGCTCTTCCGGGTTGGGGAAGGCGACGGTCGGGAAGTCCGGGTCGGGATCGGCCTGTTCGGCGACCAGCTCGGGGGCGGGGAAACCGGCCCGGGCGAAGGCCGCGAGGAGGGTGTTCCGGCCGACACCGTGCATCGCGGTGTAGACCGTGCGGGCGGTACGGGGGGAGCCGGGGGTGAGAACGGCGTCCGTACGGGCCAGGTAGGCGTTCAGGACGGTGTCGTCGAGGGTTTCCCAGCCGGATTCCGGGCGCGGTACGTCGTTCAGGGTGCGTACGGCGGCGATCTCGGCGGCGATCTCCGCGTCCGCCGGCGGGACGATCTGGGAACCGTCGCCCAGGTACACCTTGTAGCCGTTGTCGCGGGGCGGGTTGTGGCTGGCGGTGACCTCCACGCCCGCGACGGCGCCGAGATGCCTTATGGCGAACGCCAGTACGGGGGTGGGGAGGGGGTGGGGGAGGACGGCCGCCCTGAGACCGGCGCCGGTCATCACGGCGGCGGTGTCCCGCGCGAAGTCCGCCGACTTGTGGCGGGCGTCGTAGCCGATGACGACGAGGCCGTCCGTCTGACCCTTGGCCTTGAGATACGCGGCGAGGCCGGCGGCGGCACGGATGACGACCGAACGGTTCATGCGCATGGGGCCGGCGCCCAGTTCGCCTCGGAGACCCGCGGTGCCGAACTGGAGGGTGCCGCTGAAGCGGGTGGTGAGTTCGGGGAGGTCCTGGGCGTCGATGAGCTTGGCGAGTTCCTCACGGGTTTCGGCGTCGGGGTCCTCGGCCAGCCACGCCTTGGCGCGTGCGATGAGTTCGTCGTCGTGCACGTCGGATGCCTCTCGTTGTGGTGGGGCGGGGTGGTGCGGTGCGTGGTCGGGTGCGGGTCCGTTGTTCTCGCCCCCGCCGCCCCTACCCGTCCCGTCCTGAACCTGGGGGCTGCGCCCCCAGACCCCCCTTCGCGCTGAAGGCGCTCGTCCTCAAACGCCGGACGGGCTGGAGTATGCCGGGGACGGGTAGGGGCCGGCAGGTGTTACAGGCGGTCCAGGACCTGGGCCAGCAGGGAGCCCATGCGCGTCGCGCTGTCGCGGCCCGCCTGGAGGACCTCCTCGTGGTTCAGGGGCTCGCCCGTCATCCCCGCCGCGAGGTTCGTCACCAGCGAGATGCCCAGGATCTCGGCGCCGGCCTCGCGCGCCGCGATGGCCTCCAGCACCGTCGACATCCCGACCAGGTCCGCGCCGATGACCCGCGCCATCCGGATCTCGGCCGGCGTCTCGTAGTGCGGGCCCGTGAACTGGGCGTACACGCCCTCCTCGAGGCTGGGGTCGATCTCCTTGCACAGGGCGCGCAGCCGCGGCGAGTACAGGTCCGTCAGGTCGACGAAGTTCGCGCCGACGATCGGGGACGTCGCCGTGAGGTTGATGTGGTCGCTGATCAGGACCGGCTGGCCGGGGCGCATGTCGGAGCGCAGACCGCCGCAGCCGTTGGTCAGGACGATGGTCTTGCAGCCGGCGGCCACGGCGGTACGGACACCGTGCGCCACGGACGCGACGCCGCGCCCCTCGTAGTAGTGCGTGCGGCCCAGGAAGACCAGCGCGCGCTTGTCACCGATCCGGTACGAGCGGATCTTGCCGCCGTGGCCCTCGACCGCCGACGGCGGGAAGCCGGGCAGCTCGGTGACCTGGAACTCGGCCTCGGGGTCGCCCAGGGCGTCCACGGCCGGTGCCCAGCCGGAGCCCATCACGAGGGCGACGTCGTGGGTCTCGGCGCCCGTGAGCTCCCGCAGGCGCGCGGCAGCGGCGTCGGCGGCGGAGTAGGGGTCGCCCTGGATGTCGTCCGGAAGAAGAGATGCGTTCACGCGCATGAGCGTATCCGGTTCGAGCCTACGCGCGTAGATGACGGAGGTTACGGGATGGGGATCGTTGTCTTGTCGTTTCCATACAAGGGGCGGAGGCGGCCCGGGGAGGGCTCAACAGGGACGTTTTCTCAGTTCCATCACATAGTCGTGCGGTGCACCGGCCGACTCCGCCGCGTCGGCGATCTCGCCCAGGTTCCGGGCCGACGGCAGGCCGCCCTCGTACCCGTTGAGGACGTACACCCACGCCGGTTCCTCGCCCTCCAGCGTGTCGACGCGCAGCCGCATCCGGCGGTAGATGTCGAGGCCCACGCCCTCCCAGCGGTCCAGCGAGTCCTCGTCGAGCGGGGCGATCTCGTACAGGGCGACGAAGACCTGGGAGCGCGGTGCCTCGACGATCGTCGGGAGGGCGCCCTCCCAGCCCATGTGCTCGCCGCCGAAGGTCAGCCGCCAGCCGGTCAGCCAGCCGGTGGCGCGCAGCGGCGAGTGCGGTGCGCGGCGCGTCATGAGCCGCGCGTCGAGATTGCCGGCGTAGGCGGCGTAGAGCGACATGGATCGAGAGTACGGCAGCGGACACGGCCGTCACTCCGGCAGCACACGCCCCTTCCGTACCCGTACAGATGTCCCGTCCTCGCCCGCGCCGGACCCGTCGGCGGTCTCCCCGGTGCCTGTCCCCGAACCCTCGTGGCGGCCCCGGGGCGTCGGCACCTCGGCGCGTACGGGACAATGGGGTATGTGACTCGGATCGTGATCATTGGTGGCGGACCCGGCGGCTACGAAGCGGCGCTGGTGGCAGCGCAGCTCGGCGCGGAGGTGACCGTCGTCGACTGCGACGGTCTGGGCGGGGCGTCGGTGCTCACCGACTGCGTCCCGTCGAAGACCCTGATCGCCACGGCCGAGGTGATGACCACCTTCGACTCCTCGTACGAGGAGCTGGGGATCATCGTCGCCGACGACACCCCACCCGACAAGCAGGCCGCCCGCGTCGTCGGTGTCGACCTCGGCAAGGTCAACCGACGGGTGAAGCGCCTCGCCCTCGCCCAGTCGCACGACATCACCGCCTCCGTCACCCGGGCCGGCGCGCGCGTCCTGCGCGGGCGCGGGCGGCTCGACGGCATGCAGGCCATCGACGGCTCCCGGAAGGTCGTCGTACGGGCCGTGGACGGCAGCGAGGAGACGCTCGTCGCCGACGCCGTCCTGATCGCCACCGGCGGACACCCCCGCGAGCTGGCCGACGCGCAGCCCGACGGTGAGCGCATCCTCAACTGGACCCAGGTCTACGACCTCACCGAGCTGCCCGAGGAGCTCATCGTCGTCGGGTCCGGTGTCACCGGAGCCGAGTTCGCCGGCGCCTATCAGGCCCTCGGGTCGAAGGTGACCCTCGTGTCGTCGCGCGACCGTGTGCTGCCGGGCGAGGACCCCGACGCCGCCGCCGTCCTCGAAGAGGTCTTCCGGCGCCGCGGTATGAACGTCATGGCCCGCTCCCGCGCCGAGTCCGCCAAGCGGGTCGGCGACCGGGTCGAGGTCACCCTCTCCGACGGGCGGGTCATCAGCGGCTCGCACTGTCTGATGGCCGTCGGCGCGATTCCCAACAGCGCCGGGATGGGCCTGGAGGAGGCCGGGGTCAAGCTGCGCGACTCCGGGCACATCTGGACCGACAAGGTGTCGCGGACGACCGCCCCGGGCGTGTACGCCGCCGGTGACGTGACCGGCGTCTTCGCCCTCGCGTCCGTCGCCGCCATGCAGGGCCGTATCGCCATGTACCACTTCCTCGGCGACGCGGTGGCCCCGCTCAACCTCAAGACCGTCTCCTCCAACGTCTTCACCGACCCCGAGATCGCCACCGTCGGCTACACCCAGGCCGATGTCGACGGCGGGAAGATCGACGCCGTGGTCGTCAAACTGCCGTTGCTGCGCAATCCGCGCGCGAAGATGCAGGGCATTCGGGACGGTTTCGTCAAGCTCATGTGCAGGCCGGGCACCGGGATTGTCGTGGGCGGGTGTGTCGTGTCGCCGCGCGCCTCCGAACTCATCCACCCGATCTCGATCGCTGTCGACAACAATCTGACGGTCGAGCAGATCGCGAACGCGTTCACTGTTTACCCCTCTCTCTCGGGATCGATCGCGGAGGTCGCCCGGCAGCTTCACACGCGCAAGGCGGCGGGCGAGGGCTGACAGCCGGGGTGCGACAAGGGGGGCAACTTCCCGCTGGTCACGGGGATTTGTTGCCCATACCCGCGGCATAAGCAGGGGAGATAGGCGCGTATACCACTTCGCGTACGCCCATGCGAACAACTTCTGCTATTCGGCGCAAACTGCTGAAAGCAGACGGTCGTTGGGGTTACTGTCAGTTTCGTGTTCGCTGCAGAACGTCGTCAATTGATCCTCGAAATGGTGCGTGCCAATGGAGCCGTGTCGCTCCGTGAGCTCGCCCGCGTCGTCCAGACCTCCGAAGTGACCGTACGGCGGGACGTGCGCGCACTGGAGGCAGAAGGACTCCTCGACCGCCGGCATGGCGGTGCGGTATTGCCGGGCGGGTTCACGCGGGAGTCCGGCTTTCCGCAGAAATCTCATCTCGCGACCGCCGAGAAGACGGCCATCGCCGACCTCGCCGCGAGCTTCGTCGAAGAGGGCGAGGCCATCGTGGTCGGGGCGGGGACCACCACGCAGGAGCTGGCACGCCGGCTCGCGCGGGTCCCCGGGCTGACCGTCGTCACCAACTCCCTGTTGGTGGCCCAGGCGCTGGCCCACGCGAACAGAGTGGAGGTCGTGATGACCGGAGGCACTCTGCGCGGTTCCAACTACGCCCTGGTCGGCAGTGGCGCCGAGCAGTCCCTGCACGGGCTTCGGGTGTCCAAGGCCTTCCTCTCCGGAAGCGGGCTCACCGCCGAACGCGGGCTGTCCACCTCCAACATGCTGTCGGCGTCCGTCGACCGCGCGCTGGTGCAGGCCGCCGCCGAGGTCGTCGTGCTCGCCGATCACACCAAGCTCGGTTCGGACACCATGTTCCAGACCGTGCCCACGGATGTGATCACCCGCCTCGTCACCGACGAACCGCCCGTCCACGACGACCGCGCCGGTACGGAACTCCAGGCCCTGGCCGACCAGGGGGTGCAGATCGCCGTGGCCGGATCGTCCGGCTCGGGCAGCAACTCCCCGGGAAACGGGCCGCAGGGCGGTGAGCAGGTCCCCACACGCCAACAGCGCCGGGACGTGCCGCTTCCCAACCCGCGCCGGGGCCAGCTGCCCGGCGGCGCGCCTGGCCATCCGCTGCGCGGCACGATGCTGGGCGAGCAGCCCGGCGGACCCGGCGAGCGCGAGCGGGAACGGGCCCGGGTGGCGGACCTCCGCCGCCGCTGACCGTCGTACGGCACCGGGTCGTCCGAGCCGGTTACCCGGGTACGGCCTTCAGACCCCGCAGTGTCAGGGTCAGGAGGCGGTCGGCCAGGTCCGGGTCGTCCGGGGTCTCCTCGGCCGCCAGCGCGATGGCGTTGGTGAGCTGGAGCAGGTCGCCGATGGAGACGTCGGTACGCACGGCGCCGGCCTGCTGGGCGCGGGCGAGCAGGGCCGCGCCCGCCTCCCGCATCGGGTTGCTGCACCTGGCCAGCGCCGAGTCGACGTCGTGCGACACCGACATGAGCGCCCGTGCCAGGCCGCGGTACTCGCCGGCGTGCGTGACGATCTCGCGCAGCCAGGTCACCAGCGCGGTGCACGGCTCCGGGTCGGTCAGCAGGTCGCGGGAGCGGGCCAGCAGGTCGCTGACCGCGTCCTCGAAGACCGCGCTCAGCAGGGCGTGCCGGTTGGGGAAGTGGCGGTAGAGCGTGCCGATGCCGAGGCCGGCGCGGCGGGCGACGTCTTCGAGGGAGGTGTCCGTGCCGTGTGCTGCGAAGGCGGAGCGAGCCTCTGCGAGGAGGCGTTCGTAGTTGCGGCGGGCGTCCGCGCGGAGGCCTGCCGGCGGCTGGGCCATGGTTCGCCTGCCCTTCGTTTGCTTGTTCCGTGGGTTCAGCATGCCATCGGTTGTGTTTTGGCCGCGGGCCCGGTGGGGGCTGGCCGCGCCCCGCGGCGGAGCCGCAGATCGGATACAGCCCCGCGCCCCTGGCAAGCTGCCCGCACCCCTTGTCAGAAAGTGAGGCGCCCGGTGGACTGATCGCTCAGTCCGCCGGGCGCCTTGCCATGTCGTACGGCTGGTCAGTCCTTGATCTCGCAGATGGGTGCGCCCGAGGTGAGGGACGCGCCGACCTCTGCCGCCAGGCCCTTGACGGTGCCGGCCTTGTGGGCGTTGAGGGGCTGTTCCATCTTCATGGCTTCGAGGACGACGATCAGGTCGCCTTCCTTGACTTCCTGGCCTTCCTCCACGGCGACCTTGACGATGGTGCCCTGCATGGGGGAGGCGAGGGTGTCGCCGGAGGCGGCGGGGCCGGACTTCTTGGCGGCGCGGCGTTTGGGTTTGGCGCCGGCGGCGAGGCCGGTGCGGGCCAGGGACATGCCCAGGGAGATGGGCAGGGAGACTTCCAGGCGTTTGCCGCCGACTTCGACGACCACGGTCTCGCGGCCCGCTTCGTCGTCGGTGTCGATGTCGGCGGGGGCGGCGAAGGCGGGGATGTCGTTGGTGAACTCGGTCTCGATCCACCGGGTGTGGACCGTGAAGGGGTCGGTGGAGCCGGTGAGTTCGGGGGCGAAGGCGGGGTCGGTGACCACCTTGCGGTGGAAGGGGATGGCGGTGGCCATGCCCTCGACCTGGAACTCGGCCAGGGCGCGGGCGGCGCGCTGGAGGGCCTGTTCGCGGGTGGCGCCGGTGACGATCAGTTTGGCGAGGAGGGAGTCCCAGGCCGGGCCGATGACGCTGCCGGACTCGACGCCCGCGTCGAGGCGGACCCCGGGGCCGGTGGGCGGGGCGAAGGTGGTGACGGTGCCGGGGGCGGGCAGGAAACCGCGGCCGGGGTCCTCGCCGTTGATACGGAACTCGAAGGAGTGACCGCGCAGTTCGGGATCGCCGTAGCCGAGGGGTTCGCCGTCGGCGATACGGAACATCTCCCGCACCAGGTCGATGCCGGCGACCTCCTCGGTGACCGGGTGCTCGACCTGCAGACGCGTGTTGACCTCCAGGAACGAGATCGTGCCGTCCGTGCCGACCAGGAACTCCACCGTCCCGGCGCCGACGTAGCCGGCCTCCTTGAGGATCGCCTTGGACGACGAGTACAGCTCCGCGACCTGCGCCTGGGACAGGAACGGCGCCGGGGCCTCCTCGACCAGTTTCTGGTGGCGGCGCTGCAGCGAGCAGTCACGGGTGGAGACGACGACCACGTTGCCGTGGGAGTCGGCCAGGCACTGCGTCTCCACATGCCTCGGCTTGTCGAGGTAGCGCTCCACGAAGCACTCACCGCGCCCGAACGCGGCCACCGCCTCACGCACCGCCGAGTCGTACAGCTCGGGCACCTCCTCGAGAGTGCGGGCGACCTTCAGACCACGGCCGCCCCCACCGAAAGCGGCCTTGATCGCGATCGGCAGACCGTGCTCCTGGGCGAACGCCACCACCTCCTCCGAACCCGACACCGGATCCGGCGTACCCGCCACCAGCGGGGCGCCGGCGCGCTGCGCGATGTGCCGGGCCGCGACCTTGTCCCCCAGATCACGGATCGCCTGCGGGGGCGGCCCGATCCAGGTCAGGCCCGCATCGATGACGGCCTGCGCGAAGTCGGCGTTCTCCGAGAGGAAGCCGTATCCGGGATGGACCGCGTCCGCCCCGGAATCCTTGGCGGCCTGGAGCACCTTGGCGAAGTCGAGATAACTGCTCGCCGGGGTGTCACCGCCCAAAGCGAACGCCTCATCCGCGGCACGCACATGAAGCGCGTCCCGGTCCGGGTCGGCGTACACGGCCACGCTCGCGATCCCGGCATCCTGACAGGCCCGGGCAACGCGGACAGCGATTTCGCCACGGTTGGCGATGAGCACCTTGCGCACGATTGAGGCTCCCTCCTTGAAACAAGCCGAGTTTAGGGACTGCCGACACGGCGCATCGACCCGTCCCCACTGGTGAGCTTGCCCACACGGAGCGTGATGCGAGGCTCGCCCTACCCGTGAAATCCCTTGTCGCACCTATGTACGCGGGACTCCATCCGGAAACCCTAGCCCCCTGATGTGGTCAAGGTCTCTGTGAGAGCGTGCTGCGGCCCACTCGGTTTCTTTGTGGACACCCTACGAACGGCCCAATGATTCTTTGCCCGCCGATGAACCTCCGCCGAACCCTTGTCCGGGCGTTTACCGGTTAGTAGCGTTCAGGATGTAGCGAACGTAGTACCAACTGAACGTACTAGTGGTAACAGCAGCCTTGCTCGTACGGCGTCCGCGCGGCGGCCGTGCGCAGTCGAAAGTGGGTGGGGGCCGGTGGTCCGCAGACCGGTGGCATGGATTCTCGCGATCGTCCTCTTCGTGGAGGCGTTCGGCATAGCCGCCGTGAACTGGCTCCTGGGGATCGTGGTCGACAACCAGAAGATGTCACTCGCCGGTCTCGACCCGGACATGATGTCCGTCTCCTCGAAGATCGGCGGCGTGGTCTTCGGTCTGTACTTCGCGCTGTGCGGTGTGGTGGCCCTGCTCGTCGGCTGGCGCGACCGCTCACCGGCCGGGCTCGGCCGCATCCTGCTGATCAGTGTGGCCGTGGTGCACGCGCTGCTGGGGGCGTTCGTCTGGGGTCTCGTGGGTGTGCCGGCGTTCCTCACCATGGTCGTGGTGCTGACGCTGGTGGTGCTCCTGCTGATGACGTACGACAAGCAGAGCCCCACCGAGCCCGAGACTCCCGAGGACGCCTCCCCGCTGACGCCCCCGCCGGCCCCCAGCACCCCCTGACCGCTACGACTGCTTCTCCCGGGGCGTCCACAACTCCGTGATGCCGATGCCCAGTTCGGCCAGCAGCCTGCGTACCAGCGGCAGGCTGATGCCGATGACGTTGCCGTGGCCGCCGTCGATGCCGTCGATGAACGGCGCCGAGCGGCCGTCGAGCGTGAACGCCCCGGCGACATGGAGGGGCTCGCCCGAGGCGACGTACGCGGCGATCTCCTCGTCCGTCGGCTCGCCGAAGCGGACCACGGTGGACGCGGTGGCGGAGACGGAGCGTCCCGTCGCCGTGTCGTGGACGCAGTGCCCGGTCTCCAGGGTGCCCGACCGGCCGCGCATCGACTTCCAGCGGGCGGTGGCCTCCTCGGCGTCGGCGGGCTTGCCGTACGCCTCGCCGTCCAGGTCGAGGACGGAGTCGCAGCCGATCACCAGCGCGCCGTGCGCCTCGGGCCGCGCGGCCACCACGGCGGCCTTGGCCTCGGCGAGGGCGAGGGCCAGTTCGGCCGGGGTCGGCGCGGTCACGGCGTCCTCGTCGAACCCGCTGACGATCACCTCGGGGTCGAGTCCGGCCTGCCTGAGCAGATTGAGCCGGGCGGGGGACTGGGAGGCGAGCACGAGACGGCGGCGCGGCTGATCATCGGTCATGCGGCCAGGGTATCGGCGGGATACGGGGCCCGGACAGGTCCTACAGCACACCGAGCACGATCATCGCGAGCAGCATGGCCAGCGCCATGAGAAACCCGAGCCGCCGAAGCATCTGCTGCGCGTCGCGCAGTTCCTTCGGCGGCTCGTTCTCGGGATCGGACCACAGCATTCCACTAGCGTGGGGCTCGGCGGGTGGGGTGCGCCTGAGTACGCGTACTCAACTTGCGCCCGCGGTTCCTTCCCCGCGCCCCCACAGGGGCGCGATCGCTCAGCCCGGCCAGTAGGTCCGGCCCCAGGACGACGGGCCCGGCTGGGGCAGGTGCTGGGCGGCGATCCTTGAGGGGTCCGCCCACGCGTCCTTCGTGCCCGGTGCGCCGGGCGCCGTGGAGGACGCCGCCACGGCGCGGGCTCGGACCACCGCCAGGGCGGCGGCAAGCTCCTCGGGGGTCGGATTGCCCCGTACGACCTTGATGTTCACAACGGCTCCTGAACAGCAGTCGGGACGGCTTAGAGGGGGATGTTGCCGTGCTTCTTCGGGGGCAGGGACTCGCGCTTCGTACGGAGCTGGCGCAGGCCCCGTACGACCTGGCGGCGGGTGTCGGACGGCAGGATCACCGCGTCGACGTAGCCGCGTTCGGCCGCGATGTAGGGGTTGAGGAGGTGGTCCTCGTACTCCTGGATCAGCCGGGCGCGGACCACGTCCAGGTCCTCCCCGTTCGCCTCCGCCTCGGCGATCGTGCGGCGGTGCAGGATGTTGACCGCGCCCTGGGCGCCCATGACGGCGATCTGGGCGGTCGGCCAGGCGAGGTTGAGGTCGGCGCCCAGGTGCTTGGAGCCCATGACGTCGTAGGCGCCGCCGAAGGCCTTGCGGGTGATGACCGTGATGAGCGGGACCGTCGCCTCGGCGTAGGCGTAGATCAGCTTCGCGCCTCGGCGGATGATGCCCGTGTGCTCCTGGTCGACGCCCGGCAGGAAGCCGGGAACGTCCACGAAGGTGATGACCGGGACGTTGAAGGCGTCGCAGGTACGGACGAAGCGGGCCGCCTTCTCCGACGCGTCGATGTCGAGGCAGCCCGCGAACTGCATCGGCTGGTTGGCGACGATCCCGACCGGACGGCCCTCGACCCGGCCGAACCCGGTGAGGATGTTGGGCGCGAACAGGGACTGCGTCTCGAAGAACTCGGCGTCGTCCAGGACGTGTTCGATCACCGTGTGCATGTCGTACGGCTGGTTCGCGCTGTCCGGGATCAGGACGTCCAGCTCGCGGTCCTCGTCCGTGACGGTGAGGTCCGCCTCCTCGGGGAACAGCGGGGGTTCGCTGAGGTTGTTGGACGGCAGGTACGACAGCAGCTGCTTGACGTACTCGATGGCGTCCTTCTCGTCGCCGGCCATGTGATGGGCCACGCCCGAGGCGGAGTTGTGGGTGCGGGCGCCGCCCAGCTCCTCGAAGCCGACGTCCTCGCCGGTGACCGTCTTGATGACGTCCGGGCCGGTGATGAACATGTGCGAGGTCTGGTCGACCATGACCGTGAAGTCGGTGATGGCCGGGGAGTAGACCGCCCCGCCCGCACAGGGTCCGACGACCAGGCTGATCTGCGGGATGACCCCGGACGCGTGTGTGTTGCGGCGGAAGATCTCGCCGTACGCGCCCAGGGAAGCCACGCCCTCCTGGATACGGGCGCCGCCGGAGTCGTTGATGCCGATGACCGGACAGCCGGTCTTCAGCGCGAAGTCCATGACCTTGACGATCTTCTGCCCGTACACCTCGCCCAGCGCGCCGCCGAACACGGTGAAGTCCTGCGAGAACACGGCGATCGGACGGCCGTCGACGGTGCCGTAACCGGTCACCACGCCGTCTCCGTACGGGCGGTTGTTCTCCAGCCCGAAGTTGGTCGAGCGGTGGGTGGCGAACTCGTCCAGTTCCACGAACGAGTCCTCGTCGAGGAGCAGTTCGATCCGCTCACGGGCCGTCAGTTTGCCCTTGGCGTGCTGCTTCTCGACAGCCCGCCCCGATCCGGCGTGCGTCGCCGCCTCGACGCGGCGTTGCAGGTCGGCGAGCTTGCCCGCGGTGGTGTGGATGTCGATCTGCTGCGGCTGTACCGGCTCGGCCATCGGGATGCGGCTCCCTGCAAAGAGTGACGTGCTCAGAAGGGGGGTTGGCTACTCATCCGTAGCGTAGTGGCGCGCCTACCCATCGGCAGTGCGGCGTTTACCACATCTAGTGTGGCTTGCATGACGCCGCGAGATGACGCAGACAACACCGCAGGCATGGACGAGGACAACACCGAGGGCGCAGCGGGATCAGAGGGCGCGGGGGGTGCGGCGGGAGGCGACGGGCGCTGGTCCGACCTGGACCGGCCGCCGCTCAACGCCGTCGCGCTGCGCCGGGCGCTGGTCCGGGAGGGCGGGCTCTGGTCCGGGGTGGAGGTCGTCCGCAGTACGGGGTCCACGAACGCCGACCTGGTCGCCCTCGCGGGCGCGGGCAAGGCGGAGGAGGGGCTGATCCTGCTCGCCGAGGAGCAGACCGCCGGGCGCGGCCGGCTGGACCGGCAGTGGACGGCGCCCGCACGCTCCGGGCTGTTCTTCTCCGTGCTGCTGAGGCCGACGCAGGTCCCGGTGGCCCGCTGGGGCTGGCTGCCGCTGCTCACCGGGGTCGCGGTGGCGACGGGGCTGTCACGGGCCGCAGGCGTCGATACGTCCCTCAAATGGCCCAATGACCTGCTGGTGAACGTGGGGGGCGCCGAGCGCAAGGCGGGCGGGATCCTCGCGGAGCGTTCCGGTACGGACGGCGTGGTGATCGGCATCGGCATCAACGTCACCCTGCGCGAGGACGAGCTGCCGGTGCCGACGGCCGGGTCGCTGGCGCTGGCCGGGGCGGTGGGGACGGACCGGGATCCGCTGCTCAGGGCGGTGCT
The DNA here is from genome assembly GCF_036013955.1 of Streptomyces sp. NBC_00459. Classification (NCBI taxonomy): domain Bacteria; kingdom Bacillati; phylum Actinomycetota; class Actinomycetes; order Kitasatosporales; family Streptomycetaceae; genus Streptomyces; species Streptomyces sp. NBC_00459. The sequence goes on from NZ_CP107903.1 coordinate 6,300,199, forward strand.
GCGGTCGCTGGAGCAGTGGTACGTGCGGTGGCGCTCGGTGGAGGGCGACCCGGTGTCGTCCGGGCTGCAGGAGACGTACGCGGCGGGATGCGCGACATTGGGGCGGACGGTGCGGGCGGAGTTGCCGGGCGATCGCAGTGTGGTGGGGGAGGCGGTTGCCGTGGACGGGGAGGGCCGGCTGGTGCTGGCCACGGGAGAAGGGGTGCAGGAGCCTGTGGGGGCGGGGGACATCGTGCACCTGCGGCCTGCCTAGGAAATTTCCCACCTGCCCACCCGGTCTCGGCCGTTTTCCAGCGCGGGTCGCATCAATTCCTGTGCGTCGTCCCTGCTGGACCTGACGGAGCGAGGCCGTATCGTTGAGGGCGGTCGATATCTGACCGTGACAGATCGGAAGGGCAGCAGGCGTGACCGTCGACGACACGGGCTCCGACACGGCGGGCAGCCGGGTGGACGGGCATGACGCCGACTCCGGCGAAGACCCGCTCGCCCTGCGCCTCGAACAGCTCATCCTCGGCGCCGAGCGCCGCTACACCCCTTTTCAGGCCGCCCGCAGCGCCGGTGTCTCCATGGAGCTCGCGTCCCGTTTCTGGCGGGCGATGGGCTTCGCCGACATCGGCCAGGCCAAGGCGCTGACCGAGGCGGACGTACTCGCGTTGCGCCGGCTCGCCGGTCTCGTCGAGGCGGGGCTGCTGAGCGAGGCGATGGCCGTGCAGGTGGCGCGGTCCACGGGGCAGACCACCGCCCGTCTGGCCGAGTGGCAGATCGACTCCTTCCTGGAGGGGCTGACCGAGCCGCCCGAGCCCGGAATGACGCGCACCGAGGTGACGTACCCGCTGATCGAACTGCTCCTGCCCGAGCTGGAGGAGTTCATCGTGTACGTGTGGCGGCGCCAGCTCGCCGCCGCGACCGGGCGGGTCGTGCAGGCCGCCGACGACGAGGAGATGGTCGACCGGCGGCTCGCCGTCTGCTTCGCCGACCTCGTCGGGTTCACGCGACTGACCCGTCGGATGGAGGAGGAGGAACTCGGCGAACTCGTCGAGGCCTTCGAGACCACGGCCGCCGACCTGGTGGCGGCGAACGGCGGGCGGCTCGTCAAGACGCTCGGCGACGAGGTCCTGTACGCGGCGGACGACGCGGGTGTGGCCGCCGAGATCGCGCTGCGGCTGATCGAGACGATGGCGCACGACGAGACGATGCCCGAGCTGCGGGTCGGGATGGCCTTCGGCACGGTGACCACCCGTATGGGTGATGTGTTCGGCTCGACGGTGAATCTGGCCTCGCGGTTGACGTCGATAGCGCCACGGGACGCCGTGCTCGTCGACGCGGCGTTCGCGGAGGAGCTGATCCGGACCGGGGACGCGCCCGCCTCCGAGGCGGAGGCGGCCGAGGCCGCGGCCGCCGCGGAGAAGGAGGGCGAGGAGCCGCCCGTGTACCGCTTCGCGCTTCAGCCGATGTGGCAGCGGCCGGTGCGCGGGCTCGGCGTGATCGAGCCCTGGCTGCTGACCCGACGGGCCGGCTCCGTCGCGTAGGACCGGCCATCGTACGTTCCCGCCGGTCAGTGGCGGTGGTTCAGCGCGTCCACGCACAGGCCGATGAGCGGTACGCACACCCCGCCGGGCGTCGAGGGCCGCGGGGCCGGCGCGGGGGCCTGCGAGGGCTCGGGCGCCGGTGCGGGGGCCGGTGCCCCTTGCTGCGGGGGCTGTGGCTGGGGCTGAGGCGCCACCGGGGCCGGCGCCGGTGCCGCCGGGCGCACCTGGCCGGGCGTGGTGACGGGCGTCGGCGCGTCCGGCTGCTGCGGGATCGTGGTGGCGTCGGCGGCGGGCCCGAGCGTCGTGGGGAGCGCGCCGAGGGGGAAGGGCCGCAGCGGGCCCGTCGCACTCGGCAGAGAGGTCGGAAGCGCTGTCGAGGGCCCCGTCGGGGCGGGGGTCGCGCCGCCCATCGGGGCGCTCGCCGACGGGTTCGCCGTGGGGACGCCACCGACGGTGGCCGCTGTGTTGCCGGTGCGGTCGGACGACGTGGCTGCGTCTGTGTCCGAGTCCGAGTCCACGTTCGTGTCGGTGTCCAGGTCGGACTGGGCCTGTGCCCTGCCGACGCCCATTCCGCCGTCGGGTGCCAGCCGTACGAGGCTCAGGACTCCGGCGGCCAGCGCGAAGCCGCCCGCCGCGAGCAGGACCTTGCGGGGGCGGGGCTTGCGGTGCCGGCCCCGGGGGCGGTTGACGAGGGGTGCGGCCGGGGCCTCGGGGGCCGGGGGCGTGGTGGGCGGCGGGGGAGGGGCCCATGGCCTGGCCGGGCCCTGGAACTGCGGTGGGACCCGGGGCGGGACCTGCGCGTGCCTGGGTGTGCCTGTCTCGACCGGCCTTGTCGTCGTGTCCGTCATCGCGATCCCTCCCCGTTGCGCTCGCGCCCCGGGTGCGCCGCGGCGGTGCGCACGTTATGCCCTCCCGGGAGGGGAATATCAGGAGATCAGCGCCATGTCACCCGAACGAGGAGAGGGCCCCTTCTCCGTCCGTTCTTCCCCTGGGCGTGGGCGGGCTGCGATGATCGGGGCGGCCGTAGTTAACCTGCGTTAACCAGGAGGGTGTCATGGGCGAGGAACGGTCCGAGGAGCGGTTCGGGGAGTTCGTCGTGGTGCGGCGGCACGGGTTCGTCGCCGAGCTGGTCCTCGATCGGCCGAAGGCCATGAACGCGGTCTCCTCCGCCATGGCCCGGTCCATCTCCGGTGCGTGTGCCGCGCTGGCCGCCGACCGCGACGTACGCGCGGTGGTGCTGACCTCCACCCATGAGCGGGCGTTCTGCGTCGGGGCCGACCTCAAGGAACGGAACTCGATGACCGACGCCGAACTGGTCCGGCAGCGGCCGGTGGCGCGGGGTGCCTACACCGGCGTACTGGAGCTGCCGATGCCGACGGTCGCCGCGGTGCACGGGTTCGCGCTGGGGGGCGGGTTCGAGCTGGCGCTGTCCTGCGATCTGATCGTCGCGGACTCCACGGCGGTGGTGGGGCTGCCCGAGGTGTCCGTGGGCGTGCTCCCGGGGGGCGGCGGTACGCAGTTGCTGCCCCGGCGGGTGGGCGCGGCGCGGGCCGCCGAGCTGATCTTCACCGCGCGGCGGGTGGAGGGGGGTGAGGCGCGGGAGCTGGGGCTCGTGGATGTGCTCGTGGAGGAGGGGCGTGACCGGGAGGAGGCGCTGGCGCTGGCGGCCCGGATCGCGGCGAACTCCCCGGTGGGGCTACGGGCGGCGAAGCGGGCGCTGCGGGTGGGGTTCGGGCTGGATCTGCGGGCGGGGCTGGAGGTGGAGGACGCGGCGTGGCGGTCGGTCGCCTTTTCGGGCGACCGGACGGAGGGGGTCGCGGCGTTCGCCGAGAAGAGGGCGCCTGTCTGGCCGGGGGAGTAGCTCTCCCGCCTCCGGTGACCTTGAAGGGACCCCTGTTCGTCCTCTCGATGTCTCAATACTGCCCAAACCTTCCTAATCTGGATCAATGGGTGAGGAAAGCCGGCTCCACGCCGTCGTGACGCTCGCGCAGGGCATGGCCGCAGCGCAGAGCTCCCGCGAGTCCTGGCGTGCCGCCGCGCTCGGTGCCTGTCATGCGCTGACGGGGAACTTCGCCGCGCTGTCCGTATGGGAGCGGGAGCTGGGGCGGCTGCGGGTTCTGGTGAACGTGGGGGAGCGGGCCGCCGACGAGGAGGAGTTCCCCGAGGGGGAGGCCTACCCCGTGCACCAGTTCCCGGAGATCACCGAGTTCCTGCACGAGCGGTGGGCGGGCGGTGGTGAGCCCGACGCGTGGGTCGAGACCGCCGAGGGGCCCGCGCACGGGTCGTCGGCCGGTCGCGCGGGGTACTGCCATCAGCGCGTCGCCGCACTGCGGCGCCGGGGGCGCGGCTGCTGTGTCGTGGCCCCCGTCGTGCTGCACGGCCGGGCCTGGGGTGAGCTGTATGTCGCCCGGCCCGTCGGTGCCCCCGTCTTCGACCGTGCCGACGCCGACTTCGCCACCGTCCTGGCCTCCGTCGTCGCCGCCGGGATCGCCCAGACCGAGCGGCTGGAGGAGGCTCGGCTGCTCGCGTTCACCGACGCGCTCACGGGGCTCGCCAACCGCCGTGCCGTGGACGCCCATCTCGACGAGGCGATCGAGCGGCACCGGCGGGACGGCGTGGTGGTCAGCCTCGTCGTCTGCGATCTGAACGGGCTCAAGCGTGTCAACGACACGCTGGGGCACGCGGTCGGCGACCGGCTCCTCGAACGGTTCGGGTCGGTGCTGTCGCTGTGCGGGGCCATGCTGCCCGGCGCCCTCGCCGCCCGTCTCGGCGGTGACGAGTTCTGCCTGCTGGTGGTCGGTGCGCCCGCGGACGACGTGGTCCGGGCAGGTGTCGAACTGTGCCGTCGTGCCGCCGAGTTGGAGCTGGGGGAGGGGGTCGCCTGCGGGATCGCGTCGACCGGCGACGCGATCGGGCCGGTGCGGACGGCTCGCCGGTTGTTCCGGCTCGCCGACGCGGCGCAGTACCGGGCGAAGGCCGTCCACTCGGACCGGCCGGTGGTCGCGGGGCGCGAGGGCCCCGACGACCCGGTCGTCCGGCTCGCCGAGGAGCCCTCCGGGGAGGGGGCGGTTGAACGGCGGCGGTTCCGTGGGCGTTCGTTGTGAGGTGCGGGGTGTCGGGGTGGGCGTCACAGGGGGTGCGGGCCGGTGTGCTGTAAGGGGTGTACCGGCCACCCGGTAGTGACATCTCCGAATTCACTGGCTACGCTCCTGAATATGGATATGCACACAGTGGTGGTGGGGACGACCGGGGCGACCGCGGCGGACGTGCTCGCCGTGGCGCGTGGCGGGGCCCGGATCGAGCTGTCCGGGGAGGCCGTCGCCGCCCTCTCGAAGGCCCGCGGGATCATCGACGCGCTGGCCGCCAAGCCCGAGCCCGTGTACGGCGTGAGCACCGGGTTCGGTGCCCTCGCGAGCCGGCACATCAGCCCCGAGCTGCGCGCCCAGCTCCAGCGCAACATCGTCCGCTCGCACGCCGCCGGCATGGGACCGCGGGTCGAGCGTGAGGTCGTACGGGCGCTGATGTTCCTGCGGCTCAAGACCGTCTGCTCGGGGCACACGGGCGTGCGGCCCGAGGTGGCGCAGACCATGGCCGACGTGCTCAACGCCGGGATCACCCCGGTCGTCCACGAGTACGGCTCCCTCGGCTGCTCCGGCGACCTCGCGCCCCTCTCCCACTGCGCCCTCACGCTCATGGGCGAGGGCGACGCGGAGGGGCCGGACGGAGTCGTGAAACCGGCCGCCGAACTCCTCGCCGCGCACGGCATCGTCCCCGTCGAGCTGCGCGAGAAGGAGGGCCTTGCCCTTCTCAACGGCACCGACGGCATGCTCGGCATGCTGATCATGGCCCTCGCCGACCTCGACACCCTCTACAAGTCCGCCGACGTCACCGCCGCCCTCTCGCTGGAGGCGCTCCTCGGCACGGACAAGGTGCTCGCGCCCGAGCTGCACGCCATCCGGCCGCACCCCGGACAGGGGGCCAGCGCGGCCAACATGCTTGCCGTGCTGAAGGGTTCGGAGCTCACCGGGCATCACCAGGACGGCGCGCCGCGCGTCCAGGACGCCTACTCCGTGCGCTGCGCCCCGCAGGTCGCCGGTGCCGGGCGCGACACCATGGCCCATGCGCGGCTCGTCGCCGAGCGGGAGCTGGCCTCGTCCGTCGACAACCCCGTCGTCCTGCCCGACGGGCGGGTCGAGTCCAACGGGAACTTCCACGGCGCTCCGGTGGCGTACGTCCTCGACTTCCTCGCCATCGCCGCCGCCGACCTGGGATCCATCGCCGAGCGGCGCACGGACCGCCTCCTCGACAAGAACCGTTCGCACGGGCTGCCGCCGTTCCTCGCGGACGACGCCGGTGTGGACAGCGGGCTGATGATCGCCCAGTACACGCAGGCAGCCCTGGTCAGCGAGTTGAAGCGGCTCGCCGTACCCGCCTCGGCCGACTCGATCCCGTCCTCCGCGATGCAGGAGGACCATGTCTCGATGGGCTGGTCGGCGGCGCGCAAGCTCCGTACGGCCGTCGACAACCTCGCCCGGATCATCGCCGTGGAGCTGTACGCGGCCACGCGGGCCATCGAGCTGCGGGAGGGCCTGACGCCCGCGCCCGCGTCCCGGGCCGTCATCGACGCCGTACGGGCGGCGGGTGTCGAGGGACCGGGGCCGGACCGGTTCCTGGCGCCCGACCTCGCCGCGGCGGACGCGTTCGTGCGGGGCGGGCACCTGGTCGCGGCGGTGGAGCCGGTGACCGGGCCCTTGCGGTAACTCCCGTACGCGGGAAGGCGAACGGGGCCCCGCCGGTGTTGCCGGACAGGGCCCCGAATCGTCTTCCGGCGGCTGCTTTCGCTTTCGCTACTTCAGTTTGGCCGACTGTGCCTTCACGACGGGGGCCGAGATGGCGTACGGCTTTCCGGACACGACCTTGCCGAGGTTGATCGTGGTGTACGCCGCGATGGTGTTCCCGTAGCGCACGACCTCGCCGTACGTGAAGCCGGTCGCGCCGTTCGGTTCCTCCGGTTCGCCGGTCGCGGAGAACGCCACGGACTCGTCACCGAACCCGGACGTCTTCACCGACGCGATCTTCGTGTACTTCGTCCTGTCCGTGCTGCCGTTGACCGAGAAGCCGCCCCCGCAGCCGGCGACCGCGTCGGAGACTGCCTTCATGGCCTTCTCGGCGCCGTCACCGTCGTACGAGGAGAGCGTCAGGAAGGTCATGTCGATGTTCATGGACTCCGCGAACTCGGCCTGCCACTCCGCGTCGGAGACGTCGTCCGTGGACTCGGAGGCGGTGTCGGTGGGCTTCTTCGCGTCCTGGGTGACCTTGCTCTGCACGACGGCCGCCTCGTCGCCGGGAGCGAAGCCCGAGACGGCGTACGCGATCGGCGCGCAGACCTCGGCGGCGACCTTGAGGTCGCTCTTGGAGTCCCCGGCCCTGGCCTCCGCGGTGGCCGATTCCGCCTTGTAGCCGGTCACCTCGGCCGTGGTGACGAGCAGCTTCTCCAGCTCGACCTCGGTCGCGGCCTTCGCGGTCTTTCCGGCCTGCGTCGTCGCCGACGCCCCGGACTCCTTGGACTTGCCGGAGTCCTCGCCGCCACACCCCGTGATGAGGGCGAGCGCCAGTACGCCCACGGTCGTCGTGGCGCACGCGCGCACCCTCGATGATCTCTTCATGGGCGGACTATGAACCGACGGTCAAATAAACGTCAAATCATTAAAGTTCCCCAAAAGCCTGCTGCCCCGCCCGGGAACCCGTCAGAACCCCAGTCGCTCCCGCCGCAGCGAATACACCACGAACCCGGCGCCCATACCGAGGCAGAACGTGCCGCCGACGACGTACGGCGTGGTGTTGAAGCTGCCGGTGTCGGCGAGACGGGTGCCGTCGTCGGCCGAGTCCGAGGTCGTCGTGGCCGTGGTGGCGGTCGTACTCGCACTCGTGCTCGTACGTGCACTCGCAGCCGTGCTCGTGCCCGCGGTTCTGGTGGTGCTCGTGATGGAGATCTGCCGGGTGTGGTCCGACATCGTGGACATGGACGTGTCCGCTCTGTGTCGCTGCTCCACCGACTTCTCTGCCGTCGCGTTGGCGGACGGGACGAACCACAGGGCACCCAGCAGGGTGCCCGCGGCGGTGGCGGTCAACAACGATCGACGTGCGGATGACACGGAATATCGATCCCCTTGTGGCGCTGGCGAATTGGCCGTGACCCCGATGTTAATGACAGGGGTGGGTCGTGGGAAAGTTGCGGGAGCTGTGAGCCGTACGCTCTCCGACCATGAGCACATCAGAGACATCACGTTTTGTACGACTTCGCGTGGAACTGATCGTCGAGGTCGACGACGTGGACGCCCTGACGAAGGCAGCCCTCCAGCGGATCGCCGGCGACACCGAGATGCCGGCCGACGAGCGGGTGCACGCCGAGGACACTGTGACGGAAGACACCGCGGAGGCGCTCGCTTACCTCGTGGACCCGTTCGACCTGGTCGGCGAGGTGCCGGGGACCGAACTGGCGCAGGCCTCCTGGAGCAGCGAGGAGATCGACTACGACCCGGATTCGCCGGATTGGGATCTGGACGAGGATGATGAGGCGGACGGCGACGAAGTGGTCGGGGAGCGGGTGGGCGGCTGACGCGGCTGGGGAAAAACCTGACCCCGGACGGCAACCGCCGACCGGGGTTTCGTCGTCTCAGGAGAAGCAGTGACCGGCAGTGGCACCACGCGACCCGGTGGAGTACGGGATGAGCGGACAGCTCCCTGTGACCCAGGCGACGTGGTGTGACCCACACATCGGGTGAATGTGGAACGGGGCGTACCGGTCGTAGCGTTGAGTTGAAGCGTGTTACGGGGATCTGCAGGTTCCGTACGGGGACCCTCGCTGGTTTTGGTTGGGGATTCGGCAACGATGGAGAAGCGTGTGATGACGGACAGTAGGCGGCGCAAGGGTCTGATGGCCGCGTCCGCCCTGCTCGGTGGCGTGCTGGTGCTCTCTGCGTGCAGCGGAGGCGACAGCGACAGTGCCTCCAAGGGCGACAGCGGTACCGACACCTCGCAGGCCAAGGCCGACGAGGCGGCGGCCGAGAAGGCCTCCGAGGCCCAGATCAAGATCACACCCGGGGACGGCTCGAACAACGCCTCCATCAACAACGCCGCCCAGGTGGCGGTGACCAAGGGCACCCTCACGTCCGTGCAGATGACGACGGCGGACGGTACCGCGGTCGCCGGTGAGATATCTGCCGACAAGACCAGCTGGAAGCCGAGCGCCCAGCTGGAGCGCGCGACCACCTACAAGGTGGCGGCGGAGGCGAAGGACGCCGACGGCCGTGCCGCGCACGAGAACGCCTCGTTCACCACGGTCGCCGCGGCGAACAGCTTCGTCGGCTACTTCACCCCCGAGGACGGCTCGACCGTCGGTGTGGGCATGCCCGTGTCGATCAACTTCGACAAGGCGATCACGGAGAAGGCGGCCGTGCAGAAGGCCGTCACGGTCTCCTCGACCAGCGGGCAGGAGGTCGTCTGCCACTGGTTCAACGACACCCGCATGGACTGCCGGCCCGACGACTACTGGCAGGAGAACTCCACCGTCACGCTGAAGCTGGCGCTCGACGGAGTGGAGGGCGCGAGCGGCGTCTACGGCGTGCAGCAGAAGACGGTCACCTTCAAGATCGGCCGCAACCAGGTCTCCATCGTCGACGCCAAGACGAAGACGATGAAGGTCATGCACAACGGCACGGTCATCAAGACCATCCCGATCTCCGCCGGTTCGCCCGAGAACAAGACGTACGAGGGCAAGATGGTGATGTCGGAGAAGTTCAAGGAGACGCGCATGAACGGCGCGACCGTGGGCTTCACCGACGACGACGGCAAGGGCGAGTACGACATCAAGGACGTGCCGCACGCCATCCGGCTGACCACCTCCGGCACCTTCGTGCACGGCAACTACTGGAGCTCCGACGGCACCTTCGGCAGCGCCAACGTCAGCCACGGCTGCGTCGGCCTGAACGACACCAAGGGCGCCAACGACAAGAACTCCGCGGGCTACTGGTTCTACGAGCACTCGATCATCGGTGACGTCGTCGACGTCCGGAACACCGGCGACAAGACCGTCGACCCGGCCAACGGTCTCAACGGCTGGAACCTGAACTGGGCGGACTGGAAGGCCGGTTCGGCCGTCTGATCCTCAAGCAGCTCACAGCTTTCCGATGCCGCCCCCAGGGGCGGCATCGGTGTTTGCCGGGACTTTCCTTGGCTGATCACAGCCTTCTCATGCATCTCTTATGCAGGACTTATCCCGCCATCACGCGCTGTACCTAGCTTGCGGCCATGTTCTTCACCTACCTGAGGCGCGAACTGCGCCGCCGCCGTAAAGCGGCTCTCGTCGTCGCCTCCGGGCTCGCGCTCGGCATCGCCCTGGTCATCGTGGTCACCTCGGTGTCCTCGGGCATGTCGAAGGCGCAGGACAAGGTCCTGGAGTCGCTGTACGGCCTCGGTACCGACATGACCGTCACCAAGGCCGCCGCGGCCCAGACCGGCACCGGTGACACACAGCGCCGACGCTTCCAGTTCGACGCGCGGCCCGACGGCGATGACTCCGCCGCGGAACAGAGCAGCGACCGGGTGATGGTTCAGGGCTTCCAGACCCTGGCGGCCTCCACGGTCACCAAGGTCGGTACGCAGAAGGGTGTCTCGGACGCCGTCGGCGGGCTGAGCCTTCAAGTCATCAAGGTCAGCGGCCAGTTCCGCCAGGGCCAGTTCCAGCAGGACCAGCAGGCCAACGGCGGCAACCAGGGCGGACGCCCCGGCGGCAACTCGACGGCCGCGCCCCAGGGGCGCGTCGAAGGCGGTGGCGCCGAGTTCGACGTCAACAACTACTCGGTGTACGGCACCGACGTCACCAAGCCGGCCCTCGGCCCGCTGACCTCCTCGAAGATCACCAGCGGCCGTACGTTCACGACCTCCGAGACCGACGCCAAGGTCGTGGTCGTCGACGCCTCCTACGCCAAGGAGAAGAAGCTCAAGGTCGGCAGCACGGTCACCATCAAGAGCGTCAAGTACAAGGCCATCGGCATCGCGACCCCCGAGAGCGGCGACGCGGCGGCCAACCTCTACATCCCGCTGAAGCAGGCCCAGACCCTCAGCGACTCCAAGGACAAGGTCACCACGATCTACGTCCAGGCGACCGACTCCCAGCAGATCAGCGCGGTCAAGTCGACGATCCAGAAGAACATCTCGGGTACGACCGTCACGACGTCCGCCGATCTCGCCGACACCGTCTCCGGGTCCCTGTCCACCGCCTCCGACCTGGCCTCCAACGTCGGCAAGTGGCTGTCCATCGCGGTGCTCGTGGCTGCCTTCCTGGTCGCGGGCCTGCTCACCTCCTCGGCGGTCTCCCGCCGGGTGCGCGAGTTCGGCACGCTGAAGGCGCTCGGCTGGAAGTCGGGCCGGGTCACCCGGCAGGTCGTCGGCGAGGCTGTCGTCAACGGGCTGGTGGGCGGCGCCCTCGGTATCGCGCTGGGCCTCGCAGGTGCGTACGTCGTCACCGCGATCAGCCCCGAACTCCAGGCGGAGGTGGGCAGTTCGGGCGGTAACGGCGGTCCCGGCGGAGGCGGTGGCTTCCCCGGCGGTGGCGGCGGCTTCGGCCGACAGGCCGCGACCAAGGCCCTGACGGTCGCGCTCACCGCGCCCGTCGCGCTCTCCACCATCGTCCTCGCGGTCGGCCTCGCCGTCGCCGGCGGCCTGATCGCCGGCGCCTTCGGCGGGTGGCGCGCGTCCCGCCTGCGCCCGGCGGACGCGCTGAGGCGAGTCGAGTAGCGCGGGGGTTCGGCCGCAGCCGACAAACGACGACGCACCACCCCGAACCTCACCCAGGAGTCACCCATGTACGAACTCAAGGGCGTAACCAAGCGCTACACCCGAGGCAAGGAAACCGTCGACGCCCTCGCCGGAATCGACCTCACCATCGCCGACGGCGACCGCCTGGTCATCCAGGGCCCCACCGGCGGCGGCAAGTCCACGCTGCTGCAAATGCTCGGCGGTCTCGACCGTCCCACCGGCGGCAGTATCGACCTCGACGGCACAGATCTCGCCAAACTGTCCGAGACCAGGCTCACCAAAGTCCGCAGCGAGAACATCGGCTTCGTCTTCCAGAGTTTCAATCTCATTCCGACTTTGTCGGCCCAGGAAAATGTCGAGACCGCTCTCGTACCACTCGGTGTGAAGGGCCGAGAACGGCGTGAACGGGCCGCCGAGGCGCTCAAGTCGGTGGGGCTCGGGGAGCGGCTCGGACATCTGCCGGGGGAGATGTCCGGCGGCCAGCAGCAGCGCGTCGCCATCGCCCGTGCGCTGGTCAAGCAGCCGAAGGTGCTGCTCGCCGACGAGCCCACCGGGAACCTCGACGAGTCGATGCGCGACGAGATCATGGACGTACTCGAAACCATGTGGAAGGAACTCGGGCTCACTTTCATCATGGTCACGCACGATTCGGCGATCGCGAAGAAAGCCCCGCGGCTGGCGATCATCCGCAAGGGGAAGATCACCGTCAAGGAGAACGCCGGTTCGTAGGGTCCTTGGGTTCCGCAAGATTTCGTAACTGGCTCGTAACAGCCAACGCGCGCAATCGTCCAGTCTATTGAGCGGCTGATCACCCCTCGGCATAATTCACGGTCGGGGGGTGTGCGCGCATGCGTACGGGACTCCCCTCGGCCGGGTGAACGGGGAAACTGCCCGGCACTTCAGCCAGCTCCAGGGGGAGACTTGCGCACAGAAGTGAAAAGAGCATGGGCGGCAACCGTGGCCACGGCGGCGGCGGTTGCCCTCGCGGCGGGCATGACCGGCCCGGCGTCCGCGAAGGCCGACGTGCAGGCGGAGCAGCAGCGTGTGACCGACGCCGCCCAGAAGCTCAAGCCCACGCACCGCATCACACTGATCACCGGTGACCGTGTCGCCGTCGACGCCAAGGGCCGCGTCGTCGGCCTGGAGCGGGCGGCGGGCCGCGACAAGATACCCGTACAGATCCGCAAGTCCGACGGGCACACGTTCGTCGTCCCGGCCGACGCGGCCCGGCTGGTGTCGAGCGGCAAACTCGACCAACGACTGTTCGACGTAACGGAGTTGAACAAGGCGGCGACCCGCAGGTCCCAGCAGAAGGGACTGAAGGTCATCGTCGGCTACACGGGGGCGGCGACCGCCACCAAGGCCGATGTCCGCGACGCGGGCACCCTCCGTCAGACGCTGAAGTCCCTGAACGCGGACGCTGTACAGACCCCGCAGAAGGACACTCCCGAACTCTGGGACGCGGTGACCAACGGCGACAGGACCGCCGCCGGGATCGCGCACGTCTGGCTCGACGGCACCCGTAGGGCCAGCCTCGACAAGTCCGTGCCGCAGATCGGCGCGCCGAAGGCGTGGGCGGCCGGTTACGACGGCAAGGGCGTCAAGATCGCCGTCCTGGACACGGGCGTCGACGCGACCCACCCGGACCTCAAGGACCAGGTGATCGCGGCCAAGAACTTCTCCGCGGCCACGAGCGCCACCGACAAGTTCGGTCACGGCACGCACGTCGCGTCCATCGCGGCGGGCACCGGGGCCAAGTCGGGCGGCAAGTACAAGGGCGTCGCGCCCGGCGCCAAGATCCTCAACGGCAAGGTCCTGGACGACAACGGCGGCGGCGACGACTCCGGCATCATCGCCGGCATGGAGTGGGCGGCCGAGCAGGGCGCCCAGGTCGTCAACCTCAGCCTCGGCGGCCAGGACACCCCCGAGGTGGACCCGCTGGAGGCGACGGTCAACAAGCTGTCCGCCGAGAAGGGCATCCTCTTCGCGATCGCGGCGGGCAACTCCGGTCCGGAGTCGATCAGTTCGCCGGGCAGCGCCGACAAGGCGCTCACCGTCGGCTCGGTCGACGAAAAGGACCTGCTGGCCGACACCTCCAGCACCGGCCCGCGCATCGGCGACGGCGCCATCAAGCCGGACGTGACCGCGCCCGGCGTGGACATCACGGCCGCCTCCGCCAAGGGCAGTCTCATCGAGACGGAGGTCGGCGAGAAGCCGGCCGGCTACCTCACCCTCTCGGGTACGTCGATGGCGACCCCGCATGTGGCGGGCGCGGCGGCGATCCTCAAGCAGGAGCACCCGGACTGGACGTACGCCGAGATCAAGGGCGCGCTCACCGGGTCCGCGAAGGGCGGCAAGTACACGCCGTTCCAGCAGGGTTCGGGCCGTATCCAGGTCGACAAGGCCATCAGGCAGACCGTGATCGCCGACCCCGCGTCGGTGAGCTTCGGCACGCAGCAGTGGCCGCACACCGACGACACCCCGGTCACCAAGCAGCTGACGTACCGCAACCTCGGCACGGCCGAGGTCACGCTGAAGCTGACGGCGACCGCGACCAACCCGAAGGGCCAGGCCGCTCCGGCCGGCTTCTTCAAGCTGGCCGCGACGACCCTGAAGGTCCCGGCGAACGGCAGCGCCTCGGTCGGCTACACCGTCAACACCAAGCTGGGCGGCACCCTCGACGGCGCGTACTCCTCGTACGTGACGGCGACGGCCGGTGCCCAGACCGTCCGTACGGGGGCCGCGGTCAACCGTGAGGCCGAGTCGTACGACGTCACGATCAAGCACATCGACAAGGCCGGTCGGCCGACGGGCGACTACAACACGATCCTCCTCGGCTACGCGGGCCTGGGCGCCGACCGCGGTTACCAGGTCCCGACGTCCGCCACCGGCACCACGACCATGCGGCTGCCCAAGGGCACGTACCTGCTGGACGGGTGGATCGCCAAGGACTTCACCAAGCCCGACCTGGGCGGTGAGGGCCTCGACTGGGTGGTCCAGCCGAAGCTGGCGGTCACCAAGAACACCTCGGTGACGATCGACGCCCGCACCACCAAGGCGCCGGACATCACGGTGCCGGACGCCGCCGCCAAGCCGCTGACCGCCACGGTCAACTACCTGTACGCCGTGCCGGGCATCAGTATCGGCGTGAGCCTCGACTCCTTCGCGAACATTCGGATGGCCCACCTCGGCGCGGAGGTCACCGGCCTCTCGCAGACCTGGTTCGGCCAGTTCACCAAGGGCGCGGGCGCGGAGTACGACGCGATCACCACCGCCAAGGTCAAGAAGATCCAGGGCGACAAGGTCCGCCACTTCAAGGCGAGCGAGTTCGCCACGGTGTCGAACCGGCTCGGCGGCGGAGCGCCCGACAAGACCGGCGCCCTCGGCGTGATCGCCTTCCTGCCCGAGGACTTCGCCTTCGGCGCACTGGTCGAGCAGGCACTGCCGGGCACGCGTACGACGTACATGTCCACGGGCGACAAGGTCCAGTGGCTGTTCGACTTCGCCCAGTTCAAGGGCAAGGACGCACAGGGCTTCCCGATCCCCGAGGCCTACTACACGCTCGGTATGGCGCAGACGCTGAAGGCGGGCGGCACGTACGCGCGCACCTTCAACACCGCGGTCTTCGGACCCCGGCTGCTTCCGGACTACGGCATCTTCCGTGACGGCAACTACCTCTACGGTGTGGTGCCGCTGTTCGCCGACGGTGCGGGCCACCCCGGCTCGTCCGACTTCACGTCGGTGACGACGACCCTCTACCGCAACGGCCAGAAGATCGGCACGAACGCCGACCCGCTGTTCGGCGAGGCGTTCACGGTTCCGGCGGGCGACGCCGCGTACAAGCTGACCACGTCGGTCAAGCGCAGCGTCAAGGTCGCCCAGGCGTCCACGCGGATCGACGCGAGCTGGACGTTCCGGTCGAAGAAGCCGGGGGAGGACGGGGCCCAGCTCCCGGCGTCCTCGGTCCGCTTCAACGCGCCGGTCGGCCTGGACAACAAGGTCGCGGCCGGTACGAAGGTCACGTTCCCGGTCGTCGTCGAGGGCTCGGCGCGCGGCAGCAACCTGAAGTCGCTGTCGGTGTACGCGTCGTACGACTACGGCAAGACCTGGAAGAAGCTGACGGTGAAGAACGGGAAGGTCACCGTCGTGAACCCGGCGAAGGGGGCGGCGATCTCCTTCCACGCGAAGATCAGCGACAAGAAGAACAACAAGTCGACGATCTCGATCTACAACGCGTACTACGGCAAGTAGGTCGCCCAAGTCGCCTTTGACGCAGGCGTTGACTCAGATGTCGACGTAGGTGTCGGCGTAGATGTCGGCGGACGGCCGGTCGGGGATTCCCCCCGACCGGCCGTCCGTGCGTTTCGGCCCTTCAGGTGCCCGTGCCCGCGCCCGCCCTCGTCGCGTCCCGGCCCCAGCTCGCCAGCAGGCGCAGACCCTCCGCCGACGGAGATCCCGGTTCGGCGTGGTAGACGATCAGGGCCTGGTCGCTGTCGTCCGGGAGTCTGAACGACTCGAAGTTCAGGGTCAGTTCACCCACCAGGGGATGCCGAAACCGCTTCACCCCGTGGTTCTTCTCCTTGACGTCGTGGGTCGCCCACAGCCGCCGGAACTCCTCGCTCTTCACCGACAGCTCGCCCACCAGCGCGGACAGCTTCGGGTCCTCCGGATAGCAGCCGGCGTCCATCCGCAGATGGCAGACGATGTCGATCGCCTTCTGCTCCCAGTCCAGGAACAGGTCGTGGTACTCGGGCCGCAGGAACACCAGCCGCGCCCAGTTCCGGTCCTGCGGCGGCAGCTCGGCCCAGTCCCCGAAGAGGGACGCGGCCATCGCGTTCCACGCCAGGACGTCCGTACGCCGGCCCGCGATGTACGCCGGTACGCCGTCCATCGTGTCGAGCAGCTGCCGCAGCGTCCCGCGCACGACCTGCGCCCGCACCGACGGCTTCTTCTTGTGCTGCTTCGGCTTGGCGAGGTGGGTGAGGTGGGCGTGCTCGGCGCTCGTCAGCCGCAGGGCGCGGGAGATGGCGTCGAGGACCTCCGCGGAGACGTTCCGCCCGTTGCCCTGTTCCAGCCGTGTGTAGTAGGCGACGGACACCCCGGCCAGCTGGGCCAGCTCCTCACGGCGCAGCCCCGGCACCCGGCGGTGCCGCCCGAAGTCCGGCAGCCCGACGTCCTCCGGCTTGAGCCGGGCCCGCCGGGTGCGCAGGAACTCGCTGAGCTCGGCGCGCCGGTCCAGAGCCCCACCGGCGTTCAGCCCGTTCCCGGAGGTGTCCGCCGGATTCGCGCGATCGGTGCGATCGGCGAAATCGGTACGATCGGTGTGATCGGCGCGGTCGGGATGTTCGTCCATACGGTCTATTATTCCCGGTCGTACGAACACAAGCCTGACCCCGCCAGTGGTAGGACCGCTGGACGTACGCAGAACCGTGGACTGGGTGAATGCGGAAACCTTGGGCAGACTGAACGTCGCACCCGGTCAGAAGGCGGCCGGGCGCGGAATCCCCCTAGGAGAACTCCCGGCATGACCACTGTCGCTGCATACGCCGCCCCCTCCGCCAAGGCTCCCCTGGAGCGCACCACCATCGAGCGCCGCGAGGTCCGCGAGTTCGACGTCCTGATCGACGTCAAGTTCGCCGGTATCTGCCACTCCGACATCCACCAGGCCCGCGAGGGCTGGGGCGAGGCCATCTTCCCGATGGTCCCCGGCCACGAGATCGCCGGTGTCGTCGAGGCGGTCGGCTCCGGTGTCACCAAGTTCGCGGTCGGCGACCACGTGGGCGTCGGCTGTCTGGTCGACTCCTGCCGCGAGTGCGAGAACTGCGAGGCAGGCCTGGAGCAGTACTGCCTCAAGGGCGGTGTCGGCACCTACAACGCCCTCGACAAGAACGGTGAGCCGACCTACGGCGGCTACTCCGAGAAGATCGTCGTGGACGAGAACTTCACCGTCCGCATCCCCGACGGCCTGGCCCTCGACGTGGCCGCGCCGCTGCTCTGCGCCGGCATCACCACGTACTCCCCGCTGAAGCACTGGAACGCCGGCCCCGGCAAGAAGGTCGCGATCCTCGGCATGGGTGGCCTCGGCCACATGGGCGTCAAGATCGCGAACGCGCTCGGCGCCGAGGTCACCGTCCTCTCGCAGTCCCTCCGCAAGAAGGACGACGGCCTGAAGCTGGGCGCCTCGCACTACTACGCGACCAGCGACGAGGCCACCTTCAAGGAGCTTCGCGGCACCTTCGACATCATCCTGTCCACGGTCTCGGCCCCGCTGAACCTGGACAGCTACCTGTCCCTCCTCAAGACGGACGGCGCGTTCGTGAACGTCGGCGCCCCCGAGGAGCCCGTCGCGCTGAACCTGTTCTCGGTGATCGCCGGCCGCAAGACCCTCGCCGGCTCCGGCATCGGCGGCATCCAGGAGACCCAGGAGATGCTGGACTTCTGCGCCGAGCACGGCCTGGGCTCCGAGATCGAGCTGATCAGCGCCTCGGAGATCAACGAGGCGTACGAGCGGGTCCTGGCGAGTGATGTGCGGTACCGCTTCGTGATCGACGCGGCGACGATCTGACGGCTGACGTCCTGACGTCCCTGTGATGCGCGGTGAGGGCCCCGGCGGGTGGTGAACGCCGGGGCCCTCACCGCTGCCCGGAGCGGTCAGGGGCCGGCGGTCAGGAGCGGGGAGAGTCCCGCCGTCCCAGCAGCCACAGCAGATACGGCCCCCCGACCAGCGAGGTCAGCGCACCCACCGGAATCTCCAGCGGAGGCAGCAGCGTACGGGCCACCAGATCGGCCCCCACCAGCACCACCGCACCCGTCAACGCCGAGCCCAGCAGCGGCAGTTGAGGCGTACGGGTGAGCCGCCGGGCCAGTTGCGGCGCGGTCAGCGCGACGAACCCGATCGGTCCGGCCGCGCCGGTCGCGGTGGCGGCGAGGACGACCCCGAGGACGGTCAGCCCGAGCTGTGTCCGCTGCACCTGTATCCCGAGCGCGGCGGCGGTGTCTGCGTCGAGCCCGAGCGGTCGCAGCGCCCGGCTCGCCCACACCAGCGCCGGCAGACACAGCAGCAGTACGACGCCCAGCGGCCCCGCCTGCTCCCAGCCCCGCCCGTTGAGGCTCCCCGTGAGCCAGAGCTTGACCTGCTCGGCGGCCTCCAGCTCACTGTCGGTGAGGTAGAGCTGGACCACCGCGGAGAGCGCGACGCCGATCCCCACCCCCGTGAGCACGAACCGGCTCGCCTGCATCCCCCGGCGCCAGGCGAGCACGTACACCAGCGCGGCGGCGCCGAGTCCGCCCGCGACGGACACGGCCGGCATGGCCCCGGGGGAGGTGACCACCCCGGTGGCGAGCGCCAGCACGGTCGCGGCGGCGGCGCCGTGCCCGACGCCGATGACGTCCGGGCTGGCCAGCGGATTGCGCGTCACGCTCTGCACGAGCGCCCCGGCGAGCCCGAGGGCGGCCCCGACGAGCGCCCCGAGCACGATCCGCGGCACCCGCAGCTCGTTGACGACGAGGTCGTACGCCCCGCCCCCGCTCCGCACGGTCGCCCACACCTCCCCGGGCGGGACGAACGTCTGCCCGACGCACGCGGACACCCCCGTCACGAGGGCGAGCAGCGCGAGGAGCCCGACGGCGACGGCGGCGGACCGCCGGTGCAGGAGAAGGGAAAGGTTGGGCCGGGGCCGCAGCACGGCGACCCCGCGAGGAAGGGAGCTGTCCCGGGCGACGGGCCGCCGTACCGGAGTGCCGGTCATGTGCTCGCCACCTTCTTCCGCCGTACGAGCACCACCAGCACCGGCACGCCCACCAGTGCCGTCATGACGCCGGCGGGGACCTCGGCCGGGGCCCGTACGACCCGTCCGGCCACGTCGGCGGCCAGCAGGAGCGCGGCGCCGAGCAGGGCGGAGAGCGGAAGGACGTGGCGATGGCCGCCGGGGACGAGGCGTCGGGCCAGGTGGGGCACGGCGAGGCCGATGAACGCGATCGGCCCGGCGGCGGCGACCGCGGCGGCCGTCAGCAGGGTCGCGCCGAGCGCCGCCGACCCCCGTACGACATGCACCCGGTGCCCGAGCGCCCGGGCCGTGTCGTCGCCGAGGGCGAGGGCGTCGAGGCCGCGGGCGCAGCCCAGCACGAGCAGCGCCCCGGCGACGAGGAACGGCAGCATCCGCCCGACCGTGTCCGCGTCCCGCCCGCTGAGCGCGCCCACCTGCCAGAAGCGGAACTGGTCGAGCGTGGCGGAGGAGGAGGTGAGGACGACGGTCGTGGCCCCGGCGGTCATCGCCGACAGGGCGGTACCCGCCAGCGCGAGCTTCACGGGGGAGGCGCCGCCACGGCCGCGCGTGGCGATGGCGTACACGAGACAGGCGGCGGCGACGGCACCGGCGAAGGCGTACCAGACGTACCCGGCGAAGCCGTTCGCGAGCCCGAGCGCGATGGCGACGACGACACCGGCCGCCGCGCCCTGGCTGAGCCCGAGGATGCCCGGGTCGGCCAGCGGATTGCGGGTGACGGCCTGCAGTGCGGCCCCGGCGAGCCCGAGGGCGGCCCCGGCGGTGAGCCCGATCTCGGTCCGGGGCAGCCGCAGCGAACGTACGACCAGCGCGTCCGGGGTGCTCCCGCCGTGCAGCAGCGCGTCGAGAACGGCACCCGGCGGCACGGGCCGGGTACCGACGGCGAGGCTGAGGAGGGCAACGCCTGCAACGCCGGCGACGGCCAGGAGAGCGAGTACGGCGGTGGCCGCTGTGCGCGTGGTACGTGCTGTACGCGCTGTACGCGCTGTACGTGCGGTCACTTGCCGAGGTGCTCGGCGAGCTGCCGTACGACGAGACGGGCGGCGGTCGGACCGGCGTTGAGGTACCAGGGATCGTCGTCGACCTTGACGGCGTGCCCCGCCGTGACGGCCTTCATCGACTTCCAGAGCGGCCCGGCGACGACTCCCCCAGAGGCATCGGTCTTGCCCGCGTCGCCCTGGACGGAGTAGAAGATCCAGTCGGCGTCGGCGGTGTCGATGCTCTCGGCGCCGATGTCCTCCGAAATCGCCCTGAACTGCTGGGACTTGGGCCGTCCGAGCCCCATGTCGACGGCGATGGACCCGGTGAAGGAGGAGACACCGAACATCCGGGTGCGGTCGGGGGTGAAGCGGACCATGGAGACGGTGGTGGAGCCGAGCGCCTTGTCCTGCTTGCCGGCGTCCGCGGCCTCGGCGGCGATGTCGTCGACCAGCTTCTGGGCTTCCTCCCCCTTGCCCACGGCGTCCCCGACGAGCAGCAGATCGCGCTTCCAGTTGATGCCGTTGCCGGCGGTGACGACGGTCGGGGCGATCTTCGAGAGCTTGGGGTAGAGATCGCCGAGGGAGTCGTTGGCGAGGATGAGATCGGGCTTGGCGGCGGCAAGGGTTTCGAGGTTCGGCGCCTGGCGGGTACCCGCGTCGGTCATGGCGGCGAGCTCCGCCTTGTCCTGCGGAAAGGCGTCGGCGAGGTAGTCGGGGACGAGCCCGGCGTTGTCGGCGCGGGTGGTGGCGGTGGGGACGAGCCCGAGGGAGAGCAGGTCGTCGAGTTGCCCGGTGCTGAGGACGGCGACCCGGGTGGGCGCGGCCCTGAGGGTGGTCGTGCCCTTGAAGTGGGTGACGGTACGGGGGAAGGTGCCGTCCGTGTCGACGTCGGAGCCCATGCCGGAGGCGAGGGCGGAGGGGGCGGCGGAGGGCCCGTCGGCGGAGCCCTCGGAGGCGCCGATGACGGGGTTGCGGGCTGCGGCGCCGGTCGCCTTGGCATCGTTGTCGGAGGCCGACGAGCAGCTGGTCAGCAGCCCTCCGGCGAGGATCGCGACCACGAGGGACTGCCACTTCGACGTACGCACTGGTTCACTCCGCTGCTCTGCTTTCCAGCCACTCCGGCATTGCTAAGGCAAGGCTTACCTTAGCTTTGCTTTCTGTGCGGGGCGGACCCGGGGTCGTGACGCGGAGGGGCAGGCGAAGCGCGTCCCCCGACGCCGGGAACGCGCCGGGGGACGTGCTTCGAGGATCGATCCGAACGGCGGCGCGGTGTGAGCGGTCTTCGGCCGTCACGTCCCACTGGTGTCGTCGAACGTCCACACGGCACGGGTGCCCGGGCCGACGACCAGGGTCGAATGGCCGAGCTGTTCCTCGTGGCGGTGGCTCACGGGCCGGTTGAGGGACATCTCGACCCGCCGCATCCCCGCGTGTTCGCGCGCGACGACGTCGTAGCGGATCGTGGTGCCGCCGCCCTTCGCGACGATGCCGCCGTTCGCCACCGGCCGGACGGCGAAGCCACCGGCCCGCAGCAGCGGCACCGTGGCGGCGAGGTCGCGTGCGGTGACCGCGAGTCGGACCGAGGTGATGTCCCGCATCAGGTGGTCGCGGTAGAGGTCGGACAGATAGCGCTCCCGCCCGACGTCACCCGGGAAGGCGGCCGGCTCGGTGTTGCTGCGCGGGTCGGCGAAGTACTCGGGCGTGTACTCCATCGCCCAGGCGCCGTACGCGTCGTACTGGACGGTGGTGAGGACCGCGTCGAACCACGGCACCGGGACGCCGTCGCCGAAGTCCCGCGTCTGCCGGAAAAGGATCGGGTCACTGACCCCCTCCGCCCGCAACCGCTCGATGACGGTGGCCCGATCGCCGGCCCGTTCGGTCGACAGCCCCGTCCCGGCGGAGCCGAGGGTGCCGTCCTGGCCCGGCACGTCGCCGACGCCGAACAGTTCGAGGTAGGTCTCACGGCCCATCAGATACCGGCCGGTCCAGGTCTCGCCGCCGGCCCCGGTCGTCGTGCGGACCTGGAAGTTGGCGAACCTCCGCAGATAGGCGGAATGCTCGACGGCGTCGGCGGTCTCCCGGTCGAACACCCCGTAGGCGTGGTTGTAGTAGAGCAACTGCCGTTCAGGCGACGGTGGTTGGTTCTCCCGGGCGGGTGTCGCGCTCGCGGCACCACCCTGCACCGCCGCTGCGAGGGCCACCGCGATGACCATGATCATCCGTAACGTTCTTCGAAGCAGCATGTCAGCGATCGTAGGACGGAGGATTTGCGTCCGCTGTCGATTTTCGTGACGTGCGGGTGCGCCGGATCGGGCCGTGATCCGATCGCGTTCGTCGCCGTCCTCGCCCCGCGACTTCGACCGCCGGTGACGCACAATGGGGCGATGACCGACGGTACTTCGCCGACGACGGCCGCCCAGCCGCTGCCTCGGCTGATCGGCGACGGCGAACTGACCGGGCTCTCCGTGGTGGCCAACAGCACCATGAACCGCGAACGGGTCCTGACCGGCGTCAACAGTTACACGCGCGAACTCGGCTTCGACCCGGCCGAGTTCCTCGACGGTCTGGGCCCGGCACCTTCCTGGCTCGACCTGTGCAGCGGAGAAGGGCTGGCCCTGCGCGCAGCCGCCCGGCAGCTCCCGCGGGCCGTGATCACCGGCGTGGACCTCGTCGGCCCGCTGCGGCCGACAAAACCGCCCAACGGCCTCGAACTCGTCACCGCCGACCTCGGCCGGTGGACCCCGGCGCGCCGGTACGACCTCATCACCTGCGTCCACGGCCTCCATTACGTCGGCGACCGCCTCGCCCTCCTGGAACGGGCGGCCTCCTGGCTCACCGACGCCGGCCTGCTGGTCGCCCACCTGGACCCGGCGACCCTTCGGCGCCCCGACGGCACCGACGCCTCCCGCCCGGTCCTCGCCGCACTGCGCGCCGCCGGGTTCGACTACTCGGCCCGGCATCATCGGCTGAGCCTGCGGGGCGGGAGGTCGGTCGGGCTCCCCTTCACCTACCTCGGGGCCGACCCGGAGGCGGGCCCCAACTACACCGGGCAGCCGGCTGTCGCGTCGTACTACGGCGACGAGCGATAGGGCCGGGAGGCGGCGAAGCCGGTACGGCTACAGGCACGGCCACGGCTGCGGGCCCGGCTACGGCTTACTCAGCGGGTCGCAGCGCCGCCGACGAGCACGAACGGGGCGCGAACCTCACTGCCGTCCGGTAGACGCCAACCGGCGGTGACGTGCCCCTGAGCCCCGGTCGGGTCGATTCCGGGAGCCTGCTGTTGTGGCTTCTCCGCCTGCTCGTGCGGGAGGACGCGCGTCACCTGAAGGGTCAGGGCGCTCCCAGGCTCGCTGGCGCCCGCCGCCGCGGTCTCCACCACGACGACGGTTCCGTACTCCCCATCGGTTACGGCGACGGACGCGACCTCGGCGGAGACCCCGGCCCCCGTGAAGTAACCGGTGACAGAGGGGTCGGGAGTGCCGCTCACACCCTGGGCCTGTGCCTCGGCGCGGCCCTGGAGGAACGCGAGCAACTGGCCGACGAGCACCGGGTCGTGGGCCCCGTCGTACACCCACCGCTTGCCCAGCACGCCATGCTCGGACGTGCCCACGAGTGCCTCGTCGGCTCCGTCGAGCGGCGCGCCCCGGTAGCTGAGCGGCACGAGGTAGGAGACCGGCTCATCACCGGACGTGTCCGTGACCACCATGAACTCGATGCCCACCTCCCCTTCCGGATCGTCGAGCCGAAAGCCCCCGGCCTTGGCCAACTCCGGCCCACGCGCCGCGCCGACATACCAGGGACGCGCGGGCAACCAGGCCGTGAGGAGCTCCAGCTTGCCCGGGGTCATGGTCGTGTTGTGGATGACAGCCATGCCTCGTGAACTTCTTGCGTCGGCGGATGATTCCCCTGGAGGCGCCGACGACTGTCAGACCGAGTACTCGATCCTCAACTCGTCGAGGTCGAAGCGGCACCAAACGGTCTTGCCGCCTCCGATCCCCGGCGACCACCACACCGACTCGGCCAGCCGCTGAGCGATCAGAAGTCCGCGTCCCCGGTCGGGCAAGAGCGCTTCGGTGAAGTCGTCCGCCGACGCAAGCGACATGAACTCGCCCGGCGGGAGCTCGGGCGGAGTCGAGTCCTCGTCGGAGACTCCGATCACCAGGAGTTCGGGGTACGTCATCAGCGATACGTCGATGCGTCGTCCGGTGCCCGGACGGGCGAGGCGATCATCGGGCACCGCGTGATGCACGACGTTGCCGACGAGCTCCGACACGACGAGCCGCGTGGCATCAACTGCGTGCGGCAGCCCCCAGATCCGGAGGTACGAGCCGACCATGTCGCGCGCGGCCTTGGCACAGTACGGAGACTCCGCCGAGAGCGTCAGTGCTCGAAAGTGCCCGCTCGCCGGATCGTGCACCGAGCGGACCGTAGTGCTCGCCGCCGAGGCATTCGTGGGGGCAGTCGCATCTGCTGCCACCCTGCTCTGAGTCGTCATGCCGATAACGCTAGGTAATGGTGCGATTGCGCATCAATGGCACTTCGATCAGGTCCCCACGCGAAGTGCCACACTGTGTTACAGCGCTGGCTACAGAGCTACGCCGATCGCGTCGGCGAGGCTCCGCATCTCGGGAGTGAGCGTGCGCCGACGGGCGATCACCCGACCGAAGATGTCCCTCGCGTACCGCTGGTTGGGAAGCCACTGAGGAGCGTCCGCACGGATGCCTTGCAGGACTTCGACGGTCTGCGCGTAGTCGCGCGAGCGGGCGTGTGCCTCCGCCACGTCCAGAAGATGGCGGTTCCGGTTGTTGGAGGTGGGGCGCATGCCTCCGGTGGGGATGCGCGCGGAGAGCTTGAGCACCAGGTCCGGCTTGTCGACGACCATGGCGTTCTCGGCACGCTTCAGCGCCACGGTGACCGGACCGAAGGCCTGCAGGAAGTCATCACGAGGAGCGAACTCGCGCCCCATCGCGACCGCCGCCGAATTGGCGTACCGCAAGGAGTCTTCGGCCTCGCCGGGCCGGTTGTCGCGGATCGCGGCGGCGGAGGAACGCAGCAGCAGCCAGCCCCACGCACTCAGCTCAGCCGGAGTCGCCCGCGAGATGCGCGGCTCGATCTCGTCCGCCCATCGCGTCGACAACTCCCGCGCCTCGGCAAGTCGACCGCGACGCAGCAACAACCAGCACTGCGTGCTCACGGTCGCCGCCGCCTGAAGCCGGTCGGAGGCATCGTCCAGAGACCGTGCCAGGGCGATGTCCGCCGCCTCGAACTGCCTGGTCTGGGTGAGCAGCCACCCCGTCAACTGGGCAAGCCGAACACGAATGGCGCGCCCCTCGTTTCCGCTGTCGGCAACGAGATCGGCATCCCGAAGCAACAGCGGGAGGATGACGCTCAGTTCGGCGAACCGGTCACCGGAGAAGAGCGGCAGGGCGGCTTCCAGAGCCTCGCGTACGCCGGCCACGGTCGGTTCGTCGCCCATTCCATCGGCGTGCACTGGAGCAACCAGTGCACGCCGTACAGCTTCCCAACGTTCAGCAGACCCCGGCGCTGTCTCCTCCGGCTCGTCCCGGTGCTCGGTGATGAGGCTTGTCGTCGGGACGCGCAGAGTCCGCGCGAGCCGACGCGCGGTCTCCAGCCGGGTGTCGGCCCGCTCTCCCTGCTCCAGCTTCCGGATCAGGGAGAGGGAGACACCGGACTCACTCGCCAGCTGACGCTGAGTCATACCGCGCCGCTTGCGCACTTCCTGGAGCCGCTTGCCGAGGTTGGCGCTCATGATTCGAGCGTACGGCGGTGGCTGGGAGTCCGTGGGGGCTTCGCGTTGCTGTCACTCCGAGGAGGGGGCTCGGGTGGTCCCTTCCGCTGTGCCGTCTCAATCGACCTGGGGCAGTTGGTACACATTGCCGTCACGTCATCGAGGGTCGATCTCAGGCCGGCGCTGTACCCGTTGGCTGAGGCTTGGTTGCCCTGACTGCCAGGACGAGCGGCGTCGGTGCCCCGCCTTCGGCGAACCGGTCGAGCTGCAGACCGGCGTCAAGAAACGCGTGCAGCAGCTCGGGCAACGGGCGGTGCATGGCGCCCACCTTGTCGCGCACCCCCTTGTTCGTCCAGGACTCCTTCGTCCAGTAGCCGCTGTCGAGGTAGCCGGGGCGGATCACCACTGCTTCCCGGTCGCTGAAGTCGGCGAATCCGCCGCAGAAGCTGGGGTGGACGCCGATATGCACGAACGTGCCGCCCGGCTGGAGGACCCGTGTGGCCTCACGCAACACCGCCGGATATCCCGGCATGTCCGTGTGGACCATCATCGCGATCACGGCTGGAACGGACTCGTCCCGCATGGGCAGTCGCTCGGCATCGGCCTGGGCGACCGGCAACCGTCCGCGGGCGTGGCGCAGCATCCGTTCGGAGAGGTCGATTCCCACCGGCGTCCAGCCCAGTTCGCGAACCAGAGCCGCATGGACGCCCGTGCCGCAGCCGATCTCCAGGCAGGTGTCACCGTCTGAACCCTCACCCTCACCTTCACCGAGCAGGTCACGCAGGAGGGCGCCCAGGCTCAGAGGGTGGCCGTCTCCCGGAGTTCTGGCGAGAAACTCCGTCTCGTACCAGTCCGCGATCTCGTCGTATGCCGCCATGGGAGCCATCTGTTCCTCCGGCACGTCGTGGTCGTTGCTCTTGAGACTGCCCACCCGGGCCACCGCTGCCCGGCATTCCGCCGGCGGTGAAACTGCCAGGGTTCACGCTTGTCGCCCCGGACAGGACATCGCCCTGCGGAATACGACTGTTCGGGCACTGCGGCCTGGCGCGGGTTCTGGTTACTCTCCAGTCACGTTGACCTGCAGGTATAGGCCGAGGTCTCGCCTTTGACGAGTGGATATGCGAGACGGTCATTGCTGGGTAGAGTCGTCTGGTTACAACTGGTTGTGGGGACAACCAAAGTGTTTCCCGGCTGCCAACGTCCTGGGGAGGGCCTGCAGCACATGAGTCGTCGCTCTACTGGTTCTGTCGGCGTCTGGGCCGAGATGCAACGGCAGCAGCAGCGCCAGCTGGATGCCGCAGCCAGACGGCAGAGGCAGGAAGAACAACAGGCGCGGGCCTACCAGAGGCGAGCCGCCCAAAGTCATCGCGAGTACCGCCAGGCAGACGCGCAGCGTCGCACGGAGGAACTGGACGCACAGGTCGCGGCACTGCAAGGTCTTCTCACCGTCGGCTGTGGGGCACCGGCCTTCAGCGCGGCGGCACTTGTGCGGGCCGAGACGGTCCAACCCTTCTCCGCCGGGTCGTTGGCCTATGCCTTGCCCATGCCCAGCCCCGATCAGTACCAGGCGCAGGGTGGCTGGACGGCGAGCCGCCGCGCGCAGGCGCAGGCCGAAGCACGGGCGCGCTTCGAGCGTGACTGGCAGGCCGCCCAGGCCGCAGAAACTCAACGGCAGCAGCAACTCGCCGCATCCCAAAGGGAGTACCAGCAGTGGGCGAGTGATCAGCTGGCGGAGATCCGTCGGCACAATGCCGGTATTCGCGAGGTGACGGAAGGCGCCAGACGTGGAGACCCCGGTTCGGTGGTCGAGTACTTCTCCGCCGCTCTCTATTCGTCGGGCGCCTGGCCCGAGGACTTCCCCCGCCACGTTTCGGCGGCTTACGACCCGGCAGCTCGACAGCTGGTTCTCGACTGGGAGCTGCCCGGATACGCGGTGGTCCCCGAAGCGAAGTCCGTGCGGTACGTGTCCTCCCTCGACCAGGACAAGGAATCCCCGCGCCCGGTCAGCCAGCGCCGTGCCCTGTACAGGGAGGTTCTCGCGCAGTGCGTGTTGCTCGTCCTGCACGAGCTTTTCGCCGCCGACGAGCTGGGCGCGCTGGAGTCGGTGTCCTTGAACGGGTTCGTGGACGAGCACGACCCGACGACCGGCCAACGCGGCCACATCTTCCTGGTGACAGCCATGGCCTCGGGGTCGGCGTTCCGTGCCCTGCATCTGGCCCAGGTGGACGCGGTCAGCTGCTTGACCGACGGACTGCGAGGGCAGCTTTCGGCGCGGCCGGACCAGCTCACCCCCGTACGGCCAAGTCGGCGGCCTCAGGATGTCGGCAATCGCGTTGTCGCCCACGGCGGCGATGACGAACCCGATCTCTTCGCCATGGATCCGATCGCGTTCGAGGATCTCGTCGCCGATCTCTTCCGGGCCATGGGGATGCAGGCGGTGACCACGCAGCGCTCGAACGACGGCGGTGTGGATGTCAACGCGCTTGATCCGACACCGATTCGCGGCGGAAAGATCGTCGTGCAGGTGAAGCGCTACCGCAACACGGTGCCACCCACCGCTGTCCGTGACCTCTACGGCACTGTGCAGGACGCCGGCGCCAACAAGGGCGTCCTCGTGACGACTTCGGGCTTCGGCCCCGGCTCGCACACCTTCGCCAACGGCAAACCCCTGGAACTGATCTCAGGAGCTGAGCTCGTCGACCTACTGCACCGTCATGGGCTGCGTGGGCGACTGGGCGATGGAGGCGGCCGCCCGACCACGACGGGACCGGCATCCGCAGGGCCTGTCACGCAGTTGCCCGCCGACTACAACATCCTCGGCATGTCCTGGACCGGAAGTGTCGCCCTGGATGTATGCGCTCTCGTCTGCCGTGGCAACCGGGTACTCAGCGACGATCATTTCGTCTTCTTCAACAACCACCAGACACCGGACGGCGCGGTGCGAGCTCTTCCCGCCGCTGCCCCGGACAAAGCCGCGATCTGTGTGACCTTCGACGGACTGCCGGAGACCGCCGACCGGTTCGTGCTCGTGGCCGCCATCGACCCCGAGGTGAATCCGGACGCCGACCTCTCCGGTTTCTCGGACGCGTGTATCCGCCTCCTCGATCCTGGGATGACCGAACTGGGACGTCTTGAGGTCTCCGACGGTCGACCTGGTGAGACTGCTCTGGTACTGGGTTCCTTCCGTCGAAGGTCCAACGGGGACTGGGACTTCGTGCTCGGCGGCAAGGGCTACAGGGGCGGCCTGGAGGAACTGGTGCAGGACTTCGGCATCGTGGTGGAGTAGGACCGCCTGAGTTCGCACACCGCTGCGGGCCGTCGCCTCAGTTGCCTTGACGGTCATTCGCACACCCCGAGTACGCCCCGAGTACGCGTCGGTGTGCCCGCCCCCGTGCCCCACAGGCCCTCGTCGAGCTGAAATCCGTACGGCGATACTCCCTCTCGTGAGACGTGATGATCTCCGCCGGGCAGTCCCGGCCGCCGGGATCCCGCGCAATCATCACGCTCAACTAGGCTGCGATGCACACGAGTTGTTCATGTTCTTGTAGCTGATCCTCACACGACGGCGCGGAGTTGAGGGCGCAGGAACGATTACCGTGCCCGGAGGTCGGCGAACCGCAGAGTCCCGGCACAGGGACATGCGTGACATCCGTGCCGCACTCACGACCTGGTTCAGATTTCCGAGTTCATAGTTCAGAAAACGTTCTGGAGACAAGCCCGATGAAACTCGCCAAGCGTCTCATCCTCACCACCACAGCTCTCGTCGCCGTATCCGCCGGCACGCTCCTGAGCGCGTCCGTCGGCCAGGCCGCGCCCGTGCAGTCCGCCCGCCCCGGCGTCGACGCTC
Source organism: Streptomyces sp. NBC_00459 (assembly GCF_036013955.1). Classification (NCBI taxonomy): domain Bacteria; kingdom Bacillati; phylum Actinomycetota; class Actinomycetes; order Kitasatosporales; family Streptomycetaceae; genus Streptomyces; species Streptomyces sp. NBC_00459. The sequence continues at coordinate 6,329,904 of NZ_CP107903.1, forward strand.
CCGCCGCGCTGAAGGTTCCCGACGGCAACAGACTGACCGGTGTTTTCTCCGCCGAAGGCGTCCAGACCTACACCTGCACCGACGGCGCCTGGAAGCTGCTGGAGCCCGCCGCCACCCTCTGGGCCAAGAACGACCGCTCCCACCGCACCGTGGCTCTCCACTCCCGCGGCCCCGTCTGGGTTTCGACGGTGGACGGCAGCGCGGTCAACGCCGCCGCGATCGCCAACTCCCCCAAGACCGGCACGATCCCGGAGCTGCTCCTGCAGTCCACCGCCACGCGCGGCACCGGCGTCTTCGCCGGCGTCTCCTACATCCAGCGACTTAACACCCGCGGCGGCGTCGCCCCTGCCACGGCCTGCACCGGCGCCGACCAGGTGAGCGTTCCCTACTCCGCGACGTACACGTTCTACAAGCCCGCCAAGTAAGGCGGTGAGCGCCAACTGGTAAGGAAGGGAACGGGACAACGGGGCAAGGGCCGTTGGAATTCGCTGATTTCAAGGGCCCTTGCGCTGCCGGGGAATGCGGGGTGGGACCGCAGCAGCGCGTGCGATATGCCTCAACTTCATGACGTCCGTCGATGAGTGGCCTGACTTTCCCGAAGGGCTCGACCTCGAGAGTGTGTCCTTTCGGGAAGCCCGGTGCACATGGCACGGCAATACGTGCGCGGAGCCGCCAGCCAACCCCCTTACCGGGGTCGCACAGGTGACGGGTGCCTGGAAGAAGCACCAGGGCCCTGGATTGCTGTCCATCCAGCAAGGTGTGGCGGGCCGCTACCGTGGCCAGCAATAACTGTCCGGGACGAGGGCTCGGACTCTGCTCCCGCACGCGGTCATTTCCCAATTGATCGGGAGCGTGAACTGGCGCTGCCCCAGGCCATCGACGGTGTAGTCAACCCATGCGCGGCTGATGACGCCGCCGCGCTCATCGACTCTCATCACGAAGAAGAGCTCAGTAAATCCTTGACTGCCTTCCTTGGACTCGCTGCATGTCTGGCCGATCTGGGCGCCTTCGTGAAATCTGGTGTAGTCCCCCCATACCGGACTGTTGACGCCGGTGTCGGGGTTACGGAAGGAAGGCGGCTCGCCGACAGCTGATGAGACGCTGTGCGCGGTCGAGCCGACTCGGCGTAGTTGGAAGGAGACACTCAGGGGTGCCACCAGGGTCTCGTATCGGATGCGCGACAGGATGATCTTGCGCCCGGTGGTACTGCACAGGAAGAAGGACCCGAAGGATGCAGACCACGGGTGACTGTTCGGTTCGCCGACCACGACGCGGCCGCCGGTAGTTCGCGCACTGAGTTGGCCGTCGACTGCGTTATAGCTGTCGGCTGCCAATGACAGGACTGTTACTGCCGTTAGAGCCCCCGCCAGCATCGGTGAAATGGGGCGGGCGGCCCGCCCGGAGCGTGTCTGTTGCGCGCTCCAGCGGGCCGCCTGGTTGTCTGCAACGGGCGTCGGCACTGCCCGGTTCCTCACTTACCTGGAGGGAACACCCTTGCATGTCTTGCAGGACGGACTGGCGGCCGCGCTGTTCGTCGGTGGTTGTAGCCTCGCATCGGCGAGTGTAGGTGCAGATCGCGCAGTGGTCTCCGGCGCGATGGTGAATGAGATGAACCTTGGTCTGTAGATGCTGGGATCTCGGTAATGAGCGCCTTGGGCTCCGACTGTCGCGTCCAGGCTGTTGACGTTGTAAGACAGAGTCCAGAGGTCACCGGATGCGAGCGCCGGATGGACGTGTGCGTTGTAGGCGAAGATGTTCTGATCGCCGTAACTTCCGAACATGCCCGTTTCCGGCATTTCGTAGATCACGTCCTTCCCGACCGTGAATCCGAACGGGCCGAACGGGCCACAACTGGCCCACATGCGAATCTTGTTGCTGAACCCCTCGGTGCTGTTCTGGCTGATGAGAACAAATCCTCCGTTCCTCCATTTGGTGACGCTGAGCTCGTTCGCGACCCCTACCAGTACGTTGCTCCCCTGCCACTCCATCGGCATCCAGGCTTGCTTTTCTTGATTGAGGAACATCCAGTCATCGACCTTCGACAGGTCGTTCCCCTTGACGCGCGCAATCCGCAGATTCTTATTGATTGGCGAGTCTTTGATGCCATAGATGTAGGTGTATCCGTCTCCGCTTTGAGACGCCGGAACGATACCGGCACCCCACTGAATTATGGATTCGGATGTACTGAGTATCGTCTGGACGGATATCGGGTCGGTCAGATTCCCCAGTTCGAAGGTAGCGACGACCATGCGGTTGAGCCTGAAGTCCCACAGGTCGGGACCGAACTTCTCCCACAGGTGAAAGATGACCTGAAGTCGGTCCTTCCCGTCCGTGCTTCCGATCATCCCGTCACCAAGCCAGTACCAATCCAGTTCAGGACCGCTCGGGGGAGGCATGATTGCCCGTGGGTTCGAGGTGGTTCCACCAGTGATGGTCCTGAGCTGGCTTCCGTCCTGAGTCACGAAGGAGCTGTTGATGAGCGGAGCGCTTGTCGGTCTGGTCCCATCGGAGTTCAAGGGGCCGAGGAACGTGTCCGAGAACATCCAAAGGATCTTCCCGTCAGGCATTCTGACCGAGTATGTGGAGTCCCCGCCGGTCCATCCGTTGGGAGTACTCTTCGCGTAGTTGTTGAACGTATTCTCAGGCGCCGCCTTGGCCATCACGTTTTTCGCTATGGGCCACTGGAAGTTGTCGCAAACCTTTTGCACCACTTTGGAGTACTGCGCGATGCTGCTGGCCTGGCCTGGGTTGTCGTCCTTTCCGCACAGCCAGTTGGCACCCTCTGTCATCGCGTAAGTGATCTCGGCCTTGTCGGACCACTCGCGCTTTACCGACAGATCGATGCCGATCTGCAGGGCATCTTTTGCACCAACGCCCCACTCCTTGGTGTAGGCAAGGCCGACTGATCCCCCGCTTGAATCCCATCTCCCCCAGACAGGAGCGGTGGCCACAGTGCATTTGCCCATGTCCTGGCCGATCCAGTCCGGCCGACTGATGGGTTCGTCGTTGTTTCCCCCTGTGTGCTCGTGCGGTTCCCAGCTCTGCCACATTTCCAAGCCGCCGGAGTTGTAGCAGGTGTAGCGGTAGTATTCAACCTCTACTTCGTACTTCCTTGGCTTTCCTGCGTTTGCTCCTGCGGTGACACCGGATGCCGGCCATTCGAAGTTTTTTCCGCTGGACATGGTCACGGAGCCGGAAGGGGTCCAGCCTCCGATGCTAATTGCCGATTCGTACGTGGTCGTTGCCTCATTGGAGAACTTCATTCCACCTCCCCCGTCATCCAGCGGGAAGGTCTCGCCGATGTCCGCCCAAACCTTTCCCGGGCTCGAAAAAACCTTGTTGTAGCAGGGCTCGTATTCTGAAGCGCTGATCGTTCGGCTGATTTTCTCCGGACTCTTGATCATTTTCACGTCCAGGAGAACGGGATTCAGATCCTCTGTCGACTGCCTGGTTATCGGGGTGCTCTCGGGAGTTTCTATCGGATCGGCCCATGGCAGTTCGGATTCCCTTGTGTCGAGGGAGCGAACTGATCCTCCGGAAACCGCGACACGCTGGGTCTTCGGATCGTAGATCTCGATCTCGAAGTGGACCAAATTCCCATCCGAGATGTATTTGCGTCCCAGGTGGCTTCGCTGCAGCGTAACTGCGAACTCGTTCCCGCTTACAGTGACTGCCCTTTCAGGGAGGCGGAGCCGGGGGACGGCATCGCCCTTCTTCATCTTCCCGAGGATGTGCTGGTTGGGACTGACCCATACGCTGAACGAAGCCTCCTCCAGTGAGGAGTTGTCGCTGGTGCGTCCAGTGATGGCGACCGGACCGTCGGTCTTGACCGAAACCTTCTTAGGGCGGTCCGACCGTGCGGGCGCGCTTTCCGATGCTGCTTGAATTTCTTCGCGGTCGGACGGAAAAGCCGGAGTGTTCCCCATTGTCAGAGGGAGCAGGGCTATGCAGAGGACCAGCCCTAGGGCGTGTCTGAGTCGTGACAGTTTTCCCGGATGGTTCATGGCGGCTCCTGACGTGACTGTCTTACGGAATCGGCGCATGAGCAGAAGGGGGGGCGAATACCGCGTGGCAGATCGGGTGGATGCGTCGGCGAACTTGACAGGCGGTGCGGCCAATAATGTGTCAGCTCCCGTGCGCCGATATTGTCGGGGCGCGGCAGCAGGTGGAGAAGAGTCGCTGCGAGGGCACGCTTTCACTACGCGCTGCAACCCCACCCAAGGGTGCGGTCTGCGATTCTCACAGCTCGTGCGCTTCACGCGGGAAGCCAAAGGGCCTTGTTCGCCAGCAGGGTCTGGGCGCCGTCCTCATGAGCGGCGACCAGAGCGGTCTCCTCGGGCTACGCCCACTGGCCGGTTGCGACCACGGCGGTTCCACCGGGCGCCGACGTTCGGTCAGGGGCCGCCACGGCGGGCTCCGAGCTCGATGTCACGAACACGGACAGGGCTCTTCTCGCAAACCGGTTGATCATTACTATGTCCCTTCGGCAAGTCGGTACGGGATTCGCCGATCGTCGTACTTCATGGCCTGGGAGCCTTGTGCGCGGTGGCGAGCTCGTACCTCAGATCTCTGGGGCCACGGACAGTAGCCCTGTCCTCACTGTCTTTCCAGAGTCTCTTGCGCTTCACCGAAGGGCGTGGGAGTTCGGCGCCTGAAATCACCAGCTCAGCCAACCAGTGATACACACCTGTACTGGGAAATCTTCACATGCGGAGTCCACGGCGATACCTGCGGAATCTCAGATTCATCTCAACTTTCCTCAGACCAAAGCAAGTTGGCCTCGATTCACGGCTGCTGACGGCTGCGGACGAGATTGTGGGACGCTCACTTCTTTATGCCTGAGAGGGCAGGAGTGCTTTGCGTGTACTACCGGAGGCGCGCCAGGTTCGACAAGCCGGATTCGTCCTGGTGGACGGCGCCTTGGCCCAGTGTGACCGGGTCGGTAACGGGGAGGCGGCGCACTCGGCCGGGTTCTCCGCGGCTCCGCGAACGCCAACTGGCACGCGCGCTCCGGTTGCTGGTGGCGCTTCCACATGGCATGGGCACCCTCGGCCGCTCCTGGGGCCTCTATGGGGCCCTACGACGGGACAGCCGCTCCAGCGTCCGACTCGTCGGTTCCCGGATCCTGTGACGGTTCGCTGAGCTGCTCGCGCACGTAGTTCCAGACCACCGCGATCAGTGCGGCGACCGGGACCGCGAGCAGGCTGCCCACGATGCCGGCCAGGTTGCCGCCCAGCGTCACCGCCAGCAGGATCGCGCCCGCGTGGAGACCGAGCCCACGGCTCTGGATCATGGGCTGGAACACGTTGCCCTCAAGCTGCTGCACCACGACGATGATGGCCAGCACGATCAGCGCGTCCGTCAGGCCGTTGGAGACCAGCGCGATGAGAACGGCGACGAAACCGGCGAACAGGGCGCCGATGATCGGCACGAACGCGGAGACGAAGGTCAGCACGGCCAGCGGGAGCACCAGGGGTACCCCGAGGATCCACAGGCCCAGGCCGATCAGGACGGCGTCCAGCAGGCCGACGATCGCCTGGGAACGTACGAACGCTCCCAGGGTGTCCCAGCCGCGCGCGGCCACGGTCGGGACGTCGACGGCGAGCCGGCCGGGGAGTTGATGGGCGAGCCACGGCAGGAACCGCGGGCCGTCCTTGAGGAAGAAGAACATCAGGAAGAGAGCCAGGACGGCGGTGACCAAGCCGTTCACCACGGTGCTCACTCCCGTGACGGCAACGCCGACCACGCTGCCCAGGCCGTCCTGTGCGCGGGAGACCGCGGTGTCGAAGGCCTTGTCGATCTGGGCGTCACCGATGTTCAACGGCGGCCCGGCGGCCCACTCGCGCAGCTTCTGGATGCCTTCGACCACGCCGTCGGTCAGCTCGCCGGACTGGGACGCCACCGGTACCGCGATCAGTGCCACGAAGCCCAGGGCGACCAGAAGGAACAGCAAGGTCACGGTCGATGCGGCCAGCGCGGGTTTCCATCCGCGACGACGCAGGAAACGGGTCGGTGGCCAGGTCAGTGTGGTCAGCAACAGGCCGACCACGAGCGGCCAGACGACCGACCACATCCGGCCCAGGATCCACAGGGCCACGGCGAGCATCAACAGTATGAGCAGCGACTCGGCGGAGGCACGCGCCGTCGTGCGGAGCGCGGCGCGGGCTCTTGAGGAACTCAACGTGGCAGTCACGGATGCACCCTATGGGTACTCGCGACGCACCGGCATGGCTGCTCACCGCCGGCCTGGGACCACGCCCGTCGTGCGCATCTCCGCGGCTGCCGGGACCATCGCCTCCGCAGCCTCGGGAAAGCGTCCGCCGGTCCCGGACCGGCCGGCAGGAACGCCTCCGGTTTCAGCAAGGACAGCAGGGTCACAAGCCTCCTGAGGTACTGCTCTCCCGGGCCTTGAGAAGTTCGTCGGCGTGCTCGACCGCCCAGTGGCCGAGCGCCGTCATCGGGCCCTCGACCAGACTCTGTCCCAAGCCGGTCAGGGCGTACTCGACGCGCGGCGGCGCCTCGGCGTGTGCGTGGCGGTCGAGCAGTCCGGCGGCGAGCAGACGGTGCAGGGACTCGGAAAGAACCTTGTCGCTGATGCCGCCGATCGCGGTGAGCAGCTCACGGCGTCGGCGCGGCCCCAGGCGAAGAGCCGCCAGTACGACGGGATCCCAGGTGTGGGTGAAGAGATCGGTGGCCGCGCGCAGGCGGCAGTCGGCGACAAAGTCGAGGCAGTGAACGTCGTGGTCAGTCATCTCGCCGTCCATCATCGTGTGCTGGTCACCTACCGATCAGTGCGTAACGCCCTGCATACCGTGCCTACCCGGGCAAGCACTGTTTGAGAGGCGGCGACCATGCGTATCGGGATCCTGGGAACAGGGACACTCGCGGCGGCCCTGGGCGAGGGGTGGGCACGGGCGGGGCACGAGGTGGCGATCGGCGGGCGGTCGCAGGTGAAGGCGGAGAGGCTTGCCGAGCGGCTGGGGCACGGCGTGCTCGCCGTGTCGCCGCGCGAGGTGGTCGTCGGGCGCGATGCGGTGCTGCTGGCCGTGTCATGGGACGGCGTCGAGGACACGCTGAAATCGGTGGGCGCGGCAGACGGCGTACTCGACGGGACGCCGTTGATCGATCCCACGAACGCTGTGGCACACGGTGTCGGCACTCTGCTCACCGGAAACGTGGAGTCGATGGCGGGGCGGATCGCCGGGCTCGCTCCCGGAGCCCGGGTCGTGAAGGCGTTCCATCTCTTTCCCGCCGACCGGTGGACGAGCCCGCCCGACGACGGTCACTCCCGTGTGACGGTGGCGATGTGCGGCGACGACACGGCGGCACTGGACGTCGTCGGTGAACTGGTCCGTGACGTCGGCGGGATCCCGGCGACCCTGGGGGCGCTGGACCGCGTCCGCCAGTTGGAGGAGGTGGCGGGTTTCGTGATCGGCCTGGCCTTCGCGGGCTTCGACCCCAACTCCGCCGTCCCTCGGGTTCCCTCCGTCGACGGGCCCACCAGCCCGTAGGGGTAGCCGTACCTCGTACGCCCGGGGGAAAGCCGTGTACGGATGGCTGCGCACGCGGTCCGGCGGTGCGGGACCACGGCTGCTAGCGCTGGGCCGGTCGGACGGGCACGGAATCGCCTGGAACTCTCGCGCGTTGTGGGGAGAGGGCATGGAAGGCCGGCGGTGTGCGAGCCGGACAGCCCGAGTGACCGAGCCGACAGGAATTGGAGGGGCCTCGATGACTGCGCAGACGCAGAGGGCAGTGCTGGCGGGTGGATGCTTCTGGGGAATGGAGGAGCTGATCCGCCGACTCCCGGGCGTGACGGCGACCCGGGTCGGATACACCGGCGGGGACGTCCCGAACGCGACGTACCGCAACCACGGCACGCACGCGGAGGCCATCGAGATCCTTTTCGACCCCGCGGGCACCGATTTCCGCGCGCTCCTGGAGTTCTTCTTCCAGATCCACGACCCGAGCACCAAGAACCGCCAGGGCAACGACATCGGTCTCAGCTACCGCTCGGCGATCTACTACGTGGACGACGAGCAGAAGCGGATCGCCGAGGACACGATCGCGGACGTGGACGCCTCCGGACTGTGGCCGGGCAAGGTCGTCACCGAGGTGGAGCCGGTCGGCCCCTTCTGGGAGGCCGAGCCCGAGCACCAGGACTATCTGCAGCGTTACCCGAACGGCTACACCTGCCACTTCCCGCGCCCGGGATGGCGGCTGCCGGCCCGCACGGAGGGCTGACCGCCCGGGGCCCGGCGGAAGGCGGCGGCCGACCGGCCGAGGCGGTGACGCCCACGTTCGGGCCGTACCCAGGCGCTGCGGTCGGCCGGGTCAGCTCGCCCCGGGCCCGGCCCCCGTCGCCTCCTGCTCGGCCCCCGCCGACACGACCGCCTGCGCCGACAGGTTCCGGATGCGGCAGTAGCGTGCCGTCATCCCGGTGCCGTGGTAGCGCCACGGCAGGGCGTCCACGTACCCGTCGACCAGTCTGAACTGCTCGACAGCGGCCTCGTCGCGGTCCTGGAGGGAGAGGTAGTACGCCAGAAGGTGGCGGAGTTCCGGCAGGCGCGGGTGGGCCGGGTCTGCCGCTGCGGCGTCGGCGAGGCCGGCGTTCACTCGGGCGATCATCTCCGGGGTGCGGTCGGCGGCGTTGTCGTCCGACTCGTCGTGCTCGAAGTGGGCGATGAGGGGGAGGACGGTGAGCAGGCTGCCCAGAGGGGCCGTCGCCGCCGCGCGCTCGGCGAACTCGGTAGCGAGCTGCTCCGAGCCGCGCCACTTCTTGCACCAGTACTGCAGCGCCGAGAAGTGTGCCTCGTAGTGGTACGGGTCGCGGGCGGTGAGCTCCGACCACAGCTTGTCCATCTCGGAGTGCGGGTAGCCGAGCCCGAGCGCGGTCCAGATCTCCGTGACGTACGGGGTCGGGTCGTCCGGGCTGAGCGCCGCCGCCCTAGCTATCTCCTCGCGGGAGCGCTGCAGCAACCGGTGGAAGCCCGCGAACTGTTCGCCTGTCGTGTTCTTGGCCCGCTGGGCGCCCCGGATGTTCCAGGCGAGGATCACCGTGCTGCGGGCGCGGACCAGCGCCGCGTCCGGGTCGTCGGGACCGCCAGGCCCGTCCGCCTCCCAGGCGAGCAGCCAGGCGTCGTCCTCGGCGGCGATGTCCGCCAGCAGGTACGAGGCGAGGGAACGGCGGTCCCAGTCCCGTCCGATGCCGCGCAGCAGTTCCGCGGCAGGTTTCCAACTGCCGTCGCCACCACGCCGGACCGCGTCGAGCGCCGCCTCCCATCCGGCCGGCAACGGCCCCGCGTACTCGGTGTTCTGCCGCTCGGCGGGCAGCAGCCCGAGCTGTTCGGCTGCCTCGGCGCCGTCGTCGCCCTCGCCGCCGGCCGTGCCCTTCATCTGAGCGACGAACTCCTTGACGAACACCCCGCCCAGCCAGAGCACGACGATCAGCGTCGGCACGGCCAGGATGCCCAGGATCCACAGCAGTACGGTCATCGGGGAGCGTCCGTTTCTCGGGGGGAGCGGGGAGCGGGGGGAAGCAGGGCGCGCAGCGGGGCGGTGTCCGGGGGATCGGCGAGAGCCGTGTCCACGGCGATGGCGATCGCCGCGTCGAGCCCGGGGGCGCCGTCGGCCGGTGGGGCCGGTGTGCTGCCCGGCGCCGGCAGCAGACGCGCCTTCGCCGACTGCTCCCAGGAGAACTCCCAGCGCATCCGCGACCGCGCGCTGAACTCCGCCATCACCATGCTGTGCAGCGAGTTGTGCAGGGTGGGGCGTACGAACTCGCGGAACGCACGCCCCTTCGCCGCGACCGCCTCGTCCGACAGCGGCAACCGGCGTGCCAGCTGCCACAGTTGGCCGTTGTCGATGAGGGTGAGGAGCGCCGGCAGGGTGGGGCGGTCCTTCGTGTACAGGGCCAGGGCCCGGTGCAGCGGGGTGTTGAGCGCGGCGAGGTTGCCCGCCATCGCGCCGTCGAGGAGCTCCTGCCAGTCGGCGGTGCGCCGCAACTGCCGCACCTCGTCCGTCAGTACCGCGTCCTCCAGCGCGGCGAACGTACGCTCCTCGTCGGCCAGGACGGCGATGGCCGCGCCGTGGGCCTCGTCCGCGCGGCCGTCGGCGGGGAGCAGCTCGATACGGCGTACCCGGTCGGCGACGGGCGGGTGGGAGTCGTACGGCGAGGTCGCCTCCGTGGGCAACTCGCTGCGCATCCCCGCCAGTTCGAGCTGGCGGGCGGTCAGCATCCGGCCGAAGCCACCGAACACCTCACCGCGCGGCGGCAGCAGCCCGGCGTCGGTGCCCAGGGTGGCGTAGCTGCGCGCGTAGAACCCGAACGCGCCGGTCAGCACCGGGATTTCACGCAGTGCGGACGCGGTGGCGTCACGGCCGGCGATCCGGGCGGCCGAGGCGTCGGCGGCGTACTCCTGGCGGCGCGAGTCGGCGAGCGTGGCACGGAGGTACAGCTTGGCGTACGCGGTGTAGATCCGGGCCAGCGCCCGGTACGTGACGCCCGCGCCGCCCGTGTCGATCTCCCGTGCCTCCTTGCCCCTGGCCTCCGCCTTGGCGTTCTTCCGCTCCTGCCGGGCCCGCTCCCGGGCCTCCGTGCTGCCCGCGCGCTCCTCGAAGTTCCTTATGGTGCGCTGGAGTTGGACGCGTCCGCGCAGGGTGAGGGCGGCCAGGCGGGTGTCGGAGCCCGCGTAGTGGCCGAGTTCATGGGCGAGGACCGCGCGCAACTGGGCCTCGGTCAGGCCCTGCATGAGGGGTACGCCGAGGTAGAGCCGGCGTGGTCCGGGGAGGAGGCCGAGTAGACGGGCGTCCTCGCCGACGGCGGCGTTGACGTCGCCGGTGAGCACGATGCGGGACGGGGCGCGGGTGCCGACCTGGGCGGCCAACTCCCGCACCGTACGCCAGAGTTCAGGCTCTTCGGCCTCGGTCACGGGCAGGCCGGCGGGCTCCTCGCCCTTCGGCGTACGCAGCATGAGCAGGCCGCGGACCAACGGGATCGCCAGCACCACGGAGACGGCGGTCAGCTTTGTCGCGACCGCGGCCGGGGCGTGCGCGAAGAGCAGGTGGTCGGTGCCGGCGAGCGCCGCCAGCAGGAGCACGCCGAGCAGATAGAAGCCGGCGAGCAGTACAAGAGCGCGCAGCGCGCGCAGGGTCGAGCCCATCGGGCCGGGATCCCTCCACGGGGAACGGGGACGGTAGGAAGGGCGCGCGGCCGAGCGGTGGGGTCATGACCGGCGGGTGGGGGAAAGCGGAGTATCGCCTACGGGCACGCGGGCAGGCAAGACATGATCATGCCACCGGGTACGGAGTGGGAACCAAGATGTCAGGAGGGGAGTTCTCTGCCCTCTTTCCCTTACCCGCGGGCGCCTTTGACCGGCATTGCGGCTACCCGCGGCCGTGTCTGCGACCGGCACTGCGACTGCCCGCGGGCGCCGCTGGCCGGCACCACGACCGTCACCGCCGGCGCTCCGCCACCGCCCTCACCGCAGCAGCGTCGCCGGGCTTCCACCGTTCGCCTCGTACCCCGCCACCGCCAGCGCCCGGTACACCGCGAACTCCGCCGCCGGGTCGGCGGTGAGGGTCCAGGGGAGGGCTCCCACGTGGCCGTCGACGTGCACCAACTGCCCCATGGCCTCCGCCCAGCGCTCGGAGCGCACCAGGAAGAAGATCAGCAGATGGCGTACGTGAGCGAGCATCGGGTCCTCCGGCCGGGCCGCGTGGACCGCGTACATCGCGCCGTGGATCGACTTCGTCACCACCTCGCTCTGGTAGAAGCCGCTGACCAGGTTCAGCTCGGGCATGTGCTCGAAGACCGCGAACAACGGCATCGCCGCCAGCAGCGAGCCCTGCGGAGCCCGGGCCGCCGCCGCTTCCGCGAACGACATCGCCAGCGCGCGCGAGCCGTGCCACTTCTCGCACCAGTAGTGCAGGGCCGCGAGATGCGCCCCCATGTGTTCCGGCGCGCGGTCGAGGATCTTCAGCCAGAGCTGCTCGAACTCCGGCCGGGTGTACGCCAGTCCGCGCGCCACCGACAGCTCGACGATGTACGGGACCGGGTCGCCGGGGGAGAGGAGCGCCGCGTCGGCGCACGCGGCCTTCGCCTCCTCCATGATGATCCGGAACTCGTCGGTGCCGGGCGTCGACGTCCGCCACGCCTGCTGCACCAGGAACTCCGCGTGCACCGCCGCGCCGCCCGCGTCCTTGGGCACCTCCGTCCGCCACACCCGCAGCCACTGGCCGCCCGGTGACTCGCTCACCCCGCCGGGACGCTGCCGCAGCTCCAGCGACGCGGCGCCCGCGAAGGCCTGCACGCGCTGCCAGCGCCGCTCGCCGTCCTTCTCCGTGCCTGCCAGCAGCTGTGCCGCGGCTCTGTAGTCCTGCGTGCGCTGCACCACGTCCAGGACGTCCAGGAGATCCTGGTCGGGGCCGGGCATCCGGATGTCCAGCGCCTCCTGCCGGACGAAGCCGTAGTTCGCCGGGTCCGCGGCGTCCGGGTCACCGGGGGCGACCTGCTGAATACCGGCACTCCTGCGCCGTACGAACGGCAGCACCACGAAGCCGAGCATGACCAGCGCCATCAGGACCCAGAGAATCTCCATGCCTCAAGCGAACCAGACGCCTCCGACAATTGGCCAACCCGGCCGGGACAAAGGCCACAGGAAGCCCTCCGGAGCCTCCCGGAGCCCTTCTGGAACCCCCCGGCCCCCGGGCCCGCTCGCCCGGTCCCAGGGCCTCAGCCCCGCCTCCGCCGCCGTCCCCGGGGCCGTGGCCGTCACCAAAGCGCCGGGCGGACTACCCTCGGTGCACATGAGCGACAGGCACATCAGTCAGCACTTCGAGACTCTCGCGATCCACGCGGGCAACACCGCGGATCCCCTCACCGGCGCGGTCGTCCCGCCGATCTACCAGGTCTCGACCTACAAGCAGGACGGCGTCGGCGGGCTGCGCGGCGGTTACGAGTACAGCCGCAGCGCCAACCCGACCCGTACCGCCCTCGAAGAGAACCTCGCGGCCCTGGAGGGCGGTCGCCGCGGTCTCGCGTTCGCGTCCGGACTGGCGGCCGAGGACTGCCTGTTGCGCACGCTGCTCAGCCCCGGCGACCACGTCGTCATCCCGAACGACGCCTACGGCGGCACGTTCCGCCTCTTCGCGAAGGTCGTCGCCCGGTGGGGCGTGGAATGGTCGGTCGCCGACACCAGCGACCCGGCCTCCGTACGGGCAGCCCTCACCCCGAAGACCAAGGCCGTGTGGGTGGAGACGCCCTCCAACCCCCTCCTCGGCATCACCGACATCGCCGCCGTCGCCCAGATCGCCCGCGAGGCCGGCGCCCGGCTCGTCGTCGACAACACCTTCGCCACGCCCTACCTCCAGCAGCCGCTGGCCCTCGGCGCTGACGTCGTCGTGCACTCCCTGACCAAGTACATGGGCGGCCACTCCGACGTCGTCGGCGGTGCGCTGGTCACCGGCGACCAGGAACTCGGCGAGGAGCTGGCGTACCACCAGAACGCGATGGGCGCGGTCGCCGGGCCCTTCGACTCCTGGCTGGTGCTGCGCGGCGCCAAGACGCTCTCCGTACGGATGGACCGCCACAGCGAGAACGCCACCAGGATCGCCGACATGCTCACCCGGCACGCGCGCGTGACGCGCGTTCTCTACCCGGGGCTCCCCGAGCACCCGAATCACGAGGTCGCCGCCAAGCAGATGCGGGCGTTCGGCGGCATGGTGTCGTTCCAGGTCCAGGGCGGCGAGGAAGCCGCCGTCGAGGTCTGCAACCGCGCCAAGGTGTTCACGCTCGGCGAGTCCCTCGGCGGCGTGGAGTCCCTGATCGAGCACCCGGGACGCATGACGCACGCGTCCGTCGCCGGGTCGGCCCTGGAGGTGCCGGGCGACCTCGTACGCCTCTCCGTGGGCATCGAGAACGTCGACGACCTCCTGGAGGACCTCCAGCAGGCCCTCGGCTAGACACCGGCCGAGACCCGGTCCCCGCGACCGGGTCTCACCAGCCCGACACGGGTGGAGTCGTCTCCGACGGCGGCAACACCCAGGGCTGGACCGTCGCCGCCCACACGGCGAAGACGAATACCGCGACGACCAGCAGCAACCACATCAGCCGCCGTGCCGCCCGCCTGCGCCGCAGCATGCGACTGCCGCGCCGTACGACCTCCATGTACAGGTCGGGCGGCACCGGAGGCGGCGCCCCCTCCATGCGCTGCCGCGCGGCGATCTCCCGGTCCCGCCGGCTCACGACGGCACCACCTTCGGGCCGGCCACGGCCGGCGCCGGGTCCCGCGGCGGATGCAGAAGCGTCGCCGTCGCCCGGTCGCAGATGTGGTGCACGCGTTCCGTGGGCAGGCCGAGCAGCGCCGCCGTCTGCTCCTCGCCCACACCCTCGTACAGCCGCAGGACCAGGATCAGCCGCTGCTGTGGGGTGAGCAGCGCCAGCGGGCTGCCGGGATGGGGACGTGCCCGGCCGAGGCCGCCGTACTGGTGCCAGGCCCCGCGCGCGAAGCGGACGGCGAGGTACTGGCGGGCCCGGTCGTACGGGTCCTCGCCGCGCATCCGGTCCCAGCACGCGTACGTGTGCGCGAAGGCGTATGTGAGCAGGCGCCGCGCGCGCGGGTTGTCGCGCGGCGCCTCCGCCGTGAGCAACGTGGCCGTGTGCAGCAGCCGGCCCGCCGCGCCCGCGACGAACGCCTCGAAGTCCCGGGCCGGTCCGGCACCTGGGGACACCTGCCGTTCTCGCACCGTGCCTCCCGCCGTACGACAAGGACCCGGTCTCATCTGAGGATAGGTGCCGCCCGCTGGTCAATAGCCGGGAAGCAGGAGCCCTCGGCAGTACGTCAGGAGGCGGACTCCGCTTCGCCCACCGGGATGCCCTGGGAGGCCTGGCGGGCGGAGAGCGCGGTGTTGAAGCGCGTGAGGAGCGTGCAGAACGCCTCGCGCTCCTCCGGCGCCCACTCCTGCGTCAGCTCGGCCATCAACTGACGCCTGGACGAACGGACTTCCTCCAGCCGCGAGAGCCCACGCGGGGACAACTGGAGGACCACCGCCCGCCCGTCCTCGGGGTGCGAGGTGCGCTTGACGAGGCCCGTGTCGACGAGCGGAGCGACCTGCCGGGTGACCGTCGACGAGTCGATGCCCATGCTCGCGGCGAGCGCCTTGACGCCCATCGGGCCTTCCTTGTCGAGGCGGTTGAGCAGCAGATATGCGGCGCGGTCCATCGAGTTGCGCACCTGCCCGACTCCCCCGAGCCGGGTCTGTTCGGCACGGCGCGCGAAGACCGCGACCTCGTGCTGCAACGTGTCGAGGAGACCGCTGTCACCGACGGTCGTCATGTCCATCGACATTTCAGGTGTTGTGGGCATGGCCGGGGGCTCGCTTCATCAAAGGGGGTGCTGGGTTGGGGGACAGGGTACGCGGCCGAAAGGCGGGCCGTACCGACGCTGCGAAAACCGATCTCGGTGCTTGGTCACACCGCGAGCCCGCGCCTGTGAACTGCGAGACTTGAGTCATGAGCTACAGCACGGCTGACTCCTTGCACTCCTTGAGGCCCGTCACACTCGACGACGTACGCGGTGCCCAGAAGATGCTCATGGGTGTGGCGCGGGTGACGGCCATGGAGGGCAGCAGGCATCTGTCCCAGCTGGTGGGCGCGCCGGTGCACCTCAAGTGCGAGAACCTCCAGCGGACCGGGTCCTTCAAACTGCGGGGCGCGTACGTCCGTATCGCCGGGCTGCTTCCCGAGGAGCGGGCCGCGGGTGTCGTCGCGGCCAGTGCAGGCAACCACGCGCAGGGGGTCGCGCTGGCCTCGGCACTGCTCGGCGTACGTGCCACCGTGTTCATGCCGCACGGCGCCCCGCTGCCGAAGATCAGCGCCACCCGCGAGTACGGCGCCGAGGTGAGGCTGCACGGTCAGGTCGTCGACGAGACGCTGATCGCCGCCCAGGAGTACGCGGACCGGACGGGCGCGGTGCTGATCCACCCCTTCGACCACGCCGACATCATCGCCGGGCAGGGCACGGTCGGCCTGGAGATCCTGGAACAGTGCCCCGAGGTACGCACGATCCTCGTCGGGATCGGTGGGGGCGGTCTGGCCGCCGGGATCGCGGTCGCCGTGAAGTCGGTGCGGCCCGACGTACGGATCGTGGGCGTACAGGCGGCGGGCGCGGCGGCGTACCCGCCTTCGCTGGCGGCCGGGCGGCCGGTGTCGGTCGCCAACCCGGTCACGATGGCCGACGGGATCAAGGTCGGGCGGCCCGGCGACGTGCCGTTCGGGATCATCGGCGAGCTGGTCGACGAGGTCCGCACGGTCAGCGAGGACGAGCTGTCGGCCGCGCTGCTGCTCTGCCTGGAGCGCGCCAAACTCGTCGTGGAACCGGCGGGGGCGAGCCCGGTCGCGGCGCTGCTGAGCGAGCCACGAGCCTTCGAGGGGCCGGTCGTCGCCGTGCTGTCCGGCGGCAACGTCGACCCGGTGCTGCTGGAGCGCATCCTGCGCCACGGCATGGCCGCACAGGGCCGCTACCTGGCGGTTCGGCTGCGGCTGACGGACCGGCCGGGCGCCCTCGCGACGCTCCTCGGGGTGTTGTCAGTGGTCGACGCTAATGTCCTCGACGTGAGCCATGTCCGGACCGATCCGCGGCTCGGGCTCACGGAGGCGGAGGTCGAGCTGCACCTGGAGACGAAGGGACCGGCGCACTGCGCCGAGGTCGGCCTGGCACTGCGCGAGGCCGGTTACCTCGTGATCGACTGAGGTCACTCACTCGGACGGGTGGCTTCGGAAAAATGCATTGAGAGACGCGATACATCGCGTTATGGTGTGTCACGCCGCTGTGCCCGCCCGGCCGCACTCTCATCCTCCCCTTGTTTCGCCGGGCGGCGCAAAGAAGAAAAATCTAGGCTTTTGCGGTAATCCTCAACGACGTGGAGAACTGATATGCCAGGCGCCATCTATGCCGAAGGCCTGGTGAAGACCTTCGGCGACGTAAAGGCTCTGGACGGCGTCGATCTGGACGTCCCGGAGGGCACGGTCCTCGGTCTGCTCGGGCCGAACGGAGCGGGCAAGACCACCACCGTCCGCTGTCTGACGACCCTGCTGCGGCCCGACCGCGGCTCGGCGGTCGTCGCGGGCATCGACGTCCTGAAGCACCCCGACGCAGTCCGCCGCTCGATCGGCCTCTCCGGCCAGTTCGCGGCGGTCGACGAGTATCTGACCGGCCGCGAGAACCTCCAGATGGTCGGCCAGCTGTACCAGATGAAGGCGAAGGCGGCGAAGGCCCGCGCGGACGAACTGCTGGAGCAGTTCCATCTCGCGGACGCCGCCGACCGCTCCGCGAAGACCTACTCCGGCGGCATGCGCAGGCGGCTCGACCTCGCGGCGGCCCTGGTCGTCTCGCCGCCGGTGATGTTCATGGACGAACCGACGACCGGCCTCGACCCGCGCAACCGCCAGCAACTGTGGGAGGTCATCAAGCAGTTGGTCTCCGGCGGGACGACACTGCTGCTGACCACCCAGTATCTGGAGGAGGCCGACCATCTCGCGCACGACATCGCGGTGGTCGACCACGGACGGGTCATCGCCCGCGGCACCTCCGACCAGCTCAAGGCCCGCACCGGCGGCGAGCGCGTCGAGGTCGTCGTGCACGAGCGTGAGCACATAACGACCGCGTCCGAGGTGCTCGCCGCCTTCGGCAAGGGGCAGGGCGAGGTCACCGTGCAGGAGCACATGCGCAAACTCACCGTGCCCGTCACCGGCGGCGCGAAGCTCCTCGCCGAGGTCATCCGCGAACTGGACTCCCGTGGCATAGAGATCGACGACATCGGCCTGCGACGCCCGACCCTCGACGACGTCTTCCTCTCCCTGACCGGCCACCTGGCCGAGGTGAAGGATGAGGAGAACGGCGGGAAGAGCGGAAGCCAAGGCGGAAAACAGGGCGCGAACCAGAGCGAAAAGGAGACCGACAAGTGAGCGCCGTGAACGATTCCCTGGTCATGGCCCGCCGGAACCTGATTCGGATGACCCGGATTCCCGAAATGATTCTGTTCGGGCTCATCCAACCCATCATGTTCGTGGTGCTGTTCACCTACGTGTTCGGCGGTTCCATGCAGATCGGCGACAGCAGCGATCTGGACGTCTACAAGAACTTCCTGATGGCGGGCATCTTCGCGCAGACCGTCACGTTCGCCACCGCCAGTTCCGGCGCCGGCATCGCCGACGACATGCACAAGGGCCTCATCGACCGCTTCCGCTCACTGCCCATGGCGCGGGGTGCCGTGCTGACCGGGCGTACCGTCGCGGATCTGGTGCAGACGGCCTTGACGCTGCTCGTCCTCGCGGTCGTCGCGCTGCTCGTGGGTTGGCGCCCCGGCTCCGTGGACCCGACCAACTTCGGGAAGATATTGGGCGGCTTCGGCCTGCTCCTTCTTCTGGGGTACGCCTTCACGTGGATCGGCGCGCTGATCGGCCTGTCGGTGCGCACCCCGGAGGCGGCCACCTCCGGCGGACTGATCTGGCTCTTCCCGGTGACCTTCATCTCGAACGCGTTCGTGGACTCCAGCAAGATGACGCCCTGGCTGCGCCACATCGCCGAGTGGAACCCGTTCAGCGCGACCGTGCAGGCGAGCCGCCAACTCTTCGGCGACCCCGGCCTGTCCCCGTCCGATGCCTGGCCCATGCAGCATCCGGTGTGGGCGTCACTGCTCTACTCGATCCTGATCATCGTTGTCTTCCGTACGCTCGCGGTCCGTAAGTACCGCAGGGCGACCGGGTGACAGCGGCGTCTCCCCGGGGAATGACGACGCCCCCGGCGCCAGGAGGGCGCCGGGGGCTCGTAAAGGGCGAGGCAGTGAATTCCGAAAGGTCGGATCCGAGAGGTCAGCTCTGGTAGGGCACGGCCTTCAGGATCTTCACGGATGCGAGCTTGCCGTTGGGCAGCTCGTACTGGGCGTCCGCGCCGACCTTCTTGCCGCTCACCCCGCGGCCGAGCGGCGACTGGGGCGAGTAGGTCTCGATGTCGGAGCTGGCGTACTCGCGCGAGGCGAGCAGGAAGGTCAGCGTGTCGTCCTCGTCGCCGTCGAAGGCGATCGTCACGACCATGCCGGGCGCGACCGCGCCGTTCGCAGCCGGGGCCTCGCCGACCTTCGCGTTCTCCAGGAGCTGGGTCAGCTGGCGCACACGGAGCTCCTGCTTGCCCTGCTCCTCCTTGGCGGCGTGGTAACCGCCGTTCTCGCGCAGGTCGCCCTCCTCGCGTGCAGCGGCGATCTTGGCGGAGATCTCCGTGCGCGCAGGACCAGTAAGGTGCTCAAGCTCGTCCTTGAGCTTGTTGTACGCCTCCTGGGTCAGCCAGGTGACGTTCTCGCTGGTCTGGGTCACAGGTGCTCCTCGTAGGTACTGGGAATACAAAGCAACGCCCTACCAGAAGAATGTTCCTTCACGGATGGGCGAAACCACGAGCCTAACAATTCGGCGGCGGCAGGGGGAGGACATAAGCCATCAGAAAAACATCAACGCAGGTCAGCGCTTATGTGATGAGTGTGACCCCGGTTGATGACCCCAGTTGATGGCTCCGGCTGACGACTCCGGCGGGGCCTCAGTCGCTGTGACACCCGAGCAGCTCGGCCGTGGTGCCCTGGGACGTCGTACGGAGCGTGACGAGCCGGTCGATGCGGGTGGCGTCACCGTCGAAGCGGAAGTCGGCGCGGCCGACCTCGGCACCGTTCTCGGCCTGGGAGCGGACCGTGCAGTAGCCGTTCGTTCCGGAGTCCTTGCGGACCTCCAGGTGAACCTTGACCGAGTCCTCGTACGTCTTGAAGGTGATGATCTCGGCGCTGATCTTGTTGCCGACGACGTAGTGGTAGCCGAACCAGCCGACCACGACGAGCAGTACCGACCCGAGGACGGCGGCGACGATCTTGAGCTTGTGGTCGGCGCGCTCGTCCGTGGACCGGCCGTACCGTCCCTCGGGCGGTCGCGTGGTCGCCGTACTCATGATCGTCCTCTCCGCGAGGCCTTGGAAAGCCGGGCCCCGGAATTATTGGCCGCTCGGTTCGGTCACTATAGAAGCCGCTCATCGCACCCGCTCACACCGGATGCCGACTTACGAGGATTGAGTCTTGACTGACCAGCTGCGACTGATGGCCGTGCACGCGCACCCCGACGACGAGTCGAGCAAGGGTGCGGCCACCATGGCGAAGTACGTGTCCGAGGGGGTGGACGTGCTCGTCGTGACCTGCACGGGCGGGGAGCGCGGGTCCATCCTCAACCCGAAGCTGCAGGGCGACAAGTACATCGAGGAGCACATCCACGAGGTACGCAAGAAGGAGATGGACGAGGCCCGCGAGATCCTCGGCATCAAGCAGGAGTGGCTCGGTTTCGTCGACTCCGGCCTGCCCGAGGGCGACCCGCTGCCGCCGCTGCCCGAGGGCTGCTTCGCCCTGGAGGACGTGGACAAGGCGGCCGGCGAGCTGGTGAAGCAGATCCGCTCGTTCCGCCCGCAGGTGATCACGACGTACGACGAGAACGGCGGGTACCCGCACCCCGACCACATCATGACCCACACGATCTCGATGGTGGCCTTCGAGGGCGCAGCGGACACCGAGACCTACCCGGAGTCGGAGTACGGCCCGGCGTACCAGCCGCGGAAGCTCTACTACAACCAGGGCTTCAACCGGCCGCGTACCGAGGCGCTGCACAACGCGCTGATCGAGCGCGGCATGGAGTCGCCGTACGGGGACTGGCTGAAGCGGTGGTCGGAGTTCGAGCGCACCGAGCGCACGCTGACCACGCATGTTCCGTGCGCGGAGTTCTTCGAGATCCGTGACAAGGCGCTGCTCGCGCACGCCACGCAGATCGACCCCGACGGGGGCTGGTTCCGGGTGCCGCTGGACCTTCAGCGGGAGGTCTGGCCGACGGAGGAGTACGAGCTGGCGAAGTCGCTCGTGGACACTTCCCTCCCCGAGGACGACCTCTTTGCGGGCATCCGCGACAATGCCTGACATGAGCGCAAGCGCAAGCCTGGCAATGACGCATCTCCTTCCGTTCGCTGCGGAGGTCGACGAGGACAAGGTGACCCCCGGTGTCCTCGGCTTCATCGTGTTCGCGGTGATGGCTCTCGCCGTGTGGGCCCTGATGAAGTCCATGAACAAGCAGATGGGCAGGATCGAGTTCAAGGAGGCGCCGGACCCCCGGAAGACTCCCGACGCCGCCAGGGAACAGGCCGGGCAAACGGCCACGGGAGCGGCCAAGGGAACGGTCAAGGGCTCCGCGCAGGAGTGAGGCGCGGTCGCCGGGTGCCCGGCACCGGGTGACCACGCTTCCCCCTACCGTCGGCCGGCCGCCGCCACCGGCACCCCCATGACCTCCCGGGCGTGCCGGTTCGGGATCATGCCCAGACGCCACCCCTGCCAGCCCGACTCCAGCGCCACACCGCGCTCCAGGAGGAGCTGGTAGGCATCGACGAAATCGTCGAGCTTCTCGTCGCGGGACGGATGGCGGCCACGGGAGAGCTGGGACAGCTCCTCCTGGGCCACCGCCGTGCCGATGTCGACGCCACCGGGAGCCGCGTACGGCAGCAGGGTGCAGCGCAGGAAGCGCGCCCAGTCCTCGCCGCGCCGGTCGCCGTACGAGGTGAACAGGCCGATCGCCTCGTCGCACAGGGCCAGCGCCTGCTGGGTGCGGGCGTTGCCCGCGTCGACCACCGCGAGCTCCAGGCAGGTCCAGGCCTCGCCGTGAGCCACCCCGATGCGCTGGAAGTCGGCGCGCGCGTCCACCAGGAGCTGGCGGGCGAAGCCCGAGTTGCGCAGCGAGCCCGTCTGGACGGCCCGCTGGTCGCGGGTGACACGGGCCGAGTGATGGCGGGCGCAGGCCAGACCGTAGACGTCCCGGATACGGGAGAACATCGTGCGGGAACGTTCCAGCTCGCGGACCGCCAGATCCAGGTTGCCCGTCTCCTCCAGGGACTGGCCCAGGTAGTAGACCGACCAGGCCTCGCCGCGCGCGTCCTCGTTGTCCCGGTGGACCGCCGCCGCCCGCCGCAGCCCGTCCACCGCCGCCGACGCGTCCCCGGCGACCAGCCGGGCCCGGGCCAGCTGGGTCAGGGCCCAGGCCTCGCCACGGGCGTCGCGCGTACGGCCGTAGAGATCGAGGGCCGTGCGCAGTTCGGACTCGGCGCGCGGCACGTCGCCCATCCGCAGGCCCAGCTGACCGAGCTGGAAGTGGGCCCACGCCTCGCCGTGGATCGACTCGCCCTCCTTGTGCAGGACCAGGGAACGGGTCAGCAGGTCCCACGCCTCGGCGAGGCGGGAGCGGTCGCGTTCGACGGCGGCGAGGGCGTGCATCGTCCAGGCGCGGTCGGTCGCCAGTTCGGGGGCCTGCTGGAGGTCCAGGGCCTCCTGGAGCTTCGCCGCCGCCTCGACCAGGTTGCCCTGGTGGTGCAGCGTGATGCCGAGCGAGCACAGTGCCCGGGCGGCGCCCGCGTCGTGATGGGCCTCCATGTACAGCTCGACGACCGAGGTGAGCGTCGTGCGCGCCTTGTCCAGCTCGCCCAGCTGACGGGCCGCGATACCCGTACGCCACTGCACCGAGCGGACCAGCAGACCCTGGTCCACCGACTCCGCCAGCTCGCTGATCTCGCCGAGCCGGTAGAGGTCGCCGCGCAGCAGGCAGTAGTCGCACAGCGCGCCCAGCAGATTGAGCACGGCGGCCTGGTTCACGCCCTCCGCGTGCCGCAGCGTCGCCGTGATGAAGCTCGACTCGTCGTCCAGCCAGCGCAGCGCCTCGTCGAGGGAGGTGAAACCGTGCGGGCTGAAGCGGTCCGAGCGGGTCGACATGTTGCCGTCGACCAGACGCAGCACCGAGTCGGCCAGCTCGCCGTAGCTCACGATCAGGCGTTCCTGCGCGGCCGTGCGCTCCGCCGGTTCCTCCTCGTCGAGGAGACGGGCCTGCGCGAAGGCGCGGACCAGGTCGTGCAGACGGTAACGGCTGCCCCGGACATGGTCGATCAGGCCCGCGCGGGCGAGCGCGTCCAGCTGACGGGTCGCCTCCGTCCGGTCCGTGGCCAGCAGGGCCGCGGCGGCAGCCGCGCCGAGCGAGGCCCGCCCGGCCAGCGCCAGCCTGCGCAACAGCCGCCTGGCCGGCTCCGACTGGTCGGTGTAGCGCAGCCACAGCACCCGCTCCACCGGCTCGACCGGGCCGTACGCGCCAAGGTCGGCGGCCAGCCGACGCCGGCTGCGCGGGCCGAGCGAGGAGCCGGCGATACGCAGTGCGAGCGGCAGCCCGCCGCACAACTCCCTTATTCGCTCGGCGGATTCGGCATCGTACGGATCTGATGGACTTGTCGAACCCGACGAACCCGACGAACCCGACCCCGGCTCCGCCTGTGCGGACGCGTTCAGCAGTTCCTCTGAGCCCGCCGCGTCCAAGGGCTCGACGGGCAGCTGATGGACCCAGAAGGGCAGGTCGGGCGAAAGGGCGAGGGGCTCCCGGGCGGTGACGAGGACGAGGCTGTCGGAACGCTCCGGGACGAGGGTGCGGACCTGCTCGGGGTCCTGGGCGTCGTCCAGGACGATCGTCACCGGGACCCCGGTGAGATACTGGTTGTACAGCTCGCTCAACCTTCTGACCTGCTGGTCCGGTGACGAACGCTCACGGAAGAGCGACTGCTCTCGGGAGGCGCCGAGCCGGTTCAGGAGGTACAGAAGGGCGTCCCGGGTGGGCAGCGGCGGCTCCTTCGGGCTGTCGCCGCGCAGATCCACCACACACGCGCCCCGGAACTGGTCCCGCAGATCGTGCGCCGCGTGGATGGCGAGCGCGCTGCGGCCACTGCCGGACGCGCCGTGCAGGACGACCAGGGTCGGCCGGGTCTCCGTACTCGCCCGGGCCGCGTGCACCCACTGCCGGATGCGGGCCAGTTCCTGACGCCGGCCCGCGAACGGGTCGTCCGGGTCGGGGAGTTGGGCGAACGACTGCTCAAGGACGCTGCGTGTGCGCGCCGCCGCGCTCTTGTCGCTGCCGCGCAGCTTCGGCCCCGACTTCTTCGGCCCGGTGGACGCGTTCAGCACCCGCTGCTGGTCGAGGAACGGCCGGATGCCGCGTACCTCCAGCGCCGTCAGCCAGGTCAGCCGCAGTTGCTCGGGGCCGCCGGGCTGGCTCACGGCGCCGGCCCGGTGGTGGGCGGCCGGCAGATGGGACGCGGTCACCTTGAGAACCGTCGCGGCGGCGCCCACCACGCCCACGGTCAGCGCCGCGCCCACGGCGG
The DNA here is from genome assembly GCF_036013955.1 of Streptomyces sp. NBC_00459. Lineage (NCBI taxonomy): Bacteria > Bacillati > Actinomycetota > Actinomycetes > Kitasatosporales > Streptomycetaceae > Streptomyces > Streptomyces sp. NBC_00459. The sequence goes on from NZ_CP107903.1 coordinate 6,354,152, forward strand.
TGCCCGCGCCGGTGCCGAGCGCCAGGTCGGCGATGCCTGCCGCGAGCGCGGCAACAGCCGCCACCAGCAAGGGAGTTCCCGCACCCTCCCGGGCGTAGCGCTGCCCGAAGGTGAGCTGCCCGGCCTTCGCCTCGTCGAGCGCCCGCGTGTACGCCGCGTACTCCTCCGCGGACGACTGCGCCATGGAGTCCAGCGCCCCGCGCGCCCGCGTGAGCAGCACACCCCCGTCCGTACGCCCCCCGGACCGCCGCACCTCTTCCTCCACGGCCCGGACCAACAGCCGCTCGGCTTCCGCCCGGTGGCTGTCCCGCATGGTGTGTCCCCCTCTGGCAGCAATCTGACGGCAACGGCCTGTCCTCGGTGGTTCCTTGGTCAAGTGTCCTGCGGACGGCGCATTGGTGCGAGGGGGCGTGGGACCCCGATCGGTGTGCCGGGCACGCCGGTTGAGGCGGTTGGTGCGGGAGGGAGACCGCGCGGCTATCGTGATCACAGACATCGAACGGGGAGAACAGGACATGAGCAGGGTTAACCCGCCACTGGGCGGCCCGCCGCACGGGCAGTGGCACCCGGCGCCGCCCACGCCACCCCAGGCACCGCAGCCGCCGCGCTGGGCCTGGTGGGTCGTCGGCATCGTCATCCCCGTCGTGGGACTCCTGGTCACGGTGCTGGTGAGCCGGCCGGGCTCCTCGGACGACAAGAACGTGGAGTCGGCGCCGACCCGGTCGTCCGCGCCCGCGGACAACACCGGCCAGGAGCAGTCGCCCGCGACGCCCTCCAAGAGCGCCGACAAGACCGCCGACGCCGTGCGAGCCCGGTTCGGACCGAAGGTCGTCGACGCCGACACGACCGACAGCGGCTCGTACATCGAGCTGGACACCTCCGAACCGATCGTCTCGGACAGCTCCCTCAAAGGCGCGGACATCATCTTCGGGGCGTCCCTCGGCGACCCGAACCTGTTCGTGCCCGGCTCGGGGTCCATGCTGGCTCCCCTGCCCGGATCCGGCGCCGCTCCCACGGCCCAGGAGTGCGCGGACGCCGTGGACACCAACGGCACCTACACGTCCGACGTGAAGCCGGGCGACCGCTTCTGCCTGATGACCGACCAGGGCCGCGTCGCCTACCTGAAGGTCGTCACGGCGCCGAGCAGGGGCACCGGAAAACTGAACGTCACCGTCTGGGACACACCTGGCGCCTGACGTGTCGGGTCCTGCGGCAGGATGGTCCCCATGCCGAACCGACTGGCCCATGAGACGTCCCCCTATCTCCTCCAGCACGCCGACAACCCGGTCGACTGGTGGCCCTGGTCGGCCGAGGCGTTCGAGGAGGCGCGGCGCAGCGGCAGACCGGTCCTGTTGAGCGTCGGCTACAGCAGCTGCCACTGGTGCCACGTCATGGCGCACGAGTCCTTCGAGGACCAGGCCACCGCCGACTACCTCAACGAGCACTTCGTCAGCGTCAAGGTCGACCGCGAGGAGCGGCCCGACGTCGACGCCGTCTACATGGAGGCCGTCCAGGCCGCGACCGGCCAGGGCGGCTGGCCCATGACGGTGTTCCTCACGCCCGACGCCGAGCCCTTCTACTTCGGTACCTACTTCCCGCCCGTGTCCCGCAGCGGCATGCCCTCCTTCCGGGAGGTGCTGGAGGGGGTCCGCGCCGCCTGGACCGACCGGCGGGACGAGGTCTCCGAGGTCGCACAGAAGATCGTGCGGGACCTCGCCGGGCGGGAGATCGGGTACGGCGCGTCCGAGGCGCCCGGCGAGGAGGAGCAGGCGCGGGCGCTGCTCGGGCTCACCCGGGAGTACGACGCCCAGCGAGGTGGATTCGGCGGCGCGCCGAAGTTTCCGCCGTCCATGGCCCTGGAGTTCCTGCTGCGGCACAGCGCCCGTACAGGGTCCGAGGGCGCGCTGCAGATGGCGCAGGACACCTGTGAGCGCATGGCCCGGGGCGGGATCTACGACCAGCTCGGCGGCGGCTTCGCCCGGTACTCCGTCGACCGGGAGTGGGTCGTGCCCCACTTCGAGAAGATGCTGTACGACAACGCGTTGCTGTGCCGCGTGTACGCCCATCTCTGGCGCGCCACCGGCTCCGAGCTCGCCAAGCGCGTCGCCCTGGAGACCGCCGACTTCATGGTGCGTGAACTCCGCACGAACGAAGGGGGGTTCGCGTCCGCGCTCGACGCCGACAGTGACGACGGGACCGGGACGGGCAAGCATGTCGAAGGTGCCTACTACGTGTGGACGCCGGCCCAGCTCGCCGAGGTGCTCGGTGCCGAGGACGCGGAGCTTGCCGCGCACTACTTCGGGGTGACGGCGGAGGGCACCTTCGAGGAGGGGGCCTCTGTCCTCCAACTTCCGCAGCACGAGGGCGTGTTCGACGCCAAAAAGGTCGCGTCCGTCAAGGCGAGGCTGCTGGACGCCCGTCGTGAGCGGCCCGCTCCCGGGCGGGACGACAAGGTGGTCGCCGCCTGGAACGGGCTCGCCGTCGCGGCGCTCGCCGAGACCGGCGCCTACTTCGAGCGGCCGGACCTCGTGGACGCCGCGCTGGCCGCCGCCGATCTTCTCGTACGGGTTCATCTGGACGATCGGGCCCAGCTCGCCCGTACCAGCAAGGACGGCAAGGTCGGGCCGAACGCCGGGGTGTTGGAGGACTACGCCGATGTCGCCGAGGGGTTCCTCGCCCTTGCCTCAGTGACGGGGGAGGGTGTGTGGCTGGAGTTCGCCGGGTTCCTGCTCGACCATGTGCTCGTGCGGTTCGTCGACGCCGAGTCGGGGGCGTTGTTCGACACCGCGAGTGACGCCGAGCAGCTCATCCGGCGGCCGCAGGATCCGACCGACAACGCGGTGCCCTCCGGGTGGACGGCCGCTGCGGGGGCGCTGCTCGGTTACGCGGCCCAGACCGGTGCCGAGCCCCATCGGGCCGCCGCCGAGCGGGCGTTGGGGGTCGTGAAGGCGCTCGGGCCGCGTGTGCCGAGGTTCATCGGGTGGGGGCTCGCTGTAGCGGAGGCGCTGCTCGACGGGCCCCGGGAGGTTGCGGTGGTCGGGCCGGAGCTTGGTGATCCGGCCACGACGGTCCTGCACCGTACGGCACTTCTGGCCACGGCTCCGGGGGCTGTGGTCGCTGTGGGGATCGTGGGCAGTGATGAGTTGCCGTTGCTTGCCGGGCGGCCCCTCGTCGGTGGGGAGCCGACCGCGTATGTCTGCCGGAACTTCACGTGTGACGCTCCGACGACCGATCCGGAGCGGTTGCGTGTCGCGCTGGGCGGCTGAGTTCGCCTCCGGCGCCCCTACCCGTTCCCATCCCCTGGGGGCTGCGCCCCAGACCCCCCTTCGCGCTGAACGCGCTCGTCCTCGAGCGCCGGACGGGCTGAGGGTGCGGGCCTGTGCTCACTCCGTCGGGAGGCCGTGTTCGAAGACGTTCACCGTGCGGTCCACCAGGTCGGCCAGGTTGTCCTTGAAGTCGTTCTGTGCCCAGTAGACAGTGACCTCCGACAGGCCGCCGATCAGGGACATCGCGTAGACGCGGACCTCCAGGTCGGCGGGGTCGCGGCCGGCGCGCTCCGCGATGACGCGGCAGAGGAGGCGGCCGGTCTCGGACATGCTCTCGATCATGCGGGAGCGGACCGCCGGGACCTCCAGCATCAGACGGCTGCGCAGCCGGGTCACCTCCGGCTCCTCGATCGAGCTGATGCCGACGGCCCGTTTCAGGATGTACCGCAGGGAGTCGAGCCAGGGTTCGTCCGCCGGGCGCGCGCGCAGTTCCTCCTCCAGCACGGAGTCGTACTCGTCGGTGAGCACGATGTCCTCCTTGGTGGGGAAGTAGCGGAAGACCGTGGACTGCGACACCTCGGCGCGCTCGGCGATCTGCTCGATCGTTGTGGCGTCGTACCCCTGGTTCTCGATCAGTTCGTACGTCGCGGCACGGATCGCCATCCGGGTCTTGATCTTCTTCCGCTCACGGAGGCCCAGCTGGGGGCGGTCGGCGAGGGGAGATGTGCGTGCGGCCGTCATGGGCTCATTGTCGGCCATCGGGTCGGCCGGTAGCCATGTCGGTGGCCGTGTCCATGGCCACGTCAGGGGTGGTGTCAGGCGTGGTGGCAGGGGTGAGGGGTGTCGGGTTCGTCGGCGCGGGCCCGGTGTGTGTCGGGGTGTTGGGGAGGAACGCCCCGGCCAGCAGCGCCGCCGCCAGAGCCGCCACTCCGCTCACCAGCAGGATGACGCCCATGCCGTGGACGTACGCACTGTTCGCGGAGGTCAGCAGCTGCGCCGATCCCGTCCGGTCCGCGATCAGGTGGGCCGCCACCACCGAGTCGCCGGCCGTGTCCGCGAGGCCGGCGGGCAGGCCCGTGACGTCGAGGCGGTCGCGGAAGGTGCTCGCCAGCAGGCTGCCCAGCAGTGCGATGCCGATCGCGCCGCCCACCTGACGCAGCGTCATCAGGAGGCCGGAGCCGCTGCCCGCGCGGTCGGCGGGCAGGGCGGCCAGGGCGCCGTCCATCGCCGGGACGACGGCGAAGCCGAAGCCGAGGCCGGCGATGGTCAGCCACAGGGCCGTGTAGCCGTAGCCCGCGTCGACCGTCGTACGGCTGCCCAGGATCGCGGCGAAGGCCAGAACGACCAGGCCGGCGGTCACTGTCGCCCGTGACCCGAACCGGGCGCCCACGGGCTGTGCCGTCCGCGCGGCCACCGACAGGCCGGCCATCAGCGGCAGCAGCCGTACGCCCGTGCCCAGGGCGTCGCTGCCCAGTACCGCCTGAAGATACGGCGGCAGCACGAACATCAGGCCGGACAGGACGAACATCACCAGCGTCGCCGCGACCGTGTTCAGCAGGAAGCCCCGGTGGGAGAGGAGCGTCATGTCGAGCATGGGGCGGGTGGCGCGGCGTTCGCGCAGGACGAGGGATGTGAGGAGTACGGCCGCTGCGGCGAACAGGGTGAGGACCAGCGGGTCGGTCCAGCCCCGGGTGGGCGCCTCGATGATCGCGTAGATGAGCGCGCCCAGGCCCGTGGCCGTGAGCGCGGTGGAGGCCACGTCCACCTTGGGGGAGGCCGGGTCGCGGGTCTCGGGGAGGAGGAACACGCAGGCCGCGATGCCGATGGCGACCATCGGGACGTTGATCAGGAAGACCGAGCCCCACCAGAAGTGGTTGAGCAGCCAGCCGCCGATGATCGGGCCCAGCGGCATTCCGAGTGCGGAGCCGGCCGAGATGACGCCGACGGCCTTGGTGCGCTCGTGGGGCGGGAAGAGCGAGGGCAGTACGGAGAGGGCCAGGGGCATGACCAGGGCCGCGCCCACTCCCATCAGCGCGCGGGCCGCGATGATCCAGTTCACGTCGTCGGCCAGCGCCCCGACGAGGGATCCGGCGAGGAAGACGCCGAGCCCGGCGATCAGCATCCGGCGCCGCCCGAAGCGGTCGCCGAGGAGACCTGCCGGGAGCATCAGCGCGGCGAACACGACGATGTACGCGTCCGCCATCCACTGCTGTTCGCCGGTGGACGCGCCGAGCTGCTCGGCCATCGTCGGCAGCGCCACGTTGAGGATCGTCATGTCGAAGCCGAGGACGAGCATGCTCGCGACCAGGGCGCCCAGGGCCCACCAGCGGCGGGGGTCGAGGGGTGGGGTGGTGTCGGTGTCGAGGTCTGTGCCGGCGTCCGGTCCATTGACGGTAACCATGAAATGAGAGTAGCTCTCAAAAGGTGGTGGCTGTCAATGTGATTCGGGTACCGGGGCGCGAGAATCGGCTGTGGGGCACAGAAAATGGCCGCGACTCGACGTCGCGGCCATCAGGGGAGGGGTCGGGGATCACCCGTGCTGGTACGCCACCATCGAGATGCCGATGTAGTGCGTGACGAAGGCCGCGAGGGTGAGGGAGTGGAACACCTCGTGGAAACCGAACCAGTGCGGTGACGGGTTGGGGCGCTTGAGCCCGTAGATCACGCCGCCCGCGCTGTAGAGGAGCCCGCCGACGAGGACCAGTACCAGGACGGCGATGCCGCCCGCGCGCATGAAGTCGGGCAGGAAGAAGACGGCCGCCCAGCCCATCGCGATGTAGCAGGGGGTGTAGAGCCAGCGCGGGGCGCCGACCCAGAACACGCGGAAGGCGATACCGGCCACGGCCGCGCCCCAGATGCCCCACAGGAGCCACTGCCCCTTGCTCGCGGGGAGCAGCAGCATCGTCAGCGGGGTGTAGGTGCCCGCGATGATCAGGAAGATGTTGGCGTGGTCGAGCCTGCGCAGGACGCCGTCCATGCGCGGACTCCAGGTGCCGCGGTGGTAGAGCGCGCTCACGCCGAACAGCAGGCAGGCGGTGAGGGTGAAGATCCCGCAGGCGATGCGCGCCCGGCTCGAACTGGCGAGCGCGGTGAGGACCAGGCCGGAGATGAGTACGGCCGGAAACATGCCGAGATGCAGCCAGCCGCGCAGCTTGGGCTTGATCTCATCGGAATGTGGCAGTGAGAGCGCCAGGGGACCGCGGCCGACGGCCGGCGAGTCCAGGGGCGCGTCGGGGGCGGACGCAGTCATGACGGCAATCGTACCTACGCAACCGTAAGTTACGTGTCAGTTCGGTGACGGGAAGGGCTGGAAGTGGTCAGCCTCTCATGTGTGTTGGGTCTCGGGTGTACCAGGTGAATACGGGGTGACCCGGAGGAAACGTCCTGGCGGGCGGCGAATGAGTGGCGATGGTCACGTCGCTCAGGTGTGAGGCCCTCTGGACAGATGGGCGCTCCAGTCGGATGATCAAATGAGTGCGGTCGGCACCGGATGAGCGCCATTGATCAATACCGTGAAGCATCCGGGTCGCAGCCCCCAAGGGGCAGTCAACAAAAAAACCCTCATTCAAGGAGCAGATCGTGGCGCGCGACATCGCGGCTCCCGTTCCCCCTGACACCTTCCTCTCAGGCACCGTCCCGACCAACCACAAGCAACTGATCTCGTGGGTCAACGAGATCGCAGAACTGACGCAGCCGGACAACGTGGTCTGGTGTGACGGATCCGAGGCCGAGTACGAGCGTCTGTGCGAAGAGCTCGTCCACAAGGGCACCTTCAGGAAACTGGACCCGATCAAACGCCCCAACTCCTACTACGCGGCCTCCGACCCGACCGATGTCGCGCGTGTCGAGGACCGCACCTTCATCTGCTCCGAGAAGGAGGAGGACGCGGGGCCCACGAACCACTGGAAGGACCCCGCAGAGATGCGGGACATCTTCGCGGGGGACAAGGGCGTCTTCCGCGGCTCGATGAAGGGCCGGACGATGTACGTCGTCCCGTTCTGCATGGGCCCGCTCGGCTCGGACCTCTCCGCCATCGGCGTCGAGATCACCGACTCGGCGTACGTCGCCGTGTCCATGCGCACGATGACGCGCATGGGGCAGCCGGTCCTCGACGAACTCGGTACCGACGGTTTCTTCGTGCGTGCTGTGCACACGCTCGGGGCGCCGCTGGCCGAGGGCGAGGCCGACGTGCCATGGCCGTGCAACTCCACGAAGTACATCTCGCACTTCCCGGAGTCCCGCGAGATCTGGTCGTACGGCTCCGGGTACGGCGGTAACGCGCTGCTCGGCAAGAAGTGCTACGCCCTGCGCATCGCGTCCGTGATGGCGCGGGACGAGGGCTGGCTCGCCGAGCACATGCTCATCCTGAAGCTGACCCCGCCGCAGGGCGAGTCGAAGTACGTCGCCGCGGCCTTCCCGTCGGCCTGCGGCAAGACGAACCTCGCGATGCTGGAGCCGACGACCCGTGGCTGGACCGTCGAGACGATCGGCGACGACATCGCGTGGATGCGCTTCGGCGAGGACGGCCGTCTCTACGCCATCAACCCCGAGGCCGGTTTCTTCGGCGTCGCACCCGGCACCGGTGAGCACACCAACGCCAACGCGATGAAGACGCTGTGGGGCAACTCGGTCTTCACCAACGTGGCGTTGACCGACGACGGCGACGTCTGGTGGGAGGGCATGACGGAGGAGACTCCGGCCCACCTGACCGACTGGAAGGGCAACGACTGGACGCCGGAGTCCGGAGTCCCTGCCGCTCACCCCAACGCCCGCTTCACCACCCCCGCCGCCCAGTGCCCGATCATCGCGCCCGAGTGGGAGGACCCGAAGGGCGTGCCGATCTCGGCGATCCTGTTCGGCGGGCGGCGCGCCACCGCCGTACCGCTGGTCACCGAGTCCTTCGACTGGAACCACGGTGTCTTCCTGGGCGCGAACGTGGCCTCCGAGAAGACGGCCGCCGCCGAGGGCAAGGTCGGTGAGCTGCGCCGCGACCCCTTCGCCATGCTGCCGTTCTGCGGCTACAACATGGGCGACTACATGGCGCACTGGATCGACGTGGCGAAGGACAAGGACCAGTCCAAGCTGCCGAAGATCTACTACGTCAACTGGTTCCGCAAGAACGACGAGGGCAAGTTCGTGTGGCCCGGCTTCGGTGAGAACAGCCGGGTCCTGAAGTGGATCGTGGACCGACTGGACGGGAAGGCCGAGGGCGTCGAGACGCCGATCGGTGTGCTGCCGGCCAAGGGTGCGCTGGACACGGACGGTCTCGAACTCTCCGAGTCCGACCTGGACTTCCTGCTCACGGTCGACAAGGACGTGTGGCGCGAGGAGGCGGCGCTGGTTCCCGAGCACCTGAACACGTTCGGCGAGCACACTCCGAAGGAGCTGTGGGACGAGTACCGGGCGCTGGTGCAGCGACTGGGCTGAGGCCCGCCCCTGTAACTCCGCGGCCGGCCGGACTTGCCCTGACCTGCGACGTCGTCATGGCCGGCCGCGGTGGTTCCTTCTCGCCCCCGCCGCCCCTACCCGTCCCATCCTGTCCCTGGGGGCTGCGCCCCCAGACCCCCCATCGCGCTGAACGCGCTCGTCCTCAAACGCCGGACGGGCTGGATACGCGGGCCGGCGTTGGTATTTCAGCCTCTCCGGCGTTTGAGGAGCGGGGTCTGGGGCGGAGCCCCAGAAGGATGGGACGGGTAGGGGCGGCGGGGGCGAAGAACGCCTGTGGGTCGGTTACGCGCGGTCCTCCAGGTAGCGGGTGTGTGTCTCCTGGCGTCGGGCCTCTGCCTCGCGGAGGCTTGCCGCCAGCCGCTCCGCCTCCTCGTGCAGCAGTCCGAGCTGTCGCTCCAGGTGCCGTTCCGGCGGTTCGGTGCCCGGCGTCAGCCTGGTCCACCACCGGGTCCGTACGAAGGTGTCGACGGCCTCCGGTACGTCCTGCCGTACGGCCCGGGAGAGCGCGTGGACGCCCTCCGGGTCGGTCGCCAGCACCTCGCCGGACCAGCCGGGATCCAGCAGCGCCGTGAGCAGTCCGGTGAGTTCGGAGAGTCGGCCGGCGGCGGCGGGCGGCAGTTCGACGCCTTCGAGGTATGTCAGCAACCGGCCGAAGTCCCCGCGCAGCTCGTCGAGTTGGGCGGAGAGCTGTGCGGACGGATCCGGGAAGTCCGGCACCGGCTGCCGCTCCGGCGGGGCGATCAGCGCGCCCGCGCCGTACAGTCCGGCGACGACGACCGGCCAGTACGGTCCCGCCACACCGATGAAGGTCAGACCCAGACCCACCAGCCCGCACGCGCTGCCGGCGATGTTCTTGCGGGACTCCAGGAACCCCATGAATCTACTGGTAGCCACGGATCTCCTTGAACGCGCCGTCCAGCGAGCCCTGCCGGGCGTCGAAGAGACGGCCGCCGGTCAGGTCGGCGATGTGTGCCAGCTCGGAGCGGTCGGAGTCGCCGAAGAGGATGGGGAAGACGGGTATCTCCAGCTGCCGGCCCGGGAGCCGACGGTAGAAGCCGTCGAACTCGGCCGCCTTCGCGCCCGCGGTGTTCTCGCCGTCCGTCATCAGCACGATCGACGTGAACGTGTCGCGGTCGGCGCCGAGTTGCTCGTACGCCTTCTCCAGCGAGGTGTAGATCGCGGTGTCGCCGTCCGCCACCAGCCCGTCGGTGTCCCGGCGGATCGCGGCGAGTCCGCTCTGCGGATCGGAGGGGCTCACCACATGCGTTCGTACGCTCTTCACGTCCGAGCCGAACGGCATCAGCGTGACCTCCTCGCGCTGCCGGAAGTCGCCGGTGAGGCCGCGCAGCGCCTGCTTCAGCCCGGACAGCCGCTCGCCCTCCATCGAGCCCGAGGTGTCGAGGACGTACACCGTCCGCGACGGGCGGCGCAGCTCGTTCTCGTACGCGTCGAGCAGGCCGTCGGCGACGGATCGGCTGCCCGGGAAGGGCAGTTCACGGCGGCGGGAGGTGTCGAGGCCGGTCGCGGGCGGTACGGAGGCGACGACCGGGCGCCGGTGGGTGACGTCGGTGATCTCGCGTTGAGTGGCCGGGGTGCGCAGGGCCTCCGTCAGCCGGCGTACGTCCTCCCGGGTGGCGGCGTCGGTCGACGCGAGCGAGGTGACCGGGTAGTCGGCGGTGACGACTCCGTCGCGCGGGCGGATCACCGTGAGCCCCGGGATGCCCTTGAGGACGGACTCGTAGTTGAGCAGGGCGTCGACCGTGCCGCGCCGCTCGTACGCGGCGGCCAGCCAGCCCGACGAACCGGACGTCAGCTTCTGCCCCTTGAAGAACTCCTTCAGCCGCGGGGACGCCTTCGTCACCTCGGCGTCGGTGAGTGCGGACTGCGCGCCGGACAGTCCCGAGGCGACCGAAACCAGCGTGGAGAAACCGGAGTTGGAACGCGCCGGGTCGGTCATGCCGTACGTCAGTCTCCCGTCCCGTACCGCCTCCTCGACCTGGGACCAGGTGACCTGCTCGGGCTTCCAGCCCAACTCGGCGACGGTGGCGGCCCTGACCCCGATCGCCACCGGGCTCGACATGACGGACGTCTCGGAGACGACCTTCCTCGCCGCGTCGGGACGCAGCCGCAGATAGTCGTTGGAGGACAGCCACAGGGCGTCGTACACCCCGTCGGTCTTCCCCTTCGCCAGCAGTTCGACGGCGTCGAGGGTGCCCATGTAGGTGGGCCGGACCTTGATGCCGGTGTCCTTCTCGACCTTGTCGAGGACGGGCTTCATGTCGGAGAGTTCGCTGGAGGCGAGGACACGGAGGGTGCCGGGCTCGGGGGCGGCGGCCGGGTCCTGGGACGGCTTCTCCGCCGTGCAGGCGGAGGCGGTCAGGAGGACGAGGACGAGTGCTAGAAGGGCGGCGGCGCTGAGCCGGTGTCTCCCGCTCACGCCAGTGCCAGTGCCAGTGCCAGTTCCTGTGCTCATATCTGGCCTCCGTCCAGCGCGCCCCGGGACCGGCTGCGCTCCAAGTAGGCGCTCGCGTGCTGGAGTTCGGAGGTCAGCGACTCCACCGTGGCCGCCATCGCCTCCGTCGCCTGGACCTTGTAGGTGTCGATGGTGTCGAGGGTGCGGTAGATCTGCTGGAAGGCGTTCCGCAGTGTCTCCGCCCCGACGGCCGGATCGGCGGCGATCCGCTGGATCTCGCCGCTCTGCGTGGCGAGCATCTCCGCGTTGCCCCGGATGAGGTCCTCGGTCGTCCCGCGCAGCGCGTTGACCTGCTCGATGACCTTCTTCTGGTTGTCGAGGGCGGTGGCCAGCATCACGGAGATGCGCAGCGCGGACACGGTCGTGGTGGCCGCGCGGTCGACGCCCTTGATCAGCTCGTCGTTGTTGCGGCGTACGACGTCCATGGCGAGGTAGCCCTGTGCGCACACCGCGAGCTGGGTCAGCAGGTCCTGGTGCTTCTGCCGGACCGGGAAGAGCACGTCGGCGCGCAGGTTGTCGGCGCCCGCCGGGTCGGTCGCCTCGACTCCGCCGATGTGCCGCTCGACTGCGGAGTCCAGGGCTTCCGTCAGGACGACGTACTCCTGAAGCTTGCCCATGGTCTCCCAGAGGCGGACGCGTTCGGTCTGCAACGCCGCGCTGTCCCTGCGCAGTTCGTCCTGTCCGCCGCGCAGCGAACCCACGATCTTGTTCAGGGTCGCCTGCGAGGAGGCGTACTTGGCGACGTGGTCGCGCAGTCTGTTGCCGCCGGGCAGTCTGGACAGGAACTTCCGCCCCTTGCCGGTGGGCAGGTCACGCGGGTCCAGGTCCTCCACCACGCGCCGGAGTTCGACGAGCGAGCCCGCCACCTGCGACTGGGCGTCCCCGCCGTTGCTCGGCAGGCTGCGGACGGCCCGTTCCAGCATGCGGTTGGACTGTGCGGCGGCGGTCCGCATCTCACCGGCGCCGAGGCCGGTGATCTCCCCGACCCGGCCCGCGAACTCGGGCGATCGGGCGTCGAGGGCGGCGAGTTGTCCCACGTACTCGGCGGCCTTGCGGGCCATGTCCGTAAGGACACTGTCGTCGACGGGGACGAGACCGCCGGCCTTCTCGCGCGGCACGGCCGCGACGGGCTCGGGCGGGGTGAGCGTGAAGATGTCGTCGCCGCTCTGACTGCTGTTCTGGCTGGTGTTCTGGTCCGGCTGCCGGCTCGGCTTCTGGAAATTCATGTGTGATTCCCCCTAGTTCCGGGCCCGGCGCGCCATCTCGTGCAGCACCTTGGAGGTGGGCACGGGCGCCTGCCGGACGCCGGTGAGTCGCTGGTTGAGGTAGGCGGCGTGGGCGGCGGTGGCCGCGACGAACTCGGCGGCGTCGCCCTGCGGCCGGAACCCGTGCCGGACGGCGAGCCTGCGCAACACCGGGTCGTCGCTGAGGAGTTCACCGAGTGCGCGGCCCTCTTCGGTCAGCGGTACGACGGTGTGGTCGCTGTTGGCGGTGGTGTCCGGGTAGAGGACGGTGAGGTCGCCGCCGGCGCTCTGCTGACCGTCGGTACCGAGCAACGAGGCCACCTGGGACTCGTAGACGAGGACCAGCGGGTTTCCGGCGCCGCTCACGAAGTCCCTGAACGCCGCGTCGGAGCTGGGCTGTTGGGCGCCCTGGACGCTGACCAGCTTGTGCATCAGGGACGCCGTACGGTCGATGTCGGCATCGCTCGCCACCACCCGGCCGCCGTTCGCCACATAGCTGGTGGCGGCGAGATACAGGGCACCGGAGCTGGAACTCTCCGGGTCGGTGGAGGCGATGTAGAGGGTGCCGGTCAACTCCCCGTACTTTTCAGCGCCCTTGAGCTGCTGCCAGGTGCGGTCCCTGTCGGCGGCGGCGAGATAGGCGGCCATCTTGAGGGTGCCGCGGTGCTGTCCCTTGTCGAGCGTCGCGAGTCCGCCCGCCGCGAGCACCTCGGCGGCGTTGCGGTGGGCCACGACGACGAGCGGTGAGTAGAAGGGGCGCGGCAGGGGCTGCCGTGCCTTGTACTTGGCGGCCAGTTCGTCGGCGGGCGCCTGGCTGGACGGGAAGGCGAAGTCGTACCCCTTGAGGTCGAGCCCTTCCATGGCCCACGACCCGGAGGTCTCCGTCCGCACGGTGTAGCCCTTGGCGGCAAGGGCCTTCACCACGTCGGGATCGGCGAAGAACTCCGCCTTCTCCGACCCGATCACTCCACGCACGGTCTTCGTTGCCGTGCTCCGGTCCCCGTTGTCCCGGCCCGCCACGACGGCTGCCACCACGCCGCCGATCAGCAGGACCGCGAGGACTATCCCTGCGATTCGTCTCACGCCCGGAGCGTGCTCCCGGAATCCAACGTTCCCCGGTTAGGAGAATGAACGGAGGGTGAAGCACTGGTCCCGTTACGCAACGGGACGGCCCTTGAGCGGGCGGCAGCCCCTCAAGGGGCGCGGGGAACTGCGCGACAAGCCACGGCGGGCCTGCAGCCGTGCACAAGGGAACCTCCCACGGCGCGACGCACCACGGCCAACCGGCACTTCACAACCCGGCGTCACGAAACAACCCCTGCTCAAGCGAACGCAGTGCTGTGGCACCCGGTCCGCGCGTCGCTGCGGGAGCGCGCGGACCGGGGCCGTCGAGGGGAGCCCCGGAGAGGAAGCGGGGGCTCAGTGGGAAGCGAGGGCGCGGGGCTCGGTGGCCTCGGCGTGGGCGTCCATGCGTTCGGCGGCGAGGATCGCGGCGGCGGTGTCGGCACGGGAGGCCGCGACGACCAGGGCCCGTCCGGCGAGCGCGTGGGCGCGCTGGTGCAGGACGGTGAGGTCGGGGGCGGCGGTCGCGGGGGCCGGGGCGCGGACCGGCGTACGGCCCCCGCGCAGTCGGCTGACCTGGGCGGTGAGACGCTCCGCGGCGGTGTCCAGGTCGACGGAGGGTGCGAGGGCGCGCAACTCGTCGGTCGCGGTGAGGAGCGCGGCGAGATGGCCGGCCAGCTGGATGTCCAGCTCGTCCTCGCGCGACCTGTGCGGGAAGTCCGAGGCGGTGCCGGCCAGCGCGCTGCGGGTGCTGTGGACCGACGGGGTGCGGATCGGTTCGTACATGGGAGATGGCCTCCTGTGCGCTGACAGGAAGCCATCCTAGCTTAGATTCAGTCTAAAGTTGAGTCGGATCGCGGAAAGTGTCCCCAGATATGTTTACGGCTGGCTGTAGCCGTCCAGGAAGGTGCCGATACGGGTCACCGCGTCGCGCAGGTCGCCGACCGTGGGGAGCGTCACGACGCGGAAGTGGTCCTGTTCGGGCCAGTTGAAGCCCGTACCGTGCACGACCATGATCTTCTCGCGGCGGAGCAGGTCAAGGACCATCCGCCGGTCGTCCTTGATCTTGAATACGTTCGGGTCGAGACGCGGGAAGAGATAGAGCGCGCCCTTCGGCTTCACGCAGGTGACGCCCGGGATCTGGGTGAGCAGCTCGTAGGCGACGTCCATCTGCTCCTTCAGCCGCCCGCCCGGCAGCACCAGGTCGTTGATGGTCTGGCGCCCGCTGAGCGCGGCGACGACACCGTGCTGGCCCGGCATGTTCGCGCACAGTCGCATGTTCGCCAGGATCGTCAGGCCCTCGATGTACGAGTCGGCGTGCGCGCGGGGCCCGGAGATCGACATCCAGCCGACCCGGTATCCGGCGACGCGGTACGCCTTCGACATGCCGTTGAAGGTGAGCGTGAGGAGATCGGGGGCGATCTTCGCGGTCGAGGTGTGGGTGGTGCCGTCGTACAGGATCTTGTCGTAGATCTCGTCCGAGCAGACCAGGAGGTTGTGGCGGCGGGCGATGTCCGTCAGCCCCCGGAGCATGGCGTCGTCGTACACCGCGCCCGTCGGGTTGTTCGGGTTGATGATGACGATCGCCTTGGTGCGGTCGGTGACCTTGCGCTCGATGTCCGCGAGGTCCGGCATCCAGTCGGCCTGCTCGTCGCAGCGGTAGTGGACCGCCGTACCGCCGGAGAGGGAGACCGCCGCCGTCCACAGGGGGTAGTCGGGGGCCGGTACGAGGACCTCGTCGCCGTCGTCGAGCAGTGCCTGCATCGCCATCACGATCAGCTCGGAGACGCCGTTGCCGACGAAGACGTGCTCGACGTCCGTCTCGATGCCGAGGGTCTGGTTGTGCATGACGACCGCCCGGCGCGCCGCCAGCAGCCCCTTCGCGTCGCCGTACCCGTGGGCCGACGACACGTTGCGGAGGATGTCCTCCAGGATCTCGGGCGGAGCCTCGAAGCCGAAGGCGGCCGGGTTCCCGGTGTTCAGCTTGAGGATGCGATGCCCTGCCGCCTCAAGCCGCATCGCCTCTTCGAGAACCGGGCCCCGGATCTCGTAACAGACGTTGGCTAGCTTGGTCGACTGGATCAGCTGCATAGCGGTGAGTTTACGGCGGGGTAACGCGCGGGGCGTCGTGTTATCCGCCACGTGGGATCGGGGCGAGGCGAAGGAGGCGCACCCCGGTGGGACGTGGGCCGCGCGGACCGGTCGGCCGTCGGCCGCCTCGAACGGAACCGGGAGCCGCGGCGTCGGTACTCATGAGGCCGTACACGTCTACTCGCTGGAGGACCGATGAGAGCCACATTTCCGATCGACAGGACCGGGTGCGTGCGGATGGTGCTCGCGGCAGTCCTGGTCGCCCTGTCCGCCTCCGCCTGCACCTTGTCGGGCGACGGCGACGGTGGCGGCGACGACGGGTCGGCGTCGTCCTGTGCCTCCCTGGTCGAGTACCGGAACCACATGTACTCGGGCGCGGAGGCGAAAGGCTTCACCACCGGGCGCGTGCTCGGCACCGCCACCCTGCCGCCGTGCGACGACACGCCGAACGACGGCGGCGACGGCGAGGCGGCCCCGGCCTCGGTGACCGCCTTCGAGATCGCGGGAGTGGATCCGGACGTCGCCATCGCGGTGGAGCAGAAGGACGGTGACGTCATTTTCGTCAACACCGACTCCGGCAGGAACCTGTCGGAGATCAAGGAACTGATCAAGGCCTCCTGATGTGCCCGGTGCGCACAATCGCGCCAACTCCCGGCCGGAAACGATTCCTTGCCCCAAGCACCCCTCCCACATCACAATGCGCATGACAAAAAGCGAGCGACCGGAAAACCTCCGGTCGCTTCTTCGTACGAGGGGACCCCCACATGAACAAGCCTCTCCTTGCCGCGCTCGCAGCCCTGGTGATCACCGGGGCGGGAGCGGCACCCGCGGTCGCCGCGCAGGCCGACACGGCCGCGCCCGCCGCGAAGAGCGTCGCCGCCAAGGTGGCCGCCGCGCCGGCGATCCAGGCCGTCAACTTCGCCGGCACCGTCTCGCTCTCCAACTGTTCCGGCTCGCTCGTCCGCTTCCCGAACTCCGAGGCCGACGACCCGGCGCTGGTCATGTCCAACGGGCACTGCCTGGAGACGGGCTTCCCGGAGGCCGGCGAGGTCATCGTCGACCAGGCGTCCACCCGTACCTTCGGGCTGCTCAACGCCTCGGCCACCCGAGTCGGCACCCTGCGCGCCAGCAAGATCGCGTACGCGACGATGACCGACACGGACGTGTCGATCTACCAGCTCACGACCACCTACGCGGCGATCAAGAGCTCGTACAACATCAACCCGCTCACGCTCAACACCACCCACCCGGTCGTGGGCACCGCGATCACCGTCGTCTCCGGCTACTGGAAGCGGACGTACGCCTGCAACGTCGACGGCTTCGCCTACCGCCTCAAGGAAGGCGAGTGGACCTGGAAGGACTCGGTCCGCTACACCTCCGCCTGCCAGACCATCGGCGGCACCTCGGGCTCGCCGGTCGTCGACAACGCCACCGGCAACGTCGTCGCCGTCAACAACACGGGCAACGAGGACGGCGGGCGCTGCACCGACAACAACCCCTGCGAGGTCGACGCCAACGGCACGGTGACGGTCCGCCAGGGCATCAACTACGCGCAGGAGACCTACCAGATCCCCGCCTGCTTCGGCCTCGACAACAAGCTGAACCTCAGCGCGAGCGGTTGCACCTTGCCCAAGCCGTAGCGGGTAGCAGGTAGCGGGTAGCAGGTAGTACGTGGCTCGGGCGGGCGGTCAGGTGCCGGTACGGCGGACCGCCCGCCCCGCCAGTACGTCCGTCCTGCGGCCGTCCTCCATCACGAACCGGCCGTCGACCAGGACGTACGGGATGCCCGTCGGGAGTGTGCGCGGCGCCTCGAAGGTGGCGCCCGCCGCCACGGTGTCCGCGTCGAAGAGGACCAGGTCGGCGCGGTAGCCCTCGCGGACCAGCCCCCGGTCCGGCAGTCGCAGTCGCGCCGCCGGGCGGGAGGTCAGATGGGCCACGCACTCCTCCAGGGAGAGGACCCCCAATTCCCGCACGTAGCGGCCCAGATACTGCGGGAACGTGCCGTAGGCGCGAGGGTGCGGTTTCGCGCCCTGGAGGAGGCCGTCCGAGCCGCCCGTGTGGGCACGGTGGCGCATGATCGCCCGGACGTTCTCCTCGTGGCCGACGTGCTGGAGGATCGTCGTGCCCAGGCGGTCCGCCAGCAACAGGCTGCGGGCCGTCGACCAGGGGGTCTCGCCGCTCGCCTTCGCCGACTCCTGGACCGTACGGCCCACGAAGTCGCCCAGCGCCGGGTCCGCCACGCCCGAGATCTCGATCGTGTCCCACTCGATGGGCACGCCTTGGCAGCCGTCCGAGCCGATGACCTCCATGTGGTGCCGGATGCGTTCGGCGGTGTCGGTGTCCGTCAGGCGCTTGATGATCGCCTCCGGGCCGCCCTCGCTCGCCCAACTCGGCAGCATCGCCACGAGCGTTGTGGAGCCGGGGGTGTAGGGATACGTGTCCAGGGTGAGGTCCGCCCCCGCCGCCAGCGCCTCGTCGAGCAGTGCCAGCAGCTCCGGTGCGCGGCCCTCGTTCACCCCGAAGTTCATGGTGGCGTGGGCGAGATGGAGCGGGCAGCCCGCCTCGCGGGTCAGTTCCACCATCTCCGCGTACGCCTCCAGCGCCCCCGCTCCGTACGAGCGGTGGTGGGGGCAGTAGTAGCCGCCGTACGACGCCACCACCCGGCACAGTTCCGTCAGTTCGGCGTCCTTGGCGTACATGCCGGGCGTGTACGTGAGCCCCGACGACATGCCCACCGCGCCCTGCTCCATCCCCTCCGCGACCAACTGCCGCATCCGGTCCAGCTCCTGGGGAGTCGCGTCCCGGTCCTCCCAGCCGACGGCGAGCATCCGTACCGTCCCCTGCGGGATCAGATAGGCGGCGTTGACCGCTATGCCCTCGCCGTCGACACCGTGGTCGAGACGGTCCAGGTACTCGCCCACGGAACGCCAGTCGAACTCGATGTCGTCGCCGTGGCCGTTCCAGCCGGTGATCGTGCGGCGGACCTCGGCGAGGGTGCGTTCGTCGACCGGGGCGTACGACAGGCCGTCCTGGCCCAGGACTTCGAGGGTCACCCCCTGCGCGGCCTTCGCGCTGTGGTCGGGGTCGCGGAGCAGGGCCAGATCGCTGTGGGCGTGCATGTCGATGAAGCCGGGGGAGAGGGTCAGACCCTCCGCGTCCAACTCCCTTCGCGCCTTGGGGCGTTGGCAGCCCGCTGCCGCCGCCTCCTGGACGATCGACACGATCCGGCCGCCGTCGACCACCACATCGGCGCGGTACGACGGCCCGCCGGAGCCGTCCACGACGTCCGCGTCCCGAATGACGAGCTCGTCCACGCCAGGGCCTCCTCGGTAGTTGGAGATCGGAGATCGGAGATCAGAAGAACGTGCGGATGTATTCGACGACCGTGCCGTCCGCCTCCGCGACCGGGATCAGCTGCCACTTGTCGAACGACGTGCACGGGTGGGACAGGCCCAGGCCCAGCCAGTCGCCGACCTCCAGATCCGCTTCCGGGGTCGTACGCAGCCAGGCGTGCTGGTCGGAGAGGCCGGTGAGCGAGATGCCGGTGGCGGGCCGTTCGGGAGCTCCCTCCCTGCGGACCACCTGGGGCACCGGCAGGTCCAGGTCGTACGCGGCGTCCCGCTTGCCCGCGTTGGTGAAGGCCTGCTCGGGGGAGGGACGGGAGACGACCTGCGTCCACAGGCGGAAGGCGGGTTCCAGGGCGCCCTCCTCGGGGACCCGGTTGAACGGTGTGACCTCGCGATAGCGGCCGTCGTCGTGTGAGACGTACGCCCCCGAGCGTAGCAACTTCATTACAGGGAGCGATAGTTCGGGGATGTCCGCGAAGACGTCCGCGACCGCGTCGAACCAGGCGCTGCCGCCCGCGCTCACCACGATCTCCTCGACGGACGCGTCGGCGAACCGCCCCGCCTTGTCGAAGTCCGCCGCCAGCGCCACCAGCCGCCGCAGCCACGCCCGCACCCGCTCCGGGTCGGCCTGCGGCACCTCGCCCTCGTACCCCGCGACCCCGACCAGCCGCAGGGTCCCCGCGGCGGCCACCGCGTCCGCGACCTCCGCGCACTCCGCCTCCGTGCGCACGCCGGTACGGGACCCCTCGCCGGTGCCGAGTTCGACGACCACGTCCAGTGGACGGGCGCCCGCACCCGCCCCCGGCTCCTTGAGAGCCGCGTCCATCAGTTCCACCCCGCGCACGGAGTCGACGTAACAGATGAAGTGGAAGCCGGGGTCGGCGGCCAGCTCCGCGGCGATCCAGCGCAGAGCCGCCGGGTCGACCAACTCGTTGGCCAGGAAGACCCGTTGGATGCCGAAGGCGCGGGCGACACGCACCTGGTGGGGGACCGCGAGGGTGATGCCCCAGGCGCCGTGCCCGATCTGGCGGTGGAAGAGCCGGGGGGCCATGGAGGTCTTGCCGTGCGGGGCGAAGGCGAGGCCGTGGCGGGCCGCGTAGGTCTCCATCAGTCGCAGGTTGTGGGTGAGGCGCTCGGCGGAGAGGGTCAGTACGGGGGTGGTGAAGCCGCCGGTGAAGAGGTTGCGGCGCTGGGCGGCCAGCTCGCCGACGGTCAGGCCGTCGGCGTCCGGCGGGAGGCCCTTGAAGCGGGCGTCGACGCGTTCGGCGGCCAGCCCGGCGAGCGCCCCGGTGCTCTCGGCGCCCTGGCTGCCCTCGATGTCCTCGGTGCCCATGCGGCCTCCCTCGTTCAGTTCGTTGCATCATCTGCAACGGTCATTGCGTATATCGCTTACCGCTGTCTAACATCTCGCCAACGTGGGGTCAACGGAGCCGCCGCCTCCCCCGTGCCACCGAGGAGCTACGACGATCGTGACCAGCACGGGACCCCGCATTGCCCACGACGTCGTGGACGTCGTCGCGCTCGGCGAGTCCATGGTCACCTTCCTGCCCTCCCGGCCGGGCCGCCTCGCCGACGTACCGTCCTTCGAGCGTGCCATCGGCGGCGCCGAGTCCAACGTGGCCTGCGCCCTCGCAGCCGCCGGCCACTCCGCCCGCTGGATCAGCCGCGTCGGCGACGACGGCTTCGGCGACCACCTGGTCGAGGCGATCGGGTCGTACGGCGTGGACGTGGCGTCCGTACGGCGTGATCCGGCGCGTCCGACGGGGGTGTACTTCCGTACGGCGGGGGACCGGGCGACCGACGCGCACGAGGTGGCGTACTACCGGGCCGGGTCGGCGGCCTCGGTGATGTCGGCGGCGAACGTGGACCCGGCGGCGGCGCGCGCGGGGCGGGTGCTGCATCTGTCCGGGATCACGGCAGCGCTCTCCCGCGACTGCCTCGACCTGCTGTGGGAGCTGACCGAGCCCCGGGCGGGGCGGCCACTCGTCTCCTTCGACGTCAACTTCCGTGAAGGGCTGTGGGCGGACGCCCACGGTCCACGGGTCCTGCTCGACCTGGCTCGCCGGGCCGACCTCGTCTTCGTGGGCGCTGACGAGGCGGAGGCCGCGTGGGGGCTGCGCGGCGCGGCCGGTGTCGCGGAAGCGCTGTCCGAGCCGGGGCTCGTGGTCGTCAAACAGGGCGGGGGAGGAGCCGTCGCCTTCGCCAGGGACAGCGGTGCCACCCATGTCCGGGCGCCCCACGTCGACATCGTCGCCGCGGTAGGAGCCGGCGACGCCTTCGCCGCCGGGTTCCTCTCCGCCACCCTCCGCGGCCTCCCCGTGAGGGACCGCATCCGCCACGGCCACCTCATGGCCGCCGCCGTCCTCACCACCCCCGGAGACCTGGCCACGCCGCCCGCCCGCGACCACGCCGACCGGCTGGCCGCTCTCGACGACACGGCGTGGGGGACACTTCGACTCGGCCCCGGCTGGACCACCCGGGCCCAGGACCCGCACCGGGCCGAGCAGGAGGTACGCACCCCATGAGCCAGACCGTCGACCGCGCGCTGAGCATCCTGCCGTTGCTCGCCGAGGGCCCCGCCGACCTCGGCCAGGTCGCCGACCGGCTCGGCGTCCACAAGTCCACCGCGCTGCGGCTGCTGCGCACCCTGCACGAGCACGGACTCGTCTACCGCCAGTCCGACCAGCGCTACCGTCTGGGCGCCCGCCTCTTCGCGCTCGCCCAGGAAGCCGTCGAGAACCTCGACATCCGGGAGATCGCCCACCCCCACCTCGTACGCCTCAACGAGCTCTGCGGGCACACCGTCCACCTCGCCGTGCACGAGGACGGCGAGGTCCTCTACATCGACAAGGTCGAGAGCCGCTACCCGGTGCGCATGTACTCGCGGATCGGCAAGCCCGTCGCCATCACCGTCGCCGCCGTCGCCAAACTGCTCCTCGCCGATCTGCCGGAACCCGAGCGGCGTGCCGTCGCCGACAAGCTCGACTACCCCCTGTACACCTCCCGCTCCACCCCCAACGCCCCCGCCTTCCTGCGGGAGTTGGAGAAGGTGCGCGAACAGGGCTGGGCCACGGACCTCGGCGGTCACGAGGAGTCCATCAACTGCGTCGCCGCCCCCGTCAGCGGGACCGACGGACGCGTGGTCGCCGCCATGTCCGTCTCCGCCCCCAACGTCGTCGTCACCGCCGACGAACTTCTCACCCTGCTCCCGCTGGTGCGCCGTACGGCGGATGCCATCAGCGGTGAGTACTCCGGCAGAACCCCAGCAGCCAAGGAAGCCACTCCATGACAGAGATCCCTGAGAAGTCCGCGAAGATCGCGCTCACTCCCAAGACCCACACCACCCCGCCCGCCAAGTTCTCCCACGGCGTGAGGAAGGGGAACATTCTCCAGGTCGCCGGTCAGGTCGGCTTCCTGCCCGCCGTCGAGGGACAGCCGCCGACGCCCGCCGGACCGACCCTGGCCGAGCAGACCCTCCAGACGCTCGCCAACGTCAAGGCGATCCTGGAGGAGGGCGGCGCGAGCTGGGACGACGTGATGATGATCCGCGTCTATCTGACGGACGTCGACCACTTCGCCGAGATGAACGGCATCTACAACACCTACTTCGAGGACCAGGGCCTCACCGCGCCCCCGGCCGCCCGGACCACGGTGTACGTGGGCCTCCCGGCGGGCCTGCTGATCGAGATCGACGCGCTGGCGGTACTGGACGACTGAGTCCCACTCCTCGCGCCCCGTGGGGGCGCCGGCCGTCTTCGATCCGCGGCTCCGCCCCGCGGGCGCGAGCAGCCACGGACAACCCGCCCCCGGCCGGTCGTCGCGGGAGGCGGTGCTGTCGGTCGCGGGTTCGCGGTGGCCTCCGCACCTGGTCTGTGCGTGTGGATCGAGTGATCTCTCCGGATCTCACCCAGATCTCACCGGATCTCTCTGGCCCCTGCTGTCCCATGACACAGCAATGTCCGCCATACTTCCGCGTGTGGAGCAGCGCATAGGTTCGAGCAGCCAGCCCCTGGAAACCGCCGCGGTAGACCCTGCGGCCATCCCCGGGCTCACTTCACCCGTGCCGGCCGAGCCGGAGGACGGGGTTCCTGAGCCGGTGGAGGAAGCCGCACCGGAGGAGGTCACTCCGGAGAAGGCCACCCCGGCGGTGGAAGCGGAGACGGAGGCAGACGCGGACGCGGAAGCGGCCGCCCCGGATGGGCCCGTCTTCGAGGCGTCCGACCGCCGGGCGAAGATCATCGCCGACCACAGAGGCGTACGGCTCCACCTGGACGACCAGGAGTGCGAGTTCCGCTGGGACGAGATCGGGGCGGTGGAGACGGAGACGTCCCGCTTCGGCAAGCGGTTCACGGTGACGGTCCACACCCCGGACCGCCGCTGGTACCCGGTCGAGATCGAGGCGAAGGCGAAGTCCCAGCACCAGGAGTGGGAAACGGAGCTGGACGCGGTCCTGGACGCCTACTTCGAGGACGGCGAAGTCGAGAATGCCGGGGTCGAGGATGCCGTAGTCGACGCCGACGCCGACGCCAAGGCCGAGGGTGCGGACGAGGCCGAGGAAGACGCTGAGGCGAAAGCCACCTGAGGGGCGCGAGCAGCGGTGGACGGCCCGCGGATTCCCGCGAGCCGTCCGTCGAAGCCGGAGCTAGCTGCAGTACTGCGTCTGCTTTCCGATGGACCGGTACATGCAGTCCGAGTTCTCCAGCAGCTGCAACACCGCGTCCCGGTTACGGGCCGTCTCCCGGTCGATCACCTCGTCGGGCGGGTAGAAGCCGCCACCCGAGCTGGACGCCGGGTACATCTCGAAGGTGTACGCGAAGATCTTCTGGCTGCCCCAGAGATAGTCGTCGATCGAGCCGTCCGTGATGTACAGGTCGCTGGACTGCTCCGGCGTGTAGCCGTTGCTCGCGGCCATCTTCCCGCCGACCGTGGCGAAGGCGTCCCGGTCGTCCTGGGTCATCCCCGTCGTGGTGTTGGCGGTCGTGTACCCGAAGGGCCACAGCACCAGTTCGCTGTACGTGTGGAAGTCGATGCCCGTCTTGATCTGCTGGACGCCGCCGACGACCCGGCTGCGGACGAAGTTGGCGACCACCTTGACCTCGGGCGCGGACTCGGCGGCCGTACCGCGGTACGTCTCGGACGAGGTCGAGCCGGAGGAACCGCCGCAGCAGCCCCAGCGGTAGTTCCAGTTGCGGTTGAGGTCCGTACCCACGTTGGACGAACCGCTGTTGGGCTGGCGGTTCTTGCGCCACGAGCGGTACGAGCCGGTCGCGATGTCGTACTCGCCGCCGTCCGGGTTGAGGTCCGGGATGATCCAGATCTCCCGGGAGTCGATCATCGACTTGACCCTGGAGTCGGTGGCGTAGGTGGAGGTCAGGTTGCGCAGCAGGTAGAGCGCCATCTCGACGGTCAGGTGCTCACGGGCGTGCTGGTGGTGGGTGAACAGCACCTCGGGCTCGGCCTCGTCGGTACCGACGTTGTCGCTGAGCTTGATGGCGACGATGTTCCGCCCCGAGTACGAGGTACCGATGACGCGCTGGCTGGCGATGGAGGGGTTGGCGGAGACGAGGGAGTTGATCTCCGTCGTCATCTCCGCGTAGTTGTGATAGCGGGAGTCGGCGCTGGGGAAGTCGAGCAGGCGTATGTCGTCGGCGCTGCTGGAGCGGTCCGGGGCCGAGCCCAACAGGGTGATCTCATAGCCGCGTTGGGCCAGTTTCCGGGCCTGCTCGGCGCGGCCGGAGACCACGACCCTCTCCTCGTCGGCCTCGTCCACCGTCACGCCCGACGCCATGATGTCGGTGCGGACGTCGGACGTGGAGTTCGCGAAGTTGATCTCGTACTGGCGGATGTCGTCCGCCGAGGCCGCCGGGCGTTTGGCGCTGGTCGCGGTGGCGTCGGGCGTCGTGGAGGTGAAGCCGACAGCGAGGGCGAGGGACAGCAGGCCGACGACAGCGGCGGACCGTCTGCCACTGCGGGCACCTGAGCCTCGTATACCAAGTCGCATGAAGTCTCCTGATTTCTCCGGGAGTTCCGGGATCTCCGGAAGCTGGGGAGTGGAGCGGGGGGTGGTTCTTCGGTGCGACGGACTGGTGCGGGTGTGGCGCCATCGTGCGGCTATGACATGGGCAGGTCAAGAGCGCCTAAAGGGTGATGGCGTGAACCGACCGGCCGTACGGGCCGGAAAGGCCCGCACGGAAGACAGCCGGAAGGGTTCCGAAGACCTTCGGATGCGGCGAGGAGGATACGCGTGCCCGCGCCGCCCGTCGCGGCTCTTCGGTAAGTGCACACGCGCGTGTGACCTGCGTGTACGTGCCCACGGGAATCCGTCGGAAGGTGAAGGGAGGGATTCACGCACGGAGGAGGCGAGGAGCCGTATCTGTGTCGGACGGGACCACCGGCTTCGTCGGCCGCCGCGCCGAACAGGCCGAAGTCCGCGCGCTGTTGGCCAAGGCCCGCCTCGTCACGCTGACCGGGCCGGGAGGCGTCGGCAAGACCCGCCTCGCCGGACGCGTCGCGGCCGACGTGACCCGCGCCTTCCCGGACGGCGTCCGTTTCGTGGACCTGGCCGCCCTGGACGACCCCGACCTCGTACCGAGGGCCGCCGCCGAGGCGTTGGGCCTGTACGACCACTCCGCGCACGGTCGGCCGGTGACCTCGGTGACCCCGGACGCCCTGGCCGCGATGGACCAGTTGGGAACGCGTCGGCTCCTCCTCGTCCTCGACAACTGTGAACACCTGCACAGGGCCTGCGCCGAGCTCGCCGGCGCGCTCCTGCACCGCACCACCGGCGTGCGGATCCTCGCCACCAGCAGGCACCGTCTGGGCCTGACGGAGGAACACCTGCTGGACGTAAGGCCGTTGCCCGTCCCCGACCCTGACGGCGACCTTTCCGCGGCCCACCGCCACCCGGCCCTCGCCCTCTTCGCCGACCGGGCCGCCATGGTGGTCCCGGGCTTCACCCTCACCCCCGCCAACCGCCCCGCCGTGGCCCGTCTGTGCCGCCGCCTCGACGGACTCCCCCTGGCGATCGAACTGGCGGCGGCCCGCATGACCGGCCCGGGCGATCTGAACACCGACGACCTTCTTGCCCGTATCGACGACGACCACCACAGCCACGCCGATCGCCACGGCCATCACCGTCCCCCTCGCCACCGCACCCTGCGGGCGACGATCGACCGGAGCCACCAACTGTGCACTCCGGCGGAGCGGTTGGTGTGGGCGCGGGCGTCGGTACTGGCCGGAGACTTCGACCTGGAGACGGCGGAGGCCGTGTGCGGAGAGGGCGCCGAGGACGTCCTGGCGGCCGTGACCGGGCTGGTCGGCAAGTCCGTGCTGAGCCGGGAACCGGGCCAGGACGGCGGCGTACGCTACCGGCTGCTCGGCACCCTCCGGCGGTACGGTCTCGACCGGTTGAGGCAGCGGCCCGGCGCGGAACGGGCCGCCCGGCGCCGGCACCGCGACTGGACGCAGACCCGGGCATCGGCCTACGAGCGTGCCTGGTTCGGCCCCGGCCAACCACACATGGCCGCCCGCCTCCACGCCGACCGGGCCAACCTGCGCGCCGCGCTCGACTTCAGCCTCGGGGCGAACGGGGACGCGCCGGACGACGCCCGCGCCGGCCTCCGCCTCGCCGGCACCCTCTGGTTCCACTGGTACGCGTGCGGCGCGCCCGGCGAAGGCCGGTACTGGCTGGACCGCGCCCTCGAAGCGAACCCCGAGCCCGGCCGGGAGCGGGCCCGAGCGCTGTGGGCGGCCGGACTGCTCGGCCTGCTCACCGGGTCGGCGGAGGACCGCGACCGGGGCCGGCGGCGGGCCGAGGAGGCACGCGCCCTCGCCGGGCGCCTCGGTGACGCCGTCGAGGCCGCGCACGCCGGGTACGCCGTCGGGGTCGGCCTGCTGCTCGGCGGTGAACCCGCCGCCGCCCTGCGGCACTTCGACGCCGCCGTGGCGCAGGGACCCGTAACCGGCGGACATGCGGGCCTTGCCGGGCTCGAACGAGTCCAACTGGCCATCGCCCTCGCCTCCTTGGACGAGCCGGACCGGGCGGTCGCCGTCTGCGAGAACACCC
Source organism: Streptomyces sp. NBC_00459 (assembly GCF_036013955.1). Lineage (NCBI taxonomy): Bacteria > Bacillati > Actinomycetota > Actinomycetes > Kitasatosporales > Streptomycetaceae > Streptomyces > Streptomyces sp. NBC_00459. The sequence continues at coordinate 6,381,148 of NZ_CP107903.1, forward strand.
TGCGGGTGTGCGAGGAGTACGGCGAGGAGTGGGTGCGCTCATACGCTCTGCGGGCGCTCGCCCGCGCCCACACGATCCGTGCGGACTGGGGCCGGGCCGAACCGCCCGCCCAGGAGGCCCTGCGCATCGCGCACACCCTGCACGACGTCCTCGGCATCGCCCCCGCCCTCGACCTGCTCGCCCTGATCGCGACCAGGGACCACCACACCCACGAGCGGGCCGCCGTCCTCCTCGGCGGCGCCGACCGCCTCCGGACCGCCCCGTTCGACTCCGTACGGCAGGACGGTGAGACCCGGGCACGCGAGAGCCTCGGACGACGGGCGTACGACCGGGCCCACCGCCGGGGGGAGGGCTTCGACCTCGCCGGGATCGTCAAGTACGCGCTGAGGGAAGGGGAGTCCGCCGGCCGGCAACCCGAACCACCGTCCGGTGCCGGGTGCTTGGGCGGTCACGGTACGGGTCTCACGCGGCGCGAGACCGAGGTCGCCGCGCTCGTCGCCGAGGGTCTCGCCAACCAGCAGATCGCCGACCGACTGGTGATCGCCCGCCGTACCGCCGAGGGCCACGTGGAACACATCCTCGGCAAACTCGGCTTCACCAACCGCACCCAGATCGCGGCCTGGGTGACAGCACATCGGTGACGGGCATTGGGGAGGGGTGTCGGTGGCGGGGCGGAGGTGACGGCCCGCAGAGAAGCCGGTGGAGACCGTGGCGCAGAGACTCCGGTGCGGAAAACAGGTATTTCTCCCCGCGCGCGGGGGTGACCGTCGCAGCGATCCTGAAGGCATGCTGCAACTCTCCGGGGGTTCCGGGGGACACGGCCCGGATCCCGTCCCTCGGTATGGCTCGTACCTCCAACCCCCGCTGGGGGCAGGCCATCTGAGCGTCGAGTACGACCCGCGCCCCACCGCCGCCCGCGAGGCCCGGGCCGAGATACGCAGGCGGTTGGAGGAGTGGGGCCTGGCCGGGCGGGAGGACTCGACCGACCGGGACGAAGACCTGGTCGACGTGGCGGAACTGCTCGTCAGCGAGTTGGTCACCAACGCGGTGCTGCACGCGGCGAGCCGGTTCCGGCTCACCCTGTCGGCCGCACACGGTGTCCTGCGCTGCGAGGTCACCGACACCGGCCGCAGTACTCCACAGGTGCGGCAGGCGGGCGCCGAGGAGAGCGGCCGGGGGATGTTCCTGGTGGACGCGCTCGCGAGGCGCTGGGGCTGCCACCAGGACGGGCCGGGCAAGACCGTCTGGTTCGAGCTCGGCACCTGCGGGTCCGACGGCTGTGGTCGGCGACAGCCGTAGCGTCCCGCGGGCGTTCCGGACGCCGGATGCCCCGGCTGTCCACCCTCCGGCTCCGGAACGCCCTCTTGTGCGACCAGCCCCTTTGCGCTTTCTTGACGTACATGGCGGACACCACAGGGAACACCACGGAATCAGGGGCCACGGGCGCCCCAAGCCCCAACTCCACTCCCCGTAAGTCCAGTTGGAAGTACATCGGCCCAGGGATCGTCGTCGCGGCGACCGGCGTGGGCGCCGGCGACCTGGTGGCGACGCTCATCGCGGGCAGCAATTTCGGCTACACGCTCCTGTGGGCCGCCGTACTCGGCTGCCTGGTCAAGATCTCCCTCGCCGAGGCGGCCGGCCGCTGGCACCTCTCCACCGGCCGCACCCTCTTCGACGGCTGGGCGAGCCTCGGCCGCTGGACCACGTACTTCTTCGTCGTGTACGTCGTGATCTGGGGCTTCGTCTACGGCGCGGCGGCGATGTCGTCGAGCGCGCTGCCGCTCCAGGCGCTGTTCCCGGACGTCATGGACCTCAAGTGGTGGGCGATCCTGTGCGGGTTGTCGGGCCTGGTCTTCGTCTGGTTCAACAAGTACGAGGTCTTCGAGAAGGTCATGACCGTGCTGGTGGGCGTGATGTTCGTCGTCACGGTCTACCTGGCGATCCGGGTCACCCCGAACCTCGTGGACGCCTTCGCCGGCCTGCTGCCCGTCCTCCCCGACGAGAAGGACTCGATCCTCAACACACTGGGCCTGATCGGTGGCGTGGGCGGCACCATCACCCTTGCGGCGTACGGCTACTGGGTCAACGCGAAGGGCTGGACCAACACAGGCTGGATGAAGGTGATGCGCCTCGACAACCGCGTCGCCTACGCGACGACGGGCATCTTCGTGGTGGCGATGCTGTTCGTGGGCGCGGAGTTGCTGCATTCGGCCAACGTGGCGATCGCGAGCGGCGACAAGGGCCTGATTCAGCTGAGCGACATCCTGGAGGACAAGTACGGCACGGCGACCGCGAAGTTCTTCCTGATCGGCTTCTTCGCCACCTCCTACACCTCGCTGATCGGCGTCTGGCACGGCGTGAGCCTGATGTTCGCCGACTTCGTGGAACGCTTCCGCGGCACCCGGACGACGGGCGAGGAGGTCGCCTCGGGCACGCGCGAACGCTCGTGGCCCTTCCGCGCCTACCTGCTGTGGCTGACCTTCCCGCCCATCGTCCTGCTCTTCCAGGGCCAGCCCTTCCGCCTGATCATCCTGTACGGCGTCCTGGGCGCGGCCTTCCTCCCCTTCCTGGCCGGCACCCTGCTGGTCCTGCTCAACTCCTCCCGCACACCAGCCGAATGGCGCAACCGGCTGCTGAGCAACGCGATGCTGGTGATCGCGGGCCTGCTGTTCCTGGTGCTGTGCGTGAAGCAGATCTGGGACCAGCCGTGGTCGGAGTTCTTCTGATCCCTCTTCCTGAGCCCTCTTCTGTCTCCGCACGGCTTCCTGTGGAAGAAGGCCCATCGGCAAAGGCTCAGTTGGAGGGCGGCGGCTGCAGTCCCTGCCACTTCGAGTCGGTGGCGATCGTCTTGAGCTGGTCGAGGGTCAGGGCGGGATTCGTCCGGGTCGGGCCGGTGATCTGGCTGGCGGAGTTGAAGGCGCTGACGACCACTCGCAGACCGTCGGGCCAGATGGCGTCGGCGGTCCGCATGACGAGCCCCTTGCCCTTGTCGTCGCCGGGGCCCTCACGGACGACGACCTTGACGCCGTCGGGCATGGTCACGGCGCCCGAGCCGGGGCCGAAGAGCTGGTCCTCGATGTCCTTCATGTTGGGCTGCACGTTGATCTGGACGAAGCTCTTGCCCTTGCCGTCGTCGACGACGACATAGCCGTACTCGGTCCCGTCGCCGCTCTTGCCGACCACCTGGAGGCCCTGCGGGAGCAGACCGCTGAGCGTCGTCACGATGGTGCCGCTCTCGACCCCGGGAGTCTGGCTCGACGCCGGCGGCGTCTCGACCTCGGCGGCCTCGGGGATGGCGTTGACGGCCTTGAGCCAGGCCGGGTCGGTGACGAAGGTCTTCAACTGACTTCCGGACAGCGGTGGTTCGGGACGACTGATGGGCGCGCCCTTCTCGGCGGCGGAATTCCACTCGCTCACCGACACCCGCGCGCCGTCGGCCGTGACGAGGTCAGCCGTCCACAGCTTCGTGTCGACGCGCCGGTCCGGATACTCGTATCCCTTGAGGATCCTGAGCACCGTGCCACCGGGCAGCGTGCTCCTCGCGCAGTCGTCGTACGGGACGAACGCGGTGTCCGGGCAATCGGTCGCCTGACGCGCCTGCCCGCTCCCCGGCTCGACCCGGCCGAGGCTGACGGAGAGCGCCGCGGCACCCTTCCCGTCGTCGAACACGGCAGACACGTACGGCCCCCGCTTCGAGTCCGTGCCGCGCGACGACTCCTTGCTGAGCACGCCCTCGGGGAGCAACTCCTTCAGGGTTGCGAGCAGTTGGGCGCCGGTGACGGGGGACGGGGTGGCGGTGCCGGTGGCATCACCGGGCCCGACGGTCGTCCCGCCGGCGCCCACGGCCCGCCGTCCGGTCCCGTCGCCGCCCCAGGGCGCGACGAGCGCGCCGCCCACCCCCACCAGCGCGATCGCGGCGGCGCCGCTCACGACAGCGGTCCGGCGGCGCATTCGGAGCCGGCGCCCCCGGCTCTCACCGCCGACGACGAGGGCGGCACGATCGGCGTCGAAGGCACCGCCGGCGTTGCGCAGGGCGGCGCCGAGCCGGTCCTCGAACTGGTCGTCTCGATGTTCAACGGACATGGGGAACCACCACTTCTGCTGTGTACGGGAATTGTCTACCGGGAGGGGGAGGGGGAGGGGGAGGAGGCGATGAGCGAGGGAAGGGGGGTGGGAGAAGGGAGACGGACGTCAGCGGACCGCGTACTCCCCGAGTTCCTCGCCGAGGAGGGTGCGCAGCCGGGCGAGTGCGCGGACGCATCGGGTGCGTACGGCGGCCGAGCTGACGTTCATCGCACCCGCCGTCTCCTCGATGGAACGGTCCTCCCAGTAGCGCAGGACGACCACCGCCCGGTCCTTGGGCGGGAGTTGGGCGAGTGCCTCGACGAGGGTGAGCCGCATGGTCACGTCGGTTCCGGCGGAGGGTGCGGGCATCTCGGGCAGCACGTCGGTGGCCCGCTCGGTACTGCTGCGTCGCCGCTGGTGCGTCAGAAAGGTGCGGGTGAGCACGGTCTGTGCATACCCCGCGGGGTTGTTGGCCCGGGAGACGCGCCCCCAGTTGACGTACAACCGCCCGAGCGTCTCCTGCACCAGGTCCTCGGCGAGGTACGTGTCCCCGGCGGTGAGCAGACACGCGGAGCGGTACAGATGCCCCGCCCGCGCCACCGCGAACTCCGCGTACTCGTCCGCGCGGACCTTTCTCATACGTTCCCCCTGTTGCCTGTGCCGCGCTCAGGTCGTGGGCGCGTGGACTGTACTCACCTCATTGACGCGGTGGGGAGGGGGAAATGTTTCAGAGGGGGAGGGGACGGCGATGCGCCGCCCCCTCCCAGGGCTTGCGGTCGTCCCGCGAACAGTGTGGCGCGGAACGGGTACGGGCCACTGCCGGGACCCGGCTCAGCGGTTGACGGCCTGGATCTCCTGAACGACGACGGCCTGCTCGGCCCCGAACTCGCCGTCGGGCAGGGCCTGCGGGTTGTTGACACCCGTCCCGGTCCAGTGGATCTTCCAGGTGATCGTGGCGCGGAGCGGGTACGACCCGTCGCCGGACGAGCGCAGGTACTTCACACCGCAGGGCGGGGTCTGGCCGGCCTTCCCGGCGGCGTACGGCTCCCCGATACGCCCGTTGACGAAGGTGCACACACCGGAGGCGGGGTAGACCTGCGCGTCGGCGGTACCGGGCTCGATCCGCAAGGACACGGGCTCGGCGACGGTGGTGGCCTCCATCGCCAGAACCGGTACGGACGCGGTCACGGAGACGGGCTTGAACTGCGCCGCGTCCAGCCAGGCCCAGGTGGGCAGGTTCACCTTGGTGGGGCCGGCGGGGGCGAGGGTGACCTTGGTGGAGGGGACGCGGATCTCGTTGTAGGCGAGTCCGGCGAGGATCTCGGGGGTGATGACGTTGTCGATGCCGGCGGGAGGAGCGTCACCGGTGTCGACCCAGAAGTAGTCCTCCTTGCAGGAGTCCCAGCCCGGCGGATAGGACTTGTTGACGTACGAGCCCCACCAATAACCCTCGCCGGTCTTGTCCTTGTTGAAGTCCTTCGAGTGGTCGTCCTCGTTGAGGTACTTCTCCCGCTGCTCGGCATCCCACTCGTACCCCGTGGACCCCGCCTCCCACACCGGCTCCTTGACCTTCTGAAGCTCCTCGGGACTGTACGTCGGGGCATACCAACAAGCAGGCGGCGTCCAGCCGCTTGAGGCGGCGACGGGCCCGGCCGACTGCCCGGACCCGTTCTTGGAACGGTCGTAGACGACGGCGCCGGCGGTCGCGGAGAGGGTGTCGCCGGAGGCGTTGCCGGATGTGTTCGGGCCGTTGCCGAACGCTCCTGCACCAGGAGGATCTTGGGAGGCCATGGCAGAGGGGGACACGACCAGACACGTTGTTCCCGCGATCAGAACGGTCGTGGCGATAGAAAGCAGTCTGGTCATGGCTGGCACCTGTCAACTCCTCGAGTGGACTGGATCTTCACGAGTTCCCATACGCCAGCCTTGTTCTTCTGTACCTGGACGCCGTAGGCGACGTAGCTGTCCTTGTTCGGCGCTGTCTTCTTGACCTCTTTGGTCTTGATGACCTTGCTGAAGCCCTTGCTCTCATCCCCGCAGTAACTCAGCGAAGCGCTGTCTTTGGAACTGACGGTGACCTGGCGATCGAAGTAGCGCACGGTGCCGGTGACCGTCCACCCGACGTCGGTGAACGCCTTCACCCACTTTTCGGCAGCCACCGCGCCTTCACCCTCAGTGTAGAACTCCAAGGCGGGAAGCCGAGGGTTCTGGGCGACGATGGCCGCGTTGAGTGCGCGAATCATCTCCGCGTTGTCCTTGAGGACGGCGTCCTTGACGGCGTCACCGGTCTGCTCTGGCGTGAACGTGAGTGTGACATCTGACGGTAGTTCGACCTTCGGCCGGTCTGCGGAGGCGGCCGAGTCCGACGCGGACGCTGTCGGCGATGCCGAGGTCTCGCTCCCGGTATCGGCTCCGGCGATCTTGTCGTTGTCCTTCGATCCGCTGTCGTCGCCGCCACAGGCGGTCAACAGCAGGGCAGCGGACGCGACGAGCGCGGCAGCAACGGGCAAAGAGCGGCGCTTCACAGTGGACTCCCCGTGAGACAGATGTGCTAGCAAAACCAAGACGCTATCGGTGGGGCCGGTGGTTCCGCCAGGCTGTCGAGAGCTTCACAGAAGCTTCACCATGGCAACGGGGAACACGAGCTGCCGACGTCGCTCAGTTCACCTTGCTCGCCCTCAAGGTTGGCATCTGGCGCTGCCCCGCTGGGAGGCGATCTTCTCGACGGCCCAAACACCTTTGTTGTTCCTGCGTAGTTGGGTGCTGTAGCGGACGTAGCTGTTCTTCGTGACTGCGGTCTTGTTGACCTTCTCAGGGCTGAGATACATGTCGTACCCCTTGCTCTGGTCCTCGCAGTACACAAGCGACGCGTTGCTCGACCCGTTCACGTTGGCGACCGCGTCATAGAAGCGATACGAACCCGTGACCCGCGCCTTGGCGTCAACGTACGCCTGGATGAACGTCTCCGTGCCGGCGGCGGCTTCGCCCTCGTAGTAGTAGAGGTAGGCCTTGTCGAGGGCGTTCTGGTTCACGATCGCGAGGTCTACTGCCTTGATGGACTGTTCGCTGTCGCTCAGTACCGCGTCCTTGCCGGCGTCACCCGTCTTGGGCCACTCGAAGGTGTACGTCAGATCGGACGGCAGCTCGATCTTCGGCCGGTCTGCGGAGCCGGCTGAATCGGCGGTCGATGCCGTGTGCGATGCGGACGCTTCACCCACAGGCTCGGCCACCGAGCCCTTGTCGCTGTTCGACGACGCAGTCTCACCGTCGCCGCCGCCACACGCGGACATCAGCATTGCGGCCGTCGCGACGAATGCGGCAGCAGTGGGCGGAGCGTGGCGCTTCACAGTGAACTCCCCGTGGGAACAGGTGCGATGGCAAAGCCCGTACGGTATCGCGCTCCCCGGACAGGCGCGGCCATGGTTTCAGTGGGCCGGTGTCCTGGGTGCAGTCGTCCCGCTGTGACTGCGCTCAACGCACCACGACTCTGCTCCACCTGCTTACGGGGTGCATGCCTTGTCCCCCCGCTTCGAGGTCAGGCCGGTGGTCCGCCACACGCCCTGACCGCTCTTCTGCAGGCGCGCGCTGTACAGCACGTACGGGCTCTGGTCCGAAGGCGTGCGGTCGACCTTGTTGGTTTTCCGGTCCTTGTTGAAGCCCTTGCTCTCATCGGCGCAGTAGACGACCGACGCCTCCGACTCGCCCGACAAGGCAACCTCAGGCGCGTAGTAGCGAGTCGTCCCGGTGAAGGACATGTTGGCGTCGACGTACGCCTGCACCCACCTGAGCGCGTCGTTCAGTGCCTTGCCCCGGTAGTAGAAGGAAAGGCTCCGAGCGCCCGTGTCGCCACGCAGGATGGCGTCGTTCGTCGCGTCGATACGCCGGGCGGTGTCCGCAAGGACCGCGTTCTTGGCCTCGTCGCCGGCCTGCCAGTTCTCGAACTTGTCAGTGACATCCGACGGAAGCTCGATCCTCGGACGCTCGACGGACGTCGGCGCGCTCGCCGTGGCACTCGCACTCGCACTCGCCCTCGCGCTTGGCGACGCCGACGCCTCGCTCCCGGTGCCGGTGCCGGTGCCGGCTCCGGCGGCCTTGCCATTGTCATTGGGCTCGCCGTCACTGCCGGTGCAGGCGGTCAGGACCAGGGCTCCTGCCATGGCGAGTGCGGCAGCGGCGGACAGAGAACGGCACTTCACATCGAACTCCCCCGTACGACAGACGTGCTGACAAGGGCCGGACGGTATCCGTCGGGCCGCGAAGTTTCCACCAGATTCAGAGGGTTGGGCACGGTGTCAACGGAAACGGACTGTTTGCCGTGCAGGCCGTGCAGGCCGTGCAAGCCGTGCAGTTGTCGCGGAGCCAACCCCACAAGGAGGAGACGTCAGCCCCTGTCGGCTGCCGGAGAAACCGTCGGAGCCTGGGTGGCACTCCTGGCCGCCCGCCGCGATCTCAACTCCCCTCTGAGGATGAACAACCGGAGGCCTGCGATGCCGAGAAACACGACGCCGAAGCCGAATCTGGCCCATCCTCCGTCCTTGATGGTCCAGTAGAAGCAACTGCCGGAGAGGGTGAGGCAGATGGCGGCGACCAGGGGTTCGCGGATGTAGAACGGGAGGACGCGGAGTATCACATTGAGCAGCATCCGGGCAGTGGATCAGGCGCGAACCGCTCGTGCTGTGATGGAGGCCACAATTCCGGAGGTGAGGTTTACGCGGGAAGTTGTCGAAGGTGTGAAGAATTTTGGCAGACCTGCCCATGAACGGCGCATCGCCTTCGGCAAGTGGCTCCTGCCAACTACCCTCCCCGGCACCCGACTTGTGGCATATTCGCCTCACTCTCCGTCGATCAAGCTCCACCTTCCGTTAGTTGATCTAGAAGATTCAGTGTTGAGCGGGCCATGCCGTGGATAAGGTGCTGATGCAAGAGGACGTCACAGGGGCGATCTGAGGCGGTGGCCGACCACCCCGTCGCAGTGAACGGGGTGGTGTGCAGCGTGCCGACCGCGATAGCCGTCACCAGTTCCGACCTGGTGCTCCCACCGCATGACCGGCAGACCCCGCCAGCCGCTGTCCCGTCCCTCGACACCCTCGACGGCGCCCTCATGGGGATGCACACGCTCATCGAACAGCACGGGTACGTCATCGCCCTCTACCCGGCGTCCACGGACCCGGCCGTCACCCGGCGGCTGCACACCGTGCGTTCCGTCCTGGAGAGCGACCGCATCGCGCTGCTCGCGGTCGATCTGCCACCCCTCGGACTCGCCCTGCTCGCCCAGCAGTTGAGGCAGCTCTCCATGTGCGACTTCAGCCCGGGGGTGCTCGCCTCCTCCGCGCGGCTGCTCGCGCACTACATCTACGCCGGCGCTCACCTCGGCTCCGTCGCCAAGCTCGACCGGGTGCCCGTCTCCCTCAAGTCGCACGCCAAGTCCTGGGTGCCGGGCGCGCAGTTCGCCGTACTGGCCAATCCGCGAGCCCAGCTCGTACGGGTGGGCCAGGAGGAGCTGGCCGGGCCCGAGTTCGGGACTCGGCTGCTCGTCGCGCAGGGGCAGCCGCCCTCCGACTGGGTCACCACGACCCTCGCACCCGCCTGGCGCGTCCAGGGAGTTGCCCCCGTTCCGCTGCCGGCGGAGTCCGCCCGTTGGTGGGGGACCGGGAAGATCGTCGAGTTCGCGGCCGGGCTGCACGACGTCTCCGTGCTCTATCAACTGGTCTCCTCCGTACGCCGCGAGGAGTGCCACTGGTGCGGCCTCGAACTCATCGGAGACCGCTGCGGATTCTGTGCGGCCCCACTCGCCCCGGCTTCGGAGCTTCCCGCGGCCCTCGGGCGGGCAGGAACCCCGACAGAAGCACCAGGAACACCAGTACGACCATCAGGAACCTCAGTACGAGCACTGCCCCGAGGTACGACGTAAGAGACGTAGAAGACGTGTCCGTCCCCACCCCCGATCGAGGTTGTCCGCGTCATGAACTCACGCCAGCGCCGCGGCGTCATCCTGCTGGTCCTCTCGACCCTGTGCGCCATCGGCGCCTTCGTCGGAGTCCTCTCGGTGATCCGCGACGTGAATTCCAAAGTCGGCCCGGAGGTGACGGCGTACCGCCTCAAGAGCGACATCGCGCCCTACAGGGAGCTCACGGCCGACCAGTTCGAGAAGATCTCCATGCCGAAGCGGTGGCTGTCGGAGACCGCCGTCACACGCGTCTCCCAGATCCGCGGCAAGATCGCGGTGACCCGGCTGGAGAAGGGCTCCCTGCTGCAGACCGACATGATCGTCGACCGGCCCGAACTGGAGGCCGGTGAGCAGGAGATCGCGATCCTGATCGACGCGTCGACAGGTGTGGCGGGAAAGATCAACCCGGGGTCGCTCGTCAACATCTACGCCACCTTCGAGTCCAAGGACAGCGAGAAGGGCGTCGACGAGGCCAAGCTGCTCGTCACGAACGCGCGCGTCATCGACGTCGGCAAGCTCACCGCCCTCGAACCGGGACAGTCGAGCGACGATCGCCGGCGAACGGCGTCGGAGGCCGTTCCGATCACCTTCGCGCTCAAGACGCCGGACGCCCAACGCGTCGCGTACGCCGAGTCGTTCGCCGAACACGTCCGCCTGTCCCTGGTCGCGGGCGGCGAACTGACGGCCGTCCCCGGCGCCGCCGACCGTACGTACACCCTCGACAAGGACAAGTAGGAGGCGGGCATGAGGTCCGTACGTACGAAGCCGCAGCCCCAGCGCCGGTCGCAGCCGCAGTCGCAGGTGTGCCTGCCGAGGGCGCGCCGATGACCATCCGCGTCCTCGCCGCCACCGCCGACATCGAGTCCGCCCGCGCTCTGAGCACCCTCCTCAGCCGGCTCCCCGACGCCGAACCCGCCCCGCCCGTCGCGGACTCGACAGCGCTGCTCGACACCCTGGCCCGGCTGGCCGCCGAGTCCCTCGACGAGCTGCCGGAAGTCGTCCTCGTGCACGAGCGGATAGGGCCCGTCCCTGCCCTCGACCTCGTACGCGACCTGGTGATGCGCTTCCCGGCCGTCGGAGTCGTCCTCATCACCGCCGACCCCAGCACCGGCGTGCTCACCGCCGCGATGGACTCCGGCGCCCGGGGTATCGTCCAACTGCCTCTCAGTTACGAAGCCTTGGCCGAGCGCGTACAGGCGGCGGCGGCCTGGTCGTCAGGCATGCGGCGCCACCTCGGTAGCACCGCACCGGAGTTGTACGCCGGACCCGGTGGCACGGTCGTCACCGTGACCGGTGCCAAGGGTGGCGTCGGCGCTACTGTCACGGCCGTCCAACTCGCCCTCGCCGCAAGGGCGTCGGGCCATACCGTCGCCCTTATCGACCTGGACCTCCAGTCGGGGGACGTGGCCTCCTACCTGGACGTCCAGTTCCGCAGGTCGATCGCCGACCTGGCCGCCATCACGGACATCAACCCGCGCGTCCTCCAGGACGCCGTCTTCACCCACGACAGCGGCATCGGCCTGCTCCTCGCCCCCTCCGAGGGCGAACGCGGCGAGGAGGTCACCGACAGGGTGACCCGCCAGGTCGTCGCCGCCCTGCGCTCCCGCCACGACGTCGTGGTCGTCGACTGCGGCGCCCGGATGGACTCGGCCACGGCCGCCGCCGTCGAGATGGCCGACCACGCCCTGCTCCTGGTCACCCCGGACGTCGTCGCCGTACGCGCCGCCAAACGCATGGTTCGTCTCTGGGACCGCCTCCAGATCCGCAAGGCCGAAGAGACGTTGACAGTCGTCAACAGGCAGTCCAAGGGTACGGAGATCCAGCCCTCGCTGGTCGAGAAGGTCACCGGCACCAAGGTCGCCCGCGCGACGATTCCCGCCGCCTTCAAGGAACTTCAGGGCGTTGTGGACGCGGGACGCCTCCAGGACCTGGACGCGCGGTCAACGGTCAAGCAGGCGCTGTGGGCACTGGCGGGAGAGTTGGGGCTGGTCGTCGTCCAGGAAGGAGGGGGCGGAGGCAAGCGACGTAAGTCATCGTCTTCGTCGTCGGACCGGGGCGCGATGAGCCTGCGCCGACGAGGCGAACGCGGTGACCGAGGGGCCGTGACCCTCGAATTCGCGGGCATGTTCCCGCTGTTGCTCGTCGTGATGAGCATCCTGTGGCAGTGCGTGCTCTACGGCTACACGTACTCGTTGGCCGGCAACGCGGCGGACGAGGCGGCCCGCGCGGCAACGGCGGCGTACGCCCTCGACCCCGGCGGCTACGAGGGGGCCTGCGAGAGCGCGGGCGGCGAGCACCTCCCCGGAGCCTGGAGCGGCGCCGCGATCAACTGCGGTCCCGAGGGGCCGGTCATGAAGGCCACCGTCAGCGCCCAAGTACCCCTGTTCTTCCCGGGGTTCGACGTCAACTGGACGGTGAACGGCGAGGCGGGGGCGGCGCTGGAGGGGGACGAGGACTGATGAGGACGAGGCCGAGGAGCCTTCGGGGCCGACTCGCGAACCGCGTCCGGGAGGGCGGGGACCGGGGTTCCTCCATCCTGGAGTTCACCGGTTTCCTCCCGATCCTCATCATCATCGGCCTGGCCTGCATCCAGCTCGGCCTGATCGGCTACGGCATCAACCAGGCCGGTACGGGAGCCCGCGCGGCAGCTCGGGCCGCCTCCCTCGACGGCGACGGGGTGGCGGCGGGCGCCGCCTCCGTCAGCGACTGGCTCGACCCGGACGTGGACGCGCCTCTGGGCGCGGGCGACACGACCACCGCGACCGTGACCGTCCATGTCCCCGCGATCATCCCGCTCTTCGACGAGTGGGACGTGCAACGCTCCGCCACCATGCCCAACGACGAAGACGGCTGACCGACCGCCCCGCCGATTGATCCACTGACCGAGTTCACCGACCGAAGCCACCGACCGAGCGATCAACGCAAGCCGACCTGAGAGGAGTTGAGACAGAGACCATGAGCCTGCGCTCCCGCATAGCCTCCGCCGACGACAACGCCAACGGCAACGGAACCGCGCGTGAGGACGGCCATCTCGTCGCCGTCTACCGTGCCAAGCTCCTCGAAGAGATCGACCTCGCCGAGATGTCCAGCCTCGCGGCAGCGGAACGCCGTGTCCGGCTGGAACGCGTCCTCGGCCACATCATCAGCCGCGAGGGCCCGGTCCTCTCCTCCGCCGAACGCTCCCAGCTCATCCGGCGAGTGGTCGACGAAGCCCTCGGCCTCGGCGTCCTCGAACCGCTCCTCGCCGACGCGTCGATCACCGAGATCATGGTCAACGGCCCCGACTCGATCTTCGTGGAACGGGCAGGCCGAGTCGAACAGCTCCCCATGCGCTTCGCGTCGAGCGAGCAGCTGATGCAGACCATCGAGCGGATCGTCTCCACGGTCAACAGGCGGGTGGACGAGTCGAATCCGATGGTCGACGCCCGCCTGCCCACCGGCGAACGCGTCAACGTCATCATCCCGCCACTCTCCCTCACCGGCCCGACGCTCACCATCCGCCGCTTCCCCCGCGCCTACACGCTCCCGGAGTTGATCGGCCTCGGTTCGCTGGACGAGCAGATGCTGATGCTCCTCGCCGCGTTCGTCCGGGCCCGCTTCAACGTCATCGTCAGCGGCGGCACGGGCACCGGCAAGACGACGCTCCTCAACGCACTCTCCGGTCTGGTCCCCTCCCACGAACGCATCATCACCATCGAGGACTCGGCCGAACTCCAGCTCCAGCAGGAGCATGTGATCCGCCTCGAATCGCGCCCGGCGAACGTGGAGGGCAAGGGCCAGATCACCATCCGCGACCTGGTCCGCAACTCCCTGCGCATGCGCCCCGACCGCATCATCGTCGGTGAGGTCCGAGGCGGCGAGACCCTCGACATGCTCCAGGCGATGTCCACGGGCCATGACGGTTCCCTGGCCACCGTCCACGCCAACTCGGCTGAGGACGCGCTGATGCGCCTGCAGACCCTGGGCTCGATGTCCGAAGTGATGATCCCCTTCGAGGCGTTGAAGGACCAGATCAACTCGGCGGTCGACGTGGTCGTCCAACTCGCCCGCCACGTCGACGGCACCCGCCGGATCGCCGAGATCGCCCTGTTGGTGTCCCACGGCCGCGAACAGTTCCGCATCGCGACGGTCTCCCGCTACGTCTCGCGCCCGACCGGCCCCGACCGTGTCGTCCAGGGCTACTTCGAACACCTCCCGGTGCCCCGCCCGGTCGTGGAGAAGCTGTACCTGGCGAACGAATCGCTGCCGCCGGCGTTCGGAGTCGCCGAGGTGCTCGACGTACTGGAAACAAGGCAGGCGATCGGATGACGACCCGGATGAACCCGCGGACCACTGTGCGTACGGCTACACGTACGACCACGCGGACCCCTACGCGTACGACCACGCGAACGACAACGAGGACGACTGTGCGGAGCGAGCAGCCATGAACAACTCGGTCCCGCTGGCGTTGGGCGCCACGATGCTCTGCGGCACGCTCGCCGTGGCGGGCGTGCACACGTACGCCACCGGCCGCGCCCAGCGCCGGGCACTCGAAGACCGCCTCTCCGGGGGCGGCGCGCTGAGTACGGCGGCCGGTCGCGTACGCCGGTTCGCGGCCGTCGACCGCCGACTGCGCCGCACCCGCCTCGGCCGTACGATCCACCTCCGCCTCTCGGCGACCGGACTGGACCTGACGGCCGGCGAGTTCTTCACTTACGTCACCGGTGTCGGCGTCGCGCTGTGGCTGCTGGCAGCCGCCGTACTGGCGCCCTTCTTCGGCCCGATCGCCGCGCTGGTGACGGTCTGGGGTGCGGCGATCTTCCTCAACTGGCAACGCCAGAAACGTATCGAGGCGTTCATCAACCAACTCCCGGACGTGGCCCGCCTGCTGGCCAACGCCACGGCGGCCGGCCTCGCCCTGCGTACGTCACTGGCGATGGCGGCGGAGGAGCTGGAGGCCCCGGCGGGTGAGGAACTTGCCCGGGTGGCTGACCAGTTGAGCCTTGGCCGGACGATCGACGACGCCCTGGGAGAGCTGGCGGAACGCCTCCCGTCCCGCGAACTGGTCGTCCTGGTCACGACGTTGGTTCTGGCGAACAAGGCGGGCGGCTCGGTGGTCAGCTCCCTGCGCAACCTCACCCAGACCCTGGAGGACCGCAAGGAGACGCGCCGCGAGGTCCGCACGATGCTGTCGGAGGTCAACGCGACGGCCTTCACGGTCCCTTGCCTGGGCCTCGGCTCGCTCCTCCTCATCAACTCCTCGAACGAGGGCGCGTTGGAGAAGGTGACCGGCTCCGCCCTCGGCCAGGGCCTGATCCTCCTCTCCCTGGGCCTGTACACGGTCGGCTTCTTCGTCATCCGCCGCCTGGGCAAGATCGAAGTCTGAGGGGAGTGAGTGACCGGATGCTGCCACTGCTACTGGCCTTGGTGATGGCGATCGCCGTCGCGGGCGCCCTGCTGGGCATCCGCATGATCCGAGCCGACGCCAAACTCCCGTCCGACATGCTCCTCGCCCTGGAGGTGGGCGGCACCCGGGTCTCGAAGGCAGACTCGGCGGTGGACCGCATGGGCATGCGCTTCGCACCCCTCGTCCTCCGCCTGATGGGCCCCCGCCGGGTCGACGCGAAACGCCTGCGCATCGACATGGCGGGCAACCCCGGTGGCCTGACCATCACCCGCTACGCGGCCCGCCGAGCCGTCTACTTCACCTTCGGCATCCTCCTCGGCCTGATCTTCCTCACCAACGGCAACCTGGTCCTCGCGGTCATCACGTTCGCCTTCGGAGTGACAGCCGCGGACGCCGCGATCTGGCAGGCGGTACGGGAACGCAAGGACGTCATCGACCGCACCCTCCCCGACTTCCTGGACGTGCTCGCGGTCGTGGTCTCGGCGGGCCTGGGCTTCCGCCAGGCCCTGGACCGGGTGGCGGAGAAGTACGAGGGTCCCTGGGCGGACGAACTCCGCATCACACTCCGCCAGATGGACATGGGCGTCAGCCGTCGCCAGGCTTTCGACCAGCTCCGCAAGCGCAACTCCAGTGAGCAGGTGGCCCAGTTCGTCTCGGCGCTCCAGCAGGGCGAGGAACTCGGCTCCCCGATCGCCGAGACCCTGATCCAGATCGCCGCCGACATGCGCCGCACGGACGCCCAGGAGTCCCGCCGCCGCGCCGCGAAGACCATCCCCAAGGCAACCCTCGTAACCCTGGTGTTCATGCTCCCCGCGACGATGATCCTCATCGCGACGGGCATGTTCCTCGGCTCGGGTACGAACTTCGGCTCGATTCTGGGACGTTGAGGACCTTGAGGATCTTGAGGGCGATGCGGCCGATGAGAGCCATGAGGACAAGGCGACCCGAGGAAGGACAGGGCCGGGGACGGAACCGGGGCTACGACCCGACCGCCGGCTACCTGGCCGACGACGCCCCTGCCCCCGCCACCATCCGCCTCCAACTGAACGCGCTCCAGGCCCTGTGCCGCCAGGCGTTCGCGGTACGCATGACGATGCTGGCCCTCGGCACCCCCTTCGCGATGACCAACACCGTGCAAGGACCCCCGCGTTACGCGGTACTGGCGGCGGCGGTCCTGGGCATCACCGCCTCGTACGCCATGTTCCGCGACTGGGACCGCCTGGCCCCCCGCCTCCTGGCTCATCCCACCCTCATGGCAGCGGACTTGATGTTCGCGGGGATACTCCTCCTGACCGCGTCCCCCGCCTCCCCCCTCGCCTACGCCACGGTGTGCACCCCTCTCCTCGCCGGCCTCCTCTACGGCTGGCAGGGTTCAGGCGTCTTCACGGGCCTGCAACTGGTCGTGCTCCTCACGGTCCACCGAGCCTGGGAACACCGCCCGGGCACAGGCACCAGCACACTCCTCATAGCGGGCTTCTGCGTCGGCGCCGGCATCATCGGCGTCACCTTGCGCAACCTGATGTTCCGCTTCGGTACGGCGAGCGAGGCACTGGCGGAGGCGAACTCCCGTCTGGCGGTGGCCGAGGCCGTGGAGTCGGAACGGGCCCGCCTGGCACGGGAGATGCACGACTCGGTTACCAAGACCCTGCACGGACTGTCGTTGGCGGCAGAGGCCCTCTCGGCATCGGCGAACGGCGGTACTGCGAACCCGGACCCGGAATCGGTACGGCGCCACGCGGCGCTGGTGGCCTCGGCGGCCCGCCGGGCGGCAACGGAGTCCCGCGACCTCCTCGCCGACCTGCGCCACCACACGGACCTGACGGCACCGGACGTAGATCTGGTCGCCGAACTGGCGCAGAAGGCGGCGGAGTTCGAGCAGAGCACGAGAATCCGTACGCGTCTAAAGACGCCCATAGGAAGGCTCGACGCCCTCCCGCACCGGACGGCACACCACCTTCTGGCGATCGTGTCGGAAGCCCTGGAGAACACGCGCAGGCACGCGGACGCGACGAGCGTGACGCTGGAGGCGGAACTCTCCGGGGACGGCCTGATGCTCCGCATCACAGACGACGGAGTAGGCCTCCCCGCCCCACTGAACCTCGAAGCGACCACCAGAACAGGCCACTTCGGCATGCTGGGCATGGTGGAACGGGCGAGGTCGCTGGGTGCGGTGATTCACCTGGGCCGACTGGAGGAAGGGGGCGCGGAGATCCGAGTCGACGTGAGGTCACCCGGACTCGACTACGTGCCCCGGCCCCGGAAGGAGGTCGTATCGCATGCCCGGAGATGAATGGCCACACCCGCTAAGGGTGTTGGTGGCGGACGACAACCCCGTCGTACGGGCAGGCCTGACGGCACTGCTGGGCGGCCACCCGGACATCGATGTGGTGGCGGAGGCGTCGAACGGCACCGAGGCGGTGTCGGCGGCGGAGCGCGTACACCCTGACGTGGTGTTGCTCGACGTACGCATGCCCGGCACGGACGGCCTCACGGCCCTTCCCCAACTGGTCTCGCTGGCCCCGGTGATGATGCTGACGTACAGCAGCGAGCCGGAGATTGTGCGGCAGGCGCTGGGCAGAGGCGCTTCGGCCTACCTGATCCACGGGGGTTTCACGGCGGAGGAACTGGTGGAGGCCGTACGGGCGGTAGGCAGGGGGGCGAGAGTGATGGCACGGGCGGCGAAGGCACCGCACGCCTCCGTACTGAGACCGGACGTCGTGGATTCGCTCGGCGTTTCCTACGAACCGAACGAAAGCTCTTCGCATTTGCAACCGCTTATGGCACCTTTGTGGCAAGCTCGGGAGGCCCAGCTCGGCCGTGTGGCGACACTCGCCACCCGCGACCACATCCGACCGGACTTCGGTTTGAGCTTGAGGGAGGTGGAGGTCATGGATCTCATCGCAGCGGGGGTGAACAACCAGCAGATCGCCGCCACCTGTTTCATCAGCGAGAAGACAGTCAAGAACCACATCAACCGCATCTTCGCAAAGCTGCAGAGTACGACACGGAGCGAGGCGATCGCCCGGTGGCTGGGTACGGCTCAGGAGGGGTGGCTGTGATGAGGCGTACCGCAGAGGGAAGTTGGGTCCCCGGACCCACGCGGAGTAGACCGGCTTTCACGTACGGTGGCCGGGTCGGTATTGACGTTCGGCGGAAGGGCAGGCGCAGTGGACAGGTTCAACAGGTGGGCGTGGACTGTCGTTTCCCGGATGCAGGGCAGGGAGCGGGACAGGGGAGCCGGGTTCGTGGAGTATGCCGGCCTGATGATCATCGTCGCCGGGATCTTCGTGCTGATCAAGAGTCTCAATCTGGGCACCCTGATCTCGGGGGCGATTCGCACTGCGGTCACCAGCGTCACCGGCGGCTGACCGCCGCACGAGTTCTTGGCGACCGTGGGCAGACCCTGCCGATCTACATCTGGCTGACGGGAATCCTGCTCTTCGCCGCCGTCGCCTTCTTCGTGTTCGCGCAAGCAGCGTCTGTCCGCAATGGAGCCCAGTCCGCGGCGGACGCTGCGGCGTTGGCGGCCGCGCAGGACGCCCGGGACGAACTGGTGGACGGCTTGGTCGCCGCCGTCGAGGCGGACGACGATGACTGGCTCGACTGGCTGAACGGTGACGAGTCAGTGGGCGATGGCGCCCAGGCCGCCGCGCAGGCACTGGCAGCCGACAACGACTCCGTCCTTGAGGGCGAGGCCGTGCAGGTTGTGCAGGACGGATATCCCGGATTCCGGGTCAACATCCAGACCAACTACACCGTCGGCAACTCGATCATTCCAGGCACCGAGAGCATGAATGGCAGGGCCCACGCGACCGCTGTCATCAAGCCGCGCTGCGAGAGCATTCCCCCCGTTGATCCCCTGGATCCCTTCGAGCTGGACTGTGACGGCGAAACTGTGATCATCGACCCCGGTCATTTCAATCCAGGCGACTTTCCCGACGCGTCTGAGCTGTTCTCTGTGTATCTGGTCCAGTGAGAGGAAGTCGTACCGATGAAGTTTCGGCACACCATGAAGAGCCGTAGGGCAGTGGGCGCGGTGGCGATCACGACCGGATTGCTCCTCATGGTGGCGGGTTGCGGGGGAGGAGACGGCGGCAAGACGGACGAGAAGGCGTCTTCATCGGCACCCAGCCAAACCCAGAGTGGCGGAGACGAGAAGACGGAGTCCTCGGCGCCTGCCGCCGAACCCGCACTGGCCGAAGTGAAGAGCGGCGACATCACACTCACCGTCACCTCGGCAGTTCGTGATCAGGGTGGCTTCGTGACGGTGAACGGCACGGTCACCAACAACGGCGGGAAGTTCTGGGTCGCGGGGGACTGGCTCGGTGACGAAAATGAGCTGATCAAGAACGGCCCCTCTCTCGCCGGAGCGTCGCTGGTCGACAGCAAGGCCAAGAAGAAGTACCTCGTCCTTCGGGACACCGATGGGCGCTGCCTGTGCACGAAGTTCGAGGGAGGAGGCGTCGACACGGGACAGGCGGCCGACTGGTTCGCCCAGTTCCCCGCTCCTCCGGAGGGTTCCAACCAGGTGACCTTCCAAGTCGGCACGATGCCCCCGGCGTCGATCGAAATCTCCGAGGGCGAGTGACCATGGCAGTCACCAGCCGCTTCACTTCAACCGTTCTCACGGCCCTGGCGGTACTGGCCACCCTTTCCCTGACGGGCACACCCGCCGCCGCGGACGACGACGGCCCCAGTTCCCTCCTGGGCACGGTCACCACCTCGCCACCTCCAAAGGTGGACCCCAACAGCCCCGGCCTGAAACTGACCGGCGGCGCCACGCTCGCCCCGTCCAAAGTCCTCGACATCATGTCGGTCGTGGAGGATATGGGCGGCGAGGAACGCCGGGTGGACACGAGCGAGAGCGTGACCTTCGCGCTCCAGGCGGAGGTCCTGTTCCCGAAGAACAGCTCGAAGCTGAACCCGGAGGCCCGCTCCCGTATCCAGGCGATCGCGGACGAGATCAAGGCCCAGAAGGCCACGAACGTCAGGGTCTTCGGATTCACCGACAACCTCGGCTCGTACGCCCACGGCCTGACCCTCTCCAAGAACCGCGCGGAGGTCGTCCACGACGAACTGGCCGCCGGCCTGGGCGCAGACGTCACCTTCCAGGTGCGGGGCTACAGCGAGGACTACCCGATCGCCGACAACACCTCGGAACAGGGCCGGCGCAAGAACCGGCGCGTGGAGGTGACGTTCCAGAAGGGGGAGTGAAGGCGGAGCTCCCTCAGGCTCACACCCCCGCCGCCTCAGACCGCGCCGAACTCAGCCTGCGAGCAGGGCGCGCAACCACTGGTCTTCGCGTTGCTCGATGTATTCGGCGTCGTTCCGCCAGGCGTCGCCGTGCCCCTCCGCCCAGAGCCTGGCCCATGGCTGGTTGCCCTCGGCTGCCTGCTCACGCAGGAAGTCGTGCATGGCTCGGGTGCGGCGGCCCAACAGGGGTACCAGTTCACGCCGTTCGCTCTCCGTGAGCCCATATGCGTCGGCGAAGATACGCAGGCGGCTGTCGGCATCGGCACGTTGCCAATGCGGGTGCGCGGACAACTGGATGAAGCCGCGCATCGCATAGGCGACGTCCCACAGGCGAGTACCAGGGCCGGCCGTGTCCCAGTCGATGAAGGCCCAGGTGTCCTCTCCATCGGCCACGAGATTCCACGGGGCCAAGTCGTGATGGGCGATGATGTCGGCACCCTCGGCGGGGATGAGCACCTGCCAGTGGGCGTCGGACGGTGGCGTGAACCCGTCCACGGCATCGTGGAAGTCCCTGACCAGCCGCGCCAGGCGAGCCAACCCCTGGGAGGACTCCACCAGCGCGAACCGGTCGGGCCAGATCACCTCGCCTCTCACGAAGGTCAGCACCTCCCGCCCCTGCTCGTCGATGCCAAGGGGACGGGGAGCCGCCCGGAAGCCCACCCTGTGAAGATGGGCAAGCAGCGCATGCACCGCTGGAGTCCACGGCCCCGCCGGCCGCCGAACGGTATCCCCGACGCTAACGACACCGGCGCTCATGTTCCCACCGGACAATGGCTGCTCTTCGTTGTGCCGCACGGCGACAGTCTGGCTGGCCGGCCGTTGCTGGGCACCTCGATAAGAGGGGACTTCTCTACCTGGAAGCGCGTGAGGGGCAGGGCCCCGATTGGCTGGCGCGTTGGACGGCACGGTGAATCTGCATGCGGCGGTCGTCGGCGTCAACAAGCTGACCGTCGGCGAGCGGGTGGCGAAGGCTGGTGGGGCAGGCCTTCGCCCCTTTGCGGTGCAACCGTTAAGCGGCCTGGTCAACAGGCTCTGCGGTGACCAGGCCGCCGCGTTATGTAACTGTTGCAGGCCAAGGGATGGAACTACTGGCCGCTTTGCGCAAGTACGTCCCACTGATTGACAGGCTTCAACCTGGTCTCTCCAGGCCCTGGCGGATAGCGTTGGTTCGCCAATGAGAAGCCTCGTCCCACCGGGAGTTGACCGTGACCCGCCGTCCCATGCTGCTCGCAGCGATCGCACTGGCCGCTGCTGCGACCCTGTCGCTGTCCGCATGCGGGAGTGATGAAACTTCCAAGGGCAAGGACAACGACAAGATCGCGGGAGTCGACACCGGGAGCGAGGTGTCGGCGTCCCCGAGTGCGTCAGCCTCGGCGACCGATGACCGTCCGAAGATCGCATTGCCGTCGGACGTCACGTACAAGTTCGAGTGGACGAAGACCGGGAACGCGGACAAGGACGCTGTGCTCAACGATGCCGAACAGCGCATCAAGGCCGTGGACTTGGCCATTGCCGAGCAGGACCCGCTGCATACGGCTTACCGCTTCTACTCCGAGGGTACGGCAGCAGCTGGAAGCCAGTCATACATCCAGGAGTTCGTCGACCACAAGGCACGCACGACCGGCCTGACCCGCTATTACAACGAAGACCTGACGGTCAACAGTGACAACACTGCTGCTTTCCTGTACTGCGAGGACCAGAGCAAGGCATACAACAAGTTCCTGGAAACGGGCAAGACGGACATCACGCCGGTTACGAAGGACAGCTACGTCATGTATGCCAGCACGCTGCGCAAGAACAAGAACGGGGTCTGGGTCACCGAGACTCTGGACTCGCAGCGGGGGAGCGAAAAGTGCCAGCCTTGATTCAGCGAAACCATCTGCTCGTTTCCGGACTGACGGCCTCGTTCTTGGCAATTTCCACCCCCGCGCACGCCGAGAAGGGATTCGGCGGTACTGACGGCCAGACGAAGCAGGAAGCCAAAGCCGACGGCGACAACCTCTCCGTGTCCGTTGGCGATGCCATCTTCGACCGTTCAAAGAACGGCAGCGGCAAATCCACGGGTGCGTTGACGCCGATGACGTCCTGGACGCCGCCGGCTTGTTGGTATGCCCCGACGTACAGTCCCGAGGAGCTTCAGAAGGTCAAGGAGCCGGTGTGGGAGGCGGGGTCCACGGGGTACGAGTGGGATGCCGAGCAGCGGGAGAAGTACCTCAACGAGGACGACCACTCGAAGGACTTCAACAAGGACAAGACCGGCGAGGGTTATTGGTGGGGCTCGTACGTCAACAAGTCCTACCCGCCGGGCTGGGACTCCTGCAAGGAGGACTATTTCTGGGTCGACACCGGTGACGCTCCTCCCGCCGGCATCGACAACGTCATCACCCCCGAGATCCTCGCCGGACTCGCCTACAACGAGATCCGTGTCCCCTCCACCAAGGTCACCCTCGCCCCCGCCGGCCCCACCAAGGTGAACCTGCCCACCTGGGCCTGGCTGGACGCGGCGCAGTTCAAGCCCGTCTCCGTGACCGCGTCCGTACCGGTACTCGACATGTACGCGACCGCGACGGCGACACCGGTGTCACTCAGGATCGAGCCAGGCACCGCGGACGCGATGACCTATCCGGCTTCCGGCGCCTGCGAGATCAACAACGGCCGCATCGGCGAGCCCTACGCCGAGGGCAAGGCCGACGAGATTCCGCCCTGCGGCGTGAAATACCTGCGCTCCTCGGGTGACGGCTCGTACCCGCTCAGCGCGACGGTCACTTGGAAGATCACCTGGACGGGTTCCGGTGGCGCCGGCGATGACCTGCCCGACGGCAGCTTCGGCGCAACCCAGGACGTTGTCGTACAGGAGATCCAGGCCGTCAACCGCTGAGCCTCGTGAAGGAACTGTCGAGAGGTACTCACTCCCGTGTAGGAGACTCAGCTTGGGTTGGCCTCGGGTTGGCAGATGGACCCGGTACGGGTTGAGAAAGCCACGCCGGTGCTTCTGATCCAGCAGTTGCGTAATTTGTGGGGCGAGTAGGGGACGGGCATGGGAGCCGACGGCGACAAGCCAAAGGTGGACAATCCGGAGCGGGAGCGGCTGAAGGCGCTGAAGCGGGACCTTGAAAAGGAACGGTCCGATTTCGTCGGTGCCCTGAAGAGGGCGGCTGCGGACGTCGGGAAGGGCGGCCGGGACTCCGTGAAGTCGTGGGTGGGCAGGAATGCCGACAAGTGGCACAACGACGTGGCAGGCCACCGTAGGACTGTGCGTGCCCGCATCGACAAGGTACTTGAGGACGTTCAGCGTGAAATCGACCGTATGCCGGAGAAGGTCACGCTCGAGGAAGCCAATTCGATGAACCGCAACAGGCGCTTCTACTGAAAAGCCACTCAAGTCGGCGGCAAAAACTGATGCGAACGAGGACCGTGGCATGCGCGCGGATGAAGGCGGAACCAGCAAAAGCGTCTTTTCGGGGATCGACCCGGGTGCGCTCAAGGGCACAATCGACTCCGTACGGCGGGACCAGGAGACGCTCCGTGACCGGGCCTCCTACTACAAGACTCAGCTCGCCTACTACGGTGTGGGAGCCGAGGAACTCAGCGAGGTCGTGCGCGTAGCGGGGTGGGCCAGGGACGAACTGCCCATGCTGAAGCGGCGTTACCACTTGGCCATGAACATGGACAGTGATGCGTACCCGGGCTCTACGGGCATGGTGCAGATCAACGAGGCGAAGGTGACCCGAGCGGCCAACGCCGAGGCAGTCAAGGACGCCAAGCGGGCAACGGAGCTTGCGAAGAAGAACCGCGAGGACCTCAGTCCGGCGGAGTTCGACGAGCTGCACGCGCTCTTCGCAGAGAACTATGACGAGTACCCCTTCGCAGAGAGGGTCGTAGGGGCCTTGGGAGCGAAGAAGACACTGCAGTTCTGGTACGAGATGAGCAACGTCGGCAGCTCTCCCGAATATAGCCAGGCCTCGGGTTTCAAACATCTCGACGACCTCGACGAGATGCAGAAGAGCTTCAGCCTCACTGTGGCTCAGGCCACCAACTCTGATTCGCCGGCGATGGAGAAGTGGAAGAAGGACATGGTCGCGATCGGGGGTGATCCGATCAGGGACCCGAATGGTGACGCCGGCGGCCGTGAAGGGTTCGTCGTCATGAGTAACCTCATGCGTTACGGCGACTATGACGACAAGTTCCTGGAGAACTACGGAACGGCGCTTGTCAAGGCAGACCGGCGCATCACGGAAAACACCGGAGGGCTCCACAGATCCGGCTGGGGTACCGAGGGCACTGTCAACTACCTGGGCAGCGATGCGGGGAATGACCCTTTTACCGGTTACATGAAGGCACTCGCCAACAGCCCGGGCGCGGCAACGGCGTTCTTCACCGCCGAGCAAAAGGGCAAAGACGGCAAGCCGGAGACGAACTTCAAGTATCTCTTCGAAACGCGTGAGTGGCCGGACGAGAATGTGACCGGCCGAAACTCAATGGGCCATGCCCTCGAAGCGGCCACGACAGGCCATCGACCTGGCGAACCGGCCACGATCGAGGACATCAAGCACTCGGAGGAACAGGCGGCTCTGTTCAGCGCCATCGTGAATTCGGTGTCCCAGCACGAGAATCTGTTGCGTGATCACGAATACTTGTCGGACAGTTTTGCGAACATCGCTGCAGAGTACATGCCTGACTTGCATCGATCGTTTGAGTTCGACAAGGCAAATGGGGCCCAACTCTTCCCTACCGCAGGAGCCGAAGCTAATCTCAAAACGTCCCCTGTCATGCGATTCTTGCATACGGTATCCCGCAACAAGGAAGGGTACGACCGGCTCAACATCTCCCAGCATGTATATGCTGCCGCATTGATGGAGGCCCAAGTGAAGCACCCAAACGCCTACCCTCTCACCACCGACGAAAAAATCGCCGGAATTGCCTACGACACCGGCTTCTTTCAGGGCATCATCGGCGTGGGTCAACATTTTCAAGCCGAAAAAGATGATGTTGATGCTACCGCGCGCGACGACGCCTGGAAGGAACATGCGAGTACGTGGGGCGGCTCCTTGGTTGGTAGCGCGACAGCTATTGCGACAGCACCGTTTACCGGTCCCGGTGGTGTGGTGGCAGGTGGTCTGGTGGGAACGGCCGCAGGCGAGATTTTCAATGGTCTTCTGGGCGGGTTTGGCAGCGACGAGGAGGATCAGGAGAAGGTCTATCAAAATGTGATGCAGCTGGATCAGATTCAGGAATCAGCCATTCGAACTACTCAGAATTCCGTTAAGGTTGCCACCGGCGACGAGGCGGCCGAATCCAGGGCCGGCGGCCAGTCAGGCCGGGGCTTTGCTGATGCCATGACTCTGGTCGGCGGGGCTAAAGCAGGCCAGTAATGGCCGATTTAGAAAGTAAATGGGTGATCGATCTTGATGGAATCAAACATTCGGAAATATTCTCGGAAACCTTTTATCTATGGCGCGATGGCTGCGGGTTTGGCCGCAGCCCTACTTTTCGCATATCTTTCTGGAGCATTCGAGGGCCGCGGGACTATTCGAGCCGACGACGTCTGCCGCCATGTGCCCGACCGGCAAAAGACTGCCAAAATCTTCAACTCCGTGCTACCTCGGGCCTCTAAGTATGAGTTTTTTGAGACTTGGAGGCCGGACCAGGATCGGTGGTTCAGAAGCGTCTGTGAAGTAAGAGGTGACGATGGGCCCATCTTCTACCTGGATGCTCATATGGGCACCGCGAGAAATTGGCAAGAATGGGCTAAGGGGGAAATCTGGTCGAACTATGGACGCAAGAGTATCTACTTCAATGCCGGGCTCAAGGGTGTGTCCAATGCGGAGGTGGCCGCGATCTGGGTCCCCTGCTACGCCGGCGAGGAGGCGCAAAAGGCTCCTTGGAACATGTCCGTGGCCGCCTTTTCTGTGGAGCCTCTTGAGGCCTCGGACAAGGAAGCACGGCAGACCCTCATCGATCTGGCGACGACCTTCGCCCGTCAGGCCCACAAGGACGCGAAGTGTGACCTTCCGTCGAAGCTTCCCGGGCGAGTTTCTCTGTCTCTCGGTAACCTGATGAGAAACCGTTCACTTGGTCGCAACGCTGACATCGATAAGGTGTGAGCCGTGCGAAAAGTCATCCTGATGATGTCCATCTCCCTCGACGGATACTTCGAGGGCCCCAACCGCGAAATCGACTGGCACCTGGTCGACGAAGAGCTTCACCTGTACTTCAATGAGAAGGTCAGAAGCATGGGTGGCCTTCTCTCTGGGCGTATCACCCACCAGCTCATGGCCGACTTCTGGCCCACCGCCGATACCGACCCCGGCCCCGACAGTTCGGAAGCCATGGTCGAGTTCGCCGGTATCTGGCGGGACATTCCGAAGTACGTGTACTCCCGGACCTTGGAACACGCCGACTGGAACACGACCGTCGTGCGAGAGGTCGTGCCGGAGGAGGTTCGGGCGCTCAAGGAGCAGGCCGGTGGGGATCTCGCCGTCAGTGGGGCTGAACTTGCCGCCGAGTTCATGCGGCACGACCTCATCGACGAGTTTCATCTGTGCGTCCATCCCGTGCTGATCGGACGCGGCAGGCGGCTCTTCCACGAGGCCGACAGCTTCACTCATCTCCGGCTCGCCGAATCACGTACCTTCGGCAACGGTGTCGTACTTCTGCGGTACGAGCGTGTCAGCAGCGACAGCCGGTAATGGTGTTGTACTGCGCGGCCACGCTCGATAGGAAGGCCCCGTG
The DNA here is from genome assembly GCF_036013955.1 of Streptomyces sp. NBC_00459. NCBI lineage: Bacteria > Bacillati > Actinomycetota > Actinomycetes > Kitasatosporales > Streptomycetaceae > Streptomyces > Streptomyces sp. NBC_00459. Next base: position 6,408,531 of record NZ_CP107903.1, read on the forward strand.
ACCACCACCCTCGGAGTCGTCTTCCGTCCCCAGCTCCCGCCCGAGCGACTGCGCGCCCTCGCCCAACTCGCCGATTCCGCCGGGATCGAGGAACTGTGGCTCTGGGAGGACTGTTTCCGCGAAGGGGGTATCTCCGCCGCCGCAGCTGCCCTCGCCTGGACCGAGCACGTGCGAGTCGGCGTCGGCCTGCTCCCCGTACCGCTCCGGAACGTCGCCCTGACCGCTATGGAGGCCGCCACTCTGCACCGTCTGTTCCCGGGGCGGGCCATCCTCGGCCTCGGGCACGGTGTACAGGACTGGATGGGGCAGGTCGGGGCGCGGGTCGCGTCGCCGCTCGCCCTCTTGCGGGAGTATCTGCTCGCGTTGCGCGCACTGCTCGACGGTGAACGGGTCACCGTCGACGGGCGGTACGTGAAGCTGGACGACGTAGGCCTCGACTGGCCGCCCGAGCCAGGGTTGCCCCTTCTAGCCGGGGCCACCGGGCCCCGTTCGTTGCGGCTGGCCGGTGAGGTTGCCGACGGGACTGTTCTCCATGCCGGTACCGCGCCCGACGGGGTGCGTCTGGCCCGGCAGTTGATCGAGGAGGGGCGGGTGGCCGCCGGACGGACGGACACCGCCGGGCAGACCCACCAGGTCGTCGTCTATCTCCTTGTCGCCACCGGGCCGCACGCCGACGACCGGCTCCGTGTGGAACTGGTCGCCGAAGGACTCGCCTCCGTACATGATCTCGGCGTCGCCGGGGACGCCGACTCAGTCGCCAAGGCCGTGGGGCGCCTCGTCGAGGCCGGTGCCGACACCGTTATCCTCCAGCCGACCGCGGACGAGCCCGACCCCGAGGGCTTCGTACGGTTCGTCGCCGAGGACGTTCGCCCGCTCGTCCCCTGAACTTCGTCGCCTGAGCCTCGTCCCCTGGACCTGAAAAATCCCCTGAGCCTCGTCCCCTCCTGGCACCGCCGCCTTCCCAGCGTTGTCAGTACCCCCTGCCAGACTCCCCACCATGACCGACAACGTGCCCGAGAAGCCGACCGACGGCGGAGCCGGCAACGACGTTCAGCTCCGCGACGTCGTGGAAGCCGACCTGGAGTTCCTGCTCGCCTGCGAGAACGATCCCGAAGCCGTCCGGCGGTCGCGGTTCACGCCCAGGTCGCGGGACGCCTTCATGGCGCACTGGAAGTCGAAGATCCTCGGCGACAGCACCGTGTTCGTGCAGATGGTCACCGTGGACACCGAGCCGGCCGGCAGCATCGTCGCCTGGTGGGAGGGCGAACAGGGCGTCGGCGGACAGCGCTTCATCGGATACTGGCTCGGGCGGCCGTACTGGGGGAGAGGGGTCGGGAGCGTCGCCCTCGGGCTGTTCCTGCTGCGCGAGACCAACCGGCCCCTCTACGCCGATCCCTTCGCCGGGAACACCGCCTCTGTCCGACTCCTCGAAAAGCACGGCTTCCGTCGCACCGGCACGGTCCGACATGGCGACAACGAGCACATCCTGCTCGTCCTCGACACTGAGAGGTCATGAAGCCGCGAGTCCATGAAGTCGCGAGGCCATGAAGCCTCACCAGGCAATCAGCCCCTGACTTACGACGGTTCGTACTCCCCGGTCACCCCGTCGATCAACTCGCGCACGATGTCCATGTGCCCCGCGTGCCGTGCCGTCTCCGCCGTCATCCGGACCAGGACCCAGCGCAGCGAGCACTCGTCGTCCCGCCATGTCGGCTTGCCCATGGTGTCCAGGGGGAGTTCCGTCAGTACGCGGTCGGCGGCGGCGCGGGCGCGGGCGTAGAAGTCGGTGATCCGTGCCGTGGTCTCGTCCGGGCCCGCGGTCATGTCCTCCCCGAGATAGGGATCGAACCAGAAAGGCTCGGTCTCGCGGCCGAACGTCTCCACGAACCAGCCGTACTCGACCGACGCCAGATGCTTCACCAGCCCCAGCAGACTCGTCCCCGACGGTGTCATCGGCCTGCGGACCTGTTCCTCGCTCAGGCCCTCCAGTTTCCACAGCACCGCGTCCCGCTCCTGGTCGAGCTTCGCGCGAAGCGTCGTCGTTTCGTCATCGGCGTACAGCATGTCCCGGACCACCCCTTCTGCCGTTCTGCTTCCGTCGTGCGGCGGAAATTATCAGCGGCCACTGACAACTGCCTGGGAACATCACCTTCATGTCCGTGCCCGAGCCCGCCTCCGCACCCGTCTCCACCTCCACCTCCGACTTCGAGCAGCTCCTCGCCGAAGGTGCCGCCGTCCCCACCGACGGATGGGACTTCTCCTGGTTCGACGGCCGGGCCACGGAGGCGCGGCCCTCCTGGGGATATGCCCGGGCCATGGGGGAGCGGCTGGCCCGCGTGTCCGCCGCCCTCGATGTGCACACCGGAGGCGGCGAGGTACTCAACACCGCCCCGAAGCTGCCCCCGCTCACCGTCGCCACCGAGGGCTGGCCGCCGAACGTCGCCAAGGCCACCGCCCTGCTCCACCCGCGTGGCGCGGCAGTCGTCGCCGTGCCGGACGACGCGCCGTTGCCCTTCGCCGCCGATGCCTTCGACCTGGTCGTCAGCCGGCACCCCGTCGCCCCGCATTGGACCGAGATCGCCCGCGTCCTGCGACCCGGCGGTACGTACTTCGCCCAGCACGTCGGGCCCGCCAGCGCGTACGAACTCGTCGAGCACTTCCTCGGACCGCAGCCGGCCGAGCAGCGCAGCGCCCGTCACCCCGACCGTGAGCGGGCCGGCGCGGAAGCCGCCGGGCTGGAGATCGTCGAACTGCGCGCCGAGCGGCTGCGGATGGAGTTCTACGACATCGCGGCCGTCGTGCACTTCCTGCGCAAGGTGATCTGGATGGTGCCAGGGTTCACTGTCGACGCCTACCGCCCTCAACTCCGGTCCCTGCACGAGCGGATCGAGGCCGAGGGTCCGTTCGTGGCACACAGCAGCCGCCATCTCATCGAGGCCCGCAAGCCGACTGGCTGATCCGGCTGATCCGGCTGAGCTTCCCGCTCGGCCGGACCGGTTGCCTCTGCCTGCCTTCGACCGCCTCCGCCCCCGCCGGAGGTGTCGCTTCCGCCGAAGAAGCAGAACTGGCGAGTAACCGTCGCCCTGGTCCCATTCGGTCCCATTCGGTCGCCTTGGGGCGCCTTGGGGCGCATCAGCCCAGGAGGTCAGTGGCGATCCTCGGCCTCCACGTCGTCGAATAATCCGGTCGAACCATGGCATCTCATGACTTATCAGTCGCAAACATCCGGATATCGTTCGCGCTCGTCCGAATATTGGCGAGATCTCGGCGCAGGGTGAGTGGTCGCACTCGTCGACCGTGAGACATGTGTGCATATGCCCGAAAAGGTTTCACGAGGTTTCCACATCGTTATCGCGGTCGTTCACGAGCATGGCTCGGCGTCGCGTAAATTTGGCCAAAGGTAATTCGCGTGAGCAAAGTGACGCGGACGGCACCGCGCAGAGGAGGGGCCTGCGCGGTGCCCTGCCTGTCTGCCCGGCGCGCGCACGATTCCGTTCCGCACCTGCTCAGTGGTCCTCCGGTACCGCCTCGCCGGCCCGGATCGTGAGCTGCGCACCCCGGCGTACGCCCCACCCCTCCAGCGCCCCGGCCTCAGCCTCCAGGATCGACCGTACCCAGGGGCGGGGCAGCCCAACTCGGCCCGGACGCATGGTCCTTACCGCCCGGACCCGCGCTTTTCCGTCGAGATAGGCGACGTCGATCGCGAATCGCATCCCGAACGTGTGTACCGAACTCGCGGGCTTCAGCAGCAGCGCGCCCTCGATTCCGTCCCGTCCCAGCAGTCCGCGTCGGCGTGCTCGTCCCGACTCGGCGAGCTCCAGCGGAATCGGCTCCGGTGTCTGAGCGGTGGTGAACGTGGCCATGGCTGCGAAGTTAGCGAGGGCGTCAAGCGGGCGTTCGCGACAGGGTCGCCCCTGGGAGGGACGCCGGGCCCGGAGGTCCGCCCGAGGTCGTCCGGCACCCGGATGGCCCCGGGGTTGTCCAGGGATGTCCACCAGGGGGGTGAAACCCGCCGGATCCCTCTGGATCTCCCTGAATTCCGCGATATTTCCTGGGAATCAGCTGTTTTCCAGCCATGATCCGACCATGGAAACGGGCTTCCGAGACCATCCACGCGTTGTCGGGCGACTTCGGAGAGTAGTTGTTCCGCGTCGATGTACGCAGCATCACTCACGAAGGGTTATGGTGGAAACCCCCCCTCGGGCCGGTCCGTCTCCCCCCCACGGACCGGCCCGTTTTTTGTGCCCGGTCGGAGCCAGCCGGATACCGCCGCTCTCCGACCCCCTTCTCCCCACCCCGCCCCACCCTGCCCCCAGCTCTCCCTTCCTCTTCCTCGCGTCCTCCGTGCCTCCGCTTCCCTCCCTTCGCCATCCTTCTTCTCCGCACTTCTTCTCCATCCGTTCTCTCGGGTCGGCAAGGTCCCCTTTGCCCACCCCTGGCCCTCCCGGGCGCAAGGCCCCCGTTCCCCCGGGCGCAGGACCTCCCTTCCCGCAGCGGTACGCTTCCCTTCCGGGGATCGCCACCCCCGAGGACCGCCATACGGGCAGGGATCGCGCCAGGGATTGCGCCCGGCATCGCCTGTCCGATCCGTACGGAGGGGCTGACAAACACGTGAACCTGCGCGACAACCTGCGCCGACTGCTGGTCCGGGTCTACACACGCAGGGTGGAGGGCCACCTCGACCACGACCAGGTGCCCAAGCACATCGGCGTCATCGTGGACGGAAACCGGCGCTGGGCGAAGGCTGCGGGCTCCACCACCGCCCAGGGGCACCGGGCCGGCGCGGACAAGATCGAGGAGTTCCTCGGCTGGTGCTCCGAGACCGATGTCGAGGTCGTCACCCTCTGGCTGCTCTCCACGGACAACGTCAACCGTCCGCCGGAGGAGCTGGCGCCGCTCCTGGAGATCATCGAGAACGTCGTCACCTCCCTCGCGGCCGACGGCCGTTGGCGCGTGCACCACGTCGGCAACCTCGATCTGCTCCCCGGGCAACTGCGTACCCAGCTCAAGGAGGCGGAAGAGGCCACCGCGCATGTGACGGGCGGGATACTGGTCAACGTCGCCATCGGCTACGGCGGTCGGCAGGAGATCGCCGACGCCGTGCGCTCGATGATGCTCGACGCCCACGACAAGGGCACCTCGCTGGAGGAACTCGCCGAGAACGTCGACATCGACCTGATCGGCAAGCACCTCTACACCAGCGACCAGCCCGATCCCGACCTCGTCATCCGTACCAGCGGCGAGCAGCGGCTGTCCGGGTTCATGCTCTGGCAGACGGCCCACTCGGAGTACTACTTCTGTGAGGTCTTCTGGCCGGCCTTCCGCAAGGTCGACTTCCTGCGTGCCATGCGTGACTACGCGGCCCGCCACCGGCGTTTCGGCGGCTGATCCGGCTGAAACCGGTTCGGCCCCGGAAACCATCCTCCGGGATGAAATTCACCCCCTCTGGGGCGGAAGTAACAAGGAGTTCACCAGCGCGCCGCCATAGGTCGTGGCATGGCCGCGCATGTTCGAGGGCATAAGCCAAGCAGGTCGACACCCGAACCACGGGTGTCGTATCTCAGCAGACGGCACGGGGCCGTCCGCCCGGGAGGCCCTTTGCACCAGCCCGACCGTGTGGTCACAGCACGGGCGAACAGGCGGAGGGCCGGTTCTCGGCCCGCGCAATGGGGCCGTCGACCGGTCCAGATCTCCTTCGTCGCTCCCCGACCTCATCCGAGGGGGTACGTCCTTCCGTGGTGACCAGCACAAAGCGCCGTATGCCAGACCGGCGCACCTATGTTCTCGACACCAGCGTCCTGCTGGCCGATCCAGGCGCCCTGAACCGCTTCGACGAGCACGAAGTCGTGCTGCCGATCGTCGTGGTCACGGAGTTGGAGGCCAAACGGCACCATCCCGAACTCGGCTACTTCGCCCGGCAGGCCCTGCGCATGCTGGACGAGTTCCGGGTCCGGTTCGGTCGTCTCGACGCCCCGATTCCGATCGGGGAACTGGGTGGGACCGTCCGTGTCGAGCTCAACCACTCGGACCCCAGCGTGCTGCCAAGCGGCTATCGCCTGGGGGACAACGACTCCCGCATCCTCGCGGTCGCCCGCAACCTGCAGGCCGAGGGGTACGACGTCACAGTCGTGTCGAAGGACCTGCCGCTCAGGATCAAGGCCTCGTCCGTCGGGCTCCTCGCCGAGGAGTACCGCGCGGAGCTGGCCATCACGGGCTCTTCCGGCTGGACCGGAATGTCCGAACTGACCCTGCCGGGCGAACAGGTCGACCTTCTCTTCGAGGAGGGGCACGCCTACGTCCCCGAGGCCGCCGAACTGCCGGTGCACACCGGTCTGACGATCCAGTCGGAGCGAGGCAAGGCCCTGGGGCGCGTCACGGCCGAGGGCAACGTCCGCCTCGTACGAGGGGATCGCGAGGTCTTCGGTATCAAGGGGAGGAGTGCCGAGCAGCGGATCGCACTCGACATCCTGCTCGATCCGGACATCGGGATCGTGTCCATGGGTGGCCGGGCCGGCACCGGCAAGTCGGCGCTGGCGCTCTGCGCCGGTCTGGAGGCCGTGCTGGAACGGCGGCAGCACCAGAAGGTGATGGTCTTCCGGCCGCTGTACGCGGTCGGCGGGCAGGAACTGGGCTATCTGCCCGGCTCCGAGTCCGAGAAGATGGGCCCCTGGGCGCAGGCGGTCTTCGACACGCTGTCCGCGGTCACCAGTCGCGAGGTCATCGAGGAGATCACCGCACGCGGCATGCTCGAAGTGCTGCCCCTCACCCACATCCGCGGCCGGTCGCTCCACGACGCGTTCGTGATCGTGGACGAGGCGCAGTCGCTGGAGCGGAACGTCCTGCTCACCGTGCTGTCCCGGATCGGCTCCAACTCACGGGTGGTGCTCACCCATGACGTGGCACAACGGGACAACCTGCGGGTCGGCCGCTACGACGGTGTCGTCGCCGTCGTCGAGAAGCTGAAGGGGCATCCGCTCTTCGCACACGTCACCCTCACCCGGTCCGAGCGGTCCCAGATCGCCGCCCTGGTGACCGAAATGCTGGAGGACGGGCAGATCTGACCCTGTTGGGTGGATAGGGACTCGCTCGGGCAATTGGGCAATTGCGCCCGGTTACCCTGGAGTTCGTGAAAGGGCGCCGTCCGGCAAAGGCGAAGAGCCTAGCCGGGCGGCGCTTCCGCGTCTGCGGCTTTCCTCAAATCACCTGGGGCAAACGAGGTGTGAGCTTTCACACGCAACTCAGAATTGCCAGCCGGCGTCCAGGTGCGGCAGAGTCTCACTCCTGTCAGGCCCCGCATACGACACATCTGTACCGCCAGTAGTACGGCAGCACTCAAGCACCGCCTTCAACTCCATACCGTCGTCGTATGCCGCCCGCGCACCACGCGGCGCTCCCCGTAAAGGAGTTGCCCACCGGGCCCGTGTCTCCCGTGACCGTGCAGTTGGGAGGCCAGTGTCTTGGGGGCAAGATTGCGTCCGCCAGGGTCACCGAAGCGGGCGATGCTGGAAGGAAACCGTGTGAGCCGGATTTCGGTCCGGGGACTCGCAGTGGCCTCGGCCACCGCGGTCACCGCTGTCGGCGCAGTTACAGGTGTGGCCTCGGGTAGCACCGGGACCCCCAACGACGCCGAGGCCCTGGTAGGCGACACCACGCTGCTCACGGACATTCCCGTGGGTTCCCAGGCCGAGGTGCAGACCGCGTCCCTGACGCAGCAGGCCGACATCCAGGCCATCGCCGCCGACGCCACCGCCAAGAAGGACGCCGAGGAGTCTGCCCGCAAGCAGGCTGCCAAGGACGCGGTGGCCAAGCAGAAGGCCGCCGAGAAGGCGGAGGCCGAGGCCAAGGCGCGCAAGGAAGCGGAAGAGGCCGCCAGCCGTTCCGCGACGCGTGACGCGTCCAGCTTCCCGCAGCAGGCCTCGTACACGATCGCCGAAGTCCAGGAGATGGCGCGCCAGATCGTCCCGGCGGACCAGTTCCAGTGCTTCAGCAACATCGTGGACCACGAGTCCAGCTGGAACTACCAGGCGGACAACCCGAGTTCCGACGCGTTCGGTCTCGTGCAGGCGCTTCCGGGCTCCAAGATGTCCTCGGCGGGCGCCGACTGGGCGACGAACCCGGCCACCCAGATCAAGTGGGGCCTGAGCTACATGGACGGCCGCTACGGCAGCCCGTGCGGCGCGTGGAACTTCTGGCAGGCCAACAACTGGTACTGAGCGGTTCCGCGACTACCGCGCTCAGTCGTCTCAACCTTTCCGAGCCCCTCACCGTCCTTCGGTGAGGGGCTTCGGCCATGTACGGTCGGCTGTGGACCGCTGCTCCCGAGGCTCCGGAGGCTTTGGGGAGAAGGATGGGCAGAGGGAGATACGGGGGACGAGGGCGCATCATGTCGCGAGTGCCGCAGTGGCTCGGCCGGGTCGGCGTCCGGCTCACCGAGGTGGGTGAGCGGTTGGACGCGCGCCGGGCCGAGGTGGAGAAGGAGCACGCGGACGACGCGGACTCGCCGTACGACCCTCCGAACCCGCCCGACACCTCAGCGCCCGAGCACCGGCACGGGTACGAGGAGACGGAACAACCCCTCCGCGCGCCTACCACCACCACCCCGACGGGCCCTGGCGCGCTCGCCGTCCGGCCCGAGCCCGCCTCCGTCGTCCCCTGGGGCGTACGGGTCGCGGCCGAGGCCGGCTGGCGGCTGCTGGTGCTCGCGGGCACGCTCTGGGTGCTGATGCGGGTCATCAGCGCGGTCCAACTCGTCGTCTTCGCCTTCGTGGTGGCGCTGCTCATCACCGCGCTGCTCCAGCCCGCCGTCGCCCGCCTCACCCGGTGGGGCATGCCGCGCGGGCCCGCGACAGCGCTCACCGCGATCCTGGGGTTCGTCGTGATGGGGCTGATCGGCTGGTTCGTGACCTGGCAGGTCATCGAGAACACCGACCAGCTCTCCGACCAGGTCCAGGACGGCATCGACGAACTGCGCAACTGGCTGCTCAACAGCCCCTTCCACGTCACCGACAAGCAGATCAACAAGATCGCCGAGAACCTGCGCGACGCGATCGGCGCCAACACGGACCAGATCACGTCGGTGGGCCTGGAGGGCGTCACGGTCATCGTCGAGGCGCTGACCGGCATACTGCTCGCCGCCTTCTCGACGCTCTTCCTGCTCTACGACGGCAAGCGCATCTGGGAGTGGACGCTGAAGCTGGTTCCGGCGGCGGCCCGTCCCGGTGTCGCCGGCGCCGGTCCGCGCGCGTGGCGCACGCTGACGGCGTACGTTCGCGGCACGGTGATAGTGGCTCTGATCGACGCCATCTTCATCGGCCTAGGCATCTACTTCCTCGATGTGCCGATGGCCGTCCCGCTGGCCGTGTTCATCTTCCTGTTCTCCTTCATCCCGCTGGTCGGCGCGGTCGCCTCGGGAGCCCTGGCGGTGGTGGTGGCGCTGGTGACCCAGGGCGTCTTCACGGCGGTGCTGGTGGTCGCGGTGGTGCTTGCCGTGCAGCAGATCGAGGGGCACGTCCTCCAGCCGTTCATCCTGGGCCGGGCCGTCCGGGTCCACCCGCTGGCGGTGGTGCTGTCCGTGGCGGCGGGCGGCATGGTGGCGGGGATCGGCGGCGCGGTCGTCGCCGTACCGCTGGTCGCGGTGACCAACACGGTCGTCGGCTATCTGCGCGTGTACTCCCAGGCCTACAGCAACGCGACGGACGCGCTGCGCCACTCCCCGCGGCCGCACGGAGCCACAGCGGTGGACATTGCCCTGACCAAAGCCCAGCAGGTTGCCGCGCAGCCTGAGCAGGCGGCGAAGCCGCCGTCCGACCCGTCTGCCTAGGCTGCCGGTCGGCTGTGGCTGGTCAGCTGAGTACCTTCAGGGCCGGGCTCAGCGCGATCAGCAGCGGGATCAGTGGGGCCAGGGCCGCGGCCAGGAGAGTGGCCGCGCGGTAGGGGGCGTCCAGGCGGGGTGGGGGTGCGAGGAGGCGTTCGACGCGGTCGCCGAGCTGGCCGCGGGTGCAGGCGCAGGACAACACGCCCCGGTGCCGGTTGAGTTCGATCAGGGCGACCGCGGTGGTGCGGTGGCCGCAGCGCCGGGACGCGGTGTCGTCGGCGGCCAGTTCGACCAGACGGTACGTCTGGTCCCGGAAGTGCGCGAAGACCGGGACACGCGGGAAGCCGGTGGCCAGCGCCTGCGAGAGATGCAGCAGCCAGTCGTGGCGGGCGCGGGCATGACCGAGTTCATGGGCGAGTACGGCGTCCAGCTCGTGGTCGGACAGCCGACGCAACGCGCCGGTGGTGACGACGAGTTGGGGTGTCGGCCCGGGCAGCAGCCAGGCGTCGGGATACTCGTCCTCCAGGACCAGCAGCGGCCCCTCGGCGGCCGGGAAACCGGCGGGCAGGTCCGGCGCGCGCTCCCGTAGATGGACGCGCCGCAGCCGGCGCCGTCTGTGTGCCTCGGCGAGTTCCCGGGCGAGCATGGCGACCGTCCAGGCCGCCCCGCAGGCCAGCAGTAGCGTCAGTACGGTGAGCCAGACCGGCGGCTGTCCCAGGTCGTAGGCGGCGGTCACCGAGGGCGGCGCCGGCGCGAACGCGTGGGCCCGGACGGTCCCGAACGCGGCCGTCGTGCCCAGCAGCAGCGCGGCGAGACAGCACACCAGCACGGTGGCGACCAGGCACTGCCACACCCACAGCCCCAGCACCGGCTCCCGGTCGGGCCAGCCGGCCCGGGTCAGCACACGCGGCAGGACAGCGGCGGCGGTCAGGGCGACGACGGCCATCAGCACCAGGGCGACTGTCATTGCGGGTGGCTCCCTCAGTCGGAGAAGGACGGTCCTCGCGGCCGGGACGACGAAGGCGGCGACGAACGGAGTGAGGGTCCGCCCATTGTCGGACGTACCGCCTGCCGAGTCCAGTCGCCCGCCCCCCGGCGACACGCGGCTGCCCGGCGCGGCGCCTACTCCGCGAGGATCGCCTCCGCGTCCAGCGTCGTGCCGACGGCCTGGACGACCGCCGCGATCCTGAACGCCTCCTGCACCGTCTCCCGGTCGACGCCCGCCCCACGCAGCACCCGCTCGTGGGCGTCGAGACAGGCGCCGCAGCCGTTGATCGCCGACACCGCCACCGACCACAGCTCGACGTCGGTCCGCCCGACACCCGGGTCTCCGAGCACGTTCGCCCGCAGACCGGCGCGCAGCTGCCCGTACTCCGGGTCGGAGAGCAGATGGCGGGTGCGGTGGAAGACGTTGCTCATCGCCATCACGGCGGCGGTGGAGCGGGCAGCCGTGTACGCCTCCGGGGAGAGGCGCGCCCTGGCCTCCGGACCGAGCTCGCGCAGCACAAGCGGCGAGCGGGAAGCGATCGCGCACACCAGCACGGTGCCCCACAGCTGCTGCCGGGTGAGCCCGGAGCCGTCGACGACCTTCCCCAGGTTGACGCGCAGATCGGCCGCGTAGTCCGGCAGTGCGGACTTCAGTTCCGCGAGGCCCATACCCACTCACCGCCATTGATCAGGGGAATCGATACACTCGGTCGTGTTGATCAGTGAAACTTATCAGTCAGAGGGAATGAGTGAGTGTGGGCATGGCCGCCGCCAGGAACACCGACGGGCGCCGCCGGCCCAGTCTCGCCCAGCTGCGCGCCTTCGTCGCCGTCGCCGAGCACCTGCACTTCCGGGACGCCGCCGCCGCGATCGGCATGAGCCAGCCCGCGCTCTCGGGTGCCGTCTCCGCGCTGGAGGAGGCCCTCGGCGTCACCCTGGTGGAGCGCACCACCCGCAGGGTGCTGTTGTCGCCCGCCGGTGAGCGGCTCGCCGTACGGGCCCGGGCCGTGCTGGAGTCGGTCGCCGCGCTGATGGAGGAGGCCGAGGCCGTGCGCGCGCCCTTCACCGGGACGCTGCGGCTCGGTGTGATCCCCACCGCCGCGCCCTACCTCCTGCCCACCGTCCTGCGCCTCGTCCACGACCGCTACCCGGACCTCGACCTCCAGGTCCACGAGGAGCAGACCGCGGGCCTCCTCGACGGACTGACCACCGGCCGTCTCGACCTGCTCCTGATCGCCGTCCCGGCCGGGATGCCCGGCATCCTCGAACTCCCCCTCTTCGACGAGGACTTCGTGCTCGTCACGCCCCTCGATCACCCCCTCGGCGGGCATACGGACATCCCGCGCGAGGCGCTGCGCGAGCTCGACCTGCTCCTTCTGGACGAAGGGCACTGTCTGCGCGACCAGGCGCTCGACATCTGCCGGGAGGCCGGGCGCGCGGACGCCCCCGTCACCACCACGGCCGCCGGTCTGTCCACCCTCGTCCAGCTCGTGGCCGGCGGCCTCGGCGTGACGCTGCTGCCGCACACGGCCGTCGACGTCGAGGCGGGTCGCAGCGACCGGCTCCGCACCGGCCGCTTCGCCGCCCCGGCCCCGACCCGCCGGATCGGCCTCGCGATGCGCGCGGGCGCCGTGCGGGGCGCGGAGTACGAGGAACTGGCGGCGGCCCTGCGGGAGGCGCTGCGGCCGTTGCCCGTACGGGTGTGGGGCGACTGAACAGATGGCCTGAACAGGTGACGTTTCGATCAAATGAGCGTCGAACAAGGACCGTTGAACGGCGAGAGAATTCAACTTCCGTCAGGTGGGAAGACCCCGGTCTGAATATGCGCCCGGACTGATACACATACCCCCTCGGTGCTACGCGTCAGGCGTATGTGCGAAATGCCATTGGGCAGGGCCAAGGGGAGTGATGTCGGTCATCCGCGATTCCGTACCCACATCAGCCCCGGATCCCGACTCCATATCCACGCGGGGCGCCTCCCCGGATTCCCTCGGCCGGATCGGCTACGACCTGCTGCTGAACGCCCTCGCCGAGTGCGGGCGCGAGGAGTTCACCGGGGCGCTGCGCGCGACCGGCAGCCCCGGCGGGACCTTCCATCTCCGGCGCGGACTCGTCGTCGGCGCGGAGAGCCCGGGCGCCCCGGGCCCGGAGGCGCTGCTCCTGCGCTCCCGCCGGATCAGCGGTGAGGAGTGGGCCGAGCTGGTGCGTGAGGCCGGGGGAGCGCGCTGGCCGGGCGCGGAACTGATCAGGTACGGGTACGCGGGCGCCGCCCAGCTGCGGGTCGTCTGCATGATGGCGTTACGGGACGCCGTCTTCGCGGTCGTCGCGGGCCGGGTGGACGCCTGTGAGCGCGACCCCGGGGCCGAGCCGCTCGCCCCCGTCCCGGTGGGCGAGGGGCCGATCCGACTCCTCCAGGACGCCAACCGCAAACTGGCCGCCCTCGCCGCCCTGCCCCACCCGGTACGCCCGAACCGTGAGCGCCCGAGCCCGAGTTCGGCGCCGGTCGTGGTGGGCGAGGGGCAGCTCACCCCCGTACAGCAGGAGTTGCTGGCCCAGGCCGACGGTCGCCGGACCGCCCGTGACCTCGCGTTCCGGACCGGCCGGGGGGTGTACACGGTGACGGTCGAGCTGGCGCGGATGCTCGGTGCCGGGCTTCTGGAGTGCGTCGAGGGGGCCGCGCCGCTCCCGGTCGTACGGGTGCCGGAGGTGGGGCTGCGGCAGCGCAGGCCGCCTTCGCCGCCGCCACCCCCGCCGCCCCCGTACGTCGATCCCGCCGTCGTCACCGCGCTTGCCGCCGTCCTCGCCCCCGACGCGCAACCGCTGCCTCGGCCGGCGTCGCCGTCGCAGGCATCCGCCCCCGCACTGCCCCGCCGCGACCCCGGCGCCAGTGGCATCACCGAATCTCTCGCCCCCGAAAAGCGCGGGACGAGCTGGAAAGGGTTCTTTCGCATGAGGAACGGAACCGCCAAATAAGTCCCGACAGAACCTCACGGACTCATGGACGCTCATGGAATGCCATGGAAACCAGTAGAACCCGTAGAAACTCATAGGAATTCATAGGGGAGTTGAGTACATGGACCACAAAGCGCTGGCCATGGAAATGCGCGACCTGCGCGAAAAGGTGGACGGAATCACCGACACGGCGATCGCCGCGACCGACGGACTGCTCATAGCGGCGGACACCGCCGCGTCGATCGACCCCGAGAGTCTCGCCGCCATCGCCGCCGCGGGACTCGGCCTCGCCCGCCGGGCGGCCCAGGCGACCGGCCGGGGCACCCTGCGCCGGACGGTCACCTACGGCAGCCAGGGCTGCGCCGCGTTCTACGCCGTCGGGGACACCGCGCTGATGGTCGTGCTCGGCGACGAGGGCGTCGACGTGGACCGGCTGCACCGTGCGACCCAGCCGGCGCTGCGCCGTATCGGCTCGATCCTCACCGCGACGGAATCAGCCGTGGCGACCGAAGGAGTGTGAAGGAAAGGATGGGGACGAAACGCATGACCACAGGTTTCTCCGACCAGGTCATGAGCCTGGTCAAGGCGCTCCGTACCGATGCCCCCGAGTGTGTCGCGTCGGGGGTGGTCGACATGTCCACCGGGATGCTGCTCTCGTACGAGACGGTCGACAACCATCCGCCGGAGGTGCTCGACCTGCTGGCCGGTGCGACCCTCGACCTGTTCCAGGGCCGTACGGTCGTGATGATCGAGGACGTGTTCAAGGAACGGCGGGGCGTCCAGAGCGACCAGCACTTCTTCCAGGAGGTTCTCGTCAACAGCGAGAACCTCACCCACCTGTTCGTGCGGCTCAACGAGCAGCAGGACGTCGTCGCCGTGGTCGTCTGCCGCAAGGCGGTCAACGTCGGCATGCTCTTCGCCCAGGTGCGGCGGGTGGTCAAGGAGTACAGCCTCTGAACAGCTGAACAGCCGCTGAGCGGAAGAACGCGGACGGGCCCCTCCCCAGGAAACCGAGGTCCTGGGGAAGGGCCCGTGTGGTGAACGGGCGGTGGGCGGGCGCGGGAGGCGCTACTCCGTACGCAGGCCCTCCGGCCGCATCAGCCGCAGCAGCGGCGGCAGACTCAGCACCGTCACCAGCAGTGCGACGCCGGCGCCGATGCCGGTCATCGCCAACACGGCGGCCCAGTCGACGCCGATCGACCTGCTCGTCATCTTCAGCAGGACGACGCCCAGGGTCAGTCCCACCGCCGACGACAGGACGAGCCCCAGTCCGATCGGGATCACCGTCTGCCACAGCACCGACAGGCTCAGGGTGCGCCGCCGGGTGCCGAAGGCGACCAGCGACGACAGCAGCTTCCGGCGCTCGCGAAGCTGCTCGAGCTGGGAGACCAACAGGCTCACCCCGATCAGCAGCAGGACACAGGTGGCGCCGACGAACAGGCCGGTGCGGATCGAGTTGAACTGCTTGGTGCGGTTGCTCGACGTCCAGGTGTAGGGCCCCGTGAGGGGGTCGATCCGCGCCGCCGTGTTGCGGACCAGGTCGGGGGTGTCCGCCACCTCGGGGTCGAGGCCGATGAAGATCTGTCCGGCGGCCTCCGCGACGGTCTCCCTGGGCATGGCGCCCGGAGTGGCCAGGATGCCGCCGCGCTCGGTCCCGGACGGGTCCTCGCGCACGCCGGCCTGCTTGAGGCCTGCCGGTACCGTCCAGGCGACCGACGGCTTCGTGGTCCGGGTGGAGGTCGGGCTGATCCACAACTCCCGGCCCGGCTTGACCAGTCGGGGCGTCTCCGTGTCGTACTCGGCGCCTCGCACGGTGAAGACGTCGCCGTCGCGGCACGAGGGCAGATGGCCCACCTCACGCAGTGTCGCGCAGTCGCCGATGGTCACCTCGACGTAGCTTTCCGGGGACTTGGCCTTCTCGCCGGCCGAGGCGAAGGAGATCAGGGTGATCTTCCGTACGCCCTTGGTGCCGGTGAGTTCCCGGGCCGCCGAGGCCGGCGAGACGTTGTCGGGAACGCTGAACTCCATCTGGGCCCGGTCGAGGTGCTGGTCCGACGCGGTCGTGTAGGCGCCGGAGACCCCGGCGAAGAATATCTGCAGCGCGATCGCACCTGCCACCGCCACCGCGATGCCGTTCACCATGCGGGCCGCCGTACCGCTGCTCAACTGGAGCCGCCGGACGGCCAGTTGCCAGGAGAGCCCGCCGGAGCCGAGCCGGGCGACCACTGCCTCGACAACCCAGGGCAGGAGCGTGGTGACCCCGATGAGCAGCAACGAGACACCGATGATGACAAGGACGTCGTTGAACTGCCCGGCGCTGTCGCCCTGCCCGATCATGGGGGAGAGCGCCGCGACCCCGCCCAGCGGCAGCAGCAGCCGCCACCACAGCCGACGGCGCGGGGGCCGGGCCGTACGCACCACGCCGAGCGGCTCGATCACCACACCGCGCAGCGCGAACAGGGTGACCAGCACGGCGGCCAACGGCACGGCGACCGCGACCAGGACGGCCAGCGCGGGCGCCGGATTCAGGTCACTGGGGAACACGCTCATGTCGAGGACGGCGATGTAGCCCGCGGCCTGACGGCCGATCAGGAAGAAGACGCTGCCGAAGCCGAGCCCGACCGTGGCACCCGCGAACGCCTCGCCCGCGGCGATCCGCCGGGTCATCCCGCCGTCGGCGCCTACCAGCCGCAGCGCGGCCAGCCGCCGGTCGCGCCGCTCACCGCCGAACCGTACGGCCGTGGCGATGAAGACGCCGACCGGCATCAGCAGCACCACGAAGACGACGAGGGTGAGCAGGATCAGGATGGGGTCCATCCCCTCGGACGACGGATGCAGAACCCCGAACCGGTTGATCCGCGTCACCTCACCGACGTCGAAGTGCTTTTCGAGGCCCTCGCCGCCCCGGTAGAAGGAGAGTTCGGCCGGGCCGAGGAGCCCGGTGTCGCCGATGGTGCCGACGATCCGGTCCGACAGCCGTTCCCGCAGCAACTTGCCCTCGCCGGACTTCAGCAGCCGTTCGAGAGCGGGCGAGACGTACATCTCCCCGACTGCGGGAAAACCGTCGAGCCCCGGCGGCAGGGGTGCTCGTGCCCCCTCGGGTTCCAGCTCCCGTCCGTATACGTCGTCCGTGCGGAAGATCGTGTCGACGCGCGCGACGATCAGCGTGTTGTCGGCCTTCGGCATCTGCTTGTCGACGTACATGATGGTCGTCCGGGAGCTCCCGCGTTCGCTCCGGGCCGACAGGGCGCTCGGGATGGCGGTCGTCAGCAGCAGCAGCGCCACCCCGAGCCCGACCCCGACGGCCGTCAGCAGAACCCGTCCCCAGCCCTCGCGCCCGCCCGTGAAGGCGAACCGGACCCCCATGCCCAGGTCCCTGGTCGACTGACGCACGCTCATACGACGCGCTCCATGTCCCGCGACTTCCCGTCCCGTACGACGATCTCGCGGTCCGAGTAGGCGGCCACCCGTGCCTCGTGCGTGACGAGCACGACGGCGGCGTTGGTCGACCGGGCCGCCTCGGTGAGCAGCTCCATCACGCGCTCGCCGTTGAGCGAGTCGAGGGCGCCGGTGGGCTCGTCGGCGAACAGCACCCGGGGGCTGGTGACCAACGCCCGTGCGACAGCGACCCGTTGACCCTGCCCGCCGGACACCTCGCCGGGCCGCTTGCCCTTGAGGTCGTCGACCTCCAGCCGCTCCATCCAGGACAGAGCGGTCCGCTCGGCCTCCTTGCGTGAGGTCCCGTTGAGTCGGAGCGGGAGCGCCACGTTCTCCACGCAGGTGAGCTCCGGCACGAGCTGCCCGAACTGGAACACGAACCCGAACTCGGTGCGCCGCAGCTGACTGCGCTGCGCGTCGCTCATGCCGGCCATCTCACGTCCGTTGTACGTGATGGACCCCGAGTCGGGCGGCACGATCCCGGCGAGACAGTGCAGCAGGGTCGACTTGCCGGACCCGGACGGGCCCATCACGGCGACGACCTCGCCGGGATGGATCGAGAACTCGGCGCCGTCGAGCGCGTTGGTCGGACCGTAGGCCTTGCGCAGTTCGCTCGCGACGAGCAGGGAACCGGGAGGAGCCGTCATCGGAGCGGTCATCGGGCTGTCACCGCCAGAGCGAGCTTGTCGAGACGCGCGGCGGTCAGCTCCAGCCAGCGCAGATCGGCTTCGAGGTGGAACAGGGCGTGATCGCAGATCAGCTGGTCGGCGAGGTCGCCCTTGCGCTTGCGGTCGGTCAGGATGCGCATCATCCGCAGATGCTCGGAGCGCTGCGTGTCGAGGATGTCGCCGGCGTCGCGGTGGGTGAGCAGCGCGAGGACGACCTTGATGTAGAGAGTCGACTGCAGATAGGGCTCGGGCTTCTCGGGCGTCGCGAGCCACTGCTGTACGTCGGTGATGCCGGCGTCGGTGATCGCGTACCGCTTGCGCTCGGGCCCTTCGCCGGCCTCGATCCCGTCGACCTCGACGAGGCCGTTCTTCAGCAGCCGGGACATCGTCGAGTAGACCTGTCCGTAGTGCAGCGGGCGATCCTGACCGAATTTCTCGTCGAAGGCCCGCTTCAGGTCGTAACCGTGTCGGGGGCCGGACTCCAGGAGTCCCAGAAGAGTGTGACCGATGGACATGGGGAGGACTATACGCACGGGGTATACGTGACATGTATACCCACCATGTATAGATGACGTGAGTGCGCAGGTGGGAGCCCATTGTCACGGTTCTGTCACCGGGCATGGCTCCATGCCGGACGGGCGTGAATCAGCCCGTCCGGCGTTCGAGGACGAGGCCCTTCAGGCCGACGGGGGTCTGGGGGCGGAGCCCCCGGGGGGACGGCCGCGGCGCGGGATGGGACCCGCCTCCCCGGGCAGCCGACCCGCCTCCGCCAGCGCCCGCCGCAACACGAACTCGATCTGCGCGTTGGCCGAGCGCAGCTCGTCGCCCGCCCACCGGGCCAGTGCCTCGTACACGGCAGGGTCCAGCCGCAGCAGCACCTGCTTGCGCTGCTGCTGCGGCCGACGCGCGGCACGCTCGGGTTCTTCGGCCGTCGAACCCCCGGAGGGAATGCTCACTGGTAGAGGGACCCCGTGTTCACGACCGGCTGCGCCGCACGGTCGCCGCACAGCACCACCAACAGGTTCGACACCATCGCCGCCTTCCGTTCGGAGTCCAGCTCCACGATGTCCTGCTCGGTGATCCGGGCGAGCGCGGCCTCGACCATCCCCACCGCGCCGTCGACGATCAGCCGCCGCGCCGCGACGACCGCCCCCGCCTGCTGCCGCTGGAGCATCGCCGAGGCGATCTCGGGAGCGTACGCGAGGTGGGTGAAGCGGGACTCGATGATGTGGACGCCGGCCGCCGCCACGCGCGCGTGCAGCTCGACGGCCAGCTTCTCGGTGATCTCCTCGGCGTTGCCGCGCAGCGAGAGCCCGTCCTCGTCATGGGCGTCGTACGGGTACTCGATGGCGATGTGCCGGACGGCGGCCTCGGTCTGGGTGGCCACGAACTCCACGTAGCTGTCCACCTCGAACGTCGCCTGCGCGGTGTCCTTGACCTTCCACACCACGACCGCCGCGAGCTCGATCGGGTTGCCGTAGGCGTCGTTGACCTTGAGGACGGCGGTTTCGTGGTTGCGGACCCGGGTCGAGATCTTGGTGCGAGAGGTGAGCGGGTTCACCCAGCGCAGTCCGTCCTGCCGGATCGTCCCCCGGTACCGCCCGAAGAGCTGGACCACCCGGGCCTCACCGGGTGCCACCGTGTTCAGACCGCACATGGCGATGAAGGAGGAGAGGCCGACCAGGATGCCGGGGACGATCAGCGCGGCCTTGGCCTCGCCGCCGGAGACGGTCGTCGCGCCGACGATCATGCCGACGCCGAGCGCGAGTCCGACCAGCCCCAGCAGCAGGGCGAGCCCGCCCCCGATGCTGTGGGCCGGGAACTCCCGGACCTGTGGATCGGGCATGTCGGGCAGATCGACATCGGGGTCGGCGGTCGGAGCGGAGTCGTGTGCGGTCATGGATGGTGCCCCCGTTTCGTGGCTGTTGTGGCCGTCGTGGTCGTCGCGGCTGTCTCGGTGAGAGCCTAGCAACTTTCTAGCTAAGTGATATCACTTTAGCGGGTCCGGCAACCTTCCGCGGCCCCCAGTGGTCGGTTCCAGTGGGGCGGGTGCTGATTGTCACGTACGGAAAAGAGGGGATCGAAAGCTCGTCGTCTTATCCGCCGGTGTTAGTTTTCTGAGCTGACCTGAGCCATGAACCTGTGCGAAGAAGGAAGCGGAGCGAAGCGACCCATGGGACGAGCGGACGAGAGACGAGCGCGGCAGCATCGCGGTGGCCGCCGCGCGGCGCCCAAGCGCTCCTCCAGAGATGTGTCGACCGAGACCGGAACCGGAGCTGAGACCGGTACCGAGGGCGGGACGGTAACCGCGACCCAGCCCGCGCCCGCGACCCCGGGCAGGGCGGCGAGCAGGGCGGCGGCGCGCGGCAAGAGCGCCAAGAAGGGCAAGGAAGGTAAGAGTTTCCTGCGTCGGCTCTTCACCTGGAAGAAGGTCCTCGGGGCGTTCTTCGGCTTCCTGCTGCTCGGTATGGGCGCCTTCGTCGTGCTGTATCTGATGATCGGCGTTCCCGTGGGCAACGCCGCCGCGGTGAAGCAGAGCAACATCTACAAGTACGGCGACGGCTCCGTCCTCGCCCGCACCGGCACGGTCAACCGCGAGATCGTGGATCTGAGCGAGGTACCCAAGAAGGTCCAGCTGACCTTTGTCGCCGCCGAGAACAAGTCCTTCTACAAGGATTCCGGCGTCGACCTCAAGGGCACCGCCCGCGGTCTGATCAACACGCTGTCCGGCAAGGGCAAGCAGGGCGGTTCGACGATCACCCAGCAGTACGTGAAGAACTACTACCTGGAGCAGGACCAGACCATCACGCGCAAGCTGAAGGAACTGGTCATCTCGCTGAAGGTGGACCAGCAGAAGACCAAGGACTACATCCTCGCCGGCTACATCAACACCAACTACTACGGCCGCGACTCCTACGGCATCCAGGCCGCCGCCCAGGCCTACTACCGCGTCGACGCCAAGAAGCTCACCGTCGAGCAGGGCGCGTACCTCGCCGCGCTGCTCCAGGCGCCGAGCCAGTACGACTGGGCCGTCGCCTCCCCCACCGGCAAGAAGCTGGTCACCGCCCGCTGGAACTACGTACTCGACAACATGGTCGGGGAGGGCTGGCTCGACAAGTCCGAGCGTGACGCCATGAAGTTCCCGGTGCCGAAGGAGCCGAAGGGTGCCCCGGGGCTGGAGGGCCAGACCGGCTACCTCGTCGACGCCGCCAAGGCCGAGCTCGCCAGGCAACTCGTCGCGGACGGCACGGCGGACGACACCAACAGCGCGAACGCGCTGGTCGACAAGGGCGGCTGGACGATCACGCTCAACATCGACCGGAAGAAGCAGACCGCGCTGGAGGCGGCCGTCAAGGGCCAGCTCACCAGCAAGCTCGACGCGAAGAAGCGCAAGGTCGACGGCAACGTCCAGGCCGGTGCCGCGTCCGTCGACCCGAAGACCGGGCGGGTGCTCGCGCTGTACGGCGGCACCGACTTCTTCAAGCACTACATCAGCAACGCGACCAGACGCGACTACCAGCCCGCGTCCACCTTCAAGCCGATCATCCTCGCGGCGGCCATGGAGGAGAAGGCGCGTACGCAGGACGGCGATCTGATCACCCCGGACACCAAGTACGACGGCACGAGCGGCCGGCAGGTCGTGGACGACGGCAACAAGGTCGGCTTCGGCCCGCCGAACGAGGACGACGCGGACTACGGCGACGTCACCGTCCAGACCGCGATGAACAAGTCGATCAACTCGGTGTTCGCGCAGATGGGCGTCGACGTCGGGATGTCCGAGGTCATGAAGGTCGCGGACGAACTCGGCCTGGACACCGAGGGGTTGCAGGCGGTGCCCGCGCAGACCCTCGGCACGATGGGCGCGAGCCCACTGGAGATGGCCGCCGTCTACGCCACTCTCGACAACCACGGCCGCAAGGTCACCCCGGCCGTCATCAAGTCGGCCGAACACAAGGACCGTACGGTCGAGTTCGACTCCCCGATCGGGGAGCAGGTCATCACCCGCGAGGCCGCCGACGCGGTCACGTCGGTGCTGACGGGCGTGGTCGACGACGGTACGGCCAAGGTCTCGGTGGCCCAGGCGAAGAACCGCAAGGGCCAGCAGGTGGCCGGCAAGACGGGTACGTCCGACGAGAACAAGTCGGCCTGGTTCACCGGCTACACGCCCGGTCTGGTCACCTCGGTCGGTCTGTTCGGCGAGGACACGAAGGCCAACAAGCAGGTCTCGCTGACGGGCGCCACGGGCCTCATCCAGGCGGGCGGCGGCCGGATCAACGGCGGTGGCTACCCGGCGAAGATCTGGGCGGAGTACACCTTCGGCGCGATGGGCAAGGTGACCAAGTTCGACCTGGACACCACCCTGGGCGCGGGTGTGAAGCCCACGGCGACCCCGTCGGTGACGCCCTCGGTGACCCCGTCGGTGACGCCGTCCGTGACCCCGTCGGTGACGCCTTCGGTGACCCCGTCCGTGACGCCCTCCGTCACGCCGTCCGTGACCCCGTCGGTGACGCCCTCGGTGACCCCGTCCGTGACCCCGACGACCCCGGCGGCGACCCCGACGGGCGGTTCGGGGGGCATCACCCTGGATCCGCCGGAGCCGGACGACAGCCAGTAGCGGGCAGACAGACAGGCAGTACGTACGAGAGGGGGCTCCCGGTGATCACCGGGAGCCCCCTCTCGTACAGGTCGTACCTACGCGCGACCCCTCACGTCCGGTTCAGCTCGAACCAGACCACCTTCCCCGTGCTCAGCCGGGTCGCGCCCCAGCGCCGGGCCAGCCGGTTGACGAGATACAGCCCTCGCCCGCCCTCGTCCGTGGCCCGCGCCTGCCGCAGCCGCGGCAGCTGCGGCACGTCGTCACCGACCTCGCAGCGCAGTACGTCGGTGCGCAGCAGCCGGAGGGTGATCGGCTTGGACGCGTAACGCACCGCGTTCGTCACGACCTCGCTGACCAGCAGCTCCACCGAGTCCGTCAGGTCCTCCAGGCCCCACCGGGACAGCGCGCGCCGGGCGAGCCGACGGGCCCGGCCGGGCGCCGCGTCCTCCGGGTCCAGGTACCAGTACGCGACATCGCTCGGCGCGATGCCGTCGAAGCGGGCGGCGAGCAGCGCGATGTCGTCGTCCCGGTCGCCCGGGCCGAGCATGTCGAGGACCTCGTCGCACAGCGCTTCGAGGGGCGGCGGATGGTCGGGCCCGGTCAGCTGGGCGGTCGCGGCGAGCTTCTCGCGCAGCTGCTCTATCCCGGTCCAGACGTCGCGCAGCCGGGACTCGACGAGCCCGTCCGTGTAGAGGAAGAGGGTGGCACCGGCGGGCGCGTCCAGTTCCACGGCCTCGAAGTCGACACCGCCGACCCCGATGGGCGCGCCGGACGGCACCTTCAGTACCTCGGCCCGGCCGCCCAGGTGCAGCAGGACGGGCGGCGGATGGCCGGCGTTGGCGATGGTGATCCGGTGGGATACCGGGTCGTACACCGCGTACAGGCAGGTCGCCATGCGGTCCGTACCGAGCCGCTGGGCCTGTTCGTCGAGGTGGTGCAGGACCTCCTGCGGGGGCAGGTCGAGCCCGGCGAGGGTCTGCGCGGTCGTCCGTAGCTGGCCCATGATGGCCGCGCTGGTCATGGAGTGGCCCATGACGTCGCCGACGACGAGCGCGACCCGGCTGCCGGGCAGCGGGATGGCGTCGTACCAGTCACCGCCGACGCGGGCGGTCTCGGCGGCGGGCAGGTACCGGGACGCCAGCCGTACGCCCGTCGGGCGCGGCAGGGTCTCCGGCAGCATCGTGCGCTGCAACTCGTCGGCGATGTAGGCCTCGCGGCCGTACAGCACCGCCTTGTCGATGCCGAGGGCGCTGTGGGTGGCGAGCTGGGCGGCCACGAGGAGGTCGTCCGTCTCGAACGGGATGCGCTCAGGGCGGCGCAGGAACAGCGCGGCCCCGATGACCCGGCGCCGGCCGCGCAGCGGGGCGAGGATCGCCCGCTGTCCGTCCGGCACCTCCAGGTCGCAGGCCTCGCCGAGCAGTTCGGGCAGGGCCGCGCGGGCGGCGGGCGCGTCCGCGAAGACGGGCCGGACGCCGCGCAGCACCTCGGCGAGCGCGCCGCCGGGACGCACCTCGCACAGTTCGGCGCTGACCGGGGACAGCTCGGGCGGCTGCGGGGGGACGGCGGAGGTGGCCAGGAAGCCGTTCTCGGTGTCCCGGTCCTGCGGCAGCCGGTCGGTGCGGCGCAGCCGCAGCACCAGCGGGCCGGTGGGCCGCTCGTCGCCGACCGGCAGCGGATCGCGCAGATAGACGAGGATCGTGTCGGAGAACGTCGGCACGGTCGCCCGGCACAGCCCCATCACGATCTCGTCGAGGTCGATGCCCCGCGCGATACGCCGGGTCGCGGCGCCGACGAACCGCAGCCGGTCGCCGTCCCGCCGCATCGGCAGGGGAGTGCCGGCGGGGTTGCCCTGCCCGGAACGCCGCTCCTTGCCCGCGAGGGCGCTCGCATCCGGGTCGACGCCGTCGGCGGGGCCGTTCGGGCTCGCGTGGTTCTCCGTGGCGTGGTGCTCCGTCGTGTGGTTCTCCGTGCCCGGGCGGGCCGTCTCGGCGCCCGGCTGGACCGGGATGCTGTCCGGCACCGGACGCGGACGGTGTGCGTCGGGCTCGGTCGAGGACGGCTGGTCGGGCTGCGAGTGCTCGGGCCCGGGGGTGGCCGGGGGACCGGTGGGGTTGGGGCCGGTGGAGCCGGACGTACCGGTACCAGTACCCGAGCTGGATGCCATCGCTCCTGTTCCCGCCTCTGTTCCCGCTGTGCCCGCGTCGTGCGCGGCTCTACCGGCGCCACCGACGGTCTCGGGGCTCTCGGAGCCTGTCACGGGGCAGGGGGCGGCCTCCAGTCCACCGGCGGCCCCTCCCTGCCCTGTCGTCTGCTTCGGCAGAGGCTGAGCAGCCGCCGCCTCCGGGGAACGCAGAAGCGCCCCGCGGGTGTCCGCGGGGATGTCCGGCCGGCCGGTGCCCGGCCGACTGCGCTCGTGCGAGGTGGGTTGCTCCGTCACGCGTGTCGAATCCATCCGTCCGGGGCTGCGCGCTGTACACGCAGTTGGTCCCGCCGACTTCCCGATACCCGGAATACGTGCCCCAGGAACGAAAAACCGGCGTGGTCAGAGGTTGTTCCTGGTGCACCGGCAGGCCCTGTTCGGCCCGGACCGGTGCTGCCCTCGTACCCCTCGCTCACGTCCTGCCGCCCCTCGGTGACGTATGGTCAGGCCCGGCGCATTTTCCGGCAGTTACGGTTGTGCGCCCTTGCGGAGGACGATCCTACGGTTGTGCACCGGGGGCGCATCAAGGGTCTCATGACGACATGTGCGCGGGCGTACGGTCCCAGTCCTCCGGCAGAGACGGTACAGCCCACGAGGGATCCGGGCGCCAGTGCTGCCAGCCATCCGCGAACGGCGCCCCCCAGGCATGGATGACCTCCACGGCCGAACGCCCCGCTTCCCTTACCCGTTCGGCGAGTTGGGCGTCCATCAGCCCGGCCTGCTGGGCCTGCGCGAACTCGTCCTCGTCGCGCCATTCCCAAGTCCGGTCGGGATTCACGGTGATGTCGAGGAAATGGTCCTCGGAGTCGACCCCGCCGGCCCAACGGGCAAGAGGCTCCTCCAGGTTCACGTACCAGTTCTTGAACTGCCAGCCCGGTTCCCAGAAGAGCCACACCGACCAGGGCTCGGAGGGCCGCGCCAGCTTCAGCACCCCGGTGCCGAACCAGCGGTCGCGCTGCACGGTCCGGGGCTTGGTGTACCGCGATTCCAGCGGCTCCACATGCACGGGCGTACCGTCGGCGAGCACGGGCTTGACGCACTCGGTGCCGGGGGCCATCCACACGGCGAGCACCTCGGGATCGTCCCGTACGACGGTGACGGGACGCACGATGTGGAAGCGCTCGCCGGAGTTCTCGCGGTACCGCCAAAGGATCTGACTCCCGGCGGACCAGTACGCCGCCGATCCGCCCGCTTCCACTCGTCTCACCGCTCCGTCGTCTGTCATGGAGAGATATTAGGTGCCCCGGGCATACGACGCTGCGGTGCGCGTCACGGTTCTCGCCAGTGGCTCGATGACGTTACGGGCGCGTCATCCGCAGGACATCAAGCGCCGTGTCGAGCTGCTCGACGGTGAGATCGCCGCGCTCCACATACCCCGATTCCAGGACGACTTGGCGAATCGTCTTCTTCTCGGCGAGCGACTTCTTGGCCACCTTGGCCGCTTCCTCGTACCCGATGTACTTGTTCAGCGGAGTGACGACGGAGGGCGAGGACTCGGCGTACTCACGCGCCCGCTCCCGATGGGCGACGATCCCGTCGACGGTCCGATCGGCGAGCAGCCGGGAGACGTTGGCGAGCAGCCGCACGGACTCAAGGACATTCTTCGCGATCACGGGCAGCATGACATTGAGCTCGAAGTTCCCGGCGGCACCGGCGGTGGTGACGGTGACGTCGTTGCCGATGACCTGTGCGGCGACCATGAGCACGGCCTCGGGAATCACGGGATTGACCTTGCCGGGCATGATGGACGACCCCGGCTGAAGATCGGGCAGGCTGATCTCGGCGAGCCCGGTCCGGGGCCCGGAGGCCATCCACCGAAGATCGTTCGCGATCTTGGTCAGCCCGACGGCGATGGTCCGCAGCTGCCCGCTCGTCTCGACGATCCCGTCCCGCGCGCCCTGCGCCTCGAAATGGTCGCGAGCCTCGGTGAGGGGCAACCCGGTGGTACGGGCGACCTCTTCGATCACCGCGGCCGAGAACCCGGGCGGCGTGTTGATCCCGGTCCCGACGGCGGTGCCGCCGAGGGGCAGCTCGGCGAGCCGGGGCAGGGAGGCACGGAGCCGCTCGACGCCGTAGCGCACCTGGGCGGCGTACCCCCCGAACTCCTGTCCGAGCGTCACGGGCGTGGCGTCCATGAGATGCGTACGCCCCGACTTCACGACGTCGGCGAACTCCTCGGACTTGCGGGTGAGGGCGTCGGCGAGGTGGTCGAGGGCGGGGATCAGGTCACGGGTGACGGCGGCGGTGGCGGCGATGTGGATGGAGGAGGGGAACACGTCGTTGGAGGACTGAGACGCGTTGACATGATCATTGGGGTGTACGTCCCTCCCCAACCGCTCACTCGCAAGGGTGGCGATGACTTCGTTGGCGTTCATGTTGGAGGAGGTGCCGGACCCGGTCTGGAAGACGTCGACCGGGAAGTGCTCGTCCCAGTCCCCGGCGGCGACCTGGTCGGCGGCCTCCTGAATCGCCCCGGCGATGTCCTTGTCGATGACCCCGAGCTGAGCGTTGACCTTGGCGGCGGCGCCCTTGATCCGGGCGAGGGCCTCGATGTGAGCCCGCTCGATACGTTGCCCGGAGACGGGGAAGTTCTCGACGGCACGCTGGGTCTGGGCCCGCCACTTGGCGTGGGCGGGGACGCGGATGTCGCCCATGGAGTCGTGTTCGATGCGGTATTCGCTCATGCCGGGTACAGCGATCGGGACATCGCAGATGTTCCGGCCCGTGCGCCGAACGCCTCAGCAGGCCGGGTCGCCCTGGGCCGAGACCGTGCATTCGGTCACGAGGGGATCTCTAGGGCTCACCTCGAACATCTGCTCGCTGTGCTCGGCGATGCCGTGGACGGTGAAGTCCTTGCCGTTGTTCGTGATCTCCTGGGTGTGGGTGCCCTCGGAATCGACATAGGTGGCCTCGAACGACTTCCAGGTGCAGTCCTGCGTCCCGGAGGTGACCGCGATCCGCAGCCCGCCCGGGGTCGCCCCGTTGCCGAGGTCGATCTTGCGGTGGGCGAAGAACGGCTTCCCGAGGTTCTCCTCCGAGATGGCGAGCGCGACGGGATCGGGGCGCGTCAGGTCGAAGAGCATGCCCTCGTAGCCGCTGCCCCCCTGCCCCACGAAGTCGATGGCCGCGACAGCCCGAGCCGGAGTGCATCTCAGACCCTTGACACGCAGGTCGTTGACGACGAGGCCGGCTTGCCGGTCGCTGAGAAGATCCACCAGCCAGGCTTCCGAGTAAGCGGGAGAGGAGCCCTTCATGGCAGCGGGACGGACGGCCGCGTAAAAGACGTCCCGCCCGTGGCGGGCCTTCATGAAGGACCACAGGTTGCCGATGTCCGCCACGCCCATGCCGAGCAGCGTGCGCTTTTCCTCGGTGGAGAACGGCTTGTCGAAGAGAGTCGCGTCGGGGTCGCCGGGGTCCCACGCGTCCGCCCGCACGGAGGCCGTGAACGCCGGACCCGCATGATCGATCTTGTCGTCGGCCTCGCTCGCGACCTGTGCGTCGTGCTCGGCGAACAACCAGTCGGCGCTCCTGGCCCCGAGGGCAGCCAGGACCGTGAGCACCGTCCCGCAGGCCAGGCTGACGGCGATCCGCCGGTTGCGGGCCCGCCGCTCCAGCCCGGCCGCCTCGGGCACGACGGTGGCGATGACATCGTCCGCGAGGGAGGACGACGCCACGGGTTGCCGCTCGGGCGGCGGTGTGTCGGTTTCGGACATGAGGCGGGCCCACCAGAATTCGAGAGACCGTGACGAAAAGGGAGTTGATGCTACGTCACGGACCTCGCCGCAGGTGGGCCCGCCTTGGAAGAGCCGGGTTACGCCAGCCCAGGCCCCCGCACCGGAATCGACGTGAACGTGGGCGCCGGCGCCGGATCCTGGAAGAAGTCGTTGCCCTTGTCGTCGACCACGATGAACGCCGGGAAGTCCTCGACCTCGATCTTCCACACCGCCTCCATCCCCAGCTCCTCGTACTCGACGACCTCGACCTTCTTGATGCAGTCCTGGGCGAGCCGAGCCGCCGGGCCGCCGATCGAGCCGAGATAGAAGCCGCCGTGCGCGTCACACGCGTTGGTGACCTGCGCCGACCGGTTCCCCTTGGCCAGCATCACCTTCGACCCGCCCGCCGCCTGGAACTGCTCCACGTACGAGTCCATACGACCGGCCGTCGTCGGCCCGAAGGAGCCGGACGCGTACCCCTCCGGCGTCTTCGCCGGCCCCGCGTAGTACACCGGGTGGTCCTTCAGGTACTGCGGCATCTCCTCACCCGCGTCCAGCCGCTCCTTGATCTTGGCGTGCGCGATGTCACGCGCCACGACCAGCGGACCGGACAACGACAGCCGCGTCTTCACCGGGTACTTGGTCAGCTCGGCGAGGATGTCGTCCATCGGCTGGTTGAGGTCGATCCTGACCACGTCGCTCTCACCCGACTCGTCCAGGTGCTCGTCCGTCGTCTCCGGCAGGAACCGCGCCGGGTCGGTCTCCAACTGCTCAAGGAAGACCCCCTCCGCCGTGATCTTCGCGACGGCCTGCCGGTCGGCGGAGCAGGACACGGCGATGGCGACGGGGCACGAGGCGCCGTGCCTCGGCAGCCGCACCACGCGCACGTCGTGGCAGAAGTACTTGCCGCCGAACTGCGCCCCGATCCCGATCCTCTGCGTCAGCTCGAAGACCTTCTCCTCCAGCTCCTTGTCCCGGAAGCCGTGTCCGAGCGGCGAACCCTCGGCCGGGATCTCGTCCAGGTAGTGCGCGGAGGCGTACTTGGCGGTCTTGAGCGCGTACTCGGCACTCGTGCCGCCGACCACGATCGCCAGGTGGTACGGCGGACAGGCGGCCGTGCCCAGCGAACGGATCTTCTCCTCCAGGAACTTCATCATGGAGGCCTCGTTCAGGACGGCCTTCGTCTCCTGGTAGAGGAACGACTTGTTGGCCGAGCCGCCGCCCTTGGCCATGAACAGGAACTTGTAGGCGCCCCCGTCGGTGGCGTACAGCTCGATCTGGGCCGGCAGGTTGGAGCCGGTGTTCTTCTCCTCCCACATGGTGAGGGGAGCCATCTGCGAGTAGCGCAGGTTCAGGTTCAGATACGCGTCGTAGATGCCCTGGGACAGGGCTGCCTCGTCACCGCCCGTCGTCAGGACGTTCTGCCCGCGCTTGCCCATGACGATGGCCGTACCGGTGTCCTGGCACATGGGCAGCACGCCCGCCGCCGCGATGTTGGCGTTCTTCAGCAGGTCCAGCGCCACGAACTTGTCGTTGCCCGACGCCTCGGGGTCGTCGATGATCCGCCGCAGCTGGGCCAGGTGGGCCGGCCGCAGATAGTGCTGGATGTCATGGATGGCCTCGGCGGCGAGCTTGCGCAGCGCCTCCGGCTCGACCTTGAGGAACGTGCGCCCGTCGGCCTCGAAGGTGGAGACACCCTCGGAGGTCACCAGCCGGTACGGGGTGGTGTCCTCTCCCATGGGGAGCAGATCGGTGTACGCGAACTCAGGCATCTCGCCCATTCCTCACTCGACGAAGACAGTGGCCGGCCTTCATCGGCGGGCGCCCACCAGGGTATGACCTGCCGGCGAGGGGAAGCTTGTTAGGTAGGACTCAGTTGAGAAGGGGGCAGCTCGAACGAGGTTCCTCCACACCCCTAGTCGCGATCTATCGCGTTTGGGTACGCTGCTGTCGTGGACCTTCAGAAGCAGACCGAACCGCGCGCGTCCGAACTCCGCGCCTCGGACGCCGACCGTGACCGCGTCGCGGATCTCCTGCGCGAGGCGCTGGCCGAGGGCCGCCTCACGCCCGACGAGCACTCCGAGCGCGTCGAGGGGGTGCTGAGCGCCAAGACGGTCGGCGAACTGGAGGTCTTCGTACGGGACCTGCCCGCCGGTCACCGGTCCCACGCGCCCCGGGCCGCGGCGTGGGGATACACGCCCGCGCCCAACCGCCCCACCCCGGGCGCGATCCCGCTCGACCCCGACGACAACGTGGTGGCGGTCTTCAGTGCCGCCGTCCGCAAGGGCCGCTGGCGCGCGGGTCGCCGTATCCACGCGTACGCGATCTTCGGCAGCGTCGAGATCGACCTCAGTGAGGCGATATTCGAGTACCAGCAGGTCGTGATCAAGGCGATCTCGGTCTTCGGCAACGTCGAGATCCGCGTCCCGGAGAACGTCTCGTTGCGCGGCACCGGCGGCGGTGTGCTCGGCAACTTCGAGGTGAGCACGCTGGATTCGGGCGATCCCGACGCACCCGTGGTCTATGTGGACGGACTGGCCATACTCGGAAATGTCGAGGCGAAACCCAAGCGTGGCAAGGTGATCGGGGACATCCTCGACCTCGTCTCCCGCAAGGTCGACAGGAGTTTGCGCAAGCACCTGGACCGTTGACGGTTGTGAATTCGGTCGCACCCGAAGCGATTCGGTCAGGTCACGACGCCCCGACAATGCCCTGGAACCCCAGCGGTTGGGAACTCAGTGCATAGGCGCGCGCACAGCGGGTAGGGCTTGCTGCATCGTCTCTTGGAGGGTGCCGTGGGCTTCACGCGGAACCCGGTACGCCCGGCAAGCGCGCGCCTTGCGATCGCATGCTCCGGACGCTCCGGAACCGTCGCCCCGGCCCACGTGGGCCCCACGGCTCCCTCCAGCTCGCGAAGAAGCCGTCGTCAGGAGTAGACCGTGCTGCAACCGCCGCATTCGTCCCTGCAGGTCGCCGCCGTTCCGCCCCAGCGGGTGCCGGAGCGGGAGAGGGACCAGGACGCCCCGTGGCACACCGAGGCGGTGTGCCGGCGCGACGAGGCGGGTCTCTTCTTCGCCCCATCGAAGGAACCGACCGCGGCCAGGCTCTCCCGGGAGCAGGCGGCCAAGCGGGTGTGCGGCGGCTGTCCCGTCATGGTGGAGTGCCGTGAACACGCGCTGCTGCAACCCGAGCCGTACGGCGTCTGGGGCGGCCTCACCGCCGCCGAGCGCCGTGTGGTCCTGGCCAGGCGCCGCCGCCGCGAAATGGAACTCAAGAAGGCCGCCCACGGCACGATAGCCGCGGCGGGCTGACCCCAGCGGGTCATGACCGAGGGCGCCCTCCCGCACAGAGGGCGCCCCCTTCGGCCGTTGGGATTTTCGTCGCGGGAATCAGACGCGAGCGTGCTGACAGGCGCTCACCGGGGCGCCCCTCAGGGGCGCGGGGCTGTGTCGATCTGCGGCTCCGCCGCGTCGGCGCGACCAGCCACGGTGCACCCGCACCCACCCACAACCCGAAGTCCCCACCCCGGACTTACTTGGCGCGATCAAAGTCGATCGCGCTGTAAGCCCTCAGCTTGCTGAGCCTGTGCTCGGACGAGATCTGCCGGACCGTCCCCGACTTCGACCGCATCACGATCGACTCCGTCGTCGCCGTCTCCGACCGGTAGCGAACCCCGCGCAGCAGCTCACCGTCGGTGATCCCGGTCGCGACGAAGAACACGTTCTCACCGGAGACCAGGTCGTCGGTCGTGAGCACGCGGTCGAGATCGTGCCCCGCGTCCACCGCCCGCTGCCGCTCCTCGTCGTCCTTCGGCCACAGCTTGCCCTGGATGGTGCCGCCGAGGCACTTCACGGCACAGGCCGAGATGATGCCCTCGGGCGTACCGCCGATGCCCAGCAGCAGATCGACGCCGGTGCCCTCGCGCAGGGCGAGGATCGAACCGGCGACATCGCCGTCGGAGATCAGCTTCATGCGGGCGCCGGTCTCCCGGATCTCCTTGATGATGCCGACGTGGCGCGGCCGGTCGAGGATGACGACGGTGACGTCCTCGGGCGTGACCCGCTTCGCCTTGGCGACCCGGCGGATGTTCACGGAGACGGGCGCGTTGATGTCGACGAAGTCGGCGGCGTCCGGACCGGTGACCAGCTTGTCCATGTAGAAGACGGCGGACGGGTCGAACATCGACCCGCGGTCGGCCGCGGCGAGGACGGCGATGGCGTTCGTCATGCCGTTGGCGGTGAGCGTCGTACCGTCGATCGGGTCGACGGCGATGTCGCACTCGGGCCCGGTTCCGTCGCCGACCTGCTCTCCGTTGAAGAGCATGGGCGCCTCGTCCTTCTCACCCTCACCGATGACGACGACGCCGTTCATCGAGACGGTCGAGACGAGGGTCCGCATGGCGCGCACCGCGGCACCATCGGCGCCGTTCTTGTCACCGCGGCCGACCCAGCGGCCCGCGGCCATCGCGGCGGCCTCGGTCACCCGGACGAGTTCCAGGGCGAGGTTGCGGTCGGGAGCTTCGGAGGGGACTTCGAGTTCGGACGGCAGATGATGATGCTCGGTCATCGAGACGCACCTTTCTGATACGGCGACGGCCGGATGAGGGTGTTGGCCCCGACTCTATCGTTAGGCAGACAAAATGAGCAGGGGGCCCCACGGATGAGCGGGCCGGTGCACCTGCGACGATGGGGAGCGTGGCAGGTTCGAACGGCAAGAACGGCAAGCAGAAGACGGCCCGGGACATGATTCTGTCCCTGGGTCTCATCAGTCTCGCGGCGGGAGTGATCTATCTCTTCATCCCGCACGACGACTCCGCTCCCGACCTCAAACGGGTCGACTACCGCGTCGAGTTGCTGACGGCTCGCCGCGCCGCGAGCTACCCGGTGGCCGCGCCCGAGGGCCTGTCGGCCGACTGGAAGGCGACGTCGGTGCGTTTCTCCGGCGAGAACTTCGACAGGTGGCACCTCGGCCTCCATGACTCCGAGGGTGAATACGTGACGGTGGAGCAGTCCACTCAGAAGCCGTCCGTCTTCATCGCCGACGCCACCCAGAGCGCCCGGGAGACGAAGGTCACCCAGCGCATAGGGGACGCGACGTGGACGCGGTACGAGGGCGAGAAGTACGACGCGCTGGTGCTGCGCGAGAAGGGCTCCACGACGGTGGTGGCGGGCACGGCGCCGTTCGACCGTCTGACGAAGGTGGCCCAGGCCCTGAGGACGACGTAGGGAACCGACAGACGCGTGGACACGACTGAGGCCCCCGGCGCGAGCCGGGGGCCTCAGTCATGAACGCGTGTACGCGTGGTGCACCTCGGTGCCCCGGTACCTCAGACGGTGGTGATGACGTCGTCGTACGCCAGGCGCGGGGAGCGCGGGTACCAGGCGTCGGCGCCCGGCTTGCCGATGTTGACGACCATCAGCGGGGTGTGGTCGCCGTCCAGGAACTCCTTCTGGACGCCCGCGAAGTCGACACCGGTCATCGGGCCGGCGGCGAGGCCGGCGGCACGCACACCGATGATGAAGTACGCGGCCTGCAGGGCGGCGTTCAGACCGGCGGCACCCTCACGGGCGGAACGCTCCGAGAAGAAGAGGTCCTTGGCCTGGGGGAAGGCCGGGAGCAGGGCCGGCAGCTCCTCGTGGAACTCGTTGTCCGCGGAGAGGATGGCGACCAGCGGTGCCGTGGAGGTCTTCGCCTGGTTGCCCTCGGCCATGTGCTGCACGAGGCGCTCGCGGGCCTCGGCGGAGCGGACCAGGGTGATGCGCAGCGGGGTCTGGTTGAAGGCGGTGGGACCGTACTTGACCAGGTCGTAGATTGCCTGGACCTGCTCGTCCGACACCGGTTCGTCGGTGAAGGTGTTCGCGGTACGGGCCTCGCGGAACAGCAGGTCCTGGGCGGCGGGGTCAAGAACGAGGGACATGGAAAACCTTCTGTAGGCGTACGTCGGATCCGGGGGGATCGGCTGACATCATCGACAGTACAAAGGGAAAGTTCAAGGTTCAACAAAAGTCGCTGAATGGTGATCCGCTTCACAGGAAGCGAGGCACAGCGAGGCACAGCGAGGCACGCCGAGCGCCGCCGGATCAGCCGGAGCCGGTGCTGGAGTCGTCCTCGTCGTCGCTCCCCGTCTCGGGATTCTCCTCGGCCAGGGCCGCGTCGAGCCGCTTGCGCGCCCCTTCCAGCCACTGCCGGCACACCTTGGCCAGCTCCTCGCCACGCTCCCACAGGGCGAGGGACTCCTCCAGCGTCGTACCGCCCACCTCCAGTCGCCGCACGACGTCGATCAGCTCGTCCCGCGCCTGCTCATAGCCGAGCGACTCACTCACGTTGCTGGTCATGCGCCCACCCTAGACATCGACTCGGACAGTGAACTCACCCTCGGCGACCCGCGCCCGCAGCGTCTCGTCGGCCGCCACCTCGCCCGGATCCCGGACCACGTGCCCGTCGGCCCGCTGCAGCACCGCGTACCCGCGCCGCAGGGTCGCGGCGGGGGAGAGACCCACCACGCGCGCGTGGGTGTGGGACAGCTCGGAGTCCGCGCGGTCGAGGAGATGGCCGAGGGTGCGCCGCGCCCGTTCGACGAGGGAGACGACATGGTCGGCCCGCTCGTCGATCATCCGGTGCGGATCCTCCATCGCGGGCCGGGAGAGGGCGTGCGCGAGCCCGCGCTCCTCCCGCTCGACGAAGGCGTGGACGGACCGTCGGGCCCGGTCGAGCAGCAACCGCACCCGCTCGTACTCCTCGCCCACATCCGGTACGACCTTCTTGGCGGCGTCGGTGGGAGTGGAGGCCCGCAGATCCGCCACGTAGTCGAGCAGCGGATGGTCGGGCTCGTGCCCGATGGCGGAGACGACAGGCGTACGACACGCGGCGACGGTCCGCACGAGCTGCTCGTCGGAGAAGGGCAGCAGGTCCTCCACGCTCCCGCCGCCCCGGGCCACGACGATCACATCCACCTCGTCGAGATCGTCCAGCTCCTTCACGGCCTGGACGACCTGCGGTACGGCGTGCACGCCCTGTACGGCGACGTTGCGCACCTCGAAGCGGACGGCGGGCCAGCGCCGCCGGGCGTTCTCCAGGACGTCCCGCTCGGCGGCGGAGGCCCGGCCGCACACGAGCCCGACGAGGTGGGGCAGAAAGGGCAGCGACTTCTTCCGCTCGGCGGCGAACAGCCCCTCGTTGCCCAGGGCCTTCTTCAACTGCTCCAGCCGGGCGAGCAGTTCCCCGACCCCGACCGGCCGTATCTCGGTGGCCCGCAGCGACAACTGTCCCCTGGGCGCGTACCACTCGGGTTTGGCGAGCACGACGACCCGGGCCCCCTCGCTCACCACATCGGCGACGGTGTCGAACACCTGCCGGTAGCAGGTGACGGCCACGGAGATGTCGTGAGAGGGATCACGCAACGTCAGAAACACCACGCCGGCACCGGGCCGCCGCGACAACTGGGTGATCTGCCCCTCGACCCACACGGCACCGAGCCGGTCGATCCACCCCCCGATGAGCCGCGACACCTCGCCGACGGGCAGCGGAGCGTCAGCGGACGTGTTGAGAGCCATACGCCGAGACTAATGGTCGCCACTGACATCACCGAGGCACGCTGTTTCCGTTTCAGCGTGGGCCAGCATCCTCAGCCCGTCCGGCGTTTGAGGACGAGGCCCGTTCAGGGCCGAAGCGGGGTCTGGGGGCGCAGCCCCCAGGTACACGATCGTTGCCGCGCGGAGCGCGGCCTTACGATGGTTCACATGACTGCTTCGCCTGGCCGCCGTGTCCTGCTCGCCGCCCCCCGGGGCTACTGCGCGGGCGTGGACCGCGCCGTGATCGCCGTCGAGAAGGCCCTCGAACAGTACGGGGCCCCCATCTATGTCCGGCACGAGATCGTGCACAACAAATACGTCGTACAGACCCTCGAAAAGAAGGGCGCGATCTTCGTCGAGCGCACCGCGGAGGTCCCCGAGGGGTCCATCGTCATGTTCTCCGCCCACGGAGTCGCCCCGGTCGTGCACGACGAGGCCGCCGCGGGCAAGCTCGCGACCATCGACGCGACCTGCCCCCTCGTCACCAAGGTCCACAAGGAAGCCGTCCGCTTCGCGGGCGAGGACTACGACATCCTCCTGATCGGCCACGAGGGCCACGAGGAGGTCATCGGCACCTCCGGCGAGGCCCCGGACCACATCACGCTGGTCGACGGCCCGAAGGACGTCGCCAAGGTCGAGGTCCGAGACCCGTCGAGGGTCGTCTGGCTGTCCCAGACCACCCTCTCCGTGGACGAGACGATGGAGACCGTCGACGCCCTCAAGGAGAAGTTCCCGCAGCTGATCTCCCCGCCCAGCGACGACATCTGCTACGCCACCCAGAACCGTCAGCTCGCGGTGAAGCAGATGGGCGCGGAGGCGGAACTGGTGATCGTCGTCGGCTCCAAGAACTCCTCGAACTCGGTCCGGCTGGTCGAGGTCGCGAAGCTCGCAGGCTCCCGCGAGGCGTACCTCGTGGACTTCGCCGACGAGATCGACGAGGCCTGGCTGGACGGCGTGTCGACGGTCGGCGTCACCTCGGGCGCGTCGGTCCCCGAGATCCTGGTCGAGCAGGTCCTGGAGTACCTGTCGCAGCGCGGCTTCGAGGACGTCGAGCTCGTCAAGGCGGCCGAGGAGTCCATCACGTTCTCGCTGCCGAAGGAGCTGCGCCGCGACCTGCGCGCGGAGGCGGCGGAGCTGGTGGCCCAGCGCACGGGTGCCACCGCGCCCCGGACCGCAACGCCCCCCTCGGGCGAGTGACTGTCAGTCCTACGCCGTAACGTAGAGCCATGCACATCTTCGGCGTGGACATCGGCGGGTCAGGGATCAAGGGCGCCCCTGTGGACCTGGACAGGGGCGCCCTCGCGGAGGAGCGCTTCAAGGTGCTCACTCCGCAACCGGCCACACCCGACGCGGTGGCGGACGGCGTGAAGGAGGTCGTCGACCACTTCGGCTGGACGGGTCCGGTCGGCATCACCTTCCCCGGCGTGGTCACCGGCGGCTCGACGATCCGTACGGCGGCGAACGTCGACAAGGACTGGATCGACAAGGACGCGCGCGCGTTGCTGAGCGACCGGCTGGGCGGCCTCCCGGTGACGGTGCTGAACGACGCGGACGCGGCGGGCGTCGCCGAGATGCAGTTCGGCGCCGGCCGCGACCGCAGAGGCACGGTCGCCCTCCTCACCTTCGGCACGGGCATCGGCAGCGCCCTCTTCGTCGAGGGCGTCCTGGTCCCGAACACGGAACTGGGCCATCTGGAGCTGCACGGCCACGACGCGGAGACCCGGGCGTCCACCAAGGCCAAGGACGACAACGAGCTGACGTGGGAGCACTGGGCCCACCGCGTCCAGAAGTACCTGGCCCACGTGGAGATGCTGTTCTCCCCGGAGCTTTTCATCATCGGCGGCGGTGTCAGCCGCAAGTCCCAGAAGTTCCTGCCGCTGATCGAGGGCATCAAGGCGGAGATCGTCCCGGCGGAGCTGCAGAACAACGCGGGGATCGTGGGCGCGGCGATGCGGGCGTCCAAGGAGGCGTGACCGGGCGGGAGGACGCGGGGCGGGTGGCGAACCCGGTGCCTCACACGGGCATACGGGCCCGTCCCGGCCGCCGGTTCATCAGGCGGACCTTCCGGACGGTCGCGATGACGCCCGCGACGAGCGTTCCCCCGTACAGCCACCCGGCCTCGGTGGCGAGCGCGGTGACGATGCCCATCAGGTGGGAGAAGATCCCGCCGTCACCGTCGGCCACGGGCAGCAGGCCCACGGTGAACGCGATGGGTACGACGACGGGCGCGGTCACCAGGTCCGCACCCCGCACCCAGGCCGCGGTCAGCACGCACACCGGCAGGAACAACACGCTGTAGACGGTCAGGGACGCCCCGAACAGCAACTGGTCGAGACAGCCGAGCGCGAACATCACCGCGGTGCAGAACAGCCCGCCGCCGAGCCCGGTGAGCCGGGGGTTCGGCATCCGCCGCAGAGCCTGCACGAACGGCGGGGCGGACCGCCGGGCGGTGGCCGGAGCGCGCCGGGATCCGGCCGCCGCCTGCCCTGCGGCACGGCCGCCGCGCGGGTCCGGCGAGGTGCCGCGGCCGGGCCGGGCGGGGCCGG
Organism: Streptomyces sp. NBC_00459; assembly: GCF_036013955.1. Classification (NCBI taxonomy): domain Bacteria; kingdom Bacillati; phylum Actinomycetota; class Actinomycetes; order Kitasatosporales; family Streptomycetaceae; genus Streptomyces; species Streptomyces sp. NBC_00459. The sequence continues at coordinate 6,447,017 of NZ_CP107903.1, forward strand.
AGTGCGGGGTACGGGGTCGGATCCTGTGTTGCTCCACTGGTCCAACCTAGGTCGGCGCGTGCACGGAACAGCCCCTCAGACACGCCGAATACGCGCCGAACAAGCGCCCATGACACGCCGACGGACCGGCCTTGGCCAAGCGTTCGATACGTCGCCGGTGAGGGGTCACGTCAGCCCGTAGACTGAGGGACCGTCTCCACCCTCCTCACCTCACCCTCCTCTCGTACGGGAAGTCGCAACGTGTCGCTCACGATCGGAATCGTCGGTCTGCCGAATGTCGGCAAGTCGACCATGTTCAACGCCCTGACCAAGAACGACGTGCTGGCGGCCAACTACCCGTTCGCCACGATCGAGCCGAACGTCGGCGTGGTCGGTGTCCCGGACGCGCGCCTCGCGAAGCTGGCCGAGATCTTCGGCTCCCAGAAGATCCTTCCGGCGACCGTCGACTTCGTCGACATCGCGGGCATCGTGAAGGGTGCCTCGGAGGGCGAGGGCCTGGGCAACAAGTTCCTCGCGAACATCCGTGAGTCCGACGCGATCTGCCAGGTCATCCGTGCCTTCCACGACGAGAACGTCGTGCATGTCGACGGCAAGGTCTCGCCGAAGGACGACATCGAGACGATCAACACCGAGCTGATCCTCGCGGACCTCCAGACGATCGAGAAGGTCCTGCCGCGTCTCCAGCGGGAGTCGCGCATCAAGAAGGACATCGGGCCGAAGGTCGCGGCGGTCGAGGCGGCGAAGGAGATCCTGGAGAAGGGCGACACGCTCTTCTCGCAGGGCATCGTCCAGGGCTCCGGCAACGAGGAACTCCTCCACGACCTGCACCTCCTCACCACCAAGCCCTTCCTCTACGTCTTCAACGTCGACGAGGACGAACTGGTCGACGAGGACTTCAAGGCGGAGCAGCGCGCCCTGGTCGCCCCCGCCGAGGCGATCTTCCTCAACGCCAAGCTGGAGGCGGACCTCGCCGAGCTCGACGAGGAGGAGGCGATGGAGCTCCTGGAGTCGGTGGGCGTCGAGGAGCCCGGCATGGCGACCCTGGCCCGAGTCGGCTTCGACACCCTGGGCCTGCAGACCTACCTGACGGCCGGCCCCAAGGAATCCCGCGCCTGGACCATCAAGAAGGGCGCCACCGCCCCCGAGGCCGCCGGAGTCATCCACACCGACTTCCAGAAGGGCTTCATCAAGGCGGAGGTCATCTCCTTCGAGGACCTGGTGGAAACGGGCTCGGTGGCCGAGGCCCGCGCCAAGGGCAAGGCACGTATGGAGGGCAAGGAGTACGTGATGCAGGACGGGGACGTGGTGGAGTTCCGGTTCAACGTGTAATCGTCCGCTTGCTGCGTGCCGGGCAATCCGTCGAGCGCGCAGGTCGCAAGGGGTCGGGCTCCGGCGAGTCCGACCCCTTCCGCATTCGCGTCCTGATCCGGCGCTGACCTGCTGGGGAGCTCGGACGATGCCGGCGCCCGCACCGCGAGGCCCGCGCGAGAGGGCGCGACTCCGTCGGTCCGGATGACGGTCTCCGCGGTCGCTGCTTGGAGCCCGGGATCTGCTTCTCAAGGCCGATGCGATCGGTGACGGCGACCTTGCGTCCCTTGCATCCCCTGTATCCCTTGTATCCCTCTGGTTCATGGCCGGGCGACTCCTTACGGAGGCTCGCCCGCGCACTGCCGGGCGGTCCGCCACCACGCGGTCGGCCCCCGCGGTGTGCCGGTTCTGGCGGGTCCAGCGGTCCGGGAGCGGGCGGCCCTTCACCACCCGGACCGCCCTTGGGGTGTTCGCGCCGGCCGACCTCGGACTTCGCGGACACCTCGGCCCCCTTCGATCGTCAGCAGCAGGCCGCGGTGCGTGTGCCGGCCGCTGCCGTGACTGTCGGTGTGGTGGTGCTGCTCTCCCGGTCCAGAGCTATGCGGCCGCGCATCATGTTCTCGATGACTTTCATGAGGCGCTGTGTCCCCGCGGTGCCCATGATGAACGGATTCTTGGAGCTGCCTGGGGCGTTGCGCAGTTCTTCCATGCGCTCCAGGCCGTAGTCGGCGAAGCCGTGGTTGCTCAGCTCGACGTCGACCCCGGCTCGCCTCATCCGGGAGGCGAAGGCGAGGGCGGAGGCGAGATAGTCTCCTTGCTGGTGGTGGCCACGGGCGGGTTGGTGCCGCCCCAGAGCATGGCGGTGTGCCGGCGGCCCTGCCAGTGGGCGGGGAACACCGGGGAAACGGTGCCGGGTGTGTGGCCCGGTGTGTGGTTGAGGGTGACGGTCGTGTCGCCGAGGGTGAGTTTCTGGCCGTCGGCGATGTCGAGGTCGCGGACGGGGGCGTTCGCGGGGGAGGTGGTGGCGAGGAGGTCCCAGTCGGCCGGCGCCATCATGACGCGGGCGCCGTACTGGTCGGCCAGGTACTGGGCGCCGCCGAAGTGATCGAGGTGGCCGTGGGTGACGACGACATACCTGATCGTCGAGGGGTCGGCTCCCACGTCGCGCAGGCCCGGGATGATGAACTGTGCTGCTTCGGCAGGTGTGTTGAGGGCGTCGATGAGGATGATTCCCCGTGAGGTGAGGATCGCGGTGGCGGACACCCAGCCGACGCTCACCACCGCGACGTTGTCGAAGATCCGCAGCGGTGCGGGAGCCGGGGGCCGGGGAGGGACGTTGCCGACGGTGAGCGCGCTGACGAAGCCCTTGAGGACGGGGTTGTCGCCGGCCAGTTCGGCGGCCCGGTCGAAGTACTCCTGTGCGGTCCGGGTCCTGCTCGTGGCTGCCGAGGCTGCCGAGGTGCTTGCCGGGAGCAAGGCTGCCGCGCCGGCGGTGAGCGCCGTGGCGGCGCCGAGTCGCCAGAGGCGGCGGCGGGTGAGGGCGTCGTCAGGGTGGCTCTGGGACGGTGCCCGGCGGGGTCCGTCGGCCTGGGATTCGGTCATGCGCGTGACTCCTTGGTGGGGGACCGGCATAGGAGAGGGGGGAGGTTCCGTCTCGTGCGACCGGGAATCCTGCGGGAGTCGACGCGACGTCCACCGCGTGGCCGGGGTGGGGCATCCCCACCCACCGAGGGGTGGGTGGATGGGGATGACGAGGACGTCGTGATGCGACCCCAGGCCGTCGAGCCGGAACGGAACCGATTCTGCTGGGCGGTCAGGCGCCCGGGTGCAGGCCGGGCCAGCCGGGTGTCGGGTCGCCCTTGACCTCGCCGAAGTAGAGGGCGAAGGTCTGCTTCAGGCGCTCGACCTGGGCCCGGTCCTCCATGAAGCGGGGGAACCCGTCCAGGTTGGCGTTCGGGTACTCCCAGACCGGCTTCAGGCCGGTGGGCGGCGCGATGTCCGTGCGCACCGACCAGCCGTTGGAGTTCTGACGCTCGGTGGACAGCTGCCAGTTGAGGTAGAGTTTGGCCGCCGTGGGGTTGGCGGCCTGCTTCAGGATCGCGAGCCGCTGTCCCCACGCCATGAACGGGTGCCCGTCGGTCATCATCCAGCGGTTCGGGCTGGTGGCGAGCGGGTTGCCGCCCGTGCCGACGCCGATGATCTTCTGCTTGTTGGTGACCGCGGTGCCGGGGGAGAAGGAGCCGCGGGCGAACTGCGGCTGCTGGGCGGCGAAGTCGGCCATCCAGTCCCAGCCGTAGGTCTCGGCGTAGAGGGCGAACAGGTAGAGTACCGCGTCGTCGTCGTGCGGGTAGGAGGAGGCGATGGCGCCCTTCCAGCGCGGGTCGACCATGTCCAGCGGCGTCCGCGGCGCGTCGGTCCCGGCCGCCGCCACGTCGTACAGGTAGCTGAAGGCGATGACCATGCCGGCCACCCAGGCACCGTCCGGGTCCCTGAACTTCTTGTGGAGCTTGCCGAAGCCGGCGGGCTTGTAGTGCAGCAGCCGTCCCTGGCGCTTCCAGCGGGTGAAGTCGTGCAGCGTCTGCAGCTGCACCAGGTCGGGGACCAGGGTGTCGGTGGCGAACTGGTTGTCCACGCGGACGTCGTGGTACTTGCTGTAGTCCACGATGAGGTCGAGGTCGATCTGGGGGAACCGCTGGCGGAAGGCGGTCCGGGCGCCGGCACCGCTGCCCGAGTTGGCGAGGTCGCCGCCCGCGTAGATCACGAGCTTGCCGCCTTCGGCGATGGCGGCCTGGTACAGCTCGTCGAGGGTCCTGGTCTCCTCCGCACCGGCGCCGTGCGCGGCTGTGGCCGGGGCGGCCACGGCGGGGGACGCGGTGGCGCCGAGCGCGCCGAGGCCGAGCGCGGCGCCCGCTCCGGTGGCGAGGAGGTGGCGTCGACTGGGAAGGCTGGTCACTTGGGTAAGCCTCTCTGCGTGGGGGCAGGGGTGTTCCCGGCGTACGGGCGGCGGAGCGCCTCGGCCGGGACGGCAGAAGTGGAAACGGCGAAGCCGGTGTTCTGGTACGGCGTGCTCATCAGGGCTCTTCGCTCGTCGGTCGAGAAGAGGGCTCGCTGGACGCGAGCGGTTCGTCTGACGAGATGTTATCTGACTAGTCAGATGTTCTTGTGGCGGGTGTGCAGAGTGTGATGAGCGTCCCAAGTCCCGATCCGATGGCCGGAGGCACGCGGGGCACGCTGAAGACCGAGGTTCCTCCGTCTTCGTGGGACGGTTCTGCCATGCGGCCGAGGGGAGCGACACCCGGGCCGAGTGGGCGCCGAACCCGCAGATCGGAAGGGGCCCACCCACTCCGCTGAGGGCGGGCCCCGCCCCCTCCGGGCCGCGGCAGATCCCGGTCCTACCCCCTACCCCAGAGGCGGTGCCGTCGATCCGCGCGGGGTGAGCGAGGGGGTGGCGACCTGGTGGGACACAGGGTTCTCGTCGTCTATGACCGCGAACAGGGTTCGGGCCACGTCGGCGCCGAACCCGTGCACGTCGTGGCTCATCGCGGACAGCGGGGGGTGGGTCAGCCGGCACAGCTGGGAGTCGTCCCAGGCGAGCAGGGAGAGATCGCGCGGCACCGAGAGGCCCAGTTCCGCGGCGACGGCGTTTCCGGCGACGGCCATGATGTCGTTGTCGTAGAGGATGGCCGTCGGCCGGTCGGCCATCAGCAGCAGCGAACGGGTGGCGCGGGCTCCCTCCTCGCCCTCGTAACCCGTGGCGATCTGAAGGTCGTCGGCGATGCCCAGGGCTCGCGTGGCCTCGACGAACGCCTTCGCGCGGATGGCGCTGTGGCCGAGCCCGGCGGGCCCGCCGACCCGGGCGATGCGGCGATGGCCGAGGGCCGCCAGATACCGTACGGCCTCGGTGGCGGCGGTGGCGTCGTCCGTCCACACCGAGGTGAAGCCGCCCGTCAGCGACGGGTGGGCGACCGCCACCGCGGGGAGACCGATGGCCCGCAGCGCGGGCACGCGGGGGTCGTTCTCGCGGAGGTCGACCAGGATCGAACCGCCGATCTGCTGGCCCTGCCACCACCGTTGTTGGAGTGCGATCTCCTCGTCCACGTCCCGTACCAGGTGCAGCAGGAGCGAGCAGGACCGCTCGGCCAGCACGCTCTCGACCCCGGAGATGAACTCCATGTAGAAGGGTTCCAGGCCGAGCAGCCGGGCCGGCCGGCAGATCGCGAGGCCGACGGTGTCCACCCTGGCGCCGGACGACAGGCCGCGAGCCCGCACGTTGGGCGACCAGCCGAGCTCCCGGGCCGCCTGGAAGATGCGGTCCCGGGTCGTGTCGGACACTCCGGGCCTGCCGTTGAAGGCGAGGGACACCGCCCCCTTCGACACACCGGCCCGGGCCGCGACGTCCTTGATGGTGACGCGTTGGGTGGGAGCACTCACGCCGGGTCCACGCAGAAGATCGCCGAGCGGGCACCGTCGACGGTGGGTTCGGCCCAGCCCCCGACCCTGATGCGGACCTGCTCGCCGCGGAGCAGGGTGACCAGACCCGTGTCGGCCACCGCCTCCGGGGAGAGACGGTCGGGCTGCAGAAGGAGATCGCGTACCAGGGTGCGTGCTGTGACCACGACGTCGACTGTAGCGTCCGATCCTGAGCCGCCGACCTTCTCCACCTGTACGTCGAACAGCGGCTTCGGGTAGGCGAACTCGCGGTCCGGCACGGCGAAGTGCAGCGCGCGCAGTCCGTCGGCGTCCGCCACCAGGAACTCCTTGTAGCCCTCGGTGCCCAGCGCGAGGTCCTCGGGAAGGGGCAGGCGTACCGCGCCGCGCGCGTCCACATCGGCCCCGAGCGTCGCCTCCGCCGTGACCGTGCCGTCGGCGGTCGTCCGGCGCACGGTGACCCGGGCCGCCCAGGTCTCTGCCGACTGGTTGGCCAGGGCCAGCACGACACCGTCCGGGGTGGGCTGGAGGGTGAGCAACCGGTCCGCGTACACGCGTCGCAGCTCGTGGTAGAGCGGCTTGAGCCGGCCGTCCCCGTCGATGGCCGCCCAGGAGCTGACCGGCCAGCAGTCGTTCAGCTGCCATACGACGGTGCCCGCGCAGACCGGCCAGTGGGAGCGCCAGTGCTCGATGCCGGCGGCGACGGCCCGGGCCTGGACCAGCTGTGTCAGGTAGTGCCAGCGGTCGAAGTCGCCCTCGGGGAAGGCGAAATGGCGGGCGACCCCACGGTCGAGCTTGCCGTTTCCGTCCTCGGCCTTCTGGTGGTGGAGCATGCCGGGCGAGTCCGGGGCGAGATCCTCGCCGGGCAGCGCGCGGCGCAGGGTGGCCAGCGCGGGCGGCGCCTGCCAGCCGAACTCGGCGACGAACCGGGGCACGCTGTCGCGGTACTCGGCGAAGTCCCGGCGGTTCCACACCTCCCAGGAGTGGTGGGTGCCGTGTGCCGGGTCGTTGGGATGATGGTCCCAGGAACCGGACCAGGGGCTGCCCGCCGTGTACGGCCGGGTCGGGTCCAACTCGGCGACGACACGCGGCAGCAGGCCCAGGTAGTACCCCTCGCCCCAGGAGTCACCGGCGAGTTCGGACTCCCAGCCCCAGTCCCGGAAGCCCCAGAGGTTCTCGTTGTTGCCGTTCCACAGCACGAGCGAGGGGTGCGGCATCAGGCGTACGACGTTCTCCCGCGCCTCGGCCTCCACCTCGCCGCGCAGCGGCTGCTCCTCGGGGTAGGCGGAGCAGGCGAACAGGAAGTCCTGCCAGACCATCAGCCCGAGTTCGTCGCACACGTCGTAGAAGGCGTCGTCCTCGTAGATGCCGCCGCCCCAGACGCGGACGAGGTCGATGTTCGCCGCGGCGGCCTGGGTGAGGCGATGGCGGTAGCGCTCCGGGGTGACGCGGGAGGGCAGGACGTCGTCGGGGATCCAGTTGACGCCCCGGGCGAAGAGGCGCACCCCGTTGACGACGAGGGTGAAGCCGGTGCCGTGCTCGTCGGCCGTGCGGTCCAGCTCGACCGTGCGGAAGCCGATGCGGCGGTGCCAGGTGTCGAGCGGGGCGGTGCCGTCGGCGAGGGTGACCGTCAGGTCGTACAGCGGTTGTTCGCCGTGGCCGCGCGGCCACCACAGCTCCGGCTCGGAGACGTCCAGGGTGAGGGTCGCCTCGGTGCCCTCGAAGGTGATCTCGGTGTCGACGCCGGCCACCGAGGCCCGCGCGGTCAGGGGGCGCCCGTGGCCGGTGGCGGTGCGCTCCACCGTGAGGTGCGCCTCCACCCGGCCGTGAGTCCCGGTGACCGTGACCAGGGGGCGGACCCCGGCGATCCGGGCGGTCGACCAGTGCTCCAGCCGGGCGGGCCGCCAGATCCCGGCGGTGACGACGGTGGGGCCCCAGTCCCAGCCAAAACCGCACGCCATCTTGCGGATGTACTGGGACGGTTCGGGATAGACGTTGGGCCGGTCGCCGACCGCCGCGCGTACCGCCTCCGCCTCCTCGCGGGCCGGGTCGAAGCGCACCCGGAGCTCCCCGCCGCGGCCGGTGACGTCGAACCGGTGGGTGCGGTGCATGTTGCGGGTGCGGCCGAGAACCTCCTGGTCAAGGATGATCTCGGCCGCGGTGTCGAGGCCCTCGAAGACCAGGTCCGTGCGCTCGTGGGAGTTCCCGGCGGTGAGCCGGGTGGTGTACGTCCAGGCCCGGTCGCCGACCCAGGCCACGGTGTGCTCGTCGGTGCCGAGGAAAGGGTCCGGAATGAGCCCCGCGGTCAGCAGATCGGTGTGTACGCAGCCCGGTACCTGGGCAGGCAGCACCGCGTCCTCATGGCGCAGCCCCCACCCGTCACTGAGCAGGGTGACGTCCTTCATATGCGGTTCCCCTCACGAGACGCAAGGTTGTTTCTGGTAACGGCGCACGCCAACCTAGCTACCCATGCCAACGTTGTCCATAAACCGGTATAGCTTCACTTGCCGTGTCCTATTTATTTGTTTTTCCTTGCTTTTATCCAGTGCAAAACGCCATTCCTGAGGTCTTCGCATAACGATTGGATATCGCGATAGGAAGGGTAGCTTTACCGGTTCAATTTCTCGGTGCCATAGTGCCGACAGCCCAAAGGCGGGCCGAGCCGCAATCTGTAGGGAGTTGGGGCACATGGGGAGGAAGACGTTCGCCGTCGCCGCACTGGTCGCCGTCACCGCGCTCACCGCGACGTCGTGCACGGGGGCGGCGGCGCCGAAGGGCCAGTCCGCTGCCGCCGCGACGGACCCGGGCAGTGTGGACGGCACCATCACCGTCCTGACGCACCGTACGGACCTGGTGCAGAACGGCACGATGAAAAAGTACGCAGCCGAATTCAACAAGATCTACCCGAAGGTGACGGTGAAGTTCGAGGCCATCACCGACTACGAGGGTGAGGTCAAGATCCGCATGAACACCGAGAACTACGGTGACGTGCTGATGATCCCGAACGCCATCGCCAGGAAGGACTACCCCTCGTTCTTCGCCTCGCTCGGCAGCACCGCCGAGCTGAGTGAGAAGTACCGCTTCACCGGCAACACGGACGTCGCGGGCAAGGCGTACGGCCTCGCCACCGTGGGCAATGCCAACGGGTTCGTCTACAACAAGGCCGTGTGGAAGAAGGCCGGTGTCACCTCCTGGCCCACCAGCCCGCAGGAGTTCCTGGTCGGCCTCAAGGCCGTCAAGGCCAAGACCGGTGCGGTGCCGTACTACACGAACTTCAAGGACCAGTGGCCGCTGACCGCCGGCACCGCGGGCATCGGCTCGGTCACCTGCGACGCGCAGGCCAACGACAAGCTGGCGACCTCCGACGCTCCCTGGGCCGAGGGCGCCGACCTGAACGTCATCGACACCCTGCTCTACGACACCGTTCACGAAAAGCTCTCCGAGAAGGACCCCACCACCACCAACTGGGAGAACTCCAAGGGGCTGATAGCCCGCGGTGAGATCGCCACCATGCAGCTCGGCTCCTGGGCCATCAGCCAGATGCAGGCCGCGGCCGAGACGGCCGGGAAGAACCCCGACGACATCGGGTTCATGCCGTTCCCCGCGCAGAAGGACGGCAAGTTCTGCGCGATCCTCTCGTCCGACTACCAGCAGGCGGTGAGCATCCACTCCGAGCACAAGGCCGCCGCGCGGGCATGGATCGACTGGTTCACCGAGAAGTCCGGCTTCGCGCAGAACGAGGGCTCGATCCCGACGGCCAGGTCGGGCGCCCTGCCCGCCACCCTGAAGCCCTTCGAGGACAACGGTGTCACCCTCCTCGAACGGTCAGAGGCCAAGAGCGCCCAGGTCAACGCCATCGACAACGCCGCCGAGATCGGCCTGGGCAAGCCCGACTACCGGCAGAAGCTGGTCGACATGGCCCGCGGCGTCCAGAGCGGCAGCCTGAAGGACTACTTCGCCGACCTCGACAAGAGGTGGAGCGAGGCGGAGAAGAAGGCCGCGGGCTCCTGACGGAGAGCGGCACACGGGCCCGGGGACCGCGATCCCCGGGCCGGGCCCAGCCCGCCGACCGCATCCGCGGACGACCGAAAGGCCGACATGACCCACACCACACACACGCCCACCGCAGGCGTGGGCAAGGAGAGCCCTGCCGCCCGCACGGTACGCCGGGCGGCGACGAGGCGTTCCCGTCCCCCCGGCCGCGGCCCGCTGAGCAGAGTCACTCCCTGGCTGTTCCTGCTGGCCCCGCTGGTTCTGCTGATCACGTTCACCTACGTGCCCGTGGCGAACATGGTCTATTACAGCTTCACCGACTGGGACGGCGTCAGCCCGGAGATCCACCTCGTCGGCGCCGGGAACTACAGCGAGCTGTTCACCCGGCCCGAGCTGTTCCGGGTGTTCTTCGTCAGCTTCTACTACCTGGCCGCGTCCGTCGTGCAGATCGTCGTCGCCCTGTACTTCGCGACCGTCCTGAGCTTCAACCTGCGGCTGCGCAACCTCTTCAAGGGAATCCTGTTCTTCCCGTACCTCATCAACGGCGTCGCCATCGGCTTCGTCTTCCTGTACTTCTTCCAGGACGGCGGCACCCTCGACTCGGTGCTGTCCTGGTTCGGTACGGGCAGCGACCACGCCTGGCTGGGCGATCCGACGTCCGCGAACGTCTCCCTGGCGGGCGTGTCCGTCTGGCGCTTCACCGGCCTGAACTTCGTGCTGTTCCTGGGCGCGATCCAGTCCATCCCGGGCGAGCTGTACGAGGCGGCCCAACTCGACGGCGCCACACGGTGGCACCAGTTCCGGTACCTGATCGTGCCGAGCATCCGGCCCGTGATCAGCCTGAGCGTGATCCTCGCCGTGTCCGGGTCCCTGTCGGTGTTCGAGATCCCCTACATCATGACCGGCGGCGCCACGGGCACCACGACCTTCGTCATCCAGACGGTGAAGCTCGCGTTCCAGTTCAACAAGACCGGCCTGGCCTCCGCCGCGGCCGTCGTCCTGCTCCTGATCGTTCTGCTGGTCACCTGGATCCAGCGCCGCCTCGTGCCCGACGGGAAGGCAGACCTCGTATGAGCACCGACGTGGACGGCCGTCGCCCCCGGGGCATCGCCTCGGCCCTCATCTATCTGTCCCTGGTACTCGCCTCGCTGGTGGTCCTGGTCCCCCTGTCCGTCGTGTTCCTCACCTCGCTGAAGACATCGAAGGAGATGACGGAAGGGGGAGGTGCTTTCCGGCTCCCCGGCGACTGGCTGAACTGGTCCAACTACGCCACCGCCTTCAACGACGGCCACATGCTGTCGGCGTTCGGGAACACCGCCTTCATCCTGCTGTTCTCCATCACCGGCACGGTGATCATCGGCTCGATGACCGCGTACGCGATAGACCGGTTCACCTTCTGCGGCCGGAAACTGGTCATGGGGCTGTTCCTGGTCGCCACCCTGGTACCGGGCGTGACCACGCAGGTGGCCACCTTCCAGGTGGTCAACAGCTTCGGTCTCTTCGACACGCGCTGGGCGCCGATCCTGCTCTACATGGGCACCGACATCGTGTCCATCTACATCTTCCTGCAGTTCATCCGCTCGATCCCCGTCTCCCTCGACGAGGCCGCCCGGCTCGACGGCGCGAACGCGCTCACCATCTACTGGCGGATCATCTTCCCGCTGCTCAAACCGGCGATCGCCACCGTCGTCATCATCAAGGGCATCACCGTCTACAACGACTTCTACATTCCCTTCCTCTACATGCCCTCCGAGGGCATGGGCACCATCTCCACGGCCCTGTTCCGCTTCAAGGGCCCCTTCGGCGCCCACTGGGAGGCCATCTCGGCGGGGGCGATCCTCGTCATCGTGCCCACGCTCGTCGTCTTCCTCTTCCTCCAGCGCTACATCTACAACGGGTTCGCGCGGGGCGCCACGAAGTGAGCCGGGCCCGCACGGAAACGGCCGGCTGAGCGGGCCTCCCTCCGGCAGCGACCCGAGCGGCCCCTCACCCCGGCATACGGCAGCGGCGACCACCTCCCCACCCCCGGTGACACGGACCGTGGGCACGGCCGACGCGCCGCGCACCGCCATGCCCGAAGGCACCCGGCAGCGCCGAGGGCGAGCCACCTCCCGTCACGAGAATCAGCCACGTCAAAGGAGACGTACATGCCCAACCCGCCCCTGAACCGTCGTGCGTTCATCCTCATCGGCGCCACGGTCGCCATCGCAGCGGGCGCCCGGGCGCCGATGGCAGCCGCGGCCACATCCTCCGCGGTGTCCACCGGTGCGCCGATCCCGGTCCGGATCGTCGACGACAGGGCGACTCCCGCCACCCGCGCGCTGTTCGCGTACCTGAAGCGGCAGCAGGGCAAGGGGATCATGTTCGGCCACCAGCACGACCTCACCTACGGCTTCACCTTCGCCACTCCCGACGGCAGGGCGTCCGACACCAGGGCGGCGGTGGGCGACCACCCCGCGGTGTTCGGCTGGGACACCCTCATCCTCGACGGCGACGAGCGGCCCGGGTCCGGGGACGCGACCGAGGCCGAGAACATCGCCGCGCTCAGCCGGTGCATCCGGCAGGGGGACGCACGCGGCGGGATCAACATCCTCAGCGCCCACATGCCGAACTTCGTCACCGGCGGGAACTTCTGGGACACCACGGGCCGAGTGGTCGGCCAGATCCTCCCCGGCGGCGCGAAGCACGCGGACTTCAACGCCTTCCTCGACCGCGTCGCGAAGGCGGTCAGGGGCGCGCGGCGGCCGGACGGCACCCCGATCCCGGTGATCTTCCGCCCCTTCCACGAGAACAACGGCGGCTGGTTCTGGTGGGGCGCCGGCCACACCACCTCCGCCGAGTACATCGAGGTGTTCCGCTACACCGTCGAGTACCTGCGCGACACCAGGGGCGTCCACAACCTGCTCTACGCCTACTCGCCCAACTCGGGATTCGGAGGCGACCCCACCGGCTACCTCAAGACCTACCCGGGCGACGGGTTCGTCGACGTCCTCGGCTACGACTCCTACGACGACTCCGCAGGCTCGACCGCCTGGCTGGACGGCCTCGTGAAGGACCTGGCGATGGTGGTCCGGACGGCGAACGAGCGGGGCAAGGCGCCGGCCCTCACCGAGTTCGGGGAGAGCGGCCCCGAGAGCCGCAACCCGAAGTGGTTCACCCAACTCCTGCAGGCCGTCCGGGCGGACCCGCTGGCCCGTCAGGTGACCCACATGCTCACCTGGGCCAACTTCGGAGGCACCACCCGCGCCTATGTGCCGTACCCGGGCCATGCCCTGCTGCCGGACTTCGTCGAGTACCACCGGGACCCGTACACCCTTTTCGCCGCCGATCTCCGGGGAGTGTTCTCCGCCCGCACCACCGCTGTCGGGAACACCCCGTTCATGCACCTCGTGACTCCCACGGATCGGCAGCGCGTGACGACGGACAGGACCACCGTCCGGGTGCGGATCACATCCGCGAAGGCGAGCAGGGTCACCTGCTCCGTGAACGGCGGCCGTGCCAGACCGCTGCGCCTCGACGCCGACGGCTTCCACTCGGGCGACCTGCCGATCGACCCGGCCTGGACGGCCACCGGCTCGATCACCCTCACGGTGAACGCGAGGGTGGGTGCCGAGACGCTCACCGACTCGGCCCTGGTCCTCCTCGGCGAGGTCGAACCCCTGCCCGCCGGGTGGATCGACGACTTCGAGGGGTACGGCGGAGACGACGTCACCCTGAGCGAGGCGTACAGCCACGTCAACTCCAACACCACCACCCTGTCGGCCGACCACAAGGCCTCGGGCTCCTACGGGCTGGCGTACGCCTACGACTTCACCGGCGCCGAGTACACCGGCATCGGCAGGTCGGTCGACGCGGACTGGTCCGCCTTCACGTCCCTGGCGCTGTGGCTGCGGGGCGACGGTTCCGAGAACGGCGGGGTGCTCCAGATCGTCGCCGACGGCGTCTACTTCGAGCGCCAGTTCCTGTTGGCCGACACGGAGGGGCAGGACATCACGGCACCCTTCAGCGAGTTCGCGCCCGCCCCCTGGGACACCGAACACGCCGGAGCCGTGCTCGACGCGGCTCATCTCGCCAAGGTGTCGGCGTTCAACCTGTACCTCGGCCGGGGGAGCGGCGCGGCGACCACCGGCGTCGTGTTCGTGGACAACATCAGGGCCGAATGACCGCGGCCCGCACTCGGGACTCGCGGATTGTTGTGCATTATCTTGACGGCCGCAATAAATGAGCCCTACATTCCTCAACGTCTTCGTTCAGTGCACTGAGCACATGCACGGTCCCGCTCCGTAGGCCACCCCCCACGCAAGGAGCCGCCCCATGCCCGCCGACACCCGTCCCCGCCCCCGCCGCACCGGTTCGCGTATCGCCCTGGCCGTCCTGGCCACGCTGACCTCGGTGGCGCTCACCACCCTCCCCTCGTCGGCCGCCCAGCCGGATGCGGCCGTCACCGGCCACCTCACCGGCACCCTCGCCGACGGCGCCACCTGGATCGCCGACGTCCCCGACGACTGGAACGGCACCCTCGTGGTGTTCAGCCACGGCTTCGGCCCCACCGTCGCCATGAACGCCCCCACCGAGGCCGTACGCGTCGAGCTGCTCGCCCAGGGCTATGCGCTGGCCGGGTCGTCGTACGATCCCAACGGCTCGATGTGGGCCCTGAACAGCGCCGCACGGGACCAGTTCGCCACCATCGACGCCGTCACCGCGAAGATCGGCGAGCCGTCGCGCACGCTGGCCATGGGCACGTCGATGGGCGGGCTCGTCAACGCCCAACTGGCCCGGGACGGCGGCGGGATCATCGACGGCGCGCTCGGCACCTGCGGTCTGGTCGCGGGCGCCACGGACCTGGACAACTACCAGCTGGACGCCGAGTACACGATCGCCCGTCTGCTGCTGCCCGAACAGGACGTGAAACTCGTACGGTTCGGCACCCCGGCCGAGGCCGCCGCCACCGCCGACCTGCTCACCAAGGCGGTCACCGCCGCCCAGGCCACCCCGCAGGGCCGCGCCCGGGTCGCGCTGGCCGCCGCCTTCCTCAACCTGCCGGCCTGGGCACCCGGGAAGGACCGGCCCGCTCCGACCGACTGGGAGGGCCAGCAGGAGCAGCAGTACACGTGGTTCGCGCAGGGCATCCTGTCGTTCGTCGAGTTCGGCCGGTACGCCATCGAGCAGTCCGTCGGCGGCAACAACTCCTGGAACCGGGGCGTCGACTACGCCCGCCTGCTCGACGGTTCCGCCCACGCGCCCCAGGTGCGCGCCCTCTACCGGGCAGCCGGCCTCGACCTGCGCGCCGACCTGCGCACGCTGACCAAGGGCGCCACGGTCACCGCCGACCCCGCCGCCGTCCGCACCGCACAGCGGACGTCCTCCGCCGGTCAGGGGCTTGAGGTGCCCCTGCTCGACATCCACACCACCGCCGACAACCTGGTTCCGGTGGAGCAGGAGACCCGCTTCGCCGCCCGGGTGCGCGCCTCGGGCGACGGTGCGCTGCTGCGGCAGGCCTACGTCGAGCGACAGGGCCACTGCGCGTTCACCACCGCCGAGACCGTGGCCGCCCTGCACGCCCTCGAACACCGCGTCGACACCGGCCGCTGGGACGACGTGGCCACCCCGGCCGCGCTGCAGCGGTCCGCCACCGCGCTCGGTCTGGACGGGGCGGCGTACATCCCGTACCGCCCGGCACCGCTGACGGTCGGCCGCGACGGGTCGGCGCACCCGACGCGGCACTGACGCCCGAGGGCCGGGCGGTGGGCATGTTTCCCACCGCCCGGGACGGGGACCCGGGGACGTGACCGGGCAAACCGGTGCCACAGGACCGACGCGGTCCCCAACGGGCCGGACACGGAAGGAAGTCGAAGCGCCGTGAGTGCGGAAGTCAGGAAGACGCGGACCACTGTCCGCAGGGCCGAGACCGGCTGGGCGAGGGCCCGCCGACTGCGCGGACGCGGCGTACGTACCTGCGTGCGCGCCACGTTCGACGCTGACGCCGGGGAGACCTGGCGAGGGGCCGAGGGGAACGTCGTCAGGGGCGAGGACTGAAGCCGGACGGGGCCCGTTTCGGCCGTGTGGAGGCGTGCGCCCCCTGTGGATGCCCCTCTCCGTCTAGGCTGCTGCCCGAGCATCTGAGCGGGTTGGCGCAGTGAGCGGACAGCGGTCTACGGGAGGGCTGACCTCATGAGCAGGGTCTGGTTCATCACAGGTGCGAGCAGTGGTTTCGGGCGGGCCGTCGCCGAGGCGGCGGTCGCCGCGGGAGACGTGGTCGTCGGTGCCGCACGAAGGACGGGCGCGCTGGACGGCTTTGTCGCCGCCCACCCCAAACAGGTCCAGGCGCTGCGCCTGGACGTCACCGACCTGGCCGCGATCAGGACCGCCGTGGAGGACGTCGTCGCGTGGCACGGGCGGATCGACGTGCTCGTCAACAACGCGGGACGTACACACGTCGGTGCCGTCGAGGAGACCACCGACGCCGAACTGCGAGACCTGTTCGACCTGCATGTGTTCGGGCCCGCCGCGCTCGTACGGGCCGTGCTGCCGCACATGCGGCAGCGGGGCACGGGCGCGATCGTGCAGATGAGCAGCGTCGGCGGGCAGCTCTCCGCGCCTGGCTTCGGGGCGTACAGCGCGACGAAGTTCGCCCTGGAGGGCATGTCCGAGGCGCTCGCGGCGGAGGTCCGGCAGTTCGGGATCAAGGTACTGATCGTCGAACCGGGTGCCTTCAGGACCGAGTTGTTCGACAGCGGCCGGGCGGGCGTCAGCCGCGATCTCGGCGTCTACGTCCGCACCGTCGGCCCGACCCGCCGGATGGTCAGCGAGGGCGACGGCACCCAGTCCGGCGACCCGGCGAAGGCGGCGGCCCTGATCCTCGCCGCCCTCGACGCGCAGGAGACACCGCTGCGACTGCCTGTCGGCGACGACGCGGTCACCGGCGTACTCGAACATCTCGAACAGGTACGGGGTGATGTCGTCGGCTGGGAGAAGCGCGCGAGGGCGACGGGCTTCGACGACGCCTGAAGCCGGTCGGGTCGGACGTCGGGCCGGCGTCAGTTCGGCGCCAGGCCCGTCTTGAGTCCCGCCCCGCACAACGGCACCACCGCCGTTCGCGCCCCTAGCGACGCCTCGCGCACCGCCGCCCAGCAGGCGACCCCGGTCGACTCCACGTACAGCCCCCGGGACGCCAGGTCCCTTTGCGCGTGCCGGATCTGATCCTCCGTCACCGTGAGGAACGTGCCGCCCGAGTCGCGCACTGCGCGCAGGATCTGGCGGGCCCGGGGCGGGTTGGGGATCGCGATGCCCTCGGCGAGGGTGGGTGTCGGCGGGGGCGGGGCGGCGCCGGTCAGGTCGGTGGCGCCCTCCGTCCAGGCGTGCGCGAGCGGGGCGACCGCCGCGGCCTGCACGGCGTACAGCGCCGGGCGTCGGTCGATGAGCCCCGCCGAGTGCAGCTCGGCGACGGCGAGGGCCGCGCCCAGCAGCAGGGTGCCGTTGCCGACCGGCACGACGACGACGTCCGGGAGCCGGCCTCCCATGTCCTCCCACAGCTCGTGGACGTACGTCTTCGTGCCGTGCAGGAAGTACGGGTTGTAGACGTGGGAGGCGTAGAACGTGCCGGGGGCGTCCGCCGCCTCGCGGGCCGCCGCCGCAGCGGCCTCCCGGCCCCCGTCGACCAGGTTCACGTGGGCCCCGTGCGCCTCGATCTGCTCCAGCTTCTTCGCCGAGGTGCCCTCGGGGACGTACACCGTGCAGGGCAGCCGGGCGCGGGCGCAGTACGCGGCGATCGCCGTACCCGCGTTGCCGCTGCTGTCGGCGACGACCCGGCCGGGGTTCAGCCGGAGGGCCAGTTCGGCCAGGAGCACCGCACCCCGGTCCTTGAAGGACAGGGTCGGCATCAGGAAGTCGAGCTTCGCCGAGATGCCCTCCCGCAGTTCCACGAGAGGGGTGCGGCCCTCGCCGAGAGTTGTGGTGGGGGTGGGGAGGGGGAGCGTCTCCGCGTAGCGCCAGAGGGAGTTGACCCTGCCGGTGAGGGACTTGAGGGTCGCCGGGGTGGGTGCGAAGTCGAGGTCCAGGGGGCCCCGGCAGAGGGGGCAGCACCAGGTGAGGGTGCCTCCGGGGACACGGGTGCCGTCCGTGGGGCAGTAACAGTCCGGCAGTGGGGTCATATACGCAGAGTAGTTGCGTACGGGGTTTCCCACCCACTTGCCCGTTTGCTGCCTCTGTCCAGCGCGGGCCCGGGTGTATCCATCCCGTCCGGCGGGGGCGAAACTCCCTTACCATGCGCCAAGTCGCACGCCAGTTCACATCACCCGACGAGGAGCCCGGCACTCGTGGCCATACCCCCGCCCCCCGGACCCGACCAGCCACAGCCGCCGGCGCCGTACCCCTCGTATCCGGGCCAAGCCCAGCACCCCTACGCCCAGTACCCCCAGGGCCCCTACGCCCCCTGGCCCCAGGGCTACTCCCCGTACAACCGCCCGACGCCCGTCAACGGCGTCGCCATCGCCTCCCTCGTGCTCGGCATCCTCTGCTTCCTGCCCGCCCTCGGCCTCGTCCTCGGGATCTTCGCTCTCGTGCAGATCCGGCAGAAGGGGGAGCGCGGGAAGGGCATGGCGGTGGCCGGATCCGTGCTGTCGACCGTAGGGCTCGCGCTGTGGGCCCTGGTGCTCGGCACCAACGGCCTCTCCGGCGCCTGGGACGGCTTCAAGGACGCCGCCAAGGAGAACAACAGCACCTTCTCCCTCGTCAAGGGCGACTGCTTCGACTCGCCGGACGGCTCCCTGGAGGGCCTCACCTACGACGTCGACAAGGTCCCCTGCTCCGGCACGCACGACGGCGAGGTGTTCGCCACCTTCAAGATGCCGGCCGGTGCCTACCCGGGCGACGACCGTGTCACCGAGGTCGCCGACGACAAGTGCTACGCCCTTGAGGACCAGTACGCGATGGACGCCTGGGCCCTGCCCGACGAGGCCGACGTCTACTACCTCACCCCGACCGGCCAGAGCTGGCGTCTCGGCGACCGCGAGGTGACCTGCGTCTTCGGCAACTACGAGCCGAACGGCACCCTCACCGGCTCGCTGCGCAACGACGAGACGACGCTCGACGCCGACCAGCTGGCGTACCTGAAGGCGGCCCACGTGCTCAACGCGGCGATGGACACGGCGCCCGACGAGGAGTACGTGGACGACGACCTGCCCGGGCACAAGGCGTGGGCGCGGCGGGTGACGGCCGCGCTCGACGAGCAGACCCGCCTGCTCACCGAACACCGGTTCGCCCCTACCGCCTCGTCCAGTGTCGCCGCCCTCGTGAAGGATCTGCGCAGCGCGCGCAAGGAGTGGGCGAAGGCGGCCGAGGCCACGGACGTCGACACCTTCTACGACCACTACGACACCGGCAGCGAGTTGCTCGACGCCGACCGTACGGTCACCCCGCGCAAGGCTCTGGGGCTCGCGACGACCCCGCCCTCGTACGACCCGGAGGACGGCGGCAGTGGGGACGGCGGCGAAGGGGACACCGGCGAAGGGGACACCGGCATCGAGGTGTGACGGCCGAGGTGTGACCGTCGTCGAGGTATGACGGCTGCCGGAACGGGGAGAACCTGCCTGCGTCGCGCCCGGCCGGATGGCTGCCGTCCGCCCGCGTAATGCGTTCCGGCGACGCAAGTCATCACATCGAGTGATTCTCTGGCCTTTGCTTGCATGTCACAACCCATGGTTGCCACGCTGTCGCTGTCTGTACAACCTGATGGGAGCGGCCCGTGACATTCGGTGAACAGCCGGCCTACCTGCGTGTAGCGGGTGATCTGCGGAACAAGATCGTCGACGGTTCACTGCCACCGCACACCCGCCTCCCCTCCCAGGCCAGGATCAGGGAGGAGTACGGCGTTTCGGACACGGTCGCGCTGGAGGCCCGCAAGGTGCTCATGGCCGAGGGCCTCGTCGAGGGCCGCTCCGGATCGGGCACCTATGTGCGCGAGCGGCCCGTGCCGCGCCGGATCGCCCGCTCCGGCTTCCGTCCGGACGGCGGTGCGACCCCGTTCCGCCAGGAGCAGTCCGACGCCGAGGCGCGCGGCACCTGGGAGTCCAGCAGCGCGCAGACCGCGGTGAGCGGCGCCATCGCCGAGCGGCTCTCCCTCCTGCCCGGCGACCGCGTGATGTGCACGAAGTACGTCTTCCGGGACGCCGGCGAGGTGATGATGCTGTCCACCTCGTGGGAGCCCCTGGCCGTCACGGGCCGTACGCCGGTGATGCTGCCCGAGGAGGGCCCGCTCGGCGGTATGGGTGTCGTCGAGCGCATGGCGGCCATCGACGTGATCGTGGACAACGTCACGGAGGAGGTCGGCGCCCGCCCCGGCCTCGCCGAGGAACTGCAGGCCCTGGGCGGTGTCCCCGGGCATGTGGTGATCGTCGTGCAGCGCACGTTCTACGCCTCGGGGCGCCCGGTCGAGACGGCCGACGTCGTGATCCCCGCCGACCGTTACCAGGTGGCGTACCACCTGCCGGTGAAGTAGCCCCGCAGCCCCCGGATCCGGTGAAGTAGCCCACATCCGGGGGCGGTTGGCCTCCCGGATGCTCCCCCTTCACCGCTGCCCCACCAACCGCCGCGATCCGCCGGGCCGTTGGATTCTGGCCGTTTTCGCAGGTCGCCCTGTGGGGCGCGGTGGGCCGCTGACCGGACACACCGTGCTCTTTCGGCGGCGCGTTCGGCGTCGTGCGCCCCTCACCCCTGGCCGGTTGGCGTACCTCTTTGTGAAAAGCCGTGTTCGCTGCGTAAAGGTTAGGCGTAGGCTCGGGCATATGCGGATTGCGGTTTCCTTAGCGGGCGGGGCGCGGCGCAAGCCGGGGGCGGGAAGTGGAGGGGCTCCATGAGCGACGGGACGATCACACTTCCCTGGCTCGTCATACGGCAGGACGACAACGGCAATCGCTACCGTGTGGGCCGGTACGCGACCCGTGCGGAGGCCCAGAAGATCGCCGACAGCCTCGACGACCGCGGCCACAAACAGCTCTACTGGGTCGAGCGGATCGGGCAGAACTGAACCAGGTGATCCGGCGGACCGGGTGACCGGGGCCGGGTGATCCGGCTCCCGTAGGCTCCGGCTCATGACGGAACGGACGGAACCGGCGGCCCGGTCGGAGCGTGCGGTCGAGGGGCAGGTCGTGGTCGTGGGCGCCGCCCTGCTGCGCGGCGGACGCCTTCTCGCGGCACGCCGCAGTGCGCCCCCCCGAGCTGGCAGGCCGCTGGGAGCTGCCCGGCGTTCATTAGGCAAGTCGGTTGTCGGGTGTGGAGTCGTCGGAAGTGGCGGCGGAGATTTTCGGTCGACTGCCGTCGCGGCCGGTGGTCGTCGGGAGTGCCGTGCGCCGGTACATCCCGGCAACGGCCGCACACTGTAGGGCCATGGACGCTGCCATGGCCAAGCAGATGCCGGGCAGTCCTGAACCCGACAGGCCGTAAGCAAGCGCCAGTTGAAGGATCACCCCGCATGCGGTGATCCGCGCGAGGGCGGGGCTGCCCCCGCTGCCTTCGAACACCCCGCCCAGCGCGATGAAAAAGGCGAGCAGTACCAGGTACGGCCCCAGGCACCGGAGGTAGAGCGTGCCAGCCTCGGCTACCGCGCCTTCGCTGCCGAACGCCCGCATGATCCACGGCCCGGCAGTGAGCAGCGCCAGCGTGGCCGCGAGCCCCAGCGCCCCGGCGAGGAGCAGCACCTGCCGCCCGATGGCCCGTCGCTCGTCGTGTCCGGTGCCGAGCAGGTGGGCGGTGCGGATGGCGGCGGCTTGACGTACCGAGTAGAAGGCCATGGTCGCGACGTACATGGCTTTGGTCGCGATGCCGTAGGCGGCGACTTCGGTGACACCGATCCGGGCGACGATGGCTACGAGGGCGAGCGCACCCGTCATCCGCACGACGAAATCGGCTGACATGGGCAACCCTGTTGCGGCAGTCCTACGGGCATCGGAACCGAGTGACCTGGTCCGGTCCAAGGGCGCCCTGGCTGCCTGCTGTAGGAGGGCGTTGCGGCGCAGCGCGATGAATCCGCAGGCAAGCGCAACCGTCCGGCCCAGCACAGTGGCGATCGCGGCCCCCCGTACCCCGAGCCCGAACCCGAGGATGAGCAGGGGATCCAGCGCGAGGATCAGTCCGTTGGCGAGCATGGCGAGTCTCATCGGGGTACGGGTGTCGCCCGTGCCTTTGAGGATGCCGTCGATGACGTTGGTCGCGAAGAACACAGCAATTCCCGGCAATGCGATCGAGAAGTAGCCGGTGGCGAGGGGGAGCGAGCTGCCTTCGCTGCCCCCGAGCACGAGTCGGGCGAGTGGCTCGCGGCACAGAAACCCGCCTATGGCGACGACGGGCGTGACGATTGCCCACAGCGCCCAGCCGCCGCGCACGGCGGATCGCATCGCTGCCGGATCCTCCGCACCTCTGGCCCGCGCGACCAGCACGGTCATGCCTGACCCGGCGACGAGGATGATGCCGAGCAGCAGGTTCTCCAGGTTGGTGGCGACGGCCACCGCGGCGACAGCCTCTCCGCCGAGCCTCGCCACCCAGAGCATGTTGATGATTCCGGCGGTGACGCCCGCGAGCAGTTCGAAGTAGACCGGATACGCCAACGACATCAGCTTGCGCCGGTGCTCTGCTGCCCTCACGACCGCGCCCCCTCTTTTCGTTGTACCTCGAATAGAGGTACAACGAAAAGAGATAGCATGACCGCATGGGACGGGCAAGTGTCCGGACAGGCGCAGGAAGGGGTTCGGCCGCGTGCTGGAGCTGTCGATTCTGGGTTCCCTCTGCGAGGAGCCCTTGCACGGATACGAGTTGAAGGCTCGCATCCAGGGCCTCAGCGGCCACATTCGCCCCGTCAGTGACGGTGCGCTCTACCCGGCCATCACCCGGCTGGTGAAGGCGGGTCTGGTCGAGCAGCGCACCGAGCCGGGAAGCGGTGCGGCACCCCGGCGGATCCTTTCCCTCACCGAGGCGGGCCGCGTTGACCTGCAGGCCCGGCTCCGGGACCCCAAGGACGCCGAAATCACCGATGGGCAGCGTTTTTTCACGCTGCTGGCGTTCCTGCGGTACCTCCCCGACCGGGCAGAGCAGGCCGCTGTCCTCCGCCGCCGGCAGGCCTTTCTCGACACTCCGGCGAGCTTCTTCTACCGCGACGGCGAGCCGGTGCGGGCCGAGGAGGCGCCGGATCTCTTCCGCCAGGGCATGCTGCGCATCGCCCGCGCGACGGGTGCCGAGGAGAAGCAGTGGCTGGCCGAGGCGATCGCGGCCCTGGAGGGCTGAGACCGGCCCGGCGGACGCGTGCCGGTCTCGTTAAGGTCCTGCCTGACGCGGGTTTCGGATAGCGAAGGCGGAGTGATGACGGTCCTGATCGACACGGTGGCGTGGGTGCGTGTGGAGAGCGGCAGGATCCTCTGCGCCAGGCCCCGGGGGAAGGAAGTCTTCTACATCCCCGGTGGCAAGCGGGAGGGCGCGGAGAGCGACCTGGAGACCCTGCTCCGTGAGATCAAGGAGGAGCTGACCGTGCTCCTCGATCCGGACAGTGCGCTGCACGTGGGCACGTACGAGGCCGAGGTGCCCGATCTGCCGGGAGGCGCTGTGGTGCGTATGAGCTGCTACACCGCGGACTATCAGGGGAGCTTGGCGGTGAGCAGTGAGATCGAGGAGATGGCCTGGTTCTCGTACGCGGACCGCCCGTTTGTGCCACCGGTCGACCAGCTGCTCTTCGACGACCTCAAGGCCGGCGGCGAATTGAGGTGAGACGGTGTTGAGCCAGGACCTCCTGCTGGACAGCTCGTTGTCCGGATCCGAGGCGCTCGCGGTGCTCGTGTTCACTTGCGGGGAGGCTGGCGGTGGTGCGTCGGCAGGCTGGTGACTCGGGCGGGCCCGCTGCCCTCACGGGCGGCATGCAGCTCCAGGTCGAGTTCGGCGACGAGGCGGCGGAGGGCTGCGGTGGCCTCGCGCTCCTTGGCCGGCGCGGACGTGGCATCCGTCAGCTTCTGCCTCAACTGCGTGTTCTCGTCGGCCAGGGACTGGGCGAGGGCCGGTGTGTGTGTTGCTGTGTCCGTGCCCTCGCCTGGAACTCCTCGATCAGGTCTTTGTGGTCGCCGTAGGCGATGTCCCGGCGCAGGCCGGATTCACGCAGCAGCTCGGTGACGGTGAGTCGGCCGGACTCCGAGTGCAGGGGGGTGCCTTCCAGGAGCCGGTCGGCGGCGGCTCGCAAAGAGGCACGTTCGCCGCCAGGGTTGCGGGGACGGCGGGTGGTCATGCTGGAACTCCTTCGGTGCGGTCCTGCTCGTGGCGGTGGACGAGAGAGGTGATGGGTTCGGCCTGAGCCGCGGCCCGGTCGAACCGGGTGAGGCGCCGGAGGACGCCCTCGTGCGCGAACTCTGCGAGGAACTGGGTGTCGACGCGGAACCCGTCGAGCGCATCCCGGGGGAGTGGCCCCTGAGGGCGCCGTACGTCCTGCGGGTGTGGACCGCGCGGCTCCCGGCCGGCTCGGCCGAGCCGAAGCCCCTCCAGGACCACGACGAACTGCGCTGGCTGACCCCGGCCGAGATCTGGGACGTGGACTGGCTGGATCAGGACGTGCCGGCGGTACGGGAAGCGGTCGCCCGGCTGGGGTGAGACTCGCGGGGCCGGCCGTCGGCTCGTGGGACCTGTGGGGCACCCGGTGCGCGCGCCCCCTACGCCGTTCGTGCCACAGTGCGCCCCTAGGGGCGGTAATCGGCATCGAATACCGGGTATGTGCCCATTAACCCCACGAAATCGGACATGGGTGGGTCGCTTGCCTGGGAAGTGATCGGCGTGATCGACACCGAAGGCGACTGTGCAGAGTGGAGCTTTCCCGCAGAGCCCGGCGCCGTCCGCGGAGCCCGGGCGGTCGTCCGCGGTCAACTGCGCGACTGGGGACTCGACGCCGTCGGTGACATCGCCGCGCTGCTGGTCAGCGAGCTGGTGACCAACTCGCTGAGGCATGCCACGGGGCCCATCGGTGTACGGCTGGTGCGGCCCGCCGGGGGCGTGGCCACGCTCCTGGTCGAGGTCTCCGACCCGCTGCCCGACCCGCCCCGCGAGCGCGCCGCCAGCCCAGAGGAGGAAGGTGGCAGAGGACTCCAGCTGGTCGCCCACTCGTCGAGCCGCTGGGGCACCCGCCCCGCCGACGCGGGCAAGACGGTGTGGTTCGAATTGCCGGTTCCGGGATGAGGCCCGACCGGGCGGGGAACCCGGCGTCCTGACCGCCGTGAACCGCGCGCCGGGGTGAACAGCGGCCGTACGCCCGCCCCCGCACTGTCGACGGTGTGGTTCAGGCCACTGGCAGTTGTCGCCAATAGGGATTCGACCGGTGGTCCCCTGGTTAGAAGACTGGGAGTGTTGTCGCGGGCCGGTCCGAAAAGCATCGGGATCGTCCCGTGATCGTGAACACCGTGTTGTGGGGCGCCGTAGTGCTGGATACTGCGGGCAGCCGCCTCCGGTGACCGGTGCCGGACGCGGTGAGCTGGAGGGGACGGTTCGCGTGAGCGAGATACCAGCGAAGGCCACGGAGTCCAAGGACCCGTCGGGCGGCGCGAGTGCGGGGGTCGCGGGTGATGCCGCGACCGGTGCGCGACGCCGTGCGGCGGGCGACATGGGCCCCGTCGGCGGTGACGCGATACGCGATGCGACACGTGAAACCACGCGTGACACCATGGGCGATCCGGTGCACGACTCGACACGTGACACCGCGCAGGACCACGCGCGTGATGTGACAGGTGACCCCATGTGGCAGAGCAGCCCCCCCGGCTCGATCTACGACTACATAAAGGTGGCGTCCTTCTCCATCGGCCCCGACGGCCTCGTCGACCAGTGGAGCCTGCGCGCCGAGAAGATCTTCGGCATCCCCGCCGCCCGGGCCGTGGGCATGGATCCCATCGAGGCCTTCATCGACCCCGATCTGCGCGAGCGCGGCCAGCGGAAGATGGCGGAGATCCTCGACGGCCGGGAGTGGACCGGCGTGGTCCCGTTCCGCGTCCGTGAGCCCGAGCCGGGCGAGGGGGGCCGGCGGGAGGGGCTCGCCGAGGTCTATGTGATGCCGACGCGGACGGAGGAGGGCGAGAGGGCCGCCGTATGCATCGTCGTCGATGTCCGCACGCTGAGGCAGATCGAGACGGACCTCGCAGCCTCGCAGGCGATTTTCGGCCAATCTCCGTTCGGCTTCCTGCTGATCGACACCGATCTGAAGGTCCGGCGCGCCAACCAGCGCTTCGCCTCGATCTACGGCGGCGATGTCGACGACCACCGGGGCCGCGGGGTGTACGACTACCTGCGCTCTCCCGAGGCCGAGCGGGTCTCGGCGACGCTCCGGCGGGTCCTGGAGACCGGTGACTCGATAACGGACATGCACATCACCGGCGTCGTGCCCGGCTCCGACGAGCGCCGGCACTGGTCGGTCAACCTGTACCGCGTGCACAGCGGCACCGGCCGCCCCATCGGTGTCGCCTGGCTCGCCCTCGACATCACCGCCCGCCGCGCCGCCGCCCGCGAGGCCGCCGCCGCACGGCGCAATCTCGCCCTTCTGAACGAGGCCGGCTCCCGCATCGGGAACTCCCTGGACCTGGAAACGACAGCGCGCGAACTCCTCGACGTCGTCGTCCCCGGCTTCTGCGACCTCGCGACCGTCGATCTCTACCAGGGACTGCTGGCCGGCGACGAGACCCCGCCCGGGCTCGCCGACGGCAGCGCCGAACTCCGCCGTGTCGCCTTCGCCAGCGCCGTCTCCGACGCACCGTTCGCCGGCGGCCAGGAACCCGTGGGCGTCGGCGCGGTGCACCACTTCCCGTTCAACTCACCCTGCGCGGACGCACTGCGCACCGCCCGCCCGCAGTTCGTCCCCGCCGAGGACAACGGCGCCATCCAGTCCACGCTGGCCGTCCCGATGGTCGCCCACGACACCGTCGTCGGCCTCGCGCAGTTCTCCCGCACGAAGGGCAGCGAGCCGTTCGGGGAGCGGGACCGGTCGCTGGCCTGGGAGCTGGCCGCGCGGGCCGCCGTCTGCATCGACAACGCCCGGCTCTACCGGCGTGAGCACGAGCGGGCGCTGATCCTCCAGCGCTCCCTGTTGCCCCCGGGCGACCCGGAGGCCTCCGGCCTCGACATCGCCTGCCGCTACCTTCCCGGCAACGCGGCCACCGAGGTCGGCGGTGACTGGTTCGACGTCATCGAACTTCCCGGCAACCGCACCGCGTTGGTGGTCGGCGATGTGATGGGACGGGGGCTGCGCGCCGCCGTCGCCATGGGTGAACTCCGCACCGCCGTCCGCACCCTGGCGCTTCTCGACCTCGAACCGGCGGAGGTCCTCTCGGCGTTGGACGAGATCGCGCGCGGCCTCGGCACCCCCGGTGGCGTCCAGCAGGCCACCCGCGCCGCCCGCCAGCCCCGCGACGCCGACCTCGCCGAGGTGTATCTCGCGACCTGTATCTACGCGGTCTACGACTCGGTGACCCGCAGGTGCACCTTCGCCAACGCCGGCCATCTGCCGCCCGTGCTCGTCGAACCGGGCGAGGACGCGTTGATGCTGGACGTGCCGCCGGGCATGCCGCTCGGCGTCGGCGGCGAGCCCTTCGAGGAGGTGGAGGTCGAACTACCCGAAGGTTCGCTGTTGGCGCTCTACACGGATGGACTGGTCGAATCCCGCGACCACCCCCTCGACGAGGGCCTGCAGGCGTTCGTCGGCGCCCTCCGCGACCCCTCCCCGCAGCTGGAGGACGTCTGCGACCACGTCCTCAGCACCCTCGACACCCACCACGGCGAGGACGACATCGCCCTGCTGATGGCACGTGTCCAAGGGCTGCCCGCCGATTCCGTCGGCGACTGGACCCTGCCCCGCGAGCCGCGCAGCGTGGGCCGCGCCCGTGAGTACACCCGCACCCAGCTCACCGCCTGGGGCCTCGAACCCCTCATCGACACCACGGAGTTGCTGGTCAGCGAGCTGGTCACCAACGCCCTGCGCTACGGCGAGGGCGAGATCCGGCTCCGGCTCCTTCTCGACCGCATGCTGGTGTGCGAGGTGTGGGACGCCGGCCTGGTCCAGCCGCGCCGCCGCCGCGCCCGTGACACCGACGAGGGCGGACGCGGACTCCAGCTGGTCGGCCTGCTCAGCGCGGCCTGGGGCTCCCGCAGGACCCCCCGGGGGAAGACGGTGTGGTTCGAGCTTCCCTTGCCGGACGCGGGAACGGTTCTCGCGGACCCGGCGGAGGCACTGCTGAGTCTGTTCTGACGAGGCCCTGCCGGGTTCGGCTGTATGGAACCTGCGGGTTCGTCGTGGCTTGTCGCGCCCACGCGGCGGAGCCGCAAATGTCACAGCCCCGCGCCCCTTGGAGGGGCCTGCGGCCCCGTCACCTCGGCCCGCTCAGGCCCTCTTACGGGATTCCCGGCGAGTTCTTACGTGGCGGGGTCAGACCCCGCCGCGCACGCGTGGCGGGGCCGCCGAACGAACCCGGCGCGCCGCCGGTCAGCGCCTCGCCCTCCGCGTCCGGCAGATCGCCGAGCAGGATCCCGCCGAGGACCGCCCCGGCGACCCCGTTCGTGTGCTCGGGCCGCCCACCGTACGGATTCCCGTGCGCGCGCACGTCCCGCTCGGCCAGTTCAAGGGCCCGCCGTGCGAAGGCGTCGGCCTCGACCGGGTCCTGGTCCAGCAGCCGGCGCGCCTCGGCCAGCCGGGTCCGGGCCTCGGCACCCACCGCACCCCGGTGCGTGCCCACGAAGCCGTCCGCCGCGTCGGTGGCACAGCGTGCGACGAGCCGCACGGCACCGGGCACCGTCCCGAGGGGCGCGGACACCGCAGCGACCCGGCGCAGGGCGTCCAGGGGGTCGTAGGGCCCGGCGGCGGCTTCTCCCCGTACGGCGGCCAGTGTGGCCCGGGCACGGCTGACATGCCCCTCCAGCGCGCCGACGGGCACCCCCGCTCCCGTACCCTCGGCCAACTGCTCACGGGCCTCCACGACCGCGGCCTCCACCTCGTCCAGCGCGTCCGGAACGGCCTGCGCGGCGGCGGCCAGTGCGGACGCGAGACGGTCGACGCCGTCCACGAACACCTCGGCCTGGTCGATCGCACCCTCGGCGGCGCGCAGATGCAGCACAGCCCTGTCCGGTTCGCCCTGGTCGGCGGACTGACGGGCCCGGTTGAGCCCGGTCGTGGCGAACACCAGCCGGTCCTTCGCCTGTTCGAGCCGGCCCGTGACGGAGAAGGAGGCGGTGGGCGCGTACCGCTCATGGAGGTCGGCGAGGGTGGCCTCGGCGGCTCCCGTACGGCCGGTCATTTCCCGGAAGCGCACCTCGGCGTGTCTGAGCGCGCCGGTCATGTCCTGTTCCAGCGCGCGCAGGCGGTCGAAGCCGGCGGCCTCCGCGTCCAGTCGCCGTCCCGCGTCCACACACCGGGCGACGATCTCGTCCAGGGCGCTCCGGGAGGCGTCCGTCGGGTTGTCGTCGTACGCCTGGCGCAGTTGGAAGGCGGCCGTCAGCTCGGCCTCGGCGTAACGCACGGCCTCCGTGAACGGCGCGACCGCCTCGGCGCCGAGCAGCCCCTCCACGAAGCCGAGTTCCTCACGGCTCGTGCGTACACAGTCGTCGGCCGCGACCAGCGACTTGCGGGCCTGCCGGTCGAGTTCGGGGGCCGTGGGCCGCGCGGCAGGAGGCAGCGGAGGGGGCGCGGGAGTCGTACGGGTTTGGGTACGGCGTCTGCGGCGGGCGTAGCCGTACGAGGCCACCGCGACCGCCGTGCCCGCCACCACGAGGGGCAGGACCAGGTCGCCGGTGGAGGACTCCTCCTCCGGGGCTGCGACGGCGGAGGCGCCGGAGCCGTCGGACACGGCCGGTGCGCTGCCGACCGCCGACACGGGTACCTCGTACCCCCCGTACCTCTCGTGGTCCGACGTCATCCCGGGCAGCACGAGCCACATCACCCCGATCACCCCGCCGAGCGCGGTGTGCGCCACGCGCGCGGGTATGTGGGAGGCGGCTCGCCGAGACCGGCCCCGGGTAAGGGAGGGCGTCACGTTTGTGAGCGTATGGGGGTGATCGCGCTCGCGCGACCGGGGCGGGGCAGGGGTGGCGGGAGAGGAAGAGTGGGTAAGGTCCCCGCAGAAATGTTCGAAGGGGGCGGGGGATGGACGAGTACTTGTCGGTGACGGCCGCAGTGCTACTGGGCGGCATGGTCGTGTGCGGTGCGGTGGCGGTCGCAACCGGCTGGCTGCTGCCGTGGCTGCGGCGCCGGACCCTGCGGCCCGCACTGCGGGGCTACGGAACGGTTCTCTTCGGCGGGGGCCTGCTCCTGAGCATGTCGTACGGGGCGTTCGGCGTGTTCGACGATTCCCCGGCCCTTGTCGATGCCGCTTTCCTCGCCAACATGGTGATGATCGTGGCGGGCGGCTACCTCCAGATGCTTTCCACGCGCGAGCGCGTGGACGCGTGACCGGCACGACCCGCAGGGAGTTCACCCGGGCCGACCTCGCTCCGCTGGCCCGCGCCGCCCTCGGCCGGAACCGTTCGCCGACCGGGGTCACCCGGGTGCGCGGCGGCAGCAAGAAGGGCGTCTACCGGCTCGCCCTCGATGACGGCACGACAGTGATCGCGTACGTCTGGTCGCCGGACGAGGACCTCTGGGACGCCGGACCCGTCGACCACCGCGACCCCCTCGGCCACGCCACGGGCCTCGACCTGTTCACGGCGTCCCACGACCGCCTCGCGGCCGTCGGAGTCCGCACCCCGTGCCTCCTGTACGCCGACCACTCGCACACCCACCTGCCGGCGGACACGGCGATCGTCGAGGACGTACGGGGACACCCGGGCGGCGACAGTCTGGAGGTGCTCCTCGACCGCGACCCGGAGACCGGGGCCGAGGTCCTGGACCGCCTCGGAGACCTGCTCGGCGTGCTGCACGGCGCCACCGGACCCCGCCTCGGCAAGGTCCACGTCGTCGACAAGGGCGGGGTGTCCCACGGGAGTTCGTGCGAGCGGATCATCACCGACCGCGCACTGCACGACCTCGACGACCTCGTCGTACGACAGCCGCGAGCCGCCGCCCTGCACGGCGAACTCACGTCGCTGGTACGGCATTTGGCGGCCGAGGTCCGCCCGAGGACCGGCCCCCTGTCCCTCATCCACGGCGAACTCGGCCCGGACCACGTGCTGGTGACCCCGGACGGCGAACCGGCGCTCATCGACATCGAGGGCCTGTTGTACTTCGACGCCGAGTGGGAGCACGTGTTTCTGAGGCAGCGGTTCGGGACGCTGTACAGGAGTCTGGCCGCCCCCGACCTCGACCCGAACCGCCTGCGCCTCTACCGGCTCGCCATGCACCTCTCCCTGGCCACCGGCCCGCTGCGCCTGCTCGACGTCGGCGCGTTCCCGGACCCCGCCTTCATGCGCGGGATCGCCGAACACAGCCTCGAACAGGTCATCGGCCTCCTCATGAGTCCGCGCACCTCATGAACTCCCGGAACTCATGAACTCTCCGACCGCCTCCTGATCTTCGAGCCCAGCCACACCAGCGGGTCGTACTTGCGGTCGACCGCCCGTTCCTTCAAGGGGATCAGCGCGTTGTCCGTGATGTGGATGCCCTCGGGACACACCTCGCTGCAGCACTTGGTGATGTTGCAGTAGCCGAGGCCGTGTTCGTCCTGGGCGGTCTTCTTGCGGTCCAGGCCGGACTCCGCCGCCGCGTCCAGGGGGTGCATGTCGAGTTCCGCGACGCGCATCAGGAAACGCGGGCCGGCGAACGCGGGCTTGTTCTCCTCGTGGTCGCGGACCACATGGCAGGTGTCCTGGCACAGGAAGCACTCGATGCACTTGCGGAACTCCTGCGACCGGTCCACGTCCTCCTGCATCATCCGGTACTCACCGGGGCCCACGCCGTCCGGCGGCACGAAGGACGGCACCTCGCGGGCCTTGGTGTAGTTGAACCCGACGTCGGTGACGAGGTCCCGGACGACGGGGAAGGCCCGCAGGGGAGTCACCGTGATCGTCTCCTCGCGGGTGAACACCGACATCCGGGTCATGCACAGCAGCCGGGGACGCCCGTTGATCTCCGCCGAGCACGAACCGCACTTGCCCGCCTTGCAGTTCCAGCGCACGGCTAGGTCGGGGGCCTGGGTCGCCTGGAGCCGGTGGATGATGTCGAGGACCACCTCGCCGTCGTTCACCTCGACCGCGAAGTCCTTCAGCCCGCCGCCCTTCACATCACCGCGCCACACCTTGAAGCGGGCCTCGTAACTGCTGCTCACTCCGCTGCCGCTTACTGCGCTGCTGCTCACTCGTACAGCTCCTCGTCGGTGAGGTACTTGACCAGCTCCTCTTTCTCGAAGAGGGCGAGCAGGTCGGGGCGGACGGGGTCGGTGGTCTCGCGGGTGAGGGCGATCAGTCCGTTCACCTGGTCGGATCCCGCCAACCCACTTGCGGGATCGGAGAGTCGGCACAGCAGGTTCACGTTGCGCCACCCGCGGTCCATCACCGGATGGTCCTCACGGGTGTGGCCGCCGCGCGACTCGGTGCGCTCCAGGGCCGCCAGGGCCACGCACTCGCTGACCAGCAGCATGTTCCGCAGGTCGAGGGCGAGATGCCAGCCCGGGTTGAACTGGCGGTGCCCCTCGACACCGGCGCGGTGGGCCCGTACCCGCAGCTCGGCCAGTTTCTCCAGCGCCTGTTCCATCTCGCCCTCGCGGCGGATGATGCCGACCAGGTCGTTCATGGTCTGCTGGAGCTCCTGGTGGAGGGTGTACGGGTTCTCCGCCGGGCGGCTGTTCTCCCCGTCCGGGGTCGGTTCCTCCGCCGAGAAGGGGCGCAGGGCCTCCGCCGCCGCGGTGTCGATCTGGTCCTCGTCCATGGGTGGGCGGTCGGCGGCCGAGTTCGCGTACTCGGCCGCGTGCAGGCCCGCCCGGCGGCCGAACACCAGCAGGTCGGAGAGGGAGTTGCCGCCGAGCCGGTTGGAGCCGTGCATCCCGCCCGCGACCTCACCGGCCGCGAAGAGGCCCGGTACGCCGCGTGCGGCAGCGGTGTCCGACTCGACCGCGATACCGCCCATCACGTAGTGGCAGGTGGGCCCGACCTCCATCGCCTCGGCGGTGATGTCGACGTCCGCCAGCTCCTTGAACTGGTGGTACATGGAGGGCAGTCGGCGCCGGATCACCTCGGCGGGCATCCGCGTCGAGACGTCGAGGAAGACACCGCCGTGCGGTGAGCCGCGGCCCGCCTTGACCTCGGAGTTG
Organism: Streptomyces sp. NBC_00459; assembly: GCF_036013955.1. Classification (NCBI taxonomy): domain Bacteria; kingdom Bacillati; phylum Actinomycetota; class Actinomycetes; order Kitasatosporales; family Streptomycetaceae; genus Streptomyces; species Streptomyces sp. NBC_00459. Next base: position 6,479,974 of record NZ_CP107903.1, read on the forward strand.
ATGGCGCGGGCCACCTCGTCCCGGGGGAGCAGTTCAGGGGGCCGGCGGTTGTGGTCGGGGTCCTCGTACCAGCGGTCGCCCTCGGCCTCCGACTGGGCGTACTTCTCCTTGAAGACGTCCGGGATGTAGTCGAACATGAACCGCTTGCCCTCGGAGTTGCGCAGCACGCCACCGTCGCCGCGCACCGACTCCGTGACGAGGATGCCCTTGACGGACGGCGGCCAGACCATGCCCGTCGGATGGAACTGCACGAACTCCATGTTGAGCAGCGGTGCCCCGGCGAGCAGCGCCAGCGCATGGCCGTCGCCGGTGTACTCCCACGAGTTCGACGTCACCTTGAAGGACTTGCCGATACCGCCGGTCGCGATCACGACGGAAGGGGCTTCGAGGACGAAGAAACGGCCGGTCTCGCGCTCGTAGGCGAAGACACCGGAGACCCGGTTACCGTTCTTCAACACCCGCGTGACCGTGCACTCCTGGAAGACCTTCAGCCGGGACTCGTAGTCCCCGGTCTCCTTCTTGTCCTGCTGCTGGAGGGAGACGATCTTCTGCTGCAGGGTGCGGATGAGTTCGAGTCCGGTGCGGTCACCGACGTGGGCGAGCCGCGGGTACTCGTGGCCGCCGAAGTTGCGCTGGGAGATCCGGCCGTCGCGCGTACGGTCGAAGAGGGCGCCCCAGGTCTCCAACTCCCAGACCCGGTCCGGCGCTTCCTGCGCGTGAAGCTCGGCCATCCGCCACTGGTTGAGGAACTTGCCGCCGCGCATGGTGTCCCGGAAGTGGACCTGCCAGTTGTCACCCGAGTTGACGTTGCCCATGGCGGCGGCGATCCCGCCCTCGGCCATCACCGTGTGCGCCTTGCCGAACAGGGACTTGCAGATCACCGCCGTACGGGCGCCACGCTCGCGTGCCTCGATGGCGGCGCGCAGTCCGGCGCCACCGGCGCCCACCACTACGACGTCCCACTCCTGGCGGTCGACCACGGACATCAGAACAACCTCGGATCGTCAAAGGCACCGGACGCGACCAGGTACACGTAGAAGTCGGCTAGCCCCACGCTCACCAACGACGCCCAGGCGAGCTGCATATGACGGGCGTTCAGTTTCCCGACCCACTGCCAGGCGCGGTACCGCACGGGATGCTTGGAGAAGTGCTTGAGCTTGCCGCCGACGATGTGCCGGCAGGAGTGGCAGGAGAGCGTGTACGCCCAGATCAGCGTGATGTTGAGCAGGAAGACGAGCGTGCCGAGGCCCATGTGGCCCCAGTTGTAGTGCTCGTCACGGAAGGACAGCACCGTGTCGTAGGTGAGGATGCAGGCGACCAGCAGAGCCGCGTAGAAGAAGTAGCGGTGGATGTTCTGCAGGACGAGCGGGAAACGCGTCTCACCCGTGTACTTCTTGTGCGGCTCGGCCACCGCGCAGGCGGGCGGGGAGGCCCAGAAGCCGCGGTAGTAGGCCTTGCGGTAGTAGTAGCAGGTGAGGCGGAAGCCCAGCGGGAAGATCAGGATGATGATCGCGGGGGAGATGCCCCACCAGCCGCCGAACAGATCGGCGTTGGGGCCGTGCCGCATGGGCGCGCAGTTGTCCGCCAGACAGGGCGAGTAGAACGGTGAGACGTACGGGGCCGCGTAGTAGTCGGTGTTCGCGAACGCCCGCCAGGTCGAGTACACGATGAACGCCAGCAGACCGGCGGCCGTGGCGGCGGGCGCCAGCCACCAGCGGTCGGTCCGCAGGTGCGGGGCGTCGATGGCGGCGCGTGTAGGGGTCCGTACGCCGCCGCGTCGCGGATGGGGGTCCGTATCCGGTAGTTCGGTACCAGTGGCCAAGGAGAGCTCCGGTCGGATTCTCAGGGGGCGTGACGGTCGCGGGCGCCGAGTCCTTCGTCGTCCGAGTCCGTCCACAGGGTGTTGTCGTACGGGGTGTCGGAGATGGACACGAGGTCGGGGCGCCGGGGCTGGGCGAGCGCGGGGGCGGCCTCGCGGAGCAGCGCGAGGCTTTCGCGCAGGTGGTTGGCGTCGCTGCGGAGGCGGCGCATTTCCAGGCCGCCCTTGCCGATCTGCTGTTCCAGGCGGCCCATCGAACGCAACAGGTCGTCCAGGCAGCGCTGTACTGACGTCAGTTCGTCGTGCACGGACATGACGTGACCTCACTTCCGCCGGGCGGGTGTGCCCTTGGTGGAGACGTTCATGCGCCTGAGAGTGTTGCGCGTCACACCTGCCGGTGGGAAGCGGTGTGCATGGATTGGCTGAGGGACAGGGGTGCGCCGGGGTGTGCGTCCCCGGGGCTCCGCCCCCGGATCCCTGACCGAAGATGCGGTAAACGACCGTGGATGCGGCAAATGGGTGGGCTTCCGGAGCGGGCCCGCCGTGTCTCCCCCCGCTGCCGAACCCTTTCCTCTTCAGTGGCCGTACATCTGATCAACGGCATATCACGCCACCGGAGGTAGACCTGATGTCCCACCACGGCGTCGGACTGCGCGCGGTCACGCGCTCGGTCGCCTTCCTCACCGCCGGCGTGCTCGCCGTGCCCCTGGTCAGCGCGTGCGGCGGTGACCAGGACGAAGAGAGCAAGCCACTTGCCGGGCAGGACATCGCGCCCGCCGCCCGCGACCGGCTCGCCGATGGCGGCACCCTGCGCTGGGCCGTGGACGCCGTACCGGAGACACTGAACACCTTCCAGGCGGACGCCGACGCGACGACCACCCGTGTCGCGCAGGCCGTGCTGCCGTCGATGTACCGGCTCGACCCGAACGGGCGGCCCCAGCGCAACGCCGACTTCCTGGAGTCGGCCAAGGTCGTCGAGACCGAGCCCAAGCAGGTCGTCCTCTACAAACTGAACCAGCAGGCCGTCTGGAGCGACGGCCGGGAGATCGGCGCCGCCGACTTCGCCGCCCAGTGGCGTGCCCTGTCCGGCAAGGACTCGGCGTACTGGACCGCCCGCAACGCGGGGTACGACCGCATCGAGAAGGTGCAGCGCGGCGCGAACGACCTGGAGGTCAAGGTCACCTTCGGCAGGCCCTACGCCGACTGGAAGTCGCTCTTCTCGCCGTTGTATCCCAAGGAGGTCATGGGCACCCCGGACTCCTTCAACGACGGGGCGCGACGCAAGCTCAAGGTCACCGCCGGGCCCTTCAACCTCAAGAAGGTCGCCAAGGCGGACGGCGACGTCGTCCTCGTACGCAACCCGCGCTGGTGGGGGCGTACCCCGCGGCTCGACGGGATCGTCCTGCACGCCGTACCGCGCGACAAGCGCGCCGAGGCGCTCGCCGCCGGCAAGGCGGACGTCGCGGAGATCGACCCCGCCGAGGCCGAGCGCATCGTTCTCGCCGCGCGCGGCAAGTCCACCCCCCTCCAGGGCCCCGGCGCCGCGCTCACCCCGGCCCGCGCCCTGCGTTCCTGGGCCCTCGCGCACGGTTCCGACGACGAGGCGGCCGGGGCGGAGGCCGGTGTCCGGCGCAAGCAGCGCGCCGCGGCCACCAAGTACGCCGAGCAGCAGCAGTCGCTCAGTGCGTTCGAGGTGCGCAAGTCCCTCGAACCGGCCTACACGCAGCTCGCCCTCAACGGCGCCGACGGCCCCCTCGCCGACGAGCGGGTCCGTCGCGCGGTCGCCCGTGCGCTGGACCGCGAGGAGATCGCCGGCCTCGTCCTCAAGCCGCTGGGGCTGCCCGCCGTACCCGTCGGCAGTCATCTCGCGCTCTCCGGGCAGACCGCCTACGCCGACAACAGCGGCGCCCTCGGCGGCCAGGACACCGACGAGGCCGAGGAACTGCTCGCCGACGCCGGCTGGGTGCCCGGCGGCCCGCTCGGGAAGCCCGGGAAGAAGGACGGCGAGAAGGTCGCCGGGGGCGAGGGCGAGAAGGCCGGTGGGAAGTCCGCCGCGCCGAAGGCCTCCCCGAAGACGTCACCCAAGGCAGGCAAGGCCGGTGACGACGACGGGACGTATGTCGTCGGCGACGACGACAAGCCGTACGGCGAGCCCGTCCGCGATGACCATCAGAACCCCCGGGACCACCGGGAGCACCGGGACGGTTCGGGGAAGAAGAACCTCGCCCAGGACGGCAAGCAGTCCGTCCAGAAGCACCCGGAGCAGGGCGGTGCGCCCGGTGCCTACGCACCCAAGGGCACCCCCGCTCCCGCCGGGGCCGCCGCCGGGGCACTCGCCAAGGACGGCAAGCCGCTGACCCTGCGGTTCGTACTCCCCTCGGGGCCGGGCTCCGCCACGCTGCGGGCCGTGGGCGAGCGGATCGCGCGGATGCTGGACCGGGTCGGTATCCGTACCGCCGTGACCAAGGTCTCCGACGACAGCTACTTCAAGGACCACATCGCTTCCGGCCAGTACGACCTGGCGCTGTACTCGTGGCCCGCGTCCGCGTTCCCCGCCACCGACGCGCGACCCATCTACGCCAAGCCGGTGCCCGCCGCCGACGGGTCGCTCAACGTCGAGCAGAACTACACCCGCGTCGGCACCGACCAGGTGGACCAGCTGTTCGACCAGGCCATCTCCACCCTGGACGAGGGAAAGTCGGCCTCGCTGGTGCGCAAGGCCGACGCCCGGATCTGGGCGGCCGGCGGGTCCATTCCCCTCTTCCAGCGGCCCCAGCTCATGGCTGTGCGGAAGAACACCGCGAACGTGGGGGCGTTCGGCTTCCAGACGCCTGTTTATGAGGACATGGGGTTCTTGAAGGAGGAGACACTGCCGTCGAGCCCTGCGGGTGACTGAGGAAGCGCCGCGAGTTGCGGGACCCCTGTGACGGGGTACGGCCGGGACCTCTGAGGAGGTCCCGGCCGTGTTCACTGCATGTCGCTCACGGAATCAGCAGTAGCCGTTCTTGGCCGCCCGCTTGATCGTTCCCGCAGCTGGCCTCTCGGTGCACTTGACGCCACCCTCAGCTAGGACGTTCCAGCTCCGCGCCTTGCCGGAGCCTTCCTTGCCGAAGGCCGTTCCAGCGCTGTTGCAGGTCTTGGCGGTCCAGTAGCCGGACGCTCGCTTGACCCCGCTGAAGACGACGTAGGTACCCGGCTTGTTGAAGTTGTAAGTGACCGACTCGCTGCGCTCGCTGGTCTTCTCGCCGGACTTGGACAGAGTTCCGGAGACGTGCGCGTCCATGCTGGAGATCACCCAGCTGGCTGAGTAGCTGGCGCCTGCGGTCACCTCACGCCCCGCCGTCACCGAGGTGCGGTATACCGCGCTCTTCGTGAACGTACCGGTGCTGTCCTGGGCGATGTTGATCTGCTTGGCATGGGTCACGACCCACGTGCTGCTCAGCTGGGTCCACTTAGCGCTCTTGTACCCCGGCTCACAGATGACCGGTGCTGCGCTCGCGGCCGAGACCGGCCCGAGCACGACAGTGGCCATCGCTATGCCGGCGGCAGCAGCCATCGACACGAATTTCTTGCTCACAAAATTTCCCCGTTTCGAGAGCGAATCGCCCCGCTAGATTGACAGGGCAGCGTCAAACTACAGTCGTGTGGTCGAAGGGGACAATGCGATTTGAGGGGAATCTGAGCTTGGACGATCGGTTTTTTAGTGGGCTTTGGGTACCTGCTGGAGTGCCTTGTCCTGACCCCGCGCAGACGCCTTGAAGTCGGGGCAGCAGCTACCCGGAAAGCCTTCTCGCCCAGGGCCCCGTACCATGGGGTAAGGCCGTGGCATGTTCAGCCCGGCAGGGTCCGCGTAACACAGATGTACGCGCAGGCCATCCACTCAAGCCGGGAGTACGCCGCAATATGGCCACGCGCCACGACATCCGCAACGTCGCCATCGTCGCCCACGTCGACCACGGGAAGACGACACTGGTCGACGCCATGCTGAAGCAGGCCGGTGCCTTCGCCGCGCACGCCGCCGAGTCGCTCGACGACCGCATGATGGACTCGAACGACCTGGAACGTGAGAAGGGCATCACGATCCTCGCCAAGAACACGGCGGTGAAGTACCACCCGAAGGACGGGGGGGACGTCATCACCATCAACATCATCGACACCCCGGGCCACGCCGACTTCGGCGGCGAGGTCGAGCGTGGTCTGTCGATGGTGGACGCCGTGGTTCTGCTCGTCGACGCCTCCGAGGGGCCGTTGCCGCAGACCAGGTTCGTGCTGCGCAAGGCGCTCCAGCAGCGTCTGCCGGTCATCCTGTGCATCAACAAGACCGACCGCCCGGACTCCCGGATCGACGAGGTCGTCAACGAGACGTACGACCTCTTCCTGGACCTGGACGCCGACGAGGAGCAGATCGAGTTCCCCATCGTCTACGCGTGTGCGCGTGACGGTGTCGCCTCGCTGACCAAGCCGGAGGACGGCACCGTCCCGGCCGACAGCAACAGCCTGGAGCCGTTCTTCTCCACGATCCTGTCGCACGTCCCGGCCCCGTCGTACGACGAGGAGGCCCCGCTCCAGGCGCACGTCACCAACCTGGACGCCGACAACTTCCTCGGCCGTATCGCGCTGCTCCGCGTCGAGCAGGGCGAGCTGCGCAAGGGCCAGACCGTCACCTGGATCAAGCGTGACGGCTCCATGTCCAGCGTGCGCATCACCGAGCTGCTGATGACCGAGGCGCTCACCCGCAAGCCGGCCGAGATGGCGGGCCCCGGTGACATCTGTGCTGTCGCCGGTATCGCGGACATCATGATCGGCGAGACCCTCGCCGACCCCGAGAACCCGATCGCGCTGCCGCTCATCACGGTCGACGAGCCGGCGATCTCCATGACCATCGGTACGAACACCTCGCCGATGGTCGGCCGTGGCGGCACCGGCAAGGGTGCCGAGAACAAGGCCGTGGTCAAGGACCGCAAGGTCACCGCCCGTCAGGTCAAGGACCGGCTCGACCGCGAGCTCATCGGTAACGTCAGCCTCCGTGTCCTCGACACCGAGCGTCCCGACGCCTGGGAGGTCCAGGGCCGTGGTGAGCTGGCGCTCGCCATCCTGGTCGAGCAGATGCGCCGCGAGGGCTTCGAGCTGACCATCGGCAAGCCGCAGGTCGTCACCCAGATCATCGACGGCAAAATCCACGAGCCCGTCGAGCGCATGACGATCGACGTGCCCGAGGAGCACATGGGCGCGGTCACGCAGCTCATGGGCGTCCGCAAGGGCCGGATGGACAACATGTCCAACCACGGCTCCGGCTGGGTGCGCATGGAGTTCGTCGTGCCCTCCCGCGGTCTCATCGGCTTCCGTACGGAGTTCCTCACGGGCACGCGCGGCACCGGCATCGCGCACTCCATCCACGAGGGCCACGAGCCCTGGTTCGGCGTGCTGGCGACCCGTAACAACGGTTCGCTGGTGGCCGACCGGGCCGGCGCCGTCACCGCGTTCGCGATGACGAACCTCCAGGAGCGCGGTGTGCTGTTCACCGACCCCGGCACCGAGGTGTACGAGGGCATGATCGTCGGCGAGAACTCGCGCTCCGACGACATGGACGTGAACATCACCAAGGAGAAGAAGCTCACGAACATGCGGTCGTCCTCGGCCGACTCGTTCGAGGCGATCGTCCCGCCGCGCAAGCTCTCCCTGGAGCAGTCCCTGGAGTTCTGCCGCGACGACGAGTGTGTCGAGGTCACCCCGGAGGCGGTTCGCATCCGCAAGGTGAACCTGGACGCCCGTGAGCGCGCCCGCTCCGCCAGCCGCGCCAAGCACGGCTGATCGGGCGCTGAACAGGCTCTGATCCGGCGTCACGAGGACCCGGTCCCCCTCGGCGGGGGACCGGGCCTCAGGCATGTCCGCGACGCCACGCCGGAAACGGGTTCGCCCCCCTGTGCGTATCCCTGTCCGCGCGCTGTGCGACGCTGTTCGGATACCGGTGAACCAACGATCAAGTTTCGGACATGTAAACAGAAACCCATCCCTTTATGTCCGTTTGGTGGATTTACTGTTTGACGTGTCAAGCGCGACCAGGTGTCAATCTTTGCAATTTTTGCTCAAAATTTCGACGGTAGGGAGATCCCTATGCCTTCCGGCCTTGACGCGCGTTGACTTACTTGGCGAAAGTTCCCCCAAACCACAGAACCCGCCGGTATCTGTGCTGCGCTCAACTCTCCAACCCCCCGGGGGAAGAACACACATGACCAGTCCAGCCAAGGCTGAAGGCTCCGGGCCCTCGATCGCCTTGGACCCCGAGCTCGATACGAACCCCGGGCCGTCCAAGGGCGCGAAGAACCTCGAGGGCCGTTCTCCCGGCCAGTTGATGTGGCAGCGCTTCAAGCGTGACCGTACCGGTGTCGTCTGCGCTTGCGTAGTCATTTTCTACTTCGTCATCGCGCTGGCGGCGCCCCTGCTCACCAAGCTCAGCGGGACGAACCCCTACACGCTGTACGGCCAGGACCCCACGTACGCGGACACCCCCGTCCTGGACGAGTTCGGGCTGCCGCTCGGCTACTTCGGCGGCGTCTCGGGGACTCACTGGTTCGGCGTGGAGCCGCAGCTGGGCCGTGACGTCTTCGCCATGCTGATGTACGGCATGCGCACCTCGCTGTTCATGGCGGTGGGCGTGACCGTGCTGCTCATGGTCACGGGCATCCTCATCGGTCTGATCGGCGGCTACGTCGGCGGTCGTACCGACTACTGGATCGGCCGGGTCACGGACTTCTTCCTCTCTTTCCCCTCACAGCTGTTCTTCATCGCGTTCATGCCCGTCGTGACCGCGTTCTTCGTGGACCCGCAGGAGGAAACCCCCACGTACCTCCGCGCGGTGGCCATGCTGATCGTGCTGTGGGTGCTGGGCTGGATGGGCATGGCCCGTCTGATCCGCTCCACGGTGCTGTCCCTGCGCGACCGAGAGTTCGTGGAGGCGGCAAAGGTCGCGGGTGCCTCTCCGTGGCGGATCATCCGCAAGGAGATCCTGCCCAACGTGGTCTCGCCGATCCTGGTGCAGTTCACGTACCAGCTGCCCAGCACGATTCTCACCATCGCGTTCCTGTCCTTCGCGGGCGTCGGCTTCGTCGAGCCGACTCCCGACTGGGGGCGCCTGTTCGCCGCCGGTGCCAGGTACGCGGAGCCCGATCCGTCCTTCATGTTCTTCCCGGGCCTGGCACTGGTGATCTTCATCCTGTGCTTCAACCTCCTCGGAGACTCCGTACGGGATGCGTTCGACCCCAAGTCCGGGCGCTGAACCGTCCATTGGTGGGGGGTGACTGCCGCCCCCGCGTGGCCTGTCGGTCACGTCAGGCAGTACTCATGGATAACAACTGACAGGTAGGTATTCGCCAAAATGAAGTCGCTCAATTCGCGTAGAACGCGGGCCATCGTGGTCGCCATCGCGGCCGGCTCCCTCGCGCTCACCGGTTGCTCCGAGAACAAGGGCGGCAGCTCCGGCAAGGACTCCAAGGAGGACCAGTCGAAGGCCGCCGAGCAGTCGAAGGCGGTCGTCTACGCCGACGCAGCCGCGTCGACCGGCCCCGCCGAGGAGGTCGCCGGCGCCAAGAGCGGCGGTACCGTCCAGGTCTACCAGGAGTCGGGCCTCACCCACCTGGACCCGGGTCAGATCTACGTCTCGGACGCCGGCCAGGTCGCCAACCTGCTCTACCGCGGCCTGACCAACTTCGAGGAGGACGGCAAGGGCAACGTCTCGGTCGTCGGTGACCTCGCGACCGACTCGGGCAAGTCCTCGGACGGCGGCAAGACCTGGACCTACACGCTGAAGGACGGCGTCAAGGACCAGAACGGCAACGTCATCACGTCCGCCGACATCCGTCACACCATCGAGCGCCAGTACGCCGCGTTCATCTTCGACGGCCCGACCTACCTGCAGACCTGGCTGAGCGGCCCGAAGTACCGCGACACGCTGAAGGACGGCGGCTTCGGCTCCAAGCACCTGCCGGCCACGATCCTGGACACCCCGGACGCCAAGACCGTCGTCTTCCACTTCGACACGGCGCGTCCGGACCTTCCCCAGACGCTGGCCATGCCGGGCTACTCGGTCGTCCCCGAGAAGACCGACACCAAGGAGAAGTACGACGCGGCCCCGGTCTCGACCGGCCCGTACAAGATCGCCGAGTACAAGGTCGGCAAGTCCATGAAGCTCGTCAAGAACGAGAACTGGGACCCGAAGACCGACTCGGTGCGCCACCAGTACGTGGACGGCTTCAACTTCGACTTCGGTGTCACCGAGTCGACGCAGACCAGCCGTCTGATCGCGGACCAGGGCGAGTCCAAGAACGCCATCCAGCTCACCGGTGGTGTCGAGGCGACCCAGATCCAGAAGGTCATCAGCGACGCGGCCGTGAACAAGCGCACGATCAAGGGCTACCAGCCCTACGTCATGACGCTGACGTTCAACCTGGACCGGGTGAAGAACAAGGCCGTCCGTGACGCGATCACCTACGGCATCAACTCCAAGTCGCTCATCGCCGGTGAGGGTGGCGCCTACGGTGGCGACCCGGCCGCGAACCTGTTCGCCCCGACCCTCCCGGGCTACGAGGCCTCGTACGACCCGTACGGCCGTCTGAAGACGCCCCAGGGCAACATCGCGAAGGCCAAGGAGCTCCTCAAGGACGTTCCGGCCGCCGAGAAGAAGCTCGTCTACGCGTACTCCAACAGCGAGGCCGGCCAGAAGCGCAAGGTCGCCATCGAGGACGCGCTGACGAAGATCGGCATCGACGTCGTCGCCAAGGAAGTCGACTCTGCGAGCTACTACGAGCAGATCGGCAAGGTCAAGAACCCGTACGACATGTACGTCACGGGCTGGGGCCAGGACTGGCCGTCGCCGGGCACGGTCATCACGCCCATCTACGACGGTGACCAGGTCGCCGACGGGTCCGCGAACTACTCGCACATCAACGACCCGAAGGTCCAGGAGCTCATCAAGAAGGCACTGACCCAGGAGCCGACCGCCGCTGCCGTGACCTGGCGGGAAGCGCAGCACTACATCCTGGAGAAGGTCAACCCGGCCGCTCCGCTCTGGTACACCAAGCAGTTCCAGCTCTACGGTTCGAACATCGGCGGTGCCCGCTACAGCACCGAGTCGAGCTACATCGACATCACCCGACTGTTCCTGAAGTCGTAACTCTCTACGGCTGATCGCGGGGGTGCGCACCAGGCGGAGCGCACCCCCGCGGTTCCGTGAACCCGTCCCATCCCGTCTCCGCACGTCTCCGCAGAGAGCAGCCCCCCGCCATGTTTCAGTTCATCCTCCGGCGCACGGTCGGTGCCGTCGTCACCCTGTTCCTGATCGGCGCCACCACGTTCTTCCTGTTCGTCGCGGCGCCCTCCGACTACGCCTCACTGGCCTGTGGCAAGGACTGCTCGCCCGCGAGACTTGAGGACATCCGTCAGGCACTCGGGCTCAACCTGCCCATCGCGCAGCAGTTCTGGGACTTCATGTCCGGCATCGTGACCGGCCGTGACTTCCCGCAGGGCCACTGCAGCGCACCCTGCCTCGGACAGTCGTTCTACTACAACGACATGGTCTGGAACCTCATCAAGGACCGCTTCCCGCTGACCCTGTCGCTGACGATCGGCGCGCTGGTCGTCTTCCTGGTCCTGGGTCTTGGCGCGGGCATGCTCTCCGCCTACAAGCGTGGCTCCCTGGTGGACAAGATCTCCACCGGCGCGTCCATGGTGCTCAGCTCGTTCCAGATCTACTTCCTCGGACCGATCGCGCTGATCGTCTTCGTCTACAGCACCGGCTGGATGGAAGACCCGAAGTACGTGCCGTTCACCGAGGACCCGGTCGGCTGGCTCGTCGGACTCTCCATCCCGATGGTCGTCATGGCCACCATCTTCACCGCGCAGTACACGCGTATGGCGCGCGCCTCGATGATCGAGCAGCTCGCGGAGGAACACGTCCGCACCGCCCGCGCCAAGGGCATGTCACAGAAGTACGTCTTCTTCCGCTACGCCTGGCGCGGTTCGCTGATCCCGATCGTCACCGTGCTCGGCATCGACATCAGCGCCCTACTCGGCGGCGGTGTCGTCACTGAAATCACCTTCTCCCTCCAGGGCATCGGCCGCCTGGCCGTGGACGGCGCGGTCCAGAAGGACCTCCCGCTGACGATGGGCATCATGTTGTTCGGGGCCTTCTTCATCCTGATCCTGAACATCCTTACCGACATCGTGTACGCCTATATCGACCCGCGCGTCCGGCTCTCCTAGGAAGAACGAACCACCGTGACCACACTGACCAAGCCAGAGGACGCACCGGCCCCGACCGGTCCGGACAGCTTCCTCTCGGTCCGCGATCTCAAGGTGCAGTTCTCCACCGAGGACGGCATCGTCAAGGCGGTCGACGGGCTCTCCTTCGACGTCGAGCGCGGCAAGACCCTGGGTATCGTGGGCGAGTCGGGATCCGGCAAGTCCGTCACCAACCTGACGATCCTCGGTCTGCACAACCCCCGGACCAGCACTGTCGACGGCGAGATCGTCTTCGACGGCAAGGAACTCGTCACCGCCACGGAGAAGGAGCTGGAGCAGCTCCGCGGCAACAAGATGGCGATGATCTTCCAGGACCCGCTGACCGCGCTCTCCCCGTACTACACGGTGGGCCGCCAGCTGTCCGAGCCCTACATGAAGCACACCGGCGCCTCCAAGAAGGAGGCCAAGGACCGGGCCGTGCAGATGCTGGAGAAGGTCGGCATCCCGCAGCCCAAGACACGCTTCGACGACTATCCGCACCAGTTCTCCGGCGGTATGCGCCAGCGCGCGATGATCGCCATGGCGCTGATGTGCGACCCCGACCTGCTGATCGCCGACGAGCCCACCACCGCGCTGGACGTGACGGTGCAGGCCCAGATCCTGGACCTGCTCAAGGACCTCCAGCAGGAGTTCGGCTCCGCGATCATCTTCATCACGCACGACCTCGGCGTCATCTCGAACATGGCCGACGACCTGCTGGTGATGTACGCCGGCCGGGCCGTGGAGCGCGGCTCCGTGAAGGAAGTCCTCCGCACGCCGCAGCACCCGTACGCCTGGGGCCTGCTCACCTCCATGCCGCGCCTGGACGGTGACATCAACGAGGCGCTGACGCCGATCCCCGGCTCGCCGCCCTCGCTGCTCAACCCGCCCTCGGGCTGCCCCTTCCACCCCCGCTGCGCGTTCACCAGCGAGGTGTCGGGCAGCCTCTGCACCGACGTACGGCCGTCGCTGGGAGCCGGGCGCGACTCCGCGTGCCATCTGTCGGCGGAGCAGAAGCAGACCATCTTCATCGACAAGATCCAGCCCCGGCTGCGCTAGGGAGCACCGAGACATGAGCGACAACCTCACCCTCCCCACACAGCAGGATTCCACCGGTACGTCGACCGAGGAACTGCTCAAGGTCGAGGGACTCACGAAGCACTTCCCGATCTACGGCGGCTTCCCGATCAAGCGGAAGGTCGGCGCCGTCCAGGCGGTCGACGGCATCGATCTGACCATCGGTGTCGCCGAGAGCGTCGGCATGGTGGGCGAGTCGGGCTGCGGCAAGTCGACCGCCGGCCGGCTCATCACCCGCCTCCTGGAGCCGACCGGCGGCAAGATCACGTACTCCGGCCAGGACATCACGCACGCCTCGCGCAGGCAGCTGGCGCCGGTCCGCTCCGAGATCCAGATGATCTTCCAGGACCCGTACAGCTCCCTGAACCCGCGCCAGACCGTCGGCACGATCATCAAGTCGCCGATGGAGGTCAACGGGATCGAGCCGTCGGGCGGCCGGGAGAAGCGGGTCCGGGAGCTGCTGGAGCTGGTCGGGCTCAACCCCGAGCACTACAACCGCTTCCCGCACGAGTTCTCCGGCGGTCAGCGTCAGCGCATCGGGGTGGCCCGCGCGCTCGCCCTGCAGCCGAAGCTGATCGTGGCGGACGAGCCGGTCTCCGCGCTGGACGTCTCCATCCAGGCCCAGGTGGTGAACCTCCTCAAGAAGGTCCAGGAGGAGATGGGCATCGCGTTCCTGTTCATCGCCCACGACCTGGCCATCGTGCGGCACTTCTCGCAGCGGGTCGCGGTGATGTACCTCGGCAAGATCGTCGAGGTCGGCGACCGCGACTCGATCTACAACCGTCCGCGTCACCCGTACACGCACGCCCTGCTGTCCGCCGTTCCCGAGGTGGCGATGGACGACGAGACGGACGCCCGTGAGCGCATCCGCCTCGCCGGTGACGTCCCCTCGCCGATCCACCCGCCGTCCGGCTGCCGTTTCCGTACGCGCTGCTGGAAGGCCCAGGACAAGTGCGCGAGCGAGGAGCCCCCGCTGGTCCAGATCTCCGGCAACCGTGAGAACCACCTGACGGCCTGCCACTTCCCGGAGGACCCGACGACGGAGGCGCGGGACGAGGACGTCGTGCTCGACCCGGCGCTGAAGGCGCTGGAGGCGGAGGACTCCGTCGGCAAGGAGTAGGACCGGCGTACCGCGGTTGACGTACGTGGCCGGGGGCGGGAGCCGTGTGCTCCCGCCCCCGGCCACGTTCAGGTGTGCCGGGGCGGCGTCTCAGGGGCGCGGGAGGGGCCTTTCAGGAGCGCGAGGCGGTGCCGGTGTGCGGCTCCGCCGCGTGGGCGCGACAAGCTCCCACCGGCCGGCAGCCGACAACCGACCGCCGAACCCCGACCCCTCCGACACTTATTCGCTCGACTTCCGGCCCCGCGTCCGGGAACCTCGCACCCGGTGTTTCTCACAACGGCCAGGAGGCCCAGGTTGTCCTTCCCCACGATCCACAACATCACCTTCGACAGCACCGGTGACCCCTACGATCTCGGCCTGTTCTGGAGCGCGGTGTTCGGCCGCCCGCTGGCCGACGACGACAAGCCCGGCGACCCGGAGGCGGTGCTCCAGGACCCGGACGGCGGGCCTACGCTGCTGTTCATCCGGGTGCCGGAGGGCAAGTCGGTGAAGAACCGCCTGCATCTCGACCTGCGCCCGCACGGGCGCACCCGGGACGAGGAGGTCGAGCGGGTGGTCTCCCTCGGGGCCCGGGTCGTCGCGGACCACCGCAGGGCCGACGGCGGCGGATGGGTGCTGATGGCCGACCCCGAGGGCAACGAGTTCTGTGTGGAGCGGGGGGAGTTGGGCTGACCGTCGGTGGCGTTCAGCTCGGGTCGTTCCCGGCTTTCCCGTAGCGGCGGAACGTGTGGGTCTGCACGGTCCAGGGGCCGACCGGCACCGAGTCGCCGAAGATGTAGGGGTCCTTCTGCTGGTAGCGGCCCTTGCACGGGTCGGAGTGCACCTCGATGGTGCCCGTGCGGGGATCGACGATCATGTAGTGGGCGATGCCCATTGCGGGGTACTCGGTCAGCTTCTCGCCATAGTCGTTGTTCGGGTCGGACGGCGAGACGATTTCGATGACGGCCAGCACCTGGGTAGCGTCGACGGCGAGCCCTTCCTCGTCGAGGACGTCCTCGGGGATGACGACGGCATCCGGGCGGCGCATACGGCTTATGGCCGGGTGCTCGATCTCGGGGCCGTTCTCGCAGACATAGCCGGGGTGCGTGTCCGGCAGCTGGGCGTTGAGCTGGTTACGGATGCGCCGGACTGTGCCCTCGTGACGCTTCGACGGGCTCATCATGGCCAGGAAGGGGCCTGAAGGTCCGATCTCGACGTTCCAGGTCCCTTCGAGCTCTTCGGCGTAGGCCGTGAGCTCCTCGGCGATCGCGCGCATCTTCGCGTAGTCCATACCCAAAGAGTAGCGATCAGGTCCTTCGTGTCATCTTGTGTCCGCACCCACGTAGTCCAGGTAGTACTCCCCGCGCTGGACCGCCGTCAGATGGCAGGCCGCGCCATGGGCGGGCGTCCGGGGCAGAAGGGGGCGGTGGCTCGCGCAGCGGCCCTCCGGGACCTGTTCGGTGAACGCGCAGCGCGGCTCGAAGCGGCAGCCCGGGAGCGGGTCGAGGAGCGACGGAGGAGAGCCCGGGATCGGGGACAGCGGCACGTCCACCGGGGTGCGCAGCGTCGGCATCGAGTCCAACAGGCCCCAGGTGTACGGGTGTTCAGGCGTCCTCAGTACCTCGGCCCGGGTGCCTCGCTCCACCGCCCGGCCCGCGTACATCACCAGGATGTCGTCCGCCATGCGGGAGATGACGCCGAGGTCGTGCGTGATGAAGACGATCGACGTGCCGAACTCCTGCTGGAGATCCCCCAGCAGGTCCATGATCTGGGCCTGGACCGTGACGTCCAGGGACGTCGTCGGCTCGTCGGCGATCAGGAGTTCCGGGTCGCACACCAACGCCAGCGCGATCATCGCCCGTTGGCGCATACCGCCGGAGAACTGGTGGGGGTAGTCGTCCGCCCGCGTGGCCGGCTGCGGGATGCCCACGCGCCTCAGCATCTCCACGGCACGGGCCCTGGACTCCCTGCGCGAAGCCCCGGTGTGCTTGGCGTACGTCTCCGCGATCTGCCGGCCCACCGTGTGGAACGGCGACAGCGACGCCAGCGCGTCCTGGAAGATCATCGCCATCCGGTTGCCGCGGAGCTTCTCCAGCTCCCGTTCCCGGGCCGTCAGCAACTCCTTGCCGTCCAGCAGGATCTGCCCGGTCAGCGTCGTGCGCGTACGGTCGTGCAGGCCCAGGATCGCCAGGTTCGTCACCGACTTGCCCGAGCCGGACTCGCCGACGATGCCCAGGGTCCGGCCGCGCCCGACGTCGAAGGACAGACCGTCCACCGCCCTCACCACGCCGTCGTCGGTGGCGAAGTGCACCTTCAGGTCCCGTACGGAGAGGAAGGCGTCGCTCGGAGGGGTGGGCAGTAAGGTCATCAAGTCCCCCTACGCCAGCCTGATCCGCGGGTCGATCAGCGCGTACACCGCGTCCACCACGATGTTCGCCACGACGATCGCCGCGGCGGCCACCAGGACCACCCCCAGCAGCAGTGGCAGGTCGTTGTCCCGTACCGCCTTGATGGACAGGGCGCCGATGCCGTGCAGGCCGAAGGTCTCCTCCGTGATGATCGCGCCGCCGAGCAGATAGCCGATGTCGAGGCCCAGGATCGTGACGATCGGGCCCATCGCGCCCCGCCAGGCGAACCGGAAGAACACCGTGCGGCGGGACAGACCCTTGGCGCGGGCCGTACGGACGTAGTCCTCGGCGAGGGTCTCCACGAGCTGGGAGCGGGTCATCCGGGTGTAGTTGGCGGTGAAGATGATCGCGAGGACGAACCAGGGCAGCAGCAGGCCCTTGAACCAGGCCGCCGGGTCCTGGGTGAAGCCGACGCTGTCCTGGGGGCGGGGGAGGATGCCCCACTGGTCGGAGAGGTAGTACATGGCCACCACGCCGACGATGTAGATCTGCAGGGACGAGCCGATCAGCGAGATCGACGAGGCGATCTTGTCCAGGGCCCGGCCCTGCTTCACCGCCGCGAGCATGCCCGTGCCGACACCGAGGACCACGAAGACCACCGTGCTGCCCAGCGCGAGGGAGAGCGTGGTGGGGAAACGGTTGGTGATCAGGCCGAGGACCGGCTCGTGGTTGGTGAACGAGTAGCCGAGGCAGGGCGCCGAGCAGTGGCCGAGGCCGGCGTAGTCACGGCCCACGAACACGCCCGCCAGCCAGTGCCAGTACTGCACCGGCAGCGGGTCGTCGATGCCCAGGTTGCGCCGGACGAGCGCGAGCGTCTCCGGCGTGCAGAGCTTGCCGCAGGCGCTGCGGGCCGGGTCGCGCGGGGCGACGTAGAAGAGGACGAAGGTGATCGCGCTGATGACGAGGAGGATCATCAGCGCGCTGAGCGTCCGGCGGAGGATGAAGCGGAACATGGCGATCGGATTCCCTGGCGGAACCCCCGGCACCGGTCCCTGGTGGGCGGGACCGGTGCCGGAGTGGTCGGGTGGGAGGTGGGCGGGGGTATCGATGAACTCCGGTGCGGTAACGCGCCCCTTCAGGGGCGCGGGGAACTGCGCGACCAGCCCCCACCGGCCCGCAGCCGAAGAACCGCGGACCCAGCGCTACTTGGCGAACAACTTGTAAAGCACGAACGACGAGTTGAGCGGGTCGTACTCCGTCCCACCCACCTTGCTGCCGTACAGGTAGAAGCGGCGCTGATACGTCTCGGGGATGATCGGCGCCTCCTTCTCCATGAGCTCCTTGTCCAGCGCCGCCCACGCCGCGTTGGCCTTCGCCGGGTCGGTGAGGGCGGCGGCCTTGTCGATCGCCGCGTCGACCCAGCTCACCTTCAGCTGTGAGACGTTGTTGGCGCCGTTGGCGATCGTCCGGCCGTCGAAGAGGGGCTGGAGCATGGTGTAGCCGGTGGGCCAGTCGGGGGACCAGCCGAACCACATCACGTCGAAGGAGTTGTCGATCTGCTGGACCTGGTCGTAGTAGCTGGTCGACTCCACCGGCTTGACCACCGGGTCGAAGCCCGCGTCCTTCAGGGCGTTGGCGATGACGACCTTCGTCTTCTCGTAGGCGTCGTTGCCACCCTGCGGGTAGGTGTAGACGATCTTCTGGCCGAGCTTGCCGGCCTCCTTCAGCAGCGCCTTCGCCTTCGCGGTGTCGCCCTGCGGTTTCGCCAGCTTGCCGTAGACGTCGAACTTCACCCGGCCCGCCATGTCCGGGCCGAGGATCGTGGTCGCGTAGTCGCCGGCGGACGGGCCGCCGTAGATGGTCCGGATCTGCTGCAACGGCCAGGCGTAGTTGAGCGCCTGACGGACCTTCAGGTCGGTGATCCGCCTGCAGTTGATGGCGTAGTAGTACAGGCCCGTCAGCAGTCCGTCGACGGTACGGCTCTTCAGCGCGGGCGTCGTCAGCACCTTCTGGATGCGCTCGGCCGGTACCCCGCTGTACGCCATCACCGCGTACTGGTCGGTCCCGGAGTCGGCGATCAGCCGGTCGGTGCTCTGGAGCGACTCGGGGCCGAACTCGAAGGCGAACGAGTCCGGGTAGGCGTTGCGGATCGGGTCGGTCGCCGGGTCCCAGTGGGTGTTGCGGACCATCGTCAGCGACTTGTCGACGGAGTGCTGGGAGAGCCGGTAGGGCCCGCAGGAGAACGGGTCCTTGTCGTACTTCTCCTTGGTGTCGTGCTTGGCGGACACCGCTCCGTACGACTGCATCGCCAGCGTCCAGTTGAGGTCCGGGCGGGCCGTCTTGAGGTGGAAGGTGATCGTCTTCTTCGCGGTGTCCGTGACGACCGAGTCGAGGTGCTTGCCGTCGTACGGGCCCTTGTAGACCGAGCGGAAGTCGTTGGTGCCGGTCAGCGCGGCCTGGAGGTAGGTGGCGCCCTCGGTGGTGAAGCTGGCGAAGCCGCGCTCGATGCCGTGCCGTACGTCGTCGACGGTCAGCTCGCTGCCGTCCTCCCACTTCAGCCCGTCCTTCAGGGTGAAGGTCCAGGTCTTGCCGCCGTCCGCCATGGTGCCGGTGTCGGTGGCGAGGTCACCGACGAGCTTCATCGCGCCGCCGTCGACGCGGTAGCCGGTCAGACAGCGGATGTAGAGGTTGCCGACCTCGGAGTTCCACGAGTAGTAGATGCGCTGCGGGTCGAGGTGCGAGAAGTCCTGCGGGCCGATCGGCCGGATCGTGCCGCCCTTCTTCGCCCCCGGGATCTCCGGCGAGGGCCCCGTGGAGTCCTCCTTGGTGCCGATGGTGACCGACGCGAACTTGCTGGTCCCGGCCGCGTCGCCGCCCCCCGACGTACCACCGCCTCCCCCACCGCTGCTGCACGCGGACAGAACCATGGAGCCGCCGGCGGCTACCGAGGTGGCGATGACGAAGTTTCTGCGGGAGAGAGACATGGGGTGTCCTGCCTGAATCAGGGAGAAGGGGTGTTCCCGGGGTTCCCGGAGGTGTCCGGTTTTTTTGGGCGGGGCCGGTGCGGGGCGGTGACGGCGCTGCTGTTCAGCGCCTGGTCTTCGGGTCCAGTGCGTCGCGCACGGAGTCGCCGAGGAGGTTGAAGGCGATCACGAAGATCACCATCGACAGGCCGGGGAAGAGCATGTAGGTGATGTCGTTCTGGTAGACCTGCGCCCCGCGCTGGATCATCACGCCCCAGTCGGGAGTGGGGTCGCTGAGCCCGACCCCGAGGAAGGCGAGCGCCGCCTCGGTGGTGACGTACATGGGCAGCGCGAGGGTGGCCTGGATGAGGATCGGGGTCCACAGGTTGGGCAGCAGCTCCCGGAAGATGATCCGGGCCGGGGAGGCGCCGGTGACCTTGGCGGACTCCACGAACTCCCGCTCGCGCAGGGCGAGCACCTCGCCGCGCAGCAGGCGGGCGATGGGCGCCCAGCCGAACGCGGTCATCACGGAGATGAGGCTGACGACGGTCAGCCAGGTCGGGGTGTTCTCCTCCGGCGACACGAAGACGGAGATCATCACCGGCCAGAAGGCGATGAAGAACAGGGTGGAGGGGAACGCCAGCAGGATGTCGATGACCCGGCCGACGAAGCCGTCGATCCGCCCGCCCAGATAGCCGGCCGTGAGACCGACGGCGATGCCGAAGACGGTGACCAGCACGGTCGTCACCGTGGCGATGAGCAGCGAGTTGCGGATGCCGTAGAGCAGCAGGGTGAAGACGTCCCGGCCGAGCTGCGGTTCGACCCCGAACCAGAAGTCGCCGCTGATACCGCCGTTGGGCCGGATCGGGAAACCGAACTCGTTGAGCAGGCCGGTGCCGTTCTGGCCGTATGTCGTGTACGGGTCCTTGCCGTAGACCTTGGCGATCAGCGGGGCGGCGATGCCCGCCACGAAGAACAGCACGACCACGGCGGCCGAGACGACCCCGGTGCGGTCGCGGCGGAAGCGCAGCCAGGCGATCCGCCCCGGCGAGCGGCCGGTGCCGCCGCGGGCCGGCGCGGATGGCGTCGGCGGTACGGCACCGGAATCGGCCGCCACCTGGGGTGCGGTGGCGGAAGGCATAGGCGAGGTCATGGTGCTCCAGGCCCGGAGTGGTGAGGGCCCCGCGTACAGCAGAACAGCGGGCTGAATATGACTTTTCAGCGCTGATTCAGCTGGCGTCAATGCTTCATTGACGCCTTTGATCTGGACTTTTGTCCTTTGACCCAGGGCTGGGGCGTCGCTTGGTTCAGCTTTGGATGGCCATGACCAAAGCGGGAGGGAACCGGCGACGTGCCTTCCCCGGCCCCGGTTCCCATGTTCTGCCGCCGGCGGTCCCTGCGGAGTTCCGACGGAACTCTCGGACGATCTTGCCGACGGGGTGAAATAACCGCATAAATATGCACGAACCGCGTTAACACGCAGGCAACTTGGCCGACCCGATCTCGATATATGGACGGTCCACTCTGAGGAACGTACGGCCGTGCGGGTGCCGTAAACGGGCTGGGGCTCGCCATGTAGCCCCAGCCCGTTGCCGTACCCGCGTGAGACCTGCGTGAGACCTACGCCGGCCCCAACGCCCTCTTCAGGAAGTCCACCTGAAGCAGCAGCAGGTTCTCCGCGACCTGCTCCTGCGGGGTCATGTGGGTGACGCCCGACAGGGGGAGCACCTCGTGCGGGCGGCCATCGGCCAGCAGGGCCGAGGACAGGCGCAGGGCGTGGGCGAAGACCACGTTGTCGTCGGCGGTGCCGTGGACGACCATCAGCGGCCGGTGCGGCTCGGCGGGCGACGAGAGACCTTCGTCGCCGACGAGCGAACTGTTCGCGTACGCCTCCGGGGTCGCGGCCGGGTCACCGAGATACCGCTCCGTGTAGTGCGTGTCGTACAGCCGCCAGTCCGTCACCGGGGCGCCCGCGATACCCGCGTGGAAGACGTCCGGCCGCCGCAGCACCGCCAGCCCCGCGAGCCAGCCGCCGTACGACCAGCCCCGGATCGCCACCCGGGAGAGATCGAGCGGGTAACGCTCGGCGAGGTCCAGCAGGGCGTCGACCTGGTCGTCCAGCGACACCGTGAAGTCGCCGTGGACGGCTTTCTCCCAGGCGGGCGACCGCCCCGGCGTACCCCGCCCGTCGGCCACGACCACCGCGAACCCCTGGTCGGCGAACCACTGCGAGGTCAGGTGTGCGTTGTGCGCGGCGACCACCCTGGGGCCGTGCGGACCACCGTAGGGGTCCATGAGGACAGGGAGGGGAGTGACGCCGTCGTAGTCGGTCGGCATAAGCAGGGCGCATGGAATTCGGCGTGCGCCCCCCTCGGTGAGGGTCATGCGCGGGGACAAACCGGGGTCTTCCGCATACGAGGTGATGGTCGCAGCTCGCTTCCCGTCGCGCAGCACCTGTACCTGGGCCCCCGGCCGGTCCGGCACCGCCGATACGAGTACGGTCACGCCCCCGGCGCGAACCGCCGAGTGCACGCCGGGCTCTAGCGAGACGCGCTCCAGTCCGAGCTCATTCACTCGATAGACGTGCACTTCGCCGATTTCGCTGCCGACTGCATCCGCACCTGCCGACGCAGACACGAGCACATCGTGGGCCGACACGTCCAGCACCGCCCGGACGTGCAACTGGGCTCCGGTCAGGGGCCGTTCACCGACCGCCAACACCCTGGCGCCCCCCTCGTCGGCGATGCGCACGAGCTGTCCGGAGGGGCTCCAGCAGGGCACACCGGGGAAAAGATCCAGCCAATGTGGATCTTCCTCCGCGTGCACCATCCGGGTCGTCCCCGAATCGGGGTCGACGGCCAGGAAGAGCTGCCCGCGCTGGTCCCGCGACTGCACCAGAAGCAGCGGCGCACCCGCCCCTGACCAGTGCACACGCGCCAGATAGGGGTACTTCTTCCGATCCCAGACGACCTCGGTGCGCACCCCTTCGAGGGTGAGTACGAAGAGCCGCACCTCCGCGTTCGGGGTGCCCGCCGCCGGATACGCGACGCGCTGCGGCTCGCGTTCCGGATGCGCCGGATCGGAGATCCACCAGCGGTCCACGGGCGCGTCGTCGGCCCGCGCGACCAGCAGCCGGTCGGACTCCGGGGACCACCAGAAGCCACGCGAACGGGACATCTCCTCGGCCGCGATGAACTCGGCCAGCCCGTACGTCACGGTCTCCGACTCGGGCTCCGCGAGCGCGCGGGACTCCTCGCCGGCCAGGTCCGTGAGGTGCAGGGCGCCGTCCGCGACGTAGGCGACGAGCCGTCCGTCGGGGGAGGGGCGCGGGTCGATCACCTGCCCCCGGGCGGGGATCTCACGCACTGTCCCGGCCTGCAGTTCGGCCACGAAAAGCCGCCCGGACAAGGCGAAGGCGGCCAGTTCCACGGCCGAGTCGGTGGCGTATCCGACGATCCCGGCGCTGCCCTCCCGGCTGCGCTCCCGGCGCGCCCGCTCCTCGGCGGACAGCTTCTCGTCGGCCCCGCCGAGGAGCGTGAACGGGTCGGCGGCGACCCTCCCCCAGCCTTCGGCCGGGGGGACCCCCATCTCGCTTCGCTCGCCGCCGTCGGGCAGGTCGAGCACCCACAGCTTGTTGGCCCGGTCGGTACCGGCGGAGGACCGCAGGTAGGCGACCCGCGACCCGTCGGGCGCCACGGTGAACGCACGGGGCGCGCCGAGCGTGAATCGCTGGGTGCGGGCGTGCCGACGGGGGAAGGAGACAGGCTCGGTCGTCATGCCCCGACCATATTGGCCATGCGCCCCCTTGTGCGGCCGTGCGCCGACCGATGCGCGCGGGCGAATAGTTATGATCACTGGCGGCAAGTGGGTATGAACCTGCTGGCCACTGTATGGATTTCCTGCCCCCATAGTCCGACCCCCGGTCCCTGGGCCCTTTGGAGGTGAGCCGCCGTGGCGCTCTCGATTTCGGCGGTAGTGCTGCTGGCGATCATCGTCTTCTTGCTGATCAAGAAGTCGGGTCTCAAGGGAGGGCATGCGGTGGTGTGCATGCTGCTGGGGTTCTACATGGCCTCATCGACCTTCGCCCCGACGATCAGCGACCTGACGACGAGCATCGCGGGCATGATCGGTGACCTGAAGTTCTGAGCCGCGCCCGCTGTTCGGGCGCCGGTGCGTGGGCTTCGGTGGGCTCCGGAAGGTGGTTGACCGGAGCCCGAGCTCGCCGGGTGTGTTCCGGGTGGACGGACACAACGCTGACGGTCGGCTCGGGGAGCCGGCGAAGGCGTCGCCCGACTTCTGGCGTCTGTACGGCTACCTGGCCGTCCTGGCCGTCTACGGGGCGCAGGGCGGAACGCATGCCCTGGCCGGCTTGAACGCCGCTTACGCGGGCGGTGGGCAGTTCGGCGAGGTACTTGGCCGAGGAGTTGGTCACCCGGACCGGTGCACGCGTTGAGGGCACCGCCAGATCGACCGCCTCAACGTGCTGACCCAGGCCGGTGAGCTCGTCGGCTGGAGCCGTGGTCCCATGACTTGGCGCGGGACGCCACAGGCCCCTTGGCGACGACTGCACCCACCGTGCTGTGCATGACCAGCACCGCCCGTAAGACGTGAACTACCGCGCCTTGCCTTTGCCCTTCATGCGGAACTTTCGCATTCGCTCACGCTCATGTTGCGGGCCGTGTCACCGGGACTCCGAAGACGAGGATGATACGCACTATTCCTTGGAGAGCCGCGTCGTCTTCCCATTCTCCTCCGCTGCCAAGGAGCTTGAGGGGGAACCGTCCTGCGCGGATACCTTGGCAAGGCTGAGAACCTGATGGCGACGGAGTGTCAGAAAGGCCGCAGCTGCCAGCAGGAGCAAGGCCAGTGCTGCAGTTCCAAACATCGGCAGATTTACGATGGGCGGGCTGTTGACCCAACTTTGAGTAAGTACCCGAGAAGGGTCCTGGGGGTCGTAGCGAACCGTCAGGGTCTGCCCGACCTGTACTTCTGGGCGCATTCCCGCATAGTCGTGCAAATTTGTGGTGACAGTCCCATCAGAACTTCGGAAGCGCACTTCTACGGTCTCAGGTTTGTCGTCGACCTTGGTGACTGCGGCCGTCGCAGTCACCCCGCGGGAACGAAGGTCATCAACGACTCCTTTCGAGGGAAGCCAAAGCGCGAGGAAGATGCCGACGCAAAGAATCCCCAAGCCCGCGAGAGTGAGGACAAGACGAAGCTGAGGGAGCGGCGGGCGAGGATGCCAGCCTTCGGCGACTGTCCTGGCTGCCTCTTTGGCCGCCGCGGCTCGGGCAGAACTCTGTGGGTTCCGAAAAGAGCTGGGTGAGCGTTTCCGTTGTTTCTTGGCCATTACCTATTCCTCATGAGAACCAACCTGAAACGGTATTCTTCACCGCTGAGGCCCCATCGCTGATTGTCTTTCCGGCGCTCTTTACTGATCCGCTGACTGCGTTGACGGCCTTCCTGCCGATCTCAGTGTCCTTGAGGAGGTACGAAGCGGTGTAGCCGACACCGAACCCTACGACAATGCCAGCAGCGATTCCCCAGCCGACCGGTCCACCGACTGCGGCAACGGCTGCCATACCGGCCCAGGTGCCAGCCATGCCGGCGCCCATACCGGCAACGTTGGCGGCAATGGCAACGTCTTTCTCTTCGCCACCGTGGATGTCCCAGGCGATTGCGCCAATCGTCAGGATCGAACCCACCAGTGGGAGTTTGCCACCGGTCCGCAGGATTTTACCGAAGGCGCCAGTGCTGCTTGGCGGATGCACGCTGGGAAGGCTCTTCATGACCCAACTCCCAGCATCGCCCACTGACAATTCCATCAGGCGCGAAAATGGTCCCATGCCGTACTTTGCCAGAGCGCGCTCGGCCTGGCGACCCGACGACTTTGCTGCTTTTGCGGCTCTCCGTGTTTCCTTCTTGAATACGCGCTTTTCTTCTGGAGTCATGGCATTGAGTCGACGCTGGTGGAGGTCGGAAGCCGTGTCGCTAAATTTCTGCGCCTGGGATTGAAAATGGTCAGCGTACTTGAACTGTACGCCGATAACCCCTGCAATCAATCCGGCGTGGTCGGACCAGGTATCGGCGGGATCACCGAGCTTGGCCACTGCTTTTTTGGCGTGATCCCATGCGATCTCCCAGAGCTCTGGATCGTTGCTCTGCATCAAGGCGCGATTGAATACCGCACTTGGCTTATCCTTCGGGATGTCGCCACTGAAGACGGAATAAGCCTTGTCAAAGCCAGGTGCGGGGGACTCGTAATTAACTGCCGCCGTGAACGCAGACCCGAAAATCTTGGTGTCCTCTTTTGCGGTCGGTGCATTCGCGGCCGCAATAGCCAAAGGGAGGTTCTCAAGTAGCTCAGGATTCATTTTGGCGTAGAAGGCCGAAGTGAAGTCCGGGTCGCCCTTGTGCAGGCTCAGAGTTTCTGCGATCCGGTGGAACTCGGCTCCAGCTTGGCTGGGATCAAGATCTCCGGCTTTGTTGACGGCCTCGGCAAGCTCTTTCCCGTCCTTCATGGCCGCGGCTCCGGTGAGGATGGGCTCGCGGAGCTGAATCATCGGAACCTTTGGATCGTAGCCTCCCTCCGTCTCCATTGCAGCCGCCAGCGTCTGGCGCCGCCGCAACATCGGGAGTTCGTCATCGACCCAACTGGCGATCTTTCCGATCTCTGTCAGGCTGCTGGAATCGAGACCGTGCTTTTGGAATCTTCCGAGGAATGCTGCTTTGGCGCCATGCAATTTCCTGCCGCCGGACTCCAGGCTGCTGATGGTCCTGAGTAAATTCTGGGGATTGATTCCCGAGAAGTTTGGGTCAGTCATTGGGGCTACCTCCTACTGCCCCATTCGCCAACTGAGGGTCCACCAAGACCCCTTGGGCGCCCGATCCCTGCAGCGCCTTTTCCATTCGTTGGGTCGGGATCATCACCCAGGCCTGTTCTTGGCCCAGAGCTTCGACAAGCAGGGGAACGGAGGTGAACGCCAGACACACCAGTCGTTCCCCACCGCCTTCGGTAGCTACAGGTACGAGCATCACGTCAACGGTGTCGTGCTGGACCGGGGAGCCGTCGGCGTTCCGAGGAACCTGACTCATGGTGGGAAGCACTAATAGATCGGGAATCTTGGCGGGTGCTGTTGCTGCGGTCATGGAATCAGGCTAGGCGGTATGGACGACGGGAAGCAATGCGATGGCCCGGGAACTACACGATCGGGTCGTGATTGTGGGAGCCAGGGTTCGGGTTGGTACGGTGTTGAGCAGTCGGCAGGTCGGTGTGCATAGAGGGTGCAGTCATGACGGATTCCGAGCTAAAAGTTTCAAATCCGCGTAAAGCGGACTTGGAGAAGTTGCGGCGAGATCTGGCGAAGGAAGTTGAAGGTTTGAGGGAGGCGCTCAAGAAGTCGACTGAGGACATCGGTGGTGACCATGTCTGGGTAGGGAAGAACGCTCGGGCATGGCACAAGGAGCTGGAAGGGCGCAACAAGAAATTGCGTGACCAAGTCGATAAACTGCTTCCCGTTATCGAGGCCGCAATCCGATGTGAGCCGGAAAAGGTATCCGCCACCGAGGCGAGGATGTACCACAACAGCATCTGACCTCGATCCTTCAGCGAGGTTCGTGCTCTGATCGACTCGGCGGTTCGCCCGTAATGTCCTCGCCCCTGTCGAGGTGGGGGGGCGCCTGACGCTGTGGGCGTGCCGGGTTCCAGGGGCCCGAAAATATTGCGGTGTGTCCTCCGTTCCGGTCTTTGTCGGTGCGAGAGTGCCGGTCGTCAGGTGACGGCCGGGCGGTCGGTGAGCCGTTGTCGGCTTGTGGTGAAGGCGCCTGCCCAGGGTTAGCCCTTGTCGATGCGCAGCCAGCGACGACGGGCGTGCTTCGTGAGGCGGGCGCGCAGGTGGTGGAGACGGAAGCGCATGGTGTCGGGCTCTGTGTCGGCGAGGTTCTCAACATCGTGCAGACCAGGAGCCGGACCCATGCGTCCAGGTGAAATGACCCTCGTTTGGTATCAGGGTGTTGGGTACTGCAAGCGCGTAAATGCCAAGCGCGTCAACCCGTGAGGCCGGGCTCGCCGCGGCCGTGCGCCGAGCTGGTCAGCGTTCGGTCGGATACGGCACGAAAGCGGTCCAGCTGGCGGAGGTGAAGGCCAGGCGGGGGCCGCCCATGACGTACTTGGAATCACGTACGTGGATGGTGCCCGGCGTGGTGGCGACCTCGACGCAGGAGTCGCCTTCGCTGCCGCTGCTGTGGCTGCTCTTGAACCACGCCAGGCCGGAGGCGCCCTCGGTCGAGGTGTTGCGGTTCATGTGTCCCCCAGCGCTTGTTCGATGAAGGCCGCTGATTCACGTGGGGTGAGAGCCTGGCCTCGGATGATGCCATACCGCAGTTCAAGGATACGGAGCTGCTTCGCATCGGAGACCGGTCGGCCGTTGGCCACCACTGGCGAACGACCCACCGCCGTACCGTCCGCGAACTTCAGCACCTCGATACTGCCGTCCACACCGGCGTGTTCCTCGCGATCCATCGGCATCACCTGAAGCTCGACGCCGCGCAACTGCCCTGTCTCCAGAAGATGTTCGAG
This sequence comes from Streptomyces sp. NBC_00459, assembly GCF_036013955.1. Classification (NCBI taxonomy): domain Bacteria; kingdom Bacillati; phylum Actinomycetota; class Actinomycetes; order Kitasatosporales; family Streptomycetaceae; genus Streptomyces; species Streptomyces sp. NBC_00459. The sequence continues at coordinate 6,508,133 of NZ_CP107903.1, forward strand.
CTGGCAGCGGAGCATCGCCTTCCCCCCGAGCGGGCGCCGAAGTGTCCACTCCTCCAAGACGAAGCCGAGTTCAGGCGCCGGATCCCGTTCGAAGACGGACTTGCGGGCCACCCGCGCCGCGAAGAACCGCTCCACCTCGCTCGCGGTGTACGCGGGGCGCCGCATCATGAGCAGGGCCCGTGCGTACTCCGGCGTCTGCAGCAACCCGTGGATGTTCAGCGGATCGTAGAGCTGAAGCTCGACCGCCTTGGACTCCAGCATCGCGATGGCCCGTACCTTCTTCGGGTGCCGGACCTTCTCCAAGTCCTCGTTCATGGCGGCGATCAGGCCGTCCGCCCCCAGCACCTCGTCCGCCTTCACCAGATACTCGGGCCGGGGGATCCGTTTCCCGCCCTCGACCTTGTAGACGATGTCCTCGCCGTATCCGAGCGCTCTGCCGAAGTCGGCCGCCCGCATCCCTGCCGCCTCCCGGCGCAGCTTCAGCTGACGTCCGACGGTCTCCACGACCGCCACACCCCACTCGTCGTCCGGGTCCACCTCCCGACCCGGCTCGTCCGCCTCGCCCTTGAGCTGCCCCGCGTCGCTGTCCACGCTCATGCCGCGCCCCTCCGTCGTGCCGTGCTGTACTGCTCTCGCTCTACCCGTACGCCCCGTCCCGACAGCCCGGACACGACCGGACATGCTCCGGACAGTCACCGTATGCATCGTCTGAGTCACTGCTCACGGTAGGTGTGTGCGGCCACTCTGAGTGACGTGAATCGACAAATGGCCGCCCCCGAGCCCCAGTTCCAGCCCGAGCACGCCTTCCGCAACTTCAGCGTGCGGCTGTCTCCCACGCCCCGTGGCGCCCGCCTGGCCCGGCTGCTCACCGCCGAGCAACTGCGCTCCTGGGAACTCCCCTTGGACCCGGCCCGCCAGATCGTCGCCGAGTTGGCAGCGAACGCGGTCACTCACGGACGCGTCCCCGGCCGCGATTTCCGGCTCACGGTGTACGTCATCGGCGCCACCCTGCGTATCGAGGTGACCGACACCTGCGGTGACCGTCCGCCGTGTCCTCAACCTCCGTCCGACGACGCGGAGTCCGGGCGGGGACTCGCCCTGGTCGAGGCGCTTGCCGATCGGTGGGGGTGGGGTCCGGGGCTGCGCCCGCGCAAAACGGTGTGGGCGGAAATCGATGTCGCACCGGAACCCGATTCCCCGTGTTCCGGTGCGACCAGCGCTCTTTTCAAAGGAACTCGGGGAGAAAGGAACCAACCAAACCCCACCCCCTCCCGCCCGCCGGAGACGGCGACCACGGCCGCCTCCGCCCAAACTCACTCGCCCGAGTGAACATCAGCAACTCTGCTGGATTCGGGCCCGGTTGCCTGCCCTACGCTCAGCGCAGCAGCATCACCACCAGCACCGACTTCGCGACAACCGCAGACATGAGACGGCCCTCGCCGGGATTGCACTCCCAATGCGAGGGCCTGACCACCAAGGAAGTTAGGCCCTTCCCGATGGACACGAAAAACCTTAGCGTGCCCTCGCACGCCCAAGCCCGGATCCCGGGCAAAAACCACCCTCGCCGGGGCCCCAGTTCCGGTGTCTCGGGCGTGATTCACGACAACGTCCGTCACACCGCCCGCTTCACGGTGATCGGCAACCACCTCGCCCAGCACCCCGAGCTCTCACTGCTCGCGATCGGCCTGGGCGCCCACATCCAGTCGCTGCCCGCCGGTGCCCCCGTCGACATCAAGACCCTCGCCGAGAGGTTCCCCGAGGGTCCGGACCGTATCGCCGCCGCCCTGCGCGAACTGGAAACCCACGGCTACCTGAGTCGAACCCGCGAACGCACCCCCGGCGGCAACATCGTCACCCGCACGGTCTCCTGCAACCAGCCCGGACACCGCACAGGGAGGCACCCCGATCGCCGTACGGAACCCGAAGCAGTGCCGGAGGCAGTCGCCGAGTCGGCTCCCCGGCCTGCCGCCCAGCCCACGCACCCCACCAGCACCCCCGCCCCGCCCAAGAAGCGCGCCCCACGCAAGCCCCTTCCCGCCGTACCGCAGCCCGCGTACAAGGGACCAGGACTCCTCCAGGCCGCCACCGACCTCCTCGCCGGCCTCCGTCGCCACGACCCCGACCTGCTCCTGTCGGCCTGCGACACGGCCCACCTCGCACCCGGCGTCGCCGCCTGGCTGGAGCGAGACGTCAGTCCTACCGCCGTACGACACGCACTGACCAGCGACCTCCCACCCGAAGGCATGCGCCGCCCGGCAGCCTTCCTGGCCCACCGCCTCACCGCGAAGCTGCCGCCCCCGGCGCCGTACCACGCACCAGCCGGGCCATCACCCGTCCGGCACCCCCTCCAGACCTGCGACGGCTGTGAGCGCGCATTCCGGTCGCCCGAGCCCGGCCGCTGCCGCGACTGCCAGGTCACCGTCCCCGTGGCCGCCTGACGCATCCCCGCGCACGTCATCGAATCCACACGGCGAATACGAAAGGCTTAGAGGCCCGCCATGGTCAGCTCGTCACCGGTGGACAGAATCCCCGCCGACGCGTGTCCCGCTTCCTCTCGAGGCCCGGTCGGCCGGCGTCCCGCCCCGATACCCTGGCGACGGCATCTCCAGGAGGACACGATGAGCACCCAGTCTCACCACGGACACGAGCTGATCCCTCGTCCCGAGCACACCCCTGACGCCTTGCGCGCGGCCCTCGCCGTGGTCGCCCCGGGCCGCCTGGAGGAGATGCAGGCCCAGAAAGACGAGGCATTCGCCAGGGCGGTCGAATGGCAATCCCTCAGCCCAGTGCAGAGCTGGGTCCTGGCCTGGGCCAGGAACATCGAAATCGCGCGTCGCCCCGATCTGACTGCCCGCTACACCCAGGCGCAGAGCCACCTGGAGGACGAAGATCCGGCTGCCGCTCAGGAAGCCCTGCGGGAACTGAGTTCCGTATTCGACGAGGCCATGAAGTCAGTCCGCGAGTGAGCTGGAAGTGGGAGTACGCCTTTGGCGCGGAGGAAGTCGCCCGTACCGCTCCAGCCGACTTCCTCGCCACGGTGGAGAGAAAGGCGGACGAGCTCGTCAGGGCAGTCGAAGCCCTCCATGTTCACGGCCAGGCACACAGGGGTGTGGACCCGAAAGGTGGTGACGTCATCGTCCCTGGTGGCATGTTCACCTATCAGGTCGTCGTGCGGAGCGAGCGTGTCTACGTCGTCCAGATCACGTACCTGGGGTTCTGAGTCGTCCGGAGGGCCGGGTCGAGGGCGGGCAGGCGGCATGAGCCCGAAGCCCCGCGCCTCGTAGGCTGACCCCATGACGGAACTGCCCGACCGGCGTCTCCTTCTGGTGCACGCGCATCCGGACGACGAGTCGATCAACAACGGCGCGACCATGGCCAGGTACGCGGCCGAGGGCGCCCGGGTGACGCTGGTCACCTGCACCCTCGGTGAGCGCGGAGAGGTCATTCCGCCCGAGCTCGCGCATCTCACCGGGGCCGCCCTCGGTGAACACCGGCTGCGTGAGCTGGACGCGGCGATGCGTGCCCTCGGTGTCGACGATCACCGGTTGCTCGGCGGGGCCGGCAGGTACGGCGACTCCGGGATGATGGGGCTCGCCGACAACGACGACCCCGACTGCTTCTGGCAGGCGGATGTCGACGAGGCGGCCGGGTACCTCGTCGAGGTGATTCTCGAGGTCCGTCCGCAGGTCGTCGTGACATACGACCCGGACGGCGGCTACGGCCACCCCGACCACATCCAGGCCCACCGCGTGGCCATGCGCGCCGTGGAACTGGCCGTCGAGGCCGGCTGGAGCGTCCCCAAGGTCTACTGGAACCGGGTGCCCCGGCCGGTCGCCGAGGAGGGGTTCGCGCGACTGCGGGAGGCGCTGCCCGGGCTGCCCTTCGCCAAGGCCGGTGTCATCGACGACGTACCGGGTGTCGTGGACGAGGACCGCATCACCACGGCCGTCGACGGAACCGCGTACGCCGCCGCCAAGGCCGCCGCGATGCGCGCCCACGCCACGCAGATCGAGGTGGCCGAGCCCTGGTTCGCCCTCTCCAACCAGCAGGCGCAGCCGCTCTTCACCGACGAGTACTACGAGTTGGTGCGTGGTGAGTGTATTGAGCGCCGCGAGGGTGTTGAGCGTATTTCTGTGCGTGAGACCGATCTGTTCGACGGGATCGCAGTGACTGCAGTGACTGCGGAGGGTGGTGCGGGATGAGTGCGAACGGGAAGGCCCCTGCGGGCGAAGCCCGTGGGAAGGCCGTGGCCGGGGGCGGTCTGCTGGCCCAGCCGCTCGTCGGGCCCTCTCCGGGCCGTTCGGCGGGCTACCTGGGGCTCTTCGTCCTCGGGGCCGTCGTGGGGGTCGCCGGCGGGCTCCTCCAGGCCGCGTGGTTCCCGGGCGGGCTGCTGCTCTCGCTGGGCGGAGCGGCCGGGCTGTTCCTCGGTGGGGCGCGTGCCGTCGGCACGCGCGCCGGGGCGGTCGCGCCCGCGGCCGGCTGGATGGTCGCCGTCATCCTGCTCACCGCCAGCCGCCCGGAGGGAGACTTCCTGTTCGCCGCGGGAGTCGGCTCGTACCTCTTCCTCCTCGGCGGAATGGCCGTCGCTGTGATGTGCGCCACGCTCGCCCAGACGCGGCAACCGGACGGTCCCGCCGTCCGACTTGGCAAGTGACGTACTACTTCGCCGCCGCAACCGCGTGGGGGTCCCGTGATGGTTTCTCCGGCGGTCGTGGGATACGCGCCGGACGCGGCCAGTATGGTGGTGCGCGCCGCCGAGCTGCCCGCGTGAGGTCGCGTCGGGCGGCGGAGCCAACCGGGAGAACCTGCCTTGAGTCGTGAAACTGACAGTCCGTCCTCCGGGCCCAACGGGCGCGGAGGTACCGCCTACCCCTCGGGGACACCGCCGTACGGCACGCCCATGGCGTCCGACGGCGGTGCGGACGCGGGCCGTTCGGCCGCGGAGCCGGACGGGCCCAAGACCGAGACCACGCTGACGACCCGGATCCGGATCAACATCCCAGGATCCAGGCCGATTCCGCCGGTCGTCCTCCGGACGCCCGTCGCGGACACCGAGTCCGCCGAGGAGACCGGGACCCATGCGCGGCCCGGGACGGGAGGCGACGGCAGAACGCCGGGCGCGCCCCAGTCCAACGGCGCCGCCGAGCCGTCCGCCGAATCCCCGGGCCAGCCCGGGGAGAAGACCAGCGACTGGTTCGCGCCGCGCAAGTCCGGTGCTCCCAAGGGCGGTCCGGACGGCGGCGCGAGCAACGGGGCCGGTATGCCCGGTGCTTCGGGCCCCGCGCCCGCAGGCGCCCGTCCGGGCGGCCCGGGCGGCACAGGACCGGCGGGTGCTTCACCTCCCCGCGTTCCGGGCGGTGTTGGTTCCTCGGGCTCACGCCCCGGTCTGGGCGTCATGGGCGCCGCAGGCAACGCGGGCGGCCCTCGCGCCGCGGGCAGTGGCAGCGGCGGCGGTACGAAGGGTGCCGGACTCGGCGGTGCCACAGGTGCCGGTCCCGTGGCGCCGGGGCACGGCGGTGGCACCGGTTCCTTCGACGTGTCCGCGCTGGCGGCCGGGGCGGCCCCGTCGTCGCCGGGCACGTCTGCCTACCCGCCGGCCGGCAACCCCCGTCACCAGGGTGGTCCTGGCGCTGCGGCCGGAGCTCCCGACGGTCGTGGCGAGCCACGCCGCGACGACCTGCCGTACTTCTCGGACAACGGGCAGAGCGGTCAGCCCGGCCAGGGTGGTCAGCCCGGCCAGAACGGCCAGCAGGGTCAGGGCGGCCCGAACGGCCAAGGCGGCCCAGGCGGCCGGAACGGCTTCGGCGGTCCGGGCACCGGGTTCGCCCCCCAGCACGACTTCTCCGCCCAGAACGACTTCACGGCGCCCAACGACTTCGGTGACTTCGGCGGCCCGAGCGGTCAGAACCGTCAGAACGGCTTCGGCGGTCCCGGCGGCCCGGGCGGACGCGGCCCCGCAGGCCCGACCGGCGGTCCCGTCACCGGAGACGGCCCGGTCGTCCCGCCCTTCGTCGGCGACGGCTCCATGGCCCCCGGCACAGGCGGGCTCAACGCCGGGCTCAGCGACGACACCGCGATCCTGACCCCGCAGAAACACGTTCCCGACCCGGGCGCCGACGGCTACGGCGGCTACGGCGGCTCCGTGGACAACGTCTCCAGCTCCACCCTCACCAGCGGCATGCCCGTTGTCCCGACCGACCGGAACTCCCCGTTCGGACCGGGCACGCACGCCGACGGACCGCTTCCGCACACCCCGCCGAAGCTGCCCGAGCCGGTGTCGCCGAGCGTGCCCGCCGCCGCTGCGGCGCCCAAGGGCAAGAAGGCGAAGAAGAAGGGCCGCAGCAAGCTGACCCTGCTGTTCGTCGCCGTCTTCCTCATCGCCGGTGGCGCATACGGCGCCGGGCTGCTGATGAACCACTCCGACGTGCCCAAGGGCACCACCGTGTTCGGTGTCGACATCGGTGGCGGCACCCGTGACGACGCCGTCAAGAAGCTCGACGAGGCCTTCGACAAGCGGATGACGCAGGCGCTGAAGCTGTCCGTCGACGGAAAGACGGTCGAGCTCAGGCCGGACCAGGCGGGGCTCCAGTTCGACACCCAGGCCACGGTCCGGGCGGCTGCCGTCAGCGACTACAACCCGGTGTCGGTGATCGGCTCGCTCTTCGGGCAGCAGCGGGTCGTCGAACCCGTCATGCCGGTCGACGAGGAGAAGCTGGCCGCCGCGCTCCAGCGGGTGGCCGGCGGAGCCACCTCGGCGACCGACGGCACGATCAAATTCGTGTCCGGCAAGGCAGTGGCCGTCTACGGCAAGCCCGGCAAGGGCATCGACGCCGCCGCGGCAGCCGAGTCGGTCGAGAACGCCTACCGCAGCCAGGTGGAGAGCGGCACCAGCACGCCGGTCCAGGTCCCCACCAAGGCGCAGGAGCCGACGATCTCGAACGCCGAGGTCGACCGGATGATGAAGAAGTTCGCCACCCCGGCGATGTCCGCGAACGTCACCGTCCGCGTGGACACCGGCGCGCCGCAGCTGGAGTTCAGCCCGAAGAACTCCCTGTGGAAGTTCCTCCAGGTGAAGGCCGTCAACGGCACACTCGTCGAGGCGTACGACAAGGAAGCGCTCAAGGAGTTGTACGGCGCCACCTTCAGCCAGGTCCTGATCCCCCGCGGCAACGGCAACAAGACCCCCGTCACCGTCGAGGACGTCATCGGCGCGTTGCGCCCGGCCCTGGTCAGTACGACCGACCGGGTCGGCGTCATCGACACCAACCCGTCGTAGCCGCTCGGCCGAGCCAGGCAGCACGTACGTCAGGAGGGCACCCGGGAACACCGGGTGCCCTCCTGACGTATGGGCCGGTCACCCTCGTGCCCGGCCCGCCCATGACATCTGTCATCCGCGAGTCGGGATCACCGGCACTGCCGGGCGGGCCGGGCCCGCGGCCACGATGGACCTCATGGAAACCACCACCGTGGTCGCGTTCGACCAGGTCACGAAGAGCTACGGCGAGGTCCGGGCCGTCGACGGGCTCACGCTCACCCTCCGGCCCGGCGAGACCGTGGCGCTCCTCGGCCCCAACGGCGCCGGCAAGTCGACCACCCTCGATCTGCTTCTCGGCCTCAAGCAGCCCGACAGCGGCTCGGTCCGTGTCCTCGGCCGCAGTCCCCGGGATGCCATCGTCGGCGGGCACGTCGGCGCCATGCTGCAGAGCGGCGGCCTGATGGACGAGGTCACCGTCCGCGAACTCGTCTCGCTGGTCTGTGCCCTGCACCCGCGCCCCTTCCCGGTCGGCGAGGTCCTCTCCCGGGCCGGGATCACCCAGCTCGCCGACCGCAAGGTCAACAAGCTGTCCGGTGGCCAGGAGCAGCGTGTCCGGTTCGCGCTCGCCACGGCCGGGGACAGCGCCCTGATCGTCCTGGACGAGCCCACGACGGGCATGGACGTCACCGCCCGCCAGGCCTTCTGGGCGACCATGCGCGAGCAGGCGGACCAGGGCCGTACGGTCCTGTTCGCCACCCACTACCTGGAGGAGGCGGACGCGACAGCGGACCGCGTCCTCGTCCTGCACCGGGGCCGTCTGCTGGCCGACGGCACGGCCGCCGAGATCAAGGCGAAGGCGGGCGCGCGCCGGATCTCCTTCGACCTGGAGGCCCAGGAGACCCCGGTGGAGGAGGCGGTACTCCGGTCCCTGCCGTTCCTGACCTCGCTCGACGTGTCCGGGCAGACGGTCCGCATCCAGTCCTCCGACGCCGACGCGACCGTCCACGCCGTGTACGGACTCGGCCTCTACCCGCGCAACCTCGAAGTGGCCGGCCTGGGCCTTGAGCAGGCGTTCGTCACCCTCACCGCCGCAGCCGAGGAGGCGCGCACAGCATGAACGACCTCATCCGACTCGAAATCACCCGGGCCCTGCGCAACCGCAAGTTCCTGTTCTTCTCGGTGATCTACCCCTCGGCGCTGTTCCTGCTGATCGCGGGCAGCGCGGACAGCACCACGAAGGTGCCGGGCACCGGTCTCGGCCTCCCGACCTTCTTCATGGTCTCCATGGCCTCCTTCGGCGCCCTGACGGCCGTCCTGATGGGCAACAGCGAGCGCATCGCCAAGGAACGCGAGAGCGGCTGGGTACGGCAGTTGCGGCTGACCACGCTGCCGGGCCGCGGCTATGTCTTCGCGAAGACGGCGAGCGCGGCCGTGGTCAGCCTGCCGTCGATCGTGATCGTCTTCGTGGTCGCGGCGGCGGTGAAGGACGTACGCCTGGACGCCTGGCAGTGGCTCGCGCTCACCGGGGCGATCTGGGTGGGCAGCCTGGTCTTCGCCGCGCTCGGCGTGGCCATCGGCTATCTGGCGAGCGGGGACGCGGTCCGCCCGATCACGATGATCGTCTACTTCGGCCTGTCCATGCTCGGCGGCCTGTGGATGCCGACGACGACCTTCCCGCAATGGCTGCAGGACATCGCGAAGTGGCTGCCCACACACGCGTACGCTGCCCTGGGGCGGTCCATAGAGCTGGGTGACGCCCCGCAGGCGAAGGACGTGGCGATCCTGGCCGTCTCGTTCGTCCTCTTCGCGGGCGGCGCGGCCTGGCTGTACCGGAAGGACACGATGAAGGCGTGAGTGGCGTCGGCATCGGGCAGCGCCCGACGACCCCCAGACGGCGGGTGATGAAATCCCTGTGGATCGGCGTCTGGCTGTTCTACCTGGGCGCGCCGGTCAGCGACCTCCTCCACGGCGGCCACAGCACCGGCGTACGGATCCTCGGCTGGCTGGGCCTGGCGGTCTTCGTCGCCTGGTACGCGGCCCTGGTCTTCCGTACGGGCCGTGGCGAGACCACCCGCCTGGTGGTGGGCTCCCTGGCGGTCCTCGCCGCCCAGGCGTCCGTCCTGTCCCTCAGCCTGGGCCGCGAGTGGCTCGTCCTGTTCGTGTACGTCTCCACCTCGTCCGGTGCCGCCCTGCCGCTGCGCATGTCCCGCTGGGCGATCGCCGCCACGTCGGCCCTGATGACGGCGGTCGCGCTGGCCGTCCCCGGCGGCCACTCCTACCTGGCCTCGCTCCTCGTGCCGGCTCTGCTCGGCGGTGCCGCGATGGCGGGGGTACGACAACTCGTGCGCACGACGATCGAGTTGCGCGAGGCCCGGGCCACGGTCGCCCAACTGGCGGCGAACGAGGAACGTCTGCGCCTGGCGAGGGACCTGCACGACCTGCTGGGTCACTCCCTCTCCCTGATCACCCTGAAGAGCGAGCTGGCCGGGCGGATGCTCCCCGCCCACCCCGAGAAGGCGGCCCAGCAGGTGGCCGACATCGAACAGGTCAGCCGCCAGGCCCTGGTCGACGTACGCGAGGCGGTGAGCGGCTACCGGCGCCCCCGGCTGGCCGGTGAACTGGCGGGCGCGCAGGTCGCGTTGACGGCCGCCGGCATCACGGCCGCCCTGCCCCTCGACCTGGACCCGGTCCCGGCCGACGCCGACGAGGAGGCGGAGTCGGCCCTCGCGTGGGCGCTGCGCGAGGCGGTGACGAACGTCGTACGGCACAGCGGGGCCCGGCGCTGCACGGTGGAGGTGCTGAGCCGACAGACCCTGGGCGGCCCGGTGCTCGAACTGTCGGTCGAGGACGACGGCTCGGGCGACGGCTCCGCCGGCACCCCGGGCAACGGTCTCACCGGCCTCGCGGAACGCCTGGAGAAGGCGGGCGGCTCCCTGGAGGCGTCCCGTACGAAGCACGGCTTCCGCCTGGTGGCGAGGGTGCCGACGGGAACCGCGTCCACTCCGGCGGACGTAGGATCCGGTTCATGAGCCGCATGATCAAGGTCCTGTTGGCGGAGGACCAGTCGATGGTCCGCGAGGCGCTGGCCGCGTTGCTCGGTCTGGAGTCCGACATCGAGGTCGTGGTCCAAGTGGCGCGCGGCGACGAGGTGTTGCCGGCCGCGCGGTCCCACGCCGACCTGGACGTGGCCCTCCTGGACATCGAGATGCCGGGCGCCACGGGCATCGAGGCGGCGGCCCAGCTCCACCGGGAGTTCCCGTCCCTGAAGCTGGTCATTCTCACCACCTTCGGCCGCCCCGGCCACCTTCGCACCGCCATGGAGGCGGGCGCCGACGCCTTCCTGGTCAAGGACGCCCCGGCCGCCCAACTCGCGGAAGCGGTACGCAAGGTACTCGCCGGTGAGCGCGTCATCGACCCGACGCTGGCGGCAGCCGCACTGGCGGACGGTGCCAACCCGCTGACGGACCGCGAACGAGAGGTCCTGCGCGCGGCAGCGGACGGCGCGACCAACGCGGAACTGGCGACGACGCTGCACCTCTCCCAGGGCACGGTCCGCAACTACCTGTCGACGGCCATCCAGAAACTGACGGCACGGAATCGGACGGAGGCCGTGCGGATAGCGAGGGAGAAGGGCTGGTTGTAGGAGGCTGCGGGGATGCGCAACTCACGGGGATGCACAACTCAGTTCAACCTGGCCCGAGCCGCCTTCGCCTGCCCCCGCATCCGCTCAGCCGCAGGCTGGTCAAACGTGGAGACAACCTCCGCATACCCCTCAAGCTCAGCCGCCCCGGCCAGGAACTCCCCCCTCCGCACCAGCAACTGAGCCCGCTCGTAACGCAACCGAGCCGGATGCGAAGGCAGCAGCAATGCCAACTCCACCGCCCACAAGGACACTTCGGACCGCTCGGGCCGCGCCGCCCCCCACGCCCGGACATTGTTCAGTACCCGCAGCACCACATCCAGCGGATCCGCGGGCGCCAGCATCGACGGATCCAACGCCTCGCCCGTGGCCCCGGCGACCAGCAACTCCGCGTCGCCGCCGTCCAGCACCCGCCCCCCGTCGAAGGGATCTGCGAGCACCTGCTCGTCGACCGGACCGAACCCCACGACGAAGTGTCCGGGCAGCGCGACCCCGTACACCGGTGCCCCCGCCCGCCGGGCGACCTCCATCCACACCACGGAAAGCAGGATCGGCAACCCCCGCCGCCGTACCACCACTTCGTGCAGCAGCGACGACTCCAGCCGCTGGTAGTCGGCGGGGCTGCCCCGGAACCCGTGGTTCTCGCCCAGGAGTTCGCGCATGGCCGTCGCCCAGGAACGCGGCCCGCCCGGCCGGAACGGCAACTGCCCGGCCAGCCGGTCGAGTTCCATCTGAACGCCGTCCATGCCCGCCTCGTCGAGCGCCCGGTCCGCGACCGCGCCCATCAGCAGACACAGCATCGTCAGATCGGGCCGCTCGGACCGGGCCTCGTCGGCGAACAGCCGCTGCAACTCCGCGGACCGGCCGGGCTCCGGAGGGTTCGGCAGGGGATGAGGGAAACGCATAACGGGCCCGTGCCCTCTCACACCGATCGATAGTGGTGGTAGGAGTGATGTGCTCCGAACCCCATCCTGGCGTACAGAGCCCGCGCTCCCGAGTTGTCGGCCTCCACCTGGAGCCAGGCGGCCGACGCCCCCTCCTCCAGCGCCCGCCCCGCCAACGCGGCCATGACGGCCGTCGCCAGCCCTCGCCGCCGCTGGGCGGGATCCACCTCGACGGCGCCGAAACCGGCCCAGCGCCCGTCCACGACACACCGCCCGATGGCGGCCGGCGGTTCGCCCCCGCCGCCGGGCACGGTCGCGAACCACACCGAAGGCCCGCTCCCCAGCACCGCCAGCGCCACGTCGCTCACTCCCTTGCGCTGATACCGCGAAAGCCAAGCCTCGTCGGCCTCCCGGGACAGCACCACCCCACCGGTGTCCCCCTGATCGGCGACGGGCGCCAGCCCGCCGACCCACAGCTCGGCCGTCACCTCACGCGTCCAGTCGCGCTCCTCCAGCTGCGCGCACAGCAGTTCCTGCGTGCCCTCGGCGCCGGTGGCGGTCTGGATGTAGGCGGGCAGCCCGCGCTCGGCGTACCAGCGCCGTACGGCGGTCAGCGCCTCGTCGAGCGGGAGGCCGGGGTCGCCGAGCGGCAGCACCGAGTTGGCCCTCCGGGTGAACCCGGAGGCCGCCCGCAGCTCCCACCCGCCCAGCCGCTCGCTCTCCACCGGCTGCCAGGACCGTGCGGAGACCCGCGCCAGTTCCTCGTACGAGGCGGCGGGACCACGGCGGCGGGCGGGGGCCGCCGGGACCACCTTGCCCGCCACCAGGGACGCTGCCGGGACCCGGACGCGCTCGCCGTCCCGCCGTGTGATCAGAAGCACACCGGCCTCTTCGTCCCATGATGTGAGAACACCGACCGTGTCGGTGAACCTCTCACTACCGGGTGCTTCTTCGTTCAGCCGTCGAACAGAGACACGTTTGCCCACGTCAGCGGCGGTGATGCGGACCTCCAGACGGCCGGCCGCAGAGATTTCCACAGGTCAGTTCACCCCTCCTGTATGGATCATGCCCCGGAACGGAGATACTAGGTGCGGGCATCGACGACGCCGCGCTCCCGCGCGCCAGGTGGCGGAGCCTGAAGACGGCTCGCCAGCGCCCTATCGAGGAGGAACGACAGCGTGACCTACGTCATCGCGCAGCCTTGTGTCGACGTCAAGGACAAGGCGTGCATCGAGGAGTGCCCGGTCGACTGCATCTACGAGGGCTCCCGGTCCTTGTACATCCACCCGGACGAATGCGTCGACTGCGGAGCCTGTGAGCCGGTCTGCCCGGTCGAGGCGATCTTCTACGAGGACGACACTCCGGAGGAGTGGAAGGACTACTACAAGGCGAACGTCGAGTTCTTCGACGAACTCGGCTCGCCCGGCGGCGCCAGCAAGCTGGGACTGATCGAGCGCGATCACCCCTTCATCGCCGCGCTGCCGCCGCAGAACGGCTGAGAGCGGCCCGCACAGCCTGCGCCGCCTCGGTCCCGTACGGCCCGATCACTTGATCGCCGTACGGGACCGAGGCGTTTGCCGTACGCATGCAGGTACGCACGCACTTCGTACTTGAAAGTGAGCGAGATCCCGTGTCCGCAGTCTCCGACCGCCTCCCCACCTTCCCCTGGGACAAGCTGGAGCCGTACAAGAAGACGGCCGCCACGCACCCGGACGGCATCGTCGACCTGTCGGTCGGCACGCCGGTCGACCCGGTCCCCGAGCTGATCCAGAAAGCGCTGGTCGCCGCGGCCGACTCGCCGGGCTATCCGACGGTCTGGGGCACGCCGGAACTGCGCGACGCGCTCACCGCCTGGGTCGAACGGCGACTCGGCGCCCGGGGCATCACCCACCACCACGTCCTGCCGATCGTCGGCTCCAAGGAACTGGTCGCCTGGCTCCCGACGCAGTTGGGCCTCGGCCCCGGCGACAGGGTCGCCTACCCGCGCCTGGCCTACCCGACGTACGAGGTGGGCGCCCGCCTGGCCCGCGCGGAGTACGAGGTCTACGACGACCCGACGGACCTGGACCCCACCGACCTGAAGCTGCTCTGGCTCAACTCGCCCTCGAACCCCACGGGCCGGGTGCTGAGCAAGGAGGAGCTGACCCGGACGGTCGCCTGGGCGCGCGAGCACGGCGTGCTGATCTTCTCCGACGAGTGCTACATCGAACTGGGCTGGGAGGCCGATCCGGTCTCCGTGCTCCACCCGGACGTGTGCGGTGGCTCGTACGAGGGGATCGTGTCCGTCCACTCCCTCTCCAAGCGCTCCAACCTCGCCGGCTACCGCGCGGCCTTCCTCGCCGGTGACCCGGCGGTCCTCGGCCCGCTCCTGCAGATCCGCAAGCACGGCGGCATGATGACCTCGGCGCCCACCCAGGCGGCGGTCGTGGCCGCGCTCGGCGACGACACGCACGTGCGCGAGCAGCGCGAACGGTACGTGGCCCGTCGTACGGCCCTGCGCGAGGCCCTGGAGCGGCACGGCTTCCGCATCGAGCACAGCGAGGCCAGCCTCTACCTGTGGGCCACCCGGGACGAGTCCTGCTGGGACACCGTCGCCCACCTCGCCGACCTGGGCATCCTGGTCGCGCCGGGCGACTTCTACGGCACGGCGGGCGAGACCTTCGTCCGCGTGGCCCTGACGGCGACGGACGAGCGGGTGGCGGCGGCGGTCGCCCGCCTGTAGCTGGTACGACGGTCGACAGCGGCCGGTACGACGGAGGGGCCCGGGGAAGATCCCCGGGCCCCTCCGCCATCACCTGTTCACCGCTGCTCGGGTCAGCCCAGCGGCAGGCCCTGCAGGGGCAGCTGGCCGGCGCCCGGCAGGCCCTTGGTGGGGAGAGCGTCCGTGGGCAGGCCGCCCTTCGTCGCGGTCTTCGCGGTGTCGCCGAGGACGTCACCGCCGGCCGTCGTCGGCACGGCCTCCGTGACCGCGTCGACGTTCGCCGTGTCCAGGGCGGTCAGGCCGCCGAGGTTCGGGGTGGCGGGCAGCCCGGCGGGCGCCGCGCTGGCGGAGCCGGCCGCACCGACCCCGGCTGCCGCTCCCGCTGCGACGAGCAGCGCTGCACGGGCGATCCGGCGGGTCAGGGGGAGGGACATGATGCTCCTGAGTGTCGGTTGACTGTTGATCGTCCGGACTCGGACGCAGTGACTACCGCTCGAAGGCCCCTGAAGGTTGCGGCGCCCCGACGTAAAGAGTTGGCAATGCGTCGCATTATCGGCTGCGGATAAAAACGGGCAAAGGCCACCCGGTCCGAAAGTCGGGTGAATCCTTGTGGCCGGTGAGAACCCTTTGTTCGCAAGGGTTCTGACGGACAGTGCGCGGATGTGGGGGCGACCCGGCGAAAACCTGCGCAGACTCCCGCCGGGACCCGTCAGGAGTAACCCTCCCGGGTGACGATCCGTACTCCTGCCCGTACTACTGGGCGGTGACGATTCGGACCGCTTCCGTGCCCTTGTCCGTGACCTTCGCCGCCTCGACCGGGCGCCACTCGCTGTCGGTGTTGCCGGCCGTCCAGCGGCGCCCCGCGTACGAGACGTTCTCGATGTGCAGCGCGGAGGCGTTGGCCACCGCCCAGTGCGCCAGCTGCCAGCCGCGCTGACGAACTGTCGTCCCGGCGGCCGTGTCGGTGTCCGAGGGCACCGGAATCGTCACGGTCCGCCGCTCGGCCGCCGTCGTCGCGTCGGGGGAGGGGGTGGGGGTGGCGGGGGACTTGAGGGTCACGGTGGCGCCGGCCGTGGTGAGCACCTCGCGGCCGAAGTCCCGTACGAGCGCTGCCCGTACGGCGTCCGGGCCGCCGGTCGGGGTGGCGCCCGGGCGCCCCTCACAGGTCAGGGTGGCCGCCGCGCGGCCGGTCAGAGCCGCCGCCAGCAGCGTGGCGTCCTGCTCGTGCTTCGCGTACGCCTGCGGATAGCCGCTGCGCTGCACGCGCTGTGCGGCCACGGTGAGGGGCAGGCGCGAATAGCCGGAGACCTTGACGAGATGGTCGTAGAACTCGCCCGCCGCGTAGGTCGGGTCCTGGATCTCCTTCGCCGTTCCCCAGCCCTGGGAGGGCCGTTGCTGGAACAGGCCCAGTGAATCCCGGTCGCCGTGGGCGATGTTGCGCAGCCCCGACTCCTGGAGAGCGGTCGCCAGCGCGATGGCCACGGCCCGCTCGGGCAATCCGCGCGCGGTACCGACCGCGGTGATCGTCGCCGCGTTGACCGCCTGCTCGGGGGTGAACTCGTACGTGGCTCCGTCGCCGCCCGCCGAGACGACCTCGCAGGCCGGATCACCGGTGCC
Organism: Streptomyces sp. NBC_00459; assembly: GCF_036013955.1. Classification (NCBI taxonomy): domain Bacteria; kingdom Bacillati; phylum Actinomycetota; class Actinomycetes; order Kitasatosporales; family Streptomycetaceae; genus Streptomyces; species Streptomyces sp. NBC_00459. The sequence continues at coordinate 6,524,230 of NZ_CP107903.1, forward strand.
GCCGGTGACGTACTGCACCGCGAGATAACCCGCGACGGCGAGCAGGACCAGGAAGGACGCCCCGCGACGGAGGAGGCGGCCACGACGCGTCTGGGTGGGGGACGACTCCGGCATCCGTACAAGGTACTGGAGAGTAGGGAGTGCGGCTTGCGTGTCGGGTGAGGAGAGGGGTCGGAAGAGGGTGAAAGGACGGTGTGCGATGACGCGGTGGGGCGGCGCGTTAGGGTCGTCGGCATGGCCGATACCCCGCTTGACCTCACGTTGGACGCCGCTCGCCTGACCGCGTGGCTTGTCGACTTCCCCTCGGAGAGCGGTGGCGAGAAGCCGCTCGCGGATGCGATCGAGACGGCCCTGCGTGGACTGTCGCACCTCACCGTCGAGCGGTACGGCAACAACGTCGTCGCCCGGACGAACCTGGGCCGTGCGCAGCGCGTGATCCTGGCCGGCCACATCGACACGGTCCCGATCGCCGACAACGTGCCGTCGAGGCTGGACGACGACGGGGTCCTGTGGGGCTGCGGCACCTGCGACATGAAGTCGGGGGTCGCGGTGCAGCTGCGGATCGCGGCCACGGTCCCGGAACCGAACAGGGACCTCACGTTCGTCTTCTACGACCAGGAAGAGGTCGCGGCCGAGCTGAACGGCCTCAAGCATGTGGCCGAGGCGCACCCGGAGTGGCTGGAGGGCGACTTCGCGGTACTGCTGGAGCCGTCCGACGGCCAGGTGGAGGGCGGCTGCCAGGGCACGCTGAGGGTGCTGCTGAAGACGACCGGCGAGCGGGCCCACTCGGCGCGCAGCTGGATGGGCTCCAACGCGATCCACGCGGCGGCCCCGATCCTGGCCAAGCTGGCCTCGTACAAGCCGCGTTACCCGGTCATCGACGGCCTGGAGTACCGGGAGGGCCTCAACGCGGTACGGATCGGGGGCGGAGTGGCGGGCAACGTCATCCCCGACGAGTGCGTGGTGACGGTCAACTTCCGCTACGCGCCCGACCGTTCGGAGGCCGAGGCCCTCGCGCACGTACGGGAGGTGTTCGCGGACTGCGGAGTCGCGGAGTTCGTCGTCGACGACCACAGCGGCGCCGCCCTCCCGGGTCTCTCCCATCCCGCGGCGGCGGCCTTCATCGAGGCGGTGGGCGGCACCCCGATGCCCAAGTACGGCTGGACGGACGTGTCGCGCTTCAGCGCGCTCGGCATCCCGGCGGTCAACTACGGCCCGGGAAACCCCCACTTGGCGCACAAGCGGGACGAACGGGTGGAAACCGGGAAGATTCTCTCGGGCGAGGAACGGCTGCGGGCCTGGCTGACGTCATGAACCGACACGGGGTCGCGGCGGCGCTTCACGGCGGACATGCTCACGTCCCCCGTCCGTAACCGGCGGAGATCTAGGCTGAGGTGGAACGACAGTAGGTGGAGGAAGGGAGCGGCCATGGCTAACGGCAACCCCGAGGACAAGAAGCAGCCTCCGGAGGAGCAGCGGCTCGGGCCGGTGCTGCGCAGGCGCGATCAGGTCCAGGCGAGCACCACCGATCAGCGTCTCCTCGACGCGGGCGGCCCCTCCGACTGGGTCCACACGGACCCGTGGCGGGTGCTGCGCATCCAGTCGGAGTTCATCGAGGGCTTCGGCACACTGGCCGAACTCCCGCCCGCGATCAGTGTGTTCGGCTCGGCGCGGACGAAGGCCGACTCACCGGAGTACGAGGCGGGCGTCCGTCTCGGCCGGGGCCTGGTGGAGGCCGGGTTCGCGGTGATCACGGGTGGCGGCCCAGGGGCGATGGAGGCGGCCAACAAGGGCGCTTGCGAGGCGAAGGGCGTCTCGGTGGGGCTGGGTATCGAGCTCCCCTTCGAGCAGGGGCTCAACCCCTACGTCGACATCGGCCTGAACTTCCGCTACTTCTTCGTCCGCAAGATGATGTTCGTGAAGTACGCGCAGGGCTTCGTGGTCCTGCCCGGAGGCCTCGGCACCCTGGACGAGCTCTTCGAGGCGCTGACCCTGGTCCAGACGCAGAAGGTCACGCGCTTCCCGATCGTCCTCTTCGGCAGCGAGTACTGGGGCGGCCTTGTCGACTGGCTGAAGAACACGCTGATCGCCCAGGGCAAGGCGTCGGAGAAGGACCTGATGCTGTTCCACGTCACGGACGACGTGGACGAGGCGGTGGCGTTGGTGTCGAAGGAGGCGGGGCGCTAAGCGCTTGGCTTGAGCGGACAGGTTCTCGCCGTGACTGGGGGCTGCCGCCCCCAGGCCCCCGCTTCGGCCCTGAAGGGGCCTCGTCCTCAAACGCCGGACGGGCTGAACAACTCAGCCCCTCCGGCGTTTGAGGAGCGGGGGTTCGGGGGCGGAGCCCCCGAGGATGGGACGGGTAGGGGCGGCGGGGGCGAGGAACTCCTACGCCAGCCCCCGCCGGGCCACCGCCGGAGGACGATGCCCCGCGATCGACGTCACCATGTCCAGTACCTGCCGCGTCTCCGCGACCTCGTGGACGCGGTACACCCGCGCCCCCAGCCACATCGACACCGCCGTCGTCGCCAGCGTCCCCACCAGCCGCTCCTTCACCGGCCGGTCCAGCGTCTCGCCCACGAAGTCCTTGTTGGACAGCGACACCAGCACCGGCCACCCCGTCTCCACCATCTCCTCCAGCCGCCGCGTCGCCTCCAGGCTGTGCCGCGTGTTCTTCCCGAAGTCGTGCCCGGGATCGATCATCACCGACTCCCGCGGCACCCCCAGCGCGACCGCCCGCTCGGCCAGCCCGACGGTCACGCGGAGGATGTCGGCCATGACGTCCTCGTACGCCACCCGGTGCGGACGCGTCCGCGGCTCCGCACCGCCCGCGTGCGTGCACACCAGCCCCACCCCGTACCGCCCCGCGACCTCCGCGAGCCGCGGATCCACGCCGCCCCACGCGTCGTTCAGCAGATCCGCGCCCGCCTCGCACACGGCCTCGCCGACATCGGCCCGCCAGGTGTCCACGCTGATGATCACCTCGGGGAAGCGGCGCCGTACCTCCGCCACGAAGCCGACCGTCCGCCGCGCCTCCTCCGTCGCGGTCACCTCTTCGCCCGGCCCCGCCTTCACGCCGCCGATGTCGATGATGGCGGCGCCCTCCGACACCGCCTGCTCCACGCGCGCGAGCGCCGGCTCGTCGCGGAAGGTGGCTCCCTGGTCGTAGAACGAGTCCGGGGTCCGGTTCACGATCGCCATGATCACCGGCTCGTGCGTGCCGAACTCACGCCTGCCCAGCCTGAGCATCCGCTGTGACCTCACCGTGTGCGTCTCCCAGTACGTTCCTGTGCCCGGCCCGGCAATCAGCCCTGTATTCGGCCGCCTGCGACCATAACTGCCAGACTCGCATGGCACGATCGGACCCTGCCGCATTCGGCACAGGCACTTCGATCAACCCGATCAACCCGATCCGTCCGAATCCCGTGGGGACCCAGCGATGTTGATGTTCTTGTTCCTGGTCGTCGCGCTCGCCGTCGTGGTCACCGCGGTGACGCTGGCCGTGGTGGGCGGCGGCGAGAGCGCCGTTCTGCCGGAGGTCGCGCCCGAGCGGCTCCAGGACCTGCTGCCGCCCGACCGCCCGGTCGGCCGCGACGACGTCGAGTCCCTCCGGTTCCCGGTCTCGGCCCGCGGCTACCGCATGTCGGACGTCGACGACGCGCTCACCCGCCTCGGCGCGGAACTCGCCGAGCGGGACGCGCGTATCGCCGACCTGGAGTCCGCGCTGGCCGGCGCCCAGGCCGCGCCCCGGATCACCATGGACAAGCCGGTCGAGAGGAACGACCAGTGAGCGACGTCGGCGTGGCCCTGGCGGGCCCCGACGGTGCGCTGCGCTGCCCCTGGGCGCTGTCCACGGAGGACTACGTGGCGTACCACGACGAGGAGTGGGGCCGCCCGGTGCACGGCGACGACGCCCTCTTCGAGCGGCTCTCCCTGGAGGCCTTCCAGTCCGGCCTCTCCTGGATCACCATCCTGCGCCGCCGCGCGGGCTTCCGGACCGCCTTCGCCGACTTCAAGATCTCGTCCGTCGCGGTCTTCACGGACGCCGACCGCGAACGGCTCCTCGCCGACGCCGGCATCATCCGCAACCGCGCGAAGGTCGACGCGACGATCGCCAACGCGCGCGTGCTGGCCGAGTGGGCCCCCGGGGAACTGGACGAGCTGATCTGGTCCCACGCCCCGGACGCGGCCTCCCGGCCTGCCCCTCGGACCCTCGCCGACGTACCGGCGGTCACCGACGCGTCGACGGCCCTGTCCAAGGCCTTGAAGAAGCGCGGGCTGCGTTTCGTGGGTCCCACGACCGCGTACGCGCTGATGCAGGCCTGCGGGCTCGTGGACGACCACTTGGAGGCATGCGTGGCGAGGAGCGCCCCGTAAGGAGCGCCCGGTGAAGGGCGCTCCCCATGGCGCTCCCGCCCCGGCTAGCGACCCAGGTACTTCGGCTTCTCCTTGTTGACGAACGCCTGCACCGCGATCCCGTGGTCCTCCGACGCGCCCGCCCGTGCCTGGAGTTCGTCCTCCTTCTCCAGGGTCTGGGCCAGGGTGTGGGTGAACCCGTAGGCCACGGACTCCTTGAGGGCCGCGTACGCCACCGTCGGGCCGTCGGCCAGGGCACGTGCCGTCTTCTCGGCCTCGGCCCGCAGCTCCGCCGCGGGGACGACCCGGTTCGCGATGCCCAGGTCGTACGCCTCCTGTGCCTTGATGCTGCGCGGGAACAGAAGCAGGTCGGCGGCGCGGCCGGGGCCCACCACGCGCGGGAGCGTCCAGGAGACGCCCGAGTCGGCGGTCAGCGCCACGCCCGCGAACGAGGTGTTGAACGCGGCAGTGTCCGCCACGACCCGGTAGTCGGCGGCGAGCGCGAAACCGAAGCCGGCCCCGGCCGCGACGCCGTTGACGCCCGCCACCACCGGCTTGGGCATGCTCGTCAGCGCCCGCACGATGGGGTTGTAGTGCTCGCGGACCGTCGTCATGGTCTGGCCCGTGCCGGCCGCGCGGTCGGCGGCCAGGAGCCCGATGTGCTCCTTGAGGTCCTGGCCCACGCAGAACGCCCGGTCACCGGCGGCGGTCAGCAGGACCGCCCGTACGGCGTCGTCCGTGGCCGCCGCCTGCACCGCCTCGCGGAGCGCGACCTTGGTCGCGATGCTCAGCGCGTTCATCGCCTCGGGGCGGTTCAGCGTGATCGTCGCCAGCCCGTCGTGCACCTCGTAGAGCACGGTGTCGGCCATGGGGGTCCCCTCCGGTGTCGCGGCTGCGTCGTCCTGCGTACTGATCGGTACGTAGTCGTCCCATGACAGCATGGCGGAGATCACGCGCCGAGGAGAGGACCGGTCATGTGACCTGCGTCAAAGAATTCCGGTCCGGTCGCGGTCGGCCGAGAGCACGCGCGGCGGCGAAGTATCGCAGTCGCACCGCCGAATTGGGTGGTTTTGATCGCGCGCGTTGCCCAAGCGATGCCGACTGATGTTGGTCATAGGGTCCTGAGATGCGGGATAATGGCTGGGAAGCAATGTGTTCGATGCCGGTGACGTGCCTCTCATGAGGGGAAGCGCGTGCCCTCCCAAGGGGCCGTCGGCGACGATGAGCTGGTTTCAGGAAGGGGAACGAGCATGGCGGCCATGAAGCCGCGGACGGGCGATGGCCCGCTCGAGGTGACAAAGGAGGGGCGGGGCATTGTCATGCGAGTTCCGCTCGAAGGCGGCGGTCGACTCGTCGTCGAGCTGACCCCTGACGAGGCCGACGCGCTGGGCGATGCCCTCAAGAAGGTCGTCGGCTGACGCGCGGACGCGTCCATACCCTTTCAGTCGCCCCGGCACCGTGAACATACGGTGCCGGGGCACTGTTTTGCCGTTCGTACGCCGCAGGCCGCAAGGGCTCAGCGCTTGACCGCGCAGAGCAGGCCGTCGCCCACGGGCAGCAGGGACGTCACCAGTTCCTGGCTCTCGCGCACCGCGCGCAGCAGCTCCCGCAGCCGTATGACCTCGGTGGGCTGGGGCCCCGAATCGACCGTCCTGCCATTGGCGAAGACGCCCTCGAAAACCACCAGACCACCCGTACGGAGCAGACGCAACGATTCAGCTAGATAGTCCAGGCTCTCCAGCCGGTCGCCGTCGCAGAAGACCAGGTCGTAACCGGCGTCCGCGAGCCGGGGCAGCACGTCCAGGGCGCGGCCGGGGATGAAGCGGGCGCGGTTGCTGGCGAAGCCGCACGCGCGGAAGGCCTGGCGGGCGAACTGCTGGTGGTCAGGCTCGGGGTCGACCGTCGTCAGGACGCCGTCCGGGCGCATGCCGTGCAGGAGATACATCCCCGAGACGCCCGTCCCGGTCCCGATCTCCGCCACCGCCTTCGCGTCCACCGAGGCGGCCAGCAGCCGTAGCGCGGCGCCCGTGCTGGGCGCCACCGAGCGCAGCCCTGCCTCGCGGGCCCGGTCACGGGCCCAGCGCAGTGCTTCGTCCTCGGCGACAAAGGCGTCGGCGAACGCCCAGCTCGTCTGCCGGTTGCCGGTAATGACCCTCTCCTGTCCCCGCGGTTGCCTGGGCGTGACTGTATCCGTTGCGCCCGGGAACCCGCAGATGGGACCAGTCGTTTAGAGGGGTGCGGGACGAGGTGGTGCAGACAGGGCGACTACATGGGGGATCAGTGGATCAGCGGATGGGCCGGTACACGGAGCAGACGAACAACGCGGAGCGCACGAACAACACCGAGAACTCGGTGCAGGTGCTGGAACGGCCGCGTGAGCCGGGCCGGCACCCATCAATTCCAAGGAAAACCGCTTATCCGGAGCTAACGGGCGAGGTGGCTATGGTAGGGGCTCCACTGGACACCACCAGAGCCGACAGGGGAGGTGCGGCTGCGCCTGTGGATCGGGGAGGAGCGCTGCGGCGCCTTCTCGGATCAGCGGGTAGGCCGAAATCCGTGAACAACACTGCTGCTGACCCGAGCCACGCCGCTGACCGAGCCCAGACCGCGACCTTCTCCACCGACGCGGACGGGCAGGCGTGGACTCCGCCCTCGTGGGAGGAGATCGTCAGCACGCACAGCGGCCGCGTCTACCGCCTGGCCTACCGCCTGACGGGCAACCAGCACGACGCCGAGGACCTCACGCAGGAGGTTTTCGTCCGCGTCTTCCGCTCGCTGTCGACGTACACGCCCGGCACCTTCGAGGGCTGGCTGCACCGCATCACCACCAACCTCTTCCTGGACATGGTCCGCCGCAAGCAGCGCATCCGCTTCGACGCCCTCGGCGACGACGCGGCCGAGCGCCTGCCCAGCCGTGAGCCGTCCCCGCAACAGGTCTTCAACGACGCGCACTTCGACGCGGACGTCCAGCAGGCGCTGGACACGCTGGCGCCGGAGTTCCGCGCCGCCGTCGTCCTGTGCGACATCGAGGGACTGTCGTACGAGGAGATCGCCGCGACTCTCGGCGTGAAGCTCGGCACGGTCCGCTCCCGTATCCACCGAGGCCGCTCCCAGCTCCGCAAGGCCCTCGCGCACCGCTCTCCGGAGGCCCGTGCCGAGCGCCGCTTCGCGGTGCCACGGGTGGCCGCGCTGGGAGGAGGGGGCGCGACCGCGTGAGTGCATCACGGCCGTACTCTGCCGAGCGTCGTCTCGCCGAGCAGCATCTGGGAGACCGGCTCTCCGCCCTCGTGGACGGAGAACTCGGTCATGAGACGCGTGAGCGCGTCCTGGCGCACCTGGCCACCTGTGCGAAGTGCAAGGCCGAGGCCGACGCGCAACGCCGTCTGAAGAACGTCTTCGCGGAGATGGCCCCGCCACCGCCCTCCGAGAGCTTCCTGGCCCGACTTCAGGGCCTACCCGGAGGCGGTGATCCCGGCTCCGGCGGCTCCCCGCTGGGCGGAGGAGGATTCACCGACGGACTCTCCGGATACCCCGGAAGCCCAGGAGCCGGCTCAGGAGTCTTCGGGGTGAGGGGGGAGGGGTTCGGGTACGTTCCCGCCCGGCCGCACACCTCCGTGCTCCCGCCCGCTCCCGGCCGGGGCTTCCGTATCCACGACGTCGGCCGTCACTATGCCGACCGGTCGTCCTCACGCAGTCTGCGGTTCGCGTTCGCCGCCGCCGGTGCGGTGTCGCTGGCCGCGATCGCGCTGGGCGGGGTGTCGACGGGCGTTCCCGGTGACACGGCGGACGCCCGGGGCGCCACCGGGGGCAGCAATGTGACGCCGATGCGTCCGCAGGGCGGTGGGACCTCCACCGCTCCCGACAGCCAGCGGCGCCGGTCGGTCGGTCCGCTGTTCTCCCAGGGACTGGGACAGGGGACGTTCGGACAGACACCGGCGGCGTCGACGGAGGCGTCCGCACCCCTGCTTCCGGGCATCCCGGCACCGCCCTCCAGGGCCCGGGAGCGTGAGGCCATGCATCAGCTGACCACGCCGGTCGTGGCCGCCGCCGCAGTACTGTCCCCGCTCATACGTCCGCTGGCGGCCCCGCAGGTCGCCCTGACCTCCTGGTCGACGACGCCCGAGGCAGCGGTCCAGGGCCTGCTCATGGCACCGACGCCCGACTCGTCCCCTTCGCCGTCCTCGTCCACGTCGGACACCGTCCGCTGACCCCACGAACCTGGTTGAATCCGAGGTGCGGACCGCGCACCGGCGGTCCGCACAACAGCGGTCGGCGGAGCGGTGGTTCGCGGCGTCGGCGGTTCTCGGTCGCCGCCGACGAGCCGTCAGGCGGGCCAGGTGTGGGGAGAGCATGGACGAGGGGAAGCCCGCGAAGGCCAACAGGTGGAGTCGGCCCAGCGGGGAATCGGCGCCCGGCCAGGAGGCGCCTGTCTCCGGCCGCGAGGCCTCGGCCTCCGCTCCGGCTCCTGGTGAGGGAGCGGCCGTGGAGAGCCCGGCCGGGGCGGGTACTGGAACCGACGCCGGGGGCGACTTCGAGTTGGAACGGCCCCGGACGGTGCCCGGTCGGGCCGAGGGCGGTGCCGATGGGGACGTCGGCGGCGAGGGGGACTTCGAGCTCCCGCTGCCCCTGGCGGCACCCGAGCCCGTGTCCGCCGTCGAGGCGGACCCCGCGCCCCTGCACGACCCCGATCCCTACAGCACCCCGCCGTACGGCCATCCCGGCCCCTGGGCGCCCGCTCCGCCGGTCCAGCACCCCGCGGTGACCCCGGCGCACGGTACGGCCGTACCGGAGCCCCTGGCGCCCGCCGAAGACCCCTGGCGCCGTTACGACCCATGGGCGCCCGTCGCCTCCCCCCTCCAGCAGAACGGGGCCGCTCCCGCCGACGGCCGGCCGGGAGCGCGCAGGCGCGGGCTGGTCGTCGGCGCCGTGCTGCTCGCGCTGCTCTCCGGGGGCATAGGCGGGGCCGTCGGGTCCTATCTGGAGCGCCATGACGGGGACGGCGACCGTATTCAGCTGTCGCAGGCGGGAAAGGACGAGTCCGTCGGCCGGGCACCGGACAGCGTGGCCGGGATCGCCGCGCGGGCGCTGCCCAGCGTGGTGACCCTGCATGTGCGCGGCGGCGGCGCGGAGGGCACCGGCACCGGGTTCGTGCTCGACGGCCGGGGGCACATCCTCACCAACAACCATGTCGTCGAGGCCGCCGGTGCCGACGGCAAGGTGACGGTGACGTTCAGCGGCGGCGAGACCGCCGAGGCCGAGATCGTCGGACGTGACGGCGGCTACGACCTCGCCGTCGTCAGGGTGACCGGCGTCGACGGTCTCAGGCCCGTGGTCCTCGGGAACTCCGACAACGTGGCCGTCGGTGATCCCGTCGTCGCCATCGGAGCCCCTTTCGACCTCGCCAACACCGTCACCTCCGGCATCATCAGCGCCAAGGAACGGCCCATCACCGCCGGGGGCGACGGCGCAGACAGCAGCGACGTGTCGTACGTCGACGCGCTCCAGACCGACGCGTCCATCAACCCGGGCAACTCCGGCGGGCCGCTGCTCGACGCCGAGGCGAGGGTCGTCGGCATCAACTCCGCGATCCGTTCCGCCGACAGCGGCTCGGGGCTGGACGGCACACAGGCCGGTTCGATCGGGCTCGGGTTCGCCATCCCCATCAACCAGGGCAAGCGCGTCGCCGAGGAACTGATCAACACCGGCAGGGCGACCCATCCCGTCATCGGCGTCACCCTCGACATGGACTACACCGGCGACGGCGCGCGCGTGGGCACGCAGGGCAACGACGGCGGGGCTTCGGTCACCAAGGGCGGCCCCGGCGACCGGGCGGGCCTGCGGGCCGGCGACATCATCACCGGGGTCGACGGACGGCGTGTCCACTCCGGCGAGGAACTGATCGTCAGGATCCGCGCCCACCGACCCGGCGACCGGCTGGAACTGTCCCTGCTGCGCGGTGGCGGGCAACGGACGGTCTCCCTCGTCCTGGGCTCCTCCGGCGGCAAGTGACAGAAACTTCACAGGCGGTGGGCTCTCACCGGCCCCCACTAGGCAAACATCCCGGAAAACCGGTCGCGTACACCCACTCTTGGGCTCCAGGACGGTACCGGTGGGACAGGATGGCCGGGTACCGTGGAACCGGCCCGGACCACGGAAGACCGCGAAGACCGCACGGACCACCGAGGGCCGAGGACCGAGGACATCGCAAGGAGCTTCAGGTGTTCAATGACATAGGACCGCTCGAGCTGGTGACGCTCGTGCTCCTCGCCGTGCTCGTCTTCGGTCCGGAGAAGCTTCCGAAGATGATCCAGGACGTCACGCGCACCATCCGTAAGATCCGGGAGTTCTCGGAGGGTGCGAAGGAAGACATCCGTTCGGAGCTGGGCCCCGAGTTCAAGGACTTCGAGTTCGAGGACCTGAACCCCAAGACGTTCATCCGCAAGCACCTGGACAACGACGAGCTGGGGCTCAAGGAGATCCGCAACGGCTTCGACCTGAAGAAGGAGATGGCCGAGGTCACGGACGCGGTCCACGGCCGCGAGTCGGACACGTCGTCGTCCGGGTCGTCCTCCTCCTCCTCCTCCGGTACGTCGGGCTCCTCCGGTGGCACCGTCGACATGACGAAGAAGCCCGAGCCGGACGAGCGCCCGCCCTTCGACGCGGACGCCACCTGACCGTCGTAGGTCCGCACGTGACGTGTTTCATACTCCGACCGGGCCTCTGAAGGCCCGATCCGGACGTCTGCGCGGCCCGCGCGCCGGGCGCTTTCCCTGCTGCTCGGAACGGTGTGGCTATGCTGCCGAGTTGTTGTGGGGCCGTACATGGGCGAACAACGCCGCCCGAAGGGGGGCGGGCCGCTCCGGTCCGACGAGAACGAGGAGGCGTCCGGGTACATGGAGACGACAAGTCGGGTGGGCGCGCAGGCGCCGGCCGCGGAGGGCGGACAACAGGTCCCCTCCGCCCGGCGCACGGTCGACGGCTATCTGCTGGCGCCCTTCCCGTGGTACGGCCTCGACGAGGCCTTCACGGGACCGCGCTGGCTGATGCAGGTGGGTACGGCGGCCGACGGCGCCGTCGAGCACGGTTCGATCGGGCACGGCGACGAACCCTCCGTACGGCACGAGGCCATGGGGGAGGACAGGGAGCGGTTCGCGGTGGTGGTCACCGTGGCCGCGAACCCCGTACGGCGCAGTGCGGACGGCACCGGGCTGCTGGAGGCCACCTCGGTCTCGTCGGCGGCCTGGCTGGCCGGTGTGGGGCTGCTGTCCTTCACCTGGCCCGGCCAGATGGACCACACCCTGCGCGACGACTGGCTCGACCAGCAGACGGAGACGGCGTGGGTCCTCGCGGACGATCTCGGCGGCGATGACTGGTCCACCCTCTCCCTGCCGGTCGACGGGGTGCCTACGCCCTTCCACTACCGGGAGTCCGAGTTCGGCTGGGTTCTCGCGGGGTCGACCCAGGAGGGCGTGCACGTGGGTGCGTACGGGCGGGGGATGAGCGCGTACGGGCTCGGCTTCGCCGTGATCAAGGATATTGGTGTGTACGCGTGAGTGAAGGGGCGCCGTTTGTTTTCGGCGCCCCTTCGTTGTGGGGCTTCAGGTACGTGAGCGACTGCGGGCCCGGTGGGGGCTGGTCGCGCAGTTCCCCGCGCCCCTCAAGGCAAAAAGCCCCGGCTGACCTCCGTCAGAACTTGTTCCTCGGGGTGATTCCCAGGGACATGCCCGACAGGCCTCGTGCCCTGCCTCCCAGCTTGCCCGCGATCGCGCGCAGCGCGGTGCCCGCCGGGGAGTCCGGGTCCGTCAGGACGACCGGCCTGCCGTCGTCGCCGCCCTCGCGCAGGCGGACGTCGATCGGGATGGAGCCGAGGACCGGCACCGTCGCTCCCGTCGTCCTGGTGAGGCCGTCCGCGACGCTCTGGCCGCCGCCCGTGCCGAAGACGTCGACCATCTCGCCGCAGTGCGGGCAGGGCAGGCCGGCCATGTTCTCGACCACGCCGACGATCTTCTGGTGGGTCTGCACGGCGATGGCGCCCGCGCGCTCGGCCACCTCGGCCGCCGCCTGCTGAGGCGTCGTCACGACCAGGATCTCGGCGTTCGGGACCAACTGGGCCACCGAGATCGCGATGTCGCCCGTGCCCGGCGGGAGGTCCAGCAGAAGCACGTCCAGGTCGCCCCAGTACACGTCCGCCAGGAACTGCTGGAGGGCCCTGTGGAGCATCGGGCCACGCCAGACGACCGGGGCGTTGCCCGGGGTGAACATGCCGATGGAGATGACCTTCACGCCGTGTGAGGACGGCGGCATGATCATGTTCTCGACCTGGGTGGGACGCCCTTCGACACCCAGCATGCGCGGCACGCTGTGGCCGTAGATGTCGGCGTCGACCACGCCCACCTTGAGGCCGTCCGCCGCCATCGCCGCCGCCAGGTTGACGGTCACCGACGACTTGCCGACGCCGCCCTTGCCGGACGCGACCGCGTACACGCGCGTGAGGGAGCCCGGTTTCGCGAAGGGGACCTCGCGTTCGGCCTGGCCGCCGCGCAGGGCGGACGCCAGGTCCTTGCGCTGGTTGTCGCTCATGACGTCGAGTTCGACGTCGACGCGCGTGACGCCCTCGACCCGCGAGACCGCCTCCGTCACGCTCTTCGTGATCGTGTCGCGCATCGGGCAGCCGGAGACCGTCAGGTACACCGCGACCGCGACCGCCCCGTCCGCGCCGATGACCACCGACTTCACCATCCCCAGCTCGGTGATGGGTCGCTGGATCTCGGGGTCGTTCACCGTCGCCAGTGCTTCACGCACCGCGTCTTCCGTAGCCATGTCCCCGATGGTACGGGGCCGCACAGGGCCTCCGGAAAGCCCGTCACCGGTCTTCTACGTCACGCACCCGCGGCCGTTCTGTCAGGAATGTGGCAGTTTTGTCGGAGTGGTGCCCGTTCTCGTGCCGTTCCGCGTACCGCTCCTCCAGCTCCTTGACCAGGTCCTGGAGCTCGGATCGGATCCAGTCCCGCGTCGCGACCTCGCCGAGCCCGGCGCGCAGTGAGGCGATCTCGCGGGTCAGATACTCGGTGTCGGCGATCGACCGCTCGTTCTGTTTGCGGTCCTGTTCGAGGTTGACGCGGTCCCGGTCGTCCTGCCGGTTCTGCGCGAGCAGGATCAGCGGGGCCGCGTAGGAGGCCTGGAGCGACAGCATCAGCGTCAGGAAGATGAACGGGTAGTGGTCGAAGCGCAGGTCGGCCGGCGCGGACACGTTCCACACCACCCACAGGATGATGACGACCGTCATCCAGACGATGAACCGTCCGGTCCCGAGGAAACGCGCGATGCGTTCGGACATCCGCCCGAACGCCTCCGGGTCGTACTCGGGCCACAGCCGGCGCCTGGGCGCACGCGGCTGGTCGAGGCGCACCCGTGGACGGGAGGCCGCCGTGGCGCCGCTCACCGCGCGCTCGCGGGTGCCGGTCTCACGCTCAGGAGTCATGGCCACCCGCTCTCTCGGACTCGCTCTCGTCATCGTCGTCGATCTCACCGTCGGGTTCGCTCTCGGCGAGGTGGAACTCCGTCTCCCGCCAGTCCTCGGGCAGCATGTGGTCGAGTACGTCGTCCACGGTCACCGCGCCGAGCAGCGACCCGCTCTCGTCGACCACCGGTGCCGCCACCATGTCGTACGTCGCGAAGAAACCGGCGACGACCGGCAGTTCGGCGTCCGGGGAGAGCGGTTGCAGATCGTCGTCGACGAGCGAGCCGACCAGCGTGTACGGCGGGTCGCGCAGCAGTCGCTGGAAGTGGACGGCGCCCAGGTACTTGCCCGTCGGCGTCTCGTCCGGCGGACGGCACACGTACACCTGGGCGGCGAGCGCGGGGGAGAGATCGGGGTTGCGGACCCGGGCGAGCGCGTCGGCGACGGTCGCGTCGGGGCGCAGCACGATCGGCTCGGTCGTCATCAGACCGCCCGCCGTGTCCTCCCGGTACGCCATCAGCCGGCGCATGTCGGCCGCGTCGCCGGGCTGCATCAGGCTCAGCAGCCGCTCCTGGTCGTCCTCGGGCAGTTCACCGAGCAGGTCGGCGGCGTCGTCCGGGTCCATCGCCTCCAGGACGTCGGCGGCGCGCTCCTCCTTGAGCTTGCCGAGGATCTCGATCTGGTCGTCCTCGGGCAGCTCTTCGAGTACGTCGGCCAGCCGGTCGTCGTCGAGGGCGGCGGCCACCTCGGCGCGCCGCTTGGGGGAGAGGTGGTGCAGGACGTTGGCGAGGTCGGCGGGGCGCAGCTGCTCGAAGGTGGCGAGGAGGCTCTCGGCGCCCTGTCCGTCCTCCTCCAGGGAGAAGCCGGTGACGGCGGACCAGTCGACGGTCAGTGTCTCGCCGGTGTTGCGCCGGAAGGCACCGCCGCGGCCCTTCCTCCGTACGAAGACCCGCTCGATCTCCCAGTCGCGGCGGGCCGGCAGCTGTCGTACCGCCACATCCAGGACGGTGACCTCCTCGCCGGTCTCGCCGAGGGTGACGCGCCGGTCGAGGAGTTCGCCGAGGACGAGTCGCTCGGTGGGGCGCTGTTCGAAGCGCCGGACGTTCAGCACGCCCGTCGTGATGACCTGGCCGGACTCGATGCCGGTGACGCGGGTCATGGGCATGAAGACGCGGCGCCGGGTGGTGAGTTCGACGACGAGGCCGAGCAGCCGTGGCGGACGGTTGCCGACGCGCAGCATCGCGATGAGGTCGCGCACGCGGCCCACCTGGTCGCCGTTCGGGTCGAAGACGGCCATACCGGCGAGGTGCGAGACGAAGACACGGGGTGAGGCTGCCGCCATGCCATGCCTCCTGCTTCGGTGTGCGCTGCGGGGAGCGCGTCGGATTGCGTCCTGGGGTTCCGAATTGCCTGCTCGGGTGCGCTTCAGGCTAGCCCGTCCGGTTCGGCCGTGCCTTGGTGGGGGGTCCGGACGGACTGGCTCCGCCGGGGGCCGACGGCACCGGTACGCTGCCGTCCACACTCCTCAGGACACTCGTACGAGAGGCAGCCCCACCTGTGTCTGCGAATCCCCGTGGCCGTACCCGCAGCGCCGGCCTGGTGAGCGCGATGTGCGCACTGCTCGTGACGGGGACCGGGCTGACAGGATGCGGCGCCGACCCGGACGAGGGCACGAACGGGGTCGGCAAACTGCCCGCCGACACCATCCAGACGAAGACCCGCACGGCCGCCCGGTCCGCCGACGCCGTACGCCTCTCCGGGACCGTGGTGACCAGCGGGACCACGTACACCCTCGACATGAGCCTCAAGGACGACGGCGGCACCGGCTCGGTCACCGCGAAGGGGTCGACGTTCCGGCTGCTGCGGGTCGGGGAGCACCTGTTCCTGAAGGCCGACGCGGCGTTCTGGAGCCACGAGGACGGCGGCAAGGGCAAGGGCGGCGAGTCGGACGCGGCAGCCGCCGCGAAGCTCGGGGGCCTCTTCGTGAAGGTGCCGACCGGCGACCCCTCGTACAAGAAGTTCAGCGGCTTCACCGACAAGGACGTGCTCCTGGACGGACTGCTCACCCTGCACGGCAGCCTCGCCACGGACGGCCACCACGAGCAGTCGGGCGTCCGCACGATCCGCATCACCGGCGACAAGGGCGACGGCGGCACCCTGGACGTCTCCCTGGAGGGATCCCCCTACCCCCTGCGTCTGGTCCGCGCGGGCGGCGCGGGCACGCTGCTGCTGAGCGACTGGGGCAAGGACTTCCCCCTGGAGGAACCGGCGAAGAACGAGACGGTGGACTACGGCCAGCAGCTCCCGTCGTCCTGAAGAGGCGGAGCCCCTCTCAGGGGCGCGGGGCTGTGCCGGATCTGCGGCTCCGCCGCGGGGCGCGACCAGCCCCCACCGGGCCTGCGGTGAACGAACCACCTACCCCACAGACCGCCTGCGTTTCTTGAACAGCAGCCGAGGCAACCCCTCCGGGATCGGCTCCCTGGTAGTCGCCGACGTAGGCAACGGCGGCGCAGCCAACGACCCCTCCGGCAGGGGGCGCGAGCCCCCCGCGCGCGGCACCAACCGCACCACCCTGCATTCCCGTGCCCACCGATCCGTCATCGCCTCACCGTCCGGCGCGTTCAACCGCTTCCCCTTCAGCTCGGCGACCGCGGCCTCCCACTCCGGGGAGTGCGGGGCCAGCTCCACCACCGTCGCCGGCCAGGTGACGAGCCGCCCGCCCTTGTCCTTGCTGCGGACGGTGACCTCCGCGTCTGCTCCCTCGACCAGGCCGGGCAACGGCTGCTCCCCGGGCCCGTCGCCGACCAGGACGGCCGCGCCCTCGTGCCAGACGTGCCACATCGCACGGGCCGGGATGCCATGGCCCGCGACGTGCAGCGCGGGCACACCGTTGCCCTTGACCCAGATGAGGCCGGACTTCTTGGTGGCCTCCTCGACGAGGGCCCGGTCGAGCAGCGTGTCAGTCATGGGCAGAAGGGTAGCGATGCCGTCCGCCGCCCCGGGCGCCGTCAGAGCCAGCCGTTGCGCTTCAGCGTGCGGTGGATGCCCACACACATGCCGATCATGGCCGTCATGACCACGGGGTAGCCGAACTTCCAGTGCAGCTCCGGCATGTAGTCGAAGTTCATGCCGTAGACACCGCACACCATCGTCGGAACGGCGATGATCGCCGCCCAGGACGTGATCTTCCGCATGTCCTCGTTCTGCGCGACGGACGCCTGGGCGAGGTTGGCCTGGAGGATCGAGTTGAGCAGTTCGTCGAAGCCGATCACCTGCTCCTGGACCCGGGCCAGGTGGTCGGCGACGTCACGGAAGTACTTCTGGATGTCGGGGTCGATCAGCCGCATCGGACGCTCGCTCAGCAGCTGCATGGGCCGCAGGAGCGGCGAGACGGCCCGCTTGAACTCCAGGACCTCACGCTTGAGCTGGTAGATCCGGCCGGCGTCCGTACCGCGCGGGGTGCCCTTGCGGCCCGGCGAGAACACCTCCGTCTCGACCTCGTCGATGTCGTCCTGCATGGCGTCCGCGACCGCGACATAGCCGTCGACGACGTGGTCGGCGATGGCGTGCAGCACGGCGGAGGGGCCCTTGGCGAGCAGCTCGGGGTCGTCCTGGAGACGGTGGCGCAGCGCACGCAGGGAGCCCTGGCCGCCGTGCCGGACAGTGATGAGGAAGTCCCGCCCGGTGAAGCACATCACCTCGCCGGTCTCCACGACCTCGCTGTTCGCGGTGAGTTCGGTGTGGTCGACGTAGTGGATGGTCTTGAAGACGGTGAAGAGCGTGTCGTCGTACCGCTCCAGCTTGGGTCGCTGGTGGGCCTGGATCGCGTCCTCGACGGCGAGCGGGTGGAGCCCGAACTCGCTGGCGATACCGGAGAACTCGCCCTCCGTCGGCTCGTGCAGCCCGATCCACACGAAGCCGCCGTCGCGGCGCACCTTGCGCATCGCCTCGTGCGGGGTCAGCGCCCTCGGGGTTTCGACCCGGGCGCCGTCGCGGTAGACGGCGCAGTCGACGACGGCGGAGGGCGTCGAGGGGTCGCGGGTGGTGTCGTAGCCGCTGCCGTCCTTGCGCAGGGAGGGACGGGACGGACGGACGGCGGCACGCAGGTTGTTGATCATCGACATTGGCAGGTTCCTTCGCTACAGGCAACGAAAGACCGCCGACGACGGTTGGAACTGCCCGGAATGGGGACGTCCTGGCTGAGGATGTTTGGCACGTCCACAAAGCGGGGAGCACCGCACCGTCGCGGTGGTGAGCTTTCGCTGCTGATTCAGAACTGACGCAGATCACATGGATCAGGCAAAACGAAACCAAGTGCTCTTCCGCGATGACGCGAATGCGAGAGGTGACAACCAGCCGGAGAAGACCGGAGCAACTACATCAACGGGCGGAAGAGCGGGTGCTACTGCACGGATGACTTCGATCCATTGCAGCCCCACCTCCTCCGGCCGGTCCCTCGTGAGGGACGATCCATTCCCCTTCAAGGGGAGCCCCCTAGGGGGAACTTCAGCGGTGCCGGGACTCGATCGCTACTCCCCCAGTGCCTTAAAGGCCTGGGTGGTACCCCCATCTGCGTGCTGCCCCGGACCCGGCCTAGGGTAACAGCCGACCGAACTGTCAAGGTGCGCGTTTGCCCGTAACTGACGAGTTCTATGCTCGGCGCATGTCTGATGTTCTTCCTCTGGTCGAGGCCCGGCTGTGTACGGCGCTGGGCGAACCGGACGCGCGCGCCGCGGTCACCTTCCTCGGTACGGACCGCGTCGAGGTACTGCGTTTCCAGGGCCAGGACCGGGACGGAGAGGACGGGGAGATCGTCCGCTACGCCACCCTCGGCATGTCCGCGCTGCCGATGGCGGACCCCACCGCGGTGCTCGCCGACCCGGTGAAGGGCCCGCGCGCCGAGCTGATCATCTCCGTCCGGGCCGGCGTGGCCGACACCGACAAGGTGCTGCGCCCGCTCGCGGTTCTCGCCGCGTCCCCGCAGGTCGAGGGTGTGATCGTGGCCCCCGGTGCCTCGCTCGACGTCGGTGAGCCGCTGTGGCCGGGGGCGTCCTTCACCTCGGTCCTGGTCGCGGAGCCGGGCGGCCTGGTCGAGGACCTGGAGCTCGACGCGCCCCTGGACCCGGTGCGCTTCCTGCCCCTGCTCCCGATGACCCCGAACGAGGCAGCCTGGAAGCGCGTCCACGGCGCACAGGCCCTCCAGGAACGCTGGCTCACGAACGGGACGGACCTACGGGACCCGGCCCGCAGGTCCGTCCCGCTGGACTGACCCCAGTACATTCCCGCGGAGTGACTGATATCACCAACCGGCCCCAGAAAGAAGCCAGTTGGGCAGCGCCCCCTTAGGGGCGCGGGGAACTGCGCGACAAGCCCCCACCGGCCCGCAGGCAGGCCACCGCGCTCAACTCGCGAAGACACCGACACTGTCCTCCGCGGCGTGCCGAACCTCCAGCTCCTCCACCTCGTGGGTGAGCGACTTCCGCCGCACGACAACCACCACCGCGCCGAGCACGGCGGTCACCGCCGCGACCACGAACGGCATGTGGATGTCGCTCCACTCCTCGATCTTCGGCGCGAAGTACGGGGCCGCGGCAGCCGCGAACCAGCGCACGAAGTTGTAGCCGGCGCTCGCCACCGGGCGCGGCGCGTCCGAGACGCCCAGCGCCAGCTCCGTGTACACCGTGTTGTTCACACCGATGAACGCACCGGACAGGACTGTGCAGACGACGGCGACGGTGTGGCTGCCGTAGCCGAGGACCAGCACGTCCGCGGCGAGCAGCACCAGCGAGCCACCCAGCACCGTCAGCGATCCGAACCGCCGCTGCAACCGCGGAGCGACCAGCACCGACGAGACGGCCAGCAGCAGACCCCACGCGAAGAACACGGCCCCGGACCTGTACGGAGTCATGTCGAGCACGAACGGGGTGAAGGCCAGCACGGTGAAGAACGTGTAGTTGTAGAAGAAGGACGAGACCGCGGCGGAGGCCAGGCCCCCGTGGCCGAGCGCCTTGATCGGGTCGAGCAGTGACGTCTTCCGGGCCGGCTTCGGCTGTTCCTTCAGGAACACCGTGATGCAGAGGAAACCGACGGCCATCAGGAACGCGGTGCCGAAGAAGGGATAGCGCCAGCTGGCGTTGCCGAGCAGCGCGCCCAGCAGGGGACCGCACGCCATGCCGAGGCCCAGGGCGGACTCGTACAGCAGGATCGCGGCGGCGCTGCCGCCGGCCGCGGCCCCGACGATGACCGCGAGGGCCGTCGAGACGAAGAGCGCGTTGCCCAGGCCCCAGCCGGCCCGGAAGCCGACCAGTTCGGCGACCGAGCCCGAGGTGCCGGCCAGGCCCGCGAAGAGCACGACGAACGCGAGGCCGAGCAGCAGGGTCTTCTTGCCGCCGATCCGGCTGGAGACGAATCCGGTGACCAGCATCGCCACGGCGGTGATCAGGAAGTACGACGTGAAGAGCAGGGAGACCTGGCCGGCCGTGGCGTCCAGGCCCTTGGCGATGGAGGGGAGGATCGGGTCGACGAGTCCGATGCCCATGAAGGCGACGACGGACGCGCCGGCGGTCGCCCAGACGGCCTTCGGCTGCCGGAGGAGTCCGCCGGCTCCCATGTCGAAGGGGTCCGCTTCGGCCGGGCCTCCCGTGCTTCCCGGGCCGGTGCTCGTTGCGCTGCTGTGCATGCCTGCTCCTTCACGACTCGCGGGCTCAACCCGCGGAGAGGTCGTTGGTGTATGCACATAGTAAGTTAGCTCAGCTAATTAATGCAAGCTACATCTAATTTCACCTGATGGAAAGGACGGAGGTGTGTCACTCCGGACGGGTGATCGTCCTTGACGGGAGGGGGGACGGGGAGGACCGTGGGGCTTTATGAGGGGCGAACCCAGTTGCCCGAAGTGTGGTGGCCGGGTCAGGGCTCCCGGACTCTTTGCCGACTCCTGGCAGTGCGATGCGCACGGGACGGTGCATCCGCTGCAGCCCGTGATCCCGCCCAGTGTCGACGCCCTCAGTGTCGTGGTGCATCGCACTCAGGTGCCGGTGTGGATGCCGTGGCCGCTGCCGGTCGGCTGGCTCTTCACGGGCGTGGGCTGTGCGGGCGACGACCGCAGTGGCGGCCGTGCGACGGCGGTGGCCTGTACCGGTCCCGGTCCGCTCGGCGGTATGGGTGAGCTGATCCTGGTCGCCGAGGAACTCGGCGTCGGCCTCGGTGCGCGGTACGCGGGCATCGACGGGCCCGATCCGGGGCCGTACATGAACGTCGAGAAGCCGGCCGAGGCGAAGGTGCTGGCGGCGGGGCGGCCCACTCCGTTGTGGCATGTCGCGGGTGGGCCCGACGACCGCGCGGTGTTCGCCGGTGAGGCGCTCGGGTTGTGGTTGTGGGCGGTGGTGTGGCCCGAGCAGTCCGGGCTGCTGATGTACGACGAGCTGGTGCTCACGGATCTGCGGGATGCGGGGGCCGAGCTGGAGCTGGTTCCCTGCGGGGCGTTGTCGCCCCGGCTGCTCCAGCCGTAGCGCTCGGCTGGGTCGAGGGTGTCTGGTTCGTTGTTGTGCGCGGGTCCGCGGAGGTCGGTCGTGCGGTTCCCCGCGCCCCTGGGTGGGCTTCCGTAAGGGTTGGTCAAGGGTTTCAGGTGTGACAGGTTGCCCTCTGGGGCCGCTATGCTTGGCGCGTCTTGCTCGTTCCCGTTCCCGTTCTCGTCGTCGCCTGGAGTCCGCATCGTGCGCATAGATCTGCACTGCCACTCCACCGCCTCCGACGGTACGGACACGCCTGCCGAGCTGGTGCGCAACGCTGCCGCTGCCGGGCTCGACGTCGTCGCGCTGACCGACCACGACACGACCCGTGGGTACGCCGAGGCGATCGCCGCGCTGCCCGCCGGGCTCACGCTGGTCACCGGGGCCGAGCTGTCCTGCCGGCTCGACGGGGTCAGCATGCACATGTTGGCCTACCTGTTCGATCCCGAGGAGCCCGCGCTGTTCGCGGAGCGAGAGCTGGTGCGGGACGACCGGGTGCCGCGCGCCCAGGGGATGGTGGCCAAGCTTCAGGAGCTGGGCGTGCCCATCACCTGGGAGCAGGTCGCGCGGATCGCCGGTGACGGATCCGTGGGCCGGCCCCATGTCGCCACCGCGCTGGTGGAGCTGGGTGTCGTACCGACCGTGAACGACGCCTTCACCGGGGACTGGCTGGCCGACGGCGCCCGGGCCTACGTACCGAAGCACGAGACCGACCCCTTCGAGGCGCTGCGGCTGATCAAGGGGGCCGGTGGAGTCGCCGTGTTCGCGCACCCCGCCGCGAGCAAGCGGGGGCTGACGGTTCCCGAGTCCGCGATCGCCGAGCTGGCCGCCGCCGGGCTCGACGGCATCGAGGTCGACCACATGGACCACGAACCGGCGACCCGGGCGCGACTGCGCGGCCTCGCGGCGGAGCTGGGGCTGCTGGGCACCGGTTCCTCCGACTATCACGGCAGCCGCAAGACCTGCGTGCTCGGGGAGTACACGACGGATCCCGAGGTGTACGGCGAGATCACGCGGCGGGCCACCGGGGCGTTCCCGGTGCCGGGGACCGGCGGAGCCTGAGCGCTCGGCGCAGGCGCCTCTGCCCCTCCCCGCTCACCGTCTCTCCTCCCCGCCTCCCCTCCTCGTATCTACGCAAGGCTCGCTCACCCATGTTCGACATCGCCGTCTTCGGCTCGCTCTTTCTCACCCTTTTCGTGATCATGGATCCCCCCGGGATCACGCCGATCTTCCTCGCGCTCACCGCAGGCCGGCCCGCCCGTGTGCAGAAGCGGATGGCGTTCCAGGCCGTGTGTGTGGCCGGCGGTGTGATCACCGTGTTCGGGCTGCTCGGGCACCAGATCCTGGACTATCTGCACGTCTCCGTGCCGGCCCTGATGATCGCCGGTGGGCTGCTGCTCCTGCTGATCGCACTCGACCTGCTCACCGGCAAGACGGACGAGCCCAAGCAGACCAAGGACGTGAACGTCGCCCTCGTCCCGCTCGGCATGCCCCTGCTTGCCGGGCCCGGTGCGATCGTCTCGGTCATCCTGGCCGTCCAGAAGGCGGACGGCGTGGCCATGCAGGTGTCGGTGTGGGCGGCGATCCTGGCCGTCCATGTCGTGCTGTGGGTGGTCATGCGGTACTCGCTGCTGATCATCCGCGTCATCAAGGACGGCGGCGTGGTCCTGGTGACCCGGCTCGCGGGGATGATGCTGTCCGCGATCGCCGTGCAGCAGATCATCAACGGCGTCACCCAGGTGGTCCAGCAGAGCTGACGGCTGTGGCACACGCCCGGGGGCTCACCTCGGCGGTCCATGAGCGGTGGTCCACAAGCAGAACCCCCGTACGGCATGGTTGCCGTACGGGGGTTCTGAAGTCTGCTCGTCGTGGGCGAGCGTCGTCCGCGCGTTATGAGGCCGAGGTGTCGGCCGGGCGGATCCAGAGGCGCTGCCCTATCGAGGCTGCTTGCTGCACGATCCGGTTGACGGAGGCGGCGTCCACGACCGTACTGTCAACGGGGGTTCCGTCGACGTCGTCAAGACGCATGATTTCGAAGCGCATGGGCTTCTCCCTTCGTCTGGTCATCCTCCTGAGGAGAACTACTCGGGACTGCTTGGTTACGTATCAAGTCAACTACCCGCATGTTACAAACATTCCCTACGCTAAGGAAATTTTTCGAACGTCTAACTACCGCCCGGTTAACGCGGACGTCCCGAAGGGGTCGCAGGAGACTGACCGGGACCGGTTGTGTTCGAAGCGTGACCGCCGAGACAATGGAGGTATATGAACAACGACGACCACGCGGAGCTGAGCGCCCGCATCGACCGCACGAACGAACTGCTCCACCGCATGCTCACCGAGGTCGCGAAGACACCCTCGACGCACGCGATCTTCGTCGACGCGGGATATCTGTACGCGGCGGCGGGACGGCTCGTCGCCGGAACCGAGGACCGCCGCTCCTACGAGCTGGACGCGGAAGGTCTCATCGAAGCGCTCATCGACAAGGCTCGCACGATCTTCGCGGACAGTCGGCTGCTGCGGGTCTACTGGTACGACGGTGCCCGGCGCCGCATCCACACCATCGAGCAGCAGTCCATCGCGGAACTCCCCGATGTGAAGGTCCGCCTGGGCAACCTCAACGCCAACAACCAGCAGAAGGGCGTCGACTCGCTGATCCGCACCGACCTGGAGTCCCTGGCCCGGCACCGCGCGATCAGCGACGCCGCGCTCATCGGCGGCGACGAGGACCTGGTGTCGGCGGTCGAGGCCGCGCAGGGCTACGGGGCACGCGTCCACCTGTGGGGCATCGAGGCGCCCGAGGGTCGCAACCAGGCCGAGCCGCTGCTCTGGGAGGTCGACAGCCAGCGCACCTTCGACCTCGACTTCTTCAAGCCGTACGTCGTCCGTCGCACGGTCACGTCGTACGAGTCGTCGTCGGGGACGCGTCCCACGCGCGAGGACGTGCGGTTCGTGGGCGCCCAGGTGGCGGCGAAGTGGCTGGCCGCGCGGGGGCGCGAGGCGCTCGTCGAGCTGCTGCCCGGGCATCCCTACCTGCCCGGGTCCGTCGATCAGGACCTGCTGGTCGAGGCGGAGGGGCTGCTCCAGTACTCGCTGCGAGGACAGGCCGAGCTGCGGCGGGCGCTGCGGGACGGCTTCTGGGAGCACCTGCAGACGCAGTACTGAACGATCAGTGCGCGAGGGTGTCCCAGAAGTCGGCAAGGGCGCGGGCGGTCTCCAGCGGGCGATCCGTGTTGGGGGAGTGCTCGGCTCCGGCGATGACCGTCCGGTGCGCGTGCAGTCGTACGGCCATGTCGTCGAGGAGGGGAACGGCCCAGGTGCCGTCCTCCGTGCCGGACAGCACATGGAAGGGCAGCGGTACGGCGGCGAGTTCCGCGACCCGGTCCGGCTCGGAGCACAACTGGCGCCCCGTGGCGACGAGTTGGGCCGGACTGTTGCCCATCCAGCGACGGCGCAGATCCTCGTGGTCGTCGAGTCCGGCGTCCAGGGCGTCCACCGAGTCGAGGTCGCCGCCGGCCTGGGGGTCGTCCATGGCCTGGATGGCCTCCCAGACGTCGGCCATGCTCATCACGGCGAGCGCGTCCCGCAGCAGTTTCGCGCGCTGCTGCTGCGCCTCGGAGATCTCGGCGGGGCCCGAGGAGATGAGGGTCAGCGAGAGGAACGGGGAGTGGTCCAGGAGGACGGCGGCCCGGGCGATCTGCCCGCCGAGCGAGTGCCCGACGAGATGTACGGGGGTGCCGACGGCCGCCGCCTGCGCGAGCACGTCCTGCGCCAACTCGGCCTGTGCGTAAGCAGATTCGTCGTCCCGGGGGCCGGGCGACTCGAACTGTCCGCGCCCGTCCACGGCGACGGTACGGTACCCGCGCGCGGCCAGCGGTTCGTGCGTCGAGATGAAGTCCTCCTTGCTGCCGGTGAACCCCGGCAGCAGCAGAACGGTCCCCTTCGGCTCGACGCCGGCCGCCACGGAGGCATCGACGACGGCGAACTCGCCACGCGCGGTACGCAGGGCGTACGCACGGGCGCCGGGGGGCGGGGCGAAGGTCGAAGGCCTGCTCATGTGCCGAGGTTATCCGGCGCACCTGAGAAAACGGGCGGTGAGGGCCCTTGGGTCGGGCCGAGGGCGCGGCTGAGACCGGCCCTGGGGATCCGGCCGAAGGAAGTCGGCGGCGCAGCTTCGGCGCGGGGGAGCGGGGTGCGGTGCGTGCGGCCGAGGACCGCGGGAGCCGCCGGCGGTGGGCGGTGGGGCGTCCGCCGCCGGTGAGGGCCAGGGTGAGCGTCCACGGCCGGCCACCTGGACCGGCGTGCCGGGTGTGGTGCGGGCAGTCGCACGCCGGGGAGACGCGACTTCCGTAGCTGCCGTGGTGGGCGACAGGCGTGAGCATGGGCCGAGGTCTGCGACCGGTCGGGCCGCGGTGGAACGCCGACGGCCCGGCCACCTGGTGGGGTGGGCCGGGCCGTCCGGGTTCGGCCGGTGGTGCCGAGGGCCGGGGCCCTCGGGGTGATCAGGCCTCCACGGAGTCCGCGGTCGGCGCGGTGACCGTGGCCTTGCGGGTGGCGCGGCGCCTGGGCTTCGCCTCGGCGGCCACCGGTGCCGCCTCCACGACGACCACCGGTTCGGCGGCCTTGCGTGCCGTCCGGCGGCGCGGCTTGGCCTCCGCCTCGTCCGCCGCCTGGGCGGGGATGTCGGCGACGACCTCGACGGCCTTGCGTGCCGTGCGGCGGCGGGGCTTGGCCTCGGTCGCCTCGGCGGTGTCGACGGCGGCTTCCGCGGCCGGTGCGGCTGCGGTCGCCTTGCGGGTGGCGGTCCGACGCGTCGGCTTGGCCTCGACGGTGTCGACAGCGGCCTCCGCGGCCGTCG
Source organism: Streptomyces sp. NBC_00459 (assembly GCF_036013955.1). Taxonomy (NCBI): domain Bacteria; kingdom Bacillati; phylum Actinomycetota; class Actinomycetes; order Kitasatosporales; family Streptomycetaceae; genus Streptomyces; species Streptomyces sp. NBC_00459. Next base: position 6,550,409 of record NZ_CP107903.1, read on the forward strand.
TCGTCGCCTTGCGGGCCGTACGGCGCGGCTTCGGCTCCGTGGCTTCCGGCTCCGCGACGACCGGGGCCTCGGCGGCCTTGCGTGCCGTCCGGCGGCGCGGCTTGGCCTCGACGCCTTCCGCGGTGTCCAGGGCGGCTTCCGCGGCCGGGGCCGTCACCTTGCGCGTCGCACGGCGCTTCGGCTCCGGGGTCTCGGCCGGCGTCGGCTGGGCCGGGATGCCGGCCGTCTCCGCCACGACCGCCGGTTCGGCGGCCTTGCGGGCACGCCGACGCGGCTTCGCCTCGACCGCCTCGGCGGTGTCGAGAGCTGCCTCGGCGGCCGGTGCGGTCGCTGCCGTGGCCTTGCGGGTCGCCCGACGCGGCTTGGCCTCGGTCGCCTCGGCCGTCTCCACGGCGGCCACCGCGGCCTTGCGCGTCCGGCGGGGCTTCGTGGCCTCGGCCTCCGGAGCCTCCGGGGCGGCCTCGACCACGGCCACCACGGGCTCGGCGGCCTTGCGTGCCGTGCGGCGGCGCGGCTTGGCCTCGGTCGTCTCGGCCGTGTCGACGGCGGCTTCCGCGGCCGGTGCGGCTGCGGTCGCCTTGCGGGTGGCGGTCCGACGCGTCGGCTTGGCCTCGACGCCTTCCGCCGTGTCCACGACGGCTTCGGCAGTCACCGTCGCCGCCGGTGCCGTGGCCTTGCGGGGGGCGCGGCGCGGCTTGGTCTCCGTGACGACCGGGGCCTCGACGGTGTCGACGACCGGCTCCGCCGTCCTGCGGGTACGGCGACGACGCGGCTGCTCCTCCGGCGCCTGGGCCTCGGGGGTCGCCGGGGCCTCGGCCGGGACGACCTCGACCGGGGTGACCGGCGTGAGCTCCGCCGTCCTGCGGGTGCGGCGGCGGCGCGACCTCTCCGTGGCCTCGGGGGCCGGGGCCGTGCCCTCCGCCGTCGCTACGGTGGCCTCGGCCGCCGGCTCGACGAACGTCGTCGTGGGGGCCGTCACCGGCTCCGGGGCGGCACCGCGCGTACGGCGACGACGGCGCGGCGTACGGCGCTCGGTGGGCTGCTCGGACGAGGCGAGTGCCTCGCTGACCGGAGTGGTCGACGCGACCGGAGTCGTCGTCGCGTCCGCGGCGGCACCGCCACGGGTACGGCGGCGACTGCGCGGCGTACGTGCCGGGCGCTCACGCTCCGCCGCCGGGGCAGCGGCAGCCGCCGGGCCGGAGGAGTGGCCGCCGCGGCCGCCACGACCGCGCGGGCCACCGCGTCCGCCCGTCTCACCGAGGTCTTCGACCTCTTCGGCGCCCAGGCCGGCGCGCGTGCGCTCCGAGCGCGGCAGGACACCCTTGGTGCCGGCCGGGATGCTCAGTTCCTCGAAGAGGTGCGGAGAGGTGGAGTACGTCTCCGGCGGGTCGTTGAAGTTCAGCTCCAGCGCCTTGTTGATCAGCTGCCAGCGCGGGATGTCGTCCCAGTCGACCAGCGTGATCGCGATGCCCTTGGCACCCGCGCGGCCCGTACGGCCGATGCGGTGCAGGTACGTCTTCTCCTCTTCGGGAGACTGGTAGTTGATGACGTGCGTGACGCCCTCGACGTCGATACCGCGCGCGGCCACGTCCGTGCAGACGAGGACGTCGACCTTGCCGTTGCGGAAGGCGCGCAGCGCCTGCTCGCGGGCGCCCTGGCCGAGGTCGCCGTGGACGGCGCCGGAGGCGAAACCGCGCTGCGCGAGCTGGTCGGCGAGGTCCGCGGCCGTGCGCTTCGTACGGCAGAAGACCATGGCCAGTCCCCGGTCGTCGGCCTGCAGTATGCGCGCCACCAGTTCGGGCTTGTCCATGTTGTGCGCGCGGTACACGTACTGCGCGGTGTTCGCGACCGTCTTGCCCTCGTCGTCCGGCGCGGCGGCGCGGATGTGCGTGGGCTGCGACATGTAGCGGCGCGCCAGCCCGATGACCGCGCCCGGCATGGTCGCCGAGAACAGCATCGTCTGACGGCGGGCCGGCAGCATGTTCATGATCTTCTCGACGTCGGGCAGGAAGCCCAGGTCGAGCATCTCGTCGGCCTCGTCGAGGACGAGCGCGCGGACGTGGCCCAGGTTGAGCTTCTTCTGGCCCGCGAGGTCGAGAAGGCGCCCGGGAGTGCCGACGACGACGTCGACGCCCTTCTTGAGGGCCTCGACCTGCGGTTCGTACGCCCGGCCGCCGTAGATGGCGAGAACGCGCACGTTACGGACCTTGCCGGCCGTCAGCAGGTCGTTCGTCACCTGCTGGCACAGCTCTCGCGTCGGGACGACGACGAGGGCCTGCGGGGCCTCGGTGAGCTGCTCGGGCTTGGCGCGGCCGGCCTCGACGTCGGCGGGGACGGTCACGCGCTCAAGGAGCGGGAGGCCGAAACCGAGCGTCTTGCCGGTGCCGGTCTTGGCCTGGCCGATGACGTCCGTGCCGGTGAGGGCGACGGGGAGCGTCATCTCCTGGATGGGAAAGGGGGTGATGATGCCGACGGCTTCGAGCGCCTCGGCGGTCTCGGGAAGAATTCCGAGATCCCGGAAAGTCGTAGTCAGGGCAATGCCTCTTCTGTGTACGCGGTGCGAGGCGAGCGTGGGGGTCGTGTCGGGACCGGGCCGGGAACTTCGGCCGCCTCACGGGCGGGCCGAGTGGCACGGGACCACTGCCGACGCTCGAGCGCTCGTACCGCTGAGGGTCCCTCCGAATTCCGTACGCATCGTGCCGTACGGACGAGGAGAGCTGTCGGGTCGGAGCCGATCGGGCCACCGACCGGGCATCCTCATTCGTGTGGCCCGTCGAGCTACGTCTTTCAACTCAGCGGGCGCATTACCACCATACCCCGGAATCGCGCACATGCGATGGCCGATTCGGTCACGTAGTGGTCGTCACACTGATTGAGCAGGGACTTCCGCCTTGCGGTCAGCGGGCTATTGTGCGCTTCATGACGACGCCTGACAATGCCTCCGGTACCCCCGCGACCGCCGACGAAAGCGCGACAGAGACGGCGGCCGACGCCGCTCCCGTACCCACCGGAATCGCCGCCCAGGACTGGGCACAGGCCGCCACCGACCCGCAGTACCGTGCCGCGGTCGTGGACCTGCTCGGCGCGCTGGCGTACGGCGAACTGGCCGCGTTCGAGCGGCTCGCCGAGGACGCCAAGCTTGCGCCGACCCTCGTGGACAAGTCGGAACTGGCCAAGATGGCGTCGGCGGAGTTCCACCACTTCGAGCAGATCAGGGACCGTCTCACCGAGATCGGCGCCGACGCGACGCAGGCGATGGAGCCGTTCGTCGCCGCGCTCGACGGCTTCCACAAGCAGACGGCGCCCTCCGACTGGCTGGAGGGACTCGTCAAGGCGTACGTCGGCGACTCGATCGCCAGTGACTTCTACCGTGAGGTCGCGGCGCGCCTCGACTCGGACACCCGCAAGCTGGTGCTCGCGGTCCTCGACGACACGGGGCACGCGAGCTTCGCCATCGAGAAGGTGCGCGCGGCGATCGACGCGGAGCCGCGTGTGGGCGGGCGGCTCGCGCTGTGGGCGCGGCGGCTGATGGGCGAGGCCCTGTCACAGTCGCAGCGGGTCGTGGCCGACCGGGACGCGCTGTCGACGATGCTCGTCGGCGGCGTCGCGGACGGGTTCGACCTCGCGGAGGTCGGCCGGATGTTCTCCCGGATCACCGAGGCGCACACGAAGCGGATGGCCGCGCTGGGCTTGGCCGCATAGTTGTCGCGCAGTTCCCCAGGGCCCCTGCAGGGGCCCTGCAGCTACGCCGTCGCCGATGACCGGCGGAGTCTCGCCTTAGGGCGGAGCAGCAGGGAGAGGGAGGCGGCCGAGACGGCCGCCGCGCCCAGCAGGATCAGCACGAAGTGGCCGGAACTCAGCGCGCTGTGCGTGATCAGGGCCCCGAGAAGGGCTCCGGCCGCACCGGTCGACAGCACCAGGGGGCGTGCCGGGAGGCGGTCGGGCAGCCGGTGGGCCGCCGCCCATGCCAGGGCGAGGCCGAGGATCGCGGAGCCGAGTGCTTCCAAGAACATGTCGGGGTCCCTCCCACAGCCTGCCTGCGCGTGACGTTCTCAGCCCGTCATACCCGTGACCTGCGCAGGGCAACCCATTTGTAAGGGTGACGTGTGGTCAACCTGTGAATTCGGAACACGGGCGCGGACGTTGGTACGGGCATGGTGGCGGACACGGGGACGGGCACCGGGACGGACATGGGTGGGGCCCGACGGTTCGAAACCGCCGGGCCCCACCCGCATGCATGTCCTTACGTGTCCTACAGCGCGCTGAAGCCCACCTTGCGGACCGTCGGCTCGCCCAGCTCGACGTACGCGAGACGGTCTGCGGGGACCAGGACCTTGCGGCCGTGGTCGTCCACGAGGCTCAGCAGTGCCGACTTGCCGGCCAGCGCCTCGGACACGGCCCGCTCGACCTCCTCGGCGCTCTGACCGCTCTCCAGAACGATCTCGCGGGGCGCGTGCTGCACGCCGATCTTGACCTCCACGGCTATGTCCCTCCGACGGTCAGTGAAGTGCGCGGGCGTCCGCGCTGTACCCAGCACACATTAGCCCGGTGAGGGGACGTACATGTTCCGCCCGGGAACGCCAGGAGCGAACAGCCGACGGGAACAAACGGGCGGTCAGTGGTGATCGGTGCCGTGCAGCGGGAAACCGGCGATGCCGCGCCAGGCCAGTGAGGCCAGCAACTGGACCGCCTGATCGCGCGGCACACTGCGGTCGCTGTGCAGCCAGGACCGCGCCACCACCTGGGAGAGGCCGCCCAGACCGGAGGCCAGCAGCATCGACTCCGAGGGCGAGAGACCGGTGTCCTCGGCGATGACCTCGGAGATCGCCTCCGCGCACTCGTTCGTGACCTTGTCGACGCGTTCGCGCACGGCGGGTTCGTTCGTCAGGTCGGACTCGAAGACCAGACGGAAGGCACCGCCGTCGTCCTCCACATACGCGAAGTACGCGTCCATCGTCGCCCGGACGCGCTGCTTGTTGTCCGAGGTCGACGCCAGGGCGGCGCGGACGGACTCGATCAGTGCCTCGCAGTGCTGGTCCAGCAGCGCGAGGTAGAGGTCGAGCTTGCCCGGGAAGTGCTGGTAGAGCACCGGCTTGCTGACGCCGGCCCGTTCGGCGATGTCGTCCATCGCGGCGGAGTGGTAGCCCTGCGCCACGAACACTTCCTGGGCGGCGCCCAGCAGCTGGTTCCGTCGGGCGCGACGCGGCAACCGCGTGCCCCGCGGGCGTGCCGCCTCAGTTTGCTCGATGGCTGTCACGCCGCCTCCCAATTTCGTCCACATGCGGTGTGCGCCGCGCCGCCATCGTACTTTTCGGTAACCCTGGTGTGCGCGGTGCGAGCATAGAAATTCCTCGACCGAGCGACTGTATGTTCCGGGCTATCTGCTCAAATAGCAACAAATCCTGTGCTCGGTGCGGAGTGCGGTGGCGGCTATCGGTAGTCGTCCTCGTCCAGTTTCACGACGCGGGCCTGTTCCACGAGGTCGGCCTCATCGGCGCGGTCGGTGTTCTCGCCGGTCAGTGGGGCGTCGTGCTGCGGGGTGACGTCCGTGCGCTGCTCGGTGGCGTCGGCCTCGGGGGTTTCGACGTCGAACTCGGCGCTGTCCTCGCCCTCGTAATCCTCAGGGTCCTTGATTTCCTCGAAGATCTCGGGGTCGGTGGGGTCGACGGCCATGCTGGGCTCCCTTCCCGGGGTTCGGTTTACTGCGGGTGCCCTGTTACGAGCGTAGGAGACACGGGATCGGGACGCCATGTGATGGGAGTGCCGGATGAACGGGACACCGGCCCTGTGATGCCGAACACACGAACCACTGCGTGATCGTCTCGTAACATTGCCGCATGTCTTCGACCGAGCCGCCGTTCGTGCCGGCCACCAATGTGCTTCCGAAGGTGGCTCCTGTCAGGGTCGCGGAGGGCGAGCGGCTGCGCTCGGTCGGTCTGCCGGGGATCACCCTGACCGTGCGTTCGCGGCCCCCCGCGCGCGAAGGACTGCCGCCCGCGCTGTACGTCCATGGCCTGGGCGGTTCCTCGCAGAACTGGTCGGCGCTCATGCAGCTGCACGACGAGCTCGTCGACAGCGAGGCCCTCGACCTGCCGGGCTTCGGCGACTCCCCGCCGCCGGACGACGGCGACTACTCGGTCACCGGGCACGCGCGTGCCGTCATCCGGTACCTCGACGCCTCCGGGCGCGGTCCCGTGCACCTGTTCGGCAACTCGCTGGGCGGCGCGGTCTCGACCCGTGTCGCGGCGGTGCGGCCCGACCTCGTCAGGACGCTCACGCTCGTCTCGCCCGCGCTGCCGGAGATCCGTGTGCAGCGCAACGCGGTGCCGACCGGGCTGCTCGCCCTGCCCGGTGTGGCCCGTCTGTTCACCCGGTTGACCGCGGACTGGAGCGCCGAACAGCGCGTCCGCGGGGTCACGGCGCTCTGTTACGGGGATCCTGGGCAGGTGACGCCAGAGGGATTCCGCAACGCGGTCGAAGAGATGGAAAGACGGCTGCAACTGCCGTACTTCTGGGACGCGATGGCGCGTTCCGCGCGCGGGATCGTGAACGCGTACACGCTCGGCGGACAGCACGGGCTGTGGCGCCAGGCCGAGCGCGTGCTCGCTCCGACGCTCCTCGTCTACGGCGGCCGGGACCAGCTGGTCTCCTACCGCATGGCCCAGCGTGCGGCGCGCACCTTCCGCGACTCGCGGCTGCTCTCGCTGCCCGACGCCGGGCACGTGGCGATGATGGAGTACCCGGAGACGGTCGCGTCGGCCTTCCGTGAACTGCTTGAGGACAAAGGTGAGTTGCAGGCGGATGCCGGTACTGTGGCGGCGAGGACGGTCGGCAGTCGGGCCGACGCCGCGAACGCGGGGAGCTGAGACGCGAGGTGGGACGTCACAGCCGCCGCGGACGAACCGGCGGCAGCGCCGGTACGGGCGACAAGGCGAACATCCCTGTGGTGCCACAGGGGAAGCAACCTCAACAGGGCCGGAGCCAGGGACAACAGGGGCAGGGCGCGCCCCGTTTCACCGTTCCTGAGGGCACGCCCGCTCATGGGTTCCCGCGTCTCCCGGAGGGCACCCCCGTTCATGGTTTTCCCCGTGTACGGGGAGGCGGGCACCCCGAGCAGCGTGAAACCGGCGGTGGCTGGGGCGAGTTCGGCGGGCGGGCCGGAGTCGGTCCGGCCATACCGCGTCAGCGTCCCGCGCCTCCGAACGCTTCCGGGCCCCGGCAGGCGTATGTCGATGCCTTCGACGGAGCCGGTCTGCCCGGCACCGCCGTCGAGGACGTCGGCCGCTTCGCGCCCCGCGCCCGGACACCGCATCCCGCCGGCCCGGCGGACACGTACGCCCCGCCCGCCGAGGTGGCGGTCAAGGGCAAGGGCGGCAAGGGGCGGGCGTTCACCGGGGTCGCGGCTGCCGCCGTCACCACCGTGCTGGCGGTCGTCGTGGCCGGGCAGGTCACCAACGGTCAGGACGACGAAGGCGGTGTGCGGACGCAGACCGCGATCGGCTCGGGCCAGGACGTCCAGGGCTCCGGGGACTCCGCGGCGCGCAGTGACGGCCTCCCCGCCGCGTCCGACGCGCCGGCCGCGGTCACGACACTGACGTACGACCAGAAGATGGCCAAGACGTACGCGCTCGGGGCGGCCCTCAAGGGCTCGGGCAAGTTCGACGCGATCCGTGGATTCGCCAGGGCGCCGGGCGCGGGGCAGAAGTACAGGTACCGCGTGGACGTCGAGCAGGGGCTCGGGCTCGACGGGGAGCTGTTCGCGCAGGCGGTGCAGAAGACGCTGAACGACGACCGCAGTTGGGCCCACAACGGTGGTCGCACGTTCGAGCGGATCTCCTCCGGTAAGCCCGACTTCGTCATCACGCTCGCGAGCCCCGGCACCACCGCCTTCTGGTGCGCCAAGTCCGGACTCGACACCACCGAGGACAACGTGTCCTGCAACTCGACCGCCACCGACCGCGTGATGATCAACGCCTATCGATGGGCGCAGGGGTCCGAGACCTACGGCGACAAGAAGATCTACGCGTACCGGCAGATGCTGATCAACCACGAGGTCGGCCACCGGCTGGGCAATGGGCATGTGACCTGCGACAAGGACGGCGAGCTCGCCCCCGTGATGCAGCAGCAGACCAAGTTCCTCGACCACGACGGCATCCACTGCCGGGCCAACCCCTGGCCGTATCCGGGAAGTTGACGGCTGGGGTCGGCCGGGGCGCCCGGGTGCGCTCCGGGTCACGTTGACACCGGTGGAAACTTCGTTCATATTTCTGCACATGTGGTCTAGTCATGTTGTCGAGCGCGCCGCCATCGAGCTGGCGCTGATCGGCGTGACCCCACTCTGCGTGGCCGACATTCTCTGTCGCTGACACCCGCCTTCGCTTTTTCGGCTTTCCGGCCCGGCGCGCGTGTCCCGAGACAACCGTGCTCGTCACCTCTCGTACGACCTGACGCCCGGGCAGACGTCTGTTCACTTCTGTCTCATTCCTCGTCAATTCGTCTCATTATCCGAGACGTGTCGATGTGTTTCATCGACGTATCCATCCGAGAGGTCGTCTTCCGATGCGCCAACCGTCCGTCAGAGCGCGCCGCGTGGCAGCGGTGTCCGTCAGCCTGGTTCTGGCCGCGGGCGCCGCCGCGTGCGGTCCGAAGGACAACGATGCCAAAGGCGCGGGAAGCGGTGACTCCAAGCCGCAGAAGGGCGGCACGCTCACCGTCCTCAACCGCAACCCGCAGGAGGACTTCGACCCCGCCCGGCTGTACACCTCCGGCGGTGGCAACGTCCCCTCGCTGGTCTTCCGCACGCTCACCACGCGCAACCGCGAGAGCGGGGCGGCGGGCGCGAAGGTCGTCCCCGACCTGGCCACCGACACCGGGCGCGCGAGCGAGAACGCGACCGTCTGGACGTACACCCTGAAGGAAGGGCTCAAGTACGAGGACGGTACGGCGATCACCAGCGCCGACATCAAGTACGGCATCGAGCGCTCCTTCGCCCCCGAACTCTCCGGCGGCGCGCCCTACCTGAGGGACTGGCTGATCGGCGCCGCCGACTACCAGGGGCCCTACAAGGACAAGGGCAAGGGCCTCGACGCGATCGAGACGCCGGACGCCCGCACGATCGTCTTCCACCTGAACAAGCCCGAGGGCGAGTTCCCCTTCCTGGCCACGCAGACGCAGTTCACGCCGGTCCCGAAGGCCAAGGACACCGGCACGAAGTACGAGGAGCACCCGATCTCGTCGGGTCCCTACAAGGTCGTCAGCAACGAGGGCGACGGTGAGCGGATCGTCCTGGAGCGCAACACCTACTGGTCGGCCGCCACGGACGCGGAGCGCAAGGCGTACCCGGACAAGATCGACGTACGGTCCGGGCTCGACTCCTCGGTGATCAACCAGCGGCTGTCGGCGTCCCAAGGGGCGGACGCCGCGTCCGTCACCACGGACACCAACCTCGGCCCGGCGGAGCTGGCCAAGGTCTCCGGCGACAAGGAACTGGCCGCGCGCGTCGGCACCGGGCACTTCGGATACATCAACTACATAGCGTTCAACCCGAAGATCAAGCCGTTCGACAACATCAAGGTGCGCGAGGCGATCTCGTACGCCATCGACCGTACGAGCGTCATCAACGCGGCCGGCGGCTCGTCGCTCGCCGAGCCGGCCACCACCTACCTGCCGAACCAGAAGTCCTTCGGGTACACGCCGTACGACCACTTCCCGGCAGGTGCCTCCGGGAACCCGGCCAAGGCCAAGGAGGTGCTGAAGGAAGCCGGCTACCCGAACGGGCTGACCGTCACCCTCACCCACTCCAACGCCAAGGACTTCGAGACCAGCCCGGAGATCGCGACCGCCGTCCAGGACGCGCTCAAGAAGGCCGGCATCACGGTGAAGCTGGACGGGCTGGAGGACAACGACTACTCCGACACCATCCACGACGTGAACAAGGAGCCCGGGTTCTTCCTCGCCCACTGGGGTGCCGACTGGCCCTCCGGCGGTCCGTTCCTCGCCCCGATCTTCGACGGCCGGCAGATCGTCAAGGACGGTGCGAACTTCAACACCGGCTTCCTCGACGACAAGTCGGTCAATGCCGAGATTGACGCGATCAACAAGTTGACCGATCTTGACGCCGCCGCCAAGAGGTGGGGCGCACTGGACGAGAAGATCGGCGAGCAGGCGCTGACCGTGCCGCTGTTCTACCCGGTCTACAAGCGGCTGTACGGCAAGGACGTCAAGAACATCGTGATCAGCGACTGGACGGGTGTCCTGGACATCTCCCAGGTCGCGGTGAAGTGACGACGCCGTGAGCGAGGTCCTTCTCGCCTCCCGGGCCGCCGGGACGGGTACGACGCCCGTCCCGGCGGCCTCGGGGGCCCGTCAGTTCTGGCGGCGGCTGCGTGCGCAGCGCGCCGCCCTCGTCGCGGCTTCCGTCGTCGCGCTGCTCGTCCTGGTCGCGCTCGCCGCGCCGCTGCTCACCGCGCTCGCCGGCCAGGACCCGACCACCTACCACCCCGCCCTCGTCGACTCCGCGCGTGGAGGCGTGCCGATCGGTTCTTTCGGCGGGATCAGCGCTGACCACTGGCTCGGCGTCGAACCGCAGACGGGGCGCGATCTGTTCGCCCGGCTCGTCTACGGGGCCCGGGTCTCGCTGGGCGTCGCGCTCGCGGCGACCCTCGTCCAGGTGTTGATCGGCGTCGTGGTCGGCATCGCGTCCGCCCTCGGCGGTCAATGGGTTGATCAACTGTTGAGCCGTCTCACCGATGTCATCATCGCCCTGCCACTCATGATCATGTCGCTGGCCCTGCTGGCGATCGTGCCCGGCAGCTTCCCGCGACCCGTTCTCGTCGCCCTGGTCATCGGGCTGATCGCCTGGGGCGGGATCGCCAAGATCGTGCGCGCCCGGACGCTGACTCTCAAACAGCTCGACCATGTGGCCGCGGCCCGGCTCAGCGGCTGGGGCTCCTGGCGGATCGCCCGCCGGGAACTGCTTCCCGGCCTCGCCGCGCCCGTCATCACGTACGCCGCGCTCCTCGTCCCGTCGAACATCACGGTCGAGGCCGCCCTGTCCTTCCTCGGCGTCGGTGTGAAGCCGCCGACGCCCTCCTGGGGGCAGATGATCACCGCCGCCGACGTCTGGTACCAGGCGGCACCGCAGTACCTGCTGCTGCCCGCGGGCGCTCTCTTCGTGACCGTCCTCGCCCTCACCGTCCTCGGCGACGGCATCCGCACCGCCCTCGACCCGCGCGCGGCCTCCCGCCTGCGCATCGGGACGGGCCGCCGACGCGAGGCCAAGGCCGCGACGGTCGCGCCGGAGGAGAAAGCCGACGCCACGACCGGGAAGACGGGGGCCGGCGCATGAACATCTCCGGTTTCGGCGGGTTCGTCGCCCGCCGCGTCGTCGGCGCGATCGTCACCCTCTTCGCCATCTCGGTGATCATCTACGCCGTCTTCTACGTCGCCCCCGGCAACGTCGCCCAGATCACCTGCGGCCCGCGCTGTTCCCCCGCCCAGGTGCACCAGGTCGCCGAGCAACTGCGCCTCGACGACCCGCTGTACCTGCGCTACTGGCACTTCCTGCAGGGCGTCTTCGTCGGCCAGGACTACTCGACCGGTACGTCCGTCGAGCACTGCTCGGCGCCCTGCCTCGGCCTGTCCTACCAGAGCGACCAGCAGGTCACCGAGCTGATCCTGGCGAAGCTGCCGGTCACCGGTTCGCTCGCGCTCGGCGCGATGGTGCTGTGGCTGCTCATCGGTGTCGGCACCGGAGTGCTCTCCGCCTGGCGGCGCGGCCGGCCCACCGAGCGCATCCTGACCGGCCTCACGCTGGCGGGCACGGCCACGCCCGTGTTCGTCATCGGACTGATCCTGATGATCGTGGTCTGCGGCCAGCTGGAGCTGCTGCCGTTCCCGCAGTACGTGCCCTTCGCCGACGATCCCGAGCAGTGGGCCTGGAACCTGCTGCTGCCCTGGCTGTCGCTGGCCCTCATCGAATCCGCCAAGTACGCCCGCCTGACCAGGGCGTCGATGCTGGAGACACTCGCCGAGGACCATGTACGCACCTTCCGCGCGTACGGCGTCGGGGAGCCGTCCATCATCGGGCGGCACGCGCTGCGCGGGGCGGTGGCGCCCCTGATCGCTCTGACCGCCACTGACTTCGGGTCGATGTTCGGCGGAGCGGTGCTCACCGAGACGCTCTTCGGGCTGCCCGGCCTCGGACAGGAACTCGTCGAGGCGGTCAAGGTCGTCGACCTGCCGGTGGTCGTCGGCATGGTCCTGGTCACCGGTTTCTTCGTGGTCATCGCCAACGCCGTCGCGGATGTGCTGTACGCGGTGGCCGACCGACGGGTGGTGCTCGTATGAGCTTGGACAAGGCCTCAATCGAGGCTCCCGTGGAGATCGCCGGGGGCAGGGCTCTCGTGGAGGTCGACGACCTCACGGTCGCCTTCGGCTCCCTGCGGGCCGTGGACGGGCTGTCGTTCCGGCTCGCGAAGGGCGCCGCGCTCGGTCTGGTCGGCGAATCCGGGTCCGGCAAGTCCACTGTCGCGTCCGCCCTGCTGGGGCTGCACCGCGGTACGGGAGCGGAGGTCAGCGGTGCGATCCGGGTCGCCGGAACCGACGTACAGCAGGCGTCCGAGGCCGAACTGCGGCGGCTGCGCGGGGCGAGGGCGGCGATGGTCTTCCAGGACCCGCTCTCCTCCCTCGACCCGTACTACGCGGTCGGCGACCAGATCGCCGAGGTGTACCGCGTGCACACGAAGGCGTCCCGGCGCGCAGCACGCGCGCGTGCCGTCGACGTACTGGACCGGGTCGGAATTCCGGACGCGGTACGGCGGTCTCGGTCCCGGCCGCACGAGTTCAGCGGCGGGATGCGTCAGCGCGCGCTGATCGCCATGGCGCTCGCCTGCGAACCCGACCTCCTGATCGCGGACGAACCGACGACCGCGCTGGACGTGACCGTCCAGGCCCAGATCCTCGACCTGCTGCACATGCTGCGCCAGGAGACCGGCATGGGCCTGCTGCTCGTCACGCACGACGTGGGCGTCGCGGCGGAGAGCGTCGACGACGTGCTGGTGATGCGGCACGGTCGCGCGGTCGAGCACGGCCCGGTCGCCGCCGTACTCGGGGCGCCCGCACAGGCGTACACCCGCGAACTGCTGGCCGCGGTACCGCGGGTGGACGCGCGGCGGGTCCCCGGGGATGCCTCCGGCTCCGATGAGGTCGTCCTGGAGGCCGCCGGCCTGCGGCGCGAGTTCGGGCGCGGCAAGCGGGCGTTCGTGGCCGTGGACGATGTGTCGCTGACCGTGCGCAGGGGCGAGACCCTCGGGATCGTCGGCGAGAGCGGCAGCGGCAAGACGACCCTCGGGCGGATGCTGGTCGGGCTGCTGGAGCCGACGGACGGCGAGGTGCGTTACGAGGGGCGCGTGCGGTCCGGGGTCGGGCCGGCCGTGCAGATGGTGTTCCAGGATCCCGTCTCCTCCCTCAACCCCCGCCGCAGCGTGGGCGAGTCGATCGCCGATCCGCTGCGGGCGCGCGGCGACGGTGACGAGGGCCGCGTCCGGGCGCGTGTGGGGGAGCTGCTGGAGCGCGTGGGGCTCGACCCGGCTCACTTCGGCCGCTATCCGCACGAGTTCAGTGGTGGCCAACGCCAACGCGTGGGCATCGCACGGGCGCTGGCCGCCGAACCCCGCGTCATCGTCTGCGACGAGCCGGTCTCGGCGCTCGATGTCACGACCCAGGCCCAGGTGGTCGCGCTGCTCGGCGAGTTGCAGCGCGAACTCGGCCTCGCGCTGGTGTTCGTCGCTCACGATCTCGCCGTCGTGCGCCAGGTCAGTGACCGCGTCGCGGTGATGCGGCGGGGACGGATCGTCGAGGCGGGCCCCGCCGACGAGGTGTACGACAACCCGCGCGACCCGTACACCCGGCGGTTGCTGGCCGCCGTGCCCTCTCTCGACCCGGACGTGGCGGCCCGGCGCCGCGTTGCCCGACAGGAGTTGACCCCGGCGTGACCGCACGCGTGTTCGTAACCATGCGTGCTCGAATGATCTCTTAGCGCGACAGAACGCGAGCCGCACGGGAAAGTTACGACCGTTCACCCCTTTTGGTGGTGCGACGGACAACCGTCCATCGCACCACCGTCATGTCCGCATACGTTCGTCCCGCTGCGAGCCGCCGGGTCAACGGCGGCTCCCCATACGGGAGATCGGGGGTGTGCTCGTGCGCATCGGACTGCTGACGGAGGGTGGCTATCCGTATGTGAGCGGTGACGCCAGACTCTGGTGCGACCGGCTCGTGCGCGGGCTCGGCGGGCACGAGTTCGACATCTACGCGCTCAGCCGCAGTGAGCGGCAGGAGGACGAGGGCTGGATCGAACTGCCGCCGCAGGTCAGCCGGGTCCGGACCGCCCCACTGTGGACGGCCGAGGATGACGGCGTGGTCTACGGCCGCCGCGCACGACGGCGATTCGAGGAGGCCTACGGCGAACTGGCCGCAGCCCTGTGCGGTGGGCCCGACGCGGGCAACGCGTCGGACGGACCGGACCCGGCCACCGCTGAGGCGGACCGTTTCGGCAGTGCGCTGTACGGGCTCGCCGACCTCGCCCGGGACGAGGGCGGCCTGGTGGGAGCGCTCCGCTCCGAGGCCGCGGTACGAGCACTGGAGCGCGCCTGTCGTGCGCCCGGCGCACAGGGGGCGGCGCGCGAGGCGCGCGTCCCGGACCTGCTCGCCGTCGCCGCGCACCTGGAACGCGCCCTGCGCCCCCTCTCGCTCGACTGGTACGAGGACGACGGGCTCGGCTCGGTCGACCTCTGCCATGCCGCGGCCGGCGGCCCGGCGGCGCTCCCCGGACTGCTCGCCCACCACTTCTCCGAAGTCCCCCTGCTGGTCACCGAGTACGGGGTCCCGCTGCGGGCGCACTACCTGGCCTCGGGCGCCGACGACAGCGCCCCGGCCGTACGGTCCCTGCTCGCGGCCTTCCACGGCCGGCTGGCCTCGGAGGTCTACCGGCGGGCCGCGCTCGTCACCCCCGGCAACACGCACACCCGCCGCTGGCAGGAGAGATGCGGGGCCGACCGGGAGAAGCTGCGGACCGTGTACCCCGGCATGGACGCGTCCCACTTCGCGGAGGTGGGCGAGTCCCCGGAGACCGCGGACCCCGACACGCTGATCTGGGTCGGCCGTATCGAGCCCGCCAAGGACCTGATCTCCCTTCTGCACGCCTTCGCGGAGGTCCGCAAGGAGGAACCGAAGACGCGCCTGCGCATCATCGGCGCGGCCACGGGAGCCGAGAGCGAGGCATATCTCGGTCACTGCCGGGCGCTCGCCGCGCAGCTCTTCCCCGACGAGGCCGAGGGCATTCACGCGGTCGGCGACAACCCCGTGTCGTTCGAGGAGATCGGCGGCCCGGAGGCACCGACGCTCGCGGAGGCGTACGCGGCCGGTGCGGTCGTCGTCCTGTCGAGCGTGGTCGAGGGCTTCCCGATCAGCCTGGTCGAGGCGATGTTCTGCGGCCGGGCGACCGTGTCGACGGACGTGGGAGCGGTGGTCGAGATCATCGGCGGTACGGGGCTCGTGGTGCCCCCGCGCAACCCGCGGGCGCTCGCGGAGGCGTGCGTGGCGCTGCTGCGCGACCCGGCGCGCCGCGAACGCCTGGGCGCCGCCGCCCGCGCCCGTGCCCTCGAACTGTTCACCGTCGAGCAGAACGTCGAGGCATTTCACGGCATTTACCTGGAGGTCGTCTCGCGTTCCCCCGTCCACAAGGTGGTCCTCGACCACGCCGGCGAACCGCTCCCGTTCGCCGTCCCGGCGGAGGCACACGTCGCCGGCCGCTGGACGCATGCCGACATACGCGTGGTGGCCCGGGGCGGGCCCAGCTGGGCGACAGGACGCGCTTCCGCACCGGTACAGGCGACCGCCGTACCCGCCGGGGAGGGAGCGCGATGAGCGAGCTGGGAGAACTGGACCGCCCGGGGACACCGAACAACTCCGGAGCCTGGGACGAACACTCGGAGGAGTGGCTCATGGGCGCCGCGGAGACGAACGTGCGGGAGACGCCGGGGCAGTCGCCGACGACCACACCCTCCGCGCCCTCCGCCCGTGCCGCGCGCCGAGGGACCGGAGACCCCGTGAAGGCGCTCATGCACAGACACCGTGAACTGTGCGAGCGGGCGGTGGACCCCCTGGAGATCGCCGCCGGTCTGGAGGCCCACGGCGTGACCGACCGGACGGCCGCCCGCTTCCGCCACCGTGACGTGTTCTCGCTGGCCGAGGAGATGTACGCCCGGGTCTCCCGGGACACGGAAACGGCACCACGGCCCACCCCTTCGCCCGCACCCCGCGTACGGGCCGACTGGGCACTGCTCTCCCTGCTCCCGGGCGCCCTGTGCGCGGCGGCGGTGGCCGGTCTGCACCTCACCGAGGGCCGGGTCCGGCTGGCCGTGGCGACACTGGGCGCCCTGGCCGTGGCGCTGGCCGTACGCGCGGCACTGGGCCGGGGGCCACTGGGCCCCAGGTCCCACCCGGCGCCCCCCGGCACGTACCCGAGCCAGACCCCGGGCTCCACGCGTGCGTGGACCTACTGGCTCCTCGCGTACGCGCTCCTGGGCGACGGCCTGATCACCGCCGCGCTGACGGGCGGCCCCGACGGATTCCCGGCCGCCGTCCGGGACCTGTCCACCGCCCCTGTCCTCGCCCTCACCCTGGCCTGTGCGCCGGCGGCCTGGTGCGCCCACCTCTTCGCCGCGGGAGCCCGTCGCAAGCTGGCCGCCAGCCGTGGCCTGGCGGACTTCACGGCAGCCGTGAAACCCCTCCTCCTGGGCGCGTTCGCCCTGTTCCTCTGCACGTCGGCGGCGCTCGTGGCGATCTCCGCGACGGTCCTGCACGAACCGGCGGCCTACACCACGACGGTCACCCTGGGCGCCCTGCTCCTTCTGGCCCGTCTCCTCACGGCACACGGCTTCACCCACGCCCCGGCGGTGGTCCTCGGCGCGGCAGCCGCGACGGAGGCAGCGGCTCTGGCCACCGCCTTCGCGTCCCACCTGCCCGGCTGCGCCTTCCTGGCCACCCCGGTGGACACGGTCGTGGCCGTCTGGAGTCCGGCGGGCATCCCGGCCGCGGCCTGCGGAGCGGCCGCGCTGATCCTCCTGTTCCACGCCACCCGCACGCTGACCAGAGCCTCGGCGCACGCGATTCCGGGTGAGCCCGGATGACGTCCAGGACCCACGACCACGGCAGGCGACCGGTTCCGCAACGCCCGGCCCTCCCACACGAACGAACCCGCAACCCCCGAAGGAGTACACCGATGATCACCTCCCGACCCGGAGCCGGAGAATCCGCCGAGGGAGCCGTCCGATGAGGGTTCTGCTGATCGGAGCCAACGGCTATCTCGGCCGCTTCGTCGCCGACCGACTGCTCGCCGACCCCGCCGTGCAGCTCACCGCCCTCGGCCGCGGCGACGACGCCGACGTCCGATTCGACCTCGCGTCCGGCAGCCCCGGCGCACTCACCCGCTTCCTCGACGCCGTCCACCCCGGAGTCGTCGTCAACTGCGCCGGCGCCACCCGCGGCGGGGCCCGTGAACTCACCCGCCACAACACGGTCGCCGTCGCCACCGTCTGCGAGGCCCTGCGACGCAGCGGCTGCGGCGCCCGTCTGGTCCAGCTCGGCTGCGGCGCCGAGTACGGCCCCAGCCAGCCCGGTTCCTCCACGGCCGAGGACGCCGTCCCCCGCCCCGGCGGCCCGTACGGCGTCAGCAAGCTCGCCGCCACCGAACTGGTTCTCGGGTCCGGCCTCGACGCCGTCGTCCTGCGGGTCTTCTCGCCGGCCGGGCCCGGCACGCCCGCCGGTTCCCCGCTCGGCCGCCTAGCCGAGGCGATGCGCCGCGCGATGCAGTCCGGCGACGGCGAGCTCAAACTCGGCGGCCTGGGCGCGCAGCGCGACTTCATCGACGTACGTGACGTGGCACGGGCCGTCCACGCGGCCTCGCTCTCGGCCGCACAGGGCGTCATCAACATCGGCTCCGGCCGCGCCGTGCGCCTGCGTGACGCCGCCTCCATCCTCGCCCGCGTGGCCGGGTACGGCGGCGCGCTGCACGAGCTGGACGGTCCGCCCGGCCCCCTGAGGTCGTCCATCGGCCATCCCCGCACCGACCCGGACCACGCCGGTCCGGTCGCGTACCCGTACCCGGACGGCTGCGGCAGCTGGCAGCAGGCCGATGTACGCACCGCACGCGACCGGCTCGGCTGGCGGCCCCGGATCAATCTGGAGGAGTCCCTCGCCGACATCTGGATGGAGGCGGCATGCCGCATCTGACCAGTGCCAAGGCGGGCACCGCGAGCACCGGCGTACGTACCGGCTTCGGCATCCCGGGCTTCGCGCACCCCCTCGTGGCCCCGGCCGAGTGGGGCGAACTCACCCGACCGGGCACGCCTCTGCACTGGGTCGTCCTCAACGTCGCCGACGGCCCGGGCAGTCGCCCCGATCCACACTGTCTGGAGGCTGTCGGCCGTCTGCGCAACGCGGGCGTCCGCGTCCTGGGCCACCTCGACACGGCCCACGGTGCCCGTACGCACGGTGAGTTGATCACCGAGGCGCAGCGGTACCGCGACTGGTACAGGACCGACGGCTTCCTCCTGGACCGCTGCCCCACCGACCGGACCGCGCTCCCCGGGATCCGCCGCACGATCGGCACGCTCCGCGAGGCGGACGGCGACGCGCACATGGTCCTGGGCCACGGCACCCATCCGCATCCGGACTACGCCGAGCACGGCGACCAGCTCGTCACGTTCTCCGGCCACTGGAGCGACTACCGCTGGTCGCAGGTGGCCGAGTGGACCGCCGACCATCCGCCCGAGCGCTTCTGCCACTTCGTGCACGGACTGCCGCTCGGCCATCTCGACGAGGCGCTGCGCGTCGCCCGTTGGCAGGGCGCCGCCACGATCTACTTCACCGACCGCACGGACCGCGGTGGCCGCGCCGACCCCTGGGAGACGATGCCCGGCTACTGGGACGACATCGTCTCGCGCCTCGGAACGGGTGTCTCGGAATGAAGAAGGGCGTGGCAGTGTTACGGGGAGAACAACTGTAGTGATTGACCGACCAACGGAGTCCCCGTGTCGCTGCCACCCCTGGTTGAGCCCGCTGCCGAGCTCACCGTAGACGAGGTCCGCAGGTACTCCCGCCACCTGATCATCCCCGATGTCGGGATGGACGGGCAGAAGCGGCTGAAGAACGCCAAGGTGCTCTGTGTGGGCGCCGGCGGCCTGGGTTCGCCGGCGCTGATGTACCTGGCCGCGGCGGGCGTGGGCACGCTCGGCATCGTGGAGTTCGACGAGGTCGACGAGTCGAACCTGCAGCGCCAGATCATCCACAGCCAGGCGGACATCGGCCGCTCCAAGGCCGCGTCGGCCCGCGACTCGGTGCTGGGCATCAACCCGTACGTCGACGTGGTCCTTCACGAAGAGCGGCTCGAAGCCGAGAACGTGATGGAGATCTTCAGCCAGTACGACCTGATCGTCGACGGCACGGACAACTTCGCGACCCGCTACCTGGTCAACGACGCGTGCGTGCTGCTGAACAAGCCGTACGTGTGGGGCTCGATCTACCGTTTCGACGGCCAGGCCTCCGTCTTCTGGTCCGAGCACGGACCGTGCTACCGCTGCCTGTACCCGGAGCCCCCGCCGCCGGGCATGGTTCCCTCCTGCGCCGAGGGCGGCGTCCTGGGCGTGCTGTGCGCGTCCATCGGTTCCATCCAGGTCAACGAGGCCATCAAGCTCCTCGCGGGCATCGGCGAGCCCCTCCTTGGCCGTCTGATGATCTACGACGCCCTGGAGATGCAGTACCGCCAGGTCAAGGTCCGCAAGGACCCGAACTGCGCGGTCTGCGGCGAGAACCCGACCGTCACCGAGCTCATCGACTACGAGGCCTTCTGCGGTGTCGTGTCCGAGGAGGCCCAGGAGGCGGCGGCCGGCTCGACGATCACTCCCAAGCAGCTCAAGGAGTGGATCGACGACGGCGAGAACATCGAGATCATCGACGTCCGCGAGATCAACGAGTACGAGATCGTCTCGATCCCCGGCGCCAAGCTGATCCCGAAGAACGAGTTCCTCATGGGCACCGCCCTGGCGACCCTCCCGCAGGACAAGAAGATCGTCCTGCACTGCAAGACGGGTGTCCGCAGCGCGGAAGTCCTCGCGGTCCTGAAGTCCGCAGGTTTCGCGGACGCGGTCCACGTCGGCGGCGGTGTGATCGGCTGGGTCAACCAGATCGAGCCGCACAAGCCGGTCTACTGACCCACGGTTCACCAACCTGTTCGTCCTGTTCGGCCGGCGGGGGTCTCGAGCACCACCGGTGCCCGGGGCCCCCGCCGCCGTCATGAACAGACCTTGCCGTCCTGCGGCACCGTCCCGTCCAGCAGATACGCGTTCACCGCGGAGTCGACGCACTCGCTCCCACTGCCGTACGCCCCGTGGCCCTCGCCCTTCCAGGTCAGCACCACGCCGACGCCCTTGCCCAGCTCGTCCGCCATCTTGCGCGCGCCCTCGTAGGGCGTGGCCGGGTCCCCGGTGTTGCCGACGACCAGGACGGGCGCCGAGCCGGGCGCGCCGACCTCCGGTGTGTCGTACTGGCCGGCCACCGGCCAGTCGTGGCACCAGCCAGCCGTGTCCCAGCCCATGAACTCCCCGAACACGGGCGAGATCCTCCGGAATTCGGGCAGCAGCTTTCTGGTCTGGTCCGCGGTCGGCCGCTGCTTGTCGTCCAAGCACGATATGACCCGTTGGGCATGCGTTGTCGTGCCGTAGTGGCCCGACGCGTCGCGGTCGTTGTAGCCGTCGGAGAGCGCCAGCAGGTCCGATCCGTCACCCTGCTCGGCCGCGTCCAGGGCGCTGGTGAGCGCCGGCCAGCTCTGCTTGCTGTACAGCGGCAGGACGAGGCCGGTGACGGCCAGGCCCTGGGTCAGCTTCCGCCCTGAGGACGTGGGCAGCGGCGCGGCGTCGATCCGCTTCAGCAGCGCCGAGATCTTCCGCGATCCCTGGTCCGGGTCCTGGCCCGTCGACCTCAGGTAGTCGTCGAGGGCGCGCTGGAAGCCCCGGGCCTGGTTCTTCGCGTGTCCCACCGTGTCGGCGCTCGGGTCGACGACGGCGTCGAGGATCAGCCGCCCCACGTTCTTCGGGAACAAGTGGGCGTACACACCGCCGAGTTCGGTGCCGTACGAAATGCCGAAGTAGTGCGTCTTCGTGTCGCCGAGGACCTGGCGCATCAGGTCCATGTCGCGGGCGGAGTCGGTCGTCGAGACATGCGCGAGGAGCTTTCCGGCGGACTTCTCGCAGCCCTTCCCGAAGTCGGCGGCGTCCTGGAAGTAGGCCTTCTCCTCGGCCGCGTCGTCCGGCGACGGGTCCACCGACTCGGCGGCCTGGATCTCCTTGTCGCTCCGGCAGCGCACGCCCTCGCTGGCCCCGACCCCGCGCGGGTCCCAGCTCACCAGGTCGTAGCGCTCGCGGAGGGCGGAGACCGTGCCGGCGTAGGAGGGCATCACGGAGATGCCCGACTGGCCCGGTCCGCCGAAGTTGAACAGGAGAGAACCGATGCGGTTGCCTCCGGTGGCCTTGGCGCGGATGAGCGCCAGGCCGATGGTCTCGCCGTCCGGCTTCGCGTAGTCCAGCGGCACCTTGAGCGTCGCGCACTGCCAGTCGCTGCCCGGCGTGGGCGAGTCCGCCGTGCCCTCGCAGCGGCTCCAGTCGAGCTTCTGCGAGGTCAGCGAGGCGGGCAGCTCCGGCGAGGCCCGGGACGAGGACGTCGCCGACGAGGGCGTGGCGGCGCCGGACCCCTTGCCGTCACCGCTCGCGGATGTGCCGTTGCTGCAGCCGGCCACCAGCAGTACGGCGGCCGTGGCGGCCGTCCAGCGTACGAAACGAGACATGTGTACTTTCCCCCCTGCGAGCCGTCCGCTCGGATCGGCGGATGGCGTTCCGGCCATAGTAGGCGGATCGCCCCGAGGCCGTATCAGCCTGTGGATAACGCTCTGACCTGCGTTTTCCTAGGAGCATACGGTCGCTGCAGCCGGTACCTTCCCGTTCAGCAGATAGCCGTTCACCGCCGTGCGCACGCAGCGGTTCCCGCTGTCGTACGCGCCGTGTCCCTGTCCCTTGTACGTCAGCTGGACGCCCACACCCTCACCCAGCGCCCCCACCATTTTCCGTGCGCCCTCGTACGGTGTGGCCGGGTCGCCGGTGTTACCGATGACGAGGATCGGCGCCGATCCGGTCGCGCTGACGTCGGGGTGGTCGGCGGCGCCCCGCACCGCCCAGTCGGTGCAGCTCACCATGGACCAGGCCAGGAAGTCGCCGAACAGGGGCGAGGCGGCGCGGAACTCGGGCAGCCTGGCCTCGACGTCCGCGACGGTGTAACGCGGCTTCTGGTCGGAGCAGTTGATGGCGGTGTTCGCCGCGGTGATGTTGCTGTACTCACCGTTCTGGTTGCGCCCGTTCATCGAGTCGGACAGCAGCATCAGGACCGTGCCGTCACCGTCGTACGCCCGGTCGAGGCCCTCGGTGAGGTAGGGCCAGAAGTCCTGGGAGTACAGCGCCTGCGTGATGCCGTTGGCGGCCGTGCTCTGGGTCAGCTCGCGAGGGAAGATGCCTGGGATCGGCTCGGCGTCGAGGTCCTTGAGGAGCTTGGTGATCCGGTCCTCGACGTCCTGTGCGGTGTCGCCGACCGGGCAGATCTCGGTCTTGGAGGTGCAGTCCTCGGCGAAGTTACCGAGTGCGAGCTGGAAGCCCTCGGCCTGCCCGAGCGAGCCCTGTTCAGGTGTCCGGGTGGGGTCGATGACCGCGTCGAAGACGGCACGGCCCACCTTCTTGGGGAACAGATGTGCGTAGACGCCGCCGAGTTCGGTGCCGTACGAGATGCCGAAGTAGTACAGCTTGTCGTCGCCGAGGACCTGGCGCATCAGATCCAGGTCGCGGGCCGCGTCGGTGGTGCGCACATGCGGGAGCATCCCTTTGGAGTTCTTCTCGCAGGCCGCGTTGAACTTCCTGGTGTTGTCCAGCAGTTCGGAGCGTTCGGCGGCGTTGTCGGGCGTCGCGTCCTGCTGGAAGTACGCGTCGAGCTGTTCGTCGTCCTCGCACCGGACACCGGCGCTGCGGCCGACTCCGCGCGGGTCGAAACTCACCAGGTCGTAGCGCGTGCGCAGGCTCGTGTAGTCCGTGCCGAACGCGGGGAGCGTGGCGACTCCCGAGCCCCCGGGCCCGCCGAAGTTGAAGATCAGGGACCCGATGCGCTTGCTCGTGCCGCCGCTGGTCTTCGCGCGGATCAGCGCGAGTCCGATCGTCCCGCCCTTCGGTTCGGCCCAGTCCAGAGGCGCCTTCATGGTGGCGCACTGCCAGGCGTCACCGCCCGGCAGCGGGGACGGTGCCTCGCCGCCGCCCTCCGACTCGGACGGCGCGGGACAGTCCTGCCAACTGAGCGTCTGGTCCGACAGATCCGCTTCCGTGGAGGCGGCATCGCCGCTGCACCCCGCCAGCAGGGACGTCAGCAGGAGGGCGGTGGCCGTCAGAGCAGTGGCACGCGGCCGGAAGGGGGTGGGCATGTCCCCATCCTGCGGTCGTACCCGGCGGGGCGCTCGGGGCGCGAGCCGTACGAGGTACCGCGCATGCCCCGGGGAGCAGCGGCGTGAGGCCGCATCCCTCAGAGGGAGCCCTTCCGGGTCAGGTGGTTGAAGAACAGCCAGCCCGGCAGCACCGGGATCCAGAGGGTGAGCAGCCGGTAGAGCAGCACGGCGGGGGCGGCGACCTCCTTGGGGAGGCCTACGGCGATCAGACCGACCGTCAGGGTCGCCTCGACCGCGCCCACACCGCCGGGGGTCGGTGCCGCGGAGCCCAGTGCGTTGCCGGCGAGGAAGACGACGGCGACGCTGGCGAGGCTGAGCGAGGTCGACTCGTCGCCGAACGCCCGGATCGACGCGTCCAGGCACATCACGAAGCACGCGGTCAGCAGCAGCATGCCGCCGATACCGGTGACCAGCTTCTGGGGCCGCTGAAGAACGTCCAGCATGCGCGGTACGACACCGGCGAACAGCGACCTCACGCGCGTGACGACGAACTTCCGCAGGAACGGCACCGAGGTCACCACGAGGACGAGCACCGCGACGGTCAGCAGGCCCGCGATGACCGTCCGGGACGGTGACAGCGACGGTGTCTTCTCGGTGCCTGTCAGATAGCCGAACGACAGCAGCATCAGGATGTGGCAGCCGAGCCCGAACAGCTGCGACGCGCCGACACTGGCCACCGCGAGCCCCGGCCGTACGCCCGCGCGTTGCAGGAAACGTGTGTTGAGGGCCACACCGCCGACCGCCGCGGGCGCCACGATCTTCACGAACGACCCGGCGACCTGCGCGGCCACGGTCCGCATGAACGGCACCCGCTCCGGGACGAAACCGAGCAGACTCATCGCCGCGGCGAAGTAGCTCAGCGCCGAGAACAGCACGGCCGCGATGACCCAGCCCCACTCCGCCTCGTCGAACAGGGTGGCGAACTCGATGTGGGTGAGCTGGGAGAGCAGGAAGTACGCGCCGAACGCGCCCGCGATGAAACTGATCAGGGTGCGCGGTCTCACCCGTTCCAGCCGGGCCGGTTCGACCGGTGCCTGCGGTCTGATCAGCAGCACCTGGTGGCGGATCTGGGCGAGCAGATCCTCCTCGCGGGCACCCTCCAGAGCCTCGTCGATGGCTCGCTTCTCGGCCCGCTGTTCGGCCCGCACGGCCTTTTTGCCGGACTTCTCCAGGACGACCGGCCCGGGGTCGGGGTGGGCCGCCTCCAGCCGGGCCTGCTTGGCCAGCTGGGACGCCTCCAGGACCGCCTCGCGTTGACGCTGGGCGCGCTCGCGGGCGAGTTTGCGCAGCGTCCCCCGTGTGGAGCGCGACAGTGCGATGGGCTGGAGCATCGGCAGACAGTCCGCCACCGCGTCCGGGCCGAGCACTCCCACCGCTGACGTCACCGCGCGTTCGGCACCCACGCGCAGGCCCAGTGTCGACACCAGCTGGGCGATGTCCATGCGCAGCAGGAGATCGCCGGCCGCGATCTCGCCGACCCGGAGGTCGGTGAGGATCACCTTGCCGGAACGATCCACCAGAATGGCGTCGGCGACGAGCCTGCGATGCGCGATGCGCCGCGACTGCAGCGCCTTCACCTGATGCCAGGTGCTGCGCAGCAGGTCGTCGGTGATCTCCTCGTCCTCCAGCGAGTCGAGCGTGCGGCCTCCGGTGTGCTCGTAGACGAGCATCACGGCATCGGGGCCGAGCTCCGAGGTCGCGATCAGCTTGGGGGCGTTGGCCCCGGCGGCGATCGCCGCGTACGCGAGGAGAGCCTCCTGCTCCAGTGCCTGGCGCAGCGACTGGAGGCTGCTGCGGGTGGCCAGACCGCGCAGCGTGATGTTGCGCCACATGCGGTAGAAGAAGCCCTGCGCCTGCTGCTCGCGGTCGACCACGGTGACGTCCAGTGGGGGCCCGTCCTCCAGGGTGACGAAGTAGCGCCGACCGCGGTCACCGCTGTCCGTGGCCTCCGGCACCTCCTCACGGGCCGCGCTCACCGGGCGGAAACCGACGTGCCGCAGGCCCGCCATCAGGTTGCGTCCGGTGGGACGCACGTTCGGCGAGCCGACCGCGTAGAGGGTTCCGTACGCGACCGACCAGCCGATCAGCACCGTCAGGATGATCGAGAACGGTGTCGTGTAGCCGGTGACCAGCATCGAGAAGGCGTCGAGCATCAGCACCACCCACAGCACGGCGCGCCAGCGCGGCCGACGGGACATGCCGACAGCCGTCATGTACGCGATGACCGGGGCGAGATAGCCGTGCACCGGGTCGGTGAGCGCGTGGATGTCGCCGGGGGAGGGCTGGGTCAGCGCCTCCTGGATGGAGTCCGGGGCGGCCTTGGCGACCCACAGGTCGGTGGCGAGGGTCACCCCGTGCGCGAGGACCGCCGCGAGCACACCGTCGGCGATGCGCAGCCCGTCCCGCTTGATCAGCCGCTCGATCGCGAAGGCGACCGGCACCAGGAGGATGGCGATGCTCGATGCCAGCCCCGCGATCTTGATCAGCAGGTCGGGAGCCTGGCCGGTGCCCTTGTTGATGTCCTGTTCGAGTCCTGAGGTGGTGCCGTGCGCGAACGCGGCGATCGCGAGCAGGACGACGATCGCGAAGACGCCCGCCAGGAGCCGCATGAGATCGGAGGGGCGGTGCACGCGCGCGGGGAGCAGTGGTTCGTCGCCCTCGACCTCCTCCGCGTGCGCCTCGTCGTCGGCGCAGTCGGCGGCCGATTCTGCCGGTGTCCGCTCGTGCTCGTGGCCGGTGTCGTCCGCACCGGGACGCGACGAGACCTCAGAGGTGTCCTCCGTGCCTTCGGGGTGCACGCCCTGCTGCTTCATGGTCTCTTCTTGGTCTCGTATCACCGGTCACCGCCCGCACGATGGTGGCATGCCCCACTGACACACAGGGGCATCAGGGTGCAATGCGGGGGCGCACAGTCTGCCGCAAGCGCCGCTCCGGGGCGAGGGATACCCACGGTCGCCGTCTCGTCACACTGTCGGTGGGGTGGGGCAGGATGGGTCGGATGAGCGACGAGAGCCGTCCGGCGGACGCCCTGCCGGAGTACGCCGAGCGGGCCCTGGAGGCCGCCGAACTGATCCCGCCCGGGCGTGTCATGACGTACGGGGATGTGGCCGAGTGGCTGGAGGAGGGCGGACCGCGCCAGGTCGGGCGTGTGATGGCCCTCTACGGAGGGGCTGTTCCGTGGTGGCGGGTCGTCCGCGCGGACGGCGTCCTGCTCCCGGGTCACGAACTTGAGGCCCTCGACCACTATCGCGCCGAGGGCACGCCCCTGAAGGAGGCGAGCAGGGCCACCGAGGGACATCTGCCGCGCCTCGACATGAGACGGGCGCGGTGGGACGGCGGCGAGCGGACGGAGGGTCACACCTGACAGCTTCCGCCATCGGGCGGACATCAGGGGGACCTGTGGCCCGTACGGGGTAAAGCGGGCACGTCCGTGCCATGGCGTACGTTCGTGGGACGAGGGGCCCGGGTGACGCTCGGGGCGGGAGGGAACAAGCGGAAGCCCTGCTTCCGAACCGCCCGTCGGCGTACCGTCGGCTGCACCCACCCCCCTCACCTCCCGGCCACCGTCCTCCACGCGGTCAGCCAACCAGCACACCCACCAGGACCGGCGAACCACGTGAGCTCCTCTTCCTCCACCAGGCGCCTGTCGCACCCCCAGGGTCGACAGGGGAACCGTGGCGCTTACCGACTGGTGCGTACTCCGCCCTCGCGGCAGGATCCCCCTCGTCTGGACGCCGCACAGCGTGCGGTGGTTGATCACACGCGGGGCCCACTGCTCGTCCTCGCGGGTCCGGGTACCGGGAAAACCACCACTCTCGTCGAGTCCGTGGCGGCCCGGATCGCCCGGGGCGGGGACCCCGAGCGGATCCTCGTGCTGACGTTCAGCCGCAAGGCGGCCGTCGAACTGCGCGACCGCATGGCCCTGCGCATCGGAGCCGCCCGCGCTCCCCGCGCGACCACCTTCCACTCCTTCTGCTACGCCCTGGTCCGCGCCCACCAGGACAGCGACCTGTTCGCGGAACCCCTGCGGCTGCTCTCCGGCCCCGAACAGGACGTCGCCGTACGCGGACTGCTCGCCGGTCAGCCCGACCTGGAGCGGCTCGGCCTCGCCCATGTGCGCTGGCCGGACGAACTGCGCGCCTGCCTCACCACCCGGGGCTTCGCCGACGAGGTCCGCGCGGTTCTCGCCCGCAGTCGCGAACTGGGCCTCGGCCCGGACGCCCTGGACGCCTTCGCCCGGCGCATCGGCCGCCCCGACTGGCGTGCGGCCGCCGCCTTTCTCGCCGAGTACCTCGACGTGCTCGACATGCAAGGAGTGCTCGACTACGCGGAACTCGTGCACCGCGCGGTACTCCTCGCGAGCCGCCCCGACACCGCCGGGCAGCTCGCCGCCCGCTACGACGCCGTCTACGTGGACGAGTACCAGGACACCGACCCGGCCCAGGTACGGCTGCTGCACGCGCTCGCGGGGGGCGGCCGGACACTCGTCGCCCTCGGCGACCCCGACCAGTCGATCTACGCGTTCCGCGGCGCGGACGTCAACGGCATCCTGGACTTCCCGGACGCCTTCCCGCGCGCGGACGGCCGCCCTGCCCCGGTCGAGGTCCTCAGGACGTCCCGCCGCTCAGCCGCCGTTCCGCTGACCGCCACCCGCCTCCTCACCCAGCGCATGCCTCTGACCCGCCTCCCGGCCGAGAAGGTCCGCGCCCACCGCGGACTCGCTTCCGTCCGTGACGGAGGCCGCGTCGAGGTCTGTACGTACCCGACGTCCGGTACGGAACTGGAGAACATCGCCGACATCCTCCGTCGCGCACACCTGGAGGACGGTGTCCCCTGGGGCGAGATGGCCGTCCTGGTGCGCGCCGGCGGCCGTACGATCCCGACGGTCCGGCGTGCCCTCACGTCCGCCGGGGTCCCCCTGGACATCGACGGCGACGACCTGCCCCTGCGCCACGAACCGGCGGTGGCACCGCTCCTGACGGCGCTCCGAGCAGTGGCGACCGCTGCGGCGGGAGCGGGCGAGGAGCCGGGCACCCAAGGGACAGGGGACGGCGAGGGCGAAGACGCCGACGCCGGCCTGCCGGCGGCCACCGCCTGGCTCGGCACCGAAACCGCCCTCACCCTCCTCACGTCCCCCCTCGCAGGCATGGACGCCGCCGATCTGCGTCGCCTCGGCCGCGCCCTGCGCGAGGAGGAGCGGGCCGCGGGCAATCCCGTACCGCCGCCCTCGGACGAACTCCTGGCCCGCGCGCTGGCCGAACCCGAACGCCTGGTCGCCCACGACCCGACGTACGCACGCGGTGCCCAGCGCCTCGGCGCGCTGCTCGGGAAGGCACGGGAGCGCCTCGCGGGCGGCGGCACGGCCGAGGAGGCCCTCTGGGACCTGTGGAACGGCACACCCTGGCCGGGACGGCTGGAGCGGGCCGCCCGGCGCGGCGGCGCGGCCGGACGCAACGCCGACCGCGACCTCGACGCCGTGTGCGCGCTGTTCGCGACCGCCGCGCGCGCCGAGGAGCGCACCGGCGGCCGCGGCGCCCTCAACTTCCTGGAGGAGATCGACGCCGAGGACATCGCCGCCGACACCCTCACCCGCCGAGCCGTGCGCCCCGACGCCGTACGCCTGATGACCGCGCACCGCTCCAAGGGTCTCCAATGGCGCCTCGTGGTCGTCGCAGGCGTCCAGGAGGGTCTGTGGCCCGACCTGCGCCGCCGGGGCTCCCTCCTGGAGGCCGACCGCATCGGCCGTGACGGCCTCGCCGAACCGCTCACCCCGGGAGCGCTGCTCGCCGAGGAGCGCAGACTGTTCTACGTGGCCGCCACGCGCGCGCGTGAACGCCTGGTCGTCACCGCGGTGAAGGCTCCCGCCGACGACGGCGACCAGCCCTCCCGCTTCGTCACCGAACTCGGCGTCGAACCCAAGGACGTGACGGGCCGCCCGCGCCGCCCCCTCTCTGTCGCCGCCCTCGTCGCCGAACTGCGCGCCACAACGGTCGACCCGCGCGTGTCCGCCTCCCTCAGGGAGGCCGCCGCCCGCCGTCTGGCCCGGCTCGCCGCGCTCACCGACGAGGAGGGCCGTCCACTCGTGCCGTCGGCCCACCCCTACCGGTGGTGGGGCATGTACGAGCCGACCGAGAGCAAGGTCCCCCTGCGCGACCGCGACCAGCCCGTCGTGCTCTCCGGCAGCGCCCTGGACCAACTCGCCAACACCTGCGCCCTGCAGTGGTTCCTGGGCCGCGAGGTGAAGGCCGACGCCCCCGCGACCGCAGCCCAGGGCTTCGGCAACGTGGTGCACGTTCTCGCCGACGAGGTCGCCTCCGGACACACTCCCGCAGACCTCGCCGTCCTCATGGAACGCCTCGACTCCGTGTGGAACGCGCTCGCCTTCGACGCGCCCTGGAAGTCGACGCAGGAGAAGGAGCACGCGCGCGTGGCGCTCGAACGCTTCCTGACGTGGCACGTCGACTCCAGTCGCACCGGCCGCACCCCCGTCGCCAGCGAGCACGACTTCGACGTGACCCTCGGGGCAGGCGACTACGAAGTGCGGATCCGCGGTTCCATGGACCGCGTCGAGACCGACGGCGAGGGCCGGGCCTACGTGGTCGACTTCAAGACCGGCAAACAGACGCCCACCGCCGCCGAGGTGGCCCGCCATCCCCAGCTCGCCGTCTACCAGCTCGCCGTCCGTGAAGGTGCCGTGGACGATGCCTTCGACGGTGTGCGCCCCGAACCGGGCGGCGCGGAACTCGTCCAGTTGCGCCAGGGCGCGGCGAAGAGGGACGGCGGCGAGACGCTGCCCAAGGTGCAGGCACAGACTCCCCTGGAGGAAGGGGCGGAGGGGGAGTGGGTCGGTGACCTGCTGGCCACCGCCGCGGGCAAGGTGCTCGACGAACGGTTCACCCCGACCACCGGCCAGCACTGCGCGCACTGCTCCTTCCGGGCGTCGTGCAGCGCCCGCCCGGAAGGCCGACACGTCGTCGAGTGACACCGGCCCTGCCCCTGGGAAGGGGGCGTCCGTACGGGCGTGATGTACGGCACCACCTGTGCCGACCTGCGCTTCCGCTGATCCGGAGGGCGAACCTGGCCTCGACTGTCAGTGGCCGCCGCTAGCCTCTCTGACGTGCCAGCCAGTATCAGCGACCCCGAGCAGCTCAAGGAGCTCCTCGGTATCCCGTTCACCCCGGAGCAGACGGCCTGCATCATCGCGCCGCCCGCCCCGCAGGTGATCGTGGCCGGAGCCGGATCCGGCAAGACGACGGTGATGGCGGCACGCGTGGTGTGGCTCGTCGGCACCGGCCAGGTCGCCCCAGAACAGGTGCTCGGCCTCACCTTCACCAACAAGGCCGCCGGTGAACTGGCCGAACGCGTCCGCAAGGCGCTCGTCAGGGCGGGCGTCACCGACCCGGACGTCATCGACCCCGACAACCCGCCCGGCGAACCGGCCATCTCCACCTATCACGCCTTCGCCGGCCGCCTTCTGAAGGACCACGGCCTGCGCATCGGCCTCGAACCCACCGCCCGCCTCCTGGCCGACGCGACCCGCTACCAGCTCGCCGCGCGCGTCCTGCGTGAAGCCCCGGGCCCCTACCCCGCGCTGACGCGCTCCTTCCCGGACCTCGTCAGCGACCTCCTGACCCTCGACGCCGAACTCGCCGAACACCTCGTCCGTCCCGAGGAACTGCGCGCGTACGACGGCGAACTGCTGCGCGCCCTGGAGGGCGCCAAACTCACCAACGCGGACCTGCGAAAGGTCCCCGAGACGGCCGCGGCCCGCCGCGAACTCGTCGAGCTGGTGACCCGTTACCGGGCTGCCAAGGGAGAGCGCGACCTCCTCGACTTCGGCGACCAGATCGCCCTCTCCGCCGCGCTCGCCCGGATCCCCGAAGTGGGCCGCGTCCTGCGCGACGAGTTCCGGGTGGTGCTCCTCGACGAGTACCAGGACACCTCCGTGGCCCAACGAGTCCTCCTGGCAGGCCTGTTCGGCGACGGCACCGGTCATCCGGTGACCGCGGTCGGCGACCCCTGCCAGGCGATCTACGGCTGGCGCGGCGCCTCCGTCGCCAACCTCGACGACTTCCCCGAGCACTTCGCCCACGCCGACGGCAGCTCGGCGGCCCGTCAGTCGCTCAGCGAGAACCGTCGCAGTGGAGGACGCCTCCTCGATCTCGCCAACGGCCTCGCGGAGCCCCTGCGCGCCATGCACGCGGGCGTGGAGGCACTCCGCCCCGCACCCGGCGCCGAACGCGACGGCCAGGTGCGCTGCGCGCTGCTGCACACCCACGCCGAGGAGATCGACTGGCTGGCCGACTCCATCGCCCACCTCGTACGCACCGGCAAGGCACCCGGTGAGATCGCCGTCCTGTGTCGCACCGCCACCGACTTCGCCGAGATCCAGGGAGCGCTGGTCGCCCGGGACATCCCCGTCGAGGTGGTCGGGCTCTCCGGGCTGCTGCACCTGCCCGAGGTCGCCGATCTGGTGTCCGTCTGCGAGGTGCTCCAGGACCCGGGGGCCAACGCCTCCCTGGTCCGGCTGCTGACCGGCCCCCGCTGGCGCATCGGCCCGCGCGACCTCGCCCTCCTGGGCCGCCGGGCCCGTCTTCTCGTGTCCCACGCGCGCGTGGGCGACGCCGACGACCCGGACCGTCGGCTCGCCGAGGCCGTGGAGGGGGTCGATCCCGCCGAGGTGATATCGCTGGCGGACGCCCTCGACACCTTCCTGGAGACACCCCTGAGAGGCCAGGGCGACGACGACGGGCTGCCCTTCTCGCCGGACGCGCGCGTGCGCTTCGCCCGGCTCGCCACCGAGCTGCGCGACCTGCGCCGCTCACTCGCCGACCCGCTGATGGACGTACTGCACCGCGTGCTCGCCGTCACCGGCCTGGAGGTGGAGCTGTCGGCGTCCCCGCATGCCCTGGCCGCCCGTCGCCGCGAGACCCTTTCCAACTTCCTGGACATCGCCGCCTCGTTCGCCGCCCACGAGAGCGAGGCGAGCCTGCTGGCCTTCCTCGGCTTCCTGCGCACGGCCGCGCAGTACGAGAAGGGCCTCGACAACGCCCTGCCCGGCGGCGAGAACACCGTCAAGGTGCTCACCGCCCACAAGTCCAAGGGCCTGGAGTGGGACGTCGTGGCCGTCCCCGGCCTGGTCACCGGCACTTTTCCCAGCGACCGGGGCCGCGAGAAATGGACCTCCCAGGCCAAGGTCCTGCCGCACGAACTGCGCGGCGACACCGCCACCCTGC
Organism: Streptomyces sp. NBC_00459; assembly: GCF_036013955.1. Classification (NCBI taxonomy): domain Bacteria; kingdom Bacillati; phylum Actinomycetota; class Actinomycetes; order Kitasatosporales; family Streptomycetaceae; genus Streptomyces; species Streptomyces sp. NBC_00459. Next base: position 6,583,235 of record NZ_CP107903.1, read on the forward strand.
CCGACATCGAGGCCTGGGACTCCCGGGGCATGAAGGCCTTCCAGGAGGCGATGAAGGACCACCAGCACACCGAGGAACTCCGCCTCGGCTACGTCACCTTCACCCGCCCACGCTCCCTCCTGCTCGGCTCAGGCCACTGGTGGGGGCCCTCCCAGAAGAAGCCTCGCGGCCCCTCCGACTTCCTGCGGGCCCTCCACGACCACTGCACAGCCGGACACGGCGAGATCGAGGTCTGGGCGGACGAACCGGAGGAGGACGAGGAGAATCCAGCCCTGCACGCGACGACCGCCGACCAACTCTGGCCCCTGCCCCTGGACGACGCCGCGTTCCGCCGCCGGCGGGCCGCCGCCGAGACGGTCCTCGCCCACCTGGAGACCCTCGCCTCCCACGAGGACGGTCATCCCTCGACCGCACACGAACCCGACGCGTACGACGACCCGGACTGGCCCCCGCCGCCGGACGACGAGCCTCCGTACGGGGACGACGGATCCTTCGACGACGGCCCCCTCGACGAAGACGCCGCTTCCCCCGCCGAGGACGACGGCGACTGGGACGCCTGGAGCACGGACCGTCCCGAAGCGCCCGCACAGACCCCACCGCCCGCGCCTGCGCGGGCGACGCACACCGGACACGATCGCCCGCCCGTCGTGCCCCACGCCCGCAGACATCCCGCCGAAGCGGATCTCACACCGGAGGAAGCTCGCGCCGTCGCCTCCTGGGACCGCGACCTCGACGCGCTCACCGGGGAACTGCTGCGCGCGCGGGAGAGCGTCACCGACGTCACCCTGCCTCCCACACTGACCGCCACCCAGCTGATGCTCCTGGCCGCCGACCCGGACGCCCTAGCGCAGGAACTCGCGCGCCCCATGCCACGCCCACCGCAGCCCGCTGCCCGCCGGGGAACCCGCTTCCACGCCTGGGTCGAGGCCCGCTTCGAGGAGCTGCGGCTCCCCCTGCTGGAACCCGAGGAACTCCCCGGCAGCGACGCCGAGATCGCCGACGAACGCGACCTGCAGACCCTCAAGGACGCCTTCGAGGACACCGCGTACGCACACCGCACGCCCTACCGGGTCGAGACCCCCTTCCAGCTCGACATCGCCGGCCGTGTCGTAAGGGGCCGGATCGACGCCGTCTACAAGGAAGGCGACGGCGCGGAAGCGACATACGAGATCATCGACTGGAAGACCCACCGCGCCCACACCGCAGACCCCCTCCAGCTCGCCGTCTACCGTCTGGCCTGGGCCGAGCAGCAGGGTGTTCCCCCGGAGGCAGTCGGCGCCGCCTTCCTGTACGTACGCAGTGGCGAGATCGTCCGGCCGGACGATCTCCCGGACCGGGCCGCGCTGGAGCGGCTGCTCCTGGACGAGCCTGCCGCGTTCGAAGTACCGGACGAGGATGTCAGCGCGGGCCGATAAGCTCATGACCATGAGCCAGGCCCCGGACAGCGCCGTCCGTACGTACATCGAGCAGCACCGCGTCGCCTTCCTCGACGACCTCGCCGAGTGGCTGCGTATCCCCTCCGTGTCGGCCCAGCCCGACCACGCCGCCGATGTACGCCGCAGCGCCGACTGGCTCGCCGCAAAACTCAGGGAAACCGGCTTCCCCACCGTCGAGGTCTGGGCGACACCGGGCGCCCCGGCGGTCTTCGCCGAGTGGCCCGCCGACGACCCCGCCGCCCCCACGGTCCTCGTCTACGGCCACCACGACGTGCAGCCCGCCGCCCTGGAGGACGGCTGGGACAGCGACCCCTTCGAACCGGTCGTCCGGGGAAACCGCCTCCGCGCGCGCGGGGCCGCCGACGACAAGGGCCAGGTGTTCTTCCACACACTCGGCGTCCGCGCCCACCTCGCCACCACCGGCCGCACCGCACCCGCAGTCCATCTGAAGATGCTCGTCGAGGGCGAGGAGGAGTCCGGATCCGTCCACTTCCGTTCCCTTGTCGAGGACCACGCCGACCGGCTCGCCGCCGACGCCGTGATCGTCTCCGACACCGGCATGTGGGCCGAAGACACCCCCACGGTGTGTACGGGCATGCGCGGCCTCGCCGAGTGCGAGATCCAGCTCCACGGCCCCGACCAGGACATCCACTCCGGCTCCTTCGGCGGCGCCGTGCCCAACCCGGCGACCGCCGTCGCCCGCCTCGTCGCCGCTCTGCACGACGAGCACGCGCGTGTGACGATCCCCGGTTTCTACGACGGCGTCACCGAACCCACCACCCGTGAGCGCGAACTCCTCGCCGAACTCCCCTTCGACGAGGAGCAGTGGCTGCGCACCGCCAAGTCGTACGCCACTCACGGCGAAGCAGGACACACCACCCTGGAGCGCGTCTGGACGCGTCCCACCGCCGAGGTCAACGGCATCGGCGGCGGCTACCAGGGTCCCGGCAGCAAGACGATCGTCCCGGCCTCCGCCATGGTGAAGCTCTCCTTCCGGCTGGTCGCCGGCCAGGACCCCGACCACATCGAGAAGATCGTCCGCGACTGGACCGCGACCCGCGTTCCCGCCGGGATCCGGCACGAGATCACGTTCGCGGCGGCCACCCGCCCGTGCCTGACCCCCCTCGACCACCCCGCCCTGCAGTCCGTCGTACGCGCCATGAGCCGAGCCTTCGACAAACCGGTCCGCTACACACGTGAAGGCGGCAGCGGCCCGGCCGCAGACCTCCAGGACGTCCTTGGTGCCCCCGTGCTCTTCCTGGGTATCTCCGTCCCCTCCGACGGCTGGCACGCCCCCAACGAGAAGGTGGAGATCGACCTGCTCCTCAAGGGCGTCGAGACCACCGCCTATCTGTGGGGCGACCTGGCAGGGAACTGGCGCCATGACTCCTGACGACCCGATGCCGACCGGACCGGCAGCCGCCCCGGGGGAGACCGGAAGCACCGCCCCGCCTCCGCGCAAACCCACCCGGAAACCCCCGCCCTCCAAACGTCCCCGCCCACGTCCCGCTGAACCGCCCGCCGAAATATCCGTTCCACCGGGGGAGTTGGAAGCACCTGTGACCACCTGGACCGACCACACCGCCGACCGTCCCATCTCGCTCACCGCCCCCAGCGGCATCGACCGGGCCGCGCACCACCGGCTCGACGAGGCCTGGCTCGCCGCAGCGTGGAGCCACCCCACGACCCGCTGCTTCGTGGTCTCCGGCGGCCAGGTACTCATCGACGAGACGTCCGAGGGGCGTACCGAACTCGTCATGACCCCCTCCTTCGAAGCCCCGCTCACCGAAGCGCACCGCTACTTCCTCGGCAACGACGACGACGGCACCAGCTACTTCGCCCTCCAGAAGGACGCCCTGCCCGGCCGCATGGACCAGTCCGCGCGCCCCGCGGGCCTGCGTGAGGCCGGCCTGCTCCTCTCGCCCCGCGACGCGGGCCTGATGGTGCACGCCGTCGCCCTGGAGAACTGGCAGCGCCTGCACCGCTTCTGCTCCCGCTGTGGCGAGCGCACCGTCATCGCCGCCGCCGGCCACATCCGCCGCTGCCAGGCTTGTGGCGCCGAGCACTACCCGCGTACCGACCCGGCCGTGATCATGGCTGTCACCGACGAGGAGGACCGCATCCTCCTCGGCCGCCAGGTCCACTGGCCCGAGGGCCGCTTCTCGACGCTCGCCGGTTTCGTCGAGCCCGGCGAGTCCATCGAACAGTCGGTCCGCCGCGAGGTGTTCGAGGAGGCCGGCATCCACGTCGGCCAGGTCGAGTACGTCGCCAGCCAGCCCTGGCCGTTCCCGTCCAGCCTCATGCTCGGCTTCATGGCCCGCGCCGTCTCCACCGACATCGAGGTCGACGGTGACGAGATCCACGAGGCCCGCTGGTTCTCCCGCGAGGAACTGCGCGCAGGCTTCGAATCCGGCGAGGTCCTCCCGCCGTACGGCATCTCGATCGCGGCCCGACTGATCGAACTCTGGTACGGCAAGCCGCTGCCGAAGCCGGGCAGCGTGCTCTGACGCACGAGGGCGGCCTCTGAGCCGGTTCCGCCGACGTCCCGGGCACGCGAAGACCCCCGCACGGCCGCTGGGCCGGTCGGGGGTCTCTGACACGCGGGGTCAGGCGCCGAGAGCCTGTTTCACCTGCGCGAGGCTCGGGTTCGTCATCACGACCTCCGGGCCGTCGTTGGAGGGAATCACCAGCACCGTCGGAACCGTCTGGTTGCCGCCGTTCGCCTTCTCCACGAACGCTGCGGAGTCCGGGTCGTGCTCGATGTTGATCTCGTTGTACGCGATGCCCTCGCGGTCCATCTGGCTCTTCAGCCGACGGCAGTATCCGCACCACGTGGTGCTGTACATCGTCACAGTGCCCGGCATGTCTCTCGCGCTCCTCAGCAGTTCGGGGGACGGGTGCTCGCTGTGGTGGAACGTACGCGGCCCGGCCGCCATTCCCGCAGGGCGTTCCGACAGGGCGTCCCGAGGCGGGTGCCTGCCGCATTTGTACGACTGCAAGGGGCTGCCTGTGGACAACCGGCTCACCCGTCTCCGGCGACCTGGCAGCATGGCCGTGTGACAGCAGCAACGCACTCCACCCTCTTCCCGCAGGTTCCGGACTCGGCCGACGCGGTGCTCGACGGACTCGATCCCGAGCAGCGCGAGGTGGCCACCGCCCTGCACGGTCCGGTGTGCGTGCTTGCGGGCGCCGGCACGGGAAAGACACGGGCGATCACCCACCGCATCGCCTACGGCGTCCGCGCCGGAGTGCTCCAGCCCTCCAGCGTGCTCGCCGTCACCTTCACCAACCGTGCCGCCGGTGAGATGCGCGGGCGCCTGCGCCAGCTCGGCGCCGGCGGAGTCCAGGCGCGCACCTTCCACTCGGCCGCGCTGCGCCAGCTCCAGTACTTCTGGCCGAAGGCTGTCGGTGGCGCCATGCCCCGACTCGTCGACCGCAAGATCCAGCTCGTCGCCGATGCCGCCGCCGCCTGCCGCATCCGCCTCGACCGGGGCGAACTGCGGGACGTCACCGCCGAGATCGAATGGTCCAAGGTCACTCAGACCGTCCCGGCCGACTACGTGCCCGCCGTCGCCAAGTCCGGCCGCGTCGCCCCCCGTGACCCGGCCGAGATCGCCCAGCTCTACGCCACCTACGAGGACCTCAAGCGGGACCGCTCCGTCATCGACTTCGAGGACGTCCTGCTGCTCACCGTCGCCGTGCTCCAGGACCGGCACGACATCGCCGAGCAGGTCCGCTCCCAGTACCAGCACTTCGTGGTCGACGAGTACCAGGACGTCAGCCCGCTCCAGCAGCGGCTGCTGGAGCTGTGGCTCGGGGAGAGGGACAACCTGTGCGTGGTCGGCGACGCCAGCCAGACGATCTATTCGTTCACAGGAGCAACTCCTGACCATCTGCTCGACTTCCGTATCCGCCACCCCGGCGCCACCGTCGTCAAGCTGGTCCGCGACTACCGCTCCACCCCCCAGGTCGTCCATCTCGCCAACGGCCTGCTCGCCCAGGCCCGGGGCCGCGCCGCGGAACACCGCCTGGAACTGATCTCCCAGCGCGACCCCGGACCCGAACCCGCCTACACCGAGTACGCCGACGAACCCGCCGAGGCCGAAGGCGCCGCCCGCCGCATCCGGGACCTCGTCGCCGGCGGCGTGCCGGCCAGTGAGATCGCCATCCTGGTTCGGACGAACGCCCAGTCCGAGACGTACGAACAGGCACTCGCCGACGCCGGAGTCCCCTACCAGCTGCGTGGCGCCGAACGGTTCTTCGACCGGCCCGAGGTGCGCAAGGCGATCAGCGCGCTGCGCGCCGCCGCCCGCTTCGGAGCCAACGACTCCCTCCTGGACGACGTCGTCGACCTGCCCTCCCAGGTGCGTGCCGTGCTGTCGGGGGAGGGCTGGACCAGTCAATCGCCGGCGGGATCCGGGGCCGTCAGGGAGCGCTGGGAGTCGCTGGCCGCACTGGTGAACCTCGCGCAGGACTTCACTACTGCGAAACCGGGCGCCACGCTCGCCGATCTTGTCGCCGAACTCGACGAGCGGGCGAACACCCAGCACGCCCCGACCGTGCAGGGCGTCACCCTCGCCTCGCTCCACTCGGCCAAGGGCCTGGAATGGGATGTCGTCTTCCTGGTCGGAGTCGCCGAGGGCATGATGCCGATCACCTACGCGAAGACCGATGAACAGATCGAGGAGGAACGCCGCCTCCTGTACGTCGGAGTGACCCGCGCGCGCGAACGCCTCCATGTCTCCTGGGCCCTCTCCCGTGCGCCCGGGGGGCGGCCGAACCGCCGCCCCAGCCGCTTCCTCGACGGCCTGCGCCCCGGTTCCGTCACCACTGGCGTCCGGACGGGCGCGGCCGGCTCCGGCGGCATCGTGCGCGGCTTCGGAGGCGGCCCCGAAGCAGCCCCGCGCAGGACGCAGAGAACCCCGGCCCGATGCCGGGTCTGCGGGCGCACGCTGACCGACGCGGGCGAGATGAAGCTGATGCGCTGCGACGAGTGCCCCTCCGACATGGACGAGGGCCTCTACGAGCGGCTCCGCGAGTGGCGGGCGGTCCAGGCGACGCGCAGCGGGCAGCCGGCCTTCTGTGTCTTCACCGACAGGACCCTGATGGCGATCGCGGAGACCGTCCCGGACGAAGCAGGGGAGCTGGCCCGCATCCCCGGCGTCGGAGTCCGCAAGCTCAACCGGTACGGATCCGATGTTCTGGCCATCTGTGCAGGTCAGGAAGTAGAGGGGGTGGACGGCAGTGACTGATTCAAACTCGTCGGAAAAATAGTTTGCGCATGCCCCGGGAATCCCCATAGGTTCTTAGCCACGGGAACAGAGTCTTCTCAGAAGCCCTGGCCCTGTGCTGTACTTCATAGTCGTATATCCGTTGGACTGGTTCACCCCAGTCCCCCAAGACGCCGAGAGGAGGCGAGTCCAGTGATCAGCATCTACACCAGCTCTGTCAGCACGGTCAAAATGACCGATCTCTCGACCGCTTCCCTGTGCATGCTCGGCGTCTCGGACCTGGGCACCGGTCTGTCCGGCATTCCTGCCGTCCGGCCGGCGTCCACCGTGTCTCTCGCGGCTCTCCCTGTCCGTGAGCGCAATGAGCGACCGAGCAAGGCACTGGAAGCAGGAGCAGTAGAGGCAAAGGCCCCGGCCTATGCCTTTGCGGCCGGTGCCGGATCCCTCAAGCAGACGACGCAGCACCACACGATGTGGGCCTTCCGTGGGCCAGAACCCTGGAGTGATCCAGCCTGATCGATCAGGCCGGCGCCTTCAGGGCCGCGGAACCCCATCCGGGATCCGCGGCCCTTCTGTTTTCCCCGAACGGGGACGACGGAGCGAAGGGGCCTCGGGACAAGAGAAAACCCGCCGGTACCAGCCGCACCCGGCCCAACAGGGCCGGAACGACCAGACGAGGAAAACAACCCGTGCAACTCGAAGCGCACGCCCCGTCAGTACCGCCTTCCGAAACGATCCCCCCGCCCGGCCTCACGGAGGACAGCACCTTGATCCCGCTCACTGCGCTCACCGCGCTCGACGACGCCATCGAGAACCTCGGCGTACCCGTCCCCTGCCGCTCCTACGACCCGGAGGTCTTCTTCGCCGAGTCGCCGGCCGATGTCGAGTACGCCAAGTCCCTCTGCCGCACCTGCCCGCTGATGGAGGCCTGCCTCGCCGGCGCCAAGGAGCGGCGTGAGCCCTGGGGCGTCTGGGGTGGCGAACTGTTCGTCCAGGGTGTCGTCGTGGCCCGCAAGCGGCCCCGTGGCCGTCCGCGCAAGAACCCGGTCACAGCATGAACATCACAGGAACGATCGACCGCCCCTTCACGCACGACCCCAAGAAGCAGGCCCCGATGACGCCGACCACCAGCGAGCCCGTCGGCTCCGCGACCCCGGACTTCACCACCACCGGTGCGAACGACTCGCGCCAGAACAGGACCCGAGAGATGCAACTCATCCCAGAAGCCTTGGCTCGTGCGCATATGCACGACCGCCTTCAGGAGGCCGAGCGGGAACGCCGCGCGCACCGCGTGGTGACCGCCCGTCGGCTCCAGCGCCGAGCCGAGCGCGCCTCGCTGCGTGCCCGCCGTGCGCTTGCCATGGCGGTCATGCAGTAACGACCACGGCAGCTCCGCAGTAACAGCAGCCGCCTCCCGCGGGGGCCGGTCCGTCAGAACGGACCGGCCCCCGCGGTGCGTTGTCCCCTCCCGGGCGCCGGTCGCGGCGATATCGTCGCCGGGTGACGAGTTTTCCCGGTAGCAGTGACGGTCCCGGTGGCGGTGACGACGGCGGTTCCTCGACGGACCCCCGACCCGTCGTCTGCGCCCACTGCGGTACGCGGGCCGAGGGCCCGCCGCTGACCTGGACCTGCTCGGTGGAGAACGGAACGCGCCACTACCTCTGCGACACGTGTGCCCGGGAGAACCTCAGGGCGATCGAGGGGCGGCTCGACTCGGCCTGGTGGTGAATCGGGCTCACGCCTCGGCAGCCGCGCACTCCTCCTCGGCCTCCGGCAGGAATCCCGGCAGCCACTCCTCCAGCTCCGCGCGCATGCGAACCGTCGCTCCCAGTTGGCACAGGACACCGATGGTGCTCAAGGTCACCCGGTGTATCAGCAGGTACGACGGGGGCAGGTTGAGGCGCTTGCCCAGTTGGTGTGCGGGGGAGCGAGGGTCGGCTATGCGGGCCGCCTGGCTGCGCATCCAGCCCCGGGTGAAGGTGAACTCGTCCGCCTGGGCCGGTTCGATGATCGGCAGAAGGTAGTCGAGTACCGCGTCGGGGTCCAGGTCGATCGAGTCCTTGACGAAACCCTCCGCGCGGAGGGCCTCGTAGACCGCCTCGGCCCGGCCGTCCAGGGTCAGGCGAAGGGAGTCGCCGATGGTGGCGGGCAGCCCGCCCGGGAGGCGGTCGACCGTACCGAAGTCCAGCACGCCCAGACGCCAGTCGTCCTTGCCCGCCGGCCCGCCGGGCAGCAAGCGGAAGTTGCCGGGGTGCGGGTCGGCGTGCAGGAGGCCGGTACGGGCGGGGCCCGAGAAGAGGAACCGGGCCAGCAGTTGGCCGGCGCGGTCGCGCTGCTCCCGCGTACCGCTGGTGATCACCTCCGACATCGGTATGCCGTCGATCCACTCCGTCACCAGGACCTGCTCGCACTGGTGGACGACAGCCGGTACCACGACGTCCGGATCGTCCGTGAACTCCTCCGCGTGGGTCCGCTGGGCCTGGGCCTCCAAGCCGTAGTCGAGCTCCTCCGAGACGCGGTCCCGGAGTTCGGCGATGAGCGGCTTGATGTCCATCCCGGGGATGAGGGGCCCCAACAGACGGGCGAAGCGGCTCAGCTGGTTCAGGTCGGAGAGCAGAGCCTCGCCGGCGCCCGGATACTGCACCTTGACCGCGACCTCGCGTCCGTCGTGCCACACCCCTCGGTGCACCTGGCCGATCGAGGCCGCGGCGGACGGCTTGTCCTGGAACTCGAGGAACAGGTCCTGCCAGTCCGCGCCGAGCCGTGCCTCCAGCACCGAGTGCACCGTGCGTGTCGGCATCGGCGGCGCCGCTTCCTGGAGCTTCGTCAGCGCCGCGCGGTAGGGGCCCGCGACCTCCTCCGGCAGGGCCGATTCGAAGACGGACAGGGCCTGTCCGAACTTCATCGCACCGCCCTTGAGCTCGCCGAGCACCTTGAACAACTGCTCTGCCGTGCGCTGCTGCAGTTCGCGGCCGACGATGTCCGCCGACTCGCCGACGATCCGTTTGCCGAGTCCCCAGGTCGCCCGCCCGGCGATGCCGAGCGGGAGCGCGGCGAGCTTGGCGGTACGGGTGACCGCCTTCCGGGGAAGATCAGACATGAGCCCTCCAAGTTCCGGACAGCCGCGCCGCGTGTGCCTTACGGCGTAACTCCGTCGACGGCCGTTGCTCGGCCATTGTCTCGTGCGACTCCCCGTCCTCCGAGGTGTGTTCCTCCTTCTTACTCTTCTCCTCGGCACCGCAGGGGCATGCAGGGTGTGCCCAGACCGGGCGGGCGTGCCAGTCGAGCCCGGGTACGGAGACCTCCCAGCGGGCGCCCGCGGTGGACGGGGTCCTGCCATCCAGGAAGGCGAGCGCGTGGCTCGCGGTCAGGCCCGCGACCGTAGTCGCCAGGGCCAGGTCACATGCTCTGACCTGGCGTGGACGTGCGGAACGCCACTGTGCCACCAGGCGCGGCCAGACAGGGTCCCGGTCGACTCGCCACCGCTCCAGGCAGCCCGCGCAGGCCGTCTCGCCCGGCAGGACCAGCGGGCCCACGATGCCGGTTCCCTCCACGACGCCCGCGTACAGATGCGGTGTGCCCGAGGTCACGAGTTGTTCTGCGGCTGCCGGGTCCGGGGCATGCACCGCGAGGTCGTCGCGAGGGGCGAGGATCACCAGGGAGAGCCCGGGGTCGTGCTCGTCGGGAGGCGACTGAGCGGCCGTACGCCGTGGTGCGCGGTCCGGGGCCGCGCGGCGGACCGCGCGCCGCGCTGACTCGTCGCGGCGTTCGCCGACGGAATCGACGGACAGGCCACCCGGCGCGACGTCCCACGGCTCGACCACGCCGCCGTCGCGCACATCGACATGGCCCACGCCCGCGCCCGCGAGCAGTGCGGCCACCACTGCGCCCACCCGGCCGGCGCCTCGGACCTGCACACGCAGCGACCGGCGAGCGGCCAGCCGTGCCATCGCCTCGCCCGGTGCCGGTGCGACGAGGGAGAGGGAGGCCAGATCGGGACCCAGCCGCTCCAGAACCTTCTTCTTGCCGCGCAGCGTCTCGACGGCCGGGCCGCCGCCTGTCGCGTCGTCGAGGAGACCGGCCTCGCTCAGCCGCTCCACCAGTCCGTCGACATGGGCGGCCGGCAGATCCATGCGATGCCCTTCGTCGTGGAGACGCGGCAGTCCGCGAGTGCCGTCGAGCAGGCTCAGGAAACTGCCCGTCGCCGTGTCCATCGGGCCGAGTGTCATCGCATGGGCTGGTGTCATCCCGAACTGCACCGTGTTCAGATCCCGCCAGCCGCTGCGCAGCGCGCCCTTCATCATCGGGTGAGTGACACGCGGGCGGGTCTCACCCGAGTGGCTCGTGGCAGGCAGCGCGACAGCTGTGCCCGACGCAGTTGCAGGTGTGGTGGTCGATCGCATGGCAGGCCCCCGTAGCCAGAGAGAATCCTCGTTCAAAGTCCTTGTTTGTCGGTGGATGTCAGTGCTCGTCCGCCGATGAATGCCAGCATGACCGGTCTGCTCATCGGGCGTCGAAAGTTGTCCACAGGTGGTGTGTGTTCGTCGTACAAATCAAACGCATGGTGGGGATCGCCGCCGAACCGTGCCGGAGTCAAGACTTCCCCCGTGTACAGCGGGTAACGTCGTGCCGTGCCCGCCGACCCACTGCACCGCGCCGGAAACCCACAGCGCAGTACGACGAGCCAGCCGCCGAGCGGCTCGGGGGCGAGCGCGATCGAGGTTCGCAGGAGCGACCGGCGACGCCGGACGGTCTCCGCGTACCGCGAGGGCGATCGCACCGTCGTGCTCATCCCCGCCCGGATGTCCGAGGCCGAGGAAAAGCGCTGGGTGACTGTCATGCTCGACAAACTGGCCGCCCAGGAGAGCAAGAACAAACGGGTGCCCGGTGACAGCGAGCTGGCCGAGCGCGCCGAGCAACTGTCGGCCCAGTACTTCGACGGCCGCGCCCGGCCCACCTCGGTGCGCTGGGTCACCAACCAGAACACGCGCTGGGGCTCGTGCACCCCGGCCGAGGGCAGCATCCGTCTGTCGCACCGGCTGCAGGGCATGCCCGAGTACGTCGTGGACTACGTCCTCCTCCATGAGCTGGCGCATCTGCTGGTGCCGGGGCACGGGCCCCGTTTCTGGCGGCTCCTGGACGCGTATCCACGGACCGAGCGGGCCCGTGGATACCTCGAAGGAGTGGTCGCCGCCGACCGGCTGCCGCATACGCCGTCCGCGCGCGGGGACTGACCTCCGGGCCGTGGGCGCGTGGTGGTGACGGGGCGTTGTGTACCGGGTTTGTACCGGCTCGGGTCACGTCCGGAATTAGCCGTTAGCCTGACCCGACGCATTCGGCATTCGGGATGGGGGACGGTCGGTACGCATGGCCAGGGAATTCCAACGCGGCCACAAGGCCAGGATCAGTGATCTCACAGCGGGCACGGATCTGTACGTAGGCGTACAGATCTCCGGACCGGGGCTGACCTTCGACATCAGCTGCTTCGGCCTCGACGCCGACGAGCGGCTCTCGGACGACCGGTACTTCGTCTTCTTCAACCAGCCGAAGTCCCCCGAGGAGTCCATCCAGATCCTGGGCGCCCAGGCGGGCGACACGGAGTCCTTCCGCGTCACGCTCGACCGGATCCCGCCGCAGATCCAGAAACTGTCGTTCACGGCCACACTCGACGGCGCCGGACAGATGTCGCAGGTCGCCCCCGGGTACATCCGCATCGTCGCAGGCGGCGAAGAGGTGGCCCGCTACTCCTTCAACGGCTCGGAGTTCACCACCGAGCGTGCCGTGATGCTGGGCGACTTCTACCTGAAGGACGTGTGGCGGTTCGCCGCGGTCGGACAGGGTTTCGACGGCGGCCTCGACGCGCTGCTGAAGAACTTCGGCGGAGAGGTCGCCGAGGAGGAGACCCCCGCTCCGCAGCAGGCCCAGACCGGAGCCGCTCCCGGCTTCGCGCCGCCCGCGTTCGGTGCTCCGGCGCCGGTTCCGGCCGCTCCGCAGCCCGCCGCCCAGGGTTTCGCGCCCCCTCCGGGAGCCACCGCGCCCCCGGCTCCGGCCCCCGCGCCGTCGATGCACGTGGCCCCCACCATTGTCGCGCCCCTGGCACCGCCCGGCGGCGCCCAGGTGCCGCCCCCCGCCCCGGCGCCCGCGCCCTACGCGCAGCCGCAGCATCCGCAGGCCCCGTACGGCCAGCCGCCCGCCCAGACCGGGTCACTGCCCCCCGGCTACGGCCAGCCGCAGGCACCCCAGGCCCCGCCCGGCCCGCCCGGTTACGGGCAGCCGACTCCGCCCCCGGGCTACGGCCAGCAGCCGCCGTTCGGGCAGGTCCCCGGCCAGCAGGCCACCTACGGCGTGCCCCAGGGCGTACCGCAGGGTGCCGGGCAGGGCGCCGGGGTCACAGCCGCGCTCCAGCAGTTCAAGGAGACGCCGACCGGGCAGCGCTGGACCCAGCAGAACAAGAAGCTGATCCGCGTCGACCTGGGGATGGGCGGTCAGCCCGTGCTGGCCCGGCAGGGCAGCATGGTGCTCTACCAGGGCAAGGTCGACTTCAGCTACAAGGGCGCCGGATTCGCAGGCCGCGTCGTGGGCGGTGCGACCGGCCAGGAGATGCAGCTGATGCGCTGTACCGGCCAGGGCCAGGTGTTCCTCGCCGACAACTCCACGATGCTGCACCCCATCGAACTGCAGGGCGACGGCATCTGCGTCTCCGCCGAGAACGTCCTCGCGTTCGACGAGAGCCTCCAGTACGAGGTGCGTCGCGTCGAGGGACACGGCATTCCCGGCGGCGCTCTGTTCACCATGCTGTTCACGGGCACCGGCACCATCGTCGTGAAGACGCACGGCGTCCCGGTCGTCCTGCCCGTCACACCCACCACGTTCGCCGACTGCAACGCCGTGGTCGCCTGGTCCGCCGCCTCCCAGGTGGTCGTCTCCAGCCAGGTACGGATGCGTCGCAACGCCTACCCCGGCGACACCGGAGAGGGCGTCAACCTCCAGTTCCGAGGCGCGCCCGGCAACTTCATCGTCGTCCAGCCGTACGAGGTCTGAGGGAGCCCGTCATGAACCAGCCACTCGCGGGCTACGCTCCCGCACCCGTCACCGCCCGCATGGAGAACCACGGCAACCACATGCTGAAGGTCGCCATGCAGACCGGAAACGACCTCCTCGCGCGCGTGGGGTCGATGGTCGCCTACGAAGGGTTCGTCCAGTACGAGCCCAACCCGCCGGCCGTACGCCAGATCGCCAAGGACTGGATGACCGGCGAGGGCGCACCCCTGATGAAATGCTCGGGGGACGGCCTGCTCTACCTCGCCGACTACGGCGCGAACGTGGTCGTGATCAACCTCAACGGCGACGGCATCTCCGTCAACGCCACCAACCTGCTCGCCTTCGACGCGCACCTCACCTGGGGCGTCGAGCGCGTCAAGGGGCTGGCGAAGTTCGCCGGGCAGGGTCTGTGGAACACCAAGATCTCCGGGCAGGGCTGGGTCGCGCTGACCTCCCGGGGCAAGCCGATCGTCGTCGACTGCGGTGGTGGCGACGACGAGACGTACGTCGACCCGGACGCGCTCGTCGCCTGGTCCCCGAACCTCAAGGTGAAGGGCAAGCGCAGCTTCAAGGCGCAGTCGCTCATCGGCCGGGGCAGTGGCGAGGCCTTCCAGATGGCCTTCTCCGGTCAGGGCATCGTCGTCGTCCAGCCCAGCGAGGACAGCACCGACCGTCTCCGGTTCCGGGGCTGAGGGGGAGCCAGAACGCCATGCAGAGCCCACTTTTCGCGCACAACGACTCGCAGACCCAGGAACGCTGGAGTCTGCAGAACAAGCAGATGCTCCGGGTCACCCTGGAGGGCCACGACGACATCCTCGCCCGCAAGGGCACGATGGTCGCCTACCAGGGTCTGATGGAGTTCGACGCCGAGTACCAGAGCAACAACCAGGGCCGCTCTCGCGCGCACACGGGCGAGGGCCTGGACCTGATGCGCTGCCACGGGCAGGGCACGGTCTATCTCGCCAACCTCGCCCAGCACATCCACATGGTGGACGTGGAACAGGACGGACTGACGGTCGACAGCAGTTACGTGCTGGCGATGGACTCCGGGCTGCACCACGAGGTCATCGCCGTCGACAGCCTGTACGGCATCTCCGGCTCGGGGAAGTACCAGCTCAACATCACCGGCCGCGGCAGGGTCGCCCTGATGACCTCGGGTGCGCCGCTGATGATGCAGGTGACGCCGGACAAGTACGTCAACTGTGACGCCGACGCGATCGTCGCCTGGTCGACCGGCCTGCGCGTGCAGATGCAGGCCCAGACGCACACCTCCGGAGTGTGGCGGCGCCGCGGCAACACCGGCGAGGGCTGGGAGCTCAGCTTCATGGGCAGCGGCTACGCGCTGATCCAGCCCAGCGAGTTGCTGCCGCCGCAGAACGCCCAGATCGGCCAGGGCGCCGCCGCCCAGTTCGGTATGGGACAGCACGGGGCCCGGGCGCAGAACCAGGGCAACGCCTGGAGCTGACCGCCCGGAAAGCAGATGTGTAAGGGGCGACCGCCCATGGCGGTCGCCCCTTACACGTTCACAGTCTGGCGCGGGTTGCTTCCAGCAGTCGTACGACTGAGTCGTCCGCTACGCCCGCCACCTCGGAGTAGGCGAACCAGCGCAGGTCCAGGGACTCGTCGCTGATCGCCTCGACGGCTCCCCGCGGGGCCACGGCGGCGTACTGCACGTCCAGGTGCCAGGCACAGGGCGTGTGATGCCGGTCCAGACGGACCGGAGTGCTCTGGAGCAGACGCAGCGAGGGGATGCCGGACTCCTCCGTGGCCTCGCGGAGCGCGGCGCCGGCGAGCGTGTCGTCGCTCGGCTCGCAGTGCCCGCCCATCTGGAGCCACATCCGCAGCTTCTTGTGGAGTGTGAGCAGGACCCGCTCACGCTCCGGGTCGATCACGAGAGCGCTGGCCGTGATGTGTCCGTCCTCGCAGCCCTTCCACATCCCGTCCGGATGGCCGTCCAGGTGGTCCAGGTAGACCTGTCGGAGATCTCGCTGATCCTCGTACTTCTCCAGCACCTGGACCGCGTTGCCGTGGAGAGTCACTCGGAGTCGTCGTCCTTCTTCAGGTTCGGCTTCTCGGCGGAGCCGCTCGCCGCCTCGCCGAGCATCTTGTCCAGCTCGGAGAAGTCGAGCTGCTCGCGGTGCACGAAGCCGTCCGGGTCGTCCAGGTCGGAGGCCGTCGGCAGCATGTCCGGGTGGGCCCACAGGCCGTCCCGGCCGTCGACACCGCGCGCGTCCGTGAGCGACGCCCACAGACGCGAGGCGTCGCGCAGACGGCGCGGGCGCAGCTCCAGGCCGATCAGGGTGGCGAACGTCTGCTCGGCCGGGCCACCCGTGGCACGGCGGCGGCGCAGCGTCTCGCGCAGTGCGTCCGCAGACGTCAGACGGGGCTTCGCCGCCGCGTGCACCACCGCGTCCACCCAACCCTCGACGAGGGCCAGCGCCGTCTCCAGACGGGCCAGAGCGACCTTCTGCTCCGGGGTGTCCTCCGGCTGGAACATGCCCTGCTGAAGCGCGTCCTGCAGCTGCTCCGGGTTCTGCGGGTCGAACTGGCCGACCACGTCCTCCAGCTTGGCCGTGTCGACCTTGATCCCGCGCGCGTAGCCGTCGACCGCGCCGAACAGGTGCGAGCGCAGCCACGGCACATGGGCGAACAGACGCTGGTGGGCCGCCTCGCGCAGGGCGAGATACAGCCGCACCTCCTCCTGCGGCACACCCAGGTCCTTGCCGAACGCCTCGATGTTCGCCGGCAGCAGCGCGGCCCGGCCCGCCGGACCCAGCGGCAGACCGATGTCCGTCGAGCCCACGACCTCGCCCGCGAGCACCCCGACGGCCTGTCCGATCTGCGTGCCGAACATGGCGCCGCCCATCGAGCGCATCATGCCGATCAGCGGGCCCGCCATGGCCTGCATCTCCTCGGGCAGCACATCGCCCATGGCCGCGCCGACACGCTCGGCGACCGGGTCGACCAGTTCCTTCCAGGCGGGCAGGGTCGCCTCGACCCACTCCGCGCGGCTCCACGCCACGGCGGAGCCGGCACCGGACGGCAGCGACGTCGCGTCGTCCAGCCACAGGTCCGCCAGCCGGACGGCCTCCTCGACCGCGGTGCGCTCGGCGGGACCGATGCTGGAGTCCTTGACGCCGTCGGACGTCCCCTGCGACACCGTCTGGCGCGCGATCTGCTTGGCCATGTCCCAGTTCACCGGACCGCCCTCGTACGAGAGCATCTGGCCCAGCTGCTGGAACGCGGCGCCGAGGTCGTTGGGGTTCAGGGAACCGAACATGGCTGCGAGCGGATTGTCGCCTCCGGGACCGCCGAAGCCGGCAGGTCCGAAACCGAACGGTCCCTGACCACCACCGCTCTGCTGGTCCTTCTTCTTGCCCTCGTCGCCGTTCTCCGGCTCCTCCGGCGGAAGGCCGAATCCGAATGGGGTGTCACTCACGGGATTCCTCGGCTGGTAAGGCCGTCGGCTCTTCGACGGCGGCTGCCCGACAACACCACCCAGCCTAGACACCGTGGCCGGTTGGGGGCTCGGTGCTTCGCCGACTCCTGGCCTGCGGCAGGATGGATGTCACCTGGTACGTACGCGTCACGCGCGTCCTTACTGAAGACAACCGCTGGAGACGCCGGTGAGTTCCCCAGATCCGCAGGTTCGCGCAGCGCGAAACCACTCAACCAATCCGGCCATACGCGGGCCGGTCGTCGCGGTCACCGGCGCCGCGACGGGCATCGGAGCGCTGCTCACCGAGCGGCTCGCCGCGTCCGAGGAGATCAAGCAGGTCGTCGCCATCGACGAGCGCCGCGGCGAGTGCGCGGCGGCGCAGTGGCACATCCTCGATGTACGGGATCCGGCCATCGCCGAGAAGCTGCGAGGCGCCGACGTCGTGGTCCATCTGGCCCTCGATCTGGACCTGGAGACGGACGGGGCGGCCCGTACGGCGTACAACGTGCGAGGAACACAGACCGTGCTGACGGCAGCCGCCGCGGCCGGGGTGCACCGGGTCGTCCTGTGCACGTCCGCGATGGTCTACGGGGCGCTGCCGGACAACGAACTGCCGCTCGCGGAGGACGCCGAGCTGCGGGCGACCGCCGAGGCTACGGGTGTCGGGGACCTGCTGGAGATCGAGCGGCTCGCCCGGCGCGCACCGCGGGCGCATCCCGGGCTCAACGTGACGGTCGTGCGGCCCGCGGTGTTGATCGGAGGCACGGACACCGCTCTGACCAGGTACTTCGAGTCGCCTCGGCTGCTTGTCGTGGCAGGGTCGCGGCCCGCCTGGCAGTTCTGTCACGTCGAGGATCTGTGCAGCGCTCTGGAGTACGCGGTGCTGGAGAAGGTCGAGGGGGAGCTGGCTGTCGGGTGCGACGGGTGGCTGGAGCAGGAGCAGGTCGAGGAGATCAGCGGGATCCGGCGCATGGAGCTGCCGTCCGCTGTGGCGCTGGGCGCGGCGGCCCGGCTGCACCGGATCGGGCTCACACCCTCTCCGGCCGGGGACCTGGCGTACACGATGTATCCCTGGGTGGTGAGCGGGAGCCGGCTGCACGATGCCGGGTGGCGGCCTCAGTGGAGCAACGAGGAGGTGCTCGCGGAACTGCTCGCGGAGGTTGCCGGGCGGCACACGGTGGCCGGGCGGCGGCTCGGGCGGAAGGACGCGACGGCGGCGGGGGCCGCGGGGGCGACGGTGGCGTTGTTGGGTACGGCAGCGCTGGTGCGGCGGGCTCGGAAGGCTCGGCGGCGGATCTGAGGGGTGGGTTGCGGGCGGAGTTTTCTCGCCCCCGCCGCCCCTCCCCGTCCCATCCCGTACCTGGGAGCTGTGCCCCCAGATCCCCCTTTCGCGCTGAAGGCGCTCGTCCTCAAACGCCGGACGGGCTGGGTGCGCCGGGCGTGGCACGATGGGCATATGGCATCCCTCAATGATCATCCCGGTGAGCAGGCGGCTCTGGAGCCCATCAAGCTTGTTGCCGTTCGGGACGAGCCGCTCTCGCTGGATGAGGTTTTCCGGGCTGTGGGAGACGACTCCGCCGGGGGGACCGCCCTGTTCGTGGGGACCGTACGGAATCACGACGGCGGTGCCGACGTCGACGCGCTCGGCTATTCGTGTCACCCCAGCGCCGAGGCCGAGATGCGGCGTGTCGCGGAGAAGGTCGTCGCCGAGTTTCCGGTGCGGGCGCTCGCCGCTGTGCATCGGGTCGGAGACCTGGCCGTGGGGGACCTCGCTGTCGTGGTCGCTGTGTCCTGCCCGCACCGGGGTGAGGCCTTCGCGGCCTGCCGGAAGCTGATCGACGACCTCAAGCACGAGGTGCCCATCTGGAAGCATCAGACGTTCTCCGACGGCACCGAGGAGTGGGTCGGCGCCTGCTGAGCCGGGCGAGTGACCCTGTGCGTGGGGCGTCTCCGGTTGCGTAACCGCCCCCCGGGCGTGAGCGTTGACACGGCGGAGGTTAATCTGCTGATCAGTCAGTTGCGGTCGCTCTTTGGGGTTGGGAGGTCGGCATGGCGGCACTTGCCTGGTTGCTGATTCCGCTTGTGGCTGCGATCGGCGCCGGTCTGTGGGGCAGTTGGGCCAACAGGACGCGCAGGACGCGGGGTGACGGGCCCGAGCTCGACGGCTACGTGCGGTTCCGCGAGGCCATGGAGAAGTCCCGGACCTGAGAGATCGTCCGGGCGGCCCTGACGGTGGGCCGACAGGACCGTCCCGTACTGTCTTGCCATGCCACGCCGCACCGCGACGATGCTCGCCTCCACCCTGATGCTGATCACGCTCCTTTGCGCCGGAGTGTTCATCACCGTGCCGTATTCGGAGATGTCGCCGGGGCCGACCGTGAACACTCTCGGGGACCACGGCGGCGAGCCGGTGCTGCAGATTTCGGGGCGCAAGACCTACGCGACGACCGGGCACCTGAACATGACCACCGTTCGGGTCACCAGCGCCGACTACCGGATGAACCTCGTCGAGGCCGTGTACGGGTGGCTCTCGCACGACAACAAGGTCGTGCCGCACGACACGCTCTACCCGGACGGCAAGACCGAGGAGCAGTCGACCCAGGAGAACGCCGAGGAGTTCAGTCAGTCCCAGGAGAGCGCAAAGGTCGCGGCTCTGAAGGAACTCGGCGTCCCGGTGCAGTCCTGGGTGATCGTGGCCACCGTCCTGAAGGGGTCCCCGGCCGAGGGCGCGCTGCACGCCGGTGATGTCATCAAGGCCGTCGACGGTACGACGGTCAAGGAGCCCGGTGACGTCGCCAAGCTGGTGACCGAGCACAAGGCCGGCGAGAAGGTCGTCTTCACCATCGTGCCCGCCGCGGAGCAGGCCGCCGCCGAGAAGGCGAACCGGGCGGCCACCAAGACGCAGGACGTCACGATCACGACCACGAAGTCCGTCGACGACGGTGCGGAGCGGGCCATCGTCGGGATCTCCGCCGGGACCGACCACACCTTCCCGTTCACCATCGACATCAAGCTCGCCGATGTCGGAGGGCCCAGCGCGGGGCTCATGTTCGCCCTCGGTATCTACGACAAGCTGACGCCCGGAAGCCTCACCGGCGGCAAGTTCGTGGCCGGTACCGGCACCATCGAGGACGACGGCAAGGTCGGCCCCATCGGTGGGATCGAGATGAAGACCGTCGGCGCGCGGGACAAGGGAGCTCAGTACTTCCTGACCCCGGCCGACAACTGCGCGGCGGCCGCCAAGGACACCCCCGAGGGGCTCACGCTCGTCAAGGTGGGCACCATCGGCGATGCGCTGGACGCTCTCAAGGACATCCGCTCCGGCGACACCGGTGATCTGCCGAAGTGCGGTAAGAAGTAGGCGGGAATTTCGGGTGAGCAGTCCTGGGGACCGCTCACCCGCACCTCGTTCCTCCGCTAGTCCGCGAACGTCGCCGACAGTGCCTCCGCCAGGCCCGGCACCAGGCCCGAGCCCGTGAGCACCTCGGTCGCCGCGTCCTTCTCGCGCAGGCGCACCGCCGAGTCCCGTGTGCCGTCGCGCAGGACCGCGACCGTCATCCGGACCTCCTGACGGTCCGGGTGCGCGGCGACCCAGGCCGCCAGCTTCTTGTCGCTCAGTCCTGCCGGAACCGACGCCTCGGCGGACGGCGGGAGCATCAGGCGCTCGACGGTGAGGGCGCAGCCGACCACCGCGTCCGGCCAGGCGATGGTGGCGAGGAACTCGTCCAGCGGCTTGCCCGCCGGGATCTCGTCCTGCTCGATCGGGGTGAGACCGGTGGTCGCCTGCTCGTCCGCCAGGCCGAGCTGGGCTGCGAGAGTGGGTTCCTGGACCCGCAGTCGGGCGGTGTCTACGAGGGCGAAGAGGCGGGCCGGCTGGTCCCAGCCGAGGCCGGAGGCGTACTCGTCGATCTCGAGTACGGCCCGGGTGAGCGGGTTCGCCGCCATGGGAGTGTTGGACATGGTCACAATCCTGCCTCGTTCATGGCCCGAAGCGGGAACCGAGTAAAGCGTGAGTAAGTTGCATAGGTGAGGCCTCTACGATCACGAGGCCTGACGGATGGTCCGCGATCACGGGGGCCTGACGGACCGACAGCGACTTTTGAGGTGCCGACCTTGGCTTTCCAGATGCCGGACCGCGGCGGAGGCCCGCAGGGGCCACGGATCAGAGTGGGCCGCCCGTCCCGGCGCGTCCGGACCCTGCTCATGACATTGGGCGTCCTTGCCGTACTCGGCATGGCGTTCATCATGTTCGCGGGCTTCTGGACTGACTGGCTCTGGTACCGCTCGGTCAACTACTCATCGGTCTTCACGACCACGCTGTGGACCAAGATCGGTCTTTTCTTCGTCTTCGGTCTGCTGATGGCGACCGCGGTGGGGGTGAACATCTGGCTGGCGCACCGGCTGCGCCCGCCACTGAGCGCCATGTCGATGGAGCAGCAGAGCCTCGACCGGTACCGCATGGGCATCGCCCCGTACAAGAAGTGGCTGCTGCTCGGTATCACCGCCCTGGTCGGCCTCATCGCGGGCGCGTCGGCGTCCGGGCAGTGGCGGACCTGGCTGATGTGGGTCAACGGAGTGTCCTTCGGGCAGAAGGACCCCCAGTTCGGTCTGGACGTGTCCTTCTACGCCTTCGACCTGCCCTGGTACCGCTTCATGCTCGGCTTCGGCTTCGCAGCCGCGATCCTCTCCCTGATCGCCGCCGCCCTCACCCACTATCTGTACGGCGGGCTGCGCATCACCAGCCCGGGGGCCCGCGCCACGGCTGCGGCGACCGGTCACCTGTCCGTGCTGCTGGGTATCTTCGTCGCCCTCAAGGCGGTCGCGTACTGGCTCGACCGGTACGGCCTCGCGGTGAAGTCGAGCGACTTCAAGGCGACCGGCAACTGGACGGGTCTGCGGTACGTCGACGCCAACGCCTACCTGCCGGCCAAGACGATCCTGTTCTGCATCGCCATCATCTGCTCGCTGCTATTCTTCGCGACCCTGTGGCGGCGCACCTGGCAGCTGCCCGTCATCGGCTTCGGACTGATGGTCCTCTCGGCCATCCTCATCGGCGGGCTGTACCCGGCGATCGTGCAGAAGTTCCAGGTCCAGCCGAACGAGCAGGCGAAGGAAGCCCCGTACGTCGAGAAGAACCTGAAGGCGACGCGCGAGGCGTACGGCATCGACGGCGCCAAGGTCAGCGAGTACGCCGGCCGCAGTGACACCGAGGACAAGACCAAGCTGCGCGACGACGTCGACGCCACGGCGAGCATCCGCATCGTGGACCCGAACATCGTGTCGCCGACGTTCCAGCAGCTCCAGCAGATCAGGAACTACTACGCGTTCCCGACCAACCTGGACGTCGACCGGTACAGCAAGGACGGCAAGGACCAGGACACGGTCATCGGTCTGCGTGAGCTGAACCTCAACGGCATTCCGAAGAACAACTGGATCAACGACCACTTCCGCTACACGCACGGATTCGGTGTGGTCGCGGCCAAGGGCACGACGGGAGACGCCCAGGGCCGCCCGGTCTTCACCGAGTCCGACCTGCCGTCCACGGGCGACCTCGGGACGTACCAGCAGCGGATCTACTACGGCGAGAAGACCAGCCAGTACTCGATCGTCGGCGGTCCCCAGAAGGAGATCGACTACTCCGACGACACCGGTGAGAAGACCACCAGCTACCGGGGGAAGAGCGGCGTCAGCCTCTCCAACCCGATAAACCGTGCCGCGTACGCCGTCGCGTTCGGTGAGCCGCAGATCCTCTACTCCGGTGCCATCGGTGAGGGCTCGCGGGTTCTGTACAACCGCACGCCCAAGGAGCGCGTCGAGGCGGTGGCCCCCTGGCTGACCATCGACGGTGACGCCTACCCGGCCGTCATCGACGGTGAGATCCAGTGGATCGTCGACGCCTACACGACGACGAACGGCTATCCGTACGCCTCTCGCACCACCCTGGGCGACACGACGGCCGACTCGCTCACCGCCAGCAACAACCAGCGCGCGGTGGTGGCCCAGCAGAACCAGGTCAACTACATCCGCAACTCGGTGAAGGCGACCGTCGACGCGTACACCGGTGAGGTCAAGCTCTACCAGTGGGACACCAAGGACCCGGTTCTGAAGACCTGGATGAAGGCCTTCCCGAACACGGTCGAGCCCAAGAGTGACATCTCGGCCTCGCTGATGGCCCATCTCCGGTACCCGCAGGACCTGTTCAAGGTCCAGCGCGAGCTGCTGACCCGCTACCACGTGGCGGACGCCGAGACGTTCCTCAGCGGTTCCGAGGTGTGGCAGGTGCCGGACGACCCGAGCAACAAGTCGGGCGACGCGGTGCCGCCGTACTACCTGAGCATGAAGATGCCCGACCAGCAGGCGCAGGCGTTCTCCCTGACGACGACGTTCACGCCGAACGGCCGGGACAACCTGAGTGCCTTCATGTCCGTCAACGCCGAGGCGGGGACGAGCGATTACGGCAAGATCAGAATCCTGAAACTGCCGACGAGCGGAACCGTCAGCGGACCCAAACAGGTCCAGAGCCAGTTCAACTCCGAACAGGACATCGCCGAGACCATCAGGCTGCTGAGAGGCGGGGACTCGGAGATCGAGTACGGCAACCTGCTCACCGTGCCGCTCGACGGAGGGCTGCTGTACGTGGAGCCCGTCTACGTACGAGGCAGCGGACTCAAGTACCCGCTGTTGCGCAAGGTGTTGGTGACCTACGACGGCCAGACCGCCTTCGAGGACACCCTTGACGCCGCGCTCGACAAGGTCTTCGGGGCGGAGGGTACGACCACCGAGCCACCGGACGAGGGCGGAGGTACGACGACGCCGCCACCGTCGTCCGACAACCCGACGGTCCAAGAGGCCCTCAACGATGCCCAGAAGGCCTTCGACGACGGCCAGGCCGCTCTCAAGAAGGGCGACTGGGAGGCGTACGGCAAGGCGCAGACAGCCCTTGAGGACGCGCTCAAGCGGGCTGAGGAGGCGCAGGCCGCGGCCGACAAGAAGACCGGCAGCGGTAGCGGCAGCGGTTCCTCCGGTAGTGCGAGCCCCAGTCCCAGCGGTAGTCCGAGCAGCAGTCCAAGCAGCAAGCCCAGCAGTACTTCCACCAGTAGTTAGTGCTGGTCGGGGCCCTGCTGAGGCTGTGGCTCCTGCTCCTCCCGCGCCGTGGTACGGTTTGAACACAACGGCGCGGGGTGGAGCAGCTCGGTAGCTCGCTGGGCTCATAACCCAGAGGTCGCAGGTTCAAATCCTGTCCCCGCTACTGAACGCGAAGGCCCGGATCCTCCAAGGATCCGGGCCTTTGTGATGTGCGAACGCATGTGCCGACCTGGTGAAGGCCGCGCCCACCCGGGGCAGTTGAGGGTATTTGTGTTTCACTTGTCTCTCTGTGGGCATGTCGACAAAACGCTGTAGAGACCTCACTGGCTGCGGTATACCAGGTGTACCCAGGTTGCAGGTGGTGCGACGATGGACGTTATGGGGGACAAGGCAACTCTGTTGGAGACAGGGCGATTTGTGCAGCCTTCCGACCGGGACGAAACCGGCGAGGCGGTAGAAGAGGCACGCACGCGGCTCGCGGCCGAAGCAGGCGACGTCGAGGCGATGAGTGTCCTCGGAGCCATGCTGCTGCGCCGCGGTGATCTCGACGGAGCCGAGCCTCAGCTGCGTGCCGCCACCGCCGCCGGTGACCGTGCCGCGGCCAACAACCTCGGCGTCCTCCTCCACCAGCGCGGGTACGCCGACGACGCCGCCGGATGGTGGCGGATCGCCGCCGTCGCCGGCTCCGCCCCCGCCGCGCACGCGCTCGGCCGCCACCACCGCGAGCGCGGTGACGAGCCGGCCGCCGAGTACTGGCTGCGCCAGTCCGCCGAGCAGGGGCATGTGCTGGGCGCGTACGCCCTCGCCGATCTGCTGGAGCACCGCGGGGACGCGGCCACCGAGCAGTGGATGCGGGTCGCCGCCGAGCGGGGGCACCGGGAGGCCGCGTACCGGCTTGCCCGTGCGCTCGACCGCAAGGCCGCGGAGGGTGCGGAGAGCGCGGGCGTCGAGGACGGTGCGGGTGACAGCGGTGCCGGGGAGGTCGAGCAGTGGTACCGGCAGGCCGCCGCTCGCGGGCATCAGCGGGCCGCACTGCATCTCGGGTCCATTCTGGAGAGGCGTGGTGAGCTCAAGGAGGCCGGGCGCTGGTATCTGACGTCCGCCAAGGACGGCGAGGCACGGGCAGCGTGTGCGCTCGGGTTCCTGCTGCGCGACGCGGGGGACGCCGAGAGCGCCGCCGTGTGGTGGCTGCGGGCTGCCCAGGACGGGGACGGCAACGCCGCCAACGCGCTGGGAGCGCTGCACGCCGAGCGCGGTGAGACCCAGACCGCCGAGCGCTGGTACCGGGCGGCCATGGACGCCGGGGACGTGAACGGCGCGTACAACCTCGGCCTGCTCTGCGCCGAGCAGTCGCGGAACGCGCAGGCCGAGCAGTGGTACCGGCGGGCCGCGTACGCCGGGCACCGCGAGGCGGCGAACGCGCTGGCCATTCTGCTGTTGCAGGGTGGGGACGCGGCGGGGGCCGAGCCGTGGTTCTCCAAGGCCGCCGAGGCGGGCAGTGTCGATGCCGCCTTCAACCTGGGGATTCTGCACGCCGGGCGGGGCGAGGACGTGGCCGCGCTGCGGTGGTACGAGCGGGCAGCCGGCGCCGGGCACACCGAGGCGGCGCTCCAGGTCGGGATCGCCCGGCTGCGGGAGGGCGACGAGCGGGAGGCCGAGCGGTATCTGCGGTGCGCGGCGGGCGGGGGGAGCCCCGAGGCCGCGTACCGGCTGGCCTCCGTGCTCGACGCGCGGCGTCCGCAGGCGCCCGCGCACGAGCTCGGGGAGATCGCGCACGAGAAGACGGAGTGCGAGGAGTGGTACGAGCGGGCGGCTTCCCAGGGGCATCGGCGGGCGCAGGTGCGGGTGGGGATGCTGGCGTCGGCTCGGGGGGACGTGGTGGAGGCGGCTCGGTGGTATCGGGCGGCGGCCGAGGCCGGTTCTCGAAACGGGGCGTTCAACCTGGGGCTGTTGCTGGCCCGTGAGGGGAGTGAGCCCGAGGCCGCGGTGTGGTGGGCTCGGGCGGCCGAGGCGGGGCATGGGCGGGCCGCGTTGCGGCTGGCGCTGGTGTACGCGCGGCGGGGGGAGTTGGCGGAGGGGCAGCGGTGGGCCGATCTGGCGGTGTCGCTGGGGCCGGGGGAGGTTGCGGAGCGGGCGGCTCGGTTGCGGGACGCGTTGCGGGAGGAGCTCTCTGCTTGAGCGGGGGGTGTGTGGTGGGGGTGGGCGTTGGCTTTTTCGCCCCCGCCGCCCCTACCCGTCCCATCCCGTTCCTGGGGGCTGTGCCCCCAGACCCCCCTTCGCGCTGAAGGCGCTCGTCCTCAAACGCCGGACGGGCTGGAAGGTGCCGGCCGGTGCTGAAAGTAAGGGATTTGCCTTTGTCGGTCGGGCTGACGTAACGTTGGGTTTACCGACGCGGGGTGGAGCAGCTCGGTAGCTCGCTGGGCTCATAACCCAGAGGTCGCAGGTTCAAATCCTGTCCCCGCTACTTGAGGCCGAGGGCCGGAGTCCGATACAGGACTTCGGCCCTCGGTGCGTTTTCCGTTCAGGCGGGCGCGTGCTGTCGTAGCGGGGCCCAGCAGCGGATGATGTCGCGGACCGAGACGATGCCCGTGGGCTCGCCGCCGTCGAGGACGATGAGGTGGCGGAAGCCGCCGTGGGCCATCGCGTGTGCGGCCTCCTCCAGGGTCCAGGAGGGCGTGGCGAAGACGACGTCGTTGGTGGTGTGGGCGTGGGCGCGTTCCGCGTCGGGGCTCTGGCCGCGGCCGACGGAGTTGAGGATGTCGCGTTCGGTGAGGATGCCGATCGCGCCGGCGTCCGGGTCGAGGACCACCGCCGCGCCGATACGCCGCGCGGCCATCAGCGAGGCCGCCTGGCGGAGTGTGTGATCGGGGCCGATGGTGAGGACCACGGTGCTCATGGCGTCACGTACGAGCATGGGGTGGAGCCACCTCCTAGAGAGTTCCCGCCCCCTGTTCATTTTTTCACAAGTTCACAAGTGGGGGGAGCTTCAGGGTGGCAGGTAAAGCGACGGTCAACAAGGGGGCGTGTGTGGCTGTTACAGGGCGTACGGGGGCCGGGGCCGGGATCTAGTAGCGCTGATTCAGGTATCCCAGCATCTCGTCGTGCAGGTGGCCGTTCGATGCCGCCGCGTCTCCGCTGTGCGGGCCGGGGCGGCCGTCGAGGCCGGTGAACGTGCCGCCGGCCTCCGTGACGATGATCGCGTTGGCCGCCATGTCCCACAGGGACAGCTCCGGCTCCGCGCAGATGTCGATCGCGCCCTCGGCGACCAGCATGTACGGCCAGAAGTCGCCGTACGCGCGGGTGCGCCACACCTCGCGGGTCAGGTCGAGGAAGCCGCCCAGCACGCCGCGGTCCTCCCAGCCGGTGAGCGACGAGTACGCGAACGACGCGTCCGTCATCTTCGAGACGTTCGAGACGCGCAGCCGGGACGACGAGGAGAGGCTGCGGCCGGTGAACGCGCCGTGGCCCTTCGCCGCCCACCAGCGGCGGCCCAGGGCCGGAGCGGAGACCAGGCCGACCACCGGCTGGTAACCGCCCTCGCCCGCCTCCATCAGGGAGATCAGCGTGGCCCAGACGGGCACCCCGCGGACGTAGTTCTTGGTGCCGTCGATCGGGTCGATCACCCAGCGGCGGGGGCCGGTGCCCTCGATGCCGTACTCCTCGCCGAGGATCGCGTCGCGCGGGCGGGCCCGCTGCAACTGGCCCCGGATCAGGTCCTCGGCGGATTTGTCCGCCTCGCTGACCGGCGTCATGTCCGGCTTCGTCTCGACCTTGAGGTCGAGTGCCTTGAACCGGCCCATCGTCGTGGCGTCGGCGGCGTCCGCCAGCACATGGGCAAGGCGCAGGTCATCGAGATAGTCGGGCATAGGCGAACCGTATCTTTCACGGCTGCCGCCGGGCTACAGGGGGAGGCGGCCGGGAAGATCCGCAGTCGGCCGGCGCTGCCGATGCCGTCGGCTCTGCCCGGGGGTGCGAATGTCGATACACGCCCCCCGGCGCTGTCGCGAACCCTTGACAGTGACTCCGTGCGCGTCAAACCTGGGGCCCAGAGCCGCTCGCCCCTGGGAGGCGAATGATGCCTGGAGCGCGGGATTCCCTGCTGGATGCCGCTTACACGGCGCTCGCGCGTCGTCCGTGGTCCGCGGTGCGCATGGTCGACGTCGCGGCGGCGGCCGGAGTGTCCCGGCAGACGCTGTACAACGAGTTCGGCAGCAAGGAGGGGCTCGCCCGGGCGCTGGTCCGCAGAGAGGCCGACGCCTACCTCGCGGGCGTCGAGCGCGCTCTGACCGGGCCCGCCGACCTCGGTGCCGGTGCGCGGGAGCGGCTCACCGCGGCTGCCGAGTGGACCGCGTCGGCAGCCCGCGACAACGTCCTCGTACGGGCCCTGCTGACCGGCTCCTGGAGCGAACGGCTGCCCTCGCCGACGCTGTCCGCCGTGCCGTCCTCCGCCGTGGTGCCCGCGCAGCGACGGGCCGACGGGCCGCTGCCCTCGCCCGGCGACTTCGTGGCGCTCGTCCGGGACCGCGCCGTGATCGTGCTGTCCGGCGCCGGGGCCGCCAAGTCGGACGTGGCCGAGATGTCCCGTACCTGCGAACTGGCCGTCCGGCTCGCCCTGTCCTGTGTCGCCGCGCCCCCGGGGGAGGGCGGCGTCGCCGGCCTCGTACGGAGCGTGTGGCAGGGGTCGGAAGGTGCTGCCGTGTGGAACTGAGGGCGCGGGCCGCGCTGCCTAGTGCGACGAGCCCGAGAGCTGGAGACCGATCACACCGATGATCACCAGGCTGATCGAGACGATCTTCAGGACGGACACCAGGTCGTCCAGGAAGACCATTCCGTAGATCGCGGTGCCCGCCGCGCCGATGCCGGTCCACACCGCGTACGCCGGGCCCACGTCGAGCTTCTTCAGGGAGAGGGTCAGCAGGCCGAAGCTGCCGAGGGCGAAGATGCAGAAGGCGACCGTCGGCCAGAGGCGCGTGAAGCCGTGGGACAGCTTCAGGCAGACCGCGAAGCCGACTTCCAGGAGCCCCGCCACAACGACCAGCAGCCACGCCATGTCTTGTCCCTCCCGTGTGCCAACGACTGCTTCGACTGCTTCGTCCCGCTCGGATCCGGCTCGGTGCGATTATGCACTTACCGGCTGTCGACCCGGCCAAACAACGCGGAGGTCAGTCGCCTTCCGTCCGCTCTCGCGTCGACAGCAGCCGGCGCAGGGAGTAGAGCCGCGCCGGATCGGCGTGCCCCTTCTCCACCCACTCGTCCAGCGCGCAGTCGGGCTCGTCGTGACTGCACGCGCGCGGGCAGCCCTCCGTACCCGGTTCCAGGTCGGGGAAGGCGTGGATCACGAGGGACGGGTCGACATGGTGCAGCCCGAACGAACGTACGCCCGGGGTGTCGACCACCCAGCCCGCGTCGCCCGAGAGAGGGAGGGCCAGGGCGGAGGTGGTGGTGTGGCGGCCCCGGCCCGTCACCGCGTTGACGATTCCCGTCGAGCGCCGCCGGTCGTTCGACACCAGGGCGTTGACCAGGGTCGTCTTGCCGACCCCCGAATGACCGACGAACGCCGTGATCTTGCCGTCCAGTTGCTCGCGTACGCGGGCCACGGCGGCCCCGCTCTCCAGCTCCTGGCGGCTCGTGACGACGTACGGGATGTCCAGGGCGCCGTACAGCTCCAGGAGCTTGTCGGGCGGGGCCAGGTCCGACTTGGTCAGGACCAGGAGCGGGGTCAGGCCGCCGGCGTACGCGGCCACCAGACAGCGGTCGATGAGGCGAGGGCGGGGTTCGGGGTCCGCCAGGGCCGTCACGATGGCGAGTTGGTCGGCGTTGGCGACGACCACCCGCTCGTAGGGGTCGTCGTCGTCCGCCGTGCGGCGCAGGAGCGAGGTGCGCGCTCCGATGCGGACGATGCGGGCCAGGGTGTCCTTCTTGCCGGAGAGGTCGCCGATGACGGACACGTGGTCGCCGACCACCGCGGCCTTGCGGCCCAGTTCGCGGGCCTTCATCGCCATGACGATCCGGTCGTCGACCAGGACGGTCAGCCGGCCCCGGTCGACGGTGAGGACCATGCCGTCGGCCGCGTCCTCGTGCTTCGGGCGGATGTTCGTACGGGGTCGGTTGCCCTTGGGGTTCGGGCGGGAGCGGATGTCGTCCTCGTCGGTGTTCTTGCCGTAGCGGCGCATGATTCCGGTCCGCCCGTCAGTTCCCGAGCATTCCGGCCCACAGATCGGGGAAGTCCGGGAGGGTCTTCGCCGTCGTCGCCACGTTCTCGATCCGTACGCCCTCCACCGCCAGACCGATGATCGCGCCGGCCGTCGCCATGCGGTGGTCCTCGTACGTGTGGAAGGTTCCGCCGTGCAGGGGGCGCGGGCGGATCTGCAGGCCGTCGGCCGTCTCGGTCACATCGCCGCCGAGTTCGTTGATCTCCTTCGTCAGGGCCGCCAGGCGGTCCGTCTCGTGGAGGCGCAGATGGGCCACCCCGGTGAGGGTGGAGGGGGAGTCCGCGAGGGCCGCCACCGCCGCGATGCCCGGGGTCAGCTCGCCGACCTCGCTCAGGTCCACGTCGATGCCGTGGATCGCGCCGGATCCGGTGAACTCCAGTCCGTACTCGGTGAGTTCGCAGGAGCCGCCCATCTCCGTGAAGATCTCGCGGAGCCGATCGCCGGGCTGGGTGGTGCGGGCCGGCCAGTCGGGGATCGTCACCTTGCCGCCGGTCACCAGGGCCGCCGCCAGGAAGGGCTGGGCGTTGGAGAGGTCCGGCTCGATCGTCAGGTCCCGGCCGAGCAGTGCGCCAGGGGTGACCCGCCAGACGTTCGGTTCGCCGCCCGACTCGGGGGTGTCGACCTGGGCGCCGACCGCGCGCAGCATGTCGACCGTCATCCGGATGTGGGGGAGCGAGGGCAGGGTCGCGCCGGTGTGGCGGACCTCCACGCCCTGGTTGAAGCGGGGGGCGGAGAGGAGCAGGGCGCTCACGAACTGCGAGGACGAGGACGCGTCGATCGACACCGGGCCGCCGTCCAGGGCGCCGCTGCCGTGAACCGTCAGCGGGAGTGCGCCACGGCCGTCGTCGTCGATACGGGCGCCGAGGGACCGCAGGCCGTCGATCACGCCGTGCAGCGGACGCTCGTACGAACGCGGGTCGCCGTCGAAGCGGATCGGGCCGTCGGCGAGGGCGGCGACCGGGGGCAGGAAGCGCATCACGGTGCCGGCGTTGCCGACGTCGACCGTGGCGGGGCCGTGCAGGCCGGAGGGGATCACGCGCCAGGCCTCGCCGGAGCCGTCGGGGGCCCCCGCGACGGAGGAGTTCGAGGACACGGTCTCCTCGATGCCGACGCCCATCGTCCGCAGGGCGCCTGCCATCAGGAGGGTGTCGCGGGAGCGGAGCGGGCGGCGCAGCCAGCCGGGCTCCGAGGCGAGGGCGGCGAGGATGAGGGCGCGGTTGGTGACGGACTTGGACCCGGGCACGTGGACCGTCGCGTCGACGGCTCCGCGTGCGGTGGGGGCGGGCCAGAGGGCGGGGTCTTCGGGGTTTGGGGCCATGGCTTTACTTTAGTGGGCGGTCGTTCTTCGGGTGCTGCGCCGTTGTGGCTGGTCGAGCCCGGCGGCGGAGCCGCCAATAGTTACAGCCCCGCGCCCCTGGACGGCGCCCCTTCGGGGCGCGTCTAGACCTCCAGCAGCCACCTGCCCCCGCCGATCAGCGAGCACAGGCTCACCGCGTGGAACAGGAAGAGCCACAGGCCCGCCGGTACATGCGTCAGTCGGGACAGCTGGTCCGCGTCCGAGTCGCCGGCTCCACCCCTCCTGCGCTTGGCCTGGAGTTCGAAGGCCGGGCGGACTCCGCCCAGGAGCAGGAACCACACCACCGCGTAGGCGAACGCCGCCTGGATCTGGGGGCCGGCGAGCCAGGACACCACCACGAAGGTGCCGCCGGAGACGAACACGGTGAGGGCGCCGTACGCGTTGCGGATCATCACCAGCATCGCCAGCAGCAGTGCCGTGGCCAGCCACAGGAGGGCCGTGATGTGGCCGGCGGCGAGGAGGGCGGCGCCGCCGAGGCCGAGCAGCGGGGGAGCGGTGTAGCCGAAGGCGGCCGTGAGGATCATGCCGATGCCGTGCGGCTTGCCCCGGCTGACGGTGAGGCCGCTGGTGTCGGAGTGCAGACGGATGCCGGTGAGGGTACGGCCGGTCAGCAGCGCGACCAGACCGTGGCCGCCCTCGTGCGCGATGGTGATCGCGTTGCGGGAGAGGCGCCACAGCGGGTGCGGGACGATCACGGCGAGCGCGGCCACCATGGTCGCGATCACCACCCACAGGTCGGGGTCGGGCTGGCTGCCGAATATCTCGTCCCAGAGGCCGGCCAGCGAGGTGGATGCGGTGCTGTCCATTGTCTGCGGAGGCTCCCTAGCGTCGCTTCGAATCTGGCAGTGTGGCACGTATGTGCGGTAGGTATGCAGCGAGTCGTGCGCCCGAGGATCTCGCAGGAATCTTTGAGGTCGACAAGTGGGAGCCCGAGGAGACACTCGCCCCTGACTACAACGTGGCCCCGACCAAAGAGGTCTACGCGGTCCTCGACCGTCCTCTCAAGGACGCCGAGGATCCGCATCCGGTTCGGCAGCTGCGGAAGCTGAAATGGGGGCTCGTCCCCTCCTGGGCCAAGACGCCCGAGGGCAGCGCGCGGATGATCAACGCGCGCGCGGAGACGGTCCACGAGAAGCCCTCGTTCCGTCGCGCCTTCACCACCCGGCGCTGCATCCTGCCGGCCGACGGCTACTACGAGTGGGTCACCGCGGCCGGCGAGCGGGAGCTGGAGGTCGAGGGCAGGAAGAAGCGGCCGCGAAAGCAGCCGTACTTCGTGACGCCCGCCGACGGGTCGGTGTTCGCGATGGCGGGCCTGTACGAGTTCTGGCGGGACCGGACCCTGCCCGACGACCACGAGCTGGCCTGGTGGGTGACCTGCTCCGTCATCACCACCGAGGCCGAGACCACCCCGCTGGCGGCAGCCCCCGCCGAGGGCCCGCGCGCCCTGGCCGACATCCACCCCCGGATGCCCCTGATGCTCACCCCGGACCACTGGGACGCCTGGCTCGACCCGGCCCGCACCGACGTGGACGACCTGCGCGAACTGCTCGCGCCGCCGCCCACCGGGCTGATGCGCGCCTACCCCGTTTCCACGGCCGTGAGCAACGTCCGCAACAACGGACCGGAGCTGCTGACCGAGCTGGAGGGGCCGGAGGAGGGCACACTCTTCTGACGTGAGCCCTTCTGACACACGTACCGAGACCGTCGAGACCGACACGGGCACCGCCCGCATCACCTGGCGTCCGGCCGCGAAGGCCCGGTTCGTCCTCGCCCTCGGCCATGGCGCCGGTGGGGGCATCGAGGCGCGGGACCTCCAGGCGCTCGCCGGTGAGCTGCCCGCGCACGGTGTCACCGTGGCGCTCGTCGAGCAGCCCTGGCGGGTGGCCGGGAAGAAGGTGGCGCCCGCGCCGAAGACGCTGGACGCGGGGTGGCGGGGAATCTGGCCCGCGCTCGCGAAGCCCGGGCTGCCGGTGATCGCGGGCGGGCGCAGCGCCGGGGCCCGCGTGGCCTGTCGTACGGCCGGGGAACTGGGCGCCGTGGCCGTGCTCGCGCTCTCCTTCCCGCTGCACCCTCCAGGGAGCCCCGAGAAGTCGCGGGCCGCCGAACTGCTCGGGGCCGGGGTGCCCACCCTGGTCGTCCAGGGCGGCAACGATCCGTTCGGGAAACCGGCCGAGTTCCCGCCGGGGCAGCACGAGCTGGTGGAGGTGCCGTACGGCGATCATGGTTTCGTCGTGCCGAAACGGGCACCCATCGGACAGGAGGAGGCGCTGGCGGTGATCACCGGGCGGGTCGTGGAGTGGACCGTGTCACTCGGGTGAGGGCCGGGAATGCCGGGCGGCGGACCGATGTTGTGCGGATCAGACACCACGAGCGTGTGGTGACCGTCCGTACGAGAGGAAGTCCGCCGCATGGGTTCGACCATCTGCCCGAATCGCCGCAGCAGCACTGACCTGGACTGGACGGTGCTGCACGCGACGAAGACCGCCCCTATTCGGGCGGCGGGCGGACACGATGTTCGTCTATCCTCCGATTCGAGTGGGATCGGTTTCGGTCCCACCACGGCACTGGAGGAGGTGGGTCCGGTCACTGGGACCGACGCAGGGACCGAACACGGTCAGGCGGAGCAGCCCGAGGGCCCGGGCAGGAGTGAGTCGACCGCCGAGCGCAGCGCGCGCTTCGAGCGGGACGCGCTCGAATTCCTCGACCAGATGTACTCCGCCGCGCTGCGCATGACACGCAACCCGGCCGATGCCGAGGACCTGGTGCAGGAGACGTACGCGAAGGCGTACGCGTCCTTCCACCAGTTCCGTGAGGGCACCAACCTCAAGGCGTGGCTGTACCGGATTCTCACGAACACGTTCATCAACTCGTACCGCAAGAAGCAGCGCGAACCCCAGCGCAGTGCTGCCGAGGAGATCGAGGACTGGCAGCTCGCGCGTGCCGAGTCGCACATGTCGACCGGTCTGCGCTCCGCGGAGTCGCAGGCGCTCGATCACCTGCCCGACTCGGACGTCAAGGAAGCGCTGCAGGCGATCCCGGAGGAATTCCGGATCGCGGTGTATCTCGCGGACGTAGAGGGCTTTGCGTACAAGGAGATCGCGGACATCATGGGGACACCCATCGGCACGGTGATGTCCCGGCTGCACCGCGGCCGTCGTCAGCTGCGCGGCATGCTGGAGGACTACGCCCGTGACCGTGGCCTGGTCCCGGCCGGTGCCGGAGAGTCGAACGAAGCGAAAGGCTCGGGCTCATGAGCTGCGGAGAGCCGCACGAGACGGACTGCAGTGAAGTACTCGATCATCTCTACGAGTTTCTCGACAGAGAGATGCCGGACTCGGACTGCACCAAGTTCGAGGTCCACTTCGAGGAGTGCTCTCCGTGCCTGGAGAAGTACGGGCTCGAACAGGCGGTCAAGAAGCTCGTCAAGCGCTGCTGCGGTCAGGACGACGTGCCGACCGACCTGCGCGCGAAGGTCATGGGGCGGCTCGACATGATCCGCTCCGGGCAGGCCGTGCCCGACCACGATGTGGCTGCCGAGAGCTGACATCGCCGTACGTCGTCGGCCCCGCGAAAGCGGGGCCGATCGTCGTTTCTTCCTTTGATCTTTTCTTCCGGGCCCGGAACCTCAGACGTCCAGGCCGTTCTCGATCCTCTTCAGGCTGTGCCGGGCCAGCGCCAGGTTGCTGCGCGACCGGTCGAGCGCGATGTACAGGAAGAGCGCGCCCTTGCTGCTGGCCAGGGGGCGGATCAGGTGGTACTGCTTGCCCAGCGTGATGAGGATGTCCTCGATGCTGTCGTTCA
This sequence comes from Streptomyces sp. NBC_00459, assembly GCF_036013955.1. Lineage (NCBI taxonomy): Bacteria > Bacillati > Actinomycetota > Actinomycetes > Kitasatosporales > Streptomycetaceae > Streptomyces > Streptomyces sp. NBC_00459. The sequence continues at coordinate 6,618,838 of NZ_CP107903.1, forward strand.
TGTCCAGCGAGGCCAGCGTGCGCATCTTGGCCCGCACGACCTCGGTGTTGCCCGCCGCCGCGAGTTCCAGGTCCAGGCCCGGGCCGCCGCCGAGGGTGCCGAGCGACATGCCGCTGTCGTAGTCGACGAGGGCCACTCCGAGCGCCCCGTCCACGGTCATGGCTTCCTTGAGCGCTGTCTCGATGTTCATTCTGCTGCCCCAATTCCTCAGTGACGCTGACCGGTCGCTGTCCGTGCAACTACGATCGAACTCAGGCGACTTGCGGGTCACAAAACATCAACTTTGTTGTGCGTTACGAAAGTTGTCGCTCAAAGTACTGCGCAGTGGTCGTACGCGAAGGGGGAATGGCGAAATGTCGACGGCAGTTGAGACTTCGCTGGCCAGGTTCCTCGACTCCCCCGGCGTCACCGGTGTCGCCCTCGTCGACGCCGTCACCGGCCTCACCTACGGAGTGGCGGGCGACACCGCCGAGGCCGGGGACGGTTCGGAGAGCTCCGAGTTCGCCGCGCTCGTCGCCGAACGGCTGGGCCGGGCGGGCGCCGAGGGCGAGCTGGAGAGCGTCGTCACGACCAGCCTGCGACGCCACCAGGTCCTGGTCACGGTGGGCCGCCCGGCCGGCGACCCGCTGCTGCTGACGGCCGGACTCGACCGGGAGCGGGCCAACCTCGCACTCGCCGCGCGGAGCATGGGCGACCTGGCCGGCGAGGTGCTGGCATGACGGGCCCGACCGGCAGAGCCTGCCCCACCCGTACGACCGGTACGAGAGCGCGGGTGAGTGCATGAGGGCATCCGCCGCGCGCAATCTGCCCGCACTGCTGCTGGGGCTGCGCGAAGAGGGGTTCAGCGGCACGGTACGGGTCGCGGGCACCCCGGGCGGCACGCTCCATCTGCGCGACGGTCTGGTGGGCGCGATCGAGACACCCGGTGCGCCGACCACCACCTCGACACTGCTGACCTCGGGCCGGATCGGCGACGAGGACTGGCTCGCCGCGTGCGCCGCACAGCGCGACGCGGACCTGCTCGGTGAACGCCTGGTCGCCGACGGACTGGTGGGCGCCGCCGAACTCGAAATCATCTGCACGGCCGCCGTGTTCGACGCGGCCTTCGCCATGTCGCTGGGCGCGCCGGGCAGTTGGGAGCTGAGCGACCCGGAGCCGACGCTTCTCGCCCGACCGGGCGTGGAGCCACGGCAGTTGACCGCCGAGACCACTCGACGCATCGCGCTGCTCATCCGCCTGTGGGGACCGCCGGGCGAACTGACCCGCGTGCGCCCCGTACCGGGCATGGGGGTTGTGGAGGGGCCGCTGTCCGGTCGGCACGAGGATGTTCTGAACCAGGTCAACGGGCGCCGTACGGCCCGGGACATCGCCTTCGCGCTGGGGCGCGGGCTGTACGCCGTGATGCTGGACCTGATCCGCATGCAGACGCTCGTGTTCCTCCGGTGGGAGACCCCGACCGTCCCCGGCGGTCGGTCCAGTACGGCGCCGCGGGTCACCCCTGGCCGTACGCCGGCCACCGGCTCGCCGCCGGTGCCGTCGAGAACCGAGCCGCTGCCGAGGCGCATGCCCCGCGGCGGAGAGAAAGGGGGGAAGTGAGTGCGGACGATGGAAGAGATGACCCAGGCACGGACCGAAGTGCTGACCGAGGCACCGACCGAAGCGCTGACGGAAACGACGAGGGACACGAAGACGGAAACGACGAGGGACGCGATGAGGGAAACGCGGACCGCGACGACCCGGGTGTGAGCGCACCCTCCCTGCCCGTGCGGAAGCCGCTTCCCGTACGGGGTGCCGCGAACCCTGCCCTGCTGGGCCCTTCGGCCGAAGAACTGGCCGCCGACCAACCCTCTGTCGAGACGCTGCGGCGGGTCCGCCATGCGTTGGGTGCTCTTCCTGAGCCCGACTGACCGCAAGGAGTACGTCCCATGGGTCCCCTGAGCCCTCCGAGTCCCCTCAGCGACAATTCCGAGTCTCCCCAGTCTTCCCGCTCCTCCCAGCTGACGGACATCCTGACCTCGTTGCGGGACCGGGTGATGGGAGTCTCCGAGAGCGTCCTGTCCACGGTGGACGGACTTCTCGTCGTGGCCGACGCGGACACCGTGCACCCCGAGTCGGTCGCGGCGCTCGCCGCCGCGACGCTCGGGGTGAGCCGCCGGATCGCCGAGCAGGCGAAGGTCGGAGCCCTGCGCGAGGTGGTCGCCCGGTGCGGCTCCGGGCATGTCATCGTGCTGGCCGTCGGCGAACGCGCGCTGCTGACCGTCATGGGTGACGACGGGCTGGACATCGCCGCGTTCCAGCGTGAATCCCCGGCCACGGTCGAGGAGTTGACCAAGGTCCTGGCGGCGGATGTGGCGTACTGAGCCGATATGGCGGCGGCTCACGGCGGCTCCGGAACCTCACCCTAACGGGCTAATCTGCGGCTCCTGAGGCCTGAGATTCGGTCGATGCCTCCGTACGGCCGCCGCCGGCCGCCCTATCCTCCATGTCCCGGAGCCTGAACAGGCTTGTGTCAACGTCAGCCCGGCCGGCCCCGGTCCGGGACACGGGGGAGGGAGCGCCATGCGCTCGATCACGCCGTGGGCGCGTGTCTACGTCATCGCCGTCGCCGTGGGGGCCGTCCTCTGCGCGGCGCCCGTCCGGTTCGCGCACGCTCCCTGGGGCGCCGTGGCGCTGTTCGCCGCGCTGTGCGCGGCCTGCGAGCAGCTCGCGGTCGGCCGGTTCGGCGGGGGCCGGGGGTACGAGGGCACCGGCGCCGCCGGTCCCGGGGGCGCGGGCGGCGGGCCGCCCCGCTGGCACACGCCCGTCCTGCTCGCCGGCGCCTTCCTGCTGCCACCCGCGGCTGCCGCCCTCGTGCCGCTGCCGGGTGCGCTGCTGGTGCGGGGCGGTGAGCGGACGCCCTGGCCGCGCCGGCTCTGGCGGGCCGGACAGCTCGGGATCGGCGCCTGGACGGCCTCACGGGTGCACTGGTCGCTCGGCGGACCGGACGCGGTCGACTCCTCCGGGTTCCCGTACGCGCTGGTCACCGCCGGGGTGGCCGTGGTCGCGTTCTGCCTGGTCCTGGCCCTGCTTGACGGAGGCATCCTGGCGCTCGCCGAGCGGGTGCCGGTGCGGCTGGCCTGGCGGGGGCTGTTCGTACGGTCACTGGTGCCGGTCGGGGTGCACGGGCTCGCCGGGCTGATGATGGCCGTCCTGTGGCGCGGCCCGTACGGGCCCGTGGCCGCGTTGCTCGTGCTGCTGCCGATGTGGGTGTCGTGGTGGGTGTTCGCGCAGTACCACCGGGAGCGGGCGGCGCACCAGGCGACGATCAGGGCGCTCGTGCAGGCCGTCGACATCAAGGACGGGTACACGCGCGGGCACAGCGAGCGCGTCGGACAGGCGTCGGTGATGATCGCGCGGGAACTGGGCATGGACGACGAGCGGGTGGAGGTACTGCGCTTCGCCGGGATCCTGCACGACGTGGGCAAGCTGGGCGTTCCCACCCGACTGCTGCGGAAGGACGGGCCGCTGACCCCGGAGGAGCGGCGGGTGATCGAGCTGCACCCGGAGTACGGGCACGAGATGGTCCGGGGGATCGGCTTCCTGGGGGAGGCCCGGTCGGCGATCCTGCACCATCACGAGCGGCTGGACGGGAGCGGGTACCCCTACGGGCTCGTCGGCAGCCAGATCCCGGAGTTCGCGCGCGTGGTCGCCGTCGCGGACGCGTTCGACGCGATGACGTCGACGCGGTCGTACAGTCGGGCCCGGCCGGTGCGGGTTGCTCTGGCGGAGTTGCAAAGGTGCGCGGGGACTCAGTTCGATCCGGTGATGGTGGGGGCGCTGGCGCGTGCGCTTGGCCGACGGGGTGGCTGGCATCCGGCGGTGACAGCGGACGGGGTCCGGTCCCGTCGTGATCACCCGGCCACTCCGCCCGACTCCGGTCGGACTCCAACGCACCCTGATCCCGATCCCGGCCCCACCCTCGGTCATGGCCCCGACCTCGACCCCGTTCCCCTCCCCCTTCCCGGCTCAGGCAGCCTTCCCCTTCCCCTTCCCCTTCCCATGCAGGTTCGTGGCGAAGGTGGGGTGACATGAGACGTCTCGTTCACGCCGTCGCCGCCCTCCTCACGCTCCTCTCCCTCGCCCACACCCTCTGGTCCGGCCTCGACGGGCGTGCCGTCGCGCTCGCCTTCGGGCTGCTGGTCACGGTCGGGGAGCTGACCCGGTGGAGCGGGCCCGAGTCGCGGGAGGCGGCGCCGCTCGCCGCCGCCGGGGCACTGTCCTACGCGCTGCTCGGGGAGGACGCGGGGCGGGCCACGCACCACGGTGCCCTCCAGGTCGTGGCCGTCGTCGTCGCGGCCACCCTCGTCGGCTGCGTCCCGCACGTCGCGCGCGGGCAGGGGCCGACCGCCGACCACCTCGCTCGCCGGGTGCTCACCGCCGGGTTCGCCGCCACCTGCTTCCAACCCCTGTACAACCAGGGCGTGTTCGAGGCCTGGGGCGGCCCCGCGTACGTCCTGCTGCTTGTCGCGCTGCTCGTGCTCACCGCGCTCTGCGACGCCGTACTCGCCGCCGCGCTCGCCCACTCGCGGACCGGCTGGCCCTTCGGTCCGCTGCTGCGGGACGAGCTGCGGGCCGTGCTGGGGATCGGGACCGCCGTGTGCGCCACCGGGGTGGTCATGGCGCTCGCCGTCGCCGTTGTCGGGCTCTGGGCGCTGCCCGTCTTCTCGCTGCCGCTGCTCCTCACGCAGGTCGCCTTCCGGCGGTACGCGGCCGTGCGGGCCACCTATCGGCAGACGATCGCCTCCCTGGCCCGCGCCACCGAGATCGCCGGGTACACCCCGGCCGGGCACGCCCGTCGCGTCGCGGTGCTCAGCCGGGCGGTGGGTCGGGAGCTGGGGCTGTCCGAGGCGGAACTGACCGTGCTGGAGTACGCGGCCCTCATGCACGACATCGGGCAGCTCAGCCTTGTCGACCCGGTACCGGCCGGGGCCACGGCCGTACTCCCCCTGGCGGAACAGCGCCGGATCGCGCTGCTCGGCGGGGCCGTCGTACGGCAGACGGGAGTGGCCGCGGCGGTCGCAGTGGTCGTGGAGCGGCAGGCCGATCCCTACCGGGAGCAGCCGGTCTCCGCGCGCATCGTGCGGGCCGTCAACGCGTACGAGGAGAAGGTGCGGGACGCCGGAGCGGGCGGTCCGCTGCGGGCTCTGGAGGAGCTGCGGCTCGGAACGGGACGGGACTATCAGCCCGAGGTGGTGGAGTCCCTCGCCCGGGTGCTCGCCAGGAACGGCGGAGTCGTCCGGGAGCGCATCGGTTGAAGATGGTGGTGGGAGAGGGGTGGACGGTCTTACGCTGCCCTCGGTTGGGTAACCCATGGGTAATGAGCGCCCCTCCAGCGGTCCGTGGTTGGATGCGAGGGAGAGGCTGTACGGGGGCAGAAGCCGGCCCACTCCACGGCACTGGCAGGCGGGAATCGTGAGGATCTTCGGCAAGGGGCGGCACCGGCCCTCCGCCTCATGGCGGCAGGCCACCGACCGGGCGTTCACGCTGATCGGCGACGGGCGGTACGAGGACGCGGGCGCGTTGCTTACACGTGCCGCCGATCTTGAACCCTGGCTGTCCGAGTCCTGGTTCAACCTCGCCCTGCTGCACAAGTTCCGGCACGACTGGGAGCAGGCGAGGGCCGCGGGACTCCGTGCCGTCGCGCTGCTCGACCGGGAGACCGGGGCCCCCGATTGGTGGAACGTGGGCATCGCGGCCACCGCCCTGCAGGACTGGCCGCTGGCCCGGCGGGCCTGGCAGGCGTACGGGCTGCGGGTGCCCGGGGGCGCCACCGCCGCCGGTGAGCCGGTCGGGATGGACCTGGGCAGCGCGGCCGTACGGCTGTCGCCCGAGGGTGAGGCCGAGGTTGTGTGGGGGCGGCGGCTGGACCCCGCCCGGATGGAGGTGCTGTCGATTCCGCTGCCGTCCTCCGGGCGGCGCTGGGGCGAGGTCGTGCTGCACGACGGCGTGCCGCACGGTGAGCGGACCACCGTGGCCGGGCACTCCTACCCCGTGTTCGACGAGATCGAGCTGTGGGCGCCCTCGCCGGTGCCCACCTGGGTGGTCCTCCTGGAGGCCGCCGCCGAGGAGGACCGGGACGCGCTGGAGCGGCTGGCGTCCGACGCGGGGTTCGCTGCCGAGGACTGGTCGTCGTCGGTGCGGTTGCTGTGCCGTATGTGCTCGGAGTCCCGGATGCCGTCCGACGAGGGGGACGGGGAGCATCTCGATCCGCACGATCACAGTGAGCCCGGTCATCCCGGGCCGCTGGGGCATCGTACGGACGGGCAGCTGTGGGCGCCCGAGCGGGAATGTGGCATTGCTGCGCCTGCCTCGCTTGTGCGGGGGTTGCTGGACGGGTGGGTTGCCGACAGTCCGGAGACTCGGGACTGGCGGGATCTGGAAGAGGTTTGCTAGGTACCTCGCCGACTGCGGGTCCGTCGTGGCTTGTCGCGCAGTTCCCCGCGCCCCTGACGGGCGCGCCCCTGCGGGGCGCTGCCCGTACCCTGTATCAGCAACTCTCCCCCCGTTTGTTTGAGGAAGGCATCGTCGGTCATGGCGCAGCAGGACACCGATCAGCAGCACGTGGGCGTGCTTCCCGTGGACGACGAGGGCTTCGTCATCGACACCGAGGACGGCGAGGAGCGCGAGGCCGCCTGGCGTGAGCGCGGGACCTCGCGGCCCATCACGGTCGTCGGCAACCCGGTGCTGCACAAGGAGTGCCAGGACGTGACCGAGTTCGGCGCGGAGCTGGACCAGCTGGTCGCGGACATGTTCGCCAGCCAGCGCACCGCCGAGGGCGTCGGCCTGGCCGCCAATCAGGTCGGCGTCGACCTGAAGGTCTTCATCTACGACTGCCCCGACGACGAGGGCGCCCGGCACACCGGTGTCATCTGCAACCCGAAGCTTGTCGAGCTGCCCGCCGACCGGCGCCGGCTCGACGACAGCAACGAGGGCTGCCTCTCGGTGCCCACCGCGTACGCGCCGCTCGCCCGGCCCGACTATGCCGAGGTGACCGGGCAGGACGAGAAGGGCAACCCGATCAAGGTGCGCGGCACCGGCTACTTCGCGCGCTGTCTGCAGCACGAGACCGATCACCTGTACGGGTACCTGTACATCGACCGGCTCTCCAAGCGCGAGCGCAAGGACGCCCTGCGGCAGATGGCTGAGAACGAGCCCCGGTACCCCGTGGTCGCGAACGACTGACAACTTCTGACAACCTCTGAGGCAGCGGTACACGCGAACGGCTCCTGGTCAGGATGATGTCCTGACCAGGAGCCGTTCGTGTGTCTGTCGTACGTTCGATCGAAACATGGACTCAAGTACGTCTTCAGTGATCCAGAACCAGTCAGTTGAGAGGCGAATCTCGGCAGCTTGGGGTAGTGAAGGAAGCAAATCCGTTCCCAGAACGGTCAGTTGTGGTGCTGAATGGGAACTGCGGGGATACGCAACGGCGCACGCCCGGCACAGCGGGAGGGGTGTTGCGCCAACTCGCGGCTGAGAGGGGTTTGTTCGTGCCTGCTTTCCCACACAGCACCTCACCGGCGACACCAGCGGTAGCGATCCCACCTTCACTGGCCTTACCGATGATCGAGGCGGCGTTTCCCCGGCAACTGCATCCGTATTGGCCCCGACTGCAGGAGAAGACCAGGGGCTGGCTGCTGGAAAAACGCCTCATGTCGGCAGGCAAGGTCGCAGAATATGCCGACGGACTTTGCTACACCGACCTCATGGCGGGGTACTACCTCGGCGCCCCGGACGACGTACTCCAGGCGATAGCGGACTTCAGTGCCTGGTTCTTCGTCTGGGACGACCGTCACGACCGGGACATCGTGCACGGCCGGCCCGCCGCCTGGCGGCATCTCAGGGGTCGGCTCCATGCCGCGCTGGACGCACCCGGGCTGTACCTGTACCACCGGGACCCGCTGGTCGCGGGGTTCGCGGACAGTGTGCTGCGCCTGTACTCGTTCCTGGGCAGGAGGTGGAACGCCCGCTTCGCGCGGCACTTCCACGAGGTTATCGACGCGTACGACCGGGAATTCCGAAACCGCACAAACGGAACCGTGCCGAAAGTCGAGGAGTACCTAGAACTTCGGCGGCTCACCTTCGCGCACTGGATCTGGACCGATCTTCTGGAACCGAGCGCGGGATGTGAACTCCCTGCCGTGGTGAGGAAACATCCCGCATTCCATCGGGCGGCGCTGCTGAGCCAGGAATTCGCCGCCTGGTACAACGACCTCTGCTCACTCCCGAAGGAAATCGCGGGCGACGAGGTGCACAATCTCGGGATCAGTCTCATCCGGCACGAGGGGCTCACACTCGAAGAGGCCATCACGGAAGTCAGGAGCCGGGTCGAGGGGACCATTCTGGAATTCCTCTCGGTGGAACAGGAAGTGCGCAGGTTCGCCGAATCGCTCGACGACGGCAGCGCACGGGGAAAGCAGACAAGCATCGCCGTCGGCGCCTGCCTCGGCAATATGCGGAACTGGTTCAGTTCCGTCTACTGGTTCCACCACGAGTCCGGCCGCTACATGGTCGACAACTGGGACGACCGCTCCACACCCCCGTACGTCAACAACGAAGCGGCAGGTGAGAAATGACCGTCGAATCAGTACGTCCCGTGTCCCTCCACACCAGGGAGCTGCCCGATCCGCCCTTCGCGGGCGGCGGTGTCCCGCTCCTCGGCCACGGCTGGCAGCTGGTCCGCGACCCGCTGGGCTGGTTCGCCCGGCTCCGCGACCACGGCGACGTCGTACGGCTGAAACTCGGCCCCAAGACGGTGTACGCCGCCACCGCGCCGGAACTGGTCGGGGAACTCGCGCTGAACCCCGACTACATCATCGGCGGTCCGCTGTGGGAGTCCCTCGAAGGGCTGCTCGGGAAGGAGGGCGTGGCCACCGCCAACGGTCCCACCCACCGGCGTCAACGGCGCACCATCCAGCCCGCGTTCAGGCTGGACGTCCTCCCCGAGTACGGGCCGATCATGGCGGAGGAGGCGCAGGCGTTCGCCCGGCGCTGGCAGCCGGGTGAGATCATCGACTGCACCGCCGAGTCCTTCCGGATCGCCGTGCGCATCGCGGCCCGGTGTCTGCTGCGCGGCGACTACATGGACGAACGGGCCGAACGCCTGTGCGCCGCGCTCGCCACGGTGTTCCTGGGGATGTACCGGCGCATGGTGATCCCGGCGGGACCGCTCTACCGGCTTCCGCTGCCGGCCAACCTCAAATTCAACCGGGCCCTGGCCGATATGCATCTTGTCGTCGACGAGATCGTGGCCGAGCGCCGGGCATCCGGTCAAAATCCGGACGATTTGCTGACGGCGCTGCTGACGGCGAAGGACGGGAATGGCGACCCCATAGGCGAACAGGAGATCCACGACCAGGTCATCGCCATAGTCACCCCGGGCGCCGAAACCGTCGCCTCCACGATCATGTCCCTGCTCCAGGTCCTCGCCGAACAGCCGGAACACGCCGACAAGGTCGCAGAGGAGGCCGAATCGGTCGGGGGCAACCGGCCGGTAGCATTCGCGGACGTCCGCAAGCTGGCGCACACGAACAATGTCATCGTCGAGACGATGCGTTTGCAGCCGCCCGTCTGGATATTGACGCGGCGGGCGGTGGCCGAGACCGAGCTGGGCGGCTATCGGATTCCGGCCGGTGCCGATCTCGTGTACAGCCCGTACGCGATACAGCGTGATCCGCGTTCGTACGAGCGGAACACCGAGTTCGACCCCGACCGCTGGCTTCCGGAACGTGTCAAGGACCTGCCCAAGTACGCGATGACCCCGTTCGGCGTGGGCAACCGCAAGTGTCCGAGTGACCATTTCTCGATGGCCATGCTGACCATTCTCACGGCCGAGGTGGCGCGGAAGTGGCGCTTCGAACGGGTGCCCGGATCGCGCGACGCGGTCCGCGTGGGCATCACCCTGCATCCGGACCGGATGCTGCTCCGGGCGGTACCCCGCTGAAGGGGTTCGGGCGGTGGAGCAGGCGTACGTTCAGGCGGCCTCCGGGCCCTTGAACGTACGCCGGTACGCCTGCGGGGTGGTCCCCAGCGACCGTACGAACTGGTGGCGCAGCGCCGCCGCGTTGCCGAACCCGGTGCGCCAGGCGATCGCGTCCATCGTCTCGTCCGTGGCCTCCAGCAACTGCTGTGCCAGCAGCACGCGTTGCCGCAGGATCCAGCGGTAGGGCGTGGTACCGGTCTCCTGCTGGAAGCGGCGGGCGAAGGTGCGGGGCGACATGTGGGCGCGCTCGGCGAGTTGCTCGACGGTCACCTCCTCGTCGAGATGGCGCTCCATCCACACCAGCACGTCCCCGACGGTGTCGCACCGCGACCTGGGCAGGGGCCGCTCGATGTACTGGGCCTGCCCGCCGTCCCGGTGCGGCGGTACGACCATCCGGCGGGCGATGGCGTTGGCGACCTCGGGCCCGTGCTCCTGCCGTACGAGGTGCAGACAGGCGTCGATCCCGGCGGCCGTACCGGCGGAGGTGATCACCGGTCCCGCGTCGACGTACAGCACGTCCGGCTCGACCCGGGCCCTCGGATAGCGCCGGGCCAGCTCGTCGGCGTGCCGCCAGTGCACCGTGCAGCGTCGGCCGTCCAGCAGTCCCGCGGCGGCGAGCACGAAGACCCCGGAACAGACGCTGAGCACCCGCGCCCCGCGCTCCACGGCCCGCCGCAGCGCGTCCAGCAGCTCCGGCGGATACTCCCGGTCCGCATAGGTCTGCCCGGCCGGTACGGCGATCAGGTCGGCCGTCTCAAGACGCTCAAGCCCGTGTTCCGTAGCCACGGAGAAGCCCGCGTGGGTGCTCAGCGTCGGGCCCTCGGCCGAGGCGACGGCGAAGTCGTACACCGGCAGGCCCTCGTCGCTGCGGTCGAGGCCGAAGACCTCGCAGACGACGCCGAGTTCGAAGGGATGCACTCCGTCGAGCAGTACGACGGCCACGTTTTCGAGCATGCTGCCAGTGTGCCTCGGTATTGGCAGGAAATCGAGGGTGTGCGGCAGTCCTGCCACTGACGGTCAGGAGTGTTCGGCGCGAGACTAATGTCCATGAACACAGCAACGGACAGCATCGTCGGAACACTCGTCGTCGTCGCGATCTTCGTGGTCCTCGCCCTCCCGTCCCTGATCGGGCTGGCCCACGACCGGCGCATCGACCGCCAGCTCCGCGAGGCCCGGCGGACCCGCCGGGAGATCGAGCGAGTCGGCCCCAGGGCGCTCCCCGCACGGCGGCAGCGCTACTTCACCACCACCGTGACCCGCCACTCCTGAATCCCCCGGCACGAGACCTGGCCGGTCCGGGCGGCGCACAGTGGCCGCGTGGACTCCAGCCGGGTCCTGCCTGCCGATACGGCCTTGAAGGCGGCGCTCGCGTCGCCGGGTGGCAGGACGAGCCCGCTGTTGGTGGCCGTCAGGCCGGGACCGCTCAGGGTGACCGGTTTCCAGGGCCGCTCGGAGGTTCCGTCCAGGCTGATGCGGACCGTGTCGCCCACCGCCAGGCACACCGTACGGCCGCTGTCGCGGGCGCCGAGCGTTGTCACCGCCGTACAGCCCACGGGAGTCGGCGCGCTGTTGCCGCCGTCCTTGCCGCTGTCGGTCCGGTCGGCGCAGCCTGCGACGGTGAGTGCGAGGGTGAATGCCACGAGGGCGAGGGTCGTGCGGCGGCGGGTCGTTCGGCACATGGGTGGGCCTCCTCTTTCCTTCGACGTGTCACCCGCACGTCCGGATCCCACACCTGTCCCTCACGTGTCCCACGACTGACCCCACACCGGAGCCCCGGCCGCGAAGGCGGCGACCGGGGCCCGGGGTGCGGTGGTGGTCAGCTGGTCGTGACGGCGGTGTCGTCGAGGACGAAGCTGGTCTGGAGCGAGGAGTCCTCGACACCGCTGAACTTCAGGGTGACGGTGGAGCCGGCGTACGAGGACAGGTCGAAGGACTTCTGGGCGTAGCCCGAGGCGGCGTTGAGGTTCGAGTACGTCGCCAGGGTGGTCGAGCCGGCGGTGACCGTCAGCTTGTCGTAGGCGGTGCTGGTGGAGGTCTCCTTGGTGTCGACGTGCAGGTAGAAGGTGAAGGTGGCCTTGCAGCCGCTGGGCACGGTCACCGACTGGGACAGCGTGTCGGTGTGCGCGGAGCCGTAGCCGTCCAGCCAGGCGTAGTACGAGCCGGCGTGCGCCGCCTCGCTGGTGGAGTTGCCGATGACGCTGGTGGAGGCGGTCCAGGTGGTGTTGCCCGACTCGAAGCCGGGGTTGCCGAGCAGCTGGGACGAGGTGCAGGTGCTGCTGCTCGACCCGACGGTCCAGCTGAACGAGGCGGAACCGGAGGCGCCGGTGCTGTCGCTCGCGGTCACGGTGACCTGGTAGGTGCCCGCGGTGGACGCCGTACCGGAGATCAGGCCGGTCGAGCCGTTGATCGACAGCCCGGTCGGCAGACCGCTCGCGCTGTAGGTGAGGGTCGCCGACGCACTGTCGGTCGCGCTGATCTGCAGGCTGACCGCACTGCCGGTGGTGGTTGTCCGGGTGCCCGGGTTCGTGACGGTCACCGTGTTGCCCGTGCTGGTGGAGCCCGAGGTGAAGGCGGTGGTGCCGTTGGGGGTGCCCCAGCCGGTCGGACCGTCGTAGCCGGTGGCCGCGGTGCAGAAGTACGAGGTGGTGCAGGAGCCGTTGTTGCCGCTGGTGACGTCGTACAGGTTGCTCGTGTGGCTGTAGGGGTACTTCGCCGGGTAGTCACTGGAACCCGGGGTGCCGGCCAGTGCGTACACGCCCGCGATGATCGGCGCCGAGGCGCTCGTGCCACCGTAGACGGCCCAGCCGGAGCCGCCGTAGGTGTCGTAGACGGCCACACCGGTGGCGGGGTCGGCGACGGCGGAGACGTCCGACTCCATGCGCTTGGCGCACCCGGTGTCGGTCTGCCAGCTCGGCTTGGCGTCGTACGCCGAGCAGCCGGATCCGGTCCCCTCGGTGCTGCTGGTCTTCCACACGGACTCGGTCCAGCCGCGGGAGTTGGAGGACGTGGAGAGGGCGGTGCCGCCGACGGCGGTCACGTACTGGGAGGTTGCCGGGTACTCGGCGCCGTACGCGCTGTCACCCGCGCTGACCGTGATCGCGACACCGGGGTGCTTGAAGTACGAGGTGTCCTCGGTCGTCTGGGAGGACGCCTCGTCGCCGCCCCAGCTGTTGGACACGAACTTCGCGCCGAGCGCCACGGCCTCGTTCTCGGCGGTGCCGAGGTCGGAGTCGGTGGCGGAGTTGGCCTCGACGAGGATGATGCTGCAGTTGGGGCAGACGGCGCTGACCATGTCGATGTCGAGCGCCTCTTCGCCGGCCCAACCGGTGTCGTTGGTCGGCAGCGAGGTCGTCGAACCCGTCTGACTCACCTGCTTGAAGCAGCCGTTGGCCTTGGTGCAGGCGGACAGACCGTACGTCGAACGGTAAGTGGCCAGGTCCGACTCGGCGTTGGGGTCGTTGTACGCGTCGACCACGGCAACTGTCAGGCCGGAGCCGCCCGTTGAGGGGAGGTTGTAGGCGCTGTGCAGATTGGCCGGGCTGAGCCCGGAGGGCGCGGCGGCGACCGCGGCGGCCAGTCGCTGCTTGATGTCGGTCCGGCGCTGGGCGAAACAGGACACCTGGCCGGGCTTGGCGGTGGCGCAGAGATGCGTGGTCGGCACCTTCTGGCCGGCCTTGCCGGTCGAGTGGAACGTCTGCCGGTCCGGGGAGGTGAGGGCCTTGGAGTTCTGGGTGACGTGCGAGGTGGGCGCGGTCGTGTGCGCCGCGGGCGCCGCGTGTGCCGGCACCGCGACGAGTCCGGCGAGGCCGAGGGCGGCGGGTACGGCGGCGACCAGGAGTCTTCGCAGGCTCCGGCCGGGCTTACCGGTGGGTGTCTCACGCATGGGGGTACTGCCTCCGTCGTGGGAGTGGGGTTCTCGACGCTGGTGGCAGGCCTGTGACGCGCGTAGCGGCAGCAGTGCGCGTTATCGTCAGGGGCATGACACTTTGAACGGTCCGTGATGCCGTTGTGCGCATGACAGGTTGGCCAGAAAGTAGCCGGGGCCCACGAGACCGGAACAGATGCGCCGGAAGAACTTTGCCGCTCCATAGGAGGTCCATGGACGGCCGATGGACGGTCCATGGACCAGGCCCCGCGCTTCATGGTGCCGGGCTTACTCTTCGGTAAGCCCGGCACCATCAGTGACGTGGCGTCAGAAGTCCTCGTCGAGGTCGACCGTGCCCTCCACGGCCACCTGGTACGCCGACGGGCGTCGCTCGAAGAAGTTGGTCAGCTCCTGGACCCCTTGCAGCTCCATGAAGGAGAAGGGGTTCTCGGAGCCGTACACCGGGGCGAAGCCGAGGCGGGCCAGCCGCTGGTCGGCGACGCACTCCAGGTACTGGCGCATCGACTCGGTGTTCATCCCCGGCAGGCCCTCACCGCACAGGTCGCGGCCGAACTGGAGCTCCGCCTCGACCGCCTCCCGCATCATGTCGGTCACCTGCTGCTGAAGCTGCTCGTCGAACAGCTCCGGCTCCTCCTTGCGGACGGTGTCGACCACCTCGAACGCGAAGCTCATGTGCATGGTCTCGTCCCGGAAGACCCAGTTCGTGCCGGTGGCCAGGCCGTGCAGCAGACCCCGGCTGCGGAACCAGTAGACGTACGCGAAGGCCCCGTAGAAGAACAGGCCCTCGATGCACGCGGCGAAGCAGATCAGGTTGAGCAGGAACCGGCGGCGGTCGGCCTGTGTCTGCAGGCTTTCCAGCTTCTCGACCTCGTTGATCCACTTGAAGCAGAACTCCGCCTTCTCGCGGATGGACGGGATGTTCTCCACCGCGTCGAACGCAGCGGCCCTGTCCTCCGGGTCGGGGAGATACGTGTCCAGCAGCGTCAGATAGAACTGGACGTGCACGGCTTCCTCGAACAGCTGCCGGCTCAGGTAGAGCCGCGCCTCGGGGGAGTTGATGTGCTTGTACAGCGTCAGCACCAGGTTGTTGGCCACGATCGAGTCGCCCGTCGCGAAGAACGCGACCAGCCGGCCGATCATGTGCTGCTCGCCCTCGGACAGCTTCGCCAGGTCGGAGACGTCCGAGTGGAGGTCGACCTCCTCGACGGTCCAGGTGTTCTTGATGGCGTCCCGGTAGCGCTCGTAGAAGTCCGGGTAGCGCATGGGGCGGAGGGTCAGTTCGAAGCCCGGGTCGAGAAGGTTCTTTTCGGCGTGGGTGGAGCTCATTACTGGCAGGCCTCGCAGGACTCGGGGTTTTCCAGGGAGCAGGCGACGGCGTCGGGGTCGGCGGCCTGCTGGACGGGGATGGTCTTCTCGGGCTGCGCCTGGGCCTGCGCGGCACGGGCGATGCGGGTCGCCGGGCGCGAGCGCAGGTAGTACGTCGTCTTCAGGCCCGACTTCCAGGCGTACGCGTACATCGAGGAGAGCTTGCCGATGGTCGGCGTCTCCAGGAACAGGTTCAGGGACTGCGCCTGGTCGAGGAACGGCGTCCGGGCGGCGGCCATGTCGATCAGCCCGCGCTGCGGGATCTCCCACGCCGTGCGGTACAGGGCCCGTACGTCGGCCGGGATCCACGCGAAGTCCTGCACCGAGCCGTTCGACTCGCGCAGCGCCTCACGGGTGCGGGCGTCCCACACGCCGAGGTCCTTCAACTCCCGTACCAGGTACGAGTTGACCTGGAGGAACTCGCCGGACAGCGTCTCGCGCTTGAACAGGTTGGAGACCTGCGGCTCGATGCACTCGTACACCCCGGCGATCGAGGCGATGGTGGCGGTGGGCGCGATCGCCAGGAGCAGGGAGTTGCGCATCCCGGTCGCGGCGATACGTTCCCGCAGCGCCGACCAGCGCTCGGGCCAGGTCAGCTCCACGTCGTAGTGGTCGGGGTGCAGCACACCGCGGGCCGTACGGGTCTTCTCCCAGGCAGGCAGCGGGCCGTTGCGCTCGGCGAGGTCGGCGGAGGCCTCGTACGCGGCGAGCATGATCCGCTCGGCGATGCGCGTGGAGAGGGCCTTGGCCTCGGGCGAGTCGAAGGGGACGCGCAGCTTGAAGAAGACGTCCTGGAGGCCCATCGCGCCCAGACCGACCGGACGCCACCGCGAGTTGGAGCGGCCCGCCTGCTCGGTCGGGTAGAAGTTGATGTCGACGACCCGGTCGAGGAAGGTGACGGCGGTACGGACCGTCTCGTCCAGCCGCTCCCAGTCGATGTCCCCGTCGACCACGAACGCGCCGAGGTTCACGGAGCCCAGGTTGCAGACCGCGGTCTCCCCGTCGTCCGTGACCTCCAGGATCTCGGTGCACAGGTTCGAGGAGTGGACGACACTGCCGGGCTCGGCCGTCTGGTTGGCGGTGCGGTTGGCCGCGTCCTTGAAGGTCATCCAGCCCTGGCCGGTCTGCGCGAGCGTACGCATCATGCGGCCGTACAGATCACGGGCCGGGATGGTCCTGCGGGCGAGCCCGGCCTCCTCCGCCTTGCGGTAGGCAGCGTCGAACTCGTCGCCCCACAGGTCGACCAGCTCGGGCACGTCGGAGGGGGAGAACAGCGACCAGAGGGCGTCCGCGTTCACCCGGCGCATGAACTCGTCCGGGATCCAGTGCGCGAGGTTCAGGTTGTGCGTACGGCGGGCGTCCTCACCCGTGTTGTCGCGCAGCTCCAGGAACTCCTCGATGTCGGAGTGCCAGGTCTCCAGGTAGACCGCGGCCGCGCCCTTGCGCCGACCGCCCTGGTTCACGGCGGCCACGGAGGCGTCCAGCGTCTTCAGGAACGGCACGATGCCGTTGGAGTGCCCGTTGGTGCCCCGGATCAGCGAACCGCGGCTGCGGATCCGGGAGTACGACAGCCCGATGCCACCGGCGTGCTTGGAGAGGCGGGCGACCTGGTGGTAGCGGTCGTAGATGGAGTCCAGCTCGTCCAGCGGGGAGTCGAGGAGGTAGCAGGACGACATCTGGGGGTGCCGGGTACCGGAGTTGAAGAGGGTGGGGGAGGAGGGGAGGTAGTCGAGGCGGCTCATCAGCCGGTAGAGCGAGGCGACTTCGTCCAGCCCCCGAACAGTGTCGTCCTCGGCCAGCCCGCTCGCGACGCGCAGCATGAAGTGCTGGGGCGTCTCGATGACCCGGCGCGTGATCGGGTGACGCAGGAGGTACCGGCTGTGCAGGGTGCGCAGCCCGAAGTACCCGAAGCGGTCGTCGCCCTCGACGTCGATCAGGGCGTTCAGCCGGTCCGTGTGCAGCCGTACGAACTCGGCGGTGCGGTCGGCGATCAGGCCCTCCCGGTGGCCGACCGCGACCGACTCGGAGAAGGACGTGACGCCCTGCGAGGCCGCCTCCGCGGCGATGGTGACGGTCAGCAGGCGGGCGGCCAGCCGGGAGTAGGCGGGGTCCTCGGAGATGAGGCCGGCCGCGGCCTCGGTGGCCAGCTCGCGCAGCTCCGACACATCGGCCCGCGCGGACCGGCCGCGCAGCGCGGCGGCGGCGACCCGGCCGGGGTCGGCGTCGGGAAGGTCGGCGGTCAGCTCGGTCAGGATCCGCAGGAGCGCGGTACCGGGACCGTCAGTCTCCACTGGGGCCACTGGGGTCGCTGAAGCCGGTTCGGCTGGCGCGATGGTCACAGGGGGGCTCTCCCTCGCTCGGCACGGGGCCTTGCGGAGGGCAGCGGGGCACACGGACGCCTTACGGGTACGCGCGCGTCCACCGGCCCACTCCACGAGGCCCGGACGTCAGGCGCCCGGACCGGTCGGCCGGGCACACCGTCGGCAGGTCCTCGGACTGGACATGCGCACAGCCGTGCGGGAGGCACGAACGCGCACATGTACACCGTTGCGGGACAGTTCCGGATTCGCACCGGATTCCCCTGCGGCGACAGCGAGCATGAGCATACATCTTGTGTCGGGCACTGGAAGCACCCCCACATGTTGTGTCGTATCGGCGAGTTGAGTGGATTGGAGGGGTACGACAACGGGCCGCCGGATTGCTCCGGCGGCCCGCTGTCGCAAGGTTGGGGCGTCCGTTCAGTGGGCCGAGCCCGCCGTGGCAGGCGGCAGTTCCACCGCCACACCCGGGTCGCCCGCGTCAGCCGTGTAGTCCGACGGCTTCGTCTGGTCCACGCCGTCCGGGGCCTTCAGCGCCTTCAGCGCGAAGGTGAGGACCACGGTGACGACGACGTTCAGGACGAACGCCGTCAGGCCGATGTAACCGATCTCACCGATCCCGGGGATCTCCTTCGAGCTGCCGCCGAAGTGCTTCTGCGTCGGGGACGCGACCCCGTACGCCGCCAGCGTGCCGTACAGCATGCCGACCGCCCAGCCGGCCAGCAGGGCCCAGCGGTGGAACCAGCGGGTGAACAGGCCGCCGACCAGGGCCGGGAAGGTCTGCAGGATCCAGATGCCGCCCAGCAGCTGGAAGTTGATGGCGACCGTCTTGTCCATGGTCAGCACGAAGATCAGCGCGCCCACCTTCACCAGCAGCGAGACCAGCTTGGAGACCTTGGTCTCCTGCGCCGGTGTCGCGTCGGGCTTGAGGAAGTCCTTGTAGATGTTGCGGGTGAAGAGGTTCGCCGCCGCGATGGACATGATGGCCGCCGGGACGAGGGCACCGATGCCGATCGCCGCGAAGGCCACACCCGCGAACCAGGACGGGAACATGTCCTCGAAGAGCTGCGGGATCGCCAACTGGGGGTTGGTGACCTTGACCCCGGCCGCGATCGCCATGAAGCCCAGCAGCGCCAGCAGCCCGAGCATCAGGGAGTAGAGCGGCAGGATCGTGGTGTTGCGGCGGATCACCTCACGGCTCCTGGAGGACAGGGTCGCCGTGATCGAGTGCGGGTACATGAACAGCGCGAGCGCGGAACCCAGCGCCAGCGTGGCGTAGGTCCACTGGCCGGCCTCGGCGGGGATCAGGGCGCCCGCCTTGGCGGCGGTGTACTTCTCGCTCGCCGCGCCGAAGACCTCGTCGAACCCGCCCAGCTTGATCGGGATGTAGATGATCGCCACCGCGATGACGATGTAGATCAGCGTGTCCTTCACGAACGCGATCAGGGCGGGGGCCCGCAGACCCGAGGAGTACGTGTAGGCCGCCAGCACGCCGAACGCGATCAGCAGCGGGAGGTCCTTCACGAACCAGTTCGTGTTCTCGCCGCCGCCGACGCCCATCACGTCGAGGACCGCCTGGATGCCGACCAGCTGGAGCGCGATGTACGGCATGGTCGCCAGGATGCCGGTGACCGCCACCGCCAGCGACAGGCCCTTCGAGCCGAAGCGCCCGCGTACGAAGTCCGAGGTGGTGACGTATCCGTGCTTGTGGGAGACCGACCACAGCCGGGGCAGGAAGGTGAAGATCAGGGGGTACACCAGGATCGTGTACGGCACCGCGAAGAAGCCGGCCGCGCCCGCCGCGTAGATCGCCGCCGGTACGGCCACGAAGGTGTACGCCGTGTACAGGTCGCCGCCGAGCAGGAACCAGGTGACCCAGGTGCCGAACGACCGGCCGCCCAGGCCCCATTCGTCGAGGCTGTTCTCGTTCTCGGCCCTGCGCCAGCGCGAGGCCATGAAGCCGATGACCGTGACGGCCAGGAAGAAGATGATGAAGACGGCGAGTGCCACGCCGTTCACGCCGTCGTTCACGCGGACGCACCCCCGTCCTCGGCAGCCGCAGAGGCCGAAGCCGAGGTCGCTCTGCGGGCGCGCTGGTCACGCTGCCAGAGCTGGTACGCGGTCATCGTCAGCGCGGTGGAGACGAGCACCCACAGCATCTGGTACCAGTAGAAGAACGGGATGCCGATGAAGGCAGGATCCACCTTCGCGTACGAGCCCACCCACAGCATCGCGACGAAGGGTGCGAAGAGGCAGAGCCCGATGACGACGCGGATCGGAGTCACCACCGGTTGTTCCGTGACCGGTTGTCTCACTTCAGGCGCTTCTGGCATGTCAAGACTCCGTCCCCTCACCGATTCCTGTGATCGCTTGATCACTTGTGCAACGCGCAGGAATCTAGGGGACGGTTCCCTTTTACGGAACCCCGTCCGCATAACGGATAACCCCTGTTGGTGAGGGGAATGTGTCAGCGGCGACGGAACGGGTTCGCGGGCGCGGTCAGTCGAGCGGGCGCTTCAGCCTCGCCACGAACTTGTACCGGTCGCCCCGGTAGACGGATCGCACCCATTCCACCGGCTGGCCGTCCTTGTCCAGCGAGTGCCGGGACAGCATCAGCATCGGCAGGCCCACGTCGGTGCCGAGCAGACCGGCCTCGCGCGGAGTGGCCAGGGAGGTCTCGATGGTCTCCTCGGCC
Source organism: Streptomyces sp. NBC_00459 (assembly GCF_036013955.1). NCBI lineage: Bacteria > Bacillati > Actinomycetota > Actinomycetes > Kitasatosporales > Streptomycetaceae > Streptomyces > Streptomyces sp. NBC_00459. The sequence continues at coordinate 6,639,123 of NZ_CP107903.1, forward strand.
TCCGCGAGGTGGACGTCGTACACCTCGGCGAGGGCCGTGTAGAGGGACGTGTACTTCACGAGCGACCTGCGCAGGGCCGGGAAGCGCTTCGCGGAGAGATGGGTGGTCTCTATGGCCATCGGCTCGCCGTTCGCCATCCGCAGCCGCTCGATGCGCAGGACGCGCCCGCCCGCCGTGATGTCGAGCAGGCCGGCGAGGGCGTCGTCGGCGGTGATGTAGCCGATGTCGAGGAGCTGCGAGGTGGGTTCGAGGCCCTGGGCGCGCATGTCCTCGGTGTACGAGGTGAGTTGCAGCGCCTGGGAGACCTTCGGCTTGGCAACGAAGGTGCCCTTGCCCTGGATGCGTTCGAGCCGGCCCTCGACGACCAGTTCCTGGAGGGCCTGGCGGACGGTGGTGCGGGAGGTGTCGAACTCCGCCGCCAGTGTGCGCTCGGGCGGGACCGGGGTGCCGGGCGACTGGGTCTCCGTCATGTCGAGCAGATGCTTCTTCAGACGGTAGTACTTGGGCACGCGCGCGGTACGGACGGTAGCCCCACCCTCGTTCTCCGCACTGCTCACGTCGGTGCTCATGCTCCGCCTTCCGGGCTCCTGGTGCCGCTACGGCCGGCGTCCCCGCCGGTCCAAGTTCACATCGTGGCACGGCCGACGCCCCGATTGACCTGTGAATGGTCCCTGAGGGCCGTGCGCGCTCCGTGATCCCCTCTGTATACCTTCACGCCCCTCGCTGGTCTAGTCCACCGCAGGGAAAGCTCCGTCCAAGGTCATCTTCGGGACTCCCTGGAAGTGGTCTACCTCGTTCCGGATGGATGCGCGGGGCATTTCCGCCACCTTCTTACTTAAAGGTTCCTGCATATGTAGGTCACATAACGGCTGGTCAAAGGCGTTCCCGCACCCTTGACACGTTGTTTGGTCTGAGCCAAGCTCCGCCTACTGGTCTACACCATTGGTCCAGCTCCCAGAGGAGGTTGGCGTGAAGCGCAAGCTGATAGCCGCGATCGGTATCGCGGGCATGATGGTCTCCGTCGCGGCATGCGGGGACAGTGGCAGTGGCGGCTCGGACAACACCGGCGCCGACGCCAAGGAGCTGACCGTCTGGCTGACCGTGGACGCGCAGAACAACTGGCCCGAGCTGGTGAAGGCCGCCGACGCCGCGCTGACGAAGAAGCACCCCGGCATCAAGATCAACCACGAGTACTACGGCTGGCCCGACAAGAACGCCAAGCTCGACGCCGTCCTCGCCACGGACAAGGCCCCCGACGTGGTCGAGATGGGCAACACCGAGATGCTCGGCTACATGGTCAAGGGTGCCTTCGCCCCCCTCGACCCGGCGAAGTTCGACAACTCGGCCGCCTGGCTGGACGGCCTCAAGGCCTCCGTCACCTACGACGGCAAGACGTACGGCGTCCCCTACTACGCCGGTGGCCGCGTCGCCAACTGGCGCAAGGACGTGGCGGCTTCGGTCGGCGTCAAGTCCGTGCCGAAGACGTACGCCGAACTCACCTCCGCCCTGGACAAGATCCAGAAGAAGGAGGGCGACAAGTACAACGCCTGGTACCAGCCCACCCGCGACTGGTACGCCGCCATGTCCTTCGTGTACGACGCCGGCGGCTCGATCGCCGAGGAGTCGGGCGGCCAGTGGAAGGCGAACCTCTCCTCGCCGGAGTCCGTCAAGGGCCTCACCGAGTTCAAGAACGTCATCGACAAGTACATGCACGGCGACAAGACCAAGGACGAGTCCGACCGCTACATCGTCTACGGCCAGGGCAAGACGAGCATGATCTTCGCGGCCGCCTGGGAGGGCGCGACCGCCGAGGCGCCGGAGAACGACAAGACCGGCAAGCTCAAGGGCAACCTGGAGAACTTCGTGATGCCCGGCCCGTCCGGCAAGAACATGCCGGTCTTCCTGGGCGGTTCCGACCTCGCCGTCCCGGTGAAGTCGAAGGCGCAGAGCGTCGCCGCCGAGTGGATCAACGCCTACACCGGAGCGAGCGGCCAGAAGGGCCTGATCGCCAAGGGCAACCTGCCCAACAACAAGACCGACCTCGCCACCCTGAAGAGCGACCCGGCGACGGCGGTCCCGGCCACGGCGGCCGAGTCCAACTGGTTCGTGCCGATGGCACCGGGCTGGGGCCAGGTCGAGAAGGCCCAGATCCTGCAGACGATGCTGCAGAACATCGGCACCGGCAAGAAGACGGTCGAGGCCGCCGCGAAGGAAGCGGACGCGGCGATCGACGAGGTCATCAACGTCAAGTAGCGAGCCGAAGCGGGGCCCTGACACGGAGAGGGCCCCGCTCGCCCGTCACCTGAAGGACCTGGACGAACCTCGACGACCGCAATGACAGTACGACCTGAGGGACCGCTGAGGAGCGCGCGGATGAGTGCCGCTGAGACGACCACCCCTGCCAAGCTGCCGCCGTCGAAGCGGCACACGCCCCCGCCGCCGCCCGGCACGGACGCACCACCCGCGAGACGGACCCCGAGGGCCACCGCGGCGATCCCGTGGGCCCTGCTCGCCCCCTGTCTGCTGATCCTCGCGCTCGTCCTCGGCTATCCACTCGTCCGTCTGGTCACCCTCTCCTTCCAGAAGTTCGGGCAGTCCCAGCTGTGGGGTTTCCAGCCGGCCGAGTCGGTGGGCTTCGACAACTTCGCCAAGGTGCTCGGCGACAGCGAGTTCTGGGACGTCGTCGTCCGCACGATCGTCTTCGCCGTCGGGTGCGTGGTCCTCACGATGGTCGGCGGCATGCTGATCGCGCTGTTGCTCCAGCGGGTGAGCGGCTGGATGAAGACGCTCATCAACATCGTCCTGGTGGCCAGCTGGGGCATGCCGATCATCGTGGCGACCACCGTCTTCAAGTGGCTGTTCGACTCCGACTACGGGATCGTCAACGCGCTGCTCAGCAAGCTGCCCGGCGTCGAGCTGATCGGCCACAACTGGTTCGCGAGCGGACCGCAGGGCCTGGCCGTGATCATGCTGCTCGTGGTCTGGGGCGCGGTGCCGTTCGTGGTGATCACGCTCGGCGCGGGACTGACCCAGGTCCCGAAGGAACTGGAGGAGGCGGCCCGGCTGGACGGAGCGGGCGCCTGGGGCGTCTTCCGTTACGTCACCCTCCCCATCCTCAAGCCGATCATCGTGATGCTCACGACCCTGTCGGTCATCTGGGACATGGGTGTGTTCCCCCAGGTGTTCGTCATGCGGGGCGGCCACCCCGAGGCCGAGTTCCAGCTCCTGACCACCTACTCCTACGACCGGGCCTTCGCCGTCAACGACTACGCCCAGGGCTCGGCGATCGCCCTGCTCACCGTGGTGCTGCTGCTCGGTGTCGTCGCCGTCTACATGCGCCAGATGCTGAAGATCGGAGACGTCGAATGAGCAGCGTGACCAGCACGACCGGCATGAGCGCGGTGGCCCCCTCCGCGTCCCGGAAGTCCCGGAAGCCCCGGAAGTCGAAGGCCGGCTGGAACCTGCTCGGCCTGCTCGTCTTCCTGACGGCCGGCTTCCCCGTCTACTGGATGCTGAACACGGCGTTCAAACCGGCGAAGGACGCGATCGACCCCGACCCGAGCCTGCTCCCGACGGGCTTCACCCTCGCCAACTTCCGCCGCGCGCTGAACATCGCCGACTTCTGGGGCCCGGTCGGCCGCAGCCTCATCGTGTCCCTGACGGTGGTGGTGATCGGCATCGTCGTGGGCATGCTGGCCGCCCTCGCCATCTCGCGCTTCGCCTTCCGCGGGCGGAAGATTGTCATCGTCGGCATTTTGGCCGTGCAGATGGTCCCCCTGGTCGCGATGATCATCCCCGTGTTCCTGCTCCTCAACGACCTCGGCCAGTACGACCGGCTGACCGGCCTGATCATCACCTACCTCACCTTCATCCTTCCGTTCACGGTGTGGACCCTGCGCGGCTTCATCGTCAACATCCCGAAGGAGCTGGAGGAGGCCGCGATGGTCGACGGCTGCTCCCGCACCACCGCCTTCATCCGCGTGGTCTTCCCCCTCCTGGCCCCCGGCCTGGTCGCCACCTCGGTCTACGGCTTCATCCAGGCCTGGAACGAGTACCTCTACGCCCTGATGCTGATGAGCCAGAAGAACCAGACCGCCACCGTCTGGCTCGGCAACTTCACCACCAAGCACGGCACCGAATACGCCCCGATGATGGCCGGCTCCACGTTGATGGCCGTGCCGATCGTCGTCCTGTTCCTCCTCGTCCAGCGCAAGATGGCCGCGGGCCTGACCGCGGGCGCCGTGAAGGGATAACCCCACCCGATGACGACACTCGCCCGCCGCCAGGCTGCTTCCGGTCCTGACAAGAATGGGCTGACCCGCGACGCGCTCACCGTCCTCCAGCCCGGCTTCACCGGCACCACGGCCCCCGACTGGCTGCTCCGCCGCCTCGACGAGGGCCTCGCCTCCGTGGGCCTTTTCGGCCGCAACATCACCTCCCCCGCCCAACTGGCCGCCCTCACCGCCCAGCTGCGCGCCGAACGCGACGACGTCCTGGTCGCGATCGACGAGGAGGGCGGCGACGTCACCCGCCTGGAGGTCCACACCGGCTCCTCCTTCCCCGGCAACCACGCCCTGGGCGCGATCGACGACGTCCGGCTGACCCGGCAGGTGGCACACGAACTCGGCCACCGCCTCCGTGCCTGCGGGGTCAACCTCAACTGGGCCCCGTCGGCGGACGTCAACTCCAACCCCGCCAACCCCGTGATCGGCGTCCGCTCCTTCGGCGCCGACCCGGAGCTGGTCGCCCGCCACACCGCGGCCTACGTCACCGGTCTCCAGACTGCGGGTGTCGCCGCCTGCACGAAGCACTTCCCGGGGCACGGCGACACGTCGGTCGACTCCCACCACGCCCTCCCGCGCATCGACGCGAGCCGCTCGGTGGTCCTCGACCGCGAGCTGTCCCCGTTCCGCGCCGCGATCGCCGCCGGCACCAGGGCGGTGATGAGCGCCCACATCCTGATTCCCGCCCTGGACCCCGACCGCCCGGCCACCCTCTCCCACCCCGTCCTCACGGACCTCCTGCGCGGCGAACTGGGCTACACCGGCCTGATCGTCACCGACGGCATGGAGATGCAGGCCATCGCGGGCACCTACGGCATCGAACGCGGCAGCGTCCTAGCCATCGCCGCCGGTGCCGACGCCATCTGCGTGGGCGGCGGCCTCGCGGACGACGAGACGGTACGCCGTCTGCGCGACGCCCTGATCAAAGCCGTCCGCACCGGCGAACTCCCGGAAGAACGCCTGGCGGACGCGGCGGAACGCGTACGGACACTGGCCCGCTGGACGGCGACACCACCTCAGGAGTCCTCCGCCCCGCGGCCCGCGGACATCGGCCTCCTCGCCGCCCGACGTGCCGTCGAGACGACGTGTCCGGCGGACTCGGCCCCGTTCGAGCCCCTCCGCGAGCCCCCGTACGTGGCCGCCTTCACCCCCGTGGCGAACTTCGCCGTCGGCAACGAGACCCCGTGGGGTGTGGCAGCCGAGCTGGTACGCCTCCTGCCCGGCACCCGCACCGGCACCTTCACCGGCGAGGCCGCGGCCCTGGCGGCCCTGACCGAGGCGGGCCCGAGCCGCATCGTGGCCGTGGTCCGGGACGAACACCGCCACCCATGGATGTCGGCGGCCCTCGACACCCTCCTCACCGCCCGCCCCGACACGATCGTCGTCGAGATGGGCGTCCCCCAGTCCCCCCGCCGGGGCGCCGTCCACCTGGCAACCCACGGCGCGGCCAGAGTCTGCGGCCGGGCGGCGGCGGAGATCATCGCGGGGGAGTAGGCAGGACGACGACAAAAGCGCCGGTCCCCCTCCAGGAGAGGGGGACCGGCGCCGGCGTCATAGGGGCGCGGGGAACTGCGCGACAAGCCACAACGGACCGCCACCCAACAGCGAACCGCACCCGGCAGACGCGCAGATCCCTTAGATCCCCTGCCAGTCAGGCTTATTGACAAAAGTGTGCCGAAAATAATCCGCAAGCTTCAACTTCGAAGCCGCCCCCTCGTCGACAACCACCGTCGCATGCGGATGCAACTGCAGCGCCGACGCGGGGCACACCGCGGCAACGGGCCCCTCCACGGTCGCCGCGACGGCATCGGCCTTACCCTCGCCAGTCGCAAGCAGCACCAGATGCCGAGCCTCGAGAATCGTGCCGATACCCTGAGTGATCACGTGATGCGGCACCTGACCGATGTCGCCGTCGAAGAACCGCGCGTTGTCGATCCGGGTCTGCTCGGTCAGTGTCTTGATCCGGGTCCGCGAGCGCAGCGACGAGCACGGCTCGTTGAACCCGATGTGTCCGTCGGTCCCTATCCCCAGCAGTTGCAGGTCGACCCCGCCGGCCTCGGCCAACGCCCTGTCGTACGCCTCGCACGCCCCCCGCACGTCCTCGGCGGTCCCGTCGGGCCCCATGAACGCGTCCATCCCGATCCCGAGCGGCTCCAGCACCTCGCGCCGCAGCACCGAACGGTACGACTCCGGATGCTCGGCAGGCAGCCCCACGTACTCGTCGAGCTGGGCTATCCGTGCCCGCGACATCTCCACGGCACCGGCACTCACCTGGGCCGCGAGCGCCTGGTAGACGGGCAGCGGTGTCGAGCCGGTGGCCACGCCGAGCAGGGCGGTCGGCTTGTGCCGGAGCAGCTGTGCCATGGCCCCGGCGATGAGTTCGCCAGCCGCCTTGGCGTCCGGAACGATGACAACTTCCACGCTGGGCCTGCCGATCTGGAGTGAGCCGTGTGGTTTAGACCAATCTAACAGACCGTGGTAACGGCGGAAATTGGCCGGGCGATCCACCCCCGCACAGGAACCAACAGAGCTAGGCTGCATGGTGGACGCTTGGACGTCCGACTAGTTCGTTCGGGCGGCCGTCGGGCGTCCGGCTTGCTCGTGAAGGCACAGCAACAAACACTCTTCAACGCATGGACACAACCTGTGGTCTAGTCCACAATGCGTAGAGAGACATACGACCAGAGCCTCCGTCTTCCCCGCACAGGAAGACGGATCGAGGAACCGGGGCTCTCTGCCCTGACTGCGCCGGATCCTCATCCATCGGCCGACCGGGACCGCACACCCCACGGCCGTTGCTGCTCCGGGCTGCGGTGCCGGGAGGGCTGAGGGTCCCTCTCAGGCGCCGCGGCCCGCGGGTGTTTCCGGGCCGGTTCGAGGCCTGTCGCCCGCCACGGTTTCCGGCCATGTCCGAACCGGCGGGTACGCTCGCCAGGTGCCCTCCATGAACGAACTCGTACGCCAGCACACCGCCCTCAGCGACTCCGACCTTGAGTGGCTGCACCTGCTGGTGTCGGAGTGGCAACTGCTCTCCGACCTCTCCTTCGCCGACCTCGTCCTGTGGGTCCCCACGAGCGACGGCACCCGCTATGTCTCGGTCGCCCAGATGCGGCCCAACACCGGCCCGACCTCGTACCAGGACGACATGGTCGGCCACCTCGTCCCCCGTGGCCGCCGGCCCCTGCTGGACGCCGCCCTGGACGAGGGCCGGATCGTGCGCGAGGGCGACCCGGAATGGCGCGAAGAGGTCCCTGTCCGCGTGGAGTCGATCCCCGTGCGCAGGGAAGGGCGCGTCCTCGGGGTCATCGCGCGCAACACCAACCTCCTCACCGTCCGGACCCCGAGCCGCCTGGAGCTGACCTATCTCCAGAGCGCCTCCGACCTGGCCCAGATGATCGCCGCCGGATCGTTCCCCTTCTCCAACCAGGTGGTCGACATGGACGCCTCGCCGCGGGTCGGCGACGGACTGATCCGGCTCGACGCCGACGGAATCGTCCAGTACGCCTCGCCCAACGCGCTGTCCGCGTATCACCGTCTCGGCCTCGCCTCCGACCTCGTCGGCCACCACCTGGGCGTCACCACCGCCGAACTCGCTCCGTCACGGGGCCCGGTGGACGAGGCGCTGTCCAAGGTCGCCAGCGGCTGGGCGCCGCGCGAGTTCGAGATCGAGTCCGTCGACGGGGTCATCCAGTTCCGCGCCATTCCCCTCAAGCCCAAGGGGACGCGCATCGGTTCACTCGTCCTGCTCCGGGACGTCACCGAACTGCGCCGTCGCGAGCGTGAGTTGATCACCAAGGACGCGACCATCCGGGAGATCCACCACCGGGTCAAGAACAACCTCCAGACGGTGGCCGCCCTGTTGCGTCTCCAGGCCCGGCGCATCGAGTCGGAACGTGGACGCGAGGCCCTGGAGGAGGCCGTACGGCGGGTCGGGTCCATCGCGATCGTGCACGAGACGCTCTCCCAGAACCTGGACGAGCGAGTGGAGTTCGACGAGATCGCCGACCGTGTGCTCGCGATGGTCTCCGAGATCTCGCCGGGCGCGGTCACCGCGCGGCGCAGCGGGCGCTTCGGCATTCTGGACGCCGAGGTCGCGACCCCGCTCTCCATGGTGCTGACCGAGATCCTGCAGAACGCCCTGGAACACGGCTTCGGACCGGGCGACACCGGCTCGGTCGAGGTCTCGGCGGTCCGCGGCGGCACGACCAAGGAGGCTCGTCTCCTCGTCACCGTCCAGGACGACGGCGTCGGTCTCCCCGAGGGCTTCGACCCGCACCGCTCGGGCAACCTCGGCCTCCAGATCGTACGAACGCTGGTGGAGGGGGAGTTGGGCGGCACGTTCGACATGGTGCCGGCGCCCGAGCGGGGTACGCAGGTGATCCTCGACATCCCGGTGCGCGCCAACAAGTAGCGCGAGCACGGCGGATGGGCTACGGCGACCGGCCCGAACACAGCGATGAGCCCCGGACCATGGGACGGTCCGGGGCTCAGATGCTTGTTGTCATGCGCATCGGGGGCACTGCGCGCTGCGGCTCGGGGGCGGGAGATGCGTACTCGCTGTACGCGCCGCCAAGCTCAGGCTGTTACGGGGTGGGTTGTCAGGCGGTTGCCTGGCGGGCCCGGTTGCGGGCGGCGCGACGCTTCATGGCACGGCGCTCGTCCTCGCTGAGACCACCCCAGACGCCTGAGTCCTGGCCGGACTCGAGCGCCCACTGCAGGCACTGCTCCATGACGGGGCAGCGACGGCAGACGGCCTTGGCTTCCTCGATCTGCAGCAGCGCAGGACCGGTGTTGCCGATGGGGAAGAAGAGCTCCGGGTCTTCCTCGCGGCAAACGGCGTTGTGACGCCAGTCCATGGCTGCTACCTCTCCTTGGTATTACATGCACGTTGCTTGTGAATGTGAACGCTTTCACGAATCCCTCAACAAGTGAAGGGCCGATCATCAGACGGACTGATGTGGTCCTTTGAAGTGAGGAGGGGTTCTGGCTCTCTGTGGTGGCCGGTGTTGCGGGCCGTCCCGAGCGCCACGTAGAGACTCGCAAACCTCAGCGGCGGATACAACCCCTACCGGAAAGTTTTTTTTGATTCCTCGGTGTCGGCTCAGTCACAGCCGTACTTCCATGGGGTGGACCCTGGCCTAAACGTTCGAGTGGAAGGAGTTTAGCCCGTTCCGCTCACACAATCACACGCAGTGCACGGCGTACGCCTGTGAACGTCACGCTCGTTCGCAGTCCCAGGTGGTCGCCGTCCATCTGGAGGGGTAGGGGGACCTTCGAATGCAAGGTGAAGTCGGTCAGGTCGTGCAGGGACGTGGCATGTCTGCCATGGGGTCCCCGCTCGGGGGACGAAGTGAGCAACTGCATGCCATACCGGGCAACCGCGCCCGTCGACATGCGGCTGAGACCGAGTACGTCGAGCCCGGTATCGAACGAAGCCTTAGGCGACGCGTACACCGGACGATTGCCCAGATACGTCCACGGGGACGTATTGCAGACTATGGACAGCACAAGATCCGTCACCGGGTCGGCACCCGGCTGTTCCAGGGTGATCGTGCCGTGCCGGCGGTTGGCCTCTCCCAGGAATTGGCGCACGACCTGCCGCAGGTAAAGGGAATGTGTGGATTTACGGCCGCGTTCCCGCTGTTGTTCCACCCGGCCGATCACACCGGCGTCGAATCCCAGTCCGGCACAGAACGTGAACCAGCGCTCCTGCACCGACTCGTCCTCGGTGCCCGGGGTGCCTCTCGCGACACCGAGGCCCACTGTGCGCTCCCGGTTCTCGCGCAGCGCGTCCAGCAGGACGCCGGTGGCCTCCACGGCGTCGTTGGGCAGACCGAGAGCGCGGGCGAAGACGTTCGTGGAGCCGCCGGGGACCACGGCCAGACCGGGCAGCCGGTCCGGGTCTGGGCCGTTGTGCAGCAGGCCGTTCACGACCTCGTTGACCGTCCCGTCGCCACCGAGGGCGACGACCAGCTCGATGTCCTTGCTCTCCGCGGCCTGCCGGCCGAGGTCACGCGCGTGGCCCCGGTACTCGGTGGTGACCGCCTCGAGTTTCATCTCGCTCGCGAGAGCATGGGTCAGCACATCGCGCGTACGTGCGCTTGTGGTGGTAGCCGCCGGATTGACCACGAGAAGTGCACGCATGCGAAGAGGGTACCTACCGGGTGGTACTCGGCCCAGGGCAGGTAGGGGAACAGTAAGAAGCAGGGGCGCTCCGCGGGAAGCGCCGTATGAAGCCGCGGGGTGCGTTGTGGCTGGTCGCGCCCCGCGGCGGAGCCGCAATACGTCACAGCCCCGCGCCCCTGTGGGACGCGGGCCGGGCGCCGTACGGTCCAGGGCTACCCTTTGGAGGTGAACGCTGAGCAGACCCCCGCCCCCGAAGCCGCCGAAGAGCCCAGGCCTCTGCGGCTGACCGCCGCGGCCGTGCTCGCCGCCCTGGAGGGGCTCGCTCTGACGGTCGGCGGGGCCTTCGTCCTCGTCCTGGGGCTGACCGGCGATCCGGACGACCGGCAGCAGGCCGTCACCGGCGGCGTCACACTCATCGTGCTCGCACTGCTGCCGCTGCTCGCCGCGCGCGGGCTGCTGGGACGGCGGAGCTGGAGCCGGGGACCCGCCGTCATCACGCAGATCATGGCGCTGCCCGTCGCCTACAACCTGGTCCAGGCCGACAGCATGGCCATTCCGGGCGGGATCGTACTGGGTGTGGTGGCGGTCACCGCGCTGGTGCTGCTGGTGAACCAGGAGACGACCCGGGCCCTCGGGATCCGGGGGCCCGGCAGCCAAGCGGAGTAGACCCGAAGGGGTTACTCCTCCACCAGCAGCTTCTCGCGCAGCTGGGCCAGGGTCCGGGCCAGCAGGCGGGAGACGTGCATCTGGGAGATGCCGACCTCCTGCGCGATCTGCGACTGCGTCATGTTGCCGAAGAAGCGCAGCAGCAGGATGCGCTTCTCCCGGGGCGGGAGATCCTCCAGGAGCGGCTTGAGCGACTCGCGGTACTCGACGCCCTCCAAGGCCTCGTCGTACGACCCCAGTGTGTCCGCGACCGCCGGGGACTCGTCGTCCGTGTCGGGAACGTCCAGGGACAGCGTGGAGTAGGCGTTGGCCGACTCCAGGCCCTCCAGGACCTCCTCCTCCGAGATGCCCAGCTTCTCGGCGAGCTCGTGGACCGTGGGGGAGCGGCCGTGCCGCTGCGAGAGCTCCGCCGTCGCCGTGGTGAGCGACAGACGCAGCTCCTGGAGCCTGCGCGGGACGCGCACCGCCCAGCCCTTGTCACGGAAGTGCCGCTTGATCTCGCCGACGACCGTCGGGGTCGCGTACGTCGAGAACTCGACGCCGCGGTCCGGGTCGAAGCGGTCCACCGACTTGATCAGACCGATGGTCGCGACCTGGGTCAGGTCGTCCAACGGCTCACCGCGGTTGCGGAAGCGGCGCGCGAGGTGCTCGACGAGCGGGAGATGCATACGGACCAGCCGGTTGCGCAACTCCGCGTACTCGGCGCTGCCGTCCGGCATCGCGCGCAGCTCGTAGAACAGGGCGCGCGCTCCGCTGCGGTCCGTCGGGGAGTGGTGCGTGGCCTGCGCCGGCGGCTGTGCCGTCTGCTGTGTGCCCTGCGCGTCGTCTCGTTCGTGCTCGCTCATCGTCCCGCCCGTCGACCCTCCCCGAGTCCGAGCGTCGGCTCGAACAGGGGAGAGCTCACTTGGCCCTTCCAGGGGCGCACTCTGCACGGCACCTTCCCGATCCAGCTGCCCGTCGTCCATGAAGCCGGCCTCCGGGGGGTTGTCCTCCGGGTGCGGCCGGGCCTGCTCGGGGATGCCGGCGATCCCGGCGATGCCGGAAACGGCGTCCGCCGTGCCCCGCTGCCCGTCCGGGCCGTCGCTGCCCGCCGCGGGCAGCTCCCGTGTGCCGCGCTCTTCGTCCCGCACCGGCCCGTCCCCGTTCCTCACGCCGGCCCGGGTCCCGCGCCGCGCTTCTTGTAGAGACTGATCGACACGGTCTTGTCCTCGGCGACGGTCGAGTCGACCTGGCCCGCGAGGGCCGACAGGACGGTCCAGGCGAAGGTGTCGCGCGCGGGGGCGTGACCGTCCGTGGTCGGAGCCGAGACCGTGACCTCCAGGGAGTCGTCGATCAGTCGGAACACACAGCTGAGTACGGAGCCGGGCACGGCCTGCTGAAGCAGGATCGCGCAGGCCTCGTCCACTGCGATGCGCAGGTCCTCGATCTCGTCGAGGGTGAAGTCCAAACGGGCCGCGAGACCGGCCGTGGCCGTACGCAGCACCGACAGGTAGGCACCCGCGGCCGGCAGCCGGACTTCGACGAAGTCCTGGGTCGCGGGCTCGCCTGCGAACTGGGACACCCTCACCTCCAAGGTGGTACAAGCTCTTTCGGGGGCCGAGGGTCGCCCCCCGGGTAACGCGATACGTGGTTCAGCGGTGACGCTACCGCGCTCCGGACTTTCCTGTCCCCGGGACCCCAGCCCCTTGCCGTCACTCATAGTAAACCTGTGAATACGCACAGTGGCTAGGGGTCTGCGGGCCCAATTGGGAAGAGCGCGCGCCGGGTTGACGTACCCAGGCGTCAGACGGTCGAACCGTCCGGATCCAGGGTCACACGAGTACGCCCTCGGTCACCAATGCCCCTGCTCACGCGGGTGCGCGGGCGGGTGTACGGCAATTCCGGCCTTCGCGCGGTCGTCCGGGCGGTCATACGAGGACGTGGTCGACGAAGCACCAGCGCCAGCTCTCGCCGGGCTCGAAGGTCCGCATCACCGGGTGCCCGGTCTCCTTGTGGTGTTCTGTCGCGTGGCGCATCGGCGAGGAGTCGCAGCAGCCGACGTGGCCGCATTCCAGGCACAGGCGCAACTGCACCGGGTGGGTTCCGGCCGCCAGGCACTCCGGACAGGTGTCGTTCTTCGGCTGGGGTTCCGGGAGCGGCAGCGCGTCGGCATGCGTGCACTGTTTCATGATTGCCAGGTTACGACGGCTGTGCGGAAAGCCGCGCGGAAAGCCGGAGTGCGCGGATGACAGGGTGGGTGGAAACGAGAGTGGGCCGAAACCGATGCATGTGATGCCACTGCTCCTGCTGGTCGCGGGCAGCGCCGCCATTGCCGCCGCGGGCCGCCGCACCCCTGTCCCGCCCCCGCTGCTCCTGGTCGCCGCCGGCCTGGTGTTCGCGTACGTCCCCGGAGTGCCCGACTACGCGCTCGACCCGCATGTCGTCCTGCCGCTGATGCTGCCCCCGCTGCTGTACACGGCGGCCGTCGACAGCTCGTACCTCGATCTGCGCGCGCAACTGCGGCCCGTGGCACTGCTGTCGGTGGGGTACGTGCTCTTCGCGACCCTCGTCGTCGGCTGGGCGGCCTATCTCGTCGTCCCCGGGCTGCCGCTGACCGCCGCGCTGGTGCTCGGCGCGGTCGTGGCGCCGCCGGACGCCGTCGCGGCCACGGCGATCGCGCGCCGGGTCGGGCTGCCGTCGCGGGTCACCACCATCCTCCAGGGCGAGTCGCTGGTGAACGACGCCACCGCGATCACCGCGTACCGCGTCGCTCTCGCGGCGGCTGTCGGGGAGGGCGCGACCTGGGCGGGCGGGATCGGCGAGTTCCTGCTCGCCGCGGTCGGCGGCATCGGGATCGGGCTGATCCTGATGATGCCGATCCACTGGCTGCGCACGCACCTGAAGGAAGCGCTGCTTCAGAACACACTGTCCCTGCTGATCCCGTTCGCGGCCTACGCGGTCGCCGAGGAGGTGCACGCCTCCGGGGTCCTCGCGGTGGTGGTCGTGGCGCTCTATCTGGGACATCGCGCGTGGGAGGTCGATTTCGCGACCCGCCTCCAGGAGGAGGCGGTCTGGAAGATGGTCGCGTTCGTTCTCGAATCGGCCGTCTTCGCCCTGATCGGGCTGCAACTGCCGGTCGTCCTGGAGGGACTCGGGGAGTACGAGGGTGTCGATGCCGCCTGGTACGCGATCGCCGTCTTCCTCGTGGTCGTCGTCACCCGGTTCGCCTGGGTGTACCCCGGGACGTTCGTGCCCCGGCTGCTCTCGGCGCGGATCCGGGAACGGGAGCCGAACCCGACCTGGAAGGGCGCGTTCGTCATCTCCTGGGCCGGGATGCGGGGGGTCGTCTCGCTGGCCATCGCCTTCTCGATCCCGCTCACGATGGAGGGCGGCGAGGCGTTCCCGGAACGGAACCTGGTCCTCTTCCTGACCTTCACGACGGTCATCGGCACACTGGTCGTCCAAGGTCTGACACTGCCGCCCCTGATCCGGCTGCTGAAGCTGCCCGGGCGGGACGGGCAGGCCGAGACGCTTGCGGAGGCGAACGCCCAGGCGCAGGCGTCCAGGGCGGCACAGCGGCGCCTGGAGGGTCTGCTGGAGGACGAGAGCAACGCGCTGCCGCCCCCGCTGGCCGACAGGCTGCGCATGGTGCTGGAGCGTCGGCAGAACGCCGTATGGGAGCGACTGGGCTCGGTCAACCCCGTGACCGGCGAGACGGTGGACGACACCTACCGGCGGCTGTCCCGCGAGATGATCAGCGCGGAACGGGAGGTGTTCGTGCGGCTCCGGGACGGACGCCACATCGACGACGAGATGCTTCGGACCCTGCTGCGACGGCTCGACCTGGAGGAGGCGGCGGCGTTCAGGGAGGCGGAGTAGAGCGGGCGCGGCCCGGTGGTTCAGGGGAACGGGCGGCCCGTGATCACCGCCGCGACGGTGGTCCCGTTCGTGAACGCGCCCTCCTCCGCGAGAGCGACAAGTCCGTAGAGCATCTTGGCGACATAGAGACGTTCCACGGGTACGTCGTGACGGGCCTCGAAGTCTTCGGCGAAGGCGTGCAGTTCGGGGGTCGTACGGGCGTAGCCGCCGAAGTGGAAGCGGTGGTCGAGCGTCCATGACCCGCGTGGCCCGCCGAAGGCGAGGTCCTGGAGGGCCTGTATCTCCGCGTCCAGGAAACCGCCCTTGAGGACCGGGATGCCGAGGGCGCGTTGTCCGGGGGCGAGGCCCGCGGCGAGGCCCGCGAGGGTGCCGCCGGTGCCGCAGGCGACCGCGACGACGTCGGCGTGGCCGCGCAGCTCCTCACCGAGCGCGCGACAGCCCTGTACGGCGAGGGGGTTGCTGCCGCCCTCCGGCACGACGTACGCGTCCTCGGCGCCGGCCGCGCGGCGGAGCGCGGCGAGGGTGTCGGGGTCGGCCTTGCGCCGGTACGTCGATCTGTCGACGAAGTGCAGGCGCATGCCGCTCGCCGTGCAGTGGGCGAGGGAGGGGTTCAGGGGGCGGTCGGCGAGTTCCTGACCGCGGACCACGCCGATCGTGGGCAGGCCCAGAAGGCGGCCGGCGGTGGCCGTGGCACGGAGGTGGTTGGAGTAGGCGCCGCCGAAGGTGAGGATCGGGCGGCCGGCGGCGGCTGCCAGATTGGGGACCAGCTTGCGCCACTTGTTGCCGATCAGATCCGGGTGGACGAGGTCGTCGCGCTTGAGGAGCAGACGGAGGTTGTGGCGGGCGAAGCGGGGGTCGGCGAGTTCCTGGAGGGGGGTGGGGAGAGGGGCGGGGAGGGGCACAGGGCCATTGTGAACCGGTCCGGCGTCCGAGAAGCGAGCCCCGGCTGCCGCCCGGGCCCAGGTACCTCATCGCGTCCGGCGGTCCAGGACGAGGCCCGAGCAGCCCAGGCCTTGCTTCCCACCCGCCCACCCGTTTGCTGCATGCGTTCAGCCCAGGCCCAGGCGTATCCAGCCCGTCCGGCGTTTGAGGACAAGGCCCGTTCAGGGCCGACAGCGGGGGTCTGGGGGCGCAGCCCCCAGGGACAGGATGGGACGGGTAGGGGCGGCGGGGGCGAGGAACCCCCTACTTCAGACGGTCCCGTACCCGTTCCCTCAGCCACTGCATGGTGAAGCCCCGGGGATCGATCTTGCCGGGCTGCCATTCGAGGTGGCCGATCACCGACCGTTCCGTCCAGCCGTGGTGGCGGCACACCGCCGCGGCGACCTTCTCGATGGCGTCGAGCTGGGCCTGCGGCCAGGGATCCTCCCCGTCGCCGAGGTTCTCGCACTCGAAGCCGTAGAAATGCCGGTTGCCATCCGTGTTGGCCTCGTTGTCCGGCGGAAGTGCCTTCTCGGCGATCACCGCTCGCAGGACGTCGTCGTCGCCGAGACCCGCGTGGTTGGCCCTGCCGTAGCCGACCAGATGGACACGCCCGTCCTTGGTGATGACGCCGTGGCACAGGGGGCCGGGCAGCTCGGCGTAGCCGTTACGGCAGAGCTCCACCGTGTACTCGCTGCCCTCGGTCACCGTGTGATGGATCATCACGCCGTGGACCGGGCCCCAGGGACCCTTGTGATTGCGGTTGTGGTGGACCCAGTCGCCCACCTCGACGACGATGACACCTTCTTCCCTGAGCCGGTTCAGGAAGTCGGCAGCGGACATGGGTGGGGCCATGACCGTCTCCTTCGCGCTGCGCGACGGCCACCGGTCGTGACCGCCTCGTACCGCAGCTTGTACCGGAATCCGACGGTCGGGGTCGAATCGTTCGTACGGCGTGCGAGCCGATCCGGTCAGTGACGCCGCCAGGGCGTCACCGGCTGTCACTGGTGCAGGAACGAGTCCCCGTTCACCGCGATGTGGCTCTCCAGAGCCTGCAGGGCCCGCTGTGTCGCGTCGGGGGTACCGCTGCCGCGTCGCTCCGTGTAGTACGCCGCGCCCAGTTTCTTGAGCAGGTCGCCGCCGGCCCGCTGGGCCTGTACCTCGTCGAGCTTCTGCTTGCCCTGTGTCAGGCCGCGCTGTGCCTGTTCCTTGGCGCGGTCCAGGAAGCCTGCCATCGATGTCTCCTTGTTCGTTGTCCGTCGACTGTTCAAACGGCCGACCCGATCTTGGAGTTCCCCGAACGAGGCATTTCTCGTTCGCAGGGTCGAACGATTTGGCGAAGAACCCCTTTGTGCCCACTTCGGCGATGATCCATTCCCGCTCATTCGTGTAATAGCACTGACGCGTTCGGTGGTGAAGGCTGGTGCGCGCAGGCGTCCGATGCGGAGCACGCCCGAGGGGGGTCGACGCATCGGCGCATTACGCGTTATTGGGAGGGCAGTTCTTTATGTCGGTAGGCGAAGAGATCCGCACGGAGCAGGACAAGCCGCAGCAGAGTCTCGGCACTTCGGCCGCGCGGAACCTGGCCACCACCACCAAATCCGTCCCCCAGATGCAGGAGATCAGCTCACGCTGGCTGCTGCGGATGCTTCCCTGGGTGAACGTGCAGGGTGGCGCATACCGTGTGAACCGGCGGCTCACCTATTCCGTGGGTGACGGCCGTCTGACGTTCGTCAAGACCGGTGAACGCGTGGAAGTGGTCCCCGCCGAACTGTCCGAGTTGCCGGCGCTGCGGTCCTATGAGGACGAAGAGGTGTTCGCCGAGCTCGCCCGGCGTTGCCAGCAGCGGGAGTTCGCAGCCGGATCGGAGATCGCCTCCTTCGGCAGCGCGAACGACGAGGTGTTCCTGCTGGCCCATGGCAAGGTCGAGAAGATCGGCACCGGCCTGTACGGGGACGACACCGAACTCGGCATGCTGGCCGACGGCGCCTACTTCGGCGACCAGGCGCTCGTCGACCCCGACGCCCTGTGGGAGTACACGGCCCGTGCGGTCACCACCTGCACCGTGCTGACACTTTCCCGGCAGCATTTCGAGCAGGTCGCCGAGCGTGCCGACTCGCTGCGCGAGCACCTCCGGGCGCTGAGCGCGATCCCGGAGCAGAACGCCAACAGGTACGGCGAGAAGCAGATCGACCTCGCGGCCGGTCACAGTGGTGAGCCGGACATCCCGCGCACGTTCGTCGACTACGAGGCCAGGCCCCGCGAGTACGAACTGAGCATCGCCCAGACCGTGCTGCGCATCCACTCCCGCGTCGCCGACCTCTACAACCAGCCGATGAACCAGACCGAGCAGCAACTCCGGCTCACGGTCGAGGCGTTGAAGGAGCGGCAGGAGCACGAACTCATCAACAACCGGGAGTTCGGGCTGCTCAGCAACTGCGAGTACGACCAGCGGCTCCAGCCGCACGACGGCGTACCCAGCCCCGACGACCTGGACGAACTGCTCAGCAGGCGGCGCGGGACCAAGTTCCTGCTCGCCCATCCGCGCGCGATCTCCGCGATCGGCCGTGAGCTGAACAAGCGCGGACTCGTCCCCGAGACGATCGACATGAGCGGCAACCGCATCCCCACCTGGCGCGGTGTGCCGATCTTCCCGTGCAACAAGATCCCGGTCACCGAGGCTCGTACGACCTCGATCATCGCCATGCGTACCGGCGAGTCCGAGCAGGGGGTCATCGGGCTCCAGCAGGCCGGTATCCCGGACGAGATCGAGCCCAGCCTGTCCGTGCGGTTCATGGGCATCAACGAACAGGCGGTCATCAACTACCTGGTGACGGCCTACTACTCGGCGGCCGTTCTGGTGCCGGACGCCCTCGGCGTGCTGGAGAACGTCGAGATCGGCCGCTGGCGATGACCAGGGCCCACGGCCCGGCCGAGACCATCGAGACTCTGGATCCGGAGAGGCGGAACCCCATCGGCAGTCCGGCGGAGAGGCCTTCGGAGAGATCAACGGAGTCCGGGGGATGTGAGCGGCCGGCCGTGGGCACAAGGCACGCGAGGCAGGGGGGTTCGTCCCCCGTACGTGTAAGGGGGACAGGGGAGGAGCAGGTGGCGTCCGGCGGGGCCGACGGGCAGGACGCCGCCCTCATCCTGGAGCAGGCCCGGACGGTGGTCGATCCCGCTTTGCGCGCGGCGATCGAGTCGCTGCCCGGGTCCATGCGCCGCGTCGCGCTCTACCACTTCGGGTGGGAGCACGCGGACGGCAGCCCGGCGGCGGGCAACCCGGGCAAGGCGATCCGCCCGGCGCTCGTGCTGACCGCGGCCGCGGCACTCGGCGGCCGACGGGAGGCAGCCGTACGGGCGGCTGCCGCCGTGGAACTGATCCACAACTTCACCCTGCTGCACGACGACGTCATGGACCGGGACACCACCCGCAGACACCGGCCCACCGCGTGGACCGTGTTCGGCGACGCCGACGCGATCCTCGCGGGGGACGCCCTGCAGGCCCTGGCGCTGCGGTTGCTCGCCGAGGACCCGCACCCGGCGTCGGCCACCGCCGCCGCCCGGCTCGCGTCCTGTGTCGTCGAGCTGTGCGAGGGGCAGCACGCGGACACGGCCATGGAGAAGCGGGGCCCCGGCGAGGTCACCCTCGACGAGTGCCTCGTCATGGCCGAGGCGAAGACGGGCGCGCTGCTCGGCTGCGCCTGCGCCCTCGGAGCGCTGTACGCGGGCGGGTCGGCCGAGGACGTCGAGGCGATGGACGCGTTCGGCCGGGAGGCCGGGCTCGCCTTTCAGCTGATCGACGACGTGATCGGGATATGGGGGGACCCGACCCGCACCGGCAAACCGGCCGGGGCGGATCTGGTCGCCCGCAAGAAGTCCCTGCCCGTGGTGGCCGCACTGGCCTCTGGCACACCGGCGGCCACCGAACTGGCCGAGTTGTACGGAGTTCCGTACGACGAGACGCAGGAAGGGGCGCTGGAGAGGACGGTGTCGGCCGTCGAGCGGGCGGGCGGGCGGGACTGGGCGCAGCTCCAGGCGGCCGACCGGATGGCCCGCGCGATACACGAACTGTCCCGCGCGGTCCCCGACCCGGAGGCGGCCGGCGGCCTGCTGTCCCTGGCCGAGTTCGTGACCCGCCGCACCACCTGAGGCCCCGGAGCCACCCGCGGCGGGGCGTACGGCCCTGACTCCGTACGTCCCGCCACGGCGCTCCGGCCCGACGGGTCCCGCACATCCCCACGGTGTGCGGGGCCTGTCACGCATCCCGCACCCGTTAGGCTCAACCGCCTTAAGATCACCGGCGGTTGAGACAAAAGGGGCGGGCATGGGCGTGGCGATACGTACGGCGGGCGAGGACGACCGGGAACTGGTCGTCCGGCTGCTCGACGGGGCGTTCCAGGACGATCCGGTGAGCGGCTGGGTCTTCCCCGACCCGGAGCACCGCCGCGCGACGCATCCCAGACTGATGGCAGCCTTCCTCGACATCGTGCTCGCCGAGGGGCGCGTCGACCTCACCGAGGACGGCACGGCGTGCGCCCTGTGGTTGTCCGTCCCCGCCGGCGCCCACCCGGAGGACCCGGAGAGCGAGCCTGACGAGGCGGACGCGGAGCAGGGCGACGACGCCGCCCGGCTGCGTGAGGCCGTCGATCCCGACAACGAGCGCGTCGAACTGATCGGGCAGCTCACGGCCGGTATACACCCCTCCGGGCGCGCCCACGAATACCTGTGGATGATCGGCGTCGCACCGGACAGCCAGGGCCACGGGCTGGGTACCGCCCTCGTCCAGCACGTCCTCGACCGCTGCGACCGCGAGGGAGTGGCCGCCTATCTGGAGGCCAGCAACGCCCGCAGCCGCGCACTGTACGAGCGGCTCGGCTTCGACCTCCTCGACGCCCCCCTCGACCTCCCGGACGGTCCTCGGATGTGGCCCATGTGGCGCGAGCCTCAGGCCTGATCCCCGCCCATCCCCTCCACGGGGGCTCGTTCGGACGTACAGCAGAAAGCCCTGAACCGGCGGGGAGCGCCTCGGCCGCTCCCGCAATACCCTGAGGGCATGGGCAGAGACGAGCACGACTGTCCCGTCTGCGGACAGCATGTGACCACAGTGGTGCGGCGGTACAAGACCCTGGGCGCGTGGGTGCCGAAGTGGGTCGCCGGACCGTGCCGGAACACCGAGTGCGAGGCGTACGTCGATCCGGAGGCGGATGCGGAGGCCGCGGCCCGTTCGGGAGCCAAGAGCGGGCCGGCCACGGGGAAACACTGAGTCCGGGCGGCGTGCCGTGCCGGGAGTACCGGCCCGGCCGGGGTACGCGCGGTACGGCAGGGCCCGTAGGTTGGGTCCATGTCCGCAGCGCACATACTCCACATCACCGAACGCGCCCTCTGGGACGCGGCCCGCGAGCAGGGCACGTACGAGATGTCGACGCGTGGCCGCACCCTCCAGGAGGAGGGCTTCATCCACTGCTCGACCCGCGCCCAACTCCCTGCTGTGGCGGCCTTCCTGTACGGCTCCTACGACGGCCCCGACGACCTGGTGGTCCTGGTCGTGGACCCCGCCCGGCTCGACGCACCCCTGAAGTACGAGGCCCCGGAGCCCGGCGGCGAGGAGTTCCCGCACGTGTACGGGCCGATCCCGGTGTCCGCCGTGGTGGGCGTCGAGGCGTGGGGATGAGCCGCAGCGCGTGGCGGCGGGCCGTGCTCGTGTGGGTGCTTGCGGTGGCCGTCGGGGGCGGGCTCACGGTGTGGCTGCGGGACTCGGCGGAGCCGTCGGCGACGCACGGCCGGTACGGGACGGGCGAGGACGATCCGGCGCCGCTGCTGCGGCAGGACGTGAAGGACCTGTGCTCGGCGACACCGGGAGCTTCCCCGACGCCGGAGGAGACGTCCAGGGTGATCGTGGTTTGTGCGTCTGCGTCCGTTCGCTAGGGCCTGTCCGCTGTCGTCGCCTTCGGCAGCCCGCCCGTCTCGGGGTCGCGGCCGGTGAGGCAGTACGTGCCGCCCGCCGGGTCACGCATGACCGTCCAGTGGGCGTGCCGGGCGACGACCGTGGCCCCCGACTTCTCGTGGCGGGCGCCGGTCGCCCCGATGTCGGCACAGGCCAGGTCCAGGTGGGCGGAGGCGGTGGGCCGTTCGGTGCCGAGGCGCTGGAGGAGGACGCGGATCGGGAGACCGGCCGGGGGCCTGAGGACGTGGAACTCCGGGAGTGAGCCGGTCAGGGAGTCCCAGCCGGTGAGGCGTTCCCAGAAGGCGACCTCCGAGGCGTACGCGGCGGGCGGGACGTCGATGGACACCTGGTCGAGGCGGCTGCCGTCCACCACGGCGGGCCGTACCGTCTCCCCGTGCCAGGGCACGGCGCAGAACAGCTGACCGGCGGGGGACCGCAGCACGGACCAGCCGGTGTGCGCACCGACGACCGTCGCCCCGAGCGCCGACGCCGCTCCGACGAAGGCGTCGACGTCCTCGACGGCGAAGTCGAGATGGGCGCCGCCGTCCCCGGAGTCCACCCCCTGGACCTTGACGCAGGCGTCGCCCGCGCCCGGCAGCAGGGTCACGAACTCGCCCTGCTCACCCCGGGTTTCGGACACCCGGGTGTCCGTGACGGCGGCCCAGAACGCCTGGGCCGGGCCGAGGAGTCCGGCGGGCCGGTCGACGAAGGCGTAGGTCCAGCGGATGCCGCTCTCGGTGCCGATGGCCCTGCCGGTGTCGTTGCTCATTGCGTGATCGTAAGGTGACGGTCGTCCACGGCACCTGCGTTTTTTCCAGGAACAGGCTTTGCCCGCAGTTCGTCGCGAAGATGCCTGCGCTTGCTTCCATCGAACGCATGGACCACATCACGTTCCTGGTGGCGGTCGTCATCGTGACGGCCCTGGCCTTCGACTTCACCAACGGATTCCACGACACGGCGAACGCGATGGCCACCTCCATCGCCACCGGTGCCCTGAAACCGAGAACAGCGGTCCTGATCGCCGGAGTCCTCAACATCGTCGGCGCCTTCCTGTCCACCGAGGTCGCCAGGACGATCTCCGGTGGCATCGTCGACGACACGCTCGTCAGTCCGGGGATGATCTTCGCCGGGCTGGTCGGGGCGATCCTCTGGAATCTGATGACCTGGCTGGTGGGGCTGCCGTCCAGTTCCTCGCACGCTCTGTTCGGCGGGCTGATCGGGGCGGTGTGGGTGGGCGCCGGTGCCGAGGGTGTGCACTTCACCAAGGTCGTCGAGAAGGTGCTGATCCCGGCGCTGGCCTCGCCGCTGGTGGCGGGCATCGCGGCCCTGATCGCCACGTACCTCGCCTACAAACTCACGGCCCGCGCCCGCAAGGACACGGTGACCAAGGGGTTCCGGGCCGGTCAGATCGCCTCCGCCTCACTCGTCTCTCTCGCGCACGGCACGAACGACGCGCAGAAGACCATGGGCATCATTACCCTGACCCTGATCTCCGCGGGCGCGCTCGGCCACGACGCCGGTCCGCCGGTGTGGGTGATCGCCTCGGCGGGGCTCGCCATCGGCCTCGGCACCTATCTGGGCGGCTGGCGGATCATCCGGACCATGGGCAAAGGGCTGACCGAGATCCAGTCGCCGCAGGGCTTCGCCGCCGAGACGGCGTCCACGGCCGTCATCCTCACCTCCGCCCACCTCGGCTTCGCCCTGTCCACCACCCAGGTGGCCTCGGGCAGCATCCTGGGCGCGGGCCTGGGCCGGCGGCTCGCGGAGGTGCGCTGGGGTGTCGCGGGCCGCATGGTCATGGCGTGGCTGATCACGCTGCCCGCCGCGGCACTGGTCGGCGGGGTCTCCGCGGGCGCCGTCAGGTACGGCGGCAACCTCGGCACCGTGGTCGTGGCGCTGGTCGCCGTCGCGGTCGCGGCGGGCATCGTCCTCGCCGCTCGCCGCAACCCGGTGGACGCGCACAACGTCAACGACACGCACGAGGTCAGCATCAAGTCGACGGCGCCGACGACCGTCGGTACGGCCGCCTGAGCGAGGGAGAACCCACATGAAGCTGGACTGGGCCGCACTGGGCCAGGTCGCCGCGGTGAGCCTCGGGGTCACCGTCGCCGTGGTCGTCGTTTTCGCCTTCGGCGTCCTTGGACTCGCCCGTGTCGAGGGTGCGCGCGAGAATGACGGAGGTACCCAAACGCTCGGGTTCGCCCAGGCGGGACTGTGCTTCCTGGCGTGCGCGGCGGTGGTTGCGTACGGCATCTATCTGATCGTGCCGCAGTTCCACTGACCGCTGATGTCGAAGCCAAGGAGGCCGACGGTATGACACCACTGATGTCCGGACTGAAGGTCGACTACAGCGACCATGACGAACCCGTGCTCGTCCGGCCGGACGGCAGTCCGGTCGAGACCTGGCGGGAGAACTACCCGTGCCGCGAGCGCATGGAGCGCGGGGAGTACGAGCTGCACAAGAGGCTCCAGCAGATCGAACTGCTGAAGCTGCAGAGCTGGATCAAGCAGACCGGCCGTCGGCTGGTCGTCGTCTTCGAGGGCCGGGACGCGGCCGGAAAAGGCGGCACGATCAAGCGCTTCACGGAACATCTCAACCCACGCGGCGCCCGCGTGGTGGCCCTGGAGAAGCCCACCGAACGCGAACGCGGCCAGTGGTACTTCCAGCGGTACGTCGAACACCTCCCGACCGCCGGCGAGATAGTCCTCTTCGACCGCTCCTGGTACAACCGGGCCGGCGTGGAGCGGGTCATGGGCTTCTGCACGGACGACGAGTACCGCCGCTTCACCCGCCAGGCCCCGTTGTTCGAGCGCATGCTCGCCGACGACGGCATCGACCTGATCAAGTTCTGGTTCTCGGTCTCCCAGGGCGAACAGCGCACGCGCTTCACGATCCGCCAGGTCGACCCCGTACGGCAGTGGAAGCTGAGCCCCATGGACCTCGCCTCCCTGGACCGCTGGGACGACTACACGGCGGCCAAGGTCGCGATGTTCCGTGCGACGGACACCGAACAGGCCCCCTGGACGGTGGTGAAGAGCAACGACAAGAAGCGGGCGCGGGTGGAGGCGATGCGCAGCGTCCTGGCCCGCTTCGACTACACCGGCAAGGACGAGGAGGTCGTCGGCAGCCCGGATCCGAGCATCGTCGGCGCGGCGGTGAACCTGCTGGAGGCGGGGGAGGATGACGACGGCGTGTGAGCGCCGCCCCACCCACACCCGGGAGCCGCTGACGTGACCGAACCCTCCACCGCCACCGACCGGACCCGTCTCGCCGGGAGCGCGTACAGCAGCGACCGGGACCTGGCCGCCCGGCAGTCGATCTACCAGTGGCAGACGCCCCGTCATGACCTGCCCGCCATCGTCGCCGAGCAGCTTCGTGCCGTACGCGGGCTCGTGGTCGACGTCGGCTGCGGCAACGGCAGGTACGTCCGGCGGCTGCGCGAAGACCGGCCCGACCTGGCCTCGGTGGGTCTGGACATCGCGCCCGGCATCCTCGCCACCGTCCCCGGCCCGGTCGCCGTGGCGGATGTCACGCGGCTGCCGTTGGCCACGGGGAGCGCGGACGCGGCTCTGGCGATGCACATGCTGTACCACGTGCCCGACATCCCGCAGGCGGTGCGGGAGCTGGCGCGCGTCGTCGCCCGGGACGGGGTGGTGATCGCCTCCACCAACAGCGAGCGGGACAAGGCCGAACTCGACGACCTCTGGCACCGGGCCGCCGGCGACGTGCTCGGCACCGGACCGCAGCCGGTCCGGTTCTCGATCGGGGCCCGCTTCTCCCTGGAGAAGGCTCCGGGCTTCCTCGGGGAGGAGTTCGGCAGGGTGCGGACGATCGAACTGCCCAGCACCATAACGGTCCGCGAGCCCGAGCCGGTCGTCGCGTACCTGGCGTCGTGGCGTGCCTGGGCGGACCAGTACGACGCACCCTTCGACGCGACGATCGAGCGGGCCCGTGCCATCGTCACCGACCGGATCGCCCGCGAGGGCATGTTCGAGATCGGCTGCCGGGCGGGGATTCTCGTCTGCCGGCGTTGAACGGGCCGACGCGGCCCGGGCAGGGAAAAGGCAGGGGAAAGGGAAAAGGGCCGGTCAGCCTTCGACCGGCCCTTCGAGGAAGGCGTGCATCAGGCCTTCTTCGTCTCCCAGAAGATCTTGTCGATCTGGGCGATGTAGTCCAGCGCCTTCTGGCCCGTCGCCGGGTCCGTGGACGCCTTGGCGGCCGAGAGGGCCTTCAGGGCGTCGTTGACCAGCTGGTGCAGCTCCGGGTACTTCTCGAAGTGCGGCGGCTTGAAGTAGTCGCTCCACAGGACCGAAACGTGGTGCTTGGCGAGCTCTGCGCGCTGCTCCTTGATGACGGTGGCGCGCGCCTGGAAGTGCGGGTCGTCGTTGGCTGCCATCTTGTCCTGCACGGCCTTCACCGACTCCGCCTCAATGCGGGCCTGGGCCGGGTCGTACACACCGCAGGGCAGGTCGCAGTGAGCGCTGACCTTGACCTTGGGGGCAAACAGGCGGGAAAGCATGGAGCGTTCCTTCCTCGTGATCGTCTTCTCAGGTTGGACATTACTCCCTGAGAGAGGGGTTTTCGCGAGTGCCCCCATGGGCTTAGGACAAAAGTAGGGCGTCAGACTGGGACTCGTGGAGGATGGACCGGGGAGGTGCCGGGATGCCGGAGCTGTCGCAGGAGAGCGAACACGGAAGCGAAAACGGGAGTGAGCCCGGGAGCGGGCGCGGAGGGGCTGCGAAGCTCTTCGGCTGGGTCGCCGTGACCGGACCGTCGATGGTGCCCACGCTGTATCACGGCGACTTTCTCGTGGTGCGGTACGGGAACCGGGTCAGGGCCGGGGACATCGTCGTCCTGCGCCATCCGTTCCAGCAGGACCTGTTGGTCGTCAAACGGGCCGTGGAGCGCCGTGAGGGCGGCTGGTGGGTGCTCGGGGACAACTCCTTCGCCGGCGGCGACAGCACCGACTACGGCACCGTGCCGCACGATCTGATCCTGGGCAGGGTCCGGTTCCGGTACCGGCCGCTCAAGCCCGGTCAGCGCTCGCCGCTGACGCTGCTGCGCTGGGCGGTGTCGGCCGCCAGGCCCGTCTTCTCGGACCGGTCGGCCTCCAGGCGTTTGCGGGCGCGGTAGGCGGCCACGTTGGCCCGGGTCGCGCAGCGGTCGGAGCAGTAGCGCCGGGAGCGGTTCGTCGAGGTGTCGAGGTAGGCGTTGCGGCAGGGCGGCGCCTCGCACAGGCCGAGGCGGTCCACGCCGTACTCGGTGAGGTGGAAGGCCAGGCCCATGGCGGCGATGGCCGCGAAGCCCGCCGTCGCGTTCGACGGGTGGTCGGCGAGGTGCATGTGCCACAGCGGGCGGCCGTCGTCGTCCCGGAAGTCGTGCCCGGAGATCTGCGGGCTCACCGGGAACTCCAGCAGGAGCGAGTTCAGCAGGTCCACCGAGAGCGTCTCGTCGCCCGTGTCCGCCGCCTCGAAGACCGCCCGCAGCCGGGCCCGTACTGAGCGGAACCGGGTCACGTCGGCGTCGGTGGCGCGGCGGGCGGCCTGCTGGTTGGCGCCGAAGAGATCGCGGACGGCGTCGATCGAGGTCAGCGAGTCCTTCCCGCGGGCCGGTTCCTCGGTGTTGACGAGGCGCACGGCATAGTCCGAGTAATAGGCCAGTTCCACTTGTAGTCCTTACGAGGGCGCTCTATGGTCGTGGATGCGAGGAAGTAACGGCTGATATTGCTTCCAGGGTATTACGCATGCGTTCGAAGCGGGCGAGTGAGCGACCGATGCGGAGGGGTTTTCCATGACGACCACCACTGGCACCACCGGCACCACTGGCATCACCGGGACAGGCGCCGGAACTGACTGGAATGCCTGGCAGGTGAGCTGGGACCGGCAGCAGGAGTGGTACATGCCGGACCGTGAGGAACGGTTCCGGATCATGCTCGACATGGTGGAGGCCCTCGTCGGCCCCGCCCCGCGCGTGCTCGACCTCGCGTGCGGCACGGGGAGTATCACGTCGCGGCTGCTCGACCGGTTCCCGCAGGCCACCAGCGTCGGCGTCGACCTCGACCCGGCGCTCCTGGCCATCGCCGAGGGCACCTTCGCGGGCGACGACCGGGTCACCCTGGTCACGGCCGACCTCAAGGACCCGCAGTGGACGAGCGGGCTGCCGTACGACTCGTACGACGCCGTGCTGACCGCCACCGCCCTGCACTGGCTGCACAGCGACCCTCTCGCGGAGCTCTACGGCCGGATCGCGGAGCTCGTCCGCGACGGCGGTCTGTTCATGAACGCGGACCACATGATCGACGACAGCACGCCCCGGATCAACGCGGCGGAGCGCGCACTGCGCCACGCACGTATGGATCAGGCCAAACACGGCGGCGCCGTCGACTGGGCGGAATGGTGGCGGCTCGCCGCCCAGGACCCCGCCCTCGCCGGGCCGACCGTCCGCCGCTTCGAGATCTACGGCGAGCACGCCGACGGCGACATGCCCTCCGCCGGGTGGCACGCGCGCGTGCTGCGCGAGAAGGGGTTCGGGGAGGCGCGGCCGGTGTGGTGCTCACCCTCGGACACGCTGCTGCTCGCGCTCAAGTAGCCCACGGGGGGCGGAAGGTCTCGGCGGTACGGGAAATCCGTACCGCCTTTTTCGTGTGTGCCGCGTCCTGCCCGGGGTCCCACCGCACTGGAAAGGGTGAGACGGTCTTCGACCAGTGGACCGGGAGAGGGGGGAAGGATGACGCGGGGCGCGGACGCGACTCTGCACGCCTTCGTGGAGGGCAGACGCACGGCGCTGTTCCGGAGTGCCTATCTGCTCTGCGGCAACCGTGACGAGGCCGAGGACCTCGTACAGACGACGCTGGTGAAGGTCGTCCTCGGGGCGCGCAGATACGGGCGGCTGGACAACCTGGAGGCCTATGCGCGCCGGACGCTGGTCAACACCTTCATCGCGGGGCGCCGGCGCTTCTGGCGGCGCGAGCACGCGTACGGCGAACTTCCGGAGACGCCCGCCGAGTCGGCGGACAGCGACACGGGGCTGATGGTGCGGGCCGCTCTCGCGGAACTCGCGCCCAAACAGCGGGCGGTACTGGTGCTGCGCTACTGGGAGGACCTCAGCGTCAACGACACCGCGGACCTGCTCGGTATGCGGGTCAGCACGGTGAAGAGCCACGCGGCCAGGGGAATCGCGGCGATGCGGGCCGCGGTGCGGGAGGAGCACGTATGAGCACCGACATCGACGAGGTCGAGACCTGGCTGGAGGGGCGGGAGCTTCTCGGACGGGCCGTGGGAGGGGTCTCCGCACCGACGGGGGCTGGTACGGAGGCGGTGTTCGCGCGGGCCGCGCGGGTGCGGCGGCGACGGTGGGGCGCGGTGACGGTCGTCGCGGCGGTCGGGGTCGCGGCGGGTGTGATCGCCGGGCCCGGGTGGCTGACGTACGACGAGGGTGGTGGCCGCGCCGCGAACACGGGGACGGTCAAGCCTCCCGGCCAGGCCACCGCCCTGGCGGCCGAGTTCGCGAAGCTGTTGCCCCCCGGTGTCGGTGCGATCCGTGAAGTGGACATGGACTACGTCCTGTTCCGGGAACCGGAGCATCCGGAGGCCGGACCCTTCGGCAAGTACTACGGCTCCTACACGGTCACCAGGGACGGCGGTGTCGGGTACCTCCGGGTCATCAACCGGTTCAGCAAGGCTCCGAGCGCGAGCTGGAAGACTCCTTGTTCGATTCCGGGCAAGGAGGACGGGCAGGAGTGCACCTTCGAGAGACTGCCGAACGGCAACGTCCTCGAAGTCCGGAAGGGCTGGAACCACCTCAGCGTCTTCATGGACAAGCGCCGCACCTGGGGTGAGTACCTCATCGCCACGCTCTACCTGAAGACCGGCGGCACGGTCGAGGTCCACGACACCACCGGCTTCACGGGCCGGTACTCACTGGGGCCGCTGCTCAGGACCGCGCCGCTGACCAAGAGCCAGCTGCGTGAACTGGTGCTCGCACCCGAGCTGTTGAAGACGAGGAGCGGTTAGACAACGCGGAAGGGGCGGTACGAGATCCTCGTACCGCCCCTTCCGTATGCACCCGTACGTCGTCTCAGAGCACCTTGGACAGGAACGACTGTGTGCGCTCGTGCTGCGGGTTCGTCAGGACGTCGCGCGGGTTGCCGGACTCGACGACCACACCGCCGTCCATGAAGACGAGGCTGTCGCCCACCTCGCGGGCGAAGCCCATCTCGTGGGTGACGACGACCATCGTCATCCCGGACTCGGCCAGGTCACGCATGACGTCGAGGACGTCACCGACCAGCTCCGGGTCCAGGGCCGAGGTCGGCTCGTCGAACAGCATCAGCTTCGGGTCCATGGCCAGGGCCCGGGCGATGGCGACGCGCTGCTGCTGGCCGCCGGAAAGCTGCGAGGGGTAGTTCGCGGCCTTGTCGGCCAGTCCCACGCGCTCCAGGAGCTGGCCCGCACGCTCGCGGGCCTGCGCCTTGACCACGCCCTTGACCTGGACCGGGGCCTCCATGACGTTCTCCAGCGCCGTCATGTGCGGGAACAGGTTGAAGCGCTGGAACACCATGCCGATGTCCCGCCGCTTCAGCGCGACCTCGCTGTCCTTCAGCTCGTACAGCTTGTCGCCCTTCTGGCGGTAGCCGACCAGCTCCCCGTCGACGTACAGGCGCCCGGCGTTGACCTTCTCCAGGTGGTTGATGCACCTGAGGAACGTCGACTTGCCGGAGCCGGAGGGGCCGATGAGGCAGAAGACCTCGCCCGACCTCACCTCCAGGTCGATGCCCTTGAGGACCTCGACGGGGCCGAAGGACTTGTGGACGCCCTCCGACTTGACCATCGCGACGCCGTCCGCGGACCCGGTGACCTTTTCCGTACTCATGGTCAGCGCCTCCAGCTTCCGAGGGACAGCATGTTCGCCTTGATCTTCTGGAACGGCGTGTCCGCGAGCGTACGGCTGGAACCGCGCGCGTAGTACCGCTCGATGTAGTACTGGCCGACGCTGAGGACCGAGGTGAGGATCAGGTACCAGGCAGCGGCGAGGAAGTACATCTCCACCGGGGCACCGGACGTCTGCCCGATGTCCTGGGCGTAGCGGAACAGTTCGGCGAACTGGACCACCGACACCAGCGAGGTCGTCTTCAGCATGTTGATGACCTCGTTGCCCGTGGGGGGCACGATCACGCGCATCGCCTGCGGGATCACGATCCGGCGCAGGGTCTTGGCGTGGCTCATGCCCAGGGCGTGCGAGGCCTCGGTCTGGCCCTCGTCGACCGACAGGAGGCCGGCGCGGCAGATCTCCGCCATGTAGGCGGCCTCGTTCAGGCCCAGGCCCAGGAGCGCCGTCAGGAGCGGCGTCATGAAGCTGGACCAGTAGTCCTTGTAGATCGGACCGAGGTTGATGTACGTGAAGACCAGGCCCAGGTTGAACCAGACGACGAGCTGGACCAGGACCGGGGTGCCGCGGAAGAACCAGATGTAGAACCAGGCGATGGTCGAGGTCACCGGGTTCTTCGACAGCCGCATGACGGCGAGCAGGACGCCGCCGACGATGCCGATCACCATCGAGAGGACCGTCAGCAGGAGGGTCTTCCAGACGCCCGTGATGATCCGGTCGTCGAAGAAGTAGTCCGGTACGGCGCCCCAGTTGATGTTGCCCTGGGCGAACGCGTAGACGATCGCGACGAAGAGCGCGATGGCGATCACGGCCGAGACGTACCGCCCGTAGTGCCGGACCGGGATGGCCCTGATGGCCTCCGGTCCGGCCGGGGGAGTGTCCGCCGGTCCTGTCGCCTTGTCGATGTCAACAGTCACGGGTGTTGCCTTTCAGTGCCCGTAGCTTCCGTGAGCTTCGAGGTCACTTGCCGCCGTTGACGGTGGCCGAGGTCACGGCGCCGTCCTCGACGCCCCACTTGGCGATGATCTTGGTGTACTCGCCGTTCTTGATGATCGCGTCGAGCGCGGCCTGCAGGGCGTCCCGCAGCTGCGTGTTCGACTTGGCGACCGCGATGCCGTAAGGCGCCGCCTCGACCTGCTCGCCGACGACCTGGAAGTCGTTGCCGCCGCCCGAGGTCTTCACCGCGTACGCCGTGACCGGGAAGTCGGAGGAGCCGGCGTCCGCGCCGCCCGCGCGCACCCGGGTCTGGGCCTGCTGGTCGTTGTCGTACGACTCGATGGCGATCTTCTTGCCGCCCGTGCACTTCTTCGACTCGGCCTTGGCGAGGTCCTCGGAGACCGTGCCGCGCTGGACCGCGATCTTCTTGCCGCAGAGGTCGGCCCAGGTCTTGATGCCCTGGTCGTCGCCCTTCTTGGTGTAGATCGAGACGCCGGCGGTGAAGTAGTCGACGAAGTCGACGCCCTCGCCGACCTTCTTGCCGTTCTCGGTGCCCTCCTGGCGGTCCTTGGTGTCGGTCATCGCGGACATGGCGATGTCGTACCGCTTGGAGCGCAGACCCGTGATCAGGGTGTCGAAGGTGCCGTTCTGGAACTCGAACTTCACGCCGAGCTGCTTGCCCATGGCGTCCGCGAGGTCCGGGTCGAGACCGACCGTCTTGCCGGAGTCGTCCTTGAACTCGACCGGCGCGTACGCGATGTCCGAGCCGACCGTGACGACGCCCTTGTCCCGGATCGCCTGGGGCAGCTTGGCGGCCAGCGGGGCGGAGCTCGTCGAGGCGCTCTCCGAGCCCTTGTCCTTGTCCTTGGTCTGGTCACCGCATCCGGTGAGCAGCAGCGCGCCCGCGACCGCGATCGCACCGACCGCGGCTAGCCGGTTCTGCGCAGCGGTCGTACGAAGGGTGGAGCTTGCGGTCATGGTGAGTTCCTCCGGCGGATGGATGGTGTGCCATTGGGGCCGGCGCCCGCCCAGGGGGCGGACGGTGCCGGCGGGTCGGTCGACTGGTGCACACATCTTTGAGTGTCGCGACCTTGTGTGATTACGGCATCTTGCCATTCGGGCGGAGGCATTCAGACGACCGGCTATGTCAAAATCGGATAACGGGTGACCCCCGTAGAGCGTCAGGTCGGTGCATCAGAGCCGGACCTTCCCGGATCTTCTACGGGAATCAGTCGTTCCGGCCGGAAGATCTTCGGTGTATCTCGCCTGGTGAGCGGCTGTTGCATCCGTAAGCATCCGTACACGCGGCCGCGTGAGGACTCCGCCCCGACCCGTGGTCCGGCTCGTTGCCCGACAGGGCCTCGACTCGGTGCCCGGCCGGACGTCGACCCGCCCCTCGATTTGATCGATCATGCCCGGGTATGTGGGCATGTGTGGTGATGAGTCATGTCGCCCCCGTGTGACCTTGGCGGTATGGGGTCGTCGGCGGTGTCCTCCGTCCGGTAAGAAGGTTCTTTACACCCCTCATCAGGGGCTCAGGGCGCGTGTGCGGCGCGCCCGTCGCGTTCGTGCCCGTGCGCATCACTCACCGGGGCCTTGCGCGGTGCCCGCCCACCCCTCACCAGGAGTGGCCACCCTCAAACCGTGAAGACCTAAGGGGTACAACAAAGTGGCAGCGGAGATCGTCAATCCTCGCAGCGACATCCACGCCGACAGTGATGCCGGTGAGTTCGACCCGGCGTTCGCCCTGCACCGGGGCGGCAAGATGGCCGTGCAGGCCACCGTGCCGATCCGCGACAAGGACGACCTGTCCCTCGCGTACACACCCGGTGTGGCCCGCGTGTGCACCGCCATCGCCGAGCAGCCCGACCTCGTCAACGACTACACGTGGAAGTCGTCCGTCGTCGCGGTCGTGACGGACGGTACGGCCGTCCTCGGACTCGGGGACATCGGCCCCGAGGCGTCCCTCCCGGTGATGGAGGGCAAGGCGATCCTGTTCAAGCAGTTCGGCGGCGTGGACGCGGTTCCGATCGCGCTGGCCTGCACGGGCGTGGACGAGATCATCGAGACGGTGGTCCGGCTGGCGCCGTCCTTCGGTGGCATCAACCTGGAGGACATCTCGGCACCGCGGTGCTTCGAGATCGAGCGGCGGCTCCAGGAGCAGCTGGACATCCCCGTCTTCCACGACGACCAGCACGGCACGGCGGTCGTGACGCTGGCGGCCCTGCGCAACGCTGCGCGGCTCACCGGGCGGGAGCTCGGGGAGCTGCGGGGTGTGATCTCGGGCGCGGGCGCGGCGGGCGTCGCCATCGCGAAGTTCCTCCTTGAGGCGGGGCTCGGCGATGTCGCCGTCGCCGACCGCAAGGGCATCGTCTCGGCGGACCGGGACGACCTCACGCCGGTCAAGCGCGAGCTGGCCGAGCTGACGAACAGGGCAGGGCTGACGGGGTCGCTGGAGAGTGCCCTGGAGGGCGCCGACGTCTTCATCGGCGTCTCCGGCGGTACGGTCCCGGAGGCCGCGGTGGCTTCGATGGCCAAGGACGCGTTCGTGTTCGCGATGGCCAACCCGGACCCCGAGGTGCACCCCGATGTGGCGCACAGGTACGCGGCGGTCGTCGCGACCGGGCGCTCGGACTTCCCGAACCAGATCAACAACGTGCTGGCGTTCCCGGGGATCTTCGCGGGGGCGCTGCAGGTGCGGGCCTCGCGGATCACGGAGGGGATGAAGATCGCGGCGGCGGACGCGCTCGCGGCTGTCGTCGGTGAGGATCTGGCCGCCGACTACGTGATTCCGTCGCCGTTCGACCCGCGGGTCGCTCCGGCGGTGACCGCGGCGGTCGCTGCGGCGGCTCGGGCGGAGGGTGTCGCTCGCCGCTGAGGCTTGTGTCCAGTGGTGGCCCGGCCCGCCTCACCCTGGGGGCCGCGCCCCCAGACCCCCGCTTCGGCCCTGAAGGGGCCTCGTCCTCAAGCGCCGGACGGGCTGGAAGGCGGAGCGGGGGTTCGGGGGCAGCGCCCCCGAGGACGGGACGGGTAGGGGCGGCGGGGGCGAGATCAACAGGGCGTGTGTCACAGCGCCACCTCGTTCCCCCGGCCCGTCCCGACCCCTATCGTCAAGGTCATGTTCGCTGCCTACGCCGCCCGAATCGACCCCGACCACCCGCTCGACGGGCTGGAGTTGGGCGACCGCCCAGCCCCCGAGACGCGCCCCGGCTGGACGACGATCGATGTCAGGGCCGCCTCGCTCAACCACCACGACCTCTGGTCCCTGCGCGGGGTCGGACTCCCCGAGGACCGGCTCCCGATGATCCTCGGCTGCGACGCCGCAGGCGTCGACGCGGACGGCAACGAGGTCGTCCTGCACTCCGTCATCGGCCAGACCGGCCACGGCGTCGGCCCCAAGGAACCCCGTTCCATCCTCACCGAGCGCTACCAGGGCACCTTCGCCGAGCAGGTCGCCGTACCGGCGTGGAACGTCCTGCCCAAGCCCAAGGAACTCTCCTTCGCGGAGGCCGCCTGTCTGCCCACGGCCTGGCTGACGGCGTACCGCATGCTCTTCACCAACGCGGGCGTACGCCCCGGCGACTCGGTGCTCGTGCAGGGTGCCGGCGGCGGTGTCGCGACCGCCGCGATCGTGCTCGGCAAGGCGGCGGGCCTGCGGGTCTTCGCCACCAGCCGGGACGAGGCCAAGCGGAAGCGGGCGATGGAGCTGGGCGCCGTCGAGGCGGTGGAGTCCGGGGCGCGGCTGCCGCAGCGCGTGGACGCGGTGATCGAGACGGTCGGGGCGGCCACCTGGTCGCACTCGGTCAAGTCGCTGCGGCCCGGCGGCACGCTCGTCATCTCGGGCGCCACCAGCGGCGACCGGCCCTCGCACGCCGAACTGACCCGGATCTTCTTCCTCGAACTCAAGGTCGTCGGCTCGACGATGGGCACGAAGGACGAGCTGGAGGACCTGCTGTCGTTCTGCGCCGCCACCGGTGTACGTCCCGTCATCGACGAGGTGCTCCCGCTGGACCGGGCCCGCGAGGGCTTCGAACGCCTTGAGTCCGGTGACCTGTTCGGCAAGATCGTCCTCACCACCTCCTGATCCTCCAGCACGTATACGTCTCGTTGCGGCGGGCCCGGGTTTCCGGGCCCGCCGTTCGCGTGTCCGCACACTTCGAGATGTCAACCAGGGTTGACATGAGGCTGTGTGTCAACCTAAGTTGACGTCATGACGGAAGCAACAGATCTCGCCGAGCGGGCGGGCGACCGCGACCCGCGGGTCGGACTGCGGGCCGTCTCCGCGCTGCGGAAGCTGGTCGAGCAGCTGGAGGCGGTGCAGGTGCGCAGCGCGCGCAATCAGGGCTGGTCGTGGCAGGAGATCGCCGCGGAACTCGGTGTCAGTCGGCAGGCCGTGCACAAGAAATACGGGAGGCTTTGATGTTCGAACGGTTCACGAGCGACGCGCGCGCCGTGGTGCGGGGTGCCGTCGAGCACGCCGAGCGCGTCGGCAGTCGGTGCGTCGATGCCGAGCACCTGCTGCTCGCGCTGCTCGACCGCGAGGCGAGCCGGGCCTCCTTTGCGCTGGCCTCGCTCGGACTCGCCGACCGCAAGGAGCTGGTGAGGGCCGCTGTGGCCGACGCCCGGCGCCGCGCCGGGCTGTCCCAGGCCGAGGCCGACGCCCTCGCCGGGCTCGGAATCGACGTGTCCGACATCGTCTCCCGGATCGAGGAGGTGCACGGTGTCGGCGCGATGTCCGGCGATCGCAAGGACAAGCGGTGGTGGTCGGGGCGCCGCACCTTCAGCCGGGACGCCAAGGAGGTGCTGGAGAGGTGTCTGCGCATCGCCCTGGCCCACCGGGAGCGTCATATCGGCGACGAGCACATCCTCCTCGCCCTCACGGCCCGCCCCGGCGTACCGGCAGAGGTCCTCGCCGATCAGGGAGTCACGTACGAGGCGCTGAGCCGTGTGCTGTACGGCGGAGGCGAGGCCAAGGCGGGCTGAGGAGGTCGGCCGGGACGGTGCTGAGGCGGCGGGCCGGGACGACGCTCGACGGGTGCCGCGTCCCGGCCGAGTCCTCCCTCACGCCTTCGGGGTCCGCAGCACCGCCTCCACCAGTGTCGCCGCCGCGGACAAGTGGCCGCGGATCTCATGGAGTTGGGGTTCCGTGACGC
Source organism: Streptomyces sp. NBC_00459 (assembly GCF_036013955.1). Lineage (NCBI taxonomy): Bacteria > Bacillati > Actinomycetota > Actinomycetes > Kitasatosporales > Streptomycetaceae > Streptomyces > Streptomyces sp. NBC_00459. The sequence goes on from NZ_CP107903.1 coordinate 6,675,900, forward strand.
TGTGGTCGCGGGCCGTGTCGCGGATGCCGTCCCGGAAGCGGTCGAGGAGGCGGTCCAGATCGCGGGCCGGGTCGCCGGTGGAGTCCTCGTGGACCCAGGACGGTTCGTAGCCGGCCGGGAAGTCCGGGGGAGTGTCCGTGTACTGCGGGCGCTCCGGTTCCGGTCCCGGTTTCGTGGCGGTCGTGGTGCCGCCCGGGCGGGGGAAGCCGATGTCCTTGCCGAGGTTCTTGCCGAAGTCCTTTCCGAACTCGCCGAACTCCTTGGCCAGTTCGGTCAGGCCCTCCCGGACCCCTGTCGGCCAGTCGCCCCGGCTGAAGTGGTCCTGGACCTGTTCCTGGACGCGCCTGGCGATGCGCTGCACCTCCTCCTGGGCCTGCGCACGGGCGTGGTCCTGGGCCTCCTTGGCCTGGCGCCTGGCCCGCTGGGCCTCCTCGCGGGCCCGGCGGCTCTCGTCCTTCGCACGCCGGGCCTGCTCCTTCCACTCCTGCTTGGCGCGCCGCATCTCCTCCTTCGCGGCACGCCACGCCTCCTTGTCGCCGACGTCCGCGTGGTCCCCGTACTCGCCGTGGTCCCCGAAGGGTGCGCTCCCCGCGGCCCCGCGGGCCTCGCTCGCCGCCGCGCGCACCTCCCGGCGGAGGTCGCCCGCCGCGCCCCGGACGTCGGCCCGGATCTCGGCGGCGAGTTCGGCGACCGAGTCGCGGATCTCCAGTTCCAGGTCGGCCAGCTCGCCGCTGCGGTCGGCCAGTTCGGCGCGGCCCGCGTCCGTGATGGCGTACACCTTGCGGCCGCCCTCGGTGGTGTGCGTGACCAGGCCCTCGGTCTGCAGCTTGGCCAGGCGGGGGTACACGGTGCCCGCCGACGGCGCGTACAGCCCCTGGAAGCGTTCCTCCAGGAGGCGGATCACCTCGTAGCCGTGGCGGGGGGCCTCGTCCAGCAGCTTCAGCAGGTAGAGGCGCAGGCGGCCGTGGGCGAATACGGGAGGCATGTCAGAGCACCTTCTTGTTCGTCGTGCCGGAGGTGTCACCGGAACTGTCCCCGGGGGTGGAGTCCGCCGGATCGTCCTCCTGCTGGGGGCGGCGGAGCAGGGCGATCGAGCCGGAGACCGTCGTCGCCCGGAGTTTGCCCGTGCCGGCGCCCAGGCGGCCCGTGACGCGGTGGGCGCCCCACTGGCCGTGGACGCGGAGGCCGTCGAAGGCGTTCGAGATCCTGCCGCTCGCCGTGTTCGCCTCCACGTCCGCGTCCGCCGGATGCGGGAGCCGGATGGCGATCTCGCCCGAGACGTTCGTCAGCTGCACGTCCGTCGGGCCTTCCGGGTCGAGGTCGACGATCATGGAGCCGCTCACCGACTCCGCACGCACCGAGGGTCCGGAGCCCTCGACGACGGTGAGGTCGCCGGAGACGGAGTTGAAGCGCAGGTCGCCCGTGACCGCCTGGGCCTCCAGGCTGCCCGAGACCGTGTCGGCGCGGACGGGCCCGGAGAGGCCGACAAGTGTCGTGTCGCCGGTGACGCCCTTCACCACTGTCGATCCGTCGACCCCCGAGACGACCGCGCCGGCGCCGACCACGCCCACCTCGACGCGCGCCCCGGCCGGGACGGTCAGGGACACCACCGCGGTGCGGCGCCAGCTCTTGCGGTCCAGCCACTTGAGGAAGCCCTTCCAGGGCAGGTCCTCGTACGCCACCGTCAGGACGCCGTCCTCCTGGGTCACCACCAGGGGTGGGCCCTCGATCTCGGAGACCTCCAGGCGGGCGGAGTCCTCGTCCGTGCCCACCACGTTCACCGTTCCGTTGACGATGCGTACGTGCAGGTCCGTGACGGGCCCGGCGAAGGAGAGCTTGCCGGGCTCTTCGACGGACCACTCGGATGCGGATGTGGTGGGCATGGTGCGGACCCCCTGGGTGAATGAACGGGCTCAAGAGCAGCCAGGACACGACGCGCCATATCGCGTCTCCTGTCATTCACGATATATCGCGGTCACGGAAAGTCAAGACACCCGTGGCGGAGCCGGCCGCACATGTCGCAGCCCCGCGCCCCGGAGGGAGGCGGGGCTGCGACGGCTCTCCTGCCGGGCTGCCGGACCTACTCGTCGTCCTCGTCGTCCAGCCGCGCGAGCCAGGTGGCCAGGCGCTCCACCGGTACCTCGAAGTCGGGATTGAGGTCGACGAAGGCCCGCAGCTGCTCGGCGAGCCACTCGAAGGTGACCTCCTCCTCGCCGCGCCGCTTCTCCAGCTCTTCGATGCCTCGGTCGGTGAAGTACACGGATGTTCTCCTGGGGACTGCTGGGACTACTGGGACTGGTGGAGCGGGTGGAAATGGTGGTTGAGGGCTGCGCTCGGGGCCGGAGCCCGGGCCGCCGGTCGTACCCCTCCAAGGTTATGCGCAGGTGTCCGGGGTCCTGACGGCGAAGGGCCCGGCACCGGATCTCTCCGGTGCCGGGCCCTCGTGCGTCAGCCCTGTTCGGCAGAGGCAGGTCGAGGCCTACGCCTCGAACACCTCACGCACCAGCTGCTCCTGCTCCGCCTGGTGACGCTTCGCCGAACCCACCGCCGGGGACGAGCCCGCCGGACGCGAGATACGCCGCAGACGCTCGCCGTGCGGGATGTCCGCGCCGACCGCGAGGTCCAGGTGGTCGATCAGGTTGAGGGCGATGAAGGGCCACGCGCCCTGGTTCGCCGGCTCCTCCTGCGCCCACAGGTACTTCTCGGCGTTCGGGTACTTGGCGATCTCGGCCTGGAGCTCCGCACCCGGGAGGGGGTAGAGGCGCTCGATGCGGATGATCGCCGTGTCCGTGGTGCCGCGCTTCTTCCGCTCGGCCTCAAGGTCGTAGTACAGCTTGCCGGCGCAGAAGACGACCTTGCGGACGTCGGCCGCGGCGGCGGACTCGTCGCCGATGACCGGGCGGAAGGCGCCCGTCGTGAACTCCTCCGTCTTCGAGGCCGCCGCCTTCAGGCGCAGCATCGACTTCGGGGTGAAGACCACCAGCGGCTTGTGGTGCGGGTTGTGCACCTGCCACCGCAGGAGGTGGAAGTAGTTCGACGGCAGTGTCGGCTGAGCGACCGTCATGTTGTTCTGGGCGCACAGCTGGAGGAACCGCTCGATACGGGCCGAGGAGTGGTCCGGGCCCTGGCCCTCGTAGCCGTGGGGGAGGAGCAGGGTGACGCCGGACGTCTGGCCCCACTTCTGCTCCGCGGCCGAGATGTACTCGTCCACCACCGTCTGCGCGCCGTTGACGAAGTCGCCGAACTGCGCCTCCCACATCACGAGCGCGTCGGGACGGGCCAGCGAGTAGCCGTACTCGAAGCCCATGACTGCGTACTCGGAGAGCAGGGAGTCGTAGACGTTCAGGCGGGCCTGGTCGTCCGCCAGGTACTGGAGCGGGGTGAAGTCCTCGCCCGTGACCCGGTCGATCAGGACCGCGTGACGCTGGCCGAAGGTGCCGCGCCGGGAGTCCTGGCCCGAGAGGCGCACCGGGGTGCCCTCCAGGAGCAGGGAGCCGATCGCGAGCGTCTCGCCCATGCCCCAGTCGATCGTGTCGTCCTCGATCATCGCCGCCCGGCGCTGCAACTGCGGGATCAGCCGCGGGTGGACGGTGACGTGGTCGGGGATGTTGACCTGGGACTCGGCGATGCGCTTGACGACCTCCTGGGAGACCGCGGTCTGCACGGCCACCGGGAACTCGGCCCGGGGGTCGCCGACATGGGCCTCGGCCGGCGCGGAGATGGCCTCGCGGACCTCGGTGAAGACCTTCTCCAACTGGCCCTGGAAGTCCTGCAGCGCCTGTTCGGCCTCTTCGAGGGTGATGTCGCCGCGACCGATGAGGGACTCGGTGTAGAGCTTGCGCACCGAGCGCTTCTTGTCGATCAGGTCGTACATCAGGGGCTGCGTGAACGCCGGGTTGTCGGACTCGTTGTGACCGCGGCGGCGGTAGCAGATGAGGTCGATGACGACGTCCTTGTTGAACGCCTGGCGGAACTCGAAGGCCAGGCGAGCGACGCGGACGACGGCCTCGGGGTCGTCGCCGTTCACATGGAAGATCGGCGCCTCGATCATGCGGGCGACGTCGGTCGCGTACATGGAGGAGCGTGACGACTCCGGGGCGGCGGTGAAGCCGACCTGGTTGTTGATGACGATGTGGACCGTGCCGCCGGTGCGGTAGCCGCGCAGCTGGGACATGTTGAGCGTCTCGGCCACCACGCCCTGGCCCGCGAAGGCCGCGTCACCGTGCAGGGCGACCGGCAGGACCGTGAAGTCCGTGCCACCCTTGTTGATGATGTCCTGCTTGGCGCGGGCGATGCCCTCGATGACCGGGTCGACCGTCTCCAGGTGGGACGGGTTGGCGGCCAGCGAGACGTTGATCTGCTCGCCGTCGAGGCCGGTGAACACGCCCCGGGCACCCAGGTGGTACTTCACGTCGCCGGAGCCGTGCATCGACTTCGGGTCGAGGTTGCCCTCGAACTCCCGGAAGATCTGGGCGTACGACTTGCCGACGATGTTCGCGAGCACGTTCAGCCGGCCGCGGTGGGCCATGCCGATGACGACCTCGTCGAGGCGCGACTCGGCCGCCGAGTCGATCACGGCGTCCAGCAGCGGGATGACGGACTCGCCGCCCTCCAGCGAGAAGCGCTTCTGGCCGACGTACTTGGTCTGCAGGAAGGTCTCGAAGGCCTCCGCCGCGTTCAGCTGGCGCAGGATGCGCAGCTGCTCCTCGCGCTCCGGCTTGCTGTGCGGGCGCTCGATGCGGTCCTGGATCCACTTGCGCTGCTTGGGGTCCTGGATGTGCATGAACTCGACGCCCGTGGTGCGGCAGTACGAGTCGCGGAGCACGCCGAGGATGTCGCGCAGCTTCATCAGGGACTTGCCCGAGAAGCCGCCGACGGCGAACTCGCGCTCCAGGTCCCAGAGGGTGAGCCCGTGCTCGGTGATGTCCAGGTCGGGGTGCTTGCGCTGGCGGTACTCCAACGGGTCGGTGTCGGCCATGACATGGCCGCGGACCCGGTAGGAGTGGATCAGCTCGAAGACGCGCGCGGGCTTCGTGACGTCGTCGTCGTGCGAGGCGTCGATGTCCTTGAGCCAGCGGACCGGCTCGTAGGGGATGCGCAGCGCCTCGAAGATCTCGTCGTAGAAGCCGGCCTCGCCGAGCAGGTAGTTCGCGACGACACGCAGGAACTCGCCGGAGGCGGCGCCCTGGATGACCCGGTGGTCGTAGGTCGACGTGAGCGTCATGACCTTGGAGATGCCGAGCTTGTTCAGGGTGTCCTGCGACGTGCCCTGGAACTCCGCCGGGTAGTCCATGGAACCGACGCCCATGATGACCGACTGACCGGGCATCAGACGCGGGACCGAGTGGACGGTGCCGAGGCCGCCGGGGTTGGTCAGGGAGACCGTGACACCGGTGAAGTCGTCCATCGTCAGCTTGCCCTCGCGGGCGCGGCGGACGATGTCCTCGTAGGCCTGCCAGAACTCGAAGAAGTTCAGCGTCTCGGCCTTCTTGATGCCGGCCACGACGAGCTGACGGTCGCCGTTGGGCTTCACCAGGTCGATGGCCAGGCCGAAGTTGACGTGGGCCGGCTTGACCAGGGTCGGCTTGCCGTCCTTCTCCGCGAAGGAGTAGTTCATCGACGGCATGGCCTTGATGGCCTGCACCATCGCGTAGCCGATGAGGTGGGTGAAGGAGATCTTCCCGCCCCGGGCGCGCTTCAGGTGGTTGTTGATGACGATGCGGTTGTCGAAGAGCAGCTTCACCGGGACCGCGCGCACGGACGTGGCCGTGGGCACCTCGATCGAGGCGTTCATGTTCTTCGCCACGGCCGCGGACGGGCCGCGCAGGGTCACGAACTCCGGACCGTCCACGGCGACGGCCTCGGCCGCGGGAGCGGCCTTGGGCTTGGCGGCGGTCGGCGCGGGCGCTGCGGCGGCGGGCTTCGCGGCCGGAGCGGCAGCGGTGGGCTGTGGCGCGGCCGCCGGAGCCGGTGTCGGCGCCGGTACGGCCGGGGCCGCGGGAGCCGTGGGGGCGGCCGGAGCCACCGGGGCGGTCGTGGTGGTCTCTGCGGCCCCCGCGGCCGCAGTACCCGCCGGAGCCGTGGAGACGGCGGGCGCCCCGGGCTTGTAGTCGGCGAAGAAGTCCCACCAGGCACGGTCTACGGAATTCGGGTCCTGGAGGTACTGCTGATAGATCTCGTCGACGAGCCACTCGTTGGGGCCGAACGCTGCCGCAGGGTTACCTGCGGGTTCGTCGGTCGAGATGCTCGATGAGTTACTGGGGGACTGTGCAGACACGGCGGCAACCGCCCTCTTCCGCTTCACAAGGTGATGGACAGCGGGAATTAAGGCTACGCCCCCGTGGCCGAAAGGTCAGTCCGGGTCCGTTCATCGTCGCGTAAGTCACATCGGGAATCGGGTTTCGGGGGGTGAAATGGCGGGAAACAAGCGGGGTTCCGGTCCGAAAGGGACACATGAGGGAAGCCCAAATTGTCGGCCGGGCGCACCAAATGCGCGGGCCTGTGAGCAATCACACGTGTCCACGCGCGTCCGTCAGCGCGGATGACAGGTGGATCTTGGGGCTCCGCTTCGAACTTTACGTCAACTTGGGACGGATGACTCTCCCGGAAGGGTGACCAAAATCCGGCAACCTCGCTCGGATTCGGCCACACCGATCCGGCCGCCGTGCAGATCGACCGCCCAGCGAGCGATCGCCAGCCCGAGGCCCGTACCGCCGTCGCTGCCCGGCCCGTGCGGCGCGCTGACGCCGCCGCGGTTGAACCGCTCGAAGACCCGGTGCCACTCCGAGCGCGGGATACCGGGACCCTCGTCCAGGATCTCCAGCTCCAGCGACTCGGTCAGCGTCCCGCGCCGCGCCTTCACCGTGACCCGGCCGTGCGCCGGGCTGTGCTTGACCGCGTTGTCGATCAGGTTGGCGACGACCTGGTGGAGGCGCTCCGGGTCGGCGTGCGCGATCAGCCCGGGCGGATTGACGTCCAGGTGCAGATGGACGTCGTTACGGGTGTGACCGCCGGAGCCGGACGCGATGCCCGCGCGCGTGGAGGCGAGCATGCTGGCCTCCTTGAGCACACCGGAGAGATAGGGCCAGACCTCGAACCGGCGCGTGCGCAGCGGTACGACCCCGTTGTCGAGCCGGGAGAGGTCCAGCAGTGTCTCCACCAGCCGCCCGAGCCGCTCGGTCTGCTTGAGCGCCGTACGCATGGTCTCCGGGTCGGCGGCCGAGACCCCGTCCACCACGTTCTCCAGGACCGCGCGCAGTCCGGCGATGGGGGTGCGCAGCTCGTGCGAGACGTTCGCCACCAGCTCCTTGCGCTGGCGGTCCTGGGCCTCCAGCTCGTCGGCCATGACGTTGATCGTCTGGGCCAGGTCGCCCAGTTCGTCCCAGCGGTTCTCGCGCACCCGGCGTGTGTAGTCGCCCTGCGAGATGGAACGGGCCACCGCGTTCATGTCGTCCAGCGGCGCGGTGAGCGAATGGGCCACGAACTGCGTTATCAACAGTGTGGCGATCATCGAGAAGACCGTGATGAAGCGGAGCTCCGTCTTGGTGTGCACCGCGATCATCGACAGACCGGTGGTGATCAGCACCGAGACGACGACCAGTGCGCCCAGCTTGGTCTTGATCGAGAACGGGCGTACGCCGCCCCAGGGCTCCCCGGGGCTCCTCCGTGCGGCCGGCCGCCCGCGGTTCATGGCGTCGGTGTCTCCAGTGCGTACCCGACCCCGTGCACCGTACGGATCCGCTCGGCGCCGATCTTCCGGCGCAGCGCCTTGATGTGGCTGTCGACCGTGCGGGTGCCGGAGGCGTCCGCCCAGTCCCACACCTCGGCGAGCAGCTGCTCGCGCGAGAGGACGGCGCGGGGCGTGTTGGCGAGGCAGACGAGCAGGTCGAACTCGGTGGGCGTGAGGTGCACGTCCTCGGAGCGCACCCGTACCCGCCGCTGCGCGTGGTCGATCTCCAGCTCGCCGAGCCGCAGGATGCCGGAGCGCGGCGTCGACGCGGCGATGGCGGCCCGCTCGACCCGGCGCAGCAGCACATGCACCCGCGCGGCCAGCTCACGCATGGAGAAGGGTTTCGTCATGTAGTCGTCGGCGCCGACACCGAGACCGACCAGCATGTCGGTCTCGTCGTCGCGCGCGGTGAGCATCAGGACCGGCACGGCCCGCTGGGCCTGTACCCGCCTGCATACTTCCAGCCCGTCGAAGCCGGGCAGCATGATGTCGAGGATCAGCAGATCGGGCTGCCAGGCCTCGGCGGTGTCGACGGCGGCCGGCCCGTCGCCCGCTGTCTGTACGAGAAATCCCTCGGCACGCAGACGGGCCGCGATGGCGTCGACGATCGTCGGATCGTCCTCGACCACGAGAACCCGGCGCTGGGCGCCAGGAGTCGCCGTCGCGCCGTTCTGGGAGGTGTGTGTCTGCTCCATCGCCCGTCCCTGAAGTGTGCTTTCCGGAACCAGTGGGGTGGTTCCTTGGCTGCGCTTGTCCGCGCATGACTGCGATTGACGCACGACTGATCGGATGAGTGATCGGCGTCAGGGAAGCAGAGTACGGGCAGTCACCGCGAGGGGTCTATCCAGGTCGGACGGCGAGGTGGACGACGTCGGGGACTCCCCGGGCAACGGGGATCTCTTCGGTGCGTACTGACCGGAATCCGGCATTCCGTAGAGTTCCCTCAAATTCCCGAGAGGGCTGCGCGGACCACACCGCGAGCACCCCGTCCGGCCTCAACACCCTTGCACAGCTTGCCAGTCCGGCCTGCGAATACAGGCTCTGGTTGTCCTCCGTGACGGTCCAGTCGGGGCCGTTGTCGATGTCGAGACACAGCGCGTCGAATGTGGCGGAGGTCTCATTGACGTATCTCACGAGATCGGCTTCGACGACCTCGGTACGGGGGTCGGCGAGCGCGTCGGAGGAGACCGGGGCGAGCGGTCCGTCCCGATGCCATCCGATGATCGCCGGTTCACGCTCGACGACGGTGATGCCGCCCCAACGGGGGTCGGCCGCGGCGTGCGCGAGGGAGAACCCGACGCCGAGGCCGCCGATGAGGACGTGCGGGGCCGCGGCCCGGGTGCCGGGGGTGAGGGCGTCGAGGGCGGCGTCGACGAGGAGGCGCTCGGACCGGCCGTCCGAAGTGTCCATCAGGAAACACCCGTTGGCGATGATCTGCAGTAACTCCCCGTGCCGCCGCAGGACGACCTCGCCGTACGGGCCCTCGCGGCTGTCCAGGACTTCGGGGGTGTCGTAGGAGGTGGTCGGGTGGGTCATGGCGACATCTTGGCGCAGTGCGCCCCGGATGAGCTCGGTCTTTATGCGGCCTGTCGGCTTGCTGTGAATCGGCCGGGGCGTGGCGCGGGTCACAGACAACCGCGTGGGGGAGGCGAAGGCTGGGGCGAAACGGAAGGAGCGCCTCACCGTGGAACGGGCCGATGCGTCGGGTGACGTGACGACGGGTTCACCGGCGCCCTCGGGCGCCCCCGTCGCGGAGGGCGTACGACTGCTGGACGGGATGCCGAGACAGCGGGGGCCGGCGGACGCCGTGTCCGTGCCGCCGGTGCCGATGGTTCCGCCGGTGTCTCCTGCGGAAACTGCGGTGCCGGACGAGGCTGTCACCGGGAAGCGGGTCCTCCGGCCCTGGCGCCTCCTGCCCACTCCCACCGGGACCCCGTTCACCTTCACGTTCGTGGCCGTCCTCCTGGTGACGGCGCTGGTCGCCGAGTACGCGGACCCCGCCCTCGTGCACGCCCTCCACCAGGGCTCCAGCACCGACGTCGCCCATCTCCTGCGGACGCCCGTGTTCGTGCTGGTCACCAGCGCGCTGTGGGTCGTGGGTGGCGTGGCATCGCCGTACGCCGTTGTCCTCCTCCTTGTTCTTACCGCGCTGGAGCGGCGGATCGGCGGGCTGCGCACCGCCGGGGTGTTCGCGCTCGGGCATGTGCTGGCCACTCTCGCTACCGAGGTGCCGGTGGGGCTCGCGGTGCTGGTGGGGTGGCTGCCCGGGAGCTCGCTGCACCGGCTCGACTACGGGGTCAGTTTCGGGGTCGCGGCGAGTGTGGGGGCACTGGCGGGGCTGCTGCGGCCCTGGCTGGGGTGGCCGGTGCTGCTCGTGTTCGGCGGGATGCTGGTGGGGGATCTGATCGCCTACACGGATCCGATGACCAACTGGGGCCATGTGATGGCGCTGGCCATCGGGGTCGCCACCTGGCCCTGGGCGAGGCGGTGGAGGCGGGTCTAGGGCCTTTGGCCGGCCGCCCCGACGTACTTCGCGTTCGTCAGAGGCGCCTCCACCCGCCAGCCCAGCGCCTCGTACAGCGCCCGTCCGTCCGGTGTTCCGGCCAGTACACCTTTCTCCGCGCCCTGTGTGACGGCCTCCTGGGCCAGCGTTCGCATCACGAAGGCGCCGAGGCCCCGGCGGCGGTGTGCGGGGGAGGTCTCCACCTGGTCGACGACCGCCGTGCTGCCCGTCGGCGCTATCTGGCCGCGGGCCGCCCAGGAGCCGTCGGGTGCCGCGAGCATCACGCGCGTGACGCCGCCGCGTGTCCACACTCGGACCCGGTATCCGTCAGGGGCGGCCAGTGGCTCCGCGGCGGACAGTGGGGCCGACATCAGGTAGCCCGGCTCGGGGCCGATCCACCAGCCCTCGCCGAGCCAGCCGCCCACCTTCGCCGGGTCGTCGAACACCTTGAGCCACACGCCCGCCCCGGTCACCGCACCGGCCACCTTCCGGACGGTCCGCTCCTCGACGCCGTCATTCACGGCGTCGAGGACGTGCCGGGTGACGTGCTCGGACGTGCCCACGTCGATCGTGTATCCCCAGGGCTCGGCCAGGGGCGGCGAAGCCCCGCGCGAGACCACCCAGCCGTCGACCCAGGCCCGCACGATTCCGTCCATGTTCCCGCTCATACCGACCCCTGTATGTAATGGTTAATGTGGCGTAATGAGTATTACTTAAGTCACTGTAGGTGGGCGCTCGGCAGTCGCGACAGAGGTGATCGCTCACGGCGAACACGCCCCGGGGAACAATCGACCCGCCCCGAGCATTGAGTCGGCATAGCTCAACTTGAATGCCGAAGGGGAGATCATGGCTTCGACGTCCACACCGCTCACACTGCCCGTGCTGCCGCTCGACGACGAGGTCGTGCTGCCCGGCATGGTTGTTCCGCTGGACCTGAACGACGCCGAGGTGCGTGCCGCCGTGGAGGCCGCCCAGGCCGCCTCGGGCAGCGAGCCCGGCAAGCCCAGGGTTCTGCTCGTGCCGCGCATCGACGGGACATACCCGAGCACCGGTGTCCTCGGCACCGTCGAGCAGGTCGGCCGGCTGGCCGACGGGGATCCCGGTGCCCTCATCCGTGCCCGGGGGCGGGTGCGGATCGGTGCCGGGACCACCGGCCCGGGGGCCGCGCTGTGGGTCGAGGGGACCCGGATCGACGAGACCGTGCCGGACCCCGTGCCCGGTCACGTCACCGAACTCGCCAAGGAATACAAGGCCCTTGCCACCTCCTGGCTCCGGAAGCGCGGCGCCTGGCAGGTCGTCGACCGTGTACAGGCCATCGACGATGTCTCCGCCCTTGCCGACAATTCCGGTTACTCGCCCTTCCTCAGCACCGACCAGAAGATCGAACTGCTGGAGACCACCGACCCGGTGGCCCGGCTGAAGCTCGCCACCCAGCACCTGCGCGACCACCTCGCCGAACAGGATGTCGCCGAGACCATCGCGAAGGACGTCCAGGAGGGCGTCGACAAGCAGCAGCGGGAGTTCCTGCTGCGCAAGCAGCTGGAAGCCGTACGCAAGGAACTGCGCGACCTCAACGGCGAGCAGGAGGGCGAGGAGTCCGACGACTACCGGGCCCGCGTCGAAGCCGCCGATCTGCCGGAGAACGTGCGCGAGGCAGCCCTCAAGGAGGTCGACAAGCTGGAGCGGTCCTCCGAGCAGTCGCCCGAGGGCGGCTGGATCCGGACCTGGCTCGACACCGTTCTCGAACTGCCGTGGAACGAGCGGACCGAGGACTCGTACGACATCCAGGGCGCCCAGGCCGTGCTCGACGCCGAGCACGCGGGCCTTCAGGACGTGAAGGAGCGCATCACCGAGTACCTCGCCGTGCGCAAGCGGCGCGCCGAGCGTGGACTGGGCGTTGTCGGCGGGCGCCGTGGCGGCGCCGTGCTCGCGCTCGTCGGGCCGCCCGGGGTCGGCAAGACCAGCCTCGGTGAGTCCGTCGCGCACGCCATGGGGCGGAAGTTCGTCCGGGTCGCGCTCGGTGGCGTCAGGGACGAGGCCGAGATCCGCGGTCACCGGCGTACGTATGTCGGTGCGCTGCCCGGGCGCATCGTGCGGGCCATCAAGGAGGCCGGGTCCATGAACCCCGTCGTTCTCCTCGACGAGATCGACAAGGTCGGCTCCGACTTCCGGGGCGACCCCGCCGCCGCGCTGCTCGAAGTCCTCGACCCGGCGCAGAACCACACCTTCCGCGACCACTACCTCGAAGTCGAACTCGACCTCAGCGACGTGGTGTTCCTCGCCACCGCCAACGTTCTCGAAGCCATCCCCGAGGCACTGCTCGACCGGATGGAACTCGTCCGGCTGGACGGGTACACGGAGGACGAGAAGGTCGTCATCGCCCGGGACCACCTGCTGCCACGGCAGTTGGAGCGGGCCGGCCTCGAAGGCGCCGAAGTCGCCCTCGACGAGAGCGCGTTGCGCAAGCTCGCCGGGGAGTACACCCGGGAGGCCGGTGTACGGAACCTGGAGCGGTCCATCGCGCGGCTGCTGCGCAAGGTCGCCGCACAGCACGAACTCGGGGAGCGGAAGCTGCCGTTCACCGTCACTGAGGACGACCTGCGCGCACTCATCGGGCGGCCCCACCACGTGCCCGAGTCCGCCACGGACCCGGCCGAGCGGCGGACGGCCGTACCCGGTGTCGCGACCGGGCTCGCGGTCACCGGGGCCGGCGGTGACGTCCTCTATGTCGAGGCGTCGCTCGCCGACCCGGAGACCGGCGCCGCCGGACTGACCCTCACCGGGCAGCTCGGTGACGTGATGAAGGAGTCCGCGCAGATCGCGCTCTCCTTCCTGCGTTCGCACGGCGCCGAACTGGAACTGCCGGTGGGTGACCTGAAGGACCGGGGCGTGCACATCCACTTCCCGGCGGGGGCCGTGCCCAAGGACGGTCCGAGCGCGGGCGTCACCATGACGACCGCCCTCGCCTCGCTGCTCAGCGGACGGCTCGTCCGGACGGACGTCGCCATGACCGGTGAGGTCTCGCTGACCGGGCGGGTGCTGCCCATCGGTGGTGTGAAGCAGAAGCTGCTCGCCGCGCACCGGGCCGGTGTCACCACCGTGATCATCCCGAAGCGCAACGAGGCCGACCTGGACGGCGTCCCGGCCGAGGTCCTGGAGAAGCTCGACGTCCACGCCGTCACGGACGTCCGCCAGGTCCTCGAACTGGCGCTCACTCCGGCGGAGAACCCGGCGGAGGTGAGGGTTCCGGCAGCGGCGTGACGGACGCTGTCGGTTGGCGAGGGCCCGGGTCCCGGAAGGGGTGCCCGGGCCTTCCCGTATCCGGATTCGGGGCTCCGAGGGGACCTGGATGACGTCGTCTCCCCGGGCCTGCGAAATACTGTCCGAGCTGCGGCGATGGCCGTGTTCGACGAAACTTCCAGAGCGGCGAAACCGGATCAGGGGTGCTGACGTGCACGAGGACGGGAACGGCGAGGGGAACCCCGGCGGGCGGCGAGTCGAGTCCGCGACCCCCGGGCGTGGGGTCGAGCGGGAATTCCTCGCCCTGGAGCGCGAGTTGACGGTGTTCCTGCGGCGCGCCCGGGCCAACTCCGGGGAGATGGCCCGCGAGGTCCACCCCGACCTGGAGTCGTCGGCGTACGGACTACTGGTGCGCCTCGACGAGTGCGGGCGCCAGCGTGCCACCGAGCTCGCGGCCTACATCGGTGTCGGCAAGGCCACCATGTCCCGCCAGCTGCGGGCCCTGGAGGAGCTGGGCCTGATCGCCCGCGAGCCGGACCCCGCCGACGGACGCGCCTGGCTCGTCCACCTCACGGACGAGGGCCGCGTCCGCTTCCGTGCCGTCCGGGAGGCGCGACGGGAGCGGTACGTGCGCAAGCTGGCCGCCTGGGACCGCATGGAGGTGGCCGAACTGGCCCGGCTGCTCCACCAGCTCAACCTCGGCATGGAGAAGTAGGCCCACCGCACCGACGGCCGGTGGTCCCCGGCCGTCACAGCTCCACGTACACCACCGTCGCGTCGTCGTGCGTCTTGCTGCGGCCCAGTCGTGGCCGGCCGCCGCCCGCGTCGGCCCGTTCCAGCTCCCGTACGCGGTTCACCAGCGCCCCCGGGCCCTCCTTGCGCACGGCGGTGAAGCAGGCCGTCCAGTCGCCCTCGCCGAACCTCTCCACCCAGCGGGTCGCCCCGTCCGTCAGGGCGGCCAGCGCGCGGACCTCGGCGCGGGGGAGTGAACCCGTCACCGCGCGGGAAGCCACCGACGGATCGGCCGCCGCCGTGAAGAAGCCGCCCTCCCTGTTGCGTACCGTCGCGTCGGCGATCGCGTCCGTGGCCAGGGATGCGCGGGGGACGCGGGACAGCCGGTCGTCCAGGTGCGCGGTGACCGTGCCGTCCGGGGACTCGGTCAGCAGGGCCGAGTCGGACAGGACCAGGTGCTCCACGGTGGCCGGTGACCAGCGGGCGAGAACCACGGTCGCCTGGGGGGTGCGTGGGTGAGAAAGGTCACAGGTTTGCGTGTGGGCCTCGGCGGTACGAGAGATCGCAGCCGCGAGTACCTCGACGAGGGGCATATCCCGTTGTGAAACAGACAGTTCGGTCAGCGCGCCGCCGAGCCGGGCCGTGTACCAGGGGACGGAATGCAGACAGCCCGTACCGGCCCTGGGGGGAGTCACCCCGTCCAGGAGGACGAGCGAACCACCCTGCCCGGAGGCGGGAAGTCCGATCGCTGCGAAGTCCTCATTGGGGCGGGCCGGATCGCCGGGCTCCGTGACGAGTTCAGTGCGCATCCGGCCAGTCTGCACGAGCCCTTCACGAGCTTCTCAAAACGCTGGCAACGATTGCCGGAACAGTGTGTAGCCGCTGGTCAGGCGCCAGGTTTGGGAGAGAATGATCCACTCCGTGAAGACGTCGCGGCGGATAATGTCAAAGCCCGCCGCCCACGTCCAACCGGCCTGCCGGGCACGGCGGGGGCACAGGCCGGAGGAACTTGCCGCCAACTCCCCGCCGATGTTGACTCCTTGATGTTCACTCCTTTGAGTGGCGGGTCAGGTGACGCGCACTCCCTGCCCACCGGCATGGGAGGGTCGGGAGCCGGACCGTGCCGGGGAACCGGAACCGTACCGGGTGAGTGGCAGGCCAGAACCATCCGGGCGGCCATGCAGTTGACGGATCGTCATCCGGGTCCCGACGGATCGTCACCCGGGCCCATGGGCACACGAGTCAGGAATGCGAGCACCGGTGCAGAAGACGCGGCCTCGGCGCACAGGCAGGCAGACAGCTCCCGCAGGGGGCGCTACCGGTGACGCCCCGACCGATCCCGCGGGCCGGGGTCGCCCCGCCCACGTCCGCAACCGGCTCATCGTGGCCGTCGCCGTCGTGGCCGCCGCGATCGCCGGGGCCGGCGCCCCGTCCGTCGTCGCCGCATCCTCGCAGCTCAACGACTCCCAGAACCTGGTGACGCTCGCGACGCAGACCCAGGACGCCCTGACCCTCGCCCACTCGCTCGCCGACGAACGCGACGAGGTCACCGTCTACATCGCCGCCGGCCGCCCCAAGGCGAAGGCGCCCTCGGAGCAGCGCGCCGCCCGGGTCGACCGGGAGGTCGGCGACCTGCGTGCGAACCCGGACACCCCGGCCGCGCTTCGCGCCGACCTCGACGACATCGCGACACTGCGCAGCGCGGCGCTCACCGGGAAGGGCACCGCCCTCCAGGCGCACGAGACGTACTCCGCCGCCATCGCCGGGCTGCACCGCCTCGCCGAGCAACTGGCCCAGAAGCAGCCGCCGCGAGCGGGCGCCGGCGCCTACGCCCTCGCCGAACTCGACTCCGCCGTCCAGCAGGCCGCCGCCGCCCGGGGCCTCCTCCTCGCCGCGCTCAGCGTGCCGACGTCCACGGAGACCGTGTACGACCCGGTCACCGGGCTGTCGTCCGAGCAGACCGTCTCCTCCGCGGCCGACACCAGGACGCGGGGCGAGCTCACCGCCGCCGCCCAGCAGGCCCGTCTGCGCTCGGACGCGGCGATCACCGACTTCCGCGAGACGGCCCCCGAGGCCGCCGTCGGCAGCTACGACTCCACGGTCACCGGACCCGAGGTCGACACCGCCGACAAGTACCTCGCCTCGCTCACCGACCAGCCCACGCTGTCCACGAGCGAACTCGCCACCAGCCTCAGCGGCGTGGACGCGGCCGTCTCCGCCCGCCTCGAACTGATGCGCGGCGTCGAGTCCGCCCTCTACGACCGCCGGACCAAAGCCCTCACCAAGCTCCGCGACGACGACGTCACCGAGCTGGAGATCCGGATCGCCGCCCTCGGCGCCCTCCTGCTGGTCGCCGTCGGTATCGCCACCGCCATGGCCCGCTCCCTCACCCGTCCGCTCTCCGTGCTGCGCCGGGGCACCGCCCGGCTGGCCGAGGCCGCCGACCCGCTCGCCGAGGAACCGGTCAGGTTCACCGGCCGCAACGACGAGTTCGCCCAGGTCGTCCGCTCCGTCAACGCCCTGCACGCCCGCGCCCTCGCCGTCCACGAGCGCATCGCCACCCTGGAGTCCGACCGCAAGCACCTGGTCGGCCAGCGCCAGAAGATGGCCGACGCCCGCGAGGAACTGCGCACCGAACTCGCCGACGCCGCCGCCCATCTGGCCCGCACCCGGCACAGCATCCACGGCACCTTCGTCAACCTCGCGCTGCGCACCCTCGGCCTCGTCGAGCGTCAACTCGCCGTCATCGAGGGCCTGGAGGAGCGCGAGCAGGACCCGGACCGGCTCGCCACCCTCTTCAAGCTCGACCACTTCGCCACCGTCATGCGCCGGCACAGCGAGAACCTCCTCGTCCTCGCCGGTGCCGAACACGGCCACCAGCACGCGGGTCCCGTCCCGCTCGTCGACGTGGTCCGCGCCGCCGTGAGCGAGATCGAGCGGTACGAGCGGGTGCGCATCGCCGCGCTGCCGCCGCACGGGCATCTCGCCGGGTTCGCCGCCGACGACGTCAGCCATCTGCTGGCCGAACTCCTGGAGAACGCCACCTCGTTCACGCCGCCCGAGCTTCCGGTGGAGATCTCCGGCTGGCTCCTGGAGAGCGGCGAGGTCATGATCTCCGTCCAGGACGAGGGCATCGGTATGACCGCCGAGCGCCTGGTCCGCCTCAACTCCCGCCTCGCCGACTTCGATCCGGACGTCCCGCACGACACGTACGAGACGGGCGGCGGAGCCGACAAGGAGGGCGGCGACGGGCTGGGGCTCGGGCTGTACGTCGTCGCGAGGCTCGCCCATCGGCACGGGGTGCGGGTGCAGTTGCGGGAACAGAAGCAGGGCGGTGTCGCGGCGGTCGTGGTCCTGCCGAAGACGCTGCTGGCCCCGGACCCGGCCGCCGTACCACCGTCGGCCACGTCGACGCTCGGCGGCTCGGCGCTGTCCTTCCCGGGCGCCGATGCCGAGGTCAACTCCAATGTCCTGCAAGGGCGTTCGGAGGCCGAGGAACCGGACCGGGAGCTCGACTCCGGGCCGGGCGAGCTGCCGGCCGATGCCCCGATCCCGGCCGACGCCCCCGACCCGATGATCGCCGCTGCGGAGCGGGCCGTACGGAACGCGGAGGCCGACGCCGAAGCCGGGGCGGACACGGATGCCCCCGAGCCTCTCCCCGCGTCCGAGATCACCATGGAACTGCTCGTGCCGGAACCCCCGGCCGAGGACACCGCCGAGCCGGCCGTCCCCACGGCTCCCGACAGCGCCCGCGACAGCGAAGCCGTATCCGCGACCGCGAGCGGAACCACCGCCCAGGACCCCTACGCCATCGGCCCCGACACGCACGAGCGTGTCGAGGAGGAACCGATCACCGACAAGGGGCTGCCCAAGCGGACCCCGAGGATCACCGCGCCCGTCGCGCCGCCGAGACCACGGACGGGTTCCGTCGACGCCGAGGCGCTGCGGCGCAGGCTCGGCGGGTTCCACCGGGGGGCGCGCGACGGACACCGTGACGTGGAGGCGGAGATCGCGGAGCAGACGGCGAGTACGGCACGTACGGCAGAGCCGGCACGTGCCGAAGAAACCACGGGGGGAACAGTCGAGGAGGCAAGCAGTTGACCGCGCCCAGTACCTTCGGCCTGAGTAGCGAAGCCCGCAACCTGCACTGGCTGCTGAGCAACCTCGTCGAGGAGGTGCCGGGACTGACGTCGGTCGCGGTGGTCTCCTCGGACGGTCTGCTCCTGCTCTCGTCCGACCCAGACAGGAACGCGGAACGTCGGCCCGACCGGCCGGCCGGCCCCAGAGGCTCCGCCGCCGACCTCGCCACGATCGTCTCCGGCATCGGCAGCCTCACCATCGGCGCCGCCAAGCTGATGGACTACGGCGGCGTCAAGCAGACCATGGTCGCGATGGAGGACGGCACCCTCTTCGTGATGTCGATCAGCGACGGCTCGCTGCTGGGCGTGCACGGATCCCCGGACTGCGACATGAGCGTGGTGGCGTACCACATGGCGCTCTTCGTGGGCCGCGCCGGACACGTCCTGACCCCCGAACTCCGCAGTGAGCTGCGGGAGTCGATCGAACGCGGGGCGCCGGACAACGAGCCGGCGGCGGTCGGGCCGATGGCCGTCCGGTCCGTGAAGGACCGTTCGGCGGAGGTCGTCAAGTGAGCGCCACCCCGGACGTGCCCAGGCTCCCCGTCCGTGGCGGCGACCGCAAACCGGCCCGGGTGCGCCCGTACTCGCTGACCGGCGGCCGGACCCGCTTCGGCCATGTCCTCCTCGTCGAGACGTTCGTCGCCGCGATCGAAGCGCCCGAGGAGCGCAAGGAGTTGGAGAATGGTTCCCTCAGTACCCGGGTCATGCCGGAGCTGCGGGCCATCGTCGAACTGTGCCGCCGGATGCGTACGGTGGCCGAGATCGCCGCGCTGCTGAAGATGCCGCTGGGCGTGGTCCGCGTGCTCCTCAGCGATCTCGCGGACCAGGGAAAGATCCGTGTGTACGGAACCGGTCACGGGCCGGGGCAGCCGGACCGCGCGCTGCTGGAAAGGGTGCTGAGTGGACTCCGTCGTCTCTGACGTCGCCCGTGGTGTGTCCCCGCTTCTCCAACTCTCTCCGGAAGGCCGACTTCCGCTGGAGACCGAGGAGTTGCGGCCGTGGCAGGAGGACCGCACCCGTGCGCCGATCGCCACGAAGATCGTGATCGCAGGCGGTTTCGGTGTCGGCAAGACCACCATGGTCGGCACCATCTCGGAGATCGAGCCCCTCCAGACGGAGGCGCTGATGACCGAGGCGAGCGAGGGCACCGACGACCTCACCGCGACCCCGGACAAGCAGACGACCACCGTGGCCATGGACTACGGCCGCGTCACGCTCGACGACGACCTGGTGCTCTACCTCTTCGGTACGCCGGGCCAGCAGCGGTTCTGGTTCATGTGGGACGACCTGGTGCGCGGCGCGATCGGCGCGGTCGTGCTGGCCGACACCCGGCGGCTGAAGGAGTGCTTCCCGGCGCTCGACTACTTCGAGAGCTGCGGGCTGCCCTACGTCGTGGCCGTCAACCACTTCGACGGCAGTGCGGAGTTCGAAGCGGAGGACGTGCGGGAGGCGCTCACCGTGCCCGCACACATACCTGTCATGATCATGGATGCGCGGCGCCGCCTCCCGGTGATCGAGACCCTGCTCGCCCTGGTGGGCCACGCGCTGGACGTCAGTCCCGAGCAAGTCGACATGACAGCCAGGTCGACGTAACTGCGACGCAACTGCGACATGGGGAGAGACCAGACCGTATGCGGAAGATACTCGTCGTCGGAGCCGGTCAGGCCGGCCTTCAGATAGCCCTCGGACTCCAGTCGCAGGGGTACGAGGTCACCCTGATGTCCAATCGGACCTCGGACGAGATCCGGTCCGGCCGGGTCATGTCCACGCAGTGCATGTTCGACACCGCCCTCCAGCACGAGCGCGATCTCCAGCTGAACTTCTGGGAGTCCCAGGCCCCGAAGATCGAAGGACTCGGCGTCTCGGTCGCGGCCCCCGGCTCGCACGACCCGGGCCCGACCCAGCGCGCGATCGACTGGGTGGGCACGCTCGACGGCTACGCCCAGTCGGTCGACCAGCGGGTGAAGATGGCCGGCTGGATGGAGACGTTCGCCCAGCGCGGCGGCCAACTGGTCATCCACGGCGCGGCGGTCGGCGACCTGGACTACTTCTCCCGTACGTACGACCTCGTCCTGGTCGCCGCGGGCAAGGGCGAACTGGTGTCGATGTTCGCCCGCGACCCGGAGCGCTCCCCGTACCGCGAGCCGCAGCGCGCGCTGGCCGTCGCCTATGTCCACGGTCTGGGCCCGCGCCCCGAGCACCCGGACACGGAAGCCGTCCGCTGCAACCTGGTCCCGGGCGTCGGCGAGCTGTTCGTCATGCCGACGTTCACCACCTCGGGCCGCGCCGACATCCTGTTCTGGGAGGGCATACCCGGCGGCCCGCTCGACGTCTTCAACGGCGTCCGCGACCCCGCCGAGCACCTCTCCCTGACCCTGGAACTCATGGAGCGGTTCACGCCGTGGGAGTACGCGCGGGCCACCAAGGCCGAACTCACCGACGCCGGCGGCACCTTGGCCGGCCGCTACGCCCCCACCGTCCGCAACCCGGTCGGCCGCCTCCCCGGCGGCGGCCTGGTCCTCGGCGTGGCCGACGTGGTCGTGGCGAACGACCCGATCACCGGCCAGGGCTCCAACTCCGCCTCGAAGTGCGCGGCTTCGTACCTCGCCTCGATCCTCGAACACGGCGAGAAGGAGTTCGACGAGACCTGGATGCGGGCCACCTTCGACCGCTACTGGGACACCGCCCAGCACGTCACCAAGTGGACCAACGCGATGCTCGGCCCGCCGCCGGAGCACGTCATCAACCTCCTCGGCGCGGCAGGCCAGTTGCCCCCGGCCGCCGACCGCTTCGCCAACGCCTTCAACGACCCGTCGGACTTCGAGAACTTCTTCTACGAGCCGGAGAAGACGGCCGCCTACCTGGGTTCGCTCACCGGGGCGTAGTCGCTGGGCTCTGCGGTTTCCGGGGGTTCTGCGGACTCTGCGGATTCCGTGGGCTCCGTGGCGAGGGAGTAGCCCTCGTCCGGGCCCGCCATGGCGTCGGCGGGGAGCTTCGGCGGTGTGTAGCGCCGCAGGGGCTCCCCCGCCGGGTCCGGCCGTACGGCGCCCAGCACCGGGTTGGCCGAGATCGGCGACACCTTCACCCTCGCGCCGGGCCGCGGCGCCTGCACGACCATCCCGTCCCCGAGGTAGAGGGCCACGTGC
This sequence comes from Streptomyces sp. NBC_00459, assembly GCF_036013955.1. NCBI lineage: Bacteria > Bacillati > Actinomycetota > Actinomycetes > Kitasatosporales > Streptomycetaceae > Streptomyces > Streptomyces sp. NBC_00459. The sequence goes on from NZ_CP107903.1 coordinate 6,697,389, forward strand.
GTCGCCTCGGGGAAGTAGACGACGAGGTCACCGGGGCGCAGCTCGGCCAGCGGGATGTGCGGCAGCCGCGCCCACTGCTCCTGGCTGGTCCGGGGAATGGGCCGGCCCGCCGCCTCCCAGGCCTGCGAGGTCAGCCCCGAACAGTCGAACGACGCCGGCCCCTCGGCACCCCACTCGTACGGCTTCCCGAGCTGCGCCACGGCCTGCCGCAGTGCCCGCTCACCCTCCTCGGACGGCGCCCGGTCGGCACTGAGGGCGCCGGAGGTGACGAACTCCCGCTGTTTGCCGGTGACTTGATCCTGCTCCAACTCGGCCAGCTCGGCGAGCTGTTCGGTGCTGAGGGTGGCGAGCAGCTCCTCGACCTCTCGGAGCCGCGCCCGTACGGCGTCCCGGTCCCGCTTCTGCTGTTCGGCGAGGGTGAGTTGCTTGTCCAGGGCGGCACGGGCCGCGCGCGCCAGACCGCCGGTGTGCCTTTCGCCGCCGACCAGCCGGCCCACCGTCTCGACCCGCTCCAGCGCCAACTGCCGGATCACATGGCCCTGTTCGAGCGCGTGCTGCGGATCGCGGGCCAGCAGCAGCTGTACGTAGGGGGAGATGTCGGTGCTGCTCTGGTACTGCTGCCGGGCGAGCCGGCCCAGGGCGCCGCGCCGCTCGTGCAGGGAGAGCCGGGCGCGCACGAGCCGCCCGTCCAGTCGCCGCACCTCGGCGCGCTGTCGCTGCAGCCGCCCGGCGGTGGCGTCGTAGGTCTCGGTGGCCTGCTCGGCCTGGCGGTACAGACGCTGAAGGTCCGTCAGGAGGGCGGCGACGGAGGGTTCTTCTGCCGCCGGGGGCTCGCCGGGGGACCTGGTCGCCGAGGGGCTCGGGTCGGGTACGGCCAGCGCGGGCACGGGTGAGAGGAGCGTGCCGGCCGCCATCGCCGCCGTGCAGACCAGACGCAGAAGCCTTCCTGACACGCCATCACCTCCGGTGCGGGGCAGCCCTTCCGCTCCGCACCGCGAGCTTGTGACGCGGGCGCGAGGTCCGCGCGCCGAGCGTGCGCGGTTCGGCCCAACCCCGTCACCCGTCCGTGTCGTCCGGCTTGCCCTGCGGCGTGGCGGCTGGTCCCGTGGCCGGTCTGGACCACGGCCAGCGCAGCTTGCCTTCGCCGGGCCTGACGCCCTCGGGGTCGTACGTGTACTTCCAGCCCGAGTGCAGGCCCAGCTTTCCCGGCCGGCCCCTGGGAGCGCGCCGGTAGACCAGAACGGTCGGCGCGCCGCCGGCCGCGTCCGGTACCGGGACCTTGTACGTCTTCGGCGGGTGGCCGGTCGGCCCGAGCAGGATGGGCAGCACACGGCCGTCCAGGGGGCCGCCCTCGAAGGCGGTGTCTTGGCTCTTCACGGGATCAGTCTCCGGTATCCGATCCCAGCGCGTCGCGTACGACCGCCGCGGTCTGCGGGTCGCGTCCGGCGGTCACCGTGAGCGTCGCCGCGAACTGCTCCACCAGCCAGTCCCGCAACTCGTCGACCGGCGGCTGCTTGCCCTCGTCCAGCCAGATCAGCGAGGCCGCCTCGACCGAGGTGATCCACATCCGTACGGTCATCCGCAGCCGGGGACCGGGTTCGGCGACCCCGAGATGGCTGAGGATGTGCTCTGCGGCGGTACGGCGGACCCGGTCCACTATGGCCGTCGTACGGGACGTCTCGACGACGCTGCCGCCCTGGAGGAGGGCGCTGAAGCCGGCGTCGTGCTCGTCGACGAAGGCGAGGTAGCGGTCCAGGGCCCGGGAGAGTCGCTGGGGGAGCGGGCCCTCCAGGGGTTCGTCGAAGCAGAGTTCGAGTTCCTCGGCGGCGGAGCGGAGGGCGCCCTCGTACAACTGCTGCTTGCCGCCGGGGAAGTAGCGGTACACGAGGGGGCGGGAGACGCCGGCCGCCTCCGCCACGTCGTCGAGGGAGACGTCCTCCGGGGGGCGGTGCGCGAAGAGGGAGAGGGCGGCTTCCAGCAGTTGGTGTCTCCGTTCCTCGACGCCGAGTCGCCGGTACGCGGGAGTGGGGGTCATGGGGGCAGCGTAATCGGGTGCCGCAGGTGAGGTGGGGCGCCCTGTGCCGGTGCGGGCCCTCACCGGGGGCTTGCCGCCCCCGGACCCCCGCCTGGGCCCTGAAGGGGCCGTCCTCAGACTTCCCCAGAGGGGGGACCCTCGGACGGGCTGGTGGGTGCCAGCAACCCGGATGAGATCCACAGCCTCCGCCCGACACCCCGCAACACCCCGATGTCGTCCAGGAAGTCCGTCAGCTTCTTCGCGCCGGTCTGCATGACCTCCCGCCGGTGCCCGCTGGCCCGCACCTGTGCCACCGCCTCCGCCCTGTCCAGGCCGACGTTCGCGTAGACGTCAGGGTTGACGAACGCGACCGAGAAGATCCGGGCGAACTCACCGGACGAGACGCGGGTGTACTCCTGGGACCACCTGGGGGCCGTCACCATCTGGCGGCGGAGTTCCTCGCGGGCGTAGCGGACATGGCGGGCCTCCTCCACCACATGGATCCTCGTCACGCCCCTGATCAGCGGCTGGACACGCTCGTCCGGGAACGTCAGGCGCTGCATCCAGTCGAGGATCTCCTCGCCGAGCAGGGTCGCCGTGAAGGAACCGGGTGTGGTGGACACCGTCTTGAAGAAGCGGCCCAGGTTCTGGTGCGTCCGGCTGACCGGGTAGTACGGGGTGCCGCCACGGCTGATCAGGCGCGCGAACATCTTCGAGTGACGGCACTCGTCCTCGATCTCCGTCAGGGCGTAACGAACGTGCGCGCTCGTCGCCGCCTTGTCGTAGATGTGCCGTACGAGGAGCTGCATCAGGATGATCTCGAACCAGATGCCGAGCGAGGCGAGCGCCGCCGCCTCGTGCCGGGAGAGCAGGATGCGCTGCTCCTCGCTCATCCGGTTCCACAGAGGAGTGCCGTAGAGGGAGACCAGCTCGGGCGGCCAGAACCACTTGCCGTCCTCGAAGGGGGCGTCCCAGTCCAGTTCCTTGTCCGGGTCGAAGGAGTGCTTGGCGGACGCGTCGAGCAGCCGTTCGGCGACCTGCTCCCGGTCCTTGAGCACACCGAGTGCGTCGCGGAGTATCTCGGCTTCCGTCACTGTCGTCACATTCTTATGAGACCGCTTGTCAGCAAGTCGGTCAATCCCTTGGGCGCCACTTCCGCGTAGACCTGTCTCGTAGCCTTATGCGCGGCTTACACATTCACCCGGGTGCAGTAGCGTGCTGGCGTGTCCACGACTCCGCCGCCCCAGCCGCCCGACAATCCCTACGGCCCGCCCCCGACTTCGGGGCCCTACGGTCAGCAGCCACCTCCGCCGCCGTACCAGGGCCCGCAGCAGCCGGGTCCGTACGGCCAGCAGCCGCCGCCCCAGCCCCCCTACGGGCAGCAGCCGCCCTATGGCGCGCCCGGCCCCGCCCCCTGGGGTGCCCCGATGGCGCCGCCGCCCAAGAAGAGCCGGCTCGGGCTGATCCTCGGCATCGTCGGTGGCGTCGTCGCGCTGGTCGTGGTGGGTGTGGGTGTGCTCGTGTGGATCGGGACGAAGTCCGACAGCGGCTTTCCCGAGGCCGAGTACAAGCTGACGCTGCCGCAGACGGTGCTCGAAGAGAAGTACGAGCTCGCCGGCGACCTCTCCCGCTCCGAGGGCCGGGCCATCGAGGAGGAGGCCGACGGTGCCTGGGACGCCCGGGACACCAAGGCCGTGGTCGGTCAGTACAGCCTCGGCGGCGACCAGGCCAAGGGCACGCTGGTGATCTCCGGCATGTACGGCCGGTTCAAGAACACCGGCCTCGCCCGCGACAACATGATGAAGGGCGCGGCCGGCGGCGCCGGTGCCAAGGTCGCCGTCAAGCCCAAGGACTTCAAGCCGGCCGGCTCCGATGTCACCGTCACCTGCGAGGTGCTCGTCCAGACCCAGGCCGGTACGGAGCTCACCATCCCCATCTGCGGCTGGGTCGACGGCAACACCGGTGCCTCCATCGCCGAGATCACCGCCGACACGGTCACGAAGAAGCCCGCTCAGGTGGACCTGGCGGCGGCCGCCGAGACCGCCGTCAAGATCCGCGACGAGATCAGGAAGCCGATCGGCTGAACGGCTCCGGTGCCGGGTCCGGTACGACGTCCGACGCTGTTTCCGACACCGGGTCCGCCACCGGGCTCGCGGGGCCTGGCGGGAACGACGTACGCAGGGTGAACGCGTACTCCGTCGGTCCGTGCGCACGCAGATGGAGGAGACGGGTCTCCGCCTCCTCCACCGTCGGCAGGTGTCCCGCCGGCACCCACCACAGAGCCGTGACGGCCTCCTCCAGCCGTTCGAAGAACTCCCGGCGGCGCGCCAGCAACTCCCGGTGCTGCCCCTGGTACATGAACGCCGTGAGGGCGTTCGTGTCCCGCCACACCGACATGTTGACCAGGATCCACTCGTCGCCGAACATGCGGAAGTCGGTCGCGTCGCCCGTCTCGCCCTGCAGCCTCCAGACGAATCCGTCGGAGGCGTCGGCGACGGCGTTGACCGGGTCGAGGCCGTCGGTGAACGGCTTCAACTGGGCTGAGTCCAAAGGGGCTTTGAGGCGGCCGATGTTGACCTGGGCGAGTTCGTACGCGGCTTCCGATGATGGCGTCATGGGCGCACGGTAGGTCGGGGGTCCGGCTCCCGCACCCCCTTTTCTCACCTTTCGAGCACCGCCTCCATCACCGCCCGCGCGATCGGCGCCGCCGTCCCGCCCCCGCTGATGTCCGTACGGTCGGCGGAGGCGTCCTCGACCACCACCGCGACGGCCACCGTCGGCTCGACGTCCCGTTCGCCCTGCGCCCAGGAGATGAACCAGGCGTACGGCGTACCGGAGTTGCCGACGCCGTGCTGGGCGGTGCCGGTCTTGCCGCCGACGGTGGCGCCGGGGATCGCCGCGTTCGTGCCGGTGCCCCGCTCCACGACGTCCCGCATCAGCTCGCGCATCCGTACGGCGGTCGCCGGATGCATCGCCCGGAGCCGGCTGCGTACGCCCGAGGCGGCAACCGTCGTGCCGCGCGCGGTCGTTGTCCGCTCCACCAGGTAAGGAGAGGGCACCTGGCCGCCGCCTGCCACAGCCGCCGCGACCATCGCCATCTGCAACGGAGTCGCCCGCGTGTTGTACTGGCCGATCGCGGACAACGCCAGCTGCGCCTTGTCGACATGGCGGTCGAAGGTGCTCCGCGCGACCGAGAAGGGGATGCGCAGCCCCCCGTCGTTGAAGCCGAAGCCGTCCGCCGTGGCAGCCAGTTCGGCGACGCCCACATCCACGCCCAGCTTGGCGAAGACCGTGTTGCACGACCAGGTGAACGCCTCCCGCAGAGAGACGTCCGCACACCCGTCGCCCTCGTTCGTCAGCGCCGTGGACGTGCCGGGGAGACGGTACGGGTCGGGGGAGCGGGTCGGCTCGTCCAGATCGGTGACCACCCCCGCGTCCAGGGCCGCCGCCGCCGTGACCACCTTGAACGTCGAACCCGGCGGATAGGTCTGCCGCACCGCCCGGTTGAGCATCGGCTTGTCCGGATCGCCGTTCAGCCGCCGCCAACTCCGTTCCACGGAACGCCCGTTGCCGGACAGGACCGCCGGGTCGTACGAGGGCGCGGAGACCAGGGCCAGGATGCGCCCGGTCGACGGCTCCACCGCCGCCACCGCACCCTTGCGCCCGCCGAGACCCTCGTAGGCGGCCTGCTGGGCGGCCGGGTCGATGGTGGTCACCACCTTGCCGCCGGGGTTCTGCGCGCGCGTCACGTCGTTCCACAGCGGGAACGGGGAGAGCAGCGGGTCGGTGCCCGACAGGATGCCGTCCTCCGCGTGCTCCAGGAACGTCGTGCCGTACACCTGGGAGGCGAAGCCGGTGACCGGGGCGTACAACGGGCCGTTCTTGTACGTCCGTTCGTAGCGGAGCTGCTCCCCGGTGTCGGCGGACCCGGTGACCGGCCGGTGTCCGACCAGGATGGCGCCGCGCGGCTGGCCGTAACGGGCGATCACCTGGCGGCGGTTGGCCGTGTTGTCGTCGTAGCGCTGGGCCTGGACGACCTGGACGCGGGTGATGTTGACGAGGAGCGCGAGGAGCAGCAGGGCGCAGAAGACGGCTGCGTGCTTGATGCAGCGGGTCATCTGCCGTGGTTTCCGAACCCGTTCCGGTGGTCTTGTCATGGTGTGCGCTGCCCGTCGTCGGCCTCGTCGTGCTGCCGCCGGGCCGAGTCGCTGATCCGGATCAACAGCGCCACGATGATCCAGTTGGTGACCACGGACGAGCCCCCCTGCGCCAGGAACGGCATCGCCATGCCGGTGAGCGGGATGAGGCCAGACACCCCGCCCGCGATCACGAACACCTGGAGCGCCACGATCGAGGCGAGGCCGACGGCGAGCAGCCGGCCGAAGGGGTCGCGCAGGGAGAGGCCGGCCCGGTAGCCGCGCTCCACGAGGAGGGCGTACAGGATGACGATCGCGGAGAGGCCGGCCAGGCCCAGTTCCTCGCCCGCCGTCGCCAGGATGAAGTCCGACTTGGCCGCGAAACCGATCAGGATCGAGTGGCCGAGACCCAGGCCCGTGCCGAGCATGCCGCCCGCCGCGAACGCGAACAGCGACTGGGAGAGCTGGTTGGGACCCTGACCGGCCTCGATCGTCGCGAACGGGTGCAGCCAGTCCTCCACGCGGCTGTGGACATGCGGTTCGAGCGTGCCGACGGCGAACGCGCCCAGCGCGGCCAGCGACAGGCCGACCGCGATCCAGCCGGTGCGGCCCGTGGCGACGTACAGCATGACCACGAAGAGGCCGAAGAAGAGGAGCGAGGTGCCGAGATCGCGCTCCAGGACGAGTACGCCGACGCTGATCAGCCAGATCGCGACGATCGGGCCGAGGACGCGCCCGGTGGGGAGCTGGAGACGGCGCAGCCGCCAGATCTGGCGGCCCGTGTACGCGAGCGCGCCCCGGTTGGCGGCGAGGTACGCGGCGAAGAACACCGCCAGCAGCACCTTCGCGAACTCGCCCGGCTGGAAGGAGAATCCGGCGATCCGGATCCAGATGCGGGCCCCGTTCACCGCCGGGAAGAAAATCGGGAGGGTGAGCAGGACGAGGGCGGCGGCCACACAGACGTACGCGTACCGCTGGAGGACACGGTGGTCGCGCAGCAGGACGACGACCACGATGAACAGCGCCACGCCGACCGTGGACCAGACGAGTTGGGCGGGGGCGGCCCGGTGCCCCGGTGTCTCCAGGTCGAGCCGGTAGATGAGGACCAGACCGAGGCCGTTGAGCAGCACGCCGATGGGCAGCAGGAGCGGGTCGGCGCAGGGGGCGCGCCGGCGCACCGCGAGATGGGCGAGGAGCGCGAGTACGCCGAGCCCGGCGCCGTAACCGGCGGCGCCGGGCGGGACGGTGCCGTTCTTCGCGAGGCCCACGTCGCAGTAGCCGTACACGGAGAGGAGGACGGCGACGACGAGGAGAGCCAGTTCGATGCCACGGCGCCGGGGGACGCGCGGGGCGGGAGCGGAGGGATCGGCGGGCTCCGAGAGCCAGGGCCTCGGGGATTCCTCGTACTCCGCCGCCACGGTGGTTCCGGGCTTCGTCATGTCCGGAACATACCCAAAGTTCACAAAATATTGGCCGATGTGACCTATGGGCTGCGGCTTGTGTCTGCCGGGTCAGCAGAAGCGCGGCGCGGCGCCGATGTTGTCGATGTAGCGGGCGGCGCCCCAGGCCCAGGTGCCGTCCGTGAGGAGGTACCAGAGCGAGTTGCCGTCGACGTTCTCGCCGCCGACCTTGCAGAAGATGTTGACGATGGAGCCCTGCGGGGCGACCCGGATGATCGCGCTGCCGCGGTTCGGCGCGCTGCGCAGCCGCAGTCCGCCGTTGGCGATGACGATCCCCTTGTAGAGGACGGCGTTGCTGGTGCTGGTGTTGTTGTGCTGGCCCCAGTCGCCGCTGTTGCTCTGCTGGTTGCTGTTCTGCTGGTTCCAGCTGTTGCCGCTCGGCTGCTGCTGCTGGCCGCCGCCGTCGTTGGTGTTCTGGTTGCTCTGGCTGTTCTGGCTCTGGCTGTTCTGCTGTTGCTGGTTCCAGCTGGTGCCCCAGTCGTCGTCGGCGGGGTTCGCGAGTGCCGGGGTGACGGCGCCGACGGAGAGTGCGGTGGTGGCGGCGGCTATGCCGAGGCGGGTCAGGGTGGTCCGCGGTGACATGTGGGCTCCTTTGGCAGGACAGAGCTGACTAACCGCCACGCTAGGAGCGGGTCGTGTAAGGCGCCCGTCACGCTGGGCCGTTGGTGGCGGGCCCCCGTGATTCGGCCAGAGTGAGCGTCGCCAGAGCGCCACCGCCGTCACTCTCCGGCATGTTGGCGAAGGTGAGCCGGGCGCCCAGTACCTCCGCCTGGCCCAACGCGATCGTCAGCCCGAGCCCGTGTCCGGTCGCTCCGCCCTCGGTACGGAACCGCTGGGGCCCGTGCTCCACCAGGTACTCCGGGAAACCGTCGCCGTGGTCCCGCACGGTCACGACCGGCCCGTCGACGGTCAGCGTCACGGGCGTACGGCCGTGCCGGTGGGCGTTGGCGACCAGATTCCCGAGCACCCGTTCGAGACGGCGCCGGTCGGTGTCGACGAGGGCGTCACGGGCGACGACGATCTCCGTGTCGGCCCCGGTGGCCCCGGAAGCCCGTACGACCCGTTCGGCGAGGGCGCCGAGTGCCTCGGTGTCGGCCTCCAGCCGCTCCTTGCCCGTGTCCAGCCGGGAGATTTCGAGCAGGTCCTCGGTGAGCGTACGCAGCGCGGCGACCCGGTCCCTGACCAGCTCGGTCGGCCGTCCGGACGGCAGCAGTTCGGCCGCCGCGTGCAGTCCGGTGAGCGGGGTGCGCAGTTCGTGGGCCACGTCGGCGGTGAAGCGCTGCTCGCTGAGCAGTTTGCGTTGCAGCGAGGCGGCCATGGTGTCGAGGGCGGCGGCGACGGCGGCGACCTCGTCGGGCGAGCGGTTCGGGTCCTGCGTACGGGCGTCGCCGACGCGGGCGTCCAGGTCGCCGGCGCTGATCCGGCGGGCCACCTGGGCGGTCGCGTGCAGCCGACGGGTCACCCGGGTCACCGCGAACGCGCCGACCAGCAGCGTCGCGCCGATGGCGAGGCCCGACGACCACAGGATCGCCCGGTCGAGGCCCTCGATCGTACGGGCGCTCTGCGAGTAGTCGAGGGCCACGGCGAGCGCGTGCCCGCCGTCCGCAGGACCGGCCGCCCACATCGTCGGCACGCCGTCGTGGTCGCTGACCATCGTGCCGCGTTCCCCGGCCGCCGCGAGATTCCGCAGCGCCTTCGGCAGACCCTCGGGATCGATCCCGGTGTGCGGCCGCAGGGCGTCCCCGGCCTCGTACGCCGCCGTGGCCTCCACGAGCCGTGACAGGGCACGGTCGCGGGCCTGGTCGACGGTCTGGTGGGTCACCGAGACATGCACGAGGACGCCGAGCAGGGCGGCGAGGGCGCAGCACATCCCGGTGATGAACAGCGCGGCCTTGGCGGCGAGGGTGCCTGCCCACCCGGGCAGCGAGACCCTCATCGGGCGCTCGCGGAAGAGGAGGGCAGGGGGGAGGGGAGGTGCTTGGGTTCGCCGGTACGGAGGAACTCGTCCCGGGTGAGCAGCATCGCCTTCTGGTCGGCGTCCCAGGTCCACTGGGTGCGGTACTCGTACCCGGGGATCTGCGACGGCGAGCGGATGATCACGGCCCGGCCGGCCAGTTCCACGGCGGTCACGGCGTCGTCGTTCGCCATGATCTGCACGAGCCTGTGCCGCTGGAAGGTGTACACGCGTACGGCCGTTCCGTTGCCCGGCAGCAGCCGGAAACCGAGGGCCATGTCGTCGCGGCCGTCGCCGGTCAGGTCGCGGTAGTAGGCCTTGAGGACGGGACAGGCGCCGGTACCGCCGCTGCCGTCGCTCTTGCGGCCGCAGGCGGCCATCCCGGCGACCGTCCCGGCGTACGGGGAGCCTTCGGCGGTGTAGGTGTCGGCGTGCCTGGCGATCTCCGCCCGTACGACGGCCACCGGGTCGACCTTGTGGATGTCGTCGCCGGGGGCGGTGATGCCCTTGACGGTCTCGGTCTCGGCCTCGCCGTAGTCCCAGGCGGGGCTGGAGGCGGCGGGCAGCTCGGGCCAGAGCCGGGCGGGGCTGACGGCGGTGGCGGTCGGCCCGGCACCGCGCAGCCCACCGGCGTCACCGCAGGCGGAGGTGACGAGGGCGAGGGTGACGGCGGCGAGGGTGGCGCGGGAGGTGCGGCTGGCGTCCACTGCACTCCTGCGTCGGCGTCGGGAAGGGTATGGCGGGCGAGGTCGTCTCGTACACGACACACGACACCTTATTCGCAGGGAATTCGCATTTTGCGGGGCGGGTTACTCCGCGAGTTCCTCCAGCAGCCGGGCCGTGGACAGGCCGGTCCGCAGATACTCCACGAACCGCTCGTTGTGCAGGGCCCAGGGGGAGCGGCGGGATCTGATGAGACGGATCGCCTCCTCGGTGTCGTGCCCGTCGAGGACGAGGGCGTGCGCGACGACGAGCCCCGAGCGGTTGTAGCCGCTGTAGCAGCGCACGAGGACCTTGCGCCCGTCCTCCAGCGCGGCGCACACGGCCTCGGCGAGCCGGATCACACCGGCGAGCTGGGTCCCGTCGAGCGGCCCGTCCGGGATGGACCACACAAGATGCTCGACGCCGGGGTCGGGCCCGTAGCCGGGCAGCCTGAGCAGGGTCATGACCAGGTCGAACTCATCGTGCACGACGGCGAACTCGATCTCCCCCGGGCGACGGGTGAACTCGTGTCCACCCATCCACAGCCCGGGCACGATCTCGCTCCACGGCTCGCCCGGAGCGGGCACGTCGGGCTCCTTCCTGCGGGTCCGCAACTACGCCGCCTCCCCCCACCCGGGCAACCGAATCCGCCCCAACTCCCTTCAAAGGTAACCGGGTCCTTGCCCCGGCAGCACCCCGCCTGTTCCCATGGCCATGCGGGGATTGGGGTGATGGTGGATGAGCGGACTGCGCGTCGTACCGGCCTGGCGCCAGGGCCACGAACGGCTGTACGTGTGTCTGACGGACGGGCGGAACGTCGCCTGGTACGACCCTGAGTCGTCCCGGGTGAACCTGCTGAGCGACGACCTCAGAGAGGACGTACTGGAGGCCCTGGGCCCGTTCCTGACGGGACCGGTGACGGTCGGCCCGCCCCCGGTCCCGACCCCGGCGGAACTGGCCCGCCTCTCCCTCCACCCCGACGACGACCTGGCCCCGAACCGTCCCGGCGAGGCCCTCCAGATCGCCCTGGACCGCGACCCGGGCCCGCCCCACCGCCTCCGCCCGGACCCCCGACGGCGTGCCCTGGCGGCGGAACAGGCGGTGGGCGACGCCCTGGAGGCGCTGGAGGGGGCGGGCTGGCACACCCTGCACTCGCTCCCGCTCCCCGGCGGCGACCGGATCCACCACCTGGTGATAGGCCCGGGAGGCCTGTTCGCGGTGCACACGCTGTACGCCCGTAAGCAGCGGGTACTGGTCGCCGACCCGATGGTCTCCCTGGGCCGCCGGGACCCGCGCCCACTGCTCCGCCGGGTGCGTTCGGACGCCGACCGGGCCTCGTACGTGCTGACGGCCGAGGTCCACCCGGTCCTGGCCCTGGCCGGCCCGGCCGACCTGAGGATCACGGTCCCGCTGCGGGAGGTCAGGGTCCTCCAGGACACGGATCTCTCGGGGCTGACGCGGCTGGGGGGTGTGCTGAAGCCCGCGGATGTGGAGGCGCTGCACGCGGTGGCCCGGGACCGGGGGGCCTGGGAGCGGGTGTAGGGGCGACAGGGGGTTCGCCGTGCCGGGAGCGGGCGGCGGGACAGGGCGCGCATGGCCCCGTACCCCCGGTCGTGACCCCTGGCCCCCGGTCGGGTCAGTCCCTCAGCAGAGGTGCCAGCAGGTCTCCGTGTGTCCGGAGCCGGGGGCCGATGTCCGGTGCGCGGAAGGCGAGTTGGGCCGGATCCGTGCATCCCGCCACCTCCTCCCACGTCACCGGCGCGGACACCGTCGGCTCGGCGCGCGCCCTGAGGGTGTACGGCGTCGCCGTGGTCTTCCGGGCCGCGTTCTGGCTGTAGTCGACGAAGACCTTCCCGGGGCGCAGGCTGCGGGTCATACGGTGGACGACCAGGTGGGGGAGGGCGCGTTCCGCCTCGACCGCCAGTTCCTTCGCGTACGCCGTGATCTCGCGGGACGGGGTGCGGTTCGCCGGCGCTGTCAGGAGGTGCAGGCCCTTCGAGCCGGACGTCTTCGCGTACGCCTCGATCCCGTCCGCCGCCAGCCGCTCCCGTAGCCAGAGCGCCACTTCGCAGCACTCCACGATCGTCGCCGGAGGGCCGGGGTCCAGGTCGAGGACCAGGCGGTCGGCCTCGCCGGGGGCGTCGATCAGCCACTGCGGGGTGTGGAACTCCGTGACCAGGTTCGCCGCCCACATGAGGCTCGGCAGATCCTGGATCAGGACCATGTGCGCCGGGCCCTCCGAGCGCGGAACCTCCGCCGTCGTGACCCAGTCGGGCGTACCCGGCGGCACGTTCTTGGCGAAGAAGACCTGGCCGTCGGGGCCGTCCGGGTAGCGGAGGAAGGAGACCGGGCGGTCGTGGAGGTGGGGGAGGAGGACGTCCGCCGTGGTGGCGTAGTAGTGGAGCAGCTCGCCCTTGGTGAAGCCTGTCGCCGGGTGGATCACCTTCTCCAGGTTGGAGAGGGCCACCCTTCGCCCCTCCACCTCCGTGATCGGCGTCATACGATGAGAATCCCATGAAAGCGGGGCAAAGCGTCCCTGGAGGACCGGAGGAAGGTTCCCTCGTGCGATCCATATGGAACGGCGCCATCTCCTTCGGGCTGGTCAGCATCCCGATCAAGCTCGTCAACGCCACCGAGAGCCACTCGATCTCCTTCCGGCAGATCCATGTCGAGGACGGCGGGCGCATCCGCTATCGCAAGGTGTGCGAGATGGAGGACCGGGAGGTCCGGGGGGACGAGATCGGCAAGGCGTACGAGGGTGCCGACGGGACGATGATCCCGATCACCGACGACGATCTGGCGTCGCTGCCCCTGCCCACCGCCAGGACCATCGAGATCGTCGCCTTCGTGCCCGGTGACCGTATTGATCCGCTGCAGATGGACACCGCCTACTACCTTTCCGCGAACGGGGTCCCGGCCGCCAAGCCCTACACCCTGCTGCGCGAGGCCCTGAAGCGCAGCAAGAAGGTCGCCATCGCCAAGTTCGCGCTCCGGGGGCGGGAGCGGCTCGGCATGCTGCGGGTCGTGGACGACGTCATCGCCATGCACGGGCTGCTCTGGCCCGACGAGATCCGGGCCACGGACGGTGTCGCCCCGGATGCCGGCGTCACTGTGCGGGACCAGGAGCTCGATCTCGCCGACGCCCTCATGGCCACCCTCGGCGAGGTCGACCTCGCCGACCTGCACGACGACTACCGCGAAGCCGTCGAGGAACTCATCGCCGCGAAGGCCGCCGGTGAGGAGGCTCCGCAGGCCCCGGCGCCGAGCGGGGGCGGCAAGGTGCTCGATCTGATGGCCGCGCTGGAGAAGAGCGTCCGGGAGGCCAAGGAGTCGCGCGGCGAAGCCGTCGAGGAGCAGGGGGAGGTCAAGCCCCTGCGTGGGCGTCGTACGGCTGCCGCTTCGAAGGCGGCGCCCAAGGCGGACACCGGGAAGAAGTCGACCTCCACGGCGAAGAAGGCCGCAGCCAAGAAGACCACCACCGGCAACAAGTCGACCAGCGCGGCCAAGAAGACCCCGGCGAAGAAGGCGGCGGCCAAGAAGACGGCCACCCGCAGACGTTCGGCGTGATCTCTTTCGCTCCCCGCTCCGGGCGGCCGATGAACCGCCTATCCGGCAGAGCGCCCCCGCAGCGCCAGCACCGCGTTGTGCCCACCGAACCCGAACGAATTGCTGAGCGCCAGATCGCCGTGCCCGGGCAGAGCGCGCGGGCGTCCCCGGACCACGTCCAGGTCGATCGCCTCGTCCTGCTCGCCCTCCGCGCAGCCGATCGTCGGCGGGATCGTGCCGTGGTGCAGGGTCAGGACCGTGGCCACCGCCTCCACCCCGCCCGCGGCGCCCTGGAGGTGGCCGAGGTGGCCCTTGAGGGCCGTGACGGGGGCCGGGGTGGTGCCCAGTACCGCTCGCAGCGCGTTCGCCTCCGCCAGGTCGCCGTCGATCGTGGACGTGGCGTGCGCGTTGACGTGGACCACGTCGGCGGGGCTGCCTCCGGCGTCCCACAGAGCCCGGTGGAGGGCCAGCGCCACTCCGGTGCCGGACGGGTCGGGTGCGGCCATGTGGTGGGCGTCGGCGGACAGGCCCCAGCCGGCCGCCTCGCAGTAGACGCGGGCGCCCCTCGCCCGTGCGTGCTCCTCGGACTCCAGGAGCAGAAAACCCGCGCCCTCGCCGTTCACGAAACCGTCCCGGTCCCTGGCGAAGGGGCGGGACGGCAGATCCCCGGCGGGGCGCGTCGACAGGGCGCGCATCGCGGCGAACGACGCCATGATCGCCGGGGTGACGACGGCCTCGGCGCCTCCCGCGAGGGCGACGTCGACATGGCCGTACCGGATGCGGTCGATGGCCTGGCCGATCGCCTCCGTGCCCGACGCGCAGGCGCTGGTCACCGTGCGGGCCTCGCCCGTGATGCGCAGGGCCAGTGAGATCTGGGACGCCGCCTGCGACGGCACCGTCATGGGGGTGGTGAGCGGCGAGACCGCCCGGGGGCCCTTCTCACGCAGGCTGCGGTCGCCGCCGACGAGGATGGACGCGTCGCCGAGGATCGCGCCCACCGACACCCCCACACGGTCGGGGGACAGACCGCTCGCCGCCGTGCCCGAACCGTCGAAGCCCGCGTCCCGCCAGGCCTCCCGCGCCGCCAGTACGCCGAACTGCGCGGCCCGGTTCATCCGGCGGGCCTGGGGTCGGGGGAGCAGGCCGGCCAGGTCGACGGAGACCGTGCCCGCCGCGCGGACCGGCAGGCCGGTGAACTCCTCGCCGGTCAACTCCCTTATCGCGCACCGGCCTTCGAGGAGTCCCCGCCAGAGGTCGGGGACTCCGACGCCGAGCGGGGTGACGGCGCCCAGGCCGGTGACGACGACCCGGCGGGCGACGGTACGGCGGAAAGGTTCGGGGACATCCGGCGTGGAGCGCATGGCGGGGCTGCCTCCCGGAGTGCGGCGCGGGACGGTCGGCGCACCCCAACTCTGCCCATGCCAGGGGCAATTCATGCCGGAGGTCGTTCACGATTCAAGCGTGAGCGACCGTTCACCACTTGCGGGCGGCGTCGCTCATTCCCGCGGCCACGGCCGTCCGTCCAGTTGTTCCACGTCGCGGTTGAGGCGGCTCAGGTGGGCGGCGAAGTCCGCGACCTCCGCCGCCGTCCAGTCGGCCATCACCTTGCCCAGACCCTCCAGGTTCTCCGCGCGGTCGGCGGCCAGCCGGCGCCCGCCCTCCTCCGTCATGGCGAACTTGCGTGCCATGCCCCCTTCGGGGTCGGGGATGCGTACGACGATTCCGGCCCGGAGCATCGCGGCGGTCTGCCGGTTGAGCGTGGACGCGTCGAGGCCGAACGCGGCGCTGAGCTGGCCGATGGACATCGGCCCCTCGGCCTGGATACGGCTGAGGAGGATGTAGGCGCTGCGGTCGAGCCGCCCCACCGCGCCCCGCGCCTTCGGTGAGAGCAGGTGCATGTGCCGACCGAGGAGCATCATCTCGAACTCGATCAGATCGACGGGTTTGTCCACGTCGTCGTTCGAGTCGTTGTCGACACGGTCGTCCATGGGCTTGTCCATGCGGCTGCTTCCTTCGGCTCCTGAACGGGTCTTCCCCTCGGCGGACCCTCTCCCAAGTTAGTGCGTTCACCGGCGATATGTATGATGCACTTCTCGTGCATCATGCACATCACTCGTGAGGGAGCAACCCAGTGGACAGTTCCAAGCCCGACGCCGGCTCCGGCAGGGTTGTCGGCATCCTCGCCTTCGCCGGCATCGTGGCCGCGATCACGCAGACCCTGGTGGTCCCGCTGATCGGGGAGCTGCCGAGCCTGCTCGACACCTCCGCCTCGAACGCCTCCTGGGTGATCACCGCGACCCTGCTGGCCGCCGCGGTCGTGACCCCGGTCGCCGGCCGACTCGGTGACATGTACGGCAAGAAGCGCATGCTGCTCGTCTCGCTCGTGCCGCTCATCCTGGGATCCGTCCTCTGTGCGCTGTCCTCCTCCGTGCTCCCGATGATCGCCGGGCGCGGACTCCAGGGCATGGGCATGGGCGTCGTACCCCTGGGCATCAGCCTGCTGCGTGACGTCGTACCGGCGGAGAAGCTCGGTTCGTCCATCGCGATCATGAGCGCGTCCATGGGTGTCGGCGGCGCGCTCGGGCTGCCGTTCTCCGCGGCGATCGCCGAGAACGCCAGCTGGCGGGTGCTGTTCTGGGTCGTGGCCGCACTGTCCCTCGCCGTCGCCACGCTGATCTCGGTCTTCGTGCCCGCCGGGCGCGAGAACACCTCCTCCGGGCGCTTCGACGTGCTCGGTGCGATCGGTCTCGGCACCGCGCTCGTCTGCCTTCTCCTCGCCGTGTTGAAGGGCGCCGACTGGGGCTGGGGCAGCGGTACCACCCTCGGGCTGTTCGCCGTCGCCGTGGTCGTGCTGCTGGCCTGGGGCTGGTGGGAGCTGCGCAACACCGAGCCGTTGGTCGACCTGCGCGTGACCGCCCGGCCGCAGGTGCTGATGACCAACGTGGCCTCGGTCCTCGTCGGGTTCGCGATGTACGCCCAGGCCCTGGTCATCCCCCAGCTGATGCAGCTGCCCAAGGAGACCGGCTACGGGCTCGGCGAGTCCATGCTGGCCATGGGCCTGTGGATGGCTCCGGCGGGCCTGATGATGATGGTCATGTCGCCGCTCGGCGCCATGCTCTCCGCCAAGTCCGGCCCCAGGATCACGCTCTCCGTCGGCAGCCTGGTCATCGCCATCGGGTACGGGATCTCCCTGCCGCTCGTCGGCACCGGCTCCACCTGGGGACTGCTCGCGGTCACCATCGTCTGCAACACGGGTGTCGGCTTCGCCTACGGCGCCATGCCCGCGCTCATCATGGGCGCGGTCCCGCAGTCCGAGACCGCCTCCGCCAACAGCTTCAACACCCTGATGCGTTCGATCGGCAGCTCGGTCTCGGCCGCCGTCATCGGGGTCGTCCTGGCCCAGATGACCACCGACTTCGGCGGCTTCGCACTGCCCTCCGAGGCCGGATTCCGGGCCGCCATGATGCTCGGCTGCGGGGTCGGCCTCGCGGCGGCGGTCGTCGCCTTCCTCATCCCGGTCCGCCCGGTGGCGGCCCCTTCGGCGGCCGAGGAGGCTCCGGACGCCCTCGCTCCCGAGACGTCCGAGGTGTCCGAGGCGTCGGAGGCGTCCGAGGTCAAGGCCTGACAGCGACCGCCCAGCCCTCGTTACGAGCCGACCTCCCCGGGCTTTCGCCGGGAAGGTCGGCTCGTTCTGTTGTGTCCTGCCTCTTGTTCAGGAAGGGGGCGTGGAATTAGATGGTCTGTCAGTGTCGCCGGGCACGGGTCTTTGGCCGTGCCGAACGGGCCTCTCAGTCATGCCCGGATTCGGCCGCCGCGATGCCGACATGAAGAATTTACAAGGTTTCCTCCGCCTGCCCGCCGTGTTTCCGAGGCGTGATCCGGAAGTGAATTAAACGGGGTTTCTGACAGCTCGCTGACGGGCAGGGCGTGCCGCCGGGTCTGCGGTGACGTCGAAACTGATTGGAATTGGGCGGTTTTTCGCGACTTGGGACGGCTGGACATCGGTGGCCGAATGGAATCGGCCGCATACGGAATGTTCCACGCCATGTTGACTCGTGAGTAATGTCGGCGCTAGCTTCCCGTTGGTTTCCCCCTTGAGGTGAAGTGCGTCCGCGTCACACAAAACCCCCACCGTGCAGTTTCACCGAATATTTCGGAGAATCATGACGTCTGCCGTGCGCGCCGTTGACATGATCATTGGAGTCACCCCGTTCGGCGAGCCCGACGCCAGGCTCGCCGCCGCCGTCAGCCGGGCGGGCGGCCTGGGGGTACTCGACCTGGGCCTCGGTGACCGGAGAGCCAGAGACGCGCTGGCGCGAATACGCCGCCTCGCCGCTCCCTCCGCCCCCGGCTTCCGCTACGGCGTCCGGATCGGCCCCCACTGCCGGCTCACCCCCGCCGACCTGGTCGGCGACGGCGGCCCGGACACCGTGATCCTGGCCCCCGACACCGCCGACGCGTTCCGGCCGGTCGCCGAGGTCGCCGCCCGCCACCGTGTCCTCGTCGAGGTCACCGACCTGACGGAGGCCCTCGCGGCCGTCCGTGCCGGTGCGCACGGGCTGATCGCCCGGGGCAGCGACGGCGGCGGCCGGATCGGTGACCTCAGCACCTTCGTCCTGCTGCAACGGCTCCTCGCCGAACCCGGCATCGACCTCCCCGTCTGGGCGCGCGGCGGCATCGGCCCCCGTACGGCCGCCGCCGCCGTCGCCGGGGGAGCGGCGGGCGTCGTGCTCGACAGCCAACTCGCCCTGCTCGCCGAGTCGTCGCTGCCGGAGGCGACGGCTGCCGCGCTGCGCTCGATGGACGGCTCGGAAACCGTCGTCGTGGCCGGGCATCGCGTACTGCACCGGCGCGGCCCCGACGCCCCGTCCGTCCCGGCCGGTGATCCGGCGGCGGTCGCGGCGATGCTCGGCGCCCAGGACCCGCGCACCCAGCTCCTCCCGGTCGGCCAGGACGGCTTCCTCGCCGCCCGCTTCGCCGACCACTGGGGCGACACCGCCCGCACGGTCCGCGCCCTCACCGACGCGGTGCGCGATGTCGTACGGGAGGTCGTACGGGGCGACGGTTCCGTACGTGCGTTGCGCGCCGGTTCCCCGATGAGCCGGGCCCTGGGCACTCGACTCCCCGTCGCCCAGGGGCCGATGACCCGCGTCAGCGACCAGGCGGGGTTCGCCGCCGCCGTCGCGGGGAGCGGCGCGCTGCCGTTCGTCGCGCTGGCCCTCGCCAGTGGCGAGCAGACCCGGACCATGCTGGCCGAGACCCGGGAAGCCGTCGGAGACGACCGGCCCTGGGGTGTCGGAGTGCTCGGGTTCGCACCCGAGGAGCTGCGAAACGCCCAGCTCGAAGCCGTACGGGAACTGCGGCCGACCCATGCCGTCATCGCGGGCGGCCGTCCCGCCCAGGCCGAGGCGCTGGAGCGGGCCGGGATCAGCACCTTCCTGCACGTGCCCTCGCCGGGGCTGCTGAAGCAGTTCCTGGAAGCCGGGGCACGACGGTTCGTGTTCGAGGGGTCCGAGTGCGGCGGGCATGTCGGGCCGCGCGGCAGCTTTCCGCTCTGGGAGGCCCAACTCGCCGTCATCGAGGACTATTTGGCCGGTGCGACGGACGGTGACGCCGAGCGGATCGAGGTGTTCTTCGCCGGTGGCGTCCATGACGAGCGGTCGGCCGCGACGGTCGCCGCCCTCGCCGCTCCGCTGACCGCGCGCGGTGCGTCCGTCGGGGTGCTGATGGGCACCGCCTATCTGTTCACCGAGGAGGCCGTGGCCTGCGGAGCGGTACAGCCGCTCTTCCAGCGACAGGTCGTCGACGCCACCACTACCGCGCTCCTGGAGACGGCACCCGGGCATGCCACCCGGTGCGTACCCAGTCCGTTCAGCGACAACTACCGCGAGTTCGAAGCGGAGTTGAGGGCGAGCGAGGTGTCCGAGCGGCAGATCTGGGAGCAGCTGGAGCGGCTCAACGTCGGTCGGCTGCGGATCGCCAGCAAGGGCATCGAGCGGGACGCAGACGGCGAACTGGCGGCCGTGGACGAGCAACGGCAGCTCGCCGAGGGCATGTTCATGGCCGGTGAAGTGGCCGTGCTGCGCTCCGCGACCACGACCATCGACGCGCTGCACCACTCCGTGGCGGGCGGCGCCGCCGACTTCCTCACCCGGCGGGCGGCGGAGCTCCGAGAGCGGCTCGGTGTGCCGGAGGCGGCCGAGGAGGATGCGGAGACTCCCGCGCCCGCACCCCTCGACGTCGCCGTCGTGGGCATGGCCTGCATGTTCCCGGACGCGCCCGACCTGGCCTCCTTCTGGGCGAACGTCCTGGGCGGCCACGACGCGGTGGGGGAGGTGCCGGCCGACCGCTGGGATCCTGCCGTGCACTATGCGAAGGAGCCCGGGGACGGTGGCGTCACACCGTCCAAGTGGGGCGGCTTCCTGCCCCGCATCCCCTTCGACCCGCTGTCGTACGGCATTCCGCCCACCTCGCTCGGCAGCATCGAGCCCGTCCAGCTGCTGGCACTGGAAGCCGCCCGGCGGGCCCTGGCGCACGCCGGATACGGGGACCGGGGTCGGGAGTTCGACCGCTCGCGCACCTCGGTCGTCTTCGGCGCGGAGGCCGGCAGCGACCTGTCCAACGCGGGCACGCTGCGAGCCGTACTGCCCTCCTACTACGGCAGGGTCCCGGACGGGCTCGCGGACCAGCTGCCCCGTCTCACCGAGGACTCCTTCCCCGGGATGCTCTCCAACGTCATCTCCGGCCGGATCGCCAACCGGCTCGACCTCGGCGGCGCCAACTACACGGTGGACGCCGCGTGTGCCTCGTCCCTGGCCGCCGTCGACGTGGCCTGCAAGGAACTTGTGGGCGGGACCAGCGACGTCGTGCTGTGCGGCGGAGCGGATCTGCACAACGGCATCAACGACTACGTGCTCTTCTCCTCCGTGCACGCCCTGTCCCCGACCGGGCGTTCGCGCGCCTTCGACAGCTCGGCGGACGGGATCGCCCTGGGGGAGGGCGTCGCCTGTGTCGTGCTCAAGCGGCTGGCGGACGCCGAGCGCGACGGCGACCGGATCTACGGGGTCATCAAGGGCGTCGGCAGCTCCAGCGACGGGCGTTCCCTCGGGCTGACCGCTCCCCGGCCCGAAGGACAGCGGGCCGCGCTGCGACGGGCGTACCGCAACGCCGGGGTGTCGCCCGCCGAGGTCGGTCTCGTCGAGGCGCACGGCACCGGGACCGTGGTCGGCGACCGCACCGAACTCGCCATCCTGAGCGAGGTGTTCGGCGACGCCGGAGCCAAGTCCGGTGCCGTCGCGCTCGGTTCGGTCAAGTCGCAGATCGGGCACACCAAGTGCGCCGCCGGACTCGCCGGACTCATCAAGACCGTGCTGGCCCTGCACACCGGGGTCAAGCCGCCCACCCTGCACATCAGCAAGCCCAACTCCGCCTGGGAGGAGGGCAGCAGCCCGTTCGTGTTCCACGGGCAGGCACGGCCCTGGGCGGCTCCGGCACGCGAACGATTCGCGGGGCTCAGCGCGTTCGGCTTCGGTGGCACCAACTTCCATGTGGTGCTGGAGGCCTACGCCGACTCCGACCCGCCCGCGCACGGACTCGACACCTGGCCCGCCGAACTGTTCACGTTCCGGGCGGCCGACCCGGCGGGAGCCCGGCGGGCCATCGAGGACGTGCTGAAGGCGGCGGAGGACGAGCAGTCCTCCTGGCGACTGCGCGATCTCGCGCTCGCCGCCTCGCGCCGCTCCGACGCCCGCCACGAATCCGTGCAGGTGGCGGTCGTGGCGACGGACACGGCAGGGCTCGTCGGGCAACTGCGGCGCGCACTGGCCGGAGAGCACGATCCACGCGCCGGCGTCCACCTCGCGCAGAACCAGCAGAACCGACGGGAGACCTCGGGCCAGGTCGCCTTCCTCTTCCCCGGGCAGGGCAGCCAGCGGACCGGGATGCTCGCCGACGTGTTCGTCGCCCTCCCCGAACTCCAGTACTACCTGGAACTCGGCAGCGACCACGCCGACGCCCTCTATCCGCCCACCGCCTTCGACGACACCACCCGCGACCGCCAGCACACCGCCCTCACCGACACCCGCGTCGCCCAACCGGCCCTGGGCATCGCCGGCCTCGCCGCCCACGCCCTCCTCACCACGGCAGGCGTACGCCCGGACATGGCCGCCGGACACAGCTACGGCGAACTCGTCGCCCTCAGCGCGGCCGGCGCCCTGGACCCGGAGACCCTCCTCGCGCTGAGCGCGCAGCGCGCGACCGCGATCCTCTCGGCCGCGGGCGAGGCAAACGGCGACGACCCGGGCACCATGGCGGCGGTCTCGGCGGGCGCCGAGGACGTCACGGCCGCCCTGCGCGCCGCCGACGCACCCGCCTCGGTCGTCGTCGCCAACCACAACTCGCCCAAGCAGACAGTGATTTCGGGACCGACGGAAGCGGTCGACGAGGCCGTACGGCTGCTGCGCGCCGCCGGACTCGGCGCGAAGCGCATCCCCGTCGCCTGCGCCTTCCACAGCCCCCTGGTCGCCGGGGCCGGGGAGCGGTTCGCGACGGCACTGGCCGGGCATCCGGTACGCGCTCCCGAGTTCGCGGTGTGGTCCAACCGGACGGCCGCTCCGTACGGTGCCGACGCCGACGCGGTGCGTGCCGAACTCGCCGCCCAGATCGGTGCCCCGGTCGGCTTCGTCGCCCAGATCGAGGCCATGTACGAGGCGGGCGCCCGGATCTTCGTCGAGGCCGGGCCCGGGTCCGTACTGACCCGGCTGGTCGGCCAGATCCTCGGCGACCGCCCGCACCGCACGGTCGCCTGCGAACCGCGGCCCGACAGCGGACTGCGCGGCTGGCTCGACGCGCTGGCCCAACTGGCCGTCGCGGGGCTGCCGGTGCGCACCGGATGGCTGTTCCACGGGCGCGACGCCGTCGACGCGACCCGGACCAAGGCCCCGAAGCGGCCCGGCTGGACGGTCGACGGCCATCTGGTCCGCACCGCCGCCGGCGACCTCCTCCCCGGTGCGCTCGCGCCGGCCCGACGCGTAGTGGAGACGACGACAGTGACCGCGAATCACCAGGACGGCGGCCCGGCCGGTGGCAGGGACGCGCTGATCTCCGAGTTCCTGCGCACCAGCCGCGAGATGGTCGCCGCCCAACGGGACGTACTCCTCACGTACTTCGGCGCGACACCGGGCCAGTGGATCCCCGGACCGGCGGCACCGGAACCCCTGCGGCTGGCCCAGGACCATGCCCAGGTTCAGCAGACGGCACCCGCGCCCGCATATCCGCCCGCGCTCTATGCCGTGCCCACACCTGCTCCGGCCCCCGCCCCTGCCGCCGTGGGGTTCACGGAGGCGGATGTGCTGGGGGTGGTGCTGGAGATCATCAGTGAGCGGACCGGATACCCCGTGGACATGATCGAGCCGGATCTTGATCTGGAGGCCGATCTCAGTGTCGACTCGATCAAGCGGGCTGAGATCGCCGGTGAGTTGGCGCAGCGGCTCGGTGTCGGGGGTGGCGGGGATCTCACAGTGCTGGACGATGCCGAGTTGGAGGATCTCGCCAAGGCCCGTACGGCGGCTTCCGTGACGGCATGGTTGGCGGCGCGGCTCACGACGGCCGTGTCACAGCCCGCGCCTGCTCCCACTCCTGCCTCTGCCGCCGCGGGGTTCACGGAGGCGGATGTGCTGGGGGTGGTGCTGGAGATCATCAGTGAGCGGACCGGATACCCCGTGGACATGATCGAGCCGGATCTCGATCTGGAGGCCGATCTCAGTGTCGATTCGATCAAGCGGGCTGAGATCGCTGGTGAGTTGGCGCAGCGGCTCGGTGTCGGGGGTGGCGGGGATCTCACCGTGCTGGACGATGCCGAGTTGGAGGATCTCGCCAAGGCCCGTACGGCTGCCGCGATCACCGGATGGCTGACGGCGCGGCTCGCCGGGCCGGCCGAAGCCGAGGAACAGTTGGCCCCACCGCAGTCCCTCCGGCCGGAGGCGGCCGAGGTGTCCCCGGAGGCCACCGGTGAGGCGCCGATCCGCTTCCAGCTGCGGCCCGTTCTGCTGGAGCAGCAGGACGGGCACAGCGCCGGCGACGGGACGGGGGCCGTCGACCCCGCCGCCCTGCTGGCCGGAAAGCGGTTCGCGCTTCTCGGTGACGACGACGGCGGCACGGTGGCCCGTGAGGTCGCGGCGCGGCTCGCCGGGTATGGCGCCGACGCGGTGGTCCTGGGCCCCGAGCATCTGCTGACGGGAGCGGACGGACCGGACGGGCCGGTTGACGGGGTGCTGTACCTCGACCCGCTGGCCTTGTCCCGGCCGCCGGTGCTGCCCGACGCGTTCCCCGTGTTCAAGGCGGCCCTGGGGCTCGGGCCGCGCTGGCTGTTCGCCGTCCGGGTGGCCGCGGAAGGCGGCCCGGCCGAGTCGAGGTCGGCCGGCCTGCACGGGCTCTTCCGGACGGTCGCCCGGGAGTACCCGGAGACGGACGCGCGGATCATCGACCTCGCCGGCGACGACACGGGTGCCGCCGCTGTCGCCGACGCACTTCTCGGCGAGCTGCTCGCCTCCGACCGCACTCCGGTCGTCCTGCGAACAGCCGCCGGGCGCCATGGACTTGAGCTGGTGGAGACCCCGCTGGGCGCACTCGGCACCACCGGCGCCGGACCCGCCGGGGACGGAGCCGCGGAGGCCGCCGCCATCGGGCTGGACCGGGACAGCGTGGTCCTGCTGGTCGGCGGGGCGCGCGGCATCACCGCGAAGTTCGCCGCCGCGCTGGCGTCCGCGTCCCGCTGCCGGATCGAACTGCTCGGCCGGACGCCCGCACCGGAGGGCCCGGAGGACGCGGCCACGGCAGCCGCCGGTACCCGGCCCGAACTGCGCGCGGCCCTCGCCGCCCGAGGCGGACTGGCCCCCGCCGAGATCAACCGTCAGACCGAACTCCTGCTCGCCCAACGGGAGATCGCCGCCACCCTCGACGAACTGAAGGCCCTCGGCAGCCCGGCCCGCTACCACTCCGTCGACTTCAGGGAACAGGACGCGGCGCTCCAGGCAGTGAAGGAGATCCACGCCGAACACGGCCGCCTCGACGGGGTCGTCTACGCGGCCGGGGTGATCGAGGACCGGCTCATCGCCGAGAAGACCACCGAGTCCTTCCAGCGCGTCTACGGGACGAAGACCACCGGCGCCGAAACACTGCTCACGGCACTGGAACAGCTCCCCAACAGGCCTGCCTTCGCCGTCCTGTTCGGCAGTATCTCGGCAGTCCTCGGCAACCGGGGCCAGGCCGACTACGCCGCCGCCAACGACGCCCTCCAGAGCCTCGGCGCCGCCTGGGCGGCCCGTACCGGGCAGCGGGCCCTGACCGTGCACTGGGGGCCGTGGGCACCGACCGGCGGCCACACCGGCATGGTGACCCCCGAACTCGGGCGCGAGTACGCCCGGCGCGGGGTCAGGCTCATCGACCCCGAGGAGGGTACGGCCGCGCTGCTCCGCGAACTGGCCTGGGGCGAGGAGTCGGCAGACGCCGTCGTCTACACCTCGTCGGGCTGGTGACCGACATGACGGATCGTCACACGGGGTCCTCGGGCGGCACGTCGACACCCGTGGCCATCGTGGGCATGTCGGTGCTGCTGCCCGGCGCTGCCGACCTCGACTCCTACTGGCGGAACCTGCTCGCCGGGACGGACGCCATCACCGACGTACCGGACGGGCGTTGGGACGCGGACGCCTACTACCGGCCGGACTCCGCCGGTGGCCGTGCCGTCGCCGACCAGGTGTACTGCCGGCGCGGTGGGTTCGTGGACGGGCTGGCGGAGGTGGAGGTGACCCGGTTCGGGATCATGCCGAACTCCGTCTCCGGCACCGAGCCCGACCAGCTCATCGCGCTCAACGTGGCCGCCGCGGCCCTCGCCGACGCGGGCGGCGACGACCACCTTCCCGACCGGCACCGCATCGGCGTGGTCCTCGGCCGGGGCGGCTACCTCACCCCCGGCCTGGTCCGGCTCGACCAGCGGGTCCGTACGGCCAGTCAACTCGTGCGCACACTCGGTGAGTTGATGCCGGAGCTGGATTCCGCCCAACTCGACCGTGTCCGTACGGCGTTCACGGACCGGCTCGGTCCCGACAGCCCCGAGTCGGCGATCGGGCTCGTCCCCAACCTCGCCGCCTCCCGGGTCGCCAACCGGCTCGACCTGCGCGGACCCGCGTACACCGTGGACGCGGCCTGTGCCTCCTCGCTGGTGGCCGTGGACCAGGCGGTGAACGAACTGGCGTCCGGGCGCTGCGACCTGATGCTGGCCGGGGGAGTTCACCACTGCCACGACATCACCCTGTGGAGCGTCTTCTCCCAACTCCGCGCCCTCTCGCCCAGCCAGCGCATCCGCCCCTTCCACCGGGGTGCCGACGGCATCCTGATCGGTGAGGGCACCGGCGTGGTCGTCCTCAAGCGCCTCGCCGACGCCGAGCGCGACGGGGACAGGATCTACGCCGTCATCAGGGGCACCGGCGTGGCCAGCGACGGCCGCGCCGCCGGGCTCGTCAACCCCGACCCCGGCGGCCAGACCCACGCCGTACGGCAGGCCTGGCGGGCCGCCGGACTCGACCCCGCCCAGCCCGGTTCGGTCGGCCTGCTGGAGGCCCACGGCACGGCGACCCCCGCCGGTGACGCGGCCGAACTGGCCACACTGGCCGAGGTGTTCGGGCCTCGCGGGAGCGAAGGCGCGGGCGGTGGCAGTCCGGCCGTGATCGGCTCCGTGAAGTCGATGATCGGGCACACCATGCCCGCCGCCGGGGTCGCCGGCCTGGTCAAGGCCGCCCTCGCCGTCCACCACGGCATGCTCCTGCCCACCCTGCACTGCGACGACCCGAACCCGGCCCTCGCGGCCACCCGGTTCCGCCCGCTGGACCGGGCGGCGCCCTGGGAGACCACGGCCGAGCAGCCGGTTCGGCGGGCGGCGGTCAACGCTTTCGGGTTCGGCGGGATCAACGCGCATGTGGTGCTGGAGGAGGCGCCCGGGGCGCGTGCGAGAAGGGAGGCTTCCCCCGTGCCGTCCCCCCGGCCGACGATGACCGTCGTCGAGCCCGAGCGCGTCCTCCTGCTCGCCGCCGACACCCCCGGGGCCCTCGCCGCTCTGCTCGACGCGGACGACACGGCCGTACTCGCCACCGGTCTCGACGCCACCCGCGCACATCCGCAGGCCGGGCCCACCCGGCTCGGCATCGTCGACCCGACCGCGAAGCGGCTCACGCTGGCACGCCGGGCGGTCGCCAAGGGGCGGACATGGCAGGGCCGTAGCGACGTCTGGTTCCGTCAGGAGCCGCTACGGGCTGACAGGAAAGGGGAGTTGGGAGATCTGGCATTCGTCTTCCCGGGTCTCGAAGGCGACTTCGAGCCTCGCGTCGACGACATCGCCGCCCACTTCGGTCTGGACGGTGTACTCCCGGCCGGCGAACGGGCCGAGGTCGGGGACGTGGGCCGGCACGGGTTCGGGGTCGTCGGGGTCGGGCTGCTGCTCGACCGGGCACTGCGCCGCATGGGCGTCGTCCCCGACGCGGTGGCCGGGCACAGCGTCGGCGAGTGGACGGCGATGGCGGCAGCCGGGCTGTACGACGGCGACGAGGTCGGGGCCTTCATGGCGACCTTCGACCCCGACACGGTGAGCGTGCCGGGGCTTGCGTTCGGGGCACTCGGCGCGTCCGCCGAACGGGTTCTCGCGGCCCTCGCCGAGGAGGACTGGGCGGACGCCGGGATCGTGCTCTCGCACGACAACGCGCCGAGCCAGTCGATGGTGTGCGGCCCGGACACGGCGGTCGAGAAGTTCGTCCGGGCGTTCCGTGCCCGGGGTGTGCTCAGCCAGGTGCTGCCCTTCCGGTCCGGCTTCCACACACCGATGCTGGCGCCCTACCTGGCCCCGATCGAGCAGGCCGCGAGCCGCTTCCGGCTCAGGGCCCCGACGGTTCCGGTCTGGTCGGGGACGACGGCGGCGCCCTTCCCGGCGGGCGAGTCGGCGGTGCGTGAGCTGTTCGTACGGCATCTGCTGGAACCGGTGCGCTTCCGGCAGCTGGTCGAGGCGATGTACGCGGCCGGACACCGGACCTTCATCCAGGTCGGCACCGGCCAGCTCGGCTCGCTCATCGGCGACACGCTGGCGGGGCGCGATCATCTGGTCGTCGCCGCCAACTCCCCGCACCGCGACGGGCTGGCGCAACTCCGGCGCGTGGCAACGGCGTTGTGGGTGTCCGGCCGAGCGATGGTGCCGGCGCTGCCGGTTGGCGGCGTCGGCAACTCCGCTCCCCACACTGCCGGTCCCTCCGACCGCTCCACGGATCAGGCCCGCGCGACGGCCTCCGTGCGGGGGGACCGGCCGTCCCGACGACCGCCCGTCCGCCTCGACCTGGGCGGCGCCCTCGTCTCCCTCGACGAGGAGACCCTCACGCGACTGCGTGCGGAACTGGGTTCGGGACTGAGTCTCGCCGGGCCCGCCGTCGCTGGGGCGGCGGTTCAACGGAGGCGTGCCGCTGGGGTGTTGGGCGTCACGGAGGCACCCGGTACTGCCGGACTCCCGGGCGCCGCCGCGCTGACGTCGTCGCTGGACGCGCTCGCAGGCCGCTTCCCGGCCGCCGCCGAACTCGGCGCCCTGCTCCGGGAGACGGCGGACACGGCCGCCGAGCTGATCGGCGCGGGCCACCGCCGTCCGGGTTCCGCCGCGGCCTACACCGGGGGTGCCGCGCTGGATCCGGGCGGCTCCAGCGCGTTCGCCGGGGATCCCCGGCAGGCCTCCGCGACGGCCGCCGAGGCTTCGCGGCAGGTGACAGTGTCGCCCGTCGGCGTTTCCCGGCAAACCCCTTCGCTACCCGCCGGGGCTTCTCCCCAGCGCTACGGCACGCCCACCGGCCGCTCCGCATCGCCCGCCACCAGCCCGGCACCTCGGTCCCCGCTTCCGCGCCCCCGGTCAACCGCCCCTGGCGCCGCGCCACTTACCCCGACACCGCCCGCCGAGGCTGCCCCACCCCCCTGGCGCACCACGGTCCGCGTCTCCCCGGACACCATGCCGTACCTCCTCGACCACTGCTTCTTCCCGCAGCGTGCCGACTGGCCCGACGTGGCCGACCGGTGGCCGGTGGTCCCGGCGACGACGATCGTGCAGCACATGATGGACGAGGCCCAGCGAGCGGCGGAACAGACCCAACCGGGAACCCGAGCCGTGGCCGTGGCCGTCCACGGCGCCCGCTTCGACCAGTGGCTCACCGCCACCCCGCCCCGCGACGTGGAGGTGACAGTCGCCTCCGTCCCCACGGCCTCCACCCACCGCGCCGTCTCCTTCGGTCCCCGAGCCCGAGCCACCGTCGAACTCTCCGCCCGATACCCGGAGTCGGCGGTCCGCCCGACCCCCTGGCCCATCGACCCCACCACCGAACGCACCCCCGACCACACCGCCGCCCAGCTCTACGCCGAGCGCTGGATGTTCCACGGCCCGGCCTTCCAGGGGGTCACCGAACTCACCGCGATGGGCGAGGCACACGTACGGGGAGTCATCACGACCCCGCCCGCGCCCGGCTCGCTCCTCGACAACGTCGGGCAGATCCTCGGGTACTGGATCATGGCGACGCGCACCGAACGGACGGTCGTGTTCCCGGTCGGGATGCGGGAGATGAGGTTCTACGGGCAGCACCCCGAACCCGGCACCGAGGTCGACTGCTTCGTCCGGATCACCTCGCTCACCGACACCGTCCTCGAAGCCGACGTCCAACTGACCGTCGGCGGCCGGGTCTGGGCCGTGCTCAGCGGCTGGCAGGACCGGCGCTTCGACAACGACCCGCAGACCAGGCCCGTCGAACGCTTCCCCGGCCGCAACACCCTCTCCCAGGCCCGGCCGGGCGCCTGGGTACTGCTCCACGAACGCTGGCCCGACCTCGCCTCGCGCGACCTCATCATGCGCAACTCCCTCGGCGGAGAGGAACGTTCGCAGTACGAGCGGCACGCGCCCCGAGGCCGCAGACAGTGGCTGCTCGGCCGGATCGCCGCCAAGGACGCGGTACGCAGGTGGCTCTGGGACCACGAGGGCGAGGGGGAGGTGTTCCCGGCCGAGATCCAGGTGCACAACGACGCGACCGGGCGGCCGTACGTCACCGGGCTGCACGGCCGGCACCTGCCCCCGCTGGACGTCTCGCTGGCCCACCGCGCCGAGGCGGGCGTGGCGATCGTACGACCTCGTCGACCCGGTTCCACGCCCGGTTCCATGCCAGGCACCGGGCCCGGTATCGACATCGAGGAGGTCGTCGACCGGGACGCCTCGACCCTGACCACCGCCCTCGGACCGGCCGAACTCACGCTGCTCCGGGCCAGGTCGGCGGCCACCGGCGATTCCGAGTCGCTCTGGTTCACCCGCTTCTGGGCCGCCAAGGAAGCGGTCGCCAAGGCGGAGGGCACCGGATTCGAGGGCCGGCCAAGGGACTTCGCGGTACGGGAGGCCACGGACGAGGGCGACCGGCTCACCGTCTCCGGGCGGCTCGCACCCGTCTACACCGTGCACTGCGAGCAGACGGGCAATCCCCCCGGCCTGCCGGACAGAGAGTACGTCGTGGCCTGGACAACCGGATCGGCCCAGGAAGTCACAGCAGAAGAAGGGGAGTTGGAGCGATGAGTAGCCTCAACGGGCAAAGGATCGGAACCGTCGGCGAGGAGGCCGTGCTCGCCGACGTCAGGGGCATGCTCGCGACCCTCCTCGACGAGTACGGCATCGACGACGTCGAGATCCGTATGGACACCACCTTCAACCGCGACCTGGAGCTGGAGAGCATCGACCTGGTGACCCTGGCCGGGCTGCTGGAGGAGAGGTACGGCAACCGGGTCAACTTCGCCGAGTTCCTGGCCGGGATGGACTTCGACGAGATCATCGAACTCACCGTCGGGCGGCTCGTCGAGCACGTCGTCGCCAGCCTCAAAGCGGCGGAGGCGAACTGACCATGGGACACGTCGACATCGGCGGCGGTCTGCGACTGCACGCCCAGCGCATCGGCCCGCGCGGCGGACGGCCGGTCACCGCGACCGCCGTACTCGTGCACGGCCTGCTCACCGACAGTCTGGCCAGCTACTACTTCACCGTGGCACCGGCGTTCGCCGCCTCCGGCATCGATGTCGTCATGTACGACCTGCGTGGCCACGGCCGCTCCACCCGCCCCGCCACCGGCTACACCCTCGACGACAACATCGACGACCTGGAGGCCCTCCTCGACCGCCTTGAGGTGACCGGACCGGTCCATCTCGTCGGCAACTCCTACGGTGGGACAGTCGCGTTCGGATACGCGGCCCGCCATCCCGAGCGCGCCGCCAGTGTCTCCCTCATCGAGTCGGAACCGGCCACCGCCGCCTGGGCGGGCAAACTCGACGGCATCCTCGGCCGGGTCATGCACGAACTCGCCCACAACGAGGCCGACGCCATCGCCTGGATCACCGCCAACCGCAGCCAGAACACCGCCCGCCTCGCCAAGGGCGCCGCCCGGCTGGCCCGCGAGACCACCCTCGCCCAGGACATCCCGGCCAGCCGCGTACTGACCGAGGGCGAGATAACGTCCGTACGCTGCCCGGTACTTGGCGTGTACGGGGGCGACTCGGACCTCGCCGAGCTGGCACCCTGGATGGAGTCCGTGCTGCCCGACTGCCGGACTGTCGTCGTGCCGGGGCACGAACACTCGGTGCTGGTCGAGGCGTCGGGCACGGTCGGTGGGCACATCCTGTCTCTCATCCTCGGTGCGACCGTTCCGGTGCAGCTGGCGGGGGCGGAAGCGCGGTGAGCCGGTTCCTGTTCGTCGTGCCGCCGCTCGTCGGACACATCAACCCGGCCGTCGGGGTGGCCGCCGAACTCGCCTCGCGGGGCCACGAGTCGGCCTGGGCGTGCGCCGATCCGGGACTCGTACGACGGCTCGCCGGGGTGGACACCACCGTGTTCCCGTGCGCCGGGCCCGTCCCCGGCTCCGGTGTCGGCGTACGGCCACCGGACATGCGGGGGCCCGAGGCGCTGAAGTTCCTCTGGGAACGGTTCCTCGCCCCCCTCGCCGAGGAGATGGCGCCCGGAGTCGTCGCCGCCGTGCGGGAGTTCGGGCCGGACGTCGTCGTCGCCGACCAACAGGCCCTCGCCGGCGGCCTGGTCGCCGAGCGGCTGGGCCTGCCGTGGGCCACCTCGGCCACCACCTCCGCCGAGTTCACCGACGTACTGTCCGGCATGCCCAAGGTCGCCGAGTGGCTGGACGAGCTGCTCATGGGCCTCCGCAGCCGCGTCGGCGACAGCACGGGCACCGCCGATCCGCGGTTCTCCCCGCACCTCGTACTCGCCTTCAGCACACCGGAGTTCGTCGGCCCGGACGCCCGGACGGGCGACCAGATCCGGTACGTCGGCCCGTCCGTCGCCGACCGGCCCGCCCCGCCCGGCTTCCCCTGGGACTGGCTCGACCCCGCCCGCCCCACGGTCCTCGTGACCCTCGGTACCGCCAACACCGATGTCGGTGAACGCTTCCTGACCGAGTGTCGGGCTGCCGTACGCGAGCGGGCGGACCGGATGCAGACGGTGATCGTCGACCCGGCGGGCGTACTCGGCGGCACCCCGGGCGGGGAGGACGACAAAGGTGTGCTGATCGTTCCTTCCGTCCCCCAACTCCCGCTCCTCGAACGGGTCGACGCCGTCGTCTGCCATGCCGGGCACAACACCGTGTGCGAGGCGCTCTGGCACGGGGTGCCGCTCGTCGTCGCGCCCATCCGGGACGACCAGCCCGTGGTCGCCGGGCAGGTCGCGGCGGCCGGGGCGGGTATCCGGGTGCGGTTCGGCCGGGTCACCGCGCCGAAACTGGGCGCCGCGATCGACGCCGTACTGCACGAGCCCGGATACCGCTTCGCGGCGGGCCGGATCCGCACCGCGTTCCGGGCCGCCGGAGGTGCCTCCGCTGCGGCCACCCATCTTGAGCAACTCGCCATCGGCGCGCCCGCCAAGGAGACGGTATGAGTGACGACGAGCACGAGCACGAGGCCGACGCACCGACAGCACCGGAAGGCCGGCCCACCCCGACCCGCAACGAGCAGGTCGCAGCCCTCCGGCCCACGTACCAGGGCGACCTCGCCTTCGGCCTCGACCGGTTCTTCGAACCCCCGCGCACCAGCTGCCCCTGGTGCGGATCCGCCCGGCTGGAGACGCGGCTGCGGACCACCGACCTGCTCCAGCACAAGCCCGGACGGTTCGTGCTCGACCGCTGCCAGGACTGTCGGCACACCTTCCAGAACCCCCGGCTCAGCGCGGCCGGACTGGAGTTCTACTACCGCGACTTCTACGACGGACTCGGCGAGAAGCAGCTCGGCAACACCTTCGCGAGCCGCACCAAGATGTACGAGCAGCGGGCCCGGGCCCTGCTGCCCTTCGACGACTCGCCCAAGAACTGGCTCGACGTAGGCACCGGCCACGGCCACTTCTGCGAGTCGGCCCGGGTCGTCCACCCCGGCACGACCTTCGACGGGCTCGACTTCACCGACGGCGCCGAACTCGCCGAGCGGGCGGGGCGCGTCGAGCGCGGCTACCGGGGCAGCTTCACCGAGCTGGCCCCCGAACTGGCCGCCCGTTACGACGTCGTCAGCATGTTCCACTACCTGGAGCACAGCACCGAGCCGCCTCGCGAACTGGAGGCCGCGCGGCAGGCCATCCGTCCCGGCGGACACCTGGTGATCGAGGTCCCCGACCCCGACAGCCGTTACGCCCGGCTGCTCGGCCGTTGGTGGCTGCCCTGGCTCCAGCCGCAGCACCTGCACTTCGTCCCCGTCGACAACCTCCGGCGACGGCTCACCGATCTGGGCTTCACCGTGGTCCTGGAGCAGCACGCCGAGCCGCACGACCCCGTCGACCTGCTCGCCGCCGTCTGGCTGGCCCTCGACAACGCCGCCCCGCGCGACAACCTCCCGTGGCTGCCGCACCCCCCGAACGCCCTGCGCCGCACGCTGCGCGGAGCCCTGCTGCTGGCCGGCGTCCCGGCGCTGATCCTGGGCACCCTGCTGGACCGCTTCGCCGTGCGGCCGGTCTCCCACCGCCTGGGCGTGTCCAACGCGTACCGTCTGGTGGCCCGCAGGGACTGAACCCGAGTGCGCTACAGCACCTTGGCGCGCACCAGCATGGACAGCACGAGGGCGCCCGGAAGCAGTGGCAGCCAGACCGTCAGGACGCGGAAGCCGACGACGGTCGCGGCGGCCAGCGACATCGGGGCGCCCATAGCCGCCAGCGTGAACACCAGGGCCGCGTCGACGGGACCGATCCCGGCCGGCGCGGGCACGGCGCCGACAGCGGCGCTCGCGGCGAGGTAGGCGAAGACCACGTCCGGCCAGGCGATCGGCAGTCCGAGCGAGGCCCCGACGCTGGCCAGCACCGCCGCCTGGCAGAGCGAGAAGCCCGCGGCACCGCCCCAGAGCGCGGCG
Source organism: Streptomyces sp. NBC_00459 (assembly GCF_036013955.1). Classification (NCBI taxonomy): domain Bacteria; kingdom Bacillati; phylum Actinomycetota; class Actinomycetes; order Kitasatosporales; family Streptomycetaceae; genus Streptomyces; species Streptomyces sp. NBC_00459. Next base: position 6,731,628 of record NZ_CP107903.1, read on the forward strand.
ACGCGGACCGGCCGGGTGTGCAGCCGCCGTGCGTCGGTCAGGGCCGTGCGCAGACCTTCGAGCAGGGGGCGCCGCAGCGGACGTACGAGGGCCAGAACCAGCGTCACGACGATCACCGTGGCGACCACGCCCACGACGATGGGCAGCAGTGTCCCCTGGTCCGGAAGGAGGTCGGCGGTGGCCAGGGAGGTCGGGAAGGTGGCCAGGAGCGCGAGGATCAACAGGAGCTTCGCCACCGGTTTGACCAGTGAGTACAGGGCGAGGGAAGCGGTGGCCCGGGCCAGCGGGATGCCACGGCCGGTCAGGAAGCGCAGGGTGACGGCGTGGGCGCCGAGACCGGCCGGCAGGACGTTGTTCGCGGCCCCGGCGGCGAACTGCGAGGCCAGCAGCAGCCCGGGCGGCAGCCGCTCCGGGATCGCCCCCTGCCGGGCGAAGGCGGCGGACACCCAGCACAGGAGCGTGAACGCGCCCCCGATCGCCAGCCACCCGGGGTCGGCGGTGGTGAGCTGCCGGGCGCCGTCGTGCAGAACCTGCCAGTTGTCCGCCGCCCAGACCCCGATGAGCAGGAGCGGCAGCAGACAGAGCACCCGGCGGGCATGCCGGGCACCGGGGATCCGGCGAAAGCGGGAGACCGCGGAAGGACGGTCCGGGGTGCCCAGGGGAGAGGGCTGGACCGTCGGAGCGGGCGGGGCTATGGGAACTATCGGCAATGAGGACACAGCGCGCGTCGTCCTTCCGCGTGGCGCCCACGCGGAACGGGGCGGACGGGGGGAAATGAAGAGCGAGGCAAGCGGGACAGCAGGAGCGTTCCCAGTCCGCGTGACGGGGTGGTGTCCAGGAACAGAAGGGGTGAGGGCGGACGGGTGACACAAATGATGCCTGCATCTTTATTTACGGAGTCTCCCCCCGTAACCGCCGGTCGATGCCCCAATCGTGAGCCGGATCACATGCGTGGGCTTCTGGACCTGGCTGACCTGGCGTGCTCACGCCGACAGGCCGGCCGCCCCGCCGAACTCGCTCAGCGCGCCCTCGACGATCGCCTCCAGCCGCGCGTGATGCGCGCCCCGCCAGTACAGACGCTCGCAGACCGCACACTGCGCGAAGACGTCGTACGTACGCCGGGTCCCGTCCTCCAGCCGGTCGCCCACGGTCTGCTTGTCGGCCTGCTCCAGCCGTCCGTTGCAGGCGGTGCACCGCGTCCAGGGCGCGAGTGGGGGCGCGAACCGGGCCAGTACGTCGCGGAGTTGGTCGTCCGGACGGTCGCTGTAGATGTACGCGCCCGCCCACAGCTCCCGGCGCCGCAGCAGGCCCCGGTCCCGGGAGAGCAGCACCCGCTGCTCGGCCGCCGACAACGCGGCCAGCGCCGGGTCGCCGATGTCCTCGCTCTCGTACGCGGCGTCGACGCCCAGAAGCCGCAGCCTGCGGGCGAGCGTGCCCAGATGCACGTCGAGGAGGAACCGCAGGGGCGCCCCCGGCACCGACTGCGGTCTGACGACGGCACCGACCTCCACCGTCTCGCCGGCGCCCGGCACATGGGAGACCGGTACCTCCCGGCCGTCGACCAGCAGCCGCCCGGCCTCGGTGAGCGGTACGCCCAGTGACTCCACCACATGCCCCAGCGAGGACGACCCGTCGGTGATCACGGTCGTCGGCCCGGCACGTCGCTCGGACGGGACGAAAAGCCGCAGCTCAGGGGCGAAACTGATGACGATCTCCGGTCTGCTCACCCGGCCAGCATGTCATCGCCCCGGCCGGGAGCGCCCGCCGGTTTCCCGTGCACTACTCTCGGCGCTCTCAACCCTCCGGTCCGGTACCCCGACCGGGGCGGTCGGCCTCGCTGGTGGGGGAGTACGGCAGCATGCAGTTCGAACGTACGGGCGTGCCCGGTTACGAGATCGCCGAGGTGCTCGGCCAGGGCGGGTTCGCCACCGTGTACCGGGCCCGGCAACTGACCGTGGGCCGCGAGGTCGCCCTCAAGATGGACAGCCGGGTACTGGACACCGACCGCGACCGGCAGCGGTTCCTGCGCGAGGTCACCGCGGCCGGTCAACTGTCGGGCCACCCGCACGTGGTGGCGGTGTACGACGCCGGGGTCCTCGACAACGGCCGCCCGTACATGGTCCTGGAGCTGTGCCCCGGCGGCTCGCTCGGCGACCGGCTCCACCAACAGGGCCCACTCTCCGCCGCCGAGGCGCGGGACATCGGCGTACGCATCGCCGACGCGCTGGCCGCGGCCCACGCCTCCGGCGTACTCCACCGCGACATCAAGCCCGGCAACATCATGATCGACCGGTACGGCAGTGTCGGCCTCGCCGACTTCGGGCTGGCCGCGATGCCCCGCCCCGGCCAGGAACTGTCGGTCACCCGGGAGGCGTTGACACCCGCGTACGCCCCGCCGGAGGCGTTCCGGCTGGCCGAGCCGACCCCCGCCGGTGACGTGTACTCCCTCGCCGCCACGATCTACGCCCTCGTGCAGGGCAGACCCCCGCACTTCCCGGCGGAGGGCAGCCTCGGCATCGCGGAGGTCATCGTCCGGCACACCTGGCCCCTGCCGGACCTCCCTGGAGTGAACCCCAGCTTCACCGAGGTCCTCCGCCATGCCATGGCCCCGGACCCCGCCGACCGGCTGCCGAGCGCGGTGGCGCTCAGGGACGCGCTGGCCGCCGTGGACCTGACCGGAGCGGGCGACGCGACCTCCGTTCCTGTTCCCGTTCCGGTTCTCGCGCCCACTCTCGCTCCGTCTGCGGCCCTGCCCACCACCGTCTTGCCCTCCGCCGCCACCCCGCGCCGGACGAAGGTGAGCGTGCGGCTGTCCGTCGCTGCCGTGGCGGTGGTCGTCGTCGGTACGGGCGGGACGATGGCCTACCGGTACCTGCCGCCGTCGACGACCGAGGCACCCGCCGGTGGATCCTCCGCTTCCGCTTCCGCTTCTGGTACGGGTGGGGCGGCCCAGGACGCGAACGCCGGTTTCGGCGTCCCGACGACGACCGAGGACTGCCCGGCGACCGGCGTCGCCGGTATGCGCGGCCGCTGCACCACGACCGCCGAATGCTGGGGCGGCATGGTCGTCACCGTCGGCGTCGTCGCCGTGAACCGCTCCGACTGCCTGGTGTCACACCCGTGGGAGACCTTCGCGATAGCCCCGCTCCCGTCCGACGGGATGACCAACAACCAGCGCGAGCTGGAGGCCCACCCGGACGTGCTCAGACTCTGCTCGCCCAAGGTCCTGGCCGCGTCCAGACACGGCGACGCGCTCAAGATCGACCCCGCCCGCTGGACCATCGACGTGCTCCCGCCCACCGAGTCCCAGTACGCCGACGGTCTGCGCGTCATGCGCTGCGTGGCCACGATCACCGGGGAAGAGTCGACGGGGGCGCACTTCCGGCCCCGGCAGTGAGTTCCGCACCGAGACCCCACCGCCCCGCTCCGGCTGTCCGGCATCCGGGCGGTGGTTGACGTACGGCGAGACGTACTGCTCAATTGTTCGCATGGATGCCCAGCAGCAGCGCTTGGTTACGCGCGGCCACATCGACCTCTGTCGAGTGTGCTCCGCCGCGTGTCGCGCCTGACTCGGCAGCGGGCCGTCTGACCGGCCCTCACCTTCTTTCCTTCCTTCTGTGCTTCCGGCACTCCTTTCTGTCTCCCCCTTCTTCCTGACGTGTCGTCAAGTGCGGCCGTACGCAGGGCTGTTCAGCCATGCTCGCGTACGGGGCCCGCCGGTCGAGACGGTTCAGGGGAACCTGAGAAAGGCCGTTCTCCATGCCCGTGGAATTCCTTGGCATCGCCGCGACCAACGACGGCTCCGAAACCACCCCGCGCTCCGGCGCCGCCTTCGACAGGGAGTACACGCTCCGGCTCGCCCGTGCGCACGAGGACCACGGCTGGGACCGGGTGCTGTTCGCCTACGGGTCCGGCTCGCCCGATCCCGCGCCGGCCGCCGCGTACATCGCGAGCAGGCTGGAGCGGCTCCAGATCCTGCTGGCCCACCGCCCCAACGTCTCCTACCCGACCTTCGCCGCCAAGACGTTCGCCACCCTCGACCAGATCAGCGACGGCCGCCTGACCGTGCACTTCATCACCGGCGGCAACGACCGGGAACAGGGCCGCGAGGGCGACACCCTCACCAAGGACGAGCGGTACGCCCGCACCCGCGAGTACATCCGGATCGTCAAGAAGATCTGGACCACCCACGAGCCCTTCGACCACGAGGGCGACCACTACCGCTTCCACGACTTCGTCAGCGACGTCTTCCCCGTCCAACAGCCGCGCCCGAACGTCTCGTTCGGCGGTTCCTCGCCCGCCGCGTACGCCGCCGGGGGTGCCGAGGCCGACATCTACTGCCTCTGGGGCGAGCCGCTGGAGAGGACCGCCGAGCAGATCGAGGCGGTGAAGGCCGCCGCCAGGGCGGCGGGCCGCACCGAAGTGCCGCGTATCCAGGTGGCGTTCCGCCCGATCATCGCCCCGACCGAGGAACTGGCCTGGGAGAAGGCCCACCGTACGGTCGGCGCCATCAAGGCCCGCAAGCAGCGGGGCGAGTCGATCAGCAGGCGCCACGCCGGGGACGCCCAACCGCAGAACTCGGGCTCGCAGCGACTGATAGCCATAGCCGAGGCGGGCGAGCGCTACGACCGTGCCCTGTGGACCCCGACCGCCGCCGCCACCGGTGGCGCGGGCAACTCCAACGCTCTGGTCGGCACCCCGGAGACCGTGGCCCGGGCACTCCTCGACTACTACGACCTCGGCGTCGACATCCTCTCCGCCCGCGGGTACGACCTGCTGGGCGACGCCATCGACTTCGGCCGGCACGTCATCCCGATCGTCCGCGAGGAGGTCGCCAAGCGTGACGCCGAGCGTGCGGCACGGGGTGCGCAGGTGCTCGCGGCGGCGGTGAACGCATGACCTCCGTCGCACAACCACCGCAGAGGACAAGTGATGTGACGGTACGTCATGTCACCGTGTCCGACCCCCTCGTGGAGCCCCTGCTGCGTGAGCTCGGCGACGAGTACTCCTCCCGCTACGGCAAGGACGCCCACGCCGAACTCGCCCGCTATCCCGACGAGGAGTTCACGACGGCGTACGGCGGTGTCCTGCTCCTGCTCCTCGAACACGGCGAGCCGGTCGCGGGCGGCGCGTTCCGCCGGTACGACGCGGGCACGGCGGAGCTGAAGCGGATCTGGACGCACTCCGCCCACCGGCGCCGCGGCCTGGCCCGCCGGGTCGTCGACGAACTGGAGCGCGAGGCGTCAGCGCGCGGCTACCGGCGGATCCGCCTCACCACAGGTCCCCGCCAGCCCGAAGCCCGCGGCCTCTACCTGGCCACCGGCTACACACCGCTCTTCGACACGGCGGCCGACCCGGAAACCATCGGCAAGCTCCCCTTCGAAAAGCACCTCGCGTAGGCGGTTCCGGTGAAGAAGGGCGCGCACCAGAGCCCCGTGAGGGGCGCGGGGCTGTGTCCCATGTGCGGCTCCGCCGCGTGGGCGCGACCGGCCCCCAACGGCCCGCAGTGAACCGTCAACCCCGATCACCTCTCACCCTCATCCCCGGACAGGAACCTCACCATGGGCCTCACCACCGACCGAGCCGCGCCACCCGGCGACACCGAGGCCTCGCCCGCCTCGCCACCCCCGCCCAGTCCGGACGACCCGGCCTCGCTCAAGATCGTCCCCGTCCGTCACTACGCCCGATGGGCGGCGGCCGTCGCCGTGGTCGTGCTGCTCGCGCAGTTCGCACACGGGCTGTTCACCAACCCGGTGTGGGAGTGGGGTGTCTTCCGCGACTACGTGCTGTCCGAGACGATCGTCCAGGCGGTCGGCGTGACCCTCCAACTCACGGCGTACGCAGCGGTGTTGGGCTTCCTGTTCGGCACGGTCCTGGCCTTCATGCGACTGTCGAGGAGCCCGGTGCTGCAGACCGTCGCCTGGACCTACATCTGGATCTTCCGCTCGATCCCGATGATCGTCCAGCTGGTGTTCTGGTTCAACCTGGGGGCCCTGTACGACCGGTTGGGCGTCGGTATCCCCTTCGGGCCGGTGTTCTGGTCCGTCGACAGCAACACCCTGATCGGCACCATCGGCGCCGCGATCATCGGACTGACGCTGCATCAGGCCGCGTACTCCGCCGAGATCGTCCGGGGCGGTGTCATCGCCGTCGACCAGGGCCAGTTGGAGGCCGCCGCCGCGCTGGGCATCCCCCGGCTGCGGCAGATCCGGCGGATCGTGCTCCCGCAGGCGATGCGGGCCATCCTGCCCACGGCGGGCAACGAGATCGTCGGCCTGCTCAAGGGCACCTCGGTCGTCTACGTGATGGCGATCGGCGAGCTCTTCTACCAGGTCCAGGTGATCTACGGACGCAACGGCCGGGTGATCCCGCTGCTGTTGGTCGCCACCGCCTGGTACGTCGTACTCACCTCCCTGCTGACGGTCGTCCAGTACTACGTGGAGCGTCACTACGCCCGGGGCGCCGACCGCACCCCGCCGCCCACCCCGCTCCAGCGCGTACGGCGCTTCGTACGCGACCTGCGTGCCGCAGCTGCCCAGCGCGGCGGGCCGGTCGTCCCCCTGAACCTCGCCGGAGGCAAGCGATGAGCGACGTGACCGATGTGACCGATGCGACCGGCGTGATGGTCGATGTCCGGGGCGTGCACAAGAGCTTCGGCCCGCTGGAGGTGCTGCGCGGCGTAGACCTCCAGGTCCGCGCGGGCGAGGTCACCGTGATCCTCGGCCCCTCCGGTTCGGGCAAGTCCACCCTGCTGCGGACCATCAACCACCTGGAGAAGGTCAACCGCGGCTGGATCAGCATCGACGGGGAGCTGATCGGCTACCGGCGCTCCGGCGACAAACTGCACGAGCTGCGGGAGAGGGACGTACTGAAGCAGCGGACGCACATCGGGTTCGTCTTCCAGAACTTCAACCTCTTTCCGCACCTCACCGTGCTGGAGAACCTCGTCGAGGCGCCCGTGTCCGCGCTGCGCCGCCCGCGCAAGGAGGCCGTCGCCACCGCCGAGCGGCTCCTCGACCGGGTCGGTCTCACCGACAAGAAGGACGCCTATCCACGGCAGTTGTCCGGCGGGCAGCAGCAGCGCGTCGCCATCGCCCGGGCACTCGCCCTCGAACCCAAGGTGCTCCTCTTCGACGAGCCCACCTCGGCCCTCGACCCGGAACTGGTCGGCGAAGTCCTCGACGTCATCAAGGACTTGGCGAGCACCGGCACCACCATGATCGTCGTGACCCACGAGATCGGCTTCGCCCGCGAGGTCGCCGACACCGTGGTGTTCATGGACGGCGGAGTCATCGTCGAACAGGGCACGCCCACGGCGGTCCTGGACGCCCCGCAGCACGAACGTACCCGCGCGTTCCTCTCCAAGGTCCTCTGAACCGCGGCCACTTGTCCGGCCCGCGCGTTTCCTCACCCACCCCTGCAAGGAGTAAGACCGTGTCCATCAACCTCGCCCGCCGATCCACCGCAGCCGCTCTGGGACTCGCCTCCGCCCTGGTCCTCGCCGCCTGCGCCAACCCCTCGGACGGCGGTACCACCGAGGTCGCGGCCACGAAGGGCGCCGGCAGCGGTACGAAGATCAACCTGAGTCCCGACCAGAACCGTGTCACCACCGGCAAGGTCGACTCCATAGCCGCCGAACTCCCGGCGAAGATCCGTGAGAGAGGCACGCTGGAGATCGTCGCCTCCTCCGGCAGCGCCGCCCCGCTGGGCTTCTACGCCACCGACAACAAGACCAGGATCGGCGTCGAGTCCGACCTCGCGTACCTCGTCTCCGAAGTGCTCGGCCTCAAGCCGGACTTCAACACCGTGTCCTGGGAGAACATCTTCGTCGGCCTCGACAGCGCCAAGTACGACGTCGGCTTCAGCAACATCACGGTCACCGAGGAGCGCAAGGAGAAGTACGACTTCGCCACCTACCGCGAGGACAACCTGGGCTTCGAGGCGAAGAAGGGCAGCGGTCTGAAGATCAGCGGGCCCAAGGACGTGGCGGGGAAGACCATCGCCGTGGGCAGTGGCACCAACCAGGAGAAGCTGCTCATCGAGTGGAGCAAGGAGGACGAGAAGGCCGGCCTGAAGCCGGTGGACATCAAGTACTACCAGAACGACAGCGACACCTATCTCGCCCTCCAGTCCGGCCGTATCGACCTCTACCTCGGCCCCAACCCGACCGCGGCCTATCACGCGGCCGCCGGCGGCAAGACGGAGGTCGTCGGCACCTACTCCGGCGCCGGATCCACCCTCCAGGGCCTCATCGCGGCCACCACCAAGAAGAACAGCGGCCTGGTGAAGCCGCTCGCCGCCGCGCTCAACGAGATCATCGAGAACGGCACGTACGGCAAGGTGCTGGAGCGCTGGGGCCTGTCCGACGAGGCCGTGACCAAGTCGGAGATCAACCCGCCCGGGCTGCCCAGGACCAACCAGTAGGCGATCAGGGCGCGGGGGCCAGTACCCCTGTGTGCCCGCCCAGGCCGGCGTCGCGTGCCAGCACCACGGCCGTGGCCCGGTCGTGCACCTCCAGTTTCGCGAAGATCCGCGAGACGTAGTTGCGCACCGTCTTTTCGGCCAGGTAGAGCCGCCGGGCGATCTGCTGGTTTCCCAGTCCGTTGGCGAGCAGTTCCAGGATCTCCAGTTCCCGACTCGTCAGATCGGAAAATCCAGTCAGCTCTGGCAGGCTCTGCATCATGGAGAAGTATCCGCTGAGCCGTGAGGCTATGGTCGGACTGAAGGCGGCGCCTCCCTCGGCCACTATCTGAAGCGAGTGAACCAGTTCCTCGGAGGATCTGATTCGCGCGATATAGCCGTTGACGCCGACCCGCAGGGCGGCGACGATCACATCGTCGTCGTCCTGTTGCGACACCACGATTATCTTGGGCCGTGACTTCTCGCGGCGATATTTCGAGACAATTTGTTGTACGCTCTCGCAGATTGTTCTCTTCGAGGACGGCTCGCCAAGTATGACGACGTCCGGCTGTAACTCGGCCTTTTCGAGACATCGTATGCCGTCGGAGTTTCCCACTGCGCGTCCGACGAGACTGAATTTCTCATCCTGATCGATGATCGCTTCCAGACCGGCGAGGACAACCGGGCTGTCGCTGATGATGAACAGGTTGATTCCCATGGATTGACGTGACCCCCGTGTCTGATTTCCATGCCGAACAGGAGAAGGGTGCCCTTCTCCTCTTGCGAATTCATGGATCGAGTGACCGGCGCGTGCGCGCCCAACGCGTTGGAAATGAATGAGAGAGCAGTGGCCCGACAACGTTCAGAAGTTGCACGGGTCTCCTTCTGGTCAGCATTCGTTCGAATGAGAGGAAGGGTGCATTGCACACTGCTGATGCCGAGTATGCGTAGGCAATCGAGGGGAACGCAAGTCAACCCCTTAAGTGGATGGATGTGGTTCCGTTTGCTGGGTGACTATCGGCCAGGGGGGCATGATTCGGCGGGCGATCCGCGCAAGAGGGCGTTGTCAGACCTGTCCGAACCGGGGTAGAGCCTTGCCGTTACCTGCGATTTCGACCCTGGGGGAGGCGAATCGACGGGAAGTCCGGTGGCCGGGTTCGTGGTTGTCGGATGCCTCGCGGGCGACATGGATGTGGCCATTTTTGATTCACAGGGAATTCTCAGCCCGGGCAAAAATGATCGACCTGTGACTCACAGTCGCAAATCGGACCGCCGCAGAGGGGCAGCCGTGCGAATGCGTTGGACGTCCCGCGAAGCGAACCAATACGTTCACGGCATGGGTGATGTCCCTCGACGGCGCTTGGTCATGCTCGATGTGCTGGCCGCACTCGTGTTCGCGCTGCTCCCGCAGGTGGCCGTGCTGCGGCCGGACCTCGGCGGCGAGGTGAGCGACGGCACCGTGTGGCTGCTGTCGCTGAGCACCGCGCTTCCGCTGGTCGCCCGGCGGCTGTGGCCCGTGCCGGTCTTCGGGTCCGTCCTGGCCGCAGCCTGCGTGGCGCTGGCCGTGGGCGTCGGACCGATCCCGTTCCTGGCCACCGCGTACGCCCTGTACACGGTGGCCACGACGAGAAGGCGACGACCGGGCCGGTCCGCGGTGTTCATCGCCTGCCTGTGCGCGGCGGGCGCGGTCCTGCTCACGGCGACGGGCGGGCAGAGCTACCAGGGCGGGACCAGGGCCGTACAGGTCCTGTTCGGGCTGCTCGTCCTCGGCGTCACCTGGGCGGCGGGGTCGGCCGTCAGGGAACGACGGGAGAGCACCAGACGCGCCATCGAGCACGCGGCCGAGCAGGCGAAGGTCGAGGAACGCCTCCGTATCGCCCGTGACATCCACGACGTCGTCACGCACAGCGTGGGCCTGATCGCGATCAAGGCAGGTGTCGCCAACCACGTGGTCGCCACTCACCCGGAGGAGGCACGAGAGGCACTCAAGGTGATCGAGGACATCAGCCGCAGGGCGTTGCGCGACATGAGGGCCACCCTCAACGTGCTGCGCCGGGAGCAGGACGGCGGCGCCCGGAACCTCCGGCCGGTGCTCGGGCTGTCCGACCTGCCCACTCTCGTCCGGACGGCCGAGGCGGCCGGCGTACGCGTCGACCTGCGGTCCCTGGGCGCGGAGGAACCCCCGGACGGGGTCGCGCTGTCCGCGTACCGGATAGTCCAGGAGGCGCTGACCAACGTGGCCAAGCACGCCGCGCCGACCGGCTGCCGGGTGCACCTCACCGCGGAGCAGGGCACATTGACGATCGACGTCACCGACGACGGTCCCGGGCCGGGGCACCGGCCGACCGTGCCCGGCGGCGGAATGGGCCTCGTCGGGATGAAGGAACGGATCACCGCGCACGGCGGCACCCTCAGTACCGGACCGCGGCCGGGCGGCGGATTCCAGGTCCTGGCGACGCTGCCGTACTGAGCCGGACTCATCCGCAGGTATGGCTTCGGCACGCGAAGGCCGTCCGGCAGTCCCGTCGCGGGACCGATGCGGACGCCGTGACGTCCGACCAGACTCACCATGTGATCGACGTCCAGAACTTGACCAAGCGGTACGGGCAGCACACCGTCGTGGACGGCCTCACCTTCACGGTGCGGCCGGGAACCGTCACGGGGTTCCTCGGTCCCAACGGAGCCGGGAAGTCCACGACGATGCGGATGATGCTCGGCCTCACCCGCCCGGACACCGGATCCGCGACGATCGACGGCCGCGACTACCACGAACTGAGGTACCCCGCCCGGCATGTCGGCGCCCTGCTGGAGACGTCCGCGCCGCACCGCGGCATGACCGCCACCGACCATCTGAAGTGGGTCGCGCAGAGCAACCGGATCCCCCGGCAACGGGTCGGCGAGGTCCTGGAGACCGTCGGCCTCACCGGGGCGGCCGGGCGGCGGATCGGAACGTTCTCCCTCGGTATGGGCCAACGGCTCGGCCTGGCCGCCGCCCTGCTCGGCGACCCACCCGTCCTGGTGCTCGACGAGCCGGTCAACGGCCTTGACGCGGAGGGCATCCGGTGGCTGCGCGAACTGCTGCGCTCGATGGCCGGCGAAGGCCGGACCGTACTCGTCTCCAGCCATCTGATGACCGAGATGTCCATGGTCGCGGACCAGCTGGTCGTCATCAACCGAGGCCAACTCCTCGCGGAGACCAGCATGTCGGACTTCATCCGGCGCCACGGACGGACCTACGTACGGGTGCGGACGGAGGAACCCCTGCGGCTCAACAGGGAACTGGAACAGAAGGGAGTCTCGCTGCGGCTCCTGCCGGACGGCAGCCTGGAGGTCGACGGCATGCCGGCGGCGGAGATCAGCCGGCTGGCCTCGGTGAGCGGGCTCCCGCTGGAGGAGCTGAGCACCCACACGGCATCCCTTGAGGACACCTTCCTCAAGCTCACCGGCAACGGAGGAAGCAACACCCATGTCTGAGACGGTCGCGGCCATCCGGGCTGAGTTCACCAAGCTGCGAGGCATCCGCAGTACGTTCGTCGCGCTGCTGCTGTTCGTCCCTGTCAGCGTCCTCATCGCCGCTCTGGGCGGCTGGTCCGCGAAGGGCGCGATCGAATCCGACAGCCCCGCGCTCCGCTCCGACTTCACCGCCGAGCAGGCCGGCCTGGACGGCATCCTCTACGGCCAGCTCGCCCTGATCGTGTTCGGAGTCCTCATCGTCTCCAGCGAGTACGCGTCGGGCATGATGCGCGTCTCGCTGCTCGCCGTGCCGCGGCGAGGACGGCTCTACACGGCGAAGATGACCGTCACCGCCCTCGCCGCCGCGGCGATCGCGGTCCCCGTCATCGTCGTCAGCTACCTGGTCACCCAGATCGCCCTGGGATCCCACGGCGCCTCGATCGACGCGAGCGGCGTCCCCCGCGCCCTGGCCGGCGCGGTGGTCTACCTGATGCTGATGAGCCTGTTCGCGGCAGGCGTGGCCGCGATGGCCCGAAGCGCCGTCCTGCCCCTGGCCGTGCTGCTCCCGATGGTGCTCGCCGGGACCCAGATCCTCTCCGTCATCGGCGCGACCAAGGAAGTGGCGCGGTACTTCCCCGACCAGGCCGGCATGCGGATGCTCACCGTCGACTCCCCGCACGACGCGTACGGCGGATTCGCGGTGCTGCTCGTGTGGACCGTGGCGGCGCTCGCCGCCGGCTACCTCCGGCACCGCCGCTGGGACGCCTGACGGGACGTGCATGAGGCAGTTGTCCCATGCCTGTGGGACATGCCGCCCCGTAGTTTCCCAGACAGGTCACGGGCCGAACAGGTCGGCCCGAACGACCAGACCATCTGGGAGGAACCCATGTCCGCGATCTACGAGCCCCCCGCCCTCCAGGAGATCGGCGACTTCGACGAGCTCACGAAGTGTCTCGGCGTCGGAAGCTGCGACGACTTCGCCGGCTGTGGTTACGCCATCGTCTGCTTCTGGTGATCACACCGGTGCCGGTGCGCTTGTGCGCACCGGCACCGCCCGGCGAACGAGGCGACATGGAATTCGTAGTTCTTCCCAACTGCCCGGCCGGCGACCGACCGGCCGCGAACCTGCGGGCGGCACAGCGGATCGACCACGCGTCCGGGCGGCCCTGGATCGTGGGCACCTGGCCCGAGGACGAGGTCACGGTGATCGAGGCGGGGCCACGGCGCATGGTGGTCCTCGGCCGCACCCGGCTGGACGAGGCGGCCACCACGGCCGCGCTCGGCCGGATGCGCTCGCTCCACGACGTGGACGCGATCGCGTCCCGGCTGCCGGGACTCTTCCATCTGACGGTGTCCATGGACGGCGGGACCAGGGTCCAGGGTTCCGTCTCCGGCGTACGACAGATCTTCACCGCCGTGACCGACGACGGCGTGACGGTGGCCGCGAGCGGCATGGAGCCGCTGCTGCGCCTCACCGGCGCGGACCTCGACGAGACAGTGCTGGCCGCCCGGCTGCTGGCGCCCGGCGGAGCACCCTGGCCGCTCTCCCTGCGTACCGTCCGCCGGGGCATCGACCCGCTCGCCACCGGGCACTGGCTCGAACTGGACGCCGACGGCCGGTCGCGACAGACACGTTGGTGGACGTTGCCGGAGCCGTCCCTGTCGCTCGCGCAGGGCGCGGACGCCGTCCGCTCGGCGCTGTCCGAGGCGATCGCCACCAGGGTGCGCCCCGGCAGAACGATCAGCGCCGACCTCTCCGGCGGCCTGGACTCGACCTCACTGTGCTTCCTCGCCGACAGGGCCGGCGCCGACCTGGTCACGTACCACGTCATGCCGCTGGACCATGCCAACGAGGACACCGCCTGGGCCCGCAAGGCCGCCGCGATGCTCCCGAGGGCCCGGCACCACATGCTCTCCGCGGACCGCGCCGAGAACGTGTTCGACGTCGGTTACACCGCCGACCACACGAATACGGCCCCGGAAGGGCCCTCGACCTGGGCCTCCGGGCTCGCGCACATCGAGGATCTGGCGAAACGGGCCACGGCGGAGGGCTCGTCCCTGCACCTGACCGGCTTCGGCGGCGACGAACTGTTCGGCCGGATGCCCGCCTGCGCCTGGTCCCTGGCCCGCGCCCACCCGGTCAGCGGGCTGAGACTGGTGAACCGCTACCGGCTGGCCAACCGCTGGTCGTCGGGCGCGACCCTGCGAGCACTCGCCGACCGGTCGACGTTCGCGCAGAACCTCACCGCGGTCGCCGCCCGCATCGGCACACCGCCCGCGCCGCTCGCCGAACCCGACTTCGGCTGGGTGTTCGCGCCCCGCATGCCCGCCTGGGCCACACCGGACGCCGTGGCCGCCGTCCGGAAACTGTTCACCACGGCCGCCGCCCGGACCCCCGGGCCGCTCGACGCCGACCGGGCCCGCCACCAGGCACTCGCCTCGATCGTCTTCGAGGGGAAGACGGTCCGCCAGGTCAACACGGTCGTCGCGGGCACCGGCATCGTCTGGGACGCGCCCTTCCTCGACGACCGCGTACTGGAGGCTGCGCTGTCCACCGGGATCGACCAGCGCCTGGCGGGCGGACGGTTCAAGCCGCTGCTGACATCCGCCGTACGGGACGTCGTGCCGTCCGACATCCTCGACCGCCGCGACAAGGGCGAGTTCAGCGCCGAGGCGTTCCGGGGCATCGAACGCAACCGGGCCCGGCTGCTGGAGCTCTGTGAGGACTCACAGCTCGCCCGGCTCGGTCTGATCGACCCGACGGCATTCAGGTCGGCGGTGCTCAATCCCGGGCCGATGGCCCATCACCTCCACCCGATCGAGACCACCGTGGCGTGTGAGAGCTGGCTTCGGACGCACAGTCGGCCGCGCCCCCAGGACCCGGGAGAACGCAGATGAAGCTGAGCCTCGCCCGCGACGTCACCCTGACCTCCGTCGACACCGGTGCCGTACTCCTCGACGGGCGCCGAGGCCGCTACTGGCAACTGAACCAGTCCGGCTCCGCCATCCTGCGCAGACTGCTCGACGGGGAGACCCCCGCCGCGACCGCCGCGAGCCTGTCCGCCGCCGCCCCGGTGAGCGAGGAACAGGCGCGACAGGACGTGCTGGCCCTCGTCGAATCGCTGAGCGCAGCCAACCTCGTGGAGGTCTCGCAGTGACCACCCCCGCTGTCGCGGAGCAGGCTCCGCGACTTCCGCTGCACCGGCAGATCGCGCCCAGATGCGCGGCCGGCGCGGCCCGCCTGCTGGTCCGGCTGCCCCCGGCCCGGCTCCAACGGGTACTGCGCGTGATCAGCCGGGGAACCCGGCCCGCCACGTACGGCGAGGTGACGCGGGCCAGGCGGTCGGTCGTCTCGGTCAGCACACGCTGCGCCGGCCTCGGCTGCCTCCAGCGCTCCGTGGCCACCCTCCTGCTGTGCCGGGCCCGGGGCAGGTGGGCCGACTGGTGCACCGGGTTCCGGATCCAGCCCTTCGGCGCGCATGCCTGGGTCGAGGTGGACGGACGACCGGTGGACGAGCCGGGCGAGTTGAGCGTGTTCCGGACCGTACTGGCGGTGCGGTGTCCCGACGGGAGGAGCCGCTCATGACGGCGATCCGGGCCGAGGGCCTCTACGCGTACTACGGCACCACGCCGGCCGTCAACGGACTCGACCTGACGGTGCCCGACGGCGCGACGTTCGGCTTCCTCGGGCCGAACGGCGCAGGCAAGACGACCACGATCAGCATGCTGACCACGCTGCTCAGGCCCACCGCGGGCAGGGCGGAGGTGGCCGGCTACGACGTGGCGACCCGGCCCGCCGAGGTCCGCCGCCGGATCGGCATCGTCTTCCAGGAGTCGACGCTCGACATGGACCTCACAGCGGCCGAGAACCTCCGCTTCCAGGCCGACCTGTGCGGACTCGGCCGCCGTGAGGCGCGAGGCGCGATCTCCGCGATGCTCGACATGATGGAGCTGTCCGAGCGCGGCGACATCCCCGTACAGCGGTTCTCCACCGGCCTTCGCCGCCGCCTGGAGATCGCCCGCGGTCTGCTCGGCGCCCCCCGGGTCCTCTTCCTCGACGAGCCGACCACCGGCCTCGACGCACAGACCCGGGCGGCCGTCTGGGAGCACCTGGACAGACTCCGGCGGGAACAGGGGATCACCGTCTTCTTCACCACGCACCAGCTGGAGGAGGCCGAGCACTGCGACCGGATCGCCATCATCGACCGGGGCAAGGTGATCACTCAGGGGACACCCACCGAGCTGAAGTCCGTCATCGGAGCCGACCTCGTCGTCCTGCGCACGGAGGACGACCCGAGCGCCGCGGACGCCCTGTCCGACCGCTTCGGTCTGACAGCGGAACTCGCCCCCGAGGGACTACGGCTGCGGGTGTCGAACGGCGCCACCCTGGTGCCGCGGCTCTGCACCGAACTGGGCCTGGCCGTGCGCTCGGTGACCGTCACCTCGCCCACGCTCGACGACGTCTTCCTGCACCACACCGGATCCGCCATCAGGGAGAGCGGGACGAGCGCGCGGACACTCAGCAACCTCGGGGAGGGACGGCGATGAGCCGGATCGACACCGCGCCGGCGGTACCCGGCGACAAGACGGCCACGGCCGGCCGGCCGCCCGCCGACCGGCCGGGAAACGCCTTGAGGCCGTACGCGCTGCTCTGGCGGCGGGAGATGACACGACTGCGGCACAACCCGGTGCGCCTCGCCATGGGGCTGGTGACGCCACTGCTGTTCCTCGTCGTCCTGGGCACCGGTCTCGACGCGGCTTCCTCCACCCTCGGCAAGGCCCAACTGAACGACTACCGGGCCTACTTGTTCCCCGGCGTGCTGGTCATGTCCGTACAGGCCCCGGCGATAGCGGTCGGCATCTCCCTCGTCTGGGACCGCAGGCTCGGCGTGCTCCGCCAGATGCTGGTCTCGCCGTTCCCGAGGTCCAGCATTGTGCTCGGCCTCGCGCTCGGCGGGGCCACCACGGGCGGGATATACGGACTGATGGTCCTGTCGGTCGGAGGCATCGCGAGCATCCGGTACACCCCGATGCTCCTGCTCGTCCTGCTCGAAATGCTGCTCGTCGCGCTGATGTTCACGGCGTTCGGGCTGCTCGCCGCGGTCACGATCAAGCAGGTCGACACCTTCCAGATCGTGGTGAACCTCAGCATGATGCCGCTGATGTTCTTCTCCGGCGCGATGTTCCCGCCGAACGGGCTGCCGGGCTGGCTCGACGCCGTCGTCAAACTGAATCCGCTCACGTACGGCGTCGACGCGGTCCGCAGGACCCTGCCGGGCCCCGACATCCTGACCTCGGAACAGACCCGACTGCTGCTCGGGGGCTGGAACCCGCCCGTCCTCGCGGAACTGGGGCTGCTGGCCGCCATCACCGCCGTCGCGCTCGGACTGGCCACCTACCGGTTCTCCCGTACGCCGTGAACGGGATCACCAGGGGCAGGATGAGCACGGCCGCACGGCTCCTGCTGGCGGCGGTCCTGGGCTACGCGGGCCTGGTGAAGGTCCAGGACCTCACGGAGGCCGGCCGTACGGTCGCCCTCTACCGGATCGTGCCCGACGACTCCGCCCAACTCGTCGGCGGTGTCCTGCCGTTCGTCGAGCTGGCGCTCGCACTGCTGCTGGTCGTGGGTCTGGCCACCAGGGCGGTGGCCGTCGCCACGGCGGTGCTGATGGCCGTGTACATCGCCGCCATTACCTCGGTGTGGGCGAGGGGACTGTCCATCGACTGCGGCTGCTTCAGCAGCGGAGGCGCCCTGACGAGCGGGGCCGAGCGCGGCTATGCCATCGACATCGCGCGCGACCTGGTCTTTCTCGGTGCGGCCGTCCTCCTGGTCCGCAATCCGCGAACCCGGTACGCGCTGGACCGCTGGGTCCTGGACGTGAAGGAGTGACAGGCATGGAGTCGACCGACGTCATGGTGCGGGAGATGGTGCGCAGGCGGCACCGGAGGCGGCGCACCCTGCTGGTGTCGCTCGTGGCCGTGGTCGTCGTGGCCGCCGCCGCGCTGGTCGGTGCCGGCCTCGTCCGGGCGGGCAACACCGAGCCCGGCCGGGCACCGGACCGTGTCCCCGCCCGGGCGGCCGACGACAGGGCGGGGCTGGTCGCCTCGACGGGTGGGATACGGATCGACCTCTACCTCGACTACCTCTGCCCCGAGTGCCGCAACACGGAGAAGGCACTGGCCGCCGAACTGGAGACCCTGAAGGCGGACGGGGACGTCAGCGTCGTCTACCACCCGGTCACCTTCCTCGACAGCCGCAGCAGCCCCGAGGGCTACTCGACCCGCGCGGCGTCCGCGGCGGCCTGCGCGGCGGACCGGGGCCGGTTCGAGCAGTACTCCGCGGTGCTGTTCGACGAGCAGCCCCCGGAGGGAGGGCCGGGGCTCAGCGAGGCCCAGCTGATCGCCGCGGGCCGGGAGGCGGGAATCACCGGTGACACCTTCGCGAACTGCGTCCGGGACGCCACGTACACCCCATGGGTGACATACGTCTCCGACGTCGCCGCCTCCCGCAAGGTCGCGCTGACACCGACCGTCATGGTGAACGGCGACCGCGTCGAGGTCACCGGACCGGACGCGGCGGACGCACTCACCCGCGCGGTGGGGGAGGCCCGGGGATGACACGGCTGACGGTGGCGCTCTCCGGTGACTGCATGGCGACCAGAGGAGCGCTGATCACGTCCGAGCCCGGCGCCGAGGAACTCCGCGAGGTGCTGCGCACGGCGGACTTCGCCTTCACCAACCTGGAGGTCGTCCCCGCGGGCGGACGGGGACACCCGGTGCACAACGCGGCGAGCGGCGGCTGTCTGATCGCGGACCCCGGAGTGATCGACGAGATCGCCGGGATGGGCTTCACGATGGTCGGCTGCGCGAACAACCACGCGCTGGACCTGGGCGTGGGCGGCGTGCTCGACACCGTGGACCTGCTGGACACGAAGCGGATCCCCTTCGCCGGGATCGGCGCCGACCTCACCGCCGCACGCCGACCGGTCTACGTCGACCGGCCCGGCGGCAGCCTGGCCCTGATCTCGTGCAGCTCGACGTTCCTGCCCGGGCACGAGGCGGCGGCCCCGTCACCCGACCTGCCGGGCCGGCCCGGGCTGAACCCGCTGAGACACAGCGCGACGCTGCGGGTGACGCCCGCTCAGCTGGACGTGCTCCGGGAGATCGACGGAGAGACCGGGTTACGGGCCCGCCGGGCCGAGGCGCGCACACTCCTCGGGTTCGATCCCGCGATGCCCTCGCCGGACCGGCTCACCCTGTTCGGCACCCGCTTCCAGGCCGCGGACACCCCGGGGTTCACCACCACGTGCGACCCGAGAGACCTCGACGAGATCTGCCGTTGGGTGGTCGAGGCCCGGCGCCGCGCGGACCTCGTCATGGTCAGCGTGCACTCCCACGAGCCCGGCCCGACCCCCGAGACACCCGGCGAGTTCCTTCGCGAGTTCGCCCACCGTGTGATCGACGAAGGCGCCGACATAGTGGTCGGACACGGCCCGCACCTGCTCCGCGGCATGGAGCTCCACCGGCAGAAACCGATCTTCTACAGCCTGGGGAACATCGTCAGCCAGATCGAACTCGCCGACCGGGTGTCCGCCGAGGACTACACGAAGGTCGGCGCGGGCGAACAGCGCACACCAGGCCGGTACTTCGCCGAACTCAGCGCCCACGGCCGTCGGTTCTTCGCCCCGCACCGCCAGTACTGGGAGTCGCTCGTACCGTTGCTCACGTTCGACGACGGCACGCTCGTCGACGTCCGCCTCCATCCGATCGACCTGGGCTTCGGCGAGCCGGTCCACCGCCGGGGCCGCCCGCGGATGGCGGGCCCGACCGCAGCCAAGGGCATCCTCGACGACTTCGCCCGGCTCGCGGAGCCGTACGGCACCACCGTCGCGGTCGGGGACGCGGGGACGGGCGAGTTGGTGTTCAACACCCGACAAGGGCAAAGTAGTTGAGACAAACAGTTGGGACAAATGGTTGAGACCGGGGGACGGTAGGAATCACGAAGCCCGACCGGCCCGACGAGGGCTTGCGACGAGCAGTGCGCTACGAGCGGTGTGCGAGGAACGGCGTGCGAGGAACACGGAATGGCTGAGGCGGTCCGGGTGCTGATCGCGGACGATCAGGCGCTGTTGCGCGGGAGCTTCCGTCTGCTCATCGATTCCACCCCCGGAATGAAGACGATCGGCGAGGCGGGAGACGGCGCCAGGGCGGTGGAACTCGCCCGGGAACTCAAACCGGACGTCGTCCTGATGGACCTGCGCATGCCTGTCATGGACGGCATCGCGGCCACCCGGGAGATCTGCTCGGACGAGACGATGGCCGGTGTACGGGTACTGGCCCTGACGATGTTCGACATGGACGAGTACGTGTACCCGGCCCTGCAGGCGGGCGCGAGCGGATTCATGCTGAAGGACGTCTCACCGGCCGACCTGGTCGCCGGCATCCGCGTCATCGCCACCGGCGAGGGCGTACTGGCGCCCACGGTCACCCGCCGTCTCATCGCGAACTTCTCCCGCAGCGACGAGACGGCTCGGGAGGCCCCGCGGCTCGTCGGGCTCACCAAGAGGGAACAGGAGGTGCTCGTGCTGATCGCGAACGGACTGTCGAACGCCGAGATCTCCCGGCAGTTGGTGATCAGTCTGCCGACCGTGAAGACCCACGTGAGCAGCCTCCTCGCCAAGGTGCAGGCCCGTGATCGCGCCCAGTTGGTCATCATCGCCTACGAGAGCGGCCTCGCCGAGCGCGGGATGCCGACCTGAGGAACCGCAGGGGAGCGGGTCGGACGCGATCGGCGAATGACTCGGTCCCGCGCCCGCCGCCGTCCTTCGCGGCGGCCTTGGTGATGTTGCGGGCCATGCCGCCGAAGACGACCGCGTGGAAGGGGGAGACGGACCACCAGTAGACGTGGCCCAGCAGACCACGCGGATGGAACAGGGCACGCTGACGGTAACGGGTGAGGCCCTCGCCCTCGGTCCCCTCGGTCCCCTCCGTCTCCACGTACATCTCCAGCCAGGCGAGGCCGGGCAGCCGCATCTCGGCCCGCAACCGCAGCAGCCGTCCGGGCTCGATCTCCTCGACCCGCCAGAAGTCCAGCGAGTCCCCGACCCGCAGACGCTCGGCGTCGCGTCGCCCGCGGCGCAGACCGACACCCCCGACGAACCTGTCCAACCAGCCCCGGACCGCCCAGGCCAGCGGGAAGGAGTACCAGCCGTTGTCACCCCCGATGCCCTCGATCACCTTCCACAGGTCCTGTCGGGACACGTCGACCGACAGACGCCGCTCGTCCTGGTAGAGGCTGCCGCCCGCCCAGTCCGGGTCGGTGGGCAGGGGGTCGCTGGGCGCCCCCGGCGGAGCGGCGGACGACCAGCGGGTGGCGACCTGCGCCTCCCGCACCCTCCGCAGTGCCAGGGCCAGCGCCTCGTCGAAGGGCAGCGGCCGACCCGGCAGGTCGGGAACGTACCGGGCGATGTCGTGCTCGCGGCAGACGACCTCGTGGCGCAGCGACTCCGTGAGCGGCCGGGCCAGGGAGGCGGGCACGGGCGTCACGAGACCGACCCAGTGGCTGGACAGCCTCGGGGTCAGAACCGGAACCGGCACGATGATCCGTCTCCGTAGTCCCGCGACGACGGCGTAACGGCACATCATCTCCCGGTAGGTAAGGACGTCCGGCCCGCCGATGTCGAACGCCCGGTCGACGTCGTCCGGCATGGCGGCCGAGCCGACGAGGTAACGCAGCACATCGCGCACCCCGATGGGCTGGGTGCGGGTGTGCACCCAACTCGGGGTGACCATCACCGGCAGCCGCTCGGTGAGGTACCGCAGCATCTCGAAGGAGGCCGACCCCGAGCCGATGACGACCGCCGCCCGCAGCACGGTGGCGGGTACGGGCGCGCCGAGAAAGATCCGCCCCACCTCGGCCCGCGACCGCAGATGCGGCGACAGCGACTCCTCGGCCACACCCCGAGGGGTGAGTCCGCCGAGATAGACGATCCGCCGCACGCCCGCCGCCTCCGCCTGCTCGGCGAAGACGCGCGCGGCCCGGCGGTCGGTGTCCTCGAACCCGGAGCCGGAACCGAGGGCGTGCACCAGGTAGTAAGCGACGTCGATGCCGCGCATGGCGCCGCCAACGGACTCGGGGTCCGTGACGTCCCCGCGAACCGTCTCGACATCGCCCGCCCAGGGATGGTCACGGAGCTTGTCCGGCGAACGGGCCAGACACCGCACCCGATGCCCCGCCTCCAGCAGCTCCGGCACCAGGCGTCCACCGATGTAACCGGACGCTCCCGTGACCAGACACCGCAGCGCCTCGGCCCCACGGCCACCGTGCCCTTCCCTCTGGTCCGGCGCGTCCCACTCTCCATCCGTGCTCACGACCGTGCCTCCACGCCCTCGCTCCGACGCTTTTGCCTCGTCGTCCGATCATTGCCGCAACGGGCTGACCGCGCCTGTCGCGGCGAGGCGGTCCGGGAGACGGCAGACGGGAGACGGAGACGGGAGACGGGAGATGGGCCGGGGACGGCCCGGGAGGCCGGCACGGCCCGATCACGCCACCATCTCGGCGACTCGCGGCCGCCGAATGCCCTTACCGCTACAGCGGCCGTACGTACCCGATCCAGGTGTGCCGGGTGCCGAAGCCGCACCGCTCGTACAGGCCCAGGGCACCGGTGGCGTTGGCGCTGTCCACATTCAGGCCGGCTCTGCCGTAGCCCTGCTCCTGACCTACCCGCAGGCAGGTGGTGAGCAGCGCGGTGGCCACGCCGGTGCCACGCCAGGCCGGCCGCGTGCCGATCCTGTCGATCCAGCATTCGCGGATGCCGGTCATGGCGGTCTCGGCGTCGTATTCGTGACCGATGAGGTAGCCGGCCACCTCGTCCCCGTCCAGCGCGAGGAACGACACATCAGGCCGGAACGACCTGGCACCGGTGCTCTGGTGACGCCACCGGTCCGGGGTGGCCGGTATGTGTCCCCAGTGGTCGAGGAACGCTTCGTTGTGCGCCAACCGGGTCGCGTCGTCGTACGCCTCGGTGAAGGGCACCACGCGCAGCCCACCCGCCGGGCTTGTCACCGGGATCGGGTCGCCGTTCAGCGGCCGACGCATGTCGAAGTACCAACGCCGCGCCTCGAACCCGGCTTGCTGATAGAGGTCGCGTTTGGCGGTGTTCGGCGCGTGGAGCTGGATGTGCGCCTCGCCCGGCAGGTCCGGAAACCGCTCGCGATGCTGCTGAGCCGCCCTGGTCACCAGCCAGTCCACCAGTGCGGTGCCCATACCCCGGCCGCGCGCGTCGGGCCGCACCGCTCCCTCGACATACACCAGGTGCAGATCGGTCGCGTCGGGCAGCCCCGTCGCCCTGGCGTAGCCGATCAGCTCGCCACCGGACCACAGCCCCACCGAGTCACGGGTCAACTCCAGGTGTGGATCGCCCAGTTCCTCGGCAAGGTCTTCCGCATCGTAGTGCTCGTCGGTGCCGTCGGCGGCCTCCACCGCGGCGAACAACTGGGCCAGGGCCGGAGCATCGTCCAGCGCAAGTGGCCGCCAGGCCGGCATCGCGTGCATGGACGGCACGATAGGCATCACCAGGTCCGCGCGCACCCCAGTTTTCGCGGCACGCCACGGGAGCTCGGCAACCCGGCACAGAGCTCCTGCTCTCACTACTTCTATTGCTACGACCGGTGCGCGGGGAGGGGAAGGCGGGTCCTTGTCCGGCGATCCGGAGGACGAACGTCACGACGAGGAGCGCCGGGACCCCACGAGAGTGTCACGGCGGGACCCGACCGGGCGGCACGCCCGTCACCGCGGAGCGAGAGACCTGGTGTTCTCGAAAGGCTCCGGGGTGGCGAGACCGACATTCACCACGCGATGACTGCTCTCGGCGGCATCCACCCACACATACGCGAAGACCCCGTCCTCAGCGAGAGCACTGATGGCGGGGTCTTTAGGCACCTCGTTCAAGGTGCCCCCGGCAGGATTCGAACCTGCGCACACGGCTCCGGAGGCCAGGTGAGGGCGTGAGTGTCTTGGGGGCCTCACCTGCGGGGGAGTGGCCGGGCCGGGGCCTGCCGAGCAAGGTCATTACGCCCCTATTACGTGGGTGACCTGTCGGGGCGCTGGGTGGCGCCGTATGGTCGAAGGCATGATCTCGGGCAGCGGCGGGCGCAAGGACGGCGGTACGGAGTTCACGGCGGAAAGCCTCGGGTCTGTCCTGCGCGAGGCGTGCGCGACGGCCCAACTGGTCCCGGACGGCGCCGAGTTGCTGCGGCTCGGCTCCAACGCCGTGTACAGATTATCGACGTCGCCGATCATCGTCCGTGTTGCCCGTGACCTCGATGTCCGGGAGGAGATGGAGCGGGCGGTAAAGGTCGCGAGGTGGCTGGAGGAGGAGGAGCTTCCGGCTACCCGAGTGCCGGCGGGCGTCTCCCAACCGCTGGTGGTCGGCGGCAGGGTCGTGACCTTCTGGGAGAGCGTGCAGGAGCAGGAGGAGTACGCCACGGTGGGCGAGCTGGCCGATCTGCTCCGCCGGCTTCACTGGCTTGAGGAGCCCGAGTCTCTGAGACTCCCGTACTTCGATCCGTTCGCGAAGCTGTCGGCGTCCCTGAGGCAGATGAACGGCGTACCGGAGGACGACCGGACGTTCCTGGAGGAGCGGACCGCGAACCTCCACAAGGACTACGACCGGCTGGACTTCGTACTCCCCTTCGGGATGATCCACGGGGACGCGAGCATAGGCAACGTGCTCCGTCACCGGGATGGGCACGCGGTGCTCATCGACCTCGACGGCTTTGCCCTGGCCCCGCGCGAGTGGGACCTGATCCAGACCGCGATGTTCTACGACCGGTACGGCTGGCACACGAAGACGGAGTACGCGGAGTTCGTCCACCGTTACGGCTTCGACCTGATGAACTGGCCCGGCTACGAGACCCTGGCGGATCTCCGCGAACTGATGATGGTTGCCTGGCTCGGCCACCAGGTCGGCGCCAGCGAGCGTTCCGCTGCAGAATTCGCACGACGCCTGCGGTCGCTGAGAACCGGCGAGGGGCGAGATGCCTGGGGTCCTTTCTGAGGTGCACTCAGATACCGGGCTGCGTCTCCGAGGCGACCCACAACCTGTGTTCCTGAACCTGCTCCGTGAAGCTCCGCGAGACAGCGTTCTCACCAGTGGCCGCGAGGTTCTGCCGGAACTCGGCCAGATAGCTGACGCACCGGGCGGACTTGAGCTGCTCGCCGAGGTCCAGCGCATCGAGCGCGACGCGACACGCCTCCTCGGTCTCCCCGGCCCGTAGGTGGGCGTCCGCCAGAACCATGGTCGCGAAGAAATCACTCCGCACGTGGCTGCCGCTCATGGCGTTCTCGGCGTGGGCCACAGCCCTGCGAGCACTGTTCACGTCACGGAAGCAGTGCGCCGCTTCGGCGGCGAGCTCGGCCTCGTCGAAGTAGCTGATCCACTCGGGCTCGTCATGGCTGTTCCGGCTCTCCAAGGCGTTCGTCGCCGCGCTCAACGCGGCCTCGCACGCGCTGACATCACCGGTTCGCGCGAGGGCGCGGGCTTCCATGGCGTGGAACTGGGCGCGCAAGGTAGGTGTGGCCACGGGCGAAATGCCCATGAGAGCGGCGCGAGCGAGCGTGGCGGCCTGCGTGTAGCGACCGAGGAACGTCGCCTGATGGCTCATGGCGGACAGGATGCTCCCGGCCAGTCGACGGTCATTGGCATCCTGAGCCAACCGAAGAGCCTGAAGGAAATACCGCTGGGCCAGACCGTGATGACACGAGTCGTAGGACATCCAGCCGGCGAGGAGAGTCGCCTCGGCGACGGTGGAATAGAGGGCACGGCCCACCTGGTCGGAGTACCGGCCGCGTAGCAGCGGAAAGACGTCGTTGCTGAGGTACTGGATGACCGCGTGCCGTGCGTGGTCTCCGCCGAACTGGTCGTCAAGCTGGGCGAACATGTCCGCCGTGGTCTTGATGGCGGTCACGTCGCCGAGACCGACTCGTACGCCGTCGGCACGCGGACGGGGGATGGCCGGCTCGGGCGCGACCAACCACCGTAGGGACGCCTCGTTCCACGCGGGCTCGGACGGCTCCGCCGTGAGCAACGGGTCGTACTGATTCAGATCCGCACGCCACAACTGCCCCACCGTCCGAATGGCGTCGTCCGGGCTGGCGGGATAGGCGGCGTCGAGAACGGCCGCGTCACCCGACTCCCCATGGCTCAGCCCCAGTTCTGCCGAACTGGTGTCGAACGCGGCGCACAGGAGCGGCCCGTAGAACTCGTCCGGAGTGCTGTGGCCGTTCTCCCAACTGGCGATGCGGCGCTTCACGCTGGCGTCCGCGGGGAGTTGGTGACCACGCTGGGCGGCGGCCTGCCGTAACTCCCTGACCAGTCGGGGCTGACTCCAGCCCCGACCCATGCGGGCCTCACGTAAGCGGACACTCGTCGGCTTCATGGAGACGTGCCCCTTCATCCTTCTGCATGCGCCGGTTCGACAACTGGGCTTGCGTGAACGAATCTACGCGCTGGTCATTGCTTCTTGCAGTCAGTAACCGGAGATCATCCGCGTGGCACGGGTGACAGGGGATGACGTGCCGTGCGTGTACGTGTCAGCCCCCGTCACCCCCCGTCATCTGCCCTGACCAGGCATCGGACCGTGAGTCTGGACTTACGGCGGCATCGGGCCGCATCGAAGTCTGACCGAGGGTGGGACGACGTGCAGAGGATGACCAGGCGAGGCATGGAATGGCTGACTGCGGCGGCGGACAACCCGGTGGAGTGCAGACAGGTGTGGGCGGA
The DNA here is from genome assembly GCF_036013955.1 of Streptomyces sp. NBC_00459. Taxonomy (NCBI): domain Bacteria; kingdom Bacillati; phylum Actinomycetota; class Actinomycetes; order Kitasatosporales; family Streptomycetaceae; genus Streptomyces; species Streptomyces sp. NBC_00459. The sequence goes on from NZ_CP107903.1 coordinate 6,758,264, forward strand.
TGACCCACGGATGCCCTGCCTGTTGCCGACCGGCCGCTTCTTCGACGTACTGAGCGTTGACCAGCGCCTCGGGATGGAGATGTTCGACCGTCTTCAGCGCAACGGGATGCTGTTCGGGCCCGCGGTCATGGACCGCAAGGCGCAGCGAGTCGGTTTCTTCCTCGGCTCGGAAAGCTGCGAGACCTTCACCTACTACCTCGGACGCGAGACTTCGTCTCCACCAACGTTCCGGTACTTGAGTCAAGGCTCTGCCGTCGTCGTTCCAGGCCCCATCCCCCTCTCCGAGGACCGCTATCAGTGGCTCCGCGCACCGACGCGCCGGCCGGAGGCCAATCCGCTGCGTCCGGTCGCTCTGGCGACGGCGTTGGTCGCCTCCGCGGAACTCCTGGCAAGGATGGATCGCTTCGACGAGCAGTACCCGACCCCGTACTCGGCGGTCGCCGCGCTCCCCGAGGAGCCGACCAGCGATGCCGGATGAGCCGACGGACGGGCGCGACGCTGCCGCGTGGTCGCCTCTCGAAAGCGCAGGATGGTACGCGGCCCGAAACGCGACAACGGCATTGCGGGATGCTCTCGTCCACGCGGGCCTGGAGAAGGATTTCCCGTACCTGCGCGCGGACTTGAACGCCTTCGGACACGGCCTCGTCGAGCTGGGCCGGGTGACCCCGGACACGGCCGAGCGCCTCGCCGAACTCCTGCGCCTGGCCCTGGCAAACGGATTCGGCGCGGACCATGACGACGCCAACCACGCACCGACCACCGTCGAGGAACACAAGGGAAGGACCTGACGCCATGACCGACCGGCGAGGAGTGGTGGCCAAGCGAGCGGAAGACCTGGTACCCGGCGTGCCGTACGTCCGAGGCTGGAACCGCGCACGACGAAGCGCCGGCACGCTAGCCGACCAACTTGTCCTGCTGGGCTTGGACACCGACTTCCCCGGTCTGCTGGCCGACGTGAACGTCTTCGGCGGCGGGCTGGTACAGCTCGGGACCGTTCGCCCTGAAGCAGCCGAGCTACTGGCGAACTTGATCACAGCAGGACTGGAAGCCGAACTGCACGGCACAGCGGCTGAAACGCCCTCGACCACGCGGCGGGAAACGCCGGCGGCTTGAACCGCTCCTCAGACGCCAGCGGGTCGCGGTCCGAGACTGCTCCCCCGATCCGCTGGCCTGGGCCCCGTACGACACCGTCCCCCGCGCTGTCGTACGGGGCTCCTTGCTTCCCGGCGTACCGGGCCGTCAGGCTCGCCTGCCGCTCGGCCGGGACCGGCGCCCCAGCGCCGCAGCCCGGACGAAGCGGCAGGCCGAACGGTGACATCAGCTTGGGAAGCTGCGGTCATTTGGGGCCGGAGCAGGGGCTGACCTGGGCGAACGGGTGGGATGCGACCTCGTCTGGCCCGGCTGCTTTCACCGTGGTTCCCCGCTGTTCCCCGCTCGATCTGGTGCGCTTGTGGTGCAGCTGCGGCCCGGCGTGTTGAAGAACGTCGGTAGGGAGTCAGCCGAGGAGTTCATGGATCGCCGCAGCGGTGTTGAACACCGCCGGCAGGATGAAGACGACTCCTCAGAAGCCGCTGTCGGCGACGGGTGAATCGTGACCCTCTGACGGCGGATCAAAACTGACCCACTTCGTGGTCTTCTGACCAACCTGATCTTGATCGAAGGTCAGGAGAAGAGGGTGATTTCCGTGGAGGACTGGGCAGAGATCCGCAGGCTGCACCGGGCCGAGCAGATGCCGATCCGGGCGATCGCCCGGCAGCTGGGCATCTCGAAGAACACCGTGAAGCGGGCCCTGGCCACGAACCGGCCGCCGGTCTACTCCCGGCCGGCCAAGGGCTCGGCGGTCGACGCGGTCGAGCCGCAGATCCGGGAACTGCTGAAGCAGGCCCCGACGATGCCGGCGACCGTGATCGCCGAACGGATCGGCTGGGACCGTGGCATGACCGTCCTCAAAGAACGCGTACGAGAGCTGCGGCCCGCCTATCTGCCCGTCGATCCGGTCTCACGCACCACCTATCAGCCCGGCGAGCTGGCCCAGTGCGACCTGTGGTTCCCACCCGTCGACATACCGCTCGGCTACGGCCAGTCCGGCCACCCGCCGGTGCTCGTGATGGTGTCCGGCTACTCACGGATCATCACGGCGCGGATGCTGCCCACCCGCACCACCGGCGACCTGATCGACGGCCACTGGAAGCTTCTGACCGGCTGGAACGCGGTCCCACGGATGCTGGTCTGGGACAACGAGGCCGGCATCGGCCGCGGCAAGGTGACCGGCGACTTCGCCGCGTTCGCGGGCCTGCTCGCCACCCGGATCCACCTCTGCCGACCCCGCGACCCAGAAGCGAAAGGGCTGGTGGAGAGGGCCAACGGCTACCTGGAGACCAGCTTCCTGCCCGGCCGCACCTTCACCGGCCCCGACGACTTCAACACCCAGCTGACCACCTGGCTGGCCATCGCCAACCGACGCCAGCACCGCACCCTCGGAGCCCGCCCCATCGACCGGTGGGAAGCCGACCGGGCCCAGATGCTCGCCCTGCCGCCCGTCGACCCGCCGCGCTGGTGGCGCTTCGCCACCCGCATCGGCCGCGACCACTACATCCGCGTCGACACCTGCGACTACTCCGTGCACCCCCTGGCCATCGGCAAGAAAGTCCAGGTCCGCACCGACACCGACGAAGTCATCGTGACCCTCACACCCGGCGGGGCGGAAGTCGCCCGCCATCCACGCTGCTGGGCCAAGCAGCAGACCATCACCGACCCGGTCCATGCCCGCGCCGCCGCCGTTCTGCGCGGCGACTACCGCCACCACCAAGCCTCCCAGGCCCAGGCCGCCCGCCGGCCAGGCGCCGCCACCGCAAGCGATCTCGTCGAGGTCGAACAACGCCAACTCGACTCCTACGACCGCATGTTCACCCTCATCGAGGGCGGCGGCCAGGCCGATGATCCGGAGGTCTCCTGATGCCCGCCACCACCAAGACCACCGCCCCGGCGGGGCCCCGCACCGGCCGTCAGACCGCCGCCGACCTGTCCTTCCTGGCCCGGGCGATGAAAGCCCCGGCCCTGCTGGACGCCGCCGAACGCCTGGCCGAACGAGCCCTGAAGGAGACCTGGACACACACCGAGTTCCTCGTCGCCTGCCTCCAGCGGGAGGTCTCCGCCCGCGAGTCCCACGGCGGCGAGGCCCGCATCCGCACCGCACGCTTCCCCGCGATCAAGACCATCGAGGAACTCGACATCACCCATCTGCGCGGCATAACGCGCCAACAACTCGCCCATCTGGGCACGTTGGACTTCATCACCGGCAAGGAGAACGCCGTTTTCCTCGGACCGCCGGGGACCGGGAAGACACACCTGGCGATCGGACTCGCGGTCCGCGCCTGCCAGGCCGGCCACCGGGTCGCGTTCGCCACCGCCGCCGAATGGGTCGACCGCCTGGCCGCCGCCCACCACGCCGGACACCTCCAGGCCGAGCTCACCAAACTGTCCCGCTATCCGCTGATCGTCGTCGACGAGGTCGGCTACATCCCCTTCGAATCCGAGGCCGCGAACCTGTTCTTCCAACTGGTCTCGAACCGATACGAGAGAGCGAGTGTGATCGTCACGAGCAACAAACCCTTCGGACGCTGGGGCGAGGTCTTCGGCGACGAGACCGTGGCCGCCGCCATGATCGACCGCCTCGTCCACCACGCCGAGGTCCACTCCCTCAAAGGCGACTCCTACCGCATGCGCGGACGCCAACTCGGACGCGTCCCCACCGCCACACACGACACCGACTGAACACCGGCAACCAGACCCGGTGGGTCAGAACTCGACCGCCCACACCGGGTCAGGATTCAACCGCCGCCGACAGCCGCTCTCGTGGCGGGCCCTACTGGTCTTCCTGGTAGGTCTTCCGGTCCTTGAGAAGCTCCCACGCCTTGATGTTCCAGTTCTGCGGGTATATCACGATCGTCCGCCATACTGTGCTGGTCGTGGTGATCTGGATCCGGTTGTACGGCAAGCTTCGGTCGATCTTCACGATTTCCACTGGCGGGAATTGGTGGGAACCGCCGCTCTCCGCGAAAAAGTGGAAGCCGCCCGTGTATATGGGAACTGTCAGGCCAGCAACAGTCCCGTCACCCAACTTGGCGTCCGTGCAATAGGCGGGGGACGCCGCGCCGCTCATGCCGATCGCGTCATCAGCCACTACCCGCCGGTTCCACGCTGCCGCCACACGGTTCCGTGCCTTGGCCTCCCATACCCAGGCAGCCGTAAGCAGCACAGCAAACGCCGCCCACGAGTAGTTGTGCGTCAGACGGGCCAGGCCTCCTGCGAAGAGCCCAAAAAACACGGAGGTGCCAACGATCTGACCGGTATCAGCGCCAGCCACCAGCTGGTTGTGCGCGATTCTGCCTTTACGGCCGCTGCGATCTCTTGCCATTACTGCTCCTCGGGGCGCCCGCTCCCTGCGTTGACAGCGGCATTGTTCCCTACCAGGTGCGCAGAGGGTGGACCGGGAACCCCGGTGACGAAGGGTTCAGCAGCTCCTGCTCGTATGCACGCCCCATGACCACCCGGACGGGTCTCCCGTTCGACCGGCAGACCCCAAGATCGGTTGAACCACAGCTACTGAGGGACAGCGCCCGCACTGGACACTGAGCTTGAGATCGGGCCTCATCCTTATCAGGTCGATCACGGGGCTTCGGTGACGTTGGTCAACGGGCCGTGCTCCTGGGCTGACCATCCGCTGGGGTCCGACGCCAACCGCTGCTGTTGGGGGCTGTTGGTGTCAGGCGTTGGTGTCAGCCATCTTGGGCAGGCTTGACAGGCTCGCCGCTTACCCTCAGTCCCAGAAGCCGTGAGCGTCCATGAGCCGGATCAGATGCCCCAGGCCGTGCTGTTCCATGTATCGCCTCATGATGTCGCGCGGCGGCCAGATACTGCGGTAGGGATCTGCGCAAGGGCCGGCGTGCAACCCTCCACCCGGGCCGGTGTACAGCCCACCGCCGACACCGGTGTACAGCCCACCGCCGACACCGGTGTACATGCCTCCGCCGACGCCTGTGTACATGCCTCCGCCGACACCGCTATACAGGCCCCCGCCGACGCCCGTGTACGCGCCGCCACCGACGCCCGTATAGGCACCGCCGCCCACTCCGGTATACGCGCCTCCGCCGACGCCTGTGTACATGCCCCCGCCAACACCCGTGTAGAGGCCCCCGCCAACGCCCGTGTATCTATCTCGTACCCACATGAGACGAGTGTGGCAGCCAGGACTGACAATGGCGGAACATGCCAAACGAGCCGACAGTCATGGACAGGGCGCGGGCGCCTTCTGATCCATAGCTCTATCAAGATCGGGCATTGACGGTCATACAGGCCGCTCGAAGGGGTCTGATGGGCGCCACTGGCCATGGTCGGTTGCTGTGGTTGCTGTACTTCGCTGCTGTACGCGACTTGGGGTGCGCCAGGCGGTCAGGCGCGGCGCCATGCTTCGAAGAATCGCTCACGGTCCTGTGCCGTTTCGAACTCCCGCCGACCGGCCAGCGCGACGCGCCATGCGCTCATCTCTGCGTCCCGTAGCCACAGCTCGCCCCCGTAGCGACCACTAACGCCGATGGTGCCGTGGTCGAGGACTGAGCCGATGACCTCTGCCACAGCCGTGCGCTGAGCTGGCGTCAGCTCCTCCAGGAAGCTCAGGACGCGGAAGGCGATGCCGCCCTCGTTGCCGTCATGGATACGGTCGAAGAAGGACCCGCGCATGTCGACAGGGTGGATGTTCCAGGCCGCGCTGCCTCCGGTGTCGCGGATGCGCTCCCAGAAGTCCTTCCCCTCTGTGGTTCCCGGCAACGGAAGCGCCGCGAAGAGGTCGATCAAGTGACCGTTGGCAGCTTGGCTGTACGCGGTGTCACAGGTTGCAGCAGCAGCGATTTTGGCAACGTGGCTGACAGTGAGGCCGCCATCTTCGGGCCAGTCGAGCGGGACGTTGAGCTTCTGGGTGAGGTGCTGTTGTAGCTCGTCGTACTCATCAGGCTGTTGGCTGCCGATACGCCGGTTCACGATCAAGCTGTCCCCCTGGGGCTGCGGTCCGATACTCGGACCTGCCAGCATGCCAGCGCCAGAAGCCTCGGCGTGAGCGGGTTTTGGACGAGCTGGGTCCCCATCGCGAGCACTCATGCCTCGACCGAGCGACTGCTTCGTCCCGAAGCAACTTGGGTGTGGGCGCTGCCTTGGACTTCCGCGCCACTGACCTGCGCTGATGGTTCGCAGACGTTCGTGACTGTTCGCCGTTGTGCGCGGGCGTTGTCACGCAGTTAGACACGCAGGGGACGCCCGGCCCTCCGCTTAACGGTAGATCAGCTTTGCTCTTCGAGCTGTGCCATCCACGCGAAGGCGCCCGAGGTGAGACCAGCCCGTGATCCGGTCCGCCAGCGGTCCGTGATGTCGCTCCAGCCGTAAAGTACGGCGTTCTTGGCGCCGTCCTCCAAGTCCTGGTCGTAGAAGAGGCTGAACTTGAAGACCCTGCCGTCGGCGGAGATGACTTGTCCGTCCTCGTGGTCCGGCCCTCCTGACAGGAGGTCGACGACGACCGTACGGTCCGGGTCGAGCCCCTGGCCCTCCAAAAGCTCTCGCAACCTGCTCCAGAGGTCGTGCTCGCCGACCCGCAGGAGTTCGGTGTACTGAACGACGATGCTGGACACCATGGGCCTCATGATCGGTTCCGGCTCTGGCAAAGGGAAGTAGCAGGCGCCGACCAGAGCGAGCTACGACGGACCGCGCGTTACCACGACTCCGGGACCCTCAGCTTGGGAAGCTCAGGTGATCTAGGGCTCGCTACAGGGGCTGACCTGCGCCGGAAGGGTGGCGACGCATGGTGGGCATGTCCGTTGGCTACCCGGTGTTCCCCGTGGCTCCCCGCGCGATCTGGCACGCGTCTGGCACGACGGGCGATCAGCGCGCAGTACATCCGCTACGCAGACACTAGAAAATTAACGGCTGCTCCAGTCCTGCTGCGGAAGCGTCACAATGAGCTGTGCGACAAAGCGACCCTGCAGTGGGCCTTCCTGCCCCGAGGACAGAGGATGAGCAGCAACTCCTTGTAGCTGTCTGGAAGGAGTTTTCCAGCCACGGCGCCTGGCCGGCGTTCCGCCTGCTTGATAAGCGGCTGGATGATCTTGGAATTGATGTGGTCGATGTACTGGGCCGATTGCCAGAGCGGCTGCTGGTCGGGCTCCCCGACCTCAACCGCCCGGTTCCAGTTGGTGATTCTCCGGTGGCGCTGACGATAGCCGGGGTCGCGCAGTGCCCGGATTCATCTGACCTGGTTCAGGCCTTCCTCGCGTTGGTGCGTGCGATGGCCCAGCTGGAGAGAGATCACGAAGGCGAGGATTCCTCCGGGCGCACGCTGCTGCACAGCGGGGATGCTGTGGAGAGAGTCGGTCTCCCGGCCGGCCATGACTCAGAGGAGCTGCTGCGCCGGGCCTTCCTACAGGCCAAGGAAGAGCCCTGGTCGGTCTACTCCAACTCAGGCCCGGAAGGTACATACGGCCGGGAGGGCTGGGAGTTTGCCGTCGACCGCAACATCCGGGCCTACCGCGGAGTAGTGGACCTCAGCGACTACTGGCAGCGACGTGGCGCACAGCTTCCCCCATCGCTCCATGCAGGTCCGCCCCTGCTCCCCATCCTGGCCCATGAGTTGTTCACCCCACGACATGTGACGCAACCGGGGCTAGAGGCATATGTGGCACTGCTCGTGCTGTGGATGTTCGAGCAAGGTGACGGTGACACGACCCTCCTCGTTGATCCAGCGGCGTACGCGCAGCGGCATGACATCAGTGAGGGACGGCTGCGTGGGGTCCTGGAGTATGCGTCACGGCAGGGCGCCGTCGAGATCGTCGGTGTACTCGGGAGCGGGCGCTTGGCACATGCGCGGCTGACCGTGGCTGGAGTACTCAGGGCCGAGGAGCTCATGCGGGTTCGCAGTAACAGCCGGGTGCGGTTCGACTACGCCGTCAACGCGCTGGTGACGGCCGCCATGGACCCTCCCGACGAGTACCCCCCTGGCGTCGCTCCAGGGCCCCACTGGATCGATTTCGTGTTCTTTCGCAGCTATTGGCCCCATTCACGGCTGTACGGGACGAAGATCTCCCATGAAGAGGTCCTGCGGGCTGCCGAGTACCTGGGCCAGCGGGGCCTGGCCGTGCTGCAGCGAGGGCCTTTGCATGACAGCGAGCCTTACGCTCTAGAGCTGACCGGTCTCGGCATCACTTGCGGATCCACCGACGACGTTAACGTGAGGGAGTTCATGGCGAGTCAGCCCCGCTTCAGTATCGGCACCGTCAACAACTACGGCGGTGCCAACCAGATCGGCACTGACAACACCCAGCACAACACCATCGGCTCCACGCCCACCGAGCTTGCCGCCTTCGCCCAGCAGGTCCTCGCGTCTATCCACACGATTGATCTGCCGGAAGACCAGCGCGAACAGCTCGTCCAGGACGCACAGTCACTGGTCGACGAAGCCAGTGCCGGGCAACCGGATACCACTCGGCTGCGCCGCCTCACGGCACGCTTGCGCGAGTCGCTGCTGCAGAACGGGACCGATGCCGTGGTGCAGGGGCTGCTAAGCGCTAGCCAAAACTTGATCTCGTGAGGTCGATGCGGGGTTACGCTTTGTGACCAATCCCAAGATCACTACCAATCGAACGCGTGCTTGACTTCCTGCTTGCCCCATGGACCGCCGAAAGGCCCTATGGGATCATGCGTTTATGCCGGACGTGACTGTTGAGGTGCGCAGGGATCACATTGAGCGGTTGGTGCGCCCCACCAAGCCGTTGCATGCCGTCTTCGAGCTGATCTGGAACTCTCTGGATGCGGACGCGAAAGAAGTCAAGGTAGTCCTGCGTCGAAACGCAATGGACGGTGTCGAAGCCATCCTGGTGGAAGATGACGGGCTCGGAATCAAACGATCCGAGAGCGAACATGAGTTCGGCAGCCTAGGGGGATCGTGGAAGTCCCAGACTCGGGTCAGTCGACGTCATAAGCGGCCTCTTCATGGTAGTAACGGAGAAGGGAGATTTCGAGCATTCGCGCTCGGTCCAGATGTTACATGGACTACCGTCGTAGATGATGTCGATGGTCGAATCTCCTACCAGATTAGAGCCAATGCAGCCACTCCTGAACGTTTTAGTATCAGCGGCGCGGCCAACAGCAGCGAAGAAACGGGAACGAAGGTTGCGGTAGAAGGAATCTCAGGTTCTCTGGTCAGTCTGACGAGCGAGAAGGCGCAGAGTCGACTCACCAAAGAATTTGCTCGCTTTCTGAACAGGTTCCGTGACGTCGCGCTGGAGTATGATGGCAGATCAGTTACCCCTGATGAAGTAATTGACAGGATAAAGCTGATCACACTCTCTTCGCCGGACGAGGATGATCAAGAACCCCCCAGTCTAGAAATCGTGGAGTGGAAGCAAGACTGGCCCAATGAGATCTTCTTTTGTGACACCAGTGGGGCAGCATTAACGGAATACAAGGCGGGCATACAGGCTCCCGGGTTTTCGTTCTCAGCGTACGTTACATGGCATGGTTTTCAGGGAACTGAAGTCGAGTTGGCAGAGCTGGGCCATGCGCGATATGGGCCAATTCTGGATGCGGCTAGGACGGAGCTACGAAAGTACTTCCGGGAGCGCGCCAAGGAGCGCAGACAGCGAGTAGTCGATCAGTGGCGCGCCGAGAACGTATACCCCTTCTCAGGAACCCCGACCACTCCGCTAGAAGAGGTCAAGCGGGATCTCTTCGACGTGGTGGCCGTGCAGGCCATACCAGGGATCGGATCCGAACCGGCAGCTAAGAGGATGTCGCTTCGACTCATTCGCGAAGCACTTGAGCACTCGCCAACTTCCCTGAAGAAAGTACTCCGCGACGTCCTCGATCTGAGCAGCCAGGAACTCGATGATCTAGCGGTATTGCTCGATCGCGCTTCCCTCGCATCCGTGATTTCCTCGGCTCAAACAGTAGCCGACCGACTAGATTTTCTACGCAGCCTGGAACTACTGCTCTTTGACGCCGATCTAAAGAGAGAGGTGTTGGAGCGGAGTCAACTTCATCGGATTCTTGCAGCAGAGGCTTGGGTATTTGGCGAGCAGTTTCAGCTAGGCGTGGATGACCAGAGCATCAAGGAAGTCCTGAAGCGGCATCTTGAGTATCTTGGTCGCGATACGCTGAACATAGCCGATGTGAAACTTGAAGATCGCAAGACGGCAATTGTTGATCTCATGCTTTCGAAGACAATTCAAGATAGCGAGCATCAACATCATCTAATCGTTGAACTGAAAAGGCCGTCCGTCATTGCGGGATACAAGGAGCGGCAGCAGATTGAATCCTACGCTATGGCTGTCGCCAATGATCAACGGTTCCGGGATGCTGGAACTAAGTGGGACTTCGTTCTCGTGGCGAATGCGGTTAGTGACGACATTCGCCGACTTTCCCGCAAGAAAGGCCAGCCTGCCGGATTGATTCACGAGGACGATGATCTAGATCTGCGTATTTGGGTTAAGCATTGGGGGGCGATCATCGAGGAACGTAGAAGGGCTTTGCACTTCTACCAGGATAAGTTGCAAGTTGACCCCACACGGGATGAAGCAATCGACTTCCTCCGCCGGAAATATTCGCAGTTCCTCCCAAAGAGCGTTCAGGATGAGGAAGAGGCGTCCTGATGTGAGGCACACAGGTCGGTGGAGCGGCTTTGGGGTGGCGCTGCTTTGGCGCGAGTGATCATGGCCCCGTAAGCTTCCGGCGCGTCGGGCAGGCTGTGGACCTGCCCGGTAAAGCACGACGTTGGGGCCATGATCTTCGAGGCTCGCGCCAAAGTGGCTCCGTAAAGCCGTGGAGCCGACCGCCCCAGCCCCGACGTACCCCTTCTCTGGCATTAGGTGGCTGCATGCTTTGAGCGCGGCACGGGCGCCGGCCGGGCTGGAGCGGGGCGGAGACAGGAGCGCAGGCCCGGCCGGGGGCCGGGCCGCGCGCGGGGAGCGGAGCGAGCCGCCTTGATGACGTAGAGAAGGTCTGAGCCAACAGGGGTCGGCTACAGCCTGTAGGACAGTTCCAGATCGTCGCCGGGGAGGTGGAACTCCTCCAGAGCCAGCGGCTTGTCTGCCTCCGTGAGCGTCACCCGGATTACGTGCAGGAGAGGGACACCTTCGGGTAGACGGAGGGCTTGGGCCTGGTCCGGGAGCGGCATGCGGGTGCGGACGTACTCCGTGAAGTGGAGTTCGTGGCCCAACGCGGCGAGTGCCACGTAGAGCTCCGGCGCCGGCGGTGGAGCCTCCTCCTCGTACTTCGTGTCGACCAGGACAGAGAACGGCACGTATGTGCGGTGGAGTTGGCGAAGGCGGCCCTGGTCTGCTGTCTGCAAGGCGTCGTACGTGAACATCGGTTCGCCTGGGGGGATGCGGAGCAGATCCGCCAACGCCAAGGGGGCGTCCGTGCGAGTGGCTACTGGGGGCTCGGCGTTTACCCACTGGAGGCCGTCGGCCTCCATGTACCGGCCGTCGGGGGCCAGGCGTACGCCGCGCGGGCGGGTGAGGCTCGGGCGGCCCTGGGGCGAGCGGGCGAATGTGCCTCTGCCCATGATCGCCTCAACCAGGCCGGATGCCCGTAGCTCTGTGAGGCCCTGACGGACTGTGGGGCGCGTCACGCCGAACTGCTTCGCCAACGCCTCCTCTGAGGGGAGCGGTTGGCCGGCGGGGAACGTGCCGTTCAGGATGCCTTCGCGCAGGTAGTCGGCGATCTGCCGATACTTCGGCTGCGTGTTCCTTGGCGGCATGCGGGCCCTCCGTGGCCGTGATCATCTCTTGACTGTGTGTCTCTGTAGACAGTTCGTCCACGTGCGTAGACAGCCTCTCTCACCACAAGACGGTTGACAACCCGTACTACGGGTCGCACTCTGGACTCCAGTCACCCGTACTACGGGTGGTCTAGCAGCCCGAAGGATCAGCCTTCGGGTGTCAGAGATGAGGAGTTCAGATCAGTGGCAAGCCTTCCGATCGACACCGCGAAGTTCACGGGGATCATCTGTGCCGTACCCCCGGCTCCGCGGGTTGCCAATCGTGAGACCGGTCAGCTTCGTGTTGACCGTGAGACCGGCAAGACCGTGTACCAGGTCGGTCTTTGCCTGATGGCGGGTTCATCGGCGGACGTCGTGAACGTGAGCGTTGCCGGGGAACCGGCCGGTGTGCAGCTTGGTATGCCGGTGGCAGTGCGGGACCTGGTGGCCACGCCGTGGGAGAACGACGGGCGACACGGTGTCGCCTTCCGCGCGGCGGAGATCCGGCCCCTGAACGCCCCGGCGGGGAAGGGGGCGGTGCAGTGATGACGCTGGCCTCCTCCACCTCCTCGGCCGGGACGGTTTGGCCGAGCTGGGTTCTGGTGGTGGCCGCGGTGCTGGTGTCGGGTCTGCTTCTCGCAGGCCCGGCCCTGCGCCGCCGCTACCCCGTGGCCTGTTGGTTGTTACTCGCCTACCCGGTCATGGTCGTTCGCGTGATGCGCACCTGGCGGCTGTTGATGGCCGGGTGCGGACTCGCTGTCAGCCGTCGGCCGGCGTTGACCGTGGTGTCCGGACTCGTCGGCAACGGGGCGCCTCCGCCTCAACCGCGTGTCCCTCGATTCGGGTTCATACGCCCGACCGGCGGCGGATTCTGGCTGCTGGTGCGGTTGTTGCCGGGGCAGCTGCCCGAAGACTTCGTCAAAGCGGCACCTGCCATGGCGGAGAACTGGCAGGTCCATGGGGTGCGGGTGACCTCCTGGAAGCCGGGAGTCGTACGGATCGCCGCATCGGTAGGCGATCCGCTGGCCGCTCCTCGACTACCGAAGCAGTGCGGGCCCGTTCACTTGCTCCGAGTCACGGTGGGCGCGCTGGAAACCGGTGCCGCTTGGGTCATCGACCTTCGCCGTGTGCCGCACTGGCTCATCGTCGGGGCCACACGGTCCGGCAAATCGACGTTGATCAACGCACTCGTCGCGGGCCTGGCTCCGCAACCGGTCGCGTTGGTCGGGGTCGACTGCAAGGGCGGCATGGAACTGTCGCTCTACGAGCCCCGGTTGTCCGCGCTGGCGACCAACCGTGAGCAAGCGGTTCGGCTCCTGGCGGCGCTCGTAGATCTGACGCTCGACCGCATGACCGTCTGCCGGGCTGCCCGCGTACGCAACATCTGGGGTCTGCCGGAGAAGGAACGCCCGGTACCGGTCGTCGTCATAGTCGACGAGATCGCGGAGCTGTTCCTCGTCGCGAGCCGGAACGAGAAAGACGAAGCGCACGCGGCCGGTACGGCGTTGATCCGCCTCGCCCAACTGGGCGCGGCGCTCGGGGTGTTCCTCGTCGTGGCCGGCCAGCGGGTGGGATCCGATCTGGGACCCGGCGTCACAGCACTGCGTGCCCAACTCGGCGGACGCGTGTGTCACCGGGTGGCCGACCCCGGTACGGCGGAAATGGCGCTCGGAGACCTCAACCCCGACGCGCTCAAAGCCGCACAAGCCATCACCCCCGAACAGGCAGGTACGGCCGTACTGGCCTCCGGCGACGGCTGGGAACGTGCTCGCTCCCACCTCATCACCGAGACGGACGCGGAGGCCATCGCGGCTGAGTACGCGCACCTCGCCCCGGTCCTGCCCGAACTGCTCACCGAGGCCAAGTGAAGGGGAACAGCCGTGCTGGTGTCCATGTCGGCCGTACTGCTGCTCGGCCTGTTGATCTGGTTCCTGCTCCGCATCCGCTACCTGCGCTGGGCGGACGCACTGCTCTGCGGAACCTTCGGCTTCCTGCTGGCAACGACCCTGGCAGCGCCGGTGGTTCGAACGGTGCTCGTCGCGGTCGGCGGGTTCCTCGGGCAACTCCGCTTCTGAAGCGACTTCCCCCGATGACCGAACAACAGAGAGGTGGGCGAGCCATGCCCAAGTACGAAATCCGCTCCGGTGACCGGGCCGAGTTCATCGCCGGTCTGCGCGAGCTGGCGGACTTCCTTACCGCCAATCCCATTGTCCTCGTACCGCGCTGCGCGTCCTTCGGCGTCTTCGTCGACGGAGCCGACTCCACTGCTCGCAGGGAGGGGACGGAGTACGTCGCCGCACCGCTCGGCGTTCCGGTGAAGGACATCGGCGAGGGCTACTACGACGCACGCCGCATCTTCGGGTCGATCGCGTACAGCGTGATCGCGATACCGCCCGAGGAGCGCCAGTGATCGCCCGTACAACGGGCTCCCGACGGGGCGCGAAGTCGCCAAACCCGACCCCGTCAGGAACCCACTCCATCCGCCACATGAGCAGTGAAAGGAGTACTCACACTTTGTCCACCGCGCATCGTTCGCGCAAATCTCCTCTACCGGAGTGCGAACTGAGGGTCGCCGACTCCGAAGTGTCGACCTGCACGGGACGGGAACAGATCGTCCTCGTCGGGCTCGACGGCTACGAGCGGCATCTGTGCCCGGCACACGCCGCCGCACTCTGGCTCACGGATCCGACCCTCCGGTTCAGCGCCAAGACCCGGACGGAAGCGATAGCCGCCGTGATGTGGCAGGCGTTCGGGGGAGGTGGTCGGCAATGACCGCACCCCTTCCGAAGAACGTTGCTGCCCTGCTCACCAAGGCAGCAGAGCCGGAGTTCGCGGCCTGGCGGCGCAACATCGTCAGCCTCGCCGGCTGCACCAACCCGATCCACCTGGTTGGCGGGGCAACGGTCGTCGACACGACCACGGGCGAGGCCCTGTACTCGTACGCGTCGGACGTCTACGGCGGTCGACTCCTGACCGCTTGCGGCAACCGACGGTCGACGGTCTGCCCGTCCTGCTCCCGCCTCTACCGGGCCGACACCTATCAACTGATCCGGGCCGGGCTGGTCGGAGGCAAGAACGTCACGGAGTCGGTGAGTGGGCACCCCCGGGTGTTCGCCACCCTCACCGCTCCCGGCTTCGGCCCGGTTCACACCCGTCGTGAGCGTGCGGGGCGGGTACGGGCATGCCGTCCCCGGAGGGCGGGGGAGTGCTGCCCGCATGGCTCGCCCGTCGGATGCCATGAGCGACACACGGAGGGCGAGCCCCGACTCGGCGAGCCCCTGTGCCCGCGCTGCTACGACTATGCCGGGGCTGTCCTCTGGCAGGCGTACGCCGGTCAGCTCTGGCACCGGTTCGCGCTGGAGCTGCGCCGCGAGGTTGCACGGCGGTCCGGGTTGTCCCGTACCGAATTCGGGGACGTGGCCCGGTTGTCGTACGCGAAGGTGGCCGAGTCCAGCGGCGGGGCCTGGTCCACTTCCATGCCGTGATCCGTGTCGACTTCCATGCCGTGATCCGTGTCGACGGACCGGACGGACCGGCCTCGACTCCGCCCGGTTGGGCGACAACGGCTCTGCTGACGGATGCGGTACCGGCGGTTGTCGGTCGCGTACGGCTCGTCGCTCCTGGCGCGGATGTCGTCGGTACTCGATTGCTCCGCTTTGGCGAACAGGTCGACGTGCGGCCCATCGAGGCGTTCGGGGCGGGGGAGCGGCTGACCTCCGCGGCTGTCGCGGGCTACATCGCGAAGTACGCCACCAAGGGTGCCGAGTCAGCCGGCGCGGTCGACGGTCGGATCCGCCAGGCGCGAGAGCTGGTCATGCTGCCGGTACGGGCCCATGTCCTCCGCATGATCAGTACGTGCTGGTGGCTCGGTGGTCTCCCCGCATTCGAACCGCTCGGATTGCGGCGCTGGGCGCACATGCTCGGCTACGGCGGCCACTTCTCCACCAAGTCACGGCGCTATTCGACGACGCTGACCGCGCTCCGTGAAGCTCGTGCCGAACACCGTGCGGAAGAGCAGCGAACTGCTCTCGGCATCGGCAAGCGGTCGACGATCACGGTTGGGCAGTGGCGCTATGCCGGGCGCGGCTACTCACCGGAGGCGGCGCTCTTGGCTGCCTCCGTGCGGGAAGCCGGTGGTCGTCATGGCGCGTGAGGAGGCGGCCGATCTGCTCACCGTGCGGCAGGTGCTTGAAGAACTGGGCGGGATCTCCCGACGCACCTTCTACCGCTGGCGGGAGCTGCGCATCGCGCCCGCCTGCATCCGTCTGCCGAACGGTGAGTTACGGGTCCGCCGTGACGTGCTCAACGACTGGTTGGCGGAGCGTGCGAGGGGGCCGCGTCGTGAAGTCGTACAAGGTCGTCATCTGGAAGCTCAGCATCAACCGCTCCGCGAAGAAACCGACGTACCTCGTCCGCTGGTCCGTGGGCGGCGAGCCGTTCCACGAGTCGCACAAGACGAAGGCGCTCGCGGATCGCTTCCGGGCCAAGCTGCTCCGAGCTGCCGACAAGGGCGAACCGTTCGACACAGTGACCGGTCTGCCTGACTCGCTCCGCGGAGGGAATGCGGCGCTGTCGTTCCTCGACCTGGCGGTGAAGTACGTGGGAGCGCGTTGGGCGGAAGCGTCGGCGAGGCAACGGGACAGCATGACCGATGCTCTGGCAACGGTTGTTCCCCTCCTCGTCAAGCCGGGGAGGGGGCGGCCCACTCCCGAGGTGCTGCGGCGGGCGCTGCGCTCGTACGTCCTGCCGGTTTCCCGCCGGGAGCGAGAGCGGCCGGACGAGATCGCGGCGGCCGTGCGGTGGATCGAGAAGGCCTCGCTCCCTGTGGGGGAGTTGCAGGAGATCGCCCGAGTGCATGAGCTGATCGACGGGTTGGGTCGCAGGCTGGACGGCAAGCCTGCGGCGACGCAGACGTATCGCCGACGCAGGGCGGTTGTCTTCAACGCCCTTGAATACGCAGTGGAGTTGGAGCACCTGCAGTCCAACCCGCTGAGCCGGGTGCGGCGTAAACGGGGCAAGTGTGCGGTGCAGGAGGTCGACCGTCGAGTGGTGGTCAATCCGCGGCAGGCTCGGGAACTGCTGACCGCCCTCACTTACGTCGGCGGATACGAGCGCGCGAGTGGCCGACGACTGAAGGCGTTCTTCGGCTGTCTGTACTACGCGGCCTTGCGGCCAGGCGAGGCGCTGGGACTCCGCCGCTCCGACTGCAGCCTTCCGGCGTCCGGCTGGGGGCGGTTTGAGCTGGCGGAGACCCGTCCTACGGCAGGGAAGGCATGGACGGACTCCGGGGATGCGCACGATCGGCGCGGCCTGAAGCAACGGGCCAGCGGCGAAGTGCGCATCGTGCCGATTCCGCCTCCACTGGTGCGAATGCTCCGCGAGCACTTGAAGGAGTTCGGTACGGCGAAGGACGGGCGGCTGTTCTCCAGCGAGCGGGGCAACGTGATCGCGGCCTCGTCGTACTCACGAGCGTGGAAACAGGTTCGGGAACTGGCACTCGTACCGCATCAGGTGTCGTCGGTCCTGGCCTTCCGGCCGTACGACCTTCGGCACGCTGGCGTCTCCCAGTGGCTGAACTCTGGGGTACCTGCCCCAGAGGTGGCGGCCCGTGCCGGCCACTCGGTGGACGTGCTCCTGAAGATCTACGCGAAGTGCATCGACGGCCAGGAGCAGGAAATGAACGACCGGATCCTGAAGGGTCTGGGAGAGGGGAATGACACCGAGAGCTGAAACGTCCACGTGACCGACAAGCTGAGAGCCCCGGAGCGATCCGGGGCTTTTGGCTTTCTCGCTCTGACTGCGATCGGCAGGTGGCTGGCCTTTTGGGCGCCAGCAAATATCATCCGTCGCCAGGTAGGTCTGCCCCCATGGCAGCGCGAGCGCGATCCAGAAAGTCTTGGTGTGCTCGTCGGCAACGGTCCGAGTGCGTCTCCCACTCGTCTTCACGAAGCTCCAAGAGAACGTCACGGCTGCCAAGGTGCGCAGCGATGGCCGCCACCTGATCCAACGAGTGCACCTGGTCAAGAGCACTACGGACGGCTGCCTCCGCTGCTATCGCTACGCTCTTGGGGCCCTCCAGCGCGATCAGGTTCGACCTCTCTCGCAGTTGCCAAGTGGTGTCTCGGAACTGTCCGATGATTGCGTTTCCTTCGGACGGGGCGGGGGCTGACCAGGCAGCGGCCAGTTTGCGATTCAGGCTGTCAAGCTCGTTGAGGAACTGCATGTATGCCTCACGGCGGAGCTCACGCCGTCGTGACCCTCGTTGCTCGCTGCGATCTTGTTGCGCCTGCCTCTCCTGCGAGTCCAGTTGCCTGCCCGTTGTCCTGGCGGCAATGAACGCTGCGAGGGCGCCTCCCAGCAGGGTGGATGAGGCAGTGATCAGCGCAACCGCAATGGTGTCCTCCATGTGGGGCTAGTCTGCACTGCGCCGGACACGGGGAGGCCACAGCAGTGCATGCCGCGGCGCAGTTCGCGGACAGAATGGGAGTGCTGCAAGATGACCTGGAAACCGACTTTGACCTGCAGTGCACACCCTTAAGATCATTACGTCACCATTACGTGATCACTGGCAAACAGCTGCCTTCGGCGGCATCCGCCTGCACACACGCGAAGACCCCGTCCTCAGCTACTGCGCTGATGGCGGGGTCTTTAGGCACCTTCTACAAGGTGCCCCCGGCAGGATTCGAACCTGCGCACACGGCTCCGGAGGCCGTTGCTCTATCCCCTGAGCTACGGGGGCGTGTCTGGCGCGTTGCGCGGCGACGAGTAGAACCCTACCAGCTCGTTCGGGGTGATCAGGAACGGGTTTTGGAGGTCGTGGCGGACCTGGTCGGCGTTCGATCGGGCCGGTGGAAGTGGCGAAAAGCCGGACGCGGTGGCCGGTCTCGACCTACCCTCGAGTTGTGCCAGGCGTGTCCGGCCGGGTGCTTGTTGTGGACGACAACAAGGTCATCCGGCAGCTGATCAGGGTCAACCTCGAACTGGAGGGTTTCGAGGTCGTGACCGCGGCTGATGGTGCCGAGTGTCTGGATGTCATTCATCAGGTGTGCCCCGATGTCGTCACCCTCGACGTCGCGATGCCCCGCCTCGACGGTCTGCGTACCGCCGCCCGGCTGCGGGCCGATCCCCGGACGCGTGACCTGCCCCTCGCGATCATCAGCGCCTGCACGCAGTACGAGGTCGAGGCCGGACTTGAGGTCGGCGTCGACGCGTTTCTCGCCAAGCCCTTTGATCCCTCCGAACTCATCAGCCTTGTACGGCAGTTGGCCGAGCGCGGGCGGGACGACGCCTCGTTCGGGAGCGCGCTCGGACCGTCGCTGGGCCCCATCGGTTCCCTCGGCGCCCCCACCGAGGCCGAGCGAGCCGGCCGAGGCGCCGTCGGCTGACCCGGCCACGCGCCGCCGGAACCCGGCGTGGCTTCGCCGAACTCGGTCACCTCTCCGCCGGAACCTGGGCGCTTCTCCGCCCGAACCCGGCATTACGTCGCCGGAACCCCGGCACCGCACCCCTGGCTCCCGTACCCCCCGCTCCCCTTCCCCGCACCCTCCCCATTCACGTCCGCGCCCTCCGTCCACATACCGGACCCACCTCAAACCCATTCGCCTACCCACCCCCCTCCTCCCATACGCTTGTCCCGTGACCCCCGTCGAGCTCTCCCGTACCGTGCTGTGCGCGGTACGTCGTGCCGTCGACGCGGGAGAGCTGAGCGTCGCCGTTCCCGCACGCGCCGTTGTCGCCGCTCCCGGTCCCGGTGGTTCCGGGGACTACGCCACGAACATCGCGCTGCAGCTGGCCAGGCCCGCCGGTCGCACCCCCCGCTACGTCGCCGAAGTCCTGCGCGAGCAGATCAGTGCCGCCCCCGGCGTCCGTGGCGTCGAGATCACCGGGCCCGGATTCCTCAACATCAGCCTCGACAGTGCCGCCCCCGCAGCCCTCGTACGCGAGATCCGCGCCCAGGGCCTGCGCTACGGACACAGCGAGGCCCTCGCCGGTCAGGTGCTGTCGGTGCGGCTGCCCGTCGCGTACGAACCCCGGGCCGAAGTCGTCGCCGACGCGCTCGCACGCATCGTCGCCACCCAGGGCGCCCGCGTCCACCTCCACCGCGGCACCGGTGAACAGGGCGAGCAGGATGGACGGCATGAACGGCATGGACGGGGTGAACATGGCGTCGAGACCCTCGACCTCCGCACCCTCCCTCCGGCGTCCGGCGACCCCACCCCCCTCGGGCCCGACGCCGCCCGGTGGGCCCTCCTTCATCCCGCGCCGCACGACCGGCCCCGTATCGGCGCCGAGCATCTGGTCCAGCGGGAGAGCAACCCCCTCTTCCGGGTGCGTTACGCCCACACCCGCACCCGCGCCGTCGGCCGTAACGCCGCCGACCTCGGCTTCACCGCGCACGCCGGTGATCTCATCGACGTAGCCGACGTACCGACGCCTCTTCTCCTCGCCCTCGCCGACCACCCCCGCCTCCTCCTCGGCGCCGCCACCCACCGCGCCCCGGACCGGCTCGCCCGGCATCTCGTCACCCTTGCCGATGCCACGCTCGCCTTCCTTCCCACCGTGCTGCCGCTCGGCGACGAGAAACCCTCGGCCGCCCACCGGGCCCGGCTCGCGCTCGCCGAAGCCGCCGGGACGGTGCTGGCCGGCGGCCTGTCCCTGCTCGGCATCGACGCACCCGAGTACCTCTGAATGCCTCAATACCTCTGACACCACCGAGGAAGCCGCACAGTCATGAGCCGTTCCGCACACCCCGCCGGGCCCCGTCACGCCGACGTGCTGCCCGAGGGCCACCCCTCCGCGCCGCCCGCCGACCTCAACCACCTGGACCGGAAGGTCTGGGCGTCGACCGTCACCCGTACGCCCGACGGTGTCGTCAGTGTCGGAGGGATCGAGGTCACCCGGCTCGCCGAGGAGTTCGGCACCCCCGCCTATCTCATCGACGAAGTCGACTTCCGTGAGCGGGCCCGGGCGTGGCGTACCGCCTTCGGGGCCGACGCCGACGTCTTCTACGCGGGCAAGGCGTTTCTCTCGCGTGCCGTCGTGCGGTGGCTGCACGAGGAAGGGCTCAACCTCGATGTCTGCTCCGGGGGGGAGCTGGCCACCGCCCTCTCCGCCGGCATGCCCGCCGATCGCATCGCCTTCCACGGCAACAACAAGTCCGTCGATGAGATCGAGACCGCCATCCGCGCCGGGGTCGGGCGGATCGTACTCGACTCCTTCCAGGAGATCGTGCGCGTCGCGCACGTCGCGCAGTCCCTCGGCAAGCGGCAGCGCGTGCAGATCCGTATCACCGTGGGTGTGGAAGCACATACGCACGAGTTCATCGCCACCGCCCACGAAGACCAGAAGTTCGGGATTCCGCTCGCCGGTGGGCAGGCCGCCGAGGCCGTGCGGCGGGCGCTGCAGCTCGATGGGCTCGAGCTCATCGGTATTCACTCGCACATCGGGTCGCAGATCTTCGACATGTCCGGGTTCGAGGTCGCCGCGCACCGTGTTGTCGGGCTGCTCAAGGACATTCGTGACGAGCACGGGGTCGAGCTGCCCGAGATCGACCTCGGGGGTGGGCTCGGTATCGCCTACACCAGCGACGACGACCCCCGCGAGCCGCACGAGATCGCCAAGGCGCTCAACGAGATCGTGAGCCGGGAGTGCGAGGGCGCGAAGCTGCGCACCCCTCGTATCTCCGTCGAGCCCGGGCGTGCCATTGTCGGGCCCACCGCCTTCACCCTCTACGAGGTCGGCACCATCAAGCCCCTCGAAGGGCTGCGTACGTATGTCTCCGTCGACGGCGGGATGTCCGACAACATCCGGACCGCGCTGTACGACGCCGAGTACAGCGTCGCTCTCGTCTCCCGGACCTCCGAGGCCGCGCCCATGCTCGTGCGGGTCGTCGGCAAGCACTGCGAGAGCGGGGACATCGTCGTCAAGGACGCCTTCCTGCCCGCAGACCTGGCGCCGGGTGACCTCATCGCGGTGCCGGCGACCGGTGCGTACTGCCGGTCCATGGCCAGTAACTACAACCACGCCCTGCGCCCGCCCGTCGTCGCCGTGCGCGAGGGGGAGGCCCGCGTGATCGTTCGACGGGAGACCGAGGAGGATCTGCTCCGTCTCGACGTGGGGTGACGGCAGAATCACAGGAGGCGGCGGAAGATCTCCTGTCTTCCGCCGCTCGGAAAACGAAATAGACATCTCACGATCCGGACGATTGGTAGAAACTTCAGTCCGGTGAGTGAGACTTATCAACCGAAGACGGTATGAGGAAACGAGGTCGGATGATGCGTACGCGTCCGCTGAAGGTGGCGCTGCTGGGCTGTGGGGTAGTCGGCTCAGAGGTGGCGCGCATCATGACGACGCACGCCGACGATCTCGCCGCGCGCATCGGTGCTCCCGTCGAGCTTGCCGGGGTCGCTGTGCGGCGGCCCTCCAAGGTGCGTGAAGGCATCGACCCCGCCCTCGTCACCACCGACGCCACCGCCCTCGTCAAACGCGGCGACATCGACGTGGTCGTCGAGGTCATCGGCGGTATCGAGCCCGCGCGCTCCCTCATCACCGCCGCCTTCGAGCACGGTGCGTCGGTGGTCTCCGCCAACAAGGCGCTCCTTGCCCAGGACGGCGCCGCCCTCCACGCAGCCGCCGGGGCCCACGGCACGGACCTCTATTACGAGGCCGCAGTCGCCGGTGCCATCCCGCTCATCCGGCCGCTGCGCGAGTCCCTCGCCGGTGACAAGGTCAATCGGGTGCTGGGGATCGTCAACGGCACCACCAACTTCATCCTCGACAAGATGGACAGCACGGGGGCGGGTTATCAGGAGGCCCTCGACGAGGCCACCGCCCTCGGGTACGCCGAGGCCGACCCGACCGCCGACGTCGAGGGGTTCGACGCCGCCGCCAAGGCCGCCATCCTCGCCGGAATCGCCTTCCACACGCGCGTGCGCCTCGACGACGTCTACCGCGAGGGCATGACCGAGGTCACCGCCTCCGACTTCGCCTCCGCCAGGAACATGGGCTGCACCATCAAACTGCTCGCCATCTGCGAGCGGGCCGGGGACGGGCAGTCCGTCACCGCGCGTGTGCATCCGGCCATGATTCCGCTGACGCACCCGCTCGCCTCCGTGCGCGGCGCCTACAACGCGGTGTTCGTCGAGTCCGACGCCTCCGGGCAGCTGATGTTCTACGGGCCCGGGGCCGGCGGTGCGCCGACGGCCTCCGCCGTGCTCGGTGACCTCGTCGCCGTGTGCCGCAACCGGCTCAGCGGGACGACCGGGCCGGGCGAGTCGGCCTATGCCGCGCTGCCCGTTTCGGGCATGGGCGATGTGGTCACTCGCTATCACATCAGCCTTGACGTCGCCGACAAACCGGGTGTTCTCGCCCAGGTGGCCACCGTGTTCGCAGAGCACGGGGTATCCATCGATACGGTTCGGCAGACGGGCAAGGACGGCGAGGCCTCCCTCGTCGTCGTCACCCATCGTGCGTCCGACGCCGCCCTGGGCGGAACCGTCGAGGCGTTGCGCAAGCTCGACACCGTGCGGGGTGTCGCAAGCATCATGCGGGTTGAAGGAGAGTAACCAGCAATGACCCACCAGTGGCGCGGAATCATCGAGGAGTACCGGGACCGGCTGCCCGTCTCCGCCAGCACGCCGGTCGTGACGCTCCGCGAGGGCGGCACGCCCCTCGTCCCCGCGCAGGTGCTCTCCGAGCGCACGGGCTGCGAGGTCCACCTCAAGGTGGAGGGCGCCAACCCGACCGGGTCCTTCAAGGACCGCGGTATGACCATGGCCATCACCCGGGCGAAGGAGGAGGGCGCGAAGGCGGTCATCTGTGCCTCCACGGGCAACACGTCTGCCTCCGCCGCCGCGTACGCCGTGCGCGCGGGCATGGTCTCGGCCGTTCTCGTGCCGCAGGGCAAGATCGCCCTCGGCAAGATGGGGCAGGCGCTGGTCCACGGCGCCAAGATCCTCCAGGTCGACGGCAACTTCGACGACTGCCTCACCCTCGCCCGCTCCCTGAGCGACAACTACCCGGTGGCGCTGGTGAATTCGGTCAACCCGGTGCGTATCGAGGGACAGAAGACGGCCGCCTTCGAGATCGTCGACATGCTCGGCGACGCCCCCGACATCCACGTCCTGCCGGTCGGCAACGCGGGCAACATCACCGCGTACTGGAAGGGCTACACCGAGTACGCCGCCGACGGCATCGCCCGGCGCACCCCGCGCATGTGGGGGTTCCAGGCGGCCGGCAGTGCCCCGATCGTGCGCGGCGAGATCGTCAAGGACCCCTCGACGCTCGCCACCGCGATCCGCATCGGCAACCCGGCCTCCTGGAAGCAGGCGCTGGCCGCGCGCGACGAGTCGGGCGGCCTCATCGACGAGGTGACGGACCGTGAGATCCTGCGCGCCTACCGGCTGTTGGCCGCGCAGGAGGGCGTTTTCGTCGAGCCGGCGTCCGCCGCGTCCGTAGCCGGTCTGCTGAAGATGGCCGAGCAGGGCAAGGTCGACCCGGGCCAGACCATCGTCTGCACGGTCACCGGCAACGGCCTGAAGGACCCGGGCTGGGCCACCGAGGGCGCACCGAAGCCGGTCGTCGTCCCGGTGGACGCCGCGACGGCCGCCGAGCGACTCGGACTCGCGTAGACCGGGTACTGATCGCCTAACCGGGGTACTCCCTACGGAGTCCCTACGGCGGGTGCACAGGGGGCTTACGACACGCATCGTGCGCCTCCTGTGCGCCCTATGTCGCCACAGAACCTTCCTTCGATAAGCTGGGGTGAACCCGCCCGCCGCATATGCCCCCGTGTATGGCGCGGCGCCGCGTTGTCCCAGCGGCCTGAGGGTCCCCCCGTAGGTCCTCAGCCGTTTCAGTAGCCGTTCTCCAGTGTCGTGTCGAATGTTTTCGACGAAATCGCAGCTCAAGGAGAGTCATCGAGCGATGGCCGGTCCAGCGTTCCGAGCCGCCGCCGTCCGGGTGCGCGTCCCCGCCACCAGCGCCAATCTCGGTCCGGGCTTCGACGCCCTGGGCCTGTCGCTGGGGCTGTACGACGACGTGGTCGTCCGGGTGGCCGACTCCGGGTTGCACATCGACATCGCGGGTGAGGGCAGCGAGACCCTCCCGCGCGACGAGAACCACCTCCTCGTACGGTCCCTGCGCACCGCCTTCGACCTGCTCGGCGGACAGCCGCGCGGCCTTGAGATCGTGTGCGCCAACCGCATTCCGCACGGGCGGGGACTCGGGTCCTCCTCGGCGGCCATCTGCGCCGGCATCGTCGCCGCGCGGGCCGTCACCATAGGCGGCGACAGCCGTCTCGACGACGAGGCGCTGCTCGAACTCGCCACCGAGATCGAGGGGCACCCCGACAACGTCGCGGCCTGTCTGCTCGGCGGATTCACGCTCTCCTGGATGGAGTCGGGCGCCGCCCGGGCGATCAGGATGGAACCCGCCCGCTCCGTCGTTCCGGTGGTTTTCGTCCCCGGGAAGCCGGTACTCACGGAGACCGCGCGCGGTCTCCTGCCCCGCACCGTCCCGCATGTCGACGCCGCGACCAACGCGGGGCGCGCCGCCCTGCTCGTCGAGGCTCTGACCAGGCGTCCCGAGCTGCTGCTGCCGGCCACCGAGGACCGGCTGCACCAGGACTACCGCGCCCCCGCCATGCCGGAGAGCACGGCCCTGGTGGAGCGGCTGCGGGCCGACGGCATCCCCGCGGTGATCTCCGGCGCCGGACCCACGGTCCTGGCACTGACCGACGAGGCCACCGCCGACAAGGTCTCCCGTCTGGCGGGCGAGGGCTGGGCCGCCAACCGGCTCGGCCTCGACGCCAGGGGTGCGAGCGTGCTGCCGCTCGCGGCCCCCGGAGAGAGCTAGGCGACGACATCAACGGGGTGTGCGCCAGGGGACCTGCGACATTCAACGCTGCGACATTCAACTACATACGGTTGCCGGATTTGGAGAGGGGGAATGTTTGTTGGATCCGGTAGTGTTAACCTCAAGTCTGCACCCGACCCCACCATGGCGAGGTGCTTTGTGTCCCCGTCCGGGACAGACATTCTTCCGGGAGCCCCCCAAGCCACTCTGTGTTTCATGCGGCGTTCGTTTCGTCGTGTGCAGGCGCTGAGCGGCATTCAGGGCACGCTCCGGAACCGGTGTGACCAAGCCACCTGACACAGAACTTCAGTGTCACGGCTTTGGGAAACGCCATCACCAGAAACCTCTTCCGCCGCTTCGGCGGACCACCGCCCCGGCACGGTCCACTCATAAGGACCGAAGCCGGACAGCAAAACCGGTCGCCGTGCCAGACAGGCCGACGTCCGCTCCAGGGAAGGACCCTTCGTGAGCGACACCACCGATCTGATGGGCGCACGTGTCGAGGAGACCGCTGCGGCGCCCTCCACGGACGCCTCCGCGCCTGCCACGGGTGCCGGCTCCCGGCGGCGCCGCGGCACCGGCCTCGACGGCATGGTGCTGGCCGAGCTGCAGCAGGTCGCATCCGGCCTCGGTATCAAGGGCACCGCGCGGATGCGCAAGAGCCAGCTGATCGAGGTCATCAAGGAGGCGCAGGCCGGGGGCGGAACCCCCAAGGCCGCAGCCGCCCCCGCCGGGGACGCCGCCGAGACCAAGCCGAGGCGCCGCGCCACCTCCAAGGCCCGTACGGGTGAGGACACCGCGCCCGCCGCCGCCGAGAAGAAGGCGGCCGTGCAGGTCGTCGAGGCGCCCGCCGAGAAGGCCGTGGCCCAGCAGCAGATCGAGATTCCCGGCCAGCCCGCTGGGGGTCCCTCCCGCGCGAGCGAAGCCGAGCGTGGGGGAGAGGACGCCCCGGCCGAGCGCCGCAGGCGCCGCGCCACCGCCGAGGCAGGCAGCCCCGAGACGATCGTCGCCGAGGCGAAGAGCGAGCCGAAGGCCGAGACGCAGGCCGGTGACGCCGACGGTGACGGCCGCCAGGGCCGCCGCGACCGCCGGGATCGCGGAGACCGCGGCCGGGACCGCGACCGCCGGGGCGGCAAGAGCGACGAGCAGCAGGGCGGCACCCAGCAGCGCGGGACGCAGCAGGGCCAGCAGCAGGCCGGCGGCCGTCCCGAGCGCCAGGACCGTCCCGAGCGCCAGGAGCGGCAGGACCGCCAGCAGCGGGACACCGGGCCGCGTGACACCGGCCCGCGTGACAACGGGCCGCAGGACGACGACGACTTCGACGGCGGACGCCGTGGCCGTCGGGGACGTTACCGCGACCGCCGTGGCCGTCGTGGGCGCGAGGAGTTCGGCCCGAACGAGCCGCAGGTCGCCGACGACGACGTCCTGATCCCCGTCGCGGGCATCCTGGACATCCTCGACAACTACGCGTTCATCCGGACGTCCGGCTACCTGCCGGGCCCCAACGACGTGTACGTCTCCCTCGCCCAGGTCCGCAAGAACGGCCTGCGCAAGGGCGACCACGTCACCGGTGCGGTCCGTCAGCCGAAGGACGGCGAGCGCCGCGAGAAGTTCAACGCGCTGGTGCGCCTGGACTCGACCAACGGCATGGCCCCCGACTCCGGCCGCGGGCGCCCCGAGTTCAACAAGCTGACGCCGCTCTACCCGCAGGACCGCCTCCGTCTGGAGACGGACCCGGGCGTCCTCACCACCCGCATCATCGACCTCGTCGCGCCGATCGGTAAGGGCCAGCGCGGTCTGATCGTGGCCCCGCCGAAGACCGGCAAGACCATGATCATGCAGGCGATCGCCAACGCGATCACGCACAACAACCCCGAGTGCCACCTGATGGTCGTCCTGGTCGACGAGCGTCCGGAAGAGGTCACCGACATGCAGCGGTCGGTGAAGGGCGAGGTCATCTCCTCGACCTTCGACCGCCCGGCCGAGGACCACACCACGGTCGCCGAGCTGGCCATCGAGCGCGCCAAGCGCCTGGTGGAACTGGGCCACGACGTCGTCGTACTGCTCGACTCGATCACGCGTCTGGGCCGTGCCTACAACCTCGCCGCCCCGGCCTCCGGCCGCATCCTGTCCGGTGGTGTCGACTCGACCGCCCTGTACCCGCCGAAGCGCTTCTTCGGTGCGGCCCGCAACATCGAGGACGGCGGCTCGCTGACCATCCTCGCCACCGCGCTGGTGGACACCGGGTCCCGCATGGACGAGGTCATCTTCGAGGAGTTCAAGGGCACCGGCAACGCCGAGCTCAAGCTCGACCGGAAGCTCGCCGACAAGCGCATCTTCCCGGCGGTGGACGTCGACGCGTCCGGTACCCGTAAGGAAGAGATCCTGCTCGGCAGCGACGAACTCGCCGTCACCTGGAAGCTGCGCCGAGTGCTGCACGCGCTCGACCAGCAGCAGGCGATCGAGCTGCTTCTCGACAAAATGAAGCAGACGAAGTCGAACGCCGAGTTCCTGCTCCAGATCCAGAAGACGACGCCGGGCGGCAACAACGACTGACGGTCGGTAAACGGTCGGCAATCAGTCCACAAAGGGCCATCCCCTGTTACGGGGGTGGCCCTTTGTGCTGTATGGGACACGTGTACGATCGCGCTCTTCGGGCCGATTCTCGTGGTGTGCCCGAACTGACGATCCCTAGGGGGGACTTGAGTGGGTATATCCCTGTCCGGTGAAGGCCGCCACAGACGCCGTGTGCGGATCGCCGTTCCCGTGATCGCCGCCGGCCTCGCCGCCGCGGTCACCGGCGCTCTGATGATGTCGTCGGCGAACGCCGCCACCGCCCTGCCGAAGCCCACCTCCGACCTGAGCCGCAGCGCGCCCAGCACCGCCGAGCTCAAGCAGCGAGTCGCGGACGCGGCCACCAGTGACGACACCCTGGCTTCCAAGAAGACGGCGTTCAGCTCCGGCACCGCCGGCGGCACCAAGGACGCGAAGATCATCGGTGGTTCGACGACCACCCTCGCGGCGGCCCCGTACATGGCCCAGCTCTGGTACGACGACACCAGGGGCACGGACACGACGGACGACGACATCACCTTCTTCTGCGGCGGCTCGGTCATCGCGCCGACGAAGATCCTCACCGCCGCGCACTGCGTCAAGGGCTACAACTGGAACGCCAACGGCGCCGTCATCACCGGTACCGCGACGCTTCCCGACGCCGACGGCAACACGAACGGGACCGTCTCGGGCGTCTGGCGCCAGTGGAACAACCCGTCGTACAGCTCGGTGACGTTCGACAACGACGTCGCCGTACTGACGCTCGCGTACCCCGTCACGGCACCGCCGATCCGGATGACGACGGCCGGTGACACCGCCTCCTACAAGGCGCTCACCAACGCCAAGGTCTACGGCTGGGGGCGCACCAGCTCCACCACCAAGGACATCTCCGCGACCCTGAAGACGGCCACGCTGCCCATCCAGTCCGACGCCACCTGCACCGGCAAGTACGGCAGCGACTTCGTCAAGGGCCACATGGTCTGCGCGGGCAACCCCGCCACCGGCAGCGACACCGGTACCACCACGGCCTGCAACGGCGACTCCGGCGGCCCGCTCGTGGTCGCGGGCAAGGTCGTGGGCGTGGTGTCGTGGGGTGTGACGGACTGCGTCGAGAAGGGCGCCTACAGCGTCTTCTCGAAGGTCACCTCGTACGTCGGCGCCGTGTA
The DNA here is from genome assembly GCF_036013955.1 of Streptomyces sp. NBC_00459. NCBI lineage: Bacteria > Bacillati > Actinomycetota > Actinomycetes > Kitasatosporales > Streptomycetaceae > Streptomyces > Streptomyces sp. NBC_00459. The sequence goes on from NZ_CP107903.1 coordinate 6,787,634, forward strand.
CCCGCGGGTCGAGGACGCGAACCTCAGCGGCGATCAGCTCGCCGACCTGTGGCTGCGGCGCGCCTCCACCAAGGTGGGCTACGAGAAGGACTCCAAGGGCACCAGCTTCGGTGCGAGCGAGGCCTGGGGCAACTGGGACGGCGTCAACGTCGTCCTGCAGACCGATCTGAACCGGGACGATTACCAGGACCTCGTGGTCCGCGACAGCGGCTCCGGCGCGGTCTACTGGATGCACTACGTGCCCAACGCCGACGGCAGTGCCGGAAGCTGGGCCACGAAGACGATCTTCGCCAACTGGAAGTCCCGCACCCGGATCATCACCCCGGGCGACGTCACCGGCGACTACAAGCCCGACGTCCTCTCGGTCGACTCCGCGGGCGCCCTGTGGATCTACCCGGGCAACGGCAACGGCACCTTCGGGACGCCGTCGAAGGTCTCCACCGGCTGGAACCAGTACAACTCCATCGTCGGTCACGGCGACTTCAACGGTGACGGCAAGGCCGACCTGCTGGCCCGTACCAAGACCGGCTCGGTCGGCTACCTCCTCAAGGGCAACGGCAAGACCGGCTCCCAGGCCTTCGCGGCCCGGGTCAAGGTGCGCACCTGGGGCGGCTTCAACACCCTGGTCACCCCCGGTGACGTGACCGGCGACGGAAAGGCCGACTTCCTGGCCCGTACGCCCGCCGGGACGATGTACCTCTACCCGGGCACCGGCAAGGGTACGAGCGAGATCTTCGGCACACCGAAGTCCGTCGGCACCGACTACAAGCAGTGGGACATCATCAGCTGAACCCGCAGGTGAACGGGGTCTTCTGAGCGATTCGCGAGGAACATCCCGTCCGTTCGGTCACGCACTGTGCCCTTCGCATCACGCGAAGGGCACAGTGCGTTGTGCAACCCTTTTTCCGTAATGACCGTCTGACCATCAGACCGACCGGGTTACGACGGAAACAGGACTGACCCTGAAAGCAAGGGGTAACCGACCGGAACGAAACCGAAGGAAGCGCATGTCCGCCGAGAGCAATCCGCTTGACCCAGCGCAGCCGGTGAAGAGGGGCAGCCGCCGCAAGCCCCGCGGCAAGCACTCCAGGGCGCTGCTCGTCACCGCCTGGATCGCCGCCGTCATCGTCGTGCTCGGCGGCACCGGACTCGGGTACGTGTACTTCAAGCTCAACGGCAACATCAAGAGCGTCGACATCAACCAGGTCCTGGGCACCAACCGCCCGACCAACGTCGACAACGGCTCCGAGGACATCCTGGTCCTGGGCTCCGACACCCGCTCCGGCGCCAACAAGAAGCTCGGCGGCGGCGCGGACGACGGCAGCGCCCGCTCGGACACCGCGATGATCGTCCACGTGTACGAGGGCCACAAGAAGGCCAGTGTGGTCTCCATACCCCGGGACACCCTCGTCGACCGCCCCCTGTGCACCGACGCCAAGGGTGTCACCCACGACGCGGCCTCCGGCGTGATGTTCAACTCCGCGTACTCCACGGGAGGCGCCGCCTGCGCGGTGAAGACCGTCGAGTCGCTCACCGGGATCCGCATGGACCACTACATCGAGGTCGACTTCACCGGCTTCCAGAAGCTCGTCGACGAGCTGGGCGGTGTCGAGGTCACCACGACGAAGGACATCAAGGACTCCGACAGCCACCTGAACCTGAAGGCCGGCACGCACAGGCTGAACGGCAAGCAGGCACTCGGCCTGGTCCGCACCCGCCACGGCGTCGGCGACGGCTCCGACCTGGGCCGGATCCAGCTCCAGCAGGCGTTCATCAAGGCCCTCGTCGACCAGATCAAGGACGTGGGCGTCCTGACGAACCCCAAGAAGCTCTTCGACTTGGCGGACACCGCCACCAAGGCCGTCACGACCGACTCCGACCTGGGCTCGGTCCGCTCGCTGACCTCCTTCGCGACAGGCCTCAAGAGCATCAGTTCGTCCCACATGACCATGGTCACCATGCCGGTGGAGTACGACCCGGCCAACCCCAACAGGGTGATCGTGGACGACACCAAGGCCCGACTGGTCTGGAACGCCCTGAAGGCCGACAAGCCCATCCCGGCAGCAGCGACAAAGGGCACGGCAAAGGGCGACGCGGCGGGAGTGGTGAGCTGAAAAACAGGAGGGCGCAGCCCTCCGTTTTTCAGGGGCGCGGGGAACTGCGCGACAAGCCACAGCGCACCCGCACCCGCCCGTGAACGCCACTCCATCACCCCCTCCCGCGCCCCCAGGGAATATCCAACCCCCGCCCCCGGTTTTGGGGGATGCGCCCAGTCCTGGCAGACTGGTACGTCGGCCCCGGTTCACGCACCCGCATCCCGCGGAGGCGACCCGGAGCCCTCCCGAAACTAGGAGAACCCCTTGAAGCGCGAAGTCCACCCCGAGTACGTCGAGACGCAGGTCAGCTGCACCTGTGGCGCGTCGTTCACCACCCGCAGCACGATCACGAGCGGCAACATCCGCGCCGAGGTCTGCTCCGAGTGCCACCCGTTCTACACGGGCAAGCAGAAGATCCTCGACACCGGTGGCCGCGTGGCCCGCTTCGAGGCCCGCTTCGGCAAGGCCGCTGCCGGCTCCAAGAAGTAGCGAGGCACCAGCGCCGGTCCATGGACGCCCCCCGGGGCGTACCTGGACCGGCGTTTTTGGTCGTCCGCCTTCCCCCACGCACCACACGTTTTCAGGAGCCACCATGTTCGAGGCCGTCGAGGATCTGCTCACCGAGCACGCCGACCTGGAGAAGAAGCTCGCCGACCCGTCGGTCCACGCCGACCAGGCCAACGCGCGCAAGCTCAACAAGCGCTACGCCGAGCTGACCCCGATCGTCACGACGTACCGCTCCTGGAAGCAGACCGGGGACGACATCGGCACGGCGAAGGAGTTCGCCGTCGACGACCCCGACTTCGCCGCCGAGGTCAAGGAACTGGAGAAGCAGCGCGAGGAGCTCACCGAGAAGCTGCGCCTGCTGCTCGTTCCGCGTGACCCCAACGACGACAAGGACGTCATCCTGGAGGTCAAGGCCGGCGCGGGCGGCGACGAGTCCGCCCTGTTCGCCGGGGACCTCCTGCGCATGTACCTCCGGTACGCCGAGCGCGTCGGCTGGAAGACCGAGATCATCGACGCCACCGAGTCCGAGCTGGGCGGCTACAAGGACGTCCAGGTCGCCGTGAAGACCAAGGGCGGCCAGGGTGCCACCGAGCCCGGCCAGGGCGTCTGGGCCCGTCTGAAGTACGAGGGCGGGGTGCATCGCGTACAGCGCGTGCCCGCGACCGAGTCCCAGGGCCGGATCCACACCTCCGCGGCCGGTGTCCTGGTCACCCCCGAGGCGGAGGAGGTCGACGTGGAGATCAACCCCAACGACCTCCGTATCGACGTGTACCGCTCCTCCGGTCCCGGCGGCCAGTCCGTCAACACGACCGACTCCGCGGTGCGCATCACGCACATTCCCACCGGAGTCGTCGCCTCCTGCCAGAACGAGAAGAGCCAGCTGCAGAACAAGGAGCAGGCGATGCGTATCCTGCGCTCCAGGCTCCTTGCGGCAGCCGTGGAGGAAGCGGAGAAGGAGGCCGCCGACGCCCGCCGCAGCCAGGTCCGCACCGTCGACCGCTCCGAGAAGATCCGTACGTACAACTTCCCGGAGAATCGCCTCTCGGACCACCGCGTCGGCTTCAAGGCGTACAACCTCGACCAGGTGCTGGACGGCGACCTCGACGCCGTCATCCAGGCCTGTGTCGACGCGGACTCCGCAGCGAAGCTCGCGGCAGCGTAAGCCCCGTACGAGCCCCGTACGAGTGACGAGTACCGGAGGACCAGCGTGCAGCAGAACATTGGGGGACGGCCCCCGAGCCCCCGCAGCTTGCTGCTCGCGGAGGTGGCCCAGGCCACCCAGCGGCTGGCCGACGCGGGCGTGCCCTCGCCGCGCAACGACGCGGAGGAGCTCGCCGCGTTCGTGCACGGCGTGAAGCGCGGCACGCTGCACACCGTCAAGGACATCGACTTCGACGCCCGTTACTGGGAGGTCATCGCCCGCCGCGAGGCCCGTGAGCCGCTCCAGCACATCACCGGGCGCGCCTTCTTCCGCTACCTGGAACTCCAGGTCGGGCCGGGCGTGTTCGTGCCGCGCCCCGAGACCGAGTCGGTCGTCGGCTGGGCCATAGACGCCGTCCGCGCGATGGACGTCGTCGAGCCGCTCATCGTCGACCTGTGCACCGGTTCCGGCGCCATCGCGCTCGCCCTCGCCCAGGAGGTCCCGCGCTCCCGGGTGCACGCCGTGGAGCTGTCCGAGGACGCCCTGGCGTGGACCCGCAAGAACATGGAGGGGTCCAGGGTCGACCTGCGGCAGGGCAACGCCCTGGACGCCTTCCAGGACCTCGACGGCCAGGTCGACCTGGTCATCTCCAACCCGCCGTACATCCCGCTCACGGAGTGGGAGTACGTCGCCCCGGAGGCCCGGGACCACGATCCCGAGCTCGCCCTGTTCTCGGGCGAGGACGGCCTCGACCTCATCCGGGGCCTGGAACGCACCGCACACCGTCTGCTGCGCCCCGGCGGCGTCGTCGTCGTCGAGCACGCGGACACCCAGGGCGGCCAGGTGCCGTGGATCTTCACCGAGGAACGGGGCTGGGCCGACGCGGCCGACCACCCGGACCTCAACAACCGCCCGCGCTTCGCGACCGCCCGCAGGGCCACGCCGTGAGCATCACCCAGACTCTCTACCCCCAGCAGTACGTGTACGAGGAGGCCCGCTAAATGGCTCGGCGATACGACACCAACGACGCGACCGACCGCACGACCGGTCTGCGCGAGGCCGCGTCCGCCGTCCGCCGCGGCGAGCTGGTGGTCCTCCCGACCGACACCGTGTACGGCATCGGTGCCGACGCGTTCTCCTCCGAGGCTGTCAACGACCTGCTGGAGGCCAAGGGCCGCGGCCGTGGCATGCCCACGCCCGTCCTGATCGGTTCCCCGAACACCCTGCACGGCCTCGTCACGGACTTCTCCGAGATGGCCTGGGAGCTCGTCGACGCCTTCTGGCCCGGCGCCCTCACGCTCGTCGCCAAGCACCAGCCGTCGCTCCAGTGGGACCTGGGGGACACCCGCGGCACGGTCGCCGTACGCATGCCGCTGCACCCGGTGGCCATCGAGCTGCTGACCGAGGTCGGCCCCATGGCCGTCTCCTCAGCCAACCTGACGGGCCACCCGTCCCCCGAGGACTGCGACGCCGCCCAGGAGATGCTCGGCGACTCCGTCTCCGTCTACCTGGACGGCGGCCCCACGCCCGGAATCGTCCCGTCGTCGATCGTCGACGTCACGGGCAAGGTGCCGGTCCTGCTGCGCGCGGGCGCACTGTCGGCCGAAGAGCTGCGCAAGGTGGTCCCCGACCTTGAGGTGGCGAATTGACTGCCCCTGACGCGGGGCGTGGCATAGGCACGCGTACGGGGGTCACGGGGGCTCAGCACTGGAACGGGGCCTCGCGGGACGCCTTCCGCATCCTCTATGTCAGCACCGGCAACGTCTGCCGCTCACCGATCACCGAGCGGCTGACCAGGCATGCCCTCGCCTCCCGGCTCGGCGACCCGCTGTGGGGCGGCCTCATCGTGGAGAGCGCCGGTACGTGGGGCCACGAGGGCGCGCCCATGGAGGCCAACGCGGAGGCGGTCCTCGCGGAGTTCGGCGCGGACCCTTCCGGCTTCACGGGGCGCGAGCTGCTCGACGAGCACGTGATCCGGGCCGACCTGGTACTGACGGCCACGCGGGACCACCGCGCGCAGGTCATCTCCATGGGCCACTCGGCGGGCCTGCGCACCTTCACGCTGAAGGAGTTCACCCGCCTGGTGAAGGCGATAGACCCGGCGACCCTGCCCCCGCTGGACGACGGCATGATCGAACGGGCGCGCGCCCTGGTCCGCGCCGCGGCAGCTCTACGCGGGTGGCTCCTGGCGCCCACCGCGGAGGCGGACGAGGTGTACGACCCGTACGGGGCGCCCCTGACGTTCTTCCGGTCGATCGGGGACGAGATACAGCAGGCGCTGGACCCGGTGGTGACGGCTTTGACAGGAGTCGCCGCGCGTACGTAGGCGGTTCGCGGGTGTACCGGGCGCACCCGCTCTCCCAGGCCTACATTGGACGTACGTCACCGTCGACGCCCGGAGTCCACCATGTCGGTCACGCGTGCCCTTGAGGGCGATCTCGCTGTGGATGTGCTGCGCCGGCAGGACCCCGAGCTGGCCGAGGTGCTGCTCGGGGAGGCCGAACGGCAGTCGACGACGCTCCAGCTGATCGCCGCCGAGAACTTCACCTCGCCCGCCGTGCTGGCCGCGCTCGGCTCGCCGCTGGCCAACAAGTACGCCGAGGGCTATCCCGGCGCCCGGCACCACGGCGGCTGCGAGATCGTCGACGTCGCCGAGCGCCTCGCCGTGGAACGCGCCAGGGCGCTCTTCGGCGCCGAACACGCCAACGTCCAGTCCCACTCCGGGTCTTCGGCCGTTCTGGCCGCCTACGCCGCCCTCCTGCGCCCCGGTGACACCGTCCTGGCCCTCGGGCTGCCCTACGGCGGCCATCTCACGCACGGGTCGCCGGCCAACTTCTCCGGGCGCTGGTTCGACTTCGTCCCCTACGGGGTGGACGCGGAGAGCGGGCTCATCGACCACGAGCAGGTGCGCACCCTCGCCCGTGCGCATCGGCCCAAAGCCATCGTCTGCGGGTCCATCGCCTACCCCCGGCACATCGACTACGCCGCCTTCCGCGAGATCGCCGACGAGACGGGCGCCTACCTCATCGCCGACGCCGCCCACCCCATCGGGCTCGTCGCCGGGGGAGCGGCGCCCAGTCCCGTGCCGTACGCCGACATCGTCTGCGCGACCACCCACAAGGTGCTGCGCGGACCGCGCGGCGGGATGCTGCTGTGCGGTGCCGAGCTCGCAGAACGGGTCGACCGGGCGGTTTTCCCGTTCACCCAGGGGGGCGCGCAGATGCACACGATCGCCGCCAAGGCCGTCGCCTTCGGCGAGGCGGCGACCCCGGCCTTCACGGCGTACGCCCATCGGGTGGTCGCCAACGCCCGGGTGCTCGCGGCGGGGCTGGCCGCCGAGGGGTTCGTGGTGACGACAGGAGGGACGGACACGCACCTGATCACGGTCGACCCGGCGCCCCTGGGAGTGGACGGACGTACCGCGCGAGGCCTGCTTTCAGCCGCAGGAGTGGTTCTGGACTGCTGTCCGCTGCCCCACGGAGAGGCGCGCGGGCTGCGGCTCGGAACGGCCGCGCTGACCACCCAGGGGATGGGAGAGGCCGAGATGGCGCGGATCGCCGTGCTGCTGGCGGGCCTGCTGCGTGGGGCTGCCGAGAGCGGTGGGGTGCGTGAAGAAGTGCGGGAGCTGGCCGGTAGATTTCCGCCGTATCCCGGGCGATGAGGGGTAGTCGTCAACTCGTGCACAGGCGCACGTGCAACCATCGTCGATACCCGGAAGTCCCTATCCCTATGCGTCCCTCGCTAGGGTGTGGGACCTGGGATGGCCAGCGAGACCTGTGGGGAAGCCTGTGCGTGAATACCTGCTGACGCTCTGCATCACGGCCGCGGTGACGTATCTGCTGACCGGGCCGGTACGGAAGTTCGCGATCGTGGCCGGAGCGATGCCGGAGATCAGGGCCCGTGACGTGCACCGGGAACCCACTCCGCGGCTCGGCGGGATCGCGATGTTCTTCGGGCTGTGCGCCGGACTGCTGGTCGCCGACCACCTCACCAACCTCCACGAGGTCTTCAAGAACTCGAACGAGCCGAGGGCGCTGCTCTCCGGCGCCGCGCTGATCTGGCTGATCGGCGTCCTGGACGACAAGTTCGAGATCGACGCCCTGATCAAGCTGGGCGGCCAGATGATCGCCGCCGGCGTCATGGTCATGCAGGGTCTGACGATCCTGTGGCTGCCGATCCCGTCCGTGGGCAACGTCGCGCTGACCCAGTGGCAGGGCACCCTGCTCACGGTGGCGCTGGTCGTCATCACCATCAACGCGGTCAACTTCGTCGACGGCCTGGACGGCCTCGCGGCCGGCATGGTGTGCATCGCGTCGGCGGCGTTCTTCCTCTACGCCTACCGGGTCTGGGTCTCCTACGGCATCGAGGCCGCCGCCCCGGCCACCCTGTTCTCGGTGATCCTGATGGGCATGTGCCTCGGCTTCCTGCCGCACAACATGCATCCCGCCCGGATCTTCATGGGCGACTCCGGGTCGATGCTCATCGGGCTGGTGCTGGCCGCCGGCGCGATCTCCATCACCGGGCAGATCGACCCCGACGCGATGAACCTGTTCTCCGGGTCCGAGCGCAACACCGTGCACCAGATGGTGCCGGTCTACATCCCGCTGCTGATGCCGCTCACCATCATCGCGATCCCGGCCGCCGACCTGGTGCTGGCCATCGTGCGGCGCACCTGGCGCGGACAGTCGCCGTTCGCGGCCGACCGGGGGCATCTGCACCACCGGCTGCTGGAGGTCGGGCACTCGCACAGCAGGGCCGTCCTGATCATGTACTTCTGGTCGGCGCTCATCGGCTTCGGCGCTCTGTCCTACTCGGTCAACAACGCGTCCATGTGGATCGTCCTCAGTGTGGTGGCACTGAGCGCGATCGGACTCGTACTCCTGCTGCTGCCCCGCTTCACGCCGCGCGCCCCGCGCTGGGCCGAGCGGTTCGTGCCGCCGCGCTACCGGCGCGGCCGTACGACGGAGGAGGCCGCGGCGACGGCGCCCGCCGCCTCGGTGCCGGCCACGGCCGACGAGGAGGCCGCTCCGGAACACCGTGCTCCCGTGCGGGCCGGCGTCTCGGGAGTCAACGGGGCGACGGCGATCGGCCCCCGTTCGCGGCTTCTTGACCGGCGTAAAGCCGGGTCGTCGCGCTGACGCAAGGTAAGAATCTGACTAAGGCTTTGCTTGAAACAGAGGGAGCGCGGAGAGGCTAAAGCGCCCCAATACCAGACAAGTCGGCGCGGATTCTGCACAGGTGGGCAGGTTCACTCTCATGTGTGACACCGAGCACACCATCCAGGTAAAGACCTCATCAAATAGTTTGTGATACGGTTCACGAGAACCCCGGACAGAGCCGAAGGACCGCAGTGCGACGGTCCATTGGCGCGAGTTTCTCTGCTCGACCCGGGGACTACGCTCGTCCATGACGACACCTGCCCCCCTGTGAAAGCGGAGTTGCCGCCATGCCGTCCAATGACGCCCGGATCCTGCTTCAAGCCGCTGTGCCCACAGCTGCCGTCGGTGCGCTTGCCGCCGTCGTCAGCGCTGTGGTCGCGGGTGTCGAAGGAGCGATCGGGGCGGTCGTCGCGACGCTGATCGTGATTCTTTTCATGGGTATCGGGCTTTACGTTCTGCAGCGCACTGCCAAAACGCTTCCGCATCTGTTCCAGGCAATGGGACTGATGCTGTACGCGGCCCAAATTCTTCTGCTGTTCATCTTTGTCTCGGCGTTCAAGAACACGACGCTGTTCAACCCCAGGGCTTTCGCGCTCACGCTGCTCGCAGGCACGCTCGCCTGGATCGCGGCGCAGGCGCGGGCCCACATGAAGGCGAAGATCCTCTATGTCGAGCCCGACTCCACGGTGGGGGACAGGCCCGAGAAGACGGGGCACTCCTCGTGAGAGGTAGGGCCGGGATAAGCGGGTGTGAGAGATCCTGCTATCGTCCGGTGCCAACTGCGGCATCGCGGGCGCGGGCATCTGAGCTGACGCCTGCTCAATCGCGAGGCTTGATGCCCCACAGCCGCCCCCACATCCGTTTCACCAGTCCAGTGCCGAACCGCGGCTGCGCGCCGCGCCGACACAACGAGGTTGCCGTACCCATGCGTCACGCCGAAGGAGCCCGTGGTGAGTGCTGACCAGACCCAGCTCGCCTTTGACTGGAGCTGTCGGATCATGTCCGACAACGGCTGTGGCTTCCCGGCTCCGGGCCTGCACTCGTTCCTCTTCAAGCCGATCGCCACGGTCGGCGGGTTCGAGTTCAACAAGGTGATGCTCCTCGCGATCGTCACCAGCCTCCTGGTCGTCACCTTCTTCACGCTTGCCTTCGGCAAGGCGAAGGTGGTCCCGGGCAAGCTGCAGATGATCGGCGAGGCCGGCTACGACTTCGTACGCCGCGGCATCGTCTACGAGACCATCGGTAAGAAGGAGGGCGAGAAGTTCGTCCCCTTCATGGTCTCGCTGTTCTTCTTCATCTGGATCATGAACATCTGGTCCGTGATCCCGCTGGCACAGTTCCCGGTGTCCTCGGTCATCGCCTACCCGATGGTGCTGGCCGCCATCGTCTACCTGGTGTGGGTCTCGCTGACCTTCAAGAGGCACGGCTTCGTCGGCTTCTTCAAGAACATCACCGGCTACGACAAGTCGCTCGGCCCGGTGCTGCCGCTCGTGATGGTCATCGAGTTCTTCTCGAACCTGCTGGTCAGGCCGTTCACGCACGCAGTGCGACTCTTCGCCAACATGTTCGCCGGCCACCTGATGCTGGTCATGTTCACGGTCGCCTCCTGGTACCTGCTCAACAGCTGGATGGTGCCGGCCGCCGGTGTCTCCTTCGTGATGGCCGTGGTCATGATCGGCTTCGAGCTCTTCGTTCAGGCCGTCCAGGCATACGTCTTCGTGCTGCTGGCCTGCACCTACGTTCAGGGCGCTCTCGCAGAGCACCACTGAGCAGATCCCCCTCAGCCCCAGAACGTCCGGTGGCCAACCCCCACCGGTCCTGAAAGAGAAGGAAGAATCAGCATGGCTGCCCTTGAGACCCTCGCCGCTGTCGAAGGCAACATCGGTTCCATCGGTTACGGCCTCGCCGCGATCGGCCCCGGCGTCGGCGTCGGCATCATCTTCGGCAACGGCACCCAGGCGCTGGCCCGCCAGCCCGAAGCGGCCGGTCTGATCCGTGCCAACCAGATCCTCGGTTTCGCGTTCTGTGAGGCGCTCGCCCTCATCGGCATCGTCATGCCGTTCGTCTACTAGACCGACGTATCGACGATCGAAACCTTTCAAGGAAAGGCACTGATGTGATCGCCAACCTGGTACAGCTGGCGGCCGAGGAAGAGCAGAACCCGCTCATCCCGCCCGGCCCCGAGCTGCTTGTCGGCGCCATCGCCTTCGCCATCGTGTTCTTCTTCTTCTGGAAGAAGCTGCTTCCGAACATCAACAAGGTTCTGGAGGAGCGCCGCGCGGCGATCGAAGGCGGTATCGAAGAGGCCGACGCCATGAAGGTCGAGGCCCAGAGCGTTCTTGAGCAGTACAAGGCTCAGCTCGCCGAGGCCCGGCACGAGGCCGCGCGACTGCGCCAGGAGGCGCAGGAGCAGGGTGCCACGCTCATCGCCGAGATGCGCGCGGAAGGCCAGCGGCAGCGCGAGGAGATCGTCGCCGCCGGTCACTCCCAGCTCGACTCCGACCGCAAGGCCGCCTCGTCCGCGCTCCGCCAGGACGTCGGCAAGCTCGCGACCGAGCTGGCCGGCAAGCTCGTCGGCGAGTCCCTTGAGGACCACGCCCGGCAGAGCCGCGTGATCGACCGCTTCCTCGACGACCTCGAGGAGAAGGCCGAGGCGACTCGATGACCGTGCACGGAGCCAGTCGCGAGGCTGCCGCCGCCGCACGGGAGCGTCTCGACGCGCTGACGGACTCGACGTCCGCCGACGCGAAGAAGCTGTCCGACGAGCTGGCTTCGGTCACCGCGCTGCTGCACCGCGAGGTGTCGCTGCGTCGGGTCCTCACCGACCCGGCGCAGTCCGGAGAGGCCAAGGCCGAGCTGGCCCAGCGTCTCTTCGGCAGCCAGGTCGGAGGGCCCACCACCGACCTGGTGGCCGGCATGGTGCGCTCCCGCTGGTCGCGTTCGCGCGACCTTGTGGACGCGATGGAGGAGTTGGCGGACATCGCCGACCTCACCTCCGCCCAGCAGGCGGGCGCGCTCGACAACGTCGAGGACGAGCTGTTCCGGTTCGGCCGGATCGTCTCCTCCAACACCGAGCTGCGCGCCGCGCTGACCGACCGTGCCGCGACCATCGGCGCCAAGAGCGAGCTGCTGCGCAGCCTGCTCGGCGGCAGGGCCGCAGCCACGACCGAGCGTCTGGTGACGCGCCTTGTGACCGCGCCGCGGGGACGTAGCCTGGAATCGGGACTCGAGTCCCTGTCCAAGCTCGCCGCCGAGCGCCGGGACCGCATGGTCGCCGTCGTCACCTCCGCGGTTCCGCTGAGCGACCCGCAGAAGCAGCGCCTCGGCGCCGCCCTCGCGAAGCTCTACGGCCGTCAGATGCACCTGAACCTGGATGTGGACCCCGAGGTCCTCGGCGGGATCCGGGTGCTGGTCGGCGACGAAGTCATCAACGGCAGCATCGCGGACCGCATCGAGGACGCCGGCCGCCGCATGGCGAGCTAGCTCGCCCGGCAGCCACACAGCACGCAGCAACTCAATACTCGTAGTACGTACTTGAATGCGGCCCTGGTTGGGCCGTGCAGAGGATTCACCTCTTTTTTGGGGGGAGTCCCCATCCCCCCAAGTGAAACTTCGGGCCCAACAAGGAGAGCAGGGAACCCAGATGGCGGAGCTCACGATCCGGCCGGAGGAGATCCGGGATGCGCTGGAGAACTTTGTCCAGTCGTACAAGCCGGACGCGGCCTCGCGCGAGGAGGTCGGTACGGTCACCCTTGCCGGCGACGGCATCGCGAAGGTAGAGGGCCTTCCCTCGGCCATGGCCAACGAACTGCTGAAGTTCGAGGACGGCACCCTCGGTCTCGCGCTCAACCTCGAAGAGCGCGAGATCGGTACCGTCATCCTCGGCGAGTTCAGCGGCGTCGAGGAGGGCCAGCCGGTCACCCGTACCGGTGAGGTCCTGTCCGTCGCCGTCGGCGAGGGCTACCTCGGCCGCGTCGTCGACCCGCTCGGCAACCCGATCGACGGCCTCGGCGAGATCGAGACCAGCGGTCGTCGCGCCCTGGAGCTGCAGGCTCCGGGCGTCATGGCGCGCAAGTCGGTGCACGAGCCGATGGAGACGGGCTACAAGGCCGTCGACGCGATGACCCCGATCGGCCGTGGCCAGCGTCAGCTGGTCATCGGCGACCGTCAGACCGGCAAGACCGCTCTGGCCGTCGACACGATCATCAACCAGCGCGACAACTGGCGCTCGGGCGACCCGAAGAAGCAGGTCCGCTGCGTCTACGTCGCCATCGGTCAGAAGGGCTCGACCATCGCCTCCGTGCGTGGCGCCCTCGAAGAGGCCGGCGCGCTGGAGTACACGACCATCGTCGCCGCCCCGGCGTCCGACCCGGCCGGCTTCAAGTACCTGGCGCCGTACACCGGCTCGGCCATCGGCCAGCAGTGGATGTACGAGGGCAAGCACGTCCTCATCATCTTCGACGACCTCTCGAAGCAGGCCGACGCCTACCGCGCCGTGTCCCTGCTGCTGCGCCGCCCGCCGGGCCGTGAGGCCTACCCGGGTGACGTCTTCTACCTCCACTCCCGTCTGCTGGAGCGCTGCGCGAAGCTCTCCGACGAGCTGGGCGCGGGCTCGATGACCGGTCTGCCGATCGTCGAGACGAAGGCCAACGACGTCTCGGCGTTCATCCCGACCAACGTCATCTCCATCACCGACGGCCAGTGCTTCCTGGAGTCGGACCTGTTCAACGCCGGTCAGCGCCCCGCGCTGAACGTCGGTATCTCCGTCTCCCGCGTCGGCGGTTCGGCCCAGCACAAGGCCATGCGCCAGGTGTCCGGCCGACTGCGCCTCGACCTCGCCCAGTACCGCGAGCTGGAGGCGTTCGCCGCCTTCGGTTCCGACCTGGACGCCGCGTCGAAGTCGCAGCTGGAGCGCGGTCAGCGACTCGTCGAGCTGCTCAAGCAGGCTCAGTACGAGCCGATGGCCACCGAGGACCAGGTCGTCTCCATCTGGACCGGCACCACCGGCCGTATGGACGAGGTGCCGGTGGGCGACATCCGCCGCTTCGAGAAGGAGCTCCTGGAGTACCTGCACCGCAAGGAGCAGGGCCTCATGACCTCCATCAAGGAGGGCGCCAAGATGTCGGACGACACCATCACCGCCATCGGTGACGCCGTCGCGGAGTTCAAGAAGCAGTTCGAGACCTCGGACGGCAAGCTTCTCGGCGAAGACGCGCCGGCCGCCACGGCCAAGTGACGACGGAAGGGACCTGACTCATGGGAGCCCAGCTCCGGGTCTACAAGCGTCGCATCAAATCCGTCACCGCGACCAAGAAGATCACCAAGGCGATGGAGATGATCGCCGCCTCGCGCGTCGTCAAGGCGCAGCGCAAGGTGGCGGCCTCCGCGCCGTACGCGACCGAGCTCACCCGCGCGGTCACGGCGGTCGGTACCGGCTCGAACACCAAGCACCCGCTGACCACGGAGGCGGAGACGCCGACCCGTTCCGCGGTCCTGCTCCTCTCGAGCGACCGCGGTCTGGCCGGCGCCTTCAACTCCAACGCGATCAAGGCCGCCGAGCAGTTGACGGCGCGCCTTGAGGCGGAGGGCAAGGAGGTCGACACGTACATCGTCGGCCGCCGCGGTCTGGCCCACTACAACTTCCGCGAGCGCAAGGTCGTGGAGTCGTGGTCGGGCTTCACCGACCAGCCCACGTACGCGGACGCCAAGAAGGTCGCGGCCCCGCTCATCGAGGCCATCGAGAAGGAGACGGCGGACGGCGGCGTGGACGAACTCCACATCGTCTACACCGAGTTCATCTCGATGATGACGCAGAACGCGGTCGACGGCCGTCTGCTGCCGCTCCGCCTCGACGAGGTCGTGGAGGAGTCGTCCGCCAAGGGCGAGATCCTTCCGCTGTACGACTTCGAGCCGTCGGCGGAGGACGTCCTCGACGCCCTGCTGCCGCGGTACGTCGAGAGCCGTATCTACAACGCGATGCTCCAGTCGGCCGCTTCCAAGCACGCCGCCACACGGCGCGCGATGAAGTCGGCCACCGACAACGCGGGAGACCTCATCACGACGCTCTCCCGACTTGCCAACGCGGCCCGACAGGCCGAAATCACCCAGGAAATCAGCGAGATCGTCGGTGGCACCGCAGCCCTGGCCGACGCGACCGCGGGGAGTGACAGGTAATGACGACGACAGTTGAGACGGCCGTTGCCACGGGCCGCGTCGCCCGGGTCATCGGCCCGGTCGTCGACGTGGAATTCCCCGTCGACGCCATGCCGGAGATCTACAACGCCCTTCACGTCGAGGTGGCCGACCCGGCCCTCGACGGCGCGAAGAAGACGCTGACCCTGGAGGTCGCCCAGCACCTGGGTGACGGCCTGGTCCGCACCATCTCCATGCAGCCCACCGACGGTCTGGTCCGCCAGGCCGTGGTCACCAACACGGGTACGGGCATCACCGTCCCCGTCGGTGACTTCACCAAGGGCAAGGTGTTCAACACCCTCGGTGAGGTACTGAACTCCGACGAGACGTACTCGGGCGAGCGCTGGTCCATCCACCGCAAGGCCCCGCGCTTCGACGAGCTCGAGTCGAAGACCGAGATGTTCGAGACCGGCGTCAAGGTCATCGACCTTCTCACCCCGTACGTCAAGGGTGGAAAGATCGGTCTGTTCGGTGGTGCCGGTGTCGGCAAGACGGTGCTCATCCAGGAGATGATCTACCGCGTCGCCAACAACCACGACGGTGTCTCCGTGTTCGCCGGTGTCGGCGAGCGCACCCGTGAGGGCAACGACCTCATCGAGGAGATGTCGGACTCCGGCGTCATCGACAAGACCGCGCTGGTCTTCGGCCAGATGGACGAGCCCCCGGGCACCCGTCTGCGCGTGGCCCTGGCCGGTCTGACCATGGCGGAGTACTTCCGCGATGTGCAGAAGCAGGACGTGCTGTTCTTCATCGACAACATCTTCCGCTTCACCCAGGCCGGTTCCGAGGTCTCGACCCTGCTCGGCCGTATGCCCTCCGCGGTGGGTTACCAGCCGAACCTGGCCGACGAGATGGGTCTCCTCCAGGAGCGCATCACCTCGACCCGTGGTCACTCGATCACCTCGATGCAGGCGATCTACGTCCCCGCGGACGACCTGACCGACCCGGCCCCGGCCACCACGTTCGCCCACCTCGACGCGACGACGGTTCTCTCCCGTCCGATCTCCGAGAAGGGCATCTACCCGGCCGTGGACCCGCTGGACTCCACGTCCCGCATCCTGGACCCCCGCTACATCACGGCGGACCACTACAGCACGGCGATGCGTGTCAAGGGTGTCCTCCAGAAGTACAAGGACCTCCAGGACATCATCGCGATCCTCGGTATCGACGAGCTGGGCGAGGAGGACAAGCTCACCGTCCACCGTGCCCGTCGCGTCGAGCGCTTCCTGTCCCAGAACACCCACGTCGCCAAGCAGTTCACCGGCGTCGACGGGTCGGACGTGCCGCTGGACGAGTCGATCACCGCGTTCAACGCGATCATCGACGGCGACTACGACCACTTCCCGGAGCAGGCGTTCTTCCTCTGCGGTGGCATTGAGGACCTCAAGGCCAACGCCAAGGAGCTGGGCGTCTCCTGACCCCCGTGCTCTTGGGAGAGGGGCAGGGGAGCACCCTTCGCGGGGTGCGTCCTGCCCCTCTCCGCACTACCACTAGAATTGATCCCAACACCCGGCACAACGGCCGGGTGGTGACCCGAGGAGCCAACCTTGGCTGCTGAGCTGCACGTCGAGCTGGTCGCTGCCGACCGCCAGGTCTGGTCCGGCGAGGCCACCCTGGTCGTCGCGCGCACCACGTCCGGCGACATCGGCGTCATGCCCGGTCACCAGCCGCTGCTGGGTGTGCTGGAGTCGGGCCCGGTGACCATCCGTACGAGTGATGGTGGAACGGTCGTCGCCGCGGCGCACGGCGGTTTCATCTCGTTCGCGGACAACAAGCTTTCGCTGCTGGCGGAGATCGCCGAGCTGGCGGACGAGATCGACGTCCAGCGCGTGGAGCGTGAGCTCGAGCGCGCGAAGGCGGAGGGCGACGCCTCCGCCGAGCGGCGTGCGGACGTCCGACTGCGGGCCGTGGCGGCGCGCTGACCACAGGGGGTACCTCCCAGGCCCTTCAGGCACTGGGGGAGCCCCAGTGGATGCTTTGCCTCAGCCGCGGCTGGGACCGGTTAGCGCCGGTCCTGGCCGCGGCTGAGGCGAATCCGGATGTTTTTTCTTTTCCGTTACCTAGGAGACGAGGAGGTCGGTGTCGATGATCCTCGCTCTGACTGTGTGCGGCTTGGTAGTGGCGTTCGTGGTGGTGGGTCTGTTCGTCTTCGGCCTGCGCCGTCGGCTCATCCAACGCTCCGGCGGTACGTTCGACTGCAGCCTCCGCTGGGACGTACCCGAGAAACCCGACCCCAGCGGCAAGGGCTGGGGCTACGGTGTCGCCCGCTACAACGGCGACCGGATCGAGTGGTACCGCGTCTTCTCGTACTCCCCGCGTCCTCGTCGAGTCCTGGAACGCTCGTCGATCGAGGTGGCCGGCCGTCGCGCCCCCGACGGCGAGGAGGAGCTGGCCCTGCTCTCGGACGCGGTGGTGCTGGCCTGTCTCCATCGGGGGACGAGGCTGGAGCTGGCGATGAGCGACGACGCGCTGACCGGTTTCCTGGCCTGGCTGGAGGCGGCGCCTCCCGGGCAACAGGTGAACGTGGCCTGACTCTGACCTGACATACGGGGGCGGCGGGGAAGGTGCGTATACGCACCTTCCCCGCCGCCTGCTGCCGTTCCGGTGACTACGCCAGGCCGCCGCTGATCGCGCTCACCAGCTCCCCGTTGCTCGTGTCGCCGCTGAACTCCCAGAAGAACGCGCCGCCGAGGGCCTGGTTCTTGGCCCAGGTCATCTTGCCGGCGATCGTCGCGGGAGTGTCGTACGACCACCAGTTGTTGCCGCAGTACGCGTAGGCGGTGCCGGCGATCGTGCCGGTGGCCGGGCAGGACGTCTTCAGGATCTTGTAGTCCTCGATGCCCGCCTCGTACGTGCCCGGGGCCGCGCCGGTCGCCGTGCCGCCGGGAGCGGACTGGGTGACGCCGGTCCAGCCCCGGCCGTAGAAGCCGATGCCCAGCAGGAGCTTCGCCGCCGGGACGCCCTTCGCCTTCAGCTTGGCGATGGCGTCGGCGGAGTTGAAGCCGGCGGCCGGGATGCCGGCGTACGACGTGAGCGGCGAGTGCGGAGCGGTCGGGCCGTCCGCGTCGAAGGCGCCGAAGTAGTCGTACGTCAT
Organism: Streptomyces sp. NBC_00459; assembly: GCF_036013955.1. Taxonomy (NCBI): domain Bacteria; kingdom Bacillati; phylum Actinomycetota; class Actinomycetes; order Kitasatosporales; family Streptomycetaceae; genus Streptomyces; species Streptomyces sp. NBC_00459. The sequence continues at coordinate 6,805,823 of NZ_CP107903.1, forward strand.
CACGTTGTACCAGTCGGCGTATGCCGAGGCCCCGCCGTAGTCGGCCGCGTCGATCTTGCCGCCGGAGGATCCGTCGGCGGTGATGGCCGCGGTGACCAGGTAGTTCGCCCCGAACTGCGAACGCAGCGCCGACATCAGGTTCTTGAAGGACGCGGCACCCGACGTGTCACAGGTCAGGCCGCAGGCGTTCGGGTACTCCCAGTCGATGTCGATGCCGTCGAAGACGTCCGCCCAGCGCGGGTCCTCCACGACCGCCTTGCAGGAGGCGGCGAAGGCGGCCGGGTTGGCGGCGGCCTGGGTGAAGCCGCCGGAGTAGGTCCAGCCGCCGAAGGAGTACAGCACCTTGATGTGCGGGTACTTGGCCTTCAGCTGGCGCAGCTGGTTGAAGTTGCCGCGCAGTGGCTGGTCCCAGGTGTCGGCCACGCCGGAGACCGACTGGTCGGCGGTGTAGGCCTTGTCGTAGGCGGCGTAGGTGTCGTCGACGACGCACTTGCCGTCCTTGACGTTGCCGAAGGCGTAGTTGATGTGCGTGATCTTGGACGCCGAGCCCGAGGTCACCAGGTTCTTGACGTGGTAGTTGCGGCCGTAGACACCCCACTCGGTGAAGTAGCCGAGCTTGACCTTGTTCCCGGTGGGCGGGTCGGTGGTGCCGCCGGTGGTGCGCACGGCGACCGCGCCGCTCACCGGGCCGGTCTGGTCGGCGGTGTCCCGGGCCTGGACGGTGTACGAGTAGTCCGTACCGGCGGTCAGACCCGTGTCCGTGTACGAGGTGGCCGTCACCGTCGCGACCTTGGTGCCGCCGCGCAGGACGTCGTAGTTCTTGATGCCCTTGTCGTCGGTGGCGGCGCTCCAACTGAGTTTCGCCGAGGTGTTGGTGATGCCGGAAGCGGTCGGAGTGCCGGGCGCCGAGGGGGCGTTGTCGCCGGGGACCGAGCCGCCGTCACAACTGCCGCCGTTCAGCTTGCAGTTGGCGGGGGCGCCGGAGCCGGCACCATTGAAGCCGAAGGAGACGGCGGCGCCGGGGGCGAGGGTGCCGTTCCAGGACTTGTTCCTGGCGGTCCAGTGGGTGCCACTGGACGTGACGTCGGCGTCCCAGGCCGAGGTGACGGACGTACCCGAGGGGAAGTCCCACTCGACCGTCCATGAACTGATGGATGTGGTCCCGGTGTTGGTGACCGTCCACTTGCCCTCGAAGCCGGTGCCCCAGTCCTGGGTCTTCGCGTAGGTCGCGGTGGCCGAGGTGGCCGCCTCTGCCGGGCTCGCCAGGCCCACCAGGGCGGCGAGGGGGAGCAGCAGGGTTGTCAGGCCTGCCGTACATCTTTGTCCGAAGCGCATGCCGCGCCTCCTTGGAGGTGTCAGGGGGCGCGACTGAGCCTTCGCACCCACAGTGCCGCGAGAATAGGAAGGTCTGGACCACGGGTCAATAGGTCTGGACCACTTCGCGGAAAGCCTCCGCAGAGTCGCTAAACCCCCAACTCCTGAGCCAGTACCGCCGCTTGCACCCGACTCCGCAGCTCCAGCTTGCCCAGCAACCGGCTGACGTGCGTCTTCACCGTCGCCTCCGCCATGTCGAGGCGGGTCGCGATGTCCGCGTTGGACAGTCCCTCGCCGAGACACGACAGCACCTCGCGCTCGCGGCGGGTTAGGGCGTCCAGCACGGCGGGGTCGGCCCTCGGCTCCCGTGCCGGCCCGGAGGCGAACTCGGCGATCAGGCGCCGGGTGACCGCGGGGGCGATCAGACCCTCGCCGCGCGCCACCGTCCGTACCGCCTCGATCAGGTCCCTCGCCTCCGTGTTCTTCAGGAGGAAGCCGGACGCTCCCGCGCGCAGTGCCCCGAAGACGTACTCGTCGAGGTCGAAGGTGGTCAGCACCAGGACGTCGGCCAGCCGTTCGGAAACCACCTGCCGGGTCGCCGACACCCCGTCCAGGCGCGGCATCTGAATGTCCATCAGTACCAGATCCGGCCGCAGCTCACGGGCCAGAGCCACCGCCTGCTCACCGTCCGACGCCTCCCCGACCACCTCGATGCCGGGTGAGCTGCCCAGGATGAGGACGAGTCCGGCTCGTACGGCTGACTGGTCCTCGGCGACGAGCACCCGGACCGGCGCTCCGGCCTGTGTCATACGTCTTCTCCTTCGGCTTCGGTGAGGGGCAGCGTGGCGCGCACGGCCCAGTGGGCGCCGTCCGGTCCCGCCGCGAAGGTGCCGCCCAGCAGCGCGACCCGCTCCCGCATCCCGACCAGACCGGCACCCGAGCCGGGTGCGCGCGGGCTGCCGTGATCGCCGTACGGGCTGGTCACGGCGACGCTCAGCGAGCAGCCCCGCCGGGTGAGCGCCACCGAGACCCGGCCGGGGGAGGCGTGCTTGAGCGCGTTGGTCAGGGACTCCTGGACGATGCGGTACGCGGCCAGCTCGACCGGGGCCGGCAGGGTCCCGTGCTCGGTGTCGGTGTCGAGGGTGACGTCGAGGCCGTTGACGCGGGCGCCGTCGACCAGTGCGCCGAGGGAGTCCAGCGTCGGGGCCGCCGCCGGTTCCAGGTCGCCGCCGCTGTCGCGCAGGATGCCGATCAGGCGGCGCATCTCGGCCAGTCCCGCCACGCTGTTCTCGCGGATGACGCCCAGGGCCCGCTTCGAGGTGTCCGGGTCGTCGATGGAGAGCGCGGCCGTGGAGTGGATTGCGATCGCGGAGAGGTGGTTGGCGACCATGTCGTGCAACTCCCTCGCCATCCGCGCCCGTTCGGAGGTCACCGCCTGAGTGCGGTCCAACTCGGCCAGCAGCGCGGTCTGTTCGGCGCGCAGCCGGGCGGAGTCGGCGGCGTCGCGGTGGTTGCGCACGATCAGGCCGGTGGCGGCGGGCGTGAACGCCACGATGCCGACGACCACCCCGATGAGCAGCGCCTGCGGCACCCGCCAGATCGCGAGGGGCACGATCGCGGCCGCCACCGACAGCAGCCCGGTGATCCGGGGGACCCGGCGCGCGGTGGCGGGCGGGCCGTACAGCACGGCCGCGTACACGAGGTCCGTGAACATCACGACCGTGCCCAGGTTGCCCTGCGTGAGGACGTCCACGGTCAGCGCGGCCGTGCCGACCAGCAGGCCTGTACGCGGCCGGATCCGCCGGAACAGTTCGCAGCCGGCGGTCACCACGAGCGGCAGCAGGATCGGCCAGCGCCCGTCCAGGAGCACGAGCGGATCACCGGCCGTACGGGTGCCGAGACCGACGCCCCAGATCAGGAGCCCGCCGAGCAGCCCCGCGAGTGCGATGCGCACGTCGTCGCGGTGCGGGCGGGGGAGTCGCGGGGCCATGACTCCATCCAACACGGCCCGGGCGCCGCCCGCCTGATCCCCGGGAAGGGTCCCCAACTGCATCTTTCGATGTACCGGGACCTCCTCACCGCCGACGACGATTCCGGCCCGTCCCGCCGGGAGCCTGGAAGGAGAACCGAATCCCCATGTTCCGGGGGCTCCCGGATTCTCCTGTGAGGAGCGAGTCGTGATCGTCGCGTTGATCATCGCCTGCGAGGTCGGCTTCTGGGTGCTGCTGGCACTCGGCCTGGCCGCCCGCTACCTGCTGAAGTGGCGTCGCACAAGCGTGGCGCTGCTGCTCTGCGAGCCGCTGCTGGAACTCGTGCTGTTCGTCGTCACGGCGATCGACCTCAGGAACGGCGCCGAACCGGGCTGGGAGCACGGCGTGGCCGCGCTCTACATCGGCTTCACGGTGGCGTACGGCCACTACACGATCCGCCGGCTCGACGGCCACGCCGCCCACCGCCTGGCCGGCGCCCCGCGTCCGCCGGGCCCACCCCGGTACGGGATGGCCCGCGCCCGCCACGAGGGCCGCCTGTGGCTGCGTACGGTCGTCATGGCGGCGGTCGCGTGCGCCCTGCTCCAGGCGGCGGTCTGGTACGTCGGCGACGGGGACACCTCGTCGCTGCGGTCCTTCCAGGGGACGGCGCTCAGGGTCGTCGGCATCCACGGTCTGATCGCGCTGACGTACACGATCTGGCCGAAGAGGGCGCCGGCCGGGCACGAGGAGCGGTCAGCGCTCCCCGCCCGGGACCCAGAGGACGTCCCCGACCTCCTTGTTGGCCGTGCGGGCAAGGATGAAGAGCAGGTCCGATAGGCGGTTGAGATAGGTCGCGGTGAGCGGGTTCATCACCTCGGCGTGAACCTCCAGGGCCGCCCAGGTCGAGCGCTCGGCCCGGCGTACGACCGTGCACGCCTGGTGCAGCAGGGCCGCGCCGGGGGTGCCGCCGGGCAGGATGAACGAGCGCAGCTTCTCCAGGTCTTCGAGGAACCGGTCGCAGTCCGCCTCCAGCTTGTCGACGTAGGACTGCTCGACCCGCAGCGGAGGGAACTCCGGGTTCTCGGCCACCGGCGTCGCCAGGTCCGCGCCCACGTCGAACAGGTCGTTCTGCACGCGCGTCAGCACCTTGACGACCTCCTCCGCCAGCCCACCGAGGGCGACGGCGGTCCCGATCACCGCGTTCGCCTCGTTGGCGTCGGCGTACGCCGAGATCCGCAGATCGGTCTTGGCGACCCGGCTCATGTCACCGAGGGCGGTGGTGCCCTTGTCGCCGGTCCTGGTGTAGATGCGCGTCAGATTGACCATGGGGTCAGGGTAGTGACGACCTCCGGCCGCCGCTCAACTAGGCCGTCCGAGGGGCCGAATGAGCCACGTCGGTGTGATGTCCGCCAGATGAGACGTGACGCGCATTACTTACCGGTCACACAGCACCCTCACGACCGCTAGGGTCCGCCGAAGAGGCCCACTACACGAGGCACACGTAAACAGCGCGTCAGGGGAGTCGCACAGTGGCACGGAAGCTTGCCGTCATCGGAGCCGGCCTGATGGGTTCCGGCATTGCCCAGGTTTCCGCCCAGGCGGGCTGGGACGTCGTACTGCGCGATGTCACCGACGAAGCGCTCACCCGTGGCACCGACGGCATCAAGTCCTCGTACGACAGGTTCGTGGGCAAGGGCAAGCTGGCCGCGGAGGACGCGGAGGCCGCCCTCGGGCGGATCACCGCGACCACCGACCTCGACGCCGTCGGCGACGCGGACATCGTCGTCGAGGCGGTCTTCGAGAAGCTGGAGGTCAAGCACGAGATCTTCCGCGCGCTCGACAAGATCGCCCGCGACGACGCCGTGCTCGCCTCCAACACCTCCGCCATCCCGATCACCAAGATCGCCGCCGTCACCGACCGCCCGGAGCGGGTCGTCGGCGCGCACTTCTTCTCGCCGGTGCCGATGATGCAGCTCTGCGAGCTGGTCCGCGGCTACAAGACGAGCGACGAAACCCTCGCCACCGCACGGGAGTTCGCCGAGTCGGTCGGCAAGACCTGCATCGTCGTCAACCGGGATGTCGCCGGCTTCGTGACGACCCGGCTGATCTCGGCGCTCGTCGTCGAGGCGGCCAAGCTGTACGAGTCCGGTGTCGCCACCGCCGAGGACATCGACCTCGCCTGCAAGCTCGGCTTCGGGCACGCCATGGGCCCGCTGGCCACCGCCGACCTCACCGGGGTCGACATCCTGCTGCACGCGACCAGCAACATCTACACAGAGTCGCAGGACGAGAAGTTCGCTCCTCCGGAGCTGATGCGCCGGATGGTTGACGCCGGTGACATCGGCCGTAAGAGCGGGCAGGGCTTCTACAAGCACTGAGCAGTACCGCAGTAGTCAACAGGCACGGAAACCGCACGAACCCCTGGGGTATCACCCTGTGGGGTGAATTGAGTATCGGTTCGCTCACAGACGGCAACCTGACCGCCCCTCAGGCAGTCAGACGTTGCATCACCTACCGACGCGGAGCACGACACGCACTCACGGGAGCGCATATGTACATCAGGGGCGACCACGCCGAGCTGGTCGTCGGGGGCCGCCTCGACGTCCGCAGCGCGGCGGACGCCCGTACGGTCCTTCATACGGCCGTCGACACGGGCGTCGGCGATCTCGTGCTGGACCTGTCCGAGCTGGACTCCTGGGACGCCACGGGACTCGGGGTGATCATGGGAGCCCACCGGCGGTGCGGGCGGTGCGGCAGACGGCTCGTGCTGCGCGACGTACCACCGCAGATGCAGAGACTGCTGGTCGCCACCCGGCTGCACCGGATCCTGGCGATCGAGGGTGGCATCGGGGTGGAGTCGCTGCCCAGAGTGTGAACCGGTGGGTGTGAAAACGCGCTTCAGGAACAATCCTCACGAGACTGTGACGTCTCGGACGGCGCGGTACCCCGGCCTGTCATAGATACTGTGCGAAGGTTTAGGGTTCGGTCGCCCGCTGCCTGACATCCCACGAGCGGGCCCGGACCAGAAGCGACAGCGCAGTGTGCAGCAAGGCCGGGAGGGGCCTGGGTCCTGTCGACCCGCACACGACGCTTTTGGGGGGCTTGAACCTTATGGACCCGAACAACCAGGGCTCCGAGGAGTACGGCCACGACGCCGACGGCAGCACGCCGCGTCAGCGCCCGCCTCGCGACGCCCTCACCAACGACTTCGGCCAGCACACGCCGGCGCTCGCCCGCACGGCGCAGCTCGTCTCCGGCGACTACCTGCTCACGGTCAACCCCGTCGACGGCAGCGAGATAGAGATCTGCCCGCCCGGCGAACGGCCCGGTCGGCCCGCCAAGTTCACGGCGGCCGAACGTGTCGAGATCACCCGCGCCGCCAGACCACCCGTACCGCCCGGGCCCGCACAGCCCGAACTGCCGCTGCTGGAGCGCGACGGCGAGCGCGAACGGCTGGTGCGGCTGCTGGCCCGCGGCCGTTCCGTACGCCTCACCGGCCCGGCCGGCTCCGGCCGCACCACGCTCCTCGACGCCGTGGCCGCGGACTGCGCGGACCTCGCGCCCGACGGCGTGGTCCGCCTCACCGGCTTCCACCGCACCCAGACAGACCTGCTCTACGACCTCTTCTACGCCGTCTACAGCGCACCTCTGTACCGGCCGGAACCGGACGAACTGCGCGCCCTCGTCCGCGAGGCCGGCGCGGTCGTCGTACTCGACGACGTGGAGTTCGGCGGCGCCGCGCTCGACGAACTCCTCGACGCGACCCCCGAGTGCGCCTTCCTGGTCAGCGCCACCCCCGACGTGCCCGCGCCGTCCGCCGACGCGCTGATCGAGGAACTGTTCCTCGACGGACTCGACCGGGCCGGCGGTCTGGAACTCCTGGAGCGTGCCGTCGGCCGCGTCCTCACCGAGGAGGAGGCCAACTGGGCCGGCGACCTCTGGTTCGAGTCCGAGGGCCTGCCCCTGCGGTTCGTCCAGGCCGGCGCCCTGCTCAGGCAGCGCGACAAACTGCGTGCCCGCGCCGACGCCTTCGACGAGTTCGGCGTCTTCGAGGACGTTCCGGTCGATGTCCCGGTCGACGCGCCCTTCGACACCGATGACGAGGACGACGTACCGCTGCCCTCGCTCGCCGAGGGTGCCGCGCCCGCCCCGCTGCTCGCCTCCCGGCTCAGCGTGTCCGCGCGGGAGACCCTGCGGTTCGCCGTGGCGCTCGGCGGTGAGGTGCCCCACCAGGCGCATCTGCCCGCGCTGGTCGGCGACACCCACGCGGACGCCGCCCTCGGTGAGCTGCTCGGCTGTGCGCTGGTCTCCCCGGTGGGCTCCCACTACCGGCTCGCGGCCGGGGTGCGGACCCAGCTGGAGGCCGCCGGATACGGCGAGGGAGCCCAGGACCGGGCGTTCACCGCGGCCCAGCACTACGCCTGGTGGGCCGGGCACCCGTCCGTGACCCCCGAGCGGGTCTGCGCCGAGGCCGACGCCCTGCTCGCCGCCCTGGACGTGCTGGTCCCCGTGACCACACCGCCGGGGGAGGACGAGGAGAGCACGGCCGTGCAACTGGCCCGCACGGCGGCGCCCGCCTTCGCGGCCGGTCTGTACTGGAGTGCCTGGGAAAACGTCCTGCACTCCGGCGCCGAGGCCGCCCGGCTCGCCGGGGAGGTCTCGGAACGCGCCTATTTCCACCATGAGTTGGGCATCCTCGCGCTCTGCGGTGAACAGCTCGACCGGGCTCGTAGCGAGCTGGAGGCCGCCATCGGCCTGCGCGGTGCCCTCGCCGACAAGCGCGGGACGGTCGCGGGCCGGCGCGCCCTCACCCTGGCCGCCGACCGGGCCGGCGACACCCCTGGCCTCGGCTTCGGCACGGGTTCGACGGCGGGCGAGGAGGTGCCGGACGCGCGGTACGAGGAGTCGGCGTCGCCGCCCGGCGGCATCCCGGCCGTCTTCGGGGCCGCGGGCTACCCGCCGCTCCAGGCGTCGCCCGCCGGTTCCGGTTCGGCTTCCGGTACGGGTTCCGGTTCCGGCTACGGGGGCGGTGACTTCGCGCCGACCGTGATCGCGTCCCGGTCCGGGGGCGGCGGGGCGCACAAGGTCTCGGGCGTCCGGCGGCTCGTGGGCGGTGCCCGGCGCAACCTCGTGGCGGTCGGCGCGGGCGCCCTGCTCGCGGCGGTGCTCGGCACGGTGGTGACGCTGGGCGCGACCTCGAACCACAACGACGCGCCGTCCGACCAGGTCGGCGTCAACCCGTCCGCGAGTCCGGGCGACGACGACGACAGCCTGGGCGCGGACAAGGCCGACAACGGCGGCAGCGACAGCAACGGCGACACCGGTACGGCCACCAGCCGGCCGACCGACCCGGGCCCCGACGGGACCATGGGCACCTCGGACGACCCGACGCCGCCGCCGACGGACGGCCAGGAGCCGTCGGACGACCCTACGGGGACGAAGACGCCCGGGGGCGGGAGCAGCACAGGGGGGAGCACCGGCGGTACGTCGCCCAAGCCGTCTGTGACGCCGTCGCCGACGCCTCCGTCCGAGACGCCTGGTACTCCCACGCCGACTCCGTCCGGCACGGCGACACCGACGCCGACACCGAGCGGGCCGACCGACGGCCCGTCGCCGTCAGAGTCCGCTCCGGACACCTCCGACACGGCCAGCGGCCCGGCCTCCAGCCCCGTCCAAACCGAGCCGGCGAGCGAGCCGGCGAGTGCCCCCGTCGACACCGAGGCGCCGACGCCGGTGATCTGACAGCACGACGAAGGGGGCGGGCCCGTGACAACGGGCCCGCCCCCTTCGTCGTACAGCCACGCGGTCCTGCCGAGCCGTACAGTCGTGAACGGGCGTCAGAACAGGCGCAGTTTGTCGTCCTCGATGCCGCGCAGCGCGTTGTAGTCCAGGACCGTGCAGCCGATGCCCCGGTCCGTGGCGAGGACGCGGGCCTGGGGCTTGATCTCCTGGGCGGCGAAGATGCCGCGGACCGGAGCCAGGTGCGGGTCGCGGTTCAACAGCTCCAGATAGCGCGTGAGTTGCTCCACGCCGTCGATCTCGCCGCGCCGCTTGATCTCCACCGCGACCGTCGCGCCCTCGGAGTCACGGCACAGGATGTCGACCGGACCGATGGCCGTCATGTACTCGCGGCGGATGAGGGTGTAGCCGTCGCCGAGGGTCTCGATGCGGTCGGCGAGCAGTTCCTGAAGGTGTGCTTCCACGCCGTCCTTGATCAGGCCGGGATCCACGCCGAGTTCGTGCGAGGAGTCGTGGAGAATCTCCTCCATCGTGATGATGAGCTTCTCGCCCGCCTTGTTGATGACGGTCCAGATCCCCTCCTCTTCTCCTGCCCCCTCCTTCAACGTGCAGGGCGGAGACATCCAGTTGAGAGGCTTGTAGGCGCGGTCGTCCGCGTGGATCGAGACGCTGCCGTCAGCCTTGACCAGGATGAGGCGGGGGGCCGACGGGAGATGAGCGGTGAGCCGGCCCGCGTAGTCCACGGAACAGCGCGCAATGACGAGACGCATGGTCGGCAACGCTACTCGACGCGCGGTGGTCCACGCGATTCGCCCACCTCAGAAGTGCTGACGAGGGCTCCGTGGGCCGAAGGAACATGCCAGAGGCAACTGTTCGTTGTTGGCTGATTGTGTTCCTACGAGGACGGTTCTGACCGGTCCTGTATCCGCGTTTTCCTGGTGCCGTCACGGTCCGTTGCCTACGGTAGTAACCGGGAGGTCGCGATGCGTGTACTGAGCGTGCTCGGTGTCGCGGGCTCCCTTTCCCTGTCCGTCAACCCCTGCGATCCGGGGGTGCGAGAGGAGAACTCATGTCGCTCGACGTCTCACCGGCCCTACTCGAACAGGCCGAGCGAGGCGAGGTCGACGAAGCTGCCTTCGTCGACTGCGTCCGGACCTCCCTGCCCTACGCCTGGGAGATGATCAGCTCCCTGGTGGCCCAGCTGAAGGTGGACGGCGGAGACTTCGCCGACAACCAGACGCCGCCGCCGGACGAGCAGGCACGGGGCCAGTTGCTACGTGCACTGGCGAGTGACGCGATACGCGGCGCGCTGCAGCGGCACTTCGGTGTCCGGCTGGCCTTCCAGAACTGCCACCGGGTGGCGGTGTTCCCGTTGGACGCCTCGGTCGACGTCAAGCTGGACCGCTTCACCTCGGTGCGCAGTCAGTTGCTGAACCAGTCTCCGGAATTCCGGGACTGCTGACGCGATCAGGGCACCGGCTTGCCGCTCCGTACGCGGGAGGTGTTTCTGTACGGGGCGGCAAGCTCCTTGCGGCAGCCGGGTGTTCAGCGCAACTGGGCGAGCACCTCGGTGCCCAGCCGCCGTACGTTCTCCTCGGTGGCCGCCAGGTCGCCGGAACCCTCGACGAGCAGGGCGAAGCGTGAGATGCCCGTCCGTTCTGAGGTCGCCGCGAGCCGGTCGGCGCAGAGCCTGGCCGTGCCCACCGGGTGCAGCCCGCAGAGGAGTTCGGTGTACGCCACCGGGTCCCGCATCGAACGGGCCCTGCCGTCCACCGTGACATGTGCTTCCAGCCCCTGTCGCAGCCAGCCCGGCATCGCCTTCATCAGCGTCTCGACCGCGTCCGTGCGCCGGTCCGCGATCTGGCAGACACCGGCCGACACATGGGCGGCGCTCCGGATCTCGTCCCCCGAGCGCCCAGCCGCACGCGCGAGCTGCCGCCAGAGGGTGACCATCTCGGCCTTCTCCTCGTCCCCGACATGCATCCCGAGGAGCATCGGCAGTCCGCGCTCGGCGGCCAGCCGCACGCTCGACGGCGAGGTGCACGCGACGACGACCTCCGGCCCCGCGGTGTCCGTCAGCGACTCCGACGGGCTGGGTACGACGGGCACTTCACGGAACCTGAAGCGGTCGCCGTCGGCCGACACGGACGGTTCGCGCAGCCAGCGGACCAGCAGATCGAGTGATTCCGGGAACGCCTTCTCGTACGCCTCGACACCCGTCCCGAACACCTCCAGGTCGATCCAGGGCCCGCCGCGCCCCACGCCCAGCGTGAACCGACCGCCGGACGTCAGATGCAGCAGCGCCGCCTGCTCGCCGAGCGCCACTGGGTGGGTGGTGGGCAGCACGCTCACCGCCGTACCGACCCGGATGCGCCGGGTGCGGCCCAGCAGCAGAGCGGCCAGGGTCGTCGCGGACGGGCAGGTGCCGTACGGCACGAAGTGGTGCTCCGCCAGCCAGACCGTGTCGAGACCCGCCTCCTCGGCGACCTCGGCGGACCTGACCGCCCGGTGCAGCGCCTCCCCCTGGCCCTGGCCCGGGAACTGGGCCGCCAGCACAAAACTTCCTACGCGCATTGCTCTTTCCTGCTTCCTAGGCCCCGACACGGAGCTCCCCCGCACGGCATAACCGCTCGACACGTGCCGAAGTCACGGCTTGGCGGAGAGATAGGCGGATTGTCTGCAGAATCGAGCAGCCGGGCGGAAGAGGCCGGGGTGCCGATGGCGAGCCGACGGGGGATTCGAGAGAAGGTTCGAGAGATGGATCCGGAGGCCGTGACTAATCTTTACCCCGGATCGTGCCGCGTAGGCTGGAGGGGATCCGTGCCCCCTGAACCGCTCCGTGAGGTGTCCTGTGTCCCCGCGTCGCAACCGCCCCCAAGGCCCTGGCGGCTCGTCCGGCCGGAGCGCCGACGAGGACGACTCCGGCCGCTACGGCGGCTTCCAGTCCTCCGAGAGCTGGCAGGGCGAGAGCTGGAACGTCCGTCATGTGGCGGGCGCCGGCGCCCAGGGCAAGACGTACCGATGCCCCGGCTGCGACCAGCTGATCCCGTCCGGCGTCCCGCACGTGGTCGCGTGGGCCGAGCACGCGGGTGTGGACGACCGGCGGCACTGGCACAAGGCGTGCTGGAACGCGAAGGACCGCCGCACCACGCGGGTGCAGCGGTCCCGTAACGCGCCGAGGTTCTGAGCGGGTTCCTGAACTCGCCCAGCGGTCGGGGGAGTTCACGCGTTGGGGTGAATCACACGTCCCGGCGGTCCAGCAGCACGAAGGCGCCGACGATCGCCGCGGCTGTCACTCCGACGAGCAGGCCGAGCTGTGCGCCGCCGGCGGCGTTCTCGTTGTCGAGCCCGAAGATCTTGGCGAGGGCGTTGGGCGCGTTGTACTCCATCATCTTCTCGCCGATCGTCCGCAGGCTCTCGGACAGCATCAGGAACGCGGGCAGGATCGCCGGCACCAGGACGAGGCCCAGCATCGCGGTGATCGCGCCCGCCGAGTGACGCAGCATCGAGCCGACCGCGAGGGCGAGCACACCCAGCAGCGAGACGTACAGCGCGCCCATGAGGACAGTGCCGCCCCACGCCTTGCCCTCGTCGCCGCTGTGCATCGCCTCGGTCATCAGGCCGACGAAACCGATCGCGAACGCGGACACGACGAACGCGACCGCGAAGAAGATGATCAGCTTGGCGGCGAGCACCCGGTGGCGCTGCGGCGAGGCGGTGAACGTCGTACGGATCATGCCCGTGCCGTACTCCGACGAGATGACCAGCACGCCCAGCGTGATCAGGCAGATCTGCCCGAGGACCAGCCCGAAGAACGCGGTGATGGTGTAGGGCACGTTCCCGAAGTTCTCGTCCTGCGTCTGCGCGGCGACCAGCAGGCCGATGCCGACGACGAGGAGCAGGAAGACCCCGAGCGTCCACATCGTGGAGCGCACCGACTTGATCTTCGTCCACTCGGAAGCCAGGGCATGACCGAGGTGCGTACGCGTGACCGGGATCGGCGAGGTGTAGGGCGCGTACGAAGTGCCGGGCGCCGCCTGCCAGTTGGGCGCGGCCTGCGGCGCCGGCTGCTGCGTCGGGGGCTGCTGGGGCGTGCTCATCGGGCGTCCTCGGGCTTGGTCAGGGCGGGAGCGGCGGGCGCCTGCTGAGGCGCGGCGGGCTGCGCGTACGGGTTCTCGTGGCCGCCGGCGGGAGCGCCGGGGCCGCCAGGGGCGCCGTACGGCCCCGCGGGCTGCCCGTGCTGCCCCGGGTCCGAGAACGGCGGCTGACCGCTCTGCTGGGGCGGCGGCGGGGCGTACCAGCCCGGCTGTCCCTGTCCCGGGACCGGCATCTGCACCGGCGGCTGCGCGCCCGGCGGCAGCTGCTGCTGGAGCCCGGCCCGCTGGTCGACGGTCGAGCGGTAGTCGACAGCGCCCTGCGTCATCCGCATGTACGCCTCTTCCAGCGACGCCTGGTGCGGCGACAGCTCCCACAGACGTACGTCGGCGGAGTGTGCCAGGTCGCTGATGCGGTGCAGCGGCAGGCCCATGACGCGCAGCGCGCCGTCCTGCTCGGGCAGCACCTGGCCGCCCGCCTCGGTCAGCGCCGCCGTCAGCTTCTCGCGCTGCTGCGGCTCGGTCTCCGGCGTGCGTACGCGTGCGAAGTCGGCCGAGTTGGCGGAGATGAAGTCCTTGATGCTCATGTCGGACAGCAGCTGTCCGCGCCCGATCACGATGAGGTGGTCGGCGGTCAGCGCCATCTCGCTCATCAGGTGGGAGGAGACGAACACGGTCCGGCCCTCCGCCGCGAGCGCCTTCATCAGGTTGCGCACCCAGAGGATGCCCTCCGGGTCGAGGCCGTTGACCGGCTCGTCGAAGAGCAGCACCTGGGGGTCGCCGAGGAGCGCGGCGGCGATGCCGAGCCGCTGTCCCATACCGAGCGAGAACCCCTTGGAGCGCTTGCGGGCCACGTCCTGGAGCCCGACGACCCCCAGCACCTCGTCCACGCGCCGCGCCGGGATGCCCGAGAGCTGCGCCAGGCACAGCAGATGGCTGCGGGCTGACCGGCCGCCGTGCACCGCCTTCGCGTCGAGCAGCGCGCCGACCTGCCGGGGGGCGTTGGGCAGCCTGCGGTAGGGGAAGCCGCCGATCGTCACCTGGCCCGAGGTGGGCTGGTCCAGGCCGAGGATCATCCTCATCGTCGTCGACTTGCCCGACCCGTTCGGGCCGAGGAAGCCGGTGACGGATCCCGGCCGCACCTGGAAGGAAAGGTTGTACACGGCCGTCTTGTCGCCGTAGCGCTTCGTCAGGCCGACTGCCTCGATCATGCTCCGCACCCACCGAAAAATTCAGGACAGCAGGGCACACGCCCCCGTAAGGGTTAGGAGCTTATCCGGACGCTGACGGTTCCCCCCAAGGAGTATTAAAAATGTCGGGTTCATGACCGTGCGAGGGGAGTGCGGGGGACAGGGCTCAGGCATCCCGTTTCTTCAGCAGCGCATACCCGCCGAGCAGGGCCACGACGACCCACCCCACCATGATCGCGAGCCCGCCCCAGGGGCCGTACGGAGTGTCGTTGTCGACCGGGGTGACCACCTGCATGATCTTGCTGCCGGCCTGGTCGGGCAGATAGCGGGCGACCTTCTTCGTCGCCGAGACCGCGCCCAGGATGTTGGAGATCAGGAAGAAGAACGGCATCAGCACACCGAGCGACAGCATCGGGCTGCGCAGCATCGCGGCCACGCCCATGGAGAACAGGGCGATGAGCGTCATGTAGAGCGCCCCGCCGATGACCGCGCGCAGTACGCCCGGATCGCCGATCGACGTCGAATGGTCGCCCAGCATCGCCTGCCCGAGGAAGAACGCGGCGAAGCTGGTGACGATGCCGACCGCGAAGGCGAGCCCGGCCGCCACCGCGAGCTTGCTGGCGAGAAATGTGCCGCGCTGCGGTACGGCGGACAGCGAGGTGCGGATCATGCCGGTGCTGTACTCGTTCGACACGACGAGCACCCCGAACACGATCATCGCGAGCTGGCCGAGGCTCATCCCCGCGAAGCTCGTGTACGTCGGATCGAAGGACAGCCGGTCCTTCTCGCTGAGGTCGCTCCACTGGTTCTTGAAGAGCAGCGAGATCAGCGCGCCGAGCGCGATCGTCACCACGGCCGCCAGACCGAGCGTCCACACCGTGGACGCTACCGACCGGATCTTGGTCCACTCGGACCGGATGACCTGAGCGGCCGTCATGACCGTCCTTCCTGCCGGCCGTCGCCCCAGGAACCCGCCGCGGAATCGGGCGGGGGACCGGCCGGGAGGCCGGACGGGGTCGGGGTGTCGGAGTGCGCGTGGTACTCGACCGACTCGGCGGTCAGCTGCATGAACGCCTCCTCCAGGGAGGCCTGCTGGGGGCTCAGCTCATGCAGCACGAGGTGGTGCTGCGCGGCCAGCTCACCGATCTGCTCGGCCTTCCCGCCGTCCACTTCGAGCGTCTCCCCGCCGGCCTGCACCGCGGTGATCCCGGCGGCGTACAGGACGTCGAGCAGCCGCTCGCGCTGGGGGGAGCGGATACGGACGTACGAGCGCGAGTTCTGCTCGATGAAGTCCGCCATGGAGGTGTCGGCGAGCAGCCGTCCCTGCCCGATGACGACCAGGTGGTCGGCGGTCAGCGCCATCTCGCTCATGAGGTGCGAGGAGACGAAGACCGTACGGCCCTGGGCGGCCAGCGATTTCATCAGGTTGCGGATCCAGTGGATGCCCTCGGGGTCGAGGCCGTTGACCGGCTCGTCGAACATCAGGATCCGCGGGTCGCCGAGCAGCGCGCCCGCGATACCGAGGCGCTGCCCCATGCCGAGCGAGAACCCCTTCGCCTTCTTCCGGGCGACCGCCGTGAGCCCGACGGTGTCGAGCACCTCGTGCACCCGGGAGGAGGGGATGCCATTGCTCTGCGCGAGACAGAGGAGGTGGTTGTAGGCGCTGCGCCCACCGTGCATGGCCTTGGCGTCGAGGAGGGCGCCGATGTACTTGAGGGGGTCCTTGAGCCGGTTGTAGTGCTGACCGTCGATCCGGACGTCGCCGGCGGTGGGCCGGTCGAGGCCGAGCATCATCCGCATGGTGGTGGACTTGCCGGCGCCGTTGGGGCCGAGGAAGCCGGTCACGATGCCCGGTCTGACGGTGAACGTCAGATGGTTGACCGCCATTTTCTCGCCGTACCGCTTGGTCAGCCCCTCTAGCTCGATCATGCGGCCACGCTAGTTCGGGGGGTCGTGCGGTGCCAGTTGGCTCTGCCGGGCGGGGGGTCACGTGTGCCGGAACTTCTGGTGAACGGGGGTTCGTGTCGGGGTGGTCGTCGGGTGCCGCGGCGTCGTGGCTTGTCGCGCAGTTCCCCGCGCCCCTACGCGGATGCCCGCACCCCCCCGTAGGGAGGTGCGGGCATCTACGGTCGGTTGCGCGACCGTCCGTCCTGCTGTTTAGCGGGACTGCTGGGCCGGGACCCCGCGGGTGATCGGCTCGTCGTCCGTGACCGGGGCGCTCGCGGCGGCGACCGCGGCTCCCGTCAGGGTGGCGAGCATCTCGCGGACGTTCGTCAGCTGGGCGTTGATCGAGTCGCGGCGGTTGGTGAGAGCCGCCAGCTCGCGCTCCGATTCCGAACGGATCCGGTCGGCCTTGGCGTTCGCGTCGGCCACGATGTCCTCGGCCTGGCGCTGGGCCGTCTCGACCGTCTGGCGGGCGCGGCGCTCGGCGTCCGTGCGCAGCTTCTCGGCCTCCAGGCGGAGCTGCTCCGCGCGGTGCTCGATCTCCGCGAGGCGCTTCTCGGCCTTGGCCTGACGGGACGCGAGGTCGCGCTCCGACTGCTCACGGCGCTTGGCGAGGTTCGTCTCGAAGTCCGCGGCGGCCTGGGCGGCCTTGGCGCGGGTCTCCTCGAAGAGGGCGTCCGCCTCCTCGCGCTTGGACTGCGCGTCCTTCGTCGCCTCCTGACGCAGCTGGGAGGCGTCGCTCTTGGCCTTCTCGACGATCCGGACGCCCTCGTCCTCCGCCTTGGACTTGCGGTCCGCAGCGAACGATTCTGCGTCGTTGCGCACCTGCTGGGCCGCCGACTCGGCGAGCTCACGGTGCTGCTCGGCCGCGCGACGGGCCTCCTCGCGCAGGTCCTTCGCTTCCTCCTCGGCGAGACGGAGGATCTTCTCGACGCGCGCGCCGAGACCGGCGTACGACGGCTCTGCGTCGCTGACCTGGGCCTGGGCGTTCTGCGTTTCGAGGTGGAGCTCCTCGATGCGCTTTTCCAGAGCAGTGATACGAGCCAGAGCGCTGTCACGGTCGGAGACGAGCTTCGAAATGCGTTCGTCCACCTGAGCGCGGTCGTACCCACGCCGCACAAGCTCGAAGCCGTAGGGGGAAGTGTCGCTCATGGGGTTCCTGTCGAATGAGACCGGTGAGGTGATAGGGGGAATCCTAGGGGTCCGAGCGGCGTGTCATCGAGCAGTCACCCGATTGATATGGAGAATGAGACCCCTTTTGAGTGGCTAACCGGCGGACTGCTTGCCAAAGAATTGGTCAAACACCCCAGAAAGCCGCACAGAGTGCACACAGCGCTCTCTCCGCGTTAACCCTCAACGGGCCCTCCGTGCTAGCTCTCTGACGGCTTGCCACCCGAACGAGTTACGCCGACGGCAGCGCCCGCCTTGACGCCGCCGTCCTTGTTCGTCGACGGGGCCTCAAAGGACTCCAACGCTTCCAGGACGTCCTGGACACGGGAGATCTCCGCCTGAATGTCCTCGCGGCGCCGGACGAGGATCTCGAGCTCGCGCTTGCCCTCCTCGACCGTGGCCTTCGCCTCGCGGATCGCCTCGGCCCGCAGTTCCTCGGCCTCCCGGATCAACGAGGTCTTCTTCTGCTCGGCCTCCTTCAGGAGCCCCTCGGCCTTCTTGACGGCGGCGATACGGACCTTGCCCGCCTCGGAGTTGGCCTCCGAGACCAGGTCCTTGGCCTTCGCCTCCGCCTTGGCGAGCTGCTCCTCGGCGGCCGTGATCAGCGCGTCGCAGCGGTCGCCGGTCGACCTCATGGTCTCGGCGGCCTCACGGCGGGCCCGCTCGTGCAGGCTTTCGATCTCGGCCGTGATGCGGTCGCGCAGCTCCTCCGCCCGCTCCCTTATGGCGGTGGCGTCCCGGCGCGCGCCGACGAGCAGCTCGTCCGCGTCCGTGCGGGCCTTCTCCACCGTCGAGTTGCCCCGGGCCGTCGCCTGGGACACCAGCCGGTCGGCCTCGGTGCGGGCCGCGCCCACCATCGAGTCGGCCTGTGCCTCGGCCTCCGCGGTCGTCTTCTGCGCGGCCTGCTGCGACTCGGACAGCAGTTTGTCGGCCTCGGCGGCCGTCTCCGTGATCAGCGTGTCGACCTGCTCGGCCGCCTCGGAGCGCCGCTTGTTGGCCTCCTTGCGGGCCTCGTCCAGCGTGCTGTCGGCCTCGTCGCGCGCGGTCGACATGAGCCGGTCGGCCTCCGCCGCCGCCTCGGCCTTGACCCGCTCGGACTCGGCCCGGATCCGCTCCGCCTGCTGCTGCGCCGAGCCGACCGTGTCGGCGGCCTCGGCCCGCAGCCGCTCCGCTTCCCCGGTCGCCTCCGAGAGCAGTTGCTCGGCCGCGGCCACGGACTCGGCCCGGACCCGCTCCGCCTCGGCGTTGGTCTCCTCGGTGAGGCGCTCCGCCTCCACCGTCACCTCGGTGATCAGCGTGTCGGCCTGGGTCGCCGCGTCCGAACGGATCCGGTTCGCGTCCTCGCGCGCCTCCGCACGGCTGCGCGCCGCGTCCTGCTCGGCACCCGCGATGGTGTCCGACGCCTCGGTACGCACCCGCTGGGCGTGCGCCGCGGCGTCCTGGCGCAGCCGCTCCGCCTCGGCGATCGCGTCGCCCACCGTGCGCTCGGCGAGCGCCTTGGCGTGCTCCGACGCCTCCGACGCCTCGCGCCGCACCCGGCTCGCGTCCTCCGAGGCCCGCTCCCGCTCGGAGTAGGCATCGGCACGGACCCGGTCCGACTCCTCCTGCGCCTCGCGCCGCATCCGGTCGGCGACGTGCTCGGCGGCGGAGCGCAGCCCCTGGATCTCCTCCTGGGCCTGCTCGTGCAGCCCGGACACCGACTCCCGCACCTGCTGGGCGTGCTGTTCGGCCGCCGAGACCATCTCGCCTGCCCGGCGGTCCGCCTCCTCGACCAGCCGTACGGCCTCGGCCTGGGCGTCCTCCACGCGCTTGCGCGCCGACGCCAGCAGCTCCTCGCTCTGCTCGCGGGCCCGCTCGCGTTCCTGGTCGGCCTCCTGGCGGGCGGAACCGAGGGTCTCCTCGGCCTCGCGGCGACGCCGGGCGGCCTCCTCCTGGGCGGCGGCCAGCGTCTCCGACGCCTCCGTCGCCAGTCGCTCGGCAGCGGCCTGCGCCTCCGCCCGTACCCGGTCGGCGGTGTCCTGCGCCTCCGTCTTCAGCCGCTCGGCCTCGGCCGCCGCCTCGGACCGCAGACGTACGGCGATGGCCTCGCCCTCCGCCCGGGACGCGGACGCGTCGGCCGCCGCCTCGTCGCGCAGCCGCTGGATCTCCGCGTCGGCCTGTGCCTGGAGGCTGCGGATGCGCTCGGCGGCCTCGGAACGGAGCCGCTCCGCCTCCTCGGACCCTTCGCGGCGGCTCCGGTCGGCCTCCGCGCGGGCGTCGGTGAGTGCCTGCTCGGCCGCGGTCAGCCGGTCCTCGGCCTCCGTCTGCAGCCGGGTGAGCTCGGCGGCGGCCTCGTCGCGGCGCACCACTATCGCCCGCTCGGTCTCCTCGCGCAGCTCACGCGCGGCCTGCTCGGCGTCCGCCGCGATGCCCTCGGCCTGCTCGACGGCCTCCGCGCGGTGCCGCTCGGCCTCCTTGCGGGTGCGCTCCAGGGTCTCCTCGGCCTGCCGGCGCAGTGTCGTCGCGCGCTCGATGGCCTCCGTACGGACCTTTTCGCTGTCCGACTGGGCGGTCTGGCGCGTCTCGTCCGCGTCTGCCTTCGCCTTGGCGAGCAGTTCCTCGGCGGTCCTGGCCGCCTCCTCGATCTGCTGGACGGCCTCACGGCGCGCCTCCGCACGAATGCGCTCGCCCTCGGCGACCGCGTCGGCGCGCAGCTGCTCGGCCTCGCCGCGCAGTCGCCGGGCCTCTTCCTGAAGCTCGACGGTCTTGGCGCGGTACTCCTTGGTGTCGTCCTTCGCCGTGCCCTTGAGCTGCTCGGCGATGTCGTGCGCCTCGGCGCGCAGCCGGTCCGCCTCCGCCTCGGCCTCGGCGCGGATGCGCTCGGCCTCCTCGGTGGCAGCCCTGGTGGTGGACTTCGCGTCCTCGGACGCCTTGTTCAGGACGTCCTCGGCGGTGCGGGCCGCCTTGGCGAGCTGGGAGGCGGTCTCCTCGGCGGTGAGACTGCGGGCGGTCTCCTCGGCCTCCGCGACGATCTTCTCGGCCTTGGCCTTGGCGTCGGCGACGAGTTCCTCGGCGGACGCCTTGGTGGCCTCGGCCTCCTGGCTGGCCTCGGTGACCAGCCGGGCGACCTGTTCCTTCGCCGTACGTGTGCGCTGCTCGTTGGCCGACTCGGCGCTGGAGATCGTCTTGGTCGCGGTCTCCTTCGCCTCGGTGAGGACCTTCTCGGCCTCGGCGCGCGCCTCCCGCAGGGCGGCCTCGGCCTCCTGCATCCGCTGCTCGGCGGCGCGGCTCAGCTCGGTGGCCTGACGGCGGGCGCTGTCCGACTCCGTCACCGTGGAGCTGCGCAGCTGCTCGGCGTGGTCGGCGGCCTCGCGGGCCTCGGAGGTCGCGCTGTTCAGGAGGCGCTCAGCCTCGGCGCGGGCCCGGCGCAGCAGTTGGTCGGCCTCCGCGCGGGCGGACTCGCCCTCGCTCTGCAGCCGCTGCCTCGCCTCGTTGGCGACCCGCTCGGCCTCGGCCCGGGCGGCGGCCAGCGCCTGCTCGGCCTCGGCCCGTGACTCGTCGACGAGCCGGCGCGCCTGGGACTCGCTGCGGGCCCGCAGCTGCTCGGCCCACGCCACGTTCTCGTTGACGTGCGACTCGACGGTCTGGCGCCGCTCGGACAGCTCCTGGTCGAGCTGCTGGCGACGGGTGACCGCCTCCTGGTGCAGCTCGGCCTGCAACCGGGCCGCCTGTTCGGCGTGCTCCTGCAGGATTCGCTGGGTCTGGGCGCGTGCCTGGGACATCTCGCGCTCGGCGTCCTGGCGCAGCTGGTCCGCCTGGATCTGGGCGTTCCGCAGCAACTGCTCGGCCTGATAGCCGATGTCTCCGCCGTCATAGGCGGGCCGGGACATGAGGGTTCGGCGCGCCTCGTGAAGCTTGGCGCGCAGTACCTCGACCTGGTAGCCGAGGTCCTCGGCGTGCTGAATCGCCTTTTCCCGCTCGGTCTTCAGCCGCTCCATCTCGGCCTCGAACCGAGAGAGGTGGTCGACGTCAGCCGCCGGCTCTCGCTCCTGGCGTTCGTAGCCCCGCACTGCGCGGTCCCATCCGTCCCCTGGTCGCAACCTTCTCCGAACGAGCCACGTCCATCCGCCGGACGGGGCCCCCGGGGAATGGTGTCAGATCAACGGCGAAGCACGGACTTCCGCCCTCACCCTCGGCCCCCGAAACCTGTACCCCGGCCCTCGGATCCCGCACCTCCACACACCGGGACCCGGACCGCTTCCCGACAACAGGGGAGCGGCCGTGCCCAACCCTACCGGCCCATATGTACGAGGGTCAGTGCTCAGGTGACTCAACAGCCGCCGAAGTGACCAGTTCTGTCAGTACTCCGTGGCAATCCTTGGGGTGCAGAAAGGTGATCCGCGACCCCATGGAGCCGCGCCGTGGCTCCTCGTACAGAACGCGTACGCCCTTCTCGCGGATGTCCGCGGCTTCCTCATCGACATCCGCCGTACCGAAAGCGATGTGGTGCACTCCCTCCCCGTTCTTGGCGAGCCACTTGCCCACGGCGGAGTCCTCGCGGGTCGGCTCCAGGAGCTGGAGGTAGGAGGCGCCGCCGTCGTCCGTGTTGTTGATCTTCAACATGGCCTCGCGTACGCCCTGCTCCTCGTTGACCTCGGAGTGGAACACCTCGAAGCCGTACGTGGCCCGGTAGAACTCGACGGTCTTGTCGAGGTCGAAACAGGCGATTCCGATGTGGTCGATTCGCGTCAGCATGGTGTCAGTGCAGCGCTCCGGTGACGGTTACGCAACGTGCGCGCGATCACACCGACGGCTGGATGACGGCGGGACTACCGCTCAGTACATTCAGGTAAACCCTCGTTCACACTCCTCAGCTCCCCAGCTGAAAGGGGATCGCACCTCATGTCAGGAACGAACAGCAGTACCTCGGTGATCGTCGCGGGCGCGCGTACGCCCATGGGACGGTTGCTGGGCTCGCTGAAGACCTTCTCCGGAGCCGACCTCGGCGGCTTCGCGATCAAGGCCGCCCTCGACCGTGCGGGGATCGGTGGCGACCAGGTGCAGTACGTGATCATGGGCCAGGTCCTCCAGGCCGGCGCGGGCCAGATCCCGGCCCGCCAGGCCGCGGTCAAGGCCGGCATCCCGATGAACGTCCCGGCACTGACCATCAACAAGGTGTGTCTGTCGGGCCTGGACGCGATCGCGCTGGCGGACCAGCTGATCCGCGCCGGCGAGTTCGACATCGTGGTGGCCGGCGGCCAGGAATCGATGACGAACGCCCCCCACCTGCTCCCCAAGTCCCGTGAGGGCTTCAAGTACGGCGCGATCGAGATGCTCGACGCGATGGCGTACGACGGCCTGACCGACGCCTTCGAGAACATCGCCATGGGCGAGTCGACGGAGAAGCACAACACCCGCCTGGGTCTTCTGCGCCCCGAGCAGGACGAGATCGGGGCCCTCTCCCACCAGCGCGCGGCGGCGGCCCAGAAGAACGGCGTCTTCGAGGCGGAGATCACGCCGGTCGAGATCCCGCAGCGCAAGGGCGAACCGATCGTTTTCAGCCAGGACGAGGGCATCCGGGCGGAGACGACGGCGGAGTCCCTGGGCAAGCTGCGCCCGGCGTTCACCAAGGACGGCACGATCACCGCGGGCACGTCGTCGCAGATCTCGGACGGCGCGGCTGCCGTGGTCGTGATGAGCAGGGCGAAGGCCGAGGAACTCGGCCTGGAGTGGATCGCGGAGATCGGCGCCCACGGCAATGTGGCGGGCCCGGACAACTCTCTCCAGTCCCAGCCCTCCAACGCCATCCTGCACGCCCTCGAGAAGGAGGGCCTGGGCGTCGAGGATCTTGACCTGATCGAGATCAACGAGGCCTTCGCGGCGGTCGCGGTCCAGTCAATCAAGGACCTCGGGGTGTCCACGGATCGGGTGAACGTCAACGGCGGTGCGATCGCCCTCGGCCACCCGATCGGGATGTCCGGCGCACGGCTCGTACTGCACCTGGCCCTGGAACTGAAGCGGCGCGGCGGCGGCGTCGGCGCGGCGGCCCTGTGCGGGGGCGGCGGCCAGGGTGACGCGCTGATCGTGCGGGTACCCAAGGCGTAACGGGTATCGATACGGCTGTGATCGGAACGGAGTTGTGATGCAGGACGTCCCCGCGCTGGTGGCCCAGGCCAGGGAAGGCCGGCCGCGGGCCGTCGCCCGGCTGATCTCCCTGGTGGAGGGGGCGTCCGAACAACTCCGCGAGGTCATGGCCGCGCTGGCCCCGCTGGCGGGCAACGCGTACGTGGTCGGCCTGACGGGATCACCGGGCGTGGGCAAGTCGACGTCGACCTCGGCGCTCGTCACGGCGTACCGGCGGCAGGGCAGGCGGGTCGGCGTACTCGCCGTCGACCCGTCGTCGCCGTTCTCCGGCGGCGCGCTGCTCGGCGACCGGGTGCGGATGTCGGACCACGCGTCGGACCCGGGCGTCTACATCCGCTCGATGGCGACCCGAGGCCACCTCGGCGGCCTGGCCTGGGCGGCCCCGCAGGCGATCCGCGTCCTGGACGCGGCGGGCTGCGACGTGATCCTGGTCGAGACGGTCGGCGTGGGCCAGTCCGAGGTGGAGATCGCCGCGCAGGCCGACACCAGCGTGGTGCTCCTCGCCCCTGGGATGGGCGACGGCATCCAGGCGGCCAAGGCGGGGATCCTGGAGATCGGCGACGTGTACGTCGTCAACAAGGCGGACCGGGACGGCGCCGACACCACCGCCCGTGAGCTGAACCACATGCTCGGCCTGGGCCGGTCCAGGGCACCCGGCGACTGGCGCCCCCCGATCGTGAAGACGGTCGCGTCACGGTCGGAGGGCATCGACGAACTGGTGGAGGCCCTGGAGAAGCACCGCGCGTGGATGGAGGAGCACGGCGTCCTGGCCGAGCGCCGCCGCGCCCGCGCGTCCCACGAGGTCGAGACGATCGCCGTCACGACCTTGCGGGAACGCATCGGTGATCTGCGCGGTGACCGGCGGCTGGGTGCGCTGGCGGAGCGGATCGTGGCGGGCGAACTGGACCCCTACCGGGCGGCGGACGAACTCGTCGCGGGCCTGACCGAGAACTGACGGTCGGGGACAGGCGCGGGGCAGGTTTTCGCGGTGGTCGACTCCCGGGCCACGCTGATAAGTTGACCGGCATGTTCCTCCTCCTGGCATAGGTGCCGCCCCACACCACCGCGACCGGCCCGCGCTCGCAGCGCGATCGTCGTGGTGATCCGGCGTCCCTTTCTGCCACGGCGCCCGCTCGACGCGCCGCCTCCCGGAGGAACCTCGCATGTCCGCGATCTCGACGCGGCCTTCCTATGCCGCTGTCCTGCGTATCCCGTACGCCCGCCGCACCTTCGCCACCGCCCTGCTCGGCAGGCTGTCCTACGGCGTCGTCCCGCTGTCCGTGATGCTCGCCGTGACCCGGGCCTCGGGCTCGTACGCCGTGGCCGGCACCGTGATGGCGCTCTTCGGTGCCACCGTCGTCCTCCTGGCGCCCGCCAGGGCCGCCCTCATCGACCGGTACGGGCCGCGCCGGGCGCTCGTGCCCCTGCTGCTCGCCCACCTCACCGCGCTCGGGCTGCTGACCGTGGCCGTCTGGCGCCCCGGTGCGCCGGTGTTCGTCCTGGGTTCCCTCACCGCCTTCGCGGGTGCCTGTGTGCCGCCCCTCGGGCCGACCATGCGGGCCGTGTGGAGCGGGATCGCCGAGGACCGGCAGCTGCTGCAGCGGGCGTACAGCCTCGACGGCGTCGCCGAGGAACTGCTGTTCGTCTCCGGGCCGCTGCTGGTGGGTGTTCTCGCCGGCTTCACGGTGCCGGCCGTCGGCATCGTCGTCGGGGCTGCCCTGATGGCGGCGGGCACCGCCGGTTTCGTGACCTCGCCTGCGGTACGGGGGATGCGCCCCGCCGCACGCAAGGCCCCACGGGGGACAGGCGGCGGCCGACGCGTGCTGGGCCGCATCCGGGGCCCTGTCGGTGCCGCCGCCGGTGTCGGGCTCGCCCTCGGCTCGCTCGACCTTCTGGTTGTCGTGTTCGCCGGGCAGCGCGGCCACGGCGGCGCGAGCGTGGCCTGGGTACTGGCCGCCCTGTCCGCCGGAAGCGCCGTCGGTGGGCTGCTCAACGGCGCCGTGGCCTGGCGCAGGCCCGCCAGGGTCCGGCTCGCCCTGCTGGCGTTCGGCCTGGGCCTGGCACTCCTCGGCGCGGGGCTCGCCCCCGGCCTGGGCACTCTCACCCTCGCCCTGACGCTGGCCGGCGTCTTCGTGTCCCCGGCCCTCACCACCGCGTATCTCATCGCCGACGAGGCGGTGACGCCGGAGGTACGCGTCCGGGCCGGTGCGTGGGTCAACACGGCCACCAACGCGGGGAGCACGATCGGCGCGGCGGGAGCCGGAGTCCTCGCCGGACACCTGCCGGTGGGCGCCTGCTTCGCCCTGACCGGCGTGACGGTCCTGCTGGCGGGGGCATTCCAGCCTGTCCGGCGATTGAGGGCCAGGCCCGTTCAGGGCCCTGGCGGGGTCTGTGGGCGCAGCCCCCAGGTGCGGGACGGGACGGGCAAGCGCGGCGGGGGCGTTCTCAGTCGTCGTCGGAGTGGTCCTGCGTGACCTTGCCCGTGTCGAGGGCGACCTTCCACTCGCTCGCCCCGCCGTCCTTCACGGTCTCCACGCTCCACGCCACGGCGCCGTTCTCGTCGTCGGCGCCGACCTCGGTGACCGTGCCCTTCGCCGCGGCGGCAACGGCGGCCTCCCCGGCGTCGAACTTCGCGCCCTTCAGCGCGGCGAACTCGGCGCGGTCGTCGCTGTCGTTGTCGTCGTCGGTGTCACGCTGCGCTCCCAGCACCTTCCCGGTGCCGGAGACCTTGACGTCGTACTCGGCGCCGTCGCCCCGCACGACCTCCACGCCCCACGTGCCGGCGTCGGCGCCGTCGTCCTCCAGTTCGGCGGAGACCGCGGTGCCGGGGGTGTGCCGCAGCGCTGCCGCGACGGCCTCGGCGGCGGTGACGGCGCTGCTGCGAACAGCCGTACGGTCGTCGGACGCGTCGTCGGCCGTGTCGTCGGAGTCGGCGGTGTCGTCGTCCCGGTCGGAGACCACCCGCACGTTCGTTCCCGCCCGATCCCGCGCCGCCGGCCCGTCGTCGCCCGCCGCGAAGGCCGCGACGGTGCCGCCGGCCAGGGCGGTGGCGGTGAGGGTGGCGATGACGATGTTCCGCTTCATGGAATTTCCTGCCTCTTCGCTCGGTTCGGTCGGTTCAGCGGCGATTCGCTCCGCTTCGATGACGAGAACCAAGCTGCCCGACGGCGGCTGAAGCGGACCTGAAGGCACCTGAAGGCGTCTTCAGCTTCGTTTTGCGAGGCTGTACGCATGCGACTGTTGATCGTCGAGGACGAGAAGCGACTGGCCCTGTCGCTCGCCAAGGGCCTGACCGCCGAGGGATACGCCGTGGATGTCGTCCACGACGGCCGCGAGGGCCTGCACCGGGCCACCGAGACGCCGTACGACCTGGTGATCCTCGACATCATGCTGCCCGGCCTCAACGGCTACCGCGTCTGCGCGGCCCTGCGCGCCGCCGGCCACGACGTACCGATCCTCATGCTCACCGCCAAGGACGGCGAGTACGACGAGGCGGAGGGCCTCGACACCGGCGCCGACGACTATCTGACCAAGCCCTTCTCCTACGTCGTCCTGGTCGCCCGGGTGAAGGCGCTGCTGCGCCGACGTGGGTCGGCGGGTGCCTCGCCCGTCCGTACGGTCGGCGAGCTGACGGTCGACACCGCGGCCCACCGCGTCCACGTCGGCGACAGCGAGGTCACCCTCACGGCGAAGGAGTTCGCCGTACTGGAGCAGTTCGTCCTGCGGGCCGGCGAGGTGGTGTCCAAGGCGCAGATCCTGGAGCACGTCTGGGACTTCGCGTACGACGGCGACCCGAACATCGTCGAGGTGTACGTCAGCACACTGCGCCGGAAGCTCGGCGCCCCGCTGATCCGTACCGTGCGCGGCGCCGGATACCGGCTGGAGGTGCCGCGGTGAGACGCGCTCTCGGCTCCGTACGGGCCCGGGCGACCCTCGGCGCCACCGTCGTGGTCGCCGTCGCGCTGGTCGCCGCCGGGACCGCCGTCCTGCTCTCCCTGTGGTCCAACCTCAGCGGCCAGGCCGGTACCCAGGCGGAGCGGACCGCGCGGGCGGTCGCCGCCGACCTGGCGGCCGGGACGGCGTACGGCGAACTGTCGCTCGACGCCGACGACCGGCCCGTACAGGTCGTCGACGCCGCCGGACGGCTGGTCGCGGCCAGCGAGGACCTGGAGCGGATCAGCGGCACGGGTGTGGCGGCCGTGCGCCCGCAGGCGCCGGCGTCCACGGCCGACGGCCATGACGGCAGCGGGGCCGGGGAAGACGAGGACGACGGCTCACTCTCGCCCGGCGAGATCGACGAGGACGTCTCCTTCACCGACGGGTCGGCGACCGTCGAGGGCGACGAGGCCGACTACCGGTTCGCGACCGTGCGGGTCGAGGTCGACGACAAGGGCACACTCACCGTCCACGCCGGCGCGCCGCTCTCCGCCGAACAGAGCGCCGTCAGCACCGCGCTGACCGTCATGTTGATCGGGTTCCCGCTGCTCCTCGGCGTCGTCGCGGGCGTCACCTGGCTGGTCACCCGGCGCGCGCTGCGCCCCGTCGAGGGCATCCGGGCCGAGATGGCCGCGATCACGGCCTCCGAGGACCTCGCCCGGCGCGTCCCGGTGCCGGACACGCACGACGAGGTGGCCAGGCTCGCCCGGACCACGAACGAGACACTCGCCGCCCTGGAGACCTCCGTGGAACGCCAGCGCCGGTTCGTCGCCGACGCCTCGCACGAACTGCGCAGCCCCATCGCCTCCCTGCGCACCCAGCTCGAAGTCGGCGCCGCACACCCGGAGTTGCTGGACGTGGACGGGGCTGTCGAGGACACCGTACGGCTGCAGCGGCTCGCCGCCGATCTGCTGCTGCTCGCCCGGCTGGACGCGGGGGAGCGGCCCGCAGACGCGCGCTTCGACCTCGCGGAGGTGGTCCGCGAACAGGCGGAGGGCCGGGCCGGACTGACGGTCGAGGCAGGTGCCGTGGAAGTGGCCGGCTCCCGGACGCAGTTGGGGCGGCTGGTCGCCAATCTGCTGGACAACGCGCAGCGGCACGCCCGGTCGGCGGTCACCGTGTCCGTGCGGCGGGAGGAAGGTCGGGCCGTGGTCCAGGTCGCCGACGACGGGGACGGGGTGCCCGTGGACGACCGGGAGCGGGTCTTCGAGCGGTTCGTACGGCTCGACGCCGCCCGCAGCCGCGACGACGGCGGTGCCGGGCTCGGACTGGCCATCGCCCGGGACGTCGCCGTACGGCACGGCGGCACGCTGACCGTGCGTGAGGCGACCGTGGGCGGAGCCCTGTTCGAGCTCCGCCTGCCGGTCATCTGATCGGTCGGGCAGTCCCTACGGCCGGCCCTGGTGGCCGCGCAGGTGCTGCGCGATCGGCTTGAGCGACGTGCTGAGCTCGGCCAGTGCCTCCGGGGTCAGCAGATCGATGAAGTGCCGCCGGACGGATGCCACATGATGGGGCGCGACCTTGTTCATCGTCTCCATGCCCTGCTCGGTGAGCACCGCGTACAGGCCCCGCCGGTCGGACTCGCAGTTCTCGCGGCGGACCAGGTTCGCGTTCTCCATGCGGGTGATCTGGTGGGAGAGCCGGCTCTTGGACTGGAGGGTGGCGGACGCGAGGTCGCTCATCCGCATGCGCACGTCTTCGGATTCGGAGAGGTTCACGAGGATCTCGTAGTCGTTCATCGTCAGGCCGAACGGTTGCAGGTCCTTTTCGAGCTGGTATGCCAACAACCTGTTGACCTCCAGGTGGGTGCGCCAGGCGCACTGCTCCGCGTCGGTCAGCCAGCTTGTGGCCGTCTCGGTCTCCATGAATGAAGTCTACCTAAAAGGTTGAAAGGCGAACTAGTGAGGGTGGTATGACGGCGCGCACATGTTCGACGTCACACTCTGCAGACTACCGCTCACAGCCCGAAGCGACGCTGGAGGTCACCGAGCTGTCCGGGAAGACGCGGTGCCCCCGGTTGCTGTGGATGACCTGCGGGGGCCCCGCCGCCACCGGGCACCCCGGGCTCGTGCGGAACCATCCCCGTGGCCTGCTCGGCCATCAGTGTCTCGCTGGACTGGAGCAGTACCGTGCCGGCCCCGACGAACTCGAACTGGTGCTCCTCGCCGGAGGCCCCGCCGATGCCCGTCATCGCACGTAGACCGCCCATCAGGCCCGTCATGTACCCGTGGTCGTAGTGGTGGCAGGGGGAGGGGCAGTCGGCCCAGCCGACCAGGGCCTGCGGGTCCACCCGGATCGGGGGTTCCATGAACACCACCGGGCCGTTCGAGGCGGCCACGAACTTGCCCGTTCCGATGAGGGTGAGGAAGCCCGGCACGATCGACTGCTTGAGCGCGAGAGTTGGCTGAAAAGCGAGAAGGTTGCCCGAGCGAATGGTCAGGTTGCCCTCCTCCAAATCATACGAATTCACGTCGAAGGCCCGGTCGGCGAGGAGCATCTTGCCCGAACCCTCGGCGACGACCCAGTCGCTCGCGTGCAGAGGCGAATGAAAAGACGTACGGACAAGACGGTCCAGACGGCCATGTCCGATGCCGTTGAAGTCGATCGAGCCGTAGTAGGCGATCATCTTCCCCTTCTGCAGGAACCACTGGCTCCCCTTGAGCTCCACGCAGAAGGTGTAGTTGTTGACGTTGTCGTCCGACGGCAGCGTCATCGGGTCGTGGACGACGGGCCCGGCGCCCGGGTAGGTGGTCACAGCTTCTCCTCCGACGCCTGGACGTACACCGCACCACTGCCACTGAGCTCCAGCTGGAACGCCTCGCCCGAGCCGCGGCCCACCATGTCGCGCCAGCCGAGCGCGGTGGACAGCTTGTTGCGGACGTCGCCGTGGTGCGCGACATACGCCTGCGGGTCGACGTGGACCGGGCGCTGGGGCGTGATCGGCACCTCGATCACCCCGCCGTGCGCCATGACGGCGACCGAGCCGTGCCCCTTGAGGGTGGTGGTGAACAGCCCCTGGCCCGTCACCTGTCCCCGGACCATGCCCATGACGCCGCCCTGCGAGCCCATGAACATCGTGCCCTGCTGGAGCGTGCCGTCGAAGGCGAGGAGACGGTCCGCCTCGACGCACAGCGTGTCACCGGTGAGGCTGATGACCTGGATGTGGTGGCCGCCGTGCCCGAAGAGGACGGTGCCGCTGCCCTCGACGGTCATCAGCGGGGTGGCCTCATTGGCGACCCGGCGGCCGATCATCGACATGATCCCGCCCTGGCCGCCCTGCAGGTTGGGCGTGAAGGACACCTCGCCCTTGTAGGCGAGCATCGCCCCGCGCTGGCTGAAGACGCGCTGGCCGGGCATGAGGGTCGCCTCGACCATCTTGGAGTTGATCTCACGGAAGGGCATGTCACACATCCCCGGCGATCGTGTTGCGCTCACTGGGCTGGACGTACACCAGGCCGTCGCCCTCGAAGCGGATCTGGAAGGCCTCGCCGCCGCCCTCGCCCATGAGCGTGCGGAACGTCACGCCGGACTGGAAGGACTGTCGGACGTTGCCCTGGTGCGCGATGTACGCCCCCGGGTCGACCGTCAGCGGGAACTGCGGGCTGACGCGCAGCACCACCGCCGGCCCGTCCGACATGATCGCCGCCTGGCCGTGTCCCTCGACGGTCGTCGTGAACAGGCCGTTGCCCTGCGAGGCGCCGCGCATGCCGGTGAAGGACGTGCCCGTGCGCAGGCCCGAGTCGGTCGCCAGCAGGTTGCTCGACTCGACGTACAGCTTGTCCCCCTGGAGGCCGACAAGGTTGATCTCGGAGGCGCGGTCGGCGAACCAGCACGTGCCGTGTCCCTTCACCTCCATCAGTGTCATCTGCTCGCCGGTGATCCGCCGGGTGACCATCCCCCGGATGCCCTCACCGCCGCCGCTGAGCTTCTTGAAGTCCATCTGCCCGTCGTACGCCACCATCGAGCCGTTCTTCGCCTTGACGGCGTCCCCGGTCATGTCGATGGCCAGCACCTTGCTGCCTTGAAGTCGAAACATCGCCACGGGGCGAAGGTAGCCCGCCGAGCACCCCCGGCAACAGATCCCGAAGGTGGAGATCGCCCCTGAACCTCCCCCTAGGGGCTGAACATCCGTCCGCACCCCCGTTCCGGTCGCCCCAGCCGCGAATGTCAGAATGGGCGAACGTTTGTGCATCCATTCACAAAGCGACCCCCTCGCACCCACCGAAGGTGACCCGTGGACATCAAGACCGCCTCCGCCCTCCGCCGCCTGCGCCTGGTCTCGGCCCCCGAAGCCGTTTCCTTCCTCCTCCTGCTGGTCTGCTCGGTGCTGAAGCGGACCACGGACTTCAACGCGGTGCCCGTCATGGGCGCGGTCCACGGAATCCTCTTCATCCTCTACGTGATCTTCTGGGCGGACGCCTGGAACCGCGCCAAGTGGCCCCTGAGGACCGCCGCCCTCTACTTCCTCCTCTCCGTCCTCCCGACCGGCGGTTTCTTCGCCGAGCGCAGGCTGCGCCGCGAGACCGAGGACGCGGTCGACGCAGTCATCGCCTCCCGTGCGCGCCAGGAACAGGACGGGGTGGCCAAGGCATGATCGTCGCCTTCTCCGTGACGCCTCTCGGCGTCGGCGAGGACGTGGGGGAGTACGTCGCCGACGCCGTCCGCGTCGTCCGCGAATCCGGCCTCCCCAACCGCACCGACGCCATGTTCACGTCCATCGAGGGCGACTGGGACGAGGTCATGGACGTCGTCAGACGTGCCGTCGCCGCCGTCGAGAAACGCGCGCCGCGCGTCTCCCTCGTCCTCAAGGCGGACATCCGCCCCGGAGTGACCGACGGTCTGACCTCCAAGGTGGAGACGGTGGAGCGCCACCTCTCCCCATGATCTGCATGATCCGCACCGGCTGACGGGCCCCTCTCGCCCGCTAAACCACCCCCGTGCACGCTCACCCGTCCGGACGCACCCAGGTCGACTCGCCGTCATATCTCCCCTTTGGTGGGGACATCGGCTCGTTCGATCACTGGAGGGCGCTGTGCGGCCGGAGGGCTACGACTACGACACCCACAGCCGACTCGCCGGACCCCTCAGCGAGGCCCCGGCCGGATCCCCGTACCAGGTGCGGTACGTCTCGCTCCTGTCCCGCGAGCCACGCCGAATACGCGCCGTCCTGCTCATGACCCTCGCGCCCCTGCTCACCGGCGCCCTGCTCGTCTACCTCGTCTGGCCCACCCACTGGGTGGAGCGCGAGGCCGGTGAGAGATGGATGGTCGATCTCGACATCGTGATGCTCGTCGCCATCGGGCTGATCGAGCTGTTCATGGTCGTCAACGTGGTGTCCATCGCCCACGCCACGATGGTCGCCCGCGACCCCGTCCCCGTAGAACCCGAGTCCGGCACCCGCGTCGCCTTCCTCACCACGTACGTCCCCGGCAAGGAACCCCTCGCGATGGTCCGGGCCACCCTGGAAGGCGCGACCCGCGTCCACCACACCGGCCCCCTGGACGTCTGGCTCCTCGACGAGGGCGACGACGAGCAGGCCAGGGCGCTCTGCGCCGAGCTGGGCGTACGGCACTTCAGCCGGCACGGGGTCCCCGAGTGGAACCGGGACAAGGGCGTCCACAAGGCCCGTACCAAACACGGCAACTACAACGCGTGGATCGCCATGCACGGCGACGAGTACGACTTCTACGCCTCCGTGGACACCGACCACGTCCCGCTCCCCAACTTCCTGGAGCGGATGACGGGCTTCTTCCGCGACCCGGACGTCGCCTTCGTCGTCGGCCCCCAGGTGTACGGGAACTACGCCCACCCCGTCACCAAGGCCGCCGAGTCGCAGCAGTTCCTCTTCCACGCGCTCATCCAGCGCGCCGGCAACCGCTACCGGGCCCCCATGTTCGTCGGCACCAACAACGTCGTACGCATCGCGGCCGTCAGACAGATCGGCGGACTGTGCGACTCCATCACCGAGGACATGGCCACGGGGTTCGAACTGCACCGCCGCCGCAATCCGCTCACCGGGCACCACTGGCGGTCCGTCTACACGCCCGACGTGCTCGCCGTCGGCGAGGGACCCGCCTCCTGGACCGACTTCTTCACCCAGCAGATGCGGTGGTCGCGCGGCACGTACGAGACGCTCTTCAAGCAGTACTGGAAGGCGCCCTTCACCATGCCCCCGGGCCGGCTCTTCTCGTACACGCTCATGCTCGTCTACTACCCGATGACCGCCGTCAACTGGTTCCTCGGCATTCTGAGCTGCTTCCTCTTCCTCTGGTTCGGGGCCTCCGGCACCCAGGTCGCCGCCTCCGTCTGGCTGATGCTCTACAGCGACGCCGCCGCCCTCCAGATCGGGCTGTACCTGTGGAACCGGCGGCACAACGTCTCGCCCCACGAGCCCGAGGGCTCCGGTGGGCTCGCCGGCATGGCGATGTCGGCGCTCTCCGCGCCGATCTACCTGAAGTCCTTCGGCGCGGCCCTGCTCCGCCGCCCCAGCCGGTTCGTCGTCACGCCCAAGGGTGGGGACGCCAGCCCCGACCGGCTGCTCACCTTCCGCGTCCACCTCTTCTGGGCCGCGTTCCTGGCGACCTCGCTCGTCGCCTCCGTCCATCTCGGCCACACCCATGTGGCCATGCGCACCTGGGCCGTCCTCGCCATGGCGATCTCCCTTGCCCCGGTCGGGGTGTGGATCGCCACCCGCCTCAAGAACCGCAGGGAAGCCAGGGAGAGCAGAGAAAGCAGAGAAAGCAGGGAGTGCGAGGAACCGGCGATCGCCACCGGCGCCGTCGCCCCGGTCTCCAGCACCCCGACAGGAGGCAACTAGGCCATGGCCTTCCAACCGTCGAAGAAGACCAAGAAGACCAAGAAGACCGTCCTGGGCATCGGAGGCGTCGCCCTCCTCGCCGGTCTCAACGCTCCCGCCGTGCTCGGCTTCGCCGGCGAGCGCTACCACGAGTACAAGATCGCCCAGCCCGGATACAAAGCGAAGTACGGCTCCTGGAGCGCGATCGACATCCCCGAGGAGTTCCGCACCAACGCCATCCACGCGGCCCTGCTCCACACCGGCAAGGTCCTGATCGTCGCGGGCTCGGGCAACGAGCAGAAGAAGTTCGACAAGGGGTCCTTCGACACGATCCTCTGGGACCCGAGGACGGACACCTTCAGGAAGATCGCCACCCCCGACGACTTCTTCTGCGCCGGACACGCCCAACTCCCCGACGGACGGCTCCTGGTGGCCGGCGGCACCGCCCGCTACGAACTCCTCGACGGCGAGGTCGAGCGGGCCGGCGGCGGAATGCGCGTCAAGAACGAGAACCCCGACAAACCGGTGGTCCTGAAGAAGGGCACCCGCTTCCGCTCGCCCGCCGGGGTCGAGTACGTCAGCCGGTTCGACGTCACCGTCCCCAAGGCGAAGCGCACCCAGAAGATCACGTACAACGCGGCCGGGGTCATGCAGCCCTGGGTGACGAAGGTCGTCCCGAGCGAGGCCCGCGTCTTCGTCGAGGCGGCCGAGGCCGGGCCCGTTTCGATCACCGCCAAGCAGGCGCAGTACGAGATCGTCGGCCTGAAGGGCAAGGACGCGGACAACACGTACGGCCTCTCCGAGAAGATCACCATGGACAAGCAGGACTTCCAGGGGATCAGAGCGGCGTACGAGTTCGATCCGAAGGCCGAGAGGTACATCCCCGTCGACCCGATGGACAAGGCACGCTGGTACCCGACCCTCGTCGGCCTCGACGACGGACGGGTCCTGGCCGTCTCCGGTCTCGACGACGTCGGGGCGATCGACCCCGGGGACAACGAGATCTACGACCCGAAGACCAAGAAGTGGACCCCGGGCCCCAAGCGCTACTTCCCCACCTATCCCGCCCTCTTCCTCACCAAGGGCGGCAAGCTGTTCTACCCGGCCTCCAACGCCGGCTACGGACCCGCCACCCTGGGCCGCGTGCCCGGCCTGTGGGACCTGGAGAAGAACACCTTCGAGAAGGTGCCGGGCCTCACGGACGCCGACAAGACCGAGACCTCCGCCTCGGTGCTGCTGCCACCCGCGCAGGACCAGAAGGTGATGATCCTGGGCGGCGGAGGTGTCGGCGAGTCGAAGAAGGCGACGCGGCGCACGGCCGTGATCGACCTGAAGAAGGACAACCCGGTCTTCGAGGCGGGCCCCGACCTCCCCCAGGGCACGCGCTACCTGAACAGCGTCCTGATGCCGGACGACACCGTGTTCACGTCCAACGGCTCCGCCGACTACCGGGGCCGCAGCGGCAGCAACATCCTCAAGGCACAGTTCTACGACCCCAAGACGAACGCGTTCCGGGCGGCGGCCTCCCCGAAGGTGGGCCGCAACTACCACTCCGAGGCGCTGCTCCTGCCCGACGGCCGGGTCGCCACCTTCGGCTCCGACCCGCTCTACGACAACCAGCAGAACACCAAGCTCGGCCACTTCGAGCAGCGGATGGAGATCTTCACCCCGCCCGCGCTGCACAAGAACGGCAAGAACCGTCCCGTACTCGGGGACGGCCCCCAGGAGGTGGACAAGCACGGCCGCGCGACGTTCGAGTCGGCCCACCCCGAACGGGTGTCCAAGGCCCGTCTGATGCGCCCCAGCGCGGTCACCCACACGACGGACGTCGAACAGCGCTCCATCGACCTCCCCCTCAGCAGGGACCGCACCTCGGTGACGGTCGACGTACCGAAGGACCGGACGCTGGTGCCGCCCGGCTGGTACATGCTGTTCGTGACGGACGCGAAGGGGACGCCGTCGGAGGCGAAGTGGCTCCAGGTGAGGTGAACAGCCGTATCGGGCCTACCGCGTACGGGAGTTGCGGGCCAGGCCGAGCGCGTACTCGGGCCACCACCGCCCGGCCGCCGGTCCGCCCCGGCACTCGCCGTCCGACTCGCCGGGCCGCTTGATCCACAGATAGGCGTCGAGGGCGCGCTCGCCGGTGCGGGTGGTCGGGCGGGTGCCCAGGGCGCGTCCCGGCGGGTTGCACCAGGCATCGCTCCGGTCGCCGCCCAGCGGCCCGTTCCCGTTGCGGCTGCTGTCGACGACGAAGTGCTTGCCGCCTAGGGCGTGGGAGAGGGCGACCCCGTACTTCCGGGTCGCCACGTCCGTCTGGAAGTTGGAGACGTTCAGCGCGAAACCGTCGGCCCGTGCGATCCCGGCCCGCCGCAGCGGTTCGACGAGCTTCGACGGCTCCTCGATCCAGTCGGGGTTCCCGGCGTCCAGATACACCTTTGTACGGGGCTGCCGCTTGAGCCGCGCCACGGCCTCCCCGAGCAGCCGCTCACGCTCGGCGTGGTACTCGCCGGGCGTGCAGCCGTCCACTACATGCGCGACCGCGTCCGGTTCGAGGACGACCAGCGCCCGGCTGTCCCCGAGTGCTTCGGCGAACCGCCCGATCCACGCCCGGTAGGCGTCCGCGTCACCGGCCCCGCCCGCCGAGTGCTGACCGCAGTCGCGGTGCGGAATGTTGTACGCCACGAAGATGGTCGTACGCCCTTCCCGCGCCGCTGCCTCGGTGGCGGCCCGGATCACCGGCACCGGATCGTCGCCGGCGGGCCACAGCGCGGCGGGCTGCTCGGCGATCCGCCGCAGCAGCCGCGCCTCCTTCGCGCGGCCCTGCCGCTGCCAGAGCCGGACCTGGCGGGCGGCGGGGCCCGCCGGATCGACCCAGAACAGCCGGTCCCCGTCGGTGGAGGCTTCCTTGGTGGCACCACTGACGACGGCCGCCTCGCCCACCCCGGGCGCGGCGGCGCAACCCGCCGTGAGCCCGAGCGCCGCGAGTACCGCGAGTACCGCGAGGGTGGGGATCAGCCGGGACATACGGCTCCCTTGGGTGAGGTGACGATCAGTCAGTAATCCTGACATAAGTGGAGTAACCATTACGTATACGACACCGGGACGGCCGAGGTCCCTGGGCTGGGTCCGACCGGGCCGGACCGAAGGGCGAGACAGGGCTGACCGCGATGTGACCGGCCGGTAAGGTCTGGTGCCGTGCCGAAGCCGCTCAGTCTCCCCTTCGACCCCATCGCCCGCGCCGACGAACTGTGGAAGCAGCGCTGGGGAAACGTCCCGTCCATGGCCGCGATCACCTCGATCATGCGCGCGCAGCAGATTCTGCTCGCGGAGGTCGACGCGGTGGTGAAGCCGTACGGTCTGACGTTCGCGCGGTACGAGGCGCTGGTGCTGCTCACCTTCTCCAAGGCGGGCGAGCTGCCGATGTCCAAGATCGGTGAGCGTCTGATGGTCCACCCGACCTCGGTCACCAACACCGTGGACCGCCTGGTGAAGTCGGGCCTGGTCGCCAGACGCCCCAACCCGAACGACGGCCGCGGCACCCTCGCCACGATCACCGAGAAGGGCCGCGAGACGGTCGACGCGGCGACCCGCGACCTGATGGCGATGGACTTCGGCCTCGGCGTGTACGACGCGGAGGAGTGCGCGGAGATCTTCGCGATGTTGCGGCCGCTGCGGGTGGCTGCGAGCGACTTCGACGAGGAGTAGGGCAGGGCGGCAGAGGCACCGGTGGCGACCGGGGCCGCCGGAAGATCGCTGGAAACCTCTGGTTACGCTCGTACGCATGAAGAAGAGCGTGTTGACCCGCTACCGCGTCATGGCCTACGTCACCGGTGTGCTGCTGGTTCTGCTGACCCTCGGAGTGATCGCCAAGTACGCGCTGAAGCTCGACGGCGCCGACGGCTTCACGAGTGTCGTCGGTATCGCGCACGGCTGGCTGTACGTCGTGTACCTGGTGTTCGCCTTCGATCTGG
The DNA here is from genome assembly GCF_036013955.1 of Streptomyces sp. NBC_00459. Taxonomy (NCBI): domain Bacteria; kingdom Bacillati; phylum Actinomycetota; class Actinomycetes; order Kitasatosporales; family Streptomycetaceae; genus Streptomyces; species Streptomyces sp. NBC_00459. Next base: position 6,844,070 of record NZ_CP107903.1, read on the forward strand.
GCTCCAAGGCGAAGTGGCCGGTCCGCAAGCAACTGTGGGTCCTGCTCGCCGGCACCGTTCCCACCGCCGCGTTCTTCGTCGAGCGGCAGGTCAGCCGCGAGCTGGCGGCACAGCTCGCGGAGCCGACGCCGGTGGTTGCCAAGGCGTAACCGCTACAGCCGTAACCGCTACGGGTTGCGGCCCAGCCCCAGCACCAGCACCCGGGTGAAGGCTCCCGCCCACTCCGGGTCCACCGGCTCCGCGCTCACCAGGGTGCGGTGCACCACCGCGCCCGCGACCATGTCGAAGATCAGGTCCACCGTGCGGGCGGCCTCCTCCGGGTCTGTTTCCGGGGGGAGTTCGCCGCGCTGCTGCGCGCGGGCGCGGCCTTCCAGGACCAGGCGTTTCTGGCGGTCCACGATCGACGCCCGGATGCGTTCCCGCAGCGCGTCGTCGTGCGTCGACTCCGCGACCACCGCCATCAGACCGCTCTTCGTCTCCGGGCGCACCAGGATCGCCGCGAACTGGAGGACGACACCCTCGATGTCGGCGGCGAGGCTGCCCCGGTCGGGCATCTCCAGTTCGTCGAAGAGGGCCGCGACCGCGTCGACGACCAGTTCGTTCTTGCCGGGCCAGCGGCGGTAGAGGGTCGTCTTCGCCACCCCCGCGCGCGTCGCCACGTCTCCCAACGTCAGCTTTGACCAGCCCAGTTCGACCAGCGCGTCCCGCGTCGCCGCCAGGATCGCCGCGTCCGCGGTGGCGCTCCGGGGGCGTCCCGTACGGCTGACGGGCGTGCGGCTCTGCATTGGATGACCATAACCGGCCAATCCCGTCCTGTGAGGGTCGTGAGCGAGGTCACTCCGAGGTGCTCTGGGGGTGCTTCACAGGAGGCTGCCACTGCCGTTACGCTACGACTCGTAGCGAAAGCGATGGCCATCGACCAGAGATCAACCAGGACCGCTTTTCACAACGCCTTTCACATGGGCGCACCGAACGGGGGAGGATAGACGCATGCAGCCACGGAACATGTCCATGAGCGGGGTCGTCGACCTCGCCGCGGTGAAGGCGGCCCAGGAGGCCAAGTCGAAGGCGGAGCAGGCGCGCGCCGAAGCCGCCCGGCAGGGCGGGGGAGGGGGCGTGTCGCCGGCCGACCTCGTCATCGACGTAGATGAGGCCGGGTTCGAACTCGACGTCCTGCAGCGGTCCACCGAGGTGCCCGTCGTCATCGACTTCTGGGCCGAGTGGTGCGAGCCGTGCAAGCAGTTGAGCCCCGTTCTCGAACGGCTGGCCGTCGAGTACAACGGGCGCTTCGTCCTCGCCAAGATCGACGTCGACGCCAACCAGATGCTGATGCAGCAGTTCGGCATCCAGGGGATTCCGGCCGTCTTCGCCGTCGTCGCCGGTCAGGCACTGCCCCTCTTCCAGGGTGCCGCCGGTGAACAGCAGATCCGCCAGACCCTCGATCAGCTCGTGCAGGTCGCCGAGCAGCGCTTCGGGCTCACCGGCCTCGTCGTCGACGCGGATGCCGCACCCGGCGACCGGCCCGTCGCCGCCGCTCCCCAGGACCCGGTCGGGCCGTACGACGCGTTGCTCGAAGCCGCCGTGCAGGCCCTGGACGCGGGGGACCTGGGTGGTGCGGTGCAGGCGTACAGGAACGTGCTGAGCGACGACCCCGGGAACACGGAGGCCAAGCTCGGTCTCGTCCAGGCCGAGTTGCTTCAGCGGGTGCAGGGAGTCGATCCGCAGCAGGTCCGCAAGGACGCCGCCGAGAAGCCGAAGGACCCGACGGCGCAGATCGTCGCCGCCGACCTGGATCTGGTGGGCGGCCATGTCGAGGACGCGTTCGGGCGGCTCATCGAGACGGTGGGGCGTACGGCGGGCGACGACCGCGATGCCGTACGGCTGCGGCTGCTGGAGCTGTTCGAGGTCGTCGGCGCGGATGATCCACGGGTCGCCGCGGCCCGGCGGGCGCTGGCACGGGCGTTGTTCTGACCGATCGGTAGGGGTGAGTGGCAGGTCACAGTTCGATCAGTGGTCTGACCTGTCGCTAAACACCATGACGCGTGTTGTCAGCGTGAAGAATTTGTCGATCGGGTGCTCATGCGGCCGCACTTTGCCAAATCTTGGTAATTGCGGCCGCTGTTACTTGTAGTAAGCCAGAGGCGTCGTACTGTCGGGTTTGCTGCATGAAGTTGCCGGTTTGTCACCCCCCTGAGGGCCACCCAGCGTTGTCGGGTGACACCGGCGGGTCGCCGCTCGGTTATCTGCCCGTTACTAGCCAGTAACGAACCCCCTTGTGCGGGCGGCGAGAATGCACCACGATCGGCGTCGCTCGGTCCTATCCCGTACACCGACAGCCAGTCGGGCGGACGGGAGCTGTTGGGTCCCCACCGGGCAGAGTCGGCGGCAGTGGCGCCGGCTCTCGGACAGGGGGGTCTTCGCCTTCTGGTGGAGCCTGTCCGGCAAGGTTGTGCGTGATGTGCGTCAGGCGCGACCAGTTGGTTGTCGCTCGGGGGTGATCGCCGGTGATTCGGGCGCTGTTCGCGTCGTCGAGCGCGGGCGCTCTCCTTACCGAGGACGTAGCACTTCTCCCATCCCTGCCCGGCTGAGCCGCCGTTATGGGGCAGTCAGGGCCAGGAGATGTACGTCCGAGAAGGAGGAAATATGGAGTCCCAGGTGCGTGGCGGGACCAGATGGAAGCGTTTCGCTGTGGTGATGGTGCCCAGCGTTGCCGCTACGGCATGTATAGGTGTTGCCCTCGCGCAGGGTGCCCTCGCCGCTTCGTTCAGCGTGTCCGGCCAGTCGTTCAAGGTCAGCGCTGACTACATCGAGGGCACGGGCTTCTCGCAGTACGGCGCCATCGACGCGGGCAAGACGCTGGAGGGCAAGGACACCATTCACCCGGTTGCGGTGTCGGCGTTCTCCAATGCCCGTATCCAGAACATGTGCCAGTCGGTCGTCACACCGAACATCCCGCTGCTCGGCTCTGTCACTCTGCAGCTGACCGCGGGTAACAGTGGCGACAAGGACAAGCAGGTCTCCGCCAAGAACCTCTACATCGACGTCGAGGACCTCGCCGCCGAGAAGGCTGTGTTCAGCGGCATGGACATCGGCGTCGCCGCCGGTTCCCTGACCGACCCGCCCATGAAGGGCGGCGCAGAGAAGTCGAACCCCTACGGTTTCGGCCAGTCGGCGGATTCCGTGGAGCTGTACAAGGTGAAGCAGACGGCGTGGGCCACCACCGCCGGAACCTTCACGCTGCCCGGTCTGAGCATGAAGCTCTACTCGGGTACCAAGGAGTGCTACTAAGCACTCGGTGACGGGCGGGGGAGGCCGTGAGGCGCCCCCCGCCCGTTCCTCTCCGACCGGGTCTTCGCACATCGCCCCTCACGGGTTGATGGAAGGCCCCTCACCACAGCAACACCGCACCAGGGAGCTGTTTCCATGAGCGCCGAGACTCCTGCCGCCCCCAGTCTGTTCGACCGGTTGAGGCTGCAGTTCCGCGCCTGGCGGGGTACGAGGCCGTTCTGGGCCGGTCTGTTCGTCATGTTCGCCGGTGTCCCGATCATGTACTTCCCCTACGCGCACCTCACGATCGGTCAGCTCACGGTCCGCATGTCCACAACGGCCGGCGCGGGATCCCTGATCATCGGAGCCCTGCTCGTCGTCCTGGGCATCAGCCTCTGGTTCCAGAAGCATGTACGGACCTTCGCCGGCACCGCCGCGATCCTGCTGGGACTCGTGTCCCTCCCGGTCTCCAACTTCGGCGGGTTCGTCGTCGGCTTCCTGCTGGCCCTGGTCGGCGGCGCGCTGGCCATCGCCTGGGCGCCCGGTGAGCCGGAGCCGGACACGAGGTACGGAGTGCCTGCGGGTAACGGCGGCACGGATGCGGCCCCCGCAGCGGAGTCCCCCGAGGCCCCGGCGTCTGCCGAGGCCGGCGATGGAGCGGACCCGGCGGCGGAGCCCGGCGTACTGGACATGAGCAAGTCGAACGAGCCGTACGAGCCGAACGATCTGTCAGGAACGAGCCCGGTGAACGGGGCGAACGGGAGGCGCAGTGCCGGCTGACGAGGTGACCCACGGGACTGATGTGGACGAGTCCCGCGGGCGAACCGGGCCGCGGCACGCGGCCCCGAGGAAGCCGCTGTTCACCAGGTTCCATATGCCTGCCGGAAAGGCGATAGCCCTGGCGGCGATGCCGACCGCGGTGCTCATGGGCATGGGGTTCACGCCGACACTTGCACGTGCCGACGACCAGCCGACGACGAACAGCATGACGGCTGAGGAATACCAGAAGTGCGTCGAGGTGGTGACCGGCACCGAGAGCGACACGGACACGGCGGCGACGCCCTCCCCGTCCACCAGCTCGTCGTCGTCCGACGACGGGGACACGGCGACGGAGCCGTCCCCCTCGGCCACTGCCACGGGCTCGGACTCCGGTGCCTCGGACGGTTCGTCGGATTCAGGTTCCGACGACGCGGCCGAGCCCACTCCGGCGCCGTCCGCGAGCAAGACGACGTCCAGTAGCAGCACCGGCGGCAGCGACGCGGCCACGCCCACCCCCTCGGCGAGCGCGAGCGCCACCGAGGAGAGCGGCGGCAACCTGCTGGAGACCATCGGCGACGCGATCGTGGACGTCTTCACGGGCGGCAGCGACTCGTCGAGCGACACGGCGTCCACGACGACCTCCACTGAGTCGACCGAGACCGGGGACAGCGCCACTCCGGCGCCGACCGCGTCACCGGCGCCGACCGCGGAAGCGGCCGACAAGGGCACGACCGACACCACCACGGTCAAGGACACGACCCCGAAGGTCACCGAGGTCCTCAAGGACACCACCGACACGGCGGCCAAGGCGACCGAGAAGACCACGGAGGCCGCCACGAAGGCAGCCGCCGAGGCCACCGCGTCCCCGAGTCCCTCGGCGAGCGCGTCCACCGACGCGGCCGACTGCCCCGCCGCAGCCACCGACGACGAGGGCGGCGTCGACAACTCGACCAGGCTGCCTGACGAGCCGTGGACCCTCCAGGCGAGTTCGCTGCTGCTCAAGGGCGCGGACTACCAGGGCATCGTCAAGGTGCGCACCGCCGACGGCTCGGTCAAGGAGGTCCTGAAGTACGTGATCTCCGGTGGCACGGAGATCGGTGACCTGCACCAGATCGTCAAGGACGAGCAGTCGGGCAAGACGTACCACGCGGTGGCGGGCAAGAACCAGCCGAACTCCACGATCGAGGGCGGCAAGACGATCATGTACACGGAGAGCATCTCCGGCAACCTGCTGGGCCTGATCCCGGTGACGTTCAGCCCGAAGAGCCCTCCGCCCCTGAACATCCCCCTGATCTACTTCACGAACGTGAAGGTCATCCAGGCAGGCCAGTTCGGCGGCACGCTGACGATCCCGTTCCTGCACCAGTACACGACCTGAGCGCTCACGTCCCCCGTTCGGGAGCCGCACCGAGGCCTGTGGCCCGGCCTACCGCTGTTGGCGGGGGGTCGGGCCACAGGTCTGTGCGGCCCTGTCCCGTTTCAAGCTGGCCAACGGGCAGCCGGTGCCGTAACTAGGAAAGGACTCCGGCCATGACCGATTTCATCCGCACCGGAAGGCTGTTCCGGGTGGCCGGGTTCAACCCGTCCCACCGGTATCTCTTCCTGCTGAGCGAAGCCACGCTGGTCGACGGAACCTCGACACATATCGAGGTCACCATCGGCCACGTGAGGCTGATGCTCCTGCAGCCCTACTACCGCAACGGCCTGCACATCCGCCGCGCCAATCCGCAGGAGTTCGCGGTGCTGGCGGAACGGCACGGGCTGGAGCCCGCCGATGCCGAGTACACCTGGATGCTGGACCCTGACGGCGACAGCTTCGTCGTGGGTGGCAATCCGAACTGGCGCGAGGCGGAGTACGCGCTGATGGGCGGCCGGGAGTCGCTGTGGACCGGGCCCTGGCCGCCGGACTTCCCGGCGGAATCGGGGGGCGTCTTCTGACGCCTCGCCACCCTCACCTTGTCACCTACTGTCCAGCATCGAACGCTACTGCAACTCGAAGCAGACAGTTCCGCTGATCAGCCAGCTGGGAGACACCGGGCAGCCCGACCGGCCCGGCCCGGCCGGAACGGTGCTGCGAAGTGGCTGGTGCGGGACGGTCCTGTGGGTGTTTCGGGGAAGAGCGCGAGGTTTTGGGCGGCGCCGGCAACCGCCCCGCCCCAGGTCACCCCCTCCCGGCCCTCACACCCTCGAACTTCCGAGCCCCTGCCCAAGGCAGGACAGCCCACATCCGCGTCCCCCCTCCCGGCTCCCGAGCCTCCCCGAACCCCCACTCCCCACCGCACCCCTCCACCACGCACCCCAACACCCGCAACGCATCCCCCCTGCGCTCATCGCAGGCAGCAGCCAGCCGGGGATGCACATGCCTCCGGTGACCGTCGTAGAGAACGACCTGCAGCTCCCCCTCCCACCACCGCAGCGACACGTACACCGACGCATCCGCAGCGAACCGGAAAGCGCACGCCGTCAGCTCCCCCACCACCTGCACCGCGGCGTCCGCCATCTCCTCCAGCCCATGCGTCTGGAGCACAACCCGAGTCGTAGCCCGGGCAACCCGCGAACTCACCGCCTCGGCAGGCAGGGTGAAGCCGTACGTGAGCGTGTCGGGGCCGGGCGGCGGCGCCTTCGTGAGGTCGGTCGAGATGGGACAGGCCGAAACGGCGAGCGATGCACACATGGCGAACTCCCTTGCTGAACAACGGACTTGACTCAGCCGACGTACGCCCGACCGGTGGCCTGTCTCCCTGGCGCGAGCATGCCCCTCCCAGGGAAGGAGAATGCGGGCACGCTCGCGCGATGCGCTTCCGAGTGATGCCGGGCCGTAAGCGACTAGTAACCAACCGTAGACCATGTCCGGAGTACACGTACTACTCTTCGCGGAGTTCCAGGTGGACCAGGGGAGCACCACAGCGGCAGACTGACCCCGTCACACAGCCGAACGGGAGGGACGCATGCCGCCGAGGAGCAAGCCGACGGAGCGCCAGAGGCGGTTGGGCGCGGAGTTGCGCAGGATGCGCACCTCGGCCGGGATCAAGACGGAGCACGCCGCCCGGCTGTTGAACGTTCCCCGTACGAACGTGCCCAACATGGAGTCGGGTCGGTCAGGCATCAGCCCTGACCGCGTACGTACTCTCGCCGCCAACTACGGCTGTACGGACGAGGAGTTCGTCGAGGCGCTGGCTGCCATGGCCGCCGGGCGTGACAAGGGTTGGTGGGAGGAGTACCGGGACCGGCTCCCGGACGGCTTCCTGGACATCGCCGAGATGGAGTGGCACGCCAACCGGCTACGGATCACCGTCAGTGTGCACCTGCCAGGGCTGCTCCAGACCGAGGACCACGCCCGCGCCGTATTCCGAGCCGTGATCCCGCCCCTGCTCACCCCCGACCTCGACGTGCGCCTGGCTCACCGGGTCGACCGGCAGCAGGTGCTCGACCGCCCGGAGCCCCCGGCCCTCGACGTCATCCTCCACGAGGCCGCGCTCCGTATGGAGTTCGGCGGATCCTCCGTCGCGCGGCGGCAGTTGGAGCACCTGCTGCACGTGTCCGAGCGTGAGGCCGTGACGATACGTGTCATCCCGTTCAAGGCGGGCGGCTTCCCCGGCGCTGGACAGTCAGTCGTCTATTCCGAGTCGAACGTCCCCCGCCTGGACACCGTGGAACTCGACAGCACGCACGGCCCGGAGTTCATCGACACCCAAGCGCAACTCAACAAGTACCGCGCGCACTTCGACGCGGCCGAAGCCGTGGCGCTCGCCCCCGCGCCCTCGCGGGACTTCATCCGCACCCTCGCCAGCGACCTTTAGGAGACCCCGTGCCCGACATCACCTGGGAAGAGCCCTACTGCGGCGAAGGCGCCAACTGCTTCCGCATAGGCACCGACCCCCACGACAACGCCTACATCGCCATCGCTGGCCAAGAGGACACCTACCTCACCGACACCCGGGACGCCCTCCGCACCCTCATCCAGGACATCAAGGCCGGCAAAGCAGACCACCTCCTCTGACCACGCCTTTAAGCGCCGTTGCCTCCCACATCCACGATCTGGGGAGAAGGAACTGCCCAGGCACCAGCAGGCCGTGGTCGCAGGGAATATCCGAGTCGTCATGGAAAGGCATAGGGCGCGTGGCTGCTGGGAGTTCCAGGTGGACCAAGAGAGCGCCTCAGCGGCAGACTGACCCCGTCACACAGCTGAACGGGAGGGGCATATGAAGCCCAAGACCTGGGTGGTCTACACCGCCTACCCGGAGTAGCCATGACCTACGGGACCGGCCTCACCTGGCTCTCCGAGCAGTGCGATGAACTGGCGGACCTGCCTCCCGCAGAGATGGACTGCCTCATCGAGCGGGGGCCGGTCTCGGCCATGCTCCTGATCGCCGAGCGTTCGGTCCGGGAGCTCGGCCACCCGGCGTCCCTGCAGCTGGGCCGTGACGTACGGCGGCTACTGGACTCCGGCCTGGCGGACGACACGATCCGCACGGCCTGGGCCGGCTCAACCGACCACGCGTTCGACCCAACCAAGCAGCAGGTCGGAGCGCGGGAGTGGCTGGAGCGGATCGAATTGGGCTGGCGCGCCGCGGAATCCCACCGTGACCCCGGCTTCACTCCGCTCCCGGCCGACCCCGTGACAGACGAGTCGCTGTGTGCCGCGATGCACGGGGCGATGGCCCCGTTGGCTGCCGCGCTGACGCGGGCGCACGAGGAAGGAGAGGTGTTCAACCCGCTGCCGCTGCCCACCCCTTTGGTGCCGGCACTGGAGCAGGTGATCACCGGGGCGTGCGCTGACCTCGGTTTCCGGCTCTTCCTGCGCGCGGTCAAACGCTACGCGCTGCCGCTGGACGGCCCGTGCCGGGCAGTGCTGGTGGCACTCGGCGAACGTCTCGGATACCCGGAAGGCGCAGTCGACCAGGGCCTTCAGAGGGACTGACGTGACGAGGGTGGGCGGGACGCACGTCCCGCCCACCCCTCGAAACATCAGGTCCGGATCAGCGCGAGTTCGACGTCCTACGCCCTACTCCGGGTCCTCCGCGGAGTCGGTCTGGTCCTGATCCTGGCCCTGGAGATGATCGGGTGCCTTCTGGATCGGGTGGAGCGTGACCTCTCGCTCCTCCGGCAGCCAGTCGGCATCGTCCTGGCCGAGTTGGATCGCGGCGGCGACGAGCTTTCCCGTGTCGAGGTGGTAGGCGCCGTCCTCGTCCGGTTCCGCCTGCATCATCGCGTCGGTGATCGGGACCGAGACGTACCGCTCCTCGACGACCGTACGCCGCAGCCTGAACGACACCGAATACGTCGCCATGATCTCCCCCTGTTTGTGTCTGTTGCTTGCCGTCCCCGGCAGGTCGAACGTCAACCTATGACACCTCCCGGAGCTCGGGAAACACTGAGGGCGCCCCCTGTCACACACCACAGGAGGCGCCCTCACAGCCGTACAGTCGGCCGTACTACCAGTAGTCCGTCAGGCGTGTTCGCCCTCGCCCAAGTGGTGCACCCGGACCATGTTCGTCGTGCCCGGGACGCCGGGCGGGGAGCCGGCCGTCATGACGACGATCTCGCCGACGTTGAAGCGGTTCAGCTTCAGCATCTCCTGGTCGACCAGGGAGACCATCTCGTCCGTGCTGTTGACGAACGGGACGACGTACGAGTCGACACCCCAGCTCAGGGACAGCTGGTTGCGGGTGCCCTCGTCGGTCGTGAAGGCGACGATCGGCTGGGCCGCGCGGTAGCGGGAGAGGCGGCGGGCGGTGTCGCCGGACTTGGTGAAGGCCACCAGGCCCTTGCCGCCGAGGAAGTCGGCGATCTCGCAGGCCGCGCGGGCGACCGAGCCGCCCTGCGTCTTCGGCTTCTTGCCGGGGACGAGGGGCTGGAGGCCCTTGGAGAGGAGCTCCTCCTCCGCCGCGGCCACGATCTTCGACATCGTGCGGACCGTTTCGAGCGGATACGCGCCGACCGACGACTCCGCGGACAGCATGACCGCGTCCGCGCCGTCCAGGATCGCGTTCGCCACGTCGGACGCCTCGGCGCGCGTCGGGCGGGAGTTGGTGATCATCGACTCCATCATCTGGGTCGCGACGATCACCGGCTTGGCGTTGCGCCGGCACAGCTCCACCAGGCGCTTCTGCACCATCGGGACCTTTTCGAGGGGGTACTCGACGGCGAGGTCGCCGCGGGCCACCATCACACCGTCGAAGGCCGCGACCACGGCGTCCATGTTGTCGACCGCCTGCGGCTTTTCCACCTTGGCGATGACGGGGACGCGGCGACCCTCCTCGTCCATGATCTTGTGGACGTCGTCCACGTCACTGGCGTCACGGACGAACGACAGGGCGACCAGGTCGCAGCCCATGCGCAGGGCGAAGCGCAGGTCGTCGATGTCCTTCTCGGAGAGGGCCGGGACGTTCACGGCCGCACCGGGCAGGTTGATGCCCTTGTGGTCCGAGATGACGCCGCCCTCGATGACGATCGACTTCACCCGCGGACCCTCGACGTCCACGACCTTCAGCTCGACGTTGCCGTCGTTGATCAGGATCTGGTCGCCGCGCGACACATCGCCCGGGAGGCCCTTGTACGTCGTACCGCAGATGGTCTTGTCACCGGGGACGTCCTCGGTGGTGATGACGAACTCGTCGCCCCGCACCAGCTCGACGGGGCCCTCCGCGAAGGTCTCCAGGCGGATCTTGGGGCCCTGCAGGTCGGCGAGGACACCGATGGCCCGCCCGGTCTCCTTGGCGGCGGCACGGACCCGGTCGTACCGGCCCTGGTGCTCGGCGTGGGAGCCGTGGCTGAAGTTGAAGCGGGCCACGTTCATCCCGGCTTCGATCAGCGACACGAGCATTTCGTGGGAGTCGACCGCGGGGCCGAGAGTACAAACGATTTTCGAACGGCGCATGGGGCGATCCTATCGGTTTGTTTCGCTTCGGAATATTCCGCCTGGTGGACGACGTAGAAGGCATGCACTGAACACAAAGGGGCGGGATAGCGCTCAGGTGAGGCTCTCCCATCAATATCCGCCAAGTGTCGTCAGTTGTCCGTTTCGCTGTCTGTTCCTACCAGCGCGTATGTCTGTGTCGCGATCTCCAGCTCCTCGTCCGTCGGGACGACGGCCACCGCGACCCGGGAGCCCGCGGGCGAGATCAGCCGGGCCTCCTGGCCCCGTACGGCGTTCAGGGCGCCGTCCACGGCCACCCCGAGGCCCTCCAGGCCCGCCACCGCCGCCTCGCGCACCGGCGCCGCGTTCTCGCCCACTCCGGCCGTGAACGCGATGGCGTCCACCCGGCCGAGTACCGCGTAATAGGCGCCGATGTACTTCTTCAGACGGTGGATGTAGATGTCGAAGGCCAGCCGGGCCGCCGGGGCGTCCGCGCCGCCCTCGTCGATACGGCGGCGGATTTCCCGCATGTCGTTGTCTCCGCACAGACCGAGCAGGCCGCTCTTCTTGTTGAGAAGAGTGTCGATCTCGTCCGTGGACATTCCGCCAACACGCGTCAAATGGAAGATGACGGCCGGGTCCAGGTCGCCGGACCGGGTTCCCATGACCAGTCCCTCCAGTGGCGTCAGCCCCATGGAGGTGTCCACGCACCTGCCGCCCCGCACCGCCGACGCGGACGCCCCGTTGCCCAGGTGCAGCACGATCACGTTCACGTCCTCGGGCGCCCGGCCCAGGAGCCGCGCCGTCTCCCTCGACACGTACGCGTGGGACGTGCCGTGGAACCCGTACCGCCTGATGCGGTGCTCGTCGGCGGTCTTCACGTCGATCGCGTAGCGGGCCGCCGACTCCGGCATCGTGGTGTGGAAGGCCGTGTCGAAGACCGCGACCTGGGGCAGGTCGGGGCGCAGGGACCGGGCCGTACGGATGCCGGTGAGGTTCGCCGGGTTGTGCAGCGGGGCCACCGGGATCAGGCGCTCGATCTCGGCGAGGACCGTGTCGTCGACGACCGTCGGCTCGGTGAAGGACAGGCCGCCGTGCACCACCCGGTGGCCGATGGCCGCCAACTCGGGGGAGTCCAGGCCCAGTTCGTCCTTTGCCAGTTCCTCAGCCACCGCCTTGAGGGCTGCCTCGTGGTCGGCGATCGGGCCCGTGCGCTCGCGGGACGCGCCGCCGGTCGCCAGCGGGGTGTGCTTGAGGCGGGACGTCTCCTCGCCGATGCGTTCCACCAGGCCCACGGCGAGCCGGCTGCTGTCGCGCATGTCGAGCAGCTGGTACTTCAGCGAGGATGAACCGGAGTTGAGGACTAGGACGCGGGTCGCGGTCACTGGTGGGACACCTTCTGTGTGGGGGCCTGACTGGGGGCGGAGTCGGCTGTCTGGGCCTGGATCGCCGTGATCGCGACCGTGGTGACGATGTCCGGGACCAGGGCGCCCCTGGACAGGTCGTTGACCGGCTTGCGCAGGCCCTGGAGGACCGGGCCGACGGCGATCGCGCCGGCCGAACGCTGCACGGCCTTGTACGTGTTGTTGCCGGTGTTGAGGTCAGGGAAGATCAACACGCTTGCCTGGCCCGCGACTTCGGAGCCGGGCAGCTTGGTGGCGGCCACGGTCGGCTCCACGGCCGCGTCGTACTGGATCGGGCCCTCGATACGGAGATCCGGGCGCCGGGAGCGCACCAGCTCGGTCGCCTCCCGCACCTTGTCGACGTCCGCGCCCGAACCCGACGTACCCGTCGAGTACGACAGCATCGCGATCCTCGGCTCCACGCCGAACTGCTCGGCGGTCGCGGCCGACTGGATGGCGATGTCGGCCAACTGCTCGGCGTTCGGGTCGGGGTTGACCGCACAGTCGCCGTAGACGAGGACCTTGTCGGCCAGGCACATGAAGAAGACGGAGGAGACGATGTCGGCGTCCGGCTTGGTCTTGATGATCTCGAAGGCGGGGCGGATCGTCGCGGCCGTGGAGTGGACCGAGCCCGACACCATGCCGTCGGCCAGGCACTCCTGGACCATCAGGGTGCCGAAGTAGTTGACGTCCGCGACGACGTCGTAGGCCAGCTCGACCGTGACGCCCCGGTGTGCGCGGAGGGCCGCGTACTTCTCGGCGAAGGAGTCCCGGAGTTCGGAGGTCGCCGGGTCGATCAGTTGGCAGCCGCCGAGGTCGATGCCCAGGTCGGCGGCCTTCTTGCGGATGCCGTCGACCGGGCCGAGCAGTGTCAGGTCGCACACACCCCGGCGCAGCAGCACCTCGGCGGCGTGCAGGACGCGTTCCTCGGTGCCTTCGGGCAGGACGACCCGGCGCTTGTCGGCGCGGGCGCGTTCGAGGAGCTTGTGCTCGAACATCATGGGTGTGACGCGGTCGCTGCTGGGGGCGGAGACCCGCTTCAGCAACTCGGTGGTGTCCACGTGGCGTTCGAACAGGCCGAGGGCCGTCTCCGCCTTGCGTGGGGTGGCCGCGTTCAACTTCCCCTCCAGGGAGAAGAGTTGGGCGGCGACAGGGAAGCTGGTGTCGGCGACCGAGACGACCGGGGTGCCGGGGGCGAGGCGCGCGGCGAGGGTGAGGACCTCGTTGCTGGGACGCTCGTTCAGGGTCAGCAGGACACCCGCGATGGGCGGCGTACCGGCGCTGTGCGCGGCCAGGGCGCCGACGACCAGGTCGGCGCGGTCGCCGGGCGTGACGACCAGGCAGCCGGGGGTCAGCGCGGTCAGGAAGTTGGGCAGCATCGCGCCGCCGAAGACGAAGTCCAGCGCGTCACGGGCGAGGCCCGCGTCGTCGCCGAGGAGCACCTTGCCGCCGAGCGCGTGGGTGATCTGGGCGACCGTCGGCGCGGCGAGGGCGGGGTCGTCGGGGAGGACGTAACAGGGCACGGGGAGACGGGAGTCGAGGCTCTCGGCGATACCGGCGCGGTCCTCGCGGGCGACTCGGTTGGCGATCATGGCGAGCACGTCGCAGCCCAGCGCCTCGTACGCGCGGTACGCGTTGCGCGTCTCGGCGAGCACCGACTCGGCGGTCTGGTTGCGTCCGCCGACCACCGCGACGACGGACGCGCCGAACTCGTTCGCCAGGCGGGCGTTGAGGGCCAGCTCGTCCGGGAACTGGGTGTCGGCGAAGTCGGTGCCGAGGACGAGGACGACGTCGTACTCGCGGGCGACCCGCAGGAAGCGGTCGACGAGGGTGGAGACGAGCTCGTCGGTGCCCTGCTCGGCCTGGAGCGCGGACGCCTCCGGGTAGTCCATGCCGTACACGGTCGCCGGGTCCTGGGAGAGGCGGTAGCGGGCGCGGAGCAGCTCGAAGAGACGGTCCGGGTTGTCGTGCACCAGGGGGCGGAAGACGCCCACGCGGTCGACCTGCCGGGTCAGGAGTTCCATGACTCCCAGCTCGACGACCTGGCGGCCGTCGCCCCGGTCGATCCCGGTCACGTACACGCTGCGGGTCGTCACGCGTGCTCTCCGTTTCCTTGCTCGTCATGATCATTTGGGTGGCTGCGTCGGTGCGCGCAGATATCGCCCACCGGAGTGAGCAGGACCCTCTTGACAGTACCCGCGGCGCTGGCTACGGCGCCCGTCAGGATCGAGGGCCCGGCCGGGGCGTGAAACAATTGGAGTGGCTGACCGGCATCACAGGCAAGCAGAGCGATCAGAGCGATCACAGCGAGCAGGAGACACAGCACGATGCGCATCGGAGTTCTCACCGCAGGCGGCGACTGTCCGGGCCTGAACGCAGTGATCCGGTCGGTTGTGCACCGAGCGGTCACCCAGTACGACGACGAGGTCATCGGCTTCGAGGACGGTTACGCGGGGCTGCTCGACGGCCGCTACCGCACCCTCGACCTCGACGCGGTCAGCGGCATCCTCGCCCGCGGCGGCACCATCCTCGGCTCCTCCCGTCTCCAGCGCGACCGGCTGCGCGAGGCCTGCGAGAACGCGCAGGACATGGCCCGCGAGTTCGGTATCGACGTACTGATCCCGATCGGTGGAGAGGGCACGCTGACGGCGGCCCGGATGCTGAGCGACGCGCGCCTGCCGGTGGTCGGCGTCCCGAAGACGATCGACAACGACATCTCGTCGACGGACCGCACGTTCGGCTTCGACACGGCGGTGGGTGTCGCGACGGAGGCGATGGACCGTCTGAAGACCACCGCGGAGTCGCACCAGCGCGTGATGGTCGTCGAGGTCATGGGCCGGCACGCGGGCTGGATCGCCCTGGAGTCCGGCATGGCGGCCGGCGCGCACGGCATCTGCCTCCCGGAGCGCCCCTTCGACCCCGCCCACCTCGTGAAGATGGTCGAGGAACGGTTCGCGCGCGGCAAGAAGTTCGCCGTCATCTGCGTCGCCGAGGGCGCCCACCCCGCCGAGGGCAGCATGGACTACGGCCACGGCGCGATCGACCAGTTCGGCCACGAGCGCTTCCAGGGCATCGGTACGGCACTGGCGTACGAGCTGGAACGACGGCTCGGCAAGGAGGCCAAGCCGGTCATCCTCGGCCACATCCAGCGCGGCGGCACGCCCACCGCGTACGACCGTGTCCTCGCGACCCGGTTCGGCTGGCACGCGGTGGAGGCCG
The DNA here is from genome assembly GCF_036013955.1 of Streptomyces sp. NBC_00459. Taxonomy (NCBI): domain Bacteria; kingdom Bacillati; phylum Actinomycetota; class Actinomycetes; order Kitasatosporales; family Streptomycetaceae; genus Streptomyces; species Streptomyces sp. NBC_00459. The sequence goes on from NZ_CP107903.1 coordinate 6,859,577, forward strand.
CGCACCAGGGGGAGTTCGGGCGGATGACGGCACTGCGTGGGACGGACGTGGTGATGGTGCCGCTGGCGGAGGCCGTCACTGAGCTGAAGACGGTCCCGAAGGACCGGATGGACGAGGCGGAGTCGGTGTTCTAGGTCTGGGTCGTCCCGGTCGGTCAAGGAGTGTTGGGGGCGAGTGCGTCGACCCTCGCCCAGAAGTGCTCCACGATCCGGTCGAGGAAGTCGCGTCCGGTGTGGCTCGCCTCGGTCGCCGCGGAACCGTCCGACCAGGTCAGGTTGGCGGCCAACTGCCCCTGGTAGTAGCGGTGCAGCTCCTGGAGGGCGCTCTCCAGGAGGCGCCGGTTCAGCGGCACCATTTTGTTGACGGGGCGGACGTACGCCTGCCAGCGCGTCGTGACCGCGCTGCGCAGCAGGCCGGCGAGCCTGCCGTCGAGGCCGGTCAGGGTCATGAAGTCGGCGAGCGACAGTTCGAGCACCTCGGCGAGAATCGCGGACTGCCGCTCGGTGCCGCGCCACTCGCCGCTCTCCTCCATCCGTATGTAGACGAGGAGTTCGAGCCCGACGGCCCGGGCGACGTCCTCGGCGCTGAGCCCGCGCGCGGCGCGGTGTTCGCGCAAGGTGCGGGGACGGCCGATGAGTTCGCAGGGCGCACACCACAACACGCCCGCGAGAGCCGTGAGTTCATGAGTGCCGGGGGCCATGATCTTGCGTTCCCAGGCGATCACGTGGTCGGGCGTGACGTAGGGCAGCCCGTACGAGACCCGCATTCCGTACGCGACGTGTTCGGGGCCCATTCCTAGGGCCGTACGGAGTCTGCGGGCGGCGTGGGCGTCGAAGGGCGGGGTCGGCGGCGTGGGCGGTGGGGGTGGAGCTGGGGGTCGGCGCACGCGCCACAAGCTAGGGGTCGTGGAGCGGCGGTGACTACGTTCTGTTCGGCCACAATCACGGATCGTGGGAAGGGCAGGGTTCAGGGGGTGATTTCGGGGGTTCTCGTACCGGCCGGAGACCGTGGGGTGGGATGCGGGTGAGAGGTGCGAGGGGGGCTTGCGGGGGGCGCGTACCGACGTCCGATCATGCGAACGGCAAGGTGGTGGGGCATATGCGCGAGCGCTCGCCGGTGAGGTGTCCGAGGGTTTGAGGGGGCCGAGGTGTCGGTGCTTCGGGCGAGTGTCGAAGGCGGGTGCGGTGTGGTGAGGGGTTCGGCCGGGTGGTGTGGGGCGGGTGACCGGTGAGTAGGGGCGGCGCGATTTGTACGGTCCGCCGATGTGTCGCCGCTGTCCTTCTGCCTTTGCCGCGCCTGCTGCGGAGGGTGGATCCCCTTTGTGCCCGATGGGTGTGCGATCGTCAAGTACCCGTTCAGCTGGGCGTGTTGGGAAGGTTGAGGGCGCGTACGGTTGTCGGTGGCTGCGGGCCGAGAGCTGTGGTCGGGCTGCCGTCGAGATGAGGCCGGGTCGCCAGGGTCGGTGACTTGGCGGGTTTTGGAGGGCGTCGAGTGGCGTCGGAAAGCGGTGGTCCTGTGAGTGGTAAGACGGAGAAGATCGAGGGGCACATACGGGAGCGGCTGCTCGCCCCGAACTTCTGGCACCTCGCGACGGTCGGCGCGGACGGGATGCCGCAGGTGTCGCCGATGTGGGTCGACATCGAGGGCGACCATGTCATGGTCAACACGGCCATCGGCCGCGTGAAGGAGGAGAACCTCCGCCTCAATCCCCGGGTCTCGCTCTCCCACCACGACCCCGAGAACCCGTACGACCGTGCGGAGATCCGGGGTCGCGTGGTGCGCTTCGTGGAGGGCGAGGAGGCGGAACGTTCCATGGACCGGCTCACGAAGAAGTACATCGGCGAGGACCGGTATCCGTGGCTGCTGCCGGGAGAGCGGCGGGTGATGCTGCTCATCGAGGTGACTCGGGTGCGGCGGGTCGTGGGGGTGGAGCCGTTCAGGCCCGGGGTGTTGCCGGAGGTGTGAGCTGGGGGTGCCTTCGTGGCGGGGGAGTGAGCGAGGGCAGGGTCTTCAGCGGTCCGTGGTGCGGCTCTCGTGCCGTTGCCGGCAAGTCATCATCGGTGGCACCGTGTTGACATGGTCGACAGTTACTCGCGGGGGTACGAGAGCGCCGCCCGCAGGATGTTCTGGTCCGGGATCGCACTCTTCGTCATCGGATGTGCTGTGCTCGCTGCCACGAGGACGGGTTGGGCGACCGAGTGGGAGTGCGACCCGAGCTGTCGGCCCACAGTGAGTACGACACGGCAGACCATCAGAGCGCTGGGTCTGGCGGCTGCCTGCTCGGGGCCGTTCCTGACGGCTGCGGCGTACCTGATGGTCACTCGCCGCAGGCCACGGACGCCGCCCGCGTCCGGGAGCACGGACGGTGCCTCCAGCAGCCCTGGACCTGGACCTGAGCGGCGGTGACGGCCGTCCGGTGGCCCGGGCGGCGCGTTCACCGGTTTCGCCCGGACACCAACTGCTCGGCGTCAGCCTCCTCGGACCCGTATGCCGACGCCACGAACCCGAAGTCCTCGTAGATCTCCTCGCTCCTCGCGTGCCACGGTCCCGATCTCGCCGCCGGGGCAGGGCACGCTGGGTGCACGCACACTCGAGAGTCCCAAGTCGCCGTCCATGTAAGGCCGATGGGGGAGGCCCGCTCAACTCCCGCTCTCCCGCTAGCCCTTCACCCACCGGTACTGCAACTCCGGCCGCCCCACCTGCCCGTACTGCGGGGCCCGTGCCGCCCGCCCCGCGTCCACCAGGTGTTCCAGATACCGACGGGCCGTGATGCGTGAGATGCCGACCTCCTCGGCGACCCCCGCTGCCGTGAGCCCTTCCGTACTGGCCCGGAGGGTCACCGTGACCCGTTCCAGGGTGGGGGCGCTCAGGCCCTTGGGGAGGGCGGCGGGGCCCGGTGCGCGCAGGGTGGCCAGCGCGCGGTCGACCTCGTCCTGGCCGCTCGCCTCGCCCGCGGAGGCGTGGTACTCGGCGTACCGCACCAGCCGGTCCCGGAGGGTCGCGAAGGTGAACGGCTTCAGCACGTACTGCACGACCCCCAGCGAGACCCCCTCCCGGACCACCGCCAGGTCCCGCGCCGACGTCACCGCTATCACGTCCGCGTGATAGCCGGCCGCCCGCAGGGAGCGGGCCAGCTGCAGCCCGTGTCCGTCGGGCAGGTGCAGGTCGAGCAGGAGCAGGTCCACCGGCGTACGGTCCAGCGCGCGCCGCGCCTCCGCGCCCGTGTGCGCCTTGCCGACCGCCGTGAATCCGGGAACCCGGCCGACGTACATGACATGCGCGTCGGCGGCGACCGGGTCGTCCTCCACGACGAGAACGCGGATGGGGTCGGTCTTCGTGTCTCTGCGCGTCGTGTCTCTCGGGTCGGTCATACGTCGCCTCCTGGCACGGCGGGCTCAGCGGGCTCGGTGGACTTGGCGGGGGCGTGAGTTTCCGCAGCGTTCGTGGCCGGAACCACGAACCGCGCCGCAACCTTAGGCAACGGCAGCCGTACTTCGAACTCCGCCCCGCCGCACGCCGCCTCGGCCACCGTCAGCGTCCCGTCGTGCCGGGCCACCGCCTGCCGTACGAGCGCCAGGCCGAGGCCCCGACCGCCCGGTCCCGCCGGTTTCGTCGTGAAGCCCCGCTGGAAGACGGCCTCCGCATGGGCCGGGTCGACGCCGGCGCCCGTGTCCGACACCCGCAGCACCAGCAGGGAGTCCTCCGTCAGGGCAGTCACCGTCACCCTGGACGCCCCCATGCCGCCCTCCACGCTTCCCTGGGCCGCGTCGACGGCGTTGTCGATGAGATTGCCCAGGATGGTGACCAGGTCGCGGGCGGGGAGCGTGTCGGGGAGGAGGCCGTCGTCGAGGCTGCTGTCCTCCGACACCACCAGCTCCACGCCCCGCTCGTTCGCCTGCGCCGTCTTGCCGAGCAGCAGGGCGGCCAGCACCGGTTCGCTGACCGCCGCGACCACCTGGTCGGTGAGTGCCTGGGCGAGTTCCAGTTCGGCGGTCGCGAAGTCGACGGCCTCCTCCGCCCGGTCCAGCTCGATCAGCGAGACGACCGTGTGGAGACGGTTCGCCGCCTCGTGAGCCTGGGAGCGCAGCGCCTGTGTGAAACCGCGTTCGGAGTCCAACTCGCCCATCAGGGACTGGAGTTCTGTCACATCGCGCAAGGTGACGACCGTGCCCCGGCGCTCGCCGCTCGACACCGGGGAGGTGTTGACGACCAGGACCCGGTCGGCGGTCAGATGCACCTCGTCGACGCGCGGCTCGGCCGACAGCAGCGCGCCCGTCAGCGGCGCCGGCAGCCCCAGCTCGGCCACGGACCGGCCGACGACCTTTCCCGCACCCTCACCCTCGTCAAGGACACCCAGCAGCTCCCGCCCGCCGTCGTTCATCAGCGCCACCTTGTACTGCCCGTCGAGCATCAGCAGCCCTTCGCGTACGGCGTGCAGGGCGGCCTGGTGGTAGTCGTGCATGCGGCTCAGCTCGGCCGCGTTCATCCCGTGCGTGTGGCGGCGCAGGCGCGCGTTGATCACGTACGTGCCGACCGCGCCCAGCGCCAGCGCGCCCACGGCGACCCCGATCAGTGCCGTGACCTGGTCCTGGACCCGGGCGCTGATCTCCTCGACCCGGATACCCGCGCTGACCAGCCCGATGATCGCGCCGTCGGCGCCGTCGGCCCGAATCGGCGTCACCGCGCGGACGGACGGGCCGAGCGTGCCGGAGAAGACCTCCGTGAACGACTCGCCGCGCAGCGCGCGCTCCCGGTGCCCGAGGAAGCGCTGCCCGATCTGCGCCTTGTCGGGATGGGTCCAGCGGATGCCCTCGGGGTTCATGATCGTGATGAAGTCGACGTCCGTGTGGTGCTGCACCTGGAGGGCGTACGGCTGGAGCAGCGTCGTCGGCTTGGGGGCGGTGAGGATCGCCTCGCGCACCGAGGGGGTGTCCGCGACGGAACGGGCGACGGCCATCGCCTGGCGGCCCGCGGCGTCCTCGGCCTGACTGCGGTCGCTGAGGTAGGTGAACAGCGCACATCCGGCCACCACGACCGCGATCAGCACGGCCTGCATCGCGAACAGCTGGGCGGCCAGGCTGCGGGGTCCGGGAACGCGGGGGAAGCGCATGGTGTCAGTCTGCCTCTCCTTATAAGTGTGAACTAAATGAACGGAAGGGTGACCGCCCTCACAGGCCGAGGGATAGTCACGGCATCGCAGGGACGCGATTCACGGGCCTTGGCCTGATTTCGGTCGCCGCCGCTCGCGACCCCGCAGCACCATCGCAACCCAGCACCACCGCATCCCCAGTACAACTTTCTCCCCATCCCCCGGACGTGAGCCGCACGCCGGTGATGCCGACGACGACGTCAAGGAGGGCAGCCGTGGCCACCTCATCCTCAACGGCACCTGCCGCACCCGCCGCCAAGCGGGACCGTACCCACTACCTCTACATCGCGGTCATCGCCGCGGTGGCCGCCGGTATCGCCGTGGGCCTGATCGCCCCGGACTTCGCGGTCGAGCTGAAGCCGATCGGTACCGGCTTCGTCAACCTGATCAAGATGATGATCTCGCCGATCATCTTCTGCACGATCGTGCTCGGTATCGGTTCGGTACGGAAGGCCGCGAAGGTCGGCAAGGTCGGCGGTATCGCGCTCGGCTACTTCGTGCTCATGTCGTTCGTCGCGCTCGGCATCGGCCTGGTCGTCGGCAACATCATCGAGCCGGGCACCGGCCTCGCGCTGACCGACGCCGTCAAGGAGACCGGCCAGGCCCAGGTCTCGGCCGAGGCCAAGGACACCACCGAGTTCCTGCTCGGGATCATCCCGACGACGTTCGTGGCCGCGTTCACCGTGCCCGAGGTCCTCCAGACGCTGCTGATCGCCCTGCTCGCCGGGTTCGCGATCCAGGGCATGGGCTCCACCGGCGCGCCGATCCTGCGCGGCGTCGAGCACATCCAGCGCCTCGTCTTCCGCATCCTCGGCATGGTCATGTGGGCCGCGCCCGTCGGTGCGTTCGGCGCCATGGCCGCGGTGACGGGGTCCGCCGGCCTCGACGCGCTCAAGCAGCTCGCCATCCTGATGCTGTCCTTCTACCTCACCTGTTTCCTCTTCGTCTTCCTGGTGCTCGGCGCGCTGCTGAAGATCTTCACGGGCCTCAACGTCTTCTCGCTCTTCAAGTACCTGGGCCGTGAGTTCCTGCTGATCCTCTCGACCTCCTCCTCCGAGTCCGCGCTGCCGCGCCTCATCGCGAAGATGGAGCACCTGGGCGTCAGCAAGCCCGTGGTCGGCATCACCGTCCCGACCGGCTACTCGTTCAACCTCGACGGCACCATGATCTACATGACCATGGCGTCCCTGTTCATCGCCGACGCCATGGGTACGCCGATGTCGGTCAGTGAGCAGATCCCGCTGCTCCTCTTCCTGCTCGTCGCCTCGAAGGGCGCGGCGGGTGTCACCGGCGCCGGTCTCGCGACCCTGGCCGGCGGTCTCTCCTCGCACAAGCCCGCCCTGGTGGACGGCCTCGGCCTGATCGTCGGCATCGACCGCTTCATGAGCGAGGCCCGCGCCCTCACGAACTTCGCGGGCAACGCGGTCGCCACGGTCCTGATCGGCACCTGGACCAACGAGATCGACAAGACGCGCGTCGCGGAGGTCCTCGCCGGTCAGCACCCCTTCGACGAGAAGACGCTCATCGACGAGAAGGACGGCTTCCACCCGGACTCCGAGTCCGCGGACGTCCCCGAGCAGGGCGGCGAGAAGGAACTCGCCAAGGCCTGACCCAGGCCAGGCCCGGTCCGCCACAACCCGGTCCGGGCCCGTCGACTCCGGGCGGCTGAGGTGCTCCCCCGTCCCTCAGCCGCCTGGGCACAGCACCCCTGGCGGTGCGGAACAGCAGTCAGATCCCGAAAACCCCGGGCGGCCCGGACACTCCCCAGTAGTCCAGCCCCCCGGCCTGGGGCCCCCGGCAGGTCCGCCGGAGCCCCGGGACCTCGAAAAACGCCGAGCGGCCAGGCACTCCCCCGAAGCCTGGCCGCTCGGCCATTTCCGTGCCCGGTGCGACAGTTCACCGGTACGGCGGTCAGCTGACCCGTTGTTCGGACGGCACTGCGGTCAGTGGGCACGTCGCTCGGTCGGCACGTCGCTCAGCTCGGCCACCAGTGCGGTGGCCCGGGAGGCGGGGACGCCCGCCGCCGACAGCAGGGTGACCGCGGCTGAGCGGCCCGCCTCCTCCGGTGCGAGGAGCCCGTCGTTCACCGCCTCCATCAGCGCGAACAACATCTGCTCGTGCGCATACGCCAGCGCCGGCGCAGGCAGGGGTGAGGTGAAGACGCCCTCCTCCAGGCCCCGTCGGAGCACCTCGACAGCCGCCTCCCGCACCGGGGTGAACCGGTCGCGGATCCCCTGCACGGTGACACTGCGCTGGGCGAGCCCGACGAGGATGCGGTAGCGGTCGGCGACCTGCCAGACCGCAAGCGTGGACCGGGCCACGCACTCCGCCGGATCCTCGGCGGCGCCCTCGGTGCCCTCCGCGTGCGCGGCGGCAACCGCCTCGACGGCGCCGTCGAGCAGCGTGCTGATGAGCGCCTCCCGGTTCGGGAAATGCCCGTACACGGTCCGTCGTACGACACCCGCGGCGCGCGCGATCTGGTCCATCGAGGCGTCGGGGTCGCGCAGCAGCTCGGCGAGAGCGACATCGAGAATGCGGCGGCGATTCACGTCGGCGCGGCTGGTGGTGCCCGTGGTCATGGCTGACATTGTGCCTTCCTTTCCTTCTATTTGCACACCACTGTGCATCGGGGTATGTTGCACAGTATTGTGCAACTGCACGTCAATGTGCAAAAGGATCAGTCACCAGCCGGTGATCACCAGCCAGCAAGGAAGGCGACCCCGTGGCCATGCGACTTGTCAGGACGGAACCCGTCGAGGGGGCGACCCGCCCCTACGCCCGGCGCTGGTGGGCGCTCCTCGTGCTGTGCCTGAGCCTGCTGATCATCGTGATGGCGAACACCGCCCTCACCGTCGCCGCCCCCGACATGACCCAGGACCTGGGCCTTTCCAGCGCCGATCTCCAGTGGGTCATAGACGGCTACACCGTCCCGTACGCGGCCCTGATGCTGCTGCTCGGCGCGATCGGCGACAAGTACAGCCGGCGCGGGGCGCTCGTCCTCGGCCTGGTCGTCTTCGGCGCGGGGTCGGTCGCGGGCTCGCTGGTCGGGTCGGCCACCGGGGTCATCGCGGCCCGTGCCGTCATGGGCGTGGGCGCCGCACTGATCATGCCCGCGACGCTCTCCCTCCTCGCCGCGACCTTCCCGCGCGCCGAACGCGCCAAGGCGATCACCCTGTGGACCGCCACCGCCGGCCTCGCCATCGCGGCCGGACCGCTGGTCGCGGGCGCGCTGCTGGAGAACCACGGCTGGTCCTCGACGTTCCTGATCAACGTGCCGATCGCCGCGCTCGCGATCGTCGGCGCCCTCGTCCTCGTACCGCCGTCCAAGGCCGGGCACCACGACCGGATCGACTACGTCGGTGGGCTGCTGTCCGTGGTGTGGATCGGCGCGCTGGTCTACACGATCATCGAGGGTCCGCACTTCGGCTGGGGCGTCAAGGCGGTCACGGCGGCGGTCGCCGCAGGTCTCGGCCTCGTCCTCTTCGTCGGGTGGGAACTGCGCCACCCGCGCCCGGTCCTCGACGTACGCCGCTTCACACAGCGCCGGTTCGCGGGCTCCAACCTCGCGGTCGCCCTGTTCTTCCTGGCGGTCTTCGGCGCGTTCTACTACCTCACCCAGCACCTCCAGTTCGTGCTCGGCTACGACGCCCTGGACACCGGCCTGCGCATGCTGCCGCTGGCGGGTGCGGTCTTCGTCGGCTCGGCCCTCACCGGCTACTTCACCCCGCGCGTCGGCATGAAGGTCACGGTCACGGCGGGCATGGTCGGCGGTACGGCGGCCCTCGCGCTGCTCTCGCAGGTGGACTCCGGCTCGTCGTACGGAACCTTCGTCGCCCCTCTCGTCGTCCTCGGCCTTGCGATCGGCCTCGCGCTCTCCCCGTGCACGGACGCGATCATGGGGGCGTTCCCCGAGGCCGAACTGGGCGTCGGCGGCGCGGTGAACGACACCTCGCTGGAGCTTGGCGGCTCGCTCGGCATCGCGATCCTCGGCTCACTGCTCTCCACGTCGTACGCCTCCCATCTCGCCGACGCGACGAACGGCAGCAAGCTGCCGGCGGGCGCGCTGAGTTCGGCCCAGGACTCGGTCGGCGCGGGCTACCAGGTGGCCCAGGCGATCGGCACACAGGCCCGGCAGCTCGCGGCACAGGCGTCGCAGGCGGCGAGCGCGGGAAACACCGGGCAGGCTGCCGAGTTGAAGGCGCAGGCCACCCAACTCGCCCAGGGGGCGCGGCAGATGGCGGACGCGGTCGGCTCGTCCTTCTCGGATGCGGTGGCCCACACGAGCCTGATCGGGGCGGTGATCCTGGGGGTGGGGACGGTGCTGGTCGCTGTTCTGCTGCCGGGGAAGGGGAGCGTGGACGGCGGTCGTACGGAGGAAACCGAAACGGAGTCGGAGCCGGAAACGGATTCGGGGCCGGAGTCGGATTCGGGGCCGGAGTCGGACTCCGGGGCGGATGTACCCGCCCGGTCATCCAAGTCCTCAGGGTCATCGGAGTCGTCCGAGGCGTCAGACTCATCCGAGTCCGACGACGCGTCCGAGCTCACGCGTACGGGTCGGTGATCTCCCTCAACAGCGTGAGTGCCTGGCGGAGTTGAGTCATCCGGCGCTTGCCGAGGTGGGCCTCCCACTCCGCCTCCACCTCGGCCACCACCCTGGCGGCGACGGGCTGCGCGGCACGAGCCCGCTCCGCGAGACACACCAGCCGGGCCCGTCTGTCGGACGGGTCCGGCTCTCGTGTCACGTAGCCCGCCTTCTCCAGCTGGTCGACCAGGAAGCCGGCGGTCTGCTTGGTGATCTGGGCCTGCTCGGCGAGTTCGGTGAGCCTGGTGCCGTCCGGGCCGACGCGCTGGAGTACGCGGGCCTGGGCGGGCGTGAAGTCGTCGAAACCGGCCTCGGAGAGCACGGCGAAGATGCGGCTCTCCAGGGCCCGGTACGGGAGGAAGAGGAGCAGTCCGGTGCTGAGCTCACTCTCGGGTGCGGTGGGTACGGCGGTCATGGCCGACACTCTCCTCCAGCTTGACTTGGTAAGAGTCCCTGACTAATTTGGTCAGAGAAGCTTACCACTTGAGTCGGCGGTGATCCCCATGGGTGTCGTGCTGGAGACGGACGAACGCTGGCAGGTGGTGGATGCCGAGCGGACGAGTCTGGCGGAGCTGCTGGCAGGGCTGAGCGTGGCGGAGTGGGAGCGGCCCACCCGGTGCGGCGACTGGCGCGTACGGGATGTGGCCGCGCATCTGACCATCGCGGCACGCATGTCGTACGGCACGGTGGCGCGGGAATTCGTCCGAGCCCGGGGGAACGTCGACCGGATGATCCACGACACGGCGGTCCAGGAGGCGCGGCTACCGGTCGAGGAGATCGTCGCCAACCTGCGCGCGACGATCGGCTCCCGTCGGCTGGCGCCCGGTACGACCCGCCGCGAACCCCTCCTCGACATTCTCGTCCACGGCCAGGACATCGCACAGGCGCTGGGCAGGGAGCGCGTGATGCCTCCGGCGGCGGCGCGGGATGCGGCGGACCGGGTGTGGACGATGCGGTTTCCGCCGAGGCCGTGGCCGTTGCCGGAGGGGCGGTTGGTCGCCACGGACATCGAGTGGACGCGGGGAGAGAAGGGCAGGGAGATCCGCGGGCCGATCTCGGAGCTGCTGCTTCTGCTGACGGGGCGGGGGTAGGGGGTGGGTTGTCTTCCATCCATCCACCCACCCACCTGCCTGCTTGCCCGCCCGTCCGTCCGTTTGCTGCGTATTCAGGGATCAGAGCCGGAGGTCGGCCACGAGCCGGAACCGTTCCAGTACCGCCGGTGTCGTGTCGTCCACGGTGAACCCGGGGTCGTCCAGGGCAGCCCGCATCTCGGCACTGTGCCAGAACCGCTCATGGCCTGCCCGCCACGCGGCCACATCGGCGTAGCCCTCGCCCTCGTCCAGCGCGTGGGCGAGATCCACCTCGGCCAGCGGGACCACCCGTACGCCCGTGACCTCGATGATCCCGACCGGTCGGTCCTCGGAGTCGACGACCACCGAACGGCTCCCGACCTCCGGCAGAGACTCACCCTCGTGCTCGTAGTCGACGATGAGTCCGGTCGTGGATGTCTTCGAACCGTCGAGAACCGCGGCGACGAGCTGGTCGCGCAGCGGACCGGGAAAGGCGAACTCGGCCTTGGGAAGCCCCTCGGGTGCCGGAAGCCCTTCCGGCGTCGGGAGGCTCTCCGGTGTCGGAGGGTTCTCGGGCTGGGGCGGCTGCTCGGCGGTCGTCATGCCGTCACGGTAGAGCGGCGCGCTCGTTCCGGGCGCGCCCATTACCTGCGTTGCCGCTGCCTGCGTCAACTGCTGCCTGCGGTACCGCAGGTCACCTAAGGGCAATGCCGTTGTTCTAGTTGCGGGCGTACGCTGCTGCGTAGTGCTTCCCGGGGGTGGTGCGGGTGTCGGCGAGTTATCGGGGCTGGGGCTGCTGACCTGGGTGTATCGGCCTGGGTTGGTGGATCGTGTGGTGGCTGCCTGTGGTCGTGCGGAGCATCGTAGACGTCTGCTGCCGGCCCGGCTGGTGGTGTATTTCGTGCTCGCCCTTGCCCAGTTCTCGCCGGCACCATATCTGGAGGTGATGCGGCACCTGGTCGAGGGCCTGCGGAGCCAGGGGCTGTTGGGCGAGTGGCGCATCCCTGCGAAGTCGTCACTGTTTCGGGCCCGCCAGCGCCTGGGATCGGAGCCGTTGCGGGTGCTGTTTGCCACGACCGCGAAGCCGATGGGCACCGGGGCCACTCCCGGGGTGCTTCTGGCGGGGGATGCGGCTGCTGGCGGTGGACGGCACGTGCTGGGACGTGGCCGACAGCGCGGCACCTGGCCCACGCGGTACGCAGGCCACTACTCGAACGCGCCATCCTGCCCGAAGAGTGCTTCGCTCCGTTGATGGCCGCCGCCGTCTATGACCCAGATCCGAGCTTCTGCCGCTGGTTCGTCGAGCCGGCGCTCTACACATTCGGACGCCGCAGGGTAATGACAGCACTGCTCGACTACCTCCGCTCGGGCACGGACGCAGAGCGAGCAGGCGCCGAGCGCGCTTGGTACTGCACTCACTTGCCACTGCGCGCGGATCGGTCCCCGGCCTACGCACCCGATGGGAGACGCGATCTGCTCCTGGACGAAGCCCACGACGTGATGAACGAGTGGCTGGCAGCTTCCGAAGCTCAGGTGCGTGATCGCGCCGTATCAGTGGGACGAAACGAAGACTGAGGCTCCCGTAGCCACGGGGCTGTCGCTCGGCGCTTGAGGGTTACCGGACAGCCCTTACTCGCCCCCGTTGTGGTTTGCCTCGTACGTCGCCATCCGACGGGACCGGGCGTGGCTCGGCCGAACGGACACCGCCAACGCCGCCGGATCGGCCGTTCGGCCGATCCTCACCAACTTCCCTCTCCCTACGGTGAGCGATGTCAACCCCAGCCGCTGGGACACGCGATTCGGCTGGTGAACTGCTGTTCCTGCTCTGCGTACCGCCAAAGAACAGGAACCCGAGGCGTCTCCGGTCGATTCAGGAGCGAAGAAGGAAAATGGAGATGTCTGGTGCTGAAATGCCTGCAGCGGTGGTGACGCCAGGACTCGACCGCCATGCCGAGCTGAGGGAGTTCCTGCATTCGCGCAGGGCCCGGCTCAAGCCCGAGGACGTGGGCCTGCCGACGCACGGTCGTCGTCGCGTTCCCGGGCTGAGGCGCGAGGAGCTGGCGCAGCTGGCGGGGGTGTCGTTCACGTACTACGTGCGATTGGAGCAGGGGTACGGCGACGGCATCTCGGTCCAGGTGCTGAACGCGGTAGCCCGCGCCCTGCGCCTGACCGAGGACGAGCATGCCCATCTGATCGGGCTGGCCCAGGCCGAGCGGCAGAGCGCGGCGCAGGTCGAGGGTCGGCAGCGGTTGCGGCCTGTCGTCCAGCACCTCCTCGACGCACTCGGCGTCCCTGCCTTCGTCGTCGGCCGGCGTTTGGACGTCCTGGGACGAAACCCGCTCGCCGCCGCCGTGTTCGGGAACTGGACACCTATGTGGCCCGAGGAGCGCAGCCTGCCCCGGTTGTTCTTCCTGACTCCCATGCTGCGTGAGCGTTGCGCCGACCCCGGTCGTGTGGCGGCCATGATCGTCGGCACTCTGCGTGTGTGCGTCGGCAAGTATCCGGACGACCCGCATGTCGCCATGCTGGTGGGGGAGTTGTCGGCGAAGAGTGCGGAGTTCCAGCGGCTGTGGGCACAGCACGACGTGGGCTGTGGGCGCAACGGCCGCATTGTGCGAATGGAGCACCCTTTGGTGGGAGAGTTTCAACTCGTCCCCGTGTCCATGGTGCTGTCCGACGACTGTTCCCAGCGCTTGTTGACTTTCCATGCCGAGCCGGGCTCCTCGTCGGAGAAATCCCTTCGGACGCTGGCGGACGGGGAGTCGGAGCCGCTTCGCTGAGCACCATGCTGGGGCATAGCAGTGAAGGGCTCAGTCCTGTCGGCGGCGGAGCGGCATGGAGCATTCTGCGGCAGGAAACGCCGCTGGATCGTGTTCCTCTTTCCAGGCCGGGAGGTCGTTCTGGCCGCGTTCACGACGGTACGGAATGACCACTCCGGCGCCCAAGGGGGCACTGTCGGGGATCGCGATCGTCCCGCCGACGGCGAGAACGAGTCGGACGTCGGCGTCGATGACGACCTGATGGCTTGTCGAGTCGAACTGCGGAGTGAGTCGGTACGGGGTGAGGTTGGTGCACCAGCACACAGCGACCAACAGAACCCGGTCCTCATACGTTCGTGCCCGGCAGCTACGGGACAAGTCGTGGGCAACGTAGAAATTCGGGGATATGCCTTGACTGAAACGAACACTTCGGCCCTGTTCGACACTTTCCGTGAAGGAGAGCGTCGAACAGGGATCGAGAAGGGTCGCTGCGAGTGGGAAAGCTGAATCCCGCAGAAATCTTGACGCCTCTTGCGGGTCAGAGGTGAGCGAGGTCCGGGACGAAGCGACCCTGGATGGTCAGATCGTGACGTACTTCAGGCACTGCATTTTCACGTAATAATTACCGTCGTGCCGGTAGAAGGACTTCAGCGGACCCGCGTGCTCGCCGAATTCCGAACAATGGAAGGCTGCGTCCTTCATCGCCGCCTTGTAGCCGGCCGGATCAGTTGGGCGCGCCCTGCCCTCCAGCACTCTGCCGGGGACCTCCCAGCGGTGGGTCGCAGCCGCTGCGGCGAGCAGCCTGCAAGACAGCGTGTCGCAAGCGGCGCTCGCCGGGGAGGCGGCGGCGATGCCGAATCCGGTTGCCGCGATGATGGCGGCGCTGAGCGTGCCCAAGATCTTTTTTCGCATGCGAATTTCCTTGAGGCTCGAAGTGTAGGTGACTTCCGCGGAGCCGGCTGAAGTGGATGTGGGCATTGCGTGCCACGTTTTTCATTTCCACTCCTGTGGCGTTGCCGCTGAGAAAGATATTCGCAGGGAAAAAGCCGGCCATCCAGTCGTCTCTTCCTGTATAACTCGGCTTGATATGATTGTCGGTGGTACCTCTGGCAGTGACAGTCACGGACAGTGAGCAGGCCGCGCGAGAGTTCACCGGCCCTGACGACACCAGCATGGAGCTCAGCCACTGCTGAACCCGATCGAGGCGAACCGGACCAGATCGCTTTGAGGCAAGCGCGCGCAGTGTGTCTCACGTTTGGAGTCCGACTTCCTGGAGCGCGTAGCACGTCAACTGCGCTCCATCGGTGATGCCATGGCATGGCGGGCCTTCCGGTACGACCGACGTCACATTCTTACGCTGCGCCGCAACGAATCTCCTGGACCCATGACCCGCCGCAAGGAGGGCACGGTCCACGAGATCCAATTGCCCTTAGCCCTCCCCGAACCCCTTCCTTCCCGCCTCCGCCCCGAGCGTCTCGGCGACCGCGCGGGGCAGCCATTCCTGTACGCGGCCGAAGGTGAACCCGAGCTCCGTGGCCCGGGAGTTGTCCATGCCGTACGAGCGCGAGAAGGAGAACGGGGACACCTTGCCGACGTCGACGTTCCGGAAGACGGTCCTGCCGTTCGGGATGTGTCGGGCCACGGCCGCGCACAACTCCTCGGTGGTCAGCAGGCCGTGGGAGGCCGCGTTGACCGGCCCGGTGAAGTCCTCGCCCACCGTCCAGAACAGGAAGTCGGCGATCTCCTCGACGTGGATGTAGGTCGCGGGCCGGTTTTCGGTCGGTACGGCTATGGGTGTGCTCGTACGGATGCGCTGGGCGTAGTGGTCGAGCCGGCCGGTGAAGTCATCGTCCCCGCCCAGGACATGGGCCACACGCACGGCGCTGTACGGGAACTCCGTACCGCCGGCCGCCGTGGAGGCGGAATCGGTGTCGGAGCCGGTGCCGGTGTCATCGGCGGATGCGGATGCGAAGACCGCCTCCGCCTGGCGCTTGCCCTCGCCGTAGTGCGTTTCGCGGAACTCCGGCTTGTGCCAAGGGAGTTCAAGACGGACGGGGACGGTACGCGGATCGACGGCGTCCTCGCGCACGGGGACAACGGTGTCTTCGTAGACGAGGGAGTCCTCGTACTCGTACACCTCGACCGTGGACGTCATCACATAGCGCCGGGTACGGCCGCCGCCGAAGACGCGCCGGGCGATCACCGCCTGGCGGGGCGTGTAGCAGACCTGGTCGACGACGGCGTCGAAGGCGCGGTCGCCGAGAGCGGAATTCAGGGCGGCCTCGTCGTCGCGGTCGGCGACCAGGTGAATTGCACCGGCCGGCGGGGGAGCGGAGCCCCGGTTGAGAACAGTGACCCGGTCTCCGGCGGCGATCAGCCTGCCGATGAGACGTTTTCCGAAATAGCGATTACCGCCGATGACCAATACGTCACGCATGACGTCCCCTCCCCGTTGTGGACCTTGCGATTGCGATCATAATTCTCCTGGCGCACGAACAAGTTCTGAAGGGGGAGTCATGGGACATCCGGCCGGGGTACCGAAAGAACCACGGCAGTCGCGAGCCGCCGCCAACGAAACGTCGGTGGCCTTCGACGCGCTGGACCGGCAGATCCTGGAGCACCTCCAGACCGACGGCCGGATCAAGCTGAGCGAGCTGGGCAGGAGGGTGCGGCTGAGTCCGGCGGCGGTCACGGAGCGCGTACGCCGGCTGGAGTCGGCGGGCGCGATCACCGGATACGGCGCCCGCGTCGCCCCCGCGCGCCTCGGCTACGGCATCCAGGCCTTCATCCGGGTCGACCCGCACGGCGGCTACACCCTGAAGCACCCCAGGACCCTGGAGCTGCTCGCCCGTCCCGAGATCACCGAGGTGCACCACGTGGTCGGCGAGGACTGCTGGATCCTCAAGGTGGCGGTGGAGAACACGGCCCATCTGGAGGACGTCCTTGAACAGACGTCGGCGCTGGGCCGCACGACGACGTCGATCGTGCTGTCGTCCCCGGTCGAGGGGAAGCCGCTGCTGCCCCCGGGATGAGCCGCCAGAGGTTGCCTTGACGTCGGCGTCAAGGACTACGTTCGTACGTATGCGAATCGGCATGCGAATCGGGGAGCTTGCGGCGCGGGCCGGGACCACCACACGGACCCTGCGGTACTACGAGTCGCGGGGGCTGCTGCCCGCGCGGCGCACGGACAACGGCTACCGCGCCTACGACGAGGACGACCTGAAGCTGCTCCGGCAGATCCGGACGCTCCAGGACTTCGGGTTCGACCTGGAGGAGACCCGGCCCTTCGTGGACTGCCTGCGGGCGGGCCACCCGGAGGGCGACTCCTGCCCGGCGTCACTCGCCGTCTACCGCCGCAAGCTGGACGAACTCGACGCGCTGATCGGCGAGTTGCAGTCGGTACGGGCGAAGGTCGGCGAACAGCTGACGCGGGCCGAGCGGGCGCGCGACGAGTTGGCGGCCGAGGCGACGGTTCCGGGCGGCCCGGAACCGGCATGCGAATGGGGAGGACGAACGCGATGATCAAGGCAGCGGGTGTGGCCGAGGTGACGGACGCGGACTTCGAGGCGGAGGTGATCCGGGCGGAGTTGCCGGTCCTGGTGGAGTTCACGGCCGACTGGTGCCCACCGTGCCGCCAGATGGCCCCGGTGCTGAGCGCTCTGGCGGCGGAGGAGTCCGACCGGCTGAAGGTGGTCCAGCTGAACGTCGATCTCAACCCCCTGACGACCAACGCGTACCGGGTGCTGTCCATGCCGACGTTCATGGTGTTCCGGGGCGGCGAGCCGGTGCGGTCGATGGTGGGCGCCCGCCCGAAAAGGCGGTTGCTGGAGGAGCTGTCCGACGTGGTCTGACGCACTCACCATGCAATGACCTGACGGAGAGTGAGAACGACTCCGATGGCCGGCTGGTTCCCCGTCCAGCAGGCGGGCGGGCGGACGATTCTCGAACTGCGGGTGCCGGCCGAGGAGCTGGACGAGTTCAACGCCCACGTCGTCGGCGAGATCGAGGTCGTCCACCGGGGCCGGTGAACCCGTGACCGCCGACGACTGTCGGCGGAAACAAAAGAAATCCCCCGAGCGATTGCGCTCGGGGGATTTCTTTGCGTATATTCAATGGTTCGCGACTTTCATGGAATTGGGTCGCGATAAGTTCATTGAGCAGAGTATATCCGAGCGGGAGCGGAATTGTCAAACAGGGGCGCAAACACGGAATCAACTCACGATGAATTGCGGAGTGAGCAGGAATTCGTCGACGGGCTCTACGTCCGCGTCGACGCCCTGCGCGGCGACACCGAGCACTCCGTCACGGACGCGCTCGCGCAGGGCAGTACGCCGATGCAGGCCCGGCTGGAACGGGATGTGCTCGTCGCCGAGCGGTCGGGGCTGCTCGCCGCGCTGAACGCCGTCGACGGGTCGCTCTGTTTCGGGCGGATCGATCTCACCTCCGGTGTCACCCACCACATCGGCCGTATCGGACTGCGCGCCGACGACGCCGAGCGCACCCCGATGCTCATCGACTGGCGGGCCGAGGTGGCCCGGCCGTTCTATCTCGCCACCGGGCACACCACGATGGGGCTGCGCCGGCGTCGGCACATCAGTACGGACGGGCGGCACGTCACCGGACTGCACGACGAGATCCTCGACCTCGGGGACGAGCTGCGCACCGGCTACGAGGACCCCTCCGGCGATGCCGTACTGCTCGCCGCCCTCGACTCCGCCCGCACCGGGCGGATGAACGACATCGTGCAGACCATCCAGGCCGAGCAGGACGAGATCATCCGTGCCCCGCACCGAGGTGTGCTGGTGGTGGAGGGCGGGCCCGGTACCGGCAAGACCGCCGTCGCGCTCCACCGGGCCGCCTATCTGCTCTACGAGCACCGTGAACTCCTCGCCAAGCGGGCCGTGCTGATCGTCGGGCCCAACCCCGCCTTCCTCGGCTACATCGGTGAGGTGCTGCCCTCGCTCGGGGAGACCGGTGTGCTGCTGGCAACCGTCGGCGAGCTGTTCCCGGGCGTGAAGGCCACCGCGGCCGACACGGCCGAAGCCGCCACGGTCAAGGGGCGGGCCGGGATGGCCGACGTGCTGGCAGCCGTCGTACGGGACCGGCAGGCCCTGCCCGACCCGGTCATCGCCATCGAGCACGACCGGGACATCCTCATGCTCGACGCCGGACTGGTGAGCATGGCGCGGGAACGCACACGCGAGGCGAAGCTGCCGCACAACGTGGCGCGTGAACACTTCGAGGGACACATCCTCAACACCCTCACCGAGATGCTGGCGGAGCGGATCGGCACCGACCCCTACGACGGCAGCAACCTCCTCGACCCCAGCGACATCACCCAGATCCGCGACGACCTGGCCGAGAACCGTGAAGTCTGGGCAGCCATCGACCAGTTGTGGCCCCGCGTCACCCCGCGGCGACTGCTCGCGGACTTCCTCGCCGCACCTGAGGGGTATGTGTCCGAGGCCGACGCCGAGGCCATCCGGCGGCCCGTCACCCGGGCCTGGACGACGGCCGACGTACCACTGCTCGACGAGGCAGCGGAGCTGCTCGGCGAGGACGACCGGGTGGCCCGGGCGCGGGCGGAGCGCGAACGCAGCAGCCAAGTCGCCTATGCGCAAGGCGTGTTGGACGTTTCCTACGCCTCTCGTACGTATGAGTTCGAGGACCTGGACGCGGAGGACTCCGAGGTGCTGTCCGCACACGACATCATCGACGCGGAGCGGTTCGCCGAGCGGCACGAGGAGGACGACCTGCGCAGCGCCGCCGAACGGGCGGCGGCAGACCGGAGCTGGGCGTTCGGGCACATCATCGTCGACGAGGCACAGGAGTTGTCGCCGATGGCGTGGCGGCTCCTCATGCGGCGCAGCCCGACCCGGTCGATGACCCTGGTCGGCGATCCCGCGCAGACCGCCGAGCCGGGCGGCGTCGGGACCTGGGAGGACATCCTCGCGCCGTACGTCCAGGACCGCTGGGAGCACGCCCGACTCGGCGTCAACTACCGCACACCGGCCGAGATCATGGACGTCGCGGCGGCCGTGGTGCGGGCGGAGCGCCCGGACTTCGAGCCGCCGAGGTCCGTACGGTCGACCGGGGTACGGCCGTGGGTGCGTGCCGTCGACGGTGATCGCGCGGATCTCGCGGGGGCCGTGGAGAAGGCCGTCGGCGAGCTGGCGCCCGACGAGGGGCGGCTCGCCGTGATCGCGCCGCGTGAGCTGCACCGGGAGCTGGCGGCGCGGCTGGACGGTGTGGAGGCGGGGGCGGAGCCCGATCTGACGCGGGATGTCGTGCTGCTCGATCCCCGGCAGGCCAAGGGGCTGGAGTTCGACTCCGTGCTGGTGGTGGAACCGGGGGCCTTCGGGACGAGTGACCTGTATGTCGCGCTGACCCGGGCCACTCAGCGCGTGGGCGTGCTGCACCAGGGGGAGTTGCCGGTGGCGTTGACCGCACTCGGGACCTGAGGGGTGGCGGGCGGCCGGATGCACTGCGGAGCGCGTACACCTAGGGTCACCAAGACGTAACAGTTCGCGCCATGGTCACTGCACGTGCACGGCCGGTGCGGTATGCGTGTGCGTATGGAAGCCCACCCGTTCGCGACCGCACCTGTCGACAGCCCGGCGCTTGAGTCGTTGCCCGTGGAACCGCTGTTGACGTCGGAGTTCGACGCCGACCCGGGCGGCGTCTACGCGCGGCTTCGGCGCACCTACGGACCCGTGGCGCCGGTGGGCCTGATGGGCGTACCGGTGTGGCTGGTTCTCGACTACCGCGAGGTGCTGGAGGTACTGCGGAACGAAAGTGTGTGGCGGCGTGACGTGCGGTACTGGAGGGCCCGGGCGCAGGGACTGCTGCCCCCGGGCTGGCCGCTGCTCGCGGGCTACGAGGTGCGGCAGACGATGTTCATGGACGACGAGGAGCATCTCGCCGCCCGGCACACCCATCACTCGGCTCTGCGGCCGTTCCAGGACGGACACACCCCGCAGGGCTGGGAGCTGCGGGCGACCGTCGCGCGGTACGCCGACGAGCTGATCGGGATGCTGGCGGCCGAGTCGGGCACGGTGGGGTTCGCCGACCTCGGGGCGCAGTACACAAGGCCGTTGCTGCTGATGGTCACCACGAAGCTCTTCGGATGCCCTGTCGAGCTCGGGGACGAGCTGGTCATGGACCTGTGGCGGATGCTGGACGGCGGGCCGGACGCGGGGCCGGCGACGGGGCGGGCGCTGGCCGCCATGACAAGGCTGGCCGCGCACCGGCGGGCCCGGCCCGGGGACGACCTGACGTCGTACATGCTGCTGTCCGACCCGGAGCTGTCGGACGAGCAGTTGGGGCGTGAGCTGTTCATGAACGCCGTGTACCTGAACGACATCACCGGGAACATGGTGCTGAACACGCTGCTGGAGGTGTTGCGCGGGAACGCGACGGTGCGGCGCAGTCTGTCCGCCGGGCAGCTCGGGGAGACGGTGAACCGGGCGGCGCTGGTGAATCCGCCGGTGGCCAACATGTGCTTCCGGTTCGCGGCACGTGATGTGGCGTTGGGGAACTTCTGGATCCGCGGCGGGGACATCGTGTCACCGTCGGCTGCGGCGGCGCACGGGGACCTGATGGCGATCGGCACGTCTCACCTGGTCGGATCGACGGTGAGTACACGGGCGCATCTGGGATGGGGGGCCGGGGCGCATCAGTGTCCCAGTGCGGCGCGGGAGTTGGGCGGGATGATCGTGAGTACGGCGGTGGGGCGGATCTTCGATCACCTGGAGAAGGCGGAACTGACGTTGCCGGCGGACCAGTTGCCGTGGCGTTCGGGGCCGGTGGTGCGGGGGCTGCGGTTGCTGCCGGTTCGGTACGAGTTGAGTGCGCGGGGGGCGGGGCAGGGGTTTGGGACGGTTGATACCGCTACTGGTGTCGGTGTCGGAAGTCGGCAGGGAGACGCGGGTGGCGTGGGAGAGGCGGGGGTGTCCGGCGGGGACGGGCAGTTGAAGGGGTTGTTGGGGGCCTTGCGGAGGTTGATGTTCGGGGGGCGGTGAGACGGGGGTGCGCGGCGGGGTGTTTCGCCCCCGCCGCACTTACCCGTCCCGTCCCCCGGGGGCTGCGCCCCCGGACGGGCCGAAGTGGCGCCTTACGCCGGGCGCAGCCACACCGTTGCCAGTGGTGGCAGGGTCACGCGGATGCTGGCCGCGCGGCCGTGCCAGGGCTGGGGGTCCGGTTTCAGGGGGTCCGGGTTGTGGATGTCGCCGCCGCCGTACCGGGAGGCGTCCGTGTTCAGGGTCTCGTGCCAGGCCGGGACCGTGTCCGGGACGCCGATGCGGTAGTCGCTCCGGACGACCGGGGAGAAGTTGCTGACCGAGACGAGAGGGGTGCCCTCCGTGTCGTAGCGGACGAAGGCGAAGACGTTGTCCTCGGCCGCGTCCCCGACCAGCCACTCGAAGCCCGAAGGATGCGTGTCCAACTGCCACAGGGCCGGGGTGTCCTGGTACACGATGTTCAGGTCGCGGACCAGATCCCGTACGCCCCTGTGGTCGGCCTCGGCGCCGTAGGCGGGGTCGAGCAGCCACCAGTCGGGACCGTGGGCCTCGGACCACTCCGCGCCCTGGGCGAACTCCTGGCCCATGAAGAGGAGTTGCTTGCCGGGGTGTGACCACATGAACGCCAGGTACGCCCGCTCGGTGGCCCGTTGCTGCCACCAGTCGCCCGGCATCTTCGACACCAGCGACCGCTTGCCGTGGACGACTTCGTCGTGGGAGATCGGCAGGACGTAGTTCTCGCTGTACGCGTACACCATGGAGAACGTCATCTCGTGGTGGTGGTGCTTGCGGTGGACCGGGTCGTGCTGGACGTAGCCGAGCGAGTCGTGCATCCAGCCCATGTTCCACTTCAGACCGAAGCCCAGGCCGCCGAAGCCGCCGGGGCCCGTGTGGTGCGTGGCCCGCGTGACACCGTCCCATGCCGTGGACTCCTCGGCGATCGTCACGACCCCCGGGACCCGCCGGTACACGGTGGCGTTCATCTCCTGGAGGAAGGCGACCGCGTCCAGGTTCTCCCGGCCGCCGTGCTCGTTCGGCACCCACTGGCCCGGCTCGCGCGAGTAGTCGAGGTAGAGCATCGAGGCGACCGCGTCGACCCGCAGGCCGTCTATGTGGAACTCCTCGCACCAGTAAACTGCGTTCGCCACAAGGAAGTTGCGGACTTCCTTCCTGCCGAAGTCGAACTCCAGGGTGCCCCAGTCGGGGTGAGCGGCACGCAGCGGATCCGAGTGCTCGTACAGTGAGCGGCCGTCGAACTCGGCCAACGCCCAGTCGTCGCGCGGGAAGTGGGCCGGGACCCAGTCCATCAGTACGCCGATGCCGGCGCGATGGAGGGCGTCCACCAGGTACTTGAAGTCGTCCGGAGTGCCCAGGCGGGCCGTGGGTGCGTAGAAACCGGTGACCTGGTAGCCCCACGAACCGCCGAAGGGGTGCTCCGCCACCGGCATCAGCTCCACATGCGTGAAGCCCAGGTCCCTTACGTAGGCGGGCAGTTGGTCCGCCAGCTGACGGTAGGTCAGGCCTGGTCGCCAGGACGCCAGATGGACCTCGTAGATCGACAGCGGGCCCTCGTGCGCCGGGACCCGCGACCGCCGCGCCAGCCACTCCCCGTCCTCCCACTCGTGGCGCGAACTGTGCACGATGGACGACGTGTTGGGCGGAACCTCGGTCCGACGGGCCATCGGGTCCGCGCGCTGTGTCTTCGAGCCGTCCTGGCGAGTGATCTCGAACTTGTACAGCTCGCCCTCGCCGACGCCCGGCGCGAACAGCTCCCACACCCCGGTGCCGCCCAGCGACCGCATTGGATACGCCGTACCGTCCCAGAAGTTGAAGCTCCCGGTCACCCGTACTCCGCGCGCGTTCGGCGCCCAGACGGCGAAGCGGGTGCCGGTGACGCCCTGGTGGGTCATCGGCTCGGCGCCCAGCGCCTTCCACAGCTCTTCGTGGCGGCCCTCGCCGATGAGATGCAGGTCCAGATCGCCCAGCGAGGGCAGCAGCCGGTACGCGTCCTCGGTCTCCTGCACATGCTCCTCGTACGAGATGACCAGCCGGTATTCCGGGACGCCCCGCAGCGGCAGCGCCCCCGAGAAGAAGCCGTCGCCGTCGTCGTGCAGTTCGGCCCGCAGATCCCCGGCCACGACGGTCACCGACCGGGCGTAGGGCCGCAGCACCCGGAAGGCGACCCCACCCGGCAGCGGATGCGCGCCCAGGACGGAGTGCGGGTCGTGATGCGTGCCGGCCAGCAGCCGCTGGCGGTCGGCGGCGTCCAGCGCGGGGGAGGAGAGCAGAGCGGACTCCTCCGGAGTGGCCTCGTCGCCCGGTCGCGGGGCGGACTTCTCCGCCACCACCGGCTCCGCCACCGCCACCGGCTCCGCCTCCGCGACGGTGACAGGCTTCGCCGCCGTCGCTGGCTCCGTCACCGTGGCTGTGTCCGGTTCCGTCACCGGTTCCGGTTCCGTCACCGTGTCCGGCTCCGTGATCGTGCCCGGTTCCGTCACCGTCACCGGTTCCGGCTCCGTGATCGTGTCCGGTTCCATCCCCGTCACCGTGTCCGGCCCCGGTTCCGTGATCGTTCCCGGTTCCGTAACCGCGACCGACTCCGCAACCACCACCGGCTCCGTGACCGGCTCCGTGACTGGCTCCGGGTTCGTCTCCGGGTTTGTCTTCTGGGCCGTCTGTGGTGGTGTCGTTTCCGGCTTGGGCTTCGACTTCTTCTCCAACGTCTTCTCCAACTCCTTTGCCGCCTGCCTCGCCACCGCCTCCTTCTCCTTCGCTGCCCGCTTCTCCGCCTTCTTCCCAGGGTCCTTCTTCGCGGACGTCTTCTTCGGGTTCTTCGAGCCGCTGGACGGGGAGTGCGGGGTCACGGGCGGGGGCCTTTCGGAGGGGAGGCAGGGCGAGGAAGGTGACGCGGGGCGGGGTGTCGCGGGAGGTCAGCCGGGCGCGGCCAGGCGTTGTACCGCCGACATCGGTACCGGAAGCCAGTCCGGGCGGTGCCGCGCCTCGTACACCACCTCGTACACCGCCTTGTCCGTCTCGTACGCCCGCAGCAGGACCGGATCGGTACGCGGGTCCCGGCCGGCGGTCTCCGCGTATCCGGCGCAGTACGCGGCCCGGCACACCGCTGCCCAGCCGGGCAGCCGGGGGTGGAGCGAGTGGGCCGCGTAGTCGAAGGAGCGGAGCATGCCCGCGATGTCCCGGGCCGGTGGCTGCGGCAGCCGCCGTTCCGCGAGCGGCTTGGACGGCTCGCCCTCGAAGTCGATCAGCGACCACTCCCCGGACGGCGAACGCAGGCACTGTCCGAGGTGCAGATCGCCGTGGATGCGCTGGGCCGTCCAGGTCTGGCCCTCGGCGGCGAGATCGGCCAGCGCCTCGTAGGCCGAGCGCAGACCGGGCGCGTACGGGTGGAGGGCCGGTACCGTCCGGACAGCCGCGTCCAGGCGTTCGATCATGCCGTCGATCAGTGGGCGCAGCTGCGCGTGT
The DNA here is from genome assembly GCF_036013955.1 of Streptomyces sp. NBC_00459. NCBI lineage: Bacteria > Bacillati > Actinomycetota > Actinomycetes > Kitasatosporales > Streptomycetaceae > Streptomyces > Streptomyces sp. NBC_00459. The sequence continues at coordinate 6,884,635 of NZ_CP107903.1, forward strand.
CCCAGGGTCACGGTGGGCAGGGCGCGGGCGAGAGCCATGTGCACCTCGGCGGTGGCCCGCCCGAGTGCGCGCGCCTCCGCGCTGAAGTCCTCCCCCTTGGCCAGCTCACGCAGGGCCAGCTCCCAGCCGTCGGAGGCACCCCGCACGAAGGGCTGGAGGACGCCGAGTACGTAACTGTCGTCGGCGTTCCTATCGGCGTTCGTGTCAGCGTCGGGGCCGGTCGCCGCGTCGGCGTCGGTGTGTATCCACGCCACCGGGGCCGGAACCCGGGGGCAGCCCTCGCGGGCGAGCGCCAGCGGTAGTTCCAGGTCGGGGTTGACGCCCGGCATGACCCGGCGGAGCAGCTTCAGGATGAACGTATCGCCATAGACGATCGACGAGTTGGACTGCTCCGCGGTCACCATCCGGGCCACCAGCCCCGCCGGTATCTCGCCCTCGCCGTCGTCCCCGGCAGCGCCCTTGCCGCCCCCGTTCCCGCCCCCCTTCCCGTCTCCGTCCGCGTCTCCGTCCCGGTCGAAGCGCAGCGCGCCGATCCGGGCCCGGGTTCGCATCGCCTCCAGGAGCACCTCGGCCGGCCGGGCGTCGTACAGGGCGTCGTACACCGTCCGTCCGGTCAGCGGACCCCGGTCGACGTGTCCGATCAGCGCGGGCGCCAGCCGGGGTGGCAGCGCCTCGCGCGCGCCTATGAGGAGCTGGTAGCAGTCCCCGGGGCCCTGCAACGCGGGCTGATGGGCGCGTACGAGGAGGTGGTAGAGGCCGAGCTGGGTGGTGACCGGCAGTAGTTCGGTGGCCGCCACCAGGGAGAAGTCGGTGACCGGACGTCCCTTGCCGGCGAACCAGCGCTGCCTCGGCAGCCATTCGCGCAGCAGTGGTTCCAGGGACGTGAGGAGGTCGGGACTTGTCGTGGCGGAGCGGGTGATGGCTTCCGACATGGCGTCGCGTCCTTTCCCCGGGGCGGGGTGTGACTGATGCGTGCCCCGGGCGGGACGGGAGAAACCGGCCCGCCGGGGTTCGAAACGTACGACGCGTACTGCGTGGCGTCTACGGCCGTGTGGTCCGACCGTCCACACCGTGGACTACGCGGCGTCCTTCCCGTCCTTCCGCAGCCGGAACCAGTAGAAGCCGTGCCCTGCGAGGGTGAGGAGGTAGGGCAGTTCACCGATGGCGGGGAAGCGGACTCCACCGATCAGCTCGACCGGGTGTGTGCCGCTGAAGGCGCGTAGGTCGAGTTCGGTGGGTTGGGCGAAGCGGGAGAAGTTGTGGACGCACAGGACGAGGTCGTCCTTGTGTTCGCGGAGGAAGGCGATGACGGCGGGGTTGGTGGAGGGGAGTTCGGTGTAGGAGCCGAGGCCGAAGGCGGGGTTCTGTTTGCGGATCTCGATCATGCGCCTCGTCCAGTGCAGGAGCGAGGAGGGGGAGGACATGGAGGCTTCGACGTTGGTGACCTGGTAGCCGTAGACGGGGTCCATGATCGTGGGCAGGACGAGGCGGCCGGGGTCGCAGGAGGAGAATCCGGCGTTGCGGTCGGGGGTCCATTGCATGGGGGTGCGGACGGCGTCGCGGTCACCGAGCCAGATGTTGTCGCCCATGCCGATCTCGTCGCCGTAGTAGAGGATCGGCGATCCGGGCAGCGACAGCAGCAGGGCCGTGAACAGCTCGATCTGGTTGCGGTCGTTGTCCAGGAGCGGGGCCAGCCGCCGGCGGATGCCGATGTTGGCGCGCATACGCGGGTCCTTGGCGTATTCGGCCCACATGTAGTCGCGTTCCTCGTCGGTGACCATTTCCAGGGTCAGTTCGTCGTGGTTGCGCAGGAAGATGCCCCACTGGCAGTGGGAGGGGATGGCGGGGGTCTTGGCGAGGATCTCGGAGACGGGGTAGCGCGATTCGCGGCGTACGGCCATGAAGATGCGGGGCATGACGGGGAAGTGGAATGCCATGTGGCATTCGTCGCCGCCGCTGCCGTAGTCGCCGAAGTAGTCGACGACGTCCTCGGGCCACTGGTTCGCTTCCGCCAGGAGCACTGTGTCGGGGTAGTGGGCGTCGATCTCCTTGCGCACGTGCTTGAGGAAGTCGTGGGTGGCCGGGAGGTTCTCGCAGTTGGTGCCCTCGGCCTGGTAGAGGTAGGGGACGGCGTCGAGGCGGAAGCCGTCGATGCCGAGGTCTAGCCAGAACCGCAGCGCGGAGATGATCTCCTCCTGTACGGCCGGGTTCTCGTAGTTGAGGTCGGGCTGGTGGGAGAAGAAGCGGTGCCAGTAGTACTCCTTGCGGACCGGGTCGAAGGTCCAGTTGGAGGCTTCGGTGTCGACGAAGATGATCCGGGCGTCCTGGTACTGGTCGTCCGTCTTCGCCCACACGTAGTAGTCGCCGTAGGGGCCTTCGGGGTCGTTGCGGGATTCCTGGAACCAGGGGTGCTGGTCGCTGGTGTGGTTCATGACGAAGTCGATGATGACGCGCATGCCGCGTTGGTGGGCGGCGTCGACGAATTCGACGAAGTCGGCGAGGTCGCCGAACTCGGGGAGGACGGCGGTGTAGTCGGAGACGTCGTAGCCGCCGTCACGCAGGGGTGATTTGAAGAAGGGGGGCAGCCACAGGCAGTCGATGCCGAGCCACTGGAGGTAGTCGAGTTTGGCGGTGAGGCCTTTGAGGTCGCCGATTCCGTCGCCGTTGCTGTCCTGGAAGGAACGGACGAGGACCTCGTAGAAGACGGCGCGTTTGAACCACTCGGGGTCCCGGTCCTTGGCGGGAGTGTCCTCGAAGGTGTCCGGGACAGGCTCGTTGACGATCATGTTGTGGGTGACCCTCCGATCTGCGGGGTGGACGGTCGCAGGACGGTCAGGATGTGCGCGGGGCGCGTACCCGGTTCCAGGCGCACGTAGTTCGTCCTGCCCCATTGGTAGGTCTCACCGGTGAGCTCGTCGCGCACCGGCAAGGACTCGTGCCAGTCCAGGCCGAGTTGCGGCATGTCCAACGAGACCGTCGCCTCCTGGGTGTGGTGAGGGTCGAGGTTCACGACCACCAGAACCGTGTTCGATCCCCGGCGTTTCGAGTAGACGATCACCGCCTCCTGGTCCGCGTCGTGGAAGTGGAGGTCACGCAGTTGCCGCAGGGCCGGGCTGCGCCGCCGGACCGCGTTGAGCTTGCCGATCAGTGGCGCGATGCTGCGTCCGTCACGCTCGGCCGATTCCCAGTCCCTGGGCCGGAGTTGGTATTTCTCGGAGTCCAGGTATTCTTCGCTGCCCTCGCGCAGGGGGGTGTTCTCGCACAGTTCGTAGCCGCTGTAGATGCCCCAGGTGGGCGAGAGCGTCGCGGCCAGCACGGCACGCGCCTCGAACGCCGGACGGCCGCCCCGCTGAAGATACGCGTGCAGGATGTCGGGGGTGTTGACGAAGAAATTCGGCCGCATGTACGCCGCCGCCTCACCCGACAGTTCGGTCAGGTACTCGGTCAGCTCCGCCTTGCCCGTGCGCCAGGTGAAGTAGGTGTACGACTGCTGGAAACCGACCTGGGCCAGCGTGTGCATCATCGCCGGCCGGGTGAACGCCTCCGCCAGGAAGATCACGTCCGGGTCGGTGCCGTTGATGTCCGCGATCACCCGCTCCCAGAAGAACACCGGCTTCGTGTGCGGATTGTCGACCCGGAAGATCCGCACCCCGTGCGCCATCCAGTGCCGCAGCACCCGGGTGGTTTCCGCGACCAGACCCGGCAGATCGGCGTCGAACGCGATGGGATAGATGTCCTGGTACTTCTTCGGCGGGTTCTCCGCGTACGCGATCGTCCCGTCCGGCCGGTGATGGAAGAACTGCGGATACTTCTGCACCCACGGATGATCCGGCGAGCACTGCAGCGCGAAGTCCAGCGCCACCTCCAGCCCGTGCCGGCCGGCCTCCGCGACGAAGAAGACGAAGTCCTCCAGCGTCCCCAAGTCGGGGTGTACGGCGTCGTGCCCGCCCGCCTCGGAACCGATCGCCCACGGCACCCCCACATCCTCCGCCGACGCCGACAGCGTGTTGTTGGGACCCTTGCGGAAGGTGTGCCCGATCGGATGGATCGGCGGCAGGTAGAGGACGTCGAAACCCATCGCGGCGATCGCCGGCAACCGCCGCGCCGCCGTCCGGAACGTCCCGTGCGGCTGCTCCGGCGTGCCCTCGGAACGCGGGAAGAACTCGTACCAGGCCCCGTACAGGGCCCGCTCCCGCTCCACCGTCAGCGCCAACGCCTCACTCGACGTGACCAGCTCACGCAACGGATACCGACGCAACACCTTGTCCACCGCCGGGGTGAGGGCGGCCGACAGGCGGGCCGGTGCAGGGCGTCCGATGTCCCGGAGGGCCTCGGCGGCGGCCAGGACCACGTCCCGTTTGCCCTTGTTCTTCGGTACGCCGGCGGCGGCGCGCTCGTAGAGCTGCGCGCCTTCCTCCAGCACCAGTTCCGTGTCGATCCCGGCCGGGATCTTGATGCCCGCCTGATGCCGCCAGGTACTGACCGGGTCGCTCCACGCCTCCACTGTGTACGTCCAGTCGCCGGGCACGTCGGCCTCGACGGTGGCGCCCCAGCGGTCGGTGCCCGGGGCGAGTTCGCGCATAGGCGTCCAGCGGCCGGGGCGGCCCTTCGGGTCGCGGAGCACGACGTTGGCGGCGACCGCGTCATGGCCCTCGCGGAAGACGCTGGCCGAGACCTCGAAGGCCTCGCCGACCACCGCCTTCGCCGGACGGCGCCCGCCCATGACGAGGGGCCGGACGTCCAGGACGGGGATACGGCCGACCGCGGTGCCCGTGACCGCGGGGCCGGGCGGGGCGCCCTGGGGGGCCGCGGCCGGTTTCGCGGCTGGAGGGGTGGTGGCGGACTGTTTGCCTGTGGCCGGTTCGCCCTTGGCCGAGGGCGCGCCCGGGGCCGGCCCGCCCTTGGCGGAGCGGGTGTCGCGGGCCGTCGGACCGGGGTCGGAGGGTTGCTCCGGAGCCGTGGGCCGGGCGGCGGACGAAGCCTCCGGAGCCGGAGAGGGTGTCTCCGGCGCGGCCGGTGGGACGGCACTGTCCGTCGGGCGTATCGGTGGTGTGCCCGAGGTGGTGGGCGTCGAGGGTGGTGACGAGTGGTGCGTGGCGGGCATTACCGCTCCTGTCCGCGTCAACGTGGGTGGGCGGATGGATGTGGGGAGGGTGTCCTGCGTGGTGTACCCCAGTCGTGTACCGGGGGAGCCTTCCCACCCTATTCGGGTAGGCAATCCGGCACTTTGCTAACTACTCGCGCGTATGTCTGCACCCAGGATCAGCCAGGTCGGAGAACGACATCGGCCCCGTCCGGCGGACGGGGCCGACAACAGCACAGTGCTCCTAGGGGAGCGGTGTACGCAGGAGTTTGTTCGGTGAACCGGCCTTCTTGTCGGAGACTTTCCCGGGCGTCGCCAGAGTCGTCAGAGCCTTGGCGACCTGCGCCGGAGTGGATTTCGGTCGATCCGCCAAGTAGAGGGCCGCCGCGCCCGCCGCGTGCGGCGCCGCCATCGACGTACCGGAATAGGTCACCCGGCCGGTGTCGCTGGCATACGACGCAGAGGTGATCGAGACACCCGGGGCGAACAGGTCGAGAGCCGGTCCCCAGTTCGAGAAGTCGGCCCGGGCGTCCGTCGGCCCGGTCGCGCCGACCGTGATCGCCTCCTTGACCCCGGCCGGCGAGTAGGTCTCCGCCGGCTCCCCGGCGTTGCCGGCGGCGACCGTGTACGTCACCCCGGACGCGATCGAGTTCCGTACGGCCGTGTCCAGTTGGGTGTTGCGGTAGCCGCCGAGGCTCACATTGGCGACGGCGGGCTTCCTGGCGTGTTTCGTCACCCAGTCGATACCCGCGATGACCTGCGCCGTCGTACCGCCGCCCGCGTTGTCGAGGACCCGTACGGAGACGACCTTGGCCTTCTTCGCGACACCGAGGGCCGAGCCGGCGATCGTCGCCGCGACATGCGTGCCGTGGCCGTTTCCGTCGCCGGCCCATCTGTCGCCGCCGACGAAGTCCCAGCCGTAGCTCGCCCGCCCGCCGAAGTCCTTGTGCGAGATACGGATACCGGTGTCGATCACATACACCGTGACGCCCCTGCCCGCCGACTTCGGCCAGCTGTAGCTGCCGTCGAGCGGCAGCCCTGCCTGGTCGATCCGGTCCAGGCCCCAGGACGGCGGATTCTGGCGGCCGCGTTCAGCGGCGCGTTCGTAGGTGATCCGGGTGTCCTGGGCGACCGAGGCCACATGGGAGTCCGCCGCGAGACGCCTGGCCTGTTGCTCGTTGGCCTGAACGGCGTAGCCGTTGAGGGCGGTGCTGTAGATGTGGCTTATTTTCGCCCCGTACTTCGCGGCGAGACTTCTGCCGTCCGCCGACGAAGCCGTCGTGCCTCCCTTGAGTGTCACCAGGTAACTTCCGCCGACGGAGCCGGGTTCACCGGCGCCGGCTATGCGCCCCTCCGGGGCGGCCTGGGCGGGTGCGGTGACCGAGAGCACCGAGACCGCGGTCACCGTGGTCAGGCCCGCCGCCCAGCGCAGACGTCTGGTACGCGTCCGTTTCATGCCTGGAGTTCCCCCCTCCTCGGCCGCCAGCGCCGGGCGGCCTTCTGGGCAGCCTCTCGTGTGGGGAGAAGTGTCACAAGGTGGCCTACGGGGGTGGAATCGGCCATATCGGCAGTCGGCCCTGACGGGGGGCGCGCAATACGCGCCATGGTTCCCACGCTCCCTCACCGATACCGTCAAGGGGATGATGACGGGACGCACATGGTCGTGCGTCCCGGTATGTACAGGCTTGACATCACGCACGACCACCGAGGTGGCATGTGAAGGCGATCCGTCGGTTCACCGTCCGTCCCGTTCTCCCCGAGCCCCTCCGGCCGCTCAGTGACCTGGCCCGCAATCTGCGCTGGTCCTGGCATGCGGAGACCCGCGAACTCTTCCAGTCCGTCGACCCCGAGCGCTGGACAGACTCGGAGTGCGACCCCGTACGGCTCCTCGGCAGCCTCTCGCCCGAGCGGCTCACCGAACTCGCCGAGGACCACCGCTTCCTGCGCCGCCTCACCGAGGCGGCCGACGACCTGCACGACTACGTCACCGGCACCCGCTGGTACCAGACGCAGGCGCAGACCCAGGGCCAGGGAGGTGAACTCCCTGCCGCCGTCGCCTACTTCTCACCCGAGTTCGGTATCACGGCAGCCCTGCCGCAGTACTCCGGCGGCCTGGGCATCCTCGCCGGGGACCATCTGAAATCGGCCAGCGATCTGGGCGTACCGCTGATCGGCGTCGGACTCATGTACCGGCACGGCTACTTCCGCCAGTCGCTCTCCCGGGACGGCTGGCAGCAGGAGCACTATCCGGTCCTCGACCCCAACGAACTCCCCGTCGCCCTCCTCAAGGAACCCGACGGCTCCGCGGCCCAGGTCGCCCTGGCCCTGCCCGGCGGCCGGTCGCTGCGGGCCCGGATCTGGCTGGCACAGGTGGGCCGTGTGCCCCTGCTCCTCCTCGACTCGGACGTGGAGGAGAACGACCTCGGCGAACGGGGCGTCACGGACCGGCTGTACGGGGGCGGCAGCGAGCACCGGCTGCTCCAGGAGATGCTGCTCGGCATAGGAGGAGTGCGCGCGGTCCGGACGTACTGCCGCCTCACCGGCCATCCCGCCCCCGAGGTGTTCCACACCAACGAGGGCCACGCGGGCTTCCTCGGCCTGGAGCGGATCGCCGAACTCTGCGACAAGGGGCTGGACTTCGACGCCGGGCTGGAAACGGTCCGCGCCGGGACGGTCTTCACGACGCACACGCCCGTCCCGGCCGGCATCGACCGCTTCGACCGCGAACTGGTCGCCCGCCACTTCGGCTCCGACGCCGAACTCCCGCGCATAGACGTGGAACGCGTCCTGAGCCTGGGCATGGAGACCTACCCTGGCGGCGAGCCGAACCTCTTCAACATGGCCGTGATGGGCCTGCGGTTGGGGCGCCAGGCGAACGGCGTGTCCCTCCTCCACGGCCAGGTGAGCAGGGAGATGTTCGCGGGACTGTGGCCGGGCTTCGACCCGGCCGAGGTCCCGATCACCTCGGTCACCAACGGTGTGCACGCGCCCACTTGGGTCGCCCCGGAGGTGTTCAGACTCGGTGCCCGCCAGATCGGCGTGGAACGCACCGAGGACGCGCTGACGGTCGGCGGCTCGGACCGGTGGGACGCCGTCGCGGACATCCCCGACCAGGACATCTGGGAGCTACGACGGTCCCTGCGCGAGCAGCTGGTGGTGGAGGTACGAGAACGGCTGCGGGCGTCCTGGCGTCAACGCGGCGCGGGCAGCGCGGAGTTGGGCTGGATCGACGGAGTGCTCGACCCGGACGTCCTGACCATCGGATTCGCGCGCCGGGTTCCCTCGTACAAACGCCTGACCCTGATGCTGCGTGACCGCGACCGACTGCTGGATCTGCTCCTCCACCCGGAACGGCCGATCCAGATCGTCATCGCGGGCAAGGCGCACCCGGCGGACGACGGCGGCAAGCGGCTGATCCAGGAGCTGGTGCGCTTCGCGGACGATCCACGCGTCCGCCATCGCATCGTCTTCCTCCCGGACTACGGCATGGCGATGGCGCAGAAGCTGTACCCGGGCTGCGACATCTGGCTCAACAACCCGCTGCGCCCGTTGGAGGCGTGCGGGACGAGCGGTATGAAGGCGGCGCTGAACGGCTGCCTCAACCTCTCGGTCCTGGACGGATGGTGGGACGAATGGTTCCGGCCGGACTTCGGCTGGGCGATCCCCACGGCGGACGGCGTCGCGGGCACCGACCCCGACCACCGTGACGACGTGGAGGCCGCGGCCCTGTACGACCTGCTGGAGCAGCGCGTCACCCCGCGCTTCTACGAGCACGGTGACACCGGCCTGCCCGACCGTTGGATCGAGATGGTCCGCGAGACCCTGACCCACCTGGGCCCGAAGGTCCTGGCCGGCCGGATGGTCCGCGAGTACGTGGAGCGCCTGTACGCCCCCGCGGCCCGTGCCCACCGCACCATGACCCCGGACACGGCAAGGGAGTTGGCGAGCTGGAAGTCCCGGGTCCGCGCCGCCTGGCACACGGTGACGGTCGACCACGTGGAGACCTCGGCGGCGACAGCCCCCGCCCTGACGGCGGAACTGGGGAGCACGCTCTCGCTCCGCGTCCGGGTGGGACTGGGTGAACTGGCTCCGGACGACGTCGAGGTCCAGGCGGTCTCGGGGCGGGTGGACTCGCAGGACAGCATCACCGACGCGACGACGGTGCCGCTGAAGGCGGTCGGCGGGCCGGACCAGGAAGGGTGCTGGATGTACGAAGGGCCGTTGTCGCTGCATCGGACGGGGCCCTACGGCTACACGGTCCGGATTCTGCCGGCGCACCGATTGCTGGCGTCCAGCGCGGAGATGGGGTTGGTGGCGGTGCCTTCGGAAGAGCTGGGGGAGGGGGCCGGCGTTCTGATGCGGTGACCGCCGGACCTGGTCGGCTGGTCCTGGCGGTGTGTCAGGACCAGCTCCACGCCTGGTTGCTGTTGGCCGCGCAGCTCCAGCCCTGCACCGCCCGGCCCTCCTGGCCCGAGGTGGCGGCCTCCGCGTCCAGGCAGTAGCCGTTCGGGATGCTCACGAGTGTCTGGCCGTCGTTCTCGCCGGCGTCGCCGAGCCGCCAGTGCTGGGCGCTCAGACCGTCGCAGGCTCTGGCGCCGATCTTCTGGCCGTTCGCGGAACTGGTGCCCGCGTCGGCGTCCAGGCAGCGGTGGGTGCCCTGGTTGACGACGAGGTACGTGGCGGCCGGACCGGGCACGCGGTACAGGGCCCACTTCTGGGTGGACGTGCCCCTGCATGTCCACACCCCGACGGTCGGGCTGTCGCGGGCATCGAGGCATCTGGCGACCAGGGCGCCGTTGTTCTCGACAACCGTCAGTGAACCGGTGCGGACCTGTCCGCGGGCCGTGGCGTACAGGGCCTCCTTGGTCTGGGCGCCGACCCTGCCGTCCACGGCGACCCCTGCCTCGGTCTGGAAGGCCCTCACCGCGGCGAGGGTCTCCTGCCCGAACCGGCCGTCCACCGTGACGTACAGGCCGTGGCCGCCGAGGAGGAGTTGCAGGCTCTCGACGCAGTCGCCGTCGGCTCCCGGCGCGAGTTCCGCGGCGCACGTGGCGGACCGGAGGTCCAGCGTCGCGGGGTTCTGGTCGGTCGTAGGGCTCGACTCCTGCTCCGGTGTTCGGTCGACCGGCTTCGAGGGAGTGGTGGGCGCAGCCGCGTTGCGCGGGGTGGCGGACGCGGACTGCGCCGTGGGCGGGGATGTCGGCGGCTCCGCGACCGGCGCCGTGCCGGTGCCGGTGTCGGGAGCGGCGGCGGTCGGTGTCCGGTCGTCGTCCTGTCCCAGGAGTGCCAGGGTGATGCCTCCGGCGGCCAGGACGACTGCCGCGGCGACGGCAACTGCCGTCACTCTCCTGCGACTTCCGCGCCTCGCGGGTGTGGCGGGCGTTGCGGTCGTGGTGGGTTCGGCGGCCGGGGGCGGCGCCTCGGGCAGGCCCTTCGGCCGGGGCCGACTCGTGCGGGCGGGCGACGGCGCCGACAGCTGCTGCCCGATGGCCGTCCTGAACACGGTCTCCGGCAGGGGGCGCCGCTCCGGATCCTTGTCCAGGCAGGTGCGGATGAACGCGGCCAGTTCCGCGTCGACGGCCGCCACCTGGTCGAGGATCTCCTCGCGGGGCGGCTCGAAGGCCACCCCGAACAGGACGTCCACGCCCGTCCCCTCACCGAACGGCGCGTGCCCCGTGACGGCGTACGTCAGGGTCGAGGCCAGCGAGAAGACGTCGGAGGCGGCGGTCACCTCGCGGCCCCTGGCCTGCTCCGGGGACATGTAGGCGGGGGTGCCGACGTTCTGGCCCGTGGCGGTGATCGTGGTGCCGTCGGGGGCCTGGACGACGCCGAAGTCGATGACGCGGGCACCGTCGGCGCCCAGGATCACGTTGGACGGCTTGAGATCGCGATGGACGTGCCCCGCCTGCCAGATGGCCTCGATCGCGCGCCCCACGTCGGCCAGCAGCCGCCAGGCCGCCGCCGGATCGATCGGCCCGCGCGCGTTGACGACGTCGGAGAGCGTGGGCCCCGGTATGTACTCGGTGGCGACCCAGACCAGGTCCTCGTCACAGCCGCTGCCCAGCAGCCGCACGATGTGCGCGCCCTGGATGCTGTCCAGCGCGCCGACCTCCCGCTCGAAACGCTTGCGGAAGAGCGGGTCCTCCGCGTACTCGGGGCGGATCACCTTCACGGCGGCCGGGCCCGTTCCGCCGGTGACGTCCCGGCCCAGATAGACCCGGCCCATGCCGCCGCTGCCGAGCAGCGACTCCAACCGGTAGGGGCCCGCCTGCCGCGGATCGTTCCTGCGCAGCGGGACCACGGGAGGCGGTTCCATACCGGCTGCCGCATAGGCCATCTCTTCGGTGCGGCTGCGGTGCTCGGGTGGCATGAGGGCCCTGGTCTCTCGCGTGGCACGGGTGACCGAGAGATTAGCGCAGCACACCTGTGCGAAACGGGGAGTTGGGCCGGTTCCTCGGCCAGGAATTCGCGCAGCCGTCGGCCCGCCTCGGTGTGGGGGAGTCGGCCGGCGGTCCGCGTCGGACGCGTCAGTCCTCTTCGTATCCCCCGCACAGCCGCCGCAGGACCAGCCCGCACCGGCGCGCATAGGCATGCTGCAGTCCCCGGGTCGCGGGACCGCCCGCCTTGGTGTACCACTTCGCGGGGCGGCTGAACGCGCTTATGGTCAGCCACACCGTGCCGTCGCCCGTGCGGTCCACGACGAAGGACTCCTCGCCGCACTCCGGGTGACCGGCCAGGGTGCCGTACGCCCAGCCGGCGCGGCGGTACTCCTCCACCGTCCAGACCACACGGCAGGGGGCCTTTATGACGCCGGCGAGGGTGACGGTCACATCGACGTCCGGTGCCGCCCGTTCGGAGCCGGCGTCGATGCCCACGCCCATCGCGCGGTGCATCTCCCAGGTCAGGACGGCCTCGGCGGCACGCCGGAAGACCTCCTCGCCCTCACCGAGGCGGGTGCGCACATGCATGGGGTGGAAGCCGGGCGGGCAACGGAAGCCGCGCTCGCGGGTCGCGCCGACCTCCGCGTACGTGAAGGACATGGGACCCAAGGGTAGGGCGGGGGGTGCGGGCGGCTTCGCGGCGGGGTGCGCGATACGGACGCACGTACGACGGGGCGGTCCCCGGAAATGCCTTCGTTCCGGGTACCGCCCCGCCGGTCACCTGCTCACCCGCCGCTCATGCCGAGCGGCACGCGTCACTCGTCACGCCGTGACGTTGACCGCCGCCCAGGCAGCGTTCACCGCCGCGTACTCGGTGCTGCTGGCGCCGTACAGGGCCGAGGCCGCCGACAGGGTCGCCGTGCGGGCGCCCTTGTAGTTGGTCGTCGACGTCATGTAGGTGGTCAGCGCCTTGTACCAGATCTGGACGGCCTTGGCGCGGCCGATGCCCGTGATCGTGGAGCTGTTGTACGTCGGGGAGTTGTAGCTGACCCCGTTGATCGTCTTCGAACCGCTGCCCTCGGAGAGGAGGTAGAAGAAGTGGTTCGCGGGACCCGACGAGTAGTGGACGTCGAGGTTCTTGACCGTCGACGACCAGTAGTTGGCCGAGCCGCCGTCCTTGCTCGGCTGGTCCATGTAACGCAGCGGCGAGCCGTCGCCGTTGATGTCGATCTCCTCGCCGATGAGGTAGTCACCGACGTCGGAGGAGTTCGCCGCGTAGAACTCGACCGCCGTGCCGAAGATGTCGGACGTCGCCTCGTTCAGGCCGCCGGACTCGCCCGAGTAGTTGAGGCCCGCCGTGTTGGCGGTGACGCCGTGGGTCATCTCGTGACCGGCCACGTCCAGCGAGGTCAGCGGGTTGACGTTGCCCTCGCCGTCGCCGTATGTCATGCAGAAGCAGCTGTCGTCCCAGAACGCGTTGACGTACGCGTTGCCGTAGTGGACGCGGGAGTAGGCGGCGACCCCGTTGTTCTTGATGCCGGAGCGGCCGAACGTGTCCTTGTAGAAGTCCCACGTCTTCTGCGCGCCGTACGCGGCGTCGACGGCCGCGGTCTGGTCGGTGGTCGAGCTGGAGGCCGCGCCGGTGCCCCAGGTGTCGTCGGCGTCGGTGAACAGGGTGCCGGCGGAGGAGCTGGTGCCGTGCGCCTTGTTGTACGTCTTGTGGCCGCCGCGTGTGCCGTCGGTCAGCTGGTACGTCGAACCCGACAGCGTCGTGCTCAGCGAGACGGTGCCCGAGTAGAGGCTCTTGCCGGTGCCGGTCTCGATGCCCTGGTACTCGTACAGCTTCTTGCCGGTGGCCGCGTCGGTGATGACGTGCAGCTCGTTCGGGGTGCCGTCCTCCTGGAGGCCGCCGACGACGGTCTCGTAGGCGAGGGTCGGGGTGCCCGAGGCAGCCCAGATCACCTTGCGGGGGGCGTCGGACGCCGCCGACTTGGTGGAGCCGGCCTTCTTGGCGAGCGTGACGGCCTGCTTCTCGACGGCGGCCGTGGTGACCTCGGGGGTGAGGTCGGTGACCTTGATGGCGGCGTTGTGCGCTCTGGTCACGCCCTTGGTCACGCCGGCCGCGTTCTCGTGCACGACGAGGTCGCCGCCGAGGACCGGCAGGCCCGCGTAGGTGCGCTCGTAGCGGGTGTGCAGCGTGCCGTCGGCGTCCTTGACGACGTCACGGACGACGAGCTTCTCCTTGGCGCCGAGGCCTATCTCGTCGGCGGTCGCCGGGGCTTCGGCGGCGGCCTCCTTGATGAGGGCCGTGCGCGCGGCGGGAGACAGCGTCACCGGGACGGCGGAGACCTTGGCCTTGGCGCCGGCCGGCTCGCTCTCCGCGGAGGCGCCCGTGGTCAGACCGGTGGTGAGGAGGGCTCCGGCCGCGACGGCGGTGGCGATGGCCAGGGTGGTTCGCTTGTGACGCGCGTAGAGGGGGGTCACGCGGACTCCTTTTGTGGGGGTTCCGGGCGGTCTTGGGGTGAACACCCGGAAGTGCTTGTGAACTTGGAGTGCTGCTGCGGCGTGCGTTGGAAGAGTGACATTGGGGGCGCGTACATGTCAGGACCCCAAAGTGATGTTGGCCGAAAATCGACTGTCCGGCGAACGTTTCATGTATGTAACACGGCGCGATCTTGGTAAAGCGACAACAAAGACCGGGCACGGTGCCAACAAAAGCGCAGTACGGGGGCGGCAAAGGAAGCGCCGCCCCGGTGAGTAGATCCACCGGGGCGGCGCCCTGCCGCTTACGCGTCCTGAACGGTGCTTGAACGGGCCCTTACGGGCGGTGTGTTCAGGCCGTCGGGAACGTGAGACTCCAGCCGTTGATCCGGCCGGTGTCCTGGGCCGCGTTGTCCTGGACCCTCAACTGCCAGATGCCGTTGGCGACCTCGGAGGAGGCGTTCACCGTGTACGTGGTGTTGATGTTGTCCGTGCTGCCGCCGGTGCCGTACGCCTTCAGCGTGTACGCCGTGCCGTCGGGCGCGATGAGCTGCACCTGAAGGTCGCCGATGTAGGTGTGGATGATGTCGACCGCGACCGGGAGGCTTGCCGGCGCGTTGCCTGTCCGCCCGGAGACGGTGATCGACGACGTGACCGCCGCCCCGTTGTCCGGAATCGATACGTCGGCGGTGTTCTCGAACACCGTTCCGCCACCGCCACCACCGCCCGGACGCGTACCGACGTTGATACCGGCCCACGCGTTCTGCACGGCCGTGTACTCGGCGCTCGTCGTGCCGTACAGCTCACCGGCCGCCGCGAGGGTGCCGGTGCGGGCCGCCGCGTAGTTGGTGGTCGACGTGAACTTCGTGGTGAGCGCGCGGAACCAGATCTTCTCCGCCTTGTCCCGGCCGATGCCGGTCACCGCGAGCCCGTCCGAGGTGGGCGAGTTGTAGCTGACGCCGTTGATGGTCTTGGCGCCGCTGCCCTCGCTCAGCAGGTAGAAGAAGTGGTTCGCCGGGCCGGACGAGTAGTGCACGTCGATCGAGCCGATACCCGAGTACCAACTGTCCTTGGACGAGCCGTCCTTGCTCGGCTTGTCCATGTAACGCAGCGGCGTGCCGTCGCCGTTGATGTTGATCTCCTCGCCGATGAGGTAGTCACCGACGTCGGAGGAGTTGTTCGCGTAGAACTCGACCGTCGAGCCGAAGATGTCCGAGGTCGCCTCGTTCAACCCGCCCGACTCACCGCTGTAGTTGAGTCCGGCAGTGTTGGAGGTGAGGCCGTGCGTCATCTCGTGCGCGGCCACGTCGATCGACGTCAGCGGGTTGGCGTTGCCCGAGCCGTCGCCGTACGTCATGCAGAAGCAGCTGTCCGACCAGAAGGCGTTGACGTAGTTGTTGCCGTAGTGGACGCGCGAGTAGGCGCCCACACCGTCGCCCTTGATGCCGGAACGGCCGTGCACGTTCTTGTAGTAGTCCCAGGTCAGTGCGGCGCCGTAGGCGGCGTCCGCGCCGGCCGACTCCAGGTTGGAGGCGAGGCCGTTGCCCCAGATGTCGTCGGGGCCCGAGAAGAGGGTGCCGGTGCCGGAGGTGCCGCGGTTCAGGTTGTACGTCTTGTGGCTGCCGCGCGCGCCGTCGGTCAGGTTGAACGTCGAACCCGACTGCGTGGTGGTGAGGTTGACCGTGCCGCTGTACACCGTGTTGCCGGTGCCGGTCTCGATCGCCTCCCACTCGAACAGCTTCGCGCCGGAGGTGGCGTCCGTGATGACGTGCAGCTCCTGCGGGGTGCCGTCGTGCTGGAAGCCGCCGACGACCGTCTCGTAGGCGAGGACGGGGGTACCGCTCGCCGCCCAGATCACCTTGCGCGGCGCCTTGTTGACGTCGGGGCTCTTGGCCTCCTCCGCCTTCGCCGCGCCCAGCGCCTGGCTCTCGGCCTTCGCGGCGGCGATCCTCGGCGTCAGGGACGCCACCTTGATGGTGGCCCGCGACGCCTTCACGACGCCTTCGGTGGCACCCGACTTGGCGGTGTCGACCACCAGGTCGCCGCCGAGGACGGGCAGACCGTCGTAGGTGCGCTCGTAGCGCGTGTGCACGGTGCCGTCGCCGTCCTTGAGGACGTCACGGACGACGAGCTTCTCCTTGGCGCCCAGACCGAGTTCCCTGGCCGTCTCCACCTTGGTGGCGTTGGCCTCGGCCAGCAGCGCGGCGCGCTGGGCGGGGGACAGCTTGACGGACTCGGCGCCCGGTATGACCTTGCCCGCGGCCGACGGTGCCTTCTCCGGGGCTGCGGTGGCGGCACCGGACTGAACTGCCGCTGCCAGTAGGGCTGTTACCGCGACGAGGGCGCCGGTGGCGACCCGTCGCTGGGTGGAGCGGGAGAACTCGGTGGAGCTGGTGTGGGAGGTTGCGTGGGGGGCGCGTCTGTGGGACTGGCGTCTCAACACTGACTCCTTCTGCTTGGCCGCTGGTCGAGCGGCCAGGGGGGACCGAACGGTGGTCGTCCGTCCGGGGCAGAACAGGTGCGTGAGGATGCGCGGCGAAGAACACAGCGGTATGCCTGTGGAGCCGCTGTGAAGGTGCCGTGGGAAGAGTGGCAGGCGGGCGCCCGGGCTGTCAGGACCGCGTCAACAAGTTGGCTGGAAATGGTCCGTTGTCCGGATGGTCATGTTCGCTATACGGTCTGTTCGCTTTGCGGCCAATCGGCCTTTTCCGTCGGGTCGGCCCTGTGTGCCGAGGTCGGTTGTTGCTCCCCGTGCCACGACCGCCACAGCGCCGCGTACGCCCCGTCCGCCGCCACCAGCCCCTCGTGCGTGCCGAGTTCGGTGATCCGCCCCTCCTCCATCACGGCCACCCGGTCCGCGTCGTGCGCGGTGTGCAGCCGGTGCGCGATCGCGATCACCGTCCGCCCCTTGAGTACGGCGGCCAGCGCGCGCTCCGTATGACGCGCGGTCGTCGGATCGAGCAACGCCGTCGCCTCGTCCAGGATCAGCGTGTGCGGGTCGGCCAGCACCACGCGGGCCAGGGCGAGTTGCTGGGCCCGCGAACCGTCGGTCGACTCACCGTCGGGGCCCAGCCCGGTGTCCAGTCCGGCGGGCAGCTCGCGCACCCAGCCGGCGGCGCCGACAGCGGCCAGCGCCGCCCACAACTCGGCGTCCGTGGCCGCCGGTTCGGCGATCAGCAGATTCTCCCGGACCGTGCCCAGGAAGACATGGTGCTCCTGTGTGACGAGCACGACCTGCCGTCGCAGCTCCTCGGGCCCGAGCGAGGAGACCGGTACACCGCCCACGGTCACCGTGCCCGAACGCGGCTCGTCGATCCCCGCGAGCAACCGGCACAGCGTCGTCTTGCCCGCACCCGACGGCCCCACCACCGCGAGCCGTTCACCCGGCCGCACCGTCAGATCGACCCCGCGCAGGACCTCGCCCCCACGGTCGTACGCATACCGCACCCCTGTCACGTCGATCCGGTCGCCCACCGGCACGGGCGACGCCTCGGCCCCGCCCCTGGGCGCCCGTCCGAGCCCCTCCACCCGGGCGAACGAGGCGCTGCTGGACTGCAGTTGCTCCATCCAGGTCAGCACCTCGTCGAGGGGCGACTCCAACTGCCGCAGATACAGGGCGGCCGCCACCACCGCGCCCAGGCTGATCGCCCCCTGCCCGTGCAACGCGCCGCCCACCACCAGCACGACGACCACGGGAAGGACGTACGACACCTCCACCGGCGGAAAGAACACGGTCCGCAGATACAGCGTGTGCAGGCGCCGGCGCCGGGAGTGGTCCAGCGCCTCACGGCTCACCGTCACCCGCCGCTCCGCCAGCCCGAACGCCTCGACCGTGCGCGCCCCCGACGCGGTCGCCGAGAGAATTTCGGCCACCTCGGAGTTCGCGGAGCCCTCGGCGAGATACGCGGTGCGGGCCCGGCGCAGATACCAGCGCAGCGCGAACCAGATGCCGGTCTGCGCGAGCACCGCGGCCAGACCGAGCAGCGGATCGAGCGCGAACACGGCACCGACGATGAACAGACACTGCACCGAGGCGATCAGCAGATCAGGCCCGGCATCGCGCAACGTCGTGCCGACCGTGCCGACGTCGGCCGTCCCCCGGGCCGTCAGATCACCGGTCCCGGCTCGCTCCACCACCGACGCGGGCAGCGCCAGCGCCCGGTCCACGAACTCCTCCCGTACCCGCGCCAGCGTCCGCTCCCCGAACCGGTACCCCACGAACCGCGCCCAGCGCGCCAGCAGCAACTGCGCCACCGCGCACCCCACGATGACCAGCCCGAGCCGGTCCACGGCCGAGACCCCGGCACCCGCCCGCACCTCGTCGATGATCCGCCCGAGCAGCCAGGGCGCGACGAGCCCGGCCCCGGCTGCGGCCGAGTTCAGCAGCAGAAGCGCGACGAAGGCACGGCCGTCGGCGCGAATCAGCCGGACGGCGGCCCGGCGGACGTCCGCCGTGGTGGCGATGGGCAGTTGGGCATTCACCGTGCGGGCTCCTCGATGCTCTCCAGGTCCCCTTCGACCGCCAGGTCTGCCGGGTCGTCCGTCTCGTCCGCGTCGCGTGCCACCAGGGCCCGGTAACCCGGTTCCTCCGCGAGCAGCCGCTGATGGCTGCCGACGGCCGCCGTCTTGCCGTCGACCAGGTAGTACACGGTGTCCGCCCGGTCCAGCATCAGGGGGGAGGTGGAGGCCACGACGGTCGTGCGGTCCGTGCGCTCGCCCCGCTCGGCGCGCAGCCGTTCCGCGACGGCGGCCTCGGTGTGCGCGTCCAGCGCCGACGTCGGCTCCACGGCGAGCAGCACCTCGGGGTCGGCGAGCAGCGCCCGCACCAGCCGTACGCGCTGTCGCTGCCCGCCCGAGAGGTTGCGGCCCTGCGCGTCGATCGCCGAGTCCAGCCCCTCCGGCAGCCCGAGGACGATGTCGTCGGCGACGGCCGCGCGCACCGCCCGCGCGATGGCCTCCTCGCCGGGTTCCCCGCGCCCGGAGACCAGTTCGCGCAGCGTCCCGGCGAACAGGTCCGCCTCGTTGTCGGCGACCAGGATGCGGGCGCGCACCTGGGCGAGGGCGACCTCGTCGAGCCGTACGCCGCCCCAGGTCGCCGCCGACGGCACGAACCGGCCGAGCCGGTCGACGACGTCGGCGGCATCGGCGGGCCGGGCACCGGCGAGCGCGGTCAGCCGCCCCGGCAGGACGGTCACGCCGGAATCGGGGTCGTGCAGCGGGGCGGGTGATCCGGGCGCGTCCAGCCCCCGGCCGGCGCCGCTGCCGTCGTCGTCGGGCTCAAGTGCCAGGAACCGTACGACCCTTCGGGCGGCCACCAGGGCCCGGCTGATCTGGAATCCGCACTCGATGAAGAACGCCACCGGCATGATCAGCACGGCGACATAGCCGTACACCGACACCAACTCGCCCACGGTGATGGTCCCTTGGGCGGCCAGCCGGGCCGCGAGCCAGGTCACCAGGGCCAGGAACAGCGTCGGCAGCCCGACCCCGAGCGCCTGGATCCAGCTGCTCACCGCCCCGACCCGGTACCCCTGCTCCTGGAGGCGGCGCGAGTCACGGCGGAAGGCGTCGGCGAACAGCCCCTTGCCGCCAAGCCCGTTGAGGACCCGCAGCCCGCCCGAGAGATCCCCGATCCGGGCGGTCAGGACACCCTGCCGCTCCCGGTACGAGGACTCCACCCCCTGAAGCCGGCCGAGCAGCGGCCCGACGAGTACGGCGAGGACGGGCACCCCGAGCAGGATCACGGCGGCGAGCGTCGGCGACACCGACAGCAGCAGTCCGGCGACCACGCTGTAGGAGACCATCGAGCCGATGCCGGGCCCGACGAAGGTCAGCGACTGGGCGATCGTCGACACGTCGCCGACGCCGATCGTGACGACCTCCCCGGCCCCGACCTGCCGGGGCAGCGCGGCCCCCAGCCGCACGGCCTGCCCGACCACGACCTTGACCGTACGGAAGTTGGCGTCCATCCGGACCCGGGTCATCGTGCGGTGCCGCATGATGCTCAGCCACGCACTGAACGTCCCGGCGGCGAGCATCGCGCCGGCCCAGCCGGCCAGCACGGCCTGGTCGCCCGGTTCGAGACCGTCGTCGACGGCCCGGGACATCAGATACGGCGACAGCGCCATCAGCGTCGTCCAGGTGCTGGCCAGCACCGCTCCGACCGCACACCGCCGCCACTGCTGCCGCACCAGCCACAGCAGATAGCGCGCGGGGCCGCGGGAGTCGGGCGTGCCGGGATCCTCGTACGCGTCGATCATTTCTCCGCCGTTCCCCGTCCCGTCCTGCGCCTACAGGCATACACAGTCACGCGCTCACGCACTCGGCGAACTCACGCCAGGCTGTCCCGCCAGGCCCGGTGCAGATCCGCGAACCGGCCCGTACCGGCGATGAGTTCCGCCGGGGCGCCGTCCTCGACGACCCGCCCGTGTTCCATCACCAGCACCCGGTCGGCGATCTCGACGGTCGACAGCCGGTGCGCGATCACGACGGCCGTACGGCCCTTCAGGACCGTCGACATCGCGCGCTGCACGGCCCGTTCACCCGGGATGTCGAGCGAACTGGTCGCCTCGTCGAGGATCAGCACCGCCGGATCGGCGAGCAACGCCCGCGCGAACGCGACCAGTTGGCGCTGCCCGGCGGAGATACGGCCGCCTCGCTTGCGTACGTCCGTGTCGTAGCCCTCGGGCAGCGAGGTGATGAAGTCGTGGGCGCCGATCGCCTTGGCCGCACGCTCGATCTCCTCGCGCGGGGCGTCCGGGGCGCCGATGGCGATGTTGTCCGCGACGCTGCCGGAGAACAGGAAGGCCTCCTGCGTCACCATCACGACCCCGCGCCGCAGATCGGCGCCCGACAGGTCGCTCAGGTCGACGCCGTCGAGGAGGACATGGCCCTCGGTGGGGTCGTAGAAGCGGGCCAGCAGCTTGGCCAGGGTGGACTTGCCGGCGCCGGTCGAGCCGACCACCGCGACGGTCTGCCCGGCCGGGAGGGTGAGGTCGAAGCGGGGCAGCACCTCGCCGCCGGTGCGGTAGGCGAACCGGACCTTGTCGAAGACGACCTCGCGACCCGGGTGCTCGGACTCGAGTACCGGAAGCTCGCGCGGGGTCGACGGTTCCGGGACGGACGGCACCTGGGCGAGGAGCCCGGAGATCTTCTCCAGGGAGGCGGTGGCCGACTGGTACGAGTTGAGGAACATACCGAGCCGGTCGATCGGGTCGTACAGCCGGCGCAGGTACAGCACGGCGGCGGCCAGCACACCCAGCTCCAGCGAGCCGTCCGCGACCCGGTGGGCGCCCCACAGCACGATCGCGGCGACAGCGGTGTTGGCGACGACCCGGGAGCCGACGACGTAACGGGCCATCTCCAGGAGCGCGTCGCCGTTCTTCCGCTCGTGGTCCCGGTTGAGGGCCTCGAACTCCACGTCGTTGGCGGCCTCCCGGCGGAACGCGCGCACCGGCCGGATGCCGTTCATCGTCTCGACGAACTTGACGATCACGGCGGCGATCGCGGTGGACCGCAGCGCGTACACCCGGCCGGCCCGGCGCCGGTAGACGCGGACGAGGACGTAGAGCGGCACGAAGGAGGCGATGGCGAGCGCGCCGAGGCTCAGATCCAGCCAGAGCAGGACGGCCGAGATGTAGGCGAAGGACAGGGCGATGGTGACGAGTTCCTGGAGCCCGTCGTTCAGCAGCTCGCGCAGCGACTCGACGTCCGCCGTGGAGCGCGAGATCAGCCGGCCCGAGGTGTAGCGCTCATGGAAGTCGAGGCTCAGCGCCTGCGCGTGCCGGAAGATGCGCCCGCGCAGATCGAGCAGCGCGTCCTGGCTGACCCGGGCGGCGGCGGAGACGAACCAGTACTGCAGCGCGCCCGAGGCCAGCGCGCAGAGCAGATAGCCGATGCCGACGGCGACGAGCGGCCCGTTGTCGTGGTCGCGGAAGGCCGGTACGGCACGGTCGATCGCGTACGCGACGAGCAGCGGGCCCGCCTGGACGGCCGCCTGCTGGAGCAGCAGGAGCACGGCGGTGAGGGCGACGCGGCCCTTCATCGGGGCGAGAAGGGACCGGAGCAGTCCGGCGGTGGCGCCCTTGGGGGTGGGCAGGTCGTCCTTGTCGAAGGGGTCGTCGGCGGTGGGGGACCGGGGAGCGGCGGTGGCAGCCTCGGTGTCCGGCCCGGCAGCCGGGCCGGCGGCCGGACCCGGGGGCTGTTCGTCGTCGGGGGTCGGCGCGGTGGTCGTGGGCGCCGTCATCGGGCCGCCTCCTCGAAACTGTCGGTGCCGTGGGGGGTTTCGCCGCGGTCGCTCTCCTCGTCCGCGCCGGCCATCAGCCAGGCGTACTCGGCGTTCGTCCGCAGGAGTTCGTGATGCGTGCCCACGGCGGCGATCCGGCCGCCGGAGACAAGGGCGACGCGGTCGGCGAGCAGGACCGTGGACGGTCGGTGCGCCACGATCAGGGCCGTGGTGTCGGCGAGGACCCGGCGCAGCGCGGCCTCGACGGCTGCCTCCGTGTGCACGTCCAGCGCGGACAACGGGTCGTCGAGGACGAGGAACCGGGGCTTGCCCACGACCGCCCTGGCCAGCGCGAGCCGCTGCCGCTGGCCGCCGGACAGGCTGAGACCCTGCTCGCCGACCTGGGTGTCCGTGCCCTGCGGAAGCGAGTGCACGAATTCGGCCTGCGCCACGGAGAGCGCGTGGCGCAACTCGGCCTCGCCCGCGGAGTCCTCGGCCCCCATGAGGACGTTGGCGCCGACGCTCGCCGAGAAGAGGGTGGGTTCCTCGAAGGCGACGGCGACCAGGGAACGCAGTTCCTCCCTGGGCAGGGTGGTGATGTCGCGCCCGTCGAGGGTGATGCGCCCCGAGGTCACCTCGTGCAGCCGGGGGACGAGCGCCGTGAGCGTGGTCTTGCCGCTGCCGGTCGTACCGACGAGGGCCATGGACTCGCCGGGCCGGATGTGGAGGTCGACGCGGTCGAGGACGGGAGGGGAGTCGGCGGGGGCGTCGGGATACCGGAAGGAGACACCGTGGAAGCGGAGGCCCCGGTCGGCGTCGGAGACAACGGCGGGACCGGGACAGGAACCGGAGTTGGTGGAACCGGCGCCGTGAGCGACCTCCCCCACGCCCTCCGGATCCTCGTCCATCACCTCGAAGTACCGTTCCGTGGCGGTGGCCGCGTCCTGGCTCATCGCGAGCAGGAAGCCGATGGAGTCGACGGGCCAGCGCAGGGCGAGGGCCGTGGACAGGAAGGCGACCAGCGTGCCGGCCGACAGATCGCCGTCGGCCACCTGCACGGTCCCCAGCACGAGCGCCGCCCCGATCGCCAGCTCGGGCAGCGTGACGATCACCGCCCAGATCGCCGACAGCAGCCGGGCCTTGTGCAGCTCGGTCCCGCGCAACGTCCGCGACAGCTCACGGAACGCCCGTGCCTGGCTCCGGTGCCGCCCGAACCCCTTGATGATCCGGATGCCGAGCACGCTCTCCTCGACGACCGTCGTCAGGTCGCCCACCTGGTCCTGTGCGCGCCGGGCCACGAGGTGGTAGCGCCGCTCGAAGACGATGCACACCACCAGGACGGGGATGGCGGGTCCCAGGATCACCAGCCCGAGCGACCAGTCCTGGATCAGCATGATGATCACGCCGACCAGGATCGTCACCGCGTTGACGAACAGGAACGTCAACGGGAAGGCGAGGAACATCCGCAGCAGCATCAGGTCCGACGTCGCCCGGGACAGCAACTGCCCGGACGGCCACCGGTCGTGGAAGGCGACCGGCAGCCGCTGGAGCCGCCGGTACAGGCTCGCCCGCATCGCCGCCTCGACGCCGGCCAGCGGCCGGGCCACCAGCCACCGCCGCAGCCCGAACAGCAGCGCCTCCCCGACCCCGAGCAGCAGCAGCCACAGCGCCCCGAACCACACACCCCGGGAGTCACGGTCGGCGATCGGCCCGTCCACCATCCACTTGAGGACGAGCGGGATCACCAGCCCCATGCACGACGCGAGGACGGCTATGAAGGCTGCGGTGAACAGCCGTACCCGCACCGGCCGCACATAGGGCCACAGACGCAGCAGAGTGCGTACGGCGGAGCGGCCGGTGTGGACCTCGGGGTCCTTTGCGGTTGTACGTGTCGTGGACATCGATCCGAGCCTACGGACCACCACTGACAGTGCCTACCGAGTTTTGACCCGAACTCGGTCGGTCGCAGGTCCTACGACCTGCGTGTTCGAGAAGTCGTACGGGCGCATCAACCGATCGGCTGATGCCGGTCCGAGCGCGTCGGCCGATGCGCCGCCCCTTCCCGTACCGCGACGCTGGTCGCATGTCCGTCATCGAAGTGAACGAACTGCGCAAGTCCTACGGTGGCCGTCGTGTCGTGGACGGTGTCTCCTTCGCCGTCGAGGAGGGCGAGATCTTCGGCATCCTCGGCCCGAACGGCGCCGGCAAGACCACCACCGTCGAATGCGTCGAGGGCCTGCGCGTGCCCGACGGCGGCCGGGTCCGGGTCACCGGCCTCGACCCGGTCACCGACCACGAGGCCACCAGCCGGGTCCTCGGCGCCCAGCTCCAGCAGAGCGAACTGCAGGCCAAACTGACCGTCCGCGAGGCCCTGGAGCTGTACGCCGCCTTCTACCCACGTCCGGCCGACTGGCGCCCACTGGCCGAGCGACTGGGCCTGGCAGACCGTCTCGACGCCAGGTTCGGCAAGCTCTCCGGTGGCCAGAAACAGCGCCTGTTCATCGCGCTCGCACTCATCGGCAACCCCCGGGTCGTCGTCCTCGACGAACTGACCACGGGCCTCGACCCGCGCGCCCGCCGGGACACCTGGCAGCTCATCGAGGACGTACGGGCGGGTGGGGTCACCGTTCTCCTCGTGACGCACTTCATGGAGGAGGCGCAACGGCTCTGCGACCGGATCGCCGTGATCGACAAAGGGCGGCTGGCCGCCCTGGACACCCCGGCCGGCCTGATCCGCCGCTCGGCGGGCGCCACGGTGATCAGTTTCACGCCGTCCGTCCCGCTGGCCGAGGAAGCCCTGAACGCGCTTCCGGCGCTCGCGTCGGTCGACCACAGGGACGGCCGCGTCACCCTCTCCGGCACGGACGAGACCGTCAACGCGGTCATCACCCTCCTCGCCCGCAGCCATGTCACCGCCCACCAGCTCCGCGTCACCGACGCCACCTTGGACGACGCGTTCCTCGACCTCACGAAGGAGGAAGCGGCATGAGCGCCATGAGTACATCAGTCGTCGACAGCGCCGTACTGCGGACCGAGATCCGGCTACTGCGCCGCGAGCCCGGTGCCCTCTTCTGGATCCTGCTGTTCCCGACCCTCCTCCTGGTGATCCTCGGCTCGATCCCCTCCTTCGGCGACCACGAAGCCGACCTGGGCGGCCTGCGGACGATCGACGTGTACGTGCCGGTGGCCGTGCTGCTCGGCCCGATCGTCGGCGGGCTCCAGGCCATGCCGCAGACCCTCACCGGCTACCGCGAGCGCGGCATCCTGCGCCGGATGTCCGCCACCCCGGTCCGCCCGGCCGCCCTGCTCTCCGCGCAGATGCTGGTGTACGGCGGTGCGGCCCTGGCCTCGTCGCTGCTCGCCCTCGCGGTCGGACGCCTCGCCTTCGACGTACGACTGCCACGCCAGCCCTTCGGCTACGCCCTGGCCCTCGTCCTGACGGTCCTGGTCGCCCTCGCGCTCGGCGCGGTGGTCTCCGCGCTGTCCCGGACGACGAAGATCGCGGGCGCGATCGGCTCGGCCGTGTTCTTCCCGGCGATGTTCTGCGCGGGCCTGTGGGCGCCGGTGCAGACCATGCCGCACGTGCTGGCCAGGATCGTCGGCTGGACCCCGTTCGGTGCGGCGGCCGAGGCGCTGAACCGGGCTGCGGCGGGGGACTGGCCCGGCTGGGACCACCTGGGCGTGCTGGTTGCCTGGACGTCGCTGCTGACGGCGGGCGCCACGCGCTTGTTCCGGTGGGAGTAGGCGGAGGGGAGGGAGCGGAGGGAGCGGAGGGAGTGGGGGACGGCCTGCGGCCCGTGCAGACTGGGGACATGACCGCGGTGGACACAGGGACCGACCGGCGCATGGAGCACCTGCACATCTGGGGGCCGTACGGGCTGCTCGGTGTCAGCGCGGTCCTCGCGGTGGTCTCCGCCGACCTGATCGACGGCCCCGTCGAGTGGCAGGCCGCCGGGGCTTTGGTCGGCGCCGCGCTCGCGCTCCAGCTCTGGTGGCACGGCACCCGCTCCCGGCGGGCGAACCGCGGCCGTACCCCGTCCCGGGCGGGGACGGCGTACTACATCGTCCGCTGGGCGATCGCGTTCCTGCTCACCTGGATCAACCCGTTCTTCGCGTTCTACGCCGCCACCGGCTACATGGACGCCGACGAACTGATCCCGGGTATGTGGCGGCGGCTCGGACTGTTCGCCAGCGCGGTCACCGTGGCCGCGGCGCAGGCCGGTGGGCTGTTGTTCGAGAGCGGGGTCCAGTGGGCCGCGTTCGCCGCGCTGCTGGTCGTCAACTTCGGTCTGCAGGCGCTGGTCGCCCACGCCACCGAACAGGAGGAGCAGCGCTCCCGCGACCGGGCCGCCACCATCACCGAACTCGAACAGACCAACACGGCGTTGCAGCAGGCCCTCGACGAGAACGCCGCCCTGCACGCCCAACTCCTCCACCAGGCAAGGGAAGCGGGCGTCGCGGACGAACGACGCCGGCTGGCCGCCGAGATCCACGACACCATCGCCCAGGGCCTGACCGGGATCATCGCCCAGCTCCAGGTCGTGACCAACACCCCGGACCGGACCCTGGCGCGCGAACACGTGGACCGTGCCATGAAACTGGCCCGCCACAGTCTCGGCGAGGCCCGCCGCTCCGTGCAGAACCTGGCCCCCGTGGCCCTGGAGAGCGACGACCTGCCGGAAGCCCTGAAGAAGACGGTCGCGGACTGGGCCGAACGGACCGGCGTACGCGCCGAGTTCACGGTGACGGGCCCGGCGGAACAGCTCCACGCGGAACTCGCGGCGACCCTTCTGCGCATCGCCCAGGAAGCTCTGTCGAACGCCTCCCGCCACGCCCGGGCGTCAAGGGCCGGCGTCACCCTGACGTTCCTCGGCGACGAGGTGATCCTCGACATCCGCGACGACGGCGAGGGCTTCGACCCGCTCGCCGTCCGCGAACGCACCGGCACCGGCGGCTTCGGCCTCGACGGCATGCGAGCCCGCGCCGAACGCGTCGCGGGCACGCTCACCGTGGAGTCCGAACCGGGTCACGGCACGGCGGTCTCGGCACGCGTACCGTTGGTCCCCCATGACCACTGACGCACCCATCACCCTCCTCATCGTCGACGACCATCCCGTCGTACGGGACGGTCTGCGCGGCATGTTCGAGTCGGTGCCGGACTTCACGGTGCTGGCCGAGGCGTCGAACGGCGTGGAGGCGGTAGGACTGGCCGCCACGCTCGACCCCGACGTCATTCTGATGGACCTGCGGATGCCGGGCGGCGGCGGAGTCGACGCGATCGCCGAACTGGCCCGCCGCCGGTCCAGGGCCCGCGTCCTCGTCCTGACGACGTACGACACGGACTCCGACACCCTTCCCGCGATCGAGGCCGGCGCGACGGGCTACCTCCTGAAGGACGCCCCGAGGGACGAACTCTTCACGGCGGTACGGGCGGCGGCCCAGGGCCGCACGGTCCTCTCCCCGGCGGTGGCCTCCCGTCTGGTCTCCGCGGTCCGCACCCCGGGCAACGAGCCCCTCTCGGCCCGCGAACGCGAGGTGCTGGCCCTGGTCGCCAAAGGCACGTCGAACCGGGAGATCGCCCGTGTCCTGTTCATCAGCGAGGCCACGGTGAAGACCCATCTGACCCACCTGTACACCAAGTTGGGCGTCAAGGACCGTGCGGCGGCGGTGGCGACGGCGTACGAGAGAGGCATCCTCGGCCCGGCCGGCCCCTGACCCGGATCAGGGGCCGGACCCGGACAGGCCCTAACTCGGGTACGGCAGAAGTCCGTTCGCGATCGTCTCCCACGAGGCCTTGAGCTCGGCGAGCAACTCCGGCTCGTCGGGCGCCAGATCGGCCTGCTCGCGCTGGTCGGCGGCCAGGTTGTAGAGGTGGTCGGCCTTGGCGGCGTCCTGGTAGTACTTCCAGTCGCCGCGCCGGAGCGCCCGGTTGGCCCGCACCCGCCAGAACAGGTCCCGCTCGGGCAGCTCCTGGCCCCGCACCAGGTACCCGGCGAGACTCGTCCCGTCCAGCGGGTAGGCGGGGTCGGGCCGTGCGCCGCCCAGTTCCAGGAAGGTCGCCGTCCAGTCGGGGGAGAAGTTCGGCTCATGGCTGACCTGGTGCCCGTCGATTCCGGCGGGCCAGCGCACGATGGTCGGTACCCGGATGCCACCCTCCTGGAGCACGAACTTCTCACCGCTCAGCGGCCACAGGTACGACCAGCGCTCCCCGCCGTTGTCGCTGGCGAAGTACACCAGCGTGTTCTCC
This sequence comes from Streptomyces sp. NBC_00459, assembly GCF_036013955.1. Taxonomy (NCBI): domain Bacteria; kingdom Bacillati; phylum Actinomycetota; class Actinomycetes; order Kitasatosporales; family Streptomycetaceae; genus Streptomyces; species Streptomyces sp. NBC_00459. The sequence goes on from NZ_CP107903.1 coordinate 6,913,050, forward strand.
TCCTGCCCCGACCGGCGCAGGGCGGCGAGCACCTCACCGACGGCCGAGTCCAGGCTCTGCACCATCTGCGTGTACTTCTCGACGGAGCCGCCGTCGTAGTGGTTGAGGGCCTTGCTGACGTCGGCCTGGCTCTTCGCGGCCCGGATCTTCGCCGCGATCTCGGCACCGGTGGCCTCGTCGTCCTCGGCGAGCCAGGGCCAGTGCGGAGTGGTGAAGTTGAGGTTGAGCAGCCAGGGCCTGTCACGGTGATCCCGGCCGACGTACTCGACGGCCCGTTCGGTCAGGACCTCCGTGTAGTAGCGCAGGTCCTTGTAGGTCGCGTCGCCTTCGTACAGGTCGTAGTCGCCGAGCTGCCCCAGCTTGGAGAAGTACTCCAGCACACCCCCGTGATTGCCGAAGAACTCGTCCCACCCCGACTTGGTGGGGCTGTAGTCGGGCAGCCAGCCGCAGTGCCACTTGCCGATGAGCGCGGTGGCGTAGCCGGCCTTCTTCAACAGGGAGGCGAGCGTGGGGTGGTTGGGGTCGAGGCCCTGCGTCCTGTTCGCGATGGGCTCGGCGAGCCCGCCCGGCGTACGGCCCGGATAGCGCCCGGTGTACAGGCTGAACCGCGTCGGCGAGCAGGTGGCGGACCCCGAGTACGCGTCGGTGAACCGCACGCCCTGCCGGGCCAGCCGGTCCAGGTGAGGTGTCTTGATGTGCGGGGCGCCGTAGGAGGACAGGTCGGCCCAGCCGAGGTCGTCGCCGAGGATGACGAGGAGGTTGGGACGGCGTCTGCCGTGCTTTCCGGCGGTACGGGCCTGGAACGGGCGCTCGGCGGGGGCGGCAGCGGCGGCGGTCGTACCGGCGGCACCGACAGCGGTGACGGCACCGCCACCGACCAGACCACCGAACGTACGGCGGGATATTTCGGGCATGCGGGAGTTCCTTGGGGCAGAGGGGGCCCACGACGAGGACACCCAAGGGAAGAGGAGAAAGGAAAGAAGGAAGGAGGAAACGAGGTGAGGGTGGGGAGACCGTGGGCTCAGCGACAGATGGCGCTGGACTGCCGGCACAGGTCGACATGGCGCCGTTCCACCAGCGCGACGTGCGCGCGGCGGTGATCGGCGGAAGTCCTCATGGTCAAGGACGGTGCCAGGGGGACGGCGGGGGCGTCAAGAAGGTGTCCACGGAGCGGAACCCACGCCGAATTCGCGCGACAGGACGACCAGGACTCTGGAACCGTACGGGACCGGCAACGTCTTCCTGTTCTGGATTGGTGATCGATGAGCTTCACGCTGGACGGCCCCGTTCTTGAGGGCTCGCTGGTCCGACTGGAACCACTGGAGCACCGTCATGCGCGGGACCTCGCCGTCGCCGCGGAGGAGGACCGCGCCTCGTACCGGTTCACCTGGGTGCCGAGGGCGCCGGAGGTCGGCGGGTACATCGACGCCCAGCTCGCCCGCGCCGCCGCGGGGCAGCTGGCTCCGTACGCACAGGTGGACCGGGAATCGGGGCGCGCGGTCGGAGCCACGGCCTACTGGGAGCCGCGGCTGTGGCCGGAGGGCGAAGCCCTGTGCGCGATCGAGGTCGGCTTCACCTGGCTCGCGGCATCCGCCCAGGGCACCGGGCTGAACACCGAGGCCAAGTACCTGCTGTTCCGGCACGCGTTCGAGAACTGGGACGTGGCACGCGTCGACCTGAAGACGGACGCGCGCAACGGCCGTTCACGAGCCGCGATCGAGAGGGCGGGCGCCCGCTTCGAGGGCGTGCTGCGCAACTGGTCCCGCTCCTGGGTACCGGGCGAGGACGGCCGCCTCCGCGACTCCGCGATCTTCTCCATCACCGCGGAGGAGTGGCCGGACTGCCGGGCGGGCCTCGAACGGCGCCTCACGCGGGCGACATCGGGGCCGACCCTCACCTGACCACCCGCAGCAGCAGAACAGCCCGCCCCGGCACCCCGATCTCGTCCCCCGCCCGACAGCCCACCCCCGGCGCCTCGCCCTGCTCCTCCCTCGACGTGTCGACGACCACCTCGTACCGCTGTGCCCAAGGGGCCCCCGGCAGCGCGAAGTTCGTCGGGCGGTCGCCCGTGTGGAGGATCACGAGGAAGCTGTCGTCGGTGATCGGCACGCCCCGGGCGTCGCGGCCCGGGATGTCGCTGCCGGAGAGATACATGCCCAGCGTCTCCGTCGGCGCGTACCAGTCCCCTTCCGTCATCTCCGAGCCCCGGGCGGTGAACCAGGCAAGGTCCCGCAGCCCGTCCGCCGAATGCGCCCGGCCGGAGAAGAACGCCCGCCGGCGCAGTACCGGATGGCGGTGCCGCAACTCGATGAGGCGGGCGGTCAGTTCGGTCAGCGCTCGCCAGCCCGGGTCGTCCAGCAGGCTCCAGTCCACCCAGCTGATCTCGTTGTCCTGGCAGTACGCGTTGTTGTTGCCCCCCTGCGTACGCCCCAGCTCGTCGCCCGCGACCAGCATCGGAACGCCCGTCGACAGCAGCAGGGTTGTCAGCAGGTTCCTCAACTGGCGGCGCCGCAGGGCCAGTACGTGCTCGTCGTCCGTCTCGCCCTCCGTGCCGCAGTTCCAGGCGCGGTTGTCGTTCGTGCCGTCCCGGTTCCCCTCCCCGTTGGCCTCGTTGTGCTTGCGCTCGTACGACACCATGTCCCGCAGTGTGAAACCGTCGTGCGCCGTGACGAAGTTGACCGAGGCGTAGGGCCTGCGACCGCCCCACGCGTACAGGTCGCTCGACCCCGACAGGCGGTAGCCGAGATCCCGCACGTCCGGTAGCGCGCCCCGCCAGAAGTCTCGTACCGCGTCGCGATAGCGGTCGTTCCACTCCGTCCACAGCGGGGGGAACGCACCCACCTGGTAGCCCCCGGAGCCGACGTCCCACGGCTCCGCTATCAGCTTCACCCTGCGCAGTACGGGGTCCTGGGCGATCACCGCCAGGAAGGGGGAGAGCATGTCGACGTCGTGCATCGAGCGGGCCAGGGCCGCCGCCAGGTCGAAGCGGAAGCCGTCCACCCCCATCTCCGTCACCCAGTACCGCAACGAGTCCGTGATCAGGCGCAGTACGTGCGGCTGGACCACGTGGAGCGTGTTCCCGCAGCCCGTGTAGTCCGCGTAGCGGCGCGCGTCGCTCTGCAGCCGGTAGTAACCCCTGTTGTCCATGCCCCGCAGCGACAGCGTCGGGCCGTGCTCGTCCGCCTCCGCCGTGTGGTTGTAGACCACGTCGAGGATGACCTCGATGCCCGCCGCGTGCAGTGCGCGCACCATGCGCTTGAACTCGCCGACCTGCTGGCCCGCCGTACCCGTCGCCGCGTATCCGGCGTGCGGGGCGAAGTAGCCGATCGAGTTGTAGCCCCAGTAGTTCTTCATGCCCCGGCGCAGCAGGTGGTCCTCGTGCGCGAACTGGTGCACCGGCAGCAGTTCCACCGCCGTCACGCCCAGCTTGGTCAGGTGTTCTATCGCCGCCGGGTGCGCGAGGCCCGCGTACGTGCCCCGCAGTTCCTCCGGTATGTCCGGGTGCAGCTTGGTGAAGCCCTTGACGTGGACCTCGTAGATCACCGAGTCCGCCCAGGGGGTCTTCGGGCGGCGGTCGTCCGCCCACTCGTCGTCGGGGGCGTCGTCGTGGACGACGACTCCCTTCGGGACGAACGGCGCCGAGTCGCGGTCGTCGCGCACGGTGTCCGCGATCTGCTGCTGGGGCCAGTCGCGGACATGCCCGTACACCTCGGGCGGCAGCTCGAAATCGCCGTCCACGGCGCGCGCGTACGGGTCGAGAAGCAGCTTCGCCGGGTTCCAGCGGGCGCCGGTCCATGGATCCCAGCGGCCGTGCACGCGGTAGCCGTACCGCTGGCCCGGCATGATCCCGGGCACGAAGCCGTGCCAGATCTCGTGCGTCAGTTCGGTGAGGGGGACGCGGGTCTCGACCTCTCCGCCGCCCCCGTCGCCTCCCTCCACCTCTCCGAACAGGCACAGCTCCACGGCCTCCGCCCCGCCCGCCCACAGCGCGAAGTTGGTGCCCGACACCCCGTCCGGGCCCGTGCGGAAACGTGCGCCCAGGGGCATCGGAGTCCCCGGCCACACGGGCACGGCGGGCAGCGCGGCGCGTGCCGCGCCGTTCGGCGCGCTGTCGGTGCCGGTTCGGGTACCGGTGTCGAGTTCGGTGTCGGGCAACACGGCTTCAGGGCGCCTTTCCTCGACGGCACGCTGTTTCGCGACCGCCTTCTGCTCGGCTGCGCTGGACACGACTCCGCCTCCCGCGACTCGTGGAACGAGTAAAACGAAGCGAGCACAGCTTGAACAAGTGTGCGGCGTCCCGGCCGCGGCGCCCTGTTGGGTTGTTCTTCGCGTCGTTTCTCCCCCCTGTTCTGCCCAGCGCGCGGCTCGCACTCACGTTTCCCCAGGGCGGGCCGCGTCGTTGGGTGCGGTGTGAGGCACGTACAAGGGCGCGCTGGGCGCGCGAGGGCCGGGCTGGTCGCCGTCATGGCATGGGCAGGACTGCTGGCCGGAGTCGCCGGCTGCACTTCGGAGGGGGTGGGCGGGGCTGACTCGGTGTTCGGGAAACCCCGGGCGCCGATGGACGTGATCCGCGTCTCACCCGACGACGGCAGCCGTTCCGTGCGCCCCGACAGTCCCCTTCTCGTACGGGTGCCCGGTGGGCGCCTGGAGTCGGTGAAGGTCGTCAGGGCCCAGGACGCGCAGGATTCGGAGGTGCCGGGGCGGATCTCCGAGGACGGGCTGTCCTGGCGGCCCGACGAAGCGCGGCTCGCGCTGGCCGCCAGATACACGGTCGACGTCGTGGCGCTCGACGCCCACGGACGCCGCTCGGCCCGCCACACGACCTTCACCACCTACGTGCCCGACGAGCGGTTCATCGGATACGTCACCCCGGAGAACCGCGCCACCGTCGGCACCGGAATGATCGTGTCCCTGGAGTTCAACCGCGGGATCAGGAACCGGGCGGCCGTCGAACGCGCCGTCCATGTCACCGCGGAGCCCGCCGTCGACATCCGGCCGCACTGGTTCGGCGACGAGCGCCTCGACTTCAGGCCCGAGGAGTACTGGGCGCCGGGCACCAGGGTCACCGTCGATCTGGCGCTGCGGGACGTCGAGGGCGCGCCGGGGGTGTACGGGATCCAGCGCAAGACGTTCTCCTTCACCGTCGGCCGCAGCCAGGTCTCGCTTGTCGACGCCGCCGCGCACACCATGGAGGTGCGGCGCGACGGCGACCTGCTCACCACGGTGCCGATCACGGCGGGGTCGCCGAAGAACACGACGTACAACGGGAAAATGGTGGTCATGGAGATGCTGGAGCTGACCCGGATGAACGGTGCCACGGTCGGCTTCAGGAAGAAGGACGGCAAGGGCGAGTACGACATCCCGGACGTGCCGCACGCGATGCGGCTGACCACCTCCGGCACCTTCCTGCACGGCAACTACTGGGGCGGCGACGCCTTCGGCAACACCAACGTCAGTCACGGCTGCGTCGGGCTGCGGGATGTGAAGGGCGGCAGTTCGGACAGTCCGGCGGGCTGGTTCTTCGACCGGAGCCTGATCGGGGACGTCATCGAGGTCGTCCACAGCAAGGACAAGAAGGTCGCCCCCGACAACGGGCTCGGCGGGTGGAACATGGGCTGGAAGGAGTGGACGGCGGGCGGTGCCGCGAAGTAGTGGCGAATTCGGCGGCGCAACGGTCATCGGAGCGACGTGAACGGTCGGGTCCGACAATCTGATGATGTTGGGACGGAATGGTGACCTTACGGGGCCGCCGGGCGGCGTGACCTTGTGCTTAATATGCGCCCGGGTGCGCGGGACGCGCCGTGGATGAGGGCCTGAGTCAGGCCACGGGGAGGGGAGAGGGAGCTTGAACGCGCGACCGATATCGGGGGCTTCGGCGGCGGCACGGCGGGGCGGGGTACGGGCAGGCGGGACACGGGGGAGCAGAGGGCCACTGGCGCTGCTCGCCGGTGTTCTGCTCGTCGCCGTCACCGCGTGCGGTGGGGGCGGGGGCTCGGACTCCGGGTCCGACGACGCCAAGCCGAAGGGCAAGGACTCCACCACCGCACAGACCCAGCAGTCGCAGGCGGTCGTCACCATCGCGCCCAAGGACGGCGCGAAGTCCGTGAACACCAGTGGCGCGCTCACCGTCAGCGCCGCCAAGGGCAAACTGACCGAGGTCAAGGTCGAGGACTCCAAGGGCAAGGCGGTCGAGGGCACGCTGACCGCCGGCGACACCAAGTGGGCGCCCGCGACGCATCTCGCGGCGTCGACCACGTACAAGGTGCACGTGGTGGCGAAGGACACCGAGGGGCGTACGGCGGCGGAGGAGTCCTCCTTCACCACCCTCACCCCGAAGAACACGTTCGTCGGTACGTTCACGCCCGAGGACGGTTCGAAGGTCGGCGTGGGCATGCCGTTCTCGGTCCGTTTCACCCGGGGCATCACGCACCCCGAGGACGTCGAGAAGGCCATCACGGTCAAGACCGAGCCGGCCGTCGACGTCGAGGGTCACTGGTTCGGCAACGACCGCCTCGACTTCCGCCCGGAGAAGTACTGGGCGTCGGGTACGAAGGTCACGGTCACCCTCGCTCTCGACGGCGTCGAGGGACGGCCCGGCGTCTACGGCAAGCAGGCCAAGCAGGTCTCCTTCACCATCGGCCGCAGCCAGGTCTCCACGGTCGACGTCAAGACCAAGAAGATGGTCGTCCGACGGGACGGCAAGGTCATCAAGACCATCCCCGTCACCACCGGCGCGCCGGGCTACGAGACCTGGAACGGCCAGATGGTCATCACCGAGCGCCTCGAAGTGACCCGGATGAACGGCGAGACGGTCGGCTACGGCGGCGAGTACGACATCAAGGACGTCCCGCACGCCCAGCGTCTGACCACCTCCGGCACCTTCATCCACGGCAACTACTGGGGCGGCGACGCCTTCGGCAACTACAACGCCAGCCACGGCTGCATCGGCCTGCGGGACGTGCGCGGCGGCTACGACAGCGGAGTGGCCGCGGCCTGGTTCTTCAACCGGTCGATGATCGGCGACGTGGTGATCGTGAAGAACTCCAACGACCGGATCGTCGATGCGGACAACGGGCTCAACGCCTGGAACATGTCCTGGGAGAAGTGGAAGGCGTAGCCCTTCCTCTCCTTCGCCACGACGTTCGACGGGCCCGGTGCGACCGACAGCACCGGGCCCGTTGTCGTCGGCCCCCGTGCTGTGACCGACGGCACCGGTCCTGTTCCCGTTAGCCCCCGTTAACCTGCGTACATGACTGTGCATCTCGAAGTCGCCGAAGGCGTCGGCACGATCCGGCTGGACCGGCCGCCCATGAACGCGTTGGACGTCGCCACCCAGGACCGCCTCAAGGAACTCGCGGAGGAGGCCACCCGCCGAGCGGACGTACGGGCGGTCGTCGTGTACGGCGGGGAGAAGGTGTTCGCGGCCGGCGCGGACATCAAGGAGATGCAGGCCATGGACCACGCGGCGATGGTCGCCCGGGCCAGGGACCTGCAGGACTCCTTCAGTGCCGTCGCCCGTATCCCCAAGCCCGTCGTCGCCGCGGTGACCGGCTACGCGCTCGGCGGCGGCTGCGAGTTGGCGCTCTGTGCGGACTACCGCATCGCCGGAGACAATGCGAAACTCGGTCAGCCGGAGATCCTGCTGGGAGTGATCCCCGGTGCGGGCGGTACGCAGCGACTCTCCCGGCTGATCGGCCCGTCCAGGGCCAAGGACCTGATCTTCACCGGACGAATGGTCAAGGCCGACGAAGCGCTGTCACTCGGCCTGGTGGACCGCGTGGTACCGGCCGCGGACGTGTACACCGAGGCGCACGCGTGGGCGGCGAAGCTCGCGCAGGGACCGGCGATCGCACTGCGCGCGGCGAAGGAGTCGATCGACGCGGGTCTGGAGACGGACCTGGAGACCGGGCTGGCGATCGAGCGGAACTGGTTCGCGGGCCTGTTCGCGACGGAGGACCGGGAGATCGGGATGCGGAGCTTCGTGAAGGAGGGTCCCGGCAAGGCGAAGTTCCTCTGACTCGCGCCGAGTTCCACCGGAATTCGTGGAGTTCCGTCGATTTCCGTCGAACAAAGTACTTGCAGTTGACGCGATGTCTTATCCGGGTCCCTCGATCGGGCGGTTTATGGGAGCCTTAAGCCAACCTTAAGTCTGTCTTGTCGAGGGGGCCTGTCGCTTGCCCGAAAGTGAGCTTCCGTCGCAGGTCGGAGGGTCTTTGGGGGCCGATGGAATGCCATCGGCATATGCCGAACAGTCTATTCGGAATGACGCGTTCCGGGGGGCGTATTCCTGCGGAACGGCACCCGGGGACGGCTCGGGCGGCCATGATGGGGGCATGGCGGGGCTGGAAGGCATGGAACAGCCGCGGGGACACGGCCGTGCGACCGCGGCGCGGTGGTCGCCTGCGGTGGAGGACGAACGAGCGCTCAAGGCGCTCGAGTTGTTCGGAAACCCGACGGAGGCCGAGGTTCCGCTGCCGTCCCGCCCCGAGTCCGCCGCGACCGCGCGCCGCCTCGCCCAGGTCGTCGTGCTCCGCCAGTGGGGGCTGAGCCCCAAGATGACGGAGGACGCGGTACTGCTCGTCTCCGAACTGGTCGGCAACGCGGTGCGTCACACCGGCGCGAGAGTGTTCGGCCTGCGGATGCGCCGACGCCGCGGATGGATCCGGGTGGAGGTCCGGGACCCCTCGCGAGGGCTGCCGTGTCTGATGCCGGTCCAGGAGATGGACATCAGCGGGCGGGGGCTGATGCTCGTCGACAAGCTCTCCGACCGGTGGGGCGTCGACCTGTTGCCGCGCGGGAAGACGACGTGGTTCGAGATGCGGGTCGCCGACCGGTAGGGCGCGCGAGCAGACGCGGGACGAGTGCCGCGACCGTGCGGCGGCGGCTCATGAGCTGCTGCGGGTCGCCTCGGTGCGGGACTCCGTCGACCGCGAGGGCCTGACCGTATGGGCGGGCCGCCGATCGGGCTAATCGCCTGCTTTCCGGACCAACTCCCCTTAAATGGTGCGGGTGACCACGACCGACCGTCGGGCGGTGCTGCGCGCGGGCGCCGGAATCGCTGCCTCGGGGGTGCTGACCACCGGGTGCGCGACCGGTACCGCCCCCGGCGGCGCCGCCGCTCACCCCGCCGATCCCTCCTCCCGCGCACCGGCCTCCCGTACCCCCGCCCCCGCTCCCGAACTCCTTCTCCGCCACCCCGCCCAGATCCCCCACGGCCCCCGCGACCGCCCCATGGTCGCCCTCACCTTCCACGGCGACGGCGACCCCGCCACCGCGAACGCGCTGCTCTCCGCTGCCGAGAAACACGGCTCCCGTGTCACCGTGTTCGCCGTCGGGACCTGGCTCGACGCCCATCCCGGCCTCGCCCGCCGCATCCTCGACGGCGGTCATGAACTCGGCAACCACACCCTGCGCCACCTCGACATCAACGCCATGCCGGAGGCGGACGCCGACGCCGAGATCCGGGGGTGCGCCGAGCGGCTGAAGGCGCTCACCGGGTCCATCGGCACCTGGTTCAGGCCCTCGCGGGCCGCCCGCGCCTCCCCGCTCGTCGAACGGCTCGCCCGGCGGGCCGGCTACCCGCACGTCCTGTCGTACGACGTCGACTCCCTCGACTTCACCTCGCCGGGCGGCCCCGCCGTCGTACGCAACGTCATGGCCGACCTCCGCGCCGGATCGATCGTGAGCCTGCACTTCGGTTACGCGGACACGGTCGCCGCGCTCCCCGGCCTCCTTCACGAACTCGACCGCCGCGGCCTGCGCGCGGTGACCACCACGGAGTTGCTGACCTGATGCCCCCCACCCCCACCGCCGCCGTCATCGCCCGCGCCCTCGTCACGGGGGCCGCTCTCACCGTCCTCGCCGGACTCGCCGGCTGCGGCACCGAGGCCCGCGACCAGCCGGACCGGACCCTGGCCACGGTCAAGCCCGCCCGGCCCGCCGTCCCCGCCGAGCCCGTGGTCCGGGGACTGCCCGGGATGCCGCCCGTCCTCCACCCGCGTGATGTGTACGCCGCCGACCGACCGGGCAGGCTCTCGCCGGTCGTCCGGGACTTCCCGTCCCGGGTCTACGTGCCCAACACCGAGTCCGACACCGTCTCCGTCATCGACCCCAAGACGTACGAGATCGTCGAGACGATCCACGTCGGGCGCCAGCCCCAACACGTCGTGCCCTCCTGGGACCTGAAGACCCTCTGGGTCAACAACAACCGCGGTCACACCCTCACGCCCATCGACCCGAGGACCGGGAGGGCGGGCGAACCGGTCGACGTCCACGACCCGTACAACCTCTACTTCACGCCCAACGGCAGATACGCCGTCGTCATGGCCTCCCTCGACCGCGAGCTCGTCTTCCGCGACCCGCACACCATGAAGATCGCCAAGACCGTGCCCGTCAGCTGCTACGGCGTCAACCACGCCGACTTCTCCCTCGACGGCCGGTACTTCATCGTGTCCTGCGAGTTCAGCGGCGAGCTGCTGAAGGTCGACACGGAGAAGATGGAGGTCGTGGCGCAGCAGAAACTGCCGTACGAGGGCGCGATGCCGCAGGACGTCAAGATCTCGCCGGACGGGAAGCGGTTCTACGTCGCCGACATGATGGCCGACGGCATGTGGGTCCTGGACGGCGACAAGTTCACCCGGCCCACCCTTCTGCCCACCGGCAAGGGCACCCACGGGCTGTACGTCAGCCGCGACTCCCGCGAGATGTACGTCTCCAACCGGGGTGAGGGCACCGTCTCCGTCTTCGACTTCGAGAAGGGCGAGGTCACGAAGAAGTGGCGGCTGCCCGACGGCGGCAGCCCCGACATGGGAGGCGTCTCCGCCGACGGCAAGGTCCTCTGGCTGTCCGGGCGTTACGACGACGAGGTGTACGCCATCGACACCCGGACCGGGAAGCAGCTCGCCCGAATCCAGGTGGGCAGCGGCCCGCACGGTCTCGCCGTCTACCCGCAGCCGGGCCGCTATTCACTCGGCCACACGGGCATCTTCCGCTGATCCGGGACGAGTTGTGTGACACGCCGCCGATCGAGTGACGATCCCCGGTCCGTCGCCGCAGACCCGACATGGTGCCCCCATGATCACAACTCGCCTGCGGCGGCGGACCGCTGCCGTCGCCTTCTCCCTGGCCGCCGTCTTCGCGACCTCGGCCGCCACGGTCCCTGCTGCCGCCCCGAAGGCCGTGACGAAAGCCCCCGCCTGCCCCCAGTTCGACGACCCGATCAAGGCCGCCGTCGACCGTCGCGTCGACGTCGACCGCATCACGCCCGAACCGGTCTGGCGCAAGACCTGCGGCACCCTCTACCGCAGCGACGGCCGCGGCCCGGAGATCGTCTTCGCGGAGGGACTCAAGCCCAAGGACGTCATCAACGGGCAGTACGACATCGAGAAGTACGTCCTGGTCAACCAGCCCTCCCCGTACGTCTCCACGACGTACGACCACGATCTGTACAAGACCTGGTGGAAGTCGGGCTACAACTACTACATCGACGCCCCGGGCGGCGTGGACGTGAACAGGACCATCGGCGACACCCACAAATGGGCCGACCAGGTCGAGGTCGCCTTCCCCGGCGGTATCGACCGGAAGTACATCATCGGCGTCTGCCCGGTGAACAAGACCACCAAGGTCGAGATCATGAGCGGCTGCGAGAGCAACCCCCACTTCGAGGCCTGGCACTGAGAGCGCCCTGCCACTACCTCTCCCGGCGTCCTCGCCGGGCGAGCAGCAACGCCTCCCCGCCCACCGGCACGAACCCCGCCGCCTGGAACGCCCGCACACTGCGGGCGTTCCCGGGAGCCATCTGCGCCCACACCGGCTCCCCACCGCTCAGCTGCCGCGCGGCAGACGCCAGCGCCCGCCCCAGCCCCCGGTGCCGTACCGCCTCCGTCACCTCCACCGCGGCCTCCAGCCGGCCCGCGACGCCGCGCCCGAGGATGAGCACCCCGCCGTCGGCCGCCCACACCCGGACGTCGTCACGGTGCCTGTGGGCCCGGGCGATCCGGTGATGCCCCGGGTCGTCGGTCTCCGTCAGCGTCAGTGGCGGGTCCCCCTGGAGAGGGGAGGCGACCGCGAGGAGGTCGATCGTCTCGTTCGAACGGCCCGTACGGTCCATGAGGGCGGCCAGGAAACGCGGGTTCATCGGCGCGGAGAGCGCGTCGCTGTCGACGCCGGCCAGGGTCCGGCGTACCCACTCCGGGTCCTCGTCGGTGAAGACGACCGCGTGCGCGGTGAAGGCGAGGACCCCGGCGTCGCGGTGGGAGGCCTGGGGCACGATCGTCGTACGGCCGTCGGGAGGCGGGAAGACGCCCCGCGCCACGGAGTCGAGAATGTCCTTCAGCGTTTCCCCCACAGCGCCCCTCCCGGCCTCTTGAGTCTCCACCCACTGGAAGGCCCAGACTCACGAACATGATCGACGACGGCACCGGACATCTCACCATCGGCGAACTGGCCCGGGCCACCGGACTGACCGTACGGACCATCCGCTACTGGTCCGACGAGGGCGCCCTGCCGCCCGTGACCAGGTCGTCCGGCGGCTACCGGCTGTACGACGCCGGCTCCGTGGCCCGCCTCGAACTGATCCGCACCCTGCGCGAACTGGGCCTCGGCCTGGACCACGTACGCGCGGTGCTGGCCGGGGAGACGACGGTCGCGGAGGTCGCCGCCGCGCATGTGGCGGCGCTGGACGCGCAGATCCGGACGCTGAAGGTGACCCGTGCGGTGCTGTCGTCCGTGGCGAGACGCGGTTCGACCGCGGAGGAGATGACGCTGATGAACAAGTTGGCGCGGCTGTCGGCCGCCGAACGCAAGCGGATCATGGAGGAGTTCGTCGAGGAGCTGTTCCACGGGCTCGACTCCGTCGACCCGGCGATCCGGGACCGGATGCGTTCCATCGCGGTGGACCTGCCGGAGGACCCGACCGCCGAGCAGGTGGACGCCTGGGTGCAACTGGCGGAGCTGATCCAGGACCCGGAGTTCCGGGCGCAGATGCGGCAGGTGATGGAGTTCAACGCGGCCGACCAGGGCCGCGGTGCCCCCGCCGGGCGATCCACGTGGTTTCCCATGCGTCTGGTCCAGTTGGCGGCGGAGGCCCGTGAGCGGGGCATCGCCCCCGAGGCGCCGGAGGCGGAGGCGATCCTGCGGGAGGTGCTGGGGGACGGCGACCCCGCCGTCGTGCTCGAACGCATCGAGTCGGCTTCCAACGAACGGCTCGCCCGGTACCGGGAGTTGCTGGTCAAGGTGAAGGGCGCGGAGCCCGCCGCCGCGCACCGCGAGGAGTTCGCGTGGGTGGTCGCGGCGCTGCGTGCGCGCTCGGCCAGCTAATCTGACCTCGTCAGCAGTACGTACATGAAGGGGCGGGTCCCGGTGGCGGACATCGAGGAAGCACGCAAGCAGTTCGAGCGGATCGACACGAACGGTGACGGTTTCATCACGGCCGCCGAGTTCAAGTCCGCCCTGGCGCAGGAGGGCGACTGGAACGTCACCGAGTCCGTGGCCGAGGTCATCATCGCCTCCCGCGACCTCGACGGTGACAAGCTCCTGTCGTTCGACGAGTTCTGGACGTACCTGAACAAGTAGCGCGAAGCGGTACGAAGCAGTACGTGTGGGGCGCCCGCCGGATCGTCGGCGGGCGCCCTCTCACGTTTCCCTCCGCCTCGCGGGTACGGCCCTGTCGCCCGTCAGTCGAAGGCCGCCCACTCCTGCAGTGCCTTCTTGGTCGCGAAGTCGCCGACGTTCGTGTCGACCGGGTCGTCGGTGTACTGGTGGAAACGCCACGGCGCCTGGATTCGGGGCTCGCCGGCCGTCACGTAGTCGGCTATCCACAGTCCGTCGCCCGCGTAGGAGGTCGTGTCGACGTTCAGCCAGTAGTTCCTGTTGCAGTAGAGGACGACCCGGTTGTCCGGCCGCAGCTCCTTCAGCCTGCGGATGAAGGTGTCCTTCTCGGCGTTCGAGGCGTGGGTGCCGTCGCCCGTCGTCTCCCAGTCGACGGCGAGGATGTCGGCGCCCGCCCGGTCCGAGGCCTTGCTGAGGAAGTACTCGGCCTGGGCGGCGAGGTTGCCGGGCCAGAGGAAGTGGTAGAAGCCGACCACGCAGCCGGCGTCGCGGGCCCGCTCCGTCTGCGCCGCGAGCTTGGGATTGACGTACGAACGGCCCTCCGTCGCCTTGATGAAGACGAACGAGAGGCCGTCCGTGTCATAGGTGGAGGACTGGTACGCGCTCACGTCTATGCCGCGCAGCATGGGGTGCTCCCTGAAGTGCCGGTGGGGGGACAGGAGTTGCTGGCTCTCCACCTTTGCACAAGTGATTCCGCGGCACCGGTGATTGCCGGTTCAGCGCCCCAGGTGGACGACCCCGGCCCAGTGCGCCGGCGACGTCATGCTGTCTCCTTTCCGCCGCAGGGAGGCCTCGAAGCGGGCGACCCGTTCCTCGAAGGCACGGGCGAGTGGTTCCGGGAATCGGGCGGGGGCGCGGCGGTCGGGGTCGCGCATCCAGCGCTGGGCGCGGCGCAGTGCCTCGGCGGGTTCGTGTCCGGTGTGCAGGTGGTAGTGGAAGACGGCCATCAGGAAACCGGTGGTGGCGTTGGTCAGCGGCCACAGCGAGGCGATGACCGCCCCGGCACGCGCCGCGAGGAAGGCCGAGGCGACGGTGAAGCCCTCGTCGGGACGGCTGAGACTGACGTTGCTCGCGCAGCAGGCCAGTGAGACGCAGACACCGCGCGGTGGGCGGTCGTCGACCGCGGTGCCGGCCAGATCGAGGGCGCTGATCTGGTCGATGCGCAGACCGCCGTCGGCGAGCTCGATCCGCGCCCGCCAGGACTCGGTCACATCCGCCACGAGGTGCGCCGCGATGTCCACCACCGTGAACCGGTGTGCCGCGTCGGAGAGTTGGCGCAGCAGCCAGGGGCCGGTTGCCCGCGTCGCATCCGCTACGGTCGCCTCGGGATAGACCGCCTCGTGCAGGGTGCCGGTCGCCGCCCAGTCGGCCTGGCCGCCGGTGAGGCCGTTGACGAGCAGGGTGTCCTGGTCGGCCCGGACCCTGGGAAGCGCGGCGGCGGCGATGAACTGACGAGCGCCGCACACCGTCGTCATCACCAGGCGGTCCACCGCCGGTGTGCCCCGGTCCAGCACTGCCGCCGCCCACGGGACGAAGGCGAGGTCGCCCACCGGGACCAGCACCACGCGGTGCCGCCCGTCGGCACGCCGCCCGCAACGGATCGTCAACCGGCTCAACAACGGAGACAGTTGACTGCTGCCCGCCCGCTCCGCCAGGTCCGCGAGCGCGATCCGCCAGGGTGCGACGGCGGCGTCCCGCTCCTTGTCGTCCGAGGCCGGCCGGGTGCGGACCCGCAGGGCCTCCACATAGTGGGACAGCGCCTCGTCGTCACCGGGTGCGGCGGGCATGGCGACCCACTCGGCGTTCCCGTCCGGCGTGATCAGGACGGCGCCTCGCTCCAGCATGTCCTTGGCGTCCGGCGGCGGGGAGGGCAGCAGATAGACGAGCGCGTGGGCGCCGACCGCCCGCAGAGCGGCGGCCACGGACGCCACGGTCGGAGTGTCCTCGGCACGGCCGTGGCGGTCGGCCTCCAGTACCCGGGCCACCCGCGCGGCGAGCTGGTCCGGGATGCTCAGGCCCCGGCCGGGGTCACCGGGCCGGTAGGGCTGGGTACCCGCCGCTGCCGGGGGCCGCCGATCCCAGCGGTCCGCGAGGTCGTGCTCGCCGAGGGCGCGCAGCCGGGCGGCCGTGTCGGGGCGCAGCCTGGTCCGCTCCACGATGGCGCGGCCGGTCTCCAGGGCCCGTACCACGTCGTCCCACGCCCGGTCGTACGCGGCCCAGCGCGCCGCCCGCCGCGCCAGCGCCCCGGCGTCGCGAGCGAGGATCAGGGCGTCGGCGGTGTCCTCCTGTCCCATGACCGTACGGGCGTACTCGCGCAGGCAGTCGAGGGCGATCAGCCGGGACTGCGCGAAGTCGGCGTCGGGGTCGGGGCCGCCGGGGTCCGGCTGCGAGACCCGCGCGGCACGCACCTGCTCGAAGCGGGCGCGGGCCAGTTCGAGCAGCGGGGCCACACCGGGCGGCGCCGAACCGGCGGGCAGGGCGGCGTCGAACGCCTCCATGCGTGTCGTCCAGGCGTGGCTGAGGGCGCGCTTGCGCAGTCCCTCGGCGAGCCGCATCGGCCCTTCGATACGCAGTTCCCACAGCGGGCTCTGCCCGGCCTCCGCGGCGGCGGCCCGTAGTTCGGCGACAGTGGAGTCGTTGGCCGCGGCTCCGGCCAGACCGATGAGGCCGCGCAGGAGCCGCGCGAATCCGGCTTCGGGGTCGGCGTCCGGGCCGGACGAGGCCGCCGGCCCGGTGAGTGATCCGGCATGGGACAGCAGCCGTTGCCTCGCGTCCCCGCCGTCGCCGGAGACCAGCAGGAGCCAGTCGCGCAGCACCAGGACGTGCTGGTGGTCGGTGGCGTTGGGCCGGGCGCCGGCGCAGGCACGCTCCGCCCAGGGCAGCGCCTCGGTGGCGAGAGCGGCGCTGTCGCGGCCGGCCAGCTGACCGGCCAGTGCGAAGCACTGGGCGGCGAGTTGGCAGGCGACCGCGGCCAGCACCTCGCCCATCCGGGCCTTCTCCAGCCGGTCCATGGTGCGCCGGACCGTCAGGAGGGCCGCGTCCACGTGGTTGACGCCGGGGCTGAGCGGCGTACCGCAGTCCACGTCCTCACTGCCCGCCCGCTGGTGGAAGACGAGGTGGGACAGCGACTGGAGAAGGCGCAGGAGCACAGCGGCCGGTCCGGTCTGGAGGGTGTCCGACGTGTACCGGTTGAGCAGGACGAGTGCCTTGCGGACGTCGGCCATGGAGCCGGTGGTGTGGCCGCGCTGCAGGAGTGAGTGACTGAGGACGAGCAGCGCGTTGGCCACGCCGGGATGGTCGGGCGGTACGAGCGGCAGAGCCCGGGTCACGTCGTCGATGACACCGGCGATGGCGTCGTCGGAGAAGGAGTAGCGCACGAGTACGCCGCGGGCCATGGCCCGGACCAGCAGGGCGCTGGGGTATTCGGAGTCGTGGGGCGGGAGCCCGGCCAGCGCGGTGTCGCACGCCCCGACGATGTCCGGGGCACGGGAGGCCTCCAGGAGACCGACGTTGACGGCGTGGGTGGCGCCCTCCGCGAAGAGCACGGACTCGCGCAGCGCGGGCTCGTCACCCCGGTGCCGGACACCTTCGAGATAGTCCAGGACCGAGAGCAGGCCGGCCCTTCCCTCGGGCGTGTCCAGCCGGTGCTCCAGGTTCCACTTCAACTCGACGCGCGCTTCGAGCAGGCGCAGCGTCCGTGCGACGTCGGGGGCGACACCGGAATCCCCGCGGATCCGCCGCGCCTGTTCCAGAATCCCTTCGGCCCGTCCCGAGGCCATGCCCTCCTCGTCCCCGAGGAGCCGCTGAAGCTCGGTCAGTACGTCCATCACCGACAGCAGGGCCAGGTCCTGGTCGTCGGCCGGGGTCAGCCGCCGCATCTCGGCGAGGACACGCTGCCTGCGCAGCCGTAGCTTGCCCGCCAGCTTCCGGAGTGCGACGGAGCCGGGTGCGCTCTCCTCGGACAGGACCTCGGCCCGGAACTCGTGCGCCAGTTCCAGCAGATCGTCCAGCCGGACATGCACCTGGAACAGGAGGTGGAGGACCTCCAGCGGCTCCGGCGAGGCACCCCCGGTGGATTCCGCCGGGTTCTGCGAGGCCGGGTCGGCGACCAGCGACTCGTACGCGTCCTCCAGCAGGTGCAGAGCCTCCAGGCACTCGGTGACACGGAGTGCGGGATTGCCCTCCGCACGCTCGCCCGTCAGGCCCCCGGAGTGGAAGAGCAGCAGGGCGAGGCTCGTCTGGCGCGTCACCCGGTCGTGGACCCGGGTCGCCGGGGTGGTGCGACGGAGCAGAGCCGCGGTCCGGCACCGCAGCCGGTGCAGCGGCGGGGCAAGCGGCTCGGCGCGCTCGTAGTGGTCCACCTCGGCGGCGACCAGGACGGCGAGGTCCGTCATCAGCTCCGCCATGCCTGGACCGTCGGGGCCGACGGCCCACGCCCGGGCGAGGATCTCCGTCAGGTACCAGGCGTCCTTCTCGTCGGCGACCGCTCCGCCCAGCGGAAGGCCGTCCGGGCCGGCGGGAGTGGCGGGCACGGATGCCGTCATGGTGTCGCCCCACCGGTCGGGGCGGGCGAGGGGAGGGCGGGCACGGTGGCACCGGTGGCCGGGGAGGCGGCGGCCGGGAGCGGTGCGAGCGCGAAAGCCGTCGCGGGTCCGGGCTCCGGAGGCAGGGCGAACTGCGTGTGCGGCGCCTGGGACCCGCGGCGGCTGAGGTAACCGCTCAGCGTGGCACCCCGCTCGCGCTCCTCGGCGGGTGTGCCGGGGGCGGGCCAGCCGGCCACCCGGTAGATGTCGGCGCGGGCGGCGACCAGGACGGCCTCCACGCTGTCGCAGTACACGTCGACGGCGGCGCACAGCCCCCGGAAGAGCAGCAGTGCGGCGAGGGCGGCTCCGGCGGCGGCGGTCGAGAAGGCGCCGAGCACTGGTGCTCCGGCGTCGTCCCGCCACACCGCCACGCCCAGGCCCGCCACCGCTACCGGGCAGGTCAGCGCCGCCCACAGCAGGTTCTGTCCGCGCGTGGTCAGTCGGTCGGAGTCGGCCCGGAGGCGACCGCTCAGCCGGTCGGGAAGCGCCAGGTCGATCAGTTCCCAGCACGCCGCGAGGTCCCAGCCGTGTCTCCCGGTCACCCGTTCGGTCATCGCGGCGAGGCTGTTGCCGATCCGGGTCGGCGCGATCAGCAGCCGCCTCGGGTAACGGCGCCGCCGTGCCCGCGCGCGGTCCAGCGTCAGCCGGGTCAGCTCGGGGTCGGGCAGGGCGGGAGCACCCGCGCCCGGGGCCACGGGGTCGGCTGCGAGCAACTGGTCGAACACGTGTCGGTGTCGCCGTACACGCCAGGCCGTCCAGTGCCGGAACACGGAGGTCACCGGCCACGAGGTGCCTGCGAGGAAGCGGATCACGGGAGCGGAGGCCGCCGCCACGACGAGAGTCGAGCCCACCGCCGCCGCGATCGCCAGCACTCCGTACACGCACAGGGTGACGACGTCGAAGCGGCTGCCCTGGCACCACAACCCCGCGCTGTCCGGCGCGTCCGCGCAGCCGCGCGCCGGCGGGAGCCAGGACCGCACCGCCAGACCGGCCACCGCCCAGAAGACAAGGGCGCCACCGCTGATCCGGGCGAGCCAGCCCTTGGCGCGACCCACCGCGTACGTGCTCAGCAGCTCCAAGCGTTCCCCACCCCTCTCGCCCGCCTGTTCCCTCAGGGCAGGCGGTACTCGAGCCGGAGGCCGGTGTGCACCGGGCACTCCTCGATTCCGCTGTCGGTCCAGTCGGCCGTACCGCTGTGGGCCTCCGCGCAGCCGGCCGCGTTCCTGCCCCGGCAGCGCCAGGCGTAACCGTGCTCCAGGGAAGGGCCCTCGGCCGGCGGGAAGGTCGAGGCGAGATCGGCGTGTGCGCCGTCGAGGTCGTCGTACCCCGGTTCGTCCCCGGGGCGCGTCGCGGAGTCGTTCATGGTCGTCCCTGGTCGTCTGTGGCCGTCGGTCCATGACGGCGGCGGGGGCTGCGCGGCTCACCGGGAACCGCCCGGCCGGCGCGGGCCGGCGGGGCCCCGGCGGAGTCCATCATGACCTACGGTTTCCACCGAGGCATCCCAAATCCCTTCACTAGTAACGATCTTGACGATCCGTCCGATATTGTGTGCGCCTCGCGTACCGCACCTGTGCGCGGCGGGACATCCGGGGGGATGCATGAGTTCGTCGGTGTTCATCGACTGGAAGCAACTCGCGGCGGAGGAGCGCGACCGGTGTCTGCGCCTCCAGCAGGACTTCGTCGAGACGCGCGCGTACGCCCGCAGACTGGCCCGCCGTTGCGCCGCGACCCAGGCGGTCACCGGAGCCCGTATCGGCGTACCGCTGGTCGTCACACCGGGTATCGAGGAGGGTTCCGGCGCGCTGGCCGAGCAACTGGGCGCGTTGCGCGCGCGGCTGACCGAGGTGGAGGAGCAACTGGACTCCGCCGCACGGGGGTTCGCCCGCGAGCGGGCTGCGGCCCGCCCCGCGCGACAGGCGGCGGCGCCCCCGGCCCGCCCGAGTTCCACGGCTGCGGGGGAACTCGCCGCGTGGCGCGAGCGGGAGAACGCGCGCCGGCGGGCCGAGGCCGAGGCGGCAGCCGAGCGGGCCCGAGCCGAGACGGCCGAACGCGCGGCGGCGACCACGCTCGCCCGCGCCGCCGAACTGGCCGAGGCGCTGCCCGGCCGTGCCGAGGAGGTGCACGGCGCGGCCCGCGCGGTACTGGCCGGCGCACCCGGTGCCGAGGACGCCTTCGCGCGGCTCGCCACGGCGGGCCGGGAGGCGGAGCGCGCCGCACGCGCCCGGGAGGAGGCCACGATGCTGCGCGAGCGGCTCGCGCTGGTGACCGCGCAGGTCTCCGCCGCCCGACACCCCAAGGCCGCCGGCTACGCGGACACGCTGCGGGCCCGCGAGGCCGAGTGCGAGGACGACGCCGCGCGGCTGGGCGACCTGCTGCGGCTCGCGCAGGAGGTGCTCGGCAGGCTCACCGCCGCCGAGAGCCGCGCCGAGCTGATCGCGGCGGTGCACGCGGCGATGAACGAGGTGTGGTCCGTCACCGACGAGACCGGCCCCATGACCGCGGAGCACCACGAAAGCGCGGCGGGGCACCCCGACAACGCGCTCTTCGTCCCCCTCCCCGGCACGTTCCCGCACCACGCCGTCCGCTTCGACCTGGACGACGCGGACCTGCTGACCGCGGAGATCGTCCGGACGCACGACGGAGACCCGGCGGCGGACCGGGCGGCTCAGGAGCACATGTGCGCGGACATGGACGAGCTGACCGCGCGGCTCGCCGCCCGTGGCTTCGCGAGCACCTGGCGGGAGCAGGCCCCGGCGGGAGCGTTCGCCGCCGAGACCGTCGCCCGCTCGGAAAGCGGCGCGGAGGCGGCGGGACGCGCGGAGGCCGAGGCCGCCGCGATCAGCCGGGCCCGGGCGGCGGCCCGGCAGACGGCGACGCAGCGCAGGGACCCGGCGCGAGGTGACGGATGAGCACTCCCCCCGACGCACGGACGGCCCTGCCCGAGGCATGGATGCGCGAGGTGGACCTCTCGCTGTCCCTCGCACCGCATCTGCTGCTCACCGGCAATGTCCGTGACTTCCATCAACTGCCGACGCCCGACGGCCGCGTACGGCTGCTGACCGTGCAGGAGGTGCTGTGGGAGGTGTGCGGCGCACGGCAGTACGGCGCGATGCTGGCCCTCGACCCGTTGCGCGGCCTGGAGCGGGTGGACGACCCGGAGGAGCCGCGCACCCCCGCCCTGCGGACCGCGGACGAGAGGGTCGCGGACCTGCTCCGGACGTACGAGGACGCGGAGTTCGACTCGGTCCAGCTGCGCGCACTCCTGGTGGCCCTGCACGATCTGTTCAGCGGGGCGGACGGACTGACCGTGCCGGTCGCCCTGGTGGTCCCCTACGCCGCCCACGCCCTGCCTGGCGACACCGTGATGCGCGCCGACCGCATGCTGTTCACCGCGATCGAGGCACTGGGCCACACCGCCCCCACGATCCCGATGCAGGGCCGTCCGGGGCAGGGGACGTTCGGGCTCACGCTGATCTGGGTGTGCGAGCAGCAGGACCAACTGCCCCCGGCCTTCCCGGTGGCCAGCGACTCGGTTCGGGTGATCCGGCTGCTGCGCCCGAACCTCGACCGCCGTACCCAGCTCGCGGCCCGCTTCGTCGGGCGCGTGTTCAACACCGAGGCGCGGGAGGAGGAACTGAAGTCGGTCGCGGGTGCCACCGACGGGATGACCGCGCGTCAGCTGCGTACGACCGTCCTGACCGCCGCCACGCTGCCACCGGGACCCACCGTCTTCTCCGACGCGGCCCGGCTGGTGCGGGTGGGCATCACCGACGACCCCTGGGCGGGCGACACCGTGCGCCGCCAACTCGCCGGTGCCGACGCCTACTTGTCGCAACGGGTGCTGGGCCAGCCGACGGCGGTGCGCAAGACCGTGGACGTACTCACCCGAGCCGCGGTCGGACTGACCGGTGCGCAGTCCTCGGCGGCCCGCAACCGCCCGCGCGGTGTCCTCTTCCTCGCGGGGCCCACAGGTGTCGGCAAGACGGAACTGGCCCGGGCGGTCACCACGCTGCTCCTCGGCGAGGAGGCACAACCGGTGCGCTTCGACATGTCGGAGTTCCGCGTGGACGAGAGCCGCCAACGCCTCATCGGCGCCCCGCCCGGCTACGTCGGGTACGACTCCGGCGGCGAACTCACCAACGCGGTACGGGCGCAGCCCGCCTGTGTGCTGCTCTTCGACGAGATCGAGAAGGCCCACGAACGCATCCTCGACCTGTTCCTCCAGATCCTGGACGACGGCCGGCTCACCGACAGCCGGGGCAGCACGGTGTACTTCTCCGAGTGCTTCATCATCTTCACCTCCAACCTCGGCACCCAGCCCACGAAGCAGGAGAACGGGAACGACCCGGACGCGGCCGTTGGCCTGGCCGAGGACCTGCTCAAACAGTTCACCGAGGACCCGGCGGGCTACTTCGGTCACTTCCGGGCCGCGTACGAGGACTTCTTCGACCGCAAGATCGGCCGTCCGGAACTGCGCAACCGGCTCGGCGACAACTACGTCACCCTCGGGTTCATCGAGGAGAAGGCCGCCGGCCAGGTCCTGGACCGCTCGCTCGACTCGGTGGTGGCACGGGTCCGGTCGGTTCACAAGACCGAACTGGTCATCAGCGAGGACGCGCGCGACGACCTGATGGACGCTGCCATGGCCAATCTCGGCCTCGGGGCCCGGGGCATCCTCAACATCGTGGAGAGCGCGGTGGTCAACCCGCTCAGCCGGGAGCTGTTCCGGACACCGAGGGGTGAGGGCACCCGGATCACCCTGTCGAACCTCCTCCAGGAGAACGACGGTTGGAGACCGGTATGGGACTGACCGACGGGGAGCAGGCCGCAACGGCTGCGGGGAGCACGGCGCTTCGGATCAACCGCATGCACTTCCCGGTCACCGCCCTGGGGCCCGGCCGACGGCTCGGCGTGTGGACCCAGGGCTGCTCGGTGCGCTGCGCGGGCTGCCTCGCCCACGACACCTGGTCGTCCGAGAACGGGTCCGTTCTCACCGCCGAGGACTTCAGGGACATCTGGCGGCGGGCGCTCGACGGGGGCGCGGACGGGCTCACCGTGTCCGGCGGCGAGCCGGGCGACCAGCCGGAAGCACTGACCGCACTGCTGAGGGTCGCCCGCGAGGAGACGGCCGACCGCCCCGCAGACCTCCTCGTCTACACGGGCCACCCACTGGAGGTCCTGGAGCGGCGCGCCCCCCAGGTGACCGGCGGCCTCGCGGACGCGGTGATCAGCGAGCCCTTCCGGGCCGACGCGCCGACCACCCTGATCTGGCGCGGCTCGGCCAACCAGATCGTCACCCCGCTCACCCCCCTCGGACGGGAACGCTACGGCCCGTGGCTGGAGCACCACCCCGAACGCGCGCCGATGCAACTGGTGACGTCGGACAGCGACGCCTGGCTCATCGGCGTACCCAGGTCGGGCGAACTGCCCCTGCTGGAAAAGGCGTTGCGTACGGCCGGCTTCCGCCATGGACAGGTGTCCTGGCGCCCCGCCCGTCGTACAGCCCCGGCCGCCGGGCCCGAACCCGGCGATGAACCCCCGGCGGTCACCCCGCCCACCGCCCCGTCCGGCCCCGCCAAGAAGGAGACCGACCGGTGAAGTACTTCTGCCGGGACGGTGAGCACGCCAGCGCCACCGCCTACTGCGACGAGCACGACTGCGACACCGTGAAGGTCAGGCGTGCGCAGGACACCACGCCCCCGCGCACCGGACCGGCCGGAAACAGCGATACGGCGGATCCCATCGACGACCTGCTGCGCGACGCGGGCACGGCGGGTACGAAGGACTCGACGCGGGAATCCGCGAGCGAGCCGGACGAAGGGCAGGTGGAACTCCCGCCCGGCGTCAGGCGCCACTACCGGCTCCTGGAGATGCTCCCCGCCGAGGCCGCCGTCGGCGGGCGCCTCTGGCTGGCCGCGCCGGTGGACAGCCCACAGGGGATCGTCCTGCTCAAGGTGCACGCACGCGGTTTCCAGCCGAGCGCGGCCAAGGACCGGCTGCGGAACGGCGACCCAGGTGCCGTGGCCCGTCTCGCCGGCGGAGTGGAGACCATGCCCGACGGCAGCCGAACCGTCACCTGGGAGACATTGCGGCCACCCGGCGGCGGAACACTGCGGAAGGCGCTGGACGACTCGCTCACACGGCCGGGTGGCCCGCCGGGCCGTCTCGGCGGGCTGGCCGAACCGACCGTCCGGGCCCTGCTCACCGGCTTGGCGGAGCTGCTGGAGACCTGGGAACGCGACTTCGCGGCGGTCCCCGTGAACATCTCGCCGGACACGCTGTACCTGCGCGAGCCGGGCGGCTCCCAACTGGTGCTCCCGGACCTGGACGGCGCGGCCGTGCTGGGCGAGGAGTGCGCGCGGGGGCCGCGCCCGCCGCTGACGCGCTATCTGGCCCCCGCCCATCTGGTGCCGCAGGGACGCTGGGGGGTCCGCAGCGCCTGGGCGAGTGTGGCCGCCGTGGTCCACGAACTCCTCACCGGCCGACCACGGATCGAGCCGGGCCAGGATCCCGACGAGCTGACGGACGCACTGCTCCACCCGCCGGCCGCCGACACCGGCGACGCACACTGGAACGGCCTCCTCGACCAGCTGGCCGGTGGCCGCCTGGGGGCGGCGGAAGTACGGGCCTGGTGCGCGGAACGGGAGTCCGCGACAGCCCCCGTCGAGCCGTTCCTGTACGGCGACCGGCCCTACGACGACCCGGCGGAACTGGTGTCGGCCCTGATCGATTCGGGCACGCACGGCCTGCTCTGGCTCGGCGCGCCGGACAACACCGAGCGGCTGGCCGGGTGGCTGGAGACCCGCGCGCCCCAGTCGGACCGGAGCCCGCTCGACCGGTTCCTCCACTCACCGGGCAGCCCCTACGCGGCGGACCAGGCGCTGGCGGCACTCGCGGCGGAGTTCGTCCCCTTCGTCCAGCCACGCTTCCGGGGCGATGTCATCGACGAGGACGGTCTGGTGGCGCTGGCCGCGCGCGAGGACATCACGGTGTTGCGCATGGTGCTCGACAGCGGTGTGCTGGCCGGCGCGGCCCGCCAGACCTGCGCCCGGCACGGTGGCGAGCCCGGCTGCCCGGCGCTGCGCGGCCTGGCCGAGAAGGTGTCCAGGGCCCTGGAGACGGCCGCCCAGGAGACCACTCGCACCGCGCAGGCGCTGGAGCGCGAACGCGCGGACGAGACAGACGGGTTGCGGGCCGACGCGGCCCAGCACCTGATCCCGGCCGGCCCCGGCTGGTACGACCAGGACACCGCCCTGTCCACCGTGGTCCGGCTGGTCGCCGGCGACGAGGACTTCCTCGGGCACTGCCGTGAACGCCTGTCGAAGGCACGGCCCGTCGCGGGCACCCCACGCTGGTGGAGCCGTCTGCACGACCAGACGACCGAATCGCTGGGCCGTGATCCAGCGGGCCCGCTCGGGGCGACGGCGGCGGGGCTGGTGGCGGCGGCGCTGGCCTTCGACCGTCAGGTCATGGCGTTCCGCCGCGACCTGCGGCGGGCCCGCCGCATCGACACCGGCCGCCGCCTCAACGAGGGTGTCCGGCGGGCGACCCGGAGCGTGCGCTCCCGCTTCTCCCGCTCCGCGCAGGACCGGGACGAGGCCCGTACCCGGCGCCGGCAGTCCATGGACCTGGTGCACAGCAGACTGCTGAGCCTGAGATGGCTCTGGCTGACGGTGTTCGCCATCGGCCTGCTCGACGTGATCGGCTACACGGCGTACGGCTGGGTGCCTTACACCCCGCCCCCGCCCCCGCCCGCGGCGTCGGCCGCCGCACACCACACCACCACGGCGCGCACGCCGTTCACCGCTTCCGGGATCGCCCTGACCGACCGGCGGGGCAAGCAGACCGGCAAGCCCGGGCCCACGCCGAAACCGGAGGACACGTCCCCGACCTGGCGCTCCCGTTCCCAGCTCTGGCACGAAGCCACCACCGACGCGGCACCGAAGGCGGCCGAACTGGTGACGTCCCTCCACGACTTCTCCGACCAGGTGACCGAGGACCGCCCGGACTGGACCGAGGACGGCGCGTTCTTCGCCTTCGGCACCCGGGCACCGGACGAACTCCCGTGGCTGCTGCCCACCCTGCTCATGCTCGGCTCGGCGGCGGGCCTGCGCTGGGCGGTCCGGGGCCGCACCCGCGCCCTCCGCCTCACCTGCGCCGTCGTGGCCACCCTGACCACCGCGGCCGTCCTGTGGCACCTGTGGGCGGACGGCCTCACCCACACCCTCCTGGCCACGGCGTACGCCCTCGACTTCTGGCACGGGACGGCTTGGGTGGTGGGGGCGCTGGGCGTCGCGCTGTGGGTGTGCGGCGGGCGGGGGACCGCACCGGTGCCGATGCGGAGGAACGTCGGCTATGGGTGACCCCAGGGGTGGCGAGGCGGCAACGTACACGGCTTTCGCCTGGCAGGACCGGCCGCACCGGAGGACAGGAACGCGCCGGTCGGGCCCGCCCCTCAGCACTCGATGATGTTGACCGCAAGCCCGCCCCGGGCCGTCTCCTTGTACTTGACGTACATGTGGACGGCTGCTGATCACGGGGTTGACCTGCGGTTTTGATATACCCAGGCTTGCCTTGAATCACGTCAGGGACTTTTTGGGGACTTCTTGGCGGGGCTGATCACAACGTATTCCATGCTGCGTGAGACGCCTGTGGGGTTGGGTCGTTGATGCTTGGGCGGCATCCGA
This sequence comes from Streptomyces sp. NBC_00459, assembly GCF_036013955.1. Classification (NCBI taxonomy): domain Bacteria; kingdom Bacillati; phylum Actinomycetota; class Actinomycetes; order Kitasatosporales; family Streptomycetaceae; genus Streptomyces; species Streptomyces sp. NBC_00459. The sequence continues at coordinate 6,939,928 of NZ_CP107903.1, forward strand.
TGACTTCGGTGAGCCCCGCACTCGTAATGCGTAGGTTGCAGGTTCGCCCTTGAAGCCTGGCCGGTCGGCCGGGTCTGGTTCATGACCACGTGAGGGTCGCCGCACTCCAAGTGAGGGTGATGGCATCGTCGTTGAGAAGTGTGTCGGCGAAGGCGGTGACCTGTAGGACGACGTCGGTGAAGCGTTCGGGGTAGCCGGTTGCGGCGGGGCCTTGTCGGCGGCGCCAGGCGGTGTACGAGGTCTGGCGGCGCTCGCCGAGGTCGCTGATGGCGGTGCTGAGGGGTTTCAGGGTGATGCCGCGGTGTGCGGCGGTGGCGGTCAGCGCGGTGGTGAGTTCCTGGCCGTCGAGGTCGTTGAGGGTGAGCAGCCGGTAGAGATCGCCGTAGTCGCGGTCGCGGGTGTTGAGGTCGCCGAGTGAGACGGCGGTGGAGAGTTTCTCGGCGATGACGGTGGCGAGCGGGTAGCCGAGGAGCTGGAAGCTGTCCGTCGTGAGTTGCTGTGGGTAGTCGATGATTCGGGGGCCGGGAGTGACTGGATCGCCGAAGCTGACATCAAGTTGGAGCTTGAGTCGTGCTCGGGCGATGGAGGCGCCCATGGACAGACGCAGACCGTGGTACTCGTCCTCCTCGCGGATGGGCACAGTCTTGAGCGTCGCAGGATCGAATGCGACGCCGTCGTCGATCTCGGTGGCGGCGATGCCGGCGATCCTGCGAATGATCTCCGCTTCGTCGCCTGCAAAAGAGCGGCCGAGGATGTCGATGTCGCGGGTCATCCGGCGTGCGCCGAACTGGGCGAGGAGCAGGCCGCCCTTGAGTACGAAGTGTTCGCGGCCGAGGGGTGACGCGGCCAGGCGGTAGAGGAAGCGTTCGAGGACGTACTCGACCATGATCTCGTCCGTGGACCGGCTGGCGCGGCAAGCCAGGTTGCGCAGGTCGTTGTAGACGCGGCCGGCGGTGGTGTCACGAGTGGGGTTGGCCATCAGGCGAGCACCGCCTCAACGGCAGGGCGGATAACGGAGAGAGCACCCAACTCGCGCGCGACGTCCTGGAGTTCGCCGATGTTACGGCGTCCGCCCTGGCGCAGATAGCGGCCGAGCGCGGACAGGGCGAGGGTCTCGCCGATGCGGCTGCGGTGGCGCATTGCGTCGACGACGCTGCGGGCGGCGCTGTACACGGGGATGGTTTCTCCTGGGGCTGCTTCGAATCGTTCGACGCCGAGGGCGAAGGTCGTCGGGGCGTACTGCGCCACTACGGTGGGTGGGTAGGAGATTGTGGGGCGGCGTGTACCGCGCGGCACGGCGATGTGTACCGCTGCGGGGATGTCGTCGATCAGCTCGTGCAGGGCCAGAGCGGACTCGCCGCACACGACGGCGCGAGGAGTCCGTGCGCACACGGCCAGCAGATCCGCGTGCGCGGTCTCTGGTGCGTCTGCCCGTCGGTAGACCCCCCGGGACAGTTCGTCTATCTCTCCCGCCGCGACCAAGGACGCCAGATCACGAGGGGAGAGCAGGACCTGACGTGCTTGCGCCGTAGTGAACGTGGGGGAGAGGCCGGTCAGCCGCTGCTCCAAGCGCGGGTTCTCCGCAGCACTCATGTATCGAATGGTACCCCTCTGGAGGTTTCAGGGGATCGATTTGATACATCCTGGCGACGGTTGGCGGTCAGGGCGAGTCGGAACAGCGATCGAAGAGGTTACGAACCTCCAGGTCAGGCTCCCGCCCCATGGGATTTCCTGGGGACTTTCGGGGATTTCCCGCCGCATAAGCAGGGAAGGCCCCGACAGCACCGAAAGACACGAACGTGCTGGTTAGGGCCTGTTGCCTCAGCACTCGATGATGTTCACCGCAAGCCCACCCCGCGCCGTCTCCTTGTACTTGACGCTCATGTCGGCCCCCGTCTCCTTCATCGTCTTGATGACCTTGTCCAGGGACACCTTGTGCGAGCCGTCTCCCCGCATCGCCATCCGTGCCGCCGTGACCGCCTTCACGGCGGCCATGCCGTTGCGTTCGATGCACGGGATCTGGACCAGGCCGCCGACCGGATCGCAGGTCAGGCCGAGATTGTGTTCCATGCCGATCTCGGCCGCGTTCTCGACCTGTTCGGGGCTGCCGCCGAGCACCTCGGCCAGTGCGCCCGCCGCCATCGAGCAGGCCGAGCCCACCTCGCCCTGGCAGCCGACCTCCGCGCCGGAGATGGACGCGTTCTCCTTGAACAGCATGCCGATCGCGCCGGCGGCGAGCATGAAACGGACCACGCCCTCCTCGTCGGCGCCCGGTACGAAGTTGATGTAGTAGTGCAGGACCGCCGGGATGATGCCCGCGGCCCCGTTCGTCGGGGCCGTCACAACCCGGCCGCCCGCCGCGTTCTCCTCGTTCACCGCCATCGCGTAGAGCGTGATCCACTCCATCGCGCGCGCCAACGGCTCGCCCTCCGCCCGGAGTTGACGCGCCGACATGGCCGCGCGGCGGCGGACCCGGAGTCCGCCCGGCAGGATGCCCTCGCGGGACATACCGCGGGACACACACGTCTGCATCACGCGCCAGATGTCCAGCAGCCCGGAGCGGATCTCGTCCTCCGTGCGCCAGGCCCGCTCGTTCTCCAGCATCAGCGCGGAGATCGACAGACCCGTCTCCTTCGCCAGGCGCAACAGCTCGTCGCCCGTACGGAAGGGGTACTTCAGCGCCGTGTCGTCGAGCTTGATCCGGTCGGCGCCGACTGCGTCCTCGTCGACGACGAATCCGCCGCCCACCGAGTAGTACGTCTTCGAGAGGAGTTCGGCGCCCGAGGCGTCGTACGCCCACAGGGTCATGCCGTTCGCGTGGTAGGGCAGTGTCTTGCGGCGGTGCAGGACCAGGTCGTCGTCGAAGGAGAAGCCGATCTCGTGGTCGTCCAGCAACCTGAGCCGCCCGGACTCCTTGATCTGCTCCACCCGTTCGTCGGCACCCTCGACGTCCACCGTGCGCGGTGAGGCGCCCTCCAGGCCGAGCAGCACCGCCTTGGGGGTGCCATGGCCGTGTCCGGTCGCGCCCAGCGAGCCGTACAGCTCCGCGCGGACCGACGCGACCGCCCCGAGGACGTCCTCGTTGCGCAGTCGGCGGGCGAACAGCCGGGCCGCGCGCATCGGGCCGACCGTGTGGGAGCTGGACGGGCCGATACCGATCGAGAACAGGTCGAAGACCGAGATGGCCACGGGAACTCCTCAGAACGGGGGCGGTGGGCTCCGCACGGGGCGGAGCCCACTCACTCCAGGGGTGCTACTTGGTCAGGCCGGGGTACAGCGGGTGCTTGTCGGCCAGCGCCTTCACGCGTGCCTTCAGAGCATCGGCGTCGTACGACGGCTTCAGGGTCTCGGCGATGACGTCCGCGACCTCGGTGAAGTCCTCGGCCGTGAAGCCGCGGGTGGCCAGCGCCGGGGTGCCGATCCGCAGGCCCGACGTCACCATCGGGGGACGCGGGTCGTTCGGGATCGCGTTCCGGTTGACGGTGATGCCGACCTCGTGGAGACGGTCCTCCGCCTGCTTGCCGTCCAGCTCGGAGTTGCGCAGGTCCACAAGGACCAGGTGGACGTCCGTACCGCCGGAGAGGACGGACACGCCGTGCTCGGCGACGTCCGCGCGCACCAGACGCTCGGCGAGGAGCCGCGCGCCCTCGACCGTACGCTGCTGGCGCTCCTTGAACTCCTCGCTCGCGGCGACCTTGAAGGAGACGGCCTTCGCGGCGATCACATGCTCCAGGGGACCGCCCTGGAAGCCCGGGAAGACGGACGAGTTCAGCTTCTTCGCGAACTCCTTCTTCGCCAGGATGATGCCGCCGCGCGGGCCGCCCAGCGTCTTGTGGGTCGTCGAGGTGACGACGTCCGCGTACGGCACCGGGTTCGGGTGCAGGCCCGCCGCGACCAGACCGGCGAAGTGCGCCATGTCGACCCAGAGGTGGGCCCCGACCTCGTCCGCGATACGGCGGAACTCCGCGAAGTCCAGCTGCCTCGGGTACGCCGACCAGCCCGCGATGATCACCTTCGGGCGGTGCTCCTTGGCGAGCTGCTCCAGCTCGGCCATGTCGACCAGACCGGCCTCGTCCACGTGGTAGGCGACCACGTCGAACTGCTTGCCGGAGAAGTTCAGCCGCATCCCGTGGGTGAGATGGCCGCCGTGGGCCAGGTCCAGGCCGAGGATGGTGTCGCCGGGCTGGGCCAGCGCGAACAGCGCGGCCTGGTTGGCGGAGGCGCCCGAGTGCGGCTGCACGTTGGCGTACTCGGCGCCGAACAGTTCCTTGACCCGGTCGATCGCGATCTGCTCGGCGACGTCGACGTGCTCGCAGCCGCCGTAGTAGCGGCGGCCGGGGTAGCCCTCGGCGTACTTGTTGGTGAGAACCGAGCCCTGGGCCTCCATGACGGCGACCGGAGCGAAGTTCTCCGAGGCGATCATCTCCAGGGTGGACTGCTGGCGGTTCAGCTCGGCGTCGACGGCGGCGGCGATGTCCGGGTCGAGCTCGTGCAGGGGAGTGTTCAGAAGCGACATGGGGTCAGTAGGTCCTTACGTCCTTGTGCCTGGGGGACTCAGCTGCCGGAGAACGCGGTGTACTCGTCCGCGGAGAGCAGGTCGCCCGGCTCGTCCGCGACGCGCACCTTGAAGAGCCAGCCGCCTTCGAAGGGGGCGGAGTTCACCAGTGACGGATCGTTGGAGACGTCCTCGTTGACCTCGGTGACCTCACCGGTGACCGGGGAGTACAGGTCGCTGACGGACTTGGTCGACTCCAGCTCACCGCAGGTCTCGCCCGCGGTCACCGTGGCGCCGACCTCGGGAAGCTGTACGTACACGACATCGCCGAGCGCGTTGGCCGCGTGCTCGGTGATACCGACCGTCGAGACGCCGTTCTCGGCGCCCGACAGCCACTCGTGCTCCTTGCTGTAGCGCAGCTGCTGGGGGTTGCTCATGGCCTGAATTCTCCTGTACGCGGGGGACTGGTCATGCATGGGGTTACTACAGGCACTGCCCGTCAGCAGGGCAGGACACGGGATACGGGATACCGGTTGCTTCTGACGCCGGGGTGACGGCCGGGGCTACTTCCGGCGCTTGTAGAAGGGCAGCGCCACGACCTCGTACGGCTCGTGGCTGCCCCGGATGTCCACGCCCACGCCCGCCGTGCCCGGCGCCGAGTACGCGGCGTCGACGTACGCCATCGCGATCGGCTTCCCGAGGGTGGGGGAGGGGGCGCCCGAGGTGACCTCGCCGATCACCCGGCCGCCGGCGACGACCGCGTACCCGGCGCGCGGGACGCGACGGCCCTCGGCGACCAGACCGACGAGTACCCGCGGCGGCTCGTACGAAGCGCGCTCGGCGGCCTCGCGCAGGGCCGCCCGGCCCACGAAGTCGCCCGCCTTCTCGAACTTCACGACCCTGCCGAGGCCGGCGTCGAAAGGGTTGAGGGAGGTGGTCAGTTCATGGCCGTACAGCGGCATGCCCGCCTCCAGGCGGAGCGTGTCCCGGCAGGACAGACCGCAGGGGACCAGCCCGACGGGCGTGCCCGCGTCGGTCAGCGCCTGCCACACCTTCTCCGCGTCGTCCGGCGCCACGAACAGTTCGAAGCCGTCCTCGCCGGTGTAGCCGGTGCGCGCGATCAGGGCCGGGACACCGGCGACCGTGCCCGGCAGGCCCGCGTAGTACTTCAAGCCGTCGAGATCGGCGTCGGTGAGGGCGGCGAGGATGCCGGGGGCCTGAGGGCCCTGCACGGCGATCAGCGCGTAGGCGTCCCGGTCGTCGCGGACCAGCGCGTCGAAGCCGTCGGCGCGCTCCAGCAGGGCGTCGAGCACTACCTGCGCGTTGCCCGCGTTGGCCACGACGAGGTATTCGGTCTCGGCCAGGCGGTAGACGATCAGGTCGTCCAGGATGCCGCCGTCGGCCCGGCAGATCATGGTGTAGCGGGCGCGCCCGACGGCGACCGACCCGATGTTGCCGACGAGGGCGTGGTCAAGCAGGGCGGCGGCCTCGGCCCCCGTCACGGTGATCTCGCCCATGTGGGACAGATCGAAGAGGCCGGCCTTCGTGCGCACGGCCAGGTGCTCGTCGCGCTCGGAGCCGTACCGCAGGGGCATGTCCCAGCCGGCGAAGTCGGTCATGGTCGCGCCGAGCGAACGATGCAGGGCATCGAGGGCGGTCAGACGCAGAGGGGTGCTGCTCATCGGTAGTGCTCCCAGGGCATGACGGCGAGGTCGTTCCTCCCCATCTGTCATCGGAACCTGAGAGGTTCATCGTGACCCGAAGCGTGAAAACGCAGGTCACAGACTTGCACCTTGGGTGGGACCACTGGTCACGACGACCCGCGGCCCGCTTTTCAGATGTGCCTCGCCCGCGCGGTAACGGGGCCTGAGAGATTCAAGGGAGGGACTTGCTCCTTCGGCGCCCGGGTACCCAGAGGTACCCGGAACTCTCCCGCGCGGATTCAAGCGGCCGGTATGCAGTTGGCGGGCACATCATCGCACGCATTGCTTCGGCACGGCAGGGGGACCCTTCACAGAGGGGACACAGGCCTTTCATGGATGCGCATACCGGCCTGTAGCAGGCCTGTTGCAGTAAGCGGACCCAACCGAGAGCCACCGCGTATTACCTTCTCTTTACACTCGACGGGGACGGTACTTCCCGACCCCATGGGAGGACGATCACGGTGAACAGGACCACGGCGTATGCGACGGCCTCGGCTCTCGCGCTGACCGACGCGCTGCCCAAGCAGCCCGCCGCCCCCGCCCGGGACGCGCGCGCCTCGCGCCCGGAACCCGTGATCCGCGACCTGCGGGAGCGCTCGGGCCACAGCCCGCACGGCCTCACCTTCGGCGCCCGCGACCTCGTGGTGGTCACCGGCCTGCCCGGCAGCGGCAAGTCCACGCTGATGCGCCGGGCGGTGCGCGCCACCGGCATCGACTCCCAGAACACCCGCGACCACTGGGACGCCCGTACGCCCTCCTTTCTCCCCTACGCCGTCTACCGCCCCCTCGTCCGCCTCGCCCACTACGCCGGACTGCGCCGCGCCCTGCGCTCCGGAGCCGGAGTCGTCGTGCACGACTGCGGTACGCAGGCCTGGGTGCGTGGCTGGCTGGCCCGTGAGGCCCGCCGCCGGGGCGGCATCCTGCATCTGCTCCTCCTCGACGTCACCCCGGACGAGGCCCTGGAGGGCCAGCGCGAACGCGGCCGGGGCGTCTCGCGGTACGCGTTCCTGCGCCACCGTCAGGCCGCCTCGCGGCTGCTGCGCTCGGTGGAGAAGGGGAATCTGCCGGAGGGCTGCGGCTCGGCGGTGCTGATCGACCGGGACGCGGCGGACACCCTGCGCAGGATCGACTTCGCGGACTGACAGCCGTACTCGCCGGGGCCGGTTAGGGTTTTGCCCATTAAGGGACTCCCACCAAGGGACTCACGACAGCGGTTCACAGCAGGCGGTAGGCAGATGGACATCCCGGCGGACTTCCCTCCGGACTTTTCCGGGGGCTTCCCCGCACCGGCACACCCGCATTCGCACGGCGGCTGGCCGGGCAACGAGCTGGAGGAGGTGCTCTCGGCCTCCCTCGGCGTCCCCGGCGCGGGCGCCCGCATCGTCGAGGTCCTCGGCCGCAGCTTCGTCTGGGTCCCGCTCCCGTCCGGCGGTGGCCCCTACACCGGCCCCCTCGACCTGCCCACGATGGACATCCAGGGCCAGGCGTACGTGCCGGTCTTCAGCTCGGAGGAGCAGTTCCGGCAGGTCGTCGGCGCCCATGTGTCGTACACCGTGGCCCCCGCCGTCGAGTTCGCCAGGGGCCTGCAGCCCCAGGTCGGCATCGCCGTGAACCCGGACGGCGTGGTCGGAGTCCCGCTGCCCCCGCAGGCCGTGGCCCAGCTCTGCCGCTCCGGCCGCACCGTCCTCGACGGCACCGGCGGCGGACGCGTCCGCCTCTACGAGCCCGACTGGCAGGAGGACCCGGTCGACTTCCTCGCCGCCGCGGCGACGGAGTTCGCGGGCACGGGCGTGGTCCGGACGGCCCGCCGCTGCCTGGCGGCGATCGAAACGGCAGCCCCCGTCATGTTCGTCGGCGTCGAGCTCTCCCCGTGGGACCCGCTGGCCCGCACCATCCCGATGGACGCGGTAGGCAGGGCGCTGGGCCGATCGCCCTCTCCCTGGCCGGTGAACCTGGTCTTCCTGGACGCGGCCCAGGACCCGGTGACCGACTGGCTGAGGGACAGGGTCCGCCCCTTCTATCAGCATGGATACTGACGAACGCGCCCCAGGGGCAACCCCCGGGGACGCGGGGAACCGCGCGACAAGCCACGAATCACCCGCACTCCGCCGACAACACCAGGCCCCGAGCTCTCAACGGCCTGACCAGCGGAGCGCATAAGCTAGAACGCACAACTCGGTCAGGGTTACGAAGGGGCGGTAATGGTGAGCGCGTCGGGCACGGCCGCGGCCGGTCAGGTCGAGCACATGCTGCGCCAAGTGACGCCCGGGCGTTACGACGCCTACGAGGCGCTTCTGCGCGCCCTCGCGACCCCCTCCTCCGGCCAGATCTGGATGCTGCTCTGGCACGGCCAGGCCGGTTCCCCCGACGCGCAGTACGGAAACATGCAGGTCGACGGGTACGGCTACGCGCCCTGTGTGACCTCCGCCCAGGAGCTGTCGGTCAGCGGCTGGAACAGGTCGTACGAGGTGGTCGACGGCCTCGACGTGGCCCGCACCCTCTACCCGGACCAGTACGGCCTCTGGCTCAACCCGCACTCCCCGGGCGGCGGCGTCGGTGTCCCCTGGCTCGACCTGCGCCGGATCGCGGCGGGCCTGGAGCGCCAGCCCGCCGGTCCTCTGCGACTGGCCGAACCCGGCATCGAGATCCCGCAGTTCTACGCCCTCCTCTCGCAGAACGCCCACCGCACCCCGGCGGTCCGCTCCCTGCGCCGCGCCTGGGTCCAGCCGGCGCTCGGCGCGCCGTATCTGGCCATCGGGCTGGATGTGTACGACACCTCACCGCCCGCCGTGGACTCGGTGCGCGCGATGATGCAGCAGTCGATCGGGGCGGTCCCCGACGGGCTGCCGGTGTCGACGGTCGCGATGTCGGACGAGCAGGACCCGGTCGTGATGTGGCTGCGCGTGAACGCCCGGCCGTTCTACGACCGGGAGGCCCACGCGATCGCCGCCCCGCCCCAGACCCCGCAGGCTCCGGCCGGCGGATACGGATATCCGCCCGCGCGGGGTCGTTACTGAGCGGATCTTCACACGTTCGGCCGAATTTACGCGCCACTGTCTTCGCGCGTAGAACACGGCGGAGTGTCGCGATAGTATTCGCATGTCCCTTCTGTCCCAACTGCCCCGCGTCCGAGGGCCGTTACCCGCTGTTCGGATAACGGAATCCACAGGACAGCATCACGGTTGCGCATACTTTCGCCGACAGACCTTTCACGTGATCGCCGAATCACTGAAGACTCGCCTGTCAGACGATGGGGTCATCGATCCGGCCAGTCGGCGAAGCATGGCTAAGTCGACTAATCAGCACGGATCGTCAGCAGGAACGAAAAGCCGGATCGCCGGGCCGCATCATCTGCGTCCCGTGTCCGGCGAGCAAGTGAATCAAGCCGCAGACAGCGGCAGGCGTAGGCCGGTCACCACCGGCGAGAGGGGTCGGGTCCTGTGACCGCACCGATCGAGACCACCGCAGCGGCAGCCGAGGCACAGCCGGAGGCTGTGCTCGCGGGTGCCGGTAAGGGGCAGATCGAGGGCCGTTCCCTGGGGCAGATCGCCTGGTCCCGGTTCAAGAGGGACAAGGTGGCGGTCGCCGGCGGCGTCATCGTCATCCTGCTGGTCCTGTTCGCGCTCCTCTCCCGGCCCATCCAGGCACTTTTCGGCCTCGACCCGAACGCCTTCAACCAGGACCTGATCGACCCCAACACCTCCCTCCCCAAGGGTGACTTCGGCGGCATGAGCTGGGACCACCCGCTCGGTGTCGAACCGAAGTTCGGGCGTGACATCGCCACCCGCATCCTGGAGGGCTCCTGGGTCTCGCTGGTCGTCGCGTTCGGCGCCACGATCCTGTCCAACGTGATCGGCACGGTCCTCGGAGTGGTCGCCGGCTACTACGGCGGGCGGGTCGACACGATCATCAGCCGGCTGATGGACACCTTCCTCGCCTTCCCGCTCCTGCTGTTCGCCATCGCCATCTCCGCCACGCTGCAGGGCGGCGCGTTCGGCCTGGAAGGGCTCCCGCTGCACATCAGCGTGCTGATCTTCGTCATCGGCTTCTTCAACTGGCCCTACCTGGGACGCATCGTGCGCGGCCAGACCCTGGCCCTGCGTGAGCGCGAGTTCGTGGACGCCTCCCGGGGAATGGGCGCCAAGGGGCCGTACATCCTCTTCCGGGAGCTGCTGCCGAACCTCGTCGGTCCGATCATCGTCTACTCGACGCTGCTCATCCCGACCAACATCCTCTTCGAGGCCTCGCTGAGCTTCCTCGGCGTCGGTATCCAGCCCCCGCAGGCTTCCTGGGGCGGCATGCTCAACCAGGCGGTCACCTACTACCAGGTCGACCCGCAGTTCATGATCGTGCCCGGCCTCGCCATCTTCGTGACCGTCCTTGCGTTCAATCTGCTCGGCGACGGTCTCCGGGACGCACTCGACCCGCGCAGCCGCTGATGCGGCCGTGTCGGGAGTTCAGCAAGTTTCCACTAATGGAGGAGAAGCAGACCATCATGCGAAGGTCAGCGCTGGCCGCGGTTGCGGCGATCGGATCTGCGAGCCTGCTGCTCGCGGGCTGCAGTAAAGCCGATGACGGTAAGACGGACGACGGCACCAAGGCAGCTGGGGCCAACGCAGCGACCACGAGCGTCGTCAACGCGTCCGACCAGAAGGGGGGCACGGTCACCTACGAGCTGTCCGACGTCCCGGACTCCTTCGACCCCGGCAACACGTACTACGGGTACGTGTACAACTTCAGCCGGCTGTACGCCCGCCCGCTGATGACCTTCAAGCCCGCCCCGGGCGAGAAGGGCAACGAGCTCGTCCCGGACCTCGCCGAGAGCGCGGGCGTGCCGAGCGACGGCGGCAAGACCTGGACGTACAAGATCCGTTCGGGTCTGACGTACCAGGACGGCACCGCGATCACCTCGAAGGACGTCAAGTACGCCGTCGAGCGCTCCAACTTCGCGCGTGACGTGCTCTCCCTCGGCCCGAACTACTTCCAGCAGTTCCTCGAGGGCGGCGACAAGTACAAGGGTCCGTACAAGGACAAGAGCGCCGGGGGCCTGGCGTCCATCGAGACGCCGGACGACACCACGGTCGTCTTCAAGCTCAACCGCGCCTTCCAGGAGTTCGACTACCTCGTCGCGACGCCGCAGACGGCTCCGGTGCCCCAGTCCAAGGACAAGGGCATCGACTACGTCAAGAACATCGTGTCCTCGGGCTCGTACCAGTTCCAGAGCTACGACGAGGGCAAGCAGGCCGTCCTCGTCCGTAACCCGAAGTGGGACGCGAAGACCGACCCGCTGCGCAAGCAGTACCCGGACAAGATCGTGGTCAACCTGAAGGTCAACCCGGAGACCATCGACCAGGACGTCCAGGCCGGCAACGCGATCGACCTCGGTGGTACCGGTGTCCAGGCCGCGACCCAGGCCGATGTCATCAGCAACGCCGACAAGAAGGCCAGCACCGACAACTCCTACGGTGGCCGTCTCGTCTACCTGGCGATCAACACCAAGCTGAAGCCGTTCGACAACGTCGACTGCCGCAAGGCCGTGCAGTACGCGATCGACAAGGTCTCGGTGCAGACCGCCGAGGGCGGTCCGATCCGCGGTGACATCGCCACGACCGTCCTTCCGCCCGACATCCCGGGCTACCAGAAGTCGGACGTCTACGCCACCAAGGACAACAAGGGTGACGTGGCCAAGGCCAAGGACGCTCTCAAGGCCTGTGGCCAGACCACGATCAACACCAGCATCACCGCGCGCAGCGACCGTCCGGCCGAGATCGACGCGGCCACCGCGATCATCAACTCGCTGAAGAAGGCCGGTATCAACGCCAGCCTGAAGCAGTTCCCGTCGGGCAAGTACTTCACCGACTACGCGGGTGTCCCGAAGTGGGACGCGGACAACAACGTCGGTCTGATGATGATGCAGTGGGGTGCCGACTGGCCGGCCGGCTTCGGCTTCCTCCAGCAGATCCTGAACGGATCCGCCATCGGGGCCTCGGGCAACACCAACCTCTCGCAGTTCGACGACAAGAGCGTCAACGACCTGCTGGACAAGGCGATCGGCACCGAGGACAAGGCCACGCGTGAGGGCATGTACGCCGAGATCGACAAGAAGACGATGGACGCGGCCGCGCTTGTCCCGCTGACCTACTTCAAGGTCCTGCTGTACCGCCCGGCCAACTTCACCAACCTGGTGTCGACGGCGGCCTTCAGCGGTCAGTACGACTACCTCAACATCGGCACCACGAAGAAGTAGCAGCCCCGGAAGGCAGGTGAAGGCATTGGTGCCCGCGGGCTTCGCAGCCCGCGGGCACCAGGCCGATCCCCGTGATCTCGTACATCCTCCGTCGGACGTTCGCGGCAGTGATCCTGCTGCTGGTCGTCACCGCGGTGACCTTCGCCATCTTCTTCCTGCTGCCACGGCTCGCCGGCCAGACCGCCGACCAGCTGGCCCAGCAGTACATCGGGAAGAGCCCGTCGGCGGCGGACATCGCTGCGGTCAAGAGCAACCTCGGTCTGGACGACCCCCTCTATCTCCAGTACTGGCACTTCATCAAGGGGATCGTGTCCGGTGCCACCTATGACCTGGGGCCCACCACGACGCATTGCAACGCGCCGTGCTTCGGCTACTCCTTCAAGACCCACGTCGAGGTCTGGCCGCAGCTCACCTCCCGCCTTCCGGTGACGATCTCGCTCGCCGCGGGCGCGGCCGTGATGTGGCTGGTGTCCGGTGTGGCGATCGGTGTGATCTCCGCGCTGAAGCCGGGTTCGGTCTTCGACCGGTCCTTCATGGGAGTCGCCCTCGCCGGTGTCTCGCTGCCCATGTTCTTCACGGGCAACCTGGCACTGCTGCTCTTCACCTACCAGTGGCCGATCTTCGGCCGCACCTATGTGCCGTTCACCGAGAACCCGGCGCAGTGGGCCAACACGCTGTTCCCGGCGTGGTGTTCGCTCGCCCTTCTCTACTCCGCCATCTACGCGCGGCTCACCCGCTCCGGGATGCTGGAGACGATGAACGAGGACTTCATCCGCACGGCCCGTGCCAAGGGTCTGCGGGAGCGCAAGGTCGTCGTCCGGCACGGTCTGCGGGCCGCGCTGACGCCGATCATCACCGTGTTCGGCATGGACCTGGGCCTGCTGCTCGGCGGCGCCCTGATCACCGAGACGGTGTTCTCGCTGCACGGTGTCGGCGAGTACGCGGTGCAGGGCATCAAGGACAACGACCTGCCGCCGATCCTCGGAGTCACCCTGCTCGCGGCCCTCTTCGTCGTTGTCGCAAATCTTCTGGTGGACCTGCTCTACGCGGCCGCCGACCCGCGGGTGAGGCTCTCGTGACCGAACTGACTCCTTTGTCCGCGAACGGCACCGCGGTGGGCGAGCCCTCGCCCTCGAACGCGCCCAGTGCCTTCCTCGAGGTCCGCGACCTCAAGGTCCACTTCCCGACCGACGACGGCCTGGTCAAGTCCGTCGACGGGCTCAGCTTCCAGCTGGAGAAGGGCAAGACCCTCTCCATCGTGGGCGAGTCCGGCTCCGGCAAGTCCGTCACCTCGCTGGCCATCATGGGCCTGCACCGGCTCGGCGCACGCGGCAAGAACGTGCGGATGAGCGGGGAGATCTGGCTCGACGGCAAGGAACTCGTCGGTGCCGACCCCGACGAGGTGCGCAAGCTGCGGGGCCGCGAGATGGCGATGATCTTCCAGGATCCGCTGTCCGCGATGCACCCGTACTACACGATCGGCAACCAGATCGTGGAGGCGTACCGCGTCCACCACGACGTCAGCAAGAAGGTCGCCCGCACCCGCGCGATCGAGATGCTCGACCGGGTCGGCATCCCCGAGCCCGCCAAGCGTGTCGACGGCTACCCGCACGAGTTCTCCGGCGGTATGCGCCAGCGCGCGATGATCGCGATGGCGCTGGTCAACAACCCCGAGCTGCTCATCGCGGACGAGCCGACGACCGCCCTCGACGTGACCGTCCAGGCGCAGATCCTCGACCTGATCCGCGATCTCCAGAAGGAGTTCGGCTCCGCGGTCGTCCTCATCACGCACGACCTCGGTGTGGTCGCCGAGATCGCCGACGAGGTGCTGGTGATGTACGGCGGCCGGTGCGTGGAGCGCGGTCCGGTCGACGAGATCTTCGAGCAGCCGCAGCACCCGTACACCTGGGGTCTGCTCGGTTCCATGCCCCGCATCGACCGGGAGACCTCCGACCGGCTCATCCCCGTCAAGGGGCAGCCGCCGAGCCTCATCAACGTCCCCTCGGGCTGCGCCTTCCACCCGCGCTGCCCGTACGCGGACATCCCCAAGGGCGACGTCACCCGTACCGTGCGCCCGGAGCTCCAGCAGGTCGCCGGCGGGCACTTCTCCGCCTGCCACCTCTCGCCGGAGGACCGTACGCGGATCTGGACCGAAGAGATTGCGCCGAAGCTGTGAGCGAGACGAAGAAACCTGAGGCGTCGACCGCTGCGGCGGCTTCCGACGAGCGCGAGGTCCTGCTCAAGGTCGAGGGCCTGGTCAAGCACTTCCCCATCAAGAAGGGGATCCTGCAGCGTCAGGTCGGCGCGGTCAAAGCCGTCGACGGCATCGACTTCGAGGTGCGCAAGGGCGAGACCCTCGGCGTGGTCGGCGAGTCGGGCTGCGGCAAGTCGACCATGGGCCGGGTCATCACCCGCCTCCAGGAACCGACCGCCGGCTCGATCCACTTCGAGGGCCAGGACATCACCCGGCTGAGCGCCGCCGGGATGCGTCCGCTGCGGCGGGACATCCAGATGATCTTCCAGGACCCCTATGGCTCCCTGAACCCGCGTCACACCATCGGCTCGATCGTCTCGGCGCCCTTCCGGCTCCAGGGCGTCGAGCCCGAGGGCGGGGTGAAGAAGGAGGTCCAGGGCCTTCTGGAGCTGGTGGGCCTGAGCCCCGAGCACTTCAACCGCTACCCGCACGAGTTCTCCGGCGGCCAGCGCCAGCGCATCGGTATCGCCCGCGCGCTCGCCCTGAAGCCGAAGCTGGTCGTGGCGGACGAGCCGGTGTCCGCGCTGGACGTGTCGATCCAGGCGCAGGTCGTGAACCTGATGGACGACCTCCAGAAGGAACTCGGCCTGACCTACGTGATCATCGCGCACGACCTCTCCGTCGTACGCCATGTCTCGGACCGGATCGCGGTGATGTACCTCGGCAAGATCGTCGAACTCTCGGACCGGTCCTCCCTGTACGAGGCGCCGATGCACCCGTACACCAAGGCCCTGATGTCGGCGGTGCCGGTTCCGGACCCCAAGCGCCGGGGCACCAAGAGCGAGCGCATCCTGCTCAAGGGCGATGTCCCGTCGCCCATCGCGCCGCCGAGCGGCTGCCGTTTCCACACCCGGTGCTGGAAGGCGACGGAGATCTGCAGGACGACCGAGCCGCCGCTCCTGGAGCTGAAGCCCGGCCAGCAGGTCGCCTGCCACCACCCGGAGAACGCCGAGGACCAGGCCCCGCAGGACACGGTGCTGCTGTCGGCGGCGAGGGAGGCGGTGGAGCTGGTGACTCCGGCCGGCCCGCGGACGAAGACGGACGACGCCCCCACCGCACCGCCGGAGGCGGAAGCGGAAGACGACCGTCAGGAGTCAACTGACAAGTAAGGCATGACGAGTTGGCAAAGTCATGCACATGCTCGAACGGGAGAGCGCAGAGTCGTCCGTGTCCGTCTTGTCCGACCGGCACACGCTCGAAAGGGACGACTCATGGCACTCTCCCGTTCGGCACGTTTAGGGGCCGTCGCCACCGCGGCGGCCTCCTTCCTCGTCATCGCCGCTTCCTCCGCTCCGGCCCCCGGCGCCGACGGCATCGGTGACTCCTACTTCCCGCAGCTGGGCAACGGCGGCTTCGACGCCCGCCACTACGCCCTCGACCTCGCGTACAACCCCGACACCGACCGCCTCGACGGCCGAACGACCATCACCGCCCGCGCCACCCAGAACCTCTCGTCCTTCGATCTCGACCTCCAGGAGCTGGAGGTCACACGGGTCGAAGTGAACGGCAGACGCGCCCAGTTCACGCGCGACGGCGACGAGATCCGCATCACGCCCCGCGGCCACCTGTCCAAAGGACGGGACTTCAGGGTCGCCGTCACCTACGGCGGGGTGCCCGAGCCGCTGGGCGGGCCCATCGTCTTCGGCTCCAGCTACGGGTGGATGAAGACAGGCGACGGCGTCTTCGTCGCCTGCGAACCCAACGCCGCCTCCACCTGGTTCCCGTCCAGCGACCACCCTTCCGACAAGGCCGCCTTCGACATCCGGATCAAGGCGCCGAAGGGGCTGACCGCCGTCTCCAACGGCCGGCTGGTCTCGACGTACGACAAGGGCGGCTCGACGTACACGCACTGGCGCGAGAAGAAGCAGATGGCGACCTACCTCGCCACGGCGACCATCGGGAAGTTCGACGTGAAGACGGGTGTCACACCCGGTGGGACGCCGATCTACGTCGCCATCGACCCGGTGCTCGCGAACAGCAACAACGTCGACGTGTACGCGGTGACCGCCGAGGCCACCGACTACTGGTCGAAGGTCTTCGGGCCCTATCCGTTCGAGGAGACCGGCGCGATAGTCGACGACATGCCGGCTGCCGGGTTCTCGCTGGAGACGCAGACGAAGCCGGTCTACTCGGCCGTGCGCAACGAGACGACCATCGTGCACGAGCTGGCCCACCAGTGGTTCGGCGACTCCGTGTCGACCGAGCGCTGGAAGGACATCTGGCTCAACGAGGGCTTCGCGACCTACTCCCAGTGGCTGTGGGCCGAGTACAAGGGCACCCGCTCGGCGCACGACTCCTTCCTCGCCGGGTACAACGCCCGCCCCGACACCAGCGCCTTCTGGCAGATCGTCGTCGGCGATCCGCAGCGCGACACCATGTTCGCCTCGGCGGTCTACCAGCGCGGCGCGATGACCCTCCAGGTGCTCCGCGAACGCATCGGCGACGCCGCCTTCTTCAAGCTCCTGCCCACCTGGACCAGGCTCCACCGGTACGGCAACGCGAACACGGACGACTTCGTCCGGCTCGCGGAGAAGATCAGCGGGAAGCAGCTCGACGACCTTTTCCAGACCTGGCTCTTCACCACCGGTAAGCCTGCCATCTAAGAGGTCTCGCGCGTCTGGCCTTGCTTTGTAAGGTGCACAACCATTTTCGGGTAAGAATACGGGGGTGATTCAGCAGCTCTTCAGCCCTTCCGTCCAGCACACCCTGGACCTCGTCGGCATCTTCGTCTTCGCGATCTCCGGCGCCCTGCTGGCCGTCCGGAAGAACTTCGACGTCTTCGGGATCGCCGTACTCGCCGAGGTCACCGCGCTGGGCGGCGGGCTGCTGCGCGATCTGGTCATCGGGGCGGTGCCCCCGGCGGCGTTCACGGATCTCGGGTACTTCCTGACGCCGCTGCTCGCCGCCCTGCTCGTCTTCTTCCTCCACCCGGAGGTGGAGCGCATCCAGGCGGGGGTGAACGTCTTCGACGCGGCGGGGCTCGGACTGTTCTGTGTCACCGGCACGGTGAAGGCGTACGACTACGGTCTCGGTCTCACCGCCTCCGCCGCCCTCGGTCTCGCGACGGCCGTGGGCGGCGGAGTGCTGCGTGACGTACTCGCCAACGAGGTTCCCTCGCTGCTGCGTTGGGACCGTGACCTGTACGCGGTCCCGGCGATCGTCGGCTCCGCGCTGGTCGTCCTCTGCATCCGCTACGACGTGCTCAACCCGTTCACCAGCGGGTTCGCGGTCGTCACGGCTTTCGTTCTGCGGCTGCTCGCGATGCGGTTCCACTGGCGAGCGCCGCGCGCGTGGCACCGGCGGTCGACGGCTCGTGAGGACGAGTCCGTGCGGTAGGGGAGCCGGCCGCCTTGTCACCGCCCGCGTCGAACTGCTGGGTCAGCCAGCGGAACACCGTGGTGATCTGGGGCCGCCACAGCGCCATGTTGTGGCCGCCGTCGCTGCGCGGCAGGTACACCACGTCCACCGCCGTCGGCGCCTTCGCCACCTTCTGCAGGGCGAGACCGGCCTCGTAGCCGTCGCCGGACTCGCCCGACACGTAGAGCGCGACGGCGGGAGCGACGCGGTCGTGCTTGAGGATCAGATACGGGTTGTTCGCGGCCCTCAGCTGCGGCGTCCGGGCGGCCAGTGAGAGGGGTTCCCCGGCCGGGTCGTTGTAGCCGGACATGGACACCGCGGCCCGGTAGCGGTCCGGGTGTGCGACGGCGAGCTTCGTCGCGCAGTGCGCTCCGGCCGAATATCCGGCGACGGCCCAGCCGCCCGGCCCGCCCTCGGCGCGGAAGTTGTCCGTGACCATCTTCGGTACGTCGACACTGAGCCAGGTGTCCGCGTTGACCCGGCCGGCGATGTTGGCGCAGCCCGTGTCCGCGTCGGCGATGAGGGTCGTGCGCGGCGACACCAGGATGAAGGGCGTGATCTGGCCGCTCTTCATCAGCGGCAGCAGTTGCTGGGGCGCGTGCAGCGAGCCGAACCAGGACTTCGCCGAGCCCGGGTAGCCCGGCAGCAGCTCGACGACCGGGAACCGGCGGTGCCGGTAGGCGGCCTGGTGGTACTGCGGTGGCAGCCAGACGTAGACCTCGGCGTCGACGCCCGAGACCTGGCCCTTGAGGTCGGTGACGTCGACGCCGCCCGCCGCGTGCATGCCAGGACCGTCGGCCTCGCGGAACGTCTGCTTCACCTTCGGCAGTCTGCGCAGCGAGATGCCGCCGGTGCCGTCGGGGCCGAGGTCGGCGGCGGCCTGGACATGGTCGCCCGTGCCGAGGAGGTCGCCCCAGTTGTCGTACAGGTTGTTGGAGTTGTTCACCAGCAGGAACACCAGGGTGACCGCCGTGGCCTGGGCGAACAGCACCATCAGCAGCCGGGCGGCGCCACGCACGAGCGCGGGCCCGCGTACCCGGGACCAGAGGGCGAGGGGCAGCAGTACGGCGACGGCGACGAGCGCGATCGTCGTGAGGAGGAACGGCGTACCGGTGAGGCTCATGTCTGGGAGGAGGACGATCCGGCGCCGGAGGTCACGGCGGCGGACGAACCCTTACCCAAGACATTCCGGGCACTTACCAAGGAGCGAATTCCACCCGTCCGAAAAAAGCTACCGCTTAGTATTCCCCTGCTGTACCGTTCACGTATGCCAGAAGCAGCCTCCGCCCAGACCGCGCGAGCCACCATCGGCGACAGCGAGTTCGACCGCGACACCGCCGTCACCCGGCGCGCGACCGGTGTCTACGACACCGAGCTCTCCGCCGGCTGGACCATCATCAACGCCGTCAACGGCGGCTATCTGCTGGCGGTGCTGGGCCGCGCCCTCGCGGACGCCCTCCCGCACGGCGACCCGTTCAGTGTCTCCGCGCACTACCTCACCGCGTCCCGTCCGGGCCCGGCGGTCGTCCGCACGGACGTGGTCCGCACCGGACGCTCACTGTCGACCGGCACGGCCTCTCTCTTCCAGTACGACGACGAGGGCCAGGAGGTCGAGCGGATCCGTGTCCTCGCCTCCTACGGCGACCTGGACACCCTTCCCGACGACGTCCGCACGACCGCCGAGCCGCCCGCGCTGCCGCCCATGGACCAGTGCTTCGGCCCGCAGGACGCGCCCGCCCCCGTCCCCGGCAGCTCCGCCATCGCCGACCGGCTGATGCTCAAGCTCGACCCGGCCACCCTCGGCTGGGCGCTCGGCGCGCCCTCGGGCAAGGGGGAGATGCGGTCCTGGTTCGGGCTCGCCGACGGCCGTGACGCCGACCCGCTCGCGCTGCTCCTCGCGGTCGACGCGCTGCCGCCGACCGCGTTCGAGATCGGCCTGTCCGGCTGGGTCCCGACGGTCGAGCTGACCGTGCATGTGCGCTGTCGGCCCGCCCCGGGGCCGTTGCGGGTCTCGATCACGACCCGCAACCTGGCCGGCGGCTTCCTGGAGGAGGACGCCGAGGTCTGGGACAGCGCGGACCGACTCGTCGCCCAGTCACGGCAGTTGGCGAGCGTACGGCTCGGATGAGGGCCGCGCGACGGCTTCCGTCACGGACCTGTATCAGCGGGTAGTTGGCACTCCGGAGAGAAATCGCAGGTCAGGCGCTTCCTTGTAGGCGCGCTTTACCTGACGCACAGGCAGTGAACAGGGCGTGCTCAAGAAAGCACCAGGTGTCGTTGATTCGATGCCCGCCTCGGCACTCCCTCATCTTTCCTGCATCTTTCCTGGAGTTGTTTCTCATGAAGCGTGTGCGTCTCGTCCCCGCCGTGGCCCTGCTGGCGCTGTCCCCGCTGATGCTCACCGCCTGCGGTTCCGGTGACTCCTCGACCTCGAACAGCGGCAACTCCGGTACCTCCGGGCAGAGTTGCCAGGCCCCGTCCGGCGCTCCCTCGGGTGCGCCAAGTGGTGCCCCGTCCGGTGCGCCGACCGACGGCACCTCAGGGGCTCCCTCCGGTCGGCCGACCGGCGCGGCTCCGTCCGGAGCGCCCTCGGGCATGCCGTCCGGCGGTCCCGGCGGTGGTGGCGGCCAGGGTGGCGGCGGTGGTCAGGGCGGCGGCTGTGGCGGTGGCCCCGGCGGCGGCCAGGGTGGCCAGGGCCAGCAGGCTCAGCAGCAGGGCTGACGGCGCGGGGGCCATGGGCCCCGCGGGTACGACATGGGCGGCGCGCTCGACGGACGGGCGCGCCGCCCACGTGTGTTCCGGGTGTGTTCCGCCGGGATCAGGCCAGCCAGTGTCCGCGGCCGATGGCGATCAGGCGCATCCGACGGGTCGCCAGGTGCGCCACCTCCTCGCGCCGCGCCGCCGGGGCGTCCAGCGTCTCCAGGAACTGGGAGGCCGTCACCAGCATCTGGTCGACGTACAGGCCCGCCAGCATCAGCAGGTCCTCCTCCGTCCAGCCCTCGGACTCGGGCTGTTCGGCGAGCGCGTCCCGCACCTCCTCGGCGAACCGGGCCAGTTGGTCGCGGATGGCCTCGCGGACCGGCTGGACCCCGCCGTGCCGCTCGCGCGCGATGAAGCGGACGTGGGCGGGCTGCGCCTGGACGTGACCGGCGATCAGGTCGACCGCGCGGACTATGCGGTCCTCGCTGTCGCCGGACCCGGAGACCGTCGTACCGATCATCGGATGGAGGCTGCCGAGCGCCTCCTCGACGAGGGCGATGCCGAGGTCGGCGGTGGAGCGGAAGTGGCGGTAGAAGGCGGTCGGGGCGACGCCCACGGCGCGGGTGACCTCACGCAGACCGAGGCTGCTCAGGCTCTGGTCCTCCAACAGGCCGAGCGCCGCGTCCAGGAGCGCCTGCCGGGTCTTCTGCTTCTGGACCTGTCGGATGCCGAGGGTGTGACTCATGCCATGCAGTTAACAACTGTTCTCTGTAATTGAAAAGCCGGGAGACGCGCTAGACTCAGGAGTCAGTGAACAAGTGTTACTACAAGCGTTCACTGAAATGTAACGAACGAAAGGGATCTCCTCCCATGTTCATCCTCGTGGCCGTCCTTCTGCTGCTGGGCATGGTGCTGGGCACCGTCGCCCATCTCCCGGTCTCGTTCACCGTCCTGGCCGCTGCCGGCATCGCCGCCTGGCTCGCCGTCTTCGCGCTCCGTGAGCGCCTCGCCCGTCGGAGCTGATCACCATGCAACTCACCGCATCGGCCACCGGCCGTACCGAGAGCACCGCCCCCCGCGACGCCGACGGCATGGCCGTCGCGTCCTTCGTCCTCGGCCTGCTGGGGCTGCTGGTCCTCAACGTCGTCCTCGGCCCGGTCGCCATCACGCTGGCCGCCGTCGCCCTCTGGCGCGGCACGAAGAGGCCCGGCCGCGCCGTGCTCGGCCTCGGTCTCGGCGTCGCCGACCTGGTCGTACTGGTCACCCTCATGGAGATGGACAACTCCGTCTCGTGGAGCTTCTGACCACCGCCCCGGAAGGTCAGGCGTGCCGTGAGCGGTAGAGCGCGGCCTTCGCCCGGTTGCCGCAGCGCGTCATGTCGCACCAGCGCCGCGAGCCGCGGTGGGACCGGTCGACGTACAGCCGGGTGCACGTGGGTGCCGCGCACTCCTTCACCTGCTCCGGCGTGCCGGTGATCAGCTCGACCGCGTCACGGGCCAGCGTCGACAGGACGGCCCCGATCGTGCCGTGGCGTACGACAGCGCCGTCGGGCAGCAGTTCGCAGCGCACCGGGTTACGGCCGGCGGCGCGGTTGACGACGGCGCAGTCCTCGAGGGCGAACGGGGATCCGTCGGTCGAGGCGACCACCAGCCGGTAGATCGCCTCGCGCAGGTGCAGTGCCGTGGCCAGGTCGGCCCTGGTCGCCGACGCGGGGGAGTCCAGGGTTCCGGAGGCGACCGCCCAGTCGGTGAGGTCGGCCGGTGCGGTGAGCAGGTCCAGCGCGTCGTCGCGTCGGCTCTGGACCGTCCCGACGAAGTCGAGAGCCGCGCTGCCGCTGACGAATGCGAACTTCATGCCCCGAGAGTAACCGCAGGCGTAACCGCATTGACTGGTTCGCCGGGCGCCCATAGGGTCTGAGTAACCTG
Source organism: Streptomyces sp. NBC_00459 (assembly GCF_036013955.1). Classification (NCBI taxonomy): domain Bacteria; kingdom Bacillati; phylum Actinomycetota; class Actinomycetes; order Kitasatosporales; family Streptomycetaceae; genus Streptomyces; species Streptomyces sp. NBC_00459. The sequence goes on from NZ_CP107903.1 coordinate 6,962,609, forward strand.
ATTGGCCGGTTACTTCTTGATGGGGGCACCCCGTGGCGGACCGCGACCACCTGGAACTCGCCGAGGTCGAGGCCGGGGCCGAGGCGGATGCCGGGTCCCGCACCGCGGTGGACGCCGCCGCGCCGACGCGGGCCACCGCGGCGATCCCCGCCGTCTTCGTGGTCCTCTGGAGCAGCGCCTTCGTCGCGGCGGTCATCGGCACCGACGCCGCCCCGCCCCTGCTCCTGACGTTCTCCCGCTTCGCCGTCGCCGGTGTCCTGCTGGCGATCGTCGCCCTGGCCGCCAAGGTGCCCTGGCCCAGGGGCCGGATGCTGCTCCATGTGATCGTCGTCGGTCTGCTGATGCAGGCGGTGCAGTTCGGCGCCTTCTACACGGCCATCGGCGCGGGCCTGCCCGGCGGTGTCGTCGCGCTCGTCCAGGGCTTCAACCCCGTACTCATCGCCCTGCTGGCCGGGTTCCTGCTGGGTGAGGAGATCACCGGGAGGCAGTGGCTCGGCTTCGCCATCGGTGGCGCGGGGGTCGCGCTCGCCGTCGCCGGGGCGTTGCACTTCTCCACCGGAGCCATCGTGCTGTCCTTCGTCGGTCTGCTCGGCCTGAGCGTCGGCACGGTCTACCAGAAGCGCTACACGCAGGGCGTGGACGTCCGCAGCGGTACCGCCGTGCACTTCCTCGCGGGCGCCCCGGTGATGGGCGTGCTGACCCTGACCCTGGAGGACCCCGAGGTCACCGACTGGGGTGCCTTCGGCGGCGCGCTGGCCTGGATCGTGCTGATCAACTCGGTGGGCACGTTCCTGCTGCTCAACTTCATGCTCAAGAAGCAGAGCGCCAGCCGCGTCGGCACCCTCTTCTTTCTGACCCCGGCCGTCACCGCCCTGCTCGCCTGGATCGTCATCGGCCAGACGCTGAGCCTGTCGGCGATCATCGGCCTGCTCCTGGGCGGCGCCGGCGTACTGCTCGCGGCCCGCAAATAGCGCGGGCGGCAACGGGGTTGCCTTCTTCGTCCAGGCTCCTCAGGGCGGCGTTCGCCCAGGGAGCCGCCTCTTCGCCGACGGCACGAAGGCCGCGGCGCGGCGCGTCCCGCACGACGAACTGCCGGGCCCCGCCGGTCCAGGTGCCGCAACACGGGATGCGCGCACCTCACACGGACGAGGCGGGGCCGGAAAGGACTCGGCCGTGGGCGGGTCACCGGGGCGCCGTAGAATCACGGCACCATGGCATACCTCGACCACGCCGCGACCACCCCGATGCTTCCGGAGGCGGTCGAGGCAATGACCGCGCAACTGGGCGTCACCGGTAACGCCTCCTCACTCCACGCGGCCGGCCGCAGGGCCAGGCGCACGGTCGAGGAGGCTCGGGAGACGCTCGCCGAGTCGCTCGGCGCCCGGCCCAGCGAGGTCGTGTTCACCTCCGGCGGCACCGAGGCCGACAACCTCGCCGTCAAGGGGCTGTACTGGTCCCGCCGGGACGCCGATCCGGCCCGCGTCCGCGTTCTCGCCAGCCCCGTCGAGCACCACGCCGTCCTGGACGCCGTGCACTGGCTCGGTGAGCACGAGGGTGCCGTCGTCGAATACCTCCCCGTCGACCCGCACGGCCGGGTCCACCCCGACGCCCTGCGCGAGGCCATCGCCCGCGACCCCGGCAGTGTGGCGCTGGCCACCGTGATGTGGGCCAACAACGAGATCGGCACGATCATGCCGGTCCGTGAACTCGCCGACGTGGCACGCGAGTTCGACGTTCCCCTGCATGCCGACGCCGTGCAGGCCTTCGGCCAGGTGCCCGTCTCCTTCGCGGACTCCGGGCTCGCCGCGATGACCGTCTCCGGCCACAAGGTCGGCGGACCGTACGGCATCGGCGCGCTGCTGCTGGGCCGCGAACACACCCCCGTACCGGTGCTGCACGGTGGCGGGCAGGAGCGGCATGTACGGTCCGGGACCCTCGATGTGCCGGCCGTCGCCTCCTTCGCGGTGGCCGGGCGCATCGCCGCCGAGCAGCAGGAGTGGTTCGCGCACGAGATCGGCGCCATGCGCGACTCCCTGATCGAGGAGGTGCGCAGGGTGGTGCCGGACGCCGTGCTCGGCGGTGACCCGGTCGACCGGCTGCCCGCCAACGCGCACTTCACCTTCCCCGGCTGCGAGGGCGACTCCCTGCTGCTGCTCCTGGACGCCCAGGGCATCGAGTGCTCGACGGGATCCGCCTGTACGGCCGGTGTGGCCCAGCCCAGCCATGTCCTCCTGGCCACCGGCACGGCCCCCGACCTGGCCCGCGGCACCCTCCGCTTCTCCTTCGGCCACACCTCCGTACAGGCGGACGTGGAGGCGGTGTCGAAGGCGATCGGCCCCGTGGTGGAACGGGCCAGGGCGGCCGGGCTCAGCTGACCGAGGGGGCTTCGGCCGCGGGTGCGTCCGTCGGGCGGCGTCGCCAGGGCTCTGCCGGGCCCCGGCAGGCTGTCGGCGGGAGCGGAACCGCCGACGACAGCCTGCCTTCGGGCCGCGGGCATCGGTCAGCTGTCCATCACCATGAGGGCGGCCATCATGCCCTCGTCCTCGTGTTGCAGCAGATGGCAGTGGAGCATGTACATGTACGTGTCGTCGGTGAAGTCGGTGAACTTCATCGCGATCTTGATGGAGCCGCCGCCGACCACCTCGTAGGTGTCGAACCAGCCCAGGTCGGTGCCGGTGGGCGCGACTCCGTTGATCTCGATCAGCTGGAACGGCACGTCGTGCAGATGGAAGGAGTGTTCCAGCTGGGTGGCGTTGGTGACCGTCCAGATCTCCTCGGCGTCGAGAGTGGTCATGATCGTCGCCATCGACTCCATGGTGGTGCCGGCCGAGCCGTTGATGAGCATCGTGGTGCCCCGCTGCCCGAGGGTGATCGTGCGGGCGGTGAAGTCGGTCGTGTCGTACCGGGTGATCGTGTTGAGCGAGCTCGGCAGGTCGGCGGGGGTGTCGGAGGCGTCCGGCGTGACGGTCAGGAAGTTGTACGTGCCGCTGCCGCCGCGCACCCAGCCGGTGGTGACGACGGTCTGCAGGGTCACCGCGTCGCTGAGGTCGAGCACGAACTCGGCGCGGGCGCCCGCCACCAGCCGGATGGAGGTCACCTCGGCGGCCGTGGTCAGGTACCCCTGGTCGGTGGCGATCTGGGTGAGGGTCCCGCCGTCGCTGCGCTGGATGGTCATGATGTCGGAGGGGGAGGCGTTGAGCACCCGGAACCGCGTACGGGTCTTGGTGGCCGTGAAGTTGAGGGTGGTGGCGTCGACGTTGGTGCCGTTGCACAGCACCGGATAGACCAGGCCGGAGGTGAGGTAGCCGGTCAGGTCGTACTTGACGTCGCCCGAGGTGCTGGAGGCCAGGCACTGCAGGATCAGCGGGATGTCGTCGACGCCGTACTCGCTCGGCAGCGCGGCCGAGGCGTCCGAGTCGTCCTCGACGATGATCATCCCGGCCAGGCCGTGGACGACCTGCTCGGCCGTGGTGCCCAGGGCGTGCGGGTGGTACCAGAGGGTCTTGGCCTCGTCCTTGATCTCGAAGGTCGGGGACCAGGTCTCGCCGTCGGCGAAGGCGTTCTGCGGGCCGCCGTCCATCTTGGGCGGGATGTGGGCGCCGTGGAAGTGGACGGTGGTGTCGGCGCCGAGGTCGTTGGTGATGTTCAGCAGGACGGTGCTGCCGTTGGTCCACTTCATGGTCGGCCCGAGGTACGACCCGTTGTAGCCGGCCGACGTGCTGCTGACGCCGCTGACCACCTCGTGAGTCCCGGTCTGCGCGGTCAGGGTGAAGGTGGTGGTGCCGTCGGACGTGGTGCCCTCCAGCAGGTCCGGGATGTTCAGGGTGTTGTCGGCCGCCGCGGCCTTGAAGGTGTTGCCGTCGGTCAGCAGGGCGAAGGTCGCCCCTGCCGCGCCGACGGCCGCCAGTCCCGCCGCCCCTGCCATTCCGCCGAGAAACTTCCGCCGGTGCAGGCCCTTGCTCTTCGTTTCGCTCATGGCAGCGGAGCTTTGGGCTAAGGGCTGTGTAAAGACTGAGGCGAACTTTGGAAGTCCCACGAGAACCTGTGGAAACCGGGAGCGCCTACCTGATCCTCAACTCCGTAAGAGCGAAGGCGAGTTGGCGTCGCGCAGGTCAGGATCGGGGGACGGGACACTTCGGGCGGCCGGCGCTCATCAATCGCTCATGATCCCTGTGGCTGTGACATGCATCACGTTGATCTTCAGGTGGCGGTGGTGGAAGCGTCCTCGACGAGCCGCAGGTACTTCTTCCAGTCCCAGCCCTTCCCGGGATCGGTGTGGTCCGTGCCCGGCACCTCCACATGCCCGATGATGTGCTCCCGGTCGACGGGTATGCCGTACCGCGCGCAGACCCTGGCCGTCAGCCGCGCCGAGGCGGCGTACATCGCGTCCGTGAAGTCCTCGGGCTTCTCCACGAAACCCTCGTGCTCGATGCCGACGCTCCGCTCGTTGTACTCCCGGTTGCCCGCGTGGAACGCCACGTCCAGCTCGCGGATCATCTGGGTGACCCGCCCGTCCCTGCGGACGATGTAGTGCGCCGCCGCGCCGTGCGCCGGGTCCTGGAAGACCTTCACCGCGCTCGCGTAGCCGCCCTGTGTGACATGGATGATCACCCGGTCCACGCCGTAGTCGTCGGGCCGGTCCGCCATCCGCCAGTTCGCCGACGAGGCCGCCACCCAGCGCGCCCCCGCGTAGTCGACCTCGCCCTCCTTGCGCGGTTTCGCCACCCCGGGCACCCGCCACCACAGCCGGGCCAGCTCGTCCCGCGCGAGCACGCCCGTGGCGACGGCGGCCACCGCCCCGCCGATGAGCAGGGCGCGCCGCCCGATCCGCCGGTCGCCGTCCCGCGGAGCCCGTCCGTGGCCCTCGCTCCGCAGCTGCCGGGGGACGTCCTGCGAAAGGCCGCGGCCGCTGTCCTGCCGAGCCTGTGTTTCCTCCATGTCAGCGTGAACGGATACTCGCGCGCCCCGGTTCCCGGCGCCCCGTACCCTTGAAGGGTTATGACTCACACCTCGCAGCAGCCCCTCCGCGTACTGGCCGCCATGTCCGGCGGCGTGGACTCCGCAGTAGCCGCCGCCCGCGCGGCGGAAGCCGGCCACGACGTGACGGGCGTCCACCTCGCCCTGTCCGCGAATCCGCAGTCCTTCCGCACGGGTGCGCGCGGCTGTTGCACCATCGAGGACTCCCGCGACGCCCGCCGCGCGGCCGACGTCATCGGCATCCCCTTCTACGTGTGGGACCTCGCCGACCGCTTCCGCGAGGACGTGGTGGACGACTTCGTCGCCGAGTACGAGGCGGGGCGCACCCCGAACCCGTGCCTGCGCTGCAACGAGAAGATCAAGTTCGCCGCGCTCCTCGACAAGGCCCTCGCCCTCGGCTTCGACGCGGTCTGCACGGGCCACTACGCCCAGGTCGTCACCCTGGCCGACGGAACGCGCGAGCTGCACCGAGCCTCCGACATGGCCAAGGACCAGTCGTACGTCCTTGGGGTGCTCGACGACCGTCAGCTCGCCCACGCGATGTTCCCCCTCGGCGACACCCTCACCACGAAGGACGAGATCCGCGCGGAGGCCGAGCGGCGCGGCCTCGCGGTCGCCAAGAAGCCCGACTCGCACGACATCTGCTTCATCGCCGACGGCGACACCCAGGGCTTCCTCGCGAACCGCCTGGGCCGCGCCGAGGGCGACATCGTCGACGAGTCCGGCGCGAAGATCGGCTCCCACGAGGGCGCGTACGGCTTCACCATCGGCCAGCGCAAGGGCCTGCGCATCGGCACCCCGGCCGCCGACGGCAAGCCGCGCTACGTCCTCGACATCTCCCCGGTGAACAACACAGTGACGGTCGGCCCGGCCGCATCCCTCGACGTCGACGCCCTCACCGCGATCAGGCCCCGCTGGTGCGGAGCCGCCCCCACCGGCCCCGGCACCTACACCGCCCAGCTGCGCGCGCACGGCGGCGAGACCGAGGTGAGCGCCGAACTGGTCGACGGCACACTGGAAGTCACGTTCACCGAGCCCGTGCGCGGGGTGGCGCCGGGCCAGGCGATCGTCCTGTACGACGGCACACGCGTCGTCGGCTCGGCGACGATCGCCACGACGAACCGGGCCGCGGCGGGCGTGGTCTGAGCCGCCGTACCGACGACTGCCGGCCGCCGGGGCCGCGGCCCCGGCGGCCTACCGGGTCTCGACCTCGTAGAAGCAGAGGTGGTCCTTTATCCGGGCCACCTCCGGCTTCGGATCGGGGTACGCCCAGACGAGGTCGGTGGCGTCCGGGAGGGACCAGTAGGACGCCGTGCCCTTGAAGGGGCAGTAGGTGTGGGTCTCGGAGGGAGTCAGCAGGTCGAGCCGGACGTCCTCGGCAGGGATGTAGTAGCGCGGTGGACAGCCCGTCTCGTGGAGTACGAGGGCGCGCCCGCTCTCGGCGAGCACCTGGCCGCCGTGGACGGCCCGTACGCGGTCGGCGGTCTGCTCGATGGTGATCGTGTGTCCTTCGGTCATGTCTGAGGAGCGTTCACGGAGCCCGGGTTGTTCCGGATCCGCCCGCGTACGGTGGACAGCATGAACATCTGTGTCTTCCTCTCCGCCGCCGACCTGGACGACCGATACACGCGCCCCGCGCGGGAGTTCGCGAAACTGCTCGGCAAGGGCGGGCACACCCTGGTCTGGGGCGGCTCGGACGTGGGCCTGATGAAGGTGGTCGCGGACGGGGTCCAGGAGGCGGGCGGCCGACTGCTGGGCGTCTCGGTGGACTTTCTCGCGGCGAAGGCACGGCCGGGCGCCGACGAGATGGTGATCGCACGGGATCTCGGGGAACGCAAGCGGCTCCTGCTGGAGAAGGCCGACGCCGTCGTGATCATGGTCGGCGGCACCGGAACGCTCGACGAGGCGACGGAGATCCTGGAGCTGAAGAAGCACGGCAGGACGGACATGCCGGTGGTGCTGCTGAACACGGCCGGCTTCTACGACGGCCTGAAGGAACAGTTCCGCCGTATGGAGACCGAGGGATTCCTGCCCCGCCCGCTCACCGACCTGGTGTTCTTCGCGGAGGAGCCGGTCGGGGCGCTGGCGTACCTGGAGGAGAGCCGGGGAGTGGTGTGACGGCCGTCCCCGTGATGCGAGCATGGCGGGCATGGCTACTCATGTGATCACCGGGGCGGGTTCGGGCATCGGTGCGGCGGTCGCGAGGCGGCTGCACGCGCGCGGGGACGAACTCGTGCTGCACGCGCGTGACGCGGGGCGGGCGAAGGAGTTGGCGGCGGAGTTTCCGGGGGCGAGGACCCTGGTGGGCGACCTGGCCGACCCGGATCGCCTCTCCTGGGCGTTCTCGCACCAGACGCTGCCGGACCGGGTGGACTCCCTGCTGCACATCGCGGGCGTGGTCGATCTGGGCCCGGTCGGCGACCTGACCCCCAAGACCTGGCGCCACCAGCTGAATGTCAACCTGATCGCCCCCGCCGAACTGACCCGACACTTCCTGCCCCAACTCCGGGCCTCCCAGGGCCAGGTGGTCTTCGTCAACTCCGGTGCGGGCCTGAACGCGAGCGCCAACTGGTCCGCGTACGCCGCGTCCAAGCACGGTCTCAAGGCCCTGGCGGACTCGTTGCGCCAGGAGGAACACGGGGCCGGGGTGCGGGTGACGACGGTGTATCCGGGGCGGACGGCGAGCCCGATGCAGGCGAAGGTCCACCAGCAGGAGGGCAAGGAGTACGACCCGTCGAAGTGGATCGACCCCGAGTCGGTGGCGACGACGGTCCTGCTGACCCTGGACCTCCCCCGCGACGCGGAGATCAACGACGTGACGGTACGCCCGGGCCGGTGATTCTCAGCCCGTCCGGCGTTCGAGGACGAGCGCGTTCAGCGCGATGGGGGCTGGGGGCGCGGCCCTCAGGGACGGGACAGGATGGGACGGGTAGGGGCGGCGGGGGCGAAGAAACATAGGCTGCTCCACGTGAACGCGAACCCCACCTTCGGCCCCGCCACCGGCATCGGTTCCCTGCCCGGCGGCGACGCCCGGGAAGCCGTCAAGGCGGCCACCGGGACCTTCGACGACTTCCCCTTCCTGCCCGAACTCCCCGCCCGCGGCCCCGGCGCCGACATGATCGGCCGCACCGCCGGAATGCTCGTCGAGATGTACGCGCGCGTGGAGCCCAGCGGCTGGCGCCTCGGGGACCGCCCGGGCCGGGACACCAAGCGGGCCCGTTCCTGGCTCGGCGAGGACCTCGACGCGCTGGAGGAGTTCACACAGGGGTACGAGGGACAGGTGAAGGTGCAGGCCGTGGGCCCCTGGACGCTCGCCGCCGCACTGGAACTCAGGAACGGCGAGCTGGCCCTCTCCGACCTCGGCGCCTGCCGCGACCTCGCCGGGTCCCTCGCCGAGGGCATCCGCCTGCACCTCGACGAACTGCGCCGCCGCATCCCCGGCGCCCAACTCGTCCTGCAACTCGACGAACCGTCCCTCATGGCCGTACTGCGCGGCCAGGTGAGGACCGCCAGCGGCTACCGCACCCACCGGATCCCCGACCGCCAGATCGCCGAGGCGACCCTTCGGGACGTCATCGGCGCGCACGACGACGGGCCCGTCGTCGTGCACTCCTGCGCGCCGGACGTCCCGTTCGCCTTCCTCCGCAGGGCCGGCGCCGCCGCCGTCTCCTTCGACTTCTCGCTCCTCACCGAGCGTGACGACGACGCGATCGGTGAGGCGGTGGAAGGCGGTACGCGGCTCTTCGCCGGTGTCGTACCCGGCACGGACGGCCCGTTGTCAGACCCTGCCGGTAGCGTCAGTGGTGTCAGAACGCTGTGGCGCAGGCTGGGGCTGCATCCGGGGCTTCTCGCGGAGGCGGTCACGGTCACTCCGTCGTGCGGACTCGCGGGCGCTTCCCCGCAGTACGCGTGGCAGGCGCTCGCCCACTGCGTCCAGGCGGCGAGATCACTCGCGGACAACCCAGAGTAACGGGAGGACAATACGGTGGCCGGCGAACAGCACGCACAGACCACATCGGTGCCCGCCGAGGCGCGCGACAGGCACGCCCAGCTCGCCGAGCGCATCGAGGAGCACCGCTTCCGGTACTACGTGAACGACGCTCCCGTCGTCAGCGACGCGGAGTTCGACAAGCTCCTGCGCACCCTGGAGGCGCTGGAGGAGGAGTATCCGGAGCTGCGCACGCCCGACTCCCCGACCCAGAAGGTCTCGGGGGCGTACGAGACGGAGTTCACCTCCGTGGAGCACCGCTCGCGCATGCTCTCCCTCGACAACGCCTTCGACGACCTGGAACTGGCGGCGTGGGCGGAGCGCGTCCACAAGGACGTCGGTGCCTCCGAGTACCACTTCCTGTGCGAGCTGAAGGTCGACGGCCTCGCCGTCAACCTGACGTACGAGCACGGGCGTCTCACGCGCGCGGCGACCCGTGGTGACGGCCGCACCGGCGAGGACATCACGCCCAATGTGCGCACGATCGCCGAGATCCCGGACCGGCTGACCGGCGACCGCGTCCCGGACCTGGTGGAGATCCGCGGCGAGGTCTACTTCCCGATGGAGAAGTTCGAGGAGCTGAACGCCCGTCTGGTGGAGGGCGGCGACAAGCCGTTCGCCAACCCGCGCAACGCGGCGGCCGGTTCACTCCGCCAGAAGGACCCGCGCGTCACGGCCACGCGACCGCTGCACATGGTGGTCCACGGCATCGGAGCCCTGGAGGGCTACGACCCGCTCACCCGTCTCTCCGAGGCGTACACCCTGCTGCACGAGTGGGGCCTGCCGACCACGCGGTACGCGAAGCAGGTCGACGACCTCGACGGCGTACGGGAGTTCATCGCGTACTACGGCGAGAACCGGCACTCCGTGGAGCACGAGATCGACGGCGTCGTCGTCAAGCTCGACGAGATCCCGCTCCAGGGCCGCCTCGGCTCGACCTCGCGCGCCCCCCGCTGGGCGATCGCCTGGAAGTACGCGCCCGAGGAGGTCAACACCAAGCTCATCAACATCCGCGTGGGCGTGGGGCGTACGGGCAGGGTCACGCCGTACGCACAGGTCGAGCCGGTGACGGTGGCCGGCTCGGAGGTCGAGTTCGCCACGCTGCACAACCAGGACGTCGTCAAGGCCAAGGGCGTGCTCATCGGCGACACCGTGGTGCTGCGCAAGGCCGGTGACGTCATCCCGGAGATCCTCGGCCCGGTCGCCGACCTGCGCGACGGCACGGAGAAGCCCTTCGAGATGCCCGCCGAGTGCCCCGAGTGCGGTACGCCGCTGCGGCCCATGAAGGAGGCCGACGTCGACCTCCGCTGCCCCAACGGGCAGAGCTGCCCGGCCCAGTTGAGGGAGCGGCTGTTCTATCTCGGCGGGCGCAAGTGCCTGGACATCGAGAACTTCGGCTACGTGGCCGCCGCCGCGCTCACCAGACCGCTGGAGCCGGCCGAGCCGCCGCTCGTCGACGAGGGCGACCTCTTCGACCTCACCATCGAGCGACTGCTGCCCATCAAGGCGTACGTCCTCGACCAGGACAGCGGGCTGCCCAAGCGGGACCCGAAGACCGGCGAGGAGAAGATCGCCACGGTCTTCGCCAACCAGGAGGGCGAGCCCAGGAAGAACGCGGTCTCGATGCTCGCCAACATCGCCGCCGCCAAGGACCGACCGCTGGCCCGGATCATCACCGGTCTGTCGATCCGGCATGTCGGTCCGGTCGCCGCCGAGGCGCTGGCCCGCGAATTCCGCTCGATCGAGCGGATCGAGCAGGCCTCCGAGGAGGAGTTGGCCACCACGGACGGGGTCGGCCCGATCATCGCGGCCTCGCTCAAGGAGTGGTTCGCGGTGGACTGGCACCAGGAGATCCTGCGCAAGTGGCGGGCCGCCGGGGTCCGGATGGAGGAGGAGGGCTCCGGCGAGGACGAGGGGCCGCGCCCGCTCGAAGGGCTCACCGTCGTCGTGACCGGCACGCTCGAACACCACACCCGGGACGGCGCGAAGGAGGCGCTGCAGAGCCGTGGAGCAAAGGTGACCGGTTCTGTTTCGAAGAAGACGTCATTTGTGGTTGTGGGTGACAATCCTGGTTCGAAGTTCGACAAGGCCATGCAGTTGAAGGTGCCTGTTCTGAACGAGGACGGCTTTGCCGTACTGCTCGAACAGGGACCCGAGGCAGCGGCCGAAGCAGCGCTTCCGAACGAGGAGTAGGGGTTGAAGACCACCCGATCGGCGCATACCAGATGCATACGGGTGGCTGGGTCGCATTCGGGCAACCGTCGACGACCGCTGCCCGTGGAAGCCTTCTGCGGCCTACTGTTGACGTATGCGCCTGCCGTGCCCGGATGTGGTTTCGGACGCGGTGCCGGTGACGGTTGACGGACATCGGACCGCGTGGCGTGGGTACCGCCGGCTGTGAGAGGGACGGGAATGGAACCGACCGAAAGCGCCGCCCCTCCCTCACGGCTGCGCAGACGCCGGATATCCGGCGTCTGGCACTGGGGATCCGCCCGCCTCACGGGCCGTCCCGAGCCCGGCAGTGAACCGGGTGCGGCCCGCCGGACGGCACGGTTCCTGGAACGGGCGGGCATCGGTGTCCGGGCAGCCGGAGGGACGAGCGGAACAGGTGCGGCGGGCGGCACCCGGCAGCGCATCGTCGCCGACAGCAGGGTGTCGACCCCGCTGACGGCCCACCTCACCGCCGAGGAACGCGTCGCCCACCTGCACGCCCACGACCCCGCACGCCAGCTGTCCTGGCCCGCGCTGCCCGCGGCGGTCGTCGCGTCGGCCGGCCTCGTCCTCGGCGCCGGCTTCTACCGCGGCTTCACCGGCCACAGCGCGCTCTTCCCGTCCGGCACCGTCGGCTGGGCCCTCGCCGTGCTCACCGGTGTCATCGTCGGTCATCTCGTCGCCCTCGGCCGCGCCCGCTGGTGGGGCGGGACCGGCTCGGGCGCCGCCCTCACCCTCTCCGTGCTCCTGCTGTTCGGGTGGGTGCCGGCCGGGATGGTCAGCCTCACCGTCGTCGCCCTGGTCGGCGTGGCCCGGCGCCACCGCTGGCGGCAGGGCCTCCTGCACGGCGCGGTGGACATCCTCGGCATCGGCGCCGGCGCGCTGGTGCTCGCCGCCTTCGGCCGGGTCCCGTCCGTCGAGACGCCCTGGGACCCGCAGACCTGGAGCGTCTACACGGCGCCCGAGGTGGTGCTGGTCGCGGTCACCTACCTCGCGCTCACCCGCACCCTGCTCTGGTATCTGCACACCCCGCGCGGCGGACTGCCCACCGCCGCCCGCTCCGCCCTGGTCAGACAGGGGCTGGTCGCGGTCGCGCTGCTCGCCATCGCGCCACTGATCTGCGTCGTCGCCGTCGCCCTGCCGATCCTACTGCCACTGTTCGCCATCCCCCTCATCGCCCTCGACTCCACCCTGTGGATAGCCAGGGCCCGGGCCGAGGAGCAACTGCGCGACCCGCTGACCGGGCTGCCCAACAGACAGTGGCTGCTGGAACGGACCTGGACGGCCCTCGACGATGCCGAACGCATCGATGCGCGGGCCGCGTTGATGCTCATAGACCTGGACCGCTTCCGGTCCGTGAACGACACGCTGGGCCACCTCGCCGGTGACCGTCTCCTCCTCCAGATAGCCGACCGGCTGCGCCTCGCACTGCCGCGCGGCGCGGAGGCCGCACGGCTCGGCGGCGACGAGTTCGCCGTTCTGCTGCCGGTCGTCGACTCCACGACGTCGGCCACCCGCGTCGCCCGCAACCTGGTCACCGTGCTCGGCTCCCCGCTCGATCTCGACGGACTCACCCTCGTCCTGGAGGCCAGCGCCGGCCTCGCCGTCTTCCCCGACCACGCGCTCGACGCGGAGGGACTGCTGCGGCGCGCCGACGTGGCGATGTACCAGGCGAAGCGGGACCGTACGGGCGTCGAGGTGTACGAGTCCAAGCGGGACTCGAACACCCCGGACCGGCTCGGCCTGCTGGGTGATCTGCGGCGCGCACTCGACGCGCACGAGGTCGAGCTGCACTACCAGCCCAAGGTGCGCTTCGACGGGCAGGTCGCCGGCCTGGAGGCGCTGGTGCGGTGGGTGCACCCGGAGCGCGGGAAGGTGCCGCCGGACGAGTTCATAGCGATCGCCGAGTCGTCCGGGCTGATGCCCCACCTCACGGAGTACGTGCTGGAGACGGCGCTCGAACAGGTCGCGAAGTGGCGCGCCCAGGGCCTGTTCGTCCCGGTCGCCGTCAACGTCTCCCCGCGTGACGTCCACACCCCCGGCTTCGCCGGTTCCGTCGCCGCCCGGCTGGCCCGGCACGGGGTCCCGGCGGGAGCGCTCCAACTGGAGATAACGGAGCACGTGCTCCTGGAGGACCCGCAGAAGGCCGCGGACACGCTGGCCGCGCTGACCGGGCACGGCGTGAAGATGTCGCTGGACGACTTCGGTACGGGGTACTCGTCGCTGGTGCATCTGCGGCGGCTGCCGGTGAGCGAGCTGAAGATCGACCGGTCGTTCGTGGCGCGGCTGGCGGTGGACACGGAGGACGCGGAGATCGTGCGGTGCACGGTGGATCTCGCGCATTCCCTGGGGCTGCTCGTGGTCGCCGAGGGCGTCGAGGACGACGAGACGTGGGAGCGGTTGCGGGACATGGGATGTGACGCGGTGCAGGGGTGGCTCGTCGCCGCGGCGATGCCTCCGGAGGAGGCCACGGCCTGGTTGCTGGCGCGGGGGACACGTGGGTGGCAGCGGCCCCGGGCGGCCTTGCCCGCCGCGGAGTCCTAGGGAGATCTCCCACCCGCGCACCGCCCGTTTACCGCCCGTTTCAGAGGTGAGCTCTCCTGTGGGGGCTCGGCCGCGTCGGCGGCTGCGGCTGCGTGGAAGCAAACCCGTGCGCGGGTTGGCTTCCCTGCCCCCTAGGATTGGGGCCAAAACCCACACCGCAACTCACCCCAGAGGATCGCTGCATGCCTGGCATCACGCGCGAGGAGGTCGCCCACCTCGCACGGCTGGCGCGTCTGGAGCTGAAGGGCGAAGAGCTCGACCACTTCGCAGGCCAGCTCGACGACATCATCGGCGCGGTCGCCCGCGTCAGCGAGGTCGCCGACCAAGACGTACCGCCGACCTCGCACCCGCTGCCGCTGACGAACGTCATGCGCGCGGACGAGGTCCGTCCGTCGCTCACCCCCGAGCAGGCGCTCTCCGGCGCCCCGGCCCAGGAGCAGCAGCGTTTCAAGGTGCCGCAGATCCTGGGGGAGGACTAATCACCATGACGGACCACAGCAGCATCATCCGGCTCACCGCCGCCGAGACCGCCGCGAACATCGCCTCCGGCGTACTCACGGCCGTCGAGGTCACCGAGGCCCACCTCGCCCGTATCGAGGAAGTCGACACGAAGGTGCACGCCTTCCTGCACGTCGACCGGGAGGGCGCCCTCGCCCAGGCCCGTGCCGTCGACGCCAAGCGCGAGCGCGGGGAGACGCTGGGCCCGCTGGCCGGCGTACCCCTCGCGCTCAAGGACATCTTCACCACCGAGGGGATCCCGACCACCGTCGGGTCCAAGATGCTCGAAGGGTGGATCCCGCCGTACGACGCGACCGTCACCCGGAAGCTGAAGGCGGCCGACGTCGTCATCCTCGGCAAGACCAACATGGACGAGTTCGCCATGGGGTCCAGCACCGAGAACAGCGCGTACGGGCCGACCGGCAACCCCTGGGACCTCACCCGCATCCCGGGTGGCTCCGGCGGTGGCTCCTCGGCAGCGCTCGCCTCCTTCCAGGCGCCGCTGGCCATCGGTACGGACACCGGCGGTTCCATCCGCCAGCCCGCCGCCGTCACCGGCACGGTCGGCGTCAAGCCGACGTACGGGGCAGTGTCGCGGTACGGCATGGTCGCCTTCTCGTCGTCCCTCGACCAGGGCGGGCCCTGCGCCCGTACGGTCCTGGACGCCGCGCTCCTCCACGAGGTGATCGCCGGGCACGACCCGCTCGACTCCACCTCGGTCGACGCGCCGGTCCCGCCGGTCGTCGAGGCCGCCCGCAACGGCAGCGTCGAGGGCATGCGCGTCGGCGTCGTCAAGCAGTTCCGCGGCGAGGGCTACCAGGCCGGCGTCATCCAGCGGTTCGACGAGTCCGTCGCCCTGCTGAAGGAGCTGGGCGCCGAGATCGTCGAGCTGGACTGTCCGTCCTTCGACCTGGCGCTGTCCGCGTACTACCTGATCGCGCCGAGCGAGTGTTCGTCCAACCTCGCCCGCTTCGACGGGCTCCGCTACGGCCTGCGCAGCGGTGACGACGGCACGCACTCCGCCGAAGAGGTCACCTCGCTCACCCGCGCGGAGGGCTTCGGCCCCGAGGTCAAGCGCCGCATCATGCTCGGCACGTACGCGCTCAGCTCCGGCTACTACGACGCGTACTACGGCAGTGCCCAGAAGGTCCGTACGCTCATCACCCGCGACTTCGAGAAGGCGTTCGAGTCGGTTGACGTGATCGTCTCCCCGACCACGCCCACCACTGCCTTCCCGATCGGCGAGCGTGCCGACGACCCGATGGCGATGTACCTCGCGGACCTCTGCACCATCCCGACCAACCTGGCCGGCAACTCGGCCATGTCCCTGCCCTGCGGTCTCGCACCGGAGGACGGGCTGCCGGTCGGGCTCCAGATCATCGCCCCGGCCCTCAAGGACGACCGTCTCTACAAGGTCGGCGCAGCCGTCGAGGCCGCCTTCGTGGAAAAGTGGGGGCACCCGCTGCTAGAGGAGGCTCCGTCGCTGTGAGCAATGCTCTTTCGAAGGCCAAGGGCTTCAAGAAGTCCAAGTCCGGCACGTACCTGTCCATCGCGACCACCGCGTTCGGTGCCCTCAGCGTCGCCAAGCAGGCCAAGAAGGCCCGCTCGGAGAACGACACGCTGCGCCTCATCGACGCGGCCGTGTCCGCCGCCGCCATCGTCACCGGCCTCGCCATCCTCTACCGCGAGCTGAAGCGGCTGGGCGACGACGACGTCCTGCTGGGCTGAGAGGGAAGTTTTCACCGTGACCACCACGACCGACGAGTTGGTTTCGTACGAGGACGCCCTGGCGACGTACGACCCCGTCATGGGCCTTGAGGTCCATGTCGAACTCGGCACCAAGACCAAGATGTTCTGCGGCTGTTCGACCGAGCTGGGCGGCGAGCCCAACTCGCAGACCTGCCCGACCTGCCTCGGCATGCCCGGCGCACTCCCGGTCGTCAACGCGATCGGCATCGAGTCCGCCATCAGGATCGGCCTCGCGCTGCACTGCGAGATCGCCGAGTGGTGCCGCTTCGCCCGGAAGAACTACTTCTATCCGGACATGCCGAAGAACTTCCAGACCTCCCAGTACGACGAGCCGATCGCCTTCAACGGCTACCTCGACGTCCAGCTGGAGGACGGCGAGACCTTCCGTGTGGAGATCGAGCGCGCCCACATGGAGGAGGACACCGGCAAGTCGCTGCACGTCGGCGGCGCGACAGGCCGTATCCACGGCGCCTCGCACTCGCTGCTCGACTACAACCGTGCCGGCATCCCCCTCATCGAGATCGTCACCAAGCCGATCGAGGGCGCCGGTGAGCGCGCTCCCGAGGTCGCCAAGGCGTACGTCGCCGAGCTGCGCGAACTCATCAAGGCGCTCGGTGTCTCGGAAGCCCGCATGGACCAGGGGCAGATGCGCTGCGACGTGAACCTGTCGCTGCGCCCGCACGGCCGCGAGAAGTTCGGCACCCGCAGCGAGACGAAGAACGTCAACTCGCTGCGTTCCGTGGAGCGTGCCGCCCGTTTCGAGATCCAGCGGCACGCCGCCGTACTGAACGCGGGCGGCACGATCATCCAGGAGACCCGGCACTTCCACGAGGACACCGGGTCGACGACCTCGGGCCGCGTGAAGGAGGAGGCCGAGGACTACCGGTACTTCCCCGAGCCGGACCTGGTGCCGGTGGCCCCCTCCCGCGAGTGGGTCGAGGAGATCCGCGCCGGACTGCCCGAACTGCCGCTGGCCCGCCGCAACCGGCTCCTCGCGGAGTGGGGCGTCACGGCCGTCGACATGCAGTCGATGCTCAACGCCGGCGCCATCGACCTGATCGTCGCCACCATCGACGCCGGTGCCGACGCCGCCTCCGCCCGCAAGTGGTGGATGGGCGAACTCGCGCGCAGCGCCAACGAGTCGGGCACCGCGATCGACGAACTGGCCATCACGCCCGAGCAGGTCGCCCGGGTCGCCGCGCTGGTCACCTCCGGCGACCTGAACGACAAGCTGGCCCGTCAGGTCATCGAGGGCGTTCTCGCGGGCGAGGGCACCCCGGACGAGGTCGTCGAGAAGCGCGGCCTGAAGGTCGTCTCCGACGACGGCGCGCTCAACACGGCCGTCCAGGAGGCCATCGCAGGCAACCCGGGCATCGCCGACAAGATCCGCGGCGGCAAGGTGGCCGCGGTCGGCGCCCTGGTCGGCGCGGTGATGAAGGCGACCCGCGGCCAGGCCGACGCGGCCCGCGTCAAGGAACTGATCCTTGAGCAGTTGGGCGTCAGCGAGGGCTGAGCCGAGCGGCAGTGAGCCGAGGGGCGCACCGGAATTCCGGTGCGCCCCTCGGCCGTTGCTCTACCTGATCACGTACGGTGTCCCACGACCCGTACGAAGCCCAGGGACCGGCCCTGGTCGGCGCGCACCAGCTCCACCGAGTCGCGGGCCATGTTCGCCATGAACTCCTCGGTGCTCTCCTCGGCGCAGACCTCGCTCCACAGCAGCCAGTCGCGCCAGCCGTCCGGCAGCCAGTCGGCCCTCTCCACGGTCACGGCCCCGCTGCGTGTCCACTGCCGCCGCCACCAGTCGGCGGTGTGGAACGACCAGAACCCCGGGTCCCAGAACGGCTTGAGGTGCTCCGGCGGCTCGACGCCGTCCAGCTCCTCGCGCAGTGCCGGTACGACGACACCGATCCGCCCGCCAGGCTTCAGCAGCCGGGTGAGCGTGGGCAGATACAGGTCGTTGGTGCCGAAGTACTGATACGCGTCGATGCTCACGATCGCGTCGAACGACCCGTCGCCGAAGGGCAGTTGGTGTGCCTCGGCGTAGACGGGCAGCACCCGGTCGGCGACGCCCGCCTCATTGATGCGGCGCGCGTTCTTGGCGGGCTCGATCCACAGGTCGGCGGCGGTGACCTGGACGTCGTACTCCTTGGCGAGGAAGACCGACGTCATGGCCTTGCCGCAGCCCAGATCGAGCACCCGGGCGCCCGGCGGGAGGGTGTCGAGGCCGAGTGCGGGGGCCAGCCACTCCAGCAGCCACAGGGCGTGCGGGCCCATCTGGTTGTCGATGGTCCAGCGGGCGTCGTACCCGCTGCTGCGCGGGTAGTGGGGGTGGTTCAGCCGGTCAGCGAGCGGGTCGGGACGGTCGTTCGAGGTCCTGGATGTGATGTCGGACATCGGTGAACGGGCTCCTCGGGTTCTGTGACGAGAAAGAACGGAAGGCGTCGGAGCTCGGTCGGACCTTCAAACAATGCACCTGCTCGGGGAGGCGGCGAAAAGCCGGATACGGACAGTCGACGGCCGGACGCTAGCAGTGGCCGTACGACGTCCGCATCCGAATTCTCAGGCGGGCGCGCTACGCTCCCGCGCCATGGACGAGAAGGACGAGACCCATGGGAACGAGGAGGAGTACGAGGACGCGGTGCTGGACGCTCGGCGCGCCCGCTGGACGGCGACCGGGACCGGGGCACTGCTGGCCCTCGTGGGGCTCGCTGCCTCGACGCTCCGCCTCACGGGCTCCGCACCCGCGCTCGTACCCGGCGCGTACGCCTTCGGCGCCGCCGTCTGCGGGCTCGCGTCGGTGCTGGGGGCGCGGGGGCGTACTCGCAGGGCCCTGTGGCTGCTGATCGTCGGCGTGATGGTGATGGCGCTAGGGGACCAGTTCGACTGAGTTGCTTATCGCGCTTTTACTGGGGCGACAGAGTTCATGTGATTGTCCTGTGATGTGACTCGCACTCTTGTGAATAAGCGCACTAGCGGCTCAAACGATCACCAGCGCCTGTAACAGTGGTTCGGTATCTCTCTTGCCTAGTTTCGTTTCTTTGCGGGCCGTTCTGTTCATTCACGAGTGCTCCCGGTCAAAGATCCATATTTCATCCAGGGAGCACGTCTGTGGCAGTCCTCGCACGCTGGTGTGTCAGGCACCGCCTCCTCGTCGTTCTGATCTGGCTCGCCGCCTTCGCCGGGGTGACCGCCGCCGCAGCCGTCGCGGGCTCGGCGTACTCGAACGACTACGAGGTCCCCGGCACCGAGTCGGGCCGCGCCACCCAGCTCCTGGAGAAAGGTTTCTCCGGGCTCGGTGGCGACACCGACACCGTCGTCTGGCACACCGCCTCGGGCACGGTCCGCGCCGCCGACGTCGAGCAGACGATGACCCGCACCCTGGACCGCATCGCCGACCTGCCCTCGGTGGCCTCGGTCGTCAGCCCCTACGAGGGCCGCGACACCGGCCGCATCAGCGCCGACGGGCGTACGGCCTACGCCACCGTCACCTTCGACAAGTCCGCCGAGGACATCGGCGAGGGCGAGGCGCGGGCCGTCGTCGACGTTGCCGAGTCGGCGCGTGCCGACGGGCTCCAGGTGGAGCTGGGCGGCAGCGCCATCGCGCTCACCGAGTCGTCCGGCGGCCACCTCGCCGAGGTCGTCGGGGTGGTCGTCGCGGCCGTCGTGCTGTTCCTCGCCTTCGGCTCGCTCGCCGCCTCGCTGCTGCCCATCGCCACCGCCCTGGTGAGCGTCGGCACGGCCTACGCCGCGATCGTGCTGCTCGGGCACGCGATGACCGTCGCCGACTTCGCGCCCATGCTCGGCATGCTGATCGGCCTCGGCGTGGGCATCGACTACGCGCTCTTCATCGTCACCAGACACCGGCGCGGCCTCAAGCGCGGCCTGTCCGTCACCGAGGCGGCCACCAATGCCGTCACGACCACGGGACGCGCCGTCGTCTTCGCGGGTGCGACCGTTTGCATCGCCCTGTTGGGGATGCTGATCCTGCGGCTGGGCTTCCTCAACGGGGTCGCGATCGCCGCCTCGCTGACGGTGGTCCTGACCGTCGCGGCCTCCGTGACCCTGCTCCCCGCCCTGCTGTCGTTCATCGGGCCGCGCGCCCTGAGCCGGCGCGAGCGGCGCAGGCTGGCCGGGCACGGGCCCGAGCCGGAGCTGCCCACCGGGTTCGCCGCCCGCTGGTCCGCCTTCGTCGAGCGCCACCCCAAGGTGCTCGGCGCCGCCGCCCTGGTCGTCGTCGCGCTGCTCGCCCTGCCCACCTTCTCGCTCCACCTCGGCACCTCCGACCAGGGAAACAACCCGAAGGAGACGACAACACGCCAGGCCTACGACCTCCTCGCCGACGGCTTCGGCCCAGGCGTCAACGGCCCGCTCACCCTGGTCACGCCCGTCTCCGACGCCGAGGACAAGCTCGTCCTCGACAACCTCGCCGCGACCCTCCGGACCACCGAGGGCGTCGCGTCGTCCTCGCCGGTCACCTACAGCGCCGACGGCTCCACCGGGTACCTCACCGTCGTACCGGAGTCCTCCCCGCAGTCCGCGCGGACCAGTGACCTGGTGGAGCGGCTGCGCGAGAAGGTGCTCCCGCGCGCGGAGACCGGCACCTCGCTCGACCTGCACGTCGGCGGGGTCACGGCGAGCTATGACGACTTCGCGGATGTGATCGTCGACAAGCTGCCGCTGTTCGTCGGTGTCGTGATCGGCCTCGGCTGTCTGCTGCTCCTGCTCGCGTTCCGCTCGATCGGCATCCCGCTCAAGGCCGCCGCGATGAACGTCGCCGCCGTCGCCTCCGCGTTCGGTGTCGTCGTCGCGATCTTCCAGTGGGGCTGGGGGAGCGAACTGCTGGGCCTCGGCAGCGCGGGCCCGATCGAGCCGTTCCTGCCGGTCATCATGGTCTCCGTCCTCTTCGGCCTCTCCATGGACTACCAGGTCTTCCTGGTCAGCCGGATGTACGAGGAGTGGCTGGAGACCGGCGACAACCGGCGGGCCGTCCGGGTCGGCCTCGCCGAGACCAGCCGCGTGATCAACTCTGCGGCGGTCATCATGATCTCCGTCTTCCTCGCCTTCGTCCTCTCCGGCGACCGCGTGATCGCCATGTTCGGCATCGCCCTGGCCGCCGCCGTCGCCCTCGACGCCTTCGTCCTGCGCACGCTCCTGGTGCCCGCGCTGATGCACCTGCTCGGCGGCGCCAACTGGTGGCTGCCCCGCTGGCTGGACAGGCGCCTGCCGCGCATCAGCATCGAGCCGCCCGAGTGCCGGAGCGCCGCCGCGCAATTGCCGGGCGTCGGGGAGGCCGCCCGTGCGAGCATTCCGGACGTACTCGACGTACTCGACATGGACGTCATGGACGTACTGGTGAAGGAGCGACCGCAGGATGTACGCGATATCCCTGGGTGACGACGGCGCGGAACTCCGGCCCCTGGAGCCCTGGCACGCCGAGGAGTTCCTCGCGCATCTCGACCGGGGGCGGGACTTCATCACCCGGCACGTCCCCTTCGGCATGAAGACCACGGACCTCGACTCCGCGCGGGACCAGCTCCAGCGGTACGCCGACCAGCGCGCCGCCGACACCGGGTCGCTGCACGGGATCTGGCTGGACGGGAAACTCGTCGGCGGGGTGCTGTTCCTCAACTTCAGCGCGGAGCAAGGCAACTGCGAGGTCGGCTGCTGGCTGGAGCCGGCCGGTACCGGACGCGGGCTGATCACGCGCGCGATGCGTGTCCTCATCGACTGGGCGATTGACGTACGTGGCATGCACCGTGTGGAGTGGCACGCGTCGTCCGTCAACGAAGCGAGCATCAACGTGGCGCGGCGACTGGGCATGAGCCGTGAGGCCCTGCTGCGGGAGAACTACCCGCACCGGGGTGTACGCGCGGACACCGAGATCTGGTCGGTACTCGCGCCCGAGTGGCGTGCCGCACGCGCGCGTGCCGCTCACAAGGAGCATTAAGGAACTTCTCAGACGACGTCCGTACGGTGCGAGGCATGGGAACCAAGACAGCAGACGAGACCGGCGCCGAGACCGGTACCGAGGCGAAGAGCGACGACGTGAAGAGCGGTAACGAGACGGTGGACATCACCAAGGACGAGCAGCCGGCGGAGGCCGCGGCCGAGACCGAGGTCGAGGTCCTGGGCGACGCGGACGAGTACGAGGGCGAGGACCTGACGGACCTCGACGAGGCGGAGCTCGCGGCCGAGAAGGAGGGCCCCTCCGGTGTGGGCCAGGGCGCTGCGGCCGTGGTGTCCGCCGTCCTCGGCTTCGTCTCGCTCACCGGCAGCTGGCTGGGCACGGTGGCGGGCGCGCGCGAGACGCTCGTCGGCCAGCTGGGGACCGCGTCCTCGGCGAGCGTCGCCACCCAGATCAAGGAGGTCTACGGCGACGCCTGGCAGACCACCGCGCTGTGGGGCGGCATCTTCGCGCTCCTCGGGCTGCTCGTCGGTGTCGCGGCCCTCGCCCGGCCCGCGTTCGGCGCCCCGGGCAAGCCGCAGCCGGTCTGGATCAAGTCGGTCTCCTGGGCGGGTGTCGCCCTCGGCATCCTCGGACTGCTCCTCGCGGTCCTGAAGTACACCGACGTACTGCTGGGCCTGCCCTCCGCGCCCTGACACGGGAGCGGAATCACCGCAGGTCATGAGGGGCCTTAGGCCGGTCGTAAGCACCTTACGACCCGTCCGGGGCCCCTCACCCGTTCCTAAGGCCCCCACCCCCTCGGAAGATGCGGAACTCTCCCGATGTGGCGGACCCCCCTGGGAGACGAAGGTTGGGACATCGCAGAAAGCGAAGACCGACCGAAGTCACCAGGACCCGAGGGGCATCACATGTTCGAGTACGAACTCCACCAGATCCGTTCCGCCGAGCTGCGCCGCGCCGCCGCGGACGAGCGCCTGGCCCGGGAAGCCGTCCGTGGCGCTCGTGCCGCCCGCCGCGAGGCAGCCGGCCCGGCCGCCGAGGGCGAGGTGCATACCGACCGCACCCGCAGGCACTGGTTCACCCGGGCCGCGTGAGCACCGGGGGACGGGCGGACGGTTCTCCCACGGCGGCGCTCCTCCCCGCGCACGCCGAGGCCGTCCGCCCCACGACCCACCACGGGCCGGTCGCCGTCACGGTGACCGGCCCGTCCCGCACGTCGTCCGTCGGCCCGGTCATCGGCCCGATAACCAGTCCCGCGATGTCAGAGCCCTGTGCGATGCTCTGGCCCGTGGAGACCAGGTCCGTCTGTCCGGTGTTCGTCGGTCGCGCCGATGAGTTGGGGGTGTTGCACGACGCGCTCGCCCGCGCCGCCACCGGTGAGCCGCAGGCGTTGCTGCTCGGTGGGGAAGCAGGGGTCGGCAAGACACGACTGGTCGAGGAGTTCGCCGAGGCGGCCTCCGGCCGGGGCGCTGTCGTCGCACTCGGCGGCTGCGTCGAGATCGGCGCCGACGGGCTGCCCTTCGCTCCCTTCTCCACAGCCCTGCGCGCCCTGCTCCGCGCGCTGCCCGACGAGTTGGCCGCCGCCGCTGCCGGGCAGGAGGAGGAACTGGCCAGGCTGCTGCCCGAGTTGGGCGAGACCGGCGCCGGACGGCACGACGAGGAGGGCATGGCCCGCCTCTTCGAACTCACCGCGCGCCTCCTGGAACGCGTCGCCGCCGACCGCACAGTCGTCGTCGCCCTCGAAGACCTCCACTGGGCCGACGCCTCCACCCGCCACCTCCTCGCCTACCTCTTCCGCACCCTGCGCACCGGCCGCCTCGTCGTCCTCGCCACCTACCGCGCCGACGACATCCACCGCCGCCACCCCCTGCGCCCCCTCCTCGCCGAACTGGACCGGCTGCGCACCGTCCGCCGCATCGAGCTGAGCCGCTTCAACCGCGCCGAAGTGGGCCGACAGATCGCCGGTATCCTCGCCGCCGAACCCGCACCGGCCCAGGTCGACGAGATCTTCGACCGTTCCGACGGCAACGCCTTCTTCGTCGAGGAACTCGCCGTCGCCGCCCACGAGGGCTGCCGCACCCGGCTCACCGACACCCTCCGGGACCTGCTCCTCGTACGCGTCGAAAGCCTGCCCGAGAGCGCCCAGCGGGTCGCCCGGATCGTCGCGGAGGGCGGCTCCACCGTCGAGTACCGGCTGCTCGCCGCCGTCGCCGGGCTCGCCGAGGACGACCTCATCGAGGCACTGCGCGCTGCGGTCGGCGCCAACCTCCTGCTCGCCACCCCGGCCGGCGACGGCTACCGCTTCCGCCACTCCCTGGTCCGCGAGGCCGTCGCCGACGACCTGCTCCCCGGCGAACGCTCCCGCCTCAACCGCCGCTACGCCGAGGCACTGGAGGCCGAGCCGACGCTCGTCCCCGCAGACCAACGCGCCATGCGCCTGGCCAGCTACTGGTACCACGCCCACGACCCGGCCAAGGCCCTCCCCGCCGTCCTGGACGCCTCGGTCACCGCCCGCCGCCGGTACGCGTACTCCGAGCAACTACGGCTCCTGGAACGGGCGATGGAGCTCTGGGACGCCGCCCCCGACGCCGTACGGGCGACCCTCCGCCCTGTCGACTACACCGAGATCTACCCGCCCTACGGCTGCGACTCGGCCCCCACCGCCCTGCGCTACCTCGACCTCATGGCCGAGGCCGCCGTCGCGGGCCGGCTGTGCGGGGAGCGCGAACGCGCACTGAAGATCATCAAGCGGGCGCTGCACCTCCTGGAGGACGACGGCGACCCGCTGCGCGCCGCCTGGTTCTGGTGCCAGCGTTCCCGTCTGGTCCAGGCCCAGTCGCGAGGCGACGGCTGGAAGGAACTCGGCACGGCCCAGGAACTCGTACGCGGTCTGCCGCCCTCGGAGGTGCACGCCGAGGTCCTGGCCAATGTCGCCGCCTGGTCGATGCTGCACTCGCCCGGCCCCGACGCCCTCGCCGCCGCCGAACAGGCGGTCGAGTACGCCCGCATGGTGGGCGCCCACGAGACCGAGCTGCACGCCCGTCTCACCCACGGCGGACTCCTGATCGACGCCGGTGCCACGGAGACCGGGTTCGCGGAGATGCGCGCGGTCAAGGAACAGTCGGTCGCGGAGAACATCTTCTTCGTCGCCGGACGCGCCTATGTCAATCTTCCCAGTGGGCTCGAGTCGGTCGGCCGTTCCCGGGACTCCGTCCCCATCCTGGAGGAGGGCATCGCCTACACCCGCAGGTTCGGCCTGCTGGACTCCGAGGCCTGGGTGTGGGGCAACCTCTCCCAGTCGCTGTACTCGCTCGGACGTTGGGACGCCGCCGCCGACGCCGCGACCAACGCGCTGCGCCGGGGCCACAGCACCAAGCCACAGGGAGGCGGCGCCATCTGCCTGGCCCAGCTCGCCCTGGACCGGGGCGACCTGCCCGAGGCCACGCGCCAACTGGCCACCGCGCACGAGCACTTCGGCACCCACGACCCCATGCCCCAGCACGACCTGCTGCTCGCCCTGGTCACCATCGGTGTCGCCGCCGCCGAGGGCCGCCTCCTCGACGCCCGCACCGAACTGGGCCATGTCCTGGACACCGGCTTCCCGCCGGGCACCCACCGCTACGGCTGGCCCTTGCTCCTCGCCGCCGTCACCGCGGAGGCCGACGCCCGCGCCCTGCCCACCGTCGCGGCGGGCCGCGCCGAGATACTCGAACGCATCCGCGACACCGCCAAGAAGCTCACCACGGGCGCCCCCGTCTGGCTCGCCCACGAGCAGTGGGTCCGCGCCGAACTCCAGCGCGCCGACGGCACCGCCACCTCCGACACCTGGTCGCGGCTCGTCACCGCCTTCGAGGCCCTGGACCGCCCGTACGACCTCGCCCGGGTCCGCCACCGCCTCGCCGAGGCCCTGCTGACGGACGGCGCCGAGCCCGACGACCGCGACCGGGCGACCGAACTCCTCCGGCTGTCCGCCACCGTCGCCGACCACCTGGGCGCCCGCCCGCTCGCCGACGCCGTCACCCTCCTCGCCCAACGCGCCCGCCTCACCCCGACCCGCACTCCCGGTCCGGCCCGCCCCACGGCGGACCCGGTGGAGTCCCTGGGCCTGACCAGCCGCGAACGGGACGTCCTGCGTCTGGTCTCCGCAGGCCGCACCAACCGCCAGATCGCCGAGGAACTCTTCATCTCGCCGAAGACGGCGAGCGTCCACGTCTCCAACATCCTGGCCAAACTGGGCGTCTCGGGCCGGGGAGAGGCGGCGGCGCTGGCCCACCGGCTGGGGCTGTTCCCACCGGGGGCGGTTTCCGCCAGGACGGTCGGGTGAGGGCGAGAGTTACGCTGCAGGGGACCCAGGCCCACGGGAGGCCCCGTGTTCAACATGTTCGAGGAGCTCTTCGCACCGGGACGCAAGCACACCCGCGACGAGCAGAACCGCCTGGAGCTGACCCGCGAGGACGTCGGTGACGGCGACCCCGGACGCGGCCCGATAGACCTCGCGTCCGGAAAGGTCGTCGTGCGCCCGTCCGAGCAACCGGGTCGGCCGGACCGCGCCGATCAGCCAGAACGGACTGATCGGCCGGAACGGACTGATCAGCGTGAACGGACTGATCCTCCTCACGTCACCTGAAGCTCCAGAATCCGGTCGTCCCCGCCCTCCGGGGACCCCCTGCCGTCCGTCTCGCTCGTCACCAGCCACAACTTGTCGCCGCCCGCGGACACGACCGTACGGAGCCTGCCGTACTCGCCCTCCAGGAACGCCTGCGGGTCGGCCGAGGTCTCCGTGCCCTTCAGAGGGACGCGCCAAAGGCGCTGGCCCTTCAGCCCCGCCATCCATATCGAGCCCTCGGCGTAGGCGACGCCGCTGGGGGACGCGTCGTCCGTGTGCCACTGGGCGACGGGGTTGTGGAACGCGTCGTCGTCGCTGTCGCCCTCCGCCTCGGGCCAGCCGTAGTTGTCGCCCGGCTTGATCTGGTTCAGCTCGTCCCAGGTGTCCTGGCCGAACTCCGAGGCGAACAGCCGCTGCTTCGAGTCCCAGGCGAGGCCCTGCACATTGCGGTGGCCGTAGGAGTACACCGGGGAGTCGGGGAAGGGGTTGCCCGGGGCCGGTTCGCCCTCCGGGGTCAGGCGCAGGATCTTGCCGCCCAGGGAGTCCTTGTCCTGGGCCAGCCCGGTGTCGCCGCTCTCGCCCGTGCCCGCGTACAGCATTCTGTCCGGGCCGAAGGCGATCCGGCCGCCGTTGTGGATGTAGCCCTTCGGGATGCCCCGGAAGACCGTGTTCGGGGCGCCCAGCTGCTCGCCCGACGGCTTCTCCTCCTCGTACAGCATGCGGGCGATGCGGTTGTCCGACTCCGTCGTGAAGTACGCGTAGACCATGTGGTCCGACGCGAAGGAAGGGGACAGCGCGAGGCCCAGCAGACCGCCCTCACCGGCCGCCGAGACGCCCGGCACCTCGCCCACCTCGGTCTTCTTCCCCGTCTCCGTGTCGATCCGGGTGATCGTGCCCTCGTCACGGGAGGAGACCAGCAGATCGCCGTCCGGCAGCGGGGCCAGGCCCCAGGGGGACTTCAGGCCCTCGGTGACCGTGCGCACCACCTTCACCGAGCCCTTGGCCGGCGGGGCCTCCTCGGCCGCCTGCGCCGGGGACGACGACTGCGGGCTCGTACGTCCCGGCGACGCACCGCCGTCGCCGCCCGAGCCGCTTCCTCCTCCCTCGTCGGAGGAGCAGCCGGCCGTGAGCAGGAGCGTGGCCGCGGCCAGTACGGCCGTCACAGCTCTACGTTGCACGATCATGGTCCCTTCGACGCGGCGGGTTCTCCTTGTGATACACCGCTCGCGCCTCGCGAGTTCCCGATCCGCACAGCCTGATTCCGGGCAGCCTGATTCCGGCCTCAGTCCCAGGATCCCTGCGCCCTGGGCAGTCCCGCCACCTCGGCCAGATCCGCCGCCGTCAGCCGCAGCCGTGCCGCCCCCGCGTTCTCGGCCACCCACCGTTCCTGCTTCGCCCCGGGTACGGGCACCACGTGCCGGCCCTGCGCGAGTACCCACGCCAGCGCCACCTGGGCCGGGGTGACCCCCGGGCCGATCCGTGCCGCCACCCGGCGCAGGCCCGCCACGATCGGCTGGTTCGCGGCCATCATGTCGGCCGTGAAGCGGGGGTGGCGGGCGCGGATGTCCTCCGGCTCGAAGCCCTCGCCCGGGGTCAGCGTCCCGGTCAGGAAGCCGTTGCCCAGGGGCATCGCCGCCAGGAAGCCGATCCCGCGCGCCGCGCACCACGGCAGCAGCGTGTCCAGCGCCTCCCTCGACCACACCGACAGCTCGGCCTGCACCGCGCTGACCGGAAACACCTGCTGCACCCGCTCCAGCTGGCGGATCGTCGCGTCGTGCAGCCGCGCCCCCGGCCGGCGCCCGGACCGCGCGCCCATCGCGGACAGCCCCAACGCCCTCACCTTTCCCGCCCGTACGAGTTCCGCCAACGCGCCCCAGGTCTCCTCGACGGGTACCTCCGGGTCCGCGCGGTGCAGTTGGTACAGGTCGATGACGTCCGTCTGGAGGCGGCGCAGCGAGGCGTCGCACGCCCGTTTCACGTATCCCGGGCGGCCGTTGGCCACGATGTGCTGATCGCCCACCAGCAGACCGACCTTCGTCGACAGGAAGGCGTCCCGGCGCCGTTCCCTCAACGCCCGTCCCACCAGCAGCTCGTTGGTGAACGGTCCGTACATGTCGGCGGTGTCCAGGAGCGTCGAGCCCTCGTCCAGGGCCCGGTGCACGGCCCGCACCGACTCCTCGCCATGCCGCCGGGAGGCGCTGTACGCCCAGGTCATCGGCATGCACCCGAGGCCGACGGCCCCCACTTCGAGCGCCGCCGCGCCGATCGTCCTGCGCTCCACCTGGTCGTGAACCTCTCTCTCCCTGCCCCTCAAACCTAACCTCTGTACGCACAGGGGTTCGCCTACGCTCGTGACCATGACTGCTGACGTGTGGCTCCCCATCCCGCCGGAGGAGATCGAGGGCCTGCCCGAAGGACCCGACTACCTCTTCTGGAACGGCGATCACGACTACCCCGGGGACCCGGCCGACTGCGCTTTCTACGTCGTGCCGTACATGAAGTCCGTGGAGGTGTGCGTACGTCCGCTGCCGGAGATGACCGGCGTCCAGGTGATGCAGACGCTGTCCGCGGGCGTCGACAACGTTCAGCCCGGGCTCAGGCATCTGCGCCCGGGCGTGCAGCTGTGCAACGCGCGCGGTGTGCACGAGGCGAGTACCGGTGAGCTGACCCTCGCCCTGATCCTGGCCTCGCTGCGCGGCATCCCGGACTTCGTGCGGGCGCAGGACAAGGGGGAGTGGCGGGGCGGGTTCCGGCCGGCGCTCGCCGACAAATCCGCCCTCATCGTCGGCTACGGGGCGATCGGCGCCGCCATCGAGGACCGGCTCGCGCCCTTCGAGCTCGCGCGGGTGGCGCGCGTCGCGCGCTCTGAGCGCACCACGGCGCGCGGACCGGTGCATCCGCTCACCGAACTGCCCGCCCTGCTGCCCGAAGCCGACATCGTGATCCTCGCGACACCCCTCACCGATCAGACAAGAGGGCTGGTGAACGCTGATTTCCTGGCGCGCATGAAGGACGGCGCACTGCTCGTGAACGTGGCCCGCGGGCCCGTCGTCGACACCAAGGCACTCCTCGCCGAGCTGGAGTCCGGGCGCCTCACGGCAGCCCTCGACGTCACCGATCCGGAGCCGCTGCCTCCGGGACACCCCTTGTGGCAGGCGCCCGGCGTGCTCATCAGCCCACATGTCGGCGGCCCGACGTCCGCGTTCCGGCCCCGGGCCGAGAGACTGCTGGTGGACCAGTTGAGTCGTTTCATGAACCAGGAGCCGTTGCGGAACGTGATCCTTACTACGGGGGCGGTGCACGCGTAGTCCGCTTCGAGCACCCTCCGCATTCCCTCGTATGCGGGGTGTGTCGCCGTCGCCGTCGGCCGTCACGGAGAGTAGAGGAACTATGTCCCTGAGTGACGAGACTGGTGTATCGTCCCGACAGGGGCTGCGCCGCGAACCGTTCGGCGCCGGGGATGGACATTGCAGACTGTGAGGGGGGCGACGGGCGATGCACGGCCTATGGACGAACGATCC
This sequence comes from Streptomyces sp. NBC_00459, assembly GCF_036013955.1. Lineage (NCBI taxonomy): Bacteria > Bacillati > Actinomycetota > Actinomycetes > Kitasatosporales > Streptomycetaceae > Streptomyces > Streptomyces sp. NBC_00459. The sequence goes on from NZ_CP107903.1 coordinate 6,992,608, forward strand.
GACGCGGCGGGGCCGCCGACGGCGACCCTGGCGCACGACCGCGCACAGACGCGGCCACAGCAGCCATCATCAGCACCGCCGGCACAGCGGTCGCCGGAGGCACACCCACACCGCGACCCCGGCATCCGCAGCACACCCGGCGCGGCGGGACGCACGGGACACGGTCGCGATTCGGGCCCGGGGTGTCCGGTGAGTTCCCCCGGGGCACTGCTGACCCGCCGACCGGCCCTCGGTGGCGGGACGAACCTGGTCTCGCAGCTCGTACTGGCCCTGGTGTGCGCGGGATACGCCGTCGGTTCCGCGCTCGGCTGGGGCTCCCCCCGACTCGCCCTGATCATGGGCGACTTCGGCCTGAGCATCGCGGCGGCCACCGCGGCCGTCTCCTGCTTCCTCTACGCCCGCCGCCGGATCCGCTTTCGACCCGCCTGGCTGCTGTTCGCGCTGTCGTCCGCCATGGCCGCCCTGGGCAACCTCGTCTGGGGCTGGTACGAGGTCGTCCTCGACCGGGACGTACCCAGCCCCAGCTATGCGGACATGTTCTTCCTGTGCTTCGCCCCGCCCGCCATCGTGGGACTCCTGGTCCTCGCCAAGCGACCGGTGACGAAGGCCGGCTGGGTCTGCATGGTCCTGGACGCCTGGCTGATCGGCGGCTCGCTGCTCACCCTGTCCTGGAGTCTCGCCCTGGCGCAGGCGGCGAAGGCCGACGGGCCGAGCGTCGCGCACACCGCGCTGTCGCTGGCCTACCCGCTGCTCGACATCGCCCTCGTCAGCATGGTCCTCGCGCTGCACTTCCGGCGCTTCACCGTGAACCGGTCCGCCGCGAACACCGCGATCGGCGCGCTCGCCCTGACCGTGTGCTGCGACGCTCTGTTCACCTCGCCCCTGATGCACAACAACTACCGCTCGGGTCAGCTGCTCGACGCGGGCTGGTTCGCGGGCTCGCTGCTGCTGGCGTACGCCCCGTGGGTCGGCTCCGGGCGCGGCGGCCCGGGCGAGTCCGACGGGCACACGCGCGTGGTGCACGAACACCGCCCCGGGCGGCAGCACCCGGGCAGGCCCGAGGGACAACGGCCCCTACCCCGTCAGGGCCGGGCGCCCGCCACCGGGCAGGGGCATCCGCCCGCACCGGGAGGCGAACACAGCAGGTATCCGGCCACCCGGCCCATCACCGGTTCCCTTGCCGCGCTCACGCCGTATCTCGCCGCGGCCGTGTGCACGCTGGGCGTCCTCTACAACGTTCTCAACGGCCGCAGCCCCGACCGCGTGGTGCTCATCACCGCGGGTGGCGTCGTCCTCGCGCTGGTCGTGCGGCAGGGCATCATGCTGCTCGACAACATCACCCTCACCCAGGAACTGGCCCAGAAGGAGAACCACTTCCGTTCCCTGGTCCAGGGCTCCAGCGACGTCATCATGATCGCCGCTCCGAACGGGATCCTGCGGTACGTCAGCCCGGCCGCGGCCGGGGTCTACGGACGGTCCGCGGAGGACCTCGTCGGCACCGAACTGGCCCATCTCATCCACCCGGAGGACCTGGGCTGCGTGGTGCACGAGGTGCGCCGCTTCCTCGCCGCCAGCCCCGACGACGAACCCACCACCCGTATCGAGTGCCGCTTCAAGGCCGGCGGCGGGGGCACCTCCCGCTCGGGCGAGGCCGAGAGCGGGGGAGGCTGGCTGAACGTCGAGTCCACCGTCAACCGGCACCACGGCGGCCTCATCTTCAACAGCCGGGACGTCACCGAACGGGTGCGGCTCCAGGCCCAGTTGCAGCACAACGCCGAACACGACCCGCTCACCGACCTGCCCAACCGCGCGCTGTTCACCCAGCGCGTGCAGCAGGCCCTGTCCGGCCGCCGCTCCACCGACCGCGGCACGGCCGTCCTCTTCATCGACCTCGACGGCTTCAAGGCCGTCAACGACACGATCGGCCACCAGGCCGGGGACGAACTGCTCGTCCAGGCCGCCCGCAGACTCCAGGACGCGGTCCGCTACGGGGACACCGCCTCCCGCCTCGGCGGTGACGAGTTCGCCGCCCTGATCGTCGGCGACGGCACCCGGGACCGTGCCGCGCGCGAACGCCACATAGGGGAACTGGCCGACAGGCTGCGACTCACCCTCTCGCAGCCCTACGACATCGACGGCAACGATGTCCGGGTCAACGCCTCGATCGGCGTCGCCTTCGCCGAGCCCGGCCTCGGCGCGGGCGAACTGCTGCGCAACGCCGACCTGGCGATGTACCGGGCCAAGGCCTCCGGCAAGGGCCGCGTCGAGCTCTACGCCCCCCAGATGCAGCAGGACGTCGTACGGAAGGCGGAGCTGGCCACGCGTCTGCGTGCCGCCCTGCACGACGGCGAGTTCGCGCTGCTGCACCAGCCCGTGGTGGAGCTGGAGAGCGGGCGGATCACCTCGGTCTCCGCCCAGGCGCGCTGGCGCTCCTCCCAGGGAGTGCTCTTCACGCCCGCCGAGTTCCTGCGCGTCACCGAGGACAGCGACAAGACGGCCGAGCTGGACCGCTGGATGCTGGAGGAGGCCGTCGAACAGGCCGCCGAACGCGCCGCGACCGGGCTCGCCGTACCCGTCGCCGTCCGGATGAGCGCCCGGCGGCTCCTCGACCGCTCGCTGCCCCTCGGGTCGATCGAGACCCTGCTGACCCGCCACGGGCTCCCCACCGGCGCCCTGGAGATCGAACTGGCGGACACCGACCCCCGGATCTCCCTGGACGAGCTGGAGCGCCGGCTGAACGCCTTCAGATGCCTCGGCGTACGGATCGCGCTGGACGGCTTCGGCAGCGGCTACGCGCCGATCACGGCACTGCGGCGGCTCCCCGTCGACGTGCTGAAACTCGACCGCGGTCTGGTCGAGGGCGTCGTCGAGTCCACGCGGCTGCACAAGATCACCAGCGGGCTGCTCAGAATCGCGGGCGACCTCGGGCTCCCGTCCGTGGCCGACGGCGTGGATCTGCCGGAGCAGGTGATCGCCCTGCGCGCGATGGGCTGCACGCACGGGCAGGGCATGGCCTTCTCCGGGCCGCTGGACGAGTACCGGCTGCGCCGGGCCCTGTCCACAGGCCGCTATCCGGTGCCGAACGGTCCGGCCGAGCCCGCGTTCGCGGGCGGCGGCAGCGGGGTGTACACAAGTACAGGTGTGCCCGCTGTTTTCGGAGGCGGAACAGCCCTCCGTTCACATAATGAGACTCCCGTCCCACCCACTTGACAGTCGGTGTGTGCCGGGGGGAGGGTCGACCCCATGCGCACCCGAATTCTCGTACTTGGAAAGCGCGTCGGCTGACGCTGGTGAACGTTTCGGACGGACCCGGAACTCCCAGCGACCGCACCCGGCGCGCTCCCCTCGCTTGCCTCACGGCACGAGGGGTTTTTTGTTGCACCGGTATCGGTCGAACAGCGACGCAACCGCAACGCACACCGCACAAACCTCGCAAAAACCCTCAGCATCGAGAAGAGAATGCCGATGACCGAGCAGGCCACCGGGGCCCATCACCCGCAGCCGCGGCCCCGTTCCGGAGGACAGCAGTCCGCCCCCGAGCACGTCACGGGTGCGAAGTCCCTCATCCGCTCGCTTGAGGAGGTCGGGGCCGAGACGGTATTCGGCATTCCCGGGGGCACCATCCTGCCGGCGTACGACCCGATGATGGACTCCACGCGGGTGCGCCACGTGCTGGTCCGCCACGAGCAGGGCGCCGGCCACGCGGCCACCGGTTACGCGCAGGCCACCGGCAAGGTCGGCGTCTGCATGGCGACCAGCGGCCCCGGCGCCACCAACCTGGTGACCCCGATCGCCGACGCGCACATGGACTCGGTGCCGCTCGTGGCGATCACCGGGCAGGTCGTGTCCAAGGCGATCGGCACGGACGCCTTCCAGGAGGCGGACATCGTCGGCATCACCATGCCGATCACCAAGCACAGCTTCCTGGTCACCAAGGCGGAGGACATCCCCCGGGCGATCGCGGAGGCGTTCCACATCGCCTCCACCGGCCGCCCGGGCCCGGTCCTGGTCGACATCCCCAAGGACATCCTCCAGGCCCAGACCGTCTTCCAGTGGCCGCCGGTCACCGACCTGCCCGGCTACCGTCCGGTGACCAAGCCGCACGCCAAGCAGATCCGCGAGGCGGCCAAGCTGATCACCGCCGCCAAGCGGCCGGTCCTCTACGTCGGCGGCGGTGTCATCAAGGCCCAGGCCACCGCCGAGCTGAAGGTCCTCGCAGAACTCACCGGAGCGCCCGTCACCACCACCCTGATGGCGCTCGGCGCATTCCCCGACAGCCACCCGCTGCACGTGGGAATGCCGGGCATGCACGGTGCGGTCACCGCCGTCACCGCGCTGCAGAAGGCCGACCTGATCGTCGCCCTCGGAGCCCGCTTCGACGACCGTGTCACCGGCAAGCTGTCCAGCTTCGCCCCGCACGCCAAGATCGTCCACGCCGACATCGACCCGGCGGAGATCGGCAAGAACCGCGCCGCCGACGTCCCGATCGTCGGGGACGCCCGCGAGGTCATCGCCGACCTGGTCCAGGCCGTCCAGAAGGAGCACAGCGAGGGCCACGCCGGCGACTACACCGCCTGGTGGAAGGACCTCAACCGCTGGCGCGAGACCTACCCGCTGGGTTACGAGCAGCCCGACAACGGCTCGCTCTCCCCGCAGCAGGTCATCGAGCGCATCGGACAGCTCGCCCCCGAGGGCACGATCTTCACGGCGGGCGTCGGCCAGCACCAGATGTGGGCCGCGCACTACATCCAGTACGAGAAGCCCGCGACCTGGCTGAACTCCGGCGGCGCCGGAACGATGGGGTACGCGGTCCCGGCCGCGATGGGTGCCAAGGCCGGCGCCCCGGACCGTACGGTCTGGGCGATCGACGGCGACGGCTGCTTCCAGATGACCAACCAGGAACTCACCACCTGCGCGCTCAACAACATCCCGATCAAGGTCGCCATCATCAACAACGGCGCCCTCGGGATGGTCCGCCAGTGGCAGACCCTGTTCTACAACCAGCGCTACTCCAACACCGTGCTGCACTCCGGGCCGGACGACGTCAATCCGGCGGCCAGGGGCACCCGTGTCCCCGACTTCGTCAAGCTGTCCGAGGCGATGGGCTGCTACGCGATCCGCTGCGAGTCCCCCGACGACCTCGACAAGGTCATCGAGGAGGCGAACTCGATCAACGACCGCCCCGTCGTGATCGACTTCATCGTCCACGAGGACGCCATGGTGTGGCCGATGGTCGCCGCCGGCACCTCGAACGACGAGATCATGGCCGCCCGGGACGTCCGCCCCGACTTCGGCGACAACGAAGACGACTGAGCGAGAGAGACGTAAAGAGACATGTCCAAGCACACCCTCTCCGTCCTCGTCGAGAACAAGCCAGGTGTCCTCGCCCGGATCACCGCACTGTTCTCCCGGCGCGGCTTCAACATCGACTCGCTCGCCGTCGGCGTCACCGAGCACCCCGAGATCTCCCGCATCACCATCGTGGTCAACGTGATCGAGGCGCTCCCCCTCGAACAGGTCACCAAGCAGCTCAACAAGCTCGTCAACGTGCTGAAGATCGTCGAACTGGAATCCGGCTCGGCCGTTCAGCGTGAACTCGTTCTGGTGAAGGTGCGCGCGGACAACGAGACGCGTTCCCAGATCGTCGAGATCGTCCAGCTGTTCCGCGCCAAGACGGTCGACGTCTCCCCGGAGGCCGTCACCATCGAGGCCACCGGCAGCAGCGACAAGCTGTCCGCGATGCTCAAGATGCTGGAGCCGTACGGCATCAAGGAACTGGTGCAGTCCGGCACCATCGCGATCGGCCGCGGCGCGCGCTCGATCACGGACCGGTCGCTGCGCGCCCTCGACCGGTCGGCGTAACAGCGTCGAGCCCGGCGGATTCGGGCGGTCGGGTGATACCGGCCGCCCGTATACCGAGACCCCCGAACCTCACTTCCGCCCGCCGTCATACGGTGGGACGCAACACCTGCACCCAAGGAGAGAACCCAAAGTGGCCGAGCTGTTCTACGACGCCGACGCCGACCTGTCCATCATCCAGGGCCGCAAGGTCGCGGTCATCGGTTACGGCAGCCAGGGCCACGCCCACGCGCTGTCGCTCCGTGACTCTGGTGTCGACGTCCGCGTCGGTCTGCACGAGGGCTCCAAGTCCAAGGCGAAGGCCGAGGAGCAGGGCCTGCGCGTGGTGACCCCCGCCGAGGCCGCCGCCGAGGCCGACGTCATCATGATCCTCGTCCCGGACCCGATCCAGGCCCAGGTCTACGAGGAGTCCATCAAGGACAACCTCAACCAGGGCGACGCGCTGTTCTTCGGCCACGGCCTGAACATCCGCTTCGACTTCATCAAGCCCCCGGCCGGCATCGACGTCTGCATGGTCGCCCCCAAGGGTCCGGGCCACCTCGTCCGTCGCCAGTACGAGGAGGGCCGCGGCGTTCCGTGTATCGCGGCCGTCGAGCAGGACGCGACCGGCAACGCCTTCGCGCTGGCCCTGTCGTACGCCAAGGGCATCGGCGGCACCCGCGCCGGCGTCATCAAGACCACGTTCACCGAGGAGACCGAGACCGACCTGTTCGGTGAGCAGGCCGTTCTCTGCGGTGGCACGGCCGCGCTGGTCAAGGCCGGTTTCGAGACGCTGACCGAGGCCGGCTACCAGCCGGAGATCGCGTACTTCGAGTGCCTGCACGAGCTGAAGCTGATCGTCGACCTCATGTACGAGGGCGGCCTGGAGAAGATGCGCTGGAGCGTCTCCGAGACCGCCGAGTGGGGCGACTACGTCACCGGTCCCCGCATCATCACGGACGCCACCAAGGCCGAGATGAAGAAGGTCCTCGCCGAGATCCAGGACGGCACCTTCGCGCGTGAGTGGATGGCCGAGTACCACGGCGGTCTGAAGAAGTACAACGAGTACAAGTCCCAGGACGAGAAGAGCCTCCTGGAGACCACGGGCAAGGAGCTGCGCAAGCTCATGTCCTGGGTCGACGACGAGGCGTAGGTCTTCGGGGGATGGGGCCGCGGCGGATGCTGCGGCCCCATTGCCGAACCCCGGGTAAGGCCTTGTCCGCGCTGACCGGCCACGGATGAGTGATCCTTCCGCAGGGGCGGGAGCCGCCCTTCGCCGCGCCACTACACTGCCGTACTACCAACGCGTCAGGCCCACAGCGTCGTGCGTCTCCAACGCGGTAGCACCTCCACCGCCTGCGGCCGTCGGGACGGCCGTCCGCATAGGACTGAGTGAGGACCTCACGTGAGCTCGAAACCTGTCGTACTCATCGCTGAAGAGCTGTCGCCCGCGACCGTCGACGCGCTCGGCCCGGACTTCGAGATCCGGCACTGCAACGGAGCGGACCGAGCCGAACTGCTCCCCGCCATCGCCGACGTCGACGCGATCCTGATCCGCTCGGCCACCAAGGTCGACGCCGAGGCGGTCGCCGCCGCCCGCAAGCTGAAGGTCGTCGCACGAGCCGGCGTCGGCCTGGACAACGTGGACGTCTCCGCCGCCACCAAGGCCGGCGTGATGGTCGTCAACGCCCCCACCTCGAACATCGTCACCGCCGCCGAGCTGGCCTGCGGTCTGCTGCTGGCGACCGCACGCCACATCCCGCAGGCCAACACCGCGCTCAAGAACGGCGAGTGGAAGCGCAGCAAGTACACGGGCGTCGAGCTGGCCGAGAAGACCCTCGGTGTCGTGGGCCTCGGGCGCATCGGCGCGCTCGTCGCGCAGCGCATGTCCGCGTTCGGCATGAAGGTCGTCGCCTACGACCCCTACATCCAGCCCGCGCGGGCCGCCCAGATGGGCGTCAAGATCCTGTCGCTGGACGAGCTCCTCGAGGTCTCCGACTTCATCACCGTGCACCTGCCGAAGACCCCCGAGACCGTCGGTCTCATCGGTGACGAGGCGCTGCACAAGGTCAAGCCGAGCGTCCGAATCGTGAACGCCGCGCGTGGCGGGATCGTCGACGAGGAGGCGCTGTACTCGGCGCTCAAGGAGGGCCGCGTCGCCGGCGCCGGTCTCGACGTGTACGCGAAGGAGCCCTGCACGGACTCCCCGCTGTTCGAGCTGGACGAGGTCGTCTGCACCCCGCACCTCGGCGCTTCCACGGACGAGGCGCAGGAGAAGGCCGGTATCTCCGTCGCCCGCTCGGTGCGTCTCGCGCTCGCCGGTGAGCTGGTCCCGGACGCGGTGAACGTCCAGGGCGGCGTCATCGCCGAGGACGTCAAGCCGGGTCTGCCGCTCGCCGAGAAGCTCGGCCGTATCTTCACCGCGCTCGCGGGCGAGGTCGCGGTCCGTCTCGACGTCGAGGTGTACGGCGAGATCACCCAGCACGATGTGAAGGTGCTCGAACTCTCCGCTCTCAAGGGCGTGTTCGAGGACGTCGTCGACGAGACCGTGTCGTACGTCAACGCCCCGCTGTTCGCCCAGGAGCGTGGCGTCGAGGTACGGCTGACGACCAGCTCGGAGTCGGCCGACCACCGCAACGTCGTGACCGTGCGCGGCACGCTCAGCAGCGGCGAGGAGGTGTCGGTCTCCGGCACGCTGGCCGGTCCCAAGCACCACCAGAAGATCGTCGCGGTCGGCGAGTACGACGTCGACCTCGCGCTCGCCGACCACATGGTCGTGTACCGGTACGCGGACCGGCCGGGTGTCGTCGGCACGGTCGGCCGGATCTTCGGCGAGGCCGGGATCAACATCGCCGGGATGCAGGTGTCCCGGTCGGTGGCGGGCGGCGAGGCGCTGGCCGTCCTGACCGTCGACGACACGGTTGCCCCCGGCGTATTGGCGGAAGTGGCCGAGGAGATCGGGGCGACGTCGGCTCGATCGGTCAACCTGGTCTGAGGTGACCGTCGTCCGGGGGCTGCCGCCCCCGGGCCCCCGCTTCGGCCTGAACGGCCTCGTCCTCAATCGCCGGACGGGCTGGATGGCCTGAGCGGTGCTTGGATGCGAACGCGGGCCTCCTGAGGGTTTCCTCAGGAGGCCCGCGTTTCCCGTTTCCCTAGACGACAGCCTCCTCCGTCTTCTCAACAACCGTCTCCCGCACGGTCACCCCGCGCAGCGCCCGCGCCGCCAGCACCGCCGCCCCCAGCAGGAGCACCACCCCGGCGATCGCAGCGGCCTGCATTCCATGGGCGTACGCCTCCCTGGCCGCTGTGACCAGCGCGTCTCCCGTGCGCGCCGGGAGCTGCTGGGCCACTGCCAGTGCGCCGCCGAGGGTTTCCTGGGCCGCGGCGGGTGCCGAGGCCGGGATGTCGTGGCGGTAGACCGCCGTACCGATCGAGCCCAGCACCGCCATGCCCAGCGCGCCGCCGAACTCCGCGCCCGTCTCCAGCAGGGACGCGGCGGTGCCCGCCTTGTCGAGGGGGGCGGTGCTCAGGCCCAGGTCCATCATCTGGGACATCACGGTGACGATGCCGGCCGCGAGGACGCCCGCGCCGGCCAGCACCAGCCACAGCGAGTCCGTGCCGACCAGGGCCAGCAGCCCGTATCCGCCCGCCGCCGTGACGAAGCCGCCGGCGACGACATGGGCGCGCTGCACGCCCCGCTGGACGAGGGCGGCGGCGACGGGGGCCGCGATGCCGACCAGGACCGTCGGCAGCAGGCCCCACAGCGCGGCCTCGATGGAGCTCTTGCCGAGCACCGACTGGAGGTACTGCGTGGTGAAGTACGCCGAGCCCATCATCGCGAACGCGGAGAGCAGGTTCAGGGTGACGGCCGGACCGAAGCCGCGGCCCCGGAACAGCGCGGGGGAGATGAGGGGCGAGGCCGACGTGCGCTGGCGCTGGACGAAGAGGTAGGCGAAGAACAGGCCGACGGTGACCGAGAGGACGTACTGCGTGTGCCAGCCCTCGGACGGGATCTCCTTGAGGCCGTAGATCACGGGGAGGACGGCGGCCATCGACAGGGGGACGCTGAGGAGGTCGAAGCGGCCCGGGTCCGGGTTCTTCGACTCGGGGAGCAGGATCGGGCCCAGGACCAGCAGCAGCGCCATCGCGGGCAGGTTGACCAGGAAGACCGAGCCCCACCAGAAGTACTCGACCAGCAGTCCGCTCATCACCGAGCCGAGGGCGATGCCGCCGGTCATGACGCCGGACCACATGCCGATCGCCCTGGCGCGCTGGCCGGGGTCGCGGAACATCGTGCGGACCAGGGCCATCGTCGACGGCATCAGGGTCGCGCCGCCGATGCCGAGGACCGCGCGGGCTGCGATCAGGGTCTCGGCGCTGTTCGCGTAGGCGGCGAGCAGCGAGCCCGCGCCGAAGGCGGCGGCGCCGATGAGGAGGAGCCGGCGGCGGCCGATGCGGTCGCCGAGCGAGCCCATCGTCATCAGCAGGCCGGCCAGGACGAAGGCGTAGATGTCGAAGATCCACAGCTGCTGGGTGCCGGTCGGCTCCAGGTCCGCGCTGATCGCGGGAACGGCGAAGTAGAGAACGGAGACATCCATCGAGACCAGCAGCAGAGGCAGCATCAGCACGCCCAGCGCGGTCCATTCGCGGCGGCCGGCACGAGGGCCGGGGGAAGCGGTCGTGCTCGTCGTGCTCGTCGGGTTCGTCATGGCAGGGAATATACGGCCGTATTAAACGGCTGTCTAGAACGGTCGTGTAATTCGTTTGTCTAGGACGACCGTATGGATCGCGGGTAGGGTGGTCGCATGGGACACCGCGAGGATCTGCTCGAAGGCGCCAGGCGCTGCCTGCTGGAGAAGGGCTTCGTGCGCACGACCGCGCGCGACATCGTCAGGGAGTCGGGGACCAACCTGGCGTCGATCGGCTACCACTACGGCTCGAAGGACAAGCTCCTCGCCGAGGCGTACGTCTCGCTGGTGGAGGGGCTCTCCGACGACTTCGCCCCCGCCGTGGAGACGGCTGGCGGCACCGGACCCGGCTCGCTCGACCGGTTCCAGGAGGTCTGGTCGAACATCATCGCCACCATGCGGCAGCCGGGTTCGCTGTGGCGCCTGAGCGTGGAGATCGTGGCCATGGGAGACCAACTGCCCACCGTCCGCGACCACTTGGCGCAGGCCCAGCGCGAGGCGGGGCGTGGCATCATCCCGCTGTTCCTCGGGGGCAAGGAGGAGGACGTGTCGGAGGACGACGTCGACTCCGTCGGCCAGTTCTACAACACCCTGATGACCGGACTCATCTGCCAGTACGTCTTCGACCCGACGACGGCTCCGACCGCGGAACAGCTCACCGAAGGGTTCCGCCGGGTCATCGGGGCATCCGCGGCCGACTCCTAGAGCCGCGCCCCCTTCAGCGCCATGTGCAGCAGCAGGCGGTCCTCGCCGTCGTCCAGGTCCAGGCCCGTCAGCTGCTCCACCCGGGACAGGCGGTAGTACAGCGTCTGGCGGTGGATGCCCAGCTCGGCCGCCGTGCGGCCCGCCTGGCCCGCCCGGTCGAGGTAGACCTCGGCGGTGCGGGCCAGTTCCTGGTGGGCGGGGGAGAGCAGGGTGCGTACGGCGGGGTCCTGAGCCGTGTCCGGGGGCAGCGCGGTGAGGAGACGGTACGGGCCGATCGCGCCCCACTCCGCGACCGGGCCGAGACGTGGTTCCGCCAGGGCCGCGCGGGCCGACGCCGAGGCCTCCTGCCAGGCGGTGGCCAGAGCGGCGAGGCCGGTGCGCGGTGCGCCGACGCCGGCCGCGACCGCGCCCTCCGTCTCCTTCAGCAGCCGGGCCGCCGCCGTGAGCGCCGGGGCGGGTACGTCCGTCGCGCGCAGCCTGATCAGCAGCGCCAGGCTCTGCGCCGCCGTGCCCCACGGCACCGTGCACACCGCCGTCGCGTGCGGCACCGTACGGGCCGAGGGGGCGTCTTCCGGATCCGCGGACGGCCAGGGCGCCACGCACACCACCGCGTGCGGGCCCTCGCCGCGCGCCCCCAGGGCCGTACGCAGCGCCGCCACCGCCATGTCCCGCTGCCAGCCGCGCTCGGCGGTCAGCACCGTCCGGAACTCGCGGGTCAGATCGGCCCCGGCCTGCGCCTCGTCCGCCAGCAGCGAGCCGATCCGGTCCGCCACCTCCATGGCCGCCGTCAGCTGCTCCGCCGAGGGGCCCGGATCGTCGTCGAGCAGCCAGACATAGCCGAGAACGACACCCCGATGGCGTACGGGGAGACAGATCCGCCCCCGGTACACCCCCGCCTCCGGGGTGGGCGGGATACGGACCGGGCCGGTCGCGCGTGTGATGCCGAAGCCCTCGAACCACGAGCGGACGGTCGGTGTCGAGCGTCGGGTGAGGATCGAGCGCGCCCGCACCGGGTCCAGTGCCGACGCGTCCAGCTCGCCCTCGCTGTCGTAGGCGCCGAAGACGAGCAGTTCGAAGTCGCGGTTCTCCAGCGTCGCGGGGGCGCCGAGGAGCTCCGAGATGTCGTCCACCAGTTCCTGGTAGTCGCCGTGATGGTCGCCGCTCGCCTGGCTCATGCGGGCATTCTCGCGCATTCCGGCGGCACCTTCAGACATCTGTATGAGATCTGGGGCACGGATGCGTGACAGCTGTCGATGGCCCACGATCGGAGGGATCTCTAGGTTTCACGGTGGTTCTCCGGTTCTCCGTCTACCGGCCTTCAGTGGAGGTGCCCCGTGCTGGGTCCCGTGATTCTCGCCGCCTCGCGCAGCGACCGGATGCGCCGACTGATCTCGGCCGCCCCGGTCACCAGGCCGGTCGTCGACCGCTTCATCCCCGGCGAGACGGTCGACGACGTCGTACCGATCGTCCAGGACCTCACCGACCGGGGGCTGGAAGTCACCCTGGACGTGGTCGGCGAGGACATCACCACCCCCGAGCAGGCCGCCGCCGCCCGGGACGCCTATCTGGAACTGGTCGAGCGGCTCGGCGAACTGGAGCTCGGCACCCGCGCCGAGATGTCCGTCAAGCTGTCGCTGTTCGGACAGGCGCTGGTGGGCGGGCACGAGCTCGCCCTCGCCAACATCCGGCCCGTCGTCGAGGCCGCCGCCGCGATCGGTACGACGGTCACGCTCGACGCGGAGGACCACACCACCCTGGACTCGATGTTCGCGATCCACGAGGAACTCCGGAAGGACTTCCCGCAGACCGGCTGCGTCATCCAGGCCTATCTGTACCGCACCGAGACCGACGCCCGCCGCCTCGCCGACAGCGGCAGCCGCGTACGGCTGGTCAAGGGCGCGTACAAGGAGCCCACCGAGGTCGCCCACCAGCAGAAGTCCGAGATCGACAAGGCGTACGTCCGCATCCTGAAGATCCTGATGGACGGCGAGGGGTACCCGATGATCGGGTCCCACGACCCGCGCCTCATCTCCATCGCCCAGGAACTCGCCCGGCGCGCGAGCCGCAAGCCCGACGAGTACGAGTTCCAGATGCTGTACGGGATCAGGAGCGACGAGCATCTGCGGCTCGCCGCGGAGGGACACCGGATGCGTGTCTACACCGCCTACGGGACGGACTGGTACGGGTACTTCATGCGGAGGCTGGCAGAACGCCCCGCCAACCTCCTCTTCTTCGGACGTTCGATCCTCACCAAGGGCTGAGACCAAGGGATTTGGCCCCCGACAACACCCGCTCACTCACCCCTCAAGGAGATTCGGAAACCATGGACGCCGTCACCCAGGTCCCCACCCCCGTCAACGAGCCGGTGCACGGCTACGCCCCCGGGTCGCCCGAGCGGGCCCGCCTGGAGGCCAGGCTCAAGGAGCTGGCCGAGAACCCCGTCGACCTCCCGATGACCATCGGCGGCCACCGGCGCATGGGCGGCGGCGAGCGGTTCGACGTGGTGCAGCCGCACCACCACGCGGCCCGCCTCGGCACCTACGCCAACGCCACCCGGCAGGACGCCCAGGACGCGATCGACGCGGCCCTCGCCGCCGCGCCCGCCTGGCGCGCGATGTCGTTCGACGACCGTGCCGCGATCATCCTGCGCGCCGCCGAACTGCTGGCCGGCCCCTGGCGCGAGACCCTCGCCGCGTCCACCATGCTCGGCCAGTCGAAGACCGCCCAGCAGGCCGAGATCGACTGTCCGTGCGAGCTGGTCGATTTCTGGCGCTTCAACGTCAAGTACGCGCGCGATCTGCTCGCCGAGCAGCCGCCCGCCAACTCCCCGGGCGTCTGGAACCGTCTCGACCACCGTCCCCTCGAAGGCTTCGTCTACGCGATCACCCCCTTCAACTTCACGGCCATCGCGGGCAATCTGCCCACCGCGCCCGCCCTCATGGGCAACGTGGTGGTGTGGAAGCCGTCCCCGACGCAGACCCACTCCGCCGTTCTCCTGATGCAACTGCTGGAGGAGGCCGGACTGCCCAAGGGCGTCATCAACCTCGTCACCGGTGACGGCATCGAGGTCTCCAAGGTGGCTCTGGAGCACCACGATCTGGCCGGCATCCACTTCACCGGATCGACGAAGACCTTCCAGTACCTCTGGAAGACGGTCGGCGCGAACATCGAGAAGTACCGCTCGTACCCGCGTCTCGTCGGCGAGACCGGCGGCAAGGACTTCGTCGTCGCCCACCCGAGCGCCGACCGGGCGGTCCTGAAGACGGCCCTCACTCGCGGTGCCTTCGAGTACCAGGGCCAGAAGTGCAGCGCGACCTCGCGCGCCTACATCCCTGCCTCCATCTGGAACGACGGCTTCCGGGAGGAGTTCGCCGCCGAGGTCGACGGCTTGACCATGGGTGACGTCACCGATCTGTCCCACTTCATCGGCGCGGTCATCGACGAGCGCGCCTTCGCCAAGAACAAGGCCGCCATCGACCGCGCGAAGTCCGACCCGACGTGCACGATCGTGGCGGGCGGCTCCTACGACGACTCGGTCGGCTGGTTCGTCCGCCCGACGGTCGTGGAGTGCACGGACCCGGCCAACCAGGTCTTCACCACCGAGTACTTCGGCCCGTTCCTCGCCGTGTACGTGTACGACGACAGCTCGGACGACAAGTACGACGCCATGCTGACCCAGATGGAGTCCGTGTCCGACTACGCGCTGACCGGCTCGGTCATCTCCGCAGACCGTGCGGCGGCCGCGTACACGATGGAGAAGCTGCGCTACGCGGCCGGCAACTTCTACATCAACGACAAGTCGACCGGCGCGGTCGTCGGGCAGCAGCCGTTCGGCGGCGGGCGCGCGTCCGGCACCAACGACAAGGCGGGCGCCCCGCAGAACCTGATGCGCTGGACCCTGACCCGCTCCATCAAGGAGACCCTGGTCGCCCCGACCGACTACCCGTACCCGCACATGGGGTGAATCTCCCTCGCACCCGGGGTCATGGGCCGGGCAGACTTCGGCCCATGACCTGGACGGAGAGCGAGACCGCGAGCGAGCACGCGACGGATACCGTGCCGGCCGGTGACGGGACCGGACTGTGGGCCCGCCGGTCGGGACGAGGCGAGCCGCTGGTGCTGTGCCACGGCGGGCCCGGACTCTGGGACATGTTCGAGGAAGTCGCCGCGCTCCTCGGGGACCTGGCCTCGGTGGTCCGCTGGGACCAGCGCGGCTGCGGACGCTCGGACCCGTCCGACGGGCCGTGGACGAGTGAGCGTGCGGTGGCCGATCTCGACGCCGTACGAGGGCACTTCGGCCTGGAGCGGATGGTGCTGCTCGGCCACTCCTGGGGCGCGCAGCTGGCCTTGAGCTACGCGCTGGCCCATCCGGAGCGGGTCCGCGCGCTGGTCTATGTGAGCGGCACGGGAATCGGCCCGGACGCCGACTGGCACGACGCGTACCGCGACAACCTCCACGCGAGACTTGCCGAGTCGCCCGAACTCCACGCCCGCTGGAGCGAGTTGACGGCCCGTCGGCCGACGCTGTCCGAGGCGGAGGCGCGCGAGAACGCCGTACTGCAGTGGTCGGCCGAATTCCCGGAGCGGGGGCGGGCGTTGGAGCACGCCGGGCGCATGGCCGACCCCTGGTTCAGCATCAACCACCGGTCCAACCAGGCCTTCAACGCCGAACGGAAGCGGACCTGGGGCACACCCGACCTGTACGACCGCTGCCGGGTGCTCGACCTTCCCGTGGTCATCATCGACGGAATGGCGGACATCCGCCCCCGTACGGCGGTGGACTCCCTGGAACGGGCCCTGCCGTGCGTACGGAGGGTGATCCTGCCGGGAGCCGGGCATCTTCCCTGGGTCGACGATCCGACGGGCTTCAGGCAGGCGGTGGCGACGGTGTTGTAGGCCCGGAGGGCAGAGCGAGGTCTTCAGCCGGATCGATCGGGCTCCGGAATCCGAAACACTGCGGTCATGGCTCCCCTGCTGCGTACCGCCCACACGGCCGACCTCAACCCCGCCGAACTCGCCGCCGCCCGCGGCCTTCTGGACGCCGCCTTCGACGACGGCTTCGCCGCCGCGGACTGGGAACACGCGCTCGGCGGCATCCACGCACTCGTCCACGACGACACCGGTCTGCTCGCCCACGGTTCGGTCGTCATGCGCCGCGCGCTGCACCGGGGCCGCTGGCTGCGCGTCGGCTATGTGGAAGCGGTCGCTGTCCGCTCCGACGCCCGCCGCCGCGGTCTCGGCGGGCAGGTGCTGGGCGCGCTGGAGAGGTACGTCGACGGTGGCTACGACTTCGGTGCCCTGTCCGCGAGCGCCGACGGCTCCGCCCTCTACGCGGCCCGGGGCTGGCAGCTCTGGCAGGGGCGGATCGGCGCTCTCGGCCCGGACGGCGTGATCCACCTCCCGGACGAGGAGGGCAGTGTCTTCGTGCGCCCGGCCGCTGTCGGCTCACTCGACCCGGCGGACGGTCTGGTCTTCGACTGGCGGGATGGTGACGTCTTGTAAAAGGCCAGGTCAGTGGGGTGTGACCCAATCCACCGTCTCAGATAGTAGGAAGTCCGAGTAACTGTGGAGACAGATGCCCCGTCCTCGCCTAGCTTGGTAGAAGCCGAACGTCTCGCCAGACCAAGCGAATGACGGCCGTGAGCCGGTACCCCGTGCAGGCAACCCCTGCGGTGCCGCTGTTCCCCGTCCAACCCGGCGTCTCGAATCCCCCCTGCCGTACTCCCGGATTCCTTGAAGGAGTCGATTTCCCATGGCCGAGACGACCGTCCGCCGCCGAGTCCGCCACGTCTCCCCGACGAGCGAGTCCGACCGCAAGAACGCCGCCGCGGCTCTCCAGCGCGCCCTCGACCGCCGGGACAACGGCGGCCAGACGGGTCACTGAGGACCCTCGTCGGGCCCTCGTCGTGGGTGCGGTCGCCCTACCCGCGCCGCACCTCGAAGTGGTCGATCCGCTCCCCGCTCTGCGCCAGCGCCGACACCGTGAGCCGGGGAGCCGTGCCGGGTGCGCCCGCCGCCGCCTCCACCGAGAGGAACGAGTAGCCGGTGTAGCGCACCCGCGACCACTCCACGGTGTCCTCGTGCCGCTCCCGCGACTTCGCCCAGTAGAAGCTCTCCACCGACTCCCGGTCGGCGACCTTCCCCTCGAAGCTGTCCTTCACCCCGTAGGGGAACCCGTACAGGCTCTGGCCCGCGCCGCCCGCCGTGACGTACACGGTGCCGTCCCGCGTCGGGTCGGTCGACGCGCCTACCGGCACCCGCCGTCCCACCCGGCCGCCCCTGAGGGCGTCCGTCCGCTCGTACACATGGTTGTGGCCGTTGATCACCAGGTCCACCTGGTGCTTGTCGAAGAGCGGCAGCCAGGCGTCCCGCACGCCGCCGTCGGAGGCGTGGGTGGACGTCGAGTACGTGCAGTGGTGGAAGAAGACCACGACGAAGTCGATCGCGTCCGACGCCCGCAGCTCGGCCAGCCGCCGGTCCAGCCACGCCGTCTGGCGGCCGTCCGTGTGGCCCAGGTTCGCCGGGATCTCGTACGACACGTCGTTCGCGTCCAGCGCCACGACCCCGACGTTGCCGTACGTGAACGAGTAGGCGCCCGGGGTGTTCCGGGCGTCGAAGCCGTTGTCCGGGAGCGACCAGCGGGCCGACTGGCCGCCGTAGCCGTTGGGTGAGTACCAGGCCTCCATGTCGTGGTTGCCGGTCGTCACCATCCACGGCACCGACCTCGCGACCGTCTCCGTCTGCTTCAGGAACAGGTCCCAGGCGGTCGGGTCGTAACTGTCCGACTTCTCGCCGTGGCCGGTGACGTCCGCGTAGCAGATGTCACCGGCGTGGAGGTGGAAGGCGGGGTTCCGGCCGAGGAGGGTCCTGTCGTTGGCGAGCGCGTCGGGTGTGACGCCCTGGTCGCCGAAGGCCGTGAACACGAAGCTCGCGGGGGCGGTCGCCGGGGCTGTGCGGAACATGTTGAGGGACGAGCTGTGCGCGGCGGACGCCGGGTCGAAGCCCTCGTGGCCGACGCCGTAGTAGTACGTCGTCCCGGGGCGCAGTCCGTCGAGGGCCGCGTGCACGTAGTACTGGTCCAGATCGAGGCGTACGCCCGTCAGGCCCGGAGTGTGCAGCGGGCGGAGCTCGGCCTCGACGCGGTGGCTCAGGTCCCCGGGCGTCGGTCCGACGCGTACGTACGGCTTCCGCACCGCGAACGGGACCTGCCAGGAGATCCGCATCTGCGTCTTCGGGTCGGCGCCGAAGGCGAGATGGCGGCCGAAGGGGACGACGGCCGAGCCGGGGACCCTGCTGGTCGCGGGGTTCGCCGTGCCCGTGCTCGACGAACAGCCGGAGAGCAGGCCGCCGCCGGCCAGGGCGCCCGCCGTCACCAGCGCGCGGCGCCGGGTCAGCCGCGTCCGCAGGTACTCGTACTGCTCCGCCATGCTCATCCGGCGGGCCAGCTGAGGCGGTATGCCGACGTCGGGGGTGTCCATGTCCGGGGGACTGTCCAGGGGAGGGAACTCCATGGGTGGGAATTTCCCAGCAAACCCCAACGTCCGCCACACATACAGGTGAACGCCGGTCGAAGAGCGCCCACCCCCGTCCCTTTCGCTCGCCTGTTCGCACCCATTCGCTGTCCGTATCGCGGACACGGCGTGTCATCCCATGGGACCCGGAGTACGGTGCCGGTATGTCTCGCAGCATCAATCTCGCAGTGATTCCCGGTGACGGCATCGGCCAGGAGGTCGTGGCCCAGGGGCTGAAGGTGCTCTCCGCCGTCCTTCCGCAGGATGTGAAGCTGGAGACCAAGGAGTTCGACTTCGGCGCCCGGCGCTACCACGCCACCGGTGAGACCCTCACCGAAGCCGACCTGGACGCGCTCAAGAAGCACGACGCCATCCTGCTCGGCGCGATCGGCGACCCCAGCGTGCCGTCCGGCGTCCTGGAGCGCGGCTTCCTGCTGAAGCTCCGCTTCGCCTTCGACCACCACGTCAACCTGCGTCCGTCGAGGCTGCTCCCCGGGGTCGCCACCCCGCTGGCCGGCCAGCCCGCGATCGACTTCGTGGTCGTCCGCGAGGGCACCGAAGGCCCGTACACCGGCAACGGCGGCACCATCCGCCAGGGCACCCCGCACGCGGTCGCCACCGAGGTGTCGCTGAACACCGCCTTCGGCATCGAGCGGGTCGTCCGCGACGCCTACGCACGCGCCCAGGCCCGCCCCCGCAAGAAGCTGGCGCTCGTCCACAAGAACAACGTGCTCGTGCACGCCGGTCACCTGTGGACGGACATCTTCAACAAGGTCGGCGAGGAGTTCCCCGACGTCACCACCGAGTACATGCACGTGGACGCGGCGACGATCTACCTCGTCACGCAGCCCGAGCGCTTCGACGTGATCGTCACCGACAACCTCTTCGGCGACATCATCACCGACCTCGCCGCGGCCGTCTCCGGCGGCATCGGCGTCGCCGCGAGCGGGAACATCAACCCGGCCGGCGAGTACCCCTCGATGTTCGAGCCCGTGCACGGCTCGGCCCCGGACATCGCCGGTCAGGGCAAGGCCGACCCCAGCGCCACCGTCCTGTCCGTCGCCCTCCTGCTGCGCCACCTCGGCTACGAGTCCGAGGCCGCCCGCATCGAGGAGGCCGTCACCGCCGACCTCGCGGAGCGCGGCACCACGACCCGGACGACCGACGAGATCGGCGACGCCCTCGCCGTACGAGTAGCCGGCTGACCCGCGGCGCTCCACTCGAAAACTTTCGAAGCCGCCGGGTCGCACATGCACCCGGCGGCTTCTCTTATGTCCCCGCCGGGTGTCACCATCATCCCCTGGGTCGCATTCACGCCCTTTTCGTCCATGGCTCCCTTCGCGCGATAATCGAACGCGGAGCCGCGGACCGAGGGAATGCTCGGACGTCCTATCACCGGCCATCAGTTGCTGGTCACTGGCGGTCACGGGCGTGGGCGCGGCCCGTCACACACACATTCGGTGAAGGACAAGCACTCATGACGACGCCCACGATCGAGCTCAAGCCCTCGGCCTCGCCACTTTCCGGCGCGGAGCGCGAGGCGATCCTGGCCAGCCCCGGCTTCGGCCGCCACTTCACCGACCACATGGTGACGATCAAGTGGACCGAGGGCCGCGGCTGGCACGACGGCCAGCTCGTCCCGTACGGCCCGCTCTCCATCGACCCGGCGAACATGACCCTGCACTACGCGCAGGAGATCTTCGAGGGCCTCAAGGCCTACCGCAGGCCCGACGGCTCCGTCGCCACCTTCCGGCCGGAGAAGAACGCCCTGCGCTTCCAGCACTCCGCGCGCCGACTCGCCATGCCCGAGCTGCCCGTCGAGACGTTCATCGAGGCCATCGACGCGCTGGTGCGGCAGGACCGCGACTGGGT
Source organism: Streptomyces sp. NBC_00459 (assembly GCF_036013955.1). Taxonomy (NCBI): domain Bacteria; kingdom Bacillati; phylum Actinomycetota; class Actinomycetes; order Kitasatosporales; family Streptomycetaceae; genus Streptomyces; species Streptomyces sp. NBC_00459. The sequence goes on from NZ_CP107903.1 coordinate 7,013,222, forward strand.
GCCGGCGCACGGCGGCGAGGAGTCCCTCTACCTGCGCCCCTTCATGATCGCCACGGAGATCGGCCTCGGCGTCAAGCCGGCCAACGAGTACCTGTTCCTGGTGATCGCGTCCCCCGCCGGCGCCTACTTCCCCGGTGGCGTCAAGCCCGTCTCCATCTGGCTCTCCGAGGACCGCGTCCGCGCCGTCCCAGGCGGCATGGGCGACGCCAAGACCGGCGGCAACTACGCGGCCTCCCTGCTCGCCCAGGCCGAGGCCGCCGAGCACGGCTGCGCCCAGGTCTGCTACCTCGACGCCGTCGAGCACAAGTGGATCGAGGAACTCGGCGGCATGAACCTGTACTTCGTGTACGGGGACCGCATCGTCACCCCCTCCCTCACCGGCTCCATCCTGGAGGGCGTCACCCGCGACTCCCTCCTCACCGTCGCCCGCGACCTCGGCTACACCGCCGAGGAGGGCCGCATCTCCGTCGACCAGTGGCAGCGCGACGCCGAGAACGGCACCCTGACCGAGGTCTTCGCCTGCGGTACGGCGGCCGTCATCACCCCCGTCGGCACGATCAAGCGCACCGGCGTCGAGTGGCAGCAGAGCGGCGGCGAGCCCGGCGAGGTCACGCTGCGGCTGCGTGAGGCGCTGCTCGACATCCAGCGCGGCACGGCGGAGGACAGGCACGGCTGGATGCACCTTCTCGGCTGAGGGCTTGGCGGGGTCGGCAGTTCGTTGTCTGCGGGCCGGTGGGGGCTGGTCGCGCAGTTCCCCGCGCCCCTTCAGGGCGCGGGTCCGCTCATGGCATCCGCCCCTTGCGCGTAACGCGTTCCCCCGGTGGGTATCCACCTATTCCACCGGGGGAGGGGGAACGTATGACCGCACGGCCGCCGAGTCGCTCGCGTCTGCGCGGTCTCCTGCGTGAACTGCGCAAACCCCGGCGCCCGCAGAGCCTCTCCGTCCTCGTGTTACTCGCCGCGCTGGCCGGATTCCTGCTCTGGAACAGCTCCGGCATGGACAACTACGGCCAGAACCTCTCCCTCAACCTCGGCACGGACATCCTCGGCGTCGCCGTCACCGTCTTCGTGATCGGCCCGCTGATCAGCCGCGCCCAGGAGGGCCGGGTGCGCGAGCACACCCGCCTCGACTACGAGTGGTTCAGCGCCCAGGTGCACGGCTCGACCTCCAACGTGAAGATCCTCGACACCTTCTCCAACGTCTTCGGCCCCCAGTTCTCCGAGCGCCTCTTCCGCGGTATCCGCTCCGCCACCGCGCACGGGGCCCGCGTACAGATCCTGCTGCTCGACCCCGACTCCCTCGCCGTCATCCTGCGCGGCCAGGAACTGGGCGAACGGCACGCCGACATCCGCCGGGACATCCTGCGCAACCTCCGCACCCTGCACTCCTTCCGGGACCGCCTCGACGACCACGCCCGCACCCTGCTCGACGTACGGCTGTGCTCGACCTCGCCCGGTGTGACCCTCTACCGCTGGGACGGCCACTCCCTCGTCTCCTTCCTCACCGTCGGACGTCTCTCGGGCGAGGGCGTCCAGCTCCAGGTCGCCGTCCGTTCCCCGCTCGGGGCGTTCGTCGAGCAGCGGTTCGACGAGCTGTGGCAGCAGAGCAAACCCATGGACCGCTTCACCCATATGCCGGTCACCCTGGTCGACGCGGCCGCCGCCCGGCGGGAGTTCACCTGCCGGTTCGTGGTCGTCGACGAGCGGTGGTACGTCGCCGGACACGACCTCGTGTCCTATCTGGCCCGCCACCGCCTCGACCAGCTCTCCGCGTACAGCGACGCCCTGGGGACCCCCTCGGCCGCCTACGAGGTGATCGTGGTCGACGACGAAACGGAGCTGCACACACAGCTCATCGCGCACTATGCGGAGAAGTACGATGCACCGGCGGCGGCCTTCGTCTGGCTGCGACCGCCGGCCCTGGTCACGGAATAGAGGCCCCAGCACAGCATGAGCTCAGCGCACGACCCGGCCCCGCGCGGCGGCCCGAGATTCCGCGCCCTCACCCCCCGTGACCTGGACGGCCTGCTCCAGCGCGTCGGTTCACTGTCGCCCGCCGACAGACTGGCCCTGCGCGCGGTCGCGACGGTGCTGCCCTTCCGTACGAACGCCTATGTGGTCGACGAGTTGATCGACTGGTCGGCCGTACCGGACGGCGACCCGATCTTCCGGCTCACCTTCCCGCAGACGGGAATGCTCCCCGCGCCCGACGTGCGGGAGATCGCGGACCTGCTGGCCACCGGCGCCCCGGCCCGCGAACTCCAGCGCGCGGCCCACGAGATCCGGATGCGCCTCAACCCGCACCCCTCCGGCCAGTTGGACGCCAACGTGCCCGTGCACGAGGGCGTCCGGCTGCCCGGTCTCCAGCACAAGTACCCCGAGACGGTGCTGGTCTTCCCGCGCCAGGGCCAGACCTGCCACGCCTACTGCACGTACTGCTTCCGCTGGCCCCAGTTCGTCGGCGAGTCCGAACTCCGCATCGCCACCGACGACATCGCCACCACCACCGCCTACCTCCGCGCCCACCCCGAGGTCAGCAGCGCGCTCATCACCGGCGGCGATCCGCTGGTGATGAGTACGGAGGTACTGAGCCGCCACGTCGACCCGCTGCTGGAGATCGACCACATCCGCTCGATCCGCCTCGGCACCAAGTCACTCGCCTTCTGGCCCTACCGCTTCACCACCGACCGGGACGCCGACGACCTGCTGCGGCTGTTCGAGAAGGTCGTGGCGAGCGGCCGTCACCTCGCCCTGATGGCCCACTTCACACATCCCCAGGAACTGCGCCCGGCCGTCGTACGGGAGGCGATGCGACGGGTGCGCGACACCGGCGCGGTGATCCGCTGCCAGGGACCGCTGGTGGCCGGGATCAACGACAGCGCCGACGCGTGGGCCGAGTTGTGGGACGAGACGACGACACTGGGCGCGGTGCCGTACTACCAGTTCGTGGAACGGGACACGGGCCCGCAGGGCTACTTCGGGGTCCCGCTGGTCCGCGCCCACCGGATCTTCCGGGACGCCCACTCCCGGGTCTCCGGCCTCGCCCGTACCGTGCGCGGCCCGGTGATGTCGGCGATGCCCGGCAAGGTGAGCGTGGACGGGGTCGCGGAGGTGGCCGGTGAGAAGGTCTTCGTGCTGCACCTGATCCAGGCGCGCGATCCCGCCCTGGTCGACCGCCCGTTCTTCGCCGCGTACGACGAGGACGCGACCTGGTTCACCGACCTCAAACCGGCGTTCGGGGCGGGGGAGTTCCTGCCCGGACTGCAGGCGGGATGAGGCGCCCCGACGCTACCTGCCGGCCGCCGGTTCCCTTGTCCGGCGAGGACCACACGGACGCGTGAACCCGCGTCCGGGTTGTACGCAATAAGACCCATTGACCCGTAGCGTGGGGTGCGTTTGCATCGCGGTGAGCCCTCGGCACGGGGCCGGGGGAACAGCGCCCTGCGGGGGCAGGGGAAAACGGGGGAGCACATGTTCGCAATCACGCGCGCGATGACCGTCGCGGCGATCACGGCGGGGGCGGTCGCGCTGGCGGCGACCTCGGCGGCTCCGGCGCCGCCGCGCACGACCGAGCGGGTCACCGTGTCGGCCGCGGGCGCGCAGGGAGACAGCTACTCGGCCGGGCCGTACCTCAGCGACGACGGCCGCTGGGCCGCGTTCGACTCCAACGCCAGGAACCTGGTCCCGGGCGACACGAACGGCGTGGAGGACGCCTTCGTCAGGGATCTGCGAACGGGCCGGGTGACGCGGGTCAGCGTCGCGTCGGACGGCGCCCAGGCCGACCGGGGCACCGACGTCGCGGCCATCAGCCCCAACGGCCGGTTCGTGGTGCTCGTCTCGACCGCGACCAACCTCGCCAAGTGGCCCGAACCGCAGGTCGACTGGGCCCAGGACGTGTACGTGCACGACCGCCGTACGGGCCGCACGGACCGGGTCAGCAAGACGCCGACGGGCGCGTCCGCGTACGCCCACGGAGCCGCGCGGATCTCCGACGACGGCCGCTACGTCGCCTTCACCGCCCGGCCCAGCCAGATGGAGAGCGCCGACCGGCCCATCTATCCGGCCGTCTACCTGGCCGACCGCCGCACCGGCAGGACGGAGCGGATCACCAACCGCGACCACCCGGACCGCGGCTCGTACCACGTCGACATCAGCGCGGACGCCCGCTATGTGGCGTACACGCAGTTCGGGCCGCGCGGCGGTCCGGGGCAGCTGTGGGTGCGCGACCGCCGCACCGGCACCGAGGAACAGGTCGACGTCACCCCGGGGGGCACCCCGGCCGCGTACCACGGCCTCACCCCGTCGCTCTCGGCGAACGGCCGGATCATCTCCTTCGAGTACTACGGCGACGACTTGGTCGCCGGCGGTGCGGTCAACACCAACACCTATGTCCGCGACCTGCGGACGAACAGGACCCGGGGCGTCGTCCACGAGGGAGCGGGCGGCCCCGCGGTCTTCGGGCCCGAGCTCAGTCGTGACGGCCGGTACGTCGGCTATGTGTTCGCGGCCCCACAGGGCCAGGGCAACGCGTACGTACGGGATCTGCGCACCGGAAAGTCCCGGCTCGCCAGCCCCGCGGTCACCGGCGGGCCGGTCACGGACAACTCCGTCCACATCACCTCGTTCGGCGGCGGCGGCCGTCTCCTCGGGCTCGGAAGCACGTCCGCGCAGCTGGTCAAGGGCGACACGAACGGCGAGGCCGACGGGTTCGTGCGCCGTCTGCGCTGAGTCCTGCGGACATTCCGGGTTCGTATGCTGAGACGCCCCTGAGCGCGGGGGCAGTGCTGTGCCAGACTGCCCCCGTGCTCTCGTTCGCCACGATTATTGGCAGCAGGCGCGCCGGTCCGCAGTGACCGCCACGTACTACCAGGTACGGGCGGCCTCTTCGTCCTCGACCCGCGCGCAGACCTCTCGCACCCGCGAGGGGTTTTTCGCTTTTCTGGCCCACCTTCAGCCGGAGAAGGAGCGCGAGGGATCATTGAGGGACGGTGGAGCCGGTCATTCCGGTACAGACCGAGATCGACATCCTCAGGAGCCTTGAGATCATGACGGAACCCAGCGAACCCGACGACTCGTTCCACGTCTTCGACACCACCCTGCGCGACGGCGCCCAGCGCGAGGGCATCAACCTCACCGTCGCCGACAAGCTGGCCATCGCACGGCACCTGGACGACTTCGGCGTCGGCTTCATCGAGGGCGGCTGGCCGGGCGCCAACCCGCGTGACACCGAGTTCTTCGCCCGCGCCCAGCAGGAGATCGACTTCAAGCACGCCCAGCTGGTGGCCTTCGGCGCCACCCGCCGGGCCGGCGGCAAGGCGAGCGAGGACCCGCAGGTCAAGGCACTGCTGGACTCGGGCGCGCCCGTCGTCACCCTGGTCGCCAAGTCCCACGACCGGCATGTCGAGCTGGCGCTGCGCACGACCCTCGACGAGAACCTGGAGATGGTCCGCGACACCGTGGCCCACCTGCGCGCCCAGGGCCGCCGTGTCTTCGTCGACTGCGAGCACTTCTTCGACGGCTACCGCGCGAACCCCGAGTACGCGAAGGCCGTCGTCCGCGCGGCGTCAGAGGCCGGCGCCGATGTCGTCATCCTCTGCGACACCAACGGCGGGATGCTCCCGGCCCAGGTCCAGGCGGTCGTCGCCACGGTCCTCGCCGACACCGGTGCCCGTCTCGGCATCCACGCCCAGGACGACACGGGCTGCGCGGTCGCCAACACCCTCGCCGCCGTCGACGCGGGCGCCACCCACGTCCAGTGCACGGCGAACGGCTACGGCGAGCGCGTCGGCAACGCCAACCTGTTCCCGGTCGTGGCGGCCCTGGAGCTGAAGTACGGCAAGAAGGTCCTGCCCGACGGCGCGCTGCGCGAGATGACCCGTATCTCCCACGCCATCGCCGAGGTCGTCAACCTGACGCCGTCCACGCATCAGCCGTACGTGGGGGTCTCCGCCTTCGCGCACAAGGCCGGCCTGCACGCCTCGGCGATCAAGGTCGACCCCGATCTCTACCAGCACATCGACCCCGAGCAGGTCGGCAACACCATGCGGATGCTGGTCTCCGACATGGCGGGCCGCGCCTCGATCGAGCTCAAGGGCAAGGAGCTCGGCGTCGACCTCGGCGACGACCGCGAGCTGGTCGCCCGGGTCGTGGCGAGAGTCAAGGAGCGCGAGCTGCAGGGCTACACGTTCGAGGCGGCCGACGCGTCCTTCGAGCTGCTGCTGCGCGCGGAGGCCGAGGGCCGGGCCCGTACGTACTTCGAGGTCGAGTCCTGGCGCGCGATCGTCGAGGACCGCCCCGACGGCAGCCACGCCAACGAGGCCACGGTCAAGCTCTTCGCGAAGGGCGAGCGCATCGTCGCGACGGCGGAGGGCAACGGCCCGGTCAACGCCCTCGACCGCGCCCTGAAGGTGGCCCTGGAGAAGATCTACCCGCCGCTCGCCAAGCTGGAGCTGGTCGACTACAAGGTCCGCATCCTGGAGGGCAAGCACGGCACGCAGTCCACGACCCGTGTGCTCATCTCCACCTCGGACGGCAAGGGCGAGTGGTCGACGGTGGGCGTCGCCGACAACGTGATCGCCGCGTCCTGGGAGGCGCTGGCGGACGCCTACACGTACGGACTGCTGCGGGCGGGCGTGGAGCCCGCCAAGTAGAGGACCGGTTTCGGGCAGAGTGGCGCGAGGCGTGTTCGGCGCCTTGACGGCTCCAAGGGGCACTTGTTGACTCGCGGCGTGTTCCCAGCCACGAGTGCACGTGAGGTGTTCAAGTGGACTCAAGGCCTCAAGGACTCCTAGAGCCGAGGGAAGGTCCATGCGACGAACCGCCCTGCTCGTCTGCGCCACTCTGCTGACCGGGCTGCTGCCCCTGGCCGCCGCGGGCACGGCGGCCGGGGCGGACGACCCCGCCCCGGTACCCGACCCCGTCCCGGTGGACCGCTTCGAGGGCGAGGTCCCCTTCGCCTCCCCGCCCGCCGGAGGCATCTTCACCTGGGGCGGCGACGCCGACGACCCGCCCCGGCTCGCCCTCACCGAACGGGCCGACGCCCCCGAGGGCGCCAAGGTCCTCACCGGCACCTACGACATCAGCGGCTACGGCGGCTTCACCCACGACTTCGCCTTCGCCGAGCCCGCCCACGACTGGTCGGCGAGCAAGGGCATCCGCTTCTGGTGGGAGGGCCGCGACAACGGCAGGAAGGTCAGTTTCGAACTGAAGGACGGCGGCGCCAACGGCGAGGCCTCCGAACTCTGGACGACCTCCTTCACCGACGACTTCACCGGCTGGAAGCGGATCGAGATCCCCTTCACCGACTTCGTGTACCGCACGGACTACCAGCCGGTCGGCGGCATCGACCAGATCCTCGGCCTGACCGAGACCTGGGGTTACGCCCTCACGCTCCCCGTCGGGATCAGCGACCGCTTCGCCATGGACGGCGTCGAACTGTACGGCAGGGCCGATCAGTCGCTGCGGGCGTCCGTCACCACCGACTCCGCCGTGTACCCGGTGAAGGAGGGCGGCACGGCGACGGTCGGCGTCACTCTCGGCACGACAGGTTCCGCCCCACTCACCGACCCGGTGACGGTCACGTACGAGACGACGACCGGCGGCACGGCGTCGGACGGCGCCGACTACACCCCCGTCCGCGGCGAGTTCACCTTCCCCGCGGGCACCGCCTCCGGCACCTCCCGCACGATCCAGGTCCCCACCCGCAAGGACAGGGCGGCGGAGTCGGCGGAGACGATCCCGCTCAAGCTCACGGTCACCGGAGCCAGGGCCCCGGCCGAGACCCCGCAGATCGTCATCGACGCTCACGGACTCCCGTACCTGAACGGCAAGTTGCCGGTGAAGCAGCGGGTCGCCGACCTCCTCTCCCGGATGTCCCTCGCGGAGAAGGCCGGCCAGATGACCCAGGCCGAGCGCGGCGCACTCGCGGCGACGCCCGGTGACATCGCCTCCTACGACCTCGGCTCGCTGCTCTCCGGCGGCGGTTCGACGCCCACGCCCAACACCCCGGCGGCCTGGGCGAAGATGATCGACGGCTTCCAACTCCGGTCTCGGACAACGCGGTTCCAGATCCCGTTGATCTACGGGGTGGACGCGGTGCACGGCCACAACAACCTGGTCGGTGCCACGATCCTGCCGCACAACATCGGCATCGGGGCCGCCCGCGATCCCCAACTCGCCTACGGGGCAGGGAAGGTGACCGCGGCGGAGGTCCGGGCCACGGGCATCCCCTGGGACTTCGCGCCCTGTCTCTGTGTGGCCCGTGACGAACGCTGGGGACGTACGTACGAGTCGTTCGGTGAGGACCCGGCGCTCGTCGAGTCGATGGAGACGGTGATCCAGGGCCTCCAAGGGCGGGCGAACGGCACGGAGTTGAAGAGGAACGACAAGGTCCTCGCCACGGCCAAGCACTTCGTGGGCGACGGAGGCACGACATACGGCTCCTCCACCACCGGCTCGTACACCATCGACCAGGGCGTCACCGAGGTCACCCGGCAGCAACTGGAAGCGGTCCACCTCGCCCCCTACCAGGACGCCGTCGACCGGGGCGTCGGCTCGGTCATGCCGTCCTACTCCTCCCTCGATGTCGAGGGGGACGGCCAGGGGCCGGTGAAGATGCACGCCCGCGCCGACATGATCAACGGTGTGCTGAAGGGCCGTATGGGCTTCGACGGCTTCGTCATCAGCGACTGGCAGGCCATCGACCAGATCCCCGGCGACTACGCCTCCGACGTCCGTACGTCCGTCAACGCGGGCCTCGACATGATCATGGTTCCGTACGCCTACAAGGACTTCCACGCCACCCTTGTCGGCGAGGTGAACGCCGGCCGGATCAACGGCAAGCGGATCGACGACGCCGTCTCCCGCATCCTCACCCAGAAGTTCAAGCTCGGCCTCTTCGAGCGCCCGTACGCCGACACGAGCGGTGCTGCGGACATCGGCTCGGCCGAACACCGGGCGGTGGCACGGCAGTTGGCGGCGAAGTCGCAGGTGCTGCTGAAGAACTCGCAGGGCCTGTTGCCGCTGAAGAAGTCCCAGAAGGTGTACGTCGCCGGGTCCGACGCGGACGACATCGGCAACCAGACCGGCGGCTGGACGGTCACCTGGCAGGGCTCCTCCGGGGACATCACCGAGGGCACGACCGTCCTGGAGGGCATCCGGAAGGCCGGCGGCAGCGTCACCTACTCCAAGGACGCCTCCGCCCCGACCGACGGATACGACGTGGGTGTGGTGGTCGTCGGCGAGACACCGTACGCCGAGGGCGTCGGAGACGTCGGCAACGGCAACGATCTGGCACTGAGCGACACCGACAAGGCGGCGGTGGACCGGGTGTGCGCGGCGATGAGGTGCGCGGTGCTGGTGGTCGCCGGGCGCCCTCAGCTCATCGGCGACCGGCTCGGTGACATCGACGCCCTGGTCGCCTCCTGGCTGCCGGGCACCGAGGGTGACGGCGTCGCCGACGTGCTCTACGGCAGGCGCGCGTTCACCGGCCAACTCCCGCTCACCTGGCCGAGGTCGGAGGCCCAGCTGCCGATCAACGTGGGCGACCCGACGTACGATCCGCAGTTCCCGTACGGCTGGGGACTCACGACGAGGACCAAGGTCGCGGAGGGTGGCGAGAAGACCCTGAAGTCGCTGACGGTCGCGGCGGCCCGGGCCGAGCGGGCGCACGACGGGAGGACGGGACGCACCCTCGTCACCCAGGCGCGGCTGATCGTGCAGCAGAAGATCGGGCAGGACATCACGTCGGCCGTCGCCAAACCCTTCGCGGACGCCGACCATCTCCTGCTGACCGGGCGCTACGGCGCGGCCGTGGAGAAGCTGAGGGCCGCGTACCGGGCGGCCTGAGCGATGCGGGAGCGGTCCTGGTGAGGTGGGGGCAGTGGGAGCCCCACCAGGACCGATCCCCGTTTCGCCCCCGACTCGGGTAGCTTCGAAGACATGAAGGCCGTACTGGTCCGTCCTCTCGTACGCCTGCTGCTGGTGCCCTTCGTCGCGACACTCGCGGTACTCGCGCTGCTGACGGCCGCCGCGCCCGGAGCGCACGCGGCCACCGACCTCTCGAAGATCGCCGAAGCGCTGCGCGCGGGCCCGGTGTACGTGGACCCGGCAGCCTCCGGCCTGCTGTCCTCGTCCGACGCCGACGCGCTCGCCGCCAGGATCAAGGACGCGGACAAGCCCGTCTTCGTGGCCGTCCTTCCGGCCGACCAGCCGCGCCGGAACCTGTTGACGAACCTCCGCACGGAGACAGGTGTCACGGGGCTGTATGCCGTCCGCCTCGGTGGCGACTTCGCCGCGCGGGCCGACAGCACCGTGCTGAGCGGGTCGGCGGTCGCCAACCTTGTGACGGCGGCGCAGCGCACGGGCGATACGAAGGCCCAGCTCAACGACTTCGTCGACGCGGCGCTGCGCGGCAACGTCGGCGGTTCGGCGCCGGCCACCTGGAGCGACTCGGGTGGTGGCGACGAGGGCGGGGTGAACACGGGGGCGCTGATCGCCTTCGGCACGGTGCTCGCGGCCGGTGGCGTCGGCGCGTACGCGCTGGTCCGGCGCAACCGCGCACGGCACGAGGAGGAGCGGCGGGCCGCGCTCGCCAAGCTGACGGTCGTCGTCGACGAGGACATCACCGCGTTCGGCGAGGAACTCGACCGGCTCGACTTCCATCCCGCCGAGGCGGGTGCCGACGACGCGATGCGCGCGGACTACGAGCGGGCGCTGGACGCGTACGACAAGGCGAAGTCGCTGATGGCGGCCACCCGGCGGCCGGAGGAGGTGCGCGCGGTGACGCAGTCGCTGGAGGACGGCCGGTTCTCGCTCGCGCAACTGGCCGCGCGCCGCGAGGGCCGCCCGCTGCCCGAACGCCGTGGCCCCTGCTTCTTCGATCCGCGTCACGGCCCGTCGGTCGGGGACGCGACCTGGACGCCGGCGGGCGGCGCACCCCGCGAGGTCCCGGTCTGCGCCGCCGACCGGGCCCGCCTGGCCGACGGCCACGACCCGGCGGTCCGCGAGGTGGAGACCGCCTCGGGGCCCCGCCCGTACTGGGACGCGGGTCCGGCGTACGGCCCCTGGGCGGGTGGTTACTTCGGCGGCGGCATCCTCCCCGGCCTCCTCGTCGGCACCATGCTCGGCAGCATGATGGCCACCCCGTCCTACGCGGCCGACTACGGCGGGGGATACGGCGACTTCGGGGGTACCGGCGGCTACGAGGGCGGCGACATGTCCGGCGCGGACTTCGACCCCGGGGACTTCGGGGGCGGATCCGGGGGAGGGGACTTCGGGGGCGGCGGCGACTTCGGAGGGGGCTTCTGAGCCGGCGCCCCGAGGACGGGTCGGACAGGGGCGGCGGGGGCACCCACCCTCACCACGCAAGCCCTACGACGTACGGCTAGAGGTACGGATACGGGCACGGGCCCGGCGCTGGAGAGCGTCGGGCCCGTGGACGTCGTACGGAGGGTGTTGCTCAGGCGCGTCAGAGAGTGGACGCCGCCGAGGCTATGGCCGAGGCGAAGGTCGAGACCTCGGAGTAGACGCCGGGAGCGTTCCGCTGGGCGCAGCCGTCGCCCCAGCTGACGATGCCGACCTGGACGAACGCACCGGCGTTGTCCTTGCGGAACATCGGGCCGCCGGAGTCGCCCTGGCAGGTGTCGACGCCGCCCGCCGCGAAGCCGGCGCAGATCTCCTCGCCGGCGACGAGACCGCTGTAGAGGCCGCCGTACGCCTTACAGGTGGCGTCGCTGATGAACGGCACCGTGGCCTTCAGCATGTAGCGCTGCTGGGCCCCGCCCTCACGGGCCGCGCCCCAGCCGGCGACGGTGAAGTCACCGGTGTTGTACTGCGTGGTGGTGGCGATCTTCAGCGTCGGCAGGTTGATCGGCTGGGCGAGCTTGATCAGCGCCCAGTCCTTGCCGGTGCCGTTGTAGCCGGGGGCCTGGAGGACCCGGGTGGACCTGACCTGGACACGGCCGGAGGTGGACTGGAGGTCCACGACACCGGCGGTGGCCGTGATGCTCGTGTTGGCGCCCGAGCCGCTCACACAGTGCGCGGCGGTGAGCACGATCTGCTGCGTGTACAGCGCGCCGCCACAGCCCATGGAGAGCCGGACCATGAACGGGAACTCGCCCTGCGCGGCACGGGTTCCGCCGACGACGGGCGCCGGTGCGGCCTGCGCGGAGGAGAGGGGCTGCAGGCTGATGATCGCGAGCGCGGCTGCGCCGGCGGCCGCGGCTCTCTTGAGCGCGGTGATGAGCTTCTTCAACGTGATGCCTTCCGTGGGGGGTTGGACATACGCAGAAATGTCAGGCCCATGCCAAATCAACAGAAAGAACTCGTGCTTTTGATGGCATGAGCTGGTCAAAATCTGTTGAAGGATTATGTGAACGCTGTGAGTGCCCCCACAAGGGGCGAAATCCAGCCGCGGCTATCGAGCCATCGGGCTGGATCGGGGGCGGGGGCCGGGGGCTACGCGGCGGCGTCGGGCAGCCGCAGCCACTCCGCCCAGGACAAGTCGCGCCCGATGAACCGAGGCTTCTCGAAGGGCCAGTCCTCGGCGATCCACTGCGGCACGAGAGCGTCGAGGGCCTGCTCCACCGCACCCCCCACGGCACTGTCCACCACCCACCAGGAGACCTCGGCGTCGGCGCCCGCCTTCTCGGGCGGATCGATGTAGACGCACCCGAGTTCGACGGTCTCGTCGTCATTGAGCAGTACGTAGTTGAAGGACTCGTGGGCGTCGATCTCGGCTGCGTGCCGCTCCAGATCGGCGAGATTCGCCTCGTACGTGATGGTGGCGGCCGGCCATCCCCAGGCCTCCCCGAAGATGCTCCACAGCCGCTCGCGCGAGCCCATGACGGTCGGGTGGTCGAGCGCGGCGTCGGCCCCGCGAATCGGCCGCAGGTGAAGTCCGCCGGGCACGTCGACGTGCAGCGGATGGACGAAATCGCGGGGGAGCCAGGTCATGGTCGGAGATTAACTCGCGGGCGGGGGCCACGCATCGGGTTATTCCGGAGGCGGAGGCCCCGGCCACCGGCGGCCGTACCGCTCCCCGGCGGTGTGGGCGCCAGTAGGACAGTTTCTGTCCTAGATCTCTCCTACTGTGGCCTCATGACCACCCCACCCGCCAATGCCCCGGACCAGCCCGGCGACGCCCTCGACGGAGTACCCGTCATGCCCTTCCCCGACGCGCCCGCCCTCGACGCCTGGCTCGTCGCCCACTCGGCACCGCGGGTCGCCGGTCTGTGGGTGAAGGTCGCGAAGAAGGGCTCGGGACTGGTCTCCGTCACCGCGGGTGAGGTCAATGACATGGCCCTCTGCCACGGGTGGATCACCGGGCAGCGCAAGAGCCTCGACGCCTCGCACTTCCTCCAGAAGATCACGCCACGAAGGCCGGGCAGCCAGTGGTCGATGGTCAATGTGCGGAGGGTGCCCGAGCTGGCGGCGGCCGGGCTGATGCGGCCCGGCGGCTTCGCGGAGGTGGACGCCGCCAGGGCGGACGGCCGATGGGAGGCGGCGTACGAGTCCCAGCGCAACGCCTCCGTCCCGGACGACCTCCTCGCGGCGCTGGAGGGCGACCCCGTGGCCAAGGCGGCCTTCGGGGCGCTCGGCAGGACGGATCAGTACCAGGTCGTACTGCCGCTGCTCAAGGCCCGTACGCCGGAGATCCGGGCCGCACGCCTCGCCGCAGCCGTCGCCGGACTGGCGGGAGGGGCGGCAACTCCGTCCGCCTGAACGGGAGTCGGGGCACCGATACACGTCCGCCCGCCTGGTCGGGGAACGACCGGGCGGGCGGTTCGTCTCCGCTCCGTGGGTGCCGGCTCAGCGGCATCCGGAGCGGCAGGCGTGGCGTCACGCGTTCCTGATGGCCGAGATGTCGAAGTTCAGCTTGATCTTGTCCGACACCAGCACGCCGCCCGTCTCCAGCGCCGCGTTCCACGTCAGGCCCCAGTCCGAGCGCAGGATCTCGGCCTTGCCCTCGAAGCCCACGCGCTCGTTGCCGAACGGGTCCTTCGCCGTGCCGTTGAACTCCAGGTCGATGGAGATCGGCCTGGTGGTGCCGAGGATCTCCAGGTCGCCGGTGATGCGGTAGTCGTCGCCGCCCAGGGACTCGGCCTTGGTGGAGCGGAACGTCATCGTCGGGAACTCGTCCGTGCGGAAGAAGTCCGCGCTCTTCAGGTGACCGTCACGGTCGGCGGAGCCCGTCTCGATGCTGTTCATCGTGATGTCGAGGGAGGCTGTCGAGTTGGCGGGGTCGGCGCCGTCGAGGTGCAGGCTGCCCTCGAACTCCTGGAAGCTGCCCTTGACGTTCGTCACCATGGCGTGCCGGGCGACGAAGCCGATGGTCGTGTGGGACGGGTCGATCGTGTAGTCGCCGGTCAGCGCGGCGAGCTCGGGAGCCACCGCGGTCGCCACGGACGAGGTGGCGGCGTCGCTGTCAGCGGTGGTCTTGCGGCCGAAGATGCTCATGACGTGACTCCTTGGGGACGAGGTACCGAAGTTGTTGAAGCTTGAATCACTTCAACGAGAGACACCGTAGTTCCATTCCGTTCAAAGTTCAACTTTGTCTGTGAAGTGATGACTCCATCACTCTAGGTGTCGTACTCTCGTCCGACGTGACAGGGTTCTCGCCGCGACTGCTTTGTGGAACCCCTACAACGCGCATGCCCTCTGATCAGTCGGGTCGGCTGCATGCCGATGTTGTTCTGTTCAGGGGTACCAGGAAAACGCTCCGGAGACTGTACGGAGTCGACGGCCCGGTTTTCTCGCTCGGCTTCGTAAGGTCGCTACATGACCGTTTTGGATGAGGCGCAGGGTGAGTCCACGGGCGAGCCGACGGGGGAACCGACGGACGCGCGTGGGCGTGTGGCCGAGCTGCACCAGATCCGTGCGCAGGCTCTGGCCGGACCCAGTGAGAAGGCCACCGAGGCGCAGCATGCCAAGGGCAAGCTGACCGCCCGGGAGCGCATCGAGCTGCTCCTCGACCCGGACTCCTTCAACGAGGTCGAGCAGCTGCGCCGGCACCGCGCGACCGGCTTCGGCCTGGAGGCCAAGAAGCCGTTCACCGACGGTGTCATCACCGGCTGGGGCACGGTGGAGGGCCGTACGGTCTTCGTGTACGCCCATGACTTCCGTATCTTCGGCGGCGCGCTGGGTGAGGCCCACGCCACGAAGATCCACAAGATCATGGACATGGCCATCGCGGCCGGGGCCCCGCTGGTGTCGCTCAACGACGGCGCCGGCGCCCGTATCCAGGAGGGCGTCAGCGCCCTCGCCGGGTACGGCGGCATCTTCCAGCGCAACACCAAGGCCTCAGGCGTCATCCCGCAGATCAGCGTGATGCTCGGCCCGTGCGCCGGCGGCGCGGCCTACAGCCCCGCCCTCACCGACTTCGTCTTCATGGTCCGCGAGACCTCGCAGATGTTCATCACCGGCCCGGACGTCGTCAAGGCGGTCACCGGTGAGGAGATCACCCAGAACGGTCTCGGCGGCGCCGACGTGCACGCCGAGACGAGCGGCGTCGCGCACTTCGCGTACGACGACGAGGAGACCTGCATCGCCGAGGTCCGCTACCTCCTCGCGATGCTCCCGCAGAACAACCGCGAGAACCCGCCGAGCGTTGATTCCGAGGACCCCGCCGACCGGCGCGGCGACATCCTGCTGGACCTCGTCCCGGCCGACGGCAACCGGCCGTACGACATGACCAAGGTCATCGAGGAGCTCGTCGACGACGGCGACTACCTTGAGATCCACGAGCGTTGGGCCCGCAACATCATCTGCGCGCTCGGCCGGCTCGGCGGCCAGGTCGTCGGGATCGTCGCCAACCAGCCGCAGAGTCTCGCCGGGGTCCTGGACATCGAGGCATCGGAAAAAGCTGCGCGTTTTGTCCAGATGTGTGACGCTTTTAACATCCCGATCGTCACGCTGCTGGACGTCCCCGGCTTCCTGCCGGGTGTCGACCAGGAGCACGGCGGAATCATCCGGCACGGCGCGAAGCTGCTGTACGCCTACTGCAACGCGACCGTTCCGAGGATCTCGCTGATCCTGCGCAAGGCGTACGGAGGCGCGTACATCGTCATGGACAGCCAGTCCATCGGCGCCGACCTCACCTACGCCTGGCCGACGAACGAGATCGCCGTGATGGGCGCGGAAGGTGCCGCCAACGTCATCTTCCGCCGTCAGATCGCGGATGCCGAAGACTCCGAGGCGATGAGGGCTCGGATGGTCAAGGAGTACAAGTCCGAGCTGATGCACCCCTACTACGCCGCCGAGCGCGGTCTGGTCGACGACGTCATCGACCCGGCCGAGACGCGTTCGGTGCTCATCAGGTCGCTCGCGATGCTGCAGAGCAAGCACGCCGACCTGCCCTCGCGAAAGCACGGCAACCCCCCTCAGTGATCCCGCTCGGTAACCCAGCGGATCCTTCGCGGTCCATTCGCGGAAACCTCTCTCACGGAGACTGTGACCTATGAACACTTCTGACATTCGCGTCGAGAAGGGCCACGCCGAGCCCGAGGAAGTCGCCGCCATCACGGCGATCCTCCTGGCCCGTGCGGCATCGGCACCGGCGACGGCCCCGGCCCACCGCGGACGCCCGAAGGCCGGCTGGCGCCGTCTGGAGCGAGAGGGCGGCTTCCGCGCCCCGCACAGCTGGCACTGAGCCTGATTACTGAAGTGGCCCCCTTCCGCACTGCGGAAGGGGGCCACTTCGTGTGTGCGTCGGCTGCGGGCAGGCAAAGACCGGGGCGGAGCCCCGTCTTTAGGGGCGCGGGGAACTGCGCGACAAGCCACTGGGCTGCCGCAGACGGCGTACAACCGTCCATGGCAGCCCAGTGGCCGCAAGAACCACGTACCTACCGCAGTCGAGCCATCAGCGCGTGCTCCACGAGAGTGATGAGCGCGCTCTTCGCGTCCGCACGGTGACGCGCGTCCGTCGTGATGATCGGAGTGTCGGGCCCGATCTGCAGAGCCTCCCGGACCTCGTCCGGGTTGTACGGCTGGTTGCCGTCGAACCCGTTCAGGGCGATCACGAAGGGAAGCCCCGAGTTCTCGAAGTAATCGACAGCCGGGAAGCAGTCCGCAAGGCGCCTCGTGTCGACGAGGACGATCGCGCCGATCGCGCCGCGCACCAGGTCGTCCCACATGAACCAGAAGCGGTCCTGGCCGGGCGTACCGAAGAGGTACAGGATCAGGTCCTGGTCCAGGGTGATGCGGCCGAAGTCCATGGCGACGGTCGTCGTCGTCTTGTCCCCGGTGTGCGTCAGGTCGTCGATGCCCGCCGACGCGGACGTCATCACGGCCTCGGTACGCAGCGGATTGATCTCCGAGACGGCCCCGACGAACGTGGTCTTGCCCACGCCGAAGCCGCCCGCCACCACGATTTTCGCGGACGTGGTGGAGCGGGAAGGCCCTCCGCTAGAGCTTGCGAAGTCCACTGAGCACCCTTTCGAGCAAAGTCACGTCTGGCTGCCCGCCGGCGCTTTCGTCGCCGCCGGGCTGATGGATGGCGACCAGGCCTGCCTCCGCCAAGTCGGCGACGAGGATCCTGGCCACGCCGAGGGGGATGGTCAGCAACGCCGAGATCTCGGCCACCGACTTGATCTCTCGGCAGAGGTTGCAGATTCGCTGATGCTCGGGCAACTGGCCCTGCATCTGGTGAGGCTGCGCAGTGGTGTGCACCAGCGCCTCGATGGCGAGCTGGTAGCGGGGGCGGGTCCGGCCGCCGGTCATGGCGTACGGACGCACCAGGGGATTGCTCGCACCCCCGGCGGGCGACGGCTCCGAAGAACGGCGCTGCGGCTGCACGGGCTGGATGCGTGGCGCCGGCGGCTGGTCGTACGGCGACGGCCCGGGACCCTGAGGGTTCTGGGGTGCGTACGGCTGCTGCCGACGGTGACTCGGTGCGGAGGGGAAGTTGTACCGGTTCTGGTCACCCTGGCCCTGACCCTGGCCAGGGCCGTACGACCAATTGCCCGAGGGCGAACCGCCTGGGGGTGTTGCCACTTTCTTCTCCTCCTCCGACTGTGCCGGGCACCGCATCACTGTGGAGCCGCGTCCGAAACCTACCGCCCCGAGACGCCAAAACGCACCGTCTGACTGTTAGTTGAGAAGGCTCCCTTGGAGCTCCGCACGCAGATCGGGTGTCAGGACCGTACCGGCACGGTCGACCAGAAGCGCCATCTCGTACCCAATGAGACCGATATCGGCCTCGGGATGTGCAAGCACCGCGAGGGAGGAACCGTCGGAAACGGACATGATGAACAGGAATCCCCGTTCCATCTCCACGACCGTCTGGTTCACGCTGCCGCCCTCGAAGATGCGCGAGGCACCCGCGGTGAGAGAGGTCAGACCGGAGGCGACAGCGGCGAGCTGGTCCGCACGGTCCCGCGGAAAGCCTTCGGACATCGCCAGCAGGAGTCCGTCGGCGGAGACCACCACTGTGTGCGACACCCCAGGGGTGTTGTCCACGAAATTGGTGATCAACCAGTTCAGGTTCTGCGCCGCCTGGCTCATCGGACTCACACTAACGCTCCTGGTTGTAGGTGCTGTCAGGCCCACCATGATGGTTCCTGGTGGCCTGGCCGTTCGTCTCACTACCTGCGGTGCGTCCCCGCTGGACGCCCCGGCGCAGGTTGCTCAACCTGCCCCGGATGTCCTCGGGGGCGCGGGAGACCGACGGGCCGCTCTGGAGAGTCGCTTCCGCGGCTCCCTCGATCAGGTTGGCCTTCGGTACCCGGCGCGGCAGGCCGGAGGAGGTCACCCCGCCCGCCTTGGGCTTGCGGAGCTGTGAGGCCTGCTGCCAGCGCTCGTCGTTGGCCGAGCGCCAGTCGTCGGGACCGGTTCCGTTCCCGTTTCCGTTCGCGTTGCCGTTCTGCTCCGCGGGGACGGAGACGGGGGCGGGGGCCGGAGTCTCCTGGCCCACGTGCTGCCGGGAGGTGCCGTTGCTGGTACCGCTCGTGGTGGATCCACGGCGGGGGAGCCCGGCATCGGTCAGCGCGTGGGCGGCGGAGGGCGCCGGTCCCGGACGCTCGAAGCCTACGTGATTTCGCTCACTCACGTCAGCGGCCTGCGCGGATTCCGTTTCCGGAGCGTACTCGGAGCTGTGCCCGTTCTGGTAACCGTCCGGCTGCGGCCAGTCGTCCTGGTACCGCCGCTCCTCGAAGGCCGAGAAGCTCTCCGGGGCGGAGGCGTGGACCGGGGCGGGCTCCTCCTGGACGGGCTCCGCGTACGCGGGCTCCGGGTAGCCACCGTTGCCGTTCGAGGACGGGTAGCCGCCGTTCGTCGACGGGTACTCGCTGCCGGTCGCCTGGAAGTCGTCCGTCTGCGGGAAACCGTTGTTCCCGTTGAAGTACGGCTCCTCGTACGACGGCTGCTGCCGCTCCTCGTACCCGGTCTGCTGGTCGTAGCCCACGAAGGGCTCCTCCAGGGCCGGGGTCTGGCTGTTCGGCGCGCTGAAGTCGTCGCCGTACGCGGGGGCCTCGTTGGCGTCCTGCGGGCCCGACTCGGGGTGTGCCTGGGCCTCCAGCTGCGCCCGGCGCTCCTCACGCATCAGGGAGCGGCCCACCGGGTCCAGCTCACGGATGTCGTCAGGGACCTCGGTGTAGCGGCTGTCGTCGAAGCCGAGCTCGGCCGCCGTACGCATCGGCTGCATCTGGCCGGCCTGGAAGTTCTCGCCGACGTACTGCTGCTGTTGCTGCTGCTCGGGGATGATCTGCGAGACGGTGAACTCGTCGCGCTGCATCTGCTGCTCGCCACCGCCACCGTGGGTGATGGCGTCCGGGAGCATGACCAGCGAGGTCGTACCGGCCTGCTCGCCCGAGGGGCGGAGCTGGACGCGGATGCCGTGCCGGTCGGACAGCCGGCCGACCACGAACAGGCCCATGCGCTGGGAGATCGCGGCGTCCACGGTCGGCGGGTTGGCCAGCTTGTGGTTGATGTCCGCGAAGTCCTCGGCGGTGAGGCCGATGCCCTTGTCGTGGATCTCGACCATGATGCGGCCGTCGGGGAGACGGGTCGCGGTGACGCGGACCTTGGTCTGCGGGGAGGAGAACGTCGTCGCGTTCTCCAGCAGCTCGGCGAGCAGGTGCACGAGGTCGGTGACCGCGCGGCCGTGGATCTCGGCCTCCGGTACGCCCGACAGCTCGACACGCTCGTACTGTTCCACCTCGGAGGAGGCGGCACGCAGGACGTCGACCAGCGGGACCGGCTGGTCCCAGCGGCGGCCCGGCTCCTCGCCGGCGAGGACGAGGAGGTTCTCGCCGTTGCGGCGCATACGGGTCGCGAGGTGGTCCAGACGGAAGAGGTTCTCCAGCTGGTCCGGGTCGGCCTCGTTGTTCTCCAGGTCCGTGATCAGGGTCAGCTGGCCCTCGATCAGGGACTGGTTGCGGCGCGACAGGTTGGTGAAGATCGCGTTGATGTTGCCTCGGAGCAGGGCCTGCTCGGCGGCCAGTCGGACCGCCTCGCGGTGGACCTGGTCGAAGGCGCGGGCGACCTCGCCGATCTCGTCCGTGGTGTTGATGGGGATGGCGGCGACCCGGGTGTCCACGCGTCCGGGGTCGGTGCGCGAGAGCTGGTCGACCAGCATCGGCAGGCGCTGCTCGGCGATACCGAAGGCGGCGTTGCGCAGCTGGCGCATCGCGCGGCTCATCTGGCGGGCCACCATGCCGGCCAGGATGAACGCGGCGAGCAGGGCGACCACGACGGCCGCACCCACGATGAACGCGTCGCGCTTGGCGTCGTCGGAGATGCCGGCGGCCTCGTCCACCGCGCTCTGCGAGAGGTTCGACTCCAGCTTCAGGTACATGTTGTATTTGAGCGTGTTGACCGCCCACCAGTTCTGGGGCGTGATGCCCTTCGCCGCGAGGTTGGCGCGGTCACTGGTGTCGGTCGTGGAGAGCGAGGCGAGGGCCGCGATCATCTGGCTGGGGTCGGAGGGCGGCGGGACGTACGTCTCCCCCTTGGCCGCCGCGGCCTGGGTGGCCTGCGCGGCCATCTCCTTGCCCTGGGCCGTGACCTGTGCGCTCGCGTCCTGCAGCTTCTTGGCGTCCGACTCGGTGCCGCCGCCGATGTACTCGGCGATGGCGATCCGCTCCAGGTACGCGTACGAGGAGAGAGCGATCTTCTGGCTCTGGAAGTTGCTCTCGCCGGGGCCGGGCTTGATCAGCAGGTGCATGCCGATGGCACGCTCCAGCGACAGCGCGGCCTTGGTGAGCGAGAGGGCGTAGACCGTACGGCCGTAGGCCGTCGAGTACGTCTTGTTGCCCGTGCCCAGGCCCAGCTCGTTGGAGAACTCCATCAGCGTGTGCGTGATGGCGGTGTAGCTCTCCTCGGACTGCACACCGGTGAGCTTGGAGGTGTACGCGGCCGCCCGGACCGTCTCCAGCTGGGGCTCGACCTCGCGGAAGAGCTTCAGGCGGCGCTCCAGGCTCGCCCGCTGCGGGATGTTCTGCGCGGCGGCGTCGAAGGCGTCGGCGGCCTTGTCGGTGACCGCGCGGGCCTTGACGACCGTCTCGTCGTCCTCGCCCTTGCCCTGGAGCAGGGGGGCCGCGGTGATGTCGCGCTCCTGGAAGAGCGCGTCGCCGTAGACCAGGGCCGCCTGCACGAAGCGGGCGGTCTTCTCCGCGTCCTCGGCCTGCTGCCAGGTGTCGATCGAGCTCTTCACCTGGAAGCCGCCCATGATCAGGCCGACCACCACGGGTATGAGCAGGATCGCGTTCAGCCTGGTCGGCACGCGCCAGTTGCGCGGGGAGAATCGGCTGCCGCTCGGAGCGGGTGGCGCCATCGGCTCGGAGCCGGGCACAGGGCCGGGCGCCGCTCCGCGCGGCGGCGGGGTGAAGTTGCCCCGTGCCGACGGCTCGGGACCGTTCTTGCTTCGCCTCACTCGACCAACAACCTCTCGGCGGAAGGCACCAACGTTGTGCCGCAGTCTCTCAGAGCCGGTAAGTCAAAGACCCTCCACAGGGGTACGTCTTTGACTATTAGGCAGTTCAGGCATTCCAGCACGTCGGCCTTCGCTCTTCCAAACGTCGGAATGCGAAGATCCATAGCGATGTAAGCCCCAGATAAAACGGTCATAAAGAACGAGCCCCGCCAAAAGGCGGGGCCGATGTGAGCACAGCGAGACCGGGCGACCGCGACGCGTGGCCATACCACCGGATATCTCTGTCGAAACGTTATGAACACCGGGGTCGACCGTGTCAAAGGCCACAGTCGACTCCGGTGTATCTACGACAACTGCCGTAGGGCATAGTCGAATTGATCTACCGCAGGCGCGCCATGAGCGCGTGCTCGACCAGCGTGATCAGCGCACTCTTCGCATCCGAGCGGTGCCGGGCGTCCGTCGTGATGATCGGAGCGTCCGGGCCGATCTGGAGCGCCTCACGCACCTCTTCGGGGTTGTACGGCTGGTGCCCGTCGAAGCCGTTGAGGGCGATGACGAAGGGCAGGCCGCTGTTCTCGAAGTAGTCGACCGCGGGAAAACAGTCCGCGAGCCGGCGGGTGTCGACCAGGACCACGGCGCCGATCGCGCCGCGCACCAGGTCGTCCCACATGAACCAGAAACGGTCCTGGCCCGGCGTACCGAAGAGGTACAGGATCAGGTCCTGGTCCAGGGTGATACGGCCGAAGTCCATGGCCACCGTGGTGGTGGTCTTGTCCCCGGTGTGGGTGAGGTCGTCGATACCCGCCGAGGCCGACGTCATCACGGCCTCGGTACGCAGCGGGTTGATCTCCGAGACGGCGCCCACGAACGTGGTCTTGCCCACGCCGAATCCACCCGCGACCACGATCTTCGCGGAGGTGGTGGCCCGGCCCCCGTCAGAGCTTGCGAAGTCCACTGAGCACCCTTTCGAGCAGTGTCACCGCTGGTGCACCGCCGTTGTTCTCGTCGCCGCCCGGCTGGTGGATGGCGACCAGTCCGGCCTCGGCGAGGTCCGCGACGAGGATGCGGGCCACACCGAGAGGCATGGCGAGGAGTGCCGACACCTCGGCCACCGACTTGACCTCGCGGCACAGGTGGCAGATGCGCTGGTGCTCGGGCAGCAGACCCATCAGCTGGGCCGGGTCGGCCGTCGTGCTGATCAACGCCTCGATGGCGAGCTGGTAGCGCGGCCGGGTCCGGCCGCCGGTCATGGCGTACGGCCTTACCAGCGGCTGGTCGCCCTCATCCTCGTACGTATGAGCGTACGGATCATGAGAGGCGGTGGGCGGGGTCATGAATCCTCCGGGCGGGACAGCGTCGGTCAGTCGTGCCGTCTGACAGGGCCGGTGGGGGAGATGTGGCGGCCGGACGGTGTTTTGGTGAGGCGGGTGGATCCGGAGCGGTCAGTGGAGAAGACTGCCCTGTAGTTCGGCACGCAGGTCGGGAGTGAGCACTGCGCCCGCCCGGTCGACCAGAAGCGCCATCTCGTAGCCGACAAGGCCGATGTCGCACTCGGGGTGGGAAAGGACCGCCAACGACGATCCGTCCGAGACGGACATGAGGAAGAGGAAGCCTCGTTCCATCTCGACGACCGTCTGGGCCACCGTGCCGCCCTCGAAGATGCGCGAGGCACCCGCGGTGAGCGAGGTGAGTCCGGACGCGACGGCCGCGAGCTGGTCGGCACGGTCCCGGGGGAAGCCTTCCGACATGGCCAACAGGAGGCCGTCGGCGGACACGACGACGGTGTGGGACACCCCGGGGGTGTTGTCCACGAAGTTGGTTATCAACCAGTTGAGGTTCTGTGCCGCCTGGCTCATCTGGCTCAACTATCGCTCCTGCTGGTGAGTGGGGCTGGGGAAGCTGCCCGTCTGGTCGGAGCCGGTACCGGCCTGCCGACCCTGGGCGATGCCCCTACGGAGGTTGGTCAGCCGGCCGCGCACGTCATCGGGCGCACGCGAGACCGCCGGACCGCTTTGGTGCTGTTGCTGCTGAGCCGTACCCGGTACGAGGTTCGCACGCGGGACCCGGCGCGGAAGGCCGGAAGTAGTGACGCCACCGGCGGCCGGCTGGCGGACGCGCTCGGCCTGCCGGACCAGTTCGTCGTTGGGCGAGGTGCGCCAGGAGCCGGTCGCGGCCGGCGCGGTCGCCGGACGCGGGGGAGCCGGCACGGAGGACGGCTGCGAGGGCGCCGAACCGTTGCCGTTGCTCCCGTTGCTGCTGCTGCCGTTGGATGGCGGCTGCTGCCCCTGCTGACCCTGCCCGTGGAACCAGTTGGTCTCCAGGGTGTCGTACAGCGGGGTCCGACCGTCACCGGGACCGGCCGGCGGCAGTGCCTCCGGCTGCGGCGGGCGCGGCGGGACCGGCGGACGGGCGCCGCCGAAGTCCGCGGGGCCACGGCCCGCGCCCGGCTGAGGGCGCTCGAACTGGCCGGTGGACGACGGGTCCTGGCGGCGGGGCACCGGGCCCCGGCCGTCGAAGCCGGTGGGCGCGGGGAACTGGCCGGTCGAGCCGGAGTCGTACCCGGTCGGCACGGGGAACTGGCCCGTCGAACCGCTGTCGTACGACGACGGTGTGAACTGCCCGTTGCCCTGCGGGTTCTGAGGTCCGCCGGGCGGGGTGCCGAAGACGTCCGAGCGGACGTACGACCCGTTGTTCTGCCGGCCGTTGGTGTCGCCGGAGCCGTTGTAGCCGGGCAGCGGGAACTGGCCGGTGTCCGAAGGGCCGCCCGGCCGCGGGGCGTTGAAGTCGGGGCGGGCGAACTCGGAGGTGACACCCGGGTTCTGGAGATCGTCGAGGCGCGGAACCACCGGCATCTCCGACGTCGAGGCCGGGCCGTGCCGGTCGTCGACGCGGGGCATCCGCGAGGTGGAGTCCGGCTCCTCGTGACCGCGCGGGGTGTCCAGCGAGGCACGCGGTACCGGAGGCTGCGCGTTCTCGTCGCTCCAGCTCGGACGCGCCGGCGCGTTGCCACCGGGCAGTTCCGGACGCGCACCGCCCCGGGGCGGGAGCTGCGGACGGCGCCCGCCGCCCTGGCCCTCCCCGCGCTGAGGCGGTACGGGACCACGCGAGCCGCCGAAGGAGTCCTGACGTCCGTTGGTGTTGCCGTTGTTGCCGAAGGCGTCCTGGCCCTGGCGTCCGCCCGGACCGTCACCGAAGCCGCCGGCGGCCTGGAGGCCCTGCGGAGCACCCGGTGCCTGGCCGCCGAAGCCGCCCGCACCCGCGCCCGCCGGAGCCGGCCTGCCGCCCTGCTGAGGAGCACCGGGACCCTGGGGCCCGCGCGGCGCTCCGCCCTGGCCACCCGGGCGACCGCCCGCGTCCCGGCCGGGCAGTGCGGCCCGTGCACCCTGGCCCGAGCCGACCTGGCCGCGCGGCGCGCCACCGGCGCCGAGGAGCCCGCCACCGGCGGGAGCGCCCTGGCCACCGCCCCGGCGAGCCGCGGCCACACCGGCGGCGGCCTGCGCCGCCGCGGGACCGCCCGCGGGGGCACCGCCCTGGCCGGCCTTGCCCGGAGCGGGCTTCTTGCCGCCCTGGGCGACATCGACGGGAAGCATGACCAGCGCGGTCGTACCACCGGAGTCGGACGGACGCAGCTGGATCCGGATGCCGTGGCGCTGCGAGAGGCGGCCGACCACGAACAGACCCATGCGGCGGGAGACCGACACGTCCACCGTGGGCGGCGCGGCGAGCCGCTCGTTGATCGCCGCGAGGTCCTCGGGCGAGAGGCCGATGCCGGTGTCGTGGATCTCGATCAGGACGCGGCCGTCGGGCAGCGCGTGACCGGTGACCTTGACCTTGGTCTGCGGGGAGGAGAACGACGTGGCGTTCTCCAGCAGCTCGGCGAGCAGGTGGACGAGGTCGTTGACGACCCGGCCGGCCACTTCGGTGGTCGGCACGGACGACAGTTCGATGCGCTCGTACTGCTCCACCTCGGAGGCGGCGGCGCGCAGCACGTCCACCAGCGGGACCGGACGGGTCCAGCGGCGGCCGGGCTCCTCACCGGCGAGGACGAGAAGGTTCTCGCCGTTCCGGCGCATACGGGTCGCGAGGTGGTCGAGCTTGAAGAGGGAGGACAGCTGGTCCGGGTCGGCCTCGCGGGACTCCAGTTCGGAGATGAGCGACAGCTGACGCTGGATGAGGCCCTGGGAGCGGCGCGAGAGGTTGGTGAACATCGCGTTGACGTTGCCCCGCAGGAGGGCCTGCTCGGCGGCCAGCCGGACGGCCTCGCGGTGCACGTCGTCGAAGGCCGCGGCCACCTGGCCGATCTCGTCCCGGGAGTGCACACCGACCGACTCGACGGACGTGTCGACGTCCTGCGGGTCGGACTCGGACAGCTGCTTGACCAGCTCGGGCAGCCGGTCCTGGGCGACCTTGGTCGCGGTGTCCTGGAGCCGGCGCAGCGAGCGGATCATGGACCGGGCGACGACGAATGCGCCGACCAGGGAGACACCGAGCACGAGCAGGATCAGCGCACCGGAGATGATCGCTTCCTGCTCGGCCTCGTTGCGCAGCTCACGAGCCTTCTGCTCCATCTCGCTGAGCAGCGTGATCTCGATGGTCTTCATCTGCTGGATCTTCGCCGAGTCGTCGTCGATCCAGTCCTTGTAGGAGCGCTTCTGCAGCCCCTGGATACCTTCCTTGCTGTCCAGGATGCGCTTGGCGTAGACGTCGGCGGCGGTGATCGTCGGGCTGCCGTCGTCGATCGGCTTGAGGAGGTCCTCGGAGCCGTCGCCGTAGATGCTCTTGAAGCTGTCGAGCTCGGAGTCCTGGCTGTTCAGCGCCGACTCGGCGTAGAGCCGGTCGTTCTCCGACAGCTTGCCCTGCGTCTTGTTGTCCTCGGGCAGCGCCGCCGCGATGACCGCGCGCTGGATCGACGCGTACTCCTTGGCCGAGGAGAAGGCGGCCAGTGAGCGCGTACGCGTGATCATCTCGGGGTTGCTGGTCGCCTCGGCCATGTCCTGGGAGAGGTCGAGCAACTGGGTGACGAGCCGGTGGTAGGCCTCGACCGTCTGCGTCGAGTTGTTCCGGTCCTCGAAGGCGTTGCTTCGGATCTCGCTGAGATTGCCGAGCGCGGAGACGAGGCCCACCAGGCTGTCGCGAACACCCTGGAGGTTGCCGCTCTTGCTGGCGGCGTCGATCTCCTCGGAGCCGTCGATGAAGTTGGCGAGGGCCCGGTCGGTCTTGTCGCGTACGCCCTTGACGCTGTAGTCGGTGGCGGGGGCGCCGTGCGCGAGCGGACCGGCCGACTGGTCGCGCTCCTCCTGGAGCGCGGCGGAGAGCTCGGTCGCCTGCTTGGTGATGTCCGTCAGCAGCCGCATGTTGTCGAGCTGCTGGATGTCGTCCATGTTGTCGCTGATGCGCAGCGCGCCGAGCGAGGTCGCCGCGACCACGGGGAGCGCGAGCAGCGAGACCAGACGGGTCGAGATACGCCAGTTGCGCAGGGCTATTCGCGCACCGGGGCCGGTCGAACCCTTGGCGGGCTTCACCGGCGGCGCGGCGGGCGCGGGCCCACCGGTGGCCGAGCCCTTGCCGCCGGGCGCACCACTGCCGAGACGCGCCGACCGCTCGCCGTTGTCGCCGGTCAGAGCTGCCTGGCCCGGGTTCTGGGCGTGCTGGGGGGAGGAACCGTTACCGGCTCCGTTGTGTGGCTCCGGCTCCGCCGAAGCGCTGCCATCCCTCTTGAAACGTCCCTGCACTAGCGTCGCAACCTCTGGACCAGGCGCCCTTCCGCGTGAACGGACGGACGGTGTCGGCGTCTAGGGGGCGCCCTGAAATACGCCCCCCATGGTGGTCGTGAGTAACCCGGCGCGGTTCCCCCTAACGTGCCGCCGCTCGGCGCTGCGTTCGCGCCCCCTGTGCGCCGGCTCGTCATCCCGCGGCGGTTCGTGGAATTCCAGCACAGTGCCGGATCTCCAACAAGGCCAACGGGTCACGGTGTGACGACGATGACGCCTCGTGAGCGTTGTGTCACGAGGCGTAGAAAGCGATTCCCCGCATACCGGACGAAAATCCACGAGTCGCATGGATAGTCCGGGTGTCCAGGTCGCCATGATCAGGAGCGGAATGAGGGCTTCAGTGAAGCAATGTCCGTTTCGTGGAGGGGGGTTGGGGGCCGGAATTGACCCGTTTGCCCATGGATTCGTGAGCAAACTCACATGCTGTTCGGGGGTCTCGATGACCTCCCCGGGGAAGCGCGTGTTTAGCCTGACGCTTTACAGAGATGGCAAATCCGACAACCCGTGCGCGGACGGCGGCTCCCCGCCCGTCCGGGCGCCCGGACACGACAGGGTCGAGGGCTACAACAGTGAAGACGACGACGATGTTCCACAACATCGCAAACCCGCGCCGCACGACGCTGGCGCACCTGACGGACGCCGACGAGCTGACGCCCGTCGAGCAGCCGGAACACTCCGTGGACCTCCCCACCCAGACCGCCAACCCCCGCCGCACCATTCTCATGGACGCCCCCGTCGCGGCCTCCGTCGGGGAGTAGTACGCGCGAGTGCCGCCCGCTGCTCAGGGCGGACCCCGTGAATGTCCGTCTGTCAAGGGCGCCTGTGCCTCCTCGTGTCCGCTCTCCGCAGGGCGGAGGTCCACGAAGGGCTCGGGCGCCCTCGCCATATTGCGCGAGGCGCCCGGCCACGGCGCGTTAGCCTGGACCGTCAGACTCCAGCCGGACCAGCAGAGGGGCGCAGGAATCCCGTGCGCATCGCCAGATTCTCCATCGACGGGAACGTCGCCTTCGGCGCGGTCGAGGGCGACAAGCCGGACGAACTAGTCCTCGACATCATCAAGGGCATCCCGTTCGCCGACTTCGAGCTCTCCGGCACGAAGGTCCCCCTCGACAAGGTCCGGCTGCTGCCGCCGGTGCTCCCCAACAAGGTCGTGGCCTACGGCCGCAACTACGCGGAGCACGCGAGGGAACTGGGCAACGAGGTACCCGACGTCCCGTTCGCCTTCTTCAAGCCGTCCACCTCGGTGATCGGCTCCGGCGACGACATCCGGTACCCCTCCTTCACCGAGGAACTGCACCACGAGGCCGAACTCGCCGTGGTCATCGGCCGGATGTGCCGCGAGGTCCCGCGCGAGCGCGTCAAGGACGTCATCCTCGGCTACACCTGCGCCAACGACATCACCGCGCGGGACGTCCAGAAGCGCGAGAAGCAGTGGGCCCGGGCGAAGGGCTTCGACACCAGCTGCCCCCTCGGCCCCTGGGTGGAGACGGACCTCGACCCGTCCGACCTCACGATCCAGCTCACGGTCAACGGCGAGCAACGCCAACTGGGCCGCACCAGCGAGATGATCCACTCCATCGAGGACCTGATCGTCAACATCACCGAGGCCATGACGCTGCTCCCCGGCGACGTGATCCTCACGGGCACCCCGGCAGGCGTCGGACCGCTCACCGTCGGCGACGAGGTCGCCGTCACCATCGAAGGCATCGGCACTCTCACCAACAAGGTTGTCAAGCGTGGCTAGCGCATCCGACCCCGCCGTCCGAGTACGGTTCTGCCCGTCGCCCACCGGTAACCCCCACGTGGGCCTGGTCCGTACGGCCCTGTTCAACTGGGCGTACGCCCGCCACACCGGCGGCACCTTCGTCTTCCGCATCGAGGACACCGACGCGGCCCGCGACTCCGAGGAGTCGTACGAGCAGCTGCTGGACTCGTTGCGCTGGCTGGGCTTCGACTGGGACGAGGGCCCCGAGATCGGCGGCCCGCACGCCCCGTACCGCCAGTCGCAGCGCATGGACACCTACAAGGACGTGGCGGCCAGGCTCCTGGAAGCGGGCCGCGCCTACCACTGCTACTGCTCGACGGAGGAGCTGGACGCCCGCCGCGACGCCGCCCGCGCGGCCGGCCGGCCCTCCGGCTACGACGGCCACTGCCGCGAACTGACCGACGAGCAGGTGTCGGCGTACACCGCCGAGGGCCGCAAGCCGATCGTCCGCTTCCGGATGCCCGACGAGACGATCACCTTCACGGACCTGGTCCGCGGCGAACTGACCTTCACGGCCGAGAACGTCCCGGACTACGGGATCGTACGAGCCAACGGCGCACCCCTGTACACGCTGGTCAACCCGGTCGACGACGCGCTGATGGAGATCACGCACGTCCTGCGCGGCGAGGACCTGCTGTCGTCGACGCCGAGGCAGATCGCCCTGTACAAGGCGCTGATCGAACTGGGCGTCGCGAAGTCCGTGCCCTCCTTCGGTCACCTGCCGTACGTGATGGGCGAGGGCAACAAGAAGCTCTCGAAGCGCGACCCGGAGTCGTCGCTGAACCTCTACCGGGAGCGCGGCTTCCTCCCGGAGGGCCTGCTCAACTACCTCTCCCTCCTGGGCTGGTCGCTCTCGGCCGACCAGGACATCTTCGCGATCGACGAGATGGTCGCCGCCTTCGACGTGTCGGACGTGAACCCCAACCCGGCCCGCTTCGACCTGAAGAAGTGCGAGGCGATCAACGCCGACCACATCCGGCTGCTGGACGTGAAGGACTTCACGGAGCGCTGCGCGCCCTGGCTCCGCGCCCCCTTCGCCCCCTGGGCGCCGGAGGACTTCGACGAGACGAAGTGGCTGGCGATCGCCCCGCACGCCCAGACCCGCCTGAAGGTCCTCTCGGAGATCACGGACAACGTCGACTTCCTGTTCCTGCCCGAGCCGGCCTCCGACGAGGCGTCGTGGGCAAAGGCGATGAAGGAGGGCAGCGACGCCCTGCTGATCACGGCGAGGGAGAAGCTGGAGGCCGCGGACTGGACCTCCGCCGAGTCCCTGAAGGAGGCCGTCCTGGCCGCCGGCGAGGCCCACGGCCTCAAGCTCGGCAAGGCCCAGGCCCCGGTCCGCGTGGCCGTCACCGGCCGCACGATCGGTCTGCCCCTCTTCGAGTCCCTGGAGATCCTGGGCAAGGAGAAGACGCTGGTCCGCATCGACGCGGCACTGGCGAAGCTGACGGCGTAGCACGGCACCCAAACGCGGGGCGGCGGCCGTGGTCGCCCGCCCCGCGTTGTTCGTGCGGTGGTTATGGCATGTTCACAAATGATTCATGAGGGCGCTCGCCGCTCGCGGAATCGTCGCGATCATGACTTCTCGGAGAAGGACACTGCGAGTCACCGTCCCCGTGGGGCTGGGCGCCCTCATGCTCGCCGCCGCGGGCTCCCTGTCCACCGCGTCCGCCGAGACCTGGTGGTCGTACTCGAACGAGCGCACCGGTGCCTGTATCACCTCGTCGACCGTGAGCGACGCGGTCTGGGGAGCCACCTGCAACGACGCCCTCGACACCCGTAACTGGTCCTGGGGCAGCGACACGTACACCAACGTCTACGGGGTCAACCGCAGGTTCGTTAGCAGGGCCAACGGCGAATGCCTCACCACCGACGAGAAGACCGTCACCAACTCGGTCTGGACCAGCCCTTGCGGGAGCGCGGGCGGGCAGTGGTGGAACGGCGACGACCACAGGTTCCGGAACGCCAACGGCAACTACCTGCGCACCTCCTCCAGCGGTGACGGCCTCTACACCAGCCCGTACAGCGTGGTCGAGCAGTACGGCATCGAACCGTCCCGGTTCACGTGGTGGGGCCAGCACGACTGACCGTTCCGCTCGGGCGGTACCGTCGGTGTCATGACGATCCGAGCCGTGGTCTGGGACATCGACGACACCCTCTTCGACTACACCACGGCGAACCGCGCCGGCATGCGGGAGCAGCTCGCCGTCGAGGGCCTGCTCGACGGGTACGCCACCGTCGAGCAGGCCCTCGACCGCTGGCAGGAGGCCACCGACCGGCAGTGGGCGCGGTTCGCGGCGGGGGAGGTCGACTTCCAGGGGCAGCGCCGTGAGCGGGTGCGGACGTTCCTGGGCGAGGAGCTGACCGACGCAGAGGCCGACGCCTGGTTCGACCGCTACGTCGTGCACTACGAGGCCGCGTGGGCGCTCTTCCCGGACGTGCTGCCCGTCCTCGACCTCCTCGCCGCCAGCCACCGGCACGGGGTGCTCTCCAACTCCAGCCTCCGCGTGCAGGACCGCAAGCTGCGCGTGCTCGGCGTCCGCGACCGTTTCGAGGCGGTCCTGTGCGCGGCCGAGCTGGGTGTCCACAAGCCGGACGCCCAGGCCTTCCACGCCGCCTGCGACGCCCTGGGCCTGTCTCCGGAGCAGGTGGCGTACGTCGGTGACCATCCGGAGATCGACGGACGGGGCGCCGTCGACGCCGGGATGCTGTCCGTGTGGATCGACCGCGGCGGCCCCGGCGGCGCGGAGCAGGCTTCCACCGGCCCGCACCGGATCGCCTCTCTCGCCGAACTCCCCGCGATCCTCGGCGCCGATACCCGTTTTGGAGCGCCGTCCACCTTCGGGTAATGTTCTTCCTGCGCCGCCGGAGAGCGGGCCGAAAGGCCGGGAACCGGGGGTGCAAGCTAGAACAGGAGCTCCGCAGGGGCTCGCGTTCCAGTGGCCTATGGTGTAATTGGCAGCACGACGGTTTCTGGTTCCGTTAGTCTTGGTTCGAGTCCAGGTAGGCCAGCTCGCAGATTGCTTCAAATCTGCACCCGTGGAGATCAGAATCCACACAAGCCCCCGTTGTGTAGCGGCCTAGCACGCTGCCCTCTCACGGCAGTAGCGCCGGTTCGAATCCGGTCGGGGGTACAGATCCTTCCCGGAGGGTCAGACCGGGTCGCACCCGCTGACTCTCATGCAGGATCGCTAGGGCCCCCGTTGTGTAGCGGCCTAGCACGCTGCCCTCTCACGGCAGTAGCGCCGGTTCGAATCCGGTCGGGGGTACGATTTACTCTAAATCGCCTTGGTCTATGGTGTAATTGGCAACACTACGGTTTCTGGTACCGTCATTCTTGGTTCGAGTCCAGGTAGACCAGCTCAGATCCACTCAAGATCTTGCCCCCGTTGTGTAGCGGCCTAGCACGCTGCCCTCTCACGGCAGTAGCGCCGGTTCGAATCCGGTCGGGGGTACGTCAGGCACAGTGGCCCTCCGCTTCGGCGGGGGGCCATTCTGCATGTGCGGTCATGTGTGGGCGTCCTGCGGCCACGTGCCCAGGCGCCCGCCTACAGCCCGTACCGCCGCGCCGACTCCTCCTCCTGGGCCAGCCGGTGCAGTGCCGTGAGCACCGGTTCGAAGAGCACGGTCGCCGCGACCGCCGTCTCGACCCGCTCCGCGTCCGACGCGTGCGTCTCCAGATAGTCCAGGTCCCGTCTCGCCACCTGGTGCATCAACTCCGCGTACGGCGCCATCAGTTCGGCGTCCCAGGGATACCCCAGCCGGATCAGCGCGGCCACCGCCACCACCAGCGAGCGGTGCACGGGGGAGAGAGGGCTCAGCTCACGCGCGGTCTCCCAGCCGAGGCTCGCCAGCAGTCGGTCCACCTCCCGGCGGGCGGCGACCACGGCGGGGTCCTCCTCGTCCGGCTCGGCGCCCTGCGGCAACGCCCACAAGGCCGCGCCCAGGCGGATCGTGCGGCCCAGGGAATCGTCGTCGACGTGGCCGAGCACCTCACGGGCGGTGGCGACCGGGATACGGCCCACCTGGATCAGCGCACGCACCAGTCGCAGTCGGCGCAGATGACCCTCGTCGTACTCCGCGGTCGTCGTGTTGATCTGCCGGCCGGGCGCCAACAGCCCCTCGCGCAGGTAGTACTTGATCGTGGCGGTGGACACACCGCTGCGCTCGCTCAACTCGGCCAGCCGCATGCCTTGTGCCTTTCCTCGGACAACGGCACGATCCAAGCACGCGGTGGTCGGATAGTGCCGCTAGCCAACGGGACGCGGTCCCGACGGGGGAGGTTCCATGTTCGCGAAGCCCAACGCGGGCCGTACGACAGCGGCAGCCGAGGGGGATGTCGTCGTTCTGCTCATCGGAATGCGCATCAACCATTTCTGGGCCGTGCATCACTGGCTCCCGGTGTTCACGGCCATGCCGCGGATGCTGCGGGAGCTGACGAAGGATCCTTCGCGCGGGCTGCTGAAACACGTGATGCTGACGGCGTCGCCACGGACGTACTACGTCGTCCAGTACTGGGAGTCCAAGGAGAAGCTGTACGCGTACGCCTCGGCGTCGGACATGTTCCATCACAAGGCGTGGGGTGCCCTCAACCGCAAGGAGCGGGAGGGGAAGGTTCGGCAGCATGTGGGGCTGTGGCACGAGACGTATGTGGTGCCTGAGGGGTCGTACGAGTCGATCTACGCGGACATGCCGGCGTTCGGGCTGGCGGCGGCGCACGGGGTGTTGCCGGTGGAGCGGCGGGGGCGTACCGGTAAGGAGCGGTTTGCTCATCGGTCGGCGCCGTAGGGGTTCTGTTGTGGGGCGGGTGCGGGTGCGCTGTGGCTGGTCGCGCGGTTCCCCGCGCCCCTGAAAGCAGGCGGCTGTCCCTCGGTGCGTTTGTCAGTGAAGGCTCGCCGCGGCGTTGAGGCTGGCCTTCTCCTGACGTTCGTACCCTCTGTCAGCCTGTGCGGCGCAGGGCCTCCGACAGGCGGGCCGCCGCGTCGATGACCGCCTGGGCGTGCATACGGCCGGGGTGGCGGGTCAGGCGTTCGATCGGGCCCGAGACGGAGACGGCGGCCACCACGCGGTTCGACGGGCCCCGGACGGGGGCGGAGACCGAGGCGACGCCCGGTTCGCGCTCGCCGATGGACTGGGCCCAGCCCCGGCGGCGCACGCCCGACAGCGCTGTCGCGGTGAAGCGGGCGCCCTGGAGACCGCGGTGCAGACGCTCCGGCTCCTCCCACGCCATCAGGATCTGGGCCGACGAGCCCGCCTTCATCGTGAGCGTCGAGCCGACCGGGACCGTGTCCCTGAGGCCCGAGAGGCGCTCGGCCGCGGCGACGCAGATGCGCATGTCGCCCTGGCGGCGGTAGAGCTGCGCGCTCTCGCCCGTCAGATCGCGGACATGGGTGAGAACCGGGCCGGCCGTCGCCAGGAGGCGGTCCTCGCCCGCTGCCGCCGCCAGTTCCGCCAGGCGGGGGCCGAGAATGAAACGGCCCTGCATGTCGCGCGCCACCATGCGGTGGTGTTCCAAGGCCACGGCGAGACGATGTGCCGTGGGTCGTGCCAGTCCGGTCGCCGCGACCAGACCCGCGAGGGTGGCCGGACCGGACTCCAGAGCGCTCAGGACAAGGGCTGCCTTGTCCAGAACGCCGACGCCGCTACTGTTGTCCATGAAACGATACTCGCGTCTCACTCTGTGAAACGCAAGTTCATTTTCCGGTGGAACGCGCCACTCTGGAAGACACAGCGGCCCGCCGACCAACGGGCCCGGCGGCGGATGCCCGGACAAGGGGTACGGGCGGTTCGCCTCCACAAGATCTCTATCTAGATGGGCCGGCGCCCACACAGGCCGGCCGGAGGGAAAGCGATGGGTAGGACACTCGCGGAGAAGGTCTGGGACGACCACGTCGTCCGGCGCGCCGAGGGCGAGCCCGACCTCCTCTTCATCGACTTGCACCTGCTGCACGAGGTGACCAGCCCGCAGGCCTTCGACGGTCTGCGCCAGAACGGCCGTAAGGTGCGGCGCCTCGACCTCACCATCGCGACCGAGGACCACAACACCCCGACCCTCGACATCGACAAGCCCATCGCCGACCCGGTCTCCCGGGTCCAGCTGGAGACGCTGCGCAAGAACTGCGCCGACTTCGGTGTGCGGCTGCACCCGCTGGGCGATGTCGAGCAGGGCGTCGTCCACGTGGTGGGACCGCAGCTGGGGCTGACCCAGCCGGGCACCACCGTCGTCTGCGGCGACTCCCACACCTCCACGCACGGCGCCTTCGGCGCGCTGGCGTTCGGCATCGGCACCTCGCAGGTCGAGCATGTGCTGGCCACCCAGACGCTGCCGCTGGCCCGACCCAAGACCATGGCCATCACGGTCGACGGCGAACTGCCCGACGGAGTCACCGCCAAGGACCTGATCCTCGCCATCATCGCGAAGATCGGTACGGGCGGCGGCCAGGGCTACATCCTGGAATACCGCGGTTCCGCCATCGAGAAGCTCTCGATGGAGGCCCGGATGACCATCTGCAACATGTCGATCGAGGCCGGCGCCCGCGCGGGCATGATCGCCCCCGACGAGACCACCTTCGAGTACCTCAAGGGCCGCCCCCACGCGCCCGCCGACGCGGACTGGGACGCGGCGGTGGAGTACTGGAAGACGCTGCGCACCGACGACGACGCGGAATTCGACGCCGAGGTCGTCATCGACGGCGCCGCGCTCGCGCCGTTCGTCACCTGGGGCACCAACCCCGGCCAGGGCGCGCCGCTTTCGTCGTCCGTCCCCGACCCTGCTTCGTACGAAGACGCTTCGGAGCGCCTCGCCGCCGAAAAGGCCCTGGAATACATGGGGTTGGAGGCCGGGCAGTCGCTGCGCTCCATCAAGGTGGACACCGTCTTCGTAGGTTCGTGCACCAACGGCCGCATCGAGGACCTGCGCGCCGCCGCCGCCATCGTCGGGGGCCGCAAAGTCGCCGACGGGGTACGGATGCTGGTCGTCCCCGGCTCGGTGCGGGTCGGTCTGCAGGCCGTCTCCGAGGGCCTGGACGTGGTCTTCAAGGAGGCCGGCGCCGAATGGCGGCACGCGGGCTGCTCGATGTGTCTGGGCATGAACCCCGACCAGCTGGCCCCCGGTGAGCGCTCCGCGTCCACCTCCAACCGCAACTTCGAGGGCAGGCAGGGCAAGGGCGGCCGCACGCACCTGGTGTCGCCGCAGGTCGCCGCCGCGACGGCCGTACTGGGCCATCTGGCCTCCCCGGCCGACCTGTCCGACGCCGATGCCCGTACGCCCGCTGGAGTCTGATCAGCCATGGAAGCATTCACCACGCACACCGGCCGGGCCGTCCCGCTGCGCCGCAGCAACGTCGACACCGACCAGATCATCCCTGCTCACTGGCTCAAGAAGGTCACGCGGGACGGGTTCGAGGACGGATTGTTCGAGGCCTGGCGCAAGGACGAGAACTTCGTCCTCAACCGGCCCGAGCGCAAGGGCGCGACGGTCCTGGTCGCCGGCCCCGACTTCGGTACGGGCTCCTCGCGCGAGCACGCCGTCTGGGCGCTGCAGAACTACGGCTTCAAGACCGTCATCTCGTCGCGCTTCGCCGACATCTTCCGCGGCAACTCGCTCAAGAACGGCCTGCTCACGGTGGTTCTGGAGCAGAAGATCGTGGACGCGCTGCAGGTGCTGACGGAGAGCGACCCCGAGGCCGAGATCACGGTCGACCTGGAGGCCCGCGAGGTGCGCGCCGAGGGCATCACCGCGGCCTTCGAGCTCGACGAGAACGCCCGTTGGCGGCTGCTGAACGGGCTGGACGACATCTCCATCACCCTGCAGAACGAGGGCGAGATCTCGGCGTACGAGGCGAAGAGGCCCTCGCACAAGCCGTGGACGCTCAAGGTCTGAGCCGGAAGGCCCTTCGCAAGTAGGGTTTCGGCCACTGCAACACCCCGTCTGTACCCCCGATCGCCACGATTGGGGGTACAGCTGTTTCTGCCTCCGGGCCCTCTTGCGCACCACGCCAGGACCTCCCAACTTCCCATGTTAGAAAGGGTGTTGATGGGGTACGCGGGTCTTGACACATCGACGTCGAGGTGGACACGGAAGGCCGTTTGAGGCGGCAGTTGCCCCCTGAGCAGGCGACAACTCGCCCCAGATGGCACAATCTGTGCATGGAACGCGACGGCCAACTCGAGCTCTACACGGCGGTCGCGGCCCAACTGAAGGAAGCGCACACAAGAGTGCGCGCACTGCAAGTCCCGGAGGGCGTACGGATGGCGCTGACCCGGAAGCTGCTGGTCATTACGGCCGCGGCCAAGCACGATCTCGCCGACGCGACAAGGCGGCTGGAACGCTTCACGGCGGACCTCGACGAGGGTCGAATCCCCGACGAGGACCGCTGAGGAACTCCGTGACAGCCCGAGTTCGTTGCGGCACAAGGGTGATTAGCCCGTTTCGTGTTTGATTTGCGGTATATATCTGCCTAACGTGCGAAAAAGCTTGAACACTTTCGTTCTGGCAATGTCTCCGAAGGGGAAGACGTGAACAAGGCGCAGCTCGTAGAAGCCATTGCGGACAAGGTCGGTGGCCGTCAGCAGGCCGCCGAGGCGGTCGACGCGGTCCTGGACGCCATCGTCCGCGCGACGGTCAGCGGGGACCGGGTCTCGGTCACCGGCTTCGGATCCTTCGAGAAGGTCGACCGCCCGGCCCGTTACGCCCGCAACCCGCAGACGGGTGAGCGGGTTCGGGTCAAGAAGACCTCCGTCCCCCGCTTCCGTGCGGGCCAGGGCTTCAAGGACCTGGTGAGCGGCTCGAAGAAGCTCCCGCGTGGCGGCGAGGTCGCGGTCAAGAAGGCGCCCAAGGGCAGCCTGACCGGCGGCAGTGCTGCCGCAACGGTCAAGAAGGCCGCGGCGAAGAAGGCCACCACCGCCAAGAAGGCGACGGCCGCGAAGAAGACCGTGGCCAAGAAGGCGACGCCGGCGAAGAAGACGACGGCGACGGCGAAGAAGACCACGGCCAAGAAGACCACGGCCACGGCGAAGAAGACCACGGCCAAGAAGACCACGGCCACGGCGAAGAAGACCGCCGCGAAGAAGGCCCCGGCGGCCAAGAAGGCGACGGCGGCGACCAAGGCCCCGGCCCGCAAGTCGGCGGCTCGCACCACCACCGCCAAGAAGGCCACCGCCCGCACCAAGTAGGGGCGCAAGGGCACTCACGCGCCGGGCCGGACTTCCCGAGGGAGTCCGGCCCGCGGCGTGTCCGGACCTCCTGGAGGCGCTCGGAAGGGGCGGCGCCCGGAAGGTCGGTGTCTCAGAAGGTCTGCAGCGTGATGAGCGTGATCCGGGGGGTGCCCCCGGGCCCGCCCTGGGAGCCGTCCGCTCCCTCGACC
Source organism: Streptomyces sp. NBC_00459 (assembly GCF_036013955.1). Classification (NCBI taxonomy): domain Bacteria; kingdom Bacillati; phylum Actinomycetota; class Actinomycetes; order Kitasatosporales; family Streptomycetaceae; genus Streptomyces; species Streptomyces sp. NBC_00459. The sequence goes on from NZ_CP107903.1 coordinate 7,051,991, forward strand.
TCGATGCGCACCCGCTGCCCGGGCCGCAACAGCCTCAGCCCGCCCGCGTCGAACGCCGGCGCGTCGAAGGTGACGGGGGTGCCGTCGTCGAGCAGCACACTGCCGCTGCGTGTTCCGGCGTCGTAGGTGTACGCGGTCGCCTGCATGGAGGCAGCCTACTGGCCCGCGATCAGCAGTCCCTCGACGGCGGTCGCCGTCCGTGTCCCCACGCCCAGGGCGAGCGCCGCCCGCAGATCGTCGCCGGTGTCCACGTCCTGGCGTACGGAATTCACCGAGGTGAGTCCGAGTTCCACGGCGCCGGAGTCCTGGTGGCGGATACGGGAATGCGGACCGAAATGCGGAAGCAATTCCTGACCGGGCCGGGCGGTCAGCAGAGTGGTGCCGACGGTGGCCGCGTCCGCGAGGAAGGCGCGCGGGAATTCGGCGGCGGCAGTCAGGACGCGGGCAAGCTCCGGGGGGCGCAGGGCCGGCAGATCGGCGTTCAGGGCGGCTACAGGGCTGTCGGGCCGTCGAGTCCGTACGACCGCCGCTCCGTGCGCCAGAGCGGCGTTCAGGCCGCCCAGGGGCTCGTCGGAGACGATCGCGGCTCCCAGGGCCGCCAGCTCACGGGCGGCCAGGGCGTCGTTCGTGACGACCGCCACATCGTGGACCGCCGTGCAGGCGAGCACCGCTGCCACCGTGTCCTGGGCGAAGGCCAGGGCGAGACCGGGGCGGAGTCCGTCGTGGGCGGTGTCCGCGAGCCTGCTCTTGGCCCGAGCCAGGGGTTTGAGGGGTATGACCACTGTCCACTGCACGAGCGTTCCGTCCCTCCCTCGTCCACCCCGGCTGCTCAACCGGTGCTCTCCTGGCCGCAACCATTGTCACCTGGCTGTCATCAAAGCCCATCCGGCGGTGTCGGTACCGGGGCGTACGGTGTTCTCGACAGACCGGAAGCCCGGGGCGACACTTGTGCGGCCCCCGGGTCCACCGGCAGAGGTCCTGGTCCAGGCCTTAGAGGAAGGTGTCCCGCGTGCCCCGCCGCAGAATCGGCTTCTGGTACCGCCTCGCGGCGGTCATCTGCAAACCGCCGTTGGTGGTTCTGATCAACCGGGACTGGCGCGGAATGGAGAACATTCCGGCGGCGGGCGGATTTATCACCGCGGTGAACCACAATTCGCATGCGGACCCCTTCGCCTACGCGCACTACCAGTACAACAGCGGCCGTGTTCCGCGTTTTCTGGCGAAGAGCGGGCTTTTCAGGAAGGGATTCGTCGGCACCATGATGCGTGGCACCGGACAGATCCCCGTCTACCGCGAGACCACCGACGCGCTGAGCGCCTTCCGTGCCGCGATCGCCGCCGTGGAGCGCGGCGAATGCGTCGTCTTCTATCCCGAGGGCACCATCACCCGCGATCCGGACCAGTGGCCCATGACCGGCAAGACCGGCGCGGCCCGGGTCGCCCTGCAGACCAGGTGCCCGGTGATCCCGGTGGCCCAGTGGGGCGCGAACGAACTGCTGCCGCCGTACGCCAGGAAGCTCAACCTCCTTCCGCGCAAGACCCACCATGTCCTCGCGGGCCCGCCCGTGGACCTGACGCGGTTCTACGACAAGGAGATGAGCCCCGACCTCCTGAAGGAGACGACGGAGGTCATCATGGCCGCGGTCACCCGCCTGCTGGAGGAGATCCGCGGCGAGAAGGCGCCCGAGATCCCCTACGACCCGCGCCAGGAGCGGATCGAGCAGCGCCGCCGCACGGCCGCGGAAGAGGCGCAGGACGCGCTGGACGCGCAGGAGAGAGCCGTCGCCCGGGCGGCCGGAGAAGGACCGCGGGCGCAGTCGGCGGCCGTGCACGAAACCGCGGTGCACGAAGCCGCGGTGCAAGAAGCCGCAGTGCCAGAAGCAGCAGAAACACGGGAAGTTCAGGAAGAGGGGCAGGGCAAGTGAGCGAGCCGGTCAAGGCGGCGGTGTTCAGCGCTGGATCATGGGGGACCGCCTTCGGCATGGTGCTCGCCGACGCCGGCTGCGAGGTGACCCTGTGGGCGCGGCGCCCCGAACTCGCCGAGGCGATCAACTCCACGCGGACGAACCCGGACTACTTCCCGGGTGTCGAACTCCCGGAGAACCTCCGTGCCACCACGGACCCGGCGGAGGCAGCGCGCGACGCCGACTTCACGATACTCAGCATCCCCTCGCAGACCCTGCGCGGGAATCTGGCCGAGTGGACACCCCTGCTCGCCCCCGACACGGTCCTCGTCTCCCTCATGAAGGGTGTCGAACTCGGTTCCGCGATGCGGATGAGCGAGGTCATCGAGGACGTCGCCAAGGTGGGCCAGGACCGCATCGCGGTCGTCACGGGCCCCAACCTCGCCCGGGAGATCGCCGCCCGGATGCCGGCCGCCGCCGTGGTCGCCTGCACGGACGACGCCGTGGCCCAGCGACTCCAGAGCATCTGCCACACCCCGTACTTCCGCCCGTACACCAACACCGACGTGGTCGGCTGTGAACTGGGCGGCGCCGTCAAGAACGTGATCGGTCTGGCCGTCGGTATCGCGGACGGCATGGGCCTCGGCGACAACGCGAAGGGTTCGCTCATCACGCGAGGCCTCGCCGAGACCACCCGCCTCGGCCTCGCGATGGGCGCCGACCCGCTCACCTTCGCCGGACTGGCGGGCCTGGGCGACCTGGTGGCGACCTGCTCCTCGCCCCTCTCGCGCAACCACACCTTCGGCACCAACCTCGGCAGGGGCATGACCCTCCAGGAGACCATCGCGGTCACCAAGCAGACCGCCGAGGGCGTCAAGTCCTGTGAGAGCGTGCTGGATCTGGCCCGCAGGCACGGTGTCGACATGCCGATCACGGAGACGGTCGTCGGCATCGTGCACGAGGGGAAGCCTCCCGTCGTGGCTCTCAAGGAACTGATGTCGCGCAGCGCCAAGCCCGAACGACGCTGAGCAACAGGGGTCTGCGGGCGCTGACTCAGCGCACCGCCACCGGGTACCCTCAACCCGATATGAGCACCGAGAACCTCCCCCAGAGCCCCGGGCAGCCGTCCCGTAAGCCGCGTGTGGCCGTCGTCTTCGGCGGTCGCAGTTCCGAACACGGGATCTCCGTGGTCACCGCCGGCGCCGTGCTGCGTGCCATCGACCGGACGAAGTACGACGTCCTGCCGATCGGCATCACCCAGGACGGCCGCTGGGCGCTCACCGCGGACGAACCGGAGCGCATGGCGATCGTCGACCGCAAGGCGCCGAACGTCGACCAGCTCGCCGAGTCGAGGGAGGGCGGAGTGGTCCTCCCCGTCGACCCGTCGAACCGCGAAGTCGTCTACAGCGAACCGGGATCGGTGCCCAAGGCCCTCGGCGAGGTGGACGTCGTCTTCCCCGTGCTGCACGGCCCGTACGGCGAGGACGGCACCCTCCAGGGGCTGCTGGAGCTCTCCGGTGTCCCGTACGTCGGCGCGGGCGTGCTCGCCTCTGCCGTCGGCCAGGACAAGGAGTACATGAAGCGGGTGTTCACGTCGTTCGGCCTCAAGGTCGGCCCGTACGTGGTGATCCGGCCGCGTGAGTGGGAGCGCGACGAGTCGGCCGCCCGCAAGAAGATCATCGACTTCGCCGGCGAGCACGGCTGGCCGCTGTTCGTGAAGCCCGCGCGCGCGGGATCGTCGTTCGGCATCACCAAGGTCGACGAGCTGAGCGGCCTCGACGAGGCGATCGCCGAGGCCCAGCGCCACGACCCGAAGATCATCGTGGAGGCCGCGCTGCGCGGGCGCGAGATCGAGTGCGGGGTGCTGGAGTTCGAGGACGGCCCGCGTGCCTCCGTACCCGCCGAGATCCCGCCCGTTCAGGCGCACGCCTTCTACGACTTCGAGGCCAAGTACATCGACTCGGCCGACGGCATCGTCCCGGCCCCCCTCACCGAGGACCAGACGGCGGAGGTCCGCCGCCTCGCGGTCGAGGCCTTCGACGCGGCGTCCTGCGAGGGTCTCGTCCGCGCGGACTTCTTCCTCACGGAGGACGGCGAGTTCGTCATCAACGAGATCAACACGATGCCCGGCTTCACCCCGATCTCCATGTACCCGAGGATGTGGCAGGAGACGGGAGTGGACTATCCCGAGCTGGTGGATCGCCTGGTGCAGGCGGCGCTGCGCCGCTCAACAGGCCTGAGGTGAAGCGCCCCTGAAGGGGCGCGGGGAACTGCGCGACCAGCCACGACGGACGCGCACCCAACAACGCAACAGGCCACATACAGCGCCTAGTTGGCAATCCCTTCCGGCACTGCCTTCTTGATGGCCGCAGCCAGATCGACAAGCGCCCCCGAGGTGTCCCGACCCGACGGAACAGTCACCTCGACATAGGCGAGCCGCGACGAAGTCGTGAAGCGGGACGACCCGTCGTCCCGCTTCTCCATCAGCCACCCGACCCCGTTCACCTCACCCCCCACCGCATCCGGATCCGCACCGGTGGCGACCTTGGGGTCGGTCATCCTGGGCGGCCGTACGACACCGCAGCGCAGTATGATCGCCGGGCTGCTGCCCCAGCCCGCGGTCAGTGCGGACCGGGGCTCGGGATCGTCGCGGCTCAGGCCGTCCACCTTCGACGGCAGCGACTTGTCCAGGTTCCGGCACAGCTTCGCGGCCTTCCCGTCCGGCACGGGAACCGTGACCGCGGCGCTGTCGTCTGCTGAGGAGCAGCCCGTGACGACGATCAACAGGGCGAGCGCGGGCAGAGCGAGCGGCCGGTGACGCAAGAAGTTCACCGGCACAGGGTAGACGGGGGCTACAGGTGCACCACCGGGCAGGTCAGAGTGCGGGTGATGCCGTCCACTTGCTGGACCTTCGCGACCACCATGCGGCCGAGGTCGTCCACGGTGTCGGCCTGGGCGCGCACAATCACGTCGTACGGTCCTGTCACGTCCTCGGCCTGGGTCACCCCCGGGATCTTGCTGATCGTCTCGGCGACGGTCGACGCTTTGCCGACCTCGGTCTGGATCAGGATGTACGCCTGTACCACGGAACCTCCAGGGCGGCCACGAGGATCATGTGGGGAAAAGGAACGCCACGGTATCGCGTCGTCACGCGCCACGGGGAGACCTGCGGCGACCGGGAACCCGCACCGGGGTGCACACGCGGCACAGGTTGACGGTCACCTCGACCGTACAGAGGTCCATGGGGCCTCGCGACCGGGCAGGAACAGCAACGGGGACAGCACCAGAAGGGGACGTACGACTATGAAGGGCACTGTGGGCGAACTGGGGGAGTTCGGGCTCATCAGGGAGCTCACCTCCCGGCTCACCACCACCCCGGCGGTCCGGGTCGGTCCCGGCGACGACGCCGCCGTGGTCGCCGCGCCCGACCGCAGGGTCGTGGCGAGCACCGACATCCTCCTGGAAGGGCGGCACTTCCGCCGCGACTGGTCCACCGCGTACGACGTGGGCCGCAAGGCAGCCGCCCAGAACCTCGCGGACATCGCCGCCATGGGCGCCGTACCGACCGCGCTGCTCCTCGGCCTGGTCGTCCCCGCCGAACTCCCGGTCACCTGGCCCGTCGAACTGATGGACGGTCTGCGGGACGAGGCCCAGGTCGCGGGCGCCGCCGTGGTCGGCGGTGATGTCGTACGGGGGGACACGATCATGGTCTCCATCACCGCGCTCGGTGATCTCCGCAACCACGAGCCGGTGATCCGCGGTGGTGCACGGCCCGGTGACGTCGTCGCCGTGACGGGCTGGCTGGGCTGGTCGGCGGCCGGGCACGCGGTGCTCTCGCGCGGCTTCCGCTCGCCGCGCGCCTTCGTCGAGGCCCACCGTCGTCCCGAACCGCCGTATCACGCGGGCCCGGCGGCGGCCGGCCTCGGCGCGACCGCGATGTGCGACGTGAGCGACGGGCTGATCGCCGACCTCGGGCACATCGCCGAGGCCAGCAAGGTCCGTATCGACATCCGTTCGGGCGCGATCGACATCCCCACCCAGATGAACGACATCGGGCAGGCCGTGGGCGTCGACCCCATGCAGTGGGTGCTCACCGGCGGCGAGGACCACGCGATCGTGGCGACCTTCCCGCCGGACGTGAAGCTGCCCGCCCGCTGGAAGGTGATCGGCGAGGTCCTCAACCCGTCGGCGCTGCCCCAGGTGACGGTCGACGGGGCACCGTGGACCAGCAAGGGCGGCTGGGACCACTTCGCGGACATCGAGTCGTGACCGCGCTTCCGCGCGTCCTCACGGTCGCGGGCTCCGACTCCGGTGGCGGCGCCGGGATCCAGGCCGACCTGAAGACGATGCTGGCGCTCGGAGTGCACGGCATGAGCGTGCTCACGGCGGTCACCGCGCAGAACTCCCTGGGCGTACAGGGTGCTTGGGAGCTGCCGGTGGAGGCGGTGCGGGCCCAGTACCGCAGCGTCGTCGGCGACATCGGAGTGACCGCGGTGAAGACCGGGATGCTCGCCTCGGCCGAACTGGTCGAGGCGGTCGCCGAGTTGATCGCGGCGACGGACGTGCCGACGGTCGTCGACCCGGTGGGCGTCTCCAAGCACGGGGACCCGCTGCTGGCCGCGTCCGCACTCGATTCCGTACGGACGCTGCTGCTGCCGGTGGCGACCGTGGCGACGCCGAACCTCGACGAGGTGGCGCAGCTCACGGGCGTACGCGTCGAGTCGGAGGGCCAACTGCGCGAGGCCGCTGCCGCCGTGCTGGCGTACGGGCCGAAGTGGGCGCTGATCAAGGGCGGCCATCTGCCGGGCGAGGCCGTCGACCTGCTGACGGACGGGTCCGAGGAGCACTGGCTGCGCGCCCCGCGCCTCGACAACCGGCACACGCACGGCACGGGCTGCACGCTGGCGTCGGCCATCGCGTCGGGGCTGGCGAAGGGCGAGTCGGTACCGGAGGCGGTGGCGGCGGCGAAGGAGTACGTCACCGGGGCGATCGCGGCCGGGTTCGCTCTGGGGGGCGGGATCGGTCCGGTGGACCACGGGTGGCGGTTCCGGGCGTAGAGAACATCCGTCGGGGCGCATCTGCTCTGCGGGTACGGCAAAAAGCCGGCCCACCGAGGTGGACCGGCTCTGTGCAGCGAACCAACAGTGGCCGCGCGCTAGCTGAGCGTCAGCGCGAGACCTTGCCGGCCTTGATGCACGAGGTGCAAGCGTTCACGCGCTTCGGCGTCCCACCGACCACGGTACGTACGCGCTGGATGTTCGGGTTCCAGCGACGGGGTGTACGGCGGTGCGAGTGGGAGATGCTGTTGCCGAAGCCCGGCCCCTTGCCGCAGACGTCGCAGTTGGCAGCCACGGGTCACTCCAAAGACTTCAGATGCTCTTACGGGTTGATCCCGGCACGCCGGGATCAGGATCGGAGGATCTGAGTGGCAGTACCAGGGAGAAGGCCCGATGTGCGACGGCCATCTGGGATGGCCTTCTCGATCGGGCAACCGGAGCAGCATACAACGACTGCGCCAGTACAACGAAACTACCATGGCTGATCAGGGCTTCACTCCCGGCCCCGGGCCACCCGGCATTCACCCGGGGTCTACGCTGCGTGCCACGTCCAGCAGCTCAAGGAGGCGCAGGTGCCGCAGGTGCCGCAGACATTCTTCGATGCTCTCGCGGTCCGCACCTGGTGCGGACTCGCGCTGGCCGCGCTCGGGCGGGCGCGCGAGGAGATCGACGCGATCAATGTCTACCCGGTCGCCGACGGGGACACCGGCACCAACCTCTATCTGACGCTGGAGTCGGCGTGCGCGGCGGTCGAGGCCGCCTTCGCCGGGCACGAGACGGGGGCCGGACCGACTGGCACGGCCGGGGCTCCGACCCTGGCCGACGCGACCCGGGCGATGGCCCACGGCGCGCTGATAGGGGCGCGCGGCAACTCCGGCACGATCCTGGCGCAGCTGCTGCGCGGCATGGCCCAGGTGCTGGCCGCCGACGCGGACGGTGGGAGCGCTCGCATCGACGGCCCCGGCCTGTGCCTGGCCCTGCGGCACGCGGCGGAGGCCGCCCGGCAGGCCGTGGCCCACCCGGTCGAGGGCACGGTCCTCACGGTCGCCTCCGCGGCGGCCGACGCCGCGACGGAGGCGGAGGGCGACTGCGGGACGGTGGCAAGAGCCGCGTACGAGGGCGCCTCGGCCGCGTTGGCCGCCACCCCGGGCCAGCTGGCCGTCCTGGGGCGCGCGGGCGTCGTCGACGCGGGCGGACGGGGACTGGTGGCGGTGCTCGGGGCGCTGGTGGAGACGTTCACGGGGGAGGCGCCGGGAGGTGGCGCGACAGGGGCCGCGTGGGCGGCACGCGTGCGCGTGCCGGCTCGTTCCGACGCCCTTGGGACGGCGACGCCGGTGCCCGACGGCCCGGACGACTGCGCGGAGGACGCCTCCGGGCCCGCCTTCGAGGTCATCTACCTCCTGGAGGCCGAGGACACGGCCGTCGCCCGGCTCCGGGAGCGGCTGGACCGGCTCGGGGACTCGCTCGTGGTGGTCGGGGGCGACGGGCTGTGGAACGTGCACGTGCACGTCGACGACGCAGGCGCCGCCGTGGAGGCGGGAGTCGAGGCGGGGCGGCCGTACCGGATCAGGATCACGCACTTCGGGATCGGTGACGTACACACCGGTGGCGTCGGACGGCCGCCCCGGGAGCGGGTGCAGCGGGCCGTCGTGGCCGTCGTGCCGGGGGAGGGGCTGGCCGGGCTGTACGGCGAGGCCGGTGCCACCATCGTGCTCGCGCGGCCCGGGGAGCCACCGGCGAGCGGGGAGCTCGTCGAGGCCGTGCGGCGGGCCCACGCGCGCGAGGTCGTCCTGCTGCCCAACGACGCCGACCTGCGCCACACCGCCGCCGCGGCGGCCGAACAGGCCCGCACGGAGGGCATCCGCGTGGCCCTGATCCCGACGCGGTCGGCGGTCCAGGGCATCGCCGCGCTCGCCGTGCACGAACCGGAACGCCGGTTCGACGAGGACGTCGTCGCGATGACCTCCGCGGCCGGCGCGACCCGCTACGCCGAACTCGCCGTCGCGGAACGCCAGTCCTGGACGATGGCCGGCATCTGCCAGACCGGTGACGTCCTCGGCCTGATCGACGGTGACGTCGCCGTGATCGGCTCGGACGTCACGGCCACCGCGGAGGCCGTCATCGACCGCATGCTCCAGGCGGGGGGTGAGATGGTCACCCTCGTCCTCGGGGACGAGGCGCCCGAGGACATCGCGGGCCACCTGGAGGCCCGGGTCCGTGAGGGGTATCTCGCCGTCGACACCGTGGTCTATCGGGGCGGGCGGCAGGGGGCGTTGCTGCTCATCGGGGTTGAGTGAGGGAGGGTGCGCGTCGGAGGGGTTTCGCCCCCGCCGCCCCTACCCGTCCCATCCCGTTCCTGGGGGCTGCGCCCCCAGACCCCCTTCGCGCTGAACGCGCTCGTCCTCAAACGCCGGACGGGCTGAAGCGCCCCTAGTCCGCCTCCTGCTCCTCCATGAGCTGGAGCATCTGTTCCGCCTCGGCCCGGCGGGACCGGACCGTTTCGGCCTCCTCCTCGTAGGGCTCGAAGTTCTCGTACGCGGTCAGCACCCCGCGCGCGCGTGCCGCCGCGTCCGACGGGCGGCTCAGGTCCGCCTCCAGCCAGCCCGCGGCCAGTTCGGCGCCGGTGCGGCCGTGCAGGCCCTCCTCGCCGAGGGAGGAGAACACGGCGATCGCCTTCGTCATCTGGGCCAGCGCCGCCTCGAACGCGGCCTCGATCGCGCCGTCCTCGGCGTCCTCCGCGGCGGAGCGGGCCAGCAGGTCGCCGAACTGGCGGTGGGTGTGGGCGAGTTCGGCGCCGAGCTGCTCGCGGGACTCCAGCTCCTCCGCCTCGGACAGGGCCTGCGCGCACTCCCGGACCGCTTCGCCCATCCGCTGCCGGGCCCCGTCGAGGCCCGCCTCCATCCGCAGCGCGAGCCACGCGCGGGCGCGCAGGGCACGCACCAGGCCGTGCACGTTGCCGAGCGAGCGCCACAGCTCGCCGGCGCGTTCGTAGGCCTGGTCCGCCTCGGCGGGCAGCCCGGCCTGGCCGAGGGACTCGGCGGCCAGGTGGGCGAGGGTCGCGTGGTCCTGCTGCTCGGGCCAGTGCCGGGCGATCTCCGCGGCCCTCAGCCGGCGTTCGGCGGACTCACGGTGCTCGCCCAGCTCGCCCAGACAGTCGCCGAGCCACCACAGCGTCTGTACGACCGCTCCGTCGCCGTGCGTCTCCGTCCCGAGGTCGGGCAGCGCCGACTCCAGCACCTCGGCAGCCTCCGCCCACCGGCCCTGCCGCAGCAGGAAACCGCCGAGCAGGTGCCGGGCCCAGGCGCCCAGGGTCGGGCCCTCGCCCGCCTCGTCGGCCCAGTGCGCGGCCTCCAGGGCGCGGTCCGCGGCCTCGGCGATCTCGTCGCGCGCCCCGAGGATCTCGGCGAGCTGCAGGTTCAGCTGGGCCTGGCCGGCCGCCTCCAGATACGCCCCGCCGTGCTCCAGGGCCCCACGCAGCGCCCGCTCGGCCCCGGCGATGTCGCCGAGATGGTGGGCGAGGCCGGCCAGCCGTGCCTCGTACTCGACCGCGAACCACGGCAGCCCGGCCGCGACGAACGCATCCGTCGCCCAGGTGAACAGCTCCGCGGCCCCCGCCAGGTCCCCGGTGCGCGTCGCCAGTTCCCCGAGCATGGCCTGCGCCTCCGCGCCGCGTGAGGCGAGCCGCACATCGTTTCCGGCGTGCCCGTCGACGAGTGCCAGCAGCTCCCGTACGGCGTTCTCCGCGGCGGCCAGGACCTGGTCGGTGCCGTCCTCCTCGACCTGCCGCATGAGGATGCGGGCGCGCCCCATCAGGACGGCCGCGGCCTGCCGTACGCCGGTGCGCTCGTCGGAGTAGAGCGCGAGGACCTCCTCGTACGGCTCGGAGACGGTCGCCAGGGCCTCGTCGATGTCGCCCTCCAGGGCGCGTGCGTACGCGGCGCGGGCGCGGGCGGCCAGAGCCTCGCCGGGGTCGCCCGCCTCGGCGTACAGCTCGGCGGCCCGCTCGAAGAGCGCGATGCCCTCAGGGCCGCCCTCCATGGCCCTGTGATCGACGATCTCCGCCCGGTCGGCCGCCGGTAGGTCCATGTCCTCGGCGGCCCGCCAGACGGCCGCCCACGCCTCCATCGCGTGCGGCAGCAGCCCGTCCGACATCCGGCGCGCGTCGGCGAGCAGCGCGGGCAGGTCGTCCGGGGCGTCGGCCGGCTTCGCCGCGAGGCCCGGGGACACCGTGGACCCCGCGGGCGCCCTGCGGGGCGCGGGGACGCCCCGCGCCGCCCGCACGCCCAGCGGCAGCCGCTCCACCAGCGGAGCCTGGTCCATGCGCGCGCGGACGTTCTCGCCGACGTACGACGTGCCGTTGCGCAGGTCGAAGCGCTCGGACAGGGAAAGGGTCTCCTCGCGCGCGTGGACGGCGAGTTCGCGGGCGGTCCAGTCACGCTCGGCCGGACCGGGGACCGACTGGTCGCCCATACCCATGGCGGTCAGCCGGTCCATGAGGAGGGTCACGGCGGCCAGGAAGTCCATCCCGCTGCGCGGCTGCCCGGAGTCCGTGAAGTACGCGGGGCGCTCCGCGAGCAGTTCCAGGCCGCGCGCCTCGTTGCCGGTCAGCGCGCAGAACTCGACGTGGTCCGCGTACGCGCCCCGCATGCTCTCCATGGGCCGTACCAGCCGGAAGCCCCGAAGGTGATGCGCGCGGGCCTCGTCCAGGCGGCCCAGGCGCAGCAGCGGGGCCAGGGAGGACGCCAGGACGGTGTGCGGTTCGTGGGCGCACGTGAACTCGCCCTCCAGGACCGGCCGCCACAGGTCGAGCGCCTCGGCGTCGGCGCCCCGCTCGGCCTGCCACCAGCCCTGGCTGTGCAGTTCGCAGGCGTGGCAGTCGGCCATGCTGTCGCGGTCGGCGGCCAGCCAGGCGGCGTACGCCCGTTCGGCCCGCGGCAGATCGCCGATATGCGCGGCCACACTGAACTCGGCGCCGCGCACGGCCCGTTCGGAGTGCCCGGCGAGCCGGTAGCGGTGCTCCATCTCGCCGAGCCACTTCTCGATGGAGGCCAGCGGGATGTGCGGCTGGTCCAGCATGCCCGTGGTCATCCACTTGAAGACCCAGTGCAGCGTGTGGACCTCGTACTCGTCGAAGTCCTCGGGCCGCTCGTCCCACATGCGCAGCAGACGCGCGAAGGGGACGAACATCCGGTCCTTCTCGGAGCTGTAGTTGTAGGCCTTCAACTGGTGCCCGAGCGCCTCGATCACGGCGAGCGGGATGTTCAGCTTCTCGGCCTCGGCCAGCAGCTGCTCCGCGCGCGCGTTGCGGGCCGGTCCCTCCGGCTGCTCCGAGTTCAGCGCCATGGCCTCGCGGAGCGCGTCGAAGTCCTTGATCTCGCTCATCGTCGGCCGTCCTCCGTGGGCTCCGTGGGATCGCTGTGGGTGGCCCACTCCAGGAGGCCGATGAACGCACGGTTCAGCAGCGCGGAGTCCGCGGGCCGCAGCGGGCGCTGCGCCATGAGCAGGGCCTGCCCGTACAAGGACTCCGTGGCGGTGCCGATCAGTTCCCGGTCCTCCAGCGAACTGATTCTCCGGATCAGCGGGTTGAGATGGTTGAGCACCAGCCGCGCGCGCGGGGCGCTGCCCCGCAGCGAGCCGAGGATGCCGGCCCACAGGTCGTCGGCCTGCTCCTCGGCCTCCGCGCGCGCCTGCTCGTGCCGGGCCGCCCGGTCGTCCAGATGCAGCGCGGGCACGGACAAGGGGTGGAAGGCGCGCAGGACGACATCGCACCCCAGGGGGTCGAGTTTGGCGCGCGCGGCCCCCAGGAAGGCCGCCAGGGCCAGCTCCTCGGCCGGGTCGACCGAGTCCAGGTGCGCGGTCACGGTGTCGGCGTCCAGCTCGGCGACCACTGTCCCCGGGCGCACCGACGGCAGCGCCTCGATCAGCTCACTGTCGTAGGTGTAGCCGCCGTTGACGACGCCGACGCCCTGCGCGGACGCGATCGGCGCGACCTGCCGGTACTCCTCGACGGTGCGGGTGAAGTGCACCACCGGGTGCCGCTGCGCGAACTCCTCCAGCGACAACTGCCCGTCGGTCGTCTCGAAGGGGAGCCACGGCAGCATCGTGCGCAGCATCTCCTTGTCGTGCCTGGCCAGCGACTTGACGCCCAGGTGGTGCACCGACAGGAACGCGGCAAGCCGCTCCGGATCCCCGGCGGCGAGCCCGGTGAGCCAGGAGCGAATCCTTTCGCCCAGCGCCTCGCGTACCGCGGCCAGCGTCTCGTCCTCGTACAGCGACTCGCGCGAAGCCGTCGGCCGCAGGCTGTCGGTGTCGAGCACGCACCGCACGAAGAACGCCCAGTCGGGCAGCAGCTGTTCGGCCCGCTCGGTGAGCAGCATGCCCTTCAGGTGCACCCGGTGACTCGCGCGCTGCGCCGGACTCACGGAGGACGGCAGGACGTACGCCACCCCGCGAATCCCCGCGAGCGGCACGTCCAGGTCGATCGAGTCCAACGGCGTGAACCCGAACAGGTCGTGACAGTGCCGCTGGAGGGCCACCCTCCGGGTGGCGGGCGACGGATACGGACGGTTCCAGGGCGCCGGCAGATCGGTGACGGCCTCGTCGCCGACCCGCACGTCGTACGGCAGCAGCGACCCGAAGTCCCGCGCCAGCGCCAGCACACGCTCCTCGGTGAGCCACTCGCCGGCCCCGGGCCGCGCCACCAGGTGCACGGTCGTGCCCGGTTCGGGCCGGGCCGCGTCGGGCAGCGTACGCACGGTGTACGAACCGTCGTCCGCGGCCGTCCACTCCACAGGAGGTGCGTCCGGCGTACGGGCGCTGCGGCTGACGACCCGGATCCGCTCGGCCACGACGAAACAGGCAAGCAGCCCGATGCCGAACTGGCCGAGGAACTCCGAACGTGCCTCCTGGATGCCGCCGGGATCCGCCCGCTTGGAACTACGGCCGATGGTCGCAAGCAGGTTGTGCACGTCCGCCTCGGTGAGGCCGACCCCGGAGTCCTCGACCCGCAGGGTGCCGCCCTCCGCGTACAGCCGAACCCGCGCCGGGGCGTCGGGCTGCTCGGCGCGGCGGGCGGTGATCGCGTCCACGGCGTTCTGCAGCAGCTCGCGCAGATAGACCCTGGGGCTGGAGTAGAGGTGATGGGAGAGCAGGTCCACGAGGCCGCGCAGGTCGACCTGGAACGTATGCGGTGACTGGGATGCCTGGGATGACTGTGAGGTCTGGGAGTCCATCGTCGCAGCGCCGGAGGGGGGACCAGGTTCTGGCGACGGCGCGGGGTCGGGCGGTCCCGGTGAGGCGGTGACCGCGGGGGATGGCCGGGCGCGCCATCCTAGGCCCCGAACGAGCCGTCTGACCAGCGGATTCCCAGTACATATACGGCAATGTCAGTGGCGTGGTGTGCAATGGATCTCGTGCCCGCACTGGAAGAACCACTGAAACAGCCACTGAAGTCAGTGCTCGGCCCCGCCACCGCGAAGGTGATGGCCGAGCACCTCGGCCTGCACACCGTCGGCGACCTCCTGCACCACTATCCGCGCAGGTACGAGGAGCGCGGCCAGCTCACCCACCTGGCCGACCTCCCCATGGACGAGCACGTGACGGTGGTCGCGCAGGTGGCCGACGCACGCCTGCACACCTTCGCGTCCTCGAAGTCCCGAGGGGGCAAGGGACAGCGCCTGGAAGTCACCATCACGGACGGCAGCGGCCGGCTCCAACTGGTCTTCTTCGGCCACGGAGTCCACAAGCCCCACAAGGAACTCCTCCCAGGCACCCGGGCACTGTTCGCGGGCAAGGCCTCGGTCTTCAACCGCCGCCTCCAACTGGCCCATCCGGCGTACGAACTGCTGCGCGGCGACACCGACGAGGCGGCGGAGGCGGTCGACTCCTGGGCGGGCGCCCTGATCCCGCTCTACCCGGCCACCGCGAAACTGGAGTCCTGGAAGATCGCCAAGTCGGTGCAGACGGTGCTGCTCAGCGCCCAGGATGCCGTCGACCCGCTGCCCCCCTCCCTCCGGGAGGGCAGGGGCCTGGCCACTCTCCCCGAGGCCCTGCTGAAGATCCACCGCCCGCACACCAAGGCGGACATCGAGGACGCGCGCACCCGCCTCAAGTGGGACGAGGCCTTCGTCCTCCAGGTCGCACTGGCCCGCCGCCGCCACGCGGACGCCCAACTCCCGGCGGTCCCGCGCCGACCGTCCCCGGACGGCCTCCTCACCGCCTTCGACGCGAAACTCCCCTTCACCCTCACCGAAGGCCAGCAGAAGGTGTCGAAGGAAATCTTCGACGACCTGGCGGCGGAACACCCGATGCACCGGCTGCTGCAAGGGGAGGTCGGTTCGGGGAAGACAATGGTGGCCCTCCGAGCCATGCTCGCCGTCGTCGACGCGGGCGGCCAGGCCGCGATGCTCGCGCCCACCGAGGTGCTCGCCCAGCAGCACCACCGGTCGATCACCGAGATGATGGGGGAGTTGGCGGAGGGCGGGATGCTCGGCGGCGCCGACAAGGCCACCAAGGTGGTGCTCCTGACCGGTTCCATGGGCACCGCGGCCCGCCGTCAGGCGCTGCTCGACCTCGTCACGGGTGAGGCGGGGCTCGTGATCGGCACGCACGCGCTGATCGAGGACAAGGTCCAGTTCCACGACCTTGGACTGGTCGTCGTCGACGAGCAGCACCGCTTCGGCGTCGAACAGCGCGACGCCCTGCGAGGCAAGGGCAAACAGCCCCCGCACCTCCTCGTCATGACGGCCACGCCGATTCCGCGCACGGTCGCCATGACCGTCTTCGGCGACCTGGAGACGTCGGTCCTGGACCAGCTCCCCGCCGGCCGCTCGCCGATCGCCAGCCATGTCGTCCCGGCCGCCGACAAGCCCCATTTCCTGGCGCGCGCGTGGGAGCGCGTGCGCGAGGAGGTGGGCAACGGGCATCAGGCGTATGTGGTCTGCCCCCGTATCGGCGACGAGGAGGACGACCCGAAGAAGGCCGGCAAGAAGAAGTCACCCGAGGACGAGGCCGAGAAACGCCCGCCGCTCGCCGTCGTGGAGGTGGCCGAGCAGCTGACCCGGGGCCCTCTCCAGGGGCTGAAGGTCGAGATCCTGCACGGCCGTATGCACCCCGACGACAAGGACGCCGTGATGCGCCGCTTCGCCGCCGGGGAGACGGACGTGCTGGTGGCCACCACGGTCATCGAGGTCGGCGTCAACGTGCCCAACGCGACCGTGATGGTGATCATGGACGCCGACCGCTTCGGTGTCTCCCAGCTCCACCAGCTCCGGGGCCGCGTCGGCCGAGGCTCGGCCGCCGGTCTCTGCCTCCTGGTCAGTGAGATGCCCGAGGCCAGCCCCGCCCGCCAGCGTCTCAACTCCGTCGCCGCCACTCTCGACGGCTTCGAACTGTCCCGTATCGACCTCGAACAACGCCGCGAGGGCGACGTCCTGGGGCAGGCCCAGTCCGGCGTCCGTACGTCCCTGCGGATGCTCACCGTCATCGAGGACGAGGAGATCATCGCGGAGGCGAGGGAGGAGGCGGCGGCAGTGGTCGCCGCAGACCCGGACCTGGAGAACCTCCCCGGTCTGCGTACGGCCCTGGACGCGCTGCTGGACGAGGAGAGGGAGCAGTACCTGGACAAGGGGTGAGGAACCTTGTCCGACCGGGCTCCGGGGACTGGCCCTGGAGGCAGCCCCGCAGGGGCGCTGCAGGGGCGCGGGGAACTGCGCGACCAGCCCCCGGGCCCGGCTGTCGCCCACAACACAAAGCACCCTCCACCCCCGCCTGCGAAACTGGACCCGCAATCACCTCCACGGCCACGGACAAGGACCCCAGATGACCCGCGTGATCGCCGGCACAGCCGGCGGACGACGCCTAGCCGTCCCGCCGGGCACCGGCACACGCCCCACCTCCGACCGCGCCCGCGAGGGCCTCTTCTCCACCTGGCAGGCCCTCCTCGGCCCCCTGGACGGTGAGCGCGTCCTCGACCTGTACGCCGGATCGGGAGCCGTCGGCCTGGAGGCACTCAGCCGCGGTGCCGGGCACACCCTGCTCGTGGAGGCCGACGCCCGCGCCGCCCGCATCGTCCGCGAGAACGTGAAGGCGCTCGGCCTGCCCGGCGCCGAGGTCCGGGCCGGCAAGGTGGAACAGGTGGTTCAGGCGGCTGCCGCACAGTCGTACGACATCGTCTTCCTCGACCCGCCGTACGACGTTCCGGACGACGATCTTCGGGAGATTCTGCTCACACTCCGGGCCGGGGGCTGGCTCGCGGCCGAAGCCCTCGTCACCGTGGAGCGCAGCACCAGAGGCGGTGAATTCCCGTGGCCGGACGGCTTCGAAGCGCTCCGGTCCCGTCGCTACGGCGAGGGAACGTTTTGGTACGGTCGCGCCGCCTCTACGTGCGAAGACGCACGATGACCGGACCGGAGAGCGAGGGATCACAAGTGCGCCGCGCCGTCTGTCCCGGGTCGTTCGACCCGATCACCAACGGACACCTCGACATCATTTCCCGCGCCTCCCGTCTGTACGACGAGGTCTATGTCGCGGTCATGATCAACAAATCGAAGAAGGGCCTCTTCGAGGTCGACGAACGGATCGACCTGATCCGCCAGGTCACCGCCGAGTTCGGAAACGTCCGGGTCGAGTCCTTCCACGGCCTTCTCGTCGACTTCTGCAAGCAGCGCGACATTCCGGCCATCGTCAAGGGTTTGCGCGCTGTCAGCGACTTCGACTACGAACTCCAGATGGCCCAGATGAACAACGGGCTGTCCGGTGTCGAGACGCTCTTCGTGCCGACCAACCCCACCTACAGTTTTCTCTCCTCCTCGCTCGTCAAGGAGGTCGCCGCCTGGGGCGGGGACGTCTCCCACCTCGTGCCGCCACTCGTCCTGGAAGCCCTCGACGGACGTCTCAAGAAGGACTGACGAACGGGCTGACGAAGAACCGACGACGGACTGACAAACCGTCACTCGGTGTCGGGCGGGTCGGCGGGAGTCGTACAGTCGACCCGTCCGTCTTCATCACAGCTGTAGAGAGTGGCGAGCACACGGTGGACGTGCAGAAGAAGCTCGACGAGATCGTCTCCTCGGTCTCCAGTGCCCGGTCGATGCCCATGTCGGCCTCGTGCGTGGTCAACCGCGCCGACCTGCTCGCGATGCTGGAAGAGGTGCGCGCGGCTCTGCCCGGCTCCCTCGCGCAGGCACAGGAGCTGATCGGCGACCGGGAACAGCTGGTCGAGCAGGCCCGCCATGAGGCCGACCGGATCATCCGGACCGCGCACGAGGAGCGCGGCTCCCTGATCTCCGACACGGAGGTCGCCCGCCGCTCCCAGAACGAGGCGGACCGCATCCTCGCCGAGGCCCGCAAGGAGGCCGAGGACGTTCGCGCCGAGGCCGACGACTACGTCGACTCCAAGCTCGCCAACTTCGAGGTCGTCCTCACCAAGACCCTCGGCTCGGTCGGCCGTGGCCGCGAGAAGCTGCTCGGCACCGGCCCCGGCCTCGACGACCAGGGATACGAGGACGAGGACGCCCCCGAGCGCAGCCACGACCCCGAGACCCTGCGCCTCAACGCCGACAAGTACGTCGACGTGAAGCTCGGCGCCTTCGAGGCCGTCCTCGCCAAGACCCTTGAGGCGGTCGGCCGCGGTCGGCAGACCCTGCACGGCCGTATCGCCAGCGACGACCTCGGCGCCCTCGGCCAGGACGACGACGGCACCCCCAGGCAGCACACCAGCGACGCCGACTACCTGGCCGACCTCGCCGACTCCCCGGACTCCCTCGGCGAACAGCCCCGGGCGGCGGAGATCCCGGCCCAGCAGCAGTACGGCCGGCAGGACCAGTACGGCTACCAGCAGCCGGCCGACCCCTACGGCGGCTACCAGCAGGCGTACGCCCAGCAGCAGGACCAGTACGGCTACCAGTCCGCCGACCCCTACGCCTACCAGGCGTACGACGGCTCGCAGGCCGCCTACGACCCCGCCCAGGTCCAGCAGGGCTACGCCCAGCCGGAACAGCAGCAACAGCAGCAGGCGCACGCCCTCGACGAGACCAGTCTCTTCGACACCGGCATGATCAGCGCCGAGCAGTTGCGCGCCTACGAACAGGGTCGCGGCGGGCAGTGAACGCCCGCGCGGGGACCGGATTGGGCCGTGGGCGGAAGGTCCAGTATCCTGGCTCTTCGGTCGCGTGTACTTCTGCGATCACCGCTGCCCGGATGACGAGCAGCTGAGCATCGAAGATCGAAAGCAGGAATGGCTCTGAACGCCCGCCTCGACCACCGCAACCCTCTTGTGTTCGACACACACGAGCTGGGGCGGCGTCCTGGCGCGCTGCAGCGCCTGACCCGTGAGATCGACGCTCCCAAGGATCTCGGGATCCAGGGAGTCATCGGAGTGCCGGAAGGTACGCCGGTGGAGCTCAAGCTCCGCCTGGAGTCGGTCATGGAAGGTGTGCTTGTCACAGGCACCGCCCGTGCACGGGCCAAGGGGGAGTGCGTAAGGTGTCTGGAGCCGCTCGAGCAGGAGCTCACGGCGGACTTCCAGGAGATGTTCTCGTACCCTGACGCCGACGACCGGGGCCGTGTGAAAGCGGAGCCGGCCGACGACGCCGAGGACGACGAGGACATGCTCTTCATCGAGGACGGCTTGTTCGACCTCGAATCCGTGCTGCGTGATGCGGTGGTGCTCGCACTGCCGATGCAGCCGGTGTGCCAGGACGACTGTCCCGGCCTGTGCTCCGAGTGCGGGGCGCGGCTGGCGGACGACCCGGAACACCACCATGACGCCGTCGACATCCGTTGGGCGGCACTGCAGGGACTCGCAGGTTCACTCGAACCCGGCGAGAAGGACGAGATCAGCGACGCCGAAGCGGAAGCGGGCGTCGACGAGAAGCAGGAGAAGTAGCCGTGGCTGTTCCGAAGCGGAAGATGTCGCGCAGCAACACGCGCCACCGCCGGTCGCAGTGGAAGGCTGCGGTCCCCACCCTGGTTGCGTGCGAGCGCTGCCACGAGCCCAAGCTGCAGCACATCGCGTGCCCGTCTTGCGGCACTTACAACAAGCGCCAGGTCCTCGAGGTCTGAGCGGCCGGTGAGAGGCTCCATGTCTGACGCCCAGGCGGACTCGACCGCCAAGAAAAAGGCGGACACAGCCTCGTCCCACACGCTTCTGGAAGGGCGGCTCGGCTACCAGCTGGAGTCCGCCCTTCTGGTGCGTGCGCTGACCCATCGTTCGTACGCGTACGAGAACGGCGGTCTGCCGACCAACGAGCGGCTGGAGTTCCTCGGGGACTCCGTGCTCGGTCTGGTGGTCACGGACACGCTGTACCGCACTCACCCCGACCTCCCAGAAGGCCAGTTGGCCAAGCTGCGGGCCGCGGTGGTCAATTCTCGTGCGCTCGCGGAGGTGGGCCGTGGGCTCGAACTCGGCTCCTTCATCCGGCTCGGCCGTGGTGAAGAGGGCACGGGCGGGCGGGACAAGGCGTCCATCCTCGCCGACACCCTTGAAGCGGTGATCGGCGCTGTCTATCTCGACCAGGGTCTCGACGCGGCGGGCGAACTCGTCCACCGTCTCTTCGACCCGCTGATCGAGAAATCCTCGAACCTCGGTGCCGGCCTGGACTGGAAGACCAGTCTCCAGGAACTCACCGCGACCGAAGGACTCGGCGTGCCCGAGTACCTGGTCACGGAGACCGGTCCGGACCACGAGAAGACCTTCACTGCTGCCGCCCGCGTCGGAGGCGTCTCGTACGGCACCGGCACCGGCCGCAGCAAGAAGGAGGCGGAGCAGCAGGCCGCAGAGTCGGCCTGGCGTTCCATCCGAGCTGATGCGGATGAACGTGCGAAGGTCGCTGCCGCTGAGGCGGTGGCTGAAGCCGCGGCTGAGGCTGCGGTGCCTGTTGAGGATGATGTTGAGGCGTCTTCCTCCACGTCTGCCTGAGTTTGCGCGCACCAGTGCCTGTCCCTGGCGGGACGGGCACTGGTGTTTTCGGTTGTTCCTTGGCCGCGGGTCCGTCGGTGCTTGTCGCGCAGTTCCCCGCGCCCCTAAGAACAGGGGGTTTCCATGCCCGAGTTGCCTGAAGTCGAGGTTGTACGGCGGGGGTTGGCTCGGTGGGTTGCTCAACGCACCGTTGCCGATGCCGAGGTGCTCCACCCGCGTGCCGTGCGACGGCATGTCGCCGGGGCCGATGACTTCACGCATCGACTCAAAGGGCATCGCATCGGGACGCCCAGCCGGCGCGGGAAGTATCTGTGGCTGCCGCTGGAGGACACCGGGCAGTCGGTGCTGGCGCATCTCGGGATGAGCGGTCAGCTTCTGGTGCAGCCGCACGAGGCCGCCGACGAGAAGCATCTGCGCATTCGCGTCCGGTTCGCCGACGACCTGACCACCGAGCTGCGCTTCGTCGACCAACGCACCTTCGGTGGACTGTCGTTGCACGACAACACTCCCGACGGGCTGCCCGACGTCATCGCCCACATCGCGCGTGACCCCCTCGACCCGCTGTTCGACGACGAGGCCTTCCACCAGGCGCTGCGCCGGAAGCGTACGACCATCAAACGGGCCCTGCTCGACCAGTCGTTGATCAGCGGCGTGGGCAACATCTACGCGGACGAGGCGCTTTGGCGCTCCCGCGTCCACTACGAACGTCCGACCTCGGGCTTCACCCGTCCGCGTACGGCCGAACTCCTGGGCCACGTACGGGATGTGATGAACGAGGCGCTGGACGTGGGTGGCACGAGTTTCGACAGCCTCTACGTCAACGTCAATGGCGAATCGGGGTACTTCGACCGCTCGCTCGACGCCTACGGACGCGAGGGACTGCCCTGCAGGCGTTGCGCGACGCCGATGCTGCGTCGCCCCTGGATGAACAGGTCCAGCTACTTCTGCCCGAAGTGCCAGCGGGTGCCGCGCGCTTCGGCGTAGACGGGCACGGGTTCTACGGGCGAGGGGCGCGCGTTTCGTCGTACCTCTCGCGTGCTGCCAGTACGGAGTCCATACGGCCCTCCACGAAGTGGATGAGCGCCAGCAGGCGTTCGGCGACCTCGTGACCCAGGGGGGTCAGCTCGTAGTCCACGCGGGGCGGGTTCGTCGGCTGGGCCTCGCGGTGGACCAGGCCGTCGCGCTCCAGGGCCTGGAGGGTCTGGGAGAGCATCTTCTCGCTCACGCCGTCGACGCGGCGGCGCAGCTCGTTGAAGCGGAGCGAGCCCTCCTGGAGAGCGCCGAGGGTGAGCGCGCCCCAGCGGCCCGTGACGTGCTCCAGCGTGCCGCGCGACGGACAGGCCTTGGCGAACACGTCGTAGGGGAGGGGCTGCTCCTCCGTGGCGTTCATCATGACCCCAGGGTACGCGAGCACTGCGCTGACCTGAAGATTGCGCTAACCAATGGTTAGCGCAATCTTCGGTCGGCTCAGGCGATGGCGCTGGTCAGTAACCGAAGTCCTGCGTCCACCAAGGGCCGCCCGAGCCGAAGTGGACACCCACTCCCAGCGTCTTGAAGTCGCAGTTCAGGATGTTCGCCTTGTGGCCGGGGCTGTTCATCCAGGCCTCCATCACCGCGGCCGCGTCGGCCTGCCCCCGGGCTATGTTCTCGCCGCCGAGGCTGGTGATGCCGGCCTTGTCCGCCCGGTCCCAGGGGGAGAGGCCGTCGGGGTCGGTGTGGTCGAAGAAGTCCCGGGCGGCCATGTCCTCGCTGAAGGCCTCCGCCAGATCCCGCAGCGCACTGTTCGCGGACACCGCGCTGCAGCCCACCTTCGCCCGCTCCTCGTTGACGAGCTGGAGCACCTCCGCCTCGGCGGCGGCCTGCGCGGACACCGTGATGGGGGCGGAGGACTGCTGCCTGGCCTTCTCCGTCGACTCGGTCGGAGTGGGCGTCGGAGTCGTCTTCGGTGCCTCGCTGGGCGTGACCGCCGACTTCTTCGGAGGAGCCTTGGTCGTCGGGGCGGCCGACGGGGACGACTGCGAGGGGGACGGGGAGGCGGGTGACGTGTCGCGATCGGTGTCGCGGCTCGTCGACGTACCGCTGTCGCGGTCCTCGTCGGCGTTGCCCGATGTGCCGCCCTGCTGGGTCTCGGCGTTCGTCGGGGAGTCGGCGGCCTCGACCTTGTCGCCGCTGCTGCTGCCACCGATCGTGTACTTGTCACCGCCGGGCAGGACACCCGTGGCGACCGCGACGGTACCGAGAGCGACCGCGGCGGAGACGCCCAGCAGGCCCGTGCGGACCGGCCTGGACGACCGCTTCTTGCGGCGCCGGCGGGTACCGCCGTTCCGGGATCCGTCGTAGAACCCGTCGCCGTTCGTCACCGCGTGGGCGCCCGTGTCGTCCGGGGCGAAGAGGTAGGCGTCGCTCGTCGCGTAGGCGTTCGAGGGCGCCTCGGGGTTCAGATACGAGGCGATGCCCACGGTCGTGGGCGCGTCCTCCCACAGCGTGCTGTAGGCGGTGTGAGGAGTGTGAGGGACAGGGGAGTCGTACGGTCCGTGGTCCGATCCGTAACCACCCGTGTCCGAATCGTATGTTTCCGTGACCCCCGTGGCGCGACCTGTGGTGGCGCTTCCGGCGGCGGAGCGTCGGTGGCGTCCCATGTTGTGGCCTTCCTCGTCCTTGCGGTCAGGGCTACTCACTCGAACGAGTGAGTTTCATATGAGATTCGTTGGGTGGGGACGGTACCCCATGGCGCAAGAGGAGGAAGTGCTCAGAGAGACATTGGCCCGTTAGCGTGCATCCATGAACGAGGATGTACGACTGGTCGTCTGGGTGCGCGGACGCGTCCAGGGCGTGGGTTTCCGCTGGTTCACGCGGGCCAGGGCCCTGGAGATCGGCGGGCTGAGTGGTTTTGCTCTCAATTTGGACGACGGACGTGTGCAAGTGGTCGCGGAAGGCACGCGTCAGGGCTGCGAAGGACTGCTCGACTGGCTGCGCGGTGACGACACGCCCGGCCGCGTGGACGGCGTCACCGAGATCTGGGACACACCGCGCCGGATCTACGACGGCTTCGCCATCCGCTGAGGCGGTTCTGTAAAGCGGCCCGGGCGGCACCCCGTAGACATGCCGCGACATGCCGGGCGCACCTGTCCACCGCGGAAACTGCCTGGTGGTTGCCAAGAAGCGCAGGTCGTGGCAGGCTCCGCAGAAAACGCTTGTCGCCGAGCCCTCGGGCCCCGCCGGAGTCGCCGCGCCGCCCACCAGGGGCCGCGTGCCCCGTGCCGCCCGCCAATACGGGGCGTGATCGTGTTGACCGTCAAACTTTTTGGTGAGACGCTGAAAGCCCCGCGCACCTTAGCTGTTTGGCATGTATGAACGGCAGTAAAAACTCAAGCAAGCGCTCCACAGTGCCAAGCATCGCGGGTGCGATTCCCTCACGACCCACACCGCTTCGGTCGGTCACTCAGTGTGGAGGACCATCCATCATGGCAAAGGCGCTTCTCGGTTACGTCGGCGGCTCTGACCCGCGACTCCTCGCCGAGATGCGACGGCTCCAGCAGCGCGTACAGGACCTGGAATCCGAACTCGGACGCATCCAGGCGGAGAACGACGAGCTGACGGCTGCCGCTTCTCACGATTCGCTTCTCGAGAGCATCGACGCACGCCAGGCAGAGCCCGCGCTCACCTGATCACTGCATCGGTAACGCATTGCATCAGCACTGCGCATCGCACCGGACACTCAGTGGTAGAGCTGCTCGTAACACTCGTACCAACCGCTGAGCTGTCGGAGTTTGGCCAGAGTATTGCAAGGGACGCTTCGGCGTCCCTTCTTTATTTCCCCGTGCTGCCCGTCTGCTCCCCCATGGTCCAGAGTGGTTGTTTCCCGAAGGTGTCCACCCTCTTTAACGTCTGATGTGCCCTGCACGTTCATCGGTGAAACCGCCGGGGGGTATCCAGGGGTTCATCGTGTGACATACCGGCGGAAGGTAGAGTCCAGCGGCGTGCACCTCAAGGCCCTGACCCTCCGAGGGTTCAAGTCGTTCGCCTCGGCGACCACGCTCCGGTTCGAACCGGGCATCACGTGTGTCGTGGGGCCCAACGGCTCGGGTAAATCCAACGTCGTGGACGCCCTCAGCTGGGTCATGGGCGAGCAGGGCGCCAAGTCGTTGCGCGGCGGCAAGATGGAGGACGTCATCTTCGCCGGCACCACCGGACGCCCGCCGCTGGGCCGCGCCGAGGTGTCCCTCACCATCGACAACTCCGACGGCGCGCTGCCCATCGAGTACGCCGAGGTCACCATCACGCGGATCATGTTCCGCAACGGCGGCAGCGAGTACCAGATCAACGGCGACACCTGCCGGCTCCTCGACATCCAGGAACTGCTGTCCGACTCCGGCATCGGCCGCGAGATGCACGTCATCGTCGGCCAGGGCCAGCTGGACTCCGTACTGCACGCCGATCCGATGGGCCGCCGCGCCTTCATCGAGGAGGCGGCGGGCGTACTGAAGCACCGCAAGCGCAAGGAGAAGGCGCTGCGCAAGCTGGACGCGATGCAGGCGAACCTCGCCCGCGTCCAGGACCTCACCGACGAGCTGCGGCGCCAGCTGAAGCCGCTGGGGCGGCAGGCTGCGGTCGCGCGCCGGGCCGCGGTCATCCAGGCGGATCTGCGCGACGCCCGGCTCCGGCTCCTCGCCGACGATCTCGTAAGGCTGCGGGGAGCCCTCCAGACGGAGGTCGCGGACGAGGCCGCGCTCAAGGAACGCAAGGACGCGGCGGAGGCCGAGCTGAGGAAGGCGCTCCAGCGCGAGGCGCTGCTGGAGGACGAGGTACGGCAGCTCACGCCGCGCCTCCAGCGCGCCCAGCAGACCTGGTACGAGCTCTCCCAGCTCGCCGAACGGGTGCGCGGCACCGTCTCACTGGCCGACGCGCGCGTGAAGAGCGCCACCTCCGCCCCCGACGAGGAACGGCGCGGACGTGAGCCCGAGGACATGGAGCGCGAGGCCGCGCGCATCCGCGAGCAGGAGGCCGAGCTGGAGGCGGCTCTGGCGGCGGCCGAACACGCGCTGGAGGACACGGTCGAGCACCGGGCCGGGCTGGAGCGCGAACTCGCGGTCGAGGAACGGCGGCTGAAGGACGTCGCCCGCGCGATCGCCGACCGCCGTGAGGGCCTGGCCCGGCTGAACGGCCAGGTCAACGCCGCCCGTTCGCGTGCGGCCAGCGCCCAGGCCGAGATCGACCGCCTCGCCGCAGCCCGGGACGAGGCGCAGGAACGGGCGGTCGCGGCCCAGGAGGAGTACGAGACGCTGCAGGCAGAGGTCGACGGCCTCGACGCGGGCGACGCGGACCTGGCGGAGCAGCACGACACGGCGAAGGCGGCCCTCGCCGACGCGGAAACGGCCCTCACGGCGGCCCGTGAGGCGGCCACGGCGGCGGAACGCCGGCGCGCCGCCACGCAGGCCCGTCACGAGGCCCTGGCACTCGGCCTGCGCCGCAAGGACGGAACCGGCGCGCTGCTCGCCGCGCAGGACCGTCTCACCGGCCTGCTGGGACCGGCGGCGGAGCTGCTCACGGTCACCCCGGGCCACGAGGTCGCCGTGGCCGCCGCCTTCGGCGCGGCGGCGAACGCGATCGCGATGACCACCCCGGCCTCCGCGGCAGCCGCGATCCGGCTCCTGCGCAAGCAGGACGGAGGGCGCGCTTCGCTGTTGCTGGCGGGGGCACCGGAGGAGGCGGAGGCACCGGCGGTGCCGGGAAGCGGACTGCGCGGGCCGGGTCGTCAGGTGGGGGAGTGGGACACGGGCGCGCGTGGCTCGGCGGGGCACGAGGGTGCTGCCGGTGGGCGGCCCGGCGGTGGGGTGGGTGCCGGGTTCGGGTCTGCGGATGGTTCGCCGGGTTCGGGGTCCGGTGTTCCGGGTGTGGGAGATGCCCTCAGCGACGGCTCCGGGCCGGCCGGTGCTGCAGCCTCCGGCGGTACCCGCGATGCCGGTGCTGCCGACGGGCCGGGCTCCGCGCCCGGCGATCGTCCGGGAGCCCCGGGGCGTGGGCCGAGCGGGCCGCTCCCCGTCGCGGACCTCGTCCGTGGCCCCGCCGAACTCATGCCCGCCGTACGCCGGTTGCTGCGCGGGATCGTGGTCGTCGGGACGCTTGAGGACGCCGAGGAACTGGTGTACGCGCGGCCGGAGTTGACCGCGGTGACCGCCGAAGGGGATCTGCTGGGCGCCCACTTCGCGCACGGTGGGTCCGCCGGTGCGCCGAGCCTGCTGGAGGTGCAGGCCTCCGTCGACGAGGCCGCCGCCGAACTCGACGAACTGGCCGTGCGGTGCGAGGAGTTGGCCGGGGCGCAGCGGGTCGCCGGGGAACGGCGGAAGGAGTGTGCCGCGTTCGTCGAGGAGTTGGGGGAGCGGCGCCGGGCCGCCGACCGGGAGAAGTCGGCCGTCGCACAGCAGCTCGGGCGGCTCGCCGGGCAGGCCAGGGGCGCCGCCGGAGAGGCCGAGAGGTCCACCGCGGCCGCTGCGCGTGCGCAGGAAGCGCTCGACAGGGCCGTACAGGATGCCGAGGAGCTCGCCGAACGGCTGGCTGTCGCCGAGGAGATGCCCGTCGAGGAGGAGCCCGACACGGGAGTACGGGATCGGCTCGCCGCCGACGGCGCCAACGCGCGCCAGACCGAGATGGAGGCCCGGCTCCAGGTCCGTACGCACGAGGAGCGGGTCAAGGGGCTGGCCGGACGGGCCGACTCGCTCGACCGGGCGGCGCGTGCCGAACGGGAGGCACGCGCGCGTGCCGAGCAGCGGCGGGCGCGGCTCAGACACGAGGCGGCCGTCGCCGAAGCCGTCGCCTCCGGGGCGCGGCAGTTGCTCGCGCATGTCGAGGTCTCCCTCTCCCGGGCCGACGAGGAACGCACCGCGGCCGATGCCGCCAAGGCGCGGCGCGAGCAGGAGCTGACCGCAGCTCGTGCCGCCGGACGTGATCTCAAGGCCGAACTCGACAAGTTGACGGATTCGATGCACCGCGGTGAGGTACTCGGCGCCGAGAAGCGGCTGCGGATCGAGCAGCTGGAGAACAAGGCGCTGGAGGAACTCGGTGTGGAACCGGAGGGGTTGGTGGCCGAGTACGGCCCGCACCAGCTGGTGCCGCCCTCGCCCCCCGCCGAGGGCGAGGAGCTGCCCGAGGACCCGGAGCACCCGCGCAACCAGCCCAAGCAGTTCCACCGGGCCGAACAGGAGAAGCGGCTCAGGGCGACCGAGCGGGCCTACCAGCAGCTCGGCAAGGTCAATCCGCTGGCCCTGGAGGAGTTCGCGGCACTGGAGGAACGCCACAAGTTCCTCAGCGAGCAGCTCGAAGACCTGAAGAAGACGCGCACCGACCTGCTTCAGGTCGTGAAGGAGGTCGACGAGCGGGTCGAGCAGGTCTTCACGGAGGCGTTCCGGGACACGGCGGTGCAGTTCGAGGGTGTCTTCAGCCGGCTGTTCCCCGGCGGCGAGGGACGGCTGATCCTGACCGATCCCGACAACATGCTCACCACGGGCGTGGACGTGGAGGCCCGGCCGCCGGGCAAGAAGGTCAAGCGGCTGTCGCTACTCTCCGGTGGCGAGCGCTCGCTCACCGCCGTAGCGTTGCTGGTGTCGATCTTCAAGGCCCGGCCGAGTCCCTTCTACGTGATGGACGAGGTCGAGGCTGCCCTCGACGACACCAACCTTCAGCGGCTCATCCGCATCATGCAGGAGCTCCAGGAAGCCTCGCAGCTCATCGTGATCACGCACCAGAAGCGGACGATGGAGGTCGCCGACGCGCTGTACGGCGTCTCCATGCAGGGCGACGGCGTGTCGAAGGTGATCTCGCAGCGGCTCCGCTAGCCCTGCTTCCGCTTTTCGGCCTTCCCCCTTCCCTCCTTTTCTTATTCAAGACTTGAACACGGTTCGGTCGATCGTGTCTTCCATCTCACATCATTCGCATGATTGATTTCGAAACTTGAAGGCATACTCTCGGCAATGTCGTTTTTACCTTCAGGTACCACCTACCTGGGAGGGTCCCCCACCCGGCGGCGTTGCCGGTGGCCCGAGGAGTTGTACGTGACCAGCGCTGAGCAGACACTCAAGTCAGGAGCCGGGACGGCTCATCCCGAGCATCTCGGACATGTCATCTTCATCGCGGCGGCGGCCGCGATGGGTGGTTTTCTCTTCGGTTACGACAGTGCCGTGATCAACGGTGCCGTCGAGGCCATCCGGAGCCGCTACGACGTCGGCTCGGCCGCTCTGGCGCAGGTCATCGCCATCGCGCTGATCGGCTGCGCCATCGGCGCCGCCACCGCGGGACGCATGGCCGACCGCATCGGCCGTATCCGCTGCATGCAGATCTCCGCGGTGCTCTTCACGATCAGCGCCGTCGGCTCCGCGCTGCCCTTCGCGCTGTACGACCTCGCCTTCTGGCGGATCATCGGCGGCTTCGCCATCGGTATGGCCTCAGTGATCGGCCCCGCCTACATCGCCGAGGTCGCCCCGGCCGCCTACCGGGGGCGGCTCGGGTCGTTCCAGCAGGCCGCGATCGTCATCGGCATCGCCATCTCGCAGCTGGTCAACTGGGGCATCCTGAACGCGGCGGGCGGTGACCAGCGCGGCGAGCTGTTGGGCGTCGAGGCCTGGCAGGTCATGCTCGGTGTGATGGTCGTACCGGCGGTGCTGTACGGGCTGCTGTCCTTCGCGATCCCCGAGTCGCCGCGCTTCCTGATCTCCGTCGGCCGGGACGAGCGCGCCCGTGAGGTGCTGCGCGAGGTCGAGGGCGACAGCATCGACCTGGACGCCCGGGTCGCCGAGATCGAGCACGCCATGAAGAGCGAGCACAAGTCGACCTTCCGGGACCTGCTCGGGGGCACCTTCTTCTTCAAGCCGATCGTCTGGATCGGTATCGGACTCTCGGTCTTCCAGCAGTTCGTCGGCATCAACGTCGCGTTCTACTACTCCTCGACGCTCTGGCAGTCGGTCGGCGTCGACCCGACGGAGTCGTTCCTCTACTCCTTCACCACGTCGATCATCAACATCGTCGGCACCGTGATCGCCATGATCTTCGTCGACCGCATCGGCCGCCGGCCGCTCGCGCTCATCGGTTCCGTCGGCATGGTCATCGGGCTCGCGCTGGAGGCCTGGGCCTTCTCCTACGACCTCGTCGACGGCAAACTGCCCGCCACGCAGGGCTGGGTCGCCCTGGTCGCCGCCCATGTGTTCGTGCTCTTCTTCGCCCTGTCCTGGGGTGTCGTCGTCTGGGTCTTCCTCGGTGAGATGTTCCCGAACAGGATCCGCGCCGCCGCCCTGGGCGTGGCCGCGGCCGCCCAGTGGATCGCCAACTGGGCCATCACCGCGAGCTTCCCGTCGCTGGCCGACTGGAACCTCTCCGCGACGTACGTGATCTACACGATCTTCGCCGCGCTCTCGATCCCGTTCGTGCTCAGGTTCGTCAAGGAGACGAAGGGCAAGACGCTGGAGGAGATGGGCTAGGCCCTGCACCTCCCCACGACTCGGGGAGAAGGGCCAAGACCCCGCTGCCCTTCTCCCCGTATCCACCGCCGCTTCCGGCTCGGCCACTGCCCGGGCCGGGAGCGGCTTTCTCGTGGGTCCGTCAGGCCGTCAGTTCCGGCACCACGCGTTCCCCGAACAGCCGTAGACTCCGCCACCCCTCCTCCACCGGCATCCCGCCCGACAGCGGGTGCAGTACGTGGTTGTCCAGCCCCTGCGCCACACACTCCTCGGGCGTCACCATCCGGTAGACGCCCTCGGCGCGCAGTTCCTCGACCGTCGTGGCCGCCGACTTCACGGCGGACCGGATGTCGCCGGACTGCCAGGAGGCGTACGTCCGGGCCTCGTGCAGGAAGTGGTGGCCGTACTCGGCCCACGCCCGGTCCGGGTCCTCGGTGATGTGCAGCAACGGGGTCTCGGCGGCCGGCATCATCGTCCAGCCCTCCGTGCCGTACTCGACGAGCTGTTCCTTGTAGTAGGCCTCCAGCTCGGGCAGGTGCGCGCTGGGAAAGAGAGGGAGCCCCAGACGGGCCGCCCGCCGGGCCGCCGCCTTCGACGAGCCGCCGACCAGGAGGAGCGGGTGCGGGTCGGTGCACGGGCGCGGAGTGACCCGTACCGTACGGCCCCGGTATTCGAACTCTTCCCCGGTCCAGGCCTTCAGGAGCGTCTCCAGCAGCTCGTCCTGGAGCTTGCCGCGCCGCTTCCAGTCGGCGCCGAAGTGCGCGTACTCCTCGGGCCGGTATCCGATCCCGGCGACCGTGACCAGCCGTCCGCCGCTCAGCAGATCGAGTACGGCGATGTCCTCGGCGAGCCTCAGGGGGTCGTGCAACGGGCCGATCACCGCGGACACGGTCACCGCGATCCGCCGCGTCGCCCCGAACACCGCGCCGGCGAAGGCGAACGGCGAGGGCAGCCAGTTGTTGGCGACGCCGTGGTGCTCCTCGGTCTGGACGGTGGTGATTCCGTGGGCGTCGGCGTACGCGGCCATCTCGATGGCGGCCTGGTAGCGGGCGCGGAGATCGGCTGGGGTTGCGTCGGGGGCGACCAGGTTGAAACGTACGACGGTGACGGGCATGGGGGTCCCTTCCGGCGGGTGTGCCGGGGGAGATTAGCTGACGGAGTGTCAGATCGCCAGGGGTGCGGAGAGAGGGCCGGGCGGCCTACCGGGACCGGACGCGCCCGAGGGTGGTCGCGCATACTGGTCGGGCTATGGAAACCATCATCCTTGCTGTAGTCATCGCCGTGGTCGTGCTCGGTGTGCTCGGTGGGCTCGTCGTCGGCAGCCGCAGGAAGAAGCCGCTGCCCCCGGCGCCCCCCACGACACCCGACCTCACCGCCCCTCCGGCCGAGCCGCACGTCGGCGACGAGGCCGAGACGCCGCGCGACGAACCGCGCCGCACGATAGAGGAGGTGGATCTCCCGGGCGCGGACGGCTCGTCCGTCGCCGTCGAGGAACCTCCCGTCCCGGTCATCGAGGTGCCGGAGCCCACCGCCGGGCGGCTGGTCCGGCTGCGTGCCAGGCTCTCCCGGTCGCAGAACGCGCTCGGCAAGGGGCTGCTCACGCTCCTCGCGCGCGAGCACCTCGACGACGACACCTGGGAGGAGGTGGAGGACACCCTCCTCACCGCCGACGTAGGCGTCCAGCCCACCCAGGATCTGGTCGCGCGGCTGCGCGAGCGCGTGAAGGTGCTCGGCACCCGCACTCCCGCCGACCTGCGAGGGCTGCTGCGCGAGGAGCTGCTCCAGATCCTCGAACCCGGGTTCGACCGGACCGTGAAGACCGACTCGAACCTCGACACCCCGGGCATCGTGATGGTCGTCGGCGTCAACGGCACCGGCAAGACCACGACCACCGGCAAGCTCGCTCGGGTGCTCGTCGCCGACGGGAAGAACGTCGTTCTCGGTGCCGCGGACACCTTCCGGGCCGCCGCCGCGGACCAGCTCCAGACCTGGGGCGACCGTGTCGGAGCCCGTACCGTGCGCGGTCCCGAGGGCGGTGACCCCGCGTCGATCGCCTTCGACGCCGTCAAGGAGGGCATCGAGGCCGGTGCCGACGTCGTACTGATCGACACGGCCGGGCGGCTGCACACCAAGACCGGGCTCATGGACGAGCTCGGCAAGGTCAAGCGCGTCGTCGAGAAGCACGCCCCGCTGGACGAGGTGCTGCTCGTGCTGGACGCCACGACCGGGCAGAACGGGCTCGTCCAGGCCCGCGTCTTCGCCGAGGTCGTCGAGATCACCGGCATCGTGCTCACCAAGCTCGACGGCACCGCCAAGGGCGGCATCGTCATCGCCGTACAGCGTGAGCTGGGTGTGCCGGTGAAGCTGATCGGGCTCGGCGAGGGGGCCGACGATCTGGCTCCGTTCGACCCGGAGGCGTTCGTTGACGCTCTTATCGGAGAGTGATCACCACCCTGGTCACTGCCTCCGGAAAACCGTAGGTCCACGAAGAGACGCCCGTCCCCAAGGTGCAGTTGGGGACGGGCGTCCTGCTGTGCGGCCCTGCGTCGTGGCCTGGGCGCTACGCCCGCGACCGGTGCGCCACGTAGGCCAGCGTCCCCAGCAGCAGCCTGGCCGCCGGGGGTTTGGTCGCCGTGTCCAGGGCGGGTGGGCGGAGCCAGGTGACCGGGCCGAGACCGCCCCGGTCGGAGGGGGGTGCCGTGAGATACGTACCGGTGCCCAGGCCGTGCAGGTCGAGGGCCGCGTCGTCCCAGCCCATGCGGTAGAGGAGCTCGGGGAGTTCGGCGGCGGCACCGGGGGCGACGAAGAAGTGGGCGCGGCCCTCGGGGGCGGCGCTGACCGGGCCGAGGGGGAGGCCCATGCGTTCCAGCCGGACCAGGGCGTGGCGGCCGGCCGGCTCGGCGACCTCGATCACGTCGAAGGCGCGGCCCACGGGGAGCATGACCGCGGCGCCGGGGAACTGGCCCCAGATGTCGGTGACTTCGTCGAGTGTGGCGCCGGCCGCGACCCGGGGTGCGAAGCTCAGGGGGTGGGCGCCAGGTGCGGGGCAGTCGGTCAGGCCGCAGGAGCAGGCGCCGCCCGCCGCGCGGGCACCGGCGACCACGTCCCAGCCCCAGAGGCCGGTGTACTCGGCCACGGCGGTGCACTCGGACGACCGGCCGCGGCGACGCGTGCCGGGTCGGATCTCGCGGATACCCCGGCTGCTGCCGATCGTGAAGCCCATGCCCCCTCCAACGGGTCCGACGCACCGATGGTTACGAGCTGCGACCAGAACGTAACCCTGCGTTTCCGACTGCCCGTCACCCCTGGCCGCCCTCACCCGATCCGGTCGGCGCCCAGAAGTGCCTCGGGTAGTGCGCTCGGCGGCGTGCGCCCTCGCGTGCATCGCTCCGCCCACTCCCGACCGTCCACTGTCAAGTGAATCCTGTGCAGCCGCCCGTGAGTTCATTCGAAGGGGTGGCGAATGGTGGCGTTTCCTGGATCGCCATGGCCGGAGCCGTGATCGTAGGATTACTTTGAGTGCACGAGGCCTGGGGGCACATGCGCTTGTGGGTATGCCGGAGGCAAGTCGGCTTCCCGTTCGAAGGGTGAGAACTGTCGGACACGGAGCCTATTTACCGGCATTCTGATAGGGCTTGGCGCACTCGGCGACAAGTGGTCTCAGGGATGGGGGCGTTCCAGTGGGCGGCAACGGCGGAAGCGCGACGACACCGGCCAGCGCCGACAAGCGCCCGAATGAGCTGCTCGGCTCGTGGTTCGTGCGCAGCGGCTGGTCGAAGGGCGAGCTGGCGCGCCAAGTGAACCGCCGGGCACGCCAGTTGGGTGCCAACCACATCTCGACGGACACCTCGCGGGTCCGGCGCTGGCTCGACGGGGAGAACCCGCGCGAGCCGATCCCGCGCATCCTGTCCGAGCTGTTCTCCGAGCGGTTCGGCTGCGTCGTCTCCGTCGAGGATCTCGGACTGCGTGCCGCCCGCCAGTCACCGTCCGCGTCCGGCGTCGACCTGCCCTGGACGGCCCCTCAGACCGTGGCCCTGCTCAGCGAGTTCTCGCGCAGCGACCTGATGCTGGCGCGCCGCGGCTTCCTCGGGACCGCGCTGTCCCTCGCCGCGGGCCCCACCCTCATCGAACCCATGCAGCGCTGGCTCGTCCCGGTGCCTCCCGCCCCGCCCGAGGAGCCCGAGCACCCCTCCGCCGCGCGCCGGGCCGGCCGCCTCTCCAAGCCCGAGCTGGAGCTGCTGGAGTCCACCACCGCGATGTTCCGGCAGTGGGACGCGCAGTGCGGTGGCGGCCTGCGCCGCAAGGCGGTGGTCGGACAACTGCACGAGGTGACGGACCTCCTCCAGGAGCCCCAGCCCGAGTCCACCACCCGCAAGCTGTTCAAGGTCGCCGCCGAGCTGGCCGAACTCGCCGGCTGGATGTCGTACGACGTGGGGCTCCAGCCGACCGCGCAGAAGTACTTCGTCCTGGCCCTGCACGCGGCCAAGGAGGCCGGCGACAAGCCGCTCGGCTCGTACGTCCTGTCGTCCATGAGCCGCCAGATGATCCACCTCGGGCGACCGGACGACGCCCTCGAACTGATCCATCTCGCGCAGTACGGCAGCCGTGACTGCGCGAGCCCCCGCACCCAGGCCATGCTGTATGCGATGGAGGCGCGCGCGTACGCCAATATGGGGCAACCCGGAAAGTGCAAGCGGGCCGTGCGGATGGCCGAGGACACGTTCGCGGACGTACACGATTGGGACGAGCCCGATCCCGACTGGATCCGCTTCTTCTCCCAGGCCGAGCTGTACGGCGAGAACTCCCACTCGTTCCGCGACCTGGCCTATGTCGCCGGCCGCAGCCCCACCTACGCCTCCCTCGCCGAACCCCTGATGCGGAACGCCGTCGACCTGTTCGCGAAGGACACCGATCACCAGCGGTCGTACGCGCTGAACCTGATCGGCATGGCCACGGTCCACCTTCTCCAGCGGGAGCCCGAGCGGGCCGCGGTGCTGGCCATGGAAGCCATGGAAATCGGCAAGAAGGTGCGCTCCGAGCGCGTGAACACTCGTATCCGAAAGACCGTCGACACGGCCGTACGCGACTTCGGGGATCTCGCCGAGGTCGTCGACCTGACCGACCAGCTCGCGATCGATCTGCCCGAGACCGCCGAGGCGGTCTGAACCCCCGGAACCCCGGCCGCGGCAGGCCTTCCCGACAGCCCGACTCGGCTCCCCCGCCAGGTCATCGGAAGGCCGGCCGCGGTCGGCCCGCGGCCACGGACGAAGGTTGCGCCACGATAACGATCGGCGCGTCCAACATCCGGCAGTTCATCGATCCGTAACACGCGAGGCACCTTCGTCACTGCGGCGAAACATCGAGGGGCGTCGACCGAAACGGCGCTGCGTCAATGTCTGGCGCATAACCGGCCCACCCCTCAATCCGCTCAGGCTTCGCCCGCACGGGGCCGTACCAATGACGAGGAGACGCCGATGGCATCAGCCGCCATCACGCTAGCCGCAGAGGCTCCCAAACTCTCTGCCGCCAACACCGGGTTCATGCTGATCTGTTCGGCCCTGGTGTTGCTCATGACCCCCGGTCTTGCCTTCTTCTACGGAGGCATGGTCCGCGTCAAGAGCACCCTGAACATGTTGATGATGAGCTTTATCAGCATCGGCATCGTCACCATCCTGTGGGTGGTGTACGGCTTCTCGCTCGCCTTCGGCACCGACAAGGGCGGCTTGATCGGCTGGACCTCGGGTTGGGTCGGTCTCAGTGACATCGGCACGGCCGACCTGTGGGACGGCTACACCATCCCGATCCTGGCCTTCATGGTCTTCCAGATGATGTTCGCGGTCATCACGCCGGCCCTGATCAGCGGTGCCCTCGCGGACCGCGTCAAGTTCTCGGCGTGGGCGCTGTTCGTCGCCCTGTGGGCCACGATCGTGTACTTCCCCGTCGCCCACTGGGTCTGGGGCGCCGGCGGCTGGGCCTTCGAGCTGGGCGTCATCGACTTCGCCGGTGGTACGGCGGTCCACATCAACGCGGGTGCCGCGGCGCTCGGCGTGATCCTGGTCATCGGCAAGCGCGTCGGCTTCAAGAAGGACCCGATGCGCCCGCACAGCCTCCCGCTGGTCATGCTGGGCGCCGGTCTCCTCTGGTTCGGCTGGTTCGGCTTCAACGCCGGCTCGTGGCTGGGCAACGACGACGGCGTCGGCTCGCTGATGTTCGTCAACACGCAGGTCGCCACCGCCGCCGCCATGCTCGCCTGGCTCGCCTACGAGAAGATCCGTCACGGCGCGTTCACCACGCTGGGCGCCGCGTCCGGCGCGGTCGCGGGTCTGGTCGCCATCACCCCCTCGGGCGGTGCGGTCTCCCCGATCGGCGCGATCGCGGTCGGCGCCATCGCCGGTCTGCTCTGCGCCATGGCTGTCGGCCTCAAGTACAAGTTCGGTTACGACGACTCGCTCGACGTCGTCGGTGTCCACCTCGTCGGTGGTGTCGTCGGCTCCCTGCTCATCGGCCTCTTCGCCAGCGGCAAGGGCCAGTCGGAGGTCCAGGGCCTCTTCTACGGCGGCGGCCTCGACCAGTTCTGGAAGCAGTGCGCCGGCGTCTTCGCCGTCCTCGGCTACTCCCTGGTCGCCTCCGCGGTCCTCGCCTTCCTCCTCGACAAGACGATCGGCATGCGCGTCTCCGAGGACGACGAGATCGCCGGCATCGACCAGGCCGAGCACGCCGAGACCGCATACGACTTCAGCGGCGCCGGCGGCGGCGCGGCCCGTACGTCCGTCACGGCGGCCGTCGGTGGCGAGAGCAAGAAGGTGGACGCATGAAGCTCATCACCGCCGTTGTGAAGCCCCATCGGCTCGACGAGATCAAGGAGGCCCTCCAGGCCTTCGGGGTCCACGGTCTGACGGTCACCGAAGCGAGCGGCTACGGTCGTCAGCGGGGACACACCGAGGTCTACCGCGGTGCCGAGTACACGGTCGACCTGGTTCCCAAGATCCGTATCGAGGTCCTGGCCGAGGACGACGACGCCGAGGGTCTGATCGACGTCATCGTCAAGGCGGCCCGGACCGGCAAGATCGGTGACGGCAAGGTCTGGTCCCTCCCGGTCGAGACCGCAGTCCGGGTCCGGACCGGCGAGCGCGGCCCGGACGCGCTCTGAGGCAGAAAAAAGAACAGGAGTCGCTGGGTGACGAGTACGGACGTGCGTAAGGATGCAGAGGACTCGGGACCCAGCGGCTATGCGGCGGCCCGGCTGCGCCTCCTCACTGAGGGGGTGCGGTCCGGGCCGCCGCGCCGTGCGGCCCTGGCCGAACTGACCGACGAGTGGCTGACCGGCCTGTTCACGGCGGCTGCCGAAGGCCTGCCAGGGCTGCGCGGAGTCTCCCTGGTCGCCGTCGGCGGCTACGGCAGAGGTGAACTCTCCCCACGCAGCGACCTGGACCTGCTCCTCCTGCACGACGGCAGCGACTCCGCCGCCGTCGCGGCCCTCGCCGACCGCCTCTGGTACCCCGTCTGGGACCTGGGCCTGGCCCTGGACCACTCCGTCCGGACAC
Organism: Streptomyces sp. NBC_00459; assembly: GCF_036013955.1. Lineage (NCBI taxonomy): Bacteria > Bacillati > Actinomycetota > Actinomycetes > Kitasatosporales > Streptomycetaceae > Streptomyces > Streptomyces sp. NBC_00459. The sequence continues at coordinate 7,089,859 of NZ_CP107903.1, forward strand.
AGTCCGAGGCCCGGAAGGTGTCCGGCGAGGACCTCAAGGTGCAGCTGGGCCTGCTGGACGCCCGCCACCTGGCCGGCGACCTCGGCCTCACGGCCGGCCTGCGCACCTCCGTCCTCGCCGACTGGCGCAACCAGGCACCCAAGCGCCTCCCCGAACTCCAGGAGCTCTGCGCCGAACGGGCCGAACGCCAGGGTGAGCTGCAGTACCTCCTCGAACCCGACCTCAAGGAGGCCCGCGGCGGTCTGCGCGACGCCACCGCCCTCCGTGCGGTCGCGGCCTCCTGGCTGGCCGACGCGCCCCGCGAGGGCCTCACGGAGGCGCGCCGCCGTCTGCTGGACGTCCGCGACGCCCTGCACCTCGCCACCGGCCGTGCCACCGACCGCCTCGCCCTCCAGGAACAGGACCAGGTAGCCGCCGAACTCGGACTCCTCGACGCCGACACCCTCCTGCGGCAGGTGTACGAGGCGGCACGCGTCGTCTCGTACGCGAGTGATGTGACCTGGCGCGAGGTGGGGCGCGTGCTCCGGTCCCGCGCCGTACGCCCGCGCCTGCGCGCCATGCTGGGTGGCGGCAAGCCGGTGGCGGAACGTTCCCCCCTGGCGGAGGGCGTCGTGGAGCAGGACGGCGAGGTGGTCCTCGCCCGTGCCGCACGCCCCGACCGCGACCCCGTACTCCCGCTGCGCGCCGCCGCGGCAGCCGCCCAGGCGGGCCTGCCGCTGTCCCTGCACGCGGTCCGCCGTATGGCGGCGGCGGCCCGGCCGCTGCCGACCCCGTGGCCGGCGGAGGCGAGAGAACAGCTGGTCACCTTGTTGGGCTCGGGAAGCCCGACCATCGAGGTCTGGGAGGCGCTGGAGGCCGAGGGCCTGATCACCCACTTCCTCCCCGACTGGGAACGCGTCCGCTGCCGCCCGCAGCGCAACGCCGTCCACATCTGGACGGTCGACCGCCACCTGATCGAAACGGCCGTCCGGGCCTCCGAGTTCACCCGCCGGGTCAGCCGTCCCGACCTCCTGCTCGTCTCCGCACTGCTCCACGACATCGGCAAGGGCTGGCCCGGCGACCACTCCGTGGCGGGCGAGATCATCGCCAAGGACGTGGCCGCCCGCATCGGCTTCGACCGCGCGGACGTGGCGGTACTGGCGACTCTCGTACGTCACCATCTGCTGCTCGTCGACACCGCCACCCGGCGTGATCTGGAGGACCCGGCCACCGTGCGCTCGGTCGCCGACGCGGTCGGCACACAGAGCACGCTGGAACTGCTCCACGCGCTCACCGAGTCCGACGCGCTGGCGACGGGCCCGGCCGCCTGGTCGACCTGGCGCGGGTCGCTCGTCGCCGATCTGGTGAAACGGGTCGCCGCCGTGCTCGCCGGGGACGCCCCCGAGGAGCCCGAGGCCGCCGCACCCACCGCCGAACAGGAACGGCTCGCCATAGAGGCGTTCCGCACGGGCGGCCCGGTGCTGTCGCTGCGCGCCCAGACGGAGTCCCCGGCGGACGCGGCCACCGAGGAGCCCTCGGCGTCTCCGCCGGCCGAACCCGAACCCCTCGGCGTGGAACTCCTGATCGCCGTACCGGACCAGCCCGGCGTCCTGCCCGCGGTGGCCGGCGTCCTCGCCATGCACCGCCTGACGGTCCGCACGGCGGAACTGCGCGCACTGGACCTGCCCGACGGCGTCGAGGGCGCGGTCCTGCTCCTCGACTGGCGCGTCGCAGCCGAGTACGGCTCCCTGCCCCAGGCGGCCCGCCTGCGCGCCGACCTCGTACGGGCGCTGGACGGCTCCCTGGACATCGCCGGCCGCCTCGCCGAGCGCGACGCGGCGTACCCGCGGCGCCGGGGCGTCGTGGCGCCGGCGGCCAGGGTGACCGTGCATCCGGCCGCGTCCCGGCTGGCCACGGTGATCGAGGTCCGCGCCCAGGACGCCCCGGGGCTGCTGCACCGGCTCGGGCGGGCGCTGGAGGACGCGGGGGTGCGGGTGCGGAGCATGCACGTCAGCACGCTGGGTTCCAACGCGGTGGACGCCTTCTACGTGACCAACCGCAAGGGCGCGCCGCTGCCCGGGGACGAGGCGTCGTCGGTGGCACGGAAGCTGGAGGAGATGTTGCGGGCGTGACCGCCGGCGCGGGATTTTCCGTCCCCGCCTGCTGAATACGCAGGCGGGGGCGAATCGCTTGCGAGGCCGGATACCCTGGAGGGCAACCCACTGCCCCCGACCCCTGAGGACCGACGAGCGCCGTGTTCGATACTCTCTCCGATCGCCTCTCAGCGACTTTCAAGAACCTGCGCGGCAAGGGGCGGCTGTCCGAAGCCGATATCGACGCCACGGCCCGCGAGATCCGCATCGCGCTCCTCGAGGCCGACGTGGCCCTGCCGGTCGTGCGGACGTTCATCAAGAACGTCAAGGAGCGTGCCCTCGGGTCGGACGTCTCCAAGGCGCTGAACCCCGCCCAGCAGGTCCTGAAGATCGTCAACGAGGAACTCGTCACGATCCTCGGCGGCGAGACCCGGCGCCTGCGCTTCGCCAAGCAGCCGCCGACCGTCATCATGCTGGCCGGTCTCCAGGGTGCCGGTAAGACCACCCTCGCGGGCAAGCTCGGCAAGTGGCTCAAGGACCAGGGGCATTCGCCCCTCCTCGTCGCCGCCGACCTGCAGCGTCCCAACGCCGTCAACCAGCTCAGCGTCGTCGCCGAGCGCGCCGGGGTCGCGGTCTACGCGCCCGAGCCGGGCAACGGGGTCGGTGACCCGGTCAAGGTCGCCAAGGACTCCATGGAGTTCGCGAAGACCAAGGTCCACGACATCGTGATCGTGGACACCGCCGGCCGGCTCGGTATCGACGCCGAGCTGATGCAGCAGGCCGCGGACATCAGGGACGCGGTCTCGCCCGACGAGATCCTCTTCGTCGTCGACGCGATGATCGGCCAGGACGCCGTCAACACGGCCGAGGCCTTCCGGGACGGCGTCGGCTTCGACGGTGTCGTCCTGTCGAAGCTCGACGGTGACGCCCGTGGTGGTGCCGCGCTCTCCATCGCGTCGGTGACCGGCAAGCCGATCATGTTCGCGTCGAACGGCGAGAAGCTCGACGACTTCGACGCGTTCCACCCCGACCGGATGGCCTCCCGCATCCTCGACATGGGTGACCTGCTCACCCTGATCGAGCAGGCGGAGAAGACGTTCAGCCAGGAAGAAGCCGAGGCAATGGCTTCCAAGCTGGCGTCCAAGAAGGGCCAGGACTTCACCCTGGACGACTTCCTGGCCCAGATGGAGCAGGTCAGGAAGATGGGCAGCATCAGCAAGCTGCTCGGCATGCTGCCCGGCATGGGCCAGATCAAGGACCAGATCAACAACCTCGACGAGCGCGATGTGGACCGTACGGCGGCCATCATCAAGTCGATGACCCCGGCCGAGCGCCATGAGCCGACGATCATCAACGGCTCGCGCCGCGCCCGTATCGCCAAGGGTTCCGGTGTCGAGGTCAGCGCGGTCAAGGGCCTGGTCGAGCGGTTCTTCGAGGCCCGCAAGATGATGTCCCGCATGGCCCAGGGCGGCGGCATGCCGGGGATGCCCGGGATGCCGGGCATGGGTGGCGGCCCCGGCCGTTCCAAGAAGCAGCCCAAGCAGGCCAAGGGCAAGCAGCGCTCCGGCAACCCGATGAAGCGCAAGCAGCAGGAGCAGGAGGACGCCGCGCGCAGGGCCGCAGGCGCCCAGGGCGCTCCGGGCGGCGCGTTCGGTCTGCCGGGCCAGCAGGGCGGTCAGGACTTCGAACTGCCGGACGAGTTCAAGAAGTTCATGGGCTGAGAAACCGACAGCCGGCTCAAGACGTCGGTACGTCGTGCAGGGCGCCCCTCTCCCCGGACGGGCGCCCTCATGCGTTCCGCACGACGGCTGTCAGGGGTCCCTCACGCAGTCCGGGCGATGAGGTACCGGAAGACGTTCGGCATCCAGATGGTGCCGTCCCGTCGCTGATACGGATGAAGCGCCTCCGCAAGCTCCTTGTCCACCTGCTCCTGGCTCGTCGCCGTGATCGCCGCGTCGAACAGCCCCGTCGACAGCAGCCCCCGTACGGCGCTGCCCATGTTCGCGTACCCGAACGGACATGCCACCCGCCCCGATCCGTCCGGGCGCAGGCCCGCCCGCTGGGCGACCTTCTCCAGGTCGTCGCGGAGCGCGGGGCGCCAACCGCCCGTCACACGCAGCGGATCGGCGAGCCGGGCCGCGACCCGCAGCACCGCCGACGTGGCGCATCGCTCCGGTGGCCCCCAGCCCACCAGCACCACCGGCGAGCCCCGACCGGCCGACGGCACCGCCGCCGCGAGCGTCTCGCCGAGCTCCTCGGTGTCGCCCGCGCGACAGCCGACCGGCTCGAAGGCGGTCACCAGGGTGTACGCGGGAGTGTCCGCCCGGGGGAGTCTCGACACGAGCCGGACGTCGGCACGCGCGCGCGTGAGCGCCGATTCGGGCAGTAAGCGCTCCCGCGCGAGGCCGAGCAGCTGCGGTGACGATGCCTCGACACCGGTGACGGCGGCGCCTCTTGAGGCGGCCATCAACAGGGCCAGGCCCGAGCCGCAGCCGAGGCCGAGCAGTCGGGTGCCGGTGCCCACTTCCAGCCGCTCGTAGACGGACTCGTAGAGCGGTACGAACATCCGCTCCTGGATCTCCGACCAGTCACGCGCGCGTGCGCACAGGTCCACACGGGTCGCCGGACCCGCGTGAGGCAGGTGCTGCCGCACGAGTGTAGGTGTCATCGAAAGCGCCCCAATCCGCCGAGAGTTGCCCTTGGTTCCGATGTGGTGGCCCCCGTGCAGTGCGCGTTCGCACTTCCCCCGTATGCCAGGTAACTCCGCACCCGAGCCGCCGTCCAGGGGTTGTGAGGCCGAGGTTGTGTGCTCGCTGTGCTCACGAAAAGAATTCACATGCCGGCAACGTGGGCCCGTAGCATCGCGCCATGGCAAAGGCACCCGTACTCACGCCGCAGGCAATTGACTTCCCCCGCTGGTACCAGGACCTGGTCGGCAAGGCCGAGCTGGCCGACAACGGTCCGGTGCGGGGCACCATGGTCATCCGGCCGTACGGGTACGGGCTGTGGGAGCGGATGCAGGCCGAGATGGACACACGGATCAAGGAGACGGGCGCGCAGAACGCCTACTTTCCCCTACTGATCCCGCAGTCGTACTTCGCCAAGGAGGCCGAGCACGTCGAGGGGTTCGCGCCGGAGCTGGCGGTGGTCACGCACGGCGGCGGCAAGGAACTCGAAGAGCCCGCGGTGGTCCGGCCCACCTCCGAGATGATCATCAACGACTACTTCTCGAAGTGGGTGCAGAGCTACCGCGACCTGCCCCTGCTGATCAACCAGTGGGCGAACGTGGTGCGTTGGGAGATGCGCCCCCGGATCTTCCTCCGCACGACGGAGTTCCTGTGGCAGGAGGGCCACACCGCGCACGCCACCTACGAGGACGCCCGCGACTTCGCCGCGCACATCCACCGCGACGTCTACGAGGACTTCATGGTGAACATCCTGGCGATGGACACCGTTCCCGGCCGCAAGACGGTCAAGGAGCGCTTCGCGGGCGCCATCAACACCCTCACGCTCGAAGGCATGATGGGCGACGGCAAGGCCATCCAGATGGCCACCAGCCATGAGCTGGGCCAGAACTTCGCCAAGGCGTTCAACACCCGATACCTGTCGAAGGAGGGCAGGCAGGAACTCGTCTGGCAGACGTCCTGGGGCTCGACGACCCGCATGATCGGCGCCCTGGTGATGGCACACGGCGACGACAACGGCCTGCGGGTCCCGCCGCGTCTCGCCGCGATCCAGGCCGTGGTCCTCGCGATCAAGGGTGACGACGCGGTTCTGGCCAAGGTCCGCGAGATCGGCGACCGGCTGAAGGCGGCGGGCGTACGTGTGCACGTGGACGACCGCACGGACGTGCCCTTCGGCCGCCGCGCCGTCGACTGGGAGCTCAAGGGTGTGCCCGTACGCGTCGAGGTCGGCCCCCGTGACCTGGAGAGCGGCACGGCGATGCTCGTCCGCCGCATCCCGGGCGGCAAGGAACCGGTGGCCCTCGACGCGCTCGTACGACTGCTGCCCACCGTCCTCGAAGAGGACCAGGCGCTGCTGCTGGCCCAGTCGCGTGAGCGCCGGGAGTCCCGGACCTCGGAGGTGTCGACGTTCGAGGAGGCCGTCGAGGCGGCCACCGCCGGCGGCTGGGCGCGGGTCCCCTGGGCGGTGCTCGGCGAAAGGGGCGAGGCCAGGCTGGGCGAGCACGGGGTGACCGTACGGTGTCTGGTCGCGGCGGACGGGTCGGTCCCCGACGCCGACGACGCACCCGGTAACGTCGCCATCGTCGCCCGCGCCTACTGAGGCAGGGACGAGAGCGTCCGAAACGCCTCTTGCGCATCGGACGACCGCAGGTGCCCCGGCGTGCGGACAGCCTCTACGCGCAGGGTCGTACGTGGGGCTACGCACCGGCTTGTTATGAGCTGTGAGGCTTCTCCGCAGATCAGCGCACCCGCCCTCGTCCGGACGCATCAGCGGCAACTGACGGGTACGTGCAAATTATTTGGGATGGCCCGGAATCGGAACACAGCGGCACTCAGGCTCGTTGTCATTACGTGAGCACGACACAGACACCACCTGTACTCGCCGCAGAACTGGCGCAGGCGTGGGCCGACATTCAGCGGTACCACCCCGAGCTGCCGGATCTTGCCGCGCCCGAGTCCCTGATCGGGGAGTCGTCGTCCGCATGCGGGCACGCGCTCTCCTTCGAGCGACTGCTTCATGAGGCAGTCCATGGCATCGCCGCCGCCCGCGGAGTCCGCGACACCTCCCGGGCCGGCCGCTACCACAACCGCAGATTCCTCGCGATCGCCGAGGAACTGGGCCTGGACCACCCCGAGGAGCCGCACCCCAGCAGCGGCTTCTCGCTGGTCACGCTCAACCCCGAGGCCAAGCGGCGCTACCGCCCCACCATGGAGCGGCTGCAGCGCGCCCTGAAGGCGCACACGGTCGCCACCACCTCCGACACGACCCGCACCTTCCGCGGGCCGGCCGCCCGCCACGGCTCCTCCGGGGGAGGGGTGCGCGTGAAGGCCGTCTGCGACTGCGGCCGCAACGTGCGCGTCGTCCCGTCGGTGCTGGCACAGGCCCCGATCGTGTGCGGCGGCTGCGGCAAGCCGTTCCGCATCCCCGAGATCGTGGGCGCGGGCGCCGCCTGAGGCTCCGCCCCGTCGCGTGATCGAGCCCGGCATCTCGTGGGTGCCGGATGAACACGTGGGGGAGTGCGCGGTCCGAGAGTGGTCGCCTGTATGGGCACCCGGAGCGCCGGGTGCCCATACAGGCTTGGCCAAGTGATGCCCGCGTTCGGCGTGACCCGCAGGGTGTGGCAGAATGGCCAGCTGTACTCGACAGCCGCACAGGAACCCTCTCGCCTCCGGCTGACGCGTCCATCGGGCACTCGGGTACCGCAACCCCACGCGGCAATCTCGCCGTGCCCAACCACGTCAAATCCAGGAGAACCCACTCCCGTGGCAGTCAAGATCAAGCTGAAGCGTCTGGGCAAGATCCGTTCGCCTCACTACCGCATCGTCGTCGCCGACTCCCGTACCCGCCGTGATGGCCGGGCCATCGAGGAGATCGGCCTGTACCACCCGGTGCAGAACCCCTCGCGCATCGAGGTCGACACCGACCGCGCGCAGTACTGGCTGGGTGTCGGCGCGCAGCCGACCGAGCCGGTTCTCGCCATCCTCAAGCTGACCGGCGACTGGCAGAAGTTCAAGGGCCTGCCCGCCCCGGCTCCGCTGCTCGTTGCCGCTCCGAAGGCCGCCCGTCCGTTGTTCGAGGCCCTGGGCGGCGACAACGAGGGCAAGGGTGAGGCCATCACCCAGAAGAAGAAGGCTGAGAAGAAGGACGAGGCTGCCGCCGAGTCCGCGTCGACCGAGGCCTGAGCATGCTCGAGGAGGCTCTCGAGCACCTCGTGAAGGGCATCGTCGACAACCCCGACGAAGTGCAGGTCGCCTCGCGCGACCTGCGTCGCGGGCGCGTTCTGGAGGTCAGGGTTCACCCCGACGACCTCGGTAAGGTGATCGGCCGCAACGGCCGTACCGCGCGTGCCCTGCGAACCGTCGTGGGTGCCATCGGCGGACGCGGTGTCCGTGTCGACCTCGTCGACGTGGACCAGGTTCGCTGATCACCACGTAGCACCGGCTCGGGCCGGGGAGGGCCACTTGGGCCGTCCCCGGCCCGTAGTCGTCTGCGGAGCAATGCCGTAGGCACACGACAGGAGATTCCAGAAAGTGCAGCTCGTAGTCGCGCGTGTGGGCCGCGCCCACGGCATCAAGGGCGAGGTCACCGTCGAGGTACGTACCGACGAGCCGGAACTGCGGCTCCCGCCCGGCGCCGTCCTGGCCACCGACCCGGCCACGGCGGGCCCGCTGACCATCGAGACCGGCCGCGTCCACAGCGGCCGGCTCCTGTTGCGCTTCGAAGGCGTACGCGACCGGACCGGCGCGGAGGCCCTGCGCAACGTCCTGCTGATCGCCGACGTCGACCCCGAGGAGATGCCCGAGGGCGAGGACGAGTACTACGACCACCAGCTGATGGACCTCGACGTGGTCCTGGTCGACGGCACCGAGGTCGGGCGCATCACCGAGATCTCGCACCTGCCCTCCCAGGACCTGTTCGTCGTGGAGCGCCCCGACGGCAGCGAGGTCTACATCCCGTTCGTCCAGGAGATCGTCGTGGAGATCGACCTGGAGGAGCAGCGGGCCGTCATCGATCCGCCGCCGGGCCTGATCGACGACCAGGTCGCCCGCGACGAAGTCGCTGATGGACACAGTGCCTCCTCCAGGGACGACGAGGACTCCTCGGGAGCCGACGTCTGATGCGTCTCGACGTCGTCACGATCTTTCCCGAGTACCTCGAACCCCTGAACGTCTCGCTCGTCGGCAAGGCACGCGCGCGTGGCCAGCTGAATGTGCACGTGCATGACCTTCGCGACTGGACGTACGACCGTCACAACAAGGTCGACGACACTCCCTACGGCGGCGGCCCGGGAATGGTCATGAAGACCGACCCCTGGGGCGACGCGCTGGACGACGTACTGGCCGACGGATACGAGACCGGCTCCGGGACGCCCGCACTGGTCGTGCCCACGCCCAGTGGCCGCCCCTTCACCCAGGCGCTCGCCGTCGAGCTGTCCGAGCGGCCGTGGCTGGTCTTCACGCCCGCCCGTTACGAGGGCATCGACCGGCGGGTCATCGACGAGTACGCCACCCGCATGCCCGTGTACGAGGTGTCCATCGGCGACTATGTGCTCGCCGGCGGCGAGGCGGCCGTACTGGTGATCACGGAGGCCGTGGCGCGGCTGCTGCCCGGGGTCCTCGGCAACGCCGAGTCGCACCGGGACGACTCCTTCGCACCGGGTGCCATGGCCAACCTCCTGGAGGGGCCCGTCTATACGAAGCCGCCCCAGTGGCGCGGCCGGGAGATCCCGGACGTGCTGCTCAGCGGCCACCACGGGAAGATCGCACGCTGGCGCCGGGACGAGGCGCTGCGTCGTACGGCGGCCAATCGGCCCGATCTGATCGAGCAGACCGACGCGTCGGTCTTCGACAAGAAGGACCGCGAGACGCTCTCCATCATGGAGTGGCGGCCTTCCGCCGACGGCCGATTTTGGCGCAGGCCAGAGGGCGTGGAAGAATAGGGCGCTGTTGTGCGTCGTCCGGCGTGCGCCCCTGCCACGGGGGGACACGACGCCCGCCCCGGCACGGACAGCATCCTTTCGAAAACCAAGCTCCCGTTGATGACCTGTGGCATCAGCGAAGAAAGCAGACGAAATGTCTCACCTGCTCGACTCCGTCGACTCCGCGTCGCTGCGCAGCGACATCCCGGCCTTCCGCCCGGGTGACACCGTCAACGTCCACGTCCGCGTCATCGAGGGCAACCGCTCCCGTGTGCAGCAGTTCAAGGGCGTAGTCATCCGTCGCCAGGGTGCCGGTGTCCGCGAGACCTTCACGGTCCGCAAGGTCTCGTTCTCCGTCGGCGTGGAGCGCACCTTCCCGGTGCACACCCCGATCGTCGAGAAGATCGAGCTGGTCACGCGTGGTGACGTGCGTCGCGCCAAGCTGTACTACCTCCGTGAGCTGCGCGGCAAGGCCGCGAAGATCAAGGAGAAGCGCGACAACTGAGCTTTCGGCGAGCCCGATATAAAGAAGGCTCACATCGAGGCCGGATAACATCCTGCCCCGATGGACACCGAAGCACAGCCGACGGAGCGCGACCGCTCCTCCCGCCCTGCTCGATCCGAGGAGATCTCGGACACCGAGGGGCCGGAGGACCGGTCGCGTTTCGCGTTGGTGGGCCGGGCGGCCGAGTGGCTCCCGGGCGGACGGATCACCCTGAGCGTGCTCGTCTGCCTGCTTTTTCTGCTCCTTTTCAGCAGGTTCGTCATCCAGCCGTTCGAAATTCCCAGCGGCTCGATGGAGCGCGGATTGAGGATCGGGGACCGCGTTCTCGTAAATAAGTTCGCGTACCGTTTCGGTGCCGAGCCGCAGCGCGGTGACGTCGTCGTGTTCGACGGAACCGGCTACTTCGGGCACGCCGACTACATCAAGCGCGTTGTGGGTGTGGGGAGAGACCACGTGGTCTGCTGCGACAAGGAGGGGAGAATCGAGGTGAACGGCCGGTCGGTCGACGAGTCGACGTTCCTTTACCCCGGTGACAGCCCGTCCACGGTGTCCTTCGACGTCGTGGTGCCCGAGGGCGGACTCTTCGTCCTGGGAGACCACCGCAGTGACTCCAGCGACTCCAGGGACCACCTGGGTTCGCCGGGCGGCGGCATGGTCCCCGTCAGCAGAGTGCTCGGCCGCGCCGACTGGATCGGCTGGCCCAGCGAGCACTGGACCCGTCTGGACCGACCTGGCGCCTACGCGCGTGTGCCGGCCGCGGACGGTGTCCATGGGTAACCGCGGCAAGCCGCGCGGGGCGCCCAGCACCGTTGCCGACCAACTGCTGCCCACCGGCTCGCGCCGTGCCTCGGGTGCCGCCGCCAGGCCGGGCCGGGCGGAGCGGCGCAAGCTCCAGCGCAAGGTCAAGAGGCGCAGACGGCGCTCGGCCGTCAAGGAGATACCCCTTCTGGTGGGCGTCGCGGTCCTCATAGCGCTGGTCCTGAAGACGTTCCTCGTGCAGGCGTTCGTGATCCCGTCGGGCTCGATGGAGAACACGATCCAGATCGGCGACCGCGTCCTCGTGGACAAGTTCACCCCCTGGTTCGGGTCCAAGCCCCAACGCGGTGACGTCGTCGTCTTCAAGGACCCCGGCGGCTGGCTCGACGACGAGCCGACCACCGCGAAGGGCGAGGACCCCATCGTCGTCAAGCAGCTCAAGCAGGGGCTCACCTTCATCGGCCTGCTGCCCTCGGACAACGAGAAGGACCTCATCAAGCGGGTCGTCGCGGTCGGCGGCGACACCGTCAAGTGCTGCGACTCCGAGGGCCGTGTGACCGTCAACGGCATGCCGCTCAACGAGACCACCTACATCCACCCCGGCAACAAGCCGTCGTCGTTCACCTTCGAGGTGAAGGTGCCCGAGGGACGCCTGTTCGTGATGGGCGACCACCGGGCCAACTCCGCCGACTCCCGCTACCACCGCACCGAGGCGTACAGCGGCACCGTGTCCGAGAGCTCCGTCGTGGGCCGGGCCATGGTCATCGCCTGGCCGTTCGGCCACTGGACCCAGTTGGAGGAGCCGGACACGTTCTCCTCGGTGCCGGGTGGGTCGGCCACCGCCCTCGGCTCGTCGCATAGGGTGGCTTCCGCGGATCGGTATGGATCGATCCCGCTCCCGACCCCTGCGGAACTCCCGCTCGTTATGGGAGTGGTGGGCCTGCGTCGCATCCGGCGCAGGCGGTGGTTCGGAGTGAGGAGTGGATGTGGGGGATTTGGCGGTCGGCGCACGGTCCGGACAGGACGGTCCCGAGGAACGGCGCCCCGCGGAACCGGTTCCACCGGCCGCAGAGGACGCCGTCCCCGCCGAGAGTGACTCCGGGGCCCCAGGGCTCGCCGGGAGCGGCTCAGGGCCCTCCGGGACGGGCAGCGGGGACTCCGGGGACGACACGGCTCAGGACCTCGACGAGCCCAGTCGGCAGCCCAGGAAGCAGCGCTCCTTCTTGAAGGAGTTGCCGCTGCTCATCGGCATCGCGCTGGTGCTCGCGCTGCTGATCAAGACCTTCCTGGTCCAGGCGTTCTCCATCCCCTCGGACTCCATGCAGCACACGCTGGAGCAGGGCGACCGGGTCCTCGTCGACAAGTTGACCCCGTGGTTCGGCTCCGAGCCCGAGCGCGGTGAGGTCGTCGTGTTCCACGACCCCGCCGACTGGCTGGCCGGCGAGCCGACCGTCGAACCGAACCCCGCGCAGCGGGTCCTCGGCTGGATCGGCCTGATGCCGTCCGCCAACGAGAAGGACCTCATCAAGCGCGTCATCGGCGTCGGCGGCGACACCGTCGAGTGCAACGGCACGGGCCCGCTGAAGGTCAACGGCCAGGCGCTCAACGAGCCGTACGTGTACGCGGGCAACACCCCGTGCACCGTCGACGACCAGGGCGGCCAGTTCAAGGTCACGGTACCCAAGGGCAAAATCTGGGTCATGGGTGACCACCGGCAGAACTCGCTGGACTCCCGGTACCACCAGGAGGACAAGAACCAGGGCTTCGTCCCCGTGGACAACGTCGTCGGCCGCGCGATCGTCGTCGCCTGGCCGCCCACCCGCTGGGACACGCTGCCGATTCCCGACACGTTCGACCAGAACCTGAGCGCCGCCGCTCCGGGCGCGCTGGGCCTCGTGGGCGCCGTCCCGCTGGTGCTGTGGCGCAGGCGCCGAGCGGGTGGTCGTACGGCTGCTCCCCTTACCGTCGGAAACTCCGGTGTTCCCGGGGCGGGTACCGCCGGGTAGGGTGCCGTCCCAGACAGCCGATCTTCCGTGGCCCGGCCGGTGGCACAGGGGCCACGGGGATCGCTTCTCCGAGCTGGGGGAACACTGGGATGAGCAGCACGACGACACGTACGGACGAGGGCCGCGGACGGCTCGGCAGCAAGCTGTCGGGACTGGCCGTGGCCCTCGGTTGTGTGCTCTTCCTCGGCGGTTTCGTCTGGGGCGCGATCCTCTACCGGCCGTACACCGTGCCGACCGACTCCATGTCGCCCACCATCGTGGCCGGCGACCGGGTGCTCGCCCAGCGGATCGACGGCGACGAGGTCAAGCGCGGTGACGTCGTGGTCTTCAGGCAGGAGAGCTGGGGGGGCGACATGGCCCTGGTCAAGCGGGTCGTGGCCGTGGGCGGCGACAAGATCTCCTGCTGCACGGACGGCAAGCTCGTCGTCAACGGCAAGCAGATCCAGGAGTCCTACCTGCGCAAGGGCCAGGCCGCCGAGCTGACCGGCATCCCGTCGATCACGGTCCCCAAGGGCCGCCTGTTCCTCCTCGGCGACGAGCGCACCGGCTCCCTGGACTCCACGGCCCACCTCACGGAGGCCTTCAACGGCACGGTGCCTCGCAGTTCGGTGGATGCCCGTGTCGACGCCGTGGTGTGGCCCATGAACGGGATGCTGGCCCGTCCGACGGGCTTCGAGACGCTGGGAGGCCTGTCGACGCCGGGTCCGCTGCGGTTGCTCACCGTCGCGATCGTGGTGGGCGGAGTGCTCGTCCTGGGCGGCGGCGCCTACGGGTCGATCGCCGACCGGGCTGCGAAGAAGCGGCGCGGTGCCGCCGTGGCGGAGCCGGCCGGTGCCCGCTGAGGCGGAGGGCGCTGCGGACGACCCGTACGCCGGCGGGCTGCGCAAGGTGTCCCGGCTCGTGCTCCTCGATCCACGGGACCGGATCCTGCTGCTGCACGGGCACGAACCCGACGACCCGGCCGACGACTGGTGGTTCACCCCCGGTGGCGGCTTGGAGGGCGACGAGACGCGCGAGGAGGCCGCGCTGCGGGAACTCGCGGAGGAAACCGGCATCACCGAGGTCGAACTCGGTCCGGTGCTGTGGCGGCGCAGGTGCTCCTTCCCGTTCGCGGGGCGCCGCTGGGACCAGGACGAGTGGTACTACCTGGCCCGTACGGACGAAACGGAGACCCGGGCCACGGGCCTCACGGAGCTGGAACGGCGCAGTGTCGCCGGAGCGCGCTGGTGGACGTGCCAGGAACTGACCCGGGCACATGGGACGGTGTATCCGACCAGACTCGCCGAGCTCCTGCGCAGGGTGCTCGACGAAGGTCCCCCGGCCATACCCGAGGTACTCGAAACGGAAATCGTCTGAAGCCTGCTCAAAGTCTCATGTTCTGACCCCGACTCCACCGGGCCGGGGTCAGAACGCGCAACATCGCAGTGGTTCTCTAGGCCTCGGCCGGCTTGGGGAGGGTCAGGATAATGAGGGTGGCCGCGACCGAGGCGATGGCGCACACCAGATAGAGCGTGTGGAAGTTGGCCAGGGGAAGCCGGTCGGCAGACATGATCGCGGCCAGTACGGCGATGCCCAGGGCGCCGCCGATCTGGCGGGCGGTCATGTTCATACCGAGGCCGGCCGCGAACTGGATGGGCGGCAGGCTGGTCGCCGCGGTCACGCCGAGGCCGGTGACGACGAGGCCGAGGCCGCCGCCGCCCAGCAGTGAGGCGGGGAACCAGGCGCCCCAGAAGTCGGGCGTCGCGCCGAACAGGTCGGTCGCCATCATGGCGCAACAGGCGGCGAACATCGTGGCGCCCACTGCGATGACCCAGCGGTGCTTGGACTGGTCGTTGACGCGCCCGGCGATCACCGAGGTGATCATCGAGGCGAACGCGCCGATGGACAGCGCGCCCGCGCTCTCCAGGATGCTCCAGCCCCAGATGCCGGTGGTGAACAGGGCCCCCGACAGTAGCCAGGCGAACATCGGTGCGCCGAAGACGAAGTAGGCGATGTTGCAGATGGCGAACCTGCGGCTCTGCCAGAGCGCGGACTCAATGACCGGCGAGGGATGCTTGCGGGACCGGACCAGGGCGAGCGCGACCAGGACCAGCCCGCCTATGAACAGGCCCAGCGTGGGTGCGGAGACCCAGCCCCAGCGGTCGCCCTCGGTGAGGGCGGCCACCGCGCCGCCGATGCCCAAGCCGAGCAGCAGGGTGCCGAGCACGTCGGGGAAGGGCCCGCCGGGCGGGGCGTGCCTGGGCAGCGCCCGGAGACCGCCGACCAGGAGCAGCAGGCCGACCGGAACGTTGATCAGGAAGACGGCGCGCCAGTCGAACTCCTCCACCAGGACACCGCCCAGGGCCGGCCCTACCACCGCGGAGAAGCCGGAGATCGCGGTCCAGGTCGCGACCGCTTTGAAGAGCTTCTCGAAGGGGGTGCTGGAGATGACCAGAGCGAGCGCGCTCGGGATCATTCCGGCGGCGAACGCGCCCTGGAAGAACCGACCCGCGATCAGCAGGCCCGGGTTGGGCGCGAGCGTGCAGGCCAGGGACGCCAGGGTGAACCCGGCCAACGCCCACAGGAAGACCCCATGCCTGCCGACCGCGTCGGCGAGTTTGCCCGCCGGGGTGAGCAGAGCCGCGAACATGATCGCGTATGCGCTGGCCACCCAGGTCAGGGTGGACATCGGCGTGCTGGGATAGTCCGCCAGGATGTCGGGAAAGGCGATGTTCACGACCGCGAGGTCGAGGAAGGCCATGAAGGTCGCGCCGGAGCACAGCGCGAGCACGAGACCTGGTCTGATCTCGCGCGGTGTGCTGCTCTTGGGGACGGTCTGCGATGTCATAGGGGGGCTGAGCCTCTCTGCGGAGCTTTCAGGGAACCTCTTGGGGCCGGGTGGCCAGGTCGCGCAGCCGGGAGCGGATTCCGGTGCGCGAACGGTCATAGGCGACCGGGTCGTCCAGCAGCAGCGCGGCGGAGTTCCCGGCGGCGGCGAGTGCGTCGAGCTCGAACACGAGCTGGGCCGGTTCGACGCCGGCGTCGAGCTGGCCCAGCCGCTGGGCGTCCTCGACGGTCTGCTCGCACAGCTGGAGCCAATCCCGCCGGACCCTGGCGAGTTGGTCGCGGATCCGGCCGGGCCGGGCGTCGAACTCCGCGCCGGTGGCGTAGAAGAAGCAGCCGCCGGGGAAGACCCGCCGTTCTGAGTAGTTGAGCCACCCCTCGCAGAGCAGGATCAGCCGGGGCAGCCCCGGCGCGGTGCGCAGCGCGGGCTTGATCACCTCGTGCCCGAAGACCTCGCAGGCCGCGGTGACGACCGCGGTCTGCAGCTCCTCCTTGGAACCGAAGTGGGCGAACAGCCCGCTCTTGCTCACGCCGAGGTCGGTGGCGAGCCTTCCGATGGACAGGCCTTCGAGCCCGTCCTGGGAGGCGATTGCCATCGCGTGGTTGAGAATGCGCTGCCGTGTCTGGTCACCGCGCGCGATACGTCCGTCCTGAGTCACCCTGAACAGCCTCTGTTCGATGCAGTCTCTTCAGCACGCCCGCACGCCACTGGTCGGCCAGGGCCGGCGTGGAGACCATGCGGTGCAGTGCGTCCGCGTCATACTCCCGGGCATAGCTGGTGCTGAACAATTCGTGGATCGTCGGTGCGGTCGTGTCGCGCGCGAGCAGCCGGAGCGTTCCGGTGACGGGGACCTGGCCGGTCTGCAGCACCCGGAGGTACCACCCGGTCAGACCGCTGCGGATCATCTGGGCGGTGGCCTCCTTGCGGCCGGCCCGCAGCGCGAACTTGTAGCAGGGGGTGCGCGGCTGGGACACCTGGACGACGGCGTCGCCCCAGCTCCACACGTCGCCGATCCGTACGGTCCGCTCGTCCTGCCCGGTCACCGTGGCGTTCTCGCCGATGCCGCCGGGAACGAAGTCGTAGCCCTCGGCGGTCCAGAAGGCGTAGTGCTGCGCCGGGTACATGTAGACCGCCTTGTCGGGCCCGCCGTGCGCCACCATGTCGGCCTGCCGGTCTCCGTGCAGGCCGACATGACCGAGGGCCAGTTCGGCGCTCTCTACCGGGTGCTTCCTGATGGAGCTGAGCACCTCGAGTGGCTCGGGACCGAGCGGTGCGGGGGTGCCGACGAACAGGCCGCCGAGGGTGAGGAGGTCTTCCACGAAAAAAACTGTACGTACGATCGTTCTAACAAGTCAACAAGGAAACCTCAGTTCAGTAGCTACCAATAGTGCGATCGTTCGTTCGTGGACCCTGTCGACCTCGGCAGGGTCGTGGACACCGGCGCGTCCTTGGAGAGGACCGATCCCGGCGAGAGCGCGATCGCGCCAGGGCACCCGCTCGGCGCGACCGGCACGATCCGGCTCACCGAACTGCCGCACGAGCGGGAGCGCACCGGCGGCCGGGTACGGCCGCAGGTGATGTGCGAGGCGGTGGTCAGGCCGATGCGACCGTCATCGAGTGGGTTGGCTGATCATCTCGACCGCCTCCAGGGCCAGGGACAGTTCGACCAGATCCCTGGGTGAGGTGACCGACCGGTTCGTGAGCCGTTCCAGCCGGCGCAGCCGGTGCAGCACGGTGTTGCGGTGACAGTCGAGCACGGCGGCCGCCTGGCCCGCGTTGCCGTCCGCGGCGAGCCAGGCGGCCAGGGTGTCGAGCAGGCTGTTGCGGCTGCCGCTGTCGAGGGCGAGCACCGGAGCGAGCACCCGGTTGCGCAGTCGCTCGGCCAGGTCCGGGCTCAGTCCGAGCAGCCCGGCCGGCAGCCGGTCGTCGAGTGAGACCACCCCCTGGCCGTCGGCGAGTGTCCGGCAGGCCAGGTCGGCGAGTTGCCGGGCCCGGCCGATCTCCGACAGTCGGTCGACCACGATGCTGATCGCGGTCCGCCGGCCGGGCCGGGTGCAGAAGGCCTCGCGCACCGCTTCGACCGGCTCGTCACCGAGCACCACGACCCCCAGCGCGGTCTCCCCATGCATCCGCCAGATCACCCGGATCTCGCCCAGCCAGGACGGCAGTTCCGCCTGCCGCAGCAGTGGCCCGTCCGAAGTCGGCCGGTGGGCGAGCACCGCGTAACGGCCGCCGGGAGGCAGCGAATAGGCCTGCTCGACCGTCGTGACGAACTCGCCGTCGGTCTCCCCGTTGAGTAGCGCGTCGAGCAGAAAACCGGTGGTGCGCCGGTCGCGTAAGTCGACCTGAGTCAGCCGGAGCGCGTCGAGCGCGGTGTTCGCGTGCTCATAGGCGATGTCCCAGACGCGGTTGACCAGGGCGGCGGCCACCTCCGGTGGCTGCTTGTCCTCCTCCGCCCACTGGGCCGTCGCGGCCGCGATCGCCTGCCCGCCGAGATGATAGGCCCGCTGGACCGACACCACGGGGACGCCCTGCTGCGCGCGGTGCCGGCCGACCGCCACCGGCCAGACGAGGCGTTCCGCACGGTCGCCGCCGAGTGCGGCGAGCCCGTTCTCCAGTGAGCGGGTGACGAACATCGGGGGGTCCTGGGGCGAGATACTGCCGTCCAGATAGACCGGCTCGCTGGCCCGCAGCGCCGCCACCACCTGTTCGCTGAGTGTCTCGACCCGGTCGAGCAGCAGACCCGCGACCTGTGAACGGGCTCTGGCCTGCGGTCCAGCAGATGATTCATCAGTCAACTGATTTTTCCTCCAGTACCGCGAAAGCCTGGAGGGCCCCCGCGCCTCGTTGGGATCGTGTCGACCGTACAGATCAGTCTTGGAGGGGTGTGACCATCCTCCAATTCGAGACGGCCCGAACTCGTCCAGTGCCTGACGCGTCAATGATATAAGCGCCCTCGGCGCCAGCAATTGCGGGCGCTGGCCTATCTTTTGCTCGTGCTGGCCAGTTGGATGGGGTTCGGAGCAGACCCGCCTCCTTGCCTGTCGAGCCACAGTTCCTAAGGACGTCTCCATGCCCGACCGTCCAGATCAGGGGGACGGCCCGGTCCGGCTGCGGCTTCCCGTGGTCGGCACCGCGAGCGCGCACATCATGGTCCAGGTCGCCGCCGAGTTCGGGATGTCCAGGAGCCGCTGCCTGGCCGGCACCGGGATCGAGCCCAAGCTGCTGGACGACTCGCTCGGCACGATCAGGCTGTTCCAGGAGCTCGCGGTGGCCGGCAACCTCGTCGCGGAACTGGGCGACGTGCCCGCGCTGGGATTCCGGATCGGCCAGCGCTACCGGCTGACGATCTATGGCGCGTGGGGCTGGGCGATGCTCTGCTCGCCGACCCCGCGGCACTCCCTGGAGTTCGCCAGCGAGTATCTCGACCTGTCCTACGCGATGTGTGACGTGACGATACGGGAGGCCGACGGGCTGGTCCGGATAGGGGTGTCCGAGCAGTGGCTGCCCGAGCGCATCGGCCCGTTCTTCGGTCAGCGCTCGGTGGGCGCGGTGATCCGGTTGCTGTCGGACATCATGCCGGCGAACGGCTGGCTGAAGGAGGTCCGTATCGCTTCGCCGGAGGGCCCGCAGGCCCCGTTCTTCCGGGAGGTGATCGACGCGCCGCTGCTGTTCGACCGGCCGGAGACCGAGATCGTCGTCTATTCCGGGGCCCTGGACCATCCGATGCCGATGGCCAACGAGCAGGCCCTGCAGCTGGCCGCCTCGCTCTGTCGCGAACAGCTCGAACGGAGGCGGGCGATGCTGTCGGTCGGCGAGAGCGTCCGGCATTACCTGCTGCAGCGACTGGCCGAGTCGCCGTCGCCGGCTACGGCCGCGCTGGCGCTCGGGATGGGCACGCGCACCCTGCGGCGGCGGCTGGCCGAGGAGGGTACGTCGTTCCGTGAACTCCACGATCAGGTGCGCAGAGTGTTTGCAGTGGAATTGCTCGAAGCGGGCCTTCCTCCTGCCCGGGTGGCCCGCAGACTCGGCTATGCGGGGCCTGCCGCCTTCACTCACGCATTCCGACGCTGGCACGGGGTAGCGCC
The DNA here is from genome assembly GCF_036013955.1 of Streptomyces sp. NBC_00459. Lineage (NCBI taxonomy): Bacteria > Bacillati > Actinomycetota > Actinomycetes > Kitasatosporales > Streptomycetaceae > Streptomyces > Streptomyces sp. NBC_00459. Next base: position 7,109,713 of record NZ_CP107903.1, read on the forward strand.
TCGTGAATTCGCTTCCAAAAATAGTTCGCAATAGTCGTCGAGCTCTGCATGGCCGCCGCGACCAAGGCGTTTACCTGCAGATTTACCTGGATGTTGTGCGGGTGCACCGTATGGGAGATCAAATCGTGAGCCCGCACAATTATGCGTTTATCTGTTGACTGCTAATTGTGCATCATGTCAGGGTCGCCCCATCGCGCCGCATTCCCCGTCGGTTAGGGAGAAATGAATTGCAGACCGAACCAGCGCCCGGATATATGCTCTCCAACGCAGACGACGGTGAACGGCAGCGACTGGCCGCCATCGAGGCCGCCTATGATCCCGGCACCAAGCGGCACCTGGTCGCGCTCGGTGTCGGCCACGGCAGCCGGGTGCTCGTCGCCGGCGCGGGCGGCGGCAGCATCGTCCGCTGGGCGGCCGAGGTGGTGGGGCTGGCCGGTGAGGTCGTCGCTGTCGACATCGACACCCGGTTCGTCGAGCCGCTCGCCCAGCTTTACCCCAATGTCCGGGTGGTCCGTCAGGACGTCGTGACCGAGGACCTGCCCGGCGGCGGGTTCGACGCCGCCTGCGCCCGGCTCCTCCTGGGCCACCTGCCGCAGCGGGAAGCGGTCCTGGCCAAGCTCGCCGCCACCCTCGTGCCCGGTGGCGGCTTGCTCGTGGAGGACTTCGACTGGGGCTCCTACGGCCCGGCCGAGCCGAACGCCGAGGCGGAGAAGGCCATCGAGGTGGTGTCCGCGTTCGTCCGCTCGGTCGGGTTCGACACCGCCTTCGGCCGTCGACTGCCCGGGGTGATGCGCCGGGCCGGGCTGGCCGGGGTCGACGCCGAGGGCCTGGTCCTGACCCTGCGCGGCGAGACGTTCTCACTCGAACCGATGTTCCGGCAGACCTTTGAGCGGCTGCTGCCCCGGCTGATCGAGACCGGGCAGCTCACCGAGGGCGAGGCCGCGGCTCTGCACAAGCGCTTCGACGACCCCGAACACGACATGTGCACGCAGACGCTCATGTCGGTATGGGGCCGACGTCCCTTCCAGCCGTAGCCGTGACCACACCCCCACACGGGGTTCGGGGGTCGGCCCCGCGAATGAACAGGAGACCCATGCGTACGCACACCCGGATTCTGGTGATCGGCGGCGGCCCGGCGGGCTCGACCGCTTCGACCCTCCTGGCCAAGCAGGGCTTCGAGGTGACGCTGTTGGAGGCCGCGACCTTCCCGCGGTACCACATCGGCGAGTCGATCCTCCCGTCCGCGCTGCCGGTCCTGGACCTGCTGGGCGTACGGAAGAAGGTCGAGGAGTACGGCTTCGTCCGCAAGGGCGGGGCGTACTTCGAGTGGGGGCCGGAGAACTGGGAGCTCAACTTCGACCACCTGGAGGGCAGCGACGCGTACAGCTACCAGGTCGTCCGGTCGGAGTTCGACAAGATCCTGCTCGACCACGCCGGGGAGTCCGGGGTGGAGGTGCACGAGGGCACCCGGATCAGTGAGATCGGGTTCGACGGGGAACGCCCGGTGTCGGCGGTCTGGAAGCGCGGTGCCGAGACCGGCACGATCACGTTCGACTTCCTGATCGACTGCTCCGGCCGTAACGGCGTCATGGCCACCAAGTACCTGAAGAACCGTAAGTTCAACGAGGCGTTCAAGAACATCGCGGTCTGGTCCTACTTCCGCGGCGTCAAGCCGCTGGACAAGGGGCCCAAAGGGGCGATCGCGGTGTGCTCGGTGCCCGACGGCTGGTTCTGGGCGATCCCGCTGCATGACGGCACGCACAGCGTCGGCCTGGTCAACAACGCGGCCAGGTTCACCGAGCACCGCAACCGGCTGGGCGGGACGGACGAGGTCTTCGCCGAGGCCGTCGAGTCCAGCTCCCGGATCAAGGACATGCTGGCCGGGGCCGAGAGGATCGCCGACTTCAAGGCCGAGCAGGACTATTCGTACGCCGCCGAGAACTTCACCGGGCCCGGCTATGTGCTCGCGGGCGACGCGGCCTGCTTCCTCGACCCGCTGCTGTCGACCGGCGTACACCTGGCCACGTTCAGCGGCCTGCTCGCCGGGGCCGGTGTCTCCAGCGTCCTGCGCGGCGAGCTCACCGAGGACGAGGCGCTGGGCTTCTACCAGCAGGCCTACCGGCAGGCGTACGAACGGCTGCTGATTCTCGTGTCCTTCTTCTACAAGAGCTTCAGCCGCCAGTCGCAGTTCTTCGAGGCCCAGAAGCTGACCCGGCGCGAACGCGGCATGCTCCACCTCTACGAGTCGTTCCTCAACGTGGTGACCGGTGTCGAGGACATCGCCGACACCAAGGACAGCGCGCTCGACGCGGTGGCCCGGCGGATGGCCGAGTCCGGGCACCTGTTCGCCGGGGAGAGCGAGGCGATGGCCGCGATGCCGACCTCGCAGGACACCGCGGTCGGCGGCCTGTATCTCGTCTTCGAACCCCGGTTGGGCCTGCGCCGCCGGGACGCCGAGCCGGCCCTGACCCCCTGACCCCCTGCCCCCCTGACCCCCTGAGAAAAGGAAGTTCTGTTCATGACCGAGGACGCATCCGCCGAGGCGACCGACCCGTACCGGCTGCCGGACGCCGAAGCCGACCAGTTGCTCGCGACCGCGCCGTGGAAGCGGTATGTGGTGGTCGGCGACAGCCTGGCCGAGGGGCTCGGCGAGGCCACCCCCGGCTACGCCAACCTGCCGTGGGCGGACCGGACCAGGGACGCGCTGACCCGGCGCCAGCCCGGCCTGGCCTATCTCAACGTGGGCCTGCGCGACCTGATCGCCTCGGAGGTCAGGGAGAGGCAGCTCGACCGGGCGCTGGAATTCGGGCCGGATCTGGCAGCCGTGGTCTGCGGAGGCAACGACCTGCTCCGGCCGACCGTCGACCTCGACGCGGTCGAGGCGGACCTGGACGCCATCGTCGGCGGCCTGCGGGCGACCGGGGCGACCGTCGTCACGTTCTGCCTGATGAACATCATCTCGGCCATCCCCGAGCTGGCGGCGCTCAGCGACAACATGCAGGGCCTGAACGAGCGGGTCCGGCTGGTGTCCGACCGGCACGGCGCCCTGGTCGTCGACATGTGGTCGCATCCGGCCTGTGCCGAGAAGTCCATGTACAGCTCCGACCTGCTGCACTCCTCGATGCGCGGGCACGCCCTGCTCGCCTCGGAGACCATCCGGCGGCTCGGCCGTCATCTCGCTTCGGACTAGCGAGATTCACCAGCATTCCAGCTGCAGTGGTGACTACGGCCCCACTCGGGGGGTTCGGGGGTTGGCCCGGGATTGATTCCGGGTCAACCCCCGTAGTTGAACACGACTAGAAAGGCCATGTCATGGTAGGAACCGCACCGTCCACGGTCAGCCAGAACTGGGTCACCAACGGCAGGCTCGCGAAGTCGTGGGACCGGGGTGTCAAGAGCCGCCCGGTCGCGCTGGTCTACGGGGCCGTCGTCTTCGCCACCGACAACCGCAAGATGTACCGGCACATGGCCGCGTCCGTCGCGCTGCCGGACGGCGCGACCGTGCTCGACGTGCCGTCCGGCGGCGGCGTCGTCCTGCTCGGTCTCGACCCGGCCAGAGACGTTGCCTACACGGCGGCCGACATCTCGCCGATCATGCTCGAACGGGTCCGGGCCGAGGCAGGGAAACGGGGGCTCCGCAACGTCCGGACCCAGGAGGCCGACGCCGGGGCGCTGCCCTTCGAGGACGGCGTGTTCGACGCCGTCGTCTCCTACAGCGGGCTGCACTGCGTGCCCGACCCGGCGGCGGCCGTCCGGGAGATGGCCAGGGTCGTCAAACCGGGCGGCACCGTCCGGGGCAGCGTCGTGGTCCGCAAGGCCGGGTTCGTCACCGACCGGTTCATCGACCTGTGGGTCAAGCTGAACATCCTGGACGTCGTCACCCCGGTCAGCGAGGTGCTCCGCTGGTTCGACGACGCGGGCTTGGTCAAGGTCAGGACCGAGACCTCCGGCGCGGTCCTGTACTTCGAATACACCCGAGCGGTGTGACATGAGGCTGCTGGACTGGCTCGACGATCCGGCGACCGGACAGGGGATCCACTTCGCCGGCGACCGCGGCCACTGGTCGTTCCACTCCTACGCCGAACTCGCGGCCGACGTCCGGCGAGTGGCCGCGCTGCTGCGCGGCAGCGGCGCGGTCCAGGGCGAGCCGGTGTCGCTGATGCTCGGCGACTCACGGGAGTTCATCGTCGCGTTCGTGGGCACGATGCTGGCCGGCGCGGTCCCGTCGCCGGTGGCGGCCCCACTCACCTTCCGGGGCCGGGACGTGTACGTGAAGCACGTCGCGGGGATCTTCGACGTCGCCCGGCCTGCCCTCGTACTCACCGACAAGGCGCTCGCCGACACCGTCGGGGAGGCGGCGGCCGGGTCCGCCTGGGCGGGGGAGACCGTTCTGCTGGACTGGGCGACCCTGCCCGAGGTCGCCGACATGCCCCGCGCGCCGGTACCCGAGACCGCGTTGCTGCAGTTCACGTCCGGGTCCAGCGGGCGGCCCAAGGGCGTCAGGGTCTCGCCGGACAACCTCGACCGGAACCTGACCGCGATCATCGAGTGGGGTGGGCTCGACGCGGGGGACGTGTTCACCTCGTGGCTGCCGCTCCACCACGACATGGGCCTGGTCGGCTCGCTGTTGTGCCCGATGGTCCAGCAGGTCGACCTGATGCTGATGACGCCCGACCAGTTCGTCCGCGACCCGCTTCGCTGGGTTGCCTGCATGGGCGAGCTGGGCGCGACCATGACGACCGCGCCGAGCTTCGGCTACTCCTACGCGGCCCGGCGGATCAAGCCCGGCCAACTGGACGGCATGGACTTCAGCGCGATGCGGATGGCGATACTCGGCGCTGAGCGGATCGACCCGGCCGGGGTGGCGGCCTTCTCCGCGCTGACCAGGCCGTACGGTTTCCGGCCCGAGCAGCTGGTCGCGGCGTACGGGATGGCCGAGGCGACGCTCGCCGTCACCGGCGTGCGGCCGGGCGAGGGCAGCACGATCATCCGGCTGGATGGCACAGGCCTGGTCGTCGGCGAGCCCGTGGAGGTCGCGGAGAAGGCCAGGCTCGGTTTCGACGAGGTGACCGGGGTCGGCTGGCTCACCGGCTGCGGCAGCCCGCTCGCCGGGGTGGCGACCAGCATCGTCGACGAGGACGGCACGGAGCTGCCCGAGGGCCGCTTCGGCGAGATCGTGGTCACCGGCTGCTCGGTCGCCCAGGGCTACCGGTCGGCGCCGGACACCCCCCAGGGCGCGACCGCGTTCACCCCTGGAGGGCTGCGCACCGGCGACTCCGGGTTCGTCCTCGACGGCGACCTGTACGTGGTCGGCCGGCTGGGCGACAGCCTCAAGGTCCGTGGCCGCAAGATCCACGCCGAGGACCTGGAACAGCACCTGGCCGCCGCCACCGGCCTGCGCACCGACCGCTGCACTGTGGTCGCCGGCGCGATCGGTGACGTGGACGTGGTCGTCGCGATCGTCGAGGACACCGGCACCGACTGGCTCGAACGGGTCCTGCCGATGCTCCGCTCGGCCACCGGGGACTCGGTCTGCCTGGCCGTCTTCCACGGCCACCGGGGCTGCGTCGAACGCACCTCCAGCGGCAAACCCCGCCGCCGGGTCATCTGGAACAACCTCCTCGCCGGCAACACCTCGGCCGTCCTCCTCTCCACCAACTGGCAGGACCGCACCGCCCGCCCCCTCCCCTGGTCGACCGCCGAGCCCGCTGAGACGGCCGAGCTCTCCTTACCCGCGACCGAGCCTGCGGAGACGCCCGTACCAGCGGGGCGAAGGCTTGACCACTATCCGCGGTGCATGGGGTGCGGGAGCGCCAACGACGGCGGGCTGCGTCTGGACGTGGAGTGGGACGGGACGGAAGGAGTCTGCCTGCACACGCCGCCGGACCACGCCGAGGGCGGGCCGGGGATCGTGCACGGGGGGCATCTCGCGGCGCTGGTCGACGAAGTGACGGCGCTGGTGGCGGCGGAGTTCGCCGGGGAGCCCACGATGACCCGGCGGACCGAGATCGACTATCGGGCCCCGGTGCCGGTCGGGCGGCCGATGCGGATACGGGCCCGGGTCATCGACTCGGGGAAGCGGCGGGTCGTCGTACGGCTCGAAGCGCACCCGGCGGACGGGGACGCCCTGTTGTTCGAGGCGCGGGTGGTCTGCGTGCGGGTGCCGAGGGCCAGGTGGATGGGCACCCACGACGAGCAGCGGGCCGCGCTCGACCAGCTCGACTTCGGCGGCGGGGACCCGTCCACGTTCCTGCGGTGGCAACTCGACGGTGGGCTGCAGCAGTTCTTCGTGCCGGCCCGGCTGGCCGCGCCGGTCCGGGTCCGGCTGGACATCACTGACGCGAACCCGGGGGCCTGGGTGCTGTCCGCGGGCCCGGACGGGATCGCCGCCAGCACGGAGCCGGGCGAGGCCGACGTCACCTTCACCGGGACGTTCGCCGACTGGCACCGGTTCGTGCGAGGGGGAGACACGTCCGCACGGATCGAAGGAGAGGCCGGGCTCCTGCACGGCCTGACCGAAGCGTTCGAATTCGGAGGAGCACGATGAGCGCCATAGCCGAACTACCGGACATCACCGAGGCACAGGACGCGAAACCGGACCTGATGCCGACCTCACGGGACCTGTACTACCGCTGGGAACGGCAGCAGTGGAGTGTGGCGGCGCTCGACATGACCCAGGACGCCGAAACCTGGTCGCAGCTGCGCCCGTTCTACCGGTCGGAGCTGCTCAACGCGCTGACCGAGCTGGAGGTGGGCGAGGTCACCGTGGTGCAGACGCTCAGCTCGCTGGTCGACCGGGCGCCGACCGACGACGACCGGATCTACCTGTCGACGCAGATGGCCGACGAGGGGCGGCACGTCCGGTTCTTCCAGACCTACCTGCGCGAGGCGGCCGGGATCAGCGGCGAGGGCCTCGCCGACTCCGCCGACTACACCAACCACTTCGCGCCCGAGCTGCGTCGGGTCACCTCGGCGGTCTGGGCCGAGAACGACCGGGGGAGCTGGTACCGGGCGCTCGTCTACTACCACCTGATCACCGAGGGAGTCCTGGCCGCCACCGCGCTGCGCACCACCCGGCAGCTCGCCCGGCAGATCTCTCAGCGGATGCCGCTGCCGGCGCTGGTGGAGGGGCTGACCAACGTCACCAGGGACGAGTCCCGGCATGTGGCGTTCGGGATGCTGGCCGCCCGGGACGGAGTGACCGCCGGCTTCGACGGACCGGTGCGCGAGGCCTATCTGCACGGGCTCGGCCTGGCCGCCCGGGTCCTGGTCGGCCCGCTGCGCAAGCAGGCCGTACCGGCCGTACGGACCGCGCTGGAGTTCCGCGCGGCGCAGTTGCGCGGCGGTTTCGAGATCGCCCGGGACCGGGCGGTCAGGCAGCTCGCTCACATCGGACTGCCAACGGCGGTCGGTGAGGCCGAGGCCGTCTGGGCGGCCGCGCTCGACCGGTCGCTCGATGCCTATGAGGAGCACTGGAACACGCCGCACCCGGTCCGCGCGGTCGGCGCCGGGCGCAAGGGAAAGGACGCAGCATGAGCACGGACGACACCCTGACGAACGTCCGCCGGATCATCGGCGAGATGTGCCCGCTGGGCGCCCGCGAGGTCGCGGCGGAAGACCGGATCATGGAGGATCTCGGGTACGACTCGATGGCCGTGGTCGAGCTCGCCCTGGTCCTGGAGGCCGAGTTCGAGCTGGAGCCGATCGACGATGAGCAGGCCATCGACCTGGTCACCGTCCAGGACGTGGCCGACCTGGTCGCCCATATGACCTCGGCGCGCACATGAGCGTCCTGACCGTGACGGCCCCCGGCCTACGGGACGGGTGGCTGGCCGCGCTGGCCGAGCTGTTCCCGGTCCCGGCCGGGTACCGGGACGAGAGGGTCGACCGGTTCGGCGCGCTGGACATCCTGCGCTGCGGCGAGGACCTGCTGGCGGAACTGCTCGCCGCGGGCCTGCCGCACTCAGGACCGCCCGGTGCGGAGCTGTTCGACCGGTACGACCTGTTCAACCTTGCGCTCCACTCGGGGTCCGGCACGTCCGCGCCGGAGACCGGGATCCGGTTCGCGCTGCGCTGGATGGGCCGCGACCCCGGGACCTGGTTCGCCGACCGGACCTGGGACCTCTCGGTCGACCTGTCCTGCCCGCTGGACGGCGGCTGTGAGGCCGATCCGACCTGGGAGACCTCCCGGCCGGAACCGGAGGCGTTCGGCGGGCGGCTCCTCAGCCTGACGACCGGCCCGGCCGGTTCCGCGTTCACCGCCAGGGTCGCCACCCGAGGCGAACGACGGGAGCTCCGCTCCGAGCGGCTCCGCGAGATCGTCAGCGAGTACGACGGCGCGCGCTGGGTCAGACTGCCGGTCGAACTCCAGTCCAGGCCCGAACTGGTCCTGCCGTACGGGATCGCCCCCTGTATTTCGGTCAGCCTGGACCTGGCGGCCAAGTGCCGGGCGGCCGGGTTCGAGGCACGGACCCGGCGTGGCTGGATCCTCGGCATGCTCGACCTGGCGCACGCCTGGCTCGAGGTCGTCGACTCCGACGGCGAGGTCAAGGTGGTCGATCCGGTCTTCGCAGGGCTCGCCGACCACGCCGACGCACCCCACCCGCTGTTCCGGGAGGCGTGCGCCGGGTCCAGGTTCAACCGGCTGCTGCCGTCCTCCCGGGAGGCCGACCAGCCTCTGTTCCGGCATCGCTGCGGCGGCGCGGACCGTACACCCGTCAGCAGGACCACGGTCCGCACGGCCCCGTCCACGGAAGGCGCGTGACATGCCCGTTGTGCTCGACTCCGAGCAACGCCTCAAGGACATCCTCGACCGGCTGGTCGCCAAGTCGGAGGCCGACTACTACAACCCCTACCAGGTCTTCCAGTGGCCGGATTCGCTGCCTGAGGAGTGCTACTGGATGACGCCCGAGCTGATGTCGGTGCACGGCACCGAGCTCGCGGCGGAACTGACCGAGGAGCAGCTGCACCGGCTCAGCAAGTGGGAGAGCGTCAACTTCTACAGCCTGAACGTGCACGGCATCCGGGAGCTCATCACAGAGGTCATCGCCCGGATCCACACCAAGGAATTCGCGCTCACCTCGGAGTACTTCCACCACATCATCGGCGAAGAGAACGAGCACATGTGGTTCTTCGCCAAGTTCTGCAACCTGTACGGCGGGAAGATCTATCCCGACCTCGCCTTCAAGTTCGACGCGGCCACTCAGGGGCCGGCCGCGCACTTCCTGGTCTTCGCCAGACTGCTGCTGTTCGAGGAGATCGTCGACTTCTTCAACAAACGGATGGGCGAGGACGACCGGCTCGACCCGACCATCCGCAAGGTCAACGCGATCCATCACCAGGACGAGTCGCGGCACGTCGCGTTCGGCAGGCAGATCGTCGCGTTGCTCCACCGGGACCTGCGGGCGAAGCTGCCCGCCGGGGAAATGGCCGAGGTCGAGAACTACCTCAGGTCCTACCTGCGCCGGTCGCTGGAGTCGCTGGTCAGCCCGGCGGTCTTCCGCGACGCGGGGATCCCCGAGCCCTACAAGGCCCGTAACCGGGTGCTCGCCGATCCGGCCTATGCCGAGCTCAAGCGGAACATCCTCAAGCGGTCCATGAAGTTCCTCCTCGCCGAAGGCATCCTCTCCAGCGAAAGCATCGATGCGCCATGACCCAGACCAGCGTCGGCTTCGTCGTCGACTATCTGCTGTCCAAGCGGCCGGACGTCAAGGAGATCGACCTCGATCTGGATCTCATCGAGAACCGGATCCTCGACTCGCTCGGGTTCGTGAACTTCCTCTACGTGCTGGAAGAGCACACCGGCCAGGAGATCTCGCTGGAGAGCGTGACCCCCGAGGACTTCCGCACCGTCCGATCGATCACCCAGAGGTTCTTCGATGGCCCCGCCGACCTCGGCTGACCCGGCCGCCCGTGCCCGGGGCGGACTCGCGACCCTCGGCCCGGACGCGGTCGCGCTCCGGGCCGAGCTGGAGACACTGTTCACGTCCTGGGCGGCGGACTGCGGTGCCGAGGCCCGCCTCTATCCGCCGCTGACGCGGGTCGAGGACCTGCACCGGATCGACTACTTCCAGAACTTCCCCCAGCTGGCCATCGCGGGCAGCGGGCTGCGGCCCGAGGCACTCGAACGGCAGGGCAAGGAGCCCGCGGTAGCGGCCGCCGACCTGCTCGACGCGGAGTACGCGATGCCGTCCGCCGCCTGCTACAACGTCTATTTCGACCTGGCGGGCACCGAGATCGCCGAGCCGCTCAAGGTCACCACGGTCGCGACCTGTTTCCGGCGCGAGGACCACTACGACGGGCTCCGGCGGCTGCTCGGCTTCTCCATGCGGGAGATCGTCTGCGTCGGCGACCGGGAGTCGGTGCTGGGCCATCTCGACGAATTCAAGACGCGGATGGTGACGTACTTCGCCGACCTGGGGCTGCCGATCGATGTGGAGGCGGCGAGCGACCCGTTCTTCGACGCGAGCGGGGCGCGGGCACTGATGTCCCAGCTGTTCCCGACCAAGGAGGAGTTCGTCTTCGGCGGCTCCCTCGCGATCGCATCGGTCAACTTCCACCGCAACTTCTTCGGGGAACGTTGCGATCTGCGGCTGCCCGACGGCTCACCGGCGTTCACCGGCTGCGTGGCCTTCGGGATCGAACGCTGGATCAGTGCGCTGACCACCCATTTCGACATGACTCCCCAGGAGCTGCGCGAGCATGTCGGTCAGCGCTAGGGAGATCACGCAGGCCCCCGCGCTCACGGTCGGCGGCACGGCGGTCGAGGTGTGGTTCGCCGAGACCGGCCCGCGCGAGGTGCCCGAGGACGGCTGGGGGCTGCTGGCCCCCGACGATCTGCGGTACCTCGCCCGGCTGGCCGTGCCCGCTGTCCGGGCCGAGGCCGCATATGCGCGGGCCGTCCTGCGCCGGGTGCTCGGCGAGCGGCTCGGGCTGCCGCCGGCCGACATCAGGATCGCCCGAACCCTGACAGGCCGGCCTTACCTGCCGGGCACCGACTGGGACTTCAGCCTCTCCTATACGGCCGGCCTCGTCGCCGTCGCGGTCGGCCGGTCGGCGCGCATCGGGGTGGACGTCGAACGCGTCCGGCCGGTGCCGATGGCCCACGCCATCGCCGACGGCTTCTTCACCCCCGCCGACCACACCGCTCTGGCCGCGCTGTCGGGACCGGGGCGCGACCGGCACTGGTTCCAGGTCTGGACCAGGGTCGAGGCGATCATCAAGGCACAGGGCGCGGGCCTGCTCAACCCCGGCTCCGGGGAGAGCGGGCCGTCCATGCCGCTGCTGCTCCCCGAGGGCTGTGTCGGCACGGTGGCGGCCCTGCCCTGGAACGGCGGGCCAGGGTGAGCGACTACGTGATCGTCGGCGCGGGGACGGCCGGCTGCGTGCTCGCGGCCGGGCTGAGCGCCTCGGGCGCGGAGGTGACGCTGCTGGAGTCCGGGCCGCCGGACCGGCGGCCCGAGGTGCGGATCCCGGCGGCGTTCCCCCGGCTGTTCGGCACGGAGTACGACTGGGCGCACACGACAGAGCCGCAGCCGGGGCTCGGCGGCCGGTCGCTGTTCTGGCCCCGGGGCCGTACGCTCGGCGGCTCCTCGTCGATCAACGCGCAGATCTGGACGCAGGGTCATCCGGACGACTACGACGACTGGGCCACCCCGGGGTGGTCGGCCAAAGAGGTGGCGCCCTGTTTCGAGCGGGCCGCGATGAACCTCGAGTCACTGCGCACGCCGCATCCGAGCACGATCGACTTCCTCGACGCCTGCGAGCTGGCGGGGCTGACGCCACTCGTGGCGGGGGAGGGCTGTGCGCCGGTCACGGTGACACAGAAGCGCGGGCGGCGGTGGAGCAGCGCCGACGCCTATCTCCGTCCGGCGGGCTCACGGCCGAACCTGAAAGTGATCACTGGAGCGGACGTACGCCGGATCGACCTGGCCGACGGCCGGGCGGTCGGGGTCGAATACGGCGACGGCTATGTCCCGGCCCGCCGTGAGGTCATCGTCGCGGCCGGCGCGGTCGGCAGTCCCGTCCTGCTGCTGCGGTCGGGGATCGGCGACCCGGCCGAGAACGAGGGCGTCGTGGTCGCGCTGCCTGAGGTCGGGCGGAACCTGCTCGACCACCTCATGGTGCCGCTGGTCTTCGGCCCCGGCCCGGCCGCCGCCCGGGTCCGCGCGACGTCCAACAACGCCGAGGCGCTGGCCTTCCTCCGGTCCGCGCCCGAGGTGAGCGCCCCGGACCTGGAGTTCCTCTGGATGCCGGTGCCGTTCCTCGACCACGGGCGGGCCGAGTCCGGGCTGGGCAGCACCCTGGCCGTGGTCCTGCTCCGCCCCCGGAGCAGCGGCCGGATCACCCTCACGGCCGGCGAGCCCCGGATCGACCCCGGCTATCTCACCGATCCGGCCGATCTGCGTCCGCTGCTGGCCGGGGTCCGCAGGGCGCACGGGCTGCTGACCCGGCTCACCGACTGGGTCGGTGAGCCGCTCACCCCGGCTGCCCGTACCACCTCGGCCGAGGCCGTACGGGAATCCGCCGAGACGCTCTATCACCCCGTCGGCACCTGCCGGATGGGCCCGGTCGTGGACGAGCGGCTGCGCGTGCGCGGCGTCCGCGACCTGCGCGTCGCCGACGTGAGCGTCTGCCCCGCCATCCCCAGGGCGCACACCCAGGCAGCCGCCGTGATGATCGGCGAGCGGGCCGTCGACCTGATCCTCAAGGAGCCCAGATGACCGCGCGCGACGACATCGTCAAGCTGTACGGCGAGCACCTCAGCCAGGCGGCGGCCAGGCTGGCCACCCACGTCGGCCTCCCGGTGGAGACCCGGTCCGAAGGGGCCAGGGTCTGGGACGACGTGGGCCGCGAATATCTGGACTGCGGCGGCTACGGGGTCTTCTTTCTCGGCCACCGCCATCCTGCCGTGGTCGCGGCCCTGCACGCCCAGCTCGACCGCAACCCGCTGGCGACCCGCACGCTGCTCTCCGCCGAACTGGCCACCACCGCCTCCCGGCTGGCGGGCATCGCCCCGCCTGGCCTGGACCGCGTCTACTTCGGCAGTTCCGGCGCGGAGGCGGTCGAGACCGCGCTCAAGCTGGCCAGGGCCGCAGGCCGCCGCCGGATCATCTCGATGCGCGGCGGTTTCCACGGCAAGACCCTCGGGGCCTTGAGCGTCACCGACCGCCCGATCTTCCAGCAGCCGTTCCGCCCGCTGCTTCCCGACGTGACCGTCATCCCGTACGGCGACGTACCGGCTCTCGCGGAGGCCCTCACCGCCGACTCCGCGCGGGCCTGCGTGATCGTGGAGCCGGTCCAGGGCGAAGGCGGCGTACGGATTCCGCCGCCCGGCTATCTGGCGGCCGTCGCCGAGGAGTGCCGCCGCCACGACGCGTTCCTGATCGTCGACGAGATCCAGACCGGGACCGGCCGCCTGGGTGGAACCTGGTGGGCCTGCGACCGTGAGGGCGTCGTCCCGGACCTGCTCCTCGCGGGAAAGAGTCTGGGCGGTGGCTGCATGCCGGTCAGTGCCGTGATCGGCGCTCCCGACGCGTTCCGTCCGCTCGACCGCAACGCCCGGATCCACAGCTCCACGTTTGCCGGGTCGCCGCTTGCCATGGCGGCGGTCATGGCCACGATCGACGCGATCGAGACCGAGCGGCTACTGCCCCGAGCCGAGGAGCTGGGGCGCACCCTCCTGGCCGGCCTGCGCGCCGCCCCGGCCTCCCCGGCGATCCGCGACATCCGGGGCGTCGGCCTGCTGATCGGCGTCGAGCTCACCACCCCCGCTCAGGCCAACGCCCTGGTGACCGCCCTGCTGGTCCGGGGGATCCTCACCAGCTCGACCCTGGGCGCCGACCTCGTGGTCCGCTTCAGCCCGCCGGCGATCCTCGACGACGCCGACACCACTCGGATCATCACCGCGTTCCGGGAGTCGGCCGCCACCCTCGCCTGATCACCGGTCGTCCTTGGCCTGTCGTTCACTCCTCTGCTGTCGACGGCCGTGCGCGTGCGTGTGTTGCACGGCCACGGACAAGGCCGGTGCAGTTGGGGGGCGGTTCCGGCTTCGGCGGTGGAGGCCCTTACTCGATGGGACGTGGCCGTCAAGTTGCGCTCTTCTCCACAGGACTCCACTAATCTTCAGTGGTAGCGCCGAAGGTTGCTACTGTCGGCGGGTCCACTAGCTGATGATCATGAAGCCCGTGGACTGGCGAGCTTGGGTTGGAGACAGAATGCCTGGTGAGACGCGCTCGTGGGGTGTTGAGGAGGCTGTTGGTGTCTGCTGAAGACCTCGAGAAGTACGAGACCGAGATGGAGCTGAAGCTCTACCGGGAGTACCGCGATGTCGTCGGTCTGTTCAAATATGTGATCGAGACCGAACGGCGCTTCTACCTCACCAACGACTACGAGATGCAGGTGCACTCGGTCCAGGGCGAGGTGTTCTTCGAGGTGTCGATGGCGGACGCCTGGGTGTGGGACATGTATCGGCCGGCCCGTTTCGTGAAGCAGGTGCGGGTACTCACGTTCAAGGACGTGAACATCGAGGAGCTGAACAAGAGCGATCTGGAGCTCCCGGGCGGCTGACCGTCACTCGTACGGGTGGCGGAGTTATCCACAATGCCGAGGTTGTCCACCAAGATCCAATAGCTCGCTTAACTACTCGCATCGTTGGCGCCGGAGGTGGTGCCGACATGAACACACGCAACGCAGAAGACAGCGCACGACGTGCTGCGCGGGGCAACGCACAGCGTGGAGCACTGGGCAGGTACGGCGAGGAACTCGCCGCGCGGCGGCTGACCGAGGCCGGAATGACGGTCCTGGAGCGCAACTGGCGCGCCGGCCGTGCCGGTGAGATCGACATCGTCGCCCGGGACGGCGACGCTCTCGTCGTCTGTGAGGTCAAGACCCGCCGGGCGGCCGGACCGGCGGGGGCCTTCCAGCACCCGATGGCGGCCGTCACTCCGGCGAAGGCGGAGCGGCTGCGGGGCCTCGCCGAGCGATGGGTCCAGGAACACGGGGGAGCGCCACCCGGCGGAGTCCGCATCGACCTGGTCGGCGTTCTCCTGCCCCGGCGCGGTGCGCCCGTGGTGGAACACGCGCGGGGGGTGGCGTGATGGGATTCGCCCGAACGTGTTCGGTGGCGCTGGTGGGAGTCGAGGGCGTGGTCGTCGAGGTCCAGGCGGATCTCGAACCCGGCGTCGCAGCGTTCACCCTGGTGGGACTGCCCGACAAGAGCCTGACGGAGAGCCGGGACCGGGTCCGGGCGGCGGTCGTCAACTCGGGCGCGGCCTGGCCGCAGAAGAAGCTCACGGTGGGGCTCAGTCCGGCGTCCGTGCCCAAGAGCGGCAGCGGGTTCGACCTCGCCGTCGCGGCGGCCGTGCTCGGGGCCGCCGAGCGGATCGATCCCCGGGTTCTCGCGGACATCGTGATGATCGGCGAGCTGGGCCTCGACGGCCGGGTGCGACCGGTCCGGGGCATCCTGCCGGCGGTGCTGGCGGCGGCCGACTCGGGATACGAACAGGTGGTCGTGCCGGAGTGCGCCGCGGCCGAGGCCGCGCTGGTCCCCGGGGTGTCGGTGCTCGGCGTGCGCAGTCTGCGGCAGCTGATCGCCGTCCTCACGGACGAGCCCGTACCCGAGGAGGAACCGGACGAGCACGGCCGCCCTGACCCGCTCATGGCGGGCCTGCGGATGCCGGGCACCGGGGCGGCCACGGGCATGCACAGCATGGGCGCCGCGCAGTACGACAACGGTCACGACCTGGCCGACGTCGTGGGCCAGCACTCGGCGCGCACGGCGATGGAGGTGGCCGCGGCCGGCGGCCACCACGTGTTCCTGGAAGGCCCGCCGGGGGCCGGCAAGACGATGCTCGCCGAGCGGCTGCCCGCCGTCCTGCCCCGGCTCACCCGGCAGGAGTCTCTGGAGGTCACCGCCGTGCACTCGGTCGCGGGCCTGCTGCCGCCGGGCAAACCGCTCATCGACACGGCGCCCTACTGCGCCCCGCACCACTCGGCGACCATGCAGGCACTCGTCGGCGGTGGACAGGGCGTGGCGCGGCCCGGAGCCGTCTCGCTCGCCCACCGTGGAATTCTCTTTCTCGACGAGACTCCGGAGTTCGGGAGTCAGGTCCTGGATGCCCTGCGCCAGCCCTTGGAGGCCGGGCATGTGGTGATCGCGCGGAGCGCGGGGGTGGTGCGGTTCCCGGCCAGGTTCCTGATGATCCTCGCGGCCAATCCCTGCCCGTGCGGACGTTTCTCCCAGCGGGACAACCTCTGCGAGTGCCCGCCCTCCGTGATCCGGCGCTATCAGGCACGGCTCTCCGGGCCACTGCTCGACCGGGTCGACCTGCGGGTCGAGGTGGACCGGGTCACGCGCTCCCAACTCGTCGAACGCGGGGCCCGGGGCGAGTCCACGGCGACGGTCGCCGAGCGGGTGCGGGCGGCCAGGGAACGGGCGGCGGCGCGGCTCGTGGGAACCCCGTGGCGGACCAACAGCGAGGTGCCGGGACGGGAACTGCGCAGCCGCTGGCAAGCCGTGCCAGGCGCCATGGAGGAGGCCGAGCGGAATCTGGAACGGGGTGTGCTCACCGCGCGCGGGATCGACCGCGTCCTGCGGGTCGCCTGGACCGTCGCCGACCTTGTGGGCCACGACCGGCCGGACGTGACGGACGTCGCCCTGGCGCTGCAACTGCGTACGGGGGTGCCGCGAGGGGTGCCGATGGCGATCGGGGCGCTGACGTGACGGGGGAGGCGGCCGGCGGCGCGTCGAGTGGCGAGTGGGTCCCCCGGTCGGGTGCGGAAGAGCTTGCCCGGGTCTTCCTCACCCGGGTCGTCGAGCCGGGGGACGAGGTCGCCGGGCGGTGGGTCCGGGAGTGCGGGGCCGTGGAGGTGGTACGGCGGCTGCGGGACGGCGGGCCCATGCTGACCGGGGTCACCGGGACCCGGTGGGCTGGGCTGTGCGCGCGGGCGGCACAGGCCGAGCCCGAACGGGATCTCGCCGTCGCACGGGCGGCGGGGGTGCGGTTCGTGTGGCCCGGCGAGCCGGAATGGCCGGCCCAGCTCGACGACCTCGGGGACGCGCGACCCACGGGACTGTGGGTGCGCGGGCGGCCCAGCCTGCGGATGTGGGCGCTGCGGTCCGTCGCCGTGGTGGGAGCCCGGGCCTGCACCGAGTACGGCGCCCACATGGCCGCCACGCTCGCCGCCGGGCTCGCGGAGCGCGGGTGGGTGGTGGTGTCGGGTGGCGCGTACGGGGTCGACGGGGCCGCGCACCGGGGAGCGCTCGCCGCGGGCGGGGCCACCGTCGCCGTACTCGCCTGCGGGGTCGACCGGCCCTACCCGCGCGGACACACCCAGTTGATCACCAGAATCGCCGAACAGGGTCTGGTGGTGGGTGAGTTGCCGCCCGGTGACCATCCGACGCAGAGCCGCTTCGTGATGCGGAACCGGGTGATCGCGGCTCTCACCCGGGGGACCGTGGTCGTCGAGGCCGCGTACCGCAGCGGCTCGCTGGTCACGGCTCGGGCGGCGCAGCGGCTGGGGCGGTTCACGATGGGGGTGCCGGGACCCGCCACCAGCGGGCTCTCCGCGGGGGTGCACGAACTCCTGCGCGGCGAGGCGATGCTGGTCACGGATGCCGCGGAAGTAGCCGAGCTGGTCGGGGACATGGGCGAACTGGCGCCGGACCGGCGTGGGCCGGTGCTCCCGCGCGACCTGCTGGAACCGGCGGCGGTACGCGTCCTGGCCGCGCTGCCCGCGCGGGGGACGGCGACGGCGGACGACATCGCGCGGGGCGCGTCGACGGCGAAGGACGACGCGGTCGCCAGGCTGTACGAGCTCCGATCACTTGGTTACGTCGAACGACACGGCGACGGCTGGAAGTTGACACGCCAGGCGATGATCTCCGTCCGGCCCGACCGGGACCGGTGCTGACCGAGCGTGTTCGGCCGTCCGGGGGATGCCCGACGCCCTTGGTAATTCCCGCAGTTGGTCCGCTCCGATGGTCACACAGGGCGACGGGCATGACCCTGAAGGGCGTCAAGCGGAACGTATCTGCGTACACCCTGTCCCCCGGACCTCGCACACTGCGACACCTCAGTCACGCTACGCTCACGTGGAATTCCGGCGCAGACCGGCAGTCGGACAGGCAATTCGACCAGACGGGTAATTCGACATCAGACCGCAACAGACCGACGGCCCACCCGGCCACTCCTCCAGACACCACCGGTTCACGGCAGAACGGCACAAGGCGACGTATGCCCCAGCACACCTCCGGGTCCGACCGGGCGACGGCCCCACCGGCAGCCCGCGACGGCGGTAACGTGCGCCCGCCCGCTCCCTCGACCCTCGACGAGCTGTGGCGTTCGTACAAGACGACGGGCGACGAGCGGCTGCGCGAGCAGCTGATCCTGCACTACTCGCCGCTCGTGAAGTACGTCGCCGGCCGGGTGAGCGTCGGGCTGCCGCCCAATGTCGAGCAGGCGGACTTCGTCTCCTCCGGGGTGTTCGGGCTGATCGACGCGATCGAGAAGTTCGACATCGAGCGGGAGATCAAGTTCGAGACGTACGCGATCACTCGTATCCGGGGCGCGATGATCGACGAACTGCGGGCGCTGGACTGGATTCCGCGGTCGGTGCGGCAGAAGGCGCGGAACGTCGAGCGGGCGTACACGACGCTGGAGGCGCGGCTGCGGCGGACACCGACGGAGAGCGAGGTCGCCGCCGAGATGGGCATCGCGGTCGACGACCTCCACGCGGTGTTCAGCCAGTTGTCGCTGGCGAACGTGGTGGCTCTGGAGGAACTGCTGCACGCGGGGGGTGAGGGCGGGGACCGGCTGAGCCTCATGGACACGCTGGAGGACACCGCCGCCGACAACCCGGTCGAGGTGGCCGAGGGCCGGGAGCTGCGGCGGTTCCTGGCACGGGCGATCAACACACTGCCCGACCGGGAGAAGACCGTGGTGACGCTCTACTACTACGAGGGGCTCACCCTCGCGGAGATCGGCAACGTGCTGGGTGTGACCGAGAGCCGGGTCAGCCAGATCCACACCAAGTCGGTCCTGCAACTGCGCGCGAAGCTGGCGAGCTTCGGTCGCTGACCTGGCCGGTCCGGCGACCTGGGTGACCGGAGTCTCTCCCCTCCGGGGCGGTCCGTCCGTACAGTGGTTGATGTGCCAAGGATTCGAGCGGCCTCCGTGGCCGAGCACCGGTCGATGCAGCGAGCCGCCCTGCTGGACGCGGCGCGGTCCCTGTTGTCCGAGGGTGGGACGGAGTCGCTGACGTTCCCGGCTCTGGCCGAGCGGACCGGGCTCGCACGGTCGTCCGTCTATGAGTACTTCCGGTCGCGGGCGTCCGTCGTCGAGGAGCTGTGCGAGGTCGACTTCCCGGTCTGGGCTGCGGAGGTCGAGGCGGCGATGGCCGCGGCGGAGGACCCCGAGGACAAGGTCGAGGCGTATGTGCGCCGACAGCTCGCCCTGGTGGGTGACCGACGGCATCGGGCCGTGGTGGCGATCTCGGCGAGCGAGCTGGACGCGGGGGCCCGGGAGAAGATCCGGGCGGCCCATGGAGGGCTTGTCGCGATGGTGGTCGAGGCGCTGCGGGACATCGGGCATGCGCAGCCTCGAATGGCCGCGATGCTGTTGCAGGGGATTGTCGATGCGGCCGTGCGGCGGATCGAGTTCGGGGTTGCTGAGGATCCTGCGGTGATCACGGATGCGGCTGTGGTGATGGCGTTGCGGGGCGTGCGGGGCTGAGTTCGGCTGTAGCAGTAGCCGTGTGGGTTGGTGCTTGGGTGGGGCGCGCGGCTCGGATCCCCGAGGTCATGTCTGTGGCGGCAGTGGTACGCCCAGTACCGGCAACAGCCGGGACGGGCCCCTGTGCAGTAGCCATGGGGGCAGCAGGGTCAAGGGGTCCAAGTACGTGTCGCCTCTCAAAAGGCCCCAGTGGACGCATGTCGTTGTGCAGTGGCCGGCTCCGGCCTCCACCGTGCCCAGCACCTCGCCGGCCGTCACCTCCGTGCCCTTTTCGACCGCGGGCGTCACCGGTTCGTACGTTGTTCGCAAGGGTGGGGTGCCCGTGCCCGATAGCTCGACCGAGACGACTCCCCGGCCCGCCACCCGGCCCGCGAAGTGCACCCGGCCCGCGGCCACCGTGCGAACCGGGGCGCCGGGGGATGCCGCCAGGTCCACGCCCCGGTGGCCCCTGGCGTAGGGCGTCGGGGGCGGTTCCCAGGCTCGTAGGACCAGGGGGCGGGTTCCCACCGGCCAGGTGCGGGCGATCGTGGGCGTGGGCGGGGCGTCCCTGGCGGGTGACGGTTCTGTCGGCGGGGGCGATCCGGCTCCCCGTGCCGTCGACGCCGTCAGCGCCAGCATGAGCATCAGAATCGGGATCAGGTGCAGGGGCGGCAACGGGCCCAGGCCCGCACGCACTCCTCGTTTCGCTCGCATGGGCGGATCCTGGCGTGATTCGGGATGGTCTGGGTGGGCCTGTGGATTACTGACCGGTTGTGGATATCGGCGTCACCCGAGGCCTCGCGGGTCCCGTACACTTCCTTTGGCGATCCGGGTGACCGGGTCGACTTCGCACGCCCCGACATCAGGCCCCGTACAGGGTGGGTGTCAACGCCTCTCGGTCCCTCGCGGCAAGGCGTATTCGGGCGTCAGGCGCGGGTGCCGTCCGGTACCCGCGGCACAACCGAGAAACACAAGGAGAACGGCCATGGCCGTCGTCACGATGCGGGAGCTGCTGGAAAGCGGCGTCCACTTCGGTCACCAGACCCGTCGTTGGAACCCGAAGATGAAGCGCTTCATCTTCACGGAGCGCAACGGCATCTACATCATCGACCTGCTCCAGTCGCTGTCGTACATCGACCGCGCCTACGAGTTCGTCAAGGAGACCGTCGCCCACGGCGGCACGGTCATGTTCGTCGGCACGAAGAAGCAGGCGCAGGAGGCGATCGCCGAGCAGGCGACCCGCGTCGGCATGCCCTACGTCAACCAGCGTTGGCTGGGCGGCATGCTCACCAACTTCTCGACCGTCTACAAGCGTCTGCAGCGCCTCAAGGAGCTTGAGCAGATCGACTTCGAGGACGTCGCCGCGTCCGGTCTCACCAAGAAGGAGCTTCTCGTGCTCTCGCGCGAGAAGGCCAAGCTGGAGAAGACCCTCGGTGGTATCCGCGAGATGTCCAAGGTGCCCAGCGCCGTCTGGATCGTGGACACCAAGAAGGAGCACATCGCGGTCGGTGAGGCCCGGAAGCTCAACATTCCGGTCGTCGCCATCCTCGACACCAACTGCGACCCCGACGAGGTCGACTACAAGATCCCGGGCAACGACGACGCGATCCGCTCCGTCACCCTGCTCACCCGCGTGATCGCCGACGCTGTCGCCGAGGGCCTCATCTCCCGTTCCGGCGTCAACACCGGTGACAAGGGCGAGAAGGTCGTCGCCGAGCCCCTCGCGGCCTGGGAGCGCGACCTCCTTGAGGGCGAGAAGAAGGCCGACGACGCCGAGGCGCCCGCCGCCGAGGCTGCTGCCGCCGAGGACGCTCCGGTCGAGGCCGCTGCCGAGGCCGAGGTCGCCGCTGAGGCCCCCGTCGAGGCGCCCGCTGCCGAGGCTCCGGCCGAGGCTGCCGAGCAGGCCTGACCCTCACCCCTTCGGGTTGTCGAGCGGCGGGGGCACCTCCATCGGGCCCCCGCCGTTCCATCCGCAGATCTTTCAGACTTCGAGAGAGACTCCCAGAATCATGGCGAACTACACCGCCGCCGACGTCAAGAAGCTCCGTGAGCTCACCGGCGCCGGCATGATGGACTGCAAGAAGGCGCTGGACGAGGCCGAGGGCGATGTCGACAAGGCCGTAGAGGCCCTGCGCATCAAGGGCCAGAAGGGCGTCGCCAAGCGCGAGGGCCGTTCCGCCGAGAACGGCGCGGTCGTCTCGATCATCGCCGACGACAACACCTCCGGTGTTCTCGTCGAGCTGAAGTGCGAGACGGACTTCGTCGCCAAGGGCGAGAAGTTCCAGGCTGCCGCGGGCGCGCTCGCCGAGCACGTCGCCAAGACCTCCCCGGCCGACCTGGAGGCCCTGCTGGCCTCCGAGATCGAGTCCGGCAAGACGGTTCAGGCGTACGTCGACGAGGCCAACGCCAACCTGGGCGAGAAGATCGTCCTGGACCGCTTCGCGCAGTACGCGGACGGTTTCGTACTGGCGTACATGCACCGCACGATGCCCGACCTGCCCCCGCAGATCGGTGTCCTCGTCGAGCTGGACAAGCCCAACGCCGAGGTCGCCAAGGGCATCGCCCAGCACATCGCCGCCTTCGCGCCGAAGTACCTCTCCAAGGAGGACGTGCCGGCCGAGGTCGTCGAGACCGAGCGCCGCGTCGCCGAGGAGACCACCCGCGCCGAGGGCAAGCCCGAGGCCGCCCTGCCGAAGATCGTCGAGGGTCGCCTCAACGGCTTCTTCAAGGACGCCACGCTGCTCGGCCAGCCGTACGCGCTGGACAACAAGAAGTCCGTCCAGAAGGTCCTGGACGAGGCCGGTGTCACCCTGAAGCGCTTCACGCGCATCAAGGTCGGCATCTGAGTCCGTACCGCGATCGACGCGCGGCCCGCGTAGGGATACCTATAGGGTCGACGGCAGTCGCGCGCGTACGCCGTCACGCACGCGCGCGTGGCGGACGACAGCAGATCTGACGAGGAGGCCATTGCCGGATATGGGATGCGATCGACACCCCATCGGCAGTGGCCTCCTTCGTATGTGTGACACGTGAAGAGGCGAGATTCTCCATGACCACCAAGGCCCAGAAGAGCGACGACGGAAAAGTGCGCGGCCGGTACATGCTGAAGCTGTCCGGAGAGGCCTTCTCCGGTGGCGGGGGCCTGGGCGTCGACCCCGACGTGGTGCACAAGATTGCCCGTGAGATCGCTGCCGTCGTGCGCGACGGCTCCCAGATCGCCGTCGTCCTCGGCGGCGGCAACTTCTTTCGCGGCGCTGAACTCCAGCAACGCGGCATGGACCGGGCCCGCTCGGACTACATGGGCATGCTCGGCACCGTCATGAACTGCCTCGCTCTCCAGGACTTCCTGGAGAAGGAGGGCATCGACAGCCGGGTCCAGACCGCCATCACCATGGGCCAGGTCGCCGAGCCGTACATCCCGCTGCGCGCCGTACGGCACCTGGAGAAGGGCCGTGTGGTCATCTTCGGTGCCGGTATGGGCATGCCGTACTTCTCCACCGACACAACTGCCGCACAGCGCGCCCTGGAGATCGACGCCGAGGCGCTGCTGATGGGCAAGAACGGCGTGGACGGGGTCTACGACTCCGACCCGAAGACCAACCCCGAGGCCGTCAAGTTCGACTCGCTCGGCTACGGCGAGGTCATCACCCGGGACCTCAAGGTCGCCGACATGACCGCCATCACGCTGTGCCGTGACAACAAGCTCCCGATCCTCGTCTTCGAGCTTCTGACCGAGGGCAATATCGCGCGGGCCGTCAAGGGTGAGAAGATCGGCACACTCGTCGGGGAACAGGGCAGCCGGGACTGACCGGGGATCAACCCTGCCCGGGGACGGACCCTGAGCGGGGGATGGACAATGTCCTGCCGGTCGGGAACCGTGCAGGAAGAAGACGCGACGCAGCCGGCCGCCGACCCTGACCGAGAACAGCAGCCGGGCCTACTCAAGACACGCAGGAGCAAGTGGTGATCGAAGAGACCCTCCTCGAGGCCGAGGAGAAGATGGAGAAGGCCGTCGTTGTCGCCAAGGAGGACTTCGCCGCGATCCGCACCGGCCGTGCGCACCCGGCGATGTTCAACAAGATCGTGGCCGACTACTACGGCGCACTGACGCCGATCAACCAGCTGGCCTCGTTCTCCGTACCCGAACCGCGGATGGCCGTGGTGACCCCGTTCGACAAGACCGCCATGCGCAACATCGAGCAGGCGATCCGCGATTCGGACCTCGGCGTCAACCCGAGCAACGACGGAAACATCATCCGCGTGGTGTTCCCCGAGCTCACCCAGGAACGCCGCAAGGACTACATCAAGGTGGCCCGGACCAAGGCCGAGGACTCCAAGATCTCGATCAGGGCCATCCGCCGCAAGGCCAAGGACACCATCGACAAGTTCGTCAAGGACGGCGAGGTCGGCGAGGACGAGGGCCGTCGCGCGGAGAAGGAGCTCGACGACACCACCGCGAAGTACGTCGCGCAGGTGGACGAGCTCCTCAAGCACAAGGAAGCGGAGCTTCTCGAAGTCTGATGAACGACTCTTCCTGGGGGGCGCCGCCCCACGCCGGGTACTGGGGGCCGTCCGACGGAGGGCCTGTCCAGGGGGCTGCCCCGGCGGGTCCCGCATACGATGCGCACCACGCGCAGCAGACTCGCCCCATGCCCATCGTGCCCGACGTACCCGCACATGGCGGACACCAGGATGACGACCGGGGGGCCGCTCGGCCGGGCGGCCCCTTGTTCCGCGACGAGATGCCGCAGGCACAGCCCTACGGGGCGGTGCCGCAGAAGCCGGATTCCATGCCCACGCCCGACGACGCCCAGCAGCCCGCCCCCGCCCCGCAGAAGAAGAGCGCGGGCCGGGACCTCGGCGCGGCCATAGGGGTCGGTGTCGGGCTCGGTGCGGTGATCATCGCGTCGCTGTTCGTCGTCAAGGCCGCCTTCGTCGGCGTGATCGCGGTCGCCGTCGTGGTCGGCCTGTGGGAACTGACGTCCCGGCTCCAGGAGCGCAAGGGCATCAGAGCGCCGCTGGTGCCACTCGCGCTCGGCGGAGCCGCGATGGTCGTCGCCGGATACGTCCGGGGTCCCGAGGGCGCGTGGGTCGCGATGGCGCTCACCGCACTCGCGGTCCTGGTCTGGCGTATGACGGAACCTCCGGAGGGCTACCTCAGGGACGTCACGGCGGGTGTCTTCGCCGCCTTCTACGTCCCGTTCCTGGCCACGTTCGTCGCGATGATGCTCACCGCCGACGACGGTGCGCTGCGTGTCATGACGTTCCTGCTCCTGACCGTCGTCAGCGACACCGGTGCCTACGCGATCGGCTGGCGTTTCGGCAAGCACAAGCTCGCCCCGCGCATCAGCCCCGGCAAGACCCGCGAGGGCCTGTTCGGCGCTGTCGCGTTCGCGATGGTGGCCGGCGCGCTGCTGATGGAGTTCGCGATCGACGACGGGACCTGGTGGCAGGGACTGGTGCTGGGCCTCGCGGTCGCGGTCAGTGCCACGCTCGGCGACCTCGGCGAGTCCATGATCAAGCGGGACCTGGGCATCAAGGACATGGGTACGCTGCTGCCGGGACACGGCGGCATCATGGACCGGCTGGACTCGCTGCTTCCCACGGCTCCTGTCGTGTGGTTGCTGTTCGTCGCCTTCGTGGGCTGAGGTCGGTCAAAATGTTCCAGTACGGTCCGGGTTTCCTTTGAAACACCTACGTAGGCCTGAAACCACCCCTTTCGAACCTAAGATCGACTTCAGTGCGGTCGATCCGTCCGGAAGGGGTGGCGTGCATGTGGGGGCGTAGTCGTGCCAGACGCCAGCGGCAGGCCGAGGGGCTGGCAGCTGTCACCGGTCCCGTCGAGGCGGCCGACGCGGCTCACCAGGCTCTGCTGGAGCTGCGACGGGAGGTACGGGGCGAGCTGGCGCGGATCGAAGCGCTGCTCGATCAGGGCGACGGCCTGCCCTCGGACACCATCCGTGAGCAGACGAACGGGGCGATGAGTGTCTTCGCCGACCTGGACGGCGTGTCCCGGTACTACGACGAGATCCGTTCCGGAGCCGTCGAGGCCGCCGAGCAGGGCGTCGAGGCGGTCCTGCCCTGGCTGGAGGCGCTCGGGGGGCAGGTCAGGTCGATGACCGAGCTGGGGGAGACCTTCGCCGGAGTCGGCGAGTCCCTCGCCTATCTCCGTGAGCGCACCGAACGGCTGCGCACCGACCTGTTCCCGCTGCGCCAGGCGGCGCACGGCGCTCTGCGCGCAGCCCAGGACGAGCTGTCCGCCGCCCAGGGCGCCGACGGCTGGCACGGCTGGCGGGCGGACCTCACCGCCCTGGGCGACCAGCTGACCGAACTGGACGGGGGCCGTGTCACACCGACGGCCCGACGCAAGGTCAGCGACCACTACCGCGAGCTGGAGCGGGAGGTGACGCAGCTGCGGGGGGTGATGGCTGCGGCGCCTCGGTGAGCATGTGCGGGATGCGCTGAGCTGGGGTTTTGCAGTTTTCCCGAGGTTGTCCACAGGGCGGCGAGGGGCTGTCCGGATGTCTGAGACACTGGTATGGCCATGCCTAAGCCCGGAGAACTCACATTCGTCGCCCCGCGCGGAGCCCAGAAGCCGCCGCGGCATCTTGCCGATCTCACGCCTGCCGAGCGTAAAGAGGCCGTTGCCGCGATCGGTGAGAAGCCGTTTCGTGCCAAGCAGCTCTCGCAGCACTACTTCGCGCGGTTCGCGCACGACCCTGCCGAGTGGACGGACATCCCGGCCGCCTCGCGCGGCAAGCTCCAGGAGGCGCTGCTTCCGGAGCTGATGACGGTCGTCCGCCATCTGTCGACCGACCAGGACACCACCCGCAAGACACTGTGGCGGATGGTCGACGGGACGCTCGTCGAGTCGGTGCTCATGCGGTACCCGGAGCGGGTGACCATGTGCATCAGCTCGCAGGCCGGGTGCGGGATGAACTGCCCGTTCTGCGCGACCGGACAGGCAGGGCTGGACCGGAATCTGTCCACCGCCGAGATCGTGCACCAGATCGTCGACGGGATGCGTGCGCTTCGGGACGGGGAGATCCCCGGTGGGCCCGCGCGGCTCTCCAACATTGTTTTCATGGGCATGGGCGAGCCCCTGGCCAACTACAAGCGCGTCGTCGGTGCCATCCGTGCCCTGACCGACCCCGCGCCGGACGGCATGGGGCTCTCGCAGCGTGGGATCACCGTCTCGACCGTCGGGTTGGTGCCGGCGATCAACCGGTTCTCCGACGAGGGCTTCAAGTGCCGGCTCGCGATCTCCCTGCACGCGCCCGACGACGAGCTGCGCGACACCCTCGTCCCCGTCAACACGCGGTGGAAGGTGCGGGAGGTTCTCGACGCCGGGTGGGAGTACGCGGCCAAGTCGGGGCGCCGGCTGTCCATCGAGTACGCGCTGATCCGGGACATCAACGACCAGGCCTGGCGCGGTGACCGCCTCGGGCGGCTGCTCAGGGGCAAGCCTGTGCACGTCAACCTGATCCCGCTGAACCCGACTCCGGGGTCCAAGTGGACCGCCTCGCGGCCCGAGGACGAGAAGGCGTTCGTCGAGGCGATCGCCGCGCACGGCGTGCCCGTGACCGTTCGGGACACCCGTGGGCAGGAGATCGACGGGGCGTGTGGCCAGCTCGCGGCCACCGAGCGGTAGTCTTACGCCGTACCTGCATATCTTCATATTCCGACAGGGGAGCGCCACAGCGCTGAGAGTGCGGGACAGACCGCAGACCCTCTGAACCTCGCCCAGGTCATTCTGGGTAGGAAGTTCGGTCATCACTCAAGCTGTTGCGCCCTGCCCGGAACCCTTCACGGGGTCCCGGGCAGGGCCGCGTCTCTTCCTGGTCATCCCAGGAGGAAGCATTCGTGAGCACTACCAGTACCAAGAAGTCGAGCGCCGCCAAGAAGTTGCTGGTCCTCGCCGTCGGGCTCGGGATTGTCACGCTGTCCGCGTGCGGCTCGTCCGACGAGGGGACTTCCAGCGGGTCCAAGACCGTCACCCTCGTCAGCCATGACTCGTGGGCCGTGTCGAAGAGTGTCCTCGCCGCCTTCGAGAAGCAGTCCGGGTACACCGTCAAGGTCCTCAAGGACGGCGACGCCGGGCAGGCCGTCAACAAGGCGATCCTCACCAAGGACAACCCGCAGGGCGATGTCTTCTTCGGCGTCGACAACACCCTGCTCTCCCGGGCGCTCGACAACGGGCTGTTCCAGTCGTACGAGGTGAAGGACGCCGCCGCGATCCTGCCCGCGTACCGGACCGACGACGACAAGCACCGGGTCACGCCGATCGACACCGGTGACATCTGCGTCAACTACGACAAGGCCTGGTTCAGCGAGCACAAGCTGACCCCGCCCGAGTCCTTCGACGATCTGATCAAGCCCGCCTACAAGGATCTCCTCGTCACCGAGAACGCCTCCACCTCCTCGCCCGGACTCGGGTTCCTGCTCGGCAGCGCCGCCGAGTACGGCGATGACGGCTGGCAGGACTACTGGACGAAGCTCAAGGCCAACGGCGTGAAGGTCGTCGACGGCTGGGAGCAGGCGTACAACGAGGAGTTCTCCGGGTCGGCCGGCGGCAAGAAGGCCAAGGCCGACCGGCCGCTCGTCGTCTCGTACGCCTCCTCGCCGCCCGCCGAGGTGATCTTCGCCGACCCGAAGCCGACCACCGCTCCGACCGGCGTCGCGACCGGCACCTGCTTCCGGCAGATCGAGTACGCAGGGCTGCTCAGCAACGCCAGGAACAGCGAGGGCGGCAAGGCGCTGCTCGACTTCCTCGTCGGCAAGACCTTCCAGGAGGACATGCCGCTCAACATGTTCGTGTACCCCGTGCGGGAGGGCGCCGAGGTGCCCGCCGAGTTCACCGAGTTCGGGCCGCAGGCCAAGGACCCCGAGACCATGGAACCCGCGAAGATCGCCGAACACCGTGACCAGTGGGTCAAGTCGTGGACATCGCTCGTACTGAAGTAGCCGAAGCGGCAGCAGAAGAAGCAGCAGAAGCGAGCGGAGCTGCCGGGGTCGCCGCGCGCGGGCGGGGTGCCGCTCTGCGCGGGGCCCTGCTCGCGCTGCCCGTCGTCTTCTTCGCGCTCTTCTTCGCCTATCCCGTCGCCGCGATCGTCGCGCGAGGCCTGCACGTCGACGGGGACTGGCGGCTGGGGCAGGTGGGAGACGTGCTGGGGGACTCCGGGATCCGGCATGTCCTCTGGTTCACCTTCTGGCAGGCGCTCGCGTCCACCGCGCTCACGCTGCTGATCGCGCTCCCCGGCGCGTACGTGTTCGCGCGCTTCGATTTCAGGGGCAAGCAGATTCTGCGGGCCGTGGTGACCGTGCCGTTCGTGCTGCCGACCGTTGTCGTCGGTACGGCGTTCCTGGCGGTGGTCGGGCGTGGCGGGCTGCTCGACGAGCTGTGGGGCGTGCGGCTGGACACGACCGTGTGGGCGATTCTGCTCGCGCACGTCTTCTTCAACTACGCCGTCGTCGTACGGACCGTCGGTGGGCTCTGGGCGCAGCTCGACCCACGGCAGGAGGAGGCCGCGCGGGTGCTCGGCGCCTCGCGATTCGCGGCCTGGCGGCAGGTCACACTGCCCGCTCTCGCCCCCGCTGTCGCCGCCGCGGCGCTCATGGTCTTCCTCTTCACCTTCACCTCCTTCGGCGTGGTGCAGATCCTCGGCGGACCGACCTTCGCCACCCTCGAAGTGGAGATCTACCGGCAGACCTCGGAGATCTTCGACCTCGGCACGGCGGCCGTGCTGACCATCGTCCAGTTCGTGGCGGTGGGCATCGTCCTCGCCGTGCACGCCCGGACGGTACGGCGTCGGGAGAGCGCGTTGCGGCTCGTGGCGCCGGAGACGACCGCACGACGCCCGCGCGGCCGGGGCCAGCGGGCGCTGCTCGGCGGGGTGCTGGTGAGCATCGCCGTGCTGCTGGTGCTGCCGCTCGCCGTGCTCGTACAGCGGTCGTTCGCCACGCCCGGCGGTGCGGGCCTCGGCTACTACAGGGCGCTCACCCGCGACGATTCCGGCATGTTCCTGGTGGCGCCGATCGCCGCCATCGGGAACTCGCTCCAGTACGCCGTCGCCGCCACCGGCATCGCCGTCCTCGTGGGGTCGCTGGCCGCCGTGGCGCTCACTCGGCGCGATGCCGGGCGGATCGTACGGGGGTTCGATGCGCTGTTGATGCTGCCGCTCGGAGTGTCGGCGGTGACCGTGGGGTTCGGGTTCCTCATCGCGCTCGACGAGCCGCCGCTGGATCTGCGCAGCAGCTGGATCCTCGTACCGCTGGCGCAGGCGCTGGTCGGGGTGCCGTTCGTCGTGCGGACCATGCTGCCGGTGCTGCGGGCGGTGGACGGGCGGTTGCGGGAGGCGGCGGCTGTGCTCGGGGCCTCGCCCTGGCGGGTCTGGCGCGAGGTCGATCTGCCGATGGTGCGGCGGGCGCTGCTGGTCGCGGCCGGTTTCGCGTTCGCCGTGTCGCTCGGCGAGTTCGGGGCGACCGTGTTCATCGCCCGGCCGGACAACCCGACCCTGCCGGTCGCCGTGGCCCGCCTGCTGGGCCGCCCCGGTGACCTCAACTACGGCCAGGCGATGGCCCTTTCGACGATCTTGATGGTGGTGTGCGCGGTGGCCCTGCTCGTGCTGGAGCGGCTGCGGACCGACCGGACCGGGGAGTTCTGACGATGGCCATGCTCAGTCTCGAAGGAGCGACCGTACGGTTCGGGGCGCGGGCCGTGCTCGACGACGTCGGCCTCGATGTCGCCGAGCACGAGATCGTGTGCGTGCTCGGACCCAGCGGCAGCGGAAAATCGACGCTGCTGCGGGCGGTCGCCGGACTGCAGCCTCTCGACGCGGGAAGGGTGTTGCTCGACGGCCGCGACCTCGCCGGGGTGCCCGCGCACAAGCGCGAGGTGGGCCTGATGTTCCAGGACCACCAGCTGTTCCCGCAGCGGGACGTCGGCGGCAATGTCGCCTTCGGGCTGCGCATGCACCACGTACCCAAGGCGCAACAGGACGTACGCGTACGGGAGTTGCTGGACCTGGTCGGGCTGCCGGGCGCCGCCGGACGCGCTGTCGCCGCGCTCTCCGGCGGGGAACAGCAGCGAGTCGCCCTCGCCCGCGCTCTCGCGCCCAGTCCCCGGCTGCTGATGCTCGACGAACCGCTCGGCCAGCTGGACCGCTCGCTGCGCGAGCGGCTCGTCGTCGAACTCCGGGAACTCTTCGGCCGGTTGGGCACCACCGTGCTCGCCGTCACCCACGACCAGGGCGAGGCCTTCGCCCTCGCCGACCGGGTCATCGTGATGCGCGACGGCCGAATCGCCCAGTCCGGTACGCCGCTTGAGGTCTGGCAGCACCCCGCCGACGAGTTCGTGGCACGCTTCCTCGGCTTCGACAACGTCGTCGAGGCGACGGTGAGCGGGCAGGCCGCGGACAGCCCCTGGGGCAAGATGCCGGTCCCCGAGGGCACCGGACAGGGGGTGCGCACCCTGCTGGTACGGCCCGCCGGGGTGCGTCTGGTACCCGCCGCCGAGGGCCTGCGCTGCACGGTGGCCGCTCGCACCTTCCGGGGTACGCATGTCGCCGTACAGCTCCAGCCCGAAGACGCGCCCCGGCTGGAGGCCGCGTGCGCGCTGCGCGAGGCGCCGGAGCCGGGGGACGAGGTCGGGGTGGCCTTCGACGCTGCCGAAATTGTCGTGCTCGGTCGATGGGACCGCCCCTAGTGTTCGAGGCATGACGACGCTCGCACATGACCGCTATTGTGATGAAATCGCCCATCAGATCGGGCAGTTGAGGGCGGTGGTGACCTCCGGCGCCGATCTGTCCGCGACGGTGCCGACCTGCCCGGACTGGTCCCTGGAGCAACTCGTACGGCATACCGGCAGCGCTCTGCGCTGGGTGGAACTGCTGGTGCGCACGCGGGCCGAGGCGGACATCGAGGAGGACCAGGTACCGCTGAGCGCCGGCCCGGAGCCGACGGGCGACCCGGCCGCGCTGGACGCCTGGCTCGCCGAGACCGGTGAGCTGCTGGTGGGCACCCTGCGTGAGGCCGGGCCCGATACCAAGGTGTGGTCGTGGGCCGAAATCCACAACTCGGGGTTCTGGGCGCGCCGGATGGCCCACGAGATCACCGTGCACCGCGCGGACGCGACGCTCGCCGCAGGGCTGCCCTACGAGGTCGCGCCGGACATCGCCGCCGACACGATCGACGAGTGGCTGCAGATCGTCGAGTTCGCGCAGCGGACCGACCCGGCCGACCCGGCGAACGAACTGCGCGGACCGGGCCGAAGCATCCATCTCCACGCCACCGACAGCGCCCCCGAGTTGAACGCCGAGCGAAGCGAGATGGGGGTCCCCCCGCCCGAAGGGTGGGGGAGGCTTGTCGAGCTCGCCGAGGAGGGCCTCGCCTGGCGGCGCGGCCATGAGAAGGCCACGGTGGCCCTGCGCGGCCCGCTCACCGACGTCATGCTCGCGTTCTACCGCCGACTCCCGCTGGACAGCCCGCGGTTGGAGATCCTCGGGGACCGCGGGCTGCTGGAGTTCTGGCTGGCGCGGGCCACCTTCGGATGACGGACGCCCGGTGACAGCAAAGTGGCCCGCCCCCTGATTCGGGGACGGGCCACCACGTACAGCCGGGTACTGCGGATACGGCGAGCGGAACGTCAGCTGTTGCTGGACGCCCCACGACGACGCAGGCCGAAGAAGACGGCGCCGCCGCCGACGACGACCAGGGCAGCCGCGATACCGGCGATCACACCGGTGTTCGAGCTGGCGCCGGTCTCGGCGAGGTTGGAGCTGCCGCCCGCGGGCGTCGGAACGCTGCTGGCCGGGGCGCCCGGCGTGCTCTCGGAAGCCGACGGAGTCGGAGTGGCGGACTCCTCGGGCTCGGAGGCCGACGGGGTCGGGGTGGCGGACTCCTCCGGCTGTGAGGCCGACGGGGTCGGCGTCGGGGTCGGAGTCGACTCCGGCGTGCAGGCCTCGTCCGGAGTGGTGACGCCCGACTTGATGTCCTCGTCGACCTGGCGGCCGGCCTTGACGTGGACGCGGTACGTCGTGTTCGGCGCCCAGTCCTCGGCGAAGTCGACGGTGACGCCCTCGCGGCTGCCCACGACGTCCTGGGTGCCGATGAGCTTGTCGCCCAGGAAGACGGTGACCGTGGCGGGGGTGCCCGACGGGTCCTTGTCGGTGACGCTGATGACGCCCTTTTCACCGTCGCACTTGGCGACGGCGGAAAACTCACTGATGTTGCAGGCGAACGCGTTGCCCGCGACGCCCAGCGCGAGCGCGGCCGAGGCGGAGGCAACACCGAGAATGCGCACAGAACGCGCGGTACGGAGAGATATGGACACGGTTGCCCTTCACGGGATGCACAACTGAGGGGGGTGGCGGGAGCGAAGAGACCTCATCACCTCATCGCTCCCTGGAGTCTCACAGGTTTATAAGCGCGACATAAGAACTGTCAATCTGTATGCAGGCTCCAGGCATTTGTTTTGCCTACCCGTTAACCAGCGAGGCGTTTCAAGGCCGCCGGAGCGTCCTCAATCCGGTCGACCAGGGCGATTCGGTCCTCCATCGCCCGCCCCCGCGCCAGCGATTGGAGCAGTGGCCAGGCGGGCAGCCGCTCGGTCCAGTGAGTTCGGTCCACAAGGACCATGGGCGTGGGCTCGCCGCGCGACTCGTAGTAGTTCGGGGTCGCGTTGTCGAAGACCTCCTGTACGGTCCCGGCGGCACCCGGCAGGAAGACGATCCCCGCGTTCGAGCGGGCCAGCAGCCCGTCCTCGCGGGTGGCGTTGGCGAAGTACTTGGCGATGTGAGACGCGAAGGCGTTCGGCGGCTCGTGCCCGTAGAACCAGGTCGGGATGCCCACCGAGCCCGCCCCCTTGGGCCAGCGGGCGCGGACCTCGAAGGCGGCGCGTGCCCAGTCGGTGATCGAGGGTGTGAACGACGGTGCCCCGGCGAGGAGTTCGCACGCCTCGTCGAGCATGACGTCGTCGAAGGGTGCCGCGTAGGCGCCGAGGTTCGCCGCCTCCATCGCGCCCGGGCCGCCGCCCGTTGCCACGGTGAACCCGGCGCGTGTCAGCTCGCGCCCCAGGCGCGCGGCACCGGCGTACGCCTGCGTACCGCGTGCCATCGCGTGACCCCCCATCACCCCCACGACCTGTGTCGCGCGCAGGAGTTCGTCCAGGGCGTCGGAGACGGCGTCGTCGTGGACGGAGCGCAGCATCGAGGCGAAGACGTCGCCGTCGGCCTTCGTGCGCTGGAACCAGGCGTACCCGAGGGCGTCGGGTGTCCGCTCGTAGCCCTTGTCGAGACCGGCGAACAGCTCGTCCGGCGAGTAGAGATGGCCGCGGTACGGGTCGAAGGGCAGGTCCGGGAGGGGCGGGAAGACCAGGGCGCCGTCCGCGCGGACCTTCGCCGTCGCGTCCGGACGCATCGGGCAGCCGAGGAAGACGGCGCCCGCGGTGTCGCTGGTCAGCAACTCCTTCGTACGGTCGGTCAGGTCGACGGCCTGGACACGGAATCCGGCGAGGGTGCCACGGGCCGAGACGGTCGCGTCGAACTCCTGGAGCGTCTCGATCTCACGGTCGCCGTGGTGGGCCGCATGGGCGGGGCTCGTCTGCACCCGCCCATGTAAGCACGGCCCGTGGCATGGCCCGCATCAGCCCTGGACGGCCGCCGGGTCCATCCACATGACCTCCCAGGTGTGGCCGTCGAGGTCGTCGAACGCGCGGCCGTACATCTGGCCGTAGTCCTGCGCCTCGCGCGGTTCGGTGCCGCCGGCCGCGAGCGCTCCGTCGACCAGTTCGTCGACCTTCGCGCGGCTCTCGGCGCTCAGACAGATCAGGACCTCGCTGGTCTTCGTCGAGTCCGCGATCTCCTTCTTCGTGAAGTCGGAGTAGCGCGGCTTGCTCAGCAGCATCGCGATGATGGTCTCGCTGATCACGACACAGGCGCAGTCGTCGGTCGTGAACTGCGGGTTGATCGTGTAGCCGAGCTCGGTGAAGAACTTCTTCGAGGCGGCGACGTCGCTGACGGCCAGGTTCACGAAGATCATCTGCTGGTACTCGCTCATGAGGGTCTCTCCCGTCGGTGTGGTGCTGTTCGGTGGGGTAGACCCCGGGGACGGGCGGAACTCATCGGCGGTTGCGGGATTTTTTCGTACGAGTCTTCGTGCGGGTCTCCGTACGGGGTCTGTTCGGGTCCAGCGCGGGTTTCAGGCGGTCAGCGGCAGCGCCGCCAACTCCGCGATCAGGAAGGTCAGCGGGACGAACAGGGCGAGAAGGGCGGCGGCGCGCAGACCGGCGGCGGTGCGCAGTGTCGTGGCCGGTGCGCCCAGGCGGACCAGGGCCGCGGTGGTGTCCGCGCGGGCGTGCCTGGCCTCGGCGGCGGCCGTGAGCAGCGTGGCGACGGCGCAGCCCGCCACGACCAGGGCGCCCAGGGTGGTGAGGGGGCCGAGGGAGGGGTCGTCGGCGGCTTCGTCGTACAGCACGATCATGGCGTACGCGCCCGACGCGACCGCGGAGACGACGCCCAGGGGGCGGCCGATCCGGGTCGCCTCCTCCATGAGGACGCGGCCGGCGAGAAGACGCAGGGCGCCGGGGCGGACGGCCTGGAGCAGGCGCCCGCAGAGGTGGGCGAGGCCGGGACCGGCCAGGGCGAGGCCCAGGGCGGTGAGCGTCCAGCCGACGAGTACGGCGGCGGGGCTGCCGGTGGCGCCGCCGGGCATGGCGAGGGGGGTGTGGGGGGTGCGGGCGGCGTATGCCTCCACGGCCAGGCCGGCTGCCAGTACGGCGATGCCCCAGGGGAGGTCCCGGGGGGTGGGGTGCGGGGCGGGGAGGGCGTGGGGGTCGGTGGTGGTGAGGTCGGGCTCCTGGTCCGGGGTTTCGGAGGTGTCCGGGACCGGCGCCGGGGGTTGGGACGCGCTGCCCGGCGCCGACGTGGTGTCGCGTGTGCCCGTCCGGGCCGCCCCGGCGGCACTGCTGCCCGCGGTTTGCGCACGTCTGCCCGCAGACCGTCGGCGGGTGTCCCGGGGGCGCAGCACCAGGGCGACCGACACCGAGGCCGCGACCGGGACCAGGGTCAGCAGGGTCAGGGCGGCTGGGAGGGGGAGCGGGTGGTCCGCGGCCAGGAAGTCCGCCGCGTCGCCGTCGAACGGCATGCCGGTCAGGTCGCCCCGCAGATGGAGGAAGAACAGCAGGGCCAGCATCGAACCCAGGGTGCAGGAAAGGAGCGTTGTCGTGGCCGAGACGGCCATCAGGCGGGCCGGGCCCAGGCCGATCGCCGACAGGCCGGGACGCGGTTTCGTGCCGGGGTCCGTACGGGCCACCGTCACCGCGAAATAGACCGTGGCCGCCAGGGGAGCCACGCACCAGGCCAGGCGCAGGGCCGAGCCGCCGGGGGTGTCCTGGTGGGCGAGGGCGTGGCCGAGGGTGCCCAGCAGGAGGAACCCCGTGGCCGCCGACGCCGTCGCGACCAGCAGACGGCGGAGCTGGACGCCCGGGTGGGAGCCGCGGGCTAGACGGAGAGCGAGCACGCTGCCCGGCCTTCCGTACCGGTACCGGACCCGGTCTCCGTGTCGTTCTTGGCGACCGGGGGCAGATGGACGGTGTTCACGCGCCGCCCGTCGAGGAGTGAGACCGTGCGGTCCGCCAGCGCCGCCGTGTCCGCGTCGTGCGTCGCGAGGACCACCGTGATGCCGTGCGAGCGGGCCGCCGTCGTCAGCGTCCGCAGTACCTGGGCCCGGTCCGCCTGGTAGAGGGGCGCCGTCGGCTCGTCCGCGAAGAGGACCGTGGGGGCCGGGGCGAGCGCCCGGGCGATCGATACGCGCTGGCGTTCGGACTGGCGCAGTTCGTACGGGCGTTTGCGGGCCAGATTGCCGATGTCCAGGCGGTCCAGCCACTCCAGGGCCGCCGTCTTGGCGCGTCGGCGGCTGGTGCCGCGCAGCATGAGGGGCAGGGCCGCGTTCTCCCAGACGTTCAGTTCCGGTACGAGGACCGGGGCCGGGTCGATCCAGCCGAACCGGTCGCGACGCAGCCGTTCACGGGAGAGCGGGCCCATCGTGTGCACGGGCACGCTGTTGAACCAGACCTCGCCCCGCAGGGGTCTCACCAGACCCGAGAGGCAGCGCAGGAGGGTCGTCTTGCCACTGCCGCGCGGGCCGCTGACGGCGAGGATCTCGCCCTCCCGTACACCGAGCGAGACGCCGCTCAGCGCGGGCGAGCCGTCGTTGTGCTGGAAGTGCAGGGCGCGTGCCCAGAGCACGTCGTTGTCCGGCGGGGCCACCATCGCGTACACCTCGTTCTGGTCCGTTTTGCCTTGCAGTCCCCCGTGCGGGGGAACGAACGCAGGGCCGATCGGTTACCAGGCAGGCTAGAGATCCTGGGCGTGCACCCCGGACAGCACGCGGCCCGGAGTGCACCCTTCTCACTTGTATGGGTGCACCCCGGGCCGTGACGAGCGGCTGGACCGCCGGAGGCTAGAGCTTCGTCCACGCCTCCGTCAGGGTCGCGCGCAGGATCTGTTCGATCTCGTCGAACGTCTCCTGGTTCGAGATCAGCGGCGGGGCGAGCTGGACGACCGGGTCGCCGCGGTCGTCGGCACGGCAGTACAGGCCGTTCTCGAAGAGGGCCTTGGAGAGGAAGCCGTAGAGGATACGTTCCGTCTCCTCCGCGTCGAAGGACTCCTTGGTCGCCTTGTCCTTGACCAGTTCGATGCCGTAGAAGAAGCCGTTGCCGCGGACGTCACCGACGATCGGCAGGTCGTGCAGCTTCTCCAGGGTCGAGCGGAACGCGCCCTCGTTGTCCAGGACGTGCTGGTTGAGACCCTCGCGCTCGAACAGGTCGAGGTTGGCCAGGCCGACCGCCGCCGACACCGGGTGGCCGCCGAACGTGTAGCCGTGCAGGAAGGTGTTGTCGCCCTTGTAGAACGGCTCGGCGAGGCGGTCCGAGATGATGCACGCGCCGATCGGGGAGTAGCCCGAGGTCATGCCCTTGGCGCAGGTGATCATGTCCGGTACGTAGTCGAACTTGTCGCAGGCGAACATCGTGCCGAGGCGGCCGAAGGCGCAGATGACCTCGTCCGAGACGAGCAGGACGTCGTGGCGGTCGCAGATCTCTCGGACCCGCTGGAAGTAGCCCGGCGGGGGCGGGAAGCAGCCGCCCGCGTTCTGGACCGGCTCAAGGAAGACGGCGGCCACCGTGTCCGCGCCCTCGAAGAGGATCTCCTGCTCGATCTGGTCGGCGGCCCAGCGGCCGTACGCCTCCGGGTCGTCGCCGAAGATCGGGGCGCGGTAGATGTTGGTGTTCGGGACCTTGTGGGCGCCGGGGACCAGCGGCTCGAAGGGGGCCTTCAGAGCCGGCAGGCCGGTGATGGACAGGGCGCCCTGCGGGGTGCCGTGGTAGGCGACGGCGCGTGAGATGACCTTGTACTTGGTGGGCTTGCCGACCAGCTTGAAGTACTGCTTGGCGAGCTTCCAGGCGGTCTCGACGGCCTCACCGCCACCGGTGGTGAAGAAGACCTTGTTGAGGTCACCGGGCGCGTAGTTCGCCAGCCGCTCCGCCAGCTCCACCGCCTTCGGGTGGGCGTACGACCACACGGGGAAGAACGCCAGCTCCTGCGCCTGCTTGAAGGCCGCCTCGGCCAGCTCCACGCGGCCGTGGCCGGCCTGGACCACGAACAGACCCGCGAGACCGTCGAGGTAGCGCTTGCCCTTGTCGTCGAAGATGTAGGTGCCCTCGCCCCGGACGATCGTCGGGACGGGGGCGTTCTCGTACGACGACATGCGGGTGAAGTGCATCCACAGGTGGTCGTACGCGGTACGGCTGAGGTCCTTGGGGCTGGAGCCGGAACTGGGGTTGTCGGTGGTCGTCACGGTTATCGGGTTCCCCACATGTAGGTCTGCTTCTTGAGCTTGAGGTAGACGAAGCTTTCGGTGGAGCGCACGCCGGGCAGGGTCCGTATGCGTTTGTTGATGACCTCCAGCAGGTGGTCGTCGTCCTCGCAGACGATCTCGGCGAGGATGTCGAAGGAGCCCGCGGTCATCACCACGTACTCGACTTCCGGCATGGCGCTCAGCGCGTCGGCCACGGGGTCCAGGTCGCCGTCGACGTTGACGCCGACCATCGCCTGCCTGCGGAAACCCACGGTGAGCGGGTCCGTGACGGCGACGATCTGCATCACGCCCTGGTCGAGCAGCTTCTGGACGCGCTGGCGCACGGCAGCCTCGGAGAGGCCCACGGCCTTGCCGATCGCCGCGTAGGGCCGACGGCCGTCCTCCTGGAGCTGTTCGATGATGGCGAGGGAGACGGCGTCCAGCTGGGGAGTGCCGTTCCTGGACTCCCGGGAGTCCCTGTGCTCTGCGCTTCGACTGGCCACGCGCTCACTGTGCACGAGGAGTCGACGGTTTCGCAAGGCTCGATCGATGAAATTCGTTGTTCATGGACGCCTGTCTTGCGGATTTCGCAGCTTTGGAGGGATCGGGGGTGTTGAAAACGTCGGGCTGCGGAATAGGGTGGGTGTCTCAGTCAATGGACACCCGAGTCGATCGACATCCGAATCTGGAGGGCCGGCAGTGAGCACCGAGCTGCGTCGTCTGCGCAACTACATCGATGGTGAGTTCCGGGACGCCGCCGACGGGCGGACCACCGAGGTGGTCAACCCCGTCACGGGCGAGGCGTACGCGACCGCGCCGCTGTCCGGGCAGCCGGACGTCGACGCCGCCATGGCGGCTGCCGCCGCCGCGTTCCCCGCCTGGCGCGACAGGACGCCGGCCGAGCGGCAGAGGTATCTCCTGAAGATCGCGGACGCGTTCGAGGAGCGCGCCGAGGAGCTCATCGCGGCCGAGGTGGAGAACACCGGCAAGCCGATCGGGCTCACCCGGTCCGAGGAGATCCCGCCGATGGTGGACCAGATCCGCTTCTTCGCGGGCGCCGCCCGGATGCTGGAGGGGCGCAGCGCCGGCGAGTACATGGACGGGATGACGTCGATCGTCCGGCGCGAGCCGATCGGGGTCTGCGCGCAGGTGGCGCCCTGGAACTACCCGATGATGATGGCCGTGTGGAAGTTCGCCCCGGCCCTCGCGGCCGGCAACACCGTGGTGCTCAAGCCGTCGGACACGACACCCGCGTCCACGGTTCTCATGGCGGAGATCATCGGCTCGATCCTGCCCACGGGCGTCTTCAACGTCATCACCGGGGACCGTGACACCGGCCGCGCCATGGTCGAGCACCCGACTCCGGCGATGGCGTCGATCACCGGTTCGGTGCGGGCCGGTATGCAGGTCGCCGAGTCGGCGTCGAAGGACCTCAAGCGGGTCCACCTGGAGCTGGGCGGCAAGGCGCCGGTCGTCGTGTTCGAGGACACCGACATCGCCAAGGCCGTGGAGGACATCTCGGTCGCGGGCTTCTTCAACGCGGGCCAGGACTGTACGGCGGCCACCCGCGTCCTCGTCCAGGAGTCCATCCACGACGAGTTCGTCGCGGCGCTCGCCAAGGCCGCCGCCGAGACGAAGACCGGGCAGCCGGACGACGAGGACGTGCTGTACGGGCCGCTCAACAACCCGAACCAGCTGAAGCAGGTCTCCGGCTTCATCGAGCGGCTGCCCGCCCACGCCAAGGTCGAGGCGGGTGGCCACCGGGTCGGCGAGAAGGGCTACTTCTACGCCGCGACCGTCGTGTCCGGTCTGAAGCAGGACGACGAGATCATCCAGAACGAGGTCTTCGGCCCGGTCATCACCGTCCAGTCCTTCTCGGACGAGGCGCAGGCCGTGGAGTGGGCCAACGGCGTGGACTACGCCCTCGCGTCGTCCGTGTGGACCAAGGACCACTCGCGCGCGATGCGGATGTCGAAGGTCCTGGACTTCGGCTGTGTGTGGATCAACGCCCACATCCCGCTGGTCGCGGAGATGCCCCACGGCGGCTTCAAGAAGTCCGGCTACGGCAAGGACCTCTCGGGGTACGGGTTCGACGACTACACGCGGATCAAGCATGTGATGACGTCGCTCGGCGGCTGAGGACTGCCGGTGCCAAAGGCGCGGCCCCGGGCGGGAGTTCTCCGTCCGGGGCCGCGCGGTTGTGGCGGGTCGGTCGGCTCGTCCGCCGTCGACAGGGTGTCGCGCCGCCGC
The DNA here is from genome assembly GCF_036013955.1 of Streptomyces sp. NBC_00459. Taxonomy (NCBI): domain Bacteria; kingdom Bacillati; phylum Actinomycetota; class Actinomycetes; order Kitasatosporales; family Streptomycetaceae; genus Streptomyces; species Streptomyces sp. NBC_00459. Next base: position 7,150,527 of record NZ_CP107903.1, read on the forward strand.
CGCACCGCTCGACACGGCGTCGATTGCCCGGTCGTACGTACGGCGGGCATGCTGCCCGGATGCCAGTGTCACGCGCCTCCGCGGCCCCCGACCGTCGGTCCCTCCTGCGCACCCTGGGCGCGGTCGGTGGGGGTGCGATGCTTGCCGGATGCGGAGTGCCCGCCGCCCATGTGGCCCCGGGGGAGCGGGCCGGAGTCGATCTGTCCGCCCGGGACAAGCGGCTGACCTGGGCGAACTGGCCTCTCTACATCGACACCGACGACGAGGACACGACGCGGCGGCCCACGCTGGAGGAGTTCGAGAAGCGCACGGGCATCGCCGTCGACTACGTCGAGGAGATCAACGACAACGACGAGTTCTTCGGGAAGATCAGCCCCGCGCTGATGAACCACCAGAGCACCGGTCGCGATCTCGTCGTCATCAGTGACTGGATGTGCGCGCGGTTCGTCCGGCTGGGCTGGGTCCAGGAGATGGACCGCGCCCGGCAGCCGAACGTCGCCAAGTACCTCGACCCGCAGCTCCGTTCACCAGCCTTCGACCCCGGGCGCCGGTTCACGGTGCCGTGGCAGTCGGGGATCACCGGTATCGCGTACAACCGCCGCAGGGTCGGCCGGGAGCTCCGGCACGTCTCCGACCTGTGGGCGGACGACCTCAAGGGGCGCGTCACCCTGCTCTCCGGGCTGGACGAGGCGTTCGCGCTGCTCATGCAGGGCAACGGGGTCGACATCACCAAGTGGACCGCGGACGACTTCGAGCGGATCTGCGAGCAGGTCGCCGCGCGGGTGCGCAGCGGGCACATCCGCCGCTTCACCGGCAACGACTACATCAAGGACCTCGCCAGTGGCGACGTACTCGCCTGCCAGGCGTACTCGGGCGACGTGATCCAGCTCCAGGCTGACGACCCGGACATCCGCTTCGTCGTCCCCGAGGAGGGCGCCGAACTGTGGGCGGAGTCGCTGATGATCCCGAACCTGGCCCGGCACAAGGCGAACGCGGAAGCGCTGGTCGACTACTACTACCAGCCCGAGGTCGCCGCCGAACTGGCCGCGTGGGTCAACTACGTCTGCCCGGTGCCGGCCGCGCAGGACGTCCTGGCGTCCGCCAAGGACGAGGAGACCGCGGCTCTCGCCGAGGACCCGCTGATCTTCCCCGACGCGGCCATGCGCGGACGGTTGGCGATCGCCCGGGACATCACCGGGAAGGAGCGGCTGGGGTTCGCCAGGCGGTGGAACGCGATCGTGGGGTTGTAGCCGCCCTCGTCCCCAGGAACGGACGACGAGGAGCTGTACGGGAGATCCTGCGCGGCCGGACATGGTCCGGGCCCCGGCGATCGGGACGGAGCCGGTGACCCGGGCGTCGAGAGCGACGTGAGGGAGGCGGGCGCGGCCGAGGCGGTGGCAGGAACTCTGGTGCGCCGCACGGGAGTCGGTGAGCGAGGGACAGCCGGTGCCCGGAACCACGGTCAGGGCACGGGCGGTTCGGGGCCGGCTAGCCGGACTGTCGGACGATCACCCGTGCCGGTTCAGGGGCGAAACCGGCTGTCGACAGCCCCAGCGCGTCGCGTGCGGCGATGCGGCCCAGGGCTTCCGCGTCCAGCCGTACGGTGGTCAGCGCCGGGGAGAACAGCGCGCCGTGCGGGGTGTCGTCGAAGCCGATGACGGCGAGGTCTTCCGGTGCCCGGAGTCCGAGGTTCCGCATCGCGGCGAGCGTCACCAGTGCGGTGTCGTCGTTGTAGGCGGCGAGGGCGGTCACCTCGGGATGTCCGGCGCGGAAGGCCCGCAGCTGTTCCCCGGCGGCCTCGGGGTCGCCGGGGAGGACGAGCGTCGGGCAGTCGGCCAGGCCCGCGGTGTCGGCGGCCTGCCGCATGAGCCGCTCGCGCAGACCGGCGAGGGCCCGCAGCTCGGCGGTGTCCGGCAGAACGGTCGCGATGTGCCGGTGGCCCCGCTCGACGAGGTACCGCACCGGGACGTCCGCCTGTGCCGAGAACGCGGTGAGGGAGGTTTCGGTACCAGTGACGATCGCGTCCGCGTGGCCGGCGTCGCCCAGGTCGATCACGGCCCGGGCGGAGACGGTCTGGGCCACGTCGGAGAGCGCCTGCGAGGACAGATGGCCGTGCAGCACCAGGAGTACGTGCTGGTGCGACGCGAGTTCGGCGTCGAGGCCGCGGATGTAGCTGCCGAGACCGCTGCCGGTGGGGATCCCCTCGACGTTGAGCAGGACGATGCGGGACGCGCCCTTGCGCAACGCCTGCGCCGAACCGTTGGGGACGTAACCGAGTGTGCGGGCGGCCTCCCGCACCCGTTCCCGTGTCTCCTGCGACACGTGCCCGGCGGTGCCGTTGAGGACGAAACTCACCGTCGTCTGCGAGACGCCGCTCACCCGGGCGACGTCCTTGGCCGTCACGCGCGGGGACTGTCGCGTGGACTCGCTCACCTGCTCGCTCCTCGGGTCTTGTGCCGCCTGGGGCTCGGTGGTTAGGCTACCGCGAACTCATGGTAATACGATTTACCAAATGGAAGAGTGTCCATGAAGCTCGACTCGGTCGCCCCGGAACTGCGCCGCAGCGTCACGCGGATACCACGGCTGCCCCTCCGCCCGAAGTGGGTGTTGCGCGGTGTGCGCGCCCTGGCCCGTCGGCACAGTCCCGGTGATCCGGCGAAGGGCGTCACCCTCGACATCGTCGATGAGGGCCAGGGCATACGCGTGTACACCCCGGCCGGAGATCGTTCGGGGGCGGCACTGCTGTGGGTGCACGGCGGTGGATACGTCATCGGCGACGCCCTGCAGGACGAGGTCTTCTGCTCCGCGACAGCCCGCGCCCTCGGCATCGTCGTCGTGTCGACGAACTACCGCCTGGCCCCCGAGCACCCCTTCCCGGCCGCCCTCGACGACACCTTCGCCGCCTGGGAGTGGTTGGGGAAGTCGGCGGAATCGATGGGGATCGACCGCGAACGCGTCGCTGTCGGGGGCGGCAGCGCCGGTGCGGGGCTGGCCGCCTGCCTGGTGCAGCGGCTGCATGACGCCGGCGGTACCCAGCCCGTCGCGCAGTGGCTGTTCGCCCCGATGGCCGACGACCGCACCGCCGCGCGCCGCGAACTGGACCAGGTACAGCACCGGGTGTGGAACAACGCGGCGAACCGGTTCGGCTGGGGCGCCTACCTCGGAGCCGAGCCCGGCGGCCCGGACACCCCCGACTACGCGGTCGCGGCCCGGCGCACCGACCTGCGCGGACTGCCACCGGCCTGGATCAGCGTGGGCGACATCGACCTGTTCACCGAAGAGTGCCGCACCTACGCCGAACGCCTGCGCGAGGCGGGCGTGGACTGCGCCTTCGACCTCGTCCCCGGCGCGCCCCACGGTTTCGAGACCTGGGCCCCGGACACGCGCATCTCCCGGGAACTGCTGGAACGAGGCCGCGCCTGGCTGGGCGCACGCCTGACCGGAACCACAGCGCAGGCTCCCGGCGAAGAGGAAACCGTATGATCCGCACGTCCTTCAACGACGGCTGGCAGACCCGCCCCAAGGTCAACCCCTTCGCCGAACTGTCCGGCACGAAGGTTCCCTTCCGGCCGGTGGCGCTGCCGCACGACGCGATGATCGAGCGGGAGCGTACGGCTCCCGGCGGCGAGGTCACGATGGAGGGCGGTGCCGGTGCCTACTTCCCGGGTGGCACATACGAGTACCGCAAGACCTTCGCCGTCCCCGAGGAGCACCGGGGCAAGCGGATCCTCGTCGAGTTCGAGGGCGTCCACCGCGATGCCGTGGTGTTCATCAACGGCGACTACGCCGGGCAACGCCCTTACGGCTACTCGCAGTTCCTCATCGACGCCGACCGTTTCCTGCGGTTCGGCGAGGACAACGAGATCCGCGTCGAAGCCCGCGCCCACCGCGACTCGCGCTGGTACACCGGCGCGGGCATCTACCGCGACACCTGGCTGCTGATCGGCGAGGTGGTCCGGATCGCGCCCTACGGGGTCCGGGTCACGACCCCGGACATCGACGGGGAGCGGGCGGTGGTGGAGGTCGCGACGCGGGTCGAGAACGACTCGATCGCGATCCGTACGGTCGATGTCGTCACCGAGGTCCGCGACGCCGACGGAAGCGTCGTCGCGACCGACCTCTCGAAGATCACGGTGCTGCCCGGTGAGCCCGCGACCGTACGCCAACGCCTTTACGTCCGGGGCCCGTTGCTGTGGAGCCCGGACACGCCCGCCCTCTACACCACCACCGTCGCCCTCAAGGACGCCGACGCCGAAGTGGACGCCGAGGCCGTCACCTTCGGCATCCGTTCTCTGCGCCTCGACCCCGAACACGGGCTGCGGATCAACGGCGGGACGGTCAAGCTGCGCGGCGCCTGTGTCCACCACGACAACGGAGTGCTGGGCGCCGCCACCTTCGCCCGTGCCGAGGAACGACGCGTCCAACTCCTCAAGGACGCCGGGTTCAACGCGATCCGCATGTCCCACAACCCCATGAGCAAGGCGATGCTGGACGCCTGCGACCGCCTCGGCGTGCTGGTGGTGGACGAGGCCTTCGACGTCTGGACGTCCGGCAAGAGCGAGTTCGACTACAGCCTGAACTTCCCCGAGTGGTGGGAACGCGACATCGAGGCGATGGTCGCCAAGGACTTCAACCACCCCAGCGTCATCATGTACTCCATCGGCAACGAGATCCCCGAGACCGGCTCGCCCCTCGGAGCCGCCTGGGGACGCAGACTCGCCGAGAAGGTCCGCGCGTCGGACGACACGCGCTACGTCACCAACGCGGTCAACGGCATGCTCGCCGTCATGTCCGAACTGGGCAAGCTGCGCGGGCAGTCGCAGGAGAAGGCGGTCGGCACGGGCGAGGGCGAGGAGAAGGGCATCAACACCCTCATGGCCGACGCGGGGGACATGATGAACGCGATCAGCGCCTCCGGCCTCGTCACGGAGAAGACGGCCGAGTCCTTCGCCGTGCTCGACGTCGCCGGCATGAACTACGCCGAGGCCCGCTACGCCCTGGACAAGGACCTGTTCCCCCACCGGATCATCCTCGGCACCGAGACCTTCCCCACCCGCATCGACGGCAACTGGCGCCTGGTCGAGCAACACGGCCATGTCATCGGTGACTTCACCTGGACCGGCTGGGACTACCTCGGCGAGGCCGGCATCGGCCGCCCCCAGTACCTCACCCCCGGCGGACCCCGCCCCGCCCACACCGCGCCCTACCCCTACCTGGTCGCGGGCTGCGGCGACCTCGACATCACCGGACACCGACGCCCCGCCTCCTACTACCGCGAGATCGTCTTCGGTCTGCGCACCGAGCCCTACATCGCGGTCCGACGCCCCGAATACCACGGCAGGACATACGCCGGCACACCCTGGGCCTGGAGCGACAGCATCGACTCCTGGACCTGGCCCGGCTTCGAGGGCCGACCGGTCACCATCGAGGTCTACGGCGACGCCGACGAGGTCGAACTCCTCCTCGACGGACGCTCCCTCGGGCGTCGGCCGTTGGGCCCGGACCACCGATTCCGCACCGAGTTCGACACCACGTACGAACCCGGCGAACTCCTCGCGGTCACCCATCGCGCCGGCACCGAAACCGGCCGCCACACCCTGCGTACCGCGACCGGCCCGGTCCGGCTGCGCGCCGAGCCCGACCGGCCGTCCGTGACGGCGAACGGCGGCGACCTCGCGTACGTCACCCTGGCCCTGACGGATCCGGACGGCACCCTCCACACCGCGGCCGACCGGCCGGTCACCGTCGAGGTCTCCGGCCCCGGAGTCCTCCTCGGCTTCGGCAGCGCCGACCCCGCCACCGAGGAACGCTTCGACGCCACCGAACGCCGCACCTACGAAGGCCGCGCTCTCGTCGTCCTGCGCCCGACCGGCCCCGGCAAGATTCACCTCATCGCCACCGCACCCGACTGCGCCCCGGCCGAAGCCCTCGTCACCGTCGAGGAGCAGCCGAGTGGCCGAGGAGCTGAGTAGAGTCGAGGAGCAGTGGTCCCCGAGGCCCATGTCACGGTGTGAAGGCCGCCTGCACGATGCGCGCCGCGACGGGATTCATGCCCTGGCCCTTCGCGTCGGTCGAGTTGACGCTGTAGACGAGGGTGCGGGACAGATCGCGGGTGGCGGCGATGACCGTGTTGTAGCCCCACCGGCCGCCCGACTTCAACCACAACTCCGTGCCGTCGGGGGTGACATACCGCTGGAGACCCGCGCTCATCGTGGCACCGGGCACCCCGGCCGGGAGGGTGAGCATCTCCTTCAGCTGCGGCCGCGGTACGACCCGCCCGCGGAACAGGGCGGTCAGGAACCGCTCCAGATCCGCCGTCGTGGAGATCATGTTGCCCGCCGCCCAGCCGTCCGTGGTTCCCCACACCGTGACATCGCGGTACTCCGTTGTGCCGTCCGCGCGCGCCACCGCCTGGTAGCCGTGGTTGTGCGGCCCCCGGATGTCCGGGTCGGCGCCGGGGAAGTAGGTGTTGCGCATGCCCAGTGGGGCGAGGATCCGGCGGGCCGTCTCCCGCTCGTAAGAGTGGCCGGTGACCCGCTCGACCAGCAGCCCGAGCACGGTGTAGTTGATGTTGAGGTAGTGCTGCTCGGTGCCCGGCGCGAACTCGGGCTTCTTGGCGGTGGCCGAGACGACCGTCTCGCGGGGCGAGTGGAGGTCGAAGCGGTGTGCGTACCACTCCTCGAAGTTCGTACCGGTGCCGTCGGCGGCCGGGATGCCGCTTGTGTGGTTCAGGAGTTGGCGCACGGTCACGTGTCCGTACGCGCCGGGGATCAGGTCCGGAAGGTAGTGCCGGGCCGGCCGGCCGAGGTCCAGCTCGCCCTCCGCCGCGAGTTGGAGCACGACCGCCGCCGTGACCACCTTTGTCGTCGATCCCACCCGGAAACGGGCGTCCGGGTCCGCCGCCCGCCCGCTCACCAGGTCGTGCACCCCCGCGCTGCCGCGCCAGACACCGCCGGTGCCCCCGACCCGGACGAGAGCCGCCGTCGCGTCCGCGTCCGGTAACCCGGCGAGTGCGGCACGCAGCGCCTCGGCGTCCGGTGCCGAGCCCCGTGCGCTCGCCGGGGTGGAGACGGAGGCGGCCGACGCGGGGGTGGCAAGGGCGCAGGCCGGCAGGGCCAGGCTGAGCGTGAGGACGGTCGCGAGTGCTGTGGTGCGGGCGGGGTGGTGCGTGCGCATGCGCATCGGCTGCTCCTGCTGGTGGCGGCTGGTGTCGATGCTCACATCCTTGATCCTTTCGCGGTGACGGGGATCGTCGCCGAGGATGACGCCGACCCTGGTCCTGGCCCGAGGCCAACTGGCGTACCGCGTCCGGATCTTGTCGGGGATCGCACCTAGGGCCCGTGCCCCGGGCGGCCCGCGCGGGGCCAAAAACTGTTATCGCGGACGCCCTCGATCCGTCTCCTCGGGGCGACCTGGCGGGGGACCGGTGTGCAACAGGGCGACGTAAGGTGCACACACGTACGAGAAAGGGCTTTTGTGGACGGGCGCCAGTGGAGTTCCACCATCGCTGCGGCGCAGGCCGGTGACCGGCGGGCGCTGGACGAACTGGTCGCGGGCTGGTTGCCGCTGGTCTACAACATCGTCGGCCGGGCCCTGAACGGTCACGCGGACGTCGACGACGTCGTGCAGGAGACCATGCTCCGGGCCGTCGACAACCTCGGCTCACTGCGCGACCCGGACAGCTTCCGGTCGTGGCTCGTCGCGATCGCGATGCGGCAGATCCGGGACCGCGCGCGCCGCCGTACGACCGACTCCCTGCGTGACGAGACCGCCGACGGAGCGGCCGACTTCGCCGAACTCACCGTACTGAGGCTCCAGTTGGAGGGGCAGCGACGTGAGGTCGCGGAGGCTGTGCGCTGGCTCGACGACGAGGACCGGCAGCTGCTGTCCCTGTGGTGGCTGGAGGTCGCGGGCGAACTCACCCGGCGTGAGCTGGCGGCTGCCGTCGGCATCAGCCGGCAGCACGCCGCCGTCCGCGTCCAGCGGATGAAGGAGCGCCTGGAGGCCTCGCGCGGAATCGTACGGGCGCTCGACGGTGCCTGTCTCGAACTGCGGGAACTGACCGTCCGCTGGGACGGCGACCCGGACTCCGTGTGGCGCAAGCGGCTGGCCAGGCACATCAGGGGGTGCGCCGACTGCGCGAGCCCGGGCGAGGCGGTCGTCGTACCGGCGGAACGGCTCCTCGTCGGCATCGCGCTCGTCCCGCTGCCCGTCGGCTTCACCCTGTCGCTGGCCTTCGGCGGCAAGACGGCCGTCGCCGCCACCGGCTCCGCTTCCGTCGGCTGGTCGGGCAAGGTGCTCGGCGCCCTGACCAAGCCGGCCGTCGCCCTGAGCGCCGGGGCGACGATCGTCGCGGGCGGCGCGTACGTCATGACGTACCCCGCAAAGGACCCGCCGCCGGCCGTCGCGGCCCCCACCGCCCGCCCTCAGCCCCAGGCGCCGACCACCTCCCCGCCCCGGTCCCCGTCGGCATCCCCTTCCCCCTCCTCTTCCGCCTCCCCTTCTGTCCCGGCGTCTCCCAGTCCGTCGGCGACGCGGCCGAAGCCGGACCTGTACGGCACGGTCGTCGACGCCGTCGACACGGCACCCGACCCGAACGCGCGGCCCGCCGCCCTCCCGCGGCGGCCCGAGGCCGGACTCACCAGCACCGGCGGCGCGCACGCCACCATGAACCATCGCGGGGACAGCGTGACGCTCACCGGTCAGGGCTATGTCCTCGTCCGCTGGCAGATATCGCCGCAGTACCGGTCCGGCAGCCTGGTCATGCCGGCCTGGACCGGTTTGAAGGGTCGGCTCTTCCACGTGGCCTCCGGCGGTGGCCGCCGTATGGACGACCGGGTCAGCGACACCGACAGTTCCGCCACCGGCATGGGCAACTCGACCACCGGCTACGCCGTCCCGCCGGCCGGTACCCAGCAGATGTGGCAGAACGAGTACTTCTACGTCGACGGCAGCGTCACCCTCACCGTGAACGAACGGGGCGCCGACTACGGCCTGAACGTCTTCCCGACGGCCTGGGACAAGGTGGAGGACGACGTGACCAGCGGACCCCCCGAGGGCGCGACGCGCTACGGCCTGGTCCGCGACACCGGCAAGGACGACACCCCCGTCCCGCAGTACGCCACCCGGGCCACCCCGGCCGACCCGGCGACCGTGCCTCAGGAGTCCCGCGTGTAGGACGCCGTCCCCGAAGGCCCGGGCACCCTCATCCCTTCCGCAGCGCGCACAGCGCGTCGATCCGGTTGGTGGTGATCGAGTCGACGCCGGCGTCCAGCAGCCGCCGCATGGAACGGCGGGTGTCCGGAGTCCACACCGACAGCAGATGACCGTCCCGGTGCACCCGCGCGGTGAGTCTCCGGTCGACCAGGGTGAAGCGGTAGTTGAGCCAGCGCGGACGTACCGCCGCGAGCAGGGCGGGACGCGGCGGTGCGACGCTCTTCCAGGTCAGGGCGATCTCGGCGGACGGGTCCGCCGCGCGCACCGCGAGCATCGCCGGGGCGTCCGCGCAGTAGTACACGCGGTCCTCCGCCGCGCACTCCCGGACCATGTCCGTCACCCGCCGTACCGCCCGCGCGTCGGGCGAGCCCGGCAGATCGATCATCACCCGGCTGCCCTCGGTCACGGCCAGCGCCTCCGCGAGCGTCGGCACCCCGCCCTCCGTCAGCCCGCGCACCTCGGCCGCCGACAGCACGGCCAGCGGCCGGTCCCGCTCCCACAGCCGCTTCAGCGTCGCGTCGTGCAACAGCACGGGCACGCCGTCCCGGGTCAGCCGTACGTCGATCTCGACCGCGTCCGCGCCCTGGTCGAGCGCGGAACGCAGCGAGTCGGTCGTGTTCTCGCGGAAGCGGTAGGGGTCGCCGCGATGAGCCACGGCGGTCACGTTCTGCATGGGCCCATTGTGCTGGGGCGGGGGGTGGTGACGTGCCTCAGGGGGCGAGCCATGCCGAGGTGTACGTGTCGATCTCGGCGGCCAGCGCAGCCTTGCCCGCCGGGTCGAGGAAAGAGGCCTCGACGGCGTTCTTGGCGAGGTCGGCGATACCCCACTCGTCGAGGTCGAGCAGCCGGGCGGCGACCGCGTACTCGCTGTTGAGGTCGGTGCCGAACATCGGCGGGTCGTCGGAGTTGATCGTGACGAGGACGCCGGCCCGCACGAACTCCTTGAGGGGGTGCTCGTCGAGCGTACGGACCGCGCGCGTGGCGATGTTGGAGGTCGGGCAGACCTCCAGGGCGATGCGCTGCTCGGCGAGATGGGCGAGCAGTTCGGGGTCCTGCGCGGAACTCGTACCGTGCCCGATGCGTTCTGCGCGCAGGTGGTTCAGCGCGTCCCAGACCGTCTCCGGGCCGGTGGTCTCGCCCGCGTGCGGCACCGACCGCAGGCCGGCGGCGATCGCCCGGTCGAAGTACGGCTTGAACTGCGGCCTGGGTACGCCGATCTCGGGCCCGCCGAGCCCGAACGAGACCAGCCCCTCCGGGCGCAGCCGGTCGTCGGTGGCGAGCCGCACCGTCTCCTCGGCCGATTCGAGCCCGGCCTCGCCCGGGATGTCGAAGCACCAGCGCAGTACGGTCCCGAACTCGGCCTCGGCCGACTTCCGGGCGTCCTCGATCGCGTCCATGAAGGCGCGCGCGTCGATGCCGCGGCGGGTGGAGGAGAACGGGGTGACGGTCAGCTCGGCGTACCGGATCTGCTGCCGGGCCATGTCCCGGGCGATCTCGTACGTCAGCAGCCGGACGTCCTCGGGCGTGCGGATGAGGTCCACGACGGACAGGTACACCTTGATGAAGTGGGCGAAGTCCGTGAACGTGAAGAAGTCCGCCAGGGCCTCGGGATCGGTGGGCACCTGGGAGTCGGGGTGGCGGGCGGCCAGCTGCGAGACGATCCGGGGGGAGGCGGAGCCCACGTGGTGGACGTGCAGTTCGGCCTTGGGCAGCCCGGCGATGAAGGCGTGCGGGTCGGGGGCAGCGGCTGCGGCAGACTGGTGGTGGTCGCTCAAGGGTTCCTCCCCGGGAACGGCGCCCCGGATCGTGCGACGGTCGGCGGGACGCGGGTGATCGGCTGATCGATGACTCGGGGATCATCGTAGGCCGGGCCCGTGGGGAGACGCCCGTGGATTCCGTCGGGCGGGGCCGGGCGGGGAGGCCGGAGGTGCCCCGTCGCCCTGTGATCGCGGCCCGTAGCATGACGGAACGCACGAACGAGGGGACCCCACGCATGTCCGACGCCGCGCAGCCGCCGCACCCACCGGAGAACCTCCCTGTGGAAGGGGCGAGTTCCGAGGGCGCGGCGACCGGTGAATCCGTCAGCGAAAGCCCCGCGAACGGCACACCTGCGCGGGTCCCGCTGGACAAGCCTCCGGCCGGGTCCGCCGCCGGGGGAACCACGGCAGGTTCCGAACCCGAGTTCGATCCCTGGGCGCCCCCGGCGGAGGACACCCCTCGCTCGGGTTCCGCCCCTGAGGGACCCGGCAGCACGGTGTTCTGGAACAACGGCGACACCACCCCGCCACCCGCCACCGTCCACGACCACCCCACGGTCACCTCGACGCCGGCGGCCACCACGCCCCCGCCGGGCGCCCACTCGGGCCCGCCCGCACCTCAGGCCTCCCAGCCCTGGGCGAACCCGTTCGCCGCGCCCGGAGCTCCGGCGGCCGGGACCCCGCAGGACAACCCCTTCGCGCCCCCCGCTCCGCACTCCTCCTACGCCCGGCCCGCCGCACCCGGCGAGCCGGTCCCCCCGCCGCCCATAGCACCCGACGGCCCCGGACCGGCCCCATACGGCTACCCCGCCTACCCGGCCTACCCGTCCCAGGAGGGCTACGGCTATCCGCAGCAGGCCGGATACGCCGTTGCCGGGCCCGCGCAGCCCGCGCCCCCGATGTACGGCGGCGCTCCCGGCTACGGCTGGGCCCCCATGGCGCCCCAGCCGATGAACGGCATGGGTACGGCCTCGCTCGTGGTCGGCATCGTCTCCGCTGTCTTCTTCTGCCTCTGGCCGCTGGCGATCATCCTGGGCATCCTCGCCGTGGTGTTCGGCCTGATCGCCCGTGGCAGGGCCCGCCGGGGCCAGGCGACCAACGGGGGCCAGGCGCTGGCCGGGATCATCTGCGGTGGCGTCGCCATCATCCTCGCCGTGATGTTCGGCGTCCTCTTCATCGTGGTCGGCGACGAGGGGTCCGCCGACGACATCGACGGCAGCTACTCGACCTTCCTGTCCCAGCAGGTCTGAGGACCCGTCGCCCGGATCACGCCTGGGCCGCGCCTCCAGCGGTACGCCAACCCACCCGCAGCCGCTCCCGTGCCGCCATCAGGGCGAACCCCAGCAGGTTCGGCCCCCGCCACCGCTCGGGGTCCAGCGCCGCCTCGTCGTCCGCGGCCAGGCCGATGCCCCAGACACGGTCCACCGGGCTCGCCTCCACCAGCACCCGCTCGCCCGTGCCCAGCAGAAACCCGCCCAGATCACTGTGCGCGGTGAACTTGTGGACGCTGCCCTCGACCACGATCCCGAACCGTTCGCGCTCCCATACTGCCTGGTCGAAGCCGCGCACGAGCCGGCCTGCCTTCTTCGCCAGGGCCGGGTTCGGTGCCGTGATCGCCTGCCGCTCCGCCTCCGCGTCCTCGAACAGGCGGGCCTTGGCGGCCATCATCCAGTGCTCGGCCGTCGCGTACTCCACCCCGTCGACCGAGAACGCGGCCGGCCACCACTGGCTGAGACAGCTCGGCCCCACACGGCCGTCCGGGCGTGGTCGGTGCCCCCAGAAGTGCAGGTACTTGACCCGGGCCCCGGCACGGACTTCCCTGGTCAGGGCCTCCAACGAATCGATCTGCCCCGACTGCTCCGGCTTCTCCCTATCACCCAAGATTTTCCCCATGCACGCGAGTCTGGCATCCACCACTGACATCGCGTCCTCCCATTTCCCGTCCGGCTGGACACCTGGTCGACAGATTCCGTCGCGTAACCAAATGGCAACAACGGAATCACTTGTTGGAGTCCACTTACTCTGTCAGGATCGGCACTCAAATCGACCTGGAGCTACGTTGACCCCCGCGGTTCGGGGTGGGTGACGGAGGAGAGCGACATGCACAATCCGGGCCATCGCTTCCCGGCACAGGAGCGGCTCGCGGCCGGCGCGCAGTACATCGCGGGCCGCCTGACCCGCGGCACCTCCGGCCGTACGCACGCGGTCGTCGACCCCGCCACCGGCGAGGCGGTCTACACGTACGAGCTGGCCGGTCACGACGACGTGGACGCCGCCGTCGCCGCCGCGCGCGCGGCCTTCCCGGCCTGGGCCGGGGCCACCCCGGGCGAGCGTTCCGACGCACTGCACCGCTTCGCCGCCGTCCTCGCCGAGCGCGCCGAGGAATTCGCGCGCGCCGAGTCCCTCCAGTGCGGCAAGCCGCTCAAGCTGACCCGCGAGTTCGACGTGCCGGGCACGATCGACAACACCGCCTTCTTCGCCGGAGCCGCCCGGCACCTCCAGGGGCAGTCGGCCGGGGAGTACTCCGGTGACCACACCTCGTACGTCCGCCGGGAACCCATCGGTGTCGTCGGGTCCATCGCGCCCTGGAACTATCCCCTCCAGATGGCCGCCTGGAAGATCCTGCCGGCCATCGCGGCGGGCAACACGATCGTGCTCAAGCCCGCCGAGCTGACCCCGCTGACCTCGCTCCTCTTCGCCGAGGCGGCCACCGCGGCCGGAATCCCGGACGGGGTGATCAATGTCGTCACCGGGACCGGCAGGGAAGCCGGTGAGTATCTCGTCGGGCATCCCGATGTCGTCATGACGTCCTTCACCGGATCCACCGCCGTCGGCAAGCGCGTCGCCGAGGTCGCCACAGCCACCGTCAAGCGGCTCCATCTGGAACTGGGCGGCAAGGCACCCTTCGTCGTCTTCGACGACGCCGATCTCGACGCGGCCGTCAACGGCGCCGTCGCGGGCGCCCTCATCAACACCGGGCAGGACTGCACGGCCGCCACGCGCGCATACGTGCAACGGCCGCTCTACGAGGAGTTCGTCGCGAGAACGGCCGCCCTCATGGAGACCGTCCGGCTCGGTGATCCGTTCGCCCCGGGCACCGACCTCGGGCCGCTCATCTCGCACGCGCAGCGCGACCGGGTCGCCGGGTTCGTCGAGCGGGCGCGTGCCTACGCGCGCGTGGTGGCCGGCGGCGAGGCTCCCCAGGGGGAACTGAAGAGCGGCGCCTACTACCGGCCCACCCTGGTCGTCGACGCCGCCCAGGACAGCGAGATCGTCCAGTCCGAGATCTTCGGGCCCGTGCTCGTCGTCCTCCCGTTCGACAGCGACGACGACGGCATCCGGCTCGCCAACGACACGCCCTACGGTCTCGCCGCCTCCGCCTGGAGCCGGGACGTCTACCGGGCGAACCGCGCCACCCGCGAGATCAAGGCGGGCTGCGTGTGGGTCAACGACCACATTCCGATCATCAGCGAGATGCCCCACGGGGGTTACAAGGCGTCCGGCTTCGGCAAGGACATGTCCACGTACTCGTTCGATGAGTACACGCAGATCAAGCACGTCATGTTCGACAACACCGCGGTTGCCCGCAAGGACTGGCACCGCACGATCTTCGGGGACCGCTGACAGGACACAGGCCGACCGACCAGCGGCCGCACACCCTCCCGAAAGGGCATCACGCGCATGGAGCAGTACGAGCCCGACCGCCTTTCCCCGGCCCAGGTGGCCGCCATGCGGCGCAGCTTCCGCAATGGCAGGGCCGCCCTGACCCGCCGGTCCCTGCTGCGCGCCTCCGCGGGCGGCGCCCTGGTCGCCGGCGGCCTCGGTGCGCTGACCGGCTGTGGCATCCCCGCGGCCGGCAAGACCGCGGGAGGCGTCTCCGCGGACGACCACTCGGCCAAGGAGAAGACCGTCAACTTCTCCAACTGGACCGAGTACATGGACGTCGACGAGAGCGAGAAGCACCACCCCACGCTCGACGCGTTCACCGAGCGGACCGGCATCAAGGTCAAGTACACCGAGGACATCAACGACAACGTCGAGTTCTTCGGCAAGATCAAACCGCAGCTCGCGGCGGGCCAGGACACCGGCCGGGACATCATCGTCCTCACCGACTGGCTGGCCGGCCGGCTGATCCGGCTCGGCTGGGTCCAGAAACTGGACGCCTCGAACCTCCCGCACGCCTTCGCGAACCTGTCGGAGCAGTTCCGCAGCCCCGACTGGGACCCGGGGCGCGCCTACTCCTACCCCTGGCAGGGGATCTCGACCGTCATCGCCTACAACAAGAAGGCGCTGGACGGCGTCGAGGTGAAGTCGGTCTCCGACATGCTCGACAACCCCAAGCTGAAGGGGCGCGTCGGGTTCCTCTCCGAGATGCGCGACAGCATCGGTATGACCCTGCTCGACATGGGCAAGGACCCGGCGAAGTTCACCGACGACGACTACGACGCGGCCGTCGCCCGGCTCCAGAAGGCCGTCGACAAGGGCCAGATCCGCCGCTTCTCCGGCAACGACTACACGGCCGACCTGACCTCGGGCGACTTCGCCGCCTGTATCGCCTGGGCCGGTGACGTGGTCCAGCTCAAGGCGGACAGCCCGGACATCGACTTCATCATCCCGGACAGCGGCTACATCACGTCGAGCGACAACATGCTGATCCCCAACAAGGCTCGCCACAAGACGAACGCCGAGCGGCTCATGGACTACTACTACGAGCCCCAGCCGGCCGCCGAACTGGCCGCCTACATCAACTACGTGTGTCCGGTCGACGGAGTGAAGCCGTACCTCGCGAAGATCGACAAGGACGCGGCGGACAACCCGCTGATCATTCCCGACGCGGCGATGGCCGCGAAGTCCCACGCCTTCCGGTTGCTGAGCCAGAAGGAAGAGACGGCGTACGAGGAGAAGTTCGCGAAGTTGACAGGGGCGTAGCACCGCCTGCCCCCAGCGCTGCGAAACCCCTCCGACTCCCCAAGGACCACACCATGACCAGCACAGCAGCAGACCACGGCGGCGACGTCCGTCTCTCCGGGATCAGCAAGACCTACGGCTCCTTCACCGCCGTACACCCCCTAGACCTCACCGTCCCGCAGGGCTCCTTCTTCGCCCTGCTCGGTGCCTCCGGCTGCGGGAAGACCACGACCCTGCGGATGATCGCCGGCCTGGAGGAACCTTCCTCCGGCACTGTCTTCCTGGGCGACCAGGAGGTCACGAACCTGCCGCCGTACAAGCGGCCGGTGAACACGGTCTTCCAGTCGTACGCACTCTTCCCGCACCTCGACATCTTCGAGAACGTCGCCTTCGGCCTGCGCCGGCGCGGCATCAAGTCGGTGAAGAAGCAGGTCGAGGACATGCTGGAGCTCGTACAGCTCGGGGAGCAGGCGCGCAAGAAACCGCACCAGCTCTCCGGCGGCCAGCAGCAGCGGGTCGCCGTGGCCCGCGCGCTGATCAACACCCCCAGGGTGCTGCTCCTCGACGAACCCCTCGGCGCCCTCGACCTCAAGCTGCGCCGCCAGATGCAGCTTGAGCTGAAGCGCATCCAGACCGAGGTCGGCATCACCTTCGTCCATGTCACGCACGACCAGGAGGAGGCCATGACGATGGCCGACACGGTCGCCGTGATGAACGCGGGCCGGGTCGAGCAGCTCGGGTCGCCCGCCGATCTCTACGAGAACCCGCAGACCACCTTCGTCGCGAACTTCCTCGGCACCTCCAACCTCATCGAGGCCGAGGTCGACGCCAAGAGCGGCGACGAGATCGTCCTCAAGGCGGGCGGCGGCAAGCTCCTGCTCCCCGAGGCCCGATGTTCCGCGCCCACCAGAACCGGCGGCAAGGTGCTGGTCGGGGTCCGCCCCGAGAAGATCTCCCTCACGCACGCGGACGACGCCGGGGACATCCCGGCCGGCCGCAACCGCATCACCGGGAAGATCGCCGCGACCAGTTTCATCGGCGTCTCCACGCAGTACGTCATCGACAGCCCCGTCTGCCCCGAGTTCGAGGTGTACGTCCAGAACATCGACCGCGACGCCAGGCTGACCCCCGGCGCGGAGGTCGTCCTGCATTGGAACCCGGCCCACACCTTCGGCCTGGACGCCGATCAGGACATAGACGCGGGCGTCGGGACGGTCGACGACGAGGCGGCCGTCTGATGGCCACCGCGACCCCCGAAGCGCCGCCCCTGGTTCCGGCGCCGGCGAAGAAGCCCCCGCGCCGAAGAGGCCGCTGGACACCGTACTGGCTGCTCCTGCCCGGCCTTCTCTGGCTGTTCGTGTTCTTCGCGCTGCCGATGGTCTACCAGGCCTCCACGTCCGTGCAGACGGGCTCCCTGGAGGAGGGCTACAAGGTCACCTGGCACTTCGCGACCTACTGGGACGCGCTGACCGACTACTGGCCGCAGTTCCTGCGCTCGGTGCTGTACGCGGGCGCCGCCACGATCCTGTGCCTGGTCCTCGGCTATCCGCTCGCCTATCTGATCGCGTTCCGCGCGGGACGCTGGCGCAACCTGATCATGATCCTGGTGATCGCGCCGTTCTTCACCAGCTTCCTGATCCGTACGCTCGCCTGGAAGACGATCCTCGCGGACGGCGGCCCGGTCGTCGGCGCCCTCAACTCGCTGCACGTCCTGGACGTCACCAGCTGGCTCGGCATCACGGCGGGGGACCGGGTGCTGGCCACGCCGCTCGCGGTGGTCTGCGGTCTGACCTACAACTTCCTGCCGTTCATGATCCTGCCGCTCTACACCTCCCTCGAACGCATCGACGGCAGGCTGCACGAGGCGGCCGGCGACCTCTACGCCAGGCCGTTCACGACGTTCCGCAAGGTCACCTTCCCGCTGTCGATGCCGGGTGTCGTCTCCGGCACGCTGCTGACCTTCATCCCGGCGAGCGGCGACTACGTCAATGCCGACCTGCTCGGCTCCACCGACACCCGCATGATCGGCAACGTCATCCAGACGCAGTTCCTGCGCATCCTCGACTATCCGACGGCCGCCGCCCTCTCCTTCATTCTCATGGCGGCGATCCTCATCATGGTCACCCTCTACATCCGCAAGTCCGGGACGGAGGACCTGGTTTAAATGGCCTTCGTGAACTCGATCGGGCGCTGGCTCAAGAGCCATTTCGTCGTCATCGCGGGACTGATCACCCTCGGATATCTGCTGCTGCCGAACATCGTCGTCACGGTGTTCTCCTTCAACAAACCGAAGGGCCGCTTCAACTACGAGTGGCAGCAGTTCTCGACGGACGCCTGGCGTGACCCCTGCGGGGTCGCCGACATGTGCGGCTCGCTCTCGCTCAGCCTGCGGATCGCCTTCTGGGCGACCATCGGGGCGACCGTCCTCGGCACGATGATCGCCTTCGCGCTGGTGCGGTACCGCTTCCGCGCGCGGGGTGCCGTCAACTCCCTCATCTTCCTCCCCATGGCGATGCCCGAGGTCGTCATGGCGGCCTCGCTGCTCACCCTGTTCCTCAACCTGGGCGCCCAGCTGGGCTTCTGGACGATCCTGATCGCCCACATCATGTTCTGCCTCAGCTTCGTCGTCGTCGCCGTGAAGGCACGCGTGATGTCGATGGACCCACGGCTGGAGGAGGCCGCCCGGGACCTCTACGCGGGCCCGGTGCAGACCTTCGTACGCGTCACCCTGCCCATCGTCGCCCCCGGGATCGCGGCGGGCGCGCTGCTCGCCTTCGCGCTCTCCTTCGACGATTTCATCATCACCAATTTCAACGCGGGCTCGACCGTCACCTTCCCCATGTTCGTCTGGGGCTCGGCGCAGCGCGGAACGCCCGTTCAGATCAATGTCATCGGTACGGCCATGTTCCTGATCGCCGTACTGTTCGTGCTGACCGGAATGGTCATCGGCAACCGCCGAAACCGGCAGAAGAACGCGTAGCCGTTCTCGCTCATTCGTTTTCGCAGTAATTCGTAGGGAGTTGGAATCATGGCCCCAAGCGCCATGACCCATGGAAACGTAAATCGCTGGACCAAGTCTCTTTCCGACGCCCAGCCGGTCGCGTACTGGCTGGACGACCCCGGCAGGCCACACCCCGAGCCCGCTCTCACCGGCGGCGAGAGCTGCGATCTGCTGGTGGTGGGCGGCGGGTACAGCGGGCTGTGGACCGCGCTGATCGCCAAGGAGCGCGACCCGCAGCGGGACGTCGTGCTCGTCGAGGGCCGCGAGGTGGGCTGGGCCGCCTCGGGCCGCAACGGCGGCTTCTGCGCCGCCTCTCTCACCCACGGCCTGGCCAACGGCCTCGCCCGCTGGCCGGACGAGATCCACCGCCTCCAGGAACTCGGCGCGCACAACCTGGACGAGATCGAGAAGTCGGTCGCCCGGCACTCCCTCGACTGCGACTTCGAGCGCACCGGCGAGATCGACGTCGCCACCGAACCGCACCAGGCCACCGAACTCCGCTCCTGGTACGAGGAGTTGGACCGCAAGGGCCTCGCGACCGGCACCGAGTTCCTGGACACGGAAGCGGTACGGGAGCAGGTCGCGTCGCCCACCTTCCTGGCCGGCCTGCACGACCGCACCGGCGTCGCGATGCTCAACCCGGCGAAACTGGCCTGGGGTCTGAAGAGGGCGTGCCTGCGCCTCGGCGTCCGCGTTTACGAGCACACACCGGCGCTCACCCTGCGGCCGTACGGCGCCGGCATGGCCGTACGCACACCGTACGGGTCGGTCCGCGCCCGTCGGATCGCCCTCGGCACGAACATCTTCCCGAGCCTGGTGAAGCGCGTACGGGCGTACACGGTCCCGGTCTACGACTACGCGCTGATGACCGAACCCCTGAGCGAGGGGCAGCTCGCCGACATCGGCTGGCGCAACCGCCAGGGCCTCGGGGACAGCGCCAACCAGTTCCACTACTTCCGGCTGAGCGCCGACAACCGCATCCTGTGGGGCGGCTACGACGCGATCTATCCGTACGGCGGCCGGGTGCGCGCCGAGTACGACGACCGCCCGGAGACCTACGCCAAGCTGGCCGACCACTTCTTCACCTGCTTCCCGCAGCTGGAAGGCGTCCGCTTCACCCACGCGTGGGGCGGCGCGATCGACACCTGCTCGCGCTTCTCGGCGTTCTTCGGCACCGCGCACGGGGGGCGAGTGGCGTATGCGGCGGGGTTCACCGGCCTCGGTGTCGGTGCGACGCGCTTCGGGGCGGACGTGATGCTGGACCTGCTGGCGGGGGAGCGCACGGAGCGTACGTCGTTGGAGATGGTTCGCAGGAAGCCGCTGCCGTTCCCGCCCGAGCCGTTCGCCTGGACGGGCATCGCGCTCACCAAGTGGTCGCTGGCGAGGGCGGACGCGCACGGCGGCAGACGCAACCTGTGGCTGAAGACGATGGACCGGCTGGGGCTCGGGTTCGACAGCTGACAGCTGACGGTCGACGGCGCGTGCGGGTGCGAAGTGATCCACTGGCGTACGCCCAGCTCATCGGCTGTGAGCTGGTTCACTCCCACGGTATGCCGGAACCCGCGTAATGATCCCGGGAAACCTCCCTCTCCCTCGTGACGCGACCAGCGTTCACAGAGAAAGGGAGGTCCCTCATGGCAGGGGCGAAAACGGCGGTCGAGTGGCTGGCGTCCGTTGCTCCGGATCCCGAGGCCTGCCGCTGGGAATGGGAGCGCAATCCCCTAGGGATCGCACTGCTGCCCGCCGGCAAGGCCTGGGACGTACTGATCCTGCGGGGTGAACTCGGCTACCCCACCCTCGACGTCCTCACCCGTGTCATCGACCAACCCGGCCCGGTGCTCGTCGACTTCGGCGACTCCCGGATGGGGTTCTTCGTGCCACCGGGCACCGCGGCCCGATGGCTGGGCACAGGGGTGCGTACGGCGGGACGCGGCACGTGGATCGTCGTCCCGTACCCGGGGCGAGCGACCGGAGGCGTCCGCTGGCTGATCCCGCCGGACGGCTCCGGCACCCTCACCGACCCGGCACTCCTCGAACTGGCCATACACGAGGCGGCGGCGGATCTGGCGACCGACGAAGACAGGTGATGCCGGAGACTCTCGCGGATCTCACGATTCCCGCGTGACCACGCTCTCGTCGGCCGTCCGTGCGGTCGACGCGAACCGTGGACAGGCGGGTGCTCAGGCGTGTCGTGCGGTGTGCCGCACAGCCGACAGATGGGTAACGCCGGGTGGTCGACGGCAACAGGAGCTGCCCTGACGACGGTCGGGCCGACTGCATGCGCCCGCGCGAGCCGGTGAGCCGCGCCGTGACGTACCGGTGAGCGGGCAGATCATCCGGTTGTATGTCACGGCCCACCGGCCGATGCAGGGGTCGGATCCCCGTCCGAGAAGGGGATCGGCCGACGGGACCGGCCGAAGCGATCAGGATGAGGGCCTGCGGGCGAACAGCCGCAGCAGGATCAGCAGCGCCCCGCACAGACACCAGCTGGCCACCACGTCCAGCGGCCAGTGGAACCCCCGGATCACCAGCCCGACGGCGACGGCGGCGTTGAGGGCGAGGCAGCCGGTCAGGACGAGCCGACGGGCGTACGTACGTACCAGCCACGGCAGCAGGAGCAGCGTGGCGGAGCCGTAGGCCACGACGGCCGTCGCGGTGTGACCGGAGGGGTAGAACCCGGTGCCGGGGCCCATGACCGGTGGCCCGGACCGGGCGACCAGCTCCTTCAGCGGTACGACGATCGCGGGCACGGCCGCCATCAGCAGGCCCGCGCCGACCGGTTCCCGCCACCAGCGTTCCGTACCGGCCCGACGCGCGCGCAGACCGACGTACACCAGGACGACGACGAGGACGGGAACGGCGACCACGATGCTGCCGAGGTCGGCGAGGAGCGCCCAGCCGCGGGACGGGTGGACTGCTATGTCGCTGAGGCGTTCGTCCGCGCGGGCGAGGGGGCCGTGGACGGCGACCTGCCAGGTGATCAGCGCGAAGAGGAGGACCGCGAGGGTCAGAAGGGAGAGGAGACTCCGGGAGGTCGTCCGCCCTGGAACAGGGGGGGGAGTTCCAGGGCGGACGATCGGATCGGATCGTCGCACGCCCCGGGGGGTTTGGGGCGGGCGACTGTCCGATCGGTGAGGAGACCCGGAACCAGAAGTTCCGGTTGTGTGCGCGAGGGCACCACCGGATCGAAGCTGGGGAGGCCCCGACCAGGTACCGCCCGCAGTTCCCTGCGGGTGGGGTGTATCTCTCATCTGGATAGAACCTACGTCAGGGGACGGGTCTCGGACAGACAGAATGACATCCCGCCATCCTCCTCGCACACCTTCTTCACACGCTCTGACGGTGCCCCCGCGGGCCCGGAAACAAGCGGAATCCGGGCCGGTCGGCAGACGGGAACGAGTGGGGTGGAGGGGCGGCGGACGCCGAGGACGCGTCAGACGCTGGTGAAGGCCTGCTCGATGATGTCGAGGCCCTCGTTGAGGAGATCGTCGCCGATCACCAGCGGGGGCAGGAAGCGGAGGACGTTGCCGTACGTGCCACAGGTAAGGACCA
Organism: Streptomyces sp. NBC_00459; assembly: GCF_036013955.1. Lineage (NCBI taxonomy): Bacteria > Bacillati > Actinomycetota > Actinomycetes > Kitasatosporales > Streptomycetaceae > Streptomyces > Streptomyces sp. NBC_00459. Next base: position 7,172,961 of record NZ_CP107903.1, read on the forward strand.
CCAGACCCTCCTGATGGCATGCCTTGGCCAGAGCGGCGGTCGCCTCCGGGTGGGGCTCCTTGGTGGCGCGGTCCTTGACCAGCTCGATGGCGATCATGGCGCCCCGGCCCCGGATGTCGCCGATACTGAATCGGTCGTTGTGGGCGTACTTCTCGGCCATGGCGGTCAGCCGTGCCTTCATGACGGCCTCGATGTGCTTCGCCCTGGCGTTGAGGTCGAGCTCCTTCATCGTCTCGATCGAGCCGAGCGCACCCGCGCAGGCGACCGGGTTTCCGCCGTAGGTGCCACCCAGGCCACCCGCGTGCGCGGCGTCCATGATCTCGGCGCGCCCGGTGACGGCGGCGAGCGGCAGCCCGCCCGCGATGCCCTTGGCGGTGGTGATCAGGTCGGGCACGATGCCCTCGTCCTCGCACGCGAACCACTGCCCGGTCCGGCAGAACCCGGACTGGATCTCGTCGGCGACGAAGACGATGCCGTTGTCGGCGGCGAACTTCCGGATCGCCGGCAGGAAGCCCTTCGCGGGCTCGATGAAGCCGCCCTCGCCGAGCACCGGTTCGATGATGATCGCGGCGACGTTGTCCGCCCCGACCTGCTTGCTGATCTGGTCGACGGCCTGCGCGGCGGCCTCGGGCCCGGCGTTCTCGGGGCCGGTGGGCCAGCGGTAGCCGTAGGCGACGGGTACGCGGTACACCTCGGGCGCGAACGGCCCGAAGCCGTGCTTGTACGGCATGTTCTTGGCGGTGAGGGCCATGGTGAGGTTGGTCCGCCCGTGGTAGCCGTGGTCGAACACGACGACGGCCTGCCGCTTGGTGTAGGCCCGTGCGATCTTCACGGCGTTCTCGACGGCCTCGGCACCACTGTTGAACAGGGCGCTCTTCTTGGCGTGGTCGCCCGGCGTCAGCTCGGCGAGCGCCTCGGCGACCTCGACGTACCCCTCGTACGGCGTGACCATGAAACAGGTGTGCGTGAAGTCGGCGAGCTGGGCGGAGGCCCGGCGCACGACCGCCTCGGCACTGGCGCCGACCGACGTCACGGCGATGCCGGACCCGAAGTCGATCAGCCGGTTCCCGTCGACGTCCTCGATGATCCCGCCGCTCGCCCGAGCCGTGAACACGGGCAGCACCGAGCCGACACCGGCCGCGACGGCGGCGAGACGTCGGGCCTGGAGCTCCTGCGACTTCGGGCCGGGGATCGCGGTGACTACGCGGCGCTCCTGGGGGAGGGGCGGAAGGGCGGTCATGAGGGCTCCTGGGGGCGTTGACGGACGCGGGGCTCGGCCGGTGCGGGGCTGACGCGGGAGATTCGCCGCGGCTCTCCTCGCAGGCTAGGCCTGGGGGGTGGGGGCGGGCATGCACCGTTTGGGAGTGATGGGGGTGTGTCGTTGTCCTTGGTGGACAGTGGCGATCTCTTCGTGCGCGGGAAGAAGCGCGTCGAGTCGTTCTGCCACGATGTCTGAGTCGAACCGTCCATATGTCACCTGCCCGTGGAAGGCCGACCGCTCCGGTCCCGCACGAGTACCAGGGCGCGTGCCTCGCGCGCGGTGATCAGGGACAGCAGGGTCAGCTGAGCCGAGGGGGAGCGCCCGCTGATGTGAGGCGCCGGCTGAGGAAGTCCTCCAGGATCTCGACACACCGCGCCGGCCGTTCCTCGGCCGGGTAGTGGCCGCAGTCGTCGAGGACGACCCCCGTGACGTCGTCGGCCGCCAGTCGCATCGTCTGGGCGGCACTCGCGCCGCTCCACAGCGCGCCGCCGAGGGCGAGCACCGGCAGCGTCAGCCGGGTCCTGCCGCGCTGCTCGTTCTGCGCGATCGTCTCGTCCAGCGCCCGGTAGTACGCGAAGCTCGCCCGCAGCGCGCGGGGATCCGTGGCGATCGCGTCGACGTAGACGTCGACGGCGTACGCGGGGATCGCGTCCGGGGTGGCTGCCTTGGTGGCGAACTGGTGGCCGAAGAAGAGCCGCTCCCGTCCCCGGACCAGTTCCTCGTTGAGGTCGGTGAGCCGGTTGAAGCCGAACTGCCAGAGCTTCAGGTTGACCGCGGCCGGGCCGAAGAACGGCGGGGACGGCGTGAGGCCGGGGATCACTGCTTCGAGGATGGCGAGCCGGTCCACCCGCTCGGGGTGATCGGCGGCGAGGGCGTATCCGGTCCATGTGCCGATGTCGTGGCCGGCCACGTCGAACCGGTCGTGCCCGAGCTCGGCCATCAACGCGACCAGATCGGCGGCGAGCGTGCCGGCGTCGTACCCGTCGTCGGGCTTGTCGGAGAGCCCGGCCCCGCGCGGGTCGACGGCGACGACGGTGTGCCGGCGGGCGAGCGCGGGCATCACCTCCCGCCAGGCGTACCAGGTCTGGGGCCACCCGCTGATCAGCAGCAGCGCCGGGCCGTCCCCACCGGTGACCGCGTGCAGCCGCAGCCCGTTCACCTCCACGAGCCGGCTGGTGAAGACGTCGCGGAATCCGTCGGGCAGTCGCAGCGAACTCAAGTTCGTCATGGCGGTGACCCTACCCATCTTTGAATGATCGGTACAAGATGTGTAGGCTGACGGACCATGGCAGGCCGCAAGCAGTTCGACGTGGACGAGGCGCTACGACGTGCGATGCACGTCTTCTGGCGCTGGGGATATTCGGAGGCCTCGATCGATCGCCTGACCGAGGGCACGGGCCTGGGCCGGGGCTCGCTCTACGGCACCTTCGGCGGCAAGAGCGCCCTCTTCCGGAAAAGCCTCCAACGGTACGCGCAGACCTACCACCCGCTGTACGAGCAGGCGCTGTCCGGCCCCCACCCGAGCCCGAGCGCCGTTGTGGCCGCCTACCTGCAGGTCGCCCTGAACCGCATCGCCGACCCGACGGTCCCGGACGGCTGTCTGCTCACGGTGTCGGCAACGCAGATCCCGGCCCTCGATGCGGAGGGCCGGGCGATGGTCCGCTCCATGATCGACGGTTTGCGGGCGATGCTGGAACAGGCGTTGCTGGCGGCGGGGGCCGGTGAGCAGGAGGCGGCAGAGCTGGCGTTGTGCACGCTGGCGACGAACAAGTCTCTGGCTGTGCTGAGCCGCGCCGGCTTCTCGGGCGAGGACCTGGCAACCGTCGCGGCGGCCGCCGCCAGGAATGCCGGGGCTCCGCCGAGTCGACCGGCCGAACCGTCGGGGCCGCGATAGGCGGCAACGGCTCCGTCGCCGATGGATCCGCGGAGACCTTGGGGCGGCCGGCGGCTCGGCAGGAAGCGACTCGGCTCGGCCCTCGTGGGGGCTGAGCCGACCCGGGCGACGAGATCGCCGTACAGATACTCCGACTCCGAAGCCGGTCAAGCGGTGAACTCCCCTTGGCGGAGCGTTAGATTGGCCGTCGGCGATCGATGGTGGTCGGAACGGCTGGTCAGGGGGCAGGGCGATGGACAGCGACGGGACGCAGGACGCGCGGGGTACGCATGCGAATCCTGTGTCGCGTCCGGCGGGGCCGCCGGACGTGCCCTCGGTGCCGCCTCGGCCCGGGCGGGACCCTCGGCCCGTCGAGCAGGGGGCGCCGCAGGGTGTGCCCGCTCGCGCGTCCGTCGCCGAGTGGCTCAATGAGCCCCGGCCCGCCGCCGAGCCCGGGATCTGGCGGTACGGGTACCGGCTGCCCAAGGGGGCGCAGGCGGCGGAACGCCTCTCCCCGGTCACCGTGGTCGGGTTGTTGGTGCCGCTGGTCGTCGGGTTGTTCCTGTGGTCGCTCTGGCGGCGGGGCGCGATGCCGTACGAGTCGGTGCTGCTGAGACTGTTCACGCCGGAGGACTGGTGGTGGGGCGGGACCGTCGCGCCCAAGGGGTGGGAGGGCAGCGCGGCCGTCCTCGTCTACAACGGGGTCTTCTTTCTCGTGCTGCTCTATGGCATGGGGCGGCTCGGCAGCTGGCCCGACATCGCCCGGCACTTCGTCGGGCGTCGGCCTCAGCCCGCACGGGCCCTGCTCGCGGCACTCGGGGCTCTTCTCACGCTCAGCTTCGTGTTTCCGAACGCCTTTCCGGGGGTCGGCTGGGACGCCCTGCCGATCGTCGACGCGGTCGTGGCCCTCGTCGCGTTGATCTCCGGTGGGTTCGACGTGTTCGGGTCGACCGTCTTCAAGGTCGGCCTCTACACCGTCATCACCCTGCTCGTCGTGTGGCCGTTCGCGCGGATCGGTGGCTGGTGGGCGTACGCGAAGGAGCGGCTCGCCGCGCGCAGGGCCGCCGCCGGGCCCACCGGACCCGCGCCCGCCGACCGGCCGCGCGAACAGTGGCCCGACCTGCGGGAGGCCGGTCAGTACGAGGCCGCCGAGCTGCTCACCGCCGAGGTGACCGGCGGACGTATGAACGACGTGGACTGCGCCCGGGTCGAGCACGCGTGGGCGCTCGCGAGGCGTGACGGGTCGCTCGCGGGCTTCCGGGACACCGTGCTGCGGCAGGGCGCGGCGGCCTGGGTCCACCCCTCCGGAGCCCGGGACCTGGCCCGGCGTACCGCGCGGCACGACCTGGCCGCGGGGCAGGTGCGTATCGGGCGGTGGGTGGCGGCCGAGCGGGCACCGCTCGTCTACCACGGCGCCGGCGCGGCTCTCGGGCCCGAGGTGCTGGGCACGTCCCTGCTCGCGGTCGGACCGTCGGGGGCGGGCAAGACACGGCATCTGATCGAACCGGTGACCGAGGCGCTGGCCCTGCGGGCGCTCACCGGGCAGTGCGCGTTCGTCACGGTGTCCGCGCCGGGGACCCCGCTCGCCGCGGATTCGGGGTTCGACGTCGTCGTACGGATCGGTGACCGTTCCTCCGTCCACGACCTCGACCCGTACGCCGACTCCGACGACCCCGACGAGGCGGCCTCCTTCCTCGCCGAGGCGCTGGTCGGTGACCTCGACACCGTCGGCACCGAGAGCGCGGCCACCGCGCTCGCCCAGGTGCTGGGCCCCTACCGTGCCGCCCACGGACGTTTCCCGGCCCTGCCGGTGCTGCGGGAACTGCTGGAGAGCGACCCGGCCGCGCTGTCCGGCCTGCGCGACGCCCTGGCGGGGGACGAGTTCACCGTCATGCGGCGCGAGCTCGACGTACGCATCCGTCAGGCGGCGAGCCCGACGGACGTCGGCCGGATCCTCGCCGACCGGCTCGCGCTGCTGAACCGGCCGGTCTTCGACGGCTTCTTCGGCGGGGGCGGCACGGCTCGGCCCTTCTCCCTGCGCTCCCTCGCCCAGTACCCGCTGCGCGTCCGGATCGACCTGCCCGAACACGGCCACGAGGAGGCCGCCCGGCTGATCACCCGGCTCGTCCTCGCCCAGTTCTGCGCCGTCGTACGCGACGGACGGCGCCCCCACTTCGCCTGCCTCGTCCTCGACGACGCCACCGGGACGGTCACCGCCGGTTCGGTACGCCGTGTCCAGCGGCTGCGCACCCAGAACGCGGGTGTCGTGCTTGCCCTTCGGTCGATCGGCGACGTCCCGGAGCCGCTGCACGGGCCGCTCTACGGCGCCGTCGGCTGCCGGATGGCGTTCTCCGGCGTGACGACCTGGGACGGCGGCCGGTTCGCCCAGGCCTGGGGCACGGCCTGGGTGGAGACACGGGACGTGGCCAAGCACACCGTCTTCGCGGACCAGCCGATGACCCGCGCCATCCACGCCCTGCGGAAACTGGTCACCGGCAAGGCGGTCACGACGGACGCGGTGACCGTACGTACGGTCGAACGGGAACGTTGGTCGGCGTCCGAACTGGCGCACGAGGTGCCGCCCGGGCACGCGGTCCTGTCGCTGACGACGGTCGAGGGCGAACACGCGCCTCCGCTGCTCGTGAACCTGCGGGGCTGAGGAGCGAGAGGGCCTGTACGGGCGGAGCGCGCGGTACGTACGGTGAGGCAGAATCGGCACAGGTCGTTCATACGCTGCGGCCAAAAGTTCACGGAGATCACACAGACCTGAAGGCCTCATGCCCCCGACGCTCGCCTCGCTCGTCCACCATTCCGCGCTCAAGCTGACCGTGCGGGCGGGCGGCGACCGCCTGGACGTACCCGTGCGCTGGGCTCATGTCAGCGAACTGGCCGACCCCGTCCCCTACATGGAGGGCGGGGAGCTTCTCCTGATCACCGCCCTCCAGCTGGACGCGGAGGACGCCGAGGTCATGCGGCGCTATGTGAAGCGGCTGGTCGGGGCGGGGGTCGTCGGACTCGGCTTCGCCGTCGGGGTCAACTACGCGGACATCCCGAAGGCTGTCGTCGAGGCGGCGCAGCACGAAGGTCTCCCGCTCCTCGAAGTACCGCGCCGCACGCCCTTCCTCGCCATCAGCAAGGCGGTCTCGGCGGCCATCGCCGCCGACCAGTACCGGGCGGTGACCGCCGGATTCGCGGCGCAGCGCGAACTGACCCGGCAGGCGCTGAGCGACGGTCCGGAGGGCCTGCTCGCCGCCCTCGCCTCGCAGGTCGACGGCTGGGCCGCGCTGTACGACGCCTCGGGCGCCGTCGTCGCCACCGCGCCCGAGTGGGCCGGGCGGCGGGCGGCGCGGCTCACGGCCGACGTGGAACGGCTGCGGGAGCGGCCCGCGCCGGCGAGCGCGGTGGTGGGCGCGGGCGGCGGGGACGACGAAGGGGAGCGGGACCGGGTCGAGCTGCACTCCCTCGGCACCGGACGCCGGCCGCGCGCCGCACTGGCCGTCGGCACGGCCGCCACGCTGGGTACGGCGGAGCGGTACGCCCTTCACTCGGCCATCGCGCTTCTCACCCTGACCACCGAGCGGTCCCGTTCCCTGCAGGCCGCCGAGCAGCGCATCGGAGCCGCCGTTCTGCGCATGCTGCTGGCCGGCGAACCCGATCACGCGCGCGCCGTCGCCGGGGGCCTGTACGGCGAGCTGCTCGACGCGCCGTACCGGATCGTCGTCGCCGAGTCGGCGTCCCCTCCGGCGGGGGCGACGGCGCCGGAGGGGAAGACGAGCAGGCCCACCGCCGGTGCTCTGGTCGCCGCCGACACGAACGGCGATCCGCTGGGCGGGCTCACCGAGTGCCTGGAGTCGGCCGCCGCGCGGGCCGGGGAGGCGGTGCTGGTGGTGCCGGAGGGGGAGCGGCTGGTCGTGCTCGCGGTGGACGGGGGTGCGGCGGTGGGGGCCTGTGAGGAGTTCGCCGCGGCGTTGGAGGGGGCGCGGGCGGAGGCTTCGGCTTCTTCCGCTGTTCCCGGGTCCGCCTCCGACTCGGGTCCTTCCGGCCCTTCCGGTTCTTCCGCTTCCTCTGGCTACTCGGGTCCCTCCGGTGATGAGGACGAGCTGGTGGTGGGGATGTCCGGCCCGGCCGGGCCCATCGCCGCCGCGGCGGCGTACAAGCAGGCCGAGCAGGCGTTGTCGGTGGCCCGGCGGCGGGGGCGCGTGCTGGTCGGGCACGAGCAGTTGGCCGAGGGGTCCGTGGTGCCGTTGCTCGCGGACGACGCGGTGCGGGCGTTCGCGGACGGGTTGCTGCGTCCGCTGTACGCGCACGACGCGACGGGGCGGGGTGATCTGGTGGCGTCGTTGCGGGCCTGGCTGTCCCGGCACGGGCAGTGGGACGCGGCCGCGGCGGATCTTGGTGTGCACCGGCATACGCTGCGGTACCGGATGCGGCGGGTGGAGGAGATTCTGGGGCGGTCGCTGGATGATCCGGATGTGCGGATGGAGCTGTGGCTGGCGCTGAAGACGACGGCGGCGGTGGGGGAGTGAGGCGGGGGCGCTGCCCCCGAACCCCTACTCCTCGAACGCCGGAGGGGCTGAAACACGCCGAACCGTCCCATCCTCCGCCCCCACCACTCCACCCCGGACAAGTAACCCCCCGCCCTCCCCGCCCTACCGTGTACCCATGACCTCCACGCCGCCCGTCACCCACGCCTTCTGGCTCGCCGGCCGCCAGGCCACCGGCGAGACCACCTTCGACGTCACCTCCCCCTGGGACGGACGCCTCGTCGGCAAGGTCGGCGTGCCGACCGAGGCCCAGGTCGAGGAAGCCGTCGCCGCCGCGTACGCCGTCCGTGACGAGTTCGCCGCCACCCCGGCCCACGTCCGCGCCGCCGCCCTCGACCACGTCAGCCGGCGTCTCGTCGAGCGCACGGAGGAGATCGCCCAGCTCATCTCCGCCGAGAACGGCAAGCCGATCAAGTGGGCCCGCGGCGAGGTGGGCCGAGCCGTCTCCGTGTTCCGGTTCGCCGCCGAGGAAGCCCGGCGTTTCAACGGCGGCGAGGCGCAGCGCCTCGACACCGACCTCGGCGGTCAGGGGCGCCTCGCCCTCACCCGGCGCTTCCCCAAGGGCGTCGTCCTCGGCATCGCGCCCTTCAACTTCCCGCTCAACCTCTGCGCCCACAAGATCGCCCCGGCGATCGCGGCAGGCGTCCCCATCATCCTGAAGCCGGCCCCGGCCACGCCCCTGTCCGGCCTGGTCATCGGCGAACTCCTCGCCGAGACCGACCTGCCCGCCGGTTCCTGGAGCGTCCTCCCGGTCGCCAACGACCGCATGGCCGCCCTCGTGCAGGACCCGCGCCTGCCGGTGATCTCGTTCACCGGGTCGGAGAAGGTCGGCTACGCGATCATGGACTCCGTGCCGCGCAAGCACTGCACCCTGGAACTCGGCGGCAACGGCGCGGCGGTCGTCCTCGGCGACTACGCCTCCGACGCCGACCTGGACTGGGCGGCGACCCGTATCGCCACGTTCTCCAACTACCAGGGCGGCCAGTCCTGCATCTCCGTGCAGCGGGTCATCGCGGACGCCTCCGTGTACGACCGGCTGCTGCCCCGCATCGTCGCCGCCGTCGAGGCCCAGGTGACCGGTGATCCGGCCGACGGTGCCACCGACGTCGGGCCGCTGGTCAGCGAGGACGCCGCCAAGCGGGTCGAGGCGTGGGTCGACGAGGCCGTGGCGGCCGGCGCGAACCTCTTCGCCGGTGGCAAGCGCGACGGAGCCTCCTACGCGCCGACCGTCCTCACCGACGTACCCGCCGATGCCACGATCTCCTGCGAGGAGGTCTTCGGCCCGGTGCTCACCGTGCTGAGGGTGGAGGGCGAGGCCGAGGCCTTCGCCGCCGCCAACGACTCCAAGTACGGCCTCCAGACAGGCGTGTTCACCCACGACCTCCAGGCCGCCTTCCGGGCCCACCGCGCCCTGGAGGTCGGCGGTGTCGTCATCGGTGACGTGCCCTCCTACCGCGCCGACCAGATGCCGTACGGCGGCGCCAAGCAGTCCGGGGTCGGCCGTGAGGGCGTCAGGTTCGCGATGGACGACTACACGTACGAGCGCGTCCTCGTACTGACGGGCCTCGCCCTCTAGATAATGGGAACCGTTTCCACATACACTCGCCGATGACGCGAACGCGCCGTCACGAAAGGGTCCGGCACCGATGCCTTCCGGTGCCGGACCCCTTCCATGTGCCGACCGCTCCGGACCCTCAGCCGGAGAAGCCGACGTGCGCCAGCCGCAGCGGGCCGCGCAGTCTCAGGCGTACGTCGCGCACGCCGTCGGTGGTGAGAGTGGCTCGGACCGTCGTGTAGTCGTACGGGCCCGCTGTCGGGGCCGGTGTCAGGACGGTCGCCTTGTCGCCGTCGTCCACTACGACCTCCACGGCTCCCCCGCCCGCGACCTCGACCGTGACCTCGGTGACGCCCGGCCCGAAGTCGCAGTCCCGGTAAAGCAGTTCGGCCTCTCCGCCGCCCACCGGTGTCACCGCGTCGCCCGACACCTTCGTCCGGTCGACGATCTCGGCGCCGCTCTGCTCGTCGAAGTCGGCCGCCGCGAGGCCCAGTCGGCGCACCGGACGGGGCAGCGGCGGGGTGCCCGTCACCTGGACCGTCGTACGCACGCGGATGTCCTCGCTCGACGCGCCCGCCAGGAGCTCGTACATGCCCGGGGCGAGGCGGGGGCCGCCGATCGCCACGTCCCAGAACTCCAGGCAGCTGAGCGGCAGTTCGAAGGAGACCGGTACGGACTCCCCCGGCGTCAGGGTGATCCGGCGATGGGCCACCAGCTCCCTGCGCGGGCGGGCGACCGGCGACTCGGGCGCCCTCGTGTACAGCTGCGCCACCTCGTCCGCCGTGACGTCCCCGGTGTTGGTCACCGTGAACGACACCCGCAGCGTCTCGTCGTCCCCTGCCTCGGCCGTCAGGTCGGTGTACGCGAACGACGTGTACGACAGTCCGTGGCCGAAGGGGAACAGGGGAGTGCCCTCGAAGTAGAGGTACGTCTGCCGGGAGCCGATGATGTCGTAGTCCAGCAGGTCGGGGAGGTCGGCGTCGTCGGCGTACCAGGTCTGCGGGAGGCGGCCCGCCGGAGAGGCGTCGCCCGCCAGGACGCGGGCCAGGGCCGTGCCCGCCGCCTGGCCGCCGTGCGCGGTCCACAGGGCCGCCGGGAGGTCCGTGACGTCGACCGCGTACGGGTACGCCGAGACCAGGGCCAGGATCGTCCGGGGGTTCGTCGCGCGGGCCGCCCGCAGCAGACGCTGCTGGTGGGCGGGGAGGTGCAGCGTCGTGCGGTCCTCGGTCTCGCGGCCGTTGATGTGCGGATCGTTGCCCGCGACCACGACGACCACGTCCGCCCAGGCGGCCGCTCTCTTCACCGATTCCTCACCGCGTTCGGCGACGATCAGTTCGAAGATCTCCGGGGGGGTCTCCTCCGCGTCGGCAACCTTCACGCCGTCGGCGGCGACGGAGACGTGGCGACCCGTACCGACGTGCCTGAGGAGGTGATGGTTATCATGCGATTCATGGGGTTCCAGGCGGAATGTCTCCTGAACGATCCACCCGCCCGGCTGATCCGCCGACGCCCGTACGTAACCGTCCTCCGCGACCGAGAGGTACCGGCCGTCGGGTGCGCGCAGCGTGAGGAGGTCCTCGCCCCAGTCGATCAGCGCGAACTCGGTGCCGACGGCGGCGGCGGTGAGCGCGGGCAGGTCGGTCCGGCCCGCGAGGAGCGCCGGGTCCAGCGCGCCCTCGGCGCCCCGGGCGACGTCGGGCGCGTCCTCGGCGGGCGGCACGTGCAGGAACGTACCCGCGGACGTCCGGAGCCGTACGCGGTCCACGCCCTCCGCGAACTCGACATGCTCCGCGCCGAAGCGCTCGTACAGGGCCTCCAGCGGGGTCGAGCGGTGGATGAAGGTGCCGCTGTACCAGTCGGCCTTGCACTCGTCGGCGAGCAGGCCGACCACCGCCACCCGGGTGCCGGGAGGCAGGGGGAGCGTGCCGGCGTCGTTCTTCAGCAGGACGATCGCCTGTTCCGCCGCCTCCTGGGCGAGGGCGCGGTGGGCCGGGGTGTCGAAGTCCGAGGTGTCGGCGTACGGGTCGTACTGCGGGTCGAACTCGCCCAGCCGGAAGCGGACCGAGAGCTGGCGGCGGACCGCCGTGTCGATGTCCTCCTCCGACAGCAGGCCCTGGGACAGGGCGCCCTGAAGGCGGGCGACGATCTTCGAGCAGTCCGTGCCGTGGTCGGTGAAGCTGTCCACACCGGCGATCAGCGAGGCGGCCGTCGCCTCCTCGTGGGTGTCGTAGTAGTGCTCCGAGTCGACCAGGTTGGAGGGCGCACCCGCGTCCGAGCAGACCAGCAGGTCCTCGTCCGTCCAGGTGCGCAGCTGGTCGCCCAGGTGCGGCGAGACATGGTTGGGGCGGCCGTTGACCAGGTTGTACGCGGGCATCACACCGGCCACCGCGCCCGCCTCGACCGTCTCGCGGAAGGCGCGCAGATCGTACTCGTGCAGCACGCGCGGGCGGACCGACGACGAGGACGTGGACCGGTCCGTCTCGTTGTTGTGGGCCAGCCAGTGCTTGAGGACCGGGGCCGTGCGCCAGTACGCGGGGTGGTCGCCGCGCAGGCCGCGGGTGTAGGCGGTGGCGATCGCCGAGGTGAGCTTCGGGTCCTCCGAGTAGCCCTCCTCGTTGCGGCCCCACAGAGGGTGGCGCAGCAGGTTGACCGTCGGCGCCCAGACGTTGAGGCCGATGCGGTCGTCGTGGGCGCGCATCGCGCGGACCTCCTTGGACACCGCCTCGCCGACGCGGTGCACGAGCTCCTCGTTCCAGGTCGCGCCGAGGCCGACCGACTGCGGGAAGACGGTCGCCGGGCCCATCCACGCCACCCCGTGCAGCGCCTCCTGGCCGGTACGGAAGGTGGCGACGCCGAGGCGCTCGACGGCGGGTGCGAACTGGTGCAGGAACGCCACCCGTTCGTCGAGGGTGAGGCGCGACAGCAGATCGTCGATGCGCTTCGCGATCGGCAGTTGCGGATCGCGGAATGGCGGCGAAGGCGGCGTTTGTGCGGTCACGTGGGGTTCCCTTTGCGATGGAGCGTCGAGACACATTCGAAGCGCTTCGATGCTCATTCGACGTGGGGGTGGGTGTCAAGAGACCCAGGCGCAACAACTCCGTTTCCCGCCCGTGATGTCAAGCGGCACACGGGAGTGCTCCGGGCCGCCTGGCAGGGCCCCGTACCTCGGAGGAATCTTGGAACCGACCCTTGTGCACCCTCAGGTGTTCACTTAACCTCGCAGCAACATCGAAGCGCTTCGACTACGGATAGCCGATGCACTGGTTGAAGGAACGCTTCAGCTCAGCCAGTCTCACTCAAGACACTCAAGACACCGCAGCCGACGGCTCCACCGCCGGGTGTCCTGGTGCGCCATGAAGGGTTGACGCAATGACGCCGAACGCCGCTGCCCCCTCCTCGGGTCCTTCGGGGCCGAGCCGGAGAAGCTTCCTCGCCTCGACGGCGGTCGCCACCGCAGTGGTGGCGGGCGGGATGCCGCTGCTTGCCGCCTGCGGAGGTTCGGGCGGCGACGAGCGCGAGGGAGCCACATCGGGCAAGGCCGCGGACAAGCTGCTCCCGACGTTCGCCGCGAGCGCGGTCGCGAAGCCGGACATTCCGTCGAAGAACGGTTCGTCCGCCGGCTACACCGGCAGGGTCGACCTCGCGACTCTCACCGCCTCGGTCCCGGAGAAGCTGGGCACCGGCGCCCCCTTCAAGATCATGTCCCCGTACTGGGGCTCCCCGCCGAAGGCCGACTGCGCCTACTACACGGCACTCGACGCCGCGGCGGGCACCAAGATCACCTGGCAGAACCAGGACGGCAACACCTACGGCCAGAAGCTGGGCGCCGTCCTCGCCTCCAGCTCCATCCCCGACATGGTGGTCGTGCCCGGCTGGGAACTGGTCGGCAAGATCCCGAACGCCGTCACCGCGAAGTTCATGGACCTCGGCCCCTACCTGGCGGGTGACAAGGTCAAGAAGTACCCGAACCTGGCGGCGATCCCCTCCGACTCCTGGCGGATGGGCATCTTCGGTGGGGCACTGCGAGGTATCCCGATGCCGGCCGCCTCCGCGTCCTTCATCGTGCCGTACTACCGCAAGGACATCTTCGACAAGAAGGGCTACTCGGTACCCAAGTCGCCCGACGAGTTCCTCAGCTGGGCCAAGGAGGCCACCAGCGCCAAGGCCAAGGTGTGGGCCTGCGGCGACATGAACTGGACCGCGTGGGGCATCTTCGGTGTCCGCCCCTCCGGGACGCTCGGCTGGAACATCGGTTCCGACGGCAAGCTGACGTACCGCATCGAGCAGCCCGAGTACCTCGAAGCCCTGGAGTGGACCCGCAAGCTGTTCGACGCGGGTGTGGTCCACCCCGACGACAAGGCGCGCTCGGGCGACGCGGGCAACCGGTTCACCGCCGGACAGATCCTGGTCTTCAACAACGACATGTCCACCTGGTACGGGAAGACCGCCGAACAGGCCGCGTCCAACCCGGACTTCGAGATCGAGGGCATGGACATCTTCGGCGCGGACGGCGGCAACCCGTCGCTGTGGGCGGCCCAGCCCGCCGGCATCTGGTCGATGATCCGCAAGGGCGCCTCGAAGACCACGATCGAGAACGCGCTGGCCGCCGCCGACTTCGCCGCCGCGCCCTACGGAACCAAGGAGCGGATGCTCGTCGACTACGGCGTCGAGGGCACCCACTACATGGTCAAGGACGGCGTCCCGGTCAAGAACGACCTGGGCAACTCCGAGGTGGTCAACGCCTGGGTGATGCTGGCCGCACCGGCCCCCTACTACGCCCACCCCGACTTCCCGGACGTCGCCCGCAAGCAGGTCGAGTGGCAGCAGCGGATGGGCGCCTTCATGAAGAAGACGTCCACGTACGGCATGAACATCGTCGAGCCGACGCGCTACGCGAACCTCTCCAGCCAGTTCGAGCAGCTGGAGATCGACTACGTGCGCGGCAACCGCAAGCTGTCCGACGTGCAGGCCGCCATCTCCACCTGGAAGTCCTCCGGCGGCGACAAGCTGCGCGACTGGTACCAGCAGCTCATCGACAAGAACGGCAGCGGCAACTGATGTCTCTCACGGCCGGGAGCAGGCCCGACGGGACTCGTTCTCCCGCGGCCGTCGAGGAACCGACGGCAGCGGTCGCCGCAGCGGTGGCGACGGAACGGGTGCCGCGCAAGGCCCGTAAAGCAGGCAGGGCAGGCAGGGCAGGCAAGGCAGGTCGAGCGAGCAAGGCGGGCAAGGTCCCCTGGCGGGTCCGGCTGCGCCGCGACCGCGCGCTCATCCTGATGACGCTGCCCGTCATCCTCCTGCTCCTTCTCTTCAACTACGTCCCCCTGCTCGGCAACGTCGTCGCCTTCCAGGACTACGACCCCTACGTCTCCAGCAACGGCATCACGGCGATCTTCCACAGCCCCTGGGCCGGCGTGGAGCAGTTCTCGCGGATGCTCGACGACCCGCTGTTCTGGGGCGCGGCGAAGAACACCATCGTGCTGTTCGTGCTCCAGCTGGTGCTGTTCTTCCCGATCCCCATCGCCCTCGCGCTGGTCATCAACAGCGTGATCCGGCCCCGGGTGCGGGCCGTGGCACAGGCGATCATGTATCTGCCGCACTTCTTCTCGTGGGTCCTCGTGGTCACCGTCTTCCAGCAGATTTTCGGCGGCGCGGGCATCATCGCTCAGACCCTCGAGGACCACGGGTGGAGCGGGTTCGACCTGATGACCAACGCGGACCTCTTCAAGTACCTGGTCACCGCGCAGGCCGTCTGGAAGGACGCCGGCTGGGGGATCATCGTCTTCCTCGCCGCGCTGGCCGCCGTCAGCACCGACCTCTACGAGGCCGCCGCCATGGACGGCGCGGGACGCTGGCGCCGTATGTGGCACGTGACCCTGCCCGCGCTGCGCCCGGTGATCGCCCTGCTGCTCGTCCTGCGGGTGGGTGACGCGCTGAGCGTCGGATTCGAGCAGTTCCTGCTCCAGCGGGACGCGGTCGGCGTGGGAGTCAGCGAGGTCCTCGACACCTACGTGTGGAACATGGGTATCCAGAACGGCGACTTCAGCTACGCGGCCGCGGTCGGCCTCGTCAAGGGAGCCATCGGAGTGTGTCTCGTCCTGGGCGCGAACAAGTTCGCGCACCTGCTCGGCGAGCAGGGGGTGTACAAGAAGTGAGCCTCAACACGCAGCTCGTCCGCAGCCTCCAGGCCCCTGCCCGCCCCGCGTGGGAGGAGGAGCCCAACAAGGCCGGTATCACCGCCAAGAGCGTCTTCCTCGCACTCTGCTGTCTGGGGGTGCTCGGCCCGCTGTGGATCGTGATCGTCACCAGTCTCTCCCCGAAGCCGGTGATCGACCGCGTCGGCGGTCTCGTGGTGATCCCCCAGGGCATCACCTTCGTCAACTACACGGAGCTGCTCAGCGGCGGCCAGGTCAGCCGGGCGATCACGATCTCGGTCGGTGTCACGCTCTTCGGCACACTGTTCTCGATGGCGGTGTCGGTGCTCGCGGCCTACGGGCTGTCCCGGCCCGGCAGCATGGGACACCGGTTCTTCCTGCTCACCATGATGGCGACCATGTTCTTCGGGGCCGGCCTCATCCCGACGTACCTTCTGGTGCAGTCGCTGGGGCTCACCGACACCTATCTGTCGCTGATCCTGCCCAGCGCGGTCAGCGTCTTCAACATCCTCGTCCTGCGGGCTTTCTTCATGGGCATCTCGCCCGAGCTCACCGAGTCCGCGCGGATCGACGGGGCCGGGGATCTGCGGATCCTGCTGACCATCATCATGCCGCTGTCCCGGGCGGTGCTGGCGGTGATCTCACTCTTCTACGCGGTCGGGTACTGGAGTGCCTGGTTCAACGCGTCCATCTATCTCAGCGACCAGGACATGATGCCGTTGCAGAACGTGCTCATCCAGCTGGTCCAGAAGAACACCGCGTCGCCCACAGGGCTGCAACAGGCGGTTCGTACCGGGCAGTTGTCGGCGCTCGGGTTGCAGATGGCCGTGATGGTCCTCGCGTTGATCCCGGTCGCGGTGGCGTCGCCGTTCGTGCAGCGGCACTTCAAGAAGGGCATGTTGACCGGCGCGGTCAAGGGCTGACGTCCAGGTTCGCTGTACGGGGTGCCTCTTGCGGTCTGGTGGCGACCGCGGGCCGATGTGGTTGATCGCGCAGTTCCCCGCGCCCCCTGGGGGCGCGTCTTCTCCCCCCTTTTCTTCAGATCGAGGTAAGTCATGCCTGCGTCCCGTCCGAGTAGACGTGCCGTTCTTGCGGCGACCGCTGCCGTCGCCGCGGTCTCCGCCGTGTCCCTGTCCGGTACGGCGGCCCAGGCGGCCTCCGCTGCGGCCGCCCCCGCCTACCGCTGGCGCACCGCAGTCATCGGGGGCACCGGATTCGTCACCGGCGTGCTCTTCCACCCTTCCGTCCGAGGTCTCGCCTACGCCCGTACCGACATCGGCGGCGCCTACCGCTGGGACGAGCGTGCCGCCCGCTGGACCGCGCTCACCGATCACCTCGGGTGGGACGACTGGAACCTCCTCGGCGTCGAGGCGATCGCCGTCGATCCCGCGCACCCCGACCGCGTCTACCTCTCCCTCGGGACGTACGCCCAGTCGTGGGCCGGAAACGGTGCCGTCCTGCGGTCCGAGGACCGGGGCGCGACCTGGGCCCGTACCGACCTGACCGTGAAGCTCGGGGCCAACGAGGACGGACGGGGCGCCGGCGAGCGGCTGCTCGTCGACCCGCGGGACAGCGACACCCTGTGGCTGGGCACCCGGCACGACGGCCTCCTCAAGTCCACCGACCGGGGCGCCACCTGGGCACCGGCGAGCACCTTCCCGGCCACCCCGAGCGCGAGCGGCCAGGGCGTGATCTTCCTGGTAGCGGCCGGCCGTACCGTCTACGCCGGGTGGGGCGACGGCGACGGCAAGGGCACCGCCGGTACGGCCAACCTGTACCGGACCTCCGACGGCACCACCTGGGAAGCCGTACCGGGCCAGCCCGTCGGCGCCACCTCCGCCAAGGTCCCGATCCGCGCCGCCTACGACAAGCACACCCGCGACCTGTACGTGACGTACGCCAACGCGCCCGGGCCCAACGGCCAGTCCGACGGCAGTGTGCACAAGCTGCGCACCACGACCGGCAGTTGGACGGACGTGACCCCGGTCGAGCCGGGCGGGACCACCGCCGACGGCTCCGCCGACAACTTCGCCTACGGCGGGGTCGCCGTCGACGCCTGCCGGGCCGGCACCCTCGTCGTCTCCACCAACAACCGCTGGGCCGACATCGACACGGTGTTCCGCTCCACGAACGGCGGTCGCACCTGGACGTCCCTCAAGGACAGCGCCGTGTTC
The DNA here is from genome assembly GCF_036013955.1 of Streptomyces sp. NBC_00459. Lineage (NCBI taxonomy): Bacteria > Bacillati > Actinomycetota > Actinomycetes > Kitasatosporales > Streptomycetaceae > Streptomyces > Streptomyces sp. NBC_00459. Next base: position 7,190,523 of record NZ_CP107903.1, read on the forward strand.
GACGTGTCCGAGACGCCCTTCCTCAAGTGGGGCAAGGACAAGCCGAAGTTCGGCTGGTGGATCCAGGCGCTCGCCCTCGACCCCTACGACTCCCGGCACATCGTGTACGGGACCGGCGCGACCCTCTACGGCACCCGCGACCTCAAGCACTGGGCCCCGCAGATCCGAGGCCTGGAGGAGACGTCCGTACGCCACCTGATCTCACCCCCGGTCGGGCAGGCGCACCTGCTCAGCGGCCTCGGGGACATCGGTGTGATGTACCACGAGCGACTCACCTCGTCCCCGTCGCGCGGCATGGCGTCGAACCCGGTGTTCGGATCGGCGACGGGACTCGCCCAGGCCGCCGCCAAGCCGTCGTACGTCGTCCGGTCGGGGTGGGGCGACAACGGCAACGGGGCCTTCTCGAACGACGGCGGGAAGAGCTGGGCGCCCTTCGCCGCCCAGCCCGCCATCGCCAAGGACGCACCGGGGCCGATCGCCACCAACGCCGACGGCAGCGTGCTGCTGTGGACCTTCGTGCACTGGGACGGCACGAAGTACCCGGCCCAGCGCTCCACGGACAACGGCACGACCTGGTCCGAGGTCTCCTCCGTCCCGAAGGGCGCCACGCCGGTCGCCGACCCGGCCGACCCGACCCGCTTCTACGCCTACGACACCGACACGGGAACGCTGTACGCCAGCACCGACAGCGGTCTCACCTTCACCGCGCGGGCGAGCGGACTGCCCTCCGGCGACAGCCAGTTCGAGCTGGCCGCGGCGCCGGGAAGCTCCGGTGACCTGTGGCTGAGCGTCAAGTGGAACGGGCTCTACCGGTCCACCGACGCGGGTGCCACCTTCACCAAGGTGACCAGCTGCTGGGCCTCGTACACGCTCGGGTTCGGCCGGGCGGCCGAGGGTGCCTCCTACCCGGCGATCTACCTGGTCGGTTCCACCGAGACCATCACCGCCATCTACCGCTCCGACGACGAGGCGAGGACCTGGACGCGGATCAACGACGACGCCCATCAGTGGGGCTGGACCGGCGCCGCGATCACCGGCGACCCGCGCATCCACGGCCGGGTCTACGTCGCCACCAACGGGCGGGGCATCCAGTACGGGGAGCCCGTCTGATGCCGGGGCTCGGTGACGCCACCCGGGGGCGCATCCTCTTCGGCGGTGACTACAACCCCGAGCAGTGGCCCGAGGAGAGCTGGCCCGAGGACGTCCGGCTGATGAAGGACGCCGGGGTCAACTCCGTGACACTCGGCGTCTTCTCCTGGGCGAAACTCGAACCACGCCCAGGGGCGAGGGAGTTCGGCTGGCTGGACCGGCTGATGGACCTGATGCACGAGAACGGCGTCGGCGTCGTCCTGGCCACGCCCACCTCCTCGCCGCCGCCCTGGATGGGCCGGCTGCACCCGGAGACCCTGCCCGTCGCCGAGGACGGGCGGATCGAATGGTGGGGCGGACGCCAGCACTTCGCCCACTCCAGCGCCGTCTACCGGCGCTACGCCGCCGCCATCACCGAGGACCTGGCCGCCCGCTACGGCGGCCACCCCGCCCTCACCATGTGGCACATCAACAACGAGTACTGCACCTACGACTGGGGCGACGAGTCCGCCGCCGCGTTCCGACGGTGGCTCCAGGACAGGTACGGCACGCTGGACGCCCTCAACACCGCCTGGGGGACGGCGTTCTGGAGCCAGGGGTACGGCGACTGGTACGAGATCCTGCCGCCGCGCCTCCCGCACTACATGCGCAACCCCACCCAGGTGCTCGACTTCAAACGCTTCACCTCCGACGCGCTCCTGGAGTGCTACCTCGCGGAACGCGACATCGTCCGCCGCCACACCCCGCACCTCCCGGTCACCACCAACTTCATGCCGATGTGGGTGGGACAGGACGCCTGGCGCTGGGCCCAGGAGGAGGACGTCGTCTCGGTCGACATCTACCCCGATCCGCGCGACCCGCTCGGCGCCCAACAGGGCGCGCTGATCCAGGACATGACGCGTTCGCAGGCACGCGGTCCGTGGATGCTGATGGAACAGGCGGCCGGCCCGGTCAACTGGCGGGGTGTCAACCACCCCAAGCCGCGCGGCCTCAACCGCCTCTGGTCGCTCCAGGCGGTGGCGCGCGGCGCCGACGCCGTCTGCTACTTCCAGTGGCGCCAGTCCCGGCAGGGCGCCGAGAAGTTCCACTCCGGCATGGTCAGCCACGCCGGCGAGCAGGGCCGCACCTTCCAGGAGGTCAAGCAGCTCGGCGCAGAACTCGCCGCCATCAGCAGCGAGGTGACGGACAGTCACACGCCCAACGACATCGCCGTTCTCCACGACTGGCACGCCTGGTGGGGCGGTGCCCAGGACGGGCGGCTCTCCTCCGAGGTGGACTACCCGCAGGTCGTACGGGCCTGGCACCGCGGCCTGTGGGAAGCGCACCTCGCGACGGACTTCGCCCACCCCGAGCACGACCTGTCCGCCTACCGGCTCGTCGTCGTACCGCAGCTGTACCTGCTCACGGACGCGGCGATCGACAACCTCCTCGCGTACGTGCGCGGCGGCGGCACCCTCGTCTGCGGCTTCCTGACTGGAGTCGCCGACGAGGACGACCGGGTACGGCCCGGCGGTATGGACGCCCGGCTGCGCGAGCTGTTCGGGCTGGGCACCCTGCACGAGTGGTGGCCGCTGGACGTGGGCGAGACGATCGAAGTGGACGGTTTCCAGGGGCACTTGTGGTCCGAGGAGCTGGAGGCCGACGGCGCCGACGAGGTCACCCCGTACAAGGGCGGCGAACTCGACGGGCTGCCGGCGGTGCTGCGCAAGGGACGCGCCTGGTACGTCTCCACGCTCCCCGAGCCGGACGCGCTGCGGCACCTCCTCGCCAGGATCGGCGCCGACGCGGGTGTCCGGCCGGTGCTGGACGCGCTGCCCGACGGGGTCGAGGCGGTCCGCCGCGGTGAGCTGCTCTTCGTGCTCAACCACGGCTCCGATCCGGTGACCGTCCAGGTGCCCGGTGTCCACCGGGACCTGCTGACCGGGGACACCGTCACGGACGCGATCTCGCTGGGCCGGTACGGAGTGGCGGTGCTGAAGACATGACCGACGGGCCCGTCCACGGAACCTGGGAGCCACGCCCCGCCGCCCGCTGGGAGGACGGCTATCTGAGCGGCAACGGCCGCCATGGCGCCCTGGTGTTCGGCGACCCGGAGAGCGACCGCGTCATCGTCACGCACCACACCCTTGTCCGCCCGAACGGCGGCGAGCACGCACAGCCGCCACGGCTGGCGGACCGACTGGCCTCCCTCCAGGACCGTTTGCTGGCCGGGGAGACCACCGCCGCCGAGAGCTTCACCGACGGGCGGGAACTGCAGTGGGTGCAGCCCTTCCACCCGGCGTTCCAGGTGCGGCTGCGTGGCGGAGCACCGGAGGGGGAGGGGCGTGGCTACCGGCGGTCCGTCGACTTCACCACCGGGGTCACCGACGCCGGATGCGAGGGCTGGCGCAGCCGGGTCTTCGTGTCCCGCGAGGACGACGTCGTCGTCCAGTACGTCACCGCCGACGCCGGGGGACCGGCTCTCACCCTCGACATCGGCCTCGACCACCGACTCCCGGGCGCCCCGGCGGAGTTGGGTGTCGGCCAGAGCGTGGTGCGCACACCCGAGGGCGCCCTGCTCACCCTCCGCACCCGCTACCCGGACAGCGACCGCGCGTACACCGGGGTGACCCTCGTGGTGCCCACGGGCGGCAACACGACCATCACCCCGCCCGGCGTCCGTGTCGAGGGCGCGGAGTCCGTGCTGCTGCTGACCCGCGTCGTCCGGCACATCGGCGAACTGGACACGGCGGACCACACCCGCGCCCTGCGGGAGCTGCTGCCGGACACGGATGGCGAGCCCTGGCCCGGGGACCGGACCTACGACCGTCTCCTCGCCCGCCACACGCCCCTCCACCGCACCGCCTACCAGCGCGTCACCCTCGACCTCGCCGCCGACGAGACCGAACGCTGCCTGCCCGGCGCCGCGCTGCTCACCCGCACCAAGAGCCCGGCCCTCCTGGAACGGCTCTTCGCAGCCGGCCGCTACCACCTGCTCTCCGCCGGCGGGATGTGCCCGCCCCGTCTGGTCGGCCTGTGGACCGGCGACTGGGACACCGCCTGGTCCGGCGCGTTCACCACCGACGCCAACCTCAACCTCCAGATCGCGTCCGCGGCGGCCGGAGCTCTCCCCGAAGTCACCGAGGCCCACGCCTCCCTGATCCACCGTCAGGTCGACGACTGGCGGGAGAACGCCCGCGCGGTCTTCGGCGCCCGGGGTGTGGCCGCGCCCGCGCACACCGACGGAGAGTCCGGGCTGATCTACCACTTCAGCCGCGAGTACCCGCTCCACCTGTGGACCGCCGGCGCCGACTGGCTGCTCAAGCCCCTCGTCGACCACGACGACACCGAGGGCGTCCGCGACCCCCGTACGACCGCCCTGCTCGCCGAAGTCGCCCTGTTCTACGAGGACTTCCTCACCCGTACCGACGCCGACGGCCACCTCGTGGTCGTCCCCTCCTACTCACCGGAGAACCGTCCCGCCAACGCGAGCTGGGGCTCCGTCAACGCCGCCATGGACCTCTCGGCGGCCCGGCACGCCCTGCTCACCGCCGCCGACCACCACCCCGACGACCCCGAACGGGCCGACCGCTGGCGGGCGTTGGCCGACCGGCTCCCCCCGCACCGCGTCAACTCCGACGGCGCGCTCGCCGAATGGGCCTGGCCCGGCCTGGACGACACCTACGACCACCGGCACCTCAGCCATCTCTACGGTGTCTGGCCCCTCGACGAGATCAACCCGTACGACACCCCGGACCTCGCCGCCGCCGCGCACCGCGCCCTCCAACTCCGGGGCGCCGAGAACGACTCGGCCCACGGACACCTCCACCACGCGCTGATCGCCGCCCGCCTCCGCGACGGCGAACGGGTCACCCAGGCCCTCGGCCAGGTGCTCGACGGCGACTTCTTCCACGCCTCCCTGATGAGCGCCCACTACCCGGGACGTGACGTCTACAACGCGGACGCCGCCCACGCCCTGCCCGCCGTGCTCATCGAGGCGCTCATCCAGTCGACCCCCGACCGGCTGGTCCTGCTGCCCGCGCTCCCCGCGTCCTGCCCCACCGGCCTGCTCCGGGGCGTACGGACGCGGTTCGGCGCGGAGGTGGACCTCGACTGGGGACCCGGACGGGGCCGGGCCGTCGTACGCCCCACCCGCAGCCACCGGATCGACCTCAGAACCTCCTCCGGCGCACGAACGCTCGATCTCGTCGCCGGAGAGGACCGCGTCCTCGACCTGGGGCCGCGGTAACCGCACCGAGGAACAGCGCAACAGGAAGCAGCACACCCCCCACCCCCCACCCGTATTTCCCCCCACCCATGGAAGGAACCCCCATGGCAACACGCACCCGCACCCTGCGCCGGATCACCAAGGTCCTGCTGGCCCCGGCTCTCGCACTCGGCGCCACCGTCGGTCTCGCCTCCGCCCCCGCCTCGGCGGCCGTCTGGAACTCCTGCGCCCAGTACGGCAGCACCTCACTGAACGGCTACACCCTCTACAACAACATCTGGGGCGGCACCCCCTCCGCGCCGGCCGGCAGCCAGTGCATCTGGGCCAACTCCGGCACCAACTGGGGAGTCTGGGCCGACCACCCCAACACCGGCGGCATCAAGTCCTACCCCAACTCCAAGAAGGTGATCAACAAGTCGATCACCTCGCTCGGTTCGCTCTCCAGCAGCTACAACGTCTCGGTCCCGTCGTCCGGCGCGTACAACACGTCGTACGACATCTGGGACACCGACTACGACTACGAGATCATGCTCTGGGTCAACAAGACCGGAGCCGTCGGCCCGCTCGGCACCTCGCAGGGCAACGTGACGCTGGGCGGCCACACTTGGACCGTCTACAAGGGCAACAACGGCGCGAACGAGGTCTTCTCGTTCATCCGCACCTCGAACTCGACGTCCGGCACGGTCAACGTCCTGCCGATCCTCAAGTGGATCAAGGACACCAAGGGCTGGTTCGGCAACGAGACGATCGGTGACGTGCAGTTCGGGTTCGAGGTCACCTCGTCCTCCGGCGGCCTGAACTTCACCACCAACAACCTGACGGTCAGCAGCAGCTGACGCGGGCAGCCAGGTGACAGGGCCGGGGCCGGCCGTGCCGTTCAGGCACGGTCGACCTCGGCCCGCAGGGCGTTGTATTCCGTGAAGGCCGTCTCGACGTCGGCGCGGGTCAGTCCGTAACGGGCCAGGTCGTAGCGGTGGGGGCGGCTGCCCCTGAGATGGGTGGCGACCGTGGGGAGCCGGGCGGCATCCGCCTCGGTCCAGCGGGCGCCGACGGCCGCGTAGAGCTTGGGGGCGCCGGCGGCCGGGTCGGAACCGAGCCACGAGTACGGCACGTCCACCACCGCCTCGCGGGGGACCTCGGCCCGGGCCGCGAGTCCGCGCCGCACGGAGCCGCTGAGCAGGTCGAGCCAGGTGGCGCCGAGGGCGTGCAGGTCGACCGTGCGACGGGAGAGCGACATACCGCACTCGACCAGGCTGCAGAAGGAGGCGACGGCGGTCGCCGGGTCGCGGTGGGTCCACACGAGCGTGGCGTCGGGGAACACGGTGAGCAGGGCGTCGAGATTCCCGGTGTGCATGGGGGACTTGAGGATCCAGCGACGCCGCGGCCGACCGTACTGGAGCACCTGGAAGCACTCCTTGAGGTGACGGTAGTCGGGGACGAAGTCCCGCGCGAACTGCTGGGCGTGGTACTCGGGCAGCCGGGCCTGGGACAACGGCACCAGGGCGTGCGGCAGGAGGAAGGTGCACTCCTCGGGGCCCTCGGCGGTCATGGGGTGGATCTCGCGGAAGCGCGGGCTGAGCAGATAGGTGCCGTCGAGCGTCCGGCGCGCGGCCGTGACCGCCTTGCGCCGCTCTCCGGGCGACGGGTCGAGGCCGGGGGCGAGCAGCTCCCACAACCGGGGGCAGCGGTGCTCGTCGGAGAGGGACAGCACGCTGTGGGTGAGCGTGGTGGCGGTACGCGGCAGACCCACCACGAACACCGGCTTCTCGATGGGCTCCTGGGTGATCGCGGGATGCTCGGCGATCAGCCGCCGAACCCGGGCCCGGTTGGTGAGATGCCTGCGGATGTGGGCCTGCGCGGACTGCCAGCCGACCGGCGACAACTCCTCGTCGCCGGCCCACTCGGCAAGCAGCGGCCGAAACCCCTCGACGAACCGCTCGTCGCCGTCCGTCCGCCCCGCCTTGTCGGCGATCCGGTCGAACACCCGGTCCGGATCGCGCCGTGAACCCAACGAGGGCCTGAGTAAGAGATTGGCCACCGTGAGCGGGAGAGAAGCGGCAGACACGAGAGGGGTTTCCTTTCCACGGGAACAGCACGACAAGTTCGCCGAACAAGTCTGCAAAAAGCCCAACCCAACAAACTCACCGCCCCCCAGGACGGCCCCAATAGGGGCGCGGGGAACGGCGCGACAAGCCACAACGCCCCCGCACCCGCCCCAGGACCGAACCACCCCCGCGAGTCGGCGGCAGCCACTACTCGACGCCCGGGAGACCGCCCCAATAGGGGCGCGGGGAACGGCGCGACAAGCCACAACGCCCCCGCACCCGCCCTCAATCCGAACCACCCCTGTGAGCCGGCGGCAGCCACTACTCGACGCCCGGGAGACCGCCCCTACAGGGGCGCGGGGAACGGCGCGACAAGCCACAACGTCCCCGCACCCGCCCCCAGACCGAACCACCCCCGACCCGCTCCCGCGAGCCGGCGCCAGCCACTACTCGGCGATCGGGAGACTCACCCCGTCCCGCAGAAACAGCGGGATCCGGTCCAGCGGCGCGTCCACCGTCACAGCCGCACCACCCTCGTACACCTCACCGGTCCACGCGTCCGTCCACATCGCCCCCGCCGGAAGGTACGCCGTACGATCCGTCGCGCCCGCCGTCAGGACCGGCGCGACCAGCACGTCAGACCCGAAGAGATACGCGTCGTCGACCGACCAGGCCGCCGGATCGTCCGGGAACTCCAGGAACAGCGGACGCATCACCGGCAGCCCCTCCTCGTGCGCCTCACGCATGACCCGCAGCACATACGGCTTCAGACGCTCACGCAGCCGCACGTACCGCTCCAGGATCGCGCCGGCCTCCTCACCGTACGACCACACCTCGTTGGGCCCGCCGGTCATGTCGGGACCCAGCGGCATCCCCGGGTCACGGAACCCGTGCAGCCGCATCAGCGGCGAGAACGCGCCGAACTGGAACCAGCGGACCATGACCTCGCGGTACGCCGGATCGTCCGGGTCGCCGCCGTGGAAGCCCCCGATGTCGGTGTTCCACCAGGGGATGCCGGACAGGGCGGTGTTGAGACCGGCCGCGATCTGGCGGCGCAGGGTCGGGAAGTCGACACCGATGTCACCGGACCACAGGGCGGCCCCGTAGCGCTGACTGCCCGCCCACGCCGAGCGGTTGAGGCTGATCACCTCGTCCTCGCCGGACGCGATCAGGCCCTCGTAGAAGGTGCGGGCGTTCTCGACGGGGTACAGGTTGCCGACCTCCAGGCCCGGGCCCGCCCAGTACCGCAGGTTCTCCGGGAAGCCCGGCTTCAGCTCCGGCTCGCAGGCGTCCAGCCAGAAGGCCGTGATGCCGTACGGGGCAAGGTAGTTGTCCCGGATCTTCGACCACACGAACTCGCGGGCCTCGGGGTTGGTGGCATCGTAGAACGCGACCTGGACGGTGGACGCGACCCCCTTGTCCGGCCAGTCCGCGTGCGCCATCGGGCCGTACTGCGTACCGATGAAGTAGCCGCGCTGCTCCATGAGTTGGTGGTTCTCGGAGAGCGGCGACACCGAAGGCCAGACGGACACGACGAGCTTGACGCCCATCTCCGCCAACTCCGCGACCATGGCGGCCGGGTCGGGCCACTCGGCCGGGTCGAACTTCCAGTCACCCAGATGCGTCCAGTGGAAGAAGTCGCACACGATGGCCCGCAGCGGCAGCCCGCGCCGCTTGTACTCCCTTGCCACGTCGAGCAGTTCGTCCTGCGTGCGATAGCGCAGCTTGCACTGCCAGAAGCCCGCCGCCCACTCCGGCAGCATCGGCGTACGTCCCGTCGCCGCGCTGTAGCGCCGCTGGGCGTCGGCCGGCTGCCCGGCCGTGATCCAGTAGTCGATCTGCCGGGCCGAATCCGCCACCCAGCGCGTCCCGTTGCCCGCCAGCTCCACCCGCCCGATCGCCGGGCTGTTCCACAGCAGGGTGTAACCGCGGCTGGAGGTGAGCACCGGCACGGACACCTCGGCGTTGCGCTGCACCAGGTCCAGCACCACACCCTTCTGGTCGAACAGGCCGTGCTGGTGCTGGCCGAGCCCGTACAGCTTCTCGTCCTCGTAGGCGGCGAACCGCTGCTCCAGCCGGTGGTAGCCGTTGCCGACCGCTGTGTAGAGACGCGAGCCCGGCCACCAGAAGTGCGCCCGCTCCTCGGCGAGCAGCTCGGCCGCGTCATCGGTGCGCAGGAAACGGATCAGGCCCTCCGCGCTCACCTCGACGGTCAGCGCGCCGACGGTCAACTGCCCCTGCCCGTCATCGATCTTGACGGTGTACGGCGTCGACTCCGGCTCGTCCAGAAGGGCCCCCGGCAGCCCCTCCAGAACAGGCCCGCCGAGCCGGGTCCTGACCCGGACCGCGTCCGGGCCCCAGGGCTCTATCCGTACGGTCTCCTGCCGGCCGCTCCACTCCAGCGCACCGTCCCGCTCACGGAACGTGCCGACGGTGGGAGAGGACTGCGCGAGGCTGACCGCGCCTGACGGGGGCAGGGAATCGGCGGGCTGGTTCACGTGGCGGCTCCTGAAGGAAGGAGTGGGGGAGGGGTGGCTGTGGGGGAACCCGGCGCGGCTCTGGCGGGCCGTTCCGGGACAGGCGGGGGTGCCCCGACGGCCCTGGAAGGCCCGGGCGTCGGGTCGGTGTTCGGGTGAGGTCTTCGGTTGTGGTGGTCGATTCCGGACGAGGTCGGCCGACGCGGGCGAGGCGCGGGGGATCGGGGACCAGTGAGCGAGGATCAGGAGGTGGCCGGGGCCGGCCCGGTGCTGGCCCGTACCGTCAACTCGGGTGTGATCAGAGCGACTTCGTCACTCCCATGCCCTTCGAGCTTGGCGATCAGCAGTTCCACCGCTCGGCGCCCCATCTCCTGTGCGGGAATGGCGACGGACGTCAGCCGCACCGAGGCCTGGGTGGCGACCTGGTCCGGGCAGACGGCGATGACCGACACGTCCTCCGGCACCGCCCGCCCCTGCTGGCGCAACAGCGCGAGCAGCGGTTCGACCGCCGACTCGTTCTGCACGACGAACCCCGTGGTGCCCGGCCGTTCGTCGAAGATCCGGGCCAGGGTCACCGTCATCGCGTCGTACCCGCCCTCGCACGGCCGGTGCAGCACCCGCACCCCCAACTCCCTCGACCGGGAACGGAGTCCGTCGAGCGTGCGCTCGGCGAAACCGGTGTGCCTTTCGTAGACCGCGGGGGCCTCGCCGATGACGGCGATGTCGCGGTGCCCGAGCTCCGCGAGGTGCTCGGCGCACAGCGCGCCCGTGGCCCCGAAGTCGAGGTCGACGCAGGTCAGGCCCTCGGTGGCGGCCGGCAGTCCGATGAGCACGGACGGCTGGTCCGTCCCGCGCAGCAACGGCAGCCGCTCGTCGTCGAGTTCGACGTCCATCAGGATCATCGCGTCGGCGAGCCCGCTGCCGGTCACGCGGCGCACGGCGTCGGGACCCTCCTCGCCGGTGAGCAGCAGCACGTCGTACCCGTAGGTGCGGGCGCTGGTGGCCACCGCGATGGCGATCTCCATCATCACCGGCACGTACATGTCCGTACGCAGCGGGACCATCAGGGCGACGATGTTGGAGCGGCTGCTCGCCAGCGCCCGGGCGCCCGCGTTCGGGTGGTAGCCGAGCTGTTGGATGCTCTGCTCGACCCGCTGCCGGGTGCCCACGGAGATGGACCGCTTGCCGCTGAGGACATAGCTCACCGTGCTCGCCGAGACTCCGGCGTGCTGGGCGACCTCGGCGAGGGTGACCATCCAGCTCTCCAAGTATTGTGTGAAGCGCTTCGACAGTGCGCGTAACGGATAACGGCGACGGATAAAGGCGAGTGAGGGTGGAACGACAGTAACCCCACCCGGGTTGGGTGTCCATATGTTGTCGAAGCGCTTCGACAAGGTTTTTCGGGGCTTTCTCAGCCAGCATGGCAACTTTCCCACCCGACGGTGGCCGCTGGGGAGTGCTGGGCCCGATCGGTCCGCACCGGCCGACGGGCGGGGGCGTCGAGGGCCTGCCCCGGCGGATGGCTGCGCGAGGACTGGTGGGGGCGCCCGTAATCGGGTACCAACGATCGAGTAGCACCGATCAGTAACGTACGGTCCTCATGATCCCAATTCGCGGCGAGGTGTGCCTCATGTCCGCAAGCCCAGCCAAACCCACCGCCGACCCCTCCGCCAAACCCACGGTCACCGAGCGGGAGGCCCGCCAGGTGGCGGAGGCCGCCCGGGAACAGGGCTGGCGCAAGCCCAGCTTCGCCAAGGAACTGTTCCTCGGCCGCTTCCGGCTCGACCTCATCCACCCGCACCCGCTCCCGGACACCGAGGACGCGCAGCGTGGCGAGGAGTTCCTCGCCGGGCTGCGCGACTTCTGCGAGACGAAGATCGACGCGGCCCGCATCGAACGCGAGGCACGGATCCCCGACGAGGTGATCAACGGGCTCAAGGAGCTCGGCGCCCTCGGCATGAAGATCGACACCAAGTACGGCGGCCTCGGCCTCACCCAGGTCTACTACAACAAGGCCCTCGCCCTGGTCGGCTCCGCGAACCCGGCGCTCGGCGCACTGCTCTCCGCCCATCAGTCGATCGGCGTACCGCAGCCGCTCAAGCTCTTCGGCACCCAGGAGCAGAAGGACGAGTTCCTGCCGCGCTGCGCCCGCACCGACATCTCCGCGTTCCTGCTGACCGAGCCGGACGTCGGCTCCGACCCGGCGCGGCTCGCCACCAGCGCGGTACCGGACGGCGACGACTACGTCCTGGACGGCGTGAAGCTCTGGACGACCAACGGAGTCGTCGCCGACCTCCTCGTCGTCATGGCCCGCGTACCGAAGTCCGAGGGTCACAAGGGCGGCATCACCGCGTTCGTCGTCGAGACCGCCTCCGAGGGCGTCACCGTCGAACACCGCAACGCCTTCATGGGCCTGCGCGGCCTGGAGAACGGCGTCACCCGCCTCCACCGGGTGCGGGTCCCGGCCGCCAACCGGATCGGCCCAGAGGGCGCGGGCCTCAAGATCGCCCTGACGACCCTGAACACGGGCCGCCTGTCGCTGCCCGCGATGTGCGTGGGCGCCGGGAAGTGGTGCCTGAAGATCGCCCGGGAGTGGTCGGGCGTACGGGAGCAGTGGGGCAAGCCGGTCGCGCTGCACGAGGCGGTCGGCGCGAAGATCAGCTTCATCGCGGCCACGACCTTCGCCCTGGAAGCCGTACTCGACCTCTCCTCCCAGATGGCCGACGAGAACCGCAACGACATCCGTATCGAGGCCGCCCTCGCCAAGCTGTACGGCTCCGAGATGGCCTGGCTGATGGCCGACGAGCTCGTCCAGATCCGCGGCGGCCGCGGCTTCGAGACCGCCGAGTCGCTCGCCGCCCGCGGGGAACGGGCGGTCCCCGCCGAACAGATCCTGCGCGACCTGCGGATCAACCGCATCTTCGAGGGCTCGACGGAGATCATGCACCTGCTGATCGCCCGGGAGGCCGTCGACGCCCATCTGACGGTCGCGGGCGACCTCATCGACCCCGACAAGTCACTGCCGGACAAGGCGAGGGCGGGCGCGAACGCCGGTGTCTTCTACGCCAAGTGGCTGCCCAAACTGGTCACCGGAGCCGGTCAACTACCGCGCTCGTACGCCGAGTTCAAGTACGAGGGCGTCGGCCTCTCGCCGCATCTGCGCTACGTCGAGCGCAGCGCCCGCAAGCTGGCCCGCTCCACCTTCTACGCCATGTCCCGCTGGCAGGGCCGGATGGAGACCAAGCAGGGCTTCCTCGGCCGGATCGTCGACATCGGCGCCGAACTGTTCGCGATGAGCGCGGCCTGCGTACGCGCCGAACTCCTGCGCGCCCAGGGCCGGAACGGCCGCGAGGCCTACCAACTGGCCGACGTCTTCTGCCGCCAGGCCCGCGTCCGCGTCGAGGAACTATTCGGCCGGCTGTGGACCAACACCGACGACATCGACCGCGCGGTGGTCAAGGGCGTACTCGCCGGCACGTACACCTGGCTGGAGGAGGGCGTCGTCGACCTCTCGGGGGAGGGCCCCTGGATCGCGGACGCCACCCCCGGCCCGTCGGAACAGGAGAACGTCCACCGCCCGATCCGCTGACACCGAGCCCCTGGACGCGCCCCGAAGGGGCAGCCGTCCAGGGGCGCGGGGAACTGCGCGACAGGCCACAGCGGACCCGCAGTCGAAGAACTGGCCCTACAGCGGAGCTAGCACCACTTGTCGCTCGGGTCGCTCGTCGTCCACTTGCAGTCGTCGACCTTCGACCCGTTCGCTCTCGTCAGGATCGCCGTGTCGCTGGTGTTGTTCCAGACGTACCAGGAACGCTTCTGGAACTTGGTGGCCGCACTGTCGGTCCCCTTGCCCGTGCGGATCTTCATGGTCTTGCCCGCGCCGATCTTCAGATTGGCGAAGGTGTACTTGTGATTGGCGACGTCCTTCAGGATCCAGCCCTTGAGCGATATCGGCGCCGAACTGGTGTTCTTGATCTCCACCCACTCCCCGTTGAGGGAGGCGTTGGAGCCGTTGTCCGAACCCGGACTGTCGAACCACACGTGCCGGATGACGACCCCGCCGGCCGCCTCGGCCGGAGTGCTGAGAACCGCGCCGGTCAGGGCAACGGCGCCCGCGAGCGCGGGCAGGGCAGCGCGTCGAATACGCATCGAGATCCCCCCAAGGATTTCGTCCACGACCGACCGGTCGTCGACCGGCCAGGAAAGAAGTGTTATCACACGATCTTTATGTGGGTTTCGCTTATGGACACTCGGCCCGAGGGACGCGCTGTCCTCACTGTCGGTGGCAGCGGCCACAATGGAGGGATGACGGACAGTCCAGCCCCCCTCGCAGACCCGCACCTCGTCTTCGACCCCGTGGCCGGAGGCGGCACCAGGGACGTGGTGATCCTCGGTTCCACCGGGTCGATCGGCACCCAGGCCATCGACCTCGTGCTGCGCAACCCGGACCGCTTCCGGGTCACCGGGCTCTCCGCCGCGGGCGGCCGGGTCGAGCTCCTCGCCGAGCAGGCGCACCGGCTGCGGGTACGCACGGTCGCGGTGGCCCGCGAGGACGCCGTACCGGCCCTGCGCGAGGCGCTGAACAGGCGGTACGGCGCCGGGGAGCCGATCCCCGAGATCCTCGCCGGACCGCAGGCGGCCACCCACCTCGCAGCCGCCGACTGCCACACGGTGCTCAACGGCATCACCGGATCGATCGGCCTCGCCCCCACCCTCGCCGCCCTGGAGGCGGGCCGCACCCTCGCGCTCGCCAACAAGGAGTCGCTCATCGTCGGCGGCCCGCTGGTCAAGGCCGTGGCCGGGCCCGGCCAGATCATCCCGGTCGACTCCGAGCACGCGGCCCTGTTCCAGGCCCTCGCGGCCGGCACCCGGTCCGATGTGCGCAAGCTCGTGGTCACGGCGTCCGGCGGCCCCTTCCGCGGCCGTACGAAGGCACAGCTGGCCGATGTGACGGTCGAGGACGCGCTCGCGCACCCCACCTGGGCGATGGGCCCGGTGATCACCATCAACTCCGCGACGCTCGTCAACAAGGGCCTGGAGGTGATCGAGGCACACCTCCTTTACGACATTCCCTTCGACCGCATTGAGGTGGTCGTGCACCCGCAGTCGTATGTCCACTCGATGGTTGAGTTCACGGACGGATCCACACTGGCCCAGGCCACGCCCCCCGACATGCGCGGCCCCATCGCGATCGGCCTCGGCTGGCCGGAGCGCGTCCCGGACGCGGCCCCCGCCTTCGACTGGAGCAGGGCGTCGACGTGGGAGTTCTTCCCGCTCGACACCGAGGCGTTCCCCTCGGTCGGCCTCGCCCGGCACGTGGGGCAGCTCGCGGGCACGGCCCCCGCGGTGTTCAATGCGGCCAACGAGGAGTGCGTCGAGGCGTTCCGGAGCGGCGGGCTACCGTTCAACGGAATCATGGAGACCGTGACCCGGGTGGTCGAGGAGCACGGCACACCTCGTACGGGAACTTCCCTGACCGTCGCGGACGTCCTTGAAGCGGAGTCCTGGGCACGGGCGAGGGCCCGGGAACTGACACAACAGACGAAGACAACGGCGGAGGCCCGTGCATGACGACACTGATGATGGTCCTGGGCATAGTCGTCTTCGTGATCGGCCTGCTGGTGTCGATCGCCTGGCACGAGCTGGGACATCTCTCCACCGCGAAGCTCTTCGGCATCCGCGTCCCGCAGTACATGGTCGGCTTCGGCCCGACGATCTGGTCGCGCAAGAAGGGTGAGACCGAGTACGGCATCAAGGCGATCCCGTTCGGCGGCTACATCCGCATGATCGGGATGTTCCCGCCGGGCCCGGACGGCCGCATAGAGGCCCGCTCGACCTCACCCTGGCGCGGGATGATCGAGGACGCGCGCGCCCAGTCGTTCGAGGAGATACTGCCGGGCGACGAGAAGCGCCTGTTCTACACGCGCAAGCCGTGGAAACGCGTCATCGTGATGTTCGCGGGCCCGTTCATGAACCTGATCCTCGCGGTGGCACTGTTCCTGATCGTCCTCATGGGTTTCGGCGTCTCGCAGCAGACCACCAGCGTCAGCTCGGTCTCCCAGTGCGTCATCGCCCAGAGCGAGGGCCGCGACGACTGCCGCAAGACCGACGCGGCCTCCCCGGCTGCGGCGGCCGGCCTCAAGGCGGGCGACAAGATCCTCTCCTTCGGCGGGGTCCAGGTCGACACCTGGAACAAGCTCTCGGACGAGATCCGCGCCAACCCCGGCAAGGACGTGGCGATCGTCGTCGACCGCAAGGGCGAGCAGGTCACCCTCCACGCGAAGATCGCCACGAACCAGGTCGCGAAGAAGGACTCCAGCGGCCAGATCGTCCAGGGCCAGTACGTCACGGCCGGCTTCCTCGGCTTCAGCGCGGCCAGCGGCATCGTCCGCCAGGACTTCGGCGACTCGGTGACCTGGATGGGCGACCGGATGGGCGAGGCCGTCGACTCCATCGCGAGCCTGCCCGGCAAGATCCCGGCCCTGTGGAACGCGGCCTTCGACGGCGGCGAACGCGCGTCGGACTCCCCGATGGGCGTGGTCGGCGCGGCCCGCGTGGGCGGCGAGATCTTCACCCTGGACATCCCGCCCACCCAACAGCTGGCCATGGCGTTGATGCTGGTGGCGGGCTTCAACCTGTCCCTCTTCCTGTTCAACATGCTCCCGCTGCTGCCGCTTGACGGCGGCCATGTCGCGGGCGCCCTGTGGGAGTCACTGCGACGGAACACGGCAAAGGTGCTGAAGCGCCCGGACCCGGGCCCGTTCGACGTGGCGAAGCTGATGCCGGTCGCCTATGTGGTGGCGGGACTCTTCATCTGCTTCACGCTCCTCGTCCTGGTGGCGGATGTGGTCAACCCCGTGCGCATCTCCTAGCCACCAGGGGTTTCCCGCGGATTCACGGCGGCCGGACACAGCGGAAGGACCTCGCTGTGTCCGGCCGTTCCCCAATGGGTGGGTTTACGTGCGGGATGTGCTCGGGCCTGGGCACGTGCCGTAATCTCGAAGCCTGGAGCCCGTTGTTCCCGGGGCCGGACCTTGAACCACAACTTGGGGTTGCACAGCACATGACTGCGATTTCTCTCGGCATGCCGACCGTTCCGACCAAGCTCGCCGAACGCCGGAAGAGCCGACAGATCCAGGTCGGTTCGGTGGCCGTGGGCGGAGACGCACCGGTGTCGGTGCAGTCGATGACGACGACCCGTACGTCGGACATCGGAGCCACGCTCCAGCAGATCGCCGAGCTGACGGCGTCCGGCTGCCAGATCGTGCGGGTCGCGTGCCCCACGCAGGACGACGCGGACGCGCTGGCGACGATCGCGCGCAAGTCGCAGATCCCGGTGATCGCCGACATCCACTTCCAGCCGAAGTACGTGTTCGCCGCGATCGAGGCCGGCTGCGCCGCGGTCCGGGTGAACCCCGGCAACATCAAGCAGTTCGACGACCAGGTCAAGGAGATCGCGCGCGCCGCCAAGGACCACGGCACACCGATCCGCATCGGCGTCAACGCCGGCTCGCTCGACAGGCGACTGCTCCAGAAGTACGGCAGGGCCACCCCCGAGGCGCTCGTGGAGTCGGCGCTGTGGGAGGCGTCGCTCTTCGAGGAGCACGGCTTCCGGGACATCAAGATCTCCGTCAAGCACAACGACCCGGTGATCATGGTCAACGCCTACCGGCAGCTCGCGGCGGCCTGCGACTACCCCCTCCACCTGGGCGTGACCGAGGCCGGCCCGGCATTCCAGGGCACGATCAAGTCGGCGGTCGCCTTCGGCGCGCTGCTCAGCGAGGGCATCGGCGACACGATCCGCGTCTCGCTCTCCGCGCCGCCGGTCGAGGAGATCAAGGTCGGCAACCAGATCCTGGAGTCCCTGAACCTGCGCCAGCGCGGCCTGGAGATCGTGTCGTGCCCGTCGTGCGGGCGCGCCCAGGTCGACGTCTACAAGCTCGCCGAAGAGGTCACGGCCGGCCTGGAGGGCATGGAGGTCCCGCTGCGCGTCGCGGTCATGGGCTGTGTGGTGAACGGCCCCGGCGAGGCCCGCGAGGCAGACCTCGGCGTCGCCTCGGGCAACGGCAAGGGCCAGATCTTCGTGAAGGGCGAGGTCATCAAGACGGTCCCCGAGTCGAAGATCGTCGAGACCCTCATCGAGGAAGCCCTGAAGATCGCCGAACAGATGGAGGCGGACGGAATCGCTTCCGGAGAGCCTTCGGTGTCCGTCGCGGGTTGATTCGCCCCCGCCGCCCCTACCCGTCCCATCCTGTTCCTGGGGGCTGCGCCCCCAGCCCCCCTTTCGCGCTGAACGCGCTCGTCCTCGAACGCCGGACAGGCTGGATTTCCCGGCCGGGCTGATATCCAGCGCCGGCCGGCATTTTTAGCCCGTCCGGCGCTTTAGGACAAGGCCCGTTCAGGGCCGAAGCGGGGGTCTGGGGGCCGCAGGCCCCCAGGGACGGCAAGCCGAGCCAGGGCTCACTGACAAGCGAACGGTGCCCACCACAGGGCGACGCCGCTCAGCTTCCGCAGGTACAGTGCGGAGATCAGCAGACCGCATCGGTGAGGCCCCGCACGTGTTGACGCAGACCACCTCCCGGGTGCTCGACCCGGGCGACCTGGACGCAGCGCTCGCCGTCCTCGGCCGCGAGCCGGTAGCGAACGCCTTCGTGACCTCCCGTGTTCAGGTGGCAGGCCTCGACCCCTGGCGCCTCGGCGGCGAGATGTGGGGCTGGTACGAGGACGGCATGCTCACCAGCCTCTGCTACGCGGGCGCCAACCTCGTCCCGATCTGCGCCACCCCGCGTGCCGTACGCGCCTTCGCCGACCGCGCCAGGCGAGCGGGCCGCCGCTGCTCCTCCATCGTCGGCCCCGCCGAAGCCACCACCCAGCTCTGGCGGCTGCTCGAACCGAACTGGGGCCCGGCCAGGGAGGTCCGCCGCCACCAGCCCCTCATGGTCACCGACCGGCTGCCCGATCCCGCTCTCGTCACCCCGGATCCGTACGTCCGCCGCATACTCAAGGACGAGATGGAGACGATCATGCCGGCGTGCGTGGCGATGTTCACCGAGGAGGTCGGAATCTCGCCACTCGCAGGCGACGGCGGTCTCCTCTATCAGGCCAGGGTCGCCGAACTGGTCGGCTCCGGCCGCTCCTTCGCCCGCCTCGACAAGCACGGCAAGGTCGCCTTCAAGGCCGAGATCGGCGCCGCGACCTCGCAGGCCTGTCAGATCCAGGGCGTATGGGTGGCCCCCGAATACCGTGGCCAGGGCCTCGCCGCCCCCGGGATGGCCGCCGTACTGCGCTACGCCCTCGCGGACGTGGCCCCGGTGGTCAGCCTGTATGTGAACGACTTCAACACTCCCGCCCGCCGGACATATCTGCGGGTGGGCTTCCAGGAAGTCGGCGCGTTCATGAGCGTCCTGTTCTGAAGCATCCCGATCCGAAATGACCCCCGTTGTCGGAGTGCTGTCCGAGTGATGTCCGGGTGCTGTCCGAGCGATCCGGGGGAGCGGGGGTCAGCCACATCCGGTCCGCACCCCGCAAGGACACTCCGCACCCCCTGTAGTCTCCCGACATGCCGCGCTTCCCCGGTCAGGACCACCGTCACCGCCGCCCCCACGACGTGGTCGTCGGCCCCCTCGACCTCGCCGCCCGGGTCGACGAGGCGCTCGCCGTCCAGGCCGTGGCGTTCGGGCTCGGCGCCGACGAGGTCGCCGTACGCAGGCAGATCGTTCTGCGGCATCTGACCTACCCCGGCGCCCGCGCGCTCGGCGCGACCACCCCGGAGGGACGGCTCGCCGGGTTCGTGTACGGCATGCCGAACGACCGTACGCACTGGTGGTCCACCGTCGTCGAGCCGTATCTGCGCCGACAGGGCCACGACGCCTGGCTCGACGACTCCTTCGTGATCACCGAGCTGCACGTCCACCCGACCTTCCAGAACATCGGTGTCGGCCGTGCCCTCATCACCGCGATCACCGACTCCGCCGCCGAACCCCGCTCGATCCTCTCCGCGATCGACACCGAGAGCCCGGCCCGCGGCCTGTACCACTCCCTCGGCTACGAGGACCTCGCGCGCCAGGTGCTCTTCCCCAGCGCCCCGAAGCCCTACGCGGTGATGGGCGCCCCGCTCCCGCTGCGCCGCCGCTGAAGCCGAGGAGCCGCGCGAGCGTTACCGATTTCCACCGTCCCGCACCCCCCGGCTAACCTCCTGCCATCACCCTTACGCAGCAGGAGTCGAGAATCATGGCCCAGGCCCAGGTCCAGCGCATGTCCCGTTTGATGGTCAAGACACTGCGTGACGACCCCGCCGACGCCGAGGTGCTCAGCCACAAGCTGCTGGTCAGGGCCGGCTATGTGCGCCGTACCGCCGCCGGTCTGTGGTCCTGGCTGCCGCTCGGCAAGAAGGTCCTGGCCAACGTGGAGCGCGTCGTCCGCGAGGAGATGGACGCCATCGGCGCCCAGGAGGTCACGCTCCCCGCCCTGCTGCCGAGGGAGCCGTACGAGGCGACCGGCCGCTGGGACGAGTACGGCCCCGAGCTGTTCCGCCTCAACGACCGCAAGGGCGGCGACTACCTCCTCGGCCCGACCCACGAGGAGATCTTCACCCTCCTGGTCAAGGACCAGTGCTCGTCCTACAAGGACCTGCCGGTGATCCTCTACCAGATCCAGAACAAGTACCGCGACGAGGCCCGCCCGCGTGCGGGCATCCTGCGTGGCCGCGAGTTCCTGATGAAGGACTCCTACTCCTTCGACACGGAGGACGAGGGCCTGGCCCAGTCGTACGCCCTGCACCGCGAGGCGTACCAGAAGATCTTCGCGCGTCTCGGCCTCGACTACCGCATCTGCGCCGCCACCGCGGGCGCCATGGGCGGCTCCAAGTCCGAGGAGTTCCTCGCCCCGGCCGCCGCCGGCGAGGACACCTTCGCCGACTGCCCGGGCTGCGACTACGCCGCCAACACCGAGGCGATCACGTACGCGCTCCAGCCGGTGGACGGTTCGGCCGTCCCCGCTCTCGAAGAGATCCCCACCCCCGACACCCCGACCATCGAGACGCTCGCCGCCTACCTGGACGTCGCCGCCTCCGCCACCCTCAAGAACCTCCTGATCAAGGTGGACGGCGAGATCGTCGCGATCGGCGTCCCCGGTGACCGCGAGGTCGACCTGGGCAAGGTCGAGGCGCACTTCGCACCCGCCGCCGTCGAACTCGTCACCGCCGAGGACTTCACGGGCCGCGACGACCTCGTACGCGGCTACGTCGGCCCGCAGGGTCTGGAGAAGGTCCGCTACTTCGCCGACCCGCGCGTCGCCCCCGGCACCGCGTGGATCACCGGCGCCAACAAGGCGGGTCTGCACGCGAAGAACGTCGTCGTCGGCCGTGACTTCGAGGTCGACGAGTACATCGACTCGGTGGTCGTCCAGGAGGGCGACCCCTGCCCGGCCTGCGGAACCGGCCTCAAGCTGGACCGCGCCATCGAGATCGGCCACATCTTCCAGCTCGGCCGCAAGTACGCCGACGCCCTCAGCCTCGACGTTCTCGGCCAGCAGGGCAAGCCGGTCCGCGTGACCATGGGCTCGTACGGCATCGGCGTCTCCCGCGCGGTCGCGGCCCTCGCCGAGCAGCACGCCGACGAGCAGGGCCTGTGCTGGCCGAAGGAGATCGCCCCGGCCGACGTCCACGTCGTCGCCGCGGGCAAGGCCCTCCAGACCGAACTGGCCCTCGACGTCTCCGACAAGCTGGCCGCGGCCGGTGCCCGTGTCCTGGTCGACGACCGGGCCGGCGTCTCCCCGGGCGTCAAGTTCACGGACGCCGAGCTGATCGGCGTACCGAAGATCCTGGTGGCGGGCCGCCGTTCGGCCGAGGGTGTCCTGGAACTGAAGGACCGCCGGACGGGCGAGCGCGAGGAACTGACGGTCGAGGAAGCGATCGCCCGCCTGACGGCCACCGCCTGACCTTCACCGCCCGACTGTTTAAATCCTGCTCTCAGAGAGTTCTCGGGAGGCGTATGGACGCCTCACAGACTTCTCTCAGGCTGTTCCCCGAACGTAGGGCGTGACACAGAGTCACATCCTACGGAGGGGAACGGCCATGACGGTCAGGGAGCAGGAGCGGGGAGCCGCCGCGGCGGTGCGCAGAGGGATGCGGCGCACGGCGGCCGTGGCGGCGGCGGTCTCGCTGGCCGCGGCTGCCGGGGTGTTCGCCCTCGTCGGCACGATGGAGTCGGACGCGACGACGACGGCGAGCAGTAACTCGGACTCGACATCCAGTTCGAGCACCAGCACGGACACCGGCTCAAGTACCGACACCGGTACGGGCACGGACACCAGTACGGATACATCGTCCTCGTCGACGGACTCGTCCACGTCGGACAACTCTTCCGCCGGTCTCCAGTCCTCCTCGGACGACCTGACCTCCTCCGACTCCAGCGGCTCCGCCGACTCCACCTCGGGGGCGTCGTGACGACCACCGCGGTCCGCCCCACGGCCGCCGCCGACTGGCGCGCCCTCGGTACCAGCGTCCGGCTCGTCACCACCGACCCGGCCCTGCTGGACTCCTGCAACCTCCTCCTGGCCCGCCATCTGGCCGAGGTCGACGCCACCTGCAGCCGTTTCCGCGCAGACTCCGAACTCTCCGCCCTGGACGGCACCGACGGCCGCCCGACCCGGGTCAGCCCGCTGCTCGCCGAGGCCCTGGCCGTGGCCCTGCGCGCGGCCGAGGAGACCGACGGAGCCGTGGACCCGACGGTCGGCTCGGCGCTGGAAGCGCTCGGCTACGACCGCGACTTCACCCTGATCCAGGAGGACGACCGCCCGGTACGGCTCACCGTGCGACGGGTCCCCGGCTGGCGCCGGATCCACCTGGACCGCACGACCGGCACGGTCACCGTCCCGTCCGGCATCCGCCTCGACCTGGGCGCCACGGCCAAGGCCTGGGCGGCCGACCGGGCCGCGCGAACGCTCGCCCGGGCCGCCGGGTGCGGAGTCCTGGTGAGCCTCGGCGGCGACACGGCGGTCGCCGGCGAGCCTCCGGCGGGCGGCTGGCGCGTCCGCGTCCAGGACATCACCGGCCCGGCGGAAGAGCCGCCCACCCAGGGCCCGTACGCCACGATCGGCCTCCACAGCGGCGGCCTCGCCACCTCCGGCACGGCCGCCCGCCACTGGCGCCGGGGCGACCACACCCTCCACCACATCATCGACCCGGACACCGGCCTCCCCGCCCGCACGCCCTGGCGCACGGTCTCGGTGGCGGCGGCCAACTGCGCCGACGCCAACGCGGCGAGCACGGCGGCTCTGGTGAAGGGCACGGGCGCGGAACGCTGGCTGACGGGGTTGGGCCTCCCCGCGCGGCTCGTGACGACGGACGGAACGGTCGTGACGACACCGGGCTGGCCGCTTTCGACCACCACCCGCACCACCATCCGAACCACCACACCCCCGGAGGCAACCCCGTGACCTCCGAAACGCTCTGGTACGCCAACCGGGCGACAGGCGCCGTGTGCCTGATGCTCTTCACCGTCGTCGTCCTGCTCGGTATCGCCGTGAGGCTGAGAGGAAGACTCCCCGGCCTCCCCGGATTCGGCACGGTGACCCTCCACCGCACCCTCTCGCTCTCCGCCACCGCCTTCCTCGCGCTTCACATAGCCGCCGCGGTGATCGACGGCTACGTCGACATCACCCCCCTCGATGTCCTCGTGCCCTTCGTCTCCGCCTATCAGCCCCTCTGGCTGGGCCTCGGCACGGTCGCCCTCGACCTGATGCTCGCGGTACTGGTCACCAGCCTCCTGCGCGCCCGCCTCGGCCACCGCACCTGGCGTGCCGTGCACTGGCTCGCGTACGCCTCCTGGCCGATCGCCCTCGTCCACGGCATCGGCATCGGCACGGACACCGGAGCGGACTGGATGACCTGGCTGACCGTGTCCTGCGTCGCCGCCGTGCTCGTCGCCTTCGCCATCCGCACGGCCCACGCCGTACGCGCCTCCCGCCGGACCCCGGCAGCCCTGCTCCACACACCGGAACGCACGCTCGAAGGGGCCCGCTCATGACCGCCACGTACACCGAGGTCCTCATGTCGCCCCGCCTCCTGGCCCCCGGCGGCACCCCGGCCGACTTCGCCACGCACGAGCAGCGGTACGGACCCGTCTCGTACGGCAGTCCGCCCCAACTCCTGCAGTCCGTCGCCGAGTCGGGCCTCACCGGCCGCGGCGGAGCCGCCTTCGCCACGTACCGCAAACTCGTCTCCGTGGCCGACGCCGGACGCAGGACGGGCCGTGCCCCGGTGGTCGTCGCCAACGGTGCCGAGGGGGAGCCCGCCAGCCGCAAGGACAAGACACTGCTGCATCTCTCGCCCCATCTCGTCCTGGACGGGCTCCAGTTGGCGGCCGAGGCGGTCGGGGCCGGGGAGGCGTATCTCGCGGTGGAGGCGGGTGCCGGCCATCTGGAGGCCGCCCTCGCCGAGCGCCGTCGCGATCCGCTGTCCGTCAAGGTCGTCCGGGTTCCCCGACGGTTCCTGTCCGGCCAGTCCTCCGCCCTCGCCTCGTACGTCTCCGGTGGCGCCGCCCTCCCGCAGTACCAGCACCCGCCGGTGCGGGAACGCGGAGTGCGTCGGGCCCCGACCCTCGTCCAGAACGTCGAGACCCTGGCCCACCTCGCGCTGATCGCCCGTTACGGTGCCGACTGGTTCCGGGCCGCCGGGACGCCCTCGGAACCCGGCAGCGCGCTGTGCACGGTGCATGTGCCCGGACGTGAGGTGCGGGTCGTCGAGGCCCCGTTCGGGATGCCGATCGGCAGGCTGCTGCCACTGGGCCCCACCGGTTCGGTCCTCGTCGGTGGCTACCACGGCACCTGGATCCCGGCTCCGGAAGCGGCCCGACTTCCGCTCGACACCGCCCACTTGGGGGCAGGCGTACTCGCCGTACTGCCCGCCGACCGCTGCGGCCTCGCCGAAACCGCCCGCGTCCTGCGGTACCTGGCCCTGGAGTCGGCGGGCCGGTGCGGCCCCTGTCTCAACGGCCTGCCCCGGATCGCCGCCGCATTCCGGACCCTTGCCGCCCCCGGCCCCCAGGGCACGGTCCGCGCGGACGTCGCCCGCTGGGCCGGCCTCGTCGAGGGCCGCGGCGCCTGCCACCACCCCGACGGCACGGTCCGCCTGGTCCGCTCGGCCCTGACCACCTTCGCCACCGAACTCGACGCCCACGCGACCGGCCACTGCACGGCGACCGACGTGACCCCGCTGCTGCCGGTCCCCGACGAGAGGCGCTGACATGCCCCAGAGCCACGAAACGACGACGATCGACATCGACTGGACATCCTGCAAGGCCCACGGCCTGTGCGCGGAACTACTCCCGGAACACATCACGCTGGACGAATGGGGCTACCCACTCGTCGACGGCGCCCCGATCCCCGCCAGAACGATCAAACGAGCCCGCAGAGCAGCGTCCGACTGCCCGGTCCTGGCCCTCAAACTCAGGCCCAGGTGACGCGCCCCTCAGGGGCGCGGGGAACTGCGCGACCAGCCACGACGAACCCGCAGCCGACAACGAGACCGAATACCTCAAAGCCACCCAGCAAACTCCAACAACAACTCCGCATCCCTGGGCCGCCCCACGCGCAGTGCCCGCACACCCGACTCCACAGCCCTGAACAACGTCCACCCCCGCAACCGTTCCTGATCCACGTCCAACGACTCGGCAAGCCGCTTCACCCGCCGTCGAGTGATCGCCGCCCCCGACGACGACCCGATCAGATCCTCCACCCGGTCCCGAACCAGCCGCGCCAAATCGAACGCGCACTCACCGACCACCGGATCCGGCCCCACCGCCAGCCAGGGCACCCGTCCACCGGCCAGCACCTTGCTCTGCCGGAACGTACCGTGCAGCAACCGCGCCTCGGGCGGCGTGACCAGCAACTCCTCGCGCGCGGCCAGCGCCGCGTCGACGAGCGGAGCCACCTCGGCGTCCGCACCGGCACTCGTCGACATCGCCTCGGCCTGTCGCCCGGTCCGGGCCGCCACCGTCTCGAACACCGCGTCCCAGCCGGCGGGCGGCTCGACCCACAGCCGCCGCAGCGTCCCCGCCGCCTCCAGCAGGGCCTTCGCCTCGGGCAGCGACCGCACCGACACATCCGGATGCAGCCGTTCGAGCAGCAGCACACCCTCACCGGTGGAGGCGGCGGACGGCTCAAGCAACTGCACCGCACCCGCCCCGCCCCAGTGCGCCAACGCGGCCCGCTCGCTCTCCGGCCGGGCCCGGCGCGGCGCGAGCTTCAGGACGGCGGGCGTACCGTCAGCCCGCCGTACCAGCACCACCAGGCTGCTGCGACCGCCCGGAGCCTGTACCCGCTCCACGGTCAACACGCGTAGATCCACGGCCTGTTGAGCCGTCACGGGCAGCCGCGCCAGCCAGTCGTCACCGTCCGGTGCCGTCTCGCCGAGCGCCCTCACCAGACGGGGCGGCGGTTCGAAAGCCATGCGCGAGTCGTTTCCTTCCGGTACGCGGGATGCGGTACGGGCTACGCCGTGGGTGTCGCCGACGCCGTGGCCGGTGCCGACGCGGAGCCGGACCGCTCGACAAGACCAGGGAAGGGTACGCTCCCGCCCCGCCAGCGAACCGCCCGTACAGCGGCCTCCCTCAGCCCCTCGGCGCCCGTCCGGCGCCGCTCCCCCAGGGTTGCCCTGACCAGGTCGGAATACACCCCGGCGACCCGCTCCTCCAGCTCGGCCGCGAGACGGACGGCGGCGTCCGAGTCCGACACGGGGAACGGCAGGGCGTACCCGGCCGCCGCGGCCACCGGCGTACCCCCGAGGGCCCGCACCGCGCGTGCCAGCTCGTCGCGCCGGGCCCGATGGGCGTCGTACGCGGCGCGCGCCTCGCCCATGCGGGCCCCGCCGATCAGCCCGCCGACGACTCCGTACCCGTACACCGCCGCGTGTTCGGCGCCCAGGGCGGCCTGGAGGGCGGTCAGCTCGGCAGTGTCCTTCTCGGCCTTCTTTGCCGCTGTTCCCGTCACTTCGCACCCTCCGTCAGCAGATACACATGCGCGGCACCGGCAGCCGCCACCGAGGCCAGCAACCGCGCCAGCTCACCCGGCACCTCCAGGAGTGCCTTCGTGCGCAGGTCCACCAGGGTCCGTTCGGCGGCGGCGAGCCCGGCGAGGGCCTCCCGCTCGTTCGCCGGCGCCGCAGAAGCCGAAGGCGACGCGGATGCCGAGGTGGGCGTGGGCGTGGGCGTCGGTGTCGGCTCGCCGCCTCCGAACGACTTCGCGTGCCGTACGACCTCCGCCCGCAGCTCCGACAGCCGGTCCGCCAGTACTGGAAACGCGGAGATCGCAGCGTCGTACTGCCGTGCGAGCTCCGTGCTGTCGCGCGCCGCACGCGCGCGCGTGCGCTCGGCGACCGACGGACTGCCGGCACTCGTGGCCGTCGTGTCCGGCTCGGCGGTGCAGCCCACGAGGAGGGCGGCGCCCGCGGCCGAGGCGAGCAGAGTCCTTCGGCGCGGACCCGAAGGGGTCCCCGGCAGGGTGCGCGAGGGTGGGGGGAACGGCACGGCAGACGTCCTCGGAGGGCTCGTACGAACGGGACACCAGGGAAGGGCAGCACGCCCGCGATCACCGTACCCGCGCCCGGGCCCACCGCCCGCCACCGGCGCAGCCGGGCGACGGGCGGCGTCCCGGTGGACGGCAACACCCTCCGGGACCGGATACCCTTTGACCTGACACGCGACCTACCCACAACAGCACACGCGGCCGAGGAGTCACCCGGATGAGCACCACCCAGAGCGAGAGGCTTCGAGAGCTCCTGGAGCCGCTCGTCAGCTCGCAGGGTCTCGATCTCGAAGAGATCGCAGTGGAGTCGGTCGGGCGCAAGAGAGTGCTGCGGGTCGTCGTCGATTCCGACGACGGCGCCGATCTGGACGCGATCGCCGATGTGAGCCGCGCGCTCTCGGCGAAGCTCGACGAGACGGACGCGATGGGCGAGGGGGAGTACACCCTGGAGGTGGGCACCCCCGGCGCCGAGCGTGAACTCACCGAGCACCGGCACTACGTCCGTGCCGTCGAGCGGCTGGTGAGGTTCCAGCTCACCGAGGGCGGCGGGGAACTGGTCGCCAGAATCCTGACCGTGGACGACACGGGCCTGGACCTCGAAGTGCCGGGCGTGAAGGGCCGGAAGGCCACCGCCCGTCGGCTCGCCTTCGCCGACATCGACAAGGCCCGCGTCCAGGTCGAGTTCAACCGCAAGGACAAGCAGGACAAGCAAGATGAGCAGGACATGACGGAAGAGGAGGAGGCGTAGCCGTGGACATCGACATGAGTGCCCTGCGGGGCTTGGTGCGGGAGAAGGAGATCTCCTTCGACCTGCTGGTCGAGGCGATCGAGTCGGCCCTCCTCATCGCCTACCACCGCACCGAGGGAAGCCGCCGCCACGCGCGCGTGAAGCTCGACCGGGAGACCGGTCATGTGACCGTGTGGGCGAAGGAGGACCCCCAGGAGCTGGAGGAGGGGCAGGAGGCACGAGAGTTCGACGACACCCCGTCGGACTTCGGCCGGATCGCCGCCACCACCGCCAAGCAGGTCATCCTGCAGCGCCTGCGGGACGCCGAGGACGACGCCACGCTCGGCGAGTACGCGGGCCGCGAGGGCGACATCGTCACCGGTGTCGTCCAGCAGGGCCGCGACCCGAAGAACGTGCTCGTGGACATCGGCAAGCTGGAGGCCATCCTGCCGGTGCAGGAGCAGGTCCCCGGGGAGACCTACACGCACGGGCTGCGGCTGCGGTCGTACGTCGTACGTGTGGCGAAGGGCGTGCGCGGTCCGTCCGTCACCCTCTCGCGCACGCACCCCAACCTGGTGAAGAAGCTCTTCGCGCTGGAGGTGCCCGAGATCGCCGACGGTTCCGTGGAGATCTCCGCCATCGCCCGTGAGGCGGGGCACCGCACGAAGATCGCCGTGCGGTCGACGCGCAGCGGCCTGAACGCCAAGGGTGCCTGCATCGGCCCCATGGGCAGCCGGGTGCGCAGCGTCATGGCCGAGCTGAACGGCGAGAAGATCGACATCGTCGACTGGTCGGACGACCCGGCCGACATGGTGGCGAACGCGCTGTCCCCGGCCCGGGTCAACAAGGTCGAGGTCGTGGACCTCGCCACCCGTTCCGCGCGCGTGACGGTCCCCGACTACCAGCTGTCGCTGGCGATCGGCAAGGAGGGCCAGAACGCCCGCCTCGCCGCCCGGCTGACCGGCTGGCGCATCGACATCCGCCCGGACACCGAGCAGCCGTCCGAGCGGCCCGCTGAGCAGCCCCGGGACTAGCGGGGGAATAGATCCAAGCCGCAGGTGGCTGAGATCACGACAACAGCCGTTCGATTCTTCCCCCAAAGGGGTGAGGTCGCTGCGGGGAGGTAGACTTAGGAGTGTCTGGCCGGACGCGTGCCCGCCTATGCCCTGAACGCACCTGTGTGGGGTGTCGGGAGCGAGCGGCCAAGAAGGATCTGCTGCGCACCGTGGCGGTCGAGGGTGAATGCGTCCCCGATCATCGCGGTACGCTGCCCGGCCGGGGTGCGTACGTGCACCCCGCCCTGGTCTGCCTCGACCTGGCGGTCCGCCGCCGGGCATTCCCACGGGCACTGCGTGTCCAGGGAGCGCTCGACGTGGTGGCGTTGCGCCGGTACGTCGAGCAGGAAACACCGTAAAACGTGTCGCACGGAACCCCGTGCGGCTCTGGTACCCCCGCGAGTTGGAAGTAGGTCGAGATTGCGATGAGCACTCGATGAGCACGCGATGAGTACGCCCATGAAGTAGCGACGGTCCGGCCGCAACCCGGACCTAAAAGGAGCGAAGTGGCTAAGGTCCGGGTATACGAACTCGCCAAGGAGTTCGGGGTTGAGAGCAAGGCTGTCATGGCCAAGCTCCAGGAACTCGGTGAATTCGTCCGATCGGCATCCTCGACGATCGAGGCGCCGGTAGTACGCAAGTTGACAGACGCCTTCCAGGGCAACGCAAAGCCCGGCGCCCCGCGCAAGGCTGCCCCCAAGCCCGGCGCGCCCTCCCCGGCGCAGTCGGCCCGTCCGGCTGCCCCGCGGCCGCCGGCCCCCAAGCCCGCTGTGGCCGAGAGCCCCGCGGCGCCCGTCGCGCCCAGTGCGCCGAGTGCCCCGGTTACGCCGGTCACCCCCGCCGCCCAGGGCTCGCGCCCGACGCCGGGCCCCAAGCCCGCGCCGAAGCCGGCCCCCGCGGCGCCGACCACGCCGGAGTTCACCGCTCCGCCGTCGGCCCCGGTCACTCCGGCCGCCGCACAGGCCCCGCGTCCCAGCGGTGCCCGTCCCGGTGCTCCGCGTCCCGGCGCCCGCCCCGCGGGTCCCGGTCAGGACCGGGGTCCCGGCCAGGACCGCGGTCAGGACCGTGGCCAGGGCCGTGGTGAGCGTCCGGGCGCCGCGCGTCCGGCAGGCCAGGGCGCCCCGCGTCCCGGCGGTGCCCGTCCCGCAGGCCCGCGTCCGGGCAACAACCCCTTCACGTCCGGTGGTTCCACCGGGATGGCGCGTCCGCAGACGCCCCGTCCGGGCGGTGCCCCGCGTCCCGGCGGCCAGGGCGGCCCCGGTGCTCCCGGCGGCGCTCCGCGTCCGCAGGGCGCCGGCGGCGGCCAGGGTGCTCCCCGTCCGCAGGGTGGTCCCGGCGGCGCGCGTCCGACTCCGGGCGGCATGCCTCGTCCGCAGGGTGGTCCCGGTGGCGCTCCGCGTCCCGGCGGCGGCCCCGGTGGTAACCGTCCCAACCCCGGCATGATGCCGCAGCGTCCCGCTGCGGGCACCCCGCGTCCCGGCGGTGGCCCTGGTGGCCGCGGTCCCGGTGGCGGCGGCGGTCGTCCCGGTGGTCCCGGTGGCGCCGGTGGCGGTCGTCCCGGTGGCGGCGGCGGCTTCGCCGGCCGTCCGGCCGGTCCCGGTGGCGGCGGTGGCGGTTTCGCCGGCCGTCCCGGTGGTCCCGGTGGCGGTGGCGGCGGTTTCGCCGGTCGTCCCGGTGGTCCCGGTGGTGGCGGCGGCGGTCGTCCCGGCTTCGGCGGTCGTCCCGGTGGTCCGGGTGCCCGTGGTGGCACGCAGGGCGCCTTCGGTCGTCCCGGCGGTCCCGCGCGTCGTGGTCGCAAGTCGAAGCGTCAGAGGCGCCAGGAGTACGAGGCCATGCAGGCCCCGTCGGTCGGCGGCGTCATGCTGCCTCGCGGCAACGGACAGTCCGTCCGCCTGTCGCGCGGTGCTTCCCTGACCGACTTCGCCGAGAAGATCGGCGCCAACCCGGCGTCGCTCGTCGGCGTGATGATGAACCTCGGCGAGATGGTCACCGCCACGCAGTCGGTCTCCGACGAGACGCTGAGGCTCCTCGCGGACGAGATGAACTTCGTCCTCGAGATCGTCAGCCCCGAGGAGGAGGACCGCGAGCTGCTCGAGTCCTTCGACATCGAGTTCGGTGAGGACGAGGGTGGCGAGGAGTTCCTCGTCGCGCGTCCGCCGGTCGTGACCGTCATGGGTCACGTCGACCACGGTAAGACCCGCCTCCTCGACACCATCCGCAAGACGAACGTCGTCGCGGGCGAGGCCGGCGGTATCACGCAGCACATCGGTGCGTACCAGGTCGCGACCGTCGTCAACGAAGAAGAGCGTCGCATCACCTTCATCGACACCCCGGGTCACGAGGCGTTCACCGCCATGCGTGCCCGTGGTGCCAAGTCGACCGACATCGCGATCCTCGTGGTGGCGGCCAACGACGGTGTGATGCCGCAGACGATCGAGGCGTTGAACCACGCCAAGGCGGCCGGTGTGCCGATCGTGGTTGCGGTCAACAAGATCGACGTCGAGGGCGCCGACCCGACCAAGGTGCGCGGTCAGCTCACCGAGTTCGGTCTGGTGGCCGAGGAGTACGGCGGCGACACGATGTTCGTCGACATCTCCGCCAAGCAGGGCCTCAACATCGAGAGCCTGCTGGAGGCCGTGGTCCTCACCGCGGACGCCTCGCTCGACCTGCGGGCCAACCCGGAGCAGGACGCGCAGGGTATTGCGATCGAGTCCCACCTGGACAAGGGCCGCGGCGCCGTCGCGACCGTCCTGGTCCAGCGAGGCACCCTGCGGGTCGGCGACACCATGGTGGTCGGCGACGCGTACGGCCGTGTCCGCGCGATGCTCGACGACAAGGGCGACAACGTGGAAGAGGCGGGTCCCTCGACCCCGGTCCTCGTCCTCGGTCTCACCAACGTCCCGGGCGCCGGCGACAACTTCCTGGTCGTCGACGAGGACCGCACGGCGCGTCAGATCGCCGAGAAGCGGGCGGCGCGCGAGCGCAACGCCAACTTCGCCCGCCGGGGTGTCCGGTTCTCCCTGGAGAACCTGGACGAGGCCCTCAAGGCCGGTCTGGTGCAGGAACTCAACCTCATCATCAAGGGCGACGCGTCCGGTTCGGTGGAGGCTCTCGAGTCCTCGCTGCTCCAGCTCGACGTCGGCGAAGAGGTCGACATCCGCATCCTGCACCGCGGTGTGGGTGCCGTCACCGAGTCGGACATCGACCTGGCGACCGGCTCCGACGCCATCGTCATCGGCTTCAACGTCCGCGCTGCGGGCCGCGCGGCGCAGATGGCGGAGCGCGAGGGTGTGGACGTCCGGTACTACTCGGTGATCTACCAGGCCATCGAGGAGATCGAGGCAGCCCTCAAGGGCATGCTCAAGCCGGAGTACGAAGAGGTCGAGCTCGGTACGGCGGAGATCCGCGAGGTCTTCCGCTCGTCCAAGCTGGGCAACATCGCCGGTGTGCTGGTCCGCTCCGGCGAGGTCAAGCGCAACACCAAGGCGCGGTTGCTGCGTGATGGCAAGGTCATCGCGGAGAGCCTCAACATCTCCGGTCTGCGTCGCTTCAAGGACGACGTCACCGAGATCCGCGAAGGGTTCGAGGGCGGTATCAACCTCGGCAACTTCAACGACATCAAGGTCGACGACGTCATCGCGACGTACGAGATGCGGGAGAAGCCGCGCGGCTAAGCGGTAGGCAGTGCGTGTAGTTCAGCTGGCCGGCAGGGAGAAGTCCCCGTCGGCCAGCTGGGCGTCTGCTGGGTGCTTGCCGCCCCCGGACCGCCGCTACGGCCCTGAACGGGCCTTGTCCTCAGACGCCGGACAGGCTGAAAGATCCAGCCTGTCCGGCGTCTGAGGACGAGCGCGTTCAGCGCGAAGGGGGGGGGCTTGGGGTGCAGCCCCCAGGGGACGGGAACGGGTAGGGGCGGCGGGGGTGAGGAACAATCCCGTCGAGCCACCGGCCCGCAAGCTGTACCGTTCTTGATGTCCCCGCCCGTACCGTCGGCGGGGCCATCGATCCCGCACCGGCGGGTCATCCGGATACACACATGTACGTGGGGACTCTGTCCTTCGACCTCCTGCTCGGCGACGTACGCTCGCTGAAGGAGAAGCGTTCCGTCGTCCGCCCGATCGTCGCCGAACTCCAGCGCAAGTACGCGGTGAGCGCGGCCGAGGTCGAACACCTGGACCTGCACCGCAGAGCCGGCATCGGCCTGGCGGTGGTCGCCGGGGACGTGGGGCACATCACCGATGTGCTGGACCAGTGCGAGCGACTGGTCGCCGGTCGCCCCGAAGTGGAACTGCTGTCCGTACGACGGCGCCTCCACGGCGACGACGACTAGAGCCGAAGAACCAGACTTGCAAGACCGCAGAACCGCAGAGACGCAGAACAGAAAGAACGGGAGACGGACTAGTGGCCGACAACGCGCGGGCGAAGAGGTTGGCTGACCTCATCCGAGAGGTGGTGGCCAAGAAGCTGCAGCGCGGGATCAAGGATCCGCGGCTCGGCACCCACGTCACCATCACGGACACCCGGGTCACCGGGGACCTCCGGGAGGCGACCGTCTTCTACACGGTGTACGGGGACGACGAGGACCGGGCAGCCGCTGCCGCCGGCCTGGAGAGCGCCAAGGGCGTCCTTCGCTCCGCCGTCGGCCAGGCCGCAGGTGTGAAGTTCACGCCGACGCTGGCCTTCGTCGCGGACGCTCTCCCGGACACGGCCAAGAACATCGAGGACCTCCTCGACAAGGCCCGTGCCTCCGACGAGCAGGTGCGCCAGGCGTCCGCGGGTGCCGCGTTCGCCGGTGACGCGGACCCGTACAAGAAGCCTGAGGACGAGGACGAGGACGACACCGCCGAATGACGCAGAAGAACGCCAGGACGCCCGACGGGCTTGTCATTGTCGACAAGCCGTCGGGCTTCACTTCGCACGACGTGGTCGCCAAGATGCGTGGGATCGCCAAGACCCGCCGTGTCGGTCATGCCGGCACCCTCGACCCCATGGCCACGGGCGTGCTCGTCCTCGGGGTGGAGCGGGCGACCAAGCTTCTCGGCCATCTCGCGCTGACCGAGAAGGAGTACCTGGGCACGGTCCGCCTCGGACAGAACACGCTCACCGACGACGCCGAGGGGGACGTCATCTCCTCCACCGACGCCTCCGGGATCACCCGCGAGGCCGTCGACGCCGGTGTCGCCAAGCTGACCGGCCGCATCATGCAGGTGCCGTCCAAGGTCAGCGCCATCAAGATCAACGGGGTGCGCTCCTACAAACGGGCCCGTGAGGGCGAGGAGTTCGAGATCCCGGCCCGCCCGGTCACCGTTTCCTCCTTCGCGGTGTACGACGTCCGGGAAGCGGTCGCGGCCGACGGCACCCCCGTACTCGACCTGGTCGTGTCGGTGGTGTGCTCCTCCGGTACGTACATCCGCGCGCTGGCCCGGGACCTGGGCGCCGACCTCGGAGTCGGCGGTCACCTCACCGCGCTGCGCCGGACGCGGGTCGGCCCGTACAAGCTGGACGGGGCGCGGACACTCGACCAGTTGCAGCAGGAGCTGACGGTGATGCCGATCGCCGAGGCGGCCACCGCCGCGTTCCCCCGCTGGGACGTCGACGAGCGGCGGGCACGGCTGCTGACGAACGGCGTACGGCTGGAGATGCCCGACCAGTACACGGGTGCGGGCGCCGTGGCCGTCTTCGACCCCGCCGGGCAGGTCCTCGCCCTGGTGGAGGAGGAGAAGGGCAAGGCGAAGAGCCTTGCCGTCTTCGTCTGAGGCCGACGAGGTTCGACGAGGTCCGACGAGGTTTCGAGCCGTGGAGCGGCGATCACGGGGACACGTTCCCGCCGCTCCACGGTTCCCCCTCGGTTCCCCCACCCAGAGGTGTATCCATCCCCCACCCTTCATTCACCCGTCCGGGCAGGCGCTCGGAGTGAACCGAGGGGGCGGAAGGGGGCGCGTTCGTCGCAGGCTCTGTCCTGCTGATCATCGGATGCCTACCGTCGTCGGTAGACGCGTGCGTACGTAGGCTCGCGTGTTCGGCGGGGAGGTCGACGATGGCGGGACGGGGCCCGCGCGCCGGGGGCGGCCGTCGGCCGTCGGCCGGTGCGCGTGAGACGCGGGACGGCGAATCGGTGGGCGAGGCCGCCGACGAGTCGCTCGTGAAGGTGTGCGACCTGGCCGGACGCCCTCGCGGTACGGGCTTCGTGGCCGACCACCACGGCACGCTGATCACCAGCCACGAGGCGGTCGACGGTCTGGCCCGGCTGGTCCTGCACGGCGCGGCCGACCGTACATGCGTGGTGTCCACGGCGGATGCCGTGACGCCCCTTCCGGCCCTCGGCCTGGCTCTCGTGCGCACCGAGGGACTGGGCGCGCACCCACTTCCCGTCTCCGCACGGGACCGCGTCGCGACCGGCACGTATGTCCGGATCGCGGCAGGCGGCTGGCGTGAGGCGCGGGTACTCGGCACGACCGACGTCACCTACACGGCCACGGACCGCTTCCACCTCCTCCCCGACGCCCTTGAACTGGCGATCGGTACGGCGGGCAGCGACGCGCTGCGACTGGGCGGCGGCGCAGCCGGGGGACCGGTGCTCGACCGTACGACGGGAGCGGTGCTGGGGGTGCTGGGCACCGCCCTGCTGCCGCAGCCGACGGGCGAGTCGGCAGAACCGGCCGGACACCGCGCGGCCGGCTTCGCGCTCCCGCTGCGCGACCGGCAGCCGGACGGACTCGGCCCCCTCGCGGACCTCCTCGCCCGTAACGCGGCGACGGTGCCCGCGTACGGCGCCGATCTCAATCTCGCGGGAGTCCTGGAACTGACGGCCACCTCGATGGGCTCGGACGGACCACCGGGCGCCCTGGCGGGCTTCGTCGGCCATACCTCGGGCGGCCTGGACGCAGGTGCGGTCGAGCCGGTCGAACGAGCCGAACTGGCAAGGGAGTTGAAGGCGTTCACCGCCGTACGCGACACCCCGGCCGTCGTCCTCGGACTGGTCGGGGCCCCGGGCAGCGGCCGTACGACGGAACTCGCGGCCCTCGCCGCCCGTCGCCACCGGGACACGGAACCGGCCCCCACCCTGTGGCTGCGCGGCGCGGACCTGCGCGACGAAGACACCTCGGTGGCGGACGCGACCCGCCGCGCACTGGACCGGGCGGCCCGCATCGTGGCCGCCTCTGGCACATACGGCGCCGACCTGGGCGACATCACCCCGGAACGCCTGGCCCGCCTCGCCCACGACAGCGACCGCCCCCTCCTGCTTCTCCTCGACGGCCCGGAGGAAATGCCTCCGCGCCTGGCCCACCGAGCCCCCGAGTGGACGCGGGCGACGGAGAAGTGGCTCCAGGAGACGAACGCCCGGCTGGTGATGGCCTGCCGCCCGGAGTACTGGGAACAGACGGGGATCCCCTCTCCAGCGGCGGCCGACACCGTTCAGCCCGTCCGGCGTTCGAGGACGAGCGCGTTCGGTGCGAAAGGGGGGTTCGGGGGCGCAGCGCCCGAGGACGGGACGGGTAAGGGCGGCGGGGGCGAAACAACCCCAGGCCCGCCGCACCCCCCGCACCACCTCCACCTCACCGACCTCACCGAAGCCGAAGCCCTCCGAGCCCAGGCCCGCTACGCCATCCCCCCGAACGCCCTCACTCCCGAGGACGCCCGCCACCCCCTCACCCTCCGCCTGCTCTCCGAGGTCCGCGCCGCCCTCCCCGACACCTTCCCCGAGACCGCCGCCACCCCCCGCCTCGACCGCCACGACGTCTTCACCGCCTACCTCGACCTGATGTGCCTGCGCATCGCCGTCCGCCTCGCCGCCGAGAACGGCCTGCGCGGCACCCCCGTGCGTCGCCTCGCCGCCAGGGTCTCCGGCCAGATCCACGAGGCCGCCCGTCGCAGTCTGGGCCCCGGACAGGGCGAGCTGGACCGCGCCTCCTTCGAGTCCGTCTTCCCCTGGGGCCCCGCACCGGCCCGCCTGGGCGGTGGCACGGGCTGGGCCTCCGCCGTCCTCACCGAGGGCCTCCTCGTCCCCGCCGGCACCGGCTACCGCTTCGCCCACGAGGAGCTCGCCGACTGGATCCAGGGCACGCACCTGGACCTCGACGAGGCGCTGCACGCCCTGGTCCACAGGCGCCGCCCCGAGAACGGCAGCGACACGGCCCCGGTCCCCGTGCCGCACCACCGCATCGGACCGGTGGTCCAGTCGCTGCTGCTCCTCGCCCGCCAGCACGGCGACCCCGAACTGGCGCACCGCCTCCGGGAGTTGGTGCACGCCCTGGACGCCGCAGCCGCCTCCCGCACGCCGGCCTCCGCCTGGTGGGCGACCCACCTCCTCACCGAAGTACTCCGCCACGTCCCCGACGCGACCCCGTACATCCATGTCCTGCGTCTCCTCGCCGACCACATCGCGGCCCGGCGCCGCCGGAACCGGACGGTGCCGCCGGAGTTGGGCCCCTCGTTCTGGACCGCGCTCCGTCTCCCCGAGGTCGCCCGCTTCGATCTGCTCCGCCGGCTCGTCGTCGGCGACGAACCTCGGGCCCGGTCCGACCAGCCCCGTTACCTGGACGCCGTGGCCCAGCTGCTCGCCGCCGACCCCGCCGCCGTACAACCGCTTCTCGCCCGCTGGTTCGACGACGACCGTCCGCTGCCCGCGACACCGGACGCGACCGTGGCGACCGCCGCCCAGGCGCTGCTCCACACCCACCGGCACCGGGCGCTGGACGACCTGATCGAAGTGCTCGTCGACAGTGCGCACCGGTGTGGGGACGAACTCCTCGCCGTGCTCGCCGAGGAGGAGCCGTCCGCCGTCTGCCGGGCCGTGGACCGGTGGGCGCACGACGAGCGGCCGGCCCGACGGGTCGCGGCAGTGGCGTACGGACCGCGGGCGGCCTCCCATGTGCGTACGGAGGCCGACCGCGACCTTCTGCGCTACGCGGCCCTGGCCCTGCTCGCCCGCCCCGCCGACTGCACCCTGCACGGTGGCGCGCTCGCGCTCCTCGTCCGCGATCCGCGTACCCGCGACCGCCATCTCCCGCAGGCGCTGCGGCACTTCACGGCCGGCGACCCGCAGCTGCCGCCGAGCGCCCTGGTGGCCGCCCTGACGACCCACCCGGAGCCGGTCCTCGACGCGTTCCGGGCCAGGCTGCTCGGGCCGGAGGCGGGCGACGCCCTGCGCACCCTCGCCGACGTCACGACCCCGGCCCTGGCCCGCCGGGTCGCCGCCCTCGTACGCGAGGTGGCGGAGCGGCACCCGGAGACCGCGAGGCACCTGGCCGCGTACGTGGACCGGCGCCTCGACCACGGTCCCACCGTCCGGCCCGTGCTCCTTCCGCTGGTCACCGGCCTCCTCGACGGCGGACGGGCTCCGGTGCGCGAGGCCCTCGCGACCGTGCTGGCCGCGCCCGGGGCACCCGTCTCCCACGCCCTCCGCCATGAACTCCTCGAAGCCCTTCTGACCCGGGAGCACGACCCCACCGTCCTGGACGCGCTGCTCCGTGCGACCGCTGAGGGCGCGAGCCGCCACGGCGAGCCGCGCACCCGGGGCCTGGTGCACCGCTGCGGACTGCTCCTCGTACGTACTCCGGACGGCGCGACGCGTTTCGACTGTGTGCTGGTCGAGTTGGCCAGGCGGGTGCCCGGATTCGCGGTGCTGGTGGCGGGATGGCTGACCGACACTCCCGGGGAGTGGGCCGTCGTGGTCGGCCCCAGCACCCGTCGCATGATCGAGAACCTGGCGGGGGTACGGGTCCCTGCCTGAACGGCGCCTGGAATCGCCCTCGCGAGCGGCCTCGAAGCGCCCTTCCGGGCGACATCCATGGCAACAGTCGACAATCTGTCACGTGCGCCCCGTCACACCTCCATGCCGATGCGAGCGGGGCGCGTTCGGCATGGCACCCTTAGAGCTGCGTAAGAAGGCCTGCGTAAGAGGCAGACACGGACACGGGTTCGACGAGGAGCGGTCACAGTGCAACGCTGGCGTGGCTTGGAGGACATCCCCGAGGACTGGGGACGCAGCGTCGTCACCATCGGCTCCTACGACGGAGTCCACCGCGGACACCAGCTGATCATCCGGCACGCCGTGGAGCGCGCCCGCGAGCTGGGCGTTCCCTCGGTCGTCGTCACGTTCGACCCGCACCCCAGCGAGGTCCTGCGCCCCGGCAGCCACCCGCCGCTACTGGCGCCGCACCACCGTCGCGCCGAACTGATGGCCGAGCTGGGTGTGGACGCCGTTCTCATCCTCCCGTTCACCAAGGAGTTCTCGAAGCTCTCCCCGGCCGACTTCGTGGTCAAGGTCCTGGTCGACAAGCTGCACGCCCGGGCGGTCGTCGAGGGCCCGAACTTCCGTTTCGGTCACAAGGCGGCCGGCAACGTGGAGTTCCTGACCGAACTCGGCCGTACGTACGACTTCGAGGTCGAGGTCGTCGACCTGTACGTGTCGGGCGAGGCGGGCGGCGGCGAGCCGTTCTCGTCCACGCTGACGCGTCGCCTGGTCGGTGAGGGTGACGTCGAGGGCGCCGGCGAGATCCTCGGCCGCCCGCACCGGGTGGAGGGCATCGTGGTCCGGGGCGCCCAGCGAGGCCGTGAACTCGGCTTCCCCACCGCCAACGTGGAGACGCTGCCGCACACCGCGATCCCCGCCGACGGTGTCTACGCGGGCTGGCTGCACGCGGACGGCGAGGAGATGCCCGCGGCGATCTCCGTCGGCACGAACCCGCAGTTCGACGGCACGGAACGGACGGTGGAGGCGTACGCCATCGACCGTGTGGGCCTCGATCTGTACGGCCTGCACGTCGCCGTCGACTTCCTGGCGTTCGTGCGCGGCCAGGCCAAGTTCGACTCGCTGGACGCGCTGCTCGTCCAGATGTCCGAGGACGTGAAGAAGTGCCGCGAGCTGATCGCGGCGGCCGAACAGCGCTGAGCAGGCAGTAGGTAACAGGCAGCAGGTACAAGAGAAGGCGGCCGGTGCCCTCGGGCACCGGCCGCCTTCTCTGTTCACTTCGCCCTACTGCTGCTGCGGGTAACCGGGCTGCGGAGGCTGGGGCTGCTGCTGAGGCGGCTGGTAGGGCTGCCCCGGCTGCGGCGGGTAGCCGTACGGCTGGTGCGGCGGGTACGGCTGGCCGGGCTGGGGCGGCGGCGGGTACTGCCCCGGCTGACCGGGCGGGGCCGGGTACGGCTGTCCCTGCGCCGGCTGACCATGAATCTGCTGCTGTCCCGGCAACGGTGGGGCGGCGACCGGGGGCGGGTTGCCGTCCGAGGTCCACAGCCCGTGCATCTGCTGGTGGCGTACGAAGTCCTCGGCGATCATCGCGGCGAGGTTGAAGTAGGCCTCGCGCACCTTGGGCCGCATCATGTCGAGGTCGACCTCGGCACCGGCGGCGAGATGCTCGTCGAAGGGCACGGTGATGACGCCCCGGCAGCGCGTCTCGAAGTGGGAGACGATGTCCTCCACCTTGATCATCTTGCCGGTCTCGCGCACGCCCGAGATGACGGTGAGGGACCGCGAGACCAGATCCGCGTACCCGTGCGCGGACAGCCAGTCCAGCGTCGTACTGGCGCTGCTGGCACCGTCCACGGACGGCGTCGAGATGATGATCAGCTGATCGGCCAGGTCGAGTACGCCGCGCATGGCGCTGTAGAGCAGTCCGGTACCGGAGTCGGTCAGGATGATCGGGTACTGCCTGCCCAGCACGTCGATCGCGCGCCGGTAGTCCTCGTCGTTGAAGGCTGTGGAGACGGCCGGGTCGACGTCGTTGGCGATGATCTCCAGCCCGGACGGCGCCTGGGACGTGAACCGCCGGATGTCCATGTACGAGTTGAGGTACGGGATCGCCTGGACGAGGTCACGGATGGTGGCCCCGGTCTCGCGCCGCACGCGGCGGCCGAGCGTGCCGGCGTCCGGGTTGGCGTCGATGGCGAGGATCTTGTCCTGCCGCTCGGTGGCGAGGGTCGAGCCGAGCGCGGTGGTCGTGGTCGTCTTGCCGACACCGCCCTTGAGGCTGATGACGGCGATGCGATAGCAGGACAGCACCGGTGTACGGATCAGTTCGAGCTTGCGCTGCCGCTCGGCCTCCTCCTTCTTCCCGCCGATCTTGAACCGGGAGGACGAGGCCGCGGGCCGGCCGCTCTTCGCCTTCTGCTTCTTGTTGTTGAGCAGCCGGTCGGAGGACAGCTCGACGGCCGCGGTGTAACCGAGCGGCGCGACACCGGGGTTGGTCATCTGCCGCTGGTCGTGCTGCATGGGCTGCGGCCAGGCGGCCCCGGTACGCGGATCCACGGGCGGCTGCGGCCCGGCGGGATGCCCCGGCTGCGGAACTCCGGGCATGCCCTGCGGCTCCGGCCGGCCGTAGGCCGGTTGCGGGGGCGACGGGGGAACGGCACCCGGTACCTGCTGCCCCGGCACGTGCGGGGGCGACTGAGGCACGCCTTGCGGGTGAGGTGCTTCGAACTGCTGCGGCACCTGAGGCTGCGGCGGCACCTCCTGCGCGGGCGCCTGCGGGAAGGGGAACCCATACCCACCGGGCGCTCCGTCGGGCCCCCCGGGGTGCGGGAACCCGTACCCGGGCTGCGCGGGCGCGGGAGGACCGGCGGGGGGCGGGAAGCCGTACCCGTCCTGGGGGTCGGGCGCGGTCGGTGCGGGCGCGGGGCTCGGGGGTGCGGCGTTGGCCGGTGCCGGGGGAGCAGGGTGACCCGGGGTGGCGGGAGCCGGGGGTTGGGGGGAGCCGGGGGCGGCCAGGGCGCCGGGGTGCGGGAAGCCGTACCCGGCGGGAGCGCCCGGCGCGGGGGCCGGAGTGCTCGGCGCGGTGGCTGCGGCTGGGGCCGGGGTGGCGGGAGCCGGGAAGCCGTCCCCGCCTTGGGCGTTGGGGCCTGCCGGGTCCGGGGCGGGTGCTGCCGGCTGGGGCAGGCCGTAGCCGCTCTGGGGGTGGGCAGGTGTGGGCGCCGGGCCTGTGGTGTCGGTGGGACCCCCGGGAGCGACAGGCTGTCCGGGGTGCGGGAAGCCGTATCCGGCCGGGGGAGCGTCCGGCGTGGGGGCAGGAGTGCTCGGGGCCGTGGCGGGGGCCGGGGTGCCCGGGGGCGGGAAGGCATGCCCGCCCTGGGCGTTGGGGCTCGCCGGGTTCGGGGCGGGTGCGCCGGGCTGGGGGAAGCCGTAACCGCCTTGGGGGTGAGGTGCAGCGGGCGCCGGGCCCGCGGTGTGGGCCGGGTCGGCGGCCGGTGCTGCCGGGTGCGGGAAGCCGTACCCGGCAGGGGAGTCGTCGGGCGCGGGGGCCGGGGTGGCGGGAGCCGGGAAGCCGTACCCGCCTTGGGCGTTGGGGCCCACGGGGTTGGGGGTGGGTGCGCCCGGCTGTGGGAAGCCGTATCCGGCCGGGGGAGCGTCCGGCGTGGGGGCCGGGGTGCCCGGGGGAGGGAAGGCATGCCCGCCTTGGGCGTTGGGGCCTGCCGGGTTCGGGACAGGTGCGCCCGGCGGAGGGAAGGCGCCGTGGCCGCCCTGGGCGTTCGGGGCCGGAGGCCGGTCGCCCGGGGGCGGGAAGCCGTATCCGTCCTGGGCGTTGGGCCCCGTGGGGGCGGACGACGCTGCCTGTGGCGGGAATCCGTAGCCGGCGGGCGGCGCACCCGGTGACGGCGCAGGGGCCGCCGCTGCCGGGTGGGGAGGCGGGAAGCCGTACCCCGCCTGCGGGGTTGCCGGAGGAGCGTTCCAGGCGGCGGGCGCGGGCTGGGGGGCCTGCGGCTGGAACGGGGGCTGCGCAGACGGTACGGGCGGCTGCTGGCCCGGCACGGCGGGAGGCTGAGGCCGGCCCGGTGCCGGGGCGGCCGATGCGGCCTGGGGCTGGACAGGCCCGGCTTCCGGCTGAGTCGGGGGCTGAGGCTGAGGCTGGGCGGGCCACTGTCCCGCCGAGGCGGGAGCACCGGCCGGCTGGTACGACGGAGGCAGCGGCGGCAGCCCGCCCTGGGACTTCGCCGAGGGAGCCCACGAGGGTGGCACGGTCCCGGGCGCGCCCTCCGGCAGCGGGGGCATGTTGAGCGGTGCGCTGGGCACCGAGCCCGGAGGGGGGCCCACCGGCGCCGAGCCCCGCACATCGTCGACCGCATCCGGAACCGGCTCCGCGTCCTCGGGCTCAGCGGCAGCCTCGGGCTCCGTGCCCTCGGCGATCTCGGCGGCTACAGGCTCGGTGGCCACCGGGTCCGTGGCTACAGGCACCTCGGGCTCCACGTCGACCGCCGTCGCTTCATCAAGCTCGCCGTCCTGGGCGTCGGTCGTCGTGTTCGCGTCCGTGGGCTCGACGTCCTGCGGCGGTACGGCGTCCTCAATGGCGTCCTGGTCCTGGGGCTCGGCCTCCTGGAGCTGGACCGGGGGCGCGGCGCTGCTCACCGCTTCTTCGGTGACCTCGCTGACGTCAGTACCTTCGTGGCCCTCGTCCTCGGTTCCCGCCCGGT
The DNA here is from genome assembly GCF_036013955.1 of Streptomyces sp. NBC_00459. Taxonomy (NCBI): domain Bacteria; kingdom Bacillati; phylum Actinomycetota; class Actinomycetes; order Kitasatosporales; family Streptomycetaceae; genus Streptomyces; species Streptomyces sp. NBC_00459. Next base: position 7,234,049 of record NZ_CP107903.1, read on the forward strand.
CCGCGACAACCTGACCCTCTGTGACGGGCTCCACCAAGCCATCTACGTCATCTACGTCATCTACGTCGTCCACGGTGTCCATGGCGTCCACGGACTCAGGGGTGTTCCCCGCAACAGCAGCGACAGCCTCGCCCTCGACGGCCGCACCGACGGAGTCGTCACCGGACTCACCGCCGCCGTCAGCCACGACCACCGGCTCCTGTGGCGCCTGCTGCTCCTGCTGGTTCTGGGGGGCCTCGGCAGCGGCGCGCTCCGCGAAGTCGCGCTGCGCGGCGGCAGGGGAGATCCGCATGGTCGAGCCGCTCTCCAGGTCGCCGTCCCCCGCCACATCAGCGGGCGGAGCGGTCGGAGCGGTCGGGGCCGGAGGGGCAGGAGGTGCCGGAGGGGTCCACTGGCCTTGGAATCCGCCCATGGGAAAGCTGGGGACTGCCGTAGGGCTCGCGGGACCGCCGACGGGCGCCCCGGCCGGAGGCGCCGACTGCGGTGCCGCGGGCTGGAACCCGCTGCCCACCGGCAGCCGGGGCACAGCCACAGGACTCGCAGGTGCAGATGCAGGAGCGTGACCTGGAGCGGCAACAGGCGTAGGCGCAGTACCGGGGACGGAACCCTCCGCACCGGTACCCGAACCGGCGTCCGCATCCCCTTCCGAGTCCGCATCCGCATCTGTGCCATCGGCCGAATCGGCCTCCGACTCGGCCCTGGTCTCGTCCCCCGACGCCCCCGACGCGTTCTGCGTGTACCAGGCAGGCGTCGCGTAATCGATGGTGAACTCGCCCGTCATCTCGCTGGCGGACTCCGCGTCGGACTGGTCATCGCCGGGCGTGGCCCAGCCCCCGCGGATCCCGTCCGGATCGCTGTTCACAATTCCTCCTGGTGTGGTCGAGCACCCTCTTGCCGGGCTGGGCGACCATTTCTCGTCTGTATTCGTCTCGTCCGAAGCCGGCATTTCGTGGGTGGTGCCCACGTCGTCCGGCGTCGGGCGGTGGAGGTCGTCCGATCTGCCCGGCTTTCCCCCCGGTACGCCGGCGCCCGGTCCACGGGTTCCGGCGTCACGCCGGTCCCAGCCTAATCACCACGACCCCTGCCCCGGCAGGCCCGTCCACCCCCCAGTGACCGTCCATTACGTCACAGCCTGACCGGAACCGATCCCATCCGCGCTCGAACCGCCGCCCCTGGTAAGAGAGTTGACAGGATCGCTGCGACATTTGTCCCACCGGTGTCATAACCCCACATGCATAGTAGGCGGCCCCTCTGACAACGCACTTCGCGGAAAAGTGCAAGAAAAAGAGGGGCGGGGCCGGCGCACTGCACCGGCCCCGCCCCTCGGTCCATCACTCAGGACGACTGAGACGACTGAGCGGACTACTCCACGTCCCCGCCCGAATCCGTACTCGCGCCAGAAGCCGAACCCGAAGGCCCGGCCTCGGCCGCCGCGAGCCCTCCGTTGAGCTCTGTCGGCTCCAGGTCGAACTCCCCGTCGCGCGCCCCGAGCACGAACGCCGTCCACTCCGCCTCCGTGTAACGGAGGACGGTGTCATGGTCCAGGGACGACCGCATGGCCACCGCGCCATCGGGAAGATAGGCGATCTCGACCCGCTCCTCGTGCTCCTCCGTACCGGGGGCGCCGTGCCACTCGACGCCCGAGATGTCGAGGGAGTACAGCTCGTCCCGCTCCCGCTCCTTGCGCGCCTTGACGTCCTCGTCCTGCGCGGCCGTGGTGTCCTGAGCGCCCTGTGCCTCCGCCATGGCGAAGCGACCCCTTCCCGACGTACGTCATACGACTAGTACGAGTGTTGCGGTGCGTAACTACGATCTACGATCTGCGTTCTCACTCTAGTGGCCGAGTCCCCGTCGTCCGGACTGTTTGCGCACCGCGGTGAGGACGGCCGCTGCCTGCTGCTATCCTGGGCGACGGCCGTTTGTGTACGCACCCCTGGAGTCAGCGACTCCGGAGGCCGCGCCCAGCGGATTCCCGCCTCCCGAGTTACAGAAGCTCCCCTGAGAAGTGGACCAGGGGCACTCGGTGGCTACTACAAAGACTACGAGGAGCACGCGTGTCGCTCGACGCCGCAGTGAAGAAGCAGCTCATTTCCGAGTTCGGTACCAAGGAGGGCGACACCGGCTCCCCCGAGGTCCAGGTCGCGATGCTCTCGCGTCGTATCTCGGACCTGACGGAGCACCTCAAGACGCACAAGCACGACCACCACTCCCGTCGTGGTCTGCTGATCCTCGTCGGTCAGCGTCGCCGCCTTCTCCAGTACCTGGCCAAGAAGGACATCCAGCGCTTCCGTGCGCTGGTCGACCGCCTCGGCATCCGCCGCGGTGCGGCGGGCGCCAAGTAAGACGCCGTGGAGGGAGCGGTTCCCACTTTTAGGGGGCCGCTCCCTTTGCTGTACGTGCGGAGTGTCACCACCTCTTTGTAGTGTGGTAGCACAACGCAATACGCAGGACACGAACGCAGGACACGAACGCAGGACACGAACGAGGAGAAGTGCACCTCGCCGCCGCCGGTCCTCGGTAGTGGCCCCCGGGACTGAACCCCCGGGTGCTTCGATCGAAGACCGGCCCGCAATCAGAAGGCGCGCTTCTCCGACCCCACGTCCCTCTGCCACACGGGCAGGACGGGACAAAAGACGAAAATGTATCGGAGAAAACGCTAGTGGAGAACGAGACCCACTACGCCGAGGCCGTCATTGACAACGGTTCCTTCGGCACCCGCACCATCCGCTTCGAGACGGGCCGCCTGGCCAAGCAGGCCGCCGGCTCCGCCGTGGCGTACCTGGACGACGACACCATGGTGCTGTCGGCCACCACAGCTTCCAAGAAGCCCAAGGAAAATCTCGACTTCTTCCCCCTCACGGTGGACGTCGAGGAGCGCCAGTACGCGGCCGGGAAGATCCCCGGTTCCTTCTTCCGTCGTGAGGGCCGGCCTTCCGAGGACGCGATCCTCACCTGCCGCCTCATTGACCGCCCGCTGCGCCCGTCCTTCAAGAAGGGCCTGCGCAACGAGATCCAGGTCGTCGCCACGATCATGGCGCTCAACCCCGACCACCTGTACGACGTCGTGGCGATCAACGCCGCCTCCGCGTCCACGCAGCTGGCCGGTCTGCCCTTCTCCGGCCCGATCGGCGGCGTCCGCGTCGCACTGATCAACGGCCAGTGGGTCGCGTTCCCGACGCACACCGAGCTCGAGGACGCAGTCTTCGACATGGTCGTCGCCGGTCGCGTCCTGGAGGACGGCGACGTCGCGATCATGATGGTCGAGGCCGAGGCCACCGAGAAGACCATCGCGCTGGTCGCGGGTGGCGCCGAGGCGCCGACCGAGGAGGTCGTCGCCGCCGGTCTGGACGCCGCGAAGCCCTTCATCAAGGTGCTCGTCAAGGCCCAGGCCGACCTCGCCGCCAAGGCCGCCAAGCCCACCGGCGAGTTCCCCGTCTTCCTCGACTACCAGGACGACGTCCTGGAGGCCCTGACCGCCGCGGTCAAGAGCGAGCTCTCCCAGGCGCTCACCATCGCCGGCAAGCAGGACCGCGAGGCCGAGCTGGACCGCGTCAAGGAGATCGCCGCCGAGAAGCTGCTCCCGCAGTTCGAGGGCCGCGAGAAGGAGATCAGCGCGGCCTACCGCTCGCTGACCAAGTCCCTGGTCCGTGAGCGCGTCATCAAGGACAAGGTCCGCATCGACGGCCGTGGCGTCACGGACATCCGTACGCTCGCCGCCGAGGTCGAGGCCATCCCGCGCGTGCACGGCTCGGCGCTGTTCGAGCGTGGCGAGACCCAGATCCTGGGCGTCACCACCCTCAACATGCTCCGGATGGAGCAGCAGCTGGACACCCTTTCGCCGGTGACCCGCAAGCGCTACATGCACAACTACAACTTCCCGCCGTACTCCGTCGGCGAGACCGGCCGCGTCGGCTCCCCCAAGCGCCGCGAGATCGGCCACGGCGCGCTCGCCGAGCGCGCGATCGTGCCGGTCCTGCCGTCGCGCGAGGACTTCCCGTACGCGATCCGTCAGGTGTCCGAGGCCCTCGGCTCCAACGGCTCGACGTCCATGGGCTCGGTCTGCGCCTCCACCATGTCGCTGCTGAACGCCGGTGTGCCGCTGAAGGCCCCCGTCGCCGGTATCGCCATGGGCCTGATCTCCCAGGAGATCAAGGGCGAGACGCACTACGTCGCCCTCACCGACATCCTCGGTGCGGAGGACGCCTTCGGCGACATGGACTTCAAGGTCGCCGGCACCAAGGAGTTCGTGACCGCCCTCCAGCTCGACACCAAGCTGGACGGCATCCCGGCCTCCGTCCTGGCCGCCGCTCTCAAGCAGGCCCGTGACGCCCGCCTCCACATCCTCGACGTGATGATGGAAGCGATCGACACGCCGGACGAGATGTCCCCCAACGCCCCGCGGATCATCACCGTCAAGATCCCCGTGGACAAGATCGGTGAGGTCATCGGCCCCAAGGGCAAGATGATCAACCAGATCCAGGAGGACACCGGCGCCGAGATCACGATCGAGGACGACGGCACCATCTACATCGGTGCCCAGGTCGGCTCGCAGGCCGAGGCGGCCCGCGCGACGATCAACTCGATCGCCAACCCGACCATGCCGGAGGTCGGCGAGCGCTACCTGGGTACGGTCGTGAAGACGACCACCTTCGGCGCGTTCGTGTCGCTGCTCCCGGGCAAGGACGGTCTGCTGCACATCTCGCAGATCCGCAAGCTCGCCGGCGGCAAGCGCGTGGAGAACGTCGAGGACGTGGTGGCCGTCGGCTCCAAGGTCCAGGTCGAGATCGCCGAGATCGACTCCCGCGGCAAGCTGTCGCTCATCCCGGTCATCGAGGGTGAAGGCGACGAGGACAAGAAGGACGACACCGACCAGTGACGTCGAGCAGCTCCACGGCGACGGCCCGCACCTCTTCGGAGGCGCGGGCCGTCGCCCGTACGCAAACCCTGATCAAGGGCACCAACGGCATCGGCACGGTCCGTAAGACCACCCTCCCGGGCGGCCTGCGCATCGTCACCGAAACCCTGCCGTCGGTCCGCTCCGCGACCTTCGGCATCTGGGCCCACGTCGGCTCCCGCGACGAGACGCCGACCCTGAACGGCGCCACGCACTACCTGGAGCACCTGCTCTTCAAGGGCACCACGCGCAGGTCGGCGCTGGACATCTCCTCCGCGATCGACGCGGTCGGCGGCGAGATGAACGCGTTCACGGCGAAGGAGTACACGTGCTACTACGCGCGTGTGCTCGACACCGACCTCCCGCTCGCCATCGACGTCGTCTGCGACATGCTCACGGGCTCCCTGATCCTCGAAGACGACGTCAACGTCGAGCGCGGCGCCATCCTCGAAGAGATCGCGATGACGGAGGACGACCCGGGCGACTGTGTGCACGACCTGTTCGCGCACACCATGCTCGGTGACACCCCCCTGGGCCGCCCGGTCCTCGGCACGGTCGACACGGTCAACGCCCTCACGGCGGACCGCATCCGCCGCTTCTACAAGAAGCACTACGACCCGACCCACCTCGTCGTCGCGGCGGCCGGCAACGTCGACCACAACAAGGTCGTACGCCAGGTCCGCGCGGCCTTCGAGAAGGCCGGCGCCCTCAAGAAGCCCGACGCCGCGCCGATCGCCCCGCGCGACGGCCGCCGCAGCATCAAGGCGGCCGGCCGCGTCGAACTGCTCGGCCGCAAGACCGAGCAGGCCCATGTCGTTCTCGGCATGCCGGGTCTGGCCCGCACGGACGAGCGCCGCTGGGCACTGGGCGTGCTCAACACGGCCCTCGGCGGCGGGATGTCGTCCCGGCTCTTCCAGGAGGTCCGGGAGAAGCGGGGCCTTGCGTACAGCGTGTACTCCTACACGTCCGGCTTCGCCGACTGCGGCCTCTTCGGCGTGTACGCGGGCTGCCGGCCCTCGCAGGTCCACGACGTGCTGAAGATCTGCCGCGACGAACTCGACCACGTCGCCGAGCACGGCCTCTCCGACGAGGAGATCGGCCGCGCCATCGGCCAGTTGCGCGGTTCGACGGTCCTCGGCCTGGAGGACACGGGTGCGCTGATGAACCGTATCGGCAAGAGCGAACTGTGCTGGGGCGACCAGATGTCCGTCGACGACATGCTGGCCCGGATCGCCGAGGTCACCCCGGACGCGGTCCGTGAGGTCGCCCACGAGATCCTGGGACAGCGCCCGTCGCTGGCGGTCATCGGCCCGCTCAAGGACAAGCAGGCGGCACGCCTGCACGAAGCGGTCGCCTGACGGCCGTATCCGCTCCACACCCGCTATCCGTCCGGTAAGGAAGCAAGAACATGAGCAAGCTGCGCGTGGCGGTCCTCGGCGCCAACGGCCGTATCGGTGCCGAGGCGGTACGGGCGGTCGAGGCCGCCGAGGACATGGAACTGGTCGCCGCCCTCGGCCGGGGCGACAAGCTGGAGACGCTCGTCGACACCGGTGCCCAGGTCGCGGTCGAGCTGACCACCCCGGCCTCGGTGATGGGCAACCTCGACTTCTGTGTGCGCCACGGCATCCACGCGGTCGTCGGCACCACCGGCTGGACCGACGAACGCCTCGCGCAGCTCACCGGCTGGCTGGCCCAGTTCCCCGAGACGGGCGTGCTCATCGCGCCCAACTTCTCCATCGGGGCCGTACTGACCATGAAGTTCGCGCAGATCGCGGCACCGTACTTCGAGTCGGTCGAGGTCATCGAGTTGCACCACCCGAACAAGGTGGACGCACCCAGCGGCACCGCGGCACGTACGGCGCAGCTCATCGCCGAGGCCCGGGCCAAGGCGGGCTCGGCTCCGGCGCCGGACGCCACGGTGACGGCGCTGGACGGCGCCCGGGGCGCGAACGTGGACGGGGTGCCCGTGCACTCCGTACGCCTGCGTGGCCTCCTGGCCCACCAGGAGGTCCTGCTGGGCGGCGAGGGCGAGACGCTGACCGTCCGCCACGACTCGCTCCACCACAGCAGCTTCATGCCGGGCATCCTGCTCGGCGTGCGCCGCGTCGTGGACACCCCGGGCCTCACCTTCGGCCTGGAACACTTCCTCGACCTCGGCTGAGGGACGTCATGCGCGCGAAACTCTCCTACGCCCTCACGGCCGCCGTCCTGGTCTTCTACTTCGTCCTGGTCGGCAGCCGCGGGGTCATGCTCATACAGACCGGCACGCTCCTGACCGTCACCTTCGGCGTGGCGGTCCTGATCCTGCCGGGGATCGGCGTCTGGTTCCTCTGGAAGAACACGCAGTTCGTCCGCGACGCCAACCGCCTCGCCACCGAACTCGAAGCCGAGGGCGGCCTGCCCGTCGACGAGCTGAGGCGCACCCCGAGCGGCCGGGTCGACCGTGACTCGGCCGACGAGGTCTTCGCAAGGCGCAAGGCGGAGACGGAGTCGGCCCCCGACGACTGGCGCAACTGGTTCCGCCTCGCCGTCGCCTACCACGACGCCCGCGACACACCGCGTGCCCGCAAGGCGATGCAACGCGCGATCGCCCTGCACGCAGGCAAGTCACCGGCCCAGACGGCCTGAACACCCGATACCGGCAGGTTTCCAGCATGGTGGGAGGGGCCGAACCGCGGTTGCGGTTCGGCCCCTCCCACCATGCTGTTCAGTCCGGGTGACAGGCCCGGGTGCTAACCCCGCCCGAACTCCGCGGCCCACGCCTCGACACTGTCCGCAGCCCGGTCGAACGCCTCCGTACGGCCCAGAAAGTCGGCGTTGTGCGTGGTCAGCAGCGGTGCCAGATCGTCCGCGGCCCGATCCCGGCGTACGAGGAGCAACGCCTGCCCCTGCACGGTGCGCGGCAGACCGAGCCAGCGCACCGGCTGCTGCACCGTCCGTACGGCGACGACCTTCTCCCAGCGCGTCGTCCGCGTACCGATGAACCCCACCCGGCGCAGCCCGCGCGCACTCACCCACACGCCGGCGCGCAGCAGACGCAGTGCCACGGCGATGACGGCCAGCGCCACGCCGAGACACACCGCGCCGCCGGACAACTCCCCGGTGGCCGCGATGATGACCGCCGCGAACAGGACGTACGAGGCGAGCAGCAGCAGGAGCGCCGCCGCACCCACCCGCCAGGGGCCGGGCCGGTAGGGGCGCCGCCAACGGTCGCGGTCGTCGAACGGCAGCGCGTGACCGGCCATGGCCTCGTCAGAGGCGCGGCTGGCCGTCAGGAAGGGCAGGGGCACGGCTGGTCCTCACTCAGTTCCATGCGCGGGCTGTGCCCGGTGAGGTTATACAGCCGACCGCCCGGTCACCAGCCTCGGGGGTCAGAGGAGGGCAGGACCACGCCATTCGGCCGCAGCCCGAGGGCCCTTCACCGGCTGTCGGCCGCCTCGGACTGCTGAGTGTGCCCGGCCGACCGGTCGACCGACAGCGCGGGCATCCCGAGAACCACGGAGCCCACGAGCCCGGCGACGATGGTGAGTCCCAGGAGCCAACGCCCGGCTATGTCGCCGGCGGAAGCGCGCTCACGGGGCGGGGGAGCGATGTTGCTGCGGAACCTGTCGGCCTCGGCGATGAAGGCGAACGGAACGGGCTCGCGCCGACGGAACATGGGAGTGCTTCTCCTTGGGGATCGAACGAATCGCTGTTGCTTGTACAGACGAGCGAGCGCCCCAAATGGTGCCCGATTTCACCGACTTAACTCTGGGACGTTGGTGAACGTCCCGTTTGGCGGGTCGTAGAGTGGCGTCGCCGATCGCCGAGACGAAAAGGACCCTCAGACCGTGAGCCCCACCCCCGACGACGAGTTCAAGATCGACCTGCGCAGCGAGGTGACCGTCGAGCTGGTCAAACACAGCGCGGCCGACTCCGACGTGCTGTTCGCGGCCCGTGTGTCGACCGTCGGGGAGCAGTCCCTGGACGAGTTGGGCAAGGACCCGGAGCGCTCGACGGGGCTGATCAACTACCTCATGCGGGACCGGCACGGCAGCCCGTTCGAGCACAACTCCATGACGTTCTTCATCAGCGCCCCGATCTTCGTCTTCCGCGAGTTCATGCGACACCGCGTGGGGTGGTCGTACAACGAGGAGTCGGGGCGGTACAGGGAGCTGCAGCCCGTGTTCTATGTGCCGGACACGTCGCGCAAGCTGGTCCAGCAGGGGCGACCGGGCAAGTACGTGTTCGTCGAGGGCACTCCTGAGCAGCACGAACTCGTGGAGCACGCCATGGAGGACTCGTACCGCCAGGCGTACCGTGCCTACCAGCAGATGCTCGCGCAGGGCGTCGCCCGTGAGGTCGCCCGCGCGGTCCTCCCGGTCGGCCTGTTCTCGTCGATGTACGCCACCTGCAACGCGCGCTCACTGATGCACTTCCTCGGCCTGCGCACACAGCACGAGCTGGCGAAGGTGCCGTCGTTCCCGCAGCGGGAGATCGAGATGGTCGGCGAGAAGATGGAGGCGGAGTGGGCGACCCTCATGCCGCTGACCCACGCGGCCTTCAACGCCAACGGCAGGGTGGCGCCGTGAAGCAGACGCACGCGTGTTTCGCCACCGGGCACAGATGTGCGGATCAGCCTCGCGAGGTGTCCGTATTGCGGTATTTCGTGAGGTTCATCTAGCCTGATCAAACGGACCCGGCACTGCTTGAACCCCCGAGCAGGCAGTGCCGGGTTCCATCTTTGTCATGACTTTTCCCGTACCCCTGGGGCAGACCGCGCCCTGAGCAGCGAGTAGCGTGGTACCCATGGCTCCGACCTCCACTCCGCAGACCCCCTTCGGGCGGGTCCTCACCGCCATGGTCACGCCGTTCACGGCGGACGGCGCGCTCGACCTCGACGGCGCACAGCGGCTCGCCACCCACCTGGTGGACGCAGGCAATGACGGCCTGGTCATCAACGGCACCACCGGCGAGTCGCCGACCACCAGCGACGCGGAGAAATCGGATCTCGTACGAGCCGTACTGGAGGCGGTCGGCGAGCGGGCCCACATCATCGCGGGCGTCGGCACCAACGACACCCACCACAGCATCGAACTGGCCCGCGCGGCCGAGAAGACCGGTGCCCACGGCCTCCTGACGGTGACGCCGTACTACAACAAGCCCCCGCAGGAGGGCCTGTACCGGCACTTCGCGGCCATCGCCGACGCCACCGAACTCCCGGTCATGCTGTACGACATCCCCGGCCGCAGCGGCGTCCCGATCAGCACCGAGACGATCGTCCGACTCGCCGAGCACCCCCGGATCGTCGCCAACAAGGATGCCAAGGGAGACCTCGGCCGAGCCAGCTGGGCCATCGCCCGCTCCGGCCTCGCCTGGTACTCCGGCGACGACATGCTGAACCTGCCGCTGCTCTCCGTGGGCGCGGTCGGCTTCGTCTCGGTCGTCGGCCATGTCGTCACGCCCGAGCTGCGCACCCTCGTCGAGGCGTACGCCTCCGGGGACGTCCAGAAGGCCACCGAGATCCACCAGAAGCTGCTCCCGGTCTTCACGGGCATGTTCCGTACCCAGGGCGTCATGACCACCAAGGCCGCGCTCACCCTCCAGGGCCTGCCCGCCGGGCCGCTGCGCGCTCCCATGGTCGAGCTGTCGGCCGACGAGATCGCCCAGCTCAAGATCGATCTTGCTGCCGGCGGGGTACAGCTCTGACACCAGACTTCACAACTGAATAGCGGGACATCTCTGTCCGCAGCCCACATCCAACAACTGCTTTTGCACGAACGTCATGCGCGCCACGTGCCTTGCCGGTACGTGGCGCGTGTGGTGAGGAGAGTCTTTTGAGTCATCCGCATCCTGAACTCGGCGCCCCGCCGAAGCTCCCGGAGGGCGGCCTGCGGGTCACCCCGCTGGGCGGCCTCGGCGAGATCGGCCGCAACATGACCGTCTTCGAGTACGGCGGTCGCCTGCTGATCGTCGACTGCGGCGTGCTCTTCCCCGAGGAGGAGCAGCCCGGAATCGACCTGATCCTGCCGGACTTCACGTCCATCAGGGACCGTCTCGACGACATCGAGGGCATCGTCCTCACGCACGGCCACGAGGACCACATCGGTGCCGTCCCCTACCTCCTGCGGGAGAAGCCGGACATCCCGCTGATCGGCTCCAAGCTGACCCTCGCCTTCATCGAGGCGAAGCTCCAGGAGCACCGCATCCGCCCGTACACCCTTGAGGTGACGGAGGGGAACCGTGAGCGCATCGGCCCCTTCGACTGCGAGTTCATCGCGGTCAACCACTCCATTCCGGACGCCCTCGCGGTCGCCATCCGCACCCCCGCGGGCATGGTCGTCCACACCGGCGACTTCAAGATGGACCAGCTCCCGCTGGACGGCCGCCTCACGGACCTGCACGCTTTCGCGCGGCTGAGCGAAGAGGGCATCGACCTTCTCCTCTCCGACTCCACGAACGCCGAGGTTCCGGGCTTCGTCCCGCCCGAGCGAGACATCTCGAACGTGCTGCGCCAGGTCTTCGCGGGTGCCAGCAAGCGGGTCATCGTGGCGAGCTTCGCGAGTCACATCCACCGGATCCAGCAGATCCTGGACGCGGCCCACGAGTACGGCCGCAGGGTCGCCTTCGTCGGCCGCTCTATGGTCCGCAACATGGGCATCGCCCGGGACCTGGGCTATCTGAAGGTCCCGCCGGGCCTGGTGGTGGACGTCAAGACGCTGGACGACCTCCCGGACCACCAGGTCGTACTGGTGTGTACAGGCTCCCAGGGCGAACCGATGGCCGCGCTGTCCCGCATGGCCAACAGGGACCACCAGATCCGGATCGTCCAGGGCGACACGGTGATCCTTGCCTCGTCCCTGATCCCCGGCAACGAGAACGCGGTGTACCGCGTGATCAACGGCCTGACCCGCTGGGGCGCGCATGTGGTCCACAAGGGCAACGCCAAGGTGCACGTCTCCGGCCATGCCTCGGCCGGCGAGCTCCTGTACTTCTACAACATCTGCAAGCCGCGCAACCTGATGCCGGTCCACGGCGAATGGCGCCACCTGAGGGCCAACGCCGAACTGGGCGCCATGACGGGCGTCCCGCACGACCGGATCGTCATCGCGGAGGACGGCGTGGTCGTCGACCTCATCGAGGGCAAGGCGAAGATCTCCGGCAAGGTCCAGGCGGGGTACGTGTACGTCGACGGTCTCTCGGTCGGGGATGTCGGCGAGCCCGCCCTGAAGGACCGCAGGATCCTCGGAGACGAAGGCATCATCTCGGTCTTCGTGGTGATGGACTCGTCCACGGGCAAGATCACGGCCGGTCCGCACATCCAGGCCCGCGGCTCGGGCATCGAGGACTCCGCCTTCACCGACGTCGTCCCGAGAATCGCCGAGGTCCTGGAGCGGTCGGCACAGGACGGGGTGGTGGAGCCCCACCAGATGCAGCAGCTCATCCGCCGCACTCTGGGCAAATGGGTGTCGGACACGTACCGCCGCCGCCCGATGATCCTCCCGGTCGTCGTGGAGGTCTGACGGCCGCAGAGGGCGCCTGAGCTGCCCCTCGTACGCGTGAACCCGGAGCGGGGCTCCTCGATTTGCATCGAGGAGCCCCGCTCCAGTAGGTTTACGGCTCCGCCAGCGAGGGAACCCGACGCCACTGTGCACCAGGGACCAACCCGAGCGGGGCGGAAATTCCGACTCAGAACTTCTGATAAAGTCGGAGTCGCCGGAAAGGGAAACGCGAAAGCGGGATCCTGGAAAGCGCCGAGGAAATCGGATACGGAAACGGTCTGGTAGAGTCGGAAACGCAAGACCGAAGGGAAACTGCCCGGAGGAAAGCCCGAGAGGGTGAGTACGAAGGAAGCGTCCGTTCCTTGAGAACTCAACAGCGTGCCAAAAATCAACGCCAAGTTTGTTGATACCCCGTCTCTCCCGTTCGGGAGGACGAGGTTCCTTTGAAGCAGTAAACACAGCGAGGACGCTGTGAACGGTCGGGCTTATTCCGCTTGACTGTTCCGCTCTCGTGGTGTGACCCGATTACGGGTTGACATTCACGGAGAGTTTGATCCTGGCTCAGGACGAACGCTGGCGGCGTGCTTAACACATGCAAGTCGAACGATGAAGCCTTTCGGGGTGGATTAGTGGCGAACGGGTGAGTAACACGTGGGCAATCTGCCCTTCACTCTGGGACAAGCCCTGGAAACGGGGTCTAATACCGGATAATACTCCTGCAGGCATCTGTGGGGGTTAAAAGCTCCGGCGGTGAAGGATGAGCCCGCGGCCTATCAGCTTGTTGGTGAGGTAGTGGCTCACCAAGGCGACGACGGGTAGCCGGCCTGAGAGGGCGACCGGCCACACTGGGACTGAGACACGGCCCAGACTCCTACGGGAGGCAGCAGTGGGGAATATTGCACAATGGGCGAAAGCCTGATGCAGCGACGCCGCGTGAGGGATGACGGCCTTCGGGTTGTAAACCTCTTTCAGCAGGGAAGAAGCGAAAGTGACGGTACCTGCAGAAGAAGCGCCGGCTAACTACGTGCCAGCAGCCGCGGTAATACGTAGGGCGCAAGCGTTGTCCGGAATTATTGGGCGTAAAGAGCTCGTAGGCGGTCTGTCGCGTCGGATGTGAAAGCCCGGGGCTTAACCCCGGGTCTGCATTCGATACGGGCAGACTAGAGTGTGGTAGGGGAGATCGGAATTCCTGGTGTAGCGGTGAAATGCGCAGATATCAGGAGGAACACCGGTGGCGAAGGCGGATCTCTGGGCCATTACTGACGCTGAGGAGCGAAAGCGTGGGGAGCGAACAGGATTAGATACCCTGGTAGTCCACGCCGTAAACGGTGGGAACTAGGTGTTGGCGACATTCCACGTCGTCGGTGCCGCAGCTAACGCATTAAGTTCCCCGCCTGGGGAGTACGGCCGCAAGGCTAAAACTCAAAGGAATTGACGGGGGCCCGCACAAGCAGCGGAGCATGTGGCTTAATTCGACGCAACGCGAAGAACCTTACCAAGGCTTGACATACGCCGGAAAGCATCAGAGATGGTGCCCCCTTGTGGTCGGTGTACAGGTGGTGCATGGCTGTCGTCAGCTCGTGTCGTGAGATGTTGGGTTAAGTCCCGCAACGAGCGCAACCCTTGTTCTGTGTTGCCAGCATGCCCTTCGGGGTGATGGGGACTCACAGGAGACTGCCGGGGTCAACTCGGAGGAAGGTGGGGACGACGTCAAGTCATCATGCCCCTTATGTCTTGGGCTGCACACGTGCTACAATGGCCGGTACAATGAGCTGCGATGCCGTGAGGCGGAGCGAATCTCAAAAAGCCGGTCTCAGTTCGGATTGGGGTCTGCAACTCGACCCCATGAAGTCGGAGTTGCTAGTAATCGCAGATCAGCATTGCTGCGGTGAATACGTTCCCGGGCCTTGTACACACCGCCCGTCACGTCACGAAAGTCGGTAACACCCGAAGCCGGTGGCCCAACCCCTCACGGGGAGGGAGCTGTCGAAGGTGGGACTGGCGATTGGGACGAAGTCGTAACAAGGTAGCCGTACCGGAAGGTGCGGCTGGATCACCTCCTTTCTAAGGAGCATTTCTTACCAGGGCTCTTCGGGGTCGTGGTCAGAGGCCAGTACATCGGCGAATGTCCGGTGCTGGTTGCTCATGGGTGGAACGTTGATTATTCGGCCGGGTTCACGGGTCGGAGGCTTGTAAGTACTGCTCTCGCAAGAGGGCGTGGAAAGCATGATCTCCGGGCGGGACATGGTCGGGCACGCTGTTGGGTGTCTGAGGGTACGGCTGTGAAGCCGCCTTCAGTGCCGGCCCCGGTAAAAATCCGCTTTGGTGGGTTGTGACGGGTGGTTGGTCGTTGTTTGAGAACTGCACAGTGGACGCGAGCATCTGTGGCCAAGTTTTTAAGGGCGCACGGTGGATGCCTTGGCACCAGGAACCGATGAAGGACGTGGGAGGCCACGATAGTCCCCGGGGAGTCGTCAACCAGGCTTTGATCCGGGGGTTTCCGAATGGGGAAACCCGGCAGTCGTCATGGGCTGTCACCCACATCTGAACACATAGGGTGTGTGGAGGGAACGCGGGGAAGTGAAACATCTCAGTACCCGCAGGAAGAGAAAACAACCGTGATTCCGGGAGTAGTGGCGAGCGAAACCGGATGAGGCCAAACCGTATGCGTGTGAGACCCGGCAGGGGTTGCGTATACGGGGTTGTGGGATCTCTCTTTCATGGTCTGCCGGCCGTGAGACGAGTCAGAAACCGTTGGTGTAGGCGAAGGACATGCGAAAGGTCCGGCGTAGAGGGTAAGACCCCCGTAGTCGAAACATCAACGGCTCGTTTGAGAGACACCCAAGTAGCACGGGGCCCGAGAAATCCCGTGTGAATCTGGCGGGACCACCCGTTAAGCCTAAATATTCCCTGGTGACCGATAGCGGATAGTACCGTGAGGGAATGGTGAAAAGTACCGCGGGAGCGGAGTGAAATAGTACCTGAAACCGTGTGCCTACAAGCCGTGGGAGCGTCGCTGTATGTGCTTGCATATACAGTCGTGACTGCGTGCCTTTTGAAGAATGAGCCTGCGAGTTTGCGGTGTGTTGCGAGGTTAACCCGTGTGGGGAAGCCGTAGCGAAAGCGAGTCCGAATAGGGCGGTTTAGTAGCGCGCTCAAGACCCGAAGCGGAGTGATCTAGCCATGGGCAGGTTGAAGCGGAGGTAAGACTTCGTGGAGGACCGAACCCACCAGGGTTGAAAACCTGGGGGATGACCTGTGGTTAGGGGTGAAAGGCCAATCAAACTCCGTGATAGCTGGTTCTCCCCGAAATGCATTTAGGTGCAGCGTCGTGTGTTTCTTGCCGGAGGTAGAGCACTGGATAGGCGATGGGCCCTACCGGGTTACTGACCTTAGCCAAACTCCGAATGCCGGTAAGTGAGAGCACGGCAGTGAGACTGTGGGGGATAAGCTCCATGGTCGAGAGGGAAACAGCCCAGAGCATCGACTAAGGCCCCTAAGCGTACGCTAAGTGGGAAAGGATGTGGAGTCGCACAGACAACCAGGAGGTTGGCTTAGAAGCAGCCACCCTTGAAAGAGTGCGTAATAGCTCACTGGTCTAGTGATTCCGCGCCGACAATGTAGCGGGGCTCAAGCGTACCGCCGAAGTCGTGTCATTCCAGCACATACCCCCAACGGGGGCTGGGATGGGTAGGGGAGCGTCGTGTGCCGGGTGAAGCTGCAGCGGAAGCTAGTGGTGGACGGTTCACGAGTGAGAATGCAGGCATGAGTAGCGATACACACGTGGGAAACGTGTGCGCCGATTGACTAAGGGTTCCTGGGTCAAGCTGATCTGCCCAGGGTAAGTCGGGACCTAAGGCGAGGCCGACAGGCGTAGTCGATGGATAACCGGTTGATATTCCGGTACCCGCTGTGAAGCGTCAAACATTGAACCAGGCGATGCTAAGTCCGTGAAGCCGCCCCGGAGCCTTCGGGCAAGGGGGAGTGGTGGAGCCGACGGACCAGACCTGCAGTAGGTGAGTGATGGGGTGACGCAGGAAGGTAGTCCATCCCGGGCGGTGGTTGTCCCGGGGTAAGGGTGTAGGCCGTGTGATAGGTAAATCCGTCACACATTAGGGCTGAGACCTGATGCCGAGCCGATTGTGGTGAAGTGGATGATCCTATGCTGTCGAGAAAAGCCTCTAGCGAGTTTCATGGCGGCCCGTACCCTAAACCGACTCAGGTGGTCAGGTAGAGAATACCGAGGCGTTCGGGTGAACTATGGTTAAGGAACTCGGCAAAATGCCCCCGTAACTTCGGGAGAAGGGGGGCCATCACTGGTGAGGAGACTTGCTCTCCGAGCTGGGGGTGGCCGCAGAGACCAGCGAGAAGCGACTGTTTACTAAAAACACAGGTCCGTGCGAAGCCGTAAGGCGATGTATACGGACTGACGCCTGCCCGGTGCTGGAACGTTAAGGGGACCGGTTAGTCACATTTCGGTGTGGCGAAGCTGAGAACTTAAGCGCCAGTAAACGGCGGTGGTAACTATAACCATCCTAAGGTAGCGAAATTCCTTGTCGGGTAAGTTCCGACCTGCACGAATGGCGTAACGACTTCTCGACTGTCTCAACCATAGGCCCGGTGAAATTGCACTACGAGTAAAGATGCTCGTTTCGCGCAGCAGGACGGAAAGACCCCGGGACCTTTACTATAGTTTGATATTGGTGTTCGGTTCGGCTTGTGTAGGATAGCTGGGAGACTTTGAAGCGGGCACGCCAGTGTTTGTGGAGTCGTCGTTGAAATACCAGTCTGGTCGTGCTGGATGTCTAACCTGGGTCCGTGATCCGGATCAGGGACAGTGTCTGATGGGTAGTTTAACTGGGGCGGTTGCCTCCTAAAGAGTAACGGAGGCGCCCAAAGGTTCCCTCAGCCTGGTTGGCAATCAGGTGTTGAGTGTAAGTGCACAAGGGAGCTTGACTGTGAGACCGACGGGTCGAGCAGGGACGAAAGTCGGGACTAGTGATCCGGCGGTGGCTTGTGGAAGCGCCGTCGCTCAACGGATAAAAGGTACCCCGGGGATAACAGGCTGATCTTCCCCAAGAGTCCATATCGACGGGATGGTTTGGCACCTCGATGTCGGCTCGTCGCATCCTGGGGCTGGAGTCGGTCCCAAGGGTTGGGCTGTTCGCCCATTAAAGCGGTACGCGAGCTGGGTTTAGAACGTCGTGAGACAGTTCGGTCCCTATCCGCTGCGCGCGCAGGAACATTGAGAAGGGCTGTCCCTAGTACGAGAGGACCGGGACGGACGAACCTCTGGTGTGCCAGTTGTCCTGCCAAGGGCATGGCTGGTTGGCTACGTTCGGGAGGGATAACCGCTGAAAGCATCTAAGCGGGAAGCCTGCTTCGAGATGAGTGTTCCCACCCACTAGATGGGGTAAGGCTCCCAGTAGACGACTGGGTTGATAGGCCAGATCTGGAAGCCCGGTAACGGGTGGAGGTGACTGGTACTAATAGGCCGAGGGCTTGTCCTCAGTTGCTCGCGTCCACTGTGTTGGTTCTGAAACCACGAACAACCCCATGCCCGGGGCCACCGGGTGTGGTGCGGTTGATATGTGTTTCACCGTGTTTCGGTGGTCATAGCGTGAGGGAAACGCCCGGTTACATTCCGAACCCGGAAGCTAAGCCTCACAGCGCCGATGGTACTGCAGGGGGGACCCTGTGGGAGAGTAGGACACCGCCGAACAAATATTGAAAGGGTTGGATCCAGAACTTCGGTTCGGGATCCAACCCTTTTTTGTTGTGCGTCACTTGGCGTTCACGTATCGCGCCCAACATCCAGAGCATGAGTACTGCTGCAATGCTCAGGGCCGCCGGCGTCGGAGTCGGTGACGAGGTCGTCGTGCCCGCCTTCGGGAACGTGGAAGTCGCCGAGTCTGTGATTCTGGCCGGCGCGCTGCCGGTGTTCGCCGACATAGATCCGGTGACCTACTGCCTGGACGTGTCAGGTGTCGAGGCGGCCATAACTCCGCGGACGGCGGCTGTAGTTGTCGTACACCGCTTCGGGAGGCCGGCCGACATGGGGACGTTGATCGAGGTCGGGCAGCGGCGCGGGCTTCTGGTGTTGCAGCACGGTGAGTCCGAGGCGCCGTACGACGAGATCGCTCAGCGGCGGCAGCGGGCGGCGTTTCTCGATCTGAAGCTGAGGGGTGTGCGGACGCCCGATGACGGCGACGGGCACACCTATCAGCAGTACGTCGTGCGGGTGCCCGGTAACGGTCGGCCCGATCGGGATGCCTTCGCTCGGGCCCTGCGGGCCAGGGGAGTTGACTGCCGGGTGCCGGTGAAGGCGCCGGTGCATCGCATGCCCGCGTTCCGCTGCTGTGTCTCGCTGCCCGCGACCGAGTCTGCTGTCGACGAGACGCTGGCGCTGCCGGTGGACGCCTCGTTGACCAAGCGGGACATGCAGCGGATCGTCTCCGCGTGCAACTCGCTCGGAGGGTTGCTGCAGCCTGCGTTCTGATGGTGCGGCGTAGTTGGGAGCACGGGGCTGTTCGGGGTATGATCTATTTCGTTGCCGCGAGGGAGACCTCGAAAAGCAGCTGGCCCCCCTAGCTCAGTCGGCAGAGCGTCTCCATGGTAAGGAGAAGGTCAACGGTTCGATTCCGTTGGGGGGCTCCACACAGAAGGCCCCGCCCAGTTGGGCGGGGCCTTCTGCATGCCCGTCGTCAGTCCATCAGTCCTTCTGCAGACCCGGTACGCGCATCGCCAGGATCGCCATGTCGTCGGACGCGGGATCGGAGGCGAAGCGTTCGACGGCGCGCATGATCCGGGCCGCCACCGCGCCGGCCGTCAGTCCCGTACACGTCGTGAGGACGTCCGCCAGACCGTCGTCGCCCAGCATGCGGGTGCCCTCGCGGCGTTCCGTGACGCCGTCCGTGACGCAGAGGAGGACGTCGCCGGGGTCGAGGGTGATCGTCTGCTCGTACAACTCCAGGTCTTCCAGGACGCCCAGGAGGGGCTGGGGCTCCGCTGCCGCTTCCACGGTGCCGTCAGGACGCAGCCGGAGTGGGAGGGGATGGCCGGCGCAGACCACCTTCAGTACGGCGCTGCCGTCCTCCTGGGGCCACAACTCGCCGTACAGGAGCGTCAGGAAGCGGCTGCGGGCGCCCTCGTCGAGGATCGCCGAGTTGAGGCGCTCCAGGACCGCGGGGCCGCCGAAGCCCTCCCTAGCCAGCAGGCGGAGCGCGTGGCGGGCCAGGCCCGTCACCGCCGCGGCTTCGGGGCCCGTACCGCAGACGTCGCCGATGGCGAAGCCGTAGGCGCCGTCGCGGATGGGGAAGAGGTCGTAGAAGTCGCCACCGACCTCGTTGCCCTCGCCGGCCGCGCGGTAGATGACCTCCACCTCGACGCCCTCGATGTCCGGCAACTCCGGGGGCAGAAGGCTGCGTTGGAGGGACTGGCTGATGGCGGTGCGTTCCGAGTAGAGGCGGGCGTTGTCCAGGGCCAGGGCGGCCCGGCGGCTCAGGTCCTCGGCCAGTTCCAGGATTTCCTGGCGGAAGTGTTCGTCCGTCGGCTTGCCCAGGGTGAGCATGCCGATCACACGGTTGCGGGCGACCAGGGGGAGGACGACCGTCTCGCCGCCGACTGCCGCCGCCGTGGCGAGAGTTGTGCCGATGCCCGAGCTGACCGAGGTGGGTGAGTTGAGGCCCAGGCTGCGCATGGACGTACGCAGGGCCGCCTGATGGGCTGCCGCCGCGGGGGCCGACCAGACGCGGGCGCCGGGGGTGGGGACCGGGTCCGGTGGGGCGATCTTCGACAGGAGGGCCTTGAGGCCGTCGATGCGGTCCTCGTCCTCGTGCAGGACGTACGAGAGATACGGCTCCGAGGCCTGGTCGGCGATCGTGTAGACCGCGCACCAGGTCGCCAGGGTCGGGACCGTCATCTGGGCCATGAGCGCGAGGGTCTGGTCGCGGTCGAGCGTTCCGGCGAGGAGGTCGGAAGCCTCCACCAGGAAGCTGAGGGAACCTCGGCGCAGGCGTTCCAGTTCGCCCAGACGGGCCGATTCCACTGCCAGCGCGATGCGATCCGCGGCGAACTGGAGGCGCAGGGCCTCCTCGTTCGTGAAGCGGCCGGGGGACTCGGCGGCGACGCCCAGGGAACCGGTGAGGCGGCCTTCCACCTTCAGGGGGACGGTGACGACCGAGCGCATGCCCGTGCCGCTCAGGAGGGGGACGGCACCGGGGACGACCGAGAGGTCGTCGTGGACGGCCGGCATACGCGCCGAGCCGTAGCGGCCGGGACCTGCCTCGACCGGGACGCGGGCGAAGCGCTGGCGGGCGGAGGGGAGACCCGTAGAGGCCCGCACCTCCAACTCCGTTTCGTCGTCAGTGGCCAGGAGCAGGAAGGCGGAGTCGGCGTCAAGCATGTCGCGGGCGCGTTCCACCGTGCGCTGGAGCAGGCCGTCGAGGTCGTCCGGGGCCGGGGAGCCGATGAACACCTCGAACGGGTCGGTGTTCGGGCCGTCGGAGCTCGACGTGGTGTCGGACGAGCTGCCGCGCAACGGGGTCTGCAGGACCGCCCGTTCGTGGTCGCGCACGAGAAGGCAGACCGTCGAGGGCTCGCCTTCCGTGTCGCGGACGCGGAGGTGGGAGGCGTACACCGGGATGACCCGGCCGTTGGCGCCCCTTATGCCGTAACTGCCTTCCCAGCGGGAGAGCTGGAGGGCCTCGGCGACGCCGGTGCTGGTGCCCGGGGTGTGCGGCCAGGCGGCGAGGTCGGTGAGGGGCTTTCCGATGACCGACTCGGGTGAGTAGCCGAAGAGTTCGTCGGCGTCCTCGTTCCACGCCGCGATGGATCCGGTGCGGTCGATCTGGATGACGGCGACGCGGACCCGGCCGTCGGCCAGCGGGAGGAGGGCCGCAGGGAGGGACGGGCCCGCGGAACGGGTGCCCACCGCCCGTTCCGGGAGGTCGAGTTGGAACCAGACCTGTTTCTGCGTGGACGTGTACTCCACGCCCCAGCGTCCGGCCAGGGCCGCGCACAACTGGAGGCCGCGGCCTCCCTCGCGGTCGGGGCTGCCCATGTTGGCGGGCGAGCCCTGGAGAGGGATCTCGCGCTCCGGGTAGCGGTCGGCCACCTCGATGCGGACGCCGTCGTCACTGCGTAGACACAGGACGTCCGCGGAGGTGCCCGCGTGGATGACCGCGTTGGTCACCAGTTCGCTCGTGAGGACCACGGCGTCGTCGACGATGTCCGCGAAGCCCCAGCCCTGCAGGGTGTCGCGGACGAAGGAACGGGCGGTCGCTACTGATCGCCCGACTGGGTCGAAGGTGGCAGCCGCGCGCGCGGTGATCACAGAACTCCTCGTCCGGTTGTCGGCATGCAGCGTGCCGGGGCCGACCCGTTCCTGCCGGGGCAGGGTCTGGTTCCCCGTCGGCCGGGGATCCTGGGGTGTTCCCCCGGGATGCAGTCCGGTGGTCATGGTGCGGTGCCCCTCCGATGCCTGCCCGCTCGTGGTCGTGCCACCGCCCAGACCGGACGGACCGGTGTGGCTGGACAGCCGTATGCAAGGTTACTTACCTTCGCGGTCCGTGCGGATGCAGGTCTGCAGTGTTTACGTCCCCAGAGTGTGCGGACGGTGTGCGAAGCTGCCGAACTGTTATGGCCGGGTTCGGACAGGGTGAAACACTGGGCAGGCTCCAGGAGAAGGTCTAGGCACGGCTGGCAGTATCCGGGTACGCCCGAGTGCTGGCGGCAGAGCACGCAGAGCAGTAACGGTCGACCCCTGCGGGAGGGACACAGTGGAGTCTGGCGCAGCGACGCGGGGCACTAAGACGCGCGCGAAAGGCGGACAACCCCTGAGTAACCGGCGGAAACCGCGCAACGGAACGACCGAGGTGGACACGGCTTCTCTGGACCGGTTGCTGTCGGCCCTGGAGTCGATGCGTGACGGGAACTTCCGGAAACGGCTCACGGTGTCCGGCGACGGTGTCATGTCGGAGATCTCGGCGGTCTTCAACGAGGTGGCCGACCGTAATCTCCACTTGACGGGTGAATTGTCTCGCGTGCGTCGCATGGTGGGGCGTGAGGGGAAGCTGACCGAGCGGCTGGAAGCGGGTGCCAGCGAGGGCTCGTGGGCCGTGGCGATCGACGCCTCGAACGCGCTCGTCGACGATCTCGTACGTCCGGTCTCCGAGGTCGGCCGGGTGCTGAGCGCTGTCGCGGAGGGCGATCTGTCGCCCCGGATGGAGCTGCGGGCGCCTGCCGCGGACGGCAGTGGACATCCGCTGCGCGGGGAGTTCCTCAAGGTCGGGCGCACGGTCAACAACCTTGTCGACCAGTTGTCGACGTTCACCGACGAGGTCACGCGGGTGGCCAGCGAGGTCGGCACGGAGGGCAAGCTGGGCGGTCAGGCCCAGGTGCGCGGGATGTCCGGTTCGTGGCGTGATCTCACGGACTCGGTCAACACCATGGCGTACCGGCTGACGGCGCAGGTGCGGGACATCGCGCTGGTGACGACGGCGGTCGCGAAGGGTGATCTGTCCCGGAAAGTCACGGTTCACGTGGCCGGCGAGATGCTTGAGCTGAAGAACACCGTCAACACGATGGTCGACCAGCTGTCGTCCTTCTCCTCCGAGGTGACGCGAGTCGCGCGCGAGGTGGGCACGGAGGGTGAGCTCGGTGGCCAGGCACAGGTGCCGGGTGTGGACGGCGTGTGGAAGGATCTCACCGATTCGGTGAATCTTATGGCCGGCAACCTGACGGCCCAGGTGCGCGGGATCGCGCAGGTGACGACCGCGGTCGCCAACGGGGATCTGTCACAGAAGGTGACGGTGTCGGCGCGCGGCGAGGTCGCCCAGCTCGCCGAGACGATCAACCAGATGACCGAGACGCTGCGGACGTTCGCGGACGAGGTCACCCGGGTCGCCAACGAGGTCGGTGGCGAGGGGCGGCTCGGTGGGCAGGCGAACGTGCCGGGCGCCGCGGGTACGTGGAAGGACCTGACGGACTCCGTCAACACGGTCTTCCGGAACCTCACCACCCAGGTGCGGGACATCGCCGCCGTGACGACCGCCGTGGCCAGCGGTGACCTGTCGCAGAAGGTCAGCGTCGAGGTGGCCGGCGAGATGCTGGAGCTGAAGAACACCGTCAACGGGATGGTCGACCAGCTGTCCGCGTTCGGTGCCGAGGTCACGCGGGTCGCGCGGGAGGTCGGTGTCGAGGGTGAGCTGGGCGGCCAGGCCCAGGTGCCGGGCGCCGCGGGTACGTGGAAGGACCTGACGGACTCCGTCAACACGGCGTTCCGGAACCTCACCGGACAGGTGAGGAACATCGCCCAGGTGACGACCGCCGTGGCCAACGGTGACCTGTCCCAGAAGGTCACCGTCGATGTCTCCGGCGAGATGCTTCAGCTGAAGAACACCGTGAACACGATGGTGGACCAGCTGTCGAGCTTCGCCGACCAGGTGACGCGGATGGCCCGTGACGTGGGCACCGAGGGGCGCCTCGGCGGTCAGGCGCGGGTGGACGGTGTGTCCGGTACGTGGAAGGAACTCACCGACTCCGTCAACTTCATGGCCGGCAACCTGACCTCCCAGGTGCGGAACATCGCTCAGGTGACGACCGCTGTGGCCAACGGCGATCTTTCCCAGAAGATCGATGTCGACGCTCGCGGCGAGATCCTCGAGTTGAAGAACACGATCAACACCATGGTCGATCAACTCTCGGCCTTCGCGGACCAGGTGACCCGGGTCGCCCGTGACGTGGGTACGGAGGGCCGGCTCGGCGGGCAGGCTCAGGTGCCCGGGGTCGCCGGTGTGTGGCGGGACCTCACCGACTCGGTGAACGGCATGGCCGGCAACCTCACCGCCCAGGTGCGCAACATCGCCCAGGTGGCGACCGCTGTGGCCCGCGGTGACCTCTCCCAGAAGATCACCGTGGACGCGCGCGGGGAGATCCTGGAGCTCAAGAACACCCTGAACACGATGGTTGATCAACTGTCGTCGTTCGCCGAGGAGGTCACGCGAGTGGCCCGTGAGGTGGGTACGGAGGGCATGCTCGGCGGTCAGGCCGAGGTGCAGGGTGTCTCCGGCACCTGGAAGGACCTCACGCAGTCCGTGAACTTCATGGCGAACAACCTGACCATCCAGGTGCGCAACATCGCCGAGGTCACGACCGCCGTCGCCAAGGGCGATCTGTCGAAGAAGATCACTGTTGACGCCAAGGGCGAGATCCTCGAACTCGTCACGACGGTCAACACAATGGTTGATCAACTGTCGTCGTTCGCCGAGCAGGTGACCCGGGTGGCCCGCGAGGTGGGCACGGAGGGCATCCTCGGCGGTCAGGCCCACGCGTCGGGCGTCACCGGCATCTGGAAGGACTTGACCGACAACGTCAACCTGATGGCCAACAACCTGACCGTGCAGGTGCGGAACATCTCCCAGGTCGCGGCGGCCGTCGCCAACGGCGATCTGACGCGGACGGTGACCATCGAGGCGCGCGGCGAGGTGGCGCAGCTCGCCGACACGTTCAACACCATGGTGAAGACGCTGAGTTCGTTCGCCGACCAGGTCACCAAGGTGGCCCGTGAGGTGGGTACGGACGGCATCCTGGGCGGGCAGGCGCGCGTGCCGGGTGTCGCCGGTACCTGGAAGGACCTCACCGAGTCGGTGAACGGGATGGCGTCCAACCTGACCGGCCAGGTGCGCAACATCGCCATGGTCACGACTGCCATCGCCAAGGGTGACCTGACGAAGAAGATCGACATTGACGCTCGCGGCGAGATCCTCGAACTCAAGACGACGATCAACACCATGGTCGACCAGCTGTCGTCGTTCGCCGAGGAGGTCACCCGAGTCGCCCGAGAGGTGGGTACGGAAGGCCAGCTCGGTGGCCAGGCGCGCGTGCGGGACGTCGACGGCACCTGGCGCGACCTCACCGAGTCGGTGAACGAGATGGCCGGGAACCTGACCCGGCAGGTGCGTGCCATCGCGCGCGTGGCGACCGCGGTGACCCGCGGTGACCTCAACCTGAAGATCGACGTGGATGCCTCCGGCGAGATCCAGGAACTTCAGGACTACATCAACAAGATGATCGCCAACCTGCGCGACACCACGATCGCCAACAAGGAACAGGACTGGCTCAAGGGCAACCTCGCCCGTATCTCGGCCCTGATGCAGGGCCGACGTGACCTCGACGACGTGGCCTCGCTGATCATGAGCGAGCTGACGCCGGTCGTCACCGCCCAGCACGGCGCGTTCTTCCTGGCGATGCGGACGATCGACGGCAAGGACCCGGGAAGCGCCCCGGACAACGCGTACGAACTGCGCATGCTCGGGTCGTACGGCTACTCCATGGGATCCATGCCGACCTCGTTCCGGCCCGGTGAGGCGCTGGTGGGGACCGCCGCCGAGGAGAAGCGCACGATCCTCGTGGAGAACGCGCCCAGCGGCTATCTGAAGATCTCCTCCGGGCTCGGCGAGGCGCCGCCCGCACAGGTGATCGTGCTGCCGCTGCTGTTCGAGGGCAAGGTGCTCGGGGTCATCGAACTGGCGTCGTTCACGCCGTTCACGCAGATCCAGAAGGACTTCCTCAACCAGATCGCCGAGATGATCGCGACCAGCGTCAACACCATCTCCGTCAACACCAAGACGGAGGTGCTGCTGAAGCAGTCGCAGGAGCTGACCGAGCAGTTGAGGGAGCGCTCGGCCGAGCTGGAGAACCGGCAGAAGGCGCTTCAGTCGTCCAACGCGGAGCTGGAGGAGAAGGCCGAGCTGCTGGCCCAGCAGAACCGCGACATCGAGGTCAAGAACACGGAGATCGAGGAGGCACGGCAGGTCCTGGAGGAGCGCGCCGAGCAACTCGCCGTGTCGATGCGCTACAAGAGCGAGTTCCTCGCCAACATGTCGCACGAGCTGCGTACGCCGCTCAACTCGCTGCTGATCCTCGCCAAGCTGCTCGCCGACAACGCGGACACCAACCTCACCCCGAAGCAGGTCGAGTTCGCCGAGACGATCCACGGGGCGGGCTCGGACCTGCTCCAGCTGATCAACGACATCCTCGACCTGTCGAAGGTCGAGGCGGGCAAGATGGACGTCTCCCCGACGCGCATCGCGCTCGTGCAGCTCGTCGACTACGTGGAGGCCACCTTCCGTCCGCTGACCGCGGAGAAGCGCCTCGACTTCTCCGTACGGGTCTCGCCGGACCTGCCCGCCACGCTGCACACCGACGAGCAGCGGCTGCTCCAGGTGCTGCGCAACCTGCTGTCCAACGCGGTCAAGTTCACCGACACGGGCGCGGTCGAGCTGGTGATCAGGCCGGCCGGTGCGGAAGTGCCGGTGGCCATCCGGGAGCAACTGCTGGAGGCGGGTTCGCTGCGGGACGCGGACGCCGACATGATCGCGTTCTCGGTGACCGACACGGGCATCGGCATCGCGGCCAGCAAGATGCGGGTGATCTTCGAGGCGTTCAAGCAGGCGGACGGCACGACCAGTCGCAAGTACGGCGGCACGGGGCTGGGGCTGTCCATCTCGCGGGAGATCGCGCGGCTGCTAGGCGGTGAGATCCACGCGCAGAGCGAGCCGGGCCGTGGTTCGACGTTCACGCTGTATTTGCCGCTGCACCCGAGTGAACTGCCCCCGCAGGGCTACGCGCAGCTGGCGCCCTCTCTGGAGGTCGGCGAGCTGCTGGCCTCCGAGGCGGAGCTGGCCGGGGCGGGCATCGAGACGCCGGCCGAGGTGAAGTCGTACCACGAGGCGCAGAACGGGCCCGCCGCGCTCTTCAGGCGGCGCCGCAGGGCTGTGTCGGTGACCGAACTGAACGCGTCCTCCAGGGCCAACGGCCACTGGGCGGCGGCGGAACAGGAGGCGCCGCAGCCACCGCGCCGCAGCATCCAGTTCGACGGCGAGAAGGTGCTGATCGTCGACGACGACATCCGTAACGTGTTCGCGCTGACGAGCGTCCTGGAGCAGCACGGGCTGTCGGTGCTGTACGCCGAGAACGGCCGGGAGGGCATCGAAGTCCTGGAGCAGCACGACGATGTGACAGTCGTACTGATGGACATCATGATGCCGGAGATGGACGGGTACGCGACGACGACGGCGATCCGCAGGATGCCGCAGTTCGCCGGGCTCCCGATCATCGCGCTGACCGCCAAGGCGATGAAGGGCGACCGGGAGAAGGCGATCGAGTCGGGTGCCTCGGACTATGTGACCAAGCCCGTCGACCCCGATCACCTGCTGTCGGTGATGGAGCAGTGGATGCGCGAGGAGTGACGGTTGAGCTGGGTGTTTCCGTCACACGGACGGGAACTCCCGGTGTTCACGCGGAGTTGCTGACTCAGTGTGGCCGATGCCGTGTAGAAGTACGGGATTCGGGGAACCTTCTGGTCTCCCGCTACGTTTCTGCTACGTGCACAGTGACATCGCGGTGACAGGGTGTGGCGACGGGCAGGGTGCGGCTACCATGACCGGCACGAGGACGGGCGGCGCAAGGAAGCCGTCCCCTGGGGCGGCGCCGGGTGGTGCTGCCCCAAGTCCTGAGGACAGGGAAGGCCCCAAGCCGGGGCGAGGAGGGCGGGCCATGGTGCAGAAGGCCAAGATCCTCCTGGTCGATGACCGGCCGGAGAATCTGCTGGCGCTGGAGGCCATCCTCTCTGCGTTGGATCAGACACTGGTGCGGGCATCGTCCGGGGAGGAAGCGCTCAAGGCACTTCTGACGGACGACTTCGCGGTCATTCTGCTGGACGTCCAGATGCCGGGCATGGACGGCTTCGAGACGGCCGCTCACATCAAGCGGCGGGAGCGGACCCGGGACATCCCGATCATCTTCCTCACTGCGATCAACCACGGGCCGCACCACACCTTCCGGGGATATGCGGCGGGTGCGGTGGACTACATCTCCAAGCCGTTCGACCCGTGGGTGCTGCGGGCGAAGGTCTCGGTGTTCGTCGAGCTCTATATGAAGAACTGCCAACTCCGGGAGCAGGCAGCTCTGTTGCGGCTCCAGCTGGAAGGCGGGGGCGGCAAGGCGTCGGTCGGCGCGGTCAAGGAGCCGGCGGGTCTGCTCGCCGAACTGTCCGCGCGGCTCGCGGCCGTCGAGGAGCAGGCGGAGGCGCTGTCCAAACAGCTCGACGACGAGTCGGCGGACGCGGCGGCGGTGGCCACGGCGGCCCATCTCGAACGCAAACTGACCGGCCTGCGCCGTGCTCTGGACGCGCTCGAACCGGGTACCGGCAGCGGGGCACCCACGGTGCCGTCGCCGAACTGACCCGCGTTCCGGCCGTCACCTCCCGCACGGAACTCACCCGCACAGGGGGCGTAGTTGCGCGTGAGCACGCGTCAGTAGCGTGCTCACGCAAGGGCGACACGAACGGGTGAAGCAGTAGGCACACGTGTCCGCTGTCGTCTCCCGGTAACCTCACACACATGGCCTCACGTCCTTCCGCAGCCAAGAAGCCGCCCGCGAAGAAGGCAGCCGTGCCCGGGAAGGCTCCGGCGAGGAAGGCCGCGGCGAAAAAAGCCCCCGCGAAGAAGGCGCCCGCCAAGAGAGCGCCGGCGAAGAAGGTCGCGCCCCCTCCGGCACCCAGCCCCACCGGGGGCATCTACCGGCTCGTTCGCGCCCTCTGGCTGGGCATCGCGCACGCCGTCGGTGCCGTGTTCCGCGGCATAGGGCAGGGCGCGAAGAACCTAGACCCGGCACACCGGAAGGACGGCGTGGCACTGCTGCTGCTCGCCCTCGCGCTGATCGTCGCCGCGGGCACCTGGTCCAACCTGCGCGGACCCGTCGGTGACCTCGTCGAGATGCTGGTCACCGGCGCGTTCGGCCGCCTCGACCTGCTCGTGCCGATACTGCTCGCGGTCATCGCCGTACGGTTCATCAGGCACCCCGAGAAGCCCGATGCCAACGGCCGGATCGTCATCGGGCTGTCGGCGCTCGTCATCGGCGTGCTCGGGCAGGTCCACATCGCGTGCGGCGCCCCCGCGCGCAGTGCCGGAATGCAGGCCATAAGGGACGCAGGCGGGCTCATCGGCTGGGGCGCGGCGACCCCGTTGACGTACGCGATGGGCGACGTCCTCGCCGTACCCCTGCTGGTGCTGCTCACGGTCTTCGGGCTGCTCGTCGTCACCGCGACGCCCGTCAACGCGATTCCGCAGCGGCTGCGGCAGCTCGGGATCCGGCTCGGCATCCTCCGCGACCCCGAGGAGGACGGGCTCGCCGGGGACGACGAGCGGTACGACGACCAGTGGCGCGAGTCGCTGCCCGGACGCCCCCGCGAGCGCGGGTCCGGCCCTGAGGAGTACGACCCGGACAGCGCCGAGCAGGAGGCCCTCTCCAAGCGCCGGAGCCGCCCCAGGCGCTCCGCGGTGCGCCAGCCCGACCCCGGGCGGCCGATGGACGCCGTGGACGTCGCCGCGGCCGCCGCTGCCGCGCTCGACGGAGCCGTCCTGCACGGCATGCCGCCCTCGCCGAT
Organism: Streptomyces sp. NBC_00459; assembly: GCF_036013955.1. NCBI lineage: Bacteria > Bacillati > Actinomycetota > Actinomycetes > Kitasatosporales > Streptomycetaceae > Streptomyces > Streptomyces sp. NBC_00459. The sequence continues at coordinate 7,263,873 of NZ_CP107903.1, forward strand.
CGTCGCCGACCTCACCCAGGGGGTGACTGCGGGCGCCGACCGTGAGGAGACGGCCCGGACGCCCGCTCCCGTCCCGGGGGCCCGCCCCAAGCAGGAGAAGCTCACGGCGGAGCCGGTCAAGGCCGCGGTCGCGGACCTCACCAAGGCGCCGCCGGAGGAGATGCGCGACCTGCCGCCGCGCGCCGAACAGCTCCAGCTCGCCGGGGACATCACCTACTCGCTGCCCTCGCTCGACCTGCTGGAGCGCGGCGGCCCCGGCAAGACCCGCAGCGCGGCGAACGACGCGGTGGTCGCCTCCCTCACGAACGTCTTCATGGAGTTCAAGGTCGACGCCGCGGTCACCGGCTTCACCCGCGGTCCGACGGTCACGCGGTACGAGGTCGAACTGGGCCCCGCGGTGAAGGTCGAGCGGATCACCGCCCTCGCCAAGAACATCGCGTACGCCGTCGCCAGCCCCGACGTACGGATCATCAGCCCGATCCCCGGCAAGTCTGCGGTCGGCATCGAGATCCCCAACACCGACCGCGAGATGGTCAACCTGGGGGACGTGCTCCGGCTGGCCGACGCGGCGGAGGACGACCATCCGATGCTGGTCGCGCTCGGCAAGGACGTCGAGGGCGGCTATGTGATGGCCAACCTCGCGAAGATGCCGCACCTGCTCGTCGCAGGTGCGACCGGTTCGGGTAAATCGTCCTGTATCAACTGTCTGATCACGTCGGTCATGGTCCGGGCGACCCCCGAGGACGTCCGGATGGTCCTCGTCGACCCCAAGCGCGTCGAGCTGACCGCGTACGAGGGCATCCCGCACCTGATCACGCCGATCATCACCAACCCGAAGCGGGCCGCGGAGGCGCTCCAGTGGGTCGTACGGGAGATGGATCTGCGGTACGACGATCTGGCCGCGTTCGGATACCGGCACATCGACGACTTCAACGAGGCCATCAGGAACGGCAAGGTCAAGCTGCCCGAGGGCAGTGAGCGCGAGCTTCAGCCGTACCCGTATCTGCTGGTGATCGTCGACGAGCTGGCCGACCTGATGATGGTCGCCCCCAGGGACGTCGAGGACGCGATCGTGCGCATCACGCAGCTCGCGCGCGCGGCCGGTATCCACCTGGTCCTCGCCACCCAGCGGCCGTCCGTCGATGTCGTGACCGGGTTGATCAAGGCGAACGTGCCGTCGAGGCTCGCCTTCGCCACCTCCTCCCTGGCCGACTCGCGGGTCATCCTCGACCAGCCCGGCGCCGAGAAGCTGATCGGCAAGGGCGACGGACTGTTCCTGCCGATGGGCGCCAACAAGCCCACCCGTATGCAGGGTGCCTTCGTGACCGAGGACGAGGTCGCGGTGATCGTCCAGCACTGCAAGGACCAGATGGCGCCGGTCTTCCGGGACGACGTCACCGTGGGCACCAAGCAGAAGAAGGAGGTCGACGAGGAGATCGGTGACGATCTCGAACTGCTGTGCGCGGCGGCCGAGCTCGTCGTCAGCAGCCAGTTCGGGTCCACGTCGATGCTCCAGCGCAAGCTGCGCGTCGGGTTCGCCAAGGCGGGACGGCTGATGGACCTCATGGAGACCCGGGGGATCGTCGGGCCGAGCGAGGGGTCCAAGGCGCGTGACGTTCTTGTGAAGGCTGACGGGCTGGACGAGATGCTCGCGGTGATTCGTGGGCAGGCTGACTCCTAGGGAGTCGTCCGGTGTGCGGGTGTCCGTGTGTGCGGCAACCGGGTGGTCGATCGTGACTCACTCGTAAGGGATCATTGAGCAACCGTTTCCCTTCGGCGTACGTCAAGTTGAGGGAGACGGCAGATCCTTGCCTCTCCGTGACCTGGTCATCGGCGTGTCCTGGCCATTCCGATGGCGTACAAAGTCCGTCCGCCCGGTTGCCCCACCCTTTCCGAACCCCCCTAAACTGAACTTCCAGCACAGGTGGCTAAACGCTCGAAAGGCGCCCCCGTGTCCATCGGCAACTCTCCACAAGACGAGCGTCCGTTCGAAGAAGACCGTGACGATCGCGAGGAAGCAGCCCGCCCTTCGATCGGTCGCGCCCTCCAGCAGGCGCGCATCGCGGCAGGGCTGACCGTCGACGACGTCAGCTCCGCCACTCGGGTCCGGATCGCCATCGTGCACGCGATCGAACAGGACGACTTCGCCCCCTGTGGCGGAGACGTCTACGCGCGCGGGCACATCCGGACCATCGCCCGTGCCGTCCACCTGGACCCCGAGCCGCTGCTCTCGCAGTTCGCCGACGCCCACGGCGGACGTCCGGCGCCGACCCCCGCCGCGCCCATGTTCGAGGCGGAGCGCATCCGCCCCGAGCGGCGCGGACCGAACTGGACCGCGGCGATGGTCGCCGCGATCGTCGCCGTGATCGGCTTCGTCGGCTTCACCCTGGTCAAGGGCGATGACGGCGACAAGAGCGCCCAGGCGCAGGCCGGCGAGGGCGCCACGCCCACGGCCAGCCGGCCGGCCTCGGCAGCGCCCAAGAAGGACAAGCCGGCCGACCCGAAGCCGGACCCGTCGGACAGCGCGATCGCGGCGGCGCCGCGCGACAAGGTGACCGTCCAGGTCAGCGCCACGGACGGCCGCAGCTGGATCTCCGCCAAGGACCACAACGGCCGACAGCTCTTCGACGGCCTGCTCAAGCAGGGTCAGTCCCAGACCTTCCAGGACAACGAGGAGATCAACCTCGTCCTGGGCGACGCGGGCGCCATCCAGCTGTACGTGAACGGCAAGAAGATCGAGGACGAGTTCCAGCCCGGAGCCGTGGAGCGGCTCACGTACACGAAGGGCGACCCCGAGGTCGGATAAGCGGTACCGGACTTTCGGAATTCGTCGGTACGGGGCCGGCCGAGGTCGGCTGGCCCCGTCGACGTGGGGTGTCAGTGGGACGAAGTAGTCTTGAGCCCATGCCTGAACGCCGTACCGTCGCACTTGTCACCCTTGGCTGCGCCCGTAACGAGGTGGACTCGGAGGAGCTCGCAGGCCGCTTGGAGGCGGACGGCTGGCAACTCGTGGAGGACGCCGAGGACGCGGACGTCGCTGTCGTCAACACCTGTGGCTTCGTCGAGGCCGCCAAGAAGGACTCCGTCGACGCCCTCCTGGAGGCCAATGACCTCAAGGGGCACGGCAGAACCCAGGCCGTCGTGGCGGTGGGCTGCATGGCCGAGCGGTACGGCAAGGAACTCGCCGAGGCGCTCCCCGAGGCGGACGGCGTGCTCGGCTTCGACGACTACGCCGACATCTCGGACCGCCTGCAGACCATCCTGAACGGCGGTATCCACGCTTCGCACACCCCGCGCGACCGGCGCAAGCTGCTGCCGATCAGCCCGGCGGAGCGGCAGGGCGCGGGTGCGGGCGTCGCCCTTCCGGGGCATGGCGCCGCGGCGGACACCGACCCGGTCGCCGCGCCGGTGGAACCGGTCGAGGTTCCTGCCGACCTTCCCGAAGGCGTCGCCCCGGTCTCCGGCCCCCGTGCGCCTCTGCGCCGACGACTCGACGGCGCGCCCGTCGCCTCGGTGAAGCTCGCCTCCGGCTGCGACCGGCGCTGCACCTTCTGCGCCATCCCGTCCTTCCGCGGCTCCTTCATCTCGCGCCGCCCGAGCGACGTACTGAACGAGACCAGGTGGCTCGCCGAGCAGGGCGTCAAGGAGGTCATGCTCGTCTCCGAGAACAACACCTCGTACGGCAAGGACCTGGGCGACATCCGGCTGCTGGAGTCGCTGCTGCCCGAGCTCGCGGACGTCGACGGCATCGAGCGGGTGCGGGTGAGCTACCTCCAGCCCGCCGAGATGCGTCCCGGGCTCATCGACGTACTGACCTCGACCCCGAAGGTCGCTCCCTACTTCGACCTCTCCTTCCAGCACTCCGCGCCCGACGTGCTGCGCGCGATGCGGCGCTTCGGTGACACGGACCGCTTCCTGGAGCTGCTCGACACCATCCGGGGCAAGGCGCCGCAGGCCGGCGTGCGGTCCAACTTCATCGTGGGCTTCCCCGGTGAGACCGAGGCCGACCTGGCGGAGCTGGAGCGGTTCCTGACCAACGCGCGCCTGGACGCCATCGGTGTCTTCGGGTACTCCGACGAGGACGGCACGGAAGCGGCGACGTACGAGAACAAGCTCGACGAGGACGTGGTCGAGGCCCGGCTCGCCCGGGTGTCGCGGCTGGCCGAGGAACTGGTCTCGCAGCGCGCGGAGGAACGCGTCGGCGAGACGGTGCACGTGCTGGTCGAGTCGGTGGGCGGCGAGGAGGGCGCGTACGGCCGTGGCGCGCACCAGGCGCCGGAGACCGACGGACAGGTGCAGTTCACCAACTTCGAGGACTTCGCGGGTCTCACGAGCGGCGAAGAGCTGAGCGTCGGTCGTATGGTCGAGGCGAAAGTGGTCGGTACAGAAGGTGTCGACCTGCTCGCCGAGCTGCTCCCGGGCTCGGTTGGCTCGCTCGCGTGTTCGCATTCAGAGGAGGCGGCCAGATGACCGGAGTCCCGGCATCCGCAGCGAGCGGCTCCTCCAGCGCGCGAAACGCCAAGAGCGTGCCGGGTGCGGTGGCTGTGCCGGGCGCGATGGGTGCCACCGGGGCTGCCGGCCCCTCGGCCGCCCCCGGGGCCTTCGGCGCCGCTGTGGACTCCGGGGTGTCCGGGTCCCCTGCCGACCCCCTGGTCTCCGGTGATCAGGAGGCTGGAAAGGCGGTCCGCGGTGGGAAGTTGGGCGCCGCCGCCGTCAATCAGGCCAGCCTCTGGAACATCGCGAACATTCTTACGATGATCCGCCTGCTGCTTGTGCCAGGCTTCGTGGCCCTGATGCTGGCCGACGGCGGGTACGACCCGGCGTGGCGCTCGCTTGCCTGGGCGGCCTTCGCCGTCGCCATGATCACCGACATCTTCGACGGCCACCTCGCGCGTACGTACGACCTTGTCACCGACTTCGGGAAGATCGCCGATCCCATCGCGGACAAGGCGATCATGGGGTCGGCGCTGATCTGTCTCTCCGCGCTCGGTGATCTGCCCTGGTGGGTGACCGGTGTGATCCTCGGGCGTGAGCTCGGGATCACCCTCCTGCGCTTCATCGTGATCCGCTACGGCGTGATCCCCGCGAGCCGTGGCGGCAAGCTCAAGACGCTCACGCAGGGCGTGGCCGTCGGGATGTACGTACTGGCGCTGACGGGACCGCTGGCGACACTGAGGTTCTGGGTGATGGCTGCGGCGGTGGTGCTGACCGTGGTGACCGGGCTCGACTACGTAAGACAGGCCATTGTGCTGCGCAACCAGGGAATCGCCGACCGCGAGGCCGCGGCCATGGAGGCGGAACGGTGAGTTCCATGGCCGCCGACGTGGTGAGACTACTGACAGTGAGAGGCGGGACGCTCGCTGTCGCGGAGTCCCTCACGGGGGGCCTGGTCGCGGCGGAGATCACATCGGTGCCCGGAGCCTCCAAGGTGTTCCGGGGGGCGGTGACGGCGTACGCGACCGATCTGAAGCACCAGGTGCTGGGTGTCGACGCCACTCTGCTGGCCACCCGAGGAGCGGTGGATCCGCAGGTCGCGGCCCAGATGGCGGCCGGAGCCCGCAGGATTCTCGGCGCCGACTGGGGTATCGCGACGACCGGTGTCGCCGGCCCGGAACCGCAGGACGGGCAGCCCGTCGGGACCGTTTTCGTGGCCGTGGAAGGCCCTCGCGCAGCGGATTCCGGTTTCGCAGGTGGCGGAAAAGTGGCGGCGCTGCGGTTGAACGGCTCCCGGGCGGAAATTCGTATGGAGAGTGTACGGAGCGTACTCGCACTCCTCCTGGAGGAGATCGCGGGCGAACAGACCGGAAACGAGCGGGCACAGGATACGGAACAGAACGGGGGGACCTGATGTTTGCAGCCCTGAGTGAACACGACATCGCTCCCCGCACGGCCGCGGCGCAAGGCGGTACGGTGGGGCGTGAAGGATGCGGCTACACGGTCCGAGGAGGGAGCCACCGATGATTCTGCTCCGTCGCCTGCTGGGTGACGTGCTGCGTCGGCAGCGCCAGCGCCAGGGCCGTACTCTGCGCGAAGTCTCCTCGTCCGCCCGAGTCTCACTCGGCTATCTCTCCGAGGTGGAGCGGGGGCAGAAGGAGGCATCCTCCGAGCTGCTGTCCGCGATCTGCGACGCGCTGGACGTACGGATGTCCGAGCTCATGCGGGAAGTGAGCGATGACCTCGCCCTCGCCGAGCTGGCCCAGTCTGCTGCGGCCAACGAACCTGTACCCACGCCGGTGCGTCCGAGGCTGGGTTCCGTATCGGTGGCCGGTGTGCCACCGGAACGGGTGACCATCAAGGCGCCCGCCGAGGCGGTGGATGTCGTCGCCGCCTGAGGTGCACGAGAATTGAGTGTGTGAGAGCCCCGGCCGGGGCTTCTCCGGGGAGACCCGGAGGAGCGCGGTCGGGGTTTTCGCGTTGCGCGCACGTTTCGCGCACTCTCGTGGGTCCGTCCATGGGTGCGTTTGCCGGTGGGTCGTGGGGCGGTCATGGTGGGGAGAGGCGGGCGCGTGCGGGTTTTCCGGGCGGCCGTCTGTGGGAAAGCGGTGCGCCTCTGTGCCGGTGATGCGCCCTGTGTGCGGGTGAGCGTGGCGTTCTAGCGTGGGGCTGGAGGTGGGCCATGGCGGTGCGGATAGTTCGCCGGGGGGCGCTGCTGGGGCTCGGTGCCGTGTGGTGGTGGGCCGTCCTGCGGCTCGCGCTGGCGCCCGGTGCGGGGGTGCTTGAAGGGGCGGTCGCGGCCGGCGGGTGGGGGCTGAGCCTGCTGCCGGTGCACTGTGTGCCGAAGGCTCGGGCGGCGCGGATCGTGGCAGTCACGGGGGTCGTACGGGGGCGCGCCGGTGCGGGTGCCGGTGATGGCGCTGCTGGGTCTACCAGGGCATCGCCACGCCGCCGTTCGGGCGGAGGATCTGGCCCGTCGTGAACGCTGACGCGTCGGACGCCAGGTGCAGCACCGCGTGGGCGACCTCCTCCGGTTCGCCGACCCGGCCCAGTGGTGCCAGCCGGGACATCAGCGCCTCGGTGTGCGCCTGGGCCTCGCCGTCGTGGCGGTCGGTCATCGGCGTACGGATCCAGCCCGGCGCGACCGCGTTGACGCGGATGCCATGGCGCCCGACCTCGGCGGCCAGCGTCTTCGTCAGTTGGACGACGGCTGCCTTGGCGACGCCGTAGCAGAGCAGGCCGGGGTTGCCGGTGTCGATGGCGCCCGAGGCCATGGTGATGATGCTGCCCCTGGTGTTCCCGGAGATCATCAGGCGTGCGGCCTCCTGGCAGGCGTACAGCACGCCCTTGAAGTTGACGCCCAGGACCCGGTCGAGATCCTCCTCGCGGGTCTCCAGGACGGGGCTGCTGTGCATGATCCCGGCGACCGCCGCCATGACGTCCAGCCGCCCACACCCGGCCACGGCCTGGCGGACCTGGGCGCTGTCGGTGACGTCCACGTGGTGGGTACGGGCCGTGCCGCCGATGCCCTTGATCAGGGTCGCGGTCTCGTGCAGTCCCTGCGCGTCCCGGTCGGCGCAGTGCACCAGGGCGCCCGCCTCGGCGAGCAGTACGGCGGATGCGCGTCCGATGCCGCTGGCGGCCCCGGTGACGAATGCGGTGCGTCCGGTGAGGTCGTACGCCTGTACGGGCATGCTGGGACGGTACGAGGGTTTCTGACGGATCGTCAATTGTTCGTGCACGGTTCGGTTCTGAAGGGCGTTGGCGTGAGGTGCGTGGATGTGAGGTGCGTGGTGCGTTTGTGGCGTCAGCCGTACGGGAGCGGCTTGCGCTGTGCTCTGGTGGCGCCGGGGGCGGGGGCCGGGCCCAGTTGGCAGGTCGGGCACCAGTAGGTGGGGCGTTCGCGTGAGCCGTCGCCCTGGTCGGCGCTGCGGACCGGTGTCCGGCAGCGAAGACAGGGGCGGGGTGCCCGGCCGTACACGAAGAGGTCCTGGCCGCGGCGGCCCGTCGTACTGCGGATGGGGCGGTCCCGGTTGGCTTCGAGGAGTTTTTTCGCGAGTGAGGGCAGCTTCGCGGTGCGGTCGGGAGGAAGGTCGCCGACGGCTAGCCACGGGGTCGCGCCCAGAAGGAAGCACAGCTCGCTCTTGTAGACATTGCCGATGCCGGCGAGGTTGCGCTGGTCGAGCAGGGCTTCGCCCAGAGGACGGGCGGGGTCCGCGAGGAGGTTGGCGAGAGCCTGCTCGGGGTCCCAGTCCGGGCCCAGGAGGTCGGGGCCGAGATGGCCGACGGCCCGGTGTTCGTCGGTGGTGCGCAGGAGTTCGAGTACGGGGAGGCGGTAGCCGACGGCTGTGCGGTCCGCGGTGCCGAGGATCGCCCGGATCTGGTGCGACGGGCCACCGCTCCAGCGTTGGCCGTTCTCGTAGATCTTCCAGGAGCCGTCCATCCGCAGATGCGAGTGCAGGGTCAGGCCGCCCTCGACACGGGTGAGGAGGTGTTTGCCGCGCGGGGTGACCTCCAGGACCGAGCGGCCGGTGAGGTCGGCTGTGGCGTACTTGGGCACACGGAGGTCGGAGCGGGTCAGCACCTTGCCGGCGAGTGCGTTGTGCAGTCGCCTCGCGGCCTGCCAGACCGTGTCACCTTCGGGCATGGGTCCAGGGTGACATGTCGGGGTGGGGCGGGGTCTCTGAGCAGGTGAGCAGGTGAGCAGGTGGTCAGGCGCGCAGGCGGAGGCCACGCGGGGTCGCGATGAAGCCCGCTCCTTCGAGGAGGGTGCCGAAGGGGGAGGTGAGGGCTGAGGCGCCGTTGACTCGCTCCACCGTGACCGTGCCCAGGGAACCCGCGCGTGCCGCCGCGGCTAGGGTTTCCGACGCCGCGCGCAGACGCTCGTCCTCGGTCGTCCGGGCGTCCGGTTCGGAGGGCCAGGCCAGCAGCGTCTTGCCGCCGCGCTCCATGTAGAGCGTCAGCTCCCCGTCGACCAGCACCACCAGTGAACCTGCCTTACGCCCCGGTTTGTGGCCGGCGCCGGTGGGGGGTTCGGGCCAGGGGAGTGCGGCACCGTACGCGTTCGCCGGGTCGGCGGCGGCGAGGACGACGGCGCGGGTGGCTCCGGAGGAGACGGCAGAGGGGGTGGGCGAGGCGCGGGACCAGGCGCTTCCGGCGAAGCCGTGGGCGGAGTCGCGGGTGTTCGGGACGGAGGGGGTGTGGGGGGACTCGGTGCTGAAGCCGAGGTCGAAGTCCTCCACGAAGGCGTGGCCGTGGCCCACGGGGGAGGTGGCGTCGACTGCGTCTGCCGTGCCGGTGCCGAAAGCCTGGGCGGGCCGGGAGTCGCCGCGGTCTCGGGAGTTCGCTGTCGCCCGGAGGCGGTCCACCGCGCCGTCCATGGCGAACTGGGCGGCGCCGAGGCCCTCCACCACGTAGCCGCGACGGGCCTGACCGCTGTCTTCGAAGGCGGAGAGAATGCGGTACACGGCTGAGAAGCCTCCCTCGACGCCCTCCGCCGAAACAGCTCCCCGGGTCACGACCCCATGGCGGTCGAGCAGAGTGCGTGCCAGGGCGTGGGCGCGGACGGTGGCGTCGGGCTCAGGTTCGGCGAGCAGGGACCAGCGGCCGGCCACGGTGGGTGGGCCGCTGCGCGAGGCGGGGCGGGCGGCGGCCGTCAACGAGCCGTATCTGCCGCGCGGGACGGCGCGCTTCGCCCGGTGTGCCGTCGAGCCCGCAGTTCGGCCCGAGCCGAGGAGCGCGCGCATCGGGGCGAGCGTGTCGTTCGTGAGACGGCCCGACCAGGCCAGGTCCCACACGGTGTCGGCCAGCTGGGGGTCCGTGGCGTCCGGGTGCGTGGTGGCGCGGACCTGGTCGGCGATCTGGCGGAAGAAGAGCCCGTAGCCCCCGGTCAGGGCGTCGAGGACGGACTGGTGGAGTGCGGTGGGCTCCAGGGGGTGGGGCGGTGGCAGGAGCAGCGGAGCCGTGTCCGCCAGGTACAGGGACACCCAGCCGTCCTTTCCGGGGAGGGCACCCGCCCCGGCCCAGACGATCTCCCCGGCTGCCGTGAGTTCGTCGAGCATCGCAGGGGCGTAGTTCGCCACCCGGGACGGCAGGACCAGCTTCTCCAGGGCGGATGCCGGTACGGAGGCGCCCTGCAGCTGCTCGACCGCGCGGACCAGTCCGTCGACGCCGCGCAGGCCGTGGCCCTTGCCGATGTGCTGCCACTGCGGCAGGAACTGGGCGAGCGCCGCGGGCGGCACCGGCTCCAGTTCGTGTCGCAGGGCGGCCAGGGAGCGGCGCCGGAGACGGCGCAGGACCGTCGCGTCGCACCACTCCTGGCCGATGCCGGCCGGGTGGAACTCTCCTTGTACGACGCGGCCGTTCGCCGCCAGACGCTGAAGCGCGCCCTCGGTGACGGCCACGCCCAGGCCGAAACGGGTGGCCGCCGTGGCCGAGGTGAACGGGCCGTGAGTGCGGGCGTGGCGGGCGAGCAGGTCGCCGAGCGGGTCCTTGACCGGCTCGGTGAAGGCCTCCGGGACGCCGACAGGCAACGCCGTACCGAGTGCGTCGCGCAGGCGGCCGGCGTCCTCGATCGCCGCCCAGTGGTCGGCGCCGCCGATACGGACCCGGATCGCGCGGCGGGCGCCGGCCAGTTCCGGGGCCCACCGCGGATCGGCGCCGCGCTCGGCCAGCTCGGCATCCGTGAGCGGGCCGAGCAGGCGCAGCAGGTCGGCGACGCTCTCGGCGTCCTTCGCGCGTCGGTCCTCGGTCAGCCACTGGAGTTCCCGCTCCAGCTCGGTCAGTACCTCGGCGTCGAGCAGTTCGCGCAGCTCCGCCTGGCCCAGCAGCTCGGCCAGCAGCCGCGAGTCCAGCGACAGGGCGGCGGCGCGCCGCTCGGCCAGCGGTGAGTCGCCCTCGTACAGGAACTGTGCGACGTACCCGAAGAGGAGAGAGCGGGCGAAGGGGGAGGGCTCGGGGGTGGTGACCTCGACCAGGCGCACTTTGCGGGACTCGATGTCGCCCATCAACTCCACGAGCCCGGGCACGTCGAAGACGTCCTGGAGGCACTCGCGGACCGCTTCGAGAACGATGGGGAACGATCCGAACTCGCTTGCCACCTGGAGCAGTTGGGAGGCGCGCTGGCGCTGCTGCCACAGGGGGGTGCGTTTGCCGGGGCTGCGGCGCGGGAGCAGCAGGGCGCGCGCGGCGCACTCGCGGAAGCGGGCCGCGAACAGGGCAGAGCCGCCGACCTGGTCGGTGACGATCTGATTGACCTCGCCCTTGTCGAAGGCGACGTCCGCGGCGCCCACGGGAGCCTTCTCGGCGTCGTACTCCATGCCGGTCTTCACCGGCTCCTGGTCCAGCAGGTCCAGGCTCATCAGATCGGCGTCCGGGAGGCGCAGCACGATCCCGTCGTCGGCGTGCATGACCTGCGCGTCCATGCCGTACCGCTCGGAGAGGCGGGCGCCGAGCGCCAGCGCCCACGGCGCGTGCACCTGGGCGCCGAAGGGGGAGTGGACGACGACCCGCCAGTCACCCAGTTCGTCGCGGAACTGCTCCACGACGATGGTCCGGTCGTCCGGGATGTGGCCGCAGGCCTCACGCTGTTCGGCCAGGTAGGAGAGCACGTTGCCGGCGGCCCAGGTGTCGAGGCCGGCGGCGAGGAGCCGGAGACGGGCGTCCTCCTCGGGCAGGGAACCGACCTCACGCAGGAACGCGCCCACCGCGCGGCCCAGTTCGAGCGGGCGGCCCAGCTGGTCGCCCTTCCAGAAGGGGAGGCGGCCGGGGACACCGGGAGCGGGGGACACCAGGACACGGTCGCGAGTGATGTCCTCGATGCGCCAGGAACTCGTGCCGAGCGTGAAGACGTCCCCCACGCGGGACTCGTACACCATCTCCTCGTCGAGCTCGCCGACCCGGCCGCCGCCCTTCTTCGGGTCGGCGCCGGCGAGGAAGACCCCGAACAGCCCGCGGTCGGGAATCGTGCCCCCCGAGGTGACGGCGAGTCGCTGCGCGCCAGGGCGGCCGGTCACGGTGCCTGCGACGCGGTCCCACACCACACGTGGGCGCAACTCCGCGAACGCGTCGGACGGATAGCGGCCCGCGAGCATGTCGAGGACCGCGGTGAACGCCGACTCAGGGAGGGAGGCGAAGGGCGCCGCCCGGCGGACCGTGGCCAGCAGGTCGTCGACCTGCCAGGTGTCCAGCGCGACCATCGCGACGAGCTGTTGGGCGAGGACGTCCAGGGGGTTGGCGGGGACCCGCAGGGACTCGATGGAACCGGTGCGCATGCGCTCGGTGACCACGGCCGCCTGGACGAGGTCACCCCGGTACTTGGGGAAGACGACGCCCGTGGAGACCGCGCCCACCTGGTGTCCGGCGCGGCCGACGCGCTGCAGCCCGGAGGCCACGGACGGGGGCGACTCGACCTGGATGACCAGGTCCACGGCTCCCATGTCGATGCCCAGTTCGAGGCTGGAGGTGGCCACCACGGCGGGCAGCCGGCCCGCCTTGAGATCCTCCTCGACGAGCGCGCGCTGCTCCTTGGAGACCGATCCGTGGTGGGCCCGGGCGATGACCGGAGGCGCGCCCTGGGCCGCGCCCGACCCGCCCATCAGCTCGGCGGGAGCGTGGTGTTCGGCGAGGGGCTCGCCGGTGGCCCGCTCGTACGCGATCTCGTTGAGCCGGTTGCACAGACGCTCCGCGAGGCGCCGGGAGTTGGCGAACACGATCGTCGAGCGGTGCGCCTGGACGAGATCTGCGATCCGCTCCTCGACGTGCGGCCAGATGGAGGGCCGTTCGGCCCCCTCGTTCGCGTCGGCGACCGGGGAGCCGCCCAGTTCGCCCAGGTCCTCCACCGGGACGACGACCGAGAGGTCGAACTCCTTGTCGGACTTGGGCTGGACGATCTCCACCTTGCGCTGGGGTGAGAGGTAGCGCGCGATCTCGTCGACGGGGCGGACGGTCGCCGAGAGGCCGATGCGGCGGGCGGGCCTCGGCAGCAGCTCGTCCAGCCGCTCCAGGGACAGCGCGAGATGCGCGCCGCGTTTGGTGCCCGCGACCGCGTGCACCTCGTCCAGGATCACCGTCTCCACGCCTGTCAGCGCGTCGCGCGCGGCCGACGTGAGCATCAGGAACAGCGACTCGGGGGTGGTGATCAGGATGTCCGGCGGGCGGGTGGCCAGGGCGCGGCGCTCGGCGGGAGGGGTGTCGCCGGAGCGGATGCCCACCTTGACCTCGGGCTCGGGCAGACCCAGGCGGACGGATTCCTGGCGGATGCCCGTGAGAGGACTGCGCAGGTTGCGTTCCACGTCGACCGCAAGGGCCTTGAGCGGTGACACATAGAGCACACGGCAGCGCTTGTGGGGGTCGGCCGGCGGGGGTGTCGAGGTGAGCCGGTCGAGTGCGGCGAGGAAAGCCGCCAGGGTCTTGCCGGAGCCGGTCGGGGCGACCACCAGCACGTCCGAGCCCTCACCGATGGCCGCCCACGCGCCGGCCTGGGCCGCGGTGGGCGCGGAGAAGGCCCCCGTGAACCAGCCGCGGGTCGCGGGGGAGAAGCCGTCGAGGGCTCGGTGTGCGGAGCTGACCATGCGTCCATCCTGCACCTCGGCACTGACAATTGCCCTGACCTGCGAGTTTGCCTCCGGCGGTGGGGCGGCGGGCGGGGCGGTGGTGAGTTGGCACGGTTGTGCGCGGGCTACCGGTCCGTGGTCATGCCTGCGGTTGTGCTGTGGTCGGGGCCGCGTCGGGGGTATCCGTCCTCGGGCGGGCGCGGAATCGGCTCTTCACCGACTTGGCGGTGTTGACGCGCCGGCCGCTGCGGGCGGACACCCCCGACACGTCCCCTTTTCGCCGTCCGCGGCTGCGGGTGCGTGGGGGTGCGCCGCCTCGGCGGGCTGAGTCTCCTTCGCGGAGAATGGGGGAATGGCGGGTTCGGGTGAGCGGGCTCGGCACTGGCAGTACGCGGAGTTGCCCGGTGTCGATCTTCTGCGTGCGCGGTACATCCACAAGACCTTTGTCCGGCACACGCACGAGAACTTCGTCATCGCCGCCATCACCGAAGGCGTGGAGGTCTTCCGTCATCGGGGCGACGACCAGTACGCGGGCTCGGGGGCGCTCGCGCTGGTCAATCCCGATACGCCGCACACGGGGCGCGCGGGGGTTCCCGAGGGGTGGCGGTACGGGGCTGTCTACCCGGCGCCCGAGGTGGTGGCCGAGATCGCCGCGGAGACCACGGTGATTCGGGGGACCCCGGGCTTTGTCGCTCCCGTGTTCGACGACCCGTACTCGGTCGCTCTCGTGCATGAGGTGCTGCGTGCGGCCGAGCAGGGCAACCCGTTGGCGGCCGACACACTGTTGCGGGTGGTGGTGACCCGGCTGCTCAGACTCAATGGCGGGGCCCTTCAGAAACGAGTGGTGCCCACGGCGGGCGGGCGGATCGCGGCACGCGCGCGTGCCGTGCTGGAGGAGACGATGGCCGGGCCGCCGACTCTGGAGAAACTCGCCACAGACCTGGGCACCAGTCCCTTCGCGCTGCTGCGGGCGTTCCGTGACACATACGGGTTGCCGCCGCACGCCTGGCTGACGGATGCGCGCGTGCGACGGGCGCGGCGGCTGCTTGACGCGGGTACCGCACCCGCCGACGCGGCAGTCGCCGTCGGCTTCACCGATCAGCCGCACCTCAACCGGCACTTCACCCGGATCGTGGGCGTGCCCCCGGGGGCGTACCAGCGTGAGCGCAAGAACGTACAAGACCCGACGGGGCACCTGCTCCTACCGTCCGACGGGTGACAGAACAGACAGCTCTCACAGACATACGTGGCGACGACGGAGGCAAGCCGGACGCAGCCGTCGTACGAGACGCCCTCGGAGTCGGGGTCGCCGTCGGACTGTCCGGGTTCGCCTTCGGGGTGACGTCGGTCGGCAGTGGGCTCACGCTTCTGCAGACCTGTGCGCTCAGCCTCCTGGTGTTCACCGGGGCCTCCCAGTTCGCGCTCGTGGGCGCGCTCGCGGCCGGCGGCAATCCGCTCACCGCGGCAGCGGGTGCCTTCTTCCTGGGGGTGCGCAACGCCTTCTACGGGCTCCGTCTGTCGCAGTTGTTGGCCCTCCCGCGCGCGGTGCGTCCGTTCGCGGCCCACTGGGTCATCGACGAGACCACGGCGGTCGCCCTGGCGCAGCCCACACGGCGCGGCGCCCGTATCGGGTTCGCCGTCACCGGACTCACCCTGTACGTGCTGTGGAACCTCACGACGCTGCTCGGCGGGCTCGGGGCCGAGGCCATCGGGGACACCGACGTCTGGGGTCTGGACGCCGCCGGGCCCGCAGTCTTCCTGGCGCTGCTCGCGCCGATGCTGAAGTCCGGTGTCGAGCGCGCTGTCGCGGGCCTCGCCGTGCTGCTGGGGCTCGGTCTGCTGCCCGTACTGCCGGCCGGCGTGCCGGTTCTGGTGGCCGCGCTCGCGGCGCCCGCCGTTCTCTGGGTACAGGGCCGTCGTGGGGCAAGGGACGAGAAGGGTGTGGACCGTTGAACGTCTGGATCGCGGTCGCTGCGACCGCCCTCGGCTGTTACGTCGTCAAGCTCCTCGGGCTCCTCGTGCCCGCCGGTGTCCTGGAGCGTCCGCTCGTCAGACGGCTGGCAGCCCTGCTCCCCGTGGCCCTCCTCGCCGCTCTCACGGCCCAGCAGGCCTTCGCCGACGGACGGGTGCTCGTCCTGGACGCGAAGGCCGCAGGGCTCGCCGCAGCCGCCGTGGCGCTGGTGCTGCGTGCTCCCTTCCTGCTCGTCGTCGCGGCGGCCGTAGCGGTGACGGCGGGGGTGCGGGCGATGACCGGCTGAGCGCCGGCCGCGCCCGTGCTCCCGGCGTCAGCCGATGGGACGGCCGTACGCCTTCAGGGTGCGCAGCGCCTCGACCGTCACCATGGGGCGTGCCTCCAGGGCGGTGCCCGGTGCCCACGCGCGCCAGCGGACGGGCCAGCCACCGTCCTCGCGCTGCTCGCTCGCGAGGAAGTCGAGGGAACGTGTCATCTCCTCGTCCGTGAACCACGCGCGCGCGAGTGAGCCGGGTGTCCTCGCGTAGTCGTACGGGAAGTGATGCTCGCCCGGGGCGTAGCCGGGCGACACCGGGGAGGCGTCGAGGTGCTCCGGGTCGAGTGCCACGAGCCGGTGCTCGCGTACCAGGCGGCCCAGCCGGTCGGCCGCCGCCTGCGCGCGTGAGCGGTCCGGGACCGAGTCCAGGAAGGCCACCGCGGCCTCCACCTCGTACGGATGGGACTTCTCCAGGGAGTCGACCGCCTGCCAGCAGAAGTCCGTGGCCCGGAACAGCCAGGCGTGCCACACCTCGTTGCGGTGCAGCAGGCCCACCACAGGGCCCGTGGCGAGGAGTTCACTCGGCGGGTCGGCGACGATCGACATGAACGGCGCCGCCGGATAGCCGCGTTGGCTGGGGTGGATCGCCGGCAGCGCGCCGTCCGGCGCCGAGACCGACGTCAGATAGCGGCACACGCGCTCCACCCGCTGCCCGCCGCAGCGCCCGATGGCGTCCAGGACGCGCAGTGCGTGCCCGGTGTGCAGGGGCTGGCTGACGGGGCCGCGCAGATCGGGTTCCAGCGCGTGGCCGTATCCGCCGTCCTCGTTGCGATAGGCGTCCAGCGCGGTCTCGACAGCGTCGGCGCCTCCGTTCAGGAAGTGGTACGCGAAGCGGCGCTGCTCCAGCACGCGCGCGGTGAGCCACACGAAGTGCTCGGCACGGAAGAGCGGGGAACGCGCGGGGGGCGTCTGGGGGAGTGGGGCTGCTCCTGTTTCGGCCATGCGTCAGACCGTAGGGCGCGGAGCGGTCCCGGCGAGCGGTCCCGGCATCGGCCCACCCTCAGGGGCGGGATACTGAAGTCATGCGGTTGACGGTCTTCTGGCAGCGGATGGCGGATCACTTCGGTTCGGGGTACGCCGACACGTTCGCGCGCGATCACGTGATGACGGAGCTCGGCGGACGGACCGTGCACGAGGCCCTGGACGCCGGCTGGGAGGCGAAGGACGTGTGGCGCGTGGTGTGCGCGGCCATGAACGTTCCCTCGGAGAACCGGTGAAATCACACTGAAACGGCGCTGTTCGGCCGCGTAGATCGCAGGGTGGCAACTGATTGTCGGTGGCGTGGGCGAGACTTGCTCCGTGGCATCCACAGACGAGACCGGACAGCTCGGACAACAGGCGTCCCCGTTCGGCACGACGCCGCCCGCACCCCCGGCCGGGTCCACCGCCGGGCAGAGCGCGCGCATGCCCCGCTGGCTGCCGCGCGCCATGATGCTGGCGCTCGCCCTCGTCGGCCTGTTCCAGTTGGGCAGTTGGGCCTTCCACGAGCTCACAGGCCTGTTGATCAACATCCTCATCGCGTTCTTCGCCGCGCTCGCGATCGAACCCGCGGTGAGCCGCATGTCGTCGCGCGGTATGCGCCGGGGACTGGCCACCTTCCTGGTCTTCATCGGCCTGCTCATCGCGATCGCCGGGTTCGTCACTCTGCTCGGCTCCATGCTCGCGGGCCAGATCATCAAGATCGTCGAGGACTTCCCGAACTATCTCGACTCCGTCATCAGCTGGATCAACGCGCACTTCAACACCGACCTGAAGCGGGTGGACGTCCAGGAGGGCCTGCTCCGCTCCGACTGGCTGCGCAGTTATGTACAGAACAGCGCCACCGGTGTCCTGGACCTCTCCGGCCAGGTGCTGGGCGGCCTCTTCCAACTGCTGATGATCACCCTGTTCGCGTTCTACTTCGCCGCCGACGGGCCGAGACTGCGCCGCGCGCTGTGCTCCGTACTGCCGCCCGCCCGGCAGGCCGAGGTGCTGCGCGCGTGGGAGATCGCCGTCGACAAGACCGGCGGTTATCTGTACTCGCGCGGCCTGATGGCACTGATCTCCGGGGTCGCCCACTACGTCCTGCTGGAGTTCCTGAGCGTGCCGTACGCGCCCGTGCTCGCCGTCTGGGTGGGGCTGGTGTCGCAGTTCATCCCGACCATCGGCACGTATCTCGCGGGAGCGCTGCCGATGCTGATCGCCTTCACCGTCGATCCCTGGTACGCGCTGTGGGTGCTGGTCTTCGTCGTGCTCTACCAGCAGTTCGAGAACTACGTGCTCCAGCCCAAGCTGACCGCGAAGACCGTGGACATCCACCCCGCGGTCGCCTTCGGTTCGGTCATCGCCGGCACCGCGCTGCTCGGCGCCGTGGGGGCGCTGATCGCCATCCCGGCGGTCGCCACGCTCCAGGCGTTCCTGGGGGCGTACGTGAAGCGGTACGACGTCACGGACGATCCTCGTGTCCAGGGGCACCGCAGCCGGGGCACGAGCATCCTCACGCGGCTGCGGAGTCTGTTGGAGGGGCGGCGGGGTGCCGACACCGAGGATTCGGGGCACTCCGCGGAGGCGTCCGAATCGGGGTCGGGGCGGGCCTCGGGGGAAGGCTCCACGCCCGCCTGAGCGGCGCCCGGGTCGTCGCGCCGGCGATGGATGGATGCCGTGTAGTCGTCCGGCCGTGTGACAGGCGTGCCCGGCACCGTTCTGTCCGGTCGTAGGCGCTCCGCGCCATGTGCCCCTGGGGTGTCGAACCCGACATCCGGGCCGTCGGCGTATCGCGAACCTAGTCTCGGAGGTGCCGAGTGTTGCGCTTGACACAAAAATCGAACATCCATTCTGATTGAGGTTCCGGCGAGGCTCTCGACGGGGATTTCGTCAGGGTTTTCATGGAGATGTGCCCGAGTTATCCACAGGCCGGACGGGCGTCGGGGCGCATTGTCAGTGGCAGGCGTTAGCGTCTTTGACGTGAAGCGATCGACTCAAGCAAACCGGGTGGAACCCATGGCAGGAACCGACCGCGAGAAGGCGTTGGACGCCGCACTCGCACAGATTGAACGGCAGTTCGGCAAGGGCGCAGTGATGCGCCTGGGCGAGCGACCGAATGAGCCCATCGAGGTCATCCCCACCGGGTCGACCGCGCTCGACGTCGCCCTCGGCGTCGGCGGGCTGCCGCGCGGCCGAGTAGTGGAGGTGTACGGCCCGGAGTCCTCCGGTAAGACGACCCTGACCCTGCACGCGGTGGCGAACGCGCAGAAGGCCGGCGGCCAGGTCGCCTTCGTGGACGCGGAGCACGCCCTCGACCCCGAGTACGCGAAGAAGCTCGGCGTCGACATCGACAACCTGATCCTGTCCCAGCCGGACAACGGCGAGCAGGCCCTGGAGATCGTGGACATGCTGGTCCGCTCCGGCGCCCTCGACCTCATCGTCATCGACTCCGTCGCCGCGCTCGTCCCGCGTGCGGAGATCGAGGGCGAGATGGGTGACTCGCACGTGGGTCTGCAGGCTCGTCTGATGAGCCAGGCGCTCCGCAAGATCACCGGTGCGCTGAGCCAGTCCGGGACCACCGCGATCTTCATCAACCAGCTCCGCGAGAAGATCGGCGTGATGTTCGGCTCGCCGGAGACCACGACCGGCGGCCGGGCGCTCAAGTTCTACGCCTCGGTGCGGCTCGACATCCGTCGCATCGAGACGCTGAAGGACGGCACCGACGCGGTCGGCAACCGCACCCGCGTGAAGGTCGTCAAGAACAAGGTCGCGCCGCCGTTCAAGCAGGCCGAGTTCGACATCCTCTACGGGCACGGCATCAGCCGCGAGGGCGGCCTGATCGACATGGGCGTGGAGAACGGCTTCGTCCGCAAGGCCGGTGCCTGGTACACGTACGAGGGCGACCAGCTCGGCCAGGGCAAGGAGAACGCGCGCAACTTCCTGAAGGACAACCCCGACCTCGCCAACGAGATCGAGAAGAAGATCCTGGAGAAGTTGGGTGTCGGTGTGAAGCCGGAGAAGCCCACCGCCGAGCCGGGCGCGGACGCGGCGGTCACGGTCGTCTCGGACGAGGCCGCGAAGACGGTGCCCGCCCCGGCGGCCAAGACCACCAAGGCCAAGGCCACGGCGGTCAAGAGCTAGCCCGCCGTGACACGACGAACCGACTGGGCCGAGTACGCCTACCCCGGTGCCTCGGAAGACCGGGGCGGCGGGGGCTCCGCCGGGGGCGGTGACAGCGCCTACGGAGATGCCGGGCCATACGGGGGTGGCCGCGGAACCCGTGAAGGCGACGGGGCGCACGAGGATGACGGAGACGCCGGACCGCGGCGCGGTGAGGGTCTGCCGGGGGGCGGCCGACGTCGCGGCGGCGGTTCTCCCGGAGCCGGTGGGCGCCGTGGCGGCGGTGCCCCGAGCGGTGGGAGCGGCCCGTACGGCGAAGGCGGCTCGCGCGGTGAGGACTCACGGGGCGAGGGCTCACGCGGTGGCCGTGGTCGTCGTCGGCAGCGTGGCTTCGGCGAGTCGGGCGGCGACCCACAGGACGGAGGTTCCGTCTCCTCGTCGAGGGCCGAGAAGGCGGAGCAGCCGGCGGATCCGGCTGAGCGGGCGCGGGCGATCTGTCTGCGCCTGCTCACCGGGACCCCGCGCACGCGGAAGCAGCTCGCGGACGCCCTGCGCAAGCGCGAGATCCCGGACGAGGCAGCCGAGGAGGTGCTGTCGCGGTTCGAGGAGGTCGGACTGATCAACGACAGCGCGTTCGCGGACGCCTGGGTCGAGTCCCGCCACCACGGCCGGGGACTGGCCCGGCGGGCACTCGTACAGGAACTGCGTACAAAGGGCGTGGACGCGACGCTCATCGACGAGGCTGTCGGGCAGCTCGACTCCGAGCAGGAGGAGACGACCGCGCGTGAACTCGTCGCCCGCAGGCTGCGTGCGACACGCGGTCTCGACCGCGACAAGCGGTTGCGACGCCTCGCGGGAATGCTCGCCCGTAAGGGCTACCCGCAGGGCATGGCCCTGCGGGTCGTACGGCAGGCCCTGGAAGAGGAGGGCGAGGACACCGAGTTCCTTGCGGACGAGGAGTTCTGAGCCCGGTGGTGCCGGAGGTTCGGCCGTCCCGAGAGGCAGTTGTCCGCTCGGGAGGTCCGTGTCCCCGGCCCTGGACACGGTGGACGCGCGGGGGCGCCGACCGCGTTCAGGGCCAGGTGGACGGTGGTCGGCGGCTTCGGGTGTCAGTGCGCTCGAGCCGTCACCGGAAGCCCCGCCGCCCGCCACGCCTGGAATCCGCCGACCAGGTCGGTCGCCCGGTGCAGCCCCAACCGGTGCAGGGACACGGCCGCGAGGCTCGACGCGTATCCCTCGTTGCAGATGACCACGATCCGTAGGTCGTGGCCGGTCGCCTGAGGCAGGCGATGGCTGCCCCGAGGGTCGAGGCGCCACTCCAGTTCGTTGCGCTCGACCACGAGTGCGCCGGGGATCAGGCCGTCGCGCTCGCGCAGGGCCGAGTACCGGATGTCCACCAGCAGCGCTTCGCCCGCCTGCGCGGCCCTGTATGTCTCCTGTGTCTCCACGCGCGCGTAGGTCTCGCGCACGCGGTCCAGCAACTCGTCGATTCCGACCGGCTGTTCGCTCACTGCCAGTCCTGCGGGCGCTCGACGTGCTCCAGCCGCAGCACCTGTCCCGTACGGCTGTAGCGGCGGATCTGGGGCAGCGGCGGATAGTAGGCGTGGACCGAGATCGCGTGCCGGTCGAGGGACTCGTTGAGGACCTCGTGCACATGGTGGTGGCCGAAGCCCCGGCCCTGGCCGGCCGCCAGTCGCCGCTCCCGGTCGACACCCTCGGTGAGTTCCAGGGTCTTCCAGCCGTCGGTGGGCAGCCGGGCGGCGAGCGAGTTCTCCTTGAGCTCGCCGGCCGCGGTGAGGAAGGCGCCGACCGAGTCGGCGTGGTCGTGCCAGCCGGTGCCGGTGCCGGGCGGCCAGCCGATCAGCCAGGCCTCGCTGCCGCCGGGGCCTTCGAGGCGCACCCAGGTGCGGCCCTCGGGGTCGAGCGGCAGGGATGCGATCAGCTCGGCGTCGGCGGCCGTACGTCGTACGAAGTCGAGCAGGTCCGCCTGCGTCGGGGTCTTGGGAGTTCCTGGGACCTGGGCGGGTGCGGATACGGAGGGTGACACGGACACGGGTACCGTCCTGGTGAACGTTCGCGGGGAGCGCGCGGCGGCGCGGAAGAGCGGTGCGCGCGGGAAAAGGGATGCGAATTCAGCAGGACGGACGACACACGCAGCCCGCATAGCGGACGAGGTCCATATGGACCCTCCGCCACAGGCGTACATCGGTGTCGGCGTCGGTCACGCTCCGGAGTACAGCATGACGGTGCTGACCGGTCAACTCGTTGTCACCATGTGGACGCACTCCGACGAGAGGGGCGGAGGGCACGGACGGAGGCAGGTGTCAGCGCGTGCCCGCCGCGGCTTCGGCGTTCGCCTTCGCGTTCGACTCGTCGGCCCTTCCCGTCCCGTCGGCCTTGTTGTCCGTCCTGTCCTGCGGGGGTCCGCCGAGCGTCGCCTCGGCCGCCGCGTACAGGTCGGCCGGGCGTACGCCGCTCAACGCCGTGACCAGGTGCCCGTCCGGGCGGACCAGAAGCACGGTGTGGGCGGCGGCGCCCGGATAGCTCTCCGTGACCAGCAGCTCGGCGGGGTGCGGAAGCGCGGCCACCGCGGCCGCCAGCCGGGGCATGATCCCGGCGCCCACCCAGTGCTTGCGCTCCCACACACCCGTGCCCGGCGCGACCAGCAGCACCAGCAGCGCACCGCGGCCCAGCCGCTCTCTCAGCCGCACGAAGGAACCGTCCTCTGCGGTGACCTGTACGTCCGTCACCTGTGCGCCGGGCGGGGTGTCGACCGAGATCTCCGCCTCGATGTGCTGGGGCGCCAGCGGCGAACGGCCGTACGATGCCGGCTCGCCCAGGATGCCGCGCCCCAGGTGACCGTCCGTGAGCAGCGAGTCGTGTCCGCGGGCCGACCCGGGGACGTACGACCGCAGCCCCGCACCGCCGCGCAGCAGCGGCAGTGCCTGGTCGGCTGCGCGCAGCCGGGCGGAGACGGCCGCGCGCCGCTCGGACTGATAGCTGTCCAGCAGCGCCTCGTGCGGGCCGTGGTGCCAGGCGAGGGCCAGTTTCCAGGCCAGGTTGTCGGCGTCCCGCAGTCCTTCGTCCAGCCCCTGGGTGCCGAGTGCGCCGAGCAGGTGCGCGGCGTCCCCGGCGAGGAAGACCCGGCCGGCCCGCCAGCGCCGGGCGAGCCGGTGATGGACGATGTGGACGCCCGTGTCGAGCAGGTCGTACGGCGGTGTCGGGCCGCCGTTCCAGCCCGCGAGGGTCTCCCGGATCCGGGTCACGAGAAGCTCGGGCGTGACCAGGTCCTTGCCGGGCGGCATCAGCCAGTCCAGGCGCCACACACCGTCGGGGAGCGGGCGGGCGATGATCTCCCCGGCCGAGGGCCCCGACGTCCGCCACGGCGGCATCCGGTGCAACAACGCCTCACCGGGCCACGGAAGTTCCGTACGCAGCGCGGCCACGGCGTGGCGTTCCACGGCCGTACGTCCGGGGAAGCGGATGTCCTGGAGTTTGCGCACGGTGGAGCGCGGGCCGTCGCAGCCGACCAGGTAACTGCCGCGCCACCAGGTGCCGCCCGGGCCTCGGGTGTGTGCCGTGACTCCGGACGGCTCCTGCTCGACGGAGTCGAGGCGGCTGTTGACGGCGACCTTGACGAGCCGCTCGTGCGCGATGGCGGTGCGCAGGGCGCCGGTCAGTACGTGCTGGGCGATGTGCAGGGGGATGCCGGTGTCCGTGACGGGTTCCGGCCCGAGCCCCGACCCGAGCCCTGACGGGAGTGAGTCGGTCGGCCCGTCCAAGTCCTCGGTGCCGAAAGAAATCCGACGCATCACCTGCTTGCGCCGCATCGACCGCCATCCGGCCCAGTGGAAACCGGCGTCGGCGATCGGCACACCGGTCAACCGCTCCAGCAGGGCGGCAGTGTCCTCGCGCAGCACGACCGTGCGCGCGGGACGTTGGTCGTCCTTGCCCGGCCCCTCGTCGAGGACGACCGAGGGGACGTCCTGGCGCGCCAGCGCAAGCGCCAGCGTGAGCCCGACCGGCCCCGCTCCGACGATGATCACCGGGTCCATGGCGCGGCGCCCCCTGCCCAGAGCGACGTCTTCATCGACACAAGTGAACAGGAAGTTGGAGCGGGGTGCACGATCACAAAACGTATGCAACAGACTCCGCGCCACCCGGTCAAGCTGGACGCACCACAGGCGCCCACCTCGACGCACTCGACGTTTCCCCAGGTGCGGCATGTGTACCCGGCGTCGGCGGCGAACGACGGAGGCAGTGGCGAACGCGCCACTGCCTCCGTGCCGGTCACACCACTGCCTCCGGGCAGGCCATACGAGTTGAGCGTCCGTCAGATGCTGCCACCCGCACCGGCAGCCTCAGTGCCGCCCACCGCCGCCGCTCCGAGCACCACACCGGTCGACTTCTTGCCGCGCCGCAGTTTGCCCTCCAGCCAGCTTGCGAAGGTGGTGATCAGGAAGTTGATCACGATGAAGATGGCCGCCACCACGATGAAGCTCGGGATCACGTTGGCGTAGTTGGCGGCGAGCGTGCTGCGCGCGTTGAGGAGCTCGGTGAAATTGAGCATGACGCCGCCCAGCGCGGTGTCCTTCACGATGACGACGAGCTGACTGACGATCGCCGGCAACATGACGGTGACGGCCTGCGGGAGCAGGACGTTCGTCATCGTCTGGCCCTTGCGCAGACCGACCGCGAGGGCGGCCTCCGTCTGTCCCTTGGGGAGGGACAGGATGCCCGCTCGTACGATCTCCGCGAGCACCGAGGCGTTGTAGAGCACCAGCCCGGTGACGACCGCGTAGAGGGGTCGGGACTCACTGCTGATGTCCGTGGAGCTGACGTAGAACGCGGCGGCGAACAGCATGAGCAGCAGCACCGGAATGGACCGGAAGAACTCGACCACCGCACCGGTGGGAACCCGTACCCACCGGTGGTCGGACAGCCGGGCGATACCCAGGAGCGCACCCAGGGGAAGGGCGATCACCATGGAGAGCGCCGCGGCCTTCATGGTGTTGGCGAGGCCGGGCAGCAGATAGGTCGTCCACGCCTGTGACGTGGTGAACGGCTCCCACAGGGCCCACTTCAGCTGCCCCTTGTCGTCCATCGTCCGCCAGATCCACCACAGGAACAGGGCGAGCAGGACGAAGAAGACGATCGTGAGGACCACGTTGCGCTGTTTGGCGCGGGGGCCCGGCGTGTCGTAGAGGACGGAGGTCATCGCTTCACCGCCAGTCGCTTGCTCAGCCAGCCGAGGGCGAGCCCGGTGGGCAGGGTCAGTACCACGAACCCGAAGGCGAAGACCGCGCCGATGAGCAGCAACTGAGCCTCGTTCTCGATCATCGTCTTCATCAGACTCGCGGCTTCGGCGACGCCGATCGCAGCCGCCACGGTGGTGTTCTTGGTCAGCGCGATCAGTACATTTGCCAGCGGGCCGATGACCGACCGGAACGCCTGCGGCAGCACGACGAGACCCAGCACCTGGCTGAAGCTCAGCCCGATGGCGCGGGCCGCCTCGGCCTGCCCCGGGGGCACGGTGTTGATGCCGGAGCGCAGTGCCTCGCAGACGAAGGCCGCGGTGTAGGCGGTGAGGCCGAGCACCGCCAGCCGGAAGCCCTGGAGCGGAAAGTCGTCGGATGCGCCCATCGTCACGCCGAAGATGTCGGCAAGGCCGAGTGAGGTGAAGACGATGATGACCGTCAGCGGGATGTTGCGGACGATGTTCACGTAGGCGGTGCCGAACCCGCGCATGAGCGGAACCGGGCTGACCCGCATGGCGGCCAGCAGTGTGCCCCAGACCAGGGAGCCGAGGGCGGAGAGGGCGGTGAGTTTCACCGTCATCCAGAACGCCCCGAGGACGTCGTAACCATCAAGAAAGTCGAACACGATCCCCGCGCTTCCGGGTGTGAGGCGTATGTGGCGTGCGTGGCAGACGCGGTGCGCCGCTGCCCTGATCGCGGTGGGCGGCGGCGCACCTGCGCAACCCTGGGTTAGCTGACGATGTCGCCGATCTTCGGAGCCGGCTCGTTCTTGTAGCCGGCCGGACCGAAGTTGTCCTTGACCGCGGTGTCCCAGGCGCCGTCGCTGACCATCTTCTCCAGCGCCGTGTTGATCTTGTTCACGGTCGCGGTGTCGCCCTTCTTGACGCCGATGCCGTAGTTCTCGTTGCTCAGCTTGAGGCCCGCCAGCTTGAACTGACCCTCGTACTTGTCCTGGGCGGCGAAGCCCGCGAGGATCGAGTCGTCCGTGGTCACCGCGTCGACGGCACCGCTCTGCAGGGCGGCGATGCACTCCGAGTAGCCCGAGTTCTCACGCAGGTTGGCCTTCGGAGCGATCGTGTCCTTGATGTTCTGGGCCGAGGTGGAGCCGGTCACGGAACAGAGGTTCTTGCCGTTGAGGTCCGTGCCCTTGGCGATGTTGGAGTCTGCCTTGACGAGCAGGTCCTGGTGGGCGAGCAGGTACGGGCCGGCGAAGTCGACCTTCGCCTTGCGCTTGTCGTTGATCGAGTACGAGGCCGCGATGAACTTCACGTCACCGCGGGCGAGGGCGGTCTCGCGGTCGGCGCTCTTGGTCTCGACCCACTCGATCTTGTCGGGCTCGTAGCCGAGCTGCTTGGCCACGTACGTCGCCACGTCCACGTCGAAGCCGGAGAAGGAGCCGTCGGGCTCCTTCAGGCCGATGCCGGGCTGGTCGAACTTGATGCCGACCTTGATCTTGTCGCCGCCGCCGGAGCCGGTGTCGCCCTTGTCGTCGTCGCCTCCACATGCCGTCGCCGTGAGGGCGAGGACAAGAGCTGCGGCGGTCGCGGCGGTGACCTTGCGGAGCTTCAT
This sequence comes from Streptomyces sp. NBC_00459, assembly GCF_036013955.1. Classification (NCBI taxonomy): domain Bacteria; kingdom Bacillati; phylum Actinomycetota; class Actinomycetes; order Kitasatosporales; family Streptomycetaceae; genus Streptomyces; species Streptomyces sp. NBC_00459. The sequence goes on from NZ_CP107903.1 coordinate 7,290,558, forward strand.
GGTGAACATCCTTTGAGTGGTGAAGTGAATACGGGCCGTAACGAGCGGATGCCGCAGTTCGTCTGTGGTCGGGAAACCGCTCAGGAGGCGGATTCCTTCACTGCTGCGGGAGGCGTCGAGAGAAGTGCTGCAGGAAGTGCTGTGGGATCAGTGGTGCAGGATCTTGGACAGGAAGTCCTTCGCGCGGTCGCTGCGCGGGTTGCTGAAGAACTGGTCCGGCACAGCCTCTTCGACGATGCGGCCGTCCGCCATGAACACCACTCGGTTCGCAGCCGAACGGGCGAACCCCATTTCGTGGGTGACGACGATCATGGTCATGCCCTCGCGGGCGAGCTGCTGCATGACCTCCAGGACCTCGTTGATCATCTCGGGGTCGAGCGCCGACGTCGGCTCGTCGAAGAGCATGACCTTGGGGTCCATGGCCAGGGCGCGGGCGATGGCGACACGCTGCTGCTGGCCGCCGGACAGCTGGGCGGGGTACTTGTCCGCCTGCGTGGCCACGCCCACCCGGTCGAGCAGGGCGCGGGCCTTCTCCTCGGCCACCTTCTTGTCGGCCTTGCGGACCTTGATCTGGCCCAGCATCACGTTCTCGAGCACCGTCTTGTGCGCGAAGAGATTGAAGGACTGGAAGACCATGCCGACGTCGGCCCGCAGCCGGGCCAGCGCCTTGCCCTCCTGGGGCAGCGGCTTGCCGTCGATCGAGATGTCTCCCGAGTCGATGGTCTCCAGACGGTTGATGGCGCGGCACAGGGTGGACTTACCGGACCCGGAGGGTCCGATGACCACGACCACCTCGCCGCGGGTGATGGTCAGGTCGATGTCCTGGAGAACATGCAACGCGCCAAAGTGCTTGTTGACGCTCTTCAGGACGACCAGATCGCCGGTCACGGGCACGTCGTCCTTGGCCACCGATACTTCGGTCATCGCTTACTGGCTCCGTCCACCTCGGTTTCGGAGGACAGTAGTGACCCCGTGAGACCAGCGTCACCACATCTGAGGGGAACTTGAGCATAACGATCCGATGTCAGGTCAACACGCTTTGTAGCACCCCCCGAAAGAGGTGTACCGGCTGGATAACGGAAGTGTTCCGCGGCCGGAACCAGGCACGCGTGTGCGTGTGTCCACATGGTGTACTCCGCTGGGGCACGGCATGTGGTGTACAAGTCGAAACGGCACGGTCGGCGAACCGAAGCCCATGAACCGAAAGGGTCGCGATGAGACTGCTCCTCGTCGAGGACGACAACCACGTCGCCGCCGCGCTCTCCGCGGTCCTGGCGCGGCACGGCTTCGCCGTCACACACGCCCGCAGCGGCGAGGAGGCCCTCCAGGCGCTCGTCCCGGAAGGCAACGGCTTCGGCGTGGTGCTGCTCGACCTGGGCCTGCCCGACCAGGACGGGTACGAGGTGTGCGGCAAGATCCGCAAGCGCACCAACACCCCCGTCATCATGGTCACCGCGCGCTCCGACATCCGCTCCCGCATCCACGGTCTCAACCTCGGAGCCGACGACTACGTGGTCAAGCCGTACGACACAGGGGAGTTGCTCGCCCGGATCCATGCCGTCAGCCGACGCAGTGTCCACGAGGACGCCGCCGAGGCCGGTGAGAACGCGCTGCTCCTGGGATCGCTGCGGATCGAACTGTCCACCCGGCAGGTCCTCGTGGACGGTTCCGTGGTCCAACTGACCCGCAAGGAGTTCGATCTGCTCGCCCTCCTCGCGCAGCGTCCCGGAGTGGTGTTCCGCCGTGAACAGATCATCAGCGAGGTCTGGCGCACCAGCTGGGAAGGGACCGGCCGCACCCTGGAGGTGCATGTCGCGTCCCTGCGCGCCAAGTTGAGCATGCCGGCGCTGATCGAGACCGTCCGCGGCGTGGGCTATCGGCTCGTCGCCCCGGCGCAGTAGCGGGGACTGGTGCGTACACGTCTTCTCCCCCTGCTCATCGTCCTGATGGCGGCCGTCCTGCTCGCGCTCGGCATCCCGCTCGCCATCAGCGTGGCCGCCGCCCAGCAGCAGAAGGTCGTCGTCGACCGGATCGACGACACAGCGCGTTTCGCGGCGCTCGCCCAGTTCGTCACCGACCGGCCCACCGGGTCCCGCGTCAAGGACGCGGACACCGACGAGCGCGGCGAGACCCTCCAGCGGGAACTCGAGAGCTACTACGACGTCTACGGCATCCGTTCCGGTGTCTTCTACCGCAACGGCGTGCCCATGGCCAACGCGCCGACCGACTGGTACCTGCCGGAAACGGGCGAGGTGCGTGACGCGTTCGCCGAAGCGCTCCTCTCCCGGCGCAGCCACGATCCGCAGCAGGTCTGGCCCTGGCAGCGTCACCGGCTCGTCGTCGCGTCGCCGGTCATCCGCGACGGCGATGTCGTGGCCGTCGTGGTCACCGACTCGCCCACCGGGCAGATGCGTTCACGGACGCTGCACGGCTGGATCGTCATCGGCGCCGGCGAGATCGCCGCGATGCTGCTCGCGGTGGGCGCCGCGCTGCGCCTCACCGGCTGGGTGCTCAGGCCCGTACGCGTCCTCGACGCCACCACGCACAGCATCGCGACCGGCAGTCTGAAATCCCGGGTGGCCGTGGCCGGCGGGCCGCCGGAACTCAGACGGCTGGCCCGGGCGTTCAACGAGATGGCGGACAACGTCGAGGACGTGCTGGAGCAGCAGCGCGCCTTCGTCGCCGACGCCTCGCACCAGCTGCGCAACCCGCTCTCGGCGCTGCTGCTGCGGATCGAGCTGCTCGCACTCGAACTGCCGGAGGGGAACGAGGAGATCGCCTCCGTCCAGACCGAGGGCAAGCGACTGGCCGAGGTCCTGGACGACCTCCTCGACCTGGCGCTGGCCGAGCACGCCGAGGCGGACCTCGTGCTCACCGACATCGGCGCGCTGACGGCCGAGCGCGTCGCGGCCTGGACCCCGCTCGCCGAGGCCAAGGGCGTACGCCTGGTCGGCGAATGCCCGGCCACCACCGCCTGGGCCGACCCGGTCACGCTGTCCAGCGCCCTGGACGCGGTGATCGACAACGCGGTGAAGTTCACGCCGGAGGACGAGTGCGTGCGGGTGTCGGTCGCGTCGAACGGATCGACCTCCACGGTCGTGGTCACCGACGGCGGTCCGGGGCTCACCGACGACGAACTCGTCCGTATCGGCGACCGCTTCTGGCGCAGCGGTCGGCATCAGAACGTCAAGGGCTCGGGCCTCGGCCTGTCCATCTCCCGGATTCTGCTGGCAGCGGGCGGCGGCACGATCTCGTACGATCATCACGAGCCGCACGGCCTGAAGGTGACGGTGCGGGTGCCGAGGTCGGGCCCGGCGTCCTGAGGCAGCCCTACGGCTTGACCGAGCGGTAGTAGCGCCGGGCGCCCTCGTGCAGGGCCAACGGGTCGGTGTAGATGGCGGTCCGCAGATCCACGAGCTGCGCCGAGTGGACGACGGCGCCGATGCGATCCCGGCTGTCGATCACCGACCGGGTCAGCCACTCGGTGAGCCTCGGGTCCACGTCCTCGCGCGTCACGAGCAGGTTGGACACCGCGATCGTCGCCACGGTCGAGCCGTCCTGGACGGACGGGTAGGCCGACTCCGGCATGTTGGTGGCCCGGTAGTAGCGGGAGGCTCCGCCCTGTTCGTGCAGTTTGGCGACCAGGTCCGCGTCGATCGGGACGAAGCGGAAGGAGAAGGTCTTCGCCAGCTGCACCAAGCCGTTCGTGGGCAGCCCGCCCGACCAGAAGAAGGCGTCGATCTGGTCGTGCCGGAGCCGTCCGGGCCCTGTGTCGATGCCTTCGGCGAAGGGCTTGATGTCCTTGGCCGGGTCGAGACCGGCCGCGGCCAGCACCCGGTCCGCGATCAGCCGTACGCCGGAGTTCTCCAGCCCTATGGCCACCCGCTTGCCCCGCAGGTCCTGGACGGTCGAGATCTTGGAGTCCCGTGGCACCACCAGCTGCACATAGTCGTCGTACAGGCGTGCGACCCCGCGCAGTTTGTCGGCCCCTGGCAGCTTCCTCAGCTTGTACGTCTCCACCGCGTCGGCCGCCGCGATGGTGAAGTCGGCGTCGCCCGTGGCCACCCGCTCGACGTTCTCCTGCGATCCCTGGCTGGTCATCAGCCGTACGTCCAGGTGCGGCATGTCCTTGGCGAAGGACGTCCTGAGCCCCGAGCCGTACTGCTGGTAGACGCCGGCAGGTGACCCGGTGCTGAACGTGATCGTCCCGGCCGGAGGATCCTCGTCCAGCGGCAGCAACCACCACAGCAGCAGCCCGAAGACCACGAAGGCGGCGGCCGAGCCCATGAGGGCCTGTCGCCTGCGGATCCGGGGGAGCACCTTCAACATGCGCGAGATCCTGCCAGTCCGGCCCCCGTGCTGGCCAGGAAAAAGGGGGAGGGGCCGTCTGACGTACGACGATCGGATCGCCCCGGGGGAGCTGTCACAGGATGGTTAGAGTCACCGTATGCGCCCCGCCGTCCCTCCTTCCTCCGCTGCCGCCTCGCCCGCCGACCTGGTCCGGGAGTTCCACCTGGCCTTCGGTCTCGACACCCGCAGTACGCCTGCCGAGGTCTCCCCGAAGCTCGCGGCGCACCGGGGCGAGCTGCTCGCGGAGGAGGCCGCGGAGGTGGCCGAGGTCGCGGTCACGGGCCCGCTGGACCGGCTGGCGCACGAGCTGGCCGACGTCGTGTACGTGGCGTACGGCACGGCCCTGGTCCACGGCATCGACCTCGACGCGGTGATCGCGGAGATCCACCGCGCCAACATGACGAAGCTGGGCCCCGACGGCCTGGTCGCCCGTAGGGCCGACGGAAAGGTGCTCAAGGGCGACCACTACCGTGCCCCGGACGTCGGAGCCGTCCTGCGCCGCCAGGGCTGGAACGCGGGCGAGCGGTAACCCGTACGGCCCTGCTTCACGCACCGCCTACCCTTGTCGCATGAGCAGCAGTGACCGGATCCAGGCCGTGGACGTCAAGACATACGAAGTGCGCACCTACGGGTGCCAGATGAACGTCCACGATTCCGAGCGATTGTCCGGACTGCTCGAGAACGCCGGCTACGTGCGTGCGCCCGAGGGTGCGGACGGCGATGCGGACGTCGTCGTCTTCAACACCTGCGCGGTGCGCGAGAACGCCGACAACAAGCTGTACGGCAACCTCGGCCGGCTCGCCCCGATGAAGACGAAGCGTCCCGGGATGCAGATCGCCGTGGGCGGCTGCCTCGCGCAGAAGGACCGCGACACCATCGTGAAGCGGGCGCCCTGGGTGGACGTCGTCTTCGGTACGCACAACATCGGCAAGCTGCCCGTACTGCTCGAACGCGCGCGCGTGCAGGAGGAGGCGCAGGTCGAGATCGCCGAGTCGCTGGAGGCGTTCCCGTCGACGCTGCCGACGCGGCGCGAGAGCGCGTACGCGGCCTGGGTGTCGATCTCCGTCGGCTGCAACAACACGTGCACCTTCTGCATCGTCCCGGCCCTGCGCGGCAAGGAGAAGGACCGCCGCACCGGCGACATCCTCGCTGAGATCGAGGCGCTGGTCGGCGAGGGCGTCTCCGAGATCACCCTGCTCGGCCAGAACGTCAACGCGTACGGCTCCGACATCGGTGACCGCGAGGCCTTCAGCAAGCTGCTGCGGGCCTGCGGGAAGATCGAGGGCCTGGAGCGCGTCCGCTTCACCTCCCCGCACCCGCGCGACTTCACCGACGACGTCATCGCGGCGATGGCCGAGACGCCGAACGTGATGCCGCAGCTCCACATGCCCATGCAGTCCGGCTCGGACACGATCCTGAAGGCGATGCGCCGCTCGTACCGCCAGGACCGCTACCTGGGGATCATCGAGAAGGTGCGGGCGGCCATCCCGCACGCGGCGATCACCTCCGACATCATCGTGGGCTTCCCCGGGGAGACCGAGGAGGACTTCGAGCAGACGCTGCACGCGGTGCGCGAGGCGCGGTTCGCACAGGCGTTCACATTCCAGTACTCCAAGCGGCCTGGCACGCCTGCCGCCACGATGGAGAACCAGATCCCCAAGGAGGTCGTCCAGGAGCGTTACCTGCGTCTCGCCGCCCTCCAGGAGGAGATCTCCTGGGACGAGAACAAGAAGCAGGTCGGCCGCACCCTGGAGCTGATGGTCGCCGAGGGCGAGGGCCGCAAGGACGGCGCCACCCACCGTCTCTCCGGCCGCGCCCCCGACAACCGGCTGGTCCACTTCACCAAACCGGACGCAGTGGTGCGCCCCGGAGACGTGGTCACGGTCGAGATCACGTACGCCGCCCCGCACCACCTCCTCGCCGAGGGCGCCGCCCTGAGCGTGCGTCCCACGCGCGCGGGTGACGCCTGGGAGAAGCGCAACACCGCGGAAGCGGCGAAGCCGGCGGGCGTCATGCTGGGCCTGCCGGGAATCGGGGCGCCTGCTCCGCTGCCGGCGGCTGCGGGGAGCGGCTGCGGCTGCGACTGACGTCCTGCCACAATGCGGGTGGAAAGCGGGTGGAAAGGAGCATCACATGTTGCCTTACAGAGTCGCGTTCACCGAAGAGGCCGCCCAGGTGCGCGACAGCCTGTCCACCGACCGGCGTGACGTGCTGGAGCGGGGCCTGGCCATACTGGTGACCGACCCGAGGCACAAGCTCTCCCACTCCGTCCGCGGTGACGAGACGACGCGTGAGATCGCCCTCTCGCGCAACCTCTTCATCGAGTACGTGATCAGCGACGGCAAGCTGGTCGTGCTCCTCCTCACGGTCATCGACCTGACCGACGTGCTGATCGAGGACTGACACCGCGCGGTCCGCCGGGGCTACCCTGCCGAGCATGCTCGTCGCCGCCGCCGTCTGCCCCTGTCCGCCGCTCCTCGTGCCCGATGTGGCAGCGGGCGCCGCACCCGAGCTGGAGGCCGCGCGCGCCGCCAGCTCGGACGCGCTGGCCGTGCTCGCGGCCTCCCGCCCCGACCGGCTGCTGGTCGTCGGGCCCGCCGAACAGAGCGGGCGCGGACCGCACCCGGAGGGCACGCGGGGCTCGTTCCGCAGCTTCGGGGTGGACCTCGACGTACGCCTGGGTGCCGGGAACGCCGGACCGGCGGCTGCGGAAAGGGAGCTGCCGGCGGCGCTCGCCGTCGCCGCCTGGCTGCTGGAGCGGACCGGTTGGTCTCAGGCGCCCGTCGAAGGCCTGGGCGTGGGGGAACCTCTTGCGGCCGAACGGTGCGTCGCGGTCGGGAGGGAGATCGGCGGGCGGCCGGAACGGGTGGCCCTGCTGGTGATGGGGGACGCCAGCGCGTGCCGCACGCTCAAGGCGCCGGGGTACCTGGACGAGCGGGCGGCCGGGTTCGACGCGGAGGTCGCGCGGGCGCTCGGAGCGGCGGACGTGGCGGCGCTCAAGGCGCTGGACGCGGAACTGGCCCACGAACTGAAGGTCTCGGGCCGGGCGCCCTGGCAGGTCCTCGCGGGCGCGGCCGAGAACACCGACCTGGCGGGCACGCTGCTGTACGAGGACGCTCCGTACGGCGTGGGATACGTGGTCGCGGCCTGGTCGTAGCCGGTGCCGTGACACGGCGGACGGCCGGGAGCGTGTGCTCCGCAGCCGTCCGTCGATGTGCGGTGCTGTCGTTCGCGCCGGTCAGGAAGCCGGTGGCGGCGCGTCCGGCGGTGGCGTGAACGTGTCGTCCGGGGTGCCACCGTCCTTGTGCGCGAGTCGGTCCACGGCGCCCTTCGCCTTGCCGGTGCCCGTATGGATCTTGTCGCTGTACTTGCCCTTGGTCTTCTCGTCGACCACCTTCGCGGCCTTGTCGAGACCCCGCTCGATCTGGCCCTCGTGCTGCTGCGCGAAGTCCGCGACCTTCTCCTTGGCCGGGGCGAGCTTTGCCTTCAGATTGTCCAGCAGACCCATTTTTCGCCTTCCCTCGCGGGCAGTTACTTGCGGGCGCCCTCACCGGCCTCGCTGTCGGCGGCCTCCTCGGCGGACTGCTGCTTGGGGATCTCGACGCCCTCGGTGGCGGAGACGGTCACGGCTTCCGTCTTCTCCGCCGTGATCTCCGTCTCGGCCCCGCTGTCGGCCTCGGGCGATCCCTTCGCCGCTTCCGTCTCCTCCGCCGCCGGCTCGTCCGTCACGGCGACGGCCTGCTCGTCGGCGGTCGACGCCTCCTCCGTGGTCTTCGACCGTCCGAGAAGCCGTGCAAAAACGCCCATATCCACTCCATACGTTACTCGTGCGGGCGAAATCCCGCGTCGCCCGGTGCGTCCGTTTGCGTCGCCCCCGTCGCCGCCTCCCGAATCCGGCGGCGCGAACCTCGCAACTGGCAACGACCCCGGACCGCCGCCGTCACGTCGCTCGTTCGAGGAGGGGTCCCGGGTTTGCGAGACTGTGGCGGTGAGCAGCGCAGCCCCCACCCCACGAGTCATCGCCGTCGTCGGCCCCACCGCAGCCGGAAAGTCCGATCTGGGTGTCTTTCTCGCTCAGCGACTCGGCGGCGAGGTCGTCAACGCCGACTCGATGCAGCTCTACCGAGGGATGGATATCGGCACCGCCAAGTTGACGCCCGAGGAGCGCGGCGGAATCCCGCACCATCTCCTGGACATCTGGGACGTGACCGTCGCGGCGAGCGTCGCCGAATACCAGCGCCTCGCCCGCGAACGGATCGACGCGCTGCTCGCCGAGGGTCGCTGGCCGGTCCTGGTCGGCGGCTCCGGTCTGTACGTCCGGGGAGCCGTCGACAACCTGGAGTTCCCCGGTACCGATCCCGAGGTCAGGGCCCGCCTGGAGGAGGAGCTCGCCCTGCGCGGTTCCGGTGCTCTGCACGCCCGCCTGGCCGTCGCCGACCCCGAGGCCGCGCAGGCCATCCTGCCCAGCAACGGACGCCGTATCGTCCGGGCCCTGGAGGTCATCGAGATCACCGGCAAGCCCTTCACCGCCAACCTTCCAGGCCACGACTCCGTGTACGACACCGTGCAGATCGGCGTCGACGTGGCCCGCCCCGAGCTCGACGAGCGCATCGCCCGCCGGGTCGACCGGATGTGGGCGGAGGGGCTTGTGGACGAGGTGCGCGCGCTGGAGGCGCACGGCCTGCGCGAGGGGCTCACGGCATCGCGCGCGCTGGGCTACCAGCAGGTGCTCGCGGCGCTCGCCGGGGAGTGCGACGAGGACGACGCGCGCGCCGAAACGGTGCGTGCCACCAAGCGCTTCGCGCGCCGTCAGGATTCGTGGTTCAGGCGCGATCCCCGGGTGCACTGGTTGAGTGGGGCTGCGGCGGATCTCACAGAACTTCCGGACCTCGCACTGGCGTTGGTCGAACGACCGGTCACAGCCTGATCACGTCATGGCATCGGGACGCTCCGGCCGTCATCCAGGCCTCCGGCGCCGTGCCATCATCGAGCTTCGATCGACCAAGTGGAGTCCGAGTTGGGAGGGCGCGTGGCGATGGAGGCCGGCCCTCGCGACACCGCACAAGGCGCGGGACACATCACAGGTGACGGTGGCGAAACGGAACGGGACGAAGATCGTCTGAGCCCCGACGGGCCCGACGAGACACAGGGCGGCGTGACCGCCGACGGACCCGAACCGGACGAGATGTTCCTCGGGCCCGAGGTCGAGGTGGAACTACGTCCGCAGCGCCGCCTGCGCATCTGGCAGCTCGCCCCGATCGTGGTCCTGGCGGCGCTCGGCTCCCTGATGTTCGCCTTCCCGCTGGCGTTCGACTTCGGCGACAGCGGAGCCGTGATCGCCATGCTGGGGCTGCTCATCTGCTCCTGCGCGGCGGGCTGGGGCATGATGGCCGCCCGCCGGGTCGGCTACACGGCTCCGGGCCTCGGTGAAGGCCGACGGGACTGGCGGGTCGTACTGGCGTACGTCGTGATGGTGGTCGTGGTCATCGGGCTCGCCGTGTGGAGAGTGGCCCGGCTGCGGTAGCGCTCCGCCGGAGGGGCCGCGAGGGTTTGTGGTCCACGGCGGCGCCGTTGTGGCTGGTCGAGCGGTTCCCCGCGCCCCTAGGGTGCGCTCCCAAGCCGTACGATCGAGGAATGAGCACGCGGATCGCCTTCCTCAAGGGGCACGGGACCGAGAACGACTTCGTGATTGTCCCGGACCCCGAGAACCTCATCGACCTCCCCCCGGCCGCCGTCGCCGTCCTGTGCGACCGGCGTGCGGGCATCGGGGGTGACGGACTGCTGCACGTCGTGCGGTCCGCCGCGCACCCCGAGGCCGAGGGCATGGCGGCCGAGGCGGAGTGGTTCATGGACTACCGCAACGGCGACGGCTCGATCGCGGAGATGTGCGGCAATGGCGTGCGGGTCTTCGCGCGCTACCTCCAGCGGGCCGGACACGCGGCCGAAGGGGACCTCAAGGTCGCCACGCGCGGGGGCGTGAAGAGCGTGCACATCGCCAAGGAGGGCGACGTCACCGTCGGTATGGGCAAGGCGCTGCTCCCCGAAGGGGAGGTCACTGTGCGTGTCGATGAGCGCAGCTGGCCCGCGCGGAACGTGAACATGGGCAACCCGCACGCGGTCGCCTTCGTGGACGATCTAGCGCACGCCGGGAACCTGTTCACCGCTCCGCCGTTCAGCCCGGCCTCCGTCTATCCGGACGGGGTCAACGTCGAGTTCGTGGTCGACCGCGGCCCGCGGCACGTAGCCCTGCGGGTGCACGAGCGCGGGGCCGGTGAGACCCGCTCGTGCGGCACGGGTGCGTGTGCCGTCGCCGTGGCCGCCGCCCGGCGCGACGGTGCCGACCCGGCCGTGACCGGCACGCCGGTGACGTACACCGTCGATGTGCCCGGTGGACGCCTGGTGATCACCGAGAGGGCTGACGGCGAGATCGAGATGACGGGCCCCGCGGTGATCCTTGCTGAGGGAGAGATCGAAGCGGAGTGGCTGGAAAGCGCAGTGAAGTAGAGCAGGCAACGGCTCGATATCGCGGGCTGTGGGCCCCGTGGCCTATGGAAGTAGGGGCTCTGGTGTGCATCTTGGTGCGAAATCGGAGCCGATCCCGGCTTGGGTGGCCCGGAAGTACCGGCACCTGAACCATCGCTCGAATGGGTGATCCGTTTCACGCTCGACGAGAGGTGGTCAGTCGCGCGTGATGGGCTCGGTAGCATCAAGCACCGGCCCGGACGGGGGAACAACGCCATCCCCTGAGCCGTCGTCCGCCATGGGGCATCCCGTCCGCCGGTCCAGGTAGCCGGAGGTGCCCATGAGTGCGGAGGCCACGAATCCCGCGAGCCCAGGTGCTGTGACGTCCTCGCCCAAGCTCGCGGCGTCGCTGGAACAGGACGGGACCCCGGCGCCCCGCCGACGGACCCGCCCCAGGATCGACCTGCGCCGACTGGGCAGGGCCGCGTTCCTCGGCTCCGCGACCCGCGACCGGCTGCCCGACGCCATCGGCCATGTCGCCGAGGCGCACCGCGCCCACCACCCCGACGCCGACCTGGAACCGCTGCGCCGGGCCTACGTCCTGGCCGAGACCTCGCACCGCGGCCAGATGCGCAAGAGCGGCGAGCCGTACATCACGCACCCGCTCGCCGTGACCCTGATCCTCGCCGAACTCGGCGCGGAGACCACGACCTTGACGGCTTCTCTGCTCCACGACACCGTCGAGGACACCGATGTGACGCTGGATCAGGTCGGCGAGGAGTTCGGCGCCGAGGTCCGCTTCATCGTCGACGGCGTGACGAAGCTGGAGAAGGTCGACTACGGCGCCGCCGCCGAGCCCGAGACCTTCCGCAAGATGCTGGTCGCCACCGGGAACGACGTCCGCGTGATGTCGATCAAACTCGCCGACCGGCTGCACAACATGCGCACCCTGGGCGTGATGCGCCCCGAGAAGCAGGAGCGCATCGCCAAGGTCACCCGGGACGTGCTCATCCCGCTCGCCGAACGTCTCGGCGTGCAGGCGCTCAAGACCGAACTGGAAGACCTGGTCTTCGCGATCCTGCACCCCGAGGAGTACCAGCACACCCGGAAGCTGATCGTCGACAACGCCTCCCGCGCGGACGACCCGCTCGCCGAGATCGCCGACGAGGTGCGCGCGGTACTGCGCGACTCGGGGATCCAGGCCGAAGTCGTCATCCGGCCACGGCACTTCGTGTCCCTGCACCGGGCGTCGCGCAAGCGCGGCCAGCTCCGCGGCTCCGACTTCGGACGGGTCCTGGTGCTCGTCAACGAGGACGCCGACTGCTACGGCGTACTGGGCGAGCTCCACACCTGCATGACGCCCGTCGTCTCGGAGTTCAAGGACTTCATCGCCGTACCCAAGTTCAACCTCTACCAGTCGCTGCACACCGCCGTCGCCCGCGCGGACGGCCAGGTCGCCGAAGTGCTCATCCGTACCCACCAGATGCACAAGGCCGCCGAGGCAGGCGTCATCGCGCTCGGCAATCCCTACGCTCCTCCTTCGGAGGAGCAGACCGACGGCGGCGGGGCGCGGACCGACCTGGACGCCGACGGCGAGCGCGTCGACCCCACCCGGCCCGGCTGGCTGTCCCGTCTCCTCGACTGGCAGGAGGCCGCGCCCGACCCCGACACCTTCTGGTCCACCCTGCGCGAGGACCTCGCCCAGGACCGCGAGATCACCGTCTTCCGGGCCGACGGGGGCTCGCTGGGGCTGCCCGAGGGCGCGAGCTGCGTGGACGCCGCGTACGCGCTGTACGGCGAGGACGCGCACGCCTGTATCGGGGCCCGGGTCAACGGCCGGCTGGCGACGCTGAGCACGGTCCTGCGGGACGGCGACACGGTCCAGCTCCTCATGGGGCAGGACCCGGCCTCCGAGCCCTCCAGGGAGTGGCTGGACCACGCGCACACGCCCGTCGCCAGGATCGCCATCCAGCGCTGGCTGGCCGCCCACCCGGCGCACATCGATCCGGCGGACGTGGCGCCGAGGTCCTCCGGTGACCCCGCGGAGGCCGAGGGAGCCACCGCCGAGGCCGCCCGAGCGGCCGTCGACGCCCGCTCGGCCCAGGACGGTGCCGAGTCCGCCGACCCCGCCGCGACCGCCGTCGTCGACCAGCCCGGCGCGACCGTACGCCTCGCCGGCTGCTGTACGCCCGTACCGCCCGACGAGGTCACCGGCTTCGCCGTGCGCGGGGGAGTGGTGACCGTTCACCGGGTGGAGTGCGCCGGGGTGGCGCACATGAAGAGCACGGGGCGCGCGGAGGTCGGCGTGCACTGGGGGGACACCACCGAGGCGCGGGTCACCCTCGTCGCCGAATCGTTCGGGCGGCCCCATCTGCTGGCCGACCTCACCGAAGCCATCGCCCTGGAGGGCGTCGCGATCGTCTCGGCGACCGTCGAACCCCCCAGCCAGCAGCGCGTACGCCACACCTACACGCTCCAACTCCCGGACGCGGCGCATCTTCCGGCTCTCATGCGGGCCATGCGCAATGTGCCGGGCGTGTACGACGTGAGCCGGGCGCAGCATCACGTGGCGGTTCCCTGAGGCACCCGTTCGGGTGGGCCCGGCGCGAGTCGTCGCCCTCCGGCGGGCGGGCGCTGGTAGCGGTGGTGCATGCTGCTCAACCCCCGTACCCGGTTCACGTCGGCGCTGCTCGCCTCCGCCGTCTCCGTCTGCCTCGTCGCCGCCAGTGCCCCCGCGGCACCCCTGGGTGTCGGCGACCGCCTCTTCCCGCACCTGGGCAACCCCGGGTACGACGTGGCGTCGTACGACCTCGCCTTCAGCTATCCCGGAACCAACAGCAAGCCGCTGTCCGCCGTCACGACCATCGACGCCTGGACGACCACCGGACTCGACCGGATCAACCTCGACTTCGCCCATGGCACGGTCGGGTCGGTCGAGGTCGACGGTGAGCCGGCGTCGTTCACCAGTGCGGACGAGGATCTGGTGGTGACGCCCAGGGAACCGCTGCCCGCCGGGAGCTGGATGCGGATCACCGTGCGGCACACCAGCGACCCCGTGTCCCCGGCCGGCCGGGACGGCGGCTGGGTGCGGACGAACGACGGGCTCGCGATGGCCAACCAGGCCGATGTCGCGCACCTGGTGTTCCCCTGCAACGACCATCCCTCCGACAAGGCGATGTTCACCATCAGGGTCACCGCCCCGAACGGCTACACGGCAGTGGCCAACGGTCTGCCGACGGGCGCCGACCGGGTCGGCAGGGCCACGACCTGGACGTACCGCACCCAGCACCCCATGGCCACCGAGCTGGCCCAGGTGTCCATCGGCCGCTCCACCGTGGTGCACCGCACGGGGCCGCACGGACTGCCCCTGCGCGATGTCGTGCCCGCCAAGGACCGCGCGCTGCTGGAGCCGTGGCTGAAGAAGACACCCGCGCAGATCGAGTGGATGGAGAGCAAGGTCGGCCGCTACCCGTTCGAGACGTACGGGCTGCTCATGGCCGAGGCGTCGACCGGCTTCGAGCTGGAGACACAGACCCTCTCTCTCTTCGAGAGAGACCTGTTCACCGAGCCCGCGTATCCGGAGTGGTACGTCGACTCGATCATGGTGCATGAACTGGCCCACCAGTGGTTCGGCGACAGCGTCAGCCCGCGCACCTGGTCCGACCTGTGGCTCAACGAAGGACACGCGACCTGGTACGAGGCCCTGTACGCGGAGGAGAAGGCGGGCCGGAAACTGGTGGACCGCATGAAGGCGGCGTACGGCGCCTCCGACCGCTGGCGGGCCGCCGGCGGACCACCAGCCGCCCCCAAGCCGCCCAAGCCCGGCCAGAAGATCGGCATCTTCCGCCCGAACGTCTACGACGGGGCAGCCCTCGCCCTCTACGCCCTGCGCCAGGAGATCGGCCGCCCGGCGTTCGAGCGCGTGGAGGAGGCATGGGTCGGCCTCCACAAGGACGGTGTCGCGGGCACCGCCGACTTCGAGCGCCTCGCCTCGGACATCGCGGGGCGGGATCTGAGCGCGTTCTTCCAGGCGTGGCTGTACGCGGAGAAGACTCCGGCGATGCCCGGGCACCCGGACTGGAAGTCCGTCGCACCCACGGCATAGCGCCACGGAATAACACCGTGACGAGACGGGGCGTGCCGTGCGACCATCTTCAGGTCGGCGGCACTGCCCCCGGCCTCACGGGACGGGTTCCGGGAATCTCCCGGGTCGCTCGTGCGTTGTGACCGGTGACGGGGCTCGCTCCGTCACCGCACACGGAAACCCCATCGACGTAAGGACCCAATGACCTCCTCTTCTTCCCCTTCCCAGGACACTGAGCGCGTCGCGCACACCTACCCCGAAGGTCTTCGGGCCGATGCCCTGATGGAAGAGGACGTCGCCTGGAGCCACGAGATCGACGGAGAGCGGGACGGCGACCAGTTCGACCGCTCCGAGCGCGCGGCCCTGCGCCGCGTCGCGGGCCTCTCCACCGAACTCGAGGACGTCACCGAGGTCGAGTACCGCCAGCTCCGCCTGGAGCGGGTCGTGCTCGTCGGCGTCTGGACCACGGGGACCGTCCGGGACGCGGACAACTCCCTCGCCGAGCTCGCCGCCCTCGCGGAGACCGCCGGCGCGCTCGTGCTCGACGGCGTCGTCCAGCGCCGCGACAAGCCCGACGCGGCCACCTACATCGGCTCCGGCAAGGCCAACGAGCTGCGGGACATCGTCATCGAAACGGGCGCGGACACCGTCATCTGCGACGGTGAGCTCAGCCCGGGCCAGCTGATCCACCTCGAAGACGTCGTCAAGGTCAAGGTCATCGACCGTACGGCCCTGATCCTCGACATCTTCGCCCAGCACGCCAAGTCCCGTGAGGGCAAGGCGCAGGTCGCGCTCGCGCAGATGCAGTACATGCTGCCGAGGCTCCGGGGCTGGGGTCAGTCGCTGTCCCGTCAGATGGGCGGCGGCAAGGGCGGCGGTCTCGCCACCCGTGGTCCCGGTGAGACCAAGATCGAGACGGACCGGCGCCGGATCCGCGAGAAGATGGCGAAGATGCGCCGGGAGATCGCGGAGATGAAGACCGGCCGCGAGATCAAGCGCCAGGAGCGCCGCCGCAACAAGGTGCCCTCGGTCGCCATCGCCGGTTACACCAACGCGGGCAAGTCCTCGCTGCTCAACCGCCTCACGGGCGCGGGCGTGCTGGTCGAGAACTCCCTGTTCGCGACCCTGGACCCGACCGTGCGCCGGGCCGAGACCCCGAGCGGACGGCTGCACACGCTGACCGACACGGTCGGTTTCGTAAGGCATCTGCCGCACCACCTGGTCGAGGCGTTCCGCTCCACCATGGAGGAGGTCGGCGACGCCGACCTGATCCTGCACGTGGTGGACGGTTCTCACCCGACCCCGGAGGAGCAGCTGGCCGCGGTTCGCGAGGTCATCAGGGACGTCGGCGCCACCGGCGTACCCGAGATCGTCGTGATCAACAAGGCGGACGCGGCCGACCCGCTGACGCTCCAGCGGCTGATGCGGATGGAGACGCGTTCGATCGCGGTGTCCGCCCGCACCGGCCAGGGCATCGACGAGCTGCTCGCCCTGATCGACAACGAGCTGCCCCGGCCCTCGGTCGAGATCGAGGCGCTCGTGCCGTACACCCACGGCAAGCTGGTCGCCCGTGCCCACACCGACGGCGAGGTGATCTCCGAGGAGCACACCGCGGAGGGCACGCTGCTCAAGGCGCGGGTGCATGAGGAGTTGGCGGCGGAACTGGCGCCGTACGTTCCGGCGGCAGCAGTGCTTTAGGCTCCGCCGGTTCGGGTGTTCGTCCGCGGGTTCGTTGTGGCTGGTCGCGCAGTTCCCCGCGCCCCTTGACAGGCTCCCCGTGCCTTAGGCATGGGGAGCCTGTCGCGTTACTGGGCGGCGAACTTTTCGCTCACCTCGTCGTACACGGTCTTGGCCACCTTGCCCAGGCGCGGGCCCGCCAGCCAGCCCGAACTGACCGGGCCGATCGAGGTGTTGGACACCAGGGCGGGGTTGCCGTCCGAGCCCGCGGCGACCCAGCCGCCGCCCGAGGAACCGCCGGTCATGGTGCATCCGATCCGGTACATCGTCGGATCCGACCTGACGATCGACAGCCGGCCGGGCTCGTCCTGGCACTGGTACATCGTCTCGCCGTCGAACGGCGCCGCCGCCGGATAGCCGGTCGCCGTGATGCTTCCCACCTGCGACACGGCAGGGGCGTCGAAGTCCACGGGGAGGGCCGAACCGACCGTCTCCTCCAGCGACTTGCCGCTGCCGCCCTTCTCCGGCGTCACATGGATGACCGCGAAGTCGTACGGTGCCCCGTCGCCGCCCGTCGAACCGCCCTGCGCGATCCACTGGTCGGACGTCTGAGTCCAGTCACCCCACCAGACGCCGTAGGGAGCGACCTCCGCGCGAGGACTGTTCTCCACCTCGGCGCTCGACCTGCCCGCGTTGTTGTACGACGGCACGAAGGCGATGTTGCGGTACCAGCCGCCCTTCTTGCCCGCGTGCACGCAGTGGCCCGCCGTCCAGACGAGGTTCGACTTCCCGGGGTGGGCGGGGTCCTCCACCACGGTCGCCGAGCAGACCATCGTGCCCTCGGGGGCGTCGAAGAACACCTTGCCCGCCTCGGGCGCGTTGGCGTGGTACGCGGGCGGCACGGCCTTGGCCCTCACAGCCCGCGGTGTCGGATCGGTGACGCCCTGGTCGCCCGAGAGGTCGTTCGCGTCGACACTCTTCTCCGGGTCGTCGGCGTCCCGCATCCGGTCCGTGTCCCAGAGGCCCTCGATGATCGGGTTGACGTAGTCCTCGGCCTCGCGCAGCCAGTCGTCCTTGTCCCAGTTCTTCCAGGCGCCGTTCTTCCACTTGTCGATGTCGATCCCGTGCTCTTTGAGCTTGTCCCTGAGCCCGTCCGGGATCGTGATCTTTCCGGCACCGTCGTCGGTCGCGGAGGCGGAGGACTGCCCGCTCGCGTCGGAACCCCCGGAGTCCGAGCCGGAGCCACATGCGCTGGCGGTGAGCGCGAGCGCCACGGCAAGGCCGACGAGGGCCGGCACGGGAGAGGTTCCGAGGCGTGCGCCCTTCCCGTCCCGGGCGATGAAGGGTGGGCGTATGGGTCGCATGATCTGACTCCCCCTGGCGTGCTCGAACCGTGTGCTGTCCCCGCTCGGCATCACACACTATGCGGTCGCTGTGGGGCGCATCCGCCGGAACGGCAACGGTTTCGCTACGGGCGGCCCGGCCTGCTGATCGTCCGCCGGGCCGCCGATGTGACGCCTTGTCACGGCTGTTTCCGGAGTGCTGTTTCCGGAGTACCGAGGCGACGGCGCCACCTCCGCAAGGATCTTGAGCCGACCCGTGACTCCTGCGGTGCGCGGGGTGTTGGTAACGGGAGGGGTCTATCGGTGAGTTGGTGCCTGGCGGGGCGGCAGAGCGGTGGAACAGCGGGGAGTTGGGGCATTGGTGCTGCGGGAGTCCATCGAGACGGGGGCGCAGACGGGGGCGCGGGAATCCCGGGTGTACGAGGAAGCGGGCACGGAGGTCGACACGTGCGCGGGCGTGCGCGGGGCGCACGAGGGGATTCTGCGGCGCCAGTCGGCGCGTGAATCGGCGGCACGCACCTACGCGCGCTCCCTGCCGATCGTCCCCGTACGGGCACGTGGGCTGACGATCGAGGGCGCCGACGGCCGGCGCTACCTCGACTGCCTCTCGGGCGCGGGGACACTGGCACTCGGCCACAACCACCCGGTCGTGCTGGAGGCGATCCGCAAGGTCCTCGACTCGGGTGCGCCGCTGCACGTCCTCGACCTGGCGACCCCCGTCAAGGACGCCTTCACCACCGAACTGTTCCGCACCCTGCCGCCCGGACTCGCCGACCACGCGCGCGTGCAGTTCTGCGGCCCGGCCGGGACGGACGCCGTGGAGGCCGCGTTCAAGCTGGTGCGCGCCGCGACCGGCCGCACCGGGATGCTCGCCTTCACGGGTGCCTATCACGGTATGACCGCCGGCGCGCTCGGCGCCTCCGGCCACGCGGCCGACGTACGGGTCGCCAGGCTGCCGTTCCCCCAGGACTACCGCTGCCCCTTCGGGATGGGCGGAGACCGGGGCGCCGAACTCGCCGCCCGCTGGACCGAGTCCGTCCTCGACGACACCAAGTCGGGCGTGCCGTTGCCCGCCGGGATGATCCTCGAACCCGTCCAGGGCGAAGGCGGGGTGATTCCGGCGCCGGACGCCTGGATGCGGCGCATGCGCCGGATCACCGAGTCCCGCTCGATCCCGCTGATCGCCGACGAGATCCAGACGGGAGTCGGCCGCACCGGCACGTTCTGGGCGGTGGAGCACAGCGGGGTCACCCCCGACGTGATGGTGCTGTCCAAGGCGATCGGCGGCAGCCTGCCGCTGGCCGTCGTGGTCTACCGCGACGACCTCGACGTCTGGGAACCCGGCGCCCACGCGGGCACGTTCCGCGGCAACCAGCTCGCCATGGCCGCCGGCACGGCCACCATGTCGTACGTCCGTGAACACGGCCTCGCCGAACGGGCGGCCACCCTGGGCGCCCGTATGCTCTCCCGACTCCGGCAGCTGGCGGCGGAGTTCCCGATCATCGGCGATGTACGCGGACGGGGACTGATGATCGGGGTCGAACTGGTCGAACCGGACGCGGAGCGAGGCGCGGGCGCCGGCGCGGACTCCGCCGACGGCGACCGGTACACCGATCCCGAGGTCTTCCCTGCCCCGGCCGATGGCGGGCCGCGTCCCGCAGCGCCCGACCTGGCCGCCGCCGTACAGCGGGAGTGTCTGCGCCGGGGCCTGATCGTCGAACTCGGCGGACGCCGGGCGAGCGTCGTCCGGCTGCTGCCGCCACTGACCATCACCGACGAACAGGCCACCGCGGTACTCGACCGGCTGGCCGACGCGGTGGCGGCGGTGGCACGCGGCCGCACCGACTCCGGCCGCCCGCGCACCACCCACGCCGAGCGAGCGGGGTAGCCAGGCCCGACGCCCGTCCGTACCGACCCCGTTCGCCTCCCCTGTACGTGTACTCGAACAACCTCACGAGGAATGGTCTTGAACAGCACCCCCGTACCCGAAGGCCGTTCCCATCCCACCTCCGCGCGAGGCTCCGGGCCCGTGGGAGAGACGGTGCCCCGGCAGAAAGGGTCAGCCGACGGCGCCGAGTGGGTGCGCGGTGCCACGGCCGACCTCCTGGAACATCTCGACCCCCACACCGCGGCCCAGGCCGCCGCCACCGAGAACCTGCTGCGCTGCTGGGTACGGGAGAACGACCTCACCGCCCCCGAGGACGGCACCCTCCGTATTCCCCTCCCCACCAGCGGCACCGCACTGCTGGCCGCGGTCCACTACTGGTCCCCGACCGGCTGGCACCGCTTCGGCCTCGCCCACCTGGCCGATGCCCCCGCCGGGGCCCCGGCGGCCGACGCGGTCACCGTCGCGACCCTGCTCGCGAGGGAGGCGTACGAGGGCCCGAAGCCGACCGGAGCCCACCCGGTGACCGGCGCGCCCCCGGACGACGTGGCCGGCACGGCGGCGATCGATGCCCCGGCCGTGCCGGTGTCCTCGGTCCTGCCCTCGGACGCAGTCGACCTGGTCGCCCGTGTCGCCGACTCCGTCCGCCGGACCGCCACCTTCATCAGTGACCGTCGTGCACAGCCGACCGACGGACCCGACCTCTTTCTCGCCGCCGAGCAGGCGCTTCTGCTGGGCCACCCGCTGCATCCGACCCCGAAGAGCCGCGAAGGGCTCGCGGAGGCCGAATCCCGGCTCTACTCACCGGAGTTGCGCGGCTCCTTCCCGCTGCACTGGCTGGCGGTGGCTCCCTCCGTGCTCGCCACGGACTCCGCCTGGACCGAGCGTGGCCGTCCCGTCCGCGCCGAGCAGCTCACCGCGCAGCTCATCGGCGCCGCACTGCCGCTGCCCGACGGCTACGCGGCCCTCCCCCTGCACCCCTGGCAGATCCGCGAGACCCGGCAGCGCCCGCAGACCGCGGCCCTGTTCGAAGCCGGTCTGCTCCGCGACCTCTGCACCCACGGCTCACCCTGGCACCCCACCTCCTCCGTACGCACCGTCCACCGCTCGGGCGCCCCCGCCATGCTGAAGCTCTCGCTGGGGCTGCGCATCACCAACTCCCGGCGGGAGAACCTCCGCAAGGAACTCCACCGGGGCGTCGAGGTGCACCGGCTGCTGCGGTGCGGACTGGCCAAGGAGTGGCAGTCCACCCACCCGGCCTTCGACATCGTCCGCGACCCGGCCTGGCTCGCCGTCGACGACCCGGACGGCAGCCCCGTCCCCGGCCTCGACGTGGTGATCCGGCACAACCCGTTCCACCCGGCGGACGACGTGTCCTGCGTCGCCGGACTCGTCTCGCCCCGGCCCCACGCCCACCTGGGCGACCCGGCCGGCCGGCGGCCGGACGGCCCGATCCTGCGGTCCCGGCTGGCCGGGGTCGTCACACGTCTCGCCGGGCGAACCGGCCGCCCCCGCGGTGCCGTCGCCACCGAGTGGTTCCTGCGCTACCTGGAGCACGTCGTACGGCCCGTGCTCTGGCTGGACAGCGAGGCAGGCATCGCCCTGGAGGCCCACCAGCAGAACACCCTGCTCCTGCTGGACGCCGACGGCTGGCCCCGGGGAGGCCGCTACCGCGACAACCAGGGGTACTACTTCCGTGAGTCCCGGCGTGCCGAACTCGACGCCCGGCTGCCGGGCATCGGGGAACAGAGCGACACGTTCGTCTCCGACGAGGTCACCGACGAACGCTTCGCCTACTACCTCGGCATCAACAACGTCCTCGGCCTCATCGGCGCGTTCGGCTCCCAGCGCCTGGCCGACGAACGGGTGCTGCTGGCCGCCTTCCGGCGCTTTCTCCGAGACGTCGCCACCGGTCCCGCCCGACTGCGCACGACCCTGCCCGGCCGTCTGCTGGACTCACCGGTCCTGCGCTGCAAGGCCAACCTGCTCACCCGGCTGCACGGTCTCGACGAGCTCGTCGGCCCGGTCGACACGCAGTCCGTCTACGTGAGCATCGCCAACCCCCTTCATTCCTGACGTCGTCGACACCCCTGACGCCGCCAACTCCCTTTCACCCCTGAGGAACACACCACACATCCCATCTCCCGAGAGGAGCGTCCCGTGCCTCCTGCCGACGCGCGCACCGACGCCCGTACCGACTTCCGAACCGCCTCGACCCCCGAGAGCGACGCCGACATCCGCACCGACGGCGACAGCGAGGACACGCTGGAACTGCGCCTGCCCGACGAGTTCCTGGCGATGTACGCCGACGACGGCAAGGCGCCGGACACGGTGCCCCCGGTGCCCGCCGACGGTCTCCTCGACAGCATCGGGGACTGGGAGCCGATCAGCACGCCCGCAGGCTCGTTCCACCTCCGCCCCGTACGGATCGAGCGGGATCTCCCTCTCATCGGGCGCTGGATAAACGACCCCACCGTCGCCACCTTCTGGGAGCTCGCCGGCACCGAGTGCGTGACCGAGGCCCATCTGCGGTCCCAGCTCGACGGCGACGGACGCAGCGTCCCCTGTCTCGGCGTGCTGGAGGGCACCCCGATGAGCTACTGGGAGATCTACCGCGCCGACCTCGACCCGCTGGCCCGGCACTATCCCGCCCGTCCCCACGACACCGGACTGCACCTCCTGCTCGGCGGTGTCGCCGATCGCGGTCGAGGACTGGGCGGCATCCTGCTCAGAGCGGTCGCCGACCTCGTACTCGACAACCGGCCTCGCTGTGAGCGTGTCGTCGCGGAACCCGACCTGCGCAACACGCCCTCCGTGTCAGCCTTCCTGAGCGCCGGCTTCCGGTTCTCCGCCGAGGTCGACCTGGCCGCCAAGCGGGCCGCCTTCATGATCCGGGACCGGGGCCTGCGCGATGCGCTGTAGACCCCCTGTGCCACCCCTGGTCCCACCGTGCGCTCCCGCCTTGATCACCCGATTGTCAGTGCCGCCCCGTAGGGTGGTCGCGCTATGACGAAGCCCTCACTCCCCGAACTCCTGCATGCTGCCGTCACCGCTGTCGGCGGTACGGAGCGCCCCGGCCAGGTGACCATGGCCGAAGCCGTCGCGGAGGCGATCGACGACGGTTCCCATCTGCTGGTCCAGGCAGGCACCGGCACCGGAAAGTCGCTCGGCTACCTCGTACCCGCGCTCGCGCACGGAGAGCGGGTCGTCGTCGCGACGGCGACCCTCGCGCTCCAGCGCCAGCTCGTGGAGCGCGACCTGCCCCGCACGGTCGACGCACTGCATCCCGTGCTGCGCCGCCGCCCCGAGTTCGCGATGCTCAAGGGCAGATCGAACTACCTGTGCCTGCACCGCCTCCACGAGGGCGTGCCGCAGGACGAGGACGAGGGCCTCTTCGACCAGTTCGAGTCGGCGGCACCGACCAGCAAGCTCGGCCAGGACCTGCTGCGTCTGCGCGAATGGTCGGACGAGACCGAGACCGGCGACCGTGACGGCCTCACCCCCGGTGTCTCCGACCGGGCCTGGGGACAGGTCTCCGTCTCCTCCCGCGAGTGCCTGGGCGCCTCGAAGTGCGCGTACGGAGCCGAGTGCTTCGCCGAGATGGCCCGCGAGCGCGCCAAACTGGCCGAGGTCATCGTCACGAACCACGCGCTGCTCGCGATCGACGCGATCGAGGGCGCGCCCGTCCTCCCCTCGCACGAGGTGCTGATCGTCGACGAGGCGCACGAACTGGTCTCGCGGGTCACCGGAGTGGCCACCGGCGAGCTCACTCCCGGCCAGGTGAACCGTGCCGTGCGCCGTGCGGCGAAGCTGGTGAACGAGAAGGCCGCCGACCAGCTCCAGACCGCGGCCGAGGGCTTCGAGCGGGTGATGGAGCTGGCCCTGCCGGGCCGCCTGGAGGAGGTCCCGGAAGACCTCGGCTACGCCCTGATGGCACTGAGGGACGCGGCCCGCACGGTGATCTCCGCGATCGGCGCGACCCGCGACAAATCGGTCCAGGACGAGGACGCGGTCCGCAAACAGGCGCTGGCCTCGGTGGAGTCCGTGCACGACGTCGCCGAGCGGATCGCGAACGGCTCCGAGTGGGACGTCGTCTGGTACGAGCGGCACGACCGCTTCGGGGCCTCCCTGCGCGTCGCCCCCATGTCGGTGTCGGGCCTCCTCAGGGAGAAGCTGTTCACGGACCGCTCGGTGGTCCTGACCTCGGCCACGCTCAAGCTGGGCGGTGACTTCAACGGCGTCGGGGCCTCCCTGGGCCTCGCCCCGGAGGGCACCGCGGGCGACGACCTCCCGCAGTGGAAGGGCGTCGACGTCGGCTCGCCGTTCGACTACCCGAGGCAGGGCATCCTGTATGTCGCCAAGCATCTGGCCCGCCCCGCGCGCGACGGCGACCGCGGGGACATGCTCGACGAGCTGACGGAGCTGATCCAGGCGGCGGGCGGGCGCACCCTCGGCCTGTTCTCCTCGATGCGGGCGGCCCAGCTCGCGGCGGAGGAACTGCGGTCCCGCATCCCCGAGTTCCCGATCCTCCTCCAGGGCGAGGAGACCCTCGGCGAGCTGATCAAGAACTTCGCGGCCGACCCGCAGACCTGTCTGTTCGGCACGCTGTCGCTCTGGCAGGGCGTCGATGTCCCGGGTGCCAGCTGCCAGCTGGTCGTCATGGACAAGATCCCGTTCCCGCGCCCGGACGACCCGCTGATGAGCGCCCGCCAGAAGGCTGTCGAGGACGCCGGGGGCAACGGCTTCATGGCTGTCGCCGCCACCCACGCGGCGCTCCTGATGGCCCAGGGCGCCGGCCGCCTCGTACGGGCGACGGGGGACCGCGGTGTGGTCGCCATCCTGGACCAACGGCTCGCCACCGCCCGGTACGGGAGCTACCTGAAGGCGTCCCTGCCGGACTTCTGGTACACCACGGACCCCAACGTGGTCCGTCGGTCGCTGGCCGCGATCGACGCGACTGCGAAGCAGACGGAGACGGAGGAGGTCCCGGTGGCCGAGGCGGCGGAAGAGGCGGAGCAGGCGGAGGAAGCGTAGACATCACCGTGCCGGCCATCGACTGATGTCGGTGGCCGGCACGGTGATGCACCTGAACACGGGACAACGAACAACACAGGGCCCCGGAACCGGCGCAGGGGTTCCGGGGCCCGGTCAGGGGCGGGGTCGTCGTACGGCCCCGCCTCCCGCAGCTCTCACACGCGGCGGAGGACCGCCACCACCTTGCCGAGGATCGTCGCCTCGTCGCCGGGGATCGGCTGGTACGCGGAGTTGTGCGGGAGGAGCCAGACGTGGCCGTCCTCGCGCTTGAAGCGCTTGACGGTGGCTTCGCCGTCCAGCATCGCGGCCACGATGTCGCCGTTCTCGGCGACCGGCTGGCGGCGCACCGTGACCCAGTCGCCGTCGACGATCGCGGCCTCGGTCATCGAGTCTCCGACGACCTTCAGGACGAAGAGCTCTCCGTCACCCACCAGTTGGCGGGGGAGGGGGAACACATCCTCGACCGATTCCTCGGCGAGGATGGGACCGCCGGCGGCGATACGGCCCACGAGCGGGACGTACGACGCGGCGGGTTTGCCCGCGGTGTCCGTGGGCTGCACGGAAGCCCCTTGGTCGGAACCGCGTACTTCATAGGCACGCGGGCGATGCGGATCGCGGCGCAGGAATCCCTTGCGCTCCAGAGCCATGAGCTGATGTGCGACCGATGAAGTACTGGAGAGGCCGACTGCCTGCCCGATCTCACGCATCGACGGCGGGTAACCGCGTCGTTGCACGGAGTCCCTGATGACCTCGATCACGCGCCGTTGCCGGTCGGTGAGTCCCGAGCTGTCCGCTCGGATTCCTGGAGGTCGTCCAGGGAGGGACCGCTTGGGCCCCTCAGGATTCGTGGCTTCGTTCATCGCATGCACCGGCTCGAGTCGGCTCTGGGAGCGGTCCTGGGCAGTGATGGTGGCACTGTCTGCGGTGGTGGTCACGTCGGCCCCTCTCGATGGTCTCCCGTGCAGTGCAACGGTAGTTGCTTTCGAAAGGTTGCGCCAAACACACGTTCGAGTGAAAAATTAAGGATGGCCCGTCGCGATCAGATGTTTGGGTGTATGGCTCGCGTCGCGCCGGGCGGACAAAAGGCCTCTTTGTTGTACCCTTCACCGCCGAGGTGGCGACCTCGTGGGTCGGTGTTCAAGTCTGCCACCCGGAGTCCCGTCAACCGGGAATCGGCCCCCGTCGCGCGCGGTTCTCACCGTATCTCCGCATGTTCCCCAGCGATACGGCCGTGCCGGATCGGGCCTGTCGTGGCGGTATGGCCGTACGGCACATGCCAATACCGGTGCGACACGCGCTACGCGATGGATGTACGGGCCAATCCCCACATCTAGTGGTTGGATTCCTGCTGTAGCCCAGAAGTTGTGGTCCCCTGGGTCTTCGGTCCCTCGGGCATCACCTATGCTGGGGGCTGCTTCAAGGGGCTCAAAGGCCCTTGCGAGGCTATTGAGTCTGCTGTGAGGAAGGGTTGGAGAACATGCACTGCCCCTTCTGCAGGCATCCCGACAGCCGCGTGGTCGACAGTCGTACGACCGACGACGGCACGTCGATCCGCAGGCGCCGCCAGTGTCCCGACTGCTCCCGCCGGTTCACGACCGTCGAGACGTGCTCGCTCATGGTGGTCAAGCGGTCCGGAGTTACCGAACCGTTCAGTCGTACGAAGGTCATCAACGGCGTGCGCAAGGCATGTCAGGGACGGCCTGTCACCGAGGACGCTCTCGCCCAACTCGGCCAGCGGGTCGAGGAGGCGGTGCGCGCCACCGGAAGTGCCGAGCTGACCACCCACGACGTGGGGCTGGCCATACTCGGTCCGTTGCAGGAACTCGACCTCGTCGCCTATCTGCGATTCGCGTCCGTCTACCGGGCGTTCGACTCGCTGGACGACTTCGAGGCCGCCATCGCGGAGCTCAGGGAAGCGCCGCACCGCCCCGCCGTGGACGACGAAGACCCGGATGTGGGGCGCCGGCAGGACGATCGCGGGTCCGGGGGGACTGCTCAGGTCCCCGTGCCCGCCAACGCCGCCGACTGACCGGCGGGCCGGACCCGGACCACGCGTCCGGACCGGCCCCGGGAGGCGGCGGTCCGAAGACCTGCTGCGGACGGCACCAAGAGGCTGTCCGCAGCGCAAGAAACCACACCGTGTCATGGGAACAACGTGACACTTCTGGGCGTTTTGCCCGATACTGGGAGGCGGCATGACAGAGACGGCGAGCGGTCCGGCACGGAGTTCCCGCGCCAAGGGGACGAAGGCGGTCCGGGGACTGCGCATCGAGCGGATCCACACCACCCCCGGCGTGCACCCGTACGACGAGGTCGAGTGGGCGAGCCGTGACGTCGTCATGACCAACTGGCGCGACGGCTCGGTCAACTTCGAGCAGCGTGGCGTCGAGTTCCCCGCCGAGTGGGCGGTGAACGCGGTCAACATCGTCACCAGCAAGTACTTCCGCGGCGCGGTCGGCACCCCGCAGCGCGAGGTGAGCCTCAAGCAGCTCATCGACCGCATCGTGAAGACGTACACGAAGGCCGGTGAGGACTACAAGTACTTCGCCTCCCCGGCCGACGCCGAGATCTTCGAGCACGAGCTGGCGTACGCCCTCCTGCACCAGATCTTCAGCTTCAACAGCCCTGTCTGGTTCAACGTCGGGACCCCGCAGCCCCAGCAGGTCTCGGCCTGCTTCATCCTGTCCGTCGACGACTCCATGGAGTCGATCCTCGACTGGTACAAGGAAGAGGGCATGATCTTCAAGGGCGGCTCGGGCGCCGGCCTGAACCTCTCGCGGATCCGCTCCTCCAAGGAGCTGCTCTCCTCCGGCGGCAACGCCTCGGGCCCGGTCTCCTTCATGCGCGGCGCGGACGCCTCGGCGGGAACGATCAAGTCGGGCGGCGCCACCCGCCGCGCGGCCAAGATGGTCATCCTGGACGTCGACCACCCCGACATCGAGGACTTCATCGAGACCAAGGTGAAGGAGGAGGAGAAGATCCGCGCCCTGCGCGACGCGGGCTTCGACATGGACCTGGGCGGCGACGACATCACGTCCGTCCAGTACCAGAACGCCAACAACTCGGTCCGCGTGAACGACACGTTCATGAAGGCCGTCGAGTCGGGCGGCAAGTTCGGCCTCACCTCCCGGATGACCGGCGACGTCATCGAGGAGGTCGACGCCAAGTCCCTCTTCCGCAAGATGGCCGAGGCCGCCTGGGCCTGCGCCGACCCGGGCATCCAGTACGACGACACGATCAACGCCTGGCACACCTGCCCGGAGTCCGGCCGTATCAACGGCTCGAACCCGTGCAGCGAGTACATGCACCTGGACAACACGTCCTGCAACCTCGCCTCGCTGAACCTGATGAAGTTCCTCAAGGACGACGGCAAGGGCCGCCAGTCCTTCGAGATCGACCGCTTCGCCAAGGTCGTCGAGCTGGTCATCACCGCGATGGACATCTCCATCTGCTTCGCCGACTTCCCCACCCAGAAGATCGGCGAGAACACGCGCGCGTTCCGCCAGCTCGGCATCGGCTACGCCAACCTCGGCGCCCTGCTGATGGCGACCGGACACGCGTACGACTCCGTGGGCGGCCGTGCCCTGGCCGGTGCCATCACCTCCCTGATGACCGGTACGTCGTACCGCCGCTCCGCCGAACTCGCCGCGGTCGTCGGCCCGTACGACGGCTACGCCCGCAACGCGCAGCCGCACCTGCGGGTCATGAAGCAGCACGCCGACGAGAACGGCAAGGCCGTCCGGATCGACGACCTGGACACCCCGATCTGGGCCGCCGCCACGGAGGCCTGGCAGGACGTCGTCCGCATCGGTGAGAAGAACGGCTTCCGCAACGCCCAGGCGTCCGTCATCGCCCCGACCGGCACCATCGGTCTCGCGATGTCCTGCGACACCACGGGACTCGAGCCCGACCTCGCTCTGGTCAAGTTCAAGAAGCTCGTCGGCGGCGGCTCGATGCAGATCGTCAACGGCACGGTCCCGCAGGCCCTGCGCCGCCTGGGCTACCAGGAGGAGCAGATCGAGGCGATCGTCGCCCACATCGCCGAGCACGGCCATGTGAGCGACGCCCCGGGCCTCAAGCACGAGCACTACGAGGTGTTCGACTGCGCCATGGGCGAGCGGACCATCTCCGCGATGGGTCACGTCCGGATGATGGCCGCGATCCAGCCCTGGATCTCCGGTGCGCTCTCCAAGACGGTCAACCTGCCGGAGACGGCGACCGTCGAGGACGTCGAAGAGGTCTACTTCGAGGCCTGGAAGATGGGCGTCAAGGCGCTCGCGATCTACCGCGACAACTGCAAGGTCGGCCAGCCGCTCTCCGTCAAGAAGAAGGAGAACGAGAAGGCCGAGGTGACCGCGAAGACCGAGGCGACGATCCGTGAGGCCGTCGAGAAGGTCGTCGAGTACCGCCCGGTCCGCAAGCGCCTCCCCAAGGGCCGTCCCGGCATCACCACCTCCTTCACGGTGGGTGGCGCCGAGGGTTACATGACCGCCAACTCCTACCCGGACGACGGTCTCGGCGAGGTCTTCCTGAAGATGTCCAAGCAGGGTTCCACCCTCGCGGGCATGATGGACGCCTTCTCGATCGCCATCTCGGTGGGCCTGCAGTACGGCGTGCCGCTGGAGACGTACGTCTCGAAGTTCACGAACATGCGCTTCGAGCCGGCCGGTATGACGGACGACCCCGATGTCCGTATGGCCCAGTCGATCGTCGACTACATCTTCCGCCGCCTGGCGCTGGACTTCCTCCCCTTCGAGACGCGTTCCGCCCTCGGCATCCACTCCGCCGACGAGCGCCAGCGTCACCTGGAGACGGGGTCCTACGAGCCGACCGAGGAAGAGGTCGACATCGAGGGCCTGGCCCAGTCGGCGCCCCGCACCCAGGAGCTGAAGGCCGTGGCCGCTCCGAAGGCCGTCGTCGCGGAGGCACCGGAGCCCGCGCTGACGCAGGTTCACACCAGCGCGGAACTGGTGGAGATGCAGCTGGGCATCCAGGCGGACGCCCCGCTGTGCTTCTCCTGCGGTACGAAGATGCAGCGGGCCGGGTCCTGCTACATCTGCGAGGGATGCGGGTCGACCAGCGGTTGCAGCTGACCGCGACGGACGGTCCCTGACCGGTGAGTGAGGAGGGGCGTCGGCGATCTGCCGGTGCCCCTCCTCCGTCGTGCCGTGGGTCGCGTAACCTCCCTCCATGGATGGCATGTTGAGGCTTCACGACGGTGACATCGGTGAACTCTCGGGGGCGGCCCGGGCGACCGCTCTCCAGGCGCTGGTCGAGGATCTCCGATCCCCGGATCCCGTGGTGCGTGACGAGCGCGCGTACGGTACGGCCGTTCGCTGGATACCCGGCCTCGACGCGGCGGAACGGCGGTGGCTCGGGGATCGTGCGGCCGGGCTGTTCGGCGATCCCGCCGTTCAGGCGCGTGCCTTCGCGCCCCTTGTGCTGGCCCGGATCGCCGACGCGGGGGACTGGCGGCAGGAATGGTGGGACGCGTTCGCCGGGTGGTATCCCGGCGAGACCGATCTGCGCGGGTACGACTCCGAGCTCGGCTGGGTGCATGCCGCCGCGCACGGGTCCGACCTGCTGGCGGCTCTCGCGCGGCGCCCGGAACAGGATCCCGCACCGCTGTTCGAGCTGGCCGTCGCGCGGTTGCTGGCCGGTACCGGGCATGTCTTCGACGCCCAGGAGGACGACCGGATCGCCCGTGCGCTGGCTCAGATCCTGTGTCGGCCCGGTCTCGGTGTCGCCGGTTCGGTGGGATGGCTGGACGCCGTCTCGGCGGCGTTCCGGACGGGGGAACCGGGGCCGGTGCCCCCGTGGGCCTCCAACACCATGCGCACGCTGCGCATGCTCTACCTGCTGGTCGACCGCGGACTGCTGACACCGGGAGGGGACGGCCCGCCGAGCCCGGTCACCCATCGGGAGGCCGTACTCGATGCCCTGGCCGCCACCCTCGCGATCGTCACCCCCTACCTGCCCTCCCCTTCGGGGAGGGCTCAGGTCTGACGCGTACGGCCCATCTCCCTGCTGAACGTCGAGGGGTCGTCCTCGAAGCCCTGGACACCGGAGTGGAAGTCCCACGATCCGGCCTCGTCGCGCACGAACTCCGCGACCGTGGCCGCCGTGGACCCCAGAACACTGCCGAAGTCGTCCTCGGCCAGGACGGTGTAGCCCTCACGAATGCGCAGGCCCGGCCCCCGGACGCTGACGAATGTCCGGTGCGTGGAGCGCTGCTGGATGACGACGCCGACCACCACGCGCGCGTACTGGGCGCCCAGCCGGTCGAACTCCAGCGTCATGACCTCGTCCCAGCCGAAGCCCTTGCCGTCCTTGCTGTCCCTGTTGAGGGTGATCGTGCCGTCCGGAGAGCGGCTGTCGAAGTGCACCACATAGGCGGGATCCCCGTACGGATCGGTCGCCGAGTAGGTCGCGGCGACGATGTCGAGATCGGTGGGCGGCTGACCCGCCGGACTCGGATCCCACTTCAGTGAGACTTCGGCCTTGCGGATCCCCTTGTTGAGGGCCTTCACCAGACTTCCCTTCCCCGTTCGCCGTGTGCTGTCGCGCCAACTGCCGGTACATCACAGCTGGTTGTCCATCGTGCCACGCGCGCGGGGGCGCTCGCGCGGTCGTACTGCGCCCGAGCGTGACCGGCGCCACGCCGCTGGGCCTTACGATGGCGCGGTGCTGGTCAAGTGGATTCGCTGCACCGTGGTGGACCGCCGCGGTTTCGAACGGGGGCAGCGAAAGTGGGCGGGACTTCTGGGGGAGCCGGGATTCCGGGGGCAGGGCGGGGGCTGGAGCCGGGGGCGTCCCGGCGTGGCACACGTCTTCGCCTTCTGGGAGAGCCGCGCCTTCTACGACTCCTTCATGGCCCGGTCCCATGACCGGCTCGCCACCGCGCAGTCGGGCACCTTCAAGGATCAGCAGGTCAAGCTGTTCGACCATCGTTTCGATGTGAAGACCGGCTTCGAG
Organism: Streptomyces sp. NBC_00459; assembly: GCF_036013955.1. Taxonomy (NCBI): domain Bacteria; kingdom Bacillati; phylum Actinomycetota; class Actinomycetes; order Kitasatosporales; family Streptomycetaceae; genus Streptomyces; species Streptomyces sp. NBC_00459. The sequence continues at coordinate 7,322,368 of NZ_CP107903.1, forward strand.
CCGCGCTTCACGGACTCCGACCTGGTACGGGTGGCGCACTGCCGCGTCCATGAGGAGCGCGCCGAGCACTTCGCGCTGATGCAGGAGAAGGTCTGGAACCCCGCGATGGCGGGTTCTCCCGGCATGGTGCGAGGGCTGTTCGGCGAGGCGCCGGGGCACGAGTTCCTGATCCTGTCGATGTGGCGGTCGGCGGCCGAGCACGGCAAGTACCGGGCCGAGCGGATAGAGCGGCTGGCGCTGCGGGCCCAGCTGGAGGCGGACGTGGCGGCTCTCGCCGGAGACATCGTCGAACTGGAACCCGGCTGGATAGTCTGAGATCCGGGCCCAGCGTTCCGGACCCTGTGTTCCGCCCGGTGTGGTCCAGCACGCACGACATGTGTGACATACGCCGTACAGAGGCCCTGTGAGTGCCCGGCCGGCGCCGACGCGATCTAGGGTTTTGGCATGGTAAGACCACGGCGCATCGTCCTTGTCCGGCACGGCGAGTCAATGGGCAATGCCGATGACACCGTTTATGAGCGCGAGCCGGATCATGCCCTCGCCCTCACCGAACGCGGCTGGCGACAGGCGGAGGAGACCGGCAAGCGGCTGCGCGAGGTGTTCGGGCAGGAGCAGGTGAGCGTGTATGTCTCCCCCTACCGTCGTACGCACGAGACCCTGCGTGCCTTCAGCCTGAACTCCGACCTCGTGCGCGTGCGCGAGGAGCCCCGGCTGCGCGAGCAGGACTGGGGCAACTGGCAGGACCGGGACGACGTACAACTGCAGAAGGCGTACCGGGACGCGTACGGGCACTTCTTCTACCGCTTCGCCCAGGGGGAGTCCGGCGCCGATGTGTACGACAGGGTCGGCGGCTTCCTGGAGAGTCTCTACCGCAGCTTCGAGGCCCCGGACCATCCGCCCAACGTGCTGCTGGTGACCCACGGGCTGGCCATGCGGCTCTTCTGCATGCGGTGGTTCCACTGGACCGTCGCGGAATTCGAGTCGCTGTCGAATCCGGGGAACGCGGAGATGCGGATGCTCGTCCTCGGAAGTGACGGCAGATACACCCTTGACCGGCCGTTCGAGCGCTGGCGTGATCCGGAATCGTATGGAATCACCGGATAGAGTGGCAGAGCGATGACCGTCGATTCCTCTCCCCAGTCCTCTCCGCACGAGCGCCTGGCGCGCGCCCTGGCCAGCCTGCGCGGGCTCGCGGTGGGGGACGCGCTCGGGTCGCAGTTCTTCGTGCCCGTGAACCATCCGCTCCTCAAGCTCCGCGAGCTGCCGCCCGGCCCCTGGCAGTGGACCGACGACACCGAGATGGCGTGCTCCGTGGTGGCCGTGCTGGCCGCCCACCAGCGCATCGACCAGGACGCACTGGCCCGTTCCTTCGCACAGCACCACGACTTCGACCGTGGGTACGGTCCTGCGGTGAACCGGCTCCTGCGGCTGGTCCGGGAGGGCGGCGACTGGCGGGAGCTGTCGTCCGCCCTGTTCAACGGACAGGGGTCCTGGGGCAACGGCGCGGCCATGCGGATCGCCCCCCTGGGTGCCTGGTACGCGGACGACCCGGAGCAGGCGACCCACCAGGCGGAGATCTCGGCCTACCCCACGCACCAGCACCGCGAGGCCGTGGTGGGCGCCATGGCCGTCGCCGCGGCCGCCGCCCTGGTGGCCGGCCCGGGCGGCCCGCCGAGCCCCGGCGCGCTCCTCGACGGTGTCGTCGCACTCGTCCCGAGGAGCGCCGTCTCCGCCGGGCTGCGACGCGCCCGGGACATGCTCGACTACGCCGACGCGGGCACGGTCGCTGCCGTACTGGGCTGTGGCCGCCGTACGTCGGCGCACGACACTGTGCCCTTCGCTCTCTGGTCCGCCGCACGCGCCCTCGGTGACTACGAGGAGGCGTTCTGGGCTTCGGCCCAGGTGGGCGGGGACGTGGACACGAACTGTGCCATCGTGGGCGGCGTACTCGCGGCGGGGAAGGCGGGGGCACCGCCGCAGGCGTGGCTGGAGCGCACGGAGGCGCTGCCGGAGTGGGCGCCCGCGGGGGCGTAGCGCGGGCGTGGGGCAGTGAGCCGCCGCCGCTGAAACTCTCTCCAGGACGGGCTGTCGTGCCCAGGCACGTGGCGGAGCGGCATGTACCGCTGACAGCGGGTGGCCGCGAATCCGGCAGGGCAGCGCCTGCGGGAGGCCAGGCATGCCGGGAGAAGCGCCGCCGGGCGCGCCGGTCGCCGTCCGCGCGCGCCCTCGCGCCGTCCGTCCAAGCGCCGGCGTACCGCTGCCGCTGTCGGCCGAGACCTCCTCGGCAGCGCCTGTGGGCCCGCTGCCCGGAGATCAGCCGCCCGCCGGGCCCGCGGTGCTCGCCGTGCCTGCCAGGGCCTCCAGGTCGCTCTTGCGGACGCGGATGACGAACCAGGCGGTGGCAAGGGCCAGGACGGCCATCGCGGCGGCAGGGATGAAGGCCGTGGAGATGCCGTGGGCGAGTACCTCGTGGCTCCAGGGAGAGGGGAGCTGGTCGGTCCTGGCGAACTCCGCCTTCTGCTCCGCGGTGGCCTCGGCGAGGAACTTGGGCACCTGTTTCGCCGCCTCGTCGCGGCTCGCCGAGCCGAACACGGTCGTCAGGATGGAGAGGCCGAGCGAACCGCCCACCTGCTGCGTGACGTTGAGCAGCCCGGACGCGGCGCCCGCCTCGTGCGCGGCGACCCCGGAGACCGCCGTCAGCGTCAGCGTCACGAAGTTCAGCCCCATACCGAAGCCGAACACCAGCATCGGACCGAGCACCCCGCCGACGTACGAGCTGTCGGGGGTGATGAAGGCCTGCCAGGCGAGGCCGAGCGTGGCCAGTGCCGAGCCGACCACCATGAACGGTTTGGGCCCCAGCAGCGGCAGGAACCGCTGCGACAGGCCCGCGCCCGTGGCGATCGCGACGGTCACCGGCAGGAAGGCGAGACCTGCCTCGATCGGCGTGTACAGCAGGACGTTCTGCACGAAGAGGACGATGAAGAAGAACATGCCGAACATCGCCGCGGCCAGGCTCAGCATGATCACGTACGTGCCCGACCGGTTGCGGTCGGCGAACATCTTCAGCGGGGTGATCGGCTCCTTGGCACGCATCTCCACAAAGGCGAAGAGAACCAGCAGGATGACCGCGGTGGCGAAGGACGCGAGGGTCAGGCCGTCCCGCCAGCCCTTCTCCGCCGCGCGGATGAAGCCGTAGACGAGGGACGCCATGCCCAGCGTCGAGGTCAGCGCGCCCACGAGGTCGAAGCGGCCGGGGTGGCGTTCGGACTCGCTGATGTACAGCGGTGTGAGCACGGCGATCAGCAGGCCGATCGGTACGTTGACGAAGAGCACCCAGCGCCAGTCGAGCCACTCCGTGAGCATGCCGCCGGCGAGCAGGCCGACTGCACCACCGCCGGCCGAGACGGCGGCGAAGACCCCGAACGCCCGGTTGCGCTCCGGGCCTTCGGCGAACGTGGTGGTGATGAGCGCCAGCGAGGTGGGTGAGGCGATCGCGCCGCCCACACCCTGGAGGGCCCGCGCGGCCAGCAACTGCCAGGGTTCCTGGGCGAGTCCGCCCAGCAGGGAGGCGGCGATGAACACGAGGATGCCGGTCAGGAAGACCCGGCGGCGGCCGAGGATGTCACCGGCCCGGCCGCCGAGGAGCAGCAGGCCGCCGAAGGTGAGGGTGTAGGCGCTGACCACCCAGGTGAGGTCGGTCGTGCTGAACTTGAGGGCGCCTTGAATGTGAGGTAGGGCGATGTTCACAATCGTCGCGTCGAGTACGACCATGAGCTGGCAGGCCGCGATGACGGTGAGTGCTATGCCGGGATGCCCCTCCCGGCGGGCCGCACCTGGTTTGTGGTCCTTCATCAACGAAGAGGTAGTCACTATGGGCCCCCATAAGAGCACTAGTGAACGCTCACGTTCACTGTCGCGTCGAACGGTAGTGAGTCCCCGACAGTGAACGCAAGCGTTCACTGAAGTCGCCGCCGTGTGGTGCACCCGTTGCCCGGGTAATCTCGGCGATTCACCTCGCCGGCGATCCCCTCAATACCGACAATCCTCATAAATACTGGCACTTGCTGCCCCCTCCTGCCCGCTGGAGACACTCGGATGGTTACTTCGCGCTGGACGGCTGCCCCCGCCCGGGCGGCCTCCCCCCGCCGGCGCGGCGCCGTGCTCGAACGCGCGATCCTCGATGCCGCGCTGGAGCAGCTCAGCACGGTCGGCTGGAACGGGCTCACGATGGAGGGTGTCGCCGCCGGTGCCCAGACCGGCAAGGCCGCGGTCTACCGTCGCTGGCCCTCCAAGGAGGACCTCGTCGCGGACGCGCTCCAGGCCGGGCTGCCGCGCTTCGACCGGGCGCCCGACCTCGGCAACGTGCGGGACGACCTTCTCGAACTGTGCGGGCAGGTGCGTGAGGCGCTGTTCTCGCGCCCCGGATTCGCGCTGCGCTCGGTGATTCACGAATGCGACAACCCACAGGCCGAGCGCTTTCAGAGCGTGATCTTCGGAGGGCTCGTCGAGCCGACGGTGAAGCTCCTTCGGGAGATCGTCGACCGGGGAATCGAGCGGGGGGAGGTGCGTCCCGACGCTGCCAACGGCTATGTCCTCGATGCCATCCCGGCGATGATGATGTACCGCTCCAAGATGTGCGGCAGCGAATGGGGGGAGCGGGACATCGAGGAGATGATCGACCAGTTGATGGTTCCGCTGCTGCGCGTGGGCGGCATCTGAAGTCCCCTCCGAAGGCCTCCGGGGCGTGCCCCGCGGTGACCCTCAAGTCGACTGGGGGAACCGGGGTGTCGTGTGGGGTTCCGGGCGGCGTAGGCTAAGACCGCCATGCCGTACGAAGCACCCACCCACACAGTCGAGCGCTCTTTGCGCGCCACGACCGGGGCGAAGGTCATCGCCGGCGTCGACGAGGTGGGGCGGGGTGCGTGGGCCGGCCCCGTCACTGTCTGCGCGGCGGTCACCGGCCTCCGGCGGCCCCCCGAGGGACTCACCGACTCCAAGCTCCTCGCGGTCAAGCGGCGTACCCAACTCGCGGAAGTCCTGCGGGAATGGGTCACGTCGTACGCGTTGGGGCACGCCTCGCCGGAGGAGATCGACGACCTGGGGATGACGGCGGCACTGCGGCTCGCCGCGGAGCGCGCTCTCGAGGCCTTGCCGGTCCGCCCGGACGCGGTCATCCTCGACGGGAAGCACGACTACCTGGGGTCGCCGTGGCAGGTCCGTACGGTGATCAAGGGTGACCAGTCGTGCGTGGCGGTCGCGGCGGCGTCCGTGATCGCCAAGGTTCAACGCGACAAAATGATGGCCGAACTGGGTATCGACCATGCAGACTTCGGGTTTGCGGCCAATGCCGGGTATCCGTCGCCCGTACACAAGGCCGCGCTGGAGGAGCGGGGTCCCACCCCGTACCACCGGCTGTCGTGGGCGTATCTTGATGCGCTGCCCCAGTGGCGGCACCTCAAGAAGGCCCGCAGTTGGGCGAACGGGAACACTCCGGAGATCGAGGGCCAGCTCGGCTTCGACTTCTGACCGTTTCGTTCGCACTCATGTGCCACCCGCCGACGCGAGTCGCAGCGGCGTTTGATAAATATCAAGTCATGCCTCTCATTCCCGAGGAGCCTCAGATTCACGAGAGTGCCCAGGGTCCCCGCGTCGCTCCGGCCAGTGGCCACAGCGCGCCGACCCCCCGTCCCGTACCCGGCCCGCGCCCCGCGGCTTCGCCGCGTCCCGGCCGTCCGGGTCCCTTCCGGCCCACCGCGCCGGCCCAGCGTGCACCGCACGACGCGCCCGCGGCCGTGGCTTCGACCGCCGGAGCGGTCAAGCCCGGGCCGTCCGCGGCTCCGGCCGCCCCTGTCCCTTCCATCCCTTCCGCGCCTGTCTCCGAGGCCCCGGCGGCCCCGCAGGTCCAGCTGATCCCGGCCTCGGCCGAGGGTGCGCTGGACGCTGCCGAGGAAGCCGTCGACCTGCTCCTGGAGTCGGGTCGGGCCCCCGGCGAGGTGCTGGTGATCACCACCGGCGATCCGCACCCGTGGGCCGCGCACGAGCTGTCCTTCGGTGAGGGCCCGTACTGGGCGCAGCACGACGCGGGCGACGACGTCTTCTATGCCGACGCCGCCGTTCTGAGCCGTGCCGCCTCCCGTCCCGTGGTCGTGGTCGCCGTCAACGGCGGTGCCGACACGGCCGCGGCCGCCCTTCCGCTGGCCCTCGGCCGAGCCGGTGCCCTGCTGATCTGCTGCGGTGACCCGCAGCAGATCAACTCGGCGCTGGGTGCTGGGGTCCGAGCGGCTTCGTGAACCGTTCCGGGTCGGCCGGTCCGGCCGACCGGACCGGCCGACGGAGCGCTTCTGAAGCGGGGACCGTGCGGAGGGCGATCTGACGTTCCCCGACGCGGACGCGCCGGGACGTCCGTGGCTGCCGTGCGGCTCTCTGCCGTGCCTTGGCCCGGGCGGCAGGAGACGGGATCCCAATGGCGCAGCGTTATGGGCGACAGGGGCACGCGCACGCGTGCCCCTGTCGTCGTGCGTGCCGGATGCCGTCAGGGCGAATCGTGTTGCCCATCATGGGCTGGGGCTTCTCGCCCGTGTACGTCGTACCGGCGGACGCCGTTGTCCGTGGCGGCTGATCCCTGTACGGCTGAGGCGCGTTCCGCTGGGCGCCTGTGTCAGCGGGCTGCCGCGCGGCGCAGGATGTCCGAGGCGGCGCCTCCGGTGCGGGGCATCGGCAGCGGTGGCGGTGCCTCGGACATGGCGAAGGGCTCCGGGGGTGAATCCGCGTTCGGGCGGCGTCCTCCGCGACCCTCGCCGAGCACCTGCCAGCCGTCGCGGGTCAGCGTGATGTACGCGCCGCAGCGCAGCCCGTGGAGGGTGCAGGCGTCACGCAGACCCCACATCCACGCGCCGTCCTCCTCGGTCCAGCGGGCGTCGCCGTCGCGGCAGTAGAGCAGGACGGCGGTGCGCACCGGAGTACGGCGACGCAGGTCGTGAGGGATGACCCGACGCAGCTGCGCGAGCAGCGAGTTGCGGAACATCCAGCCGTCGGCCGGCGCCGAGCGGCGGGTGAACGAGGCGCTCGCCCGCAGCCGTTCGTCCGGATCGAGGACGGCCACGATCGCGGTCGCGGGCCCGGGGCGATGCCGCGCGTGCAGTCCGCTGACGACCTCGCGGGGATTGCGCAGCAGGGGAATCCCGGCTGCGGCCCACTCCGCGGGTTCGAGCATGCGGGCTGCTGAGTTGGTGGAAGCGGCGGACAGGTCGGCAGACGTCGACATGGATGCCGCGGGGGACGGAGCGAATCCGAAGGTCACGGTCCTCCCTTCGGCTACGCGCCCACACTGCGGGCGGAGATCGGACTTGGGGGAGCGCACACCGCGGCGGAGCCCTGCCGGACCACGGACACGCCGTGCGGGGAGCGGACTTCAATTCTCGCTGTCGAACTGGGTTGCGGCAACGAGCAAATGGGGCCACCGACCGGCTTCTGGTGATCTGTGGATTATATCCCTGCCCGGTGTGTCATTTGTAGACGGCTGAGGTGGCCGGGAACATGCCGTTGGTCCGCTTGTTCGGTTTGGTTCACGTTCCCGTCATCGATGACGCAGGACGAGGACCAGTGGCAACACCGCCTGCACGACGGTGAGTCGCCGTCCCAAGCCTCCACCGCCCGGGTCCACACGGTCGCGGTGAAGTCGTCCGAAAGGGGGACCGGGTCCACCGTCCGAGCGGCCGGGAAGGGAAGGGCGCTGGGCATGTCGTCATGGCCGAGGATTGGGCCGATGTCAGTGCCGTGGGGTTGCATGGGGGCATGAGCAACCAGGAGCTACGTGACGAAGCCGACGCCATCCTCGCTGAGCTGGTCGGTGCCCCTGGGGGTTCGGCGCGGTTGCGGGAGGACCAGTGGCAGGCGGTGGCCGCCCTGGTGGAGGAGCGCAGGCGTGCCCTGGTGGTGCAGCGCACCGGCTGGGGCAAGTCGGCGGTGTACTTCGTCGCGACCGCTCTGCTGAGGCGGCGTGGCGCAGGCCCGACGGTGATCATCTCGCCACTGTTGGCCCTGATGCGCAACCAGGTCGAGTCGGCGGCACGGGCCGGTATCCGGGCGCGCACGATCAACTCCGCCAACCCGGAGGAGTGGGACACCGTCTACGGGGAGGTCGAGCGCGGCGAGACCGACGTTCTCCTCGTCAGTCCGGAACGCCTCAACTCCGTGGACTTCCGCGATCAAGTGCTGCCCAGGCTCGCGGCCACCACCGGCCTGCTGGTGGTCGACGAGGCGCACTGCATCTCCGACTGGGGACACGATTTCCGTCCCGACTACCGCCGGCTGCGCACGATGCTCGCGGAGCTGCCGGCAGGGGTGCCGGTGCTGGCCACGACGGCGACCGCGAACGCGCGTGTGACGGCGGATGTGGCCGAGCAACTGGGCACGGGGGGCGGGGACGCTCTGGTGCTGCGGGGGCCACTGGACCGGGAGAGCCTGCGACTGGGCGTGCTGGAGCTGCCGGACGCGGCGCATCGGCTGGCCTGGCTGGGGGAGCGGCTGGGGGATCTGCCGGGTTCGGGGATCATCTACACGCTGACGGTGGCTGCGGCGGAGGAGGTCGCGGCGTTCCTTCGGCAGCGCGGGTATCCGGTGGCCTCGTACACGGGGAAGACGGAGAACGCCGACCGGTTGCAGGCGGAGGAGGATCTGCTGGCGAACCGGGTGAAGGCGCTGGTGGCGACCTCGGCGCTGGGGATGGGCTTCGACAAGCCGGACCTGGGGTTCGTGGTGCACCTGGGGTCGCCATCGTCACCGATCGCCTACTACCAGCAGGTGGGTCGTGCGGGCCGCGGTGTGGATCACGCGGATGTGCTGCTGCTGCCGGGGCGGGAGGACGAGGCGATCTGGGCGTACTTCGCTTCGGTGGGCTTCCCTCCCGAGGAGCAGGTACGGCGCACACTGGCCGTCCTGCAGGAGGCGGGCCGACCCCTGTCGCTGCCGGCGTTGGAGCCGCTGGTGGATCTTCGGCGTTCGCGGCTGGAGACGATGCTGAAGGTCCTGGACGTGGACGGGGCCGTCAAGCGGGTGAAGGGCGGCTGGACGGCGACAGGGCAGCCGTGGGCCTACGACACCGAACGCTACGCCTGGGTCGCCAAACAGCGCGCCGCCGAGCAGCAGGCCATGAGGGACTACGTGGCGACCACGGGGTGCCGGATGGAGTTCCTGCAGCGGCAGCTCGACGACGAGAAGGCGGTCCCGTGCGGCCGCTGCGACTCCTGCGCCGGGCCCTGGCTCGATCCTTCCGTGTCGCCCGGCGCTCTTGCGGGGGCCGCAGGTGAACTGGACCGCCCCGGGGTGGAGGTCGAGCCTCGCCGGATGTGGCCCTCGGGCATGCCGGCGGTCGGGGTCGACCTCAAGGGCCGTATCCCCGTGGGTCAGCAGGCGGCCACCGGGCGGGCGCTGGGCAGGCTGTCGGACATCGGCTGGGGCAACCGCCTGCGTCCGCTGCTGTCGGCGCAGGCTGTGGACGGGCCGGTCCCGGACGACGTGCTGGCCGCCGTCGTGACGGTGGTGACCGACTGGGCCCGCTCACCGGGCGGCTGGGCCGGCGGCGGTCCCGACGCTGCGGCGCGGCCGGTGGGGATCGTCGCCATGCCCTCCCGTACCCGCCCGCAGCTGGTCGCCTCGCTGGCCGGGGGACTGGCCCGGGTCGGCAGGCTTCCCCTCCTGGGCAGCCTGGCGTACACCGAGCAGGCCGACGAGTACGCGGCGCACCGCAGCAACTCCGCCCAGCGGCTGCGCGCCCTGGCCGCCTCGTTCACCGTGCCCGCCGAACTCGCCGCGGCCCTGGCAGCCACCCCCGGCCCGGTTCTGCTCGTCGACGACTACACCGACTCCGGCTGGACACTGGCCGTAGGGGCACGCCTCCTGCGCCGGACCGGAGCCGACGCGGTCCTCCCGCTCACCCTTGCCGTGGCCGGGTGAGAGGGCTTCGCTGAGAGGGCTGCCGAGCGTCTGGACGGCGGTACGTGCGCGTGCGGTCCGCTCGCTGGCGCCGGAGGCCGTCACCGGCATCCAGCTGGGCATCGCAAGCGGCTCGGGAGCTCCCGGGTGACCTTCGGCCATGGCGGCCTGCTTCGGCTCCGACGGCGAGGACTGATCACCGGGGCCTTCTCACGCGGTCAGCCGCGCAGGAAGTACAGGACGGTCATGATCACGGCGGTGCTCAGAATGACGCCCCGCAGCAGCCGGGCGGGGAGGCGGCGGGCGAGGTGGGCGCCGGCGAAACCGCCGGCCACCGCGCCGATCAGCATGGGAGCGAGGAGAAGCGGCGCGCTCAGTGTGTCCGAGGCGATCAGGAACAGCACGGTCGCGCTGAGATAGATGGCGGCGAGCTGCGCGATACGCATCGGGTTGCTGACCGCGGCGTCGAGACCGAGGCCGATGCTCCAGAAGGCCAGCATCAGGATGCCTACGGCACCGCCGAAGTAACCGCCGTACACGGCGAGGATGAACTGGCCTGTCAGGACGGCGCGGGAACTCATGCCGACCGTGCGGCCGAGCGTGGCGTTCCACGCCTGGGACAGGCGGGTTCCGAAGGCGAGAGTCACCGTGGCGAAGGCGAGCAGCCACGGCGCCGCGGCGTCGAAGGACGATGCGGGCAGTGCCAGGAGCAGGCCGCCGCCGACTCCGCCGCCGATCACACTGATCGCTGTCAGCGACCTCGTGGACGCCCCTCCGACCGGCGCTAGTTCGCGTCGGTACACCCATGCGCCGGCCACGGCCCCGGGCACCAGGGCGACCCGCGACAAGGCGTTCGCCGTCACCGGTGACAGACCGAGTGACACGAGAACGGGCAGCGCCACGAAGGTGCCCCCGCCGCCGATGGCGTTCAACGCTCCGGCGGCGGCACCAGCCAGCAGGACCAGCAATATCTCGGACACACGCTGAGCATCCGTCCTCTGGAGAGATGCTGACAATGCGCAATCGACGGACCCAGCCTTAGTCCAGAACATAGGCTGAGGGGGTGCGCTATGACTTGGACGACCTGCGACTCTTTGTCCACATCGCGGCGGAGGGGTCGATCACGGCGGGTGCGCACCGGATGCACCTGAGCCTGCCTTCGGCCAGCGCCCGGGTGCGCTCGCTGGAGCGGCACGCCGGAGTGCCGCTGCTGGTCCGCGGGCGGCGAGGCGTGCGGCTCACCCCGGCAGGGACGACCCTGGCCCGCCACGCACGCGACGTACTCGCCCAGACCGCTCGGCTCGAAAGCGCCGTCGCGAGCTACACGCGGTCTCCGACGGCTCCGCTGACCCTGCTGGGCGGCGGTTCCGCGATGCAGGGGCTCGTGCCGCGGGCCCTGGTCTCGTTCCTGCGCGCGCATCCGGACGTCGACGTCACTGTGTCCGAGAGCCGCACCCCGCAGACGGTGCGCATGCTGGCCGACGGCGAGGCGGATCTGGGGGTCGTCCTCGACGACGAAGCCCGCGACTGCGGCCTGCGCACGGAGCTCCTCGGGGACGACTCCTTGGTCGTGATCGGCCAGGTCGGCGGGGTTCTCGCCGGGCGGACCGCGCTCACGTACGGCGAGGCCGCCGAGCACCCTCTCGTCGGGCTCGACGCCGGCTCCTCGCTGCGCCGCTGGATCGAGAAGCACCTCGGACCGCACGCCCCGGTGGCGCGTCACCGCACCACCGTCGCCGATCTCAACGTCCTCGTAGCCCTCGCTGCCGCCGGTGTCGGGCTCGCCGTGGTGCCACGTCGTGTCATCGATCGCCGGCAGCCGGTCGACGTGTGCGAGCTGCGGGAACCCTGGGCCCGCAGGCAGCACTTGCTGGCCTGGGGCGTCAAGGACCGCGCTGCACCGGCGGCCACCGAGGCACTCGCAGAACACCTGCGCCGAGCGGCAACGGTCGAACCGTCGTCCCGTGACGCGCGCGGAGAGCCTGCCGGCCAGTTGCCCGTCCCCGGCGCCCAGGAGCCGCCAGGAGCCGAGGGTGGCGGCGATGCCGATGACGATGCCGATTCGAGGCAGCGCCACGCTGCTCTGCGGGAGTACGGGGTGGTGTACGGATCCCGGCGCTGACCTTGACGTGTTCCTGGTCGAGGTTATCCACAGGCTCCAGCGGGATCGCGGAATCCGCGAGATCGTCACGGCATGACGAATCACAGCGAAACGCATCAGGTCACCCTGCGTACCCCGGCCGAACTGGCCGACGCCCTGCCCTATTTGCTCGGATACCACCCCGAGGACAGCATCGTCCTGGTCGCGTTGCACGACCGGGACGGGCGCGGCCGGTTCGGAGGCCGCGCCCGGCTCGGAATTCCCGCCAACCCGGATGACTGGCCCGCCGTGGCACAGCAACTGACACACGGTCTGGTGACCGGCAGCGAGCGCAGAGGCGCACGGCCCGAGAGCATGGTCGTGTACCTCTGCCAGGAACCGACGGAGGGCGAAGCGCGGCACCAGGTGAGGGAACGTCTGCGCCCGCTCGCCCAGTTGCTGCGCACCGAGTGCGGTCGTCTCGACGTACCCGTGGTCGAGGCTCTGTGCATCGCCGACAACCGCTTCTGGTCCTACTGCTGCGTGACGCCCGAGTGCTGTCCGGACGACGGAGTGCCCATGGGCCTTCCAGGTACGTCGGTGCTGGCCGCCGCCGCGGCCTATGCCGGTCTGCAAGTGCGAGGCACACTCAGTGAGTTGCGGGCCAGGTTCCATCCCTGGGAGACCGCTGCGGCGCTGGAACAGGAACGCGCGCTCGACACCGCCAACGCCCGCCTGGTGCCCCGGATCCTCGACGACGCGAGCCGCGCCGACGTGGCAGAGGAGACCCTGCGGCAGGCACTGCGGGCCAGGAGTCGACTGGCCGACGCACCCGCGGTCTCCGGCACACTTCTGGCAGACCTTCACGACGACGAACTGCTCGCACACGACGAGGCCGCCACGCTGATCCTGGGTCTGCAGGATCGTACGACCCGCGATCGCGCGGCGGAGTGGATGGAGGGCGACGAGGCGGCACCGGCCCTGCGCCTCTGGCGGGCCCTGGCCCGCCGCTGTGTCGGGCCGTACCGCGAGCACGCCGCGGCCCCTCTGACGCTCGCCGGCTGGGTCGCCTGGTCGACCGGTGACGAAGTGGAGGCCAGGGAAGCCCTGGCCATGGCACTCGGCGCGGACCCCGGCTATCTGTTCGCCCGCCTGCTGCACCAGGCCTGCAACGAGGGTCTGGACCCGGAGTCGATCCGGCGCTGTCTGCGCGCGGAGCGCGGCGACCGGCCTCGCATCACTGCCGGGACGCCCGGAACCATGCCGGACACCGAGCGAATCGGGGTCGGCGACGCGTACGAGGACGGGGGCATCGGCTGGGGCGAGGATCCGGAGGGGTTCGGGAGCGAGGAGGGGTTCGAGGCCACGGCGGCTTCCGAAAGGACGGAGCGGTTCGGGGGATCGAGCGGCGTCGGTCGGGTGGAGGGGCGCGGGAGCGACGGCTGGATCGACGACACCGAAGCCACGGCATCCCTTGACGGGGTCACGGGTTCCCCTTCCTGCTCCACGTCGGTCAGCGGTGCCACCCGGGCGCTGGAGTCGGCCACGAGGCGTCGACGTCGGGTAGGTCCGGCAGATGACGGCGACACCCGCCCACGCGTCCGGCGGACCGGCGGAACCCGTCCCCAGCTCTTGGGCAGGTCCGTCGCACGTCGGCGCAGCCCGGGCGCCGAGGAGGCCGCCCCTCCCGGCCACCGCACGAAGGGGAACGACTCGTGAACAGGGGTGGGGCAGTTCACCGGCGCTCCGGCGCCAGTCGCATGCCAGGGGGACGGCTCGACAAGGACGGGACAGCCCACCGGCTCCCGAACGGCGTCGGGAGGGGTGACCGACGGTTAATCACCGGCGGGACGTCCGAGGAGCGACGCGTCAGTGAGGGGGCAGCGGGCCGGCGTCCGGTCGGCTCTGTGGCGGCCGTTCGACGGTTCGGCAACGGCGGAACACGCGACCGGCGATTGAGCAACGGCAGCGCGCCCCACGTACAAGTGACCGGCGCCAGGACAGCCCCAGGACACCTCTCCCTTCCGACCACACTGGACGGCCGACGCAGTCGTCCCGGCACGGGTCGGAAGTATGCTCCGCTTCACCGCCATTCGGTCGGCTTGTCCCGCCGGAGGCGTGACTCGGGGAAGCCCTGGTCCGTTCACCTGAGTGGCGGAATCCTTGGACAGGCCGAGCCGCCGCATCATCCCTGTCCTGCCGAAGCCCCCTACCGGGCGCCGAGCGCGCCCTCGGCGCCCAGAGCGCAGAAGAAGTCGCCCATGCATCCGCCGACCCCGCCCTCGGCCGCCGACGACGACCGTCGCGGCGCAGGCACACCCACGCCGCCCTTGCGGGGAGGTGGCGACGGAGTCCCCGGCAACGCGGGGTACCCGCGAGGCTCGGAGCCTCGCTTCCCGGGCACCGGGCGCCCTTCCGCGCCCCGGCCGCCGCTTGCCCCACCCCCGCCCGCCCGCCGTCCTGCTCAGCTGCCCCCGACCCACACCACCCTGATCTGCGTCGCCCTTCCCGGGCTCGCGATCTCCACGGACCAGGGGCAGCTCACCGGCCGGGGACTGGAAGGCTTCTACCGCGGGGGCAGGCGGGTGCTCGCCCGGTGCCAGGTCCGGGTGGCCGGCCGTGAACCGCTCGCGGTGCAGGCCCGGATGACCGCCGCCGACCGTGCCCGATTCGTGGGAACGTTACGTGTCTCCCCGGACGGCGGGCCCGACCCGGACATCGTCGTCGAGCGCATCCGCCACGCGGACGGCACTGAGCTGATCACCCTGCACAGTTCGGCGCTGCGCCCGTTGCGCCTGCCGGTCGAGGTGTCACTCGGTACCGACCTGGCGGACCTGGGCATGATCGCCGCCGGCACCGCGGGCCCCGAACTGCCCGCCAGCGTCCACGCTTCCGGCCTGCGCTGGTCCAGCGCCGCCGGCAGCGCCGCCGTCACCGCCGACCCGCCACCCGCCGACGCGCTGGCTTCCGCGGGCCTGCTGCGCTGGGAGCTAGACCTGCCCCCGGGCGGTTCCATTACCCTGGAGCTGCGTATACGGCAGGACGGTACGGGGCCAGTCCGGGCCGTGGGTCATGTGGCGACGAGCCCCCTCGCCCCAGCACGGGCCGCAGGCGACGATCCACGCGTCGAGGCACTCCTGCGGACCAGTATCGAAGACCTTCAGGCCCTGCTCCTGCGCGACTCCGCGCATCCCGCCGACACCCACCTCGCGGCCGGCGCGCCGTGGCGCTGCGGGATGGCCCCGGCCGAGGCTCTTGCCGCCGCCCGAATGACGCTCCCCCTCGGCACCGGGCTCGCGGCGGGCACACTGCGAACCCTCGCCCGCACCCAACTCCCGGGGCCGGGCCCGAGATCCGGCATGCTCCCCGGCCCGCGCCGGGACGCGGGCCCCCACCTGCCACCGGGCTGTACGGGCACGGAGGCCACCCTGCTCTTCCCCGTGCTCCTCGCCGAGGCCCGCCGCTGGGGGCTCCCGGAACAGGTGACCGAGGAACTGCTCCCGACGGCCGAGCGCTGTCTGACCTGGCTGCGCACGACCGTGGGCGACGGAACCTACCTGCCGGATCCGCAACCGGGCGGCCCTCTGCGCTGTGAGACGCAGGCCCATGCGCACCGCGCCGCCCTCCTCGGCGCCGATCTCCTCGACGCGTACGGCCGCCCGGGCGGTGCCGGGCTGCGGCAGTGGGCCCAGAAGCTGCGCAGCGCGTTCAGGGACGACTTCTGGGTCGAGGACCGGGGCGGCGGCCGACCCGCCGCGGCTCGTACGCCGGACGGGCGCACCGTGCCGCACTTCGGTGCGATCGCCGCCCATCTCCTCGACACCGGTCTGCTGGGCGAGGGTGAGCAGGCTCCCGGGCTGCTCGACAAGGTGCAGACCGAACAACTCGCCCGGCTGTTCGGCAGTCCGGCCCTGGACTCCGGCTGGGGGTTGCGCGGCCTGGGCGTCAAGGAGGCGGGATACAACCCGTTCGGCCACCGCAGCGGTGCCGTGCGGGTCCAGGAGACCGCGGTGGCCGTCGCCGGCCTGGCCACCGCAGGGTACGAGAGGGAGGCGAGTGCGCTGCTGCGCGGGCTCCTGGCGGCGGCCGAGACCTTCGCATACCGGCTGCCGGAGATGTACGCGGGAGAGCAGCGCGTGGAAGGAGGCGCCCCGTTGCCCCACCCGGCCGCCTGCCGGCCGTCGGCCACGGCTGCCGCCTCCGGGGTGCTGCTGCTCGCGACCCTGGCCGGTATCCGTCCGGACGCCCCGGCGAGCAGGGTCATGCTCCGTCCGGTACGCAGCGTTCCGCTGGGCGAGATCGGCCTGACGGGGCTGCGGATCGCGGGGGCCCCCTTTTCCGTACGGGTCGGTCGCCTCGGCGTCGCCATGGTCGAGGAGGCCGCCGCGGGACTGCAACTGGGAGCGTGATCTCCTACGGCATGCCTCGGAAGGGCGCCCGGAAGGCCTTGACACCTGTGTCCGACCAGCGTGGACCAGTCATGGTGCGGCTGGAGAAGAGAGTGTTTATCGTCAGGCAGACGACTATGATCGCGGGCATGCCCTACGACCCGTCAGCCTTCCCGCCCTTCGCCGTCACCGTGGACCTGGTCGTGCTGACCGTGCGTCGTCACGCCCTGTGCGCGCTGGCGGTACGCAGGGGTGAGTCGCCCTTCCAGGGACGCTGGGCGCTCCCCGGCGGCTTCGTACGGGCCGACGAGGATCTGTCACAGGCCGCAGCGCGTGAACTGGCCGAGGAGACCGGACTGCGCGCCCACGACCCGGACGCCCCGGCTCAGGACAACGGCGCTCACCTGGAACAGCTCGCGACCTACGGCGACCCCAAGCGCGATCCCCGGATGCGGGTGGTCAGTGTCGCCCATCTCGCGCTCGCCCCCGACCTGCCCGCTCCCAGGGCGGGCGGTGACGCGAACAGTGCCCGCTGGGCACCCGTCGAGGAACTGCTGCAACAGGGCGGCTACGGCCGGGACGGCGAACAGGCGGCACCACTCGCCTTCGACCACGCCCAGATCCTGTCGGACGGGGTGGAGCGCGCCCGCTCCAAGATCGAGTACTCGTCGCTGGCCACGGCGTTCTGCCCGACCGAGTTCACCGTCGGCGAGTTGCGCCGTGTCTACGAGGCGGTGTGGGGCGTCGCCCTCGACCCGCGAAACTTCCACCGCAAGGTCACGGGCACCCCGGGCTTCCTCGTCCCCACGGGAGGTACGACCACCCGGCAGGGAGGTCGTCCGGCCCAGCTCTTCCGAGCCGGTGGAGCCACTCTGCTCAACCCTCCGATGCTGCGTCCCGAGGTCTGACACCGAACCCTGGGGCAACGCATGCCTTTCAGTGGGCCCTGCCACACCCGGTAAAACGGACATAACGCGCTATCTTGCTACGGGTGATCCAGGCCTTCGGACTGACCAGCAACCCTCGCAAGGAGCTCCCGCCCGCCGTCGACGACGTCTCCTTCGAGGCACGCGCGGGCTGCGTCACCACGCTCCTCGGTACCCCGGGCGCCGGCAAGACAACGGTGCTCAGGCTGATGCTCGAACTGCAACAGGGCCGTGGGACCACCTACTTCAGAGGGCGCCCGCTGCACCGCATCGCCCATCCGTCCCGTGAGGTCGGCGTTCTCTTGGGCGATGTGCCGGGGCACCCCGCGCGCACCGTCCGAGGCCAACTCCGCATGCTGTGCGCGGCGGCAGGCGTCCCGGTCCGCCGTGCCGACGAGGTCCTCGAAGTCGTCGGCCTCGTCAGTCTGCGCGACGAACGCCTGGGCACACTGTCGCGCGGCATGGACCGTCGGCTCGGTCTGGCCTGCGCTCTGCTGGCGGACCCGCACACCCTCGTGCTCGACGCGCTCACCGACGGCCTGTCGGCCCGTGAACGCCATTGGCTGCACGGCATGCTGCGCGCCCACGCGGCCCAGGGCGGCACCGTCCTGTGCGCCACCACCGACCCCAAGGAGGCGGCCCGAACCGCCGACCGGATCATCACCCTGGAGCAGGGGCGACTCGTCGCCGACCAGGAAGCCGCGGACTTCGCCCGCACCAGGCTGCGCCCCCGAGTCGCCGTACGCAGCCCCCACGCGACCCGTCTCGCGGCCCTGCTGACCAAAGAGGCCCGGACGGCGCATCGTTCCGTGGAGGTCGTGCCGGAGGCCGGTAACCGGCTCTCCGTGTACGGCAGTACCTGCGCGGACATCGGCGAGACCGCGTTCCGGCACGGCATCCTCGTACACCAACTCGCCGACGAGGTCGGTGACATGGGTCCCGGCGCCGGGTCGACCCGGCAGGGCGAGCCGTCGGCATGCCACGAGGGACGGACGCTTGGCGAGGGCCCCGTGGCTGGTGGGGCGATGGCGCTCGATGAGCCCAGAGCAGCCGGTACGACTGGAGAGACCGACTCCACAGCAGGACAGAAGACTGCCGGAGTCACGTCTGAGGCCGCCCCGGCGCAGGGCTCTGCCACCACCCCGGGTCTTTCCACAGCGCACGGCTCTGCCGGACAACGTCCTCCCGCAGCCGCTGCGGCGTCAACCGGGACCACCCCGGCAACCCGTCTCCCCGAGCCGAACGGGCCCACCGGCCGCCTGTCGACAGTCACCCGTGTCTCCGGGCAGTCAGTCGGCCGCGCCTCGGCGACGTCCGCGCCGACACGCCCCCGGGGCGCCCGCCCGCGCTCCTCCGACGCCCTCACCTCCGACAGCCTGCCGCCGCTCCCGCCCCCCATTTCCGTCCGCCCCGCTCCGAGTCCGCTACGCCCTCTCCGTTACGAGCTGCGCCGGGCCGCGGGCGTCGGCACCGGGTTTCTGACCGGGGCCGCCGTGCTCGTCTCGTCGGCGCTTGTCGCCGTACTCCTGGCCCGTGTCGGCCACACTCCGCAGCATCGCCTGCTGGCCGCCTGGCCGCAGGAGCTGCCGCTGCCGCCCGCTGCGCTCGGCGCCGGGCTGCTGGGCGCCATCGCCTTCGGGGACGAGTTCCGTCACCCCGCGCTGGCGGTCAATCGCGGCACCGTGCCCCGTCGACTGGGACTGCTCGTCGCCAAGCTCCTCGTCGCCGCGGCCACCGGGCTGCTGCTGGCCTTCCTCACCGTGGGCTGCGACGCCGAAGTGCTCTACCTCGTCTACGGACGGGAGCTGGCGCGCGTTCCCGCGGACTGGCTCGCGCTGACCGCGAGTTGGATCGGCCTTGTGATCGGCTGCGCCTGGGCCGGGGTCCTGGCGGCGGGCATCTTCCGGTCCACCACCGCTGGGCTGGCGGCGGTGGTCGCCGTACCGGTCGTCGTGGTGCCCCTCGTGCAGAAGGTCCTGGAGGGCTCGTCCGTGCGGAGCGCGGCCGGTTTCTCCGTGCGCCTGCGGGAACTGTTCCTGGCGGAGTGGCCCTTCGGGGGTGAGCGGTATCTGGCTGCCGGAACGCGGATGATCACCCAACCCGTCGGCGGCGCGCTGACATTGTCACTGGCTGCTCTGCTCTGTGCGTATCTGCTCACGACCCTGCGAAGCAGGGTCCGATGACGATCGTCCGCGCCCTTCCGGTCCTGCCCTGCGCACAACTCCCCGAGGAACGCCCGTTTCTTTCCGATAAGGCGTCAATTGCGACGGGGTGAGCGATCACCCTTTCGTGTGCTTTTCACCAAAGACCTCAAGGGAGTTGAAGGCGGCGCCGACAAAGGATCCGTGAGTACCCTTGCGCACACCATGATGACCGCCGCCCGCTCCGCAGACTCAGGTCTCGTCGGCCCGGGCGGGCTCGACCGCTATCCCTACGCCGAGGCCCCCGGTGCCGATCGGGTGGGAGTCCCTTCCTGGGACGCCACGGATCCGGAACTGGGCCGTGTCGGCCGCCGCAGCGCGGGCAGCCGCGGTCGCGGGCTGCACGGTCAACTCGTCCAGCAGCTGGGCCAGATGATCGTCTCCGGCGACCTGGGCGCGGACCGCCCCCTCGTGCCCGAGGAGATCGGCCAGCGTTTCGAGGTCTCCCGCACCGTAGTCCGTGAGTCGCTCCGGGTGCTGGAGGCCAAGGGCCTGGTGAGTGCCCGGCCGAACGTGGGCACGCGCGTGCGTCCCGTCAGCGACTGGAACCTCCTCGACCCCGACATCATCGAGTGGCGCGCCTTCGGGCCGCAGCGCGACAACCAGCGCCGCGAGCTCAGCGAGCTGCGCTGGACGATCGAGCCGCTCGCTGCTCGCCTCGCCGCCGGGCATGGGCGCGAAGAGGTCCAGCAGAGGCTCGTCGACATGGTCGAGATCATGGGTCACGCCATGAGCCAGGGTGACGCGCTGACGTTCTCGCGCGCCGACGCCGAGTACCACTCGCTGCTCATCCAGCTCGCCGGCAACCGCATGCTGGAGCACCTCTCCGGGATCGTGTCCGCCGCCCTCCAGGTGTCCGGCGGTCCGATCACCGGTTGTGACCGGCCCAACGAGGCGTCCTTGGCGCACCATGCCCGGATCGTCGAGGCTCTCGGGGCGGGCGACGGTGCGGGAGCGGAGGCGGCCATGCGGCAGCTCCTCATGGTGCACCCCGAGGTGGAGCGCGTGGTTCCGGCCCCGCGTGAGCACTGACCGAGAGTCGAGGGCGGTGCGATCGGGGGACGTGTCGTCCTCCGGAAAGCATCGCTCGGTCCGCGAACCGTCGCTGCCGGGCCCCGTCGGATCCCGAGAGGGCTCGGCGGGGTCCGGCAGCGAGACCGGGTGACCGAGCGGTGCGGTGAGAGGAAGAGGCGGCGGACCGTGCTGAAGTACCCGTCGTGGCCGTGAATGCCGCTGCCGATGGGGGCATGGATCGGTCGGGACGGCCTTGTCGTCACCGTGGCTGACCACCTTTAATAACAATTGACCGTTTATGAGCGCTTACGGGGTGTGACTCGGGCCACGCAGATTGGGCGTAACGCTTGCGGAAGCAGCGCGATGACCTAAGAGGTGACAGCCGCGGAGGGAATACGGACGCCGTTCAAGGCGCTGTGCATCTTCCCGGCCCTCGCCCGCGCCGTCGGCCCATCCCCAGTCGGCGGTCGTCGGCTCCTGTCCGTAGTGGACGGGGCCGGAAGCCGTTTTCCAACGTTCGAGAGGTTGTTCGTGTCGGCCAGCACATCCCGTACGCTCCCGCCGGAGATCGCCGAGTCCGTCTCTGTCATGGCGCTCATCGAGCGGGGAAAGGCTGAGGGGCAGATCGCCGGCGACGACGTGCGTCGGGCCTTCGAAGCTGACCAGATTCCGGCCACTCAGTGGAAGAACGTACTGCGCAGCCTCAACCAGATCCTCGAGGAAGAGGGTGTGACGCTGATGGTCAGTGCCGCAGAGCCGAAGCGCACCCGAAAGAGCGTCGCAGCGAAGAGTCCGGCCAAGCGCACCGCCACCAAGACGGTCGCAGCGAAGACGGTGACCACGAAGAAGGCCACCGCCACCGCCACCTCGACGGCCCCTTCCGCCGAGCCCTCCGTCGACGACGAGGCGCCCGCGAAGAAGGCCGCCGCCAAGAAGACGACGACTGCCAAGAAGGCGGTCGCGAAGAAGACCGTCGCCAAGAAGACGGCGGCCAAGAAGACGACCGCCGGCAAGGACGACGCCGAGGCCGTCGAGGACGAAGCGCTCGAGGACGTCAAGCCCGGCGAAGAGGAGGAGGAAGGGGCCGAGAACAAGGGCTTCGTCCTCTCCGACGACGACGAGGACGACGCGCCGGCCCAGCAGGTCGCCGTCGCCGGTGCCACCGCCGACCCGGTGAAGGACTACCTCAAGCAGATCGGCAAGGTCCCGCTGCTCAACGCCGAGCAGGAGGTCGAACTCGCCAAGCGCATCGAGGCAGGCCTGTTCGCCGAGGACAAGCTGGCCAACGCCGACAAGCTGGCTCCGAAGCTCAAGCGCGAGCTGGAGATCATCGCCGAGGACGGTCGCCGCGCCAAGAACCACCTCCTGGAGGCC
This sequence comes from Streptomyces sp. NBC_00459, assembly GCF_036013955.1. NCBI lineage: Bacteria > Bacillati > Actinomycetota > Actinomycetes > Kitasatosporales > Streptomycetaceae > Streptomyces > Streptomyces sp. NBC_00459. Next base: position 7,344,284 of record NZ_CP107903.1, read on the forward strand.
AACCTCCGTCTGGTGGTCTCCCTGGCCAAGCGTTACACCGGCCGCGGCATGCTCTTCCTGGACCTCATCCAGGAGGGCAACCTCGGTCTGATCCGCGCGGTCGAGAAGTTCGACTACACCAAGGGCTACAAGTTCTCCACGTACGCCACCTGGTGGATCCGTCAGGCGATCACCCGCGCGATGGCCGACCAGGCCCGCACCATCCGTATCCCGGTGCACATGGTCGAGGTCATCAACAAGCTCGCGCGCGTGCAGCGCCAGATGCTCCAGGACCTGGGCCGCGAGCCCACCCCGGAGGAACTGGCCAAGGAACTCGACATGACCCCGGAGAAGGTCATCGAGGTCCAGAAGTACGGCCGCGAGCCGATCTCCCTCCACACCCCCCTGGGTGAGGACGGCGACAGCGAGTTCGGTGACCTCATCGAGGACTCCGAGGCCGTCGTCCCGGCCGACGCGGTCAGCTTCACGCTCCTTCAGGAGCAGCTGCACTCCGTCCTGGACACCCTGTCCGAGCGCGAGGCGGGCGTCGTCTCGATGCGCTTCGGTCTCACCGACGGTCAGCCGAAGACCCTCGACGAGATCGGCAAGGTGTACGGCGTCACCCGCGAGCGCATCCGCCAGATCGAGTCCAAGACCATGTCGAAACTGCGCCACCCGTCGCGTTCGCAGGTGCTGCGCGACTACCTCGACTAGGTCGCGGTCGTACGACACGACACGGAAGGCCCGGTCTCCCCCAGGGGAGCCGGGCCTTCGTGCTGCGCGAGTGCGGGGCGTCGCACCGGCGTGCGGGGAGCGCGGTCCGGCGCGTGCGGAACGAGGTGCTCCAGTCGACGGCGTCCCTCTTTCGTGGCGCGAGCGTGCGGGGCGGAGCGCCTTGGATCACTCTGGGTTTCTCGTGATCATCCCAGAGTGAGGAGCGCGCATGCGCCATCCCCTTGTCCGGGTCCTGTCCCGGACGCTGACCCGGTCGCTGGTTCTGGCGGCCGCGGCGGCCGTGATACCGCTGGCGTCCGCCGCCCCGGTGGCTGCCGACGGCGTTGTCGTCGGCGGATTCCCGGTCGACGTGTCCGAGGGCCCGTGGACGGTGGCGCTGTCCAGCCGTGACCGGTTCGGGGGTACGCGCGCCGGGCAGTTCTGCGGCGGCGTGGCCGTCGGCCGGAGCACCGTACTGACCGCGGCCCACTGCATGGGCGAGGACGTCCTGGGGGCGCCGCCCCACCGCGCACGGGACCTGAAGGTCATCACCGGGCGTACGGATCTGACGTCCGCCCAGGGCAAGGAGATCGCCGTACGTGACACCTGGGTCAACCCGGGCTACGACAAGCTCAGCAACGCCGGGGACTTCGCCGTACTCACCCTCGCCGAGCCCCTTCCGGAGAGTTCGGTCATCGGGATGGCGGCTGCGGGTGACCCGGCCTACCGACCCGGTACGAACGCCACGGTCTACGGCTGGGGCGACATCACGGGAGGCGCGGACTACGCGCGCAGTCTGCGCGCCGCACGGGTGCACGTGCTGTCCGACACGGTCTGCGAGCGGGCATACCCGGGCAGTGCCGACGGGACGTACCGAGCAGAGAGCATGCTGTGTGCGGGGGAGGCCGCAGGGGGGCCTGACGCCTGCCAGGGGGACAGTGGAGGGCCGCTGGTCGCTCAGGGGCGGCTGGTAGGGCTCGTGTCCTGGGGGAGCGGCTGCGGACGGCCCGGAAGCCCGGGCGTCTACACGCGGGTCTCGGACGTCGTGCGGACCATGGGGTGGGGCACCGCCCCTGCCCCCGGAAACGGTGGCTGAGGGCCTGTGGGTGGCGACCGGAGGGGTGTTTCGGGGTCCGCCCGGCTGAGGGCTCCCGACGGCCGCTGAGCGGCTTGAGTGAAGCGGGCGGCCACTCCTGAGTGCAGGAGTGGCCGCCCGAATCAACCGGTCTGTGCCGGGGCTGGCTCGTCGTCGACGCGCAGTATCAGCGTTCTTCTTCGTTGGAGCTGGCTGGAACGGTCGTCAGTCGCTCCGTCTCGTCCTGTATCTCAGCGGCGATCTTCTTGAGTTCCGGCTCGAACTTGCGACCGTGGTGGGCGCAGAAGAGCAGTTCTCCGCCGCTCGCCAAGACAACGCGAAGGTATGCCTGGGCGCCGCAGCGGTCGCAGCGATCAGCGGCCGTCAGCGGGCTCGCGGGGGTCAGAACAGTAGTCACGTCGCCTCTTCTCTAGCTCGACGAGCTGTCGTACCAGGGTCAACATCCAACCAGGCCGAAAACGTTCCCGCTTGTGGCCCTTCCTTGAAAAAAATCTTTTCGAGGCGGCTGTCTGATTCCGGTTGGCGGCGAATGTGCCGTATTGCGTGTCTTTGTGTCTGTACGGGTTCGCGCTGTCTGTCGTCTGTAGGGGTGTTGGTCCTCCCGGCTGGATTGCCGGTTGTTGATGAGGACGTGCCCGGAGCCTAAATGGTTCATGCCTGGAAGGGAACGTGATATGTACTTCACTCCATCGAGGGATCGAACAGGCATGCGACTCTGGATTAGTGTGAGTTTCGCCGAGGGTGGTGTTACATCGGCTCTACCAGGCCTCGGTACCCTCTGAGCGGCGACCGAAGCCAGGCCCTTACCCATCAGGGCCCCAACTGAAATTCAGCGAGGAGCGAACCGCGTGACCGCCGATACGTCCGTGCCGTCCACAGCGCTGCTGGCAGGAGCAGACCGGGACGGTTCCAACTACACCGCGCGGCACCTGCTCGTCCTCGAAGGGCTCGAGGCCGTGCGAAAGCGCCCGGGCATGTACATCGGGTCCACCGACAGCCGTGGCCTGATGCACTGCCTCTGGGAGATCATCGACAACTCCGTGGACGAGGCCCTTGGGGGCTACTGCGACCACATCGACGTCGTCCTGCACGACGACGGCTCCGTCGAGGTGCGGGACAACGGCCGCGGCATCCCCGTGGACGTCGAGCCCAAGACCGGCCTCTCCGGTGTCGAGGTCGTCATGACCAAGCTGCACGCCGGCGGCAAGTTCGGCGGCGGCTCGTACGCCGCCTCCGGCGGCCTGCACGGCGTGGGCGCGTCCGTGGTGAACGCGCTCTCGGCGCGCCTGGACGTCGAGGTCGACCGCGGGGGGAACACCCATGCGATCAGCTTCCGGCGGGGCGTGCCCGGTTCCTTCTCCGACGTCGGCCCGGACGCCACGTTCGAGACGGGAAGCCTGCGCAAGACCAAGCGGGTCCCCAAGACCCGCACCGGAACGCGCGTGCGGTACTGGGCCGACCGCCAGATCTTCCTCAAGGACGCCAAGCTCTCCCTGGAGAACCTCCACCAGCGCGCTCGGCAGACCGCGTTCCTGGTGCCGGGCCTCACCATCGTCGTCCGTGACGAGGTGGGCCTTGGTGAGGGCGGCAGCAAGGGCGAGGAGTCCTTCCGCTTCGACGGAGGCATCAGCGAGTTCTGCGAGTACCTGGCCACCGACAAGCCGGTCTGCGACGTCCTCCGCTTCTCCGGGCAGGGATCCTTCAAGGAGACGGTGCCGGTCCTCGACGACCACGGCCAGATGACCCCCACCGAGGTCACCCGCGAGCTGGGTGTCGACGTGGCGATGCGCTGGGGCACGGGTTACGACGTCACCCTCAAGTCGTTCGTGAACATCATCGCCACGCCCAAGGGCGGGACCCATGTGGCGGGGTTCGAACAGGCCGTCTCGAAGACGATGAACGAGGTACTGCGCACCAAGAAGCTGCTGCGCGTGGCCGAGGACGACATCGTCAAGGACGACGCACTGGAGGGCCTCACCGCGGTCGTCACCGTGCGTCTCGCCGAGCCGCAGTTCGAGGGCCAGACCAAGGAGATCCTCGGCACTTCGGCGGCACGCCGCATCGTGACGAATGTGGTGTCCAAGGAGCTCAAGGACTTCCTGACCTCCACCAAGCGGGACGCCGCCGCGCAGGCCCGCGTCGTCATGGAGAAGGCGGTGGCCGCCGCGCGCACGCGCATCGCGGCCCGTCAGCACAAGGACGCACAGCGCCGGAAGACGGCCCTGGAGTCCTCCTCGCTGCCTGCCAAGCTCGCCGACTGCCGCAGTGACGACGTCGAGCGCAGCGAACTGTTCATCGTGGAGGGCGACTCCGCGCTCGGTACGGCCAAGCTCGCCCGGAACTCGGAGTTCCAGGCCCTGCTGCCGATCCGCGGCAAGATCCTCAACGTCCAGAAGTCGTCCGTGACCGACATGCTGAAGAACGCCGAGTGCGGTGCGATCATCCAGGTCATAGGGGCTGGATCTGGTCGTACGTTCGATATCGACGCGGCCCGCTACGGCAAGATCATCATGATGACCGACGCCGACGTCGACGGCTCGCACATCCGAACACTGCTTCTGACGCTGTTCCACCGCTACATGCGGCCCATGGTCGAAGCGGGCCGGGTGTTCGCCGCGGTGCCGCCGTTGCACCGCATCGAGCTCATCCAGCCGAAGAAGGGCCAGGACAAGTACGTCTACACGTACTCCGACCGTGAGCTGCGCGAGAAGCTCCTGGAGTTCCAGAGCAAGGGTGTCCGCTACAAGGACTCGATCCAGCGCTACAAGGGTCTCGGTGAGATGGACGCCGACCAGCTGGCCGAGACCACGATGGATCCCCGTCATCGCACGCTGCGCCGGATCAACCTGTCCGACCTGGACTCTGCCGAACAGGTCTTCGACCTCTTGATGGGCAACGACGTCGCTCCTCGCAAGGAGTTCATCTCCAGCTCGGCGGCAACGCTGGACAGGTCGCGCATCGACGCGTGACCCATCCGGTTCTCGGTCCCGGGGCAGCGCTTGCAAGTGCTGCCCCGGCACCATTTCTCCACCCTGGGGTGGACCTTCTACCCGCTGCGAATCCACCCTTGATCCACCCCCGCTCCGATCCTGTGACCTGCCGATTTCCGTAGCGTCGAAGGTGTCGACAGCACCCGTTGCCGACACCCGCTCCTTCTTCGCCCACGGAGGCCTGATGTCCGGGCTCGTTGATGCCTTGCTGATCGTCGCCGTCGTCGCCCTGGTGGTCGTACGCCAGTTCCGTACGCGTCGGACAGACACGGACCGGCGCTGGTGGGTCCTGCCCGTGATCCTGGCCGTCGTGGCGCTGCGCGAGCCCGGACTTGTCGACAGCCACCACCGCACGGAGTCGATCACCCTGCTCGCGGCCGAACTGCTCATCGGCCTCGCCACGGGAGCCGGCTGGGCCTGGACAACCCACGTCTGGGCGGAGGCGGACGGCGTGGTGTGGAGCCGGAGCACCAGGGCGAGCGTCGCCGTGTGGATCACCGGGATCGGCCTCCGCGTCGGTCTCTTCGCCCTGGGCGCGGCACTCGGCGTCCACCAGGACACCTCGGCCCTTCTCCTCGCCCTCGCGGCGACCCTGCTGCTCCGCTCCGGAATCCTGCACTGGCGGACAAAGTCCCTGCACCTGGCATCTCCGCACCCGGAGCCGCTGCATCCGGGGTCCGTGCCCTCGGCGCGCCGGCAGACCACGGCTTACGGTGACGGCGTGCGGTCGCGGAAGGAGCACGTGTGACGAAGAACGACTGGTTGCGCTGGCCCTCCCAGGAGGCGCTCGGCCGCGAGGGAATCTCACGCAACCGCCGTCGGCTCGCCTGGGCCACCCGGATGCTGGTCCTCGGCACGCTGCTGTGGGGAGCCGTCAGCGGCAATCCGCCCCGGGGCCGGGACTCGGCTCTGGCCGTCGGCGGAGTCCTGCTCGCCGCGCTGCTCGCCTGGGCGCTCCACCGGACGACGTTCCAGCACAGACTGTGGCCCTCCCTGGCCCTCCTACTGCTGCTTCAAGGCCTCGCGGTCGCGGGCCAGGCCGCGGGCTTCCGGGTGCCGGCTCTCGTCCTGTGGTGCGGATGCGCGGTCACGGCCCTGGAAAGACTGCCCCTGTCGGCCGCTCTGCCCATGAGCATCGTGGCCCTCGGCTCGTACGCGGGGGTCAATGACGATCCCTTGCTCACCACGACCGTCACCAGCATCGGTCTCGCACTCGCCGGATACGTCCTGCGGCTCGACGCCGAAGCACGCGGCAACGCCCAGCTGCTCCTCGCCCAGGAGCGGGCCGCACGGGCCGCCGAAGCGGAGTCGGCGGCGCTCGCGGAGCGCGCCCGGATAGCGCGGGAGATCCACGACGTACTGGCGCACAGTCTCTCGGCGCAGCTGGTGCACCTGGAAGCGGCCCGCCTGCTGATCGAGCGAGGCGCCGATCGGGACCGGATACTCGAACGGGTGGTGGCGGCGCGGGGGATGGCCCGCGACGGTCTGGCCGAGACGAGACAGGCCCTGTCCGCACTGAGGGGCGAGATGTCCCCGCTGGAGGACTACCTGAGTGAACTCGTCGACGCGACCGACGACGTGGGAGTCACCATTACGGGTGAGCGCAGACCACTGCCTGCGGAAGCCTCGCAGGCAGTGCGCCGGGTGGCGCAGGAAGCGCTGACGAATGTCCGCAAGCATGCTCCGGGCGCCAAGGTCCAGGTGAGGCTGGACTACAGCGAGCACCAAGTGACGCTGGACGTACGGGACTCGGGCGGTTCGCCGGGCGAACTCACGGGGACGGGCGGCGGGTACGGTCTGCTGGGCATGCGGGAGCGTGCCGAGCTGCTGGGCGGTTCGCTCGATGCCGGGCCGGGGGAGAAGGGGTTCGTGGTGACGCTGAGGGTGCCGACATGACGCGGGAGGCCGGCCCGAAGCTCGCGCGGGTCGTGGTCGCGGACGACCAGACCGTCGTACGGGAAGGCATCGTGATGCTGCTCGGGCTGCTGCCCGGCATCGAGGTCGTCGGAGCGGCCGGAGACGGGGACGAGGCCGTGAGGCTCGCCGGTGAACTCGCGCCGGACGTGGTGCTGATGGATCTGCGCATGCCGCGCTGCGACGGTGTCGAGGCGACCCGGCGGATCAGGGCGGAGTACCCCGGGACGCAGGTCGTGGTGCTCACGACGTTCGCGGACGACGAGTCGCTGTTCCGTGCGCTGAAGGCGGGCGCGCGCGGCTATCTCACCAAGGATGCGGACGGTGACGAGATCGTCCGGGCGGTGCACAGCGTGCTGTCCGGGGACGCGGGGCTGGCGCCGAGCATCCAGCGGCGGCTCCTGGAGCGGCTGACGGAGCCGGAGAAGAAGCCTGCCGCGCCCGCCGAGCCGCCCGACGGGCTCACCACGAGGGAGACCGAGGTGCTGGTGCTGATCGCGGACGGCCTCAGCAACCAGGAGATCGCGCACCAACTGCATGTCTCCACAGCGACCGTGAAGACCCACATCAACAACCTCTTCGCCAAGACGGGAATCAAGGACCGTGCGCAGGCGGTGCGTTACGCCTACGGGAGGGGGTTGGTGCGGCCTCCCACGGGGTGAATCACCTAATGGGGTGAAGTCTGCGGAGAAGAAGAGTCGGGGATCTTCCCGTTCTGTCCATCCTTGGGCATGCAGTCAAGCACCGGTCGCCCCAACAGACGCGGGGGCGGCCCTGAGAGTTCGGCCGAGACCCACGAAGGTCGTGACACCGTCCCGACCCACGCGGGGGTGGGCGGGGACACCCGGTTCGACGACCCCTGGTACGACGCACTCGCCTCCGGCTGGGGTGAGTTGGACGGCACGGGTGCGCCCACCCCCCTTGTACCGCCCGCGCGCCAGGAGCAGGAGAGCCGGGGCGGTGGCGCGGCCGACGTCTATCTGGAGGTGCAGCGCAGCGCGGCCTTCCAGGAGGTGCGCAGTCGGTACAGGAGGTTCGTGATCCCCGGTGTCGCCATCTTCTTCTCCTGGTACGTGGGTTACGTGGTGACCGCGACCACTGCGCCCGGATTCATGGCCCGGCCCGTGGTGGGCGCGGTGAACGTGGCGATGTTGGCGGGACTCGGACAGTTCCTCACGACGTTCCTGTTCACCTGGGCGTACGCGCGACACGCACGGCTGCGCAGGGACCGGGCCGCGCTCGATCTGCGCTGGGACACCCAGGAACTGACGCGTGGCCTCAGAGGTGGTGGATCGTGACCGGCAACCATCAGATGCTGGCGCTGGTGCTGTTCAGCGCCTTCGTGGCCGTCACGCTGGCCATCACCACGTGGGTGAGCCGGCACCGGCAGGGCTCGGCGGAGGAGTTCTACGCGGGCGGCCGGCTCTTCTCCCCGATGGAGAATGGTTTTGCCATCGCGGGCGACTACATGTCGGCCGCGTCCTTCCTCGGCATCTCCGGCCTCATCGCGCTCTTCGGCTACGACGGGCTGCTGTACTCGGTGGGATTCCTGGTGGCGTGGCTCGTCGTGCTGTTCCTGGTCGCCGAACTGGTGCGCAACTGCGGGCGGTTCACCCTGGCCGATGTCGTCGCGTCGCGGATGCGTGAGCGGCCGGTGCGGATCGCCGCGGGAACTTCCTCGGTCACTGTGTCCGTTCTGTATTTGGTGGCGCAAATGGTGGGGGCGGGCAGCCTGGTCGCGCTGCTGCTGGGCGGGACGAGCGAGGCGGCGCAGTCCTGGACGGTGATCGCGGTCGGCGCGCTCATGGTGATCTATGTGTCGTTGGGAGGGATGCGGGCCACCACCTGGATCCAGATCGTCAAGGCGGTCCTGCTCATGGGCGGGGCGATCACGCTGACCGTGCTGGTGCTGCTGCGGTTCCACGGCGACTTCGACCAGCTGCTGCGCACGGCGGCCGAGCGCAGTGGTCACGGTGACGCGTTCCTCGCCCCGGGGCTGAGGTACGGCGGTGACTGGACCTCGCGCTTCGACTTCATGAGCCTGGGGCTCGCCCTCGTACTGGGTACGGCCGGGCTGCCGCACATCCTCTCCCGCTTCTACACTGTGCCGACCGCCAGGGCCGCGCGCCGATCGGTCGTCTGGTCGATCGGACTCATCGGCGGCTTCTATCTGATGACGATCGTCCTCGGCTTCGGCGCGGCGGCGATCGTCGGACCGAAGGCCGTCCGCGGTTCGAACGCGGCCGGGAACACGGCGGTCCCCCTGCTGGCCCTCGATCTGGGCGGCGGAGCGGACTCCACAGGCGGAACGGTTCTGTTCGCGATCGTCGCCGCCATCGCCTTCGCAACGATTCTCGCGGTGGTCGCAGGTATCACCCTCGCGTCCTCGGCGTCGGTGGCCCACGACCTGTACGCGTCGCTGCGTCGCCCGCGAGCCAAGCCGCGCAGTGAGGTGGCCGTGGCCCGCACTGCCGCGGTCGGCATCGGCGTGGTCGCGATCGCCCTCGGACTCCTGGCCCGTGACCTCAATGTCGCCTTCCTGGTGGGCCTCGCCTTCGCCGTCGCGGCGTCCGCGAACCTGCCGGTGCTGCTCTACTCGTTGTTCTGGGGCGGCTTCACCACCCGGGGTGCGGTGTGGTCGGTGTACGGCGGGCTGATTCCGTCAGTCGTCCTCGTACTGCTGTCGCCCGTGGTGTCGGGCAGCCCCGAATCGCTGTTCCCGGGAGTGGACTTCCAGTACTTCCCGTTGCAGAACCCGGGCCTCGTCTCGATCCCGCTGGGATTCATCGCGGGCTGGCTCGGCACCGTGACCTCGGCGGAGGATCCGGACGAGGCCAAGCACGCGGAGACCGAGGTGCGGTCACTCACGGGGGCGGGAGCTGTCTAGCGGGCGGCGATCTCACTGCCGTACGACGTCGTACGACAGTGATGGGCAGGGAAGCGACTCAGGGGGCCACCCATGCGTACCGGTGTTCGGGGCGGCCCGTGTCGCCGTACTTGAGGGAGAGGCGGAGGCGGCCCGCCTGTTCCAGATGGCGGAGGTAGCGCTGGGCCGTGGAGCGGCTCAGGCCCGTCTCGACGGCCACCTCGTGAGCGGAGAGCGGGTGGCCGGCGCGGTGGAGCACGCCGCAGATGAGGTCCGTGGTCGGTTCCGAGTGGCCGCTCGGAAGGCCGGGGGACGAGGGGGCGGGCGGCGTGCGCAGGGCACCGAAGATCCGGTCGACCTGTTCCTGGCCGGTGTGGCTCCGGTCCCCGACATGGTCGACGGTGCGGCGCAGGGCGGCGTAGGAGTCCAGACGGGTGCGCAACGCGGCGAAGGTGAACGGCTTGACCAGATAGTGCAGCGCGCCCACGCGCATCGCGGCCTGGACGGTCACCACGTCGCTCGCCGCCGTGATCATGATGACGTCGGTGCAGTGGCCCTGCTCCCGCATGCGGTGAACGAGTTCCAGTCCCGTCTGGTCGGGCAGGTAGTGGTCGAGCAGGACCAGGTCGATGGTGCCCTGCTGCACGGCTGCCAGGGCCTGGGCCGCGGTGTGCGCGCGGGCGGCGACCCTGAATCCGGGAACCCTGCCCACGTACCTGGCGTTGATCTCTGCGACACGGAGGTCGTCGTCCACTACCAGGACGTCAATCATCGAGCCTCTCCCTCAGGGCCGACGAGCGGTCGGCCCGTGCGGTGAACCCGTGTTGCGGCTCCGCAGCTTCGGCGCACGGAACGAGCAGAACAGATTTTCGCAAGCAGAAGAACGGCTTGCGCCCCGAAGTCCGATGTTGTGGCATGCGCCATGTCTCCCGCCATCGAACAGCGAGGCGCGAGCAAGATCTTCACAACTCCGCCGGGCTCGTTCTCAGGGACGGGTCGCCCACACATAACGGTGCTCAGGACGGCCCGCGTCACCGTACTTGAGGGTCAGCCTGGCCCGTCCCGTGCGCTCCAGCAGCTTCAGATAGCGTTGGGCGGTCTGGCGGCTCACCCCTGTCCGTTCGGCGATCTCCTGGGCGGAGAGGGGGCCTTCGGCGTTCACCAAGGCTCGGCGCACGAGCTCCGCGGTGGTGGGGGAGTGCCCCTTGGGCAGTTCGGGCTCGGGCCCGGAGGACAGGGCGCCGAAGATCCGGTCCACCTCGGCCTGTTCGGCCTCGCCGCCGCCGTCGAGGGTGCGGCGCAGCTCCGCGTACGCCTCCAGCTTGGCGCGCAGCCCCGCGAACGCGAACGGCTTGACCAGATACTGCAATGCTCCCTGGCGCATCGCCGCCTGTACGGTCGACACGTCCCGGGCCGCCGTCACCATGATCACGTCGGTCTCGTGGCCGCGTCGGCGCATCTCCTGGACGACCGAGAGGCCCGTGCCGTCGGGCAGGTAGTGGTCCATGAGGACGAGGTCGAGGTGAGGCAGTGCTTCCAACTGCCGCAGTGCCTCGGCCGCGCTGTGCGCCGCTCCCGCGACATGGAAGCCGGGCACCTTCTCCACATAGGCGGCGTTGACGCGCGCCACCCGGATGTCGTCGTCCACGACCAGGACCTCGATCATCTCGACTCCTCCTGTGCGGCGGTGGCGCCGGTGGTCGTGGTGGTGGCCGGCGCCGGTGACGGCTCCGTGTCCGGGACACGCGTGTGTTCCGTCTCCGGGACGCGACTGTGCCGGGTTTCCGCCGCCGGGTCCGGCTCCACGAGGGCTTCCGGCAGTACGACGGTGAACTCCGCGCCCCCGCCCTCGGCCTCGTCCACGCGCGCGCTGCCACCCTGCCGCTCCGCGAGCCGGCGTACCAGGGGGAGCCCGATTCCGCGCTTGCCGTGTGCCGGGGGTTTCTTCGTGGACCACCCCTCCGTGAAGATCAACTCGCGCTGTTCCGCCGGGATTCCGGGCCCCGTGTCGCGCACCCGGAGGACCGCGGTCCGGCCCTCCGCGCGCAGTTCGACCTCCACGCGCGCGTGCACCGTGCCGGCGACGGCGTCCAGCGCGTTGTCGACCAGGTTGCCGACGACGGTGACCAGCCCCCTGGGATCGACCAGCCGGTCCGGGAGCAGCGTCCGGTCCGAGACCCACAGGGCGACACCGCGCTCCGCCGCCACGGTGGCCTTGCCGACCAGCAGCGCGGCGAGCAGCGGATCGCGGATCTTCTCGGCGATCTGCTCCGCGGTGGCCCGGTGATCGCCCACCACCTCGCCGATGAACTCCGCGGCGTCGTCGTACATCTCCAGTTCGAGCAGCCCCAGGAGCGTGTGCATGCGGTTGGCGTGTTCGTGGTCCTGGGCGCGCAGGGCGTCGAGCAGGCCGTGCGTGGAGTCGAGTTCGCGGCCGAGCTGTTCCAGTTCGGTGCGGTCGCGCAGGGTGGCGACGGCGCCGCCGTCGTCGGTGGGCATGCGGTTGGCGACCAGGACACGCTGTCCGCGCACGGTGAGCAGATCGGTTCCGGTCACACGTCCGGCCAGCACGTCGGTCGTACGTCCGGAGCCGAGCGCCTCGTCCAGGGAGCGGCCGACAGCCTCCTCGCCGATACCCAGCAGGCGCTGTGCCTCGTCGTTGAGGAGCCGGACGCGGCCCGACCGGTCCAGGGCGACGACACCCTCGCGGATGCCGTGCAGCACCGCCTCGCGTTCCGCGAGCAGCGCCGCGATGTCGGAGAAGGCCAGGTCCCGGGTCTGTCGCTGCACCCTCCGTGAGATCAGCCAGGCGGCCAGGGCTCCCACAGCCATGGCACCGCCGGCGTAGGCGAGCAGTCCCGGAATCGCGTGGAACAGCAGAGCGCGCACGCTGTCGTACTCGATGCCGACCGAGACCGCCCCGACAACCTTGCCGTCGGTGTCACGCAGCGGAACTTTGCCGCGGGCCGAGCGGCCCAGGGTGCCGCTGTCGATCTCCATGACCTCCTTGCCCGCCAGGGCCTGGCGGGGGTCGGTGGAGACGACGCGGCCGATCTCCTTCGGATCCGTGTGCGACCAGCGCACGCCTCGCATGTCCATCACCACGACGTACTCGGCCCCGCTGGCCTTACGGATCCGCTCCGCCTCGGTCTGCACCGGCCCGTCGGCCGACGGACTGCTCCCCTGCAGGTCCTCGGCGATCTGCGGCTGGGCCGCGGTGGTCTGCGCGATTGCCAGCGCCCGGCGCATGGCCTGGTCGTCCAGCTGGTCGCTGAGCGGCGCGAGGAACAAACCGGTCGCGAGCACCGCGACTCCCGCGGCGATCGCCACCTGCATCAGCAGCACCTGCGAGAACATCCGCCGCGGCAGACCCAGGCGCAGGCGGCGAACAGGGGGAGTGGGGCTCATACCCATGACGGTACGGGGACGAGCGGCCTGTGCCGTAGTGGGGTGCGAAGTGGATCCCTTGATCAATGTGTGGACCGGCGTGACGGGGTGCTTGCCGGGTGGACCGCCGGCCGTGCGGGACGACGCCGAGTGCGGTCAGCGCGTCGGAGCCGTGGACGCCAGTTCGCGCACTGCCACCACGTCCATCCGCGCCGGCGAGCCCAACGCCGATCCGCAGCTCTCCGCGCGGGGCGGCAGCGAGGCACCCTGGGTCACTGCGACGCTCCACCTGCGTCCGTCCGTGTGGGCGACGGTCACCTCCCAGTACGGTGCCGAGCCGTCCGTCCGTACGACACTCAGCGCGTCCGCCGCGTATTCGCGCGCCGCCGAGCGGACGGCCAGTTCCGCGGCCTGTCCGGGGCGCTCCCAGGCGGAGCCGCCGCGGCAGCCCTCCACGACGACACGCCCTTCGCGCACACCCTGGAGGACCTCCTTGACGTGCGGGGCCTGGGCGCGGCCGTACGCGTATCCGTACGGCAGGACGAGCAGCGTCGGCGAGAAGCGGTGGCCGCCGAGGTGCGTGACCTCCCAGGCGCCCTCCACTCCGGAGGATGCCAGTTCGGCGGCGAGAGGGCGGCCGAGCAACGCGCAGCAGCGGTCGCGCTTGCCGTTGGTGCAGACGAGCGCCAGGGGGTCCCCGGTGTGGGCGCGCCCCTGGAGTGCGGCGTCGAAGGTCTGCGGGGCGCCCTTGCCGAGCGCGGCGAAGTCGAGGTCGAGCAGCTGCCCGGGGTCGCGGGTCGTGGCGCCGTGCAGCCAGACGTTCCCCGGCGTGGTGTGGGCCGCGTACACCTGTCGTGCGGCGGGTGTACCGAAGTCGGCGTGGCGGCCGGGGCGGCGGATCAGCGCGATCCGTACGCCGGTGCCCTCCGCGGCCTTCTCCAGGGCGCGGCCGAGTGAGGGGTCCAGGTGGCTCATGGTGAGCGCCTGGGCACCCCAGGGGCCCGGCTGTTCCAGCAGCAGCCACGTCCTCGCGGTCGCCGCGGTTCCCGCGATGGGCTCGTCGAGGTCCCGGGAGACGGTTGCGCACCTACTCACAGAGGTGAGCCTAACCTGACTTGGAGCGAGACGACTTCCAGCTGCGCGGAACGGGTGGTTCCGACGCTGTCGGGCTACTTCGGGAGCGGTTGCGGAGGGCGCTCACCCACGTAGGTTCCGGACGGGCGCATCCGCAGCGGACGCTCGCCGTACTCCTCCAGGGCGTGTGCGATCCAGCCCGCGGTGCGGGCGACGGCGAAGATCGTCTCGCCTGCCGACGCCCCCATGCCGCAGGCGACGGTGAACACGGCCAGGGCAAGGTCCACATTGGCGTGCAGCGGCGTGTGACGGGCGGCGGTCGTCACGACGTCCCGGGCCGCGGCGAGGGCGGGCGCCGCCTGCGGCATCTCGTCGAGGAGAGCGAACAGGGCACGCGCGCGTGGATCCTCGCCGGGGTAGAGCCGGTGGCCGAGCCCGGGGACGCGGCGGCCCGCGCGCAGCTCGTCCGCGACCACGGGAGCCGCATCGCCCTCGTCGAGCACGTCGAGGAGCATCCGGTGTGCCAGGCCGCTGGCGGCGCCGTGGAGCGGGCCTTCGAGGACGCCGAGTCCGGCCGAGACGGCCGCGTAGGGGTGCGCGCGGGCGGACGCGGCGACGCGTACGGCGAGGGTCGAGGCGGCCAGGTCGTGGTCGACGAGGAGGCCGAGTGCCGTGTCCAGGACGCGCAGTGACGCCTCGTCGGCGATCCGGACGCTGAGCCGGGCCCAGAGACGGTGGGCCAGTGGGCCCTCGTCGCGGTGGCCGGGCGCGCATGGCGGAAGGGCGGTCACGAGAGTGGGGATGAGGATGCGGGCGGTGCCCAGGACGGTGTCCTCGGAGAGGTCGAAGCGGAGCGGATCGACCGCTGCCGCGGCGATGGCGGCGACCCGGAGCCGGTCGACGGGGTCGCTGTGCTCCGGCAGCGCGTTGACGGAGCGGCGGGCGGCGGCGACGGAGGCCTTCGGCGCGGTGAAGGTGGCTCCGGGGCGCAGGGTGCCGGTCCACAGCCATTCGGCGACTTCTTCGTAGGAGTGGCGTGCGGCCAGCTCGGTGGCGTCGACGCCACGGAAGTAGTAGCGGTCCTTGTCGATGAGCGTGAGCCCGGTCCGTACGGACAACTCGTTGCCGGAGGCCGAACTCCCGCCGCTGTCCCGCTTGTTGCGGCGCGCGAGCGCCTCCACCTCCGAGACGTCGAAGGTGCTGCCTCGGCCTCCGGGGTCGCGTCGGCTGCTGAGCTGGCCGCGACTCACGTACGCGTACACGGTCTCGGGCTTCACGCCGAGCAGCTCGGCGGTCTCCTTGGTGCTCAGCCGACGGCTGGTGTGGTCGGGGGCGGGTTCCTGATCGCGCATGGGGGTCACCGTATCCGTATGGACTATGCATTGATTCAATCAATATTGACATCGTTTCAGTCAATCATGGACAGTCGAATCAAGTTCAGGGAGGAAACATGCCGAACAATCGGGCCACAACAGCTGTTCCCGCCGCTGTCGACGTACCGCGAGGGCTCGCAGGCGTCGTCGTCACCGACACCCGAATTGGTGACGTCAGGGGGCGCGAGGGGTTTTACCACTACCGTCAGTACTCCGCCGTCGAACTCGCGCAGACCCGCGGCTTCGAGGACGTCTGGCACCTCCTGGTCCATGGTGAGCTGCCGGACGCGGGCCGTCTCGCCGCCTTCACCGCGCGGACCGCGGCGCTGCGGCGGCTGCCCGACGAAGTGCGGGCGGCGCTGCCGTCGATCGCGGCGGCGACCGGCAGGTCCGGGCCGCTGGCCGGTATGCGTACGGCACTGTCGCTGCTCGGTGCGGCGAAGGGCTTCCGCCCTGTGTACGACATCGACGCGGAGGAGCGGCGCGCGGACGCCCTGGTCGCCTCGGCGGCCGTGCCGACCGTCCTGACGGCGCTGTACCGGCTGGGCCGGGGTCTCGACCCGGTGGAGCCGCGGGACGACCTCCCGTATGCGGCCAACTACCTGTACATGTTGACGGGGTCGGAGCCGGAACCACTGCACGCCAGGGCGATCGAGCAATACTTGATCTCAACCATTGATCACGGATTCAATGCATCAACCTTCACGGCGCGGGTCATCGCGTCGACAGGCGCGGACGTGGCCGCCTGTCTGGTGGGAGCGGTGGGAGCCCTCTCTGGTCCCTTGCACGGCGGCGCCCCGAGCCGCGCGCTGGACACCCTGGACGCGATCGGGACGAAGGACCGCATCGACACCTGGATCCGCGAACGCGTACTCGCCGGTGACCGCATCATGGGCTTCGGCCACCCGGTCTACCGCACGGAGGACCCCCGCTCCCGCATGCTCCGGGGCATCGCCGAGCGGTTCGGCGGCCCGCTGGTCGATCTGGCGGTCGAGGTCGAACGACGGGTGGAGGCGATCCTGGCCGAACTGAAGCCGGGCCGCGAACTGCACACGAACGTCGAGTTCTACGCGGGTGTGGTCATGGAACTGTGCGGCCTGCCGCGGGAGATGTTCACACCGACGTTCGCGGCGGCCCGTGTGGTGGGTTGGAGCGCCAACATCCTGGAGCAGGCGGAGGACTCGAAGATCATTCGGCCGGCGGCGCGATATGTGGGGCCCGTACCGCCGGTGGCGGTGCCGTTGATGCTCTGAGACCGGATGACCACGGGCGGCCCGACACACGGGTGTCCCGCACCGGCTGCCGACGGCCGTTCAATCAGCGACGATTCCTCCGGCTCTATCCTGGGGCGGCATTCGTTCCCCGGATGTGCGCACGGCCCTGAGCCGGTGTGCGCGTCGGCGTGAGAGAGGTCGCAGATTGAGTCAGCCGGGTCCGAGCCAGAGCCCTCGGCAGATCCCCGTCATCGTCCTCACCGGTTTCCTCGGTTCCGGCAAGACCACTCTCCTCAACCACCTCCTCCACCGCAGTGGTGGCAGCCGTATCGGGGCCATCGTCAATGACTTCGGGGCCATCGAGATCGACGCCATGGCCGTCGCGGGGGCACTGGGGGACTCCACGGTGTCGCTGGGCAACGGATGTCTGTGCTGCGCTGTCGATGCGAGCGAGCTCGATGTCTATCTTGATCGACTCACTCAACCCTCGGCCCGGATCGACGTCATCGTCATCGAGGCGAGTGGACTCGCCGAGCCGCAGGAACTCGTTCGGATGGTGCTCGCCAGCGAGAATCCCCGAGTCGTGTACGGGGGGCTGGTCGAGGTCGTCGATGCCGTCGAGTTCGACGACACACGGGCGAAGCACCCAGAGGTCGACCGGCATCTCGCCCTCGCCGATCTCGTCGTCGTCAACAAGGTCGGGCGGGTCGCGGACGCCGGTGAGCGGGTCCTGGGGACGGTTCGCGGGCTGGTCGACGGTGCCGCTGTCGTCCCCGCCGACTACGGGCGCGTGGACCCCGAGTTCCTCTTCGACTGCCGGCCGAACCAGGAGCGCATCGGGCAGCTGTCCTTCGACGACCTGCACAAACACGAGGAGGACGGCGAGGAGGAGAGCGAGGGGGACCACTCCGCGCATCTGCACGCCGCCTACGACAGTCTCTCCTTCAGCTCCTCGACCCCCCTCCACCCGCGTCGGCTGATGGAGTTCCTCGACAGTCGGCCCGAAGGGCTCTACCGCATCAAGGGATACGTCGACTTCGGCCCGCACGACCCGGGCAACCGGTACGCCGTGCATGCCGTCGGGCGGTTCCTGCGGTTCTATCCCGAGCGCTGGGCCGACGGTGAGGAGCGGCTCAGCCGCCTCGTCCTCATCGGGTCCGGCATCCACCTGGCCGCCCTGGGCAAGGACCTGGAGGCCTGTACGGACGACGCCCCACACGCCGACGAGCACAGCATGTGGGGCGTCCTCAGGTACGTACAGGAGCAGGGGCCGGAGGGCTACGGAGAGGTCGGCTGACCTACACCGGGCCCGTCACCACACCCACCGTCCTCGGCAGGGACACGCCCGAGCCGTCGCGGCGCGGGTCCATCTCCGGGAGTTCGGCCGGGGTGCCGTTCTTCTGGGACGCCCGCGCCGGTGTCGGGCCCGCCCAGGCCAGGGACAGACAGTCCTCGCCCTTCAGGAACCGCTGGCAGCGGACGCCGCCCGTGGCGCGACCCTTGCGCGGGTACTGGTCGAAGGGGGTCAGCTTCGCCGTCGTCTGGACGGAGTCGTCCAGCGTGCCCCGCGAGCCGGCGACCGTGAAGACGACCGCGTCCACCGCCGGATCCACCGCCGTGAACGAGATCACCTTGGCGCCGTCCGTGAGCTTGATGCCTGCCATGCCCCCGGCCGGGCGGCCCTGAGGGCGGACGTGAGCGGCCTGGAAGCGCAGCAGCTGGGCGTCGTCCGTGATGAAGACCAGGTCCTCCTCACCGGTGCGCAGCTCCGCCGCGCCGACGATCCGGTCGCCGTCCTTGAGCGTGATGACCTCCAACTCCCCCTTGTTGGAGGGATAGTCGGGGACCACACGCTTGACGACGCCCTGCTCCGTGCCGATCGCGAGGCCCGGGGACGACTCGTCGAGCGTCGTCAGGCAGACCACCGTCTCGCCGTCCTCCAGGGTGAGGAACTCCGACAGCGGGGCCCCGCCCGAGAGGTTGGGCGCAGCCATCGTGTCGGGGAGCCGGGGGAGATCGATGACGTTGATACGCAGCAGGCGGCCCGCCGACGTCACCGCGCCCACCTCGCCCCGTGCCGTCGCCGGGACCGCGGAGACGATCAGGTCGTGCTTCGCCCGCCTGCCGTCCTCGTCGGCCGGGAACGGCTCACCGTTCGCCGTACGAGCCAGCAGGTCCGTCGAGGAGAGCAGGACCCGGCACGGGTCGTCGGCCACCTGGAGCGGGACACCGGCCGCAGGGGCGGCGCCGGCCGACTCCAGCAGGACCGTACGCCGCTCGGTGCCGAACTTCTTGGCCACCGCGGCCAGTTCGGTCGAGACCAGCTTGCGCAGCTCCGCGTCCGACTCCAGGATCCGGGTCAGCTCCGCGATCTCCGCGGCCAGCCGCTCCTTCTCGGACTCCAGCTCGATACGGTCGAACCGGGTCAGCCGGCGCAGCGGGGTGTCCAGGATGTACTGCGTCTGGATCTCCGAGAGGGAGAACCGCTCCATCAGGCGTTCCTTCGCCTGCGCGGAGTTGTCGCTGGAGCGGATCAGCCGGATGACCTCGTCGATGTCCACCAGCGCGGTGAGCAGGCCCTCGACCAGGTGCAGCCGGTCGCGGCGCTTGCTGCGGCGGAACTCCGAGCGGCGCCGTACGACCTCGAAGCGGTGGTCGAGATAGACCTCCAGGAGCTCCTTGAGCCCCAGGGTGAGGGGCTGGCCGTCCACGAGCGCCACGTTGTTGATGCCGAAGGACTCCTCCATCGGCGTCAGCTTGTAGAGCTGTTCCAGGACGGCTTCCGGCACGAAGCCGTTCTTGACCTCGATGACCAGGCGCAGGCCGTGGCTGCGGTCGGTGAGGTCCTTGACGTCGGCGATGCCCTGGAGCTTCTTCGAGCCGACCAGGTCCTTGATCTTGGCGATCACCTTCTCCGGGCCGACGGTGAAGGGCAGTTCGGTGACGACCAGGCCCATGCGGCGCGCCGTCACGTTCTCCACCGACACCGTGGCGCGGATCTTGAACGTGCCGCGGCCCGTCTCGTACGCGTCCCTGATCCCGGCGAGGCCGACGATCCGGCCACCGGTGGGCAGGTCGGGGCCCGGGACGTGCCGCATCAGGGTGTCGAGGTCGGCGGCCGGGTAGCGGATGAGGTGCCGGGCGGCCGAGATGACCTCGCCGAGGTTGTGCGGCGGCATGTTGGTGGCCATACCGACGGCGATGCCCGACGCGCCGTTGACCAGCAGGTTCGGGAAGGCGGCGGGCAGCGCCACCGGTTCCTGCTCCTGGCCGTCGTAGTTGGGGGCGAAGTCGACGGTGTCCTCTTCGATCGACTCCGTCATCAGGGACGTGGCGTCGGCCATGCGCGCCTCGGTGTACCGCATGGCGGCCGGCGGGTCGTCGTTGCCCAGAGAACCGAAGTTGCCGTGACCGTCGACCAGCGGCACGCGCATGGAGAACGGCTGGGCGAGACGCACCAGGGCGTCGTAGATCGACGAGTCGCCGTGCGGGTGCAGCTTACCCATCACCTCGCCGACGACGCGGGCGCACTTCACATAGCCGCGGTCGGGGCGCAGGCCCATCTCGTTCATCTGGTACACGATGCGACGGTGTACGGGTTTGAGGCCGTCGCGGGCGTCGGGCAGGGCTCGGGAGTAGATGACCGAGTACGCGTACTCGAGGAAGGAGCCCTGCATCTCGTCGACGACGTCGATGTCGAGGATCCGCTCCTCGAAGTCATCGGGCGGCGGGGTCTTCGTGGTGCGGCGGGCCATCGCTGCCGGCTCCTTGCTGAGACATGAACGGGATCTGACGCGGACCATTGTGGACTGCCGCACTGACAACGCGGACCAAGGCCCATGCCTGCGGCGGTGTTCGGCGACGGCCGCTGATGCTGAAACGTACCGCCTGGAACCCGAGGAATCTCGCTGTCGGCGTACGTCCGCCGGGAACTTCGCCAGCACTCCACACGCTTGCATACAGTGGCAGGACCGGCAGGAACTCAGCGGTTGCAACAACCGCATCCGCGATCGAAGGGACGTACATGCCCATGGGTCACACGGCCACAGCCGAGGCAGGCTCCGGCGGCCTGACAGCGACCGAGCACCGCCTCGCCAACGGGCTGCGCGTGGTGCTCTCCGAGGACCACCTGACCCCGGTCGCAGCGGTGTGCCTCTGGTACGACGTCGGGTCGCGCCACGAGGTCAAGGGGCGTACCGGCCTGGCTCACCTCTTCGAGCACCTGATGTTCCAGGGTTCGGGCCAGGTGAAGGGCAACGGCCACTTCGAACTGGTCCAGGGCGCGGGCGGCTCGCTCAACGGCACCACCAGCTTCGAGCGCACCAACTACTTCGAGACCATGCCCACCCACCAACTGGAGCTCGCGCTCTGGCTGGAGGCCGACCGCATGGGCTCGCTGCTCGCGGCCCTCGACGACGAGTCCATGGAGAACCAGCGGGACGTCGTCAAGAACGAGCGCCGACAGCGCTACGACAACGTCCCCTACGGCACGGCGTTCGAGAAGCTGACCGCCCTCGCGTACCCGGAGGGCCACCCCTACCACCACACGCCGATCGGCTCGATGGCCGACCTGGACGCGGCGACGCTGGAGGACGCGCGCGCGTTCTTCCGCACGTACTACGCGCCCAACAACGCCGTCCTGTCGGTCGTCGGGGACATCGACCCCGAGGAGACGCTCGCCTGGGTCGAGAAGTACTTCGGATCCATCGCCGGGCACGACGGCAAGCCCGCGCCGCGCTCAGGCGCCCTCCCCGACGTCATCGGCGAGGAACTGCGCGAGGTCGTCGTGGAGGAGGTCCCCGCGCGCGCGTTGATGGCCGCCTACCGGCTCCCGGAGGACGGCACGCGCGCGTGCGACGCGGCCGACCTGGCGCTCACCGTCCTCGGCGGCGGTGAGTCCTCCCGTCTCTACAACCGGCTCGTACGGCGGGACCGTACGGCGGTGGCGGCCGGCTTCGGCCTGCTGCGGCTGGCCGGAGCGCCCTCCCTGGGATGGCTGGACGTGAAGACCTCCGCGGACGTCGAGGTGCCGGTCATCGAGGCCGCCGTCGACGAGGAGCTCGCCCGGTTCGCCGCGGAGGGCCCCACGGCCGAGGAAATGGAGCGCGCCCAGGCCCAGTTGGAGCGCGAGTGGCTGGACCGGCTCGGTACGGTCGCGGGCCGCGCCGACGAACTGTGCCGTTTCGCGGTGCTGTTCGGCGACCCGCAGCTCGCCCTGACCGCCGTGCAGCGCGTGCTCGACGTGACGGCCGAGGAGGTCCAGCAGGCCGCCAAGGACCGGCTGCGCCCCGACAACCGCGCGGTGCTCGTCTACGAGCCGGTCTCCGGAGAGACCGCCGAGGACGCTGATCCGCCGCAGGACCCCGAGGCCGAGGCCACGATCGAAGCCACCGACACCGACGAGGAGGCGGCCAAGTGACCGAGCTCGCCACGATGGAGTTCCACCCCCAGCCCCAGGCGGGCGAGGCCAGGCCCTGGGCCTTCCCGGCCCCCGGCCGGGGCACGCTCGGCAACGGTCTGACCGTCCTGCGCTGCCACCGCCCCGGCCAGCAGGTCGTCGCCGTCGAGGTACTCGTCGACGCCCCCCTGGAAGCCGAGCCGGCCGGTCTCGACGGAGTGGCCACGATCATGGCCCGGGCCTTCTCCGAAGGCACCGACAAGCACTCCGCCGAGGAGTTCGCCGCCGAGCTGGAGCGCTGCGGCGCCACCCTCGACGCGCACGCCGACCACCCGTGCGTGCGCCTCAGCCTCGAAGTGCCCGTGTCGCGGCTCCCCAAGGCGCTCGGTCTGCTGGCCGACGCCCTCAGGGCGCCCGCGTTCTCGGACAGCGAGATCGAACGGCTGGTGCGCAACCGGCTCGACGAGATCCCGCACGAGACGGCCAACCCGGCCCGTCGCTCCGCCAAGCAGCTGTACAAGGAGCTGTTCCCGGCGGCCTCGCGCATGTCCCGTCCGCGCCAGGGCACCGAGGAGACGGTCGCGAAGATCGACGCGGCCGCCGTACGCGCCTTCTACGAGAGGCACGTCCGGCCCGCCACGGCCACCGCCGTGGTCGTCGGCGACCTCACCGGCGTCGACCTGGACGCGCTGCTCGGTGACACCCTGGGGGCCTGGACGGGCTCGTCGGCCGAGCCGCGGCCCGTGCCGCCGGTGACCGCCGACGACACCGGCCGGGTCGTCATCGTGGACCGCCCCGGCGCCGTGCAGACCCAACTGCTCATCGGCCGCATCGGCGCCGACCGGCACGACCGCGTCTGGGCCGCCCAGGTCCTCGGCACGTACTGCCTCGGCGGCACCCTCACCTCCCGCCTGGACCGTGTCCTGCGCGAGGAGAAGGGCTACACCTACGGTGTGCGGGCGTTCGGCCAGGTCCTGCGCTCGGCTCCGGACGGTACCGGTGCCGCGCTGCTCGCCATCAGCGGCTCCTTCGACACTCCCAACACCGGTCCCGCTCTCGAGGACCTCTGGAAGGTGCTCCGCACCCTCGCGGCGGAAGGGCTCACCGACGCCGAGCGCGATGTCGCGGTGCAGAACCTGGTCGGCGTCGCCCCGCTCAAGTACGAGACCGCGGCGGCCGTGGCGAGCACACTGGCCGACCAGGTCGAGCAGCACCTGCCCGACGACTACCAGGCGACGCTGTACCGGCAGCTCGCCGCGACCGGCACCGTGGAGGCCACCGCGGCGGCCGTGAACGCCTTCCCGGTGGACCGCCTGGTGACGGTCCTCGTCGGCGACGCGGCGACGATCGAGGAGCCTGTCCGGGCCCTCGGTATCGGCGAAGTGACCGTCGTCCCCGCCGAGTAGCGGCACGGCGTACACGAAAGGGGCCCCGGTGCCGAAAGCGTCACCGGGGCCCCTTTGTCCATTTTGATGCGCAAGTTGTCCGTATTGATGGAGAGGTGGACCGTCTGCACTGTGGCATGCGCTACAAAACCCGTGATCGGTTTGTTGATTGAAAGATGTCCCGTTTAGCGTCTGTCCGGCTGTCCGTCATGCACCGAGCCGCAGCCGCGGCACCGGACAGTCATCGCCGAGTCCCCGTACGGCGCGAGCCAGGGGAGCCGGGGACCCACCATGTGCAGTCCCTGGGGTGAATCGGATGCCCGCGCGTGCCGCGAGGGTGTCCGTAGGAGACCTTCCTGCTCCGAACCCGTCAGCTAACCCGGTAGGCGAGAAGGAAGGAAAGGACCCACAACTACATGGCGTTCACCCGCGCCACCGGGAAGCACCGTCGTCCCAGCCGCCCCAGCCTTGTCACCCGTACGACCGTCCGAGCAGCCGGCGTGGCCGCCCTCGCGACCACCGGCGTCGTCGGCTCCCTCGCCGCTCCGGCGCTCGCCGCGGAGTCCACCGTCGAGCAGACCGGCCTCACCCCGGTGATCTCCATCGGCGAGTCGCTCGCCGAACAGATCGACGCGCAGGCCGCCGCCCAGGAACAGGCCGCCGAGAAGGCCGCCGCCGAGAAGCGGGCCGAGGCCGCCGCGCGCAAGGAGGCGGAGGAGCGGGTCAAGGAGGCACGCGAGGCGAAGGCCCGCGCCGCTCGCGAGGCCGAGCGCAAGCGCCTCACCAGCTATGTCGCCCCGATCGCCGGCTCGTACATCTCCACGGGCTACAAGACCGGCGGCGCCATCTGGTCCTCCGGCAGCCACACCGGCGTCGACTTCCATGCGGCGTCCGGCACCACCGTCCAAGCGGTTGGCTCCGGCACCGTCGTCGAGGCCGGTTGGGGCGGGTCCTACGGCAACAACATCGTGATCAAGATGATTGATGGTACGTACACTCAGTACGGTCATCTGTCGTCCATCAACGTCTCCGTCGGTCAGACGGTCACCCCGGGTCAGCAGATAGGCCTCTCCGGAGCCACCGGCAACGTCACCGGTGCGCATCTCCACTTCGAGGCACGCACGACCCCGGAGTACGGCTCGGACATCAACCCTGTCGCCTACCTCCGCTCGCACGGCGTGAACGTCTGACGACCCCGCGCACCACTTGTCGTGGCCCCGGCTCACCGAGCCGGGGCTTTCGGCGTTTCACAGGGGTGTGTGTCCAAAAAATATCCATCGATTCCGGCCTGCCGTCGGAAATTCCGGTTCTCTGCAATAGAGTCACTCAACACACGTCAATCGTCGACGTTTCACGGGGATTAAAGCGGAGGTCGGACATGCGTATTCCGGCGCACTCGGTATGCACGGCGATCCGGGACGACATCGTCGCCGGTGTCTACGAGCGCGGCAGCCGGCTCACCGAGGAACTGCTCGCGCGCCGGTACGGCGTCTCGCGCGTCCCCGTCCGCGAGGCCCTGCGCACGCTGGAGGCCGAGGGCTTCGTGGTGACCCGGCGGCACGCGGGCGCGTGCGTGGCCGAGCCCACCGAGCAGGAGGCCTCCGACCTGCTGGAGATGCGCATGCTCCTGGAGCCGCTGGGCGCCTCCCGGGCCGCCCAGCGGCGCACCGAGGCCCACCTCAAGGTGCTGCGCGGCCTGGTCCGGCTGGGGCAGGAGCGGGCCAGGCGGGGGAACAGCGAGGATCTGCGCTCCCTGGGGGGCTGGTTCCACGAGACGCTCGCCCAGGCTTCCGGAAGCCACGCCCTGACCTCGACGCTCACCCAGCTCCGGCACAAGATCGCCTGGATGTACGCGGTGGAGGCGCCGGCCAGTCCCGTCGACTCCTGGGCGGAGCACGGGGCGATCGTGGACGCGGTGGCGCGCGGTGACGGTGAGCGGGCGCGGGCGATCACGGCGCTGCACACCGAGCGGGCGACCGTCGTGCACCGACTTCGATTTCCGGGCGCCGGGGAGCGGCCGGATCGTGTGAGGACTTCGCAACATCCCGTAAACATGACGGGCCTGCGTCATTAACACGGGCGCCGTATACAAAGAGGGTTGAATTCGCGGGGGATTATTTCTGCTGCCTGCGATCGGGAATTACGAAGGGCCCGCCCGATATTCGGGCGGGCCCTTCGTCGTGTGCGGATGATGCTTTTGCGGTGGCATCTGCCGCCACCGTCGATCGAGGACCCTTCAGGCTTCCTCAGACGGTCTCGGGAAGTTCCTCGAGCCCCTCGGCCACCAGCTTCGCCAGGCGGTCGAGCGCGGCTTCGGCGCCCTCCGCCTCGGAGGCGAGGACGATCTCCTCGCCGCCCTGGGCGCCCAGGCCGAGGACCGCCAGCATGGAGGCCGCGTTGACGGGATTGCCGTCGGCCTTGGCGATCGTCATGGGGACGCCGGCGGCCGTGGCCGCACGGACGAAGATGGAGGCGGGGCGGGCGTGGAGGCCCTCCGCCCAGCCGACGTTGACGCGGCGCTCAGCCATGTGATGCTGCCCTTCACTGTCTCAGGGTTGTCTAGACCATTGTTCCATAGCGTGAAGCGTGCCGGGAGGCGGGCCCAAACCCGTCCCGGAACCGCGTTCGAACCCCGGCCTGGGCCCGACTTCGGTCCCCCACAGACTGCCTCGCGACGTTGTCGGACGCGAGCCGTACTCTGGGGCGCATGCAGAACTCGGCGGACCGGCACGAGTACCCCGCCCACTGGGAGGCGGACGTCGTGCTGCGCGACGGCGGCACCGCCCGTGTCCGGCCCATCACGGCGGACGACGCCGACCGGCTGGTCAGCTTCTACGAGCAGGTGTCGGACGAGTCGAAGTACTACCGCTTCTTCGCGCCCTATCCGCGCCTGTCCGCAAAGGACGTCCACCGCTTCACCCACCACGACTTCGTGGACCGGGTGGGGCTCGCGGCCACGGTCGGCGGCGAGTTCATCGCCACCGTACGCTACGACCGTATTGACGCCGAGGGACTGCCCGCCTCCGGTCCCGCCGGCGAGGCCGAGGTCGCCTTCCTGGTGCAGGACGCGCACCAGGGACGTGGTGTCGCCTCCGCCCTCCTCGAACACATCGCGGCTGTCGCCCGCGAGCGCGACATCCGCCGCTTCGCCGCCGAGGTGCTGCCGGCCAACAGCAAGATGATCAAGGTGTTCACGGACGCCGGGTACACCCAGAAGCGCAGCTTCGAGGACGGTGTCGTACGCCTGGAGTTCGACCTGGAGCCCACCGACCGCTCACTCGCCGTCCAGCGCGCGCGGGAGCAGCGGGCCGAGGCGCGTTCCGTCCGGCGGCTGCTCGCCCCGGGCGCCGTGGCCGTCATCGGCGTCGGCCGTGCCCCCGGCGGAGTCGGCCGCAGCGTCCTCGACCACATCAGGGACGCCGGTTTCACCGGTGACCTGTACGCGGTCAACAGCGCCTTCCCGGAGGAGCAGAAGGACATCGACGGAGTACCGGCGTACCGATCGGTCGGCGACATCGGGGGCCCCGTCGACCTCGCGGTCGTCGCCGTCCCGGCCGAGTACGTCCCCGAGGTCGTCGCCGAGTGCGGTGAGCACGGCGTGCAGGGACTCGTCGTGGTCTCCGCCGGTTACGCCGAGAGCGGCCCCGAGGGACGGGAACGGCAGCGCGAACTGGTGCGGCACGCGCGCACGTACGGGATGCGCATCATCGGCCCCAACGCCTTCGGTGTCATCAACACGGCGGAGGACGTCCGGCTGAACGCGTCGCTCGCCCCGGAGATGCCGAGGCCTGGGCGGATCGGGCTGTTCGCGCAGTCCGGGGCCATCGGAATCGCGCTGCTGTCCCGGCTGCACCGGCGCGGAGGAGGTGTCACCGGGGTCACCGGGGTGTCGACCTTCGTCTCGTCCGGCAACCGCGCCGACGTGTCCGGCAACGACGTACTCCAGTACTGGTACGACGACCCGGACACCGACGTCGTCCTCATGTACCTCGAATCCATCGGCAACCCGCGCAAGTTCACGCGCCTCGCGCGGCGCACGGCGGCGGCGAAGCCGCTGGTCGTCGTACAGGGGACGCGGCATGGCGGTGCCGCTCCCCAGGGGCATGCGGTACGGGCCACGCGGTTGCCGCACGCGACGGTGTCCGAGCTGCTGCGGCAGGCCGGGGTGATCCGGGTGGACACGATCACCGAACTGGTCGACGCGGGGCTGCTGCTGGCACGCCAGCCACTGCCCGCCGGGCCGAGGGTGGCGATCCTGGGGAACTCGGAGTCGCTGGGGCTGCTGACGTACGACGCGTGCCTCTCCGAGGGGTTGCGGCCGTCGGCGCCGCTGGACCTGACCACGGGGGCGTCGCCCGAGGACTTCCACCGGGCGCTGTCCCGGGCGCTGGCGGACGAGGGATGCGACGCGGTCGTCGTCACCGCGATCCCCACGGTGGGGGAGGGTTCCCTCGGCGACGCCGCATTGGCCGAGGCCCTGAGATCGGCCGCGGCGGAGGTTCCCGGGAAGCCGGTGCTGGTGGTCCATGTGGAGCTCGGGGGACTGGCCGAGGCACTGTCGGCCGCGGCCAGTACCGCCCCACGGGCAGGTTCACCGGCAACCGGCACCGCAGCGGCGGAACGCCTGCCGGACGCGGGGGCGGAACGGCAGTCCCCCGCGCCGGTGTCCCGGACGCAGACATCCCCGCCCCCGCCCGCCCCCGAATCCTGCTCCCGGCTGATCCCCGCCTACCCCGCCGCCGAGCGCGCCGTGCGGGCCCTCGGGGAAGCCGTGAAGTACGCGCAGTGGCGGCGGGAGGCCGCCGAGCCAGGCAAGGTGCCCGAGTCCATCGACGCGGACATCGACGAGAAGCGGGCCGCCGAGCTGATCGGCGGACTCCTCGCGCGTGGCCAGGGGCTCACCCTCGGTACGGACGAGACGTGCGAGCTGCTCGGGACGTACGGCATCCCGGTGCGCAGGGCCCTGCCCGCCCCGAGCCCCGAGAGCGCCGTGACCGCCGCGCGGGCCATCGGCTACCCCGTGGCTCTCAAGGCCACCGCCCCCCACCTGCGGCACCGCGCCGACCTGGGCGGCGTACGCCTGGATCTCGCGGACGAGGAGCAACTGCGGCGGGCGTACGCCGAACTGACCGGCCTCTTCGGGAACCCGGATCAGGTGCGGCCCGTGGTGCAGGGGATGGCACCGAGGGGGGTCGACACCGTCGTACGGGCGGTGATCGACCCGGCGGCCGGCGCGGTGCTCTCCTTCGGGCTCGCCGGGCCCGCCTCGCAGCTGCTCGGGGACATCGCGCACCGGCTCGTACCGGTCACCGACCGCGACGCGGCCTCGCTGATCCGCTCGATCCGGACGGCGCCGCTCCTCTTCGGCTGGCGCGGCTCGGCGCCGGTCGACACCGGGGCGCTGGAGGAACTGCTGCTCAGGGTGTCGCGGCTCGTCGACGATCATCCCGAGGTCATCGCGGTGTCCCTGGAGCCGGTGGTCGTCGCGCAGCACGGCCTGAGCGTGCTCGGGGCGTCGGTGCGGCTGGCGCCGCCGCCCGTCCGTGACGACCTGGGTCCCAGGACACTTCCTGTGTACTGAGCGGTGCCTCGCAGCCAGTGGGCCCCCGTAGGATGGGCACATGGCCAAGACCAGTACGTCGACCCAGGGGCTGCGAGCGGCGATCGAGCGCAGCGGCTACTACCCGGCCCTCGTGGCCGAGGCGGTGGAGGCCGCGATCGGCGGCGACTCCATCCGGTCGTACCTGGTCCACCAGGAGACGACATTCGACGCGAACGAGGTGCGTCGGCACGTGACCGTGCTCGTCCTCACGGGCAACCGTTTCATCGTCAGCCACACCGACGAGCAGGCCGAGGACACCACGTCCCCGACGCCGTACGCCACCACGTCCACGGAATCCGTGAAGCTGGGCCGGATCTCGTCCGTCGTCGTCAGCAGGGTCGTCGCCAACCCGGAGTCGTACGCGCCGGGCACGCTGCCCCGAGAGGTCGTCCTGACCATCGGCTGGGGCGCCGTCTCCCGCATCGACCTGGAGCCCGCCGCCTGTGGCGACCCCAACTGCGAGGCGGACCACGGCTACACCGGCAGTTCGACGGCGGACGACCTGAGCCTGCGCGTCAGCGAGGCCGGTGACGGCCCGGAGACCGTCCGCCAGGCCCTCGTCTTCGCCCAGGCCCTCTCGGAGGCGACCGCGGACGTCCCCCGCTGATGGCGCAGCCGACCGCCTGGGACTACCCGGAACCGCTCGCCGTGTCCTCCGCCCCCGTCCCGCACTACGGCACCGGCTCGCTCGCCGACCTGCTGCCCACCCTGGCCGCCGGCATGGACGTACCGGGTATGTCCGCGGCTATCCCGGAACTGGCGCCCGCCGACCGGAACTGCGTGTTCCTGATCGACGGACTGGGCTGGGAGCAACTCCGGGACCACCCGGACGAGGCTCCCTTCATGAGCTCGCTCATGAGCAGCTCGCGCGGTGGCACGGGCCGCCCGATCACCACCGGCTACCCGGCGACCACCGCGACCTCCCTCGCCTCCGTGGGCACCGGGCTGCCGCCGGGCGCGCACGGCCTGCCCGGCTACACCGTGCGCGATCCGGCCACCGGCGAGCTGATGAACCAGCTGCGCTGGCAGCCGTGGACGGACCCGCGCGCGTGGCAGCCGTACCCCACGGTGTTCCAGCTGGCGGACGCGGCCGGGGTGCACACGGCCCAGGTCTCCTCGCCGACCTTCGAGAACACCCCGCTGACGAAGATCGCGCTCAGCGGTGGGACGTTCCGTGGGAAGCTCGCGGGTGAGGACCGGATGGACCTCGCGGCCGAGCAACTGGCCGCGGGCGACCGCTCGCTGGTCTACACGTACTACGCGGAGGTGGACGGCAAGGGCCATCGCTTCGGCGTCGACTCGGACGCCTGGCGCGGTCAGCTCATGTACGTCGACCGGCTCGTCCAGCGGCTGGCCGAACAACTCCCGCCGCGCACCGCGCTGTACGTCACCGCCGACCACGGCATGATCGACATCCCGTTCGACGAGCAGCACCGCATCGACTTCGACGAGGACTGGGAACTGCGCGCCGGCGTGGCGTTGTTGGGCGGCGAGGGCCGCGCACGGCACGTGTACGCGGTGCCGGGAGCCGAGGCCGACGTACTGACCTGCTGGCGTGAGGTGCTCGGCGAGCAGTTCTGGGTGGCCTCGCGCGACGAGGCGATCGCGGCGGGCTGGTTCGGACCGACGGTCGAGGAACGGGTGTACGGGCGGATCGGCGACGTGGTGGCGGCGGCCCGGGACGACGTCCTGATCGTCGCCTCCGAGCGGGAGCCGAGGGAGTCGGCGATGGTCGGCAACCACGGCTCGATGACCCCTGCGGAACAGCTGGTCCCGCTCCTGCAAGTACGCTCCTGAGGCCCGTCCCTGCCCGACAGCCCCTGCCCAGCCTTCCCGCCGTCCTCCTGTCCTGCGCGTATCTCGCCGAAAGGTGCTCGACCTCCCATGCCCGAGCTGGTGTTCTTCTCCGGAACGATGGACTGCGGGAAGTCGACGCTGGCGCTCCAGATCGGGCACAACCGGTCCGCACGGGGGCTCCAGGGCGTGATCTTCACGCGCGACGACCGGGCGGGCGAGGGCAAGCTCTCCTCGCGGCTGGGTCTGGTGACGGAGGCGGTCGAGGCGGCCGTGGGTATGGATCTGCACGCCTATCTGGTGGACCAGATGTCCAGGGGCGGCAAGGTCGACTACGTGATCGTGGACGAGGCGCAGTTCCTCGCGCCGCAGCAGATCGACCAGTTGGCGCGGGTGGTCGACGACCTCGGCCTGGACGTCTTCGCGTTCGGCATCACCACCGACTTCCGCACGAAGCTCTTCCCTGGCTCCCAGCGGCTGATCGAGCTGGCGGACCGGATCGAGACCCTCCAGGTGGAGGCGATGTGCTGGTGCGGGGCACGGGCCACGCACAACGCGCGCACCGTGGGGGGCGTGATGGTCGTGGAGGGTGAGCAGGTCGTCGTGGGTGATGTGAACCGGCCGGCCGAGGAGATCGGCTACGAGGTGCTGTGCCGACGCCATCACCGGCGCCGTATGACGAGCGCCTCCGCGCACGCCTCCGTGATCTCTCCGGACGTCCTGCCGGTCAATTCGGCCTGATCGTTCTCCTCGGCGGTGCTTTCCGGCCGTTCTCGATACGATGAAGGTCACAATAACGTATCGGGCATTTCGCGCTTCAACCTTCACCTGAAGCACACAAGTTGGCTAAGTTGACCTCCGAACACCTTCCTAAACCTGCTGTCCGCACCTGACAGTTGGCTGGGGGGACGTACCACGGAAGGAGCTCGTCCCGCATGGCGCCGGAACGAACCCGAGATGATGGGCCGAGCCGTGAGGAGGTCCAGCAACGGATCAACAGCCTCTACGACCAGGCCGAGAGCTTCACCGGGACCTTCAACGCCACCCGCGCGATGAAGCTGGGCATTCGCAGGCGCGTCAACCCCGCGCCGGAGGCCGCGCGCAGGCGCTCCGATCCCGCCCTCGACGAGGTCGCCCGACCGTGGTTCGACGTGGGCCGCTCCCAGTTGGGCCCGACCGTGCCGGCAGTGCTGCCGCCCGACAGGAGGCCGGCCCGCGCGGCAGAGGAACGGCCCGCCCGACCGGCAGGACCGAACGTCGAACTGACCGCCCTTCCCGTGGCGGAGTTGTCCGCCGGACCTGTCGCCGCGCTGCCCGCCGGGCCGACCGCCGCTCTTCCGCCCGGGCCCATGGCCGAGCTGCCGCCCGCACCGGTCGCCGAACTTCCCGCCGCACCCATGGCCGCGCTGTCGGCCGTGCCCGCACCGCGCCGGGAAGCTCCGGGCGGCCTGGACTCGCTTTCGGCCGAGCCCAGCTGGTTCCCGTCGCCCGCCCAGGGCGCCGCTCCGCTCCCGGTGGCCGGTTCCCTGCCCGTCGAGGACGCCTGGCGCCTCCCCAACCGCGTCGAACAGCCTCGCCCCCAGCCCGCCGAGGAGTGGCAACTGCCCCAGCCGGTCGGCCTGAGCGCGGACGCGTTCCTCGACGCCGGCACGCCCCTCTACGCGGGCACGCTCCGCGACGGGGACTACGCCCTCGTCACCGAGCTCCCCCTCGTCACCGAACCGTTCCCGGTCGCCGACCCGTTCCCCGCGACGGACACGCCCTACGGAACGCACACGCCGGCGCACGGTACCCAGACGTACTACGGCACCCAGACGCCGCCGCACGGCACGCAGACGTCCTACGCCACGGGGACCTACTACCTCGGCACCGAGTCATTTCCGGGCCCCGGGACCGGCGCGAGTATCGGCAACGGCCTCGCGTTGGGCCTGGAGCCCGGCGCGAAGGCGGCGAAGGCGGTCGCCTTCGCCCGTGCGCAGATCGGCAGACCGTGCGTCTGGGGCGCGGTCGGGCCGGGGTCGTACGACAACTCCGGTCTCATCCAAGCCGCGTGGAAGGCCGCCGGGGTCGCGCTCCCGCGTTCCGTGCACGAGCAGGCGAGCGCCGGCATGGCGATCAACATCGCCGATGTCCGGCCCGGTGACCTCGTCTTCTTCCACGGCGAAGCGGGTCAGGTCGGTCACGTGGGCATCTTCGTCGGCGACGGCATGATGATGCACGCACCGAGTCCGGGTGCGCGGGTGCGCGACGACTCGATCTTCGCGGCCGGCGAGGCGGCGATCCACAGCGTCCTGCGGCCCGCGTAGGCGCCCTTCCAGGGGGCCGTCAGCGTGCCCCCTGGATCAGCGAGAACATCGCCCCCTCCGGGTCCGTCACCGTCGCCACGCGGCCGTGTGCGCCGTCGTGCGGGGGCTCGACGACATGGCCGCCCAGGTCCACCAGGCGGGTGGCCGCCGTATCCGTGTCGGCGACCTCGAAGTACGTCATCCAGTGCGGGCCCCGGTCGCGGGGCAGGAGGTTGCCCACGCCGTGGATGCCGGCGACCGGGCGGCCCTCGACGTGCAGGGTGACGTAGTCGAGGTCCGCCGACACCACGGGCTCTCCCTCGTAGCCGAAGACGGTCTTGTAGAACTTGGCCACGCTCGACGAGTCACGCGTGACCAGCTCGTTCCAGGCGGGAGTGCCGGGGACGCCGGTGATGCCCGTGCCCAGATGGGCGGCGGTCTGCCAGATGCCGAACACCGCACCCATCGGGTCGGAGGCGATCGCCAGCCGGCCCGCCTCGGCAGCGTCCAGGGGGCCCACGCCCACGGTGCCGCCCGAGTGCCGGACCATCTCCGCCGTGAGATCCACATCGTCCGATGCGAGGTACGGCGTCCAGGCGACGGGAAGGTGGCGGTCCGGCGGCAGCTGGCCGATGCCGGCCACCTCCTGGCCGTCGAGCAGGGCCCGTACGTACCAGCCGAGCTGCTGCGGGCCCAGCTCGAACTCCCAGCCGAACAACTCCCCGTAGAAGTCCTGGGTCGCCGTCATGCCGTGCACCATCAGACTCACCCAGCAGGGTGTGCCGGGCGCGTGCCGGGCCGGCGCTTCGCTGTTCCGGTCGGCCGACTCCCGTGCCTCGGTCATCGTCACTCTCTCCTCGACCCCTCGCGGTGGCCGTGTCACTTCCGCTGTCCGCCGCGTCGGCGGACCTGCCGCACACCGTCATACGGCGCGCTCCGTCGCCTATGTCGGTCGTGCCGTACTGCGTGCCCGCGTACCCGCACGCTCCGTGCCGATGCTCGCACCACCCGCGGTACCGCGCGCCCGGGCCGCGCCGATACCGCACGTCCTCGTCCTGAGGGTGCCCGAATCGGCGTTTCCTGCCTGTTTCCGCTCAATTGCCGCAAGGTGTACATCGGTCGTACAGCATGTGCTCGATCCCGTACGCCGTGTGATCGAACCTGTCCGGCGGGAGAGTAGCCCGACCTGACCGCTGCGGCCACCCCGTGCGTAAGGATGGAGCCATGAACGCCATCATCTCCGCACCCGAGCTCGTGAACGAGCTGGCCGGTTCCAACCCGCCGGTCCTGCTCGACATCCGCTGGCAGCTGAGCATGCCCACCGCGGGGCCCTTCGACGGGCGCGCCGAGTACGCCGACGGGCACCTGCCCGGTGCGGTCTTCGTCGACCTGGACCGGGAGCTCGCCTCGGCGGCCGGACCGGCCGGCCGGCATCCGCTGCCCGATCCGGAGGCGTTCGGCGCGGTCATGCGCCGCGCGGGCGTCTCGTCCGGAGTCCCGGTCGTCGTGTACGACGGCGGACAGGGCTGGGCGGCGGCCCGCGCATGGTGGCTGCTGCGCTGGACGGGTCACCCGGACGTGCGGGTCCTGGACGGCGGGTTGCCGTCCTGGGAGGGGGCGCTCGACACGGACGTGCCGGCGCCCGCCGCGGGCGACTTCACGCCGGTGCCGGGAGCGGTGGGGCTGCTCGACGCCGACGGCGCCGCCGCGCTGGCCCGCTCCGGGCTGCTGCTCGACGCGCGCGCGGGGGAGCGCTACCGGGGCGAGGTCGAGCCCATCGACCGGGTCGGCGGACACATCCCGGGCGCGGTCTCGGCGCCCACGAACGAGAACGTGGGGGCGGACGGCCGCTTCCTTCCCGCGGACGAGCTGGCGGCCCGTTTCAAGACCCTGGGCGCGGCGGACGCCACCGCGGTGGGCGTGTACTGCGGATCGGGTGTCTCGGGCGCCCACGAGGTCCTGGCGCTGGCGGTCGCGGGCATTCCGGCCGCGTTGTACGTCGGCTCCTGGTCGCATTGGTCCGGCGATCCGGCGCGGCCCGTGGCCGTGGGGCCCGACCCGCAGTAGCGCAGCAGTTCGGCCGACGGTTGCAGCGTTCGGCCGAATGGGGGGCGTGACCGACTGTGGGGCCGCATCCGACGGACGCGGCCCCACAGTCGTACGAATAGCCCGTACGGGCGACTACTCCTTGTTCTTCCGGCGGGTGCCGAACACGATCTCGTCCCAACTCGGTACCGCCGCTCTGCGGCCGGGACGGACGCCGTCCGCCTCGGCCTGGCGGTCGGTGGCGCCGACCAGGCGGTCGCGATGGGCGCCGACAGAGCGGGGCATGAGCACGTCCGCGTACGCGGAACCGGCCGAGGCCGCAGGGGCCGGGGGCTCCTCCAACTCGGGCTCTGGTACCGGCTCCTCCGTGGTATCCGTGGAGGAGGGTCGTTCCGGCACGACCATGTCGCCGCGGAAACTCGGTACCGCTTCCAGGAGGCTCGTCAGCGAGTCACGCTCGCTCGCGGTCACGCCCTCCTCGGTGAGCTCGGACGACGGCGTGGGCAGGACCGGACGGTCCAGCGGGCGGTCGCGCGGCAGCCGGGCGATGCGCGGTACGAACGGGAAACTGGGCTCGGGCGCCGCGAGGTCGTCCGACTCGCCGATCAGCGAACGGGCTTCATCGTCGACGGCCTGGACGAGCCGCCGGGGCGGGTCGTACGTCCAGCTGGCCGAGTGCGGTTCACCGGCGACCAGGTAGACCAGGAGGACTTCCCAGGTGCCGTCGTCGCGGCGCCAGGAGTCCCACTGGACGGTCTCCTTGTCGGCGCCACGGATCGTCAGCCGCTCCTGCACGGCCTCGCCGAGCTGTGGACCGGCGTTCTCACCGGGCCGACGGACCGGAGTCTTCCGGGCCCGCTCGGCCATGAAGGCTCGTTCGGCCAGCACGGGCCCCTCGAAGCGGCGTACGCGGTCGACCGGAATCCCGGCGAGCTGCGCCACCTCTTCCGCGGACGCGCCGGCACGTATGCGTGCCTGGATGTCGCGGGGGCGGAGATGACTCTCCACCTCGATCTCGATCTGGCCGAGGCGGGGACGGTCGCCGCGTACGGCGGCGCGCAGACGCTCATCGATCGGAAGCGTGTACTCCGTGCTGTCCGCAGCCTTCAGCACCAGCCGTGTGCCGTCGTTAGAGACGGCCACGACACGCAGTTCGGGCATGGGGACCTCCCGGGTGGTGCCTGCCGACGTCACGTGCGTCGCTGCTTCCGCTAGTCGAGTGTGGCCTGCCCGGGTGCAGCCTGCCACAACCTTGCCGAGTTGCCCGGCGTGTCGGGCGGGTGCCCGCGATCGCCGTTATGCCACGGTTATCTATTCGCAACGCTAAGTGACAAACTCCGTCACCCTGTGCAACGAGCCCCCTCTTGGCGATCCTGGAAGGCCCCGGACGCCCAGGCGGGAGACCGGACCCAGGGCTCGCAACAGTACTCCATTTGGGCCACGTGCGTGGATTGGCACGCCACCCAATTCCTGCCGGGGAGTGCGAGTTGGCCGTTCTCCCGCCGGTTCCGTGACCTCGGGCGCAGCACAGTTCACGTAAACATCGGAAACGGAACCAATTGCTTCGCTACGCGCCGAGAACCCGTCGCAAGTAGTCGTTCTGGAACAGGCGTTCAGGGTCGAGTCGGTCCCGCAGTGCGGTGAACTCCCCGAAGCGCGGGTAGACCCCGGCGAAGTACTCGGCGTCCCGGGTGTGCACCTTGCCCCAGTGCGGCCGTCCCTCGTGCGCCGTGAAGATGCGCTCGGCGGCGGTGAAGTACGCCTGGTAGGGCGTCCCGCGGAACATGTGGACGGCGACGTAGGCACTGTCGCGGCCCGAGGCGGTGGAGAGGGCGATGTCGTCCGCGGGGGCCGTGCGCACCTCCACGGGGAAGCTGATCCGCATGCCCGACCGGTCGACCATCGCCTTGAGTTCGCGCAGCGTCGCCACCAGGGCCTCGCGCGGAACGGCGTACTCCATCTCCACGAAGCGCACCCGGCGCGGTGACGTGTAGACCTTGTACGGGATGTCGGTATAGGTCCGCGCGGACAGGGCCTTGCTGGAGATCTGGGCGATCGCCGGGATCGTGGCGGGCACCGTGCGGCCGACCAACTGGGCCGCCTGGAAGACGCCGTTGGAGAGGAACTCGTCCTCGATCCAGCCGCTGATCCGGCTGACCGGCTTCTCGGGGCCGGCGCTGCGGTTGTTGCGCTTGGTGTTGGTGTTGCCGGTGTGCGGGAACCAGTAGAACTCGAAGTGCTCGTTCTCGGCCCAGAGTTCGTCGAAGGCGGCGGTGACCTTGTCGAAGGTCATCGGCTCCTCGCGGGCGGTGAGCAGAAAGAGGGGCTCCACGGCGAACGTGATCGCGGTGATGATCCCCAGGGCGCCGATGCCGACCCGGGCGGCGGCGAAGACCTCCGGGTTCTCCTTCTCGGAGCAGACGAGCAGGGAACCGTCCGCGGTCACCAGCTCAAGTCCCTTGATCTGGGCGGCTATCGAGCCGGACTCGCGGCCTGTGCCGTGCGTGCCGGTGCTGGTGGCGCCGGAGACCGTCTGCTCCATGATGTCGCCCATGTTCGTGAGCGACAGACCCTCGCGGGCGAGGGCCATGTTGAGTCTCTTGAGCGGAGTGCCCGCCTCGACCGTGACCGTCAGGTTCTCGCGGTCAATATTGCGGATGCCGGTCAACAGTTGAGGGCGGATCAACACCCCGTCTGTGGCGGCGGTCGCCGTGAAGGAGTGTCCGGTGCCCACGGCCTTCACCTTCAGGCCGTCCGCGGCCGCCTGTCGCACGGCGGCGGACAGTTCCTCCACGGAAGCGGGCGTGACCTCCCGGGCGGGCCGGGCGGTGACGTTGCCCGCCCAGTTACGCCACGTGCCGCTCTTGCCGCTCACTGTGCTGTTCAACGGTGCCTCCCCGACACGGAGCCGGCCTGTTCAGCCGGCGATACCCGAGGAAACCGACCGCGACCGCGACGGCCCCGGACGCCACCGGAACCCCGTACCCAGCGCTCGCACCGGCGGCGTCGATCACCCAGCCGGACACGGAGGAGCCGAGCGCGACCCCGACCGCGAGCCCGGTGCTCACCCAGGTCATGCCCTCGGTCAGTTGCGCGCGTGGTACGTGCTGTTCGATGAGGGACATCGTCGTGATCATCGTCGGAGCGATGGACAGACCCGCAACGAACAGCGCCACGGCCAGAGACGGCAAGTTTCCGACCAGTAGGAGGGGGATCATACTCACGGCCGTCGCACATACGCCCAGCAACCACCGCCGTTCCGGGGCTCCCGGCAGGTGCAGCAACCCGAACACGGCTCCTGCCGCGCAGGAGCCCGCCGCGTACAGGGCCAGTACGACGCTCGCGGCACCCTTGTGACCCCGTTCCTCGGCGAAGGCGACGGTGACCACGTCGACGGCCCCGAAGATCGCCCCGGTCGCCGCGAAGGTGACCACGAGAACCTGGAGGCCGGGGGAGCGCAGTGCCGAGCCGCCCCTGTGCTGCGAGAGCGGATGCGGCTTCGGCTCGGTGTCGCGCTGGGACGTCAGCCAGAAGACGCCGACCGCCAGGAAACAGGCCGCGAGCAGCGGTCCCGCCTCCGGGAACCACACCGTCGACAGTCCGATCGAGAGGATCGGCCCGAAGATGAAGCAGACCTCGTCCACCACGGACTCGAAGGAGTACGCGGTGTGCAGTTGCGGGGTGTTCCGGTAGACGGCCGCCCAGCGCGCCCGGGTCATCGCGCCGACGCTCGGTACGCAGCCGATGCCGGCGCTGCACACGAACAGCACCCAGTCCGGCCACCCGAAGTGCGCGGCGAGCAACAGCCCGGCCGAGGCCGACAGGGCGGCGAGCGTCGCGGGACGCAGGACACGGCGCTGCCCGTACCGGTCGACCAGGCGTGAGACCTGGGGGCCCGCCACCGCGGCCGCCAGGGCGATGGTCGCCGAGAGCGCGCCCGCGAGGCCGTAACGGCCGGTGAGCTGGGAGACCATCGTGACCACGCCGATGCCCATCATCGACAGCGGCATCCGGCCGAGGAACCCCGCGGCGGTGAAGCGCCCGGAGCCGGGGGCGGCGAACAGGGCGCGGTAGGGGCTGGGCACGGGAGTCTCCGGTCGATCCGGTAAGAGGGTGGCGAATGCGTGGGTAAGGCGTGAAGGGAGCTGTTACAGCTTACGAGTCAGGTGAACCCAACGCACTCTCGGGGACGGGCCGGGATCTCGTCCGTCAGAGGGGGGTGGCAGGATCGGAGCCATGCCAGATGCGCTCGACGCCACCCCCTACGACGCCCTGCTCCTGCTCTCCTTCGGCGGCCCCGAGGGCCCGGACGACGTGGTTCCGTTCCTGGAGAACGTGACGCGCGGGCGGGGCATCCCCAAGGAACGCCTCAAGGAAGTCGGACAGCACTACTTCCTGTTCGGCGGGGTCAGCCCGATCAACGACCAGAACCGCGCCCTCCTGGACGCCCTGCGCAAGGACTTCGCGGACCACGGTCTGGACCTGCCGGTCTACTGGGGAAACCGCAACTGGGCCCCGTATCTGACCGACACCCTGCGCGAGATGGTCCGGGACGGCAGACGCCGCATCCTCGTCCTCGCCACCAGCGCGTACGCCTCGTACTCGGGCTGCCGCCAGTACCGCGAGAACCTCGCGGACTCCCTGGCCGCACTGGAGGCCGAGGGGCTCGACCTGCCGGAAGTCGACAAGCTGCGGCACTACTTCAACCACCCGGGCTTCCTGGAGCCGATGATCGAGGGCGTGCTCACCTCCCTCGCCGAGCTCCCCGAGGACGTCAGGGCGGGCGCGCACCTCGCCTTCTCGACCCACTCCATCCCGACCGCGTCCGCCGACACCTCCGGGCCGGTGGAGGACCACGGGGACGGCGGGGCGTACGTGAAGCAGCACCTGGACACCGCTCAGCTGATCGCGGACGCGGTGCGCGAGCGGACCGGCGTCGACCACCCCTGGCAACTCGTCTACCAGTCGCGTTCAGGAGCCCCGCACATCCCGTGGCTGGAGCCCGACATCTGCGACCACCTGGAGGAGCGCCACGACGCCGGTGTCCCGGCCGTCGTGATCGCGCCGATCGGGTTCGTGTCGGACCACATGGAGGTCCTGTACGACCTCGACACGGAGGCCAAGGACAAGGCGGCGGAACTGGGCCTGCCCATGCGCCGCTCCGCGACCGTGGGTGCCGACCCGCGCTTCGCCGCCGCGATCCGCGAACTCGTTCTGGAGCGCGCCGCCACCGAGAGCGGCCAGGACATCACGCCGTGCGCCCTGGGCGCGCTCGGCGCGACCCGGAACCTCTGCCCCGTGGGCTGCTGCCCGTCCCGTGCCCCCAGGCCCGCCGCCGCGGGCGCCGACAGCCCGTACGCGTGAGGACCCCTGTGAGCGACCCCCTGCTGCCCGAACTGCTCCGGCTCGCCCAGGAGGCGGCCCGCCGTGCGGGAGAGCTGCTCAGGGACGGACGGCCGGCCGATCTCGCGGTCGCCGCCACCAAGTCCAGCCCCATCGACGTCGTCACGGAGATGGACATCGCGGCGGAGAAGCTGATCACCGACGTGATCTCCGGCCACCGCCCGGACGACGGTTTCCTCGGCGAGGAGGGTGCCTCCAGAGAGGGCGGCACCGGCATCCGCTGGGTCATCGACCCGCTCGACGGCACGGTCAACTACCTCTACGGACTGCCTACCTGGTCGGTCTCCATCGCGGCCGAGCGGGACGGCGAGCGGATCGTCGGGGTGGTCGCGGCGCCGATGCGCGGCGAGACGTTCCACGCGGTGCTCGGCGGGGGAGCATGGGCCACGGGTGCCTGGGAGGGTGAGCGCAGACTCGCTGTCCGCCCGGCCCCGCCCCTGGACCAGGCCCTGGTGTCGACGGGCTTCAACTACGTCGCCGAGGTCAAGGCCCACCAGGCCGAGGTGGCCCGGCGACTGATCCCGCTGCTGCGCGACATCCGGCGCGGCGGTTCGGCGGCGGTCGACCTGTGCGACGTGGCGGCGGGTCGGCTGGACGGCTACTACGAGCGCGGTCTCAACGCCTGGGACGTTGCCGCAGGCGACCTGATCGCCCGAGAGGCGGGCGCGCTGACCGGTGGACGCCCCGGAGAGCGCCCGTCACGCGATCTGACGGTCGCGGGCACCCCGGGCGTCTTCGAACCCCTCCAGCGGCTCCTGGAGGACTTCGGAGCCTGGCACGACTGACCAACGGCACAAGAGGTGAGCCCCGGCACTGGATCGATGCCGGGGCTCCTCTTTTTCTCTCCTACGGACTGAATCAGACGCTGGGCGCGCCGACCTCCACGCCGTGTTCGGCGGCGAGGCGGCGAAGTTCGTCGAGGTCGGCCTCTTCCACCTCGACGAGGAAGTCGTCGCCCTCGTCGCGAGCCCGTGTCAGGTCGGTCTCGGTTGCCCTTATGCGCTGCAGAAGTCCTGCGGTGAATGCGTCCATGCTGCGCCCCCTCGTCCTGGGTCGTGGGTCGATGGCACGGGGGTGTGCCGTTCGGAAGGGGCGATCACGTCTCCAACTGGATGCCCGGCGTTGCCCTGCCGGGCGGCCACGGTGCCGGACACCCACGCCCGCTCCGCGGAAAGCGGTTCGTTGTGCCACTAGGTGTCATGGCACACGCAGAGCGTGATCGCGGGGTGTAAAGCCGTCCTCCCCCCGCTCCCTGCGGAGGAAACCTCGGCCCCTCAAGATTTCTTCCCCCCGCTGTCGGCAGAAGCGGCCCGGCTCGGCCGGGAAACTTCCATGCAGTGATCGTCCGTGGGCCTCTTACAACCGGTTTACGGGCGAAAGCGGCAGGATGGAGGCCTGACCGCAGGAAAAGTTTCCGCCAACGTGCCTTCCCGGCCCGCGGGCGACCCCGAGGAAGGACAAACGACGTGCGCGTACTCGTCGTCGAGGACGAGCAACTGCTCGCCGATGCGGTGGCCACCGGACTGCGCCGGGAGGCCATGGCCGTCGACGTCGTGTACGACGGCGCGGCGGCCCTGGAACGCATCGGCGTCAACGACTACGACGTGGTCGTCCTCGACCGGGACCTCCCGCTGGTCCACGGCGACGACGTCTGCCGCAAGATCGTCGAACTCGGCATGCCCACGCGCGTGCTGATGCTCACGGCTTCCGGAGACGTCAGCGACCGGGTCGAGGGACTGGAGATCGGCGCCGACGACTACCTCCCCAAGCCCTTCGCCTTCAGCGAGCTGACGGCACGCGTGCGTGCCCTCGGCCGGCGTACGAGCCTGCCGCTGCCGCCCGTCCTGGAGCGCGCCGGGATCAAGCTCGACCCGAACCGCCGAGAGGTCTTCCGCGAAGGCAAGGAAGTCCAGCTCGCGCCCAAGGAGTTCGCCGTCCTGGAGGTGCTGCTGCGCAGCGAGGGCGCTGTCGTCTCGGCCGAGCAGCTCCTGGAGAAGGCCTGGGACGAGAACACCGACCCGTTCACCAACGTCGTCCGTGTGACCGTGATGACCCTGCGCCGCAAGCTGGGCGAGCCGCCTGTGATCGTCACCGTGCCGGGTTCCGGCTACCGGATCTGATCTCCGATGGCCACGACACCCGTGCCTCAGCAGGCACCTCCGAAGCCCACCTGGGACCCGAGGAAGCCGCAGCAGCTGCCACTGCCCTGGCTGCGCCCGACCATCCGCATACGCCTCACGCTGCTGTACGGCGGCATGTTCCTGATCGCGGGCATCCTGCTGCTGTCGATCATCTACCTACTGGCCGCCCAGGCCATCCGTGAGGGCAGCGGCAGCCAGTCCTTCCAGATCAACGGCAGTGGCGTCAGCATCACCAGTGACACCTGTCCGGCGCTGAACGTCGCGACCAACGACCAGGAGCGCAGCGCCGCGCTCAAGGCGTGCTACGACGCCCTGCGCCAGCACGCCCTGGACGGCCTGCTCAGCCGTTCACTGCTCACACTGCTGGGTCTCGCGGTGATCGCCTTCGCCTTCGGCTACGCCATGGCCGGCCGGGTCCTGACCCCGCTCGGCCGGATCACCCGAACCGCCCGCGCGGTGGCCGGCTCGGACCTGTCCCGCCGGATCGAGCTGGACGGCCCCGACGACGAGCTGAAGGAGCTGGCGGACACCCTCGACGACATGCTTGAGCGTCTCCAGCGGGCCTTCACCGCCCAGCAGAGGTTCGTCGGCAACGCCTCGCACGAGCTCAGGACGCCGCTGGCGATCAACCGCACGCTCCTGGAGGTGCACCTGTCCGACCCGGGGGCGCCGCCGGAGCTCCAACAACTCGGCAAGACACTGCTGGCCACCAACGAGCGCAGTGAGCAGCTTGTCGAGGGGCTGCTGCTGCTCGCCCGCAGCGACAACCAGATCATCGAGCGCAAACCGGTCGACCTCGCCGAGGTCGCCGAGCAGGCCGTCGACCAGACGCATGCCGAGGCCGAGGCCAAGGGCGTCGAGTTGCGCGGGAAGCGCGATCCCGCGGTCGTCCAGGGCAACGGCGTACTGCTGGAGCGGATCGCGCTGAACCTCGTACAGAACGCCGTGCGGTACAACGTGCCGGAGGACGGCTGGGTCGAGGTGACCACGGCGGTCCAGCACGGCCAGGCGGTGCTGGTCGTCTCGAACACGGGGCCTGTGGTCCCGGCGTACGAGGTGGACAACCTCTTCGAGCCCTTCAGGCGGCTGCGTACGGAGCGTACGGGCAGCGACAAGGGTGTGGGCCTCGGACTGTCGATCGCGCGCTCTGTGGCGCGCGCCCACGGAGGCCACATCTCGGCCGTGCCGCGTGAGGGAGGTGGACTCGTGATGCGAGTGGCCCTGCCGATCTGAGATCATGTCGCCGACACGCGAGGATGTTCGCTTTGCGCGGAATTTCCGGGGTACCCTCCCGGCGACCTCGTGTGTGATCGATCACAAGGGCGAATTTACGGCCATCCACTCTCCGTGATTGTGCAAGTCGTCGTAAGGCCCGGTAGATCCGGGTTTTCGAGGGTCTTGATCACGGGAAGTACACGGTGGGGGCCTTTGAAGTGTGGCATTCGGACCGTGTACGGTCCCGATCGCCATCCATGCCGATCTCTCTCAAGGGGGTCGGTTGGGTGTCGATCGAGTAACAGACCTTGATGTGAGGCAAAATCTCCGCCTCAGGTCGGGCACAAGTCCGGCCTCTCACGCGTTACCTGCGCTGAGACACCGCAGACACCCAGAGGGGGAGAGCGCGACATGGCAACGGATTACGACACCCCACGCAAGACCGACGACGACGTCGACTCGGACAGCCTTGAAGAACTGAAGGCCCGGAGGAACGACAAGTCGACTTCCTCCGTCGACGTCGACGAGTTCGAGGCCGCCGAAGGCCTCGAACTG
Source organism: Streptomyces sp. NBC_00459 (assembly GCF_036013955.1). NCBI lineage: Bacteria > Bacillati > Actinomycetota > Actinomycetes > Kitasatosporales > Streptomycetaceae > Streptomyces > Streptomyces sp. NBC_00459. Next base: position 7,388,715 of record NZ_CP107903.1, read on the forward strand.
CCCGGAGCGGACCTCTCGAACGAGGAGTTGGCCGTCCGGGTGCTGCCCAAGCAGCAGGACGAGTTCACCTGCATGACCTGCTTCCTGGTGCACCACCGCAGTCAGCTGGCCCGCGAGAAGAACGGTCAGCCGATCTGCCGCGACTGCGACTGAGGACGGGTCGGCCGTGACTGGCTCGACCCCTCCTTGGAAGCGCCGCTTCCCCACGCGGGGAGCGGACCAGGGGCCGCACGACGGCCCTCACGGTGTGCGTGACGACGAGCGGGGCTCATCCGATACAGGATCGGCCTCGCTCGAACCGGCCGCCAGGCCGGCCGACCACGGGGATGACCTCCCGGTGCCGGCCGAGCCTTCCGCACCCGTCGCCGGGCGACGGGCGGCCACGATCCGGGAGAAGGCAAGGGAAGGCGTCCGCAAGGGCGGCAGCCGCGCGAGGGCAGGCCTGGCGTACCTCACCGACCGGATCATCGAGAACGCCCCGCGTATCCCCGTACGCGACCTCGCCACCCTCCGCCGACAGTTCCCGGGTCTCGGTCCCGAGCAGCTCGCGGACAAGCTCGTCGCGGGCGCCGCGAGCGCCACGGCGACCGTCGGCGCGGGCATCGGGGCGGCGGCGATGCTGCCGGTGCCACCGGCCATGCCGACCGAGCTGGCCGCCGAGATCACAGGCGTGGCCGCGATCGAGCTGAAGATGATCGCCGAGCTGCACGAGGTCTACGGCGTACGCCCGCCCGGCAGCCTGAAACAGCGCAGCACCGCGTACCTCAACTCGTGGTCGGGTGAGCGCGGGATCGACGTGACGAAGCCGTCGACGATCAACTCGGCCCTCGGCGGTCAGATGAAGCGCGAACTGCGCCAGCAGATCATGAAGCGGACGATCCGGGACCTGCCCAACCTGATGCCGTTCATGGTGGGCGCCGCCGTCGGCGCGGTCATGAACCGGCGCGACACCAGAAAGCTCGCGGACCGCATCCGCAAGGACCTGCGCAAGTTCCAGGTCCCCTGGGACCAGCTCCCGGAACTGCCCCCGCTGGAGCCGCTCACGGACGCGCTCAGCCTCGGGGACGGGCCGAAGGAACTCGGGACGTAAGAGCCCTGAAGGGCGCACGCGCCCCTGGACATCAGGTGCGGCGGGCAGGTCTTTGCCCGCCGCCGAGGAAGAATTTGCCTACGCGCGCCGAGCCGCCGCACCGGCGGGTTCAGCCCGCGTCGTGCGCAGCCGCCCGCGCCGACTCCAGTGCCGCCACCAGCTGTTCGGGCTCCCGCGTCGACAGGTACAGGTACGGGGTGGGGTCCTTGGGGTCCGTGACCTGAACGCGCAGCGCCGTGGGGATGTAGGAGCGCAGAAGCATGAAGGCCCGGGTGTCCGCCTTGTAGGTGCGCCAGGCGCGCGCCTCCTCCGCGTCCAGGATCTCCGCCTCGCCCAGGGCCGTCACCGGGATCTTCGCCTCGCCCGCGATCAACGCGTCCCCGACGATCCGGATCCGGATCGATCCGTAGGAACTCGCCGCCACCGCGGCCACCGCGGTGCCGCCCACCAGGCCGCCGAGCAGGGGAAGTGTGCCGAACGGGAGCAGGATCAGGGCGAAGGAGACGCCGACCAGGAACGAGATCAGCCACCAGGAGCGGGGGGCCGTGAGGCGTTCTTCGTACGGGGAGGCGGAAAGCTGCATGGAACCAAGCTTGGCATGGTGTCGGTCGACGGCCGACTCGCGGGTAAGGTCTGCGGCTGTGAGTGGTACTTCCGCAGCTCTGAAGCCCCCTGCCGACGCCGTGGCGCCCGTGCGGCACCCCGACGCGCCCGCGCCCGGCGAGCTCCTCGGTGCCCACTACGAACAGTGTTTCGGATGCGGCGGCGAGCAGGCCCATGGACTGCACCTCGCCGCCCGGGCCGGAGACGGTGTCACCGTCACCGCCGAGTTCACCGTGCGGGAGGCCCACCAGGGCGCTCCCGGCCTCGCGCACGGCGGTGTGCTCGCCAGCGCGCTGGACGAGACGCTCGGCTCGCTGAACTGGCTGCTGCGCACCATCGCCGTGACCGGACGGCTGGAGACCGAGTTCGTCCGGCCCGTGCCCGTCGGCACCCTGCTGTATCTGGAGGCCGAGGTCACGGCGGTGGCCCGGCGCAAGATCTACTCGACCGCCACCGGACGCATCGGTGGCCCCGACGGGCCCGTCGCGGTGCGCGCCGAGGCCCTCTTCATCGAGGTCAAGGTCGAGCACTTCATCGACAACGGCCGCCCGGAGGAGATCCAGGCCGCCATGAGCGACCCGGACCAGGTCCGGCGCGCCCGCGCATTCGAGGTGAACCCGTGAGCCCCGCACCCATGGGCCGTGAGCCGCTGGACGTACTCATCCGCCGCGTCGATCCGGACGTACCGCTTCCGGCGTACGCGCAGCCGGGCGACGCCGGAGCCGACCTGCGGACCACGGAGGGATGCGAACTGGCGCCCGGCGAACGGGCTGTTCTCCCCACCGGGGTGTCTGTCGCCCTCCCGGACGGGTACGCGGCCTTCGTGCACCCTCGTTCGGGCCTCGCGGCCCGGTGCGGTGTCGCTCTGGTGAATGCCCCGGGGACGGTTGATGCCGGGTACCGTGGGGAGATCAAGGTGATCGTGGTGAATCTCGACCCGCACGAACCAGTGCGATTCGAGCGCTTCGACAGGATTGCCCAACTGGTCGTCCAGCAGGTCGAGAAGGTCCGCTTCCGGGAGGTCGCGGAACTTCCCGGCTCGGCGCGGGCCGAGGGGGGCTTCGGGTCCACCGGCGGTCACGCCTCGGTGGGCGGTGCGAGCGGTCACAGCGGTCAGGCCGCAGTAGGCGGCACAACGGGTGGGAATCGATACGCTTCGGTCGTAGCCGACCGGGAAGGACAGTGACGTGTTCGGACGTCGCAAGAAGAAGGGTGCCGCCGAGGACGCGGCCGGCGAGGCCGAGCAGGTCGTCGACAGCGTCGATACCGAGGCGGACGAAGCATCGGGCGGCCGTGCGCGCGTCCGGCTGGAGCCGGAACCGCGTCCCGACGGGCCCTGGGACGACACCGAGGTGCGCGAGCCCGGCGAGGGCCGGGTGGACCTGGGCGGACTGTTCGTGCCCGGGGTCGACGGCATGGAGCTGCGGGTCGAGGTCGCGGGCGACGCGATCGTCGCGGCGACCGTCGTGCTGCGCGACAGTGCCGTGCAGCTCCAGGCCTTCGCCGCGCCCAAGCGCGAGGGCATCTGGGGCGAGGTACGCGAGGAGATCGCCAGCGGCATCACCCAGCAGGGTGGCATCGTCGACGAGGTCGAGGGGCCGCTGGGCTGGGAGCTGCGGGCGCAGGTACCGGTGCAGCTGCCGGACGGCACGGGCGGTTTCCAGGTCGTGCGGTTCGTCGGTGTGGACGGCCCGCGGTGGTTCCTGCGAGGGGTCATCTCCGGGCAGGGCGCCGTGCAGCCGCAGGCCGCCGGCCTCCTGGAGCAGATCTTCCGGGACACGGTCGTCGTCCGTGGTGAGGGGCCGATGGCGCCCCGCGACCCGATCGTCCTGAAGCTGCCGAACGACGCGCAGATGGTGCCCGAGGGCGTCCAGCAGGTCGAGGAGGAGGCGGGTTCCCGCTTCGGCGGCGGCATGGGCCAGCTCCAGCGCGGACCGGAGATCACCGAGGTTCGCTAGCCGCATCGCTTTTCACGGTACGGGCCGTACTCCTCACCGGGGAGTACGGCCCGTGGTCCGTTCGTCGGTGCGTCAGGGTTGCGTCAAAGACCTGCCCCGGACTGCTTCTCGTCCCTTTTGTCGACATTGTTGGACGTAGGGTCGACGCTGCGTGAGCGGCAGGCACGGGAAGACAATGAGGCCATGGGACGCGGCAAGCTTCGGATCTACCTCGGTGCGGCACCGGGCGTCGGCAAGACGTACGCGATGCTGTCCGAGGCGCACCGCCGTGTCGAGCGCGGGACGGACTGTGTGGTGGCCTTCGTGGAGCACCACGGCCGGCCGCGTACGGAGGTGATGCTCCACGGACTGGAGCAGATCCCGCGCAGGGACCTCCCCTACCGCGGGACCGTGTTCACCGAGATGGACGTGGACGCCGTGCTCGCCCGTCGGCCGCAGATCGCCCTGGTGGACGAACTGCCGCACACCAACATTCCCGGCTCGCGCAACACCAAGCGCTGGCAGGACGTGGAGGAGCTGCTGGCCGCGGGTATCGACGTGATATCGACCGTCAACATTCAACATCTTGAGTCGTTGGGTGATGTGGTTGAGTCGATCACTGGTGTACGTCAACAGGAGACAGTCCCCGACGAGGTGGTCCGGCGTGCGGATCAGATCGAGCTGGTCGACATGTCCCCGCAGGCGCTGCGGCGGCGGATGGCCCACGGCAACATCTACAAGTCCGACAAGGTCGACGCGGCTCTCGCCAACTACTTCCGGCCGGGGAACCTGACCGCTCTGCGGGAGCTTGCGCTGCTGTGGGTGGCGGACCGGGTCGACGAGTACCTGACCGAGTACCGCAGCGAGCACCAGGTCTCCAGGATCTGGGGCTCGCGCGAGCGGATCGTCGTCGGACTGACCGGCGGACCCGAGGGCCGCACGCTGATCCGGCGGGCCGCGCGGCTCGCGGAGAAGGGCGCCGGCGGCGAGGTCATGGCCGTCTACGTCGCCCGCAGCGACGGGCTGACCAACGCGTCGCCGAAGGAGCTGGCCGTACAGCGGACACTGGTCGAGGATCTTGGCGGAACGTTTCATCATGTGGTCGGGGACGACGTCCCGGTGGCGCTGCTGGACTTCGCGCGGGGCGTGAACGCCACGCAGATCGTGCTGGGCGTCTCCCGGCGCAAGACCTGGCAGTACGTCTTCGGGCCCGGGGTCGGCGCGACCGTGGCCCGGGACTCGGGGCCCGACCTCGACGTCCATCTGATCACCCACGACGAGGCGGGCAAGGGACGCGGGCTGCCCGTGGCCCGGGGGGCCCGGCTCGGGCGGGCGCGGATCGTGTGGGGCTGGCTGGTCGGCGTGGCCGGTCCGGTGGTCCTCGCGCTGCTGCTGAACGCCGTCGACCTCGGCCTCGCCAACGACATGCTGCTGTTCCTGGCGCTCACGGTGGCGGCGGCCCTGCTCGGCGGCCTCTACCCGGCGCTGGCGTCGGCGGCGGTCGGTTCGATGCTGCTGAACTACTTCTACACGCCGCCGTACCACCGGCTGACCATCGCCGACCCGAAGAACATCGTCGCCCTCGTGATCTTCTTCGGGGTCGCCGTGTCGGTGGCGTCCGTGGTGGACCTGGCCGCCCGGCGCACGCATCAGGCGGCCCGGCTGCGGGCGGAGTCGGAGATCCTCTCCTTCCTCGCGGGCAGCGTCCTGCGCGGCGAGACCAGCCTGGAGGCCCTTCTCGACCGGGTCCGGGAGACCTTCGGGATGGAGTCCGTGGCCCTGCTGGAGCGCGCCTCCGACGTCGATCCCTGGACCTGCGCGGGCAGTGTCGGCACCCGGCAGGCGGTGGAGCGGCCGGAGGACGCCGACGTGGACATGCCGGTCGGCGACCACATGGCGCTCGCACTGTCCGGCCGGGTGCTGCCCGCCTCCGACCAACGCGTGCTGGCCGCGTTCGCCGCCCAGGCGGCCGTCGTGCTGGACCGGCGGCGCCTCCAGTCCCAGGCCGACCAGGCTCGTACCCTCGCCGAGGGCAACCGGATCCGCACGGCGCTGCTCGCCGCCGTCAGCCATGACTTGCGTACGCCGCTGGCCGGGATCAAGGCGGCGGTCTCGTCGCTGCGGTCGGACGACGTGGCGTGGTCCGAGGAGGACCAGGCGGAACTGCTGGCCGGCATCGAGGACGGGGCCGACCGGCTCGACCACCTCGTCGGCAATCTGCTGGACATGTCCCGGCTCCAGACCGGCACCGTCACCCCGCTGATCAGGGAGATCGACCTCGACGAGGTGGTGCCGATGGCCCTGGGCGGCGTACCCGAGGACAGTGTCGAGCTGGACATTCCCGAGACGCTGCCGATGGTCGCCGTCGACCCCGGGCTCCTTGAGCGGTCGGTGGCCAACCTGGTCGAGAACGCCGTCAAGTACAGCCCGGCGGGGGAGACGGTGCTGGTGGCCGCCAGCGCCATCGCCGAGAGGGTGGAGGTGCGGGTGGTGGACCGGGGGCCGGGCGTGCCGGACGAGGCGAAGGACCGCATTTTCGAGCCCTTCCAGCGGTACGGTGACGCTCCGCGCGGGGCCGGGGTGGGGCTGGGGCTCGCGGTGGCCCGGGGGTTCGCCGAGGCGATGGGCGGCACCCTGCGGGCCGAGGACACGCCTGGGGGCGGGCTGAGCATGGTGCTCACGGTGCGGGCGGCGGGGGCAGGGGACGGGTTCTCGCTGCGTGGTGGGACGCGGACGACGGAAGCGGGAACAGAAGTGCCGACAGCGGCGGCAGGGACAGTGGTGGCAGGGACAGCGGCGGCGGAGTCGGAAAGGCAGGTGTCATGACCCGGGTGCTGGTGGTCGAGGACGAGCCGCAGATCGTGCGTGCCCTCGTGATCAACCTCAGGGCACGCAAGTACGAGGTCGACGCGGCCTCCGACGGCGCGACCGCCCTCGAACTCGCCGCCGCCCGCCATCCCGACGTGGTCGTGCTCGACCTGGGACTGCCCGACATGGACGGTGTCGAGGTGATCAAGGGGCTCCGGGGATGGACACGGGTGCCCATCCTGGTGCTGTCGGCCCGTCACTCGTCCGACGAGAAGGTCGAGGCGCTCGACGCGGGAGCCGACGACTACGTGACCAAGCCCTTCGGCATGGACGAACTGCTGGCCCGGCTGCGGGCCGCCGTCCGCCGGGCCGAGCCCACCGGGAGCGGCGAGGACGACGTCATGGTGGAGACCGACGAGTTCACCGTCGACCTGGCGGCGAAAAAGGTCCACCGCGCGGGGCGTGACGTACGGCTGACCCCCACGGAGTGGCATCTGCTGGAGGTGCTCGTGCGCAACACGGGACGGCTGGTCAGCCAGAGACAGCTTCTCCAGGAGGTCTGGGGGCCGTCGTACGGCACGGAGACCAACTATCTGCGCGTCTACATGGCGCAGTTGCGGCGCAAGCTGGAGGCGGATCCCTCGCATCCGAAGCACTTCATCACCGAACCCGGGATGGGATACCGGTTCGAGCGGTAGGACCGTCCTGGGGCCGTCCTCAGGGAGGCATGGTCCCGGGGTACGTCGGTGTCGGTGGGCGCCGGTACGCTTCAGGTATGAGTGCTGTTCCTCGTTCCGAGAAGCCGGTGGGCCGGTTCCGGCGCATGCTCGACCGGCTCTCCTCGTCCCAGGAGGACCTGGAGTCCGAGGAGCTGCGCGAGGACACCGCGACCGCGGGCTGTACGCGTATCGGTGACTGCCACGACCGACAGATAGTGACGGTTACTGGTACGTTGCGCACGGTCACGCTGCGGCCGAGGGCGGGGGTTCCGGCCCTGGAGGCCGAGCTCTTCGACGGTTCGGCCGCGCTGGACGTGGTGTGGCTCGGCAGGCGTTCCATCGTCGGGATAGAGCCGGGGCGCAAGCTGATCGCGTCGGGGCGGATCTCGATGAGCCGGGGCCGGCGTGTGCTGTTCAATCCGAAATACGAACTGAGACCCCTCGGACGGGAGTAGCCGGTGACCTCGCTCGACAAGCCGACCGAAGACGCCCAGCAGGATTCCAGGGCGGTGACCGAGGCCGCGCTCTTCGAGGCGTTCGGCGGTCTGCGGGGCATGATCGAGACGGTCCTGCCGGGGCTGCTCTTCGTCACGATCTACACGATCAAGAAGGACCTGCACTCGTCGGCCATCGCGGCCCTCGCAGTCTCGGTGCTGCTGGTCGTGGTGCGCCTCGTCAAGAAGGACACCGTCAAGCATGCCTTCAGCGGTGTCTTCGGTGTCGCCTTCGGCGTCGTCTTCGCCATGATGACGGGCAATGCCAAGGACTTCTATCTGCCCGGCATGCTCTACACGCTGGGGCTGGCGCTGGCGTACATCATCACGACGCTGTGCGGTGTTCCGCTGCTCGGGCTGATCCTCGGCCCGGTCTTCAAGGAGAACCTCTCCTGGCGTACGCGGAATCCGGGGCGCAAGAAGGCCTACGCGAAGGCCAGTTGGGCGTGGGGGCTGATCCTGCTCGCCAAGTGCGCGATTCTCTTCCCGCTGTACCTGTGGGCGGACACGGCGTCGCTCGGCTGGGTCCTGGTGGCGTTGAAGATCCCGCCGTTCCTGCTGGCCGTGTGGCTCACATGGGTGTTCCTGGCGAAGGCGCCGGCGCCGATCGACGTGTTCGCGGAGATGGAGGCGGAGGAGCGGGCGGCCGAGGAGCGGAAGGCTGCGGCTTCTTCTTCCGAGTAGCTTCCGGGTATGGGGAGTGGGGGCGGGCGTCGGGGTGTTTCGCCCCCGCCGCCCCTACCCGTCCCATCCCTGGGGGCTGCGCCCCCAGACCCCCGCTTCGGCCCTGAAGGGGCCTCGTCCTCAAGCGCCGGACGGGCTGAAATCAATCAGCTCGGGGCTTCCTCCTTGCGTACCGACAGGAGGTCCTCCAGCTGTTCCTCCCTGGCCTGGGCGGCTACGAACAGGAGTTCGTCGCCGGGTTCCAGTGAGTCCTCCCGGGACGGGGTGAGGACCCGGGTGCCGCGGATGATCGTCACCAGGGACGTGTCCTCCGGCCACTCCACGTCGCCGACCTGAATACCGGCCAGCGCGGACTCCGGGGGGAGGGTCAGTTCGACCAGGTTCGCGTCGCCGTGGCTGAAGCGGAGCAGGCGTACCAGGTCGCCGACGCTCACCGCCTCCTCGACCAGGGCCGACATCAGGCGGGGGGTGGAGACCGCCACGTCCACACCCCAGGACTCGTTGAACAGCCACTCGTTCTTGGGGTTGTTGACCCGGGCGACGACGCGCGGAACGCCGTACTCCGTCTTCGCGAGCAGGGAAACGACCAGGTTCACCTTGTCGTCGCCCGTCGCGGCGATCACGACGTTGCATCGCTGCAACGCCGCCTCGTCCAAGGACGTGATCTCGCAGGCGTCGGCCAGCAGCCACTCCGCCTGGGGGACTCGTTCGACCGAGATGGCCGTGGGGGCCTTGTCGATCAGCAGGATCTCGTGACCGTTCTCCAGCAGCTCGCCCGCGATCGAGCGGCCGACGGCACCGGCACCGGCAATGGCGACCCTCATCAGTGACCGGCCTCCTCTTCGGGGCCTTCGGCGAACGACGCCTCGACCTTCTCGACGTCGTCCGTACGCATCATCACGTGCACCAGGTCGCCCTCCTGGAGCACCGTCTGCGAGGTGGGCAGGACCGCCTCGCCCAGCCGGGTGAGGAAGGCGACGCGCACACCGGTCTCGTCCTGCATCCTGCTGATCTTGTGGCCCACCCAGGCCGACGACGCGTGCACCTCGGCGAGCTGGACGCCACCCGTGGGATCGCGCCACAGCGGCTCCGCACCGGACGGCAGCAGCCGGCGTAGCATCTGGTCGGCCGTCCAGCGGACCGTGGCGACGGTCGGGATGCCCAGGCGCTGGTAGACCTCGGCGCGGCGGGGGTCGTAGATGCGGGCCGCGACGTTCTCGATGCCGAACATCTCGCGGGCCACCCGGGCGGCGATGATGTTCGAGTTGTCACCGCTGGAGACGGCGGCGAACGCGCCGGCGTCCTCGATGCCGGCCTCGCGAAGGGTGTCCTGGTCGAAGCCGACTCCGGTGACACGACGGCCGCCGAACCCGGAGCCCAGTCGTCGGAAGGCGGTGGGGTCCTGGTCGATCACGGCGACCGTGTGCCCCTGTTGCTCCAGGGTCTGCGCGAGAGCGGAACCCACTCTGCCGCAGCCCATGATGACGATGTGCACGACCGTCCTTCCGATCCGATGTCAAGGCCCGCCGTTGTCGACTTGGCTTGAACAGGGTCTCAGACCCCTGCCCAAGCTACACACGCACGGTCGTCGGACGGCACCCCCGCGTGTACTCCGTGTGTGCCCGTGGGCCGCCTACCTGCGGCTGATGCTGCGCACACTGGCCACGGTCAGAAGGGTGAGAACGACGAGTGCGGCGGCGGCACCGATCAGCTCCGCGGCGAGATGCGGCATGGGGTCTCCCGGGCAAGAGGGGCAGCAGGGAAGCCGGAAAAGCGGCTAAAGGTGACATAAAGGGTGCTGTGGTTTCGTCATATAGCCATGAGGACGCGGTCCCAGGGGTGTTCGCCTGTCTCGGATGCCGGGATTTCACTCGACGGACCGTCGGGTTTTCACCCGGATGTGCCCAGAACAAGGCGGGGAGCTTACGATCCTGTCCGTGTCCAAACTGACCGACGTGCCCAAACGGATCCTGATCGGGCGCGCACTGCGCAGTGATCGGCTCGGCGAAACGCTCCTGCCGAAGCGCATCGCTCTCCCCGTCTTCGCCTCCGACCCGCTCTCCTCCGTTGCCTACGCTCCCGGGGAAGTGCTGCTGGTCCTGTCGATCGCGGGCGTGTCGGCGTACCACTTCAGCCCGTGGATCGCACTCGCTGTCGTCGTACTGATGTTCACTGTGGTCGCCTCCTACCGGCAGAACGTGCACGCGTACCCGAGCGGCGGCGGCGACTACGAGGTGGCGAACACCAACCTCGGTCCCAAGGCCGGCCTCACGGTCGCCAGCGCGCTGCTCGTCGACTACGTCCTGACCGTCGCCGTGTCGATCTCCTCGGGCATCGAGAACCTCGGTTCCGCCGTCCCCTTCGTCGTCGAGCACAAGGTGTTCTGCGCGGTCGCCGTCATCGTGCTGCTGACGCTGATGAACCTGCGGGGCGTCAAGGAGTCCGGGAAGCTGTTCGCGATTCCGACGTACGTGTTCGTCGCGGGCGTCTTCATCATGATCGCGTGGGGCGCCTTCCGCGGCCTGGTGCTGGGCGATCACATGCGCGCGCCGACGGCCGGCTACGAGATCAAGGCAGAACATCAGGGACTGGCCGGGTTCGCACTCGTGTTCCTGCTGCTGCGGGCCTTCTCCTCCGGCTGTGCCGCGCTCACCGGTGTCGAGGCCATCTCCAACGGTGTACCGGCCTTCCGCAAGCCCAAGTCCAAGAACGCGGCGACCACGCTCGCGGCGATGGGTCTCCTCGCCGTCACCATGTTCTGCGGGATCATCGTGCTGGCCATGACCACCAAGGTGCGGATGGCCGAGAACCCCGCGCACGACCTGCTGGACAAGGGAGTCGAGGTCGGCTCCGGCTACGTCCAGAACCCGGTGATCTCACAGGTCGCGGAGGCCGTGTTCGGCGACGGCAGTTTCTTCTTCATCCTGCTGGCCGCCGCCACCGCGCTGGTGCTCTTCCTGGCCGCCAACACCGCGTACAACGGCTTCCCGCTGCTCGGCTCGATCCTCGCGCAGGACCGCTATCTCCCGCGCCAGCTGCACACGCGCGGCGACCGGCTCGCCTTCTCCAACGGCATCGTGCTGCTCGCCGGCGCGGCCGTCCTGCTGGTGTGGATCTACGGAGCGGACTCGACCCGCCTCATCCAGCTGTACATCGTCGGCGTGTTCGTGTCCTTCACGCTCAGCCAGACCGGCATGGTCCGGCACTGGAACCGGCACCTGGCCACCGAGAAGGACCAGATGAAGCGCCGGCGCATGGTCCGCTCCCGCGCCATCAACACCTTCGGCGCCTTCTTCACCGGGCTGGTGCTGGTCGTCGTACTGGGTACGAAGTTCACGCACGGCGCCTGGGTGGCGCTGCTCGGCATGGTGATCTTCTACGCGGTGATGACGGCGATCCGCAAGCACTACGACCGGGTCTCCGAGGAGATCGCCGCCCCGGAGGGCCCGAGCGACGACAGCGTACGGCCGTCCCGGGTGCACTCGGTCGTTCTGATCTCGAAGATCCACCGGCCCACGCTGCGCGCGCTCGCGTATGCGAAACTGATGCGCTCCGACACGCTGGAGGCGCTCAGCGTCAACGTCGATCCGGCGGAGACGAAGGCGCTGCAGGAGGAGTGGGAGCGCCGGGGGATCACCGTCCCGCTGAAGGTGCTCGACTCGCCGTACCGGGAGATCACCCGACCGGTGATCGAGTACGTGAAGGGGCTGCGCCGGGAGTCGCCGCGCGACGCCGTGTCCGTGATCATCCCGGAGTACGTGGTCGGCCACTGGTACGAGCAGCTGCTGCACAACCAGAGCGCGCTGCGGCTCAAGGGGCGCCTGCTGTTCACCCCGGGCGTCATGGTGACGTCGGTGCCCTACCAGCTCCAGTCGTCCGAGGTGGCCAAGAAGCGGGCCCGGAAGCGGCAGGACTGGAACGCGCCCGGATCCGTCCGGCGCGGGCCCGCCGAGGAGCGGACGCAGGAACCGAGCGCGAAGAGCTGACGAGCCGGGGACGGCCCGGTACGGGCTTGTGGTGAGTGGTCGGGCGGCACCCACGTAGACTGGTGGGCTGTTGTCCGGCCGTTCCCTTTTCTCTCCCCTGGAGTCACCCCGCCATGCAGGCAGAACCGAAGAAATCGCTGGCGGGGCAGGAGTACGAGGTCGAGGTCGGTCCTGTCGCCCATGGCGGCCACTGTGTCGCCCGTACGGACGACGGCCAGGTGCTCTTCGTCCGGCACACGCTGCCCGGTGAGCGCGTCGTGGCCAGGGTGACCGAGGGAGAGGAAGGCGCGCGGTTCCTGCGCGCCGACGCGGTGGAGGTGCTGACGGCGTCCAAGGACCGGGTCGAGGCCCCCTGTCCGTACGCCGGCCCCGGCCGCTGCGGCGGCTGCGACTGGCAGCACGCCAAGCCGGGCGCCCAGCGCCGCCTCAAGGGCGAGGTCATCACCGAACAGCTGCAGCGGCTCGCCGGCCTGACCCCGGAGGAGGCCGGCTGGGACGGCACGGTGATGCCGGCCGAGGGCGACAAGCTGCCGCCCGGCGAAGTCCCCCAGTGGCGTACGAGGGTTCAGTACGCGGTGGACGCGGACGGCAACGCCGGGCTGCGGCGGCACCGTTCGCACGAGGTCGAGCCGATCGAGCACTGCATGATCGCGGCGCCGGGCGTCAGCGAGCTGGGCATCGAGGAGCGTGACTGGTCCGGCATGGAGTCCGTCGACGTGATCGCCGCGACCGGATCGCAGGACCGCATGGTCATCCTGGAGCCGAAGCCGGGCGCCCGTCTGCCCCTGGTCGAGCTCGACAAGCCCGTCTCCGTCATGCGGGTAGAGGAGCACGACGGCGGCATCCACCGCGTCCACGGCCGCGCCTTCGTCCGCGAGCGCGCCGACGGCCGTACGCACCGGGTCGGCAGCGGCGGCTTCTGGCAGGTCCACCCGGCGGCGGCGGACGTGCTGACGAAGGCGGTCATGCAGGGCCTGCTCCCGCGCAAGGGAGACATGGCCCTCGACCTCTACTGTGGCGTCGGCCTCTTCGCGGGCGCCCTCGCCGACCGGATCGGCGACAAGGGCGCGGTCCTCGGCATCGAGTCGGGCAAGCGCGCGGTCGAGGACGCCCGGCACAACCTCGCCGCCTTCGAACGCGTACGCATCGAACAGGGCAAGGTCGAGGCGGTTCTGCCGCGCACGGGCATCACCGAGGTGGATCTGATCGTCCTGGACCCGCCGCGGGCGGGGGCCGGCCGGAAGACGGTCGAGCAGTTGGTGAAACTGGGGGCGCGGAAGATCGCGTATGTGGCTTGCGACCCGGCGGCGCTGGCCCGGGACCTGGGGTACTTCCGGGACGGGGGGTATCGGGTGCGGACGCTGCGGGCCTTCGATCTGTTTCCGATGACTCATCATGTGGAGTGCGTGGCGATTCTTGAGCCTGTCGCCAAGGGCGCCTGAGCCGCAGGTTCTGGCCGTGCGGATGAGGTGCGCCGTGGGCCTGAGGCGGAGGGTGCACGGGCGGTGACGGTATGCTTACCTGCTGGCCCGATCCCCGTCGTGCTGTCGTAGAAGGTGTCGGAGGAGGGGAGAGGGCGTCGGTCGGGTCGAGTGCGGGGTCCAGGGGAGGAGAGGGAATGCGGCAGGCGGGTGTGCTCGATGTCGGGTGCCACAGTGCTCTGCTGACGGTGGTCAGGCGCCGTCCGGGTGCGGTGCTGGAGCCGGTGTTCTCCCGCAAGGTTCGGCTGAGTCTGCACGAGACCCTCGATCGCAAGGGGCGTCTGGACAAGGCCGGTATGAAGAGTGTCGAGCGGGCCGTGGCCGAGGCCGTCGCCGCCGATCCGCGTCCGCGTGGACCGGAAGTCTTCGCGTTCGCGACCTCCGTCATCCGGGACGCGCCCAACCGTGACGAGGTCATCGCGCGAGTGGCACGCGCCACCGGTACCCGGCTGCGCGTGCTGACCGGCGAGGAGGAGGCGCGGTTGGCCTACGTGGCGGCGCGCCAGTGGGCCGGACCGGCGGCCGGGCAGTTGCTGGTCCTGGACATCGGCGGTGGCACCCTGGAGATCGCCGCCGGCACCGGAGACCAACCCCGCGTCGTTCACTCGCTCCCGCTGGGCGCCCGCAGGATCACCCGGGACTGGCTTCCCGGCGGCACAGTGCCGTCCCGACGTTGCCTGACGGAGGTGCTGCAGCATCTCCGCAGGTCCCTGGAAGCCGTCCCCGGCCTGCCGCAGGCCGAGCCGGGAGGGCGGGTGCTGGCCTCCTCCAAGACCTTCGAGCAACTCGCCCGGCTCGCCGCCGCCCAGAGCAGGACACCGCGCACAAGACGGCGGTTGACGTTGCCCCAGCTGCGCAGGGCAGCCTCCCTGTTGGCCGACGCGTCTCCGTCCCACCGGGCGAAGCTGCCTGGCATCTCCCGGCACCGCGCCGAGCAGTCGCTGGCCGGAGCCCTGATCGCGCAGTCCCTCATGGAAGCCTGCGGGGCCAAGAGCGTCGAGATCTGCCCCTGGTCCACCCGGGAAGGGCTGTTGCTCGAACACCTCGGCGTGGCTCCCACCCCGGTCGGCCGGCCCCGCCTCGCCGGCTGAGCCGGGCGGACCTGGTCTGCCGGGCTCAGCGGGTTCGGGGAGTTCGGGGAGTTCGGCGGTCGGTCCAGTGAGGTGGTGCTCGACTCCCGTGAGGGGAAGGGCTTCGGCCGTCAAGGGCGTCCGAACTGCTGGTCCGCGGAGTTCACCCGACGCTCGCTCTGTACTCGCTCGGGCTGACGCCGTGCTCCCTTTTGAACGCGGCGCTGAGAGCGAAGGCGTTCGAGAAGCCGACGTGGGTCGCCACCGCGGCGAGCGTGGCGTCGGGCTTGCGCAGGAGGTCGGCGGCCAGGGCGAGGCGGCGTTCCCTCAGATAGGTCATGGGCGGTTGTCCGACGAGGGCCGTGAAGCGGCGGGCCAGGTTGGCCCGGGACACACCGGTCTTCGCCGCCAGGGCCGGCAGGGTCCACGGGTGGGCGGGGTCGCTCTGCAGCATCCGTAGGACGGGGCCGACGACGGGGTCGCTGTGCGCCCGGTACCAGGCGGGGACCTGGGCGCCGGGGCGGGTGAACCAGGCACGCAGGGCCGTGATGAGCATCAGGTCCAGTGTCCGGTCCAGGAGGACCTGCTGACCGGGCTCCTCGCGGGTGATCTCCTCGAACACTGCCCAACCGACCGGGCAGACACCCACGTGCGCCTCGACGACGGCCAGGGGCGGCAGCGCGGCGAGCAGCCGGTCCGGGGTACCGCTGTCCACGGTGTACACAGCGTTCAACAGCAGCGTGCCGTCAGCGACTTCCGTGTCCCGGGGGTCGACGCCCGGGACACGGGGGCCGGCCAGTTCGTCGCCCTGCGGGGTCGTGCGGCGGCCCCCGCGATGGACCACCACATCCGGTTCGGTGTCCAGGGCGTCCGCGATCACGTACGGTGCGCCGCCGCACAGTACGGCGACATCCCCGGGGCCGATCCGGACCGGGTCGCCGTCTTGAGGAGTGATCCAGGCGGCGCCGTGCACGAGGACGGCGAGGGCCAGCGGCGAGCCGTCCTCGAAGCGTGTCGCCCAGGAGCCGCTCAGGGCGGACTGATCGAAGACGGCGCCACTGGTCCGTACCCCGTTCAGGAGGTCCGTCAGCGGATCCGTGCTGGTCAGTCCCATGGGATCCATGCCGGTCAGGGTAGACGAACGCATATGGACATGAGTCCGCACAGCATGGCCCGGCCGGTCGGCGGCTGGTTCTGTTGAGGTCATGAGCGACGAGATGATCCTGGTGACAGGGGCCACGGGCAAGACCGGCCGCAGGGTGGCGCGGCTGCTTCAGAAGCGGGGTGTGACGGTTCGCGCGGCGTCCCGTTCCGGCACGCCGTCCTTCGACTGGACGGACCGCTCCACCTGGGAGCCGGCCCTGCGGGGCGTGACGGGGGTGTACCTGGTGCACCCGGGGCTGGGCAGCCCGCAGGCCGCGGAGGACATCGCCGCGTTCGTGCGGCGGGCCGCGGCCGCCGGAGCCCGGCACATGGTGTTGCTGTCGACGCCCTCCGATGCCTGGGGTCCTGCTCAGGAGCATGTCCTGGCCGCGGAGCGGGCGTTGGAGCACGCGGGCGCGGAGTGGACGGTGCTGCGGGTGCGGTGGTTCTTCCAGAACTTCAGCGAGGACTTCTTGCTCGACCCCGTGTTGAGCGGCGAGCTCAGGTTGCCGACAGGGGACGGCAAGGAGGCGTTCATCGACGCAGAGGACATCGCCGAGGTGGCGGTCGCCGCCCTCACGGAGGCGGGACACGCAGGATGGCACTACGAGCTCAGTGGTCCCCGGCTGATGACATTCGGGGAGACGATCGCGGAGATCGCCCGGGCCACCGGCCGCGACCTCCGCTATGTGCCGTTGACGCCGGAGGCGTACGTGGACGAGCAGCGGGCACAGGGTGTGCCCGAGGAGTGGGTGCAGTTGACGGTCGGCATGTACGACTACGTCCGCTCAGGCGGCCTGGCCTCGGTCGGCGACGGTGTCCAGCGGGCTCTGGGCCGGGCTCCCCGTGACTTCTCCGAGTACGCCGACGCCGCCGCCCGGCAAGGCGTCTGGAACATCTGAACCGTTTCGTTCTCCGCGCCGACACCGGCCGCCGCCCGGTCCCCGCAGGGACCGGGCGGACGGTTCTACTCTCGTCAGCGCGCCCCCGGCCCCGTCAGGAACTCCGCGAGTGTGCGGGTCAGGGTGTTGTGGGCCGGGGCCGCGAAGAGCGGGTCGAGGTGGTTCATACCGGTGTCGGTCTCGTATGCGGCGTACGGGATACGGGAGCCGGTCACTACCCTGCGCGCCGCCTCCTCGATCGTGCCCTTGGCGTAGCTCGTCCCGAAGGCGTACAGGGGTACGTCGAGACGGTCGGCGTGGTGCAGGCGCAGGCCCAGGGAGCGGGCGAGCGCCGAGTCGGTGTAGGCGTCCGTGACGTCCAGGTCGACGGAGAGCCGGGCCGGCCAGTACCACTCCCACACGGCTGGCACCGGACCGGCGTACGCCGCCGCGACCCGGCCTATCGGTGTGATGCCGGCGTCGACCCAGCCGCGTACGTCCCCGCTGTCGGCGAGGTGTCCGGAGTGCACGGTGATGGCGTTCGGCCAGCCGAAGCCCGCGTCCACGAAGAAGCCCAGCAGGCCCGCGTTGGTGACGGTGTACGGCAGGCGCAGGGCGTCGGGCAGGCGGGGCTGGAGGACCGAGGGGCCGTCGGGGTCGTGGAGCGCGTAGTGACCGGCGAGCTGGTACCAGATCTGGGTGCTCTCAGCGCGGCTGCCAAGGCCCACGCCGCTCAGGGTCAGGTCGAAGACCGCCCCGGCGTCGATGGCCGCCAGCCGCTCCCGTACCTCCTCCGGCGAGTCGTGGACCGGGTCGCCCGTCCCGTCGAAGGCCCCGAGCACCCCGCCGTCGACGGCCACCAGCCCGGCGAGGTCCCGGTATCCGGGGCAGCCGTCGAAGTCCCAGGCCGCGTACGCCAGCGCGGTCGTCGCACCCCACGAGTGCCCGCCGAGCACCACGCGCCGGCCACCGCGCCCCGCCGACCGGACGACGGCCCGGAGATCGGCGAGCATCAGGGGCAGGCCCCAGTGCGCGGCGAAGGGGGAGGCGGCCGGGTCCTGGGTGCGGTAGTGGCCGTCGAGGTAGTGGGCGAGGGGGTCCGGGCCCGCGAATCCCGACCGGTCGGCGAGGTTCTCCTCCCGCCGGTCGAGGGCCCACACCTGCAACCCGGGCACGGCCGCGACCAGGTCACGGGCCAGCAGCCGGAAGTCGTTCGCGGCCCCGAACATGCCGGGCACCAGCACGAGGACGGTCGCCGCCGTGTCGGGCCCGACCTTGAGGACATGCACCCGGTCCGTCCCGGTGGGCCCGCCGCCGGCGCCCACGGCCACCGGCACGTACGGCTCCGGGCGGCGGGCGGCTTGTCCGGTGGCGCCCGGTGTGCGTCGTGCGGCCAGTGCGGATCCGGCCCCCGTGCCGGACGCGGCCAGCGCCACACCGCCGATCATTCCACCCAGCACCGAACGGCGCGGCAGACGGCTCGTCATCTCACGTACCTCCAGGGAGAGTTGATCGAGACCAGCTTCCCTCTCGCCCTCGACGGCCCGTGCACCAGGGGGCACTTGGGCGACTGCTCGGCGGGCCTGTCTCCCGCTGCCCCTTAGGCCCCGTGTCCGACGCGCGGGTCGTCATGAGCGGCTTCGGTGCCCCGCCCAGGTGCGCCGATCGGGACCGGCGGGCTCACTCGCCCGCCCTCGGCCGGTCACCGACCCGCCGACCTCATGGCCGACAACCGGGCCCGGGCGCCGCCCGTCCCCGCCCTGTCGCGCACCCGGCGCACGAGGTCGGTGGCGGCCTCGGGCCACTCGGCGTGTTCGAAGGTGAAGCCCGCGTCGAGCAGCCGGCCCGGGACGACACGGCGGCTCTTCAGCAGGAGTTCGGTGTCCGAGCGGAGCGCGAACGCGCCCAGTTCCGCCATCCACCGCGTCGCGGGCAGGCCCACCGGAACGCCCCACGCGTCCCGCAGCGCGTGCATGAACGCGCGCTGCGGGACGGGGTGGGGAGCGGCGAGGTTCACCGGTCCGGCGAGGTCGTCCCGGTCGGCCAGGAACTCGACGGCGCGTACGAAGTCGTGGTCGTGGATCCAGGACACGTACTGCGCGCCGCCCGCGACCGGGCCGCCGAGGCCGAGCCGGGCCAGCCGGAGCAGGACGTCGAGGACACCGTCGCGGTCCGGGCTCATCACCATGGCGGTCCGCAGGGCGACCTTGCGTGTGGCGGGCGTCGCCGCCTGGTCCTGGGCCCTCTCCCAGGCCCTGGCGATGTCGACGCTGTAGGCCCAGTAGTCCGGTACGCCGGGTTCGGCGCCGCCGATGACGCCGGTCGCCTCGTCGTTCGGGGCGTCGAAGCGGTGGGCGTACACGGTGGCGGTGCTCATCTGGAGCCAGAGCCGGGGAGGCCGCGCGGCGCCCGCGATCGCCTCGCCGACGACCCGGGCGGAGTGCACCCGCGAGTCCATCATGGCCCGCAGATTGGCGGGCGTGTAGCGGCAGCTGACGCTGCGGCCCGCCAGGTTGATCACGACGTCGCTGCCGTCGACCGCCTCGGCCCAGGCGCCCAGGGTCTCGCCGTCCCAGCCGATCTCACGGTCGCCCGTCGGGCGCCGGGTCAGGACGGTGACGTCGTGACCCGCAGCGGTGAGAGCACGGTTCAGGATGCCACCCACCTGACCGGTTCCACCGGGTATGACTACCTTCACGGCTCCCCCTCAGGACTTGGAACGTGTTGGAGCGAGAGTAGCCCAATTATTTGAACGCGTTCAAAACATGTCCGGGAAGCTTGTCGGTGGTGCTGACAGGAACTGTGGGTTCGATCTGAGTGTGCGGGCCTGCGTTCGGCGGAGAAGCGTTCCGCGTCAGCCTTCTGGACTGGGAGTTCACGGGTCGGACGGGCTGTCCGTCGAGTGTCCGGGGGAACCTCGCCGACCGGCCGGGGGTACCCCGCCGAACGGTTGATCGGTACTTTGCGTACCTGCCAGTGACGTTCGAGCCCCGGATGGGAGGATGAGGGCCGCCATGACAGCCGGGTGGGGTGCGCGCACGCTACGGGCCGCGGTCTTCGCCGCCGTCTGCGTGCTGCTCGCCGCCCTCGGTCACGCGCTGATGTCCGGCTCCACCGTCGCCTGGTGGACGCTGGCCGCCGGGGCCCTGGTCACGGGCGGCGCGGGCTGGTGCCTGACCGGCCGCGAGCGCGGACTGCCCCTGGTCGTCGGCGTGGTGGTCGTCGCCCAGGGCGCGCTCCACTCGGCGTTCTCGTACACCCGGAGCACGGGCACGGGTTCCGCCGGTATGCCGATGGACTCCATGGACATGGGCCATACCGGCAGCGGCATGGGCATGGACATGGGTGCGGGCGTGGGTCACGCGGCCCACGGCGGCCACGGCATGGACGTCCTGTCGTCCTCGTACGGCATGCTCGCCGCACACACGCTCGCCGCACTGCTGTGCGGTCTGTGGCTGGCGCACGGCGAACGGGCCGCGTTCCGCATCCTGCGGGCGGTGGCCGGCCGGCTGGCAGCTCCGCTGCGGCTGGCGCTCGCGCGGCCCGTGACGCCGGACCGCCCCCGGCCGTGCCCGCGGCGCAGTGGCTCGGACCGGGCGCCGCGGCTGCTCCCGCTCGTCCACGCGATCACTTCTCGGGGCCCGCCGACGGGGATCGCTGTCGTCTGAGACAGCCGGTTCCCCGGGGCCGCTCCAGTTGCGCCGACACACTCCGCGTCGGCCTCCGCAGGCGCCTCGGGCCTCGGCCGTACCCACTTGCGTGGACGGCCGTCCTCCCTCTCCCGGTAGCGGCGTGCGCCCATCCTGCGCGCATCGCATCGCTCCTGCGTCGCGCTGCCCCGCAACGCGTCGCGCGGGCCGCCGCGCCGGATTCCGGATGATCCGAGAAGGACACCAGGTGATCACTCCTGTACTCCCCGACCCGACCCTCCCGACCGCCCCGGCCTGCCCGAACCCTTCGGCCGACGAGTCGATAACCGCCTGGGCGCTCGCCGCCCGCGGTGGCGATCCGGTCGCCGTCGAACGCTTCGTCGGTGCCCTGCACCGCGATGTGGTGCGGTACGTCGCCCATCTCTGCGCCGATCCGCAGGCCGCCGACGACCTCGCCCAGGACACGTTCCTGCGGGCGCTCGGCAGCCTGCACCGGTTCGAGGGGCGGTCCTCGGCCCGCTCCTGGCTGATGGCCATCGCGCGGCGCGCGGTGATCGACAGCTTCCGGCACGCCGCCGCCCGGCCCCGGTTGTACGACACCGAGGACTGGCGGCTGACCGTCGAACTGGCCCAGCCGCGCGGGCTGCCCGGCTTCGACGACGGGGTCGCTCTCCTCGACCTGCTGGCCGCGCTGCCCGACGAGCGGCGCGAGGCGTTCGTCCTCACACAGCTGATGGGGCTGCCCTACGCGGAGGCGGCCGAGGTCAGCGACTGCCCGGTGGGGACGGTGCGTTCACGCGTGGCCCGGGCCCGCGCTACCCTCGTCGGCCTGCTCACCGAGGCCGAGAGCCGGGCGGCGCCGGAGTCCGTGCCCGGGTCCGAGGCCGTGAACGAGCGCCCGTTGGCCGTTCTGGCCGCCTGACCAGGGAAGGCGCGACAGGAGAGTCACCGCTTCTCCCCGTCCGCGACCGCTTTCTCGGGTTCCTCGGGGAGTAGCGCGCACATCGTCTCGCGCTCCTCGGGGCCGATCTGCGCGAGCCCCGAGGCCACGGTGTCGGCGAGCGTCGGCGAGGTCCCCGTGAACAGGCGGCGGCCCTTCTCGGTGAGGGCCACCTCGACGCCTCGCTTGTCGCCGCACACCGAGCGCCGGGTGACCAGCCCGGCGTGCGAGAGGCAGGCGATCTGATAGGTGAGCCGGGTCTTGGGGCGTCCGAGCAGCTCCGCGATCCGGGTCATCCGCAGCCCGCCGTCGGGCCGGTCCGCGAGCAGGCACAGCACCAGGAACTCGTCGTGGGAGACCCCGAGCGTGTCCTTGAGCACGGGACCGAGCCGCTGCTCGATCGCCCCGGTCGCGGCCAGCAGGACCATCCAGCCCCGTAGCTCGGCCGGGAGCAGACTGCCCTCCTGCGCGGCGGTACATCGGGTCAGGTCGGCGGAGTCTTCGGGAGGGGCGGCCATGCCGTCGATTCTACCGGTTGTCCAATTTTGCACGAGGGGTTGTTCATATTTGGATAACGGGCTAGCGTGGCGCCATCGCCCCGTCATCCAAATTTGGATGACTCGGGTCACGCGACTCGCACGAATTGCACGACCCTCGTTCCTGTCAGGAGACAGCTCATGACCGTTGCCGTGGAAACAGGCCTGTGGCAGCTCGACCGGACGGCCTCCACCGTCGCCATCAAGCACAAGACGATGTGGAACCTGGTCACCGTGAACGGCACCTTCGCCATCACCGGCGGCGGTGGCGAGGTCCTTCCCGACGGCACCGCCACGGGCACCCTGACCCTGGACGCCGCCTCCCTGGACACCAAGCACGCCAAGCGTGACAAGCACCTGCACGGAGCTGACTTCTTCGACGCCGAGAACCACCCCGAGATCACCTTCGCGGTGCGCGGCGCCGAACTCCGCGACGGCGACTCCGTCCACGTCAACGGTCAGTTGACCGTGCGCGGCATCAGCCGCCCCACGACCGTCGTCGCGCGCCTCACCGACGCCGGTGCCGACGCGCTCACCCTGGACGCCGAGTTCACCGTGGACCGGGACCAGTTCGGCCTGGGCTGGAACCAGCTGGGCATGATCCGCGGCCTCACGACGGTCACGACCAGCCTCCGCTTCACCCGCACCCCCGCCTGAGGGGCAGTGCCGCAGGGCTCTACGACCGCTCGCCCGGCAGCCTGACGTCCATGCTCGACAAGGTGTCCGGCGACGCCGTGAAGGCGCGCAGCCGGATCCGGGTACCCGGGCGCCGGGGCACATGGAACACCGGTCCGGGCGGCCGGAGCCGGTAGACGGCGCTCGCGTGCGCGGGCAGTGCGGCCGGTCCCTGGACCACCTTCCACCACCGGCTCATGCCCTGGCCGGTGGTGAATGTGAAGTGGGGCGCGAGGGCGCTGTCGTCGACGTTCGTGACCCGGAGGGTCAGCTCCGACACGGCGCCCGGGCGGACCGTGAGCACCCTCGTCACCCGCATCCGCAGCGGTGGCGAGCCCGTCGCCGCCACGGCCGCGCTCGCCAGTGCCGGTACGAGGAGCAGTCCGGCCGCCGCGACCAGCGCCGGACGCCTGCGCGGACCCGACAGGAAGCGCGGCCGGGGCTGCCACGCGCCGGCGAAGGACGCGGCCGGTGCGGTCACCGCGGCAGCCAGCCACAGCGGGGTCATCAGCAGGTAGTAGCCGTCCTGCGAACGCGTCGCCAGGAAGAAGGCGCACCACGGCAGTACCGTAGCCGCCGGACCCAGCCGTCGTACGAACAGCACCAGCAGTGCCAGCAGAGCCCCCGTCAGCAGCATGCTCGCATGGCTGTACCAGGCCAGCCGATCGCTGCCGGCGGTGTAGTAGAGCGCGACGCCCACCAGGCCCTGCCCGTGGATCGTCGCGTTCTGCGTCAGCGGCAGCGCGACCCCGGCCGCCCAGGTGCGCGGCTCGCTCACGACGAAGTACGTGTTGATCAGCAGCCATACGGTGACCGCCGTGCCGGCGATCCGCAGCACCACCCCGGCGGCGGGCCGCGCGCCCAGCTCGCCCCGGCGCACCGCGTAGATCCCGGCCAGCAGGAACGGCACGAGGAACCACGGCAGCTGCTGCGCCGCGCAGGCCGCGCCCAGACAGGCGGCCCGCGCGAGGCCGCCCCACCCCAGCCGCCCCCCGGCGCCGATCCGCGGCCAGTGCACCACCACCGGGACGAGCAGCGCGAGCCCGAGGATCGCCGGGTAGCCGAGCCGCGCGTAACTCGGCAGGAAGCCGAAGCCCAGGCATGCCATGGTCGCCGCCGACCGCCACGGCACCGGCAGCAGCCGCCACAGCGTGACCGCACCGAAGAGCAGGGCCCCGGTCGTCACCGCGGTCGCCGCGAGCGCGCCGTGCCCGAGCCACAGAAGCGGCGCGGTCAGCAGCAGGGCCAGGGGCGGGTAGCCGTAGGTGAGGTCGTAGCCGCCGTTCATCGTCGGGGTCAGGGCGACGTCGGGGTTGTGCTGGAAGAGCCAGGGCCAGGGCTGCCCGTACACGGGGTGCCCGGCGACCAGTTCACGGGCGGCCTGCGCGGTGAGGACGCCCTCGTCGCCCCCGGCGTGGTTCAGGGCGAACGTGCACAGGGTCAGGGTCACGGCCGTGGCCAGGACGCAGAGGTCGAGGCGGGCGAGCGAACGCGTCCGGCGCACGGTCAGCGCCAGCACTCCGCTGACCAGGATCGACAGATAGCAGAGCGAGATGACGGCGGCGACGACGAGCCGGTGACTGGCGGCCTGTGTCCACACCGCTCGCGTACCGATGAACAGACTGACGGTCGCGAGCAGCGTCAGGACGCGATGCCACTGCGCGGGGGCGTCGGCCTCCGGCGCGGTGGCCGGGGTCCGCGGTCGCAGGGGTCCGGTCTTCGCCACGACGTCCGGCGCTGTTTCTGCCAAGTGCACGACACCGGAAGGTAATCGTGCCCGGTGTGCCGCACGCGGGTGGAGGTGAAGGGTCCGGTGTGAGGCCGGTAAGAATGTCCGTCAGTAGTTTTTTGTGGCGCCTTGGTCTACTTCACGGCATTCAGTACACGTCTCGCACATAGCGCTTCGCCGCCGTCAGCTGCTTCACGTACACACCCGCCTCGTCCTCGCTGAGGCCGCCGTGTGCCACCGCGATGTCCCGAAGTGCCCGGTCGACGTCCTTGGCCATGCGGGAGGCGTCGCCGCAGACGTAGAAGTGGGCGCCCTCCTGGAGCCAGTGCCACAGTTCGGGTCCGTGCTCGCGCATCCGGTCCTGGACGTAGACCTTGTTGCGCTGGTCGCGGGAGAACGCCGTGTCCAGGCGGGACAGGGTGCCCTCGGCGACCAGGCCGTTCAGCTCGTCCTCGTAGTAGTAGTCGGTGGCGCGGTGCTGCTCGCCGAAGAACAGCCAGTTCGGCGCCGTGTGTCCGAGCGCCCGCCGCTCCTCCAGGAACCCCACGAACGGCGCCACTCCGGTACCGGGCCCGACCATCACCATCGGCGTCGAGGCGTCCGCGGGCGGCCTGAAGTGGGGCGAGCGCTGGACGAAGACGGGCACCGCCGTGTCCGGCCCGGCGTCGGCCAGGAAGGGCGAGCAGACTCCGCCGCGCGGCCGGCCGTGCAGGTTCTCGTACCGCACCACGGACACCGTCAGCGACACCTGCGTGGGGTCGACGAGCGGGCTCGACGATATGGAGTACAGGCGGGGCTGAAGCCGCCGCAGCACATTCACCCACTCCTGCGCGGACGCCCGCACCCCGTACTCGGTGACCACGTCGACGGCCTGCCGCCCCCATGACCACCGGGCCAGCCCGTCCTTGTTGTCGGACCGCATCAGCTTCTTCAACTCACGGTTGTCCCGGGCCCGTTCGGAGACAAAGCGCAGCAGGTCGGACGTGATACGGGTGATGTCGAGCTGCCGGTGCAACGCCTCGGAGAGCGAGAACTCGCCAACTCCCTCCACCGTCACGCCGGTTGACGCGTCCAGTCCGGTCACGGCCAGCCATTCCTCCACCAGCGAAGTGGAGTTGACGGGCCGTACCCCGAGCGCGTCCCCCGCTTCGTACGTCAGTGCCGTACCGCTCGTGTCGAAGGTGAACCGGCGTACCTCCTTGGTCGCGCCGGGCAGGCTGAGCAGCCGGTTGCCCACGAGCCGGGCGGGCGAGGGGGCGGGCCTGGCGGACCGCACAGCGGGAGAGGGGACGGGAGCGGCGGCCGGGGCGACCGTCGTACCCGTCGGCTGCTGCTGCGGTGAACGAGGCTTCTGCGCGTCCTTCGTGGCCTGCGCGTCCTTCGTGTCCAGCACGTCGAGCACCTGGTCGAGCCATGCGTCCGCCGACGGCTCGAAGTCGGGCTCGCAGTCGGTGCGCGGCGCGATCCGCACCGCCCCCAACTCGTCGAGCCGCGCGTCCAGTCGGCGCCCGTGCCCGCAGAAGTCGTCGTACGAGGAGTCGCCCAGCGCCAGGACGGCGTACCGCACGCCGTCCAGCCGCGGTGCCTGCTCACCGGAGAGCGAGTCCCAGAAGCCGGAGCCGTTGTCGGGGGCGTCGCCGTCGCCGAACGTGCTGGTGATGAAGAGGAGATCGGCACTGTGCGCGAGGGCGGTCACATCGGCCTCGTCCATGCCGACGAGCCTCGCCCGATGACCACCGGCGTTGAGCCGCTCGGCCGCCGCACCGGCGAGTTCCTCGGCGTTGCCGGTCTGCGAGGCCCACAGCACGACGACTTCGCGTCCGTCGACCTCGACACCCACGCCGACCCGTTCCTGAGGCGGGGTGTCCACGGCCCTGGAGTACATGCCGGCGAGCATCCCGTTCACCCAGTCGGCGTGCTCGGCGCTGAAGGGAGCGGAGGCGGGCAGCACGGGAATGCCCACGGCACCGGTGGGCAGCCCGGCGAGGAAGCCCGAGAGGTACTGGCGTTCCTGCGAGCTGAGGACGGGCGGGGGAGCGGGCGTGAACGCGAACTCCGGTACTGCGACCGGCACTTGAGGACGAACCGGCTCGGGGGCCTCGGGGTGCCGTACCTCGGACTCGGGGCGGTGAACCTTGACCAAGGACACCGCGCACACCTTGAACTCCGGCTGCAGGGACAGCGGATCGACCGCGTCGCTCGTCACCGCGTTGATGCTGAGGTATTCACCGAAGAGGTCGTTCCAGTGGAAGGGCGCGAAGACGCAACCCCTTCGCACCCGGTCCGTGACGACGGCCGGCAGCACGGCCCGCCCGCGCCGTGAGGCGACCTCGACCGAGTCGCCGTCCACGACCCCCAACTCCCGCGCGTCCTCGGGATGCACCTCCACGAACGGCCCGGAGTTCAGCCTGTTGAGCTTGGCGACCTTCCCCGTCTTCGTCAGCGTGTGCCACTGGTGCTGCACACGCCCGGTGTTGAGGACGAACGGGAAGTCGTCGTCGGGCAGTTCGGCGGCGGGCAGATGCGGCCGGGCATGGAAGACACCGCGCCCGCTGGCGGTCGGGAACCGCAGTCCCTCGCCCTCCTTGGCCCCGTTGTCGCCGTACCTCTCCCGATACCGGATGGGGTTGCGCGCGGGACCGTCCACCGAAGGCGCCGGCCACTGCACGGGAGTCTCCCGCAGCCGCTCGTACGTGACCCCGCGAAGATCCCAGCCGGTCTTCGGGTTCCACGCCCGCTTGAGCTCCTCGAAGACGTCCTCCGCGCTCTCGTAGGCGAAGCCCTCGAACCCCATCGCGCGGGCGACGGCCGCGATGATCCGCCAGTCGGCCATGGCGTCGCCGGGCGGGTCGACGGCCGCCTGGGCGAGGGTGAGACTGCGCTCGCTGTTGACGAGGACGCCCTCCGCCTCGGTCCACATCGCGCCGGGCAGGACGACATCGGCGTACGCGTTGGTCTCGGTCTCGGCGAAGACGTCCTGGGTGACGACGAACTCGGCGGCCTCCAGGCCCTCGATGACCGTACGGCGGTTGGAGACCGAGGCGACCGGGTTGGTGCAGATGATCCAGCAGGCCTTGATGTGCCCCTCGGCCATCCGCCGGAACATCTCGATCGTGCCGTGCCCGGCGCCGTCCTTGCGGAGCGTGCCGGCCGGCAGCTCCCACAGCTCCTCGACGAACGCCCGCTCCTCGTCCACGAGCACGGACCGCTGCCCGGGAAGCCCCGGCCCCATGTACCCCATCTCCCGGCCGCCCATGGCGTTCGGCTGCCCGGTGAGGGAGAACGGCCCGCTGCCGGTACGGCAGATCGCGCCGGTGGCGAGATGCAGGTTGACCAGGGCGTTCGTGTTCCAGGTGCCGTGCGTGGACTGGTTGAGCCCCATGGTCCAGCAGCTCATCCACTCACCCGAAGCACTGGCCTCCCCGATGATCCGCGCCGCTTCCCGGATGTCGTCCTCGGGGATGCCCGTGATCGCGGAGACGGCATCCGGCGCGTAGTCGGCGAGGAAGGCGGGCATCTCCTCCCAGCCCTCGGTGTGGGCGGCGATGAACTCCGGGTCCGTGTGCCCGTTCGCGTGCAGGAGATGGAGCAGGCCGTTGAGGAAGGCCAGATCCGTGCCGGGTTTGATCTGCAGGAACAGATCGGCCTTGGCGGCGGTGGCGGTACGCCGAGGATCGACGACGATGAGCTTCGCCCCCGCCTTCACCCGCTCCATCATCCGCAGGTAGAGGATCGGATGGCAGTCGGCCATGTTCGAACCGATGACAAGGAAGGCGTCGGCGTGGTCGAAGTCGTCGTAGGAGCCGGGCGGCCCGTCGGCGCCCAGCGACAGCTTGTATCCGGTGCCCGCGCTCGCCATGCACAGCCGGGAGTTCGACTCGATCTGGTTCGTGCCGACGAACCCCTTCGCCAGCTTGTTCGCCAGGTACTGGGCCTCCAGGCCCATCTGCCCGGAGACATAGAAGGCGACGGCGTCCGGCCCGTGCTCGTCGACGATCTCGCGCAGCCGCCGCGCGGTCTCGGCGATGGCGTCCGCGACAGGTGCGG
The DNA here is from genome assembly GCF_036013955.1 of Streptomyces sp. NBC_00459. Taxonomy (NCBI): domain Bacteria; kingdom Bacillati; phylum Actinomycetota; class Actinomycetes; order Kitasatosporales; family Streptomycetaceae; genus Streptomyces; species Streptomyces sp. NBC_00459. The sequence continues at coordinate 7,417,188 of NZ_CP107903.1, forward strand.
GCACCAGCTCCTCGCCCCGGTCGTCCAGGCCGTCCCGGACCAGCGCGGTGGTCAGCCGGCCGGGTGCGCTGAGCATGTCGGCGGTCGTCGCGCCCTTGGTGCACAGCCGCCCGGCGTTCGCGGGGTGCGCCTTGTCCCCGGAGGCCTTGAAGACCGTACGCCGGCCGTCGGGTCCGAGCCCGACGTCCAGCACGATTCCGCAGCCCACCCCGCAGTACGAGCACACGGTCCGTACCTGCGTGGTCGTGGGGGTTGTGGTCACGTGCTGCCTTTCTCGTCCTGCGGTGTCCTTCTCCGTGCCGGGCCTGCTACCGCTGAGCGTACGAATTGCCCGTTACGTCGATGTCACGTGATCCGATCATGAGCGGTTACACCCGCTGCACAGCCAGAGTGTCAGTGCTGTGAGGTACGTATAGGTGTTCGGATTTTTCTCACACAGGGGGTCGCTGAGCGTGTCGTATTGGGCCGATCGGGTGACCATGAGTAAGAATTGGCTGATGCAGACAGTCAGTGCGAGCCAGGGCGGAGTGTGCCGATGAGAAGCCACGACGCCACCGACGAACAGTGGGAGGGGCTCGCCCAGGTCGTACCGCTGAGAGGCCGGGACGCCTGGCCGTCCGCGGTGGGACACCGGTCGATACCCGAGGCGGAGACCGAGGCCAGACGCCGTTTCGTCGTCCTGCGCGTCAACGTCTTCGCGGACGCGCGCGAGGTCGCCGAGACGCTGATGGCGGGCATACCGGTACTCCTCGATCTGACGGGCGCCGAGCCGGACACCGCCAAGCGGGTCCTCGATTTCAGCACGGGTGTCGTCTTCGGTCTCGCGAGCGGGATGCACCGGGTCGACCGGAACGTGTTCCTTCTCACCCCGCCCGGCACCGAGGTCGGGGGGCTCATGGGGGGAGCGGGAGTCCCGGGGCACTGAGACCGGGTTCGTCACGAGATCCGTCCCCCGTTCGTAGGAAGGTGCGGCGGACGGAACGGTTCGCCTCGCGGGCGGAGGCCTACGGTCCGGATATGACCCTGCCACTGGACTTACCGCCCGCCCCGGCCCCCGCAGTGCAGGGGGCGGCGCGTCCCGAGCGGCCGAGCGTCACCGAGCTGAGGCTGTCCGCCTACGCGGGGCACCGCCGGGCCAGGTTCCCGCTCGGGCGGCTCACCCTTCTCGCCGGGCCGAGCGGCGGCGGCAAGTCGACCGCCCTCAGGGCGTACGAGTCGCTGGCCCGCCTCGGCTCCGGCGCCGCCGTCGAAGAGGCGTTCCCGGACCCGGCGGCCTGCGTACCGGAACGCGCCCGGCCCGACGCCCAGCGTCGGCGCGGCTTCCGCATCGGCTGTACGGCGGACGGCCCCGAGGGTCCCGTACTGCTCGACGTCGCCGTCCAGGCCGAACCCGAACTCCGCATCGTGGGCGAGCGGTTGAGCGCGGGCGGGGTGGTCCTGCTGGAGACGGCCCTGCGCGATCCCAGCCGGCGCACCGTCCAGGCCGCCTGGCACACCGCCGGTTCGGCGTCGGTCACCCGCGCCCCGATGCCGGACGACCGGCTCGGTACGGCCCTGCTGCCGTTGCGGGTGGCCGGGAAGACCGACGGCCAGCGCCAGGTCATCGCCGCCGCCGAGCAGATGGTGGTCGCCCTGCGCTCCGTCTTCGCCTGCGATCCCCGGCCCGACCGGATGCGCGCGGCGGTGCCGGTGAGCAGCGGGCGGCTCCTGCCGGGCTGCGACAACCTGGCCGAGGTCCTCTGGCGCACCCGGTCCGAATGCGCCATCCGCCACGGGCTGTTGGTCGGCGCCGTCCGCGAGGGCTGCGCCGGCCCGGTCTCGGACGTACGCGCCGACGAGGTCGCCGACGGTCGCGTGCGTGCCGTACTCGACCGGGGAGACGGTCCGCTCACCCACTTCGGCAGGCTGGGCGACGGCGAGTTGAGATACGCGGGTCTGGCGCTGGTCCTGCTCACCGGTCCCGATGTGCTGGCGGTCGACCGGCCCGGCGAGGTGCCCGACGCCCTCCAGACGCTCACGGTCCTGGCCGACGGCTTCGACCGCTCGCTGGACGTACGGCAGCGCGCGGAACTCCTGCGGCTCGCGGCCCGGATGTGCGACCGCGGGCACATCCGCCTCCTCGGGACGGTGAGCGACGCGTCCTGGGCGGAGGAGGTGCCGGGGGTGACGGTGGTACACCTGGAGCCGTGACGGATCAGGAACGCAGTGAAGGCTCCGAGCAGTTCGAACACCCGGAGCGCGGCGACGGGTTGGACCTGGCGAAACTCCAGCGCAGGCTGGCCGACTTCGCGGCGGCACGGAACTGGCAGCCCTTCCACACCCCCAAGAACCTCGCCGCCGCGCTCAGCGTGGAGGCGTCCGAACTGGTCGAGATCTTCCAGTGGTTGACGCCCGAGGAGTCGGCACGGGTGATGGACGACCCGGACACCGCCCACCGCGTGACGGACGAGGTCGCGGACGTGCTCGCGTATCTGCTCCAACTGTGCGAGGTGCTCGGGATCGACGCGCTGGCTGCCCTCGACGCGAAGATCGACCGCAACGAACAGAGGTTCCCGACAAAGGAGTAGTTACTCTACGGAGTCGAGATCCGGTCCTTTCTCTATTTGTTGTCCGCAGATTTCCGCCTTCCTCTGGCTTTTCGTCCCACAGGCCTTCACTCTGGGTAGTGGACGGTTGGGTTCGGGCGGACGTGCGAACAGCGCGTCGGGGACAGACGGGGGCAGCGCATGGACGCGGTGCGGCTCATCCTGACGAGCAGACGTGCCCTCGCGAGCAGCGAAGGTGTGCCTCAGACCCTGACGGAGGTGTGGCAGGCACAGGCCCTCGCACAGGCGATAGGCAGCCGCCTCGCCGTCACCGGGCCGCCCGAACTGCGGGGCGAGGCACTGGGGTTGACCGAACTGGCGGGCCGAGGCTGCGGCGTACTGGACGAACCGCCTCTCGCCGACGGCGCGTTACGCGCGGCCCAGCTCACCGAGCTGGGCGACGCACGCCAGGCCCTCATGTGCCTCGGCGCGCTCCTCGGCGAGGCCGGCATGGCCCTGGTCGGCATCGCCAGCGCGGCCGACAACGAGACGACGTACTGGCAGTGCATGGAATCGATCGACGCGGCGGACGAGTCCCGCGACCGGGTCCTGGAAATGCTGCGCAAACTGGCGGCCAAGGAGGCGACGGGGGGAGCGGAGCGGGTGGCCGGGTAGGCGCTCCGCGGGGCGTGACGGGCTTGGTGCGGGCCGGCGGGGGCCGGTCGCGCGGTTCCCCGCGACCCCTTCAGGCAGGGGCCGAGCTTTTCAGCCCGGCCCGGACGCACCGGCCTGTCTGGAGAGTGAGCTCCCAGCAGGGGTCGGCCTCAACCAGCCTCAGGCTCCTCCGCGGACGTCGACGACACCCCCGCCGACTGGAAATCCGCGTCGAGTGCGGAAAGATCTGCGTTGAGAGCGGCCATCAGCTCCTCCATCTGCTGCAGCAGCCCCTTCGGCTGTGCGGGCCCCGCCTGCTGCGGCACGACTTCTTCGGACAACGGACGGCCTCCTAGGCCCCTGGCTCCCGGGGGAGCCGACGCGGGTGCGCCCCGGAGCGAGCGGGCCGGCAATCGAACTGGCCGACCGGTCGGTGCCGGCGCGGGCGCCGGTCGGGCCGGCTCCGCCCGAGCCAACGATCATCGCGGTGGAGGGTCACTGGTACGGACCCGCACCTCGCACGCGGTTGACGGTTTTTCACCCGCCCGGGGAGGCGTGGGGCGGGGGGTGCCGGTGAGGTTGACCGGGGTCCGAGTGCAGGATGGGGGCATGGATCTTCGCATCTTCACCGAACCCCAGCAAGGCGCGACCTACGACACCCTGCTCGCCGTGGCGAAGGCCACCGAGGACCTTGGTTTCGACGCGTTCTTCCGCTCCGACCACTACCTCCACATGGGTTCGGGGGACGGCCTGCCCGGCCCCACCGACGCCTGGATCACCCTTGCCGGAATCGCCCGGGAGACCAGGCGCATCCGCCTCGGCACCCTGATGACGGCCGCCACCTTCCGACTTCCCGGCGTCCTGGCGATCCAGGTCGCGCAGGTCGACCAGATGTCCGGCGGCCGGGTCGAACTCGGCCTGGGTGCGGGCTGGTTCGAGGAGGAGCACAAGGCGTACGGCATCCCGTTCCCGCAGGAGAGGTTCGCCCGTCTCGAAGAGCAGCTGGCGATCGTCACCGGCCTGTGGGGGACCGAGGCGGGCGAGACGTTCAGCCACCACGGCACGCACTACGACCTCACCGACTCGCCGGCCCTCCCGAAGCCCGCGCAGGCGAAGATCCCTGTACTCGTCGGCGGTCACGGTGCGGCCCGTACCCCGCGGCTGACCGCGCAGTACGCCGACGAGTTCAACATGCCGTTCTCGTCGGTCGAGGACACCGAGCGCCAGTTCGGCCGGGTGCGTGCGGCGGCCGAGCGGGCGGGCCGCAAGGCCGACGAGCTGACGTACTCGAACGCGCTCGTGGCCTGTGTCGGCAAGGACGACCGGGAACTGGCCCGTCGTGCCGCCGCGATCGGCCGCGAGGTCGACGAACTGAAGGCCAACGGACTGGCGGGCTCCCCGGCCGAGGTGGTGGAGAAGATCGGCCGGTACGCGGAGGTCGGGTCCCAGCGGATCTACCTGCAGATCCTCGACCTCGACGACCTGGACCACCTGGAGCTGATCTCCTCGCAGGTGCAGTCGCAGCTGTCGTAACCCCGGTGGGCGGCCGATCCCTGGCCCGCGCGTACCCCGTCGACCGGCCCTTTCCGGCCGTGACGGGGTACACCGCGGTGCCGGCTACGGACCGGTCACCGTCGGCAGCCCCGGTCCCGCACACCGCACATCCGCGGTGGGCGACCGCCCGTCGACCAGATAGGTCGCGGCCGTCGAGTCCACGCACGCGTTGCCCCGGCTCGCGAACACGCCGTGGGAGTAGTCGTCGTCGAGGGTGACCAGACGGGAGCCGGGCAGCAGGCGGCGCAGTTCGCGCGCGCCCTCGATCGGGGTGACCGGGTCGTGGGCGGAGGCGATCAGCAGGACGGGCGGGGCGGCCGGGCTGCCCAGGGCCGTACGGCGGGCGGGCCGGTGGTGCCAGAAGGCGCAGGCCGACGCCTCCATGCCGGTCAGCACGGGCTGTGGGTCCAGCCGTCGTGTGCGGCGGAGGTCGGCCAGGACGCGGGCGGGGGCGGGGCCGGGTCCGTCGGCGCACTTCACCGTCCGGTTCGCCGCCTCGAAGATGCGGGAGTCCGGCGAGTCGAGGGCGGTCGTGGGCCGCAGGGTGCCCGGCGTACCGTCCCGCAGATACGTACGCAGTCCGTCGGCCAGTCCCGCCCAGCGTTCGGTCCGGCCGAGGGCGCGGTAGACGGCCCGGTCGAAGGCCGCAGCCCCGAACCCGTCCACGGGCCGCTCACGAAGTGAGTCCCGCACCCGCAGATACGCGCCGCGCACCGTCCCGGCGTCGTCGCCGAGCCCGAATCGGTCCGGGTGCCGGGCGGTCCAGTCGAAGAAGGTGTCGCGCTGGCGCAGCAGAGCCCGGCTCTGGACGACGTCGAAGCGGTACCAGTCCCACGGGCCGACGACACTGTCCAGCACCATCCTCCCTACCCGGTAGGGGAATCGGGCCGCGTAGGCGGCACCCAGATAACTCCCGTACGAGACACCGAGGAAGCTCGTCCGGCGCTCGCCGAGAGCGGCACGGATCGCGTCCATGTCCCGCGCGGTCTGCTCCGTGGAGAGGTGAGGCAGCGCCTCGTCGCCGACGCCCGCCGCGCAGTCGTCCGCCAGGGCGCGCAGCGAGCGCAGGTACGCCGACTCGGCCCGGGGGCCCACGGGTACGGGGTCCGCGTGCGGACGGTCGCTGTCGAACAGGCCCCCCATCGCACCGCAGTCGGCGGGTGAACTCAGGCCGGTGCCCCGTGGATCGAAGCCGATCACGTCGTAGGCGCGCCGCACGCTCTCGGGCAGCTTCGCCCGCTTCGTGACCGCGTACGGCAGCCCGGAGCCGCCCGGGCCGCCCGGGTTCACCAGCAGGATGCCGCGACGTTCGACGGCCGTACCGGAGGCGCGGACCCGGGAGACGGCGATCCGCAGCCGTGGGCCGTCCGCCGGAGCGTCCCAGTTCAGGGGTACGTCGACCCAGCCGCACTCGACGGTCTCGGGCGCCGCCGGTCTCGGTACGGAGTCGGGACAGGTGTCGAAGCTGATGGGGGCGGCAGCGGCCTGGGCCGTCGGTGCGGGGAGAAGGGCTGTGGTGCCTGCCAGGAGGGCGCACAGCAGGGCCGAACGGCGTGGGGGACGGGGCACGGGTCTCGCAATCTCGGTTCCGGTATCGGATTCGGCAATCGTCGGGTCATCAGATGACAATGAAAACGATTATCGATAACGTGTCCACGGTCAAGTCCGGAGCCCTCCCTGACGGGGGCGCTTTCGCGCTGCCCTGACGGCCGCAACCGTCAGGGTGGAAAGGGGAGTTGTGGCTCATTTGCTGGTGGTCGAGAGCTGGGTCGGATCGATGAGCAGGCTGCTGCCGCGAGCGATCCGGGAGAGCGGGCACGAGTTCACGTTCCTCACCCGTGACCTGCACCACTACCTGCGCAGTGCGCCCGAAGGAGCCGCGCATCCGCTGCTCGGTGCCCGCAACGTGGTCACCGCCGACACCAACGATCTCGGCGAACTGCTGCCGTACGTCGAGCGGTTGCACGGGGTGTTCGGCTTCGACGGGGTGATCACCTCGTGCGACTACTACCTGCCCACGGTCGCCCGGATCGCCGGGCATCTCGGGTTGCCGGGATCCGGCCCCGAAGCCGTGGAGAACGCCTGCCGCAAGGACGCCACCCGGCGTGTGCTGGCGGACGCCGGGGTGCCCGGGCCGCGCTTCGCCGTGTGCGAGGAGTGGGCCGACATCGTGCGCGAGGCCGCAGCCATCGGATATCCGCTGGTCGTCAAGCCGGTCGACCTGTGTGCGGGGATGTACGTCCGCCGCGTCGACGACGAGGCCCAACTCGCCGAGGCGTGCAGGGCGTTGAGCGCGTTCCCGGTCAACGCCCGGGGGCAGCGGCGCCCGCCCGTCGTACTCCTCGAAGAGCTCCTCGACGGGCCCGAGGTGAGCGTCGAGACCGTGTCCTGTGCGGGCGCGGTGCAGGTGGTGGGCGTGACCGACAAGAGCATCGGCGGAGCGCCCGCCTTCATCGAGACCGGCCACATGTTCCCGGCCGCGCTCTCGGCCGCCGACACCGAGGCCGCCGAGCAGACCGCGCTGGCCGCACTGAAGGCGCTCGGTCTGGTGGAGGGCGTCGTGGCGCACACGGAGATCAAGCTGACCTCCACGGGGCCGCGTGTCATCGAGGTGAACCCCCGCCCGGCCGGCAACCGGATCACCGAACTCGTCCGCCATGTCACCGGCATCGACCTCGCCGCCGCCTTCGTGGACGTCTCCCTCGGCCACGCCCCCGACCTGCGCCGCACCGAAACGGGTCTGCGCAGCGCCGCCATCGGCTTTCTCGTCCCGGAGACGGAGGGGCGGTTGGAGTCGCTGACCGGCGGAGACCGACTCCGCGCCCAGGAAGGCGTGCTGGAGGTGCAGCTCACCGAACCCGGAGCCATCGTCAGGGCGGCCGGCAGCAACAACGAGTACCTGGGGCATGTCATGGCGGCCGACCCGGACGGACTCGGTGCCCGCGCCCGCGTCGACTCCCTGCTGGACACGCTGCGCGCCGGACTGGTGATCAAGTGAACGCCGGACCGCGTACGTCGACTGTCGCCCCGGCGGCCGGTACGGAGCTCTTCTCGCCAGTCGCCTCAGCGGTTTCCTACGACGGGTTGGCCGACCGTGCCCTCGCCGGTGAGCTGGGACCCGATCCGGCGGGTCTGCGCATCGCCGTGGCCTTCTCCACCCGGCAGGCCGTACGGCACGAGGGGCGGGGGAGCGGGTACCGCAACGAGGTGCTCAGTCTGCGGCTGGGCGCGGCAGTCGGGTCGTGCGCGGTCGAACCCGGAGAGCTGCCGGACAGCGCGATCGACACCTGCGTCGGCGCGGAGATCGCCGGGCTCCTCCGACACCCCCTGCTGCCGGTGCGTGTGGCCGCCCTCGACGCCTACCTCATGCACATCACCCCGCACACCCCCGAGCACGGCGCCCGGACGGTACGGCTCCCGGCGGGGTCCTCGCTGGCGAAGTCGAGGGCCCGGGCGCAGACCGTCGTGGCGCTGCTCGACCTGCCCGCCGGGGCCACGGTCCTCGTCGTCGGCGTCGTCAACTCCCTTCTGGAGGCGCTGCGTTCACGCGGGCTGAACTATGTGGCGTGCGATCTGAAAGGCGGCGCGACGGAGTGGGGCGAGCCGGTGGCCACCGACGCCCTCGCCGAGCTGGAGAGCGGACACTGTGACGCCGTACTCGCCTCCGGGATGACACTCGGCAACGGGACGTTCGAGCCGCTTCGGCGCCACGCACTCGCGCACGGACGGCAGTTGGTGATGTTCGCCCAGACCGGCAGCGCGATCCTGCCCCGCTTCCTCGGGCACGGTGTGAGCGCGGTGTGCGCGGAGCCGTACCCCTTCTTCTGGCTCGACGGCGGCCCCGGCGCCATCCACTGCTACGGCGGGAGCGGCCTGCGATGACCACCACCGCCCTACGTTCCGCCCCTGCCGCACGCCATGAGCTGCTGGCGCTCCTCGGACACACCCCACTCGCCCGGATCACCGCCGAACTCCCGCGCCCGCAACCGGGGTTCTGGGCCAAACTCGAAGGGCTCGGGGCGGGCGGGATGAAGGCACGCGCCGCCGTGTCCATGCTCCTCGGTGCCCGTGAACGGGGCGAACTGCGCCCCGGCGCATCGGTGGTGGAGTCCACCTCCGGCACCCTCGGAGTCGGGCTCGCCTTCGCCGGGCAGGCACTCGGGCACCCCGTCGTACTGGTCGGCGACAGCGAACTGGAACCTTCCATGCGGCAGTTGCTGCGCTCGCACGGAGTACGGCTGGAGATCGTCGACCGGCCGGCCACACCGGGCGGCTGGCAGGCGGCGCGACTCACCCGCCTGCGTGAACTCCTTGCCGCGCTGCCCGACGCCTACTGGCCGGACCAGTACAACAACCCCGACAACATCGCCGGATACGCCTCCCTGGCCGCCGAACTCACCGCCCAGCTCGACCACTTGGACATTCTGGTGTGCAGTGTCGGCACCGGCGGGCACAGTGCCGGAATCACCGGACCACTGCGCCGGCGCTGGCCCGCACTGCGGCTCATCGGCGTCGACGCGACCGGTTCCACCATCTTCGGCCAGCCCGCCCGGCCCCGCCTGATGCGCGGCCTCGGCAGCAGCATCCACCCGCGAAACGTCGCCTACGACGCCTTCGACGAGGTCCACTGGGTCGGCCCCGCCGAAGCCGTGGACAGCTGCCGCAGACTCGCCCGCGAAAGCTTCGTCAGCGGCGGCTGGAGCACCGGCGCCGTCGCCCGCGTCGCCGCCTGGGCGGCCCGCGTCCACCCCGGCGCCGTCGTCGCCACCGTCTTCCCCGACGGTCCGCACCGCTACCTCGGCACCGTCTACGACGACGACTTCGCCCTAGCCCACGGTCTCGACCCGAACACGGCGGTCACCCGCCCGGTCGAGATACCGCACCCCCGCGCCGCCGAGGCCACCGGCTGGGTGCGCTGCACCCGTGTGACCGACCCGCTCTCCCCGCAGGAAAGGAACCAGTGAAGGCCAGCCTGCGCACCGTCCGCCTCGAACTCACCGAGCCGCTGCGCATCTCCCGCTCCACCATGGCCGCCCGCGACGCCGTGTGGCTCGGCATCGAACACGAGGGGCTGCACGGCCACGGTGAAGCCGTCACCAGCGTGTACTACGGCCTCGACGCCGACACGCTCCAACGGCACCTCGGGGAAGTGGAGTTGAGCCGCTTCGCCGACCCCGAGGACGCCCTGGAGGCTCTGCGGGCAGGGGAGTTGGCGGGTGACGGCAACACACCGGCCGCTGTCACCGCCGCCGTCGAGTCCGCGCTCCTCGACCTCGTCGGCAAACGCGCCGGCGTCCCCGTGCACCGGCTGCTGGGCGCGTCCGCCGCGCCCGTCGCCGCGACCGCCCGCACCATAGGCATCACCTCGGTGCGGAAGGCGGCCGAAGAGGCCCGACGGCTCGCCGCGAGCGGCTTCCGGATCGTCAAGGTCAAGGCGGGGGCGCCCGACCCGGAGGACGACGTGGAGCGCGTACGTGTCATCCGGGACGCGGCGCCCGGCGTACGTCTGCTCCTCGACCCCAACGGGGCCTGGAGCATCACCCAGGCACGGGAGTTGCTGCCCCGGTTCGCCGAACTCGGCGTCGAGGCGGTGGAACAGCCGGTTGTCCCCGGCGACCCGGAGGCCTTCGGGGCCCTGGCCGAGTGGTCGCCGGTGCCGCTCATCGCCGACGAGGACGCGGTGGACCTTCAGGACGCGCGGCGGCTCGCCGGGCGCGTGCACGGCATCAACGTCAAGCTCGCCAAGTGCGGCGGGGTGCACGCGGCCCTGCGGATCGCCGGGTTGATCGAGGGCAGCGGTACGGGGTTGATGCTCGGCTGCCTCACCGCCAGCACCCTCGGCATCGCCCCCGCCGTCCATCTCGCCGACCGCGCCCGCTGGACCGACCTGGACGGACATCTGCTGCTGGCCCGGGACCCGTGGTCCGGAATCGGTGGCACCGACGGCCTCGTACGGACAAGTGGCAGACCCGGACTCGGAGTTGAGGAGACCGGGGTCCAAGGGTCCGGAACGCAGGCGCTCGGAGCAGAGGCGCCAGGAGCAAAGGGGGTCGGGCATGGGGACGCTGCGTGAGATGCGGCGCTTCCCGCTCGCCGTCCAACTGCTCCTCGTCAACCAACTCGGCGTCAATACCGGCTTCTACCTTCTGATCCCCTACCTCGCGACCCACCTCAGCGAGGACCTCGGGATGTCGGCGGCCGTCGTCGGCATCGTCCTCGGGGTGCGCAACCTCAGCCAGCAGGGCCTGTTCATCATCGGCGGTTCCGCCGCCGACCGGCTCGGCGCACGTGGGGTGATCATCGCCGGGTGCGGGCTGCGGACGGTCGGGTTCGGGCTGTTCGCGCTCGGCGACGGATTGCCGGTGCTGCTGGCCGCGTCCGTGCTGAGCGGGCTGGCCGGGGCGCTGTTCAACCCGGCGGTACGGGCCTACCTCGCTCAGGAGGCAGGGGGCCACAAGGCGGAGGCGTTCGCGCTGTTCAACGTCTTCGCCACGACAGGTGCGCTGGTCGGCCCGCTGCTCGGCAGCGCGCTGCTCCTCGTCGACTTCCGGGCGTCCGCGCTCACCGCCGCCGGTATCTTCGCGGTCCTCACGGTCGCCCAGGCCCTCGTTCTGCCCGCCCGGAAGGTCGAACCCGCGAAGAGCGGTGTCCTCGCCGACTGGCGCGAGGTGGTGGGCAACCGTGTATTCGTGGCGTTCGCGCTCGCGATGGTCGGCATGTTCACCCTGGAGAACCAGCTCTACCTGCTCCTCCCCGACGGCGCCCGCCGGGCCACCGGCTGGGACGGCGCGGCGGGCCTCGTCTTCCTCGTCGGCACACTCGCCAACCTCGCCTTCCAGCTCCGGATCACCCGATCGCTCAAGTCCCGTGGCGCAAGGGCTCGTTGGATCGCGGCGGGGCTGGCACTGATGGGGCTGGCGTTCGTCCCGCCGATGCTGGTGGCGGGGGCGGGAGACGGGTCGTGGTGGGCCGCCGTACCCGTTCTGGTGGGGGTGCTGATCCTCAACCTCGGCGTGATGGTCGCCTCACCGTTCGTCATGGAGCTGATCCCCGGCTTCGGCCGGCCCGAGCTGACGGGTACCTACTTCGGCATCTTCTACGTCGTCTCCGGCGTCGCCGCCGCCGTCGGCAACACGGTCGTGGGATGGGCCATGGACGCCGGTGACCGGGGCAGCTCCGAATGGCTGCCCTGGGCGTGCTGCGCGGTGTTCGGCCTCGCGTCGGCCGGGGGCGTGGCCTGGCTGCACCGGCTGGGGGCACTGCCGGCGAGCCCGGCGCCCGTGTCGGAGAGGAGCGCGGTGTGAACAGCGATACCCAGGAAGGTGCTGTGAACCGTGATGACACGGACCGCTCTGTGAACAGTCCTGCCGGGAAACGTCCTGTGAGCAGTGGCAACCTGCTCACCGACCACCCCGAGCTGTACGAGGCGCGCTTCCCCGACCCCGACCGGCTGGCCGGGCGCTGGGCCGAGGACTGTCTGCGCCGGCACGGAGGCGGGTCACGTGTGCTCGACATCGGGTGCGGCACGGGACGCGACGCCGAGTATCTGCACAGCGCCGGGCGGACCGTCACCGGAGCCGACCTCTCCGAGGCGATGCTGACGCACGCCCGCGAGAAGCACCCCGGCCCTGAGTACGTCGGCGCCGATCTCACCGGGTTCGAACTGGGCACCGGCGCCTTCGACGCCGTCGTCTGTCTCGACAGCGCGCTTCTGTACTGCCACACCAACGAACAGCTCGACGGATTCCTCGCCTCCTGCCGACGAGCCCTTACCCCCGACGGCCTACTCGTCGCCGAGATGCGCAACGGCGCCTACTTCCTCGGGCGCACCGACCTGCTCGACACCCCGGCCGTCGGAGGCTTCACCTGGCAGGGCACCGCCTACCGCTCCGTCACCACACTCACCGTGGACCGGACGGCCGGGCTACTGCGCCGGGTACGGGACTGGACGGCCGACGACGGTACGCCGCCCAGTCAACAGCGGTCAGCCTGGCGGCTGTTGTTCCCACTGGAGCTGCGTCACGTCCTCGCCGCGCACGGTTTCGACGTACTCGAACTGCACGACGGGCCGGGCCCGCGAACCGAACCCTCCTGGCAGGAGGGCGAGTTGCCGGGTGAGACGACCGACGCGGACCGGCTGCACCTCGTCGCGCGTCTGCGGCACTGACGCCGACGCCATCGCCATCGCCGACAGCCACACACATCTCCGTACCTCCCGAGACACCGAAGGACTCCCATGCACGACTTGTCTGCCCTGCGCCGACGCGGATTTCTCACCGCCGTGGGCACAACCGCCGCGCTCGGCGTGTTCGGCCTCGCGGGCTGCGCCGACTCCACGGACGACACGTCCGACGGCAGCGGCACCGACAGTGGCACGCCCAGACGCGGCGGACGGCTGCGCGCCGCCTTCGCCGGCGGGGGTGCCAGCGAGACCCTCGACCCGCATCTGGCCAGTCTGTTCGCCGACGCGGCCCGCGCGAAGGCGCTCTACGACAAGCTCGCTGACTACGGCGCCGACCTCTCCGCGCAGCCCCGCCTCGCCGAGAAGTGGGAGGCCAACAAGACCCTGGACCGCTGGCAGGTCACCCTGCGCCGGGCCACCTTCCACAACGGCAGGGCGGTCACCGCCGAGGACGTGCTGTACAGCTACCGGAGGATCGCCGACCCCGACCGGACGTTCCGGGCGAAGGCGTCCCTCGAGCCGATCGACCTCGACGCCAGCCGGGCCACCGGCACGCACGGGATCGAGTTCGTACTGAAGCGGCCGACGGCCGAATTCCCCAACATCCTGGCCTCGTTCGGCGCGTACATCGTGCCCGACGGCGCCACCGGAACCGACTTCGACAAGAAGCCCGTCGGGTCCGGTCCCTTCAGGTTCGTGTCCTTCGCGCCCGGCCGGTCCGCGCTCTTCCGCCGCTACGACGACTACTGGGAGGGCGCCCCGCACCTCGACGAGATCGAGTTCGTCGTCGCCAACGAGGAGTCGGCGCGCGTCAACGCGCTGCTCGGCGGCCAGGTCGAGTACGCCCACGAACTCAACCCGACCACCGCGCGAGCCCATGAGGGCAAGGGGCAGATCGAGATCGTGCGGCTGCGCAACAGCGCCATGCAGGGCTTCGCGATGAAGACCGACCGCGCGCCCTTCGACGACAAGCGCGTCCGCGAGGCCTTCTTCCTCATCGCCGACCGGCAGGAACTCGTCGACGGCGCGCTGTCCGGCGCGGGTGTCGTCGGCAACGACCTGTTCGGCAAGGGGTACGAGTACTACGCCGCCGATCTCCCGCAGCGCGCCCAGGATCTCGACCGGGCCAAGGCCCTGCTGAAGCAGGCCGGAGCCGAGAACCTCAAGGTCACGCTCGACACCTCGGAGGTCGCCGCGGGTTTCACCGAGGCCGCCGGGATCTTCCGCGACCAGGCCGCGAAGGCGGGCGTCACGATCGAGGTGAAGGTGGGCAGCAAGGACTCGTACTGGAGCGACATCCTCGACTCCGGCACGATCTGCTGCTACCGCTCCGGCGCCATGCCCATCGAGGCGCACATCTCGCAGCGACTGCTCACCGACTCCACCACCAACGCGACGAAGTGGCACCACAAGGACTTCGACGCGCTCTACCAGCAGGCCCAGTCGACGAAGGACAAGACCGAGCGGACCGCCGTGTACGAGCGTATGCAGCGCAGGCTGTACGCCGAGGGTGGCTTCCTGGTGTGGGGGTTCGCCGACTGGATTCTCGGAACCGCCAACAAGGTCAAGGGGGTTGAGGCGAAGGCGCCCGCCAACTCGCTCGACTGGGCGCGGTTCGACAAGGTCTGGCTGGCGTGAGCGGACTGCGCTCCTTCGTCGTCCGGCGGCTGCTTCTCGGCGGCGCGCAGACCGTGGCCGTGGTGCTGCTGGTCTTCGCGCTCACCGAGGCGCTGCCGGGCGACGCGGCCGTCGCACTCGCCGGGGACCAGCCCGACCCGGCGCGCATCGCGGCCATCCGCGAGGCCATGCACCTCGACCGGCCCGCGTACGAACGGCTGCTGGACTGGGTGACGGGCCTCGCGCACGGGGACTTCGGCACCTCGCTGACCTCTGGACGCCCGGTCGGCACATACATCGAGGACGGGTTCGGGCCGACACTGCTGCTCGCGGGCATCACGGTAACGCTGCTGATTCCGCTGGGAGTCGGGCTCGGTGTACTCGCCGCCCGGCACGAGGGGCGGCTCGTGGACCGGCTCGTCAGCTCCGTCACCCTCGGCGTGTACGCCGTACCGGAGTTCGCCCTCGGGGTGCTGCTGGTGACCGTCTTCGCCCTCCGGCTGGGCTGGCTGCCGCCGACCGCCGTCGGCTACGGCACCGACCTGCTCGGCCACCCCGCCGCACTGGTCCTGCCCGTGCTGGTTCTGCTGTCCCGGCCGGTCTGCTCACTGTCCCGGCTCGTCCGGGCCGGCATGGTCGACGCACTGAACTCGCCGTACGTCGCCCAGGCGCGCCGGTACGGTATCCCGGGCGCCCGTGTCAGGTACGGTCACGCCCTGCCCAATGCCGTGGCCCCCGCGGCGCAGCAACTCGCGCGCACCGTCGACTGGTTGCTGTGCGGAGTCATCGTCGTGGAGGCGCTGTTCGTGATCCCGGGCCTGGGAACCGTGCTGATGAACGCCGTCGCCGAACGCGATGTGCCGGTCGTGCAGGGGCTGGCGGTGGTGTTCGGTGTGCTCACCGTCGTCCTCAACCTGGGCGCCGATCTGGTCGCGCACCGGTTCGCGCCCCGGGCGGGTGTGGCCGCGTGAAGGGCATCTCGCGCTTCGCGCTCGGGGCCGCCGTCATCGGCGTACCCCTCGTCCTCGCCCTGCTCGGACCGCTGTTCGCGGGTGAACCGGGGCCGCGGGCCGTCTCGTTCACGCTCGGGGACGGGCACTGGCTCGGCACCGACTTCGTGGGCCGGGACGTGTGGCAGCAGGTGCTGCACGGCGGCCGGCCAGTGGTGGTGACCGCGCTGGCCGCGACCGCGCTCGCCTACCTCGTGGCGCTGCCCATCGGCCTCATCAGCGCGCTCACACACCGGAGTTGGCTGGAGGAGCTGCTGATGCGGCCCCTGGACGTACTGCTCGCCGTACCCTCGCTGCTGCTGATCCTGCTGGTGGCCTCGGTGTTCGAACCGGGCGCGGTCGGGCTCGCCCTGCTCGTCGCACTGGCCAACATCCCGGACGCGGCCAGGATCGTGCGCGCGGCGGCGGCCGACGCCGCCGCCCGCCCGGCCGTCGAGGCACTGCGTATGCAGGGCGAGACCTGGTGGCGCATGGCCGTCGGCCATGTCGGCCGCGCCATCCTCCGCACCCTCGCCGCCGACGCGGGCATCCGGCTCACCGGCGTGCTGTACCTGGTGGCCACGGCGGCCTTCCTCGGCGTCGGGGTCGCGCCGGATGCCGCCGACTGGGCGGTCATGGTGGACCGCAACCGCACCGGGCTGTTCGTGCAGCCCTGGGCCGTGGTCGTGCCCGCGCTGCTGATCGTCGCGCTGACGACGGGCAGCAACCTGCTCTTCGACGCGGCGCTGGACGGACGTACCCGCAGCGTGCGGCGCCTCGGCGGAAACCGGCGCCCCGGCGACAACCGACGTACCCGTGACAGCCGACGTACCGGCGAGAAGGAACGACAGGCATGACCGTCCCCGTCAACGACCCCGCCGACACACCTGTCGCCGAGATCGAGAACCTCCGCGTCGAGATCGACGGCCGGCCCCTCGTCGACGGAGTCAGCCTCCGTGTCCTCCCCGGCCGGGTGACCGCCCTGGTCGGCGCGTCCGGCAGCGGCAAGACCACCACGGGCCTGGCTCTGCTCGGCGAACACCCGCCAGGCGCCCGGGTGTCGGGCGAGGTACGGGTGTCCGGCGGGGGGCCGATCGGATACGTCCCCCAGCATCCCGCCGCCGTCCTCAACCCCGCCCGCCGGGTGGGCGCCCTGCTCGGCGACATCGCCCGCGAACAGGTACGGGACCTGCCCCGGGCAGTACGCCGGACGGAAGCTCGCACCCGTGTGCTGCGCGCCCTGGCGGATGCCCAACTGGTCGAGGGGGAGACCCTGTTGGGCCGCTACCCCCACCAGCTCTCCGGCGGCCAGCAGCAACGGGTGGTGCTGGCCCAGGCGCTGCTGCTGGGTGCCCGGGTCGTCGTCGCGGACGAACCCACCACGGGCCAGGACGCGTTGACGAAGAGCCGCATCGTCGACGAGCTGACGGCCGTCGTCGCGCAGGGCATCGCCGTGGTCCTGCTCAGTCATGACCTCGACGTCGTCCGCGCGCTGGCCGACGAGGTGCTGGTGATGTACGAGGGCCGGGTCGTCGAGTCCGGCCCGACGGAACGTGTGTGGCGCGCGCCCCGACATGCGTGGACCCGTGAACTCCTGGCCGGGTCACCACAGTTCGGTGACCGAGACGGCACCCGTGACCACGGCGCCGACGAGCGGACCGGCGGCCCCGCCCTTCTCGTCGAGAATCTCACCGCCCGCCACCACCGCACCCAGGTCCTGCGTGTCCCCGAACTCGGTCTGCACGCGGGCGAATGCCTCGCCGTCGTCGGTCGTTCGGGCAGCGGCAAGACCACCCTCGCCCGGTGCCTCGCCGGACTCCACCGGGACCACGAAGGCCGGGTGACCCTCGACGGCAACGTCCTCCCGCGTAGCCTGCGTGCCCGTGACCGGCGTCAACTGGCCGCCGTGCAGTACGTGTTCCAGGACGCGCGAGCAGCGTTCGACGAGTACCGGTCCGTCGTCGACCAGGTCGCCCGTACTGCCGTACGGCTGCGCGGCGCCCAAGCCGCGGACGCCTGGGCGGAAGCCCTCGCGGCCCTCGCGGAACTGGGGCTCACCGAGGAGCAGGCCCACCGGCTGCCCGGTCGGCTCTCCGGCGGCGAACTGCAACGTGCCGCCCTCGCCCGGGCGTTGCTGGCCCGGCCCCGCGTCCTCATCTGCGACGAGATCACCTCGGGCCT
This sequence comes from Streptomyces sp. NBC_00459, assembly GCF_036013955.1. NCBI lineage: Bacteria > Bacillati > Actinomycetota > Actinomycetes > Kitasatosporales > Streptomycetaceae > Streptomyces > Streptomyces sp. NBC_00459. The sequence goes on from NZ_CP107903.1 coordinate 7,434,890, forward strand.
CGACACGGTCACCCGGCGCGGTCTCCTCGACGTCCTCGCCGGGCTGCGGCGCGGGCGCGACGACCTGTCCGTCGTCCTCATCACACACGACCTGGACATCGCGTCGCTGGCCGACCGGATCGCCGTTCTCGACGCGGGTGAACTGGTCGAACAGGGCCCGGCGGTACGGGTGTTGACCGAGCCGTCGCACCCGTTCACCAAGCGGCTGCTGGCGGCGGCGGAGTAGAGGAGGAGGGCGGGAGGGAGCCGGGCAGCCGGTTCGCGGGTGGCTTCAGCGGATGCGGTGCCGCTTCCAGAAGGGGCCCAGGTCCTTGTCCGTCACGGACTGGGCCGCCTTCTTGAAGTCGGCGGTGGTGGAGACGCCGTACCAGTGGTCGTGGGCGTACCGCTTGAGGAGCCGGGCCATCGTGCCGGCGCCGAGCGTGCGCTCCAGATCCGCCAGGGCGCAGGGGCCGGTCGTGTACAGGAGGTAGTACTCGCCACGGTGCGTGGACCAGTAGGCCATCGAGTTGGTGAGCGCGGCGCCGGCGCTCGGCCAGTCGCCCTCCGACGAGCAGTCGAAGCCGTCCCAGCCATAGAAGCGCGCGTTGGCGTACTGGGCGAAACTCTCGTCCAGCCAGGGCGAGTTGTACTCGTCGTTGCCCACGATTCCGTACCACCACTGGTGCGCCACCTCATGGACGGTGGCGCCGCCTTCCTCGGTGGTCCCGAGGACGACCAGGCCGGGATACTCCATGCCGCCGCCGAACCCGCTGGTCATCACGAGGTCGATCTCGCCGTACGGATAGCGGCCGAACTCCTTGCCGAACCGGTCGACGGCGGCCACGCCGTCCCGGCGGTTGAGGCGGACGCCCGCAGCGGGTGTGTCCGGCGCCCAGTACGACTTCACGCGCACGCCCCCGGGCGAGGTCTCGGTCGCGGTACGGAACGGGCCCGCCGCCCACGCGAAGTCCCGTACCCGCTCGGCGACGCTGTGCGTGACCGTCCGGCCGGGCCTGCCGGGGCGGGTCCAAGTGCGCCCGGTCGCGGGGACCTTGAGGGCCGTGGGGTGGTCGAGGCGCACCCGGAAGTCGCTTGCCAGCGCATAGAAGCTCTCGCCGGTCGCCACATACGGATCGAGGTGCCACCCCTTCGCGTCGTGCACGGCCAGGACCGGCAGCGCGTTGCCCAGGAAGCGGAACGCGCCCTCGCGGCCGAAGCGGTTGTTCCGTTCGGGCACGGTGATGGACACGTCGAGGGCGATGGTCGTCCGTTCACCGCGTGCGAGCGGTTTCGGCAGAGTGATGCCCAGTGCCGTGCAGCCCACGGTGAGGCGGCCCGGGGTGCCCCCGCGCACCTTGGACACCTTGACGGGCGACGGCTTGCCTGACGTGCCGCATCCGTCGTCGCCGTTGCCCCAGAGGCGTAGATACACCTCGCGCAGGGGCCGATCGGAGGCGTTGCGGAACGACATCCGCTGCCGGCCGGTCCAGTGGGAGCCGTCGGAATCGGCGCGCAGGGTGACGTCGTAGCGAAGTCGGTCGGGCGTCGCGGCCGTGGTGGAGGCTCCCGCCCTGGCGTCGGGCGCCGTGTCGACCCGGGCCGCGGTGGAGCCCGCGGTCGCCAGGGACGCGAGCAGCACGACCAGTAGACGGCGACGGGCTCTTGACGACCACGAGGGCAGTGACGACATGGCAGCGGATCATGCCACATCGCTCCGGATCCTGGCCCCGACCTGCGGGAATCGAGAGAATCGACTCCGCTTCGGCGGTGGGACCGGGTGCCGGACGCCGGACTGTCGGCGAAGCCGCCGCGGGGAAAATGCCTGAGTACGCCGGGAGCGTTCGCTGTACGTTGACGCACAGCAAGTATCCCCAGTTCAACCCCTTCTCTGAGGCCTGGCCACCGTGTTCCTGACCATCAGCACCACCGGCACCCCCGAACGTCCCGCGACCGATCTCGGCTACCTGCTGCACAAGCATCCCGACAACGCGCAGACGTTCTCCACGTCCTACGGCACCGCGCACGTTCTCTACCCCGAGGCGTCCGACGAGCGCTGTACGGCCGCGCTGCTGCTGGAGGTCGACGCGGTCGCACTGGTCCGGCGCGGCAAGGGCAAGGGACGCGGCGGCGCACCCGACGCGGCACTCGCGCAGTACGTCAACGACCGCCCGTACGCGGCCTCTTCGCTGCTCGCGGTCGCGCTGAGCGCGGTGTTCAGCAGCGCGATGAAGGGCCAGTGCCGGGCGAAGCCCGAACTCCCGGACCAGGCGCGTCCGTTGCGCATCGACGTGCCCGCACTGCCGGCCCGGGGCGGCGCCGACCTCGTACGGAACCTCTTCGAGCCGCTCGGCTGGACGGTGACGGCCGAACCGGTCGCGCTGGACACGGAGTTCCCGGAGTGGGGCGACTCCCGGTACGTGCGTCTCGTCCTCGAATCGGAGACGCTGACGCTCGCCGAGGCGCTGCGCCATCTGTATGTCCTGCTGCCGGTCCTCGACGACGCCAAGCACTACTGGGTGGCGCCCGACGAGGTCGACAAACTGCTGCGGGCCGGTGAGGGCTGGCTGCCCGCGCACCCGGAGCAGAAGCTGATCACCAGCCGCTATCTGTCCCGTCGTTGGTCGCTGACCCGGCAGGCCATGGAGCGACTGGAACTGGTCCGGCTGGCCGAGACCGACGACAGCGAGGTCGAGGAGATCGACAACGCCGTCGAGGACGAGACGGAGGCGGAGCCGGAGGAGAAGCCGACCTCGCTCGGCGTGCAGCGCCGGGACGCGATCATCGCGGCGCTGAAGGCGTCCGGGGCCGCCCGGGTGCTCGATCTCGGGTGCGGACAGGGCCAGTTGGTGCAGGCGCTGCTCAAGGACACGGCGTTCACCGACATCGTCGGTGTGGACGTGTCCATGCGCGCGCTGACCATCGCCTCGCGGCGGCTGAAGCTCGACCGGATGGGTGAGCGGCAGGCGGCGCGCGTCAAGCTGCTCCAGGGCTCGCTCGCCTACACCGACAAGCGGCTCAAGGGGTACGACGCGGCCGTACTGTGCGAGGTCGTCGAACACCTCGACCTGCCCCGTCTGCCGGCCCTGGAGTACGCGGTGTTCGGCGCGGCCCGCCCCCGCACGGTCCTCGTGACGACGCCGAACGTCGAGTACAACGTCCGCTGGGAAACCCTCCCGGCCGGCCACAGCCGCCACGGCGACCACCGCTTCGAGTGGACCCGGGAGGAGTTCCGCGCTTGGGCGGACGCGGTGGCCGAACGGCACGGCTACGAGGCGGAGTTCCTGCCCGTCGGGCCGGACGACCCGGAGGTGGGTCCGCCCACCCAGATGGCCGTGTTCACGATGAGGACCGAGACCGAGACCGAGAACGGGACCGGGACCGGGACCGGGACCGGCACGAAGGAAGAGAAGGAGGCGAAGGCCGCATGAGCAGCGTCGAGAACGTCACAGGTGTCGATAACAAGGGGCGCGTGCTGCCCGTCACAGACCTCTCCCTCGTCGTGCTGGTCGGGGCGTCCGGCTCGGGCAAGTCCACTTTCGCGCGGCGGCACTTCAAGCCGACCGAGATCATCTCCTCGGACTTCTGCCGAGGCCTGGTCGCCGACGACGAGAACGACCAGAGCGCCTCCGGGGACGCCTTCGACGTCCTGCACTACATCGCCGGCAAGCGACTCGCGGCGGGCCGCCGTACGGTCGTCGACGCGACCAACGTCCAGGAGAGCAGCCGGAAGCAGCTGATCGAGCTGGCGCGGAGGTACGACGTCCTGCCCATCGCCGTCGTCCTCGACGTGCCCGACGACGTCTGCGCCGAACGCAACGCCTCCCGCACCGACCGGGCCGACATGCCCCGCCGGGTCATCCACCGGCACATCCGCGAACTCCGCCGCTCCCTGCGCCACTTGGAGCGCGAGGGATTCCGCAAGGTGCACGTCCTGCGCGGTGTGGAGGAGATCGAGAGCGCCGAGGTCCGCACCGAGAAGCGCTACAACGACCTGACCCACCTCACCGGGCCCTTCGACATCATCGGTGACATCCACGGCTGCGCGGCCGAACTGGACTCGCTGCTCGGCAAGTTGGGCTACGAGGACGGGGTGCACCCGAGCGGCCGTACCGCGGTCTTCGTGGGCGACCTCGTCGACCGCGGCCCGGACAGCCCGGGCGTGCTGCGCCGTGTGATGTCCATGGTCGGCTCGGGCAACGCGCTGTGCGTACCCGGCAACCACGAGAACAAGTACGGCCGTCACCTCAAGGGCCGCAAGGTCCAGCACACCCACGGACTCGCCGAGACCATCGAGCAGATGGCCGACGAGAGCGACGAATTCCGCTCCCAGGTGCGGGAGTTCATCGACGGCCTGGTCAGTCACTACGTCCTCGACGGCGGTCGGCTGGTGGTCTGCCACGCCGGTCTGCCCGAGAAGTACCACGGCCGCACGTCGGGCCGGGTGCGCTCGCACGCGCTGTACGGCGAGACGACCGGTGAGACCGACGAGTTGGGCCTGCCGGTGCGCTACCCGTGGGCGGAGGACTACCGGGGCCGGGCGGCCGTGGTGTACGGCCACACCCCCGTCCCGGAGGCGAGCTGGCTGAACAACACCATCTGCCTCGACACCGGTGCCGTCTTCGGCGGCAAGCTGACCGCGCTGCGCTGGCCGGAGCGGGAACTGGTCGACGTACCGGCGGAGCAGGTCTGGTACGAGCCGGTCAGGCCGCTGCGGTCGGAGGCGCCGGGCGGGCACGACGGCCGGCCGCTGGACCTGGCGGACGTCCACGGCCGCCGGGTGGTGGAGACGCGCCACGCGGGCCGGGTCACCGTCCGGGAGGAGAACGCGGCAGCGGCACTGGAGGTCATGAGCCGGTTCGCGGTGGACCCGCGTCTGCTGCCGTACCTTCCGCCGACGATGGCTCCGACGGCGACGTCCCACGTGGACGGCTATCTGGAGCACCCGGCAGAGGCGTTCGAGCAGTACCGGGCGGACGGGGTCGCGCGGGTCGTGTGCGAGGAGAAGCACATGGGTTCGCGGGCGGTGGCGCTGGTGTGCCGTGACGCGGAGGTGGCTCGGAAACGGTTCGGTGTGAGCGCCGGCAGTGATGGCGGAGGCGGTGTCGGTGACGGTCCTACGGGGGCGTTGTACACGCGTACCGGGCGCCCGTTCGTCGACGATCCGACGGTGACCGAGGAGATCCTCGGCCGGGTACGGGTGGCTGCGGACGCGGCCGGCCTGTGGGAGGAACTCGACACCGACTGGCTGCTCCTGGACGCCGAGTTGATGCCGTGGTCGCTGAAGGCGTCCGGGCTGCTGCGGTCGCAGTACGCGGCCGTGGGCGCAGCCTCCGGGGCGGTGTTCCCGGAGGCGCTGGCGGCGCTGGAGGGTGCGGCGGCGCGTGGCATCGACGTACAGGACCTGCTCGCGCGTCAGCGCGAACGGGCCTCGGACGCCTCGGCGTTCACTGCCGCCTACCGGCGCTACTGCTGGCCGACGGAAGGGCTCGACGGGGTTCGTCTGGCGCCCTTCCAGGTCCTGGCGACGGAGGGGCGAAGCCTGGCCGGGCTTCCCCACGATGAGCAACTGGCCCTGTTGGACCGGCTGGTGGAGCACGACCGTACGGGTCTGCTGCAGACGACCCGTCGGCTGTACGTGGACACGGCCGACGCGGAGTCGGTGCGGGCGGGCGTGGACTGGTGGCTGGAGATGACCGGCCGGGGCGGTGAGGGCATGGTCGTCAAACCGCTCGGCGGGGTGGTGCGAGACGGGAAGGGGCGACTGGTGCAGCCCGGCATCAAGTGCCGGGGGCGTGAGTACCTGCGGATCATCTACGGTCCGGAGTACACACGGCCGGAGAACCTTGCCCGGCTGCGGGGGCGGTTCCTGAACCACAAGCGGTCGCTGGCTATCAGGGAGTACGCGCTGGGGCTGGAGGCGCTGGACCGGTTGGCGGAAGGGGAGCCGCTGTGGCGGGTGCATGAGGCGGTGTTCGGTGTGCTGGCGCTGGAGTCGGAGCCGGTGGATCCGCGGCTGTAGCGCTGTAGCGCTGTAGCGCTGTAGCGCTGTAGGGGCGGCGGGGGCTTTCGCCCCCCCCGCCCCTACGCGTCCCATCCTGTACCTGGGGGCTGCGCCCCCGGACCCCCCTTCGGCCCTGAAGGGGCCTCGTCCTCAAACTCCCCCAGAGGGGAGACCCCCAGACGGGCTGGTGGTGCCGGCCGGCGCTGAAACCACCCCCTCAGCATCAGCCCACCAACCGCAACCGCTCCCCGCACACCCCCACCCGGACCGTCTGCCCCCATGTCAACTGCACCGCATCCCCCTCCATCCCGTCCCCGAACGCCACCAGCCGCTCCGACTCCACCGTGAGTCGGAGCTCCGCTCCCGACGCCAACTCGCCCGCCACCAACGACGTCCCGGTGACCGGTGAAGGCCAGGCCTCCCGTACGAACCACAGCAGGCGGTCGTCGGTGGGGCGGGGCAGGGAGAGGGCGGCGCCCCGCTCCTGCCACAGCGACCGCAGCCAACCGCTCGCCCCGGTCCCCGTTCCCACCAGTACCCCGGACGAGGCCTGGGCCTCGGCGACACCCCTGTCGTCGCCGAGGCCCAGGCGATACCGGACCGTCTGGTGGCCGGGTGCCCCCAGGTAGATCTCGTTGAGGGCGACCAGCCGCTGCGTGTCGTCCGCGACCGCCTCGACCATGGTCAGTTCGTCGACTCCGGTGTCCCGCGCGAACACCGCGGGCAGCAGACCCGCCACCGCTGCCGGGCGGTGTCTTACCAGCACCCCGGGATTACGCCCGGGATCGGTGTCGACGCCCAATACCGGCTGCCCGGTGAGGTACTTGGCGACATTCGCCACCAGCCCGTCCTGTCCGACCACGACGACCACGTCCTCCGGCCCGAAGAGGAAACGGTCCAAGTCGGCCCGCTCGACCCGGGTCTGACGCCAGGTCAGAGGGACTGCCGCCGTCACCTCCGCCATGGACCTGTGGGTGCGGCGGTGGCGTTCGGCGATCTCCTCGATGTCCCGTCCCCGGGAGCGAAGGAAGAAGGCGGCCTGGCCGTGCGTGCCGTGCCGGGCCACCAACTCCTCGTACTCCGTGGTGCGGTGGACCATGACGGCCCGCGGAGCGAGGCTCACTCCCGCGCTCCGCCCAGCCTGGCGAGCAGGCCGGTCAGTACGTCCGGTGACACCGTCAGGCTGTCGATCCGGGGCAGGTTCTCGGCGAGCCGGGTGCCTGTCAGGGCGTGCAGCATCGCCACATCCGCGTCCGCGTGGGCGTGCAGCCACGCCGTCTGGGCCTGGGCCCGCGCCTCGCCCACCCCGCGCACGCTCGCGGCCTCGGCCTCCGCCAGCCGTACGACCCGCGCCGCCTCCGCCTCTGCCCGGACGGCGTCGGCCGCCGCGTACTCCTCGGCCTCCCGGCGGGCGTTCGTACCCCGCTGGTCGACCAACTGCTCTTCCCTCCGGGCGAGTTCGATCTGACTGGCCAGCTCGTTCTCGGCGATGGTCCGCTCGCGTTCGACTGCCACCGCACGACGTTCGTACGTCGCCCGGTCGGCCTCCTGCTGAATCTGTTCGCGGGCGGGCGTCCGCAACGCCCGCTCCACCTCGGGCTCCGGCCGCAGCGCCACCACCCGTACGGCCACGACCTCGATGCCCGTGGCCGGCAGACGTGGCTCGGCGGCCAGCCCCGCCGCGACCCGTTCCCGCACCGACGCCACCCCGTCGACCAGCGCGGACGCCAGTGCCGTGCGGGCCAGGACATCCAGGGCATGCTGCTGGGCCGTCTCCGTCAGCAGCGTCGACAGCTGCTCCAGGGGCGCGCTGCGCCAGACGCCCGTGTCCGGGTCGACGGAGAAGTCGAGGCGGGCGGCGGCCAGAGCGGGGTCGCTGATGCGGTAGGTGACGGTCGCCTGGACCGCCACGTCCTGGAAGTCGGACGTACGGGCATGGAAGGTCATCGCCAACTCCCGGTCGTCGACCGGGACTTCGGAGAGTGTGGCGGTCAGGGCGCGGAACCAGAAGCTGAGCCCGGGACCGTCGTGCGCCAGTCGGCCGGAGCGGTGGTGGCGGATGTGGGCGGTGGGAGTGCCGCGCAGATGGCGCCATCCGAGGCGCCGGGTGATGTCGGCCATGTGCCTGTCGTCCATCCCTCGTCCGGTGCGGGAGCGTCCGTTCGACGGCACTCCCGCACCCCTTGTCGTCAGGTAGACGATATCCGATGGGGCTGCTTATCGTCAAGGGGACGAGATGGAGGGGTGGGGTGTGGAGGGTTATCGCACATATACCGCCGACCAGCGGGTGAACAGGGTGCGAAGTGGTCAGGATGGAGGCATGGGATTCCATGTCGACTCCGAGGCCGGGCGGCTGCGCCGCGTCATCCTGCACCGGCCGGATCTAGAGCTCAAAAGGCTCACCCCCAGCAACAAGGACGCCCTTCTCTTCGACGACGTCCTGTGGGTGCGCCGTGCGCGTGCCGAGCACGACGGCTTCGCCGACGTCCTGCGCGACCGGGGCGTCGTCGTCCATCTCTTCGGCGACCTGCTCATCGAGGCCCTGGCGATCCCGGCGGCCCGCACCCTCGTGCTCGACCGGGTCTTCGACGAGAAGGAGTACGGGCCGCTGGCCACCGACCATCTCCGGGCCGCCTTCGAGAGCCTGCCCGCCGCCGAGCTGGCCGAGCTGCTCATCGGCGGCATCACCAAGCGCGAGTTCCTGGCTGCGCACGCGGAACCGGCCTCGGTCCGCTTCCATGTCATGGACCTCGACGACTTCCTTCTCGGCCCCCTCCCCAACCACCTCTTCACCCGCGACACCTCGGCCTGGATCTACGACGGCGTCTCCATCAACGCGATGCGCTGGCCCGCCCGGCAGCGGGAGACCGTGCACTTCGAGGCGATCTACCGGCACCACCCGCTCTTCCGTGACGAAACCTTCCATCTCTGGTCGGAGGGCCAGGCGGACTATCCCTCCACCATCGAGGGCGGGGACGTCCTGGTCATCGGCAACGGCGCCGTACTCATCGGCATGAGCGAGCGCACCACGCCGCAGGCGGTCGAGATGCTCGCGCACAAGCTGTTCGCCGCCGGTTCGGCCGAGACGATCGTGGCGCTCGACATGCCCAAGCGGCGTGCGTTCATGCACCTCGACACCGTGATGACGATGGTCGACGGAGACACCTTCACCCAGTACGCCGGGCTCGGCATGCTTCGTTCGTACACCATCGAACCGGGCGTCGGGGACAAGGAGTTGAAGGTCACCGACCATCCGCCGGAGCACATGCACCGGGCGATCGCCGCCGCGCTCGGCCTGAGCGAGATTCGCGTCCTGACCGCGACACAGGACGTGCACGCGGCCGAGCGGGAGCAGTGGGACGACGGCTGCAACGTCCTCGCCGTCGAGCCGGGTGTGGTCGTCGCGTACGAGCGCAACGCGACCACGAACACGCATCTGCGCAAGCAGGGCCTTGAGGTGATAGAGATCCCGGGCAGCGAGCTGGGGCGGGGGAGGGGCGGTCCGCGCTGTATGAGCTGTCCGGTGCAGCGGGATGCGGTGATGTAGCGGGGCGTGGCTCGTCCGTGTCCCCGACTCCCGGTCCGTCGCGGGCGGGCTCGAAAACCTGACCGCATAGAAATGTTAGGAGTCGTATAGACTTCCATTCGTCCACGTCCTGTACGCCCTGCCGGATCACCTGGAGCGCCCCCATGGCGACTGTCCCCACCGCCCTCGCCGGGCGCCATTTCCTCAAGGAGCTGGACTTCACCGGGGAGGAGTTCCGCGGCCTGCTCGACCTGGCCGCCGAGCTGAAGGCGGCGAAGAAGGCCGGCGCCGAGACGCGGCACCTGGTGGGGAAGAACATCGCGCTGATCTTCGAGAAGACCTCGACGCGTACGCGCTGCGCGTTCGAGGTCGCGGCGGCGGATCAGGGCGCCTCGACGACGTATCTCGACCCGTCGGGCTCGCAGATGGGTCACAAGGAGTCCGTGAAGGACACCGCGCGGGTGCTCGGGCGGATGTACGACGGGATCCAGTTCCGGGGCGACAGCCAGGCGGCGGTCGAGGAGCTGGCCGCGTACGCGGGGGTGCCGGTGTTCAACGGTCTTACCGACGACTGGCACCCCACCCAGATGCTGGCCGACGTGCTGACGATGACCGAGCACAGCGACAAGCTGTTGACGGAGATCGCCTTCGCCTACCTCGGCGACGCGCGCTTCAACATGGGCAACTCGTATCTGGTCACCGGCGCGCTGCTCGGCATGGACGTACGGATCGTCGCACCGCGGGCCTACTGGCCCGCCGAGGATGTCGTCGCCGGCGCGCGGAAGCTGGCGGAGGCGAGTGGCGCACGGGTGACGCTGACCGAGGACGTGCCGGAGGGCGTACGGGGTGTCGACTTCGTCGCCACCGATGTGTGGGTGTCGATGGGGGAGCCGAAGGCGGTGTGGGCCGAGCGGATCGCGGCGCTGGCTTCGTACGCCGTGACGATGGATGTCCTGCGGGCGACGGGGAACGCGGACGTGAAGTTCCTGCACTGTCTGCCGGCGTTCCATGATCTCGGCACGAAGGTCGGGCGCGAGATACACGAGACCTACGGGCTGGAGTCGCTGGAGGTCACGGACGAGGTGTTCGAGTCCTCGCACTCGGTGGTGTTCGACGAGGCGGAGAACCGGTTGCACACGATCAAGGCTGTGCTGGTCGCTTCGCTGGCCTGAGGAGTCTCTCGCCCCCCCCGTTGCCGGGGGCTGCCGCCCCCGGGCCCCGCGAACCCCTACGCCCGACGCCACTGTGCCGGTACCACCGGTACCCGGAACCACACCGCCTTGCCCGAGTCCGTGGTCCGGTGGCCGCAGGACGAGCTCAGCGTCCGGATCAGCAGCAGCCCCCGCCCGTGTTCCTGCCAGGGATCCGGCTCCTCCGACAACGGCCGCGTCAGATTCCCCGGCGGCGCCGGGTCGGGATCGTGCACCTCGACCTGGCAACTGGTCGGCAGCAGCTCCACCACCAGCTCTATCGGCGCGTCCCCGGCCGTGTGCTCCACGGCGTTCGCCACCAGCTCCGCGGTGAGCAGTTCCGCCGTGTCGCAGTCCGCCGCCGCATGCTCCAGCTCGGTCAGAGCCGTGCGGACCAGCGCGCGGGCGACAGGCACCGCCGCGGCGGTGTGCGGCAGGGCGATACGCCAGGAGGCGGGGGCGGGGGGTTCTTGCACGGCGGTTCCGTTCATGGAGCAGGCTGTCCTGCTTTCAACAATAGGAATGGTACGGCGGGGTCCGGCCGAGGCACTGGTCGGGCGCCGCGCGGGACTTACGGCCCCGCTCACCGTTCGGCTTACCCACACCAACGGCCCGTCTCCCCTGACCACTCCCACTGTTACCGCGCTATTGACGCCTCGTGACGGGACCGGATCACCGGAACAGGCCGCCGCCGCGGTCCCCGATGTATCGCGTAGTCATGACGACAGTCACAGATGAGTGATAAATTCATACGCAGCCGTCCCCCGCGTGACGAGGAGGCCGCGTATGAGTCCCTTCACCGGCTCGACCCCCCGCACCTCCACCTGGCACCACCTCCGCCTCGACCTCGCCCCCACCGGCGTGGCCACCGTCACCCTCGCCCGTCCCGAGAAACTCAACGCCCTCACCTTCGGCGCCTACGCCGACCTGCGCGACCTGCTCGCCGAGCTGTCCCGGGAGAGATCCGTACGGGCGTTGGTGCTGGCCGGAGAGGGCCGCGGCTTCTGCTCCGGCGGCGATGTCGACGAGATCATCGGCGCCACCCTCTCCATGGACACCGCCCAGCTGGTCGACTTCAACCGGATGACCGGGCAGGTCGTGCGGGCCGTACGGGAGTGCCCCTTCCCGGTGATCGCGGCGGTGCACGGCGTGGCGGCGGGTGCCGGAGCGGTTCTCGCGCTGGCCGCGGACTTCCGTGTCGCCGACCCGTCCGCGCGCTTCGCGTTCCTCTTCACCCGGGTCGGCCTCTCCGGCGGCGACATGGGCGCCGCCTACCTGCTGCCCCGGGTCGTCGGACTCGGTCACGCGACCCGCCTGCTGATGCTCGGCGAGCCGGTGCGGGCGCCCGAGGCCGAGCGCATCGGCCTGATCAGCCAACTGACCGACGAGGGCCGCGCCGACGAGGCGGCCCGGACACTGGCCCACCGCCTCGCGGAGGGCCCGGCACTGGCGTACGCACAGACGAAGGCCCTCCTCACCGCCGAACTGGACATGCCCCTGGCGGCAGCCGTGGAACTGGACGCCGCCACCCAGGCCCTCCTCATGACCGGCGAGGACTACAAGGAGTTCCACGCGGCGTTCACCGAGAAGCGCCCCCCGAAATGGCGGGGACGATGAAACCAACGTCAGGGGCGGCCTACCCAGGGGCGCGGGGAGCTGCGCGACCAGCCACAACGAACCCGCACCCGCCGGCGCATCCGAACCACCCCCACCGCATCGCGATCATCGGCGGCGGCCCCGGTGGCCTGTACGCCGCAGCCCTGCTCAAACGCCTCCGGCCCGATCGGGAGATCACCCTCTGGGAACGCAACGCCCCCGACGACACCTTCGGCTTCGGAGTGGTCCTCTCCGACGAAACCCTCGGCGGCATAGAGCACGCCGACCCGGCCGTATACGAAGCCCTGCAACAACACTTCACCCGTTGGGACGACATAGACATCGTCCACCGCAACACCCGCCACACCTCCGGAGGCCACGGCTTCGCCGCCCTCGGCAGACAACAGCTCCTGGAGATCCTGCACGCCCGCTGCCGCTCGCTCGGCGTCGAACTGCGCTTCCGCACGGAGGCGCCGTACCCGGCGTGGCTGGCGGAGACGTACGACCTGGTCATCGCCGCCGACGGCGTGCACAGCACCACCCGCGAGGCCTACGCCCAGGAGTTCCGGCCCCGGCTCACCACCCACCGCTGCCGCTATCTCTGGCTCGCCGCCGACTTCGCCTTCGACGCCTTCCGCTTCGAGATCGCGGAGACGGCGCACGGCGTGATGCAGCTCCACGGCTACCCGTACTCCGCCGACTCCTCGACCGTGATCGTCGAGATGCGGGAGGAGGTGTGGCGGGCGGCGGGCTTCGACGAGAGCGACGTAGCGGCATCGGCCGACCGCTGCGCCAAGATCTTCACGGACGCCCTCGGCGGACGGCCGCTGCGCGCGAACAAGTCGGCGTGGACCACCTTCCGCACGGTCGTCAACGACCGCTGGTCGCACGGCAACGTCGTGCTCCTCGGGGACGCCGCCCACACCGCCCACTTCTCCATCGGCTCCGGCACCAAGCTCGCCGTCGAGGACGCCCTCGCGCTCGCCGCCTGTCTGGAGGAGCGGCCGACCCTGCCCGAGGCGCTGGCGGCGTACGAGGAGGAGCGGCGGCCCGTCGTCGCCTCCACCCAGCGGGCGGCCCGCGCCAGTCTGGAGTGGTTCGAGAACCTGCCCCTCTACCTCGACCAGCCGCCGCGCCAGTTCGCCTTCAACCTCCTCACCCGCAGCCGCCGCGTCACCCACGACAACCTGCGGCTGCGCGACCCGCACTTCACCGCGGCCGTGGAGCGGGAGTTCGGCTGTCCGACCGGGACCCCGCCGATGTTCACGCCCTTCCGGCTGCGCGGACTGACCCTCCGCAACCGCGTCGTCGTGTCCCCCATGGACATGTACTCGGCCACGGACGGTGTCCCCGGCGACTTCCACCTCGTCCACCTGGGGGCCAGAGCGCTGGGCGGCGCCGGCCTGGTGATGTCCGAGATGGTGTGCGTCAGCGCGGAAGGGCGCATCACCCCGGGTTGCGCCGGCCTCTACACGGACCGGCAGACCGGGGCCTGGCAGCGCATCACCGCCTTCGTGCACTCCCAGGCCCCGGGCACCGCACTCGGCATCCAGCTCGGCCACTCAGGTCGGAAGGGCTCGACGAAGCTGATGTGGGAGGCCGTCTACGGCGCTGAGCCGCTTGAGCAGGGCAACTGGCCGCTCGTCGCCGCGTCCCCGATCCCCTACCGGCCGGGCAGCCAGACTCCGCACGAACTGACGCACGCTCAACTCGCGGCAATATGCGAGCAGTTCACGGCAGCCGCCCGCAGAGCCGCCCACGCAGACTTCGACCTGCTCGAACTCCACTGCGCCCACGGCTACCTGCTCTCCGGCTTCCTCTCCCCACTCACCAACCACCGCACGGACGCGTACGGCGGCCCGCTCGCCGCTCGCCTCCGCTTCCCCCTAGAAGTCTTCGACGCCGTACGGCAGGTGTGGCCCCAGGAGCGCCCCATGACCGTCCGTATCTCGGCCACGGACTGGGCCGACGGCGGTACGACGGCCGAGGACGCCGTCGCGATCGCGCGCGCCTTCGTCGCCCATGGCGCCGACGCGATCGACGTGTCGACCGGCCAGGTGGTGGCCGACGAGCAGCCGGAGTTCGGCCGTTCGTACCAGACCCCGTTCGCGGACCGTGTCCGTCACGAGACGGGCGCCCCGGTGATCGCCGTGGGCGCGATCTCCTCCTGGGACGACGTCAACTCCCTGATCCTGGCGGGCCGTACGGACCTCTGCGCGCTGGCCCGCCCCCATCTCTACGACCCGAACTGGACCCTGCACGCGGCGGCCGAGCAGGGCTACGAGGGTCCGGGCGTCGTCTGGCCGATGCCGTACCGGGCTGGCGGCCGGCGCCCACGCACCGGACGCTCGGACGAGCCCAAACCCCGGCTGACACTGGGGAGTTGACCTCGGCGCTGTAGAGGGCCTCCACCCGCCGTCCTTCGCACCGCCACCCCGCGAATTACAGCTGCGCGAATCACAGCCCCGCGAACCGGGACCCCGCGTCCCGCAGCCGGGCGTGCAGCCCCTGGAAGACGGCCGCCGAGCGGACGCCCGGCCAGTCCGCCGGGAGCAGGTGGGCGGGCAGCCCGGGGTCGGTGTACGGCAGGTGGCGCCAGGAGTCCAGAGCCATCAGGTAGTCGCGGTACGCCTCCTCGGGCGGGGTGTCCGCGCGCTTCTCCCAGTCGAGCAGCACGCGCGCGTGGCGGTCGAGGAACGCCTCGTGCTCCTTGGCGATCGCGGCCAGGTCCCACCAGCGGGAGACCGCCTCGCCCGTCGCCGCGAAGCCCAGGTGCTGGCCGCGGAAGAAGTCGACGTACGGGTCCAGGCGCAGCCGCTCCAGGGTGTGGCGGGTCTCCTCGTAGAGGCGTGCCGGGGCCACCCACACGCCCGGGGCCGCCGTGCCGAAGCCGAGTCCGGCCAGCCGGGAACGGAGCACGTGGCGTTTCTGGCGCTCCGACTCGGGGACGGAGAACACGGCGAGGATCCAGCCCTCGTCGTGCGGGGGCGGGGTGGCGGCGTACACGCGCCGGTCGCCGTCGTCGAGCAACTGACGGGCGTCCGGCGAGAGTTCGTACCCGGCCGCGCCCTGAGCCGTACGGGCAGGCAGGAGCAGGCCGCGCCGCTTGAGGCGGGACACGGACGACCGTACGGAGGGCGCGTCGACACCGACCGCGGCGAGGAGCCGGATCAGCTCGGCGACGGGTACCGGGCCGGGCATGAAACGGCCGTACGCGCCGTAGAGCGTGACAATGAGAGACCGCGGGGCGTGCTGTTCGGACACGTTGATCATTTTAGGCCGCCGGAATCACTGCTGTTCGCCATTTCCGCTGGTCAACTACCCCAGGTGAATGACTTTCGGTCAAGATCACGTCAGGGTGGGGTCAGGTCGGCGTCGGGTCGGCGCGCAGCCGGAAGCGCTGGAGCTTGCCCGTCGCCGTCCGCGGCAGCGCGTCCAGGAAGACGATCTCGCGCGGACACTTGTACGGTGCCAGCTCCCCCCTGACGAACGCGCGCAGCGCCTCCGCGTCCCGCCTCACGCCTTCCTTGAGCACGGCATACGCCACCACGACCTGCCCGCGCGCCTCGTCGCCCCGCCCCACCACGGCCGTCTCCACGACGTCCGGATGGCGCAGCAGGGCCTCCTCGACCTCCGGGCCCGCGATGTTGTACCCGGCCGAGATGATCATGTCGTCGGCCCTGGCCACGTACCGGAAGTACCCGTCGCTCTCCCGGACGTACGTGTCCCCGGTGATGTTCCAGCCGCCCCGCACATACGCGCCCTGGCGCGGATCGGCGAGATATCGGCAGCCGACCGGACCGCGCACCGCGAGGAGCCCGGGCGTGCCGTCCGGCACCGGCACGCCGTCCTCGTCCTGCACGCGCGCGTGCCACCCCGGAACCGGAACCCCGGTCGTGCCGGGCCTGATGTCCTGGTCGGCCGCCGAGATGAAGATGTGCAGCAGTTCGGTCGCGCCGATGCCGTTGATCAGCCGCAGGCCGGTGCGCTCGTACCAGGCCCGCCAGGTGGCCTCGGGCAGGTTCTCGCCCGCCGAGACACAGCGGCGCAGGGAGCCGGTGTCGTACGCGTCCAGCTCGTCGAGCATCGCGCGGTACGCCGTCGGCGCGGTGAACAGGACCGAGACGCGGTGCTCGGCGATGGCCGGCAACAGCTGCTTGGGGCCCGCCTGTTCGAGGAGGAGCGCGCTGGCCCCGGCCCGCATCGGGAAGACCACCAGACCGCCGAGCCCGAAGGTGAAGCCGAGCGGCGGACTGCCCGCGAACACGTCGTCCGCGTGCGGCTTCAGCACGTGCCGCGAGAAGGTGTCGGCGACGGCGAGCACATCCCGGTGGAAGTGCATGCACCCTTTCGGGCGGCCGGTGGTGCCGGAGGTGAACGCGATCAGCGCCACGTCGTCGGCCGCGGTGTCCACGGCGGGGTACGGGGTGCCGGGCACCGGACGGTTCAGCAGGTCGTCGAGGCCGTCGCCGCCGTACGTCGTGATCCGCAACCCCGGTATCCCCGCCTTGGTGAGGTCGTCCAGGGCCCTGATGTCGCACAGCGCGTGCCGCACCCGGGCGATCTCGCACATCGTGCTCAGCTCGTGCGGACGCTGCTGGGCCAGCACGGTGACCGCGACCGCACCGGCCTTCAGCACCGCCAGCCAGCAGGCCGCGAGCCACGGTGTGGTGGGGCCGCGCAGGAGGACCCGGTTGCCGGGTACGACCCCCAGATCCCGGGTCAGGACATGCGCGACCCGGTCGACGCGGGAGCGCAGCTCGCCGTACGTCCACACCTCGCCGGCGGCGGTACGGAACGCCGGGCGCCCGGGGGCGGCACCGGCGCCGCTCAGCAGCTCGGCCGCGCAGTTCAGCCGGTCGGGGTAGCGCAGCTCGGGCAGGTCCAGGCGGAGCTCGGGCCACTGGTCCGGGGGCGGCAGATGGTCGCGCGCGAAGGTGTCCACATGGGCCGAGGGGGCTTGTCGGGCGGGGGCGGTGCGCTCCTCGGGAACCCTGCCGTACCCGGGCTGCCTGGGATGCGTGGGGTCCATGGCGGTTCCCCCCTTGCCGTGATGGGCGAAATGGTGGGCGCGCAGAACGAGCGTATCGTGTTGGTGACGGCAGTCAACTGTGCGCGATACCGTCGGGGAAGGGGTCGCGACCGGTGGCCTCGGAGGGAGGACCGGCGATGCCCGCATTCTCGCTCGAACCGGCACAGGCCGCCTGGTGTGCCGAACTGCGCACGCTGGCCTCCGACCGATTGCGACCGCTCGCCGAGAAGGGCGAACCGGGCCGCGTCAACCGTCCCCTCGTCGCCGAACTCGGCCAACTGGGCCTGCTGTCCAGGCTGTTCACCTCCGGCGCACTCGACCTGTGCCTGATGCGGGAGTCCCTGGCCCACTCCTGCACCGAGGCGGAGACCGCCCTCGCCCTCCAGGGCCTCGGCGCCCACCCGGTCCACGCCCACGGCACCCCGGCCCAGCGCGAACAGTGGCTGCCCCGGGTGAGCGCGGGCAGCGCGGTGGCCGCTTTCGCGCTGAGCGAGCCGGGCGCGGGCTCCGACGCGGCGGCCCTGTCACTCGCGGCCACCCCCGACGGCCCCACCGGCTGGCGCCTCACCGGCGAGAAGTGCTGGATCTCCAACGCCCCCGAAGCCGACTTCTACACCGTCTTCGCCCGTACGACAGCGGGCGCGGGGGCCCGTGGCGTCACGGCCTTCCTGCTCCCCGCCGACCGGCCCGGCCTCACCGGCACCGCCCTCGACATGCTCTCCCCGCACCCCATCGGCGCCCTCGCCCTCGACGCCGTACCGGTGACCGTTGACGACGTCATCGGCGAACCCGACCGCGGATTCCGCGTCGCCATGGGCACCTTGAACCTGTTCCGCCCGAGCGTCGGCGCCTTCGCGGTCGGCATGGCCCAGGCGGCCCTGGACGCGACCCTCGCCCACACCGGCCGACGGGACGCGTTCGGCGGCAAGCTGAAGGACCTCCAGGCCGTCGCCCACCAGGTCGCCGAGATGGCCCTGCGCACCGAGGCGGCCCGGCTGATGGTCTACGCGGCAGCGGCGGCGTACGACGAAGGCGCCCAAGAGGTCCCGGGGCGCGCCGCGATGGCGAAGCTGCTGGCCACCGAGACCGCGCAGTACGTCGTCGACGCGGCCGTCCAACTGCACGGCGCGCGGGCACTGCGGCGCGGCCACCTCCTCGAACACCTCTACCGGGAGGTGCGGGCACCGCGTATCTACGAGGGGGCGAGCGAAGTCCAACGGACGGTCATCGCGAAGGAGTTGTACAGGGGCTTGGACGAAGGGGCGGGTACCGAATGAGTGTTGAGCGCGTCAATCCTGACGGTCTCTCGCCGCCCGCCGGCTTCTCGCACGCCGTCGTCGCCACCGGCTCCCGGCTGGTGTTCCTCGCGGGACAGACCGCGCTCGACGTCGACGGGAAGGTCGTGGGGGACACCCTGCCCGAGCAGTTCGAGCGTGCCCTGGGGAATCTGCTCGCCGCACTGCACGCGGCCGGCGGCACTCCCGCCGATCTGGCCAGGGTCACCGTGTATGCGAAGGACGTCGCCGACTACCGTGTCCAGGCCCCTCGACTCGGCCGTATCTGGAGGAGGTTGGCGGGGCGCGACTATCCGGCGATGGCGGTCGTCGGGATCGTCCGGCTCTGGGACGAACGGGCCCTGGTCGAACTCGACGGCTTCGCGGTGCTGCCGTAGCGAGTCGGTGAACCGGGGCCCCGGGTCGTTCAGGCCGCGGCGGCCAGACGGTGCGGGGTGATCACGCTGCCGTCGGGCAGCAGCTCGCCGGTGTCGTCGAAGACGATCGCGCCGTTGCACAGGAGGTTCCAGCCCTGCTCGGGATGGAAGGCGACGATGTGCGCGGCGTCCCGGTCGGGACGGTCGGCCGAGGGGCACGGGGGCTGGTGTGAACACATGGTGTGCCTCCGGATCGGATGCTGGTGCTCGGGTGCGATGCAGTGATGCTGTGCCGCGATGGATCCTTGCCACTTCTGACGATGCCCGTGCCGGGGGCCCGACGCCAAGTCGTGTCGAGGAAGCGTGACACCACGCGGACGTGCTGTGACATCACCCTGACATTCGGAAATGATCCGAAAAGCGTGGCAGTCGGCGTGCGCGACTCGCCGACGAAGGGGTGATGATCACGCGCGCGGGCGCGGGGGACCAGTACCTGTGGAGTCCCCCCCAAGGAGGTTTCCCCATGTCACTGTCCTTCGCGCCGTCGTTCCCGGCCTTCTCGTCCCTCTCCCGTGCCGCGGCCGTCGCCGCCGGCGCCGTGCTGCTGGCCGTGGCCCCGGCCGCGTCGGCGGCCCAGGCCGCCGACGAGGGATTCGACCGGGTGACGGTCGAATCCGGCAGCATCACGTCCGACGGCGAGCTCACGCTCTCCGGCAGCTACCGCTGCCTCAGCACCGGCGACTCCGTCCGTGTCGCGGCCTCGATCGAGCGCGGCGAGAACGTCTGGTACGGCATGGACAGCATCCCCGCCAGCTGTGACGGCTCCTGGCACCAGTGGTCGAACACCAAGGCCACCGAGCCGGGCGCCTACGAGCCCGGCCCGGTGCGGGTGAAGACCAGCCTGGTGGAGTTCCGCCGCTCCGGCTTCATCCCGATGCCGACCGTCCGCTCGGAGCAGGTCCAGGAGGTCGTCCTCAAGGAGGTCTGACCCGCGAGCCCGGCCCGACGGGGCCGACGGGGGCTGCCCGGTGCTACGCGCCGGTCAGCCCCCGCATCCATGCCTCGACCTCGTCGGACGTACGGGGCAGCCCGGCCGACAGGTTCTCGTGACCGTCCGCCGTCACCAGGATGTCGTCCTCGATCCGGACTCCGATGCCCCGGTACTCCGCCGGCACCGTCAGATCGTCCGGCTGGAAGTACAGACCCGGCTCGACCGTGAGGATCATGCCGGGTTCGAGGGTTCCGTCGACGTACAGCTCGGTACGCGACTTGGCACAGTCGTGCACGTCCAGGCCCAGCATGTGACCGGTGCCCGCCATGGTGAAGCGGCGCTGGAGGGCCAGCTCGTACACGTCTTCCGGGTCGCCCTCCAGGAGGCCCCACTCGACGAGCTTCTCGGCCAGGTACCGCTGGGCGGCGACGTGGAAGTCCCGGTAGGCGGCACCGGGCTTGACCGTTCGGATGCCGGCTTCCTGCGCCTCGTAGACCGCGTCGTAGATCTTGCGCTGGAGCGGGGTGAAGGTGCCGCTGATCGGGAGGGTGCGGGTGACGTCGGCGGTGTAGAGGGAGTTCGTCTCCACGCCCGCGTCGAGCAACAGCAGTTCTCCCGGGCGGACTTCGCCGTCGTTGCGCTGCCAGTGCATGATCGTGGCGTGGTCGCCGGCGGCGCAGATCGAGCCGTAGCCGATGTCGTTGCCCTCAAGTCGGGCGCGGCGGAAGAAGGTTCCCTCGATCCAGCGCTCCGAGGTGGCGATCGCGGTCGCCAACTCCTTCACCACGTCCACGAATCCGCGCACGGTCGAGTCGACCGCCTTGCGCATCTCGCCGATCTCCCACTCGTCCTTCACCAGACGCAGCTCGGACAGGACCGACTTCAGCTCGGTGTCACGGTCCTCGTCCGTCGGCACCGCGGCTTCGAGCCCGGCGTCGTGGCCGCGCACGATCCGGGTGGGGACAACGGGGGCGGCACGCAGTTCCTCCGCCGCCTCGCGGACGTCACGGCAGGGCAGGCCGAGGAGCTGTTCGGCCTCCGCCAGGGAGTGACGGCGGCCGACCCACAGCTCACCCTTGGCCGCGCCCTGCCAGAACTCGCCGCTCTCCCGGTCGGAGCGGGGCAGGAGATAGGCGATGGCGTCATGGCCGCCGGCGTCCGGGCGGGGTTCGAGGACGAGGGAGCGCGTCCTCGGTCTGGTCGCCCGTGAGGTGGACGTACTCGGTGGAAGGGCGGAACGGGTAGTGCGTGTCGTTGGCGCGGACCTTGAGGTTGCCGGCCGGGACGATCAGCCGCTCGCCGGGGAACCGGGCGGAGAGGGCGGCGCGGCGCTCGGCGGCATAGGGCGCCTGCTCGATCGGGCGCAGGTCCTGGAGTTCGGTGTCGGCCCACCCCGTCGTCATCAGCTGGGCCAGCTGGGGGGAGACGGACGGGTAGAGGCGGTTCTTACGGTCCTTGGTCTCGGCGGTCTCGGCGGTTTCGGTGGGCTCGATCGGCGCGGTGGTCTCGGCGGTCTGGGTGGTCTCCGTGGATTCCCTGGACACCTGTCGGCACCTTCTTCGTTGTGAGGCGTGGTGGCGTGCACTGCCGTTCCCGCAGTATGCGCAGCCCCGGTAAGAGACATGCCCTGCCGCAGGTCGGATCGGCGGCGGGTCGAGCCTAGGCGCCCTTGGCGGCAAAGGGAATATGTGACATTGTACTGACGTGAGTAAGCGACTGACCTGCGATGTTGTGGTCATCGGTGCCGGAATGGTGGGCGCCGCCTGCGCCCTGTATCTCGCCCGGGCGGGCCTCGTGACCCTGGTCCTCGACCGGGGACCGGTGGCCGGCGGCACCACCGGCGCGGGTGAGGGCAACCTGCTCGTCTCCGACAAGGAGCCGGGGCCCGAGCTGGATCTCGCGCTGCTCTCCGCCCGCCTCTGGCACGACCTCGCCGCCGAGCCGGGCATCGGCGGTGCCGTCGAGTTCGAGGCGAAGGGCGGGATCGTCGTCGCCTCCGACGCCGAGGGCATGGCCGCGCTGACCGGCTTCGCCGCCGGACAGCGGGCGGCGGGCGTCGAGGCCGAGGTGATCGACGCCGGCCGACTCGCAGACCTGGAACCGCACTTGGCCCCCGACCTCGCGGGCGGCGTCCGGTACCCGCAGGACTGCCAGGTGATGCCCTCCCTCGCCGCCGCCCAGGTCGTCCGGGCGGCCCGGCGGGCCGGGGCCGAACTGCTCACCGGCACGGCCGTCACGGGCATCCTGCGCGCGCCGGACGGCTCCGTGCACGGCGTACGGACGGCGGGGCACGGCGACATCCACGCCACGGTCGTCCTCAACGCGGCCGGCACCTGGGGCGGCGAGGTCGCCGCGCTGGCCGGGGTGCGCCTGCCCGTGCTGCCACGCCGCGGCTTCGTCCTCGTCACCGAACCACTGCCGCCCGGCACCGTCCGCCACAAGGTGTACGCCGCCGACTACGTCGCCGATGTCGCCAGTGGTGACGCCGGGCTCCAGTCCTCGGCGGTCGTCGAGAGCACGGCCGCGGGCCCGGTACTGATCGGGGCCAGCCGCGAACGGGTCGGTTTCGACCGGACCTTCTCCCTCGCTGTCGTACGCCGACTGGCGGCCCAGGCGACGGCCCTCTTCCCGGTCCTCGGCACGGTCCACGCGATGCGCGCCTACCTGGGCTTCCGCCCCTATCTGCCGGACCATCTGCCGGCCATCGGGGCGGATCCCCGGGCGCCGGGGCTCTACCACGCGTGCGGTCACGAGGGGGCGGGGATCGGGCTCGCGGTCGGTACGGGGCACCTGATCGCACAGTCGTTGACGGGCAGAACGCCCGACCTCGATCTGGCGCCGTTCCGCCCGGACAGATTCGCGGGGGAGGAGCGGTGAGGAGCGCGAAGAGGACGAAGCGGGCCGAGACGGCCGAGATGGTCGGGAAGATCGGGAAGGTGGAGATGGTGAAGAAGGTGACTCCGCTGGGGCTGGCCAGGGCACGGCCCGGACCCCCGTTCACCGTCACCGTCGACGGGGACGAGACCGACGCACTGCCCGGTCAGACCGTCGCCGCCGTGCTCTGGTCGGCGGGCATCACCTCCTGGCGCAGCACCCGGGGCAGCGGTGCGCCACGCGGGATCTTCTGCGGCATCGGGGTCTGCTTCGACTGTCTCGTCACCGTCAACGACCGCCCCAACCAACGGGCTTGCCTGGTCCCGGCCACCCCCGGAGACGCGATCCGCACCCAGGAGGGCACCGGCCATGACGAACTCGGGTAGGGCCTCTCTCGCGGTGGTCGGCGCCGGTCCGGCGGGCCTCGCCGCCGCGCTGACGGCCGCCGACCGGGGCGTACGGGTCGTGCTGCTCGACGCCGGGGAGCAGGCGGGCGGGCAGTTCTACCGGCAGCCCGCCGCCGCGCTGAACGCACGGAGACCACAGGCCCTGCACCACGCCTGGGGCACCTGGAAGAAACTGCGGGGCCGACTGGCGGCGCATGTCGCGGCAGGTCGGGTCACTCACCTGGCGGACCGTCATGTGTGGCTGGTGGAAAGGGAGTTCGGGGGAGGCGGCGGCTTCGGTGTGCACGCCCTGATCGGTCCCGGGCAGACCGGGTCGCAGACCGTCACCGCCGACGCAGTCCTCCTCGCCACCGGTGGCTACGAGAAGGTGCTGCCCTTCCCCGGCTGGACCCTCCCCGGTGTGATCACCGCGGGCGGTGCGCAGGCGATGCTCAAGGGCGGCCTCGTCCTGCCGGGCCGTACAGCGGTCGTCGCCGGAACCGGGCCGCTGCTGATGCCGGTCGCGGCCGGCCTCGCCGCGGCGGGCGCCGAGGTCGCCGCGTACGTCGAGTCAACACACCCCGCCGACTTCGTACGGCACTCCGCGACGCTCGCGGCCAACCCGGCGAAGATCGCGGAGGCGGCCCGGTACGCGGCCCGACTGCTGCGCCACAAGGTGCCGGTGACGGTACGTCACACGGTGGTCGCGGCGCACGGGACCGATCGCGTCGAGGCCGTCACCGTCGCCGCCCTGGACACCCACGGCCGGGTACGGCCGGCCACCAGGCGCCGGATCGTCTGCGACACCCTGGCCGTCGGGCACGGCATGCTCGCGCACACCGACCTCGCCGAGAACCTGGGGTGCGCGATCGACGCCACCGGGGACCCCTTCGTCGTCACCGACGCCGAGCAGCGCACCGATGTCCACGGTGTCTGGGCGGCGGGCGAGGCCACCGGCATCGGGGGAGCGGTGCTCGCGCTGGCCGAGGGCGAGATCGCCGGCCACTCGATCGCCGCCCGGCTGAAGGGAGCCGAGCCGCGCCCCGCCGACTGGGTGACCGCCGCCCGGACCCGTACCCGGCTGCGGAGGTTCTTCGCCGCCCTCGACACCGCCTACGCCCCGCCCGCCCACTGGGCGGAACAGGTCGCCGACGACACGGTGATCTGTCGATGCGAGGAGGTGACGGCCGCCGAAGTCCGGGAGGCGGTCGAGGAGTTGGGGGCGACCGATCTGCGGACCGTCAAGCTGCTCACCCGGGCAGGTATGGGGTGGTGCCAGGGGCGGGTCTGCGCAACCGGTGTTGCCGGCGTCGCGGGGTGTCCGGTGGGTTCGGGCAAGCGGCCGTTTGCTCGGCCTGTGCCGTTGGGGGTGTTGGCGGCGGAGCCTGAGTGCTGATGGCCGTGTCTTGTCCGTGGGTTCGTCGTGGCTTGTCTCGCAGTTCCCCGCGCCCCTGTCGGGGCGCTCTACCTCTGCATATCGAAAGGTGAGGTCCTTATGAGTACCCCCACTCCCGTCTGGCGCGGTGTTCTTGTCGCCACCGCGTTGCCGCTCAATGACGATCTGAGCGTCAACTACGAGGCCTACGCCGACCATTGCCGCTGGCTCGTCGAGAACGGCTGCGACGGCGTCGTACCGAACGGCTCGCTCGGCGAGTACCAGGTGCTCACCGCCGAGGAGCGGGTGAAGGTCGTCGAGACCGCGGTCGCCGCCATCGGTGGGGACCGGGTGATGCCCGGCGTGGCCGCATACGGCAGTGCCGAGTCCGCCCGCTGGGCCGCCCAGGCCAAGGACGCCGGCTGCGCCGCCGTCATGCTGCTGCCGCCCAACGCCTACCGCGGCGACGAGCGTTCGGTGCTCGCGCACTACGCCGCCGTCGCCGAGGCCGGAATCGACATCGTTGCGTACAACAACCCGATCGACACCAAGATCGACCTCACCCCCGAACTGCTCGCCAAGCTGCACGCGGCCGGACACATCAAGGGCGTGAAGGAGTTCTCCGGCGACACCCGGCGCATCTACCAGATCCAGGAACTCGCCCCGGAACTCGATGTGTTGATCGGCGCCGACGACGTCCTGCTGGAGCTGGCCACGGCCGGCGCGGTGGGCTGGGTCGCCGGTTACCCCAACGCCCTGCCCCGGGCGACGGTCGAGCTGTACCGCGCCGCCGTGGCGGGCGACCTGGCCACCGCCCTGCCGCTCTACCGACAGCTGCACGCACTCCACCGCTGGGACTCCAAGGTCGAGTTCGTGCAGGCGATCAAGCTGTCGATGGACATCGTCGGCCGGCACGGCGGGCCCGTCCGCCCGCCGCGCATGCCGCTGCTGCCGGAGCAGGAGAAGGCGGTCCGCGAGGCCACGGAGAAGGCCGTCGCCCTCGGCCTCGCCTGAGCCGACAGCACGCCGACCCGACTTCACCCGAGCCGACCTGAGAGGATCGTGATCATGCGCAGCAAGCTCGTCCTGCACGCCGTCGACTCGCACACCGAGGGCATGCCGACCCGGGTCGTCACCGGCGGAATCGGCACGATCCCCGGCGACACGATGAACGAACGCCGGCTGTGGTTCCGCGAACACCGGGACGACGTACGGCACTTCCTGATGAACGAGCCGCGCGGGCACCCCGCCATGAGCG
The DNA here is from genome assembly GCF_036013955.1 of Streptomyces sp. NBC_00459. Classification (NCBI taxonomy): domain Bacteria; kingdom Bacillati; phylum Actinomycetota; class Actinomycetes; order Kitasatosporales; family Streptomycetaceae; genus Streptomyces; species Streptomyces sp. NBC_00459. Next base: position 7,460,752 of record NZ_CP107903.1, read on the forward strand.
GGGCGATCCTCCAGCCGCCGACCCGGCCCGACTGCGACTACGGCGTCGTCTACATCGAGGTGTCCGGCTATCTGCCGATGTGCGGCCACGGCACGATCGGTGTGGCGACCGTGCTCGTCGAGACCGGCATGGTCCCGGTCGTCGAGCCGGTCACCACCATCCGCCTCGACACCCCGGCCGGACTCGTCGTCGCCGAGGTGGCGGTGGAGAACGGCGCGGCGAAGGCGGTCACGATCCGCAACGTGCCTTCGTTCGCGGTGGATCTGGACAGGAAGGCGACCCTCGCCGACGGCCGCACGGTGACGTACGACCTCGCCTTCGGCGGCAACTTCTACGCCATCCTGCCCCTCGACGAGTTCGGCCTTCCCTTCGAGCGCGAACGCAAGGACGACATCCTCGCCGCCGGGCTCGCCCTGATGGACGCGATCAACGCCGACAGTCCACCCGTACACCCGGAGAACCCGACCATCAGCGGTGTCCACCACGTCTATCTGGCGGCCCCCGGCTCGAACGCGACCCGCTCCAGGCACGCCATGGCCATCCATCCCGGCTGGTTCGACCGCTCGCCCTGCGGCACCGGCACCTCCGCCCGTATGGCCCAGCTGCACGCGCGCGGTGAACTCCCTTTGCACCAGGACTTCTTGAACGAGTCCTTCATCGGTACGTCGTTCACCGGGCGGCTCGTCGAGAGCACGGCGGTCGCCGGACGCCCCGCCGTGGTGCCCACGATCACCGGCCGCGCCTGGATCACGGGCACTGCCCAGTACCTGCTGGACCCGGACGATCCGTTCCCGGCCGGCTTCGTACTCTGACACCGCCCGACCCGAGATCCATCAGATCCACCAGGAGAACCCATGGCCGCCGAGCGCACCGGCCCCGCCCTGCCCAGCATCGGCGGGCCGCGGCCCAGCTACCGCGCGAGTGTCGCCGACGCACTGCGGGCCGCGCTCGTCGCCGGTGAACTGCGGCCCGGCGAGGTCTACTCGGCGCCCTCGCTCGCCGCCCGCTTCGGCGTCTCGGCGACGCCGGTGCGCGAGGCCATGCTCGACCTGGTGAAGGAGGGCATGGTCGATCCCGTACCCAACAAGGGTTTCCGGGTCACCACGGTCTCCGAGCGGCAGCTCGACGAGTACACCCACATCCGGTCGCTGATCGAGATCCCGACCACCGTCGGCCTCGCCGTGACCGCCGACCCGGCCGCGCTGGAGGCGCTGCGCCCCCACGCGGTGGAAAGCGTCGCAGCGGCGGACAGCGGCGATCTCATCGCCCATGTCGAGGCCGACCGCCGCTTCCACCTCGGTCTGCTCGCCCTGGCCGGCAACCAGCACCTGGTCGAGGTCGTCGGCGACCTCCGCAAACGGTCCAGGCTGTACGGGCTGACCGCACTGGCCGAGCGCGGCCTGCTGAAGTCGACCGCCGAGGAGCACCTGGAGATCCTGGACGCGCTCCTCGCCCGGGACGCGGAGCGGGTACGGACCGTGATGACCCGGCACCTGGGCCATGTCCGGGGCGACTGGGCCCACTGAGACCCCAATGGCGTACGTGAACTCCGCGTGCGCGTTCGGACGTGTTCGGTTGTTGCCGTCCGGGTGGGGGAGGACACTGAATCCATGGCCTCCGCGCGCGCTGACGACGACCATCAGGACGGACCTGACCTGGTGGAACAGGCGTTTCGGCAGGCGGCCTTCTCGATGTCCGTCTTCGACATCGAGCAGCGGTACCAGCGGCTCAACGACGTGGCCTGCCAGGTGATGGGCGTCGAGGAGGACGTGCTGCTCGGCCAGGTCTTCCCGTACGGAGTACCGGCGGACGTCGAGCAGCTCGGCATGCTGGCGGCCCTGCGGGACGTGGCCGCCACGGGCAAGCCCACGCACTACGAGAGCTTCACGCGGGCGCCCTCCGGGATCCGCGAGCACGCCTGGAACCTGGAGCTGTGGCCCGTCCGGGACGCCTCGGGCGAGGTGTGCGCGGTCGGCATGGCCGCGTTCGACAGCAGCGAGCAGCACTGGGCGCGGCAGCGGCTGGCGGTGCTCGACGAGGCGGCCGTCTCGATCGGCACCAGCCTGGACCTCGACCGCACCGCCCAGGAACTCGCCGACCTGGTCGTTCCCCGGTTCGCCGACTTCGCCAGCGTGGACCTGCTGGAGGCGGTCATGCGCGGCGACGAGCCTGCCGAGGCCGGACCGGACGGCGAGGTGGTGCTGCGCCGCCTCGCCCACGCCGCCGGGAGGGTCGGAGCGCCCGGGCCCGTGCTCGGCCCGGGCGCCACCGACACGTACCCGCCGTACTCCCCGCCCGCCCGGGCGCTGCGCACCGGACAGCCGGTACTCAGCCGCAGCGGCGCCCCCGACTTCGACCACTGGATGGCGAGCGCGCCCGAACGGGCCCAGAGCCTGCGCGGAGTCGTCGTCACCTCGCTGGTGGCGGTGCCGCTCATCGCGCGCGGTACGACGCTCGGGGTCGCCGTCCTGCTGCGCACCCGGCCCGACGTCTTCAACGAGGACGACTTCGTCCTGGCCAAGGAGCTGGCGAGCCGCGCCGCCCTGTGCGTAGACAACGCCCGCCGCTACACGCGCGAGCGCACCACCGCTCTCGCCCTCCAGGAGAGCCTGCTGCCGCGCGGGCCCTCCCGGCAGTCGGCGGTGGACGTCGCCTCCCGCTATCTGCCCACCGACTCGCGCGCGGGCGTCGGCGGCGACTGGTTCGACGTCATCCCCCTCTCGGGCGCGCGCGTCGGCCTCGTCGTCGGCGACGTGGTCGGCCACGGCATCCAGGCTTCGGCGACCATGGGCAGGCTGCGTACGGCGGTCCAGACGCTCGCCGACGTCGACCTGCCGCCCGACGAGCTGCTGGCCCACCTCGACGACCTGGTCCTGCGCCTCGCCGCGGACGACGACAGCGTCACCGGCGGCGACCGGGTGGCCGTCGGCGCGACCGGGGCGACCTGCCTGTACGCGGTCTACGACCCGGTCTCCCGTGAGCTGGCCGTCGCCAGCGCCGGCCACCCGCCGCCCCTGCTGGTCCTGCCGGACGGCGAGACCCAGGTCGTGGACGTCAGCGTGGGGCCGGTGCTCGGAGTGGGCGGTCTGCCCTTCGAGACCACCGAGATCCAGCTGCCGGAGGGCAGCCTCGTCGCCCTGTTCACGGACGGGCTGGTCGAGCCCACCGAGGGCGATCCGGACCTCGGCATCGCCCTGCTGGCCCGGACCCTCGCGGACGGTCACCGTGCGCGGGCCTCGCTGGAGGACCGCTGCGACCGGGTCCTGTCCGCCCTGCTGCCGAAGAACCCCGGCGACGACGTCGCCCTGGTGCTGGCCCGCACCCGCGCCCTGGACGCCGACCACGTCCGCGTCTGGGACCTGCCCGCCGACTTCGAGGTGGTCGCCGACGCCCGCAGACGCGCCGTCGCCCAGTTGGAGCAGTGGGGCCTGGAGGATGCCGCCTTCGTCACCGAACTGGTCGTCAGCGAACTCGTCACCAACGCGATCCGCTACGGCGCCGGCCCGATCCAGCTCCGGCTGATCCACGACCGTACGCTCATCTGCGAGGTCTCCGACGGCAGTTCGACCTCACCGCACCTGCGCCGGGCCAGGATCTTCGACGAGGGCGGCCGAGGTCTCCTCCTGGTCGCCCAGCTCACCACCAGCTGGGGCACCCGGCACACCAGGACCGGCAAGACGATCTGGGCGGAACAGGCGCTGACCTGACGGTTTCCGAAACCTCGACGATGTTCAGGAGGCGGTCGCAGCACCCGTGGTGCGCAGCCGCTCCGGCACCGCCCACCACTGGTCCGGCCGGTCCACCACCGCGGCCTCGGGCCCGGTGCCGAGGAACCGGGCGAGCCGGAAGAGATACGCCGCGATGCCCGCCGCCCCCTGCATCCACGCGGTGCCCGGCGGCAGCAGCGGATGTTCCTGACGGTGTTCGATGAAGCGCCAGCGGGCGCCCGCCCCGTCCCTGACGGCCCGCTCCACCAGCGCGTCGCCCATCACGCGAGCCGCCCGCACCAGGGTCTGCGCGGTATCCGGGTCCCCGCAGTCCTGTGCCGCGTCCAGGAGTACGTCACCCACGCCCGCCGTGCCGCAGCAGCGGCCGTCGTTGTCCCAGAACCCGGGGCGCAGGCGCTGCGGGACGCCCGAGGTGAGGATCGAGGTCATGCAGCGCTGCCGCAGCTCACCGACGCCCAGTCCGGACACCTCCGTCACACCCGCGTGCGCCAGCGCCGAGAACAGGTGCGAGGTGCCCGTCGGACCGTGGCACCAGGTGTACGTCACCGGCTCGACCTCGCGCTTCGACGGCGGGATCGTGTGCGGAACGATGAAGCCACCGTCGTCCAACCGGCCAACGGACAGAACATGCCGGGCCCCCAGGACTGCCGCCTCGACGAAGTCCTTCCGGCCCAGGGCAGTGCCCGCCACGGCCAGTGCCGAGGCCACTCCGGCGGTGCCGTGGGAGTAGTTCGGCGCCCGCCACTCCGTCGTCGCCCCGATGCCCCAGTCCAGGCCCGCCTCCGTACGGTGCGCCACCCGCAGCAGCGCCTCGCAGCCCGTCGTCGCGATCGACTCCGTGAACTCGCCGCCCGCCCAGAGGGCGGTGAGCACCACGCCCGCGGTGCCCATGATGATGTCGTTGAGGGGCGCGTCCGATCCGTCTTCGAACCCGACGGTGGTCCGCCAGCCGTCGGGGGTCGCCAGTTCGGCCAGTCGCCGCAGCGCGACCGACTCCGTGCCCGGTGCCAGCAGCCTCAGCGCCGTCACGTCACCGGCCAGGCCGTCGTACAGCGAGGGTTCCGTCCGCTCCTTCGCCGCTGCCGACAGTCTGGTCACGATCCCGGCCGCCAACGACCGCTCCCGGTCGGTGGGTTCGCGATGGCGGGCGATCTCGGCCAGCACGGGGGCCAGACCGGCGATCCCCGAGTACAGACTGTCGCGATCCTTCGCGGGAACGGTGTCGGGAGCGTCGTCCTTCGCCGTGTCCTCCGACACCGTCTCCGGCAGCCACGGGCCGTCGTCCTCGCGGATCTGGTCCAGCACCCACGACCAGGCGGCCTCGCCCAGTTCCCGGTATCTGTCGTATGAAGCGTTCGAGTCGTTCGCATCGTTCTCGGGCACCCGGTCACGCTACAACCGCACGATCACCACCGGGAGGCGTCTCCCGCTTCCGCGGTGCTCCTGCTCCGCCGCCACGGTCATGGGGAAGGAAAATCTGTTCCCATCGCGTGCGGGAGGGGTCGCTTCGGCACGGTAGAAAGGACCCATGGCGGAGCGCGCGACCCCCGTAGGGGACATGGACGATGTTGACGCGGTGACCCGTGCGGTACTGACCGCGTCGCGGCTGCTGCTGGCGGTCTCCGCCCGGTCCCTCGCCGAGGTCGAGGAGCGCGTCACGCTCCCGCAGTTCCGGATGCTGGTCGTCCTGTCCACGCGCGGCGACACCAAGCTGGTCACGCTCGCCGACCTGCTCCAGGTGGCTCCCTCCACCGCGATGCGCATGATCGACCGGCTGATCGCGGCAGGCCTCGCCGAACGGCATCTCAACCCCGACAACCGACGTGAGACCCAACTGGGCCTCACCGAGGAGGGACGTCGAACGGTCGAGGACGTCATGGCCCGGCGGCGGGCCGAGATCTCCGGGATCGTGGCCCGGCTGGCCCCGGCCCAGCGGGCAGCGCTCGTCGAGGCGCTCACCGCCTTCAGCGAGGCGGGCGGCGAGCCCCCGACCCCGGCGACGGACGACACACAGTCGCAGGCGCTCGGCTGGGCGGACACCGCGATCGTGTGACGTCGTTCCCGGAACGCGAGACCCCGGGCCCCGTCGCTCAGCCCGCTGACGTCGACGTACGGGACGGGCCCGTGGGCGCCGGGGCGGCCGTGCGGATGTTCAGGTCCGGGCGCGGGGTGAGCGCGACCATCGGTGCGCCCTGCAGGGGCGGCGGCGGGGTCGTGTCGTCCTTGGGCAGCTTCGGCGGTGTGCTCTGCTGGAAGTTGACCTGGTCGATGTTGACCAGGCCGGTGTTCTCCAGCACGGTGATGTGATCGAGGACGGTGTCGTTGGCCAGGTCGGCCAGGGCGCGGATCATGACGTTCCTGGTGGTGGCGCGGGTCTTGGCGATGACCGGGAAGATCTGGCCGTGGGTCACCCGCATGATGGTGACCGCGGTGGAGTCGAACTCCTTGCCGGCGGCCGCGTCCGCGGTGGCCACGAACTGCTGCTGTTGCGGCGACGCCACGTTGGGCAGGACCACCCCGAGTTCGGGGGCGATCCTGCGGCACATGTCGTCGAGTCCGGCGTGACCGACGATCAGGTGCTTGCCGGCCTCCCGCATCTCCACGGTCGTGCCCCGCTCCATCGCCATCTCGCCCAACGGGTACTCCCACAGCCCCGCCGCGCGCACCTTGACCACGAAGTCCCGGTCGGCCTCGGTCAGCGGTCCGTAGCGGGTGTTGGCGATGACGCGGTCGGGTGAGCTCGTCGTGTTCTGCACGCCGAGCATGGCGGGGTAGGCCAGTGCGGCGAGGGTCAGACCCAGAGCGCCGAACACGAACACGTTTCCCGCCTTTTTGGCCGAGATGGGCATGGTGCCTCCTGATGCGAGCGGCTCTTACGTCAGGAGGTACGGGAGTGAGACGGATTTCAATCATTGCTCAGGGTAAATTTTGCACTCTGCCAAATCTGTAGAGGCGGCATGATCGGTGGATGGCAGTAGTGGAGAACGAGAGTGGTGACGGCGACGTGACTGGGCGGGCGGAGATCTCGTCGGCGGAGGAGGCCGCGAACAACGCACTGGTGCTGGCGTTCGGGCGGTTGCAGGGTGCGGCGAACCGGCTCGAGTACATCCTCGGCCGGTCGCTGGAGCAGGAGTGCGGGATCAGTCACCTCATGTTCGAAGTGCTGCTGATCCTGGGGCGGGCGGGGGAGCCGGGCCTGTCGATGCGGGCCGTGGCCCAGGAGCAGGTGCTGACCACGGGCGGTGCGACGCGTCTGGTGGACCGGATGGCGGCGGCCGGGCTGGTCGAGCGCGCGGAGGACCCCGACGACCGGCGCGGCCGGCTGGTGCGCCTGACCCCGCTGGGTGAGGAGACCGCCGTGCGGGCGTCCCGGCTGCACGTGGAGAACATACGCCGCCATTTCGTGGCGCCGCTGCCGCCCGAGGACTGGGAGCGATTCACCGAGGACCTGCGCATTCTCAGTCACTCCGCGCGGGACGAGCTGCCCCGCCTGCCCTGAGACCGCGCGCGGGTGTGTCGGGCGCCACATGCACGGGACGGGTACGAGGAAATGCCTGACGCGTCAGTTACTGTTACCTCAGGTGAAGCGCTCGCATACGGTGGGCGCCACGCCACTGCCGAGGTCCTTCATGAAGCTCGTCCTTGTCTTCGACGCCTACTGCGGCTGGTCGCACGGCTTCTCCGGAACGCTGGGCGAGGTCGCCTCCCGTCATCCGGACGTTCCGGTCGAGGTGGTGTCCGGCGGCCTGTTCACCGGGTCGCGTCGGGTGCCGGTCCGGGAGTTCGGATACGTCCAGGGTGCGAACGCGCAGATCGCCGAGCTGACCGGTGCCGAGTTCGGTGAGGCGTACGAGAAGCTGATCGCGGACGGCTCGTTCGTGATGGACTCGGAGGTCGCCGCGCGCGGGGTCGCCGCACTGCGTCAGGCCGCGCCCGCCCGTGCTGCGGAACTGGCCGTCGCGTTGCAGCGCGCCTTCTACGTCGACGGTCTCAGCCTGTCGGAGGCAACCACCTATCGGAAGGTCGCCGAAGAGGCCGGCCTGGACGCCGACGCCGTGGTGGCCGCCTTCGAAGGAACCGGGGTGCGGGTCGCGGCCGGCACCGACTTCCACCGGGCCGCCTCGCTGGGCGTCACCGGCTTCCCGACCCTCCTCGCCGTCGACGGCGACCGGGTCACCGTGCTGGCCCGGGGTCACGCCACCGCGGACGAGGTCGACGAGCGGCTCGCGACCCTTCGCACCCCCTGAATCCTCCCGCCCCCGTCCCCGCCCTCCCCGTCTCCACTCTCCCCGTCCCCAACATTCCCTTCGCCCCGCTCAACCCCCCTCTCCCGCAAGGAGCTTTCGATGAGTGCCCTCTCCTTCAAGGTCCTGGACCTGGACTTCCCGGCCGGCAGCAGGAACAAGACCGCCACCCTCGTCACCGGTGAGAGCGAGGCGCTGCTGGTGGACGCGGCGTTCACGCGCGCCGACGGCCACCGCCTGGCCGCCGAGATCCTCGACTCGGGCAAGACGCTGACGACGGTCTTCGTCAGCCATGCCGACCCCGACTTCTACTTCGGCGCCGAAGTGATCGCGGACGCCTTCCCCGACGCGGTGTTCGTGGCGACGCCGCTGGTGATCGAGCACATCCGGGACTCCTACGAGGGCAAGCTCAAGGCGTGGGCGGCGCTGGGCCCCAACCTGCCCACCCGTCTGGTTGACCTTCAGCCGCTGAGCGGTGACCTCACCCTGGAGGGCCACCGTTTCGAGCTGAAGGGCGGCCCGGACGCGCTGCCCGACCGTCACTACCTGTGGCAGGCCGAGGAGCGCGCGCTGCTCGGCGGTGTGCTGCTCTTCCAGCAGGAGCATGTCTGGGTCGCCGACACCGCCACCCCCGGTGACCGCGCCGCCTGGATCGCCCTGCTCGACGAAATGGCAGCGCTGGAGCCGGAGTTGGTCGTCCCGGGGCACCGGCTGCCCGGCACGGCGGCCGACGCCTCCGCGATCACCGCCACCCGCGACTACCTCGTCGCCTTCGAGGAGGAACTGGACCAGGCCGCGGACGGTGCCGCCCTCACGGCGGCACTGGTCAAGCGTTACCCGGACAACGGCATGCTGATCGCCGCGCAGATCGGTGCGAAGGTCGCCAAGGGCGAGATGAAGTGGGGCTGACCATGACCGACACCGATACCGGTTTCGCGGCCTCCGCGGCGCCCGCCGACGTCGTACGCCGTCAGTACCTCGCCTCCGCCGCCGGGGATCTGGACGCCCTGCGGGCCACCCTCGCCCCGGACGTGGAGTGGACGGAGATGGCCGGCTTCCCGCTGGCCGGCACCTACCGCACCCCCGAAGGCGTCACGTCGAGCGTGATGGAGCAGCTGGGCAAGGAGTGGGAGGGCTGGACCGCTCACGACGACACGTATGTCGTGGACGGGGAGAACGTCGTCGTCCTGGCCCGCTACACCGCGGCCAACAAGGCCACCGGCAAGGCGATCGACGTCCGTGTCGCCCACCACTTCGTCGTACGCGGCGGGCTCATCGTCCGCTTCGAACAGTTCGTCGACACCGCCCTCGTCCGTGACGCCATGGCCCACTGACCCGGGCGTCGTCACGACTCCCTGCGGACCCACCGGTCAGTGCTCCGGCGCTGACCGGTGGGTCCATGTCCTGGCTCCATGGGCGGCTGCCGCCAGACACGCGACCGTCGTCGCGACCCATACGGGATGCCCCACCAGCCAGGTCTGGACGCCCTCGAAGGGGTCGGTGGAGGTGAGGGCCGCGCGTTCGAGCATCCAGGACGACGAGAAGAGCAGGCCGACGACCGCCACGCCGATGCGGAAGGCGGGATAGGAGCGGGTCCGGGCCAGGACGAGCAGTGACGGCATCAGCAGGGCCACGACCAGCAGTTGGGTCAGTTCGATGCCCAGATTGAAACCCAGCAGGGTGGTCACCAGGGAGCCCCGGTCCAGGCCGAGGTCCGTGATCAGGGAGGCGAAGGCCAGGCCGTGGATCAGGCCGAAGCCGACGGCGATCAGAACCTCGCCGTGTGCCACCAGAGGGCGGATCGCGTGGATCGCCGACACCGCGATCGAGAGGGCGATCAACGTCTCCACCGGGCGCGTCGGGAGGTCGATCACTCCCGTCGCCGCCAGAGCCAGGGTGAGCGAATGGCCCACCGCGAACGCCGACACCACATGCACGACCCGCATGATCGCCCGCCGCCGTGACGCCGCCGGGCGCCAGCTGCCGCCGGCCGCAACCAGGGGCGCCGGGATCAACAGCATGAGCAGGAAGAGGAGATGGTCGGCGCCCTCGCCGACGTGCTCGATGCCGAGGGCGGCCGTCGAGGCGAAGCCCCGCAGCCAGGAACCCTCGTCCGCCGGGACCGTGAGGGTCTTCGTCGCGTGGTCGAGGATGCCCAGGGTCTCGGCGTCGTCCGCCTTCAGGATGCCCCGGTCGAAGTCGTACCGGACGGTGACGACGACCTTGTGCGTGAGCAGTTCCTCGACGATGACGTCGTACCTCAGGTCGAAGGCGGTGACCTCGCCGCCGGGCGGACGGAACTCCAGCGGGTAGACGAGGTGGGGCGACGCGTCGATCGACGTGACCGTTCCCGTGCCGAGTTCCACCGTCCAGGGTTTGCCGTCCTTGCCGACAGCACTGATGTGCTGGGCCGTGTAGCTCTTCAGGAACGCCCGGTCGGCGCCCAGGACGCGGGCGCCGGTCAGGTCGCGGTCCACCGCGATGGACAGACGGTCCAGGGGGAGCTGGATCTCGCCGTCCACGCTGTCGTCGCCGATGTCCAGAAGGACCGCCGAGGTGGACATCGGGTGTGCCTCGGCCGTCGGTGCCAGGAGGCCGGTCAGGAAGAAGGCCGCGAGGAGGAGCGCGGGCAGCAGCCGGTAGGTCTTCTTGGTCATCGTCTGTCCTGTTTTCCCGTGTCCGGTGTCCCGTGTTCCTCCTCGCGGCTGTCGCTCCGTCAGTTCCAGCCGTAGTCGGCGGTCTCGTCCCGGAAGATCGTGTGCTGGTGGATCTCGTCGGTCGAGGCGCCGGGCTGGTTGGAGAACTCGATCCAGGCGGACGGGCCGTCGAGGCGTACGTAGGTCTGGTCGTTGTCGAGGGTCGTGCCGCCGCTCCACCCGATGTACGTCTTGTCGTACTCGGAGGCGTATTTGGCGAGGAGCCGCTTGGCGGCGGCCTCGTCCAGGTCGTCCACCCACGCCTTCAGCATCGCGGTGACCTTGGCCTGCTGCTTCTTGGTGAGGGAGCTGACGAGCACGCCCTCGGGGTCCGTCGGGAAGGGGCCGTCGTTGCCCGGGCCCAGGAACAGGTCGTCGAAGCTGCCGTCGATCTCGGCGGAGGTCAGCTCGGTCGAGGTCAGGGACTGGATCGCGCCGATGGTGGCGGTCCGCTTGTCCTCCATGGGGGCGTAGAACATCTCCTCCCAGTTGAACTCCATCGGCTCGACGGCGGTCAGGGTCGGGGAGATGGACACGTTCTGGCCGGCGTAGGTGAGGTTGTACGCGGCGTGGTGGCCGCCGTACTGGAGGGTGAACTGGCCGGTCTTGCTGGGCTGTCCGAAGAAGGAGATGTAGTACCACTCGGAGCCGAAGTTGGCGCCACCGCCACCACCGCCGCCGCCCGGGGGACGGGTGCCCCCACCGGTGGGAGCACCGGTCGGGGTGCCGGTCGGAGTCGTGGTCGGGCTGTCGGTCGGGGTGGCCGACGGGGTGCCGGTCGCGTCGCCGGCCGTCAGCGAGGCCAGGTAGTCGTCGGCCTTGCGGATCTCGACGAGTTCCTCGTACCCCTGCTTGCTGAGCGCGGCCTCCATGACCTTCAGGGCCGCGGCCTCCTGCTCGTCGGTGAGGTCACCCAGCTTGAGGCCGTTGCGCTCCACGACAGGGGTCGGGAAGTTGGACCAGCCGGTCTTCTTGGCCGCGTCGTCGAAGTCGTACAGGACGGTGTCCTGCTGCTCGGCGGAGAGCGTCGCCAGGAACGCGTCGGCGGCGGCCACGACCTTCGCGGTGTTCGCGCCTCCCACGCCCTTGACCTTCTTCGCGACCTGGGCCGCGTTCAGAGCCGCCGGGGCGACCGAGGACGTGCTGGTCGCGGCTGAACAGCCGGTGACGCCCAGGCTGACGCATACGGCCAGAGCTGTCATGGTGCGGCGCATGGAGACTCCTGTGGAGGGGGTGATCAGGAGATCCCATGGTGTGCGGCCGTCCTTGGACCCCGGCGGGAGCTGTTCGGGAATTGGATGAGAACCGACACGATGCCCCGGCAGCAGGTGGGCCATCATGAAGCGCATGCCGAACCGTGTCCTCATAGCCGACGACGACCGTGCGATCCGTGAATCCCTGGAACGCGCCCTGGAGTTGGAGGGCTACGAGGTCGTCACCGCCGTCGACGGGGTGGAGGCACTGACCCAGGCACGCCGGGGTTCCTTCCACGCGCTCGTCGTGGACGTGATGATGCCCCACGTCGACGGCGCCGGGGTGTGCCGGGTGCTGCGCGCCGACGGCGACCGCACCCCGGTCCTGATGCTCACCGCGCGGGCCGGCACGCCGGACCGCATCGCCGGCCTGGACGCGGGCGCCGACGACTATCTGCCCAAGCCCTTCGCGGTACCCGAACTGCTGGCGAGGCTACGGGCGTTGCTGCGCCGGGCCGCACTGACACCGGACGACGGCGAGGAAACCGACGCGGCCGGCTCCGAACTGCGGATCGCCGCCCTGCGGATCGACCTTTCCGGGCGGCGGGCCTGGTGGGGCGGGGCCGAACTGCGGTTGTCCAAGACCGAGTTCGACCTGCTGGAGCTGCTCGTGCGCAACGAGGGCATCGTGCTCGGCCACGCGGCCGTCTACCGGGAGATATGGGGCGAGGAGTTCGCCGTGGACGGCAAGAACCTCGCCGGTTACATCGGCTATCTGCGGCGCAAGCTGGGCGACGCCGGTGCGCCCGACCTCATCCACACCGTGCGGGGCGTGGGTTATGCGGTGCGGCGGCCATGAGCGCGTGGTCAGGGGTGGTCGCGCGGCTGAGGGCACGGCGACGGTCGCTGTCCCGGTCACTGTCACGGCTGTCGCCGGGGCCGAGGGGTTCGGGGTCGTGGGTGCGGGCGCGGGCACGCTTCGGTCTGAGTCTGCGTACGAGGTTCGCGCTCGCCTTCGCCGTCGTGGGTGCCGTGGTCGCCGTACTCGTCGGGCTGCTCAGCTACGGTGCCGCCTCCGACCGGGTCATGGCGGAGATCGACCGTTCGCTGCGGTCGGCCACGGTGGCCGCGGCCCAGAATCCCGACCAGGCGCTGTCGCTCTCCGAGGCGGTCGAGAGCGCCCCCGACCTCTACCCCGGCCCGGACCTGCCCGGTCCCGGCGACGAGGACGAGCGGACCGTCATCGCACGGGCCGTGGCCGAGGACGGCACCGTCACCCGACTGGGCGGCCCGGTCGTGCGGTTGCCCGTGTCCGCCATCGCGCGGACCCTCGCCGCCTCCGGCACCGCCGGACAGACGGACACCACCGAGGTCGTCGCCGACTCCCGCACCTTCCGCCTGCTGACCACCGCGCTCGGCGGTGACCGCGGTGCCCTGCAGGTGGCAGTTCCGGTCGACCAGACCCACTATGTGCTGGGCGGTATGGCCCGGGAGATCGCCGCAGCGAGTCTCGCGGTCATGCTCGCGGCGGCGGGCGCCGGATGGCTGCTCGCCCGGCGCATCACCCGACGCCTGGAACGGCTGGCCGGGGTCGCCGAGGAGGTCAGCTTCGGCGACCGGTTCGACGGCGCGGGACTGGTGGACGGACGCGACGAGGTCGGGCGGCTCTCGGCGTCCCTGAGCCGGATGCTCGGCCGGCTCGCCGCCGCCCGCGAGGCCCAGGAGCGGCTGGTGCAGGACGCCGCGCACGAACTGCGCACCCCGCTGACCAGCCTGCGTACGAACGCCAGTGTGCTGCGCCGCGTCACCGAACTCTCGCCGTACGCCCGTGACCGGCTCCTGGACGATGTGGAGGGCGAGACCGCAGAGCTCGGCCAACTGGTCGACGAACTGGTCGAGTTGGCCCTGGCCCGGGACCGGAAGGAGGCCGAGGAGTCGGTGGAACTGGCCGCGCTCGCCCGGCGCGTGGCTCAGCGCGTCCATCGGCGTACCGGACGCTTCGTCCTGCTCGACGTGGACGACTCCGTGATCAGGGGCCGCCGACAGGGGCTGGAACGGGCGGTGGGCAACCTGCTGGAGAACGCCGCCAAGTTCGACGCCGGCAGCGACTCTCCCGTCGAGGTGCGCATCCGGCAGGGGGAGATCACCGTCGCAGACCAGGGACCGGGCATCGCCCACCCTGATATCGAACGTGTATTCGATCGCTTCTATCGTGCCGACACCGCCCGCGCCCTGCCCGGCTCCGGACTCGGCCTGGCCATCGTCCGTGACATCGCCGAGGCCCACGGAGGCACGGTCTTCGCGCGGACCCGGCCGGGCGGGGGCGCGGAGGTGGGGTTCACCGTGGAGAGGGCCCGGCTGCTGGGACCGGAACCGCCGGGGGCGAGGGTGGCGGGAGACCGCCGGCGGACACAGGGGGCCAGGGGGACGTCGTAGAGGGCAGCAGGCCGTGGCCGGCGAACGGAATCCGTCCGCACGACCGCCCCCGGGTGCGGCGGTACCCGCGTACCGCCCCTCAGCTGTCCCGGAGGAGACCAGCCAACGCTGTGACCTGCGATGTCTGGCCGTCGCAGGCCGCTGTCCTGCATGAATGCCCTCTCGGTTGTCTCGCGCCACCAGTTTCTCCAGTTCCCCTTTCTCCAGTTCCCCCGGTTCCGTCGGCTGCTCCGTCGTCCGGCCGGCCGTCAGACCCCGCTCGCGCTGCTTGAGGACGGCGTGGCTCAAGCGGATCCGTCGCCCGGACGATGTTTGACGCGAGCGCTCGGGGTCACGCGGCTTGTGGGCCTCGGGAGGGCCGGCGACACCGAGGCCCGCTTGTCGGCGCGATGTGCGGCGCGTTCCGGCGTTTGCCCGTGTGCCCGTACCGCGCGACGACCGTGAACCCCGTCGACAGTCGGCAGAAGGAGTGTCATGACAGAGATCCGCCCCGCCACCACCACCGACTCGGGCGCTCCGGTGGAGAGCGACGAGCACTCACTGACCGTTGGACCCGGGGGGCCGGTCCTTCTGCAGGACGCCTACCTGATCGAGCAGATGGCGCAGTTCAACCGGGAGCGCATTCCCGAGCGCCAGCCGCACGCGAAAGGGAGCGGTGCTTTCGGTCACTTCGAGGTGAGCCACGACGTGAGCGCCTACACCAAGGCGGCCGTGTTCCAGCCGGGCACGCGCACCGACCTGGTCATCCGGTTCTCGACCGTGGCGGGGGAGCGTGGCAGCCCGGACACCTGGCGCGACCCGCGTGGTTTCGCGGTGAAGCTCTACACCAGCGAAGGCAACTACGACATGGTCGGCAACAACACGCCGGTCTTCTTCATCAAGGATCCGATGAAGTTCCAGCATTTCATCCGGTCCCAGAAGCGCCGCGCGGACAACAACCTGCGCGACCACGACATGCAGTGGGACTTCTGGACGCTCTCCCCGGAATCCGCCCATCAGGTCACCTGGCTGATGGGAGACCGCGGAATTCCGCGGACGTGGCGTCACATGAACGGGTATTCGTCGCACACCTACATGTGGATCAACGCCGACGGCGAGCGGTTCTGGGTGAAGTACCACTTCAAGACCGACCAGGGCATCGAGTTCTTCACCCAGCACGAGGCCGACCAGATGGTCGCCGTCGACACGGACTACCACACGCGTGACCTCTTCGAGCACATCCGTGACGGGGAGTACCCCAGCTGGACCCTCCACGTGCAGGTCATGCCGTACGAGGACGCCGCCGGCTACCGCTTCAACCCCTTCGACCTCACCAAGGTGTGGCCGCACGGCGACTACCCGCTCATCCCGGTCGGCCGTATGACGCTCGACCGCAACCCGACGGACAACCACGCCGAGATCGAGCAGGCGGCCTTCCAGCCGAACAACCTGGTCCCCGGCATCGGGCCGAGCCCGGACCGGATGCTTCTGGCCCGCCTGTTCTCGTACGGGGACGCGCACCGCCACCGGATCGGCGCCAACTACCAGCAGCTTCCGGTCAACGCGCCCGTCGTCGACGTCCACAGCTACTCCAAGGACGGCGCGATGGCCTACCGCAGGACGACGGACCCGGTCTACGCCCCGAACTCCAAGGGCGGCCCGGCCGCCGACACGGCCCGCTTCGGAACCCCGCCCGGCTGGGCGGCGGACGGCGAGATCACTCGTGCCGCCTACGTGTCCCACCCGGAGGACGACGACTGGGGGCAGCCGGGCACCCTGGTGCGCGAGGTCATGGACGACGCGGCCCGTGACCGCCTGGTCGACAACGTCGTAGGCCATCTCCTCAACGGGGTGAGCGAACCCGTCCTCGAACGCGCCTTCGCGTACTGGTCGAACATCGACGACACGATCGGCAAGCGCATCGCCGACGGCGTGCGGGCGAAGTCCCACGAGAAGGATCCGAAGGCGGCGGACCAGGGCAACCCCGCGCGCCGCGCCATGCAGCACAAGGCATAGAACCCGTCGGCTCCGCCTCTGTGGACGGGCGTTGGGCAGCGGTGGCGGCGACACCGTCGCGGATCCCGACGCAGGGTGCGGGATGCACCGTGCTCGCGCGAGCGGTCGGGGAAGGTCCTGCACACCCACCTCCGGTGAGCCGAGCAAGCAGCGCACCCCGTGAGTGCGGTGGTGGGTCGCGGGATGCCGCTCGGGCCGGCCCTGGTCCGCCCGGAATGACCCGGCGGTGTGGCAGATCCCGAGCGGCCCGAACTCATCGCAGGCGAACACCCGGTCCGGGAAGCGGTCGAGCGGGATCGGCCCGTGTGGACACCGGCCGCGGTCAGCCCATGTGGACGGGCGTCGCGCCCTCGGTGTGCTCCTGCTTGCCCGCGTTGACGGCCAGGAACGTGACCACCAGTCCGCCCAGGAACATGGCGCCCGAGGCGATGAAGGCCATGGTGTACCCGTGGGTCAGCGCCTCACCCGCCTTCGCGACCAGGGGGAGGTCCTGGGTGGCCTGGCCCCTGAAGAGGGTTGAGGCGGCATCGGGGAGCTTGTCGTTCGCGGCCGAGGTGGAGATGGTCGACAGGACCGCGAGCCCGAGTGCCCCGCCGATCTGCTGTGCGGTGTTCAGGAGCGCCGAGGCCATACCGGTGTCCTGGTGGTCGACGCCGCTCACCGCGCCCAGTGTCATCGGGACGAAGCTCAGGCCGAGCCCGACCGCGGTGACGAACATCGCCGGCAGGAGATGTCCGGCGTAGGAGGAGTCGGGTTCCAGGGCGGCGAACCAGAGCATGCCGCCCGCGCCGACCAGCAGGCCCGGTCCGGCGATCAGCCGGGGAGACAGGCGGGTGACCAGCTTGGAGCTCATGCCGGCGGCGGTCCCCATGCCTATCGTGAAGGGCAGGAAGGCGAAGCCGGTCCTGATGGCGCTGTAGCCGAGGATCAGCTGCATGTAGAGCGTCAGGAAGTAGAACATGGCGAACAGGCCCGCACCGATGAACAGCATCGTGCCGTAACTGCCTGAACGGTTGCGGTCCTTGAACAGTCGCAGCGGCATCATCGGGTCCGCGGCGCGTGCCTGGATGACGAGGAACGCCGCCAGGAGTACGGCGGCCGTCGCGAAGGACGCCGGCGTCGGACCGTTCGTCCAGCCGTGCTCACCGCCGCGTGTGATGCCGTAGACGAGGGCGATCAGACCGCCGGTTCCGGTGATGGCGCCGGGGACGTCCAGGCGGCCCGGGTGCCGCTCGGCCTCGACGAGGGATTTCGTGCCGGCGAGGACGGCCAGGCCGATGGGGATGTTGACGAAGAACACCCAGCGCCAGTCGAGCGCGTCGGTCAGCGTGCCGCCCATCAGCAGTCCGACCGTGGCACCGACGCCGCCCATGGCCGCGTACACACCCATGGCCGTGTTGCGTGACTTGCCGGCCGGGAAGGTGGTGGTGATCAGGGCCAGCGCGTTGGGTGCGGCGAGGGCGGCGCCGATGCCCTGGAGGATGCGGGCGCCGATCAACATGCTCTCGTTCGGGGCGAGTCCGCCCAGCAGAGAGGCGAGCGTGAAGACGGCGATGCCTGCCTGGAACAGGCGTCGCCGGCCGAAGAGGTCGCCCGCTTTGCCGCCGAGCAGCATCAGGCCGCCGAAGGCCAGCGCGTAGGAGTTGACGATCCACGCCAGGTTCGCGTTGGAGACACCCAGGTCGGTCTGGATGGCGGGCAGGGCGATGTTGGTGATGGTGGCGTCGAGGATCACCATCAGCTGGGCCGTGGCGATCACGAAGAGCGCCAGGCCGAGGTGCCGGCCGCCCGGGGAGGCCCCGGACGCATCGGTACCCGGCTGTCCTGGGGGCATGGTTGTGCTGTCGGCAGACAAGGGAGAACTCCAAAGGGTGGGCGAGGGGCGCGGAAAGGTGATTCACCCGGGCTGCGAAGAGACGTGGGATGTCACATCCGGGTCCGGGTCCGGCGCCCGGACGGAATGGGCACACAGGCGGGCGGCACGTCGTCGAGTGCCGTGCGGGGAGGCGGAGTTGCTCGCGGTGGCACGCGGGACGCGCGAATCCGGGGCGGCGATCCCTCTCAGCCGGGGCTGCTCCTGCCGTGCTTCCAGTAGCCGAGGAAGGAGATGTCGGACTTCGGGACGCCCTGGTCCTTGACCAGGTGGCGCCGCAGGCCGGTGGGAAGGCCGCTCTCGCCCGCGACCCAGCAGTGGACGGGCTGCCCCGGGAGGAGTTTCCAGGAGGACGTGACCGTCTTGAGGGCCAGTTGTCCGGGGATGGCGGTGTGGTCGTCGCGGGGCAGCCAGTGGACGGTGACGCCGGTGGGTGCCGCGACGGGTCGGATGTCCCTGGCGGTGGGCACTTCGAGGTAGGCGTCTCCGGTGAGATCGGGCGGTGACTGCTCCAGGATGGACAGGAGAGCCGGTACGGCGCTCTCGTCGCCGACGAGCAGCTGGGACCGGGCGGCCGGGGTGGGGAGGTACCCGATCCCTTCGGGAAACAGGCCCACCGGGTCTCCGGGGCGGGCATGCAGGGCGAACGCGGAGGCGGGGCCGGCGTCGGCGTGGTCACCGTGCAGGACGAAGGCGATGTCCATTTCGCATGCTTCGGGGCGGAACGCGCGCACGGTGTAGAGGCGGACCCAGGGGCGGACGGCCGGCCGCATGAGCAGGAACTGGGCCAGCCAGCCGTTGTGCGAGGCGGTCGGCATGGCGAGTTCCCGCTGGCCGTCGCGGCGGAAGAACAGCCGGCATGCCTGGTCGAACCCCATGGGATCGAAGTCCGCCAGGTCGGGGCCCTGGATGGTGAGGGTGACGAAGCTCGGGCTGGTGCGTTCGGTGCGGGTGACCTCGGCGCGGTGCATCCTGCGCCGGGTCGGTGACTTGTGTCGGGGCATGGTGGCGCTCCCGGTGGGATGGGTCAGGCGGTGTGGGTGAAGGCGGGCAGGAGGATCTCGTCCGTCAGACGTTCGAGGAACGCGTCGGTGACGGGGACGCCCGCCACGAGAATCCGATTCATCAGCACGCCCTGCGCCAGCTCGCTGAGCCAGGACGGGTCCGTATCGGTACGCAGTTCGCCGCGGGCCTGGGCCCGGTCGATGACCTCTTCCCACATGCCGTCGAGGGGCTGGGCGAGCTGACGTTCGGTCGCCTCGCGCAGGTCCGCGTCACGGCGGATGGCGTCCACGAGGTTGCTCAGCATGGCGCCGTCCCGCTTGAGCCAGTTGCTGATCAGCCGCAGGGCTTCGAGGACGTCGGCGCGGAAGCTGCCCTGGTCGGGCACGGTGAAGGAGAAGTCCACCCGGCGGCGTACGGCGTCGATGACCAGTTCGTGCTTGGTCGGCCATCGTCGGTAGAGGGTCGTCTTGGACACGCCCGCCCTGGCCGCCATGGCGTCGAACGTCAGCCGGTCGAAGCCGACCTCGCTGAGCAGTTCCACGGCAATGGTGAGGATGTGGCGCTCGCGCTCTCGGATCTTTGCCTGGGATTGCATAGTACGAAACTGTAGCGTACTGATGAGGTAAGGCAACCCTTATTTTTTTGCATCCGAGGAGAGGTGACCCGAGTCACCGACCCCCGACGCGCCCCGCCACCTGCCGGCGATCTGCCGGAGCTGAGGCGGCGCCTGCGTCAACACCCTGATTGCTGTTTCGGCGCATTCACCATCCCGGTCGTCCATCGGGCGAAGGGGAGGCCTTGGGCCGACCTTTTTTGCGGCCGCCCGTAGGCGGGTCGAACTATGTCGAACCATGGGGAGGCGGCAGAGAAATGTGCCACTGAGGACTTCGATGGCGGACAGTGGTTGTGGGTGCATGTCACAGCAGGGCAACAGAACAACTGGAGCGGGCTGAAAGGTTTTGACGGGGGCACTCGGTTTGTTGCGGCACCGATGGGTGCTGCTCCCTGAGGGAAAGAGAAGCTCGTGTATATAGGTCTGGGTACCGTCGTCGTCATCATTGTCATCGTGGCTGTCGTCCTGATGCTGCGCCGCCGCTGAACCGTGCCGCTCGTGGCGCATTGTCAGCCATGATCACAGCCCGCCCTGGAATCCCGTCCTCGGATACCTGGGCGGGCATGGTCGCGATTCGGTGGAGGGCGGCGGCAGTGCTGTGCGAACTGCGCGGCACGCTGACCGCGTCTGGCCCGGCGCAGGAAATCCACGACATCGTGGTCGGGGTGGCTCCTGCTTCTCGGCACGCCCCATGAGTAACCAGCTTCGCCCGTCTCATGCGGACCGACCGTGCCGACCGGGCGTTCCTGGACATCGCCACCGCCCGGCACGGTAACCGGATCGGCGGCCGTGACGGAGGCAGGTCTCGGTCGGGGCGGTCTGCGCCACGCCGTGGCAGTGAGGCCCGAAAACACTCGCATGTCATACGGCGAGGCGGGCAACAAGCCATTTCGGGAAGGGGAATCGACATGGCTGTGTTGATTCTTCCATCTACTTCTCCTCACCGTGATATCGGGTGGCGCCGGATTCGCCCTTCACGTTCTGTGATGGATCGCCGTCGCTGTAGCCGTAGCCCTTCTACGGCTCCCGGGATTCTTCTTCAGGAGTGCCGGAACCGGTGGAGCGGGCGGCCCTTGGTACCGCTGGTGAGCCGACTGCCCGTACCGTCCGTCGCGTCGACGGATACGCGGAACGAAAACAAATTGTGTGGGACGAGAAACGGTGGGCACTCGATCCACCGAGGGACGCCCACTGAAATATCGGACGGGCTTCCTCGGTATTCACGTACTGCAAGGGGAGGTTTTTGTATGACGGACAACATGTGGGGCTACCCGGCCGAGTCGGGACACCGGACGGGGACTGACCTGATCGGATTCAAGGTCGAGGCGAGCGACGGCTCGATCGGCAAGGTCGACAAGCACTCCGAGGATGTCGGAGCCGCGTACATCGTCGTCGACACCGGAGTGTGGATCTTCGGCAAGCAGGTTCTGCTCCCTGCCGGTGTCATCTCGTCCATCGACGTCGCGGAGCGGACGATCCATGTCGGCCGTACCAAGGACGAGATCAAGAACTCCCCCGAGTTCGACAAGGACAAGCACGTCGGTGACCCCGGCTACCACGAGCAGCTCGGCGGCTACTACAGAGACCACCGAGCCTGACCGACACCCCGCAGCACACGGGGCGGGCACCGGCGTTCTGCCGGTGCCCGCCCTTCGCCGTGCCCGGCAGGCCCACCGGTGGCCTGGACACCCGCACGGTCCGGGACGTCGAGGTCCGCATCATCGTCGGCCCTCGGGGTACCTGCGCCTGACACCCGCCCCGCGCGAGGAAGCGCGAGGGCCGTGAGCACCGCCTCGGCTCCTGCGGCCGGGTGCTGGCCCCGAGAACGGGTGCCTCTGATCATCCACGTTCCGTCGCATGCAAGGAGAGTGAGCCTGATGGCCACTGTGTCCCTCACCGGAGTGTCCAAGAAGGACGCCGCCACCGTGTTCGGCGTTCTGCGGACGGCGTTCCCCGCAGACCGGCCTGTCGACGACGTGCCCGAGGAGCAACCGGGCGGTGACTCCGTCGTGTGGAGCGCGGAGTTCGAGCCGACGCGGGAGTGGATCCCGACCGATCCGATCCCCCTGGAGGGCCCGGTCTCCGCCACGCTGCAGGGCGGCTACACAGCCGTGGACCAGCTCCGCGAAGCCCTGGGTGTCACGTTCGCCGTGGACGAGCGGGGCGCGGCGTCGGGAGACCAGGAGAAGGAGGTCGATCTTCGGCTCACGACGAAGCGGTGACGGGAAGGAGCGCCGTCCTGTCACGATCCCGACCCACGAGGAGATGAGCGGCATGGTGCAGATCGGGTACACGATGATGACCGAGCAGGCGGGCCCGCGGGAGCTTGTCGGCCATGTGGTCGGCGCCGAACGCGCCGGGTTCGACTTCTCGGTCACGTCCGACCACTACTTCCCGTGGCTGGAGTCCCAGGGCCACGCCTCCTACGCGTGGAGTGTGCTCGGCGCCGCCGCGCAGGCCACCGAACGCATTCCCCTGATGACGTACGTGACGTGCCCCACGACCCGCTACCACCCGGCGGTCGTCGCCCAGAAGGCCGCCACCGTGCAGCTTCTCTCCCAGGGGCGATTCCGTCTGGGACTCGGTTCCGGGGAGAACCTCAACGAGCATGTGGTGGGCGGGGGCTGGCCCGCCGCGCATGTCCGGCTGGAGAGGCTGGAGGAGGCCGTGGAGATCATCCGCTCGCTGTTCGCGGGGGAGAACGTCAACCACCACGGGGTCCACTTCGACGTGGAGAACGCCAGGTTGTGGGATCTGCCCGACGCGCCCCCGCCGATCGGTGTCGCCGTCTCGGGAGACCGCTCGTGCCAACTCGCCGGTCACCTGGCCGACTTGCTGATCGCCACCGAACCGAGGCCGGAACTGATCTCCGCGTTCGACCTGCACGGTGGCACGGGCAAGCTCAAGGTCGGCCAGCTGCCGATCTGTTACGACACCGACCGCGACGCGGCGATCGCCCGTGCCCATGACCAGTTCCGCTGGTTCGGTGGCGGCTGGCCGGTCAACTCCGAACTGCCCGGTCCCGCCGCGTTCGAGGGTGCCACACAGTCCGTACGGCCCGAGGACGTGGCCGGGTCCATTCCCTGCGGCGACGACGTGGACGCGGTCGTCGAGGCCGTACGCCCTTACGTCGACGCGGGGTTCACCGAGGTCGCCCTCGTCCAGATCGGCGGCGAGCACCAGGAGCCGTACCTGGAATGGGCCGAGCAGAAGCTGCTGCCCGCCCTCCGCTACGAGCTGTGAGAGGGCGAGGGCACCCGTCATGACCACGAACCGCGCCGCGATCTTCGACGTGGACGGAACGCTCGTCGACACCAATCACCTGCATGTCGTCACCTGGTGGGAGGCGCTGCGTCAGGCGGGCCACCGTGTCCCCATGCGGGAGATCCACCGTGCCGTGGGACTCAGCGCCGGCGATCTGCTGGACCATCTGCTCGGTGACGGCGACGCCCGTGATCCCGACGAGGACGAGCAGCTCGATGCCGCCCATCACGCCCTCTACGCCACGTACTTCGAGCGGCTGCCGGTCCTGGACTCGGCGGGCGATCTGCTGCGCGCCCTGGCCGGGTGGGGCTGGACGGTCGTCCTGGCGACCTCGGCGAGCGGCGCGGAACTGGCCGCGCTGCGACGTGCCATAGGTGCGGACGAGGTCATCGTCGGGGCGGCCGGCGCGGACGACGTCGCCGACGGCAAACCGGCCCCCGGTCCCGTCCGGCAGGCCAGGGAGCTCGCCGGTGTGCCCAGTGAACGGGCCGTGTTCGTCGGCGACACCGTCTGGGACATGCAGGCAGCCCTGCGGGACGGAGTGCTTCCGGTGGCGGTCCTCTCCGGCGGGATTCCCCGCGCGGACCTGGAGGCCGCCGGTGCCCAGGCGGTCTACCGCGACGCCGCCGACCTCCTCGCCCACCTGGACTCCAGCGTCTTCGCCGACCGGGAGTGACCTGATCCTGGGGCGTTACGAGGTCGGGCGCTGGTGAGGACGGAGTCGTCCTGGGGCGGGCGCCGGGCAGTCGGTGCCGGCGACGTGCTTGCGCATACCGCGAGTTGACGCGATGCGCGAGTCGGGGACGCGCAGCCGCGTCCTGCCGTGGGTGGCGTGCGAGCAGGGTTCGAGCGTGCCCAAGCCCCGGTGCTACCCGTGCCGAATGAGCCGGTCCGGCAAGCGGATGGCCATCGACCGGGTGGCCATCGACGTGTCCGCGCTCACGTTCTGTGACGTCAGCGGACTCAACGCCTCCTGGACGCTACCCAGCAATACCATCGCTCCCCGCAAAGGCCGGTCGTCGCTTCGGCCGTCGTGCGAGCGGTGCCCCCGGCGGCGAGCCGTCCGGCCTCCAGTACGGCGACCTCGCGTCCCTGCCCGGCCAGTTCCCAGGCCGTACCGAGTCCCGCGATGCCGCCCCCGATCACCGCGACATCGACGGAGAGGTCACGGGTCGGCAGGGGAGCGGTTGGCTCGCCGGGTGGTGCCGCTGCCGCTACTCCGCCAGAGTTGCGGTGGATCGCCCCGCGTGACTCGTCGGTCAGTCGGGTGTCTCGCCCGAGTCGGCGGGCTGGGAGTCGTCGGTCGGCGCGGACCGCTCGATGTCGTCGTTGGTCGCGGCCCAGCTGGCCAGCAGGTTGAGGGCGTCCTGCGAGGGTGATTGGGGCTCGGCGGTGTAGGTGAGGAGGAACTGGCTGGGGCCGTCGGGGAGCGGGAAGGTTTCGAAGGGCAGGTCGAGGTCACCGACGACCGGATGGTGGAGGAGCTTCACGCCCGTGGTGTGCATCCGGACGTTGTGGGCGGCCCAGCGGCGGCGGAATTCCTCGCTGCGGGTGGACAGTTCCCCGATCAGGTCCGTCAGCCGCCGGTCGTAGAGGTCGCGGCCGGCTTCGGCACGCAGCATGGCGACCGTGTCATTGGCGACTTCGTCCCAGTGGCGGAAGAACTCGGTCGCGTGGGGGCTGAGGAAGACGAACCGTGCGTTGTTCGGTGGCCGTGCCGGGTCGGCGTAGACGGGGGAGAACAGGGCGCGCCCGAGGTGGTTGGCGGCCAGGATGTCCCCGCGTCCGCCGAGGATGAACGCGGGGGTGCCGGCCATCGAGTCGAGGACGCGCTGCACGGCGGGCCGTACGCGTTGCTGGGCGGGGCGGCGGCGTGGCGGACGGGTCGTGCCGGCGCCGCGCAGCAGGTCGAGCAGGTGGATGCGTTCGGCCTCGTCGAGCTGCAGTGCCTGTGCGATGCCGTCGATGACGCTCTCGGAGACGCCGGTGGCGTTGCCGCGCTCCAGCCGGGTGTAGTACTCGCTGGAGATGCCCGCGAGGAGGGCGACCTCCTCGCGGCGCAGGCCGGTGACCCGGCGGCGCTCTCCGCCGTACAGGGGCAGTCCGGCCTGCTCGGGGGTGACCCTGGCCCGCCGCGTGCCAAGGAATTCCCGGATCTCCGCGCGGAATTCGTCACGGATGTCGCGGTTGCTGCCTTTGGGGTCGTTTCTGCCTGCCATGCACTTCACTCTACGAGCGAGTCCGCCGCGCTGGGGGTCCCTGTCAGTGACCCCCTCATCAGGGACTCCCACGCTCCCGTGCCAAGCGGTTCTGTTGGTGGTGCACCGCCCACGGCGGTGTGAACGGCCCGGATACGGCGGCGCTCGTGTCGCCGGGCCGCACGTATCCCCCCCGCACACACCGGGTGCCCGACCACGGTGCCCCAACAGAGCTAGGACCCCCATGAGCAAGGTCATTCTCGTCACCGGTGCCGGACGCGGTCTGGGCATGGACATCGCCCGCGAGGCCCTCGCCGCCGGTCACCAGGTCGTCGCCACCGGCCGCCGCCCCGAGGAGGTCGAGAAGACCCTGGGCGGGCCGCAGGACAACCTGCTGGTCACCAGGCTGGACGTCACCAGCCCGGAGGACGCCGAGGCCGCCGCGCAGGCCGCCGTCGACCGCTTCGGCCGCATCGACGTCCTGATCAACAACGCCGGGAACCTGTTCACCGGCTACTTCGAGGAGATCTCGCCCGCGCAGATGCGCCGGCAGTTCGAGACCAACCTCTTCGGCCCCATGAACGTCACCCGCGCTGTCCTGCCCATCCTGCGCGAGCAGCGTGCCGGGCACGTCATCACGATCACCTCGACCGCCGGCCTGGTCGGCATGGAGTTCACCTCCGCCTACGCCGCCTCCAAGTTCGCCGAAGAGGGCTGGATGGAGTCCCTGCGTCACGACGTCGAGCCGTACGACATCCACACCACGATCGTGGAGCCCGGCTACTTCCGCACCGAACTCCTCGTGGACGGCTCCACCACCTGGCCCGAACTGTCCATCGACGACTACGCCCCGCGCACCGCCCCGCGGATCGAGGGCATGAAGAGCATGAACGGCAAGCAGCCCGGTGACCCCGCCAAGCTCGCCCGCGCCCTGCTCACCATCGCCCAGCAGGAGAAGCCGCTCCAGCGATTCGTCGCCGGTGCGGACGCCATCGAGGCCGCCGAGGCCAAGGCGAAGGAACTCCTCGCCCAGGCCGAGGTGTCCCGCGAGCTGGGCGGCAGCCTCGCCCACGACGACACCCACGTCTGAGAGGGACGACATGCCCCTCAAGGCGAGTACGAGCCGAGCAACGCGCAGTTCGTACGTGACCAGGTCGAACTCCGCGAAAGCTCCGGCGGCACGCAGGGGACGACGCTGAGTGTCCTGGTCGTAGGGGAAGAGGACGAAAGGCTCCGGGACCTGCCCGTCGTCATCGCCTCCATGGCGGGAGCCCTCACCCACCCGGTCCGGTACCACAACGCGGTGGCCGACCCCCGGGGCGAACTCCAGGACGGCCCGGTGCGCCAGGACACGCCGGCACGCGAGGTGACCGGGGACGAGAAGGCCCTGTGGTGGGCCCGAGCTGTCGAGGCGTTCCCCGAATACGCCGAGCACCAGAAGAAAACGGACCGTGGGATCCCCGTCCTCGTTCCGGAACCGGCGGCCCACGAGCACTGACCCGGTGCGGCCGGTCCAGCCCGCGGATGCCATGGCTGGTCGGTGCGCGGATGGCCGCCTGGACGAAGCAGATCACGACGACCGCAGCATCAATGTCCTCGGCAGCCCGACCCACGACGGCACCGTCGCCTGCGCAACGCGCCCCTGACGAAGCGCATGCCCCCGCCGGGCGGCAGCTACGGCGCCGCCCCGGCACCCGAGCACCAGCAACCGCGCCGACAACGCGCGGATCACCCCAGCACGGTCCGCCAACCGGTGGCGCACCCCGCTGCTCATGACCACCGACCGGCCCGACGGCCGCCACCACACGGAATGAAGGAGTATCCGATGAAGCACGTATCACTGGGCGGGCTCGAAGTCTCACGCATCGGCCTGGGAGCCATGACCATGGCCGGCACCTACACCACGGGCGGGGGACTCGACGACGCCGAGTCGATCCGCACCATCCACCGAGCCCTGGACCTCGGGGTCACCCACATCGACACCGCCGAGATCTACGGCCCCTTCCACAGCGAGGAAATCGTCGGCAAGGCCATCAAGGGCCGGCGCGACGAGGTCGTCGTGGCGACGAAGTTCGGTCTCGTCTCCCACGCCGGCGATGGTCCCGGCGTGATCGACAGCAGCGCCGGGAACGTGAAGGCCGCCGTCGAAGGCTCGCTCCTGAGGCTCGGCACCGACCACATCGACCTCTACTACCAGCACCGCGTCGACCCGAACACGCCCATCGAGGAGACCATCGGCGCACTGGCCGAACTGGTCGCCGAAGGCAAAGTGCGCCACATCGGACTCTCGGAAGCCGGCCCCGAGACGATCCGCCGCGCACACGCCGTACATCCGGTGGCCGCGCTGCAGACCGAATACTCCCTGTGGACCCGCGACGTCGAGGCCGAGATCCTCCCGCTGGTGCGCGAGCTCGGCATCGGGTTCGTTCCCTACTCGCCGCTCGGCCACGGCCTGCTGACCGGGCAGATCCGTACCGTCGACGACTTCGCCGACGACGACTGGCGCAAGACCAACCCGCGCTTCACCGGCGAGAACTTCCGGCGCAACCTGCGCATCGTCGACGAAGTACAGGCCATCGGCGCCGAGATCGGCGCCACCGCGGCCCAGACCGCACTGGCGTGGCTGCTGACCCGTGGCGACGACATCGCCCCCATCCCCGGCACCCGGCGGGTCTCACGCGTCGAAGAGAACACCGCCGCCGACGCCGTAGAACTCAGCCCCGCACAGCTCGACCGCCTGAACAACCTCACACCGGCCGCGGGCGAACGCCACAACGAGGCGAACATGGCCACCATCGACCGGTGATCTGACGCCCCGGCAACCTGCTGACCGTCGCACCCGACCAACCCGCGTCCGTTCACCCATTTCACCGATCACTGAAGAGGTTCTCTCATCATGTCCAAGGTTCTCCTTGTCGTAGGTCACCCCGACCTGTCCCGGTCGAAGGCCAACAAGGCCCTGGTGGACGCCGTCCGCGAGCTGGCCCATGTCACCGTGCACGACCTCTACGCCACCTACCCCGACTTCCGGATCGACGTCGACGCCGAGCAGGCACTGCTGGCCGACCACGATGTGATCGTCTTCCAGCACCCGGTGTTCTGGTACAACACCACCCCCTTGTTCAAGCAGTGGCAGGACAAGGTCTTCACCCTCGGCTGGGCCTTCACCATGGACGGTTCGCCCTCGCAACTGGCCGGCAAGAAGGCGGTCGTCGCCGTCACCGCCGGCGTCCCCGCCGACCACTACACCCCCGAAGGCGCGAACCGGACCACCATCGAGACCCTCCTCAGCAACTGGCACGCGACCCTGCGGCTGTGCCAGTTCGACATCCAGCCGATGGTCAAGCTGTACGGCACCGCCTTCGGCCTCTCCGACGAAGACCTGGCCACCGCCGCCAAGCAGTACAACGAACTGCTCGCCTCCTTCGCCGCCTGACCGCACTCCCACGAGGTTGGTGATCCGCTGCCGTGGACGTCGGCGGCGGAGACGGTGTTCTGCTCGGATCGGTGCAGGTCACGGCCGATCCCGGCCTGGGTCGTCTCCTGGCCGAAGCGCATCTCGACGATGGCCCGTTCCCTCTCGTCGAGCTGCCGCAGCGGCGGGCCGAGCGTGTGGAGGTCCTCGAACAGGCCCAGCGCGGGATCGACGTCGCCCATGCTGTCCGCGTACGTCGGCGCACTGCCGGACCCGTCGTCGGTGCCCGCGGTGTCGATAAAACCGGCGACATACCCGTTCGCGGCGACCAGACCCTCGATCACCTCGTGGCGAGGTCGACGCGGAGTTCCTGCAGGCGCCGGGGGGCGTGGACGGCCCAGGTGACGTCGCGGAGGAAGCGTTTGGTCTCGCCGACGATGCAGGGGATCGCGAAGGAGGTGAACTCGACCTCACGGGTCAGGTCGAAGCGGTCGGTGGCCGTGATGAGGCCGATCGTGCCGACCTGGATGACGTCCTCCACGTCACCGCTGTCCCGGGTCCTGAGCCGGCGCGTCGCAAAGTGCACCGGCGACAGGTTCATCCCGATCAGCGTGTTCCGCGCGTACTGATGCTCCTGGGTGTCTTCCTCCAACCCCCGCAGCCGGTCCATGAACAGCCTGGACAGCACGCGCGCGTCCTCGGGGGCGCCCTTGCCACCCTCCTCGATCCACGGCAGGCCGCTGATGACGTGAGGTGTCTCCGAGTTCCTGGCCCGCATTCATGCAGGTCAGACAGGGTGCGGCGGCACCGTCCGTTCAGATGTCCCGGAAGATCTCGATCTGCGCCCCCACCGAGTTGAGCCGCTCCGCCAGATCCTCGTACCCGCGGTTGATGACGTACACGTTGCGCAGTACGGACGTGCCGTCGGCAGCCATCATGGCCAGCAGGACGACCACGGCGGGCCGCAGCGCGGGCGGGCACATCATCTCGGCCGCTCGCCAGCGGGTCGGGCCCTCGACCAGCACCCGGTGCGGGTCGAGGAGCTGGAGGCGGCCGCCGAGGCGGTTGAGGTCGGTCAGATAGATCGCGCGGTTGTCGTAGACCCAGTCGTGGATGAGGGTCTTGCCTTGGGCGGAGGCCGCGATGGCCGCGAAGAACGGCACGTTGTCGATGTTGAGGCCAGGGAACGGCATCGGGTGGATCTTGTCGATCGGCGCCTCCAGCTTGGAGGGCCGGACCGTCAGGTCGACCAGCCGGGTGCGGCCGTTGTCAGCGAAGTACTCGGCCGTACGGTCGTGGTCGAGCCCCATCTCCTCCAGGACCGCCAGCTCGATCTCCAGAAACTCGATCGGCACCCGGCGCACGGTCAGTTCGGACTCCGTGACGACCGCCGCCGCCAGCAGGCTCATCGCCTCGACCGGGTCCTCGGAGGGCGAGTAGTCCACGTCGACGTCGATGGTCGGTACGCCGTGCACGGTGAGCGTCGTCGTACCGACGCCCTCGACCCGTACACCCAGGGCCTCCAGGAAGAAGCACAGGTCCTGGACCATGTAGTTGGAGGACGCGTTACGGATGACGGTCACCCCGTCGTGCCGGGCGGCGGCGAGCAGAGCGTTCTCGGTGACGGTGTCCCCGCGCTCGGTCAGCACGATCGGACGGCCGGGGGAGACGGAACGGTCGACCCGGGCGTGGTAGAGCCCCTCCGTCGCCGCGATGTCGAGCCCGAACCGGCGCAACGCGATCATGTGCGGCTCGATGGTCCTGGTGCCGAGGTCGCAGCCCCCCGCGTACGGCAGCCTGAAGGCGTCCATGCGGTGCAGCAGCGGGCCGAGGAACATGATGATCGAGCGGGTCCGGCGGGCGGCCTCGGCGTCGATGGCCTCCATGTCCAGTTCGGCAGGCGGCACGATCTCCAGGTCGACGCCGTCGTTGATCCACCGCGTCCGTACGCCGATCGAGTTGAGGACCTCCAGCAGGCGGTACACCTCTTCGATGCGGGCGACGCGGCGCAGCACTGTGCGCCCCTTGTTGAGGAGCGAGGCGCACAGCAGCGCGACACACGCGTTCTTGCTGGTCTTGACGTCGATGGAGCCGGACAGCCGACGACCACCGACCACGCGCAGATGCATCGGACCCGCGTATCCCAGAGAGACGATCTCACTGTCGAGGGCTTCGCCGATTCGAGCGATCATCTCAAGGCTGATGTTCTGATTGCCGCGCTCGATGCGGTTGACGGCGCTCTGGCTGGTGCCGAGCGCCTCGGCCAGCTGCGTCTGTGTCCAGCCCCGGTGCTGTCGGGCGTCACGGATGAGCTTGCCGATACGTACGAGGTAGTCGTCTGCCATGGGGTTGAGGTTATCTCACATATGAGATGACGCCTCTTGTGGGATCCGTTGGGGTGACGGCTGCTCAGTCGCCCTTCTTTGTGCGGGTCTTCCGCCACCCGAAGGGTCCGGGCAGATTCATCGACGTCGTACGGCGTCCTGTGGTGCTGCGCGTGTGCCGCGGACCGTGTTCGCCGCCTGTGGTGACCGACATGGATCGCCTGTTGATGTTCAGTCGGAGCCAGGGGAGTATCCGGAAGCTCTTGCGGAATGTGAGAGGCATGGAGCCCGGTTACCCCGGATCGGCGCAGTAATGGGCCACATCACACGGCGGCCGGGCATGACCATCCGCCACCCATGTACTAGAGTTATCTCGACATCGAGATATCTGCCCAGGCGCGCCGCAGCCCTACGCCGACACCAGTCGGCGGTAAGGGTCACCTAACTTAGCCTTACCTTAGCGGATCGGCCGAGTCGTCGTGGCGGCAGGATGCGGTGGAACGCGCACATCAATGAAGGAGACTGTCGTGTCGGCGAACAGCTTCGACGCCCGTAGCACGCTCAGCGTGGGCGACGAGTCGTACGAGATCTTCCGGCTGGACAAGGTGGAAGGCTCGGCTCGCCTTCCGTACAGCCTGAAGGTGCTGCTGGAGAACCTGCTCCGTACCGAGGACGGCGCGAACATCACCGCCGACCACATCCGGGCCATCGGCGGCTGGGACTCGCAGGCGCAGCCCAGCCAGGAGATCCAGTTCACGCCGGCCCGCGTGATCATGCAGGACTTCACCGGCGTGCCCTGTGTCGTGGACCTCGCCACCATGCGTGAGGCCGTCAAGGCGCTCGGCGGTGACCCGGCGAAGGTCAACCCGCTCTCCCCGGCCGAGATGGTCATCGACCACTCCGTCATCGCCGACAAGTTCGGCACCAACGAGGCCTTCGCGCAGAACGTCGAGCTGGAGTACGGCCGCAACAAGGAGCGCTACCAGTTCCTTCGCTGGGGCCAGACCGCGTTCGACGACTTCAAGGTCGTCCCGCCGGGCACCGGCATCGTCCACCAGGTGAACATCGAGCACCTCGCGCGGACCGTCATGGTCCGTAACGGCCAGGCGTACCCCGACACTCTCGTAGGCACCGACTCGCACACCACCATGGTCAACGGCCTCGGTGTGCTCGGCTGGGGCGTCGGCGGTATCGAGGCCGAGGCCGCGATGCTCGGCCAGCCCGTCTCGATGCTCATCCCGCGCGTCGTCGGCTTCAAGCTCACCGGTGAGCTGACGCCCGGCACCACCGCCACCGACCTCGTGCTGACCATCACGGAGATGCTCCGCAAGCACGGTGTCGTCGGCAAGTTCGTCGAGTTCTACGGCGAGGGCGTGGCCGCCACCTCCCTCGCGAACCGCGCCACCATCGGCAACATGTCGCCGGAGTTCGGTTCCACCGCCGCGGTCTTCCCGATCGACGGCGAGACCATCAAGTACCTCAAGCTCACCGGCCGCTCCGCGCAGCAGCTCGCGCTCGTCGAGGCGTACGCCAAGGAGCAGGGCCTCTGGCTCGACCCGGCCGCCGAGCCCGACTTCTCCGAGAAGCTGGAGCTCGACCTCTCGACGGTCGTCCCCTCCATCGCCGGCCCGAAGCGCCCGCAGGACCGCATCGTCCTCGCGAACGCCGCCGAGCAGTTCAAGGTCGACGTCCGCAACTACGTCGACTCCGTGGACGAGGCGGGCCAGGAGTCCTTCCCGGCCTCCGACTCCCCGGCCGTCGCCCCGAACGGCGCCCCGTCCAACCCGGTCACCGTGACCGCCCCCGACGGCTCGACCTACGAGATCGACCACGGCGCGGTGACGGTCGCGGCCATCACCTCCTGCACCAACACCTCGAACCCGTACGTCATGGTCGCCGCCGCGCTGGTGGCCAAGAAGGCGGTCGAGAAGGGCCTGACCCGCAAGCCGTGGGTCAAGACCACCCTCGCCCCGGGCTCCAAGGTCGTCACCGACTACTTCGACAAGGCGGGGCTCACCCCCTACCTCGACAAGGTCGGCTTCAACCTCGTCGGCTACGGCTGCACCACCTGCATCGGCAACTCCGGCCCGCTGCCGGACGAGGTCTCCAAGGCCGTCAACGACCACGACCTGGCCGTGACCTCGGTGCTCTCCGGCAACCGCAACTTCGAGGGCCGGATCAACCCCGACGTCAAGATGAACTACCTGGCGTCCCCGCCGCTGGTCGTCGCGTACGCCCTCGCGGGTTCCATGAAGGTCGACATCACGCGCGACGCGCTGGGTGTGGACCAGGAGGGCAAGCCGGTCTTCCTGGCCGACATCTGGCCCTCCGAGGCCGAGGTCAACGACGTCGTGGCGAACGCCATCGGCGAGGACATGTTCAGCAAGTCCTACAAGGACGTCTTCGCGGGCGACGCCCAGTGGCAGGCCCTGTCGATCCCCGAGGGCAACACCTTCGAGTGGGACCCCCAGTCGACCTACGTCCGCAAGCCCCCTTACTTCGAGGGCATGACGATGGAGACCACCCCGGTCTCGGACATCGCCGGCGCCCGTGTCCTCGCCAAGCTCGGCGACTCGGTCACCACCGACCACATCTCCCCGGCCGGCGCGATCAAGGCCGACACCCCCGGTGGCAAGTACCTCACGGAGCACGGTGTCGAGCGCCGTGACTTCAACTCGTACGGTTCCCGCCGTGGCAACCACGAGGTGATGATCCGCGGTACGTTCGCCAACATCCGCCTGCGCAACCAGATCGCGCCGGGCACCGAGGGCGGCTACACCCGCGACTTCACCCAGCCCGACGCGCCCGTGGCGTTCATCTACGACGCCTCGCGCAACTACATCGAGCAGGGCATCCCGCTGGTCATCCTGTCCGGCAAGGAGTACGGCTCCGGCTCGTCCCGCGACTGGGCCGCCAAGGGCACCGCGCTCCTCGGCGTCAAGGCCGTCATCGCCGAGTCGTACGAGCGCATCCACCGCTCGAACCTCATCGGCATGGGCGTGCTGCCGCTCCAGTACCCGGAGGGCGCCACCGCCGAGTCCCTCGGCCTCACCGGCGAGGAGACCTTCTCCTTCACCGGCGTCGAGGAGCTGAACAACGGCACCACCCCGCGCACGGTCAAGGTGACCACCGACACGGGCGTCGAGTTCGACGCGGTCGTCCGCATCGACACCCCCGGTGAGGCCGACTACTACCGCAACGGCGGCATCATGCAGTACGTGCTGCGCAACCTGATCCGCAACTAGTCGATCAGGTAAGGCAGTTGGGCCGCACTTCCCGCGCAGGCGGGGGTGCGGCCCTTCGCGTGTCCGCCCTGCCTCCTACACCCAGCCCCGCTGTGCGGCCCGTACCCCCAGCTGGAACCGGCTCGACGCGCCCAGCCGGTCCTGCAACTCGCTCACCCGTCGGCGCAGCGTCCTGAGGCTCACCCCCAGATGGCGGGCCACCGCCTCGTCCTTCAGGCCGGCCGTCAGCAGCCGGGTCAACGTCCGCTCTCCCTCGGAGAGTTCACCCTCACCGACTCCCTGGCCGAGGGGTGTCGCCTGCTGCCAGGCCAGGTCGAAGAGCTTCTGCAGTGCCTCGGTCACCGCCGAGTGCCTCACGACCGCCGCACAGTAGCCGCCCGCTTCGGACGAGGTCAGCGGAAGCATCGCCCGACGGCCGTCCACCACCAGCAACTTGACCGGCACCGAGGGCAACACCCGCGCCTGCTCACCGAGTTCGACCATCTTCCAGGCGTGGAAGAGGACGTCCGGATCCTCCAGGGCGGTCGCCGCGTACACCGTGCGGTACACGATCCCGCGGCTGAGCAGGTCGGACTGAAGGTCCAACTGGGGGGTGCGCGGCGCCAGATACGGGGGAGTGTCGAAGACGCACACCTCGTGCTCGGCGCCCGCGTACAGCTCCTCCAGCCGGGCCGAGTTGGCGCCCTCCCCGGACACCACCTCGACCAGCCGTGACGGCTCCTCCCGGAGCAGCCCCGCCTCGTACGCGGTCGCCATCTCCTCGGCGGTGGCGGTGAGAAGTTCGGACTCCGTCTCGCGCCGCCGGATCAGTGCGCGGATCGCGACCCGCGGGTCGACCGCGCGTAACCCGCCCATGGAGTCCGGTGGTTGCAGCAGACCGAGCGAGAGCAGCCGGTTGCAGGACTCGCGGATCCGGGCCGGAGCGGCACCGGTCAGCAGGGCCCAGCCGGCCGCGCCCGCGTCGGGTTGGTGGAGGATCGACTGGTACACCAGCTCGTCGAGGGCGGAGACCCCCACCGCGGCCCAAGGACTCGCGGCAGGGGTCTGTTGTGCCGTGTCATATGCCGTATTGACCATGCCACGGCACGCTAGAGGATCCTTGTTAAGACTGAGGCACAGGAGACGGTAGTTGCTTCGGCAGCTACTTCAGTCCGAACGCCCGCAGCACGGTCTGGTCGATCCCGTTGCCGTCAAGGTCGGTGGCCCGCACCCGCAGCGACACCGACTCGGCGCCCTTCGCGGCCTTGAAGCCCGCCTTGCCGTTCCTGACCTTCACTTCCTTCCAGGAGGTGCCGTCGTCGTAGGAGACCCAGGCCTTCAGGCTGCGTGCCCGCACGCTTCCCAGCTGGTCGGAGACCGGCAGCGCGACCTCCAACTCCTGCTTGCGTTCAGCCCGGTTGAGAAGGTCGAGGCCCTTCGGGGCGATATTGACGGTGAGCAGCGGCAGGGCGGTCGAGGCGTCGGTGTGCGCCGAGGCGAAGGTCCACTCGGAGTGTGTGCTCGTGGAGTACCTGGCCCAGGCCGCCCGGCGCTGCACGTCCAGTGCGAAGCGGTACGAGGCCTTGTCCGCCGGCACGTCGAAGATGCCGTATCCGCCGAACGTCGAGTCACCGACCAGCTGTCCGTCCGCGTAGAGCTTGCCCTTCGCGGTGGTGTCGGTGCCGTCGACGTATCCGTAGTGACCGGGCGTGGAATCGTTCAACTCCGTGACCGAGAGGGTGAGTTTGTCGCCCGTGCGTTCGGAGAGGCCGTACTCCTCGCTGGTTCCGGGGCGGACGACCTGGCGCAGCCAGTTCTCCGTCGTCTTCTCCGTGGCCGCCTTGTCGAAGGTCCGCAGCGGGCTCCACTGGCCCCTGAACGTGTTCCAGTTGGGGTAGACGACGTGCCAGGTACGGGTGTCGGGGTCGACGTAGTAGTACTCGTCGCGCTCCGTGCCCAGCTGGGTGTACACGCTGCTCTCGATGGCGAAGAGCTGCCAGGGGCGGTAGGTGTACAGGGTGTCCGCGCCGATCTCGCCGGCCGTCGCGCCGTAGTAACGGGCGTGTGCCTTCACCGTGTTGGTCTTGTCCAGACGGTACGTCTGGTCGGCGGAGATGCCACCGCTCTGCGCGACGAGCAGGTTGTAGACGTACGGGCTGACCGGTGTGCCGCCCAGCTTCAGCGTGACCTTCCTGCCGGTCTTCAGCAGGCCGGTGAGCTTGGCGCCCTCCTCGCCGGTGGCGATCATCAACGGGACGGTGGTCGCGCGGTCCACGGCCTCGATCCAGAAGCCGGGCGTCTTGCGGTACGCGATTAGGTAACCGGCGCCCGCCTTGGTGGCGTTGTCCAGGGCGCTCTGGGCCCGTTCGGTGGCGCCGAGCGCGACCACCGCGACCTTGCCCTTGACGTCGAGCCCGGCGAAGTCGGCCGCGGTACCGCCGCCCGCGTCCACCGCGCGGACCCTGTGGTCGCCGCTGATCTTCAACGGGAAGTCGTTGTACGTCTGGGAGTAGTAGAGCGAGGACAGCTCGGTCTGCTCCGGGCTGGTGACGCTCGCCGTCAACTCCTCCTCGTACAGCCGGAACTTGGCGGAGAACTCCAGGTTTCCTATGGTGACCTTCGGGGTCGGCACCACATAGAGGTGGTCGGTCCAGAAGCCCTGGCTGTAGGTGAGGCCCCAGGCGTTGCCCGGCCCCTCGCGGTGCACATTGGTGCTGAAGCCCTTGAACTCGGAGTTCTGCTTGGTCTTCGGCTTGATCTCGACAGCCTTGCGGGCGTCGAGGACGACCGCGGTGTCCCCGCCCACCTTGATCTCGGGGCTGCTGACGACCGAGGTACCGACGGCCAGACCACCCGCGTCACGGTCCGGGATCCAG
Source organism: Streptomyces sp. NBC_00459 (assembly GCF_036013955.1). NCBI lineage: Bacteria > Bacillati > Actinomycetota > Actinomycetes > Kitasatosporales > Streptomycetaceae > Streptomyces > Streptomyces sp. NBC_00459. The sequence goes on from NZ_CP107903.1 coordinate 7,497,836, forward strand.
GTCGAGATGGCGTACGTGCCGGCCGGGACCTGCCAGGTCCAGCCGGTGCCGAGGAAGCCGTACTCGTCGGGGTAGGCGCCGTTCAGCTCCATGAGCGTGTAGATCGAGCCCCCGGTGGGCGCCTTGCCGTCGCGGCCCAGGAGCGAGACCTTGAGGGCGTAGGTCTTCGGCGCCTTTTCGAAGCCGACGCCCGTGGTGACCTGGACGCCGTCGGCGGTCGCCGTGACGTGGCCCGTGTACCGGCCCTGCGCCTGTGCCGCCGGGTCGACCGTCACCGGGACCGTGGCGGTGCCCTTGGCGGGGACGGTCACCGTGCCGACGCCCGGGGCGGCTGCGGCGAGAGAGGACGAGATCGTCAACTCCACCGCCTTGTCGGTGGTGTTGGTGTACGTGATGTCCTTGGCGACGGCCACCGAGTCACCGTCCTCGAACTCGCCGAAGCTCAGCGCCGAGGTTCCGAACACGCCCTGCCCGGCCGCCCGTACGACATCGACCCGGCCGTCGCCCTGCTCGAACACGGAGTTGTCGGCGTTCGTCCTCGCCGTACTGGCCAGCGCATCCTTGAGCTGCGCTCCCGTCCAGTCCGGGTGGGACTGCGCGACCAGCGCCGCCGCGCCCGCGACATGCGGGGTCGCCATCGAAGTACCGTTCGCCGCCGTGTAGTTGTCGTCGACCGGCGTGCCCATGGAGGTGCCCGCGGCCCGGGCCGCAGTGATGCTCACGCCCGGCGCGGTGATCTCCGGCTTGACCGCGAAGTCGCCGGGGCGCGGACCCCGGCCGGAGAACGGGGCCAGCTTGTCGGACTTGTCGACCGCGCCCACCGTCAGCGCCGAGTCGGCGATGCCCGGGGTGCCCACGGTCTGCTCGCCCGGGCCCGCGTTGCCCGACGCGATCACGAAGAGGGCACCGGTGGACGCGGACAGCTCGTCGACGGTCTCACTGAGCACGTCGGAGGGACCGGTCGCCGTACCGCCCAGCGACATGGAGACGATCTTCGCACCGGAGTGCGCCGCCCACTCCATGCCCGCGATGATCCAGGAGGACTGGCCACGACCGTCGTTGCCCAGCACCTTGCCGACCAGCAGTTCCGCGCCCGGTGCCACACCCCTGAGGCGGCCCGCCGAGGCCGCGCCCGAGCCGACGATCGTGGACGCCACATGGGTGCCGTGCCCGTGGCCGTCCTGCACGGCCTGGTCCGGTACGAAGCTGGTCGACTCCGCGATCTTCCCCGCGAGGTCCGGGTGCCCGGCGTCCACGCCCGTGTCCAGTACCGCGACCTTGACGCCCTTGCCGTCGTAGCCGGCCTGCCACAGCTCGGGCGCGCCGATCTGGGGCACGCTCACGTCGAGGGACGCCTTCACCCGGGCGTCCAGCCAGAGCTTGTCGATGCCCTCGCCGAGCTGCTTCGCGGCCCTCGCGGTGGGCTCGGTGCCGAGGGCCGGGGCGATGTCCGCCCAGAACGCGGTCGATTTCCTCGCGCTCAGCGCGGCGCCGTCGATCCCGGGGAGCGCGAGCGTCCGGCGCGCGCCCTCGGGGGTCGCACCGCCCTTGCTGTACGTCGCGATCACGGGGGTGGCGCCGGTCTTCGCGTCGCTGTAACCCTGCTTCACCAACTGGCTGACGTTGAAGAGAGCCGGGTCGAGGCGGCCCGCCTGGATCAGCGGAATCGCGTCCGTCGGCAGGACGCTGACCTCGCCGTTCTTCTCACTGGACAGGAAGGTGGCGGCCTCGCGCCCCTTGCCGCGGCGGACGTCGACGGCGTTCTTGCCGTCCGCTCCCGCGGTGAGCGACACGGTGTCGCCGGTGATGAGGGTGACGGTCTGGGTGCTCGTGGCGCCCTGCTGGGTGGTGGGCGTGGTGGCACTCTGCGGGCGTGTGGCGCCCGGCTCTGTGACCGGGGACACGGGACCGGCCGCCGCGGGCACGATCGCGCCCGCGACCAGTCCGGCCGCTCCTGCCACGGCCCAGAGGGCATGGAGTCTTCGCATGTGTGGACGTCCTCCCCTGAACGCTGGAAAACGCTTCCGGCCTGGTGAGCGGAAGCCAGTGATCAGCGTGGGTGCCGCACGGAACGGGGCTCAAGGGATTCCTGTGGCCGGGGAGTGCCAATGCCACCTTCGGCCAAGGCAGTTGACCGCATCCGATCCGCATCCGACACGGCACCCGATGCCTCCGCGAGGGCGTCCCACGGCTCCGGCTCAGGTTGAACACAGGGTTCCCCCAGGAAACCGGGACACGATTCGTACATGTCTGGCACTTCTGGGGTTCGCGGCGGTAACGGCGGTCACGTCCGTGTGCTGATCGTCGACGACGAACCGGCGCTCACGGAACTGTTGTGCGTTGCCGTCACCGAGGCGGGCTGGCGGCCCTACGCCGCCGCCGACGGCGAGAGCGCGCTGCGCATCGCCCGCTCCTCGGCCCCGCACGCCGTCGTCCTCGACGGCATGCTGCCCGACCTCGACGGCCTCCAGGTGCTGCGCAGGCTGCGGTACGAGAGCCCACGGCTGCCCGTCCTCATGCTCACCGCCCGCGATGCCCTCGAACACCGTCTCGACGGACTGGAGGCGGGCGCCGACGACTACGTCACCAAGCCGTTCTCCCTGGAGGAGGTCGTGCTGCGGTTGCGCGGACTGCTGCGCCGGTGCGGCGCCGAACAGACGCGCACCGACGACTCCGTACGCGTCCTCGGCGACCTCGTGATCACCGAGGAGTCCCGCGAGGTGCACCGCGACGGCACCCCCGTCCAGCTCACCGCCAAGGAGTTCGACCTGCTCAGCCTGCTGATGGGCCATCCACGCCAGGTGCTCAGCAAGGGGCAGATCCTCGACCATGTGTGGACCAGCTGCTTCGACAGCGGCGACAACCTCGTCGAGGTGTACATCTCCAGTCTGCGCCGCAAGATCGACAAGGGCCGGGCCCCGATGATCCACACCGTGCGCGGACTCGGATACGCGATCCGGGCGGGGGAGGACGGGAGATGACCGTACATCTGCGCGGGCGCTCGCTGCGGACCCGTCTGCTGTTCTTCATCGGGGTCACCCTGGCCGTGGTGTGCGCCGCCATGGCGGTCACCACCATCTTCGCCCAGCACAAGTACCTGCTGGGCAGCCTGGACGACCGCGTCGCCAACGCCGTCGCGCGCAGCCAGGGCGGTGCCGCGCTCCATCCCGAACTGGACGCCAACCTGGGCTTCCTCAACGAGAGCGGCCAGCCCGCCGGAACCCTGGCCGCCCGTCTCGCCGCCGACGGCACCCTGCTCTCCGCGCAGGTCGTGACCCAGGACGCGGCGCCGCGGGACCTGACCCCCGCCCAGCGCTCCGCACTCGCCGGCATCAAGGCCGACGGCTCGATGCACACCCGGACCGTGCCGGGCCTCGGGACCTACCGGATCACCGCGGTCGGTGGCAGCACCGAGAACGGCGTCCGGGTGCTGACCGGGCTGCCGATGGACGACGTCCAGGACATGATCCGGGGGCTCGTCGTGGTCGAGGCCGTGGTGGCCGTGGTCGGACTGACGATCGCGGGCTGCCTCTGCGCGGTCGTGATACGGCGCCAACTGCGGTCCCTGGGCCGGGTCGCCGCCACCGCGGTCGAGGTCTCGCGCGCGCCGCTGGGCCGGGGCGCGGTCGTCGGCCTCACCCGCGTCCCGGAACGCGACACCGACCCGCAGAGCGAGGCCGGCCAGGTCGGCGCCGCCCTCAACCGGATGATCGACCACGTCGAGTCGTCCCTCGCCGAACGCCAGGCCGACGAGGAACGCATGCGGCGCTTCCTGTCCGACGCCAGCCATGAACTCCGTACCCCGCTCGCCTCGATCGCCGGATACGCGGAACTCATGAACCGGGGTACGCAGCGGATCGAGCCGGCGCTGGCCTGGCGGCGCGTGTCGGCGGAGTCGGCGCGGATGACCGGGCTGGTGGAGGACCTGCTGCTGCTCGCCCGGCTCGACGAGGGGCGGCCGTTGCAGTCCGCCGAGGTGGATCTCGCGGCGGTGGTCGCCGAGTCGGTGTGGGACGCGCGAGCCGCGGGGGAGAACCACCACTGGCAGCTCGCGCTGCTCCTGGACTCCCCGGCGCTGGTCGTCGGCGACGAGGCCCGGCTGCACCAGGTGGTGGCCAACCTGCTGGCCAACGCACGGGTCCACACACCCGCCGGCACGACGGTGGTGGCCTCGGTGGAGATCGTGGACGAGCGGTGCGTCATCCGCGTACGCGACGACGGCCCCGGCATCCCGGCGCACCTGCTCCCGTCCGTCTTCGAACGCTTCACCCGAGCCGATGTCTCCCGCGCCCGCAACAGCCCCCAGGACGGGGGTTCGGGCCTCGGCCTCGCCATCGTGTCGGCCATCGTGGCGGCCCACGGAGGCGGCATCGACGTCGAAAGCACCCCGGGACACACCGAGTTCACGATCGAACTGCCCACCGCGAGAGTGGTGCCGCCGACGGCGTCGCGCCCTGAACTCCGTACGCCCCTTCGACGGTGAGCCCGGGTCGTACCCAGGAAGCTCCACCGCGGGCGCAGCGGCCCCGCAGAGGCTGGTCAGGCCGGCCCTGTTGCCGCGTCCCAACCCCCGCCCCCGGCTTCGGGTTTCGCGAGGGCCGCAGTCATCCGGGTGCGGTCCTCGTGCGTCAGGCGTTTACAACGGCACCGTGCGGCGCTAGCTTCGAAGGAGGGTGAGGTGGGAGCGCTCCCACACCGAGCGGACCGGAACCCGTAAGCGGGAGTCGCTCCCACCTCACCACCCCCCACGCATCACACCGTGCGCATCGCGCATCACGCGCGCCCCCGCCGGGCGCGCCCCTTCACCCGCACGTTCCGTACGTACCGCACGACGTACGGCGCATCGCGTACGACTGAAGGAGAACATGACATGGCCCTGACATCAACTTCCCCACCTTCCCCCAGGACCCCACGCCGATTACCGCTACCCACCCGAGGCAGAGCCTTCTTCCTCATCCTGCTGGCTCTGCTCACCGCGATCCCGGCCCTGGGCCTGGTCGTCACGGCGGGCGGTGACGCGGAGGCCCACGGCACCCCGATGAAACCCGGCAGCCGTACCTTCCTCTGTTGGCAGGACGCCCTCACGGACACCGGCGAGATCAAAGCGATCAACCCGGCCTGCAAGACGGCACAACAGGTCAGCGGAACCACGCCGTTCTACAACTGGTTCTCGGTGCTGCGCTCGGACGGCGCCGGCCGCACCCGGGGCTTCGTCCCGGACGGCCAGCTGTGCAGCGGCGGCAACACCAACTTCACCGGGTTCAACACCCCCAGCGCCGACTGGCCGTTGACCCATCTCACCTCGGGTGCCAACGTCGACTTCTCGTACAACGCGTGGGCGGCGCACCCGGGTTGGTTCTACGTCTACATCACCAAGGACGGCTTCGACCCGACCAAGACACTCACCTGGGACGCGATCGAGTCGCAGCCGTTCCTGAGCGTCGACCACCCGCCGCTCAACGGCACCCCGGGCAACGTCGAGGCCAACTACTCCTGGAACGGCACGCTTCCGGCGAACAAGTCCGGGCGTCACATCATCTACATGGTGTGGCAGCGTTCCGACAGCGCCGAGACGTTCTACTCCTGCTCCGACGTCGTCTTCGACGGCGGCAACGGCGAGGTGACGGGCATCAAGGACCCCGGCAACCCGCCCACCGAGCCCCCGCCCGGCGCGTGCACCGCCACCCGCCGTACGACGGGCTCCTGGAACGGCGGCTACCAGTCCGAGGTGACCGTCACCAACTCCGGGACCGTGCCGATGCTCGGCTGGATGGTCGACTGGACCCTCCCGACGGGCCAGACGGTGGACAGCCTCTGGAACGGCAACGCGACCTACAACGGCCAGGCGGTGATGGTCCACAACGCCAACTGGAACGGCTCGCTCGATCCGGGCAGGACCACGACGTTCGGATACGTCGTCCGGGGCTCGGGCGGTGATACGGCAACTACCCTGCCCTGCCGGGTCGGTTAGACCCGCGGGGCTGCACGTTCGGGTTCAGGCGGGTTGAAGGCCGCTCAGGGCGGACCCGGTGGTCGATACCCACCGGGTCCGCGAGCCGGGCCCGCACGGGGGATGAGGCCCGGGTGGAGTGCGTCCGGTGATGCGACCGGCTGGAGACAACGTTGTCCAGCGGCCCGAACGTCACTCTATCGCCCCAACGGACGACATCGTCAAACCGGTTGCCTCCGGCACCGTCCCCCACCGGAGTGGACCCGCTACCCCGCAGGCGTGACCGGCGCGCGCGTCCCCTCCACGGCCCCCGACCTCCCGTGGTACCGCTGGCGCACGTCACTGTCCCCGCGGCTTGTGCGACCTGTGGTGCGCGACCCGTCCGAAGGAGGAGGGGCCGCGTCATGCGTGTCCGCCCTACGTCCCTGCTGCTGACCGCCGCCCTGGCGCTGGGCACCACCACCCCGGCACTCGCGGCGACGAGTGTGCCCGCAACGCCCCCGAACCCCCTGGTCCAGGACCCCACCCCGTACGTCGATCCGCTCATCGGCACCAGAAACGGCGGCGACGTCTTCCCGGGCGCCGTCGTCCCGTTCGGCATGCTCTCCTGGAGCCCGGAGAACACCCGGGGCGACGCCCTCCGCACGGCGGCTCCCGGCGGCTACCACTACGACGCCACCCGCATCCGGGGCTTCAGCCTCACCCACATGTCCGGTACGGGCTGCGCGGGCGGCAGCGGCGACATCCCGTTCTTCCCGTACGCCGGTCAGGTCACCTCCTCCCCGGCGAGTGACACCAGGGACGCGGTGTACGCGGCCGACTTCAGCCACGCCGACGAGACGGCGGAGCCCGGCCACTACCGGGTGGGCATGGCGTCCGGGGTCACCGCCGACCTCACGGCGACCACCCGCACAGGCTCCGCCCGCTTCACCTACCCGGCCGGCAGACCGGCGTCGATGCTGATCCGCACGGCCAACTCCGAGGTGGGCTCGACGGATTCGACGGTCACGATCGACCCCGCCGCCCGCACGGTCTCCGGCTCGGTCACCTCCGGCAACTTCTGCGGCCACCTCGACCCCGAAGGCCGACGCGCCTACTACACCCTCCACTTCACGGCCCGCTTCGACCGCGCCTTCAAGGCGACGGGCACGTGGCGGGACGACCGGCTGAACCCGGGCGGCACCTCCACGTCCGGCGGAACAGGCGGCTTCACCGCCAACAGGGGCCGTCCGGTGGCCGGCAAAGGGGCAGGCGGCTATGTGGAGTTCGAGCCCGGCGAGGGTCCGGTGGGCGTCAAGGTCGGGATTTCGTACGTCAGCAGGGCGGGTGCCGAGGCCAACCTCGCGGCCGAGAACCGGCCGACCCGCTCCTTCGCGTCGGTCCAGTACGCAGCCCGACGTGCCTGGCGGGCCAGGCTCGCCGCCGTCAAGGTGGGCGGGGGCACGGAAGCCGAACGCACCACCTTCTACACCGCCCTCTACCACTCCCTCCTCCACCCGAACGTCATCAGCGACGCCGACCGCCGCTACCGGGGCGGCGACGGCGAGGTGCATCGGGTCCGCGCGGGCCACGACAGCCAGTACGGCACCTTCTCCGGCTGGGACGTCTACCGCTCCCAGCTCCAGCTGCTCACCCTCCTCGACCCCGACGCCGGTTCGGACATCGCCCAGTCCCTCTACGAACTCGCCCGCCAGAACGGTGGGTCGTGGGACCGCTGGCTGCACGGCGCGAGCGGCACCCACGTCATGAACGGCGACCCCTCGCCCGTCTCCCTCGCCGGTATCCGCGCCTTCGGCGGCAGACACTTCGACCTGCGCGGCGCGCTGGACTCCCTGCTCCGTGCGGCGACGGCACCGACGCGGCAGGACCTGTCCCCGGCGGGCAGGCCCGTCCTGTCGGTCGGGCAACGCCCCTCCCTGGACAAGTACTTGGCGCACCACTACATGCCGTCGGTGTCCAACGCGTGGGGCGGCGCCGCGGAGACCCTGGAGATGTCGGGCGCGGACTTCGCCCTCGCCGAACTGGCCCGTGCGGCGGGAAGGACAAGGACGGCGGACAGCTTCATGAAGCGCGCCCAGTGGTGGCAGAACAACTTCGACATCGCGGCCCATCGAAGCGGCGGCTACATCACCAACCGCAAGGCGGACGGAAGTTGGGTTCCCGGGTTCACCCCGGCCACCGGCAACGGCTTCGTCGAGGGTACGGCGGCCCAGTACACCTGGATGGTCCCGCACAACCCGGCGGGCCTGTTCGCGGCGATGGGCGGCACCGCCACGGCGGTCGACCGCCTGGACGCCTTCTTCCACCACCCCGACGGCAGCTGGGCCCTCACCGGCAGCGGCGGCGAGAAGTCGGAGCTGGACAACGAACCCTCGGTCAACGTCCCCTACCTGTACGCCTATGCGGGCGCGCCGCACAAGGCCCAGGAGACGGTGCGCGCGGCGATGACGAGGCTCTGGTCGACGCGCCCGGGCGGCATCCCAGGCAACGACGACCTCGGCGCCATGTCCTCCTGGTACGTCTTCGCCGCGCTCGGCATGTACCCACAGGTGCCGTCACGGGCCGAACTGGTCCTGACCTCACCCCTGTTCCCGAGGATCGAGATCGACCGTCCCTACGGCAACGACATCTCGATCCGCGCAGAGCGAGCGGCAGCGGACACCCCGTACGTCCACTCCCTCGCTGTGAACGGCCGTACGAGCGACCGCCCTTGGCTCCCGGCGACCTTCGTCCGGCACGGCGGCACACTGGACTACACCCTCGCCGCCACCCCCAGCCGCACCTGGGGCACCGCTCCGTCCGACGCCCCGCCGTCCTTCCGGGCGGGCGAGCAGCCGTACCAGATCGGCGTCGGGCCCACCGCGGCGACGATCGCACCGGGTGGCAGCACACAGGTGGACATCCGCGCACTGTCCCTGACGGGCACCGCCACCCCGGGTCCGGAGGTGAGCTTCGAGGTCAGGACCCCGAGCGGCGTAACGGCAACACCTGCCTCCGGAACGGTCGTTGAGGGCACCCGGCGGATCACGCTCACGGCGTCTCCCGATGCCGACCAGGGCTTCCATGAGGCGAGGATCAAGGTGACGTCGACGCCTGACACGGCATACGAGCAGCCGGTCTCCCTCACCGTGGCGGCCCCCGGATCCCTCCTCGCCGCCTACGACAACACGGGCACCTCCGACGACACCGGCGACCACACCGAGGCCGACTACGACCGCGGAGGCTGGAGCTACTCACGGCAGGCCCTGGCAGCGGCGGGCCTGGTCCCGGGCGCGCGGGGGAAGCTGCGGACGGGCCTGACCTTCACCTGGCCGAGCTCGCCGACGGGCCGTCCGGACAACGCGTCGGCGGCTGCCCAGACAGTGCAACTCGCCATCCCCACCACCCAGATGTCGTTCATCGGCAGTGCGGTCTTCGGCAGTCGGCAGGCCCGGGCGACCGTCACCTACACCGACGGCACCACCGGCACGGTCGACCTGGCCTTCACCGACTGGACGCTGGGCGGTGGCACGGGCACCGTCCAGTACGGCAACGAGGTCGTCGCGAGGACCACGTACCGGAACGTCTCGGGAGGGGGCCGGGACCCGGTCCCGACGTACGTCTTCGCCACCAGGCCGTTCCAGGCCCCGGCGGGCCGGAGAATCGCGAGCGTCCGCCTCCCGGCCGACGTAGACCTGCACATCTTCGCCCTCGCGGCCACCTGACTGCCTGACCGGCGCCGCCTCTGGCGGAGGACACCACCGCCCTACGCCGGTTGCTGCCCCGCCTCCCCGCCCGCCTCCCCGACCCCTGACCGGCGAAGCGGGCAGGGGCAGGTCAGCCCAACAACTCCACCTCCGCCAGCGTCGACTCACCGTCGAGGACCAGCCGGTACCGCGCGTACGAGCCCCCGGACGCCACCGAGAACACCCGGGTCTGCCTGTCCCACCTGAACGACTCACCTGAACGCCGGTCCAACGTCTGCCAGTTCGCGCCGTCGGATGAGGATGCGGAGGAGCTGGAGCCCTGCAACACCCAGCCCGTCGGAGCCTGGGTCCGGCCCGAGGACGTCAGCGTGTACTGAACGGCCTTCGTGGGACCGGCGATCGGCAGCTCCACGGACGTCACCGTCGCGTTCGTCGCCGACGTGTTGTCGAACAACGCGCCCCCGCCCGTCACCACATCCGTCCGCGGTGTCGGCACCGCGTCGTCCTGCGTGATCGACACCGGGGCCGCGTCCTTAGCCGCTCCCCAGGTCGAGGGCTCGGAGCCCATCCCGAACTCCAGGGTCCCGCCTTGGGAGATGATCGAGTGGGGGAGTGAAGTCGACGTCCAGGGCAGGCCGTTGACCTTCAGACCCTGCACGTACACGTTCCGAGCGTTGTTGGCCGGGGCGCTGATCACCAGATCCCGGCCGTTCTCCAGATGGACCGTGGCCCTGGTGAACAGCGGGGAACCGATGGCGTATTCGCCGCTGCCCATGACCAACGGGTAGAAGCCGAGTGCCGAGAACAGATACCAGGCCGACTGCTCGCCGTTGTCCTCGTCGCCGTGGTAGCCCTGGCCGATCTCGCTGCCCGTGTAGAGACGGGACAGGACCTCGCGGACGTTCTTCTGTGTCTTCCAGGGCCGGCCGGCCGCGTCGTACATGTAGTTCACGTGGTGGGCCACCTGGTTGGAGTGGCCGTACATCCCCATCCGGACGTCCCGTGCCTCCGTCATCTCGTGGATGACCCCCTTGTACGAGCCCACGAACTCGGGCGAGGCCGTCTCCGGGGTCTCGAAGTAGTCGTCGAGCTTGTCCGCGAGGCCCGCCCGGCCGCCGTAGAGGTTGGCCAGGCCCCGGCTGTCCTGCGGGGCGGTGAAGGCGTAACCCCAGCCGTTCGTCTCGGTGTAGTCGTGGCCCCAGACGCGCGGGTCGTACGCCGACGACTCCACCCGCCAGTCGCCCCGCGCGTTCCGGCCCTGGAAGAAGCCGGCCCTGGTGTCGAACAACCGCACATAGTCCTGGGCACGGTTGAGGAAGTACTCGGACTCCTCCTTGTACCGCGCCTGCCCCGTCTCCCGGTACAACTCCTGACCCATCCGGGCGATGCCGTAGTCGTTGAGGTAGCCCTCCAGCGCCCACGACAGGCCCTCACGGGTCTCCGTGCTCGTGTAGCCGAGGAAGGGTGAGGTCGCCATGCCCTTGCGGCCCACGCCCGACATCGGGGGCACGACGGTCGCGTTCTTCACGGCCGCGTCGTAGGCCGACCTCGCGTCGAAACCGACGCCCTTCACATAGGCGTCGGCGAACGCCACGTCCGACGAGGTGCCCGTCATCAGATCGGCGTACCCGGGGGAGGACCAGCGCGAGGTCCAGCCGCCGTCCTTGTACTGCTGCACGAAACCGTCGACCATCTCGCCCGCCTGACGAGGCGTCAGGAGCGAGTAGGCGGGCCAGGTCGTCCGATAGGTGTCCCAGAAGCCGTTGTTGACGTACACCTTGCCGTCCACGATCTTCGCCCCGGTGTGCGTCGGGGTGTCGGGCCCCGGCATCGGGGAGAACGGAGACGCGTACTGGAACTTCGAACCGACCTTCTCGAAGCCGGAGTTGGGGTACAGATACAGCCGGTACAGGCTGGAGTAGAGCGTCGTCAGCTGGTCCGGCGTCGCCCCCTCCACCTCGACCTTCCCGAGCAGCCCGTCCCACTGCCGCTGCGCGGCTGCCCGCACCGCCTCGAAGGACGTACCCTCCGGAATCTCCTGACGCAGATTGGCCCTGGCCTGCTCGACGCCGATGAGCGAGGTGGCGATCCGCAGTGTCACGGTCCCGTCCGGCGCCGGCCTGAACCGGAGATAGCCCTTGACCCCGCTCGACGACCCCTCCGTGACCACCGCGTCGTCGTCGAACACCCCGTACACGAACAGCCGGGTGGCCCCCGTCGACAGGCCCGACTTCACGTCCGAGTAGCCGGTGAAGGTGCCGTTCTCCTGGTCGAGGGTCAGGCCCGCCTGGTCGGTGACGTTGTCGAACAGGACGCTCGCGTCGTCGCCGGGGTAGGTGAAGCGCAGCACCGCCGCGTGGTCGGTCGGCGTCATCTCGGCCCTGACGCCGTTCTCGAACCGCACCCCGTAGTAGTGGGGCCGCGCGGTCTCGTTCTCGTGCCGGAAGGGCAGTGCCCGTGCCGTACGGCCGGTGTCCGGGGTGCCGGCGGCGGCGGACGGCATCACCTGGAAGGTCTGCCGGTCACCCATCCAGGGGCTCGGCTCATGACTCGCGCTGAACGCCTGGATCGTCGGCAGGTTGTCGGCGTTGTTGGCCCGCGCGTAGTCGTAGAGCCAGCTCAGCGAGCCCGCGTTGGTCACCGGCGTCCAGAAGTTGAAACCGTGCGGCACGGCCGTCGCCGGGAAGTTGTTGCCCCGGGAGAAGCCGCCGCTGGAGTTGGTGCCCCGGGTCGTCACCGCATGGTCGGACAGGTGTTCCCGAGGTGGCTCGGGGGCGACGGTCCGGAGCGTCACGTCGTCGATCCAGCCCCGGAACCTGGCCGGGCCGGCCGGCGAGTCGTAGGCCACCAGCACCCGGTCGACGGTCCTCCCCTGAGCCACCGCCCCGATCCGCGAGGCCACATGGTTCCACTGGTTGACGTACAACCCCTTCGCCGCGCCCTGCCCCTGAGGCGTCAGCGCGAAGCCGTGCTGGTCGACCGCCCGAAGTTCACTCAGAAGGGTGCCGTCCGTGAAGACCAGGTCCACCGACACGTTCGTGGCGTCGTAGTCGAGATCACCGTCCGCCATCGAGGGGAAGATCCGGTACGACAGTTCGGTGTCCCGGTCGACGGCCACGTTCACGTCGAACACCTTGTTGGACGAGTACGCCCGCCCGGCCGCCCGATGCGTGCCGGCGTACCGCAGCGCCCGTTTGCCCGTGAAACCGGCGCGCGCCTTCGCGGTCGGCGAGCCGCTCGGGCCGCGGTCGACCAGCGACAGCATGTCCCGGGGCGCAGGAGTGTCACCGCCGCCCGTCGAGAACTGGACATCGGCGAGCTGCGTGATGGCTCCCCCGTTGTTCCGCCCGATGTCGAGCCGGAAATGCCGGTACTCGGCAGGCGAGGACAGGTCGTACGACCTGGTCCGGAACCGCTCGGCGAACGACTCGCCCGAGCGACGGTCGAGGGTCCTCCAGCCCGTCGTCCCGTCCACCGAGCCCTGGAGCGTCCAGTCGGCCGGGTCGCGTTCGGCGTGGTCGTTGGCCGAGGTCAGCGCATACGTGACCACCTTGAGCGGCTCGTCCAGGTCGAACTCCACCCACCCGGTGGACGCGAACGTCAGCCACTTGGTCCCCGGCACGCCGTCGACGAGGTTCTCCTTCACCTCACCCCCGCCTGTGTTCTCGCCGCTCGCCCGTACGTCCGTCACATGGTCGGTCGCGTTGCCCGGGATGCCGCTGCTGTAGCCGCCGTCGACACCCGAGGTCCGCCTGGTGCCGTCCGGACCGGTGTCGACGGTGTTCAGCCAGTCCGGCGCCGGCTCACCCGCCTCGAACGAGGAGGCGAACTCCCGGTCGGCGGCCGGTGCGGTGACCGGGAGGGCGGTCGCCGCACCCTGTCCACCGATCGCCAGTGCGAACACCGTTGCGATGGCTGGAATTGATCCGAACTGCCATCCGTACCGAGCCCTGTTTCGAACTCCCTGCCGCATGCGAGAGCACCCTCCCTGCTGCCGGACAACGTTGTCACCTTGGCTGCGCAGGAACCAGTAGGGAGTCAAGTGGTCAGTGGTGTCAAGGGCGTTGGGTGTGGCATTCGGGCCCAATATCGCTAATTTTTCGCGCAAAGGGACGCGCGCCGTCCACATATTTCCGCGAGGTCTCAACTCGGAAAAGACCCGCGACCAACCCTGCTTTCGATCTTGCCCCTTTGACGGGAAGTGGACTATACCTGTCGGCATCTGCCACTGTTCGACCGGCCGACATCAGGTGTGAGGGGAGCCGGAAGGGTGGTTTGACTGTGCTGAACGCGCGGCCCGCCGGGTATTCCCTCTGATCAGGGCGCATCACGCACTAAGTACTTCCTGCACGACCCAGTTCGACCCGATCGCGGTGCCGGGAGGATCCGGTTCACCGCCTGAGTCCTGGAGAAGGCGAGGACTTGAGCATGGGATCCACTTCCGACGAGAGCCGCACCCCCGACCGCACCACCGGTACCACCACTGGCACCACGGCCACCGGGCTCGGCCGCCGCGACCTGATCAAACGGTCAGCGGCGCTCGGCCTGATCTCCGTCCCCACGATGAGCTTCCTGTCCTCCTGCGCGAGCAGCGGCGGAGGCGACGAGGACAAGGCCAAGGCGGGTACGAAGACCGCGAAGAACCCCCTGGCGGTCAACGACACCGCTCAGATGGAGTTCGTGCTCTTCGACGGCGGCTTCGGCAAGGAGTACGCCGAGGACGCGGTCAAGATCTACGAGCAGAACTTCCCGAAGGCGAAGGTCAAGTTCTCCGCCACCCAGAAGATCCAGTCCACGCTCCAGCCCCGCTTCAACCAGGGCACCCCGCCGGACCTCATCGACAACTCCGGCGCCGAGCAGATGGACATGGGCGTCCTGGCCGGCAAGAACCAGCTCGCCGACCTCACCCCGCTGCTCGACGCCCCGTCCTACGACGACCCGGACAAGAAGGTCCGCGACACGCTGCGGCCGGGCATCGTCGAGATGGGCCAGCTCGACGGCGACCCGGTCTGGATCATGTACTACGCCTACACGGTGTACGGCGTCTGGTACTCCCAGAAGGCCCTCGACTCGCTCGACGCCACCTACCCGGAGACGTGGGACGAGATGCTCGCCGTGTGCGAGAAGGCCAAGAAAAAGGGCATCGCCGGCTGGACCTACGCGGGCAAGTACCCGTACTACCTGCCCTTCTCGCTCTACGCGATGATCGGCAAGGTCGGCGGGGTCGAGGTTCTCAACGCGATCGACAACCTGGAGCCGAACGCCTGGAAGGCCCCGGCCGTCAAGGCCTGTTTCGAGGCGTACTACGAGCTCTACAAGAAGGGGTACGTGCTCAAGGGCACCCCCGGTCTCGACCACATCCAGTCGCAGACCGCGTGGGCCAAGGGCAAGGCGCTGTTCATCCCGAACGGCTCCTGGGTGGAGAACGAGTCGGCCAACGTCATCCCCGCCGACTTCGACCTCGCCGTCTCCGCGCCGACCGGCATCGACAGCTCCGACAAGCTGCCGTTCGGCACGATCTGGGCATCCGGCGGCGAGCCGTTCATCGTCCCGGCCAAGGCGAAGAACACCGCGGGCGGCATGGAGCAGCTGCGCATCATGCTCAGCGAGGCCTCCTCGAAGAACTTCACCACCAAGGTCAAGTCGCTGACCGCGTACAACGGCGGCACCGACGGCATCACCCTCACCCCGGGCCTCAAGTCGGGTGTGGCGGCGCTGGAGAAGGCCGGCGACAACGTCGTCAACCCGCGCCTGCAGGACTGGTACGTGCAGCTCCAGAAGGAGCAGATCGGGGTGTCGGGTCTCGGCGAGATGATGGCCGGGCGGCTCACCCCGGCCGAGGCCATCAAGAAGATCCAGGCCTTCGCCGACGCGACCGCGAAGGACACGTCGATCAAGCACTACAAGCACCAGTGATCAGAAGCCGATGAACTGTCACCAGCGGCGGCACCCGCGCACGGAACGGGGTCTGTGGTAATGCAGCACGGCAAGTACCGCTTCATCGTGGGATTTTTGGCGGTCCCTCTCGGGCTGTACGCGCTTTTCGTCATCTGGCCGTTCATCCAGTCCATCTATTACTCGTTCACGGACTGGACCGGACTGAGCCCGGAATTCAAGATGGTGGGCTTCGACAACTACAAGAGGATGCTCGACGACGACATCTTCTGGAAGTCGTTGCAGCACAGCCTCCTGTTCGCGTTGGTGCTGCCGCTGGTGACGATCAGTCTGGCGCTGTTCTTCGCCTTCATGATCAATGTGGGCGGCAAGAGGCGCCGCGGTGGCCCGGTGATTTCCGGGGTCCGCGGTTCCGCGTTCTACAAAATCGTCTACTTCTTTCCGCAGGTGCTTTCGATCGCGATCGTCGCGCTGCTGTTCGCCTTCGCGTACAACCCGGACAGCGGCTCGATCAACTCGTTGCTGCGCGGCATCGGGCTCGGCAGCGTCCAGCCGCTCTGGCTGGGCGACCCGGACCTCGCCCTGTGGTGTGTGATGGCGGTGCTGGTCTGGTCGACGGTCGGCTTCTTCGTGGTGCTGTTCTCCGCGGGCATGGCGTCGATCCCGGCGGACCTGTACGAGGCGGCGCTGCTCGACGGCGCGGGCCGGGCCACCACGTTCTTCCGGATCACCCTGCCGCTGCTGTGGGACACCGTGCAGTCCGGCTGGGTCTACATGGGCATCCTCGCGCTGGGCGCCGAGTCGTTCGCGGTCGTCCAGATCATGACGACCGGGCCCGGGGGACCGGACTACTCGACGACCGTCATGGTCCTGTACGTGTACCAGAAGGCCTTCCGTGACGGTCAGGCCGCCTACGCAACCACCATCGGGGTCGCCCTGCTCGTCGTCACGCTGGCCTTCGCGGCCCTCGTGCTGCGGCTGGGCCGGCGCGAGCGGCTGGAGTACTGACACACATGAAGACGACCGACAGCACACCGTCGGACACGGTTCCCCAGCACTCCGGGGGGCCCGTGCGCAAGGAGAACGCGTCCGGGAAGGA
This sequence comes from Streptomyces sp. NBC_00459, assembly GCF_036013955.1. Classification (NCBI taxonomy): domain Bacteria; kingdom Bacillati; phylum Actinomycetota; class Actinomycetes; order Kitasatosporales; family Streptomycetaceae; genus Streptomyces; species Streptomyces sp. NBC_00459. Next base: position 7,514,466 of record NZ_CP107903.1, read on the forward strand.
GAAGCGCGAGAAGAAGGAGGGCGCGGTCCTCAACGTCTTCTCGCACGGCATGCTCGTCCTGTGGGCGTTCATGGTCGTGATGCCGCTCGTGTGGGCGGTGATGACGTCCTTCAAGGACGACAACGCGATCTTCAGTTCGCCCTGGTCCCTGCCGGACAAGCTGCACTTCGACAACTGGGCGCGGGCCTGGACCGACGCCAACATGAGCGACTACTTCCTCAACACCGTCCTGGTGGTGGGCGGTTCGCTCGTCGGCACCCTGGTGCTGGGCTCGATGGCGGCCTACGTCCTGGCCCGCTTCGACTTCCCGGGCAACCGGTTCATCTACTACCTGTTCATCGGCGGCATGAGCTTCCCGATCATGCTGGCGCTGGTCCCGCTGTTCTACGTGGTGAACAACATGGGCCTGCTGAACACGATCCACGGGCTGATCCTGGTCTACATCGCCTACTCACTGCCGTTCACGGTCTTCTTCCTGACCGCGTTCTTCCGGACCCTGCCGGTCTCGGTGGCGGAGGCCGCCTTCGTCGACGGAGCCTCGCACTCCCGGACCTTCTTCCAGATCATGCTGCCCATGGCCAAGCCCGGGCTGATCAGCGTGGGCATCTTCAACTTCCTCGGCCAGTGGAACCAGTACATGCTGCCGACGGTGCTCAACACCGACCCCGACAAAAGGGTGCTCACCCAGGGCCTGGTGCAGCTGGCCGCCAGCCAGGGCTACAAGGGCGACTGGTCCGGTCTCTTCGCCGGTCTGGTGATGGCGATGCTGCCGGTGCTTGCCGCGTACATCGTTTTCCAGCGCCAGGTGGTGACAGGACTCACCGCGGGCGCGCTGAAGTAACCGGAACCTTCCGTTCAGCCGCCGTACGCGCGCGTGCATACCGCAAACCGTGCACGCGCGCACCTATGTGTACAAGACCTCGGATGCAGTTCAACCTCTTGACGGGAGGTGACCCGAACGGCTCAGCTTAGAGTTCACTAGTTGGACATAGACGGGGCCTCATCGAAGCGGTCCCGCGCGCAGGAGGTCGTCGTGGAGACTCCGGGGTCGCAGTCGTCACTGCACCGAGCCAACCTGGAACGGGTCGTACGGGCCGTGCGCCTCGCCGGGTCGCTCACGCAGGCCGAGATCGCCAGGACCACCGGCCTGTCGGCGGCCACGGTGTCCAACATCGTCCGCGAGCTGAAGGACGGCGGAACGGTCGAGGTCACACCCACCTCGGCGGGGGGCCGAAGGGCCCGGGCCGTCTCCCTGAGCGGGGACGCCGGCATCGTGATCGGCGTCGACTTCGGCCATACGCACCTACGGGTCGCGGTAGGCAACCTCGCCCACCAGGTGCTGGCCGAGGAGTCCGAGCCGCTGGACGTGGACGCCTCCGCCGCGCAGGGCTTCGACCGGGCCGAAGAGCTGGTCAATCGCCTGATCGCAGCAACGGGCGTCGACCGTTCCAAGATCGCCGGAGTGGGCCTGGGCGTACCCGGTCCGATCGACGTGGAGTCGGGCACTCTCGGCTCCAGCGCGATCCTGCCCGGCTGGAGCGGCACCAGGCCCGGTGAGGAGCTGCGCGGGCGCCTCGACGTGCCGGTGCACGTGGACAACGACGCCAACCTCGGCGCCCTCGGTGAGCTGGTCTGGGGCAGTGGCCGGGGGGTGCGCGACCTGGCGTACATCAAGGTCGCGAGCGGTGTCGGGGCCGGACTGGTGATCGACGGCAAGATCTACCGGGGCCCGGGTGGCACAGCGGGAGAAATCGGGCATATTACTCTTGATGAATCCGGCCCCGTCTGCCGCTGCGGAAACCGGGGCTGCCTGGAGACCTTCGCGGCGGCGCGCTATGTGCTGCCGCTCCTCCAGTCCAGCCACGGAACCGACCTGACCATGGAAGGTGTCGTGCGGCTGGCGCGGGACGGCGACCCGGGTTGTCGTCGCGTGATCGCCGACGTCGGCCGTCATATCGGCAGTGGAGTCGCCAATCTCTGCAATCTGCTGAACCCGAGCAGAGTGGTCCTCGGTGGTGATCTCGCCGAGGCCGGTGAGCTGGTGCTCGGTCCCATAAGAGAGTCTGTCGGCCGCTATGCGATCCCCAGTGCGGCACGTCAACTGTCCGTTCTTCCAGGGGCACTTGGAGGTCGTGCAGAGGTGCTCGGAGCGCTCGCTCTCGCGTTGAGCGAAATGGGCGATTCGACCCTTTTGGACGGCACGCTGAACGCAGCCACTCCTGCCTTCACCTAGAGAACGAACAAAGCCGTTGCCAACCCGTTAAGGATTTACTTCTTGACGTCGCACGTGTGGCCGAGTTGACTTCCAGCCACCTCGGCCGCAGCGTTGCGGCCCTGTCAGGGAGGCACCACCAAATGAACGCGATGATGCGTAGAGTCGTGATCGGTACCACTGCTGTTTCCATGGCTCTCGCCGTGGCCGCTTGTGGCAAGGCCGGCGACGACGACAACGACAGCGGTTCGAGCGGCGACAAGACCATCGGTCTGCTGCTCCCCGACAGCGTGACCGCACGCTACGAGAAGTTCGACAAGCCCTTCTTCGTGGCCAAGGTCAAGGAGCTGTGTTCCGACTGCAAGGTCGAGTACGCGAACGCAGCCGGCGACGCGGCCAAGCAGGCCCAGCAGGTCAGCAGCATGATCACCAAGGGCGTCAAGGTGATCGTGGTCAGCGCCCAGGACTCCGCCGCCATCAAGTCGTCCATCCAGACGGCGGTCGACAAGGGCATCAAGGTCGTCGCGTACGACCGTCTGGCCCAGGGCCCGGTCTCCGCCTACGTCTCCTTCGACAACGTCAAGGTCGGCCAGCTCCAGGGCGAGGCCCTGCTCGCCTCCCTCGGCGCCAAGGCGACCCCGAAGGCCAAGGTCGTCATGATCAACGGTGACGACGCCGACCCGAACGCCGGTCAGTTCAAGAAGGGCGCGCACGAAGCCCTCGACGGCAAGGTCGACATCGCCTACGAGCAGTCCGGCCTGTGGAAGGACACCGTCGCCGCCCAGAAGATGTCGGCCGCCATCACGCAGCTCGGCGCCAAGAACATCGCGGGCGTCTACGCCGCCAACGACGGCATGGCCGGTGGCATCGCCAACACCCTCAAGGGTGCGGGCATCAGCGGTATCCCGCTGACCGGTCAGGACGCGGAGCTCGCGGGCATCCAGCGCATCGTCGCCGGCACCCAGTCCAGCACCGTCTACAAGGCCTTCAAGCCGGAGGCCGACGCCGCCGCCCAGATCGCGGTCAACCTGCTCGACGGCAAGAGCATCGACTCGCTCGCCACCGAGACGCTGACCAGCGGCTCCGGCGACAAGGTCCCCTCGCAGCTGCTGACCCCGGTGTCGGTCACCAAGGCCAACATCGCGGACACGGTCGTCAAGGACAAGCTCTACACCGTCGCCGAGATCTGCGCCGGCGAGTTCGCCGCCGCCTGCAAGACCGCCGGGCTTCAGTAGGCGGTCGGCACACCAGGACCGCCGGCACCGGGCGGGCGCCCACAGGCGCTCACCCGGACATGACCGCCCGGCGGTCCCGCGAGACCTGTCCGACGCCCGGCCCGGCCTTCATACCCCGCTGCCGGGCCGGGCGTCGGACGGAACCGTTGCCATCGGCAGCGGACTCGCGCATGTTCGTCCTGTAAACCCGTGCCATAGCGCACACCCCTCCGCGCCTACCCCAAGCGCGGCATCCCCGCCGGTCAGGCGGCGAAGGAGATGGTTCACGTGTCCGCTACGCCCGTGTTGGCGTTGCGCGGAGTCTCCAAGCGGTTCGGTGCGGTCCAGGCCCTCACCGACGTAGAGCTGGAGGTCCACCCCGGAGAAGTGGTCGCCCTGGTGGGCGACAACGGCGCAGGAAAGTCGACCCTGGTCAAGACGATCGCGGGCGTTCACCCCATCGATGAGGGCGTCATCGAGTGGGAGGGCAACCCGGTCAGCATCAACAAGCCGCACGACGCCCAGGGACTCGGCGTCGCGACCGTCTATCAGGACCTCGCCCTGTGCGACAACCTCGATGTGGTCGGCAACCTCTACCTCGGACGCGAGCTGCTGCACCGCGGCGTCATCGACGAGGTGACGATGGAGAAGAACGCCCGTGAGCTGCTGAGCACTCTCTCCATCCGCATCCCGAGCGTGCGCATCCCGATCGCCAGCCTCTCCGGTGGTCAGCGCCAGGTCGTCGCCATCGCGCGCGCCCTGATCGGTGACCCCAAGGTCGTCATCCTCGACGAGCCCACCGCCGCCCTCGGCGTCGAGCAGACGGCCCAGGTCCTCGACCTGGTCGAGCGGCTGCGCGAGCGCAACCTCGGCGTCATCCTCATCAGCCACAACATGGCCGACGTGAAGGCGGTCGCGGACACCGTCCACGTCCTGCGCCTCGGCAAGAACAACGGCTCCTTCCCCGTGAAGACCACGAGCCACGAAGAGATCATCGCCGCGATCACCGGAGCCACGGACAACGCCGTGACCCGTCGTGCGGGGCGTCGCGACACGGAGGCGGCAAAGTGAGCGACACGTCCAAGACCGTGAAGCCCGACCCAGGGGCGGAGCACCAGAACACGGTGGCACCCGCCGACGACCCGACCGCGGCGGCGGTGTCCGTCGTCGACCCGCGTCTGCTGGTCCGGGACGAGGGCCTCAAGGGCTACGTCACCGAGTTCAAGCGCAAGGTGAAGGGCGGCGAGCTGGGCTCGCTGCCGGTCGTCATCGGCCTGATCGTCATCTGGACGATCTTCCAGCTGAAGAACGACCTGTTCCTGAGCGCCGGCAACCTCTCCGACATCAGCTACTTCATGTCGGCCACCGGCATGCTGGCCATCGGCCTGGTGTTCGTCCTGCTGCTGGGCGAGATCGATCTGTCGGTCGGTTCCGTCAGCGGTCTGGCGTCCACGCTGTTCGCCGTGTTCGTGGTGAACCACGGCATGAACGCCTGGCTCTCGCTGATCCTGGCGATCCTTACCGGCGTCGCCATCGGAGCGCTGCACGGCTGGTTCTTCGCGAAGATCGGCGTACCGGCGTTCGTCGTCACCTTGGCCGGCTTCCTCGGCTGGAACGGCCTGATGCTGTGGCTGTTGGGCTCCAGCGGCACCATCAACATTCCGTCGGACAGCGGTCCGGTGCACGTGCTGGGCAAGAGCTCCTTCTTCATGGACCAGGCCATCATCGGGGCGTATCTGCTGGCCGCTCTCGCGGTCGTGCTGTCCCTGGTCGGTAACTTCGGTGAGCAGCGCCGCCGCCGGGCGGCTGGTGTGCCGTTCCGGCCGAACAGCGAGATCCTGCTTCGTGTGGGGGCGCTCGCGGTCGCTTCTTTCGTGGCCGCGGCCGTGCTGAACAACGCCGCGGGTGTCTCCAACTCTCTGGTGATCTTCCTGGCGACGCTGGTGATCGTGGACTTCGTGCTGCGTCGTACGACGTACGGTCGCAAGGTGTTCGCGGTGGGCGGCGGCATCGAGGCTGCCCGTCGTGCCGGTATCAGCGTGCCGATGGTCCGCATCAGCGTGTTCGCGATCTCCGGCGGCTTCGCGGCGGTCGGCGGCATGTTCTTCGCCGGCGTAACGGCGTCCGCCACGCTGAACGCCGGTGGCGGCAACACGCTGATGCTGGCCATCGCGGCGGCGGTCATCGGTGGCACCAGCCTCTTCGGTGGGCGGGGCAACGTGTGGTCGGCGCTGCTGGGCATGCTGGTGATCCAGTCGATCCAGACGGGTCTGGACCTGCTGAACATGAACACGTCGATCCAGTACATGATCACTGGTGCGGTGCTGTTGGGTGCGGTTGTCATCGACTCCGTGTCCCGGCGGAGCCAGAAGGCCGCAGGGCGCGCGTAGCGGGCAGCGTCGTGGAGGTTGCGCTGGTTGTCCGGCTGCGGCTCGTCCGTGGTCGATCGCACAGTTCCCCGCGCCCCCGAAAGCCGCCTGCGGCGTACTTTCGAACGATTGTGCCCGGTGTCCCGTTGGGGGTGCCGGGCACAGGCGTGTCATAGACGGCACATTTCTTGGGTACGGCCGATCGCGTGACGTATGGCGCAGAGGCCGGGCGTTGGTCCCGAAGGCGGAACACTAGACTCGACACGCCCGGCGAAAGCTCGATCAGCTCTACTGCAAGGAGGCACGGGTGCCGCTGCTGACCCGCATCAAGGGACCGCGCGATCTTGACCGGCTCAGCCTGGAACAGCTCGACCAGCTGGCCGAGGAGATCCGGACCTTCCTCGTCGACGCGGTCTCCAAGACCGGCGGACACCTCGGACCGAACCTCGGGGTCGTCGAGCTCACCATCGCGCTGCACCGGGTCTTCGACTCGCCGAAGGACAAGGTGCTGTGGGACACGGGCCACCAGTCCTACGTCCACAAGCTGCTCACCGGCCGCCAGGACTTCTCCAGGCTGAAGATGAAGGGCGGTCTGTCGGGCTACCCCTCGCAGGCCGAGTCCGAGCACGACGTCATCGAGAACTCGCACGCCTCGACGGTCCTCGGCTGGGCCGACGGTCTCGCGAAGTCCAACCAGGTACTGAAACGCGACGACCACCACGTGGTCGCGGTGATCGGTGACGGCGCGCTCACCGGCGGTATGGCCTGGGAGGCGCTGAACAACATCGCCGACGCCAAGGACCGTCCGCTGGTCATCGTCGTCAACGACAACGAACGTTCGTACGCGCCCACCATCGGCGGCCTCGCCAACCACCTGGCCACCCTGCGCACGACCGACGGCTACGAACGGTTCCTCGCCAAGGGCAAGGACCTGCTGGAGCGGACCCCGGTCGTCGGCAGACCGCTGTACGAGACCCTGCACGGTGCCAAGAAGGGCCTCAAGGACTTCATCGCCCCGCAGGGCATGTTCGAGGACCTCGGACTCAAGTACGTCGGCCCGATCGACGGCCACGACATCGAGGCCCTGGAGTCCGCGCTGGCCCGCGCCAAGCGCTTCGGCGGCCCGGTCATCGTGCACTGCCTCACAGAGAAGGGCCGCGGCTATCAGCCCGCCCTCCAGGACGAGGCCGACCGCTTCCACGGCATCGGCCCCATCCACCCCGACACGGGCCTGCCGGTCAAGGTCTCCGGCGCCGACTGGACCTCCGTCTTCGGCGACGAGATGGTCGAACTGGGCCGGGAGCGCGAGGACATCGTCGCCATCACGGCCGCGATGCTCCAGCCCGTCGGCCTGAAGAAGTTCGCGGACGCCTTCCCGGACCGCATCTACGACGTCGGCATCGCCGAGCAGCACGGCGCCGTCTCCGCGGCCGGGCTCGCCACCGGGGGAGTGCACCCCGTCTTCGCGGTGTACGCGACCTTCCTGAACCGGGCCTTCGACCAGGTCCTCATGGACGTGGCGCTGCACAAGTGCGGCGTGACGTTCGTCCTCGACCGGGCCGGCGTCACCGGCACCGACGGGGCCTCCCACAACGGTATGTGGGACATGTCGATCCTCCAGGTCGTCCCGGGCCTCAGGCTCGCCGCGCCGCGCGACGCCGACCAGGTCCGTGCCCAGCTCCGCGAGGCCGTCCAGGTCGACGACGCGCCGACCGTCGTCCGCTTCTCGAAGGGCGCCGTCGGCCCCGCCGTACCCGCGGTGGGACGCGTCGGCGGCATGGACGTGCTGCGCGAGCCCGGCACCGACACCCCGGACGTGCTTCTCGTGTCCGTGGGCGCGCTGGCACCCATGTGCCTGGAGATCGCCGCCCTGCTCGACCAGCAGGGCATCTCGACCACCGTCGTCGACCCGCGCTGGGTCAAGCCGGTCGACGAGGCCATGGCGCCGCTCGCCGAGCGGCACCGCGTGGTCGTCACGGTCGAGGACAACTCCCGTGTGGGTGGCGTCGGTTCGGCCGTCGCTCAGGCCCTGCGGGACGCGGGGGTCGACGTACCGCTGCGCGACTTCGGTATCCCGCCGCGCTTCCTCGACCACGCATCCCGGGCCGAGGTCATGGCGGAGATCGGCCTGACGGCACCGGACATCGCCCGCCAGGTCACCGGCCTTGTCTCCAGGATCGACGGACGGTTCGAGCAGTCCGAGGTCGACTCGGTGGAGCCCGCCCGCGACTGACCCACGGATGAGCCCCAATGGGCCGGTTTCCCCACCCTTTACGGTGGCGAGACCGGCCCATTGGCGTGAAATCCCTCGCGCCGGGGCATGCGCTCCCCCAGTCTCGGCTTCACTCAACCCGGGGGACGCCCATCGCCCCCTCCCGACCATGTCCGGGACGGCACAGCGTGGGAGGTACGCCCGTGAGCAGCACCCTCTTCAGGACGAAGAAGGTCGAACAGTCCATCCGCGACACCGAGGAGCCGGAGCACGCGCTCAAGAAATCCCTGTCCGCGCTGGATCTGACGGTCTTCGGCGTCGGCGTCATCATCGGCACCGGCATCTTCGTCCTCACCGGCACGGTCGCCAAGAACAACGCCGGGCCCGCCGTCGCCCTGGCCTTCGCGGTCGCCGGGGTCGTCTGCGCCCTCGCGGCGCTCTGCTACGCCGAGTTCGCCTCAACGGTCCCGGTGGCCGGCTCCGCGTACACGTTCTCGTACGCCTCGCTCGGCGAACTGCCCGCCTGGATCATCGGCTGGGACCTGGTACTGGAGTTCGCGCTCGGTACGGCGGTGGTGGCCGTCGGCTGGTCCGGGTACATCACCTCGCTCCTCGACAACGCCGGCTGGCACCTCCCGGAGGCGCTCAGCGGCAGGGACGGGGCCGACGGCTTCGGCTTCGACATCCTCGCCGCCGCACTGGTCCTGGTGCTGACCGGCATCCTCGTGCTCGGCACGAAGCTCTCCGCGCGGGTCACCTCGATCGTCGTCGCCGTCAAGGTGACCGTCGTCCTCGTCGTGATCATCGCGGGCGCTTTCTTCGTCAAGGGCGACAACTACGACCCGTTCATCCCGAAGGCGCAGGAGGTGGCGGCCGGTGACGGCCTCCAGGCGCCGCTCATCCAGCTGATGTTCGGCTGGGCGCCCTCGAACTTCGGCGTGATGGGCATCTTCACGGCGGCCTCCGTCGTGTTCTTCGCCTTCATCGGCTTCGACGTGGTGGCCACCGCCGCCGAGGAGACCAGGAACCCGCAGCGGGACATGCCCCGGGGCATCCTCGGCTCCCTCGTCATCTGCACCACCCTGTACGTCGCGGTGTCGATCGTGGTGACCGGCATGCAGCACTACACCGAACTGTCGGTGACCGCGCCCCTCGCCGACGCCTTCAAGGCCACCGGGCACCCGTGGTTCGCGGGCTTCATCAGCTTCGGTGCCGCGGTCGGCCTGACGACGGTCTGCATGATCCTTCTCCTGGGCCAGACCCGGGTCTTCTTCGCGATGAGCCGCGACGGTCTGCTGCCCCGCTTCTTCTCCCACGTCCACCCGCGCTTCAGGACCCCGCACCGGCCGACGATCCTGCTGGGCGTGATCATCGCGATCGTCGCCGGCTTCACCCCCCTGAGCGAACTCGCCGAACTGGTGAACATCGGGACGCTGTTCGCCTTCGTCGTCGTCGCGATCGGCGTGGTCATCCTCCGCAAGTCCCGCCCCGACCTGCCCCGGGCCTTCCGGACCCCGTGGGTGCCGTTCATCCCGATCCTGTCGGTGCTCGCCTCGCTCTGGCTGATGCTGAACCTGCCGGCCGAGACCTGGCTCCGGTTCGGCGTCTGGATGGCGCTCGGCTTCCTCGTGTACTTCCTGTACGGCCGTTCCCACAGCCGCCTGGGACGCGAGGAGGAGTCGACGGCGGACACCAACTGACCGGGACGATCAGTGGAGTTGGCCAGCGGAGTCCGTACGGTACGGCGGTCTAGTCGTTCCGTACCGTACGGGGGCCGGCGACCTCGGCGCCCAACTCCGCGACCCTGCGCCGAAGTTCACGGTCGGCGGTGACGACGAGGCGCTCCCGGTCCCCGGCCTCGGCGACCAGCTCGACCATCCGGTCGTCCCCGCTGCCGGGCGCCGGCACGACCCGTACGCCCGGAACCGAATCGATCCCACGGGCCGCGCCCTCGACCACGAGGACGATCTCCACGGGCCCCGCCCGCCCCGGCAACCCGCTCTCCGCGTACGCCACCAGCCGGTCCCGCAGGCGCTCCGCCGCCCCGCGCCGGTCCCGCCACCAGCCGTCGGGTACCGAACCGACGACATTCGCGGCGTCGACGATCACGAGCAGCGGGGCATTCATGAGGATCAGGGTCGCACGGGGACCGGAATCAGGGGTACCGGATGAGGGGGCCGGGGGGCGCGGCAAAGGTAAGAGCACACTAAAGTAGTCCAGTGCCCATTGTTCCTCCTTCCGCGACCACGACCGCGGGACGTCCCGAGTCGGTCAACGGCGACTGGCTCATACGGGGCCGCGACGGCCGGCTGAGCGCGTACGACGCCGTGGGAGACGGCATCGTCTGCCGCGCGGAGTCCCGGCCCGGCGGGCCCTGGCTCGCGCCCCGGCGCATCGGCGGCGACCAGCGCGTGCACCCCATGCTCGGAGTCGGCCAAGGCTCCGACGAATACGCCCACTTGGCGACATGGCGGCCCACGGTGAAGGGCGAGGCGGGACTCGTCCACACCACACACTTCCGCCCTGCCCTCGCCGCCCTCGACTGGACGCCGCTCGGCCATCCGAACCAGAAGGGCGACCGGACCGGCGTACCGGCGGTCGCCGTCGACGCGGAGGGCCGCGCCCATGTCTTCGTACGGAACGCCGTGGGCGGTGTCAGCATGCGCGGCCAGAAGGAGCGCGGCGGCTGGGGCCCCTGGCGCGACCTCAAGGGCGAGGACGTGGAAGAGCAGTTGACGGCGGTCACGCGTGCCTCCGGCCGCGTCGAGCTGTACGGCAACTCGCCCCACGGCATCCTGCGCTGGACGCAGGGCGGACCCGGCTGGATCCCGGAACTCGACGAGGCCCCGCTGAAGGCGACGGCCCGTCAGGGCAGTCTGCGGGCGCTGGTCACGTCGGACGAGCACGTGACGCTGTTCTACACGGACGAGTCGGACACGGTGTGCGCCTGGCGGTCGGGCAGCGAGCCGGTCGAACTGCTCCCCGGGGCCGGTCCCGGACCGGTGTCGGTGATCCGCTGCACCCTGGACGAGGTCGACTGCACGTTGCTCGCGCAGCGCTCGGCGAGCGGGCGGGTGGCCTTCGCCGCGTATCCGACCGAGCAGGAGTCGGCGGGCGCGTGGTGGACCGAGTCGGGCCCCCAACTCCCGCTGGACGCAAGGGTGTCGCTGGCGGAGGACGCGAACGGCAGGGTGGTCGCGGCGACCGTGGTGCCCGGCGGTGGAGAACTGAGGGTGGCACGGAGGAAGCGGGAGTCGGGGCTGGCGCTGGAGGCGTGGGGAGCCGTGTGACGGGCTCTCTTCGCCCCCGCCGCCCCTACCCGTCCCATCCTCGGGGGCTCCGCCCCCGAACCCCCGCTCCTCAAACGCCGGAGAGGCTGAAATACCCAGCCCGTCCGGCGATTGAGGACGAGGCCCCTTCAGGGCCGACAGCGGGGGTCTGGGGGCGCAGCCCCCAGGACCAGGATGGGACGGGTAGGGGCGGCGGGGGCGAAAACCAAGTGCCCCGCACGCCACCACGGCGTACAGGGCACTCGGCAACCACAACGAACCGTTACGCCGGGACGGAAGCCACCCCGGCCTCCAGGAACCGCTTCCCGTTCACCCGCTCGGAGACACCCTCACGGTCCAGGTACGGCGTGACGCCACCCAGGTGGAAGGGCCACCCCGCACCGGTGATCAGGCACAGGTCGATGTCCTGGGCCTCGGCCACGACACCCTCGTCGAGCATGAGCCCGATCTCCTGGGCGACCGCGTCGAGTACCCGGTCCCGCACCTGCTCCTCGCTCAGAGCGACGTCACCCTGCTTCAGCAGCGCGGCGACCTCGGGGTCCAGCTCGGGCTTCCCGCTGTCGTACACGTAGAAGCCACGCTTGCCGGCCTTGACGACGGCGGCGAGGTTCGGGGAGACCGTGAAGCGGTCCGGGAACGCCCGGTTCAACGTCTCCGAGACGTGCAGACCGATCGCCGGACCGACCAGCTCCAGCAGCACCAGCGGAGACATCGGCAGACCCAGCGGCTCCACCGCCTTCTCCGCGACCTCGACCGACGTACCCTCGTCGATCACGTTCTGGATCTCGCCCATGAAGCGGGTAAGGATACGGTTCACGACGAACGCCGGAGCGTCCTTCACGAGTACCGCGGTCTTCTTCAGCTTCTTGGCGACACCGAACGCCGTCGCCAGCGAGACGTCGTCGGTCTGCTCGCCGCGCACGATCTCCAGGAGCGGCAGGATCGCGACCGGGTTGAAGAAGTGGAAGCCGACGACCCGCTCGGGGTTCTTCAGCTTCGACGCCATCTCCGTCACCGACAGGGACGACGTGTTCGTCGCGAGGATCGCGTGCGCCGGGGCGACCGCCTCGACCTCCGCGAACACCTGCTGCTTGACGCCGATCTCCTCGAAGACGGCCTCGATGATGAAGTCGGCGTCGGAGAAGCCCTCCGCCTTGTCCAGGACACCGGTGACCAGGGCCTTGAGGCGGTTGGCCTTGTCCTGGTTGACGCGGCCCTTGAGCAGCAGCTTGTCGATCTCGGCGTGGACGTAGCCCACACCCTTGTCGACGCGCTCCTGGTCGATGTCGGTCAGCACGACCGGCACCTCAAGACGGCGCAGGAAGAGCAGCGCGAGCTGCGAGGCCATCAGGCCCGCGCCGACGACGCCCACCTTGGTGACCGGACGCGCGAGCGACTTGTCCGGCGCACCCGCCGGACGCTTGCCGCGCTTCTGGACCAGGTTGAAGGCGTAGATGCCGGAGCGCAGTTCGCCACCCATGATCAGGTCGGCGAGCGCGACGTCCTCGGCGTCGTACCCCTTCTGCAGGTCGCCGTCCTTGGCCGCGGCGATGATGTCCAGCGCGCGGTAGGCGGCCGGGGCGGCCCCGTGCACCTTGCTGTCGGCGATGAACCGGCCGCGCGCGACGGCCTGGTCCCAGGCCTCGCCACGGTCGATCGCCGGGCGCTCGACGACGATCTCGCCCTTCAGGACGGCGGCCGTCCACAGCAGCGACTGCTCCAGGAAGTCAGCGCCCTCGAAGAGCGCGTCGGCGATCCCGAGGTCGTAGACCTGCCCGCCCTTGAGCTGCTTGTTCTGGTTGAGCGAGTTCTCGATGATCACCGTGACGGCCTTGTCCGCGCCGATCAGGTTCGGCAGGAGGGTGCAGCCGCCCCAGCCGGGGACCAGACCGAGGAAGACCTCGGGCAGCGAGAAGGCCGGCAGGGCCGCGGAGACGGTCCGGTACGAGCAGTGCAGACCGACCTCGACGCCACCGCCCATGGCGGCACCGTTGTAGTAGCCGAAGGTCGGGACGGCGATCTGGGCCAGCCGCTTGAAGACCTCGTGGCCGCCCTTGCCGATGGCGAGCGCGTCGGAGTGGTTCTTCAGGAGCTCGACGCCCTTGAGGTCCGCGCCGACCGCGAAGATGAACGGCTTGCCGGTGATGCCGACACCGACGATCTCGCCGGCCGACGCCTCCTTCTCGACCTGGTCGATGGCGATGCTCAGGTTCGCCAGCGAGGCCGGGCCGAAGGTGGTCGGCTTGGTGTGGTCGAAGCCGTTGTCGAGGGTGATCAGCGCGAAACGGCCGGCGTTGAAGGGCAGGTCGAGGTGGCGTACGTGCGCGGACGTCACGACCTCGTCGGGGAACAGCTCGGCCGCGCCCTTGAGGAGTTCGGTGGTGCTCACTTGTCGCCTCCGGCGTCCTTGTGGTTCGGGTTCTCCCAGACGACGGTGGCGCCCATGCCGAAGCCGACGCACATGGTGGTCAGGCCGTAGCGGACCTCCGGCTGCTCCTCGAACTGACGGGCAAGCTGCGTCATCAGACGCACACCCGACGAGGCCAGCGGGTGACCGAAGGCGATGGCACCGCCGTACTGGTTCACGCGCGCGTCGTCGTCCGCGATGCCGTAGTGGTCGAGGAAGGCCAGGGCCTGGACGGCGAAGGCCTCGTTGACCTCGAACAGACCGATGTCACCGATGCCGAGGCCCGCCTTGGCGAGGGCCTTCTCGGTCGCCGGGATCGGACCGTAGCCCATGACCTCGGGCTCGACGCCGACGAAGGCGTACGAGACGAGACGCATCTTGACCGGCAGGTCGTTCGCGCGCGCGAAGTCCTCGGACGCGATGATCGACGCGGTGGCGCCGTCGTTCAGGCCGGCCGCGTTGCCGGCGGTGACCCGCCCGTGCACACGGAACGGCGTCTTCAGCCCGCTCAGGTTCTCCAGGGTGGTCCCCGGCCGCATCGGCTCGTCGGCGGTGACCAGGCCGAAGCCCGTCTCGCCGACCTCCGCGTTGGTGTTCCGTACGGAGATGGGCACCAGGTCCTGCTGGATCTTGCCGTTGGCGTACGCCTTGGCGGCCTTCTCCTGGGAGCGCACGGCGTACTCGTCGGCGCGCAGCTTGGTGATGTGCGGGTAGCGGTCGTGCAGGTTCTCGGCGGTCATGCCCATGAACAGGGCCGACTCGTCCACGAGCTTCTCGCTCACGAACCGCGGGTTCGGGTCGACGCCCTCGCCCATGGGGTGACGGCCCATGTGCTCGACGCCACCGGCGATGACGGCGTCGTACGCGCCGAAGGCGATCGAACCGGCGGCGGTGGTGACGGCGGTCAGCGCGCCCGCGCACATCCGGTCGATGGAGTAGCCCGGGACGGACTGCGGCAGCCCGGCGAGGATGCCCGCAGTGCGGCCCAGGGTCAGCCCCTGGTCGCCGATCTGCGTGGTCGCGGCGATGGCGACCTCGTCGATCTGCTTCGTGTCGAGACCCGGGTTGCGGCGCAGCAGCTCCCGGATCGCCTTCACGACGAGGTCGTCGGCGCGGGTCTCGTGGTAGATGCCCTTCGGGCCCGCCTTGCCGAACGGGGTGCGGACGCCGTCGACGAAGACGACATCCCTGACGGTACGAGGCACGATGGCTCTCCTCCAAAGGTGCGGGACGGCACTGCTGCGATACGCAACCGCTGAGCGGGCGCTCAGCCCCATGCTACTTGCGAGTAACTGTGCTGCACACCCCTGAGGGGAGGAGCGGCGAACGTCACACGGCTTCACATGTTACCGCCGGTTACATGTGCGCGCCCGAAGGGCGCGAAGAAGCCTCCCGACACCTGGACGAGGCGCTGCCTGCCGGCGACTTCTCCATGCCTGCCTCTGTACGCCGTCCAAAGATCTTGGCGTGATTTCGACGTCCCTTTTCTGCTTCGAGAGCCTCTTCATCGCCCGGTGGCGGACGATCTCGGCGGGTGCGGTTCTGGTCGGCCTGCCCCGATCGCCTTCGAGCCGTCTTCGATCTGCGGCTCCGCCGGTGGGCGCGACCCGCCGCAACGGACCCGCCCCACTCGGCCGCACGACGGTCGGCTACGGCGCCTCGGCGGAAAGCGCCTCCACCAGAACCGGCGTCACCTGCTCCACCTGCCAGTCCCTGGCCCCGTACCCCGTAAGGGCCGCGGCCACGGAGCCGGCGTCCAAGGGAGTGGGCGGCTCCCAGCAGACCCTTCGCACCGTGTCCGGAGTGATCAGGTTCTCCTGAGGCATGTTCAGCCGCTCGGCCAGTGCGGAAACCCCGGCCCGCGCGGCGGACAGCCGGGCGGCGGCCACCGGATCCTTGTCGGCCCAGGCGCGCGGCGGCGGAGGCCCGGTCACGGGCTGCCCCGGCTGGGGCAACTGGGAGTCGGTGAGCGCCTTGACGCTGTCCACCGCCGCCTGCCACTGCTCCAGCTGCCGCCGCCCCATCCGATGCCCGAAGCCGGTCAGCCCGGCCAGCGCGTGGACATTGGCCGGCACGGCGAGCGCGGCCTCGACGATGGCCGCGTCCGACAGCACCTTGCCCGGAGAAACGTCCCGGCGCTGGGCGATCCGGTCCCGGGTCTCCCACAGCTCCCGTACGACGGCGAGCTGCCGACGCCGGCGCACCTTGTGCATGCCCGACGTGCGCCGCCAGGGGTCCTTGCGGGGCTCCGGCGGCGGCGCCGACGCGATCGCGTCGAACTCCTCGCGGGCCCACTCCAGCTTGCCCTGCCGGTCCAGCTCCTTCTCCAGCGCGTCCCGCAGGTCGACCAGGAGTTCGACGTCAAGTGCCGCATACCGCAGCCAGGGGTCGGGCAGCGGCCGGGTCGACCAGTCGACCGCGGAGTGACCCTTCTCGAGTACGAATCCCAGGACGCCCTCGACCATCGCGCCGAGGCCGACCCGGGGGAACCCGGCCAGCCGTCCGGCCAGTTCGGTGTCGAACAGGTGGGTGGGGACCATACCTATTTCGCGGAGGCAGGGCAGGTCCTGTGTGGCGGCGTGCAACACCCATTCCACGCCGCTCAGCGCCTCACCGAGGCCCGACAGATCAGGGCAGGCGACGGGGTCGATGAGGGCGGTGCCGGCGCCCTCGCGGCGCAACTGCACCAGATAGGCGCGCTGGCCGTAGCGGTAACCGGACGCGCGTTCCGCGTCGACGGCGACGGGGCCGCTGCCCGCGGCGAACGCGGCGATCACCTCGGCGAGCGAGTTCTCGTCGGCGACGACGGGCGGAATCCCGTCACGGGGTTCGAGGAGGGGGATCGGCGCCTGAGCCTCAGAAGATCCGTTGTCGTCCGGAGGAGCGCCTCCGGTGGTTCGCAGTGAGCTGTCTGCTGCGGTCTCTTGGGCTTCGGTCACCTGTCAAGGGTATCTGTGTATGGACGGCGCCCGCCGACGGAACGTTCCGTCGACGGGCGCCTTGGGGTCGTAAACCGGTCACGTGTCACACGTGTCAGTGAATTCCGTGGGTCATCTCGGTCAGGAGTGGTGGCGGAGCGGTCGTCGGCGGCCGGTCGCCGATGGTCGTTCGTCAGGGATCAGGGTCAGTGACCAGGTCAGGATCGGGCTCGGTGTCAGTGGATGATTCCGGTCCGCAGGGCCACCGCCACCATCCCGGCGCGGTCGCCCGTGCCGAGCTTGCGGGCGATACGGGCGAGGTGGCTCTTGACGGTCAGCGCGGACAGACCCATGGAGACGCCGATCGCCTTGTTCGACTGGCCCTCGGCGACCAGTCGCAGGACCTCGACCTCGCGTCCGGACAGCTCGCGGTAGCCGCCCGGGTGGCTCGGGGCACCCGGGGGGCGGCGGTGCATACGGGCGCCGGCGCCGATGGGGGCGGCGCCCGGCCGGCCGGGGAGTCCGATGTTGTTGCGGGTGCCGGTGACGACGTAGCCCTTCACGCCGCCCGCGAGGGCGTTGCGCACGGCTCCGATGTCGTCGGCGGCGGACAGGGCCAGGCCGTTGGGCCAGCCCGCGGCACGGGTCTCGGACAGCAGGGTGAGCCCGCTGCCGTCGGGCAGGTGGACGTCGGCGACGCAGATGTCGCGGGGGTTGCCGATGCGGGGACGAGCCTCCGCGATGGACGAGGCCTCGATCACATCGCGCACACCGAGCGCCCACAGATGGCGGGTGACGGTGGAGCGGACGCGGGGGTCGGCCACGACCACCATGGCGGTCGGCTTGTTCGGGCGGTAGGCGACCAGGCTTGCGGGCTGCTCAAGAAGAACGGACACCAGGCCTCCTGGAGTGCGGGACGGATCCGGTCCTGGGGGTGAAACCGGCTCGACCGTGCTTTCAAGGTCACAGAGGTCTTCGGCATCAAACCTGTGCTCCTTTAGAGAAAGATCACGATCTGGTGAGTAACAATCCGTGCAATTCGGACACGCGATCGATCATCCGAAGATCGAACGGTTTCGCTCTGCGTCGATACGCGGCCGAAAGTGGCCGTATCGACAAAGAGCTACTAAAGACGGCGTGCCGATACCGGGAGAAGGAAGGCGCAGGGAGGCGGCACAGAGGAACGGCCTTGCGGTCCCCGTACAGGGACCGCAAGGCCGTTCAGTGGGTCAGCTCAGTGGGTCGGCAGGTTTTCAGGGCGGGTTCAGCGGGACTGGGGCCCCCGCCGCTGCGGGAGCGTCACCACCGACGCGTCCCCGGGGCCGGCCGGTGGCAGGCCCGCGATCTGGGCGAGCAGGTCGCACCAGGAGGCGAGGTGGGACGCGGTGTCCGGGACGCCGCCGAGGCCCTCGCGGGGTGTCCAGGAGGCGCGGATCTCGATCTGGGAGGCGGCCGGCCGCTCCGACATCCCGCCGAAGTAGTGCGAACTCGCGCGGGTGACCGTGCCGCTGGCCTCGCCGTACGACAGCCCGCGCGCCTGGAGCGCCCCGGTCAGCCAGGACCAGCACACGTCGGGCAGCAGTGGGTCGGCGGCCATCTCCGGCTCCAGCTCGGCGCGTACCAGCGTCACCAGCCGGAAGGAGCCCTGCCAGGCGTCGTGCCCGGCCGGATCGTGCAGCAGGACGAGCCGGCCGTCGGCCAGATCCTCCTCGCCGTCGACGACCGCCGCCTCCAGTGCGTACGCGAACGGCGCCAGGCGCTGGGGCGCCCGCGTCGGCTCGATCTCGATCTGCGGCCTCAGCCGCGCGGTCCGCAACGCGTCGACAGCGGCCCGGAAGGGCAATGGAGCAGCATCCATCGCGTCCCGGTCCCCCTCCTTCGCGTCGTCCATTCCGCCAGTGCCGTCCGACAGTCGTCCCTGAGCCGCAGCCATGCGGGGAAGATTAAGGGGAACGGAGCCTCCGTGCGGGGAGGGACACCCGTGGGACGGGCCACAGTCCGGTGAGAGCCGTCGGGCAGGGCTGTCGGCGGGACTGTCGGTGGGGCGTGCGAGACTTCTGGTCGTGAGCGCGAACCAGAGCCCCGCGGGCCAGCAGCCGACAGCGACGTCCGCCGCCGTCAAGAACGACGCCGTGCAGGATTCCGCCTTCCTGAAGGCGTGCAGACGCGAGCCGGTGCCGCACACACCCGTGTGGTTCATGCGCCAGGCCGGGCGCTCCCTGCCCGAGTACCACAAGGTCCGTGCGGGCATCCCCATGCTGGAGTCCTGCACCCGGCCCGAGCTGGTCGCCGAGATCACCCTCCAGCCGGTGCGCCGGCACAAGGTGGACGCGGCGATCTACTTCAGCGACATCGTCGTCCCCCTCAAGGCCATCGGTATCGACCTCGACATCAAGCCCGGCGTCGGCCCGGTCGTCGAGAAGCCGATCCGCACCCGCGCGGACCTCGCCCAGCTCCGCGACCTCACCCCCGAGGACGTCCCGTACGTCACCGAGGCCATCGGCCTGCTCACCCGCGAGCTCGGCTCCACCCCGCTGATCGGCTTCGCCGGCGCGCCCTTCACCCTCGCGAGCTATCTCGTCGAGGGCGGCCCGTCGCGGACGTACGAGAACGCCAAGGCGATGATGTACGGCGACCCGAAGCTCTGGGCCGACCTCCTCGACCGCCTCGCCGAGATCACGGCAGCCTTCCTCAAGGTCCAGATCGAGGCGGGCGCCAGCGCCGTCCAGCTGTTCGACTCCTGGGCCGGCGCCCTCGCCCCGGCCGACTACCGCCGCTCGGTCCTCCCCGCCTCCCGGAAGGTCTTCAAGGCCGTCGAGGGGTACGGCGTGCCGCGCATCCACTTCGGCGTCGGCACCGGCGAGCTGCTCGCCCCCATGAGCGAGGCCGGTGTGGACGTCATGGGCGTCGACTATCGCGTTCCGCTCGACGAGGCCGCCCGCCGGATCGGCCCCGGCAAGGCGCTCCAGGGCAACCTCGACCCGACGGTCCTGTTCGCCTCCACGGAGGCCGTCGAGGCCAAGACCCGCGAGGTCCTCGACGCCGCGAAGGGCCTGGAGGGCCACATCTTCAACCTCGGCCACGGCGTCATGCCGAACACGCCACCGGACGCCCTGACGCGCCTGGTGGAGTACGTCCACACGAACACCGCCCGCTGAGTCGCCGGTCGGCGCCCGTCACCACGTGTGCCGTGCCTGCCTGCCCCACAGCAGGCGGCCCGGCTCGGGCGGCGGCGGGGTGCCGGCCCTGAGCGGCCAGGCGAGCAGCATGCCCGCGAGGAAGCCGACGACGTGGGCGGCGTACGCCACGGTGCCGGCCTCGGCGACGCCCTCGCCCGACGAGTACACCGCCTGCAGCACGAACCAGAAGCCCAGCACCAGCCAGGCCGGCAGCCGCAGCGGCAGGAAGACCAGGAAGGGCACCAGGACCCAGACCCTGGCTTTGGGGAACAGCACCAGATAGGCGCCCAGGACACCGGCGATCGCCCCGGAGGCGCCGATCAGGGGGTCGCCCGAGTCGGCGTTGAGAAGCGCGAAACCGTACGACGCCGCGTAACCGCAGACGACGTAGAAGAGCGCGTACCGCACATGCCCGAGGCGGTCCTCGATGTTGTTGCCGAAGATCAGCAGGAACAGCATGTTGCCCAGCAGATGCAGCCAGCCGCCGTGCAGGAACATCGCCGTGAACACGGAGAGCACGGGGGACTTGTCGTAGCCGGGCGGGCCGATCACACAGCCCGGCCCTCCGGTGCCGACACCGACGTCGCCCGTCGGCACCAGGCGCGGCAGTTGATGGTGGATCAACTCCTGTGGCACGGCGGCGTACTGGTCCAGGAAGGCCTGGAGATGGCACAACTGTGCCAGGCCGCTCTCGCCCGTCACCGAGCCCGCTGTGCCGGGCATGGAGAGGAACACGAGGACGTTGGCGGCGATCAGCGCGTACGTGACCCAGGGGGTGCGACTTGCGGGGTTCACGTCATGGACGGGGATGACCACAAGGAAGTACTGCCCGGGATGCGTCTCGCGAATCGGTGAACGCGGCTGTCCGTGTGTCCGTATCTGTCCTCAACGTCCGCGGCACGACGAAGGCGCGCCGCGGGGACGACGTGAGGAACAGGCGATGAACGACCGAGTTACTCCTCCGATGCAGTCGGTGCAGGCTCTGCCGAACGGCGAGGCCGAACTCGCGCTGGTGGTCCACCTGCCATGGGAGGACGTGGCCCGGCTCGGCCAGGAGGCGGGGCGGCTGGCCACGCAGATGCAGCGGCCGGTGTCGCTCGACGAGGCCGTGAGCCATCGGCTGCGGTCCAGTGGGCTCGGCGCCCACGCGAAGCCGGCCCAGGCTCAGCAGGCGCCGTCGGTCTCGGCGTCGGCGTCCGTGTCCGCGTTGCCGTCCCGGCCGCCGGGGGAGCAGGCTCGGCAGGCCATCGATCGGATCAACGGGACCGCGTAGCGCCATGGGGGTACCTGCGGATCGCCGGGTGCCGGCCGCCGTGGCTGGTCGCGCCCACGCGGCGGAGCCGCAAATCGATACAGCCCCGCGCCCCTGGGTGTGTGGCCTGCTCCCCTGTTAGGAAGTGCCCGCGCGTACCGCTGTGGTCGCTTTCCTGGCCGCTACCAGTACCGGGTCCCAGACCGGGGAGAACGGTGGGGCGTAGCCCAGGTCCAGGGCTGTCATCTGTTCGACCGTCATGGATGCCGTGAGGGCCACCGCCGCGATGTCGACCCGCTTCGCGGCGCCCTCGCGGCCGACGATCTGGACGCCGAGGAGACGGCCCGTGCGGTGTTCGGCGAGCATCTTCACCGTCATCACGGCCGCGCCCGGGTAGTAGCCCGCGCTGTTCGTCGACTCGATGGTGACCGACACGAACCGGAGGCCCGCCCGGCGTGCGTCCTTCTCCAGTAGGCCGGTGCGGGCGATCTCCAGGTCGCAGACCTTGCTCACGGCGGTTCCGACCACGCCGGGGAAGGTCGCGTAGCCGCCGCCCGCGTTCGCGCCGATGACCTGGCCGTGCTTGTTGGCGTGCGTGCCGAGAGGGATGTGCCGTTCCTGGCCGGAGACGAGGTCCAGGACCTCGACACAGTCGCCGCCGGCCCAGATGTTCTCGTGCCCGCGCACCCGCATCGCCAGGTCGGTGAGCAGGCCCCCGTGGTCGCCCACGGGGAGCCCTGCCGCCCGTGCGAGCGTCGTCTCGGGGCGGACGCCGATGCCGAGCACGACCACGTCCGCCGGATACTCGGCGTCCTCCGTGGCGACCGCGCGCACCCTGCCGTCGTCGCCGGTGAGCAGCCTGGTGACCTCGGCGTCGTTCACCATGGTGATGCCCAGGCCCTCCATCGCCTCGTGCACCAGGCGGCCCATGTCCGGGTCGAGCGTGGACATCGGTTCCTTGCTGCGGTTGACGACCGTCACCTCGTAGCCGCGCTTGACGAGCGCCTCGGCCATCTCCACGCCGATGTACCCCGCGCCGACCACGACCGCACGGCGGCCCCCGGTGGTGGCCAGGGTGTCCAGGAGCGCCTGGCCGTCGTCCAGGGTCTGTACGCCGTGCACCCCGGGGGCGTCCATGCCCGGCAGGGAGGGGCGGATCGGACGGGCGCCCGTGGCGATCACCAGTTTGTCGTACGACGTCCATGACTCGGCGCCCGTTTCCAGGTCACGGGCGCGCACCCGGCCGCCCGGGACGTCGATCTCCATGGCCTCCGTGCGCATGCGCAGGTCGATGTCACGGGCCCGGTGCTCCTCGGCCGAGCGGGCGATCAGCATGTCCCGGTCCGGGACGTCGCCGCTCACCCAGTAGGGGATCCCGCACGCCGAGTAGGAGGTGAAGTTGCCGCGTTCGAACGCCACGATCTCCAGTTCGTCGGGTTCTCTGAGCCGGCGTGCCTGCGACGCGGCGGACATGCCCGCCGCGTCGCCGCCGATCACCACCAGACGCTCGGTCCCACGCTTCGTGTCGCTCGTACGGCCGTCACTCATGCTCATACGAACACGCTACGGGGACCTGACATTTCACTCCTGGTCGGACCTGGTCGGCCAGGGGCAGCCGGAGTCAGTCCTGTTCAGCCTCCTCCGGGCCCTTCGACGGCACCGGAGGGGCCGTCGGCAGGGTCGCCGTCGGCGCCGGGCCCGCGGCTGTCACCGGGGCGCGGTGGTGCTCCCGGCGGGGACGGGCGAAGCGCAGCCACACGAACACCAGCAGGACCGCCACGGCGGCGAACGGCAGTACCGCGGCGAGGGCCACCACGATCCAGCGCAGCATCGACACGAACGCGTCCCAGCCGCCCGCGAGTGCGTCCAGGACGCCGGGGTCGTCGTTCTCCTCGGACGCCTCGGCCGGCTTCTCGGACAGGGAGAGGTTGATCGTGGCCAGGGAGGTGCGGTCCTTGAGGGAGGCCTGGCGGGCGAGCAGCGACTCCAGGTCGGCCTGACGGCGGCTCAACTCGCCCTCCAGGGTGACCACATCGGAGAGTTTGGTGGCCTTGTCCATCAGCTCACGGATGCGGTTCACGCTGGCGCGCTGTGTGGTGATGCGGCTCTCCACGTCGACGACCTGGTCCGTGACGTCCTTCGACTCGGCCTCCCGGTGCAGAAGCTTGCCGGTGCCCTCCAGGGCGGCGAGGACCCGCTCGTACTCGGCGACGGGCACCCGCAGGACGACGTCGGTGTTCTCGCCGCCCTCCTCCTCGTCCAGGGTCGTCGTCTCGCTCCCGACGAAACCGCCCGCGTTCGCGGTGACGGTGCGGACCTTGGCCAGGGCCTTCGACACGTCCTTGACCTGCACGGAGACGGACACGGTACGGATGATGTGCGGACCGGCGGCCGCCTGGGGCGCCGCACTGGCCTGGGCGCCCGGCTTGCTGTCGGACCCGGCCTGCTCCTCCAGGGCGCCCGCAGCGGCCTTGTCCGCACCGCCGTTCGAGTCGCTGGTCGTGCCTGCGTCGGCGCCCGTGCCGCTGCATCCGGTGAGCGCGAGGGCCGCGGCGAGGAGCAGGCCCGACAGGGCCTGAACAGGTCGTGCGGAGCGCCGTGTACGGCGCGGGTGTGTGTGCAGGGTGTTCATCTTGCGGATCCCCCCGAGGGCTGTCGTTGGACCGTCTTGGACGGTTCTGGACTGTCTTGGGACGTCGTGGTGCACGACTGACGTTCCTTCGACGCCCGAAGGGGTCGGGACGTTGGCCGGTTACGGTCCCGATGAGGTCACGGTCGGGACTCGTGCCGGACACCCGGGGGCGGCGGGCGCCGACGGGAGTGTCAGTGGGGTCTGGCAAGGTGGTGGCATGAGCGCAGTGGAGGCCCGCGCGGGTGCCGGGCATGTCGTCGTCATCGGGGGCGGGATCGCGGGTCTGGCCGCCGCACACCGGCTGCTGGACCGGGGCGTGCGGGTCACGCTCCTGGAGGCGTCCGACCGCGTCGGCGGCAAGCTCCTGCCCGGCGAGATCGCGGGCGCACGGGTCGATCTCGGCGCCGAGTCGATGCTCGCCCGCAGACCCGAAGCCGTCGCGCTCGCCCGCGAGGTGGGCCTCGACGACCGCCTCCAGCCGCCCGCCACCTCGACGGCCTCGATCTGGACCCGGGGCGCCCTGCGGCCGTTTCCCAAGGGACACGTCATGGGCGTTCCCGGCAATGCCTCGGCCCTGGCCGGTGTCCTCTCGGACGAGGGGCTCGCCCGTATCGGGCGTGACGCAGACCTGCCGCGCACGGAGGTCGGGGACGACGTGGCGGTGGGGGAGTTCGTCGCCGCGCGCCTCGGCCGCGAGGTCGTCGACCGGCTCGTGGAACCGCTGCTGGGCGGGGTGTACGCGGGCGACGCGTACCGCATCTCGATGCGCTCGGCCGTGCCCCAGCTCTTCGAGGTGGCCAAGAAGCATGTGTCCCTGACGGAGGGCGTGCGCGGCATCCAGGCCCGGATGGCCGCCGCTCCCCAGCAGGGCGGGCCGGTCTTCATGGGCATCCAGGGAGGCGTGGGCCAACTGCCGCTCGCCGTCGCGGAGTCGGTGCGCGCGCGGGGCGGCGAGATCGTCACCGGGGCACCGGTGACCGAGCTGCGCCGGACGGCCGGGACATCGGCGGCGTGGCGGGTCGTCGCGGGGGAGCGGGTGTACGACGCCGACGGGGTGGTCGTCGCCGTACCGACCCCGGTGGCCGCCGGACTGCTGCGCGCCGAGGCACCGGCCGCCGCCGCCGAACTCGCGGGCGTGGAGTACGCCTCGATGGCCCTGATCACCCTGGCCTACCGCCGCGGCGAGGTCAGCCTCCCCGAGGGCAGCGGGTTCCTGGTGCCGCCCGTCGACGGACGCACCATCAAGGCGTCGACGTTCGCCTCCCAGAAGTGGGGCTGGATCGCGGAGGAGAACCCGGACCTGCTGGTCCTGCGGACCTCCGTGGGGCGGTACGCCGAGACGGAGATCCTCCGGCGCCCCGACACCGACCTGGTGGCCGTCTCACGCCACGACCTCCAGGAGGCGACCGGACTGACGGCGGCCCCTGTCGAGACCCGCGTCACCCGCTGGGACGACGGCCTGCCCCAGTACCCCGTCGGCCACCACGCGCGCGTGGACCGCATCCGCGAACACATCGCCAAGCTCCCGGGACTCGCCGTGTGCGGCGCGGCGTACGACGGGGTCGGCATCCCGGCCTGCATCGCGAGCGCGTACGCGGCGGTGGACGCGCTGGAGGCCGACCCGGTGCGAAGCGCGACCGACGGAGCGGGAGAATAGGCACATGAGTGACGACGCCCCCACCACCGACGCGGCCCGCATCCCGAACAAGGGCAAGCTGGCCAAGGACCTCAACGAGGTCATCCGCTACACCCTGTGGTCCGTCTTCAAGCTGAAGGACGTCCTGCCCGAGAACCGCACGGGCTACGCCGACGAGGTCCAGGAGCTGTTCGACCAGCTCGCCGCGAAGGACGTGACCGTCCGCGGCACGTACGACGTTTCGGGGCTGCGCGCCGACGCCGACCTGATGATCTGGTGGCACGCCGAGACCGCCGACCAGCTCCAGGAGGCGTACAACCTCTTCCGCCGCACCAAGGTGGGCCGCGCCCTGGAGCCGGTGTGGTCGAACATGGCGCTGCACCGCCCCGCCGAGTTCAACCGCTCGCACATCCCCGCGTTCCTCGCCGACGAGACGCCCCGGAACTACATCAGCGTCTACCCGTTCGTGCGTTCGTACGACTGGTATCTGCTGCCCGACGAGGACCGTCGCCGGATGCTCGCCGACCACGGCAAGATGGCCCGCGGCTTCCCGGACGTGCGCGCCAACACGGTCGCCTCGTTCTCCCTCGGCGACTACGAGTGGCTGCTGGCCTTCGAGGCCGACGAGCTGTACCGCATCGTCGACCTCATGCGCCACCTGCGCGCCTCCGAGGCCCGTATGCACGTCCGCGAAGAGGTCCCGTTCTACACGGGACGCCGCAAGGAGATCGGCGAGCTGATCGCCGGTCTCGCCTGACGGCGCCACCGCTGCTTCAGGCTGCTTTTCCCTTGCCGGAACGGCCGCCTGGGGCCGCAGGCCGTGGCTCCGCGTGCGGGGCGCACTCCGCGTTCCGACCCGGCAGGCGGCCCACCAGCAGATACGCGTCCAGGTGGGCGTTGACGCACTGGTTCGGGCCGCCCGCGATGCCGTGCGTGCCCGCGCCCCGCTCGGTCACCAGGGCCGAGCCGGACAGCCGGCGCCGCAGTTCGAGCGCGCCCGCGTACGGTGTCGCCGCGTCCCGTTCGGCCGCCAGGATCAGTACCGGCGGCAGTTCACCGGGCCCGGTCCGCACGTCGAGGGGTGTCTGCCGGGGCTCCGGCCAGTAGGCGCACGGCAGATTCATCCACGCGTTGTCCCAGGTCTCGAAGGGCGCCGTGCGCGCGAGCCGCGTGTTGTCCCGGTCCCAGACCTGCCAACTCGTCGGCCAGGGCGCGTCGTTGCACTCGACGGCCGTGTACACGGCGTTGCCGTTCTCCGCCTCGACGGCCGCCTCCGTCACCGGTGCCGCCTGGTCGATCAGCGGCTGCGGATCACCCTTCAGGTAGGCGGACAGTGCGTGGGCGCGGTGCGGCCAGTAGTCGTCGTAGTACCCGGCCTGCAGGAACGCGCCCTGCAACTGCCCCGGCCCCACCTTCCCGCCGGCCGGCTCGGCGGCGAGCCGGGCCGCCGCCCTGTCGTAACTCCGCAGCACCGCCTCCGGCGTGGCGCCCAGCCCGTACACGTCGTCGTGCCGGGCGACCCACGCCCGGAAGTCCGCCCAGCGGCTCTCGAACGCGGCCGACTGGTCGAGGTTGTTGCGGTACCAGATCCCGGCCGGGTCCGGGTTCACCGCCGAGTCGAACACCATCCGCCGTACGTGCGAGGGGAACAGCGTCGCGTACAGCGCCCCGAAGTACGTGCCGTACGAAGCGCCCATGAACGTCAGCCGGTCCTCGCCGAGTGCGGCGCGCAGGACGTCCAGGTCACGGGCGTTGTTGAGGGAGTGGTAATGGCGCAGCGCGTCGCCCGAGCGCTCGGCGCACCCGCGCGCGTACGCCTTCGCCTCGGCGACCCGCTCCATCTTGTACGACTCCGACGGGTGCACCGGTGCCGGCGTGGGTCCCTTGAAGAAGAGCTTCGGGTCCTTGCAGGACAGCGGCGCCGACCGGCCCACCCCGCGCGGGGCGTATCCGACCAGGTCGTACGCCCCCGCGATGCGCTTCCACTCCGGGATGACACCGATCATCGGGAAGAACATGCCGGAGGCGCCGGGGCCGCCCGGGTTGTAGACGAGGGCACCCTGGCGCTCCACCTTGTGCTCGGGGTCGCGAGGGTTCTTGCCGGTCGCCTCGGCCCGGCTGACGGTGAGCTTGATCTGCTTGCCGTCGGGGTGCGCGTAGTCCAGCGGCACGGTGACGGTGCCGCAGCGCACGGTGTCCGGCAGTTCCTCCTCCTCCGCGCACTTGCCGAAGCTGATACCGGCCGCCCCGGCGCGCGCGGCGGCCAGCACGGAACCCCGGAACTCGGCCGAACCGGGACCTCCCGGTAGGCCGGGCCGGCCCGGGGCGCTGTCCGCCGGGGCGGCGGCCAGGGTGGTCAACAGCAAGGACCCGGCAGCAGAGTAGAGGGCGGCAGCTCGCATCGCGTATCCCTTCGGTGGCAACAGAAGGGATGTTTCGGGCGCCGGTAGGTGAAGGCAAGCACCGTCCGCCCGGTGTCGCCGCGAGCACTCCTATGCGCCCCCGCACACACCCCCGGGGCGCCGGGGCGCGGGTCAGCGAAGCCGTTCGCGCAGGATGTCCTGGGGCTCCCGGTGCGCGAAGGCCGCGCGCAGGTCGGCGTCGACGGCGCGGACCCCGAGGACGGCGACAGAGGTGAGGTACGTGTGTTCGTCGTCGGTTGCGGTGTGGAGGGCGGTGGCCCTGGTCCGTCGGGTCAGGGCGGTGAGCAGCCGTTGTCCGGCCGGTGACGCCCAGCGTGAGTAGGGGTGGACCTCGATCCGGGCGATGGCGAGGCAGCTGAGGGTGAGGACGAGGGGGAGCGCGAACCAGAGGGCGACCAGGTCGCGCGGGACGGCACCCCGCCCGGGCGCCAGCAGGGCCACCGCGCCCAGCGCGACGACGGCCAGTGCGGCGGCCCGTACCTGACGGACCGCGAACGCGATTCCGCGCCGGGCGCCGTCGGGCACGGCCAGGCCCGCCGCGACGAGCCGGTCCGCGAGCCTCCGTACGGCCTCCGTGCCGGCCGCGGCCGTCCGTACCGGAGTGATGCGCGACTGGCCCTCCGGCCCGATGGCGCCTATCACCGACCGTTCCATCTCGTCGCGCCCGCTCGGGTCCACGACGGTCGCCCAGCCGGTGTGGGCGAGCAGCAGCCGCCGTTGGCGGGCCATCGACACCAGCGTGAGATCGGCGACCCGTGCCGGTCCGCCGGACAGGAACGCGGCCTCGTACAGCGTCAGGTCACGCCCGCGACCGCCGGGGCCCGCGTCCGGATCGACGGCCGCCGCGTGTACGGCGGCCAGGCACAGCCGGATGCACGCCGTACCGGCGGCGATCCAGGCCAGCAGCAGGAGGAAGGACCAGAACATGCCGTTGTTCTATGCGAAGGGTGCCTGGAACGCCATGGGCTTTCAGGATATGGACGAGGTATGGCCGGTACGTGACGTATGCGCGGTGGCCGGTTCAGGCCGCCTCGGACGGTCCTGCGGCCTCCGGTGGCGGGCTGGTCGCGGGCGGCGGCAGCGGATAGGTCGCGACCGGCGAGGGCGTCACCGGCACGGCGGACGCGGGGGCGGTCGTCGGGCCGGGCGGGGCCGGGGAGTTGGTGAGCGGCGGGGTGCTCGCGGCGGCCATGTCCTGGGCGAGGGCGTCGAAGTCGACGTATCCCGTGGCCTCCAGGACCTGGATGTGGTCGAGGACGGTCCTGTTCGCGTCGTCGGCCAGGGTGCGGACGAGGGAGTTGCGGGTGCTCGCGCGGACCTGCGCGACGACGGAGAACACCTTGCCGTGCGCCATCCGCAGCAGGTTGGCGAACTCGCGGTCGAAGTCCTCGCCGTGGGCCGCGTCCATGGTGCTGAGCCACCCGCGCTGCTGCTCGCTCGGCTGGTTGGGCAGTTCGAAGCTGAGCCGCGAGGCCACGTCCCGGACCCGCTCGTCGAGGAAGGTGTGCCCCTCGATCAGATGCCGGCCCGCGATCCGTACGGCCTCGGTGGTGCCGCGTTCCTGGGCCTGCTGACCGGCGGGCAGTTCCCACAGCCCCGCCAGCCGTACCTTGGTGAGGAACTCGCGGTCGAGCGCGGACAGCGGACCGAACCGTGTCGACACGGTCTGCGCGTTGAGCACGTCCACGCCGGTTCCGGAACGGTCCGTGTACGACCAGACCGGGAAGATCAGTGCCAGGAGGGTCGCCGCCAGACCCGCGACGAGGAGCCCGGTGCCACCGAGACCGGGACGTTGGACGGATCGCATGGCACCTCCTGCTTGCGGCACCGCACGCTGATGCGCTTCGGGCACGGAGTTCGCATCGTACTGCGGGCCCCGCACCGGCTGCGGTACGAGAGGAGACGGTTCCGGGGGGAGCGGGCGGACGCCGTATGAGGGAACGCGAGCCCTGTGCACATCATACGAAACGCCAACAAACCGGACGGCGAATTGTCGCGCAATGGGTGGCACTGTCAACCCCCGCACGGTTTGCGGGGGTTGAGGCATAGGTGCCCGTTCGGTGGCGGGGTGTGGAACGGCGTACGCGGGGGAGTGACGTTCGTCGCTCGGTGCCCCCGTGCGTCAGCGGCGCAGGAGCACGCGTCGGGTGGCCCGGGCCAGCCGGGCCGTGGGGCGCTGGGAGCGCGGGGCCGGACCCGAGCGGTCGAGCCACCACTCGCGCAGCCGACGCAGGCGCTCCGTGTCCTCGGGGGTCTCGGCGCTCCCGGGCTGCCCGCCGAACAGCAGATACGCGGCGAAGTCCAGGGCGTCGTGCCGGTAACCGTCGGACATGGGGTGCCCGTGCGCGTACGCGAGGAAGGCGGGCCGGTATCCGGCCCCGAGGATCTCGGGCAGTTCGGGGGCGACCTTCGCCACGACATCGGCCCGCTTGGCCCCGAGCGCCCGCGACTGCACCCCGAGCCGTACCCGGTCGAACCCCTCCGGCGCGGGCGTCCCCGCGACGAGCGCGGAGAGCAACGCGGTCTGCGCGAGGGCGAGGCGCTGGCGGGCGGGGGTGGAGTCGGGTGCCTGGTCGGGTTCGGCCACCGATGCGTCTGCCGTCGCCGAAGCCGTCGCCTGCGTGGTCGCCGTCTCCGAGGGTGCGGCCACGTCCAACGCCCTGCGGATCGCGGCCAGTTCCCGCTCCAGCTCGCCCGCCTCGGGGAAGTTGTCGTCCCGCTCCAGCAGGACGCCGGGCGGGGTGACCCGGGAGGCGAGGTCCGTGAGGATGTCGAGGACCTGGGGCGGGACCGGGTGGGCGTGGCTGTCGTGCCAGACGCCGTCCCGTTCGAAGCCGCCCGCGACATGGACATACGCGATGGCCTCGACGGGCAGTTCGGCCAGGGCCTTCGCCGGGTCCTCACCCCGGTTGACGTGGTTCGTGTGCAGGTTGGCGACATCGATGAGGAGGCGTACGCCGGTCCGGTCCGCCAGTTCGTACAGGAACTGGCCCTCCGTCAGCTCCTCGTCGGGCCAGGCGAGGAGCGCGGCGATGTTCTCGACGGCGAGCGGCACCGGCAGTGCCGCCTGTGCGATGCGGACGTTCTCGCACAGCACGTCGAGCGCGTCCCGGGTGCGGGGGACGGGCAGCAGGTGCCCGGCCTCCAGCAGCGGGGACGCGGTCAGCGGGCCGCCGGCCCGGACGAACGCGATGTGCTCGGTGACCAGCGGCGAGCCCAGCGCCTCGGCGCGCTCGGCGAGCGCGGTGAGCTGGTCCTCGGCGGGCCGGTCCGCGCCGCCGAGGCCCAGGGAGACTCCGTGCGGGACGACCGTCACGCCGCGCTCGCGCAGCCGCAGCAGCGACTCGGGGAGATGCCCCGGGCACAGGTTCTCGGCCACGGCCTCGACCCAGTCGATGCCCGGCATGGCTTCCACGGCGTCCGCGATCTCCGGCCGCCATCCGATGCCCGTACCCAGTCTCCCCGGTCGCTTCATGGTCTGTCCCCTTCTCCGACCTTCTCGGTCCACGGAGTGATGGCCCGGGTTCCCGGGGTCGAACCCCTCCCCGGCGACCTTCAGAGCAACATTTGAGCTTGCGCCCGCCGGTTCCGGTCGGCCTACTGGCCCTGGGCGAGCTTGTTGGGGTCCGGGGCCTCCGGCCGGTTGGTGTTGATCGTGCCGGGTGCTGGCGGCGACGGCTTGGAGGACAACACGGGGTTGCCGGTCGGCTCCACGGCGGGCGCGATGGGCGGCACCACTCCGGGGGACGGCGGCGGCGGACCGGTCGGGCTGGCGCTGGGTCCGGCGGCCTTCTCGGCGATCTTCTGGAAGTCGATCTTGCCGGTCTTCTCCAGGATCGTGATGTGGTCGAGCACGGTCTGGTTGGTGTCCGAGGCCAGTTGACGCACGAGAGTGTTGCGGGTCTGGTTCCGCACCGTCGCGATGACCGGGAGGATGTTGCCGTGCGCCTGCCGCAGGAGGTTCGCCCAGACCTCGTCGTAGTCCGCGGCCGAGGCCGCCGTCATCTGGTCCAGGAAGCCCTGCTGCTGCGCGTTCGGCTGGTTGGGGATCGGGACACCGAGCTGCTGGGAGACGCTCCTCGCACGTTTGTCGAGGTCGTTGTGGCCCGTGATCAGGTGCTGGGCCGCCTCCCGGACGGCGGGATTGCTGGACTTCGTCATCGCCTGTTGCCCCGCGGGCAGTTCCCACAGCCCGGCCAGCCGGACACGCACGATGAGTTCGCGGTCCAGGGGGGTCAGCGGCCCCCACTGGGTGTTCACCGTGTCTCCGGTGATCGCGGCGGCCGTCGTGGCGTCGTTACGGTGCGGGTACGAGTAGAACACGGGGTACGCGAGCGCGCCGATGGTGCCTGCGATGGCCAGGCCGACGAGGAACGTGCCGTTCTTGCGGGGCAAGGGAGCCTCCCGGGGGAAACCCAACAGGTCGTTGGGGGACTGATACGCGGCTGGTGGGGGACGTACGTGAGGCGCGGTCAGGACACCGAACGGGCCCGGGTCGCCGTCACGTGTACACGAGTCAGATCGTGCCGTTGGCGATGGCGTCGAAGTCGACCGCGCCGGTCTTCTCCAGCATCGTGATGTGGTCGAGCACGGTCTGGTTGGTGTCCGTCGCCAGCTGACGCACCAGCGTGTTCTCGGTCTGGTTCCGAATCGTCGCGATAGCGGGGAAGATCGTGCCGTGTGCCTTCCGCAGGAGGCTCGCCCAGACCCGGTCGAACTCCTTGCCCTGGGCCGCGTCCATCTGGGCCAGGAAGCCCTGCTGCGCCTCGTTCGGCTGGTTGGGCAACTCGACATTGAGCTGGGCGGCGACCTTCCGCACCCGCTCGTCCAGGTCGCCGTGGCCCACCAGCAGGTGGTCCGCCGCCTGCTTGACGGTGGCGCTGCTGGACTTGGCCATCGCCTTCTCTCCGGCGGGCGCTTCCCACAGCCCGGCCAGCCGCACGCGCACGATGAGGTCGCGGTCCGAGGCGGTCAACGGTCCCCATTGGGTGTTCACCGTGCCCGCGGCCGTGTTCGCCACTCCGGTGCCGGAGCGGTCGGCGTAGGACCACACCGGGAACGAGAGCGCGGCGATGGTGGTGGTCAGGGCCGCGATGACGAGGGCCGAGTGGTTGAAGCGCGGCAAAGGAGCCTCCCGGGGAAACCAACTGGTCGTTGGGCATGTGGTACATGGCCAGCGTCAGAAAGTACGGGCGGGAACCCGGGGATGTTCAACGAAGATGTTTGAACCCTGTGCGACCCAGAGCACGGTGGTCCGCGACCACCGTCGCCGAACCGGGCGCGATCTCCGTGAAACCGGCATCACGGACCAAGGGGAGCCCACCGGAGGTGAGTTCGCGCCAGTGGCGCGGCTCCGCCGTGCGGACGGCGAGCGGGAAGCCCGCGTCGCGCCAGGCCGCGCGGGCCTCGTCCGACAGCTCCCACCACGCCAGCTGGGCGCCGTGTCCCGTCTGGGCCATCGCCTTGCCCGCCGACATGTCCAGCTCCGGGTTCAGCCAGAGGACGGGCACCGCCGGGTCGGGGCCGAGCGGCGGCTCCGGATCCTCCAGATCCGTGCCGGAGACCTGGAGCCGGGCCAGGTCCTTGGGCCAGCCGTCCAGCGGAACGGGCGGGAAGACCCGTACCTCGGCCGACTTGCCGGTGACCGTGATGCCGGGCAGCGCCTCGGCCCGCCGCCACTCGGCACCCCGCGCCCGCCGTACGACCTTGCGGATCCGGGCGTCCTGCCAGTCCCGCATGGCCTCCGCCCACTCCCCGTCCCCGGCCGACCGCTCGTCCCCGAGGATCACCAGAACGGCCCGGGCGGCGGTCTCCAACGCGTCCGTACGAGCCGGCGGCTCGGCCTTCTCGATCCGGGCGACGAGGGGGAGCACGAACTGGGGTGCCTCGTCACGCGGTGATCGCTCGGAGCGGAAAGGGCTGTCGCCGGGAACGGCCGGGTCATTGGTCACGTCCTTCAGTCTGCCAGGCGGAAGATCGGTTCTTCCGGGGGGAGAGGACGGGGACCGTATGCGGTATGGGCTTCGACTGGACGGTGTGGGCCGCCGCTACGGCCTGCGCGGCCCCTGGGTCCTGCGAGGGGTCGACCTGACCCTCGCCCCCGGCACCCTCACCCGTATCGAGGGCGCCAACGGAACCGGCAAGTCCACCCTCCTGCGCGTGCTCGCCGGCATCGACGCCCCCACGGAGGGCACCCTCACGGGCCGCCCGCGCACGACGTACGTCCCGGAGCGCTTCCCGGCGGCGCTCCCCTTCACCGCGCACGGCTACCTCACCCACCTGGGCGCCGTGCAGGGACTGTCCCGTACGGCCGCCGCCCGCGCCGCCGACGAGTGGCTGGAGCGGCTCGGCGCCGCCGTGTACGCCCGGACGCCCATGGCGGAGCTGTCGAAGGGCAGCAGCCAGAAGGTGGCGGTCGCGCAGGCCCTGGTCGCCGGCCCGGAGCTGCTCGTCCTCGACGAGGCGTGGACGGGCCTCGACGCCGCCGCCCGGGGCGAGTTGGAGCGGGTCGTCGCCGAACTCACCGCGTCCGGCGCCTCGGTGGTGTTCGTCGACCACGACCCCGGCCGCCTGGCGGGGGTGCCCGACGCGACGTACGCCGTGACCGAGGGTGGCCTCAACCTCCGTACGGCACAAGCCGGTTCACCGGAGCCCACCGGCCCGCACCTGGTCGTGGAGGCCCAGGGGCCGCCGGGCGCGCGGCCCCCGGCCGAGGCGTCGAAGTGGACGACGTCGAGCACCGAGACCGCGACGCCGGGTCAGCACCGGTTCAGTGTCCCCGGCACCCATTCGGACGTCGTCCTGCGCGCCCTGCTCACGGCCCGCCCGCCCTGGCACGTGGTGAGTGTGCGACCGGAGACGACCGGAACCCCCGGCACGACCGCAACACACACCGGCATCGCCGTACCCGCCCCGCTCGCCACCGACGAAAGCCGCCGATGACCGCCCTCCTGCGTTACCAGGCAGCCCTGCTCGTGCGTTCGCAGCGCTGGCTGCCGCCGTTCATCCTGTACGCGGTGTTCCTGGCCGTCGGGGTGCAGGGCGGGCAGCCGGTGCTGGACTCGCTCGGGTATGCCGCTGCGGCCGTCCTGCCGGTGGCCGCCTGGCTGGTGCGGATCTGCGCGGGCAACGAGCCGCCCGCCGCCCGGGCCGCCGTTGCCGCGGCCGTCGGACCCGGACGGGCACACCTCGCCTGTCTCCTGGTGGCCCTGTCCGCCGCGGCGGCGCTCGGCACGGCAGCGACCGTCGTGGTGACCCTGATCAGCGACCCGGCGAGCGCCGATCACCAGATCCGGGTCGAGCCGCTCCCGGCCGGTGGAGCCGGGCTCCTCGCCGCCCTGGCGTGCGCCCTGCTCGGCACGGCCGTCGGCGCGCTCACGACCTGGCCGCTGCTGCGCTCGACCGGCCGGGCGGTGCCCGCGATGATGCTCGGCGCGCTGCTGGCGATGGTGGCGACCGGCTCCCCGGCCAAGTCGGCGATCACGTCCCTGGTGACCGGTTCGCGCGCGGGCACGATCCTGGTCCCCCTGCTGCCACTGGCCGCGGCGGCCCTGGTCACGGTGGCGGCGATCGCCGCGGCCTGCGCGCTCACCTCGCGCCGCTCACCCTGAACAGGCGTTGCGCTGCGCTTCCTGCCATTCACAGACGGGGCAGAGCGTGACGCCCTTCCGCGACTTCGGGTACTCGGTCGGCTCCCGGCACAGCACGCACTCCGCGTACGGCGGTCCACCGGCCTCGCCCCGGCCCTCGTGCTCGTGCTCGTCGCTCATGGCACCAGCGTAAGCCGGTCACCGGCGGCCACCCGTGGCCCCGATCAGTTCGGACACCTTCACGAACCGGAAGCCGCGCTCGCGCAGCGCGGGCACGATTCTGCGGACGGCCCGCTCGGTCGCCGGGGCCGCACTGCGCGTGCAGTGCATGACGACGACCGACCCTGGCCGTACGCCGTCCAGCACCTCCCGGGCCACGGCGTCGGCGTCCGTCGCGAAGGCGTCCCCGCCGACCACGTCCCACTGCACGGCGGTGACCCCGGCCGTGCGCAGGGCGCGCAGCGCCCGCCGGTCGTGACATCCGCCGGGGAAGCGGAAGTAGGGCATGACGCGGGGCACTCCGACTGCCCGGAAGGCGGCGAAGGCGCGTTCGACGTCGGCGCGCATCCGTTCCCCGGCAGCGGAGCCGGATGCTGAGCCGGCGATGGTCGGCAGCCCGTAGCAGTCCTCGGTGAAGGCGTAGTGGCTGTACGAGTGGTTGGCGACCTCGAAGAGGGGGTCCCGGCCGATGGAGCGGGCCTGGGCCGGATACTCCTCGGCCCACCGTCCCGTCATGAACACGGTCGCCGGTACCTTCAGCGTCCGCAGCGAGTCGATCAGCCCGGGATTGTCGAACCGCTCGCCTCGCGCGGCCCGGTCGCCCTGCCCGGCGGTCATGTCCGCGTCGAAGGTGAGGGCGACGGCCCTGTCCGGGGTGCGCGGGCCGTTCCGGAAGACGGGGGTCAGGCCGGCGGGCCCCGGGGCGAGGGTGGGCGGCCGGGAGGATGCGGGGGACGGGAGCGCGGGAGGCTGCCGTTCGGCCCGCTGCGGGAGCGGAGCGGTGCCGCAGGCGGCGAGGGTGGTGAACGCGGTGCCGAGAAGGCAACCGATGGCGATTCGTCGTACGAGACTGATCATCGTATGAAGGTAGAAATGCCCGGGTTTCCCGGTGGGCCGCCGCGAGCGCGAGCCGCGCGGATGTCACCCGCCTGGCCGCGACCCCGCCGGGATCAGCTCCCGGGGCGTGCCGGCTCTGCGGGAGGCCCTACTGTCGCGTGCAGCGCCCGGTGGGGTTGGCGGCGGGCGGGCGGCACTGGTCGTCGAAGTCGTCGGCGTCGTTGCTCAGATAGCGCCCCAGGCAGGTGTTCGACGTCGTCAGGCCGCGTTCGCTGCAGAAGGCCAGCGCGGCGTAGCCGTCGGCGAACGGGCCGGGGGCGTAGATCACCCAGTACCCCGGGCGCAGGGACGCGTACTTGTCGCTGCGCACGTACACGGCCTCCGGTACCGACTCCCTGACCTTGGCGAGCCGTGCGTCCCGGGCGGCGGTCCCGGAGTCGACCGGCTCGGAGTGCAGTTGGGCGATCCAGCGGTCGGCCGTGGCGGGTGAGGGGTTGGGCGAGGTTCTCGTGCCGGCCGGCGGGTTCGACTCGCCGTCCTTGTCGTTCCCGTCGAGGAGACGCGGCGTGAGGAAGGCGGCGGCTGCCGCGACGCAGACCGCGAGGACGGCGGACACGGCGACCCGCTTACGGCGCTGCGGCGACGGCAGGGGCCGCTGTTCCGTGCGGGCGGCCACGGGTGCGGACTGCGGCGATGTCGCGCCGGGCTCCTCGTCGTGGCGCACGGGCTGGGGCGCGGTCAGGGTCCGCTGAACGGACTTCGCCGTCCCGCCCGCCGCCACCTGCGCCAGCATCGCCGCCAGCCGGCCCGTATCGGGTCGTGCCGCCGGGTCACGTTCGAGCAGTGCTTCGAGGACGGGGGTCAGCGGGCCGGAGCGGGACGGCGGCGGGACCTCACCCTCCAGGACCGCGGCCAGCGTCGAGAGCGAGGTCCCTCGGCGCAGGGGACTCACGCCCTCCACGCACACGTACAGCACTACTCCCAGGGACCACAGGTCGGACGCCGGGTCGTCGGAGGGGCCGCGGATGCGTTCCGGGGCGATGTACTCGGGGGAACCGACGAGTTCGCCGGTCATCGTCAGGGCCGTCGCGCCCTGGAGCGCCGCGATCCCGAAGTCGGTGAGGACGGCGCTCCCGTCCGGCCGCAGAAGGATGTTCGGCGGCTTCACGTCCCGGTGCTGGACGCCCGCCGCGTGTGCCGCGCGCAGCGCGTCCAGTACCTGGCCGCCGATCCGCGCCGCCTCCACCGGCGTCAGCGGGCCGGATTCCAGGCGCTTGTCGAGCGAGACGCCGGGCACCAGCTCCATGACGATCCAGGGGTGCGGGTCGGCGTCGACGATCTGGTGGACCGTCACCACATGCGGGTTGCTGAGCCGGGCGAGCGCCCGCGCCTCGCGCATCACCCGCTCCCGTACGGCATCGGTCGCCGCCGCGTCCGGCCGTACGGCCTTCAGCGCGACCTCGCGGTGCAGCACGGAGTCGCGGGCCCGCCACACCGTGCCCATACCGCCGCTGCCGAGCCGGTCCAGCAGCTCGAAACGGCCGCCGACCAGGTCCCCCGATGCGTTCATGGCGGACAGGTTAAAGCCTGCCCGCCATGTCCGGGTTCAGGGGGCTCCCGTTATCGCTTCCATGGGCCCCGTACGGCGAATGTCGTGCCGGGTGTGTAGCAGTTGACGTACATCGTCCGGCCGTCCGGAGAGAAGGTGACGCCGGCGAACTCGCCCCACTCCGGAGCGTCCGGGGTGCCGATGTTCTGGGCGTTCCGGGCCATCGCGTACACCTCGCCCTTGCGCGTCACGCCGTACACGTGCTGGGCGCCCTCCCCGTCCTCGCACACCATCAGGCCGCCGCTGGGGGCGAGACAGATGTTGTCCGGTGACTCCCCGGGCAGCTGGACGTCCGTGTCCGGGCCGAAGACGATGACCAGGGTGAGGCGGCGCGCGGCGGGGTCGTAGCGCCAGATCTGGCCGAAGTGGGTGGCCGCCGAGCCTTCGCTCGCATGGGCGAACGACGACACGAAGTACACGCACCGGCCGCCCCAGTAGCAGCCCTCCAGCTTCTGCGCGTGCGTGATGCCCTTCGGGCCGAAGTCCTGGAGCCGGACGGGGGTCTGGGCGGCCAGCGGATCCGGTACGTCCACCCACTCGACGCCGTCGAAGGCGGCACCCGGCTCCTGGATCGAGGAGAGGTCGGGTACGCCCGGCACGCGCATCGCCTGGAGCCGGCCGCCCGCGCGCAGCGAACCCATCCCGCCCAGCGGCTTCCTGGGCAGGAAGCGGTAGAAGAGGCCGAAGGGCTTGAGGAAGGCGTCCTCGGTCTCGTAGACGATGCCGTTCCTCGGGTCGACGGCGATCGCCTCGTGCTGGAAGCGGCCCATCGCGGTGAGCGGGACGGCGCCGGTGCGGCGCGGGTCGGCCCCGTCGACCTCGAAGATGAAGCCGTGGTCCTTGGTGTAGCCGTTGGTGCCGGCCTTGTCCTCGGTCTCCTCGCAGGTCAGCCAGGTGCCCCAAGGTGTCGGCCCGCCCGCGCAGTTGACGGCCGTACCGGCGATGGCGACCTGTTCCGTGAGGACGTCGCCGTCCCGGTCCAGGGTGAGTGACGTACAGCCGCCCTTGCCCATCGGGTCGTAGGTGAGGCCCTTGATCGTCGGGACCGGGATTCTGCCGGTGACGCGGTTCTCGTGGTTGCGGACCAGATGGACACGGCCGTGCCGGCCCGCGAAGGCCGCCATGCCGTCGTGGTTGGAGGGGACCGGGCCCTCGCCGGAGCACAGGGGGTCGCCCTCGCGGGACAGGACCCGATAGCGGAAACCTTTCGGCAGGTCGAGCAGACCCTTCGGGTCGGGGATCAGGGGGCCGTAGCCGGAGTGCCCCAGCTCCTGGGCGGCGGCGGTACCGGCGAAGAGTTCGGAGAGGGCTCCGGTGAAGGCGATACCGACGCCCAGGGCGCCGGTGCGGGCGAGGACCTGGCGTCGGGAGGCGGGGGAGTCGTCAACTGCCTTGGAGGGAGCGGCTGTTGCGGAACCGTCGATTTCGGGCGTGTCGAATGCGGACATGAGGCGACCTTCCTGCTGGCGGACAGGACTGTGACCTTGCTGTGTGTATCACGCCGTACGGGCCTCGGGAACCACGCGCGTAGCGCGCCTCATCCGGGTGACCCGCCTGGCGGTTGCTGCTGAACCTGTGCCCGTTCCAGGAAGCGGAGCAGTTCCACCGGGAAGGGCAGGACGAGTGTCGAGTTCTTCTCGGCCGCGACCGCCACCACTGTCTGGAGCAGCCGGAGTTGGAGTGCGGCGGGCTGCTCGGACATCACCTCGGCGGCCTCCGCGAGCTTCTTCGAGGCCTGCAGCTCGGCGTCCGCGTTGATGATCCGGGCCCGGCGTTCACGGTCGGCCTCGGCCTGCCGGGCCATCGAGCGCTTCATGGTGTCCGGCAGGGACACGTCCTTGATCTCGACCCGGTCGATCTGCACGCCCCAGCCCATCGCCGGGCTGTCGATCATCAGCTCCAGCCCCTGGTTGAGCTTTTCGCGGTTGGACAGCAGATCGTCCAGGTCGCTCTTGCCGATGATCGAGCGCAGCGAGGTCTGCGCCATCTGCGAGACCGCGAACCGGTAGTCCTCGACCTGGATGATCGCGTTCGCCGCGTCGACCACCTTGAAGTAGACGACCGCGTCCACCCGCACGGTCACGTTGTCCCGCGTGATGCCCTCCTGGGCCGGGATCGGCAGCGTGACGATCTGCATGTTGACCTTGCGCAACCGGTCCACGACCGGGACCACCAGCGTGAAACCGGGCGGCCGTACGTCTCCGGCGAGGCGGCCGAGCCGGAAGACGACCCCGCGTTCGTACTGCTTGACGATCCTCGCCGCCGCCCCGACGTAGACGAGCCCGGCGGCCCCGGCGGCGATGCCCGCGGTCAGTAGTTCCTCAAGCATGACGACGACCTCTCGCAGCCGTCCCTACGTGCCGAATGGCACCCTTAACAAACGATATGCCCGGTCCAGGGCTCGGGTCGAGCCCCGGACCGGGCAACCTCGCGTGCGAAGGCCGCGGAGGCTACGGCGTCGGCGTCATCATCTTCACCGGTTCCGTCCCGGCCTCGCTGTGCCGCTCAGCCCAGCTCTCCAGGGCCGTGCGGCAGGCGTGGTCCAGATGGTGCAGGCCCGACAGGTCCAGCTCTATCGGCCGGTCCTGGGGCAGTGCCTCCAGGCTGTCGAGGATCTTCGGCAGCCGCAGGAAGGTCGCGTTGCCCGACAGGTACGCCTGGACGGGACCGGCACCCTTGTCGATGACCTCCAGCTTGAGGTGAGAGGCCTCCCAGGCGGTCTTGCCCACGGACAGGGCGAGACCGATCAGCACGCCCTCGAACATGTTCACGGAGACGATCGCCAGAGCCGTGACCACCAGGATCAGCGCCTCGCCCCGGTGCTCACGCCAGAGCGAGACGACCCCGCGCAGCGGTATGAGCTTCCAGCCCGCGTGGACGAGGATGCCGGCCAGCGCGGGCAGCGGTATGAGCGCCAGCGCGCCCGGCAGCAGCGCCGCGAACAGCAGCAGCCATACGCCGTGCAGCACCCGGGACGCCTTCGTCCGCGCCCCCGCCTGGACGTTCGCCGAGCTGCGCACGATCACCGCGGTCATCGGCAGCGCGCCCAGCAGCCCGCACACGGTGTTGCCGGCGCCCTGCGCCATCAGTTCCTTGTCGTACTGGGTGCGTGGACCGTCGTGCAGCCGGTCCATGGCGGCGGCGCTGAACAGGCTCTCGGCGGACGCGATCAGCGTGAACGCCACGACCGTGCCGATCACGCTCAGGCTCGCCAGTTCACCGAAGGAGCCGAGCCCGGGCAGCTGGACGGCGTCCAGCAGGCCCTTCACCTCGACCGTACCCACCGGCAGGTCGAACACGAGGGTGACGGCGGTCGCCAGGACCACCGCGGCGAGCGCGCCCGGCACCGCCCGCATTTTCTTGGGCAGCCGCTGCCACAGCACGATCACGGCTATCGTGCCCGCGCCGAGCGCCAGCGAGGCCAGCGCGCTGGTGTTCCCCAGGGCCTTCGCGGCGGCGTCGGGCAGCCCGGTGATCTTGTCGAGTCCGGCGGCCGGCGCCTTCAGCCCGGCCGCCGCGTACAGTTGCCCGGCGATGATCACGAGCCCGATTCCGGCCAGCATGCCCTCGACGACGGACACCGAGATGGCCCGGAACCAGCGCCCCAGCTTCAGGGCGCCCATGGCGAGTTGGAGCAGTCCGGCGGCGAGCACGATCACCCCGAGCGCGGGCAGCCCGTGCTCGCGTACGGCCTCGAAGACCAGGACGGTGAGGCCGGCGGCGGGCCCGGACACCTGGAGGCTGCTGCCCGGCAGGAGTCCGGCGACGATGCCGCCCACGATGCCGGTGACCAGGCCGAGTTCGGCCGGCACGCCGGAGGCGACGGCGACGCCCACGCACAGCGGCAGGGCGACCAGGAACACGACGAGCGAGGCGGCGAAGTCCTGCCGCAGATGGGGGACCTTGGCAAATATGGACATGGCGGCCCTCACAGCGCTTCGAACGCGTCGGTGGCGGCGCGGTGTTCGCGCACGGACCCGGTGTGCACCTCGTAGTACCAGCCGCGCAGGCGCAGTTGGCCCTTCGCGAGGCGCTGCTCCACGCACGGGTAGGAGCGCAGCCGCAGCAGCTGTGCCAGGACGTGGTTCTGGACGGCCGAGGCGACCGTCGGGTCGCCGGTGTCGGACGGGGCGGTGGCTGTGGCCGGGGGCGCGTCGGCGGCGTGCGCGAGCCAGTCGCGTACGGCGGGTACGGCGGTGAGGTCGTCGCCGCGGACCAGGGCGCCGACGGCACCGCAGTGCGAGTGGCCGCAGACGACGATGTCGCTGACGCCGAGGACCTCCACGGCGTACTCGATGGTGGCGGCCTCGCCGGTGGGGCTGGCGGAGGCGTAAGGGGGGACGATGTTGCCCGCGGTGCGCAGCTCGAAGAGCTCGCCGGGCCTGGCACCCGTGATCAGGGCCGGGACGACCCTGGAATCGGAGCAGGTGATGAACAGGACCTGGGGGGACTGGCCTTCGGCGAGCCCGGCGAACTCCTCAGGGCGCTGACCGAAGGTGCGGGCGTTGTCGATGAGGGGCTGCATGTGGTGACTCCTCCTGGCGCGCCTCGAAGGCGCGTCGGACGTACATGACAGTCGGACGTGCTGACAGGGAGTGGGGGGGGCGTCCCGGCTGTCAGCAGCGGAAGACCTGGAGCGCGGCCGGGGTGTGCGCGGTCAGCGATCTGGGTGCCTGATGGCGTGACGTGACGCGCGTCTCCGGTTCGTGCGGAGCCGTGGGATCCACCGCGAGGAGCGGGCGCTCGGGCACCTGGGGACCCGAATCGGCGATGCGATGCCGGTCGCGGGTGCGCAGGGGCAGGCTCGGGTCGTGATGACGGCCGCCGTCACCACAGGTGACGTACTCGTCGCGCTGGGCTGCCACCCTGGGTTTGTTTCTGGGCTCGGTCTTGGCCTCGGCATGACGGGCTGTGTGCGCGGATGCGAAGGACGTCGTGGGAGCGAAGAACGGGAGGGCCAGCAGGACGGCGGCGAGGAGGGAAATCACGGTCCGGGCCGTAGTACCTCGGAACATGCGCCCCCCTCCAGGCGATTCACGGTCTCTCGAACGCGTCAACGGTTGGTCAATTACGGGTCAAGAAACACGTTAACCCTGCGAAGTTGTTTGCTGGGTTAACTTAGCGTTTCAGGCTGAAGAGAGCCTGAAAAGCGCGGGTGGGGTGACGCGAACTGGTCCTTGACCTGCGGTAGTTCATATGGTGCGCAGGTCAGAGCGTCATGAGGGCTCCACGAGGCCCTTGGCGTCGCGGGCCAGCGCGGTCAGACGGGAGATCGCGCGGAAGTACTTCTTGCGGTAGCCGCCGTTCAGCATCTCCTCGCTGAACAACTGGTCGAAGGGCAGGCCGGAGGCGAGCACCGGCACCTCGCGGTCGTACAGCCGGTCGGCGAGCACGACGAGCCGCAGCGCCGTCGACTGGTCCGGGACCGGCCGCACATCGGTGAGGCACACGGCCTTCAGGCCGTCCGTGAGGGCGCCGTAGCGGCTGGGGTGCACGCGGGCGAGGTGGCCGAGGAGCTGCGGGAAGTCGTCGAGCGACGTGCCCTCGGTGGCGTAGGCCGCCTTGGTCACCTGCTCCTCGGTGTACGGCGCCGGGGCCTGGGGCAGCCCGCGGTGGCGGTAGTCCTCGCCGTCGATGCGCAGCGCGTGGAAGTGGGCGGACAGGCCCTGGATCTCGCGTAGGAAGTCGGCCGACGCGAACCGCCCTTCACCGAGCTTGCCCGGCAGGGTGTTCGAGGTGGCGGCGAGGGCGACGCCCGCGTCGACGAGCTTGCCGAGCAGGGTCGAGACGAGGACGGTGTCGCCCGGGTCGTCGAGTTCGAACTCGTCGATGCAGAGCAGCCGGTGGCCGGACAGGGTCTGGACGGTCTTCTGGAAGCCGAGGGCGCCGACCAGGTTCGTCAGCTCCACGAAGGTGCCGAAGGCCTTGAGTGCGGGTTCGGCCGGGGTGGCGTGCCAGAGCGAGGCGAGGAGATGGGTCTTGCCGACGCCGTAACCGCCGTCGAGGTAGACGCCACGGGGACCGGCCGGCACCTTGGACGCCTTGACCTTCCCGAACCCGAAGAACCCCCGCTTGCCGCCTCCCAGGGCGTGCGCCCCGCCGAGCCCGCCCGCGAACCCGTCGAGGACGCGTACGGCCTCGGTCT
The DNA here is from genome assembly GCF_036013955.1 of Streptomyces sp. NBC_00459. Taxonomy (NCBI): domain Bacteria; kingdom Bacillati; phylum Actinomycetota; class Actinomycetes; order Kitasatosporales; family Streptomycetaceae; genus Streptomyces; species Streptomyces sp. NBC_00459. Next base: position 7,558,609 of record NZ_CP107903.1, read on the forward strand.
GACTGGGCTGGTTCGGGTCCGGGATGTACGTACCGAAGCGCACCGAGTCGAACCGGGGCGGCGGCACCATCTCGGCGACCAGCCGGTCCGCGGGGACGTGCGGCTCACGGACGCACAGGGACAGCGGAGCCGTGTCGGCTATCGGACCGAGACCGGGGGACGCGGGGGTGGTAGGCACGGTTCACCATGCTAGGGCCTGTCCGGCGGGCAGGGCCGGGCCGGACCGGCGCTGCGCGGGCGGCGACCGGGCGGGGGCGGGGTGGGCGGCTGCCGGGCGGAGGAGGCCGGCGGCGCGTGGGGGTCCCGTCGGTCGGGCGAAGCCGGGGGTGGGGGAGTCGGCAACCATGACAAAGGCGGCAGATGGGCGTTCGGGGCCCCGCGGCCCCGGGCCCGGCCCGCCGGACAGGCGGGGGGCGCCGTGCCAGACTGCCTGGCATGCGACGTCTGTTCCCTGTGACCGAAGAGACAGTGGCCGAGGCCCCGGGAGGGGGCGCGGACGCCGGTGGTTCGCCCGGTGCCGGAGCGGTCGACCGTGAGTGGAGCCTGGAGGAGCTGGCCGCCGCCTACGCCTACCCCGAGAAGACGAACGGGAGCCGGGAAGCCTGGCTGCGCGCCAACATGGTGTCCACGCTCGACGGCGCAGCCCAGCACGACGGCCGTTCCCAGCCCATCTCGTCCGCCTCCGACATGCGGATCTTCGGCACCCTGAGGGCGCTGGCGGACGTGGTCCTGGTCGGTGCGGAAACGGTACGCCAGGAGGGCTACCGCCCGGCACGCGCGCGTGCCGAGTTCGCCGCGGCGCGGGAGGCGGCCGGGCAGGCGCAGGCGGCGGCGATCGCGATCGTCAGCGCGAGCCTGGAGCTGGACTACTCGCTCCCGCTGTTCACCTCGCCCCTGGTGCCCACCCTGATCCTCACGGGTGCCGCTGCCGCTCCCGACCGGGTCGCCGCGGCCGAGAAGGCGGGCGCCCGGGTGGTCGTCGCCGGTGACGGCATGGGCGTCGACCCGGCACGCGCGGTACAGGCACTCGCCGACCTCGGGCACACCCGTTTGCTGGCCGAGGGCGGGCCGCGGCTGCTGGGCCAGCTGGTGGCGGCCGAGGTGCTCGACGAGCTGTGTCTGACGATCTCCCCGATGCTCACCGTGGGGGACGCCCAGCGGATCTCGGGCGGGCCCTCGGTGCCCGTTCCCCGTCACTTCGAACTGGTGTCCTTGCTGGAGGAGGCCGGCTTCCTGTTCAGCCGTTATCACCGCTCCTGACGCACCGGGTCCGACTCGGCCCGACACGATCCGGAACCTGCCGTTCCGTTTGACTTTCGCTGGGCACACTAAATTTCGCAGTCCCCGTGCGATCACGGGGCAGGATGGTTTCAGCAGGGGCCTACGAACGGCCCACGGAGGAGAAGGGCGCCTGTCGTGTTCACAAGCGTACTGATGATCGAGAAGGCCCTGACGTCCGCCGACGTGGAGTTCGTCACCACCTTGCACGGCGACGAGGACGTGGCCTTCCACGTGCTGCTCCAGCCCCGTGGCGACCAGGCCGACCGACTGTTGCGGGCCATCGACGACATCGCGCTGGGCGAGCTCGACGAGGCGGCGCACGAACGGGAGACCCCGGAGGGCGAGGACGCGGCGGCGCTGGGGGAGCGGGCACTCGAGGTGTCGCTGACGGCGCTGCGGGCGGCGGGGCACGAGGCGGAGGGGCGGATCGTCGAGGACCATCCGCTCGATGCGTTGCGGGGGCTGGTGGACGAGATCGAGGCGGACGAGGTGATCGTGCTGACCGATCCCCACTACGTGGAGGAGTTCTTCCACCGCGACTGGGCTTCCCGGGCCCGGCACAAGGTGGGGGTGCCCGTGCTGAAGCTGTTCTCGCACAGCAAGGTGTGACGCCGTAGGGGCCGGGCGGGTGTCCGCGGCCCTCCCTTGTCGGGTGCCGCCGGTCCGGCTAATAGGCTGGGGGCTCAGCTTCGTACCGCATCTGGGGAGAAACGCATGGCACCCGGCCTTCCTATCGCCATGGACCGACCGCACTTCATCGGTATCGGTGGTGCCGGGATGTCAGGGATCGCGAAGATCCTGGCGCAGCGCGGGGCCGTGGTGGCCGGCAGTGATGCCAAGGAGTCCGAGACCGCCACGGCACTGCGGGCGCTGGGGGCGACCGTGCACATCGGCCATGCCGCCGGGCATCTCGCCGACGACGCCACCTGCGTCGTGGTCTCCTCCGCGATCCGCGCGGACAACCCCGAGCTGGCGCGGGCGGCGGAGCTGGGGATCTCGGTGGTCCACCGTTCGGACGCGCTCGCCCGGCTGATGGACGGCCTGCGGCCGATCGCGGTCGCGGGCACCCACGGGAAGACGACCACGACGTCCATGCTGGCGGTGTCGCTGAGCGAGCTGGGGCTGAACCCCTCGTACGCGATCGGCGGCGACCTGGACGCACCCGGCTCGAACGCCCTGCACGGCGACGGCGAGATCTTCGTGGCCGAGGCGGACGAATCGGACCGCAGCTTCCACAAGTACGCGCCCGAGGTCGCGATCATCCTCAACGTCGAACTCGACCACCACGCCAACTACGCCTCCATGGACGAGATCTACGAGTCCTTCGAGACGTTCGCGGGCCGGATCGTGCCCGGCGGGACGCTGGTGATCTCCGCCGACCACGACGGTGCCCGCGAGCTGACGCGTCGCCTGCCGGACTCCGTACGGGTGGTGACGTACGGGGAGTCCGCGGACGCGGACGTGCGGGTCCTGTCGGTCGTACCGCAGGGCCTCAAGAGCGAGGTAACCGTCCTGCTGGGCGGCGAGGAGCTCACGTTCACCGTCTCCGTCCCCGGCCGGCACTACGCGCACAACGCGGTGGCCGCGCTCGCGGCGGGCGTCGCACTGGGCGTGCCCGCCGACGAGCTGGCCCCCGCCCTGGCCGCGTACACGGGGGTGAAGCGGCGGCTCCAGCTGAAGGGCGAGGAGGCGGGCGTCCAGGTCATCGACTCGTACGCGCACCACCCGACCGAGATGACGGCCGACCTGGAGGCGATGCGGGCGGCGGTCGGCGATGCGCGCATCCTGGTGGTCTTCCAGCCGCACCTCTTCTCCCGTACCCAGGAGCTGGGCAAGGAGATGGGCGAGGCGCTGGCGCTCGCGGACGCGTCGGTCGTCCTCGACATCTACCCGGCCCGCGAGGACCCGGTCCCCGGCGTGACCAGCGCGCTGATCATCGACGCCGCGCGGGCCGCGGGCGCCGACGTGACGGCCGTGGCGGACAAGGCCGAGGTGCCGGAGACCGTCGCGGGAATGGCGAAGCCCGGTGATCTCGTTCTCACCATGGGCGCGGGTGATGTCACGGACCTGGGCCCGCGGATCCTGGACCGTCTGGCACGGTGACGTTCAGGGTTCCGCAGTGACTTTCGCGGTGACTTTCGCAGTAAGGGGCTGAGCTACATGTCGTACGACGTCGAAAAGCCGGACGAGCAGTGGCGCGCGGAGCTGACGCCGGCCGAGTACACGGTCCTGCGTCAGGCCGGCACGGAGCCCGCCTTCGTGGGTGAGTACACAGGCACCAAGACGAAGGGCGTCTACTCCTGCCGGGCCTGCGGCGCCGAACTCTTCACCTCGGACACGAAGTTCGAGTCGCACTGCGGCTGGCCGTCCTTCTTCGACCCGAAGGACACCGACGCGGTGGAGCTGATCGCGGACCGTTCGCTCGGGATGGTGCGGACCGAGGTGCGGTGTGCCCGGTGCGGGTCGCACCTCGGGCACGTGTTCGAGGGGGAGGGGTATGCGACCCCGACCGATCAGCGGTACTGCATCAACAGCATCTCGCTGCGGCTGACGCCCGACGAGGGCTGAGGACCGGGAGCGCCACTGGCCGATGGGGGCCCTGCCGTCGTACGTCGTACGGCAGGGCCCCCATCGCGTTCCCCTATGAGGTGCAGACGTCCTTCAGCCGGTCGGCGGCGGCGTCGATCCTGCTGGAGTCCGGGCTCGTGTCGCCGTTCAGGATCGACTTGTTGTAGTCCTTTATCGCCTTGTTCAGATCGTCGACCGCCTTGTCGACCTCGCCGTCGTCCGTCTCCTTGTTGATCTTGTCCAGGTTCTTGTCGATGGTGTCGATGGAGTCGTCGGTTTTCGACGGGTCCTTCACCGCGTCCCAGCCGGCCTCGTGGATCGCCTTGACGCTGTCCGAGATGGAGTCGGCGTTGCTGAGGCAGCCGAGGGAGTTGTCGAGGTCCTCGCAGCCGGTCAGAAGTCCGGCGGTCATGGCGACGGCGGCGACGGCGGTGGCGATGGTGGTGGTGCGACGGCCGCGACGGCGGTTCGAGGGCATGGAAAGGGTCCCTTCACTTCATGGGTTGACGAGGACTTCGGTGTGCGGGCGTCAGGCCCAGGGCTGCTGCTCCACGAGCGCGGGCGCCGTCCGCTCCTTGCGGCTCGACACGAGGCCGCCGGCCGCGCCCAGGGAGACCAGGCCCATACCGGCGGCGGTCGCGATCCCCTTCACGCCGTCCATCGTGAAGTAGCAGAACGCGGCCACACCGCCGTTGAACAGGAAGAGGAACCAGAGCGTGGACGGCTTCGACAGGAACGCCTTGATCCTCGGCCTCCTGGCGATGCGTGAGCCCGCCAGCAGGGAGACGGCGATGCCGGCGTAGGCGGCCAGGTCCTTCTCCGTGCCGTCGAGAACGGCGCCGGACGCGGTGCTCGCGGTGAGACCGCCGAGGAAGCACGACCACAGCAGCAGATTGGTGATGAACGACTTCACGGCGGCGAGCAGCGTCTTCACGGACATTCCTTCGGCGGGGAGGGAGGGGTTCTGGGCTCTGCCGACCACGATCCCGTCGCTTGATCGCCGCCACGAGGGACCCTTCTCCCGAATGCGTGGTGTAGCCCGCTACACCGTCCGCGATGCTGCGCGAATATTTCATTGACCGGTCGGTACACGATACGTAGCATGCGGATGGCAGGCCGTCGACGAGGACTGGCGCCAGGAAGCGGAGTGACCATGACGACGAAGCGTTGGAAGCAGCGTCCGCCGGGCTCGACCTGGGGCGACTGGGGCGAGGACGACGAGCTGGGCCGGATCAACCTGCTCACCCGGGAGAAGGTCCTGCAGGGCGTGCGCGAGGTCGAGCACGGCATCGCCTTCAGTCTCAGCCTGCCGCTCGACCATCCCGGCGGCTCGGCCATGAACCAGCGCCGCTACCCGCCGATCCTGCGCCCCACCGAAGACCTCCAGCACAACCAGGACGTCTTCTACAACATCAAGGCCAGCGAACACTTCTCCCCCGACCTCATCGACGTCTGGTCCGACGACGTCGTCACCCTCTGGCCGCAGTACTCCACCCAGTGGGACGCCCTCGCCCACCAGGGCGCCGAGTTCGACGCCGACGCCGACGGGATCGCCGAAGCCGTCTACTACAACGGCTACCGCGCCGGCACCGACCTCGTCGGACCCAAGGACGACGCCAAGGGCGACGGCAGCGGCAGCCTCGGCTTCGCCCGCCACCTCGGCCTCGAACACATGGCGGAACACGGCGTCCAGGGACGCGGCGTCCTCATCGACATCGCCCACCACCTCGGCACCGACTACCAGCCGGTCAACTACCGGCAGTTGCGCGCCATCATGGACGCCGACAACGTCACCGTCGAACCCGGCGACATCGTCCTGCTCCACACCGGCTTCGCCACCCAGATCCTCGCCTGGAACAAGAACCCGGACCCCGTGGCCATCCACCGGACCGCCGCCTACCTCGACGCCCACGACCCCGAGATCCTCCAATGGATCACCGACTCCCAGCTCGCCGGCCTCGTCGCCGACAACTACGCCGTCGAAGGAGTGGGCGTCGGCAACGAGACCGGCCGCCACTCCCTCCTGCCCATCCACCACCTGTGCCTGTTCAAACTCGGCGTCCCCCTCGGCGAACTGTGGTACCTCGACAAACTCGCCACCTGGCTGCGCCAACACCACCGCACCCGCTTCCTCCTCACCGCACCCCCACTCAACCTCCCGGGGACACAGGGCAGCCCCCTCACGCCGATCGCAACCGTCTGACGAACCCGGTCGGCATCGAGCGCCGTTCGGTGCGGGCCGGGAATCCTGCCCCCGACCCGCACCGAACTGGCATCTCTCTCCCTTCTCTCCACGGGGGACACGTATTGATCGTGTATCGTCACGCGGTGCTACAGGCAATGCCGGGAAGCCAGTTGGGGCCCCGTGACGATGTACCGGGTTGCGAAGGAATGGTGAGATGCCGGCCACTCGGAGGGAGCGCGGCAAGACCGAGCGCTACTACCGCATGCGTGAGAACGTGGTGGACGTCGCCGTCGAGCTGTTCTCGAAGCGCGGGTACGCCGACACCGGCGTGGCGGACATCGGCGAGGCCGCGGGGCTGGCCCGGGGTGCCCTGTACTACTACATCGGCTCGAAGGACGCGCTCCTCGTCGAGATCCACGACCGCGTCATGGATCCGCTGCTCAAGGAAGCCGCCGCGATCGTCGAACTCGACCTGAGTTTCGAGACCCGGCTGCGACTGCTGTCGGAATGCCTGCTCTGGCAGATCGTCAACAAGCATGACCACGTCTGGGTGTTCCTGCACGAGTACCGCCAACTCCAGGGCGAGTACCGCGAGTTGTTCCGCGAGAAGCGGCAGCGGTTCGAGTCGCGCATCCGCGGCCTGCTCGCCGACGGGCACCGCCGGGGGTTGCTCCAGGGGCGCCCGCAGGAGGACCTGGAGCTGGCGACGCTCGCGTTCCTGAACCTGCACAACTACACGTACCAGTGGCTGGCCGGTCATCGGGTCATGCGGGTCGAGGAGCTCTCCGCCTTCTACTGCGACATCTTCTTCAACGGCATCCTGGCCGAACCCCTCGACCAGGAGCGCGCCGGGAGCGAACTGGAGCAAGGGCGGTCCGTACTCCGGGAGTTGCGAGGCGTGAAGCCCGAGGCCGGCGCCAGGGCCGAGGCGTAGGTCCCTGTTCTGTCGCTCCGGGCGTGCGTTACGCTCCCAATAATGTACCGACCGGTCGACGCTTTGATGGAGGATCGAATGCCGACAACCGCCGGAAACCCCGAGGTCGCCGGGCGACGTGTCGTGATCACCGGGGCCGGGCGCGGTCTGGGGCGTGTTCTCGCGCAGGCCTTCGACTCCGCGGGGGCGCGGCTGGGCCTGGTGGCGCGTTCCGGGGACGCGCTCAAGGAGGTGGCCGGGACGCTCCATGGCGACCCCCTCATCTGTGCGGGTGATGTGCGTGACGAGGCCTTCAACGAGTCCGTCGCCGAGGGCATGGTCGAGCGGTTCGGCGGGGTGGACGCCTGGATCTGCAACGCCGGGGTCTCGCCCGGGGTCGCGACGGTGACCGACACCAGCCCCGACGCCTGGCGGCAGGTCATCGACGTCAACCTGACCGGGACGTTCCTCGGGGCGCGGGCCGCCGCGGCGGTGATGGGCGCCGGAGGGCGGATCATCGTCACCGGTTCCGTGCTGGGCGACCGGCCCAAGGGCGGCCTCGCCGCGTACTCGGCGTCGAAGAGCGGCGTCCAGTCCCTGGTGGGGGCGCTGGCGCAGGAGCTCGGGCCGCGCGGGATCACCGTCAACACGGTGGCCCTCGGCTGGTTCGACACCGGGCTCGGCGCGCACTGGCGGCGCAGTTCGGAGCGGGACACCGGCATCGTCGAGCACACGGCGCTGGGACGCTGGGGCACTCCCGACGATCTGCCCGGCATCTATCTGTTCCTGGCCTCAGAGTCCTCGGCCTATGTGACCGGCACGACGATCACGGTGGACGGCGGCTATTCACTGCTCTGAGCCGACGGGGCCTGTCGTCGCGCGGCGACAACAGGCCCCGCCCGGTGCTCAGTCGGCGCTGAGCACCCGTACGTCCCAGGCGCCGAGTGCCAGCTCGGTGCCCGCCGGGACCGGGCTGCCGTTCAGTACGTCGGTCAGAGCGGCCGGCGCCGTGACGCGCACGGGCTCCCAGCTCCAGTTGTGGACGATGTGCACGCGCCGCCCGTCCTCGGCCGTGCCGGTGGTCGCCGTGACCGAGGCCGGGAGGTCCCCCCAGAGGCTGCGGGCGTCCGGGGTCAGCCAGGTGGCCAGTTCCCGGGCGAGGTCGCGGCCCGGCACCGTGCCGACGTACGTCACCTGGCCCGCCCCGTGGCGGCGGGTGGTGACCGCCGGCCAGCGGCCGAAGTGCGGGTGGTCGTACGTGACCAGCGGCTCGGCGTCGGTGACGGTGAGACCGTCGGCCCAGTGCGCCGCTGTCGCGCCGTCCGGAAGCCGGAGCGGACCGCCGGGCACGCCGCGCACCGGGATCTCCCGCGCCAGGTTGCTGAACTCGTCGTAACCGACGCCGGCCGCGTCCACCAGGCGGCCGGGGGCCAGTTCGTTGCGGGCCCGCGCCTCGTGGTCGGCGTACGCCGTGCGCGGGCCGAGGACCAGGTGGCCGCCCGCATGGGCGTACGCGGCGAACCAGTCGAGGGTCGAGTCGGCGGCGATGTACAACGCCGGTACCACCAGGACCGGGTGACGGCTCACCGCCTCCTCCGGGGTCAGGCCCTCCCGCTCACCGCTGGGGTCGTGGAGCTGGCGGGCGTGGACGATCCGGACCTGGCGGCCGGCGTCGAAGGCGCCCCGGTAGAACGGGTCGAAGATCCGGTGGTAGGCGGTGTCGTCCGGCTCGCCGTCGCCCGTCGCGAGCGGCGGGTACTTCTGCATCAGCCACTTGCTGGGCGTCGAGTAGACCATCGTGATGTCGGCGTCCGGTTCGAGCCCGGCGACCAGCGCGCCCGCCGTGTCCAACTCGGCGCCCAGGGTCGCCAGTTCGGCATACGTACGACCGGGTCGCCCGCTGTGCGGAATGACGCCGCCCCAGTACGTCTCGGCGCCGAAGTGCAGGGTGTGCCAGTGCCAGTACTCGACCATCCTGGCGCCGCGCCCGACCAGCGCCCAGGCGGCCTGGCGCCACTGGCCGTCGAAGGCGGGGCGGTTGTCCCACGCGAAACCGATGGAGCTCGCGTTGGTCTCGGTGACCAGGAAGGGGGCCTGCTTGGAGGAGAACATCCAGTCGGCGGTCTGGTACAGCGACCACACGCCCGTCGTCTTCCAGCGCTGCGCGTGCTCGTCCGGCGTACGGTCGGGGAGCGCGAGGCCGTCCTGCATGTCGTAGTACGGGTTGCCCGACGCGATGTCGAGCCGGTCGGTGAGCTCGTCGTCCTGCACCGCCGGGCGGGTGTAGGAGATGCAGGTGGTGACGAACTGGTCGGGGCTCGCGTACTCGCGGACGATGTCGGCCTGCCAGCCGATGAACTCGGTGACCTGGCGGGCCTGGAACTCCCGCCAGGCGACGTCGTACTGGGGCTGGACGTTGCCGTCCGGGGTCCACAGGTCGGCCCACGTGGACAGCCGGTGCGACCAGTAGACGAGGCCCCACTCGCGGTTCAGGGTCTCGATGTCCCCGTACTTCGCCCGGAGATGGTCGACGAAGCGCTCGAACACGCCCCGGTTGTAAAGGAGTTCGTTGCCGGGTTCGTTGTCGACCTGGAAGCCGATGACCGCCGGGTGACCGGCGTAGCGTGCGACGATCTTCCGGATCACCCGCTCCGCGTGGAACCGGAACGCGGGGTGCGTGAAGTCGACCTCCTGCCGGGCGCCCCAGCCGATGCGCTGCCCGGTGGCCCGCTCACCCGTGATCTCCGGGTACTGGCGGGCCAGCCACGGCGGTACGGCGTACGTCGGGGTACCGAGGACCACGGCGATACCGCGCTCATGGGCGCCGTCGAGCACCGGCTCCAGCCAGTCGAGGTCGAAGTGTCCGTTGGTGGGCTCCCAGGTCGACCAGACCGACTCGCCGACCCGGATCACCGTGAACCGGGCGTCGGCCATCAGATCGAGGTCCGTCTTGAGCTGTTCGCCGGGACGGTACTCGCGGCCGTGGGTGGGCTGGTACTCGTGGTAGTACGCGGCGCCGAAGAGGACGCGGGCGGGCAGAACCGCCATGAAGTCAACCTCCAGTGGGGGAAGGGGAGTTGGGCAACCAGGTTGGCTGGGCGGGGAGTTACTGCTTGACACCGCCGGTGGCCAGGCCGCTCTGCCAGTACCGCTGGAGCAGCACGAAGGCCACGACGAGCGGGATCACCGAGATCATCGACCCGGTCACCACCAGCGCGAGCATGTCGCTGCTGGCACCCGCCCCGCCGTTCTGCGCCTGGGCGGCCCAGGAGGAGAGCCCGACCGTGATCGGGTACAGGTCCGGGTCGTTGAGCATGATCAGCGGCAGGAAGTAGTTGTTCCAGGTCGCCACAAGCGTGAACAGCAGCACCGTCACCAGGCCCGGCGCCAGCAGCCGCAGCACGATCTGGAAGAAGATCCGGAACTCACCGGCCCCGTCCATCCGGGCGGCTTCGAGGATGCTGTCGGGCACGGCGTCCTGCGCGTACACCCGCATGAGATAGAGCCCGAAGGGACTCACCAGCGAGGGCAGGATGATCGCCCACGGCGTGTTCACCAGCCCCACCTTGGCGAACAGCAGGTACGTCGGAATGGCCAGGGCGGTCGCCGGCACCATGACCGCGCCGAGCACGAGGTTGAAGGCGGCGCCGTTCCCGCGGAACCGGAACTTGGCGAACCCGTACCCCGCGGCGGCCGCCAGGACCGCGGCACCGACGGCGCTGACACCGGCGTACAGCAGGGTGTTGAGCAGCCAGTGCAGGAAGACACCGTCGTCCTGGGTGAAGGTGTCGCGGATGTTCGTCAGCAGTTGCGGGGTGTCGGAGAACCACAGGCCGAAGCTGTTGATCAGGTCCCGGGTGCTCTTGGTGGAGGCGATCAGCAGCCAGAGGAGGGGGAGGAGGAAGTAGGCGAGCGCCGCCAGCATGGCGATCGTCAGGGGTGTGCTGCGACGGCCGGCCTGTCCCCCGCGCCGCTCCTTCGGCGCCTTGCGCACCTGGTCCGTCGTACGAACCACGGCGGTAGCGGAGGGAGTTGTGGTGGTCACGCGGGCCTCCTGCGGTTCGCGGTGAGCAGGAAGGCGTACGAGATGATCACGATGAGCAGGCCGAGGAGGAAGGAGACGGCCGCCGCGTAGTTGATCTGCTGGCTGGTGAAGGCGAGCGTGTAGGCGTAGAGGTTGGCGGTGTACGCGCTGTCGATGACGTCCGGGACGATCTTCATCAGCAGGTTGGGCTCATTGAAGAGCTGGAAACTGCCGATCACCGAGAAGAGCAGGGTGAGCGTCAACGCGGGCCGCAGCGCCGGGAGTTTGATGGACCAGGCGATCCGCCAGGCCCCCGCACCGTCCAGGGCGGCGGCCTCGTACAGGTCCTGCGGAATGGTCCGCAGGGCCGCGTACAGAATGATCATGTTGTAGCCGACGAACTCCCACGTCACGATGTTCGCCAGGCTGCCCAGCATCCAGCTGTCGGTCAGGAAGTGCGGGGCGGGCAGGCTCAGTTTGTCGCTGAGCTGGGCGAACGGGCCGAAGTCGGGGCCGTAGAGATAGCCCCACATCAGGGTGGCGACGACGCTCGGGACGGCGTACGGCACGAAGATGCCCAGCCGGATCACCCGGGACAGCCGCAGCAGGCCGCTGTCCAGGGCGAGGGCGAAGAGCAGGGCGAGCAGCAGCATCACCGGGACCTGGATCACGAAGAAGGTCGCCACCCGGACGACACCCTCGCGTAGCTGCGGGTCCTTGATGGCGGTCAGGTAGTTGTCCAGGCCGACGAACGACGTGCCGCCGACCAACTTCTCCTGGAACAGGCTCAGATAGGCCGCGTAGCCGAGCGGAGCGAGGAAGAGGAGAAGGAACAGGACCATGAAGGGGGCGACGAACAGCGGGCCTGCCGACCGCGGTCGTGCGAGATGCCTGGCCATGTCAGGGTGCCGCCTTCACCGTGAAGCCCTGGCTCTTGGCGAAGGTCGTGATCCGCGTCTGCCAGCCCGCGAGCGCGGTGACCGTGTCGGTCTTCCTGGCCAGGGAGCGGCCGACGGTCTCGGTCCAGTCGGTGGCCACCTGGTCGAGGAACGGCGGCCACTGGAAGGCGGGGTCGACCTGGGCGCTGATGCCGGCGAAGACCTCGTTGACCTTCTGGCCGCCGTAGAAGGCGGGGGTGGCGCCACTGAAACTCGCGTCCGCGAGCAGCGCCTTGGTGGCCGGGAAGAAGAACTGCTTTGTTGCGAACATCTTCGCGCTCTCCGGGTCGCTGTTGAGGAACTTGGCGAACTCGGCGGCGGCGATGGGGTTCTTGGTGGACCGGATCACGGCGGTCGTGGAGCCGCCCCAGTTGCCCGCGCTCGGCTTGGCGGCGTCCCACTGCGGCATCGGCGCCGCCCGCCACTTGCCCGCGGTGTCCTTGGCCGAGCCGGAGAGGAAGGCCGGGCCCCAGGCGCCGACGATCCAGGTGGCGTACTTGCCCTTGTTGAGCGCGGCGTACCAGGAGTCCGTGAAGTCGGGCTCGACACCGATGACACCCTCCTGCGCGAGCCCGCCCCAGAACGCGCCGAGCTTCTTGGAGACCGCGTCGTCGACGCTGATGGCGATGTCGCTCTTGCCGGAGGTGACGTAGGGCTTGGCGCCCGCCTGCCACAACAGGCCGTGCCAGGCGGCGACCTGGTTGGCGGCGAGGTTGGTCAGATAGACCTCCGGGTCGGCCTTGTGCAGCTTGCGCGCGGCCTCGGCGAACTCGTCCCAGGTCTTGGGCACTTCGATGCCGTGCTTGTCGAAGATGTCCTGCCGGTACAGCATGCCCATCGGGCCGGTGTCCTGCGGGACCGCCCACACCTCGCCGCCGCTGCCGCTGACCTGGCTCCACGTCCAGTCGACGAACTGGGACTTGAGGGCGGAGGCGCCGTACGGGCGCAGGTCCAGCAGGCTGTCGGTGATCGTGAAGGTCGGGATGGCCTGGAACTCGATCTGCACCATGTCGGGGGCACCGCTGCCGGCCTTGAGGGCGGTGCGCAGCTTCGTGTACTGCGGGGTGCCCTGACCGGCGTTGACGGCCTTGACCTTGATCGCCGGGTACTTCTTCTCGAAGAGGGCGATCTCCTGGGCGATCTCCGGGACCCACGTCCAGAAGGTCAGCTCGGTCGGGGTCTTCATCGCCTTGTCGATGTCGGCCTGGCTGACCGGCTTCGACGAGGACGAGCCGCTGTCGGACCCGCCCCCGCCGCAGGCGGTGAGAGCCGCCCCGAGCGAGGCGGCGCCGGCCGCGGTGAGGAGGAGCCGACGGCTGATGGCAGAGGAGGAGACGTTGTTTCTGGGCATGGTGAACTCCGGCCGGGGCGAAAGGGAGTGGAGTGGAGAAAGAGGAGTGAGCGAAGGGAGGGGGCCGCAGGTGGGGCTGACCGGCCTCTTGTCGGTGCGGCTACCGGTGGGGCGGGGGTGCGGTGGAGGACCGTACGACGAGGTCGACCGGTGGGTCGCTCGGCGGCAGCGGATCCGCGTCCGGGTTCTCGATGGCGTGCAGTAGCCGTTTGAGGCCTTCCTGGGCCACGGCGTCGAACGGCTGCCGCACGGTGGTGAGCGGCGGTGTGACGTACGCGGCGACCGGGATGTCGTCGAACCCGACCACGCTGACGTCGTCCGGCACGCGTCGGCCGGCCTCCGTCAGGGCCCGGATCAGCCCGATGGCCATGTCGTCGTTGGCGGCGAACACGGCGGTCACCGAGGGATCGGCGGCGAGTTCACGGCCCGCCGCGTATCCGGAGGCGGCCGACCAGTCGCCCACGACGACGGGCGGCTCGGGCGCGCCGTGGGCGGCCAGGGCGGCCCGCCAGGCGGTGAGCCGGTCCCTGGCGGCGAACCAGCGTGGCGGACCGGAGAGGTGATGGACCGTCACATGACCTAGATCCAGCAGGTGTTGGGTGGCGGCCCGGGTCAGCAGGTCCGCACCGCCGCCCGAGGTGACCGGGCGGGAGGTGGCGAAGGGGGACGGCGCGCCGATGACCAGGACCGGTACGTCGACGGAGAGTTCCGCCAGGCCCGCACCCCCGCCCTGGCCTTCGTCGATCGGCTCGGAGACGACGATGCCGTCCACCCCCTGTTCGAGGAGTGAGCCGACGGCGCCGGCGACGCCTGCCGGGTCGCCCTCCATCGTGTTGACGACCCGCAGCGCGTATCCGGTGTCCCGGACGGCGCGCTCGATGCCCATGAGCAGCGACGCGGGCCCGTACAGGGCGGTGCCCAGCGTCACCACGCCGATGGATCTGGTCCGCCCGGAGGCGAGTGCCCGGGCGGCGTTGTTCATCCGGTAGCCGAGGTCCTCGGCGGCCTGGAGAACACGGCGCCGAACGTCCTCGGAGACGTACGGCTCGCTGTTGAAGACCCGGGAAACGGTCTTCTGCGAGACCCCCGCGAGGCGCGCCACGTCGACGCTGCGCGGTGTCGACGAGGTCGCACCCCGTCCTGTCTGTCGTGTCACGGTGACTCCCGGTGGCCGGTGCCCACGGTAGCCGGAGGGTGACAGCGGCTGCCGTGGATCGAGGTGGGACAGCGACCGCCAATGTTCTGACTGCGCTGTCATGACTGCGCAGTCATGACAGCGCAGTCAGAGCGACACGTCAAGGGTTCGCGCAATCTCGACGTAACTTTCGGGGACCGCACGGAGGCCTTCGGAGCGGGTCGGGGTCCATCCCGGCTCGGTTTCCTGGGTGGCTATCGGGTTTGCCGCGTCGTCCGAGGAGCTTCCCGTGTCGATGCATGACATCGGGTCCCCCGGCCCGTATCGCCCTGTCCGAGATGACCGACGACCTGCGGGCGCTGGTCGAGTACGAGACCCCCAGTGACGACAAGGAACTGCTGACCGCCTGACTCGCCGCCATCGAGACCTGGGCGGGCCGACGCCTCGGGCCGGCGGACGAGACCGTGCGCCATGACGGCGGCGAGCACGGAGACGTCCTGGAACTCCTCCACCGGGGCACCTCGCGGACATCGGTGCTGCCGCTCGCCCACCACGACACCGTGTGGCCGGCCGGCACCCTCGCCGAGTGGCCGTTCACCGTGACGGACGACGGCCGGGTGAGCGCGCCGGGCGGCTTCGACATGAAGTGTCGCCTGGTGCAGGCGGTCTGGGCGCTGCGTCTGCTGTGTGAACGGAACCTGGCGCGAGCGACGGTGCGTCTGCTCGTCAACGGCGACGAGGAGATCGGCAGCCCGTCTCCCGGCAGCCCGTCTCCCGGCCGCACATCGAGCGGCTCGGTGAGCAGGTGGCGGCCACGCTGGTGCGCGAGCCGGCGGCGGGGCCGGAGGGAGACCGGAGGAGGGCCGGAGGGGAACCCGAAGACGGCGGTCGGCAAGGGGGTCGGTCTCTTCGAGGTGGCCGTGGAGGGGTCGAGGCACACGCGGGCCCCGACCCGTACGGCGGCGCGAGCGCCGTGCACGCCCTGGCCGAACTGGTCACCCCGATCGCGGAGTTGGGCTCACATGACCACGGCACGACGGTCAACGTCGGTGCTATCAGCGGCGGTACGGGGCGCAACGTCATCGCCGGACATGCCCGCTGCGGTGTCGACGTGCGTATCGCCGACCCCGCCGAGGAGGTCCGCATCGACACCGAACCGGCCGCCTCACGGCCTCCGACCCCCGGGTACGGGTGTCCGTCTCGGGGGCTGGAACCGTCCGGCGATGGCGCCGACGCCGCCCTCCCAACTCCTCTTCGAGCAGGCGCAGTCGGTGGCGGTGCAGCTCGGTCCGGCGATCCGTGAGACGGGCGTGGGCGGGGTCGGTGACGGCAACTTCGTGTCCGCGCTGCGACGTCCGGTCCTGGACGCACTGGGGTCGTGGGCGGGGGTGCGCACGCCCGCGACGAGCATGTGCTGCCGGCCCACGTTCCGGCCCGTACGGCGCTGCTCGCGGGGTTGCTCGCGGCCCACCCGGAATAGCCGGACGCTCACGTACGCTGGAGGAGTGGTCGGCTCAAGCGAACGGGGATTGAGATGACGTACGAGGCGAGGACCGAAGCGGGGACCAAGGCGAGGTTCGAGGCGGCGACCGAAGCGAAGGCCCCGGAAACCGCCGCTTCGATGCGCCGGGCCCGCTTCGGGCAACTGCCGGAGCGGATCCGCCCGGAGGACATGGTGGCCGCACAGCCGGCGTCGGTGCCGGATCCCGCGAAGGGCGCGTACAACGAGGACGAGTGGCTGGTCCGGTACTGCCTGTGAGGTGAGGCCGGGTCGCTGCCGACCCGGTTCGTCTGCGGAAGCGGCGGTCAGGGCCGCGGAGGTGCTTCGGGCGGCGGGGTCGCATGCCTACCCGTTGCCGGCGGAGGGCTGTTGAAGGTGACGCCGGAGATGTCCCGGCCCTGGATGACAGGGCTGTTGTGGTAGGTCCCGCCGCTGATCTCGTTGTGCACCACGCTGTCCCGTTCACCGGCCTGTCGCGCGTGCTGTGACCACTCGTCGAGGCGGCGCGCGAACTCGGCGTCCAGTACGGCCCGGACCGCCAGCGCCGTACTCAGCGCGTGGGCCCGGGCCGTGTCGTTCGGCGCCTGTGCGAGTGCCGTGAGTTCGGGTTCGGCCGAACTCACGGCCGGGACGACTGTCCCAGGGTCCCCCTCCGTGTCACCGCGGTGGAAGGGGCGCCGGACCAACGCCGTCAGCCCCTGCCACGCCTGTCGGCCGGCTTCTCCGCCGAGGCCCCCGGCGAGCGCCGCCAGCAATGTCACCGAGATGGGATCCATGGGTGTGCTCCCTCGCGCCGGACGGAATTAGACGATGGTAGCCGTGAGCCAATCGCTCGGGATACAGATCGCTATTCCGAGGGCGAAGGCCGCCGCCAGGACACGGGGCAGAGCCCGGCGGAGCCTGCTGGGCTTCGGGTTGTTCGGGGCGTGCATGAGATTTGGTTTCTCCTGCAATCATTCGATGGTTCGGAGCGCGGCTGCGCCCCACCCGATCTTGCTCCCTTGGGACCTTCGAACGCAAACCGGAAGAACCGTATCTGCGAAAGTCTATTCAACGGGTTCCGGGTCTGGTAGATGTTTGTCGCCGCGCCGATTCCGTGCGAAGTCCGGCGAGGCTCGCCCGCGCCTGGGACGCTTCTCTGGCCGCGCCTATCCGGTCCGCGACCGCGATGGCCTCGGTGATGTGTGCCGCGGCCGGGCTCTCCTGCCCCAGTCCCAGTTCGGCGAGTCCCAGCGCGTGCAGCGCCTGAGCCTGCTCGTGTGCGGCGCCCACGCTTCTGGCCAGGTCGAGGGCGTGCTGGTGACGGGTGGCCGCCTCGCCGAACCGACCTGCGGCGTGCAGGGCGGCGCCCATGGCGTGCAGGGTGTCGGAGGCGTTCCGCCGGTCGCCGAGCCGGCGGAACGTGGCGAGGGACTCCTGGTACAGATCGAGCATCGCGGTGAGTTCGTCCGGCGAATTCATGGTGTTGGCGAGGTTCACCTGGGTAATGGCACTTTCTGACGGGCTGCCTGTCTCGCTGAGTGCTTCCAGCGCTTCCTGGAGAATTTGCCGCGCGGTATCGGTGTCGCCCATGCGCAGATGGAGATCCGAGAGATTGTTGAGAACATGCGCGTATTCGCGTCCGTCTGCCGATCTTCGGAAATCGGTGAGGGCTGCATGGAAGTTCTTTCGGGATTCCTCGAAATTCCCCAGATAGAGATGGGTTATTCCGAGATTGTTCCTCGACCGGGCGATCTGCCAGCGATCGCCCGAAGGGAGACGCAGGCGCAGGGTGTCGAGCTGGAATTCGAGTGCTTCCGCCAGTCTGCCGAGATTCCAGTGGAGAACGCCGAGTTGATGAAGGGCCTCGGCCCTGGCCTCGGTGTCGCCGATCTCCCCGGCACCCCGCAGCGCGCGCCGGTGGGCGGTGCGTGCCTCGTCGTACCGGCCGCAGCGGGACAGCGCGTTGCCCAGGTCGATCAACGCGTGGACCTCGGACTGCCGTTCACCGACGGCGTGCCAGTGCTGAACGGCGGACGCGTGCATGCGCCGGGCGTCCGCGGAATAGCCCTCCTCGTCGAGGAATCCGGCCAACGCGGCGGCGAGCAGGGCCGCTTCCCGCAGCCGCCCGGTGGCCCGGCAGTGGCGTTCGGCTGTGAGCAGTGCCGTGCGCTCCGCCAGCAGCCAGCGGCGGGCCGACTGCGGATCGTCCCAGGGCGGGACGGGGTGCTCCGCAGGTGGGAGGGGACGATGCGGGCGAAGAGCGCGCGGTTGGATCATCCTGTCGGCCGCGTCGGATGCCTGCACATAGAAATTGATCATTCTGGAGAGGGCCCGCTCGCGCACGGCGTCCGATTCCTCGGACATGACGAGTGAGCGCGCGTATTCGCCGAGAAGATCGTGGAGCGTGTAGCGCTCGGGTACGGGCTCGCGTGCCAAGTGGGCGTCGAGGAGTACCTCCAGGACATTTTCCGTGGCGTCATGAGGCAGTCCGGTGAGGGCGGCGAGGGTGTATGCGTCGATGTCCGGTCCGAAACGAAGACCGATAAATCGGAAAACAGTTTGTTCTTCGGTCGTCAGTGTTCTGTACGAAACCTCGAACGCCGTGGCTATCCCGCCCCTGCTGCCGTCCCGGATTTCGTTGAGGCGTCCTTGTCCGTGGGTGAGGCGACGCAGGAGATGGGCGGTCGTCCAGGAGGGGCGGGAGGCCAGTCGGCCGGCGGCCAGCTCGATCGCGAGCGGCAGATACCCGGTCAGCCGGACGATGTCCGCGACCTCGCCCGACTGTCGGGTGCGCTCCTCGCCGGCCACGGAACGGAACAGCGCGACGGCGTCCTTCGCGGGCAGCACGTCGAGCGGGATCGAGCGGATGCCGGGCAGTCCGGTGAGACGGCGGCGGCTGGTGACGATGACGAGGGACGGCGACGCGCCAGGCAGCAGGGGGCGCAGTTGTTCCGGGCCCGCGGCGTCGTCGAGGATCACGATGGCGCGCCGGTTGCTGAGCAGGCTGTTCCACAGGTCCGCCAACTCGTGCGAATCCTGCGGGAGATCCTTGGCGGGGATACCGAAGGCCCGGATCAGGGAGCCGAGTGCGGCCTCGGTGGTGAGCGCGTCCTGACCGGGTGAGTGGGCGCGCAGGTCGAGGTGGACGGCGCCGTCCGGGTAGAGCGGCCCGAGTTGCCGGGCCGCGTGCAGCGCGATCAGGGTCTTGCCGACGCCGGCCATGCCCGACACGGTCTGCAGGGCGATGACGTTGCGGCCGGCCGCCGAACCCGCCGCCAGGGGTGAGGCGGTGTGCATTATCGCGGCCAACTCCTGTTCCCGGCCGACCAGTTCGGCGTGTGCGGGCAGTGTCCGGGGCGCCGTCACCGCAGTACCGGGGTTCACCGCGACCGCGGGCCGGGGCAGGAAGGTGTGCACCGGCGCCCCGTTGAGGACGAGCCCGTGCAATCGGGAGAGAGCCGCGCCCGGGTCCGCGCCGAGGTCGTCGCGCAGGCGTCGTCGGACACCTTCGAAGACGCGCAGCGCGTCCGCCTGGCGTCCGCTGCCGTAGGTGGCTGTCATGAGTCGGCCGGCGAGCAGTTCGTCGGTGGGATGTTCCTCCAGGAGGGCGGTGAGGTCGGGGACCAGTTCGGCGTAGCGGCCCTCGCGCAGTTCGAGGTCGATACGGATCAGCTGGGCGGAGAGGTGCCGTTGCCCGAGGACACCCCTGATGTGTTCGGCCCACAGTCCGGGCAGACCGGCGAGCGGCTCGCCTCGCCAGAGTGCGCCCGCGTCACTCAGCAGACGCAGCGCCCGACGGTCGTCGCCGCTGTCGCTCAGGGCGCGTGCCTGGGCGGTCAGCCCCTGGAACCGGTGGTAGTCCACCTGGTCCGGGGACACGTTCAGGGAGTAGGTGTGCGCCTGCTGGACGAGCCGCGCCGCGCTGTCCAGGGTCCGTAGCCTGCGGCGGATCCGGGCGGCGTACGAGTGCAGGCTCACCCGGGGCTGCGCGGGCGGGCTCTCGTCCCACAGCCGGTGGATCAGGGCGTCCAGAGAGACCGGGCGCCCCGCTTCGAAAGCCAACGCCGCGACGAGCAACCGCTCCTTGGCTGAGCCGAGCGGATCGGCGTACTGGTTTCCGCGCAGTTCGACCGGTCCCAGTAAGCGAATTTCCAGGTCCACCAGTGCCCCCGTCCGGCGGTTCGGCCTGCGCTCTGGCGTCGCTAAGAATCGCATGCGGTCAATAAGTGTTCAAATATTGCTACAACTTGAAATATTTATTGGCTCGATTCTGACCAATACGAACTCGCCAGAAACTCGTTCGGTCTGATGTGGTCGACGGTCGGGTAGGAGGTGAGACGTCGGGCATCGGGGGACCTGGGGGAAGCGGCGCATGCAGCACGTGACGGCCGAGGAATTGCATACGGCCCTGGCATCCGCCGTTCGGCGGCCACCGTCCCAGCAGGCACTCGCCCACCTCGTACGCACGCTCCCGGCACCCGCGATCGCGGAGTCCGTAGGAGCCTGGATCGAACGGGGCGGCGGAGCGGGCACGGCCGACGGCGTCCGGGCACTCGCCGAACTGCTGGCCGGCGAGGCGGTGAACAGGCCCGAGTTCGCCCGGGAGTTACAGCGGTGGCGCGCCGACGTCCTGGCCGTCGAAGCCGTGGACCGCTCCCGTCCCCAGGTCGCGAACAGCATCGGAACCTCCGCCCGCGTCGTCGGACCCGTGGTCCAGGCCCGCGACATCGCGGGCGGCGTCCACATCCACCCCGTAGTCGACCCGTCGGCAGTCAGGGCACCGGCCGTCCCGCGCCAAGTCCCGCCCGCGCCAGGCCACTTCATCAACCGGCATGCCGAACGGGCCGAGCTGGACCGACTGGCGCGCTCCTCGACCGACGGCTCCACGATCGCCGTCATCAGCGGACCGGCCGGCATCGGCAAGACCGCACTGGCCTGCCGCTGGCTGCTGGGCCGTGCGGACACCTTCCCGGACGGGCAGCTGTACGTCGATCTGCGCGGGCACTCCGCCGAAGGTCCCGCGCGCCCGGGCGAACTGCTCACGGAACTGCTGCGCTCCTTCGGCCACGAACGCATCCCCGCCGAACTGAACGAACAGGCGGCGCTGTGGCGGTCGGTCACCGCCGACGCGCGCATCGCCCTGCTGCTCGACAATGCGCTCAGCGCCGCCCAGGTACGCCCGCTGCTGCCCGGATCGACGGTGGCCCTCACCGTCGTGACCAGCCGCAACCGGCTGACCGGCCTCGCTCTGGAGGGCGCCGCCTTCGTCTCCCTGGACGTACTGCGAACCGGCGACTCCATGGAACTGCTCAGCCACCGGGTGGGCGCCGACCGGGTACGGCAGGAGCCGGAGGCCGCACTGGCCATGGCCGAGGCCTGCGCGGGGCTGCCTCTGGCGGTGTGCGTGGCCGGAGCGCGCGCCGCGTCCCGGCCCCGGCAGTCACTTGCGGTGCTGGCGCGGGCGCTGAGCGGCGGCGAGGGAAGAGGTCCGCTGGAGGCGTTGCGCATGGGAGGCGAGTCCGCCGTACGTGCCGCGCTCCAGGAGTCGTACCGCCTCCTGGAACCCCAACTTGCCCGCGCGTACCGGCATTTCGGCCTCGCTCCGGTTCCCGTGCTCACCTCCGCGGTGGCCGCGGCCGTATGCGGCGTCGAGACGGGGGGAGCGGACCGGATGCTCGACGAACTGGTCGAGGTGCACCTCCTTGAGGACCTCGGGCCGGACCCCCGCACCGGCCTCGACCGCTACCGCTTCCACGACCTGATCCGCGCCCACGCGCGGGAACGCGCCGCCGAGGAGGAGACGACCGAGGACGGCGAACGGGCCGTGCGACGCGTCGTGGACTTCCATCTCGCCGCGGCCACGGCCGCCGAGGCGCTGCTCACCCCCACCCACCGCAACCTGCGGCGTGACTACGCCGAGCCACCCGCCGCGCCGCCCTTCGCCGACGCCGCCGGCGCACTGCGCTGGCTCGACGCCGAACGCGCCCGGCTGATGGCCGTACTGCGGACCGCGGCGGCGCGGGGCTGGGACGCCGCCACCTGGCAACTCACCGACGCGCTCTGGCCGTTGTTCCTGCGGCT
Organism: Streptomyces sp. NBC_00459; assembly: GCF_036013955.1. NCBI lineage: Bacteria > Bacillati > Actinomycetota > Actinomycetes > Kitasatosporales > Streptomycetaceae > Streptomyces > Streptomyces sp. NBC_00459. The sequence goes on from NZ_CP107903.1 coordinate 7,580,568, forward strand.
GCGCCCCTACGACCTGTGGATCGAGGCCCATGAGACCGGCCTCTCCGCGGCCCGCCGGGCCCAGGACCGGGCCGGGATCAGTCGTATGCTCACCTCGGGCGGCGCGGGCCTGCGCAACGTGGGCCGATACGAGGAGGCCCTGACCTGGTTCGGCCAGGCACTGGACGCGGCCCGCGAGGACCTGGCGGGACTCGCCTCTCAAGAGGCGGGCCAGTCACCGGAGTTGACGGCCGTCCGGCGCAACGAGGCCCAGGCGCTGCACGGACTCGGGCAGACCCATCGACTGGCCGGCCAACTGGACCTGGCCCGCGAGTGCTTCACCCGGGACCTGGCCCTGCGTGAGGAGATCGGCTACCGGCGGGGCGCCGCCCTGACCCGGATCTGCCTCGGCGACACGGCACTGGCGGACGGCCGGCCCGACGAGGCGCTGCCCCATCTCACCCGTGCCCGCGCAGAACTCCTCGCCGAGAACGACCCCTACGACGCGGCTCGCGCCCTGGCGTTCCTGGGCCGTGCCCACGCCCGCCGTGACGGTCCCCGACATGACCTCGCGGACAGCCAACTCCGCCAGGCCGTCACCGAGTTCGAGGCGACCGGGTCGGTCCACTGGCAGGCCCGGACACTGGAGATGCTCGGCGAAGGCGCCGAGGAACGCGGGGACTTCGAGCGGGCCGGGGGCTGGTACGCGCAGTCCCTTGCCCGCTACGAGTCGGTCAGTGAGGCTGACGCGGGTCGGTTGGCGGACCGGCTGCGTCGGGTGCGGTGATTTCGGCGGGTGTCCGGGGGCGTGGCGGCTGCCGCCCGCTTCGCTGCGGGGACTTCGGGCGGGCCGGGGACCGGTACACGCAGGCCCCGGCCCGCTTCGAGTCCGTCAGCGAAGCCGATGTGCGTCGGCTGCGGCACATGCCGTGCTGCGGGAGCGCATCGTGACCCCGGAGCGCATGCGGAGGACAGGCGTCCCGTCGACCCCGGCGAGCAGCACCAGCAGGCAGCCCGGGTAGCGCCACAGCACGAGGCCGGCCAGCAGCCACGCGTCGACGGCCGGGCGCGGCCGGGTGCTGAAGAGCACGTCGGCGCACTCCCGCCAGTTCTCGTCGGTGTCGTCGAGACAGACGACCACGAATTCGCTCACGCGGACCGCCGGCCCCGCCGTCCGCCCCACAGCCGGTGGGGGAGCGGCAGCGGCGGCAACAGCGGCTCGAAGGCGGGTTCGCCGAGCCCCAGAAGCCGGTACATCAGCTTGCGGGTGTTGTGCCCGAACCGCCCCGGCTCCGACGAGATGCGCCGCGCGATCCGGGCGTACGCCATGGCCGGATAGGCGGCCCGGGCGTAGGCGAGCTGCTCGGGCAGCGCATGGGCGGGCGACAACGCCGGTGCCACCCGGGCGAGTTCGGCGCCCGGTGACGCGGGATCGACGTCCGCCTCCGGGAAGCGGGCCAGGATGATGGGCGCCCGGGTCAGGGTGGCGTACAGCGTCACGGAACCGTGGTCCCCGAGCACCCAGTCCGCGGCGACGAGCAGCGAACGCCAGTCCAGCTCCGGCGGGACGACGACGATCCCGTGCCGCCGGGCCGTCGACAGCCAGGACCGCACCTGCCAAGGGCCGTGTCCCGACCAGACGTTGGGGTGCACCAGCACGGCCACCCGGTACTCGTCGGACGGCAGTTCCGCGAGGAGCCTGGGCAGCAGCGCGTCCAGACGGTTGAAGGAGGACCCGGCTCCCCAGGTAGAGGAGACCACCAGCAGCTTCTGATCACCGCGCAGCCCCAGCGCGGCCCGGTGGCGGGCGCGCAACGGCATGCTCACCGCGATCCGGTCCCGCGTGGCGTCACCGACCACCTCGGTGACGGGCAACGCCTCCGGGCACTCCCGCCGAAGCGTGACCAGGTCGTCCCGGTGCGCGACCGCCAGCGCTCTGGGCACCAGCCTCCCGTCCCGAACCAGATACTGCCTGCCCAGACCGCCGACGGTCCGTGGCGCTCCCGGATCCCGGTCGTCGGCGGGCCGTGAGAGCTTCATGTGCCCGGCGCCGTGCGGCAGCCGCAGCAGCGGACCGCGCAGCCGGTCGACCCCCTGCGAACCGGCCGCCAGCACCAGGTCGAACCTGCCGTCGAGAGCGGCTTCCCAGGGCAGCAGGCTGTCCTGCTCCGCGGGTACGGAGCGGGTCGCGCCCGCGTTGAAGGCGTGCGGCGCGATGGTGAAGTCGACCTGGATCCGCAGATCGGACTCCAGCAGCGACAGCGCGTCACGCAGCCGCTGTCCGTACACCTGCGTGTGTACGACGGCCAGGACCCTCTTGCAGCCCGGCAGCGTCAGCCATTGCCGTGCACTGTCCATCGGTACCCCCGTTGTGGTGTTCCTGGTGAATGGGAACGCTCGGTACGGGGGTGCCCCGTTGCCGGGGCGGAAGGCTTGCCGAGGCCTTGCCGAAACCTTGCATACGGACGAGGGCGAGGGTGAGAGCGAGGACATGGACGGGGACAAGGACACGAGCACGGGCGGGCCACCGGAGGATGTCCGGCGGCCCGCCCGTGTACGGAGAGGTGGAGAAGGGTCGGTCAGCTGACGTCCGAGGCGTCCAAGCGGTACAGACCGCTGCTGGTCGACGTCGAGGACGAGGTGGAGGTGGAGGCAGATGTGGAGGTGGTCGACGAACTGGAGCTGTACGCCGAGGAGTTGACCGCCGTGCCGTGTTCCTTCACCCAGGTGGCGATCTCCGAGTCGGTGCCCTGGCCGGTGTCGCTGCTGACGATGATGTAGTGCAACTTGCCCGATTTCACGAGGCTCTTGAGCTTGGCCAGGGTCATGGCGTTGTCGCTGCCCGACCAGCCGCCCATGGAGATGACCGGCTGGCCCGACTCCAGGATGATCGAGGACGCCGTCTGGTCGGTGGCCACCGCCAGCAGCCAGGTCGCCCCGTCCTGGTGCTTCTTGAGGTACGTGATCATGTCGGACGACACCTGGGTGCCGCCGCCCATTCCACCGCCACCGCCACCGGTGCCTCCGCCGTCACCGCTCGGCCGCGTGCCCGACCCGGCCGCCGCCTCCGACGAGCTCCCGCTGGAGGACGAGGAGGAGCCGGACGGGGGCTGCCCCATGGACCGGTCGCCGCCGTTGCTCGTACCGCTGCTGCCGCTCGTACCGGTGGAGCCCTGCGGAGCGCCGCCACCGCCGCCCATGCCGCCGCCCATGCCACCGCCCGTGCTGGGGCCGGCCGTGGGGTTCGTGCCGTTGGTGGAGCTGGTGGCCGCCGAGAGGGAGTAGGCCGCCGGGCCCGCCAGGAGGGCGACGACCGCCGCCAGGGCCGCGATGCCCAGCAGGCGCTGCCGCTTCATGAACCGCCCGGTCAGCAGACCGAGGACCGAGACAGTGCCCGCCACCGCCACCACGATCTCCGCGACCGTGTACAGCGTGCCGGAGCCCGAGACCCGCTGGAGCAGGACGACCGCCCAGACCGAGCTGGCCGCGACCGCCACCGGCAGGACCCACGCCCACTTGGCCGCCGAACCTTCACGGAAGGCGCGGTACAGCATGACGCCGCCGGCGCCCGCCAGGGCCGCGATACCGGGGGCCATGGCCGTGACGTAGTACGGGTGGAAGGTGCCCTCGGCGAGGGCGAAGGTCAGATAGTGCACGACGAACCAGCCGCCCCACAGCATCAGCGCCGCCCGCTTGGCGTCCGTACGAGGGGCCCTGCCGCGCAGGACGAGGCCCGCGACCAGGGCGATCAGCGCGAACGGGATCAGCCAGGAGATCTGGCCGCCCATGATCTCGTTGAACATCCGGTAGAGGCCGGCCTCGCCGCCGAAGCTCGCGCCGTTGCCCTGCGAGCCCACCGACGAACTCGCCCCGAAGATACGGCCGAAGCCGTTGTAGCCGATGACCAGGTCCCACACGGTGTTGTCGGTCGAACCGCCGATGTAGGGGCGGGAGGAGGCCGGGATCAGGTCGACGATCACCATCCACCAGGCGGAGGAGACGACCAGCGCCACCGTGGCCACGGCCAGGTTGCGGACGCGCCTGCCCAGGCCGGCGTTCGCCGCCCAGAGGTAGACCAGGAAGAAGACCGGCAGGACGACGTACGCCTGCATCATCTTGGTGTTGAACGCGAAGCCGATCGCCACCGCCGACCACACCAGCGGCATCAGCCGTCCGGTGCGCACGGCCTTCATCAGGGCCGCGGCGCCCAGCAGCATCAGGAAGACCAGGATCGGGTCCGGGTTGGTGTCCCGGGTGATCGCCACCGTGATGGGCGTCAGGGTGAGCGCGAGGGCCGCTACCGTCGCCGCCACCGGGCCGAAGTCGCGCTTCACCATGCGGTGCAGCAGCGCGACCGAGCCCGTGCCCACCGCGACCATCGGCAGCATCAACTGCCAGGTGCCGTAACCGAACACGCGGGCCGACAGTCCCATCACCCAGAGGGCGAAGGGGGGTTTGTCGACGGTGATGAAGCTGCCCGAGTCCAACGCGCCGAAGAAGAACGCCTTCCAGCTCTTCGTGCCGCTGTACACGGCGGCGTCGTAGAAGGTGTTGCCGGTGATGGAGGAGAGGTTCCAGGCGTAGAGCGCCGTGGCCAGGAGGAGGATGCCCCAGAGAGTGGGGCGGGTCCAGCGCGGGTCCTCGGGGGCGCCGGTGAAAAGGCGCCGGGCGCGGGCCCCGAGAGTGCCGTCGGTGGCGGGCGGTTCGGCCCGGTGGCTGTGATGGGGCGCGCTGTCGCGGGTCGGCGGCGGGGCGAGGGTCGTCATGACGCGTACTCCAAGCTGGGGGCGGGGCTGCTGATGTGCTGAGGTGCGCCGATCGGACTCGATACGGGCATGCGCTGCGGGACGGCGATCCGGGAGCGGCCGGTGAGACCGGCGCGCAGCATCCGGCGCATGCCCCTGAGGTCGTCCAGCGCCGTACGGACGATGTCGACCCGGCTGTCGGGGTCGTCGACCCAGTCGACCGGTACTTCGTGGATGCGCAGGCGGTTGCGCTGGGCCAGGACGAGCAACTCGGTGTCGAAGAACCAGGCGTTGTCCTCGATGTGCGGGGCGAGGGCCCGGAAGACGTCGGTGCGGACCGCCTTGAAACCGCACTGGGCGTCCGAGAAGCGGGCCGCGAGGCCGAGCTTCAGCAGGGTGTTGTACGAGCGGGAGATGAACTCGCGCTTCGGGCCGCGCACCACGTCGGACTGGCGGTGCAGTCGGCTGCCGATGGCCAGGTCGCTGTGGCCGGACAGAAGAGGGGCCACGAGCGGGAGGAAACCCGCGAGGCCGGTGGACAGGTCGACGTCCATGTAGGCGACCACGTCGGCCGTCGAGCGGCTCCACACATGCTTCAGGGCGCGGCCCCGGCCCTTGGCGTCCAGATGGACGGCGTGCACATGGGGGAGGCGGAGCGTCAGATCGGTCGCCGCCTGCCAGGTGGCGTCAGTGCTGGCGTTGTCCGCGACCGTGATCCGGAACGGGAACGGGAAGGAGGCTTCGAGGTAGGCGTGGAGACGGCCGATGCTGTCGGCGAGTACGTGCGCCTCGTTGTACACCGGCACCACGATCTCGACCGAACGCTGCCGGACGCCCCTCGCGTTCGTTTCGTTCATGCCAGTGACGATCGGGGCCGTATCTGGGGCGACCCTGAGGCGACTCTGAGCGACGAATGAGAATCAGCGAACTCACAGCTTGCCCACAGGGAGCCTGTGCGAGCGCCGTCTCAGACCGACTGGGCGCTTCCGCCGCCCGAGGCCGCCGTCGCTATCAACCGGTCGATCAGGGCTATCAGCACGTCCCGGCACGACTCCCGGTCCCGCGCGTCGCACAGCAGGACCGGCGTGTGCTCCGGCAGCGCCAGCGCCTCCCGGATCTCGTCCGGCTCGTACGGATGTTCCCCGTGAAAGCCGTTCACCCCGACGACGAAGGGGATCTCCCGGCGCTCGAAGAAGTCGATCGCCGCGAAGCTGGACTCCGGCCGGCGTACGTCGATGAGGACCACGGCCCCCAGCGCGCCGATCGCCAGGTCGTTCCACATGAACCAGAACCGCTGCTGACCCGGCGTTCCGAACAGATACAGGATCAGTTCGCGGCTGAGGGTGATGCGGCCGAAGTCGAGGGCCACGGTGGTGGCCTTCTTCTGCTCGATGCCGTCGAGATCGTCGATGCCGAGGCCGGCCGCGGTGAGTGGTTCCTCGGTGCGCAGGGGCACGATCTCGCTGACCGAGCCGACCATGGTCGTCTTGCCGACGCCGAAGCCGCCGGCGATGAGGATCTTGACCGTGTCGGGCGCCGAGGTCCCGTTCACGGTCGGGTCAGAGCCGGCCAAGGCCGTCCCTCACTTTCTGGAGCAGGTCCATGTCCGTGGTGCGCGAGATCTGGCGCGGGGACCGGGCGGTGATCCGGCCGGCCTCCAGCAGGTCGCACAGCATGATGACGACCACACTCACCGGAAGGTCCAGATGGGCCGCGAGCTCCGCCACCACGACGGGCCGCGCGCACAGCCGCAGGATCCGCGCGTGCTCGGGCTGCGGCCGCTTGGCCCCGTCGGGCTGAGGCTCCACCGCCGTCACCGACGTGATCAGTGTGAAGTCGGCGCGGCTGGGCCGGGTCCGCCCGCCGGTGAGCGTGAACGGCCGTACGAGGCGGCCGGCCGCGTCGCTTCCGTTCACCTCACTCGCCGGCCGCGCCGACGACCCCGGCACGCGGCGCCGCGCTGAGGTGCTCACCGATCTTCTTCACCAGCATGTTCATCTGGTACGCCACCACGCCGACGTCCGCGCCCTGGCTGGTCAGCACCGCGAGATGGGCGCCAGGACCGGCGGCGGTGAGGATCAGGTAGCCGTTGCGCATCTCGATCAGCGCCTGGCGCACCGGGCCGCCCCGGAAGTCCATGCTGACGCCCTTGCTGAGGCTCATCAGCCCCGACGCGGTCGCCGCGAGCCGCTCGGCGTCGTCACGCAGGAACGCCGTGGATCTGCTGACGACCAGTCCGTCCTCGGAAAGCACGACGGCGTGGTTCACCTCGGCTACCCGGTCCACGAGTCCGGTGAGCAACTGGTCGAGCTCGGTGTGCGTGGCGGGGGTGGGGCGTGTCATTTCTCTGTCCTTCATCAGCGGTCTGCGGGCGGAGTCGAGGTGACCGGAGTGCCTGCGGCGGGGAGCGGTGCGTCGGGTTCCTGAGGCGCGTCGTCCTCCCCATGGTCGTACTGCTCTTCGTCGTCGTCACGGGCCTGGAGGGTTCCGCGCTGGAAACCGGAGAGCGAGGAGGCCGCGCGCTCCGCCGAGAACTCGTCGAGGGCGTCCTCGGACACGCCGTCGGGTTCGGTGTCCTCCAGCAGTTCCGCGGCCAGACTGGTCTGCGGCACCCGGCGCGGCAACGGTGTGAGCCCGCCCTTGCGGTCGCCGCCGCTCCGCTCGGCCTTCCGCTCATCGCCCGGCCAGGCGCCCCGCTCCGCCCCGACGAGGGCGGTCTGCCGGGGAGCGGCACCGGCGTCGGCGGTCCGGGCGCGCGCCACTGCGGGTTGCGGCTCCCGCATCCGCTCGTGGCCCGTGCGCTCCGCGGCGACCGGGCCGGCCACCTCGGCGGACTCCGGCTTCGCGGATGAGGAGTCCGTGTCCGGCGCGCTGATTTCCCGTACGACGACATCGTGCGGGATCAGTACGATCGCCGTCGTACCGCCGTAGGGCGAGGAGCGCAGCGTGACATGGATGCCGTGCCGGACGGCCAGGCGCGCGATCACGAACATGCCGAGCCGGAGGTCGTCGGCGAGCGCCACCACGTCGAACTGCGGGGCCTTGGACAGGTGTTCGTTGAAGGACGCGTAGTCCTCCTCGGACATCCCGAGTCCGCGGTCCTCGACCTCGATGGCCAGCCCCTTGGCGACCATCGCCGCCCGTACGCCCACCGGGCTGGGCGCGGGGGAGTAGGCGGTCGCGTTGTCGATCAGCTCGGCCAGCAGATGGATCACGTCGGCCACCGCGGGGGGCGCGAGGTAGACGTCCTCCTCGGTCTGCACCTCCACCCGCTGGTACTCCGCGACCTCGCCGACGGCGCTGCGCAGGATGTCGATCAGCGCGACCGGCTCGGTCCAGCTGCGGCCGGGCCGCTCACCGCTGATGATGACGAGGTTCTCCTCGTAGCGGCGCAACTGGCTTGCCGTGGAGTCCAGTTCGTACAGGCCCTTGAGGATCTCCGGGTCCTGGTGGGCGCGTTCCAGCGCGTCCAGCTTGGTGAGCTGGAGGTTGACCAGGTTCTGGCTCTGCCGGGCGATGCCCAGGATGACCTTCTGGAAGCCGCGCCGGGTGTCGGCGAGTTCGACCGCGGTGTGCACGGCGGTGCGCTGGGCTGCGTTGAACGCGTGGGCCACCTGGCCGAGTTCGTCGTGGCCGTAGTCCAGCGGCGGGGTGGCCGACTCGACGTCGATCTTCTCGCCCCGGTTGAGCCGCGCCACCACGTCCGGCAGCCGCTCCTCGGCCAGGCTCAGGGTGGCCACGCGCAGTCCGCGCAGCCGACGGGACAGGGACCGGGTGATGCGCCACGACAGTGCGATGCACAGCAGCAGCCCGCCGAGTCCGCCGGCGCTCAGCGAAGCGGCCTTGATCAGCAGCGACCGCGACTCGTCGGAACTGCGGGCGAGCAGCCCCTGGGTCTCGTCGTGGATGAGCGAGCCGTACTGGAGGCTCAGTTCGTCCATCGCCGCGATCCACTGCTTCTGCCTGTCGGGCAGCGTGATCTTCCGTTCGGCGCCGCCGCCGGGGGTGCCCGACGCGAGCACCTGGTCCTCGATGGAGGTCAGGTTCCGCCAGGCGGAGCCCTGCAGGATCGCCTCGGTGCGTTTCTTCGCCGTGCCGGTCATGGACTGGATCAGCTGGTCCTCGACGACCCAGCGCCGGGCGCTCACCAGCCGGACGTACGACTCCCACTCGTTCTGGTCGAAGTGCCCCGAGGGCCAGGCCAGCATGAGCTGGGAGTCCTCCTGGGCGACCAGTTCGGCCGCCTGCTCCAGCAGGACGAGCGGGCCGGCCTGCGAGGTGAGGTCGCCGTCGTCGACCTGGGAGAGCTCCTGGAACGAGTGGATCTGGTTGCCGATCATCGACGAGTACTGGTCCAGCACCTGCTGGGGGGAGATGTCGGTGAGGTGGTCGACCTGACCTCGGTAGTACTCCAGGCTGCCCGTCGCCGCGATGACCGAGTACATCCGCTCCCCGATGCGGTCGGGGGCCTCCTGGATGGCCTTCGTCTGGCCGACCAGCTGCGCGACCGCCGCGTCCGTCACCTTGCGCTGTTCGTCCAGGGCCTTGCGGTCACCCCTGGGCGAGGCCAGCCACACGGCCGACAGGGTGCGTTCCTTCTGCAGTGCGAGCGTGGCGTCGGTGCCCATGGCACCGGTCGCCCTGCTGAGTCCCGTCTGGTCCCGCAGCCGCAGGCCCTCCGAGAACATCTGAATCGTCGTCACACCCCACATCGCGGCGAGGATGACGCTGGGAACCAGTGCGAGCAGGATCAGCGAAAGACGTATGGAGCCGAGACGGCGCCGGGCACCTTTGCGTGGAGGCATCGTCGTCCTAGGGCGATCAGCGGTGGGCGGGAGTGACAAGTGGCATGTGGCAGGCGGTGGATGGCAGCGGAAACGGAACGGGTGGCGGAACACGCGTGGGTCCGCAGGATGCTATCCGTACAAGTGAGCGTACGCACCGTGAGCCCCCAAAGCTTGGTGCAGCCGTTGTACGACGGATGCCGCGCGAGGAGATCCGGGAGCGCGCCGGAAGGGGATGCGGAACGCCTGCGGCAGACGGCCGGAGCGGGACGGGAGGCAGCCGGCGGGTGACTCTCAGCGGGTGCCCTCGGCCGCGAACCGGGCGACATCGGCGATGTTCTGCTTGGTGACGAAGGCCGGCCCGGTGAGCACGGGAGCCGATCCGCCGCCGCTGAAGTTGCCGTTGGACTTGTACAGCCAGAGCGAGTCGACGGCGAGATAGCCCTGGAGGTACGGCTGCTGGTCCACGGCGAACTGCACGGTACCGCTCTTGATGGCGCCCACGATGTCGTTGTCGAGGTCGAAGGTGGCGATCTTCGCCTTGCTGTTCGACTGGTCCACCGACTTCACCGCCGAGAGCGCGAACTGCGCGCCCAGTGTGACGACTTCGTCGATGCTCGAATCCTGGTTCAGCCGGGCCGCGACGACCGCGGTCACCGCGTCCAGGTCGGTGCCGTTCACGTACAGGTTCTCGGTCTCGCCGGTGAACGTCTTCTTCACACCGGCACAGCGCGCCTCCAGGCCGACGTTCCCCTGCTCGTGAATGACACAGAGGGTGTGCCTGACCTTGAGAGCGTTCAGCTTGTCGCCGATCGCCCGGCCCGCGGTGCTCTCGTCCTGGCCGAAGAACTCCAGCAGACCCGTCGAACGCCAGTCGTCGATCCCCGAGTTGAGACCGACCACGGGTATCCCCGCCGCCTTCGCCTGCGAGACCGCGCTCTTCATCGCGTAGGGCTTGGCGAGGGTCACGGCGATCCCGTCGACCTTGTCCTTGACCGCGTCACGCACCAGATCGGCCTGGGCGGCGGCACTGGGGTCACTGGCATACGTCAACTCGATGTTGTCCTTGGCGGCGGCAGCCTGTGCGCCCTTCCGCACCCGCTCCCAGAAGGCGTCGCCCTCGGCCCCGTGGGTGATCAGAGCGACCTTGAGCCGGGCGGTGCCGGCGGCACCCTGGCCAGAGTCCGACCCGTCGGAGCCTGAACCTGAGCCCGAACAGCCGGCTGCGAGAAGACAGACGGCGGCCGTAGCGGCGACAACGGCCGTGACACGGGCGGATCGTGCGGAACCGGAAGAGGCGGGGGGTGTGTTCATGGAATTTCGGCACCTCGCTGCGCGGCCGAGGAGAAGTGGGGAGCGGGACAAGAGGGGAGCGGAACAGGAGGGTTGTGGGTACGGCGAAATCTGCGCGATCGTCGGGTGACGTGCACCGACTGTCCGACTTTCGCTGGGGCGGAGCCAATCGGATGTGACGCCTGGTAGTCAAGTGAGCAACCAGTTGGAACCAGGGTCGACGAGCCGGTACGGGGTGTACCCGACGTGGGTGATCCTCCTCGGCCGGTCCTGGGTAGTGTCAGAAGGATTGCCGGTGTGGAGGGGGAATGGAAGGGGAAATGGGACCTCCGGTTCCCTTTCGTGCCCTGGTGTTTGCCAACCCGTCGTACTCCGCCCCAACCGACCCCGTCTCGCCCGGTGATCAGGCAGCCCCGCCCGTCCTGCACCGAGGAGCGTGACGTGAACGAGTGGCTGATCTACCGAGGCACGGGACAACCGCACGACGGCGTCGACCGGCTCCCGGACCCACCCGCCTGGCGCCGATTCGACGGTGGCCCGCCGATCCGGCCGCCGGCTCCCGTCGACGCCGTCTCCACCCGACGGCTCGGCCGAAGCCGCGCCTTCGCCGAGCACTACCGTCCCACCCCGGCCGAACTGGAGCTGGTCAACGCGGCGTTGTACCTGCGCCGCCCGCTGCTGGTCACCGGCGAACCCGGCAGCGGCAAGAGCACGCTCGCCCACGCCGTGGCACACGAACTGGGCCTGGGCCGGGTACTGCGCTGGCCCATCGTCAGCCGCACCCAACTGGCCGACGGCCTCTACAGATACGACGCGCTGGGCCGACTGCAGGACCTCCAGATCACCCGCCCGAGCGGGCGGCCGGAGGACACGGAGAGCCCGGCCGTATCGCAGAGCCCCGGCCGACAGCCGCCGGACGACACCGGGTTGCTCGCCCAGGGCATCGGCAGATATCTCCAACTGGGCCCGCTCGGAACCGCGTTGCTCCCCACGGAACGACCCCGGGTGCTCCTGGTGGACGAGCTCGACAAGAGCGACATAGATCTGCCCAACGACCTTCTCGGGGTGCTCGAGGAAGGCGAGTTCGGCATCCCCGAGCTGGAGAGGATCGCCGAACACCGCCCGGCCGTACGGGTCCGTGACCACGACGGGCGGTCCGTGGAGGTCCACGAGGGCCGGGTCCGCTGCCGGGCCTTTCCCTTCATCGTCCTCACCAGCAACGGTGAACGCGACTTCCCGGTACCGCTGTTGAGGCGCTGCGTCCACCTCCACCTGGAACCCCCGGACGAGGACAGGCTCGCCGCCATGGTCCGCGCCCACTTCGGCGAGGACGCCGCCGAACAGCATGCGGACGTCATCGCCCGGTTCCTCGAACGCAGGCCCGGCGAACAACGGGCGGCCGACCAGCTCCTCAACGCCATCTACCTCACCCGCCACGCCCGGGACGAGGAACCGGGCACCCGCGCCCACCTCGCCGAACAGCTCATGCGGCCACTGAACCGGCCGCCCAGGTGAGCGGGGACGCGGAGCCACCGGGCCGGTCGGACCCGCTGGGCAGGCTGATCCGGTGCCTCGCGGAGACGGGGACGGAGACGGGGGCGGTGGCCCGCCCTGGCGCCACCGAACTCGCCGACGCGCTCTGGCTGGCGGAGCGGATGGCCGAGGCGGAGAGCGGCACCGGGGCCGGCGCCGAGACGGGCGCCGAAGGTGACACCGGGCGCGGTCCCGACGCCGGAACCGCGGACGGCTCACCGTCTGGGCAGGACAGCTCCTCGCCGGACCCGGCGGACCGTCCGCGGCCCCCGCAACTCCTCGCGGTGGTCCGGGAACAGAGAGAACAGGAGGCGGAGCGGACGTACGACGCGCCGGGCACCGAGGTCCTCGTACCGCTGGCGTCCGCCTTCCCGGACCTGCTGTCCCTGGGACACGCTCTGCGCCCCCTCCAGGGGTTGCTGCCGCCGAGCGGACCGCCACGGACCCGGAACGACGACATACTCGACGAGTTCGCGACCGCCCAGGCGAGCGCCGTCGCGAACTGCGCCCTGCCGGTCTTCCGGACCGACCGGCGCCGACAGGCCCGGATGCAGCTCCTCGTCGACGACTCGCCGTCGATGGGTGCCTGGGAACGCACCCTTGAGGAACTGCGCCTCGCCTGCGAACAGTCCGGCGCCTTCCGGGCGGTGACCGTCCACCGGCTGCGCCCGTGCCCCGACGGCGGAGTCGGCGTGCTGTGCCGGGCGGGCGGGAGCGAATGGCTCGCCCCGGCGGACGGCCTGCGCGACCCGAGCGGCCGGACCGTCACCCTGCTGCTCAGCGACTGCTCGGGCCCGCTGTGGCGCCACGGCGCCGCCCAACGGCTCCTCCACCGGCGACTGCGCACGGGCCCGCTGGCCGTCGTACAGCCGCTGCCCGCGCGCCTGTGGCCGCAGACCCTGCTGCCCACCGAACCCGGCACCCTGCGGCGCACGACGGGCCCCGGCGCGATGCTCGGCTTCCGGCCGTTCCGCGACCCGGATCCCGGTCCGGGCGAGGCGCTGCCGGTCCCCGTCCTGCCGCCGACCCCCGCCGCGCTCGGCACCTGGGCGCGTTTGCTGTCGGAACGATCTGCCGGTATACGGGCAGTCTCCGTGGCCATGGTCGGGCCCGCAGACCGGGGAACGGCCCCCGCCCCCCGCCCTTACCGCACCCCGGACCAACTCGTCGAGGACTTCCGCACCAGCGCCTCCCCGGCGGCCCGCCGTCTCGCGGTCTGCCTCTCGGCGGCGCCGCTGTGCTACCCCGTGATGCAGCTGGTCCAACGCGCCCTGCTGCCCGGGACGGGCCCGGTCGAACTTGCCGAGGTGCTGTTCAGCGACCTGTTGGTGGAGGTGGCGGACGAGTACGACGGTCCCGGACCCTGGTACGAATTCTCCCCAGGAGTAAGGGACTTGCTGCTGCGCCGACTACGCCTGGACGAGGCCCTCGCCGTACTGGAGCAGTGCTCGAACCACCTGGAACGCGTGTGGGGAGGGCGGGCCCAGAACTTCCCGGCGGTGGCGGTCGGCCACTTGTCGGCAACGGCGATCCGGCCCCGCCCTGACACGACCGGCACGGAAGAAGCCCCCGCCCGGCCGGTGCCGCAGCCCTTCGCCGACGTACCCCGCCGGGTGCTGCGCAGATTCCAGCCCGGCGACATCGACGGCACGCCGAAGCCGCCGTCGACCACCACGAACGTGATCACCAACCCTTCGCAGTCGCACTCACCGGCTCACCGGCTGGCCCGTAGCCGCCTCGCCCGCTACGAACGACAGGGCGGCATCCGCGACCTCTGGGACGCCGTACGCATGCTGCGCGCGACGGAGCCCACCGCGGAGACGGCGGCCCTCCTCGCCGAATGCCTGCTCTGCCTCTGGGACATCCACCGGGACCGGGCGGTCCTACGGGAGGCGGAGGACACCGTCCGTGCGGCGGCGGACCCCGCGGGTTCACCGCCGGCCCACGCACACCTCGTCCTCGGCAAGGTGCTCCGGGCCAGGGCCACGACCGAGCCCGACGACGGGACGAGGACCCGTGCACTGGCCGAGGCGGCCGAGAGCCTGGAGCGCGCGTACGCCCTGGTGCGCTCCGAGCCGCGCCCCCTGCTCGACGTACTGCTCTGCGTCGTCGACGTGGTCCGTGCCCGCTACCGGCTCCTCGGCGACCGACGACTGCTGTACGGGGCCCAGGTACGGCTCGACGCCCTGCTGGAGGGCTGGCCGGGCGAACACCCCCTCCCCGGCTCGGCGTTGCTGGCCCGCGGCGGCCTGCTGATGGAACTGTGCGCCAACGCGCGCGAGCGTGACTCTGCCGACGAGGCGCGGGCCCTGGCCGTCCAGGCGGCGGCGGACTTCGAGTCGGCGGCGGGGCTGGCCGAGCGGGCGGGGGAACCGCCGGGGGTCGTCTGCCGGGCCTGGCTCGAACTCGCCCTGGCCCGGGCGGTCGTGGCGGGCGACGAGGGCGCCGAGGAGGTCGTCGCCGCGCTGACCGACGCCCTGCGGTCCGCCGGAACCGGCGCGCACACGGGGGAGTTGAGGCTGCGCGCCCTGTGGCGGCTGGCCCAGGCCCACACCGCCCGCTGGACCCGCACCGCCGAACCGACCGAACTGGACACCGCCGACGCCTACTTCGCCCAGGCACAGACGCAGCTGAGCACCGACGACCCACGCCGCCCGGAACTGCTGGCGGAGCGTGGTGGCGCGTTGCTCAGCAGGGCGGGCCACGAGGGACACGTGGAGGTGGCCACGGAGGCCGTGCGCATCCTGCGGGCGGCTCTCGCCCAGACCCCCGCCAGTGACGTACGACTGCCCGCGCGCAGGCTCCTCTTCGGCCGGGCCCTGATCCGTCACCACGAGGCGGGCGGCTCGCTCACGGACCTCCACGAGGCCGAGTGGATCCTGGCCCGCGCGGCCCGGGGCGCCCAGACCGGGCAGGACAACCGCACCGAGGCGCTGGCCTGGCTGGAACGCGGCGACGCGCTGCTCGTCCTGGCCCACCCCCAGAGCGCCACGACGGAGTACGAGGACCGAGCCGCCGAGTCCTACCGGCGCGCCGCGACCGCTGCCGAGGCGGCCGGTGAACTCCTCGTCTGCGCCCGCGCCCTGCACCGGCGCGGATCGGTCCTGGAACGCACGGCGGGCCCGTCCCACGCCCTGGACGCGTATCGCGCGGCCTGGGCCAACTGGCAGGCTGCGGACGGCGATCGGGATCCCCAGGCCCGTACGACACTGGAGCGCATGCGTGCCCTCACGGCCGGCGCGGCCACAACCCCCCGTGGTTCGGCCTGATTCGCTCGTACTTTCGGCCGCGCTGGGCAGGAGAGGACCGAGGGAAGGTTTCCCTACGTCGTCCACACGGGTAATTGCCGATGGCCGACGTGCCTGGGAGGAGCGCAGCGTGTCAAATCCTGCCACCGGTGAGCCGACTGTGTGGGATGAGCCTCTTCCGGATCTCACGGGCCTTGTGTGGGAGAAACTCCGGAGTGGCGGCCGTCCCGCGTTGAACGGAGTCTGCGCGGTTCTGGAGGAAAGGGTCCGCGCACCCGAGCGACCCGTCGTCGCCTATTACGAGGACGCGCCCTGACCCAGGGCGGATCGCGGCCGGGTGGCGGCCGGACACGGATGCCGACGCCACCGGCCACCCTGTGCCGAGTGCTGCGTCGGACGTCTGTGTGATGCCCTGGGGAGGTAGCGGCGCGGTGTTACCTGTGTCGTGCGAGCAGAGCCGTTCCACACCCGGCGAGTTCTACGCCCCCTGGCCGCTGTCCGTACTCGATGTGCACGGACTGCGCCGCACCGGCCGGCGCCCTGTCCCGGTTCGCCAGTTCACGCTCAAGGTCCACAGCCGCTGCAACCTCAGCTGCAGCTACTGCTACATCTACCACGGAGCCGACGGCTCCTGGCGGGACCGTGCCCCCCGCGTCTCGCCGCTGGTCATGCGGCAGACGGCCCACCGGATCGCCGAGCACGCGAGCACCCACGGACTGAGCGAGGTCCGCATAGCCCTGCACGGAGGCGAACCGCTCCTCTCGGGACCGGGTGTGCTGGTGGACTACGTCCGGACCGTCCGGGCCGCGCTGCCGGCGGACTGCGTTCTGCACGCGACCGTGCAGACCAACGGCACGCTCCTCACGGCGCAGACCCTGGTGCCGCTGGCCCGGGAGAACATCCGGATCGGTCTGAGCCTCGACGGTGGGACTCCCGCGCTGAACCGGCGCCGGGTGGACCACGCGGGGCGGCCTTCCTGGCGCCGGGCCGTACGCGCCGCGCGCCTGCTCACCCGGAACCCGCAGTCGTACGCCGGGCTGCTGTGCACGGTCGACGTCACCGCCGACCCCGGTGAGGTCTACCGCTCCCTCGCCGCCCTGCGGCCCCCGGTGCTCGATCTGCTGCTGCCCCATGGCAACTGGTCGAATCCGCCGCCGGGGCTGCCGGCGCGTGCCCCCGAAGCGGCCCGGACCGGCGACCGGGGCGCCACTCCCTACGGTGACTGGCTGGCCGCGGCCTTCGATCTGTGGTGGGACAGCGGTACGGACGAGCGCCCGCCGCCGCGGATCCGGCTCTTCTCCGAGATCATCGCGCTGCTCCTGGGGCTGCCGAGCGCGCTGGAGGCGGTCGGACTCTCGCCGACGGCTGCGGTAGTGGTGGAGACGGATGGGACCATAGAGCAGTTGGATTCACTCAAGCAAACATATGAAGGTGCGGTCCTCACCGGACTGGACGTGTTCCGCAACACCTTCGACGAGACACTCGACCATCCTGGCATGGCCGCACGCCAGATCGGGGTCGCGGCGCTGGGTGCCACCTGTCGCACCTGCCCGGTCATGGCCACCTGTGGGGGTGGAAACTATGCCCATCGCTATCGTGAAGGGAGTGGGTTCAGGCATCCCTCCGTCTACTGTCACGATCTTGAGTATCTGATCCGGCACATAGCGGCGGCGCTGCGCCGTGACCGGAATTGAACGTCCTGTTCCAGTCGTTTCGGAGCGCCCCCGACTGGCAAACCTCACTGCGAGCCACGGCCGGACGGGGCGCGGTAACGGGGTGCGGTAGGGGGACAGTCTCATGGCGGACCGGTCCGGGGGAGCCGGGGCCCATGGCCATTACGTCATCAGCTACGCGGGATTCAACCGGCCCTGGGCCGCCTGGATCGCGCATCAGCTGGAGCAGCTGGGCCATCGGACGACACTGCTGCGCTGGGACCCGCCGGTCAGCAGATCGCTGGCCGAAGCCCTGCGCGGCCTGCTGGACGCGTCCGGACGGATTCTGCTCGTCCTGGACGACTGGTACTTCAATCTCGGTCCCCGGAGCGACGACGAGTGGACCTCCGCCCTGCGCGAGGTGCTGCCGGAGTGCGAGGACCGGTTCGCCGCCGTGAGCGTCGCCACGCGAGCGATCCCACCCGGTGGTGAACGCCTGCAACCCGTCGACCTGCGCGACCTGGAATCAGGGGAGGCCCGACGGCGGATCCTGGTCCGTCTGGGACTGCCGACCACGGGCAGGCCCGGGAGCGGCGACAACGCCCCGAGGTTCCCCAATGATCCGCCGTCCGTGGTCAACACTCCGCGCCGGAACCTTCGATTCACCGGCCGTGACTGGGCGTTGGACGAGCTTCAGTCGCTGCTGAACCGTGGCGGCGACGGTGGCGCGCGGGTGGTCCTGCGCGGAATCTCGGGAGTCGGCAAGAGTCAGATCGCGATCGAGTACGCACACCGCTTCGGCAACGACTACGACGTGGTCTGGTTTGTCAGCGCGGGCTTCCGGGCCACGGCGCGCGAGCAGTTCGCCGACCTCGCACCGCGTCTGGAACTGTCGGTCGGCGGGGAACTCGGTGAGCGGATCAGGGCCGTGCACGAGGCGCTGCGCAAAGGGAAGCCCCACCGTCGCTGGTTGATCATTTTCGACAGTGCGGACGACATGTCGCAGGTCAAGGACCTACTGCCGGAAGGAAACGGGCATGTCCTGGTCACCACACTGACGCAGGACTGGGCCACCTACGGCAACCTCTCCGAGATCCCCGTCAAGCCGTTCGACCGCGAGGAATCCGTCGCCTATGTGCGCCGCCGAGCCCCGCGCCTCAACGAGAAGGAGGCCGACCAGCTGGCGGAGGCCGTGCAGGACCTGCCGCTCTTGCTGGCCCAGACGGCCGCCTGGCTGGACACCAACCGGATGCCCGCCAAGGAGTACATCGCGCTGATCCGGACGGGCGGGGCCAGCCAGATCGGCATCCGCATCTCGGACGACTACCCCATGGGGTTCCAGACGAGCTGGTCGATCACTCTCAACACCCTGGAGACGAACTATCCGGAGGCGTCCGAGCTGCTGCGACTGTTCGCGCTCTTCTCGCCGGACGCCATCCCCGTACGCCTCATCCAGACCGCTCACCCGTCCGATCTTCCCGACTATCTCGCCTCCCTCGCGGCTGACCCGATCCGTTGGTATTCGGCCCTGCAACGCTTGTCGGAGTCCACTGCGGTCAATCTCGTCTACGAGAACTCGTCGGAAGGCGAGCCACAAGTGGGAGGCGCGACCATGCACCGGCTGTACCACAGCTTCCTGACCAGCACGCTTCCCGAGGAGCGGCGGGAGGCCTTGTCCTTCGTCGCATCCGAAGTGCTGTCCGGCGCGGACCCGCGACGTCCCGGATACGCCAGGGAATGGCTCAGGTACGCCGAGCTGATCCCGCAGCTGGAGGTTTCCGGAACGCTCAACAGCAGCAAGCCGGTGGTACGCAGACTGGTCCTGAACTGTGTGGAGTATCTGCGCGCGCGGGGCGAGGGCGGCGACGGACTCCTGCTGTGCGAGAAGATCATCGCCCGTTGGCGGAACCGGCTGGAGCCGGACGACCCCGACATGCTGGTGCTGACCCACCAGCACGCCAACATGTTGCGCAGTGTCGGCCGCTTCCGGGAGGCGGAAGCGGTGGGGCGCGACGTGGTGGAACGACTGGTCCGCCTGGGCAAGCCGGCCGACGACGACGATCTGCGGCGGGCGAAGAACGGCCTGGGCGGCACGCTCAACGCCCTGGGCGGCTACGAGGAAGCGCATCAGCTCTTCCAGCAGGCCGCGCGGGAGAACTCGCAGGAGTGGTCCAATCTCGCCGTGTCGCTGATGCTGCTGGGCAGGTACCAGGAGGCGGCCGACACACACCAGAGCATCCTTGAGGCGAGGAAGGCGGAACTGGGGCCGGCCCACCCGAGGACGCTGCTGTCGGGTCTGTACTACGCCTGGACACTCCGCCTCCTCGGCCGCTACACGGACGCCAGGTCCCAGCAGGAAGCCAACCTTCTCCTCCGGCGGGACATGGACCCGTGGCATCCGCACGCCCTGCTCGCCGCGCACAACCTCGCCCTGTGCCTGCGCCGTGTCGGAGACCTGGCGAAGGCCGAGGAATGTATGCGCGACGTCGTGGAACGCAGCCTTCAGCAGCGAGGCTCCCGCCACCCCGACACGCTCCACGCCCAGGCGGACTACTCCAGCTTCCTCCGTGAGCACGGCGATCTCGGCCAGTCCCGCAAGCTGGCCGACGAGGTTGTCGACCGTTATCGGGACATGGTCGGGCCCGACCACCCGTTCACCATCGGGACGACGGGCAACATCGGCCTGATCCTGCGGAAGTACGGCGAGCACGAGGAAGCCCTGGGGATCGCCGAGTCCGTGTGCGACAGGATGGCCGCCGCGGTGGGGGTCGACCACCCCTGGTCACTCGGCTGCGCCCTCAACCTGTCCGGGGCGCGCAACTTCGTGGGAGACGAGGAAGGCGCCGCGCGGCTCAGTGCCGAGACACTGGAACGAGCCATGCGGGTGCTGGGCGAGCATCACCCCATGACCCTGTCCTGCAAGGCGTCTCTCTCCGCCGATCTGCGTTCACTGCATCGCGGCGACCAAGCGACGAGGCTGGAACAGGAAGTCCTTCACGAACTCACACGCGCCTATGGTTCCAGCCATCCGCACACCAAGGCCGTGGCCCGCAGGGATCGCCCCTACTGGGATTTCGAACCCCAGCCGACATGACCAGTTCCGGCTTCTCGTGCGCTGTGTGACACACCGTAGTCCTGTGACTTGTGTGACACACCGTCGTTGAAGCTGCTAGCGTCACGCCATCGCCCGCGCGGGTTGTACCCGCGCGGCTTTGTTCGCCTTTGTTTGACTATATTCGATTATGTTCAATCCCACCTGGAGAAGGCTTGCCTGTTCCTCAGGGCTTGGAGCTTTCTCCCAGCGCCCAGCGTCGAATCGCCCAGCCGCTGCCCAGTTTCGACTGTCGAGATCTGGCCATGTTGGCCGCTGGTGCGAAGCAACCGGTTCTTGCCGCAGTGGCCGAGACACTTCAATGGCGGGTCGGTGAAGTGAGCCGGTGCGCGCTCTACGACGACTCGCCCTACGTGCCGATCGCGCAGTCTTCGACCTCCCCGCATCGGTGACGGTGGCACCGCCACCGTGGCCCGCCCAGGGTCTCGACGTCGAAGCGGTCCGGCGTACCACGGGCGCTCGCCCCATCCCCTTCCAGCAGTTCGTGCTGAAGGTGCACAGTCGCTGCAATCTCGCCTGCACCTACTGCTACGTCTATGAGGGCCCCGACCAGAGCTGGCGCGAACGCCCCCGTGCGGTGCCTGCCGATGTCGTGGACGCGGCTGCCCGGCGCATCGCCGAGCATGCCGCGGCGCACCAGCTGCGTGACGTGCACGTCAACCTCCATGGCGGCGAGCCGTTGCTGTCCGGCCCGGGGCCCCTGGTCCGGTATGTCGCCGCCGTGCGACGGGCCGTGGCCGAGCAGGCGGGTGAGGACGCGTACCAGGTGCACGTCACCACCCAGACGAACGCGACCCTGCTCACCGACGCAGTCGTCACGGAACTAGCCGACGCCGGGATCAAGATCGGTGTCAGTCTCGACGGCGGCCTCGCCCGGCACAACAGCCGGCGCGTCGATCATCGGGGACGTCCTGCCTGGCCCGCCGCGACCCGCGGGTTACGCATCCTCCAGCGGTATCCGGACACGTACGCCGGGATCCTCTGCACCATCGACCCCGCCACCGATCCCGTCGAGGTCTACTCCTCGCTGCTCGAGTTCACGCCGCCGAGCCTGGATCTGCTGCTGCCGCACGCCAACTGGTCCGCTCCGCCGCCCGGAGCCGGTACCAACGGCCCTGAACCGTACGGACGTTGGCTCGCCGCCGTCTTCGACCAGTGGTTCGATGCGGACAGGGTGCTGACGACCATTCGGCTGTTCACCGAGATCATCGGACTGCTCATGGGAGTGTCCAGCCGTACCGAAGCGGTGGGGACCTCGCCCGTCGTGGCGGTCGTCGTCGACACCGACGGGGCGATCGAGCAGGTCGACTCGCTCAAGACCACCTACGCGGGGGCTCCCGTCACCGGCTTCGACGTCTTCCGGCACGCCTTCGACCTGGTGCTCGATCATCCCGGTATCGCCGCCCGCCAGCTCGGGCTGGCCGCTCTCTCGGCCAAGTGTCAGGAGTGTGCTCTGGTTCAGGTGTGCGGCGGTGGCAACTACGCCCACCGCTTTCGGGCGGACACCGGTTTCCTGAATCCGTCCGTCTACTGCCGTGACCTCGAACATCTGATCAGGCACATTGCCGGGCGGCTCAGTTCGGCAGTCGGTGACGCACGATTGCGGGAGGCTTGAACCGCCGTCAGAATCCCTCTGTAGCGGGGGACTTGAGGGGGCGGGGGATTGAGCAAGGTGTTCATCAGCCACAGCGCGCGCGGCGACACCTATGCCACGGAGGTGCGCTTACAGGTCGTACACGGACTGCGGGAGCGTGGCTACGACGTTCTGGTGGACGCCGACGGACTGTTGCCGGGAGAGAAGTGGTATCCGCGGCTGTACGAGTGGCTGTTGGAGTGTCAGGCGGCTGTCGTACTGCTCAACGGGGCGGCACTGACGTCGGGTTGGGTGCACCGAGAGGTCGACATCCTGATGTGGCGGCACCACTTCAACCGTTCCTTCTTCGTGCTGCCGGCGCCGGTGGGAGACGTGACGCCGGAGGACATGCGCGGGGCCGGCTTCGAGGACCTGATGTCCCTTCAGCTCGTACAGCGGACGGTCGGCCCGGCCGGGAGGGAGATCCCGGATCCCGTTGACGCCGCAGCCGCGATCGTACGGGCGTTCCCGCCGCTGCCGCCGCAGCCCGATGACGACGACCCCGTACAGCGCTGGGCCGAGGACATCACCGCCCAGTTGAGCCAGGTACGGACGATGAGCCGGCTCGCCAGCATGGGACGGGCACTCGGGCTGCACGACCGGCATCTGGCGGGCGCTCCGGTGAGCGATGTCAGCTGTGGGTTCCTCGCCGCGCAGATGCTGCACACCCATGACGCCGTACGACTGCGCAACGCCGTCGGGGAGATCGCCCGGCACATGGACAGCACCGCGCTCGACCAGCTCGTTCATCTGGTGCTGCCGGTCTGGATCGACCCCACCTCGGCACGACGCGTGCTGCCGGGCGAGGACGGGGACGAGCCCAGGACCGTGGTCCTCGCCGTGCGGAATCCGATCACCGGGGAGTACTACCTCGGGCGGGCCTTCTGCATGGACCACAGCCGGTACACGCCCATCGTGGTGAGCGCGCCGCCGCCGGGCGAGGAGGACCCGGAGGAGGAACTGCGGTACCGGTGCGAGCGGACCATACGGGCACGGTTCGGCATGACGGACCGGGAACCGCTGGCCAGCGCCCCGCAGTTGCCGGACTGCGACACGTATGTGGTCATCTTCGCCGAGCACTGTTCCCTGGAGGAAGCGGAACGGGTGGTCGACTGGCTGCACGGGCAGATTCCGTGGCTGCACATTCTGCTCATCCCGAGGGACGAACTGACCGACGACGACCCGAGACCCGGGCAGCTCGCCGAAGCCTCCCTGCTGGTACCGGAGTTCGGGGCCGACGACGAGCGGATCGCGATCAGGGTCGCGTACGGGATGCTCAACGACTGGGGCCACGGCCGGGGCGGCGACGACGGCCGGCCTGGCCCCATCAGGGGGAAGGGATGAGCCCGATGGCCGGACACCAGAGCCCCGAGGAATGGTTCCGCAGTCCTGACCGGGGGGACGGCGAGATCTATGTGATGTCACCCAGGATCGAGGAAGCGGTGATGGTGGCGCTCGCCACCGGGCGGCCGTTGCTGCTGCGCGGCAGGCCCGGCTCCGGCAAGTCCTCGCTCGCGCCCTTCATCGCCCGGCAGCGCGGATGGCGCTACTACGACCACGTGATCACCTATGCCACTCGGTCGACCGAACTGCTGTGGCGCTACGACAGCGTCCGCCGACTTGCCGACGCGCAGGCCTACCGGAGGGGAGCGGTCGGGCTCGACGACGCCTCCTACGTGGAGCCGGGAGTGCTGTGGTGGGCGCTGGCACCGCAGTCGGCGCGGCGTCGAGGGCGGGCCGTCGGCCAGGGGGCTGCCGCGGGCGAATGCCTCGACCCCTCGGCCGACATCAACACCGGCCGCAGCCCCGACCATGCCGTCGTACTCATCGACGAGATCGACAAGGCCGACCCGGACGTGCCCAACAGCCTTCTGGTGCCGCTGGGTTCGCATCGGTTCACGGTGGTGGAGACCGGTGCCGAAGTGGGTCTGGAACCGCCGACCGGAGACATCGACCCTCGGTTCGCCAGGCATCTCGTCGTCATCACGACCAATGACGAGCGTGAGTTGCCACAGGCCTTCCTGCGGCGGTGTGTCGTGGAGACGCTGCCCGATCACGATGTACCGAGCCTGGTGCGGATCGCCGAGGAGCACATGAAGACCTGGCACGGGAGCGCCGGAGACGCCGAGCTGAGGCTGGCGGAGGCGCTGGCCGTGGAGTTGGGCAAGGTGCGGGAGCAGGCGATGACGATCGGCCTGCGGGAACCCAGTACCGCCGAGTTCCTCGACGCGCTGCGTGCCTGCCTCACCCTCGGCATCACTCTCGGCAGCGAACGCTGGGAATGGCTGAAGAACTGTGTGCTGATCAAACGGCAGCAGATAGCGGGGCATGAGTGGTGAGGTCCACCAGGCCGGTTACGCGGGAGATCTGGCTGGGTGACGTGGCCAGGGCCGCCGGCACTCTCGGTATGACCGATGCGGCGGGCTGGGAGCGGGTGGCCGCGCTGCTCGGTCTCGGGCCGGGCGGTGAGCCCGTCCCTGCCGCCGAACCGCCGACGGACGTCACGGCCTTCCCATCCCCGCCTCCCGTGCCGGGACCGGACGGCCATGCGGGAGACGGTGGGCCGGAGCCGTACGTCGAGCCGTCCGACGCCACCCGGCGGTCCGTGGCCGACGAGGAGTCCACCATGCTCGTTCCTGTCGGTCACCGGCCGCCACGGCGTACCGGCTGGGCCGTCGACCCACTGCCCGCGCCCCGGTCCGCGCCCGCGGCGGACGCCGGCGCTCCGCCGCATCTCCCGCTGCTGGCACCGCGCTCGACCGCCGCCGTGCTCCACGCGGCGCTCGCTCGCGTCACACCGGAGGGCGACCTGGACGTCGAACGCGCCGCCGACCACCTGGCGAAAGGGCTGCCCTTGGAGGAGATCCCGCGCCGCCCGCTGCCGACCCTGCGCTACGGAGTACAGATCCTCGCCGACATCTCCGCCTCGATGGAACCCTTCGCCCGGGACGTCGAGGACGTCATCGACCAGGTCCGGAACCTCGTCGGTGTCGCCGGGACACGAGTGCTGCGCTTCGCGGACTGTCCCTCCCGCGGCGTCGGCGCCGGCCCGCGCGGCAGTTGGCGGCCCTACCAGCCTCCCCAGCACGGCACTCGCGTACTGCTCCTGTCCGGCCTCGGCAAGGTCGGCCCGGTGTTCGACCCGCACCGCGGCACCGAGCGCGAATGGCGGGAGACCCTGCTCAGGATCAGACAGCACGGCTGCGAGACGGTCGCCCTCGTGCCGCTTCCCGAACGGCTCTGGCCCGCTTGGTGGCAGTCCCGGATGCGCGTGGTCGCCTGGGACCGGGGAACCACCGTGGGACGGGTTGTCGGAGGACTGCGGTGAGATTCCGAGCGGGGATGACGGAGGAGGAGCGGAACGAGTCCGCGGGATCGGTGCAGAAGTACTGGCGAGACCAGGTTCCCTACGCGCAGGAGACATTGACGCGCCGCGGTGAGCCGCCGGGCCGGGCGAGGCAGCCGGTTGCTGCGGAGGCGAGCAGCCTGCCGGGGCCGGAGTGCCGGCGGGGTGCGGTGAACCGGCGTCCCGGGCCGGTGAGGCGCGACGGGCGCTCGCGCTCGGGGGACGGGCAACCGGGGACAGGCTCCCGGGCAGGGCCGTCGACGGGATGCGGTGGGCTGCGGGGCCCGGGGCATCGGCGGGTCGCGGTGAGCACGTGGTCCGGATCCGCGTCGGGATGGGACCCGCCCCTGGTCCCGGGGCCGCCGGGCGCCGCGGCGCGTTCTCCGGTGCCCGGCATCGGCGGCCCTCCGTGAGCCCGCCGGCCCGCCAGGGCCATGAACTCGCCGTTCTGCTCAGCGTCGCGAGCCGTATCGAGCCCGATCTGATGCGTGCGGTACGGATCACGGTGGCGCCGCTGCTCGATGTGTCGGCCGAGGTCGACCTGTGGTTCGGGAATCTCGTGGAGCGGCGTGGGTACGGCTATGTCTCGCTCCGTGGCGACCTGTTGCCGTCGCTGCGCAACGAACTCGCCGACCGGCTCGCCGGTTCACCGTCCGGGGCGCCCGTGCACACCCTGTGGTCCGTGATCGAACGTCTGCACAAGGACCGTTCGCCTGCCCTGTTCGCCGAGGAGTGGGCCACGTGGCTCGCGATCCGGGACGGTGTGGGCGCCGACTTCGCCATCGAACGCGCGCTGAAACCCGCGCTGCGGGCCCTGGTCGAGCAGGGCAGGGACGGGGTCGCCCGCTGGTTCGCCGGTGCCTGGCCGCGGCTGCCCGAGCCGGTCCGTCGTACCACCACCGCCTGGCAGCTCGCCACGGTCACCAGTGCCCGGCTGTCCGGCGTGAGCCTGCGCCCCGAGCTGCCGGAACGCCTGTCGGTGACCGACATCGGGCTGATCGCCGCGAGACTGCCCCGTGTCTCGCTCCGGGTGCGCCGGTACGGGCCGGACCTGTTGCTCGGCGAACGGGCCGACGGCGTGGGCGGGTTCACCATCGAGGTTCCGGACACCGACCCCAGAGTGCTGGACCTGCTCGACGAGCCGTTGCCCCGGACCCTGCTGGTGAGCCGGGGCGCCACCGTCACCGAGCGCGTCGGCTGGGGGCCGGTACAGCTGCTCGCGGCCGACGGTGCCGTCTACGCGCTGCCCGCGCCCAGCCCCGTCCCCGAGCGCCAGGCGCGTCTGCAGAGGTCCGCCGCACCCGACCGGCGGATCACCGTCGCCCACACCGGTGCCAGCCAGGCCTGGGGCACCTGGGTCGCTGACCAGGCGGAGGCCGCCGGGTTCGGCGTGACGGCCGTGCCGTGGCACCCGGATCCGGGGCGGGCGCTGTGGGACGAACTCGGCCAGCTGTCGCGTGGACCGGGGCGCACACTGCTCGTGCTGGGCGACACCGACTGCAGACTCGGCGGGCGCGGCGACGACGAGTGGAACGCCGCGCTGCCCGAGGCCGCCGCGGACCGGCCCGGCCGGCTCGCGGCGGTACTCGTCGGGGCGGGTGAACGGCCCACCGCCGTCGAGGCGTTGCCGCTGGCCGACCTGCGTGGAGCCGACGAACGCGAAGCCGTGCGACGTCTGTTCGCGCTGCTCGGTACCCGGCCGGCCAGAACCTCAGCCGACACCGGACACGGTGACCGTCGTACCGCTGACGCCCGTTTTCCCGGCATCGCGCCCCCCGTCTCCAACGCCCCGTCGCGCAACCCCCGCTTCACCGGCAGGGAAGCCGTGCTCTCCCGGATCCGGCAGACCCTGCTGGCGCCCGGACCGGAACCCGGTGCCGCCGACCGCCACCGCTGCGTGCTGCTCGGCGCCTCGGGCACCGGCAAGACACAGACGGCCACGGAGTACGTCCACCGTTACGGCAACGAGTACGACGTCGTGTGGTGGATGAACGCCGGTCACCAGGGCACGGCCCGTGAACAACTCGCCGAACTCGCGCCGAGGTTGGGACTCACAGCGGGGCAGGGCATAGGCAACCGCATCCGTGCGGTGCAGGCAGCGCTGCGAGTAGGGCAGCCGTATCATCGCTGGCTGCTGGTCCTCGACCGAGCCGACGACGTGACCGAGATCGAGGATCTGCTGCCCGAGGGGGCCGGCCATGTCCTCATCACCTCCAACAGCCGCGCCTGGGAGGACAACGAACGCGTCCACCGCGTCGACCTGCCCTCCTTCCCCCGCGCGGAGTCGATCGCGTACATCAGGAGCAGGGCCCCCCGGCTGAGCCTCGCGGAGGCCGATCTGCTCGCCGAGACGGTCCAGGACCTGCCACTGCTGCTGTCCCACACCGCGGCCTGGCTGGTGGCCCACCCCATGCCGGTCGTCGAGTACCTGGAACTCGTCCACAACGGCCACCCCGGCCGGCTGGTCCAGCCCGGCGGTGCGGGAGCCGGTGGCTCGACCGGGTATCCCCGGGCGCTCGAGAGCAGTTGGTCCATCACGCTGAGGTCGCTCCAGGAGCGCCATCCGGCGGCCGTGGAACTGCTCAAACTCTTCACCTGCTTCTCGCCCGACGCCGTCCCCATACGGCTGTTGCGGAGAGAGCGGTTGTCCGGCCTGCCGACGCGCCTCACGAGCCTGGCAGCCGACCGCCAGGCGTGGGACGCGGCGTTGCTGATGCTGGCTGAGACGTCGGCGGTGAGGCTGGTGTTCGGCGGCGAGCGGGTGGAGCGGGTGGAGCGGGCGGAGGTGCACCACTTCTACCATTCCCTGCTGCGGGACGGCCTCAGCGACGACGAGCGGGATCTGTTCTCCCAGGCTGCCTGCGACGTTCTCGCCGCCGCCGATCCGGGGAATCCGCTCGACACCCGGAACTGGTCGCGCTACGCCGAATTGATCCCTCATCTGGAGATCTCCGGAGCGCTCGACAGCGCTCGTGACGCGGTGTCCCAGCTGGTGCTGAACTGTGTCGAGTACCTGCGCGGGCGTGGCGAGGCACGCACAGGTCTACGGCTGTGCGAGCTGACCATCGCGCGGTGGCACAGCCGGATGCCGCCGGACAGCACCGAGATGCTCATCCTCACCCACCAGCACGCGAACATGCTGCGCAGGACAGGGCGTTACCGGGAGGCCGAGGCGGTGGGCCGCACGGTCGTCGACCGGCTGTCCGCGCGGCGGCCGTCGGAGGACCCCGAACTGCTGCGCGCCAAGAACGGACTGGGCGGAACACTGGTGGCGCTGGGGGCGTATCGCGAAGCCCATGTGGTGTACGAGGATTCCGCGCGGGTCAGCAGGGCGGTGCACGGGGACGATGTCACCCGCAACCGCCAGTCCTGGTCCAACCTCGCCAACGTGCTCGACCTTCTCGGGCGCTACGACGACGCGTTGGACCTGTACACGGCCCTGGCGACAGGGCTGAGGGACGAGTTGGGCCGCCGGAACTACTGGGCGCTCTACAACGAGCTGCGCTGCTGCTGGACGCTGCGTCTCCTCGGCCGCTACGGGGAGGCTCTCACCCGGCAGGAGGCGAACCTGAGCGACTACGGCGAGGTCATGGGCCGTTACGCCGTCAACTCGATGCTCGCCGAGCACAACCTCTCCCTGTGCCTGCGCCGCTCCGGCCAACTGCCGCAGGCGGAGCGGAACATGCGCGAGATCGTCGACCTCGCCCGTCAGCTCTACGGCCCCCGCCATCCCCAAGCCCTCTTCGTCGCCGCCGACTACGCCTCCCTGCTCCGGGAACACCGCGACCTGGACCGCTCCTGGACCCTCGCCGACCGGGTCGCCCGCGACTACGCGGACCTGCTGGGCAACGCCCACCCCTTCTCCGTGGGCACGGCGGGCAATGTCGGGCTGACGCTGTGGGAGTCGGGGGACCGGGACGAGGCGCTCCGTATCGCCGAGCGTGCCCTGCGCGGGATGACCGCGGCGATGGGGGCCGATCACCCCTGGACACTGGGCTGTTCGCTGAACGTCGCCGGAGCGCGCAGCCTCGTCGGGGATCCGGAGGGCGCCGCCGGCTACAGCCGGGACTGCATGGCACGGTCGGCGCGTGCGGTGGGCAGCGCGCACCCCCTGACCCTGATGTGCAAGGCCGCCCTCGCCGCCGACCTGCGCTCCCTGCGCCAGACCGACGCAGCCGACCGACTGCAGCAGGAGACGCTGGGGCAACTCGTCGAGGCGCTGGGGGCGAACAGCCCGTTCACCCTGGCGGTGCGCCAGGGTGAACGGCCGTGCTGGGACTTCGAACCGCAGCCGGAGTGACCGGCACTCCGGCTGCGGATCACCGCTCCCTACGGCTTCCGCGCCACCGCGCCGTACATGGCGATGTCCTCGTCCCTGATCCCCTCGCCGCTCTCGGCGTCCGGGTGCCACTTGTGGACCTGGACGATGCCCGGCTCGACCAGGTCGAGGCCCTCGAAGAACTCCTCCGCCTCCGGGAACGTACGCAGGCGCATCGGCATGTTGCGGGCCTTGTACTCGCGGGCGACCCGGCCCACCTCCTCCGGGGCGAACTCGGCGGTGCCGATGGACATCGCCAGGTAGCTGCCCGAGGGGAGCGGGTCGAGGAGACGGCGGACGATGCCCACCGCGTCGTCCTCGTCCAGGACGAAGTGGACGATGGCGATCACCGTGAGCGCGACCGGCTTGGTCAGGTCGAGGGTCTCGCGGAAGTCGGGGGAGTCGAGGATGGCCTCCGGGTGCTGGAAGTCGGCCTCGATGTACGCCGTCCGGCCCTCCGGGGTGCTGGCCAGCAGGCCCTGGGAGAGGGTGAGGACGATCGGGTCGTTGTCGACGTAGACCACCCGGGACTCGGGGGCCACCGACTGCGCGATCTCGTGCAGGTTGGGGGAGGTCGGAATGCCGGTGCCTATGTCGAGGAACTGGCGGATGCCCGCTTCCTTGGCCAGGTAGGCCACCGCGCGGTTCATCCAGTCGCGGTTGGCCTTCATGTGGATCGGCAGAGCGGGCCACTCGTGCGACATGGCGTCGCCCGCTTCCTTGTCGGCGGGGTAGTAGTCCTTACCGCCGAGGATGTAGTCGTAGATCCGCGCGGAGTGTGCGTTCTCCGTGTCGATTCGGTCGGCCGGCCATCCGTTGTCGGGCACGCGGCCCCTCCCATTCAGGTCGTAAGGCTGAGTCAGGTCGATCAAGTCTCAGTAGAAACAAGGCAGTTCAGAGCAGGAAGTCTGCGACACCCGCCTTGACGCCGGCCAGGAAACTCGTCATCTCGTGCGGGGTGAAGACCAGGGCCGGGCTGTCGGGATCGGTCGACTGGCGGACGGCGACCCGGCCGTCGGCGAGCTTCTTCACTTCGACGCAGGCACCGCCCGCGTCGTCGCTCCACGGCTTGGACCAGCCCCGGGAGCCGAGCTCGTGGGCCGGCATGCCGTTGCGTACGGGGTGGGAGTGGCTGGTGTGGTTCGGGTGGGTGTGTGCGAGATGGGGGTGAGTGGGGTGGTGCATGTCAGAGCTCCTTGCGAATCGCACCGAGGAGGGCCTCGGTCTTTCTGGCGGGCGCCGACTGCGCGCCCAGCCGGTCCAGAGCCTCGCGATAGACGACGACGTCGTCGCCCTTGTCGAGGTACACCGCGCCGACCAGACCGCTCAGATAGACGATGTCCGGCAACTCGGGTGCCCTGAACCGGAAGAGATGGAACGCTCCGGCCCGCATCGCGGGATGCGGGCCGTTGCCGAACGGCATGATCTGCAAGGTCACATGAGGCAGCGCGTTCATCTCGATCAGATGGTCGATCTGCGCGCGCATCACCTCCGGACCGCCGACCGGCCACCGCAGCACGGTCTCGTCCATCACGATCCACACCCGCGGCGGTGCCGCGCGGGTCAGCAGTTCCTGGCGGCGCAGACGCAGCGCCACCCGGCGGTCCGTCGCCTCCGAGGAGGCGTGCGGATTGCCGGCACCCAGCAGCGCACGCGCGTACTCCGCCGTCTGGAACAGACCTGGCACGAACTGCGCCTCGTACGCACGGATCTGCAACGCAGCCTGTTCCAGGCTCAGATACGCGGCGAACCAGTCGGGCAGTACGTCCCGGTAGTTGTGCCACCAGCCGCGCTTGTTGGCCTCGCGGACCGACTTCAGGAACGTGTCGATCTCCTGCTGGTCCGTCACCCCGTATGTCTGCAGCAGTTTCTCGACGTCCGGCAGGCGGAGACGGGCCACCTTGGCCGCTTCCATCCTGCGGATCGTGGAGTGGCTGACGCCGATGGCCGCGCCCGCGTCCTCGAACGTGAGGCCGGCGCGCGTCCGCAGCTCCTCCAGCTGTCTGCCGAGGATCATGCGCAGGACGGAGGGGGCGCCGCCCCAGTCGGTCTCCGCGGTCACACCTACCCCCTCACACCGGGCTCAGGGTTGCAGTCTGTCACGATCATCTTTCGACGGAAGCAGCATGCACCCCACAAATTGCAAATTTCAACTTGCTGGTTGCGAGCCGTTGTTGTCAGGTGTCACAGTGTTCGTACCTTCCCGGAAACGGTGAACGACGAGACTGAACGGCCCAGTTGGGGGAGAAGGGGCCGCAACCTGCGCTGTTTTGATGCGGGTTGACCTGCTCGCGGATCACATTCGGGGCGGTGTCGCACCGGCCAGGGTGCGCAGGCAACGAAAGGCGAACGGCGATGGCTCCGCCCTCCCTCCCCCAGCCACTCGGCCGAATGCCCGGCGGCCGGCCTGCCGGCCACGCGGCCCACCTCGATCACCCGGACCACTTTCCTCACTCTCCGCAGTCGGGCATGTTCGGGCTGCCCGCGACTCCCGCCTCCGTGAGTGCCGCCCGCCGGAAGGTGCGCGAGCTGCTCGACGCCTGGGAGGTCGACCCCGACACCTCTGACAACGCCCTTCTGGTGACCTCCGAGCTCGTCACCAACGCCTTCACCCACACCGCCAGCGAGCGGATCGTCTGTCGGCTGCACCTCTCCGCAGGGCGGCTGCGCATCGAGGTCGAGGACGAGAACCGCGGCGGGACCCTGCCCGCGCAGCGCAGGCCCAGCCCCGACGAACAGTGCGGACGAGGACTCCTGCTGGTCGGCATCCTGAGCGGCGACTGGGGAGTCCGCGACGCCCCGCACGGCTCCGGACGCGTCGTCTGGGCCGAACTCCTCACGGAACAGGCCGAGTTGGGGGAATCCGCCCCACCGGTAGCGCCGGTCATGGCATCGGTGGACGGCGTAGTGGCGGCGTCGGTCCCGGCGACGGTTGATGTCGAGGTGCCGGCGTCGGTCACGGCGGTCACTCCCGCCGAGCACGCGCCGACCGTCGAGCACGGTGCGACCGTCGTGCACGCGCCGACCGTCCAGAGCACGTCCGTCGCGCCCGACGCACCGGCCCCGGTCGAACCCGCGTCCTCCCTTTCCCCGCCCCTTTCCTCCACCCTTGCCGCCGCACCCGTACCCGCGCTTCCCCCGGCCGCTGTCTCCGCGCCCGTACCTGCCCTCCCTTCGGCCTCTGTCGCCGCCCTCGCCGCCGCGCCCGCACCGGTCGGACCCGCGCCCGCCCTCACCCCGACTCCATCCGCCCACCACGCCATACAGGCCGCCATGCCCGCCCCCTGGCATCCGTCGGCCCCGCATCGCACCCGGCCCGTCCCCCACTCGGCCGAAGGAATCGCCTCACATGGACCGTATGGAACGCCAGCACCGCATCCCCCGTACTCCCGCTCCTGACCAGCGCCAGCCGTACAGCCCGCACGGCCCGGTCACGCACCCGTCCCACTTGCCGAACTTGTCCCACGCGCCCCACATGCCTCGCCCTCTCCAGTCCGCCTCCCACCTCGCGCCCCCGCCGCTCCACGCGCCCCCCTCGGCCAAGCCTCCGCGTGAGCACCCCGGTCACCCCGGCCGTCCCGGTCACCTCGCCCTCCCCGCCCGGCTGACCGCCGGCCTCGGGTGCGACGCCGTGGGCACGCCCGGTGAGCACGGGCAGCGGATCATGGACTCCCTGCCCCGCGTCGGCTGTGTCTTCGCCGACGACCAGCACTGGTGGTGGATCGTCCCGTCCGGTTCCCACCTCGGTGTGAGCTGGCCGCCGAGCGTCCGTTACGTGGTCGGTGCCCAGCTGGCCGACCCGTCCTGGACGCGCACCCGGCCGCCGTCCCCGTCCGTCCTGCCCCGGCTGATCCACACGCCCGAGGGCGACTCCCCGTACACCCCGCCGATACCGCTGTACGTCCTCGCCTGCCGACTGGCCGGCAGCGTTCCCAGCTGGTCGCTCGGCACGGGCGGCTGATCCCGCCGACTCCCGTGCGGATCCCCTGAGGCGAAAGGCCTCGGGGGATCTTGACGGCACAAATGTTACCGGTAACATCGTTGCCGTCCCCGCACCGGCGCGCGGACCGGGGTCAGCCGCGTTCTCGACCACAGGCGACGGGAGTCCACGTGACCGATCAACCCACCGGACGACCGGCGGTCACCGAGCGATGGCCCCTCCCGACGTCCCCTGCGACCCCGACCGTTCCGGTCTTCAGCCCCGTCGCCGTGGTCGCCTCCTGCGTCGGCTTCGTGCTGATCGGAGTCATTCAGGCCCTGTACGGTCCGTCGATCCCGGCCCTCCGTGACGAGTTCGGGCTCTCCCCGTCGGCCGCCGGTCTCGGGCTGAGCGCCCACTTCGCCGGCGGGGTCGGCGGGGTGCTCCTCTGTGACCGGCTGTACGTGCGCGTCGGCAACCGGCGCGTCCTCGGCAGCTCGTACGTGCTGATGGCGGTCGGCGCCGCGGGCTTCGCGCTGGCGCCGAACTGGCCCGTGGCACTGGCCGCCGCACTGCTCGCCGGGCTCGGCTTCGGCGGTATCGACTACGGCCTGAACCAACTGTTCGCGGTCGGCTTCGGCACCCGTTCGACGGCGATGCTGAACATCCTCAACGCCCACTTCGGCGTCGGCGCGATCCTCGGCCCGGCGCTGATCGGCGCGGTCGGCTCGGAGCACTATCCGGCCGTCTTCCTCGCCTTCTCCCTCGCCAACCTGCCCCTGCTGCTGTGCCTTCGTGGCGTACGGGATCACGTACCGCAGCCGGGCCCCGCAGCCGAGTCCGGTGCCCCCGGCAGTCCTGGCAGCCCCGGCGGCCAGGTGCTCGCCCGCAGCCTCGGATCCGTACTCGGCGTCTTCGTCACCCTCTATGTCCTGCACGTGGGCATCGAGGCGGGCGTCGGCGGCTGGGAGCCGACACATCTGGAGACGGTCGGATACGGGGCCACAGGCGCCGCCACTGCCACCTCCGTCTACTGGCTGATGATGACCGCGGGCCGTTTCCTGGCCGCTCCGCTCGCCCTGCGTTTCTCCCCGCAGTCGATCATCGCGGTGTCCTGCGCCGGAATGACCGTCTGTCTGCTGCTGGCCGCCGTGCCCGGACTCGCCCCCTACGCCTACGCGGGCGTCGGCCTCTTCATCGCGCCGATCTTCCCCACCGGACTGCCCTGGCTGCACCGGGCCGCCCCGCAGGCACGGAGAGCCGGAGCCTTGGTCATCGCCGCCTCGATGGCCGGGGGAGTGGCCGCGGGACCGGCACTCGGCAAGGCCATCGAGTGGTCCGGCGTACGTGCCGTGCCGCTGCTGCTGGGCGGGGTCTCGGCGCTGTGCCTGGCGGCCACGCTCTGGCTGATCCGCGCGACCCGGACCCATTGAACGCCTCCTACTGAACGACTGAACGACCCCATGAACCGAACCGAAGGGAAGCCCCCGCATGCCCACTCCCGCCCTGACAACGACGTCCGACGGTTTCCTGCTGCACGGCGAGCCGTTCCGGATCATCTCCGGCGCGATGCACTACTTCCGTGTCCACCCCGACCAGTGGGCCGACCGGCTGCGCAAGGCCCGTCTGATGGGCCTCAACACCGTGGAGACGTACGTCCCCTGGAACCTCCACCAGCCCGAGCCCGGCACCCTCGCCCTCGACGGCATCCTCGACCTGCCGCGCTATCTGCGGCTGGCCAAGGCGGAGGGGCTGCACGTCCTGCTGCGGCCCGGCCCGTTCATCTGCGCCGAGTGGGACGGGGGCGGGCTGCCCTCCTGGCTCACCACCGACCCCGACATCCGGTTGCGCTCCAGCGACCCCCGTTTCACGGGCGCCATCGACCGCTATCTGGATCTGCTGCTGCCGCCCCTGCTGCCGTACCTCGCGCAGTCCGGCGGTCCCGTCATCGCCGTCCAGGTGGAGAACGAGTACGGGGCGTACGGCGACGACGCCGCGTACCTCGAACACCTCGCACAGGCTCTGCGCTCGCGCGGGATCGGGGAGTTGCTCTTCACCTGCGACCAGGCCAACCCCGAGCACCTCGCGGCGGGCAGCCTTCCCGGTGTGCTCACCACGGGCACCTTCGGCAGCAAAGTCGCGCATTCCCTGGAGCAGTTGAGGGCACATCAGCCCGAAGGGCCGCTGATGTGCGCGGAGTTCTGGATTGGCTGGTTCGACCACTGGGGCGAGGAGCACCACACCCGGGACGCCGCAGACGCCGCCGCCGACCTGGACCGGCTGCTCTCGGCGGGCGCGTCCGTCAACATCTACATGTTCCACGGCGGCACCAACTTCGCCTTCACCAACGGCGCCAACCACGACCACGCCTACCAGCCCATGGTCACCTCCTACGACTACGACGCCGCCCTCACCGAGAACGGCGACCCCGGACCGAAGTACCACGCGTTCCGTGACGTGATCGCCAGGCACGCGCCCGTCCCCGACGAGCCGGTTCCCGCGCCGAGCGTCAAACTGCCGCCCACCGTCGTCGAGTTGGGTGAGCAGGCGCCGCTGCTGCCCAACGCGGGGCTCCTCGCCAAGCCCGTGCGCACCGAGGACCCGGTGACCATGGACGAGCTGGGGCTGCGCGCCGGGTACGTGCTCTACCGCACCACCGCTCCCCTCGCGGGCGACGGGCTGCTGCACTTCGAGGGCGGAGTGGGAGACCGGGCCCAGGTGTTCGTCGACGGAGCCCCCGTCGGCGTACTCGAACGAGAGCGGCACGAAGAGTCCCTGCCCGTCCGGATTCCCGCTGCCGGAGCGGTGGTCGAGGTGCTCGTGGAGAACATGGGCGGGGTCAACTACGGGCCGCGCATCGGCTCGCCCAAGGGGCTCCTCGGGCCGGTCACCCTCAACGGCACCGCGCTGCACGGCTGGGACAGCCACCCCCTCACCCTCGACGACCTCGGTGCGCTGCCCTTCGCCCCCTCGGACGGGACCCCGGCCGCCCAACCCGCCTTCCACCGGGGCACGTTCGAGGTCGGCACCCCCGCCGACACCTTCCTGTCGCTGCCCGGCTGGACCAAGGGCCAGGCCTGGATCAACGGCTTCCACCTCGGCCGCTACTGGAACCGCGGACCGCAGCGCACCCTCTACGTGCCCGCGCCCGTGCTGCGCCAGGGCGTCAACGACCTGCTGCTCCTTGAGCTCAACGCCACGACCTCCACGCGGGCCCTGCTCACCGACACCCCCGACCTCGGCCCGGTGAAGCCATGACCCGCCACTCCCTCCGGGTCCCCGCGACCACCGAACCCCTGCTCACCGGCCACCTCCCCTTCTCCGACGCACCGGGAGCCGCCGACCCCATCGGGGTGAACAGCCGCTGGTTCACCCGGGGCGGGCGCCCCTGGTTCCCCGTCTCCGGCGAGTTCCACTACACCCGCTGCCCGGCGGGGGAGTGGGAGGAGGAGCTGCTGAAGATGAAGGCGGCAGGCGTGACGGCTGTCGCCAGCTACCTCATCTGGATCCACCACGAGGAGATCGAGGGCCGGGTCCGCTTCGACGGCGACCGCGACCTGCGCCGCTTCGTCGAACTCTGCGCCCGCCACGGCCTGGACTTCATCCCGCGCATCGGCCCCTGGAGCCACGCCGAGGTACGCAACGGCGGACTGCCGGACTGGCTGCTCGCCCGTACCCGGGCACCCCGCACCGACGACCCCGCCTATCTGGAACCCGTACGCGGCTGGTTCACCGCGATCGCCGAGCAGTTGAAGGGGCTCGACCGGGCGCACGGGGGACCGATCGTCGCCATCCAGATCGAGAACGAGCTGTACGACCAGCCCGGGCACCTCCTCACCCTGAAGCGGCTGGCACAGGAGGCCGGCCTGAGTGCCCCGCTCTGGACCTCGACGGCCTGGGGCGGGGTCCAACTCCCGCCCGACGAGCTGCTTCCGCTGTACGGCGGCTACACCGAGACCTTCTGGACCGAGTGGGACGGCGGCTGGTCCGACACCTGCCGCAAGCACTTCTTCTTCACCCACCAGCGCGACGACGAGGGCATCGGCGCCGACCTGAGGCCGACGCACGTGCGGGGTGGTGAACCTTCCCCCACCGACAGATTCCCCTGGGCCACC
This sequence comes from Streptomyces sp. NBC_00459, assembly GCF_036013955.1. Classification (NCBI taxonomy): domain Bacteria; kingdom Bacillati; phylum Actinomycetota; class Actinomycetes; order Kitasatosporales; family Streptomycetaceae; genus Streptomyces; species Streptomyces sp. NBC_00459. The sequence continues at coordinate 7,618,245 of NZ_CP107903.1, forward strand.
TGCGAGTTGGGCGGCGGGATGGCCGTTGCCTACCACCGTCGGCCGAGGGTCGACGCGGCCGACATCGGCGCCCTCGGGCTCACCAAGATCGGGTGCGGCTCGGTCTGGCAGGGCTACTACATGTTCCATGGCGGCACCAACCCGGCGGGTGAGCTGACCCCCCTCCAGGAGTCCCACGCCACCGGCTACCCGAACGACCTCCCCGTCCTGACGTACGACTTCCAGGCACCGCTCGGCGAGTACGGCCAGTACCGGCCCTCCTACGACGAACTACGCCTTCAGCACCTGCTGCTGGCGGACTTCGGCGCGCTCGTCGCACCCATGCCGTCCGCGCTGCCCGTGCGACAGCCGGCCGGACAGGACGACCGGGAGACGCTGCGCTGGGCCGTGCGGAGCGACGGCGGCTCCGGTTTCCTGTTCGTCAACAACCATCAGCCGCACGAGCCGTTGCCGGACCACCCGGACACGTCGTTCACCGTCGGCTTCCCGGACGCTCCCGAACTGACGTTTCCCAGTGCGCCGGTGACGATCCCTCAAGGAGCCTATTTCTGCTGGCCGTTACGTCTCGACGTGGCCGGGCTGCGGCTCGACTGGGCCACCGCCCAGCCGGTGTGCACGGTCGACGCCGGCGGACGTACCGTCCTGGTGCTGGCCGCCACGGACGGGATTCCCGTAGAACTCGCGCTGGACATCGGGACGCTGAGGTACGTGCACACTCCCATGGGGAGGGTCGAGTCCGCCGGCGGACGCTTCCTCGTCACCGGACTGCGGCCCGGTACGGACGCCCTCGTCGAGGTCGGGACCGTGGACGGCGGACAGGTCGGCCTGCTGGTGCTGGACGCGGCGACCGCCCGTACCGCCTACCGGGGCGTGGCCTGGGGCGCCGAGCGACTCATCCTGTGCGGCGACGGGGCCGGGGTCGTCTTCGACGAGCCGGCCGGGGTGGTGCGTGTGCACAGCGCGGCGGCGAGGACGTCGTTCGCCGTGCTGCCCGCACCCGGGACGCCGCCCGGCGGGAACCTGGCGGTGTCCTCCGACGGGGTGTTCACCCGCTACACGCTCCCGGCCGGCGAAGACCGCGGCCGTTCCGGCACCCTCGACGTGTCCGTGGTCCGGGCCGCCGGGCCCGCCCCCGACACCGTCACCGGCGTACTGGACCGGGCCGGCGTCCCGGCCGACACGTACTTCGACACGTCCGCCGCCGAGTACCTCATCGACGTACCGGACGAACTCCCGCGCACCGGAACGCTGTTGCGCATCCACTGGACCGGAGACGTGGCCCGCGCCTACGTCGGGGACACGCTGGTCGCCGACCAGTTCTTCGCGGGGCGGGTCTGGGAGATCGGCCTCGACCGGCTGTCGGCCGACGCACTGCGCAACGGAGGCGGGCTGCGGGTGAGGGTGCTGCCGTTCGCCGCCGACGCACCCGTGCACCTGCCGGTGCCCGTGCCGGTGGGAGAGGCCGGGATCGCGCGGGCCGAGTGGGTCACGGTCCGGACTCACGTGATCGGAGGGTAGGGCCATTCCGGTGGTGACCTGCGTCCGGCGGCCTATCCTGTGGGCCAGCCGGGCGGGGCACGACCGCCACGGAACAAGCCGAAGGATGCGACCCCCATGACCCGAAGTGCCGGTGGCGGCGCCGTTCCCAAGGGACGCAGCCGGCGCAACTTCGCGGGCACGAGACCGGTGATGGACGACGTGGCACGGCTGGCCGGCGTCTCCAAGCAGACCGTGTCGCGGGTGCTCAACGACAATCCGGCCGTACGGGCCGAGACCCGCGAGTCGGTGCTGGAGGCCATGCGGTCGCTCGGGTACCGGCCGAGCCGCAGCGCGCGTTCGCTGGCCAGCGGGCGGACCCGGATGCTCGGCGTGATCTCCTTCGACGCGGCCCGCTACGGGCCCGCCTCCACCCTCACCGCGATCAACACCGCCGCCCAGGACGCGGGCTACCTGGTCAGCTCCATCGCCCTGGACACCGCCGACCGGGACACCGTCGTCCAGGCCGTGGACCGCCTGTCGGCGGAGGGCGCAGACGGGGTCATCGCCATCGCCCCGCAGCGGCGCGTCGGCAAGGCGCTCGCCGAGGCCCACCTCGACATCCCCCTCGTCGTGATGGACAACGCCCTCGGCGACGACACCCCCATGGTCACGGCCGACTCCCGGGGCGGAGCGCGCCTGGCCACCGAACACCTCCTGGGCCTGGGCCACCGTACGGTCCGCCACATCGCCGGACCGACCGGCTGGACGTCCGCCGAACGCCGGGCCGCGAGCTGGCGCGAGGCCCTGGAGAAGGCGGGGGCCGAGGTGCCCGAGCCGCTCGTCGGCGACTGGAGCGCCGACTCCGGGTACGAACTGGGCCGGCGGCTCGCCCGTGATCCTGACGTCACCGCCGTTTTCGCCTCCAACGACCAGATGGCGCTCGGCGCGTTGCGCGCCCTCCACGAGGCCGGCCGCCGGGTCCCGGACGACGTCAGCGTCGTCGGCTACGACGACATCCCCGAAGCCGCCCATCTGCTGCCCCCGCTGACCACCATCCGCACCGACTTCCAGGAGATCGGCACCCGGTCCCTGCGGCTGCTCCTGGCGCGGATCGACGGCCGGGAGGAGACGGGCGACGCGGACGCCGGGGCCGTGGTCTCCGTCATCCCCGCCCACCTCATCGTGCGACGCAGCACGGGTCCGGCACCGGCCTGAAAGGCTCCCGCACGGCCCTAAACTGGGCGGGTGGTGACAGGCGGTACAGGTACGGACGGCTCCGGTTCCGACGATCCGTCGGCGGAGGTGCTGGCGGAGGCCGCCGGGGCCTTCGGGCTGCTGGCCTCGCCCGCCCGGCTGCACATCATGTGGGCGCTGGCCCAGGGCGAGAGCGATGTGACGGGGCTCGCCGAGCGGGTCGGCGGCGCGCTGCCCGCCGTCAGCCAGCACCTCACCAAACTGAGACTCGCCGGGCTGGTGCGCGCGCGACGCGAAGGGCGCCGACAGGTGTACCTCGTCGACGACGCGGACATCGTCACCGTCGTACGGCTGCTGGTCGGGCGGCTCTCCGACCGGGCCGAGGGCACCCCCGTACGGCACCTCCGCGGAGTCTGATCTCTGCGCGTCACGCTCTGCCTCGAACGTCAGCGCGATGCCCGCCGCCGTAGGGCTCCTGCTGCCCCTCTCCCCGCCCGGCCCGCCACAGGGGCTGCTGGGTCTGCCGGGGCCGTACCACGCGCTTGTGGCGGCCGTGGTGGGCCTGTACGGGGTGTCCTCGCCGTCGCCCGGCGGTGGCGGTTCCGGCGCGGGTCCGCCCGGGTCAGCCGTAGCTGAGGTTCGAGCAGGGGCTGTCGTCCGCCGAGCGGGCTCCCTCGGCGACGTCCTTCGGGACGGCGGTGGGCTGCGGGGCGGCCGTGGAACCACCCTTGTACGACTGGCCGACGACCACGTTGACGCCCGGTGCCGTCACCGGCTGGATGGCCGCGCCGGGGAAGACGCGGGCCGCCGTCTGGGCCTCGGACTTGTGGCCGGGGCCGTACTCGATGACCGTCGTCGCGTGGTCCTGGCTGCTCGCGGTCGCCGTGCCGGCGACCGTGAAACCGTCGGACGTCAGCTCGGCGGCGGCCTTCGCGGCCAGGCCCGTGACGGTGGTGCCGTTGTAGACGGTGACGGTGATTCCCTTGCCGGACACGGGAGTCGGGGAGGCTGTGGGGCGGGCGCTCGGTGAGGCCTTCTTCTTGCCGCTCGCGTCCTTGCCGTCCAGGGTGCGGTCCGCCTTGAGAGCGGCCCAGAGGTCACTGGCGTCGGGTTCGACGATCGCGACGCGCGAACCCTGATACCGCCAGGGGATGGTGACGAACTTGGTGTTGTGCAGGTCGATGTTCTTCAGTGACATCGCGAAGGAGATCAGCTTCTGGGCGGAGCCGAGGCCGGGGTCCACGGTCATGGACTTGGTGGCCGCGTCGGCGAGCGGGAGCAGCTTGGTCGGAGTCAGACCGTTGCTCTTCACCTCGTTCAACAGGCTTGCCACGAAGGCCTGCTGGCGCTTGATGCGGCCGATGTCGGAGCCGTCGCCGATGCCGTGCCGGATCCGGACGTAGTCCAGCGCCTTCTGTCCCGAGACCGTCTGTTCGCCCTTGTCGAAGAGCAGCTTGCCGCGCGTGGGCCGTTTGGGGTTGAGATCACCTTCGTACAGCTTCTGGGGGAGGCACACCTTCACCCCGCCCACCACGTCGGTCAGCGCGGCGAAGCCCTTGAAGTCGACGACCACGGTGTGGTCGACACGCAGACCGGTGATGCTCTCGACCGTGTTCTGGGTGCAGGCGGGATTGCCCTTGGCGGTCTCGCCGACCGAGTAGGCCTCGTTGAACATGGTGCGCGGCCGGGCGGTCGTCCACTTGCCGTCGGGCAGCCTGCAGGGCGGGATGGTGACCAGGCTGTCGCGGGGTATGGAGACGGCCACGGCGTTCTTGTGGTCGGCGTAGATGTGCAGCAGGAACGCGGTGTCGGAGCGGCCGATGTCGTTGACGTCGCCGCCGCCGAGCGCGGCGTTGCCGTCGTTGCGCGCGTCCGAGCCGATGACCAGGACGTTCTCGCCCTTGGACGAGCCCGCGGCGGGGCGGTTGTCCGAGATGCCGCCCGCGTCGAAGGTCTTGATGTCGCTGTCCAGCTTCAGATAGACCCAGCCGGCGCCGGCCGCGAGGAGCAGCAGGAGCGCGAGGCAGATCGCCAGGACCAGCCGCCCGCGCCGACCCGGCCTGCGCCGCCGGCTGCCCGCCGCGGACCGGTGTCGCTGGGGTACGGCAGGCCTGCTCGTGCTGGTGGTCATCGGCGCCCTTCTCACGTCTCACCCTGGTCGTACAGTTGCGCAAAGTGGCAACTGTTGTGTGAGACGAAGGAAAGGGCGGTGAGGTTGTGCTCCGGAACGGACTGGAACCCTGGCACCTGCTGGTCGTGGCGATCGTGTTCATCGTGATGTTCGGCTCGAAGAGGCTGCCGGACACGGCACGCGCTCTGGGCCGCTCGATGCGCATCCTCAAGAGCGAGGCGCGGGCACTGAAGGCCGACGGGCCGGCGAGCGGGTCGGCGGGGGAGGGAACTTCGCAGGTGAGCGGCGGCATATCGGCCGGACCTGCGGTCGACCGGACCGAGCCCGTTGCCGCCGAGTCTGTTGCCGACCGGCGGGAGCCCGTCGTCGATCGGTAAGATCATCAGCATGGCCGCTTCCGAACCGACCATCCTCGCGACCTCCGGCGGACATCGCGCCGGGGGCCGGACCATGGTGGAGTTCGATGCCCTCGTGCATCACGCCGTCGACCTCTCCGGCGTCCACGGCCGCAGACCGCGCGTCCTGTACGTCGGCACGGCCATCGGGGACGCCGAGCACTTCACCGCCCGCATGGGTGAGGCCGCCCGGGTCGCGGGCTTCGACCTCACCCCGCTGCAGCTCTTCCCCATGCCCAACCTGGACGACGTCGAGGGCACGGTGCTCGAACAGGACGTCGTCTGGGTCATGGGTGGTTCGGTGGCGAATCTGCTGGCGGTGTGGCGGGTGCACGGCCTCGACCGGATCATGCGGCGCGCCTGGGAGGCCGGCGTGGTGCTCAGCGGGGTGAGCGCGGGTTCCCTCTGCTGGTTCAGAGGAGGCACCACCGACTCCTTCGGCCCCGAACTCCGGCCGCTCACCGACGCGTTGGGCTTCCTTCCGTACGGCAACGGTGTGCACTACGACAGTGACGCGGGCCGCCGCCCGCTGGTCCACCGGCTCGTCGCCGACGGCACCCTGCCCACCACGCACTGCACCGACGACGGGGTCGGCCTCGTCTACCGAGGAACCGAACTCGTCGAGGCGGTCGCGGAGTTGCCGGGCAGGGGTGCCTATGTCGTCAGGTGCGAGGGTGACGCGGTGGTGGAGGAGCGGATCGAGCCGCGCAGGCTGCCGTCTCCGTCTTCCTGACCGCCGTCCGCCGCTGCGGGCTCATGTGATTCCACAGCGTCCGGGGCCGCCATGGCGGCCTTGCCCTGCTGCTTGTCCTTGCGCCGTTGGCGGCGGCTGACACGCGGTTCCTGGTCCGGCAGCCAGCCGAAGGCCATACAGCTGCCCACGGCTCCGAGGGCGAGACCCACGAAGAAGCCACCGAGGTTCGAGGTGACCCACGTGCCCAGCGTCAGCATGATGCCGACGATCGAGTAGAACAGGCGCTGCGCGGGGTTGAAGAGGATCAACAGACCGCACACCACCATCAGCGCCGGCAGCATGAAACCCGCCAGGCCCTGCATACCCAGATGCACGACGATCTTCAGGGAGACCTTCATCGTGATGAGGATCTCCACCCCGCCCAGGGTGAGCAGCAGCCCGCCCAGGAACGGACGGCGGGCCCGCCACGTTCTGAAAGCGGGCCCCACCTCCTGTTGGTCCATGCCCAACATCAGCAACCCGAATCGCTGAAGCTGAGCTTCAGCCCGGGCAGCTTGAACACGGCCGCCGTGGTGGCGTAGTTGGTCGACCGCAGGTTGGCGATGCGGATGGTGTCCGCCTGCTGGCTGAAGACACCGGCCGGACCCTTGACGCCCGCCTTGTCGAGCGTGCTGGCGTCGTTGCCGATCTCGATGTTGCTGAAGGACGCGTCACCCGACTGCTCGGTGCCGTCGAGCGTCAGGTCGGTCGCGGACACCGGAGTGCCGTTGCCGCCCGCCTTGATCAGCAGGTTGACGCCGCCGAGGTCGACGCTCTGGCACAGCTTGGTGATCGTCGCGTTCTTGATCGCGGTGGTGATGACCAGGACCTGGCCGCCGGTGTCGCCCTCGTTCGGGCTGTTCTCGATCATGTGGTCGAGGCCGCCGAACTGCTCGAAACCGGTGCCGTTCATCTCGGTCGCGGTGACCGTGAACGGCATGCCGGAGATGGCGAACTGGACACCCAGGGCGCCCTCTGCGGTGAGAACCGCGAGCGTCGCGGCGACCATGGTCGCCGGCACCGCCATCATCGCGGCGCGGCGTCCACGGACCCGCCCGCGCCGCTCGGTGCCCTTTCCGGCACCTTCGAAGAATTCGGACACGTTGGTGGATCCCGCGGCCCCGGCGCCCTCGGAAGCGCTAGCGCTTCCTGGCTGCTCGGGGTTGGATCCGGCGGACGACGAGGCGTCCGAGGACGAGGCCATGGCTGCTCCCAGTACATAGTCAACTGCGTCAATGCTGGTCAAGCTTCTGTGGCACGTTGTCCTGGCGCGGACAGCGGCTGCGGCGTACGTCTCCTCACAACTCCCGGCGGTTGCAAGGGCTTTCACGGTTACGCCCCAGTAGCCGCCGAGGAAGTTACCCGTGGTTACTTTAGAGGGTCAAGGGAGTTGTGGAAAAAGGGTGCGGATTATGCTCCACCTGTGACTTCGCGGGCCGATCGAGGGCCGTTCGGGGGGTCCTGAGGGCCCTCGGAGGGGTGTCCCGGGGGCCGAGGGCGCCCGTGGAAGTTCGAGCGGAAGCAGTGGGAAAGTTCGACGGGAGACATCAACTTCCGTCCGATGTATTGACGTTGACGGTTCCTCAGGTCTACAACTCGACCTGGTTTCCCCGGATCCGTGGCGCCGGATCCGCAGCGATGCGAGTCATCGCTCTTCCCGGACTCATTGCTCATTCCGAAGTCCGCCTCCGAGGCACCGGCATGGCCGTTTCCCCCCTGGGCCACCGCCGGTTCGCCCTGTTCCGCCCGGTCCGGCAGGAAGCCTCCCTCCAAGCCTTCCTGCCGGCCACCGGCCGGTTGTCGTTGCCGGTCCGTCACGTACGGAGAAGGCGTCACGGGCCGGCAACGCCGTCTTTCCCGCGTCCTTCATGCGTTCGGCACGCGTACTTTCGCGTGTCCCGACCTCTTCGACACCACCCCTCAACACCCCCCGTTCCAGAAAGAGGCACCCGCATCATGCGTACTCGTACCCGCTCCGCCCTCGCCCTCGCCGCCGCCGTCGCCGGGCTCTCGGTCGCCGCGGTCACCCCCGCGTCCGCCGCCGACACCGTGCTCACCATCAACAGCGCGGGCGGCGACGCCGTCGCCGTGGGCGATGTCCTCAGCGCCTCCCTCGCCACCGGCACCACCGCCACCCTCTACTCCAGCGCGACCGGCACCAGCGGCGTCTCGTGTGCGGCGTCGACCTTCACGGCGACGGCCACCGACAACCCCGTGGCGCCCGGAAGCGCCACCGAGTCGGTCACCGCGCACACCTTCGGCAGTTGCACCAGCAATGTGCTCGGCGTGCTCGGCGTGACCAGCGTGACCGTCAACAACCTGCCGTACACCACCGTGGTGGGCTCCGACGGCTCCGTCGTCGTCACCCCGGCGTCCGGCTCCACCATCCAGACGACCGTCGTGCTGCGCACCCTGCTGGGCAGCATCAACTGTGTCTACCAGACGCCCAGCCTGACCGGTACGACCGGCACCGCCGACAACAGCATCAACTTCACCGCCCAGGCGTTCACCAAGACGTCCGGTTCGTCGCTGTGCTTCAGCAGCGGCTACTTCACCGCCAAGTACGCCCCGGTGACGGACGTTACGCAGGGCAACGCCACGGTCTTCGTCAACTGACGAACCGTCAATGAGCGGCTGTGCTGCCGGTGTTCACCGGCGGCGCAGCCGCAGGACGAGGGCAGCGACCACGGCGAGCAGTACCGCCGCGGCGCCGGCCGCGACCAGGTGCCGTGACCCGGTGCCGTCGGTGGCCGACGCCACCGGCGTGCCCGCCACGGTGCTCCCGGCCTGTGGGGCGGCGGAGTCGGCGGACTCCGCCGCCTGTCCCGTTTTCACGGCCTCCGCCGTCTTCCCGGCCGGATCGGCCGAAGGGGTGGCCGGCCCGGGCCGTGTCGCGGGCGAGGCGGTGGCGGTCGGCGTGGAGGCACCGGAGCCGGTGGAGTCGCCGGCGCCCCCAGAGCCATCGGTGCTGCCCTTCGCCTTCGGGAACACCACGTCCGAGCACGAGTAGTACGTGTCCGGCGTACTGGAGTTCTGCCAGATCGTGTACAGGACATGGCGGCCGGTCCGGTCGGACGGCAGCGTCATGCCGAAGCGGTACGCGTCGCCCGTCATCGAGGGATCCTTGACCTCGGCGAACGGCCGGTCCGGCAGGTCGGACCAGTTCAGCGGGCCGGACGGGTCGTACCCCGGCTTCGTCAGAAACATCCTGAACGTGCCGGTGTGCGGAATCGTCGAGCGGTACGTCATCGTCAGCCGCGCGCCCGGTGTCAGTGCGGTCGAGGGCCAGTCGGAGCGCGCGAGGTCGAGCCCCCGGTAGTCGGGCAGCCCACCGCTGCACAGTCGGCCGTCGGGGATCACCGCGCGGTCCCGGCCGTTCACGTTCGCTACCCGCAGGTTGTCCCAGAAGGTGAAGGGCGCCCCGCCGTTCGCGGTGACCGCCGCCCGGCAGGCCGCCGTACCGGCCAGGCTGCCGCCGTCGGGGGAGCAGGCGTAGGCGCGACTGACCGGCGAGGTCGGGGCTCCGTGCGCCTGAGCGGGACCCGCCACGGACAACATGAGCAACAGCGGCGCCGCGAAGGCTGCGGTGCCCGCGAGTGCGGTGGCCGAGAGAGTACGGCGGTGGGCGGTCATCCGGGACGTCTCCTCGACCAGGGGAAAAGGTCTGCTTCCGGGCAGTACGGGAAGCGGACGGACCGCGTTCAATCGTCGGGCGGCACCGGCAATCCGCCGCAACTCACCCAACCCGGTCAACTGGCCGTGACGCAGGGTCGGTTTCCGGCTTTCAAGGGTGTGGATCCGGACCGATCGAGGGTTTCCCCTGTATCCGGATGACCTTCTCTTTGCCTACTGTTCCACCACAGCCGCCCCACAGGTAACCCCGCAACGGGCCGCTCGCGCTTGGCCGGCCGCCGCGCCGCTTTTCGAACCGCACCCCCCGCCGCTTCGACGACGAAGCGATTCGCCCGCCACTCCTCGCTGCCCGCGCCGCCCGGAGTACGGCCCCGAAAGGCAAGCCCTTGCGTACTTCACCCACCCGTTCCACGGGGCGGAAGCTGATATCCGTCGCCGCGGTCTCCGCCGCCCTGGTGGCCGCGGCCACCACCTCGGTCGCCGTCGCCCAGGAGCCCGTCGCCCCCGGCGTCACCCTCGACGCCGCCGCGCAGTCGGTCGCCGCCCCGGCCGAGCGACTCATCGTCGGCTACAAGGCCGGCGCAGCCGAGGCCAAGTCGAACGAGGCCGCCGACGCCGACGCCGCCGCCAAGGGCAAGGAGGCCGGCGAGGACCTGGACTTCCAGCGCCGCCTCGGCACCGGCGCGGCCCTCGTCGACCTGGGTGACGAACTCAGCAAGACGGACGTCGCCGATGTCATCGCCGAGTACAAGGCCGACCCGCAGGTCGCCTACGTCGTGCCGGACCGCCTCAAGAAGCCGATGGCGGACCCGAACGACACCGAGTACGCCAAGCAGTGGGACCTCTTCGAGTCCACCGCGGGCATGCGTGTCCCGGGCGCCTGGACCACCGCGACCGGCACCGGCGTGACCGTCGCCGTCATCGACACCGGCTATGTCACGCACTCCGACGTCGCCGCGAACATCGTCGCCGGCTACGACTTCATCTCCGACACCGCGGTCTCCGTCGACGGCAACGGCCGCGACAGCAACCCGGCCGACCCCGGCGACTGGTACGCCGACGGTGAGTGCGATCAGGACGAGGGCAGCAGCTCCTCCTGGCACGGTACGCACGTCGCGGGCACCATCGCCGCCGTCGCCAACAACAGCAAGGGTGTCGCGGGCATCGCGTACAACGCGAAGATCTCCCCGGTCCGTGTGCTCGGCAAGTGCGGCGGCTACGACTCCGACATCATCGACGCCATCACCTGGGCGTCCGGCGGCACCGTCTCCGGTGTCCCGGCCAACGCCAACGTCGCCAAGGTCATCAACATGAGCCTCGGTGGGGGCGGCGCCTGCTCCGCGGCGACCCAGAGCGCCATCACCGGCGCGGTGAACCGCGGCACCACGGTGGTCGTCGCGGCCGGCAACGAGAACGCGAACGCCTCCACGTCCAACCCGGCGAACTGCAGCAACGTCATCACCGTCGCCGCGACCGGACGCACCGGCGCCCGGGCCTCGTACTCCAACTTCGGCTCCGTCGTGGACATCTCGGCCCCCGGCGGCGAGATGAGCACCGGCACCGCCAACGGCATCCTCTCCACGCTGAACTCCGGCGCGAAGACCCCGTCCACCGAGTCGTACGCCTACTACCAGGGCACCAGCATGGCCACTCCGCACATCGCGGGCCTGGTCGCGCTGATGAAGTCGGCGAACTCCTCGCTCACCCCGGCCCAGATCGAGACGGCCATCAAGAACAACGCCCGTGCCCTGCCCGGTAGTTGCTCGGGCGGCTGTGGTGCGGGTCTGGCCGACGCGGCCAAGACCGTGCAGGCCGTGAGCGGCACCGGCGGCGGCACGACGGGTACCGTCTTCTCCTCCAGCACCGCTGTCTCCGTCCCGGACAACGGCGCCGCGGTCGAGTCCTCGATCGCCGTCACCGGCCGGACCGGCAACGCCCCCTCGGCCCTCCAGGTCGGGGTCGACATCACCCACACCTACCGCGGTGACCTGGTCATCACCCTGGTCGCGCCCGACGGCACGACCTACCCGCTGAAGGCCTCCAGCACCTCGGACTCCGCCGACAACGTGAACACCACGTACACGGTGGACGCCTCCAGCGAGACGGCCAACGGCACCTGGAAGCTGCGCGTCCAGGACGTGGCCGCCTCGGACACGGGCAGGATCAACAGCTGGAAGCTCACCTTCTGATCCTCTGGTCCAGTGGGCGAACCACACCCCGGCTCGAGTGAACCGGCGGTGTGACAGAAGCGGGCGGGTCGGTCGGCGTGGATGGACGCCGGCCGGCCCGCCGTCGTATGCGGGCCCGCTCGTCACCCGGCCGCCGGACCGCCGAACTCCGCCAGCTGCTCCGCTGCCCACTCCCGGTACCCGCGCGCCGGCCGGCCGAGCAACTCCGCCACGGTCGGCTCCACTTGCGCCTTCGACCCGTGCCGTCCCCGCGCGGCACTCTCCGCGAGGGCGTGGGCCAACGGCTCCGGATAGCGCGCGATCAGCTCTCGCAATACCTGATCGTCCGTCAGTTCTACGAACTTGAGCGGTCGTCGCAGCAACTCGCCCAGGATCTCCGTCTGTTCCACCGGGGTGACCCCCGCCGGTCCGGTGAGCGCGTATGTCCGCGCGGTGTGCTTCTCCGGATCCGTGAGCGCCCGTACCGCCACATCCGCGATGTCCCGCGGGTCGATCGCCGCGGTGGCGACGGTGCCGTTGGCACTCCGCACCAAGCCCTCCGCCCGGATCGAACGGGCCCAGCCCAGCGTGTTGGACATGAACGCGCGCGGTCGCAACAGGGTCCAGGACAGGCCCGAGGCACGTAGCAGCCGCTCGTTCTCCCGTTGCCACTGAGTGATCAGGTCGGTGGCGTCGGGCTCGGTCACCGACAGGGTGGTCAGCTTCACGGCGTGCCCGACCCCCGCAGCGCGGGCGGCCGTCAGGAAGTTCTCGTCGTGGGAGTGCGTCAGTGGATTCCTGGTGACGAGCAGCGCAGACCGTACGCCGGTCAGGGCCCGGCGCAGGCTGGCGGGATCCTCGAAGTCGCCGCCCACCACCTCGGTGTGCGGGCCCGCGAGGGCGGCGGCGCGCTCGGGGTCGCGGGCCAGCAGCCGTACCGGTTCGCCGGCGGGAAGGCGCCGGGCCACTTGGCCGCCGACGGTGCCGGTCGCCCCCGTCAGCAGGATCATGAAGCCTTCAGGTCGAGGGATTCGATCGAGGTGAGGACCCGCGCGCCCCGGTCCGCGCTGCTGTCGAGGCCGAGCAGCAGCCCCGGCACCGCGATGCTCGGCAGGATGTGCGCCCACAGCACGGACAGCCGGTGGCCGAGATCGGCCCGGTCCGTCATCGCCCGCGACATCAGCTGGATGCCGGTGAAGCCCCCGACCAGCAGGTCCACCGTCTCCGGCGGGTCGACCGTGGGCAGCAACTCGCCCTGTTCCCGGGCCTGTTCCATCAGGGTCGTCAGCCGCTGGGACCACTGTCTGAAGGGCTCCGCGTGATCCACGTGGTTCGGTGTCTCCTGGTCCACCGCCAGTCGGACACTGCCCCGCAGCAGGGAGTTGGTCAGCAGCCGCCGGCCGACCACGAACGTCATGTCGATGATTTCCTGCAGCTTGCAGGGCTGCGCCGGCACACTGCCGAACGGCACCTGCTCGGCGAGCACCGCCTGCGCGAGCGATTCCTTGGAAGGGAAGTGGAAGTACAGGGCGCCCTTGGTGACCTCGGCCCGCTCCAGCACCATCGAGATGGTGGTGGAGGTGTAGCCGTGCTCGTCGAAAACCGCGCCCGCGGCTTCCAGGATCGCTCTGCGCGTCCTGATGGCGCGCTCCTGTTTCGCCATAAGAGCCCCTCCCTGGCGCCCAGTTGGCCGGTGTCCGTAGCAGTGCCGATCGGTGCCGTGCTGTGCGTGACGGCGCGTGGTCAGGCGCGCCGGAACCGCCGATCATAGGGCCGGACCGACTGATCTCGTTGAAAACAAACCGGTCGCCTCGTACTCTATCGCTCACCGATGCGGGCGCCTTTCCGTCTGCCACGCCATACGGGGGATAGAGGGAGAGACATTGCTTCCAGTGCCGCAGTCTGCCGAAATCCCACTCATGACGGCCGGCGTTCCGCGCCAACTCGTGCACCGCGCGTCCATCGCGGAGACGTTCCCCACCGATTGGTCCCGAACGGGAACCGACAGGTTCAGGGTCTGCGCGCAGTGGCCGCGGGTCCACTGTTTACACGTGTCGCCGGACCGGACGGCATACGATCCGCTGCTCGTCGTGGAGACCGTGCGGCAGGCCGGAACCCTGCTCAACCACGCCGAGTACAAAGTGCCGTTGGACCACCGGTTCGTGCTCCAGGAGTTCCGGATCACCACGTACCCCGAGCACCTGGGCGTGGGGCCGGCGCCGGCCGAACCCACCGTCGACATCACTTTCTCCGACCTCCGTCATCGAGGCAAGCGCCTGGTCTCGGCCCGCTACGAGGCCGACGTACGGCTGGACGGTGAACTGGCCGCACACGCCGACGTCGCCTTCACCTGCACCAGCGGCGCCGTCTTCAGCCGGCTGCGCGGCGGCCGAACGGCAGCCACCGTGACGGCACTGCCCGTTCCGCCGGGTCTGTCCGCCGCCGATGTGGGCCGGGACTCGGCGGCGGACGTGGTCCTGGCACTGCCCCAACAGATTGAAAGTCACTGGCAGTTGCGAGTTGATACCGGTCATGCTGTTTTCTTTGACCACCCACTTGACCACATACCGGGCATGTTGCTCCTGGAGTCCGCCAAACAGGCCGCGCTGGCGCGCACGGGTGCCGACAGGGGCCTGATGCCCGTCTCCTTCGACACGACCTTCCACCAGTTCGCCGAATTGGACCTGCCCACCTGGATCGAGTCGACCGACGACGGCGGAGGGGTCCTCAAGGTCGTGGGAACACAGGAGGGGCGCACGGTTTTCGAGTGTGTGGTGGGCACAGCGGAACGGTCGGCTATCTTGTACAGGGAGTGAGAAACAAACGGCATATCCCGTTTTTCTCAGGGGAGTTCGGGAGCACCGGTACGGTGAGGAGGGGTGTCGCCGATGGCGAGGCAGTTACGTGCCGAACAGACCCGCGCGACGATCATCACGGCCGCGGCCGACCTGTTCGACCGCCATGGATACGAATCGACCAGCCTGAGCGACATAGTCGAGCACGCTCATGTCACCAAGGGCGCCCTCTACTTCCACTTCGCGGCGAAGGAGGACCTGGCCCACGCCATCCTGGAGATCCAGTCCAGGACCTCCCGGCGGATGGCCAGAGACATCGACGGCCGCGGCTACTCCTCGCTCGAAGCGCTGATCCGTGTCACGTTCGGGATCACGAGGATGGCCGTCGAGGGCCCGATAGCCAGAGCGGGGCTGCGCCTGGCCGCCGGTGACGTCACCGTACGGCCGCCGCTGCGGCACCCGTTCCGCGAGTGGTCGGAGATGGCCTCCGGCAAACTCCTCGGCGCGGTCAAGGAGTCCGACGTGCACCCGGACGTCGATGTGGACGCGATGGCCCACTCCCTCGTCAGCTTCTTCGTCGGCAGCCGTGTGGTCAGCCGGGCGGTGGAGCCGGTGGCGCGCCAGCCCCGCCGGACGGCGGACATGTGGCGGCTAACCATCCGGGCGCTGGTGCCCACGCCCAGGCGGGCGCGGTATCTGGGCCTGGTGGCGCAACTGGAGCGGGAGATACGGGCGGTGGCATGAGCCCGGCGGGGTGGGCGGCTGATCCGGTGGGGGGTTCGGCCTGTCCTGTCCTCGCCCGACGATGTCCCGGACCACGTGTTTTGCGGACGGTACGGTGAGGCGCATGCCTGCTTCCGACTCCGTGTCCCCGCCCGTGATCCTCGGCAACGAGCCTGGTTCGTTCCCCTGGAGCGTGCTGGCCGAACGGCATCCCGCGCTCATCCAGAAGGTCCGGGACGCGTTCCCGTACGGCCCGGAGCAGCACCGCGCGCTCGACGCGCTCCTCAAGAACTGCACCGAGGGCGTCGTCGAACCGCTCCCCGCCGGAGCCGAGGACCGGGAACAGTGGGAGGAGTGGGGGACCCGGGAGTACGCAGGCCGGTCCTGGTTCGACGTGCCGTGGCTGTGGGCGGAGGGCTACTTCTACCGCCAACTCCTGCAAGCGGTCGGGTACTTCGGCGGAGGTGCGGGCGTCGGTGGCGGTGCCTGGCGCGGGATCGACCCCTTCCGCCCTTTCAAGCTCGCCGAACTGGACGCCCCCGAGACCGACGAGGAACTGGCCGCGCTGGACGACCTGGTGAGTGTGCCGCAGGAGGAGCAGGCGCGCGCTCTGCTCCACGGTTCGCTGTGGGGCAACCGGGCCGACCTCGGCTTCCGGCTCTCCGGCGCTGACGAGGGCGGGGAGGCGGCAGGAATCGTCGCCGACGACAGCGAGGCGCTCTGGTCGCTGCTTCGGCCCGCCCGGCCCGTCGCGGGCACGGTGTGTCTGGTCGCGGACAACGCGGGCCGGGAACTCGTCCCCGACCTGCTGCTCCTGGACCACCTGTTGACCCGGGGGTACGCCGAACACGCCGTCCTGCACGTGAAACCGCACCCGTACTTCGTCTCCGACGCGACCACCGCCGACGTGGTCGACGCCCTGCGCCGGCTGACCCGGGCGCCGGGGGCCGCCGCCGAGTACGGCCGCCGCCTCTGGTCCGCGCTGGGCGAGGGCCGCCTCGTCGTACGCGCCCACCCCTTCTCCTGCGCACCGCTCCCGTACACGGCGATGCCCGGTGACCTCCGCGAGGACTTCGCCGCGGCCACGGTCACCCTGATGAAGGGCGACCTGAACTACCGCCGCCTGGTCGGTGACCGACTCCGGCCCCCCACCACGCCGTTCGCGGACGTCACCGCGTACTTCCCCGGGCCGGTGGCCGCGCTGCGCACACTGAAGTCTGACGTGATCGTCGGCCTCGACACCCGTACCGAGTCGGCGCTCGTCGCCGCGGAGGGGCAGCGCTGGCGGACGAGCGGCACGCGTGCGGTGATTCAGGTGTCGGCGTAGTCCTCCGAGCCCTCCCCGTCCTCGCATGTCGAGTGAACTCACAACGCCCGTAAGGAATCCCGGAATCGGTTCTGATTCACGCGATGGTGTGATCATGTCCCGCCCCGCGGATGGCGCGTCCGGGGCAGGGGTAGGGCCCCGCCCATGACACAGCCGTTCGTACTCCCGCACTTCTACATGCCGTATCCCGCGCGGCTTAACCCGCATCTGGACGAGGCGCGCGCCCATTCGACCGTCTGGGCACGGGAGATGGGAATGCTGGAGGGCTCAGGCGTCTGGGAGCAGTCCGACCTCGACGCGCACGACTACGGGTTGTTGTGCGCGTACACGCACCCCGACTGCGACGGACCCGCCCTCTCACTGATCACCGACTGGTACGTGTGGGTGTTCTTCTTCGACGACCACTTCCTCGAGGTCTTCAAGCGCAGCCAGGACCGCGACGGCGGCAAGGCCTATCTGGACCGGCTGCCCCTGTTCATGCCGCTCGATCTCTCGACTCCCGTACCGAAGCCGCAGAATCCGGTGGAGGCGGGCCTCGCCGACCTGTGGACGCGCACGGTTCCGTCGATGTCCGTGGACTGGCGCAGGCGGTTCGCGGTCGCGACCGAGCATCTGCTGAACGAGTCGATGTGGGAACTGTCCAACATCAACGAGGCGCGGATCTCCAACCCGGTCGAGTACATCGAGATGCGCCGCAAGGTCGGCGGCGCGCCCTGGTCGGCGGGGCTCGTGGAGTACGCGACCGCCGAAGTGCCCGCGGCCGTAGCGGAGTCGAGGCCGCTCAGGGTGCTGATGGAGACCTTCTCGGACGGCGTCCACCTGCGCAACGACCTGTTCTCGTACCAGCGGGAGGTCGAGGACGAGGGCGAGCTCAGCAACGGCGTGCTCGTCCTTGAGACCTTCTTCGGGTGCACGACCCAGGAGGCCGCCGACACCGTCAACGACATCCTCACCTCACGGCTCCACCAGTTCGAGCACACCGCGCTCACCGAAGTGCCCGGGCTGGCCCTGGAGAAGGGCCTCACCCCGGACCAGGTCGCCGCGGTGGCCGCGTACACGCGCGGGCTGCAGGACTGGCAGTCCGGCGGCCACGAGTGGCACCTGCGCTCCAGCCGGTACATGAACGAAGGAGCCCTGGAGGAGTCGCGGCCGTTCGGAATCGGTGGTTTCGGCACGTCCGCCGCCAACATCGGCGCACTCCTGGCCTCGGCCGGCGCCGAACGGCTGCGCGCCTACACGCACGTGCCCTACCAGAAGGTCGGCCCGTCCCTGCTGCCGGACTTCTACATGCCGTTCGGGCTCACTCTGAGCCCGCACCTGGACGGCGCGCGGTCCCGCCTCGTCGACTGGTCGCACGCCATGGGCATCCTCCAGGAGGGCGTCTGGGACGAGGACAAGCTCGCCGCCGCCGACCTGCCGCTGTGCGCGGCCGGCATCCACCCGGACGCGACGGCCGACGCCCTCGACCTCAGCTCCGCCTGGCTGGCCTGGGGCACCTACGGCGACGACTACTACCCCCTCGTCTTCGGCCACCGCCGTGACCTGGCCGCGGCCCGCCTGTGCACCGAGCGCCTCTCCGCGTGCATGCCCATCGAGGGCGACGGGTTCCCGGTCCCCGTCAACGCCATGGAACACGGCCTGATCGACCTGTGGCGGCGCACCACGGTCGGGATGACCCCCGACCAGCGGCGCACGTTCCGTGCCGCGGTGGACGTGATGACCGAGAGCTGGGTGTGGGAACTGGCCAACCAGATCCAGAACCGGGTCCCCGACCCGATCGACTACCTGGAGATGCGCCGCGCCACCTTCGGCGCCGACCTCACCATGAGTCTGTGCCGGATCGGCCACGGCCGGTCGGTCCCTCCGGAGGTCTACCGAAGCGGCCCCGTCCGGTCGCTGGAGAACGCGGCCGTCGACTACGCGTGCCTGATCAACGACGTGTTCTCCTACCAGAAGGAGATCGAGTACGAGGGCGAGATCCACAACGGCATCCTCGTCGTCCAGAACTTCTTCGGCTGCGACTACCCGACCGCGCTCGGCATCATCCACGATCTGATGACCCAGCGCATGCAGCAGTTCGAGCATGTCGCAGCTCATGAATTCCCCGTCCTGTACGAGGACTTCAAGCTCACCGAGGAGGCGCGAGCGACCATGGACGGCTATGTGACCGAACTGCGGAACTGGCTGTCCGGCATCCTGAACTGGCACCGGGAGGTCCCCCGGTACCAGTCCGACCACCTGGCGAGCCGGTCCCACGGCTTCCTGCCGGACCGCAGCGCGCCCCTGCCGATCGGCTGAGTGTTCCCCGCCGTCCGGTCGCGGTCGGTCGGCGGTCGGGCCGGGAGTCCGGTACCGGTCCCGCGCGCGTGCCTCCGGGCCGTGCCGGGGCCGGTCCCCGGCCGTTGTCCGTCAGCCGAGGCCGCGGACCGCTCCGCCGTCTCCTCGGCGAGTTCCCGTACGCCCGTGGCGGCGTTCCCCCGAGAGCCCGCCGCGTATCGCGTCGGCGGCGGAACGACTCTGTCGCAGCAGCCGCAGGGCGTGATCGGTCGGCGTGCCGCAGCACGTGACAGCGGACCTTCCCCCGGCTGCGCCGTGTTCGGACGCCTATGGCTGCCCATGTCCGATCCCACGTCAGTCTCACTCGTTCGTGGCTCGTGGTGCACCGGTGCGCCGGGTAGAGCACCTGGCGGAGGCGAACCATGGAACAGACTGCGCTGCGTCCCAAGCCGATGCCCGGTCAGGAACCGGCCGGCGGCACCACACCCCGCCCGGCCCGGCGCCCGCATGCCGCGCGCCGCCGCGGCCGACGGCTGACGACCCTGCTGTTCTGCCTGTTCATCGGGGCCGTCCTGGTTCTCGCGGGCGTCGGGCTCGGCACGCTCGGTGCCACGGTGATCGGCCTGAGCAAGCTCGCGGACCTGCGGAGTCAGGCGGGAGAGGGCGGGCGGAAGGGGCAGCCCGGGGAGGCGCCGGGCGCGCGGGGCGGGGAGCACGCCGGGTCCGGCTCCGGGGCGGGGACCGAGTCCCGGTCCGAGTCCCGGTCCGAGTCAGGATCCCCGTCCGGGGCCAGCCCTTCCCAGTCGTCCTCGGGCGGCGCGAGCCCGGCCTCCCCGCCCTCGGCCGTGACCGCGACACTCGGCGTCGAGGCCGTGGACGCCGAGAAGGCGGGAGCGCTCCTCGTCGGCGTCCATGTGCCCGGCCCGGGCTACAGCGCGGGCCTCGTCAGGGGCGACGTACTCCTCGCGTTCGGCGGGAACCGGATCGACTCGGCGTCCGATCTCGCCCGTGTGGTCGCCCACGCCCGCCCGGGTTCCGAGATCACCCTCACGGTCCTTCACCGCAGCGGCGGCTACCAGCAGTTGGTGGCGGTTCCGGGCGTCGTCACCTGACCGCGCCCCCACTCATACGACGACCCTGAAGTGGCTGGTCAGCCGCCCGGTGTCGTCCAGTATGTGAAAGGCGAGGCCGACCGGTGCGTCCCGGTCCGCGGCCCCCTCGCCCTCCCAGGGCAGCCGGAGGGTCCAGGTCACTCCCGGGCCGACCAGCAGCGGCCGGCCGGCGAAGACCGTGGCCGCCGGTGTGTGCGCGTGACCGGTGACGAGCCCGGCGATCTGGGGCCTGCGCTCCATCAGCGCGGCCAGTCGGCCCGGTGCTTCCAACTGGTAGGCGTCGGGCAGGGGATGGTGGAGGGCGACCGGTGGGTGGTGGAAGGCGAGCAGTGCCGGGACCCCGTCGTCCAGTTCGTCGAGCGTTCCGTCGATCCAGTCGTACGTCTCGTCGTCCAGGGCGCCTTCGTCGCTGCCCGGCACACTGGAGTCGCACATCAGAACGGCGGCGTCGTCGAAGACGTGCGCGCTGTTCACCGGCCCCTCGGCGGCGGGCAGTCCGAGCAGTGCCTTGCGGTAGGGCGCGCGGCTGTCGTGGTTGCCCGGGCAGGTGAGCACCGGGAAGGGTGCGTCGCCGGTGCGCAGCCCGAGGATGCGCGCTGCCTCCTCGTACTCGGCCTCCGTGCCGTGGTCCGCGATGTCCCCGGTCACCAGCAGGGCGTCCACGTGCCCCGGCAGCTCCCACAGTCGGTCGCGCACCTGTTCGGCGCGTGCCGTCGACCGTGCGGTTCCGTCGAGGTGCAGATCGCTGATGTGGGCGAGTACGAGCATGACCTTCCGCCTCCCTTAATGGTTCGGGTAGATCTAACCATTAGATCTAATGGTTGCTCAACTACCTCCCGTTAGTTCAAGGGGTCGGGGTGGGTGACGCAGGTGGTGGGGGCCGTCAATCGGCTCGCGCCGCCCCGTGCATCCGGGCAGGATGCTGCCCGTAGCCCCTCGCCCTTCCATGGAGGCCCGGATGACCGGCAGCACGCCCGCGCCCTTCACCGCCGACGACTACCGGGCGCGGATGGGGCGCGCCGTACGGGCCGCCGAGGACGCGGGGCTCGCCGGGCTCCTGGTGGCGCCCGGACCCGACCTCGTCTGGCTCACCGGCTACGCGCCCACCGCGGTCACCGAACGCCTCACCCTGCTCGTGCTGGCCGCCGGACAGGACCCGGTCCTCGTGGTGCCCGCCCTGGAAGCCCCGGACGCGGCCCACGCGGCGGGCGCGCCCGCCCTGACCCTGCGCCACTGGACCGACGGCAAGGACCCCTACGCGGCCACCGCGGCCCTCCTCGACGCGACAGGCCGTTTCGGGGTCAGCGACAACGCGTGGGCACTGCACCTGCTGGCACTCCAGCAGGCGTTGCCCCGCAGCTCGTACGTCTCGCTCACCGAGGGACTGCCGATGCTGCGCGCGGTCAAGGACGCGACGGAACTGGCCCGTCTGGCAGCCGCGGGCGCGGCTGCCGACGCGGCGTACGAGGAGATCCGCAGGGTTCCCTTCGGCGGACGCCGGGAGAGTGACGTCGCGGGCAACCTGGCCGATCTGCTGCGGCGCTTCGGGCACTCCCAGGTCGACTTCACGATCGTCGCCTCCGGCCCCAACGGCGCCAATCCGCACCACGAGGCCGGCGACCGCGTCATCGAGCACGGCGACATGGTCGTCCTCGACTTCGGCGGCCTTCTGCACGGCTACGGCTCCGACACCTCCCGCACGGTCCACGTCGGCGAACCGGACGCCGAACAGCGCCGGGTCCACGACATCGTGCGCGAAGCCCAGGAGGCGGGCTTCCGGGCCGTGCGGCCCGGCGCCGCGTGCCAGGACGTCGACCGGGCGGCCCGTGCGGTCATCACCGAGGCCGGGTACG
This sequence comes from Streptomyces sp. NBC_00459, assembly GCF_036013955.1. NCBI lineage: Bacteria > Bacillati > Actinomycetota > Actinomycetes > Kitasatosporales > Streptomycetaceae > Streptomyces > Streptomyces sp. NBC_00459. The sequence goes on from NZ_CP107903.1 coordinate 7,640,065, forward strand.
GCGAGTACTTCATCCACCGCACCGGCCACGGCATCGGCGTCACCACGCACGAACCGCCGTACATGATCGAGGGCGAGGAACGGCCCCTCGTCCCGGGCATGTGCTTCTCCGTGGAACCCGGCGTCTATCTGCCCGGACGCTTCGGCGTACGCATCGAGGACATCGTCACGGTCACCGGCGACGGCGGCCGGCGACTCAACAACACCACCCGCGAGATGGTCATAGTGGACTGACCGCACTCAGGAGCCCATTCCCGCCCTCACCCCCGGACGACAGCGGCGCGACCATGACCCAGGCACCGACACCCACCGCGGACACGGTCCGCACACTGGTCCGATCCCTGCTGACGGACGGCACGACCGGCACCCCCGGACCCGACGTCCGGCCCGCCGACGCGGGCGGGGCGGGCGGTGAGCACTCCACCTGGTGGATCGGCTCCCGGCACGTACTGCGCCTCGCCCACGACCGCGAGACCTCCGCGCGACTTCGCCGCGAACCGCGCCTGCGCGACCTCGTACGCCCGCACATCGGCCTCGCCGTCCCCGTCGGCGTGGCGCACGGCGAGTGGGCCGACGGACTTGCCTACGCGCTGGACACCAGGGTGCCCGGTGGCTCGGCGGAGGAGCACGACGTCTCCGCCGTCGGCGAGGCCGACCTGGCCGCGCTGCTCACGGGGCTGCGCGAGGTGCCCGTACGGCAGGCCGAGACGCTCGGTGTGCCGCGGGTCGGGCCACGCTCCCTGGAGGCGCTGCGCCGGGCCGCCGAAGGCGCGGCCGAACGCCTCGCCGCGGCCGACGAGTTCGACCCCGCGCGCCTCCACCAGCTGACTCCGTCCGCCACCACGCAGCTCGCCGCGCAGGCCGGTACGGCGGTTCTCGTCCACCACGACCTCAGGGGCGAGCACCTGGCGGTGAGCGCCGACGGGCGGGTGCGCGGCGTCCTCGACTGGACCCACGCGGTCGTCGGCGACCCGGCCGAGGACATCGCCGGACTCGCCCTCGCGGTCGGCTCGCCCGCGGCCGTACGGGCCGCCACCCTCGCCGGGTACGCGGCCCGGCCCTGTCTGCGCGGACTGTGGCTCGCCCGCTGCGACACGGTCGTCCGGCTGGCCGAGAGCCTCGCCGGCCGCGACGCCGGCCCGCTGCCGCTCCGCAGGGCCCAACTGCGGCGTGCCTGGGAGGCGATCCTGCTGGAGCGGGTGACGGAGCTGCGGGAGGAGGACGAGCAGGGGTAGGTTCACCCCGCGCTCACCCTTGCTCCAGCACCACGCAGGACTCCCCGGGAACGTGCAACAACCCGTCGGCGCCCGGCAGTTCGACCGGTTCCCAGGCGGCCAGCACCCGTGCCCGTCGCGGGCCCAGGGGGATCGCCGCCGACTTCGGGGCGAGGTTCGCCACCACCCGTACGTCCCCGCGGCGGAAGCCGATCCAGCGGGCCTCCTCGTCGTACGCGACCTTGATGTCCGAGAGGTCCGGGTCCGTGAGGTCGGGCTGGGCGTGGCGCAGGGCGATCAGGTCCCGGTACCAGGACAGCACGCGCGCGTGCGGCTCGCGTCGGGGCTCCGACCAGTCGAGGCAGGAGCGGTCGCGGGTCGCCGGGTCCTGGGGGTCCGGCACGTCCTCCTCGGCCCAGCCGTGCGACGTGAACTCCCGTCGCCGGCCCCGCCGTACGGCCTCCGCGAGGTCGGCGTCCGTGTGGTCGGTGAAGAACTGCCAGGGAGTGCCCGCCGCCCACTCCTCGCCCATGAACAGCATCGGTGTGAACGGCCCGGTGAGCATCAGGGCGGCGGCGCAGGCGAGCAGTCCGGGGGAGAGGGCGGCCGAAAGACGGTCTCCCTGGGCGCGGTTGCCGACCTGGTCGTGGGTCTGCGTGTAGCCGAGCAGCCGGTGTGCGGCGACCCCCGTGCGGTCGAGCGGGCGGCCGTGCGCGCGGCCCCGGAAGGTCGAGTACGTGCCGTCGTGGAAGTAGCCGCCCGAGAGCGTCTTGGTGAGCGCCGCGAACGGGGCCCGCGCGAAGTCCTCGTAGTAGCCCCGCGACTCACCGGTCAGTGCCGTGTGCAGGGCGTGGTGGAAGTCGTCGCTCCACTGCGCGTGCAGTCCGAGACCGCCGCCCGCGCGCGGGGTGACGATCCGCGGGTCGTTGAGGTCGGACTCGGCGATCAGGGACAGCGGCCGGCCCAGGTCCGCGGCGAGGCCGTCCACCGCCGTCGACAGCTCCTCCAGGAAGTGGCACGCGCGCGTGTCCCGCAGTGCGTGCACCGCGTCCAGCCGCAGCCCGTCGATCCGGTAGTCGCGAAGCCAGGCCAGCGCGCTGCCGAGCAGATAGGCGCGCACCTCGTCCGACCCGGGCGCGTCCAGGTTCACCGCCGAGCCCCAGGGCGTCTGATGCGTGTCCGTGAAGTACGGACCGAAGGCGGGCAGATAGTTGCCCGACGGCCCCAGGTGGTTGTGCACGACGTCGAGGATCACGCCGAGACCGAGTGCGTGCGCCCGGTCGACAAAGCGCTTCAGCGCCTCGGGACCGCCGTACGGTTCGTGCACGGCCCACAGAGAGACCCCCTCGTACCCCCAGCCGTGCCGCCCCGGGAAGGGGCACAGGGGCATCAACTCGACGTGTGTGACGCCCAGTTCCACGAGATGGCCGAGCCGCTCGGCCGCCGCGTCCAGTGTGCCCTCGGGCGTGTACGTGCCGACGTGCAGCTCGTACAGAACCGCACCCGGCAGCGCGCGGCCCGCCCACTCGGTCCGCCAGGTGTGGCGCCCGTGGTCGACGACGGCGCTCAGCCTGTCCGGACCGTCCGGCTGGCGGCGCGAGCGGGGGTCGGGAAGCACGGGGCCGTCGTCCACGGCGAAGCCGTACCGCGACCCGTCCCCGGCCTCGGCCTCGCCGGACCACCAGCCCGTGCGCTCCGGATCGCGCTCCAACGCGCGCGTGGCGCCGTCGCACCGGAGCGTCACACGACTGGCCTGCGGTGCCCACACCTCGAAGTGCACGGACGGATCCCCTTACTCTGCCGAGCGGTGCTCACCGGGACGTAGCCCGTCCCATGGTGCTTCAAACGCCGACGGTCCGTGCTCGAATCCTCACCTTTGCCGAGCGTGTCGTCAGGTCGGCCCTGCGGGCCGCCGTTTCCGTGTTTTGTGGACACCCCGCGCGCGCTGCCCGACAATCACGAACGTGACGTCGTCCTTCGAGTTCCACACATACCCACCGCGCCTCTCCGACGCGGAGCGCGACAGGGCGCTGAAGGCACTCCGGGAAGGGGTGGCTCTGGGCCGGCTCTCGCACGACACGTTCATCCGGCGCATGGAACTGGCGCTGGCCGCCCGCCGCTCCGACGAACTGGCCGTCCTCACCGCCGACCTGCCCACCGAGAAGCGCCTCTCCCGTCTGGTGTTCGGGACGGTCGAAGCGGTCTCCGGCTTCACGGTACGACTGCGCAGGGCCTGGCAGGCCGAACGGCTCCCCAAGCTGCTGCTGCCCCACCCCGGCAACGGCCACCCGCTGCGCATAGGACGCGACCCCGCCAACGGACTGCGGCTCACCCACGAGACGGTCTCGCGCGTCCACGCCGAACTCCGGCGCCAGGGCGGCCTGTGGGTGCTGCGCGACCTCGGTTCGACCAACGGTACGACGGTCAACGGGCGTCGCGTGATCGGCGCGGCCGTCGTCCGGGACGGCGACCAGATCGGCTTCGGGCACATGGCGTTCCGCCTCTCGGCGGAGTGAAAGCGCTTCCGCGGGCGTTGCCTCGTCGGAGCAACTCACTTTGCGTGCCGTGGTGTTGACGTGACCCGTCAGTCGTGACTGACTGTGCGTGCGCCATGTACCCCAAGTGAACCGACGGCCCCGCTGTGGAGGTTGCCCTGTCGCCGCTCCTCCGCTATCCGTCCGTGGACGAGCTGGCCGACCGGGCCGCCGCACTCGTCGCCCGTCACCCCGCCGACGCCCGGCTGCGCACCGTGGGCACCTCGCGCGCGGGCACACCCCTGTTGCTGCTCTCCGTGGGACACGGCAGCCGTCACGCCCTGATCGTCGCCGGGCCGCACGCCAATGAGCCCGTGGGCGGCGCGACCGCCCTCCGGCTGGCCGAACGGGCCCTCGCCGACCCCGGACCGACCGTCCGCGCGGACGCCACCTGGAACCTCCTGCTGTGCCTCGATCCCGACGGCTCCCGCCGCAACGAGGGCTGGCTCGCGGGTCCCTACACCCTCGGCCACTACTTCCGGAACTTCTTCCGGCCCGGCTTCCTGGAACAGCCCGAATGGCTGCCCGACGGCGCGGCCGGGGCCGCCCTGCCGGAGACCCGCGCGCTGCTCGCCCTGCAGGACGAACTGCGGCCGTTCTTCCAGTGCTCGCTGCACGGCGTCGACGTCGGCGGCGCCTTCGTGGAACTCACCCGGGACCTGCCGGGCCTCCCGCAGCGCGTCGCCGAGACGGCGGCACGGCTCGGCATCCCGCGCGAGCTGGGCGCGTTCGACACCCTGTACTGGCCCAGGCTGGGACCCGCCGTGCACCGGATACCGCCGCCGAGGCGTGGCGATCTGGCCGCCGCCATCACGGAGGCCGCCGTCGAGTCGACCTGGTTCCATCCGCACCGGCACGGCACCGTGACGGCGATCGTCGAGGCACCCATGTGGGGCGTGGCAGCCGTGGAGGACGACACGCGTCCCGTCGACGCCGACGCGGTGCTGCGCACCGTCAGCCACACGCTGCGGCACGACACGCGGTTTCTGGAGGTGGTCCTGGGGCGGTTGCGGCCCCACCTCGCGCTCGTGCCGGACGCGGACCGTCTCCTCGCCCCGGTGGACGACTACCTACTGGTCTGCCCCGGTCTCGCCGACGCCTGGGACCCCGACACGGACGACGGCACCGCGCACCGGCTGCCACCGCTCGGCAACGCCCACCTGGCCACCCTGCGCATCGCCGGGCGGCGGTTGGCGCTGCGTACGGCGGGGCTGCTGCACCAGCTGGCGCGCGGCGCCGGGCCGGGGGCCGCAGACGTCCTGTGCGCGCTCGACCGGCTGATCGACGAGTGGTGCGCCGACTACCGCGACGGCTGCGGGGCGCGCTGGATACCGGTCGCCCGTCAGGCGGAGTACCAGTCCCGGGTGGCGCTCGCCGCGTTCGAACTGGCGGGCCGCAGCACGCGCGCGGGCTCACGTTCGGGTGAGCCGGGCTGGGGTGCGGGGACCGCGGTGCCGATGCACAGGGAATGACCCACACGATCAGCACCGGCAACACGATCAGGCCCGCCCGGATCATCAGGCCCGTCCCCGCCGCGCGAGCGGTACACGGTGCCCTGCTGGCCGTCGGCCTCCTCCTCGCGGGCTCCACCCCGGCCCAGGCGGCTCCCCAGGAGGACGCCCGGGGCAACTGGCTCTACGTCACCGTCAGCCGCGGCGAGCCGGGCGGCGACACCCGCGGCACGCTCGTGCTGTGCGACCCGCCCCTGGGCCACGCGCAGGCGGCTCGCGCCTGCGCGGAACTCGCCGCGGCGGACGGCGACATCGGTGGCATCCCGCCGAGGAAGACCCTCTGCCCGATGCTCTACTCGCCCGTCACCGTGCACGCGGAGGGCGAGTGGAACGGCCGCCCGCTGGAGTACGACAGGACCTTCTCCAACGGGTGCGAACTGGGGGCGAGGACCGGCGCGGTGTTCGCCCTGTAGAGCCTCATCGGGGGCGCTCCGAAGCGGCGAACGGTTTCGCCTGTCTATCTCCGAGGCGCGCCCTCGCGCGCGTGCCGCGCCGCGGCCACCACCGTGCGGGCCTGGTGCTCGACCTGATGCTCCAGGGGCACCCAGCGCGCGCGGAAGCGGTCCATGAAGGCCTCGCTCCAGGACGCGACCAGGTGTTCGAGGTGCGGTGCCGCGCGGTCGTCGGTCTCCCGCAGGACCCGCAGCAGCATCGCGGCGGCGCGCAGCGGCAGCCTCCGGCCGAATGCGTCCACGCTGCCGACGTACGCCATCGTCGTGTCGGCGGGCGGCGTGTGCGTCCAGTCGGCGGCCAGTCCGGGAACCAGCTCCAGCGCCCACTGGGCGGCCCGCAACAGGGGCCCCTCGGCCCCCGTCAGCCGGGGCAGCGCGTCGGCGAGGACCCGTTCGACCTCCACCCCGTCCCGCAACAGCCGGCCCGCCAGCCGCCGTATCGCCGCCGCCGGCGCGGGGTGCGGGGCCGGGTCGTCCACCAGGTCGCTCGCCCACATCGGCACCTCGACGACCGCCGTCAGACCGCCGTAGCGGTGGGCGTGGTACCAGGTGCTGTGCCGGGCGTCGTCCGGCATGCTCGGGTACGCCGCGTCCGAGCCCGGCGCCGGCATCACGTGCACGCCGGGCCCCGACGCGGGCCAGCCCGCCGCGTCCGAGGCACCCGTCTCCACCGGGATGTGCAGCTCCGCCGCCGACTTGGCGAACGGCTCGGCGAGCCCGGGGACGTCCTTCGTCAGCTGCACCCAGCTGCCCCCCACGTCGGTGCCGTGCAGGGTGACCTGGAGGTAGGGGCGCAGTTCGTCGATGACACCGGTCAGGGCGCGGGTCTCCGGCGGCAGCCGGTCGGGCGGCAGCACGGAGGGCGCCCACTCGGGCTGCTCGGGCCCGGCGGGCCGGTAGAAGCCGAGGTGGTAGTCGAGCAGGGTGCGCGGCGACGGCGTGACGTGCAGGCTGGCCCCGTCCGGGTCGGCGCACAGCAGGAAGTGCCAGGAGGTGCCCGACCGCAACTCGCGGTCGTGCACGGCCCGTGCCGCGAGCGACAGGAGCGTGGAGCCGCCCGTGGGCTCGTTGGCGTGGGCGCCCGCGACGACGAGCACGGCATGTCGTGCGTGGCCCACGGACAGCAGATACAGAGGCCGTCCGGCGCGGGAGGAGCCCACCTGCCTGAAGGTGCACAGGCCGGGCCGGTGAGCCGCCAGCGCCCGGGCGGACGAGACGAGTTCGTTCACACTGGGGTAGCGCTGCTCCGGCAGGAGACTCACCCCCGTCTGGTCCATCCTGCGTCGCAATCCGCAGTACCCCATGGCGTCCAGGAACTGTCAAGGAGGTGGCGGGGGCGGCTCCAGGGGGCGCCAAGGAGCATTCACCGCCGACGGGACCGCACGGCAGGGGCGTCTGCCGTGCGGGACGGCCGCACACCGCCCGCCGAGGGCGCGTACGCGGGCCATCGGCGGGGTGCGAAGAGGGCGACGCCGCTCACCACTACGCGCCGGTGGTCCCGTGTGGGCGCCGGGAGCGCGCGCCTCTGTACGCCGGGCGCATGGGTGCTTGCAAAGGCGTGCGGCGCAGTGTTCACGCCCCCCCGCTCCCGCTCCCGCTCCCTCGCCCTCTCACTCCTCGCCGACACGCTCCAGCAGTGCCACCGGCAGCCGCGCGAAAAGCTCCGCCACGCGCGCGTGCCCGGTGAACTCCCGCTCCGGAGACAGCAGATCGGCCCACCGGCCCGGCGGCAGCGGCAACCGTGTGTCGAGCCAGCCGCCCGAGTCGGCCAGCCTCAGGGACAGCCGGGTCACCGCCGTGACCACCTCCCCCGAGCGCGCGAACGCCGCACAGTGCGCCGCCGCCGGACCCTCCGCGACGAGCGGCGTGTACGTCGCCGTGTCGCCGAACACCGCCGGGCGCCGTGCGCGCAGCCGCAGTGCCGTCGCCGTCAGCTCGTCCTTCTCGCCGGGAGCCTCGGGAGGGAACCGGACGGGACGGCGGTTGTCCGGGTCCACCAGGGCCCGGTACTCGCTCTCCGTGCCCTGATAGAGGTCCGGAACGCCCGGCATCGTCAGATGGACCAGGGCCGAGCCCAGGACGTTCGACCGGACATGGGGCTCCAGGACGCTCCGCAGCGCGGCCACGTGCTCGCCGGGCGCCCCGCACGGGCCCGCCGCCACGAATGCCGCCACCGCCTCCTCGTACGCCGGTTCCTGCTCCGTCCAGGCGGTGTGCAGGCCCGCCTCCCGGACGTGCTTCAGCAGGGCGCCCTGGAGGCGCTCACTGTCCGCCGGTCCCAGGCCGAAGGCCGTCTGCCAGGCCGCCCACGCCAACTGGGCGTCGGGCACGCCCTCACCGGCACGCGTGACCTCCGCGAGGACGTCGGCCCAGCGCTGCGGGCACTCGGTGAGCACGGCCAGAGCCGCGCGTACGTCGGCGCTGCGCTTCGTGTCGTGCGTCGACAGCACCGTCCCCGTGGCCGGCCAGTCGCGCTGCACGCGCGCGCAGTAGGCGTGGAAGTCCTCCGGGGACACCGCGGGACCGCCCGGGCTGCCGCCGACCTCGTTCGCCGACAGCAGCGGCACATACCGGTAGAACGCCGTGTCCTCCACGGACTTGGCCCGCAGCGCCGACGAGGTCTGCGCGAACCGGTCCCGGAACTCCCCATGCCCGGGCCCGTCCGCGTCGCGGCCCTGCCCGAGCAGCAGGTCCCGTACGACGTCCACGGCCCCGGCCTCCTCCGGGACGACGAACGCCTGCCGGGCCTCCGCGGCGGCCTCCTCGGTGACCACGGAGGCCGTGTCCCCGGGCGTGTAGGGACGGTAGACCTCCATGCGGACCAGCAGCTCGCGCAGCGCGGTACGCAGGGCCCAGGGGGCGCGGTCGCGCAGCGCGGGGTCCTGGGAGGCGGCGCAGAGACGGTTCGCCACGCGGGTCAGCCGGTCCACCTCGGTGGCCAGCTCGTGCGTCACCACCTTGTACGCGGCCCGCCGTACCGTCGCCTCCCAGTGCCCGCCCCGGTCGGCCTGAGGAGCCGCGAACCGCCGGTACTGGCCGAGGAGTTCGCCCACGCCCGCCGGATCCGTGAACAGGCCGTCCACGTGCCGCAGGGCGTCGTAGCCGGTGGTCCCCGCGACCGGCCAGCCCGCAGGCAGGTGCTCCCCGTCGGCCAGGATCTTCTCGACCACCGTCCAGCGGCCCCCGCTCGCCTCGTGCAGCCGGCGCAGATACCCGCCCGGGTCCGCGAGCCCGTCCGGGTGGTCGACCCGCAGCCCGTCCACCACCCCGTCGGCGAGCAGCTCCAGCAGCTTCCCGTGTGTCGCCGCGAACACCTCGGGGTCCTCGACCCGCACCCCGATCAGCTCCGAGATGCTGAAGAAGCGCCGGTAGTTGAGCTCGGTGCGTGCCAGCCGCCACCACGCCGGGCGGTACCACTGGGCGTCGACGAGCTGCGGCAGCGGCAGCTCCTCGGTGCCCTCGCGCAACGGGAACACATGGTCGTAGTAGCGCAGTACGTGGCCGTCGTACCCCAGGTGCGCGTCCCGCCACCGCTCGACCTTCAACAGGTCCCACACCTCGCCGAGCGGCTGCCCGAGCACCGGCAGCAGCAGGCGCCCGTCCTGCGCCTCCCAGTCGATGTCGAACCACCGCGCGTACGGCGAGCCCGGGCCCTCCCGGAGCACCTCCCACAGGGGGCGGTTGTGACGCGGGGACATGGCCATGTGGTTGGGCACGATGTCCGCGACCAGGCCGAGACCGTGCTCCCGCGCGGTGTGCGCGAGCGCGCGCAGCCCCTCCTCGCCGCCGAGTTCACCGCGCACGCGCGTGTGGTCCACGACGTCGTAGCCGTGCGTCGAACCCGGGACGGACTCCAGGAACGGTGACAGATGCAGATGCGAGACGCCGAGCGAGGCCAGATACGGCACAGCGGCCGCCGCGGCACCGAACGGGAACGCGGGCTGGAGTTGCAGCCGATAGGTCGCCGTGGGCACGACCGGGTCAGGACGCTCAGGTGTCATGGGAACCTACGTACCCGCCCCACCGCCTTTCGTGTCATCGACTCCCGCACACGGCCGTCGAAAACGGCCCTCCACGCGCGCGTGGAGGGCCGCAGGGGGCCGTGAGAAGGACTACGCCGGGCGTTGCAGCACCGTCAGGCTGTGGTCCACCAGGGTCAGGCGGTCGCCCGCCGCCACCTTCGCGCCCGTACCCGGTGCCACGCCCTCCGGGCGGGCCGTGTCGATCACGACCTGCCACTGACGGCCGTGGTTGACCGGTACCACGAACTCCAGGGTCTTCGGCGAGGCGTTGAACATCAGCAGGAACGAGTCGTCGGCGATGCGCTCCCCGCGGGAATCCGGCTCCGAGATGGCGTTGCCGTTGAGGAACACGCTCATCGCGCCCGCCTGCGCCGAGTTCCAGTCGCGCTGGACCATCTCCTCGCCCGCCGGAGTGAACCAGGCGATGTCCGACAGATCGTCGTGGGTGCCCTCCACGGGGCGGCCGTGGAAGAAGCGGCGCCTGCGGAAGACCGGGTGGTCCTTGCGCAGCCACACCATCGCGCGCGTGAACTCCAGCAGTTCGGCGGAGCCGGGAGCGGCTTCGTCGCCCTCGCCCGGCCACGGGACCCAGGAGATCTCGTTGTCCTGGCAGTACGCGTTGTTGTTGCCGCCCTGGGTGCGCGCGAACTCGTCGCCGTGGCTGATCATCGGCACGCCCTGGGACAGCATCAGTGTCGCGATGAAGTTCCGCAGCTGGCGCGCCCGCAGCGCCAGGACGTCGGGGTCGTCGGTCTCGCCCTCCGCGCCGCAGTTCCAGGACCGGTTGTGGCTCTCGCCGTCCCGGTTGTCCTCGCCGTTGGCCTCATTGCGCTTCTCGTGGTAGGACACCAGGTCGTTGAGCGTGAAACCGTCGTGGCACGTCACGAAGTTGATCGAGGCCAGCGGACGGCGGCCGTCGTCCTGATAGAGGTCCGAGGAGCCGGTGAGCCGGGACGCGAACTCCGCGAGCGTGCGCGGCTCGCCCCGCCACATGTCCCGCACGGTGTCGCGGTACATGCCGTTCCACTCGGTCCACAGCGGCGGGAAGTTGCCCACCTGGTAGCCGCCCTCGCCCACGTCCCACGGCTCGGCGATCAGCTTCACCTGGGACACCACCGGGTCCTGCTGGACCAGGTCGAAGAACGACGACAGCCGGTCCACCTCGTGGAACTGCCGGGCCAGGGTGGCCGCGAGGTCGAAGCGGAAGCCGTCGACGTGCATCTCGGTGACCCAGTAGCGCAGCGAGTCCATGATCATCTGGAGCACGTGCGGGGACCGCATGAGCAGCGAGTTCCCGGTGCCCGTGGTGTCCATGTAGTACCGCTGGTCCTCCATGAGCCGGTAGTACTGCGCGTTGTCGATGCCCTTGAAGGACAGCGTCGGGCCGAGGTGGTTGCCCTCCGCGGTGTGGTTGTAGACCACGTCCAGGATGACCTCGATGCCGGCCTCGTGCAGCGCCCGCACCGCCGACTTGAACTCCAGGACCTGCTGGCCGCGGTCGCCCCAGGAGGCGTACGCGTTGTGCGGGGCGAAGAAGCCGATCGTGTTGTAGCCCCAGTAGTTGTTCAGGCCCATGTCCACCAGCCGGTGGTCGTTCACGAACTGGTGGACCGGCATCAGTTCCAGGGCCGTGACGCCGAGTCCGGTCAGATGTTCGATGATCGCGGGGTGGGCGAGTGCCGCGTAGGTGCCGCGCAGCTCCTCGGGCAGCGCCGGGTGGCGCATCGTCAGGCCCTTCACATGGGCCTCGTAGATCACCGTGTGGTGGTACTCGGTGCGCGGGCGCCGGTCGTCACCCCAGTCGAAGTACGGGTTGACCACCACCGACGACATGGTGTGCGGCGCCGAGTCGAGATCGTTGCGCCGCTCGGGCTCGTCGAAGTGGTAGCCGTACACCTCCTCGCCCCAGGTGACCGAACCGCTGATCGCCTTCGCGTACGGATCGAGCAGCAGCTTCGCCGAGTTGGACCGCTGGCCGTGCTCGGGCGCGTACGGACCGTGCACGCGGAAGCCGTACCGCTGCCCCGGCATCACCCCCGGCAGATACGCGTGCCGGACGAACGCGTCGCTCTCCCGCAGCTCCACCGCGGTTTCCGAGCCGTCGTCGTCGAGAAGACACAGCTCGACCCGGTCGGCGGCCTCCGAGAAGACCGCGAAATTGGTGCCGGCGCCGTCGTACGTGGCACCGAGTGGATACGCCTCTCCTGGCCAGACCTGCATGCGCTCGACTCTCTCAGTTGTGGTCCGCCGCTGGGGCCGACTCCACTCCGAGTCTCCCCGAAAGTGATGGAACCACCTACGACTTACGTCCCTCTTACCGGTCGACCAGTGCGTACCCGCCCACGCGGGTATGTCAAAACTCTTCTTCTTCACGTACTCCCTGGGCTGTGAGGGGGAGTAAGGGGACAACGTGCGCAAGATCGTGCGCCGCCACCTGGGCAAGGTGGTGGCGGGTACGGGGATCGCGGTTGCCGGTACGGCCGTGATGGTCGCCGTGACGCTGCCGGGATCGGCCGGGGCCGACGAATCGGGAGGCACCGGGACCGCCGGGAGTACGGCGAGTACGGGCGGCGGATCGGGGCAGTCCGCGCAGGAGCAGGGCGCGGTACAGCCGGGTGTCGTCGAACAGGCGCCCGCCGAGGGCGAGAAGGGCAAGGGCCGTGATCCGCTGACCGACGACGAGATGGCGCGGGTCGAGCGGATCGTCCTGAACCGGCAGCTGCTCAACTCCAGTGAGAACGTCGAAGGCGGGCGCGGCCCGCAGCGGATCGGCATCGACCTCGCCGACCCCGACGCCGCCGAGGCGGACAGGGCGAACGCGCCCCGGCGCGCGGACGTGTCGTACTACGACTACAAGGACGACACCCTGGTCACCAGGACCGTCAACCTCGACACCGGCAAGGTCGAGCGCACCGGTGTCCAGCACGGCGTACAGCCGCCGCTGAGCCGCGCCGAGACGGTCGAGGCGACGAAGCTCCTGATGGCCGACCCGCTGGGCGCGGGCCTGAAGGCCGACTACAAGGACGCCACCGGCGCGGAACTCACCTCGCCGGACCAGCTGCTCGTCAGCAGCATGGTGTACCGGGCCACTCCGGGCGCCCAGCCCGCCGTACTCGACGCGTGCGGCGACCACCGCTGTGTGCGGCTCTTTCCCAAGGTGAAGAACGGGCCGTGGATCGACGCCCGTTCGCTCGTGATCGACCTGAGCGCCCGCAAGGTGGCCGAACTCGGCTGAACCGGGTGCCTTTCGCACTCCTGCACTCTCACACCCCTTTCTCTCCTCCCAGGGAGCCTCTTCGTCATGCGTGTCAAAAGAAACAGCCGTACCCGGGGACGGGCGACGGTCGGACTCGTGGGCCTCTCGGCGGTCGCGCTGTCCGCCGGCCTCACCACCGCGGCGGGACCGGCCGCCGCCCAGCCGAAGGCCGGGCCCGTGCCGCCCGCCGAGTGCAGCGCGCCCTACCGCATCGAGCAGAAGCTCGCCACCGGCACCACCTGGCGGATGTGCTGGCGTTACGAGAGCGAGGCCGGGCTCGTCCTGGAGAACGTCTCGTACCAGCCCCCGGGCGAGTCCCAGCCGATCAAGGTCCTCAACTCCGCGAGGCTCGGCCAGATACACGTCCCCTACGACGACGGGAAGGCCGAGTACCAGGACCTCACCCAGGCGGGCTTCGGCCAGGGCCTGATGAACATGGCGCCCGGTGAATGCCCCGGCGGCACCATCAAGACCGTCAAGGTTCCCGAGGCCTGGGACCCGGACAACGCGAACGTCAAGGGCCTGTGCACCACGACCCGTTCGCGCGGCCACGCCTACCGCATGCAGAGCGACACCGGGAACAAGGTCTGGCAGACCCAGGGCAAGGACCTGCTCGTCTACACCGTCAACCAGGTCGGCTGGTACGAGTACATCACCGAGTGGCGCTTCCAGGACGACGGCACCGTCAACATGAACGTCGGCGCCACCGGCAGCCTCGCGCCCGAGGACTACGACGCGGGCGACGGCCGCGGCTGGCCCATCGGCAAGGGTGCCAAGGCGTACGCCACCAGCCACAGCCACAACGTCTTCTGGCGGCTCGACTTCGGCCTCGACGGCTCGTCCAAGGGCAAGGTCGAGCAGTACGACTCCGTGGTCAGCCCGCCCGCGAACGGGCAGGAGGGGCCGACCAACAAGACGACCCGCACCCAGGTCAAGAAGGAACTCGCGGGCGACGCCAAGAACATGCGCTGGTGGCGGATGGTCAGCGCCACCGGCAAGAACAAGGACGGTCACGCGCGGTCGTACGAGATCGTCCCCGCCGCCACCACCAAGTACCCGGGCCGCAGCTACACCCGGCACGACGTCTACTTCACCGAGTACAACAAGTGCGAGCAGTTCGCCAGCGACAACCTGGGCGACTGCGGTGCCGGTGCCAAGAAGTCCGTCGACGGATGGGTCAACGGCCAGACCCTCACCCACCCGTTGGTCTGGGTGAATGTGGGCTTCCACCACATAGCCCGGGACGAGGACCAGCAGCCCATGCCCGTCCACTGGCAGGGCTTCTCCATCGCCCCGCGCGATGTCACGGCTATGAATCCGCTCACTCCCGCCGGGCTCGCCGACCAGAACGGGCATGTCGAAAGCGGTAGTTGAGAAACGACCATGTCCATCCTGCTGCACCGTTGACCGCTCCCGGAGTACCCTTCCTTGATCGTCGGCCGGGATCGGCCACGGGGAGAGCTCGGGGGAGCGGAAGGCGGTGCGCGGGTGGGCTCGGGAGGGCTGGAGCTGCCCCCTGGTGACGAGGGTCACGAGGGGAACTCCACAGAGGTCCCGCCCGGCGCGGTGTCCCTGGCACGGCCGATGGAGACGGGTTCCATTGGACCGGAACTGGACTGGGACGCCGACGCCTGGCGCGAGGTGCGTACGCGCGCCCAGCGGGCCGGCCGGGCCTACATCTGGCTGAACCTGGTCGAACAGCGGCTGCGCGCGGTCGTGGCCGCCGTCCTGCGTCCCATCTACGAACCCGTCCACGGCGACGAGTGGGTGGTCGCCGCCGCCGGACCGGCCGGCCAGGAATGGGTGCAGCGCGCGGTCGCCGTACGCGAAGTCAGCCGCCGCAAGGGCTACCTGCTCGACCCGGCGGACGACAACGTCCTCAGCTTCCTGACCCTCCCCCAGCTGCGTGAGCTGATGGTGCAGCACTGGCCGTGCTTCGAGCCGTACGTCGACGAGCGCCGCGACGTCGAACTCGCCCTGGACGAGCTGGAGGTCACCCGCAACGTCGTCTCCCGCAACCGGGCCCTGTCCGAGGCGGTCCTGGGCCAGGCCGAGCGGGCCTCGGGCAAGCTCCTGGAGACCCTCGGTACGGGCGGCGACGTGCCCTCCGCGCGCCGGTTGCCGGTGGACGCGGTCGAGGACCTGGTGGGTGAACGGTACGGGGACGTGGTCGCCGTACACACCGACCGCGTACGGCTGATGCGCCAGTTCCCGGCCGAGGACATCTTCGGCGGCGCGCGTCGCCTCGACGCCATCGGTATCGGTCTCAACCTTCTTGTGCAGAACTTCTCCGGGCGGCGACTGGTACGGCTGGCGGAGTCGGGCTGCCGGGTGAGGCTGCTGTTCCTGAACCCCGCGTCCAGTGCGGTGAAGCGGCGTGAGCGGGAACTCGGCCTCAAACGGGGCGAGTTGAGCCGGGCCGTGGAGATGAACATCCTGCACATGCGCCGGGTGCGGTCGAAGCTGCGCGATCCGGGCGCCTTCGAGATCCAGGTCTTCGACGAGACTCCCCGCTTCACCGCCTACCTCGTCGACGGGGACGGCTCGGACGGGGTCGCCATCGTGCAGACGTATCTGCGCCGGACGCGCGGGATGGAGGCGCCGGTGCTGGTGCTGCGGGGCGGAAGCCGGTTGGTCAAGTCGGGCGAGGCGGAGGAGATAGGCCTTTTCCCGACATATCGCGAGGAGTTCGAGGTGGCCTGGGCGGATTCACGTCCGGTGTCCTGACCTGCCTGTCCTCCTCAAGCGGAATGCGGTCCTCTGATTGTCAGTGGCTCATGGGATCGTGGAGACCACTGGGGGAAAGCACCACCAAGAAGGCAAGAAGGGGGGCCAGGCATGGGCTGGCACCATGAGCTGCTGATCGGCTTCGACCTGGAGACGACCGGGACGGATCCGAGCGAGGCACGCATCGTCACCGGCGCGGTGATCGAGGTGAGGGGCGGTGAGCCGCTCGGCCACCGCGAATGGCTGGCCGATCCGGGTATGGAGATCCCGGCGGAGGCGGTGGCGGTGCACGGCATCACCAACGAGCGCGCGACCAGCGAGGGCAGGCCGGCCGACCAGGTCGCGGACGCGATCGCGGACGCGCTGGCGACGTACTGGAAGACGGGCGTACCGGTGGTCGCCTACAACGCGAACTTCGACCTCACCCTGCTCTCGGCGGAGCTGCGACGACACGGCCTGCCGTCCCTGCGTGAGCGGCTGGGCGGTCCGGATCCGGCGCCGGTGATCGACCCGTACACGATCGACCGCTCCGTCGACCGCTATCGGCGCGGCAAGCGCAACCTCGAAGCGGTGTGCCGGGAGTACGGCGTCTCGCTGGACGCTGCTCACGACGCGTCGGCGGACGCGTTGGCCGCGGCGCGGCTGGCATGCGCGATAGCCGAGCGGCACCCCAAGATCGCGGGGCTCGGGCCGGTGGAACTGCACCGGCGTCAGATCGAGTGGTACGCGGAGTGGGCGGCGGATTTCCAGAGCTTCCTGCGGCGCAAGGGGGAGGTCGACGCGGTGGTCGACGGGACGTGGCCTGTGCGGGAGGTTGTGGGCGGGGTGGTCTGAGGGGGAGTTTTCCATCCGCCTGCCCGTTCACCGCATGTGTCCGGCCCGGGAGGTACCTCTTCAGCGCCGGTCGGCACCATCCAGCCTGTCCGGCGTTTGAGGACGAGGCCCGTTCAGGGCCGAAGCGGGGGTCCGGGGGCGGAGCCCTCAGGGATGGGACGGGTAGGGGCGGCGGGGGCGAGAACCTTGGCCTGTGCCGCGCGGTGGGCGCGTTCCACCGACTGCCCCCAGTACGTGCCCGTGACCATCAGCGTCGCACCCAGCGCCGTGAACGCCGTCAGATGCTCGCCGCCCAGGGCGATCCCGATCGCGGCGGCCCAGATCGGCTCCGTCCCCAGCAGCAGGCTGGCCCGGCTCGCCGAGGTGCGCTGCACGGCCCAGGTCTGGGCGAGAAACGCGAACACGCTGCAGAACAGGGCGAGATAGAGCAACTGCGTCCATGTCCCGGAGTCGGCTCGGACCAGCGCCGGAAGGTCGGGAGCAGCGGCCGGCAGGAACAGAGCCGTGCCGATCACGGTCTGGAACGTCGTGAGGTGAAGAGGGCGGATCGGCCGGCCCGTGGTGAGGCGTCCCACCAGAGCCACGTGGACCGCCCGCACCAGCGCCGCCCCCAGCATCAGCAGGTCACCCAGCCGCGGCGCGTGGAAACCGTTGCCGGACATCAGCAGGCCGACGGCCAGGACACAGACGCCCGCGGCGGCGTAGAAGGCCGGAGGCAGCCCGCCGGGGTGCCCGGCGCGGTCCAGGAGAGGGGTGAGCACGATGGTCAGGCTGATGATCAGGCCCGCGTTGGCGGCGGTCGTGTGGGCGACTCCGTACGTCTCCACGACGAGGACAGCGGCCTGCGTGACCCCGAGCGGCAGCCCGGCCCGCACCTCCTCGCGGGTCCACAGACGAAAGTCGGTGCCCCGCTGCCGTTCCTTCCCCCGCCCGGCGGCGATCAGGCCGAGACAGGCGAGCGCGGAGAGGGCGTAGCGCGCGAACAGGACCACGAGAACGGGCAGGGCGGAGGTGGCTGTCTGGGCGGACAGATAACTGGAACCCCAGACGAGCGCGACCAGGAGGAGTACCGCGTCGGTACGGCGGGAGTCGGACACGCGACTACGGTGCACCGGCATCGACCCTGAAGGACAGGGCCACCTTCTTAAACGATCTTTTAGTTTCCCTACACGGTCTGCCTACACTGGCCCCATGGACGAACGTCAGCTGCGGATCCTGCGCGAACTCGGTGAACTGGGCAGCGTCACCGCGGTCGCCGACGCGCTGCTCGTCACACCCTCGGCGATCTCCCAGCAGCTGCGGCTGCTCCAGCGCGCCATCCCGGTCCCGCTCACCGAGCGACAGGGGCGCCGGCTGGTGCTGACCGACGCCGGGCAGGCACTGGCGGGCGCGGCGACCGAGGTGGAGTCGGCGCTGGCGCGGGCCCGGCATACCGTCGAGGAGTTCCTGGACCGGCCGGACGGGGAGGTGTCCGTGGCGGCGTTCCACAGCGCGGGCGCCGCCTTCTTCCCGCTGCTGCTGCGTTCCCTCACCGGACCGGACGGGCCCGTGCTCACACTGGCCGACAAGGACGTCACGCAGGACGACTTCCCGCCGCTGACCCGTGAGTACGACCTCGTCCTCGCCCACCGCCTGGACCACGCCCGGCCCTGGCCGCGCACGGTGGCGGCGACCCCGCTGCTGCGCGAACCGCTCGACGTGGCCATGCCCGCCGACCATCCGCTCGCCGCCAAACGCCGAGTGACCCCCAGCGATGTGGCCGACCAGCCCTGGATCGCCGTACACGACGGCTTCCCGATCATGGCGACGATCGAGGCCATCGCCACCGCGGCGGGCCGCCGGCCCCATCTCGCCCATCGCATCAACGAGTTCTCGGTCGCGGCGGAGGTGGTGGCCGCCGGAGGAGGCCTGGCCCTGATGCCCCGCTGGACCTCACGCCCGCACCCTGACCTCGTCCTCAAGCCCCTCAGCGGCATCCATGCCAGACGCCGCATCGACGCCCTCCACCGCCCGGAGCGAACCGCCCGCAGGGCGGTACGAACGGTGCTGACGGAACTGCGCAGAGCGGCACAAATAATCAGGGCCGAGGAGTAGCGCCTCTTTGAGGGGCGCGGGGAACTGCGCGACAAGCCACGAACAACCCGCAGACGCCCGACAACACCAAGGCCCCACCCACTAGGCACTCAAAACGGATACCACCGCACAGCCGCATCCCCCGCCCGCAAGGACTCCACCCGCCGCGAGAACTCCACCGACGCCTTCGGATTGACAGGCGCATGCTGCGCAACCCACGCACAACTCGCTGTCTCCCGCGCCCCGCGCAGCACTCCACACCCCGCCCACTCCCGCACATCCCATCCGTACGCCTCCGTGAACGCGCCGTAGGACTCGGCGGGGAGGGCGTACCGGTCGTGGGACAGCGCCATGACCACCAGGTCGTGTTCACGCAGATCGGCGGAGAAGGTCTCCAGGTCGACCAGGACCGGCCCGTCGGGGCCGATGTGGACGTTGCGGGGGAGGGCGTCCCCGTGGATCGGGCCCGGCGGGAGCTGCGGGGTGAGCGCGGCGGCGGCCGCGGCGAAACCGTCGCGGCGCTCGCGCAGATATGCCGCGTCCGCAGGGTCGATCGCGTCGCCCGCGAGCCGCAGCCAGCGTTCCACGCCGCCCAGGAGTTCGCGGGGCGGCAACGTGAAGGAACGGGGGAGCGGCAGGGCGTGCACGATCCGTAGGAGTTCGGCCAAATCCCGGGGGCCGGCGGCGCGTACCGGATCGGGCAGCCGGTGCCACACCGTCACCGGGTGGCCCTCGACGAGGAGGGCCTTCGGGTCGGCCGCGCGTACCGCCGGGACGCCTTCCTCGGCGAGCCAGAGCGCGATGTCCAGCTCCCGCCGCGCACGGTCGAGGAGTTCGGCGTCGCGGCCCACCTTGACGACCAGGTCACCGGCGGCGAACACCGCGTTCTCGCCCAGCGCCAGGAGCCGGACGTCCGGTGCCGTGCCGGGCAGTACGCCCGCCGTGGCCAGTACGTCCCGGGCCTGTGCCTCGTCCATCGTCCGCCTCCCGCGCAGTCACTCGTACCCGGCTGTCCACGTCCGTGTACGTCCGCGAACGGCGTCGGGTTCACGCCATCCGCCGGTCAGTGTCGCATTCGCACTGGTGGGAGCGTGTGCGCGGTGCCTTGACGGCGTACACGGGCTTCACGACCATGACGGGGCCACCTCGGGCGACCAAAGGAGCCGATCACGTGACATTGGCGACCGGTGCGAGGCGACCGGCCGGGCGCTCGACCCGCGCCGGGCCGGGTGGCGGTCGGATCACCGGCCACGGCGCCTGGTTCCTCGTCCTGCCCGCCCTGATCCCGATCCTCGTCCTGAGCGTGGGACCGCTGGTGTACGGGATCCTGCTGGCTTTCACCGACGCCCAGTCCGGCCGGACCGCGTCCACGCGGTGGATCGGCACGCTCAACTTCCAGGACCTGCTGCACGACACGCTGTTCTGGGAGTCGTTCCGGATCGGGCTGGTCTGGGCGGCCGGGGTGACCGTGCCGCAGTTCCTGCTCGCCCTCGGCCTCGCCCTCCTCCTCAACCAGGAGTTACGGCTGCGCTGGCTGGCCCGCGCCCTCGCGATCGTCCCGTGGGCGATGCCCGAGGTCGTCGTCGGCATCATGTGGCGGCTCGTCTACAACGCGGACGCCGGTGTACTCAACGAGACGCTGCGCGACCTGGGCCTGGGTGACGGACGCGACTGGCTCAGCGGCCTCGCGACCGCGCTGCCCGCCGTCATCGTCGTCGGGATCTGGGCGGGGATGCCGCAGACGACGGTCGCCCTGCTCGCCGGCTTGCAGAACACCCCGCGTGAACTGCACGAGGCCGCGGCCATGGACGGCGCCGGCGCCTGGCGCCGCTTCCGGACGGTCACCTGGCCCGCGCTGCGGCCGGTCGCGCTCGCCATCACCGCCCTCAACCTGATCTGGAACTTCAACTCCTTCGCCCTGGTGTACGTCCTGACGAACGGCGGCCCCGGCGGACGCACCCGGCTGCCCATGCTCTTCGCCTACGAAGAGGCCTTCCGCTACGGCCAGTTCGGCTACGCGGCGGCGATGGGCTGTGTGATGGTCGCGCTGATCTCCGTCCTTCTCGCCGTGTTCCTCGTCGGCCGGCTGAGGGGAGGTGAGGAGAGTTGAGGACGAGCACGAGCGCCCGCGTCGGGCAGTACGCGGCCCTTCTCGCCTACCTCGCCTTTCTGGCCCTGCCGTTCCTCTGGCTCCTGTCCACCGCCTTCAAGTCCCCGCGCGAACTGGGCAGTCTGCACCCCACCTGGATCCCGGAGCACCCCACCCTCGACAACTTCCGCCAGGCCTTCGACGAACAGCCGCTGCTGCACGCCGCGTTGAACTCCCTGCTCGCGGCGGCCTCGGCCGCGCTGGTCGCCGTACTGCTCGCGACCCCGATGGCGTACGTCATGGCCAGGCATCGCACGCTGCTCGGGCGGGCGGCGACAGGGTGGGTGGTGGTCAGCCAGGCGTTCCCGTTCGTGCTGGTCATCATCCCGCTGTTCCTCGTGCTGAAGAACCTGCGGTTGATCGACTCCGTCTTCGGGCTGGTGATGGTGTACGTGGTGTGGTCGCTGCCGTTCGCGCTGTGGATGCTCGTCGGGTATGTACGGGCCGTGCCCGCCGAGTTGGAGGAGGCGGCGGCCGTCGACGGCGCCGGACGCCTGCGCACCCTGGTCTCCGTGACGGCTCCGCTGCTGGCGCCGGGGATCGTGGCGACGGCTCTGTTCGCGTTCGTCACCGCCTGGAACGAGTTCTTCTTCGCCCTGGTGCTCCTCAAGACCCCGGAGAAACAGACCCTGCCGGTCGTCCTCACGCATTTCATCGGGGCGGAGGGCGTTGCGGATCTCGGCCCGTTGGCCGCCGCCGCGTTCCTGGCGACACTGCCCTCGCTCGTCGTGTTCGCGCTCATCCAGCGCCGTATCACCGGTGGCATGACGGCCGGGGCGGTGAAGGGCTGATGCGCGCGCGACGGCTCGTCGTCCTCGTCATCGTGCTGCTTCTCGCCGGCTGCACAGGCGGCGGGGACACCACCGCGGACGGCCGAATCACCCTCCGCTTCCAGTCCCTCGCCTGGCAGGACGAGTCCGTCGCCGCCAACAAGGCGTTGGTGAAGGAGTGGAACGCGACCCATCCCGACGTCAAGGTCGAGTACGTACAAGGGAGTTGGGACAGCATCCACGACCAGCTGCTCACCTCCTTCGAGGGCGGTGAGGCCCCCGACATCATCCATGACGCCTCGGACGACCTCGCGGACTTCGCGTACGGCGGCTACCTCGCCGATCTGCGCGAGTTGCTGCCCGAGCGGCTCAAGTCCGACATCCCGCAGCGCAGTTGGGAGACGACGACCTTCGGGGACGGCGTCTATGGCGTGCCGTTCCTCCAGGAACCGCGGGTGCTGATCGCCAACGCGAAATGGCTGAAGGAGGCGGGCGTACGGATCCCGACCCCCGAGCAGCCCTGGAGCTGGCCGGAGTTCAGGCAGATCACCCGGCAGCTCAGCGGCGACGGCAGATACGGCGTGGCCTGGCCGCTCAAGGAACCCGTCTCCGCCACGCTCAACCTGTCCTTGTCCGCGGGCGGCAGACTCTTCCACCGGGACGCGGACGGCAAGGTGACCGTCCGCTTCACGGCCCCGGAGCAGGTGGTCCCCCGTACGATCCACGACCAGGTCAACTCCGACGACAGCGCGTCGGGTTCGACGCTGGGAAGCGGCGGCTCCGACACCCTGCCCGGGTTCTTCGGCGGCCGGTACGCGATGGTCCCGCTCGGCTTCTCCTACCGTCAGCAGATCGCGCAGCAGGCCCCGAAGGGCTTCGAGTGGCAGGTGCTGCCCGCACCGGCGGGCGCCGACGGACTCACCCAGGGTGTCAGCCCGCAGACCCTCTCCATCGCCGAGGACAGCCGACACCAGCGGGAGGCGGCCGAGTTCATCGACTTCATGCTGCGCCCGGAGAACATGGTCCGGCTCGCCCTCGGCGACTGGATGCTCCCCACGGGCACCCAGGCACTGAAGTCCCCTTCCCTGCGGACCCGGAAGGACGGCTGGGCCACGGGCACCGCCCTCGCCACCCACCTCCGCTCGGCCCCCGCCCAGTCCGTGCGCGGCTACCCGGAGTGGAAGGACAAGGTCGCCACGCCCGCGTTCCAGGAGTACTACAGCGGGGCGATCGACCTCGCCGAACTGCGAGAACGGCTGGAGGACGACGGAAACCTGGTGCTGGCGCGCTATCAGCGGTGAGCGGCTCTTGTGCGAATGATCGCCGTACCGCAGGCCGTCGACCGGTTCGGCAACGCCGACATGCTGGAAGGGCTCGGGGTCGCCCGCCGTGTGCCCATGGAAGAGGCGACCGCCCAGGCGCTGCGCGAGGCCGCCCTCGCACTCGTGGACGATTCGGAGGTCGCCCGGCGGCTCACGGAGGTCCGGGCCGGGATGGTGAGGGAGGGTGGCCCCCGGCGGGCCGCCGAGCTGATCGAGGCCGGGCTGCCGGCCGCACCAACGACCTGAACGGGAAGAGGGCCCGTTGGCTCCCCGGTGACCAACGGGCCCTCAGTTCAAGGGATTTGCCGGGTGTTCAACAGATGTGAAGGGTGAGTGGGAGGAGTACTCAGACCCCTACCCGATCGCCCTCCACAGCGGGCGGCTGAGGCGGCGACACGGGCTCCGGGGCCTCGTCGTGCGTCAGGTCCGGCAAGCGGTTCAGCCACTTCGGGAAGTACCAGTTGCGCTCCCCGAGCAGGGCCATGACGGCCGGCAGCAGCACACCGCGGATGATCGTCGCGTCGATGAGCACCGCTGCCGCGAGACCCACACCCATCTGCTTCATGGACTGCATCGACAGCGTGCCGAAGATCGCGAACACGGCGACCATGATGACGGCGGCACTGGTGACGACCCCGGCCGTGGTGACCACCCCGTGCTGGATCGCGTCCTTCGTCGAACGGCCCCGCAGATGCGCCTCGCGGATACGCGAGACGACGAACACGTGGTAGTCCATCGACAGGCCGAACAGGATCACGAACAGGAACAGCGGCAGCCAGGTGATGATGGCGCCCACGCCCTCCGCACCCACCAGCGACGCGCCCCAGCCGTGCTGGAAGACGGCGACCAGGATGCCGTAGGCGGCCCCGACCGAGAGCAGGTTGAGCACGATCGACGTGATCGCGATCGTCAGGGAGCGGAACGACAGCAGCATCAGCAGGAAGGCGAAGACGACCACGAAGGCGAAGACCGGGGCGACCGCGCCGCCCAGCTGGTCGTTGAAGTCCTTCGAGCCCGCGACCTGTCCGGTGATCGGCGCCTGGACGCCGTCGACCTTGCCGAGGGTGGCCGGGCGTACCTCGTCGCGCAGCTTGTCCAGGCTCTCGCCCGCCTTGTCCAGGTCGGAACCGCCGACCAGCGGGACGTACACGAAGGCGATGTTCTCGGCGTCGTGCAGCTTGATGTCCACCGGGCCGCGCGAGGCACCCGAACTGACCGCCAGCGCACGGAAGTCGGCGAGCGCGGACTGCACGTCGGCCGCGTTGATGTCCCGTGCCTTGACGATCACCTCGGCGGGCTCGGAGCCGCCGGGGAACGCGTCGTTGACGCGGTTGTAGGTACCGACGATCGGCAGCGAGTCGCCGAACTCCTGGTCCAGGGTGAGGTTCTGGGTCTTCATGCCGAGCGCGGGCGCGGCCACGGCGAGCAGGGCACCGGCCGCCACGACCAGCGAGATGGCCGGCCTGGCGAGTACGACCTTCAGCACGGCCGTCCAGAAACGGCTCTCCCCGTTGCCCTTGCCGCGGTTGCCGTTCTTGCGCCGCTTGTCCGGGTGCAGGAACGGGATCCTGCCCTTCTCTACCCGCTCACCGAGCAGCGACAGCAGCGCCGGAAGGACCGTCACCGAACCGACCATGGCGACCGCCACGACCATGAGCGAGGCCAGTCCCATCGCCTCGAACGTGGCGAGCCCGGTGAACAGCATGCCCGCCATCGCCACGCACACCGTGACACCGGAGACGATGATCGCGCGGCCACTGGTCGCCGCGGCGATCTGGAGCGCGGCCTCGGGACTGCGGCCCGCCGCCCGCTCCTCGCGCTCCCGGCGCAGATAGAACAGGCAGTAGTCGACGCCGACGGCGAGACCGACGAGCAGCATCACGGAACTCGCGGTGTCGTCCATCGGCTGGAGGTGGCTGACGATACCCATCAGACCCATCGTCGCTATGATCGCGGTGACCGCCAGTGCCACCGGCAGCAGGGCCGCGACCAGCGCGCCGAACGCGATCAGCAGAATACCGAGGGCCACCGGCACGGCGGACAGCTCGGCCTTCTTGAAGTCGTCCCCGAAGGCGTCGTCGAACGTCTTGTTCATACTGGCGCCGCCGATCTCCTCGATCCGCAGCTCCGGGTGGTCCTTCTGGACGTCCGCGACGGCCTTCAGCACCGGCTCGACCCGGTCGCCCGCCGTCTCGGCGTCACCCCGCAT
This sequence comes from Streptomyces sp. NBC_00459, assembly GCF_036013955.1. Classification (NCBI taxonomy): domain Bacteria; kingdom Bacillati; phylum Actinomycetota; class Actinomycetes; order Kitasatosporales; family Streptomycetaceae; genus Streptomyces; species Streptomyces sp. NBC_00459. Next base: position 7,665,137 of record NZ_CP107903.1, read on the forward strand.
GTCGAACTGGACGAGAGCGCTGCGTCCGTCCTTCGAGAGGGTGTCCGTGTCGTACGGCGACTGGACGTCCGTGACCTTTCCGGTCCCGTCGACCGCCTTGATGACGTCGGCGACGGCGGCCCGGAACGCGGCGTCCGTGGCCCTGACGCTCGCGCCCTTCGCCTGGATGAGGACGGTCTCGCTCGCGGGTTCGTCGATCCCGGCATCCTCGATGATCTTGGCGGCCGTGTGGGTCTCGCCCCCGAGCTGGTCGCTCTCCTTGACCTCGACGCTGCCGGCCGCCGAGCCCAGGCCCATCGCCAGGACGACGAACAGCACCCAGATCCCGACGGCCGCCCAGCGGTGCTTGGCACTCCAGCCGCCGGCCCGGGCGGCTATGCCCCGTACCCGCGTTTCTCCGTTCCCCATGACGGGCTGCCCCCTCGTAAGCGGCGACAGCCCCCTGCCATCACCTTTAGTTCGAAGGTATGGGCCGGATAAGACCATCTCCTCGTGCTCGCCGGTGAGGTGCGGTCGGCCGAAGTCCTCCCCTCGGGTACCGGCGTCTCCCCACTGGGTAGGACACCGGCCCCCTACATCTAAAAGACGATCTCGGGGTGGTTCCTCGGGGAGGCTGTCAGTGGGCCGCCTTATGGTGTGCGAATGACGACAGGTGAGCAGGCGACGACCACCTACGCGGCGCTGCTGCGCGGCATCAACGTGGGCGGCAACAAGAAGGTCCCGATGGCCGAGCTGCGCACCCTGCTGGAGGGCCTCGGGTACGACGGCGTCCGGACGTATCTGCAGAGCGGTAACGCCGTCTTCGCCACCGGCCACGGGGACGAGGAGTCCCTCGCCGGGGAGATCTCGCGGGCCATCGAGAAACACTTCGGATTCACCGTCGACGTGATCGTGCGCGACCACACCCACCTGCGGGCGATCAGGGACAACTGCCCTTTCCCCGCAGCCGAGTTGGAGGCCAAGCAACTCCACGTCACCTACTTCTCCAGGCCCGTCGACGACAGCCGCTTCGCGGACATCGACCAGGCCGCCCACCTCCCCGAGGAGTTCCGGCTCGGCGACCGCGCGCTGTACCTGTACGCGCCCGACGGACTCGGCCGCTCCAAACTCGCCGAGCAGCTCGCCAAGCCCCGGTTCCTCAAGGGCCTGATCGCGACCACCCGCAACTGGAACACCGTCGTGAAACTGGTGGAGCTGACCGAGGACGAGACCCCGGGCAGGTGACACCCACGCCGCCCGACACCGTGACCGTGACCGGGAGCGCGACCCCGCCGTGGAGGCCGCCGTCGAAGCCGAGCCACGACTGCTCGCCCCCGAGATCCGCGGCTCACCCGAGCTGACCGGAGCGCTGCCGCACCCCGGGTTCCGCGAGTTGGGCGACGCCGTTCAGCGATCCCTGGCGACTGACCTACCGGAGGTGCAGGCGCGCCAGTTCGTCCCCGGACAGTCGTACGGTCCCGGCGGCCAGGTTCTCCTCCAGGTGTACGAGGGAGCCGGTGCCCGGGGTCGGGCAGAGCACCGGGGAGCGGTGCAGCAGCCAGGCCAGCGCCACCTGGGCCGAGGTCGCTCCGTGTGCGGCGGCGATCTCCGCGCACACCGGGTCGGCCGCCAACTCGCCGTTGCCCAGCGGAAACCACGGCAGGAACGCGATGCCGTGCGCCTCGCACAGCTCGAGCAGCGGCTCGGAGGCCCGGTCGAGGAGGTGGTAGCGGTTCTGCACGGACGCGATCGACGTCAATTCCCGTGCCGCGACCAGCTCTTCGGCCGTCACGGAGTCGAGGCCGAGCTGCCGGATCTTGCCCTCCGTGCGCAACTCGTCGAGGGCGCCGAGCTGTTCGGCCATCGGGACGCGTGGATCGAGCCGGTGCAGCTGATACAGGTCGATCGTGTCGCGGCGCAGCCGCCGCAGACTCGCCTCGCACATCGCGCGCAGCCGCTCCGGCCGGCCGTCGATGTGCCAGGCGTCGGGCCCGGTCCGCACGACACCGCCCTTGGTGGCGACCGACACCCCGTCCGGGTACGGGTGCAGGGCCTCGGCGACGAGTTCCTCGGCGATCGACGGCCCGTAGTTGTCGCCGGTGTCGATCAGCGTCACGCCCCGGTCGACGGCCCGGCGCAGTACGGCCACCGCGTCGTCGGGGTCGCCTCGCGGGCCCCAGTAGCCGGGGCCGGTGAGCTGGGCGGTGCCGTAGCCGAGGCGCTGGACGGGCAGCTCGCCGCCGATCGTAAAACTTTCCGAAGGCATGCGACGGACACTACCTGTGCGGTGCACGCACCATGGCAGGCTGATCCGCATGCGCTACATCATCATCGGAGCAGGGGCGGTCGGCGGTGCCATCGGCGGGCGGCTGGCCGGAGCGGGGCACGAGGTCGTCCTCGTCGCCCGGGGTGCCCAGTACGAGGCGCTGAGCGCGCGCGGGCTGCGGCTGGTGACACCGGACGGGACGCACACGTACCGCCTGCCGACCGTCGACGGACCCGCCGGACTCGGGGAGTTGCGAGCCGACGACGTGCTCGTCCTCGCCGTCAAGACGCAGGACAGCGAAGGCGCTCTGGCGGTCTGGGGGCCGGTGCCCGTCGCGGGCGGCGGCACGGCGGCCGAGCGGCTGCCGCTGCTCTGCGCGCAGAACGGCGTGGAGAGCCAGCGTCTCGCGCTGCGCCGCTTCCGGCGGGTGTACGGCGTCTGCGTCTGGCTGCCCGCAGCCTACGAGGAACCCGGCATCGTCTCCGCCGCGGGCGCCCCCCTCACCGGCATCCTCTTCCTCGGCCGCCACCCGCACGGCACCGACGACACGGTCCGCCGGATCGGCGCCGACCTGGAGAAGGCGGAGTTCGAGGCCCCGGTCGTCGCGGACGTGGCACGCTGGCAGTACGCCAAGCTGCTCACCAACCTGGGCAACGCCATCCGGGCACTCAGCGGTGCGGCGGACAGCGAGGAGAGCGAACAGCTGCGTCAACGGGTGTACGCCGAAGGCGAGTCGGTGCTCGCGGCGGCCGGGATCCCGTACACGAGCGCCGCGGAGGCGAAGGCCAGGCGCGGTGACAAGATCACTCTACTGCCCCTGCCCGGCACCGAGCCCGGCGGCGGCTCCTCCTGGCAGTCCCTGAGCCGGGGCACCGGCACGATCGAGACCGACTACCTCAACGGCGAGATCGTGCTCCTGGGACGCCTGCACGGCGTACCGACACCCCTGAACGAGCTGCTGCAGAGGCTGGCCAACACGTTCGCGCAGGAACGACGGCCGGCGGGTTCCCTGCCTTCGGCGGAACTCGTACGGCTGGCGGACGAGGCCGTGGTCAACTGAACGTCGGCTGTCGACGGGCGGGAGCCGGCGGAGCGACGACCCGAACTCCGCCTGCCCGCAGACCGGTTCAGGCGACCGGAGACACCTACGCGCTCACTGCGGCCCGCCCCGGCAACGGCATCCGTACCGCCGCCTCCGCGTACCGCCGCAGCAGCAGCCGGGCCACCTCGGGTGCCGGTCCCAGGACATCGGCGAGGACGTCCGCCTCGGCCGCGCCCCGCGCGATGCGGTCCGGGAGGAAGCCGGGCGCGAGGACGTAGGGCGCCACGGCGACCCGCTCGCAGCCCAGTTCCCGCAGCTCCCGTACCGCGTCCTCGGTGCGCGGAAGGGACGCGGAGGCGAACGCAGGCCGCACGGCGCACCAACCGGTGTGCCGCCACTCCCGCGCGATTTCAGCGATCACTGCGATCGCCTCCAGGTCGGTGGACCCCGCCGAGGCCAGCACGACCCCGGTCGAGGACTTGTCGGCGGGAGTCAACCCCGCCTCGTACAGCCGCCGTTCGAGCGCGGAGAGAAGCAGCGGGGACGGGCCCAGCACCTCCGCCTGGCGGATGTTCAGCCGCCTCGGCGCGTCCCGCAGGACCGCCGGGATGTCCGCCTTGGCGTGGAAGGCGCGGGTCAGGAGGAGGGGAAGGGCGACCACGTCACGGACGCCCTCCGCCGCCAGGGACTCCAACACCCCTTGTACGGACGGGATGTTGAAGTCCAGGAAGCCGGTCTCCACGCGCAGCCCGGGCCGCAGCGACCGTACGCGCCGCACGAGGGCGTGCACGGTCGCAGCGTGCCGCGGGTCGCGGCTGCCGTGGGCGATGACCACGAGGACGGGGCGGACCGGCTGCTTGTACATGGGGCTCAGCTCGCCACCAGGAGGCCGCGGCTGCGCAGCACGCGTCGTTCCAGCGGGCTGAAGATGAGCAGGTCGACGGCGATACCGACGAAGAGGATCAGGAAGATCGCCTCGAAGATCATCGGCATGGAGCTGGCGTTGCGTCCGTTCTCCAGCAGTGCGCCCAGGCCGATGCCCAGGTCGGGGGAGGAGGCGATGATCTCCGCCGCCATCAGTGAGCGCCAGGAGAACGCCCAGCCCTGCTTCAGACCGGCCAGATAGCCCGGCAGTGAGGCAGGCAGGACGATGTGCCAGGCACCCTTCCAGCCGGTCGCGCCCATCGTGCGGCCCGCCCGCAGGAACAGCGGCGGCACCTGGTCGATGCCGGAGACCAGGCCGTTGGCGATGGACGGGACCGCGCCGAGCAGGATCACCGCGTACATCATCGAGTTGTTCAGACCCAGCCACAGGACCGCCGGCGGCACCCACGCCACCGAGGGCAGCGACTGGAGGCCCGACAGGACCGGTCCGATCGCCGCACGGATGAACTTCACCCGGGCCACCACCAGACCCAGCGGGGTGCCGATTGCCAGGGCCAGCAGGAAGCCGAGCAGACCGCGCTCGACGCTGGTCCAGATGTAGCCGAGGAGCTTGCCCTCCAGCCAGTCCTCCTTGAACTCGGCCGCTACGTCGGCGGGCGAGGGCAGGTCGGTCGGGTCGCTGACGATTTTGAACGTGATCAGCGCCTGCCAGATGAGCAGCACCACGCCGGTCGCGATGAGCGGCGGGAGGATCTTGGCGCGGAAGGTCACCGAGAAGGGCGTGCGCGCGGTGGCCACGTTCTCCAGGGCGTCCAGACCGGCCTCCAGGCCGGCGGTCTGGAGGTTGCCGTCGGACCGGTCCTGACGCGTGTCCGTCAGGCCCGACTTCGTGTCACTGCTGGCCATGACGGCGGATCTCCCCACGCAGTTGTTCGGTGATCTCAATGGACAGTTCGGCCACGGGGGCGTCCTCGATACGACGTGGCTGCGGGATCTCCACCGTCCACTCGCGCGCGATCCGGCCCGGCCGCGACGACAGCAGGACGACCCGCTGCGCGAGCCGCACCGCCTCCCGCACGTTGTGCGTGACGAACAGGACGGAGACACCCGTCTCCGCCCAGATCCGGGTCAGCTCGTCGTGCAGCACGTCACGCGTGATCGCGTCGAGCGCCGCGAACGGCTCGTCCATCAGCAGCAGCCGGCTCTTCTGGGCCAGCGCCCGGGCCAGCGCGACCCGCTGGCGCATACCGCCGGACAGCTCGTGCACCCGCTTGTCGTACGAGCCCTGCAGCCGGACGAGGGCGAGCAGCTCGTCGGCGCGCCCGCGCCGTTCGTTCTTCGGAACTCCCCCCAGTTTCAGGGCGAGTTCGATGTTCCTGCCCGCGGTAAGCCACGGGAAGAGGGCGTGCTCCTGGAACATCAGGGCAGGACGCCCGTCGGTCTTGATGCTGCCGGCGCTCGGGTCGTCGAGACCCGCGACAAGGTTGAGCAGTGTGGACTTGCCACAGCCCGAGGCCCCCAGGAGGGTGACGAACTCACCCGGCGCGACATCGAGCGTGATGTCGTCGAGGACGAGCTGCTGCCCGGCGGGCCCGGCGAAGGACTTCGATACGTGCTCGATTCGGGCGGCGTACTCGACTGACTCGGCCCGTTCGGCCTTGGCGATCGCGGTGGCCATGGTCGTCACCTCCTGGGAACTCTCGGGGATCGGGACTACTGGACGCCGAGACCGGCGTCGTCGACCGGGCTCTCGCCCTCGGCCTTCAGGACGTTGTTGAGGGGCGTGAGGTCGTAGATGCCCTTCAGCAGCGGGTCCTCCAGCAAACCGGCCTTGACCGCGTGCTCCGCCTCGGCGTTGAGGGTGGAGGCCAGCGGGTCGTTGGTGAACTGGATGGACTTCCACGCCGGGTCGATGACCTCGGGCTTCAGCGCCTTGCCGGAGTCGATCGCGAGCTGCGCGTTGGCCGCGGCCTTCGCCGCGTCGGAGTTGGCGTTGATCCACTTGTTGGTGTCGACGGAGGCCTTCAGGACCGCCTCGACGGCCTTCGGGTGCTCCTTGAGGAACTTCTGCGACACGATGATGTTCGTGATCACGAACTTCTTGTCCGGCCACAGGTCCGCCTCGTCGAGCAGCACCTTCGCGCCCTCGGCGACCAGCTTGGACGCGGTCGGCTCCGGCACCCAGGCGCCGTCGATGGAGCCGGACTTGTAGGCGTCCGGGGTCACCTTGTTGTCGGTGCGGACGACCGACACATCGCCCTTGCCGCTCTCCGCGTCGACCTTCCAGCCCTGGTCGGCGATCCAGTTGAGGAACGCCACGTCCTGGGTGTTGCCCAGCTGCGGGGTGGCGATCTTCTTGCCCTTGACGTCCTTGACGGACTTGATCTTCTTCGGGTTGACGACGAGCTTCACACCGCCGGACGCCGAACCGCCGATGATGCGGAGGTTGGTGCCCTTGGACTTGGTGTAGCCGTTGATCGCCGGGGAGGGGCCGATCCAGCCGATGTCGATGGAGCCCGAGTTGAGGGCCTCGATCTCGGAGGGACCGGCGTTGAAGACCTGGTACTTCGCTTCCGTGGCGCCCAGCGCCTTCTGGAAGTAGCCCTTGTTCACACCGACCAGCGCGGTGCCGTGGGTCAGGTTGCCGAAGTAGCCGATCTTGACGGAGTCGAGCCCGTCGATCTTCTGGGCGCCGGCGGCGACCTTCGCCTTGGAGCTGTCGTCCTTCGAGTCCGACCCGTAACCGCAGGCGGCGAGCGTCAGGAGGGGAAGTACGGCCACTGCGGCGAGGCCGCGGCGGAGAAGTGCAATGGGGGTGCCCCCATTCGAGCGAAGTCGAGAAAGGGGGAGGTTGGCAGGCACGGGAGGGGTTCCTCTCGTTGGCCCGGCGGTCACGCCCTCAGGTCGTGGCCGGGAGGTCGGCAGGTCTTCGTCGATGTCGGGACGTCCGGTGGGGGGACAGGGCGCGCAGGCAGTGCGCGTACGTCAGCACGCACATCGCGCGACCCCGCCCTGCCCGCTGCCGAGGGCGCCGCTGCCGACGCGGCCGCCCTCCTTCGCGAACGTGGAGTAGTAGTCGGTGGAGTTCATGTCAGAAGTCCCACCCGTCGTCCTCGGCCTCGTCCTTGACGGGCTCCGGGGACGCGAACGACTCGCCGACCATGCCCGCGGTGAGCGTGGTGCCGTCGTTCGGGTCGATCAGGATGAACGAACCGGTGCGCCGTGAGTCGGCGTACGAGTCGACGGGCAGCGGCTCGGCGGTGCGGATCTTCACGCGGCCGATGTCGTTGGCGACGAGCTGTCCCGGATGCGGGTGCAGGGACAGGTCGTCGAGCGTGAGACGGGACGGGATGTCCTTGACGATCGCCTTGACCGTGCGGGTGCCGTGCTTGAGGAGCACCCGGTGGCCGACCGTCAGCGGCGCGTCGGCGACATGGCACACGGTCGCCTCGATGTCCTGCGTGGTCGGCGGCGCGTCCTTGCTGGGCACGATCAGGTCGCCGCGCGAGATGTCGATGTCGTCCTCCAGCAGGACGGTCACCGACTGCGTCGTATAGGCGACCTCGACCGCCTCGCCGAGCAGGTCGATACCGGAGATCTTCGACGCGTGGCCGGAAGGAAGAACCGTCACGGACTCGCCGACACGGAAGGAACCGGCGGCGATCTGGCCCGCGTAGCCCCGGTAGTCGGGGTGCTCGGCGGTCTGCGGCCGGATCACGTACTGCACGGGGAGCCGGGCATGGCAGTGGCTCAGGTCGTGGGCGACCGGGACCGTCTCCAGGTGCTCCAGGAAGGTCGGCCCGCCGTACCAGTCCATGTTCGCGGACGGGTCCACCACGTTGTCGCCGGCCAGCGCGGAGATCGGGATCGCGGTGATCTCCGGGACGCCCAGCTCCAGCGCGTACGCCGTGAACTCCTCGGCGATCGCGGCGAACACGGACTCCTGGTAGTCGACCAGGTCCATCTTGTTGACCGCGAGCACCACGTGCGGGACACGCAGCAGCGCGGCGAGAGCCGCGTGCCGGCGGGTCTGCTCGACGACGCCGTTGCGGGCGTCGATCAGGATCACCGTCAGCTCGGCCGTGGAGGCACCCGTCACCATGTTGCGGGTGTACTGCACGTGGCCGGGCGTGTCGGCGAGGATGAACCGGCGCTTCGGCGTGGCGAAGTAGCGGTACGCCACGTCGATCGTGATGCCCTGCTCGCGCTCGGCGCGCAGGCCGTCCGTCAGCAGTGCGAGGTCGGGGGTCTCCTGGCCGCGGCTCGCCGAGGCGCGCTCCACCGCCTCCAGCTGGTCGGTGAGGATCGACTTGGAGTCGTGGAGCAGCCGGCCCACGAGGGTGGACTTGCCGTCGTCGACGGAACCGGCGGTGGCGAACCGCAGGAGCGTGGTCTCGGTGAGTTCCGTGGTCGTGGTCATGGCTAGAAGTACCCCTCGCGCTTACGGTCTTCCATCGCGGCCTCGGACATCTTGTCGTCGGCGCGGGTGGCGCCCCGCTCGGTCAGCCGGGAGGCGGCGATCTCGGCGATGACGTCGTCCAGCGTCACCGCGTCGGAGTCGACGGCACCCGTGCAGGACATGTCGCCGACCGTGCGGTAGCGGACCTGCCGCTTCTCGACGGTCTCGTCGGCCTTCGGGCCGCCCCACTCGCCGGCGGTCAGCCACATCCCGGCCCGCTGGAACACCTCACGCTCGTGCGCGAAGTAGATGTCCGGCAGTTCGATGCCCTCGCGGGCGATGTACTGCCAGACGTCCAGCTCGGTCCAGTTGGAGAGCGGGAAGACGCGCACGTGCTCGCCGGGCGCGTGCCGCCCGTTGTAGAGGTTCCACAGCTCGGGGCGCTGGCGGCGCGGGTCCCACTGCGAGAACTCGTCGCGCAGCGAGAACACCCGTTCCTTGGCCCGGGCCTTCTCCTCGTCGCGCCGGCCACCGCCGAACACGGCGTCGAACTTCTCGGCCTGGATCTTCTCGGTCAGCGGCAGCGTCTGGAGCGGGTTGCGGGTCCCGTCCGGACGCTCCTTCAGCACCCCGCGGTCGATGTACTCCTGGACGGAGGCGACGTGCAGCCGCAGCCCGTGGGCCGCCACCGCCCGGTCGCGGTACTCCAGGACCTCGGGGAAGTTGTGCCCGGTGTCGACGTGCAGCAGCGAGAAGGGGATCGCCGCCGGGGCGAACGCCTTCAGCGCCAGATGCAGCATGACGATGGAGTCCTTGCCGCCGGAGAAAAGGATCACCGGCCGCTCGAACTCACCCGCCACCTCACGGAAGATGTGCACGGCCTCGGACTCGAGGGCGTCCAGGTGGGAGAGGGTGTACGGGGCATCGGTCGCGCCCCCGTGCGCCTTGGCAACGGTCGTCGTCATGCCAGTCCCCTCTCGGTGAGCAGCGCGTGGACAGCCGCCGCGGACTCCTGGACGGTCTGGTCCTGCGACTCGATCCGCAGATCCGGCGTCTCGGGCTCCTCGTACGGGTCGTCGACCCCGGTGAGCCCGGTCAGCTCGCCCGCGGCCTGCTTGGCGTACAGACCCTTCACATCGCGTACGGAGCACACCTCGACCGGGGTCGCCACATGCACCTCGACGTACGCGGTGCCGCTCTCCTGGTGCCGCTTGCGCACGGCCTCGCGGCTGTCCGCGTACGGCGCGATCACCGGGACCAGCGTCTTGACGCCGTTACGGGCGAGCAGCTCGGCGAGGAAGCCGATGCGCTGCACGTTCGTGTGCCGGTCCGCGCGGCTGAAGCCGAGGCCCGCCGAGATGAACTCACGGATCTCGTCGCCGTCCAGCACCTCGACGAGGTGGCCCTCCTCGCGCAGCCGGCCGGCCAGTTCGTACGCGATGGTGGTCTTGCCGGCGCTCGGCAGACCCGTGAGCCATACGGTGGCTCCGGTCGTCACTGGTATCTCCTGGTCCTCGGGGGTCGCGGTCTCGGTCTGGGGCATCAGCCGTGCAGCCCGCACTCGGTCTTGCCGCGGCCCGCCCAGCGGCCGGCGCGCGCGTCCTCGCCCTCCAGCACCCGGCGGGTGCAGGGCGCGCAGCCGACGGACGCGTAGCCGTCCATCAGCAACGGGTTGGTCAGTACGCCGTGTTCGGCGACGTACGCGTCCACGTCGTCCTGCGTCCAGCGGGCGATCGGGGAGACCTTGACCTTCTGCCGCTTCTCGTCCCAGCCGACGACCGGGGTGTTCGCCCGGGTCGGGGACTCGTCGCGGCGCAGGCCGGTCGCCCAGGCCGCGTACCCCTTGAGACCCCGCTCCAGGGGCTCCACCTTGCGCAGCGCGCAGCACAGGTCGGGGTCGCGCTCGTGCAGCTTCGGTCCGTACTGGGCGTCCTGCTCGGCGACCGTCTGGACGGGGGTGAGGGTGAGGACGCGGACGTCCATCACGGCCTCGACGGCGTCGCGGGTGCCGATGGTCTCGGGGAAGTGGTAGCCGGTGTCGAGGAACACGACGTCCACGCCGGGCATGGCACGGGAGGCGAGGTGGGCGACCACCGCGTCCTCCATGGAGGAGGTCACGCAGAAGCGCTTGCCGAAGGTGGCGGTGGCCCACTGGAGGATCTCCAGCGCGGAGGCGTCCTCCAGGTCACGTCCCGCCTGCTCGGCGAGCGCCTTCAAGTCGTCGGTCGTACGGTCTTCCTGAACCGTGGTCATATCTCGTCCCCTCCGGTTTCCCGGTGCTGAAGTCCGCGGGCGAGGAGCCCGAGGAACTTCAACTGGAAGGCTCGATTGCAGGCTCCGCATTCCCAGGCGCCGTGGCCGCCCTCGATGGATTCGTTCGGACGCAGGTCCTCGTCGCCGCAGTAGGGGCAGTAGAAGGGGGCAGCGCGCTCGCTCACGACAGCGACTCCTCGCCGGCCCGCGCGGCCCACGTGGCGAACCGCTCGCCGTCCTCGCGCTCCGCCTGGAAGTTCTTCAGCACGCGCTCGACGTAGTCCGGCAGCTCCTCCGAAGTCACCTTCAGACCACGGACCTTGCGGCCGAAACCGGCCTCCAGACCGAGGGCGCCGCCGAGGTGGACCTGGAAACCCTCGACCTGCTCGCCCGCGTCGTTCAGGACCAACTGGCCCTTGAGACCGATGTCCGCGACCTGGATACGGGCACAGGCGTTCGGGCAGCCGTTGATGTTGATGGTGATCGGCTCGTCGAACTCCGGGATACGGCGCTCCAGTTCGTCGATCAGGGAGGCGCCGCGCGCCTTCGTCTCGACGATCGCGAGCTTGCAGTACTCGATGCCCGTGCAGGCCATCGTGCCGCGCCGGAACGGGGACGGCTTGACTGTCAGGTCGAGCGCCTCCAGGCCCTCGACGAGCGAGTCGACCTGAGCCTCCTCCACATCGAGCACGATCATCTTCTGCTCGACGGTGGTGCTGAGGCGGCCCGAGCCGTGGGCCTCGGCCAGCTCGGCGATCTTCGTCAGGATCGTGCCGTCCACGCGGCCCACGCGCGGGGCGAAACCGACGTAGAAGCGGCCGTCCTTCTGGCGGTGCACGCCGACGTGGTCGCGCCAGCGCTCGACGGGCTGGGCCGGAGCCGGGCCGTCGGTCAGCTTGCGCTTCAGGTAGTCGTCCTCCAGGACCTGGCGGAACTTCTCCACGCCCCAGTCGGCGAGCAGGAACTTCAGGCGGGCGCGGGTGCGCAGCCGCCGGTAGCCGTGGTCGCGGAAGATCGAGATGACGCCCTCGTAGACGTCCGGGACCTCGTCCAGCGGGACCCAGGCGCCCAGACGCTGACCGATCTTCGGGTTGGTGGAGAGACCGCCGCCGACCCACACGTCGAAACCGGGGCCGTGCTCGGGGTGCTCCACGCCTACGAACGCGATGTCGTTGATCTCGTGCGCCACGTCGAGCAGCGGCGAGCCGGAGATCGCCGACTTGAACTTGCGGGGCAGGTTCGAGAATTCCTTGTTGCCGATGATCCGGCGCTGGATCACCTCGATGGCGGGCGTGCCGTCGATGATCTCGTCCTCGGCGATCCCGGCGACCGGCGAACCGAGGATGACGCGGGGTGTGTCACCGCAGGCCTCGGTGGTGGACAGGCCGACCGCTTCGAGCCGGTTCCAGATCTCCGGGACGTCCTCGATACGGATCCAGTGGTACTGGACGTTCTGCCGGTCCGTGAGGTCGGCCGTGCCACGCGCGAACTCCTGCGAGATCTCGCCGATCACCCGCAGCTGGGCGGTGGTGAGCCGGCCGCCGTCGATCCGGACGCGCAGCATGAAGTACTCGTCGTCCAGCTCCTCCGGCTCCAGGATCGCGGTCTTGCCGCCGTCGATCCCGGGCTTGCGCTGGGTGTACAGGCCCCACCAGCGCATCCGGCCGCGCAGATCGTTGGGGTCGATCGAGTCGAAACCCCGCTTGGAGTAGATCGTCTCAATGCGTGTCCGCACATTGAGACCGTCGTCGTCCTTCTTGAACTGCTCGTTCCCGTTGAGCGGGGTGAAGTGACCCGCGGCCCACTGACCCTCACCACGGTGACGGCTCACCTTGCGGCGGGGCGCGGCGGCAGGGTTCTGCGGGGTGGCGGCCATGTTTTTTGGTCCTTCGGGACAGGCGGAAAGCGGCTCTTACCTGCGCATAAGGGCGCATGGTCAGACTGGCGCGGCTCTGCGCAGGCTGAGGCAAAGGGGAGGGCGCGGCGGTGCTGAGGGCTCTTCAGCTCGCCGGACAGATGGCGCTGGACATGCGGCCGAGGTCGACGTGCCGCCGACTCACCAAGGCAATCCCAGTTCCAGACATGACGGAAGCGTGTCACGGCGATCTGGACACAGTCCAGCATTGTCCGCCATGCGGACACCCTTGTCTCGTACGGTGAGACAGGGGTGTCGTCGGTCACATGGCGGGGTCACGACAGGTCGAACATCTTGCGGCCGACCGTTCCCGACCAGGTCAGATGCGGTGTGCGCCCGGCCAGGGTCCGGGTGCGGCCACCTCCGCCTCCTCCTCGACCTTGGTGTCGAAGAGGGCGAAGCCGCGGCGCAGATAGTTGTCCATCGCGTGCTCCCCGTCCTTGCTGCATGTATGCAGCCAGACCCGCTTCGTCGGCGCCAGCCCAGGCCAGCGGTCCCCGAGGTCCCAGGCCCGGGCGGCCCCGTACGCCAGCAGGTGTCCGCCGATGCGCCGGCCGCGGAAGGCGGGGAGCAGACCGAAGTAGACGATCTCCACGGCCCCGTCGTCCTGGGGCTCGAACTCCACGTACCCGGCCGGGGTGCCCCGGTCGTAGGCGACCCAGGTCTCCACGCCCGGCCGCTCCAGGTGTTCCTGCCAGCGCGCGTACGTCCAGCTCAGCCGGTCGGTCCAGCGGATGTCGCCACCGACGGAGGCGTACAGGAAGCGGCTGAACTCGGGCGAGGGGACCTCGGCACGGACGATTCGTACGTCCCCGTCGGGCCCGGCTGCGGGCAGCAGATCGGTCGGTGCGGTCTGTTCCAGGGACCAGGTGGTCACGGCGATGTTGCTCATGACGGCCAGGGAATCATCCGGACCGGTGGACTGTCGATCGCCTGCGTCCCGGTGTGGGCTCACCAGGACCTCCGACGGGGGCGGGCGCTATTTCAGGGAACCGGTGACCGACGACAGCGTTACGGCGTACAGGACCCGTTCCGGGATCGGTGTCCCGCGCCAGCCGGATCGCTCGTCCGCGGCCAGCTCGGTCAGCGACCAGAGTTCCCCGGTGCCCTCCCAGTACGACAGGGACTCGGCGTGTTCGCCCCAGCAGCGGCGGGACTCGCCGTCGGAGCCGCAGCGGGCGGCCTTCGCGCCGTCGGAGTCGAGCCGCCACAGGGTGCCGTGCCGGTCCTTGGCGTTCGGGGCGAGACCGACGTACCAGTCCGCCTTCTCGTCGCCCGCGGACCGGTAGGACAGCACACCCTGGATGCCGGTGGCCTTCGTCGAGTAGGCCTCCACCGCGTTCACACGGCCCATGGCGTTGGCGGCGAGCAGGCCGGAACGGTCGCCCGCGCGGCTGAACGAGTAGCGCCAGAGGCGGCTGCGCTGATCGGAGCCGGCCCGGAACGACTCGCTCGCCACCAGGCTGTCGGGCGTGGAGCTGCGGTCCAGCGAGAGGGAGCCGAAACAGGGGGTGCGGTCGTCGGCCGCCGGGTCGCACGTGCCACCGGTCAGGCTGTACGAGGCGACGGCGGGCATGACGTACCCGTACCCGTGCGCCGACCAGCCGCCGGGCACCCGGCCGACCGCCTGGCTGTCCACCGAGGCGCGTTGGATGCGGTTCATGTCGTAGACGTACAGGGACTTGCGGTCGGTGTCCGTGGCGGAGGCGGTGACCAGCAGTTTGTCCTGGTACCAGACCATCCCGGAGATCGAGGAGGACAGCTTGCGGTAGTTCGAGCCGTCCTCCGTCGGGACGACCAGGAGCACCCAGCGGTACGTCATGTCGCTGAGGTCGTTCGCGTCTATGACGGCGACCCGGGCGAGACTCCGGGAGACCTCGGGCTCGTCCGGTTTGGCGTCGTTGTGCGTCCAGCCGGAGAGGATCACCCGGTTGGCACCCCAACGGCCGTCCTCGTCCGCGTCGCCCGAGGTGGTGACGGACTGCGGCAGCCAGCGCTGACTGGTCGAATCGGCCTCGTCCCAGCAGTACGCACGGGTGGCCGCCGGGGCGACGGGCAGTGCCTCGGTCTCGGTGGGGGCGCACTCGGCCGCGCCGCGCATCGTGCGGTTGGTGTGTTCCAGGACGGTGCTCACACCCACGGTGCCACCCATGGAGGTGGCCAGCCGGTCGAGCGAACTCTTCGAAGCCAGATGCTCCTTGAGCTGGAAGTCCTTCAGTTCGGCGGCGGACGTGACGGACTTCAGAGGCCCCGGGTTGTCGCTGCTCACGGCCTGGGAGGCGCTGACGATGGTGGCCGCGGCGGTCAGGGCGAGGGCGGTTCCGGCGAGAACGCCGCGCAGCGCTCTGCCTCTCTTCTGCCTGCGGTGTCTGCCGCGATGTGTCATTCATCCTCCCGAGGCAGGCCAACTGCGGCTCGCGTTCCGTACGTTGAACCGGGGTCGCAGTGTGGGGGGCCGTGGGATGGATGGTACGTCAGGGGGCGCCGGGCCCGGCCGAATACTCCGGAATCAGTGCCCCTGTGTTGCACTCCGGGACCGTTCGGACGAGTTTTCTCACCCCGATGTCACCGCCGGGTCACTGCGCGTCGCCCGCCGGCCGTTCGCCGGCCCCCGCACCCCGTTCCCGGGCCACGGTCGGTGCCGTCGAGTGGGGCAGCAGATCGCGGGGATCGTCAGGCAGGACGACGGTCACCTCCGCGTCCTCGCTGAAGCGGTACGGGCGGTGGTCCAGGAACTCCCCCAGATACCGACGCATCCGCGACATCTCCGCGCGTACGGTCACGGTGCGGGCCGGGTCGCCGAACACGTCGTCGGCCAGGCCCGCCGCGCTGCGGCCGGCGGGGTGCAGAGCCAGCAGGTAGAGCAACTCGGCGTGCCGGGGACTCAGTTCGTGGGTCCAGGAGCCCGCGGGGCCCGACACCGCCACCGACGAGCGGCGCGGTCTGCGCAGGTCCAGGACGATCCGGGCGGCGCCGCGCGGCTCCGGCTCCGCCGCGGCGCGGATCAGCCAGCCGCCGGCCAGCGGCTCCACCGCGCACAGTCCCAGCGCCGGCAGCCAATGGTGACCCGGCGACAGCGACTTGGGCAGGGCGACGCGGTTCGTGTACGGCAGGCCGGTGACCGCGGCCGTCCAGCCGTCCCGGTCCACCGCCATGGCCCGCCCGACGAGCCGCGCCAGCACCGGCGCCGCCACCGCGCGCAGCCGCTCCAGCGACTGGTGGTGCCGCTCCCGAAGCCGTGCCTCGGCGAGCTTGGCGACCGAGTCGACCCAGGCGAGCGTGGCGGGGTGCACGGTCTCCAGCGGGCCGCTGACATCCACCACGCCGATCAGCCTGCCGTCGCGGGGGTCCAGGATGGGGGCGCCCGTGCACGTCCAGGTGGCGAGCGACCGTACGAAGTGCTCGGAGGCGAAGACCTGTACGGGGCGCCGGGCGACCGCCGGGGTGCCCAGGCCGTTGGTGCCGACGACCTCCTCGGCCCAGTCGGCGCCGGGCTCGATCCCGAACCGGTCGGCCCTGCGCAGTACGCGCGTACTGCCCTCCCGCCACAGCACCATGCCGTTCTCGTCCGCGACGAGCATGATGTGCTGGGCGGTGTCCGCGACCGACAGCAGTCCCTGTCGCAGCACCGGGAGGACATGCCGCAGCCGAGAGGTCTCGCGCCGCCGCTCCAACTCCTCGTTGGTCAGCAGCCCCGTCCGGACGCCGTGGTCGGGGTCGACACCGCTGCGCAGCATGCGGTCCCAGGACTGGTCGATCACCGGGCGGGGAGCCAGGCGCGGTCGCTGTCCGGTGAGGCGGGCCGCGCGTACGTCACTGAGCAGCCGCGCCGCCTGCGCCGCGTCCCGGGCGGCGAGTCGTGTGACGTCCATCGGCGGGTTCGCCACTGTGTCCTCCCGGCCCGTATTGACTCGATGTCTTATGGTGCCGCCCCGGGGGAGCGAAGGACCACAGTCCGCCCACAGACGCCAGCAAGTTGCAACCCCCTGCAACCCTGGTGAACCGCCCTGCGGTGGCTGAAACTTGGGCGACACCGCCGCGCGGCGTCCGTGCTCCCGATCGATGCGGGACAAGATCGATGCGGGGCAAGTGGGCGGGGGTGGTGCCGTGTCGGCGCAGCACCACCCCCGCCACATGAGCGGTCGAACGGTTACGCCACCGGCCGTGCCCGCTCCACGACCGACGCCAGGTCCAGGGTGTGCGGGAGGGTGCCGAAGGCGCTGCCCCAGTCGCCGCCAAGTCGCGAGGCACAGAACGCGTCGGCGGTCTCCGGGGGCGCGAACCGGACCAGCAGCGAGCCCTGGAGCACCAGCGCGATCCGCTCGACCAGCCGCCGTGCCCGTCCCTCGATGCCGTCCAGGTCGGCGAGTTCGGTCAGCAGGTCCTTGATGGCACCGTCCAGACGGTGGTCGGCTCCGCGCGCCTTCCCGACCTCCTGGAGGAACGCGTTGAGGGCGGCGGGCTCCCGCTGGATCGCCCGCAGCACATCCAGCGCCTGGACGTTCCCGGCGCCCTCCCAGATCGAGTTGAGCGGAGACTCGCGCAGCAGCCGGGGCATGCCCGACTCCTCGACATAGCCGTTGCCGCCCAGGCACTCCGACGCCTCCACCACCAGCGGGGTGCAGCGCTTGGTCACCCAGTACTTCGCGGCCGGCAACGCGAGCCGCAGGAACGCCCGTTCCTGCTCGCCGCCGTCGTCATAGGCGGCGGCCAGCCGCAGCGCGAGCGTCGTCGCCGCCTCCGACTCCAGGGCCAGATCGGCCAGCACGTTGCGCATCAACGGCTTGTCGACCAGCTTCCCGCCGAAGGCCTCGCGGTACGTGCAGTGGTGTACGGCCTGGGCGACCGCCTGCCGCATCAGCGCTGCCGCGCCGAGCACACAGTCGAGCCGGGTCGCCGAGACCATCTCGATGATGGTGCGCACCCCGCGCCCCTCGTCCCCGACCCGGCGCACCCACGTCCCGTCGAACTCGACCTCGGCGGAGGCGTTGGACCGGTTGCCCAGCTTGTCCTTGAGCCGCTGGATCCGGAACTCGTTGCGCGTGCCGTCCGCCAGGACGCGCGGCAGCAGGAAACAGGTCACCCCGCCGGGGGCCTGCGCCAGCACCAGGAAACCGTCCGACATGGGCGCCGAGCAGAACCACTTGTGGCCCGTCAGCGCGTACGTCCCGTCCTCGGCGAGCGGCCTCGCGACGGTCGTGTTGGCCCGTACGTCGCTGCCGCCCTGTTTCTCCGTCATGCCCATCCCGAAGAGCACACCGGCCTTCCGGTCCGCCCGCCCGAGCCCCTCCTCGTAGACGGTGGACGTCAGCCGGGGCTCCCACTCGGCGGCGAGCGCCGGGTCGGTGCGCAGCGCGGGCACCGCGGCGTGGGTCATCGACAGCGGGCAGCCGTGCCCCGCCTCGGCCTGCGACCACACCACGAAACCCGCGGCCCGCCGCACATGCCCGCCCGGCCGTGTCCAGGCCGCCGTCATACCGGCCGAGACGCCCTTGCCGAGCAGCCGGTGCCAGGCCGGATGGAACTCCACCTCGTCGATCCGGTTGCCGTACCGGTCGTGCGTCCGCAGTTTCGGGGGGTTCTCGTTGGCGAGCGCTCCCCATTCCTGCACCTGCGCGGAACCGGCGGACCGTCCCAGTCCGGAGAGGTCGTCCCGGGCTTCGTCCAGAAGCCCGGGGTCCAGGTGCCGCTCGACGGCCGCGACCAGGGCCTTGTCGGCGGTGAACACGTCATATCCGACCAGGGGCGGCACCTGGTTGGTCACGGTGTGGGTGCTGGCTGCCATACGAGGAACCTACCGCCCCTGCCGACTGACCAGGAGTGAGCCCGTTCAGCCGCACGCCCCGAACGGTCCTGGGCGTGGCCCGGCCCGGGAGGCCCCGGACCGGAGGCCGCTGGTGGACACAGCCCGGTGCGGCCCGACCCTGTGGGTGTGCCAGAGGCGACGCGGGCCCTGCCCCGTCCTCCGGTGGAGCAGGGCCCCGCACGCCGGCGAGCGGACGATCGTACGAGCCGGCTGGTCAGGCCACGACCGTTCCCGCGGGTCAGGCCGGCCGGGAGAGTGCCGCCAGTTCGTCGGAGGCGAGGGACGCCAGATTCTGGCCGGCGGCCCGCTCGCCCTGGATGGCCTCCAGCCAGCCCGGGTGGTACACGGTGTCGAGGTAGCGCTCGCCGAGGTCCGGCGCGATCGCCACCGCCGTGAGGTCGCTTCCGTCGTGCCGGGCCAGCCACTGGGTCGCCCCGCTGATCACCGTGCCCGTGGACCCGCCGAACAGGAAGCCCCTGGAGGCCAGCCGGCGGCAGACGCGCACCGCGTCCGGTTCCTCGACGTGGATCACCTCGTCGAGGTACGACTCGTCGAGCAGCGGCGGCCGTACGCTCGTGCCCAGGCCCGGGATCATCCGGGGTCCGGGCGGACCACCGAAGGTGACCGAGCCGACAGCGTCCACGGCGACGATCCGCACCCGCCGGTTCCACTGCCAGAACCAGCGCGCGCAGCCCATCAGCGTGCCGGTGGTGCCGGCCCCGACGAACAGGACGTCCAGGCCCGGAAACCGGCGGGCGATCGACGGCGCTGTCGTGCGGTAGTGCGCCCGCCAGTTCCCTTGGTTGTCGTACTGGTTGAGCCAGACATACCGCTCGTCGGAGGCACACAGCGCGCGGACGTAACCGATCCGGGCGCCCAGGAAACCGCCGTGCAGATCGGGCCGGTCGATCACGTGCACCCGGCTGCCCAGCGCCTCCATCGTGCGAATCGCCTGTGCGTTGCAGCGCGAGTCCGTCACGCACAGGAACCGGTAGCCCCGGCTCGCCGCGAGCACACTGAGCGCCACGCCCAGATTGCCCGACGAGGACTCCACGAGAACGGACCCCGGCCGCAGCCTGCCGTCCCGTTCGGCGGCCGTCACCATCTCGTAGGCGGCCTTCATCTTGATCGAACCGGCGAAGTTGAAGCCCTCGCACTTCAGGAAGAGGGGGAGCCCGACGGTGGCCCGGAGGTCGACGTAGAGCTCATCCTCGTTGAAGTCCGATGGTTGGGAAATGACTGGCATGTTGTCCCCCTGTGTGCGGCGCGCCTGTGTGCGGCGCGCCTGATCTGTGGCACGGCACCCGGTGACCGGGGCGCTGCGGCCGACCCCCCTGACGGGGTCAGCCGTGCCGGCGCAGTTCGTGGAAGAAGCCGTCGACGACACGCAGTTCGCCTCGGCGGGCCACCTCGTCGTGGACGAACCTGCCGACGGCGAGGTCGAGCACCCCGAGGCCGAAGGGCGAGAACACCACCGGCCGGTCCACCGGGACCTTTGTGCGCCCGGTGAGTACGTCGTCCAGCGTGCCGTCGATGAACTCCCGGCCGCCGGTGAGCTGTTCGGCCAGATGCGGCGAGGTCTCCGCCTTCAGACAGTGCTCGACATCGTCGACGTAGTTCGCCGAGGCGAGCAGGATCTCCGGTGCCAGGTCGCGCAACGAGACGTGCAGGACGAGCGGATGGTGGTCGAACCACGACACGTCGTGGATGTGCGGTTTCGCGGCGACGGTGGCGAACACCAGCAAGTCGCTGGACCTGACCAGTTGTTCGGCGCTGTCGTGCACGATGACCTTGCCGCCGCCGCCGTCCGACCGCTCCAGATAGCCCCGGAAGCCGGCCGCGCTGTCGGCGGACAGGTCGAACACGCCCGTCTCGTCGAACTCCCAGCCGGTGGCGGCCAGATAGGTGTGGATGTAGCGGGCGATGAGCCCGGTCCCGACGAACCCCACCCGCGTGGGCCGGATACGCCCCCGGCTCAGCCGGCCGGCGGCCAGCGCGGCCGAGGCCGCCGTGCGGGAGGCGCTGATGATGGAGCTCTCCAGACAGGCGAACGGATAGCCGGTGTCGTGGTCGTTGAGGATCAGCACGGCCGACGCCCGCGGAATCCCGGCCGCCACGTTCTCCGGAAAACTGGACACCCACTTCAGCCCGTCCACATGCACGTCCCCGCCGATCGACGCGGGCAGCGCGATGATCCGCGACGACGGACGGTCGGGGAACCGCAGGAAGTACGAGGGCGGGTTCACCGAGTCCCCGGCCCCGTGCAGCCGGTACACCGCCTCGACCAGGTCGACGACGTCCGACTCCCGCCCCTGGAGGGCCTGTTGGACCTGCTCACCGGAGATGACGGAGAACGGCGGGACCGTGACAGGGTTCGTGGTCATGAGGCTGTCCCTTCGGTGGAGTCGGTGCGGCGGACCGGGTCGGCGAGGGCGGCGAGGACCTCGCGGGGCCCCTCGAAGGGCTCCCGGCTGTGTGCCGTACGGATGTTGTCGACGAGCAGCAGATCGCCGCCGCGCCACGGTTCGCGCACGGTGTGCGCCTCGTACACCTCGTTGAGGATCTGGACGACGTCCAGACCGATCGGATCGCCGTTGCCGTAGCGGGTGTTGAAGGGGAGACCGTCGGCGCCGTACACGTCGACCAGGTACTCGTGGACCTCCGGGTCCATCGTCCACTCGTTGAGGAAGGCGATCTGGTTGAACCAGCAGCGGCGACCGGTGACCGGGTGGCGCATGACGGCCCCACGGCGCTGGCGGGTGCGCAGGGAGCCGTCCAGCTCCCAGGCGAACTCGATGGCGTGGGCCCGGCAGTACCGCTCGACCGAGGCCCGGTCGGAGGTGCCGAAGGCCTCGGCCACCGTCGCGCCTATCTCGTCGTTGAAAGTCCGGGTGAGCAACCACCCCTCCCGCTCGAAGCGTTGGACGAGTTCGGCGGGCAGCGCGTCGAGCACGGCCGCCGAGTCGGCCACCCCGGTCGCGCCGCCCTCGGCGGGCGCCTCCAGACAGGCGAACAGCAGCAGGCCGGGGAACTCCTGCGCGTAGCTCAGCTCGTGGTGCATGCACATCGGCTGGTTCGGCGGCCACTTGGAGGACGAGTACACGCCGTCGGCGTACCGCCGCCGGGGCGCGAAGGCCTCCTGGTCGCTCATCAGGCCGTCGGCCAGCCGCCGCAGGACGGCGCCGGTCGTGGCCGGCTCGTGCAGGCCGAGGCCGCGCACCAGCAGCGAGCCGTGCTCGGCGACGGCAGCGCGCAGCGCGTCCCGGTGGACGCCCGCCCACTCGGCGGGGTCGGCGACGGGCGGGGTGCGCAGGGTAGGCGGCCGGCCGGGGAGCAGCTCGATGCCGGGAAGGACGGCCTGGGGTACGGGAGTCGAGGTCGACGAAGCGGATGAGAGTGTCATGGTGTCGTTCCTTTCGGTGCGGCGCGCGGCCGTCGTCAGGCTGTGGCGGCCGGCGTGTCGAGCAGCTCGGCCAGGTCCGCGAGGACCGGGTGGCGGATGACGTCCTTGAGGGTGATCGCCCGGTTGAGGGCGATCGCGAGCCGGACCGCGGACAGCGAGGTGCCACCGCGGTCGAAGAAGTGGTCCAGGCGGCCGATCCGGTCCGACGGCACGCCGAGCACCTCGGCCCAGGCGGCGGCCAGCCGTCGCTCGGCGGGGGTCTCCGGCCCCAGCACGCCTTCCCCGGCGCGGTCCTCGGCCAGGGCGAGTTCCTCCGCGAGCGCGGTGAGCGTCCTGCGGTCGGTCTTGCCGTTGGCGGTGAGCGGCAGCCGCTCCCGCCAGTGCACGGCCGCCGGAACCATGTAGGCGGGCAGCGCCCGAGCCAACCGCTCCTGTACGCCGACGAGTTCGGCACCCGTGCAGAACGCCACCAGTCGTGCGCCCCGCACGACCACCACGGCACCGTCCCGGACCCCGGGCACCCGCAGCAGCGCGTTCTCGATCTCGCCGATCTCGATCCGGAAGCCGCGCAGCTTCACCTGGGTGTCACGGCGGCCGAGGAACTCCAGCCTGCCGTCGGGCAGCCAGCGCCCGTGGTCACCGCTGCGGTAGAGCCGCTCGCCGGGCCGGTACGGGTCCGGCACGAAGGCCGCCGCCGTGCGCTCGGGGTCGTTGACGTACCCGCGCCCGACACACACCCCGGAGAACACGATCTCGCCGGGCGCCCCGAGCGGCACGGGCGCGAGGTGCTCGTCGACGACGTACACACGTACGTTGCGCACGGGCCGGCCGAGCGGAACGCGGGGCCCGTCCGGCACCCGGTCCATCACCTCGTGGTTGGTGTCGTCCGAAGTCTCGGTCAGGCCATAGGCGTTGGCGACCCTGATGCCGGGCTGGGCGGCGAACCAGCGCTGCACCAGCTCCCGCTTCACCGCCTCCCCGGTGACCGACACACAGTGCAGGTCGGGCAGTTGGCGTGGCCGCCGCTCCAACTCCGCCAGCACGGCTTCGAGATACGACGGCACGATCTGGAGGACATTGACCCGGCCGTCCACGATCGTGTCCACGAACCGGGGCACGTCCAGGATCACGTCCTGTCCGACCAACAGGGTCCGGCCGCCGACGAGCAGCGCGGACACCAGCTGCCACAGCGAGATGTCGAAGCACTGGGGAGCGGTCTGCGCGACCACCTGCCCCTCGCCGACGCCCAGATCCTCCAGCTTGGCGAGCACATGGTTGACGAAACCCGCGTGCTCGCACATCGCGCCCTTGGGCTCACCGGTCGAACCGGAAGTGAAGTAGATGTACGCCAGTTGGTCCGCGCCGACGCTCACCCCGAGGTCGTCGCCCGGGTGCCCCTCCGCCCAGACCTCGTCGACGTACAGCCTCGGTACGTCCGTCACCGTCCCGTCCAGCGTGGTGGTGCTGCCGTGCTCGGTGACGACGAACGCGCACTCGGCGCGGGTGAGGGTGGCGGCGATGCGCTCGGCCGGGAAGTGCGGCTCGACCGGCAGATAGACACCGCCCGCCTTGAGCACCCCGAGCACGGCGGCCATCCAGTCGAGGTTGCGCTCGGTGACCACGGCGACCACGCCCTCACGGGCCAGCCCGCGGGCCAGCAGCGCCCGACCGAGCTGGTTCGCCCGGGAGTTGAGCTCCCGGTAGGTCCACTCCGTGCCGCCCTGCACGGCCGCCACCGCGTCCGGGTGCTTCCGCACCCGCTCCTCGAACAGTTCGTGCACCCGGCGGTCCGGGAGTTCACGGGCGGGTCCCGCCAACCCGTCCAGCTGGAAGGCGAGTTCGTCTCCCGACAGCAGGCTCTGCGACTCGTGGTCGGCGTCCGGGTCGGCGGTCATCAGGGAGAGCGCGGTGAGGTGGTAGCCGGCGATCCGGGCAGCCGCGCCGGCGTCGAGCACATCGGTGCGGTGGCGCAGCCGCAGGGTGCGCCCGCGGACGCTGAGATGCAGCACGGCACCGTCGTCCGCCGGGTTGCCGCCGTGCGGGTCGAGCACGGTCTCGTACGGCGGCTCGTCGACCGCGCCCACCTCGTCGGCGAGGTCCGTCATCGCCAGCAGTTCTCGCCAGGAGCCGGGGCCGACCAGCATCCGGCGGGGCACGGGCCGGCCGCCCTTCACCGCCACGTAGCCGGTGGTGACCTCCCGTTCACCGGAGAGCGCGGCGAGCACCTTGGCGTGCGCGGCGAGCAGCGCGGACTCGAACGAGGCCGACCTCAACAGGCTGGAGTCGAGGGGGACTTCGTACTCGGCGTACACCGAGTGGCGGTTGTGCTGCGGGTCGTTGCCCGGGACCGGGCCGGGTATCCAGCGTGGGATCGTGTTCATCGGGCTGCCCCCGTCGAAATCTGTGCGGTGTGTGCGATCTGGTCGGTCTGTCCGGCCGGTGCGATCTGGTCGCTGCGCAGGGCCACCGCCGGGTTGCCGCCCCAGCGGGCCAGGCACGGCACGTCCTCGCCCTTCATCAGGAAGGAGTCCGGGGCGAGTTGGGAACCGTCGCCCATCGACACGCCGTAGTGCACGAGCGCGCCGGTGCCGAGCGTGACGCCCCGGCCGAGGACGATGTGGTCGGACTTGTAGGTGCCGTCCTCCTGCGAGTGGGCCTGGATCTTGCTGTGCGCGCCGAGCGTGCAGTCGTCGCCGATCGTGGTGAGCGTGCGCTCGGTGATGGAGACGCCGTCGTCGAAGACCCGGCGCCCGATACGGACGCCCAGCAGCCGCCACAGCAGGTTCTTGAACGGCGTCCCGTTGAACACGACGAGGAAGTCGACCGGCACCTTCCACAGCCGTTCCTGCCACCAGAAGTGCGGGTCGTAGATGGAGACCAACTGCGGCACCAGACTGCGGAACCGGGTGATGAGCCGTTCGACCAGCACGTAGTACCCGGCGGTGAGCACGAGCCCGACGACCAGGGAGGCGCCGACCAGCGCGCCGGCGGCGATGCCGTGCGTGCCGTACACGGCGAACGCGGCGAAGCCGAGCACCGTCAGGAGGAACGAGTGCAGCCAGCGGACGAACAGGAACAGGCCTATCGTGCGCAGGTTGTAGCGGTTCTTCGCGGCGAGACGACGGTGGAACTCGTCGCCCTCGCGCAGATGGTCGAAACTGCTGTCGCGCTCCACCGACCGCGGGACCTCGAAGGACGGTGAGCCCAACAGCCCGACGTTCTCCCGGAGTTCTCCGTCGAGCGGCACCAGCACCTTGGTCGCCAGCAGGACGTTCTCGCCGGTGCGGCCCCCGGTGGGGTAGGCGATGTGGTTGCCGAGGAAGCTGTGCGCTCCGATCGACGCCCGCGAGACGCGGAAGGACGTGGCGGAGTAGTCGGCGTTGAGGACCGACAGTCCGTCGGCGACCATCGTGCCGCGGCCGACGGAGACCAGATACGGGTTCTCGTGCTGCATCTCCGTACCGAAGTTGGAGCCGGTCTGCTCGACGTGCGAGAGGTCGTAGCCGATGGCCCGCAGGTAGTGGACGATGAACGAGCTGTCGCCGCACAGCCACTTGAAGAACTTGAGGTTGGTCAGGCGGGTGACCGCCCGATGTGCCGAGTAGTGCGGGCCGTACAGCGGATAGACCTGGTCGGGCCGGATCACCAGGTTCAGCAGCCGGGGGACCAGGGACACGGTCACGGCTCCGACGACGATCACGGCGGCGAAGAGCGCGAGGGAGAGGCCCACGGCCTCGGCGTAGAACCGGACCGAGGCCATGTCGGCCACGTCCGGGTCGAACAGCGCCTCAAGGCGGGGTGCCAGGTCGAGCAGCAGGAATCCGCCTCCGACCGCCAACGGCACGTACACCAACAGGAGCTGGAGGAGGGCGGCGAGGCCGTAGAGGGCCCGTCGGACGGTGGAGCAGCGGGCGCCGGGGATCCGTATGTGGTCAACGTCCGTGGGCTGGGCGGGCGAGCCGTGCCGGCGCAGGCCTGCCGGCACCGCCTGGCCCTCGAACAGTGCGGAGGAATGGCCGAGTTGGGATCCGTCACCCATCGACGTACCGATGTCGAGGACGGTCTTCTCGCCGATGTGGACGTTCCTGCCGAGGGTGACCGGGCCGGTCTGGACGCGTCCGGCGACGACCCGGTAGCAGAGGAAGTGCGAGTCCTTGCGGATGATCGTGCCCGCGCCGACCGTGAGCAGGTCGGTGCAGACCGGCACGGTGGGCGAGAGGATGGTGACGCCCCTGCCGATCCGCGCGCCCAGCGCCCGCAGGTAGAGCACGTAGAGCGGGTTTCCGGCGAACAGGCGCATCGGATTGGCGTTGAGCAGGGCCCTGACCGTCCAGAAGCGCAGATAGGCGAGCCCCCAGACGGGGAAGTCGGCCCGCTGCCACCGGCCGACCAGCACCCACTTGGC
The DNA here is from genome assembly GCF_036013955.1 of Streptomyces sp. NBC_00459. NCBI lineage: Bacteria > Bacillati > Actinomycetota > Actinomycetes > Kitasatosporales > Streptomycetaceae > Streptomyces > Streptomyces sp. NBC_00459. The sequence continues at coordinate 7,691,490 of NZ_CP107903.1, forward strand.
GGCCACCGGCAGTACGCACATCCCCACGAAGACGGCGCCGCCGAAGACGACCGACCGCAGATAGACGTCGACTGCCCCCGAACCGGCGTTGATCCACCGGTAGCCCTCGACGGTGCAGAGCCCGGTGAGGAGGCAGTACGCGGCGAAGACGAGCAACTGCGCGGCCCCGCACAGGACATACCGCCAGGTGCTGCCGGGCACCGGAGCCTCGGCCGGCGGTGCGACGGGCGCCTCGGCCGGGGCGCCGGTGAGCGCCGCCGCCAGGCTCCGGATCGTCGGACTGCCGTAGACGTCCTTCATCGACACCGACGGCAGATCGTCACGCTTCCTGACCCGGGCGCAGAAGTGCGCCATGATCAGGGAGTTGGCACCCAGGTCGTCGAAGAAGTGGCTGTCGAGCGGGACGTGGTCCCTCTTCACGACACCCGCGAGCACCTCGGCGAGGATCTGCTCGGTGCCGCCCCCGGCGCCGGTCGGGTGCCTGGTCACGTCCTTGGCCGTGTGCTTGGTCGGATCGGTCGGCGACATGGGCGCCAACTCGATCGGTTTTCCCCCCACTTTTCCCCCCACGATGAACTCCTCAGTGGTGCTGGTCTTGGCTTTCGGATCGTTCCGATCGGTGGACCGGCGGTTCGGGCGGGCTCCCCTGTGCCCGCCTCCGTTCCCAGTCCCGGGCGCGCCGTGCCGCTCCCGCGACCAGGGCCTCCAGGGGTCCCCGGCCCCTGGTGAACCGCCACCCGACCGCGAAGAGCAGTGAGCCCGCGACCAGCACGGCGTACTGGAGGTCGGGGGAGCCGTTCAGCGCTCCGGTGGCGAGGAACAGGACATGGGCGGTGTAGAGGGTCAGCGGCATGCTCCCGGCGGCCGCCAACGGGAGCAGCGCGCGCCGCACCAGGGCGATCCGGGTCAGCAGCAGGACCGCCGCGAGCAGTGCGGTGGCCGCGCCGAGGGTGTGCAGCAGGTCGAACGGCGAGGTGGAGTGCGGGGCGCGGGAGAGCATCGACCACCAGGTCGCGCCGTCCGGGGTGTCCCACAGGACCTCGTCGCGGGCGTGCGGCCCGATGGCGTCGGGGAACTCGTTCTGCCGCAGCCGCTCCAGACCGCCCCAGCGCAAGAGCCACAACGAACAGGCCAGCCAGGCGGTGGCGGCGAGCGCCAGCCCGCCGGTCAGCAGCCGGGTCGCGGTGCGCCGGTCGAAGAGGTCGAGGCGCCCGATGGCGAGCCCTGCGCACAGGTACGCCGTCCACGCCAGGACCGGATAGGGGCCGTGGACGAGCAGGTCGCCGAGGAGGCCGGCCGGGTCGGTGACGACGTCCTGGAGCGTCGGATCACCGTCGAAGGCGGGTTCGGGCAGCGCCCCCCGGAGCAGGTGGACGAGGAACGGCGCGACCACGCCCAGGGCGAGGGCGATACAGGCCAACGTCCGTGCCCGCAGGGCGAGCAGAGGCAGGGCGAGCAGGAACAGCAGGGCGTAGAAGGCGAGGATGACGTCGACCTGGAGGCCGCCCGCGTTGGCGGCGTAGCCCAGCAGCAGCCCGATCAGACCGACGGACAGCGCCCGGGCGGTGACCGCGGTGAGCGAGCCGCGGCCGACCCTGGGAGTGCGGCCGCCGGTGGTGAAGGCGAGGCCGACTCCGGCCACCAGTGCGAAGGTCGCCGAGGACCGACCGCCCGCCAACTGCCAGGCCACCGTCGGTGAATCGTCCGGCTCGAACGCTCCGAATACGTGCACGGAGAACATACCGAGCAGCGCGAGGCCACGGACCACGTCTACACCGGCAATGCGCGGTGTCGATAAAGGCATGGATCGCTCCGTAAATTGGCACGATGGATTTCGCGTCCGCTGTGCGACCGCGGTGCAGCTGAGGGCGGAAGTGACAGATGACGCGATATGTGAAATGGCGTACGGGACGAAACGAGGTATGAGACGTATGAGCGGAAATTGTCGATGAGCGCGGTGTGCGGCACGGCGTCGACCCGCACGTTTTCGTGCGGATCACGGGCAACGCGGCTCGATCGGGCTTGGTCGGAGCCCGGATGCCCCCGTGTCGTCTCGGTTCGCACTCCCTTGGGCGGGTGTGCCCCGGAGAATGCAATCCGAATTGTTTCGACCCGGTTATGAACGGGTCAAGGTGGCCCGGCGTAATGTCGCTTTCCTGTTACAGAGTCACGACTTTTCGTACAGTTGGCGACCGCCTGTTCACCCGCCTCACCAGGAAGCTTTCCGAAGGGCAGGTGTAATTGCCCGGCGGTATTCCGTTTACGGGCGCCGGAATATGGCCGCCAAGGGCATGACAGAAATAGTATTCGATTTGGCTGCTGTATCGTTCCGCCCGGTTTCCCCTGGGTTTCCCTTCGTTTTCTGCCGCGTCACGGGAACGGAGGGAAGGAAGCGGCGTACGGGCGCTGCGCCGTGGCCGGGGCACCGGAGGGTGAGAGGGGTGGCGCCCGCCCGATACCGTTAGGGCGTGCAGGCAGCAAGTGAACCTCCAGAGAGCCCCAGCGGCCGACTCCACCGTGCGCGCGTCCTCTACCGGAACGTCTCCAAGCGCAGGACCGCGTGGCTGTTGCTCAAGGACACCGTCAACTCGTGCATCGAGTACCGGATCCTGGGTCTGGCGGCGGAGGCTGCCTTCTTCACGCTGCTCTCCGTGCCGCCACTGCTGTTGAGCCTGATCGGGCTGCTCGGCTACGTCGACGACTGGACCGGCACCGACACCATCACCAGCCTGGAGACCAACATCCTGGAGGCGTCCCGCACGGTCCTGTCGGACAAGGGCGTCGCGGAGATCGCCCGGCCGATCCTGAACGACGTGATGAAGGGCGGCCGGCCCGACGTCATCTCCATAGGATTCCTGTTCGCCCTCTGGTCCGGCTCGCGCGCGGTGAACGTCTTCATCGACACCATCACCGTGATGTACGGCCTCGACGGCGTCCGCGGCATCGTCAAGACCCGGCTCGTCGCCTTCGTGCTGTTCGTCGTGGCACTGCTGATCGGCTCGGTCGCGCTGCCGCTGATGGTGGCGGGTCCGGACGCCGTGCTCAGCGTCCTGCCGTGGTCGGAGACGCTCGTACAGGTCCTGTACTGGCCCGTGGTGATCCTGCTGTCCATCGCCTTCCTGACGACGCTGTTCCACGTGTCGGTGCCCGTGCGTTCCCCGTGGATCGAGGACGTCCCGGGCGCGCTCATGGCCCTCGCCATGTGGGTGTTCGGCAGCTTCCTGCTGCGTATCTACCTGACCAAGACGATCGAGGGCGCCACGATCTACGGATCGCTCGCCGCCGCCGTCGCCGTCCTCCTGTGGGTCGGCGTGTCCGCGTTCGCGGTGCTCGTCGGGGCCGCCGTCAACGCGGCGATCGACCGTGTCTGGCCCGCCGCCGCCACCGCCGCCGCACGAGCCGCCAACGAACGGATTCGCAAGGAGGAGGCCGCCGAGTACGTCGCCCGGATGTCGGCCGCCCGGGCCTACGAGCCCGACGACCCCGACGACTGCGACATGCCCTCCGAGTTCCCGGAACGCTGGTCGCGCTTCCTGCCCCCGGAGGACGTGACGTCCCGGCTGCGGGCGCACGTGAAGAGCACGCCCAAGACAGGGGAGGGCCCGCCCCCCGAGAAGTGACGGGGAACGGGCTCGTCCACTGCCTGCCGCGGCCTCACACCTTCCACACCCCGGCCGCCGCGTTCTCCCGTACGAAGTCGGAGAACTCGCGCGGCTCACGGCCGAGGACCTGCCGGACGCCGTCCGTGAGACGGGAGTTGCGGCCGTCGAGGAGCCCCTCGAAGACCTCCACCAGGAACGCGGCCTCCTCCGGCGGCACCCCGAACCCCTCCAGCGTCTCCCCGTACGCCCGCGCCGGTACCGGCGTGTACGTCAGCCCGCTGCCCGTCGCCGCGGCGATCTCCGCCACCGCCTCCCGGAAACTCAGCAGCCGCGGCCCGGTCAGCTCCAACGTCCGCCCCACATACCGCTCCCCGGACACGAACACGGCGGTGACCACGTCCGCGATGTCCCGCACATCGAGGAACGGCTCCCTCACCTCGCCTGCGGGGAAGACGAGTTCACCGTGGCGCAGCCCCTCCACCAGCGGCCCCTCGCTGAAGTTCTGCGCGAACCACGAGGCCTGTACGACCGTCCAGTCCGCGCCCGACGACTTCAACGCCTCCTCCGTCGCCCGGGCCTGCTCCTCCCCGCGCGCCGACAGCAGCACCAGCCGCCGCACCCCGAGCCCCACCGCCTCCCGGGCCAGCGCCCCGACGCCCTCGGTCGCGCAGGGCGAACCCACGTCCGAGGGATACATCAGATACGCGGCGTCCGCACCCGCGAGGGCGTCCGCCCAGGTGGTCCGATCCGTCCAGTCGAAGCCCTGCGCACGGGACGCGGCCCGCACGGTGAGCCCGGCGCCGCGCACCGCCTCGGCGACCCGGCTGCCGGTCCGCCCGGAGGCCCCGGTGACGACCACGGTCGTACCGTCGCGGCCACTGTCGTCGCTCTGCCTGTTCTCCGTGTTCTGCGTCATGCCTCAAGTCAACGGCCGCGCGATCCGGGCGCCCATCGCTGAACGGCTCATTCCCATGCGTACGCGTCTACCCTGGCCGCATGGATGCCCTTGCAGGCCTGTTGGAGGGTCCACGCGCGCGTGGCGCCTTCATGATCCGCGCGTGTTTCGACCCGCCGTGGTGCGTGCGCGTCGAGGACGAGGCACTCCTGACGGTGATGCTCATGGTGCGGGGCGACGCCTGGATCACCCCGGACGCGGGGGAGCGGCTGCATCTGCGGGCCGGCGACCTGGCCATCGCGCGCGGCCCCGCCCCCTACACCTGCGCGGACGACCCGGCGACGCCCCCGCAGGCGGTGATCCTGCCCGGCGCCGAGTGCCGCTATCCGGACGGCCGTTCGCTGAACGGGGTGATGGACCTCGGAGTACGCACCTGGGGCGACCGTCTCGACGGCTCGGCCGTGATGCTGATCGGCACATATCTCATGCAGGGCGAGATCAGCGGCCGGCTGCTCGACGCCCTGCCGCCGCTGCTGTCGCTCACCTCCGACGTGTGGCAGTGCCCCCTGACACCGCTGCTCATGGACGAGGTGGGGCGCGACGAACCCGGCCAGGAAGTGGTCCTGGACCGACTGCTCGACCTGCTGGTCATCGCGGCCCTGAGGGCCTGGTTCTCCCGCCCGGAGGCGGCGGCCCCGGCCTGGTACGGGGCGCTGGCGGACCCGGTCGTGGGGCGCGTACTGCGTCTGGTCCAGGACGACCCCACCCACCCCTGGACAGTGGCCTCACTGGCCGCCGAGGCCGGGCTGTCGCGGGCCGCCCTGGCCCGCCGGTTCACCGACCTGGTGGGCGAACCCCCGATGACCTACCTCACCGGCTGGCGCCTGGCCCTGGCCGCCGACCGCCTGCGCGACACGGACCACACCCTCGACGCGATCGCCCGCCAGGTCGGCTACGGCAGCGCCTTCGCCCTGTCCAGCGCCTTCAAGCGGGTGTACGGGATCAGTCCTCAGGAACATCGGGCGCGGCGGGACCCGGTGCGGATCTAGCGGACGCGGGCACCCGGCGGCGTAGCGTGTCGTACGTGTACGAGGAACGGCCCTCCCGACTGCCGGGCGCCACGGTGTGGACGAACACCCCGGCCGGCCTCGGCGACGCGCGGCCCGTTCTGCCCGACGGCTGCATGGACCTGCTGTGGAGCGAGGGCCGGTTGCTGGTCGCGGGTCCCGACACCCGCCCGTACGTTCCGGAAGGCGCCCCCGCGCACTGGGCGGGCGTCCGCTTCCGTCCCGGCACGGCGCCGGCCCTGTTGGGCGTACCCGCGCACGAACTCCGCGACCGGCGCGTCGAGTTGGCCGACCTGTGGGGAGCGGCCGAGGTGCGACGCCTGAGGGCACGCTTCGACGCGGTGGCGGACCCGGCGACGGCGCTGGAAGAGCTGGCACTGGAACGGGCGGCGCACACGGAGCGGCCGGACCCCCTGCTGGACGGCCTGGTCGAGGCTCTGCGGGCGGGCCGCCCGGTCGCGCGTACGGCCGACGAACTGGGCCTGAGCGCACGCCAGTTGCACCGCCGCTCCCTCACCGCCTTCGGCTACGGCCCCAAGACGCTGGCCCGCATCCTCCGCCTCCAGCGAGCGCTCGCCCTGGCCCGGAAGGGGATGCCCTTCGCGGAGACGGCCGCCCGTGCGGGGTACGCCGACCAGGCCCACCTCGCCCGGGACGTACGGGAGTTGACGGGGATGCCGCTCGGGAGGCTACTCGGTGGGGGAGGGGACGGCTGAGTCCAGCGGGGCGAACAGATCGACGCCGTTGCCGTCCGGGTCGAGCACACACGCGTACCGCTGTCCCCATACGGCGTCCCACGGCTTCAGCTCGCTCCGATACCCCGCACCCACCAACTCCTCGTACAGGGAGTCGACTTCGGCGGCCGAGCCGCACAGTACGGCCAGCCCGGTCCGCCCGCCGCCGCTGGGGGGCCGCCACCCGGGGCGGAAGGACCGGACCGTCTCCTCGGTGTCCAGCAACAGCCGCATCCCGCCCGGGAGTTCGGCCTCGACATGCGGCTGCTGCTCGGCCCCCTCGGGGAAGTCGAGCCCGAGTCGACGGTAGAAGGCGACGGAGGCCGCGAGGTCGGCGGTGACGATGCCGATGGCGTCGAACCGGGGCGTGGGGCGTGGGGTCGGTTGTGAAGTCATACGGCCAGGCTAGGCGGGGTGCCCAAGGCCGGTCTTGAACGAATCGGACACGTCGGCATCCCCGGTCCACCCCCGGTTGCGGGCCCGGCGGGGGGCACGAATAGTGGGAAGGACAGCTGCACCTTGATCGGTGGCCGAGCCCCGCACAAGGAGCCCGCCCGGTCTCCCGACCGTGGCTGCCCACCGCCCCACACCTCGCTGACCTCTCCATTGCCATGAGAGGAGTGCTGCCATGCGCAAGCACACTCGGGCACATCGGCTTCTGACGGCGTCGACGGTCCTGTTCGCCGGCGGCGTCCTGCTGCTGCCGACTCCCACCGTCGCCCAGCCGGAGAATCAGGAATCGCGGGACTCCGCGGCAGTGGTCTCGGGAGCCGCGTTCCAGGTCAGGAACCCGCAGACCGGCAAGTGCATGACGGTCGCGGGCGGGCGTTCGACCGAGAACAACGTACGGCTCGTCCAGTTCAACTGCGACACGGACCCCTCGCGCCGCTGGAAGCTCACCGGCGGAAACGACAACTCCTACCAGCTCGTCAACGCGCAGACACGCAAGTGCGCGACGGTCGCGGGCGGACGCTCGACCGAGAACAACGTCGAACTGGTCCAGTTCGACTGCGACTCGGACCCCTCGCGCCGTTGGAGCCTCGTCAACTGGGACGGCGGCGCCTACGAACTCGTCAACGACCAGACGGGCAAGTGCGCGACGGTCGCCGGCGGCCGGTCCACCGAGAACAACATCCCACTGGTGCAGTTCGACTGTGACAGGGACCGGTCCCGCACCTGGACCCTGAACCTGGCGGGCTGACGGCACCGCACCCACCGAATGGCTCCTTCCGCGGGAATACCGACAGGTCATGTGTTGCTCTGATCTGAACGGTTCACGAGCGGCGGCGAGGGAGCTGGTGGGCAGATGAGGGACGAATCGAAGCAGCCCGTCGTGCGGACGCCCTACGGGGACGTCCGTGGCAGGTACGAGGGCGACGGGATCGCCGTGTTCCGCGGCATCCCGTACGCCGCACCGCCCTTCGGCCCCCGCCGGTTCCGGCCGCCCGTGCCGCCCACCCCCTGGGACGGGGTGCGCGACGCGGGCGGCTTCGGTCCCACCGCGCCGAAACCGCCGTACTCCGAGGCCTTCGCCCGGCTGCTGTCGGACCCCGTGGTGCCCGGCGACGACTGTCTCAACCTCAATGTCTGGACACCTGAGCCCGGGCACGGGGCCCGTCTCCCCGTCATGGTGTGGATCCACGGCGGCGCCCTGACCCGTGGCTCCTCGGCCGTTCCCGTCTACGACGGTCACGCCTTCGCCCGTGACGGCGTGGTCCTCGTCTCCGTCAACTACCGCCTGGGCGTGGAGGGTTACGGCCTCTTCCCCGACGCGCCCCCGAACCCCGGCCTGCGGGACCAGCTGGCCGCGCTGGAGTGGGTGCGGGCGTCGGTCGCGGCCTTCGGCGGCGACCCCGACCGCGTCACCGTCTTCGGTCAGTCGGCCGGAGCGATCAGCGTCGGCGCACTACTCGCCTCCCCGCGCGCCCGGGGGCTCTTCCGGCGGGCGGTGCTGCAGAGCGGGCCGCCCGAGGTGAGCGACCGGGACAAGGTACGGCGGATGGTGCGCCGGATGGCGACCCGGCTGAAGATCCCGGCGACCGCCGAGGCCTTCGCGGCCGTCGACCGGGAACTGCTGCTGCGCGTCCAGGGAGAGGTGGGGCGGCTGAGCAGTCCCGTGCTGGGCGGGCCCGCCTTCGGCATCGTCGTGGACGGCGACCTCGTGCCCCGCGACCCCCTGGAGGCACTGGTCGACGGGGCCGCCGCCGACGTCGACCTGCTCCTGGGCTGGACCCGGGACGAGTACCGGCTGTGGCTGGTGCCCGGCGGGCTGATGGAGCGCGTCGACCGGCTCGGCGCGGTCGCCCTGGCCGGGGCGATGGCCCGCTGCCACTGCGGTCCCGAGGTTCCGCGCGGCTATCGCACCCTGCACCCGGACGCCGGCACGGCAGACCTCGTCGGCCAGCTGGTCACCGACCACCTGCTCCGCGTACCGCTGCACCGGCTCGCGGACGCGCGGGGCGAGGGCGGCAGTGCACATGTGTACGAATTTGCGTGGCCGTCCGACCAGCCCGGCCTGGGTGCCTGCCATGCCCTCGAACTGGGATTCGTGTTCGGTACTCACCTGGCCCCCGAGTCCGCCAAGCTGGCGGGCCAGGGCGCCCCGGAGGAACTCGCCGAGGCCATGCACACGGCGTGGGTGCGCTTCGCCGTCGACGGTGACCCGGGCTGGCGGCCCTGGGACGCCTCGCACCCGGTGCGCGTCTTCGGTGACGGCGACCCGCACACCGTGGAAGGCCCACGGGACCGCGAACTGGCCCTGTGGGCCGCCGACCGGGCCGCCGCGCCCCCGACGGCTCCGGAGTCCGAACCCGGGTCGGCCGTGCGGCCCCGGTTGCCCCTACGGGGCGTACGGGGTGCGGAGCCGCTGTCCGTCGTACGACGTCTTCGCCGCCCCGGCGGTGTTCCCCGGCGCTGATCACCGCCGCCGGACGGGATCCGGCCAGGTGGCGGATCTGCCGCTCCTGACGGCAAATGACCAGTTCACACCGGTGAACGACCGACGGCGGAGTGGCGCAACACTGCCGCAACACCACCGAGGGCGGCCCACGGTTATGGTCCGGGGGACACGAACCCCCGGCCACCCTGGAGCCCCGATGCCCGCCGACCGCACTCGCGAACACACCGCGCCCGTCGCGGCCGCGCGTCGCCGCCGGCTGCGCGCCGACCGGGCACGGCAGCTCGCCGACCTGCTCCGCCACCAGCTCCTGACCGAGGGCTTCCCCGACGGCGTACTCCCGCACGAGGACGCCATCGGCGCCGACTACGGCGCGTCCCGCAACACCGTGCGCCAGGCCCTGGACCTGCTTCGCACCGAACAGCTGGTCGAGCGGCTGCCCGGCGTCGGGACGGTCGTCACCTGCCAGAAGTACCCGCACGGCCTGGACCGGTTGATGGGGCTCGCGGAGACCCTGCACGAGCACGGCCACGTCACCAACGAGGTCCGCACCATGAGCCCGGTCCCCGCGCCCGGACCGGTCGCCGCCCGCCTCGGACTGCCGGCGCGCGCCGAGGTGCTGTACGTGGAGCGGCTGCGCCGCCTGGGCGGGGTACCGCTGTCGCTGGACCTCACCTACATCCCGATGGACATCGGCGTCGAACTCCTCGGCGCCGACCTGGAGAACACCGACGTCTTCAGGCTGCTGGAACAGATCACCGGACGGCGCCTGGGCACCGCCGAGATCACCCTGGAGGCCGTCACCGCCGACGCGCACTCCGCCGCCGTCCTGGAGGCCCCGCGCGGCGCGGCCGTACTGATGCTGGAACGGCTCACCTGTCTGTCCGACGGGCGGCCCGTGGACCTGGAGTTCATCCGCTTCCGGGGCGACCGGATCACCATGCGCGGACTGCTCCACCGGTCCGCCTGACCCACCCCTTCCTCCTCTCTCACACCCCTCGCCAGCCGAATCCCGGAGACAGCCATGCCTCTCGTCCCCCAGCGTGCCGACGTGCCCGTCACGATCGACGAGTCCAAGTGCATCGACGGCTGCACCCTCTGCGTCGACATGTGCCCGCTGGACTCCCTCGCCATCGACCCGGACACCAGCAAGGCGTACATGCACGTCGACGAGTGCTGGTACTGCGGCCCCTGCGCCGCCCGCTGCCCCACCGGCGCGGTCACCGTCAACATGCCCTACCTCCTCCGGTGAAAGGTTCCTCCCGCATGGCTTCCGTGGCCCGCGCCCGCGCCCGTAACCAGTCACGCAGGACCGCTCCGGCCGTCCTCGCCGCGGCCCTGCTCCTGCCGCTCACCGCGTGCGGCGGTTCCGCCGACGCCAGCGACAGCAAGTCGGTCACCGTGACCGTCGGCTACCAGTCCAAGACCATCAACACCGTCACCGCGGGGACCCTGCTGCGCTCCCTCGGCTACTTCGAGAGCGCGCTGAAGGCCCAGGGCGCCCGTGACGGCATCGCCTACAAGGTGGAGTGGCAGGACTACGCGACGGGCGCGCCGATCACCGCCGCGATGGTCGCCGGGAAGGTCGACATCGGCTCCATGGGCGACTTCCCGCTGCTCATCAACGCCTCCCGCGGCAAGCAGCTGAACGCCCCGACCCGTATGGTCTCCGTCACCGGATACAACCCGCGCGGCGCCCTCAACACCGTGGTCACCGCCCCGGACTCCAAGCTGAAGTCACTGTCCGACCTGCGCGGCAGGAAGGTGTCGACGAGCGTCGGCTCGGCCGCCGACGGCACCCTCGTACGTGCCCTGGAGCAGGCCGGGCTCGACCCCGACAAGGACATCGGCAAGCTCAACCAGCAGCCCGCTGTGGGGGCTTCGGCGCTGGAGGCGGGCAGCGTCGACGCGCTCTCCCAGTTCGTGGCCTGGCCCGGCCTGCTCGCCTTCCAGTGCAAGGCGAAGGCCCTGTACGACGGCGGCTCGCTCGGCCTGCCCACCCTCCACGGTGTCACTGTCCGCGACGCCTTCGCCGATCAGCGCCCGGCGGTCGTCGAGGCGTTCCTCGGCGCCCAGATCAAGGCCACCGCGTATCTCGACGCGCACCCGGTCACCGCCGCCGAGAAGGTCGCCGAGGTCACCGGGCTGCCCGCGGAGGTCGTCTACCTCTACAACGGCAAGGGCGGCATCGCCACCTTCGACCCCACTCTCAAGCCGCAGCTGGTCGCCGCCCTGAAGAAGGACGTCCCGCTGCTGGTCTCCGCCAAGCTCGCGGGCGAGGTGAACGTCTCCGACTTCGTCGACGACAGCTACCTCAAGAAGGCGTACGGCACCGGATACGCCAAGGCCGCCGGCACCACGGCCCCCGCCTCCAGGCCCGAGGTCTGGCTCAAGGGCGCGTCCACCACCAGCACCTTCGCCGACCCGGCCGCCCTGCTGCGCTACGTCGCCGCGCACAGCACCGACGTACGGGCCGCGTACGTCCCCGACGCCACCACCGGCACCCGCTGGTTCGCCGACAAGTCGGTGTGGGTCCAGGACGGCACCGACCTGGAGCCCTTCGTCACCGAGGCCGCCGCCGACACCTGGACCGCCGCCCACCCCGGAGCGCGGATCGTCAGCTACGCCACGGCACTGGGGCAGGCAGCGAAATGACCGCCCCCGCCGCCTTCTCCGCCTCCTCTTTCCCGTATCCCCGCTACGCCCTGCGCGCGGTCTCGCTGCTGGCCGCGCTCGGGATCTGGCAGCTGCTCACCAGCCAACACGTCAACCTGTGGCTGCGGTTCGCCCAGTTCCCGACCGCCACCCAGGTCGCCCGCGAGTTCGGGCACCGCCTCGGCACGGGCGTCTACTGGCAGGACCTCACGGACAGCCTGACCCGCATCCTCACCGGCTTCGCGCTCGCCGCGGTGGCCGGAATCGCGGTCGGCACCGCCATCGCCCGCTCCCGGATCGCCGCCGACCTGCTCGGCCCGCTCCTCGAAGTACTGCGGCCCATCCCGGCCATCGCCCTCGTACCGGTGGCGATCCTGCTCTTCCCCACCAACGAGCAGGGCATCGTCTTCATCACCTTCACGGCCGCCTTCTTCCCCGTCCTCGTCTCCACCCGGCACGCGGTCAGGGCGCTGACCCCGGTCTGGGAGGAGGCCGTCCTCACCATGGGCGGCGGCCGGCTGCGCGTCCTCGCCTCCGTCGTCCTGCCCGGCGCACTGCCCGGCATCCTCGGCGGGCTCTCGGTGGGCATCGGCGTGTCCTGGATCTGTGTCATCTCCGCCGAGATGATCTCCGGCCAGTACGGCGTCGGCTACCGCACCTGGCAGGACTACACCATCGTCAACTATCCGGGCGTCCTCGTCGGCATGGCCACCATCGGCCTCCTCGGCTGGCTCACCTCCACCGCCGTCGAGGTCGCCGGCCGCCGCGTCACCCGCTGGCTGCCGCGCCCCGCCGCCGAACGGGCGGTGCCTTTGCGGGTCCGCCGTCCGGCCGCCCCCGTGCACACGTCCGGGAGGGCGGCCTCATGACGACCCAGGTCAGTACGTCCACGGTGGAGACCGGGGCCCCCAAGGGCGTACGGCTGCGGCTGTCGGACGCGACCATCGGGCGCCCGGGACTGGCGGTGCTCAGCGGCCTCGACCTCGACATCGCCCCCGGCGAACTCCTCACCGTCGTGGGCCCGTCCGGTTGCGGGAAGTCGACGCTGCTGCGGACCCTGGCCGGGCTGCTGCCCGCGCTCGACGGACACGTCAGCCAGGACGACCGGCCGATCACCCGCCCGGAGGCCGACCGGGCCCTGGTCTTCCAGGAGGACGGCCTGCTGCCCTGGCGCAACGCCCGCCGCAACGTCGAACTCCCGCTCGCCATACGGGGGTTGCCGCGCGCCGAACGCCGAGCGCAGGCCACGCGGTGGCTGGCCCAGGTCGGCCTGGCCGACCGGGAGGAGCAACTGCCCCACCGTATGTCCGGCGGCCAGCGCCAGCGCGTACAGCTGGCCCGCGCCCTGGCCGGGCGCCCGCGCGCGGTGCTGATGGACGAACCGTTCGGGGCGCTGGACGCGCAGACCCGGGCCGGGATGCAGAACCTGCTGGTCGAGGTCCTGAACGGGACCCGCGCCACGGTCGTCTTCGTCACCCACGACGTCGACGAGGCGGTGTTCCTCGGCGACCGCGTAGCCCTCCTCGGCACCGGCCAGGTGCTGGACGTCCCCCGACCGCGCGAGCGTGCGGCCCACGGCGATCCCGCGACGGTCGCCCTGCGCCGCGAGATCCTCGCCTCCCTCGGCACCGCTTCCCACGACACCGCTCTTCTCGGCACCTGAGAGGCACCACCCCCATGGCCCGCACCGAGTCCCCCGTGGACCGCACCGAGATCCCGTCCCTCGACGACGCCGACGAGCTGACCTGCGACGTCCTGGTCATCGGCGGCGGCACCGCCGGCACGATGGCCGCGCTGACCGCCGCCGAGCACGGCGCGAACGTCCTGCTCCTGGAGAAGGCCCACGTCCGCCACTCCGGCGCCCTCGCCATGGGCATGGACGGCGTCAACAACGCCGTCGTCCCCGGCCGGGCCGAACCCGACGACTACGTCGCCGAGATCACCCGCGCCAACGACGGCATCGTCAACCAGGCCACCGTCCGCCAGACCGCCACCCGCGGCTTCTCGATGGTGCAGCGCCTGGAGTCCTACGGCGTGAAGTTCGAGAAGGACGAGCACGGCGAGTACGCGGTCCGCCAGGTCCACCGCTCCGGCTCCTACGTGCTCCCGATGCCCGAGGGCAAGGACGTCAAGAAGGTCCTCTACCGGCAGCTGCGCCGCCGCGAGATGCGCGAGCGGATCCGCATCGAGAACCGCGTGATGCCGGTACGGGTCCTCACCGCCGGCGGCCGGGCGGTCGGCGCCGCCGGTTTCGACACCCGCACCGGACGGTTCGTCACCGTACGGGCCGGCGCGGTGATCCTCGCGACCGGCGCCTGCGGACGCCTCGGCCTGCCCGCCTCCGGCTACCTCTACGGCACGTACGAGAACCCCACCAACGCGGGCGACGGCTACGCGATGGCGTACCACGCGGGCGCCGAACTCAGCGGCATCGAGTGCTTCCAGATCAACCCCCTGATCAAGGACTACAACGGCCCGGCCTGCGCCTACGTCGCCAACCCCTTCGGCGGCTACCAGGTCAACCGGCACGGCGAACGCTTCGTCGACTCCGACTACTGGTCGGGCCAGATGATGGCCGAGTTCGCGGCGGAGGTGGCGAGCGAGAGGGGTCCGGTGTACCTGAAGCTCAGCCATCTCCCCGAGGAGTCCGTAGCCGCCCTCGAAGACATCCTGCACTCCACGGAACGGCCGACCCGCGGCACCTTCCACGCCAACCGCGGCCACGACTACCGCACCCACGACATCGAGATGCACATCTCCGAAATCGGCCTGTGCGGTGGCCACTCGGCGTCCGGAGTCTGGGTCGACGAGCACGCCCGCACCACCGTCCCCGGCCTGTACGCGGCCGGCGACCTGGCCTGCGTACCGCACAACTACATGATCGGCGCCTTCGTCTTCGGCGACCTCGCGGGCGCCGACGCGGCCACCGAACACCGCGCCTACGAGGGCGAGTTGCCCCCCGATCAGCTCCGCGAAGCGCACGAGCTGATCTACCGCCCGCTGCGCAATCCCGACGGCCCCCCGCAGCCGCAGGTCGAGTACAAACTCCGCCGCTTCGTCAACGACTACGTCGCCCCGCCCAAGAGCGGCGCCCGACTCTCCCTGGCCGTCGAGGCGTTCGAGCGGATGCGCGACGAGATCGCCGGCATGGGAGGCCAGACCCCGCACGAGTTGATGCGCTGCGCCGAGGTCGACTTCATCCGTGACTGCGCGGAGTTGGCCGCCCGGTCGTCACTGGCCCGTACGGAGAGCCGCTGGGGCCTCTACCACGAGCGCACGGACATCCCGCAGCGTGACGACACGGACTGGCTGGTGCACCTCAACGTCCGTAAGGCGGCGGACGGTTCGATGGAGTTCCTGACCCGGCCGGTGGCGCCCTACCTCGTCCCGGTCGAGGGCTTCGAACCGACGGGCGGCGACGTGAGCGTCCTCGGCGAGGTCCACCCCGAGCAGGTGGCCACCGCAGGCCCGCGCGAGGTGGCCCCGGTCGGCTCCGGCACGGTCAGGACCCGCACGGTCCTGCCCACGGCGAGCGCCCCCTCCCCGCGCATCCTCGAACTCCTCGCCCTGGCCGAGGACCAGCCCGGTCTGCCGGAACTGCGCCCCTATCTCACCGACCCCGACCCGGCCGTACGCCGGACCGCCGTCGCCACGCTCACCGAGACCGCCCCCGACGGCACCGGCCCTGCCCTGGCCACCGCGCTCGGCGACCCGGACGCGGGCGTACGGGAGTCGGCGGCCGGCTCCCTGCGGGAACTGGTCGAGGTGCTGCCGCCCGAGGAGGCGCTGCGCGACGCCCTGATCGAGGCGCTGGCCCTCGACGACCCCGGCAGGGAGGGCGTGCGGGCCGCCGCGCTCGACGTCCTGCGCGCCCTGCGCCTGGGCTCCGCCGAGCTGTACGCCCGCACCCTCGCCGATCCCGATCTCGGGGTGCGTATCCAGACGGTCCGGGCCCTGGTGTCGGTGGACGCGGTTCCGGAACTGGCCCGCGCCGCCGCCGACACCTCACGCGAGGTTCGGGTCGCCGCCGCCCACGGACTGGGCACCGTCGGCACCCCGGACGACCTCAAGCCCCTTCTCGCCGACACCGACGCCCTGGTCAGGGCCGCCGCGCTCACCGCCCTCGCGACCACCGGCTGCCCACCGCCCCTGGACACGGCGGCGACCGCCGCGCTGACCGACCCCGCCTGGCAGGTCCGTTCGGGCGCGGCGACGGCCCTGGGCGCGGCGGCACCGGACCTGGCGGTTCCCGCCCTGACCGAGGCACTGTCCGACGCGTTCGCCGACGTACGCAAGGCCGCCGTCCGAGCGCTGCGCCGCCACGACGGCCGGCCGGGGGTCGCCGACGCCCTCGCCTCGGTGGCGGGGGACGCGGACGCGGACGTGAGGGCCTACGCCCGGCTGTAGTGACGGCGGCACGGCGGTGACGCGCCCCTCCGCGTCACCGCCGCACCGCATGGGGCATAGGGCATAGGGCATGGGGCGGATGAATCGGTCGCTACGGGAGGTGTGTCGCCCCGTACCTCGTCACCGCAATGTGTCGGCGATCGACGTGATCGCCTGCGGCCCCACCCGGCAGCACCCGCCGATCAGCCGCGCCCCCGCGTCGCGCCAGCCCGTCACCTGACCGGCCGCGAAGGTCGAACTGCCGGTCCAGGCGCGGGCGTCGGCGTCCCAGACCTCGCCGCTGTTCGGATAGACCACGACCGGCTTGCCGGTCACCCGGGCCGCCAGTTCCACGGCGCCGTCCACATCCTCGGGCACACAGCAGTTCACGCCGACGGCGACGACCTCGTCCGCCGCACCGGCCAGGGCGAACGCCTCCGCCAACGGCTGCCCGGCCCGCGTCCGCTCCCCGGCCACGCTGAACGACAGCCAGACCGGCACCCCGAGCCCGCGCACCGCGCGCAGCAGGGCCTCGGCCTCGTCGGCATCCGGAACCGTCTCCAGGGCCAGCACATCGGGCCCGGCGGCGGCCAGCACCTCCACCCGCGGCCGGTGGAAACGCTCCAGCTCCGCCACGCTCAGCCCGTACCGCCCCCGGTACTCGGAGCCGTCCGCGAGCATCGCCCCGTACGGCCCCACGGACGCCGCCACCCACAAGGGACGCTCCGTCTTCGCGCGGCGCGCCGCCTCGCGGGCCAGCTCCACGCTCAGCCCGAGCAGCTCGGCGGCCCGCTCGGGGCCGATGCCGCGCTTGGCGAAGCCCTCGAAGGTGGCCTGGTAGCTGGAGGTGATCGCGACGTCCGCGCCCGCCTCGTAGTAGGCGAGGTGCGCGTCGACGATCGCCTCGGGCTGCTCGACGAGCAACCGCGCCGACCACAGCTCGTCGCTCAGATCGTGCCCGGCCGACCCCAACTGGTTGGACATGCCACCGTCGAGGACGAGGGGCGCGCCCGAGGCCAGGGCGGCGGAGAAGGAGGCGTCGGCGGAGGAGCGGGCGGCTTCACTGGTCTCGCTGGTCATGCCCCGACGCTAGTCGACGGCTGCCACCGACGGCCGCATGTGTCCAGTACATGAACAGATGGACCACAATGTGGGATGGCGCGTTACGATCGCGCCCTCCCCACACCCTCCCCGTCCCTCCCCGCCCACCGGAAGTGTCATGACTGCTCCAAGCACCACCGAGGCCGACGAGCCGGAGCTGACTCCGACCGCGCCGACCGAGGCCACGCCCCGCCGGACCTTCGGCCTGGCCGCCGCCACCGCGCTCGTGATGGGCAACATCATCGGCGGCGGCATCTTCGTCCTGCCCGCCACGGTCGCCCCGTACGGCTCGATCAGCCTGCTCGCCTTCCTGGTCCTGTCGATCGGCGCGGTACTGCTCGCCCTGCTCTTCGGCAAGCTGGCCCGCCGCAGCCCGGTCACCGGCGGCCTCTACGTGTACCCGCGCGACGCCTTCGGCCCCTTCGCGGGCTTTCTGTCGGCGTGGTCGTACTGGACGATGACCTGGGTCAGCATCGCCGCCCTGGCGGTGGCGGTGGTGGGCTACGTCGACGTACTGATCCCTCTGAACGACAGTCACGCCCTGGGAGCGCTGGTCGCGATCCTGGCCCTCTGGCTGCCGGCCGCCGCGAACTTCGCGGGCACCCGGTGGGTCGGCGGCGTCCAGATCGTCTCGACGATCCTCAAGTTCGTGCCGCTGCTGGTGGTCGCCACGGTCGGCCTGTTCTTCATCGACACGGACAACTTCGGCGCGTTCAACGCGTCGGGCGACAGCGTGCCCGGCGCCCTGGCCGCCTCGGCCGCGCTGCTCCTGTACAGCTTCCTGGGCGTCGAGTCGGCGGCGGTCAGCGCGGGCGAGGTGAAGGATCCCGAGCGCAACGTCGGCCGCGCGAGCGTCCTGGGCACACTCGGCTCGGCCCTCGTCTACATCCTCGGCACGGTCGCCGTCTTCGGCCTGGTCCCGCACGACAAGCTGGTCGACTCCGGTGCTCCCTTCGCCGACGCGGTGAACGCGATCACCGGCGGCAGCTGGGGCGGCACGGCCATCGCGCTGGTGGCCGTCGCGTCGATCGTCGGCTGCCTCAACGGCTGGATCCTGCTCGCCGCGCAGATGCCGTACGCGGCGGCCCGCGACGGTCTCTTCCCGGCACCGTTCGCGAAGGTCGGCAAGGGTGGGGTGCCCGGCTTCGGCGTCTGGGCCTGCGCGATCCTCGGCACCGTCCTCATCGCCTTCAACTACACGGCGGGCCCGGACACCACGTTCCGTGTCCTGGTCCTGATCACGACGTTCACGGGCTGCGTCCCGTACCTTCTCTCGGCGGCGGCCCAGCTGTACTGGCTGGCCAGGGGCTCACGCGACCGCGTCCGCCCGGCGGGCCTGGTCCGCGACCTGATCGTCGCCGCTCTGTCGTTCGCGTTCTCGTTCTGGCTGATCGCGGGGGCGGGGTATGCGGCGGTGTACCAGGGGGTGCTGTTCCTGTTCGCGGGGATCCCGGTGTACGTGTGGATGCGGGGGCGCCGGTCGGCGGAGGAGGGCGACGTGACGGAGAACGCGGCGGAGGCTGTGGCCTAGCCGGGGCCGGGGGATGTCGTCCCGCACCCTCCGCGGAATCGAATAGGTTGACGAAACGCTCGCATGTTACTTGCCGGTAAGAGATGATGGCGGCCGACCATCCACACGGCAGATGCTGAGGCACCGGTGACGACTTTCGATGAACGGACCATCGTGCACGCTTTCCGGGACGACTCCCTGGGAGAGCACGACGCCGTCGGTCTCGCCGAGGCGATCCGGCGGGGTGAGGTGTCCCCCGCCGAGGCCGCCCGGGACGCCGTGGAGCGGGTGCGGGCGGTCGACGTGCGGCTGGGCGCGGTCCAGACGCACGTCGACAGCCCGGCGTACGCCGCCGGAACGGGAGGTGCCTTCGCCGGGGTGCCGACCTTCGTCAAGGACAACACCGACTACCGGGGGCTGCCCACGGGGCACGGCAGCACCGCCTTCCGGCCCAGGCCGGCGCGGCGCCACGCACCGTTCGCCGAGCAGCTCCTGAGCAGCGGTGTCACGGTGCTGGGCAAGACCCGGCTGCCCGAGTTCGGGTTCAACGCGACCACCGAGTACGACGGTGCGGAGCCGGTGCGCAACCCATGGAACACGGGCTACTCGGCGGGCGGTTCGTCGGGCGGCAGCGCGGCGCTGGTCGCCGCCGGAGCCGTGCCGATCGCACACGCCAACGACGGCGGTGGCTCGATCCGTATCCCGGCGGCCTGCTGCGGACTCGTCGGCCTCAAGCCGACCCGTGGCCGCGTCGTGGGCAGTGACCTGGGCCGCCGGCTGCCGATCGACATCGTCTCCGACGGAATCGTGAGCCGTTCCGTGCGGGACACCGCCGCGTTCCTCGCCGCCGCGGAGACATACCGGGGGAGTTCCGTGCTGCCGCCCCTCGGTCTGGTCGAAGGACCCTCGGAGCGACGGTTGCGCATCGGGTTCCTGCTGGACTCACCGAACGGAGCCCACACCGACGCGGCGACCCGGACGGCGGTCACGGAGACGGTGGCCACACTCGAACGGCTCGGACACACCGTGGAACCGGTGGAGTTCGACATGGACCCGAACTTCACCGGCGACTTCCTCACGTACTGGGGACTGCTGGCCTTCCTCCTCGGTGCCACGGGCCGGACCCTCGGCGCGGACTTCGACCGGCGCCGCATGGACGGCCTCAGCCGGGGGCTGCGCGAGGACTATCTGCGGAGCTGGCGGCGGACTCCCGGCGTGCTGCGACGGCTGAAGCGCACCAAGGAGGCGCACGCGGCGTCCTTCCGGCAACTCGATCTCGTGCTGTCGCCGGTACTGGCCCACACCACGCCACCGATCGGCCATCTCAGTCCGAACGTTCCCTACGCGAAGCTGATCGAACGGCTCCTCGCGTACGTGGCGTTCACCCCGCTCGACAACATCGTCGGCACTCCGTCGATCTCCCTGCCCGCCGCGAGCGCGACGACGGACGGGCTGCCCATCGGCGTCATGTTCTCCGCGCGCCCCGGAGGTGAACGGAACCTGCTGGAGCTCGCCTTCGAACTGGAGGCGGACCGGCCCTTCCGGCGCATCCAGGACCGGTGATATCCGGTCCGGGGCCGGTCAGCGAGATCCGTCGACAGATCCCAGGGACCAGACGTGGAGAGCGTTTTCGGTGGCGGAGTGGGTGCACCAAGTGCCGTCGCCGAGACCCGCAGGGGGGCCGGACACCGGACGGGGGTAGATCAGCTCATCGACGATTCGCACAAGAGCGGTGTCGACGAGCCAGTGCCGTCCCGGGCCGAATTGCTCGTCACTCTCGACCGTGGCCACGACGACGCCGGTCTCGTCGATGAAACCGCCCTCATAGTCGAAGAAGACCCCGGCCTCGTCGTCCTCGGAGTCCGCTTCGGGATGCCGGGGAACCGTGTCGGCATCGAACTCGGCTTCCACGCGGCCACCGTCGACCCGATGGACGGCAAGGCGGTCCTGGTCGTGGGTCACGGTGAGCAGCCGGTCGCCGGACGGGCTCACCGACATCAGGACGCGGTCATCGTCGCCGAAGCGGTCGACGACCAGGCTCGCTCCGTCCCAGCGGCCCCACCTGAGCGGGCTTCCGTCCTGGCCCTCGCCGATGCTCAGGCCCATCCGGCCCGGGTCCGGTGACGCGACGTGAACTGATCCCGCGGCCGCGGTGTCCGTCCGGGTCCGTGCCCGCACCGACCCGTCCGTAGCGTCGATCACCAGCCATTCCTCGGCCGTCTCGTCGCCGCCGGGGCGGTCCTGTTCCAGCGGGCCGCAGATGTGCGCCCACACGAGTTTCCCGTCCGCGGAGAAACCGGCCGAGCCGCTGCTCGCACACCGGTGATCACCGTCGTCCGCGTACTCCTCGAACGCCGAGTGTCCCGCGCAGCCCGCCCAGCACCGGTGCCTCAGCTCCCAGCGCACACTCCCCGACCGGTCCACGGCCCGCAGCGCGTGCATCCCCGCGAAGACGGCCAGGTCCCCGGCGGGGGACACCGCGGCCCTGCCGAACCTGCGGGGCCAGGGGGCCGGGAAGGACACCTCCGGAGCCGTCGACCAGGTTCCGGGCGACTGCTCGATCTCCTGAACGACCAGTTCCGTGTCGCCCTGTTGGACCAACAGCCGTGCCGTGGCCGAGTACGCCAGGTAGGGGGCGTCGTCGACTCGGGAGAAGGCACGAGGGGCGGCGAGCGTGGCCACGAGGCGAACGGGCTGAGGCACAGGGTCTCCCGGAGGGCAGGAACTGTCGTTCTGCACCGTACGACGGTCCTCCGCGCGCCGTCGGGGCGGGTGGCCGACGACGTGCTGCCGGATTCCCTGTCGCCACCGTCCACGAAAGAGTTTCGTAACCGGGGTATTTCCCCTGCTTGTCTCCGCCATGAATTCCATGTCAGTGTCCCGGCCAGCAGGTAGGCCGTCGGCAGCGTGGCATCCGAAATCCTTTCGCGCCGGACTCCGATCCACCTGGCTCACCGACGGCACAGGAAAGCAGAAAGGCACCATCATGCGGAGAATCCCGGTCGACGGAAATCTCACGAGTCCGAGAATTCGACGTGTCATCGCGTCCGCGGTCACGCTCACGGCTGCCATCGGCCTTGCCGCCTGCGGGACTTCGGGGCCGTCCACCACCTCGTCCGCGAAAGGCCTGACGATGTGGGCGCTCAGCGACCAGACGATCCTCAAGGACTCTGTCGACGCCTACAACAAGGACCACCCGGAAACGAAGATCACCCTTCAGCTCTTCGCCAACGACGACTACAAGCAGAAGCTGCGCGTCGCCTTCGGGGCCGACCAGGCCCCGGACATCTTCTTCAGCTGGGGCGGCGGCGCCCTTGACGACTACGTCAAGGCCGGCAAGGTCGACGCGCTGCCGGCGGCGGACACGGACCGGTTCACGCCGAGCGTGATGCAGAGCGCCACCTTCGGCGACAAGGTCTACGGCGTGCCCGCCAACGGCCTCGCCCCGGTCGTCCTCTACTACAACAAGAAGGTGCTCGCCGACGCGGGCGTCGAGCCGCCGAAGACGTACGACGACCTGCTGGCGGCCGTGAAGAAGCTGAAGGCGAAGGACGTCGTGCCGCTGTCCCTCGCCGCGAACTCGAAGTGGCCGACGCTGATGTACCTGGAGTACCTGCTCGACCGCGAGGGCGGCTCCCAGGTGTTCACGGACATCGCCTCCGGTGACGCCTCGAAGTGGAAGGACGCGTCGGTCACCAAGGCCAACCAGCGCCTCCAGGACCTGGCGAAGGCCGGCGCCTTCGGGGACAACGCCTCCTCCGTCAGTTACGACCAGGGAGCGTCCACCGCCCTGCTCTACACGGGCAAGGCGGGGATGACACTGATGGGCACCTGGGAGTACGCCAACATCGCCAAGGCCGCGCCGGACTTCCTTAAGGACGGTGACCTCGGCTACACCGCGTTCCCGTCGCTGCCCGGCGGCGCCGGCGAGGCGGACAGCATCGTGGGCAACCCCTCGAACTTCCTGTCGCTGAACTCGTCGACGAAGAACAAGGACGCCGCGCTGACCTACTTCAAGGACTACGTCCTGAACGACTCCCAGGTCGACGCCTACCTCGGGGCGGGCAGTGTGCCACCGGTCAAGGGGCTGGAGTCGAAGCTGGCGGCGGTGAAGTCGTCCACCGACAAGGAATGGCTGACCTTCGTCTACGACCTGGTGCAGAACGCGCCGGGCTTCCAGCTCTCCTGGGACCAGGCCCTGCCGTCCGACCAGGCCGACCCGCTGCTGACCAACACCGACAAGTCGTTCCTGCGCGAGATCTCGCCCGCCGAGTTCGGCGAAAACATGAGCAGGGCGGGGTCGTGACACTCACCACCCCGGCGCGCCGGTCAGGAGGCTCCGGCCTCCTGATGGCCGCCCCCGCCCTGCTGCTGTTCGGGCTGTTCGGGCTGGTCCCCCTCGCGGGAGTCGTGGTGCTCGGCCTCACCCGATGGGACGGCCTGGGCTCCATCGGCTGGGCCGGCTTCGCCAACTGGAGCGCTGTGCTGGCCGACGGCGCCACCTGGCAGGCGCTGGGTCTCACCGTCAAGGTGATGGCCGTGAGCTGGCTGGTCCAGACGCCGATCGCGCTCGCCCTAGGCGTCTTCCAGGCACCGAGGGGGAGGTTGCGGGCCCTGTTCGCCGTGCTGTTCTTCCTGCCGCTGCTCCTGTCGGCGGTGGCGATCGGACTGACCTGGCAGGCGCTCCTCGACCCGTCCTTCGGCATCGGCGCCACCCCCGGCCTGCACTGGCTGGCCGAGCCGCTGCTGGGCTCGCCCGACCTGGCCCTGTACACGGTGATCTTCGTGATCGCCTGGCAGTTCGTGCCGTTCCACGCCCTGCTCTACCAAGCCGGGATACGGCAGATCCCCACCGCCCTCTACGAGGCCGCCGCCCTCGACGGCGCCGGGCCGGTGACCCGCTTCCTGCACATCACCGTGCCGCAGCTGAAGTACACGATGGTCACCTCCAGCACCCTCATGCTCGTCGGCTCCCTGACCTACTTCGACCTGGTCTTCGTCCTGTCGGGCGGGACCGGCGGCCCCGGCACCGCCACCCGAGTCCTTCCCCTCGCCATGTACATCACCGGATTCCAGGCCCACGACATGGGCCGCGCCAGCGCCGTCGCCACCCTTCTGGTGGTCTTCGGCCTCGGCCTGTCGCTGCTGATGACCCGCCTGTCCGGCTTCACCCGGATGGACAGCCAGCAGGAGGGCATGTGAGCACCACCGTGACCAAGGCCCGCCACTCCCGTACGGTCACCGGCCCCGAGCGCGCCGGCGATCGGCCGACGCCACCCACGCGGCCCGGCACCCACCGACGCCGCGCAGCGGCCTTCGGCGCCGTGCGCCGCGCCCTCACCGGCGGCACCACACTCCTGTGGGCCGCGATCGTCGTCGTACCCGTGTACTGGCTGGTGGTGACCAGTCTGCGCACCCGCGCCGACTTCACCGCCGACAGCCCACTCGCCCTGCCCGGCCACCCGACGCTCGACAACTACCGGACCGTCCTCGCCGGCGACTTCACGACCTACCTGCTCAACAGCGTGTTCGTGACCGTCGCCACGGTCGTCCTGACCATGGCCTTCGCCCTCATGGCCGCCTTCGCGATCGTCCGGGGCGCCGGCAGCCGGCTCTCCCGGGTGTCCTTCCGGCTGTACCTGCTGGGCCTGGCGATCCCTCTCCAGGCGGTGATCATCCCGGTCTATCTGCTGATCATCAGGATGCGGCTGTACGACAGTCTGCTCGCGATCGTCCTGCCCTCGGCCGCCTTCGCGCTGCCGATCACGGTGATGATCCTGGTCAGCTTCCTGCGTGACGTGCCCCGTTCGCTCTTCGAGGCGATGATCGTCGACGGGGCCGGTGACTGGCGCATGCTCTGGTCGCTCGCCGCGCCCCTGGCCCGCCCGGCCCTGATGACGGTCGCCGTCTACGACGGTCTGCAGGTCTGGAACGGCTTCCTGTTCCCGCTCATCCTCACCCAGAGCGGTGACAGGGCCGTACTCCCGCTGGCACTGACCCTCTACCGGGGCCAGTTCGGCATCGACGTACCGGCCACGATGGCCGCGGTGGTGCTCTCCACGCTGCCGATGTTCGCGCTGTTCGTCCTCGCCCGACGCCAGCTCGTCGCCGGTCTCACCGCCGGCTTCTCCAAGTAACCCCATTCATCGGGCGATTCGCTTCGACCGGAGGCCGGGCCGTGCGCGCCCGGTCCCGTCGGCGTGCCCGGGCACCACCCGAGGAGTCGTGAATGACCACCACCATGCCGGACCACGGCGGAGCCCTCCCGCAGAAGGACGACCAGCCCTGGACGGACCCCGCCCTGCCGACCCCGGACCGCGTCGAGGCACTCCTCGCCCGGCTCACCCTCCCCGAGAAGGTCGCCCAGCTCAGCAGCGCCTGGGAGGACGTCGAGCCGGCCGGCCCCGAAGTGGCCCCCGGCACCAGCATCTTCGACCGCGTCGGCGACCTCACCGAGACCGCCCGCCACGGCCTCGGCCAGCTCACCCGCCCCTACGGCACCCTGCCCCGGCCCGCCCTTGAGCACGCCGAGGCCCTGGCCGGGCGCCAGCGGCAGATCGTGGACCAGAACAGGTTCGGCATCCCGGCCATGGCGCACGACGAGTGCCTCACCGGGTTCACCGCCTACGGGGCGACGATCTACCCCACCTCCCTGGGGATGGCGGCCACCTTCGACCCGGACCTCGTCCGCCGGGTCGGCGCGGCCATCGGCGCCGACATGGCCGAGGCCGGCGTCCATCAGGGGCTCGCCCCCGTCGTCGACGTCATCCGCGACTACCGCTGGGGCCGGTGCGAGGAGACCTACGGTGAGGACCCCTACCTGGTGGGCGAGATGGGGGAGGCCTACGTCACCGGTCTGCAGAGCGCCGGTGTGTACGCCACCCTCAAGCACTTCGCCGGATACTCCGCCTCCATGGGCGGCCGCAACCACGCCCCCGTGCACGCCGGTCGCCGCGAACTCCTGGACGTCATCCTGCCGCCCTTCGAGCGCCTCGTCGCCGCGGGCGTGGGCTCGGTCATGAACTCGTACGCCGAGATCGACGGCGAGGCGCCCGCCGCCAGCCGATGGCTGCTGACCGAAGTCCTGCGCGAGACATGGGGTTTCGAGGGCACCGTCGTCTCCGACTACTGGTCCCTGCCCTTCCTGGTGAGCGCCCACCGGGTGGCCGCCGACCTGCCCGACGCCGGGGCGCTCGCCCTGAGTGCCGGGATGGACGTCGAGCTGCCCGACCAGCGCGGCTTCGGCGACGCCCTCGTGCACGCCGTTCAACAGGGGCTGGTGGACGAGGAGTTCGTCGACCGGGCGGTGCGCCGGGTGCTGCGGCAGAAGGTGGCGCTCGGGCTGATGGACCCCGATTGGGACCCACGGCCCCCGGCCCTGCGCGTGGGCGAACTCGACCTGGACAAGCCGGAGAACCGCGGACTGGCCTACGCCGTGGCACAGTCGAGCGCCGTCCTGCTGTCGAACGACGGGACGCTGCCCCTGCCGTCCGGCGGCCGGATCGCGCTGATCGGCCCGTGCGCCGACGACGTCCGCACCATGTTCGGCTGCTACAGCTTCCCCAACCACGTCCTGGCCCAGCGCGACGACCTCGGCAACGGCGTCGACGCGGTCTCCCTGCGTACCGCGCTGTCCGACGAACTCCCTTCCGTGCAATGGGAGTTCGCCCAGGGATGCCCGATCCGGGACGAGGACCGTTCCGGGATCCCGGACGCGGTGACGGCCTCCTCGGCGGCCGACCTCACCGTCCTGGTCGTCGGCGACAAGGCGGGCATGTTCGGCATCGGCACCTCGGGCGAGGGCTGCGACGTGGAGGACCTGCGGCTGCCCGGCGTCCAGGAGGAGCTGGTGGAGGCGGTCCTGGCGACCGGGAAGCCCGTCGTGGTGGTCGTCAACAGCGGCCGGCCCTACGCCGTGGGACGGTTCGCCCCCGCCGCCGCAGCCATGGTGCAGGTCTTCCTGCCGGGTGAGGAGGGCGGCCGGGCCGTCGCCCAACTCCTGTCCGGACGGGCCAACTTCAGCGGCAGACTCCCCGTACAGATCCCCAACTCGCCCGGCGGGCAGCCGTACACCTATCTTCACTCCCCGCTCGGTGACCGGCAGAGCTTCCTGTCCAACCTCGACCCCACACCCGCGTTCCCCTTCGGCCACGGACTGTCGTACACCACGTTCGAGACCGATCTGCTGACCGTCGACCGCGAACAGGTGCCGACGGACGGTGAGTTCACGGCCAGTGTGCGGCTGCGCAACACGGGCGCGGTCGCGGGCGCCGAGACGGTCCAGTTGTACGCCGTCGACCCGGTGGCCCAGGTGACCCGGCCGGTGCGCTTCCTGCTCGGGTTCGCCAAGGTCGTCCTCGCTCCCGGTGAGCAGGCGACTGTCCGCTTCCATGTCCACACCGACCGCCTGGCCTTCACGGGCCTGGACGGCCGGCGGATCGTCGAGGCCGGGGAGATCCTGCTACACGCGGGCTCCTCCAGCCTGGACACACCGGTGCGCGAGTCCGTACGGCTGGTCGGGGCGGAACGGGACACGCCGGTCCTGCGACACCACGCCGTGCCCGTGACGGTCGAGCGGGGCTGAGCGAGCCCCTCCCCGGCGCGTGAGGAGGCGGCGCCCCCGGTCGGACCGACCGGGGGCGCCGCCTTTGTGCCGTGTCGTGGACCTAGCTGCGGGTCCACGTCTGGTTCGCGGTGCCCAGACCGGTCCAGAGCTGGACCTTCGCGCCGTTCCCCGTGCCCGCGCCGGTCACGTCGACGACCAGGCCGTTGGAGCGGTTGACGACGGTGCCGTCGACCCGGAAGGCCCACCGCTGGCTGGTCTTTCCGTTGCAGGCCCACAGGATGACCTTGGTGCCCGTGGTGGTGCCGTCGGCGTTCGCGGCCAGGCACTTGCCGGAGACCCGGAGTTCACCCGCCGACGTCCGGGTGATGGTCTGGTTGGCGTTGCCCGAGCAGGAGTAGATCTGCACCTGCACGCCCGTCTGGCCGTTCGGGACGTCGAGGCAGCGCCCGGACCCGGTGCCCTTCAGGGTGAACGTCGAGGCCGTGGGGAGCGGGTCCGCGACCGGCAGCCACTCCTGGGAGCCGTCGGAGGCCGACGCCGCCAGGGTGACGGAACCGTCCGCGGTCGCCCCGGTCATGTACAGGCTGGTGTTACGGACCGAGCGGAGCCTGTAGTACCCGTCGGAGGTCGCGACGAGGGTCCACTTCTTGTCGGTCGCGTCCTCGTCGACCCACTGGGTCAGCTTCTGCCCGGCCGTCGCGCTGCCGCTCCAGATGCCGACCGCGCGGCCCCCGGACCTGTTGAGCAGCGTGACGTCGGCTCCCTTCTCCGTCAGGTGCCAGCGCTGGGTGCCGACGGCGGAGTCCGTGGCGAGGACGATGTCGGGGGTGTTCCCGGTGAGGTTCGCGTCCTGCGTCCTGCCGGCCGCGGTGGACAGGACCTGCCCGGTCAGCCGGTTGACGAGGCTGTAGTAGGCGCCGTCGGAGCTGCCGAGGTCGACGTCGGCGTACTTCACGGGGCCGACACTGCCGCCGCTCCAGGAGGCCTGGAGGATCAGCAGGCGTCCCGTGCCGTCGACGTACTGCAGGTTGCGGCTGTACCCGGAGGCGATGGGCGTCTGGTACTGCTTCCAGGTGCCGGTGCTCAGCCCGGACTCGTTCACCCAGACACTGCCGCTGCCGGAGGCGTTGTAGACGATCCGGCCGTCGGGCATGGGCAGGAGGACCGGACTGCCGCCGGTGGACAGGCTGTTCCCGCCCGAGGGCACGGGCAGCGAGGTGATCGCCGCGTCCGTGGCCGAGAAGAACTTCGTCGGGTCGTCGGAGATCCGGTAGCGGACGTTGGTGCCGCCGCCCCACCACTCGTACGTCAGAAGCCACTTGCCGTCGGTCGTCGGGGCGACGGTCGTCATCCCCGGACGGCCGCCGCCGATCTCCGTCTTGCCGCCGCCCATGCTCACCGTGGAGCCCGGGACGTCGACGACCGGGCTGCTCCAGGTCGTGCCGCTGCCGCCGTCCCAGGTCCGGTGGACGAGGATCTGGCCCCGGGAGTCCGTCGCCGTGCCGTTGTCCGGGTCCAGGGTCGGGGCGCCGGTGCTGGTGTCGTAGCCCGTGTAGTCCTTCTCGTCGGAGTAGTAGGCGATGAGCTTGCCCTGGTGGGCGAGCAGATGGGGTTCCCAGATCGGGTCGACCTGGGCCTCGGTGTTGGCGTTCGAGACGCGCCCGATGCTGCCCGCGCTGCCGCCCTGCCAGCCGCCGGCGGCGATGATGTTCTTGAAGCTCCAGGTCGCCCCGTCGTCCGTGCTGGCGTACAGGGCGAGCGCGACGTCCGCGCGGTCGCCGTCACCGGTCGGTGTCCAGCTGGAGTTCGCCGCCTTCTGCTCCTGGTAGTAGTGGTCGTCGCCCGAGACGATGCTCGCCAGCAGCAGCGTGCCCGCGCTCATGGAACCGACGGCCTGGGGGAGCACGTAGAGATACGGGTTGGTCCAGTTGCTCGTGTACTTCGCGTACGCGGAGTCGCTGGAGAGCAGGGCGGGGGCCCTGACATCGGCCAGCTTCGCCCAGGTCGTGCCGTCGTCGTCGCTCTTGTGGACGGGCATCGTCTGCCCCACCGGAGCGGTCTGGCTGTTCTCGAACGCCGCCACGATCCGGCCGCTCGGCAGCTGGGCCGACTTCGGGTAGAGCACGCAGGGGCTCTTGTTGCACGCGGCGGTGTTGTCCGCCGTATACAGGTTCGCGGGACTCGGCTGATACGCCGACGCGGTCGTCGCGGAGGCGATGGCGAAAGCCGCGCCTATTGCGAAGGCGGTCGCCGAGGCGAAAACATTTCGCGCCCAGGGTCTTTTCAACGCTTTTCCTTTCACAAGGGGAGCACGCACCCTCGTTCCATAAAGGGGAGCGTCGGGATGCGGGACAGAGGCCCAGTATTGGTAAGGGATATCCCACTGTCACCGAAACATTGCGAAAGGGTTTCGTGGAAAAACGGGCTACGCGGTATTGACGCGGCGGCGAACGGACGTCGAGGTCCGCAGAACGAGCTCCGTGGCGAGCTCGATACGCCCGGACGCGGGTGGCCGGCCCTCGGCGAGGTCCATGAGCACCCGGGTCGCCTCACGCCCCAGTTCCTCGAACGGCTGCCGCACCGCGCTCAGCGGCGGGCAGGCCATGGCCGCCACCAGGGTGTCGTCGAAGGACATGACCGACAGATCTCCGGGTACGGCCAGTCCCCGCTGCCGGGTGGCCTCCAGCACGCCGAGCGCCTGGGCGTCACTGGCCGCGAAGACCGCCGTGGGCGGATCGTCCGCCCGCAGGATCTGGAGGCTCGCGGTGAGCGCCTCGGCGTAGTCGAAGTCGGTGGAACGCACGATCGTCGGGTCGTAGTCGATACCGGCCTCGTCCAGCGCGGCCCGATAGCCGTGCAGGCGTGCCGCCCCGGCCAGGGAGTGCGAGCGGCCCGCGACCATGCCGATCCGGCTGTGCCCCAGCCCCAGCAGGTGCTGAACCGCCTCCCGGGCCCCGCTCCAGTTCGTCACCCCGATGCTGGGAATGTCCTGAGAGGGTGCGCTGAGCGGGTCGATCAGCACCACCGGCAGCCGTTGCTCGACGATCCGCCGCTGGTCCTCCTCGGCGAGCATCGAGATCACGATCACGATTCCCGCCGCGCCGAGCGCCACGCACTCCTCCAGCCACGCGGAGATCGACCGCCGGCTCGTCGTCCCCGTGACCACGTCGATGCCGAGCTCACCCGCGGCGTCCACGATGCCCCGGACGACCTCCAGCGTGTACGGGCCGGACAGGTCACGGAAGACGACGATGATCTGCCGGGGCGTCGCCGGATCCCGCTCCCACAGGCGGACGTACCCGTACCGGTCCAGCAGCTCCTCGACCCGGACCCGGGTCGCCGCGCCCACGTCCCGCCGCCGGTGCACCACCTTGGACACGGTGCTCAGCGAGACCCCCGCCTCGGCGGCGACGCTCGTGAGCAGACCGTGCTGCGCTTCCTGGCGGTCCTTGCCTCGCTCTGTCACCCGATGTCCGTTCCGTGCGCCGAACACCGATGCGTCGGACCGCACCGTGCAACCGGCCAGAAATCTCGCCGCAAGGTAACGGGGCCTCGTACACCTGGGCAAGAGCGAAGCGCGCGGCCGTGACCTGCAGGGCGCCCGTTTCCGGACCACCGCGACCGTGAGGGGACGGTCTGGATGGCGGTCCGGAGCGAACGACAGACGACCGCGATCAGGATCGCGGCATCCGCACGACCGCGACCCCGCCCTCCAGATCCACCGTCGTCCGGTTCGGCGGCGCCCCGTCCTCCTCGTCGTCCCGCAGGAGCAGCGACGACTGGCGCTCCTTGAGTTCGTTCTGCTTCCCGGGGGAGAAGGTCGCGTGGAGTTGTTCGAACCCGGTTGCCGAAATCTGGCCTTGGCGGGCGCTGTTGCGCCAGGGGAGCCATCCGGCCCGCCCGACCCGCATCAGCAACTGGTCCGCGAAGGCGGTGGCGGTCAGCAGGATGACCAGCCCCGGCAAGGTCATGAAGACGGCGAATCCCATGCCTCCAGTATCCGGAGCGGGGGCCGGCGCCGACAGGCTTCGGCCGCCCCGAATCAGCCAGCTCAGCCCTGCGCCGAGTGCCGTCCACCCCGCCGTCGCCCGTTCCCGGGGCCCCGGACCTTCCGGGTGGCCGGAATCATCAGTCCCGCCAACAACCCGACCGCCATCGCGTACGGCCAGAAGCCGAGCCCCGTACCGGCCGCCGTGGAAACGGAGTCGGTGCTCGCGCCGGCCGCTGCCACCGAGCCCGAAACAGCCCCGGCCCCCGGGCGTGCCCCCGAACCCGCGGTCGGCGACCCACTCTTCGCGACCGCCGTCAGGGCCACGTCGTTGCCGTCGCCGCCCCGATAGGTGATCCGGTAGGCCGTGCTGCCGAGCTTCAGCGTGGTGCCCTCCTTCAACCCGCTGAACGCACCGGCCGTCTTCGCACGCCCCGTGTGGTTCAGCAGCGTGATCGTACGGGCGGAGCCGGAGGCCGCACCCAGCGACGACAGGTCCAGCGCCCCGGCCAGCCGCACCGCTCCGCCGACCTTCAACGGCCGCCCCCGAAACACCAGTTCGCCCTTCGCGGCCTGCGTATAGCTGCCCGAGATCGTCAGCCCGTCGGCTACCACGCCCTCGTTCGTCACCGAGCCCTTCACCGTCCCCGACCCGGTGAGCGTGGTCCCCACGCGCAGCCCCGCCGAGCCCACGTCCAGCCGCGCGCCCGCCGCTGTCAGCCGAACCGCCTTGCTGTGAGCGAGAGTTGCCCCACCCCTGAGCGCCAGCGTGCCCTTCGTGACCGTCGTGCTGCCGCCGTACGTCACTCCGCTGCCCGTCAGCGTCGTCGTCGCCGCGCCCGACTGGGTGAACGAGCCACCGCCGCTGATCCGCGACAGCACCAGCGCCCTGCTCGTGTTCCGTACCACCAACGAGCCGTCGTTCACGACCCTGTAGAGGGAACCCTTCGTGTACAGGCCGCCGTCGCCGCCCGCCTTTCCGCTGCCCAGGCGCAGTACCGCACCCTTCTCGACCGTCGTGGACCCGTCGTAGTACTGGACGGCGGCAAACGTGACATCGTTGCCGCGCGTTCCCTTGATGACGATGTCCCCGGCACCGGGCGCGGACAGGGTGTCGTGGAACCGGCCGCCGCCGATGGGGGCACCCAGCGTCACCGGGCCGTTGTAGTCGAACGTCAGAAGTGAACGGGATCTCGCGGCAAGCAAGTTGATGTACACCGTCTCGGCAGTGCCCGGCATGAAGATCTTGTTCGTCGTGCCGTCGCCCCACTGGACGTTCGCGCCCTTGATGTTGGTGCCGCGCTTGTTGACGTGTCTGCGGGCGGGCGTCCAGTTGAGGGCGGGGTCACTGAGCGACGGGTCGGTGTCGCCGCCACGGTCCGACCAGCTGTACTGACCGGTCAGCACCACCTTCGAACCCGGGCGGGACTGGACGTTGATGTCGCTGCCGTACTCGCGCTGGTAGAAGTCCATGCCCATGGTGACCGTCTGGCCGAGCGGCGTGTCGACCGTCCAGGTGCCCTGGTTGAGGACCTTGCGCACGCGGGGGAGCGACGTCGCGAACTCCGGTCGTCCCGCGTTGACCTGGGTGCCGTTGTCGATCACCCCGGAGAAGGCGTGGATGCCCGAGAGGTCCCAGGTGCCCCAGAGGAAGCGGGGCTGCGTCACCAGTCCGGCGCCGCTGATCGTGCCCAGGTTGTACGCGCTTTTCAGCGAGAGGCGCAGGGTGCCGTCCACCCGGATGTTGTCCTGGTTCAGCCGGAACGCCGAGGTGTTGTACGGGAAGTGGCCGATCAGGCCCGTCGTACCGCCGTTGCCGTACTGGAGGGTGGCTCCCCGCTCGACGGTCACCGCCGGTGGGTCGGGGTTCGTCACGGTGACGTACGGGTGGTTGCCGCCCGGGATGCGCACCTGCTGCCCCTGCCGGGACCTGGGCAGTGTGAAGTCGCTGTCCCTCGTCAGGATCAGGGTGCCCGTGCCGCGCACGGTGAGGGTGCCCTCGCCGCGGAAGACACCGTTGTACGTCGTCCTCCCGGCGGGCACCCTCACCACCGTGTCGCCGGTGAGCGTGACGTCCCGGCCTGCGAGTACGTCGGCGGTGGCATCCCGGGGACCGGCCGCCGACGCGGGCGGGGCACCGAGCAGGAGGGCGGTCATCGTGAGGGCCGCGGCAGCCGTGACTGTCTGTCGAGCGGTCCGGTGAGCGGTCCTGGGGGCGGGGCTGGTGTTGGGGGAGTGGCTGTGCACGTGACCGGAGACGGACCGGACTTCCCGGTAATAACAGAAAGTTGCTCAGCGGATTCATGTCCTCCGACCAGTTGACCTTCCCGTAACACGCGCTTACCTTTTCGGCACTCGGAATGACAGATCTTGTTCGCAATTACGAACGTTTCTCGTGTCACCCCCCACACACGCACACAAATCCACACCCCCGAGACCTCGCGACCCGCACCCACCGACATCTCGTGCCCCAC
Organism: Streptomyces sp. NBC_00459; assembly: GCF_036013955.1. NCBI lineage: Bacteria > Bacillati > Actinomycetota > Actinomycetes > Kitasatosporales > Streptomycetaceae > Streptomyces > Streptomyces sp. NBC_00459. The sequence continues at coordinate 7,725,364 of NZ_CP107903.1, forward strand.
CCCCGAGAGGCAGTCCGCATGAGCCGCGCCGACGATCTGCCCGAAGCTCCGCCCGGAGACGTCCCTGAAGACTCCGCCACCTCCGCCCTTTCGGCCCTCTCCGCCCGGAGAACCCTTCTGAAGGGCGCCCTGGCCGGCGGAGTCCTGGCAGCCAGCTCCGCCATCCCCGGTGTCTCCGGCACCGCGCACGCCGCCACCGCCCCGGCGGGCGCCCCCTGCGCCACCGCCCCGTACGTCAACCCCCTCGTACGCAACCGCGCCGACCCCCACATCCACCGGCACACCGACGGCCGTTACTACTTCACGGCCACCGCCCCCGAGTACGACCGCATCATCCTGCGCCGATCCCGCACCATCCGCGGGATCGCCACCGCCGACGAGTCCGTCATCTGGCGCAAGCACGAGACCGGGGCCATGGGCGCGCACATCTGGGCGCCGGAGATCCACCACATCGACGGCAAGTGGTACGTCTACTTCGCCTCCGCGCCCGCCGAGGCCATCTGGGACATCCGTATCTGGGTCCTGGAGAACGCCAACCGCGATCCGTTCACCGGTACTTGGGTCGAGCGCGGTCAGCTGAAGACCGCCTGGGAGACCTTCTCCCTCGACGCCACCACCTTCACCCACCGCGGCTCCCGCTACCTCGCATGGGCGCAGCACGAACCCGGCATGGACAACAACACGGCTGTCTGGCTGTCGAAGATGGCCGATCCGCTGACTCTGACCGGTCCTCAGATCCGGCTCACCACACCGGAGTTCGACTGGGAACGCATCGGCTACCGGGTCAACGAGGGGCCGTCGTTCATCAAGCGCAACGGCCGGATCTTCATGTCGTACTCGGCGAGCGCCACCGACTACCACTACTGCATGGGCCTGTTGACCATCGATGCCCGCGCCGACCTCATGGACCCGGCCAACTGGACCAAGTCCCCGACGCCCGTCTTCACCAGCAACGACACGACCAAGCAGTACGGCCCCGGCCACAACTGCTTCACCGTCGCCGAGGACGGCCGTACCGACGTCCTCGTCTACCACGCACGGCAGTACAAGGAGATCGTCGGCGATCCGCTGAACGATCCCAACCGGCACACCCGGGTGCAGAAGCTCGGCTGGAACACCGACGGCACCCCGGACTTCGGCGTCCCCGTCGCCGACACCGAGACAGTCACACAGACAGGCTCACAGACAGGCACGCAGGTCGGCTCACTTTTGGAGAGTGGCTCATGAGACGTGTGTACGCGGTTCTCCTCGCCCTTTGTCTGGCGCTGGCCGGCGCCCTCGCCACCGCCGGGCCCGCCCAGGCCGCGGCCGTGACGATCACCAACGGCACCCAGTTCACCGCCACCAACGGTGACCCCGTGCACGCGCACGGCGGCGGGGTCATCAAGGTCGGTTCCTACTACTACTGGTTCGGCGAGCACCGCAACGCCGACAACACCTTCCAGTACGTGGACGCCTACCGCTCCACCGACCTGAAGAACTGGGAGTTCCGCAACCACGTCCTGACCCAGTCCAGCGCCTCCGAACTCGCCACCGCCAACATCGAGCGGCCGAAGGTCATCTACAACGCTGCCACCGGCAAGTACGTGATGTGGATGCACAAGGAGAACGGCGCCGACTACAGCGAGGCCCGTGCCGCCGTCGCCGTCTCCGACACCGTCGACGGCAACTACACCTGGCAGGGCAGCTTCCGCCCGCTGGACACCCACATGTCCCGTGACATCACGGTGTTCGTGGACACCGACGGCACCGGCTACATGATCTCGGCGGCCCGCGAGAACTACGACCTCCAGATCTACCGCCTCACCGCCGACTACACCGGCATCGCCGCCCTGGTCGCCGACCCCTGGCACGGCGGCCACCGCGAGGCGCCGGCCCTGTTCAAGCGCAACGGCGTCTACTTCATGCTGACTTCGGGCGCCACCGGCTGGAACCCCAACCAGCAGCAGTACGCCACCGCGACCAGCATCACCGGCCCGTGGACCGCCATGGCGAACGTCGGCGACTCGACGACGTACGGCTCGCAGACCGCGTACGTCCTTCCCGTGCAGGGGAGTTCGGGCACCTCCTACCTCTACATGGGCGACCGCTGGGGCAACGCCTTCGGCGGGACCGTCAACGACTCCCGTTACGTCTGGCTGCCGTTGAGCTTCCCCTCCTCGACCACGATGTCCATGTCCTGGTCGCCGGAGGTGACCCTCGACACCGCCACCGGGACGGTCACGGGCAACAGCGCCACGTACAACACGCTGATCGCCCGGCACTCGTCCAAGTGCGCCGACGTCACCAGCCAGTCGCTGTGGGCGGGTGCCCAGATCAAGCAGTACACCTGCAACAGCGGCAACAACCAGAAGTACTGGTTCAAGTCCGTCGCGAGCGGTTACTACCAACTGATGGTCCGCAACAGTTCGTTGTGCGTCCAGGAGAACGCCAGCACGGTCACGCAGGAGAACTGCAGTTCCTCGGCCACCAACCAGCAGTGGTCGCTCACCACCACCGGCTCCTACGTCAAGGTCGTCTCCCGCGCGAGCGGCGAGTGCCTCGACGTGAACGGCGCGTCCACCGCCGACTCGGCCGCCATCATCACGTACACGTGCGGCAGCGGCACGAACCAGCAGTGGACGCGCGGGACATGACGAACAGTCAGGCCGCTAGGCCAGCAGGTCGAGCGCGTCGATCGCCGTCCCGGCACTGAGGTAGGAGGTCGTCCCCGAACCGCTCACCACGTTGATCTTCAGCACGTTGTACTGACTGGTGTCCGTGAGCCAGGCGCTCGCCGGGACGCTGTAGGTGAACGTGTTGTTGTTCCCCCGGTAGGACCCGTTGGTCAGCGACCGGCTGGTCGGCTGGGTGGGCGGGGAGGGGATGGCCGACGTCCAGGTGTCGTTGACGACGACCTGCGGCCGGCCGTTGGCGAAGGCCGTCGTCACGCCGATGCGCAGGGTGTGCGCGGCGGCGGCCTGCGCCGCGGTCAGCTTGAAGTACACCAGCAGACCGCTGTTGACGTCCTTCCAGATGTAGCAGGGGAACCCCGACGTCTCGGTGCCGCTGCCGACCACCACGTTGCCGGTCCAGGCGGCTGCCCGGACGTCCGACGGATGCGCGTACGTCATCAGGTCGGCGTTCTTGAAGCCGCTCGGCGTGCCGTTCCAGTCGTTGATCCGCCAGATCGCGCTCGCGTTGCTGGGGTCGTTCGTGGACGGGATCGCGATCGAGTTGAGCGTGGTCGTGCCACCGGCGGTGACCGTCACCGTGGTGGTGTAGACGGCGAGTTCGCCCTTGAACACCGTGAGCGTGTACGTCCCCGGAAGGGCACCCGCGATGGAGAAGTAGCCGTCGGACGCGCGGGCCGAACCCCAGTACTGCGCCGCCGAGTTGGCGATCCCGACCGTGTACGCGTACGCCGTGTTGCGCCCGGTGATCCCGACGCCGGCGACCCGGCCCCGGCCGCTCGCGGCGACGTAGCCGGAGATGCCGAGCGAGTCCGCCCAGGGGGTGGTGAGCGTTCCCGCGTACAGCGACGAGGAGGGCGCGCCGCCGTCCGTGAGGGCGATGACGTACGGGCCCTGGAGGCCGAAGCGCTGGTCCTCGGTCTGGTTCTGGCCGTAGTACAGGATCTCGTACAGGCCGCCGCCGTCCGCGCTCTGGTGGCGCAGGAGGGAGCGGTAGAAGGGGCCGCCGGAGGCCTTCTCGTGGTTGCTGCGCACCACGTACAGGCCGACGCTGCCGGTGGTCCAGCCGACGTAGTTGTAGTCGATGACCCGCAGCTTCGAGTAGTGCTTCGAGCGGGTCTGGCCGTCGGACTTCGCGAAGACGTCCGAGGCCTCGATCGTGCTGTTGGTGTACGTGTACGAGTCGGGCTCGTCGTTGAGGAACAGGCCCGCCTTGACCCGCAGGATGAAGCGGGTCGCCGAGACCGACGTGTCGGCCTTGTTGGTCCACAAGTAGACGTTGTTCTCGCCGCTGCGAGCCGCGTAGTAGTGCTTCAGCGTGCCGTAGGTGACGCTGACCAGGATCGTCGAACCGGACTGCTGGATCGTCACGGTGGAGGCACCGAGGCCGGACTCGATGTGCGAGTTGTTGCCGCCGTAGCCCTGGTACTCGGTGCCGCGGTAGACCAGCGAGGACAGGTCGCCGTTGGACTTGCGGACCTTGAAGACGAGGTTGGCGCCGGTGTCGATGACGTAGTTCGTGCCGTCGTCGGTGTAGCCGAAGGTCGCCGCCTGCGCGGTGCCGGGAAGGGCGAGTCCGGCCGCGGTGGCCGTGGCGCCGAGGACGAGTGCACGGCGGCCGAGGTGGAGCCCGGAGCGCCCGGGGATACCGGGTGTTCTGTCGTTGGCTGCGGACATGTGGGGGTGCCTCCTTCGGAGGTGGGGTGCGGGGGGTGTGGGGGGTGTGCGGTGTTCGGAAGACTGACAGTTGAATCGATTTCGCGAAAGGGCTTTCGTTGTAAGGAAGTTGGCAGTTGTGTGAAATCGTGCAGCACTCTAGAAAGCGCTTGCCAGACGATGTACGGTCCTGCCGCTGGGCCTTGTCGAGCGTCGGAGGACTGCTGTGGGAACCGCGATGAGACGTTTCAACCGAGCCGTGCTGGCAGCCGTGACGCTGAGCACCGCAACCACCCTGGCCGCCGTACCCGCGGCGGCTCACGAACGGCCCTCGCACGCCCCGCGAGCCCTGGGCATCGACAACTGCACCGCCACCGCCTGCCACTTCGACGTCGCGCCGGGCACGTACGACGTACGGGTGCTGCTGGGCGGTGAGACCGCCGCCAGTACGGCCGTCACCGGCGAGACCCGGCGCGCACTCCTCCCGGAGACCGCCACGGCGGCAGGCGAGCACGTGGCCCGCAGCTTCACCGTCAACGTCCGTACGCCCGAGGGCGAACCGACCGGCGCCGAGGGCACCCCCGGCCTCGATCTGGTGCTCGGCGGGTCGGCGCCGGCCCTGGCGGACATCCGGGTGACCCGCGCCGCCCGCCACACCCGGCAGATCTTCCTGATCGGCGACTCGACCGTCTGCGACCAGCCGGGCGACCCGTACACCGGCTGGGGCCAGGAGCTCCCGCAGTACCTGCGCAAGGGCCTGTCCGTCGCCAACTACGCGGATTCCGGCGAGAGTACGGTCACCTACCTCGCCAACTCCGCGCTCTTCCCGACCGTCCAGCCGCTGATCCGCCCCGGCGACCTGGTCCTCGTCCAGCTCGCGCACAACGACAAGCAGACGGACGAGCCGACGTACCGCGCGAACCTGGAGACACTCGTCGCGGGTATTCGCGAGCGAGGTGGGAAACCGGTACTGGTGACCCCGATCGTGCGCCGCTGGTTCAACTCCGACGGCACCCTGAACAATGGCACCGCCCTGCTGGTCAACGGTCTCGGCGTCGACCACCCGGCGGTGATCCGCGCGGTCGCGGCCGCGCAGAACGTGCCGCTGATCGACCTGACGGCGAAGACCAAGGCGCTGGTCGAGTCCTTCGGGGTCGAGGGGTCCAAGGCGCTGTACCTCTACAACGAGAAGCGCGACAACACACACACGTCCGTCCGCGGGGCCACGGCCTACGCCGAGTTGGTGCGCGACGAGCTGGTGGCGCAGCGGCTGGTTCCGCGCCACGGGGTCCGATAGGGCCACGACAAGAACCCCTGGAGCGTCCCGACCGGAACCGGGGCGCTCCAGGTTCGACAGCGGCCCGCCCCGGCCGGCCCCGGCTACTTCGGCGCCGCGACCAGCCGCACGGCGAGGCCGGTGAAGACCGTGCCGCTGAAGATGTCGAGGCCGCGGGCGACCCGGCGGCTGCCCCGCAGCGCCGACGAGAGGCGGCCGGAGAGCAGGCCGATGGTGGTGTCGACGCTGAGGCCCATCAGGACGAGGGTCAGCCCCAGCAGCAGTAGCTGCCAACTCACGTGCCCCAGACCCGGGTTCACGAACTGCGGCAGGAACGCCACGTTGAACAGGATCATCTTGGGGTTGAGGAGATTGGTGACGGCGCCCTGCCAGAAGGCGCGCCGCCGCCCCGGACGGGACGGTCCCGAGGCCGATGTCACGTCCTCCTCGGCCGTCAGCGGCGACCGGTCGCGGAACGCCTTGACCGCGAGGTAGAGGAGATAGGCCGCGCCCAGCCAGCGCAGTACGTGGTACAGCACCGGCAGGGTCGTGAAGAGCGCCGACAGACCGAGCGCCGCCGACACCGCGTGCACCAGGGCTCCGGCCGCCACCCCCAGCGCGGCCAGCACACCGGTGACCGGGCCGCCGCGTCCGCCCATGGCCACGATGAACATCATGTCGGGCCCGGGAGCGACGCACAGGGCGAAGGCGGCGGCCAGGAAGGCCGCGTACAGAGAGGGATCCACCATGGTGGTCATGCTCTGCGGTACGCGGCAAACCGTCGATCGAGTTTCGCGGGCCGAGACACACGAGGTCCTGCCGGTGCGGCCGGTACTGCCGGTTCAGAGCGCCAGGCGGGCGATCCGCAGCGTCGACACGGTCGGGGACGCGCCCGTCAGCGGGGTCGCGTACGACGGGGTCACCGGTGCGTACGCCCAGGTCAGGGAGCCGTCCTTCAGGGCCGCTATGTCGCCCGTGATGCGTGCCTGTACGACCTTGTCCGGTGTCTTGAAGGCACCGTTCCAGTCGATCAGCCGCAGGTGGGTGCCCGTGAACGTGCCGGTGCAGGTCCCGCTCGCGCACTTGGCGTTCTTCAGGGACTCCCAGGACACCAGCAGCCGGTCCTTGCCGTACGGGGCGACGCGGACGTTGACGTGCTCGGTGCCCGGCGCGTTCGTCAGGTAGATCGCCTTGCCCGCAGGCGAGTTGCGGTTCTTGAGGAACGACACCGCCACCTGGTGCGTGCTCCACCTCGGCTTCACCGTCCAGCCCCGGCCGCTGGAGTCGTCCGGGTTCTTCGCCGCGGAGGCCGAACCGCGCGAACCGTAGGCGGTCGCGTAGCGGCCCGTGGACGACTTCACCAGGTCGCCGGTGCGGCCCGCGTACGTGCCGCCGCAGTAGCCCGCCCAGCACTGCTCGCGCTGCACGGCCGGCGCGTTGTCGGGGGCGCCGATGCCCGTCGACACGAACAGGCCCGAACGCCAGTCGTCGAAGCAGAGGGAGGTGAAGGCGCCGGTGGCCTCGGCGTGCAGGGCGATGCCCTCGTTGTGGGAGCAGCCCCAGCCCCAACCGCCGCTCAGCTTGGCGCCCTTGGAGCTGAGGTACGAGAGCTTGTCGCCGAAGTGGCCGTCGGCGAAGCCGCCCGCGCCGTGGACGACGAAGTAGGCGCCGTACTTGGTGCCGTTCCAGGTGAGCTGACCGTCCAGGGTCGGGGACGTGTCGTTGGACGCGGTGCCGGTGAGCTTGGTGCGCCAGGCCTCCTTGCCCTGCGAGAAGCGGACGAGGGCCGCAGCCGTCTCCTTCCACTTGTTGGTGTCGGCGACCCGGGTGAGCAGCGCGAAGCCGTCGTTGTGCGCGACCAGCCCACCGACCTCCTTGGCGCCCTTGACGATCGCGTCACCGCCCGCGCGTTTGCCGGCCGAGGTCAGTGGCGTCACATGCACACCGTCCGACGCCGGCCAGGCGACCCGCAGCGTGCCGTTGGGCGCGACCGCTGTCGCCGTGCGCGTCCACTCCCGCGTGTTGTTGTAACCGGCGGACAGATAGGGGAACTTGGCCGGCAGCGTCACCGAGGTGTTCGTGACGGCGAGGGTGGGCGCGGCGGGCGTCGTCGCCGCTCCGGCCGTCGCGTACCAGGCACCGGCGAGCAGACCGGCCACGGCGAGGCCGCCGATCAGGGGCTTGCGGGCCGCGTGGGTGCGACGGTGGGCGGAGGCGCGGGGGAGTGGTGCTGAAGTCATGCCTGTCTGTTGCCGTGGCGCGGGCAAAGGTTGCCGCCGGACCGGACCGGACCGGACTCGGCCGTGCGGCCGAGCCCGCCGAGCAGGCCGGGACGGTAGGCCCCCGGTCCCCGGCCCTGACCGGAGTCAGCCGACCGGAACCAACGTCTCCCGGAGCCGCGCCGCGAACTCCGCCGGGTGTGTGAGCAGCCCGAGATGCCCTCCCGGGAACTGGCGGGCGGCGCTGCCCGTACGCCGGGCGAGGACCGTGGCGGTGCGGTGCAGAAGTTGGCCGGCGGAGTCGATGCCCATGGCGACGGTGAGCCGGGGAGAGGGGGCGGAGAGTGCGCCGAGGTCGGGGGCGTAGGAGGTGAACGGGACCAGGACGCGGGTGAGGGAGATGGCCATGGGGGTCGCCAACTCATCGGAGAGAGAAGGAGGTTGCTCTGCCGCGTCCGACAGCTTGGCCAGTTCCTGTTCGGTGAGCGCCCGTTCCTCCAGCCCCGCCGTCATACGGGCCGACGCGGCCTCGACACCCCGGGCGCGGTAGGTGTCGCGCACCTCGGTGAACATCGCCCGCTGCCGCTCGGCGTCCGGCAGGACCGTCACGACCGGTGGCTCGTGCGCGACCACGTGCCGCAGCCGGGCCGGGTGCCGGGACGCCAGGTCGAGGGCGGCGACGGCCCCCGCGCTGGTGCCGAACACGTACGCGGACTCACCCTCGGGGAGCACCGCGTCCAGCACCCGGGCGGCGCCCTCGCTCCACCACTCGACGCGCTGTTCCTCGACGGGCTTGCCGAGCCGGCCGTGGGCGAGGCCGAGGGGGTCGTACGTCACGACCGTGAAGTGTTCGGAGAGAAGGGCGGTGGGGTTCTCCAGACCCATGGGGTGTCCGGCGCCACCGGGGATGATGAGGAGGACGGGGCCGGTACCGCGCACGTCGTAGTGATCACTCATCTGCCGAAGCTACCGGCTGGGAGAGCCCGGCGCGGAATGATTTTCCGGCCGTCCGGACGGGTGTGCGAATGGGCGGACACGGGAAGGTGTCCGCCCACGCAAAGGCTGCTCCTGTCAGGGGAGTTGCCCCCGGTCAGGCGATCGGTGCGTACACCACGCCCAGCTTGTCGATCTCGGTGCCCGAGCGGCCCGTGAAGCCCACGATCTGCCAGCCCGACGGTGCCGTGAACGTCGCCGCGTCCGTCGTCGCCGTGCCGGAGGTCAGGGTGCGGGACCTGTCCGTGGTGAACGCCGCCGAGAAGATCCTGGTCCGGCCGTCCTTCTGGCCCTGTGTCAGCTTCACCGAGGTGAGGTGTTCGCCGGACGCCAGGGTGAGGGAGGAAGCGGTGCCGCCCGTGCCGCCGTGGGTCAGGGTCGTGCCGCCGTCGAGGGCCAGGGACACCCCGTCCAGACGGGAGCTGCCGCGCAGGGTGAGCGTGCGGGGCGAGGGTGCCGCCGGGAGGTCGTCGGCGTCGTTGAACGCCGTGCCGTGCGGGCCGCCTACGACGTCACTCGCGCGCAGCTTGGAAGGCAGCGTCCAGGAGAAGTCGACCGTGTGCGGGAAGTGGTCGGAGAGGTTGCCGCCCTTGGAGTCCAGGAAGGACGCCCACTCGTTGTTGTAGCGGGTCGCGGAGAGGTTCACGAGCTTGCTGCCGCGGTAGAGGACCTTGTCGACGACCTCGCAGCTGTTCGTCGGCGCGGTCGTCGGGCACATGAGCGGCTCGCCGCCCTGTGTCGGCTGCACACCGCCCTTCACCAGCTGGACCCAGGCGTCGGTGAGGCCGTTGTCCGACACGAGTGTGCGGATGTTGTCGGGCGTGCGCGTGTACCGCGTGTTCGTGTCACCGGCGACGATCACCGCGTTGCCCGCGGAGTTGGCCTGGATGAAGGCGGACAGCTGCGAGATGTTGGCCCGACGGGCGGCGTGCGCCTCATCGGTGTCGTCCGCGTTGGGGTGGGCGTTGTACACGTCCACGTAGACGCCCTCGGCGAGCCGCACCCGGGCCAGCGAGAAGCCCTTCGGGGTGAGGCAGTTGGTGCCGGTGCACTTGTTCCACTTCACCCGCTCGAAGTCCTGGAAGGCGTAGTCCGAGAGGGTGTTGAGACCGTCCCCGAAGGGCACTCCGCCACTCGTCGCCGTGCGGTACGGGTGGTTGTCGTTCGCGTACAACGCCGCGTGGTAGTTGAAGTCCTCCTGCACGTTGACGATGTCGTACGCGCCGAGACGCGGTGATATCAGCGGGGTGTTCACCTCGGGTTTGCTCGAACTGATGACACCCGGAAGGCCGGCGACGTTGTACGTGAGGAGGTTGAACGAGCCCGAGGTGGCGGCGGCGGCCGGAGCTGAGCCCGTGGTGGCGAGTCCGGTCAGCGCGAGGGCGCCGGCGGCGAGGGTGCCGATGAGTCTTCTCATGGTGGGGGTGTCTCCATGGGTGGGGTTGGAACTGCTGCTGTTGGAGTGCGTTCTGGTGAGTGGGAGCGAGTGCTGGTGGGCTTTGTCGTGGCGCGTGCCTCGGTCGTGGGGTCGATTTCAGAGGGAACTGACGTTCCCTCATCGAATGCGTGACCTTTGCGGTTGGTGCTCGTTTCTCATGGCGACGGAATCTTCGGTCGGCATCGGGTGGGGGTGACAGGGGTGGGTGAGCTGAGAAGTTTCGCGGCGCCGTCCGTCGCGTCGGGTCCCAGTGGCGTGGCCGTCCGCACCCGCCTCAAGCACCTCACGCCGGACGATGAAGAGATGCTGCGCCTGGTGGGGGCGCATCTGGGGTCGTTGGCCTCGAGGGATCTCAAGGCGCGCTGCCGGGACGCCCTGGAGCACTCCGCCGAGGCGTGGGCGGTGCGTAAGCGTGAGCTGACGCCGCTGTCGTCGTCGCGGTGGGCGGGGTCGATTACCAAGGCCACGCACGACCAGTGGGCACTGGCCCGCCGCTGCCAGTCGGCGCACATCCAGAACCTGGAAGCGGGAGTGCGCACCATCAGGTTCCGGCTGTTGCTGCCGGTTGGGCAGAAGGGGACGAAGAAGGCGCCCGGGGGTTACCGGTCGGCGCGGGAGTGGCATGCGAAGTCGCGGCGGCTGCGGGTGCTTGAGGACCGTCTGACGGCAGCGCGGGCCGACCGTGAGGTCGGGCTCGTGCACGTCGTGCGCGGTGGCAAGCGACTGGCCCACACCCGCCACCACCTGGAGGAAGCCCAGCTCACCGAGGGTGCGTGGCGCGGGCGTTGGGAGGCGGAGCGCTGGTTCTGCCAGGCGGACGGTGAGTCCGGCAAGCGCTACGGCAACGAGACCATCCGGATCAGCCCCGACGGCGAGGTGAGCATCAGACTCCCCGCGCCGCTCGCGTATCTGGCGAACGCCCCGCACGGCCGCTACGTGCTGGCGTGCCGGGTCGTGTTCGCGCACCGGGGCGTGGAGTGGGCGGATCGCGCCGCGGCCGACCGGGCGGTCGCCTACCGCATCCACCGCGATACTGGCCGGGACCGCTGGTATCTGACCGCGTCCTGGCAGATTCCGCCCACCCCCACCCTCTCGATCGAGGCCGCGCTCGGCCACGGGGTGATCGGTGTCGACATGAACGCCGATCACCTGGCCGCCTGGCGCCTCGACATTCACGGCAACCCGACGGGTGCCCCGCGCCGTTTCTTCTACGACCTGACCGGCAGCGTCGGACACCGTGATGCCCAGGTCCGCCACGCCCTGACCCGCCTCCTCCATTGGGCCCGCAGATGTGGTGTGAAGGCGATCGCGGTGGAGGACCTTGACTTCAACGCGGAGAAGACCCGGGAGAAGCACGGCCGCAGGAAACGCTTTCGGCAGTTGATCTCCGGCATGCCGACAGGGAAGCTTCGAGGCCGGCTGTCTTCGATGGCGGACCAGACGGGTATCGCGGTCATTGCCGTCGACCCGGCCTACACCTCGAAATGGGGCGCCCAGCACTGGCAGAAGCCCCTGACCAGCACGACCCGTAAGACCACTCGTCACGATGCTGCTGCCGTGGCGATCGGAAGGCGCGCCCAGGGACATTCGATCCGGCGACGGACGACACCGCCCCCTGCTCACCGGAGTGATGAGCAGGGGCATCGGACCGTCCAGGCCGGACCAGGCGTCCCTGGGCGTGAGGGAACCCGCCCCCGCATCCCCGGACCACGGACACGATCCGTGCCGCCCGGACGCGGAGCGAACGCGGGCAACCAGAACGCCCAACACCGTCCGGGGCGTTCGGCCGAGCATGGGTTCTGGCAACAGGACTCACTCCCGCTCAGTCTCTAGGTACGGTAGGTGAACACTGCTCAGGTTCACGGCCAACAGTGTGCTGGACAAGGGCTGTTGGGGGAACAGTGAGTGGAGTGTCGATCCGCCGCGTCCGGGTCGTTCGGTGATCACCCGCTGGTTGAGCAAGGTTCATGTTTCACATCGATTCTCCTCAGGCGGCGCACTGCACGGGTGCCGCGTGACGGAGGAGACGCAGCCATGGGACACGGACACGGGCACTCGCACGGACACGGGGATCACCACCATCACCACCACGGTCACGAGGGCGGTACGGGTACGGCGCTGCCCGCGGCCTTCGACACCTCTGTGCCCGACGAGGCTCTGAGCCCCGAACAGCGGTCGCGCCGCTCGCTGTTGCGCAGGGCGGGGGTGCTCGGCGCGAGCCTCACCGCCGCGAGCGTCGTCGCCCCGGCCTCCGCCGCCCCTGCGTACGCCGCCACCGACGGCCGCCGCTCGAAGGGCTTCCTGTGGCTGGCCGGAGACCACCACATCCACACGCAGTACAGCAACGACGGCAAGTACCGCGTCGTCGACCAGGTCCGGCAGGGCGCCCGGCACGGCTTGGACTGGCTGGTCATCACCGACCACGGCAACGTGACCCACTCGAAGATCGGTGTCGAAAAGGTCAACCCGGACATCAGGGCCGCCCGGGCCGCGTACGAGGACACCCTCGTCTTCCAGGGTCTGGAGTGGAACATCCCGGCCGCCGAGCACGGCACGGTCTTCGTGCACCCCGGCAAGAACGAGGTCTCCGTTCTCAAGCAGTTCGAGACCGGCTACGACGGTGGCGTGAAGGGCGCCACCGACTCGACGCCCGCCAACGAGGCGCTCGCCGTCGCCGGCCTCAACTTCCTTGCCGAGCAGGTGAAGCGGCGCAAGGTCAAGGACGCCCTGATGCTCGCCAACCACCCGGCGCGAAAAGGCATCGACTCGCCGCACGAGATACGCGCCTGGCGCGATGCCACCACGGTGCGCCGTATCGCCGTCGGAATGGAGGGCGCACCCGGACACCAGGCCGCCGGGATACGCGCGGACATCGGCATGGGCCGGGCCCGCGGCCTGTACGACGGCAGCCCGGGTGCGAACTCCTTCGCGGGATACCCGCTGGAGAGCTACCGCACCTGGGGCGGCTTCGACTGGATGACGGCCACGGTCGGTGGCCTGTGGGACAGCCTGCTCGCCGAGGGCAAGCCCTCGTGGATCACCGCCAACTCCGACTCGCACAACGTCTACACGGACACCGCGGTCCGCGGCCCGAACACCGACTACGAGGCCAACGGCCACCACGACGACCCGGTCTACGGCGGGAAGATCGACCTCACCGAGGGCGACTACTGGCCCGGCCAGTACAGCCGCACCCATGTCGGCGCCGACGGCTTCTCCTACGCCGCCGTCATGGACGGCATCCGGGCCGGCCGGATCTGGGTGGACCACGGCCAGTTGCTCAGCGGCCTCGACGTGCGCCTCTCGGGCGGCGGCCGGTGGAGCACGCTCGGCGGCGCCCTGCACGTGAAGAATGGCACCCGGGTCACGCTGACCGTGGACGTGGCACCGGCCGGCGGACCCAACTGGGCGGGATTCATGCCGACGTTGGCCCGTGTGGACGTCATCCAGGGCGATGTCACGGGCCCGGTCGCGGACCAAGACACCTTCACGGCACCGACGGCCAGGGTCGTCAGGTCCTACGAGGTGAACCGGTCCACCGGCACGGTCCGGCTCACGTACGACCTCGGACGCGTCGACCGTCCGGTGTACGTCCGGCTGCGCGGCAGCGACGGCAACCGGTCCGCCGTCGGCGCGATGGGCGCGGCGGTCGACCCGGCGGGCCCGGCGATCGACGTGGTCGGTGACGCGGACCCGTGACGCGACCTGTGGTTCTACTCCAACCCGGTGTGGGTGCTCCCTTCGTGACGTCGTACGCCCTCTGGGCCGGCACCTCGGTGTCGGCCCTCCGCGCGGCCGATCACCTGGTCCTCGGCCTCGTGGCCGAACTCGGCCTCCCGGAAGCCGCGTTCGGCTACACCCACTTCCTGCGCGGTGACCGGCCCCGGGTTGCCCTGTCGTTCACCCTGCCGTCGGAGCCGCTCCTGCGCACCGCCGAGGAGCGGCTCCGAGCACAGGGATACGAGGTGGCACCCGGGGTGCCCGACGCGGTCGGACGCGCGGTCGTCTACCCGGGCGTCGGCTCGCTCACCGGCACGGTCACGGTGGGGGAGTTGCTGGCGGGGAGCGCGATCGACCGGGTGACGGTGCTGGGGAGTCCGGGTCAACCACTCGCGGACCAAACGCTGGTGACGCACAGTCATGTACGTCCACAGTGGCACGGCGACGAACTCGTGCTCGCCGCCATGCCCGCAGTCGGCGGCACCCTGGTCCCGTTCGAGGTGCCGGACCCGACACCGTGCTGCGCGGACCACTGAGCCGAGCGCGTGGGCTGGAACAGCCGACGGCACCAAGGAGCTCGTCGCCATGACCGACGGCTACCGTGAATCGTCCGAGGCGTGAGCTGGGCTGCTGCGCGACTGCGCGCGTCGTGGCCCGCGCGCCCCGGTGTCGGCCTCGTGCGCACAGGTGCCCTGTTCACGGGTGGCAAACCTGTCGAACGGCCAGAAGACCAGCCCCAGCCTCAAGCGGCCTGACCAGAGAACTTGACACGGCGCCCCTGGCACCGGGAGTCCTGAAGAAGGGCGAGAAAAGTGAAGATCGTGGTGGACGACCTCTCCGGCCCAGAGATCGCCGGGTTTCTCAACGAGCACGTCCAGCAGATGCAGTCCATCACGCCTCCAGAGAGCAAGCACGCCCTTGATCTCGACGGGCTCCGCAAGCCCGAGGTCACGTTCTGGTCGGTCATGGACGGTGACACCCTGGTGGGCTGCGGTGCAATCAAGAGGCTCGACGCGGGCCACGCGGAACTGAAGTCAATGCGTACCACGTCGACGCGCAAGCGAAGCGGGATCGCATCCCTGCTGCTGGAACACATCATCACTGAGGCCAAGCGCATGGGACTCACGCGGCTGAGCCTGGAGACCGGCACAGCCGAGTTCTTCCTGCCCGCAAGGAAGCTTTACGAGAAGTCCGGGTTCGTTCACTGTGAGCCGTTCGCGGACTACCAACCCGACCCGAACAGTACGTTCATGACGAAGGTGCTCTGACAATCTCGATCCACAGGTCTTGACTATTTCTCTCTCACCGCTTCCGCCCGGTCAAAGAGTGTGCGCGTCAGCGATGCTCGCGCGGTGGTTGGCCGAGGAGCTTTTGCGAGGATCACGCCTCTCGCGCTTGTCTAATTCCCCGATTCGAGCTCCCTTGATTCGCCAGACAACGTCTTGTTGGATCCTCCGTGTAGCAGTAATTTCCATTCCGCTACCCCTTCCGTTGTGGTTCCAAGAAGCGGTAGGATGCGGATCAATCCGCCTTCGATGCTTTGCATATCAGCCTCGCTCGGATTGTCATCCCTGATTGCCGCGAAATATCTGATTGCGCCGTCGCGATCTCCGTTCACAATTGCCGCATTCGCAGCTGTCGCGTAAATCCAGAAATTTCGATCCGGGAGTCTCTCGATTATGGAGAGAGTGCGTTGATATATGTCGGCTGCGCCATGCCTATCCCCGAGTCGAAGTTTGGCTGCAGCAAAAAGATCTCCGAGATAGTAGGAGTCGGGGTTCTCTTGGAACGCTTTCGCGTAAGTGTCATGCGCCTCTGTGTGTTGATCCTGCTCTCTGTGCCATCGTCCTTTCAGGGCTGCGCACTCTGCATTCTTCGTAAATGCGTGAGGGTCCAGTGTTTCGATCTCGCTGATCACGCGAGCGGCGGCAGGGTAATTATGCTCCGCCAGGTAAGTCTGACCGAGAGAGCGCATGATGAAGATATCTCGCGGTGAAAGGCGACGAGCCAGCTCGAACTGCTGGGCGGCTTCGGTATAGTGCGCCGATGCCATATAGAGTTGTGCCAGGCGTCGATGGAGGCGAATGTCGATAGGCTTTTCGCCTTTTTCTTCACTCTGCCCAAAGGCGACGAGAAGCCATTCATGCAGTTGCCGGACTTCGGAATGGCGGTGGTGCTCCGTTAGGATATCCAGTCGCGTGCACCATTCGTTCACAATTGGTTCCGTTGGAATGAGTGGCGAAGTGCGTAGGGCCTCGCGGGTCGCTTCCAGGAGATTTTTTGCCGCAACGTCAACTCTCTGTGCCGCGCGGATGACCACTGCTTTTTGGGTGACATCACTGAAATCGTGAACGAACTCATCGAGGAGTTGCTTGATGTCCTCGTATTGGTCTCCTCGGGCGACTTGGGCGTGACTGCTCCGTAGCGGGGAAGGGATGTCATCCATGCCGATTTGGAAAGCCAGGGGACGCACGCGACGCAGCGTTGAATCCTCATTCGTCAACGCTGCCCCATAAACAGCTCCGGCCTCCCAGAGTACCCAAGGTTTCTGGACGGACGTTGGTGTGAGTAGTACCAACGTCACAGCCGCTCCGCGAACCTGCTCACCAATCCAGCGGAACCAGTCTTCCCCGATTGGAACACCGCCACCAAGCTCGCGACTCGTTGAATATGTTACTGTGACTGATTCACTTCCGAAGAGCTCGAAGATCGCATCTCGTATAGCGTCTGCTACAGCCTGGTCTGTGTGTGTATGACTGATGAAAATCGTAGCTGATGACATTTCAGAATCACTCTCGCTGTGAGTCTGGTGGTCAAATGATCCTATGCGGCAAAAATTGTAAAGACAAAGAGCTGATCGGCACTCTCTGCAAGGCAGCTCAGTCCGATCACCTCGCCTCGCCTCGCCCTGTCTGGGCGATCTCTTCTGTAATAGCGCGGACAACAGCACGGCGAGTGGCGGAATTCCATGTTTGATGACCGGTGCATCCGATGCGTGCCACAGAACTCCCCTCTTGGCCGACTCCCAGAAGTGGCGCCCCGCTGGAGTCAGATATACGTCATAGCTCGCTTCATGCGTTCTTTCCCTCACCCATCATCTGGGTAACAGCTCTCGCAATAGTGTCCCATTTCCATGCCATAGTGCGGTTTTGTTGCAGACCGGCTGGCAGGGTGCTGGAGGTGTTGGCTCCGTCAACATAGACCCCGAAGGTCGGCACGTTGAGCTCCTTCGCCATGGCGATCTCCTTGGCGACGCCAGTGGCGGTGTTCATGGACCTGCCGACCAGCACGATGCACATGTTCGTGCTGGCCATCTTCCGCTTGACGAGTGCCTCCCACTGTGACTGCGGCAGCTTGGTCTTGCTTGACCAGTCGTGGACGGTGAAGGGCGTGGGTGAGTCGGTCTTCGCTTGACCCGCGAACAAGATCTTCTGGGTCTCGTTGTTGTCGAAGTCGAAGCTGACGAAAGCGCGAGGGTCTGACATGGCTCCCCCTGATGAGGCTTTTGGGATCGGCTTCACCATAGAGGCAGGGCAGGGCAGTTGTCCGGGGGTCAGTATGACGGCAGTGGTGACCGCATCAAGGGCGCACAACGGCTGACTGCCGCTGGCGCTGATGCTGGGCGGGCCGGTTGGGGCCGCTGCCAGGCGGTGGCCGATCCTACGGATCAGAAGGTTGCAGGGTCCACTTCTGCTCTCTACTCATGGAGTTGCGGGCGGGCGTGGGCGCAGGGCTCAGCAGGTGCCCCTCTCTCCGGGAATGCTGACACGGTCAGTGTGACCCCAGGCTTTCCTGTGTGCCCGGGACAGGGGATCGAGTGCGCATGAGGCAGTAACAAGGCCAGTCTGGACCGAGGAGGTCTGGCTGTATCAGGCCACGGTCATCGACATTGCCTCGCGCCGGGTGGTGGGCTGGGCTACCGCCGATCACCTGTGGACCGAGCTGGTCGCCGATGCCGTCAAGTCCGCCTGCCGGCAGCGTCGCCCCACCCGTCCGGTGATCTTCCACTCCGACCGCGGAACCCAATCAGTACACCAGTCGGCAATTCGCCTCCCTGCCACGGGAGTTGGGCATCCGGCTGTCGGTGGGCCGCACCGGTCAGTGCTGGGACAACGCGCTCGCCGAGTCGTTCTTCGCCACCATCAAACGGGAGTTGCTCGACACGAGCTCCTGGCCCAGCCTGGCCGCTGCCCACGCTGCCCACGCTGCCCACGCTGCCCACGCTGCCCACGCTGCCCACGCTGCCCACGCTGCCCACGCTGCCCACGCTGCCCACGCTGCCCACGCTGCCCACGCTGCCCACGCTGCCCACGCTGCCCACGCTGCCCACGCTGCCCACGCTGCCCACGCTGCCCACGCTGCCCACGCTGCCCACGCTGCCCACGCTGCCCACGCTGCCCACGCTGCCCACGCTGCCCACGCTGCCCACGCTGCCCACGCTGCGATCTTCGATTTCGTCGACGGCTGGTACAACTTGCACCGACTGCACGGCAGCCTCGGCTACCGCAGCCCTGCCGAATACGAGACCGCGTTCACGGCCTGACCACCACACCAGTGGTGTCCGTCAAAGCGGAACAAGCTCACTGCGGCAGCACTCAGATGTCAGCCGCCGCCGTCATGCTGGAGGACGCGTTCCCCGTCCGCCGACACCGATGCCTTCGCGACGATCTCGCCTCCCCCATAGAATCGGAAGAACCAACTGGCCCCGGATGGTGGCCTGCCAAGGGCGACAGAGATGAGGGCGTACGGCACCTCGACCGCCCGTGCTGCCGCCTTTCTGGCGCGATCGCACGCCTCGAGCCATTTGCCGGGAATCGGGCTCGCCGCTAGCGGCGACGTCATGACCAAGTGGCGTTCATCCTCGTTGTCCACGGCCGCGCCCTGGACGGTACACATGATCCGCCGGTAGTCGTAGCGGTACCCTGTGCGCCCGGCTTCGGTGATCCGGGTGACGTTGGTTCCACACATCTCGACCACCCACTGCCCTGCGGTCCCGTCGTGGTGCATCAGAGCCTTACCAGCGCTGCCCACCACCGGGCTGACCGCTGGTCGCACGACACCCGTGTTCGAGAGGAATGCCAGTTGCCACTGGCAGGACGGCTCTTGCTCCGAGAGGAGGGAGTACGCCATACCTACGGCCTCCGCTGCGGTGAGCCCTCGCTTCGGAAGATCCCAGATCTTAGTCTCCAAAGCTTTCAACAAGGTGTGCATGCTCAGGACAATATTGCCCGTCTCCTCGTCGATCCGGCTCGGTAAATGTCGTGCATTGAGGAATTCTCTCGGCAGGTCCAGGTCCCGGATCGCGCCGGTGCGCGGATCGACACCGACGGCCAGCACGCTCATCGACAGGGCGGGATCGAAGAAGGAGATCTTCCAGGTCGGGATGCCCCGAGTGTGCTTGTCTCGTTCGAGGCAGGACAGCACGAAGAGGTTAGCCTCTTGATGGAGAGGGCCGTCGAGGCCGAAGGCGTAATTGGTCGCGACATCGATCGCCTCCGCCGAGTCGATGAACGCTTCCTGTAGGAGCAACGGTCGGAACTTCGAGTACCGCTTGGTGATTCTGGTGACCTCATCCCCGCCCTGTTCCAGGATCGCGGAGGCTCGCTCCTCCGACAGCGCCGCCCGGTGGTTGAGCGCGCACGACATCACGACGGCAGACCCCGCTACAGGCACAGGATCGCTGCCCTGGAGGGCGAGCTTCGGGAGTTCCTGTACTCCGCCGTCGACGACGGCGTAGGGGTGGATCCATGACCCGACGACATCACAAAACTCAGTGATCCAGAAGCGGCTGGTGCCGTTCATCGCGTCGGCGAACTCCCAGTCTTCGGCGTTGGCCAGGCTGTACAACGTCCCGACACCCTGCTGGGAGACACCGAAGAGTTCGCCTGGAGGCGCATACCTGGCCTTGACGAGCGCCACCGCCTCTTTCGCGCGCAGGAATCTCCCTCGCACAGGGACATCCTCGATCGCGCAGATGAGGCGGTGCAACGAGCGCCGGTACTCTCGGTGTCTGCGAAAGTCAGCGTGGGCCAGACCAGCGAAGCTCGGCGCCCAGGAGACCGGGACGTCCTCAAGGAGCACCGGGAGGACACGGACGCCGGTGGACCTGGCGATCTGGATCTCGCGCTCCACCCAAAACGAGCCCGCCGACGCTTGCGAGACCACGACCATCAGGCTGGCGCACCGAGCGATCGTGGCCTCGAGATCCTGGAAGTTCGAGCCGATGGCTTGGCCGACCCGGAGTTCACGTTCGTCGAGCCACAGGGAGACATCGGCGTCGGACCTCTCCAGGTCGCCGACCAGACGGCGGACAAAGTCTTTGTCGCGGCTGCTATAGGAGACGAAGACCTGCATGCCGGTCATTCTGCCGTGATTGACCGCCCCGGGACTGGCCGATTCGAAAATGCGAACTGCCGCCGGAGGAGGGAGCGCAGAGGAGTCAGCCAATACGTCGGCGACCTCCTAGTGGTGCGTGCTGAGGGTCCGGTGGTCTCTGCAACTGTGGTCTCTCGAGTAATCAGCACGCCCGCTGCGCGCGGTAAGCCTGTCTTTACCGTCGGTAGTACCAGCGCGTTCAGCGACTGGCGGGCCCAGCACGGACGACAGCTGCCTTCTGGATAGATGCTGTCAAGCTGACGGCCGACCGCCGGTACTTGCGGCTCTCCATCTGGTATTGGTCAATGATTTCTGCAACTCTTCGCGATGTAACGGACGCTGCGAAATCTCCTGGCCTATTCGACTTCCACAAGCGGTGGTAGGGCGTGACCACCAGAGACAGGGCCGAGAGCCACAGCGCCGTACTCAAGACGGCGCTGCCCGCTACCAGTCATCTCTGTTGATCGGAGTGGACCGCCGGATTGGTCGCCAACTCAGCCCCCGGGTCCCGCGTCCCAGCCCATGATCACGGGAGTATGACTCAACAGCCAGCTGCTGCGAAGTGGATCCGCCCACACAATGACAGGCGGAGCGGCGACTCCTCGGCCAAGCATCGCCGCCAACGAGTGAACGTCCAGATCGGCACCGACCTCACCGCGGCACGCACACACCAGATCATCCGGATCTGCGAGCGACAGGGGGTCCTGGTCCTGGCCAACCCGGCCTACCAGGGCGCCAACCCAGCCGGAGCCGGACGGAAACCGTGATGGCCGGGTTTCCGCCGACTGAAGCGCCAACCGGGCAGCGCCCCACGTACGCCGGACCAGGGCGCCGTGCCGCTACCCGTTGACCCCCGTGTAATGCCCCAGACTCCACCGCCACAGCCACCGCGCCCCCAGGAACGCCACCAGCCCCAGCAGCGGAGAGGCCGCCGCCAGCCAGTACGGCACGCCCGTGTCGTGGCCGTGGCCGGTCAGTACCGCCGCCGGGAAGTACGCGACGAACGCGAGCGGCAGTCCGAAGGTGAGGAAGCCGCTCACCGCCCTGGGCAGCACGTTGAGCGGATAGCTGCCGAACGTGCCGAGCAGCTCCTCCAGCCAGCGCCCCCAGTAGTCGGCGGCCGGGAAGCGCAGCGAGGCGCAGGCCACCGCCGTGAACAGGGCCGCCTCCAGGAGCATCCCGCCGAGGACGCAGACCACGAGGTACGTGATCCGGCCCGCCGTCCAGTCCAGGTCGCTGCGGGAGAGCGCGCCCACCATCAGGCCCACGGCGACCGTCAGGTCGCCGATGGCGTTGGTGGGGAAGTAGGAGAGCTGGACCTGGCGGAACACGGGCATCGGACGGACCAGATAGGTGTCGATCATCCCCTCCTGGATGATCTTGCCGATGCCGTGCATCCGCCCGAGGAACAGCACGAAGATGCCGTGTGCCAGCATCCGGGTCGCCGGGATCAGCAGCACCTCCGAGCTGTCCCAGCCGCCCATCCCGGTGAACCGGGTCAGCAGCACCGTGGCGAACACGATCACCGACACCTGCCAGATGGCGCCGATCCCGATCATCAGCAGGAACTCGGAGCGGTACTCCAGCTGGGCGCGGAAGTTGAGGCGCGTGATGCGCCAGGCTATGCGGACGGCGTTCACAGGCCTCAGCCTCCCTGGGAGACGACACGGAGGGCGGCCCGCCGCCACAGGAACCGGGTGAACAGGGCCAGTACGAGGACCCAGCCGGCCTGGACGGAGAGCTGGAAGGCGGCGTCCGAGAGCGGGATGCGCCCCACGTACAGCGAGAGCGGCACGCTCAGCGTGGCCTGGAAGGGCAGGAAGGAGCTGAGCGTGATGAACCAGTCCGGGAAGAACCACAGGGGTGCGTACACCCCGGACAGCAGGTTCTGAGCGAAGATCAGGATGAGCATCGCGGCGCCGTTGCGCAGCGTCCAGAAGCAGAACTGGTCGATGACGAGCATCACGTAGTAGAGAACCAGCTGGCCGAGCAGCAGACTGAGCGCGAACACCCCGGCCACGGCTGCCGATCCGGGCGGCTGGACCACCCCGGCGGCCAGACAGAGGGCGAAGCCGGTCAGCGCCCACGCGAACCCGTACAACTGCTCGCCGAGCGCCCGCAGCGCGTAGTAGCGCTGGGGCGCCAGCGGGCGCAGGTACCAGTACACGATCGTGCCGAAGTGCATGTGCTGGAGCACGGTGTCGCGGCCCGCGTACTGGTCCAACTCCCGCAGCCGGGAGGCGAGTACGGCCATGACGGCATACGTCACCGCCTGCTCGCGGTCGATACCGGCCGTCGTACCGGTCTGCTGGTACAGGCCGTTCCACAGGGACGCGACCAGGACCACCTGGACGGTCAGCCGGATCAGGGCGGCGGTCATCCGGGGCGGGGCGTACAGCTCACCGAGAGGGGTGACCCTGGTGGCCCGCCAGGCGTGCAGGACGGCCATGTCAGCCGCCCCCGAGCGATTCGGGTGCCTCGGCCTGGACGTAGGCGGCCCGCATCACGTCCTCCAGGTCGGCCTCGTCGAGGGCGATGTCCGTCACCTCGTGCCGTTCGATCACCCGCTTGAGTGCCTGGTGGACCGTCGGGGCGTCCGGACCGTCGGGTCCGAAGACCACCTGCGGGCCCTCGCGGCGGAGTACGGCGATGCCCGGGAGCGGCACGGCCTCCGCGTGCGGGTCGGCCAGCGTCGCCCGGACCTGCCAGGTCGAGCCGAACCTCTTCTTGATCTCGTCCAGCGTGCCGTCCAGCACGAGCCGGCCGTGGTTGACGAGGACGACCCGCTCGGCGAGCCGCTCGACCTCCGTCATGTCGTGGGTGGTCAGCAGCACGGTCCGGCCGCGCTCCTCGACCTGGTGGCGCAGGAACTCGCGGACCTGCTCCTTGACGACCACGTCCATGCCGATGGTGGGTTCGTCGAGGAACACCACCGGCGGGTCGTGCAGCAGCGCCGCCGCCAGGTCGCAGCGCACCCGCTGGCCCAGCGACAGATGCCGTACGCGGGTGTCCCAGAACGTGGACAGTTCCAGCAGGTCGTCGAACTCCTGGAGGCGTACGGCGTGTTCGGGCTTCGGTATCTCGTAGATGTCCCGCAGGATCGAGAACGACTCGCGCACCGGCAGGTCCCACCAGAGCTGGGTGCGCTGGCCGAACACCGCCCCGATGTTGCGGGCGTTGCGCTCGCGCTCCAGGTACGGCACCACGCCGGCGACGCGTGCCTCGCCGGACGTGGGGGTCAGGATGCCGGTGAGCATCTTGATGGTCGTCGACTTGCCGGCGCCGTTCGGCCCCAGCAGGGCCAGGAGTTCACCCGGCGCCACATCGAAGGTGATGTCGGAGACGGCGTCCTTCGCGACCCGCTCAGGGTTGACGAGGGAGCGCAGCGCGCCGGTGAAACCGGGACGCCGCACTGTGGTGTGGAAGGTCCGGGACAGTCCCCGGACCTCTATGGAACCACTCACTCAGGGAACCTCCGGGAGTTCGCGACGCACGAACACGGCCGTCCGGCTGGGAAGCCGGACGGCCGTGTGACCGGTAACATCCTTAGCCATTCGCCGCCGAGAAGACAACGGAGAATTCAGCGGGCTGAACCCGCAGCAGGTACTGGGCAAGCGTGCCCGGCCCGCACGACTGCGAGCCGATGCCCTGCTGCCCGTGGTCGAGGTTGACCCACACGGTGTCGCCGGGTGTGAGGTCGGTGAGGTGGCCGGCCGCGTCGAGCTGCTCGCTGGTCCAGCGGCGGGCCGTGAACCAGAACTCCGGGTCGCCGTCGATCCGCAGCCCGCCGAGCTCCGCCCAGCGGACGTCGGCGCGGGCGCCGTTCTCCTGGGGGCGGACGTAGGGAGTCTGGAGGTCGTCCACCGTGGACTCCCAACGGCCCAGCATGGAGGCCGACTTGGTGTCGGGGTAGCCCTCGCCCGGGCCACCGCCGAACCAGGTCACCCGGTCCGCGCCCGACAGGCCCAGAAGGATCCCGAGCCTCGGCAGGGGCAGTGTCCAGTCGCCCTCCGGGACGACCGACACGGTCAGCTTCAGCTTGTCCCCGTCGGACGTCCAGCGGTACACCGTGTTCAGGCCCACCTCGGCAGCGGCGGGCGCCACCCGGGTCCGTACGGTCAGCGAGTCCTCAGCCAACTCGACGGCGTCCAGGCGGTGTTGCATCCGGTGCAGGCCCAACTGCCGCCAGAGCATGCCGTAGCGCTCGTCCGGCTGCCAGGCGGCGCCGTCGTCGTTGTCGGTGGGCGCCCGCCACACGTCCAGCTTCGGGCCGATGACATCGACTCCGTTGATCGACATCAACGCGCCGGTCGAGGGGTTGAAAACGGCGGGACCGAGCATGATGCCGTCCCACTCGTCGCGGGCGGAAGACTCGCTCCCGGTGCTGATCCGCACGAACCGGGACTCGGTGGGCCGTTCGCTCGCGGCGACGTTCACCAAGGTGCGTGCGTGGACCGGGAGTTGGCCCCAGGCCACCTGGTGTCCCTTCGCCCCCCAGGCCGAGTCCTCGGCCAGCAGCGCCCGTACCGTCCACTGCGACTCCGCACCGCCCCGCGCGTCCGTGGGCGGCTCGGGCAGCTTCACGTCCGCCGACTCGCCGGGGGCCAGGGACGCGGGCACCGCCAGGGTGCCGGTCTCGACCGCGACGCCGTCGACGTCGTACGACCACTCGAAGGTGAGCGCGGACAGGTCGGCGAAGTCGTACGCGTTGGTCACGCGCACGGTCCCGGCCGTGCCGTCGCCCCCGATGCGGACCGGCTCGATGACCTTCTTGAACTCGACCAGCCCCGGTGACGGCGTCCGGTCCGGGAAGATCAGCCCGTCGCAGACGAAGTTGCCGTCGTGCAGCTCCTCGCCGAAGTCGCCGCCGTACGCGTAGCCGAACCGCTCGTCCTTGATGCCGTGGTCGATCCACTCCCAGATGAAGCCGCCCTGGACGCGGTCGTGGGCCTCGAAGATCCGCTGGTAGTCGGCGATGCCGCCGGGGCCGTTGCCCATGGCGTGCCCGTACTCGCAGAGGATGAACGGGAGCCCGCGCCGCTTCTGCGTACCGCCGTCCAGACCCTGGCCGATGCGCTCGGTCTCCGCGTGGTCGGCGTACATGCGGGAGTACATGTCCGTGTCGCGGCAGTCCCAGTCGCCCTCGTAGTGCACGAGCCGGGAGCTGTCGCGGCTGTGGATCCACTGGGCCATGGCGGTCAGTCCGCGTCCGGTGCCGGCCTCGTTGCCCAGCGACCAGATGACGACCGACGGGTGGTTCTTGTCGCGCTCGACCATCCGGGACGCGCGGTCCAGGAGGGCCGGGGTCCAGCGGTCGTCGTCGACGGGGTTGTCGCGCCAGTTCTGTTCGTGGAAGCCGTGGGTCTCCAGGTCGCACTCGTCGATGACCCACAGGCCGTACTCGTCGCACAGGTCGAGGAAGGCCGGGTGGGGTGGGTAGTGCGAGGTGCGGACGGCGTTCACGTTGTGCCGCTTCATCAGCAGCACGTCGGCCCGCATGGTCTCCAGGTCGAGGGAGCGGCCCTTCTCGGGGTGCCACTCGTGCCGGTTGACGCCCTTGAAGAGGACGGCCTTTCCGTTGACCTTGATGAGTCCGTCGGCCAGTTCGACGGTACGGAAGCCGATGCGCAACGGCACCCGCTCACCGGCCGTGACCAGCACACCGTCGTACAGACGTGGTGTCTCGGCGGTCCACGGCTCGACCGGGACCGTCACCGGCTCGCCGGTCCTGACATCGATGTCCAACTCGGGGACGGTGACTCGCCCCTCAACGTCGGACTCGACACGGAGCGTGCCCTCGCCGGCCGTGTGGTCGTACGAGGAGTGCACGAAGAAGTCGAGAACACTGGCCGGCGGGCGGTGCAGCAGGGTGACGTCGCGGAAGATGCCCGGCAGCCACCACTGGTCCTGGTCCTCCAGGTAGGAGCCCGCCGACCACTGGTGGACCCGGACGGCGAGGACGTTGCCGCTGGGCTTCAGCAACTGCCCGACAGCGAACTCGTGCGCCAGCCGGGAGCCCTTGAACTCACCGATGTCCGTGCCGTTCAGCCACACCCGGGCACACGACTCGACCCCGTCGAAACGGAGCACCGCCCCGCCGTCCGACAGGTCTGGCCAGTCGGACGGCAGGTCGAAGACGTGCAGGTGGTCGCCGGTCGGGTTCTCGGTGGGTACGCGCGGCGGGTCCACCGGGAAGGGGTAGCGGACGTTGGTGTAGATCGGCGAACCGAACTTCCCGTCCCCCTGGAGGACCCAGTGACCGGGGACCGTCACCTCGGCCCAGTCCCCGGCGTCGAACCCCGGCACGGCGAACGAGTCGTCCGCGCCGTCGGCGGTCGGCGACAGCCGGAACCGCCAACTGCCGTTCAGGGACAGCGAACCGGCGTCCGAGGACGCGTACCAGGCGCGGGGCGGAAGGGCCCCGCGGCCGGGTGAGACGTCTTCGACGTAGTCGGTCGCCGTCGCGATGGACGCTGCCGTGGTGCGGAGGGACATCGGTCTCCAGGTATTGAGGGAAGGTTCAGCCCTTGATGCCTGTCTGTGCGATCCCCTGCACCAGCCAGCGCTGGAGGAAGAGGAACACGAACACCAGGGGCAGGATGGAAATGGCGGTCGCCATGAAGATCAGGTGGAAGTTGACCGTCTGATTCGTCATGTACGACGAGAGTGCCACCTGCACCGTCCAGGCGCTGGGGTCCTGGCCGATGACCAGCGGCCACAGGAAGGAGTTCCAGCCGTTGATGAAGGTGATCGTGGCGATGGCCGCGAAGAAGTTCAGCGAGTTGGGTACGACGACACGCCAGTACGCACCCCAATAGCCGAGCCCGTCCACGCGCGCCGCCTCCTCCAGCTCCTTCGGGAACCCCAGGAAGTACTGCCGAAAGAGGAAGCAGGTGAAACCGCTGAAGAGGCCCGGGATGATGAGACCTCGGTAACTGTCCACCCAGCCGAGGGACGAGACCAGGACGAAGCTGGGTACGAAGGTCACGGCGGTCGGGACCATCAGGGTGGTCAGGACCAGGTAGAACACCTTGTTGGCGTGCTTGTACGGGATGCGCGCGAGCCCGTATCCGGCGAGCGAGCACACCAGGAGGATGCCCGTGGTGTGCAGGACGGCGACGACCACGGAGTTCCACATGGACTGGGCGAAGTCCACGGTGACGTCGTTGAACGGCTCGGTGATGTTGCCCCACTGGATGTCGGTGGGGAACCACTTCCAGTTCTCGCCGGTGATCTCCTGGTCCGTCATCAGCGAGTTGCGGACGATCAGGTAGAAGGGGAGCAGGAAGAGGAGCCCGGCGACTCCGGTCGCGATGTACAGACCGGTGTTGCCCATGACGCCGCCGCGCTTGGAACTGCCCGGCTTCTTCTTCCCGATCTCGGGTGCTGTGGTGGTCACTTGCCCTCCTCACCCCTTCCGAAGCCCATGATCTTGCCCTGCAACAGGGTGACGACGCAGATCAGCATCGTCAGCACGACAGCGCCCGCGCTGCCCGCGCCGTAGTTCTGGTTCTCACCGAGGGCCATCTTGTATAGCTCGACCAGCGGGGGCTGTCCCCAGGTGGCTTTGGAGAGCAGGTTGAAGAACTCGTCGAAGGCCTGGTAGGCGGCGACCAGCAGGAGCAGGATCACCGCGGTCGACGTCGCCCTCAACTGGGGCAGCGTGATGTAGCGGAAGGTCTGCCAGCCCGGCTTGGCGCCGTCGATGGAGGCGGCCTCGTACAGCTCACGCGGGATGTTCTGCAGCGCCGCGATGAACAGGATCATGTAGAAGCCGGACTGGAGCCACAGCCTCACGGTCACGATGACCAGCCAGTACCAGGGCGGATCCGGTGACGCGAGCCAGGCGATGTTGTCGACGCCGAACCAGCCGATGACGGTGTTGGCGAGGCCGAACCGCACGCCGTTGAAGATGGACATCTTCCAGATCAGTGAGGCGGCGACATAGCTGACCGCCGTGGGCAGGAAGAAGACCGACCGGAAGAAGGCCCGCATGAACCGCAGCCGGTTCACCAGCAGCGCCAGGCCCAGAGAGAGGGCCCAGGTGGCGGGGACGATGAACGCCGCGAACACGGTGAACGTGACCAGCGAGTTGAGGAAGTCGACGTCGGTCAGGACCTGCTTGTAGTTCTCGAAGCCGACGAAGTCGCTGGGTGTGACCGTGAAGCGTGCCTCGAAGAAGCTGAGGTAGATGCTCCAGCCGATGGGCACGAAGACGAAGACGATCAGACCGATGAGGAACGGCCCGGTGAAGAGCCAGAAGTTGAAGGTGCTGCTCGCCCGCAGGCCCCGCCGCGGCCGGTCCTTGGAGACCTTGGCCGGGGCGGGCTGGGCGACCCCGCGCGTGGTGGTGGTCGACATGTCGCTATCCGTCCGGTGGTCTATCCGAAGAGCTTCTTGAGCTCGGTGTCGACCTTCTTCTCGCAGGCGTCGAGCTGGGCCTTCGGGTCGTCGTCCTTACGCACGGAGTTGGCCATCACGTCGTTGACCGAGGCGATCATGGCCTGGGTCCAGCCGATGTTGTCGAAGTGGCCGAACTCGTTGAACAGCTTGACGCCCTCGGCCGGCAGACCGGTCTTGAGCTTGGTGGCGCTCTGGGCGATCGACGTGCGCGGCGGGATGTGGAAGCCGTAGGAGGTGGCCCAGTCCTCCTGGTACTGCTTCTGGTCGATCCACAGCCACTTCACGTATTCCTTGGCCGCCTCGACGTTCTTGCCCTTGGCGTTGACGAACATCGACCAGCCGCCGTTGGTGACCGACTGCTTGCCGGCGGATCCGACCTTCGGGAAGGGGAAGATGCCGATGTCGTCGCCGAGCGCCTCGATCATGGCGGGCATGGCCCACATGCCGCACCACTGGATCGCCGTCAGGCCCTGGGTGAAGGCCGAGGGGTCCCACCAGTCGGTGGGAGCGCCGAGCAGCAGGTTGCCGCTGGTGAACAGGGTCCGCAGCTGCTTGAGCCCCTCGGCGACGCCGTCCGTGTTGAAGGCGGGCTTGTTGTCCGCGGTGAGGGTGTCGGCGCCGGCCGACCAGATCAGGTTGTTCTGGATCGGGGTCAGGTCGTTGCCGAGGTAGGCGCCCTTGATCTTGCTGGTCTTGAGCTTGGCGGAGACCTCGATCAGCTCCTCCAGCGTGGTCGGCACCTCGACCTTGGCCTTCGCGAAGAGCGAGGGGCGGTAGAAGAAGAACTGCGGGTCGTCGATCATCCGGACGCCGTATATCTTGCCGTCGACCGTGTGCGACGTGATGTCGGCCTGGTTGAAGTCGTCCTTGACCGGGGCGATGATGTCGGTCAGATCCGCCACCTGGCCGCTCTTGATGAGCTGGATCTGCGGGTGGAACTCGAAGACGTCGGGTGCGTTCTTGGTGAGCAGCGCGGCGAACAGCTTCTGTTCGAAGTTGGAGCCGGTGATCCACTGCGTGGTCACGTTGGCGCCCTTGTAGGCCTTGGCGTACTTCTTGATGGCCTGCTCGGTGCCCGCCTCGCCGTACGCGTGGAAGTACTGGACGAGCGAGTCGCCCGACCCGCCGCCGCTGCTGCGGCCGGTGTTCCCGCCGCACGCGGTCAGTCCGCCGGCGGCGGCCAGACCCATGGCGGCCCGCAGAACGTTCCGGCGGTCCCAGTTGCTGTTGCTCAATGCCGACATGTGACGTCCTTGTCTCGAGTACGGCCGCGGCTCTGTCGCTTCAGCGCCAGATGGCTCAAATGAGGTTGCGGAGCGGGACGTTAACCTTCGGCTAAGGCTTCGGCAAGGGGTTGGACGAAGCCCGTTCGAAACGTTGCGGACCGTTCGGGATATCGGACATGGCGGATTGGCGGATCGCCTCAACGGCGGTTCGCGCGGGGGTGGTTGAGGTTGGACCAGACCTATTTCAGTGGCGCCGGACCGCTGCGCCGGGCGGCCGACGACCGCTGGGTGACCGCGGACAGCGCGCCTTCGAGGGCGAAGGTCGCCGCGCCCAGGCACACCGGGTCCCCCGGGATGGGGGAGAGGACGATCTCGGTGGCCGCCAGGGGCCGTTTCAGCGCGTGCCGGGCCACCGCCTCACGGACCTCGGCGACCAGTGGTTCGCCCAGCGTGGCCGCGACCCAGCTGCTCAGCACGACGATCTCAGGATTGAGCAGGTTCACCAGGTCGGAGATGCTCGCGCCCAGATAGCGGGCCATGTCCCGGATCACCCTGACGGCCACCGGATCACCGGCGGCGACCCCACGGGCCAGCGCGTCGACGGTCGCCGTCTGGTCGTCGGGATGCAGCAGCGTGCCGCCGGGGTCCAGCTCCGCCAGATTCAGCATGATTCCGGGCGCGCCGACATAGGTCTCGACGCATCCGTGGTTGCCGCAGTGACAGAGCCGCCCGTCCAGGACGAGGGTCGTGTGCCCCCACTCGCCGGCGCTGTTGCTCACCCCCCGGTGCACCCCGCCGCCGATCACCAGGCCGGCGCCGACGCCCGTCCCGAGGTTCACCACGACCGCGTTGGAGTGCCCCCGTACGGCACCGAACCACAGCTCGGCCACGGCGCAGGCACGCAGCGGGTTGTCGAGGTACAGCGGATACGCGATGTGCTCGGTGAGCAGGTCGAGGAGGGGCACGTCGTGCCAGTCCCAGTTGGGCGCGTACTCGGCGACACCGGTGACCCGGTCCACCTGGCCCGGCACGCTCACCCCGACACCGAGGACCCGGGCGCCCTCGATCCCGGCCTGCGCGACCACCGAACCGACGGCCGTGGTGACATGGCCGACCACCTGCTCGGGGCGGCCCTCGCCGGGGCGCATGTGCTCGGCGGCGCGGGCCAGGACGTTCAGCCCCAGGTCGAAGAGCTCGACCCGGACGTACGTCTCCGCGATGTCGACGCCGATCAGCGCGCCGCCCGCGGTGTTGACGGCCACGAGCCCCCTGGGGCGCCCGCCCGCCGAGTCCTCGAAGCCGACCTCGGTCAGCATCCGCAGGTCGATGAGCTCCCCGACGAGCGTCGCGACCGTGGCGAGACTGAGCCCGGTGGCGGCGGCCAGCTCCTGCCGGGACGTCGGTGACTCGGCGATGATCTGGCGCAGCACCTCGTAGCGGTTAGCGGTGCGGATGTCACGTGATGTGCGCTTCACCACCGGGCTTGCCCCCTCGCCGTGCAGACCTCAGTGCAGACAGGCCGGGGCGCGACGGCACCGGCGCGGCGCAAGGCTATGGGCAGTGGGGGAGGTTCGACAAGGGGTTAGGAAAGGGGCTGAAGAAAGTCTTCGCCCACGTGGAGCCGTATCCGGCCCGTGGTCAGTCGTCGAGCATCTCCCGTACGAACGCGTTCGTGAACTTCTTCGAGGGGTCCAGGACGGCCGCCAGCGCCGCGAAGTCCGCCAGCCGCGGATACCGTCCGCGCACCACCTCCGCCGGTACGGCGAACACCTTGCCCCAGTGCGGACGCGCCCCGTACGGGTTCAGCGCCGCCTCGACCCGCCGCACCACGGGCAGCACCGCGGCGGTGTCCGCCACCCAGGTGAAGTGGAACGCCACACTGTCCCGTCCGTGCGCCGGGCTCAGCCACTGGGTGTCGGCGGCGATCGTCCTGACCTCGCACACCTGGAGCACCGGCGCGACGACGTCCCGGATCGCGTCCAGCGACCGCAGGGCGTCCAGGGCGTACGGGCGCGGCAGCAGGTACTCCGACTGGAGCTCCTCGCCGCTGCTCGGTGTGAACTCCGCCCGGAAATGCGGGAGTCGCTCGTGCCAGGGCCCCGGCACACCGAACTGCTCGGTGCAGTTGACGGCCGGCATTCCCGGCACCGGGTGCATCTTCTCGGTGGCGGGCGCGGCCCACGGGAAGTCCGGCGGCGCCTGGTCGGTACGCCGCTTCAGCCACACCTGACCGAAGCCCGGCGCACGCCAGTCGGTGAACAGGCTCACGCTGTACGCCGCGCCCGCCACGGCCTCGAAGTCCAGCCCGTCCAGCGGCAGTTCGGTGAACACGTACTGCTCGACCTCGAAGTCCGCCTCCAGGTCCAGGGTGAGGGCCGTGACGACGCCCAGTGCGCCGAGCGCGGTGACCGCGCCCTCGAACCGGTCCTCGCCCCGCGTGATCGTCACCGTCGAGCCGTCGGCCGTGACCAGCTCGACCGCACGCACCGGCGCGGCGAGCGAACCGTTGCCCACCCCCGAACCGTGGGTCCCGGTCGCCACCGAACCCGCCACCGAGATGTGCGGCAGGGACGCCATGTTCGGCAGCGCGAGCCCGCGCCCGTGGACGACCCGCGCCAGCTCGGCGTACCGGACCCCGCCCCCGACCCGTACCGTACGGGCCGCGGTGTCGACGTCGACCTCCTGCGGCAGCCTGGCGAGGGAGAGCAGGACACCGCCGTCGCCCGGCTCGGCGATCTCGTTGAACGAGTGACCGCTGCCCAGCACCCGCACCCGCGCGCTTTCGGCCACCAGCGCCCGCAGGGCGTCCAGGGAGCGCGGTCGGTGCAGCTCCGTGGGCGTGTAGATGATGTTGCCCGCCCAGTTGGTCAGCGTCTCGGCCATGGGGTCCGTCCCTCCGCTCAGGTGCGTCGACCCTCTCACGCAGGGGCGCCGGACATGCCCGAGGGGCCCCGCGGCCATGGACGCGCAGGCGGGGGCATACCGTGAGGAGTCGAACGCCGGAGTACCGCCGGAGCTGGAGGAGACACGGGATGGGCAGCCGCACCGCGCTGGTCGAGGATCTGATGGAGCGCTTTCCGCACGTACCGCGGGAAGCCGTCTTCAAAGAGGACCTGCTCAGGGGTGGTGTGGCCTTCGACGCGTCCGCGCTCAGCGACAATGAGGGCGGCGACGTCAAGCCGAAGTCCTACTTCATCTTCTCCTTCGACCACGGCACCCTCCCCGAGCTGGGCGAGGCCGCGCTGCGCCGCCCGCCGGAGGAGATCATCCTCACCGGCGGTCCGTACGACCTGCGCCGGACCGTCGTCTCGGTGCGTGTGAACCCTGCCTCGCCCTACCGGGTGGCCGCCGACGAGCACGGCGTCCTCGGCCTCTACCTGGACGGGAAGCGGATCTCCGACGTCGGGGTGCCGCCGATGCCCGAGTACTACAAGCACAAGCTCTCCAACGGGAAGTCCGTCATGGAGGTCGCCCCCACCATTCAGTGGGGCTACCTCATCTACCTGACCGTCTTCCGGGTCTGCCAGTACTTCGGCGCCAAGGAGGAGTGCCAGTACTGCGACATCAACCACAACTGGCGCCAGCACAAGGCGGCCGGGCGGCCCTACACGGGAGTGAAGGACGTCGACGAGGTCCTGGAAGCCCTGGAGATCATCGACCGCTACGACACGGCGAAGGCCTCCACCGCCTACACGCTCACCGGCGGCGCCATCACCTCCAAGCTCCAGGGCCGTGACGAGGCGGACTTCTACGGCATGTACGCCAAGGCCATCGAGGAGCACTTCCCGGGCCGCTGGATCGGCAAGGTCGTCGCCCAGGCCCTGCCGAAGGACGACGTGCAGCGCTTCAAGGACTACGGGGTGCAGATCTACCACCCCAACTACGAGGTGTGGGACGAGTACCTCTTCAAGATGTACTGCCCCGGCAAGGAGCGCTACGTGGGCCGCGACGAGTGGCACAAGCGCATCCTCGACTCGGCGGAGGTCTTCGGCGCGCGCAACGTCATTCCCAACTTCGTGGCCGGCGTCGAGATGGCCGAGCCGTTCGGCTTCAAGACGGTCGACGAGGCGATCGAGTCGACCACCGAGGGCCTGCGCTTCTTCATGTCGCACGGCATCACGCCCCGCTTCACCACCTGGTGCCCCGAGCCGACGACCCCGCTCGGCAAGGCCAACCCCCAGGGCGCGCCGCTGGAGTACCACATCCGGCTGTTGCAGGCCTATCGCCGGACGATGGACGACTTCGGTCTCGACTCGCCCCCCGGCTACGGCGAACCCGGCCCCGGCCGCGCCGTCTTCTCCGTCAGCTCCTTCATGGACAGCCTGCCGGCCCGGGATCCGGCGCCGAAGATCTGAACGGAACGCCGCCGCCATCCGTATGGGGGGACGTGTTCGTGCTTCAAGGGAACGAATCCGGTCGTTTTTCCCACCTCGCGATCACCGTACGGCGAGCCCGCGTTGACAGGTTGCGACATGTGGATACGTCGCTTGTCAGTTGTGCGGGAAACGTGAAAAGCTCGGGCTCCGTTTCGCGAAACGGTCCCCAACTCCCCTGTTCGTGGGGTCAGTTGACCTTGACGTTGGCGTGTGCAAGCCGTTGATGCTGGAGTCCCCCCATATGCCAGATCTGCCGACCCCTCAGGACGCCGCCGAAGCAGCGCTGTTCTCCGAGTGCTGGGACGCGGTCCTCTCGTACGCCGACCTCTGCACGTCCGGCTCGTCCGCCGGCACCGAACTGGCCGCCGAGGCGTTCACCCACGGTATCCACGCGGCCCGGGCCGCCGACTTCGGGGCCCGCAACACAGGGCGCCGCATACCCCGCCTGCCCTGGATACCCCTGCTGCTGGCGGCAGTTCGCAGTACCGCCGCGTCCTGGGAGGAAACCGGGCACGGCAACCACCTCGACCCCGACCTGCGGCTGTGGCTCAACTCCGACAAGGCCGCCCGGTACGTCGGGCCGCCGCTGCGCCGCCCGCTCGCGCTGCGCGCCCTGCGTGACATGCAGGAACCGGACGCCGCCCTGCTCTGGCTGGCCGAGGTGGAGGCACTGCCGCTGCCCCAGGTGGCCCGTCGGCTCGGCCTCGACCCGGAGAGCGCCGCCGAGGAACTCGCCCAGGTACGCGTCCTGTTCAGGGACCGCTGCCAGCGCAACCTGCTCGACACCCCGATGAGCCCCGACTGCCGCCGCTTCGCCCGGCTGCTCGACGCGGTCACCCGCTCACAGGGAGCCGAGGTCCCCGAGGACCTCTCCCGGCACCTCGCGACCTGCGTGGAGTGCGCCGAGGCAGCCGCCTGCCTGCGGCTGTACGGCGGGATCAGCGGGCTGCCCGCCGCGCTCGCCGGCGGCGTCATCGGCTGGGGCGGGCTCGCCTACCTGGAACGGCGCCGCCGCGCGGCCGAGGCCGGTCTGCTCGGCGGGCGCTCGGAAGCGGGCATCAACACCGGTCTCACCATCGGGGAGTCCCGCCCGCGCATCGGCCGCACAGCGATCATGATCGCCGCCGTCATCGTCTCCGGGCTGGCGCTCACGGTCTCAATGATGCCCTTCGACGGCTCCGGCAACGCCCCCTCCGCGAAGGGCGGCACGACCGACGGGAAGCCCGTGGTGGACCCGTCGTCCGTCCTGCCGTCCGGCCTGACCGTCCCCGTGGGCTCCACCCGGTCCCCGGCCCCCCGCCAGTCGGACCCGGAATCCTCCCCGACGCCCGCCGACAAGCCCGACCCGGAACCCCAGGGCACCTCCGCCGCGCGCGGCGAGACGCCGAAGCCGAGCCCCGACAAGAGTGAACCGGTGTCCTGTGAGGTCGAGTACGACCTCGTCAACGAGTGGCCCGACGGCTTCCAGGCCACCATCAGCGTCACCTCCGCGAAGGCCATCGACGGCTGGCGCATCGCCTGGAGCTTCCGCGACGGCCAGCAGGTCGGCCAGATGTGGGACGCGAGCTTCTCCCAGGACGGCGGCCGGGTCACCGCGACGGCCGCCGACTACAACAGGTCCGTCGCGGCCGACGGCACCGTCTCCTTCGGCTTCCTCGCCAGCTGGCAGGGGAAGAACACGGCCCCGTTCGACTTCACGCTGAACGGCAGCAGCTGCGCGAGCTGAGAACCCCCGCACCCGGGTCGGCCACTTCCGCAGCGATATCGCTGCGGAAGTGGCCGGCCCGTTCCGTGCTGCGGGCGGCCCGAGGTCAGATCACCTCGGTCTCGCTCCGGTCGGCCCGCTCCCAGAGGGTGTGGAAGCGGCCCTCGCGGTCGGTACGCCGGTAGGTGTGGGCGCCGAAGTAGTCGCGCTGCCCCTGGGTGAGGGCGGCCGGCAGGCGCTCGGCGCGCAGGGTGTCGTAGTACGACAGGGCGGCGGAGAACGCCGGGACCGGGACACCGTGCCGGGCGGCCGTGGCGACGACCTCGCGCCAGGGAACCTGCGAGTCGGCGATCTCGGCCGCGAACCCCTCCTCGGTGAGCAGGGTGACCCGGCGCGGATCGGCCTCGTACGCGGCACGGACCCGGTCGAGGAAGGCGGCGCGCACGATGCAGCCGCCGCGCCAGATCCTCGCAATCGCGCCGAGGTCGATGTCCCAGCCGTACTCCGCCGACGCGTCCAGGATCATCTTCCAGCCCTGGTCGTAGGCGATGAGCTTCGACGCGTACAGGGCGTGCTCGACCAGACAGGCGAACCGCTCCGCCTCGTACGCGGTGAGGTCCCAGCTGGTGCCGCCGGGCAGCTCGCGATACGCGGCGCGCAGGGCCCGCTGGCCCGAGGCGGCGCGGGCGAAGGTGGCCTGGGCGATGGCGGTCACCGGGGAACCGAGCTCCAGAGCCGTGCGTACGGTCCAGCGGCCGGTGCCCTTCTGCCCGGCGGAGTCGGCCACCACGTCCACGAAGGGTCTGCCGGTGGCGGAGTCGGTGTGGGCGAGCACCTCGGCGGTGATCTCCATCAGGTACGAGTCGAGGCGCCCCTTGTTCCACTGCCGGAAGACCTCGGCGATCCGCGCCGGTTCATAGCCGCCGACCTGGCGCAGCAGGTGGTACGCCTCGCCGATCAGCTGCATGTCGGCGTACTCGATGCCGTTGTGCACCATTTTCACGAAGTGCCCGGCGCCGTCCGTGCCGACATGGGTGACACAGGGCTCGCCGTCCACCTTGGCACTGATCGTCTCGAACATCGGCCCGAGCGCGGCGTAGGACGCGGCGGAGCCGCCGGGCATGATGCTCGGCCCGTGCAGCGCGCCCTCCTCACCGCCCGAGACGCCGACACCCACGAAGTGGATACCGAGCCCGCGCAGCGCCTGTTCCCGGCGGCGGGTGTCGGCGAAGTGGGCGTTGCCGCCGTCGATGATCATGTCACCGGGCTCCAGGAGCGCGGCGAACTCGTCGATCACCGCATCGGTGGCCGTCCCCGCCTGCACCATGATCATGAGCCGCCGGGGGCGCTCCAGGGCCGCCACGAACTCCTCGGCGGTCTCGGCCGGGACGAAGTCGCCCTCGTGCCCGAAGTCCTCGACCAGCGCCTTGGTCCTGGCGGGGGTCCGATTGTGGAGGGCCACGGTGTAACCGTGCCGGGCGAAGTTCCGGGCCAGATTCCGGCCCATCACCGCAAGGCCGGTGACGCCGATCTGCGCGGTCGCCTTCATGGTGTGCTCCTTCGTTCCGGAGTGCCGTCCGCCGTCCTTGGCGGTCCGAACTGCCGCCGTGATCAGGTACGCGTGGCGGGGGCCCAGTTGTTCAGCCGTTCAGCCGATCAACTGTTCTCCTCGTACCATCGCCTCGTACCGGCGCGTCGTGCGCTCTCTCGCGGGACAGCCGGAGCGGCGGTTCCCCGTCGGCCATGGCGGTCGGCTCGACCCGGCCGGGACCGACGGCGGCGGCCGGACGGGCGCGCCCCGGATCTCGGGACGCTCCTCGCCCTTCACGGACCCGTTCCCGCTATCGGGGTGCGTTCGGTGCGCGTCCCGGCCCGGGTTCCCGGCCGCCCAGTTCGGACCGGATCTGGAGAACGGCGAGGGCCGCTCGTGAAGTGACGCCGGTCTTGCGGTAGATCCGGCTGAGATGCGACTCGACCGTACGGGGGCTGAGATAGAGCCGCGCCGCGATGTCGGGGGTGGTCAGACCTTCGGCGATGAGGGCGGCGATCTCACGTTCACGTGGGGAAAGGGACGGGAAGACGGCGGCAGGGCCGGAGTCGGCCTCAGGTGCCGGTGTGCCGTACACGGCTGGGCGCAACGCGTCTGCCAGGCCGGTCAGTTGAAGCGCACCACCGGTCGCGGCGAGTTGCCGGGCGCGTGTCCACATGGCTTGGGCCCGGTCCGGGTGACCGGCGGCCGCGGTCAGGGGAGCGCCGAGCAGCAGGCTGAACGTCTCCCACAGGACCGTTCCCTGACGGGCTGTTTCCGCCGCGGCCTCCTCGACCAGTTCGACAGCCGCCGCCACGTCGCCGTCGGCGAGCAGACAGTGGGCGGCGCTGCGCAGCGCCGAGGCCCGCTGAGTCGGCAGGCCCAGCCGGTCCGCCTCCTCACGGGCCCGCTCCGCCCACTTCCTGGCCGCGTCCGTCTCGCCGACGGCGACGGCGGAGACGACGAGGACCTCCATGACCAGTGGGCGCACGGACGGTTGGATTCCGAGCAGGTCCTCACCCCCGGCACGGAAGACGGCGCCCCGGGCGCGCGGCATGTCGCCGGCGAGCACGACGGCATGTGCGAGCAGGCACCAGGCGATCGAGGCCCACCAACTGGTGCCCATACCCGCCGCGGCGACGGCTTCCTCGGCCACCGTCAGCGCGGTGGGGTCGTCCGGCGGCACCGCGTAGGTCAGGGCGTACGCCTTGTTGGCCAGGACGAAGGCCAGGAGTTCGTCGCTGCCGATGCCACGGGCGATGGTCTCCGCCTCGTCGGCGAGTTCCACGGCCGAGTCGAGCCGGAGGGTCTGGATGTGGACCTGCGCCTTGCACAGCAGCAGATGCGGCAGGACGTAGAGCAGGCCGCCGCGCCGGGCGATGGCCAGGCCGCGGTCGGCATGCCGTTCGGCATCGGCGTACCGCTCCTGGAACGCCTCCGCCCAGCCGAGGCGGACGAACGGCTCGCACAGACTCGCGAGGTCGTGATCGGTCAGGGCGTCGACCAGGGCCGCCGCCCGGTCGGTGGCCTCCCGGGCGGCGGACATCTCGCCTTCGTACGTCTCCCCGAGAGCCATGATCGCGAGGGCGCCGGCCTCGGCGACCTCGTCGCCCGACGAGCGGGCCAGGTCGACGGTGCGGGCCACATCGGCGCGCACCTGCGGGTAGGCGGTGGCGTGCGGCGCGGACGAACCCAGCTCCAGACTGAGTTCGACAGTGTCCGCGAGGGCCGGGCCAGGATCCCGGGAGAGCTCACGGCGAAGGAGCGCGACCGCCTCGGCGTAGCGCCCGAGGTGACGTTCCATCACGGCGCACAGCGTGACGGCGGAGGTCCGCACGCCGGCCGCGCCCGCCTCACCCGGTGGTGACATGGCGATCACCTGGTGCAGCAGGTCCCTGCTCTCCCGGAGTCCTCCGCACACGCCCAGGGCCTGGGCCCGTCGCAGCATCAGATCACGGCGCAGTCCGGTGTGCCGCGGGTGGTCGGGCAGGTGCGCGAGGGCGACGCCCAGCCAGTGGGCGCTGCTCGCGGGGGCGGTGGCGGCGGACTGTTCGGCCGCTTCGGACAGTACGGCGACGGCCTCCGGGTCCCAGCCGGTCAGCGACTGTTCGACGTGGTGGGCGCGCTCGGTGGCGGGGGTGCCCGCCTCGGCCAGTCCGGCTGCGGCGAGGCGGTGGATACGGATGCGCTCCTGGGGGGCGATGCTCTCGTGCACGAGCGTCCTGAGCACCGGATGGCGCAGCGTCCACCGACCGCCCTGACCCGGACGCAGCACATCGCGGCGGGCCAGTGCGTCGAGGTCCGCGTCGACCGCGGCCTCGTCCTGCCCGGTCACCACGGCCAGCAGGGCGGCGGTGCCATGGTCCCCCAGGAGGGCCACCACCTCGGCCGTGCGGCGCTGGGCCGCGGTGAGCGGTGTCAGTTCGTCCAGCAGCAGTGAGCCGAGCCCGGCCGAGGGCTGCGGTGCGCCGTGCTCTCCGCCGGGCCCTGTCTGTCCGCCGTGTCCCGCCTGCAGGAGGGCGAGGAAGTACAGCGGATTGCCGTGGCTCGCGGCGTACAGTTCGGCGGCCCTGCCGGGCGGCAGGCCGGGGGCCACTTCGGGAGCCAGGACCTGGAGACACGCGTGCTCGGCGAGCGGTCCGAGGTCCAGCCGGAGCACCGTACCCAGGTCGATGCCCCGGGTGAGCGCTGCGGCGAGAGAGGCCGCGGTCTGGCGGTCGCGGCGGGCGACGACGATCACGACCGGGGCGTGCGGGGGATGCCGGACGAGGTGGTCGAGGAGTTCCAGGGATGCCGGGTCCGCCCAGTGCAGGTCGTCCAGGGCCACGACGAGCCCGCGGCGGCCGGTACCGGGGCCGGCCTCGGGACCGGGCTCGGCGATTTCCGCGAGCAGCTTCGCGACGGATCGGTGCAGCCCGAACCGGTTACCCCGGTGCCCAGCCCCAGCCCCGGGATCCGCCGATGCCATGTCGTGGTCGGCCAGGGCATCGCTGAACGGCCGGTACGGGATGTGCTGTTCGAACTCGGTGGCCCAGCCGTGCAGCACTGTCATTCCCCGAACCCGCGCCCGTTGGCAGAACTCGGCCATGAGCCGGCTCTTGCCGATGCCCGCGGCCCCGGCAAGGTCCACAACGGTTGAACCGCCGTCCTGGCCGAGCGTCCGGTCGAGCACTGCGTCCAGGCGATCCAGCTCGGCCGCTCGGCTCACCAGCGGAATCACGTCTCCACCTCACTGCCCTGGCTGCCCGCCATACCGGGACCCGCACATAAGATGATCTTACGTAGCCGATTGCGTGACTTCACGGAAGCCCCCTGTCCACCGCCTCGGGCACTGTTGCCGGGCGGAGCCGAGCCGGCCGCGGCCGGCCCCGGTCAGGAAAGGGTGATCCCATCAACACCAGGCAATCCAGTGGGCAGTTGACCCCGCTGGACCCCGACGGCCCACGAGAGACGGCCGGTTACCGGCTGTTTGCCCGGATCGGCGATGGAGACAGGGTCCGGCCGCCGTCACCCGCCGCACGCCCAGGGTTCCGTAACCGCCTACGTAGTTTCACGGGTCCCACACCGCATCCCCGTGTGGATCATGTTCGTCACAGAGGAAAGGGGATTCGGTGGCCCGTCGCACCAACACGTCCTGCCTGGGGATGGCCGTCAAGGGCTACCTGCTGCTGACCATGTGGTCCTTCGTCGGCTCCGCCCTGGCGCTGCCGTTCACGGTGGTCGACCTGATGGCCTCCCAGGAACCGCCGCTCCACCTGAGCGGCTTCGGGCAGCACGCGTTCGTGTACAGCGCACCCGTCGTCGCCGCCGCGGGGGTGGCCGCGTCCATGGGCCGGACGCGTCGCGGCCCGTGGCGGGTCTTCCTCGCCCGTACGGCCGTCGTGCTCGCCCTCAGCCAGGCCGCCGTGGTCTGGGCCGAGGCGCGGTTCGACTCACCCGACTGGAACTCCCGTGTCCTGGCCCCGGGCGGAGCCGCCGGGTTCACCGCGTTCCTCTGCCACGGAGCGGTGCGCTGGTGGGCCGACGGTGTCCTCAACGGCGGCCGGCGCCGCCCGGCCGCCGGCGAGATCTGGCACGCCCTGGTCCCTTTCCGGGAGTCCGCCAGGGAACTCCCGCACTACTGCGTGGTCATGAGAGCCGGCCTCCGTTACGTCGAAGTGCTCCAGATCACCAGCCAGAACAAGGACGACCGCGACGACCACATCCGTATCTCCAACGTCGGCTGGGACTTCACCTCCGACAAGGACCACTGGGTCGAGACAGGCCTCCCGCCACGCCGGGTGCCCTACCAGAAGTTCACCAAGACCAGACCCCAAGGTCCCTGCCCGGAGCCCGTCTGGCGTCAACTCCGGGAGCACCGCCCGGCACCCGTCGCCCCCGACTCGCCCACTCTGTGGACCCGGATCACGCAGCGCCTCGGGTGAGGCATCGGCCACCTGCCCGCGGAAACGGAAAACCGGTGGCACCCGAGTGCGCGCGACTCTAAGGTGAGGATCGTTTCCTGCGGCGGCCGTCGGCTGCCGCTGTCGGCTGAGTGAGGAACGGGAGGTGTGACCGATGGCTGTCTCCGAGATGGGCGCTGCCCGCATCCAGAAGTTCATCAAGTCCATCTCCGTGGCCACCGGCTGACCTTCCACCATCTCCGCGCCCAAGTGCGCGTGCCGGGGCCACCCTTGTGAAGGGTCTCCGTTGACTCCCCTCTCGGCTTCATCCGCTTCATCCGCTTCATCGGTTTCATCCGCCTCGTCCCGCGCGCTCGCCGTCTACGGCTGGGACGACGCGTGGGCCGCCGAATTCGCCCC
This sequence comes from Streptomyces sp. NBC_00459, assembly GCF_036013955.1. Taxonomy (NCBI): domain Bacteria; kingdom Bacillati; phylum Actinomycetota; class Actinomycetes; order Kitasatosporales; family Streptomycetaceae; genus Streptomyces; species Streptomyces sp. NBC_00459. Next base: position 7,767,753 of record NZ_CP107903.1, read on the forward strand.
GTACGCGGCCGAAGGGCTGCTCGTCGGGCGCGTCATCCGCGTCGACCGCGGCCAGTGCGACGTCGCCACCGCCGACGGTGTGCTGCGCGCCGACACCGCGTTCGTCACACCGCACGATCCGATGCGGGTCATCTGCACCGGCGACTGGGCTGTCGTCGAGCCCGCCGGTGATCCCCGCTACGTCCGTACGTATCTGCCGCGCCGGAGTGCGTTCCTGCGGTCCACCTCGTCCAAGCGCTCCGAGGGGCAGATCCTCGCGGCCAACGTCGACCACGCCATCGTCGCCGTGTCACTGGCCGTGGAACTCGACCTCGGCCGCGTCGAACGGTTCCTGGCGCTGGCCTGGGAATCCGGTGCGCAGCCCGTCGTGGTGCTCACCAAGGCCGACCTCGTACCGGACGCGACGACCCTCTCGTATCTCGTCCAGGACGTGGAGGCCGCCGCTCCCGGGGTGCCGGTCCTCACCGTCAGTTCCACCAACGGGGACGGCATCGACGTCCTCGCGGCCGTCGTCGCCGACGGTACGGCCGTGCTGCTCGGGCAGTCCGGTGCGGGCAAGTCGACGCTCGCGAACGCGCTGCTCGGCGTGGACGTCATGGAGGTCCAGGCCACGAGGGACGCCGACGGCAAGGGCCGGCACACCACGACCACCCGCAATCTGCTCGCCCTGCCCGGTGGGGGCGTCCTCATCGACACACCGGGGCTGCGCGGCGTCGGCCTCTGGGACGCCGGAACCGGCGTCGGGCAGGTCTTCGCCGAGATCGAGGAACTGGCCGCCGGGTGCCGCTTCCAGGACTGCGCGCACACGGCGGAGCCCGGGTGCGCGGTGCTGGAGGCGCTCGACTCGGGGGCGCTGGCTCAGCGGCGGCTGGACAGTTACCGCAAGCTGCTGCGGGAGAACCAGTACATCGTCGCCAAGACCGATGCGCGGTTGCGGGCGGAGATCCGGAAGGACTGGAAGAAGAAGGGGGCGGAGGGGAAGGCGGCGATGGAGGCGAAGCGGGGGCGGCAGCGGTAACGCTGCCGGGGGTACGCGGGGGTTGTGCAGCCCCCGCCGCCCGCTGGGGGCTGCCGCCCCCAGACCCCCGCATCGGCCCTGAAGGGGCCTCGTCCTCAAGCGCCGGACGGGCTGGAGATGCCGGCCGGCGCCCGAGGTGTACCGCCTGCGGTTCGAGGGTGCCCGGCAAACGGACCGAGACGGGCAGGCGGGCGGGTGGGAGACGTGGTGTCCGATAGCCGCCAGCCGCACCCTCTCCCCGTACCTCAGACTGGACAGCGTGACCGACCAAGACACCAGGTACGCCGCCGTGCGCAGCAGGGACGCCCGGTTCGACGGCGAGTTCTTCTTCGCCGTCGAGACCACCGGCATCTACTGCCGCCCCAGCTGCCCGGCCGTCACCCCGAAGCGGCACAACGTACGGTTCTACCCGACAGCCGCCGCCGCGCACGGCGCCGGTTTCCGGGCCTGCCGCCGCTGCCGTCCGGACGCGGTCCCCGGCTCCGCCGAGTGGAACGTGCGGGCGGACGTCGTGGGCAGGGCGATGCGTCTGATCGGCGACGGAGTCGTGGACCGGGAGGGCGTCGCCGGGCTCGCCGTACGGCTCGGATACAGCGCCCGGCAGGTGCAGCGCCAGCTCACCGCCGAGCTCGGGGCGGGCCCCGTAGCCCTCGCCCGGGCCCAGCGGGCGCACACCGCACGCGTGCTCCTGCAGACCACCGCGCTGCCGGTCACGGAGATCGCGTTCGCCTCCGGGTTCGCCAGCGTGCGCCAGTTCAACGACACGATCCGAACCGTGTACGCCGCGACCCCGAGCGCCCTGCGCGCGACGGCACCCCGAGTCGGCCCAGCACCCACGTCCACCCCGCCCGGCATCCCTCTCCGCCTCTCCCACCGCGGCCCCTACCACTCCGCCGCCGTCTTCGACCTCCTCGCCCGCGAGGCCGTCCCCGGCGTCGAGGAGCTGAGCGGCAGCCCGGGCGGCCGTACCTACCGTCGGACGCTGCGTCTCCCGTACGGCACCGGGATCGCAGCCGTCGAGGAGCGTGGGGCCAGGCCACGGGGCCGCTGGCTGGACGCCCGGCTGTACCTCACCGACCTGCGTGACCTGACGACCGCCGTACAGCGGCTGCGACGCCTGTTCGACCTCGACTCGGACCCGTACGCCGTCGACGAACACCTCGGCACGGATCCCCGCCTCGCTCGCCTGGTCGCGCTCCGGCCCGGCCTGCGTGTCCCCGGCACCGCCGATCCGGCCGAGCTGGCCGTGCGGGCGCTGGTGGGCAGGGCGGCGGCGGAGCGGCTCGTGACGCGGTACGGCAAGCTGCTCGACGCCCCCTCCGGCACCCTCACCCGTCTCTTCCCCGAGCCGGCGGTACTGGCGGAGGCGGCCAGGGCGGACTGCAGTCCCCTCGGCGCCCTCACCGCCGCGCTCGCCGACGGCACGCTGCGGCTCGACCCCGGCGCCGACCGCGACGAGGCCCGCCGCGCACTGCGTGCCCTGCCGGGGCTCGACGCCCGTACCGTCGCCGTCGTCCGGGCCCGCGCCCTCGGTGACCCCGACGTCGCGCCGCCCGGCGTGGACGTGCCCGACACCTGGCGCCCCTGGCGCTCGTACGCCCTCCAACACCTCATCGCCGCAGGCGAGTGGGAGCCCACATCATGACGACACACCCCGCTGTTTCCGCGACCGCTTCCGAGACCGTCCACTGGACCGTCCTCGACAGCCCCATCGGTCAACTCCTGCTCACCGCCGACGAGTCGGGCGCCCTGACCTCCCTCTCCGTGCCCGGCCAGAAGGGCGGCCGGAGCGTGCGCGGTGCCGAGGAGGGTTGGCGGCACGACCCCGGGCCCTTCCGGGCGGCCGAAGTACAGCTCGCCGCCTACTTCGCCGGTGAACTCACCGAGTTCCGGCTGGAGTTGCGAAGCACCGGGACCGACTTCCGACAGCGGGTCTGGAACGCCCTCGACTCCGTGCCGTACGGGGAGACCACCACGTACGGGCAGATCGCCGAGCGGATCGGGGCCCCAAGGGCCGCCGTACGGGCCGTGGGTGGTGCGATCGGCGCCAATCCGCTGCTCGTCCTGCGGCCCTGCCACCGGGTGATCGGCGCGGACGGCTCCCTTACGGGATACGCGGGCGGCCTCGACCGCAAGCGTCACCTGCTCGGTCTGGAGGGCGTCCCGCCGACCGCGTGACCGTGGCCGTCCCTCAGCCCTCCTCCAGGCCCCAGCTGTGGATGCGCCTCGGATGGACGCGGATCACCTCCTCGCTGAAGTGCGGGCCCAACTCGTGCGGGCCCGTGAGGAGTTCGGCCTCGCCCCGGATGTCGACGCCGCGCACCTTCCAGGGGCTCAGGCTCACCACGTCGTCGACGACCAGCGCCACCTTCGGGTTCTTCTCCAGGTTGCGCCACTTCTTGGTCGAACCCATCGAGCGACCGCCGATCAGGATCGTCCCGTCGTCCTGCGGGAAGAAGCCGACGGGGTTCGCCTGCGGCTGCCCGTGGGGGTCGACGGTGGCCAGCCGTCCCAGCCGCTGGGTCCGGAGATAGGCACGCTCGGCCGCGCTGAATTCGGTCATGCCGGAAGCCAAACACGGCGGCCCCGGCAGACGCGGCGAAAACGCGGGTGTACGTGCGAACATACGTGCGCGCCGCCATGGGTGTGACTTTGCGTTGGCGCGGCCGACGGCTCGGGGAACCATGCGCACATGACCCGCGCGATCATGGTTCGGCACACCCTCGCGGCCCTGGTGACCGCCTTGGCGCTCGCCCCGCCCACAGCGAGAGCCGACACGGGAAGCACCCCCGTACCGCCACCGCTTCCCTCTCCCTCGCTCTCCCCTTCGCCCGTCCGGGAGACCCCCGTTCCCCGTGTCTGGACCGGGACCTGGGAGGCCGCCGCATCCGGGACGGTCGCCGCCAGACCGGGCGCCTCCTACCGCAACGTCCTGCACGTCAGCGTCGGCGGCAGCGCGCTGCGCGTCCGCCTCACCAACCGCCTCGGCACCCGGCCCCTCCGCCTCGGTGCCGTCACCGTCGCCCTCCAGGAACCCGGCGAGCCGAAGAGCCCGGACGCCGTGCCCGGCTCGATGCGTACGGCCACCTTCGCGGGTGCCCCCACGGTGACGATCCCGGCGGGCGAGGAGCGTGTCACCGACGTCGTCAAGCTCGCCGTACCGGCCGACACCAGCCTGCTCGTCACGGTCCACACGCCGGGGGACTCCGGTCCGGCGACCTACCACCGTACGGCCAAGCAGACCAACTTCCTTGCCCCGAGCGGAGTTTGGGCCGCCGCGGAGGACGGTGACGCCTACACCAGGACCCTCAGCTCCTGGTACTACGTCACCGGTGTGGACGTCCTCGACGCACCCGCCGCCGGCAGTGTGGTCGCCCTCGGCGACTCCCTCACCGACGGCGGTGGCACGACCTCCGACACCAACCGGCGCTGGCCCGACCGTCTCGCCGACCGGCTCGCGGCACTGCCCCCGGCCCGCCGTCTCGGCGTCCTCAACGCGGGCATCTCCGGCAACCGTGTACTCCTCGACGGCGTCGGCCCGCGCGCCCTGACCCGCTTCGACGCCGACGTCCTCTCGCGGACCGGGGTGCGCGCGCTGATCGTGTTCGAGGGCATCAACGACATCAACGGCACCCCCGCGCAGCTGGTCCCGCGCGCCTTCGTGGAGGCCTACAAGTCGCTCGTGACCCGCGCCCACGCCCGCGGCATCCGGGTCATCGGCGCCACGATCACCCCGTACGGCGGCCACGGCCAGTGGAGCGAAGCACGCGAGTCCGTGCGCCAGCAGGTGAACACCTTCATCCGCAGCGGCGGCATCTTCGACGCGGTCGTCGACTTCGACGCCGCCGTCCGCGACCCGGCGTTCCCGCATCGTATGCGCGCCACCTACGATCCTGGCGACCACCTCCACTTCAACGACGCCGGCATGCGGGCGATGGCCGACCGGATCAACCTGGCGGACCTCAGGAGCCTGTGAGGCGTCGGGCGTCCGTGAGCAGCGGCAGGCCCCGGCGCGGGGCCTCCGGGTGCGGCCGGACCGGGCGATCGTCAGGTCCGGCCGGTCTTCCCGCGACGTGACGATCGCCGACCCGCCCTTCCTCGGGGCGCGTTCGACAGTTCCCTCGCCGAGGTGCCGGCAGCGTGGGGAGCTGCTCCGACCCTCCTGCGTCAGCCCCAGAACGTGGCGCCCAGCCACGCACCCGTGATCAGCAGGCAGGTGAAGAGTTCGATGAAGACGCTGGTGCCGCCCGCCCGCATCACCCGCCGTACCGCCGCCACCGCCTCGCCGTGCCGACCGAGCCGCAGTCGCTCATGGAGATAGGCGCCGCCCACGAAACCGGGGAGCGCGCCGAGCACGGGCAGCAGGAAGAAGCCGAGAAGGGCGCCGGTCCCGGCGTACACCGCCATTCGGGGGGTGGCGCCGCCCGCCCGCAGCCGGCGCGGAGGCAGCTGCCAGCGGATCACCTGGGACAGGAACAGAACGCCGGTGGTGCCCACGAGCACCCACCAGGAGACCGCCTGCGGATCCTTCAGCGCCCACCACAGGACCGCGGCCCACACGAGCCACGACCCCGGCACCCCGGGCACCAGAACTCCGCACAGACCGAACAGCATGACCAGGCCTATCAGCAGGAGATCCCATGCTCCCATCTGCCCAGGGTGCCGGAGGACGGGGGAAAACGCAGGTCAGGGGGAGAGATCGAGAGGTCGGGGGAGCGGAATCAGGGCCGTTGGTCCCGGGTCGCCGGGCCCGCTCGTACGTGTGCCACCCCGGCTCCGGCCGGGGCGGCACCCCCGTCCAGCCGCCAAGGTGTCGCCACCGCGAACCACAGCGAAACCCCAGGAAGACCGGTCACACTCGGCTCGAAGCGGACGGCACGGATTCCCCCGGCGTCGCCGGGCGGTTCTCCCGTGGGGGGTGGGACCGCCCGGCGACTTGTTTCGCACAGGTGTTCGGCATGTCATCCGACACGCCGTCGAACACGCCGTTCACGACGGAACACCCCGCCGGATTTTCCGGATGCCCCGTTTTCAACCGGCCCATCCGGTGGACAATTGAGGTCATGAGCCAGCAGGGGGAGAGGTCCACCGGTCACGAGGACGACTGGTGGGGGCAGCTGTACGACGACTCCACCGAGGACACCGGGCCCACGGCCGCGGGCGACTCCCTGGACGACCGGTTCGCCTCGGCGTCGGGGACCGTGGACGCGGGCAGGGCCGATGAGATTCCGGGGCGGGACGGGGGAGCCAAGGTGTCCGGGCGCGAGACCGCGTCAGGGGACGCCTTCGGTGGCAGCGGTGCCACCGGTGGTTCCGGTGCTTTTGAGAAGTGGGACGAGCCGGGAGCGGGGGCTCCACCGCAGCTGCCGCCACTGCCATCGCGGCCCGTGCCTCCTCCGGCGCCCGCTTCCTCTCCGGTCCCCTCCTCACTTCCGTCGCAGCGCGGCGGGTTCCCCTACGGCAAGTCGGACGTGGTGCGTGACAGGGGCCCCGGGCAGCCCCGCGCCCCCTGGGAGCCGCCGCCCGCCATGCCCACGGGCCCCGCGTCCTTTCCGCCCGGCCCCAAACCGCCGGGCTTCCAGGACCGTAGGCAGCCCCCCGCGCCCGACGCCGCCTTCGTGGACGGGGGCTCCGGGCCGGACCGCGAGAGCGTCCAGGAGGCAGGCGCCGACATGACGGACGCCGCGGACGCCGTGTGGGACGCTCCACCACGTCCGCCCGCCGCGCCCGGCCTCGCAGCCACGTCCGCGTCCGGGCCATCCGGGGAGGATTCTCCGGACAGGTCCGGCTCCGGCCGGATCAACCCGGCGACCGAACCTCCACTCGGCGCCGCCCCCGCCGATGCCGTCCAGGACGACCCTCCGGCCGACTCCTCCTTCCTCCTGGCCCGCGTTCGCCGCACCCCCACCCGCCGGGACGTCCCCGCGCCGGCACCCGAGACCCCCGTGACACCGGAGGCTCAGGAGCGGCCGAAGAGGCCCGGGACATCCGAGTTCTCCTCCTCCGCCCTCACCGTCGACCGGCCTCCCGGCACCGTCGACCACGTGGGCTCAGGTCCTCCCACCTACGCCCCCGAACCGACCGCCCTCCCACCTGCCGACCCCGACGATCTGGGGGACCTCGTCGCGGACACCGTGCTCGACGGGGCGCAGTACGGCGCCTGCACGCTCCGGGCCGTCTCGACACGCGGGGACTCCGCGCGGTTCCGCGGCGAGCCCCGCCGCGACTCCCTCCTCACCGCCCGCTTCGGAACGGGCGAGCACGCGCTCGTCCTCATCGCGATGGCGACCGGCGCCCGTGCCACGCCCGGCGCGCACCGGGCCGCCGCCGAGGCGTGCCAGTGGATCGGGCGCGCGGTGGGACGCAGCCATGTACGACTCGCCGAGGACCTCCGTGCCGCCCGGCGCGGTGACCTCAAGTCGGGGCTGCACAGGCTCACCGACCGCAGCCTCGGCAAGCTCCGGGCGAGCGCCGCCGAGCAGGGCATCGAGCCGGAGGAGTACACGGCGGGCCTGCGCTGCCTGCTGCTCCCCGCCGACCCCGACTGTCGTACGCGCGTCTTCTTCGGCGTCGGCGCGGGCGGACTGTTCCGGCTCCGGAGCGGCGAGTGGCAGGACATCGAACCGAGGGTCGCCGACATCCCGGCAGGTGAGCCCGTCGTCGGATTCGGTTCGCTTCCCCACGAGACCCCGGACGGCGACCGGCTCACCATGGACCTCGGGATCACGACACCTCCGAGCCCGTACGAGCCCGCCCCCGAACCGCCCCGCGAACCCTTCCGTTTCCGCGCCTCCGTCGCCCGCCCGGGAGACACGCTCCTGTTGTGCACCGGCGGCCTCGCCGAGCCGTTGCGCGGTGAGCCCGAGCTGTGCGAGTACCTCACGCGGCGATGGTCCGGCGGCACCCCGCCCGGCCTCGCCGCGTTCCTCGCGGACACCCAGGTACGCGTCAAGGGATACTCGGACGACCGCACGGCCGCCGCCGTCTGGGAGATGTGACGGGGCGCAACGGGACGTAGGAGGAGAGGCCGCTCAGTCCTTGCGCGGGACCCACTCGCGCATCGAGTACCAGTAGCGGGGCAGCCCCTTGATGGCGCTGGTCCGGAACGGGCGTCCGGCATCGTCGATACGGACGGTGCCGGTGCGGCCCTGCGAGGACCAGTCGAGCTCCAGGTACCAGCGGCAGTCGCAGGCCACGGTCCGGGCGGTGACCAGCAGCACCTCCGGGTCCTGGGCGGAGACCCGGTAGGGGAAGCGCACCGCCGGGATCGGCGTCCCCACGTCGTTTCCGGGCGCCGAGCGGGCGATGGGCCGGTCCTTGTCGAGGTCGACGGAGAAGGACCGGGGAGTGATCGAGCCGCCGCAGCCCTGGTCCATGGAGTAGGCGGTGCCCTCGGCGGGGTCGCTCCGCCCGACCACCCGGACCCGGAGCGCCTCCAGGACCACCGCCGTCGAGGTCCGCCCCTGCACCGAGATCTCGACGTTGGTGTCGCCTCCGTGCACCGCGTGCTGGCTCGCCGCCCAGGGACCGGCGTCCTGCGCGGTGGGCGGCGGTGGGACCTGCTCCGGTGCCCTGGCGATGACGTAGTCGTGGCCGCAACCGAGCGACCAGGCCTGGGAGTTCGCCGACCAGGTGATCGGCGCGGGGGATTCCCTGGTGGGAGTGGGCTTGGGGGAGGAGGCCGGGGGCTCCTTGGGAGGGGAACGGTCGGCGGACAGGGCCGACAGACCGCCCAGCGTGCCCAGTGTGGCGAGGAGCGTGCCGGCCACGGCCGTGGTGACCGCGATCCGGCGGTGGCGGTACCAGGGGCGCCGGGCGGGGGGACGGGCGGCGGGAGCGGACACGTCCGGGGCGTCGGGCTCCGCGCCGGCGTCCCCCGCGTCGGACGTTCCCGTATCGGGCGTACCCGGATCGGACCTACCCGTATCGGACATACCTGTTTCGGCGGAGGTGCCCGGTTCCGCGGGCGTAGGAGGTTGCGCGGAGGTACCCGGTTCCCCGGGCGTACGTGACCGTTGCCGCGCCGCCACCGCCAGGATCCACCGGCGGTGCAGTTCCAGGCGCTCCTCCGGCGACGCCCCGCACAGTGCGGCGAACCGCTCCACCGGGGCGAAGTCCAGCGGGACCGTGTCGCCGGAGCAGTAGCGGTGCAGGGTGGAGGTGTTCATGCCCAGGCGCCGGGCCAGTGAGCCGTAACTGCGGTCCGTACGCCCCTTCAGCCGCGTCAGCAGCGCCGCGAACTCGGCCACGTCGTCGTACGTCGACACACCCTTCCCCTGTCCTCATCTGATCCTCGTGTCCCGGAACGGCATCCCAGGCACTCCATATACCTGCACGTCAGAGGGGGCGGGATGGTTCCACCGTCGCGGATCGCGTGTCGGCGGTTGCGGTTGCCCCGGGTGGCGGCCGATGCTTTGGACGTCGCACCGACCGCCGCCGGACCGACCACCCGGCGCGGCGACATCCGACATCACCCAGCCATGCAGAACCGTGCACAGTCGTGCGCTCAGACACGGGGGACTCCCATGCGTACTCGCAAGGTCTACAACACCGCCGCCGCCACTTCCACCGCCGCCGCCCGGGCCACCGGTGCCACCAGGGCCGGCCTGATCACGGCGCTCTCCGCACTCACGGCCCTCGCCGCAGCGGGACTCGCCCTCGCGGCCCCGGCCGGTGCCACCGGGAAGGCGAGCGCCCCGACCCCGCCCAAGTTCCTCTCGGCCGCCGAACTGCCGCCGCACCCCAGCTCCGCCTGGACGGCGGACCGGGTCAAGGACGGGGTGCCGGACGAGCTGACGTCCTGCTTCGGCAATTCGCTCCTGGGCTACGACTCCCGTTACCGCGAGTTCCGCACCGACCTGGACACCGGCGCCGTCCAGCTCACGCTCGTCGTCGGCAGTGACGCCAAGGCCAAGGCTCTCGCCGAGCGGCTCAACAAGGACATGCGCTCGTGCGCCAAGCGGATCGAGCAGGCCGACCCCGAGGTCGAGGCGGAGTCCAGGGACTACGGCACGCTCGCGGTGGAGGAGGGCGCGCACGTCTACGGACTGCACACCGAGACCTCGTACGGTGCGACCGACATCCACCTTCTGTCGATCGGCCGGGACGGGCGCGCCGTCACGGTCGTGGAATGGGGGTCAGCTGGGTGACTTCAGGGGTGCCCCGGTGAAGGCCTTCAAGAAGACGACGACCACGGCGGTCAAGAAGCTCTACTGACCAGCCATAGCCGCAATCGATCATCGACTGATCACTCACGGGGAGAACACCGGAATGAACCGCCGCACCATCTCGCGCAGGCCTGCCCGCCGTGCCGTCGCCCTCGCCCTCGGTATCGCCGCCGTCACCGCCCTCCCGCTGGCGCTGACCGCCTCGGCCCGGGCGACCCCGGCCGAAGCAGCCTCCTGGACGCCCCGGACGGTGGCCGGCAGCCCGTCCGACTCCGTGACGCGCATCGCCGACTTCTACGGCGCCTACATCGACGCCCAGAGCGGCCCCGGCAACGGCGGAAGGCTCGCGACGGAACTCCGCAAGTACTACATCCACCCCGACTACCTGAAGAAACTGGTCGCCTGGGAGGAGAAGAACCACGCGGACGGCGTCCTGCGTGCCCAGAACGTCCCCGTCCGCTGGACGGTCACCGACAACGGCACCGCCGACCACACGGAGGCCGGCATCACGCTGACCTGGGGCTCGGGGAGCACCGCCCACACCACCAAGCTGGTCGTCGACATGACCCGGGACCACCGGATCATCCACATCGGCACGAAGGGCATCGGCGGGAAGTGACCTACGGCGGGATCGGCAGCCCGCACTGGACAGTTCGGCCGATGCACCGCCCTCACGCGCCCGTCCACCACTGGACGGGCGCGTGAACTGCCGAAGCGCCCGCTCCAAACGCCCCTCCAGCAGCGCCCGAGGGGTGCGGCCGGGGTCCTGATCCGGCCAGGAACGGTCCAACCAGCCCCGTACATCCGGTCGTTGAGGATTCGACATGACTGCCGTGTTCAGGTCGCGGGCATGGATCCCGTGAACGCGTTCGATCAGGAGGGGACAGTACACCGGCGTCCGGGCGGGGGTCATGAAGAGTCAGGCGCGAGGAGGCGGTCCCGTGACCATCGGGGCCTTCTCGGCGAAAACGGCGGAGGAAACGACCGAGAACGACGACAACTTCGACAACTACGACGACGGCGATGCCATCGGCGACGACGGTGGCGTGCACCGGGGGGAGGCGTCGCAATTGAGGCGCAGGCTGGGCTGTTCGGATCTGCGGGAGGTACCGGAGGCCCGCAGGGCACTGCGTGAGCTGTTGCGGCACTGGGGGAGGCCGGGCAGTTCGGAGATAGCGGAGCTGCTCACCAGCGAGCTGGTCACCAACGCGCTGGTCCACACCGACCGCGACGCGGTACTGACGGCCACCGTCTCGCCGCACGGACTACGCGTGGAGGTACGGGACTTCGTGGGACGCAGGCCGAGAATGCGCGCACCGAGCGCCGACGACGGTACGCATGGCAGAGGTCTGGTCCTGGTCGAGTCCCTCGCCGACGCGTGGGGAGTGCGCGCGCACGGAGTGGGCAAGGCGGTGTGGTTCGAACTGAACGGGGGCGCGGCCTGAACAGGCCACGCCCCCATGTCGGTAGCGCTCGGTTCGCGCTCAACCCGTGTTCAGCGGTGTTGCTCAGCCGTACTGCTGCTCGAGGTCCCGGAGCTTGCGCTCCAGGGAGTCCAGGCGGGGCAGGGCCATCGTGTCGTCCTCCGCCGTGAGGTCGACGGTGATGGAGTCGCTGCTGCCACGAACGGGCTGGAGGGAGGGACGGGCGCGCAGCGGCAGCTGCTCGGCGGAGGAGGATATGGCAGGGTCCGAGGTGACCTGGGCGGGCGCCCGCTCCACCTCGACCTGCTGACCGCCACCGCCGCCACCGCCGCCGAACGGGCCGCGGTGGCCCCGGCTGATCGCCTTGAGGTGCGCGCGCTCGGCCCGCTCCTGCTCACGCCGGCGCAGACGCGCCTGCTCCTTCTGGCGCCGGTCCTCGCGCACCTCGTCGACCGCTTCGTCCAGGCTGCGCACACCCTCCAGGAGCATCAGCGACCAGGCCTTGTACGTCTCACGGGGCGCCCGCGCCCAGCGGACCATACGGATCTGCGGCAGCGGACGCGGCACCAGACCCTGCTCGCGCAGAGCGGCCCGGCGGGTCTGCTTCAGCGCACGGTCGAAGAGCACCGCGGCGGACAGCGACATGCCGGCGAAGAACTGCGGGGCGCCCGCGTTGTCCAGACCCCGGGGCGCGTGCACCCAGTTGAACCAGGCGGCCGCGGCCGCGAACAGCCATACGAGTATCCGGGAACCGAGGGCCGCGTCACCGTGGCTGGCCTCGCGCACCGCGAGCACGGAGCAGAACATCGCCGCTCCGTCCAGACCGAACGGGACGAGGTACTGCCAGCCGTCGGTGAGGTTCAGGTTCTGCTCGCCGAAGCCGACGAGGCCGTGGAAGGAGAGCGCTGCGGCGACCGCTGCACAGCAGAAGAGGAGTACGTAGGACGCCGAGGCGAAAATGGCTTCCTTGCGCCTGCGGCGCTCTTCGGTGCGCTCCCACGAGTCGTCCTGGCTCGCTTTCGCCCCCGAGGAGCGCTTGCCGCGCGCCAGCACCGCCACCGCCGCCAGCACGCCCAGGAGCAGTACGGCGCCCGGAAGCAGCCAGTTAAGCGATATGTCGGTCAGTCTCATCTGGGGTCCCTTGCATTGGGATAGGGCGTAACGCCCGCCATAGTGGCCCAATCCCCTCAGCCCTCAGGGGGTTTCGGGGCAAGAGGCCGCCTAAGGAGGTGCAAGGGGATGCTCAGGGCGACATTCTGCTCGAACTGCCGCTTGAGGGGCGGGAGTTGAGTTCGAATAAGACTACCCGTACGGGTGGTTCCACGGAAAGTTCCTGCGACAAGTGAGGAACCTGTGAAGTGCCCGTAACGAAGGGGAGCCCCAGTCGAACGTGATCTTACGGCGGCGATCCTACGGCACGCCGTGCACGCCCTCGGGCGAGGGGGCCGATTGCTGAGGGTGCCTCAACTCGCGGCGGGTGTCGTCGGCTTGGTGGCGCGGGTGTTCTCGCAGGTGCGCGGGCAGTTGTCGCACATCTCGTCCGGGCGGATCGTGTAGAAGAAGCAGCAGCTGGCCCGGTCGCGGGTGGGCGGGGTCGCGCCGTCCGGCCCGGTCGCGTCCCGGAAGCCCGCCGACCCGACGAAGGGCCGGGTCGAGCCCGGCAGCAGCAGCTCCAGTTCGCGCCGCGCGCGGTCCGCTTCGCCGACGGCCTGTCCTATGTAGTGCAGGCCCTCCACGACGTCGTCGGTCACCACGCCCCACAGGGCCCGGCCGCGCCGCCGCATCCGTGGCCCGAAACCGCCGAGCAGGGGCTCCAGGTGCTCGGTCAGCGCAGCCCGCACCTCCCCGCGCAGCGCCTCCTCGTCGTCGACGACCCGGGCGCCGGGCCAGGTCGCCGCCGGGTCGTCGGGCAGACAGGCGAAGGTGCCGGTACGGACGCCGAAGCGCCCGTCGGTGCGGTGGTAGGAGACGTCCTCGACGGGCAGTCGCGGCACCCGGCGGTGCAGGAACCACGGCACGGTGATCAGCAGGCAGGCGGTCCACGCGTATCGGTGCAGCCCAAAACTCGCGACGACGTCCGGGCGGCCCCGCTCCCCGTAGTCCCGCAGCACCTGCTCGTCGTCCCAGGCGAGGAAGGAGTCGAGGTCGCCGTCGCCGGCCGCGAGCCCGGCGGCCCGGACCCAGCCGGCGCCGTTCGGATGCGCCTGCCCGGGGTCCAGCTCGATGACGGTCGCGTCCGGATAGGCCTCGGCGAGCCGGTCGTACGAGTCCGCGACGGCGGACCGGGCCTGCACGGGAGCGGACATGTCGGGACCACCGCATCTCGATAGATCGCTCGAAAGATCAAAGGTAAGGCTTACCTTACCCATCATGCCCGTCATGTGATCGGAAATTAACACCGGATCCGGCCCGGATTCGGCCTGGATCCGTACCTCGACTCGAATCGGGATTTGAACTGACGGAATGTGCGCCTATGGTGCTTGACGGGCGAGTAACAACTCGCCGCAATGACCCCATGTGCCGTCAAGGTGCCATCTAGCCCGGAGGAGGCCCCCGTGCAGCACGCCGGCCCGCAGGGCACGCACGGCTCGCCCGAGACGAGGGCCCCGGCTTCGCACCCGGGCGCCGTACGGGTTCCACCGCAGGCCAGGGCTGCGGACGTGGACCGCGGATGGGGTCCTGGGGCGAGCGCCCCGGCGGCTCGCCGGACGGCCGGCACGGGTGCGCCGGCCGATGTCGCCCGGGGCGAGCACACGCACAGTGAGCAGCCGATTCCGGCCCCTCGCACGACACGGTCCGGCCCCGCGCAGCCGCGTCCCGTGGTCCAGCGGTCCTCCGTGCGGGGCCAGATCCTCGACGCGCTGCGTTCGGCGCTCGTCGGGGGCGAGCTGGCACCCGGCGAGGTCTACTCGGCCCCCGCGCTGGGCGACCGGTTCGGGGTGTCCGCCACGCCCGTCCGCGAGGCGATGCAGCAGCTCGCGCTGGAGGGCGCCGTCGAGGTCGTCCCCAACCGGGGTTTCCGGGTCGTGGAACGCGGCGCCCGGGAGCTGGCCGAGCTGGCCGAGGTCCGCGCCCTGATCGAGCTTCCGGTGCTGCTCCGCCTGGCCCGCACGGTGCCCGCCGAACGCTGGACGGAGCTGCGCCCCCTCGCCGAGGCGACGGCCGACGCGGCGTCCACCGGCTGCCGGGCCACCTACGCGGAGACCGACCGGGCCTTCCACCGGGCCGTCCTGTCCCTCGCCGGCAACACCCAGCTGGTCCAGATCGCCGACGACCTCCACCGCCGTGCCCAGTGGCCCCTGGTGGACGCGAAGGCCGACACGGCCCGATCGGCCCTCATGGCGGACGCGGCGGATCACATGGCCTTGCTGGACGCCTTGGCCGCAAAGGACGCGGCAGTGGTCCAGTCACTGGTGCGGGAACATGTGACAGGCGCCCACTGACCCGACGGCAGGGGCGCGGGGACCTGCGCGACAAGCCACAACGCACCCGCACCCGCACCCGCAGTCGCCTCGCCTCGCCACCGCACTACGCCCTACGGCCGGCGCAACCTACGCAGACGCCGCCGGTGGAGCCAACTGCCGCGCCAGCCAGGTGGGTACACCCCCGAGCAACCGGAACAACCGTCCCGCCTCCGCCCGCAGCCGCGAAGCCTCCGGCTCGGACTCCGCGTCGGCGAGCGACGCCAGCGCGGGCGCCGTCCCCACGAGATATCCCAACTCCTCCCGGATCCGCAGCGATTCGCTGAACCCGTGCCGTGCCTCCGCCAACTCCCCGTCGCGCAGGGCGAGTCCGGCCAGATGGCGCCATGTGAACGACAGCAGCAGCGGATCGGCGTGCGCGGTGGCCCCCGCGTGCGCGCGCCGGTACGCGGCCCGCGCCGCCTGCGGAGAACGCGCCAGGTTCTCGGCCAGCAGCCCTCGCCGGAAGTCCAGCACCGCCCGTCCCGGCGCCCCCGGCGGGATCAGTGCCGCCGCCCGCCCCAGCGCGGCCCGCGCCTCGTCGGCGCGGTCCCGTACGCCGAGCAGGGTCGCCGCGTACGCCAGCTGCCCGCGCTCGCATGCCGCCGCGCCCCGCTCGTCGTCGCTCCGGGCCACCGCCTCCGCCGTACGGAGCGCGTCCTCGGCCTCGCCCCAGCCCTGCTCGGTGTAGAGGCACCGTTCCACGAGCAGCGCGGCCCGCTGGAGCGAGGCGTCGGCCGTCGTGGGGTCGAGCAGCGCCGCCGCGTCCGCCCAACAGGCGCGTGAGCGCAGCCGCCATACCGCGGTCTGGAGCGGATCGTCACCAGAGGTCGTTCCGGAACCAGACATGGCGGTGTACGCCACGTTGCCCTCCCCAAGGTCCTGTCCTTCGGATCAGCTCGGGGTCGCGCGGTTCGGCACGCACGGCTGCGGCGTTGTCGTGGTTGCCGACTTCCCCACGCGTCGACGCCCCCTCCGCCTTGCAGCTGCACGCACCAAGCCACGCTCACCGGCGACACAAGGCACCGCGCCTTGACACCGGCCCGCTCCGGGGAGCGGGCCCAGCACGCCATCGAGCTGTTGAGTGGTGGCGGCATCTCAGCACGAATCCCGGTGCCGGGCCAAGGGGGTGGGTGAAAGAATTCACAAAGTCGAGGAAGAATGAGTGCCCCGGTTGCCGCGCGACCGGTCCCACCCGGCGCACATCAGGACCGCACGCCCCGAGCCCCCCTCCCTGTACGCCTCCGTGGATTCAGCTCATCCGCAACGCCAGGAAGAAGTCCAACTTGTCCTCCAGCCGCGACAGGTCACGGCCCGTCAACTGCTCGATCCGCCCCACCCGGTACCGCAGCGTGTTGACATGCAGATGCAGCCGCGCGGCGCACCGCGTCCACGAGCCGTCGGACTCCAGGAACGCCTCCAGTGTCGGGATCAGCTCGGCCCGGTGACGCCGGTCGTAGTCCCGCAGGGGGTCGAGGAGACGGGCCGTGAAGGCGCGGCGGACGTCGTCCGGGACGAACGGGAGCAGCAGCACGTGGGAGGCCAGTTCCTGGTGGCCCGCCGCGCACACCCGGCCGGGGCGCGCCCCGGCCACCCGGCGGGCGTGCCGGGCCTCCTCCAGCGCCCCGCGCAGCCCCTCCGCCGAGTGCACGGCCGCGCTGACGCCGATCGTGAGCCGCCCGTCGTCGTCCAGACCCGCCGACAGCGGGTCCCGTACGGCGGTGAGCAGTTCCTCGGCCAGAATCCCCGCCTCCGAACCGTCGTGCTCCGACGACACCGCCGGCAGCGGTACGAGTGCGACCGCCTCGTCGCCCGTATGGGCCACGGCGATCCGGGCGGAGTGCTCCGGTCCCGTCAGCAGCGGGTCGACAAGGATTTCCTCCAGCAACGCCTGGGCCACCGGGCCGCCCTCGATCTCGCCGCCGGCCCAGTCCACGCGGGCCACGACGACCTGCCAGTGCGGGGCCGCGCCGAGGCCGGGGAGCAGGACCGGTGCGGCGACCCGCAGCCGGGCCGCGATCTCGGCGGGCGCGGCGCCCGTCTGCACCAGCTCCAGGACCTCCTGGGCGAGCCGCCGCCGCACCACGCGTTCCGCGTCGCGCCGGTCCCGCTCGACCGCGATCAGCTGTGTGACGCCCTGGAGCAGATCGAGCCGCTCGGCCGGCCAGTCCCCGGCATCCGCCTCGACGGCGAGCAGCCAGTCGGACAGCAGGGTCTCGCGTACGTCCCGTGAGCCGCCCGGCGCGGTGGTGGGGCTGCTGCCGCGGACGGAGAAGAGGGAGTACGTCGTGCCGCCCACCGTCACCCGATGGGGGCTGAGCGCACGTCGGCTCCCGGTGCGGGCCGCCGTCAGGTGCTCGGCGGCCAGCGCCGCGCACACGTCGGGGGCCGGGGCGGGGCCGGAGACTTTCGAGCCCGCGATGAGCCGTCCGGCGGGGGAGAGGACCCAGGCGCCCAGGTCGAGATCCGAGCCGAGCAGATCCAGGACCACGTCGGGGCCGCCGCCCGCCGGACCCGAGGTCATCATGCGCCGGTGCCGGTCCACGACGGCCGCCAGATCCCCGGCGCGCTCACCGGACACCTGCCGGACGACATGCTCGGTGATCGACGCGAACGCCACCGACTCGTGCACCGCGAACAGCGGCAGCCGATGCCGGGCGCAGGCCGCGACCAGGTCGTCCGGGATGTTCCCCAGCTCGGCCTCACCGGCACCCAGGGCCGCGACCCCGGCCCCCGCCAGGAGCCGCACGAAGGACTCCGAGTCCCCCGGGTCCCGGCGCCAGGCCAGGCCGGTGAGCACCAGCTCGCCGCCCGAGAGGTAACGGCTGGGGTCCCTGAGGTCGGTGGTCATCACCCCGCGTACGGTGCGGTCCAGCTCGTCCTCGCCGCCGAGCAGCGTGAGGCCCAGCGCGTCGGTGTCCAGCAGTGCGCGCAGCCGCATTCTCGTCGCCGCCGTTCTGTCCGAGAGCCGCGCTTTTCCGCCTGCGCGGCGATCACTGTTTCCAGGGAAAATCAGAGAGGTTACTGATGGCCTCTGTTCATACGAATCTACAAGACGATCGCCCTGGCCAGCCAACTCCTTCATGGTTTCCGTGACTGACCCGGGTGGAGCACAGCCCTGTGTACTGGCTCCACCGCACGTGAACAGCACATGAACGAGCCAATCGCGCGACCCGGCGGTCGACTCCCGGGACCACCTGTACGACGGGGACGACCTGTACGACCGAGACGACCGAGACGAAGAGGAAAAGAGCCGGTCATGGACTTCCTTCGCCCCGCCAGCTGGGAGGAGGCGCTCGCCGCCAAGGCCGAGCACCCCACCGCTGTGCCGATCGCGGGCGGCACCGACGTGATGGTCGAGATCAACTTCGACCACCGTCGGCCCGAGTACCTGCTCGACCTGACCCGCGTCGGAGATCTCTACGAGTGGGAGACCGGCGAGCGGAGCGTGCGGCTCGGCGCCTCGGTCCCGTACACCCGGATCATGGAGAACCTGCGCGGCGAGCTGCCGGGCCTCGCTCTCGCCTCGCACACGGTCGCCTCTCCGCAGATCCGCAACCGGGGCGGTGTCGGCGGCAACCTCGGCACCGCCTCCCCGGCCGGCGACGCCCACCCGGCGCTCCTCGCCGCGGGCGCGGAGGTCGAGGCCGAGTCCGTACGCGGGACGCGGCTGATCCCGATCGACGACTTCTACACCGGTGTGAAGCGCAACGCGCTCGCCCCCGACGAGCTGATCCGTGCCGTCCACATCAACAAGGCGGACGGCCCCCAGCAGTACTCCAAGGTCGGCACCCGCAACGCCATGGTCATCGCGGTCTGCGCCTTCGGGCTCGCCCTGCACCCGGACACCCGGACCGTGCGTACGGGGATCGGTTCGGCGGCGCCCACACCCGTCCGGGCCAAAGCGGCGGAGGAGTTCCTGAACGCGGCGCTCGAAGAGGGCGGCTTCTGGGACAACGGGAAGATCATCACGCCGTCCGTCGCCAAACAGTTCGCCGACCTGTGCGCGGGCGCCTGCAACCCCATCGACGACGTCCGGGGCACCGCGAGCTACCGCCGCCACGCGGTCGGCGTGATGGCCCGCCGCACGCTGACGTGGACCTGGGAGTCGTACCGCGGCACTGACGGCCGGACCCACCAGAAGGGGAGTGTCGCGTAATGCGCGTCAATTTCACTGTCAACGGCCGGCCCCAGGAGGCCGACGACGTGTGGGAGGGCGAGTCCCTGCTGTACGTCCTGCGGGAGCGGCTCGGTCTGCCGGGTTCCAAGAACGCCTGCGAGCAGGGTGAGTGCGGGTCCTGCACCGTCCGCCTGGACGGCGTACCGGTGTGCTCGTGTCTCGTCGCGGCGGGACAGGCGGAAGGGCGCGAGGTCGTCACGGTCGAAGGGCTCGCCGACCACGCCAGACAGCGTGCGGAGCACGGCGGTTGCGGAACGGGCGCCTGCGGTACGTCACTTGACGCGGCCAAGCAGTGGCAGCCCAAGGGCTCCACCGACTCCCAGACCGGTGAGGGCACCGAACTCGCCCCCATCCAGCAGGCGTTCATCGATGCCGGAGCCGTCCAGTGCGGATTCTGCACACCCGGGCTGCTGGTCGCCGCCGACGAGATGCTGGAGCAGAACCCCAACCCGACCGACGCGGACATCCGCGAGGCGCTGTCGGGCAACCTGTGTCGCTGCACGGGCTACGAGAAGATCATGGACGCGGTCCGGCTGGCGGCGGCCCGACAGGCAGAGGCGGTCTGACATGCCCGGCAGGAACGCTCCCCTCGGGACCCCCACCAAGGTCACCCAGGGCTCGAAGACCAAGGGCGGCATCGGCGAGTCCACGCTCCGCCCCGACGGCACCCTCAAGGTCACCGGCGAGTTCGCGTACTCGTCCGACATGTGGCACGAGGACATGCTCTGGGGCCAGATCCTGCGCTCCCCGGTCGCGCACGCCGAGATCGTGTCCATCGACACGGCCGAGGCCCTCGCGCTGCCCGGTGTGTACGCCGTCATGACGTACGACGACCTGCCGACCGACGTGCGGAACTACGGCCTGGAGATCCAGGACACCCCGGTCCTCGCCCACGGCAGGGTCCGCCACCATGGCGAACCGGTCGCCATCGTCGCCGCCGACCACCCGGAGACCGCGCGCCGCGCGGCAGCAAAGATCAAGGTCGAGTACCGCGAGCTGCCGGTCGTCACCGACGAGGCCTCCGCGACCGCGCCGGACGCGGTCCTCATCCACGAGAACCGCACCGACCACCACATCGGCCACGTCGACCACCCGAACATCCTCCACCGCCAGCCGGTCGTCCGCGGCGACGTCGAGGCCGCCCGCGCACGCGCCGACTTCATCGTCACCGGCGAGTACACCTTCGGCATGCAGGACCAGGCGTTCCTGGGCCCGGAGTCCGGACTGGCCGTCCCCGCGGAGGACGGCGGCGTCGACCTCTACATCGCCACCCAGTGGCTGCACTCCGACCTGCGTCAGATCGCGCCCGTGCTCGGCCTGCCCGAGGACAAGATCCGGATGACGCTCTCGGGTGTCGGCGGCGCGTTCGGCGGCCGCGAGGACCTGTCGATGCAGATCCACTCCTGCCTGCTGGCCCTGCGCACCGGCAAACCGGTGAAGATCGTCTACAACCGTTTCGAGTCCTTCTTCGGCCATGTCCACCGGCACCCCGCGAAGCTCACCTACGAGCACGGGGCCACCAAGGACGGCAAGCTGACCCACCTGAAGGCGCGGATCGTGCTCGACGGCGGCGCGTACGCCTCCGCCTCCCCGGCGGTCGTCGGCAACGCGGCCTCGCTCGGCGCCGGCCCGTACGTCGTCGACGACGTCGACATCGACTGCATCGCCCTCTACACCAACAACCCGCCCTGCGGCGCGATGCGCGGCTTCGGCGCGGTCCAGGCCTGCTTCGCCTACGAGGCGCAGATGGACAAGCTCGCCGACGCGGTGGGCATGGACCGGGTCGAGTTCCGCCGCCTCAACGCGATGGAGCAGGGCACGCTGCTGCCGACCGGACAGGCGGTCGACTCCCCGGCCCCGGTCGCCGAACTCCTGCGCCGCGTCAAGGCGATGCCCCTCCCGCCGGAGCAGCAGTGGCTGGCGGCGGGCGAGGCGGCGGACGTACGACAGCTGCCGGGCGGCCTCTCGAACACCACCCACGGCGAGGGCGTCGTCCGGGGCATCGGCTACGCGGTCGGCATCAAGAACGTCGGCTTCTCCGAGGGCTTCGACGACTACTCGACCGCCCGGGTACGGATGGAGGTGGTCGGCGGCGAGCCGGTGGCCACGGTCCACACGGCCATGGCGGAGGTGGGCCAGGGCGGGGTCACCGTCCATGCCCAGATCGCCCGTACCGAGCTGGGCGTCACCCAGGTGACGATCCACCCGGCCGACACCCAGGTGGGCTCGGCCGGTTCGACCTCGGCCTCCCGGCAGACGTACGTCACCGGTGGCGCCGTCAAGAACTCGTGCGAGCTGGTGCGGGAGAAGGTACTGGAGGCGGGTCGCCGCAAGTTCGGTTCCTACCACCCAGCTTGGGCCACGGCCGAGCTGCTCCTGGAGGGCGGCAAGGTCGTCACCGATGCCGGTGAGGTGCTGGCCGATCTGGTCGACGTCCTGGGCGAGGACTCCGTCGAGGTCGAGGCGGAGTGGCGGCACCGGCCGACCGAACCCTTCGACCTCCGCACCGGCCAGGGCTTCGGACACGTCCAGTACTCGTTCGCCGCGCACCGGGCCGTCGTCGAGGTCGACACCGAACTGGGCCTGGTGAAGGTCATCGAGCTGGCCTGCGCACAGGACGTCGGCAAGGCGCTCAACCCGCTGTCGGTCGTCGGCCAGATCCAGGGCGGCACGACGCAGGGCCTGGGTATCGCGGTGATGGAGGAGATCATCGTCGACCCCAAGACGGCCAAGGTGCGGAACCCGTCCTTCACCGACTACCTGATCCCCACCATCCTCGACACCCCGACCATCCCGGTCGACGTCCTCGAACTCGCCGACGAGCACGCCCCGTACGGACTCCGAGGCGTCGGAGAGGCCCCGACCCTGTCGTCGACTCCGGCCGTCCTGGCGGCGATCCGGAACGCGACGGGTCTGGAGCTGACTAAGACTCCGGTACGCCCAGAGCACTTGACTGGTACGGCGTAGCCGGTTCGTTCGGTGCGTTGTCGGGTGCGGGCCCGGTGGGGCTTCTCGCGCAGTTCCCCGCGCCCCTGAAAAGCAGGGGCTGCGCCCCGTGCTTTTCGGCCCGCAGGGGCCGTGTCTTTTAGGGGCGCGGGGAACTGCGCGACCAGCCCCCACCGGGCCCGCACCCGACAACGCACCCCCACAAGTACCCCCGTTCGCCTCGGGCCGTCCCCCGGGTCGTGCACCTTCCCAATCCCCTATGAACCTTGGGAGACGGCACACATGACCCAACAGTCACTGGAGTCGAAAAACCTCACACAGGACCCGGCGGCCCCCGACCGGTCCCCACTCGACCGCTACTTCCACATCACCCACCGCAACTCCACCCTCGCGCGAGAGATCCGCGGCGGCATCACCACCTTCATGGCGATGGCCTACATCCTGCTCCTCAACCCGCTGATCCTCTCGGGCAAGGACGCGGCCGGACACACCCTCGGCCAGCACGCGCTGATCACCGCCACCGCCCTCGCCGCGGCCCTCACCACGCTCCTCATGGGCCTCCTCGGCAAGGTCCCCCTCGCCCTCGCCGCCGGGCTGTCCGTGTCCGGAGTCCTGTCCTCGCAGGTCGCTCCCGTGATGACCTGGCCGCAGGCGATGGGCATGTGCGTCCTGTACGGCGTGGTCATCATGCTGCTGGTCGTCACCGGCCTACGCGAGATGATCATGAACGCGATCCCGCTGGCGCTGAAGCACGCGATCACCATGGGCATCGGCCTGTTCGTCGCCCTGATCGGCCTGGTGAAGGCCGGCTTCGTCCACCAGGGCACGGCAACTCCCCTTTCCCTGGGCCCGAACGGCGAACTCGCGGGCTGGCCCGTGCTGTTGTTCGCCGCGACCCTCCTCCTCATCGTCATGCTCCAGGCGCGCGGCACCCCCGGCGCGATCCTCGTCGGCATCGTCAGCGGTACCGTCCTCGCCGTCGTGCTCAACGCGACGGGCGTGATCGACCCCAGGCAATGGGCGAGCGGCGCACCGGAGTTGCACGGCAGCGCGGTGTCGATGCCGGACTTCTCGCTCCTCGGAGACGTCGAGTTCGGCGGCTGGGGAGAGGTCGGTGCGATGACGGTCGGCATGATCGTGTTCACCCTCGTCCTCGCCGGCTTCTTCGACGCCATGGCGACGATCATCGGCGTCGGCACAGAGGCCGGACTCGCCGACGACAAGGGCCGGATGCCGGGCCTGTCCAAGGCGCTGTTCATCGACGGCGCGGGCGGGGCGATCGGCGGCGTCGCCGGCGCGTCGGGCCAGACGGTGTTCGTGGAGTCGGCGACGGGCGTGGGGGAGGGCGCCCGAACGGGCCTGTCCTCCGTCGTCACCGGCCTGTTCTTCGCCGCCTGTCTGTTCTTCACCCCGCTGACGGCGATCGTGCCCGGGGAGGTCGCGGCGGCTGCCCTGGTGGTGATCGGCGCGATGATGATGTCGAACGCCCGGCACGTCGACTGGGCCGACCGCGCCACCGCCGTCCCGGTGTTCCTGACCGTCGTGATCATGCCGTTCACGTACTCGATCACGGCGGGCGTCGCGGCCGGCGTGATCTCGTACGTCGCCATCAGGGTCGCGCAGGGCAGGGCGCGGGAGATCGGTGCCTTCATGTGGGCCCTGGCAGGCATCTTTTTTGTCTATTTCGCACTCCATCCCCTTGAGGGCTGGCTGGGCGTGCACTAGCCGAGCCCTGAAAGTCCTTCCGTACAGCCGTTGTTGAGGAGACCGAGATGCTGGACATCGCCGAAGAACTGCACCGGTGGGTCGAGCAGGGACGTGACTTCGCCGTGGCCACCGTGGTGGCCGTGAGCGGCAGTGGTCCCCGCCAGCCCGGTGCCGCCCTCGCGGTGGACGCCGACGGCACGGCGATCGGCTCGGTCTCCGGCGGCTGTGTGGAGGGCGCGGTGTACGAGCTGTGCCAACAGGCCCTGGCGGACGGCGAGTCGGTCCTCGAACGCTTCGGCTACAGCGACGACGACGCGTTCGCCGTGGGCCTGACCTGCGGCGGCGTCATCGACATCCTGGTGACGCCGGTACGGGTGGCCGATCCCGTCCGCGAGGTGTTCGCCCCGGCCCTGGCCGCCGCCGCGCGCGGGGAGGCGGCGGCCGTCGCACGGATCGTCTCCGGCCCGGGAGAACTGCTGGGCCGCGCCCTGCTCGTCGGCCCGGAGGGTTCGTACGAGGACGGCTCGTACGAGGGCGGATTCGGCGCCCACCCCGAACTGGACCGCACGGTGGCCGCCGAGGCGCGCGCCTTTCTCGACGCGGGCCGCACCGGCACCCTGGAGACCGGAGAGCAGGGCTCTCGTTGCGGAGCGCCGATCACGGTTCTGGTCGAGTCGTCGGTACCGCCGCCCCGCATGATCGTCTTCGGTGCGATCGACTTCGCGTCGGCGCTGGCCCGCATGGGCAAGTTCCTCGGCTACCACGTGACGGTGTGCGACGCCCGCCCGGTCTTCGCGACGGCCGCCCGTTTCCCCGAGGCGGACGAGGTCGTCGTCGAGTGGCCGCACCGGTACCTCGAACGGACGGCCGTGGACGCCCGTACGGTCCTGTGCGTCCTCACCCACGACGCCAAGTTCGACGTACCCCTGCTCCGGCTCGCACTGCGGCTGCCGGTGGCCTTCGTCGGTGCGATGGGCTCCCGCCGGACCCACCTGGACCGCAACGAGCGGCTGCGCGAGGTCGGCGTCACCGAACTGGAGCTGGCGCGGCTCAGGTCACCGATCGGGCTGGATCTCGGGGCCCGTACGCCCGAGGAGACCGCGTTGTCCATCGCGTCGGAGATCGTCGCCGACAGGCGTGGCGGGAGCGGGGTCTCGCTGACCGGGGCGCACACGCCGATCCACCATGACGTCACCTCGGTGACGGCACCGGCGGGGCGGATCGGGTCGGTGGCCTGACCGACAGGTGATGCCGGGTCGGTTTCAGGACGACTTCGGCGGGACGTAGCCCAGTTGGACTCCCCGCGCGCCCTTGCGAGTCGCCAGGGTGCCCCGTCCTGGCGGTCGGCGGGTCGGTTTGACCGTTTGCAGGAGATGGCCCTCGGCGGGGTCGCCGGAGAGGACGAGGCCCTGCGCGCCGAGCTCCCTCAACCGCTGGACGAAGGGTTCGTACTGCGATCGCCCGGCCCCGCCCGAGCTGCGCGCCAGCACGACACGCAGGCCCAGGTCGCGGGCGAACGGGAGGAATTCCATGATCGGCGCAAGGGGGTTGCCGCTGCTGGTCGCGACCAGGTCGTAGTCGTCGACCAGCAGATACACATCCGGGCCCGTGTACCAGCTCCGGGCGCGCAGTTGGTCGGCGGTCACATCGGGACCGGGCATCCGGTCGCCCAGGTAGTGGGCCACCTGTTCGACCACCTCGGCGGCCGACGGCCCCGAAGGGCAGTAGCCCAGCCGGTACTCCCCGGGCTCCTCGCCGAGCGGCGACGGCCGGTAACGCACCAGGTACTCCTCGGCCACCTCGCCGAGCAGCGACCGCCGGTAGTCGACCACGAGCAGGGTGGCGTCGTCCGACGAGACCCGTGCGCAGAGCTGACGCACCAGCATCCGCAGGAACGAGCTCTTGCCCGACTCGGACTCACCGTAGACGAGGAAGAAGGGGTCGTTGGAGAAGTCGAGGAACACCGGGGCGAGGCTGGCCTCGTCGATGCCGATGGCGAGGGCGGGTCCGGGCGCTTCGTCGGGGCCCGGCAGTTCGTCGAGGGTGACCAGGTCCGGGAGGGTGCGGACCGGGGGAGCCGTCGGCCCCGGCCAGTTCTCACGCACGTGGTCGACCAGCCGGGCTGTCGCCTCGCCGACGAACTCTGCCTCGGTGTCGTCCTTCAGCCTCGGCAGGGCGGTCAGGAAGTGCAGCTTGGCGCGGGACAGACCGCTGCCGGGAACTCCCAGAGGGACGTGCAGAGCCTGACGCCGGTCGATCTCGGATTCCGAGGAGTCGCTCAGACGCAGTTCGATCGTGCTGAGCAGACGATCGCGCATCGCCATGCGGACCTCTCCGTAGCGGGCCGCGGAGATCAGCAGGTGCACCCCGAAGTTCAGGCCGCGCGCGGCGATGTCGCCGACGACCGGTTCGAGTGCCTCGAAGTCCGTCCGGAAGGTCGCCCAGCCGTCGATGACGAGGAAGACGTCCGCCCAGGGCCGGTCCGGCCACTCACCCGCCCTCCGCCGACGGCGGTAGGCGGCGATCGAGTCGATGCCGTGGACGTGGAAGAACTCCTCGCGCTCTGCCAGCACCCTCGCCACATCGGCGACGGTGCGCCGGACCCGGTCCGCGGCCAGCCGGGAGGAGACGCCGCCCACATGGGGCAGCCCGGCCAGTGTCTCCAGCTTTCCGCCGCCGAAGTCGAGGCAGTAGAACTGTGCTTCGGTGGGCTCGTGGGTGAGGGCGATCGAGACGATCAGGGTGGTGACCGCGGTCGACTTGCCGGACTGCGGACCGCCGACGACGAGAACGTGGCCCTCGGCACCGGAGAGGTCCATGGCGAGCACACCGCGCCGGTGGTGGAACGGCTCGTCGACCACCGCGAAGGGGACACTCCGCAGCGGCTGGAACGGCGGGGCGGGCGGGCCGGTCCGCCGTCTGCCCCGCCCGTTGGCCGCCCTCGCCGGCAGCAACGACTCCACCGAGGGCGACGCGTCCAGCGGCGGCAGCCAGATCCGGCGCGCCCCGGGTTCGGTCCCCGCCAACCGGCCGACGACGACGTCCACCAGCGAGACGTACTCGGCGCCGTCCGTGCCCGGTAGCGCGGCGGACACGTAGGAGGCCTTGAAGCGGGTCAGTATGTCTCTCGTGTCGGCCCTGAGGAACCCGGCACCCGGGTCCGGCGGCAGATGGTAGGCGTCGGGATAACCGAGTACCGCACGGGACTCGGCGGCCGAGAAGGTGCGCAGCCCGACGCGGTACGACAGGTGGGCCTCCAGCCCGCGCAGTCTGCCTTCCTCCAGGCGTTGCGAGGCCAGCAGCATGTGCACGCCCAGGGCCCGGCCGACACGGCCGACCTGCACGAACAGATCGATGAAATCCGGGTGTGCGACCAGGAGTTCGGAGAACTCGTCGATCACCAGCAGCAGCGTCGGCAGGGGTTCGAGGTCCTCGCGGGAGGCGCGGGCCTTCTGGTACTCATGGACGCTCGCCAGACCCGCGGCCCGCAACAGCTGCTGGCGCCGGGCCAGTTCGCCGCTGATCGCCTCCCCCATCCGGCCCACGAGCAGCGGATCGCCCTCCAGTCCCGTGATGACTCCGGAGATGTGGGGCAGGTCCGCGAGCGGCGCGAACGTCGCGCTGCCCTTGAAGTCGGCCAGCACGAAGGCCACTTCCTCCGCCGAATGGCGCACGGCCAGTCCCAGGACGATCGAGCGCAGCAGCTCGGACTTGCCGGAGCCGGTCGCGCCCACGCACAGTCCGTGCGGGCCCATCCCCCCGTGCGCGCTCTCCTTGAGGTCGAGCAACACGGGCTGGCCGTCCTCGCCGATCCCGATCGGCACCCTCAGCCGGTCCTCGGGAGCAGGCCGGTCGCGCAGGGCGGACAGATTCGGCGAAGCCGTGTTCTCGACCCCCAACAGGCCGGTGAGGACGGCTCCTTGGCGGCCGGCGGAAAGCCTGGCGAGCGCACCGGTGCTCTCCCGGGTTTGGAGCGCCGCCCACCCGGCCCGTACCGATTCCGACGTCTCGGCCAGCGACTCGCGCGCCGCCACCGGCCCCGCCCCGTCGTCGAAGCGCGGCACCGCGACCCGGAACCGCCGACGCCGCGACAGTGCCCAGCCGACCGCGACCCCCGACGCCAGCACGGGGTCGAAGAAGGACTCCTCCGGGTCGTCCAGGGCGAGTTCGAGCCGGGTCCCCAGCAGACCCCGAAGATCGGTGCTGAAGTCGCTCCAGCGACGGGCCGTGACCAGCAGGTGGACACCGTAGTTCAGCCCGGTGTTGGCCAGCTTGTGGACCGTGTCCACGAACCCCGGAACCTCCCAGGTGAAGTCGAGCCAGCCGTCCACGACGAGAAAGACGTCGCTGGCCGCCCCCTGCTCGATCCGCCCCGTCGTGCGCAGCGCGCGGAACGACTCGATGGAGTCGATGTCGAGGTCGCGGAACAGGGTGCGCCGGGTGGAGATCACGGCCTTGACCGCAGTGAGGGCGTTCTCGACGGCGCTGTGCTCGTGCGGCGCCGCGAACGTCCGTACATGCGGCAGCGAACGCAGCACCCCGAGCCGATTGACCGCGCCCTCCAGCAGATAGAACTCCGCCTCGTGCGGGGTGTGGGTCAGCGCCAGCGACATGATCATGGAGCGCAGCAGAGTGGTCTTGCCGCTGCCCAGTTTGCCGACGACCGCCGCGTTGCCGTCCCGGCTGGAGAAGTCGACGCACACGGGATCGCCGCCGGTGCTGTTCTCCAGCCGGCCGACGGGCACGAGCAGCCGGGACGCGCCCTCCCAGGCATCGCAGATGAAACCCCGGTCGACGGTCTCCACGGGCGGCGGCAGCAGTGAGCCGAGGGTGAGTTCCTCGGCGGCGGCCCGGGCGGCGGGTCCGGCGGACGCGTCGATCCAGGGCGCGTAGGCGAGAGCGACGTTCCCCTCGCACTGGCCCGACTTGGTCGGCGTCTGCTCGGGCCCCGCCTGGTTGATCACCGTGTCGTGGACGTAGGTGTACAGCTCCTCCGGGGTGATCACCCCGTCCCGGTTCTGGTCGGCGAGGCCGCTCCGCAGCCCCTCGATCACGGCCGCGGTGAACCGCGGGGCCGACAGGCTGTTGTCTACGGTGAGGTGCTCGCCCTCGTACGCGTACTCCAGCGCCGTGGACGCCGTGATGACGAACGTGCCGCGCCCGGCGAGCGCCGTCTCCACGTCCACGGGGGCGGGCGACATGGGGGAGCCCCGGTGGAAGAGCCCGCTGTAGCAGCAGTCGAGCAGCACGATCTTGGTACGGGCCTCGCACTCGTCGAGGAGCTGGTGCAGCAGCGCGGCCGGGACGGCGGTGGTGTGCGGACGCTGCAATCGCGTGCTGAGCGTGGCGAAGAACAGGCGGTCGGCGTCGTTGCGGATGCCGTGACAGGCGAAGTAGAGCAGGACGAGGTCGTCGGGGTCGCGGTTGCTGAGCACTTCCTCGATCGCGGACTCGATCTCGTCCTTGGGCCGGTTGAGCAGTTCGAGCACCGGCTCGAAGCGGCCGATCGACCGGTCCTCCAGCAGGAGTTTCAGCTCGGTGGCACCGCGGGCCGGCGCCCTGAGTCTGCTGAGCCCGGGATCCTGGTAGCCGTCAGTCGCGACGAGCAGTGCGATCCGGCGTCCCGCCATCCCCGACTCCCGGCTCGCCGTTGGTGTTCCGACCGGTCGGATCCGCGGGGCCGGTACCGGCCGTGGCTCCCGCCACGGCAGCCGTCCCCGCCTCGATCCGTGCCGTCACCGCCTGCACCAGCGCCTGTTGGTCCTTGGCGGACAGGGCGTCGAACGTCCCCTTGTGCCCGTCGATCTCCCACTCCACCGACCGCGCCTTCGAGCGCTGCACGAAGGCGACGACGACGTTGCTCACGGCCTTGAGGGCGGCGGCCGAGAAGGCACCGCTGACCACCAGCACCGCGAGGTCGTGCCCCACGCCGGCCATCGACTTCTCGGGCGCGGCAACGGTTCCCCGTTCGACCCGGAGCAGGCCGAGCGTCCGCAGATCGCCGTACAGGCTGCGGACCTGACGGTCCGTCTGCTCCGCGGTGGCTCCCGGACCCGAGTCGATCCGAAGCTCCAACCGCACGCTCTCCTCGTGCACGCTCTCCCCTTCCCCCGACCGGCGGCACCGCCGGCACACCGAGTCGATCGTAACGTCCGTCACCCCATCCTCAGCAGCCGGTTCACCGCCCGCCCGAACACATACCGCGCCGCCCCCGCCAGCGGACGGTCGAACAGCGACGGCAGCAGACGTACGCGCACCTCCTCGCGCCAGATCACCCGCGAGCGGCCTCCCGGGCCCGGGCGCACCTCGATCTCCGCCCAGCCCAGGACGACCCGGCCGCGTTTCTCCAGGCGGCACAGACCCGGGGCGTCCGCGGTCGGGGGCCGCCAGACGGTGACCTCCATACGGTCGTCGAAGGCGAGAGGCCCGATCCCCGAGCGGGCGACGAACACCGTGCCCTCGTGGGTCGGCGGGGCGGTGAGCACCGTGACGCGGGTCACGGGGACCACGGAGGCGTGGCGGGGCCACTCCGTGAGCCGGCCCCAGGCCTCGTCGAGGGGGAGCGGCACCGTACGTTCTAGGAGGAAGTCGACCACGGCACGATCGTAGGGAACCCGACGGGCGACACGGCACGTTCCGGGGTCCGGCGGCCCGTGTTCACAGTGGACTCACATGCTTGGCCCGGCCGGGCGTTCACGAGATGACGTAGGCCGGACAACCGCCGGCGGCAACGCGTGTCACACCGTGGGGGGAGTGGTGGTGGCCCGGAGCGGGATGTGCCCGGAAGACCGCTTCCGCCACCGCACGGTGTACGGCACCATGGGCGCGATCCCGTGACCCGTGACCCGCACCCCCGGCCGGAGGGCACCGCGTGGACAGTCGACCGCACGACAGACTCGACGAGTTGCAGAGCGACCCTTATCCGCACTACGCCCGCGCCCGCGACGCCGAAGGGCTGACCTTCGTCCCCGAACTCGACGCCTGGCTGGTCGCCCGGGACGCCGACGTACGCGAAGTGCTGCGCCGCGCCGAGGACTTCTCCTCGGAGGGTGCGCTGCGCCCCGACGTCATGCCGGCGCCCACCGCGCTCGCCGTGCTGGGCGGCGGCTTCGGCGGGCGGCCCGTCGTCGTCGGCGTGGACGGAATCCGGCACCAGGAGCTGCGAGCCCCGATCGTCAAGGGCCTCTCGCCCGCCCGGGTCGCCGCCGTCGTGCCGTACGCCGCCGAGCGTGCCGCCGCCCTCGTCGACGCGTTCATGGACGGTGCCCCCGGTGAACACAAGGGCGGGCACGTGGAGTTGATGTCCGCGTACGCCCGCCGTCTGCCCGGCGAGGTCATCGGCAGGATCGTCGGACTCGACCCCGCCGACGTTCCGGCCGTCGTGCACGGCGGGTACCGCGCCGAGGAACTCCTCTTCCGGCCGCTGCCGGAGGACGAGCAGATCGCCGTCGCCCGGGACGTGGTGGCGACCCAGCACATCCTCGACCGGTACGCCCGCGACCGGCACACCGAACCCCGCGAGGACCTGTGCACGGACATCGTCGCGTCCGTCACCGCCCCCGACGACGGTGACGGCAGCGCCGAACTCACCCTCGACCAGCGCCACGAGGTCGTCTCCCACCTCCAGAACCTGCTGATCGCCGGACACCTCACCACCACCGCGCTCATCGGCACCACGGTCCTCCATCTGCTCCGGCACCCGGACCAGTGGGAGCTGCTGTGCGCGGAACCGGACCGCATCCCGGCCGCCGTGGAGGAGGCCGCCCGCTACGACACGGCGCTCCAGGGATTCCGTCGCGTCGCCACCCGCCCGGTCACCCTCGCGGGCACCGAACTCCCCGCCGGGGCCTCGCTGTTCGTCGCCTTCGGTGCCGCCAACCGGGACGGTGACCGGCACCCGGGACCGGACCGGTTCGACATCACCCGCACCCCGGTCCGCCATCTGGCCTTCGGTCTCGGCGCCCACGCCTGTCCCGGCTCCCAGCTCGCCCGTGAACAACTCCGGCTCACGCTGCAGGAGTTGACCAGCCGTCTGCCGGGCCTGCGGCTGGCCGAGGAGCACGCGGTCACGATGCGCCCGACGATGATCCACCGCTCTCCGCGGAGCCTGCATCTGACCTGGTGATCGGTGCGCGATCGGTACGTGATCGATGCACGGGTCTTGTTCTGACATCCGGACCTTCCCTAGGGTCGTCGTTCGAGGGGGTGGAAGCGCTTTCTGGTGAAAGAGGTGACCCACTCATGCCCGGAAACAGGACACGGGACAGGACGAGCGGCAGGACACGGGACAGGGCGCGGGACAGGACGAGGAAGGCCCGACGGTCCCGCAGGGCGGTCGTCGCCGCAGGTCTCGCCGTCACCCTGTGCGCCGTACTCGTCTCCTGCTCCGGCCCGGACGGCTCGACGAGTGCGGGCGGCAAGGTCGTTCTGCGCTACACCTGGTGGGGCAACCCGGACCGAGCGGCCAGGACCCAGGCGGCGGTCGACCTCTTCGAGAAGAGGTATCCGGACGTCGATGTACAGACCTCGTTCGCCGGATACGACGCCTACAAGCAGAAGCTGGCGACCCAGGCGGCCGGCGGCGACGCCCCCGACGTCATGCAACTCGACTACCGGATGATCGACCAGTACGCCTCGGGAGGTGTCCTCCTCGACCTCGGTACGCAGCGAACCGTCCTGAAGACAGGGGAGTTCGAGCCCGGCCTGCTCGCCACCGGCAAACTGGACGGCAAGCAGTACGCCGTCCCGCAGGGACGCGGCACCGAGACCGTCGTCTACGACCCCACGCAGTGGAAGGAAGCGGGCCTCCAGCCGCCGGCCGACGCCTCGCCCGGTGGCTGGACCTGGGACCAGTGGGCCGACGCCATGCGGGTGCTGAAGGAGAGGACCGGCAAACCCGGCGGCACCGACCCCGGTCAGAGCGAGGACGCCTTCGAGGTCTGGCTGCGCGGCCAGGGCAGGGCCCTCTACACCGAGAACCATGAACTCGGCTTCACCGCCGCTGACTTGACCCGCTGGTGGACCTTCACCGACAAACTTCGCCGCGAAGGCGTCGTCTCGCCCGCCGAGCAGACCACCCAGCTCGACGGTTCGGTCGAGAACACCCCGCTCGGCCGCGGCAAGGCCCTGTCCGACATGAACTGGGACGCCCCGGCCAGCGGTTACCTCGCGCTGATCCCCGACGGCATCGCCCTCGCCCCCATGCCGTCGGGCACCGACGGCACCCCCGGCCAGTACTTCAAGCCCTCCATGTTCATGGGTGTCGCCGCCGACACCGGCAGCCCCGAAGAGGCCGCCCGGCTCATCGACTTCATGCTCAACGACCGCGAGGCCGCGGCGATCCTCGGCGCGACCCGGGGCATCCCCGTCAACGAGTCGATCCGCGAGGAAATCGCCCCGAAGCTCAAGGACTTCGACAAGACGATCTACGCCTACCAGGCCACCCTCGAAGGAAGGCTGGACACCCCGCCCCAGGCGCCCCCTTCGGGCGACAGCGCCCTGCAGACCACCTTCCAGCGCGACTACGACCAGGTGTCGTACGAGCGCATGTCGCCGCGCGAGGCGGCCCAGGACTACGTCACCGAGGCGAAGGCGGAGCTGAGGTCATGACCACCACCGACACGCCGGCCCCCGCCCGCACCGGGAAGGCCACCCCTGTGCGGCGGCCGAAGCGGCAACGCGAGGGAGCCGCCTGGGTGTTCCTGTCCCCCTGGGTGCTGGGCGCCTGCCTGCTCACCCTGCTCCCCATGGCGGTCTCGCTCTACCTCTCCTTCACCGACTACGACCTGTTCAACTCGCCCGACTGGGTGGGCCTGCGCAACTACACGCAGATGTTCACCGAGGACCCGCGCTACTGGCGCTCGGTCGGCGCGACCCTCATGTACGTCGTCATCGCGGTCCCGCTCCAGCTCGGACTGGCCCTCGTCGTCGCCCTCGCCCTGAAGAACATGAAACGCGGCCGGGCCTTCTACCGCTCCGCGTTCTACGCCCCCTCCCTCCTCGGCGCCTCGATGTCCGTCGCGCTGGTGTGGCGGGCACTGTTCAACGAGGGCGGCACCGTCGACAACCTCTTCGGCACCGGCGGCTGGATCTTCAAGCCCGGCTGGGCGCTCGTCACCGTGGCCCTGCTGACGGTGTGGCAGTTCGGCGCACCGATGGTCATCTTCCTCGCCGGACTCCAGCAGATCCCGGGGGAGTTGTACGAGGCCGCCGAGGTGGACGGCGCGAGCAGATGGCGCCGGTTCCTCTCCATCACCGTGCCGATGCTGTCCCCGGTGATCTTCTTCAACCTGGTCCTCCAGACGATCCAGGCCTTCCAGGTCTTCACCCCCGCCTTCGCGGTGAGCGGCGGCAAGGGCGGCCCCGCCGACTCGACCCTCTTCTACACGCTCTACCTCTACGACCGGGGCTTCGTCGCCTCCCACATGGGCTACGCGTCCGCGATGGCCTGGGTACTGCTGATCGTCATCGGCGCCGTCACCGCCGTGCTCTTCCGGACCTCGCGCTCCTGGGTCTTCTACGCCTCCGACACCGAAGGGGGCGTCCGATGACGACCGCCGCGACCCCAAATCCCGTTGCGCGGAAGCCAGTTGCCCGACGCCGGATCGCCCTGCACCTCGGCTGTGTGGCCGCGCTCCTCGTCATGCTCTACCCGTTGGCCTGGCTGCTCGCGACCTCCCTCAAGCCCGCGAACGAGGTCATCGCCAGCCTCGACCTGCTGCCGAGCCATCTGGAGTGGTCCAACTACAGGACAGCGCTCGACGGCGTGAACGACGTCTCCGTCTGGCGCCTGCTCACCAACTCCCTGCTGATCGCGGGCGGCGCGGTCCTCGGCAACGTACTCAGCTGCTCCCTGGCGGCCTACGCGTTCGCGCGTCTGCGCTTCCGCTTCCGGGGCCCGCTCTTCGCGTTCATGATCGCGACGATCATGCTTCCGCACCACGCGGTGCTGATCCCGCAGTACATCATCTTCAACCAGCTCGGCATGGTGAACACCTACTGGCCACTGATCCTGCCCAAGTTCCTCGCCACGGAGGCGTTCTTCGTCTTCCTGATCGTGCAGTTCATGCGCGGACTGCCGAGGGAGCTGGAGGAGGCGGCGCGCATCGACGGCTGCGGCGCGTTCCGCTCCTTCTTCCTGGTGATCCTCCCGCTCACCCGCCCCGCGCTGATCACCACCGCGATCTTCACCTTCATCTGGACCTGGAACGACTTCTTCACCCAGCTGATCTACCTCTTCTCGCCGGACAAGTTCACGCTCACCCTGGCGCTCAGGTCGTTCGTGGACGCGTCCAGCACCTCCGCCTTCGGCCCGATGTTCGCCATGTCGGTGATCGCGCTGCTGCCGATCGTCCTGTTCTTCCTCGCCTTCCAGCGGTTCCTGGTGGAGGGCATGGCCAACTCGGGGATCAAGGGGTGAACCGATGAGCGGTGCACGTGGTGGTACGACCCGTGAGCCGGGGGAGATCCTCGGCCCGCGCATGACCCTCTTCGCGGACGTCCTGAGCGTAGGCCTCGCCACGGCGCTGGTGAGCCTGCCGCTGCTGACCGCCCCCGCCGCGCTCTCCACGGCCTGCGAGATCCTGCGCGGCACCCGGGAGGACCGCCCGGCCACCGCAGGGCGCTACTTCCGCCTCCTGCGGCAGCGCCTGCGCGTCGGCGACCTGGCCGCCGGGCTTGCCGCCCTGGCGGGCGTGCTGCTGGTGCTCGCCGACCTGGCGCTCGTGCGCACCGGCCTGCCGGGCGGGCCCGCCTTCGCGGCTGTCGCCGCCGCGATCGGCGCGTACGCGGCCGTCACCGGCCTGCGCGCCTGCGGACGCCCCGAGTCGCTCACCGACTGGCCGGCCGCCGTAGGTGCCGCCGCCCGGGAAACCGCCCGCGACCCGGGCGGCAGCGCCCTCGTCCTGTTCGCCCTGGCGACGGCCGCACTCTGTGCCTGGACGATGGTCCCGCTGGCGTTCCTGGCGCCGGGCCCGCTCGCGATGGCGCTCACGGCGATCGATCTGAGAGGGCGACAGAACCGGGCGGCGCCGGACGGCCCGCGCACCCGCTCGGGCTAAGCGCTCCACGGGAAGTGCGGTGTCGAGGGTGCGGGTCCGTTGTGGCTGGTCGCGCGGTGCCCCGCGCCCCTTCGGGGGCGCGGCAAGCGGACCGGAGTTCGCCGCCCCCGCCCGGTCGAGCGGACCCGCCCCGCCGAAGTGACGTATCCCTGGGAGGAGAACGCGAGCCGGACCGCTGAGGAGGCGCTGTGGCGAGAACCCGAGGCCGTATCCCTCGTACGACGGCGGTGTTGGCCCTGGGGCTGCTGCTGGGATTGCTCCCGCCGACGGGACTCGCCGTGGCGGCCGACCCCGCCCCCTCGCCCTGCGAGGCCGGCACCGGCCCCTACCAGCAAGAGCTGGAGGAGCATCTGAGGCTGCCCGTGGACGGACGGCAGACGCCCGCCGACTGCGAGGCGATCCGCGCCTTCCAGAGCCGCAACGGGGTGCGGCCCGCCGACGGTTACGCGGGCCTGACGACCTACCGCACGATGCTCGTCGTCGAAGCGCGTGCCGACCCGAACGCCGCCGGGAAGTGCCCGGTCCGCTCGTACCGCATCGCCTGTGTGGATCTGGCCCGGCAGCTGATGTGGGTGCAGACCGGTAGCCGGGTCGTGTACGCGCCCGTGCCCATCCGCTCGGGGCGCGACGGCTACGAGACCCGCACCGGCTGGTTCACCGTCTACTGGCGGGACCTCGACCACTACTCCGACCTGTACGACAACGCACCCATGCCGTACTCCCAGTTCTTCAGCGACGGCCAGGCCTTCCACGGCACCCCCGGCGACCTGTTCAGCGGCGGCTCCCACGGCTGCGTCAACCTGCGCCTCGACGACGCCCAGCGGCTGTGGAACACCCTCGCCGTGAACGACGCCGTGTACGTGTGGGGCGTGAAGCCGGGTACGGAACGCAAGTTGGCGCCCCGGCCTACCGAGGCCGCGGACCTCGTCACGCCAGCAGACGTGCCCCCAGATCCTCGCCCGGCAGGGCACCCGGAAGGACGTACGCCACCGCCGACCCCCGGTGCTCGGTGAAGCGGCTCAGCTCGTCCGTCGCCGTCATCCGGTGCTGGACGCGCGCGAACAGCGTGGGATCACGCATGAAGGCGAGAAACAGCAGGCCCCGGTCGTCCCGCCCGGCGTCGTAGCCGTAACCCCGGCGCAGCATCCGCGCGCCGGCGTCCAGCCGGGGACTGGCCGCCCGTACGTGTGCCCCCAGCGGGATCACGTACCGGCCCTGCGGGGTCTTCGCGAAGATGTCCACGTCGTCGTGCTCGTGCCGGCGCCCCAGCGGCGCCCCGCTCGCCCGGTGCCGCCCGATGATCTCCTCCTGCCGCCTCGTGCCGAGCCGCGCGAACCCGGCCACGTCGATGTGGACGCGGCGTACGACGAGGAACGTGGCGTCGTCGGACCACACCCAGCGCTCGCACTCCTCGGGTGTCGGGTTCTCCGTGCCGTCCTTGAAGCCGATCGGGTTGCGCGGTGTCTGCCCGGCCGGGGTCGGCGGCAGAAACCCGGTCTGCCGCCGGCGCGGGCGCAGGGTGTCGCCCGCCAGCCGGGTCAGCGCGTCCGCGGCCGCCGTCGCGACGCGCGGGTCGTCGGCGCAGAGCTGGAGCAGCACATCGCCGCCGCCGTACGCGGGGTCGAGCCGGTCGTCGGGGAACGGCGGCAGCTCGCGCAGCGCGGGCGGCGCGGCGACACACAGGAGCCGGGGGAGCCGGGGGCCGATCGCCACGGTCGCGGTGAGCCGGGACTTCCCGGCGCCCCCGATCTGCTTGATCTCCGTTGCCTGTACGGGAGTCGGCGGCGCGAGTTCACCGTCCAGGACCTCCGCCAGCGCCCGCGTCCACCGCCCGAACACCTCCCGCAGGGCACGCACGCCGCCCGCTCCCCGCACCGCCGGGGCGAGGTCGTACGCCATGACGAGCGCGGCGGTCTGCTGAGGCGTCGTCACACCGGCCTGGCGCGGGCCCCGGAAGCGGAACGCCGGCGGGCCCGCGGCGACGGGAAGGGAACGTGAACCGTCGGCGCACGCGGAAGTGGTCGCGGCGAGGGTGCCGAGGATGGCGGCGCGGGTCAGGACGTCCCGGCGTGCGGGGCCCGACGCGCCGTCGGGCGTGGGAAAAGCGGCATGTGCTGTCATAAGAGTGAAAGGGACGATACATCTGCGATCGTGCCAAACATTCTCTTTCCGCGAATCGGACGAACCGTGTCCCTGCGAACCATCTCCCGGGGCCTGCTCGTAGCCGTCTGCCTCCTCACCGGCGCCACCGCCTGTACGGGTTCCTCGCCCCGGGGCTCCGGCGGGGCCGCGCCGGCCTCGGTGGTCCGGGTGCCGCAGGACACCGACTCCCTTCAGGAAGCGGTCGACCGGGTCGGTGAGGGCGGTCTCGTGCTGGTGTCACCCGGCGTCTACCGGGAGAGCGTGACCGTCTCGAAGGCGCGGGTCGTGCTGCGTGGCCTGGACCGCTCCCGGGTGGTCGTGGACGGGGAGTTCGAGCGCGCCAACGGCATCACCGTGACCGGCGCGGGCTCCGTCGTGGAGAACCTGACCGTCCGCGACCACCTCGCCAACGGCGTCCTGTTCACCGGCGTGACCGACGAGTCGGCCCTGCGGGCGGGCCGGGCCGGCGGCTCGGCGTACGACCCGCTGGACACCGTCAGGTTCCCTCCGCTGAAGGGCTTCCGGGCCTCCTACGTCACCGCGTACAACAACGCGCTGTACGGCATCTACGCCTTCGACGCCCGCAGCGGGATCATCGAGCACTCCTACGCCTCCGGACACGCCGACTCCGGGATCTACGTCGGCCAGTGCCGCCCCTGCGACACGGTCGTCCGGCACAACACCGTCGAGCACAACGCGGTGGGCCTGGAGGTCACCAACGCCTCCGAACGGCTGTATCTGCTGGGCAACCGGGCACGCCGCAACCGGGTCGGCCTGACCCTCAACTCCAACGACCTGGAGGCGCTCGGCCCGCAGCACGGCGCGAT
Source organism: Streptomyces sp. NBC_00459 (assembly GCF_036013955.1). Classification (NCBI taxonomy): domain Bacteria; kingdom Bacillati; phylum Actinomycetota; class Actinomycetes; order Kitasatosporales; family Streptomycetaceae; genus Streptomyces; species Streptomyces sp. NBC_00459. Next base: position 7,806,684 of record NZ_CP107903.1, read on the forward strand.
CGTCGCGGGCAACGCGCTCACCGACAACAACGACGACGCCAGTCCCGAGCAGGCCGACGGCGGCTTCGGCATCGGGGTCGGGGCGGGCGGCGGGCGCGCCAACGTCATCGAGCGCAACCTGATCAGCGGCAACAGGGCGGCCGGGGTGCTGCTGAGCGACGTACAGGGCTATCCGGCGCGTGCCAACACCGTGCGCGCCAACCGGGTCACCGCCAACGGCACCGATCTGGTCCTGGCCACCGGCACCCCGGCCGGCAACTGCTTCACCGGCAACGGGGAGTCGCTCACGAGCCCGGCGCGGCTCCCCCGCGAGACACGCTGCGGGAAGGGGACGCGGGGTGCCGCACCGGCAGAGCCGGACACGGGGTTGGTACGCGATCCGCTGGGCCACCCGTCCCCGGTCCAGGCACCCCCGGGTGTCTCGTTCCAGGACGTCCCGGCGCCGCCCGGCCAACAGCAGATGCCCGCAGCCGCCACGACTCCGGCGCGAGCGGCGGTGGGCCTGCCGGGCAAGGTGAACCCGCAGGAGTTCTCGTTGCCGGGTGCGGACTAAGGGGCGCGGGGCTGTATCGATGTGCGGCTCCGCCGCGTGGGCGCGACAAGCCACAGCGAACCCGCAGCCGCCACACCACCCTCATCGCTCCCCCCAGGGCGCACCTGGGAGAACAACCCCCCGCACTCGAACTCCACCCAGGTCCAGAGTGACCGTCCGACCCTCACCGAGATCCACCCGAACGCGCCGCATACCCCCCTTGTCGTCGATCCAGTACGACAGGGGAGACCGGTCACGAGGAGAACCGGCCGGGGACGCGGACGCGTTCGGACGGGGCCGAGGCCCCGAGAAGACGTCGTACCGCCGACCGTCCACGCGCTCGTCGCGCAAGCGCAACGGCCCCGACTGCGCGAGCAGTTGCGCGTTGTCGGGCCGGTCGGCGCCCAGTGACAGGGCCAGCCGCAGGGCCGTGTCGAGCGGTGCCGCGCCGAACGCGCGGCGCGTCCACGCGGTCGTCTTCAGCCGCCCCGCCGCGCGCAGCGCATCCTCGGCGGGAGCCGTGGGGGACCCGTCGGCGACCGCCAACCCGCTCTGGTCCCAGGCGAGCAGGCCGCTGTTCGGACGTCCGGCGCCGGTCACCTCGTACCATCCGACGGCCCGGTGCCGGCGGTGGTCGACGACGGCGCGCACCACGGCCGTGCCGTCGCCCGACGCCGTGTGGACGGTGATCTCCGAGGGGCTGATCCGGTATGTGCGGAAGCGGGCCAGGGCCAGGCGCTGGGCCTCGTCGGCGGAGAGGGGCCGGGGGCCGGCATCGCCGCCGGTGAGGAGGAGACCGGCGCAGGCTGCCGCCGCGGTGAGGACGCCCACCGCGCACCAGGCCCGCCGTGCCCTTCGCGGCCTGGGTGTTCTCGGTGCCTTCTCGGTCGTGCCGCTGCTGATGCGTCGCATGGGACGTCTCTACATGCGGGCGGGCCGCGTACCGGTCGACACCGGTACGCGGCCCGCTCCGCGTCACCCTCCCGGGTGCGCGGCCGTTACCCCTCTGGGCAGGGCGTCAGCACTTTTTGCCCTTGCACGGCTCACCCCGCTCGTTGGCGATCTTCACGATCAGCCCTTCGGCGCCCGTACCGTTGGCCAGGGTCAGCCGGTAGGGGCCGAAGACCGGGTTGTCCGGCAGGACGTAACCCTCGGGGACGTCCTTCTCCACGAGGTAGTACGTGCCGATCCGGTTGTCGTCGAAGGAGCACTTGCCCGTCCGGCCGGTGACACAGTCGCCGACCATCCGGTCCTTGGTCGCGCCGCCCCGCTGGAGGCCGGACTTGCCGTTGCTGTCGAGCCACAGCTGGAAGACAGCGCCGCGCAGCGGCTTGCCGGTCTTCCTGTCGGTCTTGACGACCGTCAGCGCCAACTCCTTGACCAGGCCCGCGTCGAGGGTGAGGTCCTGGCGGTTGCCCGGTCCGAGGGTGACCACCGGGGAGCAGCCGCCGGTCGGGTCGACGACAGAGTCGTCACCCACCGCGCCCGCGTTCTGCAGGGTCCACAGGTAGCCGCGCGGACTGCGGAAGCAGACCTTGTAGCGCCCGTCGGGCAGGTCCGTGAACAGGTACTTCCCGGCCGCGTCCGTCGTGGTGGTCCTGATCACGTCATCCGTGGCGGGGTCGATCAGCTCGACCGGAACATCCTTCGCACCGGGCTCACCCGGGTCCTGGATGCCGTTGCCGTTGGTGTCGTACCAGACGAGGTCGCCCAGCCTGTTGAGCTCGACGAGACCCGCGTCGAGGGTGAGGTCCTGGCGGTTGCCCGGCCCGAGGGTGACCACCGGGGAGCACCCGGTGGCCGGGTCGACGACCGAGTCGTCACCCACCGCGCCCGCGTTCCGCCTGGTCCAGGCATGGCCGGCCGGCTTCACGAAGCAGACCTTGTACGTGCCGTCGGCCAGCTTGTCGAAGAGGTACTTGCCGGTGGCGTCGGTCTTGACGGTCCCCAGCAGATCGCCGTTGCCGTTGTACAGGTTGACGGTGATGTCCGGCGCCGGCGGCTCGCCCGGGTCCTGGATGCCGTTGCCGTCGGTGTCGTACCAGACGAAGTCGCCCAGCTTGTCGATCGGACCGACCAGACCCGCGTCGATCGTGTGGTTGACGTTGCCGGGGTCGCCGACGGTCACCGTGGTCCGGCCCGCCGAGTCGACGTTCGAGTCGAGCGCTCGGTCGGAACCTCCGTTCCGCTGGGTCCACTTCAGCTGGGCGAGGGTGGGGGAGCCGGGCAGCGTCGACGGGTTGATCCCGCTGTAGTCGAAGCTGGTCGCGTACTCCGTGTTCGGCGTCAGGCCGTCCTTCGTGCCCAGGTAGTACTCGCCGTTGGCGTCGGTCGTGGCGGTCAGCTCACGTCCGTCCGTCGACGTCAGTTTGACGACGACGCCCGGCACCGGCGGCTCGGACGGGTTCTGGACGCCGTCGCCGTTCGAGTCGTACCAGACCCGGTTGCCGATCTGGACGGGCGCCTGGTCGCAGACGAGTTCCAGGTCGGCGAGACCGTTGGCCTTGCCGAAGAGGTTCTGGCGGAGGGCGAGGTCGTTGTTCCAGGTCGCCTGGATGAGCAGGTTGCCCTTGACACTGGGTTTACGCATGGCCGGGTCGACGGGCCAGTGGCGGACGCCCTGCTGGAACGCGTTGTACGGGTCGTAGACCGTGCTCCACAGCCTGTCGCGGTAGGGCTGGAGCGCCGTGCCACCCTCGGCGACCTGGTCGTGGAACGCGTCGTTGAGCTCGGTGGAGTCGTCGTAGAACTCGCCGCCGCCCGGGCCCTCTCCGTTGGTCGGCAGTGTCGGGTTGCTGGTCAGCCCACCACAGGCGCCGGCGCTCTCCAGCGTGTACGTCGTCCCCGACCTGCAGGCGCGCAGTACGTCGCCGGCGGCGATGCCGGTGACCAGCGGACGCTGCGTGGAGTTGTGGGCGAACGTGGCCGTGCCCGTCATGTCGCCGAAGCGGTCGCGGTAGCCGAGCACCAGGTCGCCGTTGTCGGCGATCTCGATGTTGGACAGGATGGGCTGCGGGGCGGAGATGAAGGAGTGCGTCTCCGTGCCCGGGACGCGCTCGTTCCAGGCCTCCCACTGGGCGCTCATCACCTGGCCGACCGTGGACGGCTTGGTGCAGCGGTAGGCGTCGGCCGGCAGACCGGTGAACCGGTAGGCGCAGCCGCGCGGGTAGTTCAGCGCATGCGTGAAGATCTCACTGAACGCGCCGTTCGTGAACTCGTAGACGTGCGCGCTCAGTTGCGACGGGTCGCCCCACTGGAGATCCGTGGTGACGGTCGTCTCGGCGCCGCACACACCGCCGACCAGTACGCGCTTGCCGCGCACACCGATGCCGTACGGGTGCCACTGGCCGACGCAGGCCTGCGGCCTCGGGATGTCGTACGCCGTCTGCGTACCGGGCCTGGCGGTCGCGCCGGAGCCGAGAACGGCCACGCTGTACAGCTTGGAGTCGCTGAGATTGACCGCGTACAACGTCTTTCCGTCGCCGGAGACGTCGACGTCTCCGATGCCCTCGCGGCCGACCTTGCTGTACACGGCGTTGTCGTGCAGCCAGTTGTCGGTGGTCTCGTGCGCGGTGAGTGTGCCGGGCAGCGTGACGAAGGTGTCGACGGTGTCAGTGGTGCCGAACTGGCGGTAGATCGTGTTGGTGTTGCCCGCCGGGCCGTAGGCCGTGTGCCGCTTGACCAGCGTGCCCATGTACTTGTTGCCGGTGCGGTCCACGCCGATGCCGAACACGGCCTGCTGCTTCGTGTTGTCGGTCAGCTGGGTGACGTTTCCGTCGGAGTTGGGGCCGTTGAAGTCCCCGCCGAAGGACACCAGGCCCTTGTACGTGTTCGGTGCGTCGCCCTTGGCGAGGTTGCAGGTGACCAGGTTCGGGTTCTCCTGGCAGTAGAGGCCGGGGTCCCAGAAGCCGGTGGTGTACGTGACGTCCGTACCGCCGGAGACGTCGACGAAGCCGACGTTGCTGCGCATGACGTCGGCGCCCGAGCCCAGGCCCGCGACGGCGGGGGAGAGGGTGTCGGGATTCGGGTTGGTGACCTGGACGCGGTACTTGCCGCCGGTGAGCTCGGTCGTGGCCGCGAAGACGGCGGTGCCGTTGGTGCCGGTCGTCACGGTCCGGACCTGGCCGGCGTCGTCCGTCAGCGTGACCTTGGCGCCGGCGAGACCCTGCTCCAGCACGCTGTCGTACGCGCCGTCCGCGTCCACCTCGGTGACGACCCGCACCGTCAGAGTGCCGTCGGTGGCGGCGGCCCGCGTGCTCGCGGCGAGCGGGCCGAGCCCGGTGGCCGCGAGCGCCGGTGAACCGGTCGCGACCAGCGCGAGACTCAGACCGGTCAGACCGGCCAGTCGTCTCCGCCGTCCCGGCGGAGCGTCGTGCAGGCGCCGGCGCGAGGCGGCGGTACCTGGTTCTGCTCTGAACACTGTGTCCTCGTCTCGTGGAGCGAACACCCCCATCAAGCTATGTATGGGATCGGTGAAGAAGATCGAATCGGCCCGTTCGGACGAACCGCATGATTATCGGATCTTTCGGGTGGAGTCATCAGGGGCGTGGCCGACTCCCGGTGGTGATCTCGCGGGTGCGTATGGGTTCCGTCAAGAGCTGCTGGACGGCCGTATGGGAGCCGTCAACGGCGGCCGGATCCGGCCGGCGAGGCGCTTTGCTCTGACTGTCCGAACCGATCCACACCTCACGTCTCGCTAGGAGCTCGCGATGGCCGATCTGGCCTTCGTCGTCATCACGATCGCGGTGTTCGCGCTGGTGGCTGTCGCCGCCAAGGGGGTGACGAAGCTGTGACCGCCGAGAACGTTGTCGGCCTCGTCGTGGCCGTCGCCCTGCTGGGCTATCTCGTCCTCGCCCTGATCTTCCCGGAGAGGTTCTGAGTCACGTCATGGGTCCCGTACTCGCCGGCGTGCTCCAGCTGCTCGCCCTCATAGGGGCACTGGCGCTCGCCCACATCCCGCTCGGCGACTACATGGCCAGGGTCTACTCCTCCGACCGGCACTGGCGTGTGGAGAAGTGGATCTACAAGGGCATCGGCGCCGATCCGGACACGGAGATGCGCTGGCCCGCGTACCTGCGCGGTGTCCTCGCGTTCTCGGCCGTGGGTGTCCTGTTCCTCTATCTGCTCCAGCGGCTCCAGGGCGTTCTGCCCGGCTCGCTCGGCTTCTCCTCGATCGACCCGGACCAGGCGTTCAACACCGCCGTGTCCTTCGTGACCAACACCAACTGGCAGTCCTACTACGGCGAACAGGCCATGGGTCACGTCGTGCAGACCGCCGGTCTTGCCGTCCAGAACTTCGTCTCGGCAGCCGTCGGCATCGCCGTCGCGGTGGCCCTCGTACGCGGGTTCGCCCGCTCTCGCACCGGCGAACTGGGCAACTTCTGGTCCGACCTGGTGCGTGGTGTCGTACGCATCCTGCTGCCGTTCTCCGTCGTCGTCGCGGTCGCGCTGGTCGCGTGCGGCGTGATCCAGAACTTCTCCGGCATTCACGAGGTCGGCCAGTTCATGGGCGGCTCGCAACAGTGGAACGGGGGTGCTGTCGCCTCGCAGGAGGCCATCAAGGAGATCGGTACCAACGGCGGCGGCTACTTCAACGCCAACTCCGCGCACCCCTTCGAGAACCCGACGCCGTTCACCAACCTGCTGCAGATCTTCCTGATGCTGGTGATCCCGTTCGCGCTGACCCGCACCTTCGGGGTCATGGTCGGCTCGGTCAGGCAGGGCTACGCCATCCTCGCGACCATGGCCACCATCTGGGTCGGCTTCGTCGCCCTGACGATGTGGAGCGAGTTCGCCCACCACGGGCCGGCCCTCCAGATCGCGGGGGGCGCCATGGAGGGCAAGGAGACCCGGTTCGGGGTCGGAGCCTCGTCCATCTTCGCGGTGTCGACCACGCTGACGTCCACGGGAGCGGTGGACTCCTTCCACTCCTCGTTCACCGGGCTCGGCGGCGGCATCACCATGCTCGGCATGATGCTGGGCGAGATCGCGCCCGGCGGCACCGGCTCCGGCCTCTACGGCATGCTGATCATGGCGGTCATCGCGGTGTTCATCGCGGGGCTCATGGTCGGCCGTACGCCCGAGTACCTCGGCAAGAAGATCGGCACCCGCGAGATCAAGTTCGCGGCCTGCTACATCCTGATCACCCCGGCCCTGGTGCTCGTCTTCACGGCAGCGGCGATGGCGTTGCCGACGCCCGGCAACTCGATGACCAACAGCGGGGCGCACGGCTTCTCCGAGATCCTCTACGCCTACACCTCCGCGTCGAACAACAACGGTTCGGCCTTCGCCGGGCTGAACGCGGACACCCAGTGGTTCAACACCACCTTGGGCCTGGCCATGGTCCTGGGCCGGTTCCTGCCGATGGTGTTCGTCCTGGCGCTGGCCGGTTCGCTCGCCGAACAGCAGCCGGTCCCGGTCACCGCGGGCACCCTGCGGACCGAGAAACCCCTGTTCACGGGTCTGCTGGTGGGCGCGATCCTCATCATCACCGGCCTGACCTACTTCCCGGCTCTGGCGCTGGGGCCGCTGGCCGAGGGGCTGGCGTCATGACGACCGACACAACTGACACGACCGACACGACCGAGCAAGAGGACGCGATGTCCACAGCCACTCCGGCCCGGGCGCCGCACAGCGACGTACCCACCGGCCACCAGCCCGCCGAGAACCGTGTCGGCGCGGGCCTCTTCGACCCCGGGCAACTGCTGAGGTCGCTGCCGGACGCCTGCCGCAAGCTCGACCCACGGGTCATGGTCAAGTCCCCTGTCATGTTCGTGGTGCTGGTCGGGTCGGTGCTGACGACGGTGTTCTCCTTCAAGGACCCGGGCGACTGGTTCGGCTGGACCATCAGCGCCTGGCTCTGGCTGACCGTGATCTTCGCCAATCTGGCGGAGGCGGTCGCCGAGGGGCGTGGCAAGGCCCAGGCCGACACCCTGCGCAAGGCCAAGACCGACACCGTCGCGCGACGGCTCGTCGGGGACGGAGAGGAGCAGGTGCCCGGCACCGAGCTGCGCGTCGGCGACCGTGTCGTCTGCGAGGCCGGTGACGTCATCCCCGGCGACGGTGACGTCGTCGAGGGTGTGGCGTCCGTCGACGAGTCGGCCATCACCGGGGAGTCGGCGCCGGTCATCCGGGAGTCGGGCGGCGACCGGTCGGCCGTCACCGGTGGCACGAAGGTGCTGTCCGACCGGATCGTCGTCAAGATCACGACGAAGCCCGGCGAGACCTTCATCGACCGCATGATCGCCCTGGTCGAGGGCGCGGCCCGGCAGAAGACGCCGAACGAGATCGCGCTGAACATCCTGCTGGCCTCGCTGACCGTCGTCTTCCTGCTCGCGGTGGCCACTCTGCCGCCGCTCGCTGACTACGCGGGCACCCATCTGACGATGGTCGTGCTGGTCGCCCTACTGGTCTGTCTCATCCCGACCACGATCGGCGCGCTGCTCTCCGCGATCGGCATCGCGGGCATGGACCGGCTGGTGCAGCGCAACGTACTCGCCATGTCCGGCCGGGCAGTTGAGGCCGCCGGTGACGTCTCCACCCTGCTGCTCGACAAGACCGGCACCATCACGCTCGGCAACCGGCAGGCTTCGGAGTTCGTGCCGGTGAGCGGCACCACCGAGGCGGAGGTCGCGGACGCCGCACAGCTGTCCTCGCTGGCCGACGAGACGCCCGAGGGGCGGTCCATCGTCGTGCTGGCCAAGGAGAGGTACGGGCTGCGCGAACGCCACCAGGGCGAGTTGGCCGGCGCCGAGTGGATCGCCTTCACCGCCCAGACCCGGATGTCGGGCGTGGACGTGGACGGCAGGAAGATCCGCAAGGGTGCCGCCGGTTCGGTCGTCGCCTGGGTGAAGGAGCAGGGGGGTGTCGTGTCCGAGGACGCCGGCGCGCTCACCGACCGGATCTCCGAGGCGGGCGGTACACCGCTGCTGGTGGCCGTCGAAGACAGCGACGGGGCACGGGTGCTGGGAGTCATCCACCTCAAGGACGTCGTCAAGGAGGGCATGCGGGAGCGGTTCGACGAGCTGCGCCGCATGGGCATCAAGACCGTCATGATCACGGGCGACAACCCGCTGACCGCCAAGGCCATCGCCGAGGAGGCGGGCGTCGACGACTTCCTCGCGGAGGCCACCCCCGAGGACAAGATGGCCCTGATCAAGCGGGAGCAGGCGGGCGGCAAGCTCGTCGCCATGACCGGCGACGGGACCAACGACGCGCCCGCGCTCGCCCAGGCGGACGTCGGCGTCGCGATGAACACGGGCACGTCGGCGGCGAAGGAGGCCGGCAACATGGTCGACCTCGACTCGAACCCGACGAAGCTGATCGAGATCGTCGAGATCGGCAAGCAACTCCTCATCACCCGGGGCGCGTTGACGACGTTCTCCATCGCCAACGACGTCGCGAAGTACTTCGCGATCATCCCGGCGCTGTTCGCGGCCGTCTACCCGGGCCTCGACAGGCTCAACATCATGAACCTGTCCTCGCCCGACTCCGCGATCCTCTCCGCCGTCATCTTCAACGCGCTGATCATCATCGCGCTGGTGCCGCTCGCACTGCGGGGTGTGCGGTACAAGCCGATGAGCGCCGACCGGATGCTCCGCCGCAATCTCGGGATCTACGGCATCGGCGGCCTGATCGCCCCCTTCATCGGCATCAAGATCATCGACCTGCTGATCTCCCTCATCCCCGGCATTGGGTGACGTCATGAACAACTCGGTTACGAACACTGCCCGGTTGCTGGGAGCGGGGCTGCGTGCCCTGCTGGTGTTGACCGTGCTCACAGGTGTGATCTACCCGTTGGCCGTCACAGGTGTTGCCCAGGCGGTATTCCCGGGCAAGGCGAACGGCTCGGAGATCAGGTCGGAGGGGAAGGTGGTGGGTTCCTCGCTGATCGGTCAACAGGGGTACAGCCTGGACTACTTCCAGCCCCGCCCGGCCAATGGCCTGGGTGTGAACTCGGTCAACACGCAGTACAAGCTGATCCTCTCCGGCGCCACCAACCGCTCCGCCGACAATCCCGACCTGATCAAGTGGGTCAAGGAGGCGAAGGCAAAGGTCGTCAAGGACAACTCGACCGCCGACTACAAGGTCAGGCCGTCCGACGTACCCGCCGACGCGGTCACGTCCTCCGGCTCCGGCCTGGACCCGGACATCTCCCCGGCCTACGCCGACCTCCAGGTCCACCGGATCGCCGAGCGCGACGGTCTGTCCGTCGCCCGGGTGCGGAAGCTGGTCGACGACCACACGGAGGGCCGCACCCTCGGGTTCATGGGGGAGCCCCGGGTCAACGTCCTGGAGCTCAACATCGCGCTCAGGGAACTGATCAGGGGCCAGTGATTCGGTGATGACCCGGGTGCTGGTCGTGGAAGACGACCCCCAGCTCGTACGAGCACTCGTGATCAACATGCGGGCACGCCAGTACGGAGTGGACGCGGCGCCGGACGGCACCACGGCCCTCCGGCTGGCGGCGGCCCGTCTGCCGGACGTCGTGTTACTGGACCTGGGCCTGCCCGACATGGACGGCGTCGATGTCATCAGGGCGCTGCGCGGCTGGACCCGGGTTCCGATCCTGGTGCTGTCGGCGCGCCGGTCGTCCGACGAGAAGGCGGCGGCGCTGGACGCGGGCGCCGACGACTACCTCACCAAGCCGTTCGGCATGGGTGAACTCCTGACCAGACTGCGGGCCGCCGTCCGCCGCACGGAGGAGGTCCCGCTCGCCCCCGGGGCGACGGTCGTCACGACCGACGGCTTCGTCGTCGACCTGAGCGCCAAGAGGGCCACGCGGGGCGGCCGGGACATCCCGCTCACTCCCACCGAATGGCATCTGCTGGAGATCCTGGTGACCAACCCGGGGCGTCTCATCAGCCGGAAGCACCTGCTCCAGGAGGTGTGGGGCGCCGGTCGGCACAGCGGGACCGACCATCTGCGCGTCCACATGGCCCGACTCCGCCGCAAACTGGAGCCGGACCCCGCGCATCCGCGCCACCTGATCACCGAGCCGGGGACGGGGTACCGGTTCGAGCGATGAGGGCGCGGGCGGGCAGTGCGGGTGTGCGGGCGGTACGGACCCACCGGCGTCGGTTCGTCGTCCGGGGCGCGCAGCCGATCACGCCAGTGCCCGACGCGCGACAGCCACCCCCGCCCGGAGGGCCGCCACGGGGTCCGGCGCCTCGTCCAGCTCGATGAGCACGGTGCCGGCGCCGGGTGTGCGGGACATCGCGTCGGCCCAGCCCGGCCAGTCCACGATGCCCGTGCCCAGTTCGGTCATGTAGGGCTGCTGCTGGGCGAACACCGTGTCGTCGATGGTGAGTTCGACGTCGATCGGCCCGACCGCGTCCTTCCAGTGGGCCAGTGCGATCCGCTGCGCGTGGCGACGCGCGACGGCCACGGGATCCCCGCCGCCGAGCGCGATGTGGCACGAGTCGGGGCACAGCCACACATAGCGCGGGTCGGTCAGCGCCATGAACAGGTCGATGTCCCGCTCGTACCAGAGCGTGCTGTTGGACTCCGTGTGGAAGGCGAGCCGCACACCGTGCCGGGCGACAGCGTCGCCGACCGCATGCGCGATGTCGGCCATCCGGGACATGTACGCGGCGTCGACGAAGAAGGGCGGACGCGTCCCGAACGTCGTCCGCATGGGCAGCCCGGTGACCAGGAGGTCCGCCCCGGCCTCGGCGACGAAGGCGGCACGGCGCTCGGCGTCGGCGACGATCGCGGGCAGGCTGTCGCCGTGCCGCCAGTCCGGGGCGTCGCTCCCGGCGACGAAGGCACTCACGACGCTCAGGCCCCGGGCCTCCAGCGCGCGCCGGAACGAGGAGGCGCTGCCGAAGGCGCGCAGGGCCGACCCGATGTCGCCGGGCGCGAAGGTCAGCTCGACACCGCTGACACCGGCCAGGGCCAGCGCGTCCAGTATCCGCTCCCAGAAGCGGCCTGCGTCGGCGAGAGCCAACTGCCTTACGGCGTCCGGGGTTTCGAGTCCCCAGAAGGCCGGGTGGTAGAAGGTGATGACATCGGTGGCGAAGCGCGGCTCGGCGGCTTCGGCCGGCGGAGTCACTCGTCACCGCCACGGGCGTTGTAGACCACGACCCCGTCGGCGTCGACCGCTTCCCGGTAGTTCCGGAACACGGCGAGCGCCTCCTCACGCAGCACGTCCTGGACGACCTCGATGCCGCGCGCCTCGAACTGCTCGGCCCAGTCCGCGCCGAGCGGGCCCTCGTCGAACGTGGTGATCTCCTCCAGCTCCGGTCCCTCGCCGGCGACCACGAGACCGCGCACCCCGGACCACATGGTCGCGCCGTAACACTGCACGCACGGACGCCAGTTGACGACCAGCTCGTGTGCCGTCAGACCCTCGCCGCCCAGGTCCCAGCCACCGACGGCTGTTTGGGCCAGCCCCAGCGCGACGACCTCGGCATGCGCACTGGAGACACCGGAGGCGAGGACGACGTTCACCCCGACCGAGACGATCCGGCCGGTGTCCTGTTCCGCGACGAGGGCCGCGAACGGACCGCCGTTGCCCTCACGCCAGTTGCGGTCCGCGAGACGGTGCACGAGGCGCATCCGGTCGGCGCGGTCGGGGACGACGGGAGGCACCTCGGCCAACTCGTCGTCGATCCAGGCCGGCAGCGCCACCCGGTATTCCTTCGCGATGTCGATCACGTTCCAACTCCCTTGCAAGGTACGAAGGTTCGGCGGAATTCAGTGCGCGGCGAGCGCGGTGCGGTGTTCGGTGACGGCTCGGGCCGCGCGTACGGCCGTCACCGCGCCCGTCAGGGTGACGTTGGCGGCCATCGCGGTGGGGACCACGCCGTTGCCGGCGAGGTACAGGTTGTCGAAGCCCCACACCCTGCCGTCCGGGCCGCAGACACTGGTGCCGTCGTCGGCGACGCCGGAGCGGACCGTGCCGGTCAGGTGCAGCGACGAGCCGGGCGGCAGCAGCGCCGACTCGGTCGCCGGGTCGAACGGGCCGAACTCCTCGGCGATCGCCCGGACTTCGGCGAGCGCTCGCCCGACAAGGGTCCGGTCGGCGGCGGAGTAGGCGAACTCGACGCCGATCCGGGGCAGTCCGGCGAGATCGGTGGCCGACTCCGAGAACACCAGCCGGTTCTCGGGGCGCGACTCCACGGGGACGTACAGCGCGAGACCCACGGAGTGCGCGAGAGGACGGCCGTCGTCGTCCACGTACGTCCTGTTCATGATCTGGCCGTGGAACGGCTGCGCCGCGCCGTTCTGCGGCAGCCAGAGCGAGTCCGTGCAGAACTCGCCGACGCGGGGGAGCGGCAGGGCGTCGAGGGCGATGCCGAACCGGTCGAGGTCGAGCAGTACGCGGGCGGTGACGAAGGCGTGCTCGTTGAGATACCGGCCCAGGGCGGCGGGGCGGATGCCCGAGGCGAACAGCAACTGCGGGGTGCGCAGTGCGTCGGCGCACACCACCACTGTGTCCGCACGGAGTTCGGACTCGGCGCCGTCGGCGACGCGCCGGAGCCGGGCGCCGGCGACCCGGCCGTCCGACGACACGATGAGCGAGGTCGCGAGGGTACCGGTGACCAGGGTGAACGCGGGGTCCCCGCCCGTCGCGATCGCGGGGAGGATCGTCCCCGGGGCGGTGCGCGGGAGGGGGCCCGAGGGCGTCGCGGTGACCGCCATGGGCATGGGCTGCGGACGCCGGTCGTAGGGTCCGGCACCGTCGTAGCGTCGGCGCAGTGCGTCGAGGACCAGGTCGCCGACCTCGGTCGGGCCGATCGGGGCGGGTGTGACCGCGAGCAGTCGGCGTGCGGTGTCCAGGTCCGCCGCCCAGCCCGCCGGGTCGCCGAAGTCGAACACCTCGCTCCCGGCGGGCCACGGCGTCGCCGCGGTCCAGTGCACGCCCATGCCGCCCGCGTTCCACGCGAGCGCCGTCGCGGGCATCGCCTCGGCGTCCTCGCCGAAGGCCAGCGCGTGGAACATGCCGGGCGTCAGCTCGTCGATGCCGTCCGCGACCTCACGCACCACTTCGGCGCCCGTGTACATGCCCTGGATGCCGGTGGTGACCCGGTCGTTGTAGCGCTCCCACAGGACGGGGTCGTCGACATCGTGCAGGTGCACACCGGGGGCCGTGCCGATCGCCTCGCCGCCGTCGACCATCGTGATGCGCAGCGTCGGGTCGGTGTCCCGCAGCAGTCGGGCCACGACGGCTCCCATGATGCCGCTGCCGACGACGAGGACATCGGTGTGGGGGGTGTCGGTCACAGTGAAACTCCATGTCTTGTACCGCTGTTGGTGCTGGGAGAGGGAGGCGCGCGGGGTCACGCGCCGGGGACGAGGGGACCGAACAGCTCGGTGTCCATGCGGTCCAGGGCCAGCTTCACGGCGCCCACGAGGGGGGCCTCACGGCCCAGGACCGTGGCACGCAGTTCGACGGCCGGGTTGCGGGCACGGCGCAGCGCCGCACGTACCCGGGGCAGCAGCACGTCGGCCGCGTCCTCCAGACCGCCGCCGAGCACGATGAGGGACGGCGCGATGGTCCACGACAGGGTCGTGAGGATCGACGCGATGTGTTCCACGAGCTCGTCGACCTCGGCGAGCGCGGCGACATCCCCCTCACGGGCCGTCTCGAACCGGCCGAGCGCGACCGCGCGCCTGGCCGGATCCGGTGAGGTGAGCCATGCCACCGGGCGGTTCTCGACCGAGCCCGCCGGGATCGAGGCCGCCTCGACGATCTCACCGGCGGCGCCGTCGAGACCGCGGTGCACCTCACCCCGGATGAGAATGCCGAGACCGGTCCGGTTGCCCAGCACCGCCCAGACGACGTTGTCGTGGTCGTCGGCCGCGCCCCGCCAACGCTCCGCGAGCGCACCGAGGTTGGAGTCGTTGTCCGCGAACCAGGGCACCGGGACGCGCCGCGTGAGCTCGTCGGGCAGACGCACGCCCTCCCATCGGGTCGTGTGCACCAGGCGGCGGATGACCCCGTCGTCGTCGACGGCACCTCCGCTCGCGACCGCACCGGCCCGCAGCCGGTCCACCGACCCGCCCGCGTCGTCGAGCGCCTCCCGCACCAGCGCAGCCATGTCGTCCAGCGTGGCCCGCGGATCCTGGTAGGCGCGCAGCGTCCGTTGCGCGCGGCCGAGAACACGGCCCCGGACGTCCGCGACGGCCGCGGACGCACCCGAGGTGGTGAAGTGCACAGCCGCCAACAGGGCGTGCTCCGCCCGTAGTTCGTACCGTCGGGCGGGACGGCCCGCGCACCCGCTGGTCGGCACCCGGGCCAACTCCGCGACCCAGCCCGCCTCGACGAGCGAGTCCAGGACGATTTCGATGGTCCGGCGCGAGAGACCGGCCCGCCCGGCGAGCGCGGTCAACGTCATCGGCTCGGCCGACACCGCCAACGCCCGCAGGATCACTGAGGTGTTGACGCGCCGGACGGCGCTCTGATTCAGGCCGTTCGTGCCGTTCGCCCCGGACATCAGCATGCCTCCACCACCCCGGACTCGGGCCGTACGACGGGATCGAACACGCCTGTCGTGTCGGCGACGAGGGCCGCGCCCGGCCGGCCGTACTCGCGCGCCGGATCACCGGATCCACCGGTCGCCCGCGCCCACTCCGGCTCCCGGCCGTGGACGAAGCCGACCAGATCGGCGTGCATCGCGGCGGCCAACTCCACGGGCGGGCACGGTCCGAGCGCCTTCGCGCCGCCCGGTGCGTCGAGCAGGTCGAAGAAGAACGGGATGTCGACGCAGTGCCCGGCGCCGCCGAGCACGGGGGAGGGCCACTCGAAGGAGTACAGCCAGGTACCGGCGCCGGCGTCGCGGCGCGCGGCGGCCACGCGTGGGCAGGCGGCCCGGAACAGGGTGTCCGTCACCCGGGTGCCCGCCGCCCGGGCGGCGGCGAGTCCGGCCGGGCTGTACGGGCTCGGGTGCGGGTTCTCCGGCGCGGCACCGCAGTCGAACTCGTCGCCCGTCGCGCCGAGCAGCAGAGGTATGTCGTGTCCGTTTCCGGAGAGTCCTTCGGCGACGGACACCGGCAGGACGTCGTCGCCGATGACCGGGCCCAACGGGATCGTGTCGTCGCCGAGTTCGTCCCGCAGGCCGATGACGGCCCGTTGCAGCAGCTCCTCGGTGCGGCTGCCGAATCCGGCCCGCGTCGGCGGCGTCCCGACCCGTTCCCCGAGCCGTTCGACGAACCGGCGGCCCGCCTCCCGTTCCCCTGCGAAGAGGCCGCCGGACAGACAGACCGCCCGCTGGAAGAGGCCGCTCGTGGTCGGCGACGAGAGCAGCGCGAGCACCGCCGCGCCCCCGGCCGACTGACCGGCGAGGGTGACCCGGCCCGGATCACCGCCGAACGCGGCGATGTTCTCCCGGACCCAGTCGAGCGCGAGCAGCAGGTCCCGCAGCCCGAGGTTGGTGGGTACGTCGTCCAGCGGGGCGAATCCGTCGACGCCCAGCCGGTAGCCGACGGTGACGCAGACGACGCCGTCCCGGGCGAACGAACGGCCGTCGTACCACGGACTCGCCGGGCTGCCCCCGAGGAAGCCGCCGCCGTGGATCCACACCAGCACCGGGCAGGGCGCCGCGTGACCGGCGACCTGGGCGGGAGCGACGACGGAGAGGTTCAGGATGTCGTCGCCGGGCACCGACGGCTCCGGCACCGTGGTCGTGGCGAACAGGGGCACGCGTTGCGAGGTGGGCCCGGGCCGGGACGCGTCGAACGGCGCCGGGAACCGGTCGCGTCGCAGCGGTGCCGCGAACCGCCGTACACCGGTCGGTGGTTGGGCGTACGGGATGCCGAGGAACCGCCGCACGGAGCCGGTGCGACGGCCGACGACCGGCCCGGCGGGGGCGTGGACGGTGACCGCGATGCCGCCGATTCCGGTGGTGCCGTCGATGTGGTCCATGGCGGTCACCGCAGTCCCGATCCGGAGATGCCCTGCACGAAGTAGCGCTGGAGGAACAGGAAGAGCACCAGGACCGGCAGCATCACGACGATCGCGCCGGCCAGCAGCAGACCGTAGTCGGTGACGTGCGCGGCTGCCTGGCTGGTCGCGGCGAGGCCCACCGGCAGCGTGTAGGTGTCCATGCTCTGGGCGACGATGAGCGGCCAGATGAAGTTGTTCCACGACGACAGGAACGACATGATCGTGATCGTCGCGACAGCCGGGCCGGCCAGCGGCAGGAAGATCCGGAAGAAGATCCGGAACTCGCCCGCGCCGTCGATCCGGGCCGCCTCCAACAGCTCGTCCGGGATGGACATCGCGTACTGCCGCATGATGAAGACCGACAGTGGCAGGGCGATGCCCGGGAGGGCGATTCCGGTCAGGGTGTCCGCGAGTCCCATGTCCACGGTGAGCACGAACTGGGTGACGAACACCGTGCTGAACGGCACCATCATCGCCGCCATGACCGCGCCGAACGCGATCCTCCGGCCCGCGAAGTCAAGCTTGGCCAGGGCGTATCCGGCGGCCGACGCGGCCACGATGTTGCCTGCCACCACGAGGGCCGCGACCACGACGCTGTTGACGAGGAACCGCCCGAATCCGGCGGTCCGGAACAGCCGGGTGAAGTTGTCGAGGGTGACGTGGTGCGGGAGCCAGGCACCGGGGTCGGAGCGGATCTCGTCGAGGCCGCGCAGCGAGCCGCTCGCCACCCAGACGAACGGGAGCAGGGTGAGAAGGGCGCACAGCACCAGTGCGCCGTAGAGCAGCGGCCGGGAGAGGGACCGGCGGGACGCGGCGGCCCGGTCGGTGGTCGTACGGGCGCTCTCGAAGGCGGCCAGGGCGGTCATGAGCGGGACCTCAGCAGTCGGAACTGGACGACGCTCACCAGGGCCACGAGCAGCAGCATCACAAAGGACGCGGCCGAGGAGACCCCGAACTCGCCCGAGCCGAACTGGTGGTAGGTGTACAGCGCCATCGACTCGGTGGAGCCCAACGGGCCGCCGTTCGTGAGCAGATACGGCTCGTCGAACACCTGGAGGTAGAAGACGGTCAGCAGCACCGACACCATGAGGGTGGTGGGCAGCAGCAGCGGCAGGGTGATGTGCCTCAACTGCCGCCACCGGCCCGCCCCGTCGAGGGCGGCGGCCTCGTACACGTCCTCCGGTATCGCCTGCAGACCGGCCAGGAACAGCACCATCGCGGTGCCGAAGTTGCGCCACACGCCGAGCAGGATGACGACGGGCATCGCCAGGTTCGGATCGTCCAGCCAGTTCGGCCCGGCGAGGCCGACAGCGCCGAGCACCTTGTTGACGGTGCCGTCGGAGTTGAAGGCGTACTGCCAGATCAGGGCGACGGCCACCACGTTGGTGACGACCGGTGCGAAGAAGACCGTACGGAACACCCCGCGCAGCCTGCGGACACCGGAGTTCAGCACGACGGCCAGCGCGAACCCGAGCCCCATGGTCAGCGGCACCCCGACGACCACGAAGAGGGCGGTGTTGAGGATGTCCCGCAGGAAGCTCTGGTCCTGGAACAGCCGGAGGTAGTTGTCCAGGCCGGTGAAGTCGACCGCGAACGGATGCCGCAGGTCCGTGCCCCGCAGGTCGGTGAGGCTGAACCCGAGCGCGGCGACGGTGGGGATCGCCGTGTAGAGCAGGAACACGACGGCGAACGGGGCGAGGAACAGCCAGGCGACGGCGGTTCGGCGCGCGCTCCGCGAGTTTCCGGAACCCCGGGAGCGGCGCGTCCGGCGCGGCGCTCCCGGGCTGATGGTCGTGGTCATCCGCGGCTCACTTCGCCCCCGTGCCGAGACTGTCGGCGTACGACTGGACGTTCGCGGCGGCCTTGGCGGCGGTCTCCGTGCCCTTGGCCACGGCCTCCATCTCCTTGCCCAGCCGCGTCGCGACCTGTTGCCAGGTGTTCACCTGCGGGAACGCCCGGGTGTTCTTCAGCTGGGTGAGGAAGGCGTCGAGGAGAGGCTGGTCCGCGATGGCGGGGTCGTCCCACGCGGAGATGACGGCCGGCAGCGAGCTGTACGCCCTGTACTGCGCGACCTGTGTGCTCGGCTTCGTGAGATACCGGACGAGCTTCCATGACGCGTCCGCGTTGCCGGCTCCCGCGAGGACGCCCCAACTGCCTCCGGCGGAGAAGGAGTTGCTGCCCGATGCTCCGGCGGGCAGCGGGGCCGTGGCGACATGGGTGGCCGTCCAGCCGTCCTTCTTCGCGGCGGCGTCGAGCTGTCCGATCACCCATGGACCCGTGATCATCATGGCGGTCCTGCCGGACACGAAGTACGGCTGCGCGTCGAGGAAGGTGGGCCCGGCGGTGTCGGCAGTGCCGGAGGTGAAGAACGACGCGTTGTACTGGAGGGCGTCGACCATCGCCGGGGTGTCGAGGGTCCATTTCCCGTCGGAGGAGAGCAGCGAACCTCCGGCCTGCCAGGCGTACATCGCGACGTCCTGACCGTTGAAGATGTCCCAGCCGATGTCGGCTCCGAGGCCTCGCTCGGCGCCGGCACCCTGGAGCGCCTTGAGGAACGGCACCGTCTCGTCCCACTTGGCCGGCGCCTTCACGCCTGCCTTCTTCGCGAGGTCGGCGCGGTAGACGAGCGCGTAGGTGTACGCGTACCAGGGCACGGTGTAGGCGACGTTTCCGGCCACGCCTGCGGCCCAGAGGCTCTCGAAGAAGCCCGCCTTGTCGACGAGGCCGTCCGGGACGGGCCGCAGGATCGACGGGTTGAGGAACTGCGACTGCGACTCGGGGAAGAACTGGGCGAGATCGGGCCCCTTGCCCGCCGCGATCGCCGACTGGAGCTTGGTGTAGTACTCGCCGTTCGGGATCAGCGTCACCTTCACGGTGACGTCGGGGTTCGCGGCCTTGAAGGGCTTGATGACCTTGTCGAGCACATCGGCATCGCCCTGGGCGGCCCAGACGGTGACGGTGCCGGTGGCCGGCGAGGTGTCGACAGGCGCGGCGGTGGCTGTCGCGGCGGCGGTGTTGTCGCTGCGTCCACAGCCCGTGAGGGCGAAAGCGCCGGTGAGGGCTATGCCTGCGGTCAGCTTGAGGGCGCCGCGTCGGGAGGGGTTGGACACTCGGGGCTCCTGTGCAGGGATTCTGGGAGAAAGCAGCATTTTTGGTCCGATGGACCCCATGGGTGCGATGTCGCCTGTGAGGCTGATGGTGAGAAAGCTACGAGTGAGGTATTTCGGCCGAGTGGCGGACCCGTCACGAATAATTTCGGAACTTGTAGCGAAATCGATTTGTTCCGTTTTGTCGTGCCTCGTGCCTCACGCCTCACGCTGAAAACAGGTGGCGGGTGAGGGAGGGGAGCGTTACCGTCTCGGACGATGACTACCGACTCCGTTCACAGATCGGGGGTCCCGTCCGCGCAAGGTGAGTGCTGATGCTCACTGGGAACGCGTACGGGGACACCTCCCTCTCTTTTTGGCCGCGTGTACGGGAGTTCGCCGTGCCGCCGTCCATGATCTCGACCGCGACGGCCCGCCGCCTCGCCGGGGACTGGGCGGGCGCGTGTGCCGCCGCAGGCGTCGACGTGGACCTGAACCTGCGGTCCGTGGCACGCGTCCATGGCCAGGAACTCGCCGCTCAACTCCGCGCGGATCTACGCCACTTGGCGCCCGACCTGTTGCGCTGGCACCTGCCGAGGATCGCCCCCGACGGGCTGCTGCGCCCGGGGCTGACGATCGGTCTGGCCCGGTACGACGCCCCCGGGAGGGCCGGCTCCCACCCGCTGCACCTCGTGGTCCGCACCGCGCCGGCCTGGGCCGATGCCGGCCAGCGGATCAGCCTCACGCTGTGGGACGGGTCCCACGCGGACACGGGCGCCCGCCGTGCCGCGCACCCGCACCCCAACCGGCGCTTCCGGCTCGATCTGCACCGCCACCTGTGGGACGCGCGCAGAACCGATGAGCTGCGGACTCGCTCCGGCGCGGACCGGCCGCCCGGCGGTGACCGTCCGGAGCCGCCGCCCCCGGATCTCCTGGCCCGATTGCCCCGGGGCGTCGCTGCGCCGTGGATCGGTGGGCTGCCGAGGCACGGCTACTGCTGGACGCCGACGGCTGGTCCACCGGTGCCAGTGCCGGCACCGGCACCGTTTCCGGTTCCGTCGTGGGCTCCAGAACCGGCCTCGGCACGGGCACCGGCTCTGGCTCTGGCACGGGCTTCGGCCTCGGCTCCGGCACCGGCACCGGCACCGGCACCGGCACCGGCATTGGCTCTGGCTCTGGCTCCGGCTCTGGCACGGGCTCCGGCTCCGGCATTGGGACGGGCGCCAACACCGGCTCCGGATTCGACTCCGTCGCGGGCTCCGGAATTGGCTTCGGCGCGAGCCCTGACTCCGGTTCCGGTCCCGGCGCGGACTCTGGCTCCGGATCCGGCCCCGGCCCCGGCAGTGGAGGGGGCATCAGCTCTGGTCCCGGCTTCGGCTTCGGCATGGGCGCCGGCGGCGGACCTGGCCCCGACCCTGACGCGGGCTTCGGCTCCGGGATTGGAATGGGTGCCGGCCCCGGCACCAGCGCAGACACCGTCACCGTGCGGCTCGGGGCCCGGCAGCGGCTGCTCCTGGATCTCGGCGTCGCCCCGGACGGCAGCGGGCCGTCCGTGCTGCGGATCACGCAGGCGCCCGCGGGCGGCGGGGCCTCCGCCCTGCCGGTGCTCCCCGACGCGGCGACCTGGGTGCTGCCCGACCTGGAACTCATCCGTACCGGCGCGATCGAGCTGGACCGGCTGCATCCGCTGGTCGCCTCGGCACTCGAACCGGACCGTCCGCCGGCCGGTCCACCCCGGAACCCGGACCGGGCAGGTGAACCGCGCCTCGTGGAGTGCCGGGGCGCCCGGCACCGGATCGGCCTGGTCGACGGGGTGCTCGCGCCGCTGGACCACGACCCGGCCGAGATCCGCCGGGAGGAACTCCTGGCCGAGCTGACCGGTACGCCACTGCCCTGTCTGCAAGCCATCGACGAGGCCCACCGCCACCCGGACTGCCTCACCGGTGTCCGTGAGCGCTGGACCACGGCGACATCGCCGGTGCGCTCGCCGTCGTGGAGGGCCTGCTGGGCCCCGACGCGGTGCTGCGCGGCGGCGCCCTGCGCGACGAACTGCAAAGTGCCGCCGAGCGACGCGTCACCTACGGCCTGTTCAGGGCGGGCCTGATCGGCCCCGGCCCCGGTCCCGGATTCGATGGCTACCGCGCGGACGGCGGCCGTACCCGCGACCGCCGCTCCCGCCCGCGCCAGGCGACCTTCCGCTGAACCGGGGGACGCCCCCGCACCCATTTCTGACGAACCCAAAGGTGATCAAACATGTCCACTGGCATCTCCTTCGCCACCCCCGAGACCCAGACTCCCGCCGAGCCCCCGGCCCCTGAGGCCCTCGCCCCGAAGACCCCCACAGCCCCACCCCGCACCCCCCAACTCGACGTCGCCGCGCAGTTGTTGACCCTGCTGCGCGACACCACCACCGAACCCCGCCCCGACACCCAGCTGGAGGCCCTGACACTGGCCGTGGCCGCCGACCTGCCCGTGCTCCTGTGGGGTGAGCCGGGGATCGGCAAGACCGCGGCCCTGACACAACTGGCCTCGGCCCTCGACCTTCCCCTCACCACGGTCATCGCGAGTGTCCACGAGCCGTCCGACTTCTCCGGACTGCCCGTCATCGGCGACGACCCTGCGACGCACGGCGTCCCGATGGCCCCGCCGGACTGGGCGGTGCGACTCGTACGGGCCGGCCGGGGGCTGCTGTTCCTCGACGAACTGTCCACCGCCCCGCCGGCCGTTCAGGCCGCCCTGCTCCGGCTGGTCCTGGAGCGGCGGATCGGCGCCCTCCAACTGCCGCCCGGCGTACGGATCGTGGCCGCCGCCAACCCCCGGTCCTCGGCCGCCGACGGCTGGGAGCTGAGCCCGCCGCTGGCCAACCGGTTCGTCCATCTCCAGTGGACCCACGACCACGAGGTCGTCGTACGCGGCCTCGGTGGGACCTGGCCCCGGGCCACCCTGCCACGGCTCGCCCCCGAAAAGCTGCCGGAGGCCGTGGACTTCGCCCGCCGCGCGGTGTGCGGGCTCCTCGACGCCCGTCCCAAGCTCGTGCACCTGCTGCCGAGCAGCGAGACGCGCCGGGGCGGCGCCTGGCCGTCACCCCGTAGCTGGGACATGACCCTGAGCCTGATCGCCTTCGCGACGGCCGCCGGTTCCTCCCGGGAGGTCCTCTCGCTGCTGGTGCGGGGCGCCGTCGGGGACGGTCCGGGGCTGGAACTGCTGGCGAGCCTGGACCGGATGGACCTTCCGGACCCCGAGTCGCTGCTCGCCGACCCGGCGAGTGCCGCACTGCCGGAACGGGGCGATCTGCGCCAGGCAGTGCTGGACGGTGTGGTGGCGGCGGTCCGGGGGCGCCCGGAGAAGGCCCGCTGGGACGCGGCGTGGGCGCTGCTGGTGCGGGCGCTGGAGACCGGGGCCCCGGACCTGGTGGTCGTCCCGGCGACCACGCTGGCCTCGCTGCGTCAGGAGGACTGGGACGTGCCGGCGGAGATCGAGAGACTCGCCGGAGTGGTGTCCCTGTCCCGGCGGGCGGACCGGGCGGCGGACCGTGTGGCGGCCCGGGCAGGGGTGGAGGCCGGGGCGGGAACGAGGCGCGGCCGATGAACGCCGACGCGCCGGGGTCCCTCGACCTCGACAAGCTCTTCGCCGCCCGGCTGCACGCCGTAAGGGCCCGCCCGTACCTGGCCACGGCACTGTTCGCCCTGCACCCCGTCGAGTCGCACCAGGTGCCGACGATGGCCGTCGACCGGCACTGGCGGTGCTACGTCTCACCCTCGTTCGTAGACCGCACCCCGGTTGAGGAACTGGCCGGAGTGTGGGTGCACGAGGTGTCCCATCTGCTGCGCGACCACCACGGGCGCAGCGACCGCTTCGCCCGGGAGCACGGGCTGAGCGGCCCGGGAGAGCGGTTGCGGATGAACATCGCCGCGGACTGCGAGATCAACGACGACGTGTTCGGCGACGGGCTCGTGTGCCCCGAAGGAGCTGTCGAGCCGGACTCGTTGGGGCTTCCGACGGGCGAGCTCATGGAGGAGTACCTGCGCCGGTTCCGACTCGGGCCGAACACGCTGAACCTGTCCTGGCTGGACTGCGGCAGCGGCGCCGACGGACTGGGACGGGCATGGGACCGGGGACCGGACGGCGCGCACGGCCTGAGCGAGCAGGAACGCGACGCGGTCCGGTTCCGGGTCGCGCAGGGCATCAACGGCCGCCCCGGGGATGCCCCGAAGGGGTGGCGGAGATGGGCGGAGGAGGCGTTCCATCCACCGTTGCCATGGCGGGAGTTGCTGGGCGCGGCGGTCCGCTCGGCGGCCTCCGGCAGCGGTGTGGGCGAGGACTACACCTACGGCCGGCCCGCTCGCCGCTCGACCGCTCTGCCCGGCGTCGTCCTGCCGAGCCTGCGGCGCCGGCCACCCCGGGTCTCCGTGGTCATCGACACCTCCGGGTCGGTCAGCGACGCCGAACTCGGCAGCGCCCTCCTGGAGGTCACGGCGATCTCCCGTGCCGTGGGCGGCCGACGCGACCTGGTCACCGTAGTGCCGTGCGACGCGGCGGCCCACATGGTGCACACGCTGTGCCGGGCCGAGGGGATTCCCCTGACGGGCGGCGGGGGTACGGACCTGCGCACCGGCTTCGCCAAGGCGCTGCGGGCGACCCCGCGTCCCGATGTCGTCGTGGTCCTGACCGACGGCCAGACACCCTGGCCGGACACCCGGCCGCCGTGCCGGACGGTGGTGGGTCTGTTTCCCCGGCAGCGCACGGTCCGGCCATGGGGCGAGAGCGAGGGCGACGACGAGTATGTGCCGGACGCGCCGCCCGACTGGGCGCGCGTGGTCCACATCGGGTCGACGGCGACGGTCTGACGCGCGGTGATCTCCGGTCCAACAGGGCTGAAAGGATGGGCCGATGAGCACCCCTTCCTCACTTCTGTCGGCCTTTCGGCCCAAGGTCCAAGAGCGTCTCTACGACTTCTACGAAGAACTCCGGAGCGCCGACGACCTCTTCTGGGACCGCCGCACGGGTGCCTGGATCGCGACCGGGCACGCAGTCGTCAGCAGCGCCGCGAACGCCCCGGGACTGTCCTCGGTGCGCTACCCCGACATCGAGGCCGTCCCGGAGGAACTCCGGCCGCTGGCCCGGGTCCTGAGCCGCCAGATGCTCTACAACGACGCCCCCGACCATCCCCGGCTCCGGGCCCTGATCAGCAAGGCGTTCGCCCCGCGCGCGGTGGCCGTACTGCGTGCCCGGATCGTCGAAGCCGTCGACCGGATCATCGCCGGGGCGGCGCCGACCGGCCGGATGGACATCGTCGCGGACCTCGCCCGCCCCCTGCCGCTCACCATCATCTGCGACCTCCTCGACGTGCCGGAGGAGGACCGCGCCGCTGTCGCCGCCTGGTCCGAGCCGGTCGCCGAGGCCATCGGCAACTCCCGGCTCGACGAGGACCGCAACCGTGAGGCCTCGCAGAGCATGGCGGACATGCTCGCGTACCTCCGTGAGCTCCTCACGCGCCAGGACACCCCGCCGGCCCCCGACACCCTGCGCGCGATGGTGACCGCGCAGGCCGGGGACACCGACCAGGACCTCGACGAACTCCTCGCCAACTGCGCGCTGTTGCTGATCGCGGGCCACGAGACCACCACCCACTTCATCGGCAACGCCACCCTCGCCCTGCTCCGCCACCCGGACGCGGCCGACCAACTGCGCCGCAGGCCCGAGCTGATGCCCGCCGCGGTCGAGGAACTCCTGCGCTACGACGCCCCGGTACAGCTGATGCTGCGCCGGGCGCGGCACGATCTGGACCTGGCGGGCCGCAAGATCGCCGAGGGGCAGACGGTCCTCCTGGTGGGCGGCGCCGCCAACCGGGATCCGGCCGTCTTCCCCGATCCCCATGTGCTGGACTTCGAGCGGGCCGGTTCCGGCGGCCGGCACATGTCGTTCGGACACGGTCCGCACTTCTGTCTCGGCGCGGCGCTGGCCCGGCTGGAGGGTGCGATCGTCCTGGAGGCGCTCCTCACCCGCCTTCCCGACCTGCGGCTCGACGGCACCGAGCCACCGCGATGGCAGCGCAGCCTCAACTTCCGCGGCCTCACCCGCCTGGACGTCGCCTTCACCCCGGCCTCGGACGCCCACACCGGTGCCACGCCGGCCACCGCCTCCTCCGGCTTCCCCCCCGCGCCCCACACCGACGGCTGCCCGGTCCGCCATGGGGACGGCGAGGCCGCGGGCGCGTGACCGCACGGGCGCGGTGTCGTGTCCCGGCTCCGCGCACGGTGACGGGCGAGCACGGAGACAAGGTCGGCATGATCACCCTGTGCCGCTGACCGGCGAGAACGCACGTCGCGTATCGAGGGCCGGGGCCCCGCGCCCCTGCCCGACCAGGAACCCGGGTGTGTGGAAGGGACAGGACGGGGGACTTGGTTCACAGGCCAGGTTCGGCGTCCCATGGGGCTGAGCCTGCTCAGGTTCCTCTGGTTCGGACATGGTGCCGGGGGAGCCGTCCGCCCCTCGGATCACGGAAGACCGCCCTGCTCGCAGACCCGCCGGGCGACCTCACGGAGCTTGGTGTTGTTCTGCTGGGAGTAGCGGCGCAGCACGTCGAAGGCCTGCTCCTCGGTGATGTGGTGGCGGCCCATGAGGATGCCCATCGCCTCGCCGATGACATGGCGGGTGGCGACGGCCCGTTCCATCTGGGCATGGGTGCGGGCGCTGGAGAAGGCGACCGCCGCGTGGGAGGCCAGCAGCCACCCGGCCAGCTCGCTGGCCTCGGTGAAGGCACCGGGTCTGCGGGAGTAGAGGTTCAGCGCGCCAAGGTCTTCGTCGTCGGTGAACAGCAGAAAGCCCATCATGCTGCCCACTCCGAGCGCCTGGGCCTGCGGGGCGTAGGCGGGCCAGCGCGACTGCTCGTCGGTGACGTCGGCGATGCGGAAGACCCGCTCTCCCTGGGAGGTGCGGGCCGCGTCGAAGCACGGCCCCTCGCTCAACCGCTCCTGCAGCTGATCGCTGTCGATGACCAGCTGGTCGGTCGGGGCGAGTGTCTCGACCTGGTTTCCCTGGAGCACCAGGATGCCGGCCGCGTCGCAGCCGTCCACCAGCTCGGTGGCCGATTTGGTGATCCGCTGGAGTGTGGCATTGACCGACTCCTGTGCCAGCAGATCCCGCGCCATCGACGCCATCTGCTGTGCGAACCGTCCCCAGTCCACTACGTCCTCCGACTCTCGTTCGGCCCGGACAAACCTCATACCCAGTTTTCCACCTGCGCCTCAGGCTGACTTCGGTGGTGGCGCGATCCTCCTTCACCCTCCGTAACGATGCATGTCCGCCACAGAGAAGACCCGATCCGGCCGCTCGGGGCCGAAGCGGCGCCACCCGTCCTGATCACCACCGACGACGCGCCGATCGGCGCTCGCGGCCTGACGATGAACTGTCTCGTCGGCGGGCGCGTCACGCAGAAGGCGCACACCGCGGAACCGATCTTCGACGTCGCCACCGTCGTCGCGCACGTCAGCAGCACCGTCACCCTGCTCCCCGGCGATCTGATCACGACCGGAACACCGGCCGGAACGGAAAACGGCCGTGAACGCGAGGTGTCCCCTCGGTCGGGGACGCGGGTGAT
Source organism: Streptomyces sp. NBC_00459 (assembly GCF_036013955.1). NCBI lineage: Bacteria > Bacillati > Actinomycetota > Actinomycetes > Kitasatosporales > Streptomycetaceae > Streptomyces > Streptomyces sp. NBC_00459. The sequence continues at coordinate 7,833,791 of NZ_CP107903.1, forward strand.
CAGCGTGATCAAAGGCGTCGGTGAACTGCGCGACGCCGTGATGCGGCCGGGCCCGCAGTGAGGCGTGGGAGCGCTTTCGGCCATAGATCTGACTCCCCGTCAGTTCTCGGTGTTCTCCCCCTGCCCCCACAGGCGGCACGGCAACAGTGAGGTCCGCGGCCCTGGACCAGGGCCTGTGAGCCGCAGTCTGCCGTCCCCTCATGCCTGAGGAAGCCATGACTCCCACCCCCCACCTCGCCGAAACCGCCGCCCGCACCGAGCGGCCGGCACCGTTCCAGCCCGTCGACCGAGCCCGTCTCCCGGACGCCGGTACCGCCACGGTGGACATCGTCGTACCGGTCTACAACGAGGAACGCGCCCTCCCCGGGTGCCTGCACACCCTCCACGCGCGACTGTCCGAGGGGTTCCCCTTCCCCTGGCGGATCACGGTCGCCGACAACGCCAGCACCGACGACACCCTCGCCACCGCCCGCCGCCTCGCCGACGAACTGCCCGGAGTGGGCGTCGTCCACCTGGACCGGAAGGGGCGCGGGCTGGCCCTGCGCACCGTCTGGGGCGCCAGTGACGCGGACATCGTGGCCTACATGGACGTCGACCTGTCCACCGGCCTCGACGGACTGCTCCCGCTGGTCGCCCCGCTGGCCAGCGGCCACTCCGACCTCGCCATTGGCTCCCGGCTGGCACCCGGCGCGCGTACGGTGCGCGGGCCGCGCCGAGAGTTCGTCTCCCGCTGCTACAACGGCATCATCCGGCTCACCCACGGAGTCCGCTTCAGCGACGCCCAGTGCGGATTCAAGGCGGCCCGTACGGAGGTGCTCCGGCCGCTGCTGGAGGTGACCCGCGACGACGCCTGGTTCTTCGACACCGAGCTGCTCCTGCTCGCCGAGCACAACGGACTGCGCGTCCACGAGGTGCCGGTCGACTGGGTCGAGGACGTCGACACCCGGGTGGACGTGGTGAGCACCGCCACGGACGACCTGCGGGGCCTGTGGCGCATGGCGCGCCTCAAGGCCTCCGGCGGTGCCCGCGTCGACATCCGGCCGCGCCCCGCACCGTCCGCCGAGCACCCCGACGCCGTCCTCGCACCCGCGACGGGACGTGGCGTGCTGTCGTGGGAAGTCGGCTGCTTCATCGCGATCGGCCTCGTCTCCACGGTCGGGCAGGCCCTCCTGTACTGGCTGGCGCGCGGCTGGTGGACTCCCGCCGTCGCCAACCTGGTCTCGCTGTTCGTCCTCACCGTCCTCAACACCGAGGCGAACCGGCGTCTCACCTTCCGCCACTCCTCCACCGCGCCCGCCCGCGCCCACCTCGGTGCCGGCGGCCTGTTCGTCCTCGGCTACCTGGTCACCTCCGGCGCGGTGCTGTGGTTCAAGTGGCTCGACCCCGGCGCCTCACCGGCCGCCGAGACCGCGGTCCTCGCCGCGGCGTCCGTCGCCGTCACCGGCGTGCGCTTCGCCACCCTGCGGCTGGCCGTCTTCGCCGGCCCCCGCAGCCGTACCCGCTGATGAGAGCGAATCCAGACATGAGCAACTACGCGCACATCACGTCAGTCCCGGCGGCCTCGGAGCACACCGGGAGGCGTACGTCCGTCCGCTCGCTGCCCGCCTGGGCGGCACCCGCCGCACTCGGCGCCGTCATGGTGCTCGCGGCGGTCCTGTACGGATGGGCGCTGGGGTCCCTCGGATGGGGCAACAGCTACTACTCGGCGGCCGTGAAGTCGATGGGGAGGAACTGGACCAACTTCCTCTTCGGTTCCTTCGACCCGGTCGGCGTCGTCACGGTCGACAAGCCGCCCGCCGCCCTGTGGCCGCAGGTGATCAGCAGCAAGATCTTCGGGATGCACGGGTGGGCCCTGATCCTGCCGCAGATGCTCGAAGGAGTGGCCGCGGTGCTGGTGCTGCACCGCACCGTGCGCCGTTGGGCGGGGGAGGGCGCGGCGCTGGTCGCCGCCCTGGTACTCACCCTCACGCCCATCACGGTGGCCATCAACCGGGACAACAACCCGGACACGCTGCTGGTCCTGCTGCTGGTGTCGGCGGCGTACGCGCTCACCCGCGCGCTGCGGGCCGAGGGCAGGTCCGCGACCTGGTGGCTGTGCGCGAGCGGCTTCCTGATCGGGTGCGGGTTCACCACCAAAATGCTCGCCGCCTGGATGGTCGTCCCCGCGTTCGCCGTCGCCTGGCTCGTGGGAGGAAGCGGCGCCTGGATACCGCGAGTGCGGCGGCTGCTGGGCGCGGGCGCCATCCTGGCGGCGTCCTCCCTGTGGTGGGTCGCCATGGTCGCCCTGTGGCCGGGCGACCGCCCCTACATCGGAGGCAGCACGGACGGCTCGGCCTGGGACCTCGTGATCGGCTACAACGGACTCGGTCGGGTCTTCGGCTCCAGTGACGGAGCACCCCAGGGAATGGGGGGCGGAGGCGGTGGCGGAGGGTTCGCCGGCGGGTTCGGCGGCGAGTCCGGCCCGACCCGGATGTTCGACACGCAGGTGGGCGGTCAGATCAGCTGGCTGCTGCCCCTCTGCGGGCTGGCTCTGGCCGTCGCGGTCGTCGTGGCGGTGCTGCACCGACGCGGGAAGCTGCCCGCCTCCGTCCCGCTGCCGGCCGCCGGCTGGCTGCTGTGGGGAACCTGGCTGGTGGTCTGCGCGGCCGTGTACTCGACCCAGAAAGGCATCTTCCACCCCTACTACACCACCCAACTCGCCCCGGCCATCGCCGCCCTGTGCGGCGGGCTGACGGCCGGCCTGGTCCGCCTGCACCGTGCGGGTCTCCGCTGGGCGCCACTGGCCGGCGCGGCCGGGGTCGTGGTGAGCGTGGTCTGGGCAGTGGTGCTGGTCCGTCGTACACCCGACTGGAACGGCTGGCTGGTGTGGCCGGTGCTGCTCGTCGGCTGCGCCGCCGTCGTCCTGCTGGTGCTGGCACGACGCAACGCCCGGTTGCTCACGGCTGCCGTGGGCGCGGCGGTGGCCTCGGTCCTGGTGGCCCCGGGAGCCTGGGCGCTGACCGTGCCCGCCTCCACCGGCATGGGCGGCTCCAACCCGACGGCCGGCCCGACGACGCTCGGCTTCGGCGGAGGCGGCGGCATGCCCAGGCAGGCCGGGAACGGCGGAGGTCTTCCGTCGGGCATGCCGTCCGGGATGCCGTCGAACATGCCGGGGCTGCCCGGCGCGGGCGGCTCCTCGAACGGGTCCGGTGCACCCTCGTCCGGCGGAATGCCGTCCGGAATGCCGTCAGGGATGCCGTCAGGGATGCCTTCCGGCATGCCCACGGCGGGAGCGGGCGGCATGCCCGGTGCCGGCTCGGGAAGTGCCCCGGGCGGGCGAGGCGGTCCCAGCGGTGGCGGGGAACTCACCGCCGACCAGCGCAAGATCCTCCAGTACGCCGTCAAACACGCACCCGACGCGCGCATCAAGCTCGCCGTCGAGGGCGGCGCCCTGTCCGCCAGTGCTTTCATCCTGGGCACCGACGAGAACGTCATCGGCATGGGCGGCTTCACGAACAGCGACAACGCGCCGTCCGTGGCCCAGCTGAAGGCGTGGACCGGCAACGGCGAACTCCGCTTCGTCCTGGGTTCCGGCACCAACGGCGGCGGGCCGGGCGGCATGTCCGGCGGATACGCCGAGCAGCGCTCCGACTGGATCGCCGACAACTGCGCGAAGGTTCCGGCGTCGTCCTACGGCGGCACGTCCTCCGAGTCGGACAGCGGCGGTGTGATGGGATTCGGGGGAGCGAGCGTGCTCTACGACTGCGCCGCCGAGTAACCCGGGCCGGAGCGAGCACCGCCAGACACCAGACACCAGACGGCAGAACGGATCCGCGGACGTCATGACCGACAGGCCCCCAGCGGCGAGGCCGGGACATCGGCTCCTCGTGGTCGAGGACGAGCCCAGCATCCGTACGCTGCTGGAGGCGACGCTCCGCCTGACCGGATACGAGGTGAGCAGCACCGACACCGGGCAGTCGGCTCTCCTGGAGGTCGAACGCCTGGAGCCGCACCTGGTGCTGCTCGACGTGATGCTGCCCGACCTGGACGGCTTCGAGGTGACCCGCAGGTTGCGGGCGGCGGGGAACGACTGCCCGATCCTGTTCCTCACCGCCCGCACCGGCACCCACGACCGCGTCAGCGGACTGCGCGCGGGCGGAGACGACTACGTCTCCAAACCGTTCAACATCGAGGAGGTCCTGCTGCGCATCGAGGCCATCCTGCGCCGAACGGCTCCGGCCGTCACGGCGCGGGTGACGCCGAGCGTCCTGGGCTACGCCGACCTGGAACTCGACGAGGGCGCCCACGAGGTGCACCGCGCGGGGGAGTACATCGCGCTGTCACCCACCGAGTTCAAACTCCTGGCCTACCTCCTGGCGAACGCCGGACAGGTGGTGAGCAAGATCCAGATCCTCGACCACGTCTGGAGCTACGACTTCGCGGGCGACGTCCGGATCATCGAGACCTACGTCCGCTACCTGCGCAAGAAGATCGACCGCTTCGATCCGCCGCTCATCCAGACGGTGCGCGGGGTCGGCTACAGCCTCCGTCTCTCCCGCGACCACGGAGGGACGCCGGAGCAGTGACCCGTTTCCTGCCCCGGCCGCCCGGATCGCTGAGGCGACGCCTCGTCCTCGGCGTCACCGTCCTCGCCACCGCGGCCGTCCTGGCCTCCCAGGCCCTCGGCTACGTGGTGATCCGTTCCTGGCTGCTCGACCGCGTCGACGAGCAGCTCGTCGAGTTCCACCCGCCGGCGCCGGCCTTCTACGACGCCCTCGACGGGAAACTGCCGACGCCGGCGGAACAACCGGACATACTGCCCTCGGACTTCCATGTCTACTTCTACGACGCCTCCGGGCATCTCCTGAACGGCTCGCTCGGCTCCGAAACGACGTCAGGACCCCGGTTGACCGATGACGTGCGGGACCTCGGTCTGCGGGACGGGCATCCGGAGACCGTGCCCGCCGCCGACGGTGACGGCCGCTGGCGAGTGATGCTCAACCCCGGCCCCGGGGGCATGAACGCGGTGGTCACCCTGCCGCTCGACACCGTCGACGGCGCCGCCTCGAAGATCCTCTGGCTGAACGCGGTCCTGCTCGCCGTCACGATCGTCGCCCTGGTGGCCCTGGGCCGGTGGGTGGTCCGGCTGGGCCTGCTGCCCCTGACCAGAATGGAACGCACCGCCCAGGACATCACCGAGGGCCGGCTCGACCCGAGGTTGCCCGACACCGATCCGCGCACCGAGATCGGACGCCTCGGCCGGGTCCTCAACTCCATGCTCGACCGCCTCCAGAAGGCGCTGCTGGCCCGTGAGGCGTCCGAGGCCCGGCTGCGGCGGTTCGTCGCCGACGCGGGGCACGAACTGCGCACCCCGCTCACCGTCATCCAGGGCTACGCCCAACTCGCCCTGCGCCCTGAGCGACGCCCGGCGCGGGAGCTGCGGGAGGCCAACCGGTTCATCGTGCAGAACGCGGAACGCATGAGCCTGCTCGTCGACGACCTCCAACTGCTCGCCACCCTGGACAAGGAGCCCTCCTACCGGAGAGAGCGGGTCGACCTGCTGTCCCTGGCGGCGGACGCCGTCACCGCGACCGTCGCCCACAGCGGGTCCCACCCCGTCGACCTCGGCCCGCTGCACACCCCGGCCGATCCCACCGGAGCCGAGGAGCTCGACATCGCGGAGACCGTCGGCGACCCGCACCGGTTGCGTCAGATCCTCGAGAACCTGCTCTCCAACGCCCGCGTCCACACCCCGCCCGGCACCCGCGTCCACGTGCGAGTCGGCACGACCGAGGCGGGTCCCGGCAGCGGCGGCACGGACCTGCCCGGACGCACCGCCGTCTCACCGCCCCTGCCGGAGAGCCTGCCGATCAGCGTGATCGAGGTCGCGGACGAGGGACCGGGCCTCGAACCCGTCGACGCCGAGCTGGTCTTCGAGCGCTTCTACCGCGCCGACCCCGCCCGTTCCCGCCTCCACGGCGGCAGCGGCCTCGGCCTGGCCATCGCCGCGACCATCGCCGAGGGGCACGGCGGCCGCCTCGAACTCGACACGGCTCCCGGCCGCGGCTGCACCTTCCGCCTGGTACTGCCGGCGGCCGAAGCCGGCCAGGAACTCCGCTGACCCCGCCGAACGCGGGGCCGGGAGGGCGCCCCACGACCGAGGCGAGCGGGGAGCGTCAGTGCGGTCGGCGCGTCGACCGGACGGGCGCGGAGGGCTGATCGGGAGTGACAGCACGGGGCGCGGGCCACCGACCGGTCAGCAGCAGTTCAAGGTCTGTGCGGCACGGGTGTTTCGTGGGTCCGGCCGTCGAGGGGGCGCGCCTGGAGGGTTCCGGTACGCCGAAGCCCACACGTCGGGCGCGGAGCGCGGTCGGCGTGTGGGCGAGGAGCGTTCGGCGCCTGATCGAGTGGGTCAGGAACCTGTGTGGCGGGCCGTGTCAGTCCGTGTGGGGCGGCTCGAACACGGCAAAGGCGTCGCCGGCGTTGCGCAGTGGTGCCTCGGGCAGGGCGACGGGGTCCTGGGAGCGCAGGGCGCGCAGGAAGAGCGTCGTCGACCAGCGGGCGTGCGCGGCGAGCCGGGCGGAGTCGTGGCGGGGCTCCGGGCTCAGCAGGGCGTCCATCTGCAGCCCGGCCGCCGCCATGCGGACGAACAGGGCGGCGTACGTGTGGGGGTCCGGCAGGGTGTAGCCGTGCCGCCGGCCGTCCTCCAGCAGGGTGGCCGCCACGACGTCGACGACGTGGGGCACGCCCAGGGTGCGCATGGCCGCCGTCAGTTCGGGACGGCGGGCGGCTTCCGTGGTCAGCACCCGGATGAGGGCGAGGTACTGCGGGGCGGTCGTCGCCTCCAGGAGCTTGGTGACGATGTGCGTCAGCCGCTCCTGCGGGTCGTCGACCGAGGAGAGCATCGCCTGGTCCAGGTCGAAGTCCAGGGACGAGCTGCCGCGCTCGATCACGGCACGGAACAGTTCCACCTTGTCGCCGAAGTGGGCGTACACGGTGGTCTTTGAGACGCCGGCCTCGGCCGCGACGACGTCCATCGACGTCTGGTCGAAGCCCCGGTCGAGGAACAGGGTGACCGCCGCGTCGAGCACGGCAGCTCTCTTGCCCCGGCCCCCGGCCCCCGTACGGGGGCGCCCCTTGACCACCATCTCGCTCCTCCTCGGGCCGCCGACCCGGCAGTCGCCCATGTCTCTTGGCTTGTTGACCTCCTGGCGACCCTACCGTCGCGGCCGGGTGGTCCGGGACGCGACGGCAGGCCTTGCGCCATCGCTGCCGCGGTGTCAGCCGGACTTCTCGCCCCGTGCCGCGACCGCCCGGTCGAGGGTCACATGGTCGGCCCAGCTGCCGTGGAAGCCGAACGGGACGCGGCTGGGGAGCCTGACCCGGGCGAGCGGGGTGCGGACCAGGTCGGCGGCGTCGTGGACGAGGAGTTCGGACAGGCCCGTGAGGCGGTTCCACCACAGGGACAGCAGATAGCCGTCGTCCTCGGCGGAGGCGTTCTCGCGGGCGACGAAGACCGGTTCGCCGGGGTTGGTCAGCCCCGCCGGGCCCTCCACGACGCTGGTGGTGCCTCGCAGGAAGTCGTGCTTGGCCAGCCCGTCGCTCATCGTGTCCGCGGCGAGCGAGCGGGTGGTGACGAAGTAGCCGTAGCGATGCTCCAGCCCGGTGTAGGCGTCGTTGATCCGCGGGAACTCGCCGGCGAGACCGCTGAGCATCTCCTCGGAGGCCCTTCCGGTGGCCAGATCCACCCGCCAGCGGTGGGGCAGCGAGGGCGGGAACCAGGAGTGCGAGGTGACCGGGGTGTCGAGCCGGTCGGCGGGCGTGCCCAGCCGGGTGATGCGGTGCCCGTCGACGACGACCTGCCCGTCGCGCTCGTAGGCGTTGTAGAAGTGGGTGTTGGCCCAGTGCCCGCCGACGTCGTGCCAGGTGACCTTGTGGGTGCTGCGGTTCATCAGGACGATCCGCACACCGTGGGGGAGCGACCCCTCGTCCCAGACGACACCCGGCTCGCCCCGCATGATGTGGTCCAGCCGGAACTGGGCCGGGGTGACGAAGAAGATCGCGTGGTTCTCGGTGACCGCGAAGTCGTGCATGAGCACGGGCACTTCGATACCGAAGCTGTGGCTGTCGACGACCTGCCCGGTCTTCACGTCCGCCCGGTACCAGGTGATGACCGGGCCGGTCGCGGCGAAGAAGAGCATGTCGCCCGTGGCCGGGTCGGTCTTGTAGTGGGCGGTGCAGAGCACGTCGACGCCACCGTGGAAGTCGTAACTGCCGTACGTCTCCAGGGTTTCCGGGTGCACGGAGTACGGCAGCCCGCCCTCGTAGTAGACCAGCAGGTGATCGTCGAAGATGCCGACGTTGGTGTTGGCGACGTTCTTCGCGGGCGGCGCGCCCTTGGGGAGCGGTGCCGTACTGCCGCCGTTGGCGAAACCGCTGTAGACGGCGTGGCCCTGCTCGACCTCGAACTTCATCGAGTCGGTCATGACCCAGCGGGTGCGGTAGGCGGCCCGTCCTTCGCGCAGATAGATGCCGCACACCATGCCGTCCCCCTCCCACCAGTGATAGCGCTCCGGATCGCGCGGCCGGAAGCGGGGGTTGGAGGAGATACGGAACAGGGCTCCGGCGAGGTCCTCGGGGATCCGGCCCTCGACCTCCAGGTCGTAGGCCGCGTCCTCCTCCGTCCAGGGTGTGAAGGGTCCGTCGAGGAACTTGTTGCCGGGAGCCCAGCCGGCCGCGTCCTCGGACCGGCGCGGGGTCGGCGGGGTGGCCGCGGCGCGTGGGGCGATCGTCATCGGGTCAGGTGGAACAAGGCCGGGCCGGGGGGCGGCTGCGCTCATCGGTACGTCCAATGCGGGTGAGAGGCGGTGGTGGGAGGCACTGGTGGGAGGTGGGCTCGCGATGCCGGTCGGCGAACCCGGGTCATGAGGGGAGGCCGGGACCCCGCTGGGACGACGGGATCCCGGCCGGTCGAGGGGATCAGAACGGGTAGCCGGGGATCTCTCCCCGGACGGTGACCCACTGCTGCTCGGTGAAGGCGTCCAGGTTGGCCGCGGTGCCACCGTGACGGGAGCCGTTGCCCGACTCGCCCATGCCTCCGAAAGGCACGGTGGCCTCGTCGTTGACGGTCTGGTCGTTGATGTGCACGAGCCCGGTGGGGATGCGGTCGGCCAGTGCCAGCCCCTTCGCCGGGTCGCCGGTCAGGATGCCGAGGGCGAGACCGTACTCCGTGTCGGTGGCGAGCCGGACGACCTCGTCGAGGTCCTGGAAGGCGACGACGGGCGCCACGGGGCCGAAGATCTCCTCGGTGTAGGCACGTGCGTCCAGCGGGACGTCGGCCAGGACGGTGGGCCGGTAGACCAGACCCTCGTACGTACCGCCGGCGGCCAGTCGCGCTCCGGCGGCCAGGCTGTCGGTGACCACCGAGTGGGCGGCCTGCAACTGCCGCTCGTCGATCATGGGACCGACGGCGACCGCGTCCGTCGCGGGATCTCCGGCGGGCGCGGCCTCGGCGCGCTCGGCGAGCCGTGCGGTGTACTCCTCGGCGATGGAGGCGTGCACCAGGTGGCGGCTGGAGGCCATGCAGATCTGACCGGCATGGTGGAACGAGCCGAACGCACCCGCCGACACCGCCTTCTCCAGGTCGGCGTCCTCAAGAACGATCAGGGCCGAGTTGCCGCCCAGCTCCAGGTGCACCCGCTTCAGCCGTTGCGCCGCGGCCGTGGCGATCGCCTTGCCGGCCCGGGTGGACCCGGTGAACGCGATGACCGGGACCCGGGGGTCGTCCACCAGTGCCGCTCCGACGTCGGCGCCGCCGGGCAGGACGTGCAACAGCCCCTCGGGCAGCCCCGCCTCCTCGAAGACCCGCGCGATCGTGACACCCCCGCAGACCGCTGTGCGCGGGTCGGGCTTGAGGACGACCGCGTTGCCCAGCGCCAGCGCCGGTGCCAGCGCCCGCATGGCCAGCACCATCGGCGCGTTGAACGGGGAGATCACACCCACGACACCGACGGGCCGGCGCCGCGAGAACGACAGCCGGTCCTCCACCGAGCGGAGTACCTCGCCGAAGGGCGCCGCCGCGAGGGCCGCGGCCTCGTAGCACTCCTCGGCGGCGCCGTTCGAGGTCTGGAACTCCGCGAACGGGCGCAGGGCTCCGGACTCCCGCACGACCCAGTCCGCGATCTCGGCCCGGTGCTTCTCGAACAGGGCCCCGGCGCGCCGCAGTACCTGCGCCCGCTCGGTGTACGGCAGAGCCGCCCACGCGCGCTGGGCCTGTACGGCCTGCGCCACGGCTCGGTCCAGGTCGGCGGGGGTGGCGGCTCCCACGCGGCCGAGCGTCTTGCCGGTGGCCGGTTCGACCGAGTCGTAGGGCTCACCGGAGCCGTCGACCCACCCGCCGGAGAAGATCCGCCCCTGCCAGCCACGATCGTCGAGAAAAGCCATGATGCTCCGTTCATTGATCTGCACTGTACCGTACAGTTTACTTGCAGTGCCGCGACTTTCGCCAGATGCGGTCGACCGTGGAGGCGGGGGGTGCGACTTCCGTCGGCACTTCTGGGCCGAAGAGCCCGGCCCGGTCGGCGACCGGGCGCCCATGTCGAGGTCTCCGGTGGAGGCCTCGCCCCCCTGTGGCCGAGCTTGACAGGCATACTGAACTGAACGGTACAGTTCAGTTAGTTTCCAGTCCCACCCAGCAAGGAGAGTCCATGTCTCAGCCCACTGCACACAGGGAGCCGCCGACGCCTCCGCAGATTCCGCTCGCGGAGGTCAGGGCCGTCGAATCACCGTGGCTCACCGACGCCGGACGGGAGCTGCGTGACCGCATCGGGGAGCTGAAGACGCTGATCCGGTCGGACGCGCGTGAGGGGGAGCGCATCGGGGCGTTGACCCCCGACGTGCTGAAAGCGCTCGACGGGGCCGGCATCTACCGCATGACGATGCCGGTCGAGTGGGGTGGCACCGCCCTCGGCGCGCGGGACCTGGTCGAGGTCATCGCGGCCCTGGGCGAGGGGGACGGCTCGGCGGCCTGGAGCGCGTTCGTCGGAGTCGGACTGCGCAACTTCCTCGCGCTCCAGCCGCGACTGGTCGAGGAGATACGTGCGGACGTCGAGGGCTGGGTGGGTCCGGCGCTCGTGGGTGCCTCCGTGTTCGCGACCACGGTCGGGGACGCCCGCAAGGTCGACGGAGGCTGGATGGTCAGCGGCCGGTGGGCCTTCGGCAGCGGCTGCAAGCATGCCCGCTGGGCGATGGTCGGGATCGCCTTCGACCCCGCGGAAGCCGGTGGCACCGGCCGTGGCGTGGTCGTGCTGGAGCGCGAGCAGTTCGAGATCCTCGACGACTGGCACGTCATGGGGCTCTCCGGAACGTCCAGCAACAGCCTGCGGGTCGCCGAGGAGGTCTTCGTCCCGGACTACCGCTTCCTCGACCTCGGTGAGTTCCCGCCCAGGCTCGACCGGATCCGGAACCACTACAGCGGCACCGCCTTCCGGCAGAGCGGCAGGGCGCTTCTGATGACCGTGGCCCTCAGCAGCACCGCGATCACGCTGGGCATGGCGCGCGGTGCGATGTCGTGTTTCGCGGAACAGGCGGCCAAGCGGGCGCCGTTCACCCTGCCCTATCCGACCGTCGCCGACATGGCGTCGGCACAGGTGGCGGCCGGGCGTGCCCAGGCGATGATCGTTCTCGCCGGCTCCACGATCGAACGCTACGCGGACCAGGTGGACGCACGCACCGACGCCGGTCTCGAGTTCGGCGACGACGAGGAATCGGAGATCAGCCTCGCGCTCGCGTACGCGGCGAACCTCTGCGAGGACGCCATCAACCTGCTCCAGAAGACGCTCGGTTCGTCGACCGTCTCGCTGTCCAACCCGATCCAGCGATTCGTCCGTGACGCACGCGTGGTCACCTCGCACGGCGCGATCCGCGTGGATCCCCTCGCCGAACAGAACGGCCGACGCCTCCTCGGGCTCAAGCCCTTCCCCATGATCGGCGCGGCCGTACCGCAGCGCGGCCTGGCCGCCCCCGGCAAGGAGTCCGTACGATGAGCGATTTCAGCATCGTGGGCGGTGTCGCCGAGATCCACACCCCCGAGCTCTACCGGACATGGATGGACCGGCCCGACTACATCGACGCGGTCGCGGCGTCTCCCGACCCGGGTACGGAGGCGGTCAAGCGGCTCGTGATCGAGTTCGAGGCCGAGCTGGCCCGACTGGTCCGCGACCGCACCGTCGACAAGCAGGTCCGCGAGGTCATGGAGCGGTACACCGTCGACGACTACGTCCAGCACGACCCGAACGCTCCAGGGAACGGCCGGGAACTGCTGATCGAGTTCTTCCGTCACGTGCCGCTCGACCGGGGGACACCCCCGCCCGTGGTCGGCGTCACCGTCGAGGGAGAACTCGCCTGCGTGATGATGCGGGAACCCGCCCCCGATCCGGTGATCCCGGGCGCCACCTACGACTGGAACATCCTCACCCTCTTCCGCGTCAGGAACGGCCGGTTGTCGGAGCACTGGAGCGCGTACCCGAAGCGGGTACCCGGAGAGGGGCCGATGTGAGCGGCGCGGACGACATCATGAAGCTGCAGATCATCGTGGGCAGCACCCGGCCGGGCCGACTGGCGAGGCCGGTCGCCGACTGGGCGGCGGAGGCCGCCGAGAAGCACGGCGGCTTCGAGGTGGAACTGGTCGATCTCGTCGACTACGGCCTCCCCCTGCTCGACGAACCCGGCCCTCCCCGGATGGGCCGTTACGAGCACGAGCACACACGACGCTGGAGCGCGAAGATCAAGGAGGCGGACGCCTTCGTCTTCGTGACCCCGGAGTACAACCACGGCCCCTCGGTCAGTCTGCTGAACGCCGTGGACTACCTCCACAACGAGTGGCTGTACGCGCCGGTCGGCTTCGTCAGCTACGGCGGAATCGCCGGCGGTCTGCGCTCCGTGCAGGTGATGAAGCAGGTCGTCACGACCGTACGCATGATGCCGGTCCCCGAAGCGGTCGCGATCCCCTTCGTCATGCAGCACGTCGAGGACGGGGTGTTCAACCCGCCCCCGCAGGTCGCCGGATCCGTCGCACCCATGCTCACCGAGCTGGCCCGCTGGGCGGACGTGCTCCGCCCGCTGCGGACGGGGCCGCCCCCGCTGCCCCCGCCGCTGCCCGGCCCCGCGACGGGCCCGTCCGGATCGACCCCGGTTCCCGGCCCTCCGGGGACGAACACCGCGAGGGCCAGGACGTCCTGACGGCGCGTACGCGCCGTGGCTGGACAAGCACGGTACGCAGGCCCCTCCGTACGACCGGTACCGAGGCGTACCGGTCGGGCCGGTGACCCACAGCCGAATCACCTGTTGCCCGCGCCGAGACACGGCGCGGGCAACAGGCATGCGCGCGTGGGGCTTTGTCGCAGCCGTGAGCGACCGGGAGGGCGCCCCGACAGAACCGGGCGGCGGACGGCCGTATGCCGCACAGCGCCCGAGTCCGTGCGGCACATGCGGCATACGGCCGAGGGGTGCGGCCCGGGCACCGGTGCCCGGGCCGGCGTCAGACCGCCGCCGTCTGTGACTCGTCCGCCGGCGCGGGTTCGCGCTTCCTGTCGACCGGATAGCGCGGGAGCAGGAAGGTGAGCGCCAGAGTGAGCACGCTTGTCGCGCTCAGGGCGATCAGCGGGCCGCCGTAGCCGCCGGTGGCCTCGGCCGCTCCCTGAAAGAGGATCGGGGACAGGCCGACGCCGAAGAGGGCGACGACGCCCAGTGTCATGCCCTGGAGCTGCGCGAAGGCGCGCATGCCGAAGTAACGGGCCACCAGGTACGGCGCGACCGAGGACTCCGCGCCCATCACCACGCCGAGCAGACACATGGCCAGCAGCAGCGCCGAGGTGCCACCCGTGGCGGCGAAGATCGCGACCGTACCGACCACGAGGCACGCGACGAACGGCGCGAGCGTGCGTGCGCTCCTCGAACGGTCCATGGCCACACCGGCGAGGAACTGTCCGACGATCGAGGACACGAGCAGCACCGACAGGGACAGGGACACGGTCGTGGCCGAATAGCCCCGGTCGCCGAACAGGGAGACGGCGTTCAGCCGCACGCTCATGGCCACCGCCGCGATCAGGATCATGACCGCGGCCATGAGCAGCCAGCCCCGGGAGCGCAGCGCGGCGCCGACCGGCACACCGGGAACTCCTTCCCGACCGCGTACGGCCTCCTCCGCCGCACCGTCCTCGTGGACCCGCTCCGGTTCGGAGAGCAGGAAGTACTGGGCGGGGAAGACGATCAGGAGGATGCACAGGGCGATCAGGAGGTACGTCGGGCGCCAGCCGAGACTGTCGATGGACAGCCGGCACAGTGGGGACATGATCGCTCCGCCCAGGCTGGTGGCGGCGCCGATGAGCAGTGAGTAGCCCGATCCCCGGTGGTGGAGGAACCACTCGGCGACGACCTTGTAGAACACGCCCATGATGGCGACGTATCCGAAGGCGGTGGCGGCGAACATCGGCAGGAGAAGGAGGACGACGTTACCGCCGGCGAGTGCGGTCGCCGCGGTGAAGAGGGCGTACAGCGCCGCACCCGGTACCGCCACGGCGCGGGCGCCCCAGCGGTCCACCCAGCGGCCGGTCAGCGGCAGGACGAACGGTGCGGCGATGGTCGGGATGTTGAAGACGGTCAGCGTCTGCGACTGCGACCAGCCGAAGTCCCGGGCGACGGGTTCGACGAAGAACGTGATGGTCGGGTTGAGGGCGGCCGGGCTCAGGGCCATGGCCAGCACGCAGGCGATCGCGGCCTTCCACGCGAGTGAGGGGTAGCCCCGCAGGGAGGTCACGTACTCACGCAGGGAGCCCGCGGTGTGTGCCGGCTGGTCGGGTGCCGTGACGTCGGCATGAGGGTTCGGGGACATCGTCGTCCTTCCGCAGGCGAGGGGTGACGCACGCCCGCCATTCGGTCGGGGACCGGTGCGGTGCACACCGAGCGGCGTCGGTCAGACATGAACTGTACGGTTCAGTCCATGTGGTGGGTCAAGGGGCCTACGGTTTCAACTTCCGCCGCGCCGGTTCCGGCACAGGCCCCCCGAGCCCGGCGGGCCTCCGATCGGGGTCCGGAACGACTTGCGGACCGAAACTGTCCGCAAGTGGAGTTAGCGTACGGACCATGGAGAACACGGCGAAGCAGAACAAGGCGACGACGACCTCGGCGACGGCGGCTTCGGTGGCCGCTCCGGCGACGAGCCCGAGGCCTGCCTCGGCAGGCGCGAGCGTCGGCGCAGCCCCCGTCCTCGGCCCCCGCGCCCTCAACCGTGCCACCCTCGCCCGGCAACTGCTTCTCGCCCGGTCGCCGATGTCCGCCAAGGACGCACTCGCGCACCTGCTCGGACTCCAGGCGCAGAACGTGAAGCCCCCGTACCACGCCCTCGCCGCCCGCCTCGAAGGCTTCGTCCCCGAGGAGTTGTCCCGGCTCATGGCCGACCGGGAAGCCGTCCGCATCGTCACCATGCGCTCGACCATCCACACCCACACCGCCGACGACTGCCTCACCCTGCGCCCGCTCGTCCAGCCCGCCCGGGACCGCGAACTCACCTACTTCCGCAAGGGACTTGTGGGCGTCGACCTCGACCGGCTCACCGCCCTCGCGCGTGAACTCGTCGAGGCCGAACCGCGCACGATGAAGCAGCTGCGCGAGGCACTCCTCGTCGAGTGGCCGGACGCCGACCCGCAGTCCCTGTCCGTCGCCGCCCGCTGCCGGCTCCCGCTCGTCCAGGTCACCCCGCGCGGCCTGTGGGGCCGCAGTGGCCAGGTCGCCCTCACCACCGCCGAGCACTGGCTCGGCCGACCGGCCCAGGAGGCGCGGGCCGAGGAGACGTCGGTTCTGGACACGACCGTGCTCCGCTACCTCGCCGCCTTCGGCCCCGCCTCCGTGAAGGACATGCAGACCTGGGCCGGTCTGACCCGGCTGCGCGCCGCCTTCGAACGCCTGCGCCCGCAGCTGCTCACCTTCCGGGACGAGCACGGCACGGAGCTCTTCGACCTCCCCGACGCGCCCCGCCCCGACCCGGAGACGCCGGCAGCGCCGCGCTTCCTGCCCGAGTTCGACAACCTGCTCCTCTCGCACGCCGACCGCACCCGCGTGGTCCCCGCCGACCTCAAGGGCCGTACCTGGACGGGCAATCAGGCGCACTGCACCCTGCTCGTCGACGGCTTCCTCGCCGGCCTGTGGCGCCTTGAGGACCGCACACTCACCGTCGAGCCCTTCGGCGAGTTCACCAGGGCCCAGCGGTCGGCGGTGGTCGAGGAGGGCGGGCGGATGCTCGCGGCGCTGCACGGGGGAGCGGCGTACGACATCCGGTTCGGCACCGTCGTACGCGAACGGGAACGTGGATAGGGGGCGCTGCGGACCGCTCGTGGCCGGTCCGCAACGCCCCCTGGCATTCACCCGGGGGGTACCCGGGAGACTGTGGTGGCTGTACCGCTGGTGATTACGACGCGACCTGCGTCGCCACCAGGCTGGAGAAGGTGGTCAGCCGGGTGTAGACCCCGGGGTAGCCGGCCGCAGCGCAGCCCTCGCCCCAGGAAGTAATACCTGCCAGGACGCCGCCGATCATCAGCGGGCCGCCGCTGTCGCCCTGGCAGGTGTCAACGCCGCCGGCGGTGTAGCCGGCGCAGACCATGTCGCTCGCGATGTAGCTGGAGCCGTACGAGCTGGTGCAGCTGGCGTTGGAGACCGTCGGGACGGTCGCCGTGCGCAGCTGGTTGGAGGAGCTGCCGTTCGAGGAGGTGGTGCCCCAGCCGATGATGCGGGCGGTGGTGCCGGCCGCGTACACACTGGTCTGGGACGAGGTGACGTACGACGCCGTGGTGTACGGCATCGAGGTCGCGAGGGTCAGCACGGCCACGTCGTCGCCGTTGGTGGCGTCGGTGTAGCTCGGGTGGATCCAGATCTTGGTGACCCGGCTGACGGTGCCGTTGGTGCCGTTGCGGTAGGTACGGCCGCCGACGACTCTGACGCTGCTCGTCGTCTCGTCGACCATACAGTGGGCCGCGGTCACGACCTTGGTGGCCGAGACGAGGGTGCCACCGCAGAACTGGTTCTGCGAGGCGTCCGTGATCTGCATGACGTACGGGTACGTCGCAGCGGTGGTCGTGGTACCGCCCACGATGGGCTGGGGCGCGGCGACGACGCCGGGAGCGGCGATCAACGCGGTCGATGCGGCGGCAGCGGTGGCCACCAGGACAACGGCGGCCTTCTTGGCACGGGCGAGCCCGAACATGGGTTCTCCTCTTGTGGGGATTGCCGGTGGGGGGACGCGCGGGTGTGGGGGGTGTTTCTGCACGGGGCGTTGGTGCTGCTCCGTGTGCCCGGCGTGCGGCACATCCACAAGGTAGGAGCCGGATAAGGTCCCTCCCAATGAGGGAACCCCCTAGGGGAATTGGGGGAGGGAAAACCCTCGGTCGTACGGGGTCGACGGCGCGGTACGGTGAGTGCGCAAGGATGGATTGCGCGCAGGTGCACGGCCGTACGGCGGGTATGCGGGCGTTACTTCGGGTGGCGTCCCGCCGCCAGCCGGACGATGTCCACCCGAGACCGGATACCCAGCTTCCGGTACACCCGGGTGAGCGTCGCCTCGACCGTCTTGACGCTGATGAACAGGCGTCCGGCGATCTCGCGGTTGGTCGCGCCCTCCATGACGAGCGCCGCGACCTGACGTTCCATCGCGGCGAGCCCGTCGAGAGCGGCAACGGCCTGCGGCTGCTGTACGAGCGGCTGCGGGGCGGGGTTCGGCACGGTGGCCGCGTCCACCCGGCGCAGCCAGGGCAGCGCGCGGGAACGTCTGAACAGGCGTGCCGCCTCGTCGTACGACGTAGGGGCGGGAGTCGGCCCGGGTCCCGGCGGTCCGGTGCGCAGCTCCGCCAGGGCGAGCGCGGCCCGCGCCTCCTCAAGTCCGTAGCCCAGCTTGGCGAGTCGGTCCTTCGCGGACGTCAACTGGGCCAGAGCCGCATCGCGTTCACCGCGCGCCGCCCGCACCAGCGCCTCCGACCGGTCGAGCACCGCGAGCACGCTCTCGCGCCCCAGCCGCAGCGCGTGGGCGCGCGACACGTCGATGACCTCCTGCGCCTCGTCCAGCTCGCCGACGCCGACCAGCGCCTCCGCGAGGTCGCCCTGCCAGCGTCCGCGCGCCGGGTCGTCGACGCCGAGATCGTGCTCCAACTCCCGTGCCCGGCGCAGCGACTGCACCGCACCCGGCGCGTCCCCGGCCACCAACCGGGCGTATCCCAGGGCCGCCTGGGCCCGGGACAGGTACATCAGGTCGCCGTTCTCCTCGGCGTGCTCGACCGACTCCCGGGCCAGCGCCAGCGCCCGGTCCACGTCACCGCCGGACGCCTCCGCCAGCGCGGCGAGCATCCCGGAGGCGACCTCGCCGATACCGGTGTCCCGGGCCAGGCGCAGACTCTCCCGGGCCAGGTCGAGCGCCCGGCCGCAGTGCCCGCAGCGCAGTTCGGTCTCGGCGAGGCAGCGCAGGAAGTGCACCTCGCTCTCGACGGACCCGCGCCGGCGCACCTCGCGCAGCAGCGTGGTGATGGTGGCCCGTGCCTCGGGCAGCTGGTCGCTCATGATCAGCCAGCGGAACCGGGCCGAGCCGATGCCGTTGTGATGGACGGTCACCTGCGGGTCCTGGGGCTCCTTGAGGGCGCGTTTGATCGTGGCGGGTGCGTCCGGGTGGCCCATCAGGGTCTCGGTCTGGGCCTGGAAGGAGAGCGACATCAGCTCCGTGTGCCGGTCGCCGGCCCACGCGGCGAGCTCGGCCGCGCGCGCCGCCTCCTCGCGGCACTCGGCGAAGTTGCCCTCCACGAGGAGCGCCCGCCAGGCCAGTTGGTAGTGGATCAGGGCGAGCAGCTGCGGGTCGTCGCCCGCGTCGGCCAGTGCCTGCGGGAAGACGGCGTCGACCTCCGTCATGGCATGGCCCGCCGTGTCGATCACGATGATCCAGGCCCGCACCCGTTGCTCGGGCACCCCGCTCCGGTCGAGCACCTGGCGGGCGATGTCCCGCGCCAGATCCAGCTCACCGGCGGTGATCGCGTCCTCGGCGGCCCGCAGCCGGTGCTCGTCGGGGTTGGGCACGCTGTCGGCGGGGGTGTACCGGGCGGCGAGCAGTCCGAGCGAGGAGGCCACCGTGGGCGCCCCGCGGTCCCGGGCCAGCGCGGCGGCCTCGGCGAGTCGCGCGGCCACTCCCGGATCCGTGCCCTCGGTGGCCAGGGCGAGGTGCCGGGCCCGCTCGATGGGGTCGGAGGCCGCCGTGGACAGCGCGGCGTGCGCGGCCCGGCGCTCCTGGGCACTCGCCTCCGCGTACAGCGCGGCCGAGACGAGGGGATGCGCGAACCGTACGGCCGGACCCTCGGGCTCGGTCGCCAGCAGTCCGAGGGCGGCGGCCTGGGCGGTCTCGGCCTCGGCGTTCTCCCGGCCGGCCTCGTGCAGCAGGGCCAGGGTGGGGCGGGCGCCGGCGCTCACCACGAGGAGGGTGCGGCGGGCGTCGTCCGACAGCATCTCCAGGCGGCTGAGGACCAGCGCGCGCAGCGAGGTCGGCACCGGCAGCGGCTCGCCCGGGCGCGGGGGAGTGGGGTTCTCGGCCAGGGCCCGGCCGAGTTCGAGGGCGTACAGCGGGTTGCCGGCACTGGTGCGGTGGATCTCGCGCACGGTCGAACGCGGGAGGTCGTAGCCCCGGTGCTCCAGGAGCATCTCCACCTGGGAGCGGGTCAGCGGGTTCACCCGGACGGCCAGGGTGTCAGGTGTGGACGCGCGTAGATAGCGGTCGTACTCCTGTCCGTCCGTCCGCCCCGCGAACAGCATCCGGACGGGGTCGTCGCCCAGACGGCGGGCGGCGAAACCGAGGAGTTCGGTGCTTGCGGTGTCCAGCCACTGGAGGTCGTCGGCGACGACGAGGACCGGACCCTTCGCGGCCAGCGCGCGCAGCGCGGACAGCACGGCCAGCCGCAGTGCGAGCCCGTCGCGCTGGAGCGTCGACTCGCCACGGCCGGTGAGCGCCGACTCCAGGGCGACACGCTGGGCGACGGGCAACTGGCCGGACACCTCGTCCAGGGCGAGGCCGAGAAGATCGGCGAGCGCGAGGAAGGGCAGGTGGGATTCGGACTCGGTGGCGGAGCAACGCAACACGGTCCGTGCCGATTCGCCGTATTCCGCGGCCAATGTCCGCAGGACGGTCGACTTTCCTATTCCGGCCGTTCCGTGCAGCAGGAGGCTGCCACCGCGCGAAAGCTGCTCGCGTGCCGAGATGAGCGCCTCGTCCCGGCCTATGAGCAGGTCGGAGCGGCATCGGCCAGACTCCTGGAAGTCCCGTCGCACGGTCACCGCTCCCCTCCTGTGTCGTGTGGGAGCCAATATTAGGCAACAGATCTTTGAATTTCGGACCGGCGGCGAGGTGAGCCGAATAACAGGACGGTTGAGGCATCGGAAAATTCAAGTCACATGTGAGTGAATACTCCGTATGCGTGTGCGGAGCGTGACGACGGAACCCCTCCGGGCCGACGGATCCTCAGGGCAGCAGCCCCGCCCGCCGCGCCGCCACGACCGCCTCCCAGCGCGAGTGGGCGCCCAGCCTGCGCATCGCCGAGCGCAGATAGCCCTTCACCGTCTCCGGTCGCAGCCCCAGCCGTTCCCCGACGACCGCGTTGGACGCCCCCGAGGCGACACACGCCAGGACGTCCAGCTCACGCGGTGCGAGCGCGACCCGGTCCTCGGGGCGCCCGACGGCCAGCAGACCGCACGCGTCGAGCAGCGCGCCCCGCAGTTCCGGATCAGTGATCCGCGGAGCCAGCGCACGCAACGCCGTGTGCGCCTCCCGCACCTGCTCCCACGCCCCGTCACCGGGCACCCCGGTACCGGCGGGCTCCGGACCCACCGCCGCCAGCAACTCCCGTGCCTGGTCCCGTACGGCCAGCGCCTGCTCCACATCCCGGGCCGCCTCGACCGCCGCGCCGATCGTGCGGTCACCCAGGGGCTGGGCGCTGCGCAGGGCGCCGTACAGCACTCCACGCACCCGGCGCCGCACGACGACCGGGACCGCCACCACGGAGCGCAGGCCCTCGGCGGCGACCGGGATGTCGTACTCGTGGCTGATCACCCGGGAGGCGGAGTAGTCCGTCACCGCGCACGGGCGGGCGAGAGCCGCCGCCCTGCCGCCCAGGCCGTTGCCCGAGGTCACCGCGAGCGCGCGCAGCGCCTGGGTGGAGGTGCCGCTCAGTTCGCTGATGCGCATGTGCCGGCGCCCCGCCTCCACCAGCCCGCCGAAGGCGACCGGCAGCCCGGTCGCCCGCCGCAGCCGGGCCAGCGCCCGCCGCACCTCCGCCGCCTCGGCCGTGTCTGCTGCCACGTCATCGCCCCTTCGTCGCGGCCCGCTCGTGGTGTGTTCGCCGGTCGTACGGGCACTCACCCCCGTTCGGGGGTAGTGAGACCGGCATCACGGATTACACGATGTCAGAGAGCCGCCCGGCAATGGTCCGGGAGGAGGAGGAGTGATGACGACGGTGACCGAGCGCTTCCGCGAGGCGCGGGACTTCCTGCTGGCCCACCGCGAGGACTACGCCACAGCGTACGAGGGTTTCCGCTGGCCGCGCCCCGAGTGCTTCAACTGGGCCCTGGACTGGTTCGACGTCATCGCGGACGGGAACGACCGCACCGCCCTGCACATCGTCGAGGAGGACGGCTCCGAGGTCAGGGTGTCCTTCGCCGAGATGTCCGCCCGCTCCGACCGGGTCGCCAACTGGCTGCGCGGGCTCGGGATCCGCCCCGAGGACCGCGTCCTCGTCATGCTCGGCAACCAGACCGAGCTGTGGGAGATGGCCCTCGCCGCGATGAAGCTCGGCGCCGTCGTCATCCCCGCCACCCCGCTGCTCGGCCCCGCCGACCTGCGCGACCGGGTGGACCGCGGCCGGGTCGCCCACGTCCTGGTCCGCGCCGAGGACACCGGCAAGTTCGACGAGGTCCCCGGCCGCTACACCCGGATCGCGGTGGGCGGTGCCCCCGAGGGCTGGCAGCGCTACGAGGACGCGTACGACGCGCCCGCGGAGTTCACGCCGGACGGGCCGACCCACTCCGACGATCCCCTGATGCTCTACTTCACCTCGGGTACGACCGCCCGCCCCAAGCTCGTCGAGCACACCCACGCCTCGTACCCGATCGGGCATCTGGCGACCATGTACTGGATCGGCCTCAGGCCCGGCGACGTCCATCTGAACATCTCCTCGCCCGGCTGGGCCAAGCACGCCTGGTCCAACCTCTTCGCGCCCTGGATCGCCGAGGCGACCGTCTTCATCCACAACTACACGCGCTTCGACCCGGCCCGGCTGATGGCGGAGATGGACCGCGCGGGCGTCACCTCCTTCTGCGCCCCGCCGACCGTCTGGCGCATGCTCATCCAGGCCGACCTGACCCAGCTGCGCACCCCGCCGCGCGAGGTCGTGGCCGCCGGGGAGCCCCTCAATCCCGAGGTCATCGAACAGGTGCGCCGCTTCTGGGGCGTCACGATCCGGGACGGCTTCGGGCAGACGGAGACCGCCGTGCAGGTCTCCAACAGCCCCGGCCAGCCGCTCAAGACGGGCTCCATGGGCCGCCCGAGCCCCGGCTACCGGGTCGTCCTCCTCGACCCGGTGTCGGGTGAACCGGGCGCGACCGAGGGGGAGATCGCGCTCGACCTCTCCACCCGCCCGGTCGGCGTGATGACCGGCTACCACGGCGACGCCGACCTCACGGCGGAGGCGATGGCCGGCGGCTTCTACCGCACCGGGGACATCGGCTCGCGCGACCAGGACGGCTACATCACCTACGTAGGCCGGTCCGACGACGTCTTCAAGGCCTCCGACTACAAGATCTCCCCCTTCGAGCTGGAGAGCGCGCTGCTGGAGCACGAGGCGGTCGCGGAGGCCGCCGTGGTCCCCGCGCCGGACGAACTGCGCCTGGCCGTACCGAAGGCGTACGTGGTGCTCGCGGCGGGCTGGGAGCCGGGGCCGGACACCGCGAAGGTCCTCTTCGAGCACAGTCGTGAGGTCCTCGCCCCCTACAAGCGCCTGCGCCGCCTGGAGTTCGCCGACCTGCCCAAGACCGTGTCCGGCAAGATCCGCCGCATCGAACTGCGCGAGGCGACCGCGGCCGGCTCGGAGAACGAGTACCGCGAGGAGGACTTCCGGTGACTTCGGTGACTTCCTACACCCACGGGATCAGCGACACTCCGCTGCTGGGAGACACGATCGGCGCCAACCTGGACCGGGCCGTCGCGAGGTGGCCCGACCGTGAGGCGCTGGTCGACGTGCCCTCCGGACGGCGCTGGACGTACGCCCGGTTCGCGGCGGACGTCGACGAGTTGGCGTACGCGCTGATCGCGAGCGGGATCGCCGCGGGCGACCGGGTGGGGATCTGGGCGGTCAACTGCCCCGAGTGGGTGCTGGTCCAGTACGCCACCGCGCGGATCGGCGCGGTCATGGTGAACATCAACCCGGCCTACCGCACCCATGAGGTGGAGTACGTCCTCAAACAGGCCGGGATCTCGCTGCTCTTCGCCTCTCTCAGCCACAAGGCGAGCGACTACCGGGCGATGGTCGAGGAAGTGCGGGGCGGCTGCCCGCAGTTGCGGGAGACCGTGTACATCGGGGACCCGGGCTGGGACGCGCTGATCGCGCGCGGCACCCCGGTGCCGTTCCCGGAACTGTCCTGCGACGACCCGATCAACATCCAGTACACCTCGGGCACGACCGGCTTCCCGAAGGGGGCCACGCTCTCCCACCACAACATCCTCAACAACGGTTATTTCGTCGGCGAGTTGATCGCCTACACCGAGCAGGACCGGGTGTGCGTCCCGGTGCCCTTCTACCACTGCTTCGGCATGGTGATGGGCAACCTCGCGGCCACCTCGCACGGCGCGTGCGTCGTCATCCCTGCGCCGTCCTTCGAACCGGCGGCGACCCTGCGGGCGGTGGCCGAGGAACGCTGCACCTCGCTGTACGGCGTACCGACCATGTTCATCGCGGAGTTGAACCTCCCCGACTTCGCGACGTACGACCTGTCGTCCCTGCGCACCGGCATCATGGCGGGCTCGCCCTGCCCGGTCGAGGTGATGAAACGGGTGGTCGCCGAGATGCACATGGCCGAGGTGTCCATCTGCTACGGCATGACGGAGACCTCCCCCGTGTCCCTCCAGACGCGCCGGGACGACGACCTGGAACACCGCACCGGCACGGTCGGCAGGGTCCTGCCGCACATCGAGGTCAAGGTCGTCGACCCGGCGAACGGGACGACCCAACCCCGTGGCACGGCAGGGGAGTTGTGCACGCGCGGCTACAGCGTGATGCTCGGCTACTGGCAGCAGCCCGAGAAGACCGCCGAGTCGGTCGACGCCGGCCGCTGGATGCACACCGGCGACCTCGCGGTGATGCGCGAGGACGGGTACGTCGAGATCGTCGGCCGCATCAAGGACATGATCATCCGGGGTGGTGAGAACATCTACCCGCGCGAGATCGAGGAGTTCCTGTACGGCCATCCGAAGATCGCCGACATCCAGGTGGTCGGAGTGCCGCACGAGCGCTACGGCGAGGAGGTCCTCGCCTGTGTCATCCCGCACGAGGCCGCCGAACCCCTCACGCTCGCCGAGCTACGCGCCTTCTGCGAGGGGCGGTTGGCCCACTACAAGATCCCGAGCCGTTTGCAGGTGCTGGACGCCTTCCCGATGACGGTGTCGGGGAAGGTGCGGAAGGTGGAGCTGCGGGAGAGGTACGCCGGGGAGCAGTGAGAGCGGCGGATCCGCGCAGGCCCTGTCTCAGGGCCTGCGCATGCAGACGCGGGGCCAGCGGTCGAGGCCGTGCTCGGCCTCCGTGGCGCGGATCCTCCGCAGACCCGGGGTGAGTTCGGCCTCGGCGAGAGTGCGGAAGCCCAGGCGGGTGTAGTAGGGCGCGTTCCACGGGACCTCGGTGAACGTCGTCAGGGTGAGATGGCTCAGGCCTTCCTCGCGGGCGTGCTCGGCGGCGTGGGCGAGAAGTGCCCGGCCGATGCGGCGGTGCGCGAAGTCGGGGTGGACGGAGACCTGTTCGACGTGAAGGGCGCCGTCCACCGGTTCGGCGATCAGATAGGCCAGGGGCCGGGCATCGTCGTCGGCGGCGACCCAGGCGCGGCCCGCTCGCCGGAACCGCTCCAGCACGTCCAGGGCAGGCGGCTCGTCGTCCGCGATCTCCGCCATCCCGAGCTCACGGTAGGGGGAGCCGGCGGCGCGTTCGATGGCACGCAGGGCGGGGAGTTCGGCGGCGGTGGCCGGTCGGATGCGCATCTGCCGAGTATCCGACCCGGACGCGCCCGGGGCACGCGGATATCCGGTCTCCGGCAGGGCCGCCGGGGCCTCAGACCCCGCTGGCGTCGAGGTCGTCGGCCGGACTGTTGACCGGCTGCGGGGTGCCGGTGAGGTCGAGGACGAAGAGGGGGACGCCCAGGTTCTCGGCGCCGGCGCGGGCCTCGTCCTCGTACCCGGCGAGGGAGAAGTAGACGCAGTCCGAGGACTCCGTCATGGCTGTCAGCCACAGGCACTCGATGTCCCGCAGCGACGCCGGGCTCACCGTCGGGTCGACCTGCGCCAGGACTCCGCGGGCGGCGAGCCCCACGCCGGACGGGGGCCGCTGGTCGGCGCGGCGGATGTCCTGGTAGCCGAGCCAGCGCAGATAGAGGGCGGCGGCGGTGACCGCGTCGCGCGCGGTGCGGATGGTGACGGGCTGGAAGGCGCGCCGGGAGCGGGAGGCCGGGCGGGAGGCGCGCAGGGCGGCGGGGAGTTTCGCCGCGCCGGGCGGGGACTGGGCGTCCTTCGTCCGTGGCCCTGTCGGCCGGGTGTCGGGGACCGGCCGCGTCACCGGGATGCGCAGGACCGTGCCGCAGGGGCAGCCCAGTTCGGGGTGCGGCCACTGGTCCCCACGTCCGCAGGCCGCGCAGCGCACGGTGACCCACTGCTCGTCCCAGACGCGATGGGTGACGGCCGTCGCGGTCGCCCGTTCGTCGAGTGACGGGCTGACCGGCGCACCGCACGCGCACGGATAGGACGGCGCCGCGTACAGATGCTCGCGCAGGCAGGCCGGACACCGCACCGGCATGCTCTCGGCCATGGCCAACTCCACTACGTGACGTCGGGGTCAGAGCCCCATCGTGCTCCACCGGACCCCCGCTTGTCCGTCTCTTGACGGCCTTCGCGAGTCCACTTACATTGTTTCCAGATAGCAGAAAATGATTTCCGCAATACGGAAAGTTTGAACCAAGGTCACGGAGGCTTTCTCTCTCCGCGGGGCGCGACGGGAGTACGAATCCGAGGAGTTGCTCTATGGCTCGTATGACCGCTGCCCGCGCGGCAGTCGAGATTCTCAAGCGGGAGGGCGTCACGCACGCGTTCGGTGTTCCCGGCGCGGCGATCAACCCCTTCTACGCGGCCCTCCAGGCCGCCGGCGGGATCAGCCACACGCTCGCCCGCCATGTCGAGGGCGCCTCGCACATGGCCGAGGGCTACACGCGCACCCACCCCGGCAACATCGGTGTCTGCGTGGGTACTTCGGGCCCGGCCGGCACCGACATGATCACGGGGCTGTACTCCGCGACCGGCGACTCGATCCCGATCCTCTGCATCACCGGCCAGGCACCCACCGCGGTGATCCACAAGGAGGACTTCCAGGCCGTCGACATCGCCTCCATCGCCCGGCCGGTCACCAAGATGGCCACCACCGTGCTGGAGGCGGCCCAGGTCCCCGGCGTCCTCCAGCAGGCCTTCCATCTGATGCGGTCGGGCCGCCCCGGGCCGGTGCTGGTCGACCTGCCGGTCGACGTCCAGCAGACGGAGATCGAGTTCGACCCGGAGACCTACGCACCGCTGCCCGTCTACAAGCCGGCCGCGACCCGTGCCCAGATCGAGAAGGCGCTCACGCTGCTGAACGCCTCGCACCGGCCGCTGATCGTGGCCGGCGGCGGCATCATCAACGCCGACGCGACCGAACTCCTTGTCGAGTTCGCCGAGTTGACGGGCGTCCCGGTCGTCCCCACCCTCATGGGTTGGGGCGCGCTGCCGGACGACCACGACCTGAACGCCGGCATGGTCGGCCTCCAGACCTCGCACCGCTACGGCAACGCCACCTTCCTGGAGTCCGACTTCGTCCTCGGTATCGGCAACCGCTGGGCCAACCGTCACACCGGCCGGCTCGACGTCTACACGGCCGGCCGTACCTTCGTCCACGTCGACATCGAGCCCACCCAGATCGGCCGAATCTTCGCCCCCGACTACGGCATCGCCTCCGACGCGAAGGCCGCGCTGGAGCTTTTCGTCGCGGTGGCAAGGGAGTCGAAGGACGCGGGCGGCCTCCCGGACCGCTCCGAGTGGGCGGCGGCGACCCAGGAACGAAGGGCCCGCCTCCAGCGGCGTACGCACTTCGACGACATCCCGATCAAGCCGCAGCGCGTGTACGAGGAGATGAACAGGGTCTTCGGCCCCGAGACGCGGTACGTGACGACGATCGGCCTCTCCCAGATCGCCGGCGCGCAGCTGCTGCACGTCCACCGGCCCCGCCACTGGATCAACTGCGGCCAGGCGGGCCCTCTCGGCTGGACCATCCCGGCCGCGCTCGGCGTCGCCGTCGCCGACCCGGAGGCGACCGTGGTGGCCCTCTCCGGCGACTACGACTTCCAGTTCATGATCGAGGAGTTGGCGGTCGGCGCCCAGCACCGCATCCCGTACGTCCACGTGCTGGTGAACAACTCCTACCTGGGCCTGATCCGGCAGGCGCAGCGGGCCTTCGACATCGACTTCCAGGTCAACCTGGAGTTCGAGAACCTCAACTCGCCCGAACTGGGCGCCTACGGCGTCGACCACGTCAAGGTCGCCGAGGGCCTCGGCTGCATGGCGATCCGCGTGACGGATCCGGCAGAACTGGCCACCTCCTTCGAGCAGGCCAGGAAGCTCGCGGCGCGGCACCGGGTCCCGGTGGTTGTCGAGGCGATCCTGGAACGCGTCACGAACATCTCCATGTCGACGACCAACGACATAGGGAACGTGGTGGAGTTCGAGGAGATCGCGACCGAGCCGGGTCATGCGCCGACGTCGATCAGGACGCTCAGGATCTGACGCCGAGGGCGCGGGGAGAGCCGAGGACATGGAAGAAGGGGGTGCCCATGGGCACCCCCTCTTTGTTTCCCCCGTTGTTCCCCCGTGCGTTTTCCCGTTGTTCCCCCGTGCTGACAACAATGTGCCCGACCCTGGGGGGAGTTGAAGCCCCCGGGGCCGGGTTCAGAGCTGGATTTGAGGTTTCCGGGCGGCGCCGACGCCTGGGCGCGACAGGACAATTGTCGGCGCGGGCGCCGCCCGGAAGATCGAAGAAGGAACAGAAAGGCGCGTCAGACCTCGGCGCCCGACAGACGTTCCACGGCCCTCAGCAGCGCGGAGTGGTCCAGGCCTCCGTCGCCCTGCGCCCGCAGGGACGCGATGAGTTGGGCGACCACCGCACCGACCGGCAGCGCGGCGCCGACCGCGCGGGCCGCGTCCGTCACGATGCCCATGTCCTTGTGGTGGAGGTCGATACGGAAGCCCGGTGCGAAGTCGCGGTTCAGGAAGTTGTCCTTCTTGCGCGTCAGCACGGTCGAGCCGGCCAGTCCGCCGCCCAGCACCTCCAACGCCGCCCTCAGGTCCACGCCCGACCTCTCCAGGAAGACCACCGCCTCGGCGCACGCCTGGATGTTCACCGCGACGATCAGCTGGTTCGCTGCCTTCACCGTCTGGCCGGAGCCGTGCGGGCCGCAGAGCACGACGGTCCTGCCGAGCGCCTCGAAGATCGGCACTGCCGAGTCGAAGTCGGCCTGTTCACCGCCGACCATGATGGACAGCACTGCCTCGACCGCGCCCGCCTCACCGCCCGAGACGGGCGCGTCCAGCACCCGGACGCCCTTCTGGGCCGCCGCCTTCGCCAGATCCACCGACGTCTGCGGGGTGATCGACGACATGTCGACCAACAGGGTGCCGGGCCGCACGTTCGCCAGGATGCCCTCAGGGCCGTACGCGACCGCCTCGACCTGCGGTGACGCGGGCACCATCGTGATCACGACGTCGGCCTCGCGCACGGCCTCGGCGATCGAACCGGCCGCGGTGCCGCCGGCGGCGACGAGGCGGTCGAGCTTGTCCTGTTCCAGGGTGAAACCGATGACGTCGTAACCCGCCTTGATCAGGTTCTCGGACATGGGGGAGCCCATGATGCCGAGGCCTATCCAGGCGACCTTGGGACGATTGCTCATGACGGGGCGCCTCTCTGCTGCTCTGCGATGTCAGGGGGTTCGGCGTGCTTCGCGCGGCAGCCAGTCGAACGCCTCGGCGCTCGGCCGGTCGCCCGGCTTGTACTCCAGGCCCACCCAGCCCTCGTAACCGGCCTTGCGCAGCCGGTCCAGGTGGTCCGCGAGGGGGAGTGTGCCGGTGCCGGGGGCGCCGCGGCCGGGGTTGTCGGCGATCTGGACGTGGCCGGTCTTCGCGGCGAACCGGTCGATCACCGCGGGGAGATCCTCGCCGTTCATGGACAGGTGGTAGAGGTCCATCAGGAAGCGGGCGTTGTCGAGGCCGGTCGCCTCGTTGACCTTGTCGACGACCTCCACGGCGGCCGGCGCGCTCACCAGCGGATACCGGGGCGACTCCGGCTTGTTGAGCGCCTCGACGAGGAGAATCGCGCCGATACGGTTCGCGGCGCGCGCCGCGAGGACCAGGTTCTCCAGTGCCAACGTGTCCTGCTCCGCCGGGTCCACGCCCTCGATCCGGTTGCCGTACAGCGCGTTGAGCGCGCCGCAGCCGAGCGACTCGGCCAGCCCGGCGGCCACCTCGATGTTGGCGCGGAACCGCTCCGACTCCTCGCCGGGCACCGACACGGCGCCCCGGTCCGGGCCCGGCAGCTGTCCGGCGTAGAAGTTCAGGCCGGTGAGCCGGACGCCCGCGTCCTCGATCGCGGCCCGCAGGGAGTCGAGCTCGGACCGGGCAGGGGTGGGGGAGTCGAGCCAGGGCCACCACAGCTCGACCGCGGTGAAACCGGCGGCCCGGGCCGCCGCCGGGCGCGCCAGGAGCGGGAGTTCCGTGAAGAGGATCGACAGGTTGACGTTGAAGCGCTGCTCTGGGAATCCCATGGCCGTCGGCGCCTCTCCTATTTCGTATCGTGGAAGTAACTTTCTACCTGATGGAAGACTGCCGTCGAGCCTCGGAGCTTGTCAAGAGGTCTCCCCCGAGTGGCGGGGCGGTGAGGGGGCGGTTACACAGGGTTCAACGTTCATATGAGCGGGGCGCACGTCTCCCGTGTGTCAGTGCACTGAAGTTGTGAGGCAAACATGGCCGTCGAGCCATTCCCTGCCTGCCCGGAGAACTCCGGAACAGGCGAAACCCGTACCGTCACCCGCATACGCACGAACGACCTGGTGCGCACCGTGGTCGTCGCCAGACCCCTGGACGATGTCGTCCAGCTCGTCACCCTCCTGGAGCAGTCACCCGACGGTCTGCCGACCGCGGCCACGGTCCTGCGGGTCGCGGCCGTGGCGCGCTCCGTGGAGGACGTCTCACGCCTCGTGGAGCTGCTCGGTCCGCCGACGCACGGTGTCGACCGGATGGACGAGGCGATCCGCACAGCCGTCGAGCAGCGCCCGGTGGCCGAGGTCGGCCGTCTGGTCGCGCTTCTGCACGCGGCCCCGCACTCCGCGCACGCGGAGGCCCAGGCGGTGCGGGCCGCCGCCACCAGCAGGCCGGTCGAGGACCTCGTGCAGTTGATCGGCAGCATCGACGACGTCCGGGACCGGGACCGGGATCC
The DNA here is from genome assembly GCF_036013955.1 of Streptomyces sp. NBC_00459. Taxonomy (NCBI): domain Bacteria; kingdom Bacillati; phylum Actinomycetota; class Actinomycetes; order Kitasatosporales; family Streptomycetaceae; genus Streptomyces; species Streptomyces sp. NBC_00459. Next base: position 7,864,597 of record NZ_CP107903.1, read on the forward strand.
GGATCCCGCGATCGCCCGCCCCGCACCGCAGGCGGGGGAGACGGCGGCTGTCGTGGGCGCCAGACGTGACGTCCTGTGGCTCCGCAGGGCCGTCGCCGTCCTCGTCATGCTCTGCGGCGCCGCCCACTTCCCGCTCGACTGGGTCGACGCGCCGAGGCACGGACTGGCCGCCTCGCTCGGCGTCTCCGCACTGTGCCTGCTGGCCGGCGCGGCGCTGTGGTTCGGCCGGTCGCCGGCCGTGACCGCCGCTGCCGTGGTCGCGCCGGGCGCGCTGGCCGCCGTCCATCTGCTCGGCGGTCACGTCGGCTCGGCGACACTCGCCTACGTACGCCAGGCGGGCGGAGCCGTTTCCCCGCTGCCCGCTCTGGCGGCCTGCGCCGCGACGCTCGCCGCGCTGACGGCACTTGCCGTGGCCCTGGCCCGCCGACGGCGTGTCGCCGGTGCGCGTGACACCGTCCCCGACCCTGTCCTGAAGGTGAACTCCCTTCGCCTGTAGGCCGGTTCGGGTATGAGGCGCATGCTCTTCGGAGTGGGCGCACAGCCCTGCTGATTGTCGCAGGGGAGTCCGTTAGGGTCGTGTCCGAGCGGCTGGGACACGAGCGGCTGGGACACGACCTGACGGAAGAATGGGCACAGTGCGACTGCGAGTGGAGTTCACGACCGAGCCCTTCGATCTCGACGAGGCACCCGCGCACGCGCTGGTCGCCCGCGAGGTCATCGAGGCCGCCGAACTGGACGCGGTGGACGTCGGCCCGTTCGGCAACACCGCCGAGGGGCACGCCGACGCCGTGCTCACCGCCCTGGACGCGCTGCTGCGCAGGACCCTGGAGGCCGGCGCCACCCGAATCTCCCTCCAGGTCAACGTGATCGACGAGGAGGGCGACCGGTGACCGGCGGCGGGGACGGATCCGGCGCCGCTGCCTTCGTCGCGGCCGTGAAACCGCTGGTCGACGCCATGGGGGGCGAGCTGGTCGCCCCCGGCCGGGCCGGCCCCGACGATGTCGTGCTCGCCTGGGAGGGCGCCGACGTGGTCGCCGTACGCCTGCCACAGCTCGCCGACTCGCTCGATCACATCCTGGCCGCCCTGGAGCGCCGGCACGGCAAGCCACTGGCCGAACTGGACCGCAAGGCCAAGCAGGAGACCGTACGGATACTCGAGGCGCGTGGCGCCTTCTCCGTGCGGCACGGGGTCGAGACCGTGGCGAGCGCCCTCGGCGTCAGCCGCTTCACGGTCTACAACTACCTCAACTACGCCAACGAGCAGCGGGCCAAGGCGCGCGAGAGCGAGGACCAGCCGCGGCAGGACGGCTGACCCGGCGGGTGGGGAGGGGCAGCGAGTTGGTGATTCCGCCGCAGTATGCGCCGCCAAAGGGCATGCTGGCCGAATGACGGAGCCACAGGCAGTCCTGGGAGGTCCGGAACCGAACCCGAATCCGGAACAGGCGATCGTCGTAGCCGGCGTCGACGACCACCCGCTCATCCTGGGTGGTCTGCGGTTGTACTTCGCCGAGAACGCCCCGGACATCCGGCTGGGTGCCATTGAACCCAGTGTCACAGCACTGCTGGAACGAACCGACGGCCCCGCCTCCGTGGTGCTGCTCGACCTGCTCCTGCCGACCGAACCGGACGTCGCGCACAACGTGGCGAGAATCGTGGCGACCGGTGCTCGTGTTGTCATCCTCACCTCGGACTCCCGCCCGGGAGTCGTGCGCAGCGCCATCGACGCGGGCGCCCTCGGGCTGGTCCTGAAAGGCGATCCGGAGGAATCCGTCGTCGACGCGGTACGGGCGGCGCACGCGAACGAGTTCTCGGTGTCCAGCAGACTCGCTCACGCCATGGTCACCGACCCGCGGGCAGGGGTGCGGCTCTCCGAGCGGGAGCGTCAGCTCCTTGTGCTGATGGCCCAGGGCAAGCCGCGCAAACTGATCGCGAAAGAGATGGGGATCGCGGTGGACACCCTGAAGTCCTTCCTCGACCGGGCGGCGAGGAAGTACAAGGAGGTCGGCCATCCGACGGCGGGCCCCGGCCAGTTGGTGGCCTTCGCCTTACGGGACGGTCATATCGACATCGAGCCCGAAGCCACGTGAGACCGGGGACCTACCGGTTCAGCGTCGAACGCGGGATGCAGCGTTCGTTCACCGTGTTGGCGGTCCTGCTCGCCGTGCAGTGGGCGGTCATGGTGACGACCTCACCGGAACTCGACGCCCTGCTGGCCGTCTCCGGCTGGTGGTTCGTCCTCGTACTGCTGGTCGAGGCCTTCCGCGCCTGGCGCTGCCTGCTGGCCGCTGCGGACGCGTGGCTGGTCTGCGGCGCGGTCCTGTTGGTGTACGCGGCGATGGCCTTGTCCCCTCCGGGCGACATCGTGGTGGGAGCCAGGGGCAATCCCGCTCTGATCGCGGCTGTTCTGGCGGCGGGATTCTTGACTCCGGTGCGCGCCTGGACGGTCTGCGTGGTGGTCTTCTTCGCGCAGGTGGTCGCCTGTCTGCCGCTGGGCGGTCCGTCGGGGGCGCTGGAAAGCCTGTGGCCGGGCATCTCCGGCGCGCTGGCCGCGGGCGTGCTGACCCGGGTGATGCGGTCGGCCGCCGCCAGGGCCGATCACGCGCAGGAAGCGCTGCTGGCGGCACAGGCCCAGGAGGCCCAGGCCGAGGGCCGGCGGTCCGCGCACCGCACATTCCAGAGGATGCTCCACGACGACGTGGCCACGGCCCTGCGCGCGGTGGCCGGTCGGGGCGTCACACAGGCCGAAGCGCGACGGACATGCGCGGACGCGGTGGCCGCGATGGCACGAGCGCCGATGGCACCGATCACGAGCAGCACCAGGAATCTGGCCCAGGACATCGAGGAACTCGGCACCGTCCTGCCCATCGAAACCACGTTCCACATCGAGGGCGAAGTCCAGGTGCCGGCCCCGGTGGCCGCGGCCATGCTCGCCGCCGCACGAGAAGCGTTGCGCAACGTCGACCGCCACGCCTTCGCCAGCGCTGTCTCCGTACGGCTGAGCGAGGACGGGCACGGTGTCGTCCTGATCGTTTCGGACGACGGGGTCGGCTTCTCCCCTACGCGGTCGCACCGGTCGTCCTGGGGGTTGAGCCGGTCCGTCGTCGACAGGATGGCGGAGGTGGGCGGTACCGCGGATGTGATCAGCACCGAGGGCGCGGGCACCTCCGTCCGACTGGGGTGGACCCGCGACGCCGCCCCACCGGTGGCGGCCGCCCGCCCGGACCGGGCCGCCCTGATCGCCTTCGCGGTGGGTGACATGCGCAGGCCTCTCGCCGCGGTCTGTGTGCCCTACCTGCTGAGCATGTATGTGATCGCGGTGGTCCACAGCGATGCCACGGCGAGCGCGGACCGGCTGACCGTCTGGTTCTCGGTGCTGGTCCTGATCACCCTGGCCCTGATCGTGCGCGCCGACCGGCCGGTGCCCGGCTGGGTGAGCCTCGGGAGCACCACGGTCGCCCTCGGTGGTCTGCTGTACGCGCTCTCCGTCATACCGGCCGACAGCCTCGACAATTTCGACTCCTGGCCCATCGGGGCGCTCACGCCCCTGTTCGTCGTTCTGCTGACGACCCGTTCGGTCCGGGAGGCCGTGGTTCCGCTCGTGCTGGAGGAGATCGCGATTCTGTCGCTGATCGCGACGGGAGGCCTGGTGGCCGACTCACCGGCGGCTGTTCTGCCTGCCCTGCTGTCTCCGGTGTTCGGTGTCGTCATGGTCTGGATCATCGTGCGTACGGTCGTCGGACTCGGTGCCGTCGTGGCGGCGGCCAACCGCGACCAGGTGGCGATCGCGGTCGCCGAAGCGGGACACGAGGCCCGTACGGCGCTGCACCAGCGGAGGATCGAGGAGATCGGCGCACAACTGCTGCCCTTCCTGAGGGAGATCGCCGAGGGAAGCGAGCAGAGGGCCTGGCACGAACTGAGAGAACAGGCCCAACTGCTCGAGACGACGGCGCGTGACGAACTGCACCTGCCCGGCGTGATCGATGCCGAGGTCCGGGACCGCCTCGACGTGGCCCGGCGGGCCGGCTGTGTCGTCAGGTTCCAGTCGGACAGCGACGCCGTGTATCCGCCCCTCGTGCTGCGCGATCTGCTGGCCACCGCACTCACCGGCTCCGAGCCGCCCCTTCGGCTGACCCTGAGTCTGTATCCCGGCACGGAACAGGTGGAGGTGAGTCTGGTGACCGTCCCTGGAGATGCCGCCAGGAGCGCCCGGCTTCGCCGGTCCTTCGCGGGCTTCGCCCCGGTCGTGGACGACCTGCCGGAAGCGACCTGCGCACATCTGGTGGTGCGTCAAGCAGGCGGCACGCCCCCGATTTCGGGGACATGACCACGGACGTGCGCTGCGTCACGCTGGGGGAGAGCCCGAGTGTGAAAGGAACATCGTGGGAGCTGTTCTCATTTTTGTGCTCTTCTGCCTGTTGGTAGGCACCGGAGCCTTCTTCCAGAGCCGGCATTTCTTCCGAAGCGTGGAAAAGCAGTACGAGATGCGGGGCCAGGTGAACCCGCAGGCAGTGTTCCAGGCCGCCGCCGAGGCGGCCAAGGGAATTCGCTGGACCGTTCGCGAAACGAGGCAGGGACTGGAAACACGCCATCCTGTGGGCAGCGTGATACGCGTGAACCTGGAAACCGAAGAAAACGGTGAGTGTGTCACCACTCTCTTTCTTCGCGATATCGCCTTCACCTCGCAGCTGGGCGGACTGATCAAGACGCCTCGCGCCTACCGGGCCATTCAGCGGAAGCGGAAAAGGATGATCGCCGCCATCTCGTCCGTACCGGGCGCAGGCGACTGGCTCGAAGTGGACGGCCTGAACTGACCGGAGAGATCTGGCCAGAGAACTGGCCGCAGAGAACCGACCGGAGAGGGAAACACCGTGGCGACCAAAGAGCAGTACGAAGCGGCACTCAGCAAGGCGGAAAGGGCAGGCCTCGGCTCCTTGGACAAGCAGCAGCTGGAACTTGTCCAGAAGCTGTACAGGGAAGCCGGGTCACGAGGGAACCGCGCGCGCAAAGTCATCGACGGCAAGTAGTCACCGTCCAGGAGGAGCGACAGGCATGGGAATCTTCGGGCGCAGTAAGAACGCAGCACCTGGCGGCGGCAGGGGAACGGGGTACGTCGGCAGTTTCCTTTCGCCGCATTCGCCGGACGATACCGCTCGCATCGTCCACGCGGGCCTCGCCGGCCAGTTGTCGAACGAGTCGGCCGAGGTCACGGGCCCCGGTCTCCTGGAATCGATATACCTGAGCAGGTTCGATTCCAGCGGTATCACCGTGGTCGCCGGAAACTCCGTCGACACGTACTTCTCCTTCGCTGTCGACCTGACGGCGACATCGGCAGGAACGGAAGGGCGTGCCCATCTCGACCGTCCCGCACGGTCGGTCAAGCGATGGATGGGCAACACCATCAAGATCAGTTCTGGTGTCCAGATCGCCCTGGAGGGGGCCGGCGTCCAGATCGTGAGCTGGGACATCGGGTTCTGACCGGACGCGGGCCGGGCGGGGAGTGAACGAGGAGACCCATCGGGCGACGAGGAGACTGCCGCAGCCACCTTCGGGGTGGGCTGCGGTTTCCCGACGAGTCCGGCAGCCTTGGTCTCGGCGCGTCCGGTGCGGCCCTCGCCGTTACCCGAAATTTTCAACAAAGTGTTGACGTCTTGTCGCCGGAAGGCGTTAGCTGTGCGCAGCCAGCCCGGCGTGCTTTCCGCACGCACCCAGCACGCACAAGGCCACGGAGGTCTGCCGTGACGTCGAGTACGACCCCTGGCGGCCTCGCCCGGTTCAACACCCTGGAGGAGTCCGCGGCCCGCGCCGCCCTCCACGACGCCTGCGCCTCGACGGCCTGGGGACAGCACCTGCTCGCGAAGCGCCCGTACGCCACCGCCGAGGACCTGTACACGGCGAGCGACATCGCGACGGCCGAGCTGACCGCCGACGACCTCGCCGAGGCGATGGCCGGGCACCCGCCGATCGGCCGTCCCAAGCCCGGTGACCCGACCTCCGCCCGCGAACAGCGCGGCATGGCCGGGGCCTCCGAGGAGCTGAGGGCGGAGATGCTCGAGCTGAACCTCGCCTACCAGGAGAGGTTCGGCCATGTCTTCCTGATCTGCGCGACCGGCCGGACCGGCGAGCAGATGCGCGACGCGGTACGGGAACGGATCGGGAACACGCCGGAGCGGGAACGGGAGATCGTCCGCACCGAACTGGGGAAGATCAACCGCATCCGGCTCGGCAACCTCGTACAGGAAGAGCAGTGACAGACATGAGCACCGACGCCACCGACCCCATTGCCTTCGTCGCCTCCGTGTCCACGCACATCCTGGACACCAGCGTCGGCCGCCCCGCCGCGGGCGTCGCCGTCCGGCTCGCCGCGCGCAGCGGGCAGGGCGCCCACTACGGGCGGGGGGAAGCCTGGCGGGAGCTCGGCGGCAGCGCGACCGACGCCGACGGGCGGTGCAAGGACCTGCCGGCGCTGCCGGAGGGCACGACCCATGTACGGCTCGATTTCGAGGTCGAGCCGTATCTGGAGAAGAAACAGGCCGATGCGCAGCAGGACGCCCCCGCGAATCGGGACAGCGGTGCGGCGGGAGCGTTCTTCCCGGAGGTGACGGTCACGTTCGCCGTCGTACCGGGCGAGCACTACCACGTACCGCTGCTGCTCAACCCGTTCGGCTACTCCGTATACCGAGGGAGCTAGCAGCACCATGACCGATTCAGCCAGCCAGGGCCGCCCGGTGTTCCTCGGGCAGAACCAGTACGGCAAGGCCGAGAACCGCGTCGTGCGCGTCACCCGCGACGGCGCCACCCACCACGTCAAGGATCTCAACGTCTCGGTGTCGCTGTCCGGCGACATGGACGAGGTCCACCTCTCCGGCTCGAACGCGAACGTCCTGCCGACGGACACCACCAAGAACACGGTGTACGCCTTCGCCAAGGAGCACGGCATCGACTCCGCCGAGCAGTTCGGCATCCATCTGGCCCGGCACTTCGTGACCAGTCAGGAGCCGATTCTGAAGGCCCGCATCCGCATCGAGGAGTACTCCTGGGAGCGGATCGAGGCGGCGGGCGAGGGCGAGCACTCCTTCGCCCGGCAGGGTCAGGAGACCCGGCTGACCCAGATCACGTACGACGGTTCGTCGTGGGAGGTGGTCTCCGGGCTCAAGGACCTGGTCGTGATGAACACGACCGACTCCGAGTTCTGGGGCTACGTCAAGGACAAGTACACGACGCTCCCCGAGGCGTACGACCGCATCCTGGCGACCCAGGTGTCCGCGCGCTGGCGCTTCAACTGGTCCGACGGGGAACGGGAGATGCCCGACTGGGAGGAGTCCTACGCGCAGACCCGGAAGCACCTGCTGTCGGCCTTCGCGGAGACCTATTCGCTCTCCCTCCAGCAGACCCTGTTCCAGATGGGTGCGCGGATCATCGAGCAGCGCGACGAGATCGACGAGGTGCGTTTCTCCCTCCCCAACAAGCATCACTTCCTGGTGGACCTGAAACCCTTCGGGCTGAAGAACGACAATGAGGTCTACCTCGCCGCCGACCGTCCGTACGGCCTGATCGAGGGCACGATCCTGCGGGACGGCGCCGAGGCGCGCATCCCCGCCGACCTCACCAACCTCTGACGCGTACCCGGAAGTCAAGGACGAGAAGTTAAGGACGAACGAACGATGGTTCAGCGCATCGTCATCGAGAACTGCGCGGTCGCGACCGTGGACGCCGCCGACACCGAGTACGCGTCCGGCCATGTGGTGATCGCCGGCAACCGTATCGAGTCGGTCGGCGCAGGAAAGGCCCCCGAGGGTCTGGCGGACGCGGTCCGGCGCATCGACGCGAGCGGGCATCTCGTCACCCCCGGTCTGATCAACACGCACCACCACTACTACCAGTGGATCACCCGGGGCCTGGCCACCGACCACAACCTCTTCGACTGGCTGGTGGCGCTGTACCCGACGTGGGCGCGTATCGACGAGCCGATGGTCCGCGCGGCGGCGCAGGGCTCGCTGGCCATGATGGCCCGCGGCGGAGTCACCACCGCCATGGACCACCACTACGTCTTCCCGGAGGGCTCCGGCGACCTGTCCGGCGCGATCATCGGCGCGGCCCGCGAGATGGGCGTCCGCTTCACCCTCGCCCGCGGCTCGATGGACCGCAGCGAGAAGGACGGCGGCCTGCCCCCGGACTTCGCCGTCGAGACGCTGGAAGGTGCGCTCGCCGCCACCGAGGCCACGGTCGACGAGCACCACGACCCCTCCTTCGACGCCATGACCCAGGTCGCGGTCGCCCCCTGCTCACCGTTCTCCGTCTCGACCGAACTGCTGCGCGAGGGCGCGGAGTTGGCGCGGCGCAAGGGCGTACGCCTGCACACCCACGGCTCGGAGACGGTCGAGGAGGAGCAGTTCTGCAAGGAACTGTTCGGCATGGGCCCGACCGACTACTTCGAGTCGACAGGCTGGCTCGGCGAGGACGTGTGGATGGCGCACTGCGTCCACATGAACGACTCGGACATCGCCGCCTTCGCCCGTACGAAGACGGGTGTCGCCCACTGTCCGTCCTCCAACGCCCGGCTGGCGGCGGGCATCGCACGCGTCCCCGACATGCTGGCGGCAGGCGTCCCGGTCGGTCTCGGCGTCGACGGCACCGCGTCCAACGAGTCCGGCGAACTTCACACCGAACTGCGCAACGCCCTCCTCATCAACCGCCTCGGGGCACACCGGGAAGCGGCCCTGAACGCCCGTCAGGCGCTGCGCCTGGGGACGTACGGCGGTGCCCAGGTGCTGGGCCGGGCAAGGGAGACCGGGTCGCTGGAGCCGGGCAAGCTCGCCGACCTGGTCCTCTGGAACCTGGACACCCTGGCCCACGCGTCCATCGCCGACCCTGTCACCGCCCTCGTCCTCGGCGCGGCGGCCCCGGTCACCGCGTCCTTCGTGAACGGTGAACAGATCGTCGAGAACGGGCGGTTGCTGCACGTCGACGAGGACGAGATCGCCCGCTCGACGCGCACGGAGGCCCGGCGGCTGGCCGAGATCGCCGCGCGAGCCTGACCCCGGGGCCCCGAAAGACCTCCGGCCGAGGGGGACGGCCCTCGGCCGGAGTCCTGCCGTCACCACCGACCGTCCCGACCGGTCAGCCGATGTAGTAACTGTCCCCGTACACCTTCCAGTCGAGCGGCGGATCCAGGTCCAGGTTCCCCTGGTCGAGGAAGACCCGCTGGGCGGTGTCCACACGGCTGGTGTCCTCGTGGGCCGCCTCCTGCTCCATCGCCCACACCCGGGCGTCGAGGAAGGCGTTCAGGTACGTCGTCTCGTCGCCGCCGTCCGCCGGGGGTGCGGCGTTCGCGATGGCCCGGGTGCGGATGCCGCCGAAGCTGAGGCTGTCCGTGCCGGGGCCGTGCATGACCATGGCGTCGTAGTAGGCGAACTGGCCCAGCGTGCCGACACCGTCCTTCTTGGCGCGGGCGACGGCCGGGTCGAAGTAGACGCGGTCGCGCTCGTCGTCCTGGGCCTCGCGGAAGGCGGACGTCTTCGCGGCCTTGCGCCACGCGGCGGGGAAGCCCGGGTCCAGGCCCTCGTGCGAGTCCGTGCCGTCCACCGCGCGCAGGGCGGGCAGATAGGCCGCCAGGACGTTGTCCGGGTCCCGCTCGGTGTACAGCTCGACGAGGGCCAGCAGGTCGCTCGTACCGGAGCAGAAACCGATGATCCCGGCGGTGTAGCCACGGCCGTCGTCGATGTCCTGGATGTAGCCGTACTGCGCCCGCCAGTCCAGCGACGAGTTCTCCGCGCTGCACACCAGCCGCATCGCGATGTCCTTCTTGGCCGGGTCGTCGAGCCCGCTGCCGGTCGCCTCGGTGGTCGCGCCGGACGCGATCCGCTGGGTGGTCAGGATCGCGGTGGCGCCGAGGGCGGCCAGCAACGTACGACGGGCGGCGGCTCTGTGCATCATCGGCACGGGATCTCCAGGAGGGGCGCGACGGAAGGAGGTCGAGAGTCGCGCGCCAGGTTGGGAATGCCGTGGGGTGCCGGTAGGAGGTCGCTGTGAGTGCCTGTCAGAGCCCGAACAGCCGCGGCTCCGAGGCCAGTTCGCGGAAGTACTCCTTCGGGTCCGGGACGAGCTTGCGCGCCGTGAGGTCCATCAGCCCGCCGACCGCCGTGATCTCCGCCGCGACCGTGCCGTCCGCCTTGCGGATCGTCTGCCGGATACGGAAGGTCTTGCCCTCGCCCCAGAGGAAGTCGCAGGTCACCTCGACCTCGTCGCCCGCGAGCAGCTCCCGCTGATAGCGGATGGTGGTCTCCAGGGCCACCGGCCCCACGCCCTTCGTCATCAGCCCGGCCTGGCTGATTCCGGCCGCGTGGAGCAACGACCAGCGGGCGTGCTCCGCGTAGTTGAGGTACACGCTCTGGTTGAGGTGCCCCTGCACATCGGTCTCGTACCCACGCACGGTCACCGGGACGGAAAACGGTTCGGCCACGACTTCCCCTTCACGACTGCTCGGCTTCACAACGAGGGCGCCAAGCGTACTGAGCGGTTGCTCACAGCCGTCAACTGCCTTTGCTCATGCGGTGGTCACGTCCGTCGGGGCGACGCCAGCAGATAGCGCGCGCCGGTACGCGGCTCGGTGTGCGCGCTGACCTGCCAGCCCGTCCTCTCCAGCGTGGCCGCACAGGCCCGCAGCGCGTCACCGTCGGGCTCGCGCACGGCGACGGCCTCCGGCTGCGGAGTCGCCCGCACCCGGTAACCACCACCGGCCCCGCCCCCGTCCTCGGGGCGGTGGCCGGCCGCCTCCAGTGCCAACGCGGCGGCCTGCACCAGATGCTTACGCTCCCAACCGCACGGACGGTCCATGGCACCGTCCGCATTGGTCATCCGACGCAGCTCCAGCAGCCCCTGCCAGGCGCTGTGCACCTCACGCGTCCGGGCGGGCCCGGCGGCCGGTATCCCCTGTTCGCCGCCCACGCGCGCGGCGAACACCCCGGGGGCTCCGGAAGCGGGGGGAGCCTCGGTGGCGGCAGGCGTGTCCGCAGGCGGCGCCTCCTCCCGTACGCGATGGCCCGCCGGTGTCAGGAAGTGGTCGTGCGGTGGCCGCGGGTGCCGGAAGGCGAGCCCTCGCCTGACCAGCGCGGCGAGCTGGAACTCCGTACCCCGCAGCCGTCCGGTGACGGGGTCGGCCGTGTCGATGACGCGTCGCTGGGCGGCGGTCGGCGGTCGTGTTATGGCGCACTCCTCCCCGGTCGTGGCCCGATGCGGGCGATCGGCCGGTCAGCCGTTCACCTGGTCGATCCGAGCCGTTCTTCGAAGACTACGACCCGGGTCCGACATCGCGAGCCCAGCGCTCCAGCTCGGCGAACTCGCGCTCCTGAAGACCCCGGCGCGGGTCGATCCGCAGCAGCAGTGCCCGCCCGGTGTGGTGCTCGGCCACATGGCGGACATCGAGGTCGGTGATCATGTCGTCGACCCAGACGAAGGGACGCCCGTCGGCCCACTCCACGACACGCCGCGTCTTCCAGTACAGCCCGTCGGGGTCCTCGGCGAACAGGTTGGTGAACTCGATGACCGGCAGGGCGGCCGGCAGTCCGATCACCGGGCCGATCATCTCGTTGGCCTCGTGCATCCAGGTCGTGGCCCACGCCAGGTCGTACGGCAGGGCGAGCAGCCGGGCGCCGTGCCCCGGGTGCAGCCGTATCCGCAGACCCCGGCGCAGTCGCCGCGACCCCGGCTTCTGCCGGGCGGACCAGTTGGCGGGATGCACCCGGCAGGTTATGTAACCGCGGTGGCGCAGGAGGCGGGCGCGGAACGGGTTGAGGGGGCCGTCGACGTCGAGGAGCAGCAGTGGTCGGTCCGTCATGGGGAGGGGCTACCCATGACGGACGCCCGGCGACCGCCCCGGTGGGCGCTACTGCCGATAACCGCTCAGGAAGCGCCCGATCCTGCTGATCGCGACCTCCAGGTCGTCCGCGTGCGGGAGGGTGAGGATGCGGAAGTGGTCGGGGGAGGGCCAGTTGAAGCCCGTACCCTGCACGACCTGGATCTTCTCCTGGAGGAGCAGGTCCAGGACGAACCTCTCGTCGTCATGGATCTTGTGCACGGCCGGGTCGAGGCGCGGGAACGCGTACAGCGCGCCCTTCGGCTTGACGCACGAGACGCCCGGGATCTCGTTGAGGCGTTCCCACGCGCGGTCGCGCTGCTCGCGCAACCTGCCGCCGGGGGCGGTGAGTTCGTAGATGGACTGCCGGCCGCCGAGCGCGGCCTGGATGGCGTACTGCGCGGGCGCGTTGGGGCACAGGCGCATCGAGGCCAGCATCGTCAGGCCTTCGAGGTAGCTGCGCGCGTGCTGCTTCGGGCCGGTCACCACCAGCCAGCCCGAGCGGAAGCCGGCCACCCGGTACGTCTTCGACAGGCCGCAGAAGGTCAGGACGACCAGGTCGGGGGCGAGCGCGGCGGCCGAGTGGTGCACCTCGTCGTCGTACAGGATCTGGTCGTAGATCTCGTCGGCGAAGACCATCAGGCCGTGCCTGCGGGCCAGGTCGAGGATGCCCTCGATGATCTCCCTCGGATAGACCGCGCCGGTGGGGTTGTTCGGGTTGATGATGACCACGGCCTTGGTGCGGTCGGTGATCTTCGCGGCCATGTCGTCCAGGTCCGGGTACCAGTCGGCCTGTTCGTCGCACAGGTAGTGGACCGCCTTGCCGCCGGCGAGGGTCGTGACCGCCGTCCAGAGAGGGAAGTCCGGGGCGGGGATGAGGACTTCGTCGCCGTCCTCGATCAGCGCCTGGACCGCCATCGAGACCAGTTCCGAGACGCCGTTGCCGAGGAAGACGTCGTCGACGTCGACCTCCAGGCCGCGTTCCTGGTAGCGCTGTGCGACGGCCCGGCGGGCGGAGAGGATGCCGCGCGAGTCCGTGTAGCCGTGGGCCTGCGGCAGCATGCGGATCATGTCCTGGAGGATCTCCGGCGGCGCCTCGAAGCCGAAGAGCGCGGGGTTGCCGGTGTTGAGGCGCAGGACGCTGTGGCCCGCCTCCTCCAGTGCGTTGGCGTGCTCGATCACCGGTCCGCGGATCTCGTAACAGACCTCGCTGAGCTTGCTCGACTGCCGGAACTCCATGCGCTTACGCCCCTCCGGTTCGTGGTGATGCTTGGTTTTACCAAGTCTCCGCTTGGAAAGTCCAACAACATGTCTAGACTGCGTCGCATGTCACCTCGCCGAAGCTACGACCAGTACTGTTCCGTCGCTCGCGCCCTCGATGTCGTCGGCGACCGCTGGACCATCCTGATCGTCCGGGAGCTGCTGGCCGGTCCGCGCCGCTACACCGATCTGCAGACGGATCTGCCGGGCGTCAGCACGGACGTACTGGCCTCGCGGCTGAAGGACATGGAGCGCGACGGCCTGGCGACCCGCCGTCGGCTGCCTCCGCCCGGGGCCGCGTACGTCTACGAACTCACCGACCGGGGACGGCGGTTGCTGCCCGTGCTCCAGGCGTTGGGGGAGTGGGGCGCGCCCGAGCTGGACGAGCGGCGCGCCACGGACGCCGTGCGGGCGCACTGGTTCGCACTGCCGTTGCTGCGCGGGCTGGACGCGGTGGACGGGGTGAGCGGCGGAGGGCTCGTCGAAGTCCGCCTGGAGGAGGGCGAGTTCCATCTGTACGTCGGCGCGGAGGCCGTTCCGGTGTACGGCGCCGGGCCAGCCGCCGAGGAGCCCGACGCCCGTCTGTCGATGGACACCGGCACCTGTGCGGCGGTCGGCCGGGGGGACCTCGGTGTGCTCGACGCCGTACGGGACGGACGTATCGAGGTGACCGGCGAGGGAACGCTCGCCAAGGCCCTGCGAGAGGCCTGATACGGGACATGCCCGCCGCGCGAACCTCGCGCGGCAGGCATGTCGACGAACCGTCAGAGACTGGTCAGGCTCCCGGTGGAACCTGCCTCGGCCGGCCCGAGCCGCGCGTCAGGGCGTAGCCGCCGACGCCCGCCAGGGCGGCCAGCGCCCCGCCGATCGCCGTCCAGACCCAGCGGTCGGACCACCAGCCGGAGGACCAGCCGTCGTCGGGCTCGATGCTCGACAGCACGGCGGACGTCGTCGAACTGTCCTCCTTGTCCTCGGACTCGACCGCGATCCCGGGCACCAGCGGCTCGGCCAGCGAGCCGTCCACGGCAGCCGCACCGCCGATGTCCAGGGAGTCGACCCGGACCTCGGCGCCGACCGGGAGGCCGAGGTCGGAGGTCGCGAGGTTCACCGTCGTCAGCCGGACGTAATAGGTGCCCGGCAGCGGGTCGTTGGCCCACTGCTCCGACCAGGCGCGGACCGTGCGCAGGGTGCACGCCAGCTCCACGGAGGCGGTGCCCGAGGCGGCGGTGCGGGTCTGGGCGCCGTACTGGCAGGCCTGGCGGCGCCGCAGACCGTCGTACACGTCGAGCTGCCAGACCTCGGAAGCATGGGAGTCCGGCAGCTTCACCGTCGCCTTGACGGTGGGCCGTTGACCGGCGTCCGCCGGGAACGACCAGTACAGGTAGTCGCCCGCCGAGCCGCTCGCGGTGGCCTGCTGACCCTGGTCGATCTCGGTCGCCGTACGGAACGACGTGCCCGCCGAGGTGGGGGCCGAGCTGCCGTCCGAAGGGCTCGCCGACGGCGAGGCGTCGGCGACGGCCGGGGTCGCGGCCAGCCCGAGCATCAGCATGGCTGTGCCCAACACGCGGCTACCGCGAGCCGATTGATCCTTGAGGGCTTGCATCAGTTGGTCCTCCATACCGCGACCCGCCAACGCGAGATCCAGCCCCACAGAACACCCGTGAGGAAGCCGAACAGGACGAGCGCGCCCAGCAGCCACCAGCCTCGGCCGAGGCCGAAGGAGGCCACGTCGCTCGCCTGGCTCGGCCCGTCGACGACATCGACGGTCAGTTCGATCGGCAGACCGGGCGTGGACTTCACACCACTGGCCGCCGAGAAGGAGTTGGTGACCTGGAGACACACTGTCTCGGCCGCCGGCTTGTCCGCGTCGTCGTCGGTCTCCGCCTTCGGATAGCGCAGGCCCGTCGAGATGACGTCGGTACGTCCGGTGCCGTTGCCCTCGCCGCGGACGATCTCACGGCCCTGCGCGGTCACCGCCCGCAGCAGCACCCCGTAGTCCGGGTTGACCGCCCGGTCGGCCGACACACTCACCGAGGCGCGCAGTTCCTGCCCCGGCAGGACCTCGACGCGGTACCAGCGCTGCTGGCCGAACTCCTCGCGGTCCGTGTACAGACCGGACTTCACCGCCGGGGCGTTCGGGCACCCGGCCGCGCCCTCCACGGCCACCGGCGTCACCACCGGGTCGGCGGCGCGGACGACCAACTGGTTGACCTTGTCGGCGAGTTCGTCGGTGTGCTCGACCGACGTGTACGTCCCGCCGGTCGCCTCCGCGATACAGCTCAGCTGCTGCCGCATCTTGGTGTTCGGGACCAGACCGAGCGTGTCGATGGTGAGACCGATGCCCTTGGCCGCGATCTCGCGGGCCACCTCGCACGGGTCGAGCGGCGCGCAGGTGTCCTCGCCGTCGCTGATGAGCACGATGCGCTTGGTGCCCTCACCGCCGTCGAGGTCGTCCGCTGCCTTCAGCAGCGTGGGGCCGATCGGCGTCCAGCCGGTGGGCGTGAGTGTCGCGACCGCCGTCTTGGCCTCGACGCGGTCGAGCGGGCCCACCGGGTAGAGCTGCGCGGTGTCCTTGCAGCCCTCCTTGCGGTCGTCGCCCGGGTAGTTGGCGCCCAGCGTGCGGATGCCGAGCTGGACCTCCTCGGGTGTCGCGTCCAGCACCTCGTTGAACGCCTGCTTCGCCGCGGCCATCCGCGACTGGCCGTCTATGTCCCGCGCCCGCATCGAACCGCTGACGTCTAGGAGGAGGTTGACCTTGGGCGCGAGTGCGGTGGTTTCGTCGGCGACGGCTCCGGCCGGGACCGCGATCCCGGCCGCCAGGGCGGCGAGCAGGGCGCAGGCGCCCGCCGCCAGCCGTTGTCTTGTGATCATCGACGGATCCTATTGACCCTGGGTCACCCGCTTCAAAACGGGTCCCGTCGGCTGCCGTCCCGGTTCACCTCCCCGTCACCTCTCCCCGGGGGTTGGGGAGTTGGGTCCACAGGTCCCCGGGCGTCTCGGGCGACAGCCGCATCAGGGTCAACGCCTTGGTGGGCAGGGGCTGTTCGAGCAGCGTCGGCAGATCAGGCGTGCACGGCAGCCCGCGTACGGCCGTCTCCAGCGCCTCCCGCAGCGCCGCCTCCGAACCGGCGGTCGCACCCAGCGCCCCCGCCACCAGCGAGCCGAACAGCTTGCGGCGCAGGGTGACTTCGTCGTCGGTGACGATCCGTCCGACCAGCTTCGGCGCCGCGATGCCGTGCCGGGCCAGCCGGACCGGGCTGACGCGGATGTCGGCGAGGTCGCGGTAGACCAACCGCAGGGGGTCCCCGGTCACCGACAGCACGACGAGGAGATTCTGACCGTGCGCCTCCAGAGCGACACCCAGATCGAGCAGCCGCAGACCGACGGTGAGCGCGAGACGCGTGAACTCGGCCAGCCAGGAGGGTGATCGGGCAAGTCCTGTGGCGGCCAGGGCCCCGACCGGAACGACGTACTCACCCGCCCCCGAGTCCGCGTACAGGTCCGGCGGCTCCCTCAGTACCGCCGCCAGATCGGGGGAGTCGGCGGTCACCGCGCCGAGCGTGCGGGTGATGTGCAGCAGCCCGTCGAGACGCGCCGCCATCGACTCCATGAACGCCGACACGGTCGCCGCCGTCTCGATCGAGTACGGCGAGATGTCCCGTACCGAGGAGGTGAGCCGGGCACTCAACGCCGTCTTGAGGTGCGGTCCGCCGTCCGGGAGGGCGAGGCTGCGCAGGGACATCAGGGGATGCGCCGACAGCCCACCCCCGCTGGGGAGTTTGACCACGTGCTCCGCCTGCCAGGGGTGCACCGGAATCAGCGGCCGCCTCCCGTCCCACAGCCACTCGGGCCACTCGCCCCGCACGGCACAGTCGTCCGTCACCACCAGCGCCAGCTCCACGACGGGACGGTGCTCGGGCCCGTAAGCGAGCTGCTCGGCCACCGAGAACCCGGGCCGGGAACGGCAGTTGGGGTGAAAAGGATGTCCGTCGACTACCCGTTGTTCCCACTCCCAGCCGGTCGCGGGGGCAGGCAGAGCGCTGTCCTGGGTGGCACGCGACAGGGCCAACGAGGCGACGCTGTGGCCGAGTTCGGCCGCGAAGGCGAGTCCGTGCGGGACGGCCAGGTCCGTCATCAGCCGCGCCGGATCGTCGTACGACACCGTCCCGAGCCGTACGGCGGTGACACGGCCGTCGACGGCGTACGGATCGGCGTACGGGCCCTCCAGACGGCGGCCGTCCGCCAGCAGGAGCGCAGCGCCGTTCTCGCGGCGGACGATCCACGGCAGCGGCTCGTGGACGAGCGCCCGCCACAGCCGGGTCAGCACGGCGGCCCGGGCGCCGGGCAGCTCGGCCGCGAACCGCGAGGCGAGGTCGGGACGTACGGCGGCCAGTTCGTCGGCGACCTCGGCCTCTGCGCTGGAGGGACGGTGCACGGCGGGCTCCTCGGGTGCGGATGCGGGTTTGGGCGCGGGTATGTGCTGGTGAGTGGGCATGGACGACGACAGACATACTGATCGCCAGTGCACCGCGGGAAACCGCGACCGTAGGGAAGCAGCGTAAGAATCGAGGGAACGCGTGGACCCCACCAGGCCCCCCACCGCACCCCCGGCCATGCCCGCGCACGACGGCATCGGGGCGCGCGCCGACGCGTACGCGACCGCGCCCCTGCTCAACTGCCTGCTCCGGGAAGTGGCACAACCGGTCCCCGGCTCGGCGGGCGAGTCGCGCGTGTACCGGCTGCCGAGCGGGGAGCGCCTGCTGCGCGTACGCGGAGCGCGGCGGCCCGCGGCGCCCGAGGTGAACACGGACGGCGGCACCTGGCACCCGGTCGGGCACGCCGAACTCGTCAAGCTCGTGGCCGAGGAACTCCAGGCGCACACCGGCCTGTCCAACCCCGAGCTGCCCGCCGAGATGACCGACAGCAGGGACGCGGTCGCCGCACTGCTCACCGCCCGCGACCGGACCACCCCGCCGGACGACCCGTACCGGCGCTCCGAGCAGTCCCTTCTCACCGGGCACCCCTACCACCCGGCGCCCAAGGCACGCGGCGGCGGCCCCGTCGCGGGCTGGCTGCCGTACGCGCCCGAGGCGTACGCCGCCTTCCCGCTGGTGCTCCTCGGCGTGCGCGAGGACGCTGTCGTCGAGGAGGGTGACGTGTCCGCGCTCGACGCGTTCGGCACGGCCCCGCCCGGCTACCGGCTGCTGCCCGCCCACCCCTGGCAGCTCGACCTCGTCGGCCCGAGCCTGACGGACGCCTTCGCGGACGGACGGCTGATCCGGCTCGGCACGACCACGTTCGACACCTGGCCCACGGCGGCGATCCGCACGCTGTACGCGCCCGAGCGCGATCTCTTCGTCAAGTTCAGCCTCGACGTCCGCATCACCAACGACGTACGCCGACTCTGGCGCCACGACCTGCTGAAGCTGCGCGACACCGACAGCGCGGTGACCGCCGCAGCTGCCCGGACCTCCGGCGCCTGGCTGAGCGACCGCGGCTACCGCACCGCCGGCTTCGCCTTCGAGGAGCTGGCGGTCCTGGTCCGTGACGGCCTGCGCGACCACGTCGTACCGGGCGCCACCCCGCTGCTCGCCGCCGCGCTGGTCGAGGGCTTCGACGGCAACCCGCTCGACGGGCTCGCCGACCCGGCCGCCTGGTGGACGGCGTATCTGCGCTGTGCCGTGCCACCGGTCGTCGAACTGTTCGCACGGCACGGCGTCGTCATCGAGGCCCACCTCCAGAACTGCCTGATCGCGGTCGACGCTCACGGAACCCCCGTACAGGCCCTGTACCGGGACGCGGAGGGCGTGAAGCTGCTGCCGGAGGTGACGCGGGCGGCGGGCTGGGAACGGCTCGTGTACTGCCTGGTCGTCAACCACCTCACGGAGGTCGCGGAGGTGCTGCGGGAACGCCACCCGGGCTTCGACCCCTGGCAGGCCGTACGCCGGGAGCTGTCCCGCCACGACCTCCCCGAGGCCGCCGCACTCCTCGCCTCGCCCACCCTGCCAGGCAAGACCAACCTGCTGCTGCGCTGGACCGGCGCGGACGGGGCGGACGCCCGCTATCTGCCGCTGCGGAATCCGCTGGCGGGGTGAACGGGCGGGGTGAGGGGAACCGTTCCGGACCCGGTGACGTCATGAGCGAGACATCTAGACTGATGGCCGGTATTGGGGAGACTTGCGGCTGATTGTGGCCGCTCGACGAGGGGGATGGGGGAGTCATGAAACCGCTCGGAGCAGGTGATCCCGCCTCTGTCGGAGACGGCAGGTACCGGCTGGTCGGACGGCTCGGCCAGGGCGGAATGGGCGTCGTCTACTTCGGCCGGTCGCGGTCGGGCCGGGCGGTGGCCGTCAAGGTCGTACGGCCCGAACTGAGCACGGAACCGGGCTTCCGGCGCAGATTCGCCGACGAGGTGGCCGCGGCCCGCCGCGTCGGCGGCTTCCACACCGCGCCGGTCGTGGACGCGGACCCTGAGGGCGAGCCGGCCTGGCTGGTGACGGCCTACGTGCCCGGCCCCACGTTGCGGGACGTGCTCGACCAGGTGGGCCCCCTTCCAGAGGACACGCTCACCGTGCTGGCCGCCGGTCTCGCCGAGGCGCTGGCAGCCATCCATCAGGCCGGGGTCATCCACCGCGACCTGAAACCCGCCAACATCATCGTCGCGGAGGACGGCCCCCGGGTCATCGACTTCGGCATCGCGCGGGCCCTCGACGGTACGGCCCTCACCCAGACCGGGTTCCAGATCGGCACGCTCGGCTTCCTCGCGCCGGAGCAGCTCACCGGCGGCACGCTCACTCCCGCGGTGGACATGTTCGCCCTGGGCGTGGTGCTCAGCCAGGCGGCGGGCCGCGCTCCCTTCGGCGACGGGGCGTCGGCCGCCTGGCCCTACCGCGTCGTCCACGAACAGCCGGACCTCACGGACGTGCCCGACCTGCTGCGCGGACTGGTCGCGGCCTGTCTGGCCAAGGACCCGCTCGACCGCCCCGGCCCGTCGGAGTTCCTCGACCAGCTCACGGTCCGGCATCCGGCGGACGAGTGGCTGCCCGCCGAGGCGACCGCGCTCCTGCGCAGACAGGCCCCTGCCGCGCACCTTGCGGCGGCGGACCGCCCGTCGGCCGTGCCCACCGATCCGCGTACGGCGGTGTCCGGTCCGCCGCCGGTCGCTGATGGACAGGCCCTGGCCACCGATCCACGCACGACGGTGGCCGTGTCGCCGCCGGTCGTTGATGGATGGGCTCCGGCCAGTGACCAGCGTGCGACGGTGGCCGCGCCCCCGCCGGTCGCCGACGGGCAGCCTCTGGGCACCGACCCGCGCCCTGCCACGCCCACCCCGTCGGCGTCTGCCGAGGACCGGGCCGTGGCCTCCTACCCCGCGACCGTCCAGTCGCCGCCCGGCCCCGGCTTCGGGCCCCCGCCGGTCCTCGAACCCGCGCCCGTCCCGCCCGGCGGTGCCGGACCGATGGGCGGCGCCGGGGTCCGGCGCGGGCGCCGACGGACGGTCACGGTAGCGGTGCTGGTCGCGGCGGCCGTCGCGGGGCTGCTCGTGTGGCAGCCCTGGAATGGTTCCGGCGCGCCCGGAGCCGACAAGGCCGGCGGAGCCTCGCCGTCGCCCCGGCGATCGACCCCCGCCGCGTTCACCGACGACGCGCTGCTGGTCCGGCTGGACACGGACCCCGGATCGTCGGAATGCCACAGCGTGATCGGCCGCCGCGACTCCACGACGGACAACCCCGAACGGCTGATCGACGGGACCTGCGACGCCCTCCCGCAGTGGTCCCCCGACCATGAGTCGTTCGCGTTCACCCGCAAGACGGCGGAAGGGTCGGCCGTGTGGACGGCGAACGCGGACGGCAGCGACGTCCGCCGGATCGGCGCCATCTCGGGCGGCCGGGTCTCCTGGTCCCCGGACGGCGAGCGACTGGCCGTCCTGCGCCGCGACGAGGACGGTGTGCAGCAGTTGTTCGCCGTGAACGTCTCGGACGGCTCCGCGCAGCAACTGACCACCGGCACCGGGAAGGTGGACGACCCGGCCTGGTCCCCCAACGGCAAGCTCATCGCCGTCTGCCTGCAGAAGACGTCGGGCTGGCAGGTCCACTTCGTCGATCCGGCAAAGCCGGGCGCCGAACCCGTGCAGGTGACCCACCAGTCCCGGCGGGCGCTGGACCCTGTCTGGTCCCCGGACGGCCGCCACCTCGCGTACACCGCCGGCGCACCCGGCGAGGGCACGGGGGGAGACATCCACATCACCAGGACCGACGGCAGCGACGACAGGGCACTGGTGCGGACGGCCGCGCAGGAGATGGACCCGGTCTGGTCACCGGACGGCAAGTGGGTGGCCTTCGTCCGGGGGCCCTTCGACCGGCCGGCGATCTGGGCGATCCGCGCGGACGGCACGGGCGCCCGCAAGCTCACCACCGGCAGCACACCGGAGGGGCATCCTTCCTGGGCCTGAGAAATGCCGTACCGGCTGTCACACCTGATCACTATGCTCACGGCATGAGAGAGGTCACGGCAACCCGCTACGTCGAGCCCCTGAGATCAGGCGGTTCCGTTCCGGCGGTGGTCGAGGCCGACGACCTCGGCACCTACGTCGTGAAGTTCACCGGCTCGGCGCAGGGCCGCAAAGCGCTGGTCGCCGAAGTGATCGTCGGAGAGCTGGCTCGCGCCCTGGGACTGCGCTTCCCCGAGCTGGTGCTCGTGCACTTCGACCCCGAGATCGCCGACGAGGAACCCCACCAGGAAGTACGGGACCTGCACAGCGCCAGCGCCGGCCTGAACCTCGGCATGGACCATCTGCCGGGCGCGCGGGACTTCACCCCGGAGGTGGCCGCGCGCTGCACGGTCGACCCGCTGGAGGCCGGGAAGGTCATCTGGCTCGACGCGCTGACCGCCAACGTGGACCGTACGGTCCACAGCTCCAACCTGATGATCTGGCCGACGCTCGGCATCGCGCCCCCGCGCCTGTGGCTCATCGACCACGGCGCCGCCCTCGTCTTCCACCACCGCTGGGACGGCGCCGACCCCACCAAGGCCTACGACTTCCGCCACCACGCCCTCGGCCACTACACCCCGGACACCCGGGCCGCCGACGCCGAACTGGCTCCCCGGGTGACCGAGGACCTGCTGCGCGGCATCGCGGCCGAGGTACCGGACGCCTGGCTGGCCGGCGAACCGGGCTTCGCGACACCGGACGACGTCAGGGACGCGTACGTCGGTTACCTGCACGCACGCGTGCGGGCCTCGGCCGCCTGGCTGCCCACCGACTTCCCCACCCGGGAGGAACTCGCCGCCGAGGAGGCCCTCCGGGCGGCGAAGACACAGCGAGGCCGCCCGAGTTGGCTCAAGCGGGTCCCGGACCTGCACGGCAGGCCGGCGGCGGAACAGGATTGGTCGGTGCATCTCGGATGAGCCCCCACGCCCCCGTCGTACAGATCGAGTACTGCACCCAGTGCCGTTGGCTGCCCCGTGCGGCCTGGCTGGCACAGGAGCTGCTCACCACCTTCGAGACGGAGCTCGGCGAGCTGTCGCTCAAGCCCGGCACCGGCGGTGTGTTCGTCGTCCGCGTCGACGACGAGGTGATCTGGGACCGCAAGGAACAGGGTTTCCCGGAGCCCACGGCCGTGAAGCAGGCAGTACGCGACCGAGTGGCCCCGGGAAGGTCCCTGGGCCACTCGGACAAGGCGGATTCCTAGAAGACCAGCGGGTCAGCCCTTGAGCTGCTCGTACGCCGGCAGGGTCAGGAAGTCCGCGTAGTCGTCGTCGAGGGCGACGGTGAGGAGCAGGTCGTGGGCCTGCTGCCAGTGGCCGGCCGCGAAGGCCTCCTCGCCGATCTCGGCGCGGATGTCGGCGAGTTCCTCGGCGGCGACCTTGCGGGCGAGCTCGGGCGTGGCCTTCACCGTGCTCCCGGCGTGCTCGAACTCGACGCCCGCGTTGATCCACTGCCAGATCTGCGAGCGGGAGATCTCGGCGGTGGCCGCGTCCTCCATGAGGTTGAAGATGGCGACCGCGCCGAGCCCGCGCAGCCACGCCTCGATGTAACGGATGCCGACCTGCACGGCGTTGACCAGTCCGTTGTACGTCGGACTGGCCTTGAGCGAGTCGACGGCGATCAGGTCGGCGGCCTCGACGTGGACGTCCTCGCGCAGGCGGTCCTTCTGGTTCGGCCGGTCGCCGAGGACCGCGTCGAAGGAGGCCATGGCGATCGGGACGAGGTCGGGGTGGGCGACCCAGGAGCCGTCGAAACCGTCACCGGCCTCACGGTCCTTGTCGGCCTTGACCTTCTCGAAGGCGACCTTGTTGACCTCTTCGTCACGCCGGGACGGGATGAACGCGGCCATGCCGCCGATCGCGTGCGCGCCGCGCTTGTGGCAGGTGCGGACGAGGAGTTCGGTGTAGGCGCGCATGAACGGGGCTGTCATCGTCACGGCGTTGCGGTCCGGGAGGACGAACTTGGCGCCGCCGTCACGGAAGTTCTTGACGATGGAGAACAGGTAGTCCCAGCGGCCGGCGTTCAACCCCGAGGCGTGGTCGCGGAGTTCGTAGAGGATCTCCTCCATCTCGTACGCGGCCGTGATCGTCTCGATGAGGACGGTCGCGCGGACGGTGCCCTGCGGGATACCGACGTAGTCCTGCGCGAAGACGAACACGTCGTTCCACAGGCGGGCTTCGAGGTGCGACTCGGTCTTGGGGAGATAGAAGTACGGCCCCTTGCCGAGGTCGATGAGCCGCTGCGCGTTGTGGAAGAAGTAGAGGCCGAAGTCGACGAGGGCGCCGGGGACCTGCTGCCCGTCGACCTGGAGGTGGCGCTCGCCCAGGTGCCAGCCGCGGGGGCGCATGACGACGGTCGCGAGTTCGGCATCGGCCTTGAGGGCGTACGACTTGCCGCTCTTCGGGTCGGTGAAGTCGATGTTCCGGGTGTACGCGTCGGCGAGGTTGACCTGACCGAGGACCACGTTCTCCCAGGTCGGCGCGGAGGCGTCCTCGAAGTCCGCGAGCCAGACCCTGGCGCCCGAGTTGAGGGCGTTGATCGTCATCTTGCGGTCGGTCGGGCCGGTGATCTCGACGCGCCGGTCGTTCAGGGCCGCGGGGGACGGGGCGACCCGCCAGGAGTCGTCGGCGCGGATCGCGGCCGTCTCGGGAAGGAAGTCGAGGGTCGAGGTGCGGGCGATCTCCGCGCGGCGCTCCGCACGGCGCGCGAGAAGCTCGTCACGCCGGGGTGTGAACCGCCGGTGCAGCTCGGCCACGAAGGCCAGCGCCGCGTCGGTGAGCACCTCCTCCTGCCGGGGCAGGGGCTCGGCGTCGACGATGGCCAGCGGGGACGGCGCTGGTGCGGACATGAGCGGTCACTTCCTTCAGCGGGACTGATGTGAGCTGCTGTGAGCTGCTTGGGACGGATGTTTCTGATCAGTGGATGCTAGTTTCCTCATCGTGGAAGTTCAATAATTTGTTGACGTCGAGATTCTTCGTGGCGAGCAGCCCTCACGTCAGATGGTCCAGGTCGGCGGGCGTGTCGATGTCGTACGGCTGCCCCACGTCGCCGCACTCGACGAGTGCGATCGCGTCGGAGTGGACCTTGAGGTAGTCACGGGCGCCACGGTCACCGACCGCCGCCGCCGCGACGCCCGTCCAGTGGGCGGCGCCGAACAGCACGGGATGCCCGCGTGTTCCGCCGTACGAGGCCGCCGCCAGGGACGCCTCGGAGACGTACGCGGCGAGGACGCGGGCCATGGCCTCCGGTCCGATGCCCGGTTGGTCGACGAGCGAGACGAGGGCCGCGCGGGCCCCTGTGCCGCGCAGGGACGTCAGCCCGGCCCGCAGCGAGGACCCCATGCCCTCCGCCCACTCCGGGTTGTCCACCAGGACGCACCCGGGCAGCTCCGCCCGTTTCCGCACGTCGTCGGACTGCGCCCCGAGGACGACATGGACCGGGGTGCAGCCCGCCGCGCGCAGGGCTTCGGCCGCGCGTTCGACGAGGAGGTGTCCACGGTGTTCGAGCAGGGCCTTGGGTCGCCCACCGAGCCGTCGCCCTCCGCCTGCCGCGAGCAGCAGCCCCGCCACCTGGTCCGGTTTCTCCGTCATGCCTCCTGCATACCCGACCCGGAGCCCGGACCGGCGGTGTTCATCGGCGTTCATTGACGTTCATTGACGTTCATGGGCTGAATTTCGGTCTGTGGTGTGGCGCCTGTCGCACGGGTGGCGTTTACTGTCCCGCGTCCCCGGCGCCCGACCAGTGCGACGGGGGCGTGCGGGACGCGCGTGGGGGCCGGTGGGGGAGCTGTGTTGCGGAGCTTGGGACAGAGGTCGGTGACCGGCAGCGACGAGGATCCGAGAGTGGCGGAGTTGCGGACCGCGGTGTCCCGGCTGCGCCGCGAACTCGCCGCGCATCCGGCCGAGTTCCCCGACCGTGGCATCGCCGAGGACGAACTGGCCTGCCTGGCCGCGATGACGATCACCGGCAGCCCCGAAATCCCGCGCCTGCGCCGCTCGTTGCTCCTGATCGCCGGCGCGATCGGCTCGGTCAGCGCACTGGCCCGAGGGCTGTCGGACGTCCGCGCGGCGGTGGAGCTGTTCGGGAGTCCACCGCGCCGCTAGGGCCTTTCCGGCGGATGGGGTCTGAGAGCGGCTGATGTCGCCGCGGCCCGGTGGCTCCGGCGCGGTCCCCCAGGACGGGCCGTACGTTCTCCGCCCGGGCGCGGGGTGAATGGTCCCGGGGGCGGTGAGGGCCGACCCCGCCCGACCGGTGGAGCCGCGTCGCACCGGACTTCTCCGGTCCGCCGCCGGTCGACGGCCGGAAGTCAGTGGGCGGGGTTGCCCGTGCTGGCCAGTGCCACCGACAGTTCGGCCGCGACCTGCTTCAGTACGGGCACGATCCTCTCCGTCGCCTCCTCGGTGACCCGTCCCGCCGGGCCCGAGATCGAGATCGCGGCAGCGGTGGGGGAGTCGGGAACGGAGACCGCGAGACAGCGGACGCCGATCTCCTGCTCGTTGTCGTCGACCGCGTAACCGAGGCGGCGCACGTCCTCCAGGGCGGCCAGGAAGCCGTCCGGGGTCGTGAGCGTCTTCTCCGTCGCGGCCGGCATGCCCGTACGCGCGAGCAGGGAACGCACCTCGTCCGGCGGGATGTTGGCGAGCAGGGCCTTGCCGACGCCGGTGGAGTGCGGCAGGACGCGCCGGCCCACCTCGGTGAACATGCGCATCGAGTGCTTGGACGGAACCTGCGCCACGTACACGATCTCGTCGCCGTCCAGGAGCGCCATGTTGGCCGTCTCGCCGGTCTCCTCGACCAGCCTGGCCAGGTAGGGGCGGGCCCAGGTGCCGAGCAGCCGGGACGCGGACTCGCCGAGGCGGATCAGGCGCGGGCCCAGCGCGTACCGGCGGTTGGGCTGCTGGCGTACGTAACCGCAGGACACGAGCGTGCGCATGAGCCGGTGGATGGTCGGCAGAGGAAGCCCGCTGCTCACGGACAGTTCGCTGAGGCCGACTTCACCGCCCGCGTCCGCCATGCGCTCCAGCAGATCGAAGGCGCGCTCCAGGGACTGGACACCACCGCCGGCGGCGGCGGGTTTGGCGGCGTCGGTGGAGCTGGCGCTGGGCGTCGGCACGGCGCGTTCCTTTCACTGCTGACAGGCGATGGTGCAGCCTACCGGGCGGTTGCTTGACGGCCTGCGGGCGTATGGCTACGTTCTGTTTTCCGGAAGTCTAATTCCGTCTTGTGGAAACATCCAGGTTGCCGCCCCGGTTGGCGCCGGGTCGGGCGGGTCGGCAGGGTGACTCTTGACGGTGCGAGGCGGTCGGTGAAGACTCCTTCAACAGAAAGTTGAATTCCGTTACGTGGAAGTTAACAGCGGAATTCACGGTGTCAGAGGTGACAGAGAGGGGTCCGGGTGTCCGACATCGAACTGGTGCTGCGTTCGACGCGCGTCATCACGCCCGAGGGGACGCGTGCGGCCACCGTGGCGGTCGCCGACGGCCGGATCGCGGCCGTCCTCCCGTACGAGGCCGACGTACCGCCCGGCGCGCGCCTGGAGGACTTCGGCGACGACGTCCTGCTGCCCGGGCTGGTCGACACCCACGTACACGTCAACGACCCCGGACGCACGGAGTGGGAGGGCTTCTGGACCGCCACGCGTGCCGCGGCGGCCGGCGGCATCACCACCCTCGTCGACATGCCTCTCAACTCCCTCCCGCCGACGACCACGGTCGACCACCTCCGTACCAAGCGGGAGGTGGCCGCCGGCAAGGCGCACATCGACGTCGGATTCTGGGGCGGCGCGCTGCCCGACAACGTCAAGGACCTGCGCCCCCTGCACGATGCCGGTGTCTTCGGCTTCAAGGCGTTCCTGTCGCCGTCCGGTGTGGACGAGTTCCCGCACCTCGACCAGGAGCGACTCGCCCGGTCCATGGCCGAGATCGCCGGCTTCGACGGACTCCTCATCGTGCACGCCGAGGACCCGCACCACCTCGACTCGGCCCCGCAGCGGGGCGGCCCCGAGTACGCCCACTTCCTCGCCTCGCGCCCGCGCGGCGCGGAGGACAGGGCGATCGCCGACCTGATCGAGCAGGCGAGGCGTCTGCACGCGCGCGTGCACGTCCTGCACCTGTCGTCGAGCGACGCGCTGCCGCTGATCGCGGCGGCGAAGGCGGACGGCGTGCGGATCACCGTGGAGACGTGTCCGCACTATCTGACCCTCACCGCCGAGGAAGTCCCGGACGGGGCCAGCGAGTTCAAGTGCTGCCCGCCCATCAGGGAGGCCGCCAACCAGGATCTGCTGTGGCAGGCGCTGGCCGACGGCACGATCGACTGCGTGGTCACCGACCACTCACCGTCCACCGCCGACCTGAAGACCGCCGACTTCGCCACGGCGTGGGGCGGCATCTCGGGGCTCCAGCTGAGCCTCGCGGCGGTGTGGACCGAGGCGCGGACCCGGGGCCACTCCCTGGAGGACGTCGTGCGCTGGATGTCCACACGCACGGCCGCACTTGTGGGCCTCGGCGCACGCAAGGGCGCCATCGAGGCGGGCCGGGACGCCGACTTCGCGGTACTCGCGCCGGACGAGACGTTCACCGTGGACCCGGCCGCCCTGCAACACCGCAACCGCGTGACCGCGTACGCGGGCAAAACCCTCAGCGGCGTCGTCAGATCGACGTGGCTGCGCGGCGAACGCATCGTGGCGGAGGGCGAGTTCACCGAACCGAAGGGTCAACTCCTCACCCGCGTGCCTTGACCCGCCTTTCCCCTCAGCCTTCCCTCTCCGCACTCCCGCTCCGCCCTCTCCCTTCCTCTGTTCCCGGCACCCGCAGCGCCGACTCCGAAAGGCAGAACTGATCACCGTGACCGCGATTCCGAGCTTCACCGGCGACGCGAACCCCTACGGAGGCGGTGACCCGTACGCGGACTACCGCACCGCGGACTTCCCCTTCGCCCAGTACGCCGACCTCGCCGACCGCCGCCTCGGGGCCGGGGTGATCGCCGCCAACGACGAGTTCTTCGCCGACCGCGAGAACATGCTGGTGCCCGGGCCCGCCGAGTTCGTGCCCGAGCATTTCGGCCACAAGGGCAAGATCATGGACGGCTGGGAGACACGGCGTCGGCGCGGCGCGTCCGCCGAGCACCCGTGGCCGACGGCCGAGGACCACGACTGGGCGCTGGTACGGCTCGGCGCGCCGGGTGTCGTACGCGGCATCGTGGTCGACACCGCCCACTTCCGCGGCAACTATCCGCAGGCCGTGTCGGTGGAGGGCGTATCGGTGCCCGGCTCACCGTCCCCCGAGGAACTGCTGGCGGACGACGTGAAGTGGACGACGCTCGTACCCCGCACGAAGGTGGGCGGCCACGCGGCGAACGGCTTCGAGGTGTCCCTCGAACAGCGCTTCACGCACCTGCGGGTGAACCAGCATCCCGACGGGGGGATCGCGCGTCTGCGGGTGTACGGCGAGGTGGTCCCGGACCCGGAGTGGCTGGCGGCGCTGGGCACCTTCGACGTGGTCGCCCTGGAGAACGGCGGCCGGGCCGAGGACGCGTCCGACCGCTTCTACTCACCGGCGTCGAACACCATCCAGCCGGGGCGCTCCCGCAAGATGGACGACGGGTGGGAGACGCGTCGCCGCCGCGACCAGGGCAACGACTGGATCCGCTACCGGCTGGTGGCGCGGGCGGAGATCCGGGCGCTGGAGATCGACACGGCGTATCTCAAGGGGAACAGTGCGGGGTGGGCGACGGTGTCGCTCCGGGACGGCGAGAGCGGTGAGTGGACGGAGATCGTCCCGCGGACCCGCCTCCAGCCCGACACCAACCACCGCTTTGTTCTGCCGACCCCGGCGGCGGGCACGCACGCGCGCGTGGACATCTATCCCGACGGCGGGATCTCACGGCTGCGGCTGTTCGGCTCTCTGACGGAGGAGGGGGCGGGGGAACTGGCGGCTCGGCATCGGGGGTTGGGGGGCTGAGGTTGCCTCCGGCGGTGGTGCGGGGTGTGGGGCCACGGGCTGCAGGGAGATGGGGTGGGGGAGTGGGCGGCTGGGCCAGGGGGTCCGCCTCAGCCCCCTTTCTCGCCCCCGCCGCCCCTACCCGTCCCATCCCCAGGGGCTCCGCCCCTTCGACCCCACCAGGGGGCTGCGCCCCCTGGACCCCCTGCGGGGACTGCGTCCCCTGAACCCCCTGCGGGGACTGCGTCCCCTGAACCCCGCTCGGGCTTCGCCCTCTGCCTCCCCCGCGGGACTGCCTCCCCTGCATTCCACCCGGGTTTTGCCCTCTGCGTCCCCCGCGGGACTGCGTCCGCTGTATCCCACCCGGGTTTTGCCCTCTGCCTCCCCCGCGGGACTGCCTCCCCTGCATTCCACCCGGGCTTTGCCCTCTGCGTCCCCCGCGGGACTGCGTCCGCTGTATCCCACCCGGGTTTTGCCCTCTGCCTCCCCCGCGGGACTGCCTCCCCTGCACCCCACCCGGGCTTTGCCCTGCACCCCACCCGGGCTTTGCCCTGCACCCCAGTGAGGGCTGGGGCCCTGGGACCAGCCCGGGGCTGTGCTCCCCGGATCACGCCCGAGGTGGGAGGCCTGTGCTCCGATTCGGGGTGCTCGCCTTGGCTGACGGCGGGGGCTCGTCCGGCTGTTACGCCGCGTGGCCTCCGTCCACGGAGTATTCGGCGCCTGTGACGTAGTCGGCCGTCGCGAGGTGGGCGACGGTTGTCGCCACTTCCTCCGTGCGGCCGAAGCGGCCCAGGGCGGTCAGCGCGGACTGGGCGGGGGCGTACGGGCCGTCGGCCGGGTTGAGGTCCGTGTCGATCGGGCCGGGGTGCACGATGTTCGCCGTGATTCCGCGGGCGCCCAGTTCCCTGGCCAGCGCCTTTGTCAGACCCACCAGGGCCGACTTGCTCATCGCGTACAGGGTGCCGCCGGGGCCGGGCACCCGCTGGGTCATACAGGTGCCGATCGTGATGATCCGGCCGCCGTGGGTCATGCGCCCGGCGGCTGCCTGGGAGACCAGGAACACGCCGCGCACGTTCACCGCCAGCACGCGGTCGACGTCCGCAAGGGTTAGGCCCGCCAGCGGTCCGAGGACGCCGACGCCCACGTTGTTCACCAGCACGTCCAGGCCACCGAGCATCTCCGCCGTACGCTCCACCGACCCGGCTGCCTCCACCGCGTCCGCCGAGTCCGCCCGCAGGGCCACCGCACGGCGTCCCAGCGCCTCGACAGCCCGTACGACGTCCTGCGCCGCCTCCTTGCCGTTCACGTAGGTGACGGCCACGTCCGCGCCCTCCTGGGCGAGCCGCAGCGCCGTCGCCGCTCCGATGCCGCGGCTGCCGCCGGTAACCAGCGCGACCTTGCCGTTCAGGGGTCCGTAAGAAGTCTTCATACGACCATTGCAGCGGTGGGCGGTATCGCGTGCTGGCGGTGAGCGGACACCGATGTCCGGTGCTCCGCAGTCCACCGGCCGATGAGTTGCGGGCGCCTACGGGGTCTGAGCTGATGACAGCAGACCCTCCGAGAGAGCAGGCAACCGCCATGGGCACCCTCACCCTCACCTCCTTCGTCACCCTCGACGGTGTCTACCAGGCCCCCGGCGGCCCCAAGGAGGACCCGCGGGACGGCTTCGAGCAGGGCGGCTGGAGCGTCCCGTACGGGGACGAGGACTTCGGCCGGTTCGTCGAGGAGGTCTTCGGACGCGTCGACGCCTTCCTCCTGGGCCGCCGTACGTACGACATCTTCGCCTCGTACTGGCCCAAGGTCACCGACCCCGCCGACCCGGTCGCGTCCCGGCTGAACGCCCTGCCGAAGTACGTCGCCTCCGCGAGCCTCAAGGACCCCCGGTGGGCCGGCACGAGCGTGCTGGGCGGCGACCTCGGTAAAGAGGTCACCGCTCTCAAGGAGCGCACCGACCGTGAGGTCCAGGTGCACGGCAGCGGTGCCCTCGCCCAGTCCCTCCTCGCCCTCGACCTCGTCGACAAGGTCCATCTGCTGACCTTCCCGGTCGTCCTCGGCGCCGGGCGCCGCCTCTTCGCGGAGGGCGCCGTCCCGACCGCCTTCCGGCACGTCGGAGGCCGTACGACCGCGGCGGGCGTCTCCATCCAGACCTACGAGCTCGCGGGCCGCCCGGAGTACGGCACGTACGAGCTCCCGAAGAACGCGTAACCCGGTTCGGGAAGCTCTTGGGCCCGGCCGTCAGCCGCGTACGGACCGGTCGGAGAACTCCCGGCCGGACGGGCCGGGTTCGGGGTGGGCCCCGGTGAGTTCGGGCTCCAGGCCGTCTCGCAGATCGGCATGTCCGCGGCCCGCGTCGCTGCGCCAGGCCTCGAAGGCCCATGCCGTGAGGGCGACCACGGCGAGGCCCAGGAGCCAGCCGCCCACGACATCGCTGAACCAGTGCACGCCGAGCGCGATCCGGGTGAAGCCGACGCCGAGCACGGACACGACCGCGGCGCACCAGCACAGCGACCGCAGAGCGCGCGGGACCAGGGGCAGCAGAACCAGGAGCAGGATCGCGAAGGAGGTGGTCGCGGTCATCGCGTGGCCCGACGGGAAGGAGAATCCCGGTGCGTGCGCGACCGGATCCACCAGGGACGGCCTGGCTCGCTCGACAACCGTCTTTACCAGCAGCCCGATGAGTCCGCCGGCCACGGCCGTCACGGCGGACCAGGCGGCGAGCCGCCAGGCCCGTCGGTACAGCAGCCACACCGTCAGCAGGGCGACGACCGTCCGCAGGGTGAACGGGTCCCACAACCGGTCGGACAGGAAGCGCAGGGTGTCCGTCCACGCCGGGTGTTCGAGGGCGGTCTCGTGCAACCTCCGTGCCGCGCCCGCGTCGAGACGGCGCAGTGGCTGCCACTGCCCCTCGACCAGGACGAGCAGCAGGCCGAAGGGGACGGCGGCGACGGCGGCGACAGCGGCCGAACCGAGCAGGTGGATGCCGAATCTCCGGTCGGCCGCCCGGCGGCGACGGTCACGAAGGCGCTGGGCCGTGGCGCGGACCACCATTCAGACTCCCGGGTCGGCTTGGATCGGACCGGGCCGCAGCGCCCGCGCGGCCTCCAACTGCGCGGCGAACGCCAGCCCCAGAAAGAGGGCGATGGAGGTCAGATAGGCCCAGATC
The DNA here is from genome assembly GCF_036013955.1 of Streptomyces sp. NBC_00459. Taxonomy (NCBI): domain Bacteria; kingdom Bacillati; phylum Actinomycetota; class Actinomycetes; order Kitasatosporales; family Streptomycetaceae; genus Streptomyces; species Streptomyces sp. NBC_00459. The sequence continues at coordinate 7,897,296 of NZ_CP107903.1, forward strand.
AGCAGCGACATGAAGGCGCTGAGCGGGCCGTAGACCGTGTCGAAGGACCCGCTGATGCCCAGGTACAGACTCAACAGCCAGGTCAGGACCGTCCACAGCACGAGATACACGGCGGCGCCGAAGGCCAGCCAGGTGTAGCCGGGCTGTCGGCGCCGGGGGGAGCGCCGGAAGATCAGACTGGCCGAGAGCAGGGCGAGCAGCAGGCCGAAGGGCCAGCGCAGGATCTCGCAGACCGTCCTGGCGTCGCCGTCGAGGTGATACACCGTCACCGCCGAGGCGGCCAGGTCACCGCCGGCCACCATCACGATGAACCCCAGGCCGAGCGGAATCCCGGCGCAGAGGGACATCACGAGCCCGCGCAGGTACTTCTGGCGGAAGGGGCGGTCCCGTTCGTTTCCGTAGATCCGGTTGGCACCGCGTTCGATCTGGCACATCGCGGTGGTGACGTTGATCATGGAGAAGAGCAGGCCGAACCAGAGGGCGATCTGTGCACCGTTTCCCGCACTGCGGCGGCTGCGGTCCAGGGCGTCGTCGACGACTTCGGCGCTGGGCCCCTGTGCGAGCCGGTGGATGGTCAGTTCGGCGAGTCGTCCGATGTTCTCCGTGTGCAGCGTGGTGGACAGTCCGACGAAGGCGATGGCCAGCGGGATCACCGACAGCACGGTCTGGAGGGCGAGCGCGCGGGAATGGCTGAAGCCGTCGGCGTAGCGGAACCGGACGAAGGAGTCGCGCAGCAGCGGCCAGCGGCCGTAGCGGCGCAGCGACGTCAGTGCCTCGTCGGCCGAGAGCTCGTCGCCGGACATGTCGCGGGTCTCGGGGACCTTTGTGGCGGTGCCCATTCACTTCCCCCTGGTGGGCAGCAGGACGGTCAGCGCGCCGGGCCTGACCTCGGCGGTGAGACGTCGGCCGTGGGACACCGGGTCACCGTCGAGTTCACGCGACTGCGGTGCGGCGAAGGTGAGTTCGGCCCGCCGGAAGGTGAGGAACTCCACCGGTACGCCCTTCGTGCCGGTGCCCTCGGGCACGAGGTGGTCGACGGTGGCGGGCCGCGAGTTCCGGCTGCGGCCGCGCATCAGTACGCCCACCGCGCGCATCCATCCGCCGGGGCCGCGAGGGTCGAGGATCAGCAGATCGAGCAGTCCGTCGTCGGGCCGGGCCGCCGGGAGGAGCGTGAGACCGCCTTGTACGGTCCCGACGTTGGCGAGGAGCACCATGCGGGCCGTGCGGTGCAGAACGGGTGCGTCGTCGAGCCGGACCGTCAGCCGCATCCGGGGCGTGCGCAGCGTGGCGACGGTGGCGAGCACGTAGGCGGGCCAGCCCACGGCGGACTTGGCACGGTCGTCGGTGTGTTCGAGCATCGCGGCGTCGAGTCCCGCCCCGGACATCGCGGCGAAGTGGGTGGGGGCGAGACCGTCGCCCTCGATGTGGCCGAGGTCGAGGCGCCGGGGAGCGCCGGACAGTGCGGCGTCGAGCGCGGCGGAAGGGTTGAGCGGCAGGCCCAGGTTGCGGGCCAGCAGATTGCCGGTGCCGCAGGGGACCACGACGAGCGGTACCCCGCTGCCGGCCAGGGCGTCCGCGGCCGCCCTGACGGTTCCGTCGCCGCCGCAGACCACGATCAGCGTCGCTCCGTCACGGACCGCACCGGCCGCCTGGCCTGTGCCCGGGTCGTCGGCGGTGGTCTCGATGAACGCCGGTGCGCGGTGGCCGTGTTGTTCGAGGACCCGCCGCAGCTTCTCGAGGGCTGCTTCGCCGGTCACCGTGGGGTTGAAGATCACGGCGGTGCTGCCGGGCTCGCGCTCCCGGGCCCCGGCGGTCGCGTCGTCGGGCCCGGTCCGCGGCGAGGGGACGGCGGCCACTGACCCGTCGGTGAACAGGGCACGGCCGACGATCAGCAGGGACAGGGCGCCGTTGGCCAGTCCGCCGATCACGTCCGTGGGGTGGTGCATGCCCCGGTAGAGGCGGGCGACGCCTACGGCCAGCGGCACGAGGAACAGCAGCCCGGCCAGCGGCCACCGCCACGGCCTGCGGACCCGGGCCAGCACGAGCACCGCGAGTCCGGCGTAGAGCGCGGTCGCCGCGCCGGTGTGGCCGGAGGTGTAGCTGGACGTGGGCGGGGAGTCGTCGACGCGCTGCACGTCCGGGCGGGTACGGTCCACCGACTCGGTGACGGCCAGGAACACCAGCGACTGGAGCGAGACGGCCACGGCGAGGAAGACCGCCTGACGCCACATCGGCAGCCGGGGCACCAGCAGCAGAGCCACGCAGGCCAGCAGGGTGACGGCGATCACCGTGAGGGTGTTGCCGGCCTCCGAGCCGAGGTACGACAGGGTGGTGAGCGGGCCCGTACGGATCCGCTCGAATCCCTCGTTGACGTTGTCCTCGACCGTCAGGGGCCACACGTGCCGGGCGGGTCCCGTGATCAGGAGCCCGAAGCCCACCATCAGGGCTGCCTGGCAGACGGTCAGTGCGCCGATGCGCGCGGCGGTCCTGCCGGTGCCGCGGGGCAGGGCGGACGAGCGGCCCGGCCGGACGTCGGGTCCTTCTCCAGTCGCTCCTGTGGCTCTTTCCGGTACGGCGGTCGGCATCGGGGCTCCCACGGGTCGGCGGCTCGCAGCGGTCTTCGGCCGGGTGGCGTTCGCCCCCCGATCCACCGCCGTGCGTGTGCCCCCGAAGCGGAGGCGCAGACGCTCCACGAGATGGGAATCCACGAACCGGCGCCCCGGGCGCACACGGAAGGTGCCGGTGGGGCGCCGGTGGAAGGCTCGGGGCGGAAGGCGGGGAGTTCCTCGCGCCCGCCCGCGCGGCTTGAGCCTTCACCGCAAGGACGAGGAGGCGACGTCGGACCTCCCCAGGTATCCCGCCGCCTCCTCGTCAACGTGCGGCGTCCACCCGCCCGAGCGCGCGCCATGCCGGCAGACCAGTCGCCGATCACGGACGCAGCGAGGCTCAGCGAGCCGGACTCTCCGGTCCCTCCGCCGGGAAGGCGGTGCCGGTCATCGTGCGTGTCCCCGTGCTGCGGGCAGTCCGGTCGGATGCCCCGAGCGCCGCATAAGAAACAGATAAATTTTCGGCGTGTACGGAGATCGGGTCCGGGCACACGGCGGGACGGAGGTTGATAACCATGATTCCCCTGATACTGGTTCTGCTGCTCGCCCTGATCCTCTTCGGCGCCGGGTTCGCCCTGAAGGCCCTGTGGTGGATCGCCGTGATCGTCCTGGTCGTCTGGCTGGTCGGATTCCTCGCCCGCTCCACCGGAGCAGGCGGGAAGCGCGGCCGCTGGTACCGCTGGTAAGGAGCGTTGACAGGACGTCGGATGCGGGTGGGGGTGCACTGATCGCCGGTGCGCCCCCTGTCCGTGTGTCCGGGGGTGTCACCGCGCAGCCAGTGGCCGTGAAGCAGTTGAACCGCCTTGCCCCGCGGCCTGTGGTGGTGTGGGGGGTGCGCGGGGCAAGGGACTCTGCGGTGAGGGACTCGGCTGACGCACGGCGACGAGCCTGTTTACCGGCCGGGTGCCACATCCGTCTGTTGTTCAGTGATGCATGCCGATGTTCGGCGGCCGTCGGAGACCCACCCGGTCACAGGGCCGGACCTCCGACGGGTCGCACCGTTCCTAGGGCTGAGCCGTGGGGGACTCAGCAGCCGTAGTCGACGAGGTCGAACGAGGCGTAGTGGTCGGACGTGTAGTAGTCCTCCTGGTACTCCTCGCCGGTGATGATGCGGCGCGCACCACGTGTCGAGGAGCCGGGGGTCTTGACGGTGTACTCGTGGTAGTAGCCGCTGCTCTGGCTGGGCAGGAGGCGTTCGCGGTTCTGGAAGACGCTGCCGTCCTGCGAGTACGGGTAGGGGCCGCCCTTCGCGATCAGGTTGAGCGTGGTGTAGGCCTGCGACGGCAGGTCGCCGTAACAGATGCTGCCGACCGCCGAGGTGGCGGCGCCCGCCGTGCCGGCGGTGACGGTACCGCCGGCCAGGAGAGCGGACAGGACGGCGACCGAAGCGCCGATACGAGTGATCCGTGGGGGGAATCTCATGCCTCATGATGACGCGCGTAGACAGTGGCATGTCAATGACAACTCTGGAGATTTTCCCGTCAAGTCCGATGAATTATCGGGAAGTTAACCTGGTGCGTGGCGTCTCCATGGGCTCTGCACGTTCGGATGCGCGGAGGCCGTGGCGCCGGTCTCCGATCACCCGGTCTCCGATCACCCGGTCTCCGGTCACCCGGGCTTCCGGCCCTCGGCGGCGGCGAACAGCGCGAACGACAGCACGAGCAGTGCCACGCTCGCGTAGATCTCGTATCCGTCGAGAAGACCGAGCTTCTGTACGAGACCCCAGTGCAGGTCGGTGAATTCGTTCAGCAGGCCCAACACACCCTGCACCAGGGCGAGAAAGCCGACGATTTCCAGTAACTGCTTCATGCCGGAATCCTCGCTCCGCAGACCCCCGCTTCCATCGGCCGCAGGGTGAGGCGGCCTCCCCCGAAGTCGCCGGTCGCGCCCCGAAACGGCGTCGAAAGTCTCCGGCGGCGCGACTTTGGTCGACGATCACGACTGGCCGGGGGTGGCGCGGGCCGGGACTGCGTAGATTTGTCGACCGTGAGTGGTGACAGACCGACATCCGTGCCCGAGGCCCCGGCTGCGTTCCCCGGGCGGCGCTGGCTCTTCCCGTCTGCAGTGCTCGACGAACTCGATCACGACCCCGGTTCCGGTCCTGGTCCCCACCCCGGTTCCGGCTCGGCGGGAGAACGGGCCGGATGGTTCGGAAGGTCCGCACGACCCCGGCGCACCGCGCGTGACTGGGTCGTCGACTTCACCTGCTTCCTGCTGGCCGTCCTGATCGGCGTCCTGGGCGCCGACGCCCTGGTCGGCGACCCGAACACCCCCCACGCCGTCGCCGTCGTCGACCAGTGGATCGGCGCCCTCTCCTGCGGCGCCGTATGGCTGCGGCGTCGCTGGCCGCTCGGCCTCGCCCTCGCGATGCTCGCGGTCAGCCTGGTGTCGAGCACCGCGGGCGGCGCCGGCCTGGTCGCCCTCTTCTCCCTCGCCGTGCACCGGCCCTTCCGGTACGTCGGCCTGGTCGGTGCTGCCTCCGTCGCGGTGCTGCCGTTCTTCTACTGGCTGCGCCCCGACCCTGACCTGCCGTACTTCGTCTCGGTGGCCCTCAGCGTCCTGCTGATCGCGACGGCGGTCGGCTGGGGCATGTTCGTGCGGTCCAAGCGGCAGCTCATGCTGAGCCTGCGGGACCGGCTGCGGCGGGCCGAGGCGGAGGCGCTGCTGCGCGCCGAACAGGCGCAGCGGCTCGCCCGCGAGGCCATCGCCCGCGAGATGCACGACGTGCTCGCCCATCGGCTCACCCTGCTGAGCGTCCACGCCGGAGCCCTGGAGTTCCGTCCCGACGCGCCCCGCGAGGAGGTCGCGAGGGCCGCCGGGGTCATCCGGGAGAGCGCCCACGACGCGCTCCAGGACCTGCGGGAGATCATCGGCGTCCTGCGGGCCGGGGACACGGAGGAGGCGGGGCGCCCGCAGCCGACGCTGGCCGCGCTCGACACCCTGGTGACCGAATCCCGCGAGGCCGGCATGAAGATCGTGCTGGACAGCCGTGTGACGGCACCGGCCGCCGTCCCCGCCTCCGTCGGCCGCACCGCCTACCGGATCGTCCAGGAGGGCCTCACGAACGCCCGCAAACACGCCCCGGGCGCCGAGGTCACCGTGTCCCTCACGGGCGCCCCGGGCGACGGCCTGACCGTCTCCGTGAGCAATCCCGCGCCCCCGGGGGAGGTCCCGCACGTTCCCGGCTCCGGACAGGGCCTCATCGGCCTGGCCGAACGGGCGACGCTGGCGGGCGGCCGGCTGGAGCACGGCGCGCAGGCGGACGGGGGTGGCGGTGAGGACGCGGGCGGAGCCGGGGGATTCACTGTCCGGGCCTGGCTGCCGTGGGGTGTCTGACGCACCTCTGCGCAGAGGTGCGAAGCGCAGATGCTCTCAGGCGAGCACCGTACGCGGCACCACCCGTTGTCCCGCCTCCCCGTACACCCAGGCCGAGGTCTCCTCGATGAACTCGGTGGGGAAGCCAGGCCGGAAGCCGGTGGTCTCGTCCAGTTTCGCCACCAGGTCCGCCGGGAGCGTCAGTTCGGCCGCGCCGAGGTTGTCCGTGAGCTGCTCGACCCGGCGCGCACCCACGATCGGGTGCACGGCGGGGGAGCGCGCCATGGTCCAGGCGATGGCCACCTGCGCCGGGGACGCGCCGAGTTCGTCCGCCGCCGACTGCACCGCCCGCGCCACCGTGTGTTCGCGCTCGCCGATCGCGTCCGCGGACAGCCGTACCGACTCGTCGGGGGCGATGCCCCGCGCGCGTGTGTACTTGCCGGACAGGATGCCGTTCTGCAGCGGACTCCAGGCCGCCACCGACATCCCGAACGCCTCGGCCATCGGCAGCAGTTCACGCTCGATGTCCCGGTTGAGCAGGCTGTACGGCACCTGGAGCGCGGCGAACTGCGTCCAGCCCCGCCACTGGGCCAGCGTGTTCGCCCGGGACACCACCCAGGCCGGGGCGTCCGAGATGCCGACGTAGAGCACCTTCCCGGAACGCACGGCGTCGTCGAGGGCGCGCATGGTCTCCTCGACGGGCGTGGCGCGGTCCCAGATGTGCACCCAGTAGATGTCGACGTAGTCCGTGCCGAGCCGCCGCAGGCTCGTCTCCAGGGACAGCGTGAGGTTCTTGCGGTGGTTGCCGGCGGCGTTGGGGTCGGCGCCGTCGCGCGAGATCGTGTACTTCGTGGACAGTACGAGCCGGTCGCGCCGGCCCCTGAGGAGTTCGCCCAGGATCGTCTCGCTCGCACCACCGCGGTAGTTGATCGCGGTGTCGACGACATTCCCGCCGGCGTCCTCGTACGCGTCGAGGATGCGCGCGCACTCCCCCTTGGGCGCCCCCACCCCACCCTGGTCACCGAAGGTCATGGCCCCGAGGAAGAGCTCGGAGACACGCAGACCGGTCCGGCCCAGCAGTCGGTAGCGCACGAAATGCCCCTCACTTCACGGGAGTTCAGGTCGGCAATGTAGCCCGCGCCGGCCTTGTACGTCCGGGCGCCGCACAACCGTGATTACGTAGGGCCATGACCGTGATCAGACTGCTCCTCGTCGATGACGACCCCCTGGTACGGGCGGGTCTGTCCTTCATGATGGGCGGCGCCGACGACATCGAGATCGTCGGCGAGGCCGCCGACGGCAGCGAGGTCGAGGCGCTCGTCGGCCGTACCGGCCCGGACGTCGTGCTCATGGACATCCGGATGCCGACGGTGGACGGCCTCGCCGCCACCGAACGTCTGCGGGCCCTCAAGGACGCCCCGCAGGTCGTGGTCCTCACCACCTTCCACGCCGACGACCAGGTACTGCGCGCCCTGCGCGCGGGTGCCGCCGGCTTCGTCCTCAAGGACACCCCGCCCGCCGAGATCCTCGCCGCGGTACGCCGTGTCGCGGCCGGCGACCCCGTCCTGTCGCCCGCCGTGACCCGCCAGTTGATGGCCCACGCGGCGGGCGGCACCGCCGACACCCGGCGGGCAGGTGCCCGGGAGCGGATGGGTGCGCTGAACGACCGGGAACGCGAGGTCGCGGTCGCCGTCGGCCAGGGCAGGGCGAACGCCGAGATCGCCGCCGCCCTGTTCATGAGCGTCGCCACCGTCAAGACGCACGTCTCCCGCATCCTCGCCAAGCTGGACCTCAACAACCGAGTACAGATCGCCCTGTTGGCGTACGACGCAGGACTCCTGGAAGAGAACGGGCAGGACGGGCACTGACCGGCGACGGCACGCGTTTCCGTCGCGGCGGCGCAGGTCGTGAGGGCGTTGGCCGGCCACCGGGGCACGCCCGGAGCACACCGGTGACTCGGAGCAGCCGGACCGGTGATCCGGCCGGTCCGTGAAACCCGGGACCGGGCGTCAGCTGCAACTCCCCTCGTCCCCCTCCTCCCGGCTCTCAGCTCTCAGCTCCACCCGCCCTGGATCTCCGCCAGATGTACGGGCCTGTGCTCCCGTCTGGACAGTTCGCAGGCCTCGGCGACACGCAGGGCCTGGAGTGCCTCGCGGCCGTCGCACGGGTTGGCGCGTTCGCCGCGCACCACCTCGACGAAGGCCGACAGCTCGTCCTCGTAGGCGGGGCCGAAGCGCTCCAGGAAGCCGGTCCACGGCTTGCTCGCGGCGGGCGGTCCGGCCGGTTCGGTGGACGCGATGGGCGTACGGTCGTCCAGGCCGACGCCGATCTGGTCCAGCTCACCGGCCAGCTCCATACGGACGTCGTAGCCGGCGCCGTTCATACGGGTCGCCGTCGCCGTGGCGAGGGTGCCGTCGTCCAGGGTGAGGACCGCGGCGCCCGTGTCGATGTCGCCGGCGTCGCGGAACATCGAGGGCCCGGCGTCCGACCCGGTCGCGTACACCTCGACGATCTCGCGCCCCGTCACCCAGCGCAGGATGTCGAAGTCGTGGATCAGGGTGTCCCGGTACAGCCCGCCGGACAGCGGCAGATACTCGGGCGGAGGCGGCGTCTGGTCCGACGTCATCATCCGGACGGTGTGCAGACGGCCGAGCTTCCCGGAGCGCACGGCCTCGCGGGCACCTGTGTACCCGGTGTCGAAGCGGCGCTGGAAGCCCATCTGGAGGATGGTGCCGGCCGCCTCCACCTCGGCGATCGCGGCCAGAGTGGCCGGCAGGTCGAGCGCTATGGGCTTCTCGCAGAACACCGGGAGACCCGAGCGTGCTGCCCGACCGATCAGTTCGGCGTGGGCCGAGGTGGCGGCTGTGATCACCACGGCGTCCACGCCCCAGGTGAAGATCTCGTCCACACCCGGTGCGGCCGTGGCTCCTAAGCGGTGCGCGAGATCCTGTGCCCGCCCGCTGTCCGCGTCCGTGACGATGAGGGAGCCCCCTACCTCGCGGTGGCGGCTGAGGGCATTCGCGTGGAATGTACCGATGCGGCCCGTCCCGATGACTCCGATGCGCATAAGAACCAAACTGGGGTCCGACCAGGCACGCTGTCAATGCGTATGTCCGGACAACCGAACTACACGACTTCCCGTCAACAGTCCCCGGAGCTACGCTCGGGCCGTGCCGAAACCAGATGTGGATCCGACAGCGCCGCTGGAACTCAGTGTGGACCGGAGCAGTCCGGTGCCGCTGTACTTCCAGCTGTCCCAGCAGCTCGAAGCCGCGATCGAGCACGGAGCACTCACTCCCGGCAGTCTGCTGGGCAACGAGATAGAGCTGGCCGGGCGGCTCGGCCTGTCCCGCCCCACGGTGCGCCAGGCCATCCAGTCCCTCGTGGACAAGGGCCTGCTCGTACGCCGCCGGGGCGTCGGCACGCAGGTCGTCCACAGCCAGGTCAAACGCCCTCTGGAACTGAGCAGCCTGTACGACGACCTGGAGGCGGCGGGCCAGCGCCCCGCGACCAGGGTGCTCGTCAACACGGTCGTGCCGGCGTCCGCCGAGGTCGCCGCAGCGCTCAACGTGGCCGAGGGCAGCGACGTACACCGCGTGGAACGGCTGCGGATGGCGCACGGCGAGCCGATGGCGTACCTCTGCAACTATCTGCCGCCCGGCCTGTTCGACCTGGACACGGGCCAGCTGGAGGCCACCGGGCTGTACCGGCTGATGCGCGCCGCCGGGATCACCCTGCACAGCGCCCGCCAGTCGATCGGCGCGCGCGGGGCACTGGCGGAGGAGGCAGAACGCCTCACCGAGCGCGAGGGTGCCCCCTTGCTCACGATGCAACGCACGACGTTCGACGACACGGGCCGCGCGGTCGAGTTCGGCACCCACACCTACCGCCCGACGCGCTACTCCTTCGAATTCCAGCTCCTGGTACGCCCCTGAAAGGGGGGCGTAAGCCCCCTTTCAGGGGCGCGGGGAACTGCGCGAGCAACCACGACGCACCCGCACCCGGCAAACAACCGCAGAGCCCAGTGCTCCCCCGCACCGCACCCGCCTTGCCGGTGAGGCAGAATCACTCCCGATGACCAGCTACCGCGACCTCGCACTCCCCAGGGCACTGGCCGGCTCCGGCCGAGAGGGCAGCGCCCCCATCGGCTCCCGCAGAGCCCCCGCCCTGCGCACCGTCGGCACGCGCGAGCGCCGTTCCCACCTCACGGCTCCCCGCGTGCCCACCGTCGGCATCGACATCGGCGGCACGAAGGTGATGGCGGGAGTGGTCGACGCCGACGGCAACATCCTGGAGAAGATCCGTACCGAGACGCCGGACAAGTCCAAGAGCCCCAAGGTCGTCGAGGACACCATCACGGAGCTGGTCCTGGACCTCTCCGACCGGCACGACGTGCACGCCGTCGGCATCGGAGCGGCCGGCTGGGTCGACGCCGACCGCAGCCGCGTCCTGTTCGCCCCGCACCTGTCCTGGCGCAACGAGCCCCTGCGCGACCGCCTCGCGGGCCGGCTGGCCGTCCCCGTGCTGGTCGACAACGACGCCAACGCCGCCGCCTGGGCGGAGTGGCGCTTCGGCGCGGGCCGCGGCGAGGACCACCTCGTCATGATCACGCTCGGCACCGGCATCGGCGGCGCGATCCTGGAGGACGGCCAGGTCAAGCGCGGCAAGTTCGGCGTCGCAGGCGAGTTCGGCCATATGCAGGTCGTGCCCGGCGGCCACCGCTGCCCGTGCGGCAACCGTGGTTGCTGGGAGCAGTACAGCTCAGGAAACGCCCTGGTCAGAGAGGCGCGCGAACTCGCGGCTGCAGACTCCCCGGTTGCGTACGGGATCATCGAGCACGTCAAGGGCAACATCGCCGACATCACCGGTCCGATGATCACCGAGCTGGCCCGCGAGGGCGACGCCATGTGCATCGAACTGCTCCAGGACATCGGCCAGTGGCTCGGCGTCGGCATCGCCAACCTGGCCGCCGCCCTGGACCCCTCCTGCTTCGTCATCGGCGGTGGCGTCTCCGCGGCCGACGACCTGCTGATCGGCCCCGCCCGGGACGCGTTCCGCCGCCACCTCACCGGCCGCGGCTACCGCCCCGAGGCCCGCATCGCCCGCGCCCAGCTCGGTCCCGAGGCCGGCATGGTGGGCGCCGCCGACCTCGCCCGGCTGGTCGCCCGCCGCTTCCGGCGCGCCAACCGGCGCCGCGTCGAACGGTACGAGCGCTACGAGAAGTTCGTCGAGACCACCCGCCGCGCCACCCAGGGGCCGCTGTGACCGCCTCCCTGCCCCGCCAGGCCATGCCGCCGGACGAGCCGCCCGGCCCGCCCGAGGACCGCGGGCACAGGATCCGCCGTCGCGCCCTGACCCTGCTGATCATCGTGCTGCTCATCGGTGTCCCGGCCGGCTATCTGGTGATCTCCGCCAACCAGAGCCGCGACAGCGGCAAGGACAAGGAACGCAAGTGGGCGGCGCGAGGCCTCACCGAGGCCTGGCCCTCCAAGGTCCAGCGCCACATCTACGAGGTGCCCGTCCCGCGCCAGGCCGACGGCGAGGGAATCCTGTCGACGAAGGTCGCGTACTACGAGACGAACAACTGGCGTACCAGCCGTCTGTACGTCCAGTTCATGACCACGAACGCGGGGCTGGACTACTTCTTCAAGGCCATGGGCGTCCCTCGCACCAGCCTGAAGAAGGACCAGTTCCCCATCAGCGCCCGTGACCAGAAGATCGTCGGCTGGGAGTTCAAGGAGCCCGGCCCGTGGTGGGGGCTCGCCCATCGGCAGCAGAACCCTGCACCCACGCAGCACATCGTCGTGAAGTGGTCCCACTCCAACCACTACATGGTGTACGTCGTCTCGCGCACGACCCCCTGACCGGCCGCGCGACGCGCTTCGGCCCGTTTCCGGGACCGATTGTCAGACCCCGCCCGTACAGTCGAAGACGTCCGACTCGACGGACACGACACGAGGGCGGGAGGTGAGGTACGCATGAGCGACGAGTCGTCGGCGACAGCGGTGGCGGACGTGCCCGTGCGCCTCGCGGCCGTCTTCCTCCCCGCCCCCCTCCCGCGCGAGGGCCGCATCGCCTTCTGGGACCCGGAAGGGAACACGGGCCTACCGGACACGGTCGACGGTCATACGGAACTGACGGTGGTACGACGACACGGGAACGGCGTCCGCCGCCGGACCACCCCCGCGCTGACACTGCCCGTCGAAGCGGCACTGCCGCTGCTCGTGCGGGCCCGCCGCGACCCCGCCGCCCATCCCGCCACGGCCTGCTGGGGCGCCGCCGCCCTGCACGCGCTGCGGCTCACCGCCCGCGGCAGACTGCTGCCCGGACTCACCCCCGCCGGCCACGACGCCTGGCGCGCGGGCCCGCTGGACCCCGACGACATCGCCCACCTCAGGGCCATCGCCGCCGCCCTGCCCCACGAGGGCCACGCGGTGCCCCTGCCGGGCTCCGGCGCCCTGCTGCTGCCCGAGCCGGAGGCGCTGGTGCGCGCCTTCCTGGACGCCGTCGCGGACACCCTGCCGCGTACCCCGGCGGCTCCGTACGCCGCGGGGATGCCCTTCGCCGCACGCCCGGCCCAGAAGCTGCCCGACGCCCACGACTGGGCGGCGGAGGTCGCCGCGGGCATGGACGCGGGCGTGCGGATCTCACTCCGCCTCGACCTGTCGGCGTACGAACTGTTCGATGACCCCGACCGGGTGCCCACCGCGGGCGCGGCGATCGTCCAGGTGCACAGCCTCGCCGACCCCACCCTGGTGACCGACGCGGCGACCCTGTGGGCGGGCACCGCGGACGCGGCCTTCGGAGCACGTGCCCACGTGGACGCCGCCCTGGCGGTGCGCCGCGCGGCCCGCGTCTGGCCCCCGCTCGACCGCCTCACCGAACAGGACGCGCCCGACGCCCTGGCACTCTCCGAGGAGGAGCTGTACGACCTGCTCGGGGTCGCCGCGACCCGGCTCGCCGCCGCCGGCGTCGCCGTGCACTGGCCCCGGGACCTCGCCCAGGACCTGACCGCCCAGGCGGTCGTACGTCCGGCGCCCGGCTCGGCGAAGGACGGCACCGGCTTCTTCGAGAGCGAGGAACTCCTCCAGTTCCGCTGGCAGTTGGCGCTCGGCGGAGATCCGCTCACCGAGGCCGAGATGGACCTGCTGGCGGAGGCCCACCGTCCCGTCGTACGCCTCAAGGACCAGTGGGTGCTCGTCGACCCGGCGCTCGTCCGCAAGGCGCGCAAACGCGAACTCGGCCTGCTGGACCCGGTCGACGCGCTCTCGGCCGCACTCACCGGCCGTGTGGAGGTCGACGGCGAGAGCGTCGAGGCGGTCCCGGTCGGCGCGCTGGCCGCCCTGCGCGACCGGCTGACGGCGGGCATCACCCCGGTGGAACCGCCCCCGGGGCTGCGGGCACGCCTCCGCGACTACCAGCTCCGGGGACTCGCCTGGCTGGACCTCATGACCTCCCTGGGCCTCGGCGGCTGCCTCGCCGACGACATGGGGCTCGGCAAGACGATCACCGTCATCGCCCTGCATCTGCGGCGGGCCCGCAGCGAACCGACGCTGGTGGTCTGCCCGGCCTCCCTGCTGGGCAACTGGCAGCGCGAGATCAACAAGTTCGCGCCCGGCGTCCCCGTCCGCCGCTACCACGGCCCCGACCGCACCCTGGAGGACATGACGGGCGGCTTCGTCCTCACGACGTACGGCACCATGCGGTCGACGGCGCCCCGGCTGGCCGAGCAGCCGTGGGGGATGGTCGTCGCGGACGAGGCCCAGCACGTCAAGAACCCGTACTCGGCGACGGCCAGGGCGCTGCGCACGATCCCGACCCCCGCGCGCGTGGCCCTCACCGGCACTCCGGTGGAGAACAACCTCTCCGAACTCTGGGCCCTGCTCGACTGGACCACCCCTGGCCTCCTGGGCCCCCTCAAGTCCTTCCGTGCCCGGCATGCGCGCGCGGTGGAGACCGGTGAGGACGAGGAGGCGGTGGCCCGGCTGGCCCGCCTGGTCCGCCCGTTTCTGCTGCGCCGCAAGAAGTCCGACCCGGGCATCGTCCCCGAACTGCCGCCGAAGACGGAGACGGACCACCCGGTCCCCCTGACCCGCGAACAGGCCGCGCTGTACGAGGCGGTGGTGCGCGAGTCGCTGCTCGCCATCGAGACGGCGGACGGCATGTCGCGCCGCGGCCTGGTGCTGAAGCTGCTGACCTCCCTCAAACAGATCTGCGACCACCCCGCCCTGTACCTGAAGGAGGAGGCCCCCGGGCCCGGAGCGGGAGACCGGCTGGCCGCCCGCTCCGGCAAACTCGCCCTGCTGGACGAGCTGTTGGACACCCTGCTCGCCGAGGACGGCTCGGCGCTGGTCTTCACGCAGTACGTGGGAATGGCCCGCCTGATCACGTCCCACCTCGCGGCTCGCGCGGTCCCGGTGGAACTGCTCCACGGCGGCACCCCGGTCCCCGAGAGGGAACGCATGGTGGACCGCTTCCAGAGCGGCGCGACCCCGATCCTGGTCCTCTCCCTGAAGGCCGCCGGCACCGGCCTGAACCTCACGCGCGCGGGACATGTCGTCCACTTCGACCGCTGGTGGAACCCCGCGGTCGAGGAACAGGCCACGGACCGCGCCTACCGCATCGGCCAGACCCAGCCGGTCCAGGTGCACCGCCTGATCACCGAGGGCACGGTCGAGGACCGCATCGCGGAGATGCTGGAGTCCAAGCGTGCCCTGGCCGACGCGATCCTGACGTCCGGGGAGTCGTCCTTCACGGAACTGACGGACCGGGCACTGTCCGACCTGGTCTCCCTTCGGAGGGCGGTGTGATGTCACCGGAGGAGCACCGGGAGCGGGGGGAAGGAACCGGCACGGTGGGGGAGGAGCCGACGTCGGTCGGGTGTCCCCCGTCCGGCGAGGCCGATCCGGACCGGCCCGCCGACGCGGCGCGCAGGGCATTGCGGGCGGCACGGGAGCGCGCGGGTCAGGAGACGACCGGGACACCCGGCGCGGCCGACGCCGGAGCGCGTGGAACCCGGCCGGGGGACGCGGCTCGTGCGGCCCTGCGGAGCGCGACGACGCCGTCCGGGGGCCCGGCCGCCCAGGCCGCGCCGACGGGCGAGACCGACCCGGACGTTCGTGAGGTGCCGACGGCGCGTACCGACACCGAGGACCGCAGGGCCGGGCGCCCCGGGGATGTCGCCCGGGAGGCTCTGCGCGCCGCGCGCGGAGAGGCGCGGCGGGCCCGTCCGGACACCGGGACGGCGGCGGACGAGGCCACGCGGCGGCCCGTCCCGCCCGCGCCCGGGCCGGACCCACGGGACCGAAGCCCCGGAGACCGGCGGCATGACGTACGGGAACTGCTCGCCGGTTCCTTCGGGTCGCCCACCGACCAGTCCCCGGCGACCCCGGTGAGAGGCCTGGAGACCCGGCACGACGAGTCGCGTACGGATCCGTCGCCGCCGGTGACCGTCGGGGATGTCCTGCGTGCCGTTGCCGCGCCGGCCCCGCGCGACGGCGGCGTGGGTGTCGAGGCCCCGGAGACGCCACCAGGCCGGTCGTGGGGCATCCGGAACACCCTGGGCGCGCCGAAGCCCCCGGACACCACCAGGTTCCGGCAGGCGGCGCCCCCCGCCGCTCCCGCCAACACCTCACGCCTCACCTCCCCGTCCTCCTCCATGGCCGCGCCCGGCCGTGACGGTGAGCTGCGCCGAACCTTCCCCGCTCTGCCCCCCTCGGCGAACCCGAAGACGTCGTCCCGGGGCGTCGGCTTCGCGGAGAGCTGGTGGGGGAACGCCTGGGTGGCCGCCCTGGAGGAGGGCGCGTTGGACGCCGCCCGGCTGGTGCGGGGACGCGGGTACGCGGAGAAGGGGCACGTCGATGCCATCACGGTGACACCGGGGCTCGTGCTCGCCTATGTGCAGGGCTCCCGGCCGAGGCCGTACCGCGTCCAGGTGCGGCTGCGCACCCTCGGCGACCAGGAGTGGGAGCGGTTCCTGGACGCCGCGGTGGAGCGGCCCGGGCACATCGCCGCGCTGCTCGACAAGGAGATGCCCCATTCCCTCGCCGACTGCGGGGCTCCACTGCTGCCCGGCGCGGGCGACCTCGACCCCCTGTGCAGTTGCCCCGACTCCGGACACCCTTGCAAGCACGCCGCAGCCCTCTGCTACCAGACCGCCCGTCTCCTCGACGCCGACCCCTTCGTACTGCTCCTCCTGCGGGGCCGGGGCGAACGGGAGGTGCTCGACGAGTTGTCCCGGCGCAACGCCGCCCGCGCCGCCCGTGCCGCTCAGGATCAGCAGCCGGGGGCCTTCCCCGGGGTCAGGGCCTCCGAGGCGCTCGTCCCGCGCACCCTCCCGCCGCTCCCGGCCCCGCTGCCTCCCCGCCCGCATCCCGAGCCGCCCCCGGCCTACCCGGCGTCCCCGGGCGGTCCGGACCCCTTCGCGCTGGACCAGTTGGCGACGGACGCCGCGGCCCGCGCCCACACCCTGCTCACCAGCGGCCACGACCCGGTCGGTGAGCTGACGCTGTGGCAGGACGCCGTACGTCTCGCCGCCGCCCGCCCCGGCTCAGGCCTCACCGCCGGCACCCGAGCCCTCTACTCCTCGCTCGCGAGAGGCGCCGGCCGCACCCCGGCCGACCTGGCGCGCGCGGTGGCCGCCTGGCGGCAGGGCGGGCTCGACGGACTCGCGGTCCTCGAAGAGGCCTGGGACCCGCCTGCGGGACGGTTCGACCGCGCCCGCCCCCTTCTGCTCGCCGCGGACCTCCCCGCCTTCAGACCCCGGCGCAACCACCTCACCCACCCGCGCGGCCACATACAGCTGCGCCTGGGCCGCGACGGCCTCTGGTACGCGTACGAGTCCGAGCCCGGCCACGACGACTGGTGGCCCCGCGGCACCCCCGACCTGGACCCGGTCGGCGCGCTCACCGGCCTCGGCAACCCGTCGGAGTCCTGACCGAGGACCTGATCGCCACGGTTCGGCGGGGCCCGCGCCTACGGCAGGTCCGGTGCCGTGGCGGCCACGTAGACGGTGTTGGTCGAGGTGCCGCCTTGCAGAGGATTGTCGAAGTCGACGACATGGGCCGCAGAGTGCGGGAACACCTCGGTGAGAACAGAGGTGAACTGCGCGTCCGGCGGGTCGTTCGACCACAGGGCGAAGACCCCGCCGGGACGGAGGTGCTCACTGAGAGCGCGGAGCCCGGCAGGCTGGTAGAGCGCCGCGTGGCGCGGGTGGAGCACATGGCGCGGCGAATGGTCGACATCCAGCAGGATGGCGTGGAAGCGGCGGCCCGGCTCCCTCGGGTCCAGGCCGCGCGAGTCGGCGGCCATCGCGAAGAAGTCACCCTGAACCAGGCGGCACCGGGCGTCCGAAGTCAGCCCGGCGCCGAGAGGGACCAGACCCCGCTGGTGCCAGTCGATGACTTCGGCGAGCGTGTCGATCACGGTCAGCGAGCGCACCCGGGGGTCGTCCAGCACCGCCTGGGCGGTGTATCCGAGTCCGAGTCCGCCGACGGCGATGTCCAGTTCGGCGCCGGGCAGTTCCGCCAGTCCGAGTTCCGCCAGCGCGATCTCGCCGGCTGTGAAGAGGCTGGACATCAGGAACTCGTCGCCGAGCTTCACCTCGTAGACATCGCTGCCCGACACCGGGTCGCGTCGGCGCCGCAGGCTGATGTCGCCCATCGGTGTCGGGCGCCAGTCGATCTCCTCGAAACGCGCGCTCATCCGTTTACCTTTCTGACGCACCGTCGGTGCCCGAAACCTGTGCAGGGAACGCCGCTCCGCGCGGGTGCGGACACAGTCGCGAAACCGTCTCTGCCCTGCCGACAGGGCAGGGCAGAGACGGGGAGCGGCAGGGGACGCCGGTCAGGCGTCGATGATGACGGGGATGATGAGAGGCCTGCGGCGGTGGGTACGGAAGGCCCAGTTCGCCACGGCACGCGCGATCAGCTGTTCCAGCTGGCGCGCGTCGCCGACGCCTTCCTGGGCCGCGGTCGCCAGGGTCTTCTCGATGACGGGGATCACCGGCTCGAAGGTGGTGTCGTCGTGGACGAACCCGCGGGCCAGGAAGTCGGGAGTCTCGGCAAGGGCACCCGTGTCGGCGTCGACGATCGCCACCACGGTGACCACGCCTTCCTCGGCGAGGGTGACGCGGTCCTTCAGGGACGCCTCGGTGGCGCCGCCGACCTCCATGCCGTCCACGTAGACGTTGCCCGCGGGCACCTTGCCGGTGATCTTCGCCCGTCCGTCCACCAGGTCGACGACGACGCCGTCCTCGGCGATGACGACCCGCTCGGGATCGACCCCCGTACGGATGGCCAGGTCGGCGTTGGCCCGCAGGTGGCGCCACTCGCCGTGCACGGGCATGACGTTGCGGGGCTTGACGATGTTGTAGCAGTACACGAGCTCACCGGCGCTGGCGTGCCCGGAGACGTGCACCTTGGCGTTGCCCTTGTGGACGACATGCGCGCCCCAGCGGGTCAGCCCGTTGATCACCCGGTAGATGGCGTTCTCGTTGCCGGGGATCAGGGAGCTGGCGAGCAGGACGGTGTCGCCCTTGCCGATGCGGATCACATGGTCGCGGTTGGCCATCCGGGACAGAGCGGCCATCGGCTCGCCCTGGGACCCCGTGCACACCAGGGCGATCTTGTGGTCCGCCAGTTTCTCCATTTCCTTGGTGCTCACGACCAGACCGCTGGGCACCTTCAGATACCCGAGGTCGCGGGCGATACCCATGTTGCGGACCATGGAACGGCCCACGAAGGCGACCTTGCGACCGTGCTGGTGCGCGGCGTCCAGGACCTGCTGGATGCGGTGCACATGGCTGGCGAAACTGGAGACGATCACCCGGCGCGGGGCGGTGCGCATCACCTGCTCGATCGCGGGGTTCAGCTCGCGCTCGGAGGTGGTGAAGCCGGGGACCTCGGCGTTGGTGGAGTCGGTCAGGAAGAGATCGACGCCCTCCTCGCCGAGGCGGGCGAAGGCGCGCAGGTCGGTGATCCGGTCGTCCAGCGGGAACTGGTCCATCTTGAAGTCGCCGGTGTGCAGCACCATGCCGGCCCCGGTACGGATGGCGACCGCGAGGCTGTCCGGGATGGAGTGGTTGACCGCCACGAACTCGCAGTTGAAGGGGCCGAAACCGCGCCGGTCGCCCTCGCGTACCCGCACCGCGCGCGGCCGGATTCCGTGCTCCTTGAGCTTGGCCTCAAGGAACGCCAGTGTCAGCTTCGAGCCCACGACAGGGATGTCGGAGCGCTCTCGCAGAAGGTACGGCACGGCACCGATGTGGTCCTCGTGGCCATGGGTGAGCACCACGGCCACGATGTCGTCCAGACGATCGCGGATCGAGGTGAAGTCCGGCAGGATCACGTCCACGCCGGGCTGGGTCTCTTCGGGGAACAGCACGCCGCAGTCGACGATGAGCAGCTTGCCGGCATGCTCGAAGACGGTCATGTTGCGGCCGATCTCACCCAGACCGCCCAGGGCGATGACCCTCAGGCCTCCTTCAGGCAGGGGAGGGGCGGCTTTCAGTTCGGGATGCGGATGGCTCATATTCCGACGTTACCGGAGAGCGCGCCGAGGTGATCCACTGGCTGCCCAACCAGCCAGGTCAACACGGCGCGGCCGAGACGGCCGACGGGGGGTGCGAGCGCCGACGGCGACGAATTCCCCCTGCCCACGGCCCGCACCGGCATCGAGCACCCTGCCGGGACCCGGCGATGTCCGGGTCGGGTGACCGCGTGTTGTCGACCTGTCCACGTTGCGTAAAGAAATTGTGAGGTTCCCGACGACGGGTTGGAGAGCCTGTTCGACCGGTCGTCGAGTCCGTGCGGTCCGTCATCGTCGACGACCTCCCCCGCGTATCCACCCCCGGCGCCGGTCACGGCGGTCGGCGCGGCCCGGCGGCCGGCGCTCGGCGTGCGCGCGCTGATCTACCGGCTGGAACGCATCCGCACCCTGACCGGCAACGATCCCGCGGACCGCGCCGACCGTCACACCCTGCGGACCGCCCTCATCGGTGCCCGCCTCCTCGACCGGCCCACCCGGCCCCTGTGACCCGTTGATCGACAGATCGGGTACCGCGCGAGCGGATGGGACGGGCGTCGAAACCCCGCAAGCCCCGCCGATGCTCCGGCGGGGCCTGTGCGCCGGACGTGGCCGTCGCTCGTGCGAATGGGCCGCCCCGGACCCGTACGGGGGATTTCCGGGTCCGGGACGGTGCTTGGGGCCGGCGCGGCGTTACCCGCCGGTGCCGGGGTTGTTCAAGGACGCCGGCGTCACTTGAAGGCGTGGACGTTGCGCTTCGCCCACCCCGCGAAGGAGCCGGCCGGGCGGCCGAGGAGCGTCTCGACATCGGGGCTGACCCGCTGCTCGGCGGGGAGCGGCTCGCCGAGGATGTCGAGCGTGCCGTCGATCACCGGCTCGGGCATGAACCGCGCCATGTGCTCGCGTGCCTGCTCACGGGTCAGCTCCACGAAGCCCACCTGCTCGCCGAGTGCTTCGAGGAGCGCCTCCGTCTGCTCGCGCGGGGTGACGGCGGCCGGTCCGGTCAGCTCGTACGTCTGTCCGGAGTGGCCTTCGGTGCGCAGCACCACGGCGGCGACCTCGGCGATGTCCGCCGGGTCCACGACCGGCAGCGCCACATCGGCGAACGGGGCGAACACCGAGCGCTGCGTGCGGACGGACTCGATCCAGGCATAGGCGTTGGAGGCGAAGCCGCCCGGACGCAGGACGGTCCAGTCCAGGCCGGAGGAGCGTACGGCCTCCTCGAACTCCCGCAGTCGGCCGTGCGAGAGGGCGTCCGGACGGGTGCTGTTGATCTGTGAGGAGAGCAGCACCACACGCCGCACGCCGGCTTCCTTCACGGCCGCCAGTACCTCGACGGCAGGTGCGCCGCCGCCGAGCAGTTCACCGGCCAGCAGGATGAACAGGGCTTCCGCGCCGTCCAGGGCGGGACCCAGGGTGGAGGGATCGGCGAGGTCGGCGGGAACATGCCGCGCTCCCTCCGGGAGGTCGTAGGGGAGAGGGTTGCGGGACACGGCCGTGACCTTCTCGCCCGCCGTGGCGAGCGCCTCGACGAGCGGACGGCCGACGTTTCCTGAGGCTCCGGTTACAACGATCACGAAAACTCCCAAAGTAGTGGACAAGCGGTGGAGTTGGGCTCTGTCTGCGACGCTAGCATCCTTCGTATAGTAGGTACCTAGAGGAAAGTGACTATGTTGTCGCCAGGTCGTGCAGCGCCCCATAGCGCGCCATGAGCTCGCGACCGAGGCGGGCCAGGTGTTCGCGTGCCTGTGGCGGATCCACCACCTCGACCTGCGGCCCCAGACCTGCCAGCTGCACGGCCACCACCTCCACCGACGGCCCGGAGGCCTCGATCTCCCGTCTGCCGTCCGGCAGCAGCCCGCCCACGCTCAGCCGCCCTCCGAACAGCCGCTGGAGCACGGGCAGCGCGTCCTGATCCGCCCTGGCCGTCACCGTCGCGGCGAACAGCCGGTCCTCCAGCTGCGTGACCAACGAGCGCCAGGCGGCGGCCAGATCGAAGTCGGCGGGACGCCGAACCGGCTCGTCGGTCGGCTCCGCCGAGATCACGCGGCTCAGCCGGAAGGAGCGCAGCCCGTCAGACGTGCCGGCCACCATGTACCAGTGGCCCGCCTTGAGGACCAGTCCGAGTGGGTCCACGGTGCGTTCGCGCGGTACGCCACCGGGGCGGGCGTAACAGAGGCGGACCCGTACGCCGTCCAGCACCGCGCGCTCCAGGACCGTACGGTGCGCGCCGTCCGCCGTCAGTCCGGAACGCGACCAGTCCTGGTCGTCGACGATCCGTGCCCGGGTCGCCGCCTCGGCGTGCGGTCTCAGCGGCTCCGGCACCGCTCGGAGCAACTTCCGCAGCGCCGAACGCAGTTCGGGGGAGGCGGCGGCCAGGCCCGCGGCCAGGAACAGTGCCTTGACCTCCGGCGAGGTGAGCCCGGTGAGGTCCGTGCGCGCCCCGCCCACCAGCCGCCATCCGCCGCCCCGGCCGCGCTGCGCGTAGACGGGGACACCGGAGGCGGTCAGGGCCTCCAGGTCGCGTCGTGCGGTGCGTTCGGAGACCTCGAGCTCGGCGGCGAGCTCCGCGGCGGTCACCAGGCCGCGCGCCTGGAGGAAGAGCAGAGCCGCCACTAATCGGTCAGCTCGCATCAATGATCAGCCTTTCGCGCAAAGTGGCCGGAGGATGGCCTGTTTGACCGGAAGACTCGACGGCATGACGAACGAAACGAACTCCCCTGCCGTGCCGCCTCTCGGCGATCCCCGCAACGGACTGCTGAAGGCCGTCGATCTGGCCGGCGAAGTGCTGGCCGCGGTACGGCCCGAGGATTACGACGCCACCACGCCGTGTCCGGACTACTCGGTGCGCCAACTGTCCAATCACCTTGTCTCTGTGCTCCGTAGGGTCGCCGTGATCGGCGCCGGCGGGCAGTTCTTCAGCGTTCCGCACTTCGCCGAGGACGTCGCCGACGGAGCATGGGCCGAGGTCTGGGCCACCGGGACGAAGGAGCTGCGGTCCGTCTGGACGGACCCGGCAGTCCTGGGCCGGGAGATCGGCCTGCCCTGGGGGCCCGTCCCGGGCGCCGTCGCCGCGATCATCTACACCAATGAGTTCGTGCTGCACACCTGGGACCTGGCCAAGGCGACCGGCCAGACCCCCGCGTGGGACGACGCCGTCCTGGCAGCCCCGATGGCCGCCATGGAGCGCGCCGTGCCCCGCGAACCGCGCGGCGGCCAGGTGCCGTTCGGCCCCGTCGTGGACGTCCCGGTGGACGCCCCGGCCATCGACCGCCTGGTCGGCTGGTACGGCCGCACCCCCTGAGGCCCTGCGCCAGTCGCCCCATGAGGCCGCCGGACAACTGGTCCGGCGGCCTCGCGGTGCGTCAGGCGGCGCCTATGGACTGCGGGGAGCGGAAGAACCGGTACGGGTCGTACTTGCTCTTGACCTTGGTCAGCCGCGAGTAGTTCTCCGCGTAGTAGGACGTCTTCCAGTCCGTCAGTGACGGGTCCATCCAGTTCTGGTAGGTCTCGCCGTTCGACAGCGGGTCGACGGTCGCGAAGCCGTTGTCGACCCAGGTGTTCGCCACCGCCCTGGCCTCGTCGGTCGCCTGGGCCGGGTTGTTGATCAGGACCCGGTAGTTGACCGAGAAGAGCGCGTCGCGGTGCACGTACGCGGTGGCGGTGCGCGGCACGTCGTTTGCGGCGCCCCCGAAGAAGTGGAAGTCCAGGTAACGCGCCTGCCCCGCCCTGCGGTTCGCGTCGAACGCCGTCATCACGTCCGCCCAGCCACTCCCCGGGAACGGCTCACTGCCCATACGGGTGCGCTCCAGACCGTAGGCAGGCCGGGACAGCGTGCCCTCGGCAGTCTTCTCGGAGCGCTGGCACTGGGCCTCGGAGAGGTTGGAGCAGCCGAAGATCATCATCATGAGCTGCTGGTACGTCATGACGCCGTCCTGGCGCTGCAGGGGAGCGCCGGTCAGGGCGAGCAACCGGGCCGCCTCACCGGCCAGTTCGGTGGGTGTCCCGCGGGAGGCGAGGAAGACGTTGGCCTGCGGCACCGAGCCGGGAGCGGCGTCGGGCTGCACCACATAGGCGCCGCCGCCGATCGTGTGCGGGGCGTCCACCAGCCACCGGGCGACGCCGTCGAGGACGTCCGCCATCCGGTCGTAGGGGAAGATCAGGTTGCTGATGGCCATCTGGTCGCCGCTGTGCGGAGTGACCGTGAACCGCGTGACGATGCCGAAGTTGCCGCCGCCGCCACCGCGGATCGCCCAGAACAGGTCCGGGTTCTGTGTGGCCGACGTGGTCACCACGCGACCGTCGGCGAGCACCACCTGGGCGGAGGTGAGCGCGTCGCAGGCCATGCCCGTCGGCCGGGTCAGGAAGCCGAAGCCCCCGCCCTGGACGAAGCCGCCGGCGCACACGGTCGGACAGCCGCCCTCGCTGACCACCAGGCCGTGCGGGGCCAGGGCGTTGAGGATGTTGACGTTCTGGGCGCCCGGGCCGATGTCCACCGACGAGGCGCTGTTCACCGTCACGGCGTTGAGCCGGGACACGTCGATGATCAGGCCCGGGGTCGTGGAGTAGCCGCCGTAGTTGTGGCCGCCACTGCGGACCGCCGTGGGAACGCCGTGGTTCTGGGCGAAGCGCACACAGACCGAGACGTCCGCCGCACTCGCGCAGTAGGCGACCGCCTGCGGGCTGACGGAGTCGAACTGCGCGAGCTCCAGTTGGCGGGCCACGATGTAGTAGGGGTCGGTGGGCAGCACGACACGACCCGAGAGCCGGGCCGAGAGCTGGCTCCAGGGTGTTCCCGAGCCTTCGGCGGCGACGGGCATGGCGGGCACAAGGGCGATACCGGCGGCGGTCGAGCCGGCGCCGAGCAGGGTCCTACGACTGATCACACGGTTTCCCAGAGTCGATGCGGGTGTGGTGGAGAGAGGTCGGTGAGCGGGCCCGCACAGGGCCGGCGCGTGGGGGTGGCACCACGCCCTGTGCGGGCTGGTCGGAGTGGTTCGGGGGCGGTCAGGAGACCTTGCGGCCGCGCAGGCCGGACTTGACGACGCCCTTGAGCATCGCGCGGCCGAGGTCGCGCATCTCCTTGGGGCCGTTGACGCTCGCCCACCACATGAACTTGACCATCGTGGGGGTGGTGGCCCGGAAGAACCGGCGGTCCTCGCCCTCCTTCCAGCCGAAGGGCGTGTTGACCGACTCGCAGTCGTTGATGGCCTGGAAGACGATGTCGGCTGCCTTGTCACCGTCGATCTCGCCCTCCTCGTAGCGCACACAGGTCTCGTGTGTCACTTCCAGGAGGTGCTTGAAGGCGTGACTGTCCGGCCACCAGAGGCCCGGGTAGGGGGCGTTCTCCATCTCCCGGAAGTGCCGGTCGTCGCCGTCCAGGGTGAACTCCTGGCGGGCCTGGATCTGTCGCATGGTGGCGGGCGTGGTGAAGCAGGCCCAGACCCGGAACACCGCGTTCCAGAGACGGAAGTGGGAGAACGCGATGTAGGAGCTGTCGACGATCATGTCGTTGTACTTGAGCAGCCCCTGCTCCAGGCGCTCGACGTACTCGAAGCGCTTCGCGGAGAAGTCGTTGTCGCCCAGAGCCTCCAGAACGCGGTAGCACAGCGCGTCCACGACCTCGAAGGTGTTGGACAGTCCGCGCGAGTACAGCGGGTCGACGAAGCCGGCCGCGTGCGACATCAGGCACCAGCGGTCGCCGACCGTCTGCTTGGACGAGTACTGGATCCGGTCCGGCGTCGATATCCACTCGCGCACCCGGTGCGCGCCCTCGAACTGGCGCTTCACGGCCGGGTACATGTCGAGGTAGTGGTTGAACTCCTCGTCCGGGGTCTTGTCCTTGGGCTGCGGATACAGCCGTTCGTCGAAGGTCAGGCCGACGCTGCACATCGGGTTCCTGGAGTCCTTGTGGTTGTCGAACGGGATGATCCAGAACCAGCCGCGTTCGATCAGGTGGTGCAGGGTGCCGCCGTGGAACGGGGACTCGGCCGGGGGCCGCAGCGCCTCGGGGTAGTTGCACACGTCGTCGTACGGCTTGATGCCGACGTAGTGCGTGAACAGCGAGCGCGCGTGGTGCTTGATCCGCGAGGGCTTCTCACGAAGGTCGAACTTCTGGGCGAGCGGCGAGCGGAAACCGCTGGCGTCGATGAGGTACTTGGCGCGGAAGACCTCGCCGCTCTGGCCGGTGACCGTGACGCCGTCGTCGTCGAAGTCCAGGTCGGTGGCGCGCCAGTTCTGCCGCAGGGTGCAGCCGTACTTGGCGGCGACGTTGAAGTAGTAGGTGTCGGTGTCCTGGCGGAACATGTGCGATGCCTCGGTCAGCATCTTCGGGATGACGAACATCGTCGCCTCGCTCGGGTCCGGCTCCCGGTTCGGGACGTGCCGGACGAAACCGAAGCTCTGCTTCCTGCCGTGGTGGGCGCCGATGTTCTTGGTGACCGCCTTGATGTCGAGCAGGTGCTTGATCTCGGGGACGTCGTAACGCACGGCCAGGATGTGCAACCACTCCACGAGCTGCGGGTTCTGGGACTCGCCGACCGCGAACCGCGGGTGCTGGCCGGCGTCGACGAGCACCACCTTCGCGCCCTGCCTGGCCAGGATGGCGCCGGTGATCGAGCCGCCGATCCCGGCGCCCAGAATGATGACGTCGCACTCGGTCCACTCGCCGGCCTTCGGGGCCGTCTTCGCTGTGTCGGCCTTGGTGGGCGTGTCTGTCTCAGCCTTGCCGGTCAACTCGGAACTCCTCTTCTGACGGTCCGTCGGCGCGGGTCGTCAGCGCCGGTCGGGTGTGCGGTCAGTTGCCTGCGGGTGCGCCGAACCAGCGCTGAAGGGCCGCGGCGAGGCCGTCGGCGGAGCCGTCGGTGCCGACCCAGGCGATGTAGCCGTCGGGGCGCACCAGCAGGTCGGCGGCCGGGGCGGCGGGGTCGGGCCGGGAGGCGGCGACGACGTCGACGCGGTCGGCCCAGCCTGCGGCGGCCTCGGTGAGGGCGTCGCCGCCGCGCAGGTTCAGCAGGAGCGGCCGGCCGCGGGTGAGCAGTTCGTACGTGCTGGTCTTCTCGTCGCCGACCAGCAGCTCCTGGTCGGGCAGCCGGCGGCCGAGCAGCGGGTGGTCGCCCTCGCCCATGTCGTACGTGATGTCCAGGCCGGTGACCAGGCCGACGAGATGGCGGCGGACCGCCTCGATGCCGACCAGCTCGCCGAAGAGTTCGCGCAGCGGCTGCATCTCGGGGCCGCCGAGATAAAGGGAGCGCTGCACAAGGGTGTTGGCGACGATGCGGGCGCCGACGGGGTGGCGCTCGGTGTGGTAGGTGTCCAGCAGCCCCTCGGGCGCGTACCCCTTGAGCTCGGCCGCCAGCTTCCAGCCGAGGTTCACCACGTCGCCGACGCCGGCGCTGATGCCCTGGGCGCCGATGGGCAGATGGATGTGGGCGGCGTCGCCCGCGAGGAGGACCCGGCCCTTGCGGTACTCGGAGGCCTGGCGGCTGCCGTCGGTGAAGTAGCTGGACCACAGGGGCCTGAAGCCGGTGATGTCCTCGCCGGTGACGCGCTGGAAGGCGGCGGCGACCTCGGGGAAGGTGGGCGGCTCCTGGGTCGGCCGGACGCCGGCACCGCGCTCGAAGACGACGACGCGGGTGGCCTGCGGGCCGAGCGGAAGTACCACCACCATGCCGGCCTCGCCGACCTCACCGGTCGGGCGGATGCGCAGCTCGTTGGTGGCGACATCGGCCATCAGCATCTCGATGGTGGCGCTGGTGCCGGGGAAGTCGATGCCGGCCAGGTGCCGTACGACGGAACGGGCACCGTCACAGCCGACCAGGTAGGGGGCGCGCAGCGTCTCGACGCCGTCGGCGGTGCCCACCTCCACCGCGACTCCGGTGTCGTCCTGGGCCATGCCGACGACCTCGTGCCCGCGGCGGACCTCGGCGCCGAGGCCGGTCGCCCACGCGTGGAGAATTGCCTCGGTCCGCGACTGCGGGACACCACGGACGCCGAAATTTCCGCCCTCGACTATGCGATAGTCGAGAGGAAGTCCGCCGAAATGCCCGAAGGGAATCGTTTCGAGTTCGCCGAATTTCGCGAGAAGTCCGCGCTGGCCGAACTCCTCGATGGTACGGGCGGAAAATCCGAGCGCCCGGGACTGCTGCATGGGCTCGGCCAGGCGGTCGAGTACCACCACGGACAGCCCGGCCAGGCGGAGTTCACCAGCGAGCATGAGTCCGGAAGGGCCGGCCCCGGCGACAATCACGTCGGCATGAAAGTTTTCCATGTTTCCTCTCCCAGTGGATTCTTTACCCAGTATTCCGGGGGAGTCCGGGAAGCTGAACGGCCGCAACTACAGGTCTCTGACAAGTTTGGTCAGAGATTGTGCAGCTGAGACAGACGGGGGAAAAGCGCGAGGGTGCCGGAAGGGATTTCCGGCACCCTCTGCTGGGCTCGGCCCCGCTCAGAGCAGGCCCAGCACCCGGTCGATCTCGATCTCGATCACGACCAGGCCCGGGGGCTCCGGCGGCGACGACCAGTACCGCTTGGCGTACCGCCGTGCCCCCTCCTTGACCCGTAAGGGGTCGTCGCTGACGGCGGCGGTGCCCTCCAGGGTGATCCAGCGGGGCCCCACCGTCTGACAGAGGGAGACCCGGCAGGCGGGCGTGGCCAGCACGTTCCTGGCCTTGCGCCGTGTCACCGCGGTCATGACCCGTGCCAGGCCCGCCTCGCCGTCCCAGGTGAAACGCACGGGCGTCACATGGGGCGAGCCGTCGGGGCGGAGCGTGGTGAAGGTGCACAGATGGTTCTCGGCGAGAAATCCCTCGGCCGCGGAGGACAGCCGCGGTGACGTCGGCATGGCGGGTTCCCGATCTCAGTTGTTGGCGGGTGCGGCGGCCGACTGGTCCGATGCCTTGGTGAAGGGCAGCAGGATCAGCGTGAGGACCAGGCCGGCCGCGGCGAAGCAGGCACCCGCCAGGAACGCGTCATGGAAGACCTCCGTGCGTGCCTGGGTCACCCGCGCGGGCACTCCGTCCGCCCACTCGGTCAACTGCTCGACCTGGCGGAAGGCGTAGGTGGCGGCCACGGCGAGGCCCAGGGCGCCGCCGACCTCCTGCGCGGTGTTGATCAGGCCCGCGGACAGACCGGAGTCGTCCTCGTTGGTGCCCTGGAACGCCGCGACCTGCACCGGCACGAACGACAGACCGAGACCGAGCCCGGAGAGCAGGAAGGCGGGCAGCAGGTCCACGAGGTAGGAGGCGTCGGACGGGGCGCGCCACAGCAGGAACATGCCCACGCTGGTCAGCGCCAGACCGGTCATCAGCACAGGCTTGGCCGCGACCTTGGTCACCAGCTGGGAGGCGACGCCCGCGCCCACCGCGACGATCACCGCGAGCGGGACGTACGCCATACCGGTCTTCAGGGCCGACCAGTCGAGAACCTGCTGCATGAACAGGCTGGCGAAGAAGAACAGCGTGACGCAGGTGCCGAGGAGCAGGATGGCGACGACGTTGGCGGCCCGCAGCGACTTGCGCTTGAAGATGCCGAGCGGGATCAGCGGTGCCTTGGCACGGCGCTCGATGAGCACGAACGCGATGAGCAGGACCGCGGAGAGGGCGAAGCCGCCGTAGATGCGGCCCATCGGCACGTCGGAGTCGTCGATGGTCTGACCGAGGGTGAAGATCAGCAGCACGAGACCGGCGGTCAGTGTCACGGCACCGGAGACATCGAAGGAACTGCTGCGCTCCGCGGCGCGGCTCTCGGCGACGATCTTCGGGGCGATCAGCGCGCAGACCAGGCCGATCGGCACGTTGATGAAGAAGATCCAGCGCCAGCCCGGACCGTCGGTGATCAGACCGCCCAGGCTGACACCGGCGACGGCGGCGATACCGCTGAGCGCACCCCAGGCGCCCAGTGCCTTGTTGCGTTCGGGGCCCTCCTCGAAGTTGTTGGCGAGCAGGGACAGCGCGGCCGTCGCGATGAACGCGGCGCCCAGGCCCTGGGCGCCGCGCGCCACGATCAGCATGGCCGCGCTCTGCCCGAGCCCTGCGAGCAGGGAGGTGAGGGCGAAGAGGGTCAGACCGGTCTGGAGCATCCGGCGGCGGCCGAAGGCGTCGGCCAGCCGACCCGTCAGCAGCAGGAAGCCGCCGAGCAGCATGCCGTACGTGGTGACGATGTACTGCAGGGACGTCTGGGAGATGTCGAGCTCGTCCTCGATGCTCGGCAGGGCCACATTGACGATCGACACATCGAGGAAGGTCATGAAGCCGGCCAGGCACAGGAACGCCAGGATGAGTCCCGGGCGGTGCGGAGGGGCCGATTTGTCGGAGGGGCGAGGAATGCGCAGCGACTCTTGGGTCGACATGTCGCTCCTAGGGGAGAGGGAGGTGACGGACGGGTGCCGTAAGAACGGGAAGAACGGGCGGAACGGGTGCCGCAGGGACGGGAATCCGGACGGGAAAGCCGCACGGGAAGGCCGTAGAGCGAGGCAGGGAGCGAGGCGCTGCTCACCGTCTTCCGGGAAGCTAGCATCCTCGGTAAAGTAGGTACCTAGAGGAAAGTGACTTTCTGGGAGGTCCGAATGGTCAGCATCGGCGCTATGAGCAGCACCACCTCGCATGCCGGGCAGGTCGACTCGGAGCTGGCATGTCCGGTCTCCCCGGTGGTCGACATCGTCTTCAGCCGCTGGACGACGCCGATCCTGTGGACGCTGAACGAGTTCGGCCGACAGCGTTTCGTCGAACTCCAGCGCAACGTCGGCACCATCACGCCGAAGGTCCTCACCCAGCGGCTGCGCCAGATGGAGCGCGACGGCATGGTCGTGCGCACGTACCACCCCGAGGTGCCGCCCCGGGTCGAGTACGAGATCAGCGAGCTCGGCCGCAGCCTGGCGCCGCTCTTCGCCCACCTCGCCGAGTGGTCCACGGAGAACCTCCGGAAGGTCGAGCGGGCCCGGCAGGAGTTCGACGAGGCGGAGGAGCGGACGCCCTCGCTGAGGTGACGTACGGCCCTCAGGGGGCAGGCTCCGGGCGACGGCATGCCTCGACCGGAGCGAGCGGCGTCGTCATGGGCGAGACGGCTCCACGCCCACTGAGTCCTCAACTCCCCGCGGGCGTAGCCGCATCGGGGTCGAGGACGTGCATGGCTCCCTTGTAGAAGATCAATGGGTCCGCCTCCTCGGTGGAGGCACCGAGGGAGGTGACCTCGCCGAGCAGGATGGCGTGGTCACCGCCCTCGTACTCCTCGGTGATGCGGCATTCCACGAAGGCCAGGGCCTCGGTGAGCACCGGGAGTCCGCTCGCGGAGCGGTGGTGCGGGACCTCCGCCAGACGCGCCGACTCACGGCCCGCGAACTTCCAGGCGAGCGTCTCCTGGCTGTGCGTCAGGAAGTTCACCACGAAGCCCCCGGACTGCTGAAGAGCCGGGCGCAGCCGGGACTTCTGGTGCAGACAGAACAGCACCAGCGGCGGTTCCAGCGAGACGGACGTGAAGGAGTTCACCGTGGTGGCGGCGCCGTCCTCCGGGCCGCCGGTGGTGATGACGGTGACGCCGGTGGCGAAGTTGCCGAACACCGAGCGCAGCGCACGGCCGTCGACCGGCGGTTGCGGCAGGTGTCGGTCGTGCTGTGACAACGGCTGGACGGGTATCACTTGAGCCCCTCTCGTCAGGTGTGCGGCGGGGTCGCGTCCGCGACGGGTGTACCGACCTTCTGTGTCACGCCGGCCGTGAGGTGCTCGCGCCGGGACAGCAGCGGGGCCGCCATCGCCGTCGTCACGAGAGCCATGATCACCAGCATGGTGAACATGCGTCCGTCGAGCACTCCGAGGCTCACGGCGGCGTTGAGGATGATGAGTTCGGTCAGGCCACGGGTGTTCATCAGCACACCCAGGTCCTTGGCCTCGCGCCAGGACAGCCCGAACAGCCGGGCCGGGACGATCGCGCCCACCAGCTTGCCCGCGCACGCCACGCCGATGACGAGGAGCAGGGCCAGGTAGTCGGTCGCGGTCAGGGCGCCGAGGTCGACACCGAGGCCGGTGACGATGAAGAACACCGGCAGCAGGACGAGGCTGACGTCGTCCAGCGGCCGGCGAAGGTGCGCCGCGAGGACCCGCCTGGGTTCGCGCGGCATGACGAAGCCGAACAGGAACGCGCCGAAGATCTGGTGGATGCCGATCCACGAGGTCAGCCACGACGAGACGAACACCCCTGCGCACAGCACCGCGAGCAGCAGGTTCCAGCGCTCCATGGCGGCCCACCGCCACACCAGCCGGGCGACCAGCGGCCGCACGACCAGGAACATCAGCGCGACGAAGACCACGCTGAGCACCCCGATCCGGGCCAGGCCCGCGTAGTCGCCGTCCGAGCTGACCAGCGCCGACACATACGCCAGCAGACACCAGGCCAGGACGTCGTCGATCGCCGCACTGGCCAGCGACAAGGTGCCCACGCGGGTGTCGGCCAGCCGGTTCTCGGTCAGGATCCGCGCCAGCACGGGGAACGCCGTCACGGACATCGCAGTGCCCATGAACGTGGCGAAGGCGGTGAAGGAGATGTGGTGGCCGGCCACCGTGTCGTGCTGCGGATACAGGACGACCGCCGCTGCGACGCCCAGTCCGAAGGCGAGCACGATGGACGACAGCGAGACGCCCGCCGCCAGACGTGCGTACGGCCGTATCAACCGCCGTTCGAACTCCCAGCCGACCACGAACATGAAGAGGACCAGGCCGACCTGGGCGACCGCCGAGAGCAACGGCCTTACGTCGACCGGGAACAGACGCTCCGACAGGTCACCGGGCAACAGACCGAGAAGGCTCGGGCCGAGCACGATGCCGGCGGTGATCTCGCCGATCACCTTGGGCTGGCCCAGCCGCCGGGCGAGTGACCCGAGCGCGGCACCGACCAGCAGGATCACGCCGACGCCGAGCAGCATGGTCGCGATTCGCTGCTCCTGGCTCCCGGCCGCCAGGACGGTCATCGGGTCTCCCTCGGCCCGGGCGGATTGCCCGTCGCCCAGACCAGCCGGAACGACAGCTCCGTCAGACGCCAGCCCCTTTCGGTGTGGCGGGCCTCGCCGTGAACGAGCGTGCCGGAGACGAACAGCGGGTCGCCGGGCGCGTCCGGATGGTGCACGTGCGTGGAGACCAGGTTGGCGCGCAGCACCGCCCGCTTCTCGCCGGTGAGGTCCACGACCGCCGGAGAGTTGAGGTGCTGGGTGCGCGCGAAGGCGTCCAGTGCCTGTCGGTGCCAGGCGGCGAGTCCTTCGATGCCCTCGTGCCGGCTCATCGGGAACTCGACGCGGGCGTCGTCGCTGAACAGCGTGCGCGCCCACTCGTCGTCGAGTTTGTCCGCGTCGAGGCCTATGAGATATCGGTCCAGCAGAGTGCCTATTTCTGCTGCTGACGTCAATGAATTCATTACCCGAGCATTGCGCGCGAGCCAATCCGCACCCAAGAGCACTTGTCGAAGACCTGACGTAGCTGCCCAAGATCTGACCCTGGTGGAACAGACCTGACAATCCGCGCGCAGTTCTGAACGGAGCGGTCTTCAGCAGTGCTTGATGGCTTGTCATGCTGATCGGGAAGCACTGATCCAAAAATTCGAGTTCTGCTTCTTTCAACAGCCGATCGAACGGAAGAGAAGACGAGAATGCCGAAGATCACAGCCGATGCCAAGAACCTGACCGTGCTCAACCTGTTCTCGACGGACTCCGCCGAGAAGCAGGACAGCCTGCTCGCCGCCATGCGCGAGATCGTCGACGCCGCGGCCTATGACGGCTGGATCTCCAGCACCGTGCACAGCGGGCAGACCAAGTTCGGCACCGCCAACTTCATCCAGTGGCGCTCCACCGAGGACCTGGAGAGCCGGTACGCCGGCGAGGAGTTCAAGCACCGCACGCTGCCGCTGTTCGGTGAGATCACCACGGCGATACGGCTGCTCCAGAACGAGGCGGTCTTCAGTCAGCAGAAGTCGGGTGTCGGGGAGGCCGAGATCGGGCCGGACCGCGACGACTACACGGCCATCGACCTGTACGGCGTCAGCGAGAAGCACCAGGACGACCTGGTCGACGCGCTCGGCGTGTCCCAGGACTGGCTCCAGAAGGTCCCGGGGTACCGCAGCCACACGGTGCTGCGCGGTCTGCGCGGGCGCGGCATCGAGGGCAAGTGGGTCGTCGTCTACTCGCAGTGGGACAGCAAGGAGGCGTACGACGCGTTCCGCGAGCAGCCGGGCGCGGAGCGGTCGGCGGAGCGGCGGAGGACCGACGCCCGGGTGGACGCGCTGGCCATCTGGCGGGACTCCAACACCTACCGCGTGGTGCACACCCGGTCGGCGGGCGAGTGACTGTCCGGGCCGTCGGCCTGGAGGTGCGTGGCGCCGCCGGGGCACGGCCCGGAGCGGAGTCCAGATGCGCGTACTTGTGATAGATCCGGACGACGGCACCGCCGAGCCACTGGTCTGCCGTCTGGTGCGCAACGGCCATCAGGTCCGGCGGGCCCGCACCGGGCGGGCGGCCCTCGATGCGTGGGAGCAGGCCGAAGTGGTCCTGCTCGACCTGGAGTTGCCCGATGTCGACGGTCTTCAGGTGTGCGCCGAGATCCGGGCCCGGGGCACCACACCGCTGATCACCTTCACCAGCCGGGACACCGAACTGGACCGGGTGCTCAGCCTGCGGTCGGGCGCGGACGACTGTCTGGTGAAGCCGTACGGGTTCCGGGAGCTGATCGCCCGGATGAACGCCGTGACGCGGCGCGTCGCCACGGGAGGTGGTCCGGCCGGCGTGTCCTGCGGGGCCCTGCGTCTGGACCCCGGCACCAGGGAGGCGTGGGTCGGCGAAAAGCTCCTGGAGCTGACCCGCAAGGAGTTCGACATCCTCCTGCTGCTGGCCTCGGCACCGGAGACGGTGATCTCACGGCGCAGCCTGATCGCCGGGGTCTGGGCGGACGAGTGGGCCATCTCCACCCGCACGGTCGACACCCACGTCAGCGCCCTGCGCGCCAAGTTGGGCGCGGGCTGGATCACCACGGTCAGAGGCGTCGGCTACCGCCTGGAGGAGACCTCCCGGACCGTCGCACCGCCGGGCCGTGCGGAGCCCGGCGGTGCGGGCGGGCTCCCGGACCCCTTTGACGGAATGGCGAGCTGAGACGCGGGCGCTGCCGCTGGGGCCCGGCCGGATGGCAGGGCCGGCGCCGCGGCGGTGAGGTGGGATGCCCGGACCGGCGGTCGGAGGTGCGGCTCGGATCGGGCCCGGGGGTGCGGCTCCCGGCCCAGCCCGGCCGGGCTGGGGAACCGAGGCTTCGGGACCGCAGAACGGGGGAGCCCGTCCCGTACCGCCGGCCTGCGCATCGCGCGATCCGGCGCCGGGCGTCTGGCGGACGCCGGTGAGCCGGCCGTCGGCGCCGGGTGATCGTCAGGTGGGGTGTTGCCGACCGGATCGGCACGCGTGGGCCTGCGGCCGGTCGGCAGGAGACCGGGGTGCCGGTTTTCTGGTCCGTGCCGTGCCGTGCCGATCGGTCAGGTGGCGCTGCCGTCCCCCTCCGGGGCGGATACGGCGTCCGGGGACCGGGTGGGCGGGCCGGTTTCGGGAGCGGGATCGGCTTCCGAAGTACTGTCGTCGTCCTCGTCGAGCGATGTCTCCTCCCCTTCCAGTGCCGCATCGCGCGACGCGAGGAGGGACACTGCCCGATCGGCGGTGAGATCCAACGTCGGGAGAATCTGCGGCATCGCGATGCTCGGGAGCAGATGGTGGAACATGGCGATGACCCGACGCGTCAAGTCCTTGCGCTGACATAGGACTTGAGACGTCCATTGGATTCCGGTGAACGACCCGGAGAGCAACTCCGCCGTCTCCGCCGGGTCCACGTGCGGCAGCAACTCCCCGCGCTCGCGCGCCTCGACGAGCAGCTCGGTCAGCAGGTCTACCCAGGACTGGAACGGTCTGCCGTGGAAGGGGTTGCCGCCCTCGGCGCTCTCGCTCCACTGGTCCATGGCCAGACCGACACTGGCCCGGGTCAGCGGGTCGTGCTGCAACTGGTGCGCGAAGAGCAGGCCCTGGTCGGCGAGTTCCTGGAGCTTCGTGCGCTGCGGAGGCAGCGGCCCCAGCTCCAGCTGCGCCGCTATCACCCCGACGGCCAGATCTTCCTTGGAGGTGAAGTGGAAGTAGAGCGCGCCCTTGGTGACACCGGCCCGCGCGATGATCTCCGTGATGGTGGCCGTGCTGTAGCCGCGCTCGTCGAACACCTCGGCCGCCGCCAGCAGGATCGCCTGGTGGGTCTGGATTGCTCTTGCTTGACGTGCCATGCGTCCGTGCCTGTTTCTATGTCAGAACTTGGTCAGGTCTCCACGCAATGAGAACCGGACTGCCAGTCTTTTGTCGAGAGGGGAGCGATCCCCGCATGTATCGACTCAGGGGGCAGTACATGTCTGATGGTTTGATATCCATATTTGACCGTTCTGTTGAGTCCTGTACAGATTTACGCCCGGCCGGGGAACGGCCCGACTCCACCATCGTGGACGACCTGACCCGAAATGCCCTTTCTCCTGCCGGGCAGGACGCGGTGATCCACTCCGAAGAAACCGCCCCTCGGCGCGTCTACCGTACCGACGCCCCGGTATTGACTCCCGACGGCCGGGCCACCGCCGAGTTGTGCCATCGCCCGTACCCCGAGGACCGCTTCCCCGTCGACTGGCTGCGCCTTGCCGAGCACCGCTTTCTGGTCACGGCGAACTGGCCCGCCGCACACGGCTTCTTCGCCCCGCTGCCCGACGGGCGTCAGGATCCGCTGCTCGTGGCCGAGACCACACGGCAGGCGACGATGATGCTGGCCCACGCCGAGTTCGGAGTCCCGGTCGACGACCGGTTTTTGATGCGGGAGCTCGGATACCGGGTCGAGACCCCGGACTTCACCGTGGAGAACGCCTCGGGCGCGATCGACGTCGTCGTCGAGTGCTCCGGGGTGCAGCTGCGCGCCGGGCGCCTCATCGGCATGCGGGTCGATCTGCGCTTCCAGCGGCTGGGCCGACTGCTCGCCACGAGCATGGGCATCCTGGTCTGTACGTCGGCCCGCGTCTACCGCAGGCTGCGCGGCGAGCGGATGTCCTCCGTGGGCCGTCCGTTGCGGCTGCTGCCGGCCGTCGCGCCCCACGAGGCCGGCCGCCTCGACCGCAAGGACGTCGTTCTCGCGCCGTCCGAGCACCGCCCCGGCTGGCAGCTCCGCCTGGACGCCACCCACCCCACACTCTTCGCCCGCCCCAACGACCACGTCCCCGGCATGGTGCTCCTCGAAGCCGCACGGCAGGCCGCCACCGTGCTCACGCCCGGGCACGACTTCCACCCCGCGTCGATGCGGATCTCCTTCCACAAGTACTGCGAACTGGCCGAACCCTGCTGGATCCTGGCCCGGCACGACCTGTGCGCGGAGCAGGGAGCCGTGGTGCGTGTGCAGGGCCTGCAGCAGGAGGAGCCCGTCTTCACCGCGACACTGGGCGGCGCCGTACGGGACAACGGGTGAGCCGGTACGTCCTGGTGGCGGGGTCCGGTGGTTCAGTCGGCGGACATCTGGTCACCGCGGCCCCCTTCGTGGAGCCTTCCGGCTGCGGCTGCCGGTCCACGAACCGCCGCTCCCGGCAGGGCTCCCGCCCGAGTGGGTACGGGATGCCCTCACCGCTCCCGCCTCGCTGAGCGACACCCAGGCCGGCGGGCATCTCCGGCTGCTGCGCCGGGTCAACGCCCCGGGCGCACTCGCCCTGGTCGAGCAGGCCCGGCGGGCCGGGGTCGAGCGGGTCGCGTACCTGACCACGGCGGCGGTGCACGGCCCGGGTTCGTTCCGTCAGGTGGAGTCCGGGCGGGCGCAGATGGTGCCTGCGCCGGACCCCAGCCGTACGAGGACGCCGGCCGAGCGCCATCTCCTCACGGCGGGCGGCACGGTCATGCGCCCCAACTGGTCTGAGAGGGCGGGAGACCGCTGGGTCGTGCCCGGCGTTCTGATGCTGCCGCGTGCGCTCGGCGCCCGGACGACGGGCGGCTGGGACGGCGGCCGACGATCGACGCCGGGGCGCTGCGTCGCGTGCCGCTTTCGGAAGCGCCGGCAACGGCGGCCCGCGAGGGCCGTGTTCACTTCCTCACCCGTATCCCGTACCGGGTGAGGAAGTGCTCGCCGCCTCGGAGCACCGGCGGCCGACCGCTGGTTCACGGGCGATCAGGTCAGGACAGACCTCGGCTGCGATCCCGGCGAGGTGTTCGCCGAGTGCTGCTCCCCGGTACGCCGACCGGTATCGGAAACCGCGGCCGGTCCCGGATCCGGAGTCGGCGGGGTGCTCCCATCACGTCACTCCCGGAGCCACCGCCTCCGGAATGATCACCTCCGTATCGACCGCCTCCATGCAGTCGTAGGGCGGACAACGGGAGGTGGCCACGGCGTGGTCGACCACGTCCCGTGTTCCGCCGGGGCGCAGCCCGCCGAGCACACTCGGGGCGGCGAGCCCAGGCAGGAAGCTCTGCCAGAAGCCGGTGAAGGCAAGCCGGGTCCGCTCTCCCTCACCTCCTTTGATCAGCATTCCGATGCCGGCCGTGGCGGCGACGAGGGCGCACGTCAGATCCTGCAACTGGACCTGCGCCGCGAGCCCGCCTTCCTGTCGTGCCCGGTGCAGCAGACGCTGGACGCAGACGCGCCACGCGTGGATGAACTGCTCCCGCCCTCTGCGGGACCGGTCGCTGTCCAGCCGCAGCCCGGCCCGCGTCACGACGTCCCGGGACAGTAACTGGCTCAGGGCGTGCGAGATGTCGGTGAGGGCCTGCAGTGGTTCGGAGTTCTTCTCGTACGCGAGGCGCGCGGCCCGCCACAGGATGTCGCGCGCCTCGCGTACGACCGCTTCGGCCAGGTCGTCCTTGTTCTCGAAGTGGAAGTGCAGAGCGCCCGTGCTCATGTTGGCCAGCGCGCTGATGTCGGAGAGTCTGGCCGAGGCGTAGTCCTCGCGGTCGAAGACCTCCGCCGCCGACTTCAGCATCAGCCGGCGGGTGCGGATCGCCCTCTCCTGTTGTAGTCCCACTTGCCTGAATCCTCTCATCGCGGTCCGGAAAACGGACTTGAAAGTATGTTTACGCGGCTCGGGTGTCCGCCCGGGAGTGGTGCTTCGAGGGAGTACCGGTTCGCCCGACGGCCCTGCCCCCGTGAATGATCCGTCGGTATTGCCCGGAAAACTGCCCTTCCTCGCTCTGCGGTCAGAGCGAGGAAGGGGCGGGAGCAGGGGCTCGGTCGGCCGAGAACATCCCGGACGGTCTACCACCGCTACAGAGGATGCGCAACGCGTCGGGTGGGGCCACTCTCGATCCCTGACCTGCGAACCTCTGCGTCCGGTTGTCGGCGCCCAGAACAAACCGCGCTCGCCGTCAGTGGTTGTGCCCGTCGTGTTGAGGGGCGAAATCCACTCACTCGCAGGATTCAAGAGCATGACCCTGATCACGTTACGGGGCGGAATTGATCCTTCCTCGCCCTCAATTCCGGCAAAAGAGGCATCAGATGTTACAGGCGGTGAATTTACCTAATCTTTTTTTGACAAACCGGCGGGTAGGTTTTTAGGATCGGCAAGCCAAGGTGCTCGAGCGGGAACTACACGTTCAGGGGGAGAGCAGTGAGCCAACGCGCTATGAGCGGCACTCTGGAATTGAGAAAGCCCGTCCCGTCGCAGATCCGCAAGCCGTCGACGAACTGGCGGGTTTTGGTTGTCGAGAACAATGCCGACGACATGCAGGCTCTGGCCGGGGGACTCCGGCGGCACGGTCACCAGGTCGAGGAGGTGGGGACGGGGGACGCCGCCCTCCAGGCCTATCAGATGTCGGACATCGTGCTGCTGGATCTCGAACTGCCCGACCTGGACGGTCTGGAGGTGTGCCGCTCGATCCGTTCTCTGAGCGACGTGCCCCTTATCGCCGTCACCGGCTGGGGAACGGAACTGGACCGCGTCCTGGGTCTCCAGGCCGGCGCGGACGACTACCTCGTCAAGCCCTACGGCTTCCGGGAGCTGATGGCCCGTATGGACGCCGTCATGCGTCGTTCGCGTCCACAGGTGCATACCGAGCAGGTCGTCTCGCGCGGACCGCTGCGCATTGACGCCGCATCACGCGAGGTCAGCCTGCACGGCCAGGTCGTGGAGATCACCCGCAAGGAGTTCGATCTGCTCTATTTACTCGCCTCCCATCCCGAGACGGTGATCTCGCGCAAGCGCATCATGCAGCAGGTCTGGGGCGGTTCCTGGTCCCGTCGCACAGTGGACACCCATGTCAGCAGTCTTCGGGGGAAGTTGGGGGGCAGTGACTGGATCGTCACCGTACGCGGAGTGGGGTTCCGCCTCGGAAGTGACTAGAAACCTCTCACGCGGCGGATGCGACGGGCATCGCCGCAGACCCTCGGACAGGGCGGGCTCCGGACGGCGGAGTCCGCCCTTTCGTGTTTGCTCTCTCTTTCGCGATGGCCAACCATTCTCCGCGTGGTGACGGTCCGACTGGGCTTCTGACAATTCTCTGACACTTTCCTGGCGCTGCGCCAACAAAGCCGTATCCCAGCTGAGGATCTGGTCCGAAGGCTTAATGGACGGCTGTTGAAAGCGCCAAGGTCCTGCACCGACGATGGACAGGTATTCGGAGCTCGTCCGGGAGTGGAATTCCCTCGGCCGCGCTTGATCATCCCAGAATTCCTGCCGATTGAGGAGGGGGTCAGTCGTGCGCAAGGTGCTCATCGCCAACCGTGGCGAAATCGCTGTCCGCGTTGCCCGGGCCTGTCAGGATGCCGGGATCGCGAGCGTGGCCGTGTACGCCGACCCGGACCGGGACGCGCTTCATGTGCGTGCCGCGGATGAGGCGTTCGCTTTGGGCGGTGACACCCCGGCGAGCAGTTATCTCGACTTCGCCAAGGTGCTCCAGGCCGCCAAGGATTCCGGGGCGGACGCGGTCCATCCCGGATACGGCTTCCTCTCGGAGAACGCCGACTTCGCGCAGGCCGTCATCGATGCGGGCCTGACCTGGATCGGGCCGCCCCCGCAGGCGATCCGTGATCTGGGGGACAAGGTCGCGGCCCGGCACATCGCGCAGCGCGCCGGCGCCCCGCTCGTGGCCGGTACGCCCGACCCGGTCTCCGGTTCGGAGGAGGTGGTGGCGTTCGCCCAGGAGCACGGTCTGCCGATCGCGATCAAGGCCGCTTTCGGTGGGGGCGGCCGCGGTCTGAAGGTCGCCCGCACTCTCGAGGAGGTGCCCGAGCTGTACGACTCGGCGGTGCGTGAGGCGGTGGCCGCGTTCGGGCGCGGTGAGTGCTTCGTGGAGCGCTACCTCGACAAGCCGAGGCATGTGGAGACGCAGTGCCTGGCCGACTCCCACGGCAACGTGGTCGTCGTCTCCACCCGTGACTGCTCGCTGCAGCGCCGCCACCAGAAGCTGGTCGAGGAGGCCCCGGCGCCGTTCCTGTCCCAGGCGCAGGTCGCGGAGCTGTACTCGTCGTCCAAGGCGATCCTCAAGGAGGCCGGCTACGTCGGCGCCGGGACGGTGGAGTTCCTGGTCGGCACGGACGGCACGATCTCGTTCCTGGAGGTCAACACGCGTCTGCAGGTCGAGCACCCGGTCACCGAGGAGGTCGCCGGCATCGACCTGGTGCGGGAGATGTTCCGTATCGCCGACGGCGAACCCCTCGGCTACGGCGATCCCGAACTGCGCGGTCACTCCTTCGAGTTCCGTATCAACGGCGAGGACCCCGGCCGCGGTTTCCTGCCCGCCCCCGGCACCGTCACCACCTTCGCCCCGCCCACCGGCCCCGGGGTCCGCCTCGACGCGGGCGTCGAGTCCGGCAGCGTCATCGGCCCGGCCTGGGACTCCCTCCTCGCCAAACTGATCGTCACCGGCGCCACCCGCGAACAGGCCCTCCAGCGCGCCGCCCGCGCCCTGGCCGAGTTCCAGGTCGAGGGCATGGCCACCGCCATCCCCTTCCACCGCAAGGTGGTCACCGACCCCGCCTTCGCCCCCGAACTCACCGGCTCCACCGACCCCTTCACGGTCCACACCCGGTGGATCGAGACCGAGTTCACCAACGACATCCCCGCCTTCGCCGCCCCCGCCGACATCGACACCGACGACGAAGCGGGCCGCGAGACCGTGGTCGTCGAAGTCGGCGGCAAACGCCTGGAAGTCTCCCTGCCCATCTCCCTGGGCATGTCCCTGGCCCGCACCGGCCTCGCCGCCGGCGCCAAACCCAAACGCCGCGCCGCCAAGAAGTCCGGCCCCGCCGCCTCCGGCGACACCCTCGCCTCCCCCATGCAGGGCACCATCGTCAAGGTCGCCGTGGAGGAAGGCCAGGAAGTCAAGGAAGGCGACCTGATCGTCGTCCTCGAAGCCATGAAGATGGAACAGCCCCTCAACGCCCACAAGACCGGCACCGTCAAGGACCTGTCCGCCGAGGTCGGCATCTCCCTCGTCTCCGGCGCCGCCATCTGCGAAATCAAGGACTGAAGCGTCCCCAGGGAGGTGTGACCCAGATGTACTCCGACCCACGAGACGGCCGCCGCGTCGTGACGCACGACGACGGGACCGATGCGCCCCTGCCCCCTGCCTGGCGGCTGGCGGGCGAGGACGACGAGAACGACAGCGACCACCCGCACATCTGCCGGGGCATCGACTGACGAAGGCCGACGGAACCCCACAACCCAGGACCTCACGAGAACGGCCGGGTCTCCCGGGAATTCGACTTCCCTTCCGCTCCCCACGTCCCGTGCACCATTCCAAGGAGAGAGCACATGCACAGCACCTTGATCGTGGCTCGTATGGAACCGGGCTCGGCAGTCGATGTCGCCAAGTTGTTCGGCGCATTCGACGAGTCCGAGATGCCGCATCTGATGGGCACTCGACGCCGCCAGCTCTTCCACTACCGAGGCCTCTATTTCCATCTGCAGGACTTCGACGCCGACAACGGTGGCGAGCTGATCGAGAAGGCCAAGTCCGACGAGCGCTTCGTTCGCATCAGCGAGGACCTGAGGCCGCACATAGAGGCGTACGACCCGGCCACCTGGCGGTCCCCCGCCGACGCGATGGCCACGCGCTTCTACAACTGGGAGGCCTCCCGATGAGCGGCCGTCGAGTCGTCATCACGGGGATCGAGGTCCTCGCGCCCGGGGGCGTCGGCAGGCGCCCCTTCTGGGACATGCTGAGCGAGGGCCGTACCGCGACGCGTGGGATCACCTTCTTCGACCCGAGTCAGTTCCGTTCGCAGGTCGCCGCGGAGATGGACTTCGACCCGGAGCAGCACGGCCTCGCCCCGCAGGAGATCCGCCGGATGGACCGGGCCGCCCAGTTCGCGGTCGTCGCGGCGCGCGGTGCGGTGGCGGACAGCGGGATCGATCTCGCCGCCCACGACCCGTACCGGGTGGGCGTCACCATCGGAAGCGCGGTCGGTG
The DNA here is from genome assembly GCF_036013955.1 of Streptomyces sp. NBC_00459. Taxonomy (NCBI): domain Bacteria; kingdom Bacillati; phylum Actinomycetota; class Actinomycetes; order Kitasatosporales; family Streptomycetaceae; genus Streptomyces; species Streptomyces sp. NBC_00459. Next base: position 7,940,150 of record NZ_CP107903.1, read on the forward strand.
CCACCACGGGGCTCGACGAGGAGTACCGGATCGTCAGTGACGGCGGCCGACTGCACCTGGTCGACCACGAGTACGCGGTACCGCATCTGTACAACTACTTCGTCCCCAGCTCCTTCTCGGCCGAGGTCGCCTGGACGGTCGGCGCGGAGGGCCCCAACACGGTTGTGTCCACCGGCTGCACCTCCGGCATCGACTCGGTCGGTTACGCGGTCGAGCTGATCCGCGAGGGCTCGGCCGACGTGATGATCGCCGGCTCGTCCGACGCGCCGATCTCGCCGATCACCATGGCCTGCTTCGACGCCATCAAGGCGACGACACCGCGCCGGGAGGACCCCGAGCAGGCCTCACGGCCCTTCGACGGCACCCGCAACGGGTTCGTGCTCGGCGAGGGCTGCGCGGTGTTCGTCCTGGAGGAGCTGGCCGGCGCCAGGCGGCGCGGGGCGCACATCTACGCCGAGATCGCCGGCTACGCCACCCGCAGCAACGCGTACCACATGACCGGTCTGCGGCCGGACGGCGCGGAGATGGCAGAGGCCATCACGGTGGCGCTGGACGAGGCCCGGATGAACGGGGACCAGATCGACTACATCAACGCCCACGGCTCCGGCACCAAGCAGAACGACCGCCACGAGACGGCGGCCTTCAAGAAGAGCCTGGGCGAGCACGCCTACCGCACTCCCGTGAGCTCCATCAAGTCGATGGTCGGGCACTCGCTCGGCGCGATCGGCTCGATCGAGATCGCCGCGTCCGCGCTGGCCATGGAGCACCACGTGGTGCCGCCCACGGCGAACCTGCACACCCCCGACCCGGAGTGCGACCTCGACTACGTGCCGGTCACCGCTCGCGAGCAGCTGACCGACGCGGTACTGACGGTCGGCAGCGGGTTCGGCGGCTTCCAGAGCGCCATGGTGCTCGCCCGTCCCGAGAGGAGCCTGGCATGAACGCGGTGGTGGTGACCGGTCTGGGCGTCACCGCCCCCAACGGTCTGGGGGTTGAGGACTACTGGGAGGCGACGCTCGCCGGCAAGAGCGGCATCGGGCGGATCACGCGCTTCGACCCGTCGCAGTACCCGTCGCGGCTGGCCGGTGAGATCCCCGGCTTCGCGGCCGAGGAGCACCTGCCGAGCAGGCTGCTGCCGCAGACCGACCGGATGACCCGGCTGGCGCTGGTCGCCGCCGACTGGGCGCTCGCGGACGCCGGGATCCAGCCGCAGGACCTGCCCGGGTTCGACATGGGCGTGGTCACGGCCAGTTCCTCCGGCGGCTTCGAGTTCGGCCAGGGAGAGCTTCAGGCCCTGTGGAGCAAGGGCAGTCAGTACGTCAGCGCCTACCAGTCGTTCGCCTGGTTCTACGCGGTCAACAGCGGTCAGATCTCCATCCGGCACGGGATGAAGGGCCCGAGCAGCGTGATCGTCAGCGACCAGGCCGGCGGTCTGGACGCGGTGGCCCAGGCACGCCGGCAGATCCGCAAGGGCACACCGGTCGTGGTCTCCGGGGCCGTGGACGCCTCCATCTGCCCGTGGGGCTGGGTCGCCCAGCTCGCCGCGAAGCGGCTGACCACGCGCGACGAGCCCAGCCGGGCGTATCTGCCCTTCGACGGGGCGGCCGACGGGTATGTGCCGGGCGAGGGCGGCGCGTTGCTCGTCATGGAGTCCGAGGAGTCGGCGCGTTCACGCGACGCGCGGATCTACGGCGAGGTCGCCGGGTACGCCGCCACGTTCGACCCCGCCCCGGGCGGCGAGCGCCCGCCGGCCCTGCGCCGTGCGATCGAACTCGCCCTGGAGGACGCCGGGTTGGCAGCCGACCAGGTGGACGTGGTGTTCGCCGATGCGTCGGCCGATCCCGAGCTCGACCGGATCGAGGCGGAGGCGATCACCGGGGTGTTCGGTCCCGAGGCCGTCCCGGTCACCGCGCCGAAGACGATGACGGGCCGCCTCTACTCGGGCGCGGCACCCCTGGACCTGGCCACCGCGTTCCTGGCGATCCGCGACGGGGTGATCCCGCCGACGGTGCACGTGACCCCGTCTCCCGACCACGCCATCGACCTGGTGGTCGACCGACCGCGCGAGGCCGAACTCCGCACCGCCCTGATCCTGGCCCGCGGCCACGGCGGCTTCAACTCGGCGGCGATCGTCCGAGCCTTCGCCTGACCATCGACCACCGCACCACCTACCACAGCGCCACGCACACCGATGGAACCGAAAGGAACACCACGTGGAAACCCAGCAGTTCACCCTTGACGATCTCAAGCGCATCCTGATCGAGGGCGCCGGTGCCGAGGAGACCGTCGACCTCGACGGCGACATCTTCGACGAGGACTTCGAGCACCTCGGCTACGAGTCGCTGGCGCTGCTCGAGACCGGCGGCCGGATCGAGCGCGAGTACGGCATCGTCCTGGACGACGACATCCTCTCGGAGAGCAACACTCCGCGGGCCCTCATCGACGCCGTCAACGCCCAGCTGGGAAGCGGCTCCCAGGCCGCCTGACGGTTCGTCATACCCGACATATCAGGATCACGTACACCTGCGATCCCGTAACCCCTCATTCCATGTCCCCCATCGAGCCGCCGCCGGACACCCCACTCAGCCGGCGGCGGCACATCGCCGTACCTCCATGCCGTTTTTGCAGTCCTTCACCCAAGGGAGTTGAAAGAGCATGCCGCAGCAGCAGACGCAGCGGGTCGCGCTGATCACCGGGGCCACCAGTGGAATCGGACTGGCGGCGGCCCGGCTGTTGGGCTCCGCCGGGTACCGGGTGTTCATCGGGGCCCGCGACGTGGACAACGTGACCGCGACGGTCAAGCAGCTCCAGGAGGAGGGAACGGAGGCCGACGGCGCCGCCGTGGACGTCCGTTCGCCGCATGCCGTCCATGCCTTCGTACAGGCCGCCGTCGACCGCTTCGGCGCTGTCGACGTCCTCGTCAACAACGCCGGCCGCAGCGGCGGCGGAGTCACCGCCGACATAGCGGACGAACTGTGGGACGACGTCATCGACACCAACCTCAACAGCGTCTTCCGGATGACCCGCGAGGTGCTCAACACCGGCGGCATGCGCGGCCGTGGCTGGGGCCGGATCATCAACATCGCATCCACCGCCGGCAAGCAGGGCGTGGTCCTCGGCGCCCCCTACTCCGCCTCCAAGCACGGCGTCGTCGGATTCACCAAGGCTCTCGGCAACGAACTCGCGCCGACCGGCATCACCGTCAACGCCGTGTGCCCGGGCTACGTCGAGACCCCCATGGCCCAGCGCGTCCGCCAGGGCTACGCCGCCGCCTACGACACCACCGAGGAAGCGATCCTCGAGAAGTTCCAGGCCAAGATCCCGCTCGGTCGCTACTCCACGCCACAGGAGGTCGCCGGGATGGTCGGCTACCTCGCCTCCGACACCGCGGCCTCCGTCACCGCCCAGGCGATCAACGTCTGCGGTGGGCTGGGCAACTTCTGATCCCTGGCCCGCCCCACCCCGACCTGACCAGCAAGAGGAAGAAGAGGACCAGAACGTGACCACGACGCAAGCGATGACCCGCGAGGTGGCGCACGAGATCACCGTCTCGGCGCCCGCCGACGCCGTCTACCGGCTGATCGCGGAGGTGGAGAACTGGCCGCAGATCTTCCCTCCCACCATCCACGTGGACCACCTGGAGAAGGGCGAGCGAGAGGAGCGCATCCAGATCTGGGCCACCGCCAACGGCGCGGCCAAGAGCTGGACTTCCCGCCGCACACTTGAGCCCGAGAACCGCCGGATCACCTTCCGCCAGGAGGTCTCCGCGCCCCCGGTCGCCGCGATGGGCGGCGCCTGGGTGATCGAGGAGCTGCCGGGCGGTGAGTCGCTGGTACGGCTGCTGCACGACTACCGCGCCATCGACGACGACCCCGAGAGCCTCGCCTGGATCGACGAGGCCGTCGACCGCAACTCCCGCTCGGAGCTGGCCGCCCTGAAGGAGAACGTCGAGCGGGCCCACACCACGCGCGAGCTGACCTTCTCCTTCGAGGACACCGTGCTGATCGAGGGCTCGGCCAAGGACGTCTACGGCTTCATCGACGAAGCCCGGTTGTGGGTGGACCGGCTGCCGCACGTGGCCCGCGTCCGGTTCGAGGAGGACACACCCGGTCTGCAGGTCCTGGAGATGGACACCAGGGCCAAGGACGGCTCGACCCACACCACCAAGTCGTACCGGGTGACCTTCCCGCACCGGGCGATCGCCTACAAGCAGGTGACCCTGCCGGCCCTGATGACGCTGCACACCGGCCTGTGGACGTTCGAGGAGTACCCGCGCGGGGTCGCCGCCACCTCGCAGCACACGGTCGTGCTCAACCCGGACAACATCCAGCGGATCCTCGGTCCCGACGCGACCGTCGAGGACGCCCGCGAGTACGTCCAGAGCGCCCTGAGCACCAACAGCCGCGCCACGCTCGGCCACGCCAGGGATCACGCGGAGAAGAGCCGCTGACCATGTCCACCGACACCTCTTGGGCCACCCGGGTCATCGTGGTGGGGGCGGGCCCCGTCGGCCTCTTCCTGGCCGGTGAACTCCGGCTGGGCGGCGCCGACGTGGTCGTACTGGAACGGCTGAGCACCGCCACCACGGAGTCCCGCGCCTCCACTCTGCACGCCCGCACGGTGGAGCTGTTCGACTGCCGTGGGCTGCTGGACGCGCTCGGCGAACCGCCGCGGGAGCCGCGCGGCCACTTCGGCGGCGTACCGATGGACCTCACCGTGCCCGGCCCGTACTCGGGCCAGTGGAAAGTGCCTCAGACCAGGACCGAGGAACTGCTCCACGAGTGGGCCGAGGCCCTCGGCGCCGACATCCGGCGTGGCTGGGAGGTGCGCGAACTCGTCCAGGAGGACGGGTACGTGGAGGTCACGGCCGACACCCCGGACGGCTCACGGCGCCTGCGGGCCGCGTACCTCGTCGCCTGCGACGGCGAGGACAGCACCGTACGGCGGCTGACCGGAGCCGCCTTCCCCGGCACCCCCGCCGGGCGGGAACTGCTGCGGGCGGACATCGCCGGGATCGACATCCCGGACCGGCGTTTCGAGCGCAGGGAGCACGGGCTGGCCATCGCGGCCCGGATGCCCGGCGGGGTCACCCGGGTGATGGTGCACGCATTCGGTCGCCCGGTCCGGCGGCGAACGGGGCCGCCCGGCTTCGCCGAGGTCGTCGAGGTATGGCGACGGGTCACCGGCGAGGACCTGAGCGGCGGACGCCCGGTGTGGCTCAACGCCTTCGGCGACGCCAACCAGCAGGTGGAGCGGTATCGCCACGGGCGGGTGCTGTTCGCCGGGGACGCCGCGCACCGTCAGATGCCGAGCGGCGGACAGGCGCTCAACCTCGGTCTCCAGGACGCCGCCAACCTCGGCTGGAAGCTGGCCGCGGTGGCCTGTGGCCGAAGCCAGGAGGCGTTGCTCGACACCTACGACGACGAGCGGCACGCGGTCGGCCGCCGGGTGCTCGCCAACATAAGGGCCCAGGCACTGCTGCTGCTCGGCCGGCGGGAGGTGGAACCGGCGCGGGCCCTGCTCGGTGAGCTCATCGCCGCGGGGCCCACGCGGGACCACCTCGCGGCGATGATCACCGGGCTCGACATCCGCTACCCCATCGGCGGCGGCACCCACCCCTTGCTCGGAGCCCGGCTTCCACTCGGGACGCTGTCGACGCCGGACGGCCCGGTCGGCGTCGCCGAGTTGCTGCGTGACGGACGCGGACTCCTGCTCGTCGCCGACTCCGCCCGGGCCGAACTGCGCTGGCTCGGCAAGCTCTGGTCCGACCGCGTCACAGCGGTGGCGGTACTGCCGGACACGGCTGGGCCACTGCACGGTGCCGAGGGGCTGCTGGTCCGCCCCGACGGTCACGTCGCCTGGGCGGGTGCGGACCCATGGGCGGCGACGGCGGCGATCCGCCACTGGTTCGGGCGGCCCGACCACGGGCTCTGACCCGGGACGCGGCGCCGGGCACCACTGCCCGGCGCCGGGATCCACTGCACGGCGCTCGGGCCGGAAACCCGAGGCGGACTGACACACGCCGACTCAGATCAATGACTCAGATCAATGCGATCAACTCGATCAATGCGATCAACTCGGATCAACCCAGATCAACCCGGATCAATTCAGCGAGGTTCAGAGAGGGAAGTGCTGTGGACACGGATGTGATCGTTGTCGGCGCTGGGCCGACGGGCCTCATGCTCGCCGGGGAACTGCGGCTGGGCGGAGCCCGGGTCGTGGTCGTGGAGGCACTGGCACGGCCGACCGGGCAGTCCCGGGGGCTGGGCTTCACGGCCCGCGCGATGGAGGTGTTCGATCAGCGGGGGCTGCTGCCGCGATTCGGTGCGCTGGAGAAGAGCCCGATGGGCCACTTCGGTGGCGTGCAGTTCGACTACACGGTCCTGGAGGATGCCCACTTCGGCGCTCGCGGCATCCCGCAGTCGCAGACGGAGGCCGTCCTGGAGGAATGGGCGAACGAGCTGGGCGCGGACATACGGCGGGGCTGGGAGCTGGCCAAGCTGGCCGACGACGGCGACGGCGTCGAGATCGTGGCGGCCACGCCCGAGGGCGAACAGCGGTTGCGCGGCGCGTATCTGGTGGGCTGTGACGGCGGACAGAGCGTCGTGCGCAACGCGGCAGGGTTCGGCTTTCCCGGGCTTCCGGCCACGCGCCGGATGTATCTGGCCGATGTCACCGGCTGCGCCATCCGCCCCCGTTTCCTGGGGGAGCGGCTGGAGAACGGCATGGTGATGGCCGCGCCGCTGGCGCCGGGCGTGGACCGGATCATCGTGTGCGAGGACGGCACGCCGGCCGGGGACCGCCCGCAGGCGGTGGAGTTCGACGAGGTCGCGGCTGCCTGGGAGCGCATCACCGGGGAGTCGCTGGCCGGTGGGGCCGCCGACTGGGTCAGCTCCTTCACGGACGCCACCCGTCAGGCATCCGCCTACCGCAAGGGCCGGGTGCTGCTCGCCGGGGACGCCGCGCACGTCCATCTCCCGGCCGGGGGCCAGGGGTTGAGCACAGGCGTGCAGGACGCGGTCAACCTCGGCTGGAAGCTGGCCGCGGTGGTCCGCGGGCAGGCGTCGGACGTCCTCCTCGACACCTACCACGACGAACGGCACCCCGTCGGCGCCCGGATGCTGATGAACACCCGCGCGCAGGGCATGATTTTCCTCGGCGGCGCCGAGGCGGACCCCGTACGCAAGGTGTTCGGCGAGCTGATGGAGCTGGAGGAGGTCCGCCGTCGGCTGGCCGGCGTCGTCAGCCACCTCGACATCACCTACGACCTCGGCCCCGGAACCCACCCTCTCCTCGGCCACCGTCTCCCCCCGCGCCCGCTTCACCTGACCGACGGCACGCAGACCACCACGACGGCCCTGCTCCACCCGGCCCGTGGCGTCCTGCTCGACCTGACCGACGACGCCGCCCTCCGCGAGACCGCGGCCGCCTGGGCCGACCGGGTCACGGCCGTCACGGTCACCCCCGAGGAACCCGAGGTCTTCTCCGGTGCGACGGCCCTGTTGGTACGCCCCGACGGTCACGTGGCCTGGGCGGCCGGAGGCGGGACCACCGGCGCGGCGGTGACCGGCGCACCCAGGGCCACGGACGCCGAGATAGCCGCCGACGTGGACAGTCTCGTCACCGCTCTCCACCACTGGTTCGGTACCCCGGAGGTGGCGTAGGACGATGACCACCGCGTCCCTGTCCGTCGGCCCGAGGGTACGGCGGATCACGCTGGATGCCGCCGGGCACACCCTGTCGGCCCTCCTGAGCACACCGGAGGACATGCCGCCGCGTGCCACCGTGGTCGCGCTGCACGGGGCCGGGATGAGCGCGGAGTACTTCGACGGCGGGGCCCAACCGGACGCATCCCTCTGCGCGTTGGGAGCGCGCCTGGGGTTCGCGGTCCTCGCCGTCGACCGGCCCGGCTACGGCGACTCCGCCGCCGGGCTCCCCGAAGGCCTGGGCCTCGCCGGTCAGGCCCGCGTCCTGCGGGCCGCGCTCGACCACTTTCGAGGCGAGCACCACATCGGCACCGGAACGTTCCTGCTCGCGCACTCCTTCGGCGGCAAACTCGCCCTGACGCTGGCTGCCGAAGCCCCGCCGTCCGATCTGCTGGGCCTGGACATCTCAGGCTGCGGCCACCGCTACGCCCCACTCTCCGCGGAACTGCTCTCCGGACCCGCCCGGGCCCGCTGGCGATACAACTGGGGCCGGCTCGCCCTCTATCCGCCCGCCACCTTCCGGCGCAGCGCGGCCTTCGTGAGGCCTATCCCGGAGCAGGAGGTCAGGGCCGCCCCGGACTGGCCGGAGGTGTTCGACACGATCGCCCCGCGCGTGCGCGTCCCCGTCCGACTGACCTTCGCCGAGCACGAACTCTGGTGGCGGCACGACGCCGACACCCTCGACGACCTGCGGGCGAGGCTGAGTGCCGCGCCGCGTGTGGTCGTCGACCGGCAGCCGGACGCCGGGCACAACATCAGCCTGGGCCACACGGCCCGCGCCTACCACCTGCGCGCGCTCGCCTTCATCGAGGAGTGCCTGCCTGACGAGTACGGTCCATGACCTCACCCCGGACCCGAGGACCGTCGCGCCGGCTGCCGGCCACCGGTCCGCGCCCGCCGACCGCGCACAACGTCCGCCCCATCGCCGGCGGCCGCCCTCGTCGCGGCGGCCGCCGACCCGCAGCGACGCACGAGCCGGGGCAACCCCGGCCGAGCGGACGCAGTCACACGACCAGAACCGAGAGTCGCCCGTGAATCTCCCCCTCGCACTGAACTCCCCGCGCGGCAAAAGGGAGTTGGGACCGTCGGACCTGCACATCTGGCTGCTGCCGCCACCTGCCTCGCCGCGCGAGGCACCGGCCGACGAACTCGACCGCTACGAGCGGCAGCGCGCCGCCGCCTACCGCCGGCAGAGCGACCGGCAGTTGTACGTCGCCGCCCATGTGGGCCTGCGCCGGGTGCTGTCGGTCTACACCGGCGTCGCACCACAGCGGCTGCCCATCGGCCGGGAGTGGTGCGAGGAGTGCGGGGACCGCCACGGCCGGCCGGTCCTTGTCGACCTGCCGGGCGCCCCCGAGTTCTCGCTCTCGCACAGCCGCGGCCTGGCCCTGGTCGCGGTGGCGCGCACCCGGCTCGGCGTCGACGTCCAGGCGCTGCCCTCGCAGGAGACCGTCGACGCCTGCCTGCCCCTGCTGCACCCGGCCGAGCGCCAGGAGATCGCCCGGATCCCGGCCGACGAGCGGCGGACGGCCTTCGCGCGACTGTGGTCCCGCAAGGAGTCGTATCTGAAGGGCCTCGGCACCGGGCTCGCCCGGGCGGCGGACCTCGACTACCTCGGCGAGGCCGCCGAGTCCTGGCGCCCGGCGGGCTGGACGGTGCGCAACATGCCCCTGTGTCCCAGCCATGTCGGCGCCGTGGCGCTGACCGGTGAGAAGGACTGGCGGGCCGCCATGCACCAGGTCCCCGCCGAGTGGCTCTACGCCAGGGACGCCGTCGAGCGGATCTCGGCCGTCGAACCGGGACTGCGCACAGTGCTGCGCGCCCACGATCCGTCCTCCGTCCGGACGCACGCCCTCATCGACACCAGAAACAGGAAGGAAAGGGCCCAGGCATCATGACCGTCACCGATCCCGAAGCCGCCGTACTCGAGACCGCTCCGGACGTTCCCGAGGCGGACCGGCTCACAGAGCTGCGGACCATCAAGGAGCTCGCCCGCACGGGCCCCGACCCCAAGGCCACCGAACGTCAGCACGCCAAGGGCAAGCTGACAGCCCGCGAGCGCATCGAACTCCTCCTCGACCCCGGATCGTTCATCGAGGTCGAGACCCTGCGTCGGCATCGGGCCCAGGGGTTCGGCCTGGAGGCCAAGAGGCCCTACAGCGACGGCGTCATCACCGGCTGGGGGACCGTCGAGGGCCGCACCGTCTTCGTCTACGCCCATGACTTCCGTATCTTCGGCGGCGCCCTCGGTGAGGCCCACGCCGAGAAGATCCACAAGTTGATGGACATGGCGATGGCGGCCGGTGCGCCACTGGTGTCGTTGAACGACGGCGCGGGCGCCCGTATCCAGGAGGGTGTCTCCGCGCTGGCCGGCTACGGCGGCATCTTCCGGCGCAACACCAGGGCGAGCGGGGTGATCCCGCAGATCTCGGTGATGTTGGGCCCCTGTGCGGGAGGCGCGGCGTACTCGCCCGCACTGACCGACTTCGTCTTCGCCGTACGAGACATCTCCCAGATGTTCATCACCGGCCCGGACGTGGTGAAGGCCGTCACCGGTGAGGTGATCAGCGCCAACGGCCTCGGCGGCGCCGACGTGCACGGCGGCACCTCCGGAGTCGCCCATTTCGTGTACGACGACGAACGCACCTGTCTCGCGGAGGTCCGCTACCTCCTCTCGCTGCTCCCCGCCAACAACCGCGAACTGCCGCCCGCGCAGCCGGCCGGTGACCCTGCGGACCGTCCCGGCGACGCACTGCTCGACCTGGTCCCCGAGGACGGCAACCGCTCCTACGACATCCGCAAGGTGATCGAGGAGATCGTCGACGACGGCGACCATCTGGAGGTCCACGCCGACTTCGCCACCAACATCGTCTGCGCGCTGGCCCGCCTCGACGGACACGTCGTGGGTGTCGTCGCCAACCAGCCGGCCTCCATGGCCGGCGTGCTCGACATCAGGGCGAGCGAGAAGGGCGCGCGGTTCGTGCAGTTCTGCGACGCGTTCAACATCCCGCTGATCACCCTGGTGGACGTGCCCGGCTTCCTGCCCGGCGTCGACCAGGAGCACGAGGGCATCATCCGGCGCGGGGCCAAACTGCTGTACGCCTACTGCAACGCCACCGTGCCGCGCGTCTCGGTCGTCCTGCGCAAGGCATACGGCGGTGCCTACATCGTCATGGACTCCCGCTCCATCGGCGCCGACGTGGCCCTCGCCTGGCCCACCAACGAGATCGCCGTGATGGGCGCCGAGGGTGCCGCCAACGTCGTCTTCCGCCGGGAGATCGCAGCCGCCGACGATCCCGAAGCGATGCGCCGGCAGAAGATCGACGAGTACAGGAACGAACTCGTCCACCCCTACTACGCGGCCGAGCGCGGACTCGTCGACGACGTGATCGACCCCCGCGAGACCCGGCTGATCCTCAGCCGCACCGTGGCGATGCTCGCCGCCAAGTCCGCCGACCTGCCCACCCGCAAGCACGGCAACCCGCCCCAGTAGGAGACCCTCATGACTGCACCCCCCATCCCCTCCGACCTGCTCGCCGCCGCCTCTTTCCGGGTCCTGCGGGGCGAGCCGAGCGCCGAGGAGCTCGCGGCGTTCACCGCGGTCCTCACCCGGCGCCTCACGACCTCCGACGAACCCATCCCGCGGGGCCCCGCCACGGTCCGCTGGACCCGCCCGGAACGCCTCCGCGCCTACACCTGCCCGCGCGCCTGGCACAGCTGACTCGTCGGCCCGAACCCTCCCCGGCGCTGCCCCGGCCCGGCTCACCTACGTGCGGAGGTGGGCTCCTCCTGACAGGAGGAGCCCACCTCATGGGATGCTCGGGGGTCATTCCGTGCGCAGGCCCGTCGGGCGCATCATGCGCAGCAGCGGCGGCAGGCTGAGCAGCGTGACCACGCCGACCACGACCGCGCCCACGCCGGTCATGGTGAGCACGCTCGCCCAGTCCATGGCCACCGGTATACGGGTCATCTTCAGCAGAACCGTGCCGAGGACGACACCCACCCCCGTGGCCAGTACGAGACCGAGTCCGACCGGCAGGGCCGTCTGCCACAGCACCGACAGGCTCAGCGTGCGACGACGGGTGCCGAAGGCGACCAGCGCGGAGAGCAGTTTCCTGCGTTCGCGCAGCTGCTCCAGCTGGGAGACCAGCAGACTCGCCCCGATCAGTGCCAGCACGAAGGCGGAGCCGACGAACAGGCCGGTGCGGATGGAGGTGTACTTGGAGTTCTCCTGGGTCGCCGACCAGCCGAAGGCCTGCGCCAGGGGGTCCATACGGGCGGTGACGTTGCGTACGTACTCCCGCGAGTCCGGTACCGACGGGTCCAGACGCAGGTAGACACCGTCCGAGAACACCGCGGGCGCGGCCTTGGCGGGCAGAGCGGCGGGGGTGACCAGCAGACTGGCGTATTCCTGCAGTGAGTCCTTGCGCGCGTTCACCTGCCGAAGGTTCGCCGGAACGGTCCAGGGCACCTCCAGGCCGCGGTCCTCGCCGTCGTACGACGGGTCGATGTAGAGCTGCCGACCGGGCTTCGCCAGGGCGATTTCGGCTGCGTTGCTGGGGTCCGAGTAGCCGCTCCGCGTTCGCTTGATGAACACGTCACCGTCCTTGCAGGAGGGCAATGCGGCGAGTTCGCGCAGGGCGGCGCAACTGCCCACGGTCAGGTCGCTGTTGCTGTTCGGATCCCGACGTGAGTCCCCGTACTCGGCGCGGGCCAGGACCACCGCGGCCCGGACACCCTTGGTGCCGGTGAATGCGCGCTCGATGCCGGAAGGCGGCTTGGGGCCGCTGAAGGCGACCTGCATCTGAACCCGGCCGGGGTCCTTGCCGGTGTTCTTGGTGTACTGGCTCTGCGTTCCCGTGAAGAGCATCTGCAGCGCGATGGCCCCGGCCACCGCCACGGCGATGCCGTTGACCATGCGGGCGGCAGTGCCGCTGCTCAGCTGCAGCCGTCGCATGGCCAGCTGCCAGGAAAGCGCGCCCTTGCCGAGCCGGACGACGATCGCCTCCACGACCCAGGGCAGCAGGGCGGTGATGCCGATCAGCAACATCAGGACGCCGCCGATGACGAGGTACTGGTTGAAGTCTCCGTTCCTGCGGCCTTGACCGATCATCGGGTAGAGCATCGCGAGGCCGGCCACAGGCGGCAGCAGCCGCCACCACAGCCGACGGCGGCGCTGCTTGGCCGCGCGCACGACGCCGAGGGGTTCGACGACCACGCCGCGCATCGCGAGCAGCGTGACCAGCACCGCGGCGACCGGCACCGCCATCGCGACCAGCGCGGCAAGCGAGGGAGAGGGGTCGAGGTAGCTGGGCCAGACGCTCACGCCCAGCAACTCACCGGTACCCAGCTTCTGACGGCCGAGCAAGAAGAAGCCGGTGCCCACGACCAGGCCGAGCAGGGCTCCGGCCAGCGCCTCTCCCGCCGCGATCCGCCGGGTCATCCCGCGGTCGGAGCCGACCAGGCGCAGCGCGGCGAGGCGGCGGTCGCGGCGTTCGCCGCCGAAGCGGACGGCGGCGGCGATGAACACGGCGACCGGCGTCAGCAGCACCACGATCACGACCAGGACCATGAGCAGGAGCACCGGGTCGGTCTTCTCGGTCGTCGCATCCGGTTTGCCGTACTCGGTCAACCGCGTCACCGGGGAGATCACCGAGAGCTTCAACCCCGAGCCGCCCGCGTAGTAAGCCAGTTCGTGCGAGCCGATCAGCCCGCTCTCGCCGATCGTGCCGGTGATCCTGTACGGCAGGCGCTCCCGCAGCAGTTTCGCGTCGTCCGAGTCCAGCAGGTCCTTCAGCGCGGGGGAGACCACCATCTCGCCCTTGCCCGGGAAGCGGTCGACCCCCGGAGGCAGCGGCGCCCGCCTGCCCTCGGGTTCGACGATCCGGCCCCGGATGTCGTCGTCGTGCCAGGTGGTGTCCGCGGCGGCGATCAGGAGAGTGTTGTCGGCCTTGGACGAGACCGTCTGGGAGTACACGTTGACGTAGCGGGCGTCCTCCACCTTGTTGCGGGAGGCGATCACGTTGGGCATCGCGGTGCACAACAGGAGCAGGGCAACGCCGAGGCCGACACCGACCGCTGTCAGCGTCATCCGGACCCAGCCCTCGCGACCGCCGGTGACGCCGAACCTGGCTCCCATGGCCAGGTCTCTGGCCCAGTGGCGCGGATTCATATGGCGCGCTCCATGTCCCGGGACCTGCCGTCGCGTACGACGACCTCGCGGTCGGAGTAGGCGGCCACCCGTGTCTCGTGCGTGACGAGGACGACGGCTGCGTTGGTGGAGCGGGCCGCGTCGGTGAGCAGTTCCATCACGCGCTCGCCGTTGTAGGAGTCGAGCGCGCCGGTCGGTTCGTCGGCGAACAGCACCCTGGGGCCGGTGACCAGCGCGCGTGCCACGGCGACGCGCTGGCCCTGGCCGCCGGACACCTCCCCGGGCCGCTTGCCCTTGAGGTCGTCGACCTCAAGCCGCTCCATCCAGGACAGAGCGGTCCGCTCGGCCTCCTTGCGCGAGGTGCCGTTCAGTCTGAGCGGCAGGGCGACGTTCTCCACACAGGTCAGTTCCGGCACGAGCTGCCCGAACTGGAACACGAAACCGAACTCGGAGCGGCGCAACGCGCTGCGCTGGGAGTCGCTCATCGTCGTCATCTCCCGCCCGTAGTAGGTGATCGACCCGGAGTCGGGCGGCAGGATACCCGCGAGGCAGTGCAGCAGCGTCGACTTGCCGGAGCCGGAGGGGCCCATGACGGCGACGACCTCGCCGGGGTGGATGGAGAACTCGGCGCCGTCGAGGGCGTGGGTGTGCCCGTAGGTCTTGCGCAGGTCCTGCGCGGTGAGCAGGGAACCAGGGGGAGAAGTCGTCATCGGGCCACAGCCTCACGGAGTTTGTCGAGTCGGGCGGCGGTCAGTTCCAGCCAGCGCAGGTCCGCCTCCAGATGGAAGAGGGCGTGGTCGCAGATCAGCTGGTCCGCAAGATCGCCCTTGCGCTTGCGGTCGGTCAGGATGCGCATGCTGCGCAGGTGTTCGGAGCGTTGGGTGTCCAGGACGACGGCGGCGTCCCGGTGGGTGAGCAGCGCGAGGACGACCTTGGTGTAGAGGGCGGACTGGAGGTACTCCTCCGGCTTCTGCGGGGTCGCGAGCCACTGCTCCACGTCGGTGATGCCGGCGTCGGTGATCGCGTAGCGCTTGCGCTCCGGGCCCCCGCCGGCCTCGATACCGTCGACCTCGACGAGGCCGTTCTTCAGCAGCCGGGACATCGTCGAGTAGACCTGGCCGTAGTGCAGCGGCCGGTCGTGACCGAACGTCTCGTCGAAGGCCCGCTTCAGGTCGTAACCGTGTCGCGGGCCGGACTCCAGGAGCCCCAAAAGGGTGTGACCGATGGACATGAGCGCACTATACACACCATGTATACGCCGCATGTATACGTCGAGTGCATAGTCGGCGGCGGGTCTGCGTCGCCCGCGGTGTGATGCACCGCCGACTCGGCGGATGGGCCACACATGGACAAACCTCGGCTTGCGCTCGGAAACCGATCGGTTTACGATGATGGAAACCGGTCGGTTTCTCGCCGAATCCAAGACCCGGTCCGTGGTCACGCCCCCTGCGGGCGGGTCCTGTCCGCATCACCCCTCCGCAGCAGTTCACACCAAGGGAAACTGACGATATGCCCAGCTCAGAGCCACGCCCCACGATTCACATCCCGGGAACCACCAGCCACACCATCGCCCCGCGCACAGGACGCCACGCTCGTGAGGGAAGACTGCGCTATCTCAAGGCGGGCACCGGTGCTCCGCTGGTCCTGCTGCACACCGTGCGCACGCAGGCCGAGCACTTCCGCCTCCTCGTCCCGCTGATCGCGGACCGGTACACCGTGTACGCCCTCGACCTGCCGGGGATGGGCTACTCCGAGATCGTGCCCGGTGCGTCGTACGACGAGCCGGCCATGCGTGCGGGCGTCGAGCGGCTGCTGACCGAACTCGACCTCCACGACGTGACGTTGGTCGGGGAGTCCATGGGAGCGGTGCTCGCCCTGACCGCCGCGGCCGATCTGCCCGAGCGGGTACGGCGCGTCGTCGCGGTGAACACCTACGACTTCCCCGGCGGGATCACCCGGTCCGGTCTTCTCGCCCGTGTGGTGGTCGGCGGTGTC
Organism: Streptomyces sp. NBC_00459; assembly: GCF_036013955.1. Lineage (NCBI taxonomy): Bacteria > Bacillati > Actinomycetota > Actinomycetes > Kitasatosporales > Streptomycetaceae > Streptomyces > Streptomyces sp. NBC_00459. The sequence goes on from NZ_CP107903.1 coordinate 7,956,002, forward strand.
CTCACTCCGGGCGTGGGCCCGGTGGTCGCCGGGGTGGAGCCCAAGCCCGTCGTCCGCAGGATCCTGCAGGGCGGGGTGGTCGACAGGACCGCGCTGCGGGAGGACTACCTCGACGAACTCCTCCGGGTGGGCAGCCGCCCCGGCTACCCGACCGTCGCCAGGGCCGTGTACCAGAGCATGCCCAGCCTCATCGCCGCCCGGTCGCGCTATCCCGAGGTCAAGGCGCCCGTCCACCTCGTCTACGGCGAGAAGGACTGGTCCCGCCCCTCCGACCGGGAAGCCAACAAGAAGCTGCTGCCCAACGCCGATTTCACGCAGGTGCCGGGAGCGGGCCACTTCATCGCCCTGGAACGGCCCGACCTGCTGGCCGACCTGCTGAACGCGGTGGCCTGACCGGAGCCCGGGAGCGCCGTAGTCACCCCCGTTCGGGTGTAGTGCGCTACGGGGACCACGTTCGACCATGTGCCCCACAGTGTCGTGGCATGCAAAGGAGCAGCACATGGCAGAGATCCAGATCGAGTTCGATGTTCCGGCCGAGATGAGTGACGGCACGGTGCTGCGCGCGGATGTCTACCGGCCCGGCGGTACGGGACCGTGGCCGGTGCTGCTGAGCCGGCTGCCGTACGGCAAGCAGGCACCCATGACGGGCGTCGTACTCGATCCTCTGGCGGCGGCCAGGCGCGGTTTCATGGTGGTCCTCCAGGACACGCGGGGCCGCTTCGCCTCCGAGGGGGAGTGGGAGCCGTGGACGTACGAGGAGAGCGACGGTTACGACACCGTGCGGTGGGCCGCCGCCCTGCCCGGCTCGAACGGTGCCGTCGGCATGATCGGCGGCAGCTACTTCGGCAACACCCAGTGGATGGCGGCGCTGTCGAAGCCGCCGGAGCTGAAGGCGATCGCGCCGTTGATCACGTGGTCCGATCCGGACGACGGGCTGTTCTCGCGCGGCGGTGCGATCGAGCTCGGCATCACCGTGCCCTGGTCCCTGATGCAGGGCGCCGACACCCTGATGCGCCGTCACCGCACCGACCCCGGCGCGCTCGTGGGCAGTCTCGGCGGGCTCGTGCGGGATCTGGACGGCCTGGCGAGCGGCGGTTACGGGGAACTGCCGGCTGGACGGTTTCCCGCGTTCGCCCGGCACGAGCTCCCCGAGGTCGGCTACGAGCGTTCCCGGCGGGAGCCCGGGTGGGCGCGGTCCTGCACTGTCGCGGGCCGCCACGACGAGGTCGACCTGCCCACCTTCCAACTCGGCGGCTGGTACGACATCTTCGCCCAGGGCACGCTCGACAACTTCACCGCCATGCGCCGGGCCGGCCGGTCCGCCACGTTGATCATGGGGCCGTGGACCCACACCAACTGGCAGCACGTGGTCGGTGACGTCAACTTCGGGTTCGCCGCGCACTCCGACTTCATGGGTATGCGGGGACGCGTGCACGACCTGCAGTTCGACTGGTTCGCGCGCACGCTCGGCGAAGGGGTGGCGCTGGAGCCTGACACGGGCACGGTGCTGCTGTTCGTGATGGGGGCCAACCAGTGGCGCGAGGAGACGGAATGGCCGCTGTCGCGGGCGGTGGACACGGACTTCCACCTGCGTGCGGGCGGACGCCTGACCCTGGAGCCGCCGTCCACCGCCGAGCAGGCCGAGGAGTTCACCTACGACCCGATGGATCCGGTGCCCACCACCGGCGGCGCGCTCCTGATGCCCGACGACTTCCGTCCCGGACCGCTGGACCAGGCGGCCGTGGAGACGCGTGAGGACGTCCTGGTCTTCACCACCGAACCGCTCGCCGAGGACCTGGAGGTGACCGGCCGGGTCCGGGCGGTGCTCTTCGCCGCCACGGACGGGGTCTCGACCGACTGGGTGGCACGCCTGTGCGACGTCGACGAGAACGGTGTCTCCCGCAATGTGGCCGACGGCATCGTGCGGGTGCGTGCGGCGACACCGGGTGAGGCGGCCGAACACGTCGTGGACCTGTGGTCGACCAGCATCGTCTTCCGGGCGCGCCACCGGATACGGGTCCAGGTCACCTCCAGCAACTTCCCCCGCTGGGACCGCAACCTCAACACGGGTGAACCCGAGGAGAGCGCGACCACGTCCCGAGTGGCCCACCAGCGGGTCTTCCACGACCCCGCACGTCCCTCCCGCATCGTCCTGCCCGTGGTGCCTCCAGCCTGACCGGGAGCGATGGGAGAGCTCGCCGATCCGTTGCTCCGGTGGGCAAGGGCGCCGAAGCAGCCATGTCGGCCCGGTCGAAGGGCGGCGGGCATCCTGAGGCGAAGGGCGATGAGCTCCCACGGGGGCCTGCCCCTCGGCCATCGTGCGGTGAAGATTCCTCGGTCGGCAGACCGGAAGGGTTCCGCTCCACCGGCCTGCGGTGACGCGGCCGGATCCGGAGGCGGCGGCCATCCGGTCGAGTACGGCACCGAGGCCCTGGGCCAAGTGGGCAAGCGACCCGCCTGCTCGATCTGACGCCAGGGTTGGCCACCGAACTCCAGATGCCGGTCAGCTGCGCGCCCTGCTGCGCATCCGGTTGCCCACCGGGCGGACGCCCCGCGTGATCGGCGTCGACGACTTCGCTCTGTGCCGGCGACACCGCGGTGCCACCGTGGTGATCGACGCCGAGCCTCCGGACAGCTGGTGCAGTGCCGTCCCGAACGTCCCGAACTCGAAGCGGCCTCGTCGAGAGGAGGTGGCGCAGCCGCAGGGGACGTTGTGGCGCTCCGCCAGGAGGGTGCGCAGTCCCGGCGTTGCAGGGCGGCGGCGGTCAGTCCGGCGTTGCCCCGCGCCGATGACCACCGCGTCGCAGTCCGTCGTCGTGGCTACTGTTCGGCGGCCTCTCGGGCGATCTGCTCGAACTGGGCGCCCATGGCCTCGCCGAGCGCCTGGGCGGCGGAGAGCGGGCGCACCATCACCGTGAACTCGTCGATCTTCCCGTCGTCGTCGAAGTGCAGGAAGTCGCATCCCTGGAGTTGCTTGCCGGCGACGGTGGCGGTGAAGACGAAGGCGTGATCGCGGCCGTCGGGGTTGGCGATCTCACGGACGTAGGTGAAGTCCTCGAAGACCCGGAGCACGCCGCGCAGGATCGCCGCGGTGATGGCCTTGCCCGGGTACGGCTTGAAGGCGACGGGGCTGGTGAAGACGACGTCGTCGGCAAGCAGAGCGGCCACGGCGTCCAGGTTGCCGCTCTCGACGGCCTTGCGAAAGGGATGCATGAGCCCACCTCTGATACTCATAAATATGAATAGCCGTGTTGCAGATTAGAGGGGCTTCTTGGGGCTTGTCTACAGGGAATTGGTGAGCATTAGTCATGTTGTTGAATAATCTGCTAGCGTGGATCCATGGCTTTGCGGAACGCGGTGATGGCCGCGCTGTTGGAGGGCGAGGCGTCCGGGTACGACCTCGCGAAGGCGTTCGACGCGACGGTCGCCAACTTCTGGATGTCGACGCCTCAACAGCTCTACCGGGAGCTGGATCGCATGGAGGCCGAAGGACTCGTCACGGCCCGCGTCGTCGAGCAGAAGCGCCGCCCCAACAAGCGACTGTTCTCCTTGACGGAGGCCGGGCGGAAGGCCGTCCACGCCTACACCGCCGAGCCCTTGGGTAAACCGGCGGTGATCCGGGACGAGTTGCTTGTCAAGGTGCAGTGCCTGGACGCGGGCGACATGGAAGCGGTCCGCACCGCCATCGCCGAGCGCATGGAGTGGGCGACCGCCAAGCTGGCCCGCTATGAGCGGCTCCGGCAGCGCCTGCTCGACGGGCGCTCCGAGGAGGCCTACTTCGCCGAAGCCGAGCGCATCGGCCCGTACCTCACCCTGCTGCGCGGGATGTCGTTCGAGCGGGAGAATCTCCAGTGGGGAGACATGGCGCTGCGCAGGCTCGAACAGCGCACGGCCGCGCTCCGGGCCGACGGCTGACTGCGGCGGCCCCACCCACCCAGTTATTCAACAAAGTGGGTACATGAGAGTGAGTGCAGGAGCAGGACGGTCGTGAACAGCCCGGTCTCTCAGGCGTCGTAGGTCTGTGCGCGAGCACGGTGAACAGCGGTGCCACGACGCCTACGGCCAGGTCGCTGACGATCCGATCCGCAGACGCTTCGCGCGCAGTACGCGAAGGGACGGATGTCGCTCATTTCCAGCTCTCGTCCGGTGAAGAGCGGTTCAGCACGTGGAGCCGCCGGTGTCGTCGCGAGCCAGAGCATCACACCGGTGGGGAGATGTCCTCGATGGACGCGGCCACCGGAAGCAGCGCCGGCCGCTTGGGCCGGCGGCCGTCACCGGAGGAGCGGCCACGCAGACGGCGGCCGACCCAAGGGCCTAGGAAGGTGCCGGCCCAGCGCAGTTCGGCACCCACGGTCCTCCAGACAGAGACGTCTGTCCCCTCGGCCGGAAGGGGAAGAGTCCACTTGTCGTCGCTGCCCGGCAGGCCGAGCGCCTGGGCCGCGGCAGCCGCGATGCGCGCGTGTCCGAGCGGACCGGCGTGCAGCCGGTCGGCACTCCACAACCGCGGATCGGTCGCCGCCGCGTGCGCGGCCGTCTCCGCCACCACCACGCCGTGGCGGTCGGCGGCTTCCCGGATGCGGGCGTTGAGTGCGAGAACACGGTGACCGATCGGGCGGGCCAACGGCGTGATACGCCCGACATCGGGAAACATGAGGGTCGCGACGGTGGCGCCCTGCGCGGTGAGGGCGGCGAACATCGCCTCAACATGGCCGGCCACCTCGTCCAGGTCGCAGCCCGGGCGCAACGCATCGTTGACCCCAGCCACCACGGTGGCGAGGTCGGGCCGCATCGCGAGAGCCGGAGCCAGCTGCTCGGCGCGCACCTGACCGGCCTTACGACCGCGCACCGCGAGGTTGGCGTATAGCAGGCCGGGGCTGTGGCGGGCGACCTGCTCGGCGAGCCGGTCCGCCCACCCCCGAAGACCACGGACGTCGTCGCCGTCCCCGAGCCCCTCGGTGTGACTGTCACCCAGGGCGACATAGCGCAGATACCCATTGCTCGACACGGGGCCGACCGCCTCTCGTCAACGCTGCTGGTGGAAGTGGCACACGGCCATCGTTGAACAACTAGGTAACTAGTCGCATTGTTGAATATGACGATAACTGCGGGCTCACCTTCCTGCAAAGTGACGCCGCTCAGACAGGAGCTGAGGCTGTCGAGGGCGGTCCGCCGCCGCAGTCGGCGGGGCGGGCCCTGAACCGCCGACCGTCAGCCGGTCCGGGGGGACTGTCCACGAAGCAGGCCCGGGTCAGTGACCTGGGCCTTCTTGCTGCATGTGGTGATCACTCGCCCGATCAGCAGCAGGGCGTCGGGCGTGGGCGGGAGGATCTCATCCACCATCCCGTCCGCGAACGCCTCCGTCCCCTCGGGCAGCGCGTCGCGCACCCGGTAGTACGCGTCTTCGACGTCCTCGATCGGCGCGCCGGGGATGGACACCCCACCGCTGTCCCGGTAGCCCATCAGCACCCCCTGATGGCCCAGGACCATGTCCATTCTGAGCCTCAGGAGCAGTCCGTCCACTTCGAACAGGCCAGGCAGGGCGTCCTGTACGAGCGGCAACAGCAAGGTGCGGGTGGGGATGCGGCTCGGCGGCGACTGCTGGCCAGCAGCTCGTGCGCGGTCGTTCCCACGCATGGCCTCGGTGTATCGCGTGCCGGTGGCCCGGCTCTGCTCCCGGATCTCCCGCGTACGCTTTCGCGACTTCCTGGGCTGGCTCATAGGCACGTCTGACTCCGTAGAGCAGCGCACCCCACGCACACGCCGCTCTGAAGACAGGCAGGCTCAGGTGCACGATGCGTCGAAGGACAGCTTGGCCTACCAACGAGGACCCCGGCGTGAGCGGAAGACCCCTTCAGCGGTCGGCGGTCGTGACCACCTCCCGGAAGCCTACCGGAGGGGTGCCGGACGATGACCGCCCATCCCAGAGTCGTGATCAATCTCAGCGCCGACGGCTGGTCCCCAAGATCGCACAATGGGCCTGCTCGTCGGCTTCGGGGTACGCCTCGCGCTTGGCGTGCTCGGCGAGGGTTCGGATGCGGGCCAGGCGTCGAGTGGTTCGAGATCGTGGGCAGGATCTCCCTCCTCCTCGATGCCGCAGTCGTCGTACAGCCAGACAGATGCAGGCACCTGGCGTTCTGCGAACCTGTCGGCGACGATGGTCCATGGACACCGAGCGGGATGTGCTGTGGACCGCCAGAGACCGCAGGCGCTATTCGCTGCGCCGGTGGCTCACCCTGTTCGGGGTCGTGCTGGTCGGGGTTTGCGGATGGCCGATGACCAAGGCGTCGGCCGACCCGGATCGTGGTCTGAACGACATGGGATGGATCCTTGTCGTCGGTGTTGCCGTGGCGATCCCGGCCGGCATCGCACTCTGGATCTGGGACCGGCGCCGCGTCCTCGACGTCCACGCCGACGATGAACTTCACCTCGGCCTGGTCAACGGACGCGCCGTCCACCTCGACCCGGCCGCAGTCCGGCAGATCCGGATGACCTGGCGGTTGTCGTCCGATGGCAGCTTCGGCACCGCGAAACTGCTCTTGGTCACTGACCAGTTGCTTGGCTACCACGGACGCTCCGACCTGATCGACACCGGGAGGCTGCAACCCCTGCTCGCCTGCTGGGAACAGAGATGTCCGGGCATCGAGGTGACCGTGAAGAAGCTCACTCCCTACTCCGCCGTCGAATTCACCGATTGAACGGACAGGACGGGTTTTCCGAGATCTTGTCGCCGGAGACCCGCCGTCCACGATTGCGGTCTTCGTCGCTGGCGCCACCGGCGTTGTCGGCAGTCTCCTCGTCCCGATGCTGGTTGCGGCTGGGCACGAGGTCACCGGGACCTCACGGACCCTGGCCGGGATAGAGCGGATCAGAAGCCTCGGGGCGGCGGGAATACAGGCGGATGCGCTCGACGCGGACAGACTGCGGCACGCGGTCTGCGCGGCAGCACCGGAGGTAGTGATCCACCAGCTCACCGACCTCTCCGGCGCGGACGGGGCCGCCAACGGCCGAATACGCCGCGACGGCACCCGAAACCTGGTGGAGGCCGCGAAAGCGGCTGGGGTCGGCCGGATCGTCGCACAGTCGATTTCCTGGGCGCGCGCCGGGCGAAGGCCCGGCCGAGGAGGTGGTACCGCTCGACAGCACGGCCGCTCAACCCCGAGCCCGGATGGTGGCCGCCGTCAGGGCCTCGGAGGAGACGGCAGCCGAGTTGGAGACAGCGGTCTTGCTGCGCTACGGCCTGCTGCACGGGCCCGGCACCTGGTACGCACCGGGCGGCGCCTTCGCAGCGGCACTGGCGGGCGACTGGGGAGCACCATGGTGAACGACGCGGTGAGCACGAGGCTGTCTGTCGCGAGCAGTTGCCCTACGCTCTCCGCATCCTCCAGCAGCCAAGGCCCGAGTGCCTCGTCTTCCGGCACCAACCACACCCGGCTGCCGGCCCAGCCGCGCACCTCGGCTCCTTCGCCAACCCAGCCGAACAGCTCGTATGTCCCACGCCGGGGTCCCCCGAACAGCCCCTACGCCTCGGCGCAGACGCCCCAGGCATGGCCGTGCTCCGTCCCGGTCAGCGTGTACCGTGCCCGCCCGTGATCGTTCTCGTCCTCATACACGGGGGAAATCATGCCCGGACCCGGCCTTCGCGGCGCAGCCCTTTTCCGCACGGCCGGGGCGAACCTTGGGCCGCCGAAGTGAAGTGCGATCCGTGCTCGCCACGCCGTAGCGTCCTGGGATGAGCAGCTTCAACACGCACCGGAGACGGGTCTACGACGAAGCCCTGCCCGCGCGTGTCCGGCATACAAATCTGCGGTCCTGTCTCGTCCACTTCGCGCCCTACGGCTTCCGAGCCACATACCATCACCTCTGCGTCAGCGCGGGTATCCCCAAGGATCTGGAGAAGGATCCGAGCTCGCTGATGCGCGCCGTCGAGGAATTGCACCATGCCCGACAGCTCTGGCTCGCCGATGAACGTGCCTACGCCTGCAGTCGCCGAGCGGACAAAGCGCGTGGCTTTCGGCAGGTGAAAGCGGACGAGTCCTGGCGAGACCGGCAGCGTGGGTGGGGGAACATCGCCTACTGTCCCGAGCCGACAATCCATCCCGACGAGCCGCTGCCGGTGGTCGTCGGGCGGGTGCTCCGGTCGTCGGTCCCGCCCGATGAAGCTCCTGCCCTGACGTGCCGTGTATGCGGAAGCCGGGACAACACCAGCGCCTGGCACGACGGCGTCCACCGGATCCACCAGCTGTGCAGGGAATGCGGGGTCAGCCTCGCGGTGCAGCGAGCCGACGCGCCCGACCCGCTGTTGGCGGCCGATCACGCCCGCCGGTGGAAGGAAATCTGGAGGCTGCGCAACGAATCTCCTCGCAACGCGAGCTGAGTTGGGTGTGGCTCCTCTGTAGTGAGCTGGTGATCCCGTGCGCCGTTGCCGTTGCCGTTCGTGGTCGGACGGCGGATCGTCGTGTCCCAGGACGTCGTCCTGGAGGCGGCGACGGTCTCGTGGCTGGACCAACTAGGGCGAGGGGTGTCCGTCAAAGCGCATCAAGCCCAACCAGCCGAGCCAAGCGAGGACAGATCTTGTTCACCGTGTGGTGTTCAAGCTGCTGTTGGGCGGGACTCTGGAAGGTTTCCAGGTGAGTCACGCCGGGCCTCGTACGTGCCACCACACTCGATGCTGCAACCCGAACCGCCCGGGGGCCGTGACCAAGGGGAGAGCCTTGCTCGTAGCGACTGAGGGACGGCACGCGCCCCGCGGACCTACTGTCGACACGGCCACGAGTGCACGCCGGAGAACATGTACATGGACTCTCGGCGGCAGTTCCGGCAGCGCCGGAGCGGGGCAAGGCCCGCTAGGTCCACCCCGGCGATGTGACATCTCGTGACAGATGAGAGGGTCGGGCGAGTGAGTGAGACACCGAAGACCGCCCTGCAATACCGCTTCGACGGGCCAGAAGACGCTCCGGTCCTGATCCTGGGTTCCTCACTGGGCACCACATGGCACATGTGGGACCGGCAGGTGCCCGAACTGGTGAAGCAGTGGCGGGTCTTCCGCTTCGATCTGCCCGGGCACGGCGGTGCCCCCGCCCACCCCGCCGGGTCGGTGGCCGACCTCACCGACCGCCTGCTCGCCACGCTCGACACGGTCGGCGTGCAGCGCTTCGGCTACGCGGGCTGCGCGCTCGGCGGTGCGATCGGCGTCGAACTGGCGCTGCGCCACCCGGAGCGGCTGGCCTCGCTCGCGCTGATCGCCGCCTCGCCCCGCTTCGGGACGGCCGACGAGTTCCGCCAGCGCGGGGTGATCGTCCGGACGAACGGGCTCGGCCCCATCGCCCGTACCTCCCCCGAGCGCTGGTTCACCAGCGGCTTCGCCGCCGCGCAGCCCGCGATCACCGAGTGGGCCGTACAGATGGTCCGCACCACCGACCCCGGCTGCTACATCGCGGCCTGCGAATCGCTCGCCTCCTTCGACGTGAGGGGCGAACTGGCCCGCGTCGGTGTGCCGACCCTCGTCCTCGTCGGCTCCGACGACCAGGTCACCGGCCCCGCCGAGGCCCGCACCCTGGTCGCGGGTATCCCGGACGCCCGCCTCGCGGTGGTGCCCGGCGCCTCCCATCTGGTCCCGGTCGAGCAGCCCGCGGCCGTCACCGATCTCCTCGTACGGCACTTCTCGACGGCCTGGCAGCCCGCGTACGACACGACAAGCGGTCAGATCGCCATCTCGGCGGCCCCGGTCAAGCCGGTACTGATCGCGCCCCAGCCGGTCACTCCCGTCGCGGAGATCGCGCCGCCCGTCCCGCAGCCCGAGACGCAGGGCCGCCCGGACCCGTACGACGCCGGGATGAAGGTCAGGCGCGAGGTGCTCGGCGACGCGCACGTCGACCGGGCGCTCACGCAGGCCGACGACTTCTCCGGGGACTTCCAGGACTTCATCACCAGATACGCGTGGGGCGAGATCTGGAACCGGCCCGGCCTCGACCGGCGCTCCCGCAGCTGTGTCACCCTCACCGCCCTCGTCGCGGGCGGCCACCTCGACGAACTCGCCTTCCACACCCGAGCCGCCCTCCGCAACGGGCTCACCCCGGTCGAGATCAAGGAAGTGCTGCTCCAGGCCGCCGTCTACTGCGGGGTACCGGCCGCGAACAGCGCGTTCAAGGTGGCCCAGCAGGTCATCCGTGAGGAGACGACCCCCGAGGAGTGACCCGGAAAGCCCGGTGGTGAAACCACCGGCCTCGGCGACCCACCGCCCCGGCCCACGCGGCAGGATGGGATGCATGAAGCTCACGAAGAAGTCGCACGCCTGCATCCGACTGGAGAAGAACGGGCAGACGCTCGTCCTCGACCCCGGGGGATTCAGCGAGGAGGACGCCGCGGCCGGCGCCGACGCGATCCTGGTCACCCACGAGCACGTCGACCACTTCGACGAGGGCAGGCTGCGCACAGCCCTGGACGCCAACCCGGCCGCCGAGCTCTGGACCCTCGCCTCGGTCGCGGAGCAGCTCTCCGCGGCCTTCCCGGGCCGCGTACACACCGTCGGCCACGGCGACACGTTCACCGCCGCCGGCTTCGACGTCCAGGTCCACGGCGAACTGCACGCCGTGATCCACCCGGACATCCCGCGCATCACGAACGTCGGTTACCTCGTCGACGGCGCCGTCTTCCACCCCGGCGACGCCCTCACCGTCCCGGACCACCCGGTCGACACCCTGCTGCTGCCGGTCATGGCCCCGTGGAGCAAGCTCTCCGAGGTCGTCGACTACGTCCGCGAGGTCAAGCCGCAGCGCGCGTACGACATCCACGACGCCCTGCTCACGGACCTCGCCCGCCCGATCTACGACCGGCTGGTCGGCGGCCTGGGCGGCGCCGAGCACCACCGCCTCACGCCAGGGACGTCGGCGGAGGTCTGAGACGCGTTGTCGGACCCGGCGGGTAGGTTGTGAGGCATGCGTATCGCGACCTGGAACGTGAACTCGATCACCGCCCGCCTGCCGAGGCTGCTGGCCTGGCTGGAGAGCACCGGCACGGATGTGCTGTGCCTCCAGGAGGCCAAGGTCGCCGCCGAACAGTTCCCGTCCGACCGACTGCGCGAGCTGGGCTACGAGGTGGCGGTCAACGCGACCGGCAGGTGGAACGGCGTCGCGGTGATCTCCCGCGTGGGCCTGGAGGACGTGGTGCGGGGCCTGCCCGGCGACCCCGGCTACGAGGGCGTCGAGGAACCCCGCGCCGTCTCCGCGACCTGCGGCCCGGTCCGCGTCTGGTCGGTGTACGTGCCGAACGGCCGCGAGGTGGACCACCCGCACTACACCTACAAGCTCGGCTGGTTCGAGGCCTTGAAGGCGGCGGTCGCGGCCGACGCGGCAGGCAGCCGCCCGTTCGCGGTCCTGGGCGACTACAACGTGGCGCCGACGGACGACGACGTCTACGACCTGGCCGCCTTCGAGGGCCTCACCCACGTCACCCCGGCCGAGCGCGCGGCCCTGGCCGCCCTGCGCGAGGCGGGCCTGACGGACGTGGTCCCGCGCCCCCTGAAGTACGACCACCCGTACACGTACTGGGACTACCGCCAGCTCTGCTTCCCCAAGAACCGGGGCATGCGCATCGACCTGGTCTACGGCAACGAGCCGTTCGCCCAGGCCGTGAAGGACGCGTACGTGGACCGCGAGGAGCGGAAGGGCAAGGGGGCGTCGGACCACGCCCCCGTGGTGGTGGACCTGGAGGTGTAGGGGGACCTGCTCATCGCACCCGGGCGGTGCGCCTACGGAACCAACGCCCCGATGTTCACCGCCCCCGCCAGCGCGGCCAACCCCGCGTCGCCCGGATGCAGATGGTCCCCGCTGTCGTACGCGGGCAGCAACCGCGCCGGCTGCGCCGGATCCCGCAGCGCCGCGTCGAAGTCGACGACCCCGTCGAAACCGGAGCCGGAGGAGGAGCCCGACACGGCCTCCTCCCGGATCCAGGTGTTCACGGCCACCCGCTGCCCGTCGACCAGCGAGGTGCACCGCGCCTCACCCCCGCACGGCCCGATCGTCGCGACCAGCACCCGCATCCCGCGCGCCCGCACCCGTTCCGCCAGTCCCTCCAGACCGGCGACGACCTCCTCCGCCGACGCACCCGTCCGCAGGTCGTTCACGCCCTGGAAGACGATCGCCGTACGCGCCGAGGTCTGGGCGAGGACGTCCCGGTCCACGCGGTGCAGGGCGCTCACCCCGCCCGAGTCGGTCGAGACACCGTCGCCCGGATAGCGGTCGGTGAGGACACGGTTCGCGGCGATGCCCTGATTGAGGACGCCGTAGCGGGGGACCGCGCTCTGGGCCAGCAGCCGGTCGGCGAGCACATCGGGCCAGCGCCGGTTCGCGTCCGGGGTCGACCGCTCGCCGTCGGTGATCGAGTCACCGAGCACCACGACCGATCCGGGCCCGCCCCCGACGTCCACCCCGGTGAGCAGCGGCCACGTCGTCAGCGTCGACGTGTACGGCGTCGGGGAGCCGTCCGCCGTGTGGTCGCCCGGCTCGCTGACGTACGAGCGCTGCTGCGCGAGCCGGTGCAGTGGCGCGGCCGTCACCGTGCCCGGCAGATGGAAGCTCACCAGCAGACTGGTGTCCGCGGGCACCGCGAAGTCCAGCGGATCACTGAACGCCTGTGCCCCGGCCGGGAGTTCCACCCCGCTCGCGCCCCGGAACGTCAGCGGCACCGGCGTGTCCCTGGCGGTGGCGCCCGCTGTCTGCACGGCCACCGTCGCACTGCCGATCCGTACCGGCGCCGACGCGAAGGTGTTGTCGAAGCGGACCCGTACCCGTGGCCCGCCGGCCGACGTGTGCACCACCAGCCGCAGCGTCCGGTCGGTCCACGGGCCGACGGTCGCGTACGTCGAGGTCGGCGCCGCCCAACTGCCCGTCCAGCCTGCCGTGTCGGGCCGTACCGAGAGGGCGAACACGTGGAGATCTGCCGCGTAGGGCAGCCGGACGGAGTCGACATGGCGCCCTCGTGCGATCGGCACGGTGACGACGTACAGCCGTGCCTTCTCGGCGAGTTGACCGGTGGGGGTGTTCACGTGCGGCAGCGCGACCGCCTTGGCGCCGAGAGGGCCGGTGCGCCAGTCGGGGGCGGTCAGCCGGTACGAGGACTGTGTGCCGTCCGTGTACGAGACGGTGCCCTCGCCGCTCACGTCGGCGCCGCCGGTGCCGGCGACGAGGAACGCGAGGGCGTCCCCCTCCCCACGGACGCGCACGGGCTGGCCGGCGGCGCGGACGTTGTCCGGCTCGCCCGGCTCCCGGCACGGCCAGGTCAGCCGGGCGCCCTGGACGGTGAGGGCGCGGCCCTCGGTCCAGCCGGCGGCCGTCAGGTCCTGGGCCGACACGGAGGCGCCCGAACCGTCGAAGTCGGCCGCCTCGGGAAGGGTGTCGTCGCTGACGGCGGTGTTGTCGAAGAACCGGGTGAGGGGGAGGGGACCGGTGGCATGGGCGGTGGACGACAGGGGTGTCAGAGTCGCGCAGAGGGCGAGGACGACGCCCGGTCCGCAGAGACCTCGGAATCCCGGTCCCCGCCTGCCTCGGCCACCTCGGCGCATGTCCGCCCCTCCGGTCCGCTGGGTCCGCCGCTCAATGCAGTGTGAAGCTAAGGAGCCACCAGCGGCCCGTCAATGCGGCTGGTGCGCCGGACCGGGACGGACGGGGAACTTGGCCGGAACCGGCGGCCCCGCGCGCCCTGTGGTGCGGTCGGCGGTGTGAATGACACGCTGGACGTATGAACATCCCTTTCCTGGGCAACTGGCGCAAGAGGCATGGACCCGCCCGAGGCGCGGCGGTGTTCTCCGAGGGGGAGCACGACCCCGAGGCGGTCGCCGGGCTCCTCTCCGAGTGCGAGCTGCTCCGCTCCCAGGCGTACCGCGCGGGCGTCGAACTCGACGACTCAGCCGCCTCGTTGGAGGCCCTGGACCAGCTGGTGCCGGGCTGGCGGGACGACGAGGAGTCGCTGGCCTGGCTCGGCAACGACGCAGGCCTCTATCTCGGCACGGTCATCGTGCGGACGGTCCCCGGCGCCGCCTGGGACTTCTGGCCGAACGGCCAGCCCGTCGTACGGCTGTCGTCGGGTCGCGAGTTCGACGTCGTCTCCTCCGGGCACGAGTGGGCGTCCAGTGGCGTTCCCGAGTTGTCGCAGCTGTACGCGGAGGTCGCGGAGTCGTAGACGCGGTGCGGGCATCTGGCGTAAATACGGCTAATGCCCGAAAAGTGCGTGTCGTGCTTTAACTGCGCTCTTGTCTGGATAGTTTGCGGCAACCACGACACAGCTGAAGTGAGTAGGGCTGGGCATGGCCGTCGATCCGTTGATCGAACTGCATGAAGTCAACAAACACTTCGGTGAGCTGCATGTCCTCCAGGACATCAATCTCACCGTGGGCAGGGGGGAGGTGGTCGTTGTCATCGGCCCGTCCGGGTCGGGCAAATCCACTCTGTGCAGGGCGATCAACCGGCTGGAGCCGATCGAGTCCGGGACGATCAGGCTCGACGGCCGGCTGCTGCCCGACGAGGGCAAGTCGCTCGCGCGGCTCCGTGCCGAAGTCGGGATGGTCTTCCAGTCGTTCAATCTCTTCGCCCACAAGACCGTCCTCCAGAACGTCTCGCTGGGCCAGGTCAAGGTGCGCGGGCGCAGGAAGGGCGAGGCCGACACGCGCTCCCGCGAGCTCCTGGACCGGGTGGGCCTCGCCTCCCAGGCGCCGAAGTATCCGGCCCAGCTGTCCGGCGGCCAGCAGCAGCGTGTCGCCATCGCCCGCGCCCTGGCCATGGATCCCAAGGTCATGCTCTTCGACGAGCCGACGTCGGCGCTCGACCCCGAGATGATCAACGAGGTTCTGGAGGTCATGCAGCAACTGGCCCGCGAGGGTATGACGATGGTCGTCGTCACCCACGAGATGGGCTTCGCCCGCTCGGCCGCCAACCGGGTCGTCTTCATGGCCGACGGCCGCATCGTCGAGGACCGCAGCCCCGAGGAGTTCTTCACCGACCCGCGCAGCGACCGTGCCAAGGACTTCCTCTCCAAGATCCTGCGGCACTGAAGCCAACACCGCTGACTGCCAAGGGAGTTGAGGATGTCGTGCACCTACTGACGGACAACCTCCCGACGGCGGCCAGGGCCGGAAAATCGGCCGCGCCGAACCTCGACTACGATTTGCCGTTCATCCCCATCGGGATGTGGACCGAGGTCGAGGCCGTTGCACCGGCCGAATCAGGGACGCTGCTGCCAGGCGGGCAGCGGTAGAAGGGCATGCGCTCGCCCGGCGGCAGCCGGAGATCACTGCTCGCGCAGGGGTCCGACACCCATGAGGGGTCGTTCCCCGGCGGCAGAAGGTCAGCTGCGCGCCGGTCGGGTTGTGCTCGACGCAGAGCGGGTCGACCTGGCCGACCGGCCTGCCGAGGCCGAGCGGGCCCCCGTCGCAGACGTACGCGACGAGGGTGCCGCTCTCCTTGTTTCCGGTGACCGGACCGCCGTGCGGGAGGTGACCGTTCCCCGTACGCGCCGCTACGAGGCGCGGTGGGAGTTGCGTGGAACGGTGGCCGGTACCGGTAGCGGGGTCTGCGCGACCCGGGTGATGTCCGTGACGACCTCGACGACATCGGGTCCGTACGCCTGCGAGTTGACGACCTTCAGGAGCAGGGCGAAGGAGTTGTTGCCGTGTTTACGGGCCAGCCGTTCGTGGTTGCGGGCGAGGTAGCGGGTCGCCGCCTGGTTGGTGATCGCGCGCTGGCCGCAGAAGAGGAAGACCGGTCGGGCTTCGCCGCTCTGGCCGGCGGTGAGCCGTGCGAGGATCACGTACTCGCTCCTGCCCCCCTCCATGCGGTAGCGCTCCGGACCGATCTGGAAGGCACCGCGGTCCGGGCCGGGTTCGGCGTCGACGTTGACAAGGACACCGGGGAGCAGGGAGTGCAGATGCGCCAGCATGCGGCGGTTGGAGGCCGGCCCGCCCACGCAGAACTCGGTCCGCTCGCCGAACCCCTGCTGTGCGGCGTCGTGGGCGACGACCTGGGCGTGGGCGTTGCAGTCCTTGATGAGGGCGGCGAGCTCCAGGAGCGCGAACACGTCGTGCCGCATCACCGTCAACTCGGGGCCGCCGGCCTCCCGGTTCACCACGAGCAGCGACTCGGAGTTGTCCGGCAGCCCGAAGAAGGCCTGCTTACGGCGGAGTTTGCGCTTCCACAGATAGGTGCGGGCCAGCCAGCCGAGGGCTGCGCTGATACCGGCCGCGACCACACCGAGGACGATATTGCGCACATCGTCAGTCATGGGCGCGCATGGTAGCGGTCGACCGCAACGGTGTTCGAGAGGCCCTTACGGGACCGCGGGGATGAAGTTACGCTGCGCGGACGGTCGTTGACTGGAGGTATTGATGCGTCGCCCTGTCGCGCGGAGTCTGGCGGTCCTGGCGGTTTCGGCAACAGTGGTCTCGGTGGGGGCGGCTGCGCCACCTTCCGGCGCCACGTCGGCGGACACGGCTCCGCGGAAGGTCCCGGTCGCCGTCGGGTACGGCGGTGCCGTGGCGAGCGTGGACGCGGATGCCTCGGCCGCCGGGATCGAGATCCTGCGCAAGGGCGGCAACGCGGTGGACGCCGCCGTCGCCACGGCCGCCGCGCTGGGGGTCACGGAGCCCTACTCCAACGGCATCGGCGGAGGCGGCTACTTCGTCTACTACGACGCCAAGTCCCGTACGGTGAGGACGATCGACGGCCGTGAGACCGCGCCCCTGACCGCCGACTCGGGGCTGTTCCTGGAGAACGGGCAGCCGATCGCCTTCGCCGACGCCGTCACCAGCGGACTGGGCGTCGGTACGCCGGGCACGCCGGCGACCTGGCAGGCGGCGCTGGACAGTTGGGGCACCAAGGGGCTCGGGACGCTGCTGAAGCCGGCGGAGCGGCTCGCGCGCGACGGTTTCACGGTGGACGACACGTTCCGGTCGCAGACCGCGTCGAACGAGGCACGGTTCAGGAACTTCCCGGACACGGCGAAGCTGTTCCTGCCGGGCGGTGCCCTGCCGGTGGTCGGGTCGACCTTCAAGAACCCCGATCTGGCGCGCACGTACGAGGAGTTGGCCCGTAAGGGCGTCGGTGTCCTCTATCGGGGGAAGCTGGCGAAGGAGATCGTCGACACGGTCAACAAACCGCCGGTGGACCCGGGTTCGGGCTACAACGCGCGTCCCGGCGAGCTGTCGCTGAAGGATCTGGCGGCGTACCAGGCGAAGCGTCAGGCGCCCTCGAAGACGACGTACCGAGGCCTGGGCGTCTACTCCATGGCACCCTCCTCGTCGGGCGGCACGACGGTCGGCGAGGCCCTCAACATCCTTGAGAGGACGGATCTTTCGAAGGCGAGCGAGGTCCAGTTCCTGCACCGATACATCGAGGCGAGCCGGATCGCCTTCGCGGACCGGGGGCGCTGGGTGGGCGACCCGGCCTTCGAGGACGTACCGACGAAGGAGCTGCTGTCGCAGTCGTACGCCGACTCGCGGGAGTGCCTGATCAAGGACGACGCGGTGCTGACGAGCCCGGTCGCGCCGGGCGACCCGCGCAACCCCGCCGCCTGCAACACCAGCGGGGTCGCGGCGCCGACGACGTACGAGGGCGAGAACACGACACACCTGACGGTGGCCGACAAGTGGGGCAACGTCGTGTCCTACACGCTGACCATCGAGCAGACCGGCGGCAGCGGCATCACGGTCCCGGGCCGCGGGTTCATCCTCAACAACGAGCTGACGGACTTCTCCTTCGCCCCGGCCAGCCCGGCCGTCCACGACCCGAACCTGCCGGGCCCTGGCAAGCGGCCGCGCTCGTCGATGTCCCCGACGATCGTCCTGGACGCCCACGGCAGGCCGGTGGTGGCCCTTGGCTCGCCCGGCGGCGCGAGCATCATCACGACCGTGCTGCAGACCCTGACGGGCTTCCTCGACCGGGGGCTTCCGCTGGTCGACGCCATCGCCGCGCCGCGCGCGAGCCAGCGCAACCAGACGACCACCGAGCTCGAACCGAGCCTGTGGAACAGCGAGTTGCGGACCAGGTTGGAGGCGATCGGCCACGGCTTCCGGCTCAACCCAGAGATCGGCGCGGCGACCGGCGTTCAGCGTCTGCCGAACGGCAAGTGGCTGGCGGCGGCGGAGACGGTACGACGGGGCGGCGGGTCGGCCATGGTGGTGCGGCCGGCGTCCTGAATCATCCGGTGGCGGGCGGCGGCACGATGTCCGAGGCCGGCCGCCCGTCCTGGTGGCGGCCTACGGTCGCCGCGGGCCAGGTGTACTCGAACTCCGTCAGGGTGAAGCCCGCGGCCATCCGCAGAGGCCGTTCCGCCGTTCGCAGGCCGCCCGCGCGCTCGTAGAACGAGATCGCGCGGGCGTTGCCGCGCAGCACCTCCAGGTAGACGTCCTGGCCGGGGTGCCGACGGGCCGCCCAGGCGAAGCCGTGGTGCAGCAGGGTGCGGCCGATGCCGGTGCCGACGTGGCCCGGCCGGGCGTGCAGGTTGTCCACGTGGACCCGGCCGTCCGCAGCCGTGTCCAGATGGACGAAGCCGCGCAGCTCGCCGTCCTGCTCGGCCAGCAGCAGGCACCGGTCGTGGGACCGTGCCGTCGTGCGGGCCCGCCACTTGGCGAGGTGCTCCGCCGCCAGCGGGCCGTCCAGATACGCGGCGGGCATCAGCTCCGCGTACGCGCTGCGCCAACTGGCCGTGTGCAGGGCCGCGATGCTCTCCGCGTCGTCGGAGGTGCCGTTCCTGATGAGCGGGGAGCCGTAGGTCACGCCCGGCTCGTGTGCGCGTCCTGCCGGGCTGTGAGTACCCGGGGCCCCGACTCCGTGATCGCCACCGTGTGTTCCGCGTGGGCCGCGCGGGAACCGTCGTTCGTGCGGAGGGTCCAGCCGTCCGGGGCCTCGTGGTAGCCGTCCCTGCCGCTGCCGATCAGCATCGGCTCGATCGCCAGGACCAGGCCGTGGCGCAGCGGCATGCCCCGGCCCGGGCGGCCCTCGTTGGGGACCGGGGGGTCCTCGTGCATACGGCGGCCGATGCCGTGGCCGCCGAAGCCCTCCGGGATGCCGTAGCCCGCGGTGCGGCACACCTCGCCGATCGCGTGCGCGATGTCGCCGACGCGGTTGCCGACGACCGCCGCCGCGATGCCCGCCGCGAGGGCCCGCTCGGCGGTCCCGACGAGCCGTACGTCGGCGGGACGCGGCTCGCCCACGATGAAGCTGATCGCCGAGTCGCCCGCCCAGCCGCCCAGTTCGGCGCCGAAGTCGGCGGAGACGAGGTCACCGTCGCGCAGCCGGTAGTCGTCCGGGATGCCGTGCACGATCGCGTCGTTCACCGAGAGGCAGAGCACCGCCGGGAACGGGGTGGGCGCGAAGGAGGGGCGATAGCCGAGGAAGGGGGAGGTCGCCCCGGCCGCGCGCAGCACCTCGTGCGCCACCTCGTCCAGCTCCTTCAGGGAAACGCCCACGTCAGCGGCTTCCCGAACGGCAGTCAGGCCTCTGCCGACGACCTGGCCCGTCTCATACATGGCGTCGATTGCTGTGTCCGTCTTGAGTTCCACCATGCCAATTACTATACCGGTATTAGAATGGTGGCATGGTACGCACTCCTCTCACCCCCGAAGAGCGTGAACGCGGCGAGCGGCTCGGCCGACTGCTGCGTGAGGCGCGTGGTGGCCGCAGCATGGCGGAGATCGCGGCCCGCGCCGGTATCTCCGCCGAGACCCTCCGCAAGATCGAGACCGGCCGTGCGCCGACCCCGGCCTTCTTCACGGTCGCGGCGCTCGCCCGCGTCCTCGGACTGTCCATGGACGAACTGGTCGGGCGGTGCGAGCCGCTGGCCCCGGTCGCCGCGTGAGCCCCGAGGGGCGGTTCCGGCCAATTGGTCGGCGACTCACGTCACGTTCCGCTCGGCGCGCGGTACTCTGCGTCCGGTCCGAAAACCCCCCGTAGCCCATCCGTAACACAGTTGGTGTTTTCTACGAGGCGGAGAACTCCGGTCGGGCATGGGGTGGACGTCATGGCGGTGGAACAACTCCCGGGGCAGGTGCGGGAGTTCGCGCGGTATCTGAACGGCCTGTTGGCCCGCCTGGATCAGGGCGCGGGCTGGTGCGGCGTGTTCTGGGAACGCGACCCCGACGGTATGCGTGCCTGTCTGGAGGCGTACGAGGTACCGCCCTGGGACGTCGTGGAGGCGCTCCTCCAGGATCTCGCCACCGTGTACGGAACAGGGGCCGTGACCCCCGAGGCCGAGCGGGCGCGTGCTCTGCACCAGGCCTCGCTCATCGAGTTCGACGCCCGCCCCGGTGCCCGTGACACCCTCGGGGACCGGCTCGATGTCATGCTCCGGGAGCAGAAGTACGCCGCGGACCGGCTCGCCGACCTGGGGCGCTCGCTCGGTTCCGCCGCCACCCACGAAGAGGCCGAAGGTCTCCGCCTCGACCTCGCCTGGGCCCACGACGACCATGAACGTGCCACCGCGCGCTGCGCCGAACTCCGTCACCGCCTCGATCAGTTGGCCCGCCTGACGATGAGCCGGGCGCCCTTCCGGCGCCGCGACCGCGACGACGATGCGGACGTCTTCGCAGGCCGCGTCGCCGACGCCCCGCATCCCGCCGACGCGCACGACGGCGACCCCCTGAGCCTGCCGAGACAACGCACCGACACCGACGACACGGCCGGCCGGTACGACGACCAGCGCGGCGGCGGCGCTCACCGACAGCACCCGACCACCGGATACGAGAACGGTCCCGACTCCCCGCGTCGGACCTCGGACGGCCCCACCCCGGCCCGCCCCGGAGACGACCGGGGCGCAGGCGGCCAAGGCTCCGGCGACCGGACGGCCGCCTGGCGCGAGGGCATCGACCGCCCCGACCGCACGGACGACCACGACGCCGTCCGCTCCGCCCGCGGAGACGGCCGCGGTCCCGGCCGTCAGGGCTCCGACGACGAGGCACCCGCCGGGCGTGACGGAGTCCGCCCCGCGGCCCACCAGGTCGACGCTCCCGGCACCTCGGAGCCCTCGGCCGAGCGTACGGCCCCGCAACTCCCCGCCGACTGGTACGAGCCCCCGGCGCCTGCCGCCGACCCCGTCCCCGAGCCGGCTCCCGCGGACTCCCGCCCCGCGCCCAAGCAGCGCTCCAAGCGCCGTGCCCGTGGCGGTGCCCGGTTCGCCGGGATGACCGACGACGCGGACACCGGCGCCACGCCCGTCCTCGACCCCACCCCCGCACCGGCCGCACCCGCACCCGCGCCCGCCGCCCCGAGTCGCCGTACCCCGCGTGGCGCACGGTTCGCCGGGGCCCCCGCTGCCGCCAAGTCCGCGGCTCCCGTGCGGGAGGCGCTGGACGACGACGCCCGGCACGACACCATCGACGCCGTCCGCAACCTCGTACGACTGCGCGGCGAGGGACGCAGCGGCGAGGCGCACGCGCTGCTCGTCGAGGCCTCCCACTGGCCCGCCGCCCGCTTTCCGCTGCTCGCCGCCGAGCTGAACCGCGCGGGGCTGGCCGCCGACTGGGCCACCCTGCTCTGGGAGGCCGCCTCCCTGCCGGCCGACCGGCTGGTCGCCGCCGCCGACGCGCTCGTCGCGGCCGGGCGGGGACACGACGGCCAGCAGATTCTGCGGCAGGGCATCGTCCGGCCGGCCCAGGAGGTGGGCGAGGCCGTCCTCCGGCTCGCCGAGGAGGGCAGGCAGCGTGAGGTGCGTGCGCTGCTCGACGCGTACGTCCGGGTCCGCACCCCCGAGGAGGTCGTCCGCAGTGTCGCCGTCGATCCCCAGCGCCTCGTGCCGCTGCTCCTGGAGGCGGCCCGGGGTGCCTCCGAGGACCGGTACTGGGATCTGGTGCACGCCCTGCGCGTCGCGGGGCACAGCGCGTAACCCGGCCGGCCGCGACTCGCCCACCGGGGTGTGAAACGTGATCGACTCCGCGGGTTAACGGCGATGGTCTTGGCAAGGCTCTTCCGGAGGCTTACTTTCAAGCCCCTACGACCTCTGTCTACGGGCGTAGAGGCTCTCTGACGTCCAGCCGGAAGGAGCAGGTCATGGCCAACGTCGTACGTGCCGCTCTGGTTCAGGCCACCTGGACCGGTGACACCGGGTCCATGGTCGCCAAACATGTGGAGCACGCCCGTGAGGCCGCCCGGCAGGGCGCCAAGGTCATCGGATTCCAGGAAGTCTTCAACGCGCCCTACTTCTGCCAGGTCCAGGAGCCCGAGCACTACCGCTGGGCCGAGCCCGTGCCCGACGGGCCGACGGTGGTTCGTATGCAGGAGCTGGCGCGCGAGACCGGCATGGTCATCGTCGTGCCCGTGTTCGAGGTCGAGCAGTCCGGGTTCTACTACAACACCGCGGCCGTGATCGACGCCGACGGGACCTACCTCGGCAAGTACCGCAAGCACCACATTCCGCAGGTCAAGGGGTTCTGGGAGAAGTACTACTTCAAACCCGGAAACCTCGGCTGGCCCGTCTTCGAGACGGCCGTGGGGAAGGTCGGCGTCTACATCTGCTACGACCGGCACTTCCCGGAGGGCTGGCGTCAGCTCGGTCTGAACGGCGCGCAGCTCGTCTACAACCCGTCCGCGACCCACCGGGGCCTCTCCTCCCACCTGTGGCAGCTGGAGCAGCCCGCGGCCGCCGTCGCCAACGAGTACTTCGTCGCCGCGATCAACCGGGTCGGGCAGGAGGAGTACGGGGACAACGACTTCTACGGGACCTCGTACTTCGTGAACCCGCGCGGCCAGTTCGTCGGCGAGGTCGCGAGCGACAAGGACGAGGAACTCGTCGTGCGGGATCTTGATTTCGATCTCATCGAGGAAGTCCGGCAGCAGTGGGCCTTCTACCGGGACCGGCGGCCGGACGCGTACGAAGGGCTGGTGCAGCCGTGAGCGATCTGTACGGGCGTCACAAGGCGGTCCTGCCGGACTGGCTCGCCCTCTACTACAAGGACCCCCTCGAGATCACCCACGGCGAGGGCCGGTACGTCTGGGACGCGGACGGGAAGCAGTACCTCGACTTCTTCGGCGGCATCCTCACCACGATGACCGCACACGCGCTGCCCGAGGTCACCAAGGCGGTGAGCGAACAGGCCGGGCGGATCATCCACTCGTCCACTCTGTACCTCAACCGGCCGATGGTCGAACTCGCCGAGCGCATCGCCGAGCTGTCGGGCATCCCGGACGCCCGGGTCTTCTTCACCACCTCCGGGACGGAGGCCAACGACACGGCTCTCCTCCTCGCCACCTCCTACCGGCGCAGCAACCAGATCCTGGCCATGCGCAACAGCTACCACGGCCGCTCCTTCAGCACGGTCGGCATCACCGGCAACAAGGGCTGGTCCCCGACCTCCCTGTCGCCGCTCCAGACCCTGTACGTCCACGGTGGCGTCCGCAGCCGAGGCCCCTACGCCGACCTCGGCGACGACGAGTTCATCGCCGCCTGCGTCGCCGACCTGGAGGACCTGCTCGGTCACGTCCGCCCGCCGGCGGCCCTGATCGCCGAGCCGATCCAGGGCGTCGGTGGTTTCACCTCGCCGCCGGACGGGCTGTACGCGGCTTTCCGTCGGGTGCTCGATGAACGCGGCATCCTCTGGATCGCCGACGAGGTGCAGACCGGCTGGGGGCGCACCGGAGAGCACTTCTGGGGCTGGCAGGCGCACGCGGAGAACGGTCCGCCGGACATCATCACCTTCGCCAAGGGCATCGGCAACGGCATGTCCATCGGCGGGGTCGTGGCCCGCGCCGAGATCATGAACTGCCTCGACTCCAACTCCATCTCGACCTTCGGCGGCACCCAGATCACCATGGCGGCCGGCCTCGCCAACCTCACCTACCTCCTGGAACACGACCTCCAGGGCAACGCGCGGCGCGTCGGCGGACTACTCATCGAACGGCTGCGGGCCGTCGCCGCGCAGCTTCCGGGCGTACGGGAGGTCCGCGGGCGCGGCTTGATGATCGGCGTCGAGCTGGTGAAGCCGGGCACCGACACCGCCGACCCGGACACCGCCGCCGCCGTGCTCGAAGCGGCCCGGGAGGAGGGGCTGCTGCTCGGCAAGGGCGGCGGCCACAACACCAGCGCGCTGCGCATCGCACCGCCGCTGTCCCTCACCGTCGCGGAGGCCGAGGAGGGCGCCGCGATCCTCGAACGCGCTCTGAGGAGCTGCGTCCAGTAACACCACAGTAAGAGAGACGGCCATGCTCATGACCACCACCTTGGAACCCGCCCTGTCGGTCCGCCAGGTCCTCGGCCTGGAACGGGTGCTCGCGGGCGAGCCCGAGGTGGTGGCCGGCGCCGGCCAGCTCGACCGGGCCGTGCGCTGGGTGCATGTCGCCGAGGCGGCCGACGTCGGGGTGATGCTCAGCGGCGGCGAGATGATCCTCACGACCGGGGTGCTGCTCGCCGGGGACGAAGAGGCTCAGGTCGAGTACATCCGCTCGCTGCACCGGGCGGAGGCCGCCGCCGTCGTCCTCGGGCTCGGCCGCGCCTTCCCGGCGCCGCCGGACGTCATGCGGCGCGCGGCCGAGCGGTGCGGGCTGCCGATGGTGGTGCTCCACCGGCCGTTCCCCTTCGCGGAGCTGACGGAGGAGGTCCAGTCCCGGCTGGTGCGGCGGAAGTTCGCCGCCGTGAGCCTGTCCGAGGCCGTACGGACCGCTCTCACGGGGCTCATCACCTCCGGCGCCCCGCTGCAGAGTCTCCTCGACGAGGTCGCCTCGCACAGCGCCTGTCCCGTCGTCGTCACCAACCTCGCCCATCGGGTCCTCGCCACCTCGGGGGAGCGGTCGGCCGTGGACGACGTGCTGCGGGACTGGGAGCGCATCTCCCGGCAGGCCGGCGGGAGCGAGGGCGACGGGTGGATCCGGGCCGAGCTGGGCGGGCGGGGGGAGAGGTGGGGGCGGATCGTCCTCTGCGGGTATCGGGGTGACGCCGCGACCGGGCGTCTGCTCGCCGACCGGGCCGCCGAGGCACTCGTCCTGCACCGCATGCTCGGGGGCTCCGTGCACACCTGGGAGGAGCAGTCCGCGCAGAGCCTGCTGACGGACCTGGTGAGCGGAGTCGTACCGGCCAGGCAGCTGCTTCCGCGCGCACGGGCCGCCGGGCTGCCCGTCAACCGGCGGACCTTCGTGCCGCTCGTCGTTCGGGACGGTGACCCCGCCGAACTCGACCGCGTACTAAGGCTGTTGGGTCTGCCGGGGCTGGTCGCCGAACTCGCCGACGACGCCACCGCCGTCCTGCTGAGCCTGGCCCGGGACCAGGACGCCAAGGCGCTCGCCGCGCACTTCGCGCTCCGGCTGCGCACCGAGACCGGCGGGGGCCGGACCGTCGTGGCCGCCGCCGAGGCACTCGCCAACTGGGACGACGTACCCACCGGACTGCGGGAGGCGCTGCACGTCGCCGCGGCCGTCGCGGACACCCCGGCGGGGCAGGAACTGCCGGTGCTGGTGCACCTGAGGGACGTACGGCTGCGCGGGCTCGTCCGGCTGCTGCGGGACGATCCGCACGTGCAGGCGTTCGCGGAGCGGGAGCTGGACGGGCTGCTGTGCGGGGTCGGGGGCGAGTCCGAGCTGCTGCCCGTGCTGCGGACCTATCTCGCCACCGGGCGCAACAAGTCGCGTACCGCGCAACTGCATCACGTCTCACGGCCCGCGCTCTACCGGCGGCTGGAGGCGATAGAGACGCGGCTCGGGCTCGATCTCGACGACTTCGAGCAGGCCGCATCCGTGCACATCGCCCTTCTCGCGCACGACGCTCAGCAAGGCCGATGACCGCACTCCCCATTGCTCCGTCTTACCGCTCCGAAACATCGAAGGACCTGGGAAAACAGTGGTGAAACATGGGCCGACGCAAGGGTGACACCGTGGAACGCCGAACGCTCGCAGGCGTGACACCGTGCAACTCAAACCCGCTCTTCGGGCTTCCTAGGCTCGCCGTACACCGAGTGACCGGAGGTCCCGATGAGCAGGGTGATTCGCGCCGCCATTTTCCAGACTGCCTGGACGGGCGACAAGGAGTCGATGATCCAGGTCCACGAGCAGGCGGTCCGCGACGCGGCGGCCCAGGGTGCTCAAGTCATGTGCTTCCAGGAGCTGTTCTACGGCCCCTACTTCTGCCAGGTCCAGGACAAGGCGTTCTACGAGTACGCCGAGCAGATCCCGGACGGCCCGATCGTGAAGCGCTTCCAGGCGCTCGCCAGGGAACTGGGCATCGTCCTGGTCCTGCCGATGTACGAGGAGGAGCAGCCCGGCGTCCTCTACAACACGGCCGCCGTGATCGACGCGGACGGCTCGTACCTCGGCAAGTACCGCAAGCACCACATCCCGCAGGTCGCCGGATTCTGGGAGAAGTTCTACTTCCGTCCGGGCAACGCGGGCTGGCCGGTCTTCGACACGGCCGTGGGCAGGATCGGCGTCTACATCTGCTACGACCGGCACTTCCCGGAGGGCTGGCGTGCGCTGGGTCTCGAAGGCGCCGAGATCGTCTTCAACCCGTCGGCCACCTCGCGCGGGCTGTCCGCCTACCTGTGGCAGCTGGAGCAGCCGGCGGCCGCCGTCGCCAACGAGTACTTCGTCGGCGCGATCAACCGGGTCGGCGTCGAGGAACTCGGCGACAACGACTTCTACGGGACCTCGTACTTCGTGGACCCGGAGGCACAGTTCGTCGGCGAGGTGGCGAGCGACAAGGAGACCGAACTCGTCGTCCGCGACCTGGACCTGGAAAAGCTGCGCGAGGTCCGCGACCGCTGGCAGTTCTTCCGCGACCGCCGCCCGGACGCGTACGGCCCGCTCACGGCGCCGTAACAGACCGACGCTCACACCCGCGCCCCGCTTTCAGGGGCGCGGGGCAGCGTCCATATGCGGCTCCGCCGCGGGGCGCGACCAGCCACAGACAACCGGCACTTTGTAGACAACCGAGGAGCGTGAACCCGTGACCGGCCGTACTGTCATCCGAGGCGGACTAGTCATCACCGCGTCCGACGAGATCCACGCCGACGTCCTCATCGAGGACGGCCGCATCGCCGCCCTCGCCACCAGCGGAAGCGCCACCGCCGAGGCCTGGACGGCCGAGCGGACCATAGACGCCACCGGAAAGTACGTCATCCCCGGCGGCGTCGACGCGCACACCCACATGGAACTGCCGTTCGGCGGTACGGCCGCCTCGGACACCTTCGAGACCGGTACCCGGGCCGCCGCCTGGGGCGGTACGACCACGATCATCGACTTCGCCGTGCAGAGCGTCGGCCGGTCGCTGCGCGACGGACTCGACACCTGGAACGCCAAGGCCGACGGCAACTGCGCCATCGACTACGCCTTCCACATGATCGTCTCCGACGTGAACCAGGACACGCTCAAGGAGATGGACCTCCTGGTCGAGGAGGGTGTCACCTCCTTCAAGCAGTTCATGGCCTACCCGGGCGTCTTCTACAGTGACGACGGCCAGATCCTGCGCGCCATGCAGCGCTCCGCCGAGAACGGCGGACTGATCATGATGCACGCCGAGAACGGCATCGCCATCGACGTGCTGGTGGAGCAGGCGCTGGCCCGGGGCGAGACCGACCCCCGCTACCACGGCGAGGTCCGCAAGGCCCTCCTCGAAGCGGAGGCCACGCACCGCGCCATCAAGCTCGCGCAGGTCGCCGGGGCACCCCTGTACGTCGTCCACGTCTCGGCGCAGGAGGCAGTCGCCGAGCTGGCACGGGCGCGCGACGAGGGGCTCAACGTCTTCGGCGAGACCTGCCCGCAGTACCTGTTCCTGTCGACGGACAACCTCGCGGAGCCGGACTTCGAGGGCGCGAAGTACGTGTGCAGCACGCCGCTGCGGCCCAAGGACCACCAGGCCGCCCTGTGGCGGGGCCTGAGGACCAACGACCTCCAGGTCGTCTCCACGGACCACTGCCCGTTCTGCTTCGAGGGCCAGAAGGAACTGGGCCGCGGCGACTTCTCGAAGATCCCCAACGGGCTCCCGGGCGTCGAGAACCGCATGGACCTCCTCCACCAGGGCGTCGTCGACGGGCACATCAGCCGCCGCCGCTGGATCGAGATCGCCTGCGCCACCCCGGCCCGGATGTTCGGCCTCTACCCGAAGAAGGGCACCATCGCCCCGGGCGCCGACGCCGACGTCGTCATCTACGACCCGCACGCCGAGCAGATCGTCTCCGCCGAGACGCACCACATGAACGTCGACTACTCGGCGTACGAGGGCAAGCGGCTCACCGGCCGCGTCGAGACCGTCCTCTCGCGCGGCGAACTCGTCATCACCGAGCGGGAGTTCACCGGACGCGCGGGTCACGGCGTCTACACCCCCCGCTCCACCTGTCAGTACCTGATCTGAACTAGGAGCAGCGCTCATGGACTTCGGCCTCGTCCTGCAGACCGACCCGCCGGCCTCGCGTGTCATCGAGCTGATGCAGCGCGCCGAGGGCAACGGCTTCACGTACGGCTGGACCTTCGACTCCGCCGTGCTGTGGCAGGAACCGTTCGTGATCTACAGTCAGATCCTCTCCAGCACCGAGAAGTTGACGGTCGGCCCGATGGTCACCAACCCGGGCACCCGCACCTGGGAGGTCACCGCCTCCACCTTCGCGACCCTCAACGACATGTTCGGCAACCGCACGGTCTGCGGCATCGGCCGCGGCGACTCCGCGATGCGCGTCGCCGGCCGAACTCCCAACACCCTGGCCCGGATCAGCGGCGCGATGAAGGTCATCCGCTCGCTGGGCCGCGGCGACGAGGCCGACCTCGGCGGTACGGTCATCAAGTTCCCGTGGGTGAGGCCGGGCGCCGAACTCCCCGTCTGGATGGCCGCGTACGGCCCCAAGGCGCTCAAGATGACCGGCGAGGAGGCCGACGGGTTCATCCTCCAGCTCGCCGACCTCTACCTCACCGAGTACATGGTGAAGACGGTCAAGGAAGCCGCCGTCGCCGCCGGACGCGACCCGTCCGAGGTGAAGATCTGCGTCGCCGCCCCCGCGTACATCACCGAGGACGACTCGCCCGAGGCGCTCGCCCACGCCCGCGAGCAGTGCCGCTGGTTCGGCGGGATGGTCGGCAACCACGTCGCCGACCTGGTGTCGAAGTACGGCGAGCACTCCGCCGCCGTACCCGAGGAACTCACCGACTACATCAAGGCCCGCGAGGGCTACGACTACTCCCACCACGGACGGGCCGACAACCCCGACACCCAGTTCGTGCCCGACGAGATCGTCGACCGGTTCTGCGTCATCGGCACCCCCGAGATGCACATCGAGAAGCTCAACAAGCTGCGTGAGCTCGGCGTCGACCAGTTCGCCGTCTACGACATGCACGACGCCCAGGAAAAAGTCATCGACGCCTACGGGTCGACGGTGATCCCGGCCGTCAACGCCTGACGCACCCGAACTCGTCGCTGTGTTACCTCCCCATGATCTCCCTCTCCCCGGCGTTCAGGTTGCCGGGGAGAGGGTCAGGACTCCTCCGGGTGTCCTGTGCGCATCCCCCAACGCGCCACCCGCACGGCCTTTCCCGACCCACCTCATTGATTGGCCTGCCCATGACCGACACCGCTCCCACGGCCATACCGCCGTCCTCCCAACTCACCCTCCCCGACGGCCGGGTGGAGATCTCCCCCGACGCGCCCGTTCCCAGCGGGCCGTACGCCAACGAGGACCTGCTGCCGGTTCCGGTTGAGAAGCGCACCTGGAACACGTACAACTTCTCGGCTCTCTGGGTGGGCATGGCCCACAACACGGCCTCCTGGACCCTCGCTTCGGGTCTGATCGCCGTGGGCATGGACTGGAAGCAGGCCGTGCTCACGATCGCCCTGGCGAACGTGATCGTGCTCATCCCGATGCTGCTCACCGGGCACGCGGGGCCGAAGTACGGCATCCCCTTCCCCGTCTTCGCCCGCGCCTCCTTCGGGGTGCGCGGCGCCAACCTGCCGGCTGTCGTACGGGCGTTGGTGGCGTGCGGCTGGTTCGGTATCCAGACGTGGATCGGCGGCGAGGCGATCTACTTCCTCGCCGGGAAGCTCATCGGCAACGGCTGGAGCGACGCCGGGAAGATCGGCGGCTACGCCTGGACGATGTGGCTGTCCTTCGCCATCTTCTGGGCGATCCAGGTCGCCATCATCTACCGGGGCATGGAGACCATCCGCCGGTTCGAGAACTGGGCCGCGCCCTTCGTGCTCCTCGGCGCCGGTGTGATGCTGTGGTGGATGGCCGACAAGGCCGGCGGCTTCGGCCCGCTGCTCGACCAGCCCTCCAAGCTGGGCTACGGCCCGGACTTCTGGAAGATCTTCGCGCCCGCACTCATGGGCATGATCGGCTTCTGGTCCACGCTGTCGCTGAACATCCCGGACTTCACCCGGTACGGCAAGAGCCAGAAGGCCCAGACGTGGGGGCAGGCGCTCGGTCTGCCGACCACGATGACGCTCTTCGCGTTCCTGTCCGTCATGGTCACCTCGGGCTCGCAGGCCGTGTACGGCGAGGCCATCTGGGACCCGGTACAGCTCGCCGCCAAGACCGACAACGTCTTCGGGCTGCTGTTCGCCCTGGTCACCGTGCTGGTGGCGACCCTGTCCGTGAACGTCGCGGCCAACCTGGTCTCGCCGGCCTTCGACTTCTCCAACATCGCCCCGCGCAGGATCAGCTTCCGGACCGGCGCGCTCGCCACCTGTGTGCTCGGCGTGCTGATCTTCCCGTGGAAGCTGTACTCCGACCCGCAGGGCTACATCTTCACCTGGCTCGGTCTGGTCGGCGGGCTCCTCGGCACGGTCGCCGGCATCCTCATCGCCGACTACTGGATCCTGCGCCGCGGCAAGCTCGACCTCGCCGACCTGTACCGGGCGGGCGGACGCTACTGGTACGACAACGGCTGGAACTGGCGCGCGGTAGTCGCCTTCCTGGTCGGTGGCGTACTGGCCGTCGGCGGCGCCAACTTCGCGCCCATCATCGACGGGCGGCCCATCCCGGCGCTGTCCTCCCTGGCGGACTACGGCTGGGCCGTGGGCCTTGGCACCTCGATGGTGCTCTACCTGGCGCTGATGCTGGCGACCGGCAGGGGGCGGGACGAGGTGACGGAGACGACCACCGTCTGACCCCGTGAGGTGCCCCGGAGGGCGGCCGGTTCTACCGGCTGCCCTCCAGTGCTGCCACCGCGTCCCGGGCCGCCTTGATGGCGCCCTTGTTGATCACATCGGTGGTGGGCGCCTTCTTCGACTCGAAGTCGCTGCCGTTGTACGTGATCACCACCAGCGCGTTCGACGCGCGGACCAGGACCACACCCTCGCGGGTCTGCTGCTTGTCCTCTGTGGTCAGGTTCACGACGGAGTAGGCGGCGTCACCGAGACCCGGCACCACACCGCCGCCGCTCTTCTCCGTCAGGCGGTCCTTGTACGTCTTCTCCGCCGCCGCGTCCGTGTCGGACAGCTCGAACGACACGTCGAGCCAGCGGTAGTCGTACCCCTTGAGCGCGTTCCAGGAGCAGGTGCGGCGGGCATCCGTGTCCGTCGACGGGATCTCCTTGCCGGCCGCCTTGGCGCCCGGCACAAGGGACTTGATCGTCCCCGGGGTCACGGCCGAGCAGGGCGCGGGGGCGGCGGCGAAGGTCTTCGTGGCCGCCGACGTCGAGGGCGCGGTGGGCGCTGCGGACGCGCCGGTGGTGGCCGCCGTCTCCTGGTTGTCGGTCGGCGCCGAGGCGAGCGGACCCGAGGACAGGGCCCAGCCGGCGGTGGCGAGCACGGCGACGGGCGCCAGGCGGGTGGTGAGTGCGAGCGGCAGAGGGAGGCTCAAGGCGCACTTCTCGTGGGGGACGGTGCGGAGGGGGGTCCGCACTCCGGACGGGACGCCAGTGTCACATGCCTGTCTGTGGGGCGGAAGTAAGAACTCGCTCCGTGGCGGTGCGATGACTGTCACTTGCGGTCGGCCGCCCGGACTGTCCGTCGGAATGCGCAAATCTACGTCTATAGTGCCCAATTCGCTTCTAATGCGGCTGGCTGGGGTCAATACCATGTGCCGTGCGATACGGGACAGTTGATCGCCCGGCTGCTGCCCGCGGTTCCCGCGTGCGTGCTGGACGTCGGCGGGGGCAGCGGGGTGCATGCGGAGTGGCCGGCGCGGGACGGGTTCCGGGCGGGGCGGTTGCCGGGGGTCACGCCCGGACCGGGTGCGGGCGTTGGCCGAGGCGCACCGGCCCGTACCGACGACGTCAGCACCCATGGCAGGCACGGCACGGGCCAGGGCACCTTCACTACCGCCTACCTCGCGGAACCGACCGAGGTCCCGGCCGAGTTCACCGAGGCCGGACTCGTCCCGGAAGGCCAGTACGGGCTGGAGGGCGTCGCCTGGCTCATGGGTGGCGTCGAACAGTGACTGGACGACCCGGAACGCCGCGAGGGGGCGAGGCGGGCGGTGTGCCGGAGGCACGGCACGGGGTACGTACGATCATCGGATCGTGTGCCGCAGTGAAGGAGCCGCCCGTGTTCACCACCCGACCCACGCTCCAGGGCACCTTCGGGATGGTGTCCTCCACGCACTGGCTGGCCTCGCAGTCGGCGATGGCCGTGCTGGAGGACGGCGGCAACGCGTACGACGCCGCCGTCGCCGCGGGCTTCGTCCTGCACGTCGTCGAACCGCATCTCAACGGGCCCGGCGGTGAGGTGCCGATCATCATCGCCCCGGCCGGTGGCGAGGTGCGGGTGCTGTGCGGGCAGGGCGTCGCGCCCGCCGGGGCCACGGTCGCGCACTACAGAGGGCTGGGGCTCGACCTCGTACCGGGCACCGGGCCCCTCGCCGCCGCCGTCCCCGGTGCCTTCGACGCCTGGATGCTCCTGCTCCGCGACCACGGCACCAAGCCGCTTGCCGACGTCCTGAAGTACGCCATCGGGTACGCCGAGGACGGGCACGCGCCCGTGGAGAACATCGGCGCGACCGTCGAGACCGTACGGGAACTGTTCGAGACGGAGTGGACCTCGTCCGCGGACCTGTACCTGCCCGGCGGACAGGCGCCCCGGCCCGGCCGGCTGTTCCGCAATCCCGCGCTGGCCGCCACCTGGAAGCGCCTGCTTCGAGAGGTCGCCGGGGCAGGGGACCGCGTCGCCCGGATCGAGGCGGCACGGCAGGTGTGGCGCACCGGCTTCATCGCCGAGGCGCTCCTGCGCCAGTCCGCCCGACCCACCCTCGACACCAGCGGCAGGCACCACAGCGGCACCCTGACAGCCACCGACCTCGCCTCCTGGTCCGCGGCCTACGAGGCCCCGGCGACCTACGACTGGCGCGGCTGGACCCTCTGCAAGGCCGGCCCCTGGAGCCAGGGCCCGGCCTTCCTCCAGCAGCTCGCGCTGCTCCCGCCCGAGCTGCCCGCATACGGGTCCGCCGACTACGTCCACCTCCTGATCGAGGGCTGCAAGCTCGCCATGGCGGATCGAGAGGCCTGGTACGGGGACGCCTCGGGCGGAGCCGATGTGCCGCTCGACGGACTGCTGTCGGACGCCTACAACGCCGACCGGCGGACCCTCGTCGGGGACAGCGCCTCCTACGAGCTACGACCGGGCAGCCCTGACGGCCGCACCCCGCGACTGTGCGCACACGCGCGCGTGGTGGCCACGGACGAGCCAGGATTCAACCCTCTGGGGGCCGGGGAGCCGACGGTCGCCAGGCTCCCGACCTCACTCGTGCCCGGCGAGCCGGAGATCGCCTCCGACGGCTCCACCCGGGGCGACACCTGCCACCTCGACGTCGTCGACCGCTGGGGCAACATGGTCGCGGCCACGCCCAGCGGCGGCTGGCTCCAGTCGAACCCCGTCGTACCCGAACTGGGCTTCCCCCTCGGCACCCGGCTCCAGATGACCTGGCTGGAGGAGGGACTGCCGAACTCCCTCACCCCGGGCCGCCGCCCCCGGACCACCCTCACCCCTTCCGTCGCGCTGCGCGACGGAGTGCCGGTGCTGGCCTTCGGTACACCCGGCGGGGACCAGCAGGACCAGTGGCAGCTGCACTTCTTCCTCGCGGTCGCCCTCCGCCCCGAGGTGC
Organism: Streptomyces sp. NBC_00459; assembly: GCF_036013955.1. Lineage (NCBI taxonomy): Bacteria > Bacillati > Actinomycetota > Actinomycetes > Kitasatosporales > Streptomycetaceae > Streptomyces > Streptomyces sp. NBC_00459. The sequence continues at coordinate 7,989,984 of NZ_CP107903.1, forward strand.
GCGGCGGCCTGGACCTCCAGGGCGCGATCGACGCCCCGAACTGGCACAACGACAGCTTCCCGGGGTCCTTCTACCCGCGCGGCATGCGCCCCGGCAGCGTCACCATGGAGGCCCGCACGGCGGGCGACGTGGTCGAGGAGCTGCGCCGCCGGGGGCATGACGTGACGATCGGTGACGACTGGTCCGAGGGCCGGCTGTGCGCGGTAGCCCGGGACCCGGAGACGGGTGTTCTGTCGGCGGCGGCGAATCCGCGGGGGATGCAGGGGTACGCGGTCGGGCGCTGATGTCCGAATCCTGGTCTTCAGGCGGATTCCATCCCATGTCCACCGGCCCGGCGGGGATTGTCAGTGCCGCGTGCTCTCATGGAGGCATGATCGAAGAAAACGAAACCATCGAAGAGTTTCTCGCCCGGCACACGTCCGACGTCGAAGAAGCGGTCCGTACGGCGGCGGCCACGGAGATCATGCCGCGTTTCCGGCAGCTCGCCGCGCACGAGGTCGACCAGAAGAGCGGCCCGCACGACCTGGTGACCGACGCCGACCGCAAGGCCGAGCTGTATCTCACCGAGGTGCTGCCCAAGCTGCTGCCCGGCTCCGTCGTGGTCGGCGAGGAGGCGGTGCACGCCAACCCCGCCTCGTACGAGGCGATACAGGGCGAGGCACCGGTCTGGATCGTCGACCCGGTGGACGGCACCCGGCAGTTCGTCCACGGCGACCCCGGCTTCTGCACGCTCGTCGCGCTCGCACACCGGGGAGTCGTCCGAGCTTCGTGGACGTTCGCCGCAGCCCGCGACCAGCTCGCCACGGCGGTCCGTGGACAGGGCGCCTTCCTCGACGGCACACCCCTGCGCGCGGGCGCGCCCGAGCCCGGCAGCGACCTCCGGGTGGCCACCTCCCACCCGGACTACACGACGGACGAACAGAAGCGCGCCCTGCTCGGCCTGTGGACGGACGGCGTCCGGCCGCGCGCCTGCGGGTCGGCAGGTCTGGAGTATCTGGCCATCGCGCGGGGCGAGTTGGACGCCACCGCGTTCTCCTGGGAGGCCGCCTGGGATCACGCCGCAGGCATCCTCCTCGTCGAGGAGGCCGGCGGCGCCCATCTGACCCGCGCGGGCGAGCCGTTCCGCATAACCGGCGGCAACGTGCTGCCGTTCACCGCTGCGCGCGACGCGGCCACGGCTCGCCGGGTGGCGGAGCTGCTGTCGGGCGCAGCCTGATCTGCGGGCGGGCCGAGCTGAAGCGCAGGGTGACGACCTCGAACTCGGCCACGGTGCCCACCGTCGGCCAGTCCGCGGGGTCGAAGGGCAGCCAGGCGACGTCCACGAAGGCGTCCACCGGCAGGTTGATGTCGACGAACAGACCCGTCCGGCCCGGTCCCCACGGCAGCGCGCACACCATGCCGGTGACCAGCGAGCCCTCCGGCAGCGGGCCGGTGACGTAGTGGCTCAGGTGCCGATGCCGCAGGGCCGTGGACCACGCCCGCTCGAACTCTGCCTCGGTCACGTCCACCGCCTCCGGCGGCACCTCCACGGCGCCCTCGGTGAACGCCCCGTACACGGTCCGGTAGAGCTGGACGCCAAGGCGTCCGAACCGCTCTCGCACGAGGGCCAGTTGGGCCTGTGCTGCGGCCATCGAGGCGCCGCCGGAGGTGGTGCCGTCGGCATTCTGGAGGGGCTCGCAGGATCGCGGGATCTCCAGTGCCGCCTCGAACACCGCCTGCCGCAGCACCCAGCCGTCTTCCTCTACCTCGAACCAGTACCAGGCGGTGTCGTCGGCGTCCTCGCCGGGCGATTGGATGCGGAAACGGCGCGTCATCCGGCCGAGGTTACCCGCGCCGGGCACTGTCGGTGTCCCGGCATATCCTGATCTGAAGTGGCCGTCGGCTGACAAAGGAGTCCGAAGGTGCCGTCGATGCTCGATGCGGTCGTGGTGGGGGCGGGGCCCAATGGGCTGACGGCTGCCGTGGAGCTGGCCCGGCGGGGTTTCTCCGTGGCCGTCTTCGAGGCGCGCGACACCGTGGGCGGTGGCGCCCGAACGGAGGAGCTGACACTGCCCGGCTTCCGCCACGACCCCTGCTCGGCGGCGCACCCGCTGGGCGTCAACTCCCCGGCGTTCAGGGCGATGCCGCTGGCGAGGTACGGGCTGGAGTGGCTGCACGCCGACCTGCCCATGGCACATCCGTTCCCGGACGGCACGGCCGCCGTGCTGGCCCGTTCCGTCGCCGAGACGGCCGCCTCCTTCGGGCCGCGTGACGCGGGCGCGTACCGCAGGCTGGTCGAGCCGTTCCTCAGCAGGTGGGACACGCTGGCCCACGACTTCATGTCCCTGCCCCTGACCTCACTGCCCCGCGACCCCGTCACCCTCGCCCGCTTCGGCCTGGTCGGCCTGCCGCCCTCGACCTGGCTGATGCGCCGCTTCCGCGACGAGCGGGCGAAAGCCCTGTTCGCAGGCCTCGTCGGACACGTCATGGCCCCGCTGAACGGGGTCGCAACCGGCGCCGTCGGCCTGGTCTTCGCCCTGGCGGCACACGCCCGCGGCTGGCCGGTCGCCCGCGGCGGCTCCCAGTCGATCTCCGACGCGCTCACCGCGTATCTGACGGACCTCGGCGGTACCGTCCACACCGACTACGAGGTCAAGCGGCTGGACGACCTGCCACCCGCGCGTGCGTACGTCTTCGACACCTCACCCACCGCGCTGGCCCGCATCGCGGGCTTCGGCGGCTACTACGAGCGCTATCGCTACGGCGCGGGCGTCTTCAAGATCGACTACGCACTGGACGGTCCCGTGCCGTGGACGGCGCCGGAGGCCCGCAGAGCGACCACGGTGCAGGTCGCCGGGGACCGAGCCGAGATCGACACCGCCCTGCGCGCCGCCTCCCGGGAAGGCCTGGCGCCCGACACTCCCTTCCTCATCACCGTCCAGCCGAGCGTCGTCGACCCCTCCCGGGCACCCGAGGGCAAGCAGGTGTTCTGGGCCTACGGACACGTCCCGAACGGCTGGACGGGCGACCTCACCGACGCCATGGAGCGCCAACTGGAGCGCTTCGCCCCCGGCTTCCGCGACCGGGTCCTCGCCCGCGCGACCGCCGGCCCGCCCCAACTCGCGGCCCGCAACGCCAACTACGTCGGCGGCGACATCGGTTCCGGCGCGGCCAGCGGCCTCCAGCTGATGCTGCGCCCCAAGCTCTCCCTGTTCCCGTACGCCACCCCGCACCCGGCCGTCTTCATCTGCTCCTCGGCCACCCCGCCGGGCCCGGGTGTCCACGGCATGTCGGGCCACAACGCGGCCAAGGCCGTCTGGAGAAGGCTGAGGCAGTCATGACCGCGATCGTGCTTGTCAAGGGCGACATCACCCGACAGAGTGCCGACGCGATCGTCAACGCGGCGAATTCTTCACTCCTGGGTGGCGGAGGCGTCGACGGGGCGATCCACCGCAGAGGCGGCCCCGAGATCCTCGCCGCCTGCCGAGCCCTGCGCGCCGGTCACTACGGGAAAGGGCTGGCCACCGGCAAGGCGGTCGCCACGACCGCGGGCAACCTGGACGCACGCTGGGTGATTCACACGGTGGGACCCCGATACCTCCCCGAGGAGGACCGATCGGCACTGCTGGCCTCCTGCTACCGGGAGTCGCTGAGAGTGGCCGATGAACTCGGCGCCCGCACGGTGGCGTTCCCCGCCGTCTCCGCAGGCATCTTCGGATGGCCGATGGAGGACGCGGCTCGTATCGCGGTGGAGACGGTGCGGGCCACGGAGACCGCGGTCGAGGAGGTGCGGTTCGTCCTCTTCGACGATCAGGCGTTCGAGGCGTTCACTGGCCAAGTGCGCTGCTGACGGCGGGGGTTCGCCGTTGGCCGGACGGAGAGGGCCGTGGCGAGGCTCGGGGCACCGACTGCCGGCGCCGAGCAGGCCGACGCCGGGCCGTCGCGGTGTCAGGAGGGCGGGTTCGCCCCCTCCTGGGTTGCCTGCAGGTCGGCCAGCAGTTCCGCCTGTCCGGTCAGCACGCCGGACAGGATGATCCGCGCGACCCGGAGCAGTTCGGCCACGTGCGGGCTGGTCAGCGAGTAGTACACGGTCGAGCCCTCCCTGCGGGTGACGACCAGGTTGGCCCGGCGCAACACCGCCAGTTGCTGCGACAGATGCGCGGGCTCGATGCCCACCTCGGGCAGCATCTCGGCGACCGCGTGCTCACGTTCGCTCAGCAGTTCCAGGACGCGGATGCGGGCCGGATGCCCGAGGGTCTTGAAGAACTCGGCCTTGAGTTGGTACAGCGGCGTACTCATCGTGCCGTCGCCTCCCCGGGACAGCGGTACGGCCGCACCTGCCGGTTCTCGGCGCATCGCATCCACCCCTTCATGAACACCATGGCGCTCATCCTCGCCCTCCACGCCCGCCGTACCGAATCCGGCAGCGGAAACCGGTCGTACGAACCTCGGCCGTGCCTTCGTGAGGCCCGGGCGTCACCTGGTTCATGCGCTCCGCCTGCCGCCTCGGGAGTGCCCAGGCCATCGGCCTTTCCTCCCTCGGGCCGGCCGGAAACCCGGATACGGTCCGGGGGGCGGACGCGGACGACCGCCCCAGGAGGGTGTACGTCCGACGGGTGGGCGTGCCTCGGTGGTGCGCCGCCTCGTTCGGGTCGACGATCACCTCGCTGGGCCCGGCGAAAGTCACCGTCCTGCCGGTGCCGGTGCCAGGATGCCCAGACCTCGTCGAGCGTCCGCAGCCCGGCGGTTGCGGTGCTCATCGGGGTGCCTCCTCGCTGTGGCCCGAGGACCCTGTCGTGGTGGTGTTCCTGTCCGTGACCGGGGGCCCGGGATTCGTCAGCGGGGCGGGCACGGCGGACAGGAGTCCGGTGGATTCCAGGTGATCGCGCGCCCCCTGGATCGCCTCGGGGGTGGTGCCGTACTCGCGGTCCTCCCGGCGCAGCAGGTCCAACAGGCCGACGGAGTCGAGGACTTGGCGCTGGCCGGGACGTATGCCGGAGAACAGGACGACGATACCGCGCCGGTTCAGCTTCTGGACCGCGTCCTTCAGCACCAGAGCACCGGTCGCGTCCATGGTCGACACCCGGGACATCCGCAGGACCACGACCCGTACGTCCGCCACCTCGGTCAGTTCGAGCAGGAATCGGTGCGCGGCGGCGAAGAACAGCGGCCCGTCGATGCGGTAGGCGACGATGTGCTCCGCCAGCAGGGCATGCTCCTCGGCGCTGTGGTCGCCCCGGTCCAGTGGGACCTCGTCGAGGCGGACCTGCGCGGCCACGGCCCGGAGCGCGAGGGCGCCCGCGACGACCAGGCCGATGATCACCGCGTACACCAGGTCGAGGACGAGGGTGGCGAGGGCGGTCAGAACCAGGATCAGCGCGTCGGAGCGGGTCGCCCTGACCATCGCCCGCAGCGAGCCGACTTCGACCATGCGGATCGCGGTGGCCAGCAGGACGCCCGCCAGCGCGGCCAGCGGGATCTTCGAGACCAGCGGTGCCGCCACGAAGACGATCACCGCCAGGATCACGGCATGGGTGAGCGCGGCAAGCCGGGAACCGGCACCCGTACGGACGTTCACGGCGGTCCGTGCGATCGCGGCGGTGGCAGGGACGCCGCCGAACAACGGGGCGGCGAGGTTGGCGATGCCCTGCCCGAAGAGCTCCCGGTCCGGATCGTGCCGCTGGCCGACCGTCATACCGTCCGCGACGGTAGCCGACAGCAGCGACTCCAGCGCGGCGAGCGCCGCCACCGCCACGGCCGGGGCGAGCAGCGAGGACAGCGCCGACAGGTCGAGAAACGCGAGTGATGGTGCGGGCAGGCCGGCGGGCAGATCTCCGATCGGCGTGGCCGCGTCCAGGTGGAGGACCTGTGCCAGCACGGTGGCGACGATCACCGCGACGATGGAGAACGGAACGGTCGGCCGCCAACGCGCACCGAGCAGCATGACCAGCGCGACACCCGTGGCCAGTACGAGCGCTGTCCAGTTGGGATGGCTGACGAACGCCTCGACGGCGCGCCGGGCGACCGTGAGGACCTTGTCGCCCTGGGGCCGCGCCACCCCGAGCGCGTTCGGGAGCTGCTGCAGCCCGATCACGCAGGCGATGCCGAGTGTGAAGCCCTCGACGACGGGGGCGGGCACGTATCGCATGTACTTGCCCGCACGGGCCAGGGCAAGCCCTATCAGCAGCAGCCCGGCCAGCAGCCCGACGGTCAGTACACCGCCCGGCCCGTACTGGGCGACGATCGGTACGAGGACCACGGTCATCGCCCCGGTCGGCCCCGACACCTGCAGATTCGATCCGCCGAAAACCGCTGCCAGCGCACCAGCGACCACCGCGGTCGCCAGCCCCGCCGCCGCGCCCAGGCCGGAGGAGACGCCGAAACCGAGTGCGAGGGGGAGTGCCACGATCGCCACGGTCAACCCGGCGAGAAGATCCCGGCGCGGAGCGCGGGCCATCGCCTCGGCATCGGCACGCACGGGTAGCAGCGACCGCACCGCGCCCCATGCGCGGCGGACGACGGACCCGCTCACTCCGCCGTGGCCCGGTACAGCGAAACGGACACGTCCGGCTCCCCTCGTTTCCGCCTGGCGTTCGTGGATGGACGCCAGGTGTATGCGAACACAGGAAGTAAAGCATCTAGTCAATTGCGAAATTTAGCAATTAGCCATCAGGCGACACCCGTCGCGTGCAGTGCGGTGTCGGCCCGGGGGGCTATCCGGCGGTGCCCGTCTCCGTGTCGGTGTCCGTGTCGCTCAGGCCGAGCCGCAGGTGCTCCACGTGGTAGACCGCCTGGTCGAGGAGCTCGGCGACGTGGTGGTCGTGCAGCGTGTACACCACGGAACGCCCGCGGCGTTCGCCGACGACCAGGCCCAGGTTGCGAAGCAGTCGCAGCTGGTGCGAGCACGCGGACTGCTCCATGCCCACCTCGGCCGCCAACTCCGTCGCCGGGAGCGGGCCTTCGCGCAGGCGGGCCAGGATCAACAGTCGGGAGGGTGTGGACAGGGCCTGGAGCGTGGTGGCCACCTTCGCGACATTGTCCGCGTCGAGACGTACGCGCCCGGCGGCGTCCTGCGCGGTGACGACGGCTCCATGACCCATGGCCGTATCTTACTCATCACGCATGAACGAATGAATGAGTGTTCATGTGTTCCTGTATGGTGCTCGGGTGTCCGACACTCTCACCCCGGCCCCGGTCGTCCCGTCGTCCCCCGCGCCGACCGCACCCAGCCGCCGCACCCGCGTCCTGACGCTCCCCGAGGCCCGCTGGGCCACCGCGGCCACCGCCCTTTTCCTGCTTGCGCTGCCCCTGCAACTGGCCGGGACATCGGTCTGGCTCTGGGGCCCGCTCTACGCGCTGACCTACGCCGCCGGTGGCTGGGAGCCCGGCTGGGAAGGCCTGAAGGCGTTGCGGGACCGGACCCTCGACGTCGACCTGCTGATGATCGTCGCCGCACTGGGTGCTGCCGCGATCGGCCAGGTGATGGACGGCGCCCTGCTGATCGTCATCTTCGCGACCTCCGGCGCCCTGGAGGCTCTGGCCGTCGCCCGCACCGCCGACTCGGTCCGCGGCCTCCTCGACCTGGCCCCCGCCACGGCCACCCGGAAGGACGCGGGGGACGGTGAACGGACCGTACCCGTCGCCGAGTTGACCGTCGGGGACACCATCTTCGTACGCCCCGGAGAACGCGTCGGCGCCGACGGCCGCGTACTGGACGGCGCGAGCGAGGTCGACCAGGCGACCATCACCGGCGAACCACTGCCCGCTGCGAAGGGACCGGGGGACGAGGTCTTCGCCGGCACCCTCAACGGCGTCGGTGCCCTGCTCGTACGGGTGGAACGCGACGCCTCCGACTCGGTGATCGCCCGGATCGTGCGCATGGTCGAGGAGGCGTCCGAGACCAAGGCGACCACCCAGCTGTTCGTCGAGAAGGTCGAGCAGCGCTACTCGCTGGGCATGGTCGCGGCCACCCTCGCCGTGTTCGCCGTACCGCTCGCACTCGGAACGCCCCTCACCGACGCCCTGCTGCGCGCCATGACCTTCATGATCGTGGCCTCGCCCTGCGCGGTCGTGCTCGCCACCATGCCGCCCCTGCTGTCTGCCATCGCCAACGCCGGCCGACACGGTGTACTGGTCAAGTCGGCGGTGGTGATGGAACGCCTCACGCAGGTCGACGCCGTCGCCCTCGACAAGACCGGCACGCTCACGGCGGGTACGCCGAAGGTGACAGATGTACGGCTGCTGCCCGGATCGGGCCCGGAGTGGGAACCGGACGAGAACGGACTGCTGGCGCTCGCGGCGGCGGCCGAGCATCCGAGCGAGCACCCGCTTGCCCGGGCCCTGCTGGAGGCTGCGCGGGAACGAGGGCTCACGCTGTCCGCGGCGGAGGAGTTCACGTCGGTACCCGGAGTGGGCGTGACGGCCGTCGTGGACGGGCGGGTGGTCGTGGTGGGGGCGCCGGAACGCCTGCTGGAGGGGGCCGGGCAGTCGACGGGCTCGGCAGCTCGCTTGCTGGTCGCGGAGGTTGAGGCGTCCGGGGGCACGGCGATCCTTGTCCTCGCCGACAATGTGCCGGTCGGAGTGCTCGGTTTCGCCGACCGGCTGCGTCCAGGTGCCGCCGCCACCGTCGCCGCGCTCACCGAACTCACCGGCACCGCACCCGTGTTGCTGACCGGCGACAACCCACGCGCCGCCTCCCGGCTGGCCGCCGAGGTCGGCATCGAGGACGTGCGGGCCGGGCTGCTTCCCCTGCAGAAACTCGAAGAGGTACGGGAGTCGGAGGCGGCCGGACGCAAGGTCATGGTCGTCGGGGACGGTGTCAACGACGCCCCGGCGCTGGCCGCCGCCCACATCGGAGTGGCCATGGGCCGGGTGGGTTCCGACCTCGCGCTGGAGACCGCGGACGCGGTGATCGTGCGGGACGAGCTCACCACTGTTCCCGCTGTGATCGCCCTCTCCCGGCAAGCCGGACGCCTGGTGGCGCAGAACCTGGTGATCGCCGGGGTGTTCATCGCGGGTCTGGTTGCCTGGGACCTGGTAGGTACGCTGCCGCTCCCGCTCGGCGTCGCGGGCCACGAGGGCTCGACCGTCCTCGTCGGCCTCAACGGGCTGCGGCTGCTGCGGGAGACGGCGTGGCAGGACGCGGTGAGCCGGGTGAGCCGGTGAGGCCTCGGCCGAGGTGGCGAGTGATCCGAAGCGCCCCTGGACACACCACCTTGATGTCGGATTCTCGCCAGCCCCGGCCCGGCCCATCGCCGATGCTGGACGTATGCGGAACGCGATGCACACCGACACCGAGCACTGCGTACGTGCCGTCCGGTCCAAGGACGCGCGCTTCGACGGCTGGTTCTTCACGGCGGTCCTGACCACCCGGATCTACTGCCGGCCCAGCTGCCCGGTGGTACCGCCCAAGCCCGAGAACATGACCTTCTACCCGAGCGCGGCGGCCTGCCAGCAGGCCGGATTCCGGGCCTGCAAGCGCTGCCGGCCCGACACCAGCCCCGGCTCACCGGAGTGGAACCAGCGCGCCGACCTCGTGGCCCGAGCGATGCGGCTCATCGGCGACGGGATCGTGGACCGCGAGGGCGTCCCCGGCCTCGCCGCCCGCCTCGGCTACAGCACCCGCCAGATCGAACGGCAGCTCAACGCCGAACTGGGCGCCGGCCCGCTCGCCCTCGCCCGCGCCCAGCGCGCCCAGACCGCGCGGCTCCTCGTCGAGACGACCGCGCTGCCCATGGCGGAGATCGCCTTCGCGGCCGGGTTCTCCTCGATCCGCACCTTCAACGACACCGTCCGCGAGGTCTTCGCCCTCTCCCCGAGCGAACTGCGCGACCGCCTCCCGAAGACACGTACACAGGCGGGCAGCGCGAGCAAGACCGTCGGCACCCCGGCCGCCCTGAACCTCCGCCTCCCCTTCCGCACCCCGCTCAACCCCGACAACCTCTTCGGCCACCTCGCCGCGACCGCCGTACCCGGTGTGGAGGAATGGCGCGACGGTGCCTACCGCCGGACCCTGCGCCTCCCGTACGGACACGGCATCGCCGCCCTCACCCCGAAGCCCGACCACATCGCGTGCCGCCTCACCCTGAGCGACCTGCGCGACCTGCCCGTCGCCATCAGCCGGTGCCGCCGGATGCTCGACCTCGACGCCGATCCGGTCGCGGTCGACGAGCAGTTGCGTACGGATCCGGTGCTCGCGCCACTGGTGGCGAAAGCCCCGGGGAGGCGCGTCCCGCGCACGGTCGACGAAGCGGAGTTCGCCGTACGGGCGGTGCTCGGTCAGCAGGTCTCCACGGCCGCCGCCCGTACCCACGCGGCCCGTCTCGTCACGGCGTACGGCGACCCGGTGGACGATCCGGAGGGCGGCCTCACCCATCTCTTCCCGACCCCGCAGGCGCTGGCCGCCCTCGACCCCGAGTCCTTGGCGATGCCCCGCACCCGGCGGGCCACGTTCACCACCCTTGTCGGTCAACTCGCCGACGGGGTCCTCCACCTGGGCGTCGAGAGCGACTGGCCGGAGGCCCGCGCCCGGCTCCTCGCCCTGCCCGGCTTCGGTCCCTGGACGGTCGACGTGATCGCGATGCGTGCCCTCGGCGACCCCGACGCGTTTCTCCCCACGGACCTCGGAATCCGGCGTGCGGCCCAGGAGTTGGGCCTCCCTTCGACACCGGCGGCGCTGACCGCACGCGCGGCGGCCTGGCGACCGTGGCGGGCGTACGCGGTCCAGTATCTGTGGGCGACGGACAGCCACCCGATCAACTTCCTCCCCGTATAAGGACGTTAGGAAAAGAAGTGAAGCAGCACACGGTCATCGACAGCCCGTACGGCCCTCTCACCCTCGTGGCCGACGGCGGAGTCCTCTGCGGTCTCTACATGGTCGACCAGCGTCACCGCCCGCCCGAGGAGAGCTTCGGCGCACGCGACGACACGCCCTTCGGGGAGACGGTCGACCAGTTGAAGGCTTACTTCGAGGGCGAGTTGAAGGAGTTCACCCTCGAACTCCGCCTGCCCGGAACCGACTTCCAGCGCAGCGTCTGGGAGCAGCTTTGCCGTATCCCGTACGGCGAGACCCGCTCGTACGGTGAACTCGCCGACGCTCTCGGCAATCCGAAGGCATCCCGCGCCGTGGGCCTCGCCAACGGCAGGAACCCGGTCGGCATCATCGTGCCCTGCCATCGGGTGGTCGGCGCCGACGGCAGCCTCACCGGGTACGGGGGCGGCCTGGAACGCAAACAGAGGCTCCTGGACTTCGAACGAGGCGAACACGGGTCGGTGCTCTTCTAGCCTCGCCCTCGCTCGCCGGTTTCCCAGTTCTCCCCGGCCTCCCGAGCCCACTCACCCTCTCCCGGCCTTCCTGTCTCTTCCGCCCCCGCGTCCACCTGAACGACCTTCGTCCCGCACCTTGTCGCCCGTAACACCCCGGCGCATGATGGGAAGCGCTTTCTGTCGCGTTCCTGACAATGGTTTCTATTGATGCTCTGGGGGTCGGGCGATGTCCACAGGTGACGGTGTGAGCAGGCGTCGTGTGCTGCAAGGGGTCGCCGTGGGTGCGGGTGCGGTGACCCTCCCGGTGGGTGGCGCGGCCGTGGCGGCGCAGGTCGAGGCCGCTGAGCGGCAGACATTCGGTCTGAATCTCGACTGGCGGTTCATCAGGTCGAACGTCGCCGGCGCCGAACAGGTCGCGTTCGACGACTCCGGGTGGGCCGTGGTCAGCGTGCCGCACACCTACAACGACGTGGACTCCTTCGACAACTGGATCGGCAGCTCGGGCGAGTCCTCGGTGGCGATGCAACCCACCTGGTACCGCAAGCGCTTTCAGTTACCGGCCGAGCAGGCGGGCCACAAGGTGATCCTCGAACTGGAGGGCATCCGGCAGGCGGCGACGGTCTACCTGAACGGCATCCTGATCGGCAGCTACGAGGCCGGAGTCACCCCCTTCGGCTTCGACCTGACCGATGAGGTCCTGTTCGGCGCCGACAACGTACTCGCGATCTGCGCGGACAACACCAAGTGGCGCCCCGAAGCCGCCACCGGGATGCCCTTCCAGTGGGACACCCGGGACTTCAATCCCACCTTCGGCGGCCTCACCAGGAACGTCATCCTGCATGTCGTCCCGAAGACCCACTTCACGCTCCCGCTCTACAGCAACCTGGGAACCACGGGGACGTACGTCTATCCGTCCGCCGTCAACGTCTCCGGCCACACCGCGACGATCAACGCGGAAGCGCAGATCAGCAATGGGGAGAACCGGTCCCGGACGCTGACCGTGTCGGCCGAGGTCCTGGACGAGCAGGGCGCGTCGGTGGGCACGTTGCCCGCCTCGACGGTGGCGCTGGCCGCCGGTACCAGCCACGTCTTCAAGGTCGGCAGCCGGATCAGCAGGCTGAACTTCTGGTCACCGTCGTACCCCGCCCTCTACACCGTGCGGTTGACCCTCACGGAGGGCACGACGGTCGTGGACACGTACACCGTGCGCACCGGATTCCGGAAGGCCGAGTTCCGTGGCGGGGCGAGCACCGGCGGCGTCTACATCAACGACCGGCAGATCTTCCTCACCGGGTACGCGCAGCGCGCCACCAACGAATGGGCGGTGCTCGGTGACGCCGTACCCGAGTGGCTGCGCGACCACGACGGGCGGCTCATCCGGGAGAGCAAGGCCAACCTGATCCGGTGGATGCACCTCGCCGCGCAGCCCGCGAACATCCGGATGACCGACCGGTACGGGCTGGTGTCGGTCCAGCCCGCCGGGGACAAGGAGGCCGACGCCACCGGTGTGCAGTGGGACCAGCGCCTCGCGGCGATGCGGGACGTGATGATCTACTTCCGCAACAGCCCGAGCATCCTGTTCTGGGAGTCGGGCAACAACTGGCTCTCCGCCGACCACCAGCAGCAGATGCGCGCACTGAAACAGACCTGGGACCCCAGCGGCATGCGCGCGATCGGCTCCCGGGCCACGTCCGACAACTCCGCCTACGGCGGCACGGCGGCCGTGGACCAGTGCGAGTACATCGGCACGATGCTCAATCGCCACTACAGCGACTACGCCCGCGACCGTATGCCGCTCATCGAGTCGGAGTTCACCCGCGACGAGGCCCCGCGCCGCGTCTGGGACACGGCCTCCCCACCCGACTTCGGTTACGTCACCGGCCCGGACGTCACCTACCACTGGACCTCGGAGGACTTCGCCGCCACCGTCGCCGCCAGCACCCGCCACGAGTTCTGGAGTCAGCGCATCCAAGGCCCGGGAAACAAGCGCTACTCCGGCGCGGCGGCCCTGACCTGGGCGGACTCCAACCAGCACGGCCGCCAGTACAACTGGGAGACGTGCCGCCTCTCCGGCCGGGTGGACGCGGTCCGCATCCCCAAGGAGACCTACTACACCCACCGCGTCATGCAGAGCCCGACCCCGGACCTGCACATCGTCGGCCACTGGACCTACCCGTCCGGCACGGTGAAGACGGTGTACGTCATGGCCGCGGGCGTCGCCAGGGTGGACCTGCTGGTCAACGGCGGGTCGGTCGGTACGTCCACCTCCCCGCAGTACGACTTCCTGCACACCTTCACCGACGTCTCATGGCAGTCCGGCACGATCACCGCCGTCGGCTACGACTCGGCCGGCACCGAACTGACCCGCGCCCAGAAACAGACGACGGGCGTCCCGGTCGCCCTTCGTCTCACGGCCCACGTCTCACCCGACGGTCTGAAGGCCGACGGCACCGACGTGGCGATGATCGACGTCGAGGCGGTGGACTCGGCGGGCCGCCGCGTACCGACCGACCAGGCCCGGGTGGACTTCACGGTCACCGGTCCGGCGAAACTGCTCGGCGGCCACAACGCGGGCATCCCGTACAGCGTGTTCCAGTCCCACGTCAGCACGGAAGCGGGCATCAACAGAGTCTTCGTACGAACGACCCGCACCGCAGGCCCCATCACCGTCCGCGCCACTCGCGGCGGCCTGGCCACCGCCACGGTGACGGTCACGTCCACAGCTGTCACGACGACGGGAGGGCTCACTGAGCCCCCGCCGCTGTGAACTCCGGCCTCCTAGGCTTCCCCGGACTCCCTCAGCCTGGACAGCAGTTGAGGCAGGGCTGTGCCGATCGGTTCCCGTACGACCTCGTCGGCCCGGTCGTCGTACGGGGTCGGCTCGGCGTTGACGATGACGAGCCGGGCGCCATGGTCGGCGGCGACACCTACGAGCCCGGCGGCGGGCTGGACCTGGAGGCTGCTTCCGACTGCGACGAACACCTGACAGGCCTTGGTGATGGCGAGAGCGTCACCGAGGACGACCGGGTCGAGCCGCTGACCGAACATCACCGTCGCCGACTTGAGAATCCCGCCGCACGTCAGACACGGCGGATCGGCCTCCCCGGCCTCGACCCGGGCGAGGGCGTCCTCCATGGACCCGCGAGCATGGCACCCGGTGCACACGAACTCCCGTGCGGTGCCATGCAGTTCGAGCACCTTACGAGCCGGCATCCCGGCGAGCTGGTGCAGCCCGTCCACGTTCTGCGTGATCACCCGCACGGGCACCCCGGCCCGCTCCAGCTCGGCCACGGCCAGGTGCGCGGTGTTGGGCGCGGCCCGCAAGGTCCGGTTCTGGCGCCGCATCTGCCAGGAACGGCGCCGGATCTCGGGATCGCCCATGTAGTACTCGTACGTCACGAGCTTCTCGGCCTCGGGGTCGCGCCGCCACAGGCCGTTGGGACCGCGATAGTCGGAGATCCCGGAATCGCAAGGCATTGGTGGATGTAACACAGCGAGCAGGGCAACGACGGCTCAAGCCTTGACCGTTCGAGTGCGGTAGCGGGACAGGGCGACAGGGATCGAGCCATCATTCCCGCCTGGCGACACGGGCCGTCCGGCGCGGCTCCTCTGGTCATGGACCGAGGTAGGTCCTGTGGATGCGAGGAGGTGGGGGAACGACTGCTTGATCCATGTCAAGCTATGCTCACGGATTTTTCCGAACAATTGCGTGATGTCTTGGCTAAACGCGCAACGCTTTGTCCCGTGTGCCCTTTGCCTATCCGTGCCCGAAGGGCGCGTCGAACAGGGCAATTGGGGTTGCCTGAGATCACACCTCGCATCGACGCTAATAATTGGGAATTTCGGGAAGAGAGGGCTGGTAGTAAGGCAAGAAGTTGCGGTGAACCCATAGATATCGACTCTGCTGGTCACGAACTCGTCGGAGGTCAGCGAATGTTGGGTCCTGCTCCGCGAGGAGAGCGTGCAACGTACGCAGTGTGGCTCCCTCGGCGCGAATTGGATTCGAACCATCCTGTCCGGACAGGTCAGCTGCGGAAGACGCAGTGGGGGGCTCACTCGCTAGATTATTCAGAACCTCCTGGCCAGACGTCAAATGGTCTTGTACCGCTTTCCACTGCTCTTCATTCAGCTCTAGTTCTGGAGCGAGTGATAGGCTCACCGGAAGAACCATGCTTGCAATTTTCGATGCCATTTGAATAAATGGCGCGGTCTTGGCCCACCATTCTCGCTGAACTTCAATCACGTACACACCAGCATCAGGACTAGCTTCCTCGAGGGTATGGACTGGACGTCTACTATGTTCACACCAGAGTGTCAATTCGATCCGCTTCTTCGTAATTCCAGGGTGTAGAACCCCTCTATCCAGCTCGCGCATTGAAAAGAGACGAGGCCCGTCAGCGGCTTCATCGTCCAGTGCCCGGAGGTAGAGATCCACCTGACTTGAGGCGCGACTAAGTGCTTCCTTGGTGTGGTCGTCCAGCTGATCCAGTCGCGTCATTACAATTTGATTGTTCCGATTTCCAGATTCGAGAATACGCTGTGCATGCTCGGCCAATTCCTCGGATAGGGCAGACCGAATGATCAGTCGCAGGTCCCCGTCGATGGCGTCAGGTTTTGTAAAGCTGTGTAGCAATGAACGGATCTCGACGTCCTCGTCACATTCAGCATAAGGGCATGACGCCTCGTCCTTGCCGGTGTCGAGACGTCTGTAAAGTTTGTCTAGATCAAATTCGCCACGTTGACTCCCTCCGGAAGGGCAAACTAGTACGCACGGGACCAGGACGCTAGTACGAAGGCCTTGCCAAAATCCCTCGACATAGGTCCGTACCTCGGAGACCAAATGATCGAGAAAGGCTTGCGGATTAAGTCCGCGGGTACTGATTTTCACACCGCCATCGGCGAGAGTGAGTAGCGCACGTGCGCCGTAGCGATCTTGGAGCACTAGGCCGCCAGCCCAGTGCACTGACTTTGTGACGTCGGTCGCGCCCAAGGAATGGCGATGGAAGAGAACGATGAGCCGCTGCATAAGGCCATCTGGCCACACACTGCGCCGAGGGTCCTCACGATCGAGAATGCGGCAGATTTGCACCAGCTCGAGATCGTTTGGTCGATAATAGCTCCAGACCTCGTTGAGATCAGGCCGGGAGGAGGGCAGAAGCTGAGTAACCAGGCTGAGAGGTTCGCCGCCGGTCAACTCGGGTACGCGATAGCTGAGTTCGAAGCGCTCCATCAGTCTTAGAAACATCTGTTGAAGGCTGTGCGGGAAACGATGCTCAGGCAGACGTACCGGATCGTTCCACACGGTCGCCAGCCTTCGGTGTGGCAGTAGGCCGCCGGCTTCTATAGTCGACGCATCATCCAGTACCAGACCGATAGCGGCACTCAACCAGTCCCCCTTCAAGATCACTAGCTCAGCTAGGCTTGGATCGTCTGCATAGAAGATCCAGTGCCCGAGGGAATGGCCATTTTTCGCTAGCGAAAGCGAGTCTTGAGAATTTAGCCCGTGTTCGGCCGCAATCTGTTCGAAATCCTCGTACCGAAGATAAGCTCGGGAATCAGCCGCTAGGCTGGTACGTACATTATTCCAGCTACGGGGAATCCATCGCGTCGCGTTCGGGATGTTCGCTGCCGTTTCCGCGGCTGACCGGAGCAGTTCTGGTATATTCCCTTCATCGCCGAGTCGACTGTCAACGTGGTGGAAGTCAACGACCATGTCGCCGTAGCGGTCTCGGAATGCAGCCTCGTCAATATGGGCATACCGAGACCCTGGCCCACCATGAGTAGCAACGATATGCACACGAGCCCCTGCGCCTGCTCGATGTCGAATCATCGTCATCCACTCGTCAACGAGACCCACCTCGGGTCCCTCTCTGGGCTTCCAGACAACCAAATATACGGCGGGGGCTGTGAAGAATAGCTGATGAGTGGGCCTGTAAACTCGCTGCCCGCCAAAATCCCAGGCATTGAGCGTGATTGATTCTCCGCCTTCCATTGTTGCTATAGGCTTAACTTCGATGCCATGAGTGGTGACACGGTTCTCCACCCAATCTTCTCCACGCATCGCTGCTATCAGGCTCGACTTTCCCACCTCCCCTTCGCCCACAAGTACCATTTTGACTTCACGTGTGCGCTCGCCTTCGCTGTGCAATAGCTGCAGGAAGCGCATTAGTTGAGTATGACTGTCTGCGGCTGCTGCCCCAAGTTCAGGGGCAAGGGGATTCCCGCCGAGGCTGAGCACTCGCAGATGCTGCATGTTGCCCAACGCTGGCGGAACATTCGTCAACTTATTTCCATCAAGGAAGAGTTCGCTGAGATTTGAAAGCTCCGTAACTCTCTCTGGCACTTCAGTAAGAGAGTTTTCCTGGAGGTGTAGATGAGTGAGCTCGGGAAGTCGTCCCAGCGCCTCAGAGATTGAGCTGAGATGGTTTCTTCGTAGATCGAGTAGCCGTAGACTGGTGAGCTGCCCGATCTCCTCTGGGATGACGGAGAGATCATTGTTATCTAGGTCAAGTGAAGTCAGAGAAGTGAGCTGGAAGAGAACTTCTGGGATCTCTGATAGTCGGTTTCCCATGAGGGTTATATCGCGAATTTGGCGAAGATTGGCGAAGGATCGCGGGATTGACGTCAGTAGGTTATTGCTTAGGGTGAGATTAGTGAGCTTGGTGAGACTGCTTAGCTCTTCCGGAATGGAAACAAGTTGATTTTCGCTGAGAGATAGATGCGTGAGCTTGGTGAGTTTGCCTAGCTCTTTCGGAATGGAATGTAGTCCATTTCCGTCGAGAGACAAAATGGAAAGATTCGTGAGATTTTCGATTGATCGGGGGACGGAGGTTAGCTTATTGTCGATGAGGGAGAGTGCAGTCAGGTGCGTGAGACTGCCAAGGGAATCTGGCAGAGAGGATAGACTATTTTCGCTAAGATGCAGTCCTGTGAGATTCGCGAGATTTCCGATGGTGTCGGGTATGGACGTCAACTCATTGCTGGCGACAGATAGGGAAGCGAGTTTTTCAATCAGATCGATAGACTCTGGAATTGATGTAAGGTGATTGGAGTCAATTTCCAGAGAGGTGAGGGAGGTAAGGTTCAGGATCGCTGTAGGTAGCTCATTGAAATTATTTTCCGAGAGGGACAGGTTCGTAAGATTGACGAGGTTTTGCAATCCTTCGGGAAGTGAGGTCAGCTCATTGTTCGTGAGGATTAGAGAGGATAGAGAGCGTAATTGAGTGATGGTCTCGGGCAGCTCTTCGAGGCCGGCTCGTGAGAGGTCAAGGCTAGCTAGATTCGGAAACTGCGGAAATTTATTTAGGGATCCGTTGTAGATCAAGTGTGTGAGACCGGTAATTTGTCCAATCGCCTCCGGGAACTCATTAAACCTATTATTTGCCAAGTAGAGATGAGTGAGGTTCGAGAGAACGGTAATCCAGTTTGGAATTGAGGTGAGTGGGTTCCCGCTGAGGCTGAGATGTGTGAGGTTGGTGAGCCTGCTGATTACCTCTGGAAGCTCAGTGAACGCATTATTCATGACGTCCAAGTCGACAAGATTTGTGAGAAGATTCATGTATGGAGGGAGTGATGTCAGACTATTTGTGTCTAGATCGAGAAAGGCGAGATTGGTGAGCCCAGTGATTGATCTAGAG
The DNA here is from genome assembly GCF_036013955.1 of Streptomyces sp. NBC_00459. Taxonomy (NCBI): domain Bacteria; kingdom Bacillati; phylum Actinomycetota; class Actinomycetes; order Kitasatosporales; family Streptomycetaceae; genus Streptomyces; species Streptomyces sp. NBC_00459. Next base: position 8,008,865 of record NZ_CP107903.1, read on the forward strand.
ATTCCGGTGAGCTGGTTACTCATCAGGTGGAGGTGGGTTAGAGTTTTGAGGCTGCCGATTACTTCTGGGATGGATGATAGCTGATTTGAGCTAAGGTTGAGAGTCGTTAGATTTGTGAGTCTGCTAATCGCTTCCGGGATTGCAGTGAGGCGATTCCTTGCGAGGTTCAATTTGGTGAGGCCGGTCAATTCGCCGATTTCATCCGGGATTGCAGAGAGGCGATTCCCGCTGAGGTCGAGAGAGTGGAATCCGCCGTTTTCACTCATGTATTGGAAGGTGGCGGCCAAATCGTCATCGTTGAGCCCAAGGTAGTCGAGACTGGCTACGCCAGTTTCAGTGTTGAGGCCGTTGAGGATCACGCTGCTAAGAGGCATGGGAGAACGCTAGCTGATGGAACCCCGGCATGTGCACGTTTCATCGATTTGAGACATACGTTGGGCTCGTTTGAATGAACGAGTGATGGCATGAGCGCACGGCGGAGGGTCTTCCGGGCGTGAGTGCCCGAAGAGTTGTGCCGTAACGTTCTGCCGATGCGGCGGATGATGCTTGGCCGCTGCTGACCCCTGGGGCCATCTGTGAAACGATCCGCTTCACGCGATCTGTATGGATTTTCGCCTAGTCGTCACTACAGACCGAGACGAACAGAGAGGTGGTCAAAGTCAGAAAGGAAACTCGATCTTGGATGTGCCTCGCTTGATGGTTATGACTTGCTCGTGAAAATCGCGTGTCGCGCCTTCCCGCGGATATCGGGAACGGAGCTCACTGTCCAACTCATCAGCGACTAGAAGTAGGGATGGCAAAGATTTCCGGTTGGTTTGGAGAGCTGTCTTTCCCATGTCGATAGCTTCTTCGATGTCACCGGTGCGAGCGGCGGCGACCCCGAGAGTGAGGCGGGCTTCTGCTGCGCGCATTGGGGAGATCTCGGTGCCGTCCGGGCCCGTACTGATGTGGATGACTGATCGGGCGTGGGTGGCGGCGCGTTCGTCGTCTCCGAGGAGGCGGTAGGCGTCCATCTCGTAGAAGTCCCACTTGTCCGGGTCGATTATGAAGTGGTGCTCGGGGTGATCCGGACGGGGTAGCCGGTCCAGGCGGGCGCGTCCGGCGTCCAAGGAGTCGCGGACCAGACGGGCGTCTCCCATGCGTGCGGCGGCGCGGGCCTTGTGGGCGTACAATTGCACGCCGACGGAGTGTGTTTGGTCGGCGATGTGCCCGGCTTCTACGGCTTCGAGCATGTCTTGCCAGCGGCTTTGGGTGAGGGCGAACCATGCCTCGATCTCGAACGCCCATGCCTTGATCTCGCCGTGGCCGGCTTCGTCGCCGATGCGCAGGGCGGCGGCCTTGCTGAGGTTGGCGGCTTCGCGCTGGCCTCGGTCGTACTGCACGCATGCGTTCAACAGGAAGAGCCAGCCTGCGTCAACGAGGAGTTCCCGGTGCTGGCGCAGGGTCATCCGGCCTTCGAGCTGCTTGGTGACGTACTGCAAGCCGTTACGTGTGCGCTCGTGCAGGTAATCGGCATCTGCATACGGGTAGGCCCGGGCCAGTTGGTCAATGCCCTGTTCGATCGACTCCAGGGCGGCGCTGTTGATGCTGGACATCTCCGTGCGCCGTAGTAGTTCGGCGATGTCCCAGAGTCCTGCACCACCCTCTGTGATCAAGGTGCTCGGGTCCTGCGGCACAGCGATGCTGGCGCTTCGTGCCAGCTCCCACGGACGTGGGGCGAGTCCTGCCAGGGGGCCGGGGATGCGTAGCCCGTCCACCACTTCGAGGATCTTGCGGTGCTGGGTGATCCGTGGGCGTACGCCCTTACCGTCGGTCTCCGGCCGGGCCATGAGGCCGATGTGCTCGCGCTTGTAGCCGACGGCTTCGGCGATCTTGGCGTAGCTGATCTTGCCGTGCAGTCGGGCGAGTCTGAAGACTTCGCCGAAGTCGTGGTTGGCGACTGCCGACCGTACGTCCGCGCGTTCCAGCACGTGCGGCGGCAGGGCTGCCGGTGTGGGTGCTGCTTCGGTCATCTCACTTCCCCATCGTGATTGACCAGATGTGTCTTCTCTCGTCTCGCGAGTGTACCCACGAGGGGGGTCCCCAAGAGGGGGGAGCGACAGCCGGTACAGGGGATGCATCCTCGGTCCACCCCGCCGGGAGAGTCTCGGCGGACGTGACCGGAGACGGTGACTTTGTGTCATGACCGCGAAGCAAGCTCGAAAGCGTGAGCACGTGGCGAGTGAGCTGGACGCGTTCGCTCACTGGTTCATCTCGCCGAATCTGTCCGACGGTGGGCGCTACCTGACGCTCACGCTCTTCGCCGAATTCGGCAACACCGCGCGCCTCGCGCGTGACATGACGGGTGCGTTCCTTCAGAGCACCGGGGCCCATGACGTCGTGGATGATGCCCGGCTGATCGTGTCGGAGCTGGTCGGGAACGTGATCAACCACGCTGTGCCGGAACGCTGCTTTTCCAGGCCCGGCGGAGTTCGTCGTATCGACGTGGCGTTCAAGCTGTGGCCGAAGTGGCTGTTCATCGGCGTCACCGATGAGGACTCGTCTCCGCCGTTGCTCCCGTTGGGTGAGCCGTTCTCCCCGGAACTCGCGGGTGAACTGTCTGAGGCTGTGCTGCCTGACAGCGGGCGGGGGCTGCTGATCGTTCAGCGGCTGGCCACCTCGGTCTGGTGGACGCCGGAAGACAAGGGCGGAAAGACCGTATGGGCCCGCCTCGACCTTGCCGACGGTGCCGGGGGCAAGCCGTTGTGGTGATCTTCGGGCCGTCACGTCCTCGTTGCTCTCTCGGGAGCGGGTGACGGTCCGGGGGCTGGAGGGTCATCCCTCCGGCGTACGGGGCGCGGCCTCTTGGCTTGGGCCATCGGGTTCCCCACCCGAGTAGCAAGGGGCCGCGCTTCACAACCGAAAACGCAAGACCGGACCACCCCCGCGCCTGGAAGCAACTGGGGTGGTCCGGAAGGGAGTACTGCGACCCCCGGTGCCTGATGGTACCGGGGTCGTTGTGCTGTGCATCCGCCCTGGACCAAAGAGAGTTGACGATCTGTTATTTGGACCAGGACAGAGGTGGACACAATGACTGGCGCTGGCGAGAACTGGCTGAGCGACGGCATCGACGACTCCGGTGCGAACTTCGGGCTCTGGGTGCCCGGTGTCGACTACGTGGCGGCGTGGCGGGTCGCGCGCGAGTCTGCCGACTGCTTAAACCGGGCGTTCCTCGGTGCTGGGTTCGAGCTGTCGGAGGTGCGGGCCGTTGCCTCGACCAATGAGGACGGGCGCGGCGTGGTCCGCGTGACGGGCTGGCCCGACGCGGTGGAGCGGCTTGCTTGGCTCCTGGAGTCGCACCCTGGCTTCGGTGCGGCATGAGGCGTGTTCCCGCTGGTGAGTGGTGCGGGTGGGCACGTCGCCGGCCGCAGAGACTTCGGGCGGGAGCTGCCATGGGGCGAGTGAACAGGGGGCCTTACGCTCGCCAGCGGATCGGGCAGGCCTTGGAGCTGCCCGCAATAGCCCGATCGGCCCCCTGTTCTTCGAGGCTCGCCCCATGGTGGCTGCCTAAAGTCTCGGAGGCCGTCGACCCCCAGCCCACCACACCCCGGCCCACCATGGCCGGTCGACGACTCAACTCCCCTGGCGTGCTGCGGTGTGGGGCGCGTGGCGCCTGGACGGGATCGGCGGCCACGCCGCACGCCCGGCCGGGGCGGCCGGGCGCCCCGGCGCGCCGCAGGCGCGCCCTTGAGGAAGTGAAGGCTGTTTCGACCGATCGCCGTTGGCACTCAGGCGCGGGAGCGTCGTGCGGGCTGTTTGTCGGCGGTGATCCGGTAGGCGAGTTCGGCACGGTCCGCCCCGGTGCGCAGCTCTTCAAGGATCAGTGGGCGGCCGTCGGCGGCGTGCGTGACGCGTGCCAGGTGCAGGACCGGGGTCGCATCCGGCAGGCGGAGCGTGGTGCGTTCGTCGGGCAGCGGCATGCGGGCGCGGACCGTCTCGGACCACGTCAGTTTGTGCCCGTCCTGGGTGAGCAGTCCGTAGATCTCGGCCGGGCGTGTGGACGGCTCCTTGGCGAGCAACGGGATGGCCTCGGCGGTCGTGAAGGGGATCAGCGTGCGGTGCATGGCGCGTGTTCCGGAGCTGGGGTCGATCAGGAGACGGTCGCATCCGAACAGGGCTTCTTCCGCTCCGAGTTGGAGGAGTCGGCCGGTGTCTGTCGTGGTGCGGGTGCGGTAGGTGCTCGGTTGTTCGGCCTCGTCCCAGACGTCGCCGCCTGGCATCGTGAACGTGCCCTCGGTGGTGCGGGTGATGCGGCGTTCGAGGGTGAGGGCGGGCTGTCCACTGGTGCGGACGTAGCTGCCTTTGCCGTGGCGGACGTCGATGAGGCCTTCCGCTCGCAGGGCCGCGATGGCGTTGCGGACGGTGGGGCGGGATACGCCGTAGCGGGCCATGAGTTGGGCTTCGGACGGCAGCAGGGCATCGGGCGCGAACTCGCTCGAGAGGATGGCTTCCCGGATGGCGGCGGCCACCTGTTGGTAGAGGGCTCCGGGGCGCTGGATCTCCGACATGGCGGCATCTCCGGGTTCAGGTCGTAGTCACGTCGCACGCGCGACATCACTCGTCAGCATAAGTATTTGCCTCCTCGCCGTACAGAGCTTCATAGTCTTCACTCGTAAGGACAAGTGATGTCTGAATATGTCAGGCGTCCCCAATCGGCCAGGAGGCCACAGACATGCAGTCCATTCCCGTGGACACCGGGCGGCTCGGCGTACTGCGCTGCGCCATCGCCCCCGAAGCGAAGATCAGCAACCAGGAGACACAGGAGATCAAGAAGGACCGGGACGGCAACCCCGTCTACACCGTCGCCGTCACCGTCCGGCAGGACCGGCGGCGCATCTCCGTCATCGAGATCGCCGTCACCGGCGAACCCAAAGGCATCGAAGAAGGCATGATCCTCAAGGTCACCGGGCTGACCGCGTTCATGTGGGCGATGGGCGACCGGCACGGCGTCAGCTTCCGCGCCGACGCCATCACCCCCATCACCGGCGCCTTAAAGGCCGGTGGTGCGTCATGACCAGCATCGTCACCCTCACCCTCGGGCTGGCCGTCCTCATCTGGGTGCTCGGCGGCGGCGACCTGTTGCGGCGTCACCGTCCCGTCTGGCACTGGTACCTCGCCGGATACCCGGCCGCTGCGTGGCGGGTGGTGTTCACCTGGCGCAAGGTGGCCGTACTCACAGACCTTGCCGTGTCCTGTCGTCCGTCGCGCGGGCTGCTCGGTGACCTGGTCGTCAAGGGCGATCCGCTACGGCCGGTGGCACCGAAGATCTCGTTCCCCCGTCCGACGCGTGCCGGACTGACCGTGATCGTGCGGCTGCACGCGGGCCAGACCCCGGCCATGTATCTCAAGGCGGCTGATGCCCTGGTGCATGCGTGGAAGGTCCACGCGGTGCGGGTGACCTCCCCGGAACGGGGGTTGGCGCTGCTGACGGCGACGGCCACTGATCCGCTGCAACGCCCTGGCCTGGCTACTGCTCCGGTTGCGCTGCTCTCGGCACTGATCGGGGTGTTGGAGAGCGGGGGCGCGTGGGTGATGGATCTCTTGGTGGTGCCGCACTGGCTGATCGCCGGGGCCACCCGGTCGGGTAAGTCCACTCTGCTGGCCCGGCTGATCACCCAACTCGCCCCGCAACACGTCGCCCTGGTCGGTATCGACTGCAAGGGCGGCATGGAACTCGGCCTGTTCACCGAGCGGCTCAGCGCACTGGCCACGAGCCGCCGTGAGGCGGTCGCGGTGCTCGCCGCGCTGGTGGTCGACATGCAAGATCGGATCAGCGTCTGCCGGACGGCCGGGGCCCGCTCCATCTGGGAACTACCCGTCAGGTTCCGGCCGGTACCGGTCGTCGTGATCGTCGACGAGATCGCGGAACTGTACCTGTCCGACGGCAGACGCGAGAGCAAAGCAGAGGCCGAGCAGTGCTCCACCCTCCTGCTGCGTCTGGCGCAACTCGGTGCCGCCCTCGGCATCCACCTGGTGGTCGCCGGGCAACGCGTCGGCTCCGATCTCGGCCCCGGAGTCACCGCCCTGCGGGCCCAACTCGGTGGACGGATCTGCCACCGGGTCAACGACCCCGGCACCGCCGAAATGATCCTCGGCGACCTCAACAAGGACGCCGTGGCCATCGCTCAGCAGATCACCGCTCAGGAACAGGGCGTGGCCGTGTGCACCGATCCGGACGGCGGCTGGAGTCGCGCCCGCTCCCACCTCACCCCCACCCAAGAGGCCGTCGCGGTCACCTGTAAGCACGCGGGCCTGGTGCCCGAACTGCCCACCGTCACCCGCGCGCTCGCCGCCCTCGAAGGAGACTCCCAATGATCAGCACAGGTGCCGCCGTGTCCCTCGTCGTGGTCTTCGGGATCATCACCTTCCTCCTCGTCCGCTCCCGCGACGTCCGCGCCTGGGAAGCGGTCTGTATCGCCCTGTTTGGCCTCTACCTCGGCCAGACCCCCGTCAGCCTCACCATCAACGGCTTCGTCACCTGGGTCCTCAGCGGCTTCTCCCACTTCTAGACAGCACAGGAAGGGACGTACGGCTATGCCTATGCGCCGCGTGAGGTGCACCGTCTGCAAGGGCGACGGAGCACGCAAGACCTGGACCGGACGACTGCGCCGCTGCCGCGTCTGCCGGGGCACCGGAACCATCCGCTGAACCCACCACCCGCCCGACCACGCCAGGAGTGATCCCCATGACCCACACCGCGCCATCCGCCCCCATCCGTGCCGCTGCGGCGGCTCACCCCGGAAGGTCACCACCATCACCCCGGAACACATCACCCCGGCTGACAGGCGCGCCGTCCTCGACCGCGCGGCGCGCCTGCGCCAACTCTCCGAAACAGACCGAGACGCACTCCGCATCGCCCAACACCCCCAGTTCGCGCGCTGGTTGGAGCAGATCACCGCTTCCGGCGGCTGCGCCCACCCTGTTCACCTGTCAGGGTCGACCACGACTCTGGATACGGCAACGGGCGAGATCCTCCGCCACTACGACACCCGCACCGAACCCGGCGAACGGCTCTCCGTCCGCTGCCGCAACCGGCGGGCGAGTGTCTGCGCCCCCTGCTCCCGACTCCACGCGGGCGACACCTACCACCTCGTCCGCGCGGGCCTGATCGGCGGCAAGAACATCCCCGCCACGGTCCGCAACCGTCCCCGGCTCTTCGTCACTCTGACCGCGCCTTCGTTCGGGCCGGTCCATCGTGCCGGGAACGAGCGTTGCCGACCGCGCCGCGACGGCGGAACCTGCGAACACGGGCGCCCCCTCGGCTGCGGCGCCGCCCACGCCCTGGACGCTCCGGTCGTCGGCCAACCGCTGTGTGGCGACTGCTACGACTACACCGCCCACGTGCTGTGGCACGCGCACGCCTCCAAGCTGTGGGACCGGTTCATCATCGACGTCCGGCGGCGTCTCGCCTCCTCCGTCGGCCTCGTACAGTCCCGCTTCGCGGATCACGCCCGGCTGTCCTTCGCCCGCGTCGCCGAATACCAGAAGCGGGCGGCCGTCCACGTGCATGCCGTGGTCCGCCTGGACGGTCGGAACGGATCCAGCGACGAACCCCCGGCCTGGGGCACTGCTCAACTGCTCATCGACGCCGTACGCGCCTCCGCCGGTCGGGTCCTGATCCACACTCCCTACAGCCCGGCCGTGGGCGAGCTGGCCTTGCGCTGGGGCGTCCAGGTCGACGCCCGGCAACTGCACACCGACGGCGACGGACCCGACGACGACGCCGTGGCCGCGTACGTGGCTAAGTACGTCAGCAAAGGCGCGAGCGAGACAGGCGCCGGCACCGACCACACCGTCACTACCTGGGACGACATCGACGCCGCACCCGTCAGCGAGCACGTGCGCACCCTCATGCGCACCTGCTGGCGCCTCGGCGGCCTCCCCGAATACGAGCCGCTCCGCCTCCGCGCCTGGACTCACACCCTCGGCTATCGCGGCCACATCCTCACCAAGTCCCGCGCCTACTCGACGACATACGCGGCCCTCCGCGCCGAACGCGCCCACCACGTCGGCCACACCGACGACATCCCCGACAGGGTCACCGAACGGAACTGGCGCTACGTCGGCTCCGGCCACACCCCCGGCGCCGCCCTCATCGCCGCCGGAATCGCCGAGGACCTCGCTCAATCCCGAGAAGAGCGACGGGCCGCGCTCGGTGAGGAGCGCCGCTGACAGTCAGACGTGAAAGCGCTGAAGCGGCCGGGTGGGAGTGGGCCCGAGAGCACGCCCGCAAGGCTCCGAAGTGGTCGGATGCACGTTGGCGACAGATGAACGCGATTCTTGGTCTGGAAGTGAAAACGACTCGGGCCCGTTCCGGCAAACGGCTGCCGTGACGGGCCCGGTGAGCTGGTGCCGAGACGATCAGTCTTCTTCTCGATAGATGGGCGTGAGCCTGTTCCAGACAGGACCTCTGGGCCTGACAGCGGGACTGACCAGTACGGTCAACAGCGTCTTCTCCACGTACCCATGCCGCTCGATGAAGTCAAGGTCATCCCACACGCGACGCAAGTCGACCGGCTCCCCCTTGACGCGCAGCGCACGGCGACGCCACTCGTTCCGCTCCCTGACCAGTCGGCGTTCCGATGCCTCGGCCTTCGCGAGGAACGCGAAGTAGCGTTCTTTGCTGACCGTCCGCTGTTCCCGTTGCTCGGTCCAGTCGGCGATGTCTTCCCTGATCCGGGCAAGCTCCTCCTCGCCGTTCCACTCCTCGGGAACCGCCGTGGCTGCTCGCTCCTGAGCCTCTTCCTCGTACTTGGTGATCACGAGCATCTTGAGTGCCTCGTCTGTGTCCGGGCCCGAGATCCGGATCCCACCGCATCCGTATCCGCTCCGCTTGTCGGGGCACGCGTAGTCGAAGAACCCTTCCGGCTTGTTCCTGCTCGCAGGGGCCTTCTGGGCACGCAAGCGGCTCCCGCACCCGTTCTTGTCGCATCGAAGGATGCCTGTCCCCAGGTATTTCCGGGCGTTGTACGAGTCGCCGGGTTCGGGGTTGCGGCCGATTGCCTCTGTGACGGCTTCCCAGTCGGCTACCGAGATGATCGCGGTCCACTGGCCTCTGACTGGTTCTCCATCTTCATCGAGGACGGCCTCGACCCTGACACTCTCGGTTCCCGTCTCCGGATTGAATTCCTGGACCTTCTTTGACCGATAGCCGCAGATTCGAGGGTTCCGGAGTACCTGTTTCACAGTCTCCTTGCTCCACGTGTTGCCGAGCGTCGTGGTGATGCCCTGCTTGTTCCAGTCGGCTGCGATCGCCCTGGGGGACGCCCCGGTGATGATGCGCTCAACCGCCCTGCGGATCGCGGCGGCCTCCTTGGGCTCCAGCGTCCGCTTGTCGTCCTGGTAACCGAAGGGGCGTGTGCTGCCGGTGGGTATGCCTGCCTGCTGCATCGCTCGGTGCTTGCGACGAACACGACGCGCTGTGTCGGCACTCGACTTGTTGGCCACCGTCACCAACAGGCGTGCAACCGTGCGGCCGTTGTCGGTGAGGAGATCTAGTGTGCCGGTGATATCGATGATCGGGCGGCGGAAGTTCTCCACGACTTCGATCGCGTCCTCAAGGTGCCGGTTGTCGCGCGTCAGACGATCAATGTCGTAGACGATCAACCCGTCCAGACGTTCGCCGTCCGGCGCCATCCCGCGCTTGAGGTCGGCCAACGCCCCTTCGAACACGGGGCGTATCACGCGGTAGGAGACTGTCCCGTCCGGCTGCCGCACCCTCTTGCGCTTCCACGCCGACGTGTCGGGTTCCTCGTACGTGTAGACGTACCGGCCCCCGCGACTCTCGACGAACCGACGGGCGTCTTTCTCCTGCTCCTCCCGGCTCTTGATGTCCCGGCCGGTAGCTGGACGCCACTTCTCGCCGTTGCTGGCAGGGTGATCCTGCTTCCTGCCTGGAGCCGTCGCGGACAGCTCCTCGTCGTCAGCTTCCAGGGACAGCCGGACCAGTACTGCCCAGTTCTGTCCTTCCAGATCACCCCAGTGCGCTCGCTGTACTAAGTCATCGGTCATGGCGCGACGTTACTTCCGCCGATGCTCTGTTCGGTCGAGATACCGGCGCCGCTGAGCACGGCGACGAGGGGCTTGGTCATGTTGCCGAGCGTAGGTCCCGGAGTTCGGGGCGGCGACCGGTTAACGGCCGGGGGACCGTCACCCGTAGCCGCCGTACGAACAGGCGCCCGGTGTTAGGGTCCGCCCATGGCAGCCAAGGTCTCCGTCTCGCTCGACGCCGAACTCGTCGTCGAGGTCATGGTGCTGGCGGGTGTCGGGAACCCCCAGGACGCCGTCGAACTCGTCGTCCGGGACTACATCGCGCGCGGCCACCGCACGGAGGCCCGGGTCGCCGAGCGCGACGACGCGCGGCGGGCGGGGGACGATGTGAAGCCGCCGGACGTCCAGGGCTGACACCGCGTCCCGGGGTACTCGTCAGGCCACCCGGCTGCCGTTCTCCAGCTCCGCCGTTCCCGCGCCCTCCGCCAGGACGTCGAGGGCGTGCAGGACCCGGCGGCCCAGGGAGCCCTGGAGGTACTCGGAGAGATCCTCGCGGGGTACCAGCCGCCACGACAGCAGCTCCTCCTCCTGCAAGGTGATCGACTTGAGTTCGTCCTCGCCGAGGACGCCACCGTCGTACAGGTACGCCACCAGCGGCGGGTGGCCCGCGATGTGGACCCAGTCGACGGCCAGCAGGCGGCCGAGTTCCCGGTCGAGGCCGATCTCCTCAAGGGTCTCCCGGCGCGCGCCCTGGCGCGGCGTCTCCCCGTCGTCCGACTCGATGGTGCCGCCCGGAAGGGCCCAGCCCTCACGGTAGTTGGGCTCGACGAGCAGGATCCGGCCGTCGGCGTCACGGAAGAGCGCGGCGGCGCCGGCCAGCACACGGGGCAGGCCGGCGATGTACGTGGCGAAGTCTTGAATGGTCACAAGGGAAGCGTAACCAGGGGAAAGGCAGCAAATGGGGGCTGTTGGGTTCGGAGCTGTTGCCGCTGGAGTGCGTTCAAGCGCGTTCTGGCGAGCGGGAGTGAGCGTGCGGGGTCCGTGACGTGTCGCGCGCCTCGGCTGGGGGGCTGGTTCTCGGTGGGGAACTGGCGTTCATGCATCGAATGCGTGACCTTCACGGGCGGTGCTCGTGTCCCATGGCGACGGGATCTTGAGGTGGAGCCGGGCAGGGGGTGGCGGGGTGGGTGAGCTGAGGAGCATCGCGCGGCCACGGATGCCCCGGCTGTGAGCGGCCGGGAAGGCATGACGGGGCGGGTCTCCTGCGGTTAAGGTCGCAGCGGCGCGACTGCCCTGACGTGTACGGGGCCGAGAGCAAGGGGAAAACAGGGTGGCGGACGCTGCGGTTACGGCGAGGGTGACAGGTGTGCGGACGGCTCGGGTGCTGATCGCCGCCGACAAGTTCAAGGGATCGCTGACGGCCGTGGAGGTCGCCGAGCGGGTGACCGCCGGGCTGCGCAGGGCCGCCCCCGGTGTCGAGGTCGAGTCGCTGCCCGTGGCCGACGGCGGCGACGGGACCGTGGCCGCCGCGGTCGCCGCCGGATTCGAACGGCACGAGGTACGGGTCGCGGGACCGCTCGGGCACGAGGTGACGGCCGCGTTCGCGCTGCGCGGCGACACCGCCGTGGTGGAGATGGCGGAGGCGAGCGGACTCCAGCGGCTGCCCGCGGGCGTCTTCGCGCCGCTCACGGCATCGACGTACGGCTCCGGCGAACTGCTGCGGGCCGCCCTGGACGCGGGCGCGCGCACGATCGTCTTCGGGGTCGGCGGCAGCGCCACCAACGACGGAGGCGCGGGCATGCTGTCCGCGCTCGGCGCGCGCTTCCTGGACGCCGACGGCGAGCCCGTACCGCCCGGCGGCGGTGGGCTGGACGGACTCGTCACCGCCGACCTCTCGGGCCTCGACACCCGCTTCGCGGACGTCGACCTCGTGCTGGCCAGCGACGTGGACAACCCGCTGACCGGGCCGACGGGCGCACCCGCGGTGTACGGCCCGCAGAAGGGCGCGTCGCCGGACGACGTGGCCGCCCTGGACGAGTCCCTCGCGCACTACGCCAAGGTCCTGGAGACGGCGATCGGCGCGAAGGCCGCCCAGTACGCCGCAGCGCCGGGTGCGGGCGCCGCCGGCGGCATCGGCTACGGCGCGCTGGTCCTCGGTGCCCGGTTCAGGCCCGGCATCGAGGTCATGCTCGACGTCCTCGGCTTCGCCTCCGCCCTGGACCGCGCCACACTGGTGATCACCGGCGAGGGCTCCCTCGACGAGCAGACCCTGCACGGCAAGGCCCCGGCCGGTGTCGCCGCTGCGGCCCGGGCCCAGGGCCGCGAGGTCGTCGCGGTCTGCGGGCGCCTCGCCCTACGTCCGGAGGCACTGGGCCGGGCCGGCATCCGACGCGCGTACCCACTGACGGAGATCGAGCCGGACATCGCCAAGTGCGTCTCCGACGCCGGGCCGCTCCTGGAGCGGGTCGCGGAGAACATCGGACGGGACTTCCTGGTCTGAGGTCCGCAGGACACCGACCGCGTCACTGGGCGAGCCGCGGGGCCTCCTCCTGCGCGCCCGGCGGTCCCGACAACCGGTACGCGTCCAGCGCCAGCGTCATCTCGATCAGATCGCGCGGTCTGGCCAGCGACCGGGACGTCAGCTGTTCCAGCCGCCGCAGCCGGTTGAACACCGTGTTGCGGTGGCAGTACAGCCGCCCCGCCGCCCGCCCCGCCGACCCCTCGCAGGCCAGCCACACGTCCAACGTCTCCAGCAGGACCTCCCGGTCGGCCGGTTCCAGCCCGGCCAGGGGGCCGAAGACGGCCGAGACAAGCCGGTTCGCGAGTTCCGGCTGGCTCACCACCAGCGCCGTCGGCATCCGCTGATCCAGCCTTACGACCTCACTCGCGTCCGGCGGGCAGGTACGCAACGCCAGTTCCGCCAGCCGCCTGGCCCGCCCCAGCTCGGTCAGCCCCGGTACGACGGGACTGATCCCGCCCGCCCCCGAGCACCGCCCGCTCAGCGCCTGCGCCACCGCGTCGAGCCCCTGGTCGGGCCCCAGCAGCACCACGCCCACCTCCCGGTCGGCACGCATCCGCCACACGAACCGGTACCCGGCGCCCCGTAACGGCCGGTGGAAGGCCTCCCGGGGGTCCCGCCGCTCCACCCGCAGCACCACCACCGCGTACGCGCCCCGCTCCGGCAGATCGAGCCCCGCCGCGGCCCGGGCGGCCAGTCCCGGCGACTCCTGGCCGTCGAGCAGGGCGTCCAGTAACGCCTGCAACTGCTCGTCCGTACGCCGCCGCAACTCCATCTCGGTCGCCCGGTAGGCCTCCGACGCCGTCGCCGCCTGTGCGTCGATCGCCGACCACACCAGGGTCGCCGACCGCATCAGCACGCCGAGCCGTTCCGGTTCCTGGCCGCCCGCGCCGTCGAGCAGCGCGTCCCAGACCAGATAGCCGGCACTCCGGTAGGCATGCACCAGCAGCTCCAGCGGCAGCCCCTGCTGGGCGCGGCGCCGGCCCGCGTCCTCCGCGTACTCGAGGTCGCGGCGCGGGGAGCCGCGGGGTGCGGAGATCGTCCCGATGCCGATCCGCATGGCCTCCTCGGCCTCCCGCCACTGCTGGTCGGGCGGGAGGACCTGGCCGTAGACGGGGGAGTGCTCCGACAGCTGCCGCACATGTTCGTCCACCAGCTCCGGCACCCGTTCCAGCAGTGCAGCGCAGGACTCGGCGAGCACCTGCCAGTCATGACCCGTACGCCTTCTGCGCGGTCCCATGAGCGGAGGATGCCACCGTCCGCGCCGTTGCGGCAGGCCCCTGACACGCAGCGTTGTGCACGCGCACAACGGGTGGCGGGCTCCTCTGGTCACCGGACACGTTTCGGCGGATTTTCGTTCGCGACCCGTGGACGGACGCCCGCCCCGGTGCTGGGCTGTGCGCCACACCGGACGGGTGTGCGGGAGGAGCGACGCCATGGGCGGTGGAACAAGGGGATCTCCGGGTGGCTCCCCGGGCGGGTCGTCGCGCGGTTCTTCGGGCGGCGCGGATCTCGTCGTACGGGATCTGTCGGTCGGGTACGGGCCGGTGCGCGCCCTTCGGCAGGTGTCGCTGGAGGTGCCCGAGGCGGCCGTCGTGACAGTGCTGGGCGGCAACGGTGCCGGCAAGTCCACGCTGCTGCGGGCCATCAGCCGCACCCTCTCCTTCCAGGGCGGAGCGACGACCGGCGGCTCCGTCACGCTCGGCGGACGCCGGATCGACGGGCTCGCCCCCGACCGGGTGGTGGCCGCCGGGGTGTCCCAAGTGCCGGAAGGGCGAAGGGTGTTCGCCCGGATGACCGTCGCCGACAATCTGCGTGCCGGAGCCCTCGGCGCGAGCGGCGGACGCGTGGAACGAGCCGCCGCGCTGCGCCGCGTCCACGAACTGTTCCCCGTCCTCTCCGACCGCGCCCAGCAGCGGGCCGGGCTGCTGTCGGGCGGCGAGCAGCAGATGCTGGCCGTCGCGCGTGCCCTGATGGCCGCCCCCAAGGTCCTGCTCCTCGACGAACCGTCACTCGGCCTGGCCCCGCTGATGGCCGCGCGCATCGCCGACACCGTGCGCGAGATCAACGCCCAGGGAACCTCCGTCCTGCTCGTCGAACAGAACGCGGCCCTGGCTCTCCGGCTGGCCACCCAGGCATACGTCCTGGAGGTCGGCGAGGTCACTCTCTCCGGCCCCTGCGCAGAACTCGCCGCCTCCGACGAGGTACGGCGGCGCTATCTGGGCGTGGTGGACGAGGACGCGGCGGCGGATGTACCCGGGTTGACGCCATCAGCGTCGAGGTTGAGCAGATGGGAGGGTTGATCCACATTGACCAGAGTTGATGGACCGACGTCCACCATTGACGCCCATGGCGTGCCCTCCCTCAACGTTGATCACCTCACAGTGCGCTTCGCCGGCCTGGTCGCTCTCGACGACGTCACCTTCACGGTCCGCCCCGGCACCGTCCATGCCCTGATCGGCCCCAACGGCGCGGGCAAGTCCACCTGCTTCAACGTGCTGTCCGGTGTCTACCGGGCCACCTCCGGCAGCGTCCGCTTCGGCGAGCACGAGCTGACCGGCATGCCTCCGCACCGCATCGCCGGCCTCGGTGTCGCCCGGATCTTCCAGAACCTCGCCCTGCCACCCCACGCCACCGTCGAGGACAGCCTGCTGCTCGGCCGCCACCGGCTGACCAGGACCGGCTTCGTCGCTGCCGGACTCCGGCTGCCGTCGGCGGCGCACGAGGAACGCAGGCACCGCGCGCGCGTGCGGGAGATCGCCGAGTTCGTCGGTCTGGAGGAGTACCTGGGACGCCCGGCCGGCTCCCTGCCCTACGGGCAGCAGAAGCTCGCGGAACTCGCCCGGGCCCTGTGCATGGAGCCACGGCTGCTGCTCCTCGACGAACCGGTGGCCGGGATGACCGCCGACGAACGGCGCAGGGTCGCGGCCGTCATCGCCGGGGTCCGCGACAGCCTCGGTATCTCGATCGTCCTGGTGGAGCACGACATGGGGGTGGTGATGAGACTCGCGGACACGGTCACGGTCCTGGACTTCGGGCGACTGATCGCGGACGGGACCCCGGCGGACGTACAGAACGACCCGGAGGTCGTACGGGCCTATCTCGGCGAGGAGGCCACGCCATGAGCACCTTCGCCGAACTGCTCCTCAACGGCATCTCCATGGGCAGCGTCTACGCGCTCATCGCCCTCGGATTCGTCGTGATCTTCCGGGCCACGGAGGTCGTCAACTTCGCGCACGCCTCACTGCTGCTCGCCGGCGGCTACGTCACCGCCTCCCTCCACGACGACATCGGCTTCTGGCCCGCGCTGCTCACGGGCATCGCCGGTGCCGCACTCGTCGGCGCGGCCGTGGAGTTCCTGGTGATGCGCCGCGCCCGGGGCGGCGACCACAGCGTGCTGGCCATCGTCACCATCGGCGTCGACATCCTGCTGACCACCGAACTCACCAGGCGCCTCGGTACGGACGTCCTCGCGCTCGGCGACCCGTGGGGCGACGCCGTCCTCACCCTCGGCCCGATCTCGCTCGCGCACACCCGGATCGCCGCCTTCGTCGCCGCGGCCCTCCTCATCACGGCCTTCCTGCTCGCCTTCCGGTACACCAGCTGGGGCGTGGCGATGCGTGCGGCGGCCGAGAGCCCGGAGACGGCCGCCCTGATGGGCGTCCGGCTGGGCCGGGTCTCGCTCGGCGCCTGGGCCGTCGCGGGCGGACTCGCGGCCGTCGCCGCCCTCTTCCTCACCGTCTTCCCGACGCCGGGCCTGGAACGGGCCACCTCCCTCGCCGCGCTCAAGGCCTTCCCGGCCGCCATCCTCGGCGGCCTCGACTCCACGACCGGCGCCCTCGTGGGCGGCCTGGTGGTCGGTGTCACCGAATCCCTCGCCACCGGCTACCAGAGCGACCTGGCCTTCATGGGCCGCGGCCTCGGCGATCTCGCGCCCTATCTGGTCATGGTCGTGATCCTGCTCGTCCGGCCCGCCGGGCTCTTCGGCACGAAGGAGCCCGCCCGTGTCTGACGTCCTCACCGCCCCGGCCGAGCGCCGCCGCGCACTCCGCCGGCCGCACGCGCGTACGTACACGGCCGTCGCGGGCACCCTCCTGCTCCTCGCCCTCCCGTTCTACCTGGACCGTTTCTGGCTCCAGGCCGGCCTGTTCGCCATGGCCGCCGCGATCGGCGCCATCGGCATCAACCTCCTCACCGGCGCCACCGGCCAGCTCTCCATGGGCCATGCCTTCTTCCTCGCGGTCGGCGCCTACAGCTACTGCGTGTTCGCCGGGGACGAAAGCGGGGGAGCCGACGGGCTGACCGGGCTCGGGCTGCCGACCTGGCTCGCGGTCGTGCTGGCCACGCTGGTGGCGGGCGGCGCGGGCGGCCTGTTCAGCCCGATCGCCGGGCGTCTGCGCGGCCCCTACCTCGGTATCGCCACCATCGCCCTGATCTTCATCGGCCAGCACGTCCTGTTCAACGCCCGCGACCTCACCGGTGGCTTCAACGGCCGTGACGTGCCGCCGCTGAGCCTCTTCGGCCTCACCTTCGACGACCGTGAACTCCTCGTCGCGAACGTGCCGTTCGGCTCCGCCGAGAAGCTCTGGTACGCCGGACTCGTCCTTCTGCTCGGGGGCGCCCTCTTCGCCCGCGGCGTCCTGCGCGGGCGTCCCGGGCGGGCCATGAACGCCATCCGCGACCACCGCATCGCCGCCGGGGTGATCGGCGTGCCCGTGGCCCGCTACCGGGCCGGCGTCTTCGTCCTGTCCTCAATGTACGCGGGGCTGGCCGGCGTCCTGCTCGCCCTCGTCTTCCAGCGGACCGTGCCCGACTACTTCGGCATCACGCTCTCGCTGGAGTACCTCGCCATGATCGTCATCGGCGGGCTCGGGTCGGTCTCCGGGGCCGTGGTCGGCGCGGCCTTCGTCTCGCTGCTGCCGCAGCTGCTGACCCGCTACAGCGACGCCCTGCCCCTGGTCTCCGCCCCGGGCACGGGCGGGATCGCACCGGGCGAGGCGTCCCGGTACCTGTACGGCGCCGCCATCGTGGCGGTGGTGCTCTTCCTGCCGGGTGGGCTGGTCAGGGTGGCCGCCCGGCGCCGCGTCAAACGCAATCCAGGGGAGGAACGATGACCATGAGATACGCGGCCCGAGCCGCAGCGGGCGCGCTCGCCGTGCTGCTCACAGTGGCCGGGTGCAGCTCCAAGGCCAAGGACGACGGGGGCGACAAGGGCACGGCCTCGGCGGGCGGCGTCAAGACCGACGTGGGCGTGTCCGCCAAGACGATCACGGTCGGCGCACTCACGGACATGACCGGGGTCTACGCGACCCTCGGCAAGAGCGTCACCCAGGCCCAGCAGCTGTACGTGAAGCAGCTGAACGCCGCCGGAGGCGTCTGCGGCCGCCAGGTGGCCCTGACGGTCCGCGACCACGGCTACGACCCGCAGAAGGCCGTCTCGGGCTACACGGAGCTGGCACCGAAGGTGCTGGGCTTCGCCCAGTTCATCGGCTCGCCGTTCGTCGCGGCCGTGAAACAGCGCATCGACGGCCAGGACAAGGTCCTGGTGCTGCCACAGGCGTGGGCGGCCTCGCTGCTCGGCAGTCCGTACATACGCGTGATCGGATCGACGTACGACATCGAGACGATCAATGCGATCGACTTCCTGATCAATGAGAAGGGGATCAAGAAGGGCGACAAGATCGGCCATGTCTACTTCGAGGGGGACTACGGGGAGAGTGCCCTGGCGGGTGCCAAGTACATGGCGGAGAAGTCGGGGCTGACGATCGTCGAGCAGAAGATCAAGCCGACCGACAACGACATGACCGCCCAGGTCTCCGCGTTGAAACAGGCGGGCGTCAAGGCGATCGTGATCAGCGCCGGACCGCGCCAGGCCGCCTCGCTGGTCGGTGTGGCCGCGGCCGGCGGCTTCGGTGTCCCGGTCATCGGCAACAACTCGGCCTTCGCCCCGCAGCTCCTGGCCACCCAGGCGGGCCCGGCCCTGTCCGCGAACTACTGGGTCGCCTCACCGTCCCTGCCCATCGGGGCGGACACCCCGCAGGCGCAGAAACTCGTGGCCGACTACCGGGCCGCGTACCCGAGCGACTCTCTGGACAACGGCGTGGTGGCCGGCTGGACGGCGGCCTCCGTCTTCGGCGAGGCCCTGAAGAAGGCATGCGCGAGCAAGGACCTCACCCGCGAGGGCGTGGACAAGGCCCTGCTGACGATCAACGCGTTCGACGTCGGTTTCGGCAGCCCGCAGGACTTCACCGACCCGAAGTCCCCCTCCTCCAAGGAGAGCGTGATCCTCCAGCCCGACAAGAGCGCGACAGGAGGCATGAAGGTCGTACGGGAGTCCGAGGCGTCGTCCGTCGCGGAGGGCTACTCGCCGGGCGCCTGAGTCCGAGGAAGCCCGCACCCAACGCGGAGGGCCCCGAACCGTCCGGTTCGGGGCCCTCCGTACGAACACATCACGCGACCGCTACGGAAGCTGTGCCGCCCGTGCCTCGCGGCGGGTGCCGCGGAAGTTGTTCACCCGGCGGGCCGTGGCGAAGAGCGGGATCACCGCGCCCAGGACGAGCTGCAGGGCGCAGCCGGTCTGGAGGAGCAGCTGGCCACCAGGGGCGTCGAAGGCCCAGGCCGCCAGGAGGCCCATCCCCGAGACGATCCAGGCGACCATCGCGATCGCGAGCGGACCCCGAGGCTTCGGGTACTCGACCCGGCTCACCATCAGCCAGGCGGTGCCGACGATGGCCATGAGCGTGGCCACGAAGGGCAGCTCCAGGAGCACGATCGAGACGACCGTCAGGGCGCCGAAGGGACTCGGCATGCCCTGGAAGGTGCCGTCCTTCACCGTCACGCACGAGAATCTCGCGAGCCTCAGCACCACGGCGAGCAGGACGACGATCGCCCCGACCGCGGCCACCTTCTGGTACGCGTCGTCCGCGACCATGCCGTACACCAGCACGAAGTACGCCGGCGCGAGGCCGAAGCTGATCAGGTCGGAGAGGTTGTCCAGCTCGGCGCCCATGGGGGAGGAGCGCAGCTTGCGGGCGACCAGACCGTCGAAGAGGTCGAAGACCGCCGCGCAGAGCATGAGGATCACCGCGGTCGCCGCCGAGTGACGGGCCATGCCCGACTCGTCACTGCCGGTGAGGTGCGGGATCAGGATGCCCGTGGTGGTGAAGTACACCGCCATGAAGCCACAGGTGGCGTTGCCGAGCGTGAGGGTGTCCGCTATTGAGAGGCGGAGAGAAAGGGGCATCTCCTCCTCGTCGTCACCCACCTCGTCGGCCTCCGGCACCCACTGGGTCTCGGGATCAATCACGGTCAATGCGAGTCACCCCTGCCACCGTCTTCTGGCCGACCTCGACCGCGACCTCGACACCCTCGGGGAGGTAGATGTCGACGCGCGAGCCGAAGCGGATCAGGCCGATCCGGTCGCCCTGCTCGACCTTCGTGCCCTGCGGGACGTACGGGACGATGCGGCGAGCGACCGCACCGGCGATCTGGATCATCTCGATGTCACCGAGCTCGGTGTCGAAGTGCCAGACAACTCTCTCGTTGTTCTCGCTCTCCTTGTTGAACGCCGGAACGAACCCGCCCGGGATGTGCTCGACGGACGTCACCGTGCCGGAAAGGGGCGCGCGGTTGACGTGTACGTTGAGCGGGCTCATGAAGATCGCGACGCGGGTGCGGCCGTCCTTCCAGGGCATGATGCTCTGGACCACGCCGTCGGCGGGGGAGATGACCCGGCCCTGGGTGATCTCGCGCTCGGGGTCGCGGAAGAACCACAGCATGCCCGCCGCCAGCGCGGTGACGGGTACGGCCACGGCCTTGGCGGCGCCGGACTTGCGCGCGCGTACCAGGCTGATGGCTGCGGTGGCGACGGTCGGGAGGAGCCACGGCGATGCTCCGCGCGCCAGGCGTACGCCTGCCAGGCTGTCGCGAGGTGCAGAGGTTTGGCTGTGGGGCATGGATGACCTTCGTAGCGGGATGATGCCGCGCTGTATCAGGGGACGGCGGCTTTCCGGCGATCGTAGCGGCTCACAGCCACAACTGGGTAAGCCAGGAAGCCGAGTCGGCGGCTGAAGAGTGCTGACGGGGTGTGACGTTGTTCTCGAACGAATCACCCCGAAGCGGACAATCAGCCCTGGAATCGATACTCTTCGAGCAGCCTGCGCCCGATGATCATTTTCTGGATCTCGGCGGTACCTTCGCCGATCAGCAGCATCGGAGCCTCGCGGTAGAGGCGCTCGATCTCGTACTCCTTGGAGAAGCCGTAGCCGCCGTGGATCCGGAAGGCGTCTTCGACGACCTCTTTGCAGTACTCGGAGGCGAGGTACTTCGCCATCCCTGCTTCGAGGTCGTTTCGCTCACCGGAGTCCTTTTTGCGTGCCGCATTCACCATCATCGCATGGGCGGCCTCGACCTTGGTAGCCATCTCGGCCAGCTTGAACTGGATCGCCTGGTGCTGGGCGATCGGTTTGCCGAAAGTGTGGCGTTGCTGGGCGTACTGGACACCCAGTTCGAACGCACGCTGAGCGACTCCACAGCCACGCGCCGCCACATTGACGCGTCCCACCTCGACGCCGTCCATCATTTGGTAAAAACCTCGGCCGGTGGCGCCCCCGAGAACGCGATTGGCCGGAATTCGCAGTCCGTCCATGATGAGTTCGGTGGTATCGACGCCCTTGTAGCCCATCTTGTCGATCTTCCCCGGGATGGTCAGCCCGGGCCGGACCTCACCGAAGCCCGGCTCCTTCTCGACCAGGAAGGTGGTCATCGACTTGTGGGGCGCGGTCCCCTCCGGGTGTCCTTCGTCACTTCGGACGAGCACGGCGACCAGGTTGGACGTTCCGCCGTTCGTCAGCCACATCTTCTGGCCGTTGAGGACGTACTCGTCGCCGTCCTTGACCGCCTTCGAGGTGATGGCCGACACGTCCGATCCGAGCCCCGGCTCCGACATCGAGAAGGCGCCGCGGACGTCGCCGGCCGCCATCCTCGGCAGGAAGTGGTCCTTCTGCTCCTGCGTGCCGTGCTGCTTGAGCATGTACGCCACGATGAAGTGCGTGTTGATGATCCCGGAGACCGACATCCAGCCGCGCGCGATCTCCTCGACGCAGAGCGCATACGTCAGGAGCGACTCGCCGAGCCCGCCGTACTCCTCGGGGATCATCAGGCCGAACAGGCCCAACTCCTTGAGGCCGTCGACGATCGCTTGCGGATACTCGTCGCGGTGCTCCAGCTCGGTCGCGACCGGGATGATCTCCTTGTCCACGAAGTCCCGCACCGTGGATAGGATTTCCTGCTGGATGTCGGTCAGACCGGCGGTCTGGGCGAGTCGCGCCATGGCTACTTCTCCTGCTCCTTGAGCTGGGGCCGGCCGGGCTGTTCGCCGCCGCGCTCCTTGATGTACGTCTCGGTCGGCACCATCACCTTGCGGCGGAACACGCAGACCAGCGTGCCGTCCTGCTTGTAGCCCCTGGTCTCCACGTGGACGATCCCGCGGTCGTTCTTCGACCGGGAGGGCGTCTTGTCGAGGACCGTCGTCTCGCCGTAGATCGTGTCGCCGTGGAAGGTCGGCGCCACGTGCTTCAGCGACTCGACCTCCAGGTTCGCGATCGCCTTGCCCGACACGTCCGGCACGGACATGCCCAGCAACAGGGAGTAGATGTAGTTCCCCACGACGACGTTCTTGCCGAAGTCGGTCGTGTTCTCCGCATAGTTGGCGTCCATGTGGAGCGGGTGGTGGTTCATCGTCAGGAGGCAGAACAGGTGGTCGTCGTACTCCGTGACGGTCTTCCCGGGCCAGTGCCGATAGACGTCACCGACTGTGAACTCTTCGTAGGTGCGGCCGAACTGCATGATCTTGCCCTCCGGGCTGGTATTCCCCCTTGGCCCCTTCGGGGCCTGGGGGATGAGGGTTTTTTTGTGCTTTCCGAACTGCCTGGCCCGAGTCAGTCGGAAGGCGCTTCGAACTTGGACGTGCGCTGCATGCCGGCCGCCCGGCCCTTGCCCGAGATGACCAGTGCCATCTTGCGGCTGGCCTCGTCGATCATCTCGTCGCCGAGCATCGCGGAGCCCTTCTTGCCGCCGGCCTCGGACGTGCAGTAGTCGTAGGCGTCCAGGATCAGCTCGGCGTGGTCGAAGTCCTCCTGGGAGGGGGAGAAGATCTCGTTGGACGCCTCCACCTGGCCCGGGTGCAGCACCCACTTGCCGTCGAAACCGAGGGCGGCGGCCCGCTGGGCGACCTCGCGGTAGCCGTCCACGTTGCGGATCTGCAGGTAGGGGCCGTCGATCGCCTGGAGGTTGTTGGCGCGGGCGGCCATCAGGATCTTCATCAGGATGTAGTGGTAGGCGTCCGCCGGGTAGCCGGGCGGCTGCTCACCCACGACGAGCGTCTTCATGTTGATCGACGCCATGAAGTCGGCGGGGCCGAAGATGATCGTCTCGACGCGTGGGGAGGCCGTGGCGATCTCGTTGACGTTGTTGAGGCCCTGGGCGTTCTCGATCTGCGCCTCGATGCCGATCTTGCCGACCTCGAAGCCCATCGTCTTCTCGATCTGGGTGAGGAGGAGGTCCAGCGCGACGACCTGCTGGGCGGTCTGCACCTTCGGCAGCATGATGCAGTCGAGATTCGGGCCCGCGCCCTCGACGACCGTCACGACATCGCGGTAAGTCCACTCCGTCGTCCAGTCGTTGACGCGCACGACCCTCGTCTTGCCCGTCCAGTCACCCTCGTTGAGGAACTTGACGATGGTGTGCCGTGCCTCGGGCTTGGCGAGCGGGGCGCACGCGTCCTCCAGGTCCAGGAAGACCTGGTCGGCCGGCAGACCCTGGGCCTTCTCCAGGAAGCGGGGGTTGCTTCCCGGGACCGCCAGACAGGAGCGGCGGGGACGCAGACGGTTGACGGGCGTGGTCATGCGGGGACCTCCAGAGGGTCGAGCTTGTTCGCTTTCCGGATCTCGTCGACGATGCGGCCGATGATTCCGGTGATGTCGAAGTCCTTCGGGGTGAAGACCGCGGCCACGCCCGCAGCCCTGAGCTGTTCGGCGTCACCATTCGGGATGATGCCACCGGCGATCACCGGGATGTCTGTGGCACCGGCCACACGCAGCCGTTCCAGGACATCGGGCACCAGCTGGGCGTGCGAGCCGGACAGGATCGACAGGCCGACCGCGTGCACGTCCTCGGCGACCGCGGCCTCCACGATCTCCTCCGGGGTGAGCCGGATGCCCTGGTAGACCACCTCGAACCCGGCGTCACGGGCCCGCACCGCGATCTGCTCGGCACCGTTGGAGTGCCCGTCCAGACCAGGCTTGCCGACCAGGAAACGGAGCTTGCCGACGCCCATATCCCGCGCCGTGATCTCCACCTTGCGGCGGACCAGCGCCAGCGCGGTGCCCTCCTCGGCCATCACGGCGACCGGCGCGGACGAGACTCCGGTCGGCGCCCGGAACTCCCCGAACACCTCGCGCAGGGCCCCGGCCCACTCGCCGGTCGTGACCCCGGCGCGGGCGCACTCCAGGGTGGCCTCCATGAGGTTGTCGGTGCCCTTCGCGGCCTCCTTCAGCCGCTCCAGCGCCTTGCAGGGGCGCGGGTGGTTGAAAGGCGGCTGGTAGCGCGTGTCGCGCCAGCCCCGCAGCGCCGACGTCACCTGGGCCTCGACGGCCGGGTCGACCGTCTGGATCGCCGCGTCCAGGTCGGCCGTGAGCGGGTTCGGCTCGGTCGACTCGAAGATGTTGACGCCCACGATCTTCTCTCGACCGGACTCGATACGGGCCCGCCGCTCGGCGTGCGAGGCGACGAGCTGCGACTTCAGATAGCCCGACTCGACGGCGGCCATCGCGCCGCCCATCTCCTCGATGCGGCCGATCTCGGCGAGCGAGTCGTCGACCAGCTCGGCCACCTTCGCCTCGACGACGTGCGACCCGGCGAAGATGTCCTCGTACTCCAGCAGATCGCTCTCGTAGGCGAGCACCTGCTGCATCCGCAGCGACCACTGCTGGTCCCAGGGCCGGGGGAGCCCCAGGGCCTCGTTCCACGCCGGGAGCTGGACGGCACGCGCGCGTGCGTCCTTCGACAGCGTCACCGCCAGCATCTCCAGCACGATCCGCTGGACGTTGTTCTCCGGCTGTGCCTCGGTCAGCCCGAGGGAGTTGACCTGCACGCCGTACCGGAAGCGCCGCTGCTTGGGGTTCTCGATGCCGTACCGCTCGCGCGTGACCTGGTCCCAGATCCTGCCGAACGCCCGCAGCTTGCACATCTCCTCGATGAACCGGACACCCGCGTTCACGAAGAAGGAGATACGGGCGACGACGTCACCGAACTTCTCGGCGGGCACCTGTCCCGAGTCCCGCACGGCGTCGAGGACCGCGATGGCCGTCGACATGGCGTACGCGATCTCCTGGACCGGGGTCGCCCCCGCCTCCTGGAGGTGGTAGCTGCAGATGTTGATCGGGTTCCACTTGGGGATGTGGTTGACCGTGTAGCAGATCATGTCCGTCGTCAGCCGGAGCGAGGGTCCCGGCGGGAACACGTGCGTGCCCCTCGACAGGTACTCCTTGACGATGTCGTTCTGTGTCGTCCCCTGGAGCGTGGTGATGTCGACACCCTGCTCCTCGGCGACGACCTGGTAGAGCGCCAGCAGCCACATGGCGGTGGCGTTGATCGTCATCGAGGTGTTCATCTGGTCCAGGGGGATGTCCTGGAACAGTCGGCGCATGTCACCGAGGTGCGAGACGGGGACGCCGACCCGGCCGACCTCGCCGCGGGCGAGGATGTGGTCGGGGTCGTACCCGGTCTGGGTCGGCAGGTCGAAGGCCACCGACAGACCTGTCTGGCCCTTGGCGAGGTTGCGCCGGTACAGCTCGTTGGACGCCTCGGCCGTGGAGTGACCGGCGTACGTGCGCATGAGCCACGGCCGGTCCCTTTCCTTCTGCTGACGCTCAGTCATCGATGACCTCCGGTCTCAGATGTTCCGGAAGCGGTTGATGGCGTCGATGTGCTGGGCGCGCTTCTCCTCGTCGCGCACACCGAGGCCCTCCTCGGGGGCGAGGCACAGGACGCCGACCTTGCCCTGGTGGAGGTTGCGGTGGACGTCGTAGGCGGCCTGCCCGGTCTCCTCCAGGGAGTACACCTTGGAGAGGGTCGGGTGGATCTTGCCCTTGGCGACCAGCCGGTTGGCCTCCCAGGCCTCGCGGTAGTTGGCGAAGTGGGAGCCGATGATGCGCTTGAGGGACATCCACAGATAGCGGTTGTCGTACTCGTGGTTGAAGCCCGAGGTGGAGGCGCAGGTGACGATCGTGCCGCCCTTGCGGGTGACGTAGACCGAGGCGCCGAAGGTCTCGCGGCCGGGGTGCTCGAAGACGATGTCGACGTCCTCGCCACCGGTCAGCTCACGGATGCGCTTGCCGAAGCGCTTCCACTCGCGCGGGTCCTGGTTGTGCTCGTCCGCCCAGAACTTGTAGCCCTCGGCGTTGCGGTCGATGATCGCCTCGGCGCCCATCTTCCGGCAGATGTCCGCCTTCTGCTCGCTGGAGACGACACAGATGGGGTTGGCGCCGCCGGCCAGCGCGAACTGCGTGGCGTACGAGCCGAGGCCGCCGCTCGCGCCCCAGATGAGGACGTTGTCGCCCTGCTTCATCCCGGCGCCGTTGCGCGACACCAGCTGGCGGTACGCGGTGGAGTTGACCAGCCCGGGTGCGGCGGCCTCCTCCCAGCTGAGGTGGTCGGGCTTGGGCATCAGCTGGTTGGACTTGACGAGGGCGATCTCCGCCAGTCCGCCGAAGTTCGTCTCGAAGCCCCAGATGCGCTGCTCGGGGTCGAGCATCGTGTCGTTGTGCCCGTCCGACGACTCCAGCTCCACCGACAGGCAGTGCGCGACGACCTCGTCGCCGGGCTTCCAGGAGTTGACGCCGGGACCGGTGCGCAGAACGACGCCCGCGAGGTCGGAACCGATGATGTGGTACGGCAGGTCGTGGCGCTTGGTGAGCTCGCTGAGCCTGCCGTAGCGCTCCAGGAAGCCGAACGTCGACAGCGGCTCGAAGATCGACGTCCAGACCGAGTTGTAGTTGACCGAGGAGGCCATGACGGCCACCAGTGCCTCGCCCGGGCCGAGCTCCGGCACCGGGACGTCGTCCAGGTGGATCGACTTACGGGGGTCCTTGTCGCGGGTTTCGAGGCCCGCGAACATGTCCGTCTCGTCCTTGTGCACGGTGATGGCACGGTAGGACTCGGGGAGCGGCAGAGCGGCGATGTCGGCCGGAGTCGAGTCCGGCGACTGGATCGCGTCCAGGATGTCCTTCACGGTCACGGTGTTGCCTCCGGCGAATGGCGTCTTGAGGGAAGACGCTGAGGGTTACGTCGATGCTGCTGAGGGTTGGGTGTGAGACGTGCCGTCGGTTCGGCGGGTGGTGCTTCGGCAGCGCGTGGTGGCGCGGGAGGTTGCCTGTGACGCAGGCGGCCGGGCGCGCAAACCCTTGGTTTGCGGGGACAGCCGACGTACGAATGGTCTCTGCACGCCGGCCGCCCGGACACCTTCAAGGTATGACACCCCGTGTCAGGTGACAAGGCACTGAGTGCCAGAAAATGGCCTCAGATGAAATCTTTACGTAACAAATGAGCGATGATCGATCAAAGGCTACTGAGGAGTAGATCCCGCGAGGCGCGGAGACACAGAACAGGCGGGCCGCGTATTCGCGACCCGCCTGTTCCCTGCAGCTCTATGAGCTGCTACGACCGTTCCTTCAGCGCCTGCTCGATGGTCCGCATCACCTCGTCGAGCGGAGCGTCGGTCCGCGCGACCGCCACCAGCACCTCTCCCTGCGAGGTCACCGAGGCCGGAAGGCTCCGGGGGGCGGTGTCACGTCCGGCCCCGATGCCCGTACCGAAGGTCTTCCGTACGATCCCGAAGGCGTGGTCGAGCTGTGACTCGACGTCGCCCTGGCCGCCTGCCCGCAGCCAGCGTCGCAGGACGTGGTTGTGAGCGGTGACCACGGCCGACGCGGCGACCTCGGCCAGCAGCGGATCGTCGTTCGCGTCGTCGTCGTGGGCGTGCTCGTCGAAGTGGCCCAGGAGATAGCGGGTGAAGAGGCGTTCGTAGCGGGCGACCGACGCGATCTCCGCCTCCCGCAGGGTGGGGACCTCGCGCGTCAGCTTGTAGCGGGCGACCGAGATCTCCGGCCGGGCCGCGTACATCTTCATGACTTCCTTGATGCCGCGGCACACGGTGTCGAGCGGATGCTCGTGCGCCGGCGCCGCGTTGAGCACCGCCTCCGCCCGGATCAACGTGTCGTCGTGGTCCGGGAAGATCGCCTCCTCCTTGGACCGGAAGTGCCGGAAGAAGGTGCGGCGGGCCACACCGGCCCGGGCCGCGATCTCGTCGACGGTGGTGCCTTCGTAGCCCTTGGTGGAGAACAGCTCCATCGCCGCCGCCGCCAGTTCTCGGCGCATCTTGAGCCGCTGGGCGGCCGCACGGCCGCCCGCGGCACTCTCCGGCGCGTCGGGCGTGGCTGGGGTACGGGAGGACTTGGCGGGCTGGGACATGACCCGAACGTACTGCATGTGCGCAGGGTGGCGCGCACGTCCGGGATCACCCCCGCCCAGGGCGGGCGGGGGCGGCGAGGCCGGGTCGAGGAGCCCGCCCCAGTCCTCGTCGTGTCCGAGGGTGCGCCCGAACCCCTGTCCGAAGTCGGGCCCGGACCAGTCGCCGGCCCCGTCAGCGGCGGGCATATTCGCGGAAGCCGCGGCCCGTCTTGCGGCCGAGGCAGCCCGCGGCCACCAGGTGCTCCAGGAGCGGTGCGGGGGCCAGGCCGGGGTCACGGAACTCGCGGTGCAGGACCTTCTCGATGGCCAGGGAGACGTCCAGCCCGACCACGTCCAGCAGTTCGAACGGGCCCATCGGGTAGCCGCCGCCCAGCTTCATCGCCGCGTCAATGTCGTCAAGAGATGCATAGTGCTCCTGCACCATCTTGATCGCGTTGTTGAGATACGGGAAAAGCAATGCGTTGACGATGAATCCGGCCCGGTCGCCGCAGTCGACGGCATGCTTCTTGATCCGGACGCAGACCTCACGGACCGTCGAGTGGACGTCGTCGGCCGTCAGCACCGTACGGACGACCTCGACCAGCTTCATCGCCGGCGCCGGGTTGAAGAAGTGCATGCCGATCACGTCCTCGGGACGAGAGGTGGCGCGGGCGCACGCGACGACGGGCAGCGAGGAGGTGGTGGTGGCCAGCACCGCGCCCGGCTTGCAGACCTTGTCCAGCGTCGCGAACAGCTGCTGCTTGACCTCCAGGTCCTCGGCGACGGCCTCGACGGCCAGATCGACGTCCGAGAAGGCGTCGTACGAACCCGCCGCGGTGATCCGGTCGAGGGTCTGGGCGGCGGCCTCGGCGGTCAGGCGGCCCTTGTCGACGGAGCGGGCCAGCGACTTGCCGATCCTGGCCTTGGCGGTCTGGGCCTTCTCCTCGCTGCGGGCGGCGAGTACCACCTCGTAACCGGCCTTCGCGAAGACCTCGGCGATACCGGAGGCCATCGTGCCGGAGCCGGCGACACCCACGGAGCGGACGGTGCGGCCGGGTGTCCCGGGACCGCCGACGAGCGGGGTCAGGGCGTCCGCGACGACCGTCGCGCTGCCGGGCGCCTCGTAGGAGTAGAAGCCGCGGCCCGCCTTCCTGCCGGTCAGGCCCGCCTCGCTGAGCTGCTTGAGGACGGGCGCCGGGGCGTGCAGCCGGTCGTGGGACTCGGAGTACATGGCCTCCAGGACCGTACGGGCGGTGTCGATGCCGATCAGGTCGAGCAGGGCGAGCGGGCCCATGGGCAGACCGCAGCCGAGCCGCATCGCCGCGTCGATGTCCTCACGGGAGGCGTACTTCGCCTCGTACATCGCGGCGGCCTGGTTGAGATAGCCGAACAGCAGCCCGTCGGCGACGAATCCGGGGCGGTCACCGACCGCGACGGGCTCCTTGCCCAGCTCGATCGCCAGATCGGTGACCGCGGCGACGGCCTGCGGCGCGGTCAGCACCGACGAGACCACCTCGACGAGCTTCATCGCCGGGGCCGGGTTGAAGAAGTGCAGACCCAGCACGCGCTCGGGACGCGCCGAGTCGGCGGCGAGGCGGGTGACGGAGAGGGCGTTGGTGCCGGTGGCGAGGATCGTCTCGGGACGCACGATGTCGTCGAGGGCGCGGAAGATCTGGTGCTTGACCTCGTACGACTCCGGCGCCACCTCGATGACCAGGTCGGCGTCGGCGGCCTCGCGCAGGTCGGTGGAGGTGCGGAAGCGGGCGAGGACGTCCTCGCGCTCCTGTTCGGTGAGGCGGCCGCGCACCACGGCACGGGCGGTCGAGGACTCCAGTGCGGCGACGGCCTTCGCGGCCGTGGCCTCGCTGATGTCGATGCCGACGACCTCGCGGCCGGCGCGGGTGAGGACCTCGGCGATGCCGGTGCCCATCGTGCCGAGGCCGACCACGGCGACGGTCCTGAGCGGGGACGGAGAGGTGTCGGACAGGGGAGCGGCCATCGCGGGACTCCAGGAATGAGGGTGACGACTGGGAGCGCGCCCGGGTGCGCCGGAGGGAGCCCTGCGAACAGGGAAGCCCTGTGAACGGCACACCGGGTGCGAGAGAAGGAGTGCGGAATGCGGAACGCTGAGTGCGGGTGATGCCGGGCTGCGAAGCGCACACGCCCGGTGCCGTGGTCGCGGGCGTGCACACGCCCGGAGAACGGTGAGGTCCGACCGGCCCTGTCCCAAGCCGTGTCGCACTCACGACGGCTGCGTCACCAGGCCGTCGTCAGCAAGCATTGCAAGCGAGTGGGTAACTCGCTCGTCTGAGCTTAACCGGTGGGTAACGAGCGCGCCAGCCCCCGGTTTTGTGATGTACGTCCCCGGGTCCTGCCCACGCGATCCCGCTCCCGCACCTAATCTCGGCATCATGGACGAAGAGTTGCGATCACTCACGGAGCGCTTACGGGCCGAGGCCGGAGCAGACACCTCGAAGGAGTACGAACACCTGGTGGCGACCGGAGATCCCGATGAGCTGGCCGATGTCCTCACCGCTCCCGGACAGCCGCTGTGGGCCAGGGAGTTGGCCGCCTTCCGGCTCGGGCTCAAGGGGGACCGGCGAGCCTTCGAGGCCCTCGTCCTCCTCCTCAACCACCGTGACGCACGACGCGGCGCCTCCGCCGCGTACGCCCTGGTCCGTCTCGGCGATCCGCGCACGGCCCGTGCGGCAGCCGCGCTCGCGACCAACGAACTGCGCGTCGCCTACGCCCTGCACCCGGTCCGGCTGCTGGCCGAGCTGCGCGCCCCCGAGTCCGTGCCCGCGCTGATCACCACGCTGGCCCGCCGCCTGAAACCGCACGACCCTCACAGGCGGGTGGCACTCGCCTGTGTCGAGGCGCTGGGCACGCTGGGGGACCGGCGGGCGGCGCCGGTCCTGAACGAGGCCCTCGCACACCCGGCCCTCGCCGAGGCGGCGGTGCACGCGCTGGCACGCATCCCCAGCCAGAGATGAGGCGTCAGCCGAGCAGTTCCCGCACGTACCGCACCTCCGGTACGGCGACCCCGTCCACGTCGGAGGGCTCCTCGGCGCCGTCGGCGGTGAACCCCGCCCGCTCGTAGAACCGCCGGGCGCGGTCGTTGCCCTTGAGGACCCACAGGTACATGCGCCGGTGCCTGGCGTCGGCGCACCGGCGTGTCGCCTCGCCCAGCAGCGCCTGCCCGGCTCCGCCGCCGAACTGCCCGACGTCCACGTAGATCGCGTACAACTCGGCGTCGTCGGTGCGGAATTCGCCCTCCCGGTACGGCCCGTGACAGGCCCAGCCGATGACCTCGCCGGCCCGCTCCGCGACCAGGTCGACGATCTCCGACCCGGCCCGCACGAAGAACGTCCGCCGACGCTCGGCGTCCTCCGCCACGCTGAGGGCGTCGAGGTACGGCTGCGGCATCAGGCCCTTGTAGGCGTGCTGCCAGCCCCGGACACGTATCTCGGACACACGGTCGCAGTCGTCGAGGGTCATCTCGCGCACGATGATCGGGTCGTTCATGGGGGCACCCTAGGCGCGTGCGAGCAGGCACGCTTCCGAATAACCGGCCGGCGGACCCGACGCGACCGGGACACCTGGCACGGCTCCGCTAGCCCAGATACGGACGGGAGGGATTCCCGAGCGCATGGCTGATCCGCAGGCGCATCGAAGGATGCACACGGAGCGTGTCGATCTCCCGAGCCTCGACGAAACGTACGGTGCGCGACTCGTCGCTGGTCCGCAGCCGTCCGCCCGCGACAGTGCCACGGAAGACCAGCGAACACTCCTGGCTCACCGTTCCGTCGTCGTACGACGTGACGTGCCGTGGGTCGGAGTACAGGCCGATGAGCCCTGAGACGGCGATGTCCAGTCCCGTCTCCTCCCGCACCTCCCGCACCACGGCCTCCGAGAACGACTCCCCGACGTCGACCATGCCTCCCGGCAGCGCCCAGTAACCGTCGTCGGACCGCTCGATGAGCAGCAGCCGTCCCCGTTCGTCCGCCACCGCCCCGTTGACCACGGGCCACAGCCGGTTGGCCGCCGGGGCGTCGGGATCCTGGAAGTGGTCCTGTTTCACCGCGAGCTCCTGTACATGCTTGACCGCCGACCGCGCAGGCAAAGCCCGGAAGCAGCATGTCGAAGGGCCGTCCGGGGCATGATGCGCCAGTCCGAGTGTGCCTTGGGGGAGGGTCATGGGCAGGGTTTTCATCAGTTACCACGCCGCCGACGGCGGGACGACAGCCCACCGGCTCGTCGACGTCCTGCGGTCGGCCGGCTACACGGACTGCTACGCCTACGCCCTGCGCGGACACGGCCCCGCCGTCTCCTACGCCTGGCGTGACGAACTGCGCCGCAACCTGCTCGCCGCGGAGGCGCTCCTCGTGGTCACCACGGAGGGATCGGCGGCCGAGTGGTGCGTCTGGGAGATCTCCCTGTTCAGGGAGCGCAGGCCCGAGGCTCTCGTCGTGGAGTTCTTCAGCGGGGTCCCGCAGGGGCGCGGCATCCTCGACACCCGGCAGGCACTGCGGGTCGATCCCGGTGATCCCCGGTCCATGGCGGACGCGGAGCGCACGGCGCTGCTCCTGCTCGACGAGGCGGGAGTCTCGCGCGGGCCCGCCCTGGCCTCCCCCTTCCCCGGTCTGACCGCATTCCAGGAAGAGCACGCGTCGGTCTACTTCGGAAGGGACCAGGACATCGACGCGGTCGCACGGCCGCTGCTGAGCCGGCGCCCGAACGGCGCGCTGGCGGTGATCGGCCCGTCCGGGGCGGGCAAGTCGTCGCTGGTGCGCGCGGGGCTGGTGCCGTTGCTGAGGAAACGTCCGCCCACCACCGGCGGGGGCAACCCGTACTGGATCGTCCTGGGGCCCGTGACACCCGCCCGAGGAGGCCTGACGGCGTTGGCGGGCACGGTCGCCGAAGTGCGCCGGGACCTGGGGCTCCACACGGACACGACGGCGCAGGTACTCCGTCGGCTGGGTGAACGACCCGAGGGACTCGCGGAGTTGCTCGGCGACATCGCCGGGAGCGTGCGGGACGCGCGGATCCTCGTGATCGTGGACCAGGCCGAGGAACTGCTGCTGTCCACCACCGAGGCGGAGGCCGAAGCCGAGGCATCGCTGTTCGTCCGCGCTCTCGCCGAAGCCGTACGTCTGCACGCCTGGCTGGTGTACACCGTGCGCGCCGACTTCCTGGACGCGCTGATGCGGTTCGAGGCGTTCGCGCCCCTGTTGCGGGACCACCATCTGGTGAAGCCGCTGAGCCGCACGGAACTGCCCGTGGTCATCAACGCGCCGCTGGACACCCTGGGGTGGCGCCTGGACGACCACGCGCTGGGCCTCATGCACGAGGACGCGGCCGGAGAGACCCTGCCGCTCCTCGCCTTCGCGCTGCAAAAGCTCTGGGAGCGGGTCAACCCGGACGGGAAGCGGCCGCCCAGGGCCATCACGAGGAGCGAGTACGAGGCCTCCGGACGCGTGCAGGAGGTGCTCAAGGCCCAGGCCGAGGAGGCGTTCCTGCTGGCCCGGGACAGCCTCGTCGACGGCGACCGGCAACCGGTGCCGGAGGCCGAGCGGGCCGTCCTCAAGGCGCTGAGGCGTCTGGTGTCGGTGGACGAGTCGGGCAAGTACACCCGCAGGCCGGTCGCCCTGCGGGACCTTCCGGAACGCGAACTGCGGCTGCTGCGGCCCTTCGTGGAGTGCCGGGTGCTCACGACCGTCCGTCATCCCTACGAGCGTCCGCGATCCGTCGAGCCGTCGGGCTCCGGCCCCGAGTGGGAGCGCCTCACCGAGGACGCCTTCGAAGTCGCCCACGAGAGTCTCTTCGTCCACTGGCCCCGCCTGCGCGAGAGCCTGGCACGGGATCACGACGCGCTGCGCGCACGGCGGGAGATCGAGGACATCGCAGCCGACTGGGCCCGCTTCGGACACCCGCCGGACCAGCTGATTCCGGCCTCGCGGCTGCTGCGGCTGCTGTCCGTGCTGTCGCGGCACACCGAAGGCGCCGCAGGAGAGGGCGAGTTCGTCGAGGCATGGCCCGAACTGCGCGGGACGTTACGGGACCTGTACCTGTCGGGAGCCGCGCTGAGTCTGGTGGAGCAGTCGCTGCAGCGGATGGCGGACGACGAGACGAGACGGGCCGAGGCACTGGTCGGGAGCGATCCGCTGGGAGCTCTGCACCTGCTCGCGGGCGACGGCTCGGCCCAGGCAGACGTGCTGGTCCGGCTGCTGCTGCACGCACCCGACCTCGGTGAATGGCGCCGCACGCTGCGCCGCGCGATGGCCGCCCACCCCCAGCTGCGTTCGTTCCACGACCAGGAGGCGGGCCTGTGGGGGGTGGCCTGGTCCCCCGACGACAGCATGGTCGTCACGGCTTCCAAGGACGGCGGCGTACGCGTGCGGAACGCCGTCTCCGGCGAGATGGTCGCGGAGTTCCATCACGCCAGGGACGCCCTGGGGGGCGGGCCGGGATGGGTGCGCTCGGTGGACTGGTCCGCCGACGGGGAGCTGATCGCGTCGGTCTCCACGGACCAGACCCTGCGGCTGTGGTCCTGGCGGACGAAGGACGAGATGCGGATCGTGCCGCTGGACGACCGGCCGTGGTCGGTCCGGTTCTCCTCGTCGGGCCGGCAGGTGTTCGTGGCCGGTCACGACGGCAGGGTCCGGGTGTGGGACGTGGCGGGCGTCGGACGAGAGCCCGTCAGGACCTGCCTCAGCACCGACAAGGAGGGCAACACGGTCCGGCTGTGGGACGCGGACATGTCCGCGGACGGCCGGTACGTGGCGGCGGCACGGGAGGACGGGCTGATCGACCTGCACGGTCCGGACGGCGACCTCGTGCAGCTGCGGCAGTTCTCCGACGCGGAGGAGGCGAGACCGGTGCGGTGCGTGCGCTTCGATCCCGCCACCACCGCGGACAGAGTCCGGCTGGTCGCCGGTGACCAGAGCAACCAGGCGCTGACGCACGAGTGGATCGACGGGCGAGGGGGCCGGCCGCTGCGGTTCGACGGCCATGAGGACCAGGTCAGACGGGTGGCCTGGTCGCCAACCGGCGGACGCCTCGCGACCGCCGCCGCCGATGCCACCGTCAGGGTGTGGAATGCGGCCGGAGCGGAGGAACTCCTCGCGCTGCGTGGACACGGCCAGGGCGTGTGCGATGTGGCGTGGTCCCACGAGGGGGACCGGCTGGCCAGTGCCGCGGACGACGGCTCCGTGCGGATCTGGAAGGTCGGCCCGGAGCCCGTGTCCGAGTGGGAGTTCGAGCTGTCCTGTGTCGCCTGGTCACCGCAAGCGCGCAGGCTGCTGCTGGTCGATAGTGACTCCCCGGACGGAGCCTGGGCCGAGTACGTGCCCGGGGGTGCGCCGCCGACTGTGAGCATGGCGAAGGCGGAAGGGATCGGCATCGTCGAGTCCCTGGCCTGGTCGCCCGACGGAACGTGCTGTGCCGTGGTGGACCACAACGGCACCGCGTCCCTCTGGGAGGGGTTCGAGGAGCTCCGGCAAGAACCCGGTGCACGCGTCCGCCTGCGCAGGACCACTGTGCTGACCGACGCCCACGACGCGGTGACGGACGCGCAGTGGTCAGTGGACGGGGCGTGGCTGGCCGTCGTCTCCCGTGACCGGACGTGGCTGCCGCGTGTCTACGACCGGACCGGCGGCCTCCGCGCGGAACCGGCGGGATGGACCCGCCACGCGAGCTTTCTGAGCGCGGTCGCCTGGCACCCGGCGCGCACGGAATTCGCCGTGGCCGGGCAGGACAACCTGGTCACCGTCAACTCACTGGACACCACCTTGGCCGAGTACCGCGGCGACAGGGTCTTCATGAGCCTCGCCTGGCACCCGGACGGAACCGCCCTCGCCGTCGGCTGCACGGACGGCACCGTCCTCGTGCTCGACCACGAGGCCGGCCGGCTGTCGCCCCGGCCGCCTCTGCGGGGACACCGGCAGTCGGTGGTCTCCCTCGCGTGGTCGCCCGACGGGAGCCTCCTGCTCACGGGCTCCCACGACGGCACGGCACACGTCTGGAGCGGTATGACGGGAGGACTCATGACGGTGCTGCGCCGGGCCGGCGGGCGGACACGTCAGGTGCTGTGGCTGGACCGTCGTCTCGCCGCCACGCTGTCGGAGGACCGCCGCTTGTGCTTCTGGGACGTGTCCGACGGGGTGAGCCGGCCTCGGTGCGGAGCGCCGGGAGGCGAGCACAACGACGTGGCGAGCCTCGTCAGGGAGGCACGGATGCGCGCCCGGTGACGCATCACAGCGCGTACCGGGCCAGTGCGTCCGCGAGCACCGGCTCCCTCACCCCCACGGGCCCGGTGGCGACCTCGGCGAAGGCCATCCCCACCTCCGGTGCCGCCCCGTCGCACACCGGATCGTCGCCCACCATCAGGCACTGCCGGGGCGCGACCCCCAGCCGCCGGGCAACGGTCCGGAAGAGCCCCGCGTCGGGCTTGGCGCACCCCTCCTCGTACGACAGCACATAGTGCGCGACGTACCGGTCCATGCCGTGCCGGACGAACACCTCGCGGATGTCCCAGGAGATGTTGCTCAGCACTCCGACGGCCACTCCGGTACGCCTGAGCCGTTCCAGGGCGGGCAGCGTGTCCTCGTACGGATGCCAGTGGCGGGGTGTGTTCAACCGGCCGTAGACCGAGGGGAATTCGGTTTCGTCCAGCCCGGCGATCCGGAAGAGCTCGCGGTAGGCGCGGTGATTGGCCTCGGCGGACACGTCCCGGTCGGTCCAGTCGCGGCGTTGGCCGGCGGTCATGCGGTCGACGAACTCCGCCGGGTGGCGCAGTGCGCGCACCACCCGGGCGCGGTCGTCCTCGTCGAGGGCGGACTCCCCGTCGAACAGCCAGCTGTGTCCCGGGAGTCGTCCGAACAACGTCCCCGAGAAGTCGAACACCACCGCGCGAAGGGTTTCGCTCATGCCTCCGTCCTGCCCCGCTCGCCGCCCTGCTAGAGCAGCGTGAGCTGGGTCGGAACCGAGGCCGGCGGCTCCTGGGCGGTCGTTTCCGGGACGGTCGGAGTCCTGCGCGGCATCCCCGCGCGCGTGGGACCCATCCCGTACTCCTGGGCCAGGTCGTGGACCTGGCGGGTGATCCGGCGCTGGTACCACTTGGGGGCGTAGGCGCCCTCCGCGTACAACCGCTCGTACCGGCGCACCAGATGCGGATGGTGATGCCCGAGCCAGGCCATGTACCACTCGCGGGCACCGGGACGCAGATGCAGCACGAGCGGGGTCACGGAGGTCGCCCCGGAGGCGGCGATCGCCCGTACGGTGTCCCGCAGTTGAGCCGGGTGGTCGCTCAGGAACGGGAGCACCGGGGCCATCAGCACCCCGCAGCCGATGCCGTGCTCGCCGAGTGTCCGTACGACGTCCAGGCGCCGTTCCGGGGCGGGGGTGCCCGGCTCGACCGTGCGCCACAGGTCGGGGTCGGTGAAGCCGACGGAGACCGAGATACCGACGTCCGTGACCTGGGAGGCCTGCACCAGGAGGTCGAGGTCGCGCAGGATCAGCGTGCCTTTCGTCAGGATCGAGAAGGGGTTCGCGTGGTCGCGCAGGGCGGTGAGGATGCCCGGCATCAGCCGGTAGCGTCCCTCCGCGCGCTGGTAGCAGTCGACGTTGGTGCCCATCGCGATGTGCTCGCCGAGCCAGCGGCGTGATCCGAGCTGACGGCGCAGCAGCTCCGGGGCGTTCACCTTGACGACGATCTGGGAGTCGAAGCCGAGACCGGTGTCGAGGTCCAGATAGCTGTGCGTCCTGCGGGCGAAACAGTAGACACACGCGTGTGTGCAGCCCCGATAGGGATTCACCGTCCACTCGAACGGCATGCGTGAGGCCCCGGGGACCCGGTTGATGATCGAACGGGCCCGGATCTCGTGGAAGGTGATCCCGCGGAACTCGGGGGAGTCGGAGTTGTCATCAGACACACATGAGAAGGCTTGCTGCCCTAGCGGTCCGTCCTTCTGGCTATCCCAGCGCATGCGCGCTCCCGTTGCTGTCGCTGCTCGTATCTCAGAATAGAACACCCGTTCCCATTCGGGGGTCAAGGTACTCCATGCAGCGAAGAGCCCCCTTCGCGGGATGCGACGGGGACTCTCTTGCGTCTACGGAGCCGCGCTCCAGGGGCCGGCTGGAGGCCGCTCGGGGGGCTTGGTGCCTGGTCGGTGGCAGTACCACGCGACGAACTGTCGGAGGACTTCCGAGCGGTCGGTGTCGTCGGGGACGGCGTCCCCAAATGCCTGCCACAGTTCCGCATCGATGCGGAAGCGGCTAATGGGTGTCTTCGGCTGGTTGGGCATCTGGGGACAGTAGCAGAGGTGTAGCCACACCAAGAGGGTTGCGGTGTGGCTACACCTCTGCCTAAGGTGTAGCCACACCCCGACGCAAGCAAGACAAAGGGCCCGCGAGATCTTGGCGGATGCACGGGCCCTCTGTTCCATCACTGGAGGTCTCAGTATGACTCAGCGCCCCGTTCTCGTAGTCGGCAACACCTCGACCCGCGTCGCCCTGGAAGACCTCACGGCGTTCGCATTCGACGTCGCTGACCATCTCGGCCTCCCCGCTCAGGTCGCCGACGGCCGGGACTACGCCGTGACCGACTTCGAGGCAGTGGTCTTGTGTGACACATGGATGGACAGTGTCAGCAGCGTCGTGCTCGGCGTCGAGGCGCGACAGGCCGACTTGTGCGTCCTCACCGCCGACGAGGTGTACGACTACCCGCGCTCCGCCTCCTGCTTCCACTGCTTCACGGCCGACAGCGAGGCGGCCCCGTACCTCGTCGGCGACGTGTGGTCGCCCGCCGTATGTTCCCCCTGCGTCGCTGAGGCGGAGCGCGTGGCCGCTACGCGCCCTGTGGCTGTGACGGTATGAGCACCGAAGTGCAAGACCTCCGCACCCTCCTGGAGGCCGTCTGTGAGGCGTTGGACGTCACCGGAGGCGACGTCGACAGGCGACGTATCGACGACCGTGCACTGTGGGCGCTCATCACGGTCCGAGCGGCGCTCAGAGAGGCGCCGGAAGACTTGGCGTGGAACGTCGGCTACCTCCGCCGGAAGTTGGCGGAGGAGGCGGAGCGTCACGCGAGTTAGTAACCGACTGTGACGGATGGCGGGCCAACGGGGCAACCCGGCGGCTCGCCTCGTCGTGTTGGCGGCCTCGTCTCGCACCGGTTTGGCTCTCGTCGACGTCCTCCCGCGCCTCGTCAGCCCTGAAAATGAGACGCACGTCACCGTCACACGCTTCGAGCGTCGGAACGTCGCCAAATTTGGCACTGCCGTGACCTGTAACGATGACCAAATAGCCAAACTAATACTCCAGCTGTAGATAGCGATCATGCTCTGCTCGCGGCTTGACGGCTGTAGTGGCTGGCCCGGGAACGAGCTTGATGACGCCGTCGCCAGCGGGACCAGCGGAGCCA
Organism: Streptomyces sp. NBC_00459; assembly: GCF_036013955.1. NCBI lineage: Bacteria > Bacillati > Actinomycetota > Actinomycetes > Kitasatosporales > Streptomycetaceae > Streptomyces > Streptomyces sp. NBC_00459. The sequence goes on from NZ_CP107903.1 coordinate 8,048,341, forward strand.
GTGGTCTGGCTCGTGAACAGGCCGGCTAACCAGGGTGATGAAGAGTCTCTGGATTTCGTTGCAGGTCAACGGGATCAGGTCGTCGGGGCTGGGGCGGAGACGGTGCTCGTCGGCGCGGACGACGGCCAGGAAGGCGTGGGCGAGCATGGCGAGGGTGACCCAGCGGGACCAGGACGTGTAGCGGCGGAGCTGGTGCTCGTCCAGTCCAGCCAGACCCTTTCCTGACTGGAACGTCTCCTCGACCCTCCATCTGGATCCCGCGACCCGCACCAGGACGGTCAGGGGTACCGGCTCGGGTGAGTAGCAGCGGTAGTAGGCGAGTTCGCCGGTGGTGCGGTTGCGGCGGATCAGCAGGTGGCGGTGGCCTGGCGCGGTGCTGGGCAGGTCGATGTGGGCCCAGTCGTAGAAGCGGTGTCCTTTGGCTCCGGCTCCGGCGGACAGCTTCTGCCAGGCCCGCTTGGGGATCTTCTTGGCCAGGATGTCCGCGCGGAACTTCCTGGCCCCGGTGGTGACCTCATGGGTGCGGGCGACCGCGAGCACGTATCCGGTAGCGCGGTCCTCCAGGGCGGCGCGCAGTGTGGGGTTGCCGCCGTAGACCTCGTCCCCTGCCACCCAGGATGTCTGGTGGCCGGAGTCCAGGAATCGCATGATCATGCGGGCGGCCAATTCGGGCTTGGTGGCGAACGCGGTGCTCGGGTCGAGTCCAGCGGCCTGGCAACGGTCGGGTTGGTCGGTCCACGAGCGCGGGATGTACAGCTCGCGGTCCAGTGCGGCATGTCCGCGCCGACCTGCGTAGGCGAGGTAGACGGCGACTTGGGCGTTTTCGATTCTGCCCGCGGTGCCGGTGTACTGGCGCTGGACGCCGACGGTGTGGCTGCCCTTCTTAACGTCGCCGGTCTCGTCGACCACGAGCACCGCCTGGGCGTCGTGCAGGTGCTCGACCACGTAGTCGCGCAGATCGTCGCGGACTGCGTCGGCGTCCCACTTGGCGCGGCTCAGCAGGTGCTGCATGGCGTCGGGAGTGGCCTCGCCGGCCCATTCGGCGATGGTCCAGCAGTTCTTCCGAGGCAGGTCCGCGAGCAGTCCCAGGACCAGGTGCCGTATTCGCCGTCGGGGTTCGACCCGGGCGAACCTGCCCGCGATGCGGTCCATCAGCCCCTCGAAGGCTTCCTGCCAGGGGGCAGCGTCTACGCTGTGACCTGCGGCCACCGCGTGATTGTTTGTCTTCACACACCGATGATCAACGGTGGCCGCACCTACCAGTGCCAGCCGGGCGGCACGGCTCGTCGAAGGAGACGCAGTGCTGGGATTGCTGGGCTTCTACGACGAACTCGACACCCCCTCTGGCCAGCCGAACGGATCGATCCGCGACGCCGTCCGGTCCGTCGGCGAGCCGGACGAGGCGGACCTGGTGGCCTATCTGGACGCCGGCCACGTCCTGATCGACGTCATGGAAGCGGGCCACGACGTGATCACCGGCAGCACCCACCGACACTCTCCGGGATGCTCGTCACTGGTGACCGACGGCACCTGGTTGTGGCGCCAGGACTTCCCGCACTACCTGGAAACGCACCATGTTTCGCTGCCCCAGACGTTCCTCGAACACGTCCGCAGCCTGAACTACCGGATGCCCACCATCGCCGTCGCGCAGTTCGCTCCGCACTACGACGAGACCATGCACCTGGTCGGCTGGGCCTCGGCTGTCCCGTGGCGATCGACTGCGACCACGCTCGTACCTGAACCCCGAGCAGTGACCAGCAAAGCCCAGTTCGACGCGGCGATGCTGGCCCACGACCGGAACCGGCCTCAAGGCAGCTGGGGCAAGCGGCGTAAGCCACGAAAAGCGTAGGCACCAGCAGCTCAAGAGCGATCTACAGCTGGAGTACTAACCGTTAATTTCAATCTCTCTAAGACGCGTTAAGAGAGAAATGAAAATAGCGGTTAGTTTGACACTTTGGCGCGCGGTCTGTCGTGGCCGTCGACGAGGCGCAGGAGGCGGAGCGTAGTCACGACGGGTGACACGTCACATCCGGCCCCAGTTCCCCCATAACTCATGTGTAGGGCAATGCGCGCGTGCGCGATGCCTGCCGACGATGGAGGAACCACTGTGTACGACGACTGTGGCGTGCCCGTGCGCCGACGGACCCGGGGCACGTACGAGGCGGAGGATCTGGATTACCTGGCGCGGGAGATGGACGGCGACGGCGCGCACGTCTCCGCGGGGCGCGTTCCGTGGCGTGGACTCTCGGGCCATGACCCGCTGGACGACGTTCCTGACGATGAGTTCGGTGAGCGGCAGTTCGAGGACTGGGAAGACGCTGGCCTTGACGAGGACGAGCGTCCGCAGCGTCGCAGGCCGTCGGGCAGGGAGGTCGACATCGTTCCGCCCGTGGTGGGTGAGGTGACGGTGACCGTCGACCCCGCGATAGCCGCAGCCTTCGCCGCGCGACAAGCGGAGGCGGAGAAGGGACGCTCATGGGTCGTCGACGGCGGGCGCGTGACGATCGAGGGCGCCATCAAGACATGGTGCGGGGACTGCCTGGAGTGCGAACAGGAGTTCACGCAGCGACGTCCCACGAGTCAGCGTCGACGGTGGCGCCGGCTGTGCAGTGACGAGTGCTTCACGCAGCGGAGGCGAACGGCCGCGCGGGAGCGCATGCGCGTCGTACGGTCGGCCGACGCTGCCTGAGTGTTCGCAGTTACATGTAGAAGGGGAGGGCGCCGCACAGTCGCCCTCCCCACGTCGCGTCGTGAGACCTCCGGTACCCCGAGTGCCTTGCCGTTGAAGGTCCACGCGCCGCGTGACGTCGCACCTCTCCGACGTCACGCAGTAGCCCCCGCTCGCGTCCGTCAGGAGCGCGTCGAAGCACCGGTTCTCCTTCGTTGCCGTGTGCTCCGCGTCGCCACTCCGCGAGCGGGGGCTTTCTTTGCCTTCGATTCGATCGATAGGTCGATGACTCAGCGGATGGAGAGCCGATGCGCGCGACTGACGTGCTGGGCAGGGGGAAGCGCACGTGCCTGACGTGCTTCGAGACCCTGCCCCATGACCTGAACCACTTCCCGGGCGATCCGATGGGACGCGGCGGGACACGCCCTCACTGTCTGACCTGTTGGCGAGCACGACGACGCGATGTGTACGCGCAGAACGCCGACCACGTACGGCACCAAATGCGTCAACGCTACGCAGCACGCGCGGAGTACTACCGACAGGCCCTTAGCCATTCCGGTTAGGGGCCTGAGCTGTTTCTCGACACGAAGGAACTGACCATGCGAGCGAGTACCAACATCGAGCTGACGAAGGCATGGGCGACCGTGCCCGACGTCGCCAGGGCACAGGAGCGCTACGACGCGATTGTCAAGCTGCGTCGCGACTTCCCGCGCGGGGCGACACCCGCGGAAGCTCTGGCGGGCGTTCAGGATGCCGTCATCGCGTCGTTCACGGCCACGGGGAAGTGGCCAACCGACTTCGCCCGTACGGCGAGCAAGGCGCACGCTGACGCCGTGGTGTGGCACGCCGAGATCGTCGCGCTCCGGCGTGCGGAGGACGCGCTGAAGTTCGCCGCGGAGGACACGCGCGACTCGATGGCGCCTGACGTCCTGACGCACCTCGACGGCCGGCTGACGGAGATCCTGTCGGCTGCAAAGGATGCCAGTACGGCCCTGGGTGACGTCACGACGGCCGAACAGGCTATCGACGCGGGTGCGGATGCTCTGGACGCCTGGAGGCGTCTCGCGGGGCTTCTGGGCGACTTCCGCAACGTGCGCAACGCTCAGGCCGACGTCCTCCGCGCAGTCACGTACGGGGACGAACAGGCCCGCATGCGTGTGTGGTTCGCGCAGGGCCACGGAGAGGTGCGCGGGGTTCGTCTGGACGACGTTCCGGAGCACATCCGCAGCGTGATGTGCTCGCACGCCTACACCGTTGAGTACCTGGTCTGGCTCGCGCAGTCTGGGAAAGGCTACGTCCCGACGTCCTTCGACGACCTAGCGGCGGACGTCGAAGCAGCGACGGAACCGCTGGCCTACGACGACCACGGCCCCCTGTACGACTACAGCCCGCGCGTGACGCCGATCCCCGCGCCGCAACCGCCGAAGGTGTTCGCGCACTCCAGCACGCCGAACCTCGACGACTCGAAGCCCCGACCGAGCGCGCCCAAGCCCAACGCGGCCGTCAGCGACCGCGAAGCAACCCCCGTCTTCTAGACGAGTCATTCCGAATGCTGACGGTGTGTCCGGGAACGCAGACAGGGCGTCCAAGATCGTTGTGTGACGAACAACCTGGACGCCCTGCTGACCGCACTGTACGTGAAGATCGACGACGAGATCGGGGGTACCCGGTGGCTGGGCCGGCCGCCGCGGCTGACGGATTCCGAGCTTGTCTGCCTCGCTGTCGCGCAGGCGTTGCTGGGCTTCACCTCGGAGTCGCGGTGGCTGCGGTTCGTGGACTCCCGCCTGGGCGGGATGTTCCCGTACGTGCCCAGGCAGCCGGGCTGGAACAAGCGGCTGCGGGCTGCGTTGCCGTTGGTCAAGAAGGCGATACGGCTGCTGGCCGTCGATACGGACTTCTGGTTCGACAACCACTGGATCGTCGACTCGACGCCGGTGGAGTGCGGTCGCTCGCGTCCGACGGTGAAGCGGTCGGACATGGCCGGCTGGGCCGGATACGGGTACTGCGCCAGTCACAGCCGGTTCTTCTGGGGCCTGCGCCTGTTCCTGGTGTGCACCCCGACCGGGATGCCGATCCTGTGGGCTCTGGCGACCCCGAAGTTGGATGAGCGCGAGGTACTGACCGCGATGCTCGACCGCGAACCCGAGACGGTCACGAACCGGCCGGGGCTGCTGGTGATCTCCGACAAGGGTTTCGCTTCCAGGGAGTTCGAGGCCGATCTGGCCCTGAGGGGCGCTGAGTTGCTGCGGCCGTCGTTCAAGCGCGAGAAGAAACGCAAGGGCGAGTCCCTGCTGAAGTCGGTGCGGCAGTTGATCGAGTCGGTCAACGACACCCTCAAGGGCCAGCTCGACCTGGAACAGCACGGCGGCCGGACCTTCGAAGGCGTCGCCGTCCGCGTCGCCCAGCGCGTCCTCGCGATGGCTGCTGCGATCTGGCACAACCACAAGACCGGCCAGCCGGTCCTACGATCCCTCATCGCCTACGACCACTGATCACATCGGAATGACTCGTCTAGGAGTACCCATGACCGAACTCACCCCCGAGCAGCCACACCCCGCGGTGCTCGCACTCGCCCGACTCCGCGCGGGCCTCACAGCGGGACTGACCGTCGAACAGAGCGCCCGGCTCCAGGGCGTCACCGACGAGGAGCTGACGGCAGACGCGACCGCCTTCGCCGCGGAGCTGGGAGCAGTCAACTCCGCCTCGTCCGCGCCCCGTTCAGGTGGCAATCAGGGTTCCGACGTCGCTACCCCAACCGGTGTCGCGGCCGGCGCTGCCGCGTACCGCGCGAAGCACGGCCTGGATGAGGACGGTCGACGCCCTGAGCGACGTCCCGTGGTCACCGACGGCCGCAACCCCTTCGCCGAACCCACCTACAGCATGGAGACCCGATGACAGCCTTCCCAACGACCTCGACGGCGATGTTCGACGAATACCTGTCGACCATCCGTGACCAGGCCATCGCGCTGAACGGCCAGGCCGTAAGCGTCAACCTGATCGGTGGGCAGACGCTCGCCGGCACCCTGACGTATGTCACCGAGTCCCTCACCGGCTGGCCATCGGGCGCGACTCAGTGGCCCAACGCGCTGACCGTGACTGTGTCGACGAAGGTGCACAAGGTCAGGCTGGACCACGTGAGTTCGCTCGGTCAGGGCTGACGTCACTTCCGCCAGAACCTCCAGAAGTCGGCAAGCGCTCTGATGATCTCGGGGCGCTCCTTGGCTTCAGAGCCGCGCAGGCTCAGAGGCAGGGACACGAGCACGATCAAGGCCAGCACGCCGAACAACAGCACGACCAACCACGGTGCAGCTAGGGCGAGTTCGCCCAGCACAGACCACACGACAAGCTCTCCTCGGCAACGGTGTGTGTACCTGTCGCATTGAGAAGCCTGAGCAACCGCAACGCGACAGGTGTCCTGTCGTTACGCGCCGGGCCGTGGAGCGCGCTGCACCGTTGCGGTGCTGTCGTGGAGGTCCATCCGAGGGACCATGTAGACGGTCGAACTAGCGCTGCATTGCGCAGCGTTGCTTATTGGCCCTACGCGACCGAAGCCACGTCCAGTCAAACGCCCGTTGCGGACGTCTTCGCGATGATCTCGGCTTGCCCGAGTCGTGACGCTGCGGACCGTTGCGGTCTCACGCGCAGCAGCAGCCTACACCCAGGGGGGTGATCCCCTTCGGTTGATCTAGAGAACCGTAAAGGTGCTGGGCCTCGCTGTCTGTACGGGTCTGGGGGATGCCGCCAAGGCGTCCACAGGAGCCGGCTGGAGCCCCGAACTGCGCCCCTCCGGGGTGTCGAGGGGGTCGATTTGGCACACGGGCACACAGGGATTCAGTCCCACAGTTCAGTACATCACTCCAGCTCAGGGCTTGTTTTACCGTTACACGCCCCATAGGATGGGACCCATGAACACACGTCAATGCGAGCACTGCCCGGAGCATCTGGGCGCGAGGCACTCACACCGTGCCCGCTTCTGCTCAACACGTTGCCGTGTTGCTGCGCACCGCGCGGCGAAGAACGACGCGACTCCCCGTGAGCTGACGATCCGCGACAGGTGGATCCGACGCAGCGCGACGAAAGTCCCTCTGACGGCTGGCGGCACGCCAGCCTCGTCGACGGACCCGCGCACCTGGAGCACACACAAGGACGCCGCAACCTCGTCGGCCGGCGTCGGTCTGGGCTTCGTCCTGAGCGACGAGGACAACATCGTTTGTCTCGACCTGGACCACTGCTTGAACCCGCTCACCGGGCGTCTTGCCCCGTGGGCCGCAGCCATCGTGCGCGACGCGGGCGCCACCTACGTAGAGGTGTCCCCGTCCGGCGACGGACTGCACATCTGGGGCCGTGCCGACGTCCGACAGGGACGGAAGATCCGGCGTCCCGACGGTACGGCCGTAGAGATCTACGGGACCGGCCGCTACATCGCAATGACGGGCCGCCGACATGGCTCCTGCCCGTCCATCCTCGCGGACCTCTCCGCGGTGGTTTCCAAGCTGACGGCGTAGGGGCCTGCGCTTCTATCCGGTCAGGGCCGCAGGTGACTCGGGCTCTTCGTCTTCGTGGGCGTCGTCCGTCCACCTGCCGTCGACGGCGTGGCGGTAGCGAGTTGAGTAGCTCATTGACGAGTGAATGGCGTGCACGCTACCTGGAAGCAAGCAGTCGCGGACGGCGTCTTCTGCCGCCGTTATGGCTTGTTCGTAAGCGGCTTTGATCCGTCCCTCGTAGACCTTGCGCTTGTCTATCTGGAACTCGATGTTGATCGTGAGGAGTCGGTCTCGGTCTGCGGCCATGGCTCACCTCTGCGGCGACATCCCCGAGATGACCAGTATGCGCCTACTTGCCAAGTCTGGTACTCGCAGCTAGCCCACGATGGCGTCTGACGTCGAGAGCGCCACAACCCCATAAATCCCTTAGCCCCGGCTTGCGCGCCGGGGTTTTCTTATGCCCTTTGGACGTTCAATGAGACACAACTCAACAGAGTGTGCACGCCCAACGTGCGTTTTTGGCGGTGCGCCAGCGATTACGGAGAGCGGGGTACTGGAGCTTTCCGAATATTGCTCCGATGCTTGCCGTGAATGGCTGGTCAACGCCGTTCACAACGCTCGATGCGAGCCTTCTCGCGCAGTGGAATGCCAGGCGCAACGGCTCCTTCTGATTGCCGAACTCCTCAACCTTCGGGACCAACCGGACGACGTGACGTTCTACACCACGACGACGGCGCCGCTGGAGGTGTCGCATGGCTGCTGACCTGGATATTGTCGGTACAGCGGCCGTCGACATTGTTCCGATCGCCCCCACGTTCCACACGAAGCTTCAGGCGATCGTCGTCCCCTCTGCGGACCGTGTCGGCGACGAGGCCGGCCGCAAAATCGGCGACGCCATCGGCCGACAGATTGCGTTCGCCATCCCCAACGGCATCACGGCGGGTGGCAACGCTGGGCAAACGGCTGCTCGACGTCAAGGAAACGACGTTGGCGGAGCGTTCGCGCGCTCCATCAAGAACCGCCTCGAAATTGCCTTCCGCTCGCTCCCGAAGGCCGACGTACGGCTAGGCGACACAGGGTTCAATGCGGATCTCGCACGGCTTCGTGCCCGCATGGAGACGCTGAGTCGGAAGACGATCGGTGTCGACATCGACGCGGGCGCAGCACTGGCAGAGATCCAGGCGATTGACGCCAAGCTCGCAGCGCTGGGTGCCAACCACACCGACGTCAACGTACGCGCGGACACGGCTTCCGCCCGCGCTGAGCTGGCCGCGATTCAGAAGCAGATCAACGACGTCGACCGTGACGACGTCAACATCAAGGTGCGCGCCAATACGGCGTCAGCACAGGCAGCCATCTTCCAACTGGCAGTGTCGGTCGGGATCCTGGCTGCTCTCCCGGTCATCCCCGTTGCTGCCGCAGGTATCGGCGCCATTGCGTCGGCCGCAGTCGTGGCGACGGCTGGTGTCGGTGCGCTCGCCCTGGCGGCAGTGCCCGCCATCATGGGCGTAACCAAGGTCATTCAGGCGAAGACGGCCGCGGACAAGGAAGCGGCCTCCGCGACGGACAACTCCGCCGCTGCCAACGTGAAGGCTGCGCAGAGTGCCCTTCAGATGGCTTCGGCTCAGGCCGCACTCACCTCCGCACACCGAAACGCTGCCCGATCCATCGCGCAGGCCAACCGGCAGACGGAGGACGCGGAGCGCGCACTCGGTCAGGCTGCTGCCCGCGCCATGGAGCAGCGCCGGCAGGCTGCTCAGCAAGTGGCGCAGGCGGAGCGCTCCCTCGCCGACGTCAAGGACCGGGCGCGTGACGCCGAAGAGGCGCTGACGCAGGCGCGCAAGGACGCCGCACAGCAGCTCGCCGACCTCAACGACCGGCTGTCGGAGGGCCAGCTCGATGAGCGCGATGCGACCCTCCGCGTCACGGAGGCACAGGAGGAGCTGAACCGCGTCCAGGCCGAGTACGACGCTGGCAAGGCGACGGAGCTCCAGCTCGAACGCGCACAGCTTGCCTTCGACCAGGCGACGCAGTCCGCGAAGCAGCAGACGAAGGACTATGCGCAGCTCCAGAAGGACGCGGAGGCGGCGAAGAAGGCAGGCGTCGACGGCAATGACGCCGTCAAGACTGCCGCGGAGCAGCTCGCCGACGCGCAGCAGAACGTTCGCGACCAGACGGAAGCCGTCGCCGAAGCACACCGCCAGGCCGCGCAGGCTCAGGTGGACTCCGCTCAGGCGGTCGCCGACGCTCAGCGCAGGCTCTCCGACGCGGTATCGAACGCCGCTGACACTCAGGTTCAGGCCGCGGAGTCGATCGCCTCCGCGGAACGTGGCATCGAGTCGGCCCGCCTGTCGGGCGTCGACACCACGACGAAGGCCGTCACGAAGGCTGACGAGTACCGTAAGGCACTCGCGAACCTCACTCCCGAGGGACGTGACCTGTATGACGCGCTAGCCGGACCCAGCGGCCTCATTAAGGCGTTCAAGGCGTGGTCACTGGAGCTTCAGCCTGACGTGCTGCCGCTCTTCACGCGGATGGTCAACAGCGCAAAGAACTCCCTCCCCGGACTCTCGCCGCTCGTCCGCAACTCAGCAGACGCCGTTGGCGAACTCATGGACCGCGCGTCGCGGCAGCTGAAGAACCCGTTCTGGACTCGCTTCAAGAAGGGCGTCAACGACAACGCGAAGCCGGCGATCGTCGGGCTCGGTATCGCGTTTGGGAACGTCTTCAAGGGGATGGCGGGCGTTGTCGACGCCTTCTTTCCCCACATGGACAGCATCTCTGACCGGATGCAGACCATCACGGGTCGCTTCGCCAACTGGGGAACTGGACTGAGAGGTTCACCAGAGTTTGAGAAGTTCCTCGACTATGCCTCCGAACGTAGTCCGCTGGTGGGCCAGGCATTCGGCGACATGGCTGAATCCATCCTGGACCTGTCGAAGGCGCTGGAGCCGTTCTCGAAGGTCATTCTTGAGCTCTTGAGCTACGTCTCCGACGCCATAAGCTACGTCGCCGAACACGCGCCGTGGGCAATTCAGTTGCTCTACGGTCTGTGGGTTGCGACGAAGCTGTGGACGATCGCGATGGCGGCGAACCCGATTGGCCTCGTGATTCTGGGCCTCGTCGCACTCGCCCTGGCCGTCAAGTACGCGTGGGATCACTTCACCTGGTTCAGAAACGCCGTCAGGATCACATGGAAGGTAATTCAGACGGTCGCGCAGTACGCGTGGACGAACGTACTCAAGCCTGTGTTTACGGCCATCTGGGAAGCTATCAAGTGGGTTGGTGCGGCAGCAGTTTGGCTCTGGAAGAACATCTTCGAGCCCGTGTTCAGCGGCATCTGGCTTGCGGCCAGGGTCTTTGTGGCTGTGCTGCTGACGGTCGTGATCACGCCCATCTGGCTCGCCATCCAAGCGCTCGGATTTATCGCGTGGTGGCTCTGGACTGACGGCTTCAAGCCGATGTTCGAGGCCATAGCGACCATGGCACTGTGGGTGTGGCAGAAGGTTCTTGAGCCTGTCTTCGGATTCATCTGGGACGGCATCAAGCTCCTCGGTGCTGCGTTCGTCTGGCTCTATGACCACGCTGTCGCACCATCCCTCGGATGGATCGCGACGAAGGCGAAGTGGTTGTGGAGGAACGCCCTGGCTCCTGCCTTCGGTTGGATCTGGGACGGGATGAAGTGGCTCGGTGGCGGCTTCAAGTCGCTGTACGACCACACTGTCCGACCCGTATTCGACTGGATTGCGGACAAGGCTGACTGGCTCTGGGAAAAGGGAATCCGCCCCGCGTTCGACCGCATCAAGGACGGCGTCGGCCTCGTTGGTGATGCCTTCAATGACGCGAAGAAGGCGATCAAGAGCACATGGGACGCCGTGGCCGGCGTCGTGGCTAAGCCGATCAACTGGGTCGTCGACTTCGTGTACACGAAGGGCATCAAAGCCGTCTGGGACAAGGTTGCGACGTACGTAGGCCTCGACCCGCTTCCTAAGGCTCCGAAACTCCTCGACGCCCCCGAGAGGTTCGCCGACGGTGGACGGACGAGCGGGGGAGTTCCGGGTAAGGACTCCATCCCTATCCTGGCGATGGCGGATGAGTTCATCGTAAAGCGCAGCAGTGCCCGGAAGATCGGGTTCGACAAGCTCGCCTATATGAACGCCACGGGCGAGATTCCGCGCTTTGCCGATGGCGGCATTGTCGGTGCGCTCTCCGGAGCGTGGGACTGGACCAGGGACACCGTCAGCGGCGCCGTCTCGACGGGCATCGATTGGGCGAAGACGGGCGTCGATCTGCTCGCCAACCCGGGCAAGATCTGGGACAAGCTGATGAAGCCTCTCCTCGACGGCATCCGCGGACACCTCGACGTCGGCCAGTTCGGCGCGATGCTCGCGAAGGTCCCCGCCAAGATGATCGGTGGCCTCCGGGACAAGATCGTCAATGCTGCCTCGTCCGTGTTCTCCGGTGGGGGCGCAGGAGGCGGGACAGCGTCACTCGGCAACGGCCAGTGGGCCCGTCCGGTCAACGCCCCGTTCGGCACTCGGTTCGGCGTGGCCGGCTCGATGTGGTCCAGCGGTCATCACACGGGGCTCGACTTCCCTGCCGCGACGGGGACCCCGGCCCACGCCGTCGACGTCGGTCAGGTCATCAGTGCTGTGAGCGGCGGACCGTACGGCAACCACATCGAGATCAGTCACGGTGGCGGGTTGTCCTCGCTGTACGCCCACCTCTCCCGAATCGGAGCATCCGTCGGCCAGGCCGTGACGCGCGGGCAGACGATCGGCGCCGTCGGTGCGACGGGCAACGTCACCGGTCCTCACCTCCACCTGGAGGCGCGGCAGAACGGGCGAGCCATCGACCCCATGCCGTTCCTCTACGACGACGGCGGCTACCTCCCGCCGGGGCTCTCCCTCGTCGCCAACGGCACGGGCAAGCCTGAGCCCGTGTTCACCTCGCAGCAGTGGGACACGCTCCGCGCTGCGCGCACGTCGGCGCAGGCTCCGAACGCCACAGTCGAGAGTCACACCTACCTCGGTACGGACGAGATCACGGACATCCTTGATCGCCGCATCGTGGTCCGAGAGCAGCAGACTGCGACGGACATCAACTCCGGTCGATACATCTGATCCCTACACCACACGCACGCGTGGGCCGGCTCCGACATGGAGTCGGCCCTCCCCACGCCCCGCGGCCGACATGGACGCGGGGCGTTCCATTGTTCTTGAGAGGACCGACCATGAACTACATGAAGCCAGCGAAGAGCCAGTGCACTGCCGGGTGTCTGCACTGTGGTGCGCAGCTGACACTGAACCGCTCCGGGTTCGATAGGGACTCGATCATTTGAGAGGATCGAGTCATGGCACGCCCTTCCCCTTACCCCCTTGAGCTGCGCAAACGTGCGGTCCGCATGGTCGCCGAGGTGCGGCCCGAGTACGACACCGAGTGGTCCGCGATGAAGGCGGTCGCCGCCAAGCTGGGGATCGGGACGACCGAGACGCTGCGCAAGTGGGTCCGCCAGGACCAGATCGACAACGGAGCCCGGCCGGGGACCACGACAGAGGAGTCCGCGCAGGTCAAGGCGATGAAGAAGGAAATCGCCGAACTCAGGCGGGCGAACGAGATCTTGAAGGCGGCGGCGAGTTTCTTCGCGGCCGAGCTCGACCGGCCACACACGCGCTCGTAGCGTTCATCGACGAGCACAAGGGCCGCTTCGGCGGTGTCGAGCCGATCTGCCGCGTGCTCACCCAGCACGGCTGCAAGATCGCCCCTTCCACCTACTACGCCTGCAAGAAACGCCAGTTGGCGCCCTCGCCGCGGTCCGTGCGGGACGAGGGGCTCAAGGAACAGATCAAGGAGGTCTACGAGGCCAACTACCGTGTCTACGGTGCGAGGAAGGTCTGGCGCCAGCTGAACCGCCAGGGCCAGAAAGTGGCCCGCTGCACGGTCGAGCGTCTGATGCGCGAGATCGGCATCGCCGGCGCCGTCCGCGGCAAGAAGGTCATCACGACCATGCCGGACCCGGCGGCGGCCAGGGCCCCGGACCTGCTCGACCGCGAGTTCGTCGCACCGGCGCCGAACCGGACCTGGGTCGCCGACTTCACACACGTCGCCGCCTGGGCGGGCGTCGTCTATGTCGCCTTTATCGTGGACACCTTCTCCCGCCGCATCGTCGGCTGGTCCGCATCGCTGTCGAAACAGACCCAACTCGTCCTGGACGCCCTGGACATGGGCCTGTGGCAGCGCGACCGAGACGGTCGTCCACCCATCCCCGGCGAGTTGGTGCACCACTCCGATGCCGGGTCGCAATACACATCATTTCGCCTCGCCGAACACCTGGACTCGGTCCGGATCGCGGCCTCGATCGGGTCGGTTGGCGACGCTTACGACAACGCGCTCATGGAGTCGACGATCGGCCTGTTCAAGACCGAGGTCATAAAGCCGCAGCGGCCGTGGAAGACGCTGTCGCACGTCGAGCTCGCCACTGCCGAGTGGGTCGACTGGTACAACCACCGCCGACTCCACGGTGAGATCGGGCACATCCCACCCGTCGAATACGAAGCCAACTTCTACCGAGCAACCACGAATCTCCAGGTCACAGCCAACATCTGAGATCTCTATCGAACCCGGAACGGTTCAAAGGCCACTGCCCCGTTACCGCACCCGGGCGGTGAGTCTGCGTGAACACGTCCTGGCCGCCGGACACGACGGGGCCGTGGCGGTGACCTGGCGCAAGGGCTCCAAAGCCGCCATGGCCTCCCGTTTCGTGTTCTTACGGGTGCGGCTGGCGGGCCGGCGGCCGAAGCCTGCCGCGGACGGTGTCATCGGGCTCGTCCATCTGATCGCCCAGTGGCCCCAGGACGAGACGGAGCCGGTGAAGTACTGGATCTCGAACCTGCCCGCCGACATCCCCGCCCGCGATCTGGTGAGGCTGGCGAAGGCCCGCTGGCGCATCGAGCACGACTACCGGGAGTTGAAAACCAGCCTCGGACTGGATCACTTCGAAGGACGCTCGTTCGCCGGCTGGCACCGGCACGTCACCCTGGTCACCGCCGCCCATCTCTTCCTGACCGAACAACGGACCTGCCCAAAAGCCCCTGCCAGGGCCTGACCCTCTACCAGGCCCTGGACCTGCTCCAACACCTCCTGGCCACCTGGACCGGCATGTGCCCCACCTGCAGACAGCCCACCCCATGGCAGCACTACGACACGACCTAACAAAGCCCTACTAGGGCCTGTCCGCCCGATCATGTGACTGTCTGACTGTCTGACTGTTGGCTCGTTGTGTCAGGCATGGGGCGGGGTGACTTGACGGATGCCGAGTGGGAACGGCTGCGGCCGTTCCTGCCGGTCAGCAACGGGCGTTGTGGCCGGTGGCGGGATCATCGGCAGGTGATCGACGGGATCCTGCACCGAGTTCGGACCGGAGTGCAGTGGCGGGATCTTCCAGAGCGGTTCGGCCCCTGGAAGACCGTCTACGAACGGCATCGGCTGTGGTCGGCCGACGGCACGTGGGAGCGTCTGCTGCAGGAGGTCCAGGCCGCCGCGGATGCCACAGGCGGGATCGACTGGGACATCTCGGTCGACTCCACCGTCGTGCGGGCTCACCAGCACGCGGCCGGTGCCCGCATCGATCCGCCGCCGGCCCCCGCGTCAAAGGGGGCCGAAGAAGGCGAACATCAGCCCGAAACACCGTGGCAGAGCCTCCTCGCCCGCCTGGTGGAGGTGGTGCAGGAGGTGAGGGCCTGGGCCGCTCGCGGGGCGGGTTCACCAGCAAACTCCACCTGAGCGCCGATGGCCGCTGCCGTCCGCTGTCCCTGGTCGTCACCGCAGGGCAGCGGGCGGACTGCACCCAGTTCCAGACGGTGCTGGCGAAGATCCGCGTTCCGCGGGTCGGTCCGGGCCGGCCCCGCACGAAGCCCGACAGCATCGCGGCGGACAAGGGATACAGCAACGGCCCCTGCCGTGAGTACCTGCGGCGCCGGGGCATCCGCCACGCGATCCCGGAGAAGACCGACAGCCAGGCCGCCCGCCTGCGCAAAGGCTCGCGCGGCGGACGGCCACCGGGTTTCGACGAAGCGCGGTACAAGAAGCGCAACACCGTCGAGATGAGCAAGCCGCAGTGCTGTCATACCTGCGGTTCGTCGTCATCGCCTTGGGTTCCTTCCTTGTTCTGGATTATCGTCATCCGCTGGTGGTACAGCCAGGGTTGGCGAGCTCCGTGGCCCCGTGGCAGTTCATGCAGGCGGCGGAGGCGTTCAACTTCGGTGCGGTCGGCGTGGATCACCCAGGACCGGCGCCGGTCGTCCTGCTGATGGGCGGTGACCCAGCCCTTCTTGATCCAGCCGAAGAGCGTGACGCGGGGCATGCCGATCTCGCGGGCGAGATCGCTGGGCCACCAGTCGTCGGGGCCGAGGGGCCGGGCGTTTCGGCGGAGGGTCTGTTCCTGCCGGCTGATACAGCCCAGTTCGCGCAGTAGTTCGCGGACGCCTTGAGCGCCGAAGTGCTCGCGGCGTTTGGGCGGGCGGAAGCCTTCGGCGTTCAGGATTGTCGCGATGACGGGGGCGGCCTGTCCGGCGGCGGCCAGCTCCCGGGCCCGGGCGGCGAGTTGGGGGAAGTAGCTGAGTTGGTCCAGGCGGCCGACTGGGCGGACGGTCGCGCCGTCGGTGCGGTGGCCTCCGGCCCAGGTGATCTGGACGGTGACGCGTTCGCTGTCGTCGACCACGCTCACGCGGACGTTCTCGATCAGGTGCCGCATCAGCTGTTTGCGGTCCGTGTCCGTGGTGGTGGGCGCCCGCCACACCGCCGGGAGGTCGCCGGCCAGGGCACGGATCTGCTCGCGCTCGGCTGCCGTGAGGAAGCGGGGCCGGGCCGCGGCGAAGCGGTCGTACTCCTCGCCGAGTTGCTGCCGCTCGGTCAGCGTGGACTCCCAGTTACGCTCGAGTTCGCGGACGACCAGGCGGTTTTCGGGTTCGGCGAGCTGGTACTGACGCCGGGCCCGGTCGATGGCATAGTCCGCGCGTTCCAGGCGCTGACGCCAGATCCGGTCCACTTCCTGGCGCCGGTGCTGGGCCTGCTCGGCCGCGGCCAGCGACACTTCCAGAGCGGCCGGTGCCATCGCGGCCAGCAGCAGAACGGTGACATAGCGGTCGAGACAGGCACCGGCCAACTGCTGGCACAACTCGCCTCCGTAGTCGGCCTTGACGCGGCTGCACTCGTACTTCGGCCATAGCTTGCCGCCCTGGCCGCGTTGGTAGTGGACGGTCATGCGGGTTCCGCAGCGGCCGCAGTAGATCAGCCCGGCCAGCAGCGCCGGCCCGTCGCGCAGGGCACCCATGCTCAGTGAGCGGGTCCGGTTCGCCTCGATCCGGGCCAGGTTGCGTTCGTACTGTTCAATGCCGATATAGGCGGGCAGAACTGCGGGCAGGTACACCAGCCAGTCCTCGCGCGGCTTGCGGACCCGGCCGGTGCTCGGGCGGCCCGGCACCCGGCGGCGGGGGTCGGTGCGGCTGCGGCCATAGACATAGATCCCCGCATAGGCCGGATGCCGGAGCATGTTCTGGATCACGATCCGGCTGGGCCGTCGCCACACCAGCAGCCCCTTCTCCGGCCCTTCGCGGGTGCGGATGCCCATCTGGATGCCGTGATCGACCAGGAACCGCAGCACCCCGTTGATGAGACCGAGTTCGTCGAACAGGTCGAAGACCAGGCGGACCACGGTCTGCACCTGCTCGTCCGGGTCCTTGACGACCTGGCCGTCCGCGAGCCGGAGATAGCCCACCGGCAGGGGCACCGCTAGCTCGCCGCGACGGGCCTTGCCGATCCGTCCGTTCCACATCCGCTGCTTGATCAGATGCAGTTCGGCCTCGCTGATCGTGCCCTTGAGTCCGAGCAGCAGGCGGTCGTTGTGTCCGGCCGGGTCATAGACCCCGTCCGGGTCGGCGAGCAGGGCTCCGGCCAGGGCGCACAGTTCCAGCAGCTGGTGCCATTCACGGCCGCTTCGTGCCAGCCGGGACATCTCCACGCCGAGGACCAGGCCCACGTGGTCCAGGCCGACCTCGGAGACCAGCCGCTGAAAGCCGGGCCTGTCCACCAGACCGGACGCCGAATGGCCAAGGTCCTCGTCGATCACCAGGACCCGGGACGGCGCCCACCCCAAGTCGACCGCACGCTGGGTGAGTCCGTACTGCAGCCGGGTCGACTCCGCGTGGTCGAGGACCTGCTGCGGAGTCGACTGACGGACATAGACGACCGCGAGACGGTCGAGATGCCGGGGCTGGATCTTGCCCTCAAGCCGTTCCCACGGAGCTCTCACCACCACAGGACTCACCCCCGCCCCGTCCGGCCTCGACCACCATCCGTGTCGTCAGCTCGGCCAGCAGACACACCACCAGCTGACGGCTCAGTTCCGGAACGCTCTCCCACCGCGGCATCTGGGGAGCTCAGCGACGACATCCTCGGACACTCCGACCCACCACCCTCGCCACCACCGACCTGTCGCTCCCGCAACCGCTGAACAACAACAGCGGCACGAAGCAGGGCGTCCACCTCTATGACAGGCACATTCCCCGCCTCAGAGTCGTCTATGTGTGCATTACGGCTTGCTCCTTGAACGGACGATCAACAGGCTGAAGCAGTCCCGGGCCGTGGCCACCCGTTATGACAAGCGCGGCTATGTCTTCCTCGGCACCGCAACCACCGCAGCTCTGCTGATCTGGCTTCGGAGTTGAGTCCCGGCCTCACAAAGCGATCGGCCGATATGCCAGGGCCTGATCGACCACCTCATTAGCCGAAAGGTCCCGCTCCGGCGGCCAGAAGATCAAGCCACTGACGTGCCCAGACGGGCAAGCCAGGGTTCTGTCGAGCCTGTCCAGCCAACCGGCCACCTCGTCATCGGAGGCGCAGCCCGCATCCATGACGCGCTGCACCAGCGCGACTGCCTCCGCGCGGCTCATCTCCACTGCACTCACCAGGCCCTTCCACAACAGCCACCGTAGTGGTCAGTGATCGCCCGGACAGGTCCTAGTACTCCAGCAGTACTTCGTGGCTTGACCTGGGGAAACGTCGAGCGGTGGGAGTGTAGCGGGCGGGAAGTCGTCACGGACGGCTTCTGCCCGCACGCCCCTCGAAGGAGTGCCCCCGACGGCAAGGTCGCCCCGGGCCTGGGAAGCCTCGGGTCGTGATCACCGAACAGGCAGCCGAGACCTGGGACCGCGACCTGGACCACCTCTTCACCGCCATCGGGCGCCACTTCGGCCGTGTCGAACCACGCCGCCACATGCGGGACTACGTGCGCGCACTGCTCGCCCCGGTGGCCCGAAAAAACAGCTGGCAACTTGCCGAACACGCTGGCCACGCCACCCCAGACGGACTGCAGCACCTGCTCTCCCGAGCCCGCTGGAACCCCGACGACATCCGCGACGACCTGCAGACCTACGTCGCCGAACACCTCGGCCGCCCCGACGGTGTACTGATCATCGACGACACCGGGTTCCTGAAGAAGGGCACTACATCCGCCGGAGTCCAAAGGCAGTACTCCGGCACCGCCGGCCGCACCGAGAACTGCCAGATCGGCGTCTTCGCCGCCTACACCACCACAGCCGGCCGCGCCCTGGTGGACCGGGAGCTCTACCTGCCCAAGTCCTGGACGGACGACCGTGACCGCTGCCGCGCCGCCAAGGTCCCCGACGAGCGGGAGTTCGCCACCAAGAACACCCTCGCGGCGACGATCGTCCGCAGGGCGCTGGCCTCGCCGCTGCCGGTCGCCTGGGTCACGGCGGACGCCGCCTACGGACAGGACAACCGCTTCCGCCGGATGCTGGAAACATCCGGCGTCGGCTACGTCCTCGCCGTCCCCAAGTCCCAGTTCTCCCTGGCCGGCCCACGCATCGACAAGGCCTTCGAGCAGGCCCCCGACCAGGCATGGGAACGCCGTTCCTGCGGCGCGGGCGCGAAGGGACAGCGCGAATACGACTGGGCAGCCGTCCAGTTGCGCCCAGTGTCCGAGTACGACCACCAGGACGGCGTGTTGATCCGTCGACGGTGGGCGCTGGCACGGCGCAGCTTGAGTCGGCCGGACGAAATCGCCTACTACCTCGGCTACGCACCGCTGGATGTCGGTGTGGACGAACTGGTGCGCGTCGCCGGCGCCCGGTGGGCGATCGAAGAGTGTTTCCAGGCAGCGAAGAACGAGTGCGGCCTGGACGAGTACGAAGTCCGCCGCTACGTCGGCTGGTACCGGCACATCACCCTGGCCATGCTCGCCCACACCTTCCTCGTTGCGATGAGCGCGCGAGCAGCCGAAAAAGGGGATCCACTGGTGAGGATGCCGTGGTCATCGAGCTCACCGTGGCAGAAGTGCGACGACTCCTGGCAGCTCACACACCCCGAGACCTTCACACCCTCACTCACGTGTTGAGCTGGTCGCACTGGCGCCGACGACGCCAAGCGGTGGCCCGCCGCTGCCACTACCGACGTCGGGGGCACTCCTTCGAGGGGCGTGCGGGCAGAAGCCGTCCGTGACGACTTCCCGCCCGCTACACTCCCACCGCTCGACGTTTCCCCAGGTCAAGCCACGAAGTACTGCTGGAGTACTAGGCGTCGAGCTGACGTCACTCTTGGGTGACCCCCCGGGCGTGCCCTCCAACGGTGAGGCCGACCCACCACAGCTTGTCGCCGTTCGACGCGCTATCTCGCCTCTGCTCTTCGCCCCGCCGCCCGAGCCGCATCGCGCAGAGAAGCTCACGCTCCCGCTGCTGCGGGCCGAGATTGCCGACGCGTGGACGCTGTACCACGAAGCGGAGTTCGGGCGGCTCATGGAAGTTCTCCCCGACATCATCACGGACGCGCGCTTCGCAGCAGCCGTAGGCGGGGATGACGAACGAGCCGCCGGACAGGCGGCGTTGGGCAAGGCGCTTCAGCTAGGCGGACACCTCGCTATCCGTATGGGGAAGACCGACCTCTCCCTTTCAGCGCTGGAGCGCGCCATGAACGCCGCAGTAGCCTCGTCCGACCCGTTGCTCCCCGCCATGATCAGCAACAGCGTTGCGTGGAACTACCAGCGACAGAACCGGCTCGACGACGCAACCAACCTTGCCGTGTACGCCGCGGACAACGTCGAGCGCGAGCACACGACCGACGCGTCCGGCGTCCGCGTGTGGGGCGGACTCTTGATGTCGGCCGCGACGAGCTACGCCAGGAGCGGGCACTACGACCGTGCCGACGAGATGATGCAGACCGCCGAGAAGGCCGCGGGGCGAGTCGCGAAACTGCCAGCCCCAGAAGACGGGCGGCTCGTCTCCGTGTTCAGTAAATCGTCTGTTCGCATCGAGCGTGTTCGCCTGGCCGTCCAGTACGGCCGGCCCGAAGAGGCGCTGACGCTCGCCAAGGGGATGCGGCTCTCAAAGGACACCCCGCCGTCATGGCGCACCTGGCTTCTGCTCGACGTGGCGCGCGCTCACACGGACACGGGGAACGCCGAGGGAGCCGTGAAAGCCCTTGAAAGCCTGCGCCGTGTAGCACCGACATGGATGCGCCATCACACGCTCGCGGTCGCTATCGTGCGCGATCTCTGGGAACTACCGACCCGCCCGCCGGGACTACGTTCGATCGCCGAATTTCTTGGCGTCGCTACTTAGCGTGCCGAGACTAGGACACTACGTCCCTGTTGTCTCTCCCTGCCACACGAAAGCCTGACCTCATCAGCAACTGTTGCGGAGGTGCGGGATGGCGCGGGAGACCACTCTGAGGGAACCGGTTTATCTGTCTGATCCACTTGAGATGAAAGAGCCGGAACCGGTTCGAGGGTGCGACGTGTGCGGAGCTTGCGCACGACAATGGAAGGAAGCGTCCAACCCCAACAGCTCGGCCTATGACCCGTCGCATGCAACGGATCTGGCAGTGGAGATCAAGCGCCATCCGCACCCGCGGCCGAAGAGGGTGCGGCGGTGAACACAGACCCCTTCCCCGACCTGTTCGCGCACCTGGAGATATCGGCCCTGCCGTCGCGCAGGTGGGTGGAGTGCGCCGACTGCATCGAAAACAAGTCGCTCGACGACGGGCGAACTGACCCGCAGGAGTGGGCCGTCGGGCACGTGCTCCTGTACCCGGGACACAAGCGGTACCGGATCGTCAGTCAGGTCGGATTCAGCCTGAATCCGTTGGTTCCGACGCAGCCAGTAGTGCCATGAGCGACGTAGAGGATGCCCCCGCATGTGGCGCCGCGAAGACCTTCCCGGACACCCCGGAGGCGCAAGCTGACGGGTGGGCGGGTGTGACGGTCGAATGCGTCGAGGGGCCCCACCAGGACGCCGACGAGGCGGTCCACAGCGGTCCGGTCGTCGTCGACGGTGAGGCGCGAGCCGTCTACTTCTGGGGTCCCGGATGGCGCCCCATGGGAGACGGTTAGACCCCCTGAGCCCGCGTTCTGGCGCCCCGTGGCGCCGGCGCGCGGTGGGAGCGGCAGGAGTCGGACAGCTGGTGAGGTCGGCCCTCCCGGCTCCTGTACGCGTCCCGAACCCCTCACGACCCGGCTCCATTCTCCCGCGCATGCTGGGTCGTGAGGTTCCCACCCAATCCGCTCGCCACCCTTCGGCGAGGGCGGGGATGAAGCCCCGTTCACCCGAGTTCCTCAGCCGGAGTGGGCGGGGCTTCTGCGTTCGCTACGCGCAGTCCGACGTGGGGCTTTCCTCGCGCCAAACAGTCTGAATGCGATCAGGGTCGACAATCTTGTGACCCCGTTTTCCGGGGAGGATCGTGATCTCCTGGAATGCATCCTCCAGAAGTTCGCGGCGGTCGTCGACGAGGGCGTCACGCCAGTACTCACCCATGGTCTGTCCAGTGGCGACCATCTCTGTCCGCCAGGCAGGTTCGGCAGAGGACAGCTCGCCACGGCGGACTTGGAGCCGTTGGAGCTTTGCGAAAGCATCCGCGTCCGCGTGCGTCGCTAGGTCTGCCAGGGTCTCCCTGATTTCCGCCTCCACGGAGGCCAGCTCATCCACGTCGGACACGATTGTCCGCTCTACGTACATGGGCATGGCGGAGACAACGGAGAGGTAGCGTTTGGTCACGATGGCCTCAGCCTGAGTGGCGCTGACGCTCACGGGTGACTCGCAGGTCCCGCCTTGGCTTCGTGTAACGCAGCGGTAGCCGACTTGAGGGTCTGGGTTTTGGGTCCGCGACTTTCGATGGTGTACCTGCATCGTGCCCTCGCAACCTGGGCAAGTCAGGAGGGTTGACAAGAGGCGCGCGGGGCGACGCCCTCCCGAGTAAGGGGCGTCCGGACTGGGCGCAAGCACCGCACGGATAGCAGTCACCTCAGCGGGCGTCAGGATTGCTGGCCAGGGGGACAGGATGTTGCCCTCGTCGTCGCGGATCGGCCGACCGTTGCTGACTGCGACGCCCATCACGTGGTCACCTGTGAGTACCTTCGTCAGCGTCTGCCTCGTCCACTCCTTGGCTCGACGTGGCTTGACTCCTGCGGCGTTCAGCCGGCGCGCGACACGATTCAGCGGAACGGGGTCCGCCGTCAGGAGCGCTTCCGCCGCAGCCCTGACGTGGCGTGCCTCCTCCGGTTCGATGGCCAGGACCCAACCACGAGGTTTGCCCTCGTCGTTCAACTCCGGGTTGGGCACGGCTTTGTAGCCGAAGGGCGGGGTGCCTCCTCCCCAGCGGCCTGCGCGTCGGAGTCGTCGAGCGCGGTCTCGTGAACGCTGACGGATTCGCTCGCGTTCGGCGCGGCCCACTTCGGCCTGAATCACGAAGCGGAATCGGAACCCGTCACCGTGGAGGGAGTCGAGTCCGTTGCAGTCGACGAGCCGTACGGGCCGGTGCGATGGTCGACCGGTGGCAGGGTCCTTACCCTCTACGACGTCGAGGATGGACGCCGCGACGTTGAGCCCCTCGCGCGTCAGGCGGTCGGTTACCGGGTTGACCAGCACTTCGCAACGACCCTGTCGGGCGTCGTTCAGCCAGGCTTGGAACTCGTCGCGGTCGCGGAAGCCGCCCGACTTACCGTCGTCGACGTGCACGGGCTCCAAAACCTCTAGCCCTTCACGGTCACAGAGGGCCCGCATATCCGCGATCATGCCGTCCAGGGACGTGTTTCCGGCGTCCGCGGCTACCGACAAGCGGGCGTACAGGCTGGCCCTCTGGCGTTTGGTCATGCAGCCATGCTAGCTGCCCTGATGTGTGTCTGGTGGCAGTTTCGATGAGTCGAAGGTACGTGTGGTCACCGCGTCCGCGCCGAACAGCGCGGCGTCGGTCCGGCCGGAGTCGGACTCCACTGTGAGGTTCTCCCAGCGCATGACACCTCCTCGGTAGCACTGACCACAGAATAGAACACATGTTCCCTTGATCGTGCGATCGTATGTTCGAGTGTTGTGAAGCTCCTGGGCGGTGCCCCTGCCGGACCCCTTGCGGGACCCCGATTTGGGCGGCCGGGCGGCGGGGTGGTTGGCTGAGCGCGACCCACCGAAGAACCAGCTGCTGGAGGAACGCAATGGCGCAGGTCGAGGCCACCACGGAGCGCATCGTCGCGGCGGACGCGGAGACGGTGTTCGACGCCCTCGCCGAATACAGCGGCACGCGCGCGAAGGTGATGCCCGAGCAGTTCAGCGAGTACGAGGTGCGCGAGGGCGGCGACGGCGAGGGCACCCTCGTCCACTGGAAGCTCCAGGCCACCAAGAAGCGCGTCCGGGACTGTCTGCTGGAGGTCAGCGAGCCCACCGACGGCGAGCTCGTCGAGAAGGACCGCAACTCCTCGATGGTCACCACCTGGCGCGTCACCCCGGCCGGCGAGGGCAAGTCGCGGGTCGTCGTCACCAGTGTCTGGGACGGCGCGGGCGGCATCGGCGGCTTCTTCGAGCGGACCTTCGCCCCCAAGGGCCTCGCCCGCATCTACGACGGCCTCCTCGACAAGCTCGCAGCCGAGGTGGAGAAGTAGGCCAAGGGGCAACCCCGTGAGGGGCGTTGACTCCCGCCCCTGAGCACCTCACCGGTTCGAGTGGATCTCCGTCCCATGTACCGGTACGCCGTAACTCGTCGCGCTTGCTGTCAGTTGTCGCCCAAAGCGGGAATTGTCGGTAGGTGCGGCGAGGGGAGCGGTACATGGGCGGGATCACTCTGGTGCAGGACGAACCGGCGACCGCGCTTGCTCCACCTCCGCCCGATCCCCCACAACTCGGCCCGCGCCAGGTCCGGTTGGTGTTCTTCGGGCTCATGCTCGCCCTGCTGCTCGCCGCCCTGGAGCAGATGATCGTCGCCACCGCGCTCCCGAAGATCGTCGGCGAGCTGCACGGCCTGGACAAGATGTCCTGGGCGATCACCGCCTACCTGCTCACCGCCACCGTCGGACTGCCGGTCTACGGCAAACTCGGTGATCTGCTCGGCCGCAAGGGCGTCTTCCAGTTCGCGATCGTCGTCTTCGTCGTCGGGTCGGCGCTGGCCGGCCGGTCGCAGACCATGGACCAGCTCATCGCCTTCCGCGCCCTCCAGGGCGTCGGTGCGGGCGGGTTGATGATCGGCGTCCAGGCGATCATCGCGGACATCGTGCCGCCGCGTGAACGCGGGCGCTTCATGGGCCTGATCGGCGCCGCGTTCGGCCTCGCCTCGGTCGCCGGGCCCCTCCTGGGCGGCTACTTCACCGACCACCTCTCCTGGCGGTGGTGCTTCTGGTTCAACGTGCCGTTCGGTCTGCTGACGCTGGCCGTCGTCACCGTCGTACTGAAGCTGCCCAAGCCCACGGCCAGGGCCCGTCTCGACCTCCTCGGGGCGCTGCTGCTCGCCGCGGCCTCGACCTGCCTGGTGCTGCTGACCAGTTGGGGCGGCACCGAGTACGCGTGGGGCTCGCGCGAGATCCTCGGGCTCGGCGCCGGAGCGGCCGTGGCCGCCGTGCTCTTCCTCGTCGCCGAGCGCTTCGCACCCGAACCCCTCATCCCCCTGCGGCTGTTCAGGGACTCCGTCTTCAACGTCACCGGTCTGGTGGGGCTGGTGATCGGCGTGGCACTGTTCGGGGCCGCCAGCTATCTGCCGACCTTCCTGCAGATGGTCGACGGCGCCACCGCCACCGAGTCCGGTCTGCTGATGCTGCCCATGATGGCCGGCATCGTCGGCGCCTCGGTCCTCTCCGGCCAGCTCATCAGCCACACCGGCCGCTACAAGGTCTGGCCGGTCCTGGGCAGCGCCCTGTCCGTCCTCGGCATGTGGCTGCTGTCCCGCCTCGAAGTGGACACGCCCCGGCTGCACTACAGCCTCTGGATGGCCGTCCTCGGCGCCGGCATCGGCATGGTGATGCCGGTCCTGGTCCTCGCCGTGCAGAACTCCGTGCGCCCCGCCGACCTCGGCACCGCGACCAGCGCCAACAACTACTTCCGGCAGATCGGCGGCAGCGTCGGCGCCGCGGTCTTCGGCACCCTCTTCGCGAACCGGCTCGCCGAGTCCCTGCGGAACAGCCTTCCCACGCGCGCGGGTGCCCGTCTCCCCGACCCCGACTCGATCACCCCGCAGCTCGTCCACGCGCTTCCCCCGGCGCTGCGCGACAGCTACATCAGGGCGTACGCCGACGCCATGCCGCGTGTCTTCCTGTACCTCGTGCCGGTGCTGGTCCTCGGCCTGCTCATCGCCTTCTTCCTCAAGGAGAAACCGCTGGTGTCCCACCACGCCGCCCCCGTCGTCCCCGACTCCGCGAAATCCCCGGCCCCTCCGGCGATCCCGGAGGCCCTCGCGCCGTACGCCGCGGGAGTCCCGGTGTGCGGAACCGTCCAGCACCCGGACGGGACCGTCGTACCGCGCGCGGCGCTCACCCTCATCGATGTCACGGGAGCGCAGATCGGGCGCGGTGCGAGCGCCGAGGACGGGCGGTACACGCTGTCCACGCCCGGCTCGGGCGCGTACGTCCTGATCGCCGCGGCGGGCGGCCATCAGCCGCAGGCGGTCACCGTGACAGTCGGCGAGCGGCCCGTCGAACTGGACCTCGTCCTCGGCGGGGCGGGACGCCTGGCTGGCCGGGTGCTGACCGCGGACGGTACGGCGGTCCCGGACGCCGCCGTGACGCTCACGAACGTGCACGGGGAGGTCGTCGCGACCACCCGCAGCGGATACGAGGGCCGGTACGTCGTCACCGAGCTGGTGGCCGGCGAGTACACCCTCGCGGCCAGTGCGTCCGCGTTCCGCCCGGCCGCCGTGCCCGTCACCGTGCGGGCCTCCCGGGAGACCCGCCAGGACGTCGAACTCGCGGGCGGCGCCGTCCTGAGGGGCACCGTGCGGGCCGGCGGGGGACGGCCCCTGGAGGACGCGCGCGTGACCCTGCTCGACGTGGCCGGCAACGTCGTGGACACGCTCACCACCTCGGCCGACGGAACGTTCCGGTTCCTCGACCTGTCCTCCGGCGAGTACACGGTCATCGCCTCCGGTTACCCGCCGGTCGCCACCGTCCTCCAGGTGGCCGGCGGCGGCCGTACGGAACGCGACCTCCAGCTCGGGCACGAGGACTGAGCGAGCGGGGCGCGCGTCCGTGCGCCGGAGCGGACCGGCCAAGACCAATTACCGGATTGCCACACATCGCGACGGACCGGCCCCGTACGGTGGTGAGGACGGCACAGATCTTGCGGAGCCGTGGGAAGAAGGGGCCTGCGCCATGGACCGTGGCACCGAGACGGGCGCATCTCCCAGCCGCGGAGCTGAGGAGAGCGCGCCGGCGGAGCACGCAACGGCGGGCCGTATTCCGCTGGCCGTGGTCGTGGTCGACCGCGAAGGCCTGGTCTCGCACTGGAGCAGGGGCGCGCGGCGTCTGTTCGGCGCCTCCAAGGAGGAAGCCCTCGGCCAGCCCGCCGTCGACCTGCTGCCCGTCTCCGGCGCACTCCCCGACGCCGACGACGAGAACACCACCCCGTACGGCGCCTACGACGGTCTCGGACCCGACCTGGAGTCCTCCCTCGACGGCCGGCTCGCCTACCGGGCCGCGGGCCGCGCCCGTCTCACGGTGCCCGGGCGGGACGGCGACCGCATCGACGTGCTGTGGTGGGCCTACCCGCTGGTGGGACCGGGCCACGAGCGCCTCCTCGTGCTGGCCGCCGACACCGACGTACTGCGCCAGGAGGACGACGAGGTCCCCGTCGAGCGCATCGCGCCCGGATTCGCCCTGCACACCGACTTCCCCGGCGCCGACGAACTCGCCCGCAGACTTCCCGAGATCCTGCCCAGCATGAGCGTCGGGGAAAGCGCCCGCATCGTCGCCCAGATCCTCGAACTGGGCTATCCCGTACTGGAGTTCAGCCAGAACGAGCTGGTCCCGGTCACCCCGGACTGGGGCGTGCCCCGGCGCGCCGAGCGCAAGGCCCGCCGGGAGCGGGCGGCCCGGGCCGTGCAGGCAGGCGAGCCCCTGCCCGAGGACCTCCAGGACGACGTCGAGGACCTCGAATACGCGGCAGTGCGCGAGCGGCTGGAGTTCCTCAACGACGTCAGCGGGCGCATCGGCACCTCGCTCGACCTGTCCCGCACGATCATCGAGGTCAGCAAGGCCGTCGTACCCCGTTTCACGGATGTCGCGGGCACCTATCTGCGCGAACAGGTCGTCGCGGGCGAGGGGTTCCCCGACGGGGTGCCCGACACGACGACGATGTGGCACCGCGTCGCCCTCGAACACACCGACGAACCTGGCCGCTGGGACGACGTCGTACCGGTCGGCGAGGCCATGCCGTTCCCGGCGCACACCCCGTTCTTCCAGTGCATGACCAGCGGTCAGCCCGTCCTCGTGCCGCGCATCAGCGAGCAGATGGGCCACATGATCGCCTCGCAGTTCGAGAAGCGTGACATCCGGCCGCTGATCACGGGCCGCTCCATGCTGGTCGTCCCGCTGAAGGCACGCAACGTCGTCCTCGGCTTCATGATTCTGCTGCGCCACCCGGAGCGTGTCGAGTTCAACGACATGGACCGCGTCACCGGCGCCGAACTCGCCGCCCGCGCGGGCCTCGTACTCGACAACGCGCGCATGTACACCTACCAGGAGAGCGTCGCGGAGACCCTCCAGGACAGCATGCTGCCGCAGATCCCGCCGCGCATGGCGGGCTGCGACATCGCCACCCGCTATCTGCCCGGCACGCTGCTGGGCCGGGTCGGCGGCGACTGGTTCGACTCCGTGAAACTGCCGGGCGCCCGCACCGCCCTCGTCGTCGGCGACGTCATGGGGCACGGCCTCAACTCGGCAGCGATGATGGGCCAGTTGCGTACGGCCGTCCAGACCATGGCCGCCCTGGACCTGCCGCCCGCCCAACTCCTGCGCAACCTCGACGACCTCGCCCAGCGCCTGGGTGACACCTACCTCGCGACCTGTCTCTACGCCGTCTACGACCCGATCGCCGGCGAGCTGCACCTCGCCAACGCGGGCCATATCCCGCCCGTCCTGGTCCGCGCGGTGGACGGCCGGAGCGAGCTGCTCGACCTGCCCACCGGCGCGCCCATCGGCGTCGGCGGAGTGCCCTTCGAGTCGGTACGCGTGCGCGTGGAGCCCGGCGACCGGCTCGTGATGTGCACCGACGGGCTGGTCGAGGTGCGCGGCGAGGACATCGGCGTGGGGCTGGCGACGCTCTGTGAGTCCGCCGCCCACCCGGCCGCCTCCATGGACGACGCCTGCGACACGATCATCCGTGCCCTGAACGTACGCGGTGGCCGCAAGGACGACGTGGCGCTGCTGATGGCCAGGCTCAACGGCATCGAACCGGACGACGTCGCCGAATGGCGGCTCGCCCTCGACCCGGCCGAGGTCGGCCGGGCCCGTGCCGTGGTCCGCGAACAGCTCCACGACTGGGGCCTGGCGCGGCTGGTGGACAGCGCCGAGCTGCTGGTCAGTGAACTCGTCACCAACGCGGTACGGCACTCGCGCGGGCGCCCTCTCGAACTGCGGCTGGTGCGCGGCGAGACGCTGCTGTGCGAGGTGGACGACGACGATCACACCCTGCCCACGCTCCTGGGCACCGAGCCCACGGCCGAGGTCGGCCGAGGGCTGCGCGTGGTGAGCACACTGGCTCGGGAGTGGGGGGCGAGCCGTACGGGGGCAGGCAAGACCGTGTGGTTCGAACTCACTCTGCCGCGCCGACGCTGACACCCCGCCCTCGATGTCGGTGCCCTGTGCTTGGATTGATGTTGCCGCGGGGCCGGGGAGGCGTGAGAGGCGCACACCGGCGTGCACCTCTCGAACGAGCCGTGAAGGTATGCGCGGTGCGCTTGTGGGCGCAACCGGGGCACGGTAGACCGAACTGGCCCGTCCCGTCGGACGGACAGCCGTCGCACCCTGGGGAGTTGGGCATGAGCGTGACGAGTCGGTACAGGGAGGCCTGGGAGGGCTTCTGGCGCGAGGCCCCTCACGAACAGGGAGCCGTCTTCTGGGACTCGGAGCCCATGCTGACCGTCGGCCTCCATCTCGCCGTCTTCGAACCACACATGGCGGACTTCGAGTTGCCCCTGCTGGACCTCGGTTGCGGCAACGGTACCCAGACCCGGTTCCTCACCGACCGGTTCACCCGGGTCGTCGGCGCCGACCTCTCGCCCGCGGCACTCGAGCGCGCCCGCCAGGCCGACCCGGAAGGTGCCGCCGAGTACGAACTCCTCGACTGCGCCGAGAAGACCGAGGTCGAGGAACTGCACGGAAAACTCGGCGACACCAACGTGTACATGCGCGGGGTGCTCCACCAGTGCGACGCCGACGACCGGCAGACCCTCGTCGACGGCATCGCGACCCTCATCGGACAGCGCGGCCGGGCCTTCCTGGTCGAGCTGTCGCAGGACGCGCGCCCCATCCTGATGGGCCTCGCCCAGAGCCCCGAGGGCCCGCCGCCCAAGCTGCGCCCGGTCCTCCAGCACGGCATCGCACCCGGCGAGGTGGCGGACTCGGCCGTGCCCGTGTACCTGAGCGCGGCGGGCCTGCAGATCCTCGGCAGCGGAGAACTCCCGCTCACCACCACGGAGTACACGGTGGACGGCACCCGTATCGTGCTGCCCTCGAAATGGGTCGTGGTGGCGCAGCAACGCTGAGGATCACGGCGGCCCGGTGCGCGACGCAGGAGGCCGCCGTGACCAAGTCGAAATGTGGAGAACTCGTGGAGGATTGACGGGAGTCGCCTGACGTGGCGAGAATGCGGATCACTTCGCTGGGCCTGAAGCGAGTGAAGTGACGCGAGTGACCTGGTCGCGCACGCCTTCGTGTGTCCGCCCGCGCCGGCCACTGGCATCGACACACCTCCCACACATTTCGAACCACAGAGGCTCATTTTGTCGCGTTCGCACCAGTCCAGAACTCTGACTGTCCTCGCCGCAACCGCTTTCGCCGCCGCTGTCGTACCCGTACTCGGGGCGGGCACGGCGAGCGCGACCACGGGCGGGTCGTGCCAGTCCGCCACCGTCCAGTACCGCATCGACGGCGGTGAGTGGACCTCGCAGGGCGGCTTCCACTCCCTGGCCAGTGCTCCCGGCACCGTCGAGGTACGGCTGGCCCCGGCCCAGAAGGTCGCGGAGGGCTGCAAGTACCCCGTGTCCCTGGCCGAGTACACGACCGAGGGTCCGAACTGGAACACCTCCGGCCGCCAGACCTTCGTCGAGAAGGACACCGTCTACCTCACCTCGGCGGACGTCGCCGACGCGGGTGGCGCGGAGCACACCTGGCAGAAGCTGAGTGTGAAGACCCCGGACTGCTACGGGCAGATCGACCTGTACGGCGACGACATCGCGTACGACGGCCAGGAGGGCGAGGGCCACGGCCCCGCCCCCTACCAGCCCGACGGCGTGGTCACGCCCTACCACCTCATAGCGGCCTGGAACGGCGGCGACAAGGCGTGCGACAACGGCGCCTCCGAGCCGCCCGCCCCCACTCCGTCGGAGCCGGCGCCGAGCACCCCGGCCACCCCGACCACGCCCGCGACTCCCACGACGCCCGCGAGCAGCGAGCCGCCCGCCGAGGAGACGACCCCGCCGGCCTCCTCCAGCACGCCGCCCACCACCCCCGACGTGCCCCCGGCGGAGTCGACGCCGCCCACCAGCCCGGAGCCCTCGCCCAGCGAGAGCACCCCGCCGCTGGCGGAGACCGGCGCCGGCGCGCCGGTCGGCGCGATCGCCGGAGTGGCTGCCGCGGTGGTCGCCCTCGGAGCCGGCGCGCTCTTCCTGTCCCGCCGCGCCCGCCGCTCCTGACCGGAGGCCCCGGGACCGCAGTCGTCCCGTGGCGCAACAGCCCCGACAGCCCCGTCTCCGCAAGGAGGCGGGGCT
Source organism: Streptomyces sp. NBC_00459 (assembly GCF_036013955.1). Lineage (NCBI taxonomy): Bacteria > Bacillati > Actinomycetota > Actinomycetes > Kitasatosporales > Streptomycetaceae > Streptomyces > Streptomyces sp. NBC_00459. The sequence goes on from NZ_CP107903.1 coordinate 8,079,736, forward strand.
GTCGCCGCGTTCCGGCTACTGAACGGTTCCGCGCGGAGATCCGTGGTTCACCCGGGAGGTCGAAGCGGTGCTTCCTGGCCGGGACCGAGCCCGGCGCGTAACGTTCGGACAGCGAGCCGCTGACCTGCGACGGGACTGTCTCACCATGAAGATCCTCATCAGCGCCGACATGGAGGGCGCCACCGGCGTCACCTGGCCGGCCGACGTGCTGCCGGGCACCCCGCAGTGGGAGCGGTGCCGCTCGATGTTCACCTCGGACGTCAACGCCGCGGTGCTCGGCTTCTTCGACGGTGGCGCCGACGAGGTGCTGGTCAACGAGGCCCACTGGACCATGCGCAACCTGCTCCTCGAACGGCTGGACGAGCGGGTGGAGATGCTCACCGGGCGCCACAAGTCGCTGTCCATGGTGGAGGGCGTGCAACACGGCGATGTGGACGGGATCGCCTTCGTCGGCTATCACGCGGGCGCCGGCATGGAGGGCGTCCTCGCCCACACCTACCTCGCCAACTCCATCACCGGCGTGTGGGTGAACGACGTACGGGCCAGCGAAGGCCTCCTCAACTCCCATGTGGTCGCCGAGTACGGGGTTCCCGTCGTTCTCGTCACCGGCGACGACCTCGCCTGTGAGGACGCGCTCGGATACGCGCCCGAGGCGCTGAAGGTCGCCGTCAAGGACCATGTGTCGCGGTACGCGGCCGTGTGCCGGACGCCCGCCAGGACCGCCGCCGACATCCGGGCCGCCGCGAAGGAGGCCGCCGCCCTCGCCGTGCGGCACGAGCCCGTCGTCGGCGGGCCGTTCACCGTCGCGCTCGAGTTCGACGCCGAGCATCTCGCCATGGCCGCCACCGTCGTACCCGGCGTCGAGCGGAGCGGGGAGCGGAAAGTGGCGTACACCAGCGGCACAATGTACGAGGGCATTCGAACCTTCAAGGCGGTCACGACGATCGTCTCGGCCGCGGTGGAGGAGCAGTATGGCTGAGCAGCAGGCGCTCGACGAAGTGGTGTCGTTCACCTCGGATCTGATCCGGATCGACACGACCAACCACGGCGGCGGCGACTGTCAGGAACGGCCCGCCGCCGAGTACGCCGCCGCGCTGCTCGCCGAGGCCGGCCTCGAACCCACGCTCCTTGAGCGGACCAAGGGGCGCACCAACGTCGTCGCCCGGATCGAGGGCACCGACCCCGCCGCCGACGCGCTGCTCCTGCACGGGCACCTCGACGTCGTGCCCGCGCGGGCCGACGACTGGAGCGTGCACCCGTTCTCCGGGGAGATCCGCGACGGCGTCGTCTGGGGACGGGGCGCCGTCGACATGAAGAACATGGACGCCATGATCCTCGCCGTCGTCCGTGACTGGGCCCGCGAGGGCGTCCGGCCCCGGCGCGACATCGTGATCGCGTTCACCGCCGACGAGGAGGACAGCGCTGAGGACGGCGCCGAATTCCTGGCCGCCGAACACCCGGGGCTGTTCGAGGGGTGCACCGAAGGGGTCGGCGAATCAGGGGCGTTCACCTTCCACGACGGCGGCGGACACCACCTGTACCCCATCGCCGCCGGCGAACGGGGCACCGGCTGGCTCAAGTTGACCGCCAAGGGCCGCGCGGGACACGGCTCGAAGGTCAACCACAGCAACGCCGTCACCCGCCTCGCCGCCGCCGTCGCGCGCATCGGCGCGTACGAGTGGCCACTTCGCCTCACCCCGACGGTCCGAGCCGCTCTCACCGAACTCGCCGCCCTCTACGGGATCGTGGCCGACCTGGACGACGTCGACGGGCTGCTCACCAAGCTCGGACCCGCCGCCCGGCTCGTCGAGGCGACCGTCCGCAACAGCGCCAACCCGACCATGCTGAACGCCGGTTACAAGGTCAACGTGATCCCCGGGGAGGCCGTCGCGTACGTCGACGGGCGCTTCCTGCACGGCCACGAGGACGAGTTCCGTACGACCCTCGACGAACTCACCGGCCCCGACGTCACCTGGGAGTTCCACCATCGCTCGGTGGCCCTGCAGGCGCCGCTGGACTCACCCACGTACGCCCGAATGCGCGCCGCCGTCGAGGAGTTCGCGCCCGAGGGGCTCGTGGTGCCCTACTGCATGTCAGGTGGGACGGACGCCAAGCAGTTCTCGCGGCTCGGCATCACCGGGTACGGATTCGCGCCGCTGAAGCTGCCCGAGGGCTTCGACTACCAGGCACTCTTCCACGGTGTGGACGAGCGCGTCCCGGTCGAGGCGCTGCACTTCGGAGTCCGGGTACTCGACCGGTTCCTGCGCACGGCCTAGGAGTGGGGAAGACAGTGCAGACACTGCCGTACGGATCATGGTTCTCGCCCATCGACGCGGAACTCGCCGCCGAGCACGACGGATCCCCCGACCACGTGGGCTTCGTCGGCGACGAGGCCTGGTGGACCGAGCCCCGACCCACCGAGGGCGGCCGACGCACCCTGGTGCGACGGCGCGCCGACGGTACCCAGGAGTCGGTCCTGGACGCGCCGTGGAACGTGCGCAGCCGGGTCATGGAGTACGGCGGCCATCCATGGGCCGGCGCCGTCCGCGACGGCGGTCCGTTGGTCGTGTTCGTCAACTTCGCCGACCAGCGGCTGTACTGCCTGGCGGAGGGTCAGGAGCCGCGCCCGCTCACTCCGTTGTCCCCGGTCGGCGGCGGACTGCGGTGGGTGGAGCCGCAGTTGCGGCTCGAACTCGGTGAAGTCTGGTGCGTACTGGAGGAGTTCACCGGCGAGGGTCCCACCGATGTGCGGCGTGTGCTCGCCGCCGTGCCGCTGGACGGATCGGCCGCCGAGGAGCGTGGCGCCGTACGCGAGCTCACCGACGACCGGCACCGGTTCGTCACCGGACCCCGGATCTCGCCCGACGGGCGGCGCGCCGCCTGGCTCGCCTGGGACCATCCGCGGATGCCCTGGGACGGGACCGAGCTGGTCCTCGCGGAGGTGGGCGCCGACGGCACGCTGAGCGGGGCCCGGACGGTCGCCGGAGGGCCCGAGGAGTCGATCGCGCAGGTGGACTGGGCGGGCGACGGAGCGCTGCTGTACGCCAGCGACCGCTCCGGCTGGTGGAACCTCTACCGGAACGACGTACCCGTGTGTCCCCGCCCGGAGGAGTTCGGCGGGGCGCTGTGGAAGGTCGGACAGAGCTGGTTCGCCCCGCTGGAGGGCGGTCCCGTCGCGGTCGTGCACGGGCGCGGGGCGACCGCGCTCGGCATCCTGGACCCCGGGACCGGCGACGTCGTCGACGCGGCCGGCCCCTGGACCGAGTTCGCGGCCACCCTCGCCGTGCACGGGGAGCGGATCGTCGCCGTCGGGGCCAGCCCGCGCAGCGCGTACGAGGTCGTCGAACTGGACACCCGTACGGGACGGGCCCGGGTCATCGGGGCCGCGCACCGCGACCCGGTCGACCCCGTGCACTATCCCGAGCCGCAGATCCGCACCTTCACCGGCCCCGAGGGCCGGGACATCCACGCGCACATCTACCCGCCGCACCACCCCTGGTACACGGCGCCGGGCGACGAGCTGCCCCCGTACGTCGTGTGGGCGCACGGCGGGCCGACCGGGCGGGCGCCCCTCGTGCTCGACCTGGAGATCGCCTACTTCACCTCGCGGGGCATCGGCGTCGCCGAGGTCAACTACGGCGGCTCGACCGGGCACGGGCGCGAGTACCGCAACCGGCTGCGCGAACAGTGGGGCGTCGTCGACGTCGAGGACTGCGCGGCCGTCGCGCTCGCCCTCGCCGACGAGGGCACCGCCGACCGCGCCCGGCTCGCCGTCCGGGGCGGCAGCGCGGGCGGCTGGACCGCGGCGGCCTCCCTCACCAGCACCGACGTCTACGCCTGCGGCACGATCCTCTACCCGATCCTCGACCTGGCGGGCTGGGGAGCGGGGGAGACCCACGACTTCGAGTCGCAGTACCTGGAGTCCCTGGTCGGACCGCTCGCCGAGGTCCCGGCCCGTTATCTGGAGCGCTCGCCCGCCGAGCACGCCGCCGACATCACCGCGCCCTTCCTGCTGCTGCAGGGGCTGGACGACGTCATCTGCCCGCCCGTGCAGTGCGAGCGGTTCCTCGCCCGGCTCGCGGCGGAGGGACGGCAGGTGCCGCACCGGTACATCGCGTTCGAGGGGGAGGGACACGGATTCCGGCGGGCGGACACGACCGTACGCGTCCTGGAGGCCGAACTCTCCCTGTACGCACAGGTCTTCGGGCTCAACCCGCCCGGCATCCCCACCCTGGAGCTCGTCAGGTGAAGCCGCTGGCAAGGCCGTCGCGACTCGCCCCGGGTGCCCGCGTCGCCGTCGTCGCGCCGAGTGGACCTGTCCGTGAGGAGCGGCTGCAGGCCGGGCTCGACGTCCTGCGCGGCTGGGACCTCGACCCCGTCGGCGCACCCCATGTCCTGGACCGGCACGGGGAGTTCGACTACCTGGCGGGGACGGACGCCGACCGGGCCGCGGACTTCCAGGCCGCCTGGTGCGACCCCACAATCGACGCGGTGCTGTGCGCCCGCGGCGGCTACGGCGCGCAGCGCATGGTCGACCTGCTCGACTGGGACGCGCTGCGAGCGGCCGGGCCCAAGGTGCTCGTCGGCTACAGCGACGTCACCGCGCTGCACGAGGCGTTCGCGGTCCGCCTGGGACTCGCCACGCTCCACGGGCCGATGACGTCCGCCGTCGACTTCCTCAAGAACACGCGGGCGCAGGAACATCTGCGGGCCACGCTGTTCGATCCGGAGTCGGTACGGGTCATCCACGCCACAGCCGGTTCGGCGCTGGTACCCGGGCGGGCCCGGGGAGTCGCCCTCGGCGGCTGTCTGGCCATACTCGCCACCGAACAGGGCACCCCGCACGCCCGCCCCGGTTCGCGCGGCGGGCTGCTCATGATCGAGGACGTGGGGGAGAGCGCGTACCGGATCGACCGGGCCCTCACCCAGTTGCTGCGCACCGGCTGGCTCGACGGTGTCGCCGGGATCGCGCTCGGCTCGTGGGAGCGGTGCGGTCCGTACGAGGGGCTGCGGGCCGTGTTCGCCGACCGGCTCGGCGGGCTCGGGGTGCCGGTGGTGGAGGGATTCGGGTTCGGACACTGCGACGGGGCGCTGACGATCCCGTTCGGGGTGGCCGCCGAACTCGACGCCGACGCGGGGACACTGACGCTGGAGGAACCGGCGCTGCGGTGAGCGGTGCGGGCCGGCCCCCGGTGCCGTCACCCGTCCGGCGTACCTCCGGGCGCGCGGGACGCCCCGGCTCGGCTCATGCTGGCCTCATGAGCCCGAAGACCTCCGAGAGCCGTGGCAACGCCGGTGGCGGGACCGGTGGTGCGCGGGGGCTGCTGACGCCCACCCGGGTCGCCGTCGGGGCGCTCGCCCTGCTCGTCCTGATCTTCATCTTCGAGAACACCCGCACCACCAGGATCCGGCTGCTGATCCCCGAAGTGACCATGCCGTTGTGGATGGCGCTGCTCGGTACGACGGTCATCGGCGGGCTCTGCGGGGCCTATTTCATGCGCCGCCGGAGGTGAACAAGGGCCGCGCGTAAGGTGGCTGAGTGTCTGAGCACCGTGGATATCTCGCCGAAGGGCCCCGCGTGGGCATACGTCCGTTCACCCATGAGGACGGTGCCGGGTTCATCGCCCGGGTGCGGGAGAGCAAGGCCCTGCATCACCCCTGGCTGGCTCCGCCGGCGAGCCCGGACGCCTATGCCTCGTACGCCGGGCGGCTGATCGAGGATCCGGCCAAGGCCGGGTTCCTCGTGTGCGAGAAGGACAGCGGTGGCGACATCGCCGGGTTCATCAACATCAACAACATCGTCCAGGGCGGCTTTCTGTGCGGCGCCCTCGGATACGGGGCGTTCGCGCACGCGGCCGGGCGGGGGCTGATGGGCGAGGGGCTCGATCTCGTCGTCCGGTACGCCTTCGGGCCGCCGCTGCGGCTCCACCGGCTGGAGATCAACGTGCAGCCCGGCAACACCGCCTCGATCGCCCTCGCCCGGCGCTGCGGCTTCCGGCTCGAGGGCTTCTCGCCGGACTTCCTCTACATCGACGGCGCCTGGCGGGACCACGAACGGTGGGCGATCACCTCGGACATGCTCAGGAAGTAGGGGCTGTCGGTAGCCGGCCCCGGAGTCCTGTGCCGCGGTCCGCGTACTCGTACACCGAACCGTCCGGATGCAACGCGATCAGGTTGCGGCCCGCCGGAGTCGCCACCGGGCCCGCCAGGACGCGGGCGCCCGACTCGGTGAGGACCCGGTGGGCCTCGTCGACGTCCGTCACCGCGATCGTCGCCACGATCTTGCGCAGCACCTCCAGCTCGGCCTCGGGACCGCTCATCAGCAGAAAGCAGCCGACCGCGGCGACGGAGACCCCGCCGCGCTCGAAGCGCTGGGCTCTGTCGCCCGCGAGCCGCTCGTAGAAGGGGACCGAGGTCTCCAGGTCGTCGACGCAGACGCGCAGCGTGGCTCCCAGAATGTCCATGGGTACGAGGGTAGTTGGGGTCGGCGGGGAAAGGAGATCGTTTCGGCCTCTTCAGCCGGCCGACAGCTGAGGCAGCACCTTCGTGCGGTAGAAGTCGAAGAAGCCGCGCTGGTCGGGGCCGATCTGACTGACGTAGACCCGGTCGAAGCCCGCGTCGGCGAAGGCCGACAGTTCCGAGAGGTGTTCGTCCACATCCGGTCCGCAGACCGTGTTCTCGCTCACCATGGACTCGGTGACCAGCGGCCCGAGCTGCTCGAAGTGGCGCGGCGTGGGCAGGATCTGGCCCATCTCGCCGGGCAGCAACTGGTTGGGCCACAGCCTGTGCACCGTACGGACGGCCTCCTCGCGGTCGGGGCCGTAGCAGACCTTCGTACCGCCGCTGACGAGCCCGGAGCCCCCGCCGCCCTTGCGGAACTGGGTCGTGAGGTCCTCGTCGGGACCCATGGTGATGTAGCCGTCGCCCACACGGGCCGCGAGCGCCGTGGCCTGGGGGCCGAAGCCGGAGACGTCGATCGGGACGGGCTCGTCCGGGACGGTGTACAGGCGGGCGTTCTCCACGGTGTAGTGGGGGCCGCGGTGGTTGACCTCCTCGCCGGTGAAGAGGCGCCGCATCACCTGGATCGCCTCCTCCAGCATCTCCAGACGGGTGTGCGCGGGCGGCCACCGATCACCGAGGATGTGCTCGTTCAGCGCCTCGCCGGTGCCGACGCCGAGCCGGAACCTTCCGTCCGTCATCACCGCGCTCGTCGCCGCGGCCTGCGCCACCACCGCCGGGTGCATCCGCACGGTCGGGCACGTCACCGCCGTCTCGATGGGCAGCGACACCGCCTGCGACAGCGCGCCGATCACGGACCACACGAAGGGGCTCTGGCCCTGGGCGTCGTTCCACGGGTGGTAGTGGTCCGAGATCCACAGTGCCTGGAACCCGGCCTGTTCGGCCTGCCTCGCCTGCTCGACGAGTTCCGCCGGACCGAATTCCTCGCACGCGAGGAAGCAGCCGTATTCGGGCATGGGGAAGCACCTCCGGAAAAAGGGCGGTCGGGGTGTGCTCCGGGTACCCAGCGCGCGGCGGGGAAACCGGCGCGCGGATGCCGGACCCTCGGCGGCGGAACCGCGCCCCGACGGACGTTTGGGTGCCCTGAACAGGGGGACGCGGACAGCTCCGTAAGTCGCCCATACGGCGTACGTACGACGACCGAAGGTTCTGTACGCGCGACCCCGTCGGAGGCGAAAACATGAGTCGACCCCGCATCCTGATCGTCGGCGCGGGCTTCGCCGGGTACCGGACGGCCCGCACCCTGGCCCGGCTGACCCGGCAGAAGGCCGACATCACCCTGCTGAACCCGACCGACCACCGCGAGGAGGGCGGGATCGGGGACGCGGTCCTCGATGCCTTTCTCGACGGACGGCCACTGCCCCGTCTGGCACGCCTCGCCGTCCGTACGATGCCCGGCTCGGTGAGCCCCGACGAGCAACTGCACGCCGCGGGAATCGACGCCGAGGCGATCATGGCGGCGGGCCGGCTGCTCGCGGAAAAGGTGATCGCGCCGTGAGCGACGGCGCGGTACGACGGGTGCGGGCCGGGCCGCGGACCGGCCGACGTGTCCTTCCGAGCCCGCGGGTTCCACGCCGGCACCGACAACGGGACGGTACGAGAATGAACCGGGTGGAACTGGGCCTCGCGGTAGGGGCGGGATATGTCCTGGGCGTACGAAGAAACTGAAACCGGTCTTCGCCGTTGGCGCCGTAATGGACGCCGAGCGGATGCAGCTGAGTCCGCAAGCGGTCGCGGACCTGCTGTCCGGCGGAAGAAACCGGCAATCAACGGGCGTTCGCGGAGGACGGTGAGTGAATTGCGGCCCGAGGACCGGAATCCGGTCCTCGGGCCGCAGCGCACCCTGCTGTCCAGGGGCTGATCACCCGCTGACGGCTGCTACCAGCGATACCAGCGACCCCTTGACCCGCTTGCGCTCGTGCTCCGCATCAGGAAGCCCAGCAGCCAGACGACAAGCACGATCAGTGCGATCCACCAGAGTATTTTCACCGCGAATCCGGCGCCGAAGAGAATCAGGGCCAGAAGCAGTACGAGCAGAATGGGAACCATAGTGAACCTCCTGGACTCCGAGTTTCCCCGAATCGGCGTCTCAGTCGTCCGCGGAGGGAATCATTTGGCCTTTCGGCAGAGAATCTCTCCGTGCGGGACGGTGAACCAGGCGTCGTTCCGCCGTCCCCACTCCCGCCAGGCCTCCGAGACGGCCCGCAACTGCTCCGGGGACGCCAGCCCGCCTTCTGTGGCCCGCTCGGCGTACGCCGACGCGAGCGTCCGGTCCGCCCACAGGCCGCTCCACCAGGCGAGCTCGTCGCTGTCCGCGAACGTCCATGTGCTGGACGTGGCCGTGATGTCCGTGAGCCCGGCCCGCAGTGCCCAGGACTTCAGCCGGCGCCCCGCGTCCGGCTCGCCCCCGTTGGCCCGGGCCACCCGCCGGTACAGGTCCAGCCAGTCGTCCATGCCCTCCGACGCCGGATACCAGGCCATGGCCAGATAGTCCGACTCGCGGACGGCGACATAGCCGCCCGGTCTGGTGACCCGGTGCATCTCGCTCAGCGCCCGCACCGGGTCACCCACGTGCTGGAGCACCTGATGGGCGTGGACCACGCAGAACGTGTCGTCCGGGAAGTCCAGCGCGTGGATGTCCGCGACCGCGAACTCGACGTTGCCCAGGCCCCGTTCGGCTGCCGTGGCCCTGGCCCGGTCCAGGATGCCCGGCGCCCGGTCGACGCCGGTGACCTGCCCGTCGGGGACCAGTTCGGCCAGGTCCGCGGTGATCGTGCCCGGGCCGCAGCCGATGTCCAGGATCCTCATGTGCGGCTTCAGCGAACCGAGGAGGTACGCCGCCGAGTTGGCGGCCGTGCGCCAGGTGTGCGAGCGGAGCACGGACTCGTGGTGCCCGTGCGTGTAGACGGCGGTCTCCTGCGGCTGCGACTGCGGCTTGGACATGACCGTGCCCCTTCTCGTCTTCTCGAACGACCCGCTTCGAACGACTCGCTCATCACCGTACGCAGTCGTGCCGAATAATGAGACCCACGTCTTGAGATGTGGACAGGGTCGTTCAATGGGCCGCGGACAGGGGTCAGTTGCGGCCGGACGGCCGGGCCGGGGGAGCCGACCGGTCGAAGGTCGGCACGAGCTTCCGTACGGCGAACGCGGCGCCCGCGCCCAGGGCCGCGCCCGCCAGCACGTCACTGGGGAAGTGGACGCCGGTGTAGACACGGGACATCGCCACCGAGAAGGCGATCGGCGCCACCACAGTGCCCAGGCCCCTGGACTCCAGGGCGACACCGGTCGCGAAGGCGGCCGCCGACGCGGCATGACCGGAAGGGAAGGACGTGGTGATCGGCTGCCGCTTCAGCTGCCTGACCCTCGGCACGGCGTCCAGTACGGGGCGGGGGCGGCGTACGGACCGCTTGCCGACCGTGTTGATCGTCGCGGATGCCACGGCGAGGGAGGCGAGGCCCCGGACGGCGGCCCGGCGGGCCCGGGGGCTCCCGGTGGCCGCCAGGGCGGCTGCCGTCGCGAACCACAGGACGCCGTGGTTCGCGCTGCGGCTCAGCCTCGGCAGGACGCGCTCCGCGCCCGGCCAGTGCCGCGTGGCGGCGGTCTCGAACAGGCGGAAGTCGAGTTTCAGCAGGTTCTCGCGCAGGGCGTGACGGCCGGGCAGCGGAACGGTGAGGTCGATGATGTCTGCGGTCATGACCCTTTGGGTACCCTGAAGAGAGCCTTTTTGTCTTGTCGGGCCGGTCAGAGGGCTTGTCGCGAGGTCGTTGGACGAGAGGGAACCCGTATGCGTCTGCTGCTCATCCGGCACGGTCAGACCCCGTCGAACGTGCGGTTCCTGTTGGACACGGCGGTTCCGGGGGCCGGACTGACCGAGCTGGGCGAGCGGCAGGCCGCCGCCCTGCCGGAGGCTCTCGCGGGCGAGGACATCGAGGCGCTGTACGCCTCCACCCTGATCCGTACGCAGCTGACCGCCGCCCCGCTGGCCGGGGCGCGCGGTCTCGACGTGCGGGTGCGGGACGGGATCCGGGAGGTGGCCGCCGGGGACCTGGAGATGCGGGGTGACGCCGAATCGGCGGACCTCTACATGACCACCGTGTTCGCCTGGGCGGCCGGTGACACGGAGCTGCGCATGCCGGGCGGGGAGAACGGGGCCGAGGCCCTCGGGCGGTTCGACGCGGTCGTCGCGGAGGCCGCGGGCGACGGAGCCGGCACGGTCGCCATGGTCAGCCACGGCGCCGCAATCCGGATGTGGGCGGCGGCTCGCGCGGACAACGTCGACGTGCCCTTCGCCGCGGAACATCGGCTCGACAACACCGGTGTGGTCGTCCTGGAGGGTTCGCCGACGGACGGGTGGAAGGCGCTGTCCTGGGCGGGCGCGGTTGTCGCGGAGGCCGGGGCGGAGGCGGGGAGCGGGCCTGCCGGGGAACGGCTCGGTTCCGCCGGGTAGGCGGGTTCTTCGCCGCGGGCCCGGCAGGGCCGGTCGCGCGGTTCCCCGCGCCGCCTTGGGACGCCGGTGCGCACCGGAGCCGGCCAGAACCCTTTGCCCGCGCGCGTGTGTGTGTCGGCGGCCGTGCGTTTATGGGTTTGCCGGGGGTCGCTGTCGGCCCGCAGAATGCGCCTCATGGGACACCTCGAAGCAGCGCATCTTGAGTACTACCTTCCCGACGGGAGGGCGCTGCTCGGCGATGTGTCGTTCCGGGTGGGCGAGGGGGCCGTCGTGGCCCTCGTGGGACCCAATGGCGCCGGGAAGACGACTCTGCTGCGGCTGATCTCCGGCGAGCTGAAACCGCACGGCGGCACCGTCAACGTGAGCGGCGGGCTCGGCGTGATGCGCCAGTTCGTGGGCTCCGTACGGGACGAGACGACCGTACGGGACCTGCTCGTGTCGGTCGCCACCCCGCGGATCCAGGAGGCCGCCAAGGCGGTCGACCTGGCCGAGCACGGCATGCTGACCGTCGACGACGAGGCGGCCCAGCTCCAGTACGCGCAGGCCCTCTCCGACTGGGCCGAGGCGCGTGGCTACGAGGCCGAGACCCTGTGGGACATGTGCACCACGGCCGCGCTCGGGGTGCCGTACGAGAAGGCGCAGTGGCGGCTGGTGCGCACGCTGTCCGGCGGTGAGCAGAAGCGGCTCGTGCTGGAGGCGCTGCTGCGGGGCACCGACGAGGTGCTGCTGCTCGACGAGCCCGACAACTACCTCGACGTACCCGGCAAGCGGTGGCTGGAGGAGCGGCTCGCGGAGACGCGGAAGACGGTTCTCTTCGTGTCCCACGACCGGGAGCTGCTCTCCCGGTCCGCGCAGAAGATCGTGTCCGTCGAACCGGGGCCCGCAGGCGCCGACGCGTGGGTGCACGGCGCCGGGTTCGCCACCTACCACGAGGCGCGGGCCGAACGGTTCGCGCGCTTCGAGGAGTTGCGCCGACGCTGGGACGAGAAGCACGCCCAGCTGAAGAAGCTGGTGCTGAACCTCCGTCAGGCGGCCTCCATCAGCCATGAGTTGGCGTCCCGCTACCAGGCCGCGCAGACCAGGCTGCGGAAGTTCGAGGAGGCCGGGCCGCCGCCCGAGCCGCCGCGCGAGCAGGACATCACCATGCGGCTCAAGGGCGGCCGGACCGGCGTAAGGGCCGTCACCTGCAAGGGACTTGAGCTCACCGGGCTGATGAAACCCTTCGACCTGGAGGTCTTCTACGGCGAACGGGTCGCCGTCCTCGGCTCCAACGGCTCCGGCAAGTCGCACTTCCTGCGGCTGCTCGCCGGTGACACCGTGAACCACACGGGCGAGTGGAAACTCGGCGCGCGGGTCGTGCCCGGGCACTTCGCCCAGACGCACGCCCACCCCGAGCTGGAGGGCCGTACGCTCCTCGACATCCTGTGGGCCGAACACTCGCAGGACCGGGGCGCGGCCAGTTCCCGGCTGCGCCGCTACGAGCTGACCGCCCAGGCCGAGCAGCGCTTCGACCGGCTCTCCGGAGGACAGCAGGCCCGCTTCCAGATCCTGCTTCTGGAGCTGGAGGGTGTCACGGCGCTGCTGCTGGACGAGCCGACGGACAACCTCGACCTGGAGTCCGCGGAGGCGCTCCAGGAAGGGCTGGAGGCGTTCCAGGGCACGGTCCTCGCGGTCACGCACGACCGTTGGTTCGCTCGGTCGTTCGACCGGTATCTGGTCTTCGGCAGCGACGGGCGGGTCCGCGAGACCCCCGAGCCGGTGTGGGACGAGCGGCGGGTGGAACGGGCCCGGTAGGGGGCGCTTCGCCCGGGCGGTCACGGGTACCCGGGGCGTACCGAAGGACTCGACGGAGCGGGGTGCCACCATGAACGGAGTCGACCCGGGCCGGTTGGACGACCAACAGCTGATGAAGGAGCTGGAGACGATCCACCGGACCCGGCACGACACGCTGCTGCACGCGTCGAACGACGCGTTGCGCGCCCACAACGATCGTATGGCGCAGCTGGAGGGCGAGTATCTGCGCCGTCATCCGCGCCGCCGGGTCGCCACGGGCCGCACCCGCGAGGGCGCCCGGGACCGGGACTGCTCGCAGCAGTGAGCATCGGTGCCGCTGCCCGGGGCCCGAGGGCTCCCGGCAGCGGCACGGGCCGCAGCGGGTGAATTCTCAGCGGCGCACCGGGGGAGGATCCCAGTGCCGATGGGCCGCGACCGCCGCGACGAGGGCGGAACCGTCGGTGGCCGACCTGCGAGTGGCCGACCAGTGGCCCAAGTCGCCGGGCGGCCGTTTTCCGATACTCGGTCACGAAGGTGCTGACCGGGTACCCGACGATGCGCCGCCGACACACCACGGCGGTGCTTCATCGGCGGGTCATGTACGGAGGCGGGCCCCTGGTCCCAGCCGGGCGGTGACTTCCCCCGGGGTGAGCACGGAGTGTTCCGCGGAGCATTCGACGACCACGCGGACGGGGGCGTCGCAGTCGGTGTGGCGGACGTCCAGCACCGGTCCCTCGGGGCCGAGGGCGTAGGTCTCGCCCCACTGGGTCAGTGCCATCAGGACGGGCCACAGGTCCCAGCCCTTGCGGGTCAGGCGGTACTCGTTGCGGGGTCGGCTGCCGGGCTCCCGGTAGGGGGCGGTCCTGAGGATGCCGGCCGCGGTCAGCTTGCGGAGGCGGTCGCTGAGCACGGCTTCCGACAGGCCGATGTGGCGGTGGAAGTCGTCGAAGCGGCGGACTCCGTTGACGGCGTCACGAAGGATCAGCAGCGTCCATTTCTCTCCGACCACGTCGAGCGTGCGCTGGACGGGGCAGTTCTCCGTGCTCGCCTCAAGCCACTCCATGCCGCCATCGTACGACTCTGGCTTCGTCATTGACAGTCAGGCGGGCCGAAGGCTAGCTTCGCCTGTAAAAGTCAGATGAGGAGGCGCTCGGCCGTGGGACGTTCACGTACGTATCAATGGGAAGACCCCGCGATCCTGGCGGAGGCCGCCGGACGCATGGCAGGCCTCGACTTCCTGCGCGAGCTGCAGGCGGGGCGGCTGCCGGCGCCGCCCGTCAACCATGCCGTCGACTTCACCCTGACCGAGGTGGAACCCGGCAGGGCGGTCTTCTCCCTGACTCCGGGCGAGGAGCACTACAACCCGATCGGCGGCGTGCACGGCGGCATCTTCGCCACCCTGCTCGACTCGGCGGCGGGCTGCGCCGTCCAGTCCACGCTTCCGCAGGGCATGGCGTACACCTCGCTCGACCTGACGGTGAAATTCCTGCGCCCGATCACCGTCGACACGGGAACGGTGCGCGCCATCGGCACGCTCGTCAACAAGGGGCGCCGAACCGCCCTCGCCCAGGCCCAGTTGGTCGACGCGAAGGACCGACTCCTCGCCCACGCCACCAGCAGCTGCCTGCTCTTCGCGGTGCCGCCCTCGCACGGGTGAACCCCGGGTGGTGGCAGTGGACCGCCCGGTCGGCCGCGGTGGACCGGTCGGTCGGCTCGGCTGCCCCGCCCGCCATCTCCGCGTCTTCGGCCGCACGGCTCGGGATCCCATGCCCCGGCTGCCCTGACCTGCGGCGCTGTGGCAACGCTGATCCGATGCCGCCAGCCATCTCGATATGGCTCATGTGGCAAGAGCCGAGAAGTATCTGACGAGTCAACTGCTGTTTGATCGGGTGACTCGCGATGCCGAGGTCGCAGATCGCCGAGCTGACCGGTGCCGAGTTCGGTGAGGCGTACGAGGTGCTGATCGCCACACCCGGGAGCCTGACCCGCACTCCCGCACATCGGCAGTACCTGGGCAGGCCGTTCTGCAGGCAGGCACCGCCTGCCCAGGGGCACGGGTCGTACGGCGACACGGAGCCTGCGACCTGTGCCGGTACGGGCTCCGGCGCGGGACCGATCGGACACGCCTGGACGTCGTATCGACACAGGTCCTGGACGCGAGCCAGGACCTCGGTGTGCTGACCCGGACCGACAGCACCACAGCGAGCCGACGCCCGGTGAACGGCTGCTGTCGACTCCGTCGCCGGGCGGCCGAAGACCTCGTCGCCGGACGACGCTCTCGAGAACCTGTTTGGCAGGCATAGGGCGGGGCAGGCGCAGCATCAGTGCTTCGGACAGGAGGCACGTCCGTGGGAGCGGTGGATCACCGACCCGGGTGTGTCTGTCCCGGTTGTGCGCATCCTCCCGCGGGGACCCGTCCAACCCGAGCACTCCTAGGGAGTTGCGACGCATCATGCGAACTCGAACGAGTCCGAAGCGCCACCCCCACAACGACGCCCCCGACACCGCGGAGGCGTTCCGCAGGCTTGCCGCGCTCCCTCCGGGTCAGCGGCGCGACACCCTCCGGGCGAAGATCGTCGAGGCCTGGCTGCCCATGGCCGACCGGCTCGCGGGCCGTTTCCGGAGCCGGGGCGAGAGCCTGGACGATCTGCGCCAGGTCGCCGCGTTGGGCCTGGTCAAGGCCGTCGACCGCTACGACCCCGAGCTCGGCAACGCCTTCGAGAGCTATGCCGTCCCCACGATCACCGGTGAGATCAAGCGTCACTTCCGCGACCACATGTGGACCCTGCACGTGCCTCGCCGGGTCCAGGACCTCCGTAACCGCGTACGGTTCGCCACCCAGGACCTGTCGCAGACCATCTCGGGCCGCAGGCCCACCATCGCCGAGATAGCCGAGCACGCCAACATGACCGAGGAGGACGTCAAGGTCGGCCTGGAGGCCCTGGAGAGCTTCACCGCGCTCTCCCTCGACGCCGAACTCCCCGGCAGCGAGGACGGATACTCCCTCAGCGACGCCCTCGGCGCACCCGACCCGGCCCTCGACATCGTCATCGACCGTGAGGCGGTCAAGCCCCGGCTGCAGGCACTGCCCGAGCGTGAACGCGCCATCCTCTACATGCGGTTCTTCGGAGACATGACCCAGAGCTGCATCGCCGAGGAGCTCGGCATCTCCCAGATGCATGTCTCCCGCCTGATCAGCCGCTCCTGCAACCGGCTGCGGGACCAGGTCATGAGGGACGCGGCCTAGACCTGGCCCAGACCGGTCCGGGCCCGTCGCCATCACTGGCAGTGGCAGTTGTCGCGGGCTCCGCGACCGCTCCTGCCGCGCCGCGCCGCGCCGCGCTCACCGAGCCGGAGCAGCTCTGCACTCCGCTGCGCACGCGGTCCGTCGTCGAACGGGCGGGCGGAAGCCGTTGCCCGTCCCGCCGCCGTGGGCAGCGTCACCCGCTCGGGCGCGTCTGTCCCGCGAATGGTGTCCGGCCGCGCGCGCCCCGACGCCGGGCGGGCTGTCATGGGGTGCGGGGCATCACCCGACGTGCCCCGCAGCCGCCGCTCGAAGGAGCCCAGCCCATGCGCCGCACCGCCCGTGTCCTGTCCGCCGCCGCTCTGGCGGGTGCCGCCCTGGGTGCCGCCGCCACGGCCGTGTCCGCGGACGCCGCCGGGGAGGTCAGCCCGGGCACCGTCGGCCCCGGCGGCACCGTCACCGTCTCTGTGGCCTGCGACGCGACCGGCGGGACCCCGCCCGCGTCCATCGACGCGCACTCGCAGGGCTTCGAGCAGGGCACCGTCCAGCTCCAGCAGGTCCCCGGCAACGACGACCAGGTGACCGGCCCCGCCTACAGCGGCACCGCGAAGATCGCGCCCGCCTGGAGCTTCGAGGGCGACCAGAACGCGAGCGCCCCGGCCGCCGAATGGTCGGCCGACGGTACGTGTCCGGGGCAGGCCGGGGGCCAGGGCAAGGCGTGGAAGGCGACGTTCACGGTGACGCGCGACGGCACCGGCACCTGTGGCGCCGGCTCGCACGTCGGTGACCCCCGGAACGGCGACTTCCAGGAGGTGTCCGCCTGCCCCACGCACCCCTCCGAGCCCACGCCCGCGCCGGTGCAGCGCGGGGTGCATGCCGGTCAGGGCGGCGCCTTCACCGACTCCGTGCCCGCACTGGTCGCCGGGGGAGTGCTCATCGCGGGCGCGGGAGGGGCCGCCGTGCACCGGCTGCGGCGCAGGGGAACGTCCACGCGCTCCTGACCCGAGGTGGAGCCCCAGTACAGGGGAAGCAACCCGGGCGGGCTCCCATGGGTCCCTCTGACCGTGGGTACTCGTAGCCGTAGCCACAGCAGGCACAGGAACCGCACCAGCAACCCCGCGGAGGTACGCATGCGGCGGACGGATCCCCAGGGGCACGGCCCCGTCCGCTACGGCCCGCCGTTCCCCGGCGACGGACTCCCCGTCCTGCCCGAACTCGCCGCGGTACTCGCCGCCGCGGCCGGTCGCCCCGACGCCCAGCCGACCGGCGGCGCTCCCGCGCTCCTCGACGCGGCCTGCGGCTACTGGACCCGGCGCGGACTGCCCGCCGAACCCGACCAGGTGGCCGCCGCGCCCGGCGCCCCCGCCCTGCTGCACGCGCTGACCGCCGCGATCGGTGGCGACGTCCTGGTGCCCCGGCCCTGCGCGGCCTGGTGGGCGCCCCAGGTGCGGGCGCTGGGCAGATCCGTGTTCCACGTGGCCACGCCGGCCGAGTGCGGGGGCGTGCCGGACCCGTACGCCCTGCTGGAGACCGTACGGAGGGTGCGTGCCGAGGGCGGCGATCCCCGGCTGCTCGTCCTGTCCGTGGCGGACGACCCGACGGCCACCGTGGCACCACCCGAACTCCTGCACGAGGCCGTCGAGGCCGCCGCCGGAGAAGGGCTCCACCTGGTCAGCGACGAGACCTGGCGCGACACCCTGCACCGGCCCCACGACACCGTGCTGCTCAGCCCGGCCGAGATGCTGCCGGACAGGGTCACCGTCGTCACCGACCTGTGCGGCGCGCTGCTGCCGTCGGGCTGGCCCGCAGCCCTCGCCCGCTTCCCGGCCAACGCCTCCGGGGACGCCCTACGCGCGCGCGTGCTCGACGTACTCACCGCGCTCGGCGCCCGGATCGCCGAACCGGTCGCCGCAGCGGCCGGCTATGCGCTCGGCGAGCCCGAGCCCGTCACCGAACGGCTCACCGCCGCCGTACGCCTGCACGCGCGCGTGGCCACCGCCGCGCACCACGCGGTCGTCGCCGCGGGCTGTCTGGCCCGGCCACCGAGAGCCGGCCGCCATCTGTACGTCGATCTCGGCCCCCTGCGGACCGCGCTCGGCGCCCTGGGTGTCGGCGATGCCCAGGAACTGGAGGACCGCCTCACCGCCCGGCTCGGGATGCCCACGCCGGGCGGTCACCGGTTCGGGGACGACCTCGCGGCACTGCGCGTCCGGCTGGACACGGGCGCGCTGCTCGGTGACACGCCCGAGGAACGAGCGCAGTCGCTCATATCACCCGAACCACTGGAACTGCCACACGTGCGACGCGCGTTGGCCTTGGTGGGATCGATCTTCGACGATCTCTGTGACGACGCTCAGCGACGGGAGCCTCCTCGATGACGCAGCAGTCCGAGTCGACCACGAGCACCAGCACGACTACGAGCGCGAGCGCGACCACCACGACCACCACCTCGACCGAGGCGCTTCGGCCGCTGCGCGGGAGCAGGGCGTGGCCCCGCTCCTTCGCCGACCGGCTGACCACCCCGCTGCCCGGCCTCAAAGGCATGGCCAGATTCGCCAGAGAAGGCGCGGTGCGGCCGACCCCGGAAGGCCTCGCCGACATCCCGCGGCTGCCCTTCGAACCCGGACCGCTGCCCCGCGTGGACGCGCGCACCATCGCCGTCTCCTGGGCGGGGCACGCCAGTTGGGTGGTCAGGATCGGCGGGCTCACCGTCCTCACCGACCCCGTCTGGTCCCGCCGTATCCTCGGCACACCGGCCCGGATCACCCCCGTGGGCGTCGCCTGGAGCGCGCTGCCGCACATCGACGCCGTCGTCATCAGCCACAACCACTACGACCACCTGGACGCCCCGACCCTGCGCAGACTCCCGCGCGACACCCCGGTGTTCGTGCCGGCCGGACTCGGCCGCTGGTTCCGGCGCCGCCGGTTCACCCACGTCACCGAGCTCGACTGGTGGGAGGCGGCCGAACTGGACGGCGTCCGCTTCGACTTCGTACCGGCCCACCACTGGTCCAAGCGCGGCCTCACCGACACCTGTCGCACCCTCTGGGGCGGCTGGGTGCTCACCGACCTGGACGGGCAGCGCGTCTACTTCGCGGGCGACACCGGGTACGGCCACTGGTTCGCCCGCATCGGACAGCGCTACCCAGGCATCGACCTCGCGCTGCTGCCGATCGGCGCGTACGACCCGCGGTGGTGGCTCAGCGACGTCCACTGCGACCCGGAGGAGGCGGTACAGGCCGCCATGGACCTCGGCGCTCGCCGGATGGCGCCCATGCACTGGGCGACCTTCGTGCTGTCCGCCGAGCCGGTGCTCGAACCGCTCACCCGGGTGCGGGCAGCGTGGGAGACGGCCGGCCTGCCCCGAGAGGACCTGTGGGACCTGCCGGTGGGGGGTTCGCGGGTGCTGGGCTGAGTTGTTCTCGCCCCCGCCGCCCCTACCCGTCCCATCCTCGGGGGCTCCGCCCCCGAACCCCCGTATCGCGCTGAACGCGCTCGTCCTCAAACGCCGGACGGGCTGGTGGCGCCGGGCCCGGCCCGGCCCTCCCGCTCAGGCCGCCCCGCGGATCCCACGCACCCGCCGCCACACACTCGGCGCCGCGCTGATCGTCAGCGTCAGCGCGACCGCCGCCACCACGCCCTGCCACGGCTCGTCGAAGAGGGAACCGCCGAGGACGCCGATCAGCTGGTACGTGGCGGCCCAGGCGAGGCAGGCCGGGACGTCGCCGCGGGCGAAGCGGCGCACCGGCCACTTCGCCATCAAGCAGGCCAGCATCACCGGGATGCGGCCGGCAGGCACCAGCCGG
Source organism: Streptomyces sp. NBC_00459 (assembly GCF_036013955.1). Taxonomy (NCBI): domain Bacteria; kingdom Bacillati; phylum Actinomycetota; class Actinomycetes; order Kitasatosporales; family Streptomycetaceae; genus Streptomyces; species Streptomyces sp. NBC_00459. The sequence continues at coordinate 8,099,528 of NZ_CP107903.1, forward strand.
GACAGCACCAGGACCGCCACCCCGTGCCGGCTCAGCTTCTCCTGGGCCTGCGCGAGCCGGTCCTCGGGCGCCCGGTTGCGGATCGCCGCCAGCCAGCGCGAGCCGTTCTTCGAGTCCATCCCGCGCCGGCCCAGCCAGTACAGCGCCACATCGCCGAGGAACGCGGCCAGCGAGGCCACCACGAACACCAGGACCATGGCGAGCGGCGCGGTCTGGTGAAAGGCCACCACGGCCGCCGAACTCACCAGCGCCCCCGTCGGCACCACCGGCACCAGCGCCCCGATCAGCACCAGCAGGAACAGCGTCGGATAGCCGATCGCCTGCCCCGCCGACCCCTGCCCCGAGGTCGAGGCGGCGGCCAGGACCACCATCACCGTGCGACCTCCAGGCGCACGCTCTCCCCGTGCTCCAGCCGGTACACGTCGACCGTGGGCGCACGCTCCGCCGCGAGCCGCACGAACTCCTCGCCCGGCGCATGGAACTCATGGGGGCGCACGGCGTCCAGCCCGATCGGCCAGTACGTGCCGTAGTGCACCGGCACCGCGCTGCGCGGCGACAGCCGGGCCAGCGCCTCCGCCGCCCGCTCCGCGTTCAGATGCCCCTCACCGAGATACGGCCCCCAGCCGCCGACCGGCAGCAGCGCCGCGTCGACCGGCCCGACCTCCTCGGCCATCGACGCGAACAGACCCGTGTCCCCGGCGAAATACGTCCGCGCCTCGCCCTCGATCACAAAGCCGAGCGCGGGCGCCCGCTGCGGTCCCACGTTCAGCCGCCGCCCGTCGTGCCGTGCGGACACGGCCCGTACGACCAGGTCCCCGACCTTGGTGTGGTCCCCGGGGGCCACTTCCGTGATGCGGAGATGGGCCAGCCTGCGCGACAGGCCCGGCACCGCCCTCGGCGCCCCCCGGGGCACGATCAGGCGCGCGCCCGGCGCGAGACGCGCGAGAGAGGGCACGTGGAGGTGGTCGGAGTGCAGATGGGAGACGAGCGCCACGTCCGCGCGCCAGGCGCCGGGCGGGGGCAACTCGCCCCGACGACGGCGCAGATGGGCGAGCCGGCGCACGAACAGGGGGTCGGTGAGCACGCGTACGCCCGAGTCCTCGACCGTACAGGTGGCGTGACCCCACCAGGTGATCTCCACCGGCACCCCTTTGCCTCCTTCGCGCGACTCCCCGAAGACTACGGGCAGGAGTAGGGTCGGCGGGAAACCCGGGGCGAGTGGGGAAACCCTGAGGTGAGCGGGGAAGCCCGGAGCTGAGGGGGACGCCATGGGACACACGCACGCCGCCGTCGGCCTGCCCGGTGCGGTACCGAGGGTCACCGCGATCGCCAGCCTGACACCGCTCGAGGAACTGGACGAGGAGCCGTTCCTCGTCGACTCCCGCAGCCAGCACGCGATGTGCGCCCGCTGGGCCGCCGAGCACGGTTACGTCGTCACCCGGGAGCTGCTCGTACGCGGTCTGCGCCCCGACCACGGTGCCCTGTGGAACGGCGTCGAGGCGGGCCTCGACCTCTTCGTGGCGCCCAGCCGGCGGGTCCTGGAGCAGGCGCTGACCTCCGTCGACGAGTTCACCGCCGAGTGCGCGCGGCGCGGGGTGCGGGTCGAGACGGTGGGGTGCGCGGAACCGTCGTACGACGCCCAGATGAAGGCCCGGGTCCACCGCCGCCTCTCCATGCCGACCGCCGGGTACGACGGCCGCTGAACCTTCACCCGGGGCACACCGGGCTCCGCCCGCCCGTTGTGACAGGGTGGGCCCAGGCCAGCCGTGGGGACGGGCCGGGACGTGAGGTGTGCGGGACGTGGGTGCGGGGCGTTGGCGGCGGATCGTCAGCCAGATCGGGCGGAGCGTCGTGGTGTGGGCCGTGTCGACGCTGACGATGCTGGTGCTCGCAGGCATCCTCCCGGACTTCCAGATCCGGACCGGTGACGGCGACAGCGCCACCCGGATCGCGGTCACCGCGGCCATCGGCGCCGGCGCCTTCGGTCTGCTGTCGGCCCTGGCCTGGCCGGTGCTGGTCCGGCTGCTGCTGCTCGTGCCCGCCCTCGTCCTCGGGCTGCTGGTCTTCTTCCTGAACGGCGCACTGCTGCTCGTCGCCCTGCGGCTGACCCCGGCCGACCGTCCCGAGGCGGCCCCGGAGACGGCGGTGGTGGTCGCCGCGGTGATGTCCGCCGTGGCCTCCGCGACGGGCGCGGCCCTGGCCGTACGGGACGACGACGCCTACCGAAGACGTCTCTACCGCCTCGCCGACCGGCGCGGCACCGCACGGCTGATCGAGGGCGCCACGACCCCCGGCGTGGTGTTCCTGCAGCTCGACGGCGTCGGCCACGACGTCCTGGTGCGGGCCGTGGAGAAGGGGCTCATGCCGACCGTGGCGAGCTGGCTGGGCGTCTCCCACCGGCTCACCCCCTGGCGCACCGACTGGTCGAGCCAGACCGGCGCCAGCCAGCTCGGCATCCTGCACGGCACCAACCACGACATCCCGGCCTTCCGCTGGTACGAGAAGGACACCGGGGAGGTCATGGTCTGCAACCGGCCCACCAGCGCCGCCGAACTCCAGCGCCGGGCCGTCGAACGCACCGGCGACGGCGGACTGCTCACCGTCGACGGGGCCAGCCGGGGCAACCTCTTCAGCGGCGGCGCCGACGAGCAGGCCCTCGTGCTGTCCATCGCGGCCCGGCGGCGCGGCCGGGAGAACCGTTCCCGTGCCGGCTACTTCTCCTACTTCTCCGACCCCGCCAACGCCGTCCGCACAGCACTGTCCTTCGTCGCCGAAGTCGGCCGTGAGATCGGCCAGTCGACCGTCGCCCGGATGCGCAAACGGCGCCCGCGGGTCGCTCGCGGCGGCCTCTACCCCTTCATCCGTGCCTTCGCGACCGTCGTCGAGCGGGACGTGGTCGTCGCCGCCGTGATGGGCGACATGCTCGCCGGGCGCACCGCCGTCTACGCCGACCTGGTCGCCTACGACGAGGTCGCCCACCACTCCGGGCCGCACAGCCGGGACGCCGAGAAGGTCCTCCAACGCCTCGACCGGTCCGCCGCGTTGATCGCGCAGGTCGCCGAGCACGCGCCCCGCCCGTACCGGATCGTCCTCCTCTCCGACCACGGGCAGAGCCCCGGCGAGACCTTCCGGGGGCGGTACGGGCTCGGCCTCGGCGAGCTGGTCCGGGCCGGCTGCGGACTGCCCGTACCGCGAAAGGCGCGGCGCACCCACAGCGGGGCCGAGGCGCGGGCCGCCGTGCGTGCCGCGCTGCGGCGGCCCGTCGAGGAGAACGGCGAGCAGCACGTGCCCCCGGGCCGCCACTCCGAACCGCTGGTGCTGGCCTCCGGCAACCTCGGGCTCATCTCCTTCCCGGACGTGCATCACCGCATGACCAAGGAGGAGATCGACGCCCGCCATCCCGCGCTGCTCACCACCCTCGCCAACCATCCCGGCGTCGGCTTCGTCCTCGTCGCAGGCGAGGGGCACGACGGGGTCGTGCTGGGCGCGCACGGGGCGGAGATCCCGGTGGACGAGCTGGACGACGAACACCCTGGTCCGCTGGCCGACTTCGGTCCCGGCGCGGCGGGCGCGGTGCGCCGTACGCACTCCTTCCCGCACACCGCCGACATCATGGTCAACTCCTGGTACGACCCCGCCGAGGGCGAGGTGCTCGCCTTCGAGGAGCAGATCGGCTCGCACGGCGGGCTCGGCGGTGCTCAGGGCAGGCCCTTCCTGATGGCACCCCTCGGACTGTCGGCGGCGGTCGAGGAGGGGGAGGAACTGGTCGGCGCCGAACACATCCACCGCGTACTGCGGCGCTGGCTGCGCGAGTGCAACGGGCCGCAGGTGCCCCTGGGGGTTCCCGGGGACCACCGGGTCGCCTGAGCGCGGGCCGCCGGAAAATCGGCTGCGCTCCCGCGCCCGGGTCACCACACTGTTCGTACCGGGCCTCGCGCTCCTCTGCGCGCTCCCTCCTCCGCGAACCCCCTTGGAGTACCTGCGTGCAGGCTGCCGTCACCGTCACCCCTTCCCGGATTCCGGAGCTGCTGCTCGGTCTCGCGACTGTGCGGCCCGTGTTCCTCTGGGGCGCCCCCGGTATCGGAAAGTCCTCCCTGGTAAGGGAGTTCGCCGAGTCGCTGGGACTGGAGTGCGTGAGCCTGCTCGGTACGCAGCTGGCGCCGGAGGACCTGATCGGCGTACCGCAGATCCGGGACGGGCGGTCCGTGTTCTGTCCACCGGAGGCCATCGCCCGGGACGAGCCGTACTGCCTGTTCCTGGACGAGCTGAACGCGGCCACGCCCGACGTCCAGAAGGCGTTCTACTCGCTGATCCTGGACCGCCGGATCGGCAACTACGAGCTGCCGAAGGGCTCGATCGTGATCGGCGCCGGCAACCGCGCCACGGACAACGCCCTCGCCCGGCCGATCGCCTCCGCACTGATCAACCGCCTCGCCCACGTCCACCTGGAGGCCTCGCCGAAGGACTGGCTGGTCTGGGCCGCGAACAACGACATCCACCCCTGGGTCGTGGACCACCTCACCGACCGCCCCGACCACCTCTGGTCCAAGCCGCCGAAGACAGAGGAGCCCTTCTCCACGCCCCGCTCCTGGCACATGCTCTCCGACGCCCTGCACTCCTTCGGGCCCGCGCTCGACGAGGAGACCCTGAAGGTGATCGCGCACGGAGCGCTGACGCCGACACACGCCACCGCGTTCTGCGGGTACGTCAAGATCGTGCGCAGCCGGTTCGGCATCGACGCGATCATCAAGGGCGACGCGCGCTGGCCGCACCGCATCGAGGACCGCGACCTGCTCTACTACCTCGCCGAGTCGTTCCGCGGGCGGCTGGTCAAGGAACTCCCGGTCAGCAAGGGGCACATGTCGCCGAACGGCCGCGAGGCCGCGTACCGCGCCAAGTCGCTGCTCGTACAGCTCGCCGAGATCTCGGTGGAGGTCGCACAGAGCGTCATCGCCGCCGACGCCGACGGCAACCCCCTGCTGCCCGCCTGGTTCCTGGTCGAGGCGGCGCGGGACATGCCCCGACTGGTGGAGGCGCGGCGGTGAGCCGGGCGAGCCGGCAGGCGCAGCAGAAGAAGAGGGACCTCGCGAAGGAGGCGTACGAGGCCGGACTGGCCCTCGTGCGCGCCAACCCGGCGCTCGGGTCGGTGCGGTTCTCCACCTGCCGGAGCCCGGACTGCGACCTCTCGCCCGTCGACGGACTGGTGTGCACGGACTCCGACGGGGTGCTGCACGCCCATGCCACCCGGCGGGCCGAACCGGCCGGGTGGGCGTGGGCGATCGCGCACGGCCTCATCCACCTCGGCTTCGGGCACGTCCCGGCGGCGAAGGGCGAGCGCGTCCAGCCCGACCGCTACGACATCGCCGCCCGCTGCCTCGTCGTCAACCGTTTCCTGCTCGGCTTCCCGGTCGGCACCGCTCCCGAACTGCTGCCGGCCGCCTACCCCGACGGCGACGAGGAGCAGCTCGCCGCCCGTTGGCGCCGCGCGGGCTCGGTCCCGGCCGCGTTCGAGGGCTGCGGTACGGCGGGCAGCGAACCCGACCAGTGGCTCGAACCGTACGACAAGTGGGCCCCGTCGGTACCCGACTGGCAGCTCGCCTTCGCCCACGCCCTGACCCGCACGATGTCGACGGCGATGGACGTGGCCGGCGGCCGACGCGAGTCCATGTCCGACGAGTCCGCCCGACCGAGGCCCTGGCAGCAGGCGTTGAGCTGGTTCGTCACCTCCTATCCGCTGCTCGGCGGGATCGCGGCCGGCATCAAGGTCGTCGCCGACCTCGAACTCGCGCAGGCGCACGGCATCTCCGTCGCCGCCGTGAACGCGGAGGCGGGCGAGATCTACATCAACCCGCTGCTTCATCTGGACGACGAGGAATGGCGGTTCGTCCTCGCCCACGAGATGCTGCACGCCGCACTGCGCCACGGCGACCGCTGCGGAACACGCGACCCGTACCTCTTCAACGTCGCCTGCGACTACGTCATCAACGGCTGGCTGGCGGAGATGGACGTCGGCACGATGCCCGAAGGGCTGCTGCACGACGCCGAGTTGAAGGGACTCTCGGCGGAGGAGGTGTACGACCGGATCGCGCAGGACCTGCGCCGGATGCGCCGCCTGTCCACCCTGCGCGGAAAGGGCGCCTGCGATGTGCTGGGCGCCCCGCTGGGATCGCCGCGTGACTACGTCGACCTCGACGAGTTCTACCGGCGCGGCCTCGGCCAGGGCCTGAACCTGCACCAGCAGCACGAACGCGGTTACCTGCCCGGCGGGTTGGTGGAGGAGATCCGCGCGCTGAACCATCCGCCGCTGCCCTGGGACGCCCAACTCGCCCGTTGGTTCGACGAGTTCGTGCCCCGCCCGGAGCCCGTACGGTCGTATGCGCGCCCTTCGCGCCGTCAGTCGTCCACCCCCGACATCCCGCGCGCGGGGCGGTACTTCCCGCCCGAGGAGATCGCCCGCTGCACGTTCGGGGTCGTGCTGGACACCTCCGGGTCGATGGACCGGACGCTGCTCGGGAAGGCGCTGGGCGCGATCGCCTCGTACGCCGGAGCACGGGACGTACCGGCGGCGCGGGTCGTGTTCTGCGATGCCGCCGCGCACGACGCGGGCTATCTGCCGGTCACCGAGATCGCCGAACGGGTCCGGGTGCACGGCCGCGGCGGGACCGTGCTCCAGCCCGGCATCGACGTGCTGCACCGGGCCGACGACTTTCCCCCGGGGGCGCCCGTGCTGGTCATCACGGACGGCTGGTGCGACGTCCTGCGGGTGCGACGCGAGCACGCCTATCTGATTCCGCAGGGCGCTCGTCTGCCGTTCACCGCCCGTGGGCCGGTCTTTAGGGTGCAGTGAGCCGGAAGTCGGCCGGAGTGTGATCGGATGGGGGATACGGAACCCCGGCTTCGGGACCACACGCGAAAGGATGAACCGTGGCTACCACGCGCTCTGCACACACCGTCTGGGAAGGCAACCTGTTGGAGGGCAACGGCGTTGTCACCTTCGACTCCTCCGGTGCCATCGCCGAGCAGCCCGTGACGTGGGCCTCGCGCGCCCAGGACGCGAACGGCAAGACCAGCCCCGAGGAGCTGATCGCCGCCGCCCACTCCAGCTGCTTCTCGATGGCGTTCTCGCACGCCCTGGCCGGTGCGGGAACCCCGGCCACCAAGCTCCTGACCTCGGCCGACGTCACCTTCCAGCCGGGTGAGGGCATCACCGGCATCCACCTCACGGTGGAGGGCACGGTGCCGGGCATCGACGAGGACGCCTTCGTCGCCGCCGCCGAGGACGCCAAGCAGAACTGCCCGGTCAGCAAGGCCCTGACCGGCACGACGATCACGCTGTCGGCGAAGCTCGCCTGACGTTCGCCCACGCACCCTGCCGCGCTCCTCGATGTCCGAGGTGCGCGGCATCGTCGTTTTCGGGGTACTTCAAAGAAGGAGCCCGGAGGAAGGACTGACGAGCAGGCACTCAGGTCTTGTGGTGGAGGGCGGGAAGCGTCCTGGCGGAAGGGGACAGCTGTGGCACGTGCGGTCGGGATCGATCTGGGGACCACGAACTCGGTGGTGGCCGTGCTGGAGGGCGGTGAGGCCACCGTCGTCGCGAACGCCGAGGGAGCGAGGACCACACCGTCCGTCGTGGCCTTCGCGAAGAACGGTGAGGTGCTCGTCGGAGAGGTCGCCAAGCGGCAGGCCGTGACGAACGTGGAGCGCACGGCCCGCTCCGTCAAGCGTCATATGGGCGACGGTCATTGGCGGTTCCCCGAACAGGGATCCGTGGACGGCACCCGCTACCGCGCCCAGGAGCTGTCCGCGCGCGTGCTCCAGAAGCTGAAGCGGGACGCGGAGGCGTATCTCGGCGAGGACGTCTCGGACGCGGTGATCACCGTGCCGGCGTACTTCGACGACTCCCAGCGGCAGGCCACCAAGGAGGCCGGAGAGATCGCCGGCCTCAAGGTGCTGCGGATCATCAACGAACCGACCGCCGCCGCCCTCGCGTACGGCCTCGACCGGGGCGAGGAGCAGACCGTGCTCGTCTTCGACCTGGGCGGCGGCACCTTCGACGTGTCGCTCCTGGAGATCGGCGACGGCGTCATCGAGGTCAAGGCGACCAACGGCGACACCGGGCTCGGCGGCGACGACTGGGACCAGCGGATCGTCGACCACCTCGTCAAACGCTTCAAGGGGCAGCACGGCATCGACCTCGCGGGCGACAAGATGGCGCTGCAACGGCTGCGCGAGGGCGCGGAGAAGGCGAAGATCGAGCTGTCGAGTTCGTCGGAGACGACGATCAACCTGCCCTACATCACCGCCTCCGCGGAGGGTCCGCTGCACCTGGAGGAGAAGCTGACGCGCTCCCAGTTCCAGGAGCTGACCGCCGACCTGCTCGACCGCTGCAAGAAGCCCTTCAACCAGGCGATCAAGGACGCGGGGGTGGAGCTCGCAGCGATCGACCACGTGACCCTGGTCGGCGGCTCGACCCGGATGCCCGCCGTCACCGAACTGGTCAAGGAACTCACCGGCAAGGAACCGCACAAGGGCGTCAACCCGGACGAGGTGGTCGCCCTGGGAGCGACCCTCCAGGCGGGCGTCATCCGCGGTGACGTGAAGGACGTCCTGCTGCTCGACGTCACCCCGCTGTCCCTCGGCATCGAGACCAAGGGCGGCATCATGACCAAGCTCATCGAGCGCAACACCACGATCCCGACCCGGCGTTCGGAGATCTTCACGACGGCCGCCGACAACCAGCCCTCGGTGGGCATCCAGGTCTACCAGGGCGAACGTGAAATCGCCGCGTACAACAAGAAGTTGGGCGTCTTCGACCTCACCGGGCTGCCGCCGGCCCCACGAGGCGTGCCGCAGATCGAGGTCGCCTTCGACATCGACGCCAACGGGATCATGCACGTCTCGGCGAAGGACCTGGCCACCGGCCGGGAACAGAAGATGACCGTCACGGGCGGCTCGGCGCTCCCCAAGGACGACATCGACCGCATGATGCGCGAGGCCGAGCAGTACGCCGATGAGGACCGCAGGCGCCGGGAGGCGGCCGAGACGCGCAACCAGGCCGAGCAACTCGTCTACCAGACCGAGAAGTTCGTGCGGGACAACGAGGAACGGGTGCCGGGGGAGGCGAAGTCGGAGGTCGCGGATGCCGTTGCCGAGCTGAAGGGGCTCCTGGCGCAGGAGAGCGACATCAGTGCGCTGCGGGCCGGTGTAGAGAAACTCGCCACCGTCAGCCAGCGGATGGGGCAGGCGATGTACGCGCAGGCTCAGCAACAGTCTCCGACGGAGGGACACGGCACCGGTGACACCGCCCCGGCGGGGGAGGACGAGGGTGTGGTGGAGGCGGAGATTGTCGATGACGAGGGGGACGAGCGTGGTGACGCGAAGGGGCAGGGGGTGTAGGTGGTTCGCGGGCTGCGGGTTCGTTGTGGCTGGTCGCGCAGTTCCCCGCGCCCCTGGAGGGGCGCGGGGCGCGCCACCTTCAGAGTTTGCGGGCCACCCCTGCGTACACCGGCACGATGCCCTCTGCCTGGATTGCCACGTCCTCCGGGTCCGGGCGCCAGCCGGAGACGGGGATCACGCCGGGGCCCAGTAGCTCCAGGCCGTCGAAGAAGCGGTGGAACTCCGTGAGGGAGCGGGGGAAGAAGGGGGTGCCGCTGCGCCGGAAGTTCTCGGCGGCCTTCGCGATGGCCTCGGGGCTGAGGTCGGGGGTGACCTGGGAGAGGATCAGGTAGCTGCCGGGGGCGAGTGCCTCGACGTACTTCTTCAGCAGGCCGTGCACGTCGTCGCCGTCGGGCTCGTCGCCGAGGTAGTGGGTCAGCGCGACCAGCGACAGCGCGACGGGCCGGGTGAAGTCCAGGGACTCGGCGGCCAGGCGCAGGATCGTCTCCGGGTCGCGGGCGTCGGCGTGCACGTAGTCGGTGGTGCCCTCGGCCGTACCGTGCAGCAGGGCCTGTGCGTGCCGCAGGACGATCGGGTCGTTGTCCGCGTACACCACCTTGGCCTCGGGAGCGACGCCCTGGGCCACCTGGTGCAGGTTCGGCTCGGTGGGGATACCCGTGCCGATGTCGAGGAACTGGCGGATCCCGGCCTCGGCTGCGGTCCGCGTGGCGCGTTGCATGAACCGGCGGTTGGCGCGTGCGCCGCGCAGCACCGTGCCGTCGACGGCGAGGATCCTGCGGGCCAGCTCCTCGTCCACCGGGTAGTTGTCCTTGCCACCGAGCCACCAGTCGTAGACCCGGGCGGGATGCGGTCTGCTGGTGTCTATGCGGGTGGGCGCGCCCTCGGGTGCGGTCATGCGGTGTGCTCCTCAAGTGCCGTGAGTTCGTTCTCGTAGGTGCTGCGGCCGGTTCTGTGGATCGGCGGACCAGTGGATCAGCGGGTCAGTAGCCGTCGCGGTACTCGGCGATGATCTCCTTGGTGCGCTGGGCCGACGCGGCACCCGCCGTCATGTGGTCCAGGACCTCCAGATACGAGGCGACCTCCCGGCGGGAGTCCAGATAGAGCGCACCGGTCAGGTACTCGGTGTAGACCATGTCGGGCAGTTCCGGCTCGGCGAAGCGGAACAGTTCGAAGGGCGCCGACGTGCCCGGATGCGGGCCGTCCCTGAACTCGGCGACCTGGATGGTGACATGGCCGCTCTCCGACGCGTCGAGGAGCCGGTCCAGCTGGTCGCGCATGACCTGGCCGTCGATGCTCACGGGCCTTCGCAGCACGGTCTCGTCGATGATCACCCAGAGGTGGGGCGGGTGTTCGCGGGTCAGCAGCTTCTGCCGGGCCATGCGCAACGACACATGCCGCTCGACCGCCTCGGGGCCCGTGTGCCCGATCGTCCCGGCCTCCATGACGGCACGCGCGTACTCCGGGGTCTGCAACAGGCCGGGCACGAAGTGCGGTTCGTAGGAGCGGATCAGCCGGGCGGAGCCCTCCAGGCTCACATGCATGCTGAACCAGTCCGGCAGGACGTCGGAGAACCGCTGCCACCAGCCGGGCGCGTTCGCCTCCTCGGTCAGGTCCACGAAGATGGCCACTTCGTCCTCGGGGACGCCGTACGCCGTCAACAGCACATGTACGTACGGGATCTTGAGGGAGACCTCGGCCATTTCCATCCGCCGTACGGTCGCCGGGGCCACCCGCAGGACTCGCGCGGCCTCTTCCCGTTTCAGCCCGGCGGCCTCGCGCAGCTCCTGGAGCCGTCGCCCGAGCACCACTTGGCCCACGGTGGGCGCAGCCCGCCGCTCACTCACGCCACGCCTCCCCTACGCGCCGAAGTAACGCGAGCAGTGTGTCACGTTCCGCAGTCGGCCCGACAGGTCGGAGGCCCGGAGATTACCCGGGAGGTAATCGACCCCGGTGGGCCCGCGCGGAAGAGTGGTGTCAACGGGTTCCGGGGCGGCGCACTCCGGTCCGGAACCCGGTTCAGGTCCTGTTTCGACCTCTGCCCCGACTTCTGCCTCGACCTCGATGGAGGGAATCCGCCATGCCCGCAACCCAGTTCGCCGCGCTCGCCGCCCGGTCCGCCGAACCGTCCGTGATGCTGCGCCGTTTCCTGGCGCTGGACGCGTCGGTGACCGGCGCGAACGCGATCGCCTATCTGGTGGCGGCCGGACCGCTCGCCCGTTTCCTCGGCGTCGGCTCGGGACTGCTGCTCGAACTCGGCGTCTTCCTCGCCGTGTACGCCGGGGCCGTCGGATGGCTGGCCTCGCGCGAACGTCCGGCAGTGCTGCCGGTGCGGATGGTGATCGAGATCAACCTCGCCTGGGCGGTGCTCAGTTGCGTCGCGCCGGCCCTGTGGCTCACCCCGAGCACGGCAGGGGCGGTGTGGACGGTGCTGCAGGCGGCCGTCGTGGCGGGGTTCGCCGCGCTGCAGTACGTATCGCTGAGGGCGGGGCGCTGAGAGGTCGCTGTGACTGCTCTCAACTCATCATCGAGTGAAGGTATTCGACCGTCGCCGGGTCGGCCGGGAGAAGTGTCTCGATGGCCAGCTCGGCGACGGTGACGTCCATCGGGGTGTTGAAGGTGGAGATCGACGAGACGAAGGAGAGCACTCGGCCCTCGTGCTCGATCCGCATCGGCAGCGCGAACTCGAACGTGGACGTGGATGCGGACGCGGAGTCGGAGTGGTCCTTCCGGTCCCCCTGGCTCTCCCGTGTCTCCGGCGCCGGGTACGCGGCGACCTCCTCGTACAGCGCGCGCAGCGGGTCCGAGCGGTGCAGGGCGATCTGGCGTTCCATCTGGGCGAGCAGATGCCCGCGCCACTCGGGGAAGTTGCGGATGCGCGGGGCCAGGCCCTCCGGGTGCAGGGTCAGGCGCATCGCGTTCAGCGGGGGCGCCAGCACGGACTCGGGGAGACCGTCGAGGAGCATCAGGATGCCCCGGTTGGCGGCCAGGACGTCGTACGTGGCGTCGACCACGAACGCCGGGTAGGGCTCGTAGCCCCGGATCAGCCGCTCGACGCCGTCGCGCAGGGACTCCAGGGCCGGGTCGTCGAGCGGGGTCTCGCGGTAGCGCGGGGCGTAACCGGCCGCCAGGAGCAGGGCGTTGCGGTCCCGGACCGGGACGTCCAGGTGTTCCGCCAGCCGCAGGAGCAGGTCCTCGCCCGGGCGGGAGCGGCCCGTCTCGACGAAGCTGATGTGGCGGGCGGACGAGTCGGCCCGCAGTGCCAGTTCGAGCTGGCTGACGCGTCGCCGCTCCCGCCAGTCCCGCAGCAGCGGACCGACTCCCTCGCGCGGCTTCCGAGCCTTGTCCGTGGGGGCGATGGGGCGGGCCGCGCCGCCGGTAGGGACCGTGGTCATGCGACGACCGTAGCCGAGGAACGTCGGCGAGGGGGTGGACGGACGAGCGGCCGGTACCCGAAGCGCGAAACGGTCGGCGGGCACCCTCCTGACCTGGGCCGGAACGCCCGGCCTGTGGCACGCTTGGAGGGCACCCCACATCAGGGAAGGAGCGTGGCCATGGCCGTCGAACCGCTGTCGCAGAAGGAGATCGAGGACCGGTTGGCGGAGCTGCCTGGCTGGTCGCTCGTCGGAGACCGTATCGCCCGTTCCTACCGTCTCGGCTCGCACTTCGCCGCGACGGCGCTGGTCATCCACATCGCCCAGGTCCAGGAGGAACTGGGCCACCACTCCGACCTCACCCTCGGCTACGACACCGTGTCACTCACCGTGAACACCCACAGCGCGGGCGGCGCTGTCACGGACCTCGACTTCCGGCTCGCCCGCAGAGTCGAGGCCCTCGCACCGGGGCATGGGGCGAGCTGACCGGGCCGAGGGACCGCGATCGTGCTGGACTACAACCAGGAGGCGGAGCGGTACGACGCCTCGCGCGGCGGCGAGCCCAGGGCGGCGGCCGCCGCTAAGGCCGTACTGGGTCTCGTACCCGAGGAGACGCGCAGCCTGCTCGACGTGGGGTGCGGTACGGGCATCGTGACCCGGCGGCTCGCGGCGGCGCGGGCCGGGATGCGGGTGGTGGGCGTCGACCTGACCGACGCGATGGCCAGACGGGCCGCCGCCCGGCTGCCCGGTGCCGTCGTACTCGCAGACAGTCGTCAACTCCCCTTTGCAGAAAGCCGGTTGGAGGCGGTGACGAGTGTGTGGCTGCTGCATCTCGCCGGTCGGGCCGAGGATGTCGGGGCCATCGTGGGGGAGTGCGCGCGGGTACTGCGGCCGGGCGGGGTGTACGTCACCACCGTCGACAAGGGCGCCTCGCACAACGTGGGCAGTGACATCGACGCCGTCCTCGCCTCGCGTCCCTGGCGCGCGGCACCGGACGCTGCCGCCGTCGTCGAGGCGCACGCCGTCGGGCACGGCCTGGTTCCGGCGGGGGAGGCGCGCTTCCCGGGGCGCGGCCAGGGGCGCAGTCCCCGGCGGGCCGTCGCGGACCTGCGGCGCGGGTGGTTCATGACGTTACCGCCGGGCGACCCGCTCGCCGACGGCTTCGCCGCCCGCCTGGAGGCGCTGCCCGACCAGGACCGCCCCCGCCCGGACCCGGTGTTCACGCTGCGGGCGTTCCGGAAGCCGTGGTCGTCCTGAGGAACCATGCTTCCGGGGGCATGGGCCGGTGCGGCGGCGGTTGTGGACCGTCCACTCGCCGGGCAGGAAGTCGAATTCGCGCGGGCTGCTCATGAGCGGTCTCCGGTGGTTCCCTCGGGCAGGCTGTCGACCAAGTAGGCGTTGAGGTCGGGGACTTGGGGCACCAGCAAGTGCCGTACCCAGGCGTCGCGTTCGTGCAGGATCGGCGGCAGCTCCCAGACACAGCCGATCCAGGGGGTGTCAGGCGTGACGAAGTGCGTGGGGTCACGGTCCGGGCAGCCCAGCACCGGCTGGCCCGCCGCCGCGCCCCGGAAGTGCAGGACGTTGTCCCACACCCAGCTGTACGCGTTGAGGTAGGCGCCGTCGTCGCCGCCCCGGTGCAGGACGACGAAGGTGGCGGGCGGGGTACCGTCCGGCTCCGGGAGCAGCTTCGGCAGCATCGCGTACGCGGCCTCCTGGACGTCGGGGGCGATGCCGCCCGGGTCGGCCGTGACGTGGTAGCGCTTGATGTGCCGGCCGGCCACCACGATGGGTGGGAGGACGGTCAGCAGTTTCTCGGCGAACGGGGTGACAGCGGTGACGGGGGTACCGGGGGCGTTGGGCATGAGGGGACGCTAAGGCCACTTCCCTGACATCCTGTGGCAGTGAAGTGGGTGAGGTTCGCGTGAGGTCCAGTCGGCTGCTGTCCGTCCTGCTGCTGCTCCAGACCCGGGGGCGGATGACCGCCGCCCAGCTCGCCGAGGAGCTGGAGGTCTCGGTGCGCACGGTCTACCGGGACGTCGAGGCGCTGAGCGCGGCGGGCGTGCCGCTGTACGGCGACGCGGGTCACGCCGGCGGCTACCGTCTGCTCGACGGCTACCGCACCCGGCTGACGGGCCTGAACGCCGACGAGGCCGAGGCCCTGTTCCTCGCCGGGGTGCCGGGACCGGCCGCCGAGCTGGGCCTCGGTTCGGTCCTCGCCGCCGCCCAGCTCAAGGTCCGCGCCGCACTGCCGCCGGAACTGCGCGCCCACGCCGACCGGATCAGCGGCCGCTTCCACCTCGACGCG
This sequence comes from Streptomyces sp. NBC_00459, assembly GCF_036013955.1. Lineage (NCBI taxonomy): Bacteria > Bacillati > Actinomycetota > Actinomycetes > Kitasatosporales > Streptomycetaceae > Streptomyces > Streptomyces sp. NBC_00459. The sequence continues at coordinate 8,114,600 of NZ_CP107903.1, forward strand.
CCCGGTTGGTACGCGGATGCCGAGGAGACGCCGTACCTCCCGGCGGTCGCCGACGCGGTGTGGAACAGCCGTGTCCTGCACGTCCTGTACCGGCGCTGGGCCGAACCCACCGATGTGGAGCGCCGCCTGGAGCCGTACGGACTGGTGCTGAAGGCGGGGCGCTGGTACGTCGTCGCGGGACCCGGGCCCCGCACCTTCCGTGTCGACCAGATCCTCGAACTCATGGCGTCCGGTGCGGAGTTCGTCCGCCCCGACACCTTCGACCTGGCCGCGCACTGGACGGCGTACCAGCGTGACTTCCATGACCGGCTGCACCGCGGCGAGGCGGTGGTGCGGCTCGCGCCCGGCGTGCGGCTGCCGAGGCCCGCATCCGACGCCGTCGAGGCCAACGGCCGTACCGATGAACAGGGTTGGACCCTGGCGACGGTACCGATCGAGTCCGTCGACCGCGCCCACGAGGAGTTCCTGAGACTGGGTACGGGCGTCGAGGTGCTGGCGCCGGCCGAACTGCGGGAGCGGATCGCGCGGACGGTGACGGAACTGGCCGCGCGATACGGCAACTTGGCGCACACGAGCGGCAACTCCCTTGCTGACGGCGGCGACTGAGGAGTGGAACCCGTCCGCCCCGCAGGAGGTAGGTACCGTGCAGCACCCGCAGCCGCATGCCCAGCCCCATCCCCCCACCCGCACCAGACGCCGGACCCTGCTGTCCGCCGTGACCGCCGGAGCCCTCGCCGCCGCAGGGCTCGTGGCGCTCTCCGCCGCACCGGCCGAGGCCGCCACCGCCCGGCAGGTCGAGGCGCTCGACCGAGGCGTCGTCAGCGTGCACACCGACAGCGGCAACCTGGTCAGCTGGCGCTGGCTCGGCACCGACCCGAACGACGTGTCCTTCAACGTCTACCGGGCGGGTACGAAGGTCAACTCGACGCCGGTCACCGGCTCCACGAACTACTTCCACTCGGGTGCGGCCGCCCAGGCCGACTACACGGTCCGGGCGATCGTCGGGGGCGTGGAACAGGCCGACTCCGTCCACGCGATCCAGTTCCGCACCGGATACAAGGACGTCCCGATCACCCCGCCCGCCGGCGGCACGACGCCCGACGGGGTCGCCTACACGTACGAGGCGAACGACGCCTCGGTCGGCGACCTGGACGGTGACGGCGCCCTCGACTTCGTACTGAAGTGGCAGCCCACCAACGCCAAGGACAACTCCCAGTCGGGGTACACCGGCAACACGATCGTCGACGGGATCAAGCTCGACGGCACCCGGCTGTGGCGGATCGACCTGGGCCGCAACATCCGCTCGGGCGCGCACTACACACAGTTCCAGGTGTACGACTACGACGGCGACCGCAAGGCCGAGGTCGCCATGAAGACGGCGGACGCGACGGTCGACGGGACAGGTGCCGTCATCGGCAACTCGTCGGCGGACTACCGGAATTCGAGCGGGTACGTGCTCTCCGGGCCCGAGTACCTGACCATGTTCAACGGGCAGACTGGCAAGGCGATGGGCACCGTCGACTACGTCCCGGCGCGCGGCACCGTCTCGTCCTGGGGCGACTCCTACGGCAACCGGGTCGACCGGTTCCTCGCCGGTACCGCCTATCTGGACGGCGCCCGGCCCTCCCTGATCATGGCGCGCGGCTACTACACGCGTACGGTGCTCGCGGCCTGGGACTGGCGGAACGGGGCGTTCACGCGTCGCTGGACCTTCGACTCCAGCTCGTCCACCAACAGCGGCAAGGGATTCGACGGCCAGGGCTCGCACAGTCTGTCCGTCGGGGACGTCGACGGCGACGGCAAGGACGAGATCGTCTACGGGGCGATGGCCGTCGACGACAACGGCAACGGACTGTGGACGACGAAGACGGGACACGGCGACGCCCAGCATCTCGGCGACCTCGACCCGGCGCACGCCGGCCTGGAGTACTTCAAGGTGTCCGAGTCCACCTCCCAGCCGGCCGAGCTGTACATCAACCCGGCGAACGGCGCGGTCAACTGGAAGCTCGCCGCCTGCTGCGACAACGGCCGGGGAGTCGCCGGGGACATCTGGGCGGGCAACGACGGGGCGGAGGTCTGGTCGGCCTCGGACTCCTCGATCCGCGACGAGGCCGGCGCCACCAAGGGCCGCGAACCCTCCTCCGTCAACTTCCTGTCCTGGTGGGACGGCGACCCGGTCCGTGAACTCCTCGACGGCACGCACATCGACAAGTACGGCACGTCCTCCGACACCCGCCTGCTGACCGGCGCGTCGGTCCACTCCAACAACAGCACGAAGGCCACCCCGGCGCTCTCCGGGGACCTCTTCGGCGACTGGCGCGAGGAGGTCGTCTGGGCGACCAGCGACAACACGGCCCTGCGCATCTACTCGACACCGGTCGAGACCGCGACGAAGATCACGACCCTCCTGCACGACACGATGTACCGCACGGGCATCGCCTGGCAGAACACTGCCTACAACCAGCCCCCGCACCCCAGCTTCTTCATCGGCAACGGCATGCCGACGGCACCGAGGCCGACGGTGTACACGCCGTAGCGGACGGCACAGGAACGGCGGCTGTGCGCGTCCGGCACGGCCGCCGTTTCGTGTCCCGCCCCCTCGATCAGCTGAATCCGCCGGAGAAGTCGCCGTTGAGCTGGGCCGAGCAGATGTTGTAACTGCCCTTGGAGCGGCCTGTCTTGGTCTGTCTTTCCGTCGATCGTGACGGAACACTGGACGTCGCCGCCTCCCATGAGCTGTGCGGAGACCTGGCAGTAGAGGGAGTCCTCGTCGACGGTCAGCGTCTTCGTCATGGGCAGCCGACTGCCCTCCAGGTTGGTGCCGTGGCTTCCGTACGTGATGTCGACGCCGTTCGGAGCCGAGCCCCAGACCTTGAACACGGCCTTCCCCTCGGGCGCCGGGGCGGCCTCCTCCTTGGGCGCGGCCTTGGCCTTCGCCGTTTCGGTGACAGTCACGGTGGGAGCGGGTCCGGGCACGCCTTCGGCGGCAGCGCCCACGGTCTTCGTGACGGTGGGTGCCGGGTCGGCGCTCGTCTTCTCCGTGCCACCGCCGCCGGCGGACCCGATGCCGATACCGACGATCAGGATGAATGTTGGAGGTGTGCGGGGGGAAACCGGTGGGCGTGCGCTCCGCCGAGCGCACGCCCACCGGAGTGCGTCAGGCGACCGTGCAGCTCTGGTCGCCCAGCTTGAACGCTGTCGGTTTTCCGTTCGTGCCCGACCAGTTGCCCGTGAACCCGAAGCTCACCGACGAGCCCGCCGTCACGTTCGCGTTCCAGTTCACGTTCTTCGCCGTCACCGCCGCGCCCGACTGGGTGTACTCGGCGTTCCAGAGCTGCGAGACGGTCTGACCGTTCGGGAAGGACCAGCCGAGTGACCAGCCGGCCCAGGCGGTCGTGCCGGTGTTGCTGAGCTTCACGTCCGCCTGGAAGCCGCCCGACCACTCGCTGGTGACCTTGTACGTCACCGTGCAGGCCCCTGTCGGCGTAGTAGGTGTCGGCGTCGGCGTGGGTGTGGGCGTCGGGTCCGTGCCACCTCCGCCGCCACCGCTCGTGTCTGAAGACTCGCCGTAGACGACACCGCGCCCGTTCGTCGACACGTACACGCGCCCGTACACCCTCGGGTCACCGGTGATGGCCGATCCCGTCCAACCCCACTGGTGGGCATCGTCGTTGATGCGAGTCCAGCTCGCGCCCCTGTCCGTGGAGCGGAAGATGCCGCGTACGCCGGCGATCTTCGCGCTCGTGTAGAGCGTCTGGTACGACGCACCCGTCGCCGCCTTGCCGAAGCCGACCGTGTCCGCCTGCTCGACGTTCGACAGCTTGGTGAACGTCGCCCCGCCGTCCGTCGAGTGCCACAGGCCGTACGCACCGTCCGTCGCGCCGCCCGCCAGCCAGATGTCGCCCTTCGTTCCCGGCAGGGCCTTGAAGCGCACGCTGTCGCCGGCCGGGAGACCGGTCGCCGCCGACGCGGTGAAGGTCGCGCCACCGTCCGAACTCGCATAGAACTTGCCCGACTTGAAGCCGTAGAACGTCTTGGGGTCCACCCGGTCCGACTCGACGGTCGCACCCGCCGGGATGCCCGACGAGGCGGCCCACGACGTACCGAATCCCGTCGCGTACTGCACGCCCGTGCCCGCCGGGATGCCCGACGAGGCGGCCCACGACGTACCGAATCCCGTCGCGTACTGCACGCCCGTGCCCGCCGGGCTCCACACGAACCGGCTGCCGTCCGAGGCCGCCGCGATCGTGCCGCCGCCCGAGACGCCCGAAGGGTCGGTCCCCGCGAACCAGTTGGCGCCGTTGTCCGTCGAGAACGCGACATGCGGGCCGGAGTCCAGATCGCCGACGCGGGCCACGATCCCCGGGTTGGTCTCGGCGAAGTCGAGGCTCGTGGTGGTGGTGAAGTTCGGTGAAGTGAACATCATCGAGGGGACCTTGGCGAGATCCGTGTGGCGGAAGCCGCCGATGTCGCCGAGGGCGCTGAGCAGTACCGCCCCGCCCGACGGGGGAGCCGCGAGGTCGTTGACCGCCGTCTCCTCCAGGCCCTGGACCATGGGCTTGATGCTGAACTGACTGCCGCTGTCCCAGTTGGTGAGGTTCTCGGTGCCGTAGATCGTCGCGCCCGTTCCGTACATCATGCGGTTCGAGTTGAACGGGTCGATCTCCAGCGCCTCCGTCATCCACCCCAGTTTCGGCGACTGTTCGGGCGGCGACGGGTTCGCGCCGAAGGTCAGCCACGGTGAGGACGAGACGTCCATCGTGTAGCGGTTCGCGCGGGTGGGGTACGAGGTGTAGTCCCAGGCCTTCGTCCAGGTGCCGCCGCTGTCCGTGGAGCGGAAGAGCTGCGTGTCCGGCCACCAGGAGCTGTACGCCGTCGCCATCACCGTGCCCGGCTTCTGCCGGTCGATCGTCAGACCGCTGAACCCGTAGTAGGTGTCCGCCTCCGCGACCGGGCTGATGTTCGTCCACGTGCCGGTGGCCGTCGCGTACCGCCACAACTGGCCCTTGCCGCCGTCGTAGGGGCCGCCCTTGTCGCTGTACGGCAGGTAGAGGTAGCCGTTCTTCGCGTCCAGTACGCCCTTGTGGGCCAGATAGCCGGTGGGCTGCCCGGAGACCCGCGACCAGGTGGCGCCCGCGTCCGTCGAGCGGTACACCGCGTTGTCCTTGTCGGCGACCCCGACGTAGATCGTGCGGGTCGCGATGCCCGACGTGCCCGTCGACTCGTCGAAGGTGACCCAGACGATGCCCTGGTTGTCGCTGGAGTACCCGCTGGTGTCGGTCGGATCCTGCGCGTAGTTGCCGACGTTGGGGAAGTTCGCCACCTGCGACCAGGTCGCCCCCGAGTCCGTCGACCGCCACAGACCCTTGCCGCTGGGCGCGCCCAGATACAGCACGCTGTTCCGGTTCGGGTCGACCGCGAGGCGCTCACCCATGCCCCGGCCGGGCATGTTGCCGCCCAACTTGAAGGGCAGATCGGCCCGTTGCCAGCTCGCGCCCCGGTCGCCCGACCTCAGTACGGCACCGTTTCCGGGGTCCCAGCTGTTCGTGTACGTGCCGACAGCCGCGTACACCTTGTTCGGGTCCACGGAGTCGGAGGCGAGGCTGACCACACCGGTGTGGCCCCAGCGGTCCCAGCCGACCGAGTCCGTCAGCGGGGTCCATGTCTTCGTCGACTCCTGCCAGCGGTAGGCGCCGCCGATGTCCGTACGGGCGTACGCCAGGTTCTTCTCGGTGCGGTTGAAGACGATGCCCGGGACGAAACCGCCGCCGTCGATGCGGGCGTTCTTCCAGGTGTACGTGTCGGCCGCGAGCGTCACCTCCGCGGCGCTCGGGGCGGCGAGGGCGAGTTGGCTGCCCGCCAGCAGACCGGCGGCCAGGGTCAGTACGGCCGTGAGGATACGGGTTCTTCGCATGGGGGTCCTCTCCGGGTGGGGGATGGGGAAGGCACCGGACGGTAAGCGCTTTCTCCGTATCGCGAGAGTTGCCGGGCTGCCCCCAGTGCGGGTGGGGGCAGCCCGGCCAGGTGGTCCCGTCGTCCGGTGACGAGACCGTGTTCGCGGAGCCATCGAGCGGTTCCGCGGAAGGAGCGGTGCCTACCCCCGCGCCCTGGGAGGGGCGCGGGGGTGTATCCGATGTACGGCTCTGTCGCGCGGAGGCGACCGACCACAACGGATCCGCAGCCGAACGGCTCAATCCGCGGAGCGCTCGGCGGGGGCTATTCGAGTAGCTCCGCGTACGAGCCCATGGCGAGGGCTATGTCCGCCTGGGCCCAGAACCGGTGATAGGTGAACGAGGGCGCGGCGCCGCCCGCCAGGTACGCCTCGATCTTCGACCAGTTGGGGTCGTTCTTGTAGAAGGAGCGGAGCGAGATGAAGGTCGACGACGAGTTGACCGTGTCGCCGTTCGGCATCTTCCCCGTCCAGGCCGACGGCACGTAGACAGCGTCGTCGAACCGGTTGTAGTCGGTGCGGGTCTCCGGAACGGCGATGCCCAGGCTGTCCTGGTAGTTGGCCCACATGCCGTCCAGCAGCGCCTTCGCCGTCGTCGCCGCCTCGGTGTCACCGGAGCGGTCGGCGTAGTACGTCAGCGTCTTGGCGTACGCCGCCGCCACGCCCACGTCGTTGGTGTAGTCGGCCACGGTGACGTGAAGTCCCGCGTTGGCGCCCGGAGTTGTGGCGTTCCAGGTGTCGGGCTGGCCCGACCACTGGAGCGTCGACGGGATGCGGTAGGTGCCGTCGGGGTTGATGGTCGTCTTGGACAGGGCCCAGTCGACCCACTTGTCCAGGACGGTCTTCGCCGCCGCGTTCCCCGTCTGCTGGTAGTACTCGGCGACCCGCTCCATGGACCACGCCTGGAAGCCGAACCACTGGTTGGACGGCGGGTCGTGGTACACCGGCTTCTCGTCGTAGTACATGCCGTAGAAGGTCGACGTACCGGCCGGCGGGGTCGCGTAGCGGCCTGCCCAGCTGTTGGTCGCGCCGCCCGCGATGGCACCCTCGTCGGACTGGAGCCAGCGGTAGAACTCGACCTGCCGCTGCAGTGACTTCGTCCAGTCCGCCTGCCCTGTCGCCGACTTGGGCTTCAGGTCGGCGTACGAGCTGAGCGCGTAGGCGGCCAGGGGGTTCTGGTAGCCGCCGTGCGTGTGGCTGGAGCCGATGCGCCAGGCCCAGCCCGCCGAGGTGTCGGTGGCGCCGCCCCACGCGTAGTACCAGGACATCAGGTAGTGCGAGGCGTCCTTGCCGGTTCCGGCGGCGCAGGCCGTCGGGCCGACACAGTTGCCGATCTTCTTGAAGTACTTGTCGTACATCGAGTAGCGCAGGTAGTCGCCCATCTTGGCCGCCTTGCCGATGGTGGCCGAGACGTCACTGCCCTTGCCCTGCTGCTTCGCCCAGATGTCCGCCCAGTACGCGGCCTGCACGGCGCGCGCGTCGGCGTCCGGGGCGTTGGTGAACTTCCACTGCTTCGCGTACGACGCGTCGCCGGTGAACAGGTCCAGGTACCCGTTCGTACCGCCGTACTTGAAGGCGTCGCAGGTCGGCTGCGGAACGGTCTCCCACACCGATTCCTGCGGTCCGCGCTGGAAGGTGTTGATGTAGGAGGGGCCGGTGTCCGTCGGGCCCGCCTCGCACTTGCCGGGCGAGTTGCCGTAGCCGTACACGTTGTCGACGTCCTGGAGCCAGTGCATACCGTAGACGTCGTCCGTGCCGTACGCGGTCTTCAGCTCGGCCGCGATCGGGTCGGTGCCGACCGAGACGCCGGTGTTGAGCGCAGCCGGGTACTGGCTCGGCAGGTCCCACTCGGGGGCGTACGTCGCCGGTTTCGACGCGTTGTAGAAGGAGTTGGTCGGCTGGTCGGCGTGGGTGGGGATCATGTACTGCTCCATGATCGACCAGGCGCCGTTGAACTTGGTCCAGTCGCCCGTCACCTTGCCGTACATGGCCTGGAGCCACAGGAGGTAGCTGTACGCCTCCGACGTGGTCTCGTGGCCGTGGTCCGGCGCCTCGACGATCAGTGTCTCCACCGAGTGGTAGGGGATGCCCTCGGGGGAGAAGTAGCCGCTCGCCGGGTTGGTGATCTTGCCGTAGAGGTCCAGGAAGCGGGCGTCGTACACCTTCGAGGCCGCCAGCTCGGTGACGGTGACCGTCGCCTTGGCGTGGCCGGTGGCCGTCGAGTCGAAGGCCGCCGATCCGGTGCCCGTCGCGTTGGCGGTGATCGTCACCTTCTGGGCCGTGTTCCAGTTCGACGGCGTGAAGGTGAGCGAGGCGCCGCCCGTCACCGACAGGCCCGTGTTGCCGCTCGCCCGGGCCGTCGCCACGGTCACGTTCGCGCTCGGCTGCGTCGACAGCTTCACGTCGTACGTGCCCGTCTTGCCCTGCTGGACGCCGAGTTGGGTCGGCACGGCGACCACGGCGGGACCCGAGGCGACCGTGATGCCGACCGGGGTGGACGGCGCCGAGGCGCCCAGGCTGTCGTAGGCCTTCGCCAGCAGCGAGTGACTTCCGACGGCCAGGCCGGTGGCCGAGTACGTGTAGGGCGCGGTCGTGTCCGTGCCGAGCAGCGTGGTGTCGTCGTAGAACTCGATCTTGGTGATCGTCGCGTTGTCCGCCGCAGCCGCGGTGGCCGCCATCGGCACCGCGGTGCCCTGCGAGTAGACCGCGCCCGCGGTCGGACTGGTCAGCACCGTGACCGGGGGCTGGTGGGCCCCGGCGCAGGTCGTCCCGTTGATCGCGAACGAGGTCGGCGCCGCGTTGGCGCCGCTGTACGTGAACTGCCCACCGGTGCTGACGGCGGCGCCGGCGGCGATCGTCGCGTTGTACGTCGCGTTCTGCACGGTGACCGTCTGGCCGGACTGGGACCAGGTGCCGTTCCAGCCGTTGCTGAGCTTCTGGTTGCCCGCGTAGGTGTACGTCAGTGTCCAGCCGTTGATGACGTCCGTACCGCGGTTGGTGATCGTCAGATCCGCGGTGAAACCGGACCCCCAGTCGTTCGTCTTGTAGTCGACGCTGCACTGAACTGCCGCCGCTTGTGCGGGAGTTGTGCCCGTCGCGAGCATGGTCAAGGGGAGGGCGAGGGCCGCCACGACAGCGGTCCAGAACCGCCGCGTGACGCGGCGTCTGTGTCGGGGGTGCATGGTGCTGGTTCCTCCTAGCGGGCTCGGAGGTGCTCGTGGAGATGTGGGGAGGAGCAACAAGCCTTGAACCAGTGGGAGCGCTCCCATATTGAAGACAGGCGTGTCAAGGGTCAAGGTGTTTGAAGACTCGAATTGATTCGACGACGTCATCTGATGGAAACACGTCAACCCCTCTGTCCTTTGCCGTCACTTGGCGCTAACTTCATTGACACCAGTGGGAGCGATTCCGTCAGTCGACATGTCCGCAACGACGTGCCCGATCTGCAAGGAGTCGCTCATGCGACACCCTCCGCGTTCAGGTCTTTTAGTCGTGCTCGGCGCTGCCGTCGCCCTTGTGGGCACCGCGGTCGCACCGGTCTTCACGGCGTCGGGAGCCACCCCCGCGTGCACGGTGGAGTACTCGGTCACCAGTACGTGGGACGCCGGCTTCCAGGGCTCCGTCAGGATCACCAACAACCTGGCGGCGCTCAGCAGTTGGAGTCTCACTTTCGACTTCGGCGCAGGTCAGAAGCTCACCCAGGGCTGGAACGCCAAGTGGTCCCAGTCCAACACCACCGTCACCGCGGTCAACGAGAGCTACAACGGCTCGCTGGGCACGGGCGCGAGCGTCAGCGCGGGGTTCATCGCCTCGCGGTCCGGGAGCAATCCCGTACCGGCGTCGTTCAGGCTCAACGGGACGACGTGCAACGTGGATTCGGAGCCGAGTCCCACCCCGACGCCGACTCCCTCGCCCACCGTGCCGCCGGCCCCCGAGGCCGGGGCACCCGCTCTGCACGTGTCCGGCAACAAGCTCGTCGACTCCGGCGGTGCCACCCGGCGGCTGCTCGGCGTCAACCGCTCCGGCGGCGAGTTCGCGTGCGTCCAGGGCAACGGCATCTGGGACGGACCGGTGGACGACGCCTCGGTGAAGGCGATCGCCGACTGGAAGGTCAACACCGTACGCATCCCGCTGAACGAGGAGTGCTGGCTGGGCCTGTCCAACATCAAACCCGCGTACGCGGGCGCCAACTACATCGCCGCCGTCAAGGACCTGGTGGCGAAGGTGAAGGCGCACGGCATGACGCCGATGGTCGAACTGCACTGGTCCTGGGGCCTGTACACGGGCAACTCGGCCGGCTGCTCCGACGTGCACCCCAGCTGCCAGAAGCCGATGCCCGACATGCAGTACTCGCCCGCCTTCTGGACCTCGGTCGCCAACACCTTCAAGGGTGACCAGGCCGTCGTGTTCGACCTGTTCAATGAGCCCTACCCGGACCGCGCCACCTCCACGGCGGCCCAGGCCTGGACCTGCTGGCGGGACGGCGGCACCTGCTCCGGCATCGGGTACGAGGTCGCCGGTATGCAGGATCTGATCGACGCGGTCCGGGCCACCGGCGCCAAGAACGTGATCCTGGCCGGCGGGCTCGCGTACTCGAACGACCTCAGCCAGTGGCTGACGTACAGGCCGACCGACCCGGCGGGCAATCTCGCCGCCGCCTGGCACATCTACAACTTCAACTCCTGCGCCGGCGAAAGCTGCTGGGACTCCACACTCGCGCCGGTCGCCGCCCAGGTACCCCTGGTCGCGGGCGAGATCGGCGAGAACACCTGCGCGCACTCCTTCGTCGACCGGGTCATGAAGTGGTTCGACGACCGCTCCCTGTCCTACCTCGGCTGGACCTGGAACACCTGGAACTGCGCCACCGGCCCGTCCCTGATCTCCGGTTACGACGGCACGCCCACAGCCTTCGGAATCGGTTTGCGCGACCATCTGCGCGCCATCGGCTAGTGCACCAACTCCCCATCCCAGTAAGGCGCTTCTCACCCCACAGGAAAACGAGAGGACATCCGCACCCATGAGTCGTACCAGAACAGCGATCCTCGCCTCCATGGCGCTGGTCGCCGGTGCCACCGGTGCCGCGGTAGCCACCGCGCCCGCCGCCGTCGCCGCGATCCCCTGCACCGTCACCTACACGGTGCAGAACCAGTGGTCCACCGGCTTCACCGCCGCCGTCAGTGTCACCAACAACAGCGCGGCCAAGTCGAGTTGGGCCGTGAAGTGGTCGTACGCCGGTAACCAGCAGGTCACCAGCGGCTGGAACGCGAAGTTCAGTCAGAGCGGCACCGCCGTGACCGCCGCCAACGAGACCTACAACGGGACGCTGGCCACCGGTGGTTCGGTGAGCTTCGGCTTCAACGGCAGCTACAGCGGCACGAACGCGCTCCCGACCACCTTCACCCTCGACGGCGTCACCTGTAACGTCGACGACGGCGGTAGCGGCCCCACGAACCCACCGGGCCCGGGCACCGGCACGAGGGTCGACAACCCGTACACCGGCGCCAAGGTGTACGTGAACCCGGAGTGGTCGGCGAAGGCCGCCGCCGAGACGGGCGGCAGCCGGGTCTCCAACCAGCCCACCGGCGTCTGGCTGGACCGGATCGCGGCGATCAACGGAGTCAACGGCGGGATGGGCCTGCGCGCCCACCTCGACGCGGCCCTCCAGCAGAAGGGCACCGGCGAACTCGTCGTCCAGCTGGTCATCTACAACCTGCCCGGACGCGACTGCGCCGCCCTCGCCTCCAACGGTGAACTCGGCCCGACGGAGATCGACAAGTACAAGACCCAGTACATCGACCCGATCGCGGCGATCCTCGCGGACACCAAGTACGCGGGTCTGCGCATCGTCACGACCGTCGAGATCGACTCGCTGCCCAACCTCGTCACCAACACCGGCAGCCGGGTCACGGCAACGCCCGCCTGTGACGTGATGAAGGCGAACGGCAACTACGTCAAGGGTGTCGGTTACGCGCTCAACAAGCTCGGTGACGTGCCGAACGTCTACAACTACGTGGACGCCGGCCACCACGGCTGGATCGGCTGGGACGACAACTTCGGCGCCTCCGCCGACCTGTTCAAGCAGGCGGCCACCGCCGAGGGCGCGACGGTCAACGACGTGCACGGGTTCATCACCAACACGGCGAACTACAGCGCCCTGAAGGAGAACAACTTCACCATCAACGACACCGTGGCCGGCAAGTCGGTCCGCGAGTCGAAGTGGGTGGACTGGAACCGGTACACCGACGAGCTCTCCTTCGCACAGGCCTTCCGCAACCAGCTGGTCACGGTCGGCTTCCCGTCCACCATCGGCATGCTGATCGACACATCGAGGAACGGCTGGGGCGGCTCCGCACGGCCCACCGGCCCGGGTGCGACGACCAGTGTCGACACCTATGTCGACGGCGGACGCTACGACCGGCGCTTCCAGACCGGCAACTGGTGCAACCAGTCCGGCGCGGGCCTGGGCGAGCGCCCGAAGGCCGCTCCGGCGACCGGGATCGACGCGTACGTGTGGATGAAGCCTCCGGGCGAGTCCGACGGCTCCAGCTCGGCGATCCCGAACGACGAGGGCAAGGGCTTCGACCGGATGTGCGACCCGACGTACACCGGTAACCCGCGGAACAACAACAACATGTCCGGTGCGCTGCCGAACGCCCCGGTCTCCGGGCACTGGTTCTCGGCGCAGTTCCAGCAGCTCATGGCCAACGCCTACCCGGCGCTCTAGGCTCCGCCGGTCAGGCAGTTCTTCTGCCGCGGGCCCGGTGAGCGGCTGGTCGCGCAGTTCCCCGCGCCCCTGTCGGGGGGCGCGGTGCGCCTCCCGACCTCACCGGGCCCGCTCAGACGTCTCTTCCCAGGCCCCGGTGGATCGCGATTTCCACCGGGGAGTACGTCCCGTCGGCACGCTCCAGCTCGTACGGCGCCGCCGGATGCAACGGTGGCTGGGCCATGAAGCGGGGGCGGGTGCCGTGGTGCGGTTGCGCGGCATGGACCAGGAAGGGGTGGCAGAGGTACACGTCGCCGGGACGTCCGGTGGCGTGCGCGAGCGGACGGTGAGCCGAGGCCTCCACCAGTTCCGGGGCGATCTCCAGCCCCGAGACACCCTCCTCGCCGTACGGCTCCAGCAGTGGCGGTACGTCCAGATGCGAACCCACCCGGATGCGCGTCGGGGCGTCCGCCTCGCCTACCTCGCTGAACAGGAACAGCATCAGCAGGGACCGGTCCCGCGAGCGGAGGTTCGTGTACGGCCAGCTCGCGCCCTCGGGGGAGTAGCTGCCTTCGATGTGCCAGCCCGCGTCGTCCGGCTCCTCCTCGTGCGGGAACCGCAGCGGGAAACTGCCCAGCGAATAGCGTGAAGCCCAGCGGCCCTCGCCCACCAGCGCGTCGAACGCCTCATGCAGCACAGGGGTGTTGACCGCGGCGGCGAACGGGCCCTGCGCCATGTCCGACACCCAGTGCACGGGCTTCGTCCAGGTGCCCGGGTCGTCAGGATCGCACCCCGTCTCCCGCCACAGCAGCCGTGCGCAGTGCTCGGCCACACGCGGCGGGAAGGCGCCCTCGACCTTCACGAACCCGTCTTCGAGGAAGCGCTCCACCAGATCGTCGTCCATAGGGACATAGTGGGGGAGCGGGGCGGGCCCGCGCATCCGGTTTTTGCCGAGGGTGGTCATGCGGGAAGTTTCCTTTTGCCGTAGCGGCAACAGAACTGGCCCGGTCGGCGGGGTCGGAGCAGGCTGGTGCCAACGACAAACGGGAGGCCCGTACACCATGGCCCATCAGCACCGGCACAACCACGATCGCGACCAGGCGCCCGCGCACGCCCACAACCATTCCCACGACCACACCGACATCGACTTCGCCAGGATGATCCCCCATCTGGAGGGGCAGGCCGAACTGTTCGCGCCGCTCTACGCCGACGCCCTGGCCTGGCTGTCCGGGCAGCAGCCCGAACCGGGGCTGATCGTGGACGCGGGCAGTGGCCCCGGCATCATCTCGGGCTTCTTCGCGAAGACGTTCCCCGAGGCACGCATCGTCGCGGCGGACAGCTCCGGGCCGCTCCTGGAACGGGCCCGCGAGAACGCGGAACGGCTCGGCACCGCCGACCGCTTCAGCACCATCGAGGCCGAACTCCCGCACGGGCTGGGCGAGTTGGAGTATCCCGCCGATCTGGTGTGGTCGAGCCGGGCCGTCCACCACGTCGGCGACCAGCGGGCCGCACTCACCGCACTCGCCGCCGTACTCGCGCCGGGCGGCACGCTCGCCGTGATGGAGGGCGGCCTCCCCGAGCGGAACCTGCCGCGCGACCTGGGCTTCGGGCGGCCGGGCCTCGAGGCACGACTCGATGTGATCGAGCAGGGCTGGTTCACCGAGATGCGGACCAGCCTGCCCGGCCACGTACGCGAGACCGAGGACTGGCCCGCCCTGTTCGCCGCCGCCGGGCTGCGCCCCTCCGGCGCCCGCTCCTTCACGCTCGACCTCCCCGCCCCGCTCACGGACGCGGCCCGCGCCTACGTGATCGATGTCTTCGACCGGCGCCGTACGAAGTTCGCGGACGAGCTCGACGCGGAGGACCGCGCCACCCTCGACCGCCTCGTCGACCCCGACGACAAGGCGAGCCTGCACCACCGACCCGACGTCTTCGTCCTGGCCACGCACACCCTGTACACGGGTACCAAGCCGAAGGAATAGCCCCCGGGGACCCAGGAGCGAACTGTGCGCACGGGCGGGCAGAGGGCTGTCGGGGACGGGGTGGGGGAGCCGCCCGGCCGGTGTGCCGTACCGGCGGACCTGCCGAGCGGACCTCCGGCGAGCTCCCGTCCCCTCTCGGCCCGAACCTCCTTGACTTGGAGAGCACTTCAAGTGGTGGACTCTCCGCCGTCACGACACGTACGGCTCACACAGGGGGAACCATGCCCGACTCACCCGTCGCACTCATCACCGGTGGCGCCAGCGGCATCGGCGCGGCCGTCGCGCGGAGGCTGCTCGACACCGGCCACCGGGTCACCGTCACCGGCCGGGGCGAGGAGCGGCTGAACGGTTTCGCCGAGGAACTCGGGCGCCCCGAAGGTCTGTTGACGATTCCCGGCAATGCCGCCGAGTACGACCAGGTCCGTGGCGCCGTCGAGACCACGCTGAAGCAGTTCGGGCGGCTGGACACGGTCGTCGCCAACGCCGGGTTCGCCACCCACGACACGGTCGCCGACGGTGACCCGGCCGGCTGGCCGGAGATGGTGCTGACCAACGTGCTCGGGCCCGCGCTGCTCATCAGGGCCTCGATCGACGCGCTGAAGGAGACCCGGGGCCGGATCGTGCTGGTCGGCAGCGTCGCCGGGTTCGTCCATACTCCCGGCAACATCTACGGGGCGACCAAGTGGGCGGTGACCGGCCTCGCCGAGAACACCCGCCGCCAGGTCACGGAGTTCGGTGTCGGCGTGACGCTGGTGGCCCCCGGCCGCGTCGAAACCCCCTTCTGGGACAGCTACGGCAGCCTGCCGCCGGGCCATCTGCTGACGGCCGACCAACTGGCCGACTCGATCGTCTGGGCGATCCGGCAGCCGGCGGGAGTCGACGTCAACACCGTGGTCGTACGGCCGATCGGGCAGCCCAACTGACCTGTGCACGGCCCGAATCGTTTGCCCAGGAGCCCGGTGCCGCGTACATGGACGCGGCACCGGGCCACCCGGGCTTCCCGTCTCCGAGGCTTCGTTGTCCCGTCGCCCCGAACTCAGTTGTCGCGGATGAACTGCCTGGCCAGCTGATCACCCAGGGAGACCGCCGCGCCGTGGCTCTCGATGGGCGATACCTGCGAGTTCTTGAACAGGATGTACGTCACGCCGGAGTCCGTGCCGCCGCTCGCCGGGTCGGGATCGATACCGAGGGCCTGAGCGGTGGCGTACGAAGCCTCGCCGATGATCTTCGAGGGGCCGGTGTCGCCGACGACCGCGTACTGGACCTTGTTGTTGTAGATCACGGCGACCACGCCGCCGCCCCTGATGCCGGCGCCGGAGTGGTTCCAGATGCCGCTGGAGCTGGGCACGACGACGTACGGCAGTGAATCGGCCTTGAGCGGCCTGCCGTTGGACTGGTGGAACGCCGTGTCGTCCTGGTACCAGGGGTCGGTGTTCTCGTTGCACTTCGACGTGCGTTGTCCGTCGCAGTCGATGTCCAGGTCGGCCTTCCAGAACACGGCGCCGTTCTTGCCGCACACGGGGATCGAGGCCGAGGTCTCCTCGTCGGTCCGGTACTTGCCGTTGGAGAGCTGGGAGCAGGACGTCACCTTGGCGAGCAGGTCGGCCGCGCTGACCGAACCTTCCTTGGTGGACGCGGGCCGAGCCGTGCCGGCGGCGTACGAGGGGAGTGCGGCGGTGGCGAGCAGGGCTGCGCCGGCGGCCGCGGTGAGGGTCAGTGTTCGAGAGCGCACTGTGGGGGGACCCTTCTGTTAGGAAAGTTTCCTTACCGGGTGCGATCCAAGGTGGACCTGTTTGCATGGCTGCGTCAACCCTGTCGACCAGGGTTCGATGCGGCCCGCTCGCCGTTGTTCCACGGGGAGTTGGACGCGGCGGAGATCGGACG
This sequence comes from Streptomyces sp. NBC_00459, assembly GCF_036013955.1. Classification (NCBI taxonomy): domain Bacteria; kingdom Bacillati; phylum Actinomycetota; class Actinomycetes; order Kitasatosporales; family Streptomycetaceae; genus Streptomyces; species Streptomyces sp. NBC_00459. The sequence goes on from NZ_CP107903.1 coordinate 8,131,119, forward strand.
GGAGCCGGGATCGGGCAGGGCGGCAGGCAACTTCAGGGGGAGCGCGGGTGGTGGCGGCGGTGCGCTTGGGGCGACGGGCGCCGGGGTGGGGTGCGGAGAGCCGACTGGCCGGGGCGATGCTCCGTCCACGCCGAATGTCCGCGCCCCGACGGCCGGGAGCCTGCCTGCTGAGGGCATGCGAAACGCCCCGGAACCGCGACCGGATTCGGTGCGGGCCGGGGCGTTGTCGTGACTGTCGTCAGCCCACCTCGAACGTGGCCGGGTCCGGGCCCAGTCGGCGGTCCTCGTTCAGTGCGCTGATCGCCGCGAGGTCCTCCGGGTCCAGGCTGAAGCCGAAGGCGTCGATGTTCTCCTTGATCCGCGACGGCGTCACGGACTTGGGGATCACCACGTTGCCCAGCTGGAGGTGCCAGCGCAGGACGACCTGGGCCGGGGAGCGGCCGTGCTTCTGGGCGATCGCGACGATCGCCGGGACCTCCAGCAGGCCCTTGCCGGAGCCGAGCGGCGACCAGGCCTCCGTGGCGATGCCGTGCTTCGCGTGGTACTCGCGGGACTCGTGCTGCTGGAGATGGGGGTGCAGCTCGATCTGGTTGACCGCCGGGACGACCGAGGTCTCACCGAGGAGCCGGTCGAGGTGCTCCGGAAGGAAGTTGGAGACACCGATGGTCCGGACGCGACCGTCCGCGTGGAGCTTCTCGAACGCCTTGTACGTGTCGACGAACGCGCCCTTGGCCGGCTGCGGCCAGTGGATGAGATAGAGGTCGACGTACTCCAGGCCGAGCTTCTCCAGGGAGGTGTCGAAGGCGCGGAGGGTGGACTCGTACCCCTGGTCGCCGTTCCAGAGCTTGGTGGTGACGAAGAGGTCCTCGCGGGGGACGCCGGATGCGGCGAGGGCCTTTCCGGTGCCCTGTTCGTTGCCGTAGATCGCCGCTGTGTCGATGCTGCGGTACCCGCTCTCCAGCGCGGTGGCGACCGCCTGCTCCGCCTCGTCGTCCGGCACCTGCCAGACGCCGAAGCCCAGTTGGGGCATCTCGACGCCGTTGTTCAGGGTGATCTGGGGGACCTTGCTGCTCACGAGCTCTCGATCCTTCGGTCGTCGGTTGGGTACTCCCATCGTCAACGATCAGGAGCCGTGCCGCATTCCTGATCGCAAACCTCGTGAGCCTTGCCACAGATTGGCCGGAAACATCTTCGACGGCGCACACGCATTGGTACGGACTATTGACGGTGATCTGTCGGGCGGCGACCCTGTATCACGCCGCAGGTCGTGTTGGTGAACGGCGTGCACATATGTAATCCCCCCTCGTAGGCAGTCACCCCCCCCCACGCTGAGGTGGTCCCACCATGAACACATCCAGGCGAACCCTGCTCGGCGCCGCGCTCGGCGGAGCCGCCGGAGCCGCCGTCGGAGTGCCCGCGCTCGTGAGCCCCGCCCACGCGGCCTCCTGGCAGCAGAAGTGGGCACCCTCCGCGAGCGGCGCCGGGCTCGGAGCCTTCGAGACGATCGAGGACGACCGCGCCGACTCCCACACCGCCGGCCGACCGCACATCTACGCAACAGGAAACAACTGGCGCTTCAACATGCACACCGTCGACCGCGACACCTCGACCGACCGTCAGCGCCAGGAAGTCACCGGGCTGCGCAACGGCAGCGGCGGCAACTACCTCAAGTGGACCGAGGGACAGACCTGGCGGGTCACGTACTCGATGTACATCCCCAGCTCCCTGAAGGCGACGACCAGCTTCACCCACATCATGCAGATGAAACAGCCCGGCGCCGGCACCTCGCCGATGGTCGTGCAGTCGCTGCGCCGGGTGAACGGTGTGCAGACCATCGAACTCAGGCTGCCCATCGACGACATCCTCGTCGGCCGTACGAACCTCGAACCGCTCCACGACAGGTGGACGGACGTCGACTTCCAGATCAAGGTCGGCAACGGCTCGGCGGGAACGGTCCGCTGGATCCTCAGGAGCGGCTCGACGACGGTCGTCGACGCCTCACGCACCGGTGTCGACACCTTCCTGGCCGACCGGGTACGCCCCAAGTGGGGCATCTACCGCTCCCTCGGCGACACTTCGGGCTCGCTCCAGGACTGCTACCTGCTGCTCACGAATCTGCGCGGCTACCAACTCGTCTGACGACGGCGGGTGTCAGGCCCGGTACAGGGCCTCGACCTCCTTCGCGTACGCGTCCTCGATCGCCTTGCGTTTGAGTTTCAGCGACGGGGTCAGCAGACCGTGTTCCTCGGTGAACGGCTGGGCCAGGATGCGGAACGTACGGATCGACTCGGCCTTGGAGACCAGGGTGTTCGCGGTGACCACCGCACGCCGCACCTCCTTCTCCAGGTCCGGGTCGCGGACCAGTTCCGTCGGTGTCAGCCGGGGCTTGTCGCGCATCGTGAGCCAGTGCTCGACCGCCTCCTGGTCCAGGGTGACCAGGGCCGCGATGTAGGGGCGGTCGTTGCCGACCACGATGCACTGGGCGACCAGGGGATGATCCCGGACGCGTTCCTCCAGGCCGCCCGGGGGGACGCTCTTGCCACCCGACGTCACCAGGATCTCCTTCTTGCGGCCGGTGATCGTGAGGAAGCCGTCCTCGTCGAGGGAGCCCAGGTCGCCGGTGGCCAGCCAGCCGTCGTGCAGGGTCGCGTCCGTCGCCTTCTGGTTGTTGAGATAGCCCTGGAAGACGTTGTCGCCGCGCAGCCAGATCTCGCCGTCCTCCGCGATGTGCACGGTCGTGCCCGGGATGGCCTGGCCGACCGTGCCGTAGCGGGTGCGCTCGGGCGGGTTCGCGGTTGCCGCGGCCGTCGTCTCCGTCAGCCCGTAACCCTCGTAGATGTGGACGCCCGCGCCCGCGAAGAACAGCCCGAGCCGCCGGTCCATCCCCGAACCGCCCGTCATGGCGTGCCGTACGCGCCCGCCCATCGCGGCCCGGATCTTGGAGTACACGAGCTTCTCGAAGAGCTGGTGCTGCATCCGCAGGCCCGCCGAGGGGCCGGGGCCCATGTCCCAGGCCTTCTCCTCCATGGCCTCCGCGTAGCGCACCGCCACCTCGACGGCCTTCTCGAAGGGGCCGTCCCTGCCCTCCCGCTCGGCCTTGCGACGGGCCGCGTTGAAGACCTTCTCGAAGATGTACGGCACGCCGAGGAAGAACGTCGGCCTGAACGCGGCGAGGTCGGGCAGCAGGGCCGCCGCGTTGAGCTGCGGCTGGTGGCCGAAACGGACCCCGCCGCGGATAGCGGCCACCTGCACCATCCGGCCGAAGACATGCGCGAGGGGGAGGAAGAGAAGGGTCGCCGCCTCGTCGCCCTTCTTGGAGTGGAACACCGGTTCCCAGCGCTCGATGACGGTGTCCGCCTCGAACATGAAGTTCGCGTGGCTGATGACACAGCCCTTGGGGCGGCCCGTGGTGCCGGAGGTGTAGATGATCGTCGCGGTCGACTCGGGCGTGACCGCGAGCCGGTGCCGGTGCACCACGTCGTCGGCGAGATGCGCACCGCCCTCGTACAGCTCCTGCACGGCGCCGACGTCGAGCTGCCACAGCAGGCGCAGCTCGGGCAGCCGGTCGATGACCGTGGCGATGGTCATCGCGTGGTCCTCGTGCTCCACCATCGCCGCCGTCACCTCGGCGTCGTACAGCATCCAGAAGACCTGCTCGGCCGAGGACGTCGGATAGACCGGCACCACCTGCGCGCCGATCGTCCACAGCGCGTAGTCGAAGAGCGTCCACTCGTAGCGCGTACGGGACATGATCGCGACCCGGTCCCCGAACCGGATGCCCTGCGCGAGCATGCCCTTGGCGAGGGCGAGGACCTCGTCGCGGAACTCGCCCGCGGTCACGTCCCGCCACTGGCCGACCTCGTCCTTGCGGCCGAGCGAGACATGGAGGGGGTCTTCCTGGGCACGTTCGAACACCACGTCGGCCAGTCCGCCCACGGGCGGTGCCAACGCCAACGGAGGGTTGGTGAATTCGCGCAAACCCGCTCCTAGTGACGCTTTGCACAGCGCCGTGAAAGCTACCCCACGCCTTCACACAGCGGGAGGGGTTCCAAGCCGAGGCGTGTTCAGCTTCGGTGCCGTCCCGGGGCGGAAAATACGTCTGTATGGGTCGGGGGCGGACAGAACCTCCTCCGTCGGAGAAGATTACGGTCAGGTAATCTCCACCGAATCCGACCGACCCGCTCACCACCCGTGCCAGGGCTCTTGGGACGGTCTTTAAGGTTCCGGAGGCCGCTGTCAACGCCGGTGCAGCCGGTCCCCGCTCGTCAGGATCGCCGCCGCCAGCGCGTCCGCCGCACTCTGCGCCGACGTACGGCGGTGCCCGTGGACCAGGACGAAGTCGACCTGCCCCAGCTCCGGCAGGCCCGCGCGGTCGGGCACCCGGACCAGACCGGGCGGGACCAGTCCGCGCGAGTGGGCCATCACACCGAGCCCCGCCCGGGCCGCCGCGATCAGGCCGTTGAGGCTCCCGCTGGTGCAGACGACGCGCCACGCCCGGCCCTGCCGCTCCAGGGCCTCCATGGCGAGGGCACGGGTGATGCCAGGCGGCGGATACACGATCAGCGGCACCGGACGGTCGGGGTCCAGCCGGAGCCGTTCCGCACAGATCCACACCAGCTCGTCGTGCCAGACCGGCTCGCCGCGCGGATCCTCGGGGCGCCGCTTGGCCAGGACGAGGTCCAGTTTTCCGGCGGCCAGCTGCTCGTGCAGGGTGCCCGACAGCTCGACCGTCAGCTCCAGATCGACCTCGGGATGGTCGTACCTGAAGGCCTCCAGGATCTCCGGCAGCCGGGTCAGCACGAAGTCCTCCGACGCGCCGAACCGCAGTCGGCCGCGCAGCCGTGTGCCGGTGAAGAACGCCGTCGCCTGCTCGTGCACCTCCAGGATGCGGCGGGCGAATCCGAGCATCACCTCGCCGTCCTCGGTCAGCTCCACGGAGTGCGTGTCCCGGGAGAACAGCTGACGGCCGGCCGCGTCCTCAAGGCGCCGCACATGCTGGCTGACCGTCGACTGGCGCAGCCCGAGCCGCCGGGCGGCCTGCGTGAAGCTGAGCGTCTGGGCCACCGTCAGGAAGGTCCGCAGATGAGAGGGGTCGTACACCCCTCCACGGTACCGGGTTATCGCGAAACGTGATGACAGTCAGAGCGGTGTACGGGATTCCCGATCACGAAACGGAGGAGGACGATGGAAAGGGCACGACCGTCCCCGTACCCGACGTCCCGTACTGAGTAGTGGAGCACCGTGAAACGCCTGAAGTGGCCGAGTTGGATGCCGATCGACCCCTACATCCTGCTGTTGCTCGGAACGGTCGGCCTCGCGGCGCTCCTCCCGGCACGCGGGACGGGCGCCGACGTCGCCTCGGGTGCCTCCACGGCCGCCATCGCCTTCCTCTTCTTCCTCTACGGAGCCCGTCTCTCCACCCGCGAGGCACTGGCAGGACTGAAGCACTGGCGGCTGCACACCACGGTCCTCGCCTGTACGTTCGTCGTCTTCCCGTTGCTCGGCCTGGCCGCCCGCGGACTCGAACCGGTGTTCCTGACCCACTCCCTCTACACCGGCCTGCTCTTCCTCACCCTCGTCCCGTCCACGATCCAGTCGTCGATAGCCTTCACGTCCATGGCCCGGGGGAACGTGCCCGCCGCGATCTGCGCGGGCTCCTTCTCGTCCCTCGTCGGCATCGTCGTCACCCCGCTGCTCGCGGCCACGCTGCTCGGCAGCACCGGCGGCGGCTTCTCGCTCGACTCGCTCAGCGAGATCGTGCTCCAGCTGCTGGTGCCGTTCCTCGCCGGGCAGGTGCTCCGGCGCTGGATCGGCACGTTCGTCACCCGGCACAAGAAGGTACTGGGGCTGGTCGACCGCGGCTCGATCCTCCTCGTCGTCTACACCGCGTTCAGCGAGGGCATGGTCGAGGGCATCTGGCACCAGGTCAGCCCCGCGCGGCTCGGCGGCCTCCTGGTCGTCGAGGCCGTACTGCTCGCGGTGATGCTGGCGCTCACCTGGTACGGGGGCAAGGCGCTCGGCTTCGCCCGGGAGGACCGGATCACCATCCAGTTCGCCGGTTCGAAGAAGTCCCTGGCGGCCGGACTGCCCATGGCGAGCGTCCTGTTCGGCGCACAGGCCTCGCTGGCCGTGCTGCCGCTGATGCTCTTCCACCAGATGCAGCTGATGGTGTGCGCGGTGATCGCCAAGCGCCGCTCGCAGGACCCGGTCGCCGAGTCCGAGGCCGACCCGGAGACCACCGCGCAGGACGCGGCGGACCGCTCACCCATTCTGGCTGAGCCGCGGACCAGGTGAAGCCGGGTGCGCACCCGCGCCCCCGAAGGGGCGCGGGGAACCGCGCGACCAGCCCCCACGGGTCCGCAGGGACACGACCCGCCTAATCCGCGGAGCGACTCGCGTTCACCTGGTCCATGGGCAGCCACAGAACCGTGCTGCCGGTGGCCGTCGCCGGATCCACCGTCGCCGTCATGGAAGCCTTGGACAGTTCAGCGGTCCCCAACGCCCGGTCCCACACCCGGACATCGTCGATCGCACCACTGAAGTGCTGCAAGCTGTCCACCCGTTGACCGATGTGCACCCCGAACACCGAGTTGCGGCTGACGGATCCGGTCACGTCCGCCACGCTGACCGCCGTACCGTCGACGAAGAGGGTGAGCTGGCCGCCGCCACGGCGCAGGGCCGCGAAGTGCCACTGGCCGTCGTTGTAGGTGCCCACCGAGGAAGCGGAGGCCGTCCTGACGGCCGACGCGCCGTCCCGGACGGTGATCAGGCCACGGACCCTGTTGCTCGCGGGCTCGGCGCGCAGCCAGACCTGCGGCTGGGTGGAGCCGACCCCGCCCATCCACAGCAGCGGCCGGTCACCGGTCGTCGCCGTGGTGCGGAACCAGAGGGCCACGGTGAAGTCCTTGGTGCCGAGCGGCAGCCGGTTGCTGTACGGGAGGCGTACGGCGTCGTCCACGCCGTCGAACTCCAGCGCGCCGGCGCCGAACACGCCGGTGGTCTGCGCGGCGCCGCCCAGGACGGCGGCCGGGCGGGCGAGCGGGGCCAGGTCACGGGTGGTCGGGTCCGGGCCGCGCGCCGGGGTCAGCCAGTCCTCGGTGAAGCGGGCGAAGCGGATCTCGTCGCGTGCGTCGACGGTGCCGCCCTCGTACATCAGGCCCACCGTCGCGCCGTCGATCTTCACCAGGTCGGAGTAGCCCGACCAGTCCCGGGTGACGACCGTGCCCCGGTCCACGCTGTCCCAGGTGCGCCCGCCGTCGTACGAGGAGCGGATCATCATCGTCCGGCGCCGGTCGGGATCGCCCGGGCAGGCCAGCAGCACGCGGGCGCCGAAGCCCACGGTGGAGCACTGGACCTGGGGCGCGTAGAGATCAGGGAGAGCACGGAAGGGGGCGAGGAAGCTGCTGCCGCCGTCCGCGCTGAAGGCCTGGGTGCGGTGTCCGAGGTCCGTACCGTCCTGTTCGCGACCGCTGACCAGGATCACCCCGTCCGAGCGCTCGGTGAGCGTCACCTCGGACGGTTTCTGCCGGAAGGTGCCGTCGGCCGCGATCGGCCAGCTGTCGGTGGCACCGACCTTCCAGTGGTCACCGCCGTCGTCGCTGATGATCAGCGCGGCGTGGTTGGCGCTGATCCGACTGCCGTCCCATGTCTCGGTGTTGACACCGAAGACGAGCCGGCCCGCATGCGGGCCCCGGGTGAGCTGGATGCCGTGCACGGGGCCCGTCGCATACCAGGAGTTCCACTGCGGCGGCATGATCTCGGCGCTCAGGTCGCGCGGCGCGGACCAGGTCAGCCCGTCGTCGTCGCTGTACTGCAGATGGGGAGTGCGGTCGCACGGCACCGGGCAGTTGCCGCCGCCCCGGCCCGTGTTCCAGCTCTCCGCGAGGAGGATGCGGCCGGTCTCCCGGTCCACGATCGGTGCCGGGTTGCCGTGTGTGTCGACTCCGCCGTCGTTGACCACCTGGACCGGACCCCAGGTGCGCCCGTCGTCGGTCGACCGCTTGACGACGATATCGATGTCACCGGCGTCCCCGCAGTTGTCCTTGCGCCCCTCGGCGAAGGCCAGCAGCGTGCCCTTCAGGGTCCGGACGATCGCGGGGATCCGGTAGCAGGCGTAACCGGGGTCCTGGGAGGCCCGGAAGAGAACCTGCTGCTCGAACGTGGCCGTCCCGGTGGCCTGTTCGGCGCCTGCGGGGCTCGGCAGTGCGAGCAGCAGAGCGGCCGTGGTGAACACGGCCGTGAGGGTGGATCTGAGACGTGCGTGAAGACTTGACGGCATGTACGGCCCTGCCCTTCAACGTCTGGACTTCATGCGTCTGGACTTCAGAGTTCGTGACTTCAGAGGTCTGGACATCTGAACAATCGGGCATCCGAAAATCTGGACATCCTACGTCCAACCTGCGCGCATCAGACGGTAGTTGGATGCTCAGCCGCCCCACAAGAACCGTGTGTCAAGGGATCAGGACAACCTTGCCGAGGTTGGTCCGGGACTCGATGACCCGGTGTGCGACGGCCGCGTCCGCCAGCGCGAACTCCCCGTGCACCACCGGTCGTACGGTTCCTTCGGTGAACAGCCGCCACAGTTCGCGGCGCCACCGCTCGTACAACTCGGGTTGCCCGCGGGCTATTCGGCGCAGCTGGAACCCGGTGACGGTCACGGCGCCCACCAGCAGGTCGTACGCCTGGATCGTGCCGCCGCCCGAGCTGTACGCGACGAGCCGCCCGCCGGGGGCGAGGGTGGCCAGCGCCGGGGTGAGCAACGCTCCGCCGACCGCGTCGAGGACATAGTCCACGGACGCGACTCCGTCTCTCGGGGCCCCCTCGTCGGGCCTGGCGTCCTGGCCGTTGTGGCCGTTGTGGCCCATCCGGTCGTACGGGACGACCTCGTCGGCTCCGAGGGAGCGCACGAAGCCGGCCTTGGCCGGGTCGGAGACGGCGCCCACGACCCGGGACGCGCCGCGCGTCCGCGCGAGCTGCACCGCGAGGTGCCCGACTCCGCTCGCCGCCCCGGTGATCAGCGCTGTTTCGCCCGGTGCGGGCCGGGCCGCGGACAGGGCGCCGAGGGCGACCAGCCCGCTGCGGACGAGTACGACCGCGTCGACCGGCGAGGCACCGTCGGGCACACGGGAGGCCATCGACTCCTGGAGCACCGCGAAGTCGGCGTAGCTGTGGCCGAAACAGAGCCCGGTCACCCGGTCGCCGGGTCGGAAGCCGGTCGATCCGGCGCCCGCCGCCACGACCTCCCCGGCGATCTCACCGCCGAGCGGACCCGGTTCGGCGGCCTCGGTCACCTTGCGTACGACGGGCAGGGTGACGCCGATCGCCTCGCACCGCACGAGGAGCTCACCGGGCCCGGGCTCGGGCACGGGGACCTCTTCCAGGAACAGGGGGCCACCCGTGTGCCCGTACCGAACACGGCGCATCCGCACCTCGTACCTCGTATCTCCAGAAAACCGTTGGGAGCTCCAACGATAAACGTATAACCATTGGGAGGTCCAATGATTATTGGTTAGTCTTTCCGCATGTCTGTCGAACTTCGTTCCATACGCGTCCTCCCCAGCTGGATCCTGGGGAGGGCGGCCGACCGCGGGAGGGCGCTGGTCGCCGCCGCGCTGGCCCGCGAAGGGCTGAAGATGTGGCATCACGTGGTGCTGTCCGCCGTCGCGGAGCTGGGCCCGGTCGCGCAGGCCGAACTGGTGCGCGGGGTGGGGCTCGACGCCAAGGACATGGTCGGCGTCCTCAACGACCTTCAGGACGCCTCACTGGTCGTGCGCGCACCGGACCCGCACGACCGGCGCAAGAACGCGGTGACGGTCACGGCCGAGGGCCGCCGGCTGCTGGCCCGCTGCGAGCGGGCCGCGCGAAAGGCGAACGACGAACTGCTGGCGCCGCTCACGGTCGTGGAACGCGAGCTGTTCATGGGCCTGCTCACCCGGGTTTCGGGCACGACATGACGGCGGGCGGGCAGGCGGACGTGCAGGCGAGCAGGCAGGTAGAGGCGGGGCCCCACCGGCGCAGGGGGCGCTCCCCGCCGTTCGGGGCCCCGCCGCCGTGCCGCGGGGAAGCCGGTCAGCCCTGGGAGGCCGCGGCCTGCAGGGCGATACGGTCCTCGCCCGCGTACACGTTCATGTTGGCGCCCCGGAGGAAGCCCACCAGGGTCAGCCCTGACTCGGCCGCCAGGTCGACGGCGAGCGACGAGGGCGCCGAGACGGCCGCCAGTACCGGGATCCCGGCCATGACCGCCTTCTGCGCCAGTTCGAACGACGCCCGGCCGGAGACCAGCAGGATCACCCGGGACAGGGGCAGGTCGCCGTTCTGCAGCGCCCGCCCGACCAGCTTGTCGACGGCGTTGTGCCGGCCCACGTCCTCCCGGATGTCGAGCAGTTCGCCCTCCTCCGTGAACAGGGCCGCCGCGTGCAGGCCCCCGGTCCGGTCGAACACCCGTTGGGCCGCGCGGAGCCGGTCGGGGAGGCTCGCGAGCAGTTCGGGTGTCACCCGGACCGGGGGAGCGTCGGCGCCGTCGTCGATGGCCCAGCGGGCCGTCGTACGGACCGCGTCCAGGCTCGCCTTGCCGCACAGGCCGCACGAGGACGTCGTGTACACGTTCCGCTCCAGCGTGATGTCGGGCAGCACCACGTCCGGAGCCGTCCGCACGTCCACCACGTTGTACGTGTTCGAACCGTCCTCCGTGGCGCCCGCGCAGTACACGATGTTCTGGAGGTCCCGCCGCTCGGCCAGCACGCCCTCGCTCACCAGGAAGCCGGCGGCGAGCGCGAAGTCGTCGCCCGGGGTGCGCATGGTGATGGCGATCGGCTTGCCGTTCAGCCGGATCTCCATGGGTTCCTCGGCGACGAGCGTGTCCGGACGGGCGGAGATCGCCCCGTCCCTGATCCGGATCACCTTGCGTCGTTCCGTGACTCGTCCCATGTCCTGATCAGCCCCGGTTCTGTACGTGCTGGTAAGTGACCTTCTCGTTCTCATTGTCCTGCACGCGCAGGTGGCCCCGAGGTGCAGGGAGCTCTGTTGCCGCAGGGGAACAGGTTGACGACATATTGTCTACAGTATGGACCTCGGGTCGGCAAGGGATGCGGCACAGGTGGGTACGGAACGCACGTGGCTCGGAAGCGACGCCCGGTGTGGCCGGGATACCGTTCGTCCGGTCCGAACGACCGTTCGGCGCAGCCCGGATACCGTTCACCGCATACGGTCGGCGAGTTCGACCGGCCGCCTTCCCAACCGCGCGGCCGGTTCCTATCGTCCGGGATCATGAGTCCCCCCATCGCGCCCCCCGGCTGGAGCCGCTGGCTCGTACCCCCGGCCGCCCTCTCGGTCCATCTCTCCATCGGTCAGGCCTACGCCTGGAGCGTCTTCAAGCCGCCGCTGGAATCCGCGCTCGGCCTCAGCGGCACCCAGAGCGCGCTGCCCTTCCAGCTCGGCATCGTGATGCTCGGCCTGTCCGCCGCGTTCGGCGGCACCCTCGTAGAGCGCAACGGGCCCCGCTGGGCCATGACCGTCGCCCTGGTCTGCTTCTCCTCCGGCTTCCTGCTCGCCTCGCTCGGCGCCGCCACCGAGCAGTACTGGCTGATCGTCTTCGGCTACGGCTTCGTCGGCGGCATCGGCCTCGGCATCGGGTACATCTCGCCCGTCTCCACCCTGATCAAGTGGTTCCCGGACCGGCCCGGCATGGCCACCGGCATCGCGATCATGGGTTTCGGCGGCGGTGCGCTCATCGCCTCGCCCTGGTCGGCGCAGATGCTGGAGTCGTTCGGCTCCGACAGCTCCGGGATCGCGCTCGCCTTCCTCGTGCACGGACTGTCGTACGCCGTGTTCATGTCGCTCGGGGTGCTCCTGGTGCGGGTGCCGCGCGGTGAGAAGCCCATCGGCGGCGGCGCGAGCGGGCCGAGCGCCCTCTCGGGCGTCCAGGTCTCAGCGCGCAGCGCCGTGCGGACCCCGCAGTTCTGGTGCCTGTGGGTCATCCTCTGTATGAACGTGACCGCGGGCATCGGCATCCTGGAGAAGGCCGCGCCGATGATCAAGGACTTCTTCGCGGACAGCTCCACCCCTGTCTCGGTGTCGGCGGCGGCCGGTTTCGTCGCGCTGCTGTCGGCGGCCAACATGGCGGGCCGGATCGGCTGGTCCTCCACCTCCGACCTGATCGGCCGCAAGAACATCTACCGCGTCTACCTCGGTGTGGGGGCGCTGATGTACGCGTCGATCGCCTGGTTCGGGGACTCCTCCAAGCCGCTGTTCATCCTGTGCGCCCTGGTGATCCTCTCCTTCTACGGCGGCGGCTTCGCCACCGTCCCCGCCTATCTGAAGGACCTCTTCGGGACCTACCAGGTCGGCGCGATCCACGGGCGGCTGCTCACCGCCTGGTCCACGGCCGGTGTTCTCGGCCCGCTGATCGTCAACTGGATCGCCGACCGGCAGGAGGAGGCCGGCAAACACGGCTCGGCACTCTACGGGCTGTCCTTCTACATCATGATCGGACTGCTCGCCGTCGGCTTCGTCGCCAACGAACTCGTCCGCCCCGTCGACCCCCGCCATCACATCCCCGCACCGAAGGAGGCCGCCGATGTCCAGCGAGAGCAGTCCGTCTGAGGGTGCGGGCCCGCCGCCCGACCGCCGGCCCCTGATCGCGTTCGCCTGGCTGTGGGTGGGGGCGCCGCTCTGCTACGGCGTGTATGAGCTGGTGCAGAAGGCGACACAGCTGTTCACGGGGTAGGTGTTCGGACACTCTGCGCTCTGATGGAAGCCGACAACCCTGCCGCGCTAATCCTGTGGCATCGCGTGCCGTCGTACTGGTGAGTCACTGATCAGACTGGTGGATCCCGCTACCGAAAAGCAGCAAGGGGGACCCACCCATGAACGGCTCGCGCATCGCCGCCGTCGGTCACTACCAGCCCGCCAAGGTGCTCACCAACGAGGATCTGGCGGGCCTGGTCGACACCAACGACGAGTGGATCAGAAGCCGGGTGGGCATCCGTACGCGCCACATCGCCGGTCCCGACGAGCCCGTCGACGAGCTGGCCGCGCACGCCGCCGCCAAGGCGCTCGCGGCGGCGGGACTGGCAGCGAGCGACATCGACCTTGTCCTCGTCGCCACCTCGACCGCCATCGACCGCTCCCCGAACATGGCCGCCCGGGTCGCCAACAGGATCGGCATCCCCTCGGCGGCCACCATGGACCTCAACGTCGTGTGCGCCGGCTTCACCCACGCCCTGGCCACGGCCGACCACGCCGTACGGGCCGGGGGATCCGTACGGGCCCTCGTCATCGGCGCCGACAAGATGTCCGCCGTGACGGACTGGACCGACCGTACGACCTGCGTGCTCGTCGGGGACGGGGCGGGCGCGGCGGTCGTCGAAGCCTGTCCGGCGGACGCGGGGGGACCCGCCGGTATTGGGCCCGTGCTGTGGGGCTCGGTGCCCGAGATGGGGCACGCGGTACGGATCGAGGGCACGCCCCCGCGGTTCGCGCAGGAGGGGCAGAGCGTCTACCGCTGGGCCACCACCCAGCTGCCGCGCATCGCCCGCCAGGCCTGCGAGCGCGCGGGCCTGACCCCCGAGGAACTCGCCGGTGTCGTTCTGCACCAGGCCAACCTGCGCATCATCGAACCGCTGGCGGCGAAGATCGGCGCGGTGAACGCCGTCGTGGCACGCGATGTCGTCGAGTCCGGCAACACCTCGGCCGCCAGCATCCCGCTCGCCTTCTCGAAGCTGGTCGAGCGCGGCGAGATCTCCAAGGGCGACCCGGTCCTGCTGTTCGGCTTCGGCGGCAACCTCTCGTACGCCGGGCAGGTCGTCCGCTGCCCGTGAGCGGGGCGGGCCCACGGGCTCACCATGGACGGGTGGGCCATCTGCGGTCCACCCAGGGCGCCTTCACGGCGCCCTCTTCTTTGTCCTCTCAGTGGAAGAAGTAAGCGCCAATCTGTGCTCACCTTCTTCCCGGCCCCGGCAGTCACTGCTACGTTCCACTCGAAAGCCCGGCGAAGTGGCCGGAAACAGTGGCCGGTTGGTGCCTGACTAGGCGGGGAGGGGCTTGTGAGACGTATGACAGCTCGACCCGCGAACGCCCATCAGGCCCGGCTGCTGCGCCTGTTGCGTGACGGCGGGCCCAACTCCCGGGCCCAGCTGGGGGACCAGGTCGACCTGTCGCGGTCCAAGCTGGCCGTGGAGGTGGACCGGCTCCTGGAGACGGGCCTGATCGTGGCCGACGGACTCGCCGCCTCGCGAGGCGGTCGCCGCTCCCACAACATCCGGCTCGCCCCCGCCCTGCGCTTCCTCGGCGTCGACATCGGCGCGACCTCGATCGACATCGCGGTCACCAACGCCGAACTGGAAGTGCTGGGACACCTCAACCAGCCCATGGACGTCCGCGAGGGCCCGGTCGCGGTCTTCGAGCAAGTCCTGTCCATGGCGGCCAAGTTGAGAGCCTCCGGGCTCGCGGAGGGGTTCGACGGCGCCGGAATCGGCGTCCCCGGTCCGGTCCGCTTCCCCGAAGGCGTACCGGTCGCTCCGCCGATCATGCCCGGCTGGGACGGCTTCCCCGTACGGGAGGCGCTCAGCCAGGAGCTGGGCTGCCCGGTGATGGTCGACAACGACGTGAACCTGATGGCGATGGGGGAGCAGCACGCGGGCGTCGCCCGTTCCGTGGGCGACTTCCTCTGCGTCAAGATCGGCACCGGTATCGGCTGCGGCATCGTCGTCGGCGGTGAGGTCCACCGCGGTGTCACCGGCAGCGCCGGCGACATCGGTCACATCCAGGCGGTACCCGACGGGCGCCCCTGCGCCTGCGGCAACCGGGGCTGCCTGGAAGCCCACTTCAGCGGCGCCGCTCTCGCCCGCGACGCCAAAGAGGCGGCCCAACAAGGACGTTCGGCGGAACTCGCGGCCCGGTGGGAGGCGAGCGGCGCCCTGAGCGCCGTCGACGTCGCCGCCGCCGCTGCCGCCGGGGACGCCACCTCGCTCGACCTGATCCGCGAGGGCGGCAACCGCACCGGCCAGGTCATCGCCGGTCTGGTCAGCTTCTTCAACCCCGGCCTGGTGGTGATCGGCGGCGGGGTGACCGGCCTCGGCCACACCCTGCTCGCCGCGATCAGAACCCAGGTCTACCGCCAGTCGCTGCCACTGGCCACGGGCAACCTGCCCATCGTCCTGGGGGAGTTGGGCCCCACCGCCGGAGTCATCGGCGCGGCCCGCCTCATCAGCGACCACCTGTTCTCACCCGCGTAAGACGACTCCGTACCCACGTCACCCGACGCACACCACCAGCACAGCGCCCTGCTCTGCCCTGCGCAAACGCCTGCCCAGCAAGCGATCCACCCTGCAACCGGCCCGCACGCCCGCCAAGGGGAACCGTCATGGCACCAGAACCACCGCTGCTCAGCATGTCCGGCATCACCAAGTCGTTCCCCGGAGTCCGCGCCCTCGACGGCGTCGACCTCGACGTCCAGGCCGGCGAAGTGCACTGTCTGCTCGGCCAGAACGGCGCCGGGAAGTCCACCCTCATCAAGGTCCTGGCCGGCGCCCACCAGCCCGACGACGGCACGATCAGCTGGCGCGGCGAGCCGGTCACCCTGCGCTCGCCCATCGCCGCCATGCGTCTCGGCATCGCCACCATCTACCAGGAACTCGACCTGGTGGAGCATCTGTCGGTGGCCGAGAACGTCCACCTCGGCCATGAACCCACGGCCGCCGGATTCGTCGTACGGGGAAAGGCGGCCAAGGCGTCGACTGCCGCACTGCTCAAGCGACTCGGGCACCCGGAGGTCGATCCCGGGCGCCTGGTCGGGGAGTTGTCGGCGGCGCAGCAGCAGATCGTGTCGATGGCGCGGGCACTCTCCCACGACGTACGGCTGATCGTCATGGACGAGCCCTCCGCCGCGCTCGACCCGGAGGAGGTCGACAACCTCTTCCGGATCGTCGGCGACCTGACCGCCGACGGGGTCGCCGTCGTCTACATCTCGCACCGGCTGGAGGAGATCCGCCGCATCGGCGACCGCGTGACCGTGCTCAAGGACGGCCGCGCGGTGGCCGGCGGACTCCCCGCCAAGTCCACGCCGACCCGCGAGGTCGTCGCCCTGATGACCGGCCGGAACGTCGAGTACGTGTTCCCGGAGCGCCGCACGACACCACAGGACGTGGGCGCCGTACCGGTCCTCGAAGTCCAGGGGCTGGCCAGGCAAGGCGAGTTCGCGCCCGTCGACCTCACCGTCCGCCCCGGCGAGATCGTCGGCCTCGCCGGACTGGTCGGGTCCGGACGCTCGGAGATCCTGGAGACGATCTACGGCGCCCGCAGACCGACCGCCGGTCAAGTCATCGTCGACGGAAAGGCGTTGAGGCCCGGCAGCGTACGCGCCGCAGTGCGCGCCGGGCTCGGGCTCGCCCCCGAGGAACGCAAGGCGCAGGCCCTGCTGATGCTGGAGTCCGTCACCCGCAATGTGTCGGTCTCCTCCATCTCCCGCTTCGCACACGGCGGTTGGATCGACCGGGGCGCCGAACTGGGCGCCGCCCGCGCCGCCACCCGCGAGCTGTCGCTACGGCCCGACAACCCCTCCGTACCCGTCCGCACCCTCTCCGGCGGCAACCAGCAGAAGGCGGTCCTCGCCCGCTGGCTGCTGCGCGGCTGCCGTGTCCTGCTGCTCGACGAACCCACCCGGGGCGTCGACGTCGGAGCCCGCGCCGAGCTGTACGCGGTGATCCGCCGCCTAGCCGACGAGGGCCTCGCCGTCCTGCTGGTCTCCAGCGAAGTGCCCGAGGTGCTCGGCCTCGCCGACCGTGTCCTGGTCCTGCGCGAGGGCCAGGTCGTCCACACGGCACCCGCCCGCGAACTCGACGAACACCGCGTGCTCGACCTCGTGATGGAAGGAGCCCCTGTGGCCAGCGCATCCTCTGCGGCCGGCAGCTCTGCGGCCGGTGAAAGGGGCCCCGCATCATGACGCAACCCGTGTCCCCGCCGCGCGACAGCACCGACAAGATCCCGTCGGCCGGTCAACTCCCGGCCTGGCGGACCATGGTGGCCCGCGCCGACGTCCGCACCCTCTCCCTCCTCGGCGTGCTCGCCGCGCTGATCGTCGTCGGCGGCATCACCAAGCCCGACGAGTTCCTCGACACCCGCAACCTCCAACTCGTCCTCACCCAGGCCTCGGTGATCGGTGTCGTCACCGTCGGCATGACCTTCGTCATCATGTCGGGCGGCATCGACCTGTCGGTCGGCGCGATCGTCGCCCTCTCCTCCGTGTGGGCGACCACCGTCGCCACCCAGGAGTACGGATTCGCGGGCATCCTCTTCACCGCGGTGCTCGTCGGAGTGGCCTGCGGACTGGTCAACGGCCTGCTCATCGCGTACGGCGGGATGGTCCCGTTCATCGCCACGCTCGCCATGCTGGCCTCGGCGCGCGGACTCGCCCTCCAGATCACGGACGGCGCGACACAGATCGTCACGATCGACAGCGTTCTCGACCTCGGCGAGCGTGACGCGTACATCCTCGGCATCCCGCCGCTGGTCATGGTCTTCGCGGTAGTGACGATCCTCGGCTGGCTGATCCTGAACCGCACCACCTTCGGCCGCCGCACGGTCGCCGTGGGCGGCAACGCGGAGGCGGCCCGCCTGGCCGGCATCGACGTACGCCGCCAGCGCCTCTACCTCTACCTCCTGTCCGGACTGTGCTGCGGGATCGCCGCCTTCCTGCTGATCATCCTGACCGGCTCGGGCCAGAACACCAACGGCAACCTGTACGAGCTCGACGCCATCGCCGCCGCGATCATCGGCGGCACCCTGCTCAGCGGGGGTCGCGGCACCATCGTCGGCTCCGTCCTGGGCGTCCTGATCTTCATCACCATCACCAACATCTTCGCCCTGAACAACCTGCAGAGCGATGTGCAGCAGATCGCCAAGGGCGCGATCATCGTCGCCGCCGTGCTCGTCCAGCGCCGTACCGCAAGCACGACCTGAGGGAAGGGTTCACCGCCATGCCAGAGCCGACTCCTTTCGCAAGCCGCAGAGGACTCCTCTTCGGGACCGCCGCCGTCGGGGCGGGAGTCCTGCTCGCCGGTTGCACCAGCAACGACCCCAGCGACGAGCCCGCCGCGAGCGACAACCAGCCGGCCGCCGCCGACACCCCCGGGAAGGCCGTCACCATCGGCTTCGCCGGACCGCAGGCCGACCACGGCTGGCTCAACGCCATCAACGACAACGCCAAGAACCGGGCGAAGAAGTACTCCGACGTGACGCTGGAGATCACCGAGGGCTCGAACGACACCGCCGCGCAGATCGGCCAGATCGAGACACTGATCAACAAGAAGGTCGACGTCCTGGTGATCCTGCCCGCCGACGGCAAGGCGCTCACCCAGGTCGGCCTGAAGGCGATGCGGGCCGGCATCCCGGTCGTCAACCTGGACCGGATCTTCAACACCCCGCAGGCGTACCGCTGTTGGATAGGCGGCGACAACTACGGCATGGGCCTCAACGCCGGTCACTACATCGGCGAACAGCTCAAGGACGTGGACGACGCCAAGGTCATCGAACTCGCCGGCCTCGACAACCTGGAACTGACCAAGCAGCGCACCCAGGGCTTCGACGACGCGTTGAAGAACTACCCGAACATCAAGAAGGTGGCCCGCCAGGCCGCCGAGTTCACGGTCGAGTCGGGCCAGGCCAAGATGGCCCAACTCCTGCAGGCGCAGCCCAGGTTCAACGCCCTGTGGAACCACGACGACGACCAGGGCGTGGGCGCGCTGCGGGCGATCGACCAGGCCGGCCGCGACGACTTCCTGATGGTCGGCGGCGCGGGCGCCCTCTCCGCCTTCCAGGCCATCAAGCAGGACAACGGTGTCCTGAAGGCGACGGTGCTCTATCCGCCCACGATGGCCGCGTCGGCGATCGACCTGGCCCGGGCGCTGGGCCAGGGCAAGGGGGTGAGCGGCCTCTCCGAGTTCGAGATCCCGTCCTCCCTGACGCTCTACTCGGCGGTCGTCGACAAGGACAACGTCGACCAGTACATGCCGACCGGCTTCAAGTAGGACGACCGGCGGGGGCTGTAGGGGGCGAGGTTTTCACGCGTGCGGTTCCGCCGCGCCCTCAAGGGGCGCGGGGCTGTATCGATATGCAGCTCCGCCGCGTGGGCGCGACCAGCCACGACGAACCCGCGCCGACCCGCTGACCTCACCCCCACCACGAGGAGGACCTCCGAATGGCACAGCCGCAGGCAGACGCCGCCGAGGACGGAAAGCCGGTCCTGGGCATCGGCATGGTCGGATACGCCTTCATGGGCGCAGCCCACTCCCAGGGCTGGCGCACCGTGGGCCACGTCTTCGACCTGCCACGGCGCCCGGCGCTCGCCGCGATCTGCGGCCGAGACTCCCGTGCCGTCCGAGCGGCAGCGAACCAGCACGGCTGGGCGGCGGCCGAGACCGACTGGCGTGCCCTGATCGAACGGGACGACGTCGACCTCGTCGACATCTGCACCCCCGGCGACAGTCACGCCGAGATCGCCCTCGCCGCCCTCGCCGCGGGCAAACACGTACTGTGCGAGAAGCCCCTCGCGAACACCGTCGAGGAAGCCGTGATGATGACTGCGGCGGCCGAAGAGGCCGAGCGGCGCGGCCAGTTGGCCATGGTCGGCTTCAACTACCGTCGGCTGCCCGCCACCGCACTCGCCCGTTCCATGGTCGCCGAGGGCAGGCTCGGCACTCTGCGACACGTACGGGTGACGTACCTTCAGGACTGGCTGGTGGACCCGGAGTTCCCGCTCACCTGGCGACTGCGCAAGGAGACGGCCGGGTCGGGCGCGCTCGGCGACCTGGGCGCCCATATCGTCGACCTCGCCCAGTACCTCGTGGGCGAGCCCCTTGCCGGAGTCTCCGCCCTCACCGAAACCTTCGTACGACAACGCCCGTTGCCCGGCGGTCCGACCAGCGGCCTGACCGCCACCGCGACCGCCGGCACCGGACGGGTCACCGTGGACGACGCCGCCGTGTTCACCGGACGCTTCGAGTCGGGCGCCCTCGCCTCCTTCGAGGCCACCCGGTACGCGACCGGCCGCAAGAACGCACTGCGCATCGAACTCAACGGCGAACGAGGCTCGTTGGCCTTCGACCTGGAACGCCTCAACGAGCTCACCTACCACGACGGCACCGAACCCGCCACGCACGCGGGCTTCCGCCGCATCCTTGTCACCGAACCCGACCACCCCTATCTGGACGCCTGGTGGCCGCCGGGCCACGGCCTCGGCTACGAGCACTCCTTCGTCCACCAGGCCCGCGACCTCGTCCTCGCGATAGCGGAGGGCAGCCGGCCCCGGCCGTCCTTCGCGGAGGGCCTCCAGGTGCAACGCGTCCTGGCGGCGGTCGAGGAGAGCGCGGAGAAGAACTCCGTCTACACACCCGTATCGATCTCATCCACAACGGTCTGAGGAGGCTCGACGAGAATGCCGCGCGACTTCACACTCTTCACCGGCCAGTGGGCCGACCTGCCTCTCGAAGAGGTCTGCCGCCTCGCCCGTGACTTCGGCTACGACGGGCTCGAACTCGCCTGCTGGGGCGACCACTTCGAGGTCGACAAGGCCCTCGCGGACCCCTCCTATCTGGCGAGCCGCCACCAGCTCCTCGACAAGTACGGCCTCAAGTGCTGGGCGATCTCCAACCACCTGGTCGGCCAGGCCGTCTGCGACGCCATCATCGACGAACGGCATCAGGCGATCCTGCCCACCCGTATCTGGGGCGACGGCGACGCGGAGGGCGTACGACAGCGGGCGGCGGCCGAGATCGCCGACACCGCGCGGGCCGCCGCCGCCTTCGGCGTCGACACCGTCATCGGCTTCACCGGCTCGGCGATCTGGCACCTGGTCGCGATGTTCCCGCCCGCCCCCGAGTCGATGATCGACCGCGGCTACCAGGACTTCGCCGACCGCTGGAACCCGATCCTCGACGTCTTCGACGCCCAGGGCGTGCGGTTCGCGCACGAGGTCCACCCGAGCGAGATCGCCTACGACTACTGGACAACCCAGCGCGCGTTGAAGGCAGTTGACCACCGGCCCGCCTTCGGACTGAACTTCGACCCCTCGCACTTCGTGTGGCAGGACCTCGACCCGGTCGGCTTCCTGTGGGACTTCCGCGACCGGATCTACCACGTCGACTGCAAGGAGGCCCGCAAGCGGCTCGACGGCCGCAACGGCCGCCTCGGCTCGCATCTGCCCTGGGGCGACCCGAGGCGCGGCTGGGACTTCGTGTCGGCAGGCCACGGCGACGTCCCGTGGGAGGACGTCTTCCGCATGCTGCGCTCCATCGACTACCGGGGCCCCATCTCCGTGGAGTGGGAGGACGCCGGCATGGACCGGCTCCAGGGCGCCCCCGAGGCACTGACCCGCCTCAAGGCGTACGACTTCGACCCGCCGTCGGCCTCGTTCGACGCGGCGTTCGGCAGCAACGACTGAGTCGTTCCTGACTGTTCCGGGGTGACGGCGCACCCCGGCGTATCGCACCCGCATGTACCACGAGCTCCATTCTGGAGGCATTCGTGCACGCGAAAGACGGCCCCACCCGCACCGGAAGAATCGCGAGTCGCAGACGACACCCCCAAGTCCGCAGAGCACTCGCCCTGTTCACGGGCGCGCTGCTCGCCGGAGCGTCACTGACCCTGGTGGCACCCCAGGCCGGCGCAGCCGTCGCCGACCCGGCCACCGCCCCCACGGCGGCTGCCGCCGAGGACTTCCAGCAGGTCACCCTGGCCAAGGGTGAACCGGAGGTCGGCGAGCCCATGTCGCTCGCCGTTCTCCCGGACCGCTCGGTCCTGCACACCTCGCGCGACGGCGAACTCCGTATCACCGACGCCGCCGGAAACACCCGGCTGGCCGGCAAGCTCGACGTCTACTCCCATGACGAAGAGGGCCTCCAAGGCATCGGCGTGGACCCGCAGTTCAGCTCCAACCGTTTCATCTACCTCTACTACGCACCCCCGTTGAACACCCCGGCGGGCGACGCCCCCGAGACGGGCACCGCCGCCGACTTCGCGCCCTTCGACGGCGTCAACCGGCTCTCCCGGTTCGTCCTCAACGCCGACGGCACCCTGAACAAGGCCAGTGAGACGAAGGTCCTCGACGTCCCGGCCTCACGCGGCCTGTGCTGCCATGTCGGCGGCGACATCGACTTCGACGCGGCGGGCAACCTGTACCTGTCGACGGGCGACGACACCAACCCCTTCCAGTCCGACGGGTTCACGCCCATCGACGAGCGCGCGAACCGCAACCCGGCCTTCGACGCCCAGCGTTCGTCCGGCAACACCAACGACCTGCGCGGCAAGATCCTGCGTATCAAGGTCAACGCGGACGGCTCCTACGCCGTCCCGGACGGCAACCTCTTCGCGCCCGGCACGGACAGGACACGCCCCGAGATCTACGCGATGGGCTTCCGCAACCCGTTCCGCTTCAGCGTCGACAGAGCGACCGGCATCATCTACATCGGCGAGTACGGACCCGACGCGGGCGCGGCCGACCCGGCCCGAGGCCCCGCGGGCCAGGTCGAGTTCGCCCGTGTCACCGGCCCCGGCAACTTCGGCTGGCCCTACTGCACCGGCGCCAACGACCCGTACGTGGACTACGACTTCGCGACCGGGACATCGGGCGCCGCCTTCGACTGTGCCGCCCCGAAGAACACCTCGCCCAACAACACCGGCCTCACCGACCTTCCCCCGGCGCAGGCCGCCTGGATCCCCTACAACGGCCCGTCCGTACCGGAGTTCGGCGACGGCTCGGAGTCACCGATGGGCGGCCCGGTCTACCACTACGACGCCTCGCTCGACTCCCCGGTCAAGTTCCCGGAGGCCTACGACGGCGACTTCTTCGCCGGTGAGTTCGGCCGCCGCTGGATCAAGCGGATCAGCAGCGACGCCGACGGGACCGTGCAGTCCATCAACGACATTCCGTGGACCGGCACCCAGGTGATGGACATGGCCTTCGGGCCGGACGGCGCGCTGTACGTACTCGACTACGGCATCTCCTGGTTCGGCGGCGACGAGCACTCCGCCCTGTACCGCATCGAGAACGCCACCGACGGCCACTCCCCGGTCGCGCAGGCCGCCGCGGACGTCACCTCCGGACAGGCCCCGCTGAAGGTGAGGTTCTCCTCCGCCGGGACCACCGACCAGGACGGCGACGCCCTCACCTACAGCTGGGACTTCGGCGACGGCGGAACATCCACCTCGGCGAACCCCTCCCACACGTACAGGAAGAACGGGACGTACACGGCGACGGTGACCGCGAAGGACACCACCGGCCGCACGGGCGGCGCGAGCGTCCAGGTCGTGGTCGGCAACACCGCACCCAAGGTGGTCCTCCAACTCCCGCAGGACGGGCAGCTGTTCGCATTCGGTGACGCCATCCCGTTCAAGGTGAGGGTCACCGACCGCGAGGACGGCCGGACCATCGACTGCACCAAGGTCCAGGTCACCTTCATCCTCGGCCACGACAGCCACGGCCACCCCCAGACCTCGGCGAACGGCTGCTCCGGCACCATCCAGACCAGCGCCGACGGCGGCCACGACCCGAACGCCAACATCTTCGGGGTCTTCGACGCCCAGTACACCGACCTCGGAGGCGGCGGCCAGGCACCCCTGACCACCCATGACCAGAACGTCATCCAGCCCACCCACCGCCAGGCCGAGCACTTCAACAACTCATCCGGCACAGCAGTGAGTTCACGGGAGTCCGCGAACGGCGGCAAGACGGTCGGCGACATCGACAACGGCGACTGGATCGCCTTCACGCCGTACGTCCTGAGCAATGCCAAGTCGCTCACGGCACGCGTCGCCTCGGCCGGCGCGGGCGGCAGACTGGAGATCCGCGCGGGTTCCCCGACCGGCAAGGTGCTGGGCCGTACGACCGTACCGGCGACCGGCGGCTGGGACACCTACCAGGACGTCACCGCCAGGCTGTCCCACGCCCCGCAGGGCACGACCACGCTCTATCTCGTCTTCAAGGGAGCCGCGAGCGGCGACCTGTACGAGGTGGACGACTTCTCCTTCACCACGGGCTGAGGGGAGTGCGCCATGCGATCAACAGGACGAGCCATCACCGCTGTTGTGGGCACGGCACTGCTCCTCGGAAGCATGTCGACGCAGGCCGCCTCCAAGCCCGCACAACGGCCGGCTGGCCGGGTGCTGGTCTTCTCCAAGACGGCGGCCTTCCGGCACGACTCGATCCCTGACGGCATCACGGCACTCAAGGAACTCGGCGCCGGCGCCGGCTTCCGGGTCGACGCGACGGAGGACGCGGCGGCGTTCAACCCGGCGAACCTCCGCCGGTACGCGGCCGTCGTCTTCCTCTCGACGACCGGCGATGTTCTGACGGAGCGTCAACAGGCATCGTTCGAGAGCTACATCCGTCATGGCGGCGGCTATGTGGGCATCCACGCGGCGGCCGACACCGAGTACGACTGGGCGTTCTACGGCGGCCTCGTCGGCGCCTACTTCCAGGGGCACCCGGCGATCCAGCCGGCCCGGACGGTGGTGGAGGACCGCGCACACCCGGCTACCGCCACCCTGGGCACGGACTGGAACCGCACCGACGAGTGGTACAACTACCGCTCCAACCCCCGGAGTTCGGTGCACGTCCTGGCCTCCCTCGACGAGTCGTCGTACACCGGCGGCACGATGAACGGCGACCACCCGATCGCCTGGTGCCAGAACTACGCGGGCGGACGCTCCTTCTACACCGGCGTCGGCCACCTGTCGTCCGCGTACACCGAACCGGCGCTCCGGCAGCACCTGTTGGGCGGCCTGCGCTGGGCCACCGGCAGGGCCCAGGCGGACTGCCGCCCGGAGAACGGCTACCGGCCGCTCTTCGACGGCAGCTCCCGGACAGGGTGGAATCAGGCGGGCCCGGGCACCTTCACCGTCTCCGACGACGGCACGCTGACGTCGTCGGGCGGCATGGGCCTGCTCTGGTACGCCGACCGGAGCTTCGGCGCCTACTCGCTGAAGCTGGACTGGAAGACCCGCGGCGACGACAACTCCGGTGTGTTCGTGGGCTTCCCGCCCTCGGACGACCCGTGGTCGGCGGTCGACAAGGGCTACGAGATCCAGATCGACGCGACCGACGCCCCCGACCGCACCACCGGGGCCGTGTACGGCTTCCGCTCCGCCGACCTGAGGAAGCGCGACCGCGCGCTGAATCCGCCGGGGGAGTGGAACACGTACGAGATCCGTGTGGAGGGCGAACGACTCCGCGTCTGGCTCAACGGCGTGCGGATCAACGATTTCACCAACACCGATCCGGCCCGCAGCCTGCGGGACGGCCATATCGGCATCCAGAACCACGGAGCCGACGACCAGGTGTCCTTCCGCGACATCCGGATCAAGGAACTGCCCGCGAACGCGCCGGCGAGCCCGGCCGCCACGGGCGACTGAACGGCGGCGGGCGGGGGACGCCGGACCTCCGCCCGCCGCCTTCCCTCCCCTCTCGGCCCGCCGCCGGAGGGTGCGAACACCGTGAACGACAAGGAGGCTGCCCATGTCCACGTCGTCGTCAAGTCCTCGAACTCGTGTGGGGGTATGGCTGATCGGCGCCCGCGGCTCCGTCGCCACCACCGTCGTCGCGGGCTGCGCCGCCGTGACAGCGGGCCTGCACCGCCCCACGGGCATGGTCACCGAAACACCCCCGTTCACGGACTGCGGCCTCCCACCCCTGTCCGCACTCGTCTTCGGCGGCCACGACACCGTCGACTGCCCGCTGTCCAAACGCGCCGAGGCGCTGACCGCGGCAGGCGTCCTGCCGCACGGCCTCACCTCGGCGATCACCTCCGAACTGGCCGCCGCGGACCGGGAGATCAGGCCCGGCGGCCCCGCTCCCGGCGACACCACCAGAACCCCGGACGACCTGGTGGCCGCCTTCGCCGCAGACATCGAGGACTTCGTACGACGCCACGACCTGGCCCGAGCCGTGGTGGTGAACGTCGCCTCCACGGAGCCCACCCCGACCGGCACCGCACTCCCGCCCAGCTCGCTGTACGCGGCGGCGGCCCTGCGCGCCGGCTGCCCGTACGTCAACTTCACACCGTCGACGGGGCTGCACCACCCGGCGCTGGCCCACGCGGCGGCGACCAGCGGACTGCCCTACGCGGGCCGCGACGGCAAGACCGGTCAGACCCTGCTCAGGTCGGTCCTCGGTCCGATGTTCACGCAACGGGCACTTGAGGTCCACGCCTGGTCGGGCACCAACCTCCTCGGCGGGGGAGACGGAGCATCCCTCGCCGACCCCTCCGCGGCGGCGGCGAAGAACGCCGGAAAGGAACGCGTCCTCACCGACACCCTCGGCACGACACCGGAGGGCGTGGTCCACATCGACGACGTCCCGTCCCTCGGCGACTGGAAGACAGCCTGGGACCACATCGCCTTCGACGGCTTCCTCGGCAGCCGCATGATCCTCCAGACGACCTGGCAGGGCTGTGACTCCGCCCTGGCGGCACCCCTGGTCCTCGACCTGGCCCGACTCACCGCCCGCGCCCACGAAACAGGCCTCTCCGGTCCGCTCGGCGCACTCGGCTTCTATTTCAAGGACCCGATGGGCGACGGCCCGGCGGGGCTGGGGGAGCAGTACGCCGAGCTGGTGGGTTTCGCGGCGCGGCTGCGGTACGGGGGAGTGGCGGCGGGTCCGGCGGGACATGTGGGCGTGGGCGCGGGCCGGGACGCGGACACTCGGGCGGAGGCCCCGCACGGGCGACCGTCCGACGGCGAGGGGGAACACCGGTGAGCGCCCGACCCGGTGCCGCACCCGGAGACGGCACACGGGCCCGGGGCAACCGGGGACGCGCCCGGCCCAGGGCACCCCACGACTCCTCCACCACCCCCCTCCGCTTCGGCTACGGAACCAACGGCCTCACGGACCTCCGCCTCGACGACGCCCTCGGCCTGCTCGCCGACCTCGGCTACGACGGCGTCGGCCTGACCCTCGACCACATGCACCTCGACCCACTCGCCCGGGGCCTCTCCGCCCGCACCCGACGGGTCGCCCGCCGCCTGAACGCCCTCGGCCTGGGCGTCACCGTGGAAACCGGCGCCCGCTACGTACTCGACGCACGCCGCAAACACGGCCCCTCTCTCCTCGACCCCGACCCGGACGACCGCTCACGACGCGTCGACCTCCTGCTCAGGGCGGTACGAGTCGCCGCGGACCTGGGCGCCCACGCCGTCCACTGCTTCAGCGGCGTCACCCCCGCCGGCACGGACCCGGACACCGCCTGGCACCGCCTGACCGAAGCCCTCGCCCCGGTCCTGGACGCGGCCACGACAGCCGGTGTCCCGCTCGCGATCGAACCCGAACCCGGCCATCTGCTCGCCACCGTCGCCGACTTCCACCGCCTCCGCCACGCACTCGACGACCCGGAGACCCTCGGCCTCACCCTCGACATCGGTCACTGCCAGTGCCTCGAACCACTCCCTCCCGCCGACTGCGTCCGCGCCACCGCACCCTGGCTGCGCCACGTCCAGATCGAGGACATGCGCCGCGGCATCCATGAACACCTTCCCTTCGGCGACGGAGAGATCGACTTCCCGCCCGTGCTCGCCGCGCTGGCCGACGCCGGCTACCAGGGACTGACCGTCGTGGAGCTCCCCCGCCACTCCCACGCGGGCCCACACCACGCCGAACACTCCCTCCGCTTCCTCCACGACGCGGCCCGCACCACCACGGCGCCTCCCGCCGGGTACTCCGACGCCACAGAGCCGACCGCCACGGCGCCCCGGCCCACCGAAGCCCCGCAGACCACCGCTCAGCATGCCGCCACGTCGATCGCCGCAACCCCGACGACCCCTTCCACCACCGCCTTCACCACTCCGGCCCGACACTCCGCCACCCCGGCCGAAGGGAGCACCCCATGACCCAGCCCCACCCCGGCCCGGGCACCCCCGCAGCCGACGACCCCCTCTCCCGCACCCCGCTGGACGACCTCCGCACCCAGGTCACCGCCCACCTCGGCGAAGCCGCCCGCGTCTGGTTCGCCCTCGCCCTGAACGAGGCAGCCGCCCGCCCAGGCAGCCACGGCCCCATCTCCGCCTGGGAGCTGCGCCTCGCCGAAGCCGGCCGCCGCTGCGGCACCGACCACGCGGACGCCGTACGCGTCCTGATCCTGCACGCCGCCCACGCCGGCCCGGACGCCCTCACCCGCGTCTACCGACAGGGCACCGCCGCCGAACGCCGAGCCGTTCTGCACGCCCTGCCCCACCTGGTCGCCGGCCCCGACGCCCTCCCCCTCGTCGAGGACGCCCTGCGCACCAACGACACCCGTCTCGTCGCCGCAGCCGTCGGCCCGTACGCCGCCCGCCACCTGGACGCCCACAACTGGCGCCACGCCGTGCTGAAGTGCCTGTTCACCGGAGTGCCCGTCGACGCGGTGGCCGACCTCCACCACCGGGCCCTGGCCGACACGGAACTCGCCCGCATGCTCGACGACTACGCCGCCGAACGCACCGCGGCAGGCCGGCCCGTCCCCGAGGACCTGCACCGCGTCCTGGCCCTGACGGCGCCCGAAGCCAAGGAGTCCTGATGCGCATCTTCGACCCCCACATCCACATGACGTCTCGGACCACCGACGACTACCGGGCCATGTACACCGCAGGCGTCCGTGCCGTGGTCGAACCCTCCTTCTGGCTCGGCCAGCCACGCACCTCGCCCGCCTCCTTCCTCGACTACTTCGACTCGCTCCTGGGCTGGGAGCCCTTCCGCGCCGCCCAGTACGGCATCGCCCACCACTGCACGATCGCCCTCAACCCCAAGGAGGCGAACGACCCCCGCCTCGCCCCGGTCCTCGACGAACTGCCCCGGTATCTCGCCAAGGACCGCGTCGTCGCCGTCGGCGAGATCGGCTACGACTCGATGACCCCGGCCGAGGACGCCGCTTTCGCCGCCCAGCTCCAGCTCGCCGCCGACCACGCGTTGCCCGCACTCGTCCACACCCCGCACCGCGACAAGCTCGCCGGCCTGCGCCGCACCCTCGACGTCGTACAGGAGTCCGCGCTGTCCCCGGATCACGTCCTGGTCGACCACCTCAACGAGACCACCGTCAAGGAAGCCAAGGACAGCGGCTGCTGGATCGGCTTCTCGGTCTATCCGGACACCAAGATGGACGAGGAACGGACGGTCGCGATCCTCCGCGACCACGGCCTTGACCGGGTACTGGTCAACTCCGCTGCCGACTGGGGCAGAAGCGACCCCCTCAAGACCCGCAGGGTCGGCGACCTGATGCTGGCGGAGGGCTTCACCGAGGACGACGTCGACCGCGTCCTGTGGCGCAACCCGGTCGCCTTCTACGGGCTCAGCGGCCGACTGGACCTCGACGTCGACGCGACCGACGCCACCCACGAGGGCAACTCCGTCCTGCGCGGCGGGGAGTGACAGATGCGCTTCCGCCATCCCGACGGCTCCACCGTCCACCTCGCCTACTGCACCAACGTGCACCCCGCAGAAACCCTCGACGGCGTCCGCGCTCAACTCCGCGACCACTGCGAACCCGTACGCCGACGCCTCGGCCGCGACCGGCTGGGCATCGGACTGTGGCTGGCGAAGGACGCCGCCCACGCCCTGGTCACCGACCCTTCCGCCCTGCGCGGCCTGCGCGCCGAACTCGACCGGCGCGGCCTCGAAGTCGTCACCCTCAACGGCTTCCCGTACGAGGGCTTCGGCGCCGAGGAGGTCAAGTACCGCGTCTACAAGCCTGATTGGGCCGACCCCGAGCGGCTCGCCCACACCACCGACCTGGCCCGGGTCCTCGCCGGTCTCCTCCCCGACGATGTCACCGAAGGCAGCATCTCCACCCTGCCGCTCGCCTGGCGCACCGCCTACGACAGCGAGCGCGCGGCCACCGCCCTGACCGCCCTGGGCACGCTCGCGGAACGCCTCGACGCCCTCGCCGAACTCACCGGCCGCTCCATCCGCATCGGCCTGGAACCGGAACCCGGCTGCACCGTCGAGACCACCGCCGACGCCATCGCCCCGATCACCGCGATCGGCCACCAACGCATCGGCGTCTGTGTCGACACCTGCCACCTCGCCACGTCCTTCGAGGACCCGCGCACCGCCCTGGACGCGCTCACGCAGGCCCGCGTCCCCGTCGTCAAATCCCAGCTCTCCGCCGCCCTGCATGCCGAACACCCCCACCTCCCCGAAGTCCGCGAAGCCCTCGCCGCCTTCGACGAACCCCGCTTCCTGCATCAGACCCGCACGGCCACCGCCGCCGGACTGCGCGGCACGGACGACCTGGGCGAGGCCCTTCACGGCGACGCCCTGCCCGACGCCTCCCCGTGGCGCGCCCACTTCCACGTTCCCCTCCACGCGGCCCCCGCCGCACCCCTCACCTCCACACTCCCCGTACTCAAGTCCGCGCTGACCCGGCTCGTCGGCGGCCCCCACCCCCTCACCCGGCATCTGGAGGTGGAGACCTACACCTGGCAGGCACTCCCACCCGAGCTACGGCCCCGCGCCCGCGCCCAGCTCGCCGACGGCATCGCCGCCGAACTCACCCTCGCCCGGGACCTGTTGAGCGACCTGGGCCTGAAGGAGCTGCCATGAGCCCCCGCCTCGCCGGCGAAGTCCGTATCCGCGCTCCGGTGAACTCGTCGCCCACGCGGAGCCGGGCACCCCGTCCACGTACTACGACCGGTCTGTTCGCGGGCAGCCGCAGCCGCAGCCGCAGCCGCCTCCCGGCGAGCGACGACGACGGTCCGTTCCTCATCTGCTCCACCCCCCGTGCCTTCGACGGCCGCCGCATCGCGGCCACCGATGTGAAGTCGACCCCGCTCCCACCGGCCGGTCACTTCTGACTGGTCATCAGTGAAGCACCCACCACTGACAACGCCTTCCGACCCGAGGAGTTCCAGGCATGAACCGCACCCGTCACACGGACCCCGAACTCACCCACCGCCTCAGCAGACGAGGCATGCTCGGCGTGGCCGCGGGCGCCACCGCCGCCGCGCTGCTGGGCGGCGCCGCGACCCCCGCCGGTGCCGCCACCGGGACCGCGTCCGCCGCCGCGGGCCGAGGCCGTCCCGTCCTGCCCCCCGGCCGGCTCGGCATCCAGCTGTACAGCCTGCGCGACAAGGTCTCCACTCTCGGCTTCGCCCCCGTCTTCGCCGAACTGAAGAAGTACGGCTACGACGAGGTCGAGTTCGCCGGATACACCCAGGGCTCGGCGGGCCCCATCACCCTCGCCCAGCTCAAGCGACTGGCCAGGAACAACGGCCTGAACCCGATCGGCAGCCACGTCGGCTACTACTCCAGCGACCCGAACGCCTACACCTTCGCCCAGAACCTGGACAAGGTCCTCGACGACGCCCAGGCCCTCGGCCTCAAGCACATCGGCACCGCCTCCGGGCCGTTCCGCTACGGCTCCACCGTCGACGCCTGGAAGCGGGCTGCGGAGGAGTTCAACACGTACGGCGCGGCGGCCAGGGCACGCGGCATGAAGTTCTACCAGCACAACCACTCCGAGGAGTTCTCCTTCGCCACCGACAACCCGAAGGTCCGGCTGTACGACGTGCTGCTCGCCGAGACCGACCCCAAGCTCGTGTACCTGGAGATGGACATCTTCTGGGCGTACTCGGGGCAGTTCCGCTTCTCGAAGCGGCCCGACGGCACACCGGCGCCCTTCGAGCCCCTCGACTACGTCCTCAGGCAGCCCGACCGCTACCCGCTCTTCCATGTGAAGGACGGCGTGAGCGACCCCGGCAACCAGTACGGCTACCGCATGACCGACGTCGGCGACGGAGACATCGACTACCAGCGGTTCATCTCCGGCGTCACCCGGCTGCGCGGCCACCGCCTGGCCCACCACTGGCAGGCCGAGCACGACAACCCGACGGAGTCCTTCACCTTCGCGCGCCGCTCCAGCGAGCACCTCCACTCGCTGCGCGAGAAGTGCTGACGGGGCCGCGTACACATGAGGAGGCCCTCCCGACGTGTCGGGAGGGCCTCCTCACGCGCGCGTGCCGTCACCCGGCGGGCTGCGGCTCCGCGGTCAGGGCGTCCGTGGTGCGACCCGGCTGCCGCAGCAGCAGGGCGATCCCCGCCGCCACCATGGAGACGACGCCGGCCAGGGCGTACGCCCCGTCGTATCCCCAGGACGCGACCACCATGGAACCGAGTCCCCCGCCGAACAGGCCGCTGACCAGCTTTCCGCTGTACACCAGCCCGTAGTTGGAGGCGTTGTAGTTCTCCCCGAAGTAGTCCGGGGTGAGCGCCGCGAACAGCGGGTAGAACGCGCCGCCGCCGAAGCCGGAGAGGAAGGCGAAGAACAGGAACAGCGCCTCGCTCTTCACGTCGCCCGCCCAGATCACCCCGAACTGGGCCAGGCCCAGGACGACGATGACGAACACCAGGGTGGGCTTCCGGCCCCACTTGTCGGACAGCCAGCCCACCACACCGCGGCCGATGCCGTTGATGACCGCCATGACACCCATGGACGAGGCGGCCACCAATGGGCCGAAGCCCACCTCCTTGGCGAAGTCGACCTGGAAGGAGATCCCGAAGATGGACACGCCGGCGGTCAGCACGATGGAGACCCACATGAGGGGGAGCATCCCGGTCCTGATGGCCTCCTTGGGCGTGTACTGCTTCACCGCGGGAGGGTTCCTGGTCAGGCTCGTCGTGTTCTTCTCGTTGCCGGAGTACGTCAGCGGATCGATGTCGGCGGGCCACCAGTTCTTCGGGGGATCCTTGAAGAAGAAGGCGGACACGAGGACCACGATCATGATGTAGCAGCCGATCAGGTCCAGGACCCGGTGGTAGTTCGCGGTGTCGAAGCCGTAGTTGAAGACGAAGATGAACGGCAGCGATCCGTACGCGAACCCGCCGTTGACGAACCCCGTCCTGGCTCCCCGGCGTTCGGGGAACCACTTGCCGACCATGTTGATGCAGGTCGCGTAGACCAGACCGGCCCCGATGCCTCCGACGACACCGAAGCCGAGGATCGCCAGCCAGACGTTGTCGAGGTGCGAGAGGGCGAGGAACCCGAGGGCGCACAGGCCCGAGCCGACGTACATGGCTCCACGGGCCGTCAGGACGCCCTTCTCCCGGAGCCAGCCTGCGGGGAAGGCGATGCCGGCCTGGAAGAAGACCCAGACACTGAGGATCCAGAAGGTGTTGCTCTGCGTCCAGCCGTGGGCGTGGGACAGGGTGTCCTCCGCCGAGCCGTACGCGTACTCGAAGACACTGATGGCCATCATGGCGATCCACGGCAGGTACACCATGAGCTTGCGGGAGTGACCGAGGATGTCCCGGTCGGTCTCGCCCACGCGGTAGACGCGACCGCGGGAGTCGGTCACTTCTCGGTAGGGACGGTGTGCGGCTTCGGGGTCGGTCGACGAGCTGTTCGACGAACTGTTCTTCGCGATGGGATCTGCCGTCATGTCAGGCCAATTCCTCCGTGTCAGGCCGTTTCCTTGCAGACGTGTCAGGCCATTTCCTCGCCGAGCGGCTGGGGGTTGGGGGAGACCCGGCGGTCCGTCTTCGGCCTGCCGGGCGCCTTCAGGAACACCGCCAGTACGGCGGAGGCCAGGCCGATGCAGCCGGCCAGGACGAACGCGCCCTCGTAGTCCCAGTGGTCGACGACGATCGCACCCACTCCGGAGCCGACGAGACCGGAGATGAGCTTCGAGCTGTAGACCATTCCGTAGTTGGAGGCGTTGTTGTTCTCACCGAAGTAGTCCGCGGTCATGGCGGCGAACAGCGGGAAGATCGCCCCGCCGCCGAAGCCGGAGACCATGGAGCAGAACAGGAAGAACGGCATGCTCCCCATCTGGCCGGAGACCAGCACGCCGAACTGGGCCGTGCCCAGCACCAGACATACGATGATCAGCGTGTTGCGTCGCCCGTAGCGGTCGGATATCCAGCCGATGACACCGCGGCCGGTGCCGTTGACGATGGCCTTCAGGGACATCGCCGTGGCCACGATCCCGCCCGCGAAGCCCATGTCCTTGCCGAACGGCACCTGGAAGGCGATGCCGAAGATGTTGATGCCGGCGGTGCACAGCAGGCAGAACCACATCATCCACAGCACGGGCTGCCGGGCGGCCTCCCTCGGGACGTACTGCTTGACCGCCGGCGGGTTCTTCTCCAGCGCCCGGCGGATCTTCGGGTCGTCCGTGGCCTTCAGCGGATCGACGTGCGCGGGCCACCAGTTCTTCGGCGGGTCCTTGAAGAACCAGCCGGCCGAGGCCACGACCAGGCACAGCCCGACACCGACGCAGGCGAGCACGGTCTGGTAGTTGCTCAGGTCCATGTACGAGGTGAACAGGAACACGAAGGGCACCGAGCCGTAGGCGAAACCGCCGTTGACGAAGCCCGTCTTGCCGCCCTTGCGCTCCGGATACCACTTGCCGACCATGTTGACGCAGGTCGCGTAGACGAGTCCGGCGCCGATACCGCTGCACATGCCGAAGCCGAAGTAGGCCACGAGCACGTTGGGCGCGTACGCCAGCGAGAGGTAGCCGAGCATGGTGCCGACCGCGCCGAGCATCATCGCCGTACGGGCCGGCAGCCTGCCGCTCTCCCGCAGTTGACCGGCGGGGAAGGCCACGGCCGCCTGGAAGAACACCCAGACGCCCATCAGCCAGAAGATGTGTCCGCTGTCCCACAGATGGGCCTCGTGGAGGGTGTCCTCCGCGGACGTGAACGCGTACTCGGCGGAGCTGATGCCCATCATGCCGATCCACGGCAGGATGACCATCCACTTGCGGCCGCGGCCCATGAGGTCGACATCGGATTCGCCGACGCGGTACATGCGGCCGTTGTGGTCCGTCACCTCCCGGTACGGGACGGACGTCGAGTAGTCGATGGTTGTCATCTTGGTGAAGACTCCTTGCGTCGAAAGATCTGGCCAGCGCCCCCTGTCCAAATGCCTTTCGTGCGCGCATGGGTCCCGGGGCCGGCCGACGCGCACCGTCGGACGCCCCCTGTACCGGGTTACGTCATGAATCGCCCCCAACAGCCGGGAGCTACCGCACCCTTGTGGTGCGCTGCGAGGTCCCCGCCCCTCATGTCAGATCACCCCGCTCGCCCTGAGCAGACGCAGTTCCTCGTCGCCCAGGCCGAGTTCGCCGATGAGGATTTCCTCGGTGTGTTCGCCCAGGAGGGGTGGCGTGGTGATGTGGGTGGGGGAGTCGGAGAGTTTGAGGGGGTTGCCGACCGTGGTGAAGGTGCCGCGTTCGGGATGCCCGACGGTGACGATCATGTCGTTGGCGGCGAGTGAGGCGTCTTCGATGATCTCCCTGGTGGACAGGATCGGCCCGCACGGGATGCTGTGCGCGTTCAGCCGTTCCAGGACCTGCCACTTGGGCAGGGTGGATGTCCATTCCTCGATCAGCTGGAACATCTTCGCCAGCTGCGGCAGCCGCGCCTCGGGAGTGGACCACTCGGGGTCCTCGGCGAGTTCCGGACGGCCGATCAGCGCGGCCAGGGGTTTCCACCCGACCGGCTGGACGATGACGTACACGTAGTCGTTGGGACCACCCGGCGCGCACCGCACCGCCCAGCCGGGCTGACCGCCACCGGAAGCGTTCCCCGAGCGGGGTACCTCGTCCCCGAAGTCCTCGGTCGGATACTCCGCCAACGGGCCGTGGGCCAGACGCTGCTGGTCGCGCAGCTTCACCCGGCACAGGTTCAGCACCGCGTGCTGCATCGCCACGTTCACCCGCTGCCCCCGCCCCGTCGACTCGCGTTGCAGCAGGGCGGCCAGGATCCCGGCCACCACATGGATACCGGTGCCGGAATCCCCGATCTGCGCCCCGGTCGCCAACGGCGGCCCATCCTCGAACCCGGTGGTCGCCATCGACCCGCCCATCGCCTGCGCGACCACCTCATAGGCCTTGAAGTTCGTGTACGGACCGTCCCCGAAGCCCTTGATCGACGCGTACACCACCCGCGGGTTGATCTCCCTGATCCGCTCCCAGGTGAAACCCATCCGGTCCACCGCACCCGGCCCGAAGTTCTCCACCATCACATCCGACCGCCGGATCAGCTCGGTCAGGATCTCCCTGCCCCGCCCGGTCTTCGTGTTGAGAGTGACACTGCGCTTGTTGCAGTTGAGCATCGTGAAATACAGGGAGTCGACCTCCGGCACATCCCGCAACTGCCCCCGCGTGACATCCCCGCCCGGCGCCTCCACCTTCACCACATCCGCACCCAGCCACCCCAGCAACTGCGTCGCCGACGGACCCGACTGCACATGCGTCATATCCAGAACCCGAATCCCCTCAAGAGCCCTCGTCGTCACAGGTCACCTCGCTTGTCCGTTGCCTGGAACGTTCTGGTGGCGCCGATCCCGAGTGCCGCTTGGCACATTGCATACAGTCGACGAATACTGTATGAAGATTGTTATCCCGCATCCGATGGGTGATGTCCAGGGGGCGTGCAGCACTTTTAAGACGGGAGCCGAATCATGGACCTGTACGAGCATCAGGCCCGCGGACTCTTCGAAGAACACGGCATCCTCGTGCCGAGGGCGGAGGTCACCGACTCACCGGAGGAGGCAGCGGAGTTGGCCCGCGGACTCGGTGACCGAGTAGTCGTCAAGGCGCAAGTCAGGACCGGGGGCCGGGGCAAGGCGGGCGGTGTGCGGCCGGCCGGCGATCCGGCCGCGGCAGAACTGGTGACACGTCAGATTCTCGGCATGGACATCAAGGGCCACACGGTCGGCAAGGTCATGGAGGTGACGGCCGCCGCGATGGGTCTCAACTACGTGAAGCTCGACGGCGAGGTCGGCATCATCGGCGTGGGAAACACCCCGGCCCGAGACAGCCTCGTGCTCGCCTTGCTGGAAGCCGACCGTGACGGCGCCCACGGCTGACAGGCGGTGACTGCCGGACCAACCGGCGCCACCGCACTCCTGCACCCCATCACCCCCGCCCCCCTATCACTCCCCCGCCCCCCATCACCCCCATCGCCCCCCGCCCCCGACTGTGCACCGAGAGCGGAGACACCGACATGACCACCACCCTCAACTCCACCCACCTCGTGGTGAAGTCCGGCACGTCCTGGACCGACGCCTGGCAGCGATGCCTCGCCGTCGCCCCCGAGGCCTTCCGGGACGACCGCGTCCTCAACCTCTGGAACTCCGCCTGGCAGGCGGACGGCCGGACCCTGCCCGCCACCAGCCCCGTCGACGGCAGCCCGATCGCCGGCCCGCCGCGCCTGGACCGGGACACCGCCCACCAGGCCGTACGCGCCTCCCTCGACCAGCACCGCGCCTGGCGGCATGTCCCGCTCCACGAACGCCGCGCCCGCGTCGCGGCCACCCTCGACGCGCTCACCCAGCACCGCGAACTCCTCGCACTCCTGCTCGTGTGGGAGATCGGCAAGCCATGGCGGCTCGCCCAGGCGGACGTCGACCGGGCCATCGACGGTGTGCGCTGGTACGTCGACGGCATCGAGCCGATGGTCGCCGACCGGGTTCCGCTGGACGGCCCGGTGTCCAACATCGCCAGCTGGAACTACCCGATGAGCGTGCTCGTTCACGCAATGCTCGTGCAGGCGCTGGCAGGCAACGCGGTCATCGCCAAGACCCCGACCGACGGCGGTGTCGCCTGTCTGACCCTGGCCTGCGCGCTCGCCGCCCGCGAGGGGATTCCCGTCACCCTCGTCAGCGGCAGCGGAGGCGAGCTGTCCGAGGCGCTGGTGCGGGCGCCCGAGATCGGCTGCGTTTCCTTCGTCGGCGGTCGCGACACCGGCGCCGCGGTGGCCACGGCAGTCGCCGACCTCGGCAAACGCCACGTACTCGAACAGGAGGGCCTCAACACCTGGGGCGTCTGGAACTACTCGGACTGGGACGCCCTCAAGGCCGTCGTCCCCAAGCTCTTCGACTACGGCAAGCAGCGCTGCACGGCGTACCCACGCTTCGTCGTCCAGCGGGAACTGTTCGACGACTTCCTGACGGCGTACCTCCCGGCGGTGCGCACCCTGCGCGTCGGACACCCGCTCGCCGTCGAAAAGGCCGACGACCCCTACCCGGCACTGGACTTCGGGCCCGTGATCAACGCGGCCAAGGCCAAGGAACTGCACGACCAGGTGGCCGAGGCCATCGCCCGAGGCGCCGTCCCCCTGCACCGCGCCGGTGAAGCCGACGCCCGCTTCCTGCCGGGCCAGGACACGTCGGCGTACGTCCAGCCCGTCACGCTCCTGGGGCCGCCGCCGTCCTCGCCGCTGCATCACGCGGAGCCGTTCGGGCCGGTCGACACCATCGTCCTGGTCGACACGGAGGCGGAGCTGCTGGCCGCGATGAATGCCTCCAACGGCGCGCTGGTCGCCACGTTGTCCACCGACGACCGGGCCACCTTCGACCGGCTCGCCCCGCAGATCCGCGCGTTCAAGGTCGGTCACGGCAAGCCGCGTTCGCGCGGCGACCGCGACGAACTGTTCGGCGGCTTCGGCGCGTCCTGGCGGGGCGCGTTCGTCGGCGGCGAACTGCTGGTGCGTGCCGTGACCCAGGGACCGGCGGGTGAGCGGCTGCCCGGGAACTTCCCGGAGTACCAGCTCATGCCTTGACCGGCGGCCGGGCGGCGCCCGGCCGCAGGCGCCCTCACCTGCGGCCAACGACATGATCATCACCGTCGGGCATCCCGAACGCGGCACCTTCACCTCGGTCCGCAACCCACGCGAACTCTCCGACTCCCCCACCCACATCACCACCCCACCCCTCCTCGGCGGACACACCGAGGAAATCCTCTGGCGAACTCGGCGTAGAAGCAGACGAGTTGCCGTTCCTCAAGGCACAGGGCGTGATCTGGCCGGCGGCGGCGACGCCGCTTCCAGTCCGTCCCGGGCGCGGTGCGGACCACCGTGCCCGGGACGGCTCCCGTTCGAATCCGACCGGAGTGAGGTAGCCCAGCATGTCGACCCACGCACCCCGTCTCGCCCGGCAGACGGTCACAGACCGGCTCGTCGAGTCCAACCGCGCCTACGCCGCAGGCTTCGCCGACCCGGGAACGGACGCCCGTCCCGTACTCCAGGTGGCGGTCGTGGCCTGTATGGACGCCCGTATCGACCTGCACGCCGCCCTCGGCCTGGAACTGGGCGACTGCCACACCGTTCGCAACGCCGGCGGCGTCGTCACCGACGACACCATCCGCTCTCTGACGATCAGTCAGCGAGCCCTCGGAACCCGCAGTGTCGTCCTCATCCACCACACCGGCTGCGGTCTCCAGACCCTGACCGAGGACTTCCGGCACGAACTGGAGCTGGAGGTCGGACAGCGCCCGGCATGGGCGGTGGAGGCCTTCCGGGATGTCGACCAGGACGTACGGCAGTCGATGCAGCGCGTGCGCACGTCACCCTTCCTGTCGCACACGGACGACGTACGGGGCTTCGTCTTCGACGTGACGACCGGGCTGCTGCGGGAGATCGACCCGCGGGCCTGAGAACGCCGCCCGTCCCCGTCCGCCCGTCCGGTTGCCTGTCCCTGTCCCTGTCCCTGCCCCTGTCGCTGTCCCCGGCCCCCGCCCCGCCTCGCTCTCGCCCCGACTTCGCGGTCACGCGCTCCGGTCGGCCAGCGCGGCGATCTGCTCGCAGTAGAAGTCGGTGGTGTTGGCGGTGTGCCGGCGCATGAGTTCCTCGGCGCGGTCGGGGTCGCCGTCTGCGATGGCCTCGATGATCCGGGCGTGCTCGCTCCAGGCGTCCGTGCCGCGGGGCCTGGCGATGGGCATGTAGTACCAGCGCACACGCCGGTCGACCTGGGGGATGAGTTCGGCCAGAACCGCGTTGCGGGAGAGATGCGTGATGTGGGCGTGGAGCGCCGCGTTGGCCTCCACGATGGCCCGGGCGTCGCCGGCCGTGAGCGCCGTGAGGCCGATCCGCTGGAGTTCCCACAGGCGGGCGACGTCGGCGGGGGCGGCGTGCTCGGCGGCGCCGCGGGCGGAGTGCGTCTCAAGGATGGCCCGGACACTGAGCAGTTGGGCGCACTCCTCGGCGGTGGGGGAGTGGACGAAGGCGCCCTGCGCGGGCCGCAGGTCGACCCAGCCCGCGGTGTGCAGCCGTTGGAGGGCTTCACGGATGGGCTGGCGGCTGACACCCAGGTTCTCGGCCAGGTCCGCCTCGACCAGGTGTTGGCCGGGCTTGAGGGATCCGTTGATGATCAGCTCGGTCAGGGTGTCGTACACGGCCTGGCGCAATGGGGCGGGCCGTGGGATCGGGCCACGCGCTGCCACGGCGGGTGTGTCGGGCATGGACCCTCTCCCTCGTTCGACTGCTGACGGCAAGCGACAGACATCAACTACGGGATACTGAGTTTAGTATGCAATAGCCATTTGCGTGGGCCGTGCGGACGGCGGTCGTGGAAATTTGGCCCACTCAGCCCCTGGTGCCCAGCGAAGGCGTACAGAATACTGTATGCAATCAATCCGAGGGGGTTCCTCCGTGTCGTACCGCACAGCTCTCGCAGAAGTCCTGACCCGTGCCGTCGCACCCTGCGCCCGACTCACCGGCACGGAGAGCAGGTTCCCCCGTGGCGCCGTGACGGCCTTCGGGGCCACCGGGCTGTTGGGGCTCACTGTCTCGACCGAGTTCGGCGGCGCCGGACTCGGACTGCCGGAAGCCGCAGAGGTGGTGGCCCGGACCGCGCGGGTCTGCCCGGCGACGGCGGAGGTGCTCCGGTCCCACTACGCGGCGGTCGCGGTCATCGAGTCGTACGGCAGCCCCTGGGTGCGCGGCGAGATCGCCGCCGGACGCCATCTCGGCAGCCTCGCCCTCATGGAGGACGACACCGGCGAGCAGGAGACCGAGGCCAGACTGCTCAGGCCGCGCTGCACGGCCGTTCGCTCCGGTGGTGTGGTCGCTCTGCGAGCGCGCAAGCACCGGGTGGTCGCGGCGGGGGAGGCCGACAGTTACGTCTGGTCCTCCCGGCCGCTCGGTACGCCGGACGGCCTGAGTCTCTGGGGGGTTCCGGCGCACGCCCCGGACCTGTTCGTGCCCGCTCGGCCCGACGGTGCGGGTCCGCCCGGCAGCGCCACGTCCACGGTGTTGGCCGACCCGGTGCTGGTGCCCGCCGACGCGCGACTCGGTCCGGACGGCGGCGGGCGCGACATAGTGCTGCGTACGGTCCTGCCGTGGCTGCTCGAACTGCGCACCGCCGCCGACGGTGCGCGGGCGCACCACCTCACGGCTGCCGGAGTCCGGCCCGCGGAATCACTCGCGGCGTCCTGAAGCCCGGTCGGCAACTCCGCTCGGGGGCCGGTCTGTTCGGCTCTCCGGCGGCTGTCAGTCCTTGCCGGCCCCGCCGGCGAGCTGCTTGCGGTAGAAGTCGGTCGTGCGTTCTGTGTGCTTGCGCATGACCTCGCCCGCTCGGTCCGGGTCGCCCTTGGCGATGGCCTTGATGAGCTGGGTGTGCTCGTTCCACGCCTCCTTGCCGCGGGGCTTGGCGATGGGCGTGTAGTACCAGCGGACCTTCTGACCCACCTGCGAGAGCATCTCGGCCAGTACGTCGTTGGCGGCCAGGGCGGTGACGAAGGCGTGCAGGGCCGTGTTGGCCGCGACCAGGCGCTCCACGTCGCCGGCGGCGAGTGCGTCGACGCCCTGCGACTGGAGCTCGCAGAGGTGTTCGACGTCCTCGGACTTCGCGTTGCGGGCGGCGAGCTGGGCCGAGTAGGTCTCCAGCACCGAGCGGACGCCGAGCAGTTGGGCGGCCTCCTCCTCGGTGGGGGAGTGGACGAAGGCGCCCTGTGCGGGCCGCAGGTCGACCCAGCCGGCGGTCTGGAGCCGCTGAAGAGCCTCACGGACCGGCTGTCGGCTGACCCCGAGGTGCTCGGCGAGTTCGGCCTCGACCAGGTGCTGACCGGGCTTGAGGGAACCGCTGACGATCAGTTCGGTCAGGGCGTCGTACACGGCCTGGCGCAGCGGTGCCGGGCGGGTGACGCGCCGGGACGCCGCGGCCGTGAGTGCCTCGCGCATGATTGTCCCGTTCTGCTCTGCCGTCGGGCCGACGGCCTTTGCCAAGAGGTGGCCGCCGAGAGGGTTGCCGACGACGGTTTCAGCATACAGGTTTTGGTATGCAACATGGCGTGGCCGGTTGATCGTAAGGGTCAATCGCGAGGCGCAGTATTGAGTGTCGTCTGTATACAGAAGCCTGTATGGGGTATTGTCTCAGTCTCCTGCACCCCTAGCCCGGGACGCCGGGGACCCGCGTGACGGAAGGCGGAGCGATCATGACGATCAGCGGGAGTGACATGTCGGTCGAGAGCGTGGTCCGGAGGGTGGTGGCCGACCACCGGGACCAGCGCGGTGCGCTGCTGCCCGTACTGCACGCGGTCCAGGCCGAGTTGGGCCACGTACCGCAGGAGGCGATACCGGTGCTGGCCGACGAGCTCAACCTCTCCCGGGCGGACGTCCACGGAGTGGTGACCTTCTACCACGACTTCCGCCGCGAGCCCGCGGGCCGCACCACGGTGCGCATCTGCCGTGCCGAGGCCTGTCAGGCCCTGGGCGCCGACCGTCTGGTGAGCTATGCGCGTGAGAGCGGACTGACCCTGGGGGAGACCTCGGCGGACGGTTCGGTCACTGTCGAGCAGGTCTTCTGCCTGGGCAACTGTGCGCTGGGGCCGGCGGTCGAGGCGAACGGACGGCTGTACGGACGAGTGGGCCCGGCCCGACTGGGCTCCCTCCTCAACGGGACGCCGAACGAGACGCTCGACGGGACGGTCTCCGCATGAACAACTCCTCGCACACCGCCGCGACGGTCTACGTCCCCCGCGACTCGGCGGCCAGGTCCGTGGGCGCGGACGAGGTGGCCGGCGCCCTGCAACGCGCCGCCACGCGTGGCGACTTCGCCATCGACGTCGTACGCAACGGGTCACGCGGCATGCTGTGGCTGGAGCCGATGGTCGAGGTGGTGACCCCGCAGGGCCGTGTCGGCTACGGCCCGGTGACCGCCGAGGACGTGGACGGACTCCTGGCCGCCGGTCTGCTGGACGGCGCCGACCACCCGCTGCGGCTCGGCCTCGTCGACGAACTCCCCTGGCTGGCCCGCCAGACACGCGTCACCTTCGCCAGAGTCGGCGTGACCGACCCCCTTTCGACGCGGGACTACGTCGAACACGGTGGCCTGGCCGGGCTGCGCGCCGCCCTGGACATGACGCCTGCCGACGTGGTCGCCGAAGTAACCGAATCCGGACTGCGCGGTCGTGGCGGCGCCGGATTCCCGGCCGGCATCAAATGGAACACCGTGCTGGGCTGCGCCGACGAGCTGAAGTTCGTCTGCTGCAACGCCGACGAGGGCGACAGCGGGACCTTCGCCGACCGGATGGTCATGGAGGGCGACCCGTTCCTGCTCATCGAGGGCATGACCATCGCCTCGCACGCGGTCGGCGCGAGCGAGGGCTACCTCTACATCCGCTCCGAGTACCCGGACGCGATCGCCACGATGCGCGAGGCCATCGAAATCGCCCGCGAGCACGGCTGGTTGGGCAAGGGCATCCTCGGCTCGGCACTCGACTTCGACCTGCATGTACGCGTCGGCGCCGGCGCGTACATCTGCGGCGAGGAGACCTCCATGCTGGAGAGTCTGGAGGGCAAACGGGGCACGGTCCGGGCGAAGCCGCCGATCCCGGCGATCGAGGGCCTGTTCGGCAAACCGACAGTGGTGAACAACGTCCTCACCCTGACCACCGTCCCGGTCGTGCTGGCGAAGGGCGCGAAGGCCTACCAGGACCTCGGTGTCGGCCGCTCGCGTGGCACCCAGGTCTTCCAGCTCGGCGGCAACATCGCGCGCGGCGGCATCGTCGAGACAGCCTTCGGCATCACCCTGCGTGAACTGGTCGAGGACTACGGCGGCGGTACCCGTACCGGCCGCCCACTGCGCACGGCGCAGGTCGGCGGCCCGCTCGGCGCCTATCTGCCGACGTCGATGTTCGACCTGCCGATGGACTACGAGGCGTTCGCCGAGGCCGGCGCCATGCTCGGGCACGGCGGGATCGTCGTCTTCGACGACAGCGTCGACATGGCCGCGCAGGCCCGCTTCGCGATGGAGTTCTGCGCGGAGGAGTCCTGCGGCAAGTGCACACCGTGCCGGGTCGGTTCGGTGCGGGGCGTCGAGGTGATCGACAAGATCGTCGCCGGTACGCACCGGGACGAGAACCTGGCCCTGTTGGAAGACCTCTGCGACCTGATGACCGACGGCTCGCTGTGCGCGATGGGCGGGCTGACCCCGATGCCCGTACGCAGCGCCCTCACCCACTTCCCCGACGACTTCCTCGGCGGTCGCCGACTCCTGGACATCCAACCGGTCCAGGCGAGTCGGCCGATCCAGCCGGTCCAAGTGAGCCAACCCGTACAAGCCAGCGGTGTGAGGACGGAGGGAACGGCATGACACTCCTCAAGGAACCCGACTTCGGAACCCCGGAACGGCCCGGCCCGGCAACGGTGTCCGTCGAGGTGGACGGACTGCCGGTGACCGTCCCCGAGGGCACCTCGGTGATGCGCGCCGCCGCGCAGGCAGGCGTCGACATCCCCAGACTGTGCGCCACCGACAGCCTGGAGGCCTTCGGCTCCTGCCGGCTGTGCGTGGTCGAGATCGACGGCCGCCGCGGCACCCCGGCCTCCTGCACCACACCGTGCGCCGACGGCATGAAGGTGAGCACCCAGACACCGAAGGTGGAGAAGCTTCGCCAGGGCGTCATGGAGCTCTACATCTCCGACCACCCCCTCGACTGCCTCACCTGCCCGGCCAACGGAGACTGTGAACTCCAGGACATGGCAGGC
The DNA here is from genome assembly GCF_036013955.1 of Streptomyces sp. NBC_00459. Lineage (NCBI taxonomy): Bacteria > Bacillati > Actinomycetota > Actinomycetes > Kitasatosporales > Streptomycetaceae > Streptomyces > Streptomyces sp. NBC_00459. Next base: position 8,175,841 of record NZ_CP107903.1, read on the forward strand.
GTGGTGGGGCTCCGGCAGGTCCGGTACGGCTACGAGGGGGCCAACCACCTCGAAGCCGAGAAGGACACCTCCAACCCCTACTTCGACTTCGACCCGTCCAAGTGCATCGCCTGCTCCCGCTGCGTCCGGGCCTGCGGCGAGGTGCAGGGCACGTTCGCGCTCACCATCGAGGGGCGCGGCTTCGACTCCAAGGTCTCGGCGGGCGCCGGCGAGACGTTCATGGACTCGGAGTGCGTGTCCTGCGGCGCCTGCGTGCAGGCATGCCCGACGTCGACGCTCCAGGAGCGCTCGGTCGTCGAACTCGGCATGCCCACCAGGTCGGTGGTGACCACCTGCGCCTACTGCGGTGTCGGCTGCTCCTTCAAGGCCGAGCTGCGCGGCGACGAACTGGTGCGCATGGTGCCGTACAAGGACGGCGGCGCCAACGAGGGCCACTCGTGTGTGAAGGGCCGCTTCGCCTTCGGCTACGCCACCCATCCGGACCGCCAACTCAAGCCCATGGTCCGGGAGAGGATCACCGACCCCTGGCGCGAGGTCGAGTGGGACGAGGCGATCGGCACGGTCGCCCGCCGCATGCGCGAACTCCAGGACCGGTACGGCACGAGCTCGGTGGGCGCCATCACCTCCTCGCGCTGCACCAACGAAGAGGTCTACGTCGTACAGAAGATGGTGCGCGCGGCCTTCGGCAACAACAACGTCGACACCTGCGCCCGCGTCTGCCACTCCCCGACGGGATACGGACTCAAGCAGACCTTCGGCGAGTCGGCCGGCACCCAGGACTTCCGTTCCGTGGCCGAGGCCGACGTGATCATGGTGATCGGCGCCAACCCCACCGACGGGCACCCGGTGTTCGCCTCCCGGATGAAGCGCCGGCTGCGCGAGGGCGCAGAGCTCATCGTCGTCGACCCGCGCCGCATCGACCTCGTACGCTCGCCGCACATCGAGGCCGCGCACCACCTCCAGCTCAGGCCGAGCACCAACGTCGCCGTCGTCAACGCCATGGCCCATGTGGTGGTCACCGAGGGCCTGTTCGACCGGGCCTTCGTGGACGCGAGGTGCGAGGACTTCGACGAATGGGCGGAGTTCGTCGCCCGCCCCGAGAACAGCCCGGAGGCGGTCGAACCGATCACCGGCGTACCGGCCGCCGAACTGCGCGCCGCCGCACGGCTGTACGCGACCGCCCCCAACGGAGCCATCTACTACGGCCTCGGCGTCACCGAGCACAGCCAGGGCTCGACCATGGTCATGGGAATGGCCAACCTCGCGATGGCGTGCGGCAACATCGGCCGGGACGGCGTCGGCGTGAACCCGCTGCGCGGCCAGAACAACGTGCAGGGCTCCTGCGACATGGGCTCCTTCCCGCACGAACTCCCCGGCTACCGGCATGTGTCGGACGACGCCGTACGCACCGTCTTCGAGAACCTCTGGGGCGGAACCCTCCTCGCCGAACCGGGACTTCGTATCCCGAACATGTTCGACGCGGCGATCGACGGCACCTTCCGCGGCCTGTTCGTCCACGGCGAGGACATCGCCCAGTCCGACCCCAACCTCAAGCACGTCACCGCCGCCCTCGAAGCCATGGAACTGGTCGTCGTACAGGACCTGTTCCTCAACGAGACCGCCAAGTTCGCGCACGTCTTCCTGCCCGGGGCGTCGTTCCTGGAGAAGGACGGCACGTTCACCAACGCCGAACGCCGGATCAACCGGGTGCGCGCGGTGATGAAGCCGAAGACGGGCAAGCACGAGTGGCAGATCGTCAGCGAGATCGCCACCGCCATGGGCTACCCGATGGAGTACGACCACCCGAGCCGCATCATGGATGAGATCGCCTCCGTCACACCGACGTTCACCGGCGTCTCCTTCGAGCTGCTGGACAAGCTCGGCAGCATCCAGTGGCCGTGCAACGAGGAGGCGCCCGAAGGCACGCCCATCATGCACGTGGACGAATTCGTGCGCGGCAAGGGCAGGTTCGTGGTCACCTCCTACGTGCCGACCAACGAACGCAGCACCAGGCGCTTCCCCCTCGTCCTCACCACGGGACGCATCCTCAGCCAGTACAACGTCGGCGCGCAGACCCGCCGCACCGGCAACGTCGCCTGGCACCCCGAGGACATCCTCGAACTGCACCCGCACGACGCCGAGGACCGCGGCATCAACAACGGCGACATGGTCACCCTCGCCAGCCGCGTCGGGCAGACGACGCTGCGCGCGGAGATCTCCGACCGGATGCCGACCGGGGTCGTCTACACCACCTTCCACCACCCCGTGACCGGCGCCAACGTGGTGACCACGGAGAACTCCGACTGGGCGACCAACTGCCCGGAGTACAAGGTGACCGCCGTGCAGGTCGGCCTCGCCCGCCCGACGCAGGCGGCCGAGGCGGAACCGGCGGCGGACGACCTGGTCACGGTGGTGGACTGAGATGGCCGCGACCGCCGTACCACCGGAGCGCCGGATGGCCAACGACATCGCCGCGAACCACGGCCACCTGCCGGACGACGTCGCCGCCGAGGCGATCGCCGGGCATGTGGGCAGGTTCTGGGACCCGCGCATGCGTACACGGTTGTACGAGTTCGTCGACGCCGGAGCGGACGGTCTCGACCCACTGGTGGTGGCCGCCGTGAAGCTCCTGCGCTGACCTGCGCGTCGGGAGCGTCGGTCAACACGGTTGCTGCCTCTGTACATCATCCCTGTGGTGCATACAGTATGGAGCAGGGTGGGACGACCCCGGACAGAGAGGAGTCGTTCATGCTGTTCCGGCAGCTGGAGTACTTCGTGGCGGTGGCGAGGGAACGGCACTTCGCCCGGGCGGCGGAGTCCTGCTACGTGTCGCAACCGGCGCTCTCGGCCGCGATCGCCAAGCTGGAAAGGGAGTTGAACGTCACCCTGATCAACCGTGGCCACAACTACCAGGGCCTCACCCCGGAAGGCGAACGGCTCGTCGTCTGGGCCAAGCGCATCCTCGCCGAACAGGACGCGTTCAAGGCCGAGGTGGCCGCAGTGCAGTCCGGCATCACGGGAACGCTGCGGCTGGGCACGGACCCCACGGCGTCCACGACCCTGGCGCTTCCCGTGGCCGCGTTCTGCGCGGCGCACCCGCTGGCCAAGGTGCAGGTCCGGTCCCGCCTCTCCACCAAGGAACTCCACCGCCAGCTGCGCGACTACGAACTGGACGTGGCGATCGCCCACTTCGACCCGGGCGACCAGGAGGGCCTGCAGGTCGTCCCCCTCTACCAGGAGCGGTACATGCTGCTGGTGTCGGACGATCAACTCGTCGCCCAGTCCGCCACCGTGACCTGGGCGGACGCGGCCCAACTGCCGCTCGCGCTGCTGACACCCGACATGCGGATCCGGCAGATCGTCGACACGGTGTTCGCGGAGAAGGGGTTCGTGGTGACCCCGCAGGTCGAGACGGACTCCATCGCCTCCCTCTACGCGCACGTGGGCGGCGGCGGCTGGGCGAGCATCGTGCCGCACACCTGGCTGCGCGCCATGCCGGTCGTCGGCCGGACGAGAGCGCTGCCCCTGGTCGACCCGGAGGCCGGCGCCCAGGTCTCGGTGGCCATCCACGCGGCCACACCCGGGTCGGTCGCCGCGCGCGCGTTCGTCAACGCCGCGACGGGCCTGTCCCTGGACGACTTCTTCGCCCGCCCACTGCCGACACCGACCGAGCACCGGGTGCGCTGAGCCCTGTCCCTCAGGGCGCGTACCGGGCCCGCACCGCCTTCCGGTCCAGGCCCCCCTTCGCGGTGTACGGCAGGGCGGCCACCACTTCGAGCCGGTCGGGGACCTCGAACGCGGCCAGCCGGTCCCGGCAGTACCGCAGGATCTCCGCCGGCCCCACGCTGTCACCCGCCCGTACCACCACGGCGGCACCGACCCGCTGCCCGTACACCGCGTCGGGCACGGCGAACACGGCCGCCTCGGCGACCCCCGGGCAACCGGCGAGGATGTCCTCGACATGCTCGGGCGAGATCTTCTCCCCGCCACGGTTGATGAGGTTCTTGATCCGCCCGGTCAGCGACAGATACCCGTCCGTGTCCAGCGCGCCCAGATCACCGGTGCGCAGCCATCCGTCGACGAAGGTGTACGCCGTGCCGTCCCGGTCGGCGAGATAGCCGCGGGCGACGGTCGGTCCGTGCACCCACACCTCACCCTCCACGCCCACCGGACACGCCCGCCCGCTCCGGTCGACGACCCGGACCTCGACCCCGGTCGGCCGCCCGACCGACCCCTGCTTCAGCGCTCCCCGCTCGGGCAGCGGCTCGCTGGTCGCCTGGTGCGAGGACTCCGTCATCCCGTACGCGGACAGCAACGGCGCGCCGAACGTACGTTCCAGCGCGCGCTGTGTGGCCGTGTTGAGGGGAGCGCTGCAACTCCGTACGAACTTCAGGGGCGGCGCCTGCGGGCCCGGGTACTCGCGTTCCGACCGGTCGAGCAGGATCTCGTGGATGGCCGGCACCGCGGTGAACCAGGTGGCGGTGACGGCCCGCATGTCGTCCCAGAACGTGCCCGCCGAGAACCGCCCACGCTCGGGCAGCAGCACGCACCCTCCACTGGCCAGAGAGGCCAGCAGAGCCGCGAACAGCCCATGGCCGTGGAAGAACGGCATCACCGCGACGGTCGCGTCGGCAGGGCTCAACTCGTAGGTGGCACAGATGCCTTGGAGTGACGCGGCCACGTTGCCGTGGGTGATGGGGACCATCTTCGCCCGGTCGGTGGTACCCGCGGTGAACAGGACAAGGGCGTCCCGGTCCGACAACTCGCCCGCCGCACCCGCTGCTTCGGGTACCGCACCGGTGGCGAGCGTGACGGTCGCCGTACCCGCCCGGGAGACGTTCACCCGGAGGGGCCATACGGGCACCGGCAGTGCGACCTCCGACACCGACGGCCCGACCAGGACCGCCCGAGCCCCCAACGCGGCCAGCCGCGCCGAGAGTTGGGACGCAGGCAGCGCCGGATCCAGCGGAGCGACCACCAGACCCGCCCGCGCCGCACCCAGCAACGCCACAACGAACTCGGCGGTGTTGGCACAGATCAGGCCGACCGCGTCACCCCGGCCCAGCCCCGTGCGGCCGAGCCGGGCCGCCACGTCCTCGGCCAGCGCGGCCAGGCCCCGATAGGACAGGTGCACCCGTTCACCGGTGACGACCAGAGCCCGGGCGTACGGACGTTCACGCACCTGCCCGTCGAGGAGATCCACGAGACCCGTGACCGCCGGGGGCCGGTACCGGTCCGCGTCGCGCACGGATGCCGCGGCCGGAACAGCCATGACCCCACCCCCTCGCGCCAGATCTGATGAAGCAGTCCTCTGCGAGCCTGCGGTGACCTGCCCCGCCCGTCCAATACGCACTGGTGAACGGCCGATAGCGGCTGTCTATCAAGGGAGTTGGCGAGCCCTCCACCAGCGGTCGATAGACGCTGTTTATCGGCTGGTCGCCGATGGGTCTTGGACGCGGGCGGACGCGCTGCGGATGGTGAGAGAAGTAGCCGCTCCGGCAGGACCTGCCCAAGGAGGACCTCGGACCATGACCGCCCCCTCGCCCCTGGAGACCGCGGCAGCAGCCGACGTTCCGGCCGACGTCCCGACCGAACTCACCGACGGGTACCACCTGGTCGTCGACGCGCTCAAGATGAACGACGTCGACACCATCTACGGAGTGGTCGGCATCCCGATCACCGACCTGGCCCGCCTCGCCCAGGCACAGGGCATCCGCTACATAGGCTTCCGGCACGAGAGCAACGCCGGACACGCGGCGGCGGCGGCCGGCTACCTCAACAAGAAACCCGGCGTGGCACTGACCGTGTCGGCACCCGGCTTCCTCAACGGCCTGGTCGCGCTGGCGAACGCGACCACCAACTGCTTCCCGATGGTCCAGATCTCCGGCTCCAGCGAGCGCCACCTCGTCGACCTCAAGCAGGGCGACTACGAGGAGATGGACCAACTCGCCGCCGCGCAGCCGTTCGTGAAGGCCGCCTACCGGGTCAGCCGCGTCGAGGACATCGGCCGCGGCATCGCCCGCGCGCTGCGCACCGCGATCTCCGGGCGCCCCGGCGGTGTCTACCTCGACATCCCGGCCGCGGTGCTCGGCTCCATCATGCCCGCCGCGGACGGCGCGAAGACCCTGAGCCGCCTCGTCGACCCCGCACCGCGCCAACTGCCCGCGCCGGAGGCCGTGGACCGCGCGATCGAGCTGCTGGCAGGCGCCGAGCGGCCGTTGGTCGTCCTGGGCAAGGGCGCCGCGTACGCCCAGGCCGACGACAGGGTCCGCGAGTTCATCGAGTCCACCGGCATCCCGTACGTACCGATGTCGATGGCCAAGGGCCTGCTGCCCGACGACCACCCGCAGTCGGCGGCCACCGCGCGCTCCCTGGCCCTGAAGAAGGCCGACGTCGTGATGCTGATCGGCGCCCGCCTCAACTGGCTGTTGGGCCACGGCCAGACCGGGTGGAATCCCGATGCCAAGTTCGTCCAGATCGACATCGACCCCAAGGAGATCGACAGCAACCAGCCCATCGCCGCCCCCCTCGTCGGCGACATCGAGTCGGTCCTCGAAGCACTCGCCGAGCGGACCAAGCCAGGCCAGATCACGGCCCCTTCGGCCTGGCGCGAGGAGTTGGGAGCACGCTCGGCGCAGAACGTCGCCAAGATGGCCGAGCGCCTCGCAGCCGACCCGCACCCCATGCAGTTCATGGGCGCCCTGAGGGCCGTACGCGACGTCGTGCGCGAGCGCCCGGAGACGTACATCGTCAACGAGGGCGCCAACGCCCTGGACATCGCACGCAACGTCATCGACATGCACGTACCGCGCCACCGCCTCGACAGCGGCACCTGGGGCGTGATGGGCATCGGCATGGGGTACGCCATCGCCGCCGCCGTCGAGAGCGGCGCACCGGTCGTGGCCGTCGAGGGCGACAGCGCCTTCGGGTTCAGCGGGATCGAGATCGAGACGATCTGCCGCTACAACCTGCCCGTCGTCACCGTGATCATGAACAACGGCGGTGTCTACCGAGGCGACGACGTCAACCCGTACGACGACGCCCCCTCGCCGACGACCCTCATGGGCGCGGCCCGCCACGACCTCCTGATCGAGGCGTTCGGCGGCAAGGGATACCGCGCGACCACACCCGCCGAGGTCACCGCCGCCCTCACCGAGGCCCTCGCCTCGGGCGGCCCGGCCCTCATCGACTGTGTGATCGATCCCTCGGCCGGTACCGAGAGCGGCCACATCTCGCACCTCAACCCCAAGGGCATCACCGTCGGCAACATCACGCCGGCGAAGAAGTGACCCGGACCCTCCTGTACCTCGACCGCGAACTCCCGCTCCGTACACGTACGTTCACGAGAAGGAAGCAGACACATGAGTGAAAAGCCGCTCGCCGGAATCAAGGTGATCGACTTCACCGGGGTCCAGGCCGGTCCCGCCTGCACGCAGTTGCTCGCCTGGTTCGGCGCCGACGTCCTCAAGGTGGAGCGCCCCAACGGCGGTGACGTCACCCGCAAGCAACTGCGGGACATCGAGGACCTCGACGCCCTGTACTTCACGATGCTCAACAGCAACAAGCGGTCCCTCGCCATCAACACCAAGACCGCCGAGGGCAAGGAGGTCCTGGAGAAGCTCATCAAGGACGCCGACGTCCTGGTGGAGAACTTCGGCCCGGGCGCACTGGACCGCATGGGCTTCTCCTGGGAGCGCATCCAGGAGCTCAACCCGCGCCTGATCTTCGGCTCGGTCAAGGGCTTCAACGACCAGTCGTCCTGGAGCGACCTCAAGGTCTACGAGAACGTCGCCCAGTGCGCCGGCGGCGCCGCCTCCACCACCGGCTTCTGGGACGGCCCGCCGACCATCTCCGGCGCCGCCCTCGGTGACACCAACACCGGTATGCACCTGGCGATCGGCATCCTCACCGCGATCATCGACCGGAACAGGACCGGCAAGGGCCAGAAGGTGTCCGTCTCCATGCAGGACGCCGTGCTCAACCTCTGCCGCGTCAAGCTGCGCGACCAGCAGCGCCTGGAGCGGGTCGGTTACCTGGAGGAGTACCCGCAGTACCCCGACGGCGAGTTCACCGACGTCGTACCGCGCGGTGGCAACGCGGGCGGCGGCGGTCAGCCCGGCTGGGTGCTCAAGTGCAAGGGCTGGGAGAACGACCCGAACGCGTACATCTACTTCACCGTCCAGGAGCAGAACTGGAAGCGCACCGCCGAGGCGATCGGCCACCCGGAGTGGGCCGAGGACCCGGAGTACGCCACCGCGCGCGCCCGTCAGTCGCACATCTTCGAGATCTTCGGCGAGATCGAGAAGTGGCTCGCGGACAAGACCAAGTACGAGGCGGTGAACATCCTGCGTGAGTGGGAGGTGCCCTGTGCTCCGGTGATGAGCATGAAGGAGATCGCCTACGACGAGGACCTGCGCAGGAGCGGCACGGTCGTCGAGGTCGAGCAGAAGGGCCGCGGCACGTATCTGACCGTCGGCAGCCCGGTGAAGTTCTCCTCCTTCAAGCCGGACATCGCCGGTGCTCCGCTGCTGGGCGAGCACAGCTCGGAGGTGCTGGTCGAACTGGGCTACGACGAGGAGACCATCGGCCGACTGAAGGAGAGCGGGGTCATCGTCTGACCTGGCCCCACAGAGACGGAAGCGGCCGTGGCCCTCGGGCCACGGCCGCTTCCGTGCGGTCGGGCGAGGCTCAGGCCTTCGCTTCGGCCTGCGCCTCGGCGCGCTGCCGCATCAGCTCCCGCTCCCGCTCGCGCCGCGCGGTGACGTCCCGGATGACCGCTCCGACGTATGTGCTGCCGTCGGGGGCCGGCAGCAGGACCACGCTGAACTCGATGGACAGCTTGCGGCCGTCCGCCGCCAGTGCGGGAACGTTCAGCAGATCGGCGTCCCCGTACTTGGTCGTCCCCCGGTCCATGGCCTCCTGGAAGCCGTCCCAGTGACGCTTCCGGTGCCGCTCGGGGATGATCACGTCGAGACTGCGACCGTCGACGTCGGCAGCCGAGAACCCGAAGATGCGCTCCGAGCCCCGGTTCCAGAAGCGGATCAGTCCGTCGCCGTCGATGATCACTATGCCGTCGGGCGCCTGGGCGGCCATTCCCAGCACCACCTCGGGATTCAGATCTTCCATGTCGCCTCCGCGCTGGGGCAGTTGGATACTGAACGCATACAAGGAGGCAGTATACAGATTGATGGTATACAGAATCCATACCGACAACGGCGGGGCCTCCGTTCCCGGAGGTCCCGCCGTCGTGTGCCGCGGCTCTACCGCTCGGGCATCAGGCGGCGGTCCCCAGGGCGAGGAGGTCGCTGATGGCGTGGACGGTCCGGAGGGTGGGGACGTCGACGCCGGTGATGTCGGCGAGTTCGATGACGGCGGTCAGGAGGACGTCGAGTTCGAGGGGTTTGCCGCGTTCGAGGTCCTGGAGGGTGGAGGTGCGGTGGTCGCCCACGCGTTCGGCGCCGGCCAGGCGGCGTTCGATGGAGATGCCGATACGGCAGTTGAGGGCCTCGGCGACGGCGAGGGTCTCTTCCATCATGGTCCGGATGACCTGCCGGGTGCCGCCGTGATGGCACATCTGGCGCATCGTGGCGCGGGCGAGCGCGCTGATGGGGTTGAAGGAGATGTTGCCGAGGAGCTTGAGCCAGATGTCGTTGCGCAGGTCGGGTTCGACGGGGCATTTGAGTCCGCCGGCCTGCATGGCCTCGCTGAAGGCCCGGCAGCGCGGGGAGAGGGTGCGGTCCGGTTCGCCGATGGAGAACCGGGTGCCCTCCAGGTGCCTGACGACGCCCGGCCCTTCCAGTTCGGTCGCCGCGTACACCACGCAGCCGATGGCCCGCTCCGGCGCCAGTACCGCACTGACCGCGCCGTCGGGGTCCACGCTCTCGACGCGGTGGCCGTCGTGGGGTCCGCCGTGGCGGTGGAAGTACCACCACGGGATCCCGTTCTGGGCGGCGACGACCGCGGTGGACCCGTGGAGCAGAGGCTCGATGAGCGGCCCGCACGCCGCGTACGAGTTCGCCTTGAGGCCGAGGAAGACGTAGTCGACGGGGCCGATGTCGGCCGGGTTGTCGGTGGCGTGGACGTGGGCGGTGAAGTCACCGCGGGGACTGAGGACGCGTACGCCGTGTTGCCTCATGGCCGCGAGATGCGGTCCACGGGCGACAAGGTGGACGTCGGCGCCTGCTTGGTGCAGGGCGGCGCCGACATAGGCGCCGATGGCTCCGGCGCCGAGGATGGCGACTTTCACTGGGTGGCGCTCCGTTCGGTCGAGGGTGTACCGCGGAACTGTCGAAAACTGTCGACGAAATATTGTCTACAGGATGGAGATGGCGTCAGCAAGGGTTTGGGGCGGCGCCCGGACGGCCACCCGTGCCGCGTGAGCTCCGCTTTCCGGGCGTTTGTGCGCCGTAGACTGTAGGCGAAAGCCAATTCATACTGAGCTCTCACAGGTAGCGCCGGTGCTGCAGAGGAGGGGCTGGGATGTTGTCGACGACAGGACTGCCGCAGGGCGCGGTACCCAAGCTCGAACGCCCGGGCCCGCTGCGGGACCGTGTCTACGAGGCTCTCCTCGAACTGATCACCACCCGTGCCCTGCAGCCCGGGCAGCATCTCGTCGAGAGCGAGCTCGCCGGCCACCTCGGGGTCTCCCGGCAGCCGGTTCGCGAGGCTCTGCAGAGGCTCAACACGGACGGGTGGGTCGATCTCCGCCCCGCGCAGGGTGCCTTCGTGCACGAGCCCACGGAGGCGGAGGCGGATCAACTCCTCACCGTCCGCACCCTGCTGGAGGCCGAGGCCGCCCGGCTGGCCGCCGCGAACGCGAGTGCCCCGGCCATCGCCGTGCTGGAGGAGCTGTGTGCGGAGGGCGAGCGCGCGGTCGCGGCCGACGACGTGGACGCCGCGGTCGCCATGAACGCCCGGCTCCACGCGAAGATCATGGAGCTGGCCGGCAACGCGGTCCTCGCCGAGCTGGCGGCGCAGGTCGACCGCCGGGTCCGCTGGTACTACACGCCGGTCGCCCGGCAGCGCGGACAGCAGTCCTGGATCGAGCACCGTGAGCTGATCGCGGCGATCGCGGACCGCGACGAGCGGCGCGCGACCGAGATCATGCGGGCCCACACGGAACACACGCGGAAGATGTACCACGAGCGGGAGAAGTAGCAGCGAAGAGGTCGCCCCGTGGTCGTCCGGTCGCTCACGGTGAGAGATATGCAGGTGAAAGCCAGTCCGAAAGCTTGGTATTGTTGGTCATGTCGCTGCGGGGCACACCCCCGACCTGCGGCAGACACCTGGTCCGGGTGGCGGAATGGCAGACGCGCTAGCTTGAGGTGCTAGTGCCCTTTATCGGGCGTGGGGGTTCAAGTCCCCCCTCGGACACAAAGCATGAAGTTGGACATTTGCTGATTGCCAGTTACCGGTTGGGCCTTGAGGCCTGCCGGTAATTCTGCTTTCAGGGGCCTCTCGAGTCCTGCACTCGAAGATTGTTCTGCCGTACAGGGCAGAACCTGCCGTATCTCGCGGCCCCTTCTCTGGTAAGACCGACCCATGGGGATCGAACGGTTCATCGGCATTGACCTCGCCTGGGCGGAGGGCGGAACTCGTGCCGGAACCAATGAGACGGGGGTCGCCGCGGTCAACCGGCTCGGCACGGTGATCGACTGCGGCTGGACCCGCGGCATCGAGGAGACGCTGTCGTGGCTCGCCAGGGTGGCCGTCGACGGATCGACCCTGGTCTTCATCGACGCGCCGCTGATCGTTGACAACCCGCAGGGTCAGCGACTGTGCGAGCGGGAGGTCGGCCGACGGTACGGCCGGTGGAAGGTGAGCGCGAACAGCACCAACCAGAGCTCTCCCCGGCTGGCCGGAACACTCTTGCGCGGACGGCTGGAGGAGCTGGGCTGGACCTACGACGACGGCAGGGACGGGCCGCCGACGGGCGGGCTGGTGATGTCCGAGTGCTATCCGTACACGACGTTGGTCGGAGCCGCCGAACTCGGCTACGACCAGGAGCGCCCCACGTACAAGCGCCGCCCGGCACGAGTTCCGACGGCACAGTGGAGATCGGTCCGCGCGACTGAGTGCGACAGGCTGATCGCACGCATGGCGGGTCTGGCCACCGCCGATCCGCCTCTCCTGCTCGCCTCCCACCCGGCCTCCCGCCAACTCCTCGACGAGCCCACACCTCAACGGGCGGCCGAGTACAAGCACCGGGAAGACCTGATCGACGCACTGCTCTGCGCGTGGACGGCAGCACTGTGGGACCGGCACGGACTCGCGCGCTGCCAGGTACTGGGGCCTGCCGGCCTCGTACCGCGCGGATCTGCTCCGACCATCATCGCGCCGGCCCGCCCCGAGCAACGGCGTGACCAAGAGGCGAGTCGAGCACTGTCCTGATCGTGTTGTCCCGTCTCGGATGTCGTCCGCGAACAACCGCCTGATCAATTCCGGGCAGGGCAGCCCGACTTCGGCCGGAGTGTTCTTCAAGGCCTCGGGTGTACAACGTCCGGAGCGGGGCTGCGGGTCCCGATGCGTCCGGGAACCACGCCGGAACCGACGCGGGCCATGCTCCCTGTCGCAGCGACTCCGAGGAGAGCCGCGAGCGCGACGGAACCCGCCCGGTTCGAGTCCGGCGGCAGCGGTAGCCGGGGCGACAGCTGTGTTGAGGCAGCCCTCACCCAACAGGCCATCTGTGTAAGCGACTTCGAGGACCCGACCTGTCCCCGCTTCGCGGTCGGGCGAGACGGCCGGACCTCGTTCGTACGGTGTGCCGCGCGCGGCTGAGCCCATCGGACGGACCCAGCCGCACTGCAGGGGACTCAGTCCCGCAACCGGTCGATCTGGCGCAACTTGTTCGTCGCGTCCAGAGCCGCCACCTTGTAGGACTCGGCGAGCGTCGGGTAGTTGAAGACCGCGTTGACGAGGTAGTCGACCGTGCCGTCGCAGCCCATCACGGACTGGCCGATGTGGATCAGTTCGGTCGCTCCCGTGCCGAAGCAGTGGACACCGAGGAGTTTGCGGGTCACCGGGCAGACCAGCAGCTTGAGCATGCCGTGGGAGTCGCCGATGATCTGGCCCCGGGCCAGTTCGCGGTAGCGGGAGATGCCCACCTCGAACGGGACGCTCTCCTCGGTGAGTTGGTCCTCGGTACGGCCGATGAAGCTGATCTCGGGGATGGTGTAGATGCCGATGGGCTGGAGGTTGTGCATCCCGTCGACCGGCTCGCCGCACGCGTGGTACGCCGCCGCCCGGCCCTGTTCCATCGAGGTCGCGGCGAGGGCCGGGAAACCGATGACGTCGCCGACGGCGTAGATGTGCGGCACCTCGGTGCGGTAGTGCTCGTCGACCGTGATCCGGCCGCGCCGGTCGGCGGACAACCCGGCCTTGTCGAGGTCGAGTTCGTCGGTGAGGCCCTGTCGGCCGGCCGAGTACATCACCGCGTCCGCGGGGATCTTCTTGCCGCTCTCCAGAACGGTGAGGGTGCCTCGGGAGTGGCGTTCCACCGCCGCCACCGTCTCGCCGAAGCGGAAGGTGACGGCGAGGTCCCGCAGGTGGTACTTCAGCGACTCGATCACTTCGAGGTCGCAGAAGTCGAGCATCCCGGGCCGCTTCTCGACGACCGTGATCTTGCTGCCGAGCGCCGCGAACATGGAGGCGTACTCCATTCCGATCACCCCGGCCCCGACGATGACCATGGAACGCGGCACACCTTCGAGGTTGAGCACGTTGTCGGAGTCCATGATCGTGCGTTCGTCGAACTCGACGGTGTCCGGGCGGGCCGGCCTGGTCCCGGTGGCGATGATGATGTGCTCGGCGCTCAACAGCCGTTCGTGGCCGTTGACTTCGCGCACAGCCACGGTGTGGTCGTCGACGAAGCTGCCGGTGCCGGCGAACAGGGAGACGTGGTTGCGGGAGAGCTGGCTGCGGATGACGTCGACCTCACGACTGACCACGTGCTCGGTGCGCGCGGTCAGGTCGGCGACGGTGATGTCCTCCTTGAGACGGTAGCTCTGGCCGTACAGATCGCGCTGGGTGAGGCCGGTGAGGTAGAGCACCGCCTCGCGCAGTGTCTTGGAGGGGATGGTGCCGGTGTGGATGGAGACCCCACCGACCATGTCGGGGCGGTCGATGACGGCGACGCGGCGGCCGAGCTTGGCCGCCGCGATGGCAGCCTTCTGGCCGCCAGGGCCGGATCCTATGACAAGCATGTCGAAGTCGGGCACCCTGGTGAGTCTGTCAGCACGAGGCCGCCGCCCGAAAGGGTGAACGGGCAACGGTTGACGTCAAAACCGCTGCTCCGCCACCGGATCGTCCCGCCGAATCTGTCCCTCGCTTCGGCTCAGGAAGGCCAAGGCTGCGGAGTGAGGCGTTCGAGGCCCCTGCGGTCGTAGTAGCGGGCCATCGCGAAGCCGAAGAGCAGCGCGAGCGCGGCGCCGACCGCGATCATGATCCAGGCGCGGGTCAGTCCGGCGTCCCCGCGGGCGTCGAAGTAGAGGATCGCGCGTGCCCCGTCGCCGAGTTGGCGCATGGGTTCGAACGCGGACAGGAAGCGGTAGAAGTCCGGAACCGCCTGGAGCGGGACCGTGGCCCCGGACGACGGCAGGCCCAGGACGATGAAGACGAACATCGACACGAGCTGGCCGATCCCGCCGAAGGCCGCGTTGATGGCCTGCACACCGAGGCCGACCGCGAGGGTGGCGCAGTACGAGTACAGCCACAGCAGGGGCAGATGGTCGGCGTCCATGCCGAGGATGCCGACGGTGGCGACCATGATCAGGGAGACGCTCAGGAGCGTGATCCCGGCGGTCATGCCCATCTTCAGCAGCAGGGTCTGGGTTCGGGTGATGGGCACGGTGGGCCGGCGTGTGTGCCAGGGGCCGATCTCGTTGTCGGCGTAGCCGAGGGAGGTGTCCACCCCGTTGCTGATGACGTTGGCGCCCAGGAATCCCGCCAGCACGAGCAGCAGCGTGTAGTAGAAGGTGCTGAGGCCCAGGCCGCTGTGGGTGCCGATGGGGTGGCCGACCAGGGGGGTGACCGTGACCGGGTCGGCCAGCAGCAGCTTCGTCGTGGCGCTCGCCCCCTTCGCGCTCGCCGTCAGCTGCTCGCCGATGGTCCGGGACGCCTGGTGGGCGGCGGCCGTGGCGATCTGACCGGCGAGGGAGGAACCGAGGCTGCCCTTGCCGGGGTTGGTCAGTACGGTCAGCGCCGGACGGGCGGTGGCGTCGGCGCCGGTCAGCGCGGCGACCGAGGCGGTGAAGCCGTCGGGTACGACCAGTGCGCCGTAGATCTTGCCCGAGTCCAGCTCGTCCTGGGCCCGGGCGAGGCTCAGTTCACGCCACTGCGCCTTGTCGCCGCCGGAGGTGTCGGTGGTGATCGCCTTGATGATCTGCTCACCCAGGTTCTCCTTCTGCCCGGGCAGCGGCGCGCCCCGGTCCGCGTCGACGATGCCGATGGGCAGGTCGTGCAGGTCGCGGTTGGGGCTCACGATGCCGCCCATGTAGAGCAGCGACAGCAGCAGCGCCAGCAGCCCGGTCAGGACGGTGGGCAGCAGCCACAGCTTGGGCCGGCCCAACAGGGCGGTGGCCCGCGCCTGGACGCCGGTGGCGGGGGAGGAGGGATCGGGGGAGGGGGATTCGGGCGCGCTGTCGTCGGTTGCCATGGTTCTCCGATGGTTCTGGAGCGGTTCGGGACCGTGCGGGTGACGGTCGTCGTGCCGGCCTGGAGCGGGAAGCCGCCGCCCGTCGGCCCAGGATCGTGGGTACGGCGGCACGGCCACGCCAGCGACTCGCCGGTCCGGAGACTACGTCCCCCGGGTGAACGGTCATGTGAGGCAGGGCCCAGGCCTGGAGCGTCGGCGTCCGTTGCCGCTCACGTCCTCAGTGACCAGCCGGAAGACTGATTTTCCGGCGCGTGCGGTCGGGTGGGGGCGGGCCCATCGCGTCGAGGGACCGTCAGGGGACCACGAGTGGCTGTTCGCGCTTCGCGAGGCAGGCTCCTCGCCCCACCCGTTGCCGCCGACCGGTACCAGGTGCGCGTCAGCCGCGGCTGCGGGATGCTCGGCGCCCGGCGCGGAACCCGCGCCGACGGGGCCGTCGTAGGCCGAGCGGTCGGCGTCCTCCGTACGGCACTCGGCACCGCCCGACCGCCCACGCCGGAGGAGGGCCGCCCCTGAACCGGAGGGGGGTGCTTCTATCTGTTCGGTCAAGGTCTGTGGGCTTGGTCAGGCTGTCTGTTCGTGTCCGGGCTGGTAGAGGGTGCGGTGCTTGAGCATGGCGTGCAGGACGTCGACGCGGCGGCGGGTGAGGCAGATGAGGGCTGCGTTGTGGCGCTTCTTTTCCGCCCGTTTCCTGTCGTAGTAGGCCCGCGATTCGGGGCTGCTCAGCGAGGCGAACGAGGCGAGGAACAGGGCCCGTTTGAGCATCTTGTTGCCGCCGCGGGGCGGTCCCTCACCCCGGATGGAGGTTCCCGAACGACGCGTGGTGGGGGTCAGTCCCGCATAGGAGGCCAGGTGGGCGGCGGTAGGGAACGCGCTGGCGTCGCCGACCTCGGCCAGGATGCGGGCACCGGTCCTGACCGCGACCCCGAGCATGGAGGTCAGGACCTTCGCGAGAGGGTGGGCCTCCAGCAGGGCGGCGACCCTGCGCTCCAGCATCTCCCGGCGCTTGAGGAGGACCGCGAGGGCCTCGGCCAGGCCGGAGACGATCTCCCCCGCCGAGCCGGTGCCGGGAACCTGCACCGTCTGCTCGGCCAGGGCGGTGGTGATCTGGCCGGCCAGGCTGGAGGCACTGCGCATCCGCGGGGCGGCCTGGAGCATGACCTGCGCGATCTGCTCGGTGCCGGCCTGGGCCAGCTCGGCCGGGGAGCCGAAGGTCTGCAGCAGGGCCAGGACGGCCGGGTGCCGCAGGCGGGGCCCGAGGACGCGTTCGAGGGCCGGGTGGATGGAAGTGAGCAGTCCGCGCAGCCGGTTGGAGGTGCGGGTGGCGTCCTGGGCGAGGTCGTCGTCGTGGCCCAGGACCATGGTCAGTTCGGCCCGCACGCTCTCGTCGGGGTCGATGGTGTGCAGCAGGTGGGGCAGGGTGCGGGCGGCATCGGCGATGACATAGGCATCGCGGGCGTCGGTCTTGCCGGTGCCGGGGTGCAGATCGGCCAGCCGTCGCATCGACAGGCCCGGGAGATAGGCGACCTCGCATCCGCAGGCGCGGGCGACGGTCACCGCCAGGGTGCCGATGGAGGCCGGCTGGTCGACCACGACGAGGACCTTCCCCTTGCGCTTGAGGCGGGTGAACAGCTCCCGCAGCTGGGGCTCGCCGTTGGGCAGCGGCTTATCGAAGGCCGTACGGCCGTCGGCCAGCAGGGCCGTGCCGTGGTGGGTGGACTTGCCCACGTCCAGGGCGCAGAACACGTCGATCGAGGTGAAGTCATTGCTGATCACCGGGCTTTCCCTCCCCGGAGTCACAACCGGTGGCCCACCCGGGCACCGGAGATCGGCAGCCACATTACGCAGCCCTGCCCGTGGGCGGACACGCTTCCATCAGCGATCAACCGGTGCCGCCGGGACCGGTGACAGCACCCCCCGGATCATCAAGGACAGGGGCAGCGAGTCATACCGGCCCCGAAGGCCACGAACCCGAACCGGGCTCTACGAAGAAGGTAATGGGCGGCCGGGTCACATGGCGTCGAGGTAGTCCCGCAGCACCTGGGAGCGGGACGGGTGGCGCAGTTTCGACATCGTCTTGGACTCGATCTGGCGGATGCGCTCGCGCGTCACGCCGTACACCTGGCCGATCTCCTCCAGTGTTCTGGTCCGGCCGCCGGACAGGCCGTAGCGCAGGGAGATGATGCCGGCCTCCCGGGGGGTCATCTCCGCGAGAATGGACTGGATGGTCTCCTGGAGCAGCAGGAAGGTGACCATCTCCATGGGGGTGACGCTGTCCCGGTCCTCGATCAGGTCGCCGAGTTCGCCGTCGCCGTCCTCGCCGAGGGCGGTGTGCAGCGAGACGGGCTCCCTGGTGTAGGCGGTGAGCTCCGGCAGCCGTTCCACGGGGACGCCCGCCTTCTCCGCGAGTTCCTCCGGTGTGGGCTCCGTCCCGAAGTCCTGGATCAGCTCGCGGCGGGTGCGGGCCACCCGGTTGATGACCTCCACGAGATGTACGGGAATGCGGATGGTCCGGCCCTGGTCCGCCAGCGCGCGGGAGATCGCCTGCCGGATCCACCAGGTCGCGTACGTCGAGAACTTGAAGCCTTTGGCGTAGTCGAACTTCTCGACGGCCCGGATCAGGCCCGTGTTGCCCTCCTGGACCAGGTCCAGGAACAGCAGTCCGCGGCCCGTGTAACGCTTGGCGACCGACACGACCAGGCGCAGGTTCGCCTCGATGAGGTGGGACTTGGCGCGCTCTCCGTCCGCGGTGAGGATCTCCAACTCCCGCTGGAGTGCGGGGTCCTCCGGTGGGTCCTCCAGCAGTTTGTGCTCGGCGTACAGGCCGGCCTCGATCCGTTTCGCGAGGTCGACCTCCTGCTCGGCGCTGAGGAGCCGGACCCGGGCGATCAGCCGGAGGTAGTCCCGCACCTGGTCGACCGACCCTCCCCCGGTGGCCAGCCGGGGGAGGGGAGCATCGCTCTCGTCCTCGGTGGCCGGGTCGAACACATCGGTCACCTCGGTATCGGTCGCCATCGTGCTCACTTCCTCTCCAGGAGTGCACGCAGGAACGTCCCAGTAGGAGAACGAGGCACCACCGCCACGTGTTCCGGAGTCTCCTGAGCAATCACCAGGCCACCGGTGGCCCTGCCCCCCGGGTTGATATCGATCACCCGTTCGATCCTAGGGTACAGGGAGCCGCGGGGTTTCCGAATCGTTATCGAATTCGGTGGGGCTGGAATTCGTGCCCACGGATATGCGCCATTGTCAATTCCCCGGGGATTTGCCATTCCCCCTTCCCTGTCCCCGGGGAATTGCCGTCGGGCGCGGCGGGCCGGCGCGTCAGCAGTCGCGGAACTCCGGCGACTGGTTGAGGACCTGCGAGCGCAGCGAGGTGAAGCGGGCGTAGGTCGCCCCGCTCTGCGCGCCGGGGTGGAAGGCGGCGACCCGGTGGCAGTTCTGGAAGGCGAGTGCGATGCCGAAGTGCCGCTCCAGGCTCCCCCGGATCGCGTCACTGGCCAGCGCCCGCAGCAGCTGACCGCGTTCCTTCTCGGAGGGCGGCGGAGTCTGGTTGTCGGCGAACTCGGCGGTGCCGCCCTGGAGTTCGGAGGCGAGGTCGGCGATGAGCCGGTAGGCGTACGGGAGCGAGGTGCGGACGGTTTCGACGAAGTCGTCCTCACGGATGTCACCCTGCTCGGCTTCGGCGAGGAGCTGGGGGGAGACGTCGAGCGACATGTTTGGCTGTCCTGTTCTTTTCTTTGGTTTTCTTGCGTTCTCACGGGTGGTGCGACCGAGGTGGGATCAGGTGAGAGCGGCAGGCCCGTGCACGAAATCCGGGTCCACCTGCTCGGCCAGGTCCAGGCCCGTCGCCCTGTCCGCCCACGCGCGGGCGTTGCGTAGATGGAACTCGACGGCGTGCCGCTGGAAGGCGGCCCAGTCCTTGGGGCGGGCGTCGACCGCGTCCCGGAGCTGGTTCAGCGCGTGCAGGTTCTGCGGCTCCAGCTCGCCCTGGTCGCGGCCCTGTTCGGCGGCGCGCACCCAGCTGGACTGGACGAAGTGGGTGAGCAGGTCGTCGCCGGTCTCCTCCTTGAGGAAGAGAAGGTCGTCCTCGCCGGTGACCTTGTTGCCGATCACCGCGAGCGGAATCCCGAACTCGCGGGCGTGGTCGCGGTACTGGCGGTAGACCGAGACGCCCTTGCGGGTCGGTTCGGCGACCAGGAACGTCATGTCGAACCGGGTGAACAGTCCGGAGGCGAACGCGTCCGCGCCGGCGGTCATGTCGACGACGACGTACTCGCCGGGGCCGTCGACGAGATGGTTGAGATACAGCTCCACCGCGCCCAGCTTGGAGTGGTAGCAGGCCACGCCCAGGTCGCTCTCCTCGAAGGCGCCGGTCGCCATCAGCGGTACGCCGCCCACGCGTTCGACGTGCCGGGAGTGGATCTCGTCGTCGCCGAGCGGGCGCAGCAGCCGTGAACCTCGGCCGGCCGGGGTCGTCTTGACCATGGCCTCGCGCGACTCGATGCGCGGGTTGGTGCCCCGCAGGTAGTCCTTGATGTCACCGAGGTGGGCGCTGAGCGGCGGCGCGGCGAACGCTTCGCCGGCGACCGGGTCGAGCGCCTCGGCCAGGTGTTGGTTGATGTCGCCGTCGATGGCGACCACGGGTGCGCCGGAGCGTGCGAGATGACGGGAGAACAGTGCGGACAGCGTGGTCTTGCCGCTGCCCCCCTTGCCGACGAACGCGACGCGCATTACCGGGCCGCTCCTCGCCCTTTGCCGTCCGGCTCTTCGCCAGTCGTTTTGAAAATGAATGTCATGTGGCAAGTTTTTATGCGGCGCCCGGGGCTCTGTCAAATCGCCTCGCCCTCAACTGGACTCCAGTTGTGTGGAGTTGGCGATCGCTTGTTCGATCAACGTAAATGCATATGATGTGCAGGTGCGTGACTACTGCATCAGGACGGCGACTTCCGGTGATCTCGACGGCGCGCGAGCCGTCATGCTCGACACCGTCTATCGCGACTTCGGGACGGGCTATGTGCCGCGCTGGCACGGTGACATCGTCGACCCGGCGTCCGCCTATCTCGCTTCCGCCCGCCACACCCTCCTGGTCGCGGTCGACGAGCGCGACGCGAGCGTCGTGGCCACCGCCGCCCTCGACTCGCGCGGCCCGCTCCATCCGCCGAATCCGCGCCGGCTCGCCGAGCGCTATCCCTCGGATGTCACCGCGCAGTTGCGTCGGGTGTACGTCCGTCCCGAGCACCGCAGGCGCGGTCTGGCCCGGCGGCTCGTGGCGGAACTGCTGGCCTTCGCGGCGGCCGATGGCGGCTATCGCGCCGTCTATCTGCACACGGATCCGGCGGTGGCCGGCGCCGAGGGGTTCTGGCGGTCTCTGGGCAAGGTCGTGCACGACGAGCGCGAGGACGCGGGCGGCGGGCAGAGTGTCGTGCACTTCGAGGTCCCGCTGACGCGGTGATCGTCGGCGGCCGACCCCGGGCTGGCTATTGGAAATGATTATCAGATAGGCTCCCGTTTCTGTGCGGCCGACCCGTCCCTGTACGGCTCCTTCGTGCTGCCCACCCCTGTGTGAAGCCCCCTGTGTAGACCCCTACGGAACCGAGGACCATGCGCACCCCCCGCCGTCGCCGACTGCTTGTCGGACTGCTGCTCTCCCCGCTGCTCACCGGTTGCTTCGCCTCCGGCGGCGACGACAGCGAATCCTCGTCGGACGCCGGGTCCGGCTCCCGGCTGCGGGTCGCGCTCGCCTTCCCGCCCGCCGAGAACCTCTCCCCGTACGGCGCCGACGCGACCCTCCTCAGCCGCCTCGGCGTCACCGAGGGTCTGACCGCCCTGGACGCCAACGGCTCCGCCGCTCCCGCGCTCGCCGAGTCGTGGACCCGCGAGGACGACCGCACCTGGCTGTTCACGCTGCGGGAGGCCACCTTCCAGGACGGCTCCGACGTCACCGCGGACACCGTCGCAGCGGCCCTCACCCGTGCCACCCGGGCCGAGCCCGAGCCCGCCGCCCTCACCGGCGTCACCCTCACGGCGAAGGCCGCGGGCGACGGACGAATATCCGTCACCACCGCGGAGCCCGACCCCGTGCTCCCACTGCGTCTCTCCAGCCCCGGCCTCGCCGTGCTCGCGCCCAAGGCGTTCGCGAAGAAGGGCGCCGTCGACCCGGTCGGCACCGCCACCGGGCCCTTCGAGCTGACGAAGACCAGCGGCTCCACCGCGGCCACCCTCGACCGCTTCGACGACTACTGGGGCGGACGCGCCCAGGCCGCCGGGATCGACGCGCGGTTCATCGCCGACGGCACCGCCCGAGCCAACGCCCTGCGCACCGGCCAGGTCGACATCGCGGAGGCGATCCCCGTCGCCCAGGCCGCCTCGCTCGACAAGGCGACCCGCCGTGAGACCGCCACGGCCCGCACCACCTCCCTGCACCTCAACACCAGGACCGGCGTGTTCAAGGACGCCAGGCTGCGGGCCGCCGCCCGAGCCGCCGTCGACACCTCCGCGCTCGCCGACGGTGTCTACGAAGGCCACGCCGACGCCGGCCAGGGCATCTACGGTCCGGCGCTCACCTGGGCCGAGGGCAAGCGCGTCCAGCCCGCCGGACGCGCGAAGGCGGCGGCGCCCAAGGGTGTGTCCGTAACCCTCGCCACGTACGACAACCGGCCCGAACTCCCGGAAGCCGCACAGGTGTTGAAGCAGCAGCTGGAGAAGGCCGGGTTCAGGGTGAAGCTGGAGGTGCGGGAGTACTCGCGCCTCGAAAGCGACGCGCTGGCCGGGAAGTTCGATGCCCTGGTCGCCGCCCGCAACACCATGCTCGACTCCGGCGACCCCGTCTCCGTCCTCGCCAGCGACTACACCTGCGACGGCGGCTACAACCTCTCCCTGCTCTGCGACAAGAAGGTCGACCAGGCGGTCGCCAAGGCCGAGGGCATCGAGGACACCGCCGAGCGGCAGGACGCGGCCATGACGGCCGAGGCGCTGATCCTCGGCGACGACGCCGTCGTCCCGCTGGTCCACCAGCGGATCATCACCGGCGTCGACGCCGACGTACAGGGCGTGCTCCTCGATCCGTACGAGCGCACGCTGGTCGGTACCGGAACGCGGCGCTGACCCGTGCGGGGTCGTGCGGGCACGCTCCTGTGGCGTGCCCTGCTCGCCGCGCTCCTCGTGTGCGGGATCGGTCTGCTGCCCTGGCTGACCCGCACCGACCCGGCGTTCACCGTGCTCAAGGCCCGGTCCGCGGAGCGCGAGGCCACCCCGGCCGTGCTGGCCGACATCCGGGCCCAACTCGGCCTCGAAGCGGGGCCGTTGCGGCTGCTCGGGGACTGGCTCGGCAGGCTGCCGCGCGGCGACGCCGGGCGGTCCTGGATCTCCGGATCCGAGGTCATGCCCGATGTCCTGCAGGCGCTCGGCGCCTCGCTGCTGCTGATGGCCGTGGCCCTGGCCATCGCCTTTCTCGTCGCAGCCCTGGTGTGCGCGCGGACCTTGCGCGGCGGCGGGCGGCGGCGTGGCGGCGGCAGCGGGTCGGCGATGGTCGCCGCGCTGCCGGAGTTCCTCACCGCCTCCGTGCTGGCCACCGTCGTCGGCGTCCAGCTCGGCTGGCTGCCCGCCCTCGGCTGGTACGGACTCCAGTGGACGATCCTGCCCGGACTGGCCCTCGGCCTGCCCGCCGGTGCGCTGCTCGGACGGCTCCTCGACGATTCTCTGCCCGGCGCCTTCGCCGAGCCCTGGGCGCTGGCCGCCGCCGCACGCGGCATCCCGGCCCGGCGGATCGCGAGCCAGGCCGTGCGGCGCTGTCTGCCCGCACTGCTTCCGAACGCCGGGCTGTTCGTCGTCGGGCTGACCGGGGGTTCGGTCGCCGTCGAGCAGATCTTCGACATCCCGGGCCTCGGCCGCACCGCCCTCCAGGCCGCCATCGCCCAGGACCTGCCCGTCCTCCAGGCGAGCACTCTCGCCCTCGTCCTGCTCGCGACCCTCGCGGCGGGCGCGACCCGGGTCATGGCCCGGCTGCTCATCGGCCCCGCCCTGCGCGACGGCGGCCTCTCCTCCCTGCACCGGCCCGCGCCGCCCGCCGGCCGCACCCCGCCCCTGCTGTACGCCGGTGCGCTGCTCGGCGTCGTCGCCCTCGGGCTGCCGCGCGACCCCCTCGCGCTGGACACCCGGGCCCGGCTCCAACCCCCCTCCTGGGCCCACCCGTTCGGCACGGACGCCCTCGGCCGTGACGTGCTCGCCCGGGTCGGGCACGGCGCCCTCGACACGCTGCTGCTCGCCACCGCGATCAGCGCCGCCGCCCTGCTGATCGGGCTGCTGCTCGGGCTGGTGCCCCGGCTGTCCGGACCGCTCGTCGACACCGTCAACGCGATACCGCCCGTACTCGCCGCGCTGCTGGTCACGGCGGTCGTGGGCAGCGGCGGCGCCACCCCCGCGCTCGCCGTGACCGCCGTCGCCTGGGCGCCGCTGGCCGCGCACACCGCCGCCCTGCTGCGCCAGGAACGCGCCACCCTCCATGTCGAGGCCACCCGGGGCCTGGGCGCCGACCGCTGGTACGTCCTGCGGCACGAACTCCTGCCCGCCGCGCTGCCCCCGGTCACCCGGCACGCCCTGCTGCGGCTGCCCAGTGTCGCCCTCGCCCTGGCCGCCCTCGGCTTCCTGGGCCTCGGCGCCCAACCGCCGTCCCCGGAATGGGGGTTGCTCCTCGCCGAGAACCAGCCGTACGCCGAACGCGCCCCCTGGGCTGTCCTCGCCCCCGCCGCCGTACTCGCCCTGCTCGGCGCCCTGGCCGTGACCGCGGCGGGCGTCACGGTCCGGCGACCCCGGACGGCGGCGCGAGCAGGCCAACCGCTTCCGGAATCGAGAGAGTTGGCATTCCAGTGACCGCCCCCGCAACCGTCGTCGAGAACAAGGCGCCCGCCCGGATGCGACTGTCGCCGCTGCTGCGGCTGCTGATCCTGACCCAACTCGCCTTCAACATCGGCTTCTTCGCCGTACTGCCCTTCCTCTCCGAACACCTGGGGCAGACGATCGGCATGGCGGGGTGGCTCGTCGGTTTCGTCCTGGGCCTGCGCACCTTCAGTCAGCAGGGGCTGTTCGTCGTCGGCGGCGCGCTCGCCGACCGGTACGGCATCCGACCCGTGGTGCTAGCGGGCTGTGCCCTGCGCATCGCCGGCTTCGCCTGGCTCGGCCACGCAGACTCCACCGCGACCGTCATCGGCGCCGTTCTCCTCATCGGCTTCGCCGCCGCGCTGTTCTCGCCCGCCGTCGAGTCCGAGGTGGCCCGGCAGGCGGTGGTCTGGGAGGAGAGAGGAAACGGCTCGCGCACCCGGGTCCTCGCGCTCTTCACCGTCGCCGGACAGGCGGGCGCCTTCGTCGGGCCGCTCCTGGGCGGACTGCTGCTGGCCGTCGACTTCCGGGTCGTCTGCCTCGCGGGCGCCGGGACCTTCGTCCTCGTCCTCGCCGGACACGCCTGGCTGCTCCCGCAGCACATACCCGGCCGGGAGCGCATACGCGCGAAAGGGGGCGTGCGCGTACTGCTGCGCAACCGTCGATTTCTGGCACTCTGTTCGGCCTACGGCGCCTATCTGCTCGCGTACAACCAGCTCTATCTGGCGCTGCCCGCCGAGGTGGAGCGCGCGACCGGCTCGCAGACCGCGCTGGCCTGGCTGTTCGCCCTTTCCTCGCTGCTCGTCGTGACCGCCCAGCTGCCGGTCACCCGCTGGGTCGGCGACCGGCTCGCCCTGCGCCGCTCGATGGTCGCCGGGATGCTGCTGATCTCCGCCGGGTTCGCGGTCGTGGCGCTGGCCAGGCCCGCAGGGTGGACCGGCACGGCCGGGCTGCTGCCCGCCGCCGGCTTCGTCGTACTGCTCACCTTCGGCCAGATGCTGGTCGCCCCCGTGGCCCGCGCCTGGGTTCCCGACCTCGCCGAGGACGGCCGGCTCGGCCTCTACACCGGCGCTCTCTCGTCGGTTTCCGGCCTGATCGTGCTGGTCGGCAGCTCGCTGACCGGCACCCTTCTCGACACCGGACTGCCCGCGGCGGTGCCCTGGCTGGTACTGGCCGCCGTACCTCTCGGGGCGATCGTGGTGCTCCCTCGCCGGGCCTGAACCGTGGCCGGGGGAGCACCCCGGGCGTCTGGGCGGCACAGCCGTGGGGCATGCCGAATTGGTAGCGTCGCACCACGCGCCGACAGGCACGGGTGAGCACCGAGCACCACCACCGAGCACGACCACGCACCACGACCGCTGATATACGTACGCGCTTTCGTACAGGGGGGCCTATGGCCACGATTCGCAGGGCAGTCATTCCCGCCGCCGGACTGGGGTCCCGGCTGCTGCCGCTCACCAAGGCGACACCGAAGGAGATGCTGCCCGTCGGTGACAAGCCCGTCATCGAGCACACCGTCCGGGAGCTCGTGGCCTCGGGCATCACCGACATCACCATCGTGGTGTCCGGCGGGAAAGGCCTGATCCAGGACCACTTCCGGCCCAACCCCGCCCTGGTCGACCAGCTGCGCGCCGACGGCAAGGCCGCCTACGCGGACGCCGTCGAGGAGGTCGGCGAGCTGTCCCGGCTCGGCCACATCACCTACCTCGACCAGCACGGCCCGTACGGCAACGGCACCCCGGTCCTCAACGCCGCCCGCAACTTCGGCGACGAGCCGATGCTCGTGCTGTGGCCCGACGACGTGTTCGTCGCGGAGGTCCCGCGCGCCCAGCAGCTGATCAAGGCGTACGAGGCGACCAACTCCCCGGTCCTCGCGCTGATGCCGATGGACCCGGGCGACTCGCAGCGCTACGGCGTCCCCGTCGTCAAGGAGGACCTCGACGACGGTCTGCTCCGCATCACCGGCCTGGTCGAGAAGCCCCGCCCGCAGGACGCGCCCTCCTCGTACGCGGCCATCGGCGGCTACGTCATCACGCCCGGCATCATCGACGAACTCCGTGACCAGACCAAGCGCTGGTACGAACACCGCACCGGCGAGGTCTACCTCACCGACGCCATCAACGCCTACGCCGCCGGCCGGGCCGTCTACGGTCAGGTGATCCACGGCCGCTGGTACGACACGGGCAACCCGCTCGCCTACCTCACCGCCCAGTTCGCGGCCGCGCTCAACGACCCGGAGTACGGGCCGCACCTGCGCCGCCTGGCGAAGGAGCTGGAGGGCGAGGAGACCGGCGGGGCCTGATGACCCCCGGTCCCCGTCCGGGGGCTCCGCCCCCGGGCCCCCGGTCGCGATGAACGCGCTCGTCCTCAAGCGCCGGACGGGCTGGGTGGTGCCGGGCGGCGCTGAAGAAGGCGGCCGACGTCAAGCGGCCGACGTCAAGCGGCCAAGGACGCCCGGCAAACAGGCCAGGACGGGTCACCCCAGGTCCGCGGCACGACCTGGGGTGACCCTCGCGTCATGTCGCCGGCCGGCCGTGGGAGGATCCCGGCACGATGAGCGCTTCGCCGGCGGTACGGAGTCTGCGCGCCGCGGTGTTCGCCGCGGTGTGCGTCCTGCTGGCCGCCGCCGCGCACGGTCTCGCGACCGGCGGTACGCCGTCGGCGGCGGTGGCGGGTGCCGGGTTCGCGGCGGTGTTCGCCGTCGGCTGGCTGCTCGGCGGCCGGGAGCGTTCGCTGCCGGGGATCGGCACCGTGACACTGGTCACCCAGGCGGGACTGCATGTCGCGTTCGGCGCGTTCGGGTCGGTGCGCGGCCGGGCCATGGCGCACGCGCAGCATCCCGGGATGCGCATGCCCCACGCCCACCTGCACGCCATGAGCGCCCACGCCGTCTCCGCGCACGTCGTGGCCGCTCTGGTCGCCTCCTGGTGCCTGCGGCGGGGCGAGGCGGCGCTCTGGTCGCTGCTGCGCTGGGCGGTCGCCTTCGTACCGGGCCTCGCCGCCTGGTGGCGGGACGCGCCCGTCGGGCCGCCCCGCACGGCTCCGGGGCGCGTGTCGTCGCCTGTGGCGGGGCCGCGCCGGCTTCTCCTCGGGTACGCGGTGAGCGGTCGAGGGCCGCCGACAGGGATTCCGTACACGCCCTGAAGTTGCCCGACATCAGTCACCAGTACGGAAGTACGGAGTTCCGCCCATGTTCCCGACACGCATCACCCTGCGCCGCGCCGGCGTCGTGGCCGCTCTCGCCGTCGCAGGCGTCCTCGCCACCGCGGGTGCCGCATCCGCGCACGTCACCGTGCACCCCGAGAGCTACGCCAAGGGCGCCACGGACGGCGTCCTGACCTTCCGGGTCCCCAACGAGGAGAACACCGCGAGCACCACCGAGGTCCAGGTCTTCCTGCCCACCGACCATCCCGTCCTCGGCGTGCTGGTCACCCCGGAGGCGGGCTGGACCGCGAAGGTCACGACGACCGAACTCAAGACACCGATCAAGACGGACGACGGGACGATCACCGACGCCGTGTCCGAGATCACCTGGTCCGGCGGCCGGATCCGCAACGGGGAGTACGAGGACTTCGACGTCGCGTTCGGCCAACTCCCCGACAACACGGATCAGCTGGCCTTCAAGACCCTCCAGACGTACTCGGACGGCAACGTCGTCCGCTGGATCGAGACGCCTCAGGCGGGACAGGACGAGCCGGAGAACCCGGCGCCGTCGCTGAAGCTGACGGCGGCAGCGGCGGACAAGGGTTCGGACGACGGGGCTGTCACGAGTCCCTCGGCAGCGGCTTCGGTGAAGAGCGACGCGGGCCGGGCCTCGGACTCGGCCAGTGACTCGACGGCTCGCGGGCTGGGGATCGCCGGGCTGATCGTGGGGGTGGTGGGCCTGGCCTCGGCGGCGTTCGCGCTGGTCAGGACCCGGACTTCACGTTCGTAGAACGGTAGTTGCAGTAGCCGCGGTAATTGCAGTCGTTGCGGGAAACACGGCGGTCGCCGTACACGCGGTCCGCGCCTTGTCGCGCGGGCCGCACCTCAGCGGGAGACGGCCTCGGACACCAGCGCGCGCAGCCGCTGCTCCACCGGGACGAGCGACGCGACGGGCGCCGTACGCGGGCGGGACGTCCGGTACAGCCACAGGATGTCCCGGCCGAACGACCAGACCAGCGTGCCCAGGGCCAGCGCCGCCACCGCCTGTGTCGCCGCGAGAGGCAGGTACCCGGAGGCGGCGAGCAGGAGCAGGATGCCCTGGAGGGCGGCCACGGTCTTGCGGGCGGTGCTCGGGGGGAGCGGGGCGTTCAGCCAGGGCAGGGCGCGGGCCGCGGCGACGAAGGCGTAACGCATACCGCCGATCAGCAGGACCCACGGGCCCAGCGACATCGACACGTACACGCTGAGCACCAGGATGAGGAACGCGTCGACCTCCATGTCGAAACGCGCGCCCAGCTTCGAGCAGGTGCCCGTGCGCCGGGCGACCTTGCCGTCCACGCCGTCGAGGATCAGGGCCACGGCAGCCAGTCCGACGAACAGCGTGATGGGCGGCGAGTTCACGAAGGAGTCCGCGACCAGCGCCGTCACCCCGCCGACCAGGGTCGCCCGGCCGAGGGTGACCCGGTTGGCCGGGCCGAACGACTTGGACCCCGACCGGTGCAGCGCGCGGGACAGCACGGCCCAGGTGGCGATCGCGAACGCCAGTCCGGTCAGCCAGCCCGCCGGGCCCAGACCGATCGCGGAGCCGAGCAGGACCAGCACCAGGACCTGCAGGCCCGCCCCCAGAGCAGTCTCCTGCTGAACCAGCCTCGCCTCGTACGTGTTGTTCAGGGCCACCGCGAGTCCTCCGCCGTATGTACAGAGTGGATCATGCCGCGTACTGTGCGCGGACTGTGCACATCGCAGTACGTGAACAACTTCCCAAGCGTTCAGGAGGACCTCGATGAAGCGCGCCGCACGTGCGTTCTGGATCGGTTCGCCGGACCACGGAGAGATCCGTGACGTCGAACTGCCGGCGCCCGGCGAGGGCGAGGTACTGGTCCGCACCCTGTTCTCCGGGGTGAGCCGCGGCACGGAGACGCTCGTCTTCCGCGGCGGGGTCCCGGTCAGCCAGTACGCCGCCATGCGGGCGCCGTTCCAGGAGGGCGACTTCCCCGGTCCGGTCAAGTACGGCTATCTCAACGTCGGTGTGGTGGAGGAGGGCCCCGATGCGTTGACGGGCCGTACGGTCTTCTGCCTCTACCCGCACCAGACGCGTTACGTGGTTCCGGTGGACGCGGTGACACCGGTGCCGGACGGGGTGCCCGCCGAACGCGCGGTGCTCGCCGGGACCGTCGAGACCGCCGTGAACGCCCTGTGGGACGCTTCGCCGCTGGCCGGCGACCGGATCGCGGTGGTCGGCGGCGGGATGATCGGCTCGTCGGTCGCCGCCCTGATCGCCCGGTTTCCGGGAGTGCGCGTCCAGTTGGTGGACGCCGATCCCGGCCGGGCGAAGACCGCCGAGGCGCTCGGCGTCGACTTCGCGCTGCCCGGGGACGCCCTGGGGGAGTGCGACCTGGTCGTCCACGCCAGCGCCACGGAGGCGGGACTCGCCCGCTCGCTCGAACTCCTCGCCGCCGAGGGCACGGTGATCGAGCTGAGCTGGTACGGCGACCGGCGCGTCAGCCTGCCGCTGGGCGAGGCGTTCCACTCCCGGCGCCTCACCGTCCGCAGCAGCCAGGTGGGTACCGTCTCCCCGGCCGCGCGGCCCGGCCGCACCTACGCCGACCGGCTCGCCCTGGCCCTCGACCTGCTGGCCGACCCGGCGCTCGACGCCCTGATCACCGGTGAGTGCTCCTTCGAGGAGCTCCCGGACGTACTGCCGGGGCTGGCCTCCGGGGAGATCCCGGCGCTCTGTCATCGCGTCCGCTATCCGGACGCAGGCTGAGGGATTCGCCCGACCTCCGAAAACCGGATCGGGCACATGAACAAGTCGTTGAACAAGCTGCCGTGGGTAGACGTACTACTCGGCATGCCCCGGCAGCGATCAGCACGGGGCAAGACGCGCCGCACCTGGAGGGTCGTCCGTTGTTCAGCATCACCGTCCGCGATCACATCATGATCGCCCACAGCTTCAGCGGAGAGGTCTTCGGACCCGCCCAGCGCCTGCACGGAGCGACATTCCTCGTCGACGCCACGTTCCGCCGTGAACAGCTGGACGACGACAACATCGTCGTCGACATCGGCCTGGCCACCCAGGAGCTCGGCGCCGTGGTGAGCGAGTTGAACTACCGCAACCTCGACAACGAGCCCGACTTCGCAGGCATCAACACCTCCACGGAGTTCCTGGCCAAGGTCATCGCCGACCGGCTCGCCGCGCGGATCGAGAAGGGCGCCCTGGGTGAGGGCGCGCGAGGCCTGGCGGGCCTCACCGTCACGCTGCACGAGTCGCACGTCGCCTGGGCCAGCTACGAGCGTGCCCTGTGACCGACACGACCCTCGACCGTCCGGTTCCCCTCTCCCCGGCGGCCACTTCGGCCGCCCCGGCCCAGGTACAGGTACAGGCTCACGTGCAGACGACCCTCAACTACGTGCCGGTGCAGAACGCGGCCCTCAAGAACGCGGCGATCATCCCCATGTCCCTGCGCTCCGTGCACTTCGTGATGCCGGGCGGTGTCGACGACCCGGCCAAGCCGAGCGGCGGCAACGCCTACGACCGGCGGATCAGCCTCGACCTGCCCGGCTTCGGCTGGCAGGTCCACAAGCACGCCGTCGCCGGTGAGTGGCCCCGGCCCGGCACCGACGCCCGCGCGGAACTGGCGCGGACCCTGCGCGAGCTGCCGGACGGCACGGTCGTCCTGCTCGACGGCCTGGTGGCCTGCGGGGTCCCCGAGATCATCGTCCCGGAGGCCGAACGGCTGCGCCTCGCCGTGCTGGTGCACCTCCCGCTGGGCGACGAGACGGGCCTCGACCCGGCCGTCGCGGCCGAACTGGACGCCCTGGAGCGGACCACCCTGAGGGCGGTGCCCTCGGTGATCGCGACCAGCGACTGGGCCGTCCGACGCCTCGTCTCCCACCACGGACTCGCCCCGGACCGCGTGCACATGGCGGCCCCCGGCGCCGACATCGCCCCCCTCGCCTCCGGCACCGACGGCGTCTCCCGCCTCCTCTGCGTGGCCGCCGTGACCCCGCGCAAGGGCCAGCACCGCCTGGTGGAGGCGCTGGCCGCGGTGACCGACCTGCCGTGGAGCTGCGTCTGCGTCGGCGGGCTCGAACAGGACCCCGAGTACGTCGCCGACCTGCGCGCCCTGATCGCCAGGCACGGACTGGAGGACCGGCTGCACCTGGCCGGCCCCCAGGCGGGCGCCCAGCTCGACGCCAGCTACGCCGCCGCCGACCTGATGGTCCTCACCTCCTACGCGGAGACGTACGGCATGGCGGTCACCGAGGCGCTCGCGCGCGGCATCCCGGTGCTCGCCACGGACGTCGGTGGCCTCCCCGAGGCGGTCGGGCGCGCACCCGACGGCGGCGTCCCCGGCATCCTCGTACCGCCGGAGAACCCGGCGGCGCTCGCGGCGGAACTGCGCGGCTGGTTCGGCGAGGCGGACGTCCGCCGCCGGCTGAAGGCGGCGGCACGAGGCCGCCGGGCGGCCCTGGACGGCTGGGCGGCGACGGCACGGAGCCTGGCCGGTGTGCTGGGCCGGATTCCCTGGGAACCCCGGAGGGCGGCATGAGGGCAGTGACGACGATGACGGGCGCCGACCTCGGGTCGGTCGCCGCTCGGGGCCTCCGGGCGGCCGCGCTGCGGAGCGCCGTCGGCGTGCGGGGGCCGATTCCCCCGGGAACCGCCGAGGGCGGCACGGCCAAGGTGACGACGATGACGGCCTTGGCGGGGTCGGTGACGTCCAGGGACGCCGACATCGAGCTGGTCGCCGCTCGGGGACGCCGGGTGGCCGCGCTGCGCAGTCTCGTCGGTGCGCAGGGGCGGACTCCCCACGGAGCAAGGAGCGCGGCATGAAGAAGACGACGATCACGACTTCGGCGGCGTCGGACATACAACGACGGGGACCGGTGACTCCGGTGGACACGAACGCCAAGCCCGCCACCGGGATTCCGGCCCAGCCGACGCACCGGGACGTGAAGCCCGGCGCCGGGCCCGTGGGCCCGGGGGAGCGGGGCACGGTCCGGCTGCGTGAGGCCGGGCCCGACGACCCGCCCCGCTACGCGCCCGACTGGCTGGAGCTGCGCGAGGGCCCCGACGCCGCCGCGCGCGCCGTCGAACTCCTCGTCCCCTTGCGCGCCCGGCTGGCCGAACAGCCCGGAAAGCCGGGCGGGCACGTCATCCACGACCTGGGCTGCGGCACCGGGTCCATGGGCCGCTGGCTCGCGCCCCGGCTCGACGGCGCCCAGCACTGGATCCTGCACGACCGCGACCCCTACCTGCTGCACTTCGCCGCAGTGGCCTCGCCGCGTGCCGCCGCCGACGGCAGCCACGTGACGGTCGAGACCCGGCGCGGCGATGTCGCCCGGCTGACCTCCGACGCGCTGGCCGGCGCCTCCCTGGTCACCGCCTCCGCGCTGCTGGACGTCCTCACCCGTGAGGAGGTCGACGCCCTCGCCACCGCCTGCGCGGGCGCCGGCTGCCCGGCCCTGCTGACCCTCTCCGTGGCCGGCCGCGTCGAGTTCGGCACTCCCGACCCGCTGGACGGGGACATCGCCGAGGCGTTCAACACCCACCAGCGGCGGGCGGGCCTGCTCGGCCCCGACGCGGTCACGGCCGCCTGCGAGGCCTTCGACCGGCGGGGCGCCACGGTCCGCGTCCACCCGAGCGCCTGGCACCTCGGCCCCGTGGAGGCCCCGCTCACCGCGGAGTGGCTGCGCGGCTGGGTCGCGGCGGCGGTGGAGGAACGCCCGGCACTGAGGTCCCGCGCCGACACGTACCTCGCCGAGCGCCTGGAGGCCTGCGCGGCCGGGGAGCTCCGGGTCGAGGTCCACCACAGTGACCTCCTGTCCCTGCCCAGGCAGACGGGCGGGACGACGTCATGAGCGTGCAGACGCTGGACGTGCCCCGTAAGGGGCGCGGGGATGTATCGATCAGCGGTTCCGCCGTGACGGGGGTCCCCCCGCTCGAGCGAAGCCGAGAGCGGGGGAGCGACCAGCCCTCACCGGCCCGCAGCGTAGGAACGACCGCACATCCTCCGAGGCGCTCCGCGTCCGCCGGCCGCGCCGGGGTGATCGGCTTCGTCGGGCCCCGGGACGCCGCCCCGAAGGCGTCCCACCCGAACCGTCTGCGGCGCGCGGCCAAGAGCATCCGCCCCCACCTGGGCACTCTCGCCGGAGTGACGATTCTCGGCGTGCTGCTCTGGCGCCTCGGTACCGGCGTCTTTCTGGACGGGCTGCGGAGGATCGACGTACCGATCCTGTTCGTGGGCCTGGGGATCGGGCTGCTCACCACCGTGTTCAGTGCCTGGCGCTGGGCACTGGTGGCTCGCGGCCTGGGAATCAAGCTGCCCCTCGTCGCCGCGACCGCCGACTACTACCGCTCGCTGTTCCTGAACGCGGCCCTCCCCGGCGGTGTCCTCGGCGACGTGCACCGTGCGGTGCGGCACGGGCAGAGCGCCGGTGACATGGGGCGCGGGGTCCGTGCGGTCGTTCTCGAACGGGCCGCCGGACAGATCGCGCTGGTCGCCGTCGGCGGAGTGGTACTGCTCACCCAGCCGTCGCCGGTGCTGGCCGAGGCCCGCCGGGTCGCCCTGATGGCGGCCTTCGCCGCCGTGGGCGCCGTCGCGGTCGTCGTCGCCGTCCGGATGAACCGTGCCCCGAGTGCCGCCGCCCGCCGGACCCGCGCCCTGCGTGCCGCGCTCACCGAGGCCCGCGGCGCTCTGCTCTCCCGCGAGAACCTGCCGGGAGTGGCGCTCTCGTCGGTGGTCGTTCTCTCCGGCCACCTCGGGATGTTCGTGGTCGCCGCCCGGGTCGCCGGATCCCGGGCCTCCGTGGCCGAGTTGCTGCCGCTGGCCGTACTGGCGCTGCTGGCGATGGGGGTGCCGCTGAACGTCGGTGGCTGGGGACCCCGCGAGGGTGTCACCGCCTGGGCGTTCGGCGCTGCGGGGCTGGGTGCCAGCATGGGCCTGAGCGTCGCCGTCGTGTACGGCGTGCTGAGCTTCGTGGCCGCCCTGCCCGGCGCGGTCGTCCTGGTCGTCCGCTACTTCTGGTCGCCGGCCCCGGAGTCAGCCCCGGCATCGGCATCGGTGAGCATCGAGAAATACGTTCCGAAGGACTCGGCGAAGCTCGCCAGCAGGGCCTTCCCCTTTTCGGCGGATCCCAGCGAAGGGCGGCCGATGACACCGGAATCGGTGTAACCGGCCATGCCGAGGGTGAGGAGATGACGGCGGTCGTCGGCGACGAAATCAGCGGTCTCAAAACCGGGACGGAGCAATTCAGGATGAGCGTGCAGCAGGATGGAGGTCTCGATTTCCCCCGCGTGCATGTCGGTGAGCAGCGAGGTCACCACTCCGGCCCGCTCGCGCGCCGTCTCCCAGTCCTCCCCGGCCGGGAACAGCGCCATACGCTCACCGCGCGCGGAGGATTCCTGAACGACGTTGCCCAGTACGTAGTTTCCGCCGTGTCCGTTGACGATCACCAGGGCGTCCACGCCCGAGCGGCGCAGCGAATCGGCGATGTCCCGTACTACCGCGTGAAGGGTCACGGAGGAGATGCTGACGGTTCCCGGCCAGGCCGCGTGCTCGTGCGAGCACGCGATGGTCACCGGCGGAAGGAGGTGCACCGGGTATGCGGAGGCGATCTCCCGGGCAATGGCACAGGCGACCAGGGTGTCGGTCGTCAACGGAAGGAAGGGACCATGTTGTTCAAAGCTCCCGACCGGAAGAACGGCGACCTGCGTTGAGACGCCGGCGGCTCGTGTCCGTACGTCTTCCGTAGTGTCCACCGGCAACAGGCCGCCAGTGGGCAACGCTACGGACGCCGTCGACCGTATTCCCGATTCATCCATGTTCTCCCGGCCTTTCGTCTCTGCTTAGGAACCAGATCATGACAGAAAAAATTGGCGTACTCGGCAAAGCCTCCCAGGCCTCGGGAGTGGAACGCGTGGTGAATGCGCCGTTGCCCACCGTGTACGGCGATTTCCAGGCGGTCGGATACATGGACCACGATCGCGGTGACGAGCAAGTGGCGCTGGTCTACGGTGAGATCGCCGAGGACGACGTTCTCACCAGGCTGCATTCCGAATGCCTGACGGGCGATGCCTTCGGCTCCCAGCACTGCGAATGCGGCGACCAGCTCGACTCCGCGCTGCGCGCGATAGTCGCCGAGGGAAGCGGCATTCTCGTCTACCTCCGGGGGCATGAGGGCCGGGGTATCGGGCTGCTCGCCAAGCTGCGCGCGATGCAGCTTCAGGCGGAGGGTCTGGACACCGTCGAGGCGAACCTCGCGCAGGGTCTGCCGGTGGACTCCCGTGACTACGGCGTCGCGGCGGAGATCCTCCACGACCTGGGTGTCCGTTCGGTGCGGCTGATGTCCAACAACCCGCGCAAGCGCGAGGCGTTGCTCCGCCACGGCATCAAGATCGCCGAGGATGTGCCGCTGCTGATCCCGCCGTGCGAGAACAACATCACCTACCTGCGGACCAAGCGGGAGCGTCTCGACCACGTCCTGCCGCACCTCGACGCGGTGGCCCACTGGTCCTGACCCGACCGGGAGACCCGGCCGGGAGCCCCGATCAGGGGGCGCACGTCACTCGGACGCGCGCGGGGGGTGCCAGAAGCCCCGATTCCGGAAAGGAAGAGGGAATGACCGATGACGTCCTCTTCCTCTCCCGGGACCAGGTGACGGCCCTCCTCGACATCGACACGGCGATCGCCTCGCAGCGCGCGGCGTTCGGCGCGTTGGGTGCGGGTGCTGCCGGTACGCCTGATCTGCCCGGGAAGATCATGCATCCCAGCCGCTTCGACGACAGTGTGGTCTTCGCGTACGTCTCCCGGCTGTCCCGGGACACGGGTGCGGTGGCGAAGTTCGGCAGCGTCAACCCGGGCAACGCGGCGATCGGCCTGCCGACCGTGCACGCCGTCATCACCGCCCTCGACCCGGTGACGGGCGAACTCGTCGCCGTCATGGACGGCACGGCGGTCACGACCCTGCGTACGGCCGCCGCCGGTGCCGTGGCCTTCGACGCGCTGTCCACCGCCGACAGCGCCGAACTGGCCCTGATCGGCTCGGGCACCCAGGCCCTCGCCCACGCGCGGGCCGTCGCCCGGGTACGGGACCTGAAGTCCGTACGGGTGTGGAGTCCGAACCCGGAGCGGCGAGTCCGGGCGGCGGAGCTGCTCGCCGCCGAACTCGGCATCGCCGTCGAGGCGACCGCCACGCCCCGGGAGGCGGTGACCGGGGCTTCCCTGGTGGCGGCCTGCACCCTCAGCACCACCCCCGTCGTGCGGGGCGCATGGCTCGATCCCGGGTGCACGGTGGTCAGTGTGGGGTCGTTCGAGCCGACCCGCAGCGAGGTCGACGCCGGAGTCGTATGGCGGGCGGCGGCCGTCGTCGTCGACGACCCGGCGACAGCGGCGGAACACGCCGGACCGGTGGTCGACGCCCTGCGCGACCGGCTGCTGGCCCGCGCGGACCTGATCGGGCTCGGCGACGTCCTCACGGGCGCCCGGACCGCCCGAACCGGCCCCGACGACATCGTCTTCTACAACAGCGTCGGGCTCGGTGTGCAGGACGCGGCGGCGGCCTGGGCCGTCGTCCACGCGGCACGCGGGGTGGGGCGATGAAGGTTCCCCGGACGGTTGTCGAGGCCCTGCGCGTCGGACAGCACGCTCACACGGATCGGCAGGTCCGCACGGGAGTGCGGGCGGCTCGTACGGGCGCTGACGGCCTCCTCTCCTGCGCGGCGAAGGGGGTGGCCCGATGACCCCGACGCGGGCGGACGTGGTCGTGATCGGCGGTGGGGTGATGGGCACGAGCATCGCCTACCAGCTGGCCCGGGCGGGTGTACCGGACGTGGTTCTCGTCGAGCGTGACGAACTGGCGTCCGGGTCCACCTCGCGGGCGGCCGGCGGGGTCCGGGCGCAGTTCTCCGACGAGCTCAACATCCAGCTCGGGGCGCGGAGCCTGGAGGCGTTCGGGCGGTTCGGGGAGGAGATCGGACACGACATCGGACTGCACCGGGTCGGCTATCTCTTCCTCCTCTCCACGCCCGAGGACGTCGCGTCCTTCGAGGCGGGGGTCGTCCTGCAGAACGGCCTGGGTGTGCCGAGCCGCATGCTCACCCCGGCCGAGGCACGCCGTCTCTCGCCGCTGATCAGCACGGACGGCCTGCTGGCGGCGGCCTACTCGCCCGACGACGGCCACTGCACCCCGGAGGCGGTGGTCCACGGCTATGCCGCTGCCGCCCGCCGCCACGGCGCCACCCTCATGCGCCACACCGAGGTCACCGGCATCGAACGCGACGGCGACACCATCACGGCCGTGGTCACCGACAAGGGACGGATCGCCACCGACACCGTGATCTGCGCGGCCGGCGCCTGGTCACGGGCGGTCGGTGCGATGGCGGGCGTGGAACTGCCCGTCGAGCCCCTGCGCCGCCAGATCGCGGTCACCGAACCGGTCCCCGGACTGCCGCCGACGCTCCCCATGACCATCGACTTCAGCAGCAGCCTCTACTTCCACACCGAGGGGCCCGGACTCCTCCTCGGCATGTCCGACCCCGACGAGACGACCGGCTTCTCCATCGACACCCACGACCGCTGGATCCCGCGCCTGTACGAGGCGATGGAACACCGGGCGCCCGCCCTGCTCGACCTGCGCCGCACCGGCGGCTGGGCGGGTCTGTACGAGATCACCCCGGACCACAACGCCCTGATCGGGGAGGCGAGTTCACCCACCCGCTTCCTCTACGCGACGGGGTTCTCCGGCCACGGTTTCCTCCAGGGGCCGGCGGTCGGCGAGGTGGTCCGCGACCTCTACCTCGGCCGCGTACCCTTCGTCGACATCAGCCCCTTGAGCGCCGGCCGTTTCGCGGCCGATGCCCTGCGCCCGGAGGTCAACCTCGTATGACCGAGCTCCACTTGTGGCTGCGCCACGAGACCCGTACGACCGAACGCCGCACGCCCGTCGTCCCGTCCGACGCCCGGCGCCTCGTCGAACAGGGGGTACGCCTGACCGTCGAGGACTCCCCCCAGCGGATCTTTCCGACGGAGGAGTACGAGGCGGTCGGCTGCGCCGCTGCCGACGCCGGGTCCTGGGTCTCCGCGCCCTCGGACGCGGTGATCGTCGGCCTCAAGGAACTCCCGGACCAGCCGGGCGAGTTGCGCCACCGGCACATCTACTTCGGGCACGCCTACAAGGGCCAGCCGGGCGCGGCCGAGCTGCTGGGCCGCTTCGTCGCCGGGGGCGGGGCCCTGCTGGACCTGGAGTATCTGGCGGACGACCGGGGGAGGAGGCTGGCGGCCTTCGGTTACTGGGCCGGGTATCTGGGGGCCGCCCTCGCCGTGCTCCAGCACCGGGGCAGGTTGGCGACTCCGTTGCTTCCGACCACCAAGGAGGCGCTGGAGGCCGAACTCCGGGCGCCCGGAACGCGGTTGAGCGCGCTGGTCATCGGCGCCCTGGGCCGCAGCGGCCGGGGTGCGCGGGTCGCGCTCGACGAGGCCGGGGTCGACCCCACCTGCTGGGACCTGGCCGAGACGCGGAACCTGGACAGACCGGCCCTGCTGGCCCACGACTTGCTGGTCAACACCGTTCTCACCACCCGCCCCGTCCCGCCCTTCCTGACGGACGAGGACCTGGACACACCCGGCCGCCGACTGCGCACCCTCGCGGACGTCACCGTCGACGTCGGATCGCCCATGAACCTCCTCCCGGTGTACGACACCGCCACCACCTGGGACGACCCCGTACGCCGACTGCGGGACGAGCCGCCGCTCGACCTGATCGCCATCGACAACCTGCCGTCCCTGCTGCCCCGCGAGGCGAGCGCGGACTTCTCGGCCGCCCTGGTGCCCCAGCTGCTCGACTTCGAGGTGGGCGGACCATGGGGGCGCTGTCTGGCACGGTTCGACGAGACGTGCCGTGAACTGGGCCTGCTCAAGGGCGAGTCGGGAAGCTCGGGGAGCGAAGGGGGAGTGGGCGCATGACGGACACGGTTCCCGCGAGCGGCACCGTCCACTGGATCGGCGTGGGCCTGTCCACGGGCGGCGGACTGGCCGCACTGTGCGACAGCGACGCCGTGCGGCACGTACGGGTGTGGCACCGTACGGAGGAGCGTGCGGCCGAGGCGCTGACTCACCTGGGCCTCACC
This sequence comes from Streptomyces sp. NBC_00459, assembly GCF_036013955.1. Classification (NCBI taxonomy): domain Bacteria; kingdom Bacillati; phylum Actinomycetota; class Actinomycetes; order Kitasatosporales; family Streptomycetaceae; genus Streptomyces; species Streptomyces sp. NBC_00459. The sequence goes on from NZ_CP107903.1 coordinate 8,215,638, forward strand.
GGCCGCGCCGAACCCCGCGCCTACACCCTCGCCGCGCTCAGCGCCGAACTGGCCCCCGGAGACGTGGTCGTCTCCATGCTCCCCGCGCCCGAGCACGCCCCGCTGCTGGCGGCCTGTGTGCGGGGCGGTGCCCACTTCGCGTGCTCGAGCTATGTGTCGGAGCCGGTGCTCGAACAGGTTCCGGCAGCCGAGGCGGGCGGTCTGGTCGTCCTCACCGAATGCGGGCTCGACCCTGGCATCGACCATCTCTTCGCGCACAGCCTGATCACCCGCGCCGAGCACGCGATCGGCGCCGGCACGCCGGCCTCGTACCGCCTCACGTCGTACTGCGGAGGCATCCCCGCGGTGCCCAACGACTTCAGGTACAGGTTCAGCTGGGCACCTGCCGGAGTACTCAACGCCCTTCGCTCGCCCGCCCGTTACATCGAAGAAGGTGCCGAGACCGTCGCCGAGAGGCCCTGGGAGGTCACGCGTCCGCATGTGATCGACGGGGAGACCTTCGAGGTGTACCCGAACCGGGACAGCGTGCCGTTCGTCGAGCAGTACGAACTGCCGACGGCCTGGCAGGCGCGGACCTTCGTCCGGGGCACCCTGCGGCTTGACGGCTGGCTCAGCGCCTGGGGCTCCGTCTTCGAGGAGCTGAAGGGCGGCGACGACGAGCGGATCGGTGCCCTGGCGAGGGAGTTGGCGGCGCGCTATCCGACGACCGACGCCGACCGCGACCGCGTGGTCCTCGCCGTCTCCCTGGACGTGGAAGTGGACGCGGAGGGGGTGGGGGAGGGGGACGGCGATCCCGGGCGCCGGCGGAGCTGGTCCGGCCGTTGTCTCCTCGACCTGGAGGGCGACGCGGCCGAGAGCGCGATGGCCCGCTGTGTCTCCCGCACGCTCGCCCTGGGGGTTCGCCACATCCTCGACGGTTCGCTGCCGCCCGGCCTGAGCCGCGCCGCCGAGACGGCACGGCGTTCGGAGGAGTGGCTGAGTGAACTCGGCGGGGAGGGAATGGAGTTCAGGCTCACCGTCGGCTGACGGCGGCGCGCTCCCCGCCAACTACCCGATATCCGATACCCGATACCCGGTATCCGTTGCCCGCTACTCGGTGACGACCGCCTCATGCACCAGACGCTTGAGGTCCTGCCAGTACGACCGACTCGTCCTGTGTCGTACCTGGGTCATGAACTGCACGGTCAGATCACGGCCCGGGTCGACCCAGAACGTCGTCGTCGCCACCCCGCTCCAGCCGTACGTGCCGAGGCCGGCCGGAGCCAGGGTGCGGTCCGGGTCGATCACCACCGAGACCCCGAGGCCGAAGCCGACGCCCGCGTTGCCGGGTTCGTCGTGGGGACGGGCGCCGAAGGTGCGCAGGTCGGCGCCGTCCGGGAGATGGTTGGAGGTCATCAGGGACACGGTCTCGGACGACAGGATGCGGACGCCGTCGAGTTCGCCGCCCCGGCGCAGCATCTCCATGAACCGGTGGTAGTCGTGGGCGGTGGCGACGACACCGCCGCTGCCGGACAGGAACCGGGGCCGGTCCTTCAGGGGCAGGCCGAGGATCGGCTCGATGCCGCCGTCCTCGGTCTCCCCGTACAACTCGGACAGCCTGGCCGCCTGTTCGCCGTTCACACAGAAACCGGCGTCCGTCATGCCGAGCGGGCGGAAGACCCGGTCGGCGACGAACTCGTCCAGCGACTGCCCGGACGCCACCTCGATGACCCGGCCCAGGACGTTCGTGGCGACCGAGTAGTTCCACTGGGTGCCCGGCTCGAACTGGAGCGGCAGACGTGCGTACACCGAACACGTCTCGGCCAGGGTCGAGCCCGGCACCACCGACGACTCCAGGTTGGCGGCGCGGTACAGGGCGTCGACGGGGTGCGAGTGGTAGAAGGCGAAGGTGAGACCCGCCGTGTGGGTCATCAGGTGCCGGATCAGGAGGGGTTCGGCGGGCCGGGTGCTGACGTCGCTCCCGGAACCGCTCACGTACACCTGCGGGTCGGCGAACTCCGGCAGGAAGCGGGAGACGGGGTCCGTGAGCGCGAGCCGGCCCTCCTCCAGCAGGATCAGCGCGGCGACCGAGGTGAGCGGCTTGCTCATGGAGTAGATCCGCCACAGGGTGTCGGTCTCGACCGGAAGGTCGGCTGCCAGGTCGCGCCGGCCGTGCGTGGTGAGGTGTGCGACGCGGCCGGCGCGGGCCACGGACACGAGGAAGCCGGGCAGACGTCCTTCGTCGACACAGTGGGCGAAGTGCTGGTCGAGGCGGTCCAGCGCCTTCGCGTCCAGTCCGACCTCGCCCGGTTCGACCTCTTGTCGCAGCTGTGCCATCGTTCCCCTCCGGTCGCTTGAAGTGCCGCCCTGTCATACCCCGACAGGATCACCTCAGGCCTCAGACCCCCCATGGTGACGCAGGGACCCCGCAGGCGTCGCCCGCAGGTCACCCAGGTCAGGCAGTTTCAGGGCGGCCAGTACACCCACCACTGATATACCCGCCAGCACGGGCAACGACGTCCGAAGTCCGTCGGTGACGGCGGCGAGCGTCGCCGCGGCGGCCACTCCGAGGACCGGTCCGACGTTCATCGCGGTCTGCTGCAACCCGCCCGCCACCCCTGCGGACTCGGCTGCCGCATGCCGTACGACGACGGCGGTCGCGGTCACCATCACGGTACCGAAACCCGCTCCGAGCAGCAGGAATCCACCGCCGACCGCCTCGGCCCCGGCCGCCCGGAACAGCACGAGCACCCCGAGCGCGAGCACGAGCAGGCCGGCCGAGGTCGTACGCCGGGCCCCGTACCGACGCAGGAGCACGGCAGCCATCGGCGCGCCCAGCACCATCGCCACACCGCCGGGCAGCGCGGTGAGGCTGGTGCGCAACGGGTTCATGCCCAGTTCGTCCTGGAGCACATAGCTGGCCACGAAGAGTGTGCCGAACATCGCAGCCGAAGCGGTCACGAGAATGCCCAGCGCGGCTCCCACGACCCCTGATCCGAGCACGTCGGGGGGTAGCAGCGGGTCGGTGGTACGCCGTTCATGGCGTACGAGGACGAGGCCCGCGCCCGCCGCCGTGAGCAGCCCGAGGACGGTCGACGGACTCCAGCCGTGCTCGGGGACACCGACGAGCGTGTGCACGAGGCAGGCGAGGGACAGCGCGAGCAGGGCCGCGCCGGACAGGTCGAGGTGCCCGTGTCCGGGTGCGGGCGATGGACGCGGGCCGGGAACGCGGACGAGCAACGCCATTGCGCCCAGCACCAGCGCCGGCACGACGTTGAGGAAGAACACCGCGCGCCAGCCCAGGTGGGTCACCAGCACGCCGCCCACCAGCGGTCCGGCCGCCGCGGCCACCCCGATCGCACTGGTCCGCAACGCGATCGGCATCCCCAGCCGGTCGGGCGGGAACGCGGCCCGCAGCATCCCGAGCGTGGCGGGTTGCAGCAGCGCGCCGAAGATCCCCTGGACGACCCGCAGTGCGATCACCCAGCCCACGCCGGACGCGAACCCGATGCCCGCCGACACCGCTCCGAAGCCCAGCACCCCGATGGCGAAGAGCCGTTGGTGCCCGTACCGGTCCCCGAGGCGACCGGCGAACACGAGCAGACTCGCCACCGCGATGAGATACCCGGTGCTCGTCCACTGGACCTCGGTGAAGGAGGCGTGCAGATCCCGTTGCAGCGTGGGCTGCGCGATGGTCAGCACGGTGCCGTCGAGGGCGACGACAACTGCCCCGATCACACTGCTCGCGAGGGTGCTGCGCCGTCCCGGGGGACGGCCCCCGGCCTCCCGGAGCCGATGCGCGCTCACCGCTCCTCCGGCCCGAGGTGCGCGTCGAGGGCCGTACGCAGCAGGGGCGCGAAGTCGTCGGCTCCCGTGGTGAGTTGGAGGCTGCCCCAGGTCCACAGCTGGGCGATGCCGTAGAGGTTCGCCAGCAGCGCCCCGGCGACGAGCCGGGCGTCGGCGTCCGGCCGGATCTGTCCGACGAGATCCACCAGCAGTGCGAAGACCGGCAGGCTGGCCTCGCGCAGCCCCAACTTGTTGCTCTCCAGCAGATCGTGACGGAACATCAGCTCGTGCATGCCCCGGTTGGCGAGGGCGAAGTCGAGGTACACGCGCCCGAGCACGGCGATCTGCTCCCGGGGTCCCGCCGTACCGGGGCCGATCTCCTCGACCGCCCGCGATCCCCTGGCCGCCAGTTCGGTGAAGCCACGGCGTGCGATGGCCGACAGCAGCTCCAGATGGGTCGGGAAGTAGCGGCGCGGGGCGCCGTGCGAGACCCCGGCGCGGCGGGCGATCTCCCGGAGGGTGAGCGCGTGGACACCTTCCGCGGTCACCAGGTCGACGCCGACGTCGATGAGCCGGGTACGCAGTGAATCACTCATAGACACTGTCTACCAAGAGCCGGTAGACAGTGTCTACTCCGGAAGCGTCGGAATGGAGGAGCGTGGGAGCACGTTGAGCGAGACATGACTCAGGACGATGCGCAGGACCTGCTCCTCAAGCTGCTCTCCGAGTACGGCGGTGGAGTGCTGACGACCATCAAGGCCGACGGCCGCCCCCAGCTCTCGAACGTCAACCACGCCTACGACCCGGGCGAACGCACCATCCGTATCTCCCTCACGGACTCCCGCGCCAAGACCCGCAACCTGCGCCGGGACCCGCGGGTCTCCTACCACGTGACCAGCGACGACCGCTGGGCGTACACCGTGGTCGAGGGCGTGGCCGACCTGACGCCCGTGGCCCAGGCCCCGGACGACGAAACCGTGGAGGAACTGGTCCGGCTCTACCGGGCGGTGCGGGGCGAGCACCCCGACTGGGACGACTACCGCGCGGTCATGGTCCGGGACCGGCGGCTCGTGCTGCGGATCAGGGTGGACAGGGTGTACGGCATACCGCGCCCCACGGCCCAGGCGTGATCCGAACGACAGGCCCTTGGTGAACCAGGGCGGGTGACTCCCCGTCAGTGTCCCCGCACTGCCGATAGGGTTGATCCACAGAGCGGCTCAACGGCCGTGCGGGGCGCGGGAGACGGGGAGTTCGCTGGATGCTGGATCCGATTTCGCTGGGCGCCATCAGCGCGGTACTCGGAGCCGTCGGATCGGGGATGGGCAGCGAAGCCGGCAGGTGGGCCTGGGAGACGGCCGGAGGTCTGGTCCGCCGTGTCGCCGGGCGCGAGGTCGCCGCGCCCACCACACCCGGCCGGCTGACCGAGGTCGCCCACCTCGTGCACGACGGTGTGCTGAACGACCCCCAACTCGCCCGCGCCTGGACCCTGTTCGCCCAGGGCGTTGCCGTACGGGGCGATCTCCCCGGCACCTTCGCGCGCCGGGCCGGACTGCCGCCCTCCCCGCGCTTTTTCACGGACCGTCAGGAAGCCCTGAAATCGCTGGACAAGGAGGCCACCCGCGCCTTCGACGGCCGCCCCAGGCTGGCTCTCCTGCACGGCCCGGAAGGCATCGGCACCAGCACCCTCGCCATCCACTGGGGCTGGCGGCAACAGGCCCGCTTCCCCGACGGGCAGCTCTACGCGGATCTGCGCGCCCTCGGCTCCGACGCCGCCCTCGGGACCCTGCTGCGCCAACTCGGCCTGCCGGACGAGGAAGTACCGCCCGCTGCCGCCGACCGTGCCGACCTCCTCCGGCGCTGCCTCGCCGACCGGCGCCTGCTCCTCGTGCTCGACCACGCCCAATCGGCAGGTCAGGTAAGGGCGTTGCTCACCTCGTCGCCGGGCGTCGTCACCCTGGTCGTCGCCCGACAGCCACTCGCCGGCCTCGACGCGCTGCGCGTCCCGGTCGGTCCCCTGGCACGCAAGGACGCGGTGCGGCTGCTCACCGACCTGGTCGGCAAACCCGCGATCGGCGCGGCCCGCGCCACCCTGCCCGGCGTCCTCGACCGCTGCGCCGGCTCGCCGTACGCCCTACGGGCAGCGGCACCCCGCCTGACCGCCGTCATCCCGGCGGCGACCACACGGAGCCCTGTCGGTGATCCCGTCCCGGATGTCCCGGATGCGGTGGGCGCCGCCGCCGAGGACTCCTACCGGCTGCTCAGCCCCGACGCCGCCCGCCTCTACCGTCTGGCGGGGCTGTATGCCTGGCCGGACCTCGACGCCGCCGCAGCCGCGCGCGCCGCCGACCTCACCGAGGCCGAGGCTGCCCGGCTGCTCGAAGAACTCGCCGACGCGCTGCTCCTCGAACACACGGACTCCGGCCGCTACCGCTACCGCCCGGCGGTACGCGCCCACGCCGAGCGCGTCGCCGCCGCCACCGACGGCATCGCCGCGTGCTCGGCGGCCGTCTCCCGAACCGTCGAGCACTATCTGCACCTGGCGGTGGGCGCCGCGCGGGCCGCGCTCCCGGAGAGCTGGCGCGTCCCGGCCGGAACGTCGCCGGTCTCGTACGGCGACCGGGGCACGGCCGTGGCCGCCCTCGCCGCCGAGGCGCAGAACCTGGTCCAGGCGGTCCGCGCTGCCGAGGAGTTCCGCGACTGGGACACCGTCGTACGGCTGTGCCAGGCGCTGTGGCCGCTCCAGCTCAAGGCCGGTCACCATGACGTCCTGCTCCCCGCGCTGCAGACCGGCGCCCGGATCGCCGACGCCCACTTCCCCGGCAGCCGCACGGCGGGCTCCCTGCACGCCCAACTCGCGCACTCCCTGACCGAGTCGCGCCGTTGGGACGAGGCGGAACCGGAAGCCCTCGCGGCAGCCCGGGACGAGTGGGCCGCCGGACACACGCGGGGCCACGCCTCCGCCGTCGAGTTCCTCGGTCTGCTCCGGCTGCGCCAGTGGCGCTTCACCGAGGCGTACGACTCCTTCGAGGAGGCCGCCGGGATCCTCGACGGCATCGGGCCCACCGACGAGGGCGCCGCCGACCTCCCGCGCGCCCGCGCCCTGTTGGAGCGTCACCGGGGTCGCGCCCTGCGAGGCCTCGGCCGCCGCGACGAGGCCCGTGAGCGACTGGAGCGGGCGCTGCGCTTCTTCCGGGACAGCGGCGAGGCGTACAACACCGCCCGCACGCTCACCGACCTCGCCGAAACCCACCTGGACGGTGCGGAGTCCACGGCCGCCCTGGCCCTGGTCGACGCGGCGACCGAGGCCCTCGGGCAGGAGAACGCCGTCTACCACCTTGCTCATCTGCGGATACTGCGGGAGCGGTGCGTCAGCGTCGGGTGACCGTCGTCCGGTGGGTGAACGCTCCCGTCCGGACCGTCAGCCCTTGGGCGACCGGCTCGTCCAGCGACTTGCCGGCTGCGAGCCACGCGTACAGGGCCGAGGCGTACACGGCCGGGTCGGCGTCCGCGTCGGACTCGCCGCGAATCCGCAGCAGTTCACCGTCACGCGTACGGACCGTGCATTCACCGGGTCCGCCGACATGGGCGGCCAGCGTGCACTGCGGATGCAGGGCGAGGGCCTCCGTCGTCCACAGTTCCGGCGGGCCGAGACGTGCGTCGTCCGGTCGGCCGTACCGGAACACCACGTCGGCAAGGGCGAGTTGGTGGGCCTCGCGGGTCTCCTCGTGTGCCGCCATGTGCATCTCGCCGGCACTGTCCGCGGGCAGGTGCTGTCCGGCGTACCGGGTGACCTCGATCTCGCCGGCGCCCAGCAGCCGGGTGAGTACGAGCAACGGCACGGTGCGGGAAGGGGGTTCGTACGGTGGCAGGGGGAGGGGTTCGAGCAGGGCGGGTCCGTCCGGCTCGGGGATGCCGAGAACCTCGTAGAAGAGGCGGCGCAGCCGGGTGGCCGACTCGCCGGGTACGGAACTGATGAACTCGGCCGGTTCGGGGCGGGGCCGGTGGTCGCGGACGGCTGCCTCCACCTGAGGGCGCAGCGGGAGTGCCGGGTCGAGACGCGGGGCGTCGCGCACGAAGTCGTGGACGGGAGCCTCGGGCGCGAGGCCGGCGAGGGGAGCGGCTCCCAGCAGGACGGGGGTGCCCAGCGCGGCCGCGTAGTAGGTCACCGAACCGTGGTCGCCGATCACCGCGTCGGCCGCGATCAGTGCCTGCCGCCAGCCGTGCAGCGGGTCGATGAGCGTGAGCCCGGCGCGCCGGGCTCTGTCGAGCCAGGCACGGATCTGTCCTGGACCGTGGCCGTGCCAGATGTTGGGGTGGAGAACCGCCGCGAACCGGTACTCGTCGGCCGGGAACTCCGAGGCCAACCGGGGGAGGAGTGACGGAAGGACGTCATCGCTGCCACCGTCGCCGAACAGCGACTCGGGGTTCCAGGTGGAGTTGAGGAGCACCAGCCGCTGCCCGGCACGGATGCCGAGGGCCCGGCGGAAGCGGTCACGGCAGCGCCGCGCCGCGAGCATACGGTCCCAGCAGGGGTCACCGGCGAGTACGGCAGTGGACGCGGCCTCGGGGCAGGCGGTGCGCAGTCGCTCGTACTGCTCGGGATGCGACAGGACGAGGGCGTCCGCGACGGGAACGCCGTGCTCGTCGAGCAACCACTCGGGCGACAACCCGAAGACCGGCCCCCCGGCTTCGGCACTCCCGCCGCCCGCCGCCCGCTGTTGGGTGTTGGGTGTTGGGTGTTGGGTGTTGGGTGTCGCGAGCCTCTTAGTGTATCCGACGCCGTGAGACAGTATGGTCAAGTGTCCGATAATGTCCGGGAGTTGACCGCCGAAGCTCGCCGATATCGCCAACGACACCGGCGTCTTGACGGCCTGCTCCCATGGCAGTACAGGCACCCCTGTCTCCGCCAGCAACTCGGCGACGCCCGAGCGGAACACGGACGACTCCGTGCAGGTCACGAGCAGCTGGACCCTGAAGTCGTCGTGGAAGAGGGGCAGTACGTCCAGGAGCCGGGTCGCCGAGGTCACGTTGTGGACGACGAGCAGGACCTTGTGGCTCCGGCTCCGCGTGGTCCAGCGGGCCGAGTCGTCCCCGACCGGCACCCGTATCCACCCGGCCCCCGTCACTATCGCCCGCCCGCCTGTCGTACTGGTGATCGGGCAACGATAGTCAACGACGGATCCGCGCGTACCGGCCGCCCCTGAAACCGGCCGGTACGCGCGGAGGTGCTGTGCTTTTGTACTCGTTTCGGCCGATGTTCTTGCGTGCCCTGTCATCTGTCAACCGCGCGGCGGGTGAGAGATGACAGGGCACGCTTCCCCGGCATGCCCAAGTCCCCGAACAGCCCATGGCTGCCGGGGACTTGGGAGAGTGAGGCTCAGGCCGACACGGCCTCGCGCTTCGCCACGTTCTCGGCGCCGCGCTCGCCGAGTCGCTCCGTCGGCACCCGGTGTGTCTCGCGTGCCGTGATCGCGGCCAGCACCGGCGGGATGCACAGGGCCGCCGTGAACAAGGCGACGGCGAACCAGTCGTCCCCGTTCGGACCGGCGATCTCCGCGGCGAAGGTCACCGCGAAACCGGCGACGGCGAAGCCGATCTGCGTGCCGATCGCCATGCCCGACAGGCGTACCCGGGTCGTGAACATCTCGCCGTAGAAGGAGGGCCAGGTGCCGTTCGCGGCGCTGTAGACCACACCGAAGGTGACGATGCCGAGGACGAGGATCAGCGGGTACGAGCCCGTGGAGATCGCCCACAGATAGACGAACATCATGACCCCGCTGCCTGCGGCGCCGGCCAGGAACACCGGGCGGCGGCCGATGCGGTCGGACAGCGTGGCCCAGAGCGGAATCGCGGCCAGCGCGACCAGGTTGGCGAGCGCCGCCACCCACAGCATCGACGAGCGGTTCATGCCGACCGAGTCGCTGGTCGCGTATGCCAGCGCCCAGACCGTGAAGATCGTGGAGACGGAGGCGACCAGTGCGCCCGCGACCACCCGCAGTACGTCCGCCCAGTGCTCGCGCAGCAGGATCAGCAGCGGCAGCTTCACGACACCCTCGGAGGCGGCCTGCTCGGCGAAGGCCGGGGTCTCCTCCAGCTTGCGGCGGATGACGTAGCCGACGACGGCGACCGCGATGCTCAGCCAGAACGGGATGCGCCAGCCCCAGGACAGGAGTTGGTCCTCGGGCATCGCGGCGATCGGGATGAAGACCAGTGTGGCGAGGAGCTGGCCGCCCTGGGTGCCGCTCAGGGTGAAACTGGTGAAGAAGCCGCGCCGGTCCGGCGGGGCGTGTTCGAGCGTCATCGAGTTGGCGCTCGCCTGCTCACCGGCGGCCGAGATGCCCTGGAGGACACGGCAGAGCACGAGCAGGACCGGGGCGAGGGTGCCGACCTGGTCGCGGGTGGGCAGACAGCCGATGAGGAACGTCGACAGGCCCATCAGGATCAGCGTGAAGACCATGATCTTCTTGCGGCCCAGCCGGTCGCCGAAGTGGCCCAGGAAGAGCGCGCCGACCGGGCGGGCGGCGTACGCGACACCGAACGTGCCCAGCGACAGCAGGGTCGCGGTGGCCGGGTCGGACTCGTCGAAGAAGACCTTGGGGAAGATCAGGGCGGCGGCGCTGCCGTAGATGAAGAAGTCGTAGTACTCCAGGGCGCTGCCGATCCAGGCGGCCGTGGCGGCCTTCTTCGGCTGGCCCCCGGGTGGAGCGCCCAGGGGTGCTGCGGGGTCGTGGGGTGCGACGGAATCCGCCACGGCGTGCTCCTTCGAGGGAACTCCAACATACGTGGAGTGAGCGGAGGGGAAGGGAAGTGAGGAGGAAGCGCCGGATCCCTGGGGTGACGGGACGGCTCTGCCGGGAGCTACCCGGTTTAATTAACCCACTGGATAGTTAGTAGCGGTTGGCTACGGATGTTGCGCCCACGTTTCCCGGGTGTCAAGAGGTCGCGGCGGAGGATCTTCCCCCTTGCCGACCCGCGCAGTGCCCTCGTCAGGCCGTGCGGTCCGCCGTCAGATAGGCGATGACCATGTCGCCGAGCATCGCCCGGTAGTGCTCCCGCTGGTCCGGGGCCGTCAGGTCGCGGCCGAACAGCGCGCCGAAGGTGTGCCGGTTGGCCACCCGGAAGAAGCAGAAGGAGCTGATCATGGCGTGCAGGTCCACGGCGTCCACGTCGGCCGTGAACAGGCCCGACTTGCGGCCCGACTCCAGGATCCGGTGGATCACCTCCAGCGCGGGCGAACCGATCCTCCCGAGCTGCTCGGAGGCGGCGATGTGCTCGGCCTCGTGGATGTTCTCGATGCTCACCAGACGGATGAAGTCGGGGTGTGCCTCATGGTGGTCGAAGGTGAGCTCCGCGAGGCGCCGGATGGCCGCCACCGGGTCCAGATGCTCGACGTCGAGGTCCTGTTCGGCCTGCCGGATCACGGAGTACGCCCGCTCCAGGACGGCCGTGAACAGCTGTTCCTTGCCGCCGAAGTAGTAGTAGATCATCCGCTTGGTGGTGCGGGTGAGGGCGGCGATCTCGTCCACCCGGGCCCCCGCCAGGCCGGCCCGGGCGAACTCCTTGGTGGCCACGTCGAGGATCTCGGCCCTGGTCCGGGCGGCGTCGCGGATGCGCCCGCCTGTGCGTGCCGGTTCTTCGACGCTGGTCATCGGGTTCCTTCGGGCGAGGGGCCAGTCCCGTGATTCTAGAAGCAGGCCCGCGAGCATTCCCGAAGCACTCCGGGGGGCTTCCCCGGTGAGCGGTGATGCTGATATAGCTAACGTACTAGTTCGTACATTAGTGAGCCGCAGTCGCACAGGAGGTCCGTCGTGGCCAAGGACTCGTTTCTCGTAGGGCTCGTCGGCTCCGGCATCGGCCCGTCGCTGAGCCCCGCACTGCACGAGCGGGAGGCCGACCGGCAGGGACTGCGCTATCTGTACCGGCTCATCGACATCGACTCCCTGGGCGTCGAGGCGCACGCGGTGGGCGATCTCGTACGCGCCGCCCGTGACCTCGGATTCGACGGGCTGAACATCACGCACCCGTGCAAGCAGCTCGTCATCGAACACCTCGACGGCCTCGATCCGCAGGCCGAGGCGCTCGGCGCCGTCAACACGGTGGTCTTCGAGGACGGCCGCGCGATCGGCCACAACACCGATGTGACCGGCTTCGCCGCGTCCTTCGCGCGCGGTCTGCCCGACGCCCCGCTGGAAAGGGTCGTGCAGCTCGGAGCCGGGGGCGCGGGCGCGGCCGTCGCCCACGCCACGCTCACCCTCGGCGCCGGTCGGGTCACTGTCGTCGACGCGCTGCCCGACCGGGCCGCCGACCTCGCCGCGTCCCTCAACCGGCACTTCGGCACCGGCCGGGCCACCGCCGCGACCCCCGACCGGCTGGCGGCGCTGATCGGCCGGGCCGGCGGCGCCGACGGCCTGGTGCACGCGACGCCCACCGGTATGGCCGCCCACCCCGGCCTGCCCTTCCCGGCCGAACTGCTGCATCCCGGCCTCTGGGTCGCCGAGGTGGTCTACCGCCCGCTGGAGACCGAGCTGCTGCGCACGGCCCGTGCGACGGGCTGCGCCACGCTCGACGGCGGCGGCATGGCCGTCTTCCAGGCGGCGGACGCCTTCCGTCTCTTCACCGGCCGGGAGCCCGACACCGCGCGCATGCTGGCCGACATCGCCGAGCTCGCGGGCGCGCTCCCGGCACCGAAGTAGAAGTAACGAGAAGGCAGAGGTACCGACGTGCGTACGTCCATCGCCACCGTGTCGCTCAGCGGCTCCCTGACCGAGAAGCTCACGGCCGCCTCCCGGGCCGGTTTCGACGGGGTCGAGATCTTCGAGAACGACCTGCTCGCCAGCCCTCTCACCCCCGAGGAGATCCGCGCCCGCTGCGCCGACCTCGGACTCACCATCGACCTCTACCAGCCGATGCGTGACATCGAGGCAGTGCCCGAGGACGAGTTCGCCCGCAACCTGCGCCGCGCCCGGCACAAGTTCGAGCTGATGCGGCGGCTCGGCACCGACACCGTCCTCGTCTGCTCCAGCGTCTCCCCGCTCGCCCTCGACGACGACGCGCTGGCCGCCGCCCAACTGGGCCGACTGGCCGACCTGGCACAGGACTTCGGGGTCCGCGTCGCCTACGAGGCGCTCGCGTGGGGGCGGCACGTCAGCACGTACGACCACGCCTGGAGCATCGTCGAGGCGGCCGGCCACCCCGCGCTCGGCACCTGTCTCGACAGCTTCCACATCCTCTCCAGGGGGTCCGATCCCAAGGGCATCGAGGACATCCCCGGTGAGAGGATCTTCTTCCTCCAGCTGGCCGACGCCCCGCTGCTCGCCATGGACGTGCTCCAGTGGAGCCGCCACTACCGCTGCTTCCCCGGGCAGGGCGGCTTCGACATCGCGGGGCTTCTCCAGCACGTCGTCCGGGCCGGATACGACGGTCCGCTCTCCCTCGAAGTCTTCAACGACGTGTTCCGGCAGGCCGAGGCCGGACCGACCGCCGTCGACGCCCGGCGCTCCCTCCTCGTCCTCCAGGAGAGCATCGGCCTGGCCCCGCTGCCCGAACCCGTCGTCCCCACCGGTATCGCCTTCGCCGAACTCGTCACCCCCGACGCCGAACCGGTCGCGGCGGTACTCGGCGCGCTCGGCCTCGCCCGTACGGCACGCCACCGCAGCAAGCCCGTCGACCTCTGGGAGCGCGGCACGGCCCGCGTTCTCGTCAACACCGGGCCGGCCGCACGCCGTGACGGCACCGGACTCGCCGCCGTGGGCCTGGAGTCACCGGACCCGGAAGGCGCCGCCCGCCGGGCCGAGGCCCTCCTGGCGCCGCTCCTGCCCCGCCGCCGCGCCCCGGAGGACGCCCCGCTCGACGCGGTGGCCGCCCCCGACGGCACGGAACTCTTCTTCTGCGCCACGGACCGCCCCGAACTCCCCAACTGGCGAACCGACTTCGAGGCCATCGAATACGCCGAGACCGCCGGGGGCGCCGAGGGCCGCGTCGACCGCGTCGACCACCTGGCCCTCACCCAGCCCTGGCACCACTTCGACGAGGCGGCCCTCTTCCACAGCAGTGTGCTCGGCCTGAACGGCCAGGAGAGTGTCGACGTCGCCGACCCGTACGGACTCTTCCGCAGCCGGGCCGTCACCAACTCCGCCGGCAGCGTGCGCATCGCGCTGGCCGTCGGTCCCGCGCCCACCGAGGACGAGACCCGCGCCCAGCACATCGCCTTCGCCACCGACGACGTGGTCGCCGCCGCCCGGCGCATCCGAGCGGCCGGCGGCAGCCTGCTGCCGATGCCCGCGAACCACTACGACGACCTCGCGGCCCGGTACGAGTTCACCGAGGGCGAGTTGGCGACCTACCGCGAACTCGGCATCCTCTACGACCGTGACGCACAGGGCGAGTTCAGGCACTGCTACACGCGGACCGTGGGCCGCGTCTTCTTCGAACTCGTCCAGCGCGACGGCGGCTACCAGGGCTACGGCGCCCACAACGCACCGGTACGGCTCGCCGCCCAGCACGCACAACGCCCCCTTCGTTGAGGCCAGTCGCTGCTGGCCCGGGTCACTGCCGGGTGACGCTCCTGCTCACTCCGGCGATCACGGTCGTGGCCAGGATCCAGCCGGTCAGGATGAGGGCGTACGACAGGAACTGGTACCCGCCCGTGGGTGCGAAGGCCCCCTCCTGACCGAAGGAGATCACCGGCAGGAGCAGATCGAGGGTGTAGAAGACCGGGTTGAAATGCGGTGCCTCGTCGGGCTTGAGCGGGAGTGGGTGGTGCAGGGCGTACGCGATCGAACCGGCCGCCAGCAGTGACAGCAGCCAGACGGCGGCGCGCAGCGGACGGAAGCCGTAGCCGACGGTGGTGTCCTGGAGGTGGCCCCACACCCGGCCGAGCCAGGGCAGGGTCGCCCGGTGCCGGCGCTGCTTGGCGAGCTGGACCCGGCGGGCCGCGCCCTCGTCGCCGACATGCCGGTAGGCGGCGGCCAACTGCTCGTAGGCGTACGGGACATAGCCGTCGCCGTCGCGTTCCAGCAGGGGCAGACGGCGTTCGGCGGGCTCGTGCGGGGTGAGGGCCGTGTAGGTGAGGTTGTTGAAGAGCACCTTGCCCGGGGTGACCTCCGGCTCGAAGCCCAGTACGTCGATGCGGGAGCGGCGAAGATGGAGGGTGCCGTCGAGCGGCTCGCTGCGGAACAGCCACAACTCGCCGATGACACAACTGCTGGCCCGCAGTGCCATACCGCCGGGGTTGGACAGCCGCGACCAGTTGAGGTCGAGCCGCCCCGGGACACGGGCGCCGCGCAGGTCGATCCCTCCCTCCGCGCGCAGGCGTCGCGCCCGTATGTCGGCCTGCACCTCAAGTGACTGCGCGCGCAGGGCGTGGCCGCCGGGATTGCTCAGCTCGGCACCCTCCAGATTGACCGATCCGCCCACCTTGGCACCGTCGAGGAGCACCTCGCCCCGCACGCGCAGTCCCGGCGCCGCGAAGCCGTCGCCGAGCGCCGCCTGATGGAGCTGGAGCACCGGCACGGACGGGTCGGAGGTGGTGAGTTCGGCGTCGTCCAGGAAGAGCGCGCCCGCCACCTCCGCGCCGGCCAGCCGTACCGGCCCCCGCACCCGGCAGCGGGTCATGCGCAGCGGGCCGTCGATCCGTGTGCTCGCGAGGTTGACCGAGGGGAGTACCGAGCCGCGCAGATTCAGCTGGCGCAGCCGGGTGCCGTAGAGGTCGGGCGACTCGTCGAAGTGGCAGTACCGCAGATGGAGCGGGTGGTCCACCACCGCGTACATCAGGTTCAGGTGACCCGTGATGCGGGCGCCCGAGAGTCTGAGTCTGGGGATCTCGCCGTCCTGCGGCGTGCTGAGCAGCAGGGCCCGAAGCACTGAGGCGCGGATGGTCCGCTCCGGCCCCCAGTCGGCGCCGTCGGCCGCGTTCTCGGCCGCCGCCTCGCGGAAGTCCACGGGTTCACCCTTGGGGAAGGCCCGCCACACCAGCGCCTCGGCCGTCGTCAGCTCGTTGATCTCCATCGGGGCGACTCTGACGCGCCCCGGACACACATGTCAATCGGGTCCGGGAACAATCCCCCGGACCCGATCGTCACTTCAGTTGCCCCACGCCAACCGGCGGTTCAACTCGCGGCCTGCCACCGGGAGTTCCACTCCGCGATCACCGGGCGGTCGTGCTCCGTGGAGAGTCTGCTGACCGTGCCCGTGGCGAGCTGGAACAGTCGTCCGTCGGCGGGCGGCAGCCCGAGGTAACGGGCCGTCAGTACGCGCAGGAAGTGCCCGTGGGCCACCAGAATCACGTCACCCTCTTCGAGTGCGTCCTCGATGTGGGCCAGGGCGCGGTCCGCGCGGCGGCCCACCTCCTCGGGCGACTCACCCGGGTGTCCGTCCGGCCCGGGCGCCACCCCGTCCGTGAACAGGAACCAGTCGGGCCGTGTGCGCTGGATCTCGGCGGTCGTCACACCCTCGTACCCGCCGTACTCCCATTCGCGCAGGTCCGGATCGGTCGACGCGCCGGACAGGCCCGCGAGTTCGGCCGTGCGGACCGCACGGATGAGGGGGCTGGTCACTACTCGGGCGAAGGTCCGTCCGGCGAGGAGCGGAGCGAGGGACTTGGCCTGCTCCTCACCGTGCGGGGTGAGGGGCAGGTCGGTCCAGCTGGTGTGCTGGCCCGACGCGCTCCACTCCGTCTCGCCGTGGCGGACCAGAAGAAGGTCACCCACGGCTTCCTACTCCTTGGACTCGACGGCGTGACCGCCGAACTGGTTGCGCAGCGCCGCGATCATCTTCATCTGCGGGGAGTCGTCCTGCCGGGACGCGAACCGCGCGAAGAGGGACGCGGTGATCGCGGGCAGCGGCACGGAGTTGTCGACGGCCGCCTCGACCGTCCACCGGCCCTCGCCGGAGTCCTGCGCGAAACCGCGCAGCCGCTCCAGGTGCTCGTCCTCGTCGAGGGCGTTGACGGCCAGGTCGAGGAGCCAGGAGCGGATGACCGTCCCGTCCTGCCAGGAGCGGAAGACCTCGCGCACGTCGGTGACGGAGTCGACCTTCTCCAGCAGCTCCCAGCCCTCGGCATACGCCTGCATCATCGCGTACTCGATGCCGTTGTGGACCATCTTCGAGAAGTGCCCGGCGCCCACCTTGCCCGCGTGGACATAGCCGTACGGGCCCTCGGGCTTGAGCGCTTCGAAGATCGGGTGGAGCCGCTCGACGTGCTCCTTGTCGCCGCCGACCATCAGGGCGTAGCCGTTCTGGAGGCCCCACACACCGCCGGAGACACCGGCGTCGACGAAGCCGATGCCCTTGGTGCCCAGCTCCTCGGCGTGCTTCTCGTCGTCCGTCCAGCGGGAGTTGCCGCCGTCGACGACCGTGTCACCGGACTCCAGGAGCCCGCCGAGTTCGTCGACGACGGACTGGGTGGCGGCACCGGCCGGGACCATCACCCAGACCACGCGCGGCGCTTCGAGCTTCTCGACCAGCTCGGCGAGGCTGCTCACGTCGGAGACCTCGGGGTTGCGGTCGTAGCCGATGACGGTGTGGCCGGCACGGCGGATGCGCTCGCGCATGTTGCCGCCCATCTTGCCGAGACCGATCAGACCAATCTGCATGTCAGTTCACTTCCTGAGCGTCGCGAAGAGTGCGGTACGTGGCCACGAGGGCGGCGGTGGAGGAGTCGAGGCCGGGGACCGCGGCCCCCGCGGTGAGCGCGGGCTCGATGCGCTTGGCGAGGACCTTGCCCAGCTCGACGCCCCACTGGTCGAAGGAGTCGATGTTCCAGATGGCGCCCTGTACGAACACCTTGTGCTCGTACAGGGCGATCAACTGGCCGAGCACGGACGGAGTCAGCTCGCGCGCGAGGACGGTGGTCGTCGGGTGGTTGCCCTTGAACGTCTTGTGGGCGACCAGTTCCTCCGGCACCCCTTCGGCCCGTACCTCCTCGGGCGTCTTGCCGAACGCCAGTGCCTGCGTCTGCGCGAAGAAGTTGGCCATCAGCAGGTCGTGCTGGCCCTTGAGTTCGTCGCTCAGTTCCGCGACCGGCTCGGCGAACCCGATGAAGTCCGCCGGGATCAGCTTCGTGCCCTGGTGGATCAACTGGTAGTAGGCGTGCTGTCCGTTGGTGCCGGGCGTGCCCCACACCACCGGCCCCGTCTGCCACTCGACCGGGTTGCCGTCGCGGTCGACCGACTTGCCGTTGGACTCCATGTCCAGCTGCTGCAGGTAGGCCGTGAACTTGGACAGGTAGTGGCTGTAGGGCAGTACTGCATGCGACTGGGCGTCGAAGAAGTTGCCGTACCAGATGCCCAACAGGCCGAGCAGCAAAGGTGCGTTGGCCTCTGCCGGAGCGGTCCGGAAGTGGTCGTCGACCAGCGCGAACCCGTCCAGCATCTCCCGGAACCGGTCGGGGCCGATCGCGATCATCAGCGACAGCCCGATGGCCGAGTCGTACGAGTACCGTCCGCCGACCCAGTCCCAGAACTCGAACATGTTGTCCGTGTCGATGCCGAAGTCGGCGACCTTCCCACCGTTCGTCGACAGCGCCACGAAGTGCTTGGCGACCGCCTTGTCGTCGCCGCCCAGACCCGCGAGGAGCCAGGAGCGGGCCGAGGTGGCGTTGGTGATCGTCTCGATGGTGGTGAACGTCTTCGACGCGACGATGAAGAGGGTCTCGGCCGGGTCCAGGTCACGGACCGCCTCGTGCAGATCGGCACCGTCGACGTTCGACACGAACCGGAACGTCAACTCCCGTGCGGTGAACGCCCGCAGAGCGTCGTAGGCCATCGCCGGACCGAGGTCCGAGCCGCCGATGCCGATGTTCACGACGTTCTTGATGCGCTTGCCCGTGTGGCCGGTCCACTCGCCCGAGCGCACCCGGTCCGCGAAGGCCGCCATCCGGTCCAGGACCGCGTGCACGGCCGGGACGACGTTCTCCCCGTCGACCTCGACCACCGCGCCTCGCGGCGCCCGCAGCGCGGTGTGCAGCACCGCACGATCCTCGGTGATGTTGATCCGGTCGCCGCGGAACATGGCGTCCCGCAGCCCGAACACGCCGGTGGCGGTGGCGAGTTCCTGGAGCAGGGCGAGGGTCTCGTCCGTGATCAGGTGCTTGGAGTAGTCGATGTGCAGGTCGCCCACCCGCACGACGTAACGCTCCGCGCGCTGCGGGTCGTCGGCGAACAGCTCACGCAGTTGCGGCTGGAGGAACGCACCGGCGCGGTGGTCCTCCAGCGCGGTCCACTCGGGGCGCCGGGTGAGCCTGGGGGAGTCAGACATGACGGGGGGTCTCCTTGGTGCTTTCGCCCCGCAGAGCGATCGCGTACATCTCGTCGGCGTCGAGGCGCCGCAGTTCCTCGGCGATGAGTTCGGAGGTGGGCCGCACCTTCAGCGCGAGCGTGCGGGAAGGCTGGCCGGGCAGGGAGAGCGTGGCGAGCGGGCCCTCGGGGCGGTCGATGACGATCTCGCCCTTGTCGGTGCCGAGGCGGACGGCAGTGACGACAGGCCCCGCGGTGACGACGCGGTCCACCTTCACATCCAGGCGGGCGCCGAGCCAGCGGGCCAGCAGTTCGGCGCTCGGGTTCTCGGCCTCGCTCTCGACGGCCGCCGAGATGATCTTCGTGCGGGCCTGGTCGAGGGCGGCGGCCAGCATCGAGCGCCACGGGGTGAGACGCGTCCACGCCAGGTCGGTGTCGCCGGGCGCGTACGAGCGCACCCGGGCCTCCAGCGCGACGAGCGGCTGCTCGACCGCGTACATGTCGGTGATCCGGCGCTGGGCCAGTGCGCCCAGCGGGTCCTTGGCGGGCACCTCGGGGGCGTTCACCGGCCACCAGACGACGACCGGGGCGTCCGGCAGGAGCAGCGGCAGGACGACCGAGTCGGCGTGGTCGGACACCTCGCCGTACGTCCGCAGGATGACCGTCTCGCCGGTCCCGGCGTCGGCACCCACCCGGACCTCGGCGTCGAGGTGGGAGTTGGTGCGGTCGCGCGGGCTGCGGGCGTGCCGCTTGATGACGACCAGGGTGCGCGCGGGATGCTCGTGCGAGGCGTCCTCGGCCGCCTTGATCGAGTCGTAGGCGTTCTCCTCGTCCGTGACGATCACCATCGTCAGGACCATGCCCACGGCAGGGGTGCCGATGGCGCGCCGCCCCTTCACCAGTGCTTTGTTGATCTTGCTTGCCGTGGTGTCGGTGAGGTCGATTTTCATGGCCTGCGCCAGCTCCGTCCGTCTCGTGCGAGCATCTCGTCGGCTTCCTCCGGGCCCCAACTGCCCGAGGCGTACTGCGCGGGCCTGCCGTGCGTGCCCCAGTACTCCTCGATCGGGTCGAGGATCTTCCAGGACTCTTCCACTTCCTGGTGACGGGGGAACAAATTGGCGTCGCCGAGCAGGACATCCAGGATGAGCCGTTCGTACGCCTCCGGGCTGGACTCCGTGAAGGACTCGCCGTAGGCGAAGTCCATAGTGACGTCCCTGATCTCCATCGAGGTACCCGGGACCTTGGAACCGAAGCGCACGGTCATGCCCTCGTCGGGCTGGACGCGGATGACGATCGCGTTCGCGCCGAGTTCCTCGGTGGCCGTCGAGTCGAACGGTGAGTGCGGGGCGCGCTGGAAGACGACCGCGATCTCCGTCACGCGCCGCCCGAGTCGCTTGCCGGTCCGCAGATAGAAGGGGACGCCCGCCCAGCGGCGGTTGTCGACCTCCAGCTTGACGGCCGCGTACGTGTCGGTGCTCGACTGCGGGTCGATGCCCTCCTCCTCGAGGTAGCCGGACACCTGCTCACCGCCCTGCCAGCCCGCCGCGTACTGCCCGCGCACGGTGTGCTCGCCCAGGTCCTCCGGCAGCTTCACCGACTTCAGGACCTTGAGCTTCTCCGTCAGCAGCGACTCGGCGTCGAAGGCGATCGGCTCCTCCATGGCGGTCAGGGCCATCAGCTGGAGGAGGTGGTTCTGGATGACGTCACGCGCCGACCCGATGCCGTCGTAGTAGCCGGCCCGGCCGCCGATGCCGATGTCCTCGGCCATCGTGATCTGGACGTGGTCGACGTACGACCGGTTCCAGATGGGCTCGTACATCTGGTTGGCGAAGCGGAGCGCCAGAATGTTCTGGACGGTCTCCTTGCCGAGGTAGTGGTCGATCCGGAAGACCTGCTCCGGGTCGAACACGTCGTGCAGGACCCGGTTCAGCTCACGCGCGCTCTTCAGGTTGTGCCCGAACGGCTTCTCGATCACCCCGCGCCGCCAGGAACCCTCCGGCGCGTTCGCCAGCCCGTGCTTCTTCAGCTGCTGGACGACCTTGGGGAAGAACTTCGGCGGTACGGAGAGGTAGAAGGCGTAGTTGCCGCTGGTACCCCGGGACGCGTCGAGCTCCTCGACGGCCGCGCGCAGCTGCTTGAACGCCGCGTCGTCGTCGAAGTCGCCGGGGATGAACCGCATGCCCTCGGCGAGCTGCTGCCAGACCTCCTCGCGGAACTCCGTACGGGCGTGGTCGCGCACCGAGTCGTGCACGATCTGCGCGAAGTCCTCGTCCTCCCAGTCCCGGCGGGCGAACCCGACGAGCGAGAAGCCCGGCGGGAGCAGACCGCGGTTGGCCAGGTCGTAGACGGCCGGCATCAGCTTCTTGCGGGACAGGTCACCGGTCACCCCGAAGATGACCAGCCCGGACGGGCCCGCGATCAGGGGGAGACGACGGTCGCCGGGGTCGCGCAGCGGGTTGTCCCAGTCACTGCCGAAGAGGACTTCGGCAGTGTTCTCCGGCACCGGCGGAACGTCGGCGGCAGGTGCCTCGACGGTGGCCGCCGGCTGGGTCGATTCGTCGCTCATTCCCCGTCAACTCCCTTGCTGTCCAGCGACTTCGTGACGGCGTTCAACAGGTCGTTCCAGGCGATCTCGAACTTCGCGACGCCCTCGTCCTCCAGCAGCTTCACGACCTCGTCGTACGAGATCCCGAGCTCCTCGACGGCCGCGAGATCGGCGCGGGCCTGGGCGTAACCTCCGCTCACCGCGTCGCCGTGGATGTCGCCGTGGTCGGCGGTCGCGTCGAGGGTGGCCTCCGGCATCGTGTTGACGGTGCCGGGCGCGACCAGCTCGTCGACGTACAGCGTGTCCTTGTACGCGGGGTCCTTGACGCCGGTCGAGGCCCACAGCGGACGCTGCTTGTTGGCGTGAGCGCCACCGAGGGCGGTCCAGCGGTCGCCCTCGAAGACCTCCTCGTACGCCTCGTACGCGAGGCGCGCGTTGGCCAGCGCCGCCCGGCCCTTGAGGGCGAGGGCCTCGGCCGTGCCGAGCACCGTCAGGCGCTTGTCGATCTCGGAGTCGACGCGGGAGACGAAGAAGGAGGCGACGGAGTGGATCGAGGCCAGGTCGATGCCCGCGGCCTGCGCCTTCTCCAGGCCGGCCAGATAGGCGGCCATGACCTCGCGGTAGCGCTCCAGGGAGAAGATCAGCGTGACGTTGACGCTGATCCCGAGGCCGATGACCTCGGTGATCGCCGGCAGGCCCGCCTTCGTCGCCGGGATCTTGATCATCACGTTGGGCCGGTCGACCAGCCAGGCCAGCTGCTTGGCCTCGGCGATCGTCGCCGCGGTCTCGTGGGCGAGACGTGGGTCGACCTCGATCGAGACCCGGCCGTCCCGGCCGCCGGTGGCGTCGTACACCGGGCGCAGGACGTCGGCGGCGGCCCGTACGTCGGCGGTGGTCATCATGCGTACGGCCTCGTCGACCGTGACGCCGCGCACCGCCAGGTCGGCGAGCTGCTCCTCGTAGCCCTCGCCGGAGCCGATGGCGGCCTGGAAGATCGACGGGTTGGTGGTCACGCCGACCACGTGGTGGGTGTCGATGAGCGCGGCGAGGTTGCCGGAGGCGATGCGTCCCCGGGAGAGGTCGTCCAGCCAGATGGAGACGCCCTCGTCGGAGAGGCGCTTGAGTGTGAGTGTGCCCGCGGTGGGGGCTGCTTCGGTGGTCACTGTGATCATCTTCCTTCTGGCGTGCGGATCAACCACGGGCGGCGGCGAGAGATTCCCGCGCGGCCCGGGCGACGTTCTCGGCGGTGAAGCCGTACTCGGCGAACAGGGTCTTGGCGTCGGCGGAGGCGCCGAAGTGTTCGAGGGAGACGATGCGTCCTGCGTCACCGACGTAGCGGTACCAGGTCAGACCGATGCCCGCCTCGACCGCCACGCGCGCCTTCACGGACGGCGGAAGCACACTCGCGCGGTACTCGGCCGACTGCTCCTCGAACCACTCCACGGACGGCATCGACACCACCCGCGTACCCACACCCTCGGCCTCCAGCGCCTCACGTGCGGCGACGGCGAGTCGGACCTCGGAGCCGGTGGCGATCAGGACGACGTCCGGGGTGCCCGTCGAGGCCTCCCGCAGGACGTAACCGCCCTTCGCGGCATCCTCGTTCCTGGCGTACGTCGGTACACCCTGCCGGGTGAGCGCCAGGCCGTGCGGGGCCGGGTCGGTGGCGTGCCGCCTGAGGATCTCGGCCCAGGCGACGGCCGTCTCGTTGGCGTCGGCCGGGCGGACGATGTTCAGGCCCGGGATCGCGCGCAGGGAGGCCAGGTGTTCGACCGGCTGGTGTGTCGGGCCGTCCTCGCCGAGGCCGATGGAGTCGTGCGTCCATACGTACGTCACGGGCAGCTGCATCAGCGCCGACAGCCGCACCGCGTTGCGCATGTAGTCGGAGAAGACGAGGAAGGTGCCCCCGTAGATACGGGTGTTCCCGTGCAGCGCGATGCCGTTCATCTCGGCGGCCATCGAGTGCTCGCGGATACCGAAGTGGATCGTGCGGCCGTACGGGTCCGCCTCCGGCAGCGGGTTGCCCACGGGGAGGAAGGAGGACGTCTTGTCGATGGTCGTGTTGTTCGAACCGGCCAGGTCGGCCGAGCCGCCCCACAGCTCGGGCAGGACCGGGCCCAGGGCCTGGAGCACCTTGCCGGAGGCCGCGCGGGTGGCGACGGACGCGCCCTCCTCGAACACCGGCAGGGAGTCCTCCCAGCCCTCGGGCAGCTGACCTGCCACGACCCGGTCGAACAGCTTCGCCCGCTCGGGCTGCGCGGTGCGCCACTCGGCGAGCCGCTTGTCCCAGGCGGCGTGTGCCTCGGCGCCCCGGTCGAGGGCCTGGCGGGCATGGGCGAGCACTTCGTCCGCGACCTCGAAGGTCCGCTCCGGGTCGAAGCCGAGGACGCGCTTGGTGGCCGCGATCTCCTCGGCGCCGAGGGCCGAGCCATGGGCCGCCTCGGTGTTCTGGGCGTTCGGGGCGGGCCAGGCGATGATCGTGCGCATCGCGATGATCGAGGGGCGCGCGGTCTCGGCCCGCGCCTCCTTGAGCGCCGTGTACAGCGCGTGTACGTCGATGTCGCCGCCGAGTTCGGGCTCGATCCGCTGCACGTGCCAGCCGTACGCCTCGTACCGCTTCAGCACGTCCTCGGAGAACGCCGTCGCCGTGTCGCCCTCGATGGAGATGTGGTTGTCGTCGTAGACGAAGACCAGGTTGCCGAGCTTCTGGTGGCCGGCCAGCGAGGAGGCCTCGGCGGAGATGCCCTCCTCCAGGTCGCCGTCGGAGACGATCGCCCACA
Organism: Streptomyces sp. NBC_00459; assembly: GCF_036013955.1. Lineage (NCBI taxonomy): Bacteria > Bacillati > Actinomycetota > Actinomycetes > Kitasatosporales > Streptomycetaceae > Streptomyces > Streptomyces sp. NBC_00459. The sequence continues at coordinate 8,239,961 of NZ_CP107903.1, forward strand.
CCGTGTGGTCGAAGGGCGACTCGCCCTCGGGTGCCTCGGGGTCGAAGAGGCCGCGCTCGTAACGGGCGGCCATCGCCATGCCGACCGCGTTGGCGACACCCTGGCCGAGCGGGCCGGTGGTGGTCTCGACGCCGGCCGTGTGGCCGTACTCGGGGTGGCCGGGCGTCTTCGAACCGTGCGTCCGGAACGCCTTCAGGTCGTCCAGCTCCAGCTCGTACCCGGACAGGAACAGCTGGGTGTAGAGGGTCAGCGAGGTGTGTCCGGGGGAGAGGACGAAGCGGTCACGGCCCGTCCACTCGGGGTCCGCGGGGTCGTGTCGCATCACCTTCTGAAAGATCGTGTACGCCGCGGGGGCCAGGCTCATCGCGGTGCCGGGGTGACCGTTGCCGACCTTCTGCACGGCATCGGCCGCGAGTACACGGGCCGTGTCGACGGCGCGCTGGTCGAGATCGGTCCACTGGAGGCTGTCGGATGTCTGCGTACTCATCTTCAAGAAGTCCTCGATAGAGGGGACGAACTGCTCGGACGCGTTCAAACTTAAAAGTCTGACTTTTACGGGGCCAGGTGCCTGTGTGTCACCCTTTGGTGAATGTGGGACACGGACGGCGGGGACCGGACGGCAAGAGAAGGACATGGCGGACAGAACAACCCAAGACACCATCCAAGGCGGAGACGGCATCAGGACGTTTCCCTTCCCGGTCGATCTGAGCGTCCTGGGCGTGGGTATGCAGGTCGGCCCGATGTCACCCGACCGCACCTGGCACGAGGACGCCCCGCTGGAACGCTTCCACCGCATCGACTTCCACATCGTGATGCTGTTCGACGACGGCCCGGTCACCCACATGATCGACTTCGCCGAGTACGAGGCGGCGGCGGGCGACCTGCTGTGGATCCGCCCCGGTCAGGTCCATCGCTTCTCCCGCACCACCGCGTACCGCGGCACCGTCCTCACCATGCAACCCGGTTTCCTGCCCCGGACCACGGTCGAGGCGACCGGCCTCTACCACTACGACCTGCCCCCGCTGCTGCGCCCGGACGCGCCCCAACTCGCCGGTCTGCGGGCGGCCCTGGCCCAGCTGGGCCGCGAGTACGAGGACACGGCCACCCTCCCGATCGGCCTGCACACCTCCGTACTGCGCCACTCCCTCACCGCGTTCTTGCTGCGTCTGTCCCACCTCGCGACGAGCTCGGCCCAGGGGGCGGGAGGCCGGACCGACACCACGTTCACCCTGTTCAGGGACGCGGTGGAGAAGGGCTTCGCCACCAACCACAGCGTCAGCGTGTACGCCGACGCCCTCGGTTACTCCCGTCGCACCCTCGTCCGCGCGGTGCGCGCGGCGACCGGTGAGACGCCCAAGGGCTTCATCGACAAACGCGTGATCCTGGAGGCCAAGCGTCTGCTGGCGCACACCACCCTGCCGATCGGGCGCGTCGGTGCCGCTGTCGGTTTCCCGGACGCGGCGAACTTCTCCAAGTTCTTCCAGCTGCACACGGGGGCCGCGCCGGCGGCGTTCCGGGCGGAGCTGGCCCGATAGCGCCGGGAGGGGCGGGCCGACCGGCCCGCCCCTCCGTCATCGCCGTACAACACCCCTGTCAGTGACCGAAGTTGAACCAGTTCACGTTCACGAAGTCCTGCGCCTGCCCGCTGGTGAAGGTCAGATAGACGTCATGGGTGCCGGTGACGGAACTGATGTTCGCCGGAACCGTCCGCCAGCTCTGCCAGCCGCCCGTGTTGGCGATCGAGAAGCTGCCGATCGGTGTGCTCGTGCGGCTGTCGAGGCGTACCTCGACCAGTCCGCTCACGCCCGAGTTCGCGCCGCTCGCGACCCTGGCGACGAACTGGGTGGCAGCCGTGGAGCCGAAGTTGACGTTCTGGTAGAGCGCCCAGTCGCCGTTGGCGAGCGAGCCGATGTTCTGTCCACCGCCGGTGTCGGTGGTGGTCTCCGTGCTGGTGCCCGACTGGCTGTTGTACGACTCGGCCTGGACGGCGCTGTACGCGTCCCGGGTCCCGGTCGGCGGGGGCGTGGTGGTGCCGCCGCCGGTGGTCGACTGGAGCACCTGCACGTAGTCGACGACCATGGGGCGCCCGGAGACCGTGTTCGCGTCCGGTCCGCCGCCGAACGCCGCCGGGAAGGCGCCGCCCATCGCCACGTTCAGGATGATGAAGAAGCCGTGGTTCGTGGCGTTGGCCCAGGTCGTGGCGTCGACCTGGTTCGCGGTCACCGTGTGGTAGTTGGTGCCGTCGACGTAGAAGCGGATCGCCTCCGGGCTCACCGAGCGGTCCCACTCCATGCGGTAGGTGTGGAAACCGGCCTGACAGGTGGTGCCGGTGCAACTGGTGGTGGAGCCGATGCCGGTCGTCTCGTTGCAGGGACCGCCCGGGCTGGTGCCGCAGTGCAGTGTGCCCCAGATGGTGTTGAGGCCCTGGGTGTTCTCCATGATGTCGATCTCGCCGACGCTCGGCCAGTTCTGGTAGTTGCCGCGGTAGGGCGCCCCCAGCATCCAGAACGCGGGCCAGTAGCCGAGGGCGGACGCACCGGTGACGTTCGGCACCTGGAGGCGGGCCTGGACGGCCAGCTTGCCGCCGGCCGGGGGCTGGAAGTCGGTGCGGTTGGTCTCGATGCGGCCCGAGGTCCAGCCGCCGGCGGAGTTGCGCACCGGGGTGATCCGGAGGTTGCCGCTGCCGTCGAGCGAGACGTTGGTCGTGCTGTTCGTCATCGTCTCGATCTCACCGGTGCCCCAGTTGGCGGGGCCACCGGGATACGAGGTCCCGGTCGCGTACTGCCAGTTGGTGGTGTTGACGCCGGTCCCGGCGGTGCCGTTGAAGTCGTCGAGGAAGACCTGCGTCCAGCCGGTCGGCGGCGTCGGCGCGTCCGCCTGGGCCACGGTCACGGCGGCTGCCGCGAGGCTGAGGACGGCGCCGACGGCGACGAGTACGCGACGGAGGGGGCCGCGTCCGACGGGTGGGCCTGAAGCGGGCGAAGTGCCTGAAGTGTCCCTCATGGGTGCCTCTTCGGGTACGGGGTGGGGGTGCGGGGGCGCCTTCGAGAGAGGTTGAGAGCGCTCTCAAAGTGGGCCCAATGTGCTCCCGGTGGCTCCGGCCGTCAAGAGGTGAAACCCAGAATTTCCCTCCGTCGCAGGTGAGTTCACCCGATGAAGACATGAATGTGATAGCGCCGAACAGGCCCTAGAGGGCGCTGCCCGCCTTCCAGTCCGCCCAGTTCAGGTTCCAGCCGTTGAGGCCGTTGGCCGGGGCGACCGTCTCCTCGTCCGAGTTCTCGACGACGACCACGTCCCCGAGCATGGAGCTGTCGTAGAACTTGTAGCCCGGTACGGAGGTGTCGTTCGCGCCCTTCGTGTCGTGGAGTCCCACGCAGCCGTGGCTGGTGTTGCTGTTGCCGAACACCGAGGTCGAGGCCCAGTAGTTGCCGTGCACGAAGGTGCCGGAGGTGGTCAGGCGCTGGGCGTGCGGGACGTCGGAGATGTCGTACTCGTCGCCGAGCCCGACCGTCGAGGACTCCATCCGCGTCTGTTTGAACCGCTCGCTGATCACCATGATCCCGGACCAGGTGGTGTGCTCGGCGTCGCCGCCGGAGACGGGATAGGTGGCCGTGGCCCTGCCGTCCCGCCGTACGGTCATGGTCTTCGCGGCCAGGTCGACCGTGCTGATCTGCTCGCGGCCGATGTGGAAGGTGACGTCCTTGGACTGGGTGCCGTAGACCCCGTCCGCGCCCTCGACGTCCTTGAGCCGCAGACCGAGGGTGATCCTCGTGCCGGCGGCCCAGTAGGTCTCCGGCCGGAAGTCGAGCCGGGTGTCGCTGAACCAGTGTCCGACCACCTCGACGGCAGGCTCGGCGGTCACGGTGATCGCCTTCTGGACCGCGGCCCGGTCGGTGACCGCCTCCGTGAAGTTGATCGACACCGGCATACCGACGCCGGAGGTGGAATCGGCCTCCGGTGTGAAGTACCCGACGAAGGTGGCGGAGGGCGAGGCGGTGGTGAAGGTCGCGGTCTGTACGGCGCCCCCGGTGACCTGCGCCGACACCGTGTACTTCGTCCCGGAGTACGGGTTCTGGGTGGACGTCCACTTCGTACGGGTCTCGTCGAGGGTCCCGGCCAGCCCACCGCTGTCGCCCGTGACCGTGACGGAGGCGAGGGTGCCGTCGGTGACGGTGACCTCGACGGGGGAGGCGAAGCCGGCGTGCTGAGTGCCGTCGGCGGGGGTGACGGTGACGACGGCCTTCCTGGCGGCCTTCACGGTGGCGCTCGCGCTCGCCCTCGTCGTCGCCGAGGTGTCCGCGGAGCCGCTGCAACCGGTCAGTGCGGCGGCCGGCACGGCCCCGAGCGCGGCGAGGATCCCGCGCCGGGACCACGACGGCGACCGCTGCCGACCCCGCTCGCTCGGCTCGGACGGGTTCGGTATGTGCGGAACACCCACGGCACGCCTTTCTGAAGCGATCAGGAAGTGATCGATGATGCGCGTGCATCGTGCATCTTCTGTATGGGTTTGTTCTTTGAAACGGAGGCCCGTCGTCTGAGATTCCGGTAAGGACGCTCTGCGGTCGGGTATCGGTGAGCGGTGCGAGATGTCCGGGCCGGGCGCTCCGGGAGGTCCGGTGCGTTGTCGCCCGCAGGGCCGTCGTGCCCGGTCGCGCGGTTCCCCTCGCCCCTTGGGCCTTGGGCGCGCGCCCGCTCAGCGCCGCTCCGGCTGCCAGCCCAGAGCCCGCGAGATCCCCCGCGCCGCCAGCCGCACCGCGGGCACCAGTACCGGTACCTGGGCGTCCGCCTGGGGCACCACGACGGACACCGCGGCGATCACCGCACCGCCCGGACCGTGCACCGGGGCCGCCACCGACAGGGCGTCGTCGGTGACCTGACGGCTGCTCACCGCCACGCCCGTGCGCCGGACTTCGGCCAGCACACGGCGCAACCGGGCCGGGTCGGTGATCGTGTGCGGGGTGAAGGCGGTCAACGGGCCCTCGCAGTACTGCTGCTGGAGCATCGCGTCGCCGTGGGCGAGCAGGGCGAGGCCGACGCCCGTGGCGTGCAGCGGCCAGCGGGCACCGACCCTGATGTGCACCCCGACCGCCGAACGGCCCGACAGCCACTCGATGTAGACGACCTCGCCGCCGTCCCGTACCGCCAACTGCACGTTCTCGTGCGTCGCTTCGTACAGGTCCTCCAGATACGGCAGCGCGACCTGCCGCAGCGCCAGCCCGCGCGGGGCGAGCGCCGCTACCTCCCACAGCCGGAGCCCCACGTGGTAGACGCCGTCGTCGTCCCGCTCCAGGGCACCCCAGTGGGTGAGGGCGCCCACGAGGCGGTGCGTGGTGGTGAGGGTCAGCCCGGCCCGCCGGCTGATGTCCGTGAGGGACAGCGCCGGGTGCTCGTGGTCGAAGGCGCCGAGCACCGACAGCAGCCGGTCGGGCGCGGAACGGGCGGTCATGGGCGGGCAGCTCCCGGAGGGGTCGAGGCGTGCTTCCGCGCCAGGTCGTAGGGGCGCGGGTACTCCGTCGGCCGGTAGGTCGCGTAACGCGCCGGGGTCGCCGGATCCTCCTGCCGCGCACGGGAGTTGAGGACGGCTGCCGAGGTGTCCCAGCTGCCCGTGTCCAGGCGGTGCTCCAGGGTGTGCAGGGCGGCGACCGTCTCCACGGTGTTGAACGTGCAGTGTCCGGGGGCGTCGACGTAGGCCTGGCTCAGCAGCCTGCCGGAGCCGCCCTCGGTCGCCGCCCGCCGGTAGGCGCTCTCCGCCTGTACGGGGATCAGCGCGTCGCCGGTGGTGTGGATGTTCAGCTGGGGATCGGCGAGCCGGCCGGTGAACGAGCTGGTCCGGCTCATCCACGCCACGGCGGCGGGGTCGGCACTGATCCGGGGGGCCTTGTCCAGCGTTTTCAGGTCGTCGCGCAACGAGAGTCCCGCCTCCTTGTACAGCTCGGTCACCTCCTTGTACACCGAGGACCGGTGCAGCATCCGGGTGTAGTCGACGCCCGTGTTCCAGGACGGGTTGCCGCCGGCCCGGGATTCCGCCTCCTGGCGCCGGACGAACGCGGGGCTGAGGATCAGGCCGGTGACCGCCGCGTACTGGTTGGCCTGCTGGGTGTCCCAGTCGGTGGGGCCGGGGACGGGCTGTGTGGCGTCGCTGTATCCGGGGATGTTGTGCAGCGCGGCGGCGAGCGCGATACGGGCCCGGCCCTCCGGGGTCCGCTGGGCGTCGGTGACGGTCGTGGCGAGCGCGGTCGCGGCCGACCGGGCGTCGGCCTGGCCGGCGAATCCGGTGAGCCGGATGCCCGAGTCCGGGGCGAGGAGTGTTCGCAGGGCGAAGACGGGGTCGAGCGTGCTGTTCCAGTTGGCCACCCCGCCCTGAACCAGACCGCACATCGACAGCGAGCCGTCGAAGCGGTCGGCGTGTCGCTCGGCGAGGGCTGTCGTCACCAGGCCACCGTAGGACCGGCCCCAGGCGATCGTGCGCCGGGCCTCGCCGAACCGCCGGGTGAACGCGTCGAGCGTGGCCAGCTGGTCCGGCACGGCCTCGGTGACGGCCCATCCGCTGGACGCGTAGGACGACCCGATGAGCGCGTAGCCGGCGTCGACGAGCCGCTGCTGCACGTCCGGAGTCGGTGCGTTCTGGGCCGGGTTGGGGTCCCCGACGGTGCGGTAGCCGTGACTGAACAGCAGCACCGTCCCGTTCCAGTCGGCCGGCATGTCCATCAGGTAGGTCGCGCCGGAGGGGAGTCCGCCCTCCACGCGCTCGGCGGGTGCGGCGGCGGCCCGAGCGGACGGCGCGGGCGTGCAGAGGGTCGCGAGTGACGCCGTGGCGAGGAGGGCGAGGGCGCGGGAGTTCACGGGCGTATCCCTTCGGGGGCGGGGGTCTGCTGCGCGAGGGGGACGGAGGAGTCGAGCGTGTCGGTGTGCGTCTCGGGCATCCGCCACACGGTGACCGCGGTGATCAGCGCGCCGCCGCACAGCAGCAGCGACACGGGCGTACTGCCGCCGCCGTTCGAGGCGAGCAGGCTGGTCGCGATCAGCGGCGAGAACCCGGCGCCGACCAGGGTCGCCGCCTGGTAGCCGAGCGAGGCGCCGGTGTAGCGCACCCTGGTGCCGAACATCTCGGAGAACAGGGCGCCCAGCGGCCCGTACATCGTGGACTGGGCGATGCCGTGACCGAGGACGAGGGCGAGGATCAGCAGTCCGGGCGAGCCGGAGTCGACCAGCCACAGCACGGGGAAGGCGAGCACGGCCGAGAGGACGGCACCGGCGAGGACCACCGGGCGGCGGCCGACGCGGTCGGTGAGCGCGGAGGCGGTGGGCAGGACGACTAGCGCCACACAGGAGGCGATGGTCACGGCGGTCAGCACCTGTGGGCGGCTGTACCCGTTGCCGGTGGCGTAGGAGATCATGAAGCCGGTCAGCAGTGACTGCGCGGTGAAGGCGCCGATACCGACGCAGCAGGCGAGCAGGACGGGCTTCGGGCGGCGCAGCACCTCGAAGATCGGCGGCTTGGCGGAGGTCCGCCGCCCGCCCTCGGTGAACAGCGGGCTCTCGGCGACCCGCAGCCGGACGAACAGACCGACTCCGAGCAGTACGAAGCTGAGCAGGAACGGTATGCGCCAGCCCCAGGAGCGGAACTGGTCGTCGGGGAGCGTGGAGACGAGGGTGACCACTCCGGCGGAGAGCACGGAGCCGAGCGGGGCGCCGAGCTGGGTGGAGCTGGACCACAGGCCGCGTCGGGACCCCTGGGTGCGTTCGGCGTGCTCGACGACCATCAGGGTCGCGCCGCCCCACTCGCCGCCGATCGCGAGGCCCTGCACCACGCGCAGGGTGACCAGCAGGACCGGGGCCCAGACGCCGATCGCGTCGTACGTCGGCAGCAGCCCGATGAGGAAGCTGCCGCAGCCCATCAGGGTCATCGTCAGGAGCATCATCGACTTGCGGCCGAGCCGGTCGCCGAAGTGGCCGAAGACGATGCCGCCGAGCGGCCGGGCGACATAGCCCGCGGCGAAGGTGCCGAAGGCGGCGATGGTGCCGACGGCGGGGTCGGCCTGGGGGAAGAACAGCTCGCCGAAGACGAGGGCGGCGACCGTGCCGTACACGAGGAAGTCGTAGAACTCGACGGTGGTGCCGAGTAGTCCGGAGAGTGCGACTCGGCGCAACTCCCTTGTGTCCGGCGAGAGTTGGCGGGCGGCGCCGGAGGACGAGCGGGATGGCTGCACGGGGAGCTCCCTGATGCCGATGTCGTGGGGGACGTCACCGGCGAGGGGACCGACCGGTGCCCGGGTGAAGTTAGGCACCAATCGCGCGGCAGTCAAGAACTTGCCCAATGTTCAGTTGCGTCCGTCCTCCGTGATCCGCCGGAGCAGGGCGTGCAGGGTCTCCCTCTCGGCCGCGTCGAGCGGGTCCAGCAGCTCGTTGGTGACCCGCTGGCCGGCCTCGTCGGTGTCGCGGAGGAAGGCGCGGCCGTTGCCGGTCAGGGCGACGAGCCGGCTGCGGCGGTCGTCGGGGGAGGGCCGGCGTTCGGCGAAGCCGAGCTTCTCCAGGTCGTCGACCAGGCCGACGATCGCGGACGGGTCGTAGCCCAGCTGTGCGCTCAGCTCGCGCTGGAGAGTGCCCTCGGCGGTGCTCAGGAAGCGCAGTACCGCGTAGTGGCGCAGGCGCAGGCCCGACTCCTGGAGGAAGGTGTTGAAGAGCTGTCCCGAGCGCAGGCCGAGGCGGTAGAGCAGATAGCCGGTGTCCGCGTGCAGCCCGCGCATCCACGGCTCGTGCGCGTCGATCGATGCGGGGTTCTGGAGAGGCTGCTGTCGGGTGATGGCGGGCTCCCTGGTCGAGGCCCCGGGCGGGGCGGTGCTCGTGTCCTGATCGGTGTGCTGATCCGGGTACTGATTCCAGCATGACTCACACATGTGATGGCAACAACTATTGACGTCAACAATTATTGCTCTTAGCTTCGATCTCCAAGCAGTCGTCTTGAGCCGTTGTCTTGTGAAGGGACCCCCTCGTGCCCAGCATCGATCTGACCGGCAAGGTCGCCGTCGTCACCGGCAGCGGCCGAGGCCTCGGCCTCGCCTACGCGCACGCTCTCGCCGCCGCCGGCGCCTCCGTGGTCGTCAACGACATCGACGAGACCGTGGCCGAGCAGGCCGTGAAGTCCATCACCGCGGCCGGCGGCACCGCCGTGGCCGAGGTGGTCCCGGTCGGCACGACCGAGGCCGCCGAGCGGCTCGTGAACCGCGCGGTGGAGGAGTTCGGCCGGCTCGACATCCTGGTCACCAACGCGGGCATCCTGCGCGACAAGGTGCTGTGGAAGATGACCGACGACGACTTCGACGCGGTGATCACCACCCACCTCAAGGGCACCTTCACCTGCGCCCGCGCCGCCGCCGTACGCATGCGCGAGCAGGGCGAGGGCGGCACGCTGATCCTGGTCGGCTCCCCGGCCGGCCAGCGCGGCAACTTCGGCCAGACGAACTACGCCGCCGCCAAGGCCGGCATCGCCGCCTTCGCCCGCACCTGGTCGATGGAGCTGGGCCGCGCGAACATCACCGTCAACGCGATCGTGCCGGTGGCCGCCACCGCCATGACCGAGACGATCCCGGCCTTCGCCCCGTACGTCGAGGCGCTGAAGAACGGCGAGCCGTTCCCGGCCTTCCTGCGCAAGGGCGAGGGCTTCGGCACCCCCGAGGACTGCGCGGCCCTCGTCCCGTTCCTCGCCTCCGAGGCCGCCCGGGGCATCACCGGCCAGGCCATCGGCATCGGCGGCGACAAGGTGGCACTCTGGTCGCATCCGCAGGAGGTCAGGACGGCGTACGCGGACGGCGGCTGGACCCCCGAGACCCTGGCCGACACCTGGTCGACCTCGGTCGGCGCCGAGCTCCAGTCGGTGGGCATCCCCGCCCCCAAGTTCCCGGAGGCGTGACCATGGCGAACATCGACGTCGAGGAACTCGTCGCGATCGACGTCCACACCCACGCCGAGATCTCCTCCAAGGGCACCTCGTCCCTGGACGACGACCTCCACGACGCCTCGTCGGCCTACTTCAAGGTCGAGGGCAAGCGGAAGCCGACCCTGGAGGAGACCGCCGCGTACTACCGCGAGCGGAAGATGGCCGCCGTCATCTTCACGGTGGACGCCGAGTCAGCGACCGGCACCGCGCCCGTCCCCAACGAGGAGGTCGCCGAGGCCGCCGCGGCCAACCCGGACGTGCTGATCCCGTTCGCCTCCATCGACCCCTTCCGTGGCCGGGCGGGCGTCAAGCAGGCCCGCCGGCTGGTCGAGGAGTACGGGGTCAGGGGCTTCAAGTTCCACCCCAGCATCCAGGGCTTCTTCCCCAACGACCGCTCGGTGGCGTACGAGCTGTACGAGGTGATCGAGGAGACCGGCACGATCGCGCTCTTCCACACCGGCCAGACCGGCATCGGCGCCGGAGTGCCCGGCGGCGGCGGGATCAGGCTCAAGTACTCGAACCCGCTGCACGTGGACGACGTGTCCGCCGACTTCCCCGAGATGAAGATCATCCTGGCGCACCCGTCCTTCCCGTGGCAGGACGAGGCGCTCGCCGTCGCCACGCACAAGCCGGGTGTGCACATCGACCTGTCCGGCTGGTCACCGAAGTACTTCCCGCCGCAGCTGGTGCAGTACGCCAACACGCTGCTCAAGGACAAGGTCCTCTTCGGCTCGGACTACCCGGTGCTCACCCCCGACCGCTGGCTCGCCGACTTCGAGAAGCTCCCGATCAAGGACGAGGTCAGGCCGAAGATCCTCAAGGAGAACGCGGCCCGGCTGCTCGGGCTCACCAAGTCATAAGCCCTGTCCCATGTCTCGTAACTCGTAGAGGGGCGCAACGATGCGCAACGAGGGACTGGGGTCTTGGCCCGCCCGCCGGGCCCGCAAGACCCCCCAACGCACCGCCCTGATCCACGGCGACACCACGCTCACCTACGCACGGCTGTACGAGCGCACCACCCGGCTCGCACACGCCCTGCGCGACCGGGGAGTGCGCCGCGGCGACCGGATCGCCTATCTCGGCCCGAACCACCCCTCCTACCTGGAGACACTGTTCGCGGCGGGTACCCTCGGCGCGGTCTTCGTGCCGCTCAACACCCGCCTCGCCGGCCCGGAGATCGCCTACCAGCTCGCCGACTCCGGCACCAAGGCCCTCGTCTACGGCCCCTCGCACGCCGGTCTCGTCGCCGGGCTGCCCGGCAACACCGATGTGCGGACGTACGTCGAGGTCGGCGCCGAGTACGAGGAAGCGCTCGCCGGATCCTCCGCCGAGCCGATCGACGCGCCGGTCACCGCCGACGACACCTGCATCATCATGTACACCTCGGGCACGACGGGCCGCCCCAAGGGCGCCATGCTCACACACGGCAACCTCACCTGGAACTCCGTCAACGTGCTCGTCGACCAGGACGTCATCACCGACGAACGCGCCCTGGTCTCCGCCCCGTTGTTCCACACGGCCGGGCTGAACATGCTCACCCTGCCCGTGCTGCTCAAGGGCGGGCTGTGCGTCCTGGTCGAGTCCTTCGTCCCCGAGGAGACCTTCGACCTGATCGAACAGCACCGGATCACCTTCATGTTCGGCGTGCCGACCATGTTCGACCAGGTGGCCAGACACCCGCGCTGGGCCGACGCCGACCTGTCGTCGCTGCGGATGCTCTCCTGCGGCGGCTCACCGGTGCCGACCCCGCTCATCGCCAGGTTCCAGGAGCGCGGGCTCACCTTCCTCCAGGGCTACGGCATGACCGAGGCCTCGCCCGGCACCCTCTTCCTGGACGCCGAGCACGCGATCAGCAAGGCCGGTTCGGCGGGCGTACCGCACTTCTTCAGCGATGTACGGGTGGTACGGCCGGACCTGACTCTCGCCGAGGTCGGCGAGCCCGGCGAGATCGTGGTCCACGGTCCGCACGTCATGCCGGGGTACTGGGGCCTGCCCGAGGAGACGGCCGCCTCCTTCACGGACGGCTGGTTCCGCAGCGGGGACGCCGCCCGGATCGACGAGGACGGGTACGTCTTCGTCGTCGACCGCATCAAGGACATGATCATCTCGGGTGGGGAGAACATCTACCCCGCCGAGATCGAGGACCTCCTCCTGGCCCACCCCGACATCGTCGAGTGCGCGGTCATCGGCGTCGCCGACGAGAAGTGGGGCGAGGTGCCGCGGGCGGTCGTGGTGCCCCGCGAGGGCGCGGCCCTGGACGCGGACGAGGTGCTGGCCTCGCTGTCCGGGCGGATCGCCAAGTACAAGATCCCGAAGTCGGTGGTCGTCGCGGACGAACTCCCGCGCACCGCCTCCGGGAAGCTCCTCAAGGCCCGGGTGCGCAAGGCCTTCGGTACGGGTTCGTAGCCCGCTCCGGCACCCGCCTTCTGCCAGCTCGACTCCCAGTTAAGGAAAGCGATATGAGCATCACGGTCAACGGTATCGACGAACTCAAGAAGCTCGCCGGCAGCGACCTGGGCACCAGTGAGTGGATCGAGGTCACGCAGGAGCGCATCAACACCTTCGCCGACGCGACCGGCGATCACCAGTGGATCCACGTCGACCCGGAGAAGGCCGCCGAGGGCCCCTTCGGCGCCCCGATCGCCCACGGATATCTCACCCTCTCCCTCTTCATCCCGCTCTTCACCGAGCTCCTGGACGTCCAGGGCGTCACCACGAAGGTCAACTACGGCCTCAACAAGGTGCGTTTCCCCTCGCCCGTGAAGGTCGGCTCGAAGATCCGCCTGGTCGGCAGGCTGGCCGACGTCGAGGAGGTGCCGGGCGGGGTGCAGATCACCGTCGACGGCACGATCGAGATCGAGGGCGCCCCGAAGCCGGCGGCGGTGCTGCAGAGCCTGTCCCGCTTCTACGCCTGATCCCTCTGGTCCCTCTGATCTCCCTGATCTCCCTGATCCAGCGGATCCTCGCGTACGGGCACGAGGTCGAGAAGGCGTTCTGAGGCTTCCCGGGCGAGCGGTGTGAGCCGTTCGTGCACCGCCCGGAACGTCTTCTCGGCCTGTTCCGCCGGCCAGTCGCCCGGGAGATGCACGACCGGGAGGCGCGGGTCGCGGCGGATGATCCCCAGCCACTCGGCCTGCAGGACGAGGTGCAGGGAGAGGGAGTCGTCCGCCGCCGGCAGCTCGGTCCTCCAGGGCTGCCAGCGCCGGGCGAACGCCCCGTACCGCGCGGCCAGTTCGGACAGTTCCCAGCTCTCCTCGATCATCGCGCCGATGTCCATGCCCGCGTCGGCGTGCGCCCGGAACACCTTCACATGGGCGGACAGGCCGAGTTCGGCCACCAGGGCGGAGACGTCGACCTCGCCCGGCGCGATCCACAGGCCGTTGAACAGCGGGCCGAACCCGCTCCACGTCAACTGCGAACGCAGGTCGTGGCGTTGGCGCTGCCAGGACTCCGGGAGGGAGAAACCGAGCAGGGTCCAGGTGCCGTCCCAGTGCCGGTTGACCGCACCGGTGTGCCAGACGCGCCGCTCGCCGTCGGCCAGCACGGCGGCCGAGCGCCCGGTCAGCCCGAAGTACATCCGGCGGCCCTCGCGTTGGCGGCGCAGCAGACCGCGGCTCACCATCCGGGTCAGTGTCGAACGGGTCGCCTGCTCACCGACGCCCGCCCGCGCGAACACGTCGATGACACTGCCCGAGTACACACAGACGTCACGCCCGAGCACCTGGTCACCCAGGAACGTCAGCATCAGGGACTGCGGCCGCAGCGACTCCTCGGTGGTCACGCGGCCCACGGTACGCCCCGGGCGATCGGTCCGTCAGCCCGTGACCTGGCGGTACGAGTACACGGTGGTCGCCAGTGCGCAGATGCCCGGCTGGACGACCTGGGCGCGCAGGGTGCCGGTGTTCGTGTCGTAGTCGACGCCCTCCGCCTCGTACGCCGTCCCCGTGCAGGTGCTGCGCTGCGGGAGGGCGAACAGGCTCGTGACGTGGCCCGTGACCTGATTGCCGTCCACCGCGCGTTCCAGGTCGACCTGGAGCAGCGGGCGCACCTCCGGGAACAGGGTGCCCGAGTCGTCGTCCGAGGCGCACAGCAGCCGGGTCGCGGTGACGAAGTCGCAGCCCTGGATGTCCCGGACGGTCCTGTCCAGGGTGATCTGCCCGGCCTGCGCCAGCGCGCCGCCCGTGGCCGGGGTCGACGCGTTGAGGAGCGGGGCCGGGAACACCTGGAGACGGGACCGGTCGCCCCACTCGCCCGAGACCAGCCACTGGTTGTCGGGCGAGACGGTGGCGAAGGAGTTGTTCAGCTTCTCGCCGGAGTCGAGCTGGTGCACGTACTGGTACCGCTGCCCCGCCGGGGTGGTGACCGCGAACATCTTCGACGTGGCCGTGTCCGATCCCTGGTAGGCGTCGAACACGTACCCGTTCGCGATGTCCGGGTCACCGATGTGGTTCCAGCCGGCGATGCGCAGGTCCAGCGGGATCGAGGTGAGGCCGCGGTACAGGAGCGTGCCGTCCGCCCGGGAGGCCAGCCCCTGACCGCTGCCCAGGGAGTCGACCTGGGCCGATCCCGTCTCCGTCCACTGCGCGTCGGCGGCGGACGCTGACCCACCGCCGCCGAGCACCAGCGCCCCCGACAGGCCTAATAACGCGCTGAGGGACAGGAGTTGACGCTTCATCAGTCAGCCACCTACGACGTCGACGAACACCGGGTTGGAATAGAACCACGTATCGGCCCACGGGTCACCGTTTCCGGGCTCGTGAGTGATCGGCCCGTGCGGGTCGACCGAGGCGCCGAGGTACCCGGCGCCGTGCCGGTTGCCGTCGCTGCCGCGCAGCCGGACGTAGAACGACTCGTCGCCCGCGGTCAGCGGCACGCGCAGGGTGTACGTCCCCGTGCGGCCCGTCACGTCCTTCGACTTCACGACCTTCGTGTCCGGCGCCTTCCAGGTGTCCCGGTCGGCGACCGGGCCGCGTACCGCGCCCCGGATCACGTCGACGTGCGCCAACTCGGGCAGGATTCTCTGCGGGTTGAGGCGGGAGGCGGTGGTCACGGTGATGTTCAGCGTCAGCTTCTCGCCCCTGCGGACCCGGAGCCGGCCGCCCAGCGTGACACCCCGGCCGAAGTCGCAGTCACGCGTCAGCCGTACGTCGAGCCCGTCCAGCAGATGGCCGTGGTCCAGCCAGACCCGGCCCGCGCGCATGCCCGCCATCACCGCGCGGTAGCCGTAGCCCGTGACGCCCACGTGGGTGCGGCTGAACTGGCCGGGCCAGAAGTCGCTGCCGGGCTGCGGCGTGTCGGTGTTCACCGGGTCGGGCAGCTTTCCGGTGTTGTCGAAGTTCTGCCCGGCCGGCCAGTCGCCGTTCTTCCAGGTGTCGAAGACGATCCGGTGCGCGTCGGAGTTCGTGGTGATCGAGAACAGGCTGCCTTCGGCCAGCATCGAGTCCCACAGACCGCCGACCGTCGCGGTCGCCCAGTCGAAGCCGCCGTACGTCAGATACCCGTCCGCCGGATAGCCCTGCCAGGACTGTGCCGTGGGCTTGTTCTCGTACTCGCCGCGGACCGAGGTGGCCCCGCGCCAGCCGGGGATGGCCGCACCCTGGGCACCGGGCGCGCCCTCCATGCCGATCATGATCTCGGGAGCCGCGTCACGCCAGTTGCGCATCTCGTGCGGGGAGTCGATGCCCAGGCGCATCGGGTGGTTGGCGAGGACCAGCACGTCGTCGACGTAACCGGTACGGCGCTGCTCGGCCAGCCACTTGATCGCCTTGACGGCGTGCGCCTCGTTGCGGGCGGTGTCCGCGCCGCCGGCCGAGCCGTCCGTGTAGCCGAGGAGCTTGCCGTCGTAGGCGCTCTCGAACTTGGTGAGCAGGTCGACCTCGCGCTGGCCGGGCGGCGAGAAGACCGTGCAGTGCTCGGCGCCCGGGATGTACCACTCCAGGCCCTGGAAGATCAGCTGGCGCGGGTTCTCCTTCCGCGCCTTGAGGATCTCGGCGTGCTCCAACGGGGCCCCGTACTGGGCGTGCCCGAAGTTGGAGTGCTCGGTGAACACCATCCAGTCGAGGCCGAACTTCTCGCCCGCCGAGGCCAGTTGGGAGAACGTGTACTTGGCGTCATGGCTGTACACGGTGTGGATGTGATGGTCGCCGACGAGGTAGGCGAGGCGCGGGTCGCTGCCGCCGAGCCGGTGCGGACCGGCTGCCGCCGCGGCGGGTGTCGCCAGCGATCCGGCGGCGAAGGCGGCGCCGAACATGCCCGCCCGGTGCAGGAGTTGACGCCGGGAGACGCCCTGAGCGTCGAGACCGGCGGGGGAGACGGCGGGGTCGGCCCAGGCAGGCAGCTGTTGCTCTGTCATGGTCTGTGGGTTCCCTCGGGAGCTGGTGGGATCTGGAGAACTGTGGATTCCAGGAGGCTTGGCGGAGCCCGACGGTGTGCGTCAGTGGTTCATGAACGAGGTGACGGGCAGCGCCCGTTCGACGATGCGTACGTCGCCGAGGCGGGCGTGCAGGATCTGGTCGATCTTCCCGGCGTACTCGTAGCCGCCGAGCAGCCACGGCAGCCCGACCGAGGTGATGCCGGTCGAGGTCGCCGTCGGGTTGCGGACGACCGGGCAGCCCTGGACGTACAGGGTGGTGTGCCTGCCGTCGTTGACGACCGCGAGGTGCCACCAGGTCTCCAGCGGGGTTTCCTGACCCCAGTTGGTGGCGATGCCCTGCTGGTTGAGGGGCCGCATGGCCCACTGCGGCTCACGGTCGTTGGAGAGGGACAGCGTGGCCAGCGGCTCGTCCGGGTCGTCGCCCGTCTTGCCCGCGGCGCCGCCCGTACCGGTTCGGCTGACCACTCCGGCCCAGGCATGGTGCGAGGGGTCCCAGTCGGCGGGCAGCCGGTAGAACGCCTCGATGGTGTAACCGGCCTTGAACGTGGCCGAGTTGAGGGGCGCGCCGTCGACCGTGCGCAGATAGGCGCCCTTGAGGGGTGACTTGAAGCCGTTGAAGTCCAGGCTGCCGTGGCCCGGCTGGTCCGGGTGGTGGTCGCTCGACCAGTTCAGCGTGGCGCCCCCGACCGATATCAGCGCCAGGTCGTTGCCCCGGCCGGACCGGTCACGGACCGTGCCCCTGAGGGCGGCCCCGTCCGTCTGTCCGTCGAAGCGCCAGTACGCCACCGTGCCCGGGATCACCATCTTGGAGGCCGGGCGGGCGGGGCGTGCGGGCACCGGGGCGAAGCCGGCGAAACGCTCCGAGAAGTCGATGTCGACGGAGAACCGGTCGGCCTCGCCGCTGAGTTCGATCTCCTGCCGCTCCAGCTCGTTGAGCCCCTTCGCGGCCCGGCCCAGGATCCACGGGGAGACCGTCTCCACGTCGATGGTGTTCCGGTCGAGGTCGAAACGGTAGAGGCGGATCATCGCCGCGCCGCCGAAGTACCGGTTCTGATAGTTCGTCAGATGCAGCTCGACCTCATGTCCCGCCGCGTTCTTGCGCGTCGCGCGGCCGGCGGGCCAGTAGTGCCCGTTGAGGGTGAGGAAGATCTGGTCGTGGTCGGCGATCAGCCGGTCCCACAGCTGCTGCCCGTAGTCGGACAGGGAGTCGTCCTCGACGACCAGCTCGTGCGTCGTGAGGATCACCGGCAGGGTCGGGTGCTTCGCCAGGACGTCCTTCGCCCACGCGTACCCCTTGTCCGACAGCCGCCAGTCCAGCGCGAGGACCAGCCACTGCCGCCCGGCCGCCTTGAACACATGGAAGGTGTTGTAGCCGTCGGCCGAGGCCCCGCCGAAGGTCTTCTTCCCCTTGAACCGCTCCGGCCCGAACACGTCGAGGTACGGGGAGGCGCCCCGCTGGTCGGTGGTGGAGGACTTCACGTCGTGGTTGCCCGCGAGGACGCTGTAGCCGACGCCCCGCCGGTCCAGCAGCCGGAACGCCTCGCCGATCGCGGCGACCTCCGGTGCGGCGCCGTTCTGGGTGAGGTCGCCCAGATGGGACAGGAACACGATGTTCTCGTCCCGCCCGTGCTCCAGCAGATACCGCAGGGACGCCTCGACGGGCGCCTTGTCGATGCTCGGCCCGTCGAAGAGGTACTGGGTGTCGGGCATCACGGCGAGCGTGAACCGGCGGCTCTCGGTGTCGGGCCGCCACGACGAACGCGTCTGGTCGGTCATGGCTTCAGCGGCGGTCGGCAGGGCGACGGACGTGGTGGCCGCCGCCCCGATCAGCGCGGTCGCCCGCAGGAAGGTACGCCGCCCGGCGCCCGCCTGGGGTGCTTCGAGGGCAGGCTCGTGCCCGGACTCGTGCGAGGTGCACACAACTGGCTCCGTAAGAGGTTCTGTGAGGTGCGAGGAGGTGTGTGGGGGGCTACAGGGTGCGAAGAGTCCAGGCCCAGCGGTGGGTGCCCGGCTGCAGGAGATAGGAGGGGAAGGTGTCGGGGCCGCACGACGCCGTGCCGAGCCCCCGGTGTGCCGCGTCGATGTGGACCACGCAGCCGGACCGTGGCGTCAGCTGGTCGTGGTGTGTGGCGGCGGCCAGATCCTCGGCGCGGAACCGGGTCACGGAGACCTGGCGCGGCCGGTCCAGCACGACCGAGAGACCGGTGGAGTCCGGTGCCGACAGCCTGAACCGTCGTACACCGTGCCGTCCGCCGCTCTCCTGCGGTCGCAGATAGGGGGTGAACAGGGAGTCCACGGGGGCCGAGTGATGCCCGACGGGCGCTCCGGCGGCGCGGTCCGGATAGGACTCCCAGGGGCCCTGCCCGAACCACTCCAGCAGGTCGAGCCCGGACACCGTCTCGAACACGGAACCGACCCGGGCCACATCGGCGTAGGCGTCCGGCAGTTCGACGTTCTCCTCGACGCGGATGCCGCCCTGGACCGGGGTGAACACCTGCTCGTGGCGGATGACGCCCTCGTTCGCCGCGTACTCGGCGAGCACGGTCACGCGCCCGCCGTCGCGTCGCACGTCGACGGCCTTGCGCACGAGGGTGTCCAGACCCCAGTCCTGCCAGCGGGCCGCCATGCCGCCCAGCTCGTCGTTGTCGGTCGGCGCCCGCCACAGGGACAGCACGGGCGCGGACGTCAGCAGCGGATGGACCAGCAGCCCGTCCGCGTCGACCTTGACGCGCGGTCCCGCGACGACGGTCTCCGACACCTCGGGCGCGGCCCGCAGCAACAGCTGGGGCGTGCACATCTCGGTACCGCGCGGCGCCCACGGCTCGTCACCGGCCGTCGTCACCCGCAGGGTCAGCCAGGCCTCGCCGCCGTCCACCGGCAGCTCGATGGGCAGCGGCACGGCAGCCGTCTCGCCGGGGCGCAGATCCGGCAGTTCGGCGGGCGCGGTCAGCGTACGGCCGTCCGCGAGCGCCAGTTCCCAGGTGGCCGTGAGCCAGTCCAGGCCCCGGAACGACTGGTGGTTGGCGACGACGAGCCCCTCGTGCCGGAAGGCCTCCAGGCGCACCGGAGCCGCGATCTCCCGGTGTTCGTACATGACGGGCTTGGGCGTGCGGTCGGGGAAGACGACACCGTCGGCGATGAAGGCGCCGTCGTGGGGCGTCTCGCCGAAGTCGCCGCCGTACGCCCAGCGCAGGCCGGGAGCGGCGACACCGTTGTCATAGAGCCCGGCGCCCGAGCGTCCGAGAGGTCTGCCGCTGTTCACGCACTGAAGGATTCCGTGGTCCCAGAACTCCCAGATGAACCCGCCCTGAAGTCCCGGCGTTGACTCGATGGCGGCCCAGTGGTCCGCGAGTGTGCCGTTGCTGTTTCCCATGGCGTGCGAGTACTCGCACTGGATGAGCGGCTTGGTCTGCGTGCCGGACAGGGCGTGCGCGACACAGTCCTCCAGCGGCGCGTACATCGGACAGGCGATGTCGGAGGCGACCGCCGGATCGGCCCAGCCGAGCTTGGCCGCGCCCTCGTACTGGAGCGGCCGGGTCGGATCGTGCCGGCGCAGCCAGCCCGCCGCCGCGTCGTGGTTGGCACCGTAGTCGGACTCGTTGCCCAGCGACCAGATGATGATCGAGGGGTGGTTCTTGTCCCGCAGGACCATCCGCGAGACCCGGTCCACGAAGGCGTTCAGATAGCGCGGGTCGTCCGCGATCTCGTGGGCGTGGTCGTGCGACTCGATGTCCGCCTCGTCGACCACATAGAAACCGAGCTCGTCCGCGAGGTCGTACAGCGTCGGGTCGTTCGGGTAGTGCGCGGTGCGGATCGCGTTGAACCCGAACCGCTTCAGCAGCGCGAGATCGGCGCGCATGTCGTCGTACGACACGGTCCGCCCGGTCAGCGGATGGAAGTCGTGCCGGTTGACGCCCCTGATGTAGATCCGCTCGCCGTTGACCAGCAGGTCCCGGCCGGCGATCTCGACGTCCCGGAAACCGATGCGCCGATGCGAGGTGTCGGCGACCGTTCCGTCGGCGCGGTGCAGCCGGACGGTCAGGCCGTACAGCTCGGGCGTCTCGGCGGTCCAGGTGCGTATGTCGGGCACCTGGGCGGACAGCCGGGGCTCGCCGAGAAAGTCGGAGACCCGGTCGTCCTGGGCGTTGAGGCGGTCGAACTCAAGGTCCTGGAAGAGGAGTTGACCATCGATCTCGCCCGTGACGTACCACCCCTCCGGCAGCGCGCCGCCCGCGTCCCGCACCCGGCAGTCGACCCGCAGCTCACCGGAGGCCGGCGCCCGTACGGTGATGTCCGCGAGGTACAGCGGGTCGGTCGCGTACAGCAGCACCGACCGTGTGATGCCGCCGTGCCACCACTGGTCCTGGTCCTCGATGTGGGTGGCGTCGGACCACTTGACGACGGTGAGCCGTACGGTCGCCGAGCGGCCCGGCAGCACGACGTCGGAGAGGTCGAACTCGGCCGCCAGATGGGAGTCCTTGGAGATGCCGACCGGCCGCCCGTCGACATGCACGAGGAGCACGCTCTCGGCGGCGCCCACCTGGAGCACGATCCGTCGGCCCGCCCACTCGGCCGGAACGTCGAACTCACGCTCGTACACGCCCGTCGGGTTGTCCGAGGGGGACGCGGGCGGGAAGTCGGGCCACGGCATCCGGACGTTGGTGTACCAGGGCAGGTCGTCGGTGTCCTGGAGGGTCCAGGCGCCGGGGACCCGGGCCGAGGACCAGGCGTCCGCGACCTCGGCCGTCGGTGTCGGGAGCAGTTGGAAACGCCAGTCGCCGTCCAGCGAGAGCGCCTGGGCCCGCCGGTCGACGGCGTTCATGGGCAGCCGCCCCCACGAAGTCACTTCGGGTGACTCCCAGGGGCGCAGGGCGAGCAGGGGATCGTCGGTCATGACCATTCCGAAGTCGGTGGCGGGAGGGGAGACGTGGTGGGCCGGGGCAGGACGTGGCCCGACAGGCCCCAGGCGGGGTCGGCCGGGATGCCGAGGCGGTCCAGGACGGTGGGGGCGATGTCGATGAGGCGGGGTGTGTCCAGCCGGGTGCCGCCGGGTGTTCCGGGCTCGGCGAGGACGACGAAGACCTCGCGCTCGGCATGCGTGTCGCCTCCGTGGCCGCCGGTGTCGAGATGGCCGTGGTCCGTGGTGACCAGCACCGTCCAGTGCTCGTCCGCACGGGCGGGGTGGGAGCGCCGGGCGGCGATGGCGTGCAGCAGCCGCCCGAGGTGGGCGTCCTGGGCGAGGAGGGCCCGATCGTAGGCGGGGCTCAGGGGGCCCGTGGCGTGGCCGGCCTCGTCGGTGGCGCCGAAGTACACGAACACGACGTCCGGGTCGTCCTCGGTGAGCCAGCGTACGGCGGTGTCGGCGACGAGACGGTCCGCGCCCTCGTAGCCGTCGGATTCACCGTCGTACCGCGCGCGCTCGCCGATGCCGGGCCCCAGGGTGCCGCGGTCGACCAGTTCGGGCCAGGACACCGCCGCCGCCGTGCGCAGACCGGGCCGGGCAGCGGCCGCGCGGCTGAGGAAGTCGGGGTGGCGGGTGTAGTCGGCGCCGGTGAAGTCGTTGCCGGTCACTCCGTGCCGGTCGGGCCACACCCCGGTCAGCACGCTCGACCAGCCGGGGCCGGAGTCGGTGTAGGCCATGCTGGTGGACGGCCCGTCCTCGGCCTGGCCGTCCACCTCGCCGTAGGGCAGCAGGCTGCTGCCGTGGGAGCCCGCGGCCATCAGGCTGTGCAGCACGGGTGCCGTGGACGGCGGGCGAAGCGGGACGGGGGTGCCCCCGTCCGCCGCCCGGGGGAGGGGCAGCCGGTCGAAGCGCACCCCGTCCATACCCACCACGAGCACCTTGCCGCGTCCCGGCCGTCCGCCGCCGTCCACCATCGCGCACCCTTCTCGTGTCTCTCGTGAGCGGTTCAGCTGCCCTGTACCGCGCCTTCGGTGGCGCCGGCGATGAACCCGCGCGCGAAGATCGCGAAGACCACGACCAGCGGGACGGACGCCATGAGCACACCGGCCATGACCATGCTGTAGTCGGTGCTGTGGCCGACGTTGAGCTGGGCCAGCTCCACCTGGAGCGTGACGTGTGCGGGGTCGGTGAGCACGATGAGGGGCCAGACGTAGTCGTTCCAGGCGCCGACGAAGGCGTAGATGGCGAGGAAGGACATCGCGGGCTTGATCATCGGCAGCGCGACGTTCCAGTACTGACGGAAGAACCCGGCGCCGTCGATGCGCGCCGCGTCGAGCAGTTCGTCGGGCACACCGTTCTCGATGTACTGGCGCAGCCAGAAGATGCCGAAGGCGTTGGAGAGGGCGGGCCAGACCAGCGCCTTGAGCATGCCGACCCAGCCGAGCTCGGACATCAGGATGAACTGCGGCAGGACGGCCAGCTGGAGCGGCAGCATCATGAACACCAGCAGCGTGCCGAAGAGCACCTTGCGCCCGGGGAAATCGAACTTGGCGAAGGCGAAGGCCGCCAGGGAGTCGACGAACAGCACCAGGACCGTGGTGACGCACGCGACGACGACCGTGTTGAGCATCGACCCGAAGAAGTCGATGGTGTCGAGCACACCCCGGATGTTCTCCAGCAGATGGGAGCCGAAGGTCAGCTTCGGTGGGCTCTTGTAGATGTCGCGCGTGGTGTTGGTCGCCATCACGATCGTCCACACGAACGGGAAGACCGAGACCAGGACGGCCAGGACGAGGAAGAGGTGGGCGGACAGGCCCTTGGGGCGGCGTGGCCGCTTCGCGCCCGTGGCCGGCCGCGGTGTGGCGGCTGTCGTCATGACTTCCTCCCTCGTTGCACGATGCGCCAGTTGATGACGACGAGCACGATGATCAGTACGAAGAAGGCCCACACGATGGCCGCGCCGTAGCCGTAGTCGTTGTCGAGGAAGGCCGACTGGTAGAAGTACAGCAGCGTGGTCAGACCCGCCTGGCCCGGGCCGCCGAGGTTCTGGTTGGCGGCGTTGCTGGCGAAGAGGACCTGGGGTTCGCTGAAGCTCTGCAGACCGTTGATGGTCGAGATGACGACGGTGAACAGGATGATCGGCCGCATGATCGGGATGGTGATCTGGAAGAACGTGCGGATGGGGCCCGCGCCGTCCATCTTCGCCGCCTCGTAGACCGACTGCGGGATGGCCTGGAGACCGGCCAGGTAGATGATCATGTTGTAGCCGGTCCACATCCAGGTCATCAGCAGTGCGATGACCACCTTGATCAGCCATGGGTTGCTCAGCCATGGGACAGGTGAGATGCCGACCATGCCCAGGATCGCGTTGACCAGGCCGAAGTCGTTGCTGAACACCGCGCCGAAGAAGATCGCCACGGCGACGATCGACGTGACGTTCGGCACGTAGAGGGCGATGCGGTAGAAGCCCTTGAAGCGGCGCACCGAATGCAGCACGGTCGCCAGGACCAGGGCGCCGAAGAGCGTGGGCACGGTGGACAGGACCCAGATCGCCAGGGTGTTGCGGATCGACAGCCAGAAGACCGGGTCGCTCCAGAGGAACTCGAACTGCTGGAGGCCCACGAACTGCTTGGTGCCCAGACCGTCGTAGCGCTGGAAGGCCAGATACAGCGAATAGAAGACGGGGACGAACGAGAAGGCGATGAAGATCAGGTAGAAGGGCGAGATCGCAAGGTACTGCCGCCAGTACGACAGCACTGAGCGACGTCCGGGCCGCGCGACGCCCGCGGGCGGGGTGCGTCGCGGGCGGAAGCGGGCCGGGCCGGGCCCGCCACGGTGCTTCGGCACCGTGGCGGATCCGGTGACCGGAGGTGACGACACCTCAGTTCACCCCCTGTCGCCGGGCGATCTGCTTGGCCTGGTCGACCGCGTCGTTCCAGGCGGCGTCGGGCTTCTTGCCCTTGGCCTCGATGCTGGTCAGCTCGGCCATGAAGGGAGCCATGACCGCGGAGTCGGCGGGTGCCTCGTAGCTCACGGGGATGCTCTCGGCGGCCGGGCCGAAGACCTCGATGATCTTCTGTCCGCCGAAGAAGGCGTCGGGGCCCGTCATGGCCGGCATCGCGTACGTGGCCGGGGAGGCGGGGAAGATGGCGGCGTCGGTGAAGCTCTTGGCGTTGTTGTCCGGGCTGAGGATCCAGCTGATGATCTTGAATGCCTCTTCGGGGTTCCGGCACTGCTTGGGCAGCGTCAGATAGGAGCCGCCCTGGTTGGCCGGCCCGCCCGGCGTCGCGCAGACCCGCCAGTCGCCCTTGGTGCCCGGGGCCGCCGACTCGATGTCCAGGGCGTGCCAGGCGGCGCCGAGTTCGGTGGTCAGGCTCTTGCCGACGGCGGCGTTCCAGCTCTGGTCGTTGATCTTGGCGTCGAGGCCGAGCGTGTAGGCGCGGACCGCCGTGTCCCACGCGGCGCGGATGTGGTCCTGGTCGCCGATGAAGTGGTTGTCCTGGTCGATGAACCGCTTGGTGCCCTGGCCGACCGCGATGTTGAACACCGAGCCCATGTTGTTGACCAGGAAGGTGCCGGGCAGCGCCTTCTTCAGCTCGGAGCCGAGCGCGAAGTAGTCGTCCCAGGTCTTGGCCTCGGCCGCGACCTTGGCCGGGTCGCTGGGCAGCCCGGCCTTGTCGAACTGGTCCGCGCGGTAGAAGAGCGCCGTGGGACCGATGTCGATCGGGAACCCGATCTGCTTCCCGTCCTTGGTCTGGGCGAGCTTGGTCTTCCATGCCAGGTACTGGGACGAGAGCTTCTTGAAGCCGAGGTCGTTCAGGTCGAGGAAGCGGTCGGCGTTGGGCAGGAAGGAGGCGATGTCCTCCCCCTTGATGCCGGTGATGTCGGGGACCGAGGAGCCGCCCGCCGCGAGGGTGGTGGTGAGCTTCTGCTTGAAGTCGCCGCCGATGGAGGCGGAGGTCAGCTTGATCGTGCTGCTGAAGTGCGTCTTGGCCTCGCCGACCACCTTGTCGCTGAGGGCGCCGCCCCAGTACCACATGGTGAGGTTCTTGCCGTTCTTGGTACCGCCGGATCCCGAGTCGCCGCCACAGGCGACGGTCAGGCCGGAGGCAGCCGCGGTGAGCGCGGCGGCCTGGAGGAAGCCTCTACGAGAAAGGTCCACGAGTCACTCCTGTTTGTTCCTGTTCGTGGTACTGAGGGGCGTTTTTACTGGGAGGATCAGGGCGGCGGTGCGGGCGGGGTGACCGGGGCGTGGTGCACCGGCGGGCCGACGTCCGCCGGGATGCGGTCCGCGAGGAAGCCGTATGCCTGCTTCAGGCCGGGGTCGGTCAGCGAGCGCCACCAGTGGTCCACGCCGTACCAGCCGGGGGCGGCGAGAGCACCGCTGTGGTGCCGCACCGACAGGCCTGCGGCCAGGACGGCGAACCGCAGCCGTTCCGCCAGCGGCCAGCCGCCGAGGGAGGCGGCGACGAAGCTCGCGCCGAACACGTCCCCGGCACCCGTGGTGTCGAGGACGTCGGTGTCGAGGGCGGGGACCTCGGCGTACTCACCGGTCGTCTGGTCGACGCCGGCCGCGCCGGCCCCGCCCCGCGTGACCACCGCGACCGGTACCAGCTCGGAAAGCGTGCCGAGCGCGGCGACCGCGCTGTCGGTACGGGTGTACGCCATCGCCTCGGTCTCGTTGGGGAGGAAGGCGTGGCACAGGGCGAGCTGGTCGAGCAGGTCGGAGGACCACACCTGGGTGGGGTCCCAGCCGACGTCCGCGTAGATCTGCGTGCCGTTCGCCGCCGCCTTGGCCAGCCATCGGTGGGGCTCGGCCTCCAGGTGGACGAGGGCGGTGCGTGCCTCGGGCGGGTCGCCCAGCAGGACGTCCTGGGAGTACGGCGGCGGCTGCCCGTGGGTGATCAGGGCGCGGTCGTCGTCGTAGGCGAGCGAGACGGTGACGGGGGTGTGCCAGTCGTCCGCGGTGCGCGAGAGCGAGAGGTCGACGCCCTCCTGGCCGGCGAGGACGTCGCGGCAGTGGGTGCCGTACGCGTCGTCGCCGAAGACCGTGGCCAGGGAGGTCCTCAGACCGAACCGGGAGGCGGCCACCGCGAGGTTCGCGATCCCGCCGGGGCTGGTGCCCATCCCCGACGTCCAGATCTCCTCGCCGGGCGTCGGGGGCTTGCCCAGGCCGGTGAGGACGAGGTCGAAGAAGAGCAGCCCGGTCAGCAGCACATCGGGCCGTTCGTCGTCCACGCGTGCATCCTCTCGTCAAAACTCGTCATTTGATGACCGGAATCGTGCGCGTCTTCGGAAGATTTGGCAAGAGTCGAGCAGAAGCAAGCATAGAAATGACTGAAGATGACGAGTACTGTTCGTCGCGTGCTGGCAGAACGACGACATCAACTCATCCTGCGGGCCCTGCGCTCGGGCGGCCCCGCAGCCGTGACCGATCTCTCCGAGCAACTGGGGGTGAGCCCCGCCACCGTCCGGCGCGACCTGGTCAGACTGGAGGAGGAGGGCCTGCTCACACGTGTACACGGCGGCGCCGTGGTGGAGGAGGGCGACCAGCCCTTCGCCGAGGTCGCCGAGGTGCGCGTGGCCGAGAAGGACGCGATAGCCGCCAGGGCCGCCTCGCTCGTCGAGGACGGCCAGTCGGTGCTGCTCGACATCGGCACCACCGCCTACCGGCTGGCCCGGCAACTGCACGGCCGCCGGCTCACCGTGATCACCAGCAACCTGGTGGTCTTCGAGGAGCTGGTGGACGACGAGGGCATCGAACTGGTGCTCCTCGGCGGCATGGTCAGGCGCGAGTACCGCTCCCTGGTCGGCTTCCTCACCGAGGACAATCTGCGTCAGCTGCACGCCGACTGGGTCTTCCTGGGCACCAGCGGCGTCCGGCCCGGCGGCCAGGTGATGGACACCACGGTCGTCGAGGTGCCGGTCAAGCGAGCCATGATCAAGGCCGCCGACCGGGTCGTCCTGCTCGCCGACCGTGCCAAGTTCCCCGGCACGGGCATGGCCAAGGTCTGCGGCCCGGACGAGCTGGACATGGTGGTGACGAACGCGCCGGTGGACCCGGCGACGCAGTCCTCTCTGCAGGAGGCCGGGGTGCAGGTCATCACGGCAGGAAAGGTGCAACCTTGAAGCTGACGATTCTGGGCGGCGGCGGATTCCGCGTGCCGCTCGTGTACGGGGCGCTCCTGGGCGACCACGCCGAGGGCCGGGTGACGCGTGTCGTCCTGCACGACCTGGACGCGGGCCGCCTCTCGGCGGTCACCCGGGTCCTGGCCGAGCAGGCGGCGGGAGTGCCCGACGCCCCCGAGGTGAGCGCCACGACCGACCTCGACGAGGCGCTCACCGGCGCCGACTTCGTCTTCTCCGCGATCCGTGTCGGCGGCCTGGAGGGCCGGGCGAACGACGAGAAGGTGGCGCTGGACGAGGGTGTCCTCGGCCAGGAGACGGTCGGCGCGGGCGGCATCGCCTACGGCCTGCGCACGGTTCCGGTGGCCGAGGACATCGCGCGTCGCGTCGCGCGGGTCGCCCCCGACGCCTGGGTCATCAACTTCACCAACCCGGCGGGCCTGGTCACCGAGGCCATGTCCCGCCACCTCGGCGACCGCGTCATCGGCATCTGCGACTCCCCGGTGGGCCTCGGCCGCCGTATCGCCCGGGTGCTCGGCGCCAACCCCGGTGAGGCGTGGATCGACTACGTCGGCCTCAACCACCTGGGCTGGGTGCGCGGCCTCAGGATCAACGGCCGCGACGAACTCCCGCGGCTGCTCGCCGACCCCGACCTCCTCGGCTCCTTCGAGGAGGGCAAGCTCTTCGGCACGGACTGGCTCCAGTCCCTGGGCGCCATCCCGAACGAGTACCTGCACTACTACTACTTCAACCGCGAGGCCGTACGCGCCTACAGCGAGGCCGAGAAGACCCGCGGCGCCTTCCTGCGCGACCAGCAGGCCGGTTTCTACGACGAGATGAAGCGCCCGGACGCCGCCGCCCTCACCGCCTGGGACCGTACCCGCGCCGAGCGCGAGGCGACCTACATGGCCGAGGCCCGCGAGACGGCGGGCGCGGGCGAGCGGGACGCCGACGACCTGTCCGGGGGCTACGAGAAGGTCGCCCTCGCGCTGATGCGGGCCATCGCCCGCGACGAGCGCACCACCCTGATCCTCAACGTCCGCAACCGCGGGACGCTCTCGGTGCTCGACGCCGAGGCCGTCATCGAGGTGCCCTGCCTGGTCGACGCCAACGGCGCCCACCCCGTCACCGTCGACCCGCTGCCCGACCACGCCTCCGGCCTGGTCTGCTCGGTCAAGGCGGTCGAGCGCGAGGTGCTCGCCGCCGCCGAGTCCGGCTCCCGTACGACGGCGGTCAAGGCGTTCGCCCTGCACCCGCTCGTCGACTCCGTGAACGTGGCCCGCAGACTGGTCGATGGATACACCGCGGTCCATCCTGGTCTCGCGTACCTTAAGTAAGCGCTTTCCCGCTCACATCTGGTCTGCTCGAATCTGGTCTGGAGACTTCTCATGCACGACGAACGCCGGCGGATCGAGGAGCGCGTCCAGCGTCTCCACGACCAGCGGATCAAGGCGGCGATCTACGCGGCCACGGTTCCCTTGGAGGTCGAGGCCTGGCAGGCGCCGGGCGAGCCGGTCTCCTTCGAGGAGGCGGCGGCGGCGTCGTACACGCCCTTCGCCATGGACACCCTCTGGGGTCCGCCCTGGGGCACCACCTGGTTCCGGATGCGCGGACAGGTGCCCGCCGAGTGGGCCGGCCGGCGCGTCGAGGCGGTCATCGACCTCGGTTTCGTCGGCGACTGGCCCGGCAACCAGGCCGAGGCCCTGGTCCACCTCACCGACGGCACCCCGCTGAAGGCGGTCAACCCGCTCAACCAGTACGTGCCGATCGTCAACCCCGCCACGGGCGGCGAGGAGATCGACTACCTCGTCGAGGCGGCCTCCAACCCGGACATCCTCGCCGCCAACTTCTCCAAGATCACCCCCATGGGTGACATCCTCACCGCCGGCGACAAGCCGATCTACACCTTCCAGCGCGCCGACCTCGCCATCCTCGACGAGGAGGTCTTCCACCTCGACCTCGACGTCCAGGTGCTGCGCGAGCTGATGCTGGAGCTGGGCGAGCACGACCCGCGCCGCCACGAGATCACGCACGCCCTGGACCGCGCCCTGGACCTGCTGGACCTGGACGACGTGGCCGGTTCGGCGGCGGCGGTACGGGCGGCCCTGGCGCCCACGCTGGCCAAGCCGGCCAACGCCAGCGCCCACAAGATCTCGGGCGTCGGCCACGCGCACATCGACTCGGCGTGGCTGTGGCCGATCCGCGAGACCAAGCGCAAGACGTCCCGCACCTTCTCCAACGTGACCTCGCTGGCCGACGAGTACGAGGACTTCGTCTTCGCCTGCTCGCAGGCCCAGCAGTACGAGTGGGTGCGCGACAACTACCCCAAGGTCTGGGCCCGTATCCAGGAGTCCGTGAAGAAGGGCCAGTGGGCGCCGGTCGGCGGCATGTGGGTCGAGGCCGACGGCAACCTGCCCGGCGGCGAGGCCATGGCCCGCCAGCTCATCCACGGCAAGCGGTTCTTCATCGAGCACTTCGGCGTCGAGACCAAGGGAGTGTGGCTGCCGGACTCGTTCGGCTACACCGCCGCCTACCCGCAGCTCGCCAAGCTGGCCGGCAACGACTGGTTCCTCACCCAGAAGATCTCCTGGAACCAGACCAACAAGTTCCCCCACCACACCTTCTGGTGGGAGGGCATCGACGGCACCCGCATCTTCACGCACTTCCCGCCGGTCGACACCTACAACGCCCGCTTCAGCGGTGAGGAGATGTCCCGCGCGACGCGCAACTACCAGGAGAAGGGCGTCGCCAACCGCTCGCTGGCCCCCTTCGGCTGGGGCGACGGCGGCGGTGGCCCCACCCGCGAGATCATGGAACGGGCGCGCAGGCTCGCCGACCTGGAGGGCTCGGCGACGGTCGAGATCGAGCACCCCGACGAGTTCTTCGCCAAGGCCCGCGAGGAGTACCCCGACGCCCCGGTCTGGGTCGGCGAACTGTACCTGGAGCTGCACCGGGCCACGTACACCTCCCAGGCCCGCACGAAGCAGGGCAACCGGCGCAGCGAACACAGGCTGCGCGAGGCCGAGTTGTGGGCGACGACGGCCGCACTGCACGCGCCGGGCTACGCGTATCCGTACGAGCACCTGGACCGCCTCTGGAAGACGGTCCTGCTGCACCAGTTCCACGACATCCTGCCGGGCTCGTCCATCGCCTGGGTGCACCGTGAGGCGGAGGCCGAATACGCCCGCGTGGCCGAGGAGTTGGAGGCGATCACCGCCGAGGCGGTGGCCGCGCTCGGCGGCGGTGAGTCCCGCGCCTTCAACACCAGCCCGTACGACCGGTCCGAGGTCGTCCGCACCTCGACGGGCGTCCCGATGTACGTGGAGGTCCCGGCGAGCGGCAGCGCCCCGCTGGCCGTCGCCGAACCTCCGCAGCCGGTGACGATCTCCGACGGGCGGATCCTCGACAACGGCCTGGTACGCGTGGAGTTGGCCGAGGACGGCACGCTGGCCTCGGTCCGCGACCTGAAGGCGAACCGCGAAGTCCTCGCCGACAAGGGCAACTTGCTTCGCCTGCACACCGACCTCCCGAACTACTGGGACGCCTGGGACATCGACAAGCACTACCAGAACCGCTACACGGACCTGCTGGAGACGTCCTCCGTCACGGTGACCGACGAGGACCCGCTCCTGGGCGCCATCCGCGTGGAGCGCGAGTTCGGCAAGGGCTCGAAGATCGTCCAGACGATCACCGTGCGGGCCGGGAGCCCCCGGATCGACTTCGAGACGGAGATCGACTGGCACGAGGCCGAGAAGATCCTCAAGGCCGCCTTCCCGGTGGACATCCGCGCGGCCCACTCCAGCGCGGAGATCCAGTTCGGCCACGTCCAGCGGCCCACGCACACCAACACCACCTGGGAGTCGGCCCGCTTCGAGGTCTCCGGCCACCGCTGGGTGCACCTCGCCGAGCCCGGCTACGGCGTCGCGGTCCTCAACGACTCGACGTACGGCCACGACGTCTCCCGCACGGTCCGCGAGGACGGCGGCACGACGACCACGGTCCGGCTGTCCCTGGTGCGCGCCCCGCGCATCCCCGACCCCGGCGCCGACCAGGGCAAACACCGGTTCACGTACTCGCTGCTGCCCGGTGCGAGCATCGAGGACGCGGTCGCCGAGGGCTACTCCCTCAACCTGCCGCTGCGTGTCGCGGACGCCGCGGGCGCCCCGGAGCCGGTCGTGTGGGCGGACGGCGACGGTGTGACGATCGAGGCGGTGAAGCTCGCCGACGACGCGTCCGGCGACGTCGTCGTGCGCCTCTACGAGTCGCGCGGCGGCCGGGCGGAGGGCGCGCTGTGCACCGGGTTCCCGCTGGCGGGCGCCAGGATCACCGACCTGCTGGAGCGTCCGCTGTCCGAGGCGCGGACGGACGGTGACTCGGTGCCGGTGACACTGCGGCCGTTCGAGGTGCAGACGCTGCGGCTGACGCGCGGCTGACGGACGACGATGGGGCCCGGCCGAACGGCCGGGCCCCATCGTCACGTGTTCGCCGGTGGCTCAGCCCGTGCAGCCGACCCCCGGGAAGAGGGTCATGCGGTGGCCGTCGCCGGGGCGCCCGCGGATGCCCCCGCCGCCGCTTCCGTGACCGGCTCCTCGACGGCTGCCGGCGCCGGTACGGCGGACAGCGTGGACGTGGGCGCCGGGACCTCGTCCGCGGGTGCCGACACCGTGCGTACCGGGCGCGGTGCGGAGATCACCGCGTAGTCCTGGCCGAGGAACGGCGGCACCAGGTCGCCCGGGTCCTCACCGAGCGCCAACTGCACTGCCGCCCAAGGGGCGTTGATACCGCACAGCGAGAGCTGGTGCAGACCGCCGGCCGGACGCGTGTTGACGTCCATCAGGACCGGCCGGTCCTCGTACATCCGGAACTGGATGTTGCTCAGGTGGTGCAGCCCGAAGCCCTCGGCGATGAGCCGCGCGGGCTCCAGCCAGGCCTCGTCGAGGGTGAAGCCGCGCCGTCGGCCGTTCTTGGTGCGGCCGATCGCCATCCGGATGCGCGAGTCGGGGCCGGTGAGGCAGTCGACGGACACCTCCGGCTGCTCCAGACGGGGCATCACCAGCCAGTCGACGTCCTCGTCGGTGTTCCGCAGCACGTCGAGGACCATGTCCAACTGGACGTAGGGGGTGGGGAACCCGTTGAGGTGCGACATCGAGAAGGGGGCGCGCGTGATCACGCGGAATCCCACGCCGCCCGCGCCGGCCGCCGGCTTGAAGCACGCCTTGTGACCGTCGGCCTCCAACTGATCGACGGCGACGAGGAGTTCGTCGGCGCTGCGCACCCGCCACCACGGCGGCGTCGGAACACCGACCGCCTCGACGGCCTGGTACGCGGTCGCCTTGTCCTGGAAGACGGCCACCGCCTCGGGCGTCGGCGCGAGGAGCTTGGTGCCGACGGCCTCGAAGTCCGCGCGGTGCTCGACGATCGCGTCCTGGTGCAGGCGCGGCACGAACACGTCGATCTCACGGCGGTCGCACTGGTCGAGCGCGTACTCCACGTACGCGGCGGGGGACAGGCCCTCGGGCTCCATGGCGGCGGTGTCGGCGGCGGCCAGGACGGGAGAGTCGGCGTCCCCGTGGGTGGCGTGGATCTCGACCGCGCGGTCGCTGGGATTTCTCCGCAGCTGTTCCACGAAGAACACGTTCTCCGCGTACGTGCGGTTGAGCCAGACGCGTACGCGAGAGACCATGCAGGGCCACCTTTCAAGGTTCACGGGCACGGCGGAGCAAGGCCGAGCCCGGCCAGGGGAGAGTTGGGAACACGACAAGCCGCCCGGGTGCGAACCGGGTTTTGGCGGAAGTGTTGAGGCGATCATAAGGCTCCGCAGACCCTGTTCCTGCTACGCGCGTGTTACGGAATTGACAGCAGTACCCCGTGTGTTGTCTTGCGCACCCCCAGTGGCCGCCTGTAATGATCTTCGGCCCGCCCGGTGAGCTGCGCCGGAGGGGCGGAAGGAGGGCCGGGAGCCGTACTTGTCCGGCTGTCGGGGATGTGTTCTTGTTGGTCCGAACGTGCGCCCGCGAGGGCGGAGTTCGGACGCGGAAGGGGCTGGGGTGGAGACGACGGCCGGTGGTGCCGGACAGCTGCTGGCGATCAGTGATCTGCACATCGGCTACGCGGAGAACCGCGCCCTGGTCGAACAGATGCGCCCGGAGACGGACGACGACTGGCTTCTGGTCGCCGGCGACGTGTCGGAGTCGGTGGCCGACATCCGCTGGGTCCTCGAAACCCTCGCCGGCCGCTTCCGCAAGGTGATCTGGGCACCCGGCAACCACGAGCTGTGGACCCACCCCAAGGACCCGGTCACCCTGCGCGGAGTCGCCCGCTACGAACACCTGGTCGACCTGTGCCGCGAGCTGGGTGTGACGACGCCCGAGGATCCGTACCCCGTGTGGGAGGGCCCCGGTGGCCCCGTCGCCGTCGCGCCGCTCTTCCTCCTCTACGACTACTCCTTCCTGCCGCAGGGCTGCGCGACCAAGGAGGAGGGGCTCGCGTACGCGCAGAGCACGGGCATCGTCTGCACCGACGAGTACCTCCTGCACCCGGACCCCTACCCGACCCGTGAGGCCTGGTGCCGGGCCCGGGTGGCCCGGACGGAGCGGCGGCTGGCCGAGCTGCCCGAGGACCTGCCGACGGTGCTCGTCAACCACTATCCGCTGGACCGGCATCCGACGGACGTGCTGTGGCACCCCGAGTTCGCCATGTGGTGCGGCACCACGCTGACCGCCGACTGGCACCGCCGGTTCCGTGTCACGACCATGGTCTACGGTCATCTGCACATCCCTCGGACCACCTGGCACGAGGGCGTCCGCTTCGAAGAAGTGTCAGTGGGCTACCCCCGCGAATGGCGGAAACGCCCGGGAGATCCGGGAAGGCTGCGCCGCATACTGCCGATGGAGGTCGGACCCGGTGATCGAGGAGCTGCTTCCGGCCACGGTGGTGGCCGTGGAAACGTACGGTGACGAGACGGCCGACGGAGAGTACGGCGCCGGCGGGCTCGGCGTCGCGACGCTGTACCCCGAGGAACAGGAGCTCGTGAGCCGGGCGGTGCCCAAGCGCGTCCGCGAGTTCACCCTCGTCCGTGTGTGTGCCCGCCGGGCCATGGAGAAGCTCGGCGTGTCGCCGCAGCCCGTGCTGCCCGGTGAGCGGGGCGCCCCGCGGTGGCCGGCCGGCCTGGTCGGCAGCATGACCCACTGCGAGGGCTACTGCGCCGCCGCACTGGTCCGCGCCACCGACCTGGCCTCGATCGGCATCGACGCCGAACCGCACGAGCCGCTGCCCGAGGGCGTCCTCGGCTCCGTGTCGCTGCCCACGGAACTGGCGCACCTGCGCGCACTGACGGCGGACGGCCCCGGCACGCACGGACACCGTGTGCACTGGGACCGGCTGCTGTTCAGCGCCAAGGAATCGGTCTACAAGGCGTGGTTCCCGCTCACCGGCAAGTGGCTGGACTTCAGTGAGGCCGACATCGAGTTCACCGCCGGTCCCGGCCCGCACCCGAGCGGCACCTTCCGGGCCCGTCTGCTGGTGCCCGGACCGGTCGTCGACGGCCGGGAACTCCGGTACTTCGACGGGCGCTGGACCGTGCGGCACGGGCTGCTGGCGACGGCGGTCAGTGTGTCGCACCGGCCTGTCTGAGCAACCGGAAGAACCTCTCCTCGGTGCCCGTCAGACCGGCCTCCGCCAGGGCCGCCTCCGCCTCGGCGAGGACGGCGGGCGGCACGACGGGCGGTCGGTGGCTGCCCGGCGGTACGTCGAAGGCTGCGCGGACGGTGTGCAGCAGCCGCAAGTAGGCCTGTACGGCGGCGCGCTCACGGTCGGTCAGTACGGCGGTCGGCATCGGACGGCTCTCCCCATGTCGGCGTCATCTCTGCTCATGCCTGCACCTCCCAGCTTGCCGCCCGCCACTGACAATCCCGTCGCGGTCCACGTCGATTCGCTCGGTTAGCGGACGCGAAACCTCCTCGAAACGCCTTGTGGGAATGGGGTTCTACGCTGAAGGGGAAGCGTTTTCGGCAAGAAGCTCGGGGCACAGGAAGCGGGGAGGCGAGCGGTGTGACGGACATCCCGCGGCACGGACCGGCACGCGCCGTACGGCTGCGACCGGTCGGCGACGGTGAACTGGAACTGCGCTACCGCGTCGTGCACGGCTACCGCCGGGCCTTCCGCATGGCCGGCGAGGGTCCCGCCCTCGTACTGATCCACGGCATCGGGGACTCCTCGGCGACCTGGGCCGAGCTGATCCCGGACCTCGCCCGCAGCCACACGGTGATCGCCCCCGACCTGCTGGGCCACGGTGCCTCCGACAAGCCGCGCGCGGACTACTCGGTGGCCGCCTACGCCAACGGTGTGCGCGATCTGCTGACCACTCTCGGCATCGAGTCCGCGACGCTCGTCGGACACTCCCTCGGCGGCGGGGTGGCCATGCAGTTCGCCTACCAGTTCCCCGAGCGCACCGAGCGGCTCATCCTGGTCAGTGCGGGCGGCGTGGGCCGCGAGGTCAACCCTGTCCTGCGCGCGGTCTCACTGCCCGGCGCCCATCTCGCGCTCTCCGCACTGCGGTTGCCCGGAATGCGGCTCCAAGTAGGGCTCGTAGTGGGGCTGATGAAGCTGCTGGACACCGATCTTGGGCGGGACGCACCCGAGTTGCTGACTCTGGTCGACGCGTTGCCCGACGAGACCTCGCGCAACGCCTTCATCCGTACGTTGCGCGCGGTGGTCGACTGGCGGGGGCAGGTGGTGACCATGCTCGACCGGTGCTACCTCACCGAGGGCATGCCGACGATGCTGCTGTGGGGGGACCGGGACAGCGTGGTGCCGGTGCGGCACGCGTACGGGGCGCACGAGGCGATGCCGGGGAGCCGGCTGGAGATTTTCGAGGGGGCGGGGCATTTCCCGTTCCACAGCGACCCGACGCGGTTCGTGGCGCTGGTGGAGGAGTTCACGGGGGGAAGCGCGCCGGCCGACTGGAGCCGGGAGCACTGGCGCGAGTTGTTGATCGACGGGCGGCCGGGGCAGGTGGTGGAACAGGCGTTGCGTGAGGTCAGTGAGCGCAGCGCGACCTAGATTTCGGCTGCGGCGCCGTCCTGGCTCGTCGCGCAGTTCCCCGCGCCCCGACAACGGCGGCGCAGCCTCTACTGCCGGGCCACCGCTCCTTCTCGTACCGCCGCGACCACCGGGGACCGGCGCAGGGCGTGGGACATGGCCACCAGGTCGCGCGGGCCCTCGGCCGGCGACGGGGGGCCGTCGTTCTCTGCCGCCGCCGCGCTGATGACCGTGCCCTCGGGATCTGCCGCGCGGGCCCGTAAGGCCGCTGTCACCATGGCCGCGTCCGCCTCGGCCCGCGCGGCCTCGGGGGAGGAGCCCGCGGTGCGGGCCGCGTCGTAGGCCCTTGCCCGGACGGTCGGGTCGAAGTACGGGTACAGGCTGAGCATGCCGTCGTGGATGTCGGACTCCCGTTGGGTGACCTGGAGTTCGGCCGGGGACCACCAGGCGATCCTGACCGCGCGGTCGCCGTGGTCCGACAAGGGGGCGAGCTCCCGCCACAGCGGGCTGAGACGGCGGTACGTCGACCAGGTGGTCCACACGTCCCCGACGCGCTGGAAGGCCAGCGGGATGCAGAAGCCGGCCGCGGTGACGACCTCGGCCGCGGCGGCCATCGCGGGGGCGACATAGGTGCTCAGATGGTCGAGGTTCTCGCCGTTCCAGCGGGCGACGACGGCCGTCAGCTTGGTGGCCGCGAAGGCGATGTTGCAGAAGAAGCCGGCCACGATGACGAGCAGACCGACCCGCAGCCAGCCGTGCACCTGCAGCGCCCACGGCCAGCACACCATGTTCATCGCGATGTTCGAGACCGTGAGCGCGACGAGATACAGCACGATCATCTCGCGGATGAAGGGCGTGTTGGCGTAGTGCGTGTCGAAGTCGCGCAGGCGCTGTTCGGGCGCGTCCCCGAGGGCGAACAGGACGCCCGTCGCCACGATCACCACCGCGTAACCGGCGATCCAGCGGCGCGAGGCGCGCCGGGTGGCCTCGGGCGGACCGCCGCGCCAGTTGATGATCAGCACCAGACAGGAGGCGCTGAAGGCGCTCAGCAGGCAGTACACGAGCGGCGCCGAGAAGTTCGGGACGGCGGTGACGCGGTTGACCCACGCGATGGTCGGCGGGGCCGCGAAGAAGAACACCAGCACGGACAGCAGGAGCAGCGCGTACACCGACCGCAGCAGCGGATCGCGCCAGGCGCGCAGCACCGCCCGGCCCTTGAGGAGAAGGACGATCACCATCGCGGCGGACGGCACGTAGTAGCTGGAGTCGTTCACGGCGGGCGCCGCCTCAGCTCTGCGGCCCGCGATAGCCCAGGGAGGCCTCGATCCGGCCCGCGAGCTGGTCGCGCCGGACCGGCCGGCGCGCCGAACCGGCGAGCCACGTACGGCACTTGCTGGCCAGCAGCAGGCCGAAGCTCTCGGCTTCGCGCTCGTCGGCGAGGTCGGAGCGGGTGCGGGCGGCCACCTTGCGGACCGTGTCCTGGAGGTCCGCGGTGTCGCTGAGCAGCCGGGCGGCGACCGCGGCGCCCTCGACGTGGTGGCCGCAGTGCCCGGCCTGCATGTGCCACAGTTCGTGCCCCAGGATCACCAACTGGTGGTCGGGCGCGGTGCGTTCCTCGACCACGATCAGGTCCTGCTCGGCCATGTCGAGCCACAGTCCGCTGGCCGTGCCGGGTGGGAAGGGAGCCGCGCGGAACACGACGGGACGGCCGCGGCGCCTGCTCATGGCGTCGCACAGCGCGGCATAGAGGTCGGCGGGTTCCGCCGGCGCCGGGAGCCTCAGCTCGGTCACCAACTCGCCGCACAGGCGGCGCATTTCCTTGCCGATGTTCACAGTCATCCCTCGGATCACGACTCCGGCCGCTTGACGCTCTCCAGGAGCATGTCCAGCCATTCGGCGACCTTGTCGCGGTGCTGGTCGGAGGGCAGCTGCGCGGCCCGCCAGGCGATTCCGCGGACGCCGTGGTCCTGCAGCAGCCGTTCCAGCGGGTCGTCGGCGGCTTTCGCCGCCTCGCGCTCACGGTCGGCGAGTTGCTGGAGAAGCTCCTGTTCACAGCGCTGGAGGGCGCCCGCGAGCGCCTCGGGGTCGGCCGCGGTGAGAAAACCCGCGTGCACTCTGAAGAAGCGCTGGATGGCGTCGCAGTGCTCCATGGTGGGGCGCCGGTCGCCGTTGATGAGGGCGCCCGCCTGCTGGCGCGACATGCCGGCCCCGTCGGCGATCTCCTGCTGCGTGTACTTGCGGCCGTTCGGTTTGAGCCGGGTACGGCGCAGCAGGCCCAGCCGCTGAAGGAAACGGGCCTGGAGATCGGGTTCGCCGGCGCTCTGCCCGCTCAGCAGTGCCTTGACGACGCTCTCCGGGACGCCGGACGCGGCGGAGAGCCGCCCGGTGTGGAAGACCTCGGCGTGCGACACGCCCAGCCGGTCCGCGAGTGCGGTGACCCGGGCCACGACGGCGGACAGCAGAACCGTCGCCGTGGCGCCCGGAACCTCGTAGCCATCCGTCACCGACAGGTCTCCTACCGTCTTCTGGATCTTCGAGTCTCTGGATCTCTGTGACTGTGCGTACATCTGTCACGTCCTCGTCCACGGCTTCGTCGGTTGCCGTGAACTGCCCGGAGAGAGTAGCGGGTTGTTCGAACTGACATCCAGCTCTCGCCACAGCTGTGGCCAGATTCAGCCGTCAACAGGCATGAAATGCCACGATAGTTGACACGGCTCGTCCCAGGGCAGCAGGATCAGGGCGCCGCGTGAAGGCCGCATAGGCAAGAGGGGTGACCTCCCGATGGCATTTCAGGCAGGAGGGCAGCGGCCGGCGCCGCGGCCCGTCCCCGAGGGGCCCGAGGCCCAGGCGTACCTGCGGGACTACGCCACGCTTCTGGAGGCCGTGACCTTCCCGTCCGTGGTCCTCGACCACCGCTGGGACGTGGTTCTCTCCAACACCGGGTTCGAGACACTTTTCCGCGCCGTCGGCCCGCATCCCACGGCCATGCCCGGCGACAACTTCCTCCGTTTCGTCCTCTTCCATCCGGACGCGGGCACGGTCCTCGGCGAGCACGAGTCGAGCTGGTGCCTGCCGATGCTGGCGCACTTCGCCGCCGCCATGGAGCGGCACGCCCAGGACCGCGGCCTCCAGGCCATCCGCCGGGACATCGCCCAGGACCCGATCATGGAGGCCGCCTACCGGCAGGGCCTGCCGCACTGGATCCGGGCGGTCGGCGCGGAGGCCGTCCAGCACGACGGGGCCGTACGCCCGCTGCTGCACCCCGACCCGCGCTGGGGTGCCACCGAGTGCCGCGTCGTGGGCGAGACCCCCAAGTCCCTTGAGGACATGGGCTATACGAGGCTGACGCTGGTGTTCCGCGAGACGCGGCGCCCGGCGGACGCCCCGCGCGGACCACGCCGCCCGAGGCGCTCGGCGAGCCACCTGAGTGTGGTGCCGGCCCCGGAGGCGTGAGACGGGACCTGGCCCCGGAACCCTCGGCGTTCAGGTCGTCGAGGGCACCGGGGCCACCGCCCTTTCACCGTCTCAGGTCCCGCCTTCCGTCCTGTCCCCGATCCTGTCCGCCGGGTCCGGCGCCGGTGTTCCGCGCTTGGCCGCCTGGATCTGCTCGTACACATGCGTGCGCAGTTCGGCGAAGCGCGGGGCGACCCGGGTGTGCAACTGGTCGCGCTCGTCCGGCAGATCGATCTTCAGCTCCTCCTTGACGACGGTCGGGGACGCGGACAGGACGATCACCCGCTGACCGAGGTACACCGCCTCGTCGATGTCGTGCGTGACGAACAGGATCGTCATCCCGCGCTCCCGCCACAGGCCCCGCACGAGGTCCTCCAGATCGGCGCGCGTCTGGGCGTCGACCGCGGCGAACGGCTCGTCCATCAGCAGCACGTCGGGCTCGTAGGCGAGCGCGCGGGCGATCGCGACCCGCTGCTGCATACCGCCGGACAGTTGCCAGGGGTAGGCCCCGGCGGCGTCCGCGAGGCCCACCGAGTGCAGCGCGTCCGCGACCAGTTCGCGGCGGCGCGCCTTGGTCAGGTTCTTCTGCCTGAGCGGGAGTTCGACGTTGTCGCCGACGCGCATCCAGGGGAAGAGGCTGCGGCCGTACTCCTGGAAGACGAACGCCATCCCGGGCGGTGGGCCGTCCACCACCCGCCCCGCGAGCGTCACTCGGCCCGCCGTCGGCGCCAGGAGACCGCCCATGCACTTCAGCAGCGTCGTCTTGCCGCACCCCGACGGCCCGACCAGACACACGAGTTCGCCTGTCTCGACGGTGAAGGTGAGGTCCCGCACCGCCTCGACCCGGCGGCCCGAACCCTCGTAGAGCTTGTTGAGGCCGGATACATCGAGAAGCGAGCCCATGGACCGCCCTTTCACGTTCACGAGGTTCACGGCGACCGCCGGGCCGAGGCACGCAGGCCGTGGTACCAGCCGAGCACGCGCCGCTCGACCAGCTGGAAGACGACGGACAGGACGAAGCCCAGCAGCCCCAGGACGAGGATCCCGGTCCACATGTCGGGTATGGCGAAGCCGCGTTGGAACTGCACGACGGTGAACCCGAGCCCGTTGCTGGCGGCGAACATCTCGCTGATGACCATCAGGATGATCGCGACGGACAGCGCCTGGCGCAGCCCCGCGAAGATCTGCGGGCTCGCCGAGCGCAGCACCACGTTACGCAGCCGGGCGGCGCCCGTGATCCGGTACGAACGTGCCGTCTCGGCCATCACCGGGTCGACAGCGCGCACCCCCTCGACGGTGTTGAGGAGGACCGGCCAGACGCAGCCGCTCGCGATCACCGTGATCTTCATGGTGTCGTCGATGCCCGCGAACAGCATGATGACGGGGATCAGCACCGGCGCCGGGATCGCCCGCAGGAACTCCAGCACCGGTTCGCACAGGGCCCGCACCCGCCGGTAGGACCCGATGACCGTGCCGAGGACCACACCGAGGACGGCCGCCACCGCGTACCCGGCGGACAGCCGCCACACGCTGGGCAGCACGTCGGCGCGCAGCCGCTCTGCGGTCCAGACGTCGGGGAAGGTCGTGAGGATCGTCCGCAGGGGCGGCCAGAAGGGGTTCGTGCTGCCGTCCGAGGCCAGCCACCAGAGCCCGAGCAGGACGAGGGGCAGGGTGACCACGAAGAGCAGGCGGAGCAGGATCCGCCTCACACCGTCACCTCCCCGCGCACCGACTGGTGCCAGGCCAGCGCCCGCCGTTCCACCGTACGGGCGCCCACGTTGATGACCAGGCCGAGCAGCCCCGTGACCACGATGAGCGCGTACATCTCCGGCACCGCCTGCGAGTTCTGGGCGACGGCGATGCGCGCGCCCAACCCCGGTGCGCCGATGACCAGTTCGGCGGTGACCGTGAGGATCAGCGCCACGGCAGCGGCGAGGCGCACCCCCGTCATGACGTACGGCAGGGCGGTCGGCCACAGCACATGGCGGATCCGTGCCCAGGTGCCGAGACCGTACGAGCGGGCCGTCTCGTCCGCGACCGGGTCGAGGTCCTGGATGCCGTGGAGGACCTGGACGAGCACCTGCCAGAAGGCCGCGTAGACGACGAGGAGGAGGACCGAGCGCAGTTCGCTGCCGTACAGGAGGACGGCGAGCGGGATCAGCGCGACCGACGGGATCGGGCGCAGGAACTCGATCGTCGACGCCGTGGCCTCGCGCAGATACGGCACGACCGACACGACGACCCCGACGACGATGCCGGCGCCCACCGCGACCGCCAGCCCCAGCGCCCAGCCGGTGAGCGTGTCGCCGAGCGCCGTCCAGAACGTGTCGTCGGACAGTTCGTCGCCGAGGGCGCCGGCGATCCGGGCGACGGGCGGGAAGTACGCCTCCTTGACGAGACCGAGCCGCGGCACCGCCTCGCCCAGGGCGAGGAAAACCGCGAGCCCGGTCGCGCCGAGCAAGGCGTTCGCCCCCCTCACGGCAGCAGCTTGTCCAGGTCGGGGGACTGTTTGAAGAGACCGTCCGCCTCACCCAGCTTCTCCAGTGCCTCGATCGAGGCGCGGTTCGCCTCGGCCGGCCACTTCGGCAGGGTCACCTTCGCCAGCACGTCCGCCGGGATCTTGGTGTACGTCGTCACGGCCTGGCGGGCCTCGTCCGGGTGGGCGTCGGCGTACGCGAGGGACTCGGCGGTCGCCTCCTGGAACTTCTTCACCAACTCCGGGTTCTGCTGGGCGTACCGGGTCGAGGTGAAGTACATCGCGACGGTGCAGTCGGGCGCGACGTCCACCAGCGGCGAGGCGATCTCACGGCCGCCCTGGCTCTTGACGGTCGCGAGGGCAGGCTCGACGACCTGGGCCGCGTCGATCTGACCGCTGTCGAGGGCGGCGGGCATCTGGTCGAAGGCCAGCTCGACGAACGTCACCTTGTCCGGGTCGCCGCCCGCCTTGCGCACCGACTCGCGCACCGACGTCTCGTTGATGTTCTTCAGGGTGTTGACGGCGACCTTCTTGCCCTCCAGCTCCTTCGCCGACTTGATCGGACTGTCCTTCTTCACGGTGAGGGCGCTGAAGTCCTTGCCCTGCACGCCGGTCGACGCGATGCCGTTGGCGACTGCCTTGACGGGCACGCTGTTGGACTGGGCGATCATCAGCGACGTCACGTTGCTGAAGCCGAACTGGAACTGCCCGCTGACGACACCCGGCACGATCGCCGCGCCGCCCTGCGCGAGGGTCAGGGACAGCTTGAGCCCGCGCTCGCTGAAGAAGCCCTTCTGCTGGCCGAGATAGAGAGGCGCGACATCGACGATGGGGATGATGCCGACCTTGAGAGTGGTGGTGCCGCCGGACGGCGTGGTGCCGCCCGACGAACCGGAACCGCCCGACGAACCACAGGCCGTCGCGGTGACCAGGAGCGTGACGGCCGTGAGACCGGTGAACAGACGACGCAAGACTCC
This sequence comes from Streptomyces sp. NBC_00459, assembly GCF_036013955.1. Classification (NCBI taxonomy): domain Bacteria; kingdom Bacillati; phylum Actinomycetota; class Actinomycetes; order Kitasatosporales; family Streptomycetaceae; genus Streptomyces; species Streptomyces sp. NBC_00459. The sequence continues at coordinate 8,283,245 of NZ_CP107903.1, forward strand.
TCCTGTGGGACCGATCGAGGTACTCCGACAGGTTGTGCCAGGTGGTGGCGAGTTGTGCGCGGACAGCACAGACGTGCTCAGTTGTTCTCAGGCGTTCTCAGCGGGAACGTAAAGCCCCGGGTGAAGCAGGGTCAATGCCTTTGCCCTGTGAGTCGCCGCCCCGGTGCGGACCGGGACGGCGAGATGGTGGCTCTCACGGTGGCGCTAGACGAGTCATTCCGATGTGATCAGTGGTCGTAGGCGATGAGGGATCGTAGGACCGGCTGGCCGGTCTTGTGGTTGTGCCAGATCGCAGCAGCCATCGCGAGGACGCGCTGGGCGACGCGGACGGCGACGCCTTCGAAGGTCCGGCCGCCGTGCTGTTCCAGGTCGAGCTGGCCCTTGAGGGTGTCGTTGACCGACTCGATCAACTGCCGCACCGACTTCAGCAGGGACTCGCCCTTGCGTTTCTTCTCGCGCTTGAACGACGGCCGCAGCAACTCAGCGCCCCTCAGGGCCAGATCGGCCTCGAACTCCCTGGAAGCGAAACCCTTGTCGGAGATCACCAGCAGCCCCGGCCGGTTCGTGACCGTCTCGGGTTCGCGGTCGAGCATCGCGGTCAGTACCTCGCGCTCATCCAACTTCGGGGTCGCCAGAGCCCACAGGATCGGCATCCCGGTCGGGGTGCACACCAGGAACAGGCGCAGGCCCCAGAAGAACCGGCTGTGACTGGCGCAGTACCCGTATCCGGCCCAGCCGGCCATGTCCGACCGCTTCACCGTCGGACGCGAGCGACCGCACTCCACCGGCGTCGAGTCGACGATCCAGTGGTTGTCGAACCAGAAGTCCGTATCGACGGCCAGCAGCCGTATCGCCTTCTTGACCAACGGCAACGCAGCCCGCAGCCGCTTGTTCCAGCCCGGCTGCCTGGGCACGTACGGGAACATCCCGCCCAGGCGGGAGTCCACGAACCGCAGCCACCGCGACTCCGAGGTGAAGCCCAGCAACGCCTGCGCGACAGCGAGGCAGACAAGCTCGGAATCCGTCAGCCGCGGCGGCCGGCCCAGCCACCGGGTACCCCCGATCTCGTCGTCGATCTTCACGTACAGTGCGGTCAGCAGGGCGTCCAGGTTGTTCGTCACACAACGATCTTGGACGCCCTGTCTGCGTTCCCGGACACACCGTCAGCATTCGGAATGACTCGTCTAGAGGTCGAGGACGAGCCGTGGACCACGGCACCGGGACACACAGATGAGCATCGTCTCGCCCGCCTCCCGTTCCTCGTCCGTCAGCACCGAGTCCCGGTGGTCCGGGGTGCCTTCGAGCACGTCCGTCTCACAGGTGCCGCACGTGCCCTCGGTGCACGAGAAGAGCACCTCGACCCCGGCGCCGCGCACGGCGTCCAGCACGGACACCTCGACGGGCACGGTCAGCGTACGACCACTGCGCTGCAGGACGACCTCGAACTCGCTGTCCGCGCCGACCTGTTGGGCCTTGGGTGCGAACCGCTCGACGTGCAGCGCACCGGCCGGGCAGACCGACTCGACCGCGTCGAGAAGGGCCCCGGGCCCGCAGCAGTAGACAAGGGTGCCTTCCGGCAGCCGCCCGATCTCCGCGTCGAGGTCCAGGAGTCCGGTCTCGTCCTGCGGAGCGAACGTGACCTTGTCCCCGTACCGCCCCAACTCCTCGGTGAACGCCATGGAGTTACGGGTGCGCCCGCCGTACAGCAGCGTCCACTCGGCGCCCGCGGCCTCGGCGGCGGCGAGCATCGGCAGGATCGGGGTGATGCCGATACCGCCCGCGACGAAGCGGTAGCGGGGCGCCGGCCTGAGGGCGAAGTGGTTCCGGGGCCCGCGTACCCGCACCTTGTCCCCGAGCTTCAACTGCCCGTGCACATAGGCCGATCCGCCGCGTCCGTCCGGCTCGCGCAGTACCGCGATCCGCCATGCCGACCGGTCGGCGGGGTCGCCGCACAGTGAGTACTGCCGCTCCAGCTCCGGCCCGAGCACGACATCGACATGCGCGCCCGGCTCCCAGCCCGGCAGTTCCTCGCCCAGCGGATGCCGCAGGACGAGCGTCAGCACACCGTCGGCGGCCGACTCCCGCCGCTCGACGACGAGTTCGGCTTCGTACACGCTCATCGGCTGCTTCCTTGCCCCTGGTCGGCCTGCGGTTCGTGTCCCTGCGGATGGGCGAGCATCCACTCCCACATCTCGATGGGGTCCTGCGAGCTGTGCTCACGGCCGCAGTGGCAGGTGCCGTGCAGGACGTCCGTGCCGGGCAGCCAGGCGATGCGGTAGATCTCGCGTGGTGTTTCGGAGAGGGGCCTGCCGCTCACAGGACCTTCTCCACGGGCTTGTCGCCCTCCTCGACCAGCCGGGCGAGGATCCGGCGGGCGGCGAGACCACCGGTGTCGATGTTGATGCTCAGCTCCTGATACCCGGACCGCTCCGAACCCAGCGTCCGCTGAAGGAGGTTGAGCGCGTCGACGTCCTGCATGACCACGGTGTGGTTGTTGCCCCGCAGGAACTCGGTGACCTCGTCGTCGTCCGTGGCCCAGTCGCGCGAGACCATCCAGAAGTCGTACACCTTCCCGTCGGCCGACGGTGTGATGGCGTACGTGATCTCGGTGTGGAAACCGTTCGGGTCGCTGCCGTCGGCCTCGGGCAGGACACCCACCGGCGCGATCCGGCTGTGCAGCAGATACAGGCACGGCGCGTGGTACTCGATGTCCTGCCAGCGGGTGATCCGCCCCTCGATGCCGGTCGACCTGGCGTAGAACGGCGGGCACTCGGCGTCGTCCATGTGCCGGCTCACCCGGACGATGCCCGCGCCCTCGTCGACCTCTGTGTTGATCGGCGTCTCGGCGACCTCGGGGGTACCGATGTAGCCGCCGTGCAGATAGGTCTCGTGGGAGAGGTCGAGGAGGTTGTCGACGAGCAGCCCGTAGTCGGCGTCGATCGGCTCCATGCCCTTGACGGTGACCCAGCCGGGGGAGTCGAGGTGCCGGGCCCGCGGAATGGTGTCGGCGTCGGCGAGGGCCGGGTCGCCTATCCACACCCAGATCAGGGCGTCCTGCTCGACCACCGGGTAGGAGGCGACACGGGCGGTGCGCGGGATGCGTTTCTGCCCGGGCACGTACACGCACGTACCCGTGGTGTCGTAGGTGAAGCCGTGGTAACCGCACACGATCCGGTCGCCGTCCAGGCCACTCTCGGAGAGCGGGTAGCGCCGGTGCACACAGCGGTCGGCGAGGGCGATGGGCGTTCCCTCGTCCTCGGTGCGGTAGAACACGAGGGGTTCACCGAGGACCGTCCGGCCGAGCAGCTCCCGCCCCACCTCGTGGCTGTAGGCGGCGACGTACCACTGGTTCCTGGCGAAGGCGGTGGTGTGAGGCATGGAGAGTCCGTCCCTGTCGGCGGGGCGCCGTCGCCCCGCGTGCCGTGGTTGTGAACAGGGTCGTGACACCACGGGCGGCTCGGCAAGGAGGCTTCTGCCAGGCGGAAGAACTTCCACGAAAGGCCTGGTCACGGCATCGGTCCGAAAGCTGCCGGGAGCGCCCCGGCGCACCCGTGAGCGGGCGTGCCGGGGCGTGCTCGGCGGATCCTCAGTGCTGGCTGCAGTAGTTGACCCAGCGGTGCGAGGAGATGTTGTTGTTGACGCTGGCACCGAATCCTTCCAGGCCCGCGCCGTACGTGAAGTGGTACTTGTTGGTGGTGGTGTCGATCCAGCGGTCACCCTGGTCGATGCAGGCGTGCGCGCCGCCGCCGTTGGGGGCGGTGTACAGGTCGACCGCGTCGTTGCCGCCCTCGTAGCCGTTGTTCCAGATGTCGGAGGTCAGATTGCGGCAGCTGCCCCAGTTGTCGGAGTTGCCTTCCCACTTGCACTCCCGGCCGCCGCCGTACGGCTGGGTGTAGACGTGGAGGAAGCCGTCCCCGGAGGCGAGCCGGGCGGTCTTGGTCCCCTGGGATCCCGTGTCCAGTGCGCTGGCGCTGGAGAGCGGGGAGAAGAGGGCGGCGACGGCGACGGCCGAGGCCGCGACGGTGACGAGACGCTTGACGGACATGATGATCCTCGCTTCGTTGTCAGAGATGTGAGCTGGGTGAACGGGGTGGTGCGACCACGGCTCGCGGCCGTGGTGGTCTGTGGGGGAGCGGGCCGGGCTCAGTCGCCGCGTGCGACGATCGCGCGGGCTCGGGGCAGCGCCTCGCGCTGGAGGCGCGCGAGATCGGCCGACTCCCGGGGATAGCGTCGCCGCAGCTCGTCGCGGTACTGGGCGTCCAGGGACTTCGCCACGGACGACAGACCGCTGGAGGCGGCGCAGCTCGCCTCGGCCGAGGCGAGCCGGATCTCCTTGGCGCGCGGCCACGGCGTTTGCGACTGGGTGGCCGCGGCACGGGCCGGCGCGGGGCCGGCGTAGGTGTAGCCCTGCTCGCGCATGCAGCGCGCCCATGGCTTGAGGGCCGCCCGGTAGCGCTTGTCGTTCGACACGAGACCGACGCGCATGTCGCCCAGGCTGCGGGTGACCCGGGTGGCCCGGAACCAGGCCTGGAGGTCGGAGTACAGCTGCCGTTGGGCGGTGGCCTGGCAGCCCTGGTCGCTGTGGGTGACCTGCATGCCGTTGGGCAGCCGGACCGAGAGCCCTTCCGGCTGCGCCCCGTTGAGGGCGCTCACCAGGACGGACCTGGTCTTCGCCGGCATGGAACGGAAGTACCGCTGGTTGGGGTCGCGCCGGGCCTCGGCGTCCTCGGCGAGCCGCAGATCGGTGCCGTAGCCGTGCGCCCTCGCCCACGCCGGGTCGTCCACGACGTAGGGGAACCGCGTCGAGACGTTGTCGGACTGGGGAGGCTCGACCCAGAATTTGTGCCCCTGCTTCTCCATGCACTCCTTGATGAGGAGCTGTTCGGCGAGCTGCAGCGTCTCCCGCGGTGCGCCCTCGGCCCGGTGCGTGCCGACGTCGGCGGCGGCGCCGGGGTCGGCAGCGGCGCCGCCCACGCAGCCGGTGGCCGTCGTGGCCAGCAGGCCGGCGGTCAGCAGGGCCAGGGTCCAGCGGTGCATGGGGCGCCTCCCGGGGCTCTTCTCGAACGAACGTGTTGCTTTCGAGCCGTTGACGCCTCACGGGCCGCATCCGTATGCCCTTGGACCGGAGGATTTTTTCTTTCTCCGGCGGTCATACGAGGGCGCCACGAGAGCCGTCGTTCCTGCACGGGACCGGACTCACCGAACGTCGGCATCCAGCCAACCGGCAATGGCGGCAAGGGGGTTCGCCCGCCGGCGAGAGTGCGGCCGACATCTGTTGTCCACCGGGAGGTTGCCGGGGGTCGGTACCGGTCGGCCGCACCGATCGGATCCGGACACCGCTGCCCGGCCGCCGCCCTGTCATGAGAGTGATCGCCGATATCCTTGCCGTGTCCCGCGGGGCGGACGGTACGGCGATCGGGGAGCGATGTTCGAAGTACGCCTGCTCGGGCCGGTCGAGGTCTGGGAGGGCGACCGGCGGGCTCCGCTCGGCGGTGTCAGACCCCTCGCGGTCCTGTCGGCGCTGGTCGTCCACCTCGGCGAGGTGCTCTCCACCGAGCGGCTCGTGGACTGCGTCTGGGACGAGCAGGCGCCGGCCACCGCAGGCGCCCTGGTGGCCACCCATGTCTCCGCCGTACGGCGTGCGCTGGCCAGGGTCACGCCGGCCACAGTCGTCCGGACGCGGCCACCCGGATACGTCGCCGACCTCGAACCGTCCCAGATCGACGCCCGCCGTTTCGAGGATCTCCTCGCCTCGGGCCGGTCCTCGGCCGCAGCGGGCCGGCCCGAGGAGGCCGCCGACCTGCTGTCCGAGGCGCTGGGGCTGTGGCGCGGCCCGGAGGCGCTGGAAGGGCTCGGCCAGTCGTTCGCCCGGATCGAGGCCGCCCGGCTGGCGGAGCTGCGGCTCATCGCCCAGGAGGAGTCCTTCGCCCTGCAGCTGGACCTGGGCGGCCCGGACCGGACGATCGCGCCCCTCCTCGCGCACGTTGCCGCCCACCCCCTGCGGGAGCGGCCACGCGGCCAGCTGATGACCGCCCTGTATCGCGCAGGCCGGGTCTCCGACGCCCTGCGCACCTACCAGGAGGGCCGCGCGATCCTGCGCGAGGAGCTGGGCATCGATCCCGGGCCCCGGCTGCGGTCGCTGCACCAGGCGGTACTGACCGACGACGCGAAGCTGTCGGGCACCGCCGGCCCGCAGAGCACGGGGCGGGAGCCGGCAGGGCTCCCGAAGCAGCCGTCGGGCGCCACCGGTCACGTCTCCGGCGCCCCCGCGAGGCCCGCGCCGTCCCATCTCCCGCCGGACATCGCCGACTTCGTGGGCCGCTCCGAGCAGATCGACTGGGCCGCCTCGCTGCTGGGCAAGGTCGACGAGGACGGCCGCACCGCCTCACCGATCGGGGTGCTCTCCGGCCGGTCCGGAACAGGCAAGACCGCGCTCGCCGTACACGTGGGCCACAGGATGTCCGCGCTCTTCCCGGACGGCCGCCTGTTCGTGGACCTGCGCGCGGGGGACACCGCTCCGCTGCAGCCCGCCGACGCCCTCGCCAGGCTGCTGCGCGCCATGGGTGCCGACCCCGAGACCCTGCCGACCTCCGTCGAGGAGCTGACAGGGCTGTATCGCACACACATCGGGCCCCGGCGCGTCCTGCTGATCCTGGACAACGCGGCCGGCGAGGCGCATGTACGGCCGCTGCTGCCGCCCGGCCCCGGCTGTGCGGTACTCGTCACGAGCCGACGCCGGCTGGTGGCGCTGGAGGGCGCCGCCCACCTGGACCTGGCCGTGCCCGACCAGGCGGAGGCACTCGAACTGCTGCGCCGCGTCGCCGGCCCGGATCGTACCGAGGCCGAGCCGGAGGGGGCCGCCGAGATCGTCGCGCTGTGCGGGCGGCTGCCGCTGGCGGTGCGCATCGCCGGCGCCCGGCTGGCGGCCCGCCCGCACTGGGCGCCCGGACGGCTCGCCCGGCGACTGCGTGACGAGCGCAGCCGGCTCAACGAACTGCGCGCCGGGGACCTGGAGTTGCGCACCAGCCTTGAGCTCGGATACGCCGACCTGGACCTGCCGGAGCGGCGGGCGCTGCGCCGGTTGGCCCTGCTCGATCTGCCGGACTTCGCCGCCTGGATCGCCGCCCCGCTGCTGGACATCGGCACGCCGGAAGCCGAGGAGGCGGTGGAGCGGCTGGTGGACTGCCACTTCATCGACGTGATCGGCGTCGACGACACGGGGCGCAGCCGGTACCGCATCCATGACCTGGCCCGCGAGCACGCTCGTGAACGGTGTCTGTCCGAGGAGAGCGCCGAGGAGCGCGGCGCGGCCGTGCTGCGGCTGGTGGCCTCCTGGCTGGGACTGGCCAGGACGGCGGCCGCCCGGGGTCCGGGTGCGGCCGGCCGGTACTTCCCCGAGCCCGCAGCCGTACGGCCTCTCGACGCGGAGACGGAGGAGGAGCTGCTCGAGCGCCCCGCGTCCTGGTTCGCCGCCGAGCAGGCCTGTCTGCTCGCAGCGGTGGAGTACTGCGCCGACAACGGTATGGACCGGGCCGCCCGCGATCTGGCCGGGGCGCTGATCGCGAGTTCGGCCGCGCTGTACAACCAGTTCGACGCCTGGTCCCGTTCGCACGCGGCGGCCATGGCCGCGGTGCACCGCAGCGGGGACGGCGAGGGCGAGGCCTGGCTGCTCGCGGGGTTGGGGCAACTGCGGTACGAGCAGGACGAGTTCGAGGAGTCGTACGCCTACTTCGCCAAGGCCCTGCGGCTGTTCGAGGCACGCGGCGATGTGCCCGGGGGCGAGGCGCTCGCGCTTGCCGGAATGGGCACGGCCCGCCGCGAACAGGCCGGGTACGCCGAGGCGTTGGAGCTGCTGAACGCGGCGCTCGCGCTGTACGGGGAGCCGGCCGAGCGGGGCGCCCGCGCCCGGGTGCTGTACGGCATCGGTCATGTGCACCGGGAACAGGGGCGCGGCGAGCAGGCCCGCCAGGTGCTCACACGGGCGCTGGAGCTGTACCGCGCGGAGGGCGACCGGCACGGTGAGGCGTTGACCCTGCGCTCACTGGCCCTGTGCCACCGGGCCGAGGACGAGTTCGAGGACGCCGAGCGGGTGCTGCACCAGGCGCTGCGGATCTTCAACGGCCTGCGGGACACGTTCGGGGTGATGTACACCGAACAGTCGCTGGCCAAGACGGAGTTGCGACTGGGCCGCCTCGACGAGGCACGGGCGCGGCTCGGCCGGTGCCTGGGCGTCGCCCGTGAACGCCAGGACAGGTTCGGCGAGGCCCTCGTCCTGCGCACCCTGGGCGAGTTGCATCTGGCGGCCGGTGATCCCGGCCGCGCCCGGGAGCCGCTGGAGCAGGCGCTGTCGGCCTGGCAGACCCTGCGGCTGCCGCTGTGGCGGGCGCGTACGGTCCGGGATCTCGCCGAGGTGTGGGAGGCGCAGGGCGACGAGGCGGCGGCGCGGTCGGCGAGGGCCGAAGCACTGCGTGTCTTCCGGGAGTTGGACTGCGGCGGGTCGCCGGAACCGGTGGCGGTCGCCGAGTAGTCACCAGGCTGCAGAAGTCCTGGTGGGACCCTTGCAGGCAACTTGCAGAGCATCTGCAGGGGTGTCCGCGACGCTGTGTACGTGACAGAGATCATCACGCTCTCGGACGCCCGGGTCGCCGCGGTCACGGAGGACGACTGCGGTGAGTCGCTGGTCGACCTGCGTGGAACGGGCCACCTGTGGCTCGACCACCGGCAGGCCGACGACGACGGCCACTACGCCCATCTCCGATCCGGTGTGCTGCGCCGACTCGTGCGGGCCCAGCGTCTGCTGCCGGCCGGGGTCAGGTTCCTGGTGGTGGAGGGGTACCGGCCGCCCGATCTGCAGCGGCGGTACTTCGAGCAGTACGCGCAGACCATGCGCCGGGCGCACCCCGACGCGTCGCCCGAGCGGATCCGCGAGCTGGCGAGCGCGTACATCTCCCCGCCGGAGGTGGCACCGCACGTCAGCGGCGGGGCCGTCGACCTGACCCTGTGCGACCAGGACGGCAGGGAACTGGCGCTGGGCACGGAGGTCAACGAGACCCCGGCGGAGAGCGAGGGCGCCTGCCGCACGGAGGCGCCCGGCATCAGCGCCGAGGCGCGCGCCAACCGGGCCCTGATGGGCCAGGCCCTGGGCGCGGCCGGCTTCGTCAACTACCCGACCGAATGGTGGCACTGGTCGTACGGAGACCGGTACTGGGCGCTGCTGCGCCGGGAACCGGCCGCCCGCTACGGCCCCGCCGCGCCGCCCTGCCCGACGGCCTGACCAGCCACCGGGCGTGACACAGGACGACCGTACGACCGCGCGTACGACCGAGGGGAACCGCCTTGAACATGACCACCTCCGCCTGCCCGCCACCGCCGCGCGAGAACGGCGACCGGATGAGCCCGAAGGACTTCGACGCCTCTTTCGCTGCGGACATGCCCCGGCTGCGCCGACGGCTGCTGGCCCTGACGGGCAACCCGCACGACGCCGACGACCTGGTGCAGGAGACCTACCTACGGCTGTCCCGGCGGGCCCGGGCCGAGAACCTGACGCACCAGCAGCACCCGTACGCCTACACCTGCACCGTCGCCCTGAACCTGCTCCGCGACTCCTGGCAGCGCCCTTCCCGCCGCGAGCAGGTCACCGACCGCCTTCCCGAAACCGGCTGGGACGGCGGGCTGGCCTCCTACGAGGCGTCCGAGACCACGCGGGCGCTGCTGGGTGTGCTCTCCGAGAAGGAGGCGGCGGCGGTGATCCTCGTGGACCTGGAGGGCCTCAGCCACGACACGGCCGGTGAACGGCTCGGCGCCCACCGGGGAACCGTGCAGCGCAACCGGATGCGGGGCCTCGCCAAGATGCGCGACGTGCTCGGTCACTGATTCGTGCCGCTCCCCCCACGGGGGTGGGGAGCGGCACGGTACGTCCACCACCACCGCCGTCCCCGGCCCGGCCGGTGACGGCACCCACCAGAAGGAAGAGTTCCTTGAAGATCAGCAGCACGCGTCGTCGGACCAGCGGCGCGCTTCTGGGGGCCTCGGTCCTCGCCCTGTCCGCGTTCTTCTCCGCTCCGGCCCACGCCGCGGCGGAGGCCACCTGCGGCGTCCTCGCACCGGGTGCCTCGGCCACCGCCCAGGCGGCCGTGAACGCCGCCTGTTCGCAGATCGGCGTCTGGTACAGCTGGGGCGGCGGGCACGCGGCAACGCCGGGCGCCAGCTACGGCTACTACGACGGCTCGGACCCCGACAGCCTCCACGACGGCGAGCGCAAGGGCTTCGACTGCTCCGGCCTGATGCGCTACGCGTACGCCCAGGCCACCGGTAAGGACCTGCTCAACGGCACCGCCGACGACCAGTTCCACAGCTCGCAGGCCTCGGCCCGCTTCTCGGCCTCGCAGGGCAGCGCCCCGCTGCTGCCGGGTGACCTGATGTTCTGGGGCAGCGGACATGTCCATCACGTCGCCATGTACCTGGGCGGCGGCCAGATGGTCGAGGCGTACGAGTCGGGCACCCACATCCGGGCCACGCCCGTACGCACCGGTGGCGACTACGCGGGCGCGATCCGGATCAACGGGTCGGGCACTCCCACTCCGCCGCCCGCGAACGGCGGCACGACCTTCGAGACCTGGGGCACCGGGGTGCGTACCCACGAGACGCCGAGCGTGCGCGGGTCCGTGGTGGACACCTTCGCCGGACCGACCCAGGTGTCGGTCCAGTGCCAGCAACACGCGGAGAGCGTCACCGCCGAGGGCTACACCAACGACATCTGGTCGAAGCTGGCCGACGGTTCCTGGCTGACGAACATCTACATCAAGGGCCCGGCCTCGCTGCCCGGCATCCCGGACTGCGGCGGCAGCACCACCCCGCCGCCGTCGAGCGGCAGCAAGCCGTTCCAGACCTGGGGCACGGGGGTGCGTACGCACAGCGAGCCGAACGTCAACGCCGGTGTGGTCGACTACTTCGCGCAGCCCACCACGGTCAACGTGGTCTGCCAGGCGCACGCCCAGGAAGTGACGGCCGAGGGCTACACCAATGACGCCTGGTCCAAGCTGACGAACGGTTCGTGGATGACGAACATCTACATCAAGGGAGCGGCCTGGCTGCCCGGCGTGCCGACCTGCTGACACGCAGACACCCTGTTCGGGGCCGCCGGAGGCCGGTCTGTCTCCGGCGGCCCCGGACAGGGCGCCGACGTCCGGGGAGGACGTTGTGGACGGCAGTCACCACTAAGGTGCACGGCCGTGGGCCGGTACGGCACGCACTCCTCGGCGGTTGCGGGCGCTCACCTGGTCGCGAGGGAGATCTCGGTGGACTTGATCAGCGCGACCACGGGTGAACCGGCCGCCAGGCCCAGGTCGTGCACGGCGTCCGCGGTGATCGCGGCCGTGAGCGTGCCGCCCGCGACGGTGACCTTGACGGACGCCATGGCAGCACCCGTGGTGATGTCGGCGACCGTACCGGGGAGTTGGTTGCGGATGGACACGCCCTCGACGGCGGCGGTGGCGAGCGAGACCTCCGTGGACTTGATCAACGCGCGTACGGCCGTGCCCTCGGCGAGCCCCAGATCCCTGACGGATTCCCGTGTGATCGCGGCGGTGATCTCCTGACCGGCGTCGAGGCGGACCTTGACGGTGGCCATGACCTCTCCGGTGGTGACGGCGATGACGGTGCCGGGAATCTGGTTGCGGATGCTCAGGCTCATGGCGGAACGCCTCACAGGGAAGAAGGTGTGGAACATCGGCTTCTGGGGCTTTCGTGAGGCTCACGCTAACCGGGTGGGGCGCCCGCTCCCGGTCAGGCCGGGTATGCGTGCGTCTGTGTCGCCTTGACGGTCGCCCAGACCTCCGCACCGGGATGGAGCTCCAGTTCGGCGGCGGCGACGGTGGTGAGATCGGCGGCGAGGGGGAGTTCGCCGGTGAGGTTCGCGCGGATCCGGTCGCCGTGGGTCTCCAGGCCGGCCACCTCGCAGCGCCACAGGTTGCGGGCGCTGGAGCCGGTGGGGTGGTGCCGGTGGAGGGTCACGGCGCTGGGCGGGAAGGCGACGAAGACCGGCCCGGTGAGGTCCTCGGTGGTGATGATCGCCGGCCCGGTGTCCAGTGCGACGGTGTGGCCGTCCGCCCGGCCCGGGTAGAGGTTCAGGCCGACCAGCTGGGCGATGTAGTCGGTGCGCGGACGGCGCGCTATGTCCTGCGGCGGCCCCTCCTGGACGACCCGGCCGTGTTCGACGACCACCAGCCGGTCCGCGAGCACCATCGCGTCCAGCGGATCGTGTGTGACCAGGACCGCCACAGCCTCGAAGTCGGCGAGGTGGCGCCGGAGTTGGGCGCGGACATCGAGGCGGGTACGGGCGTCCAGCGCGGCCAGCGGCTCGTCGAGGAGCAGCAGCCGGGGGCGGGTGGCCAGGGCGCGGGCGAGGGCGACGCGCTGGGCCTGGCCGCCGGAGAGCCTGCGCGGCTTGGCGCCGGCCTGCTCGGCGAGCCCCATCCGCTCCAGCCATCCGGCGGCCGTCGCCCGGGCCTCCGCCTTGCTCGCCCCCTGGCAGCGCGGGCCGAAGGCGACGTTGTCGAGGGCGGTGAGGTGGGGAAAGAGCAGGTAGTCCTGGAAGACGACGCCCACCGGTCGGGACTCCGGCGGCGTACGCTCCAACTCCGCCCCGTCCAGCCGCAGATGGCCGCCGTCGAGCGGGGTGAGCCCGGCCAGCGCACGCAGTGCGGTGGTCTTGCCGGCGCCGTTGGGGCCGAGCAGCGCCACGACGTCGCCGGGCGCCGCCGTCAGCAGGACGTCGAGCCGGAAGGAGCCCCGGTCGACGACGATCCGGGCGTCGAGCCCCTCGCCGGACGCGCTGCCGGAACCGGAGTGGCTGCCAAGACCGGAGGCGAGGCCGGACTTCGTTTCATCCATGGAGGTCATGATGCGGTCATCCAACGGTCGCGCAGCCCGGCCAGGACCGCGATCGAGACGGCGAGCAGGACCAGGCTCAGGGCGATGGCGGCGGCCGGGTCGCTCTGCAGGGCCAGATAGACCGCCAGGGGCATCGTCTGCGTACGGCCGGGAAAGTTGCCCGCGAAGGTGATCGTCGCCCCGAACTCGCCGAGCGCCCGCGCCCAGGCCAGTACCGCGCCGGCCGCGACCCCGGGGGCGATGAGCGGCAGCGTGACCCGGCGGAACGCGGTGAAGCGGGAGGCGCCCAGCGTCATGGCGGCCTCCTCGTAGCGCGGGTCGGCGGCCCGCAGCGTGCCCTCCACGCTGATGACCAGGAACGGCATCGCCACGAACGCCTCCGCGACGACTACGCCCGCCGTGGTGAACGGCAGCGTGATGCCGAACCACGAGTCCAGCCACTGCCCGACGACCCCGTTGCGCCCGAGGGCGAGCAGCAGGGCCACACCGCCGACGACCGGCGGCAGCACCAGCGGCAGCGTCACCAGCGCCCGTACGAGACCGCGTCCGGGGAACTCGGTGCGGGCCAGCAGCCAGGCCAGCGGGACGCCCAGCACCAGACTCACCGCCGTCGCCGCGGTGGCGCAGAGCAGGGACAGCCGCAGGGCCTGCCAGACCTCGGGGCTGGTCAGCTGTTCGGGCAGGCTGCGCCATGGCGTCCGTACCAGCAGCGCGAGCAGCGGCAGCAGCAGGAACACCAGGCCCACGAGTGCGGGGACGAGGAGCGGAACCGGGACCGCCGACCGACGTCCGCGGACGCGCCCGCGCAGCGGTCCACCGGTCAGGGTGTCCGCCGCCGCACGGGAGCTGTCGGGTTCGGTCACGGCTGGAGGAATCCGGCCCCGGTCAGGACCTGCCGGCCCTCGGCGGACCTGACCAGCTCGATGAACGCCTTTGCCGCGTCGGCGTTCGGAGCGTCCTTGAGCAGGACGATCGGATAGTCGTTGACGGCCTCGGCCGACTCGGGGAACTCCACGCCCTCCACCTTGTCACCCGCCGCCTTCACATCGGTCCGGTAGACGACGGCGGCGTCGGCCTCCTTCAGCTCGACCTTCGTCAGGGCGCTCTTGACGTCCTGCTCGTACGACACCGGGGTGAGCTCGAGTCCGCTCGCGTCGAGGGTCTTCTGCGCGGCGGCGCCGCACGGCACCTCCTTGTCGCAGAGGACGACCTTCAGCCCGGACTTAGTGAGGTCCTTGAGGGAGGCGATCCTGTCGGGGTTGCCCGGCAGGGTGGCGATCTCCAACTGGTTGCGGACGAAGGTGGCCGGGGTGCCGGCGGCGTCCTTCGCGTCGGTGACGATCTTCATCGTCTTGGGGCTGGCGGACGCGAACACATCGGCCGGGGCGCCGCCGGTGATGCTCGCGGCGAGGGAGTCGCTGCCGCCGAAGCTGAAGGTGACCTTCGTACCCGGGTTCTCCTCCTCGAACTGCTTGCCCAGCGCGGTGAAGCTCTCCTTGAGGGAGGCGGCGGCGAACACGGTCACCGTGCCGGACAGCTTCGCCGACGCGGACGTGGAGGCGGCGGAGCCGGCGGACGCCGAGTCGTCGGAGGAGGAGCAGGCGCTCAGGGCCAGCAGCACTGCGGCGCTCGCGCCGGTCACCTGGAGGGTCCGGCGGGTCCGGCGTGCGAAACGGGTCGTCACGGATCTGCTCCCTTTTGCTCTCACGGATGTCCCGTCGGAAGGGGCTTCTCCCCGTCCCGACGGGAACGCATACGCCGATGATACTTCCGCAGATGCAAGGGATAAGTCTGCTGTCACATCGCATGAGCCGGGATCATGGTGAAACTGCCTGGCATGTGCGTTTTTACGGGACTGCTGCGGCGCCTGAGTGCGTTCACGCGCCGAGCTCCTTGCGGATCCGGTCGAGCATGAACGCCGAGGACTCATGGGCCCGCTCCTCCCAGGCGAAGACGCAGGCGGTGGCGACACCGTCGAAGTCGAGTTCGGGGTATGTCAGGACGTCCCAACAAAACCCCGCGGCCGGGCGCGGGAATGTCGTGGGGGTCGCTTGGGCCGGTCTTGGCCTGCCGCACGTCTCACGTACCGACGACCTTCACGCGGATGCCACCGGACCCTTCCGTGCCGTTCGGTACCCCTGGGAAACTCCAGGCGCGCGCATTCCGTCACGTACCACCCATTGCCGTCATCAGGACGAGAGGCCCCTCTCCCATGCCCGAAGTCAACCGGCGCCACTTCCTCCAACTCGCGGGCGCGACCACGGCGTTCACCGCACTCTCCGGCAGCATCGAGCGCGCTGCCGCCCTCCCCGCGCACCACCGCACGGGGACGATCGAGGACGTCGAGCACATCGTCGTCCTCATGCAGGAGAACCGGTCCTTCGACCACTACTTCGGTTCGCTGCGCGGAGTCCGGGGCTTCGGGGACCCGCATCCGGTCACCCAGGTGAACGGCAAGTCGGTGTGGCACCAGTCGGACGGCACCAAGGACGTACTGCCCTTCCGTCCGGACGCCGACGACCTGGGGCTGGCCTTCATCCAGGACCTCCCGCACGGCTGGAGCGACGGGCACGTCGCCTTCAACAACGGCAAGTACGACAAGTGGATCCAGGCCAAGTCCTCGACGACCATGGCCTATCTGAACCGCAAGGACATCCCCTTCCACTACGCGCTGGCCGACTCCTTCACCATCTGCGACGCGTACCACTGCTCGTTCATCGGCTCCACCGACCCGAACCGGTACTACATGTGGACGGGGTACACGGGTAACGACGGCAAGGGCGGCGGCCCCGTCCTCAGTAACGACGAGGTGGGGTACAGCTGGACGACGTACCCGGAGCGCCTCGAAAAGGCGGGCGTGTCCTGGAAGATCTACCAGGACGTCGGCGACGGGCTCGACGCCGCCGGCTCCTGGGGCTGGATCCAGGACGCCTACCGGGGCAACTACGGCGACAACTCGCTCCTCTACTTCAACCAGTACCGCGACGCCAAGCCCGGCGACCCCCTCTACGACAAGGCCCGCACCGGCACCGACGCCCGTAAGGGCGAGGGCTTCTTCGACCAGCTCAAGGCCGACGTGTCAGGGGGCAGGCTGCCGCAGGTCTCCTGGATCGTCGCCCCCGAGGCCTTCACCGAGCACCCCAACTGGCCCGCGAACTACGGCGCCTGGTACATCGCCCAGGTCCTGGACGCACTCACCTCCGACCCCGAGGTGTGGGCGAAGACCGCGCTGTTCATCACGTACGACGAGAACGCGGGTTTATGGGGGTTGACCAGGGCTTTTACCCCCGCAACCCGGCGGGACCCCGGCGGACATACCGATTCACAATGTGCACAGCGGCCAATTAGAGGACGAATGTGCCCTTGCCGCGCACTGTCTGGACCAGTTCCCGATCTCGCAGCTCCTTGACTGCGCGCGCCACGGTCATGCGGGCAATGCCATAGGTCTCTGCCATCTCCAGTTCGCCAGGGATTCGGTCGCCGCTCTTGAGCTCCCCGGCTGTGATCCGCCGCGCCACGTCGTCAGCCACGGCCATGTAGACCAGCTCGGGGCCGCGCCGGTCGAGATTGCGGATCTCCTCTTCGCTCATGCCTGCACCGTAAGACGCTGCTGACCTGCAAAGACACACATAGTTCCCTGGTGGGCCCTGCACTTGTCTATAGTGCCCTACATGCAGACTCCCCGCCCAATGCGCATGTGCCTGGACTGCAAGACCATCACAGGCCTCCCGATCCTGACCCACGCTGTAGAGCGGATGTCCGGTCCGCCCTGGCTCGCCTACTGCTGCCCGGACTGCGCACCCGCCCACCTGGACCAGCCCCGCGCCATGGAGATGCTCGCTTACCACTGCACCACCTGTGAGACCTGTTCACAGCCGGACAACATCTGCCCCCGGGGCCGCGCCCTTGTCCACGTGCATTCCCGCATTCTCAGCCGAGCCGCGAAATCCCCCACCTAAGCCCTGAACTCCGCCACGCCCAAGGAAACCCCCGGACCCGACCCCTAAAGCCGTTAGGCGCCAGCGGAGACCCCTTGCCGGGCGTTCCCTGCCCGTCTGCCCCGAGGGGTGCTCGTTTCCCGAGCCCCCTTTTCACCCCTTTCACGGTAAAAGCCTGACCTGGCGAATGTAGTTGCGAATACCCTCTCGCCTATTGCACAATGCGAATTGCCTCCAACCCGTACAATTCCGGTAACGGAAGGAGGCGCAAATGGCTGCCAACAACAAGAAGTCACCGGCACGGTTCACAGCTCGTGATGAGCAGATCTTTGAACTGTCCCGGCTGCACCATTCACAGCGGCGTGTTGCTGAAATGGTGGGGGTGAGCCAAAGCACTGTGCGCAATGTAATCAAGAAGTACACAGAGGGTCGCCTGCATCCCAAGGTTGACGAGTATCGACAGGAGCAGGTCGACCGACTGCAAATCTATTTGCGCTCGCTTTCCAAGGCGATCCTCACTGGTGACCCCAAGACCATTGCTCAGGCTATCCGTGTTGAGGAACGTATTGCCCGTCTGCTCGGCCTTGATGCAGCCACGCAATATGTTGTTGAGGCAAAGGTCGAGGACCGAGAGACGGCTGCGCTAAGCATTCTGCGGCAGATCAGGGAGAGGCGTGGGGATGTACCTGAATAGCCCGCACGCAGCCCGCCCAAGGTACCCTTGAGGCATTCGCCCGCTGCGTAGCGAGGCACCGATAACGCATTACAGCGCGAGACTCCCCGGAGATGGAGGTCAAAGGGCAGTCAGACCGCTGATGTCGGAGCACCCATGGACAATGTGCGGAACTGTCGATTGGCACCCACGCAACGTCTGGCACAACAACCGAATACACGTTACTGACGCTGCTTAGCGGAGTAATGCACAGCCCGAGTAGAGACCCCATTGCTTAGTGGGGGACGGAACGCCCCGTGTGGGGGACTTGGACAACAGCAACGATGACTTTTGTCCCGCACCAACCCACCACGCCCACGGGAGTTCCGCAATGGCACGACGAGTCAACAACATCAAGCGCAGCAAGGCTGTCTCGGCCCTGCGCAAGGCCGGAATGTCGCCCGCTGCCGCGTCGAATTCCGTCTCACTGCTCGACCTGGACGAGCCTCTCCCTGAGCAGATCGCAGAACTCCAGGCAGACGCCCCGGATCTGTTCGGCCTGGACGAGGACGGCAACCCGCTCCCTGAAGAAGAGGACGAGCAGGACGACACCCCCAAGACGGCCCGCGAGAAGATCGTGGAGCGGCTCATGGGCAAGGGGGCGAGCGATTTCGTGGAGCGGGTTGCCTACCGTCGCCCAGCGGATGCGGAGCGTCCATCCACGGCCTCCAAGGCTGCTCGCGAGGCTGCCGCGCACCTCCGCAAGAACTCCTCTGGCAGGAACAAGCCGCCGGTTGTGCCGTATGTCGTGCCCAACCCCATCAACCACGGCCCTGTTGCGCCGCGCCGCGAGATCCCTGAGAGCGCCAAGCGCCTTGCCGCCCGCCTCACGGGCAAATGACTCTCTTCCCAATCCCAATCCGCCACACTCACAAGGAGGACACAATGGCTTCTGTAACCCTGGACACTGCCGCACTCGAAACGCTGGTTGAGGCGGTCATGACCAAGACCGCATATGGCATGGAGGCACTCAACGTGCTCCGCGTCGCCAACGGCAAGACCGCGCACCCCACCAATTACGGAATTGGCGACCTCACCCGTCCGCATGACTCAGACTTCCGCGCTGCTCTCGCCGGTGTTCAGGGAGGACTCGATGCCTGACACGCTGATCGACGACTACACGTTCACACCCACGCATCACCAGCTCGTTGACATCCGCGCCTCGAATGGCCACCTCCCGGGTTTCACCGATGCGCATGCCGAAGCAATGGCAGAGCAGATGAACCAGCGGCGTGCCGACTGGAAGAACGCGGCGTTCAACTCGGCCATATCCGCCATCAAGGCTGAGATGGACGATGCCAACATCCCGCACGAGCAGTTCACACAGTGGTTGCAAGAGCAAGGCTACAAGGCGTTCCTCGACTTCCGCACAGCCAAGCCCACCGCATAACAAACCACGGCGCGGCCTCTGTCGCAGGCCAGATGTTCGCGCTCTCCCGGACTGCACTCGGTATTCGGGTCCCGAGGAATGTCCACACGAATGCCCCGGTTGCTGCTGCTCCCAGCTCCGGGGCATTCGTGCGTTCGGGTAGCCTTTCCCTTGTGCGAGCGATTGGCGCTCCAGGACTGTTGTAACGGGCGGGAATGGAGCAACAAGCCTTTATGCGATGACCACAGCAAGAAGCCCCCAGAATCTGCAGGCTGGGGGCTTCTGTGCGTTTCGGGCCGAGCGCTTCTGTGACTACGGTTCTATTACAACCGTAGTCCTACGCGCCCACCTAACGGCCGAACTCGGCCCCGGAGAGGGAAACCCCCGGGGCTATCCCGCGCTGGCCGCTACGGGGCCGCGTAGGGGCGTTACGGAGCCCCCGCCGCTGAGACTCTGGCCCGCTCCGCCGAGGAACGCGTCTACGGCCGACATCTTGTCTGTGTAGTCCGTGCGGAACAGGTGGATGTATGTCTTCTCGGTTGTCGTGATGGAGCTGTGCCCCATCCACTTGCTGACGTCGTAGACGGTGATGCCCGGTGCAGCAGCCATGATTGAGGCATAGCTGTGGCGGAGGTCGTGCCAGCGGAGTGCAGCCGAGATGCCGGCGGGAGCCAGTGCACCACCACGGATCACCCGGCGGAAATGTGTCTTGACGAGATTGTTGATGTCGAATGGGCGGTGCCAGTCCAACACACTGTCCCGGCGTGTCTTCTTGGTGCCCGGCCAGAGCGAGGCATCAGGGTTGGTGCGGGAGGGGTGCGCCTCCAGGTATGCCCCCAGCTCCGCCGCAAGCCGGGGGAGTAGCGGCACATCCCGTACGGACCGCTTGGACTTGGGCGAGGCATACACCCAGCCCCCGCCCTTCTTGCGCCGGACGGTACGGCGGACCTCTACCGTCCCCCGGAACAGGTTCACATCCCGGATGCGCAGCGCGGCCAGTTCGCCCGAGCGCAGACCGGTGTATGCGGCCATACGCACAATCAGCCCGTAGTGTTCCCGCCGCTTGGACATCTCCTGTGCCAGTGCCTCCACTTGTGCGGGCGCGAGGAACTGGCGCTCGTCCTGGACCTCATCATGGCTGACTGGCAGCGCCACGGAAGTGCACGGGTTCAACACGATCCAGTCGTGCCGAATTGCGTATTTGCACAGCTTGTTGAGGACCACATACGCGTTGCGGATTGAGCCGCGCCCGAGCTTCCCCGACAGTGCGGCAATCCACTTCTCAACATCCTCAGCGCGCAGAGATGTGATCTTGCGCTTGCCGAAGGCAGAGGCAATGTGGTTCTTGTACAGCGACCGCTGCCCCTCCAGGGTGCGCGGTTTCAACGTTGCCTCACCGGCCGTCATGCATGCCTCGAACACCTCACCCACAGTGCGCTTTTCGACACGGTGTGCAGTTGACCGGCCAGCAGCCAACATGTCCTCAATGCGCAGTTTCTCCTTTTCGGCCTGCGGCTCGGTCTTGCATGTCATCTGCCGCTTCTTGCCGTGATCCCGCCAGTGGACCTCGAATGCCCACTTGCCACCCGCGCGGGGCACCTGCTTGATGCTCGCCATTTCGTGCCTTTCACATGTGGTGTCCCGGCCACCCATTGGATGACCGGGACATGACAACTTTTGGTCAGAACAGCCAGCCGACGAGCAGGCCCGAGAAAGCGGCCATGCCTTCCACACCGAGGACCCACCCGAGAGCCACAGCCCAGATGCACGTGATGGGCATTGCGAGAGTCACGAACTCCCTCTCAGCACTGCGGCGAGACCACTTCTTGAAGCGGGACCAGCGAGAGGCCTGAGGGGGACGGACCGGAGCCGACGGGCGTACGGGAACCCTGAGCAGCTCCACCATGAGCGCGCGGCGCAGTTCCTCGGCAGAGGGCTCGGGGCTGTCCACCGACACGCCCTCGTACCCGAGAAGGTTGTTTGCGGGCCGCGCCCACCAGGCCCACAGTTCGCCGTCTACCTCTTCCAGCACTTCGGCCCATACGCCACGGATGCGGCCGGTGGCCTCTACCTGGATCTGGAGTGCTGAGCTAATCCGGCCCACAAGCTGTTCAGGGGAGGTCGTGCGGTCCAGCAGGCGAACGCCGCAGCGCCCGCACCGGTTCTCCCAGATGTTGTTTCCGCCCGCCTTGTGCGACGGGCACGGAGTAGGGTTCATCGGGTACCTCTCAGTTCTTGGCGGATCTGGGGATGGACACCGAGGGCCCGAGTCACTAGCTCGGGCCCTCAGCCGTTTCGGGACTACTTGTCGGTCTCAGGCACACTGTCGAATGCCTTCGGCGCAGTCCTCTTGGCGGGCGCCGTACGCCGCGTACGGGCCGTACGGGGCTTGACCGGCGCCGGGGTACCGGTCGCCGCTACGGGGGCCGCTACGGGCGCCGTAGCGGGCTTGCTCGGGGTGGTCTTCTTGGCGGCCGGACGCGGAGCGGGCTCAGCCACCGGCGCGTCGCCCTCGGCCAACTCGGCCTGAAGCTTGGCCAGTTGGGCTTCCAGCTTGGCTTTCTTCTCCGCCTTGCGGGCCACGGCCTTGGCAGCGGCTGCGGCCTTACGGTCGGCCAGGCTCGACTGGTTCTCGTCACTGCGCTGGAAATCCATCCGCAGCGCACATGCGAGCTGAACGGACTTCATGTCGGGCTTGAAACCGGTCTCGATCTCAATCCACTCGGCAAACCGCTTGTGCAACTCGGTGGGGGCAGCAGCGGCGCGCTCTTCGAAGCTCTTCTTGTTGTTGCTCATGGGGTTCCTCCTGGGGACTTGAGTGGGTTTTGGGGATGGGGCCCCCGCCCGTAGGCGGGGGCGGAGCGGGCAACTAGCAGGGGAGAACGGAACCGGCCGGAGCCACAGCCCCGCCGCCGCAGTCCAGGCAGACATGGGACAGGCAGTAACGGCCGGACGGGAGCGAGGCACAGTCCGAGCAGCCCGCCACCCGAGCGGCGAACCGAGCCACGGCCACCCACAGCGCGGCGACCGGGACGAGAGCGGGGAGCGGAGCGGCGGGGGCGTTCGTTGTCGTGTTCATGTCAGAACTATGCGCCAAAAAGTGCAGAATGGAAAGTATCCGGATAGAACTGCACCGAACCGGACAGATCGCCGCTGGTAGGTGGGGGTCACGTCAGCCCTGCTCGTTGGTGGTCTGGGGGCCAAACAGACGGCTGGCCTGACCGGGGCCTGGCTCGGCCTTGCCGGTGGGGCGGCGCACCCGCCTACGGGGCTCCAGGGGCTCGGTCGGTTCAGCAACCGGCTTGGCACCCTTGCGAGTTCGCTTCTTTGGTGGCTGTGCATCGGTGCCGACCTCACGCCGGATGCGGGCGCGGCGAGTGCGCTTCTCAGGTCCCATCGGTCTGCACCCTGTCCGCCGGCAGTGAGACGGGCACTCGGAGAAGCTCGGCTGACCTGCCCTCATAACCAGGCCCGCGCATGGTCCGCATGTAGGGCACGCCGTCTGCATCAGCCGTTGCGAGAGCGGGTGCAGAAGCCACGATGAAGTAGCAGACCACCTCTCCGGACGGCACATCGCTTGCAGCCTTGTCATAGGCCGCTGCAATGCCCGGCACGGGGTACTGCACAACCGTGGCCAACCGCCGTGAGGAGCGGTACACGAACTGCAATAGCAGCGCGCCCTCTTCGGCCAGGCACCGCGCAATCCCCCGTCGCACAGACCGCTGCCCGAGCGCTGCTATGAGTGCCGCCTCAGCCCACGGGGGCAACTTGCGGAACTGGTTTCTGTTGGTCATGTTCATTCCTCTCGCACATGTGTTCGAATCGGAAGCCGTAGGCGGCCACGTAAGCCCCAGACGGAGCGGGGTCGGTCCCGAGCCCCCGCCGGGCCGTTTGGGGCGGTTACGTGGCCGCCGAGAGGGGTTTACGTGGTGTCAGACGACGCCGTTGGGGGAGGCGATGAGCCTCTCGACGCCGTACACCGTTGAAAGCTCTGTCGCGGTGACAATCTCGACGGTGACTCCAGCCCTGCCACGCTTGTAGCCGTCCCGCTTGAGAAGCTCCAACAGCTCGTCTTCGATTTCAGCCTGCCTCCCCGGAGACAGCAGCACCAGCGCGGGAAAGGGCTCCGAGAAGACCTTGCCCCATTGACAAGTCATCCGGACCTGCTTCTTCTGGTGGGCCAGAATCAAGCACTCTGCAAGGCTGTAGCTGTCCATCAGTTGTTCTCCTTGTTGTTGTAGCGGTAGACGCGGGCGGTGCGGCGGGTGTGCGGATCGAACAGCGGAGTGCCCTTGTCGATGTTGGGCAGATTGGCCAATCGGCACTCCAGTTCTATGACATCGGGCAAGATGACGAACATGGTCACCGGGACATCTCGCAGCCACTCCAGAGCGGCCTCAAAGTCATCAAAGCTGGCGAAGTTGCGGACGGTCATAAAGCCCGACAGGGCGCCGTGGGCCTGGGCGACAGCGGAGATGCTGTTGCTCATGAGCGCCATGCCCATGGCCTCTGCCACGGCTATGTCCATCTCCAGTGAACCGAACAGCGGGCGCTGCCGCTTCTGCTTGTTTGGCTTCTTGCGCCCCATTAGTTCTGCTCCTTGAGGTAATTGTTGAGGGCGTATTCATCCACGGTGTAAAAGACACCGGACTTCTTCAGGATTCTGGCCTTGACCAGATCTGACCAATAGCGCTTGAATGCGCTCTCGCTGAACTTGCCCACCGTTTTGCCTTCTGCCGGGGTGTAGGACAGAGCGCGCTTGGCTTCCGCGTAGCGCAGGCCGGATTCCGCCTTGTTGACGACATCCACAATCGTCTGCTTATGGGCGCTCAGCGCATTGACCAGAGTAAAACCGGCATTGTCCATCTCTGACACAAGCTGAAGCAC
This sequence comes from Streptomyces sp. NBC_00459, assembly GCF_036013955.1. NCBI lineage: Bacteria > Bacillati > Actinomycetota > Actinomycetes > Kitasatosporales > Streptomycetaceae > Streptomyces > Streptomyces sp. NBC_00459. Next base: position 8,307,042 of record NZ_CP107903.1, read on the forward strand.
CACGGAAGTCAGCGCCTCGCCGTCCTCGTCCTTGAGGCCGCTATCGAGGATGAGGCGCTTCATCTTCACAATTGTGGAATCGGCCTCATCCTTCTCCTTGGTGTTCTTGATCGTGACGATGTCGCCTTCACGCTCCACGAATATTTCAGTGTTCAGCGCGCCGGTGATGACGCTCGCTCCTCGGCCCTTTTCGGTCTCGCCGGTGGAGTGGTGAATCAGCAGCACACAGGCTTCCGTGGCCCGGCGCAGCTTCTCGATGGCCTCCTCAAATGCAAGACCCATCTCGGCGTTGTCGTTCTCCACAATTCCGGCAAAGATCCGTGCCTGGGTGTCCAGCACAATCAGAGCGGGCTTGGTTTTCTCGCAGAATGCAATTAGCCGCTTCCACTCGGCCTTGTTGGAGATCAGCACGGGGCGCGGCAGAAACACGACACCAGTCATCTTGCGGTCGTGGAACTTCTCCCATGCCCGCACGCGTCGCGGCAGACCCTCGCGCCCTTCTGCATACAGATAGACGACCTTGCCCTGATCCGGCCGGACCTTGTGCCCTTTCCAGTCGACACCCGCAGCCACGCAAGCGGCCATATCCAGGGCAATGATCGACTTGTTAGAACCAGGTGCACCGTTCAGCCGAGCTGTGGTGTTCTTGGTCAGCTGCCCTTTGATGAGGTACTTGGGCGGCTCGATCTTGTCAAGGTCATCCGTGGTGAGGAATTCAGCCTCGAATGCAGCCAGCCTCTCGTCATCGTCCTCGGCTGCAACATCCTCAACACCAGTGCAATAACACGGCGGCAGCGCATCCGTTGTCCTCGCCTTGCCAACGGCACCGATTACCAGTTTGGCGAATTCGTCGCGCGCCTCTTCCTCACTGGGTCGGCGGTCCTTGACAGCCTCGACAAAGTCGTCCTCCACACCGGCCAATGCCTTGTTGATGCCCCTGTGCCCCTCTCGGGCCAGATTCACCAGTTGCCATGTGGCAGCCTTGGCGGAGTCATGCCCGCTGACTCCAAGAGCCTCTCTGGCCTGCCAGCGGGCACCATCCATCAGCGGGCACGGGTAGCTGTCAGGCGTGGGGCGCGCGTTCAGCCATTCCGATGTCTCTGCATCGGTGATGTTCTGCGGCGGAAGGTTCCCGGCAGCCGCAGAGGTGGGCTTTCCTGACAGCAATTCCTCCTGCCAATCCCTGGGCAGTGCAGCGAGATCGCTTTTCATTGGAATCTGCTCGGTCTTGCGCCCGTGCTTGTTGAGCCAGCGATATTGCGCATTGGTGTCCGGGTGCTTGGACGGGTAGACCACCGCATATCGGTGTGTGCGCTGGATAACCTCGATACCAGCGCCAAGGTCCCCTGGCCACTTCTTATCCGGCTGCACGCGAAAGAACATGATCCGTGAGCCGTCGGTCTTGCTAGTGGATGACCACGTCTTGGGCAGTGCCCCCAATTTGTCTTCCAGTTCGGCAAGGGTCTCCAGGCCGCCCTTATATGCGTCCACGTCAATGCCTATGACATCGCGCGGCATCCGCAGTGCCACATTGCCAAACTCGTACGCCTTATCGTGCTTCCACCTTTCGACATCGGATACATTGGGCATCGCATTGGTGTTGCCGGTATATCCCTCAGGCGGAGGGCTCTTCTTGCGCCTAGGCATTGGCAAGGCATTCCATTCGCACCGCCGGTACACGTCCACTGCCTGTGGAAAGAAGCTCATCGCCTGCAAGGTCGCCCGGTTGGGGTATCCTTGTGTAGTCACTTGTCACCTCCTGCGGATTGCGCCCCGCTGGTTGTAGAGAGCCCCGTACTTGCCCGGTATGGGGCTCTCGTCATTTGTTGGACTGACGGCGCCGCGCATAAGCGGGACGGATGGCAAACTCAGAGGGGCCGCCAAGCTTGCGCTCCAGGTACTCATACACAGCCTCGCGAACGACAGCCTGTTGCGTGACGCCCGTTTCCTCGGCCAGTGCCTCAACGTCTTTCAGGATCTCTTCGTGAACGAGCGTGTGCAGCCGCGCAGTCAACGCATTCTTCTTAGTCGGGGGCATGGCTATGTCCTTTGCGTCAGTCAGGGTGCCTTCCGGATCAATTAAACCTTGAATTCCGTTTGCGCGCTCTTACGGCTTTTCGCGCGCCTGTTGAATTGATAAATGCCTGATGCAATTCACAGAAAGCTGGAACGCGTAGGCGCCCACGTAAGGGCTCCGCGCGGCTCGGTGGGGGAAGAGGGGCCCGAGCGGGGCGCGAGTTCGTTAGGTGGGCGCCTAGGGGGTGAGACGGGTGTGCCGGGGCGTTAGGCGCGGGCGCTCAAGCAGCGGCAGCCGCGATTCCGCTGAGCCTGGGCAGAGTTGCACACTGGTTCTCCTGGGATGCGATGACGGACGGCCCAGACCGCGTAAGGCACGGCGAGTTGTCGGGCAGTCAGATTGCCCAGCGCGTAGGAGCCCATCAGCACATCCAGAACCGAGGCTCTGGCAGGTGTGCCAGATTAACAGGCCTGAGCAGTCTGTGAATTGTGGAGAAAGTGTGGGGGCCCTGGAGGGGCTGTGGGGGCTGTTGTTTTAGCTCATAAATCAGGCCCGACATCCGCCCGGTGGGGGTCGTAGAGCCCTACTACGTAGGGGGCTCTCTACGAACCCACCCGGCGAACCTATTTGTCCGTGAAGAAAAGAACCCAAGCGAACCCACGAGGCGAACCCATTGAATGCCCTGGTCGGAGGGGGTTTGGGTTCGGATGGGTTCGCTGTGAGCTGGGGGCCGAACCTAAGGGGCATGGGTTCGGATGGGTTCGGACCTCGGCGAACCCATGGGCGAGTAGACCTGAATGCCCTGGTAGGACACAGGATGGGGCTTGTGTGCCGATACTCGATTGTTGGTACTCGACTGTTGGATGAGTGTGTGAGGGGACCCACGCGCCACCCTCAAGAGGCCTCCCCCGGGGAATCACAGGCGCACCGGCAGCGTCTGTATGCACATTGTCATCCGGGGCGTCCCCGAGCGTTACTCGCCCTACCCCACCCCGGCGGAAACCCGGCGCCCCGGATCGCCCCTGGCCCGGACGGGTGAGGGGCGAGGGTGAGGCCGGAAAACAACAAAAGTGCAGGTCAGAGCCCTTGTGAAAGGCCTGGCGGGAGCGCCCGTTATGGCCCGGTTTTAAGAAGCCGTCGGCCGACGAGAACGACGGATTCTTCGACCACCTCGTGCCGCCGTTCCCGCCCCAGTCCGCAGCACAGGGCAAATCGACGGTCGACGTCGGCCCGGACCTGTTCAAGGGCGACAGCCGGCACGCGGCCGGTACCTACGGGCTCGGGCAGCGGGTGCCGATGCTGGTCGTCTCGCCCTGGAGCAAGGGCGGGTTCGTCTGCTCGGAGACGCTCGACCACACGTCGATCATCCGGTTCATGGAGAGCCGCTTCGGTGTGCACGAGCCCAACATCTCGCCCTGGCGGCGCGCGGTCTGCGGCGACCTGACGGCCGCGTTCGACTTCTCCCGCAAGGACACCAGGCCCGTCGCACTCCCCGACACCGACGGCTACCGGCCGCCGGACAAGGACCGTCACCCGGACTACGTCCCGACGCCGCCCGCGCACCCGGCCCTGCCCCGGCAGGAGCGCGGCCTGCGTCCGGCCCGTCCGCTCAAGTACGCCCCGTACGTGGACGGTTCGGCAGACCCGGTGTCCGGAAAGCTCACGCTCGCCTTCGCCTCCGGCGCCCACGCCGGCGCCTCCTTCCTCGTGACCTCGGGCAACCGCACCGACGGCCCGTGGACGTACACCACCGGCGCCGGCGGAACCGTCGCCGACACCTGGAACCCGGCGTACTCGAAGGACGCCCATGACCTGACGGTGCACGGCCCGAACGGATTCCTGCGGGTCTTCAATGGCCGGGGCAAGGGCGCCGCCGGACCCGAGGCGACCGCACGGCACGTCGGGGACGACCTTGAGCTGACCCTCACCAACAAGGGCTCCAAGACGGTGGAGCTGAAGCTGAGCAGCGGTTACGGGGGGCACCCGCGCAAGATCAGGGTGCGGGCCGGGGCAAGCGTGCGGCACCGGGTGGACCTGGGGGCCAGCAAGCGGTGGTACGACCTGACGGTCACCTCCGACGCCGACCCGTCGTTCCTGCGCCGGTTCGCCGGACACGTGGAGAACGGCCGGGCGGGCGTGAGCGATCCGGCGATCGTGACCTGCTGAGAGGGCGGAGCGGGGCCCGGGGCGCCTTGACCGGGACATGGTTGTCATCCAGCCACGTCACGGTAGTGTGCCCCGGTGACCACGCAATCGAACATACCTGCAGGTTGGTACCCGGACCCCCATGGAGCGCCCCAGACGCTCCGGTACTGGGACGGTTCCCAGTGGACCGACCACACCAACACCGACCAGCAGCAGGCGCAGCAGCCCCCGGCCCAGCAGCCGCAGGCGGCGCCGGTTCACCTTCCCCAGCAGGGAAGCGGTCAGCAGGTTCAGCCCCAGGGTCAGCCCCAGAAGGGGTTCGGCGCAGCGCAGCCTGCCGCCGCCGGTGCCGATCCTCGGGTGCAGCGGCAGGTGCAGCAGCAGGCCGGGGTCGCGGCGGGGGCGGGTGGCGGCACGCTGTTCAGCGAGCCGGTGCTGGTGGTCAACCAGAAGGCCAAGCTGATCGAGCTGACCAACGAGTACAAGGTCATGGACCAGCAGGGCCGGGAACTCGGGTCGGTCGTCCAGGTCGGACAGAGCGCGCTGAAGAAGATCCTGCGCTTCGTCGCCAGCATCGACCAGTTCATGACGCACAAGCTGGAGATCCGGGACGCCCACGGGCAGCCGGTGCTGCTGCTGACGCGCCCCCGGAAGTTCATGAAGTCGCGGGTGATCGTGCAGCGTCCGGACGGTTCGCCGGTCGGTGAGATCGTCCAGCAGAACATGATCGGGAAGATCAACTTCGCGATCAACGCGGGCGGCCAGCAGGTCGGCGCGATCAAGGCGGAGAACTGGCGGGCCTGGAACTTCGCGATCGTCGACCACGCGGAGAACGAGGTCGCCCGCATCACCAAGACCTGGGAAGGTCTGGCGAAGACGATGTTCACGACCGCGGACAACTACGTCCTGCAGATCCACTACCAGCTGCCCGAACCCCTGCTGAGCCTCGTGGTGGCGACGGCGCTGACCGTCGACACGGCACTGAAGCAGGATTCACGGGGCCTGGGCTGACCGGTCGGTTCACGGAGGACGGGTCGGTTCACAGGGACCGGCCGAGGCCCCTGTACACACGCGTGTTCACAGGGGCCGGTCGGTTCACAGTGACGTGAGATGCCCTGGCTCCGACGGCTGCCGGGGCATCAACGAAGGTTCGACGGGTGCCGAGTGGGCCTCCAGCGCGAGAACCGACGCCACCGGATGCTCCTCGTCGTCCAGCACCGAAGCCGAAGCCGAAGCCGCTGCCGAGGACGGAATCACGACGCGCTCCGGGGACGCCGGAACGGAAACCGGAACCGGGTCCGGCGTCGCTCGTGACAGCGTCACCACACCCCACCCCGCGAGCCCCGCGCCCACCAGCGCCAGCAGCAGACCCGAGGCCCCGCCCTGGAGCCGTTCCCCGAGCAGCGTCAGGCCGATCACGGCCGCGGCGACCGGATTGGCCAGCGTCACCAGGGCCAGCGGACCGCCGAGGCCGCCCCGGTAGGCGGTCTGGGACAGGATCAGACCGCCCGCCGCGAACGCCGCGACCAGCAGCGCCACCCCGATCACCTGCCAACTGAGCACCGGACCCGAGCTGTTCGTCGCCGCGACCGTGACGGTCTGGGTGAGTGCCGAGGCCACCCCGGACGCGATGCCGGAGGCGCTCGCGTGCCGCAGGCCGGGCCGTGCTCCGCGCCGGGCCAGTATCCCGATCAGGATCATCGTCGTACCCGCGACCGCCATGGCCTCCGGGAGGCTCAGGATGTCGTCGGGCGCCGGACCGGACGCCGTGACCAGGATCGCCGCCAGGCCGAGCAGCGTCAGCGCGGTGCCGCGCCACTCCACCGCGCTGACCCGGCGCCCGGCGACCCGTGCGCCCAGCGGCACCGCGGCGACCAGCGTGAGCGCGCCCAGCGGCTGCACCACCGTGAGCGGGCCGTACTTGAGGGCGACCACATGCAGCAGTGCGCCGCCCGCGTTGAGCAGAACCGAACCCCACCAGGCGCCGGTCGCCAGCAGCCGCCGTATCCCCGCGTCGGCGTTGCGGGAGGCGAGCCGTTCCTGGGCGACGGCCGCGGCGGCGTAGGCGACGGCGGAGAAGAGGGAGAGGACGACGGCGGTGAGTGTGGCGGCGTTCATCGTGCCGCTCCCACGAGGACGGGCTCGTCGGCCGGGGTGAGCCTGCTGCCCTCGCCCGCCGTCGATTCGGTGCGGTGGGGTGCGTGGACGACCGCGAGGGCGATGCCCAGCAGGGCCGAGGCCACGATCGCGTCGAGCCAGTAGTGGTTCGCCGTACCGACGATCACCAGCAGCGTCACCAGCGGATGCAGCAGCCACAGCCAGCGCCAGCGGGAGCGGGTCGCGACGATCAGGCCGATCGCCACCATCAGGGCCCAGCCGAAGTGCAGCGACGGCATGGCCGCGAACTGGTTGGACAGGGTGTCGGCCTCTGGTGAGGCGCCGTAGACCGTCGGTCCGAACACCTGGCCGGTGTCGGTGAGGCCCGCCTCGGCCAGCAGCCGCGGCGGGGCCAGCGGGAAGGTGAGATGGATCACCAGGGCCGCCCCGGTGACCGCGGCGAGGACCCGGCGGGCCCAGACGTAGTGGGCGGGGCGCCGCAGGTAGAGCCAGATCAGGAAGGCGACGGTGGCCGGAAAGTGCACGGTCGCGTAGTAGGTGTTCGCGAAGTGGATCGCGGTGTCGCTGTGCAGGAGTACCGACTGCACGGCGCCCTCGCCGGGGAGATGGAGAGCCCGCTCCCAGTCCCAGACGCGGTGCGCGTTCCGGAAGGCCTCGGCGGTGTGTCCGGTCGCCAGCTGCCGGCCGAGTTTGTAGACGAGGAACAGCCCTGCTACCAGCAGGAGTTCGCGGACGAGCGGCGGCCGTCGTATACCGGCGGGCTCCGCCTTGGCAGGCTCGGTGCTGGCTTTCATCCCCCGGCCCTTTCCCTGAGGTGGCGCTTGTGCGCACGTGGTGCGTGATGGGCGGGAACTCGTCTGTACGGGCGCTCGTCTCATCGATACGTTGGTGTACCGATACGAGAGTGTACCGAAACGAATCCGTTCCGGTACACTGGCGTATCGATGGACTTACGCCACACTGGAATCGGGAATAAGCCACAGAGCCCCCCGACAGGAACGACAACCGGAGCCACCGGAACCACCGGGACAGGGAGCGCAGTCATGACGTCGCAGGCCGCGGAGGGACCGGCGCCGGTCGTCGCCTCGCGCCGCTCCAAGATCACGCCGGAGCGTGAGCAGGAGTACTTCGACGCCGTGCTCGTCCAGATCCGTGAGTGCGGATACGACGCGCTGACCATGGAGGGCGTCGCCGCCAGCGCACGGTGCAGCAAGTCGACGCTCTACCGGCAGTGGAAGACGAAGCCGCAGTTCGTGGCCGCCGCGCTGCGCGCAAACCGGCGCGCCCGGTTCGCCGTCGACACGGGATCCCTCGCCGGGGACCTGCGCGCGGCGGCGCGGGCGATCGGCGATGCCTCGGGGCAGGACACCCGGCTGCTGCAGGCCCTCGGACACGCGGCCATGCAGGACCCGGAGCTCCAGGAGGCGCTGCGCGACGCGATCGTCGAACCGGAGCTGGACGCGTTCCGCGGGATGATCCGCCGCGCGGTCGAGCGCGGCGAGGTCCCCGCCGATCATCCGGCGCTGCAGTACGTACCGGCGCAGATGATGGGCGTCCTGCGTGCCCGCCCGGTCCTGGAGGGGCGGTACGCCGACCCGGAGTACCTCGTCGGATTCGTGGAGGCCGCGGTGCTGCCCGCACTCGGCGTCACCTGAGACGCAGGCCGCCGTCCGTGGCTCGAACCGGACGGTGACCTGTCCGCGCCGACCCGTGGGGACGGGGGCGGCGCGCACCCCCCGGCCGGGTGGGGTTCCTCTTGAGCGGAGAGGCGCCCCACCCGGCCGATCCATGTCCACCGGGCCGGGGCGCGCATCGACGGATCAGACGTCCTGCCCGCTCCCACCGGCCGAGGAGACCTTGATGCCGGCGGTGATCTCGTCGATCACCGACTCCTTCTGGTCGGCGTCGACACCGAAGCGGACGACGACCATCTGCTGGGGATTCGACGGCGCGGGGAAGGCCAGCGACTCGACGATGCCGTCGACGCCCTTGCTCGTGATCGCCTTCCAGCGGACCAGGTAGCCCTTCTGTCCGGCCACGGTCACCGCCTTCGAGGCCAGTACGTCGTGCGAGGTGATCTTCCCGTACGTCGTACCGCCGTACGAATCCTCGGCGTTCGCCGCGATGTCTGCCTTGGCGACCGCCTCGGCCGTGCTGCCCGACGTGCCCAGCGCCAGTGCGGGTGCCGAGTACGCCCCGCCCTTGGTGCAGGTCTTGGTCGTGTCGCCCGGGCACTTGTAGGTGCTGTCCGAGCTCACCTGCCCGCCCACGGTGATCGACTGGCCGTACCAGCCGTCCGGGATCGGGATGCTGATCCCGTTGGTCGAGTCGGGCACGGAACCGCTGTCGATCTTCGGGCTCTCGGAGGGCTCCGACTGCTGCGGGTCCGGCGTCTGCCCGCCCGAGCCGCCGCCGGGGCCACCCCCGCTGCCGCCGCCGGGGCCGCCCTGACCGCCGCCGTTCTGGCCGCCGGTGCCGCCCTGGCCGCCCGGTATCTGCGAGCCCACGTTGCTGCCGCTGCCGCCGTCGTCCTTGGTCAGCGCGTACACACCGCCGCCTATACCGGCGAGGACGGCGATCGCCACCGCGACGGCTATGCCCGTGCGCAGTCCGCGCCGGGTGCCCGTCGGCGAATGGTCGGGATACGCCGGGTACGCCCCGCCGGCGGCCAGCACCGGTGGACCCCAGGCGGCGGCCGAGCCCTCGGGACGGGTCTGTTCCGTCCATGTCCTACCGTCCCACCAGCGCTCGGTGGCGGGGCCGTCACTTGTCTGCCCGGGGTCGGGATACCAGCCGGGAGGAGTCTCCTGCGTCATGCCCCCACCGTATGAGGCTCGCGTGAAAGGCGGATGAGAGGAGTCCCCTTTCCGCCGGGAAAGGCGCGGAAAGGCGGGCCGAGATACCGAGATAGCGGGATACGGGAGGCCGGGTTCTGTCCGTCACCGGCCGCGGCCCGTCGGCGATGCGCGGCACCACGGGCGGCAGCCAGTGGTCGTAAGGGAACTCCAGTGCGAGTGGCGCACACGTTTCCACCAGGTGAGGGACCAGGGCCGGGTCACCGTCGCGAAGTCGCCACGGACACCGGACTCGTACCGCTCGGTGAAGTGCCCCACCGAGTCCGCGTACGGGATCCCGTGGGAGCGCTCCGGTCGGAGGTCCGCAGGTCGGAGCCGTGCGCGGGTGCGCTCGGGGGGATGCCTCCCGGGGGCGCGGACAGGGCGGCCCGAGGGGGCGTGACACAGGCGGGCGCGTACTCGCCGATGACGGAAAATGAGCTCGATCCCAGGGGTGCCGAATGCCGACAGGTTTCACGACGGGCCGGTGGCGGGCCCGCCGCGTCGCCCTGCCGCACTCCCTGTCACTCGTCCCGGCAATACCTGCGCGGACCCGCCTCCACTTCGACAGCCGGACGGCTACTCTCAAGTTCGTACGTCGTTCAGGCGACTTGGGGAGGTAGCGGAATGACGGAGGAACGCCCAGGGACGGCCGGCTCTGCCGCCCTGTGGGAGCGCGACACACAAGTCGCCGCGGTGGAACGGGCGATCGACGCCTTGCGCGTGGACAACTCCTCCTCCGGCAGTCTCCTGCTCTTCACCGGCGAGGCGGGCCTCGGCAAGACCGCGTTGATGGCCGAAACCCGGCGCATCGCCGAGCGGCGCAACTGCACGGTGTGGTCGGTGCGCGGTGGCGAGACCCTCAAGTCCGTCCCCTTCAACGTCGTGCGCCAGTTGCTGCAGCCCGCGCTTCTGTCGCTGATGCCGGAGGAGGCCCGCGAGTATCTCGGCGACTGGTACGACATCGCCGGCCCCGCCCTCGGCATCACGGAACCCGGCGACCGCCTGGCCGACCCGCAGGGCGTGTGCGACGGCCTGGTCGCCGCGGTACGGCGGCTCGCCAAGCGTGACTGGCCGCTCGTCCTCCTCGTCGACGACGCCCACTGGGCCGACCAGGAGAGCCTGCGCTGGCTGGCCGCGTTCGCCGAGCGGCTCGACGACCTCTCCGTGCTGGTCGTGGTGGCCCGCAGGCCCGGCGAGGCCACCGGCGGCCGTGCCGACCACCTGGAGGCGATCGCCCGGGCGGCAGGCCCCGTCGACACGCTCGACGCCCTGACACCGGCAGCCGCCGCCGGCCTCACCCGCACCACCCTCGGCCCGCACGCCGACGCCCCGTTCTGCCGCGAGGTGTGGGCGGTCACCGGCGGCAACCCGTACGAGACAGTCGAACTCCTCGCCAAGGTCCAGGACGCCGGACTGGCCCCGGTCGAGGCGTCCTGCGGCCGACTGCGCGAACTCAACAACGCGGCACGCGGCGGCGGCCTCGTCGCCCGCCTGGAGGAACTGGGCGTCGAAGCCACCCGCTTCGCCTGGGCGGCGGCCATTCTCGGTACGGGCATCTCCGTGGACCTCGTGGCCCGGCTGGCCACCCTCAGCCACAACGAGGCCTACCGCTGCGCCAACCTCCTGTGCACCGCCCGCATTCTCACCGAACCCCATCTGGCGGCCGGCCAAGTTGCCGACAGCGACCTGGAGTTCGTCCACCCGCTGATCGCCACCGCCGTCTACGACTCCATCCCGGACGGCATGCGCACCGCCATGCACGGCATCGCGGCGCAGGTAGTCAGCGAGTCCGGGCGCGGCGCCGCAGCGGCCTCCCACCATCTGCTCCACGTGTATCCGGACGACGACGAGGAACTCGTCGACCAGTTGCGCGAGGCCGCCCGTGAACACCAGGCGGTCGGCGCCCCGGACGCCGCCCGCCGCTGTCTGGAGCGCGCCCTGCTGGAACCGCCCCGGCCCGAGAGCCACGCGCACGTGCTCTTCGAACTGGGCAGCGCCACCCACCTCACCGCGCCCGCCACCACCATCGGGCATCTCCAGACGGCACTCGCGATGCCCGGCCTGGAGGGCGACCTGCGCGTCGACGCGATCGTCCGGCTCTCGCAGGCCCTGCTGCACAACAACCAGCTGGAAGAGGCCGTCCGCACGGTCGAGACGGAGGCCGCCCGGCATCAGCCCGGCCCCGCCCGGATGCGCCTCCAGGGCGTGCACTTCATGCTGGAGGGCATTCACGGCGGCGACGTGACGGCGCCCGGCCGCTCCGAGCGCCTCGCCGACCTCGCCCGCCCCTGCACCGGCCGGGACAACTCCGAGCGCGCGCTGCTCATCCTGCGCGGCTTCGACGCCATGACCCACGGCGAGAACGCCGAGGAGGTCGTGGAGATGTGCGACCGCGCCCTCGTCAACGGCCGCCTCGCGCCCGGTCTCGGCTGGACCGACCCCGAGTGGGGCATCGAGCTGCTGATGATGCTCGCCTGCGCGTACGCCTACACCGACCGTCTCGACCGCGCGGAGTCCCTCTACATGGACGCCCTGCGCGCCTATGAGACGGCGGGCTGGAGCGGCGGCCACCTCTCCCTCGCCCATGCGTACGTCGGTCTCGGGCACCGCAGGCGGGGCCGCCTCAGAGAGGCCGAGACGTCCCTGCGCGAGTCCCTGCGTCTCGCCGAACGCGTCGGGCGTGGTCTGCCCCTCCACTGGTCGGCGACCTGCAACCTCGTCGACACGCTGCTCGCCCGCGGTCATGTCCAGGAGGCCTGGGCCATCGCCGAGCAGTACGGGTTCGCCCCGCCCTACCCGTCCACCATCGTGCTGCCCGAACCCCGCGCGGTACGCGGCCGGTTGCTCATCGCCGTCGGCCGCACCAAGGAGGGCATCAACGAACTGGAGGCCGCCGAGAAAGCGGCCACCGGACGGGGCTACCACAACCCGGTGCTCGCCACCTGGGCCGTCGACCTCGCCCGCGCGCTGGCCACGGAGGACCCGCTCCGGGCCGCGGTGCTGGTCGCCGACGCCCGTCGGTACGCGGAACGGTTCGGCACGGACACCGCCATCGGTGAGGCCCTGCGCTGCGCGGCGGCCCTGGAGACCGGCCAGCGGGCGGTACGCCTGGCCGCCCAGGCGGTCGCCTATCTGGAGGCGTCACCCTGCCAGTACGAACACGCCGCTGCCCGAGTCGAGTACGGCATCGCCGCCCGCTCGGTCGCCGAGATCCAACGCGGCCTGACGCTGGCCAAGTCGTGCGGCGCGGACGGCCTGGTCGCCCAGGCACGTGAGGTACTGGAGACGGGACGGGGGCTGCGCTGACCCCGAGGGGCGCCCCCGCCGAGATCCTGCCGGGACGACGACCGGCAGGATCACCCTCCTGAACCGTCCGGCCCCTCGTCGCCCATCCCCTCGGACTCCTCCTCGGCCAGTACGCGCTGCGCCGCCGCGAACGCCGAGTTGGCCGCGGGGACCCCGCAGTAGACGGCCGTCTGGAGCAGCACCGCGCCGATCTCCTCGGGGGTGAGTCCGTTGCGGCGGGCCGCCCGGACATGCATCGCCAACTCGTCGTAGTGGCCGTGGGCGACCAGAGCGGTGAGCGTGATCATGCTGCGCTCGCGCCGGGTGAGCGTCGGGTCGGTCCAGATCTCGCCCCACGCGTAGCGTGAGATGAAATCCTGGAAGCGGGCGGTGAAGGGCGTCTGCCGCGCCTGCGCCCGGTCCACGTGCCTGTCGCCGAGCACCTGTCGGCGCACCTCCATGCCCCGCCGGGGTGCCGCCCCGAAGTGCGGGCGCAGCGCGGCCAGTACGGCCTCCGGGCACTGAGCGACCGCCAGATGCGAGGCGCCCGGCAGTTCGACGAGCGTGGCACCCGGCACGGCGTCCGCGATCTCCCGCAGATGGGCCGGGGGAGTGGCCGGGTCCTGCCGCCCGGCGACGAGCAGTGTGGGCACACCGATCTCGGCCAGCCGGTCACGCAGGTCGAAGGCGCCCAGCGCGTCGCAGCAGGCGGCGTACGCGTCCGGATCGGCGTTCCGGTGATCCGCGACCAGCTCCGGCACGGTGAACCCGGGCGTGAACCAGCGCGCGTCGGCGCTCTCCGCCAGCCCGGCCAGCCCCTCGCTGCGCACCAGCGCGGCCCGTTCCTCCCACGGCTTGCTGCCGTTGAAGTGGGCCGAGGAGCAGAGAACGGCGAGCGACGACACCCGCTCCGGGTGGTGGACGGCCAGATGCAGACCCACCGCACCGCCCAACGACACGCCCGCGTAAGCGAATTGGTCGATCCCGAGGGAATCGGCGAGCGCCAGCACCAACGCCGCCAGATCACCGACGGTCGCCCCCGCCCCGATCAGACCGGGCGCCGAACCCCCGTGCCCGGGCAGGTCCCAGCGGACCACCCGGTGGGTGACGGACAGCTCGGGCGCCACCTTGTCCCACAGGGCGTACGACGTCCCGAGCGAGGGCCCGAGCAGCAGCGGGGGAGCGGTGGCGGAGCCCTCGACGCGGTGGTGCGGCAGATTGTCGGTCACGGTCGCTCCAGGGCGCGGTCGGTCAGGGCTCCGGCGGAGCCGGTGTAACGGGCGGGGTCGGTCGGGTCGTCGAGGGGTAGGTCTTTCAACTCCGGCTCCTCGGCGAGGAGTTCGCCGAGCGATCGGCCCTCGGTGTAGGTGCGGGCGGCCAATTCGGTGAGCAGGGCCTTCGCGCGGGCCCGGCCCAGCACCGGCGCGAGTTCGACGGCCAGCCGCTCGGAGACGATCAACCCATGGGTGAGGTGCAGGTGTTGACCCATGGTGTCCGCGTGGACCCGCAGCCCCTCGGTCAGTTCGACGGCGTCCCGGGCAGCGCCCCCGGTCACCCTCAGCAACTCCCTGAGCGGCTCCCACTCGGCGTGCCAGGCACCGGCCGGCCGCTCGTCCTCGGCGACCAGCGCCCCGTACAGGGTGGCCGCGAGCTGCGGTGCGCGCCGGGCCGCGGCGGCGATCAGCGTCGACCGTACGGGATTGGCCTTGTGCGGCATCGCCGACGAACCCCCGCCGCTGCCCTCGGACACCTCGGCGATCTCGGTGCGGGCCAGCGTCGTTACGTCGGCGGCGATCTTCCCGAGGCCCCCGGCCGTGAAGGCGAGCGCCCCGGCGAGATCCGCGACCGGGGTGCGCAGGGTGTGCCAGGGCAACACCGGCTCGGCGAGGCCGAGTTCGCGGGCGTAGGCGGCGACCAGGGCTCGCGTGTCGACCGTGTCCTCGGTGGTGCCGAACACCGTGAAGGCGGCCAAGGTGCCTGCGGCGCCCCCGAGTTGGGCGGGGAGGCTCTGGCGTACGGCCGTCAGACGGTCCCGTGCGTCGAGGACCAGTGACCGCCAGCCCGCCGCCTTCAGCCCGAAGGTCGTCGGCACGGCGTGCTGGGTGAGCGTACGGCCGGGCATCGCGGTGTCACGGTGGTCGGCGGCCAGGCGGGCGAGGGCCCGAGCCGCGCGGGCGAGGTCCGAGAGCACCAGGTCCAGGGTGCGGGCGGCGACCAGCATCGTCGCCGTGTCCAGGATGTCCTGGCTGGTCGCTCCCCGGTGGACGTACGGCCCGTACTCCGCCCCGACCGCCGCCGTCAGGTCCGCCACCAGCGGGATCACCGGGTTGCCGCCGGCCCGGGCGCGCAGCGCGATCGACCGTACGTCGAAGGCGGCGACCCCGTCGACCGCAGTGCCGACCGCCCTGGCCGCCTCCTCGGGTGCCAGCCCCAGCCCGGCCTGCGCACGGGTCAGCGCGGCCTCCGCGTCGAGCAGCGCCCGCAGATACGCGGTGTCGCTCGTCGCGGTGGCCGCCGGGGAACCGGCCCACCCGGGGGAGAGCAGACCGGTGTCGGCCCCTGGCTCGGCATCGGTATCGGCATCGGCAGGTGGTGTCACTCGAACTCCAGGAAGACCGTTTCGCCCTCGCCCTGAAGGCGGATGTCGAAACGGTACGTGCGGCGGTCGCCCTCGGCGGCTATCAGCGTGGCGCGCCGCTCGGCGGGCAGCGAGTCGAGCAGCGGGTCGGCGCCGTTCGCCAGATACGCGCGTGTGTACAGGTGGGTCAGCAGACCGCGGGCGAACACGCACACGCTGATGTACGGCAGACCCGCGTTGCCCGGTGGCAGCGTGTACAGCGCGTAGTGCCCGTCGGCGTCGGTGGCGACCCGCCCGAAGCCCGTGAAGTCGGTGCCGTTGCGGCCCAGGAAGCCGCCCGTCACCGGGTCGCGGCGCAGCGATCCGGGGGCACCGGCGAGGGAGCCGTCGGGAGCCGCCTGCCAGAACTCCAGCAGGGCGTCGGGGATCGGGTCTCCCTCGCCGTCCAGGACGTACCCGTGGAGGGCGATCGTGTCCGGGTGGCCCTTGGGCGCGACCTGCTCGCCCTCGGGGAAGGGGAGG
Organism: Streptomyces sp. NBC_00459; assembly: GCF_036013955.1. Classification (NCBI taxonomy): domain Bacteria; kingdom Bacillati; phylum Actinomycetota; class Actinomycetes; order Kitasatosporales; family Streptomycetaceae; genus Streptomyces; species Streptomyces sp. NBC_00459. Next base: position 8,322,544 of record NZ_CP107903.1, read on the forward strand.
GCGTAGCCGTAGAAGGGGCCGACGGTGTGGGACGGGGTGGGCAGAGGTTTCTCGGGGGAGACGCTCATCAGTCGCGGCCTTCTTCGATCCAGGTGGCGGAGGGACCGTCGAGAACGATGTCCCACTCGTAGCCGAGCGAGAACTCGGGCTGGGACAGGTCGTGGTTGTACTCGGCGACCAGACGGCTCCGGGCGGCCTCGTCGGTCACCGAGCGCAGGATCGGGTCGTAGCGGAACAGCGGGTCGTTCGGGAAGTACATCTGGGTCACGAGCCGTTGGGTGAACGCCGTACCGAAGACCGAGAAATGGATGTGCGCGGGCCGCCAGGCGTTGGTGTGGTTGCGCCACGGATACGCGCCCGGCTTGATCGTGGTGAACCTGTACCGTCCCTGATCATCCGTCAGGACCCGTCCCACACCGGTGAAGTTGGGGTCGAGCGGCGCCGGGTGCTGGTCCCGCAGATGGGCGTACCGGCCGGAGGCGTTGGCCTGCCACAGCTCGATCAGCTGGCCGCGCACGGGCCGCCCGTCACGGTCGAGGAGGCGTCCTGAGACGGTGATGCGCTCGCCGAGCGGCTCGCCCTGGTGCTGGACGGTGAGGTCGCTGTCGATGTCGGTGATGTCGGTGACCCCGAACACCGGGCCCGACAGTTCGACCGTCTCCGGGTCCCCACCGCTCACCGCGACGAGCGGCTGCTTCGGGTAGCGCAGCACCGAGCTGCGGTACGGGGCGTAGTCGCGCGGTGGATGGTTCTGTACGGGGGCGCCTTCGGCGACCGCCTTGTCGTAGGCGTCCTGGAGGTCGCTGACCTCGACGTCGATGTCCGACTGGGTGAGAGCCATGAGGAGTTCCTAGTCTCTTCCGAGCCCAATTACTCAGGGCACTGAGTATTTCACCAAGGTTTCTCTCACGCTGTCACTCGTCGGTCTCGCCGTCAAGACTTACGAAGAACGAGCAGGTGGAGGCGCTGTGGCAAGGTGGGAGACAGGGTGGGCGGTGCACTGTATCGTCAGTGCACAAACGAAATTCTGTATTCTGAAGAAGACGACCCCAGGAGCGGACATGGCCGCGGTGGACCTCTCCACCCACCCCGGGCACCTCGCCCGGCGACTCCAGCAGGCGCACTACCTGCTGTGGAACACGATGGTCTCCGAGGAGATCACTTCGCCCCAGTTCGCGGTCCTGAACGCGCTCGTCGCCGAACCGGGCCTGGACCAGCGCACGGTCGGGGAGCGGGTGGGCCTCGACCGGTCCACGGTCGCCGAGGTCGTCAGCAGGCTCGGGCGCCGGGATCTGATCGACAAGGTGCGCGATCCCGAGGACGGCCGCCGCTCCCTGCTGCGCCCCACGGACGAAGGGGTGCGTGCGCACCGCAGGCTGACCGTGCGGACGGCCCGGATGAACCAGGTGTTCCTGGCCCCGCTCTCCGCCGACGAACAGTCCGTCTTCCTCGACCTCATCCAGCGTGTCGCCGACGCCGCGGAAGGGCTGCGCAACCCGGCGGAGCCCGTCGCCTCCCCTCGCTGAGCGTCCTTCCGCGGCAGGCCGGGTCCGCCCAGCGGACCGGGAACGGATACCGTGCGGGGCGAGACCGTCGCCCGGACCACGGGGAGGTCCGGAGCCGAGAAGGGAACTGGGATGGCAGCCGGAGGAGCCGGGACAGCGACCGGAGGCGAGCCCGAACCGGCGGGGATGCGTACCGTCCAGCGGGCCATCGACGTTCTCGGGCTGTTCGACGAGGTCCGGCCCGCGCTGTCCCTCCGCGAGATCGTCAGCGCCTCCGGCCTGCCGAAGACCACCGTGCTGCGGCTGCTCCAGACCCTGCGGCTCAACGGACTGCTCTGGGTCGACGAGCACGGCCGCTATCTCGCGGGCCCCGCGCTGCTGCGCTGGTCCCGGCTCGCCGAACAGGCCTGGCGACTGCCGCCCACGGCCCAGGCACTGCTGCGCGACCTCGCCGCCGAACACAAGGAGACGGTGCACCTGTATGTGCGCCGGGACATCCACCGCGTCTGCATCGCCCAGGAAGAGGGCCCGCAGGCGCTGCGCCAGGTCGTGCGGGTGGGCGACGAACTCCCGCTGTGGGCGGGTGGCGTGGCCAAGGCGCTCCTGCTGGACGCGCCGGACGGGCTGCTGCTCCGGGTCGCGGAGGCCTCACCGCGCGGGGCCGGACATCTGGCGACCCTGCGGACCTGGATCGCGGAAGCCCGCGACCAGGGGTACGCCGTGAGTCACGGCGAGCGCGAGGAGGGGCTGTCGGCGGTGGCCGTGCCGGTGCGGGGGAGGAGCGGGGCGGTCGTGGCCGCGCTGTCCTTCGGCGGGCCGAGCACACGGTTCACGCCGGAGCGGGTGACGCGGTTCGCGGCGGCGCTGCGCGGTGCGGCGGGGGAACTGGCGCGGGCAGGGCTGCCGTTCGAGGCGTAGGCGCTCAGCCGGATGCATGAGGCGGCCTCGGCGGGCCGGTGCGGCCTGTCGCGCTTCGCGGTTCGCGGCGGTGCTGCGGGAGGCAGTGGGCGGAGCCGGCACGGGAAGGGCCTGCGTTCCAGGCGGCGCGATGCCGCCTCGGCGCGGCTGCTGTCGCTGCCGCACCCCGTGGTGGAGGCGAGGGCGCGGCACCCGGCGCCGCCGGGGCGGACTCGGCGCGGACCTGGGGGCGCGGATCGGACGCATCCCGTGCACCGCCTCGCACATCGGGCGACAGGTCATACCTGTCACGCCTTCGCGAACACCACCCACACCTGCCCCTTCGCGAAGTTCACCGGTGTGCCGTCCGCCGTCGTGAAGGCCGTCCCCTCCGCAGCCGCCCCGCGCCGCCACCGCACGTCGAACGCCCGCCCGTCGCGCAGGACTTGGGCCCGGCCCGAGCCCACGGACTGGGTGTACGGCGAGTTGTTGCCGAGCACGTCGTGGAACCGCGACTCGCGCACCTTCACGTACTGCACGACGACCGTCGCGGCGGCCACCCGCGCGCCGTCGGTCGCGACGGTCGGGGTGCCGTCCATCGACACCAGCCAGCCGTGCCGGTCCGCGGACCAGGTGAACGTGAAGCGCGCCGCCGGGAAGCGGACGGTGCGCGACTTTTCCGGGGTCCCGCCCTCGGGGGCGGCGCCGTAGCGGAAGCCCGTGGTGAGCGCGTCCGCGCCCGGTGCGGCGCCGATCAGCCGCTGCGGCCGCAGATACAGGTTGTGCGGCGCCGCCTTGTCCGTGCCCCGGTAGTAGGCGCCGGCAGCCGCCGACTCCGGTGACTCGGCGTTCAGCGGTGCCCGGTCGATCAGCGGCAGCAGCTTGCGCTGGGCGCCGGAGAAGGCGAGCGTCGGCTCGTCGAACTGACGCAGCAGCTCCAGATCGGACTCACGCGCGCTGCGCACCGGCCCGACGGCCGCCGGCAGCCGGGTCGCGTAGACCGCCATCAGCCGGCTCAGACCGCCCTCGACCTGCTCGGCGTACACGATGTCCGCCGCGTCCAGGCCCGTCTGAGGGCGGGCCGCGCGGACGTTGTCGATCTTCACCGCGAGGACCGGGCCGGCGCTCTTCGGCTCGGGCGATTCGCGGTGGTCGGGTTCCTGGCTCCGGCTGTGGGTCTGGCCGCGCCCGTCGTCGGAGGGCCGGTCGTCCGTCGTGCAGCCGGCCATCAGAGAGGCCGTCACGGCGGCGGCGACCAGCGCCGCCGTGGCCATTCCGCGCCGCCGCGTGCGTGTCGTTCGCGTCATCTGTCGCATGCCCACCGTCGCCACCAGGTCCGTATCTACGATTGTGTGCTTATCGGATCCTTTATGGCCATGCCCGATCGTTTCTGTTCGCGCACACGCAAGGGGCCGAACGGCCCACGGAGGAGGTGATCGAAGGGTGACGTCAGCCCTGCGGGCCGAGAATCTCCGCGAGGTCGTACCCCACCGGCTCGTCCAGCTGGTCGTATGTGCAGCTGTCGGCCGTACGGTCCGGGCGCCAGCGGCGGAAACGGGCCGTGTGCCGAAAGCGCGCCCCGTTCTCCATGTGGTCGTAAGCCACCTCGGCCACCAGTTCGGGCCGCAGCGGAATCCAGGAGAAGTCCTTCTTCGCCGACCACCGGCTCGGTGCCCCCGGCAGCCGCGCCGCCTCGTGGGCCGCCTCGTCCGCCCAGGCGGCCCACGGATGCTCCCGCACGTCCGCGAGCCGCAGGGGTTCCAGTTCCCCGACGAGTTCGGCCCGCCGCTTCATCGGGAACGCTGCGCTCACCCCGACATGCTGGAGGGTGCCCCGGGCGTCGTACAGCCCGAGCAGCAGCGAACCCACGATCGGTCCGCTCTTGTGCAGCCGGTACCCGGCCACGACGACATCCGCCGTCCGCTCGTGCTTGATCTTGAACATCACCCGCTCGTCCTGCCGGTAGCGCAGGGTGAGCGGCTTGGCGATGACGCCGTCGAGGCCCGCCCCCTCGTACTGCTCGAACCACCGCTGCGCCACATCGATGTCGGTGGTCGCCGGCGCCACATGAACAGGCGGGGTCACGCCGGACAACGCCCTGGTGAGCAGCGCGCGCCGGTCGGTCATCGGGACGTCGAGGAGCGACTCGTCGGCCAGCGCCAGCAGGTCGAACGCGACGAACGAGGCCGGGTTCCGCTCGGCCAGTGTCCGTACCCGGGACTCGGCGGGATGGATTCGCTCGGTGAGCGCGTCGAAGTCGAGACGCCCGCCGAGCGCGATCACGATCTCACCGTCCACCACACAACGCTCGGGCAACCGCTCCCGCAGCGCAGCCACCAGCTCGGGGAAATACCTGGTCAGCGACTTGCCGGTACGACTGCCGACCTCGACCTCGGCACCGTCACGGAACACGATCGCCCGGAAACCGTCCCACTTGGCCTCGTACTGCATGCCCGGAGGGATCTTGGCCACGGACTTGGCGAGCATCGGCTTCACGGGAGGCATGACCGGTAGATCCATGCTCCGATTCTGCGCGCCCATGACCGCGATCGCCCGGTGTGCGCGCTTTGTGCAGTGCGCCTACCGTGGCTCGCATGGGCGAAGCGGTGGAACTGGAGGCGTTCGGTCGGACGGTGCGGCTGTCCAGCCCGGACAAGATGTTCTTTCCGGAGCGTGGCTTCACCAAGCTCGACCTCGCCCAGTACTACCTTGCCGTCGGCCCCGGCATCCTGCGTGCGCTGCGTGACCGGCCGACCACGCTGGAGCGCTACCCGGACGGGGTGACCGGCGAGAACTTCTTCCAGAAACGGGCGCCCAAGAACATGCCCGACTGGATCCCGACCGCCCACATCACCTTCCCCAGCGGTCGCAGCGCCGACGAGATGTGCCCGACCGAGGTCGCCGCCGTACTGTGGGCCGCCCAGTTCGGCACCCTCACCTTCCACCCCTGGCCGGTGCGCCGCGCCGACGTCGACCACCCCGACGAACTGCGCATCGACCTCGACCCGCAGCCCGGCACGGACTACGGCGACGCGGTGCGCGCCGCACATGAACTGCGCGCCGTGCTCGACGAGTTCGGCGGTCTGCGCGGCTGGCCCAAGACCTCCGGCGGACGGGGGCTGCATGTCTTCGTGCCGATCGAACCGCGCTGGACGTTCACGCAGGTTCGGCGGGCGGCGATCGCTGTCGGGCGGGAGCTGGAGCGGCGGATGCCGGAGCAGGTGACCACCAGGTGGTGGAAGGAGGAACGCGGGGAGCGGATCTTCGTCGACTACAACCAGACCGCCCGAGACCGCACCATCGCGTCCGCCTACTCCGTACGGCCCCACCCGCACGCTCCCGTCTCCGCGCCGCTGAAGTGGGACGAGGTCGGCGACGCACACCCCCGCGACTTCGACCTCGCGACCATGCCCGCCCGGTTCGCCCAACTCGGCGACGTCCACGTGGACATGGACGACCAGGCCTTCTCCCTCGACGCCCTGCTCGAACTCGCCAACCGCGACGAGCACGAGCACGGACTCGGTGACCTGCCGTATCCCCCGGAGTACCCCAAGATGCCGGGCGAGCCCAAGCGCGTACAGCCAAGTCGGGCCCGCAAGGAGTGACTTCGTCAACTCGACTGCCGGACAAGGGATCAGACGGGAAGTCAGGGGCGTACGCGGCGAGAGCCGAGCCGCTCGGGTGCAACGGGCGCTGTCTCCGGGCGCCTTCCTCGGTGGCGGCCGGACCTGCGACCGTACGGGCTCTGCCCGGCACATGCACGAGTTCGACCTTGGGGGAGCGCACCATGAATCCGGCCTTGACGGTCACCGGTCCGCCGGCCGCCCCCGGCGCCCTCCCGGTGGCCGGGCATCTGTGGCAGATCCTGCGCGACCCGCTGCTCTTCTTCGAACGCCGGCACGCGGCCGCCGAGGCCGCCTCCGGAGTCGTCGTCGTACGCGTCGGGCCGAGACCCGTCCACCTGGTGACCCGGCCGGACCTCGTACGGCAACTGCTCGCCGACCCGGGGACCTTCGACCAGGGCGGCATCTATGTCGAGGGCGTACGGGCGCTCGCCGGCAACAGCGTCGCCAGCTGCCCCGCCGCCGACCACCAGGTGCAGCGGCCGATCCTCCAACCCGCCTTCCGGCAGCGGCGGATCGCCGACTACTCCAGGGTGACGGAGGCGTGCGCGGACGCCTTGGCGCGGTCCTGGCACGACGGGCAGCGGCTGGAGATGGTGCAGAACATGCACCGACTGGCCGCCGAGGTCGTCACCCGCACCCTGTTCTCCGGGCCGGGCACCGTGCAGGCCGGGCAGGACATCCAGCGGCTGTTCCCGCGTCTCCTCGCCGGGCTGTACCGCAGGATGCTGCTCCCCGTCGCCTGGGTGCACCGGATGCCGCTGCCCGCCAACATCGGCTTCAGCTCGGCCCTGAACGGCATCAACCGGATCATCGGCAAGGAGATCCAGACGTACCGCCGCTGCGGGCGGGACCGGGGCGACCTGCTCTCCGCGATGATGCACGCCACCGACCCGCGCACCGGCGCCGCCCTCACCGACGCCGAACTGACGGGACAGGTCGTCGGCATGCTGCTGGCCGCCATCGAGACCACGGGAAGTGTGGCGGCCTGGCTTCTGCACAACCTCGCCATCCACCCCAAGGTGGAGGATGCCGTGCTCGGTGAGCTGCGTATCGCGGTCGGCGACCGGCCGCTGCGCGCCGAAGACCTGGCCAACCTCCCCCTGTTCAAGCGGGTGTTCGCCGAGGTGCTGCGCCTCCACCCGCCGTTCTGGCTGCTCAGCCGCGTCACCACGGGCCCCGCCGAACTCGGCGGCCACCGGATTCCCGGCGGCGCGGATGTCGCCTTCAGTCTGTACTGCCTGCATCGCGCCCCGCAGGCATTCCCCTTCCCGCACCGCTTCGACCCCGACCGCTGGCTCCCCGACCGGGTCACCGACGCCCAGCGGGAGGCCCACATTCCGTTCGGCGCAGGCACCCGTCAGTGCATCGGCGAGGTGTACGGCCGTACGGCGATCCCGCTCGTCGTCGCGACCCTGCTGCGGCACTGGCGGGTCCGGCACGCCACCGCGCGGGAGGTGACCCCGCTGGTCAAGGGGACCATGAGGCCCAGCCCCCTGATCATGACGGTGACGCGCCGGACCGCTGCCTTCGTTCCCTGACCCGCCTATGTCGGCACGGTGGCCGATGTCATGGGCCGCCTCACAGTTCCCTGATCCGGATGTCCCGGTAGGAGACCACATCGGTCGTGCCGTGCACCTGGAGGCCGATGTACCCCGACGCGAACCGCCGCCCGTCCGTGCCCGGGTCGTCCGAGCGCGGCGGGGTGAAGTCCTGGCCGCCGGTGTTGTCGAACTCGTTGATCAGCACGCCGTTGCGGAACACCGAGTAGTGCTGGTCGACCACCCTGATCTCGTAGTCGTTCCAGGTGCCCTTCTGGGTGACGCCGGCCCCGGCGAGCCCCACCCGGTCGAAGCCGTAGACCGAGCCCGTCTTGTACATGTCGCCGTCGGGCCGGTCGAACACCTGCACCTCGTGCCCGTACTTGATGGCGGCCCACTCCGGTCGCGGCTCCTCCGGATGGCCGTGGACCCACGGGAACCGCACGAAAACACCGGAGTTGGCGTTGCCCGTGCCCGGCGCGTCGTCCCGCCACTGGAGCTTCAGCGAGAAGTCCCCGTACTTCCGCTCCGGGAACCACAGCATGCCCAGCCCCGCGACCGTGGTGCCACTGGTGAGCGAGCCGTCGCCGTTCAGCGCGAACGAACCGCCGCCCACCTGCTGCCACTTGGCGAAGGACGCGGGCGTGCCGTCGAGGATCGTGCGGTAGCCCTCGGTCTGGCCCGGCTTGCCGATACCTGAGGCGCGGGCAGCCTCCTCGATCGTCGCGTCCTCCCGTTCGTCGACGGCGCCGTCCTTGAAGAGCCGGTCGAGGACGGTCCGTACGTGCTTGAGGAACAGGGCGTGGGACGTCCACTCCCGCTCGTCCTCGATCAACTCGCCTATCCGGCACCGGTTGTTGGTGACCCGGTTGGGCACCCCCGAGTCGACCGTGCCGACGATCACCGTCAACCGCTCGTCGTACTCGGGGCAGTTGGGCGCCGGAACCCCGCCGCCCGCCACGACCGTGAGACTCACCGAGCGTGCGTCACTGGAGTTGCCCGCCTTGTCGCTCGCCCGGTAGGCCACCGTGTGCGCGCCCGCCCGGTCGACCACCACCGGCGCGGTGTACGCCAGATAGGGCCCGCCGTCGAGCGAGTACTCGACCGTGGCGACACCCGAGCCGCCGTGGTCCGTCGCGCTGACGGTCACCTTGGCACTGTTGACGTAGGCGCCGTTCGCGTTGCGGGTGCCCTCGACAGTCACGCCGGTCACGGGCGGGACGGTGTCCTCGGCCGGCTGCGTCACGACGGTGAAGGCGACGCTCTTCTCGGCGGAGGCGTTGCCCGCCTTGTCGGTGGCGCGGTAGCGGACGCTGTGAATGCCGACCTGATGCACCATCACCGGCCCGCTGTACGGCTGCCAACTCCCGCTGTTCACCGCGTACTCGACCGTGTTGACCCCGGACCCGGTGTCCGAGGCGGAGACGGTGACCGTCGCCATGTCGAGATACGCCCCGTCCGCGTTCCGCGCACCGCTCACCGTCGCCGACGTCTCCGGCGGCGCCGTGTCGTCCGTCGGAGGTGCGACCACCGTGAACCCGACGCTCTTCTCGGCGGAGGCGTTGCCCGCCTTGTCGAACGCCCGGTAGCGCACCGCATGGCTGCCTACCTGGTCGATCACGACCGGCGTGGTGTACGGCTGCCACGCGCCGTCGGTGCCGATCGCGTACTCGATCCGGTCCACGCCCGAGCCCTCGTCGCTCGCACCGATCCCGACGCTCGCCGAACCGACGTACTGGCCCTGCGAGTTCTGCGCGCCGGTGACATTCGCCGAGGTCGCCGGAGGCGTCGTGTCGGCGCCGCCGCCCTCGGTCACCACGAGGATGCCCTGCATCTGGCCGTGGCCCGGGATCGTGCAGTGGTAGCGGTAACGGCCGGGAGCGAGCGTGACCTCGGCGGTGTGCCGGCCGCCCTGGTCGTCGTTCGGGTTGGCGAGGATGTTCAGCGGGACGTCGTTGTTGTACTCCGGGTCGGAGACGTCGAACGTCAATGTGTGGGGCATGCCCATGGTGTTGCCGGTCGCCGCACTGTTCTCGAAGACGATCGTCGTCGCGCCCGCCACCGCCGTGGCCGGTACGGAGGCGTACTTGGTGATGTCGTCGCCCGCGGTCCAGGTGAGGACCTGAGCGGCGGCCGGCGCGGCGGTGGGTTGGGCATCGGTGCGCGCCCCCGCCGCCGACGTCAGTCCGAGGACCACGAACAGGGACGCCAGCAGGGCCGTCCAGAGAGCCTTGCGTCTGCGCACTACTCCGCTCCCCTCGCGAGGTCGCCGACCGCGGGCGTCGGGCCGCCGCCGGTGTAAGTGACCCGCCACAGCGCCGACCTGGCGTCCGAGGTGAAGAAGCCCCGGCCGTAGTCGAGGACGTAGAGCGAGCCGTCGGGACCGAACTTCCAGTCCATGAGGTTCTTGATGCCGTCGTTCCCGATCGGCACGATCTTCTTCAACGACTCGGAGTGGACGGGCAGTCCGCCGTCGCCCTGGGTCTTCGGATCGGTGACGACCGCGTTGCGCGGCTGGTCGGCGTCGTAGAAGTCGCCCACGAACCACTTGCCGTCCCAGTAGGCCGGCCACTTGGTCGTGCTCGCGCTCGCCGCGTCGTAGCGGTACACCGGACCGTTCATCGCCGCCTGGCCGCCGCCCTTCAGCCACGGCAGCAGATATGTGCTCTCCGCCTGCTTGTAGGACGGGACGCCGTTCGCGTCGCGCGGGAAGTCGGGGGCGCCGCCCTGGGGCGAGTACCAGATGTTGTTGCCGGTGACGGGCGGCAGGTCGACGAGGCCGTCGTTGTTCGGCGACTCGTTCTTCGGGTGGTCGCAGTCGTACCAGCCCAGCGGTTTCGACGGATCGGGCAGATTGCGGTCCCGATAGGGCTGCTTGTTGCCCATGCAGTACGGCCAACCCCGGTTGCCTGCCCGGGTGATGGCGGCGAACGTGTCGTACTTCGCCGGACCCCAGGTCGTCGAGGGCGCGCTCGCGTCCGGTCCGACCCAGCCCGCGTACAGGGTGTCGGTCGCCTTGTCGACGGAGATGCGGGCCGGGTTCCTGACCCCCATCACGTAGATCTCGCCGCGGGTCTTTCCGCCGCCCTCGTCGGTCTCCCGGCCCGTGAAGAGGTTGCCTGCGGGGAGGGTGTACGTGCCGTCGGGCTCCGGATGGATGCGCAGGATCTTGCCGTTGAGGTTGTTGGTGTTGCCGGCGGTGCGCCGGGCGTCGGCGAACGACAAGCCCTTGTATGCGGGTTGAGGATTGTTGCCGGAGTAACCGTCGCTGAACTGGCTGGAGTTGTTGTCACCGGTCGCGATGTACAGATTGCCCTTGGAGTCCCAAGCCATCCCACCGCCCGAGTGACAGCAACTGTGGATCTGCACCGGCCACTTGAGCAGCACCTTCTCGCTGTTCGGGTCGAGCCGGTCGGTGGCGGGGTCGAGCGTGAAACGGGAGACGTACCGCTCGGCCGTCCTGGTGTCGCGGTTGATCCGCGCGTGGGGCGTGTAGTGGAGATACACCCAGCCGTTGCGCTCGAAGGACGGATCGAGCTCGATACCGAGCAGCCCCTCCTCGGCCTTGATCAGCTCGTCGCCGCCGCCCTTGTTGCCGAAGACGGTCAACTCGCCCGCCAGAGTGACCTTCCTGGTCCTCGGGTCGTAGACGTGGATCTGGCCCTTGCCCTTGCCGATGTCCGGGTTGTTCCAGTCGGTGACCACCGGCTGGGAGGAGTCGGCGCCGCCACGGCCGATGTAGAACACCCGCCCGTCGGGGGCGGTCACCAGCCCGTGCGGCTCGCCGATCTGGTCGCTCTGCCCCGGCTGGTTGGGCCGGGTCAGCCGCTCGGCCCGGTAACTGGCGTTGATGGTGGCCTTGCAGTCGGCCTGGACCAGCCGGGTCGTCCACAGCAGGGCCCCGCGCAGATGGTTTCGGAAGTCCGTCTCGTCGTACGACGACACAGTGCCGCCCATGCCGGTGTAGAAGGAACGCCCGCCGTCGTAGTCCCGGCACCAACTCACCGGGTGGTCCCAGCCGTTGGCGCTCGCACCGGGCTTGTACGTCGACTCGCGCACCCGGGCCACGGTGTGCACGTCACCCGATGGATTCTTCACCCAGTTCAGCCACTGGTCCGGCCGCTTCCACTGCGTCGGCAGTTCCCTGGTGGCCGGATGCCGCCGGTCACCGACCTCAACGGTCGCGCGCTGTACGGCCGTTGGGCTGCCGGCGGCCGGTCGGGCGCCCACCAGTCCGGTGAACCAGTCGGAGTACGGTTCCGCGCGGGCCGCGTCATGGATACCGACGAAGCCCCCGCCGGCCTCCATGTACGTCTCCAGCCCGGCCTCCTGGTCCGGGTCGAGGACGTCACCGCCGCCGGTCAGGAAGACGACCGCGTTGAACGTCCCGAGCCGGGACCCGTCCGTGAACACGGAGGCGTCGTCCGTCGCCTCGACCGCGAAGCGCTGTGCAGCCGGGCCGGACAGCCCGATCCGCTCGATCGCCTCGATGCCGGCGTTGACGACCGGCGACTCGTCCCCGGCCGCCGCCGAACCGTGGAAGACCAGGACGCGCACACCGCTGCCGCCGGGCGGCGACGTGACGGACATCGTTGTCGCGGACGGATCCGGAGCCGGCCGCGCGCTCGCGGCGGGCCCCGACAGCAGCCCGGCGGTGACGACTCCGGCGGCAACCGTGGCCGCCCAGGCCCGTCTCCGTCCGCTCCCGCTCCGTCCTCTGCTTCGCGCGCTCAACTCCCTTAAGCGCATGGACTCTTGATGCGATGTGAACCGCATGTGGTCACCCGCCCCTCCTCGGTCACAGCAAACGCAAAGGAAGCTAGACCTCTTTCGGTGACTCGCCAAGGGGTATGACCGGGATGGCGCGAACTTTGTCCCGAGTGTGGATAAACGGGTGCCGTGCCGCTACCGTCTCACCGGTTCCCTTCGTTCCCGCTGCGCATCTTCCGTACCAGGGTGGGGAGTTCGGCATGGACAGACGTGACTTCAATCGTCGGGTACTGCTGGGCGGTGCGGTCGTCGCGACATCGTTGTCGGTCGCTCCGGAGGCAGGCAGTGCGACCGCCGCGACCGCCGCACTCGCAAAGACGGCCCCGGCCGGCGGCGAGGTACGACACCTCCGGCTGTATGCCGAGCGGCTCGCCGACGGACGGATGGGCTACGGCTTCACGAAGGGCGCGGCGTCGGTCCCCGGGCCCCTGATCGAGCTGAACGAGGGCGACACGGCGCACATCGCCCTGGAGAACACCACGGACGTGGCGGTGAGTCTGCACGTCCACGGCCTGGACTACGAGATCTCCAGCGACGGCACGAAGCTGAGCCGCAGCGACGTCGAGCCCGGCGGCACCCGCACCTACACCTGGCGCACGCACGCTCCGGGCCGCCGCGCCGACGGCACCTGGCGGGCGGGCAGCGCCGGCTACTGGCACTACCACGACCATGTCGTCGGCACCGAACACGGCACCGGCGGCATCCGCAAGGGCCTCTACGGCCCGGTGATCGTCCGGCGCAAGGGGGACATCCTCCCGGACACCACGTACACGATCGTCTTCAACGACATGACGATCAACAACCGGCCCGGCCATCAGAGCCCCGACTTCGAGGCCACGGTGGGGGATCGCGTCGAGTTCGTGATGATCACGCACGGCGAGTACTACCACACCTTCCATATGCACGGTCACCGCTGGGCGGACAACCGCACCGGCCTGCTCACCGGCCCCGACGACCCGAGTCAGGTCGTCGACAACAAGATCGTGGGCCCGGCGGACTCCTTCGGTTTCCAGGTGATCGCGGGGGAGGGGGTCGGAGCGGGTGCCTGGATGTACCACTGCCATGTGCAGAGTCACTCGGACATGGGGATGGCGGGCCTGTTCCTGGTGCGGAAGACGGACGGAACGATCCCCGGATACGAGGAGCACGAGGCGGGCGGGGCGGGAGAGACGCGGTCGTCGCACGGGCACTGACGGGATCCGAGAGCGCTCTCATCCGGTGCCGGGCCGGGACTATCCTGATCGGCAACCGCCGATGAGGAGCCCCGAAGTGACCGAGACCGCGTCGCGTCCCACCCTGGAGGCCGTGGCCGCGCTGGCGGGGGTCTCCCGGGCCACCGCGTCACGTGTCGTCAACGGCGGCGACGGCGTACGCGAACCCCTCGTCGAACGGGTCAGGCAGGCCGTCGAGGAGCTCGGGTACGTGCCCAACCAGGCGGCTCGCTCCCTGGTGACCAGACGGCACGACGCCATCGCCGTCGTCATCGCCGAACCGGAGACCCGGGTCTTCGCCGACCCGTTCTTCGCCCTGCAACTCCGGGGAATCAGCAAGGAGTTGACCGCCCACGACTCCCAACTCGTGCTGCTGCTGACCGAAGGGCGCGACGACCACACCCGGGTCGGCAGGTATCTCGCCGGCGGGCATGTCGACGGCGCCCTCGTCTTCTCCCTGCACCTCGACGACCCGCTGCCCGGCCTGGTCCAGCGCGCCGGCGTGCCCACCGTGTTCGGCGGCCGTCCGGGCTGGAGCGACGGCACCCGCGACGCCGTGTACGTCGACAGCGACAACCGGGGCGGCGCCCGCGAGGCCGTACGGCATCTCGTCGCCCTCGGGCGGACGCGCATCGCGCACATCACGGGCCCCCTCGACCAGACCTCGGCGGCGGACCGGCTCGACGGGTTCCGGGACGTCATGCCCGCCGCCGACCCGGGACTGATCGCCGAGAGCGACTTCACCCCGGCGGGCGGGGAGCGCGCGATGCGTGAACTCCTGGACCGGTGCCCGGACCTGGACGCCGTCTTCGCCGCCAACGACCTCACCGCCTCGGGCGCCCTGCGCGTCCTGCGCGAACGCGGACGGCGCGTACCCGAGGACGTCGCCGTCGTCGGCTTCGACGACATGCTGCCGGTCGCCGAACAGACCGACCCACCGCTCACCACGGTCCGGCAGGACATCGAGGAGATGGGCAGGCTGATGGCCCGCCTGTTGCTCGGCCCTCCGGGCGAAGGCGGCTCGGCGGGTGGCGCGTCGGCCGGAGTGGTTCTGCCGACCACGCTGGTCCGTCGCGCCTCGGCCTAGCGTTCCGCGAGGTGGGCGGGTCTCCGGACGCGGGCCCGGTGAGGGCTGGTCGCGCCCACGCGGCGGAGCCGCACATTGTCGGGGCCCGCGCCCTTGGGGGCACCGTCCGGTCCCCTCTGCTCACATCTGTGCCGGCGCGCTCCTGATCACCGCGAAACGCGCCCCGTACGGGTCGGTGAGCCGTGCGACGCGGCCGACGCCCTCGATGTCCGTGGCCGGCATCCGGACCCGCCCGCCGTGTTCCTGGACGGCGGCGACCGTGGCGTCGGTGTCGGTGACCTCGAAGTACGGCAGCCAGTACGGAGTGGTCTCGATGCCCGTCGGGTCCTCGTCCACGTCGACCACGCCGCCGAACATCCCGTCGTCCCCGGCACCCGCCGGGTTCACGCAGGTGTACGAGCCGCCCGGGAACGGCGCCACCGAGGTCTCCAGGCCCAGCACCGCGCCGTAGAACGCGGCGACCTTGGGGACGTCCGTCGTGTAGAGCTCCACCCAGCACAGGGAGCCGGGCTCGCCGGCGACTTCGAGACCCTTGATCCGGCCGGGCTGCCAGATCCCGAAGACGGCGCCGGCGGTGTCGGTGAGGATGGCCATCCGGCCCGCGTCCATGACATCCATCGGCGGAGCCGGTGTGCCGCCCCCGGCCTGCTCGGCGGCCTTGGCGGTGGCGTCGGCGTCCGGGGTCTGGAAGGACACCGTCCAGGACGGCGGGCCCTGGCCCTCGGTGCTCTGCATGCCGCCCGCGACGGTTCGCCCGCCCAGCTGGAAGAAGCCGTAGCCGCCGGCTTCGGGGCCCGCCGACCGGAAGTCCCAGCCGAAGAGCGCCCGGTAGAAGGAGGTGGCACCCTCGATGTCGGGGGTGCCGAGATCGATCCAGTTCGGAGCGCCGGTCACGAAACGGGTGGTGAGCATCATTGCCCTCCTCTGTGGGCCCCGCCCTCGGTGAGGGACCCGTTGCCTGTTCTGCCGAGTCTTGCACCGCCCACTGACAATCGCTGCCGGAGTGCTTGTGAGCGTCTGCGCGGACCCGGGCGTCGGCTGCGGTCACCCTGGGTGAAGGAGGGGACGCGCCTTGTTCCGGAACACTCCGCGCGCCGCCGTGCGCTCGCGCATCCGGCGGGAGCATCATCGGGCGGACCGGCGAGACGCTCGGGCCGTCCGGCGGGCGCGTCCGGAAGGCGCCGTTGATCGGACGTTGAGCGAACGTTTTTCACCGCCCGGCACGCTCTCGTGCATGCACTACGAGACGATCACCCCGATGGACAGCGCCTGGCAGGCGCAGGCCCTGTGCGCGCAGACCGGGGCCGACTTCTTCTTTCCCGAGCCGGGCAGCTCGGTGCGCGAGGCGAAGCGCATCTGCGGGATGTGCGAGATGCGCCCCGCCTGCCTGGAGTACGCACTCAGCAACGACGAACGGTTCGGCGTCTGGGGCGGCCTCTCCGAGAAGGAGCGGCTCGACCTCCGACGCACCTCACGCACTTCCCACTGACCACGCGGGCCGTGGCTCCGGTACGCCGACCGGCTCCGCCGCGCCCTGGCGCGAGGAGCGCAGAGCACTGCGCCGCCACCCCGTGGCCGACGCGCGGAACGCGGCGCTGGACGAGGTGACGGCGTACGAGTGACCGGTGTCGCGGGGTGGGTCAGCCGGCGGCGCGGGCGGCCATGCGGGCCTTGCGGGCCGCGAGCTTCGCGTCGAACTTGGCGGCCTCCGCGTCCAGGCCGCCCATGTACATGCCCAGTTCCTCCTGGGCCTGGAGACCCTCGGGGCCGAGGTCGCCCATGTCCATGACCTTCAGGTGGCGCAGGACGGGCTGGAGCACGTCGTCGTGGTGGATGCGCATGTTGTAGACCTCGCCGATCGCCATCTGCGCGGCGGCCCGCTCGAAGCCGGGCATGCCGTGACCGGGCATCCGGAAGTTGACGATCACGTCCCGTACCGCCTGCATGGTCAGGTCGGGCGCGAGTTCGAACGCGGCCTTCAGCAGGTTCCGGTAGAAGACCATGTGGAGGTTCTCGTCGGTCGCGATGCGGGCCAGCATGCGATCGCAGACCGGGTCGCCGGACTGGTGGCCGGTGTTGCGGTGCGAGACGCGGGTGGCCAGCTCCTGGAAGGCGACATACGCCACCGAGTGCAGCATCGAGTGCCGGTTGTCCGACTCGAAGCCCTCGGCCATGTGCTGCATACGGAACGCTTCGAGCTTGTCCGGGTCGACCGCGCGGGAGGCGAGCAGGTAGTCGCGCATCACGATGCCGTGCCGGCCCTCCTCCGCCGTCCAGCGGTGCACCCAGGTCCCCCAGGCACCGTCGCGGCCGAACAGGCTGGCGATCTCGTGGTGGTAGCTGGGGAGGTTGTCCTCGGTGAGGAGGTTGACGACCAGGGCGATCCGGCCGAGCTCGGTGACCTTGGACTGCTCCTTGTCCCAGGCCTCGCCGTCCTCGAAGATGCCGGGGAAGTTGCGGGCGTCGCTCCACGGCACGTACTCGTGCGGCATCCAGTCCTTGGCGACCTTCAGGTGACGGTTGAGTTCCGTCTCGACCACTTCTTCCAGGGCGTACAGCAGCCGAGCGTCGGTCCATTCGCTGGACGGGCTGCCGAGGTGCGGAGAAGTGATCGTCATGAATGCTCCAGAATGACGTTGCGAGCGGGTGAGCGGACTGCCGTTACTCAACCTACGGCATCGTAGGCTACGTTCCCGTAGGTTACGCCACCGTAAGTTAAGGATGCTGTAAAGATCGCTGATCAGCGGGTTTGTCGCCAAGGTCCGGTAAGGCTCCGGACTCGCAGGTCCAGGGCCGAACGAGTACCCCGATCACCCGGCTAGATGTACAGCTCCCGCAGACGGACCGAGAGGCATGTCACACAGCCTTCGAGCTTCTCGAACTCGCTGATGTCCACGATCACCGGCTCGTGCCCGAGATCGGCGAGCAGCTCGGCCGTCTTCGGCGCGCTCGCCGCCATCAGCAGTTTCCCGCCGTCCAGCAGCACCACGTGCGCCCCGGACTCCTCCGGCACCGGCAGGAAGCGGGGGAAGAGGGTCGGGGTGTCCACCAGCGGCTCGTAGCCGATGACGGTCCCGTCCGGCAGCGCGGTGACCGCCGACTTCAGGTGCAGCACCTTGCTCACCGGCACGGCGACGACCCGGGCGCCGAGCGGTTCGAACACGGCCTTGAGCTGCTGCACCCCGGCGGCGTTGGTCCGCCCGCCCCGCCCGACGTAGATGGTGTCGCCGACCTTGAGGACGTCACCGCCCTCCAGGGTGCCCGGCTCCCAGACCCAGTTCACCGAGCAGCCGAGGCGGGCCACCGCCTCCTCGACACCGCCGGTCTCACCGCGCCGCGACTCGGCGCCGGGCCGCGCGATCAGCGCGACGTTCCGGTAGACGACCACCGCGTCCTCGACGAACACCGAGTCCGGGCAGTCGTCCGCCGGATCCACCTCGACGGTCTCCCAGCCGTGCGTGCGCAGTGCCTCCGCGTACGCCTCCCACTGCCGTCCGGCGAGGTCGGCGTCGATCTCCTCGCGCTCGATGTGCGTGACGAGGCCCTCGGCCAGGCGCGGGCTGGGGCGGCGTATGAGGGCCTTCTTGCTGGGCACGAGGGAGCTCCGTATCGGAAGGGGGTGTTCGCGCACATCATGCAGGGTGGGACTGTGCGGACAAAAGCCCCGGAGGCCGGACCGGGGCCGGGACCTCTGCGCCGATCAGCCCACCTCCTCCGGATCGATCTCCCTCAGCTCCCCGTCCAGCAGCAGCCACCGGGTGATCCCGATCGACTCCAGGAACGGCAGATCGTGGCTGGCCACGATCAGCGCTCCCTCGTACGAGTCCAGCGCCGTCGTGAGCTGTCGCGCGCTCGCCATGTCCAGGTTGTTGGTCGGCTCGTCCAGCATCAGGAGCTGCGGTGCGGGCTCCGCCAGCATCAGGGCGGCCAGGGCGGCGCGGAACCGCTCACCGCCCGACAGGGTCGCCGCCGGCTGGTCGGCGCGGGCACCCCGGAACAGGAAGCGGGCCAGCCGGGCGCGGACCCGGTTGTTGGTGGCGCCCGGGGCGAACCGGGCCACGTTCTGGGCGACCGTCAGCTCGTCGTCCAGGACATCGAGCCGCTGGGGCAGAAAGCGCAGCGGTACGTGCGTCTTCGTCTCCCCGGAGACCGGGGCCAGTTCCCCGGCGATCGTCCGCAACAGGGTCGTCTTGCCCGCCCCGTTGCGCCCGACCAGCGCGATCCGCTCGGGCCCGCGCAGGTCGAAGGAGCCGGCGCTCGCGCCGTACGCCAACTCCAGGTCCAGGAGCGTGAGTACGGTACGGCCGGGCGGTACGGCCGTGTACGGCAGGTCGACGCGGATCTCGTCGTCGTCCCGTACGGCGTCCACCGCCTCGTCGAGCCGCTCCTTGGCGTCGGCGAGCCGCTCCTCGTGCATGATGCGGTGCTTGCCCGCCGACTCCTGGGCGGACCGTTTGCGCGCCCCCATGACGATCTTCGGCTCGCGCTTCTGCTCGAACATCTTCTGTCCGTACTTCTTGCGGCGGGCCAACTTGACCTGGGCGTCGACCAGTTCGCGCTTCTGCTTCTTCAGGTCGGCCTCGGCCACCCGCAGCATGCGTTCGGCCGCCTCCTGTTCGGTGGCGAGTGCCTCCTCGTACGCCGAGAAGCTGCCGCCGTACCAGGTGACCTCGCCGGAGCGCAGGTCGGCGATCTGGTCGACCAGGTCCAGGAGTTCGCGGTCGTGGCTGACCACGATCATCACGCCGGGCCAGGAGGAGACGGCCGTGTACAGCCGTCGGCGTGCGTACAGGTCCAGGTTGTTGGTCGGCTCGTCGAGCAGGAGCACGTCCGGGCGGTCCAGCAGCAGCGCGGCCAGCCGCAGGAGGACCGCCTCGCCGCCCGAGACCTCACCGACGGTGCGGTCCAGGTCGATGTGGCCGAGGCCGAGTTCGCCGAGCGTGACCAGGGCGCGTTCCTCGACGTCCCAGTTGTCGCCGATCGTCTCGAAGTGCTCCTCGGTCACGTCACCCGCCTCGATGGCGTGCAGCGCGGCCCGCTGGGCGGAGATGCCGAGGACATCCTCGACGCGCAGCGCGGTGTCGAGGGTGACGGTCTGCGGGAGGTAGCCGACGTCGCCCGCGACGCGGACGGTGCCGTCGGCGGGCCGCAGTTGCCCGGCGATGAGCTTCAACAGGGTTGATTTTCCTGATCCGTTGACGCCGACGAGCCCGGTGCGGCCGGGGCCGACGGTGACGTCGAGACCGTCGAAGACGGGGGTGCCGTCGGGCCAGGCGAAGGAGAGGGAGGTGACGGCGACGGAAGTGGTGGCTGACATATGGCCTCGCGGTTGCTTGAGTCGGTCGGGGCAAACGCGTGTCGAGACACCGACGGGCGGCGAAAAGTCCTGGTGGCACGGATAAGGCCCTGCTCCGGAGGGAGGCACGGACGGCTCGAACACCGAGGTCGCACGCTACGCACACACACCACTGGAGGGTGTGGGGCGCGGTGTCTCAGGACCTCAGTAGAGCAACGTCCTTCTCCAATTCGACGGCAACAGGACCGCTGCAAGCGTAGGAAGAGGCGTTTCAGGCTGTCAAAGCATTTAACCGGGGGCGGGGGCTGTCACAGGGCGTCGCGCATCAGCTCCGCGAGGTCGCGGTCCAGGTCCGTCTGGAGATGCTCAAGGCCGACGGGCACCAGCTCGGTGGTGGCCGCCAGGAAGTGCCGCAGCTCGCCGGAGCGGACATGCACGACCGCGGTCCCCTCGGGGGCGTGGAACTCCAGCACCGTACGGTCGTAGCCGTACGGCCGCACTCGTACGTCGCCGTGGCCCTGCGGTTCCCGCATGCCGTCGGCGAGGAGTTCACGGGCGAAGGTCCAGCAGACCTCCACGCCCTCCAGCGTGGCCGGCGCGGGGAAGGTCATCCGGACCGCGAACGGGTCGCTCCGGTCGTAGGTGAGCGTTGCGGGAATGCTCGTCATCCGCGGTGCGGCGGCGACGAGACGGGCCTCTACGAGCTGCTCGATGACGGTGGACAACGACTTGCTCCCTTGTGACGGTTGGCCGGACTCCGGGATGGAACGGTCCGCACACTGAGAGAGACGCTGGAATGAGCCAATCAGTGCACCTGAATTTCGAGTGACCTCTGTCACCGAGTTCATTCACTGCTACCTTCGCCCGCCATGAGGATCATGGGGACGCAGCGACAGAACAGGCGTGCGAGTCGGACGAGGCGAATGGCGAGGGCAGGCGCGTACGCGGCGGCACTGGCCGCCGTGGCCGCCGGACTGGCCGCACCCGCGCAGGCGTACGAGGGGACGGGCGCCGCTCCCGGCGCCGGGCATCGGGCGCCGCACTGGGCGCTGAAGGACAGCGGCACCACGGACGTCCGCTTCCGCGGACTGTCCGCCGTCAGCCGGGGCACCGCCTGGCTCGCCGGCACCCAGGGCACCGTCCTGCGCACCACCGACGGCGGAACGAGCTGGCGAAACGTCTCTCCGCCGGGTGCGGCCGAGCTCCAGTTCCGGGACATCGAGGCGTTCGACGCACGGCGCGCCGTGGTCCTGGCCATCGGCGAGGGAGAGTCCTCCCGGGTCTACCGGACCGACGACGGCGGTGAGACCTGGACCGAGTCCTTCCGCAACACCGACGCCAAGGCCTTCTACGACTGCCTCACCTTCTTCGACCGCCGTCACGGCCTCGCGATGAGCGACCCGGTGGACGGCAAGTTCCGCATCCTGTCCACCAGCGACGGCGGACGCTCCTGGACGGTGCTGCCCAGCGCCGGCATGCCTGCCGCGCTGGACGGCGAGGCGGGCTTCGCGGCGAGCGGACAGTGCCTGGTGAGTTCGGGTCCGCGTGACGTGTGGCTGGCCACGGGCGGGGGTGCACGCGCGCGTGTGCTGCACTCCGCCGACCGCGGGCTCACCTGGACGGCCACCGACACACCGATACCGGCGGGCGATCCGGCCCGCGGCGTCTTCGCGCTCGCCTTCCGCGACCGCACGCACGGACTGGCCGTCGGAGGCGACTACCGCGCCGATCAGACATCCCCGCGCGCGGGGGCGGTCACCGCGAACGGCGGTCGCACCTGGACGACGGCCGCCGCGTCCCCGCCCGCCTACCGTTCCGGCGTCGCCTGGCTCCCGTACAGCCGCACGGCGGCGCTCGCGGTCGGCCCGACCGGCACCGACCTCACCACGGACGCGGGCCGCACCTGGAAGACCGTCGACACGGGCTCGTACGACACCGTGGACTGCACCCACGACCTGGGCTGCTGGGCCGCCGGGGAGAAGGGGCGCGTGGCACGGCTCGAATCGTGAGGCCCGGGTACTCGTTCACCGACACCAGCCCGTAAGGACAGCGCGAGCGAAGGAAGTGAACGCCATGCCACGCGGTTCCAGCCCCAAGCGGGAACGCCAGTACGAACACATCAAGGAGAGCGCGCTCGACCGGGGTGAGAGCGAGAAGCGCGCCGAGGAGATCGCCGCGCGGACCGTCAACAAGGAGCGTGCCCGCGCCGGCGAGTCCAGGACCGCCGGCCGTACGTCCACCCAGGACATGTCGTCCGCGAAGCGGGGCGGTCAGCGCTCGCACAAGGGCGCCCAGGGGCCGACGTACGACCAGCTCTACGAGGAGGCCAAGCGGCGCGGTGTGCGCGGCCGCTCGGACATGAACAAGGAGCAGCTGAAGCGGGCGCTGGGCGGCAGGTGACCCGCTGCGCGGGGGCCGTACGCTCGTCGTCACCATGGAGATGACGACGAGCGTACCCATTCCGGCAGACTGGCCCACGACCGAGGAGGACGCCCGCGCGGTCCAGGACGAGCTGCGGCTGCGGGTGGTCCTGGACGAGCCGGGACCGTCGCCCGGGACGGGGCACGTCACGGGCGTCGATGTCGCCTACGACGACGAGCGCGACCTCGTCGTGGCCGCCGCTGTCGTCCTGGACGCGGCGAGCCTCGATGTCGTCGCCGAGGCCACGGCCGCCGGGCGGGTCCCCTTCCCGTACGTGCCCGGCCTGCTCGCGTTCCGCGAGATCCCGGCCGTCCTGGCCGCCCTGGAGGCGCTGCCCGTCCCGCCCGGCGTCGTCGTCTGCGACGGCTACGGACTGGCCCACCCGCGCCGCTTCGGCCTGGCCAGTCACCTCGGTGTCCTCACCGGCCTCCCCACGATCGGCGTCGCGAAGAACCCGTTCACCTTCGGGTACGAGGAGCCGGGCGCCTCGCGCGGCTCGGCGTCCCCGCTCCTGGCCGGCGCGGAGGAGGTCGGCCGCGCCCTGCGCACCCGGGACGCGGTCAAACCGGTGTTCGTCTCGGTCGGCCACCGCACGTCCCTCGACACGGCCTGCGCCCACACCCTGGCGCTCACCCCGGAGTACCGCCTCCCGGAGACGACCCGCCGGGCGGACGCCCTGTGCAGACGGGCACTGAAGGAAGCCACCGCGTGACGAAGGCGACCGTCCGAGACGATCAGGTGATCTTGTGATCGGGTGATCATCTGAGTACATGTTCTGAGTACTTGTACGGATGCCGGCGGCCCCGAGCTGTCGGCAGGCTGTGTCCATGACCACGCACCGAGCCCCGAAGCCCGTCGCCAGCCCCGTCCAGCCCGTCGAGCGGGCCGTCACGGCGGCACTGATCGTCGCCGCACTGGCGGGACTCGCCTGGATCGGCGGCATGATCTACACGGTCACCGGCTGGGCCCAGTAGGCACCTGGGAGCCGTCAGGCGTCCCGGCCGGTCATCTGCGGGCCGCGACCCGGAACGTGATCCCCGCCTTGCGCAGGCGTTCGATCAGCGCGTCGCCCATCGCCACGGCGGTGGTGACCTGCCCGGCCGTCGCCGGGAGATCGTCGAAGGCCAGGGAGAGCGCCGACTCGGCGAACATCTTCGCCGTCTCGTCGTAGCCGGGGTCGCCGCCCGCGACCTCCGTGAACACCCGCTGTCCGCCGCCCTCACCCACGAACCGCACCGAGAACCAGCTCTTCGCCCGCCGCTCCGCGCTCGGCCCGTCCCCGGGCTGCAGCCGCCCCGACAGCCAGCGCCGCGCGGGCGGCAGTTGGGCAGCCGCGACCACCGCACCGGCGGCGGCGACCCCACCCACCGCGAAGGGCAGCCTCTGTACCGCCGCGTAGTGGCGGTAACGGAAATCGGGCCCGTACCGTTCCAGCGCGCGTGCCGAACGCGCGACGACCTGCGGATCGATGGTCGGCAGCGGCAGCGCCCAGGCGTCGACCTCCCTGGCGTACCGGGGTGCGCCCGCGGGGGCGGTCGCCCGGCGCCCCAGCAGCCGCGGCTCATGACGTCGCCGGTCACGTGCCGCGGACAGCATCTGCGGTCCCCGGGAGAACTGGTTGAGCGCCGAGGCGAAGGTGCCGCCCGAGAACATCGCGTCGCTGCGCACGAACCCGTCCACGGTCAGCGGCACTCCCTCGGGCAGTTGCGCGACCGTGAAGTAGGCGCCCAGGTCGTGCGGGACCGAGTCGAATCCGCAGGCGTGCACCAGCCGGGCGCCGGTCTCCCGCGCGCGCGTGTCGTGCCGCACGTACATCAGGTCGACGAACTCGGGCTCACCGCTGAGGTCGAGATAGTCGGTGCCGGCGTCCGCGCAGGCGGCGACCAGTTCCTCGCCGTACGTCAGATAGGGGCCCACCGTCGTGGCCAGCACGCGCGCGTGATCGGCGAGAGCGCGCAGCGAGGCCGGATCGGACACGTCCGCCTCCAGGACTCCGACCTCGGCGGTCCTTCCGGCTCCCACGAGTCGCTCGCGCAACTGTTCCAGCTTGTCCTTGCTGCGGCCGGCGATCGCCCAGCGCAGACCGTCGGGCGCGTGTGCGGCGAGGTACTCGGCGGTGAGCGCGCCGACGAAGCCGGTGGCTCCGAACAGCACGATGTCGTACGGGCGTTCCATCTTGCTGGGCCTGCTCATGACACCCCTCGTTGTGCGTCCCGCGCCGTTGTCGGTGGTCGAGGCTAGCGTGAGGGGGAGTGGCGTCGCGCGGCCGGTCGCTGTCCGGAACGAAGCGGCTTGGCCAAGCGCTTGCTTAATCAACGACCGGTGAAACCTTGTGCGCGGCGGAACGCGTTCCTAGCATCGCTGGTGTCACATCGGTTGTGTCACGGGAGTGGGGGCTCGATGTCAGTGGCGGGGACGGCGGGCAGCGGCCCGCTCGCCGGAGTGCGGGTGGTCGAGCTGGCGGGCATCGGGCCCGCCCCGTTCGCCGCCATGCTCCTCGCCGACCTGGGTGCCGACGTGGTGCGGGTGGACCGGCCCGGGGGCGCCGTACTCGCCGTCGACCCCGAGTACGACGTGACGAACCGCAACAAACGGTCGGTGATCGTCGACCTGAAGGCGGCCGACGGACCCTCCCGCGTCCTCGACCTGGCCGCCCGCGCCGACATCCTGGTCGAGGGCTACCGCCCGGGCGTCGCCGAGCGCCTCGGCATCGGACCCGAGACCTGCCACGCCCGCAACCCGAGGCTCGTCTACGGCCGGATGACGGGCTGGGGCCAGGAGGGCCCGCTCGCCCGCCGCGCCGGACACGACATCGCCTACCTCGCCCCGACCGGCATCCTGGGCCTGATCGGCAGCCCGGACGCCCCACCGCCCGCCCCGGCGAACCTCCTGGGCGACTACGCGGGCGGCTCCCTCTACCTCGTCGTCGGCGTCCTCGCCGCCCTCCACCACGCGCGCGCGACAGGCACCGGCCAGGTCGTGGACGCCGCGATCGTCGACGGCGCCGCCCACCTCGCCACGATGATCCACGGCATGCTCGCGGCGGGCGGCTGGCAGGACCGGCGCGGCGCCAACCTCCTCGACGGCGGCTGTCCGTACTACGGCACGTACGAGACCGCCGACGGCCGGTACATGGCGGTCGGCGCGCTGGAACCGCAGTTCTACGACGAGTTCCTCGACCTGCTCGGCATCCCGGAGCACTCCGGTGCCCGCAAGGACATCACCCGTTGGAACGACCTGCGCGAGGCCGTCACCGCCCGCTTCAGAACCCGTACGAGGGACGAGTGGACGGCCGTCTTCGAGGGTTCCGACGCCTGTGTGGCGCCCGTCCTCTCGCTGCGCGAGGCCCCGCACCACCCGCACCTGGCCGCCCGTGGCACCTTCACCGACCACGGCGGCATCACCCAACCCGCCCCCGCGCCCCGCTTCTCCGTCACCCACACGTCGATCCACAGCGGTCCCGCCCAGCCCGGCGCCGACACGGCGGACGTGGCGCGCGACTGGGACGTGCCCCGACTCCTGCGGGACGGCGGCTGACCGCTGCCCCCTGCCGGCCCGCTTGCCCAACCCACCCCGAAAGGCCCACCAGTGAGCACCGAAGCGTACGTGTACGACGCGATCCGCACCCCGCGCGGGCGTGGCAAGGCGAACGGAGCCCTGCACGGCACCAAGCCCGTCGATCTCGTCGTCGGCCTCATCCACGAGATCAGGAACCGCTTCCCGGACCTCGACCCGGCCGCGATCGACGACATCGTGCTGGGTGTCGTCGGACCGGTCGGCGACCAGGGCTCCGACATCGCGCGGGTCGCCGCGGTCGTCGCCGGGCTGCCGGACACGGTGGCCGGCGTCCAGGAGAACCGCTTCTGTGCGTCGGGCCTGGAGGCCGTCAACATGGCCGCCGCCAAGGTGCGTTCGGGCTGGGAGGACCTCGTTCTCGCGGGCGGCGTCGAGTCGATGTCACGGGTGCCGATGGGCTCGGACGGCGGCGCCTGGTTCAACGACCCGATGACCAACCTCGCCGTCAACTTCGTGCCGCAGGGCATCGGCGCCGACCTCATCGCCACCATCGAGGGCTTCTCGCGGCGCGACGTCGACGAGTACGCGGCCCTGTCCCAGGAGCGGGCGGCGACGGCCTGGAAGGAGGGCCGCTTCGGGCGGTCCCTCGTCCCGGTGAGGGACCGCAACCGCCTGGTCGTCCTCGACCACGACGAACACCTGCGCCCCGGGACCACCGCCGACTCGCTGGCCCGGCTCAAGCCGTCGTTCGCGGACATCGGTGACCTGGGCGGTTTCGACGCCGTGGCGCTCCAGAAGTACCACTGGGTGGAGAAGATCGACCACGTCCACCACGCGGGCAACTCCTCCGGCATCGTGGACGGCGCCTCGCTGGTCGCCATCGGTTCCCGGGAGGTCGGTGAGCGCTACGGGCTGCGTCCGCGCGCGCGGATCGTCTCCGCCGCCGTGTCCGGCTCCGAGCCCACCATCATGCTCACCGGCCCGGCGCCCGCCACCCGCAAGGCGCTCGCCAAGGCCGGGCTGACCATCGACGACATCGACCTCGTCGAGATCAACGAGGCGTTCGCGGCCGTCGTCCTGCGCTTCGCCCGGGACATGGGCCTGTCCCTCGACAGGATCAACGTCAACGGCGGCGCCATCGCGCTCGGCCACCCGCTGGGCGCCACCGGCGCGATGATCCTCGGCACGCTCGTCGACGAACTGGAGCGCCAGGACAAGCGCTACGGCCTGGCCACGCTGTGCGTGGGCGGCGGCATGGGCATCGCGACGATCGTCGAGCGGGTCTGAACTCCCGGCGGATCCAGCCGACTCGGCGCCACCAAAGACTTCTGAAGACTTCTGAGCCTCCACGGAGATCCCCGTCATGACACAGAGCACCACCATCCGCTGGGAACAGGACCGCACCGGTCTCGTCACCCTCGTCCTCGACGACCCGGCCCAGTCCGCGAACACCATGAACCAGGCGTTCCGTGACTCCCTCGCGGTGGTCACCGACCGCCTGGAGGCCGAGAAGGACACGATCCGCGGCATCATCCTGACCTCCGCCAAGAAGACGTTCTTCGCGGGCGGTGACCTGCGCGACCTGATCCGGGTCACCCCCGACACGGCCCAGGAACTGTTCGAGGGCGGCCTCGCCATCAAGCGCGATCTGCGCCGCATCGAGACCCTGGGCAAGCCGGTGGTCGCGGCGATGAACGGCGCGGCCCTGGGCGGCGGTTACGAGCTCGCGCTGGCCTGCCACCACCGGATCGCGCTGGACGCGCCGGGTACGAAGATCGGCTGCCCCGAGGTGACCCTCGGCCTGCTCCCCGGAGGCGGCGGGGTCGTCCGTACGGTTCGTCTGCTGGGCATCGCCGACGCGCTGCTGAAGGTGCTGCTCCAGGGCACCCAGTACAGCCCCCAGCGCGCCCTGAAGAACGGGCTGATCGACGAAGTGGCCGCCACCCAGGACGAGTTGATGGCCAAGGCCCGCGCCTTCATCGACGCCAACCCCGAGTCGCGACAGCCCTGGGACAGGCCCGGCTACCGCATCCCGGGCGGCACCCCGGCCAGCCCCAGGTTCGCGGCGAACCTGCCCGCCTTCCCCGCCAACCTGCGCAAGCAGACCAACGGCGCGCCCTACCCGGCGCCGCGCAGCATCCTCGCGGCGGCCGTCGAGGGCGCCCAGGTCGACTTCGAGACCGCGCAGGTCATCGAGGCCCGCTACTTCGTGGAACTGGCCGCCGGACAGACCTCGAAGAACATGATCCAGGCGTTCTTCTTCGACCTCCAGGCCGTCAACTCGGGCGCCAACCGCCCCAAGGGCGTCGAGCCGCGCCCGGTGCGCAGGGTGGCGGTGCTGGGCGCCGGGATGATGGGCGCGGGCATCGCCTACTCGTGTGCCCGCGCGGGCATCGAGGTGGTGCTGAAGGACGTGTCGCCGGAAGCGGCGGCACGGGGAAAGAACTACTCCGAGAAGCTGTGCGCGAAGGCGGTCTCCCGGGGCCGTACGACCCAGCGGAAGGCGGACGAACTGCTGGCCCGCATCACGCCGACGGGTGACCCGCAGGACGTGGCGGGTTGCGACGCGGTCATCGAGGCGGTCTTCGAGGACCCGGCGCTGAAGCACAAGGTGTTCCAGGAGATCCAGCACATCGTCGCTCCGGACGCACTGCTGTGCTCCAACACCTCCACGCTGCCGATCACGGCCCTCGCCGAGGGAGTCGAACGCCAGTTGGACTTCGTCGGACTGCACTTCTTCTCTCCGGTCGACAAGATGCCGCTCGTCGAGATCATCAAGGGCGAGCGGACGGGCCAGGAGGCGCTGGCGCGCGCCTTCGACCTGGTCCGCCAGATCAGGAAGACCCCGATCGTCGTCAACGACTCGCGCGGCTTCTTCACCTCACGGGTCATCGGGCACTTCATCAACGAGGGCGTGGCGATGGTCGGCGAGGGCATCGAGCCCGCGTCGGTCGAACAGGCGGCCGCGCAGGCCGGTTACCCGGCGAAGGTGCTGTCCCTCATGGACGAACTGACGCTGACGCTGCCGCGGAAGATCCGGGCGGAGTCCAAGCGGGCGGTGGAGGAGGCGGGCGGCACGTGGGTGACGCACCCCGCGGAGGCGGTGATCGACCGGATGGTGGACGAGTTCGGCCGCACCGGGCGGAGCGGGGGCGGAGGTTTCTACGAGTACGGGGAGGACGGCAAGCGGGCCGGGCTGTGGCCGGGACTGCGCGAGCACTTCACGCGCGAGGGCGCGGAGGGTGTGCGGATCCCCTTCGAGGACATGCAGGAACGCATGCTGTTCTCGGAGGCGCTGGACACGGTGAGGCTGCTGGAGGAGGGCGTACTGACCTCGGTCGCCGACGCCAACATCGGCTCGATCTTCGGGATCGGGTTCCCCGGGTGGACGGGGGGTGTCCTGCAGTACATCAACGGCTACGAGGGTGGCCTGCCGGGCTTCGTGGCGCGGGCGCGTGAGCTGGCGGAGCGGTACGGGGAGCGGTTCGCTCCGCCGGCGCTGCTGGTGGAGAAGGCGGCGAAGGGGGAGGGGTTCGGGGACGGCTAGGGTTCGGCCGCCCCCGGTCCTGGGGGCGGCGCCCCCGGACCCCCGCTCCGGCCCTGGACGGGCCCTGTCCTCAGACTCCCCCAGACGGGCTGTGAATGTGCACGGAGTTCGTCGCCGCGATCTCCTTCCAGGACTTCGGCGGCGTCACCGGGGCGACCGACGCCCGTGCCGCCGGAGTCGCCGGCTTCGACGCCTGGAACAGCCAGGTGTCGAACAGCGCCGTCAACGACTCGCCGGACACCTGTTCGGCGTACGCCCGGAAGTCGGCGACGGACGCGTTGCCGTACGCGAACTTCGTGGGCCATCCCTTCAGGATCGCGAAGAAGTCCGTGTCGCCGATCTCGTTGCGCAACGCCTGCAGGGCAAGCGCGCCCCGGTCGTACACGGCCAGGTCGAACTGGTGCTCGGGCCCGGGGTCACCCGGCTTCACGGTCCAGAACGGGTCGTCGGCCGGATGGACTGCGTACACGTAGTCGGCGAGTTCCTGTGCCGTGCCCTCGCCCTCGTGCTCGGACCACAGCCACTGGGCGTAGCGGGCGAAGCCCTCGTTGACCCAGATGTCCTTCCAGCCGGCGACGGACACGGAGTCGCCGTACCACTGGTGGGCCAGCTCGTGGACGACGACGGAGACGTTCGTGCCGTTCGCGAACTGGCGCGGGCTGTAGAAGGGCCGCGTCTGTGTCTCCAGGGCGTACCCCGTGTTCGTGTTCGGGACGTATCCGCCGAGGGAGTTGAAGGGGTAGGGGCCGAAGTACTCAGCCAGCCAGTCCGCGACCTCCCCGGTCCGCTCGACGCTGGCCCGCGCGGCCGCGTAGTTGTCGCCGAGGTCCTTGCTGTAGGCGTTGATCACCGGGATGCCGCTCTCCGTGGTCCCGGTTGTGACATCGAACCGTCCGACCGCGAGAGTGGCGAGATAGGTGGCCTGCGGCTTGTTGGAGCGCCAGTTCCAGCGGGTCCAGCCGAGGCGTGAACTCGTCGACTGGAGGGTGCCGTTGGAGATCGCCTGCGAGCCGTCCGGGACGAGCACGGAGACGTCGTACGTGGCCTTGTCGAGCGGGTGGTCGTTGCTCGGGAACCACCACCAGGCGGACTCGGGCTCGTTGGCGCCGACGCCGCCGTCCGGGGTGCGGTGCCAGCTGGTGAAACCGTACGCCTGCTCGGACGAGGGAACTCCGCTGTACCGCACGACGACGGTGACCGCCGAACCCTTGGACAGCGGAGTACGCGGAGTGATCTCCAGTTCGTGCTCGCCGGAAGTGGCGAAGGCGGCCCGGACGCCGTTGACGCGGACCTCGTCGACGTCCAGCAGGAAGTCCAGGTCGAACCGGGACAGATCCTGGGTCGTGGTCGCGAGGAGGGTCGCCGTGCCCTCCAACTCGTCGGTCGCGGGCTGGTACTTGAGCCGCAGGTCGTAGTGCGAGACGTCGTATCCGCCGTTGCCGTACGTCGGGTAGTAGGGGTCGCCGATGCCCGGCGCCCCAGGGACGTGACTCGCGGCCGATGCCGGGATCGCCAGCAGCAGGGAGGCCGTGAGCGCGCCGGGGGCGATGAGTCTGCGGTGCACGAGAGCTCCAAGTCGTAGAGACAGTCGTAGTCGTGGGGGGAAGGTGAAGTCTGTTCGGAGCCTATTCATTCCCTGTGGCCCCGCACGTGTCCACGGCCACCGGTGTCACACGATCGCCATTCGGCCGCCACACACCGCCCGCCGCACAGGCGCTTCTCAGCCACTTCATGGGTGGTTCGCCCCACCCGTCCCTCAGCTGCCCTCTTCTGCGCGGGAGTTGACCGATGTACCGTCCGCGCATGCCGATACGCACGCGCTCCACGACCTGGCGAACGCTCGCTGCGGCGGCCACCGCCGCCCTCACGGCCGCCCTGCTCACCCCGGCCGTCGCCCACAGCGCCCCGAGGGAGCCACGGGAGAGCAGACCCGTCTACTCCTACGACAACGCGATCCGCGAGGCCGTCTGGGTGGACACCGGACTCGACGGCGACAGTGACGGGAAGACCGACCGCGTCGCCGTGGACATCGTCCGGCCGCGCGAACCCGCCGCGCAGGGCCGCAAGGTACCGGTGATCATGGACGCCAGCCCCTACTACTCCTGCTGCGGCCGCGGCAACGAGAGTCAGCGCAAGACGTACGACGCGAACGGCAACGTTGTCCAGATGCCACTGTTCTACGACAACTACTTCGTGCCACGCGGCTACGCCTTCGTCGGCGTGGATCTGGCCGGCACCAACCGCTCCGACGGCTGCGTCGATGTCGGCGGACGTTCCGACATCCAGTCCGCGAAGGCCGTCGTCGACTGGCTGAACGGCCGCGCCAAGGGCTACACGAGCCGCACGGGCGCCGGGCGGGCCAAGGCGACCTGGACCAATGGCAGAACCGGCATGATCGGAAAGAGCTACGACGGCACGATCGCCAACGGCGTCGCCGCCACCGGGGTCAAGGGCCTGAGGACGATCGTCCCGATCAGCGCCATCTCCTCCTGGTACGACTACTACTTCGCCAAGGGCGCCCCCCTCTACGACTCCGGCCCCGAATGGCTGTCCGACTACGTCGAGAGCCCGGCCGCCCGCGCCAGGTGCGCCGCCGTACAGCAGAAGATCGTCGACGGAGCCCCGCGTACCGGCGACCGGACCCGATTCTGGACCGAGCGCGACTACGCGAAGGACGCCCGGAAGGTCAGGGCCAGCGTCTTCGTCATCCACGGTCAGCAGGACCTCAACGTCCGCCCCAAGCACTTCGGCCAGTGGTGGGACGCCCTCGCGAAGCACGGCGTCGAGCGCAAGATCTGGCTCTCCCAGACCGGCCACGTCGACCCCTTCGACTTCCGCCGCGCCGCCTGGGTCGACACCCTGCACCGCTGGTTCGACCACGAACTCCTCGGCTACGACAACGGCATCGACGACGAGCCCATGGCCGACATCGAACGTCACCCCGACCAGTGGGCCACGTCGGCCGTCTGGCCGCCCCGCACCACGCACATCGTGAGCCTGCGCCCCGGCACCGGTGAACAGCCCGGCGTCGGAACCCTGGGTCTGCGCAAGCAGTCCGGCACGGCGAAGTTCACCGACGACCCGACCCTGAGCGAGACCGACTGGTCGGCCCAGATCGACAGCCCCACGCCCGGCAAGGCCGGCTTCATCACCAAGCCGCTCACCAAGGACCTGCGCGTCTCCGGCTCGTCCACCGTGACCGTGACGGCCACCCCGAGCACCTCGACGGCCCACCTGACCGCCGTCCTCGTCGACCTGGGCCCCGACACCATCCGGGACTACGCCGACGGCGCCGAGGGCATCACCACGCTCACCGACCGCACCTGCTGGGGCCCGAGCACCACCGGCGACAGTTCCTGCTTCCGCTCGACACAGGCGAAGACGACGCCTGTCGACTACACGATCTTCAGCCGGGGCTGGGCCGACCTGGGCAATCACGCCTCGGCCACGAAGGGCGTCCCGCTCACCCCGGGCAAGCCCTACGCGATCACCCTGGACCTGCACGCGAGCGACCACGTCATCCCGGCGGGCCACCGCCTCGCCCTGATCGTCGCGGGCACGGACAAGGACCTCATCGACCCTCCGTCGACCACCCCGACCGTGACACTCGACCTGTCCCGTACGACGGCCAGGGTCCCCCTCGTCGGCGGCGCGGGCGCGTTCGCGCGGGCCACGGCGGGCGGCGCCGCGGCCACGCCGAGCCCGTCCCTGCTCGACGGCGTCCGCGACCCGCGCGCCGCCCACCGCATTCCGGGAGCCGTATGAATCCGCGCCTGGCCGCGGTGATCGCCGCCGCCCTCGCCGCACCCCTGCTGTCGGCGCCCGCCCACGCGGCCGAGGACCGAAGCCGGCCCCCACGCACCGGATTCGAGCAGACGAACGGAGCCCGCTGGACCAGCCAACCCGAGGAGCAGGACTTCCTCGCCGCCGTCGACCGGGCGAGCGCCCGCGTGACGCTCACCCGCATCGGCACCACCAGCCAGAACCGTCCCCTGCAACTCGTACGCATCGGCGAGCGCCACCCCACCACCCGCACCGTGCTGCTCATCTGCAGCCAGCACGGCGACGAGCCGTCCGGCCGTGAGGCCTGTCTCACGACCATCCGCGACCTGGCGTACGCGAAGGACGCGCGGACGAAGGCGTTCCTGTCGCGCACCACCCTGCTCGTCGTCCCCACCGCCAACCCCGACGGACGGGCCGCCGACACCCGGGGCAACAGCGACGGCGTCGACATCAACCGCGACCACCTGGCCCTGCGGACGGCGGAGGCGCGGGCGATGGCGGCGGTCCTCCGCGACCGCAGGCCCGACGTCGTCTACGACCTGCACGAGTACGGAGCCACACCGCTCTACTACGACAAGGACCTGTTCGACCTCTGGCCGCGCAACCTCAACACCGACGCGGCAGTGCACACCGAGGCACAGACCCTGTCCCAGACGTATGTACGACCGGCCGCCCGGAGCGCCGGGTTCACGACCGGCACGTACGGCATCTGGACCGACCCCGTCACCGGTGACCCGATCCGGCAGGTCGCCGGGGACGGCCAGGAACGCATCCTGCGGAACATGTCCGGCGTGAAGCACGCGGTCGGACTGCTGATCGAGAGCCGTGTCGAGCCGTCGACGGAGGGGACACCGGAGCCGGACAACAACCGACGCCGGGTGGACTCCCAACTCGCGGCTCTGAAGGGGCTGTTCACCTTTGCCGGAGAGCGCGGCAGACAGCTCGACGCCGCCACCGGCGCCGCCCGGCTGGCCGGCTATCGGGACATCGGCCCGGTCTACCTCGGCGGCGCCGACAACGACCCGGCCGAACCAGCCGAGGTGATCGAGGACCCGGCGTGCGGCTACCGGCTCACCGGGGACCAGTACGAGGAGGTGGCAGACGAACTGGCGTTGCACGGAGTGCGGGTACGTCCGGACGGCAACGGGGCCGGAGCCCATGTCCCGCTGCGCCAGTCGCTGCGCGCCCTCGTACCACTGCTCCTCGACGAGCGGGCGCCGTACCACCTGACGGAGGGCGAGCCGGACACCGACTGCTGAACGGGCCGGTGCCGTTGGAACACGGGTGCGCACCCGCGCCCCTTTTAGGGGCGCGGGGCTGTGTCCGATGTGCGGCTCCGCCGCGCGGGCGCGACCAGCCCCCACCGGCCCGCGGTGAACGAACCGCGTACGCTCAGCGACCGTCATCCCCGGCAAGCCGCGCAGCGACTTGCGCGCATCCCCACGCGACCGTGACCCCCGCACCGCCGTGGCCGTAGTTGTGCACCAACACCTGCCCGCCGGGCAGGAGTTCACGGTCCAGCCGGACCGCGTCGCGGGTGGGCCGCAGCCCGGTCCGGTGGCCGAGCACCCGCGCCCCGGCGATCTCCGGCCGTACCGCCGCACAGCGCCGTACGATCTCCTCCGCCACCGCCGGATCGGGTACGAGCGACCACTCGTCCTCCTCGGCCGTACCGCCCAGGATCAGGCCGCCGGGCTGCGGAAAGAAGTACGTGGTCTTCGCGTCGCCGTGGCCCGCCGCCGTGAACCATGTCGTGATCCCGGGGTTCTCCACGACGACCAGCTGCCCCCGCACGGGACGCACCGCCGGATCGGGCACGAGCTCGCGCGCGCCGATCCCCGTGCAGTTGACGACGACATCCGCAGCGCCGACCTCGGCGGCCTCGGCGAGATCCTCGACGGACCGTTCCTCCACCACTCCGTCCGCCGCGAGGAACCGTTCCCGCAGCCACCCCAGATGCACCGGCATGTCGATCAAGGGCAGCCGCGCCCGAAGTCCTTCAGCCGTCTCCCGCAGGTCGGGTACCCGAGCCGCCCACGGCCCCAGCGCGTCCAGCCGCAGCCCGGCCTGTACACCCTCGACCATGCGTACGCCCGTCTCCCCGGGCCGCTGTGCCGACTCCGCGTAGACGGACAGCGACGCGAGCGCCCACTCCCCGGCGAGCGCCTCCGGCTCGATCCGGTACGGCCACCACAGCGCGCCCGCAACTGCCGAGGTGGTCCGCTCGGCGGGCTCCCGCGTCCACACCCGGACCCGGCGCCCGTGCTCGGCCAGAACCACCGCCGTCGTCAGCCCGATGACCCCGCTGCCGACCACGATCACTTCACCGTTCCGCCGCTTCTCCACCGGGGGACCGTAGCGGAATATGTCATGCCGTGCTCAGATCGGTCCCGGTCTGGGGATACTCACATCATGTCTGCCGAGTACGCGACCTTCGGCCTGGCACCGGCGATGCGGGCCGGTGGAGTCCTCGCCAACGGTGACTACCAGGTCCACCGGGACTTCCTCGACTTCATCGTCGACGGACGTCCCCTCCTCTACCAGCTGTCCGACCTCGACGCGGTCTCCCCGCTCGCCTCCGACGTCCCGCCCGCGATCTTCACGGCCCAGGTCCGCGGCCTCCTCCTGGAGGCCGACGCACCCCTGGCCGGCGGCCGGTACATCATCTACGGCTGTCCCGAGTGCGCCGACCTGGCGTGCGGTGCGGTGACGGCGGCCATCGCGAAGGACGGCGACGACTATGTGTGGCGCGACTTCGCCTGGCAGACGGACACCCACGTCGACCTGGAGCTCAACGGCTACCACGGCATCGGGCCCTTCCGCTTCCCCGGCGCCGAGTACCGGGAAGCACTCGGCTCCCTCCTCGACACCGCGGAGGCCGCCGAGGCGGCGCACTCCGCCGAGTCCGGTGCCGCCCGCCGACGGGTCCTGCTGATCGGCGCCCGGGTAGCCGTCCTCGCCAAGCTCGCCGCCGCCCTGCGCATCATCGGCATCGGCGCGGACATCACCAGGGACGCCACGGACGTCCCCGCCGACGAGCTGCGCGGCTACGGCGCCGTCGCCTTCGGCCGCGCGATCGACGAGGAGGAACGCGCCGCCGTACGCCGTTCCTTCGACCACGCGGGCGTCGAGGTGGCGTACGTCGACGGTCTCGCCCCGATCATCCCGCTCCTCGTCGCCCAGATCGAACACGCCCTGGACCGCAGCCCGTTGGAGCAGCGCCGGCTCGTCCGCCTGGTCGCCGCCGACGGCGAGGCGGGTATAGAGGTCACCTCCACCTGCCGCGTCCACCTCACCGCCTACCGTCTGGACCGCCTCTACCGCACCCACACGCTCGATGTCTTCGACGGCATCCTCGAACCCGGCCGGCACCGCATCCCCCTGGAGCCGAAGGCGGTGAAAGGGGAGTCGTTCATCGTGGCACGTTCGTCGGGAACCGTGCTGGTGGAGCCGATGGCCCGCTGAAAAACGGGACACGAGGCCCCGTCGGCGGCGGCTAGGATCGGCCTCCTGATGACTGCCACCCTCGTCGCCAAGAACCTCGCCGCCGGCCACGGCGACCGCTCGCTCTTCTCCGGGCTCGACCTCGTCGTCGCGCCCGGGGACGTGATCGGGCTCGTCGGTGCCAACGGCGCGGGCAAGTCCACGCTGCTCAGGATGCTGGCCGGGCTGCTCCCGCCCGAGCAGGGCGAACTGCGTCTGTCCCCGCCGAGCGCGAGCGTCGGCCATCTCCCGCAGGAGCCGGAGCGCCGGGAGGGCGAGACCGTCCGCGACTTCCTCGCCCGCCGCACGGGCGTGGCGGAGGCCCAGCGGGTGATGGACGAGGCGACACAGGCGCTGGTGGACGGCTCCCCGGGCGCGGACGACGCGTACTCGGTGAGCCTGGAGCGCTGGCTCGACCTCGGTGGCGCCGACCTCGACGAACGGGCGGAGGAGGTCGCCGGCTCCCTGGCCCTGACCGTGGACCTGGACCAGCCGATGACATCCCTGTCGGGCGGCCAGGCGGCAAGGGCGGGCCTCGCCTCCCTGCTCCTCTCCCGCTACGACGTCTTCCTCCTCGACGAGCCGACGAACGACCTGGACCTCGACGGCCTCGAACGCCTGGAGCGCTTCGTCAAGGGCCTGCGCGCCGGCACGCTCGTCGTCAGCCACGACCGCGAGTTCCTCACCCGCACGGTCACCAAGGTCCTCGAACTCGACCTCGCCCAGCAGCAGATCAAGCTGTACGGCGGCGGCTACGAGGCCTATCTGGAGGAGCGGGACGTCGCCCGCAGGCACGCCCGCGACGACTTCGACGAGTACGCCGACAAACGGTCCGCGCTCCAGGACCGGGCCCAGATGCAGCGCGGCTGGATGGACAAGGGCGTCAAGAACGCCCGGCGCAAGGCGAACAACGACAACGACAAGATCGGCCGCAAGTTCCGCAGCGAGGCCAGCGAGAAGCAGGCCGCGAAGGCCCGCCAGACGCAGCGCATGATCGAACGCCTGGACGTGGTCGAGGAGCCGCGCAAGGAGTGGGAACTGCGTATGGAGATCGCGGCGGCCCCGCGCTCCGGCTCGGTGGTCGCGACCCTGCGGGACGCGGAGGTACGCCGCCCGGGCTTCACGCTCGGCCCGGTGACCGTGCAGATCGACTGGGCCGACCGGATCGCGGTCACGGGCGCGAACGGCGCCGGCAAGTCGACCCTGCTGGGTGCCCTGCTGGGCCGGGTCCCGCTGGACGCGGGCCACGCCACGCTCGGCTCGGGTGTGGTCGTCGGCGAGGTGGACCAGGCCCGCAAGCTCTTCCTCGGCCCCGAGTCGCTGCTGGACGCGTTCTGCGAGGCGGTCCCCGACACGGAACCGGCTGAGGTCCGCACGCTCCTGGCCAAGTTCGGCCTGAAGGCGGAACACGTCCTACGCCCGGCGGCGACCCTGTCCCCGGGTGAACGCACCAGGTCGGCCCTGGCGCTGCTCCAGGGCCGGGGCGTGAACCTCCTGGTCCTGGACGAGCCGACCAACCACCTCGACCTCCCGGCCATCGAACAGCTGGAACAGGCCCTCGACTCCTACGAGGGCACCCTGCTCCTGGTGACCCACGACCGGAGAATGCTGGACGCGGTCCAGGTGACCCGCCGCTTCGAGGTGGCGGACGGCAAGGTGTCGGAGCTCGCGTAGCTGCCGACCGCGTGCCGGTGGGGGCTGGTCGCGCAGTTCCCCGCGCCCCTGGGAGGGCGCTTCGCGCCCGTCCCACCCACCCGCCGGTCAGCTCAAGTACCGGGTGCCCTCACAGAAAAGGGCACCCGGTACCCGTACTCAGCGCCGCTTCGGATCCACCAACCCAGCCTTCCGCAACGCATCGGCCATCGCACTGTTCCCCGGCGCGGGCGCCCCCTGTCGAGCCCCTCCGCCCCCTTGTCCTTGCCCCTGGCGCTGCTGCCGAGGCTGGGGCGGTCGGCCGCCACGCTGCTGAGGCCGCCCGCCGCCCCCCTGCTGTTCCCCGGAGGGCACCGCCTCGTCGTCCAACCGCAGCGTCAGCGAGATCCGCTTCCGGGGAATGTCGACGTCGAGCACCTTCACCTTGACGATGTCACCGGACTTCACGACGTCGTGCGGGTCCTTGACGAACGTCCTGGACATCGCGGACACATGCACCAGCCCGTCCTGGTGGACGCCGACATCCACGAACGCCCCGAACGCCGCCACGTTCGTGACCACACCCTCCAGCACCATCCCGGACGCCAGGTCGCCGATCTTCTCGACCCCCTCCTTGAAGGTGGCCGTCGCGAAGGCGGGCCGCGGGTCGCGCCCGGGCTTCTCCAGCTCGCGCAGAATGTCCGTCACCGTCGGCAGCCCGAACTTCTCGTCGACGAAGTCGTCGGGCCGCAGCGACCGCAGCACCGCCGTGTTCCCGACCAGCGACGTCACCGCGCTGCCCGCCGACTTCACCATCCGCCGCACCACCGGATACGCCTCCGGGTGCACACTGGACGCGTCCAGCGGATCGTCCCCGCCCCGGATCCGCAGGAAGCCCGCACACTGCTCGTACGCCTTCGGTCCGAGCCGCGCCACACTCTTCAGCTGGGACCGTGACGTGAACGGCCCGTTGGCGTCACGGTGCGCCACGATGTTCTCCGCGAGCCCGGAGGAGATGCCGGACACCCGTGAGAGCAGCGGCGTGGACGCCGTGTTGACGTCGACACCGACCCCGTTCACACAGTCCTCGACCACCGCGTCCAGCGATCGCGAGAGCTTCACTTCGGACAGGTCGTGCTGGTACTGACCGACTCCGATCGACTTCGGGTCGATCTTCACCAGCTCGGCCAGCGGATCCTGCAGCCGCCGTGCGATCGACACCGCCCCGCGCAGCGACACATCCATGCCGGGCAGTTCCTGCGAGGCGAACGCCGACGCCGAGTACACGGACGCGCCCGCCTCGGACACCATCACCTTGGTGAGCTTCAACTCCGGGTGTTTGGTGATCAGTTCACCGGCCAGCTTGTCCGTCTCGCGGGACGCCGTACCGTTGCCGATCGCGATCAGGTCGACCGAGTGCTCCTTGGCGAGCCGGGCCAGCTTGGCCAGCGCCTCGTCCCACTTGTTCGCCGGTACGTGCGGATAGATCACGTCCGTGGCGACGGCCTTGCCCGTCGCGTCCACCACGGCCACCTTCACGCCCGTACGGAACCCGGGGTCGAGACCCAG
Organism: Streptomyces sp. NBC_00459; assembly: GCF_036013955.1. Taxonomy (NCBI): domain Bacteria; kingdom Bacillati; phylum Actinomycetota; class Actinomycetes; order Kitasatosporales; family Streptomycetaceae; genus Streptomyces; species Streptomyces sp. NBC_00459. The sequence continues at coordinate 8,362,425 of NZ_CP107903.1, forward strand.
CGTCGCGCGCGTGCCGGCCGGGGCGGCGAGCAGCAGGTCGCGCAGGTTCGCCGCGAACACGTTGACCGCCTCGTCCTCCGCGACCGTACGCAGCCGAAGACGCACGTCGATGCCCAGGTGCACCAGGATCCGGGTCCGCCAGGCCCAGCGCACGGTGTCCTTGAGCCACTTGTCGCCGGGACGGCCGCGCTCGGCGATCCCGAAACGGTGGGCGATGATCGCCTCGTACGAGGAAGGACCCTCCGTCGGCTCCTCCGGCTCCAGGACCAGATCGAGGACGTCCTCCTTCTCGCCGCGCAGCATCGCCAGGATGCGGTGCGAGGGCAGGGCGGTGAAGGGCTCGGCGAAGTCGAAGTAGTCGGCGAACTTGGCGCCCGCCTCCTCCTTGCCCTCCTTCACCTTGGCCGCCAGCCGCCCACGCACCCACATGCGCTCGCGCACCTCGCCGATCAGGTCGGCGTCCTCCGAGAAGCGCTCGGTGAGGATCGAGCGGGCGCCGTCCAGCGCGGCCTGCGGATCGGCGACGCCCCTGTCGGCGTCGACGAAGGCCGCCGCCGCGGCGAGCGGGTCGACGGACGGATCCCCGAGCAGCCCCTCGGCCAGCGGCTCCAGGCCCGCCTCGCGCGCGATCTGTGCCTTCGTCCGCCGCTTCGGCTTGAACGGCAGGTAGATGTCCTCCAGGCGCGCCTTCGTCTCGGCGCCGCGGATCTGCGCCTCGACCTCGGGCGTCAGCTTGCCCTGCTCGCGCACCGATTCGAGGATCGCGGACCGCCGCTCCTCCAGCTCCCGCAGATAGCGCAGCCGCTCCTCCAACGTGCGCAGCTGCGCATCGTCGAGCATCTCGGTCGCTTCCTTGCGGTAGCGGGCGATGAAGGGCACGGTCGAACCGCCGTCGAGCAACTCGACGGCGGCCCTCACCTGCCGCTCCCGTACGCCGAGTTCCCCGGCGATCCTGCCTTCGATGGACCCTACGAGGGGTGTCGTCACGATCCCGTACCGCCTTCTCCACTGAGGTTGCGCGGCAATTGTGGCAGGTGGCACCGACAACGGGGGATCAGGCGTCGTACCCGGCGGGCCGGGACGGGCCCGGCTCAGGCCCGGCGGCCGCCGCGGGACGAGTTCGAGGCGCCGCCGAACAGCCGGGCCAGTGCCCGGAACGGCAGTGTCACGACGGTGGCCATGGCGCCACCGATCTGGCGCAGTACGTCCGCGATCGCACGGAACACGTAACTCCCCTTTCGTCTCCCGGCCGCCGCGGCCGGGACCACGGGGTACCTCGGAGATCGCCGTCCATGCCTGCCCGCCTCGTGCCGATGGCAGGAAAGGAGGGGAACCCGTCATTGCGGCCATCGCCCGCGTCCGCCGAGAATTCGGGACATGGCGCAGCGAACCGTCCTCGTGGTCCTCTTCGACAACGTCCAGATCCTCGACGTCACCGGCCCTGTCGAGGTGCTCGCCCAGGCCTCCACAGGGCACCCGGGCAGCTACCGCATCCGTACGGCCTCACTGACCGGCGAGCCGGTGCGCACCTCCGCCGGCCTCACCCTCGTGCCGGACGGCACACTCGCCGACGAGCCCGTACCGCACACCCTCCTGGTGCCGGGCGGCCCGGGCACCCGCCCCGCCGACCCGCGCCTGGTCGACTGGCTGCGCGTGCACGGGCCGCTCCCCGAGCGGCTGGTGTCCGTCTGCACGGGAGCGATCCTGCTCGCCGCCGCGGGCCTCCTGGACGGTCTGCGCGCGACCACCCACTGGAAGTACTGCGACCAGCTCGCCCGCGACCACCCGGCCGTCGAGGTCGACCCCGAGCCCATCCACATCCGCGACGGCAGAGTGATGACGTCGGCCGGTGTCACCGCCGGCATCGACCTCGCCCTCGCGCTCGTGGAGGAGGACCTCGGCCGGGACACCGCGCTCGCCGTCGCCCGCCATCTGGTCGTCTTCCTGCGCCGGCCGGGAAACCAGGCCCAGTTCAGCGCCCAGCTCGCCGTACAGACCGCCCGGCGTGAGCCGCTGCGCGAGGTCCAGCACTGGATCTCCGAACACCCGGACGACGACCTGAGCGTCGAGTCGCTCGCCGCCCGCGCCCGCCTCTCACCCCGCCACTTCGCCCGCGCCTTCCGCACCGAGACCGGCGTCACGCCAGGCCGCTATGTCGACCGGGTCCGCCTCGAACATGCCCGGCGCCTCCTGGAGGACACCTCCGACGGCATCGAGCGGATCTCGCGCGCCAGCGGCTACGGCACCCCGGAAGCCATGCGCCGCGCATTCGTCAGAAGCCTCGGCACGGCCCCGGCGGAGTACCGCCGCCGTTTCCACCCCGCCCCCAGCCGCTGACCCGCACGCACCGCACCGAAAGGCCTGTCATGCAGATCGCCCTGCTGCTCTTCGACCGCTTCACCGCCCTGGACGCAGTCGGCCCGTACGAGATCCTCAGCCGGCTCCCGGACACGGAGACCGTCCTCGTCGCCGAGGAGACCGGGCCCGTCCGCAACGACAGCGGCAGCCTCGCGCTCACCGCCGACCGCACCCTGGCCGACGTACCGCGGCCCGACATCGTGGTCGTCCCGGGTGGGCCGGGGCAGGCCGCGCAGATGGACAACAAGGCACTGCTCGGCTGGCTGCGCACCGCCGACACCACCAGCACCTGGACGACCTCCGTGTGCACCGGCTCGCTGCTCCTGGCCGGCGCCGGACTGCTCACCGGACGCCGCGCGACCTCGCACTGGCTGGCCCTGGAGGAACTGCCGAAGTACGGGGCCCGACCCACGGGGGAACGCGTCGTGACGGACGGCAAGTACGTCACCTCCGCCGGGGTCTCCTCCGGCATCGACATGGCCCTCACGCTGACAGGCCGGATCGCGGGCGACGAGCAGGCGCAGGCCCTGCAGCTGTGGACGGAGTACGACCCGCAGCCGCCCTACGACGCCGGCTCCCCGCACAAGGCACCCGCGCACGTGGTCGAACTGCTGCGCTCCCGCAGCCGGTTCACCGTGGCGTAGGCGACGCGGGCCCGCTCCAGGAGAAGTCCGGGGGCCGCCGCTCCAGGAAGGCGGCGACCCCCTCCGCGGCCTCACCGCTCTCCCTCGCCTGCCCGGCCCAGTACGCGTCCCGGTCGGTGCGCCCGTTCGCGAACTCCTTCGCCGCCGCCTGGGTGAGCCGTGAGCGCGAGGCAAGGACGCGGGTGAACTCCGCGACCCGCTTGTCGAGTTCGCCCCCGGGCAGCACCTCGTCCAGGAACCCGGTGCGCAGCGCGCGCTCCGTGTCGATCAACTCGCCCGAGAACAGCAGGTACTTGGCCGTCGCCGGACCCACCAGGGCCGCCAACCGCCGCGTGGACGACGCCGAGTACACCAGGCCGAGCTTCGCCGGAGTCACCCCGAACAGGGCCCCCTCCTCGGCGAACCGCAGATCGCAGGCCGCCGCGAGCTGCGCCCCGCCGCCCACACAGTGCCCGCGGATCGCCGCGAGCACCGGCTTCGGAAAGGCCGCGAGAGCGTCCTCCGCCAGCACGGACAGCCGCTGCGCCTCCTCCGGAGAGCCCCGGAGCGTCGAGATGTCGGCCCCCGCAGAAAATGTTCCGCCCGCCCCCGTGAGCACCAGGACGTGGACGTCCGGATCGGCGGCCAGGGTGGCGAGCAGCGGCGGCAGCGCGCGCCACATGCCGGCCGTCATGGCGTTGAGCTTGGCCGGGTGGCGGATGACGACTGTGGCGATCCCGTCGGCGGCACTGTGGGTCAGCTGCGGCTCCATGCGCCGGATCGTATCCGCCCGCGCCGAGCGTCCCGACGACGGCGGCACCAAACCCGTACAACCCGAATAGTTCACAAAGTCGGCACGACATGACCAAGGGCGGTCGCATGTGGGCTCGTGTTGCACGTCATCTGTCGGAAGCGCTCGATACGTGCTGACTTCTGTTCAGTTCTCCGGTGGGAACCCGTCGTTGCCAACACTCATCATGTGGTGACAATCGAGCGCGAGGGCGGCGACCGAACGATGGAAAACCCTGGGCGCGAGTCCGGCTCACGCCCAGCGGACGAAGGCGAACCCGTGGAGCACAGACCCCCGGATCCGCTTCCCTACGAAGGGGTCTGGAGGTTCACCGCGCCGGCCGTCGACGCCTCCGTCCCGCAGGCCCGGCACGCGGTCCGGGACCTGCTGTACCGACAGGGCGTGCCGGCCCCGCCGGACCTGGTGAACGGACTGCTGCTGATCGTCTCCGAGCTGGCGACGAATGCCGTCCGGCACGCGGCGGTCCTGTCGCCGACACTCGCCGTGGAGGTCGCCGTCGGTGCCGAGTGGGTGCGGGTGTCGGTCGAGGACAACCACCCCTACCGCCCCACCGCCCTGGAGGCGGACCACGGCCGGACCGGAGGACGCGGTCTGCTCCTGGTCCGCGAGATCACCAGAGAGGCGGGCGGGGTCTGCGACATCGAGCACACGGCGAGCGGCGGCAAGGTCGTCTGGGCGGCGCTGCCGCTCACACCCGCGCACACGCAGCGGTAGCCGTTACCAGCCGGCGGACGGGCCCGTCAGCTCCCGGACCGCCGGGCGCGCCGCGTCCAGCACGGTCATGAACCAGGCCGAGAACGGGTCCTTCGCATGCCGCTCGGCCAGCTCGGCCGGAGTCACGAAGGCCGTGTCCCCGACCTCCTCCGGGTCCGGTGCGAGCGACGACTGCGCCATCCCGACGAACAGGTGGTTGTACTCCTGCTCCACCAGGCCGGACTCCGGGTCGGGGTGGTTGTAGCGGACCGTGCCCGCCTCGGCGAGCAGCGACGGGGAGATCCCCAGCTCCTCGTACGTCCGCCGGGCCGCCGCCGCGAAGGGCGCCTCGCCGGGGTAGGGGTGACCGCAGCAGGTGTTGGACCAGACGCCGGGGGAGTGGTACTTCCCCAGCGCGCGCTGCTGGAGCAGCAGCCGTCCCTGTTCGTCGAAGAGGAAGACCGAGAACGCCCGGTGCAGTCGGCCCGGTGGCTGATGGGCGGAGAGCTTCTCGGCGGTGCCGATCGTCGTGCCGTTCTCGTCGACCAGCTCGAGCAAGATCGCTTCTGCGGTGCCGTTCGACGAACTGTTGTGCGTCGCGGTGGCAGGTGTGATCGGCATACCCATCCTTCGCCTCGGTCTTCGAGTCCCAAGTCTGCCGTACGAATCCGGCACTCCCGGCACTTCGCGGCGCCGCTCGTATGTCCGGCGCGAAAGCGGCCCGACGGTGACCGGAAAAGTCAATCGTGCCCTGTACTCCGACCGGGGAACCGCCCGTGAGGGGGGCTTGAAGGAGGAGACGCGGGCGCGCGCCGGACGGCTGCGTTCCGTCTGCGACGCGCGCCGGACGGCCTCAGAGGCAGAGCTTCGACTCGTGCTCGGCGTGCCCGCTCGGCTCCAGCTGGAAGGTGCAGTGCTCCACGTCGAAGTGGTCGCCCAGACAGCCCTGCAGCTCGTGGAGCATCTTCTCGTGCCCGATCCCGCTCAGCACCTCCGAACTGACGACCACGTGCGCCGACAGCACCGGCATCCCGGACGTGATCGTCCAGGCGTGCAGATCGTGTACGTCCTCCACGCCGGGCAGCGCCACTATGTGGGCCCGCACCTCCGCCATGTCGACGCCCCGGGGAGCCGCCTCCAGGAGCACGTCCAGGGTCTCGCGCAGCAGCTTCCAGGTACGCGGGACGATCATCAGCCCGATGACGACCGAGGCGATGGGGTCCGCCCGCTGCCAGCCCGTCGCGATGATGACCACCGCCGAGATCAGCACCGCCAGCGAACCCAGCGCGTCCGCGGCGACCTCGAGGAAGGCGCCGCGCACGTTCAGGCTCTCCTTCTGTCCGCGCATCAGCAACGTCAGCGAGATCATGTTCGCGACCAGGCCGATCAGACCGAAGACGACGGTCACCCCGCCCTCGGTCTCCGCGGGCGTGACGAACCGCTGGATCGCCTCGTACAGGACGTATCCGCCGACGCCGAGCAGCAGCAGACAGTTGGCGAGCGCGGCGAGGATCTCCGCGCGGGCGAACCCGAAGGTGCGGTTGCCGCTCGGCGGGCGGTTCGCGAAGTGGATCGCGAGCAGCGCCATGCCGAGGCCCAGCGCGTCCGTCGCCATGTGCGCCGCGTCCGCGATGAGCGCGAGCGAGTCGGCGGCGATCCCGCCGACGATCTCGACGACCATGACGGTGAGCGTGATGGCCAGCGCGACGCGCAGCCGCCCGCGGTACGCCGCTGCCGCCGTACCCGTGGCCGGCGCGCCGTGCGCGTGTCCGTGATCGTGCCCAGCCCCCATGGAAGCCGCCTCCTGGTGTTCGTTCCGAGCCCCGTCCCGGGATCAGTGAACTACGGGTGGGGGGTATGTGGCAACGCGGCACTGAACACCGTTGTCATGTGCCCTGACCTGCGGAAACGAAAAGCAGGTCAGCGGGTGCGGAGATCACCACGGTTCGACGGGCGGGGCTGCGGCGGGGGACGCCGTGGCGGTCCTCGACGAGGGTCACGTTTTGTCGCGACGGGCCGGGTCGCTCATGATGATCCGGTCGAGGCGGCCGCCGGTCCGCCGGAATCGGACCCTGAGCAGCCGGTGAACCAAGGCGTGGCCCCATCCGATAGCCTCTGCCGACATGCTGCCCGGCCACCGTGGGTCAGGGTTCCCCCACCATCATGTACAGGACCGGCGTGCACGCGTCGGTGTCCAGGGAGTGAGTTCGGTTGCCGACCGCCATCCTCACGGGTCAGCCGGTTCCCGGATCGTCGATCGAGGACGATCTGCGGTCCCTGGGCTTCGACGTGCGGATCGCGACCGACGTCGCCGACACCGAGACCCTCCTCGCCGAGTCGTCCTGTGACGAACGCGTCGCCGTCGTGGACGCCCGCTTCGTCGGCCACCTGCACGCGCTGCGCCTCGGCCTCACCGACCCCCGCTTCCCGCTCGCCGCGGTACCGGGCGCCGTGTCGGCACAGCCCGGCGCCGGCCGCACCGCCCTGACCCGCGAACTGGCCCGCGAGATCTCCGCGTGCGACGACGCCACGAAAGACCCCGGCAAAGCCTTCTCCGCCGTGGCCGTGGACAGCCTCGCCGACCGCATCGCCCTCGCTCTGGACGCGGACGCCCTCGGCGTGCACCGCCCCGAGCTGGGCAGCCTGACCGCAGCCGTCCCCGCCGACCCCGAGGCCCGCGCCGTCGCACGGCAGGCCGTCGCAGCCGTCGACGACGAGGCCGTACGCCTGAAGTCGGCCGTGAAGTCCCGGGACGGCTTCTTCACCACCTTCTGCGTCAGCCCGTACTCCCGTTATCTGGCCCGCTGGTGCGCCCGCCGCGGCCTCACCCCCAACCAGGTCACCACCGCCTCTCTGCTCACCGCGCTGATCGCGGCCGGCTGCGCGGCCACCGGCACCCGCGGCGGCTTCGTCACGGCGGGTGTGCTCCTCCTGGTCTCCTTCGTCCTGGACTGCACGGACGGCCAGCTCGCCCGCTACTCCCTCCAGTACTCGACGCTCGGTGCCTGGCTGGACGCCACCTTCGACCGCGCCAAGGAGTACGCCTACTACGCGGGCCTCGCACTGGGCGCGGCCCGGGGCGGCGACGACGTATGGGCGCTGGCCCTCGGCGCGATGGTCCTGCAGACCTGCCGGCACGTCGTCGACTTCGCCTTCAACGAGGCCAATCACGACGCGACGGCGAACACCAGCCCCACCGCCGCCCTCTCCGACCGGCTCGACGGCGTCGGCTGGACGGTCTGGGTGCGGCGGATGATCGTCCTGCCGATCGGCGAGCGCTGGGCCCTGATCGCCGTCCTCACGGCGCTCACCACCCCCCGGACCACCTTCACCGTGCTGCTCGTCGGCTGCGGCTTCGCGGCGACGTACACCACTGCGGGGCGCGTCCTGCGCTCACTCACACGAACGGCGCAGCGCACCGAGCGAGCTGCGCAAGCCCTGGCGGACCTCGCGGACAGCGGGCCGCTCGCGGAGCTGGTCGAGCGAATCCCCGGGCGCACACCGGGCGCCTCGCGCCTCCTCCTGGCGCTGGAAGGCGCGGCGGTGCTGACCTTCGCCGTGTCGGTGTGCGCCTACGGCAGCCCGATCCCCGTCGCCCTCACCGTGCTGTACGTGCTCAGCGCGGGCAGCGCGGTCGCACTGCCACTCACGGGCCGCCTCGACTGGCTCGTCCCCCCGGTCTTCCGGGCCGCCGAATACGGCACAGTCCTCATCCTCGCGGGCAAAGCGGAGGTAAACGGAGCACTTCCCGCGGCTTTCGGCCTCGTGGCCGCCGTCGCCTACCATCACTACGACACGGTGTACCGCATCCGTGGCAACGCCGGAGCGCCCCCGCGCTGGCTGGTACGGGCGAGCGGAGGGCACGAGGGCCGGACGCTGGTGGTCGTCGTACTGGCCGCACTGCTCAGTGCCTCGCAGTTCGTGGTCGCGCTCACGGTCCTCGCCGTGGTCGTGGCCCTGCTGGTGCTCACCGAGAGCATCCGCTACTGGGTGACCGCCCACCAGGGCGGCGCGCCCGCCGTACACGACGAAGGAGTACCCGCATGATCGGCCTCGTGCTGGCGGCCGGCGCCGGACGGCGTCTGCGCCCCTACACCGACAGCCTGCCCAAGGCTCTCGTGCCGGTCGGTCCCGCGGGCGACGAGGACGGCCCCACCGTCCTCGACCTCACCCTCGCCAACTTCGCCGAGATCGGCCTCACCGAGGCCGCGATCATCGTCGGCTACCGCAAGGAAGCCGTGTACGAGCGGCAGACGGCCCTGGAGAAGAAGTACGGGCTGAAGATCACCCTCATCGACAACGACCGCGCCGAGGAGTGGAACAACGCCTACTCCCTCTGGTGCGGCCGGGACGCCCTCGCCGACGGGGTGATCCTCGCCAACGGCGACACCGTGCACCCCGTCTCCGTCGAACGGACGCTGCTCGCCGCGCGCGGCGACGGGAAGCGCATCATCCTGGCCCTCGACACGGTGAAGGATCTCGCCGACGAGGAGATGAAGGTGATCGTGGACCCGGAGAACGGCGTACGGAGGATCACCAAGCTGATGGACCCGGCCGAGGCCACCGGCGAGTACATCGGCGTCACCCTCATCGAGGGCGCCGCCGCCGCCGACCTGGCCGACGCGCTGAAGACCGTGTGGGAGACCGACCCCCAGCAGTTCTACGAGCACGGTTACCAGGAACTGGTCGACCGTGGCTTCCGGATCGACGTGGCGCCCATCGGTGAGGTTCCCTGGGTCGAGATAGACAACCACGACGATCTGGCCCGAGGACGGGAGATCGCGTGCCGGTACTGACGAGGCTGATCCCCTCGCCGGTCGTCGTCGACATCCGCCGGGGGGCCCTGAACGATCTGGCGGATGTGCTGTTCGACCAGCGGATCTCGCACTCCGGGAAGATCGCGGTCGCGATCAGCTCCGGCTCCGGCGCCAGACTGCGCGAGCGGCTCGCCCCGGCGCTGCCCGGCGCGAGCTGGTACGAGGTCGCCGGCGGCACCATCGACGACGCGGTCAAGCTGGGCGACGCCATCAAGTCGGGCCACTACGACGCCGTGGTCGGCCTCGGCGGCGGCCGGATCATCGACTGCGCCAAGTTCGCCGCCGCCCGGGTGGGCCTGCCACTCGTCGCCGTCGCCACCAACCTCGCGCACGACGGCCTGTGTTCCCCGGTCGCGACCCTCGACAACGACGCGGGGCGCGGCTCGTACGGCGTGCCCAACCCGATCGCCGTCGTCATCGACCTCGACGTGATCCGCGAGGCACCCGCGCGGTTCGTGCGCTCCGGCATCGGCGACGCCATGTCGAACATCTCCGCGGTCGCCGACTGGGAGCTGGCCTGCCAGGTCAACGGCGAGAAGATCGACGGACTCGCCGCCGCGATGGCCCGGCAGGCCGGCGAAGCCGTACTGCGCCACCCCGGCGGGGTCGGCGACAACGCGTTCCTCCAGGTACTGGCCGAGGCCCTCGTCCTCACCGGTATCGCCATGTCGGTGTCGGGCGACTCCCGCCCGTCCTCCGGCGCCTGTCACGAGATCAACCACGCCTTCGACCTGCTGTACCCCAAGCGCGCCGCCAGCCACGGCGAACAGTGCGGCCTCGGCGCCGCCTTCGCCATGTTCCTGCGGGGCGCGCCCGAAGAGGCGGCCTACATGGCCGAGGTACTGCGCCGGCACGGACTGCCGGTGCTGCCGGAGGAGATCGGCTTCACCACGGACGAGTTCGTACGGGTCGTCGAGTACGCCCCGCAGACCAGACCCGGTCGCTACACGATCCTGGAACACCTCGACCTCACGAACGACCAGATCAAGGACACGTACGCGGACTATGTCAAGGCCATCGGTAGCTGAACTACGCCCCGTCGTCCACCCCGAAGGGGTGAAGGACCGGCGCAGCGGCGAGCACTGGGCGGGACGCCTCTACATGCGCGAGGTGTCCCTGCGGGTCGACCCGTACCTGGTGAACACCAGGATCACGCCCAACCAGCTCACGTACCTGATGGTCGTCGCGGGTGTTCTGGCGGGCGCTGCGCTCCTGGTGCCGGGCCTCACCGGGGCGGTCCTGGCCGTCCTGCTGATGCAGCTGTACCTGCTCCTCGACTGCGTCGACGGGGAGATCGCCCGCTGGCGCAACCAGACCTCGATCACCGGCGTGTACCTCGACCGCATCGGCCACTACCTGTCCGAGGCGGCCCTGCTGATCGGCTTCGGGCTGCGCGGCGCCGACCTGTGGGACGGATCCGGGAACCCCGAGTGGCTGTGGGCGTTCCTCGGCACCCTGGCCGCGCTCGGCGCGATCCTGATCAAGGCGGAGACCGACCTGGTGGACGTGGCCCGGTCCCGCAGCGGTCTGGCCGCCGCCAAGGAAGAGCTGTCGGTGCCGCGCTCCGAGGGGCTCGCCCTGGCCCGCAGGGCCGCCGCCGCACTGAAGTTCCACCGGCTGATCGGCGGCATCGAGGCGAGCCTGTTCGTCCTCTTCGTGGCGGTCCTCGACCTCATCGGCGGCGAGCTGTTCTGGACCCGCCTGGGCATCGCCGTCCTGGCCGGCATCGCGATCCTGCAGACCGTGCTGCACCTTGTGTCCATCCTCGCGTCGAGCAGGTTGCGGTGAGTACCGGGATGAGAGTCGGAGCGGTGATCATCACCATGGGCAACCGCCCCGACGAACTGTGCGCCCTCGTGGACTCGATCGCCAAACAGGAGGGCGACCCGGTCCAGGTCGTCGTCGTCGGCAACGGCTCGCCCGTTCCGGACCTCCCCGAGGGCGTACGGAGCATCGAGCTGCCCGAGAACCTCGGCATCCCCGGCGGACGCAACGTCGGCATCGAGGCGTTCGGCCCGGCCGGCCGCGACGTCGACATCCTGATGTTCCTGGACGACGACGGCCTCCTCGGCCACCAGGACACCGCCGAACTGTGCCGCCAGGCCTTCACCGCCGACCCGGAACTGGGCATCATCAGCTTCCGTATCGCCGACCCCGAGACCGGCCTCACCCAGCGCCGCCATGTACCCCGCCCGGGCACCACGGACCCGATGCGCAGCTCCCGGGTCACCAGCTTCCTGGGCGGCGCCAACGCCGTCCGTACCAAGGTCTTCGCCGAAGTGGGCATCCTGCCCGAGGAGTTCTTCTACGCCCACGAGGAGACCGACCTGGCCTGGCGGGCCCTCGACGCGGGCTGGATGATCGACTACCGGGCCGACATGCTGCTCTACCACCCCGCGACCGCGCCCTCGCGGCACGCGGTCTACCACCGCATGGTCGCCCGCAACCGAGTCTGGCTGGCCCGCCGAAACCTTCCAGCCCCCCTCGTACCCGTGTACCTGGGGGACTGGCTGCTCCTCACACTCCTCCGCCGACCCTCCCGCCCGGCGCTCAGAGCCTGGTGGGGCGGGTTCAAGGAGGGCCTGACCACCCCGTGCGGACCCCGCCGGCCCATCCGGTGGCGTACGGTGTGGCGGCTGACCCGACTGGGCCGCCCCCCAGTGATCTGACAAGCTCTCCCTGAGAGCCCTCGCGGGCCGGCCGCCTCCCGGCCACGGCCCGCGCTCTGCCCCGTTCAGCTGCGCATATTGAAGACGAAAGTTTCCATTTGTGAGTGAGACAACGCATGACGGCGGTGTCGCGGTGAGCGACCGACCGTCACCCGACGACGGCCTCTCCGCGGCCGACCTCGCCGCGAAGTACGGGCTCGCCGTGAGCGGCGCCCGCCCTCGACTCGTCGAGTACGTCCGCCAGCTCTGGGGACGGCGTCACTTCATCCTGGCCTTCTCGCAGGCGAAACTGACCGCCCAGTACAGCCAGGCCAAACTCGGCCAGCTGTGGCAGGTGGCCACGCCGCTGCTGAACGCGGCCGTGTACTTCTTCATCTTCGGCGTGATCCTCAAAGCCGACCGCGGTATGCCCCGCGAGGTGTACATCCCGTTCCTCGTCACGGGCGTCTTCGTGTTCACCTTCACGCAGAGCTCGGTGATGGCGGGCGTACGCGCGATCTCCGGCAACCTGGGCCTGGTGCGCGCCCTGCACTTCCCGCGCGCCGCCCTGCCGGTCTCCTTCGCGCTGCAACAGCTCCAGCAGCTGCTCTTCTCGATGATCGTGCTGTTCGTGGTCTCGATCGGCTTCGGCAGCTACCCCAAGGCGTCCTGGCTGCTGATCCTCCCGGCGCTGGCACTCCAGTTCCTCTTCAACACCGGCCTCGCGCTGATCATGGCCCGGTGGGGCTCGGCCACCCCGGACCTCGCCCAGCTGATGCCGTTCGTGATGCGTACGTGGATGTACGCGTCCGGAGTGATGTTCTCCATCCCGGTCATGCTCGCCGACAAGCCACAGTGGGTCGCCGACGTCCTCCAGTGGAACCCGGCCGCCATCTACATGGACCTGATGCGCTTCGCGCTCATCGACGGCTACGGCTCGGAGAACCTCCCGCCGCACGTCTGGGCGGTCGCGGGCGGCTGGGCCGCGCTCTTCGCCGTCGGCGGCTTCGTGTACTTCTGGCAGTCGGAGGAGAGGTACGGCCGTGGCTGACCCGATTCCCGGGGCCAAGATCCCCACTGTGATCGCGGACGAGCTCCACATCGTCTACCGCGTCAACGGCGCCAAGACCGGCAAGGGCAGTGCCACCTCCGCGCTCAGCCGCATCGTCAGACGCGGCGAGTCACCCGGCGTGCGCAAGGTGCACGCCGTACGGGGCGTCTCCTTCGTCTCCTACCGCGGCGAGGCCGTCGGCCTGATCGGCTCCAACGGCTCCGGCAAGTCGACGCTGCTGCGCGCCATCGCCGGCCTGCTGCCCGCCGAGAGCGGCCACGTGTACACCGACGGCCAGCCCTCGCTCCTCGGCGTCAACGCCGCCCTGATGAACGACCTCACGGGCGAACGGAACGTCATATTGGGCGGCCTCGCGATGGGGATGTCACGCGAGGAGATCAGGGAGCGCTATCAGCAGATCGTCGACTTCTCCGGCATCAACGAGAAGGGCGACTTCATCACGCTGCCGATGCGCACGTACTCCTCCGGCATGGCGGCGCGGCTGCGGTTCTCCATCGCCGCGGCCAAGGACCATGACGTACTGATGATCGACGAGGCACTGGCGACCGGTGACCGGTCCTTCCAGAAGCGCTCCGAGGACCGCATCCGCGAGCTGCGCAAGCACGCCGGCACGGTGTTCCTCGTCAGTCACAACAACAAGTCCATCCGCGACACCTGCGACCGTGTCCTGTGGCTGGAACGCGGCGAACTGCGCATGGACGGGCCGACGGACGAGGTCCTCAAGGAGTACGAGAAGTTCACCGGCAAGTAGCCGGGGATCAACCGGGCGAATCGGGGCCCCGCCGGAACTGTTCCGGCGGGGCCCCGCGTCTGCAAAGGAAACGTCAACTCCGGGGCGCCCTAGGAATCTTGACGCCAATCGGTGCGTTCTTGTGATGCGCGGGACACCCCGACGGACCATGGCGCGTTGTACAACGTAAGCTGTACCAGTGCTGAATCGCGGCAAGTAGGGCGATAACACGCGACACCCGGCATCGGACCGCCGCGTGGACGGCTGGGCGGCGTGTCCGAAATAGTGCCCATTGGGTCAGCAGTGTAGAACGGGAGATGTGACGGCGATGGCTACGGAAACTCCCCGGCTCCCCACACCGATCGCCGTCCCCGCCCCGGGCAGCGAACGGTGACGGCAACCGGCCCCACGCGGACCGACGATCCGGAGCGCGGCACGCTCGACAAGGCCGCGGACGAGAACTTCCCCGTGGCACCGTTCTTCCTGCCCAGGGCCTGGCGCACCGACCTCATGGCCGTCTACGGCTTCGCCCGCCTCGTCGACGACATCGGCGACGGCGACCTGGCCCCGGGCGGCGCCGACGCCCGCCTGCTGGGCGTCGCCCCCGAAGAGGCCGACGACCGGCTCGTCCTCCTCGACGCCTTCGAGGCCGACCTGCGCAGGGTCTTCGACGGCACCCCGCACCACCCCCTGCTGCGGCGGCTCCAGCCGACCGTCCGCCGCCGCTCGCTCACCCCCGAGCCGTTCCTCGGCCTGATCGCGGCCAACCGCCAGGACCAGCTGGTCAAGCGGTACGAGACGTACGACGACCTCCTCGCCTACTGCGAGCTGTCCGCCAACCCCGTGGGCCGCCTCGTCCTCGCCGTCACCGGCACCGCGACGCCCGAGCGGATCCGCCGCTCCGACGCCGTGTGCACGGCCCTCCAGATCGTCGAGCACCTCCAGGACGTCGCCGAGGACCTCGGCCGCGACCGGATCTATCTGCCCGCCCAGGACATGAAGCGCTTTCATGTCCAGGAGCCGGATCTCGCCGCCCCCACCGCAGGAGCGTCGGTACGCGCGCTGATCGCATACGAAGCGGAACGCGCCCGTGTCCTGCTGAATGAAGGCACCCCCCTCGTGGGTAGCGTCCACGGCAGGCTGAAGCTGCTGCTCGCGGGTTTCGTGGCGGGGGGGAAGGCGGCGGTCCGAGCGATCGTCGCCGCCGAATACGACGTACTTCCCGGCCCGCCCAAGCCCGGCAGGATCCAGTTGCTGCGCGAGGTGGGCACAACCCTGCGAGGAGAGGGGTGATCCGGAGCGTGGAGTCGGAACCACACGTGTCCGCACCGGTACTCGCCGCCTACAGCTACTGCGAGTCCATCACCGGCCAGCAGGCCCGCAACTTCGCGTACGGCATCAGACTGCTGCCGACGTCGAAGCGGCGCGCGATGTCGGCCCTGTACGCGTTCTCGCGCCGTGTCGACGACATCGGTGACGGCACGCTGGCCCCCGAGGTCAAGGCGGCGCGCCTGGAGGACACCAGGGCGCTGCTCACCCGGGTGCGCGAGGGCGCGGTCGACGAGGACGACACCGACCCGGTCGCGGTCGCCCTCAGCCACGCGGGAACCCACTTCCCGATCCCGCTCGGCGGCCTCGACGAACTCATCGACGGCGTCGTGATGGACGTACGCGGTGAGACGTACGAGACCTGGGACGACCTGAAGGTCTACTGCCGCTGTGTGGCCGGGGCCATCGGACGGCTGTCGCTGGGCGTGTTCGGTACGGAGCAGGGCGCGCGCGGTTCGGAACGCGCCTCCGAGTACGCCGACACGCTGGGGCTCGCACTCCAGCTCACCAACATCCTGCGGGACATCCGCGAGGACGCCGACAGCGGGCGGACCTATCTGCCCGCCGACGACCTCGCCAAGTTCGGCTGCTCGGCCGGGTTCAGCGGGCCGAAGCCGCCGGAGGGCTCCGACTTCGCGGGCCTGGTCCACTTCGAAGTGCGGCGCGCCCGCGCCCTGTTCGCCGAGGGCTACGGGCTGCTGCCCATGCTCGACCGGCGCAGCGGCGCCTGTGTCGCCGCCATGGCCGGCATCTACCGTCGGCTCCTCGACCGCATCGAGCGCGAGCCGGAGGCAGTCCTGCGCGGCCGGGTCTCGCTGCCCGGACGCGAGAAGGCGTACGTCGCTGTGCGCGGCCTGTCCGGCCTGGACGCCCGGCATGTCTCCCGTCGGACCGTCAGGAGGCGCGTCTGATGGACAATCCGGTGCAAGGTGATGTGTCCGCGGTGAAACGGCGCGCAACCCTCCGCTCGGGGACGGCGTCCCTGACTTCGACGGCCTGTCGTGCGGCGTTCATCCGGCACGGCGGGTGCACAGGGGGGAGTGCGCGATGAGCGAGGGTACGCAGCCCGGGGAACGCCCGGGCCACCGCGGTGAGAAGAGCGCCGTGGTGGTCGGCGGCGGCCTGGCGGGCATCACCGCGGCACTCTCGCTCGCCGACGCCGGTGTCCGCGTCACGCTGCTCGAAGGCCGGCCGCGCCTCGGCGGGCTCGCCTTCTCCTTCCAGCGCGACGGCCTCACCGTCGACAACGGCCAGCATGTGTACCTGCGTTGCTGCACCGCCTACCGCTGGTTCCTCGACCGTATCGACGGCGCCGCGCTAGCTCCGGTGCAGGCACGTCTCGACGTACCCGTCGTCGACGTGGCGAAGCCCGCCGGGCGGCGCCTGGGCAGACTCCGGCGCGACGCGCTGCCTGTTCCTCTGCATCTCGGGCGCAGCCTGGCCACGTATCCGCACCTCTCGCTCCTGGAGCGCGCCGGAGTGGGGCGTGCCGCACTGGCGCTCAAGGCGCTGGACCTCGCCGACCCGGCGCTGGACGCGAAGGACTTCGGCAGCTGGCTGACCGCGCACGGTCAGTCCGAGCGTGCCGTCGAGGCACTGTGGGACCTGGTGGGGGTCGCCACCCTCAACGCGGTGGCCGGGGACTCGTCCCTGGGGCTCGCCGCGATGGTGTTCAAGACCGGTCTGCTGTCCGACCCGGGCGCGGCCGACATCGGCTGGGCGCGCGTCCCGCTGGGCGAACTGCACGACACTCTGGCCCGCAAGGCGCTCGACTCCGCGGGCGTGCGTACCGAAGTCCGTACACGCGTCACCTCCATCCAACACAACGAGAACGGCCGCTGGAGCGTTCAGGTTCCCGGCGAGACGCTCGACGCGGACACCGTCGTACTCGCCGTGGCCCAGCGCGAGGCGCACGATCTGCTGCCGGAGGGCGCGCTCGACGCCCCCGAACGGCTGCTGGAGATCGGTACCGCGCCCATTCTCAACGTGCATGTGGTGTACGACCGGAAGGTGCTGAGCACGCCGTTCGTCGCGGCGCTCGGCAGCCCGGTGCAGTGGGTCTTCGACCGGACCGAGGCGTCCGGGCTCGGCGGCGACGGCCAGTATCTGGCGCTGTCGCAGTCGGCTGCGCACGACGAGATCGACGAGCCCGTGGCGGCGCTGCGCGAGCGGTATCTGCCGGAGCTGGAGCGACTGTTGCCCCGCGCTCGGGGCGCCGGTGTACGGGACTTCTTCGTCACCCGGGAGCGGACAGCGACGTTCGCCCCCACGCCCGGCGTCGGACGGCTGCGGCCCGGCGCCCGTACCAGAACCCCCGGCCTGTACCTGGCCGGTTCGTGGACCGCCACCGGGTGGCCCGCGACCATGGAGAGTGCGGTCCGCAGCGGAGTCAGCGCGGCCGGTGCCGCGCTGGGCGCCCTGGGCCGGCCCCGCCACCACCTCTTCGACGTGGAGGAGGCAGCCTGATGCTCGATCATCGGCACGCGGCAGGTCCTCGCACCGCCCGCACCGCAACAAGAGGAGAGACTGTGCCCACTGTGCCCCCGGCCCCGAAAGTCGCCGACGCGGTGGACGTGACCGCGCTCCTGGAGCGCGGCCGGACCCTGGCCACTCCGGTCCTGCGGGCGGCGATCAACCGTCTCGCGGCGCCCATGGACACCGTCTCCGCCTACCACTTCGGCTGGATCGACGCCCAGGGCAGGCCCGCCGCCGGCGACGGCGGCAAGGCCGTACGCCCCGCGCTCGCCGTGCTGTCCGCCGAGGTCACCGGTGCCGACCCCGAGGTCGGCATCCCCGGCGCGGTCGCCGTCGAGCTGGTGCACAACTTCTCGCTGCTGCACGACGACCTGATGGACGGCGACGAACAGCGCCGCCACCGCGACACCGTGTGGAAGGTGCACGGCCCCGCCCAGGCCATCCTGGTCGGCGACGCCCTGTTCGCACTGGCCAACGAGATCCTCCTGGAGCTCGGCACCGTCGAGGCCGGCCGAGCCACCCGCCGTCTCACCACGGCGACCCGTGCTCTCATCGACGGCCAGGCCCAGGACATCTCCTACGAGCACCGCGACCGCGTCAGCGTCGAGGAGTGCCTGGAGATGGAGGGCAACAAGACCGGTGCCCTGCTCGCCTGCGCCAGCTCCATCGGCGCGGTTCTCGGCGGCGCGGACGACCGCACCGCCGACACCCTGGAGAAGTACGGCTACCACCTCGGCCTGGCCTTCCAGGCCGTCGACGACCTCCTCGGCATCTGGGGCGACCCGGAGGCCACCGGCAAGCAGACCTGGAGCGATCTGCGTCAGCGCAAGAAGTCCCTGCCCGTCGTCGCCGCCCTCGCGGCCAGCGGCCCGGCGGCCGAGCGCCTCGGTGATCTCCTCGCGGCCGACGCGAAGAGCAGCGACTTCGAGAACTTCTCCGAGGAGGAGTTCGCCGCCCGCGCCGCCCTGATCGAACAGGCAGGCGGACGCGAGTGGACCACCGAGGAGGCGCGCCGACAGCACACCATCGCCGTCGACGCACTGAGCGCCATCGACATGCCCGACCGGGTGCGCGCGCAGTTCACCGCGCTCGCCGACTTCGTCGTCGTCCGAAAGAGATGATCACTATCGGTCGAATAAGCCTCGCGTAGTCGCCGGCCGGCGCCGCTTCGAGCGGCGCACCGGCCGACGGCGGACCCACAGCAGAGACATCCACTGCACGAAGGGGAAGCCATGACAGCGACGACCGACGGAAGCACCGGGGCACTCCCGCCTCGCGCTGCCTCGGCCAGCGAATCCGAAACCGAAACCGACATCAACGCCCCAGTGGCGGCAGGGGTTCAGGAGGCCGCCGAGCGTGCCATGAGGCGCGCCACGGATTCCCTGCTCGCGAGGCAGGACGCCCAGGGCTGGTGGAAGGGCGACCTCGAGACCAACGTCACGATGGACGCCGAGGACCTGCTGCTCCGTCAGTTCCTGGGCATCCGTGACGAACAGACCACCCAGGCAGCCGCGTTGTTCATCCGCGGCGAGCAGCGCGACGACGGCACCTGGGCCACCTTCCACGGCGGACCCGCCGACCTCTCCGCCACCGTCGAGGCGTACGTCGCCCTGCGGCTGGCCGGGGACGCACCCGAAGCTCCGCACATGGCGAAGGCGTCCGCCTGGATCCGCGACCGGGGAGGCATCGCGGCCGCCCGGGTCTTCACCCGGATCTGGCTGGCCCTGTTCGGCTGGTGGAAGTGGGACGACCTCCCCGAACTCCCGCCGGAACTCATCTACTTCCCGAAGTGGATGCCGCTCAACATCTACGACTTCGGCTGCTGGGCACGGCAGACCATCGTGCCGCTCACCATCGTCAGCGCGAAGCGCCCGGTCCGCCCGGCGCCCTTCCCGCTCGACGAGCTGCACATCGACCCCGACCTGCCGAACCCGGGCAGGTCCTTCGCCCCACTGGCCAGTTGGGACGGTGCCTTCCAGCGTCTCGACCGGGTTCTGCACGGCTACCGCAAGGTGGCGGTGCGCAGACTCCGCAAGGCGGCCATGAACACCGCCGCCCGCTGGATCATCGAGCGCCAGGAGAACGACGGCTGCTGGGGAGGCATCCAGCCCCCCGCCGTCTACTCGGTGATCGCCCTGCACCTGCTCGGTTACGACCTCGAACACCCGGTCATGCGGGCCGGGTTGGAGTCCCTGGACCGCTTCACGGTGTGGCGCGAGGACGGGGCCCGGATGATCGAGGCCTGTCAGTCGCCGGTGTGGGACACCTGCCTCGCCGTCATCGCCCTCGCCGACGCGGGTGTGCCCGCCGACCATCCCCAACTGGTCAAGGCCGCCGACTGGATGCTGGGCGAGCAGGTGGTCAGACCCGGCGACTGGTCCGTACGCCGGCCCGAACTGCCGCCGGGCGGCTGGGCGTTCGAGTTCCACAACGACAACTACCCCGACATCGACGACACCGCCGAGGTCGTCCTCGCGCTGCGCCGCGTCCGGCATCACGACCCTGAGCGGGTCGAGAAGGCCATCGGGCGCGGGGTGCGCTGGAACCTCGGGATGCAGTCGAAGAACGGTGCCTGGGGCGCCTTCGACGTCGACAACACCAGCACGCTCCCCAACAAACTGCCGTTCTGCGACTTCGGTGAGGTCATCGACCCGCCGTCCGCCGACGTCACCGCGCATGTCGTGGAGATGCTCGCCGTCGAGGGCATGTCCCACGATCCGCGCACCCGGCGCGGCATCGAGTGGCTGCTCGCCGAACAGGAGCCCAGCGGAGCCTGGTTCGGCCGCTGGGGCGTCAACTACGTCTACGGCACCGGCTCGGTGGTGCCCGCGCTGACCGCCGCCGGCCTGCCCGCCGCGCACCCGGCGATCCGGCGCGCGGTGTCCTGGCTGGAGAAGGTCCAGAACGACGACGGCGGTTGGGGCGAGGACCTGCGCTCCTACAACGACAGCGCGAACTGGAGCGGCCGGGGCGCCTCCACCGCCTCCCAGACGGCCTGGGCGCTGCTCGCCCTGCTGGCCGCCGGGGAGCACGACTCCAAGGCCGTCGAACGCGGAGTCGAGTGGCTCGCGGCGACCCAGCTGCCGGACGGCTCCTGGGACGAGCCGTACTTCACCGGTACCGGCTTCCCGTGGGACTTCTCGATCAACTACCACCTCTACCGCCAGGTCTTCCCGCTCACCGCGCTCGGCCGGTACGTCAACGGCGAGCCCTTCACCGAGGTCAAGGGGGGCTGATGCACAGGCAGCCCACCCCCGCCCCGCTGCTGATCGCCTGCGCGCTCGGCATCGAACGGCTCGCCCTGCGCCGGGGCGGACGCGGCGACGGCACAGTCACCGTGCTGCGTACGGGCATGGGTCCGGAGGCTGCCGAGGCGGCCGTCACCCGGGCCCTCGCCGACCCGGCGCTGCGCGACGCCGCCGTGCTGGCCACCGGTTTCTGCGCGGGACTCGCCCCCGGTATGCACCCCGGTGACCTGGTGGTCGCCGAGGAGACCCGGGACCCGCGCGGCATCACCCGCTGCGTCGGTACCGAACTGCTCGTCAAGGAACTGGTGCGCGCCCTGCCCGGGCGCACCGTCCACACCGGCCCACTCACCGGCTCCGATCACGTCGTACGGGGCCACGAACGGTCGGATCTGCTCGCGACCGGCGCAATCGCGGTCGACATGGAGTCGGCGGCCACACTCCACAGCGCCGGGCGCACGGGCGTGCGCCCCGTTGCGGCCGTACGGGTGGTCGTGGACGCTCCAGAACATGAACTCGTCCGGATCGGCACACTTCGCGGTGGAATATCGGCCTTCCGCGTTCTTCGTTCGGTCCTTCCCGCTTTTGTCGAATGGCACCGTTCCTTGCTGCTCCCCAGGAGGTGAGTCAGATGGCCATGCCGCTCCGCCAGACCATCAAGATCGCTACGTATTTGGCCGAACAGAAAATCCGCAAGCGGGACAAGTTCCCGCTGATCGTCGAACTCGAACCGCTCTACGCCTGCAACCTGGCGTGCGAGGGCTGCGGAAAGATCCAGCACCCGGCCGGTGTGCTCAAGCAGCGCATGCCGGTAGCCCAGGCCGTGGGGGCGGTCCTCGAATCCGGGGCCCCGATGGTGTCCATCGCGGGCGGTGAGCCCCTGATGCACCCTCATATCGACGAGATCGTGCGGCAGTTGGTGGCGAGGAAGAAGTACGTCTTCCTCTGCACCAACGCCATGCTGCTGCGCAAGAAGATGGACAAGTTCACGCCCTCGCCGTACTTCGCGTTCGCCGTGCACATCGACGGACTGCGTGAGCGGCACGACGAGTCCGTCGCGAAGGAGGGGGTGTTCGACGAAGCCGTGGCCGCCATCAAGGAGGCCAAGAAGCGCGGTTTCCGGGTCACCACCAACTCGACCTTCTTCAACACCGACACCCCGCAGACCATCATCGAGGTGCTCAACTTCCTCAACGACGACCTCCAGGTCGACGAGATGATGATCTCGCCCGCCTACGCCTACGAGAAGGCTCCCGACCAGGAGCACTTCCTCGGTGTCGAGCAGACCCGCGAGCTGTTCAAGAAAGCTTTCGGCGGCGGCAACCGGCGGCGCTGGCGGCTCAACCACTCCCCGCTCTTCCTGGACTTCCTGGAGGGCAAGGTCGACTTCCCGTGCACGGCGTGGGCGATCCCGAACTACTCGCTGTTCGGCTGGCAGAAGCCCTGCTACCTGATGAGCGACGGGTACGTGACGACGTACAAGGACCTCATCGAGAAGACCGACTGGGACTCCTACGGCCGCGGCAAGGACGATCGGTGCGCCAACTGCATGGCGCACTGCGGCTACGAGCCGACGGCCGTCCTGGCCACCATGGGGTCGCTGAAGGAGTCCCTGCGTGCCATGCGCGAGACCGTCTCCGGAAACCGGGAGTGACGTCGTGACCGCCGTCTCCTTGGGCGTTCCCGAGGTACCGGTCCGTCCGATCGCCGAGCGCCGGGTCTCCCGGCGCATCGAGGTCGGGCCGGTGGCGGTCGGGGGCGGGGCCCCGGTGTCGGTCCAGTCGATGACGACGACACGTACGTCGGACATCGGCGCCACGCTCCAGCAGATCGCCGAACTCACCGCGTCCGGCTGCCAGATCGTCCGCGTCGCCTGCCCCACGCAGGACGACGCGGACGCGCTGGCGACCGTCGCGCGCAAGTCGCAGATCCCGGTGATCGCCGACATCCACTTCCAGCCGAAGTACGTGTTCGCCGCGATCGAGGCCGGCTGCGCGGCGGTTCGCGTCAATCCCGGCAACATCAAACAGTTCGACGACAAGGTGAAGGAGATCGCGCGGGCCGCCAAGGAGCACGGCACACCGATCAGGATCGGGGTCAACGCCGGTTCGCTGGACCGGAGACTGCTCCAGAAGTACGGGAAGGCGACGCCCGAGGCGCTCGTGGAGTCGGCGCTGTGGGAGGCGTCGCTGTTCGAGGAGCACGGCTTCCGGGACATCAAGATCTCGGTCAAGCACAACGACCCGGTGATCATGGTCAACGCCTACCGGCAGCTCGCGGAGGCCTGCGACTACCCGCTCCACCTCGGCGTGACCGAGGCCGGTCCCGCCTTCCAGGGGACCATCAAGTCCGCTGTGGCTTTCGGGGCGTTGCTCAGCGAGGGCATCGGGGACACCATCCGGGTCTCGCTGTCGGCGCCGCCGGTCGAGGAGGTCAAGGTCGGCATCCAGATCCTGGAATCGCTCAACCTGCGGCAACGGCGGCTGGAGATCGTGTCCTGTCCGTCCTGCGGGCGGGCCCAGGTCGACGTCTACAAGCTCGCCGACCAGGTCACGGCCGGGCTGGAGGGCATGGAGGTGCCGTTGCGCGTCGCGGTCATGGGGTGTGTCGTCAACGGCCCCGGTGAGGCGCGGGAGGCGGACCTCGGGGTCGCCTCGGGCAACGGGAAGGGGCAGATCTTCGTGAAGGGCGAGGTCATCAAGACCGTGCCCGAGTCGAAGATCGTGGAGACCCTGATCGAGGAGGCGATGAAGATCGCCGAACAGATGGAACAGGACGGCGTCGCGTCGGGGGAACCGGCGGTCACCGTGAGCTGAACAGCACGGGCTGGCGAGTACGGAAGAGAAGGGGGCCCGAGCGTGACGATTCTGGAGAACATCCGGGGACCACGCGACCTGAAGGCGCTGTCCGAGGCGGAACTCGGTGAACTGTCCGACGAGATACGGGAGTTCCTGGTGCACGCGGTCGCCAGGACCGGCGGGCATCTCGGTCCCAATCTGGGGGTGGTGGAACTCACCGTCGCGCTCCACCGGGTCTTCGAGTCACCGGTCGACCGCATCCTGTGGGACACCGGCCATCAGAGCTATGTGCACAAGCTTCTGACAGGACGTCAGGACTTCTCCAAGCTGCGCGGCAAGGGTGGCCTGTCCGGCTATCCCTCGCGGGAGGAGTCCGAGCACGACGTCATCGAGAACAGCCACGCGTCCACCGCGCTCGGCTGGGCCGACGGGCTCGCCAAGGCCCGCCAGGTGCAGGGCGAGAAGGGGCATGTCGTCGCGGTCATCGGCGACGGCGCGCTCACCGGCGGGATGGCCTGGGAGGCGCTCAACAACATCGCGGCGGCCAAGGACCGGCCCCTGATCATCGTCGTCAACGACAACGAACGCTCCTACTCGCCCACCATCGGCGGCCTCGCCAACCATCTCGCGACGCTGCGTACGACGGACAGTTACGAGCAGGTGCTGGCCTGGGGCAAGGACGTCCTGCTGCGCACCCCGCTCATCGGCAACACCCTCTACGAGTCGCTGCACGGCGCGAAGAAGGGGTTCAAGGACGCGTTCAACCCGCAGGGCATGTTCGAGGACCTGGGGCTGAAGTACGTCGGCCCGATCGACGGGCACGACATCGGGGCGGTGGAGTCGGCGCTGCGGCGCGCGAAGCGGTTCCACGGGCCCGTGCTCGTCCACTGTCTGACGGAGAAGGGGCGCGGTTACGAGCCCGCTCGCGAGCACGAGGAGGACCACTTCCACACCGTCGGGGTGATGGACCCGCTCACCTGCGAGCCGCTCGCGCCCGCCAACGGACCTTCCTGGACCTCGGTGTTCGGCGACGAGATCGTCAGGATCGGGGAGGAACGGGACGA
Organism: Streptomyces sp. NBC_00459; assembly: GCF_036013955.1. Taxonomy (NCBI): domain Bacteria; kingdom Bacillati; phylum Actinomycetota; class Actinomycetes; order Kitasatosporales; family Streptomycetaceae; genus Streptomyces; species Streptomyces sp. NBC_00459. Next base: position 8,387,088 of record NZ_CP107903.1, read on the forward strand.
CGTCGTCGCGATCACCGCGGCCATGCTGCATCCCGTGGGCCTCGGCAGGTTCGCCGAGCGGTTCCCCGACCGGGTGTGGGACGTCGGAATCGCCGAGCAGCACGCGGCGGTGTCGGCGGCCGGGCTGGCGACGGGCGGCCTGCATCCCGTCGTCGCCGTGTACGCGACCTTCCTCAACCGGGCCTTCGACCAACTGCTGATGGACGTCGCGCTGCACCGGTGCGGGGTGACGTTCGTGCTGGACCGGGCCGGTGTCACAGGAGTTGACGGGGCGTCACACAACGGCATGTGGGACCTGTCCATCCTCCAGGTCGTGCCCGGCCTGAGGATCGCCGCACCGCGCGACGCCGACCAGCTCCGTGCCCAGCTGCGGGAGGCGGTGGCCGTCGACGACGCGCCCACGCTGATCCGGTTCCCCAAGGAGTCGGTGGGGCCGGCGATCGAGGCGGTCGGCCATGTCGGCGGGATGCATGTGCTGCACCGGTCCGAGGAGCCCGCCGACGTGCTGTTGGTGGCCGTCGGCGTGATGGCGCCGGTGTGTCTGCAGGCCGCCGAACTGCTGGCGGGGCGCGGCATCAACTGCACGGTCGTGGACCCGCGCTGGGTCAAGCCCGTCGACCCCGCGTTGCCGGGACTGGCCGCCGAGCACCGCATGGTGGCCGTCGTCGAGGACAACAGCCGCGCGTCCGGGGTCGGCGCCGCGGTCGCGTTGGCCCTCGGTGATGCCGATGTCGACGTGCCCGTAAGGCGGTTCGGGATTCCGGAGCAGTTTCTCGCGCACGCCAAACGCGGCGAGCTGCTCGCCGACATCGGCCTCACGCCCGTCGAGATCGCCGGACGGATCAGTACCGGGCTGGCCGCCAAGGAAAAGCCGTCCCAGGGGAAGTCCAACGGGAAGTCCGAGGAGAAACAGGAATGACAACCGCTGAACCCGGTTCCCCGTCGGGGGAGTTCGACCTCGGCGCGCTGCTGGCCGAGCGCGGCGCCGAACGCTACGAGCTGCACAGCAGGCATCTCAACCACCAGCTCCCGCGCATGCTGCACACCATCGGCTTCGACAAGGTCTACGAGCGGGCCGAGGGCGCGTACTTCTGGGACGCGGACGGCGAGGACTACCTCGACATGCTCGCCGGGTTCGGGGTGATGGGCCTCGGCCGCCATCACCCCGTCGTCCGCAAGGCGCTGCACGACGTCCTCGACGCCCAGCTCGCCGACCTCACCCGCTTCGACTGCCAGCCGCTGCCCGGGCTGCTCGCGGAGCGGCTGCTCACCCACAGTCCGCATCTGGACCGGGTGTTCTTCGGCAACAGCGGCACGGAGGCGGTGGAGACCGCGCTCAAGTTCGCCCGGTACGCCACCGGGAAACCGCGCGTCCTGTACTGCGCGCACGCCTTCCACGGCCTGACCACCGGATCCCTGTCCGTCAACGGCGAGGACGGCTTCCGGGACGGCTTCGCCCCGCTGCTGCCCGACACCGCCGTACCGCTCGGTGATCTCGACGCCCTGGCAAGGGAGTTGAAGAAGGGCGATGTGGCTGCCCTGATCGTCGAGCCGATCCAGGGCAAGGGTGTGCACGAGGCGCCCCCCGGATATCTGCGCGCCGCCCAGGAGTTGCTGCACAGCCACAAGGCGCTGCTCATCGCGGACGAGGTGCAGACCGGTCTCGGGCGGACCGGTGACTTCTACGCCTACCAGCACGAGGACGGGGTCGAGCCCGACCTGGTGTGCGTGGCGAAGGCACTGTCCGGCGGATATGTGCCCGTGGGCGCCACGCTCGGCAAGGAGTGGATCTTCAAGAAGGTCTACTCGTCGATCGACCGCGTCCTCGTGCACTCGGCCAGCTTCGGGGGCAACGCCCAGGCCATGGCTGCGGGCCTCGCCGTGCTGTCGGTCATGGAGAACGAGCAGATCGTCGCGGGCGCCCGGGCCACCGGGGACCAGTTGAGGAGCAGGCTGGCCGCGCTCGTCGACAAGTACGAGCTGCTGGCCGACGTACGCGGCCGGGGTCTGATGATCGGCATCGAGTTCGGGAAGCCCAAGTCGCTGAAACTGCGCAGCCGTTGGACGATGCTTCAGGCCGCCCGCAAGGGGCTGTTCGCCCAGATGGTCGTCGTGCCGCTGCTGCAGCGGCACCGGATCCTGACCCAGGTGTCCGGCGATCACCTGGAGGTGATCAAGCTGATTCCGCCACTGGTCGTCGGCGAACGGGAGGTGGACCGTTTCATGGACGCCTTCACCGCCGTGATGGACGACGCGCACAGCGGGGGCGGGCTGATGTGGGACTTCGGGAAGACGCTGGTCAAGCAGGCGGTGGCCAACAGGTAGGAACGGTGGCCGTCAGGCGTGAGGGGAGAAGCGGGCGGCGGGGACGCCTGAGCCGTGTGGATTTTGCCTCTGAGGCAAGAGATTTGCCTCAGAGGTAACAGTGCGGCTGAATGGAGGGCATGAGCCTTCCCGAAGAGTCCGGGCCGGTCGAGGACCTGCCCCTCGTCGCACCGCGGCTCCGGGCGCTGCGCCGACGGGCCTCCCTCACCCTGGAGGCCGCGGCCGGGGCCGCCGGACTGTCGCCCGCCCACCTTTCCCGCCTGGAGACCGGGCAGCGCCAGCCTTCTCTGCCGATGCTGCTCGGGCTCGCCCGCATCTACGGTACGACGGTCTCCGAACTGCTCGGTGAGACCGTGGCCGACCGGGATGCGATCGTACGCGCCGCCGACATGGAGCCGACTGCCGCAGGCGGCTGGTCCTACTGGCAGGCCGGCGCTTCCGGACGCGGAATGCAGGCCCTGCGAGTCCATGTGCCGCACGGGGCGCAGGGCGACATCGTGCGTGTCCACCCCGGCGAGGAGTGGCTGTACGTCCTCAAGGGGCGGCTGCGGCTGCGGCTCGGGGACACCGCGCACGTCCTCGCGCCCGGCGACAGCGCGCACTTCGACTCGCTGACCCCGCACCGCCTCGCCGCCGACGGCCGAGACGGTACCGATCTGCTCTTCGTCCACACCCTGTTGCAGAGCCCCACCGCCGGCCTCTGCATCGGCCCGACCGCCGGAGTGACGCCATGACCGACATGGAGGACAAGTTCCCCCGGGCCCTGTGGGTCCGACTGATCATCTACATCGCGGTCGGGCACGTCTTCGCCGCCTTCATCTATCTGCTGTTCGAGGTGGGCGCGAAGCAGTAGAAGCAGCAGCGGCCACGGACGTCGGGTTCGGTCTCAGTCGAGGAACCGCTCCCGCAGCCGCTCCCGCACCTCAGGGGTGACGCCCAGTCCCTGCTCCAGATAGCCGTCGACGCCGCCCCAGGTCTCCTCGACCATCTCCATGGCCGCCGTCAGATACTCGGGGCGGGTGCCGAAGAGCGGGTTGAGCAGCTCCAGGACCTCGGGGCTGTACGCCTTGGCCGCGGAGCCGTTGCGGCGCACCCGGTAGCGGCGGTGCTGCGCGTTCGACTCCATGTAGTCGGCCACGATGGCGTCGCGCTCCACCCCGACGGCGAGCAGCGTCACCGCGACGGACAGGCCCGCGCGGTCCTTGCCGGCCGCACAGTGCATCAGGGCCGGGACGCTGTCCTCCGCCAGTGCGTGGAGCATCCGGGAGTGCTCGGCCGTGCGGTCCCTGACGATCTCACGGTAGGAGTTGATCATCCGCTGCTCAGCCTTGCCGTCGGCCAGGAGGCTGCGCAGTTCGTCTAGATCGCCGTCCCGGACCATCTTCCAGAACTCCGCGCCGTCCGCCGGGTCGGACAGCGGGATGTTCACGTTGCGCACGCCCGGCAGCTCGACGTCCGGCCCTTCCAGCCCGATGTCCGCCGCGTTGCGGAAGTCGAAGATCGTGTGCAGCCCGAGGGAGCCGAGAAACGCCGTGTCCTCGTCGGTCGCGTGGGCGAGATGGCCGCTGCGGAACAGCCGTCCGTGCGCCACGCGTCGGCCGTCCACCGTCGGCAGTCCGCCCACGTCACGGAAGTTTCGTACGCCACCCAGCTCGGGCTCGGTCGACGGGACCTGCTGCGTCACGAGGGCTCCCCTCCCACACCGCCCCGCGGACGCTGCTCGTCGACGGGCGCGTTTCGACGATACGACATGGGTGAGCAGGCCAAGGAGTTTTCCACAGGCGTTGCCGTCCGGGGCCGTGGCGCTGATGATGTTGATGCTTGAGCGTGCCTGTTCGGATCTGTGGGGACATGATGCTGGAAATTGCCGGAACCGGTCGTACGTGGCTCCTTTCGGGGCCCACCAGCAGTTACGCCGTCCATCTCACCGAGGACGACGAACTGCTGCATCTGCACTGGGGCCCGCGGATCGCCCTCGCCGACGCGGAGGCGCTCGCCGTCCGTCCACTGCCGGACTACTGGCCCTTCGAGGCTCCGCTCGACGGTCACGAGGAGTACCCGGTCGAGGGCGGCCCCCGCTTCGTCCGGCCCGCGCTGTCCGTGCGGACCGACGAGCGCCGGGGCACCGAGTGGCGCTTCGAGGTGTACGAGACCGAGGCCGGCGACGAGGGTGACGAACTGCGGCTGCGGTTCCGTGACGGAGGGCTGGCGATCACGCTCCACTACCGGATGCGCCACGACGTGGTGGAGCGCTGGGTGACCCTCGCCCATGAAGGATCCGACGGGACCGACCCGCTGGAGCTGCTCCGCGCGGACTCCGCCACCTGGACGCTCCCCGAGCGCGACGGCTGGCGTCTCTCCCAGCTCCATGGTCGCTGGGCCGCCGAGTCCCGGCTCGTGAAGACGGACCTCACCTACGGTGAGAAGGTCATCGGCAGCCGTCGCGGCCACACCGGGCACCAGCACCTGCCCTGGGTGGCGCTCGACACCGACGCGACCGAGGAGCACGGCGAGGTGTACGCGTGTGCGCTCGGCTGGTCCGGGTCGTGGCGGATCGCCGTCGCCCAGCTGCCCGACGCGCGCGTACAGATCACCGGCGGCGCCGGATACGACGACTCGGGCCTGCTGCGCCTGGCGGCGGGCGAGTCCTTCGTCACGCCCGTCTTCGCGGGGCTGTGGACCGACGCCGGACACGGTGGGGCGAGCCGGGCGTGGCACGCGTACCAGCGCGCGTTCGTCGTCCCGGACGCGGACCGGGACCGGCCCGTGCTCTACAACTCCTGGGAGGCCACGGAGTTCGACATCTCCGAGGAGCAGCAGGGGACGCTGGCCCGGCGGGCCGCCGCGATCGGTGTCGAGCTGTTCGTCGTGGACGACGGCTGGTTCGGGGCCCGCACCAGCGACCGGGCCGGCCTCGGCGACTGGACGCCCAACCCGGACCGCTTCCCGGCGGGCCTGAAGCCGCTCGCCGAGTACGTGCACGCTCTGGGGATGCAGTTCGGCATCTGGGTCGAGCCGGAGATGGTCAACCCGGACAGTGACCTGTACCGCGCGCACCCCGACTGGGTGCAGTTCCAGCCGGGCCGAAAGCGGACGGAGTTCCGCAATCAGCTCGTGCTGAACCTAGCGCGTGAGGATGTCCGCGAGTACCTCTGGGAGCAGCTCGACGGGATGCTCTCCAGTGCCCCGATCGACTACGTGAAGTGGGACTTCAACCGCTGCTTCACGGACGCGGGCTGGCCCGGCGAGGACTACCCGCAGCGGCTCTGGGTCGACCATGTGCACGGGCTGTACGCGCTGCTGGACCGGCTGCGGGCGGCCCATCCGAACGTCGCCTTCGAGTCCTGCTCGGGCGGCGGCGGCCGGATCGACCTCGGTGTCCTCGCCCGTACGGACCAGGTGTGGACCTCCGACAACACCGACCCGCTGGACCGCCTCGCCATCCAGGAGGGCTTCAGCCAGATCCATCCGGCGCGCGTCATGGCCGCCTGGGTCACGGACAGCCCGAACACCCAGCTCAACGGCCGGGTCAGCTCATTGCGGTTCCGCTTCGTGAGCGCGATGGCCGGGGTGCTCGGTGTCGGCGGTGACCTCACGACGTGGACGGAGGAGGAGCTGGCCGAGGCCGGGGAGTGGGTGGGGCTCTACAAGGAGATCCGGCCCGTCGTGCAGCGTGGCGACCTCTACCGGCTGCGGCGGCCGGCCGGCGGGCTGAGTGGGGTGCAGTACGTGCTCGGCGACGAGAGCGTCGTCCTCGCCTGGCTCCAGGCGCAGCACTACGGCGAGCCGGTACCGGCGCTGCGGTTGCGCGGACTTGACCCGTCGGCGACGTACGAATGCCCTGAAACGGGCGAAATCCATCGAGGTGCCGTACTCCTGCATCGTGGTCTCCGGACCGGACTCAAAGGTGACCTGGATGCGGCAGTTTTCCGACTACGTCGCATCTGATGCTTCTGTCCGTTATGGCGCCTTCATTCCAACTCGCTGGGAAATGATGGTTGCTGTGAATCGAGTGCGTGAGCAGCGTCATATTCGTGACCGTGAGTCGCCGTCATGTTCACGTAATTTCGGTGTGTTTCAAGGGAGTTCCAAGGGTTGAAGGATCCGGAATTCACGGACAGTGACCGGTGATTCTGGGGAGGATCACAGGAAATCCGTACACAGGGAACTTGAGGCTTGTTCCGGTGCGTCCTGGTCGCTTACGTTCGCCACCAATCCGGACGGACGCCCAATCCTGCCGCCGCCCGGAGCCCGCATCTAACACCCGAAAACGGCAGGAGCGGGGGACCCACAGGTAGTACGCCTGTTCCGGTCTCTGGAACAGGCTCGGGGTTAAGTCACGTTCAGGCGTGGCCGGACATCTCCAGTCCGCACCCGACAGCTCACCCCGCAGGCGACGGAGAAGGAATTCGCCATGCCCGCGAAGGGTAAGCACCGCCGTCCGAAGTCCCAGCGATTCACCCGCTCGATAGCCGTCGCCGGAACCGGCGGAGCCGCTCTCGCCCTGCCGTTGCTGGGAGCCACCGGCGCCCACGCGGCCACGGCGGAGTCCGCGACCCAGTCGGTGTCCTCGCTTTCGGAATCCGCCAAATCCGTAGCCGTCGATTCCGTTTCCGCGAAGTCGGAAAAGGCGGCAAAGGCCGCCGCGTCCGCTCCCTCCGCCGCCAAGAAGGCGAGCGTCAGGACCTACTCGGTCCAGGCCGGCGACTACCTCTCGAAGATCGCCCAGCAGGAGAGCGTCAGCGGTGGCTGGCAGAAGCTCTACTCGGACAACCGCACCGCCATCGGCGCCGATCCGAGCCTTATCCACCCCGGTCTGAAGCTGACGATCGGCAAGAAGGCCGCGTCGACCTCGTCGCCTTCCTCGTCCTCCTCCGCGAAGTCGTCGTCCTCTTCGAAGTCCACGCAGACGGAGAGCTCCGAGCCGGTCGCCGAGAGCGCGACGGCCGAGACCTCGGCGACGACCGAGGCGGCCGACACCAGCAGCTCCAGCGGCTTCACCCTCCCCGTGGCCGGTGCCACCATCGGTACCGCCTACCACGTGTCGGGCAGCATGTGGTCCAGCGGTTACCACACGGGCGTCGACTTCGTCGTCCCGACCGGCACCTCCCTCAAGGCCGTCGGTGCCGGCACCGTCGTCTCCGCCGGTTGGGGCGGTGCGTACGGCAACCAGGTCGTCATCCAGCTCGCCGACGGCTACTACGCCCAGTACGCCCACCTCTCCCAGCTCTCCGTATCGGCCGGTCAGAGCGTGACGGAGGGTCAGCAGATCGGCCTCTCCGGTGCCACCGGCAACGTGACCGGACCGCACCTGCACTTCGAGATCCGCACCACCCCGGACTACGGCTCCGACGTGGACCCGGTCGCGTACCTCCGCTCGAAGGGCGTCGCCGTCGGCTGACGCGCGCACGCTCCGCAGAACACGGACCGATGGCCGGACCCCGATCCCGGGATCCGGCCATCGGCCTGTCTCGCGGTGTTCCGTTATTCCGGGTTGACCAACACTTGACGAGTGGCCTATCTCACCGCGAGTCAACCCCTTCCTACGGTCGCGTAGCTCACATCGGAAGGTGAATCATGGGCCGATGTGGCAGACGATTCGAAGAATGACAGCAGAGCAGTGATCGGGTCGTACGTGGCGGTGGGGGACAGCTTCACCGAGGGCGTCGGCGACCCCGGCCCGGACGGGGCGTTCGTCGGCTGGGCCGACCGGTTCGCGGTGCTGCTCGCGGACCGGCGTCCCGAGGGCGACTTCGACTACACGAACCTCGCGGTACGCGGGAAGCTGCTCGACCACATCGTGGCCGAGCAGCTTCCGCGCGCCAGGGAACAGGCGCCGGACCTCGTCTCCTTCTGCGCGGGCGGCAACGACATCATCCGGCCCGGCAGCGACCCGGACGAGGTGGCGGAGCGCTTCGAGCGAGCGGTGATCGGCCTCACCTCGGCGGTCGGCACGGTCATGGTGACGACCGGCTTCGACACCCGCAACGTCCCGGTGCTGAAGCACATGCGCGGCAAGATCGCCACGTACAACGGGCATCTGCGGGCCATCGCCGACCGGTACGGCTGTCCCGTGCTCGACCTGTGGTCCCTGAAGACCATCCAGGACCGCAGGGCCTGGGACGGCGACCGGCTGCATCTGTCGCCGGAGGGACACACGCGGGTGGCGCTGCGCGCGGGACAGGTCCTCGGTCTGGAGATCCCGGCCGACCCGGACCAGCCCTGGCCCCCGTTGCCTCCGCGAGGAGCCTTGGAGATCCGCCGCGACAACGTCCACTGGGCCCGCGAGTACCTGGTCCCGTGGATCGGCCGACGCCTGCGCGGCGAGTCGTCGGGCGACCATGTGACGGCGAAGGGGAGCCTGTCGCCGGTCGACATCAAGAGCCGGATCGACTGGGTCGCGTGAGGGTGTCCAGCGCGTCCGGCGTTCGAGGACGAGGCCGTTCGGGCCGAAGCTGGGGGTCTGGGGGCGGCAGCCCCCAGCAACGCCTGCCCCGACTCACCTGCCGGACGTCAACGCCGCCTGTTCCAACCCCAGTTCCCCGGCCAGCGCAGCGTCCACCCACTGCTCGGCCCGCGCCCGCGGCACCCCGTCGTACGCCGTCATCTGGACGGCCAGCCCGTCCAGCAGCGCCGTGAGCCGCAGTGCCGTGGCCGCGGGGTCGGGGCACTCGAACTCGCCCGCGGCCACCCCCTCCGCGACGACCTCGGTGATCGCGGCCTTCCAGCGCCGGTCCAGGTCGCCGGCGACCTCCCGCAGCGCGGGGTCGCGCAGGGACACCGCCCACCCCTCGATCCACAGCCGCCAGCCCTTGGCCTGACCGGTCGGCGCGTACCAGCGCACGGCGGACCGCAGTCGGCGCAGCGCCGGGGAACGGCGCCCGAGGAGTTTGGCGAGGTGGGCGAGGTCGGCCTCGGCCGCGTACCGGAACGCGGCGGCGACCAGCTTCTCCTTGGTCGAGAAGTGGTACAGCACCAGCGCGTTGCTCACCCCGAGGACGGCGGCCACGTCGGCGATCCTGACCGCCGCCACGCCTCGCGCCTCGATCTGCCCGATGGCGGCCCGCAACAACTCCTCGCGCCGCTCGGCCACGCCCAACCGCACCCTTGCCACGCGGCCACATTAATCCGTCACCGTTCACGATGACGGGGCAGCCCCGTCAATCCCTGTGAATCCCCGTCAATACGGCCTGCGCATGAGGATCGCGCCTATGGCCGGACACCGTCATCGGTACCACCCGAACCGCTCCGCGATCACCGGCAGCCGGTCCTCGACGATCGCGTGGGCCGCCGCCCGCGGAGTCGTCCCGTCCGTCTCGGCGCGCGCGAGCACCTGGTCGATCAGGGCACGCATCGAGCGCCGGGTGTACGCGAACGCCTCCTCCGCGTCCGCGCCGATGTCCCCGAACAGCGTCCACCACCACCAGGCGTTCGTCCCGGAGTTGACGACCACGTCCGGCAGTACGACGATGCCGCGCGCGGCGAGCAGTTCCTCGGCCTCCGGCAGCACGGGCATGTTGGCGGCCTCGACGATCCAGCGCGCGGTGATCCCAGCCTGGTTCCCGGTGTCGACGGCGTACGAGACCGCCGCCGGCACCAGCACCTCGGCCGGCACGGACAGCCAGGCGTCACCCGGCAGTTCGCGGTCGTCGGGGCGCAGCACCGCGCGGTCCACCGTGCCGTACGTGTCCCGGGCCGCGAGGAGCGCCTCGATGTCGAGGCCCGCCGGGTTGGCGATCGTGCCCTTGATGTCGGCGACCGCCACCACCGTGAGCCCCGCGCGCGAGAGGAAGCGTGCCGTGGCCCCGCCCATCGTGCCGAGCCCCTGTACGGCGACCCGGGTCCCGGCGTACGGCACCGCGGCCCGGTCGAGCGTCGCGAGCACGGACTCCGCGACCCCGCAGCCACCGACCAACTCGTCGAGCCCGATGCCGTCCACCTCGACCGCGAACGCGTCCGCGAGCCGCGCGCGGGCCACCGTCTCGTCGTCCAGCAGGGGGTAGACGGCCTGGATCGACGAGACGAGCCCGGCCTCGGTCGCCGCCCGGTCGACGAGGTCCTGGGTGAGCCCCAGGTCCTCGCCCGTGGTCCAGATGCTCTCGACGTACGGCCGCATCGCGCGGAGATAGCGCACCAGCAGTCCGTAAGCCGCCGGGTCCTGGGGATCGCAGTCGACACCGCCCTTGGCACCGCCCAGCGGGATGTAACGGCCCTCGGGGTCGTAGTGCAGGGCTTCCTTCATGGTCATGCCCCGGGCCAGTCCGGCGACCTCGTCCAGGGTGCAGCCCGCGCGCATCCGCAGCCCGCCGCTGGACACGCCCCGCACCAGCCTGTCCACGACGAGGAAGCCCTGGCGGCCCGTGAGGTGATCGGTCCAGGTGAGAGAGAGCAGGGGAGCGCCCTGGAGGGTTGCCATGAGGGCAATATACTGACTCGCCGTTCAGTTGTGTGTCGCCGTCCGCCATCGGCCCCACACGCTCCGGATACGCCCGGAACTTTGGTCTTTCCTTGGAATGACCCGGCCGACACACGCACGACGCCGGACTGTCGGAGGGGGCGACCATAATGGAATGTCTGACCGACTCCACCTGGAGGTACCGTGACCGGATTCCCCTCTCCGAACTCAGGGCTGCGCGCGCTGCGGCCCGCTGCCTTCGGTGCGGACCCGAGTGGGGAGCGCCTGGCGCGGATCCGTAGATCGCCGCATTTCGCGGACGGTGTCTTCCAGAATCCGCCGGGTACGCCAAGGCCCGACGGCGCCATGCTCGAGTTCGCCAAGTCCTCCCTGCGCAAGGAGGACCGGGTCCGCCGCGCCCCGGCGGGGACCGTGCCGGTGCACGCCACGACGCTCGCCGACCTCGCCAAGCCCCCGGTCAGCGGTCTCCGCCTGACCTGGATGGGCCACTCCAGCGTGCTCACCGAGATCGACGGGCAGCGCGTGCTCTTCGACCCCGTCTGGGGCGAGCGCTGTTCCCCGTTCGCCTTCGCCGGGCCCAAGCGGCTGCACCCGGTGCCCCTGCCGCTGGCCGCGCTCGGCCCGGTCGATGTCGTCGTCATCTCGCACGACCACTACGACCACCTGGACATGCCCACGATCAAAGCGCTGGCGGGCACGGACACGCTGTTCGCGGTGCCGCTCGGGGTCGGCGCCCATCTGGAGCGCTGGGGCGTCTCCGCCGACCGGCTGCGCGAGCTGGACTGGCACGAGTCGACGAAGGTCGGCGGCCTCACGCTGACCGCCACCCCGGCCCGCCACTTCTGCGGGCGCGGCCTGCGCAACACCCAGCACACCCTGTGGGCCTCCTGGGTCGTCGCCGGTGCGGAGCACCGCGTCTACCACAGCGGCGACACGGGGTACTTCGAGGGCTTCCGGGACATCGGCGCCGACCATGGCCCGTTCGATGCCACCATGATCCAGATCGGGGCGTACAGCGAGTTCTGGCCCGACATCCACATGACCCCGGAGGAGGGCATGCGTGCCCACCTCGACCTCCAGGGCGGGGCGCCGAGCGGTCTGATGCTGCCGATCCACTGGGGCACCTTCAACCTGGCGGCGCACGCCTGGTCGGACCCCGGCGAGGGCACGATCGCCGCCGCCCGCAAGGCGGACGCGCGGATCGCGCTGCCGCACCCGGGGGAGCCCTTCGAACCCACCGCCGGGACCGTCCCCTCCCAGCCCTGGTGGCGGGGTGCGGCCGTGACCCCGGCGGGCGGCTGGCCGTCGGTCGACGCAGACGGGGCGACCAGTGCCCCTCGTACGGCCGATATCACTCGTACGGCTGATGTGGACGACGCCCGGACCGACACGGCCGGTGACATTCAGGGCGGAACTGCCGACGGCAGTGGAGAGCCCAAGGTGGTTTCCGCGGGCTGACGGCGACGGGCGAAAACGGACGACGGACGGACAACCGTACGGACGGCGAGGGCCGGGGAGCAGGTGACTCCCCGGCCCTCGCCGCCTGTTTGTGACCGCTTCCGACCAGCCCTGATCGATTCGGCGGGGTGGGTGAACGTGCGTCCGAAGGGCTTATCGGTCTGCCGTGCGAGGTGTCATACCAGAGCGGGACCCCGTTCGGGGGAGTTTGTCAACTGCCCACCGCACGTGATGCGTTGCCGACTACTGTGAGTGGCCACCGGGCAACACAGGGCCGTTTTTCGGCTCTCGACCGGCACCGTGACGGCGCACGCCCGAGTCGCGCAGACGCGCGGTCCCCAGGTCCCGACGCACCAGTACGAGGACGAAGATGTCTCACCTCCGAGCACCGGCCCCCCGTGCAGACCGCCGTGAGGGCGGGCGGCACGGTCGGCCGGTCGCGCGTACTGTCCCCCCACTGCCCGAGACCCAGATACGGCCCCAGCTCGTACGGCTCGCCGTGCTGCCGCCCCTCGCGGTCGGCCTCAGCGCCTGCGCGGCCGTCCTGTTCATCGTCCGCTCCACCGGGGTGCGGCCCACACTCACCCTGTTCGCCGTGCTCACCGGCGCGGTCGGCGTGGCGCTCGGGGGCGTCGTCATCGCCCTGGTGGCCGCCGACCGCACCGCCAGATCCGTGCGTGAACGCCTCGGCGCCCTGCGCCGCACCAGTGCCCGAGGCGAGGTGGAGCTGCGCGCCCTGGTCGAGGGTCTGCGGCGCGGCGACCCACCGCCGGCCCGTAAGACGCGGGGCGCACCCGCTGCCGACGCCGACGACTTCGAACTCCTCGGCGCCGATCTCGCCCGAGCCCACGACGGCGCCTTCACCGCGGTCGTCCAGGCCTCGCAGCTCTCCAGCCAGGCGGGCAGCGAACAGAAGGTCGAGGTCTTCGTCAACCTCGCCCGGCGCCTCCAGTCGCTCGTCCACCGCGAGATCTCCATCCTCGACGAACTGGAACACGAGATCGAGGACCCGGATCTCCTCAAGGGCCTCTTCCACGTCGACCACCTCGCCACCCGCATTCGCCGGCATGCCGAGAACCTCGCCGTTCTCGGCGGCGCCGTCTCCCGCCGGCAGTGGAGCAACCCGGTCTCCATGACGGAGGTGCTCCGCTCGGCCATCGCGGAGGTCGAGCAGTACTCGCGGGTCAAACTCGTGCCCCCGATCGACGGCACCCTGCGCGGACACGCCGTCGCCGACGTCATCCACCTGCTCGCCGAACTCGTCGAGAACGCGACCGTGTTCTCCGCCCCCCACACCCAGGTGCTGCTGCGCGCCAACCTCGTGACCTCGGGGCTCGCCATCGAGGTGGAGGACCGCGGCCTCGGCATGCCCGTGGACGAACAGCACAAGATGAACGCGCTGCTCACCGACCCCGACCAGGTCAACGTCGCCAGCCTGCTCCAGGACGGCCGTATCGGCCTCTTCGTGGTCTCCCAGCTCGCCCGCCGGCATGGCATCCACGTCCGCCTCCAGACCAACATCTACGGCGGTGTACAGGCCGTACTCGTCGTCCCGCAGGGGCTGCTGGGCCTGGACAGGGGCCCCGGCGGAGTCGTGGGCGTACCCCGGTCCGGGCCCCAGGCGGCGGTTCGGCCACCGGCCCCCGCCCAGGCCCGGACCCAGGAGACCGGGAGCATGCGGAGGGTGGCCGAGCCGCCCCGGCAGCGCCCGTCGGCCGCCGGCCACGAGGGACGGCCCCAGGCACCCACGACATCCGGCCCCGGCACTCGGCCCGGCGGCTCGACACAGCGACGGCCGGAGGCACCCCGGTCCGCCGCCCCGGTGCCGAACGGCCGGGGCCCGGCACCACTGCCCGTACGCGGGGCCCACGTGGAGCGGCCCAACCCCGCGGAGGCCATGCCCGGAGTCCGGCCCGACGACCGGCGGACCGTCGCGGAGAACGTGGCCGCGCCGCCCACCCCCCGCACCAGCGCCGTGCGCGGCACCATGGGCAAGCCCCAACTGCCCCGCCGCCGCGCCCAGGAGCACATCGCGCCCCAACTTCGCGGCGGCCCGGCGGCCCCACGCCCGGAGAGCGAACACGTCGAGCACGACCCCGGGCTCATGGCCGCCTTCCAGCGCGGCATCGGGCTCGCCGAGGCACGCCAACTGGAGTCGGACTACACGGACCCGGCCGTCGCGGCGATGGAGAGGGCGTACGAGGCGGAGTACGGGGAGTCGGCGCACGCCCGGGTCCCGGCCGGGCCACCGGCACCCTCGGGACCGACGTACGCGGAGCCCGGGTACCCGGCCCTGTCGGAGGCCGTACCCCCGGAGCCGGTGTCCGTCCCCCCGTCGGGCGAGGACGCGGGCCGTACCGATGTCGCCGTGCCCGCCATGGACCCCATGGACGTACCGCCCATGGACACGTCCCCCATATCCGAGGCGCACCGGCTGCGCGCGCCCGGACACGACCTGGACCTCACTGCCCGGCACGACGGGAGCGCACCGGCCGGATGACCACCCCCCGCAGCACCACCCCTGCCCCCACCCCCAGCGCTCCCGCAGACCTTCGTACCCCAAGGAGTCGATCCACCATGGCGAGCGATGTGCCGACCGGCCATGTATCCGATCTCGACTGGCTGATGAGCGGCCTCGTCCAGCGCGTACCGCACACCACGAGCGCGGTACTCCTGTCCTGCGACGGACTCGTCAAGTCCGTGCACGGACTCGACCCGGACAGCGCCGACCACATGGCCGCCCTGGCCTCCGGTCTCTACTCCCTCGGACGCAGCGCGGGCGTCCGGTTCGGCGACGGCGGTGAGGTGCGGCAGGTCGTCGTCGAACTCGACTCGACCCTGCTGTTCGTCACCACCGCCGGTTCCGGCACCTGTCTCGCCGTGCTGGCCGGCCGCGAGGCCGATGCCGCGGTCCTCGGCTACGAGATGGCGATGCTGGTCAAGAGCGTCCGCCCGTATCTGATGACCGCCCCCCGCCAGTCCGCCGTCGAACCTACGGCGATGAGGCCTTGAGTGTCACGGCGGCCGGCGACGGGCCCTGGCTCGACGACGCGGCCGGACGGCTGGTGCGCCCCTACACCGTCAGCAACGGCCGGACCCGGCCGACCACCGCCCTCGACCTCATGTCACAGGTGATGGCCACCGGAGCCACCCCCCTCGGCTACCTCGGTCCCGAACACGCACAGGCGCTCTACCTGTGCCGGGAGCCCGTCTCGGTCGCCGAGGTGTCCGCCCAGCTGAAACTGCCGGCAGTGGTCACGAAGGTGCTGCTGTCCGACCTCGTCGACTGCGGGGCACTCACGACGAAACCGCCCGAGTTCTACCACAAACCCACTGACCGGTCTCTTCTGGAGGCAGTGCTCGATGGACTACGACGACAGCTCTGATCCCTTCCCCACCGCATTGAAGATCCTGGTGGCGGGAGGGTTCGGAGTCGGCAAGACGACCCTCGTCGGCGCGGTGAGCGAGATCGCGCCGCTCAGCACGGAGGAACTGCTCACCACGGTGAGCGCCTCGACCGACAGTCTCGAAGGCATCGAGAACAAGGTCGAGACCACCGTGGCGATGGACTTCGGCCGCATCACCCTGGACCCTGAACACGTCCTCTATCTGTTCGGCACTCCCGGACAGGAGAGGTTCTGGTTCATGTGGGACGAGCTCTCCGAGGGCGCGCTCGGCGCGGTGATCCTCGCCGACACCCGGCGCCTGGAGGACTGCTTCGCGGCCGTCGACTTCTTCGAGCAGCGCGGCCTCGGCTTCATCGTCGCGATCAACGAGTTCGACGGCTCGTACCGCTACGACCCCGAGGAGGTGCGCGCCGCCATCGACCTCGACCCCGACATCCCGATCGTGCGCTGCGACGCCCGGATCTCCAGTTCGGGGGTGCAGACCCTGCTCACCCTCGTACGGCATCTGCTCGCCCACGCGCCCGCACCTGCGGCCGGCGCCCACAGTGAGGGAGCCCGGCCATGAGCTACGACCCGCCCCGTCCGGCCGGTCGTCTGCTGCTGACTCCCGAGGACGACGAGGCCCCGGCCCGCGCCCGACGACTGCGCGGGCTGGGCTTCGGGGAACGGCCCGAGCCCGCCCTCGACGCCTTCGCGGACCGTCTCGCCGAGCTGGTCGGCGCGCCGTACGCGATGGTCAACTTCATCGGCGAGGAGCGGCAGTTCTTCGCCGGGCTCCATGTCCCGGGCGATGCCGACGACGGCACCGGTCGTGCCGCCGGTGCCGACTCCGACGAGGTGAAGCCGCGCGTGGGCCGGCGACTGCCGCGCGACCACGGGTTCTGCCCGCATGTGGTGGTCCGGCGCAAGGCGCTCGTCCTGGAGGACGTCCGCGACTATTCGCGGTTCGCGGGCAACCCGGTAGTCGACGAGTTCGGCATCCGCTCCTACCTGGGCGCGCCGCTCATCGACAGTGCGGGCATGGTGCTGGGCACGGTGTGCGTCGCCGACTTCGAGCCGCGCCCCTGGGGGAGGGCGGGGCTCGAGACCATCAAGGCGATGGCGGCGGAACTGGCCGGGAGGCTGGCTCCGGGGGAGGCCCCTCTCTGAGGGAGTCTCGGTCACACGCCGAGCGCCACACGGAGAGCGCGACACGGAGGGCGTCACACGGAGACCGTCTCGCCGTCCGGGAACATGATCAGGGCGCGGCCCTCCTCCGTCACCGCGCACGACACCGCCTCGCGCAGGGCCTGTGGATGCACGGCGTCCCGGGTCAGCGCGACCAGGGTCACGAACAGCCTGCTCGCGCCCGGGGATTCGGCCGCGCGCTGGAGGTACGGCGTCGCCGAGTGCGGGCCGAAGGCGTTCGCGTCGACCTCGCGGGCCACACCTGTGGCCTCGTCCCAGCCGTGCAGCGCGACGACCACGCTGGTCAGACCCGAACCCGTACGGGTCAGGGCCCAGCCGTCACCCCGCTCCGCCGCGGGCAGGGCGGTGTCGGCCACCGCGTAGCCGCCCTCCCGGACCGCCGCGTCGGCAGGCGTCTGGACACGGTGCACGCGGATCTCCCAGGAGCCGTGCAGCACGCTCGTCGACTCGACCCGGAACTCCCCTTCCACACCAGGGAGTTCGGCTTCGTGCCGGGAGGCGGCCACCCGACCCGAGCAGTGCAGCGGAAGGATTCTGCGGCGGCGCGAAGCCGTACCGTCGGGGGCGAGGAGCGCCAGGTGACCGTCCACGTTCCGCTGCCAGGCCGCCGAACCCGTCTCCGGTGCGCCGGCCGTCGAGTAGCCGAACTTCGCGTAGTGCGGATCGTCGTCGGCCGGACCCTCCATCGGGTTGTGGTCGCTGCCGTGGTTGACGAGACGCACGATGCCGTCGTGCCGGGTGCCGTGCAGCAGCCAGCCCGGTCCCGGCAACGCCGTGTACTGGTCCGCCTCCTCGACGGGCAGCGGGCGTTCGCGGGCGGTCCACACCGCGTGCTCCGGCGGCAGCAGCAGGCCCAGGAAGGCCATGCTCGACCAGTACGGCGACCCGGGCCCCGAGTGCGCCTGGGTCGCCGGCAGAAACGTGCCGTACCAGCCCAGCGGCAGCAGCCCGCGCTCGTCGGGCACCCCGCGCTCCACGAAGTGCGCCACCGCGCCCGAGGCCAGCCGCCGGGTCAGCCCCGGCGCCAGCGGAGTGCACTCCGCCAGCGCGCCCAGCCAGACGGGAGCGGTCGCGGCGAAACGGTACGTCAGGGAGCGGCCCTGGTGGACGGGGGCGCCGTCAGCCCCGAAGAAGTGCGGGTAGGAGGCGAGGAACTGGGCCAGCCTGCGCTGGTGGACCCGGCCGCGCCCGCCGTCCTCGCCGCCCGTCATCCGGCACCACAACACCGGATAGAGGTGCAGGGCCCAGCCGACGTGGTAGTCGAACGTACGGCCGTCGCCGTCGCTGTACCAGCCGCCGCCGACATACCAGTCGTCGATCCTGTCGAGGCCGCCGTCGATGTCCTCCTGGCGGTGCGGTGCCCCGACGGAAGCCAGGAACTGCTCGGCGACCACCTGGCACAGCCGTCCGCTGTCGTCCCGGGTACGCCGGCCCACGAAACCCCACAGCCAGTCGACGATCCGCTCCTGCACGTCCACGTCGAGCCGGTCCCAGATCCACGGTCGGCTCTCGTGCAGCCCGATGGCGATCGAGGCCGCCTCGGTCATCGGCTGGGAACAGTCGGTGAGTTCGGGCCAGGCCTCGCCGCTGTCACGGTCCGTGCCCGTTGTCAGACCCTGCGCGTAGCGTTCCACGAGACGTTGATCCACGTCGCCCGCCGCTCCCGCGATCCGAAAGGAGGCCAGCAGGAACGACCGTGCGAATCCCTCCAGTCCGTCCGACACCACGCCCGCCGAGGAGTTCCGGCCCGGCAGCCGATACTGCGAGAGACCCGGCGTCGCATAGGGGACCAGCGCCTCCAACTGCCGGTCTGCGAGCGCTTCCCAGTGCGCCCGGGTCCAGCCGGTGAACAGCGACAGGACCCGGTCGTTGGGCGGAAGCGCCAAGTGCGGTGCGGGCATGACGGGTTCCTGACTCCTTACGGGCCCCGGCGGGGCGCGGCTGTCGGTTCCGTTGTCGGTTCGCGCGGTTCCTCAGAAGGGATACGGCTGATCGTTCCGGTCGGATCAACAGGTGTACGGCTGTTGTCGCTCTTCCGGCCAATGGGGATATGCCAGACGCCATTCCCTCGCACGACACCTGACGTGGCGTGGACGCGTGAAGGAAAGCTGCGGCGGCGCTTAAGAAAACCTCGATGGACCTGGGAGCCGCCGTACGGCAGATTTCGACTCGCGTTGCCGAGTCCTCGCGTTCTCGGGGTCGCGTTCTCGTCGGTCCTGCCGTCGACGTCACCATTCTCCCCGTCACGGGCTCCTTCGGCGTGCCCTGTCCCGGGGTCCTACCCACAGGAGCGTTGCGTTGAAGGCGCTGGTCAAGAAGAAGGCGGAACCCGGGCTGTGGCTCGCGGACGTTCCGGAACCGGAGATCGGCCCCGGTGACGTACTGATCAAGGTGCTCAGAACCGGGATCTGCGGCACCGACCTGCACATCCGGGCCTGGGACGGCTGGGCGCGGCAGGCGATCCGTACGCCTCTGGTGGTCGGGCACGAGTTCGTCGGCGAGGTCGTCGGGACCGGACGCGATGTCACGGACATCGGTGTCGGCGACCGGGTCAGCGGCGAGGGGCACCTGGTGTGCGGCCGGTGCCGCAACTGTCTCGCAGGCCGCCGCCACCTGTGCCGGGCCACGGTCGGGCTCGGCGTCGGGCGGGACGGCGCCTTCGCCGAGTACGTGGCGTTGCCAGCCGCCAACGTGTGGGTGCACCGCGTGCCCGTCGACCTCGACGTGGCGGCGATCTTCGACCCGTTCGGCAACGCCGTGCACACCGCACTGTCCTTCCCGCTGGTGGGCGAGGACGTCCTGATCACCGGGGCGGGACCGATCGGACTGATGGCGGTGGCGGTGGCCCGGCACGCGGGGGCGCGGAACGTCGTCGTCACCGACGTCAGCGAGGAGCGGCTCGAACTTGCCCGCAAGATCGGCGCGAGCCTGGCGCTGAACGTCTCCGGCGCGACCGTCGCCGACGGCCAGCGCACCCTCGGTCTGCGCGAGGGCTTCGACATCGGCCTGGAGATGTCCGGTCGCCCCGAGGCGCTGCGGGACATGATCGCCAACATGACGCACGGTGGACGCATCGCCATGCTCGGCCTGCCGGCCGAGGAGTTCGCGGTCGACTGGTCGCGGATCGTCACCTCGATGATCACCATCAAGGGGATCTACGGCCGTGAGATGTTCGAGACCTGGTACGCGATGTCGGTGCTGCTGGAGGGCGGCCTCGACCTCGCCCCGGTCATCACCGGCCGCTACGACCACCGCGACCACGAGGCCGCGTTCGCGGACGCGGCGAGCGGCCGGGGCGGCAAGGTCATCCTCGACTGGAACACGTAACTCCCTCATATCGTCAGGAGCTTCCTCATGTTCGACTCCGTGCGCGACGACCTGCGCGCCACCCTCGACGAGATCCGCGCCGCCGGTCTGCACAAGCCCGAGCGAGTCATCGGCACGCCGCAGTCCGCGACCGTCGCCGTCACCGCGGGCGGGCGCCCCGGCGAGGTGCTCAACTTCTGCGCCAACAACTACCTCGGCCTCGCCGACCACCCCGAGGTCGTCGCCGCCGCCCACGAGGCCCTCGACCGCTGGGGCTATGGCATGGCCTCCGTGCGGTTCATCTGCGGTACGCAGGAGGTGCACAAGGAGCTGGAGGCCCGGCTTTCGGCGTTCCTCGGGCAGGAGGACACGATCCTCTACTCCTCCTGCTTCGACGCCAACGGCGGCGTCTTCGAGACCCTCCTCGACGCCGAGGATGCGGTGATCTCCGACGCCCTCAACCACGCCTCGATCATCGACGGGATCCGCCTGTCCAAGGCCCGCCGGCTCCGGTACGCCAACCGCGACATGGCCGACCTGGAACGGCAGCTGAAGGAGGCCGCGGAGGGCGGCGCGCGCCGGAAGCTGATCGTCACCGACGGCGTCTTCTCCATGGACGGCTACGTGGCCCCGCTGCACGAGATCTGCGACCTCGCCGACCGTTACGACGCCATGGTCATGGTCGACGACTCGCACGCCGTCGGGTTCGTGGGCCCCGGCGGCCGGGGCACCCCCGAGCTGCACGGCGTCATGGACCGCGTGGACATCGTCACCGGCACGCTGGGCAAGGCACTGGGCGGTGCGTCCGGCGGCTACGTGGCCGCGCGCGCCGAGATCGTCGCCCTGCTGCGGCAGCGCTCCCGGCCGTATCTGTTCTCGAACACCCTTGCCCCGGTGATCGCCGCCGCCTCGCTGAAGGTGCTCGACCTGCTGGAGTCGGCGGACGACCTGCGGACGCGGCTCGCCGAGTACACCGCCCTGTTCCGCGGTCGGATGACCGAGGAGGGCTTCGACATCCTCCCCGGCGACCACGCCATCGCACCCGTGATGATCGGCGACGCCACGAAGGCCGGCCGACTGGCGGAGCTGCTGCTGGAGCGCGGCGTGTACGTGATCGGCTTCTCGTACCCGGTCGTGCCGCAGGGGCAGGCCCGGATCCGCGTCCAGTTGTCGGCGGCGCACTCCAGCGAGGACGTGAACCGTGCGGTGGACGCCTTCGTCGCGGCTCGGGCGGAGCTGGAGGGCTGACCGGTCTGTCCCGGGCACAGGTCCCGGGCACACGGTCCTGGACGCGGGGTCCGGGGCATGCCGTCCCGGACATATTGGATAATCGATCGCATGATCGAAGCGCGGCGGCTCCACATCCTGCGTGCGGTGGCCGACCACCGGACGGTGACGGCGGCTGCCGCCGCGTTGTACCTCACCCCCTCGGCCGTCTCCCAGCAACTCACGGCGCTGGAGCAGGAGACCGGCCACCGGCTCGTCGAGCGCGGCGCCAAGGGCGTACGGCTGACCCCGGCCGGTGAGATCCTGCTCGCGCACACCAACGTGGTCCTCGCCCAACTGGAGCGGGCGGAGGCCGAGTTGGCCGCGTACGACTCGGGCGCCGCCGGCACGGTCACCGTCGCCGCCTTCGCGACCGGCATCGCCCTGGTCGTCGCCCCGGCCCTGACCCGCCTCGCCGAAACCGCGCCCGGCATCCGCGTCCGCGTCCAGGACGCGGAGGGCGACGCCAGCCTGCCGATGGTGCTCGACCGGCAGGTCGACGTCGCGGTGGCCGTCGAATACCGGGGCGCGCCGCCCGCCGACGACCCCCGCCTCACCCACGTCCCCCTCTACGCCGAGCCCTTCGACGCGGTCGTCCCGGTCACCCACCGTCTCGCCGACGCCCAAGAGGTGCCGCTCGCCGAACTGGCCAAGGACGCGTGGATCGGGCCGTACCCCGGCAACCCCTGCCACGAGGTGGTCGTCCTGGCCTGCGAGAACGCCGGGTTCAGGCCCCGCCTCGAACACTCCTCCGACGACTTCCGCGCGGTGGTGTCCCTCGCCTCGGCCGACGCCGGTGTGGCCCTCGTACCGCGTTCGGCGCTGCGCGGCATGGAGCTGACGGGAGTGGTCGTGCGGCCGGTCGACGGGGTGGCGCCCACCCGGAGGGTCTTCGCGGCCGTCCGCAGGGGAGCGGAGGAACACCCGCTGATCCGCCCGGTGCTGGCAGCGCTGGGCGCCGCCGCGCAGGCATAGGCGTGGCTTCCGGCACGGGGGAGCGGGCCCCTTCCGGCGGACGGGCGTGGGTGATTGTCAGTGGCATTGGCTACGGTGCGTTGCATGCCGGAAGCCGAAGACGTACGCCGTATCTCCCTCTCCCTGCCGGACACGACGGAGAAGATCGCCTGGAGCATGCCCACGTTCCGGGTCGCGGGCAAGATGTTCGCCACGCTGCCCGAGAACGAAACCTCCATCGCCGTGCGCTGCCCGAAGGAGGAGCGCGACGAACTGGTCCTGGCCGAGCCCGAGAAGTTCTGGATCGCCGACCACGAGGCGGGCTTCGCCTGGGTCAGAGTGCGCCTGGCGGCACTGGAGGACGACGGCGAACTGCGTGACATCCTCACCGACTCCTGGCGCCAGGCCGCCCCGCCCCGACTGCTGGACGCCCACCCGGAGTTGGGGGCGCCGGGCACCGGCTGAAGCCGGGCGGCGAGCGGCGAGCTCAGGACAAGAACCCCCGGATCCGCTCCCGGAGCGTCCGCGCGTCGAGCCCGTGCGCGGCCACATGCTCCTCGACATCCCCGTACCGGCGGAGTTCACGGCGGCCCACGCCGAGGCCCAGCACCCGGTGGGGCACCTCGGAGAGCACGTCGTTCACGACGGCTGTCGACGTGCCCGCGAGGTAGGGCTCGACGAGGACGACATCGGTGCCCGCCGCCTCGGTGGCCCGGCGCAGCGCGGCAGTGTCGAAAGGCCGAACGGTCGTCGCGTAGAGGACGGTTGCGTCGAGCCCTTCCGTGGCGTCGAGCACCGCGTCGAGCATCGGACCGACGGCGATCACGACACCGGAGCGGCCCTCGCGGACGGTGAGGATCCGTTCCCCGTCGACCGCGAGCCCTTCCCCGTTGGACTGCGTCGACAGCCGTACGTACACCCTGTCGTCGCCCGCGGCGACCGCGTGCCGCAGCAGCGTCTCGGCCTCGTCGGGGTGTCCCGGCACATGCACGGTCCAGCCGTCCAAGGTGTCGAGGAGGGCCACGTCACCGGGTGCCATGTGCGTGTAGCCGCCGGACGGCCAGTCGAAGGAGGCGGCGGCGCTCACGAGTACGGCGCCGACGTCCTGGTGCCCGAGGTCGAGCTTGACCTGTTCGAACGGGCGCTCCACGAGGAAGCTCGCGAAGGTGTGCATGACGGGACGCATCCCGGTGAGCGCCAGGCCCGCGCCCGCGCCGACGAGGAGCTGCTCACGGATGCCCACGTTGATCACCCGGTCGGGATGCCGGGCCTGCGCCGGGGCGAACGCGTCCGCGCCGATCTCGGCGAGGACCACGGCGACGCGTGGGTCCTCGTCGAGAAGCCTGGTCAGGACGGGGGCGAAGCGGTCACGCATGGTGTCCATGGAGGAGTGGATCCCTTCGGGTCTGTGGGACGGGCCGGTGAGGCGGGCCGGTGACACGGGTCGGCCAGGTCGGGTGCGCGGAGGTCAGCCGGACTTCGGTTCGACCCGCGCCACGACGGCGTGCGGGCGGCCGGGGTGCGGCGTGGTGAAGGCGGTGCAGAGGGCCTCGTGGTCACGGCCGTCGACCGTTGACGTGGACCAGCCCGCGGCCTCGAAGCGGGCGGCGATGCCACCGGGCCGGGCGTGGCTCGCGGACGAGTTGTCGACGACGACGGTGTGCAGCCGTTCGAGACCGGCGGGCCCCGCGAAGGCGATCGCCTCGTGGTTGCTGCCCTCGTCCAGTTCGGCGTCGCCGATCAACACCCACACCGCAGGCCCGTCGAGCCCCTGGGCGCGCAGCCCCAGCGCCGTACCCACGGCGATCGGCAGACCGTGCCCGAGCGAGCCGCTGCCGATCTCGGCCCCCGGCACCAGCACCCGGTCGGGGTGGTGGCCCAGCGGCGAGTCGTACGAGCCGAAGCCCGGCAGCCAGTCCACGGGCAGGAAGCCCTTGGCGGCGAGTACCGCGTAGTACGCCATCGGCCCGTGCCCTTTGGACAGCAGGAACCGGTCCCGCTCGGGGTCCGTCATCCGGTCCGGGCCCACCCGCAGAACCCGGTCGTAGAGCACCCAGAGCACGTCCAGCGTGGAGGTCGCCGCCGGCCCGTGCTTCTCGTCGCCGGTCATCAGACCCATGAGCCCGGCCAGTTCGGCGTACTCGTGTCGGTGGTACTTGGCGTGTGTGTGGTGTGTCTCGGACGTGTCGACGTGTGTGGCTGTGGCTGTGGCTGTGGCTGTGGCTGTGGCTGTCATGGAATCGATCGTGCGACCTCAACCAAACTTGAGGTCAAGGGCAGGGAGAGCGAATAAAGGAGTGCGCGACCATCGACCCGAGTGCGGTATTGTTTCCCTGCGTGTTCGGCCAGGGGAAACCCCAGGTCAGACAGTATCGGGACGTGGCGCAGCTTGGTAGCGCACTTGACTGGGGGTCAAGGGGTCGCAGGTTCAAATCCTGTCGTCCCGACTCGAACGAGTCGCAGGTCAGGGGCGGTTTCGGAGGAATCCGAAACCGCCCCTCGATCATTGTTGGGGACCAGTTGGGGACCAGCCTGCCTTGACCGGCGTCAGCGGGTGAGGACGGTAGTTGCGGGAAGGGTGCGCGGGGCGCGTAGCACGCTGAGGTGTGCAGAGAGTGCCGTACCGGCGGCTGTGATCTTGTGGACGTCCGGGTGCAGGTAGCGCTGAGTGGTGGTCAGTGAGCCGTGGCCGGCGATCCTGCGCAGGACGTGGAGGGGGACTCCGGCGTCCGCGAACCAGGTCAGTCCGGTGTGGCGGAGATCGTGGCGGCGCAGGTGCTCGTAGCCGAGGCGGGTGACCACGTCGTCCCAGTGGGTCGCGTCGCGCAGGACCGCGGTGGAGATGCGTCCTCCGCGCGGGCCGGTGAACAGACGTGCGTCAGGGGCGGGGCCGGCGGAGAGGATGCGCTGGGCCACGAGCGGGCGGATCTCCTCGATGATGGGAACCTTCCGGGCGCGCTTGCCCTTGGTGCCCTTGTCGGTGAGTCCGCCGGGCGCGGGCGTGGTCTGCCGCCGTACCGTCCAGATCCACTGGCTGGTGTCGATATCTCCGACGCGGCACCCGGAGACTTCCCCGATCCGGGCAGCGGTGCTCGCGGCGAACAGAACGACGTCGCCCCAGCCGCGGTACTGGTTGTAGGAGGCGGCCACGAGTGCGTCGGCCAGCTGGACGAGCGTGTCCCAGTCGGGCAGGGCGAGGGCCCGGGGGTCGCGGAGTTCGTCCTCGGCCTGCTTGTAGAGCTTCTGCCAGCCGCTGATGCGGGCGGGGTTGACTTTGATGATGCCGTCGCGGACCGCCTGTTCCATGACGCGGACCAGGACGGCGATGGTGTTCTTTACCGTGGAGCGGCTGTGTTCGTCGACGATCCAGTTCTGCACGGTGCGGTCGACGATGCCGTTGGTGATCATCCGTACGGCGAGGTGGCCCAGGGCAGGGACCACACGCATCCGCCATCCCGCGAGATAGGGGTCGAGGGTCTTCAACTCCAGCCCGCGCAGGGCGAGATCCATGTTCGCGTCGCCGTATTCGGCGAGCTTCATGGTGGCGAGCGACGGGGACAGCCCGGCCTGCGCGGCCTCGATGATGTCCTGGAGCCACTCCTGCGCCTCGTCCTCGTCCGCCTTCCCCTCCGACAGGGACAGACGCCGCTTCGTAGCGGGATCGAACCAGCGGACACGCGCTCGATACGGATGGGGGCGATCGGGCCGGTATTCGATGTCGGTGGAGAGCCGGACACCGACAGGAACAATGGCCTTCTCGGCCATCAGGCTTCTCGGCCCGGGACGGTCCGGCGGCTGCGCAGCCATTCCTCCACGTCGAGCGCGCTGTACAGGACGACGCGTTCCGAAACGGAGACGAACGGCGGGCCCTGCGGTGGTCGAGCGGTGCGCCAGCGCCGCAGAGTCGAGGTGTCCACGTGCAGACAGGCGGCGAGGTCGCTCGTCGAGTACCAGGTGTTGGCCAGGAGTGACGAACGGTTGTCATCTTGGACGGAGACAGCGCATCTGGCTACGGAGTGTGGCGCGCCCTCCTGTTGCTTGCGCGGCTGACGGTTTGTGGAAGCTGCTATCGGTTCGGGGGGCAAGTGTGGTGGATCTCCGGGCGGTAAGGAGCACCAAACGGGTCCTGGAGAAGAACCTCTGGCGACGGACGACGCGCAAACGGAGAGCAGGGATTCCACCTCTGCAGCGGTGGTGAGTTCTCGCCGATGGATCGATCCGCGGTGGTGCTCGGGGCAGACGTTGGACAACAATCGTCTGCAGGAACGCCGGTTTGGCTAACCGGCGATGTGCGGCTATGTTCCCCTCGCTCACGACGAGATCGCCGGAGCGCGGCTCCCACGGGGTGACGAGATTCGCCGGATGCGTAGACGATCGCGTACATGCTTGACGTATCAGGTGCAGTGCCGATTCATGCCTTTCCGACGATGCATCATGTGGAGTGTGTGGTCATCCTTGAAACTGTCACTAAGGGCTCCTGACCTGCAGTTTTGGGTGTGCGCATTATGTGCAGTGCGGGCGTTACGGGCGATATCTTGACGCTAAAATGACGCTCGTTGCGATGGGGCGTCAGGTATGTCTTTGCGCTGCTCGGGCCAAGTGAAGCTGTGGCAGCGAACCTCAAGTTCCTTCGGAAATAGGTGCGCTGGTCGCCAAGGGAATGCTTGAAGAGATCTTCTTGAAGTTGTCTACCTGGGAGCGCTGACCTCCGGTGATGCGGCGGCTACCGCCCCTGGCCTGTGCAGATGAGTCTTTCGGTGTCTTTCAGGATCGTTCCAGGTTGCGCGGTCGATTCTCCCCACGGTCTCCCCAGCACCGCTCATACTCCCCAGATTCTCCCCACACGAGGTCCTTTGGGAGATGCGGAGCCACGGAGTATCCGTGGCCGCCTGATGAGGCGAGGTGGTCACGATGAGTAGTCGTTGGAGGCGAGACGTCCGGACAGTGGGTCGGTGGGTAACCGTCTGCTGGATGGCGGTCCGCTTCATTGCGGGCGGGGTGTCAGTGGCGCGTCCTAGGGTGTGAGGGTTGTGTTGTCCGGCTTCGTATCGCTGGGAGTGGTGCGTCATGGAGTGGCCGTTTCTGCCCTGGAAGCGGCGGGTCTTTCCGCTGGGGGAACCGCCGGAGTCTGACAGGTACGGCTGGCCACTTGCGTCGGCATTTTCCGGTGTTGCTCCGGGGCGGTTGTTGGCTGACGAACGAGCGGTTCGTGTCCTGGTCCTGCGCGGTGAGTGGGGGATGGGCAAGTCCTTCGCGTTTGAGCAGGAACACCGAGACCTTGAGACTGCGGGCCTTCCTGTACAGCGGTTTGATCTTGGCAAGTGCGGTACAGACGCGACCCGTGCCGCGACGAAACTGACCGCGGTGTTCCAGCCACCGGCGGGGGCTGGCGAGTGGCATGTGCTCTTGGACGGCCTCGATGAAGGGCTGGACGTTCTGTTGGAACTGGACCAGCTGATCATCGAGCAGCTGGAGGGTCTGGAGGGCGAGGCGCGAAAGGGACTGCGGCTGCGTATCAGTTGCCGCACGGCTCGATGGCCAGCCGGGCTGGAGACGGACCTTGCGCGGCTCTGGCCGGAGGACCGGGTGGCAGTGGTCGGCCTGGCTCCGCTCTCGCGAGATGATGTGACTCTCGCCGCCCGTAGCGTGGGACTTGAAGACCCAGCAGCATTCTCGGAGGTGGTACAGCAACGCGGCTTGGTGGCGCTGGCCACTCATCCGATGACTCTGCGGCAGATGCTGACGAGCTACAGGACCCGTGGAACCCTCCCCGACACGGCTGCCGAGGCGTATCGCGACGCGTGCCTGCACTTGTGCAAGGAGACACGCCGCCCGAAACGAACAGAGTTGCGGCGCACCCAGGCAACGGGCGAGCACTTGTTCGCCGTCGCTACGAGGGTTGCAGCCGCTCTGCAGTTCGGACCGCACACGGCGCTGGCGGATGGGGCGCCGGAATCCGGGGAGCCTGGGGTTGGCGATCTTGAGCTGTCCCGCCTGGTTCCAGGCGGCGAACCTGGCCATCTCGGGAGCCCCGTACCATGCACGATGAATGAGCTGAGCCAGCTGACCGAGTCGAGTTTGCTGGTCCCAGTAGGTGACTATCGGTGGGCCTTCGCGCACAAGAGCTACCAGGAATTTCTCGCCGCCGAGTTTCTGCGAGGCCGAGAGATCCAGACGGCCGTGGAGCGGGAATTGTTGTGGATCGGCGATGGGCCGTCCCGGCACGTCCTTCCGGCACATCAGGAAGTTGCGGCCTGGCGCAGTGAAGTGGACCCAGCGGTGTTCGAAGACCTGCTCCGGGACGATCCGCTCATCCTTCTCCTCGCCGACCTGGAGAGGCGAACGGACCGTGACCGGACCCGTGTTGTTGAGGCGCTGCTCGCTCTGCTGAAGAGCGACGACACCGTCAGGCTCGACAGCACGACACTCCATCGCCTGGATCACCCTCAGATCGCGGACCAGCTACGGCCGTACCTGAAGGCCACGACAGAGGTGAATCTACTTTTCGGCGCGGTCCGCATTGCCCGGGCATGTCGTCGGCCCGAGCTGAGCGTCGAACTGTTGGCTCTCGCCGAAGACCGGGATACGCATGCTGAGGTACGGGTGGCGGCCCTGGCCGCAATCAGCGCACCGGAGACCGAAGTGGTCGAGCACATCCGGGCCCTGGCACACGACGAATCCCCAGAGATCGTGGCCGCGGCGCTGCGCCAACTGTGGCCCGCCCACATCACGTTGACGGACTTCCTCAGCCGTGTGCGCCCCCCGGACCCACAACTGATCGGCCGTGCCTACATGTTGCGCCGGGAAATTCCAGAACTCATCGACGTGACCGACCTGGACGAAGCCATCACCTGGTCCCGCGACGTCCTTTGCGACACGGCAGACGGCCCGAGCCACGCGCTGGCCGTTTCCCTCCTTGCCCGCGCCATCACCCTCGCCAGTCAGGCACAACTCACCGACGCCATCCTGTCCAACATGGCTGACGCCCTGGTCGGACTCGCCGGTCGCCATGAACTTCTCTACACCCAAGACCTGCACACGCCACTAGAGGATCTGGCAAAGGCATTGGGCCGGGAACCCCAAACCAGGCGTGACCTCGCGTTGTTGCTGCTCACCCGCGCCAGTGCAGAGCAATTCCTCGCGCTGCACATCGGTCGGATCAGCGCCGACCTGCTCCCCCAGGCCGACGCGCTGTACTGGATGGAGCACTGGGACCTGCTGTCTGCCGTCCGCGAGCAGGTCACCCGCCTGGCGGTCGGATACCCGCCTCCCGAGGACCCCACCATGCTGGGCCGGGCCCTTGCCGCCAGAGGTGCTCACCCGACTCTCCGCGCTGTGACGGCATCCTGGGACAGCCCTCCGGCGGAGGCACCCTGGGAGCGAGAGCAGCGCGAGCTCCAAGAGGCCGAGCGCCGAGCTAACACTTACGACGAGGCCGCTCTGCGCGCGGCGCTCGACACTGTCCTCACCAGTGGACCAGATCAGGTACGGAGCGCGTGGGCGCGAGTTGTCAGCGAGCTTCACCACACAGCAGACGGCTCCCCAACCAAATGGGAAGGCGCATGGATCGCCGCAGCGTCCGAGGCTCCGTCTCGGCCGCCAGCCGGTACCCAACTAGACAGCCTCCTCTTGCGGGCCGCCTTCCATGTGCTGAGCACCGTTCCGCCGTTGAGCGTCGAGAATCTAGTGCCTTATGGCGCCATCGAATTTCGCATTGCTCCCGAACTGACGGCGCTCGCTCTGGTTGATGCCCTGTCAACTGTTCCGCCGGAGACTGGTAGGTGGGCTGGATGGGCCGTTGCCCTGGCGACCGTCTACCCCCGTGATGACGTGCATGACACTCATCTCCGGCTCCTCATGCTGTGCGCCGAAAGGGCTGGGGCGCCACTTTCCGAGTTGACCGCAGCGGTCCTTGACGGCGTACACGACGACGTGGCACAGACAATTGCCCGTACGTGTGGAGCGCTGCCACTGGACAGCGTGCATCGTGCTCTGCGTACCTGGGCCGGGCACGCGGATCGACGCCCTGAGCAGTGGCGTGCCGTTCTCAGCGAACTCGCGGTCTGTGGGGATGCGAAGGCGACCCTTCAATTGGTCGCTGCCCTTGCCGGCAATCCAGCGGAGCACGCAGCCAACTCACCAGAATACGTCCGATGGATGCTTGCGGCAGTCGCCCTCCTGCATCTCCCGTTCCTGCCGGCCGTTTGGTTGCTCATCCGCCGTCGTCTCGACGATGCAGACACCCTCAACGCGTTCCTGTACCAACTGACGCGCATGCCCGCTCCGCCGGGTAGTTGGCCAACGGCCGTCGCCGCGCTCCCCGAACGCGATCTTGCAGATTTCTACCGTCTGCTCGTCAACCACGTCGGTATCCATGCCATCGTCAACCGCCCGCTGCAATCCGGCTTCGTCGGAGACGACGACCGACTGCACGACATGGCCCGCACCCTGCCGAGCATCCTCGCCCGCAAAACAACCCAGGATGCCGCGGCAGAACTGCGCACTCTCTCCGAGGAGTACCCCGGCATCTGGCAGCTGCGATCAGAGGCCCGCGCCACCACGCGGGCAGCCGCCGCGCGGTACGCCGAACCGATCGAACCAGAACAACTGATCCGCCTCGCCGATACCGCCCAACTGCACTGGATCGCAGATGAGCGCCATCTGCTCGACATCGTCCTCGAATCCCTCGATCGCTTCGCGAAGGCCCTGCACCGACCCAACGGGCTGATCGTCTCCTTGTGGAACCGGGAGCGAGCCAGCGTAAATCACTCCGAATGGTGGCCGTGCTGGGAAGAAGACTTCAGCGACATCGTCGCAACCTTTCTCCTACAGGACATCGGCGGCCACCGAGTCGTCATCAACCGTGAAGTTCAAGTACGCCGTCCAGGATTCCCCGGACTGCGCACCGACATCCAGATCGAAGCACCTGCTCATCAGGGAACAGGGAACGATCCCATCAGAGTCGTCATCGAATGCAAGGGTCGCTGGAACGAGTCCCTCGATACGGCTCTGGCCAAGCAGCTCGTAGCCGGATACCTCCAGGCGCCCAGGACTGCTGGGATCTTTCTCACGGCCTACTTTCACTGCGACCGTTGGGGTACCTCAAAACAACGCAAATGCCCAGCTCGTGGCCATAGCCTCGTCGAAGTCCAGAAGCATCAGGAGCGGGAAGGTGAGACACAGCGGCAACAAGAAGGCGTGTCAGTCGTAGCGGTGACGCTTGACTGTGCCCTCCCCGCCAGCGACGCGGACTGGCGCTGGGCTGCGCTGGCTCCGGCTAGATCTGCTGACGAGCTCCACGAGCGAGAATCGAGTTCCTTTTGAACTGTTTCCGATGACTCATCATGTGGAGTGCGTGGCGATTCTGGAGCCTGTGGCTAAGGGCTCCTGACCTGCGGTTTTGTGCATGCGCGTTATGTGCGGTGTGGGCGTTACAGGCGATATCTTGACGCTGAAATGACGCTCGTTCTGATGGGGTGGCAGGCGACATGTTGGGCAGGCCGGGCCCTGTCAGGGTGGCGTATATCGATGGGGCGCCGAGGGTGGGCGACGCTCTGCGCAGAGCTGCTGGTTCCTGACGTTCAGATGTCCCGGAAGAGACCAGTCAACGCTGTGACCTGCGGGGCCCTGCTGTCATAGGGCGTTGACCTGCATGAATGCTCTTTCGGTTGTTTCACGCTCGTACTGCCTGATGCGGTCGGAAGTCCCAGGAAAGTCCCAGAGAACTCCCACAGGCAGGAGCCACTCTTTCGGCTCTGTACAGGGCATACGGATGCGCTGTGGGCTGGTGATCGTGGATCGACGGTCTGACCCGAATGAACGGCAACGCGCACTGCTCGAACGGCTCGCGGCCGGTGAGGAGCATCCCGCAGCCTGGGCGCCGGGGGATTGGCGGTCGGCTTATGCATTGCGTGATCGAGGGTTGTTGAGGATCAGTCGGGGCGGCGGGGAAGCGCTCGTGGAGGTTACCGAGGATGGTCGCTACTTCCTTCGGCACGGTGATCGCCGTGAGGAGCCGACATCGGCTGAAGCGGGCGACCAGGCGGCGATCGATTGGCAGGTCGGGCCCTGTCAGAGTGGCGTATATAGACGGAGCGCCGGGGGCGGGCGACGCTCTGCGCGGAGCTGTCGGTTCCCGATGGTCGATGTCCCAGAAGAGACCAGCGAGTTCTGTGACCTGCCGCGATGGGTGGTTCCGGGCTGCTTGCCTGCGTGAATGGCCTTTCGGCTGTTTCATGCGATCGGAACCCCCGGATCTATTCGGTTGAGGTCCTTGCCAAGTACAAGGCGGATCAAGAAGCGCGGATGACGGCCCAGGATCTTTGCGTTCTTCCCCGCCGTTCGAGACGCAAATGCCGGTGGCGTCGTTGAGCCGACGCCGACAGTAAAAGCCAGGGCGGTGGGCACGCATGTTGCCGGGTGTCGGAAGGCAGCTGTGCGGGCTCACTGCCGGGTCCGGTGGGTGAGATGCCGCGTTCGGGCGGCCATCATGATGAGCCGGGGTGGCCTTGGCTTTCTGAGGGCCGCCGGAAATGTGAAGAGAGGCGGGCATGTCCGTGGCCACGAGACTGGGCTGCGTGGGGTTGGGGGTGACGGGCCGTGGTCCGGCCGTTCCGGTCGTCGAGTCGGTCCAGGGGGCTGGGTCGGTGGTCCGTGCCTGGGGGTTCAGCTACAGGCTGCCGGGGACATCTCGCGCGGCCGAGACGGCGACTCGGGTGGTCTGCAGGGATTTAGTCTGGTCCGTGGCCGTGATCCGCTGGTGTGCAGGGCCGCTCGTGTTTGGCTCCGTCCCGGTTGCCTTCGCCGGCCGGCGCTGGGGGCGGCGTATTGCCCCGGTCTTCAACGGAGGGTGGCAGGCGTGAACCGGCCCGTGTCCTGGAGTGAGGCGGTGTTCGTGGCTGCGGTGTGCTGGACGGTCAGCGGCCTGGGCTACGGTGTGCTCGCCGCGCTGGACGAACCTCAACTCTCGATGGCGCCTCTCGTCGGCATATGGCTTGTGTGCTGGTTCTGGACGCGTCGCCGTTCCTGGCCGACGGCGGTCGTGGCGGGGCTCGCGGGGGCTGTCGTGCTGTTCTGGCTCGTCGACCTGCTGCGTCCGGAGTTCGATCGGTATGTCGCGGACGCGCTGTCCACTGGGACCGCGGCGACCGTGTCTGTGGTCGTGCTCACTCTGGGCGGGCGTTCAATGGGGTGCCGTCATGACGCGGTCCGCTGACCTGTCCGCCCACCGCGTTCGCGCCGCAGGGCAAGGAGCTGGCGGGAGTGGCCCCTGCCTCCTTCCGACCCTGGCTGTAAGCGCGTTCGCGAATGTGCTGTGCGGCGACGGCCACATCGGCCTTGGTCGTCCCGCGCGCCGACGCGAACTCGGTGGCCTGCCTGTTGTCGGTGAGGATTTCACCCGGGCCACCGCCGACGCGGTCGTTGTAGAAGGGCGATGTCATCGGCGTCACTGGTAAGACCCACACGGTGGGAACCTTCACCGAACTCAGCTGAAACGGTGCGATGTTGCCGGGTTCTGGCAATGTCCTTGCCTGTGTGGTGCCCATCAGGGATCTGCCGAAGAGGCGTCAAGGGCGGGTAAGGTTCGCTTCGGTGTGCCGGGAAGCCTGGTCGGCAAGTAGGGGACAAATCTCTCTTCCGATCGGGGTGGCCGTGATCCTGGCGATCGTGCTGATCCGCCCGGCCTCGCTGCTCGGCACGACGATCTCCCGCAAGGAGAAGCTGGTGGCGGCCTGGTTCGGGCCCAAGGGCTTCGCCTCGGTCGTCTACGGCCTGCTGGTGCTGCAGTCCGGCATCCCACAGGCCGAGGAGGCGTTCACACTCATCGCGGTCTGCATCGCCTTCTCGATCATCGCCCACAGCTCGACGGACGTCCCGATCGCCCGCGCCTTCGACGTCGACGAACTCATCGGCATCCCGGACAAGGACGAGCCCGCCACCGCTCCGCCCGAGGAGGGCCGCCTTGACGCTCGCGCGTGACCTGGCCCGCCCCTGTCCGACGGTGCGGGTCGACGACGACGCCCAGGAGGCGGCGCGGCTGCTGGTGCGCGAGCGACTGCCCGCCCTGCTGGTTCTCGACCAGGTGGAGTGCCCGTACGCGATCGTCCCAGCCGCTCGGCTGCTCGGTGCCCTGGTGCCTGAACCCGACGGCCTGGACCCACTGTTGACTCTGATCGCCGGTCGTTTGGACGACGGCGCTCAGGAAACGCTCTCCGGGTGGTCGGTGCGGACTGGCTGCCTCGACACCGCGTCACGCCCGCTCTGGTGGGTCCGGAGGAGTCGCCGTCGGAGGTCGCTGCTGTCATGGCACGCAAGGACTGTGCCGTCGTCGCGGTGATCGAGCGCGACGGGGGGACAGTCGCACTGCTCGGCGCGATCACCGCGGACGTCTTGTTGGAGCACTTCATCGGAGGACCGTGAACGACTGGCAGAGCTGGGCGGCGGTCGTCGTCTTCGTCGGCGCGTACGCGCTGATCATCAGCGAGAAGATCCACCGTGTCGCCGTCGCGCTCGGCGGTGCCGGGCTGATGCTGGCGATCGGGGCGACCGACGACAAGTCGGCGTTCTACTCCGAGCACAGCGGTATCGACTGGAACGTCATCTTCCTGCTCATGGGCATGATGATGATCGTCGGAGTGCTGAAGCAGACCGGCATGTTCGAGTACCTGGCGATCTGGTCGGTGAAGAGGGCGCGGGCGAAGCCCTTCCGGGTGATGGCCATGCTGGTCGTGATCACGGCGGTGGCCTCGGCCCTGCTGGACAACGTCACCACGGTGCTGCTGATCGCACCGGTGACACTGCTCGTCTGCGAGCGTCTCGCCCTGCCGACCGTCCCGTTCCTGATCGCCGAGGTCATGGCGTCGAACATCGGCGGCACGGCGACCCTGGTCGGTGATCCGCCCAACATCATCATCGCCAGCCGGGCCGGGCTGACCTTCAACGACTTCCTGGTCCATCTGGCACCGATCGTGGTCGTCCTGGTCGCCGCGCTCCTCGCGCTGTGCCGGGTGATGTTCCGCAAGTCCTTCGTCTACGACGGGGACCGCGCCGCCGAGATCATGGCGCTGGAGGAGCGTGAGGCCATCAAGGACCGGACGCTGCTCGTCCAGGGCCTGGTGGTCCTGGTGCTCGTGGTCGCGGGCTTCGTCCTGCACCCGGTGCTGCACTACGAGCCCAGCGTCGTCGCCCTGCTCGGCGCGGGACTGCTCATCGCCGTCTCCAAGGCGGAGACCGGAGAGGTGCTGAAGGAGGTGGAGTGGCCGACCCTGGCCTTCTTCGCCGGCCTCTTCATCATGATCGGCGGCCTGATCGAGACCGGTGTGATCGGCGAGGTCTCCAAAGCCCTGGCCGACGCGATCGGTGACAACGAACTCGGCGGCTCCATGACCATGCTCGGCGCCTCTGCGGTCCTGTCCGGCATCGTCGACAACATCCCCTACGTCGCCACCATGGCCCCCATCACCAGCGACCTCGTCCAGAACATGGGCGGCGGCAGCGGCCATGTCATGTGGTGGGCCCTCGCCCTCGGCGCCGACCTGGGCGGCAACGCCACCGCCATCGGCGCCTCCGCCAACGTCGTCGTCCTCGGCATCGCCGAACGCAACCGCCAGCCCATCTCCTTCTGGCAGTTCACCAAGTACGGCCTGGTCGTCACGGGCGTGACCGTGACCCTTGCGCTCGCCTATGTGTGGCTGCGCTACTTCGCGCTCGGCTGACGCGCCGAAGCGGGCCGGATCCCTGTCCCTCACACTCACACTTACACCGGATCGGTGAGCGGCGGACGTCACACCTCGTCGTCGGGCCACCCGAGGAGCCGGGCACCGATCACCGCGGTCTGCAGGGTGTAGCGGTGCACGGGATCGCCGGGGTCGGCGCCGGTGAGCTTGTGAATGCGCTCCAGCCGGTAGGTGAAGGCCCGCACACTGAGGCTCAGGCGCCGCGCCGCCTCGGCGGAGACGCAGCCGGAGTCGAAGTACGCCGTCAACGTCTCGACGAGGGGACGGGCGCCGCCACGTGCGCTCAGCAGGGGGCCGAGAGTGTTGTCGACGAGGTCGGCCATGGCCTGCCGGTCGCGGGTCAGCACCGGGTAGACGAGGAGGTCGGCCGCGCGCAGTACGGGCTCGTGGAGCTGCAGCCGCTCTGCCAGGTCGAGGGCGTTGAGTGCCTCTTCGTACGAGTGCACGACGCCGCCGGCGCCGGGGTGGGGACGTCCGATGGCGACTTGGCCGCCCTCGGTGACCGCGTACGCCTGCTTGGCGAAGAACGTCAGGACGTCGTCCTGGTCCCCGGGCGCGATGCAGACCAGTCGGCCGTCCTTGGTGGTGAGCAGAATGCGCCGCTCGCCGAACCGGCCGACCACGGCGCTCTCCACCTGACGGGTGGCCGGATCGGTCTCCTCGACAGGCTTGCCGCCCTGCGCGACGGCGACCGCGTGGGCGCGGGAGAGGAGCAGACCGAAGCGTTCGGCGCGCTCCGACAGACGGCCCAGGTCGCTGCGGCCGTAGAGCAGGTCGTCGATGAACTCTCGCCGTACCGCCTCCTCCTGCCGAACGGCGAGCTGCTGTGACCGCTCGTGCCCCTCGGCGAAGGCATCGATCGCCTGCTCGACGGCGGCGAGCGCGGCTTCACCGGCCGAGGCGGAGAGGACGGGCCAGTGTTCACGGGCCACTGCCAGATGTCGACGAACGACGGCCCGCACCCCGAAGCCGGCCTCCGCCGCGCGTTCCCCCTGGGTCCGCAGGGATTCCAACTCGTCCCTGGTGAAGCGGCGACCCGTCGCACACACGGCGGTCAGTATCTGGACATACCCCTCCAGATATTCGTCGGGGACCTGCCGCCCTGTCACACGACCTCCTGTGTTCTTGACGCCTTGCCTACGCATTCTTGACGCACGCCGGACAAGAGTGACAGATCCTGGGCGGAGCACGGGGCCGGGAGCGGATGCCGCGGGGGAGGGACGGGACGGTGAGCGGGCCGACGGCCAGTTCCGGCGGTGCCGGTACCCGGTAGCGCCGGCACGACGACGGTGACCCGCGTGCGGCACAGCTCACGCAGCTCGGCGACGAGACGTTCGGCGAGGGCGTCGTCGCCGCACACCACCATGTGGCCCGGAAGTGCCGGGTGCCGGGTCCGGCCGGGAAGCGGGGGCACACGCCTCATGGCTGCGTCCGCCTCCCGTCGGCAGCGAGGTGACTGAGGTTCCGGCCTCCTGCTGCCCGGCCGTCCACCACCCGGCGGTCTCCCACGGCTCCGTATGCGACTCGGCCCATCTCTTCTCCGTCCCCGAAGTTGCCGTCGACCGGACCGGACGACGACGGTCAGGTTGGACAACGGCCGGTCCCTCGCCGCAGTTGTCGTCGTCTGGCATCAAGAAGGCATAAAGATTGCCGGAACACGGCAATGCGCTGTACGGCATGGGCAGTTCAAGATAGGGCTGAAGAAACACGGGGAGCAGCCCCGGTGCCGCGCCCGCGCAGCAGGGGTGGGCACCGGGGCTCGGGGAATCGATTCGGGGGCAAGGGCATGGGGCAGTTCGTCGAAGCCGCCGCACGGTTCCCCACCGTCAGCTTCACCTCGGCCCTCGTGGTCGCTCTCGGCTTCTGGCTTCTGGTCCTGCTGGGCCATGCCCGCGTACGCGACTTCGACGCCGACGCCCCGTATCTGGCCCGGTCTTTCGGCGGGGTGCCGGTCGCCGTCGCGGTCTCCGTCGTGATCGCGACCACCTGGCTCCTCAGCCTCACCGGGATGGTCCTGATGGGCCCGGCACACCTGAGCGGTCTCGGTGGCGCCGCGGCCCGGGTCGCACTGCTCGGACTGTCCGTCCTCGTCGCCTGGACCGCGACCCGAAGGTGCGCGGTGTCTCTCGCCGGGCTGTTCCCCGGCCATGCCGGGCCGCACCTTCGACATACGGCGAGTGCCACTCCGTACGATCCCGGCAGTCGCCGCGCTCACAGCTGAGCCGCAACCTGACCGCGGTCGGACCGCGTGGCCACACCTGAGCACCTGAGCACCTGAGCACCTGACGCACCTGCCCGCACCCGAGCGGGCCGCCCCGCCTCGCTGTCGAGGCGCCAACTCATCGCAGACCTCAAGGATTTCCCATGGACTCCATGACCGTGGGCGTCGGCGTGCTCATCGCCGCCTGCCTGCTTGTCGCGACCGCTGCGCTGCTCGTCGTCTCCCGGCTGTTCCGCAAGGTGGAGCAGGGCAAGGCGCTCATCGTCTCCAAGGTGCGCAAGGTCGATGTGACCTTCACCGGGCAGGTCGTGCTGCCGGTGCTGCACAAGGCCGAGGTGATGGACATCTCGGTGAAGACCATCGAGATCATGCGGGCCGGCAAGGAGGGGCTGATCTGCCAGGACAACATCCGGGCCGACATCCGGATCTCGTTCTTCGTGAAGGTGAACAAGACCGTCGAGGACGTCATCAAGGTCGCCCAGGCCGTCGGCACCGTGCGCGCGAGCGACCGCGACACGCTGCAGGAGCTGTTCCACGCGAAGTTCTCCGAGGCGCTGAAGACGGTCGGCAAGCAGATGGACTTCACCGACCTCTACACCAAGCGCGAGGAACTCCGTTACAAGATCATCGAGTTGATCGGCATCGACCTCAACGGCTACCACCTGGAGGACGCGGCGATCGACTACCTGGAGCAGACGCCGCTGACCCAGCTCGACCCGGCCAACGTCCTGGACGCCCAGGGCATCCGGAAGATCACCGAACTGACGGCCATCGAGCACGTACGCACCAACGAGGCTCAGCGCACCGAGGAGAAGGAGATCACCCGGCAGAACGTCGACGCCCGCGAGGCCATCCTGGAGCTGGAGCGCCGCCAGGCCGACGCCGAGATCAAGCAGCGGCGGGAGATCGACACCGTACGGGCCCGTGAGGAGGCCGAGACGGCGCGGGTCATGGAGGAGGAGAGGCTGCGTGCCCAGGGCGCCTTCCTGAAGACCGAGGAGCAGCTCGGCATCCAGCGCGAGAACCAGGCCCGTGAGGTCGCCGTCGCGCAGAAGAACCGCGAGCGGGTCATCGCCATCGAGAACGAGCGCATCGAGAAGGACCGGCAGCTTGAGGTCATCGCGCGGGAGCGGGAGACGCAGCTGACGCAGATCGCCGCCTCCAAGGAGGTCGAGGCCGAGAAGCGGGAGATCGCCGAGGTCGTCCGCGAGCGGATCGCGGTGGACCGGACGGTCGCCGAGCAGGAGGAGGCCATCAAGAAGCTGCGGGCCGTGGAGGAGGCCGAGCGCGACCGGCAGACCGTGATCATCGCAGCCGAGGCCGAGGCACAGGAGAACCTGGTCAAGGACATCAAGGCGGCCGAGGCCGCCGAGCAGGCCGCCGTCCACCGCGCGGCCGAGGAAATCACCCTGGCCGAGGCCCGGTTGAAGTCGGCCGACCTCGACGCGCAGGCCAAGCTGCGCCTTGCCGAGGGCGTCCAGGCCGAGGCCGCCGCCGAGGGCCTGGCGGCCGTCCAGGTCCGGGACAAGGAGGCCGAGGTCATCGAGAAGGCCGGCCGCGCGGAGGCGGAGGCGGCCGGGGCTCGGATGCGGGCGGAGGCGGAGGGCGCCCGGGCGAAGGCGCTCGCCGAGGCCGAGGGCATCGGCGAGAAGCTGAAGGCGGAGGCAGCCGGCCTGACCGAGAAGGCGGCGGCGATGGCCGCGCTCGACGAGGCGTCCCGCGGCCACGAGGAGTACCGGCTGCGGCTGGAGGCGGAGAAGGAGATCCGGCTCGCCGGGCTCGACACGCAGAAGCACGTCGCCGAGGCGCAGGCCACGATCCTCGCCACCGGACTGGAGAACGCCGACATCAACATCGTCGGCGGCGAGTCCGTCTTCTTCGACCGGCTCGTCAACTCGATCGCGCTCGGCAAGAGCGTCGACGGGTTCGTCCAGCACTCCAAGACGGCACAGGCCCTCGCGGGGCCCTGGCTGGACGGATCGTC
This sequence comes from Streptomyces sp. NBC_00459, assembly GCF_036013955.1. Taxonomy (NCBI): domain Bacteria; kingdom Bacillati; phylum Actinomycetota; class Actinomycetes; order Kitasatosporales; family Streptomycetaceae; genus Streptomyces; species Streptomyces sp. NBC_00459. The sequence goes on from NZ_CP107903.1 coordinate 8,427,349, forward strand.
GAGCTTCACCGACGACCTCGGCCGCGTTCTCGGCTCGGTCTCCACGGCGGACGTGCAGAACCTGACCGTCTCCGCGCTGCTGATGAAGCTGATGAAGACGCGCGGCGCCGATTCCGGCGCCCTGGAACAGCTGCTCAGCAAGGCCGGTGAACTGGGTGTCGCCGACGCCTCGCTCGCGGCCCTGAACGGCAGCGCCAGGGTCTGACAGGCCGCGGTCCGGAGCTGCCGCACAGGGGACGGCAGCTCCGGACCGCTTTTTCCGACTTTCTGAGAGGGACCCCATGGCCACCGGTCTGGACACCGGCACGTACGAGGTGCTGCGCGACCGCCTCACCGCGCAGGCCGCCGAACTCGCCCGCCGAGCCGAGGCACTCAACGCCCGCCGGACCGAGGAGTTCGGCTCCACCCGGCTGGAGCTGAGGAGCACCCAGCGGCTGCGCACCGAGCACACCTGCGTGCCCCGCGACATCGTCGCCGTCGGCGAGGTTCTGCTCTTCGGCCACAACGTCTTCCTCGGCCGAGGGCCCGAGGCGACCGTCGACGACGTCTTCGCCCTGCACGACCGCGACCTGAACCGGCTGCCCCCCGACGCCGTGCCCGGCCTGCTGGACGCCCCGGCCTTCGTCCGCGAGTTCGCCGCCCTCTACCGCTACTACCGTCAGACCCACCTGCTCCAACTGCGCCGCCTGGAAGGCAAGTTGCTGGCCGTCTTCCAGACTGGCGAGAAAACCGGCGACATCCGCGTCCTGCGCTGGGCCGTGACGGATGACGGCCAGGTGTCCTTCCTGGACGCGCGCGGGGACCGCGACCACGCCGTCCCGTCCGCCCACGACTTCGAGTGGACCGAGACGACCCGCGAGGACCACGTCCTCGGCCGCCACCCGCACGTCTCCATCGAGGGCGAGGTCTTCGTCGCGACCTCCGCCGGCACCCTCACCGTCAAGGTCGAGAACGACACGGAGAGCGGCGAGGGCATTCACGCGGAGCCGGTCGACGAGCCGCTGCAGTCCCTCGCCGACGCCCGCATCACGTACGCGCGCGTGGGCGCCCTGATCCTGATCCGCGTGCGTCCCTACAAGGAGGACACCGACCGCCACCTGGTGTTCAATACGCTCACCAGGACGGTCGTCCGCCTCGACGGCATCGGGCAGGTGTGCCGTCGGCTGCCCGAGGACCAGGGCATCGTCTTTCCCGGCGGCTACTGCCTGGCCACGGGCATGTACAAGACGTTCGACGGCGTCGCCGCCACCTTGGACACGGCAGCCCTGGAGTTCGAGCGAGTGGTCCGCTCGCCCAACGGCGAGGACGTGCTGTTCGCCTTCCACGCGCGCGTGGAAGGCCGCAGCCTGCTGCTGCCGTACAACGTGATCCGCAAGGAGATCGCGACCCCGCTGTCCTGCCACGGCTGGGCCCTGTTCGACGACGGCGCGCTCGTCGTGCTGCGCGCCGACAACGACGAACCGCAGCGCGTGCACCCCGTCCAGCTCTGGAACTCGCCCTTCGTCTCCGACACCCACGCCGCCGCCCAGCCCGTCGGCACCGGCCCGCTCGCCCGTGTCGGCAACGCCGACCTCGTACGCGGCGTCTCCGACTGCCTGTCCATCACCCGCGCGGTCACCGGGACGACTCCGACGAGCGAGGTGTACGCGGCACTGGCGGCAGCCTGCGTCCGCGCCGACGACTCCTACCACTGGCTGGCCGAGCCCCAACTCGGCGCTCTGCACGAGCCGCTCACGCAGGTGCGGGCCACCGCTGAGCAGGTTCTGGCCGAGTTCGAGACCGTCCAGGCCCTCGCCTGGCAGGCATCGGACGCGCTCACGGAAGCCGGAGAGCGGGTCGCGACCGTCGTACGGCGTCTGCGCGGCGAGTCCCCGCGCAGCGCCGCCGCCTGGGTCGCCGGACTGACCGAACTCCGTCACGCCCAGGGCCATTTGCTCACCCTCAAGGACATGCGGTACGCCGACGCCGCGCGCATCGACGAACTCGCCGCCGAAGCCGAGGCCGACCTCGCCACCTTCGTACAGCGGGCCGTCACCCACCTCGCACGTGAGGACGCCTTCGCCGGCCACCAGGCCGGCATCGAGCAACTCGTCACCGACGCCGAGGCGATCGCCACCGTCGCCGAGGCCGCGCCTGTCACCGCCCGCCTCGACGAACTCGCCGACGGGCTGCGCACGGTGACCGAGGTCGTCACAGGTCTCGACATCGGTGACGCCACCGTCCGTACGTCCGTCCTGGGACGGATCGCCGAGATCCTCGGCGGCGTCAACCGGGTCCGTGCCCTCCTCGACGTGCGCCGCCGCGCACTCCTCGACCGTGAAGGGCGCGCCGGCTTCGCCGCCGAGTTCGCCCTGCTCGGGCAGGCGGTCACCGGCGCGCTCGCCGTCGCGGACAGCCCCGAGGCGTGCGAAGAGGAACTCGCCCGCCTGCTTGTCCAGTTGGAGAACCTGGAGTCCCGGTTCGCGGAGTTCGACGACTTTCTCGGCGACCTCGCGGACAAGCGCGACGAGATCCACAACGCGTTCGCCGCCCGTAAGCAGACCCTCGCCGACGCTCGTGCCCGCCGTGCCGAACTCCTCGCCGACTCGGCGACCCGGGTGCTGCGGACCGTCACCCGGCGCGCCGCCACGCTCGCCGACCCGGACGCCGTCACCACGTACTTCACCTCCGACCCCATGGTCGCCAAGGTCCGCCGCGTCGCCGACGAGCTGCGCGAACTCGGCGACCAGGTCAGGGCGGAGGAACTCGACGGCCGCCTCAAGTCCGCCCGCCAGGAGGCCCGCCGGTCCCTGCGCGACCGCACCGACCTCTACACCGACGACGGCCGCACCCTCCGCCTCGGCGCCCACCGCTTCGCGGTCAACACCCAGCCCCTCGACCTCACCCTCGTCCCGCACGGCGAGGGACTGGCCTTCGCCCTGACCGGCACCGACTACCGATCCCCGGTCACCGACCCCGACTTCGCCGCCACCCGCCCCTACTGGGACCGCCCGCTGCCGTCGGAGTCACCCGAGGTCTACCGCGCCGAACACCTCGCCGCCCGGCTGCTGGACGAGCACGGGCCGGCGGCACTGGAGGAGGCTGACCTGCCCGACCTCGTACGGCGGGCCGCGGAAGCGGCGTACGACGAGGGGTACGAGCGCGGCGTCCACGACCACGACGCGGCCCTGATCCTCGCCACTCTCCTGCGCCTGTACGCCCAGGCGGGCACCCTGCGCCACGAGCCCGCGGCCCGCGCCACCGCCCAGCTGTTCTGGGCCCACGGCACGACCGCCGAGGCCCGGCAGGACTGGCACCGGCGCGCAGTCTCACTGGCCCGCGCCCGGGACACGTTCGGCCTGGCGCCCGCGATCGACGACCTGCGGCAGGAGCTGGCGGAGGCGATCGGCACACCGGCCGCTGCCGCCTACCTCTTCGAGGAGCTGACGAGCGGTCCCGACGGCTTCGTCGCCGGCGCGAGCGCCCGCACCCTGCTCGACAAGTTCCGCCGCACGGTGGGCTCGTCGGCCTACGACGACGACCTCGCCGCAGTCGGCGACCTGGCCGCACGCAGGCAACTCGTCGAGGCGTGGCTGTTCTCGTACGCAGCCTCGACCGGCACGGACACCACCCCCGGCGACCTGGCCGAGGCGGTGGCCGCCGAACTCTGCCCCGACCTGGCCCGCTACGACTCCGACGCCCTACTGACCGGGAAGGTCGACGGGCTGCTCGGCGTCCACCCCCGCATCACCGACCGGTCCCTGTCCCTCCGCGTCGACGAGTTCCTCGCGCGCACCCACACGTTCCGCACGTACGACGTCCCGGCGCACCGCGCCTACCAGCGCCGCCGAACCGAGCTGGTGGCAGCCGAGCACGGCCGGCTCCGCCTGGACGAGTACCGGCCCCGGATCATGTCCGCATTCGTACGCGGCAGGCTCATCGACGAGGTCTACCTCCCGCTGATCGGCGACAGCCTCGCCAAACAGCTCGGCACCACCGGTGAGTCCAGGCGCACCGACACCGGCGGCCTGCTGCTGCTCATCTCCCCGCCGGGCTACGGCAAGACGACCCTCATGGAGTACGTCGCCGACCGCCTCGGCCTGATCCTCGTCAAGGTCAACGGCCCTGCCCTCGGACACGCCGTCACCTCACTCGACCCGGCCGAGGCCCCGAACGCGACGGCCCGCCGCGAGGTCGAGAAGATCAACTTCGCGTTGGAGACGGGCAACAACACACTCCTCCACCTCGACGACATCCAGCACACCTCGCCCGAGCTCCTGCAGAAGTTCATCCCGCTGTGCGACGCCACCCGCCGCATGGAGGGCGTACGGGACGGGGAGCCGCGCACCTACGACCTGCGCGGCAAGCGCTTCGCCGTCTGCATGGCCGGCAACCCCTTCACGGAGTCCGGCGCGCGCTTCCAGGTGCCGGACATGCTCGCCAACCGCGCCGACGTGCGGAACCTCGGCGACGTCCTGACCGGCAAGCAGGACGCCTTCGCGCTCAGCTTCGTCGAGAACGCCCTCACCGCGAACCCGGTCCTCGCCCCGCTCGCCGGCCGCGACCGCGCCGACCTCGACCTGCTCATCTGCCTCGCGCACGGCGACACCACGGCCCGCGCGGACCGGCTCACCCACTCCCTGGCGTCCGCCGAGCTGCAGCACATCCTGGCCGTGCTGCGCCACCTGCTCACGGCCCGCGACACCGTCATGTCGGTGAACGCCGCGTACATCGCCTCCGCCGGCCAGTCAGAGGCCACCCGCACCGAGCCGCCCTTCCAACTCCAGGGCTCCTACCGCAACATGAACAAGATCGCCCAACGTATCCAGCCGGTCATGAACGACACCGAAGTGTCCGCGTTGATCGACGACCACTACACGGCCGAGTCCCAGACCCTCACCACCGGCGCCGAGGCCAACCTCCTGAAACTGGCCGAACTGCGCGGCACGCTCACACCCGAGCAGGCCGCCCGGTGGGCCGACATCAAGACCACCTACGTCCGCACCCAGGCACTCGGCGGACCGGAGGACGACCAGCTCACTCGTGCGATCGCGGGCCTCGGCCTCCTCGCGGACCGCATCGCCGCCGTCGAGTCCGCCATCACCCGGGCCGCCGATCCAGGCCACCTCATGGCCAACCCGACGGCCCGGCACGCCGTACGGCCGCACGGCGACAGGCACGACTGAGAGGTCGTGAGGTTCTCGACTTGCATGGGTCGTAGCGGAGCGCGGTCGGGTTGGCCGCTCGTAGCGTTCCGTAGGACGCTGGATCATCCAGATCTGTACACGGTTCCAGGCAGGCTGCCACCAGCCCGCCTGAAAACGGCTCGGAGAACGGTGAGCGCGTCTGAACTCAAGGGCTGTCCGATGCCTCCGCTGCCCCCAGGAGCTCGTGCAGGAGGTGGGACGCGGTGATCACGCCCAACAGACGTGTGCTCTCAGCCGTACGCCTGCCCTTGCTCCGTTCCGTCACTGCCACCAGCGGGCTGCGCACGCGGGCCATCAGCGCGGCCACCTCCAGCGCGGTGTGGTCGGGGTCGGCGGTCGGCGGTGGGGTGGCCTCGTGCGGCAGGCAGTCGCCGACGCGGCGGCCTGCCAGGGCCTGGCAGAGCCGGTCGGCGTGTTTCTCGTCGACGACGGCGGCGAGCGTCGGGTCCTCGACGACGTACGCGGGCACCAGCATCTTGATCATCTGGGAGGCGGGAAGGATCGCCCTCGGCTCGCCCCGTTCGTCCAACACGAGCAGGGCCGGCAGGTTGTGCTCGGCCATCAGCCGGGCCGCGTCCATGGCGTCGCTGTCGACGCTCACGGTTTCGTACTCGACCGCCAGGTCACGAGCGCGCACGGCGGGCTCCTCATCCGTTGGAAAGGTTCCTGTACTCACCGTCCTATGTCAGCGGCGGGCGGGCCAGGTCATTGACGCGAAACATACGCGGCGGCACCGGCAGAACCATCGTGTGGAGGAGAACAGAACCACGGCCTCACCGGGGTGACGTCCTCAGGACCGCTCGCCGATGTCATGGCGACCGAGCGTCCCGCGGTCGCCGGCCGGCGACCGGCACACACCGGCGTCCGACCCCGAGGAGCCCGGACGGTTCGCAACCGCCCGGGCTCCCACCACTGTCTGTCCGGATGTCAGCCGGCGATCTCGATCCTGCCGTTGGCTTCGGCGGACGCCGCGGTCTCGGGCTTGGCGCCGCCGTTGCGCTGGGTGAGGTTCTTCAGCAGCTCGGCGAGGTCGACTCCGGTGGTGGAGCTCAGCAGCTCGACGCCCTGGGTGACGTTGTCGGCGACCGTGCGGGAGAGCTGCGAGGCGCCGTCGGTGGAGATGACCGTCAGCTTGTCGATGGCGCTGAGCGGTTCGGATGCCTTGGCGACGACCTGGGGCAGGACCTCGACGAGCATCTGCAGCACGGCCGCGTCGCCGTACTGCGCGAAGGCGTCGGCCTTCTTCCGCATGGCTTCGGCCTCGGCCGCGCCCTTGGCGCCGATCGCGGCGGCCTCCGCCTCCCCCTCGATGCGTACGGCGTCGGCGAGCGCGGCGCGGTGCGCCTTCTCGCCCTCACCGGTCAGCCGGGACCGCTGGGCGTCCGCCTCCGCCTCTTTGACCAGGGCGATACGGCGGGCCTCGGCCTCCTGCTCGGCCTGGTAGCGGGCGGCGTCGGCGGGCTTGCGGACCTGGGTGTCCAAGTCGCGGTCGGTCAGCGCCGCCTGGCGCTCGGCGACCTTCTCCTGCTCGGCCAGCACCTGCTGGCGCCGGGCCGCCTCGGCGAGCGGACCGGCCGCCGCCGCACGGGCCGCGGCCTCATCGGTCTCGGCCTTGATCTCGGCCTGCTTCAGCGCGAACGTCCGCTGCGCGATGGCGATCTCCTCCTCGGCCTTCAGCCGGGCCTGCTCGGCGGCCCGGCGGGCGACGGCCTCGGCGATGTCGGCCTCCTGCTTGGCGCGGGCGGCCTCGGGGCGGCCGAGGTCCTCCAGGTAGGAGCCCTCGGTGGTGATGTCCTGGATCTGGAAGGCGTCCAGCACCAGGCCCTGCCCGGACAGGCTCGCCTCGGCCTCCTCGGCGACCTGCCCGGCGAACACTGCCCGGTCGCGGATGATGTCCTCGACCGACATCCGGCCGACGATGGCACGCAGCGCGCCGGAGAGCACCTCCTGGGTGAAGCCAACGATGCCGTCCTGCTGCATCAGGAACCGCTGCGCGGCGGCCCGTATCGAGTCCTCGGTGCCACCCACCTTGACGATGGCCACGCCTTCCAGGTGCGCCTTCACGCCCCGCAGGGTGACCGCGCCGCGCACCGCGACCGGGATGTGCCGCGAGGACAGGTCGAGGGTGAACTTCTGCTGCACGAACGGCACGACGAACACGCCGCCGCCGACCACGACCTTCTGCCCGCTGTTGTCGGTGAAGATCCGTCCGGTCTCCGGATCGGTGGCCTGCTTGCCGCGCCGCCCGGTGACGATGAACGCCTGGCTCGGACCCGCCACCTTGTAGCGGGTGACAACGACCAGGCCGAGCAGGACGAGGAGTACGACGACTCCTACTACGGCGAAGACGACTGGACTCATGATGATTGCCCCTCAGCCCTCCCGGGGGACGGCGGATCGATACGGGTTCGTGTGAAGAAACAGGCACCGGCGCGTGGGCCGGTGTGACAGGAGCGGCCGGGGGTGGGGTTCGGTCAGCGCTCCACGGGACGTACGGACACCGCTGTCCGGGACAGCGTTGCCTCCACCCAGACCTCAGCACCCCTGGCCACGGGCACCGGACTCTTCGCGGAGAGCTTCACGGGTTGCCCGGCCAGACGGACCAGCACCTCACCGAAGCCATCGGCCGGAATAGCCGTGACCACGGATGCGGAGGTGCCGATCAGATCGTCGTGGCGCGGTGCCGCACCGGAGCGGTCGCGCAGCAGCACCTGGCTGAGGCGGTACGCGAGCCAGCCCGTGGCGAGTCCGGCCGGCGTGCCGATCGCGGTCGCACCGACCGCGCCCACGCCCGTGGTGCCCATGGCGATCGCACCGGAGAAGCCGAGCATGGACACGAATCCGGCGATGACCGGCAGCGAGAGGAACCCGTCGAAGAGACCGTCCAGCACGCCGACGCTGCCAAAGAGCCCTTCGAGGACACCGTCGAAGACGAGGGCCAGCAACAGGAGCACGACCCCCGCGATGCCGAGACCCAGAAACCAGCCCATCCGCCCTCACCGCCTCTTGCCCCGCCGCACCGCGCTGTTACCGAATATTCACATGCGCGAGGTGGCTCTGGCATTGCCTGATCCCGGCAATCTTTACGTGTTTTTGATGCCGGACTCCGTGCGGACGGCCCTGGTTCGAGCCAGCAGGATTGATGTCAGATTCGGCGCGAGTACCGAAGGGGATCGTCGAAGGGCGAAGCGAACACCGTAGCCCTGGTCACGCCTGATGCGGGTCACATTCTTCAACGATCAGGCTGTTCACGAAATCCGAACAAGGACCGGGTGGCGCGTTACGCCCCGCCTGGCCCCGCCGTCCCCTCGTCGACGAGGCCGCCGCGGATTCCTGCCCGCGACCCCCTCGCAGAGCGGAGTCTCTGCCGCCCCGTCACGCTTCCGCAGGGTGGCGGGGCGCCGTATGTCCTTGGCCGGGTCGCCGATGGCCGACCGCGGGTCCTGGTGACACCGCCCGGTCAGCCTTGCGGAGCGGAGCCCATCTCGGCGCTGAAGACCACCGGTTCACTGTCGAACCCCTGGATCGATTCGCGGAACTCCCAGGTCCCGGAGGCGTTCCTGGTGAACTCCGCGAACGTCGCGGCGGTGTATTCGGCGATCCGCGCGAAGTCGTCTTTCAGTAGCTCCGTGTACCCCTCGACGACCAGGACTCCGGCGTTCGAAATGTCCCCGAAGAACTTGGGTCCGGTGTCCTGGTGGATCGCCACTCCCACGACCACTCGGGCGAACGAGGGCGCGAGGCGATCGAGTTCCAGGGTCATGGCTTCGACGTAGCCGAAGCCCTGGCCGGTCTGGCTGTGCCGGCTCATGTTGATGGTGCCGTCCGGTGAGCGGCTGTCGAAGTGGACGATGTACACGGGTCGGCCGTAGGGGGCGTCCGCCGAGTAGGTCGTGGCGATGATGTCGAGGTGATGGGGCGGCTGACCCAGGGAACTGGGGTCCCACTTGAGCCGCACCTCGACCTTCCCCACTCCCTTGTTACCGTTGCTCACCGGATTGCTGCCTCTCCCGCTGCCGAGCCACCACGGGGCGATTCCCGCATGTCAAGTATGGCTTGCCATCACTCCGTTGAAGCATGCGGAACGCGATTCGACTGCCGGCGAAATTGTCTACGTGCTGTAGATGCAGGGCTCCAATCAGGTCTGCTGGTAGTCACCCGGACCGAGGTCGGCATGTCGTCGGTGAACAGCACCGCACAGAGCGTCGGGTCGGCCGTCAAGGACACGATCCCTATGCGTCGTCGCCGTGTTCGGCCGACAGGACACGGGAGAGGCCGATCTGATGCAGGACGGATCGCGCCCGCTCGTCCGCGTGCATGATGACCAGCCGCGTGCTGTGCGCCCGGGCGGCGCGCAGAGCCATGAACAGTGCCGCGCAGCCGTCCGGACTCAGGTACCGCACGGCGGCTGGGTCGACCTCCAGGACTTCCGCCCCGCCGACGACCGAGCGGACCAGACGCCGGCCGGTCGCGTCGGCGTTACGGGCGTCCAGGTCGCCGTGCAGCCGGACCACCTCCTGAGCGCCCGTGCTTCGGGGCTCGGGCTGCCGGCGGTGGTGCGAGCTGAAGTGGCGTATCAGTGGCTCCTGGGCAGCGGCGGACGATCGCCGATCAGGCTTCCCGGCACACCTGCCGGAAGGGTATCGGCCGCGTTGTCAGGGTGCCTCTTCTGCGCCTTCCTTGGTGAACCAGGTACCTGCCGCCGTTGCCGCACCGGAGACAGCTCCGCCGCCTCACGTCGGTCGGCGCTCGGTCACGCGTGGCCAACGGTGTCCTGGTCGTCGATGGTCTCGTACGCGACCGTCGGCACAGGCGCGCCTCCGTTCGGCTCCGGGGCCGGTGGCCGGTGGCGTTGTCCGAGCAGGCGGGTGGCAAGGGGTTCGGTGTAGCGGGCGGTGAGGGGGCCGAGGATGACGAGGATCAGGACGTAGGCGGTGGCCAGGGGGCCGAGGGAGGGCTCGATTCCGGAGGTGACGGCCAGCCCGGCGATCACGATGGAGAACTCGCCGCGGGCGACCAGGGTCCCGCCGGTCCGCCAGCGCCCCTTGGCTGCGATGCCGGCCCGTTTGGCGGCCCAGTAGCCGGTGGCGATCTTCGTGAAGGCGGTGACGACGGCCAGGGCGAGAGCGGGCAGCAGAACCGGCGGGATGCTGGCGGGGTCGGTGTGCAGGCCGAAGAAGACGAAGAACACCGCCGCGAACAGGTCCCGCAGCGGCGAGAGGAGGCTGTGGGCGCCCTCGGCGACCTCGCCCGACAGGGCGATGCCGACCAGGAAGGCACCGACGGCGGCGGAGACCTGCAGTTGCTGGGCGATCCCGGCGATCACCAGGGTCAGTCCCAGCACGACCAGCAGCAGTTTCTCGGGGTCGTCGCTGGAGACGAAGCGGGAGATGTGGCGGCCGTAGCGGACTGCGAGGACCAGCACCAGGACGGCCGCGCCGAGAGCGATGGCGAGGGTGACACTGCCCGCCGCGAGTCCGGCCCCGGCCAGCAGAGCGGTGACGATGGGCAGGTAGACCGCCATGGAGAGGTCTTCGAGAACCAGGATGCTGAGGATGGTCGGGGTCTCCCGGTTGCCGAGGCGGCCAAGGTCGCCGAGGACCTTGGCGATGACGCCGGAGGAGGACACCCAGGTGACACCGGCCAGTACGACGGCGGCCACCGGGCCCCAGCCCAGCAGCAGTGCCATGGCAGCGCCGGGCAGGGCGTTGAGGGCGGCGTCGACGAGCCCGGCGGGGTAGTGGGTCCTGAGGTTGGAGACCAGATCGCTGGCTGTGTACTCCAGGCCCAGCATGAGCAGCAGCAGGATGACGCCGATCTCGGCGCCGACGGCGACGAAGTCCTCGCTGGTGCCCAGGGGCAGCAGTCCGCCGTTGCCGAAGGCGAGGCCGGCCAGCAGGTACAGCGGTATGGGGGAGAACTGGAAGCGTCCGGCGAATCGGCCGAGCAGTCCGAGGACCAGGATGATGCAGCCGAACTCGATCAGGAAGACGGCGGAGGAGTGCATGGCGGGGTCACTCCCGCCCGAGTATCGCGGCGGCCGTCTCCACGCCCTCGCGGGTGCCGATGAGGATGAGGGTGTCACCGCCTGCGAGCCGGAAGTCGGGCGTGGGGGAGGGGATCGCCTCCGCGCGGCGCAGTACGGCGACGATGGAGACGCCGGTCTCGGTGCGCATCCGGGTCTCGCCCAGCAGACGCCCGTTCCAGTGCGAGGTGGCCGACAGCTCGATGCGCTCGGCCACGAGACCCAGGTCGGTGGTGGACAGCAGGTTCGGGGTGTGGTGGGCGGGCATCAGCGCGTCGATGAGGGTGGCCGCCTCCTCCGAGGTCAGCCGGGCGGACAGGGCACAGGCGTCCGGATCATCCTTGCGGTAGGCGCTGATCGTGCGGTGCCCGTCGCGGTGGGCGACCACGGACAGGCGACGTTCCTCCCGCGTCGTCAGGTCGTAGCGGACCCCGATACCCGGCAACGGTGTACTGCTGAGGCGTGGCGTGCCCATGGCTGTCCCCTTCTCTCGGCGTGAGCGTTGATCGTGTGGCTCGCGTACGGGGGACGCTCCGACGAGCGCCCAGGTCCGGCCTGCGACTTCATCCTAGGCGGCCGGACACACGCGCACTGCTTCCGATGATCATCACCCGCCCGGGGAGAGGGCATGCCGGACCGACGGTCCCAGACGTCGCGCGGACCTCGTCACGGTGCCGATGACCGAGGACGAGGGGAGCAAGGAGGACCGATTCCGCTTCGCATCGAGGTGTACGGGCCTCAGCAGCGGATAGAGTGTAAAGAACGCGTCAAGTGACGCGCGGTGTGCCGGGAAGTCTGGTCGGCGTGGAAAGGGGCCATGGGCCCTTCGTCGCCGATGCCCGGAGGCCCCTGTCATGGCGGATGCCCCGCAGTCCCGTTCACTGTTCCTCGGCGTGCTCCCGCTCCCGGAGCGGCAGGCCGTCGCCCGCGCTCTGCGGACGGAAACGGTGGGCGGCCTGATCCTGCTGGCCGCCGCGGTAGTGGCCCTGGTGTGGGTGAACAGCCCCCTCAGCGGTTCCTACGAGCACATACGCGAATTCCATTTCGGCATCCCGGCCCTCGGGCTGGACCTGTCCGTCGGCCACTGGACCGCGGACGGACTGCTGAGCGTGTTCTTCCTCGTGGCAGGGATCGAGCTGAAACGCGAACTCGTGGTCGGCGAGCTGCGCAGCCCGGCAACAGCGGCGCTGCCCGTCATCGCAGCCCTGTGCGGCATGGCGGTCCCGGCCGCCCTCTACGCCGCCACCGCGGGCTTCGGCGGCGGCAGCATGGACGGGTGGGCGGTGCCGATGGCCACGGACATCGCTTTCGCCCTCGCCGTTCTGGCGGTTGTCTCCACCCACTTGCCCGCTGCGCTGCGGGCGTTCCTGCTCACCCTCGCCGTGGCCGACGATCTCGGCGCGATCCTGGTGATCGCCGCCTTCTTCACCGCCGATCTCAATCCGTACGCGCTGGCCGGGGCCTTAGCCGGTCTGGTCGTCTTCCACCTGCTCCAGCGGCTGAGGGTGACCGGCTGGTGGTGGTATCTCCCTCTCGGGATCACGATCTGGGCGCTGATGTACAACGGCGGTGTCCACGCCACCGTCGCGGGCGTCGCCATGGGCCTGCTCCTGCGCACCACTCGCGACGAGGGCGAGAGCGCATCGCCCGGCGAGCGCACCGGATATCTGCTGCACCCTCTGTCCGCCGGCATCGCGGTCCCGTTGTTCGCGTTGTTCGCCGCCGGTGTCAGTGTCTCCACGGGTGCTGTGGGGGAGGTGTTCTCCAGTCCGGAGCCGCTCGGGGTGGTCGTGGGCCTGGTGCTCGGCAAGACGGTGGGGATCTTCGCGGGCACCTACCTCGCGGCCCGCTTCACCCGCGCCCGACTCAACCCGGACCTGGCCTGGGCCGATGTCTTCGCCCTCGCCGCCCTGGCCGGGATCGGTTTCACCGTTGCCCTGCTCATCGGTGAACTCGCCTTCCCGCAAACCGCCCTGGGCGAGCACGTCAAGGCCGCGGTCCTCATCGCCTCGCTGGCCTCCGCCCTGCTGGCCACGCTGCTCCTGCGCCGCCGCAACCGGCTCTACCGGCGCCTGTACGAGGAGGAGAACACTGACGCGGACGCCGACGGCATCCCGGACATCTACCAGCAGGCCGCACCAACACCGGCCGCATCAACACCGGCCGGACCGGACCGGGCTGACGGGGCGTCCGGCTGATGGCCGCCGACACCTCGCTGCTGGCACCCGCGATCATGGCCGCCGTCCTGGTGGTCAGAACAGCCGTCGGTGAACTCAGGCGCCCGGGCAGCGCCCGCGAAGAGTGGGCCTTCGCCACCGATCGCCGCGCCATGGCCGCCGGAGCAGCGTCCGCTGCGGCCGTAGTGCTGCTCGGCTGCCACCAGTCCGGCCCCGCTGTCGCGGCCTGGGCCCTGCTCATCGGGGCGCTCACCGCACATCTGTTCCACCGCGACAGGAGCGGCTCGTGACCGTACCGACGACGGCATCCGACCCGGCCGCGCTGACCACATGTCCTGCGATGATCGCCCCCGCCGCCCGTCCGAGTCGACCCGCCCCGTTCACCCACCGACAGGAGCCCCGCACCCATGACTTGGCACTGGACCGGTCTCGCCTTCTTCTCCCTCACGCTGCTGCCGGCCGGGCTGGCGCTGGTCACTGGCCGGATACCGCACAGGCTGCGGCACCGGCTCGCCCCCATGCGTCCACGCGGCTGGGCACTGCTCGGCCTCTATTCCGCCGCCCCTCTCAACACGATCCCGCACCTCGCCGAGGCACCGCCCGCGATCATCGTGGTGGCTACGGCCGCCGCAGCTGTCCTCGCCGCTTCGGGCTGCACCTACGCGGCCCTCGCTCCGCACCGGGCCAGAAACGCCGCCCGGTGACCGGCAGGCCGCGCCTCGCGTTCTCGCTCGCCGTTTGGTGGATGCTGCTCGCCCTCGTCCTGTGGTTCCTGGGCAGGGCACTTGACCAGTCCGCCTCACTCGCGCAGTGTGCCGCCTCGGCTGCCTTCTTCGTTGTCCTGGGGGAGGCCGGTGACTGGCTGCGGCGCCGGTGGGCCGACCGGATCGGGAGTCGGCACCAGCGGGCACCGGCACGCCCCCGGCCGCCCGACGAGAAGGCGCCGACCACGCACTTGTGACCACTGCCTTCTAAAGGAGGGCGTTACCTCGTGGTGAGTGGTGCTGTGCGGGACAGCGCAACCCCCGGGACGGATCAGCTGTCTTCCTTACGGGTACCAGGTGTCCCAGGAGTAGGGCGGCAACCAAAGGGCAGGCGCTGCCTTCCGAGACGAGGCCGACGGGTGAGGTCTGTGGGTCCGTTCTGCGAGGAGGCATGCGGGATGGCTGCACTTCATGACGGTTCAGACGGTTTCCCTGCGCACTCCGGCCGGCACGGCGAGGCTCCGGCCGAGGGCCTGCAGGCCGCTGGGGAACGTGTACAACGTCACGCAGGACGTGGTCGAACCGCTGCTGCGCCGCGCCGACTTGTTGTCGCAGATCCTGCGGCTCGGGTACGCATGTGACCTGCGGGGGCAGGAGGTGTAGCAGACCCTGGGTGTCGGCGGCGGTTGGTCGTCGTCGACGCTGAACTCGCGTTGTGGTACTCGCCGTTCCGGGCGAGCCTGCCTGAACCCGTGATCCGTATGTGATCAGTGCCCCGTAGTCTCCACGCGACCAGGGGTTCGCGGGCTGCGCGGCCAAAACGGGGGACAGCACATGACATACAAACGTGCGGTGATACCGGCACTGATCGGAGCGGTGCTCTTCACCGCGCTCTTGTGGTGGGCGGGGGCCAGTGTGCAGGCGCTGCACCTGCAGGGCGCCGCAGACGCGCTCGGCGGCCGGGCCGCGGCCGATCTCCAGCAGTGGCTCACTCCGTGGTCGTACGACCCTCCGGACTCGGTTCGGTTCGGTGTCGGGGTGTCCGGCGGAATCGGGGAGGAGGCCGGTAGCGACGGCAGCCGTTACCTCGATCTGTACGCGACCGCGCTGCAGATCCGGTTCGCCGCGGTCTTCGCCTTCTTCGTGCCCGGTGCGCTGCTCCTGGTCCGCAGGCTGCCACCGGTGCACGGTCGGATGTTTCCCACGTTGCTTGCGACATGGGCGTGGGGTCTGGTGGCCGGGACTCTGGCGGTGACGGTCTCGGCGCCGTGGCTGATCGCTTCGCAGGGGCACGGCAGTTACCGCTTCCTGCCGCAGCTGGCGGGCGTGATCTCTTCCGGGCGGCAGATTCTGGTGGTGACCGCGCTGGTCGCGGCGGCGGTGACGGTGTTCGCGGCGCGCATCACCGCGAAGGGCTCCGGTCCGCTGCCGCAGGAGATCGTCCCTGCGGGTGCTGCCCGTCTGGCCGCCGGTGCCGGGACTGCGGTGATCGCTCTGTCCCTGGTGGTCCTTTCGTACCAGTCGGTCGCTGCCGCTCTCCAGACGGCGTTCACCGGCGGCGGGCTGCTTGCCGAACCGGGTGACCTGCTGCGCCAGTGGCTGCTGCTCGGCGCCTGGGCGGGCCCGGCGGGCACTCCGCTCGGTGACTGGCTCCTGTACCGGGCCGCCGATGTGCTGCTGCTCGCGGTGGTGTGGTGGGCACTGCGGCGGTTGCCCGGGATGCTCACTCGGGCCACTGTCCCGGCGATGGCGGTCGGTGCCGTCTGCGCGACCGTTCTCGGGCTGCTGGCGAGTCAGGTGCTGCGGGTGGCGATGGACGGGGCGGGCATGCGCTGGGGACTGGTCTACCTGTCCGCCAGCCTCGGCGGCGGCGTTCCGGCGGCCCTGACCTGGGGCCTGGTGGCGGGAGTGACGGCTGCCGTGACGCTGCGGGTGGCCGTAAGACGCACGGTGACCGCCGATGACACGGTTTCCGTCCAGGAGCCTGCCCGGTCGTAGTAGTGCCGCTTGGTCCTTGACCGCCCGGGTGCCGGCTCTGCGGGGGTGGGCGCACGACGCGTCGGATGCGAGGGGAAAGCACCGCGCGCCGGTGCGGCGCAGCGGGACAACGCACGCATTCCGCGAGACGCTGCCGCCGGGACGGCGCGAAGGCGCCGCCTCCCCGCCCCTGTCCGCTCATCCTCCCGGAGTCCGCCATGGCAGCACAGCCCGCCTCGTCCTCTGAGGACAGTTACCGTTTCGACGACCTGCGTGCGCTCTTCATCAACTGCACGCTCAAGCCGTCTCCCCAGCTCAGCCACACCCAGGGACTCATCGACAAGAGCCGGGCGATCATGGAGGCGCGTGGAGTGACCACGGACGAGATCCGTGCCGTCGACCACGACATCGCCCCCGGCGTCTACCCGGACATGACCGAGCACGGCTTCGCCACCGACGCCTGGCCCGCACTGTACGAGCAGGTGATGGCCGCGGACATCCTGGTGCTGGCCGGACCGATCTGGCTGGGCGACAACAGCTCCGTCACCAAACACGTTATCGAGCGGCTCTACAGCTGCTCCAGCCTCCTCAACTCCCAAGGCCAGTACGCCTATTACGGGCGGGTCGGCGGGTGTCTGATCACCGGCAACGAGGATGGTGTGAAGCACTGTGCCATGAATGTCCTCTACAGCCTCCAGCACCTCGGCTACACCATCCCACCGCAGGCCGACGCGGGCTGGATCGGCCCTGCGGGGCCTGGTCCGTCGTACCTGGACCCTGGCTCCGGGGGCCCGGAGAACGACTTCACCAATCGAAACACCAGCTTCATGACCTGGAACCTGATGCACCTGGCGGCCCTGCTCAAGCGCGCCGGAGGAGTTCCCGCCCACGGCAACCAGCGCACGGAGTGGGACGCCGGCTGCCGGCCGGGGGCGGACAACCCCGAGCACCGCTGAGCCAAACCCGGCACCCGTCCCGTATGCCGCCCGTCGCGAGTCGAACTCCGTCGGTACCTCGACTGCTCCCAGCCGTGCGCGACGGTGCGGCGTAAGGATTCCGTCATCACCTGAGGGGTACGGGACGGCTGCCCGTCTCCGTTGAATGGAAGACAAGCGAACTCCGAGGAGACGGGGCAGGGATGGGGCGCGTGCGGAAGGTACTGACCGGGCCGTTGGCCATCGCGGTGCTGGTGGTGGCGGTCGCCGGGGTCGGCTTCGGGCTGTACTGGTTCCAGCCGTGGAAGCTGTGGCAGGACGAGACCGTCGAGGAAGCCCTGCCGGGGGTGGTGGAGACTTCCGTGCCTCCTGCCGCGGCGCCCTCGGCCGAACCCTCCGTGCAGCCTTCGGCCGCCGGCCCGCGGACGCTGGCGAGTGGTGAGCTGATCAGCCACGAGCACGCGACATCGGGAACGGTGAAGCTCGTACGGCTGGCCGACGGCTCCCATGTGGTCCGGTTGGAGAACCTCGACACCAGCAACGGGCCGGACCTGCGCGTCTGGCTGACCGACGCACCGGTGAAGGAGGGGCAGGCCGGGTGGCATGTCTTCGACGACGGGAAGTACGTCAGCCTCGGCAGGCTCAAAGGCAACAAGGGAAGCCAGAACTACGCCCTGCCCAGGGAAGTCGATCCGTCGAGCTACAGCAGCGTGAGCATCTGGTGCGACCGTTTCGACGTGTCGTTCGGCGCCGCGCAACTCGCCCGCGTCTGACAGCGCTGCGCCCAGCGCGTCGACGTGGTCCGCGTGGCCAACCGCGCCGGACCGCCCACCGCGACCATGCGCGCGGTCGCCGCCGAGCCGGCGTGTCGCTGCGCATGGTGATACCCCGCCGTCATCGCGCTCGCATCGACGCTCTGCTCGCCGAAACCGCGTCCCCGGAGACGAGTGTGGCTTCGTAGGTGACGGTGGACTCCACTTGTAGGTCAGTTCTGACTCCACCCGGTGCCTGGGGGACCTGATTTGTAGGTGAGAAAATGACTCCATCTGGTGGCGCCGCTGCGGCGGGTTCAGGTGTTCGAGGGCGCTATGTTCAGGACCTGTTTTCGTGGGAACACGGATGCGACGAGCGCTGTGGTTCTGCGGCCTGGGAGGACACATGCAGGCGAAACCGAGCACGGCCGAATTGATCGCCTTCGTGAGTGCTCGGCTGGCAGAGACCGCAGTCCAGGCCGAGTTGTTCCACGAGCTGGCCTGCACTGCCGTCGCCTCGGGCGAGCCGGGACCGCGCACTGCCGTGCTCGAAGGCTGCGCCTGTCCCGTCCCGAGGCAAATGCTTGACCGGGCCCTTGCGCTCCGGTCGGAGTTGGACGACTGCGAACGACGGATCCGCTGCCAGGACCCGCGGGACCCGAAGTGGCCGCTGGACCCTGTCTTCGCCGAACAGACTCTCCGCGTCCTTGCCCTGCCCTTCGAACTGCACCACCAGTGGCAGGACGCGTGGCTTCCCGGATGACGTCAACGCCTCCCGGCCGGCCGGAAGGGCACCGAGCACTCCCGTAGGACGGCGCCGTCTTCGTCAGCCCGCGGCGACCGCGGCGGCCTGGGGTCGGGCGGCAGCGCTGCCAGACGCCGCTCGGTCATCGAGGTCACCGTCGCCCCGCCGTCCACCCGGCGGCGCGGGGTGTCCTGGTCGGCCTCGCCCCACTTGCGGGCCTCCAGGGCGACCGCGTCGGCGGTCAGCGCTCCGGCCCGCAGCGCGGTCGCGATCCCGGCGACCACGTGCTCATGGACCATGCGCCGGTGCAGCAGCAGGACGGAGATGAGCGCCCGGGTGCCCTCCGCGTCGCCGTGGGCGGTGCAGGCCGCCCAGCAGCGGGTCGGCGATCTGCGTACGCAGCTGGCTCGGGCGGAGGAGTTCGCGACCACGCTGGCGCAACGCCTGACGAGCGCTCCCGCCCCCTGACGCAGGCTTGCGGGCCGTAGGGAGGCCGCTACAGTCGGCGAGTGAAGATCTGCCTGCTGACCTGCGACGACCTGCCCGTAGTGCGCGACGGCCCGGCCGGAGTATCGACTCGTGAGCCGGACATCGACTTCGGGGAAGCAGGCGACCGGCTGCGGAGACGCCGGCGGCTCAACCGCCTCGGCCACGTCGCCACACGGCGTCGGCCGTTCCACGTGGCGCCGCCGACCAGAGACGACCCATGACCGCGCCGTCCATCGCACTCCCTGTCACCAGCTGGTCAGGAGCAGGTGATTGAGGAGCAGGGCGAGGGCGGCCTGTGCGGTGAGCCAGGCGCGGGGCCGGGTGAGGAACGCGCAGGCCGGGAGCAGCCACATGACGAAGGGCAGCCAGATGCGTTCGGTCTCCGCCTTGCTCATGCCGGAGAGGTCTGCGGCGAGCAGGGCGAGCAGCGCGGCGAACACGATCAGGGCGAGACGTGGTTCGGCGGAGGGGCCGGGGGCGCCGAGGCAGGTGCGGAGACCCTTGCGGACGGGAGCCGCGCCGGCTCGCCGCAGGCCCGCGACCGTGGCCGGGCCCACGATCAGTGCCGTGCAGGCGAGGTTCGCCCATACCCAGTAGCCGTACGGCCGGACCCCGCCCGCGCCTTCGTGGTAGCGGGTGACCAGCAGGCGGTACGCCTCCCACCAGTCGAAGCCGAGCAGCGTGAACGCCAGCGGCACGACGGCGAGTCCGGCGATGACGTAGGGGAGGGGGCGCAGGCGTCCGGTGCCGAGCAGCAGGACGGCGCCGGCGATCATGGCGAACAGGGTGAGTCCGTAGGAGAGATAGCAGGTGAGGCCGAAGAGGAGCCCCGCCGCGAAACCGGCCGTCCTCGGCCGGCGTCCCGTGACCGCGAGGGCGAGGAGCGCGACGGCCCAGGCGGCGACCGCCGCGAAGTACCCGTCGGCGGAGGTGCCCATCCAGACGGCGGCCGGGGCCAGGACGAGGAAGGGTGCCGCCCGCCGGGCGAGGGCCTCACCGGCGAGCGTGCGCACGGTCACCAGCACCGCCGCGCCCGCCGTCGCGCCGGTGACGATGCACCACACCCCGGCCCAGCCGCCGCCTCCGAGTCCGATCCGGTCGAGCAGGACGAAGGTGAGGGGAGCCGCCGGAGGGTGCCCGGCCACGTGCGCGGGCCAGTTGTCCGGTGAGTGGAGCAGGATGTGGTGGGTGAAGTCCCGCAGGGTGGCGGGGATGTCGTGGAAGCGGTCGATGACGCGGAGATACTCGTTCCGGGCCGTGAGCTGTCCGGCGATGCCGCGCTGCCAGCCGTCGACCAGCGCGAGCGAGAACGTCCAGGCCATGGCGGTGCCCCAGACGGCGCCGAGCAGCGCGCGCCACGGCAGCCGGGCGGCGAGGCGCGGCCCGTACGCCACGACGGCGAACGCCACCGCGAGGGCGGCCGGGGTGCCGGGACCGATGTGTGGCAGCCAGTTGGCGGCCAGCGGCGGCCAGTTCACCCGTAGGGTGCCGTGGTCGCGCTGGATGGCGGTGCCGACCAGGACGGCCGTCACGACGAGCAGGGCTGCGGCCAGCACAGCGCCCAGGTCACGGAGGAGATCGCGGTTCACACCGGAACGCTAGGGCGGGGCGGGCCGGATGCCGTCCCGGCGGGCCCGGACGTCAGCGTTTCGTCATGAGTCGTGGACCCCGAATCCGGGCCCGTGCGGCCTACGGTCGGGACATGCGCGATCTGTTGCTCCCCTCTTCTCCCGGTTTCTGGCGCAGTCCCGTGCGTGGACCCTGGTTCACCTCGGTGCTCGGGGTGGTGCTGCTCGGCGGGATCACCGTGCTGTTCGTGACGGGTCTGCTGTCGTACGCCGCCTACAACCCGGGGCTGTCGCCGGTGAACGACAAGACCCCGGACAAGGGACTGCTCGGGTTCTACCTCTTCGCCTGGCCGACCGACCCGCACTGGCTGTACCGGCTCACGCAGGGCGTGCACGTGACGCTCGGCATCACGCTGATCCCCGTACTGCTGGCGAAGCTGTGGTCGGTCGTACCGAAGCTGTTCGCGCTGCCGCCCGCGCGGTCCCTCGCCCACGCGCTGGAGCGGATCTCGCTGCTCCTGCTCGTCGGGGGTGCGTTGTTCGAGTTCACCACAGGCGTGCTGAACGTCCAGCTCGACTACGTCTTTCCCGGCTCCTTCTATCCGCTGCACTTCTACGGGGCCTGGGTGTTCTTCGCCGCGTTCGTGACGCACGCGGTGCTGCGGGTGCCCGCGGCGCTGCGCAACCTGCGGCACATGAGAGAGCAACACCGACCGGAAGAAGGGGAGTTGGTGTCACCGGACCCTGTCCTGCCCACCGTCTCGCGGCGCGGTGCTCTCGGCTTCGTCGGCGGTGGGTCGCTGCTCCTGTTCGCCACGACGGCGGGGCGGAGTTTCGACGGGCCCCTGCGGGAGACGGCCGTACTCGCGCCGCACGGCGGTCCCGAACCGGGCTCCGGGCCCGGCGGCTTCCAGATCAACAAGACGGCCGCGTCGCGCGGGATCAGCGCGATGGAGACGAGCGAGGAGGCGTGGCGGCTGGTCGTGGAGGGACACGGCCGTACGGTCCGCCTCAGCCGGACCGATCTGCTGCGGCTCCCGCTGCACAGCGCCGCGTTGCCCATCGCCTGTGTGGAGGGCTGGTCGACCTCCGACCAGTGGTGGCGAGGCGTACGGCTGCGGGACCTGGCGGCGCTCGTCGGGTACGAGGCGGATGCGGCGCCCGATGTTCTCGTGGAGTCCCTCCAGCGGCACGGGGCGTTCCGCCGGGCCGCCCTGCGCGACAACCAGGTGCGCGACGAGCGTTCCCTGCTCGCCCTGTTCGTCAACGGCGAGCCCCTGACCCCCGACCACGGCTACCCGGCGCGGGTCATCGTCCCCGCGGCGCCCGGTGTGCTCAACACCAAGTGGGTGGCCCGGATGACCTTCGGAGACCTGTGATGCGACTGCCCTTGACGCGCCGGCACGTGGGAAGTCCTCTGCAACTCCTGTTGCTCGGCTGTTCGTTCGCGCTCGCCGGGTACGCGGGCGTGCGGCTGCTCGCGGACGACTGGTTCGCGGTGGCGCTGTGGTTCGTGGGCGCGGCGGTCGTGCACGACCTGGTGCTGGTGCCGCTGTACGCCGGGGTGGACCGGGCGCTGGTACGGGTGCTCGGCGGGGCCGGCCGCCGGGAGTGGACGGTCTTCGTCCGCGTCCCGGCAGCACTCTCCGGACTTCTGCTGATGGTGTGGTTCCCGCTGATCAGCGGGCGGGTGGCGGACTCCTACCGGTCCGCCACCCGCCTTCCCGGCGACAGGTTCCTGTCCCGCTGGCTGCTGATCACGGCGGTGCTGTTCGCAGGCTCGGCGGTGTTGCTCGTGCTGAAGTCGCTGAAGTCACTGAAGTCGCCGCGGTTGCGCAGAGCGACGAAGGAGCGGCCTTCGGCCGTCCACTGACTCTCCGGGAGCCAGCCCGCGCGCGTCGCGTGCCGCAGCAGGGCCGGGGTGCCCAGGCGGGCCCAGGGGAAAACCGGGCCGCCGGAGCCGTCGACGCCGGCCGTGGCCGGGACGATACGGACGCTGACGCACTCGTCGACGTCCACGCCCGCAACCGTCTCGGCGATCAACAGCCCGCCGGCCGAGAGGAGTCGGGACACCCGCCGGAGCAGGGCGGCCGGGTCGCCGCCGATGCCGATGTTCCCGTCGATGAGGAGAACGGTGTCCCAGCGTCCCTCGCCCGGGACCGGCTGGAAGACGGAGCGGCGCAGGGCCTGACCGCCGAGCCGCACCGTACGGGCGACGGCCGCTTCGCTGACGTCGATGCCCAGCGCGGGCCGGCCCAGCGCCGCCAGTTCCACCACCAGCCGTCCCGGCCCGCAGCCCACGTCGAGCACGGCCCCTTCGCAGAGCCCCAGCATCTCCCGGTCCACCGCGTCGGCCCGCCCGCACCACCGCTCCACCTCCAGGGGCAGAAGCCAGCCGTCGGGGCGCCGCAGGAAGAGCGGGCCGCGGCCGGTGCGCACGGCGTCGGAGTACGGGTCGGCCGACCAGGGGCGCGGGACGCTGCCGACCGGAACGGGGGACGCGTACCCGGGTCCGTTGCCCAGCACGCGGTCTTGCGGGAGGTCGGGAACGGGGGAGAGGGCTGGGCCCCGCGTCCCGCTCGCAGCCGCGGGTACGGGTGCGGATACGAGTGGCCCGGTGGCCGGCGGCGGAGTGACCTCGTGTGCGGTGCTCATCGCCCGGCGCCCACCCCGAGCCGGTGCAGTCCGGCGGCGAAGCGGCCATGGGGCGCGAGGGCGGCGACGGCCTCCGCGTCGGCGGCCGTGTCGACGTCCCGCAGCCGGGGCAGATCACGTACGCGCAGACCGGCGGCGACGAGCCGCGCACGCTGCACGGCCCCCGTCCTGGGCGTCGACATCGGCACACCCCGCAGCAACGCCGGCTCGGGGTCGGCAAGTCCCAGCGCCCAGAAGCCGCCGTCCTCGGCCGGGCCGAAGTACGCGTCGCAGTCGGCGAAGTCCACGGTGAGGAGTGCGGGCGTCACCTGAGGGGTGTCCATGCCGATGAGCAGCGCGGGCCCGTCGCAGCCCGCGAAGGCGGCGGCCAGCCGCTCGTCGAGGCCGCCCGGACACTGCGGTACGACGTCGAAGCCGGGCGGCAGCCAGGGACCCGGCGCTCCGTCGAGGACCAGCACACGCCGGGTCGCGGGCGTCGCCGCCACCGTACGCAGGGTGTCGGCGAGAGACGCCTCGGCGAGCGCCGCCGCCTGAGCGGGAGTGAACGGCGGGGTGAGCCGGGTCTTGACCCGGCCCGGACGAGGTTCCTTGGCGATGACGAGAAGAGTGGTCACCGGACGTTGCCCCCTCGCACGGGTGCCGTGGACACGGTGGGCGCGACGGGAGCGTCGGCAAGGACGCGGCTCATGTCACGTACCGCCTGCCAGGTACCGCGCCAGGTCCCGGTCACCTTGGAGGCGCCGGCGCGCGACAGGTACGGGACGTCGTGCTCGGTGACGCGCCAGCCCGCGTCGGCGGCGCGCACCACCATCTGCAGGGGGTATCCGCTGCGCCGGTCGGTGAGGCCGAGGCCCAGCAGCGGCTCCCGGCGGGCCGCGCGCAGCGGACCGAGGTCGTGCAGGCGCAGCCCGGTACGGCGGCGCAGCAGCCGGGCGAGCGCGAGATTGCCGGCCCGGGCGTGCACGGGCCAGGCGCCCCGGCTCTGCGGGCGGCGCCGGCCGAGCACCAGGTCGGCCCCGCCGTCGCGCACCTCGCGCACGAAGGGGACGAGCAGGGACGGGTCGAGCGACGCGTCGCAGTCGCAGAAGCACACGATGTCCGCGGTGGCGGCGGACAGTCCGGCGTGGCAGGCCGCGCCGAATCCACGGCGCTCCTCGGACACGACCCGCGCGCCGAGCGCACGGGCGATGTCGGCCGAGCCGTCGGTGGAGCCGTTGTCCACGACCAGCGCACGCCAGCCGGACGGGATGCGGGCGAGTACCCAGGGCAGGGCCTCGGCCTCGTTCAGACAGGGCAGGACCACGTCGACGGACGCTGTGGCCGCCTGCGCTTCCGGTTCCGTTTCAGGAGAGGTCGTCACGGCTTTCACCCTACGGAGACAAAAGGGAGGTATCCGACTCCGGCTCCTTACGAAACGTGGACGTCGAGGACGGCGCACGACACCCGGACGCGACGGGTGGGAGGCTGGACACATGCAGCAGCCGCACGAATCCCCAGGTACCGGAGCCGCCCCGGGCAGGAACGGAGGTGCGGCGCGCGTCCTCGTCGTGGACGACGACCCCACGGTCGCCGAGGTCGTCTCCGGCTACCTCGACCGGGCCGGCTACACTGTGGACCGGGCGGGAGACGGCCCCGAGGCGCTCGCCAGGGCCGCCGCGCGCTGGCCCGACCTGGTGGTCCTGGATCTGATGCTGCCCGGCATGGACGGCCTGGAGGTGTGCCGCCGGATACGCGGGCACGGGCCCGTGCCGGTCATCATGCTCACCGCCCGCGGCGACGAGGACGACCGCATCCTGGGTCTGGAGGTGGGTGCCGACGACTACGTCACCAAGCCCTTCAGCCCCCGGGAACTCGTCCTGCGCGTGGAGTCCGTGCTGCGACGCACCCGGCCCGCCACCGAGGCGCGTTCCCTGCACGCGGCCGGCCTCGCCGTCGACCCGGCCGCCCGCCGTGCCACCAGGAACGGCGAGGAACTCGCCCTCACCATCAGGGAGTTCGACCTCCTCGCGTTCTTCCTCCGGCACCCCGGCCGGGCGTACGCCCGCGAGGAGCTGATGCGCGAGGTGTGGGGCTGGGACTTCGGCGACCTGTCCACGGTCACCGTCCATGTGCGTCGGCTGCGCGGCAAGGTCGAGGACGACCCGGCCCGGCCCCGGCTGATCCAGACGGTGTGGGGCGTCGGCTACCGCTTCGACTCCGAGCCGGGCGGGGAGGCGGTCTGACCATGCGTGACACCCTCCTCATCGCCCTGTTCGCCTTCCTGGGCGCCGCCGGGGCGGGACTGCTCGGCGCGGGAACCCTGTGGCTGATCCGGCGGCGGTCGCTCACCACGTCCCTCACGGTCGTCGCCGCCGTCGCCGTGACCGCGATGCTCGCCGGCACGCTGGCCGTGGCGCAGGCGATGTTCCTGTCCGCGCACGACCTGACCGTCGTCACCACGGTCCTCGCCATGGCCGCCGTCGTCTCGCTGGCCACCGCACTGCTGCTGGGACGCTGGGTCGTCGCCGGCAGCCGCGAACTCGCCCTCGCCGCACGCTCGTTCGGCGACGGTGGCGCCTTCGCCGCCCCCGCCGGGCCCGCAACGGCCGAACTCACCTCGCTGAGCCGGGAGTTGGCGGCCACCAGCGCGAAACTCGCCGAGTCCCGCGACCGCGAACGCGCCCTGGAGACCTCCCGCCGCGAACTCGTCGCCTGGATCTCGCACGACCTGCGCACCCCTCTCGCCGGCCTGCGGGCGATGTCCGAGGCGCTGGAGGACGGCGTGGCCGCGGACCCGCCCCGCTACCTCCGCCAGATCCGCACCGAGGTCGACCGGCTCAACGGCATGGTGGGTGACCTGTTCGAACTCTCCCGCATACACGCCGGCGCTCTCGCCCTGTCCCCGTCGCGCATCTCCCTGTACGACCTCGTCGGCGACGCCCTCGCCGGCGCGGACCCCCTCGCCCGGGAACACGGCGTACGACTGGTCAGCGGCCGGGTCGAGCCCGTGCCCGTCGAGGTGGACGGCAAGGAGATGAGCCGGGTCCTGGGCAACCTGCTGGTCAACGCGATCCGCCGGACCCCGGCCGACGGCACGGTCGCGGTGGTCGCGGAACGGTCTGCCGCCGGGGTCGTCCTGTCCGTCACCGACGGCTGCGGCGGCATCCCGGAGGAGGACCTCCCGCGCGTCTTCGACACCGGCTGGCGCGGCACGCACGCGCGTACGCCTCCGGCCGGAGCGGGCCTGGGCCTCGCCATCGTCCGCGGCATCGTGGAGGCCCACCGGGGACAGGCCGCCGTGCACAACGTCCCCGGCGGCTGCCGCTTCGTGGTGACACTTCCGGCGGCCGGGGCATGAGCGCAGGTGGCCCCCGGCCGGCTGCTACTCCCCGCGCAGTCCCGCCGTCGCGAACTCCCGCATTCCCTCCGCGAACCCGACCTCGGTCTTCCAGTCCAGCTCGGCCCGCAGCCGCGACGAGTCCGCGGTGATGTGGCGTACGTCCCCCAGCCGGTACTCCCCGGTCACCACGGGCTCGGGCCCGCCGTACGCGGCGGCCAGCGCCCGCGCCATCTCGCCGACCGTGTGCGGCTCGCCGCTGCCGGTGTTGTACGCGGTCAGTGCCCCCGCCCGGGGCTCGGCCTCCAGGGCCGCCACGTTGGCCGCCGCCACATCCCGAACGTGCACGAAGTCCCGCCGCTGCCCGCCGTCCTCGAAGACACGCGGTGCCTCACCGCGCGCGAGCGCGGACCGGAAGAAGGAGGCGACCCCCGCGTACGGAGTGTCGCGCGGCATCCCCGGCCCGTACACGTTGTGGTAGCGCAACGACACGGCCGAACCACCCGTCGACCGCGCCCACGAGGCCGCCAGGTGCTCCTGGGTCAGCTTGGTCGTCGCGTACACGTTCCGGGGATCGACCGGAGCGTCCTCACCCACCAGCCCCGGCGCCAACTCCGCACCGCAGCGCGGGCACCGGGGCTCGAACCGCCCCGCATCCAGATCGGCGACGGCACGGGGTCCCGGCCGCACGACCCCGTGCCACTCGCACGCGTACCGTCCCTCCCCGTACACCACCATCGACCCGGCGAGCACGAACCGCCGCACCCCCGCGTCGGCCATGGCGGCGAGCAGCACCGCCGTACCGAGGTCGTTGCGCGACACGTACTCGACCGCGTCGCCGAACCCCGTCCCCAGCCCCACCATCGCCGCCTGATGACACACGGCGTCCACCCCCGGCAGTACGGCGGCGACCGCCCCGGCGTCGCGCACGTCCAGCCCGTCACACAGGTCGAACACGACCGCCTCGTGCCCGCGCGCGGTCAGCGCCTCGACGACATGGGACCCGATGAACCCGGCACCGCCGGTGACCAGTACTCGCATACCCCGCACGCTAGGACCACGGGCCCGCCGCACAGCAGCAGCGCGCCCGTCACGTCACCGGTCCGTAAGACCCGGGCGGCGGAGCCCGCACGGCGCGGTGAGCGGTACGCCGTGCTCGTCGGCGAAGTACGGGTCGGCACCGGCCGTCGCGGAGGCCGTGGAGGGTGTCGAGTGCTCCAGGGTGAGGTCGGTGGCCGCGAGGCCCACGGTCATACCGCGGAGCGGTCCAGGGACGTGGCCCGGAGGAAGGTCTTCGGCGGACCTCCCGGCGAGGGTGTCGCGGTGGCGACCGTTGAGGTGCCGGACGAGATCCAGGCTTCCCATGGGGCGGCCGTACCCCCCCCGATACCTATTTCGGCCCACGGCGGTGGGCGCCGGAGAGGTCTTACGAGACTCTGACGCGGCAGCCGAACACCTTGGCACCGTTCGCCACTCGGGCAACTCTGGTCCTGCCCGCCGCCGATGTGTGGTGGCGAAGATCCGAGGAGCAGCGCATGAGCAGGCACACCAGGCGCAGGTCGGCTTTACAGGTACGGCTGACCCTCGCGGGCGCGGGAGTACTCGTCGCGGCGGCGGCTGCCACGACCGTGACTGTCGCCTCGGCCGGGGAGACCGCCAGGAAATACGCGGGGTCGGGGAGGACCGGGGCCGACCATGCCGTCTTCGTGCAGGGCAACGAACTGGACGGCAACACCATCCGAGTCTTCGAGCGGGGCGACGACGGCGCGCTGAGTGCCGCGGGCAGCTACGCGACCGGCGGCAAGGGCGGCGACCAGGTCGACGCGCCCACCGACTCGCTCGCCTCCCAGGGCTCGCTCGTCTACGACGACCGGTCCGGGCTGCTCCTCGCGGTCAACGCGGGCAGCGGCACCGTGACCTCGTTCCGGGTCGAGGGCCGGAAGCTGACGGACCGCCGGGTGGTGGACTCGGGTGGGGACTTCCCCGCCTCGATCGCCGTGTCGGGCAAACTCGCCTACGTCATGAACGCGGGCGGAGCGGGCAGTGTCCAGGGCTTCCGGATCACCGCCAAGGGGCTGGTACCGCTGGCCGGTTCGTCCCGCTCGCTGGGACTGGAAAACGAGAAGGTGCCGCTGTTCAGCAGCTCGCCCGGCCAGGTCGCGTTCACGCCGGACGGCCGCGCGCTGGTCGTCACCACCAAGTCGGCCAACACCGTCGAGGTCTTCCCGATGCGGCGCGACGGACGTCCCGCCCATCGGCCCGTGGTCAACAACTCGGCGGGCGGCGTGCCGTTCGCGATCACCTTCGACAAGGCCGGCCGGATGCTGGTGGCCGAGGCCGAGAAGTCGACGGTCAGCACGTACAAGGTACGCGCGGACGGAACCCTCAAGGTCGTCCAGCAGCCCCTGCCCAACGGCCAGAACACGCTGTGCTGGCTGGAGCGCGCCGGTGACTTCTTCTACGGCGGCAACACCGGCAACTCCACCGTCACCGGATACCGCACCGACCGGCACGGAAAGCTCGCGCTCACCAACGAGGTCGGCATCGCCACCCCGCCCTCGGCCATGTCGCAAGGCGTGATCGACCTGGCGGTGACGCAAGACGAGAAGTTCCTGTACGTGCAGAACGCCCTCTCCGGCACGGTCGACGGCTTCCGCGTCGGCAGGAACGGCTCACTCACCAAGGTCACCACCGCCACAGGACTGCCCGCCTTCGCCGAATCCGGCATGGAGGGCATCGTCGCGGTGTAAGGAAGCGGCCACCACGGCCCGACGCCCCGGACATCCTCGTCCGGGGCGTCACGCGCGTGACCGTCCGTGCCGACAGTGTCCGGCGGCGGGTCGTCTGGGGATGATGCCGCCGGGCGTAGTTCGGCCGAGGCAGAGGACACCCACTTCCGCGGCCGTCGTCCTCGGCGCCTTAAGGGACTGCTGGAGCGCTCCGTCGCCAACGTCGTCGAGAACGCGGTCAAGTACAGCCCTGACGGCCAGCCGGTGACGGTCTCCGCCAGCGCGCTCGCCGACCGCGTGGAGGTTCGGGTCGTCGACCGCGGCCCCGGCGTCCCCGACGAGGCCAAAGACCGCATCTTCGCGCCCTTCCAGCGCTACGGCGACGCTCCACGCGGAGCGGGCGTGGGGCTCGGGCTCGCGGTCGCGCGAGGCTTTGCCGAGGCCATGGGCGGCACCCTCACCGCCGAGGACACCCCGGGCGGCGGCCTCACCATGGTCCTCACCCTCCCGGCCGCCCCCGGTCATCCGCCGCCCCAGCCCGGTCTTCGGGCAACGGCCACGTCGTAGATCCGTGGACGGCGTTCCGCCCGGCACCGGGCGACGCGACGGACAGGGCGTACGCCCCGGCACCTGGGGCGTCAGGAATGCGTCAAGGCCATGCGCGTTCGTGTGGCCGGGCGGGGCAACAGCGGGATCCTGAACGTTCCGGCGGCCGTACCGCGACCATCGACCCGCCGCCCCCGGAACGGGGCGCTCGATCACCCCAGTGAGGTGGACCATGCGCAGCACGTTCCGTGACCGGATCGCTCTGGCCGCCGCTCTGCTCGCCCCGCTCGTGGTCGCGGTTGCCCTGGTGCCGGCCCGTGCCCACATCTCGTCCGCCAACCTGGCACTCGGCCTCGTCGTGGTCGTCGTGGCGGTCGCCGCCCTGGGCAGCCGGACCGCCGGAGTGGTGGCCGCGCTGTCCGCCGCGGCATGGTTCGACTTCTTCCTCACCCGCCCCTACCAGCGGTTCGTCATCTCCGACGGCGACGACGTCACCACCACGCTCCTGTTGCTGGCGGTGGGCGTGGCCGTCTCCCAACTGGCGGCCCACGCACGCAGACTGAAACTGGTCACTGTCACGGACGCGGCCCACCTGACGCGGATCCACGACACGGCGTCCCTGGTCCAGAGCGGGGCATCGCCCTACGCGGTGGTGGACCAGGTGAGCCGACAACTCGTCGAAATCCTGGGGTTGCGCGGCTGTCGCTTCGAGCACGGAACGCTGCTCGGACGGCCCCCACACCTCGAACAGGACGGCTCGGTGACCGCCGGGGGAGCCCACCGGGACCTGGAGAAGGACGGCTGGCCCGGCGAGGAGATCGAACTGCGCGCCTCGGTCGGTGGCCGCTATCTCGGCCGGTTCATGCTGCTGCCCGAGCCAGGCACCGTCCCACCGCCCTTGCAGACGCGACTGGTCGCCGTGAGCCTGGCCGACCAGGTGGGTGCGGCGCTGGACACGGCGGGACCGGCACTCGACCGCTGACCTGGAAGCCCCGGCCCGCGACAGGGCCTGGACTGCCGACCGGCGCTCCCGGTATTCGTCTCTACGTCAGGCGACACCAGAACGAACGGGTGAGGCGGTGACGATATCGAGCAGGCACGCCGGTGCGCGCACTGTTCGAAAGCCCATCGCCTCGACTCCGGCGAGAAACTGCTGGAGCGGTTACGCGGACCCTACGGGTAAAATTGCTGTAAAGGTGTGACGTGGATTGCTCGGGGTGCATATTGCACAAGTGCACCGCCGGTCGTGCGGCAGGTTTCCTTTTCCCAGGGGTATCGCGGCTGTCCGTACCGGGGTCCAATGGTGGGAGTCAGGCTCTTCGCGCCCGCACCGGTCAGAAGAGGCACGCAATGGATCCATGGCTGATCTGGTTGATCGTCGCAGCCGTGTTGGCTGTGGCGGAGATCTTCACCCTTACTGCCGCGCTCGGACTGCTGAGTGCGGCCGCGTTGGTCACGGCGGGGTCCGCCGCGGCCGGGTTGCCGCTGCCCTTGCAGTTCTTGGTGTTCACCTTCGTTTCCACAGTCACCGTGCTGTTCGTGCGCCCCGTCGCGCTGCGCCACGTGCTCCGGCCTCAGGTGGAGCGATTCGGTGTGGACGCGCTGGTCGGCAAGGCTGCCTACGTCGTATCGGAGGTGACGGGCCTGGGCGGCAGGGTCCGTATCGACGGTGAGGAGTGGACGGCCCGCGCCTACGACGAGACGCTGGTGATTCCACCTGGAAAGACCGTCGACGTCATGGAGATCAGCGGGGCCACCGCGATCGTCTACCCCCGGGACTGAAGCCATGGAAACCTCAGCGTTCCTCATCGCCGGCCTGATCGTCGCGCTGATCGCGGTTTTCGCCGTGGTGCGGGCGGTCCGTATCGTGCCCCAGGCTCGCGCTCGCAATGTCGAGCGGCTCGGCCGCTACCACCGGACGCTGGATCCCGGCCTCAGCCTCGTCATCCCCTTCATCGACCGCGTTCACCCGGTGATCGATCTGCGGGAACAGGTCGTTTCCTTCAAACCGCAACCGGTCATCACCGAGGACAACCTCGTCGTCGAGATCGACACCGTTCTGTACTTCCAGGTGACCGACCCGCGAGCGGCATTCTACGAGATCGCGAATTTCCTCCAGGCGGTCGAACAGCTCACCGTGACGACCCTGCGCAACGTCGTGGGATCCATGGACCTGGAAAAGACTCTCACCTCACGGGACACCATCAACAGCCAGCTCCGGGGCGTGTTGGACGAGGCCACCGGCAAGTGGGGGCTGCGGGTCAACCGGGTGGAGATCAAGGCCATCGACCCTCCGCAGACCATCAAGGACGCGATGCAGAAGCAGATGCGAGCCGAGCGGGACAAACGGGCCGCGATTCTCGGGGCCGAGGGGCAACGCCAGTCGCAGATCCTCACCGCCGAAGGCGACAAACAGGCCGCAGTCCTGCGCGCGGAGGGTAACCGTACCGCTGCGATTCTCCAGGCCGAGGGCCGGTCCCGGGCCATCGACGAGGTCTTCCAGGCCGTGCACCGCAACGATCCCGACCCCAAGCTGCTCGCCTACGAGTACCTGCAGATGCTGCCCCAACTCGCGCAGGGCTCGGGTAACAACTTCTGGGTGATCCCCAGTGAGATCACCTCCGCACTTCAGGGCGTGTCCCGCGCCTTCACCGAGGTCCTGCCCCAGTCGCCGGCCACCCGCGAGCGGCCCTCGGACGACATGGTCGCCCAGGCCGCCAACGACAAGGCCCAGGCCGCCGAAGCCGCCGCCGAGGCCCTCGCCGAAGCAGCAAAGGCCGAGCGCGTCACCCCCGATGCCGGCCCGTCCCACCCGCCTCGCTGACGGCGTGCGGCGGCGTATCCGCCTGCGCGACTCGCACACCAGAAGCGCCTGCGCCTGATCGGCGACAGAGGCCGCGGCGGTCGCTGCGGGCTGACGAAGACGGCACCGTTCTGCTGTGGGGACCGGACTCATACCCGTGGCTGTTGGTGCAAGGTAGCCACTGTCGTGATGTGACGCATGCCACATGCAGTTCCTGTCAGTAATCGGGGCGCTGTTCCGCTCAAGTCACGGAGAGCGAAGCGAACCGACAGGAGCAGCACATGAAGCACCGCATCGTCGTTCTCGGCGCCGGCTATGCCGGGGCCTACGTGGCCGGGACCCTGGCCCGTCGGCTGTCCCCGGCGGACACCGAGATCACCGTGATCAACGCCGAGCCGGACTTCGTCCAGCGGCTGCGGCTGCACCAGCTCGCGGCCGGCCAGGAGATCAAGGCTCCACAGCTCGCCGACGTCTTCGCAGGCACGGGGATACGGCTGCGCTTGGCCCGTGTCACCGCCGTC
This sequence comes from Streptomyces sp. NBC_00459, assembly GCF_036013955.1. Lineage (NCBI taxonomy): Bacteria > Bacillati > Actinomycetota > Actinomycetes > Kitasatosporales > Streptomycetaceae > Streptomyces > Streptomyces sp. NBC_00459. The sequence goes on from NZ_CP107903.1 coordinate 8,460,477, forward strand.
GACCCCGAGCGCCAGGTCGTCGCCGTGGCCGACGCCGAAGGCGGCGGCGAACTCGGCTACGACACGCTCCTCTACGCACTCGGCAGCCACGCCGCCGACCACGGCGTCCCCGGAGTGGCCGAGCACGCCTTCCACGTCACCAGTCGTCCGGCGGCGCTGCGCCTGCGCGAGCGCCTGGACAGTCTGAGTTGGCGGGACGAGGACGGGAGTGTGCTGGTCGTCGGCGACGGGTTGACCGGCATCGAGACCGCCACCGAGATCGCCGAATCCCGGCCCGGCCTGTCGGTGGCGCTGGTCGCCCGCGGCGAGCTGGGCGCCCCGCTATCCGCCGGAGCCCGCGGCCACCTGCGCCGGGCCTGCGACCGGCTGGGCGTCACCGTCCTGGAGCACATCAGCGTCGAAGCCGTCGAAGCGACGCGGGTGCTGTGCACCGACGGCATCGCCCTGGCGTCCGATGCCACCGTGTGGACGGCCGGGTTCGCGGTCAGCCCCATCGCCGCCGCCGGCGGGCTGGAGGTCACCGGGAACGGTCGGATCGTCGTCGATCGCACCATGCGGTCGGTCTCGCACCCGAACATCTACGCCGCTGGCGACAGTGCCTACGCCATCGGCGACAACGGCCGGCCGCTGCCGATGTCCTGCGCTTCGGCCGGCTACACCGGCATGCAGGCCACGGCTGCGATCGTGGGACGCCTGACCGGCCGCAAGATCCCGAACACCAAGCTGGAGTACCTGGGCAACCACATCAGCCTCGGGCGGCGGGACGGGATCCTGCAGATGGTCGACGGTGAAGCGCAGGCAAAGCCGAAGTATGTGGGCGGCCGGAAGGCCGCGCGGATCAAGGCGGGCATCCTCAACATGTCACTGTGGACCACCCCGCACCCGACCTTCGGCCTGCCCAAGCTCAAGCACCACCTGTCCGCCGTATCGGATACGGCGGCCGAGAGGACGGTCGCGTAGCCGCCTGAGGAGGAAGGTTCGCGTGGACAGCACCGCCACTGATTGCTTCGACACCAGCCGGTTCGAGGCCAGCCGCAGCCGGCTGGCCTCGCTGGCGTACCGGCTGCTGGGCTCCGCCGCCGACGCCGAAGACTCCGTGCAGGACGCGTTCCTGCACTGGCAGGCCGCCGACCGGCAGCTGATCAAAGTGCCGGAAGCATGGCTGACCAAGGTCGTCACCAACCTGTGCCTCGACCGGCTCCGCTCGGCACAGACCCGCCGCGAACGCACCGTCGGCGCCTGGCTGCCCGAACCGCTCCTGGACGGCGACCCGATGCTCGGCCCGGCCGACACGTTCGAGCAGCGCGAATCGGTCTCCCTGGCCGTGCTGACACTCATGGAACGCCTGTCGCCTTTTGAGCGGGCCGTCTACGTCCTGCGCGAAGCGTTCTCCCACAGCCACGCCGAGATCGCCGAGATCCTCGACATCACCGAATCCGCAAGCCAGCAGCACATCCACCGGGCCCGGCACCGCATCACCGCCGCGCGCCGCGTCGGCGAAGTCGACCCGGCATCCGCCCGCAGGATCGTCGAGGAATTTCTCGCCGCTGCCTCCTCGGGCCGCACCGAACGCCTGGTGGCGCTGCTCACCGACGACGCGACCGCGATCGCCGACTCCAACGCCGCCGGCCCGGCCGAGACGCTGCTGCGGTACGACACTCCGCAGCGCATCGCCGCCATCGCACGGGCCGGTTTCAAACCCACACCCGCGAAACGGCGACTTGCCGGCGGCACGCCCGCCATCCACTACGCGCTCGTCAACGGCGCCCCCGCCATTCTCTTTGTGATCGGCGACCAGGTCATCGGCGCCGTGACGTTCGACATCACAGGCGGCAAGATCGCAACCGTGCGCGGCATCGCCGCCCCCACCCGCCTCGTCCGCCTCACCGAAACCTGGCAGCAGCACGGACCGGACACGCCGCTCGTCACCCAGTGGTGACCCAACACGAGCTCAACCCGACACAGCGGGGCCGCCAGGTGGAGTCAACCGTCACCTACGAAGCCAGTCGAGCGTCTGAACGTGATGCTGGTCGTAGCCGTCGGGGCTGCGGCCAGCGTGGACCGTCACCGCCCGCCACCTCGCCCGCCGGGTGCCCGAACTGACCGCGCAGGACACCGTCGGCGAGGCCATCGAGCAACTGCGCCGCCGCCGCGCCTCACTCGCCGTCGGGCGCGACTACACGGGCCGGCTCACGGGGCTGGTCACCCTGGACGACCTGCTCGCGCGCCTACTGCACCCCCAGGGGGTGCGAGAGGCCAACAGGCGGACGAGCGGCGGTAGTTCACCTGTTCGTTCCCTCGCTAAGATCAACAGTGGGGGACGAGAACAGTACGCACGCCGCTAGGGAGTTGGGGAAACCCGATGACGCACGACGGGACCGCTTCCCCAACTCCCTTTCGGTTACTGGCCGAACGCTGCCGAGAGCTCACTGGCGCCCGCTGGTTCGCCGTAGCCGTCTTCGTGCTCATCCTCGCCAACGCGCTGGTCCTGGGCATCGAGACGTACCCGGGCGTCGTCGACCGCTGGCACGACGCACTGAAACTGGTCGAACACGGCTTCCTGGCCCTGTTCACGATTGAGATCCTCCTGCGCGTCGGCGCTCACGCAGACCACCCCCGCGGCTTCTTCCGCGACCCGTGGAACCTGTTCGACCTCGCCGTCGTCCTGTGCGCGTTCCTGCCGGTGGTCCGCGAGAACGCCACCGTCCTACGGCTCCTGCGCCTGGCCCGCGTCCTGCGCGCCGCCCGCTTCCTGCCCCAACTGCGCATCGTGCTGGTCGCGATCGCCCGCAGCCTGCCCGGCACGGTCAGCTTCCTGCTGGTGGGTGCGCTCGTGTTGTACGTGTACGCCATGGTCGGCTGGGTCTTCTTCGCGGACGCCGACCCCGGGCACTACGGCTCCATCGGTCGTGCCGTCCTCACCCTCTTCCTCCTCATGACCCTGGACGGCCTCGGCGACGCGGTCCGCAGCGGCCTGGAGATTTCCCGCTGGAGCATCTTCTACCACGCCTCCTACGTCCTCCTCTCCTCCTTTGTCCTGGTCAACGTCCTCGTCGGCGTCGTCCTCACCTCGCTGGAGGAGGCCCGGGAACTGGAGGAAAGGGAGGCCGGTCCTCCCGCGTCTCCCGACGATCCCGAGCGCGCGGTACTGCACGCCCGTATCGCCAAGGCGAGGCAGGCGCTCGATGAGTTGGAGGAGTGCCTGAGCGGTTCACCGACCTCACGCCCGCGCGGGGCGGAGGATCGGACGCCAACGCCTTTACCGTGAGGGGCACTTCACGAAGGCTTCCTTTCCTCGGGTTTGGCATACCGAGGATTCACCCGCTCCGTACAAGTCCAACATTCCGCCGAGAAAGCCAACAGCCCACGGCGAACACGTGATATGTGGATGCATAAACGGAAAGCCCAGATTGCCGGTTGGCGACACGGTGCAGGAAGTCGGCAGGACGAACGAGGTAGCTAGAAATGCTTCGGAGGCACGCCCGCCACATCCTCCTGCAGGCGATACGCCGTCCTTGGGTAGGCAAGAGTGCCTGTCGGGCAGGAGCGGAACATAGCAGCGGATCGCCGGTTGGCCAAACCGGCGATTCTCCGGACAGTTGTGGTGCCAATCGAGGTCGAGCCTGTTCGCGGATCTACGCCGCTGTGGGCTCGTAATTCTGTAATTGCGCCTGCCTTTCGCATCCACCTGGCGCAAGCGCAGGACTCCCCGCCCCCTGTCCAAGGAACAACGTTTGACGTCGCTGTCCCGCCGCCCCGCCGACAAGCTCACGGTCGACGAGTTCTGCGCCGACCTCCGCATCTCCCGCTCCACGTTCTACGACTGGTGCAAGAAGGGCCGCGCCCCGCGCTGCATACGCATCCCCAACGGGGCCCTGCGCATCCGCCGCAGTGACTACGAGAACTGGTTGACCGACTGCGAGGACCACGCGTGACCAGTCGGTCCTTCAAGGTTCGCTTCTACGACACGGAGGTCTACAAGGGGAAGCGCAAGACCACCTACACAGTCCGTTGGTCCGTCAACGGCAACCGCCGAGGCCGTAGCTTCGAGACGAGGGCACTCTCGGAGTCGTTTCGCGCCACACTGCTCGTCGCCGCCAACAACGGCGAACCCTTCGACTCGGACACCGGACTGCCGGTCTCCCAGGTCACGCCGGCGGCCGAGCTCACCTGGTACGAGTTCGCCCTCCAGTACATCGACGCGAAGTGGCCCCGCATCTCGGCGAACAACCGCAAGAACACCGCCAAGGCCCTCACCAAGGCCACGCTCGCCCTCCTGCGCGTCGAACTCCCCGACCGCTTCGACCCGGTCGAGGTACGACGGGCCCTGCGCGAGTACGCCTTCAACAAGCTGAGGCGCGACGAGGCCCCACCCGAGGTCCGCACGATCCTGTCCTGGATCGGCCGCAACTCCCTGCCCATGACGGCCTGGGAGGACACCAAGCACCTCGACACGGTCCTGCGAGCGCTCGACACCCTTCTGGACGGCACCCCGGCCGCCGCCAGCTCGGTCCGACGTGAGCGGCGGATCCTCAACGTGGCGATCAAGTACGCCGTCCGCCAGAAAATCCTCACCGGCAACCCCCTGCCCACGGGTAAGGACGAGGACACGGCACCCAAGGTCGCCGAGGCCGTCGACAAGCGGTCCCTGCTCAACCCCGGCCAAGTCGCCGCGCTCCTCGCCTGGATCGGCGCCCGCCCCCGCACCGGCCACCGGCTCCACCCGTTCTTCGCCACCCTGTACTACGCGGGCATGTGCCCCGAGGAAGCCGTCGCCCTGCGGGTCGGCGACGCCACGCTGCCCGCTGAGGGCTGGGGCCAGCTACTCGTCCACACCGTCGAACCCGAGGTCGGCAGCCAGTGGACCGACGACGGCCAGGTCCACGAGACCCGCCACCTCAAGGGCCGAGCCGAAGGCGACACCCGCCCCGTCCCCGTCCACCCCGCTCTGGTCGCCACCCTGCGAGACCTGATCGAGGCGGACGGCCTGAAGCCCGGCGGCCTCCTCTTCCCCGGGGAGAAGGGCGGACTGCTGGCCGGGTCGGTCTTCCGGCGCGCCTGGAACAAGGCCCGTGCAGCGGTCCTGCCCGAGCACGAGTACAACTCGCCGACCGGCAAGCGTGTGTACGACCTGCGGCACACCTGCCTGACCACCTGGCTGAACAACGGCGTCCCGCCGGCCCAGGTCGCCGAATGGGCCGGCAACAGCGTGCCGGTTCTGCTTGCCACGTACGCCCGCTGCGTCACAGGCCAGCTGGCCGCGCTCCAGGAGCCCATCGAAGGTCCTCAGCGGTTCTCGCCGGTATCTCCTGAGCAGAGAGACCGAACCCAGAACTTCGGGAAGCTTTCGGGAAGAACACCCGCCAAGAGCCGTGCTGAACCGGTCCCAACCGGACTGCCGCCCTCGCCACCAGGGAGTCGGCCCGGCCTTGGGGTACCACGACAGCGTGCCCGCTAAAATGCCTCTGACCAGCAAAAACGCCCTCCCGGAGGGAGGGCGGAAACACGATGTGGGTAGGGCGCCCTCGGCAGGACTCGAACCTGCGGTCAAGCGCTTAGAAGACACCTGCTCTGTTCTCAAATGCGGCAGCCAGGGCACGCTTGCTTGACGCAGTTGGACGACGAGCGGGACCTGTCCGACGACGTGGTGGAGTTCCGGTTCAACGTTCAGTTTTCGCCGCCCCTTTTGCCCTCTTTGGGGACCGCCCCGGCAGGTCTCCTGTGTGTGACTTGCTGCTGTGATCAGAAACGTCCCCTGCATGCGGGCGGAGTCTGGGCGCTCTCGGCCGACTCGAACGTGCCGCCGAGTGCTCGGAAGCCGCCTGTTGCACTCGTCACCCAGGTAGCCCCGTCGGCGGCTATGCCTGGCGGTTGTAACACGGGATCGCCGGTTGGCCAAACCGGCGTTGTCGGCGACGGGTGAATCGTGACCCTCTGACGGCGGATCAAAACTGACCCACTTCGTGGTCTTCTGACCAACCTGATCTTGATCGAAGGTCAGGAGAAGAGGGTGATTTCCGTGGAGGACTGGGCAGAGATCCGCAGGCTGCACCGGGCCGAGCAGATGCCGATCCGGGCGATCGCCCGGCAGCTGGGCATCTCGAAGAACACCGTGAAGCGGGCCCTGGCCACGAACCGGCCGCCGGTCTACTCCCGGCCGGCCAAGGGCTCGGCGGTCGACGCGGTCGAGCCGCAGATCCGGGAACTGCTGAAGCAGGCCCCGACGATGCCGGCGACCGTGATCGCCGAACGGATCGGCTGGGACCGTGGCATGACCGTCCTCAAAGAACGCGTACGAGAGCTGCGGCCCGCCTATCTGCCCGTCGATCCGGTCTCACGCACCACCTATCAGCCCGGCGAGCTGGCCCAGTGCGACCTGTGGTTCCCACCCGTCGACATACCGCTCGGCTACGGCCAGTCCGGCCACCCGCCGGTGCTCGTGATGGTGTCCGGCTACTCACGGATCATCACGGCGCGGATGCTGCCCACCCGCACCACCGGCGACCTGATCGACGGCCACTGGAAGCTTCTGACCGGCTGGAACGCGGTCCCACGGATGCTGGTCTGGGACAACGAGGCCGGCATCGGCCGCGGCAAGGTGACCGGCGACTTCGCCGCGTTCGCGGGCCTGCTCGCCACCCGGATCCACCTCTGCCGACCCCGCGACCCAGAAGCGAAAGGGCTGGTGGAGAGGGCCAACGGCTACCTGGAGACCAGCTTCCTGCCCGGCCGCACCTTCACCGGCCCCGACGACTTCAACACCCAGCTGACCACCTGGCTGGCCATCGCCAACCGACGCCAGCACCGCACCCTCGGAGCCCGCCCCATCGACCGGTGGGAAGCCGACCGGGCCCAGATGCTCGCCCTGCCGCCCGTCGACCCGCCGCGCTGGTGGCGCTTCGCCACCCGCATCGGCCGCGACCACTACATCCGCGTCGACACCTGCGACTACTCCGTGCACCCCCTGGCCATCGGCAAGAAAGTCCAGGTCCGCACCGACACCGACGAAGTCATCGTGACCCTCACACCCGGCGGGGCGGAAGTCGCCCGCCATCCACGCTGCTGGGCCAAGCAGCAGACCATCACCGACCCGGTCCATGCCCGCGCCGCCGCCGTTCTGCGCGGCGACTACCGCCACCACCAAGCCTCCCAGGCCCAGGCCGCCCGCCGGCCAGGCGCCGCCACCGCAAGCGATCTCGTCGAGGTCGAACAACGCCAACTCGACTCCTACGACCGCATGTTCACCCTCATCGAGGGCGGCGGCCAGGCCGATGATCCGGAGGTCTCCTGATGCCCGCCACCACCAAGACCACCGCCCCGGCGGGGCCCCGCACCGGCCGTCAGACCGCCGCCGACCTGTCCTTCCTGGCCCGGGCGATGAAAGCCCCGGCCCTGCTGGACGCCGCCGAACGCCTGGCCGAACGAGCCCTGAAGGAGACCTGGACACACACCGAGTTCCTCGTCGCCTGCCTCCAGCGGGAGGTCTCCGCCCGCGAGTCCCACGGCGGCGAGGCCCGCATCCGCACCGCACGCTTCCCCGCGATCAAGACCATCGAGGAACTCGACATCACCCATCTGCGCGGCATAACGCGCCAACAACTCGCCCATCTGGGCACGTTGGACTTCATCACCGGCAAGGAGAACGCCGTTTTCCTCGGACCGCCGGGGACCGGGAAGACACACCTGGCGATCGGACTCGCGGTCCGCGCCTGCCAGGCCGGCCACCGGGTCGCGTTCGCCACCGCCGCCGAATGGGTCGACCGCCTGGCCGCCGCCCACCACGCCGGACACCTCCAGGCCGAGCTCACCAAACTGTCCCGCTATCCGCTGATCGTCGTCGACGAGGTCGGCTACATCCCCTTCGAATCCGAGGCCGCGAACCTGTTCTTCCAACTGGTCTCGAACCGATACGAGAGAGCGAGTGTGATCGTCACGAGCAACAAACCCTTCGGACGCTGGGGCGAGGTCTTCGGCGACGAGACCGTGGCCGCCGCCATGATCGACCGCCTCGTCCACCACGCCGAGGTCCACTCCCTCAAAGGCGACTCCTACCGCATGCGCGGACGCCAACTCGGACGCGTCCCCACCGCCACACACGACACCGACTGAACACCGGCAACCAGACCCGGTGGGTCAGAACTCGACCGCCCACACCGGGTCAGGATTCAACCGCCGCCGACAGGCGTTTCTCCTGATCATTGTCTGCGTTCGTTGACGGACATGGCGATCTCCTTGTCTGCGCCAGGCGATGGCTGCCTGTGTGCGCGGGTGGGAGGGGGAAAGCGCCTCGTCGGTCGGGGACCAGATCTGGGGACCAGTGCGTGGTGCACGCAGTGGCCTCGGAGTGTCGGTGTTGGTGAAGAGCATGCAAGTGATGAAACGGCGTCCTTCAAAGATTGGACGAGGCGCCGTTCTGGTGCCTGGAAGGGGTAGCGGTGTTGCGGGGTTCGAGTTGTCGAGGAGCAGAGTCGGGGGGACTTGTGGGTATCGAGCTGTCGTTGGCTGACGTTCCGCTCGGGCCGTTCGAGGGTTCGTTGGTCACGGTGTATTCGGCCAGGAGCAAGGGGGTCAATCTGCACGTGTCGAGGCAGTGCGGACAGTTGCGCACGTCCGAGGTGAGGACCGCCGACGTGCCGCTGGAGACGGCGATGTTGCGGCGGTTGTGCTCGCGATGCGCGGCATGGGGTGTCTGGGGCCGGCCGGGTACCGGGCTGGGCATGTTCCTCGGGGCTCTCGGCGGAACGGGGCTGTTGTACCAGTTGCAGTCCTACGTGGAGCCGGACGAGGAGGAACGCTGGTCCGACCGCGAGGCACGGGAAGCCGCCGAACTCCTTCGCACTGAACAGGATGTCGACCCCGATGATGACGAGGAGGAGGTGGAAGGCGGCATATCGCGGCGGGAGGCACGTGAGGATGCAGAGGAGCTGCGGGGTCTGATCTTTGCCCACTGGCGCGGCGCGGGACGGAGCCTGCATCGGGCACAGGCCACCCTTGCTCACTTTCCCTGGCTGGAGGAGTGGGCGAAGCCGTCACTGACGGTCAAGACGCGTCATCTGGAGACGCTTCGGTCTCAGGCGGCGCGGTTTGTAGACCCGGAGGAGCTTGTCGTGGCTGCTGCCGTAACGGCTCTCGCTATGCCCGAGCTTCCGCACGCGGATCCGTCTTTCGCGGTGCTCGGCGGCAACAGCCGGGTGTCCAGGGCACTGGTGGACCTGTGGCACCGGTGGCAGAGCGCGGCCGAGCGGCCCTGGGAAGGTCCGGGGACGCGTGCATACCTCTCGTACGAGATCGTGCGAGGCATCCGCAGTAATCGGAAGGGCTACGACGAGGCCCTGGCCGAGGCGGCGCGCCTGATCGCCTCCTGGGAGGAACAGGCCCAGGCGGCAGCGACGTCGGCGGACCGGGCTCCCAGATGCCGGCTGACGGCGCACCTGCCGGAAGCATCCGAGGCCGTCCCACGTCACGATGCCCGGGATTTCCTGGACGGGCTGGATACGTGGACGCTCGGTGTGCTGCTCACGTGGACCGTTGATGCCGACTGGGGGAGCGGCGTCCTCACCCTGGAAGTGCCTGATCTCGTCGCCGAACGGCTACTGAGCCCGGTGAGCAGCCTTCCGTGCAGTCCAGCCGCCGCGGCGCCGGATCTGCCCGAACCTGACCGCGGTCGGGGAAGGCAGCCGGGCATCGTTCGGCCGGGTGTCTTCGATGACACCCCGGTCTTCGACCGGCGTCCGGTCACCCTCGATCACCTCCGTGCGCTGCACACACTTGGGCCCGCTGCTGACGAGCTCTACCTTGTCTTCTCTGCGAGCGGGGGAGCGGAAGTACTGCCTCTGGACAGTATCGAGAAGCGGCTGGCCAAGGGGTGGCTGGGCGTCCTCATCGCAGGGGCCCGTGACCTGCCCGGAAGCGTGCTCGGCCTGCAGGAGCTGGAACAGAGTCCCGAGCCGGAAGCGCGTGAGGCCCAGCTGCCCGGTCGCGGCCAGGACGTCCACGATCCGAATTTCGGCGAAGGACTGGGTCTTGCCGAGGGCACACGCCGGACCCTTCGCCAGACGTATGCCACCGAAGACCGGAACCTGAATCTTCGCCTGCTGGCCCTGGCGCGCGGCGCGCACGACCTGCGAAGCCTGGACGCCGGACGGCCTGGCGGGCTACCGGTGGCCGTCTGGCACGGCCTGCTCACCGAGGACCGCCTCAGCCTCGCGCCTTTCCGGCAGCCCGGCAGCGACCGTTGGCGAAGCGGCAGCGGCCTCTCCCTGGGGCCCTTGGCCGCAGTCCAGCTCTACACCACCAACGCCAGCCCTCTGATCGAGGGCAAGGGCCACTCGCCGCTGTGCCGGCACGCCCACGAACGCGCGGTCGTGGCCGGCGACGACCTCCTCACGGTCGCCGACCTCATGGCGCGCACCGACTTCGACTGGTGCAGCAAGTGCGGCGGCTACGCCCTGCGCAGGCTCAGCGACACCCAACTGTCCTACTACCGTGCGGCTCACCGACTGCACGACATCAAAAGGCGACTCGACCACGGGAGCGGAATTCCCGACACCGAGATCTCCACGGTGATCGCTCGCCTGGACGAACTGGCGGCCTGGCACGCGGATGATGAAGCAGAGTGGTGCGGCAGTGATTCCTGGCAATGGCAGAACACCATCCGCGAGCTCAGGCGGCGAGTCGCGAGATCTCACACCGTGACCGCCCCTGGCGAACCCGCCTCCTGACCAGGCGACGGTCCTCGGACGTGCGTCGCGGATGCCCCGTCGGCGATGACACAAGCGTCTCCTCCAACTGGGCCGAAAGCCCGGCGAGGTCGACTTGGGGACCAGCTCTGGGGACCAATGGTCGGTGCATGGATCTGCCTTTCGGCGGTGGCGGTGGCGGAGACCAGAGGAAAGAGGGATTGCGCCCCAGCGGCCGACCTCCTGACCGACGGCAGCCCTTGGGCTTTCTCGTCGGGGTGGGCGCCTTTCTTCGCTGGAGGTCGCCGATCTGCTCCTCATGAAATTGAGCCGTCGTCGAGAGGCTTACGGAGTGCAGGTGCCTGAGCCGATGAACTGACGTGTTCCGGTGTACGGGTCGAAGACGGCGACGGCCCAGCGGGTGTAATTCCAGGTTTTGTTGCTCTTGAACTCGGCAGTGAGTTCGCGGCAGAGGGCCTCCTCGGTGGCACCTTTGAGGTTGGACTGCGAAGCGCGGCTGGCGAATCGGCTGTTGGGGTCGTCGGTCCATACGTACGCCGCTTCTTCGACAGGGTCGAAGCCGAGGTTGATGCCGTCGTTGACGGTGAGGGCGTCCTCGTTCGTCGTGGTGGTGTCGGTGTTCCAGATGGCAACGATGGCTTTGACCGTGGCGTCGGCGATGCGGATCTCCGCCTTGTCGCTGCTGGGAATCTCAGCCGTGGCCATGCCGGATTCGTCTCCGTACCACTGGCCGGCTACCTCTGTGAAGCATCCGGTGGTGGCCTCTCCGAAGCCGATAGCTGCTGCATCGAGGTCTCCGTCGGATGTCTTCCAGTTGATGGAGAAGCGGCCGTAGGGCCAGGTGCTCGGATCGTTCTTGAGGTGGTGCGCCAGGGTGGAGCAGGCCGCCATCTCCCCGGCCTGACGGCGGTCAGTAGATACTCCCCGTAGGCGGCCACTTAGCGCCCCATTCCTGGCCAAGGATTGCCCCACGGACGGCCATATATCTCCCCGGACCTGGACCGATACCGGTCGGCGAAGCTGACCGGTGTGAAGAACAGCAGGGAGATCATGGAGATCCTTGAGGCATACGACCTCACGGGGAGTTACCGAGCAGCGGCCGAGCTGGCCGGCTGCGACCACCACACGGTGGCCCGGTATGTGCAGGCTCGGGCCGAGGGCAAGAGCCCGACCGAGCGGCAGCACCGGGCCCGCCCGATCGACGAATACCTCGCGAAGATCGAGGAGTTGGTGGTGAACTCCCACGGCCGGATCCGTGCCGATGTCGTGCACCGGCGGATCACGGCGATGGGCTTCACGGGCGGGGAAAGGACCACCCGGCGGGTGGTCGCGGAGGTCAAGACGAGCCTGCGGGCCGGATCGCGACGGGTCTATCGGCCGTGGATCACCGAGCCCGGATTGTGGCTGCAGTGGGACTGGGGCGAAGGGCCGCGGATCGGCGGACGCCGTACTTCCTTGTGGTGCGCCTGGCTGGCCTGGTCCCGGTTCCGCGTCGTCATCCCGGTGTTCGACAAGACCCTGCCGACGATCGTGGCCTGCCTGGACTCCACTCTGCGGCGAATAGGAGGGGTGCCTGCCTATGCGCTGACCGACAACGAGAAGACGGTCACCACGATGCACATCGCGAACATCGCGGTCCGCAACCCGGACATCGTCGAGGTGGCCAGGCACTACGGGCTGACCATCCGTACGTGTCTGCCGGCCGACCCGGAAACCAAGGGCGGATCCGAGGCCACGGTCCGCATCGCGAAGGCCGACCTGGTGCCCACCGACGCCAACCTGCTCGAGCAGTACGGGTCGTTCGGACATCTGGAGGCGGCCTGCCGCGACTTCTGCGACGAGGTCAACAACCGGGTCCACCGGGCCAGCCGGCGCAAGCCCGCCGAGGCCCTCGCCGAGGAACGGCAGCGGCTGCACCCGCTGCCGAAGGAGCCGTTCGCGGTCGCGTTCGGCACCACGAGACGGGTCAACTGGGACGCCACCATCTCTGTTGAAGGCGTGCGCTATTCGGTCCCGCACCAACTCGTCGACACCCGGGTCTGGGCCCGTTTCAACGGCGACGAGCTGATCGTCACCGCCGTCGCGGACGACGGGCCGGCCGAGGTCGCCCGGCACGACCGCTCGACTCCCGGCAGCCCGCAGATCAAGGACGAGCACTACCCGCCCCGCGAAGACAAGGAGGGCGACCGGACACCGAAGGCCAACTCGGCCGAGGAAGCGGCCTTCCTCGCGCTCGGTCCCGGGGCGGCGTCCTGGCTGATCGAGGCCGGCGCGGCCGGAGCCCGCAGGGTCAAGTCGAAGATGGCCGAGGCCGTCGCGCTGGCCAAGCTCCACTCCGCCGCCGATGTCGACCGGGCCCTGGGCTCGGCGGCGGTCGCCGGACGGTTCGCGGAGAACGACCTGATCCGCATCCTCACCTACCAAGTCGGCCTGGAGACAGTCGAACCCACGCGGCCTTCCGAGAACCACAGCCTCCAGCCGGGCACCTCCGCCTGGTCCAACTTCGGCGTCGCCGACGAGAAGGAAGAGCACTGATGGCCACCCCGATCCGCACCGTCACCGGCACCCACGGCGATCCCCTCGCCGAGGCCATCGAGCTGACCCGGCGGCTGAAACTCCCGCACATCCGGAGGGCGTTGACCGACCTGATCCCCACCGCGAAGGCCCAACGCTGGGACCCCGCCGAGGTCGTCCGCGTCCTCCTGTCCGAAGAGGCTGCCGGCAGGGACGCCGCGAACCTCCGCACCCGCCGCAAGCGGGCCGGGTTCCCCGCGGGCAAGACCTTCGGCGACTGGGACGAGACCGCCTCCTCAATTCCCTGGCCGACCCAGGACTCGCTGAAGATGCTCGAGTGGGTCACCCGCAAGGAGAACCTCTGCATCTGCGGACCCTCGGGCACGGGCAAAAGCCACTTCACCGAAGCCCTGGGACAGGCCGCCATCGAAGCCGGCATGACCGTCGCCTGGTTCACCATCGAAGACCTCGGAGCCCTCGTCCGCCGCCACCGAGCCGACGACTCCCTGGCCAGAGCGATGGCCCGGCTGATCCGGACCGACCTGATCATCGTCGACGACATCGGACTGCTGCCGGTCTCACCCGATGCCGCCGAGGGCTTCTACCGGCTGGTCGATGCCGCCTACGAACGGCGGGCGCTGGCCGTCTCGAGCAACCTCCACCCCTCCGGCTTCGACGAGATCATGCCCAAGACCCTGGCCACCGCGACCGTGGACCGGCTCCTGCACCACGCTCACGTGGTGGTCACCCAAGGTGATTCCTTCCGGCTCAACCAGGCCACCAGCGGTCAGGGGGTGATCCCCTTGCGCTGATCCACCCACCAACAGCGGGGAGATATCTGGCCGCGGTTGGGGAAGATCTACTGGCCGCCAGCGGGGAGAATTACTGGCCGCCTCCGGGGAGAACTGAGTGGCCGTTGACACCGGCCCTGCGGAACACGTCCTGATAGGTGTCGGGCAATTGCGGCATTGGCCCACCGGTCACCATGACCGTCTGGGCCCGCTGGTTGAATGTGATGGTGGGTTTCATGAAGTCCATGTCCTTGGTCGCCAGCATGGACGTCATCCGGTCGCGGATCGCCGTCTCGGCGTCCCGCTCCTCGGTGGTGTTGGCGGTGGTGCTCGATCTCCATTCGTCGGCAGATGGCTGGGCCTCGTCGGCGGCACGGGTGTAGGCAGGGGTGGGCACCCCAGCTAGCGGATCCGTCGGGATCCTGATCGTGCGTGGATCGACCGCAGGCGCGGTGACGGTTTCGGCAGGGGCGCCGGAAGTCGCGCCTGCGGAAGCAGCGAGTGCGGAGGGTCTCCCTGAGGACGGCGCCGAAGTGGCGGTGCGCTCGGAGGTGATGTCCACGTCCGCCCGGTCGCTCCTGCTGTAGAGAGTGACGATGCCGCCTGTGATGGCAGCGCCGACTGTCACCGTTGCGACGGCGGTGATGAGCGCCCGTCTACGGATGGGAGCAGCGGTCAAGTGCCAGGCAGGATCTTCCACGCTGGGCAGGTTCCACTCGGCGGTGAGGCAGTCGCTGACGCGCGTGGGCTCCGCCCCGGCGACGGCGCCGAGGACCTGGGTTGTCTGGCCGGCCAGCAGCCGCGCACATTCCTCTGCTGCCGCGTCGGCAATGATTCGCTCGGCAGGGCTCTTTGCGAGTGCCTTCGTGAGGGGCTCGTGCAGTTCGTCGGGGAGGCCGTCGAGATCGGGTTCCTCGGACATGACCCGGTAGGCGATGACGTCAGGAGCTCCAGTGCCGAAGGGCAAGCGTCCCGTGGCGGCGTAGGCGACCAGCGCGCCCCAGGCGAACATGTCGCCTTCGGGGCCGGCGATACCTGTTCGGTACTGCTCGGGGCTGATCCAACCGGGGGTGCCGGTCACGACACCGGTCCGGGTCACGGAGGTGCCGTCAGCGGCATGAGCGATGCCGAAGTCCAGGACGCGGGGGCCGGCCGGGGTGAGGATGACGTTCTGGGGTTTCACGTCCCGGTGGACGACGCCGGCAGTGTGGATGGCGGCGAGGGCCTGGGCGGTACCGGTGGCGAAGGCGTAGAGGGTGCCGCCGGTGAGCGGGCCGTGGGTGGCGAGATGCTGATCGAGGGTGAGCCCCCGGGCGTAGGTGGTGGCCAGCCAGGGGTTCTCGGCATCCGGGTCTGCTGCGAGGAGGGGTATGAGGCACGGCCCCTGCACTCGGGCTGACAGAGCGGGCCCGGAACTCAGGGTCCTCGGCCTGCGCGGGGTGAATCACCTTCACCGCGACACGCAGGCCGGCCGGATCGAGACCGGCGTGAACGGTACCCATGCCGCCCGCGCCGAGACGGCCGATGATCCGGTAGGGGCCGACCTGGTTCGGGTCACCAGAGCGGACAGGCTGGACCCGCGTCTCTGCGCGAGCGTTGCTCACAGGGTGTTCGTTCCTCTTCTGCGATGGAGCGCCATGAGACTGGACGCACGCCCGTGAACGGAGCCCCCAGCCTTAGGAACGGGATCGTATCGGCAGACTGCCGCAGCGAGTCGGGCAGTTCGCAGCTTCGTTGTCGCGAGGATGCTCCACGGAGTGGCCTGGCGGCAGAGCTATGACATGCGGGTGGGGACCAGGGTTGCGTCCAGGGAAGTGGTGTACGGGTTCGACCTGATCCGGGGGTTTGCTCCGGCTTCTGGCTGATGCCCGCATAGATGAACGGCCACCGGCTGATCTTCGAAGTGTCGAAGCCTCGAAGGAGATCAGCACGATGACCGCACCTGACAGTCTGCCCCTGCACGCCCTCGCCGAGGACAATCTCGCCGCGGCGAGTCCCGATCTGCTGCGCGCGATGGTCAAGACGTTCGCCGACGCACTCATGTCCGCGGAGGCCGACGCCCTCTGCAATGCCGAATACGGGCAGGTCAGCGACGAACGCGTCAACCACCGCAACGGCTACCGCCCACGCGAGTGGGACACGAGGGCCGGCACCGTCGAACTGGCCGTCCCCAAACTGCGGCAAGGCAGTTACTTCCCGCACTGGCTCCTGGAACGCCGCCGCCGGGCCGAGCAGGCCCTGATCTCGGTGGTCGCGACCGCCTATCTGCTGGGCGTCTCCACGCGCCGGGTCGAGAAGCTCGCCGAGTCCCTCGGGGTCACCCAGCTGTCGAAGTCCCAGGTCAGTGCGATGGCCAAGCACCTGGACGAGCAGGTCGCCGCGTTCCGCAACCGGCCGCTCGACGCCGGGCCTTATGCGTTCGTCTGGGTCGACGCACTGACCCAGAAGGTCCGCGAGGGCGGCCGGATCATCAACGTCCACGCGCTGATCGCGGTCGGCGTGAACGCCGACGGGCACCGCGAGATCCTCGGCATCGACATCGCCACCTGCGAGGACGGCGCCGGCTGGCTCGCCTTCCTGCGCTCGCTGACCGCCCGCGGCCTGTCCGGGGTTCAGCTGGTCGTCTCCGACGCGCACACCGGCCTGGTGAACGCGATCGGTGCGGTCCTGCCCGGGGCTTCGTGGCAGCGATGCCGCACGCATTACGCCCGAAATCTGCTCTGCCAGGTCCCGAAATCGGCCCAGCCGTGGGTGGCCACGCTGCTGCGGACCGTCTTCGAACAGCCCGACAGCAATGCTGTCCAGGCCCAGATGCGGCACGTCCTGGACGCATTGGAAGCCAAGTTCCCCAAGGCCGCAGCCCACTTGGACGCCGCCCAGCACGAACTGCTGGCGTTCACCGCGTTCCCGCGCGAGATCTGGCGGCAGATCTGGTCGAACAACCCGCAGGAACGCCTGAACAAGGAGATCCGCCGCCGCACCGACGTGGTCGGGATCTTCCCCGACCGCACCGCCCTGATCCGGCTGGTCGGCGCGGTGCTGGCCGAGCAGAACGACGAATGGACCGAAGCCCGCCGCTACATGGGACTCGACCTGCTGGCCAAGGCCCGCCTCCACCCGATCGAGTCAGAAAACGACGAGACCGCCCTGCCCACCGAACTCACCGCATAGCCTCAAAAACGAGATCACCGAGTGGCCGTCAATACACCACTCCAGCGGACGTGACCGGGACCAGTTGGGGACCACACGGTGTGCGCGATGGCGCACGGCGGAGCCTTGGACGCACAAAACGCATCCAGATTAAGCCTGTTATATCCAGAAAATGCCCCCGACCCTCACTCCTGGGGGTCAAGGGGTCGCAGGTTCAAATCCTGTCGTCCCGACTGAGAGTTCTACTCATAGTCGCAGATCAGAGCCCTACTTCACTTCGGTGAGGCAGGGCTCTTGATCGTTTTCGGTCTGTCGTGTCACATCTGTTCACAAGCCGGGTGGATCTTCTCAGGCGGCAAACAGCTCCCCGAACTTGTCCGAACCGGCCTTGAGAGTCTGCGGGTCCGGGTGCACCTACACCCGCTTGGTGAAAGACAGGTTGCTGCGCACCGCCCAGGCGGAGAGCACGGTGTCCGGTACGCCGTTGTTGGCCATCTACGAGAGGCACGCGTGGCGGGCGTCAGTGAGGTCCACGTCATGCTCCCAGCGAGTACCGCATACCTCGCGGGCTGTTCGGCGATAAGCGTCAGAAGCATCACGCCAAACAACCGGTCACCCTTGGTCGTCTCGATAAACGCCTTGCGCGGGAGGCGGTCATCGGCCGGGAAGCCTGCTGCTGCGCACCACTTTGTCCTCACCTGCGCTGGCCAGGAACCGGCTGTCCGGATAGAACGCCAGGGTGTTCACCGAGCGGTGGTGCTTGAGATTGAACAGTGCCTGCCCGGTGTCGGCTCGCCACACGCATACGGTGCCGTCCTCGCTGCCGGTGGCGATCATGCTGCTGTCTGGACTGAAAGCCACAGCCCTCAGACCACTTCTGTGCTCGACGCGGAAGAGTGGAGTCCAATCCTCCGTCTCCCTTGTCTCAGCGGTGTGGTCTTCGCTGCACGTGACGATTTTCTGCCCGTCCGGGGAGAAGGCGACACCGAGGACGAAATCCTTGTGCGGAATCTGTGCCTTCTGCCAGCTGGTGTCTCTGTCCCAGACATACGCCTTACCGTCTGCGCACGCCGTGAGCAGCAGGCGTCCGTCGGGGCTGAACTTCACGTCCTTGACCGCGCGGGGATGACGTAGGGTCAGAATCCGGCCCCCGGTGCTGAGATCCCAGAGGCAGGCCGTCGTATCCGCGCTCCCCGTAGCGAGGTATTTCCCGCTGTGATCGAAGTCGACCGCGTCGACGAAATGGCCGTGGGTCAGCTCCGAGACCAGTGATCCGCTCGGCATCTCCCAGATGCGTGCGCGGTTGTCCGTGCTGCCGGTCGCGAGTTTTCCACCGTCGGGGCTGAAGGTGATCGCGTTCACCATCGTGCTCCAGCCGCCGATCCGGCGCTCCCACGTCGGCTGGCCGGTGATCACGTCCCAGACCCGCACGAACTTGCGGGCGCCCGTGGCGAGAAGCCGCCCCTCCGGATGGACGGCCAGACTTACCACCCAGCGCCCGGTGTCGATCTCCGGGCGAGGCGTGACGCCAGGGGAGGGGGTCCCGAGGGGAGGCGTGGTCTGTTGAGGAGACGATGGTGCGGACGGTGGGGCGGCTTCCTCTGAGGCCCTGCCACGGTTCGCATCCCACTGCATCTGATTGATCTCCTCGACCACGGTCTCCGAGGGAGTCAAGGATCGCGGAGAAGTCAGGTCGAAGAGCCGGGCGTCGCCGCTGCGCTGGTACAGGACAGGTGTGAAGCACTCCAGGCTGTCGTCCTTGTCGGCCCGCAGCGCGATGCGGCCCGTGCGCACTGCCTCGTCGACCGGCCGGTTGGCCGCGAGGGCCTGGTAGAGGGACCGGGAGAAGAGAATGGCCGCCTTGTCGGTCACCGCGAACTGCATGGCCACCACGGCTGGCACCGTGTACTCCAACTCGGCCGCCGTGCTGGAGAACAGGTCCTGCGCGTGGGAGGTTCCTGTCTCGCAACTGTTGAGCACGACGAGGCGCGGTGCGGGCTCGGCGATGCTGATCAGCGAGCCCAGCGCATCGGCGTGCAGCGGGTCCTCTCGGCCCTGCTCGTCGGCGAAAACGATCATCCCCTGGCGCCTGGCCTCGTCGAACCTTCCGTGACCTATGAAGTGGAGGATGTGGCAGCCGTGGAACAGCGACGCCAAGAGGTGTTGTTTGGTTTGACCGCCCACCCAGTCAAGTTGCACCATTCCCTCTTCGATGAGTGGCCTGAGCGCGGAGCTCAGGCTCTCCCGCTCGGCTTTCGCGTCGAGCGCCCCTAGCGCGCCGGGAAGGGACACCATGCCCAGGATGCGCAGCGGTGGCCGCACGCGCAGCGCCGAGACCGGTTCCAAGATATCGACGTAGCGGATGATCGGGTGACGCAGACACAGGTAGCCGCCGAGCTTTGCGTCGTGCAGCAACTCCCAGGGCAGTGCGGCCAGTTCCGGGCAGCGGATCCGGAGAACCACGCGCAGTCTCTGCTCGTGCTCACGTGCTTTCTGTCGGCTGGAAAGGTAGAGCGCTTTGATCGAACCCTGAAACACGGAGTCGAACAGGGTGTCACCCACCTGACGAGCGGGCGCTTCCAGTTGGGTCCCCATGCCTCGTGAGCGTGTGGCGGACCCCAGCACCGCAGCCTGCAGCGAGGGTAGAGTGTTCAACAGTTCATACGCGTCCATTTTGGTGATGGCGCGGTCCTCGCCGCACGGCGAGGACACCTCGATGCGATAGCCGCCGGGAGCCTCGCTCAATTCGAGCACGAAATCGAACTCGTTCGCCATGACTCCCTTCTTTCCACGGCCGCGTCAATACCCCGCAGCGGCGGTGTGTGAGGGTGTCGCGGGGGTGGCATCCGTGTCACCTACGGGCTGCGACGGGTCTCCGAGCCAGGTTTGAAATTCGGAGAAATGCTGTGGATCCGAGAGCTGGGCCACGACGATGATGTTGAAACGCCGGTCCGTGTACATGGCCCCGGTGGTACTTCCGTTCACGTAGCAGGCCATCTCGCCGACCGTGACGGACTGGTCGTCGAGAAAATATTCCTGTTTACTGCCCTTTGTGTAGTCGGCCTGGCTGGTGCATTCCGTTCCGGGGAGGTCGGAGGACCCGACTTGCCTTATCCAGTAGGCCTGCATGGAATTCACGTCGGGGAACAAGATGTACCAGACCCCGTCCGGGATGGTGCCCGACGTGCTGCAGTTGGCTTCCACGGCTCCTTTGGGGGCTTCGGCGGCTTCCGTGCAGCTCATTTCGGATTTGACGCCGGGCGGAATGTGGGATTTGAGCTCGTCCAGCGAGGGGGTCTCGTGCTTTGTCGACCCTGTCTCGGTTGACACCCCCCACATTCCGCCGGCCAGCAATAGCACGCCGAGAATGGCGAGAACGATGCGTGGTACCCGATGCATCTTCGGAATGGTCATCAAGCGCCGGGAGATGCCGCTGCCGACCAGGGCGAGCGCCAGGAGAACAACACCTATGGCGATGAGGATGATCTCGACGACTAGTGGCATCGCTGAACTCCTTGGGGGAGAAACCGCATCCAGTGCGGCTGAAGTCCGCCGGCCTGCCCTCGCTGTGGCATACATGCCCGAGGGATAAGAGAACCGTCAACTATCTAGCGATATCCGATATTTCGTGCTAATCCATAGTTTATGACCATCATGGAGTTTCCGCTAGAGGATGGCAGCGCCGTGCTCGTCAGGGTCTCCGACGAGCGGGCGCCCAGCTCCGTCCTGACCCGGGGTGGGTCGACATCCGCGGTGATCGAGAGGGCCGAGGGCACGTTCGAGTCGGTCATGCACGCCGTGCGGGCAGTGACCCGCGGAGTGGCTTCGCACGTGGAGGACTTGGTGCAGCGGCCCGACGTGCTCGTCGTGGAGTTCGGTGTCGAGCTGAGCGCGTCGGCGGGGGCGGTTGTCACGGCAGCCGGAGCCTCGGCTCAGCTGAAAGTCAGCTTGACGTGGAACAAGTAGTCCCGGGCCGCCGGTGCGGTGGGCCTGTCGGGTCGCCTCCGAGTCCCGTCCCCTGGATGCCAGGCTTAAGCCTGCGCGGGCCAACGATCGGCCAGACCGGCGCCCGCGCGGTCGGCGTGAGTGCCTGGCATCCGCACCGTAGGCAGTGCCGGTCACCAGCGTTCGGGTCGCAGACGCGCGCACTTGACTGGGGGTCAAGGGGTCGCAGGTTCAAATCCTGTCGTCCCGACTTGAGGAGTCGGAAGCCGGAGGCCGTTTTTCCAGCAATGGGAAAACGGCCTCCGGCGTTTCCGTACAGCGCTGTCAGTCGCCGCCGTCGAGGTCGGCACGCCGGCGGAGCACCCGCAGCTCGTCGTCGGCGAACTCCATCTCGTACAGCTTGCCCCGCGCGTTCTCGAAGGGGCGGTGGAGGACCATCATCAGCCGGCCGTCGAACGTGTGGAAGAGCATGCCGTGACCGCTGTCGTCGCGGACCAGCGGCCGGTGCTGCCGCCACGGACCGGTGAGGGAGCCGGACTCCGAGGTGGCGTACGTCTGTACGTAACCGCCGCTGATGGCCCCGTCACGGCCGACGACGTTCTTCTCGTACGTCGACCACAGCATGAGCAGTGACCCGTCAGGGGTGCGGTGCAGCTGGGGGCCGTCGGTGACGTAGGGCGGGAGCTGGTTCGGCAGACCGCCGGGGATCTCCTCGGCGAGCCAGGACGCGTCCGAACCCTTGAACAGAAAGACCGGATCCCCGATCGTCCGGGACAGGTCCGGGGCCAGCCGGACCGCTTCCATGGTTCCGTCGATGGTCTGCAGCCACTCGTGGGCGTACACCATCCACGGCTGTCCGGACGGGTCGACGTAGAGCGTGCCGTCGAGGGTCATGAGGTTCTCGGGCGGAGTGGGGCGCGCGGGGTCGACGACGGTGAACGGGCCCAGCAGCGAGGGGGAGACGGCAGTGATCGTGCCGCGCATGTAGGCGGGGATCTGGAACGGTGTACCCCACTGGTTGGGCGGAGGTACCGGCAGCGGCCTGCTCTCGTTGTGCAGCGTGGTGAACAGGTAGTACCTGCCGTCCCATTCGTGCACCTCCGGCGCCCAGCAGCCGTCGGTCGCCCACATGTCCCTCTGCTCGGCGGCCAGGAAGACCACCACGGGGCGCGTCCAGTCGCGCAGGTCGTGACTGCGGTAGACCATCGTGCCGGTGCCGTCCACGCCCGATACGGACGGGTTGTTGGACGTGTAGAGGTAGTAGGTGCGGGTCCTCTCGTCGGCGACGACGAACGGATCGTGCAGCGGCATGTCGGGAAGCCGCATCGGGTCGGTGTCGGAGTCGGTGTCAGCCACGGTCGAAGGATAAACGCGCCTGTCCGGCCCGGGTCCGTACTCGCGTTCGCACCCGACCAGGCCGGGCTCGTATCCGTGTTCGGGCCTGCCGTTGGCCGAGAAAAACGCTTGGACCGCGCGGGCGCCGAGCGGGACACTGGCACTTCTGGCCTGCCCGTACTCGTCCTTCGGCGCCGCCGCGAACTTCGCGGGGGCTGCGTCGTCGTGCCCGGCTGTCGGGACGACCCCGGCGACAGCCTGTGGCGGGCCACCCTACGACGACACAGGGTGGGAATGGGATCGCCTGAATCTCGCGAGGTCTCACCAGGCAAAGGGCCGGTACTCCTCGCACTTCGTTATTACGGACGGGAGTTGGCCCGCCTGCGGTGGCTGACGGCCCCCGCGATGCTGCTGCCGGCGCTCGGCAACATCGGGCTCGCCTACATCGCGCCACTGGTCGTCGCCAAGCTCGTCGGCCGAATCGCCGACGACGACGGCATCACCGTCGGCTCGGCAATGCCCTACGTCCTGGCCTTCGCCGGCATCATGCTGCTCTCGGAGGTGCTGTGGCGCGTGGGCCTGCACTGCCTGAACCGCGTCGACGCCCGCGGCATCGAGCACCTGTACGTGATCGGCATGGACGAGCTGTTCGCCAAGGACGCCGCGTTCTTCCACGACAACTTCGCCGGCTCGCTCACCAAGCGGGTCCTGAGTTTCGCCTCCCGGTTCGAGGAGTTCGTCGACACGCTGACGTTCCAGGTCGTGGGCAGTCTGGTGCCACTCGTGTTCGGGTCGGTGGTCCTGTGGCGCTACGAACCGCTGCTCGTGGTCGGCCTGTTGGCGATGATCGCCCTGACGGCACTGTGCGTGGTGCCCCTCATCCGGCGCCGTCAGGCACTCGTCGACAAGCGCGAGGAGGCGATCGCCCGGGTGTCGGGCCATGTCGCCGACAGCCTGATGAACATGGACACGGTCCGGGCGTTCGCCGCCGAGGAGCGTGAGGCCGCCGAGCACCGGAACCGGGTCGCGGCATCACGGCGGCTCATGCTCAGGTCCTGGGACTACGGCAACCTGCGCATCGACACGCTGGTCGCGCCGCTGTCCGTGCTGACCAACGCCCTGGGTCTGTTGCTCGCTGTCACGCTCGCCGGGGGCGGGCACGGCGTGGAGACGGTCGTCGTCGCCTTCACGTACTACTCGAACGCCACACGGATCATGTTCGAGTTCAACCAGATCTACCGTCGGCTGGAGAGCTCGATGACGGAGGCCGCGCAGTTCACCGAGCTGCTGCTGACATCGCCGACCGTGCTCGACCCGGCCGCACCGGAAGCCCTGGGGTCCCGGGCCGCCGACGTCCGCTTCGAGAACGTGACCTTCGCCCACGCGGGCGCCGAGCCGCTCTTCCAGGGACTCGACCTGGCGGTGCCCAGCGGGGCGAAGATCGGCCTCGTCGGCCGTTCCGGCGGGGGCAAGACCACGCTCAGCCGACTGCTGCTGCGGATGACGGACATCGACGCCGGCCGGATCATGATCGGGGGGCAGGACATCAGCCGGCTGCGCCAGGCCGACCTGCGCGGCCTGATCGCCTACGTGCCGCAGGACCCGGCGATGTTCCACCGCACGCTGCGGGACAACATCGCGTTCGCCCGGCCGGACGCCACCGACGCAGAGATCCGCCGCGCGGCCGAGGCGGCGCACGTCACGGAGTTCGCCGACGCGCTGCCGGAAGGCTTCGACACCATGGTGGGCGAACGCGGGGTCAAGCTGTCCGGCGGTCAGCGCCAGCGGGTCGCCCTGGCCCGGGCGATCCTGCGCGACGCGCCGATCCTGCTGCTCGACGAGGCCACCAGCGCCCTGGACTCCGAGAGCGAGATCCTCGTCCAGGAGGCGCTGTGGCGGCTCATGGAGGGGCGGACGGCGCTGGTGGTGGCCCACCGGCTGAGCACGGTCGCCACCATGGACCGACTCGTCGTCCTCGATCGCGGCCGGATCGTCGAGCAGGGCACGCACCAGGAGCTTCTCGCTACGGAAGGTGCCTACGCGAAGCTCTGGCAGCACCAGTCGGGCGGCTTCCTGGACGACAGCCCCGCGAGGGCCGACCTGCACTGAACGGAGCCCCGGCGGGGGTGAGTGGCCCGGCTCACATGGCGCGAGCCGGGTCTGGCCGACACCATGGGGCGCGTCACCGGCAGGCTGAAGGGATCCAGGATGTTCCGCAAGGTGCTGGTCGCCAACCGAGGTGAGATCGCGATTCGCGCGTTCCGCGCCAGCTATGAGCTGGGCGCGCGGACCGTGGCCGTCTTCCCGCACGAGGACCGCAATTCACTGCATCGGTTGAAGGCCGACGAGGCCTACGAGATCGGCCGGCCGGGACACCCGGTCCGGGCGTACCTCTCCGTGGAGGAGATCGTCCGTGCGGCGCGACAGGCGGGCGCGGACGCGGTCTACCCCGGCTACGGGTTCCTCTCGGAGAACCCCGATCTGGCGAGCGCCTGCGAGGAGGCCGGCATCACCTTCGTCGGGCCCAGCGCCGACACACTGGAGCTGACCGGCAACAAGGCGAGCGCGGTGGCCGCCGCACGTGCGGCCGGCGTACCGGTGCTGGCCTCCTCGGAGCCCTCCGCCGACGTGGACGAACTCGTCCGCGCCGCCGAGGACATCGGCTTCCCGTTGTTCGTCAAGGCCGTCGCCGGCGGAGGCGGGCGCGGCATGCGGCGGGTCGAGGAACCCGCCCAGCTGCGTGAGTCCATCGAGGCCGCGGCACGCGAGGCGGCCTCCGCGTTCGGCGACTCCACGGTGTTCCTGGAGAAGGCGGTCGTCGAACCACGCCACATCGAGGTGCAGATCCTCGCCGACGGGCAGGGCAACGTCATCCACCTCTTCGAGCGCGACTGCTCGGTGCAGCGGCGCCACCAGAAGGTGATCGAGATGGCCCCCGCGCCGAACCTCGACCCGGAGCTGCGGGACCGGATCTGCGCCGACGCCGTGCGGTTCGCCCAGGAGATCGGCTACCGCAACGCGGGCACCGTGGAGTTCCTGCTCGACCGCGACGGCAACCACGTCTTCATCGAGATGAACCCGCGCATCCAGGTCGAGCACACGGTGACCGAGGAGGTCACCGACGTCGACCTCGTGCAGTCCCAGCTGCGCATCGCCTCCGGCGAGACGCTCGCCGACCTGGGGCTCTCCCAGGACACCGTCACCCTGCACGGGGCCGCGCTCCAGTGCCGGATCACCACCGAGGACCCCGCCAACGGCTTCCGCCCGGACACCGGCCGGATCAGCGCCTACCGCTCACCGGGCGGCTCCGGCATCCGGCTGGACGGCGGCACCACCCACGCCGGTACGGACATCAGCGCGCACTTCGACTCGATGCTGGTCAAACTCACCTGCCGGGGCCGTGACTTCGGGACCGCGATCAGCCGGGCCCGGCGTGCCGTCGCCGAGTTCCGGATCCGTGGCGTGGCCACGAACATTCCGTTCCTGCAGGCCGTGCTCGACGACGCGGACTTCCGGGCCGGCCGGGTCACGACGTCGTTCATCGAGCGACGACCGCACCTGCTCACGGCACGTCACTCCGCCGACCGAGGCACGAAGCTGCTCACCTATCTCGCCGACATCACGGTGAACAAGCCGCACGGTGAGCGGCCCGAGCTGATCGACCCGGTCAGCAAGGTCCCGCCGCTGCCGGACACGGAACCGCCCGCCGGCTCCCGGCAGCGGCTCGTCGAACTCGGCCCGGAGGGCTTCGCCCGGTGGCTGCGCGAGTCACCGGTCATCGGCGTCACCGACACCACGTTCCGCGACGCCCACCAGTCGCTGCTGGCCACCCGGGTCCGTACCAAGGACATGCTCGCCATCGCCCCGGTGGTCGCGCGGACCCTGCCCGAGCTGCTGTCCCTGGAGTGCTGGGGCGGCGCCACCTACGACGTCGCTCTCCGCTTCCTCGCCGAGGACCCCTGGGACCGTCTGGCCGCCCTGCGCGAGGCCGTCCCGAACATCTGCCTGCAGATGCTGCTGCGCGGCCGTAACACCGTGGGCTACACGCCGTACCCGACCGAGGTGACCGACGCCTTCGTGCAGGAGGCCGCCGCCACCGGCATCGACATCTTCCGGATCTTCGACGCGCTCAACGACGTCGGACAGATGCGGCCCGCCATCGACGCCGTACGGGAGACGGGAACGGCTGTCGCCGAGGTCGCCCTGTGCTACACGTCCGACCTGTCCGATCCGGCCGAGCGGCTCTACACCCTGGACTACTACCTCCGTCTCGCCGAGCAGATCGTCGACGCGGGCGCCCACATCCTGGCCGTCAAGGACATGGCGGGCCTGCTCAGGGCGCCGGCCGCCGCGACGCTCGTATCGGCGCTGCGCCGCGAGTTCGATCTGCCGGTGCACATCCACACCCACGACACCGCCGGCGGTCAGCTCGCCACCTACCTCGCCGCGATCCAGGCCGGCGCGGACGCGGTCGACGGCGCGGTGGCCTCGATGGCGGGCACCACCTCGCAGCCCTCGCTGTCGGGCATCGTCGCCGCGACCGACTACTCCGAGCGGCCCACCGGGCTGAGCCTGAAGGCCGTGGGCGATCTGGAGCCGTACTGGGAGAGCGTCCGGAAGGTCTACGCACCGTTCGAGGCGGGCCTCGCCTCGCCGACCGGGCGCGTCTACCACCACGAGATCCCCGGCGGCCAGCTGTCCAACCTGCGCACCCAGGCGGTCGCGCTGGGCCTCGGCGACCGTTTCGAGGCGATCGAGGCGATGTACGCCGCCGCCGACCGGATCCTCGGCCGGCTGGTGAAGGTCACCCCTTCGTCGAAGGTGGTCGGGGACCTCGCGCTCCACCTCGTCGGCGCCGATGTCTCGCCGGACGACTTCGAGGCGACGCCGAACAGGTTCGACATCCCCGACTCCGTCATCGGCTTCCTGCGCGGCGAGCTGGGCAACCCGCCCGGCGGCTGGCCGGAGCCGTTCCGCACCAAGGCGCTGGAGGGTCGTGCCGCCCCCAAGCCCATGACGGAACTGACCGCGGACGACCGCACGGGCCTGGCCAAGGACCGTCGGGCGACGCTCAACCGGCTGCTGTTCCCCGGGCCGACACGCGAGTACGAGACACACCGTCAGACCTATGGCGACACCAGTGTGCTGGCCAGCAAGGACTTCTTCTACGGGCTGCGTCCCGGGACGGAGTACGCGGTCGACCTCGAACCGGGCGTACGGCTGCTCATCGAGCTGGAAGCCGTGGGCGAGGCCGACGAGCGCGGCATGCGCACCGTGATGTCCACGCTGAACGGCCAACTGCGGCCGATCCAGGTGCGCGACACCGCCGTGTCCTCGGACATCCCGGTGACGGAGAAGGCGGACCGGGCCAAGCCCGGGCATGTCGCCGCGCCGTTCGCCGGAGTGGTGACCCTCGCCGTCGCCGAGGGGGACGAGGTGGCGGTCGGCGCCACGGTGGCCACCATCGAGGCGATGAAGATGGAAGCCGCGGTCACCGCCTCGAAGGCCGGGAAGGTGACGAGGCTGGCCATCAACAGGATCCAGCAGGTGGAAGGCGGCGACCTGCTCGTGGAGATCGCCTGATTCCAGGGCCGGTCCGCTCCCGGGCGACAGTGACAACCGCTCGGGAGCCGGACCGCCGGGACTCAGGACGCCTGTCCGCCGTAGTAGTAGCCCTCGGGGCCGCCGGCCACGGCGTACGGGGGAGGCGTGAGCGGGGACGGGAGCGGCCCGGCCGGATCGGTGGTGGCCTCCCTCCGGGAACTGTGCAGGTGGGCATAGGTGCCGCCCAGCGCGAGGAGTTCGGCGTGGCGGCCGGTCTCGACGACGCGGCCCTGGTCGATGACCAGGATGCGGTCGGCGTCCGGAGCCAGGTCCAGGTCATGCGTGATCACGATCGTGGTGCGGCCGGCCATCAGACGGCGCAGCGGTTCGACGATGCGGCGGGAGGCGATCGCGTCGAGGCCGGTGGTGGGCTCGTCGAGGACGAGGACCGGAGCGTCGCGCAGTACGGCCCTGGCGATGGCGAGGCGCTGCAACTGGCCGCCGGACAGCCGCGCCGAGTTGGGGTCGACCCGGGTGTCGTACCCGTCGGGGAGCGCGGTGACGAAGTCGTGTGCGTCGGCGGTGCGGGCCGCCTCCTCGATGGCGCGGTCGCTGGCCCCGGGCCGGCCGCAGGCGATGTTGGCGCGGACCGTGTCGTGCAGGACCAGGGTCTCCTGCGGCAGCAGGGCGATGTACTCGCGCAGCCGGTCCAGAGGGAAGTCCGTCAACGGGGTGCCGTCCAGCAGGACGGCGCCGGAGTCGGGGTCGTAGAAGCGCAGCAGGAGCTTGGAGAGGGTGGACTTGCCGGCGCCGCTCGGTCCGGTGACGATCACCAGTTCGCCGGGTCGGACGGTGAACGACAGTGCGTCGAGCGCTGTGCTGTCGGCGCCCGGATAGCGGAAGGAGACGGCGCGTACCTCGACGTTGCCGTCGGGCCGACCGGTCCCGGTGCGCGTAGGACCGGGCGGATCGGAGACCGCGGGCCGGGCGTCCAGTACCTCGATGAGCCGTTCGGCGCCGGCCGTGGCGGCGGTGACCAGGAGGCCCAGCTGGGCGAGGCCGCGGATGGGCGGGTAGAGGTAGCCGAGGAGCGCGGCGAACGCGAGCAGTTGGCCGAGCGTCATCTGTCCTTCGGAGATCTCCCGGACGCCGATGCCGATCACGGCCAGCACGCAGATCGTCTCGATGACCTGGACCAGCTGTCCGTACGCCTGGTTGAGGCGGGCCGAGCGCACTGACGCCTGGAACCACGCCGTCGCCTCCTGCTTGAGCCTGCGCCGCTCGGCGTCCTCGCGGCCGTACGCCTGGGTGAGGACGAGGTTGCCGAGGGATTCCTCCACCACGGACGTCACCGCGCCGTCGGCGACGCGGCCGTCCCGGGCGACGGACTTGACGCCGGCGGAGAACCTCCGGGCGGCCAGCCAGAACAGCGGGGCGAGGGCGAAGGTGACCGCGGCGAGGTCCCACTGCAGCCAGAACGCGGCGGCAGCGTAGAAGACGGCGCTGAACAGCGCGGAGGCGGTGCCGATGAGGCCGGAGACAGCCATCTGCTCGATCGCCTCGATGTCACCGGTCAGCCGGGAGAGCAGATCGCCCTGGCGGTGGCGCTGGAAGAAGTGCGGGGGCAGCTTCTGCACATGGTCGAAGACGTGCTCACGCAGCCGCATCACGAACCGCTCCGACACCCACACGGACAGGGAACCGCCCGCGTATCCGATGGCCGCGCCCACCACGGCGATGCCCAGCCACTGGGCGGCGGGTGTCCAGAAGGCGTCCAGCGAGCCGTTCTGGAGCGCGTTGTCGGTGAGGTCGCCGAAGAGCAGGACGGCGGAGGTCTCGGCGAGCGCGCCGAGCACGGTGCACAGCCAGACGGCCACGAGCCGGTGCCGCAGCCCTTTCGTCATGGGCCAGAAACGGCGGAATGCGGTGCGGGCGGGTACGGCGGGGGTGGCGTACGACTCGTATTCCTCGGCCCGCTCGCCCTTTTCCGAATTGATCGGAAATCCGTACACGGACATTTCAATGCCCGGCGGCACACTTCGCGGATGATCAATTTCCGAATAACCCTTGGTCGCACGCATGACTCTCCTGTGACGCACACAGTGCTGCGGAGCGGGAACGCCGGGAGGGCCGGTGGAAGACCACCGGCCCTCCCGATGAGCAGGGCTTCTCGTACGTCAGTTGCCGGCCCGGGGCGGCACGGGCTCACCGGGCCGCGGGCGCCGGCGGCGCGCCTGCTGGGCGTCCTGCGGGGGCTGCGGGAACCGGTTGGCGGTGGGGTCCGCGTTCGCGTTCCGGCGGGGGGTTAGCGGGGCGACAACCCTGAAGCTCATACTGACTCCTTCTGAGTTTCCAGTACTGCACGGGAGGAATTCCGCGTGGACGGACCGGGGTGTCGGGGCTGTTGCCCCGAGCCACCCCGCCGCCCGATGAAAGGAAACTTAACACGGCCTCGCGTGGCGTTAGTGGAAATCTCAGAATTCAATTCCCATGGAAATGCTGTGGAAACCTTGGTAATTCCTGGGTATTGATTGTCCGCCCTGTTCAGGACAGGCAGCCGACATGGGCCAGGGCCTGCTTGAGGAGGACTCCCTGGCCGCCCGGCATCTCGTTCTGGACCACAGGGGAGGACGCCTCCTCCGGGCTGAACCAGACCAGGTCCAGAGCGTCCTGGCGGGGGCGGCAGTCGCCGGCCACCGGGACGATGTAGGCGAGGGACACCGCGTGCTGGCGGGGGTCGTGGAACGGGGTGACCCCCAGCGTCGGGAAGTACTCCGCGACGGTGAAGGGCTGCGGGGAGGCCGGGACCCGGGGCAGCGCCACCGGACCGAGGTCCTTCTCCAGATTGCGCAGAAGGGCGTCGCGCACGCGCTCGTGGTGCAGGACGCGGCCCGACACCAGAGCACGGCTGACGGTGCCGTCCGAGCTGATGCGCAGGAGCAGGCCGATCTTGGTGACTTCGCCGTTGTCGTCGACGCGCACCGGTACGGCTTCGACGTACAGGATCGGCATCCGTGCGCGAGACTGTTCGAGCTCGTCGGGTGCCAGCCAGCCGGGCGTGGTTTCGATCATGTCAGACATTTGCTGATCGTACTTTCAACTCGTCCTGTTTCTGCATAGCCGCTCCACGTCGAACGCGCCACATCCGGGCGGCCCGTCGCACTCACGCCTCCGGGTGCGCATGCCCGTTCTGCCATGCCCAGGCGGCGATCTCCACCCGGTTCCGGGCGGCCAGCTTCAGCTGCACGCTCGACAGATGCGTCTTGACCGTGGAGAGGGAGACGAACAACGCGGCGGCGATCTCGGCGTTGGTGCGGCCCAGGGCGACCAGCCGGACCACGTCGAGTTCCCGGTCGGTGAGCGGTTCCCTGAGCGTCGCCGCGGAGACCGGGGGCGGGGGCGCCGGGCGGGACGCGGTGGTCTGCGGGGCGGTGATGTGCTGGAGCAGCCGGACCGTGATCGACGGCGACACCAGGGAGTCACCGGCAGCCGCGGCCCGTACCGCCTCCGCGAGGAGGGTGGGCCCGGAGTCCTTGAGCAGGAAGCCGCAGGCACCACCGCGCAGCGCCCCGTACACGTACTCGTCGAGGTCGAAGGTGGTGACCACGACGACCCGCATCGGGTCGGTGACACCCGGGCCGGCCAGCAGTCTCGTCGCCTCCAGGCCGTCGAGCTTGGGCATCCGGATGTCCAGCAGGCACACGTCAGGACGCTCACGACGGGCCAGCGCCACGGCCTCCTCCCCGTCTGCGGCCTCGGCGACGACGGTGATGTCGGGCTGGGCGTCCAGGAAGAAGCGGAAGCCGGTACGGACCATGTCCTGGTCGTCCGCGATGAGGACGCGGATCGGAGGGCTGGGCGGGGCGGGGGTCATGGCTCGATCATGCCTCAGGGGTGGGAGGGGGAGCGGTGGAGTGGACGGTGGGAGTGAGGGAGGGGGAGGGGGCAAGCGGAAGGAGCGGGGTCTGGCCTCCCGTTGCAGGCCCTGACGTCGTACTTCGTCCTCAGTCCGCTGTCTGCGTCGCATCCTCCGTCACCGCCCGCAGCAGTGGCCTGCTCGCTCCGATCGCCGCGAACATGGCCAGCGCGCCCACGGTCACACACGCCGCCAGGGTCACCGCGCCCGAGGTGCTGATCGTGCTGTCGAACAACTTGTTGACCTGGAAGGCGGCGTAGATTCCGGCGGCGGTGGTGCCGCCGGCGAGGACGACGAGCGGGAGGACCGTCTCGCGGAACCTGGCCCGGTCGAGAAGCTTCAACGGGGTACCGGCCAGCCGCAGCAGGGCATAGACGCGTCGCCGGTCGAGCACGTTCGCGGCAGCGGTCAGCCCGGCGGAGGCGGTCGCGACGAGGAAGCTGACCGCGAGCGCGGCGGTGCCGAGCTCGCCCAGCCGGCCGGTGAAGGCGTCGTTCTCGGCGTTGGCGTACTCCTGGGTGTACGGGAGCTGGCCGGGCACCAGGCCCGACAGAGTGGTGACCGCGGTGTCGAGCTGCGAGACACCGCCGGAGACGTGGACGACCACTCCGGGGGTACCGATCAGTATCCCGTCGTCGTCACCGTCGCTCGTGGTGACGGTCGCCCTCACCCCGGCCGCGTGGAGCAGCGTACGTGCCTCGGCGCTGGCGGCGCGGGCCGTGGCGGTGCTCGTGGCGGGCACGGCGACCTGACCGGGGAACTGGTAGTCCTCGATGCCCACGTTGCCCACGGTGAAGAACCCGGCCACGAAGCCGGCCAGAACCAGTCCGCTGACGGTGCGCCAGGAGCCGCGGGGGTCGTCGCTGAGCCGGCGAGCCGCCAGCAGGGTCGCCGGACGGCGGGCGAATCGGGCCGCGATCCGGCCGAGTCGGTCCACGATCCACGGGCCGAGCAGCCAGAAGGCGCCGTAGAACATGAGCAGCATCGCGAGCAGTTGACGGGAGCCCGCGTCGCCCGAGGAGGACGTCACGTAGATGTAGAGCAGGACCGCCACGAAGAGGAGCAGGCGGATGAGCCGGGTGCGGCGCGGGTTCGCCTGCTGGGCCACGCCCAGCGGCGAGGTCGCCACCTGACGCAGCGTCATCATGGCGCTCACCGAGATGAGACCGGCCACGGACACCACGATCGCCAGCAGCCAGGGCAGTCCCACCCACAGCCGGCCGGTGTACCAGGTGCCGATGCCGAACGGGATCTCCGCGAGCGCGGGCAGCAGCAGACAGTAGGCCAGCGCACCCGTCAGGGCGCCGGCCGCGCCGACGACCGCCGACTCCAGGCCGGTCATCGCGAGGATCTGGCGCGGCGTCGCCCCCGCCAGCCGCAGCGCGGCGAGCCGTTGCTCACGCCGGGCCGCACCGAGCCGTCCGGCAGCGGCCGCGAGCACGATCACGGGGACGACGACGATCGCCACGCCGATCGACACCGCGGGCTTGTCCGCCAACGTGAACACGCTGACGTCGGTGCCGTCGAAGCCGGAGACCACCGCGCGTGCGCTCTGACCGCTCAACCCGCCGAACATGCCGAGCGGTTCGGCCGCGGTGGACATCGCCGGGTCGGAGGCGGCTCTCCCCAAGACGGCCACCAGCTCTTCGGGCGCCGCGAGACCGGCGTCGCCGATGGTGCCGTACGAGGACACCTTCGGGAACCGGTCGGCGAGTTGGTCGGCCGGTGTCCTGTGCAGCAGGTCGCCCAGAGCGGGAGACACGTACACCTGCCCGGGCCTGGGGAACCCGGTCAGCCCCGGAGGCGCCGGGGTCGCCTTGCGGCCGGGCAACTGGGCCAGTGACACGACGGTGACCGGGCGGTCGCCCAGGTACGTCGTCCCGAGCGTCTGCACGGCGGTGCCGTGCCGGTCGGGGGCCGGGGTGCGCCAGGCGGTGTCGTGGGCGCGGGCACCGCTGCCGAAGTAGGCGGCCGTCAGCACCAGCAGGACCAGTGAACCGACGGCCGCGGCGCCGGCCGCGAGCAACTGGCTGTGCAGGCCGCGGCGGCCGGAGCGGCGCGCGAGGAACCACGTCAACTGCGGGACGGGCGAGGACATGAGGGCTCCGGGGTGATCGGAAGGGTGCGGGGGCCGGTGTTCGGGGCAGGCGGGCGCGGCCAGGGCGAACCGGGGGCAGAGGGAAGGGTGTCGGCGCGGCGGGGTCGGTGACTCAGGGCGTCACGGTGTACTGCTGGTGGCTCGTGATCCGGCCGTCGCGGACCTGGAGGACGCGGTCGCAGTGGGCTGCGACATCCGGGTCGTGCGTGACCATCACGAGGGACGCGCCCTGCTCACGGGTGACCGACGTCAGCAGCCGGACGACCTCCTCGCTGGTGACCTGGTCCAGCGCGCCGGTCGGCTCGTCGGCGAAGACCACATCGGGCTGGACGACCAGCGCGCGGGCTATCGCGACGCGCTGGGCCTGGCCGCCGGACAGCTGACCGGGGCGGCGCTTCTCCAGACCGTCGAGGCCCAGCGGGGCGAACCAGCGGCGGGCGAGGGAGACGGCCCGGCCGCGGGGCATGCCGTCCAGCATCAGCGGCAGGGCGATGTTCTCCTCGGCGGGGAGCTCGGGCAGCAACTGGCCGAACTGGAACACGAACCCGAACCGCTTGCGACGCAGCTCGCTCAGCCGGTTCTCACCCAGGTTGTCGATGCGCTCGCGGTGCAGCAGGATCTCGCCGCCGTCCGGGCGGACGACTCCGGCCAGGGTGTGCAGGAGGGTCGACTTCCCGGATCCCGACGGACCCATGATCGCCAGTGACTCGCGGACGCCGACCTTCACGTCCACGCCGTGCAGCGCGACGGTGGAGCCGTACTTCTTGGTGAGGCCGAGCCCGGCCAGGACGGTGCTCATGATCTTCTCGCTCTCCTTGCTCTCCTCGCCGCTGCTCAGCGCTCGAACTTCCAGGTCACGGAGGTGTCAGTGGCCGTGACCACCGTCACCGGTATGTCGATGTCCTTGCCCTTGCCGGTGCGGCCCGTGCACGTGATGGTCGCGCCGGCCACGGCCTTCAGACCGGTCGGGCAGGACACCCGGGAGACCTTCGTGCCCACCCAG
The DNA here is from genome assembly GCF_036013955.1 of Streptomyces sp. NBC_00459. Lineage (NCBI taxonomy): Bacteria > Bacillati > Actinomycetota > Actinomycetes > Kitasatosporales > Streptomycetaceae > Streptomyces > Streptomyces sp. NBC_00459. Next base: position 8,495,473 of record NZ_CP107903.1, read on the forward strand.
GGCAGCGGGTGGAACTTGCTCTGGGCGCGGCCCGCGACGATGTCCGGCGACAGGGCCTTGTGGCCGTCCACCGTCACCGCCGTGTACTTGTCCAAAGAGGTCGTCGACTCGGTGCCCGCGAGCAGATACGTTCCGACGCCGGCCAGCGCGACCGCGGCTGTCGCACCGCCGATCACACTGATGAGGGCCTTGTGGTGCATCTCGTACTCCTGAAGGTGAGGCGGGGTGGACAGTGGCTCCACTCTGTCCCGCGGGCACGAGCGCGCGCCTCGGCCGTCCGGCCACCTTTCACGGACCGCTCCTCGACCATTCGGCCGATCCCGCCGTCGCCGTCCGCGCATACGGTGATCCGCATGACATCGGAATCGCCCCGCGGCTGCACCCGGGCTTTCGTCGTCGCGCTCCTGCTCATGGCCGGGATCCCCGACATGCTCAACGCGAGCGAGGGCGGCTACGCGATCTGGCCCTACGCGGTCATCCTGGGAATGGGGTATGCCGCTCTGCTGTGGCCGGCCCGGCGGCGGCCGGAGTGGCTCACTCCGCAGCTGCGCACGGGCGCACCGGCCGTCGCCTCGCTCCTGTTCACGGCGGGCTCCCTGTTGCTGCGCCAGGAGGCCCTGTTCGGCCCGGGCGAGACAGCCGTCCTGCTGAGTCTGCTGTTCGTCGCCGTACGGCACTGTCCGCAGCCCTGGGCCGTCGTCTGCGGCATCCTGACCGGCGCCGCGCTGCTCGGCACGCCCGCGCGCTTCTACCAGGACGACATGTCCGGTCTGCCGGGCTTCATGATGGCGGCGCTCGTCCTGATCGGCGTCGTCGGCGGTCTGGCCGCGTTCCTGCGCTCGCAGGACTACCGGCGGGCCATGGCGGTCGTCGAGACCAGGCGGGCGGAACGGGTGGCGATCGCCGCCGACCTGCACGACTTCGTCGCCCACCATGTCACCGGCATCCTCGTCCAGACCCAGATGGCCAGGATGATGGCCACCACCCAGCCGGAGAACCTGGACACCGTCCTGGCGGGTATAGAACGCGCGGCCACGGAAGCCCTGGCGTCGATGCGGCGTACGGTCGGCGTGCTGCGCGACACAGGCCCGGACGCCGCCGACCGCAGACCCGTCGGTGACCTGGCCGGCATCGCGGAACTGACGGACGGCTTCGCGAGCCCGGTCCAGCACGTCACCCTGGACCGCGACCCCGCCGTGACGGACGACCTCCCGCACGAGGTGCAGGCCGCCGCCTTCCGGGTGGTGCAGGAGGCTCTGACGAACGTACGGCGGCACGCGGCCGATGCCTCCGAGATCACGGTCAGGCTCCGCCATGACGGCCGCCGACTGGAGGTCGGTGTGACCGACGACGGCCGGGGCGGCACCCAGCTCCCGGCCGCAGCGCACGGTGGCGGATTCGGCCTGGTCGGCCTCACGGAACGGGTCACGGCCCTGGGCGGGGACCTGCGCGCGGGGCCACCGGCCGGACAGACACAGGGCTGGGAGGTGCGCGCGCTCTTCCCCACGGGGAAGACATGACGCCGGGTTGTTCTCTGTTGGCGCGACCGGGGTCTGCTGTTCAATGACACTGCACGCCACCCAGAGCGAACCGGAGTGAACCGGGAGCGAGAGGAGCCGCCTGTGTCTTCCGCCGCCGTGCCGCCCGTCGGGGCGCGGATCCGGCAGGCGCGCCTCGAACGGGGGGTGAGCCTGCGCGCCCTCGCGCGCGAGATCGGGGTCTCCGCCAGCCTCGTCTCCCAGATCGAGACCGGCAAGAGCCAGCCGTCCGTCAGCACGCTGTACGCGATCACCACGGCCCTCGCCATCTCCGTCGAGTCGCTCTTCGACGCGTCGGCGGACAGCGTGCGGGAATCCCCGCCGGTCGTCGGTGCCACGGTGGTCCATGCCCTCGCGGCGTTCGCCGCCGACCCCGGCCGACGGATCGGACCGCTGGTGGGGGCAGGTGAGCGGGAGACCATCGAATTGGATTCGGGGGTGGTGTGGGAGCGGCTCGGGCATGTCCCGGGTACGGATGTCGACTTCCTGCTGGTGACCTACCGGCCGGGCGGTTCGTCGTCGAGCGGTGGGGGGCTGATGCGGCACCCGGGCACCGAGTACGGCTGTCTGACCGCCGGTGAACTGGTTCTCACGCTCGGTTTCGACGAGCACGTGCTGCGCCCCGGAGACGCGGTGTGCTTCGAGTCGACGACCCCGCACCGGTACCGGAACGACAGCGCCGAACCCGCGGTCGGAGTGTGGTTCGTGGCCGGCCAGAGTGTTCAGTAGAGGTTGACACTCGCGCCGCCGAGTCGTTCACTCCAAAGTGGGGGTGGTCGCCATGGCGATCCGCACTTTCGGACCCAATGCCGTCGACTGGGAACAGCGCGTCGACCTGGAACGGCTGCGCAGGGAGCGGCTGGCCAGACTCCACCAGGCCCTGAACCGGTCCGAGCTGGGTGCCGTGCTCAGCTTCGACTTCGCCAACATCCGCTACATGACGTCCACCCACATCGGCACCTGGGCCATGGACAAACTGATCCGCTTCGCGCTGCTGGTGCGCGGCGGCGACCCGGTCCTGTGGGACTTCGGCTCCGCTGCCCGGCACCACCAGCTCTACAACCCCTGGCTCGACTACAGCGACGGCAAGGAAGGCCCGCCCACCGGCGCCCGCGCCGGGATCTCCACCCTGCGCGGCGCCTTCCATCCGGACGCGGGCATCGCCGAGGACGTGGCCCGCAAGATCGCCACCGAACTGCGTGCCCACGGCCTCGGAGACGAACCGCTCGGCGTCGACCTGGCCGAGATGCCGATCCTGATGGCCCTGCGCGCCGAGGGCATCGACGTCGTCGACGGCCAGCAGGTCTTCCTCCAGGCCCGCCGCACCAAGACCCCGGACGAGATCTCCCTCCTCACCCAGGCCTGCGCGATGGTCGACGCTGCCTACGAGGAGCTGTACGGGTACCTCCGTCCCGGCGTCCGCGAGAACGAGTGCGTCGGACTCGTCAGCAAGGTCCTGTACGACCTCGGCAGTGAGTACGTCGAGGGTGTCAACGCCATCTCCGGGGAACGCTGTTCACCCCATCCGCATGTCTTCAGCGACCGGCTGATCCGTCCCGGCGACCCCGCCTTCTTCGACATCCTGCACAGCCACCTCGGCTACCGCACCTGCTACTACCGCACCTTCGCCGTCGGCAGCGCCTCCGGCGCCCAGCGCGACGCCTATGTCCGCTGCCGGGAGTACATGGACGAGGCCATCGCCCTGGTCCGGCCGGGCGCGACCACCGCCGACATCGTCCGGGTGTGGCCCCGCGCCGAGGAGTTCGGCTTCCCGGACGAGACGGCCGCCTTCGCGCTCCAGTACGGCCACGGGGTCGGCCTCTCCATCTGGGAGAAGCCCATCTTCAGCCGCCTCGTCTCCCTCGACCATCCCGAAGTCCTCGAAGTGGGCATGGTGTTCGCCCTGGAGACCTACTGGCCGGCCGCCGACGGCTGGACGGCGGCACGCATCGAGGAGGAGATCGTCGTCACCGCCGACGGCTGCGAGGTCATCACCAAGTTCCCGGCCGAGGAACTCCTGGTGGCCGGCCGCAAGTACTGGACGGTCGGCGGAGAGCTCAACACCCGGCGCGAGGCCCAGTCCCACCTCAACACCCGCGGGAACGGGAGCGGTTGATGGCCCCCACGGTCTCCGGTGACGAACTCCTCACCCTCTACGAGCAGATGGCCGTCATCCGCCGTACGGAGAAGGCCGCGCACGACCTGTTCCTGTCCGGGCTGGTCAAGGGCACCACCCATCTCGCCGCCGGTCACGAGGCGATCGCCGTCGGCGCGAGCGCCGCCCTGCGCGACGACGACTACGTCTTCGCCACCTACCGGGGCCACCACCACGCCCTCGCGCGCGGAGCCACCCCCGAGGAGTGCCTCGCCGAGCTGATGAGCCGCGCCACCGGGCTCTGCAAGGCCAAGGGCGGCTCCATGCACCTCACCAAGGCGTCCGCCGGCATGCTCGGCTCGTACGCCATCGTCGGCGCCCACCTCCCCATGGCCGTCGGCGCGGCCTGGTCCGCCCGGCTGCGGGGCACCGACCAGCTCGCGGTCGCCTTCTTCGGCGACGGGGCGACCAACATCGGTGCCTTCCACGAGGCGCTGAACCTGGCCGCCGTGTGGAAACTGCCCGTGCTGTTCGTCTGCGAGAACAACCTGTACATGGAATACACGGCGATCGCGGACGTCACCGCCGTGCCCCGGCCGGCCGCCGACCGGGCACCGGCGTACGGCATTCCGGGCGAGACCGTCGACGGCAACGACGTGGTGCTGGTCAAGGAGACGGTGGCCCGGCTCGCACGGCGGGCCCGGGCCGGAGACGGGCCCGCCGTCCTGGAGGCCGAGACCTACCGGCACTACGGGCACAGCCGCGCCGACCCGGCCACCTACCGGCCTGCCGAGGAGGTAGAACGCTGGCTGAAGCACGACCCGTTGGACATCGCGCGTGGCCGACTCGACCGGCTGGGTGTGTCGGCGACGGCGATCGATGCGGCAGACGAACGGGCAACGGCAGTCGTGCAGGCGGCCGTCGACGCCGCGAAGGCGGCGCCCGCGCCCGATCCGGCCGAGGCGCTGACCGACGTATGGGCGGACGGAGGCTCGGCATGGCGGACCTGACGGATGCTCAAGAAGCGGATGCACAAAGGCAGATCACCTATCGAGAGGCGGTCGCCGAGGGCATCGCCCGGGAGATGAGGCGCGATCCCGCGGTCGTGTGCCTGGGGGAGGACATCGGCGAGGCCGGCGGGGTGTTCAAGACGACCTCCGGGCTGTTCAAGGAGTTCGGGCCCGGGCGGGTGTGGGACACGCCCATCTCCGAACAGGCCATCGTGGGCGCCGCGATGGGCGCCGCCATGACCGGGATGCGGCCCGTCGCCGAGATCATGTTCTCGGACTTCCTGGCCTGTTGCTGGGACTACCTCGCCAACGAGATACCGAAGGTGCGGTACATGACGGGTGGTCAGGTGACCGTTCCTCTCGTCGTACGCACCGCGAACGGCGGCGGTCTCGGCTTCGGGGCGCAGCACTCGCAGGCCACCGAGAACTGGGCGTTCACCGTGCCGGGGCTGAAGATCGCGGCACCGTCGACACCCGCCGACGTCATCGGCATGATGGCGTCCGCGATACGCAGTGACGACCCCGTGGTCTTCTTCGAGCACAAGGGCCTGTTCGCGAGCAAGGGTCCGCCCGCGCCGCCGGATCATGTGGTGGAGCTGGGGAAGGCGGCCGTCGTCCGGGAGGGCGCCGACATCACGCTCGTGGCCCTCGCCTCGATGGTCCCGGTCGCGCTCACCGCCGCCGACCGGCTGGCCCGGGAGGGCATCGAGGCGGAGGTCGTCGACCTGCGCTGCCTGGTACCGCTGGACGTCAGCACCGTGCTCGCCTCGCTGGACAAGACCTCGCGACTTACCATCGTCGAGGAGAACCCTTACCAGGGCGGATGGGGCGCGACGCTCGTGTCCGTCGTCGCTGACGAGGGGTTCGGACTGCTCGACGCGCCGGTGCGGCGGGTCGCGGGGGAGTGCGTACCGCTGCCGTTCGCCGACGCGCTGGAGGAGCGTGTCATCCCCACCGTGGACAAGGTCGTGAGCGCCGTGCGTGAGCTGGCGGCCTACTGAAATTCCGTATCCGGTACCGACTTTCCCTGGAAGGAAGGACGATGACCGATCGACTGCTTCTGCGTTCCGGCCATGTGATCTCCATGGACCCCGACATCGGGGAACTGCCCCGGGGCGACGTCCTGATCGAGGGCGGGAGGATCACGGCGGTCGAGCGCGAGATCAGCGCGGACGCCGAAGTGCTGGACATGACGGGCCGCATAGTGATCCCCGGCTTCGTCGACACCCACCGTCACACCTGGGAGGCGCCGATCCGCGGCTGCGCCCCCGACGCCACGCTCGACGACTACTTCGTGGACGTCCTCGACACCTTCGCCCCCGTCTACACACCGGAGGACGTGTACGCGGGCAATCTCGCGGGCGCGCTGGAATGCCTCGACGCGGGCATCACCACCCTCGTCGACTGGTCCCACATCAACAACACCCCCGAGCACCCGGACGCCGCCGTACGAGCCCTGGCGGAGAGCGGAATCCGAGCCCAGTACGCCTACGGCAGCGCCAACACCTCCCTCGCCGACTACTGGTTCGACAGCAAGATCGCGATACCGGGCGACGACGTACGGCGCATCCGCTCCAAGTACTTCGCCTCCGACAGCGGTCTGTTGACGATGGCGCTGGCCACCCGCGGCCCCGGCTTCTGCACCAACGACGTCGTCACCGCCGAATGGAACCTCGCCCGCGAACTGGACATCCCGATCACCGTGCACGTCGCCATGGGCCGCCTGGCGGGCCGCTTCGGCATGGTGAAACAGCTCCACGAACTTGGCCTGCTGGGCTCCGACACCACCTACATCCACTGCTGTTACCTCAGCGAGGAGGAGTGGCGGATGGTCGCCGACAGCGGCGGTACGGTGTCGATCGCGCCGCAGGTCGAGACCCAGATGGGGCACGGCTGGCCGCCCGTGATGAAGGCGATCGAGCACGGACTGCGGCCGTCGCTCAGCATCGACGTCGTCACCACCGTGCCCGGCGACATGTTCACCCAGATCCGTGCGGCCTTCGGCGCCGAGCGGGCCCGGGTGAACGCGGAGTGCTGGGAGGCCGATGTCCCCGTCCCCGCAACGATGTTGACGGCTCGTCGGATGCTGGAGCTGGCGACGGTCAACGGCGCCCATGTCGCCGGCCTCGAACACCGCACCGGCTCCCTGACCCCCGGCAAGCGCGCCGACGTCGTCGCACTCGACGCCACGGCACTGAACATGGCGCCGGTGCACGACGCCACCGCCGCGGTGACCCTGTCGGCGGACGTGTCCAACGTCGAGACGGTCGTCGTCGACGGCGCCGTGGTCAAGCGTGACGGGAAGCTGGTCGCCGACACCGGGCGGGCCCGGCGACTCGTCGAGGAGTCCCGTGACCGGCTGCTGGAGGCGAAGGCGGAACAGGCGGCGAGGCGCGAGGGATGACGGACTTCGTGGTGCGGCGCGCGATCGACGCGCCGCAACTCCCGTACGACAGCGACGGGTTCCGGCGCCGCCCGGTGATCGGGGAGGAGGACGGGAGCGTACACACCGGCTTCGGGCTCTGCGAACTGCGGCCGGACGGGGCGGTGGGCGCCCACGTGCACTCGTACGAGGAGAGCTTCCATGTGCTCGACGGCAGTGTGATCCTCGACGTCCCCGAGGGCTCGTACCTTCTCGGAGAAGGCGACTACGGCCTTCTCCCGACCGGTGTGCCGCATGCCTGGCGCGGCGTGGGCGATCCCAACTCGGTCGAACAGGAAGCCCGTTGGGCCGACATGCTCGCACCCGTGCCGCGTGCCCGCTACGGGTACGACACCTGGCCCGTGCCCGCGCTGCCGGAGCGCGAGCCCGTCCGGATCGACGTACGCGACCCGCGCACCCGGTCGTTCGGCCACTTCGAGCCCGCCCAGATGGACCCCGGCAAGCAGTCCCAGGATCTCCTGGCGGTGTCGGCGAGCATGCGAACCGCGCTGCTCGTCTACAGCGGAATCACCGTGAAGATGATGGTCGACGCAGACCTGGGCGCCGTCGCCTCGACGATGTTCATGGTGCGGTACGCGCCCGACGGCGTCGCCGGAACACACGACCACCCCTTCGAGGAGACGTATCTGATCCTCGAAGGGGTGGTCGACGCCACCTTCGACGGCGAACGACATCGGCTCGGCCCCGGCGACGCAGCCTGGGCGGGCGCGGGTTGCGTGCACGGCTTCACCAACGCCGGTGACGGGCCCGTTCGTTGGCTGGAGACCCAGGCTCCGCAGCCACCGCCCCGCCACTCCTACCGGTTCACCCGCGACTGGGACCACCTCGGGGACGTACTGGGCAACGCGAAGGACACCAGGGGCACGAAGGGCGGGGAGGAACTGCCATGAGCAGCGTGGTCGTTGTCGGTGGCACGTCCGGAATAGGCCGTGAGTTCGCCCGTACCCGTGTCGAACGCGGCGACGACGTCGTCCTCACCGGCCGCGATGCGTACCGCGCCGACGCGGTGGCCAAGGAGATCGGTGCCCGGGGCCTGGGCCTCGACCTCGCGCGGCCCCATGACATCGCCGCCGCGCTCGCCGATCTGGAGAGGGTCGACCATCTCGTCCTGGCGGGCGTCTCGCGCGACGAGAACCGGGTCACTTCGTACGACATCGACGCGGCCCTCCACCTCGTCACCCTGAAACTCGTCGGCTACACCGAGGTCGTGCACACCCTGCGCCCGCGACTCCACGACGCCAGTGCCATCGTGCTCTTCGGCGGCCAGGCCAAGGAACGGCCCTACCCGGGCGCGACGACGGTGGCGACCGTCAACGCGGGCGTGACCGGCCTCGTCCGCACCCTCGCCGTCGAGCTCGCGCCGATCCGGGTCAACGCCGTGCACCCGGGCGTCGTCGGCGACAGCCCGTACTGGCGCGACAGGCCGGCGGAGGTACTGGCCGGGCTGCTGGCCCGTACACCCGCCGGTCGACTCGCCACGATGGCCGACGTGGTGGACGCCGTGGACTTCCTGCTGTGCAACCGCTCCGTCAACGCGATCGATCTGAGCGTGGACGGGGGGTGGCTGCTGGGGTGAGAGGGGAGGGGCAGGGAGAGGCGAAGGGGATGGGGTCAGTCGCCGCGGGTCGCGTTCTCGGCCTCGAACATCCAGCGCTGCTTCTCGAGTTCGGCCGTGATGGCGATCAACAGGTCCTGGGTCACCGGATCTGCCTGTTCGGTCGCGCCGATACGTTCACGCAGACGCTCGATCGCCGTTGCCAGTGCCTCGACGAGGAGCTGGACGACATCCGTGTCCTGGATCCAGCCGTCCTTCGGGCCCTGGAACACGGAAGCCGAAGCGACGGTTTCCGGGCGGCCGTCCGGCGACACGCCGAGCGCCGCCGCACGCTCCGCGACCGTGTCGGAGAACGTGCGGGCCGCCGAAACGACCTCGTCGAGGTGCAGGTGGATCGAACGGAACCGGGGCCCCACGATGTTCCAGTGGGCCTGCTTCCCGATCAGTGACAGCGCGAGCAGATCCACCAGGGTCGCCTGCAGGGCGTCGCCGGTGATCCGGCGCTCCGGCTCGGGCAGGCTGCTCTTCACGACGGTCATGGGGTGCTCCTCCTCGTTTCGCGGCCCGGATTCTCGCTACCGGACCCGTTCTCCAGCGGTACGGAGCAGCGCGGCGCGTTCTTGTTCGCAGGTGCCGCCCCACACGCCCGCGGTCTGACCGCTGCGCAGTGCCCGGTCGAGGCACTGCGGGGTCACCGGGCAGTGGGAGCACACACGCTTCGCGGCGACGGTGTCCCGCACCGCCGGCCCTTTCGTGCCCACGGGGAGGAACAGCTCGGGCTCCTCACCCGTGCGGGCCGCTCGCCACAACCACTCCATGGAAACGCGGGTGCCCAGGTCGGAGGCACGGAAACGTGACGGAACCGGCCGCGGGAGGCGACGGAGAGCGATCAGGCCCGGAGGGGAGGGCGATCAGCGTGTGGGAGGGAGATCAACCTGTGGGTGGGGAGGGAGACCGATCGGCCCGGTGCGCGAGCACCCGGTCCACGAAGGCGGTCAGCTCGGCGAAGGCCGCCGCCCTGTCCGTCTCCAGGAAGACCTCGTGCCGGGCGCCCGAGAAGATCCGCTCGGTCCAGTCGGTGCCGCGCAGTTCCTCGACGCCCACGCGGCTCCCGGCGAGCGGGACGAGCCGGTCGTCGTCGCCGTGCAGCCACAGCAGCGGCAGCGATCCGATGTCACCGCTCTTCGCGACGGTCTCCAGTGTCCGTACGAACGCCTCCAGCGTCGGCCGTTTCATCGGGCCGTGCCAGACCAGCGGGTCCGCCGCGTACGCCACCCCGACCGAGGGATCGCGGGACAGGGAGGACGGGTTGATGGGCCGGTCGGGGATCTCGTCGAGTTCGAGCAGCCGCCCCGGGAGGTCCCAGCTGCCGAGCACGGGCGCGGACAGGACGATCCCGGCGAGTTCGTCGCCGTACCGCTGCGCGAAGCGGGCAGCGATCAGGCCGCCGGCGGAGTGGCCGATCAGGACGACCGGCACGTCCGGGTGGGAGGCCCGGGCGAGGTCGACGACGGTGTGCAGGTCGGTGACGACATCCTCGAAGTCGACGATCACCGCCCGTTCGCCCGCTGACCGGCCGTGTCCCTGGTGATCGGGGCCGAGGACGGTCGCACCGTGGGCCACGAGGACGCCGGCGAGTTCCTCGTAGCGGCCCGTGTGTTCTCCGTATCCATGGGAGAGGAGGGCGAGGTAGCGGGGTGGGTCGAGCGGGCGTTCGGAATCGCTGTGAGCCGGTCGGGGCCACTCGCGGACGGCGATCGCGCCCCTGGTGCCGGTGAGGACGTACTCGCGGGACTCGGCCATGGCATCTCCGGGTGCGTCGTTGAACGTGTGCGGGGTGTGCGGGGATCTTCCCAGGGGCCGGGCGGCCGGTCCACGGTGACGCGTCCGGGTGGGGCAGGTGTCATCTGGCGAGACGGTCATTACGGCAGCAGTTGGGTGGGCATAGCATCGGTGTCCGCATGAACACGATGACGCTCTGGCACATAACGCACTGGGAGTTCGCCGCGCTCGCCGCCGCGGCGATGCTTGTCGGCTTCTCCAAGACCGCCGTGAGCGGGGCCAACACGGTCAGCCTGGCGATCTTCGCGGCCGTCCTGCCCGCCCGCGAGTCCACCGGTGTGCTGCTCCCGATCCTGATCGCGGGGGATGTGCTCGCCGTCCTGACCTACCGCCGGCACGCCCACTGGCCGACCCTGTGGCGGCTGTTCCCGGCGGTCGCCGTGGGCGTGGTCGTCGGTACGGTGTTCCTGGTGTGGGCGGACGACGAGGTCGTACGGACCTCGATCGGGGCGATCCTGCTGTTCATGGCCGGGGTGACGGTCTGGCGCCGACGGCGGGCGGAGTCGGATTCGGCATCGGAATCGGAGCCGACGGAGAACGAGCCGGACGCGGTGAGTACACCCACAGGCCGTCTCAAGGCTCGCTCGTACGGCGTTCTCGGCGGCTTCACGACGATGGTCGCCAACGCGGGCGGCCCGGTCATGTCGATGTATCTCCTGTCGGCAGGTTTCCGGAAGCTCGGCTTTCTGGGAACGTCGGCGTTCTTCTTCCTGATCGTCAACGTCTCGAAGGTTCCCTTCAGCGCCGGCCTCGGCCTGATCGACGGCCACTCGCTCCTGCTCGACGCGGCGCTCGTGGTGTTCGTCGTGCCCGGGGCGTTTCTCGGGAAATGGGCTGTGAGCCGGATCAACCAGCGGCTGTTCGAGCAGCTGGTGATCGCGGCCACGGTGGTGGGCGGGGCGCAGCTGTTGCTGCGCTGATCAGCGGCCGTCCGGGCGTCGGGCTGCGCCGAGCGTGACCTGGATCCGGTCGATGGCGCGGAGCACCTCGTCCCGGTTCTTGGCGCTCTTGACCCATACCGGCAGCCGCGCGACCAGGGTCATCTTCTGACCGGTGTCGTACCAGGGCGCCCGCTCGCGCAGGGAGGCCGCGACGAACCGCCTGAGGTAGGTCAGGTGTTCGAGGTTGTACGCCCACAGCCAACCGTGGCGGGTCTCCGTCTGCAGCCACACCGGGATCTGGAAGTACGGATCGCGGGCCGGGGCGGCGGTACTCCCCGAGAACATGACCGACCTGCCGGACCAGCTACGGGAGAGACCGCAGCCGCCGCACACGAGGCGCCGCGACGCGAACAGCACCGAGCCGATCGCCGGGTCCGGCTGGTGAGGGTTCCGCTGGACGTGTGCGGCCCGCTCGCAGCGTGGACAGCGCACCAGGACCGAGCCGATGAAGTCGTACCTCGTACTGCGGGGGTCGCGGAAACGGACCGGGGCCGGGGACATGACAGGAGTATGGCCGTGGCCCGAGTGCCGGGGCACCTGTTTTCCCGCCGGCGAGAAGGGACTCACGCGAGGGACGTCTGCACCCGACCGTGCTCCCACCTGTCGCCGACTACGAACCGGACGTGCCCCCGCCCGCCCCCGACAGTGCCGCGGGACGGCTCGGGAGGCTGCTGCTGAGGTCCTCCACCAGGAGGCGTTTGGCGATCGTGTCCACCGCGGCGCGCAGATCGTCGCCCGACGGGCGGCCGAGGTCCTGCTCCACTCGTCCGGCCAGCCAGGAGCCCCAGGCGTTCCCGATCACCTCCGCCTCGCGGGTGCCCGCCTCGGTGTGGGAGAAGAACGACCCGGTGCGGGTCAGATAGCCCTCCTCGACCATGCGGTCGAAGACCGGGACGAGCACCTCCGGCGGCATGTGACGGCGGGCGGCGATCAGGCCGAGGCCGGCGTGGCCGACCATGCGGGTGAACAGCTCGACCTGCATCACGGCCCAGGCGCCCGCGATGTCGAGCCGGGTGTCGGACTCGCTGACGATCCGGCGCGCGGTGTCCAGGTCCGTACTGCCGATGATCTTGCCGACGGAGGCTTCCAGCAGGCGGCGCGAGTCGGGGTTGGCCGGTGTCGCGAATCCGTCGCCCATGTCCGTCGAAGCCATCCGCGCGCTGTCGCGCAGCTGGACCTGCTTGAGGAACAGGGCGACGACGAAACCGAGGAGCGCGACCGGCACGGTCCACAGGAAGACGGTCTGGATGGTGTCCGCGTACGCGCCGATGATCGGCTCGGCGGCCCGGGCGGGGAGGTCGTGCAGGCCCGCCGGGCTTGTGGCCGCACCGGTGATGGCGGCCTGGTCCGCCGCACCCGTGCGGGCGGCCTCCGCGATGCCCTCGGAGAGGTTCGGTGTCAGCGAGTTGGTGTAGAGGGTGCCGAAGACCGCGGTGCCGAACGAACTGCCCAGCGTACGGAAGAAGGTGACGCCGGAGGTCGCGGTGCCGAGGTCGGCGTACTCGACGGTGTTCTGCACGGCGATCGTCAGCACCTGCATGCCCAGGCCGATACCGGTGCCGAGGACGAACATGTAGAGCGAGGCCAGCCAGGCGCTGGTCGACGCGTCCATGAGGGAGAGGAGATACAGGCCCAGGCCCATCACCGCCGAGCCGATGACCGGGAAGAGGCGGTACTGGCCGGTCTTGCTGACCACGTTGCCGCTGAAGACGGACGCGATCAGCAGGCCCAGCACCATGGGGAGGGTGCGTACGCCGGAGACCGTCGCCGAATCGCCGTCGACGTACTGGAGAAAGGTCGGGAGGTACGTCATCGCGCCCAGCATCGCGAAGCCCACGATGAAGCTGAGGATCGAGCAGACCGTGAAGACGGGGTTGCCGAACAACCGCATGGGCAGCATCGGTTCGGCCGCGCGGGACTCCGCCCAGCAGAAGAGACCGAGGGAGACCGCGCCGCCGACGAACAGCGCGATGATGACGCCGGAACCCCACGCGTACTGGTTGCCGCCCCAACTCGTCGCCAGGATCAGGGCGCTGGCGCCGATCGCGACGAACGCGATGCCCAGATAGTCGATGACCGGGCGTACCGCCGACTTCACCACCGGAATGGTGCGGGCCGCCGCGATCACGACCACGATGGCGATGGGAACGTTGACGTAGAACGCCCAGCGCCAGGTCAGGTGGTCGGTGAACAGGCCGCCGAGCAGAGGCCCGATGACCGTCGCCACACCGAACACGGCACCGATCGCGCCCTGGTACTTGCCGCGCTCCCGCAGTGGGATGACGTCGGCGATCAGGGCCATCGCCGTGACCATCAGCCCGCCCGCGCCGACGCCCTGCATGGCCCGCCAGACGATCAGCAGCGTCATGTTCGTGGCCAGCCCGCACAGGAACGAACCGGTGATGAAGACGATCGCCGAGACCTGGAAGACCACCTTGCGGCCGAACAGGTCGCCGAACTTGCCGACCAGCACCGTGGCGACGGTCTCCGCCAGCAGATATGACGTCACCACCCACGACATGTGCTCGGCACCGCCCAGGTCCGACACGATCGTCGGCAGAGCCGTGCCGACGATCGTCTGGTCCAGGGCCGCCAGCAGCATGCCGAGCATGATCGTGACGAAGACGACGTTGCGGCGGCGGGAGTCCAGCACAGGTGGGTGCGCGGCGGCGGGCGGTGCGGTGTCCTCGACGGCTGTCACGAGGTCACGATCACACCGGCGGACCACCCGTGCAAGGGGAACGGTCCGCCCGTGTGCGGCCTGCTCGCCCTACGGTTGTTCGGGTCTGCGGTCCCCGGGGTTCCGTCGCAGCAGATACGTGTCCATGATCCAGCCCTTGCGCTCGCGGGCCTCCGCACGCAGCCGTTCGATACGGGGTGCGGCCTCGGCGATCGGCCCGGAGACGAGGATCTCGTCCGGGGTGCCTATATAGGCGCCCCAGTAGATGTCGATGTCCTCGTCGGCGTACTCCCGGAAGGCCTGATGGGCGTCCAGCATCACCACCACGTCGTCGACCCCCGCCGGAAACCCCTCTGTGAGCCGCCGCCCCGTGGTGATCTGTACTGGGCGCGCGACCCGGTTGAGCCCTGTTCGGTGCCGGGCGACGAGCGCGGAGACACTGCTGATGCCGGGCACGACGTCGTACTCGAACTCCACCGTGCCCCGCCCGAGGATCTCCTCGAGAATCCCGAGCGTGCTGTCGTACAACGAGGGATCGCCCCACACCAGGAACGCCCCGGTCTCGTCCGTGCCCAGTTCCCCGGCTATCAGCCGCTCGTAGATCCCGGCCCGGGCACGTCGCCAGTCCTCGACCGCGGGGGAGTACGCGGCGCCCCCGGCCGTCCGGTCCCGGTCCGGATCGCGCACCTCGACCAGGCGGTACGTCCCTTCCGGCACATGCGTGTCGAGCAGGTGCCGGCGCAGCCGTACGAGGTCGGACTTGGCCTCGCCCTTGTCCAGGACGAAGAACACGTCAGTGTCCCGCAGCGCCCTGACCGCCTGCAGGGTGAGCTGGTCGGGGTCGCCCGAGCCGATACCGATGACATGAATCTTCCGCACGCCCCGAGTCTGCCGCACGCCACTGACAACGAGGCCCTCGGGCCAGGTCAGCTGCCGACGGTACGGCTCGACAACTGTGGTGCCCGGGCCTGCGCGTCGACGGCCACGCCCTCCCGCTCCACCTCGGCAGCCAGCTCGCGCGCCCAGGTGACGACCCCGGCGAGGTCCATCCCGTACGGCTGTGGTCGCGCACCCGACCGTGCCCACTCCTCGACCGCGCCGGCCCCGCGCCGCAGCAACCGGACGCCGCCCGTGACGTTCCCGCGCGCGGAGTGCGTGAGCCCCACGGCCAACTGCGCGAGCCCCCGCCACAGGCCGCGCTCCTCCTCGGGCCCCGACTTCCAGGCGTCCTCGAAGACCTCGTGCGCGTGGAACGGTTTCCCCGCGTCCAGCAAGGTCTGTGCCTCGGTGACGCTGTCCTCGGGACGGCGTACGACACCTTCGGGCTGTCGCGCCACCCCGTGCTCGCCGTACGGCAGCGGGCGCCCGAGCCCGTCCCTCGGCCGCGCGTTGCGCGCCCGCCCCTCCTTGTCCCGGTCCCGCCCGTCCACCGCTGCCCGATCCTCCGACGCACTGCTCATACACCGATTGTCTCCCGCCCCCCTGCCGTCTTCGGGGCAGCCCCTGATGTGGGGTAAGGTTCTGCTCGCGTGATCACGCGGGGCAACCGCAGATCGACGCACCGGGACGTGGCGCAGCTTGGTAGCGCACTTGACTGGGGGTCAAGGGGTCGCAGGTTCAAATCCTGTCGTCCCGACTCGTGAGAGTCGCAGATCGAGGGGCCGTTTCAGAGCATTCTGAAACGGCCCCTCGATCGTTTTTGGGGACCAACTGGGGGGACCAATCGGGGGACCAGCCTCGTTGGTCGTGCCAGTGGGCCACGCGGTCGGACTCGACGGGAAGCGCGAGGCGACGCGAAGCGTGGCGCGGTGCGCCCGGAGGGCGGCGCCCACCGACCCGTTCGGCGCGATCGCACCGCGCTGCGGCCGAGCCTCAGCACGCATGAGTCCCCGCCGGAAGACCGGCGGGGACTCATAGGCAAAAGGCGGTCGTGAGCTGTGTGGTCAGCTGCAGACCACGTAGACCGTAATGGTGGTGATGGCACCCGCCGTCGCGGTCACGGTCCAGTGGTTTCCGTTCGGGTAGGTCTGCCCGAGGACGGTGGCGAGGCCAGTGGCAGACAGACCTCCGGAGATGGGAGTGGTGCCGGCCGGACATGACGGGGAGTCGTAGGACGCGTTGACGCCCAACAGGACGTTGTAGTTCTGGGAGAGGATCGTCGCATCCACCGGTCCGGTTGCGCCGGTGGGGCCGGTGGCACCCGCGGAACCGTCGACGCCTGCAGGGCCCGTGGGGCCAGTGGGCCCGGTTGCTCCGGTGGCGCCGGTTGCGCCGGTTGCGCCCGTGGCACCTGTTGCGCCGGTGGCTCCGTCGACGCCTGCAGGGCCCGTGGGGCCAGTGGGCCCGGTTGCTCCGGTGGCGCCCGTTGCTCCCGTGGCGCCGGTTGCACCCGTCGGACCGGTGGGTCCGGTCGGGCCAGTCGCGCCGTCGGTTCCGTCAGTACCGTCGGTTCCATCTGTGCCGTCAGTACCGTCGGTTCCGTCAGTACCGTCGGTTCCATCAGTGCCGTCAGTACCGTCGGTACCCGCAGGGCCGGTCGGACCCGTGGGACCCGTAGGACCCGTGGGGCCGGTGTCACCCTGTGGGCCGGGGCCGGGGCCGTCTCCGTGGTCGCCGTCGTCGCCGTAGTGGTTCTGGTCGTCGCACTGGTCGTCGTGGCATTCGATGCCGGCCGGGGTGGCCGAGGATATGTTGGCCACCGTCTTCGTGTGTGCCATTGCTAGCGCCGGGCTGGCCATGCCCGTGAGCACGAGAGCGAGGGACGCGAGGCTGCTGCCCGCAATCCACGTGCTCCGCCTGGTGAGCGGGAGCGGGCCGAGGGAGGAACTTGTCCTGGAGTCAGGACTCATGCGATCTCCTGATCTCTCGAAGTTGATTACTCACGCCACCCCGGCAGGGGCAGCAAAATCACCATTACCATGTGCGACTGATCGCTCACTTTGTATGACGACGTCGCTTCGTCCGGGCCTCAGCCGGTCTGTTGTTGTGTCCATGACGTCCTCTGGGGGACTTCGGCGAGACCGGCCGAATGCGCGGCACCTGCCGCGTGCATCTCCTCTGCGGGGCAGGGGTGGTAGGTGGTCCACCGGCGCCCGTCCGCTTCTGCCGCCCGGTCCGGCACGCTCATAACAAGAATCGGCGTTGCGTCGACAATCTCCGAGTCGAAGTGTCTAAAGTGATTGCGGCCACTTCCCCGTGCGATTCAGCCTTTATTGTCATGCTCGATTGCGAAACTCGACGGTAGGGACAGGACCATGAAGCCGACCATCTGCCTCTGCATGATCGTAAAGAACGAATCGGCGGTAATTGAGCGGTGTATCGCCTCGGTACGCGACATCGTCGACACCTGGATCATCTCTGACACGGGCTCGACGGATGGCACTCAGGATCTGATTCGAAAAGCCTTCGATGGTGTCCCGGGTGAGCTGCATGAAGATCCCTGGGTCAACTTCGGGGTGAATCGCACACTCAACATCGAACGCGCCCGCGGGAAAGCCGACTACCTGCTTCTGATGGACGCCGACATGACCATTCGGCAAGAGGGGCCGTTGCCTTCGCTGTCCTGTGCGTCCTACATGATCCCGCACGCCGGGAGTCTCTCCTACCGAATCAAGCGTCTCGTCCGCGGCGATCTGCACTGGCGCTACGAAGGCGTGACGCACGAGTACCTGACGGCCGACGAGGAGCACGAACAGGAGAACCTCGACGCCCTCGTGATCGAGCACTTCGCCGACGGTGGCTCCCGGCACGACAAGTTCGAACGGGACATGGCCCTGCTGAGCGCGGAGATCGAGCGCGATCCCACGAACGCGCGCAGCGTGTTCTACCTGGCTCAGACCATGCGTGACATGGGTCGCACCGAAGAGGCGATCGCCCTTTACGAACGCCGCGCGGAGATGGGCGGCTGGGGAGAGGAGGTCTATTACTCACTCCTGCAGGCGGGAATCCTCAAGGACAAGTCCGGTGACTGGCCGGGAGCCATGGACACCCTCTCGCGGGCGTGGGAACAGCGGCCGCAGCGCCTCGAAGCGTGCTTCGAATTGGTCTCACGCCTGCGGAAGCGTGGAAACTATCGCACCGGGCATGCCTTCGCGTGCGCGGGGATCAATCGTGCGGAGCCCGACGACATTCTCTTCACTCACCCATGGGTCTACAAATGGGGGCTGCTCTTCGAATATTCGGTCGTCGCTTACTGGGCAGGGGATATTCAGGGCTCTCTCGAAGCGTGTGACCGTCTCCTGACCATTCCTGACCTGCCGGAAGCGCATCGTCTGCAGACACTGCGGAATCGCGATTTTGCCGTCGCCCGGAAAGCCGAAGAATCGAGCAGGGTCAAGGGGTGAGCGGCGCAGTGGCCAGGGGTCGGAATTTGGATGCGGCCACCTGTGTCAGGCGTTCCTCGCGAGAGCCGTAGATCGAGGGGCTGTTTCGGATGTGATGGATCCGAAGCAGCCCCTCGATCGTCGTCGGGGACTTCGTCGACGACAGTACTTACTGCTGCTGTGCGACCCAGTCGGCGAAGCGGGTCTCGGTGATGTGCGCGTCCGGCCCCGGGACGAGCGTGGTGTCCTCCAACTCGGCACCGGAGTACGGGGCGTGCGGGTCCGTGACGACCGTGCGCGGGTCGTTCCTGGCGGCGAGTACCTTGCGCAGGAGTTCGTCGAGCTGGAACCGGTCGGGGCCGGCGATCTCCACCACGCCGTTGACCGGGGTGCCGACCGCGGTGCGGCCGACGGCCGCGGCCACGTCGGCGGAGTGGATGGGCTGGAACCTGACGGGGGCCAGGCGCACGGTGTCGCCCTCGGTGGACATGTCCGCGATCGCGTCGACGAACTCGAAGAACTGGGTGGCGTGGACGATGGAGTACGGGATGCCGGCCTCCTTGATCAGTTCCTCCTGGACCTGCTTGGCGCGGAAGTAGCCGCTCGCCTGGAGGCGCTGTGTGCCGACCACCGACAGTGCCACGTGATGTGTCACGCCGGCTTCGGCCTCCGCCTTGAGGAGGTTGGTCGTCGAGGCACGGAAGAAGTCCATGACGGGCCGGTCCTCGAAGGAGGGCGAGTTGGACACGTCGACCACGACCGACGCGCCCTTCAGGGCTTCTGCCAGGCCCTCGCCCGTCAGGGTGTTGACGCCGGTGTTGGGCGAGGCCGCGACCGCCTCGTGCCCCTGGGCGCTGAGCTCGGCGACCAGCTTCGAGCCGATGAGTCCTGTTCCACCGATCACTACGATCTTCATGACGGATTCCTCCCGCGTTCGGTCTCTGTACCGGAAAGACCGGGCAGCGGCTCGGCCTGTGACAGGTGGTCGCCGGAATCGTGAAAATTTCCTGGCGCGCCCCTCAGCGCCACAGGTCGGGGCCGAAGACCTCGTAGTGGACGGCGGCGGGGCGCAGCCCCTTGGCCAGCAGCTCGCCGCGTACCGCGCGCATGAAGGGCAACGGTCCGCAGAGGTAGGCGGTGGTCTCGGGGGCGATCGTGAGGTGGCCGAGCGTGGCGCGGCCGGCGAGGACATGGGCACCGGGGGAGCGGTGGGCGTCGTTCTCGTACCACAGATGAAGATCTGCGCCGGTCAGACGGCTGACGAGGTCCGCCTGCTCGGCACGGTGGATGTGGTCGCCGGGAGCGCGGTCGGCGTGGACGACGGTGACGGTACGCGGTGAGGAGGTGAGGGCGAGGTGGTCGAGCATCGACAGCATGGGGGTGATTCCGATGCCGGCGGAGGCGAGGAGGAGGGGGGTCTCGGTCTCGGGGAGTACGAGGTCACCGGCGGGCAGTGAGACATCCAGGATGTCGCCCACCGTGGCGTGGGTGTGCAGCCAGGAGGACACCTCGCCGGCGGGGAGGGTGGCGTCGGCGGCCTTCTCCTGCTTGACGGTGATACGCCAGGTCTTGTGATCGGGGGCGCTGGACAGGCTGTACTGGCGGATCTGGTGGGCGCCGTCGGGCAGTTCCACGCGGACACTGACGTACTGGCCGGGCCGGAAGGGCGCGGTGGGGCGGCCGTCGGGCCGGCGCAGGACCAGGGAGATGGCGTCGGTGGACTCCTGGCGGCGTTCTGCTATCTCCATGCGCCGCCATACGTCGCCGTTGTTCACGCCGGACTCGGCGTACAGACGGGCCTCGACGGCGATCAGGGCGTTGGCCATCAACCAATAGACCTCGTCCCAGGCGGCGCCGACCTCGGGGGTGACGGCATCGCCGAGGACCTCGGCGACCGCCCCGAGCAGGTGGCGTCCTACCAGCGGGTACTTGTCGGCTGTGATGCCGAGTGAGACGTGCTTGTGGGCGATGCGCGACAGGATGGCGTCCGGGCGCTCGTCGGGCCGCTCGACCAGGAGGGTGGCGAAGGCCGCCACCGAGCCGGCCAGTGCCTCGCGCTGAGCGCCGGTGACCTGGTTGGTCCGGTTGAACAGGTGCTGCAGCAGCTCCGGACGCTCCTCGAACATCCGCCGGTAGAACAACTCTGTGATCGTGTTCAGTGAGGCTCCCACCAGGGGAAGCGTCGCCCGGACGACGGGAACCGATTGCGCAGACAGCATCCGACACACTCCTGGGTCGATCGATGTTCCAGATGAATTGGTATGTGAGATTCGTATTTTTGGTCGCGGTCTCTGCTCGGAGCCTGCGATCTCGTCGACGGTGGTCGGGCGGTCAGCTCGGTGGAGCGCTCAGTGCCAATAGCACCGGGCCCGTCGGTGAGGCCACCAGGTCGGCCACGGTCACGCCGTTCAGTGAGGAGTAGAAGGCCTCCTGCGCCTCTCGCAGCGCCCGCCTCAGTCGGCAGGCGCCCGAGAGGGGACAGGGGGTGTCACCCTCGCACACGACTGCTTCCCGGTCCCCTTCCAGTGTCCTGGCCAGATCTCCCACGCGAGTGCGCCCGCCCGCGCTGGTGAGCGTCAGTCCGCCGTTGCGCCCGCGCCGCGCTTCCAGCACCCCCAGGTGCTGCAACTGTGCGATGGCTTTCGCCATGTGCGTATAGGGGACGTTCATGGAGTCGGCGATCTGCCTTGTGGTCAGCAGCTCCTCGCTTTCCACGACGGCGAGACGCATCACTGCCCGGAGGGCGAGATCCGTGTATCTGGTCAGCCTCACGGTGACAGGTTATCAATGTTGCATCGGAGATGCATATTTGGAGGGGGTTCGGCGCCGGAAACGCCGAGGGCGCGCACACCGAGCGGGCTGTGAGGCCCAACTCCGTGTGCGCGCCCTTGTGTTCGGCGCTACTTGGCTATCTGGCTAGCGGCCGAGGACGATGCCCTTGGTCGCGGTCCCCGTGCGGTTGTCGTACACGACATCGCCCGTGGACTTCTTCCAGATCCGGATGCGGAACGTGTCCGGCTTGTCCGTCGCCGTGATGCGGAAGGCGTAGCCGTCCTTGCCGTTGACCGAGCCGGAGCCCTGGTACACCGCAGTGGAGCCGGTGACCACCAGCCAGTCGGAGGACGTGGAGCGCAGCCGCACCTTCGCCTTGGACTTGCCGGGCGCCGCGAGGTCGAAGGAGGCCGTGGCCGTCGGGACCGTGGCGCCCTTCCGGTAGAAGGCCCCGAAGGAGAAGGAGGCCTTGCCGGTCAGCTTCGGGTCGGCCGGGTAGGCGCCCGGCCGGGACGCGATCACGCCGGTGCCCGCCACGGTGCCGGCCTTGGGGTCGTACACGACCAGCTCGGGGAGCTGGGCGGTGGCCGCGGCCCTGTCGTCGTCCGTCACCGTGATCGTCGGGCGGAAGATGCCCGCCTTCAGGTAGGCGTGGCTCGCCTCGCAGGTGCCGTTCGTGACCTTGCCGGTTGTCGGGGTGGTGCCGTCCTTCCAGTCGATCCGGCAGGTGTGGGTGTCGGCGCGGCCCGGGTCGGTGAACTTCGCCGAGATGCGCACCGGGGTGTTCTTGCCGGCCGGGACCGGGGTCTTCGGGCCCTGGACCGAGGTGATCGACGGCGGCGCGTTGGTGACCGTCACCGTCAGGGTGTCCTTGCTGCGGCCACCCGTCAGCGTGACCTCGTACGTGCCGTTGTCCTGGCAGGTGATGGACGTCGGGATCGTGGTCCTGCTGGAGAACGTGCAGGGGGCTGTCGGGTTGACGCTCCAACTCGGCTTGCCTGCCCCGGAGATGGTGCCCGTGAGCGGGATCGCGCTGCCTTCCTGGCCAGTTGCGTCCGCACCCGCGTGGACGATCGTCACCGGGTCGATGCTCGACAGGGTCGGGATCACCTTCTTGATCGATCCGTCGGCGTCGAACTCCATCTTGTCGATGGTCGTCTCGCGGTGCATGCCGTCACCGCCGGGGATCGCGAAGCGGTGGTAGACGATGTACCAGTCGTCGGTGTTCGGGACGTGGACTATCGAGTGGTGGCCCGTGCCCTTGATGCCCAGGGAGAGGTCCTTCTGGAGGATCACACCGCGCTTGGTCCAGGGGCCCGTGGGCGAGGAACCGGTCGCGTAGGCCACCTGGTAGTTCTCGTCCCGGGTGTCGTTCTCCGACCACGTCAGGTAGTAGGTCCCGTTGCGCTTGATGACGAACGAGCCCTCGTTGTAGTTGCTCGGCGTGATGTCGGTGACCTTCGACGAGTCGAAGGAGACCATGTCCGCGTTGAGCGGCACCACGTAGGCCCTGCCGTTGCCCCAGTACAGGTACGACTGGCCGTCGTCGTCGGTGAAGACCGCCGGGTCGATCATCTGGCCCGGGCGGTCACCGGCCTTCAGCAGCGGCTTGCCCAGGGCGTCCTTGAAGGGGCCCGTCGGGGAGTCCGACACCGCCACACCGATGTTCGCGTCGGCGCAGAAGTAGAAGTAGTACTTGCCGTTCTTCTCCTCCATGGCCGGCGCCCAGGCGCGGCTGTCGGCCCAGCTGACGTCGGGACCGAGGTCCAGGATGACTCCGTGGTCCTTCCAGTGGACCAGGTCCGTGGAGGAGTACGCCTTGAACTGCGTACCGCTCCAGCCCTCGAAGCCGTCGGTGGTCGGGTAGATGTAGAAGGTGTCGCCGAAGCGGACGATGTTCGGGTCGGCGTTCAGGCCCGGCAGCACCGGGCTCTTCATCTCCACGGCCGACACCGTCCAGGTGCGCTTCTTGCCGTCGGAGCCGGTGACCTCGTACGTGAGCGGCTTGGTGAAGTCGCGCAGGGTGCCGGAGGCGGGGCTGATGGTCGCGCCGTGGGCCAGGGTGAACTCCGGTGCCAGGGCCTTGACGTTGCTGCCCGGGGTGAGCGGCAGGACGATCTTGCTGTCCTTGTCGGTGATGATCGCGTCGACCTTGAGCGCCGGGTGGGTCGCCGCGGCGATCCCGGTGGTGTTGCCGCTGATCTCCAGGACCTCGGCGGGCGTCAGGGCCCGGTTGTAGATCCGGAAGTCGTCGACCTCGCCGCCGAAGTACGGGTCCGGGGAGTACATGGACTTGCCGATGTAGCCGGAGTAGTCCTTCGCCGGGTCGTACAGTTCGGACGGCTTGATGGTGACCCCGTTCACGCGGGCCGCCTCGGCGCCGTCCACGTAGAGGATCGCCGTCTCGGTCGCGCCGTTCAGGGTGACGGTGAGGTGCTTCCACTGGCCGGCGGTGAGCTGCGAGCCGCCGATCATCTGCTTCTCACCGGACCAAGTTGCCTTGGTGATCGCGGAGAAGAGCTTCCCGCCGCCGTTGGAGGGCGTGGCGAACAGGTACTTGTTGCTGTCGGGGCCGAGGCCGAACAGCCACTGGAAGTTGTCGCCGCCCTTCCACTTGACGTACGTGGAGACGGTGACGCTGCTGGTGTCCTTCAGCACCCCGTTGGGGATCTTGACGTACGGCGAGCTGGAGCTGCTGTTGCCGCCGGACATCTTGAAGGAGCCGCCCTCGACGCCCGTGCCGAAGTCGGGAGTTCGGACGTACGTGCCGTGGTAGCCGTGGCCGCTGGAGTCGCGGGCGATGCTGCCGCCGGTCTCGTCGAAGTCGTAGTGCAGGAGCAGGTCGGCCGGGACGTCCGGGCCCTCGGCGGAGACCGTGACCTCGGCGCTGACCGTGATCGCGGAGTCGCCCGCCAGGTCGCCCTTCACCGTGAAGGTGCCGGCCTGCGCGTACTGCGACTCGGCCACGGCCTCCCAGGTGACGGCGACGGGCCGCTTCACACCGTCCGCCGACTCGGCGATGACGGTGGCGGGCAGGACCGGGGCGTCACCGATGCGCGTGACGACCTTGACGTCCTCGGCGCTGGTGATGATCTGGTCGGGCTGGTAGGTCTTCAGGAGCCGGTCGTACTCGGCCTGGGTGACCGGGAGCACGGTGCCGTGCCGGGGCTTGGACGGCAGGTCGTAGCCGGTGGACGGGGTCCAGACGCCGGAGGCCAGGTCCGTCGTCTCGAAGGGGATGTAGCCGCGACCGCCGAACTCGTCGAGGAACGCGTACCACTTCTCCTCGGTGTTCGACTTGAACACCAGGGGACCCTCGGCCGCGCTCATCGCGCCCTTGCCGATGCCCTCGGCGACGGCGGTGTAGGACGGGTTGAGGATCGAGTCGCTCTTCTCCTCAAAGATGAACTTGCTGTTCGGCGTCGAGGAGCTGTTGTTCCGCTCGTCCTTGGACAGGCGGTAGTAGGTGTCCTTGTCCTTGATCATCGTGGAGTCGATGACCGAGTAGCCGCGGTCGATCCACACCTTGGGCTCGCTGAAGGTGCGGAAGTCACGGGTGGTCGCGTACATCATGCGGTTGTACGTGTCGCCGGAGTGGTCGGCGTTGTCGTACAGCTTCGAGGCCCAGAAGACGACGTACGAGCCGAGCTCGGCGTCGTAGAAGGCCTCGGGAGCCCAGGTGTTGCCCGCCGAGTCGGGGGAGACCTTCACCAGGCGCTGGTCGGTCCAGTGGACCAGGTCCGTGGACTCCCACACCATGATCGACTTGCTGCCGGTGCGCTGGGAGGCGTCCCAGTCGCCGTTGCCGTAGATCCGCAGGTCGGTGGCGATCTGGTAGAACTTGTCGCCCTCGGGGGAGCGGATGATGAACGGGTCGCGCAGGCCCTTCTCGCCGAGCGTGGAGGTCAGGACGGGCTTGCCGTCGTTCAACTCCCGCCACTTCAGCGGGTCGTTGCCCTTGCTGAGCGCCGCGTAGAGCTGTTCGCCGTCCGAGGTGCCCTCGCCGGTGAAGTAGCTGAACATGTAGCCCTTGAGGGCTTCCTTCGCCGGGAGTTCGGGGACCTTGGCCGTCAGGGTGCGGGTCGCGGTGGCCGTGCCCTTGGTGATGGTCGCGGTCAGGTCGACCGTCGTGCCGCCGGCGCCGTGCGCGGGGCGGTGGACCACACCGTCGGTCGCGATGACGTCCGGGTTCGCCGACGACCACGCAACCGCCGTGCCGTAGAGGCCCGTTGACGGCAGCGTGATGTTGCCGCGTACGTCGTCGATGTTCGGGACGGTCAGTGCGTCGGCGGCCTGCTGGGTGGCCGTGGCGTCGTCGAAGGTGGCCGGGACCGTGACGTCGAAGGTCTTGGTGTCGCTCACCGGACCCTTCTTCAGGGTCGCCGTGAGTGTGGCGTGGCCGTCCGGCTGGCCGGCGGCGGGGCGGGTCACGGCGCCGGAGGACGAGACCACGGAGGCGTTGTCGGTCGCCCAGGTGATGGCGGAGCCACCCGCGGGGCCCGCGCTCGGCAGGGTCAGGTCGGCGATCACCGCGCTCGTGTCGCCCAGTGTCAGGGCCGACTTGTCGGCGGCGACGCCCTGCGCGGCGACGGGGAGGGAGAGTTCCTCGACCTCCGTGCCGGCCAGCGCCCGGTTGTAGACCCGGAAGTCGCGGATGTTGCCCTTGAACAGGTTGTCGCCGGGGTAGACCGACTTGCCTATGTAGTTGGCGGTGGTCGTGCCCGAGCCGATGGAGCCGGGGGTGAGGGTGATCGCCGTGTTGCGGCCCACCTCCACGCCGTCCTCGTAGAGCACGCCCGTGTTGCCGGTCTGGGTGTAGGTGATCTGCTTCCACACCGCGCGCTGAAGATTCGTGCCCGCGGTCCGAGTCGTCTGCTCCGTCGACCAGTTGCCGCTGGCGATGGAGGTCCGGTACGAGTTGCCCGTGGTGAACAGGTAGCCGTTGCCGGCCGAGCCGCTGGTGTTGCCGAAGCCGTAGATGAAGTACGGGTTGGACTGGGTGGAGTCGACCTTCACGTCCATCGAGACGGTGATCGAGTTCATGCCGCTCATGATGTTGTCCGGCACCTTGACGTAGGTGTCGGACCCGTTGAAGGCAAGGCCCTCACCGGAGTTGGACCAGCCGGCGGTCCCGTTCAGCGTGCCCGTACGGCCGTTGCCCGAGGCGTCGGCGACGGTGGTGCCGGATGCCGCGTCGAGCTTGTACCAGAGGGCCAGCCCGTCGGTGATGTCGGCCGCGTCGGCGTGAGCGGGGACCGACACGGCCAACGGCCCGGCGAGGCCGAGGAGAAGCGATGCGGCGGTCAGTCCGGCGAGCCGTTGTGACCATGGTCTGCTGCGGCCGCGTGATCTCGCGAGTTGCATCGTTTCGGCTTCCTCTGCTCGGACACGGGGGTCGGTAGGGGGGGGTAACGGGAGACATCAGATTTCGTCTGTGTGTCCGCGCGTTGCGAGAGTGTCAATCGGTGCGACCTGGGTCGTCAAGAGTTTTCGAACAACGTTCGGCAGGTCGGACAACTAGTTTTTACGCGGCCGACGCCAACCGGAACCGAACTCGTCACAAACGTTGACGTGTGTCCCACGTGTACCTATGTTCTGGTCGAAGTTACGTACATCGTCCGGGATTTCGAACAATGTGACCATGAGAAGGGACCTGTCTGTGTTCCGTACCCGTCACTGGTTGACCCTCCTGGCGGCGCTGCTGGCGCTGCTCGTACCTGTCGTCGGCATTCAGCCGGCCGCCGCGGCCGAGGGGCGCCCGTACACGAACCCGGTCAAGTCCCAGAAGGGCGCCGACCCCTGGCTGGAGTACTACAACGGCAACTACTACCTGGTCACCACGTCCTTCACCGGCGTGCTGACCATGCGCAAGTCGCCGACCCTGGCAGGGCTGGCCACGGCTCCCAGCGTGCAGGTCTGGAGTGACACCACCTCGACCCGCAACAACAACTTCTGGGCGCCCGAACTGCACTTCTTCGACGGCCACTGGTACCTGTACTACTCCGGCGCGCCGAGCGGGGCCGCCTGCTGCGACCAGCAGCGGACGTACGTCGTGGAGAGCGCCGGCACCGACCCGATGGGCCCGTACACCTTCAAGAACCAGCTCACCGGGTCCAACCTCGACCCGGGCGGCTGGCTCATCGACGCCACCGTGCTGACGTACAACAACAAGCTCTACCTGGTCGGCAGCGGCGCCATCGGCGGCAGCAAGCAGAGCCTGGTCATCGCGCCCATGACCAACCCGTACACGGTCAGCGGCTCCACCTTCAGCCTCATCTCGCAGCCGACGCTGGCCTGGGAGACCTCCGGGGCGCCGGTGAACGAGGGGCCCGAGCCGCTCTACCACGACGGCCGGACCTTCCTCACCTTCTCCGCGAGCTACTGCCAGACC
Organism: Streptomyces sp. NBC_00459; assembly: GCF_036013955.1. Classification (NCBI taxonomy): domain Bacteria; kingdom Bacillati; phylum Actinomycetota; class Actinomycetes; order Kitasatosporales; family Streptomycetaceae; genus Streptomyces; species Streptomyces sp. NBC_00459. Next base: position 8,523,062 of record NZ_CP107903.1, read on the forward strand.
GCCGACTACAAGCTCGGTCAGCTCGAACTCACCGGCACCGACCCGCTGTTGGCATCCTCCTGGACGAAGAAGCAGACGCCCGTCTTCCAGCGCAACGACGCCGCCGGAGTCTACGGCCCGGGCCACAACGGCTTCTTCACCTCGCCGGACGGCACCGAGAACTGGATCGTCTACCACGCCAACAACTCCGCGAGCGGCGGCTGCGGCAACGGCCGTACCACCCGCGCCCAGAAGTTCACCTGGAACGCGGACGGGACGCCCAACTTCGGCACCCCGGTCGCGCTCGGCACCACGCTGCCCGGCCCGTCCGGCGAGAGCGCCGCGACCCCGACCGCGTACACCCTGGTGAACCGCAACAGCGGCAAGTGCCTCGACGTGGAAGGCGGGAACACCGCCGACGGCACCAACATCTTCCAGTGGACCTGCAACGGCGGCACCAACCAGAAGTGGCGCATCGAGGACCAGGCCAATGACACCAGCCGACTGGTCAACGTCGCCACCGGCAAGGTGATGGACACCGCGAGCTGCGCCACGGCCGACGGCACCGACCTGCGCCAGTGGTCCTGGCTGAACAACAACTGCCAGAAGTTCAGGCTCGTCTACACCGCCACCGGCGACTACGTCCGGATCGTCAACGAGTCCACCGGCAAGGTCGCCGACGTCGCCGACTGCTCCACCGCGAACGGCGCCGACGTACGCCAGTGGACCTGGCTCGGCAACAACTGCCAGCAGTGGCAGATCCGGCCCACCACGTGAGCCGCTAGCAGCGACTGACGGTGGCCCGACCGGAACTCCGGTCGGGCCACTGTCGTATGACCGGCCGTCAGCTCGTCGGTTCGGTCACCTTCGTGGCCGTCTTGCCGTCGACCGCCGCCGACAGCTGCGGGACCAGCCGCTCCAGCATGTAGGGAAGGCTCAGCACCGACACGAAGGACACCGAGTTGCCGTAGTCGCTGCTCTCCTTGACGAAGACCTCGCGGTCCTCCTTCGCCACCTTCAGGTCCGCGTAGAGGGGGTCCTTGCGCAGCGTCGCCTTGTCCTTGGTGGTGTCGGAGACGATCCACACGATCGCGTCCGTGTTCAGGAGATCGGTGCGCTCCTTGCTGATGTTGGCCCCGAACTCGTCACCGATGACCTTGTCCAGGTCGGTGGGCAGCTTGAAACCGAGGTCCGTGAGGACGCGTGAGCGCGAGTCCTGGCTGCCGTAGACGAAGGTGCCCTCGTACGGGGTCGCCATCACGGCGGTGGCGCCGGCGAACTCGGGGTGCTCGGTCGCCGCCTTCTTGAAGTCGGCCTCCACGCCGGTGACCAGTTCCTTCGCCTTGGCCTCCTGGCCGAGCGCCTTGCCGATGATCTCGGTCTGGTTCTGCCACGGCACGCCGTAGTCGTTGTACTCCTTCGGCTGGGCCACCACCGGGGCGAACTTCGACAGCGTGTCGTACTGCGCCTTCGTCAGACCGCCGTAGACCGCGAGGATCAGGTCCGGCCGGAGCGCGGCGATCTTCTCGGTCTGCGGGCCCGTGCCGGTGTCCTTCAGGACTGTCGGCGCCGCCGCGCTGCCCAGCTTGTCCGCCGCCCACGGGCCGATCGCGCCCTTGTAGCCGCCCAGCCACTCGGTCGTGCCGACCGGCACCTTGCCCAGCGCGAGGACGGCGTCCTGGTCGGTCAGACCGACCGTGACGATCCGCTTCGGCTCGGACTTGATCGTCGTGCTGCCGTACTTGTGCGAAAGGGTCACCGGGAAGGCGGAGTTGGCGGAGGCGTCGGCGGCGGGGCCCGCCGTGCCGGAGTCGTCGTCGGAGCCGCAGGCGGTGGCGGTGCCGAAGAGGAGCAGTACGGAGGTGAGCGCCGCGGCGAGCCGAGTGCCTCTGGGAGAGCCGAGCATCAGTGGTCCTTCATGGTGGTGGTTGTGTCGGTGCTGGGACGCGTGGGGGGCTTCTCGGCCGGCATACGGGTGCCGGACCATGCCTGCCAGAGCAGGGCGTAGGTGCCGGCAGCCGCGCACAGCTCGTCATGGGTGCCGCTCTCCACGATCCGGCCGCCGTCCATGACGACGATCCGGTCCGCGTCGGCGGCCTGGGTGAGACGGTGGGCGACCACGAGCGCGGTGCGGTTGTCGATCGCCCGGTCGGCAGCCTTCTCCAGCAGCCGCGCGCCGGTGCTGCCGGCCTCGGCCGTGGCCTCGTCCAGCACGGCGACCGGCGGATCCGCCAACACCAGCCGGGCCAGGGCGAGTTGCTGGACCTGGGCGGCGGTGAGCCGGTGCCCGCCCTCGCCGACGACGGTGGCCAGGCCCTCGGGCAGGGCCGACACCCAGGCCAGCGCGCCCACTTCGGTGAGGGCCGTGCGCAGGTCCTCGTCCGTGGCCTCGGCGCGCGCGAGACGCAGGTCGTCGGCGAGCGGGCCCGCGAAGACGTGCGTCTCCTGGGTGACCAGGGCAACCGGCAGGCCGTGGGCGGACGTCGAGACGCCGGTCAGCCGAACCGTGCCGGAGGTCGGCTCGTGCACGCCCGCGATGAGCTTGGCGAGCGTCGTCTTGCCCGCGCCGCTCGACCCGACCAGCGCGACCCGTTCCCCCGCGGCCAGCGTGAGATGGACGTCCCTGAGGACGGGACGCCCGGGCAGGTACTCGTGGTGGACGCCGGTCACGGTGACCGTGCCGGGCTCGCGCCGCTGTGCCGTGGGCGCCGGGGGAGCGGCCTCGGGCTCCGGGACGTCGGCGACGCCTACCAGCCGGGCCAGCGCCGCCGTCGCCGACTGGGCGTCGTCGAGCAGCGCGAGGGCCTGGTTGACCGGGCCGAAGAGGCTGTGGAAGTAGAGCGCGGCGGCCGTGGCCGTACCGATGGACACGGAGTCGGCGCGCACCAGCAGGAACCCGGTGACCAGGACCGCGGCGAGGCCGGTGTACTCGGCGAGGTGCAGCCGGTTGTAGAAGTCGAGTACCAGCCGCACGCCCCGCATCGTCAGCGCGACCGCGGCGGAGGAGCGCCGGGTGACGGACTCGGTGTGCGGCTCCTCCAGCCGGAACGCCCGTACGGTGCCGGCGCCCGAGATGGTGTCCAGCAACTGCTGCTGCTGGGCTCCCATGGCGATGCGCTGCTCGGCGTACAGCGGCACGGCGTTGCGTACGTACCAGCGCGCGGTCCCCGCCTGGATGGGCACCGCGAGCAGCGCGGCCAGCAGGAAGCGCCAGTCCAGGACGGCCATCGCGGCGAAGGTCAGCACGATGGCGAGCAGGGAGCGGGCCAGCTCGGGCAGCGCGTTGCGCACCGCCTCGCCGACCACCGAGACGTCCCTGGTGACACGGGCGTTGAGGTCGCCGGACCCGGCTTTCTCCACCTGCTCCAGTGGCAGCCGAAGCGCCCGCTCGACGAACCGCTCGCGCAACTGGGCCAGCACGGTCTCCCCGAGCCGGGAGACCAGGGACAGCCCGAGCGCGGTGGCGGCGCCCTGTGCGACGGCCACCAGGATCAGGAGGACGGCGGGGAGGGTGAGGTCGTCGGGCGGGCGGTGCTCGGCGACCAGGTCCACCATGCGGCCCAGCAACGGCTGGACGAGCAGCCCGACAGCGGTCGCCGCGACCATCACCGCGAAGGCGGCCAGGGCCAGCGGGCGGCGTGGGCGGACCAGTTCGCGGACCGCGGCACGGGTGCGCCGGGGTGTCGCGGTGGGCAGCAACTCCCGCTTCGTGTCGGGGAGTTCGTGGTCGCTCATGTCAGCACCGCCGCTCGGTAGGTCTCGTGACGGTGGATCAGGTCGGCGTGCGAGGCGGTGTCGGTGACCCGTCCGTCCTCCAGCAGTACGACCCGGTCGGTGACCGAGAGCAGCGCGGGACTGTTGGTCACCAGCACCGTCGTACGGCCCTTGCGGATCTCCCGTACGCCGGTGGCGATGCCGGCCTCGGTCACCGTGTCGACCGCGGTGGTCGGATCGTGGACCACCAGCACGGGCCGTTCCGCCGCCAACGCCCTTGCCAGCGCGACGCGTTGACGCTGTCCGCCGGAGAGCGAGCGGCCCCGCTCACTGACCGCCGTGTCCTCGCCGTCCGCGAGGGTCTGCGCGACCTGGGTGACACCGGCCGCGGTCATCGCCTGGCCGGGGTCGGTGTGGTCGGGCGCGGCTGCCGTGACGTTGCCGCGGACGGTGCCCTCGAAGAGGTCGGCGTCGTGCTCGGCGACCAGCAGCGCGGTGCGCAGCTCGGCCGGGTCCAGGTCCCGCAGGGGGACGCCGTCGAGTTCGACGGTGCCCGCCTCCGGGTCGGCCTGCCGGGCCAGGCAGCGCAGCAGGTCGGTGGCGTGCGCGGGGTCGGTCGCGACCACGCCCAGCAGTTCGCCCGGTGCGATGTCGAGGTCGAGGTTCCTGAGCCCGCCGAGGCTGACACCGGACAGGCGGATCGCGCCGCGCACCGGCCGGGCCAGGGTCGCGGTGCCCGGGGTGATGTTGTGCGGGGCGGCCAGCACCTCCGCGATCCGGGTGGCCGAGGCCCGGCCCTGGGCGAGTTCGGCGTTGACCCACGCGAGGGTCTCCAGCGGGCCGACGAGGAAGACGGCGAGCCCGACGGCCGACACCAACTGGCCGAGACTGATGTCTCCCTGGGCGGCCAGCCGGCCGCCGACCAGGGCGACGGCGGCGATCAGACAGCCGGTGAGGGAGAGCACCATGCCGCTCTGGAAGGCCTGCGCGCGGGCGGCCTTCAGGGTGGCCTGGAGGGAGTCGCGGCTGGTGGTGCGGTAGCGGGCGAGCGCGGTGGACTCGCCGCCGATGCCCTTGAGGATGCGCAGGCCGGCCACCAGGTCGGCGGCGACGGCCGAGGCGTGCGCGGCCTGCTCCTGCTCGGCCTCGCTGCGCGACTCCAGCGGCTTGCTCAGCAGATGGCCCAGCCACAGCAGAACAGGCGTGCCGAGCAGGACGACGAGCCCGAGCGTGACGGACATCCGCAGCAGGACGACCGCGCCGACGAGGAGGCCGGCGAGGGCCGAGATCCCGGCCATGGCGGCCATGCTCACGGCGCCGACGCGTTTGGCGTCCTCGGTGGCGATGTTGGCGAGGGCCCCGGGCAGCCGACCCTCCTCCGCGCCGCCCCCGGGGGCCAGGACCCGGCGTACGAGGGTGATGCGGAGGGTGTGTTCGGCCTGGGCGGCGGCCCGGTCGGCGGACCAGGCGCCGAAGCGCCAGCTGAGTGCGAGACCGACGTAGACGACGGCGAGGACGGCGAGCCAGCTCAGCAGGGCGCCGGTGTCGGAGCCCGTGACGGCGCGGTCGATGACCAGGCCGATCACGACCGGCACCATCACCTCGCCCAGTTGGTGGCCGGAGCCGAGGAGCGCGCCGAGGGCGACGTCACGACGCTGCCCTCTGACCGCCTGCCGCAGGACGTCGCGCCCCGACAGCTGTGAAGGACTACTCACCCGTAACCCTCCGGGATCGGACGACAGTTTGGGCCAGTAGAGCCTGCCCGAGGGCGTGTACGTGCACCCGGGCAGGCCTAAAACTTAGGTGAGGCTACTCTAAGTTCCAGACGGTTGCCCAGCTCCGACGACGGCCTCGCTCGTGCGATGGGCGAGCAGGGAGTCGAGGATCTCTCCCGAGCGCACGGCGGTCGTCGACAGCAGCGTCGAGGTGAGACCGTGCGTGTGCTCGGTCGCGCCCTGCAGGTAGATGCCGGCGGTGACCTCGGGCGTGACCTCGACCCGGTGGTCGCGGCCGACCCGTACGGCGTCGTTGTCGTCCCGGAGGCAGAGCTTGGCGGCTCTGCCCAGCATGGTGTCGAGGTCCCGGGGGCGGTAGCCGGTGGCGTGCACGAGCACGTCGCAGGAGAGCACCTCCCGTTCTCCGGTGGGGAGATACTCGACCGTGACGTCCAGCCGGTCGTCCAGCTGCTCGACGTCCCGGATGCGGGAGACGTTGCGCATCCGCAGCCGCTCGTTGCCCTGGACCTTCTCGCGGTACATGGTGGCGTACAGCGTCTCGATCAGGTCCATGTCGACCACCGAGTAGTTGGTGCTGCGGTGGTAGTCGTGCAGGGACTGCTTCACCTCCGGCCGGGACCGGAAGTAGACGTCCACCGCCTCCGGGTCGAAGATCCGGTTGGCGAAGGGGCTGTCGTCGGCGGGGGTGTAGCCGTACTTGGCGAAGACCGCGCAGACCTCGGTGCCGGGGAAGGAGCGGTGCAGGTAGTCGACCGCCTCGGCGCCGCTCTGACCCGCGCCGAGCACGAGAATGCGGCCCACCGAGGCACCCGTGCCGGTCAACTCGCGGGTGCGGGGGACCAGTTCGCTGTTGTGCCAGATGCGGTCCGACAGGGCGGTGCCCGGCGGTACGTGCGGTTCGAGGCCGACGGCCACCGAGATGTTGCGGGCCCGGCGGACCACCGTACGCGTCGGATCGCCCGGCACGCGGCTGGTGACGTCGAACCAGCGGACCTCGCCGTCCTCGGTCAGCACGGGCTCCACGGAGACGACCTCGGCGTCGTACGTCACCTGGTCGGCGATCCGGGCGGCCGCCCACTCGAAGTACTCGTGGAACTCGATCCGCAGCGGGAAGAGGGTCTTCGCGTTGAGGAAGTCCACCAGCCGGCCGCGGTCCCGCAGGAAGCACAGGAAGCTGAAGTCGCTGGTCGGGTTGCGCATGGTGACCAGGTCCTTGAGAAAGGACACCTGCATGGTCGCGTCGTCGATGAGCATGCCGCGGTGCCAGCCGAACCGTGGCTGGCGCTCCAGGAACTCGGCGTGGATTCGCTCCTCGGGCGCGGCTTGTGCGTTGTGTTCCGCGATGGCTATCGCCAGCGCCAGATTTGACGGGCCGAATCCGATTCCGAGCACGTCATGGATGGCGTCCGGCTCGTCGTGCAGTGCGTTCACCGCAACTTCCCTTCCCCTAGGCGCCACTGATATTAAATAAGGTTAGCCTTACCTTGCAATGGTGTGTCCTACGGAAGGATCGAATATGCGGGTCGTCATGTTCGGCTATCAGACCTGGGGGCACCGCACGCTCCAGGCCCTGCTGGACTCCGATCATGAGGTGGTCATGGCGGTCACCCATCCCAAGAGCGACCACGTGTACGAGAAGATCTGGGACGACTCGGTGGCCGACCTCGCCGAGAAGCACGGCATCCCGGTGCTGCTGCGCAACCGCCCCGACGATCCCGAACTCCTGGGCAGGCTAAGGGAGTTGGCGCCGGATCTGATCGTCGCCAACAACTGGCGCACGGTCCTGCCCCCCGAGATATTCGACCTCCCGGCGCACGGCACGCTCAACATCCACGACTCGCTGCTGCCGGCGTACGCGGGCTTCTCCCCGCTGATCTGGGCGCTCATCAACGGTGAACGGGAGGTCGGTGTCACCGCCCACCGGATGAACGCAGAGCTCGATGCCGGTGACGTGCTGTTGCAGCGGGCGGTCCCGGTGGGCGCGCGCGACACGGTGACGGACCTCTTCAACCGCACTGTGGACTTGATCACACCGGTCGTCCACGAGTCCCTCGGGCTCATCGCCTCCGGGCGCGCGGAGTGGATCCCCCAGGACCGCAGCCGGGCGAGCTTCTTCCACAAGCGTTCCCTGGAGGACAGCCGTATCGACTGGACCTGGCCGGCGGAGTCTCTGGAACGGCTGATCCGCGCCCAGTCGGACCCGTACCCCAACGCGTTCACCCATCACAAGGGGCAGCGGATACGCATCGTCGAGGCCGCCGTCTCCGAGGGCTGCTACGGCGGCACACCGGGCCGGATCTTCATCCGTGAGGGCGACGGGATCGTCGTGGTCGCGGGTACGGAGGCCCGGAACGGGCGGCTGCGGGGGCTGTTGGTGAAGCGGGTACGGACGGAGGACGGGGCCGAGATCGCGGCCACGGAGTATTTCCGGACGATGGGTGGCTATCTGACCGCCCGGCCCTGACGGAGGGTGACCTGAGGCGCGGGCGGGCGGATTCCCGGTCGACGCGGATGCGTGATCACGTCAGGATGGCGCCATGCCAGACCTGCGAACCGAACGTCTCGTCCTGCGCTCCTGGCGCCCGTCCGACCTCGTCCCCTGGGCGGCCATGAACGCGGACCCGGAGGTCCGCGAGCACCTCGGAGACGTCCTCACCCGTGAGCAGAGCGAGGCCTCCGCCGCCCACTTCCAGTCCGGCCTCGACGAACGGGGCTGGGGCTGGTGGGCGGTGGAGGTCACGGGCACCGGTGAGTTCATCGGCTTCGCGGGGCTGGACCCGGTGGAGGAGGACATGGCGTTCGACGGGGTCGAGGCGGGGTGGCGGCTGGCCCGGTCCGCATGGGGGCACGGCTACGCAACCGAGGCCGCCCGTGCGGTGGTTGCCCACGCCTTCGACGAGAAGGGCCTCGGCCTCGAAGAGGTCCTGGCGATCACGACGGCCACCAACCTCCGCTCCCAGGCGGTGATGCGCCGCCTCGGCATGACCCACGACCCGGCCAAGGACTTCGACGACCCGACCGTCCCGGAGGGGCCGCTGCGCCGGAACGTGGTGTGGGGGCTTCGGGCCGGCGCCCGGGTCTGACCCGGACCCACAGGGTGCTGTACGGCGGCGCCCCGCTCTCTCGGCGACTCGTCGCTCCGCCGAAGCCGGTGCGTCGTCCGCGCGTCCGTTGTGGCTGGTCGCGCGGTTCCCCGCGCCCTCGCTCAGACGTGCCGCATCCAGACGTTGGGCTCCTGGTACACGCCCTCGTCGGCGGCACGGTCCACGCGCAACAGCCCCAGGCCGTCCGGGACGACGTACTCACCGGATTCGGGCAGGGCGAGGCCGGTCCACTTCTCCCACTGGGCGACCGTGCCGGTCATCGTCTGGGAGACCGGGGCCGCGGCCAGGATCTCGGCGCCCAGGCGTTCATGCGTGCGGATCCATGGGTCGAGGGCCGTCCCGTCCGGGCGGCGCCAGCGCATGAAGGTCTCGATCGGTGTCAGGGGATATCGCGCCTTGGTGGTCGGGCGGACCGGTGCGACGACCCGGGTCAGCCCGGACTCCAGGGCGGCCCGGCGAAGTGCTGTCAGCGTCTCGCCCGCCAGTCCGCGGCCCGTGAGAGAGGGAGTGACGACCGCCCCGCAGATCACCAGCGTGTCCGGTGCCACACCCTGTTCCCGCCCCTCGACCGCCCGCACCAGGGAGTCCGTGTACCCGGTCGGCAGCCCTTCGACCGACCCGTCCCAGTGGACCGGCACGCCCCAGCCCGCCGCCACCGGCACCTCACGCTCGTCCACCAGCGTGAGGTCCCAGGCGGGGAACCACTCCCGGACCCGGCCTATGTACTCCGACACCAGCCGGTCGGCCGTGATGAACTCCGGGAAGCTCTCGCTGAAGAGCTCCTTCATCCGCTCGACCGGCCAGGTGCGGGCATCGGTTCGCTCGGTTCTCAAGGTCATGCGCCGGTCCTCGTCCGTACGTCCTGGTGGTGGCGGCCCACCGGGATCACCATGGGGGTGTCGCTGACCGGGTCCAGAGTGATGCGGCACGTCAGGTCGAACACGTCCGCCACCGTCTCCTCCGTGATGACCTCCGCCGGCGGGCCCTCCGCCACGATCCGGCCGGACTTCATGGCGACGACGTGATCGGCGTACCGGCAGGCCTGGTTGAGGTCGTGCAGAACCATGACGACAGTGCGGTTCTCGCGGCGGTTGAGGTCTGTGATCAGGTCCAGTACGTCGATCTGGTGGGCCAGGTCGAGATACGTCGTCGGCTCGTCCAGGAGGAGTACGGGGGTGCCCTGGGCGACCGCCATCGCGATCCACGCCCGCTGCCGCTGACCGCCGGACAGCTCGTCCACCGGGCGGTCCGCGAGGTCGGTCATGTCGGTCGCGGCGAGAGCCTCGTGCACGGCATGTTCGTCAGCCTTCGACCACTGCCGCCACCACGTCTGGTGCGGCGACCGGCCCCGGTTGACGAGGTCGATGACCGTCAACCCCTCGGGCGCGACCGGGCTTTGGGGCAGGATGCCCAGGCGCTGCGCCAACTCCCTCGTGGGAATGGACTGAAGGGCCCGGCCGTCCAGGTGGACGGCACCCTCGCGAGGCGCGAGCAGCCGGGCCAGGGCGCGCAACAGCGTCGACTTTCCACAGGCGTTGGCGCCGACGATGGCCGTGATCCGGCCGGGCGGAACCACCAGGTCGAGGCCGTCCACGACCACCCGGTTGTCGTACGACAGCCGCAGCCCCGTCGCCCTCAGGTCCGGGTCGGCGGCCGGTTCGGCGGTGGTGGGCAGGGGGTCGACCGGCATGGCGTCCTCGGTGGTCGTGGTGGCCTTGGCCGTCGACAGGGCGTCAGCCGGGATCGTGGGGTCCGTCGACATGGGATCAGCCTCCTGAACCCGCGCGGTTGGCGCGGACGAGCAGCCAGAGCAGGACGGGCGCGCCGAGCACGCCGGTGACGATTCCGACCGGCAGTTCCGTGCCGGAGATGACCGTACGGGCGATCAGGTCGCTGCCCAGGACCATCAGTGCCCCGGTCAGTCCCGAGGCGAGCGTGGGCGGCCAGGCGGTGCGCGCGAGGCGCAGGGCGATCTGCGGGGCGGCCAGCGCCACGAAGGCGACCGGTCCGGCGGCGGCGGTCGCGAAGGCGATCAGCCCGACGCCGGCGAGCAGGACGGCGAGGCGCACCGGCTGTACGCGGGTGCCGAGGCCGGTCGCCACGTCGTCGCCCAACTGGAGCGTGCGCAGCAGCCGGCCGAGCAGCAGTGCCGTCGGCAGCAGGACGGCCAGGGCGATCGCGAGCGGCCCGACATCCGACCACGTACGGCCGTTGAGGTTGCCGACCAGCCAGCCCAGCGCGGCCTGCGCCTGGAACCGGGCGCCGCGGGCGACCAGGTAGTCGGTGGCGCTCGTACAGATCCAGGCGACGCCGATGCCGACCAGGATGATCCGGTAGCCGGTGGTGCCGCGCCGCCAGGCCAGCGCGTACACGACGAGGGCCGTGGTCAGCGCGCCGAGCAGGCCGAGCGCCTGGGTGCCGAGGCCGCCGTCCCAGCCCAGGACGATGCCGGCGACCACGAAGGTGCCCGCTCCCTGGGTGAGGCCGATCATGTCGGGGCTGGCCAGCGGATTGCGGGTCATGGTCTGGAACAGCCCGCCGGACATCCCGAACGCGATCCCGGCCAGCAGCCCCACCAGGGAGCGCGGCAGCCGCAGTTCCTGGACGACGAGCACGGTGCCGGGGTCGCCGGAGCCGGCCAGCGCGCGGACGACGTCGGTGAAGGCGATCGGGTAGTCGCCGATCGTCAGGCTCCAGCAGAAGAGGAGGAACGTGCCCACGGCGAGCAGCGCGGTGACCGCGACCAGGCGGGGCCGGAGGATGCCGGAGACCGGGGGGAGGGCCAGGCGGTAGGTGCGCTGCAGGCGGAGGGAAGGGGCAGTGGGCGTCAACACGGCGGCGGTACCGGCGGACTCGGGATTCGTCATGCTCACACCTCCGCCAGTTTCCGGCGCCGCACCAGGGCGATGAAGAACGGCCCGCCGATGAAGGCGACGACCACCCCGGCCTGGACCTCGATGGGCCGGGCCACCAGGCGCCCGATGATGTCCGCGGCGAGCAGCAGACTCGGTGCGAGTACGGCGGACAGCGGCAGCAGCCAGCGCTGGTCGGGGCCGATCCCCGCCATCTGGGCCAGTACGCGGGCGACATGGGGCACGACGAGCCCGATGAAGACGACCGGGCCGATGACCGCGACCGCGGCCCCGGTCAGCAGGGTGACCGCGGTGACGCCCTGGAGCCGCACCAGGCCCAGCCGCCGGCCGAGCGAGGCCGCCACGTCGTCGCCCAGGGCCATGCTGTTGAGGGCCGGCGCACTGGCGAAGGCCAGCAGTGCGCCAACGGCCAGGAAGGGCAGGATCCGCAGGACGGTCTCGCCGTCCTGGTCGGCCATCGAACCGGCCGACCAGAAGCGGTAGCGGTCGAGCGCGTCGGCGTCGGTCAGCGCGATCGCGCTGGTCAGGGAGGACAGCAGGGAGGTCACGGCGATGCCGGCGAGCGCGAGTTTGACCGGTGTGAGGCCGGAGCGCCCGAGTCGGCCCAGCAGGTACACGAGGATGCTGGCGGCCATCGCACCCGCGAACGCGAACCACACGTATCCGTAGAACGAGCCGATTCCGAGCACTCCGACGGCCACCACGATCGCGAACGAGGCACCGGCGCTCACTCCGAGAATTCCGGGGTCCGCCAGCGGATTGCGCGTCAACGCCTGCATGAGCGCGCCCGACAGCCCGAGCGCCGCCCCGGCTGCCAGCCCGAGTGCCGTACGGGGTACCCGCGCCGACCAGATGACGTTGTCCACGAACCGGCTGGGCGCGTCACCGAACAGCGCCCGCACCACCTGATCGGGCGGAATGCTGGCCGCGCCGAGGGCGAGTGACAGAAGACACAGTCCGACCAGGACGGCGCCGAGAACTGCCACGAGAAGGAGGGGGCGAACCCTTCTGCCCCCCGTCATCGTGCGGTCTCCAACGGATAACTCCCTTAGGTTAGGCAGGCCTTAATAGTAGGGGTGGGAAGGGGTCCGCCGAGAGTGGGGTCTTTTGGTTAGGTAATGCTTACCTTAGTATGGCCTGCGGTCCTCCGGCTGAGCCGGTCCGTACACCCTGGAGGCACGGTCGCCTGTGTCCGGTTTCGAAGTACGTGTGCCCGGTGTCGACGACGCGGAAGGCGCACTGTCGGCCTTCTGGCGGCGGCGCCTCGAACCGCTCCCGCAGGAGACCGCTCTCCCGACCGACTTCCCGTACCCATCGCACCCCACCGGTGAACGGCACACCCTTCGCCGCCCGTTGGCGACGACGGCCGACGAACCCACACTCCTGGCCGTGTACGCCGCCCTCCTGCACCGCTACAGCGCCGGCCAGGACATCACCTTCGGGTACGACGGTATGCCGATGCGGATCACCGTGGACGGCGGCGCGTCCTTCATGGACCTCGTGCGGCAGGTGACCGAGGCGCGCGAGGAGGCCCGGGCCCACCGGGTGGAACACGCCACGCTGGTCGGCTGGTTGCGCCCGCAGCCCACCCGGGGCGGCGGCCTGCTGTTCAACACGGCGTTCGGCCCGCCCCGTGACGACGACCGCCTCGACCTCGCCCTCGACGTCCGGGCCGGTGACCTGTACGTGGTCTACCGCCAGGACCTCTTCGGGACCGCGACCGCCGAGCGTGTCGCCGACCACTACACGACCCTGCTCGCCGACGCCCTCGCCCACCCGCACACCCCCGTGGGCGAGTTGGAGCTGCCGGCCGCCGGGGAGCGCCACCGCGTCCTGCGCGAGTGGAACGACACCGACCACGACATCCCGCTGCGCACCTGGCCCGAGATGTTCGCCGACCAGGTACGGCAGCGCCCGGACGACATCGCGCTGGTCTTCGAGGACACCTCCCTCACCTACGCCGAACTGGACGAGCGCGCGGGCCGGTTGGCGTCCGCCCTGATCGCCCGGGGCGCCGGGCCCGAGCGCGTGGTCGCCCTCGCGGTGCCCCGGTCGGCGGAGCTGATCGTCGCCGAGGTCGCCGTACTGAAGTCCGGCGCCGCCTACCTGCCGGTCGACACCGACTACCCGGCCGACCGCATCTCCTACATGCTCGCCGACGCCGGCCCCGTCTGCCTGGTCACCACCGCCGAGGTCGCCCCGGACATCCCGGCGAACGACGGCATGACCGTCGTCGTCCTCGACTCGCCCGACGTCGTGCGGGAGATGGCGGAGCGCCGGCCCGCAGTCGCCGATCCGAGCGCCCTGACCATCACCAACGCGGCCTACGTCATCTACACCTCCGGCTCCACCGGCCGCCCCAAGGGCGTCGTCCTCACGCACGCGGGTGTCGCCAAGCTGGTCGCCACCCAGACCGAGCGGTTCGGGATCGGCCCGCACAGCCGGGTGCTCCAGTTCGCCTCACCCAGCTTCGACGTGGCGTTCTGGGACCTGTGCCTCGGCCTGCTGTCCGGCGGCCGGCTCGTCGTCGTACCGTCCGAGCGCCGGGTGCCCGGCCGGGCACTGGCCGACTACGCCCACGCGCACGGCATCACGTTCATGATCCTGCCGCCCGCGCTGCTCGCCGCGATGCCCGAGGACGTCGAACTCCCGCCCGCCACCCTGCTCGCGGGTACCGAACGCGTCTCGCCCGAACTGGTCGGACGGTACGCGCGCGGCAGGATGATGTTCAACGCGTACGGCCCGACCGAGGCCACCACCAACTCCACCCTCGGGCTGTGCGACCCGGACATCCCGGCCGGCTCCGTCGTCCCCATCGGCATCCCGGACCCCGGCACCCGTGCCTACGTCCTGGACGCCCGCCTGAAGCCTGTCCCGGCCGGTGTCCCGGGCGAGCTGTACCTCGGCGGCGCCGGACTGGCCCGCGGCTACCTCGGGCGGCCCGACCTGACCGCCGAACGGTTCGTCGCCGACCCGTTCGGTGAACCCGGCGAACGCCTCTACCGCACCGGCGACCTGGTTCGCTGGCAGGCCGACGGCCGTCTGGTGTTCCTGGGCCGCGCCGACTCCCAGGTGAAGATCCGCGGCTTCCGTATCGAGCCGGGCGAGATCGAGTCCGTACTGCGCGGCCATCCGGCCGTCGACCAGGCAGCGGTCGTCGTGCGCGAGGACCGGCCCGGCGACCGACGCCTCGCCGCGTACGTCGTGCCCGCCCTGGACGGAGAGAACGTCGGCCACGACACCACCGACCAGGTGCAGGAGTGGAAGGACCTCCACGAACTGCTCTACTCCGCCGCCGGATCGGAAGGCGGAACCGACGGCGGGGCGGGTCTCCGTGAGAACTTCGCGGGCTGGAACAGCATGTACGACGGGCTGCCCATCCCCGTCGAGGAGATGCGCGAGTGGCGGGCGGCGACCGTCTCCCGTATCGAGGAACTCGCGCCCGTCCGGGTGCTGGAGATCGGCGTCGGCAGCGGCCTGATCCTCTCCCGCATCGCGCCCGACTGCGCGGAGTACTGGGGCACCGACCTCTCCGAGGAGGCCGTACGCGCCCTGCGAACCCAGGTCGACGCGATACCCGAACTAGCCGACAGGGTACGGCTGTCCGCCCGACCCGCCCACGACACCACGGGGTTGCCGCAGGGCCACTTCGACACCGTCGTCATCAACTCCGTCGCCCAGTACTTCCCGAGCGCCGACTATCTGACCGACGTCGTCCGGGCGGTCGGTGCGCTCCTCGCCCCCGGTGGCCGGCTGTTCATCGGCGACGTGCGCAACGCCCGGCTGCTGCGCTGCCTGCGCGCCGCCGTCGAGAGCCGCCGCACCCGTGACACACAGGACAAGCAGGCCCTGCGGGCCGCCGTCGAGCGGTCGGTCGCCTGGGAGGGCGAACTCCTCCTGGACCCCGACTACTTCGCGGCCCTCGACGGCTTCGACGCCGAGATCCACGTCAAGCGCGGCGCCCACCACAACGAACTCACGCGATACCGGTACGACGTGGTGCTCAGCAAGCAGACGAACGGCCACGAGCCTGCCGCCGGTGCGGAGATCGCCTGGAGCGGGCCGGAGGCACTCGAAGCCCGCCTGGCCGAGGCGCCCCCGCTGCTCCGGGTCACCGGTGTGCCCAACGCCCGCCTGGCCGAGGACCTGGCCGCGCTGTCCGCCCTGGACGACAGCAGCCGTACGGCGGACGCCCCGGACCCCGAGGTCTTCCACGCGCTCGGCGCCCGGTACGGCCACCGGACCGCCGTCACCTGGAACGGCACCGCCGACGACGGCAGCCTCGACGTCGTCTTCGCCCTCGGCGACACGCCCCTCACCGACCTCTACCGCTCGTCCGGCACCGCCCCGCACGCCAATCGCCCGGCACCCTTCCGGGACGTCAACGCCCTGATGCGGGCGCTGCGTTCGTACGCGGCCGACCAACTGCCCGAGTACATGGTCCCCGCGGCCGTCGTCCCCCTCGACCGCCTCCCGGTCACCCCCAGCGGCAAACTCGACTCCGCCGCGCTGCCGACCCCCGACTACGGCGCCCTCAGCGCCGGCCGTCCGCCCCGCGACGCGCGCGAGGAACTGCTGTGCGCGGCCTACGCCGATGTCCTCGGCCTGCGCTCGGCCACCATCGACGACGACTTCTTCGCCCTCGGCGGCGACAGCATCACCGCCATCCAGCTCCTCGTCCACGCCCGTCGCGCCGGCCTGCGTCTGAGCTCCCGGGACGTATTCAGGCACCGTACGGTCGCGGCGCTCGCGGCGGCAGCAGGTGACGTGGTTCGGGAGGACGCGCAGCCCGACGCCCCGCTGGTCGTGCTCACCGAGGCCGAACTCGCCGAGATCCAGGGCGCGTTCCCGGTGACCATCGAGGAGTTGCTGCCGCTGAGCCCCCTCCAGGAGGGCTTCTGCTTCCACTCCCTCGTCGACGGCGCGGACCTGGACGCGTATGTCGTCCAGCAGGCTCTCGAACTGACCGGACCGGTCGACGGCGAAGCCCTGCGCCGGGCCGCCCAGCGCGTCCTGGACCGGCACGCCCCGCTGCGCGCCTGCTTCCGCCGCCGCCCGGACGGGCAGCCCGTGCAGATCATCGCGGCGGGTCTCGAACTGCCCTGGCGGGAGGTCGACCTGACCGTCCACGACGGGCCCGCCCGGACACCGCTGGCCGACGCGGTCGCCGCCGCCGAACGCGCCCGCCGCTTCGACCTCGCCGCCCCGCCCCTCGTGCGCTGCGCGCTGATCCGCCTCGACGAGCACCGCAGCCGACTGCTCCTGACGTTCCATCACATCGTCGCCGACGGCTGGTCGTTGCCCGTCCTGCACCGTGAACTGATGGCCTCCTACGGGGACACCCCGGCCGCACTGCCACAGCCCGCGTCGTACAGCGCACACCTGCGCCACCTCGTCGGCGCCGACCGCGAGGCCGCGCGCACAGCCTGGCGTACGGCTCTCGCCGGGGTCGAGGAACCGACCTGGCTCGTCGAGACATCGGCCGACGGTATGCCCGTCGAGCCCGCGCAGATCCGCCTCGAACTGTCCGAGCAGGTGACCGCCCGGCTGGCCGCGCGGGCGCGTGAACACGGAGTGACCCTGGGCACGGTCGTCCAGGGTGCCTGGGGACTGCTCATCGGGCGGCTCACGGCACGCCAGGACGTGGTGTTCGGCACGACGGTCTCGGGGCGGGACGCCGAGGTCGAGGGCATCGAGTCCATGATCGGCCTGTTCATCAACACCCTTCCGACACGCTTCCGTTGGGAACCCTCCGACACGCTGGGCGACCTCCTCGGCCGACTCCAGGACGAGCAGGCGCAGTTGCTGGACCACCAGCACCTCGGCCTCGCCGAACTCCAGCGCGTCGCGGGTCTCGCGGGGGCGGGTGAACTCTTCGACACCCTCGTCGTGTTCGAGAACTACCCGGCGGCGACCGACCTCGCCGACCCGTCCGGCACCCTCCGGCTGACCGGCCACGAGTTCCACGACGCCGTCCACTATCCGCTCGCCCTGATCGTCAAGCCGGGCCGACGTCTCGACCTGCGGCTCAAGCACCACGCCCAGCGACTCGACGCCGAGGCCGTACGCCGGATCGCGGACCGGCTCTCCCGCATCCTGCACGCCATGGCAGCCGACCCGGGCCAGTCCGTAGCCGACGTGGACCTGCTGTCGGCCGAGGAACTCCTCGTCGCCCATCCGACCGGCGAACACCGGGACATCCCCGGCACGACCCTCGCGGCGGCCTTCGAGGCACAGGTGGCCCGCAGCCCGCAGGCCTCGGCGGTCGTGTACGAGGGCGAGACGCTCACCTACTCCGAACTCGACGCCAGAGCCGGTGAGTTGGCAGGCCGTCTGACCGCCTGCGGCGCGGGCCCCGGCAGCGTCGTCGCCGTCGCCGTACCGCGCTCCGCCGAGCTGATGGTCGCGCTGCTCGGCGTACTGAAGTCGGGCGCCGCCTACCTCCCGGTCGACGTCGACTATCCCGCCGACCGGGTGGCACACATGCTCGCCGACTCCGGTGCCGCCACGGTGGTCACCACCTCGACGACCGCCCCTCGACTCCCGTCGGGGCACGCCCTTGTGCTGCTCGACACCCCGTCCGAGGAGGGCCCCGAACCGCTTCCCGCCCAGCCCGCCCACCCCGACGACCCGGCCTACCTGATCTACACCTCCGGTTCCACCGGCCGTCCCAAGGGCGTCGTCGTCACCCACCGGGCCATCCTCAACCGGCTGGCGTGGATGCAGGGTGAGTACGGACTGACCGCCGGAGACCGGGTGTTGCAGAAGACCCCGGCCAGCTTCGACGTCAGTGTCTGGGAGTTCTTCTGGGCGCTGTGCGAGGGCGCAGCCGTGGTCCTCGCCCGACCGGACGGGCACCGCGACCCCGCCTACCTCGCCGGGCTGATCCGCGAACAGGGCATCACCACGATGCACTTCGTGCCGTCGATGCTGGAGGCCTTCCTCCAGTCCGAGGAGATCACCGCCGACCCGGCCTGGGCCGCGTCCCTGCGCGACGTCTTCAGCAGCGGCGAGGCACTGCCCGGCGCCGCCGCCGCCCGCTGGCGGGAGCTGACCGGAGTACCGCTGCACAACCTGTACGGCCCTACAGAGGCCGCCGTCGACGTGACGTACCACCCGTACGACGGCACGCCCGGCACCACCGTGCCCATCGGCCGCCCGGTGTGGAACACGGGTCTGCGTGTGCTCGACTCCTGCCTGCGTCCGGCGCCCGAAGGGGTCCCCGGCGAGCTGTATCTGACGGGTGTTCAGCTGGCGCGCGGCTATCACGCCCGGCCGGAGCTGACCGCCGAGCGGTTCGTCGCCGACCCGTACGGGGAGCCCGGCGCGCGCATGTACCGCACCGGTGACCTCGTGCGCCGCCGCGCCGACGGTGTCATCGAGTACCTCGGACGCACCGACCGGCAGGTGAAGATCCGGGGCAACCGGATCGAACTCGGCGAGATCGAGGCCGCGTTGAGCCGTCGGCCGGAGGTCGCCCAGGCCGCCGTCACCGTGAACGGCGGCCAGCTGGTCGCGTACGTCGTGGCGGCTCGGGACGCAGATGTCCCGTCGCCCGCCGAACTCCAGGCCGCGCTCGGCGAGGACCTGCCCGCCGCCGTCATCCCGGCCGCCTATGTCGTCCTCGACGCCCTGCCGCTCACGCCCAGCGGCAAGCTCGACCGGGCCGCGCTGCCCGCCCCACAGGCGGTACGGGCCGAGTCGCGTGCCCCGCGCAACGAGCGGGAACACGCCCTCACCGGGATCTTCGCCGCTGTCCTGAAGCTCGAAGAGGTCGGCATCGACGACGACTTCTTCATGCTCGGCGGCGACAGCATCACCTCCATCGGCGTCTCCAGCCGTGCCCGCCGGGCGGGCCTGGACCTCAACCCGCGTGACGTCTTCGAGCACCGCACCCCGGCAGCCCTCGCCGCAGCGGCGGCACCCGTCGCCGAAGTGGCCGCTCTGCGCTCCTCGTTCACCCTCACGGTGGAGGAGACCGAGCGCGTCCACCGGCTCAGCCCCGCCCCCGTCGAGGACATCTGGCCGCTGGCCCCCCTCCAGGAAGGCCTGTTCTTCCACTCGACGTACGACGACAGCGCCCTGGACGTCTACACCGTCCACGAGTCCTTCGACCTCGCCGAACCACTCGACACCGACCGACTCCGCACTGCCGTACGGGTGTTGCTCGCCCGCAACCCCGGCCTGCGCGCCGGATTCACCAGCGAGGGACTGCGCCAGCCGGTGCAGTTCATCGTGCGCGACCCCGAGATCCCGCTCGAAGAGGTCGACCTGTCCGGGCTGCCGGATGCCGAACAGGACGTACGGCTGAGGGAGTTGACGGACGCCGAGCGATCCCGCCGCTTCGACCTCACCCGCCCGCTGCTGTTCCGTATACTCCTCGTCCGCCTCGGCGCGGACCGGGGCGACCGGCTGGTCGTCGGACGCCATCTCCTCCTCTGGGACGGCTGGTCCGCCTGGATCTTCCTCGACCAGCTCTTCGCCCTGTACGAGAACGGCGGCGACGCGAGCGCCCTCCCCGCCCCCGGCAACTACCGTGACTACCTGACCTGGTTGGAGGTCCAGGACACTGACGTCGCCACCGGCGCCTGGCGCCGTGCCCTCGCCGGACTCGACGAACCCACCCTGCTGGCCGCCGCCGACCAGGGCCTGGAACCGGACATCCCGGAAAGCCTCGACGTCCTCGTCCCGGACGAGGTGGGCGAGCGTCTGCGCGCCATCGGGCGGCTCCACGGTCTGACCCTCAACACCGTGCTCAACGCGGCCTGGGGGCTCACCCTGGCGAGCGCGACCGGCCGCACGGACGTCGTCTTCGGCACGACCGTCGCCGGCCGGCCGAGCGAGGTGCCGGACATCGAGAACGTCATCGGCATGTTCCTCAACACCGTCCCGGCGCGCATCGCCTACGACCCGGCCGAACCGGTGCTGGGGCTGCTGCGCCGCGTCCAGGACGAGCGGCTCGCCGTCATGCCGTACGAGTACCTGGGTCTGGGCGTGCTCCAGGCCGAGACCGGGCACCGGCGGCTGTTCGACACACTGTTCGTGCTGCGCAACAACGACACGGAGGAGCGGCTCGCAGAGCTGAGCGACCGGCACGGCGCCACGGCCGTCGCCAACGTCGACGCGACCCACTACCCGGTCAACCTCGTCGTCACCCCGGGCCGCTCGATCCGGGTCACCCTGACCCACCGCGCCGACGTCGTCGCCCACCCCCAGGCACAGGACCTGCTCGACCGCTTCACCCTCCTCCTGGACCGGCTCACCCGCGACCTCGACGCCCCGGTGGGCGGCCTCGACCCGCTGCTCCCCGCCGAACACGCCGAGTTGGCGCACGAGCGGGCCGCCGGACGCGTCCCCGACCCCACGGAGACCATCGCCGACCTGCTGGCCGCCCAGGCCGCCGCCACCCCCGACGCCACAGCCGTCGTCTTCGGTGACCGCACCCTGACCTACGCCGAACTCGACGGCCGTATCAACCAGATGGCGCGGCTGCTGATCGCGCGGGGTGCCGCCCCCGAGCGGGTCGTCGCCCTCGGGCTGCCGCGCTCCCTCGACATGGTCGTCGCCCTGTTCGCCGTACTGCGCACGGGCGCCGCCTATCTGCCGCTGGAGCTGGACTACCCGGACGACCGGCTCGCCGCGATGCTCGACGACGCCCGGCCGACGATGCTGCTGTCCACGGCCGCCGTGTCGGCGCGCCTGGTGGGCGAGACACCCCGCGTACTGCTCGACGACCCGGAGATCGCCGCCGAACTCGCCGCACTGCCGGGCGATTTGGTGTCCGTCGCCTTCAGCCTGGAACACCCGGCGTACGTCATCTACACCTCCGGTTCCACCGGTCGCCCCAAGGGCGTCGTCACGCCGTACCGGGGTCTGACCAACATGCAGCTCAACCACCAGAAGGAGATCTTCGAACCGGCGATCGCGTCGGCGGGCGGACGGCGGCTGCGCATCGCGCACACCGTGTCCTTCGCCTTCGACATGTCGTGGGAGGAACTCCTGTGGCTGGTCGAGGGGCATGAAGTCCACATCTGCGACGAGGAGTTGCGTCGCGACGCCGAGGCCCTGGTCGCCTACTGCGAACGCCATCGCGTCGATGTCGTCAACGTGACCCCGACCTACGCCCATCTCCTCATCGAGGAAGGCCTGTTGGAGGGCCACCGCCCGCCGCTGGTGCTGCTCGGCGGCGAGGCAGTGTCGGAGACGGTGTGGAACCGGCTCCGCGACACCGAGGGCACCTACGGCTACAACCTCTACGGGCCGACCGAGTACACCATCAACACCCTGGGCGGCGGCACCCTCGACAGCGCCACTCCCACTGTCGGCCGTCCGATCCGTGGCACCCGCGCCCATATTCTGGACGCCTGGCTGCGTCCGGTGCCTGAAGGTGTGCCGGGTGAGCTGTACATCGCCGGTATCGGTCTGGCCCGCGGCTATCTGAACCGGCCCGCCCTCAGCGCCGAGCGGTTCGTCGCCGACCCGTTCGGTGAACCGGGCGAGCGCATGTACCGCACCGGTGACCTGGTCCGCCGTAACCCCGACGGCAACCTCGACTTCCTCGGCCGCACCGACGACCAGGTCAAGATCCGCGGCTACCGCGTCGAGCTGGGCGAGATCGAGACCGCCCTCGCGCAGCACGACCGGGTCGCCCACGCCGCCGTGATCGTCCGCGACGAGCGCCTCGTCGGGTACGTCGTTCCCGCCCAACTCACGGGCGACGACCGGGCCTTCGCCGAACGCGACCAGGTCGGCGAGTGGCAGGAGATCTACTCCGACGAGTACGAGGAGATCAGCACCGCAGTCTTCACCGAGGAGTACGCGGGCTGGGACTCCTCCTACGACGGACAGCCCATCCCCTTCGACCACATGCGGGAGTGGCGCGAGGCCACCGTGGAGCGCATCCGCTCACTGAAGCCCCGCAGGATCCTGGAGATCGGCGTCGGCTCGGGTCTGCTGCTGTCCAGGCTCGCCCCGGACGCGGAGGCCTACTGGGCCACCGACTTCGCCGCCCCCGTCATCCGCAAGATCGGCCAGGAGCTGCTCCAGGACCCGGAGTTGGCGTCCAGGATCACACTCCGCGCCCAGCCCGCTGACGACCTCACCGGCCTGCCCGGCGACGGCTACTTCGACACGATCGTCATCAACTCCGTCATCCAGTACTTCCCCAGCATCGACTACCTGACCTCGGTGATCCGGGGCGCGATGGAACTGCTGGCCCCCGGTGGCGCGCTGTTCGTCGGCGATGTGCGCAACCTGCGGCTCGCCCGCGCCTTCCAGACCGAGATCCAGGAGGCGAAGGGCGTCAGCGGCGACGCGCTGGGCCGGGCCGTCGAACGCGGGCTGCGCCTGGAGAAGGAACTCCTCGTCGACCCCGACTACTTCACCACCCTCGGCTACGGGGTCGACCTGCGCACCAAGCAGGCCCGCCACCACAACGAACTCACCCGCTACCGCTACGACGCCGTGCTGTACGCCGACGAACCGGACCTGCGGTTGACGGATGTCCCGACCGTCCCCTTCGGCGACCGGCAACTCGGCGTCGACAGCGGTGACTTGGCGGACCTGCTGGCCGTGGTCCCGGTACGCCTCACCGGCATCCCCGACGCCCGACTCGGCGCCGCCGGGGGAGTCGACCCGGAGACCCTGCGCGACCTCGCCGCCGGACTCGGGCACCGTGTCCTGACCACCTGGTCCGGCCGACCCGGCACGTACGACGCCGTGTTCGTCACCGGCGAGGTGCCTTCGCTGACCGGCGGGCTGTACCTCCCCGGCGGCGGAGCGGCCCCATACGCCAACTCGCCGACGGCGGCCCGTGACGCCAACAGCCTGATCCGGCAGCTACGCGACGACCTCAAGCAGCGGCTGCCCGACTACATGGTCCCGGCCGCGTTCGTCACCCTCGACCGGCTGCCCATGAACGACAACGGCAAGCTGGACGTCCGCGCCCTGCCCGACGCCGAACCGGCCGTCGCCCTCGGCACCGGCCGGGGGCCGCGCACCCCGCAGGAAGAGGTGCTCTGCCGGCTCTTCGCCGAGGTGCTCGGCCTGCCCGAGGTCGGCGCCGAGGACGGTTTCTTCGACCTGGGCGGCCACTCCCTGCTCGCGACCCGCTTGATCAGCCGGGCCCGCACCGAGCTGGGCGCCGAACTGGCCATCCGTGACCTGTTCGAGGCGCCCACGCCCGAGCAGCTCGCGGCCCGCGCGGACACCTCACGCCCGGCCCGACCGGCCGTCGTCCCCGCCACAAGGCCCGAGCGCATCCCGCTCTCGGCCGCCCAGCGCCGACTGTGGCTGGTCGAACGGATCACCGGCAGCGGTGTCGCCTACAACTTCCCGCTGGTCTTCCGGCTCCGCGGCGACCTGGACCTCGACGCACTCCGGGCGGCCGTACGCGACGTGGCCGGACGCCATGAAGCACTGAGGACCGTGTTCCCCGAGCAGGACGGGGAGCCGTACCAGTTGATCGTCCCGGCGGCCGAGGCCGATCCCGAGTTCACCGTGACGGACTGTGGGGAGGGGGAGTTGGCGGACCGGATCGAGTCGGCCCAGCGTCGCCCCTTCGACCTCACCGCCGAACTCCCGGTGCGCTGCGAGGTGTTGCGGGTCGGACCGGCCGACCATGTGGTGGCCGTCGTCCTCCACCACATCACCACCGACGAGTGGTCCGACCGCCCGTTCCTGGCCGACCTCACCACCGCATTCCGGACCCGGCGCGCGGGACGGGCCCCCGAGTGGGCGCCGCTGCCGGTCCAGTACGCCGACTACACCCTCTGGCAGGACGAGCTCCTCGGCCGGGTCGGAGCGGACCAACTCGCCCACTGGACCGGGACTCTGCGTGACCTCCCCGAGGAACTGCACCTGCCCCTGGACCGGCCCCGCCCGGCCGAGCCCTCCGGACGCGGCGGCAAGGTCAGGCTGGAGCTGCCGGCCGACACCGGTCTCGCCCTGCGTGAGCTGTCCGGGACCACCGGTACCAGCATGTTCATGCTGTTCCAGGCCGCCACGGCCGCGCTGCTGCACCGCCTCGGCGCCGGTGACGACATCCCCCTCGGCGCCCCCATCGCGGGCCGCACGGACGACGCCCTCGACGACCTCGTCGGCTTCTTCGTCAACACGCTCGTGCTGCGGACGGACCTGTCCGACCCGGAGCTGACGTTCCGTCAACTGCTCGCCCGGGTAAGGGAATCGTCCCTGGCCGCGTTCGAGCATCAGGACCTGCCCTTCGACCGGGTCGTCGAGGCACTCAACCCGGCCCGGGTGCCCGGCCGCAACCCGCTCTTCCAGGTCATGCTGGGCTACCACTACCGTCCCGACGGCGACCCCGACGTGCTCGGAATGCCGACCGAGTGGTTCGACATGGACACCGGGATGGCCAAGTTCGACCTCCACTTCACCTTCGTGGACGAGTCGGACCGCCTGGCGCTCCTCCTGGAGTACGCGACCGACCTCTGCGACGAACCGACGGCCACCCGGACCGCGCGGCGGCTGGTCCGGCTGCTGGAACAGGTGGCGGGCCGACCTGATGTCCTGGTGCGGGACCTGGAGGTGTTGGCGGAGCCGGAGCGGCGGGCCGTTCTGGGCGACTGGAACGACACCGCACGCGAGGTGGCTTCCACCAGCCTGCCCGAGTTGTTCCGGGCCCAGGTGGCCCGTACGCCGGACGCGTTGGCCCTGGTGTTCGGCGAACAGCGGCTGACGTACACCGAGTTGGACGAGCACGTCGAGCGGACGGCCCGCGTGCTGGCCGGTATGGGCGTGGGCCCGGAGCGTACGGTCGCCGTCGCGCTTCCCCGGTCGGTGGAGCTGGTGGTCGCGCTGCTGGCGGTGCATCGGGCGGGCGGGGCGTATCTTCCGCTGGACGCCGACTATCCGGCGGAGCGACTGGCCTTCATGCTGGCGGACGCCCAGCCGGTGGTCGTGATCCGGGATGCCCTTCCGGAATCGGCGACGGAGGGTGAACTCCCCGATTCCTACGATCCGTCGAGTCCCGCGTACGTCATCTACACCTCAGGTTCGACCGGACGTCCCAAGGGCGTCGTCGTTCCGCACGAGGGCATCGTCAACCGTCTGCTGTGGATGCAGGGGGAGTACGGGCTGACCGCCGACGACCGCGTCCTGCAGAAGACGCCGTCGAGTTTCGACGTGTCGGTGTGGGAGTTCTTCTGGCCGCTGATCACCGGCGCCGCGCTGGTGGTGGCCAGGCCGGAGGGGCACAGGGACCCCGTCTACCTGGCCGGGCTGATCCAGGAGCAGAACATCACGACCGCGCACTTCGTGCCGTCGATGCTCCAGATGTTCCTGGAGGAACCCTCGGCGGCGGGCTGCCTCGGGCTGAGGCGGGTGATGTGCAGCGGGGAGGCGTTGTCCGACGAGCTGGCCCAGCGGTTCCGTTCCGTGCTGCCGGCCGAACTGCACAACCTGTACGGGCCGACGGAGGCGTCGGTCGACGTCACCGCGACCCAGGTCACCGAGGCGACCGAACGGGTGTCCATCGGCCGTCCGGTGTGGAACACGCGTGCGTACGTCCTGGATGCCGGTCTGCGACCGGTTCCGCCGGGTGTGGCGGGAGAGCTGTATCTGGCCGGTGCGCAGCTGGCGCGTGGCTATCTCGGCCGCCCGGGGCTGACGGCGGAGCGGTTCACAGCCGATCCCTTCGGTGAACTCGGTTCACGCATGTACCGCACGGGTGACCTGGCACGCTGGGCAACGGAGGGAACACTCGAATACCTGGGCCGGACCGACGACCAGGTCAAGATCCGTGGCTTCCGCGTCGAACTGGGCGAGATCGAGTCCGTCCTCGCCCGGCACGACACCGTCGCTCAGGTGAGCGTCGTCGCCCGCGACCAGCAGCTCGTCGCCTACGTCGTCCCCACCGGCTCCACCACCGTCGACAGCGCGGCACTCCGCCGGCACACGGTCGCCGTGCTCCCCGAGCACATGGTCCCCGCGGCCTTCGTCTCCCTCGACGCCCTGCCCCTCACCCCCAACGGCAAGCTCGACCGCAAGGCACTCCCCGCCCCCGACTTCACGGCGGCGACCGGGACGGGCGAGGGCCTGCCGCGCACCCCGCGCGAGGATATCCTCTGCGGCCTCTTCGCCGACGTCCTGGGCCTCGAACGCGTCGGCATCCACGACGACTTCTTCACCCTGGGCGGACACTCCCTCGTCGCGATGCGACTGGCCGCCCGCATCCGGGCCACGCTCGCCGCCGAGGTCTCCCTGCGTACGGTGTTCGAGGCGCCCACGGTCGCCCGGCTCGCCGAGCGCCTCCGGGAAGGCGGCGAGGAGACCGGCGTCGGCCTGCCCGCTCTCGCTCCGGCCGAGCGGCCGGAGCGGCTGCCGCTCTCCTTCGCCCAGCAGCGCCTGTGGGTGCTCTACCGGGTGGAGGGCCCCAGCCCCACGTACAACATCCCGCTCGCCTGGCGGCTCACCGGACGGCTCGACGCCGACGCGCTACGACTGGCCGTCGACGATCTGGTCGCCCGGCACGAACCGCTGCGCACCGTCTTCCCCGAGGAGGACGGCCGGGCCTACCAGCTGATCCTGGAGCCGGGACAGGCCCGCGTCGACGTGGCGACCGAGACCGTCCGGAGCGAGGAGGAACTCACCGCGCGGCTTGCCGAGGCCGCCTCGTACGGCTTCGAGCTGGACCGGGAAGCACCCCTGCGCGTACACCTCTTCCGCACCGCCGGGGACGAGCACGTACTGCTGCTCCTGCTCCACCACATCGCGGGCGACGAGTGGTCCGACGCACCGCTCACCCGAGACCTGGCCGCCGCCTACGAGGCGCGCGCGGCGGGCCGGGCGCCGCAGCGGGCTGCACTGCCGGTGCAGTACGCCGACTACAGCCTGTGGCAGCGGGCGATGCTCGGCGACGAGAAGGACCCGGAGAGCCTGGCCTTCCGCCAACTCGCCTTCTGGAAGCGGACCCTGGCCGGGCTCCCCGAGGAAATCGCACTGCCCGCCGACCGCCCGCGCCCGCTGGAGGCGAGCTACCGCGGTGGCATGGCGGACATCGCACTGGACGCGGAACTGACAGCCGGGCTAAGAGAGTTGGCCCGGTCGAGCAACGTCAGTATGTTCATGATCGTCCAGGCCGCGGTGGCGGCCCTCCTGACCCGGCTGGGCGCCGGTACGGACATCCCGCTCGGCAGCCCGATCGCCGGCCGCACCGAAGAGGTCCTGGAGGATCTGGTCGGGTTCTTCCTCAACACCCTGGTGCTGCGCACCGACACCTCCGGCGACCCCGCGTTCCGTGAACTGCTCGCCCGGGTGCGGGAGACCGACCTGGCGGCCTTCGACCACCAGGACGTGCCGTTCGAGCGCGTGGTGGACGCCCTCAACCCCGCCCGTTCGCTGTCCCGGCATCCGCTCTTCCAGGTCATGGTCGTGTACCTGGCCGCGGGGGTCGACGGAGCGGGCTTCGCGGAGCTGGAGTCGCGGCGGGAGGAACTCGGCGCCACCACCGCCAAGTTCGACCTCTCCTTCGACTTCGTGGAGCGCGCCGACGGAGCCGGTGTCGACGGTGTGCTGGAGTACAGCGCCGACCTCTTCGACCGGGCGACGGCGGACGCGATCGGCGAGCGGCTGGTCCGCCTCCTGCGGGCGGTGGCCGTCGCCCCCGACACCCCGATCGGCCGGATCGACATCCTCGACACCGCCGAACGGCACCGGATCCTCACCGAGTGGAACGCGCGACCGCTGCCCACCGAGCCGACCACCGTGCCGGCTCTCTTCGAGCGGCAGACCGCACTGTCCCCGGACGCTCCGGCAGTCGCCTCCGACGGCATCGAGCTGACGTACGCGCAGCTCAACGCCGAGGCCAACCGGCTCGCCCGGCTGCTGGTCGCGCGGGGCGCCGGCCCGGAGCGCCTCGTGGCGCTGGCCCTGCCCCGAACCGCCCGCACCCTGCTGGCCATCCTCGCCGTACAAAAGGCGGGCGCCGCCTATCTGCCCCTGGACCCGGACGCACCGGCCGACCACCTCCGCGACACGCTCTACGACTCCCGCCCGGTGCTGACGCTCACCACGACGGACATCGCGCGGCTGCTGCCCGCCGGCGGGCCGCCGATGCTGGAGCTGGACGCTCCGGCGACCGCCGGACTGCTCGCCGCGCAGGCCGCGACCGACCTCCTCGACGGAGACCGCCTCGCACCCCTCACCCCGCGCCACCCGGCGTACGTCATCTACACCTCAGGCTCCACCGGCCGCCCCAAGGGCGTGGTCGTCACCCACGAGACCGTCGGCAACCTCTTCCACAGCCACCGCGAGACGCTGTACGTACCGGCGAAGGCCGCCACCGGCCGCCGTCATCTACGGGCCGGACACGCCTGGGCGTTCTCCTTCGATGCCTCCTGGCAGCCGCAGCTGTGGCTGCTGGACGGGCACTGTGTGCACGTCGTGTCGGACGAGACCCGGCGGGACCCGGAGCTGCTCGCGGCAGCTGTCGTCGAGCACGGCTTCGACTTCCTGGAGGTCACTCCGTCGTTCTTCGCACAGATGGCCGAGACGGGCCTCGTCCGGGACGACGGGAGCTGCCCCCTCGCCGTCGTCGGCGTCGGCGGCGAGGCCGTCCCCGTGGCGCTGTGGGAGCGGCTCGGACGGCTGACCGGCACCGAGGCGTTCAACCTGTACGGACCCACCGAGTCCACCGTCGACGCCCTGGTGGCGCGGGTGCGGGACCACGACCGGCCGCTCGTCGGCCGTCCCGTGGCGGGCACCCGGGCCTACGTCCTCGACGACCGGCTGCAGCCCGTACCGCCCGGTGTGACCGGCGAGCTGTACCTGGCCGGCGGCGGCCTCGCCCGTGGTTATCTGGGCCGCCCCGCGCTGACCGCCGAGCGGTTCGTCGCCGATCCGTTCGGCGCGCCGGGCTCCCGGCTCTACCGGACCGGTGACCTGGCCCGTTGGACCGCCGACGGATACCTGGACTACCTCGGCCGGGCCGACGACCAGGTCAAGATCCGCGGGTTCCGTATCGAACCCGGCGAGATCGAGGCCGTGCTCACAGCCGAACCGGACGTCGCCCAGGCCGTGGTGACGGTACGTCAGGAAGGTGCTCGGAAGCTGCTGGTGGCGTACGTGGTCCCGGTCCCGGGTCAACTGCCCGACCCGGGGCGGCTGCGCGGCCAGGTCGGCCGGAGACTGCCGGACCACATGGTTCCGGCGGCGGTCGTCCTGCTGGACCGGCTGCCCGAACTCGCCAACGGCA
The DNA here is from genome assembly GCF_036013955.1 of Streptomyces sp. NBC_00459. Taxonomy (NCBI): domain Bacteria; kingdom Bacillati; phylum Actinomycetota; class Actinomycetes; order Kitasatosporales; family Streptomycetaceae; genus Streptomyces; species Streptomyces sp. NBC_00459. Next base: position 8,552,679 of record NZ_CP107903.1, read on the forward strand.
AGCTGGACCGATCCGCCCTGCCCGCACCGGACTTCGCCGCCCTCTCCACGGGCCGGGCTCCCGGCTCCGCGATGGAGAAGGCCCTGTGCGGTGTCGTCACCGAGGTCCTCGGACTGGACGAGATCGGCGTCGACGACGACTTCTTCGCCCTCGGCGGCGACAGCATCATGGCGATGCAACTGGTCAGCAGGGCAAGGGCGGTGGGCGTACGGATCACTCCGCGACTCGTGCTGCGCCACCGTACGGTGGCCGGTCTCGCCGAAGTGGCGACCACCACCGGCTCCGCCGCCGCCCGCCCCGTGGACGACGGGACCGGCAGCGTGCCGCTCACGCCCGTCATGCACTGGCTGCGGGAACTGGGCGGCCCGTTCAAGAGCTACCACCAGTCGGCCCTCGTCCAGACGCCCGCAGCCCTGGACCGGCCGAAGCTCGCCGCCGTACTCCTGGCGCTCGCCGACCGCCACGCCATGCTGCGCAGCACCCTCGTCCGTACGGAGGCCGGTCACTGGACCCTTGAGGTGCCGGCGGCCGGGACGGTGGACACCGGGGCGTGGATCGAGCGGGTCGACGTCGCCGGACTGGACGCGGAGGAGCTCCGGACGGTCGTCGCGGACCGTGCCCACGCCGCCCGCGCGGCACTGGACCCGGACACGGGCGCCATGGTGCGGGCCGTGTGGTTCGACGCCGGCACGGAACCCGGCAGGCTCCTCCTGATGGGCCACCACCTCGTCACCGACGGCGTGTCCTGGCGGGTCCTGCTGCCCGACCTGGCCGCCGCCTGGTCCGAGGTCGAAGCCGGGCGCCCGGCGGAACTCGCTCCCGTCGACACCTCCTTCCGCACCTGGTCCCGCAAGCTCGAAGCGCTGGCCCAGGACCCGGCCCGGGAGGCTGAACTGCCGTTCTGGACCGGCGTACTCGAAGGAGCCGCGCCCCTCCCGCTCGACAGGCCGCTCGACCCGGTCCGCGACACGGCCGGCACGGTACGGAACCTGGAACTGCGGCTGCCCGCCGGGATCACCGGCCCGCTGCTGTCCGCCGTGCCGTCCGCGTTCGCCGCGAACGTCAACGACGTGCTGCTCACCGGTCTCGGCCTCGCCGTCGCCGACTGGCGGCGGCGCCACGGGGACGTCGAGGGCGGTCCGGCCCTGGTCGACCTCGAAAGCCACGGCCGTGACGAGGAGTTGGCGGGCGACGCCGATCTGTCCCGTACGGTCGGCTGGTTCACCAGCGTCTTCCCGGTCCTGCTCGATCCCGGTCCCGTCGACCTGGACGCGGCCCTGGCCGGCGGACCGGAGATCGGGGAGGCGCTCGCCCGGGTGCGGGCCCACCTCGGCTCGCTGCCCGCGAACGGCGCCGGCTACGGCATGCTCCGCCACCTCAACCCTCGTACGGCCCCGGTCCTGGCGGCCTTCGCGGCACCGGCGATCGAGTTCAACTACCTCGGCCGCTTCGGCATCCCCGAGGCCACGGACTGGTCGTACGCTCCGGAGGAGGACGTCTCGGACATCGGCGCCGAGCCGGGGATGCGGGAGGGCCACGCCCTCGGCATCAACGTCGTCACCGAGGACCGCGCCGACGGCCCGGTCCTGGCCGCCCACTGGTCCTGGCCCGTCGCCGTCCTGTCCGAGGAGGCGGTCCGGGACCTCGCGGAGACCTGGTTCCGGGCACTGAGGGCCCTGGTCGCCCGCGCCGGGACCCCTGATGAACACTGACCAGCACCGACCCGACCCCACTCATCCACCCCGACCGAGGAGGACCACCCGCATGAGCGGCACCACCAACCCCTTCGAGAACCCCGACGGCGTCTACTCCGTGCTCGTCAACGACGAGGGCCAGCACAGCCTGTGGCCCGACTTCGTCGACGTACCGGCCGGCTGGACCGTCGTCCACGGCCCGGCGCCCCGCCAGGAGTGCCTGGACCACATCGAGACCAACTGGACGGACATGCGGCCCAAGAGCCTGGTGGAGCGCATGGAACGGACCGGCTGAGGCCACGATCGGATCGACTGGATCGGATCGACTGGATCGGATCGGCTTCGAGCCCGGAACGAGGAACTGCCCCCCATGCTCACCACGCGACTGACCAACGCCCGTGTCCTCACCATGGACCCCGACCACCCCGTCGCCCACGACCTGGGCATCTGGCGGGGCCGGATCGTCGGTCTGGACGAGGCGGTGACCGGGCTGCCCGCGCAGCGGGTGATCGACCTCCAGGGCGCGACCGTGCTCCCGGGGTTCATCGACAGCCATGTGCACCTCGCCTGGACGGGGTTCAAGGCGGCCACGCCCACGGTGGCACCCTGTGTCCGGGTCGAGGACGTGCTCGCGGTCGTCGCGGAGGCCGCGGCCCAGGTGCCGCCGGGCGGCTGGGTGGACGTCGCGGGGTACGACCAGCGCGGGCTCGGCCGGCACCTGACCCTCGCCGAGCTGGACAGGGCCGCCGGCGGGCGCAAGGTGCTGCTCATGCACGACTCCGGACACGGCTGCGCGGTCAGCAGCCCGGTGCTGGAACTGCTGCCCGGTGTGGTCCCGCACGAGGGCGCCTTCCTCGCCGAAGGGGCCATGGGAGCGGCACGGGCCCTTCGACTGCCGCACTCCCAGGAGGAGTTGGCGGAGGCGATCGGACGCGCCGCCCGCGCCTGTCTGGCCGAGGGCGTCACCGCGTGCGCCGAGGCAGGCATCGGCGGCGCCCTGCTCGGCAACAGCCCGGTCGAGCTGGGCGCCTACCAACTCGCCCGGGAGCGCGGCCTGTTGCCCCTGCGGGTCCAGCTGATGGTGGCCGCCGACCGGCTGCACTCCGTCACCGCCCACGAGGCCGACGGCATCCCGCGCGCCCTCGACCTGGGGCTGCGTACCGGCTTCGGCGACGACTGGCTGTCCGTCGGCGCGCTGAAGGTGTACACCGACGGCGGCATGATGGCCCGTACCGCCGCGCTCAGCAGCCCCTACCAAGGGCTGGACACCGCAGGGCAGTTGCAGGAGGACCCCGAACTCCTCAGGCGGACCATCGTGGACGGGCACCTCGCGGGCTGGCAGCTCGCCGTGCACGCCATCGGCGACCGCGCCGCCGATGTCGCGCTGGACGCGCTGGAGGAGGCGCAGCGGCTGCGGCCCCGGCCGGACGCGAGGCACCGGATCGAGCACGCCGGGCTGATCCGGCCCGACCAACTGCCCCGAATGGCACGGCTGGGTGCGGCAGCCGTCGTACAGCCCAACTTCCTGCGGTACTTCGGCGACGACTACGCGTCGATCATGGGGGAGGAACGGGCCCCCTGGCTGTACCGGGGGCGGGGTTTCCTGGAGCACGGCATCCGGCTGGTGGGGAGTTCCGACCGGCCGGTGGCGGACGGGTCGCCGCTGCGGGCCGTCCAGTTCATGGTCGAACGGGCTTCGCTGTCAGGGCAGTTGATCGGGCCGGACGAAGGCATCACCGTCGACGAGGCGCTGCGCGCGTACACCGTCGACGGCGCCTACGCCTGCCACTGGGAGGACAGCGCGGGCAGCGTCACGCCCGGCAAACGGGCCGATCTGGTCGTACTGGGAGACGACCCCCGAAGCGTCGACAGTTCACGCATCGGGGACATCGAGGTCGTGGCGACACTCGTCGACGGCCGGGAGAACGAGGAGGGAACGCTGTGAGCGCTCCGACGACGGACGTCATCGGCGAGTACACCCAGCTGTGGCAGGACTCGCCCCACGCACCCCGGTGGGTGCTCTGGGACACCGCCGGGGACGTCCTGGTGTTCGACCGTGACGTCAACTGCCCCTTCTACATCGACGACGAGGCGATCCGGCGCGAGGTGCTGCGCCGGATGCGCGCGGCGGGCGTACCGGAGAGCGCGGAGTACCCGGGACGCCCCTGTTCCCGATGACCGTACGAATGACGGGGGCGGGAACAGGGACGGTGACTGGGACCGCTCACGGGCGCATCAGCAGCTGGAAGTCGAAGGCGTACCGCGACGCCCGGTAGATGTGCGTGCCGAACTCCACGGCCCGTCCGGTGTCGTCGTACGCCGTGCGCTGCATGGTGAGCATGGCGGCACCCTCCGGCTCCTCCAGGCGTCTGGCCTCCGCCGCCGTGGCCGAGCGGGCGCCGACGGTCTGGCGGGCGCTGTGCAGGGTGATGCCCGCGGTGCGCATCATCCGGTACAGGCCCGTCGACTCCAGCCGGGCGGCGTCGAGTTCGAGGAGTCCCGAGGGCAGATAGTTGCAGAGGAACGCCACCGGCTCGCCGTGCGTGCAGCGCAGCCGCTCCAGCACGACGACCTCGCTGCCCTCCTTCACCCCGAGGGCCGCGGCGACCTCGGCGGACGCCGGCTGCCGCTCGTTGCGCAGGACCTGGGTGGTGGGCCCCTGTCCGGCCGTCTCCAGGTCGTCGTACAGACTGCTCAGTTCGAGCGGGCGCTTGACCTGGCTGTGCACCACCTGCGTACCGACGCCCCGGCGGCGAACCAGCAGCCCCTTGTCCACCAGGGACTGGATCGCCTGGCGGACCGTGGGTCTGGACAGGCCCAGGCGGACCGACAGGTCGATCTCGTTGCCCAGGAGGTTGCCCGGTGCCAGGACCCCGTGTTCGATCGCCGCCTCCAGCTGCTGAGCGAGCTGGTAGTAGAGCGGGACCGGGCTGGAGCGGTCCAGCGTGAAGTCCAGGGTGTCGAGCGGGGAGCCGGACAGCCCACGAGTGCGGTCACCGGGTGTCGCCACCGGGACACCTCCCTTCGGATAATGACGGTGCGTCAGGAGCGGCTGAGGAGAACGAGGTCGACACCACCGTCCACCGGGGTCACAGGTGACGGCGGCGGTCGGCGACCTGGCGGTCGTACTCCTCACGGGCCTGTACGGCGGACTCGCGGGTGGCGGTCTCGGCGACCGGTACGTCCCACCAGGCTTCCGCCGGGGGAGCGGTCGGCGTCGGATCGGTCTCCACGTACACGCAGGTCGGCCGGTCCGACGCGCGGGCCGTGGCCAGGGCCGTGCGCAGCTCGCCCACGGTCTTGGCGCGCAGGACGTCCATGCCGAGGCTGGCCGCGTTGGCCGCCAGGTCGACCGGCAGCGGGTCCCCGGTGAAGGTGCCGTCGGCGGCCCGGTAGCGGTAGGGGGTGCCGAAGCGCTCGCCACCGACCGACTCGGAGAGGCCGCCGATCGAGGCGTACCCGTGGTTCTGGATGAGGACCAGGTTGACCGGCAGGCCCTCCTGGACGGCGGTGACGATCTCGGTCGGCATCATCAGATAGGTGCCGTCGCCGACCAGCGACCAGACGGGTGTGTCCGGGGCGGCCTGCTGGACGCCGATCCCGGCCGGGATCTCGTAGCCCATGCAGGAGTAGCCGTACTCCAGGTGGTACTGGCGGGGGCTGCGGGCCCGCCAGAGCTTGTGCAGGTCACCGGGGAGCGAACCGGCCGCGTTGATGATCACGTCGTCGTCGCCGACGACCGAGTCGAGGGCGCCCAGCACCTGGGTCTGGGTGGGCACGGCGGTCTCGTCGGCAGCGGTGAAAGCGGCGTCGACAACCTGCTCCCAGCGATCCTTGCCGACACCGTACTCGGCCTCGTAAGCCGAGTTCACACGGTGACCGGACAACGCCTCGGTCAACACCGTGAGGCCCGCGCGGGCGTCGCAGACGAGTGTCCGCGCCGCCAGCTTGTGGGCGTCGAACGCGGCGATGTTGAGGTTGAGGAACCGCACGTCGGGGTTCTGGAACAGCGTGTTCGAGGCGGTCGTGAAGTCCGTGTAGCGGGTACCGACGCCGATGATCAGGTCGGCTGTGCGGGCCAGGTCGTCGCTGACGGCCGTGCCGGTGTGGCCGATGCCGCCCAGGTCGGCGGGGTGGTCGTAGCGCAGGGAGCCCTTGCCGGCCTGTGTGGAGGCCACGGGGATGCCGGTGGCGTCCACCAGGGCCTTCAGCGCCTCCTCGGCCTGACTGTGGTGGATCCCGCCGCCCGCGACGATCAGCGGGCGCTCGGCGGCACGGACGGCCGCTACGGCCTCGGCCAGCTCGTACGGGTCGGGCGCGGGACGCCGGACGTGCCAGACGCGCTCGGCGAAGAACTCCTCCGGCCAGTCGTACGCCTCCGCCTGCACGTCCTGCGGCAGGGAGAGGGTGACGGCACCCGTCTCCACCGGGTCGGTGAGGACACGTACGGCGTTCAGCGCGGACGGGATGAGCGCCTCGGGGCGGGTCACCCGGTCGAAGTAGCGCGAGACCGGGCGCAGCGTGTCGTTGACGGACAGGTCGGCCTCGACGGGGTGCTCCAGCTGCTGGAGCAGCGGGTCCGCGGTGCGCGTCGCGAAGTAGTCGCCGGGGAGCAGCAGCACCGGGAGGCGGTTGATCGTCGCGAGGGCGGCGCCGGTGACGAGGTTGGTGGCGCCCGGGCCGATGGACGTGGTGACGGCCTGGGCCGAGAGCCGGTTCAGCTGGCGGGCGTAACCGACGGCCGCGTGGACCATCGACTGTTCGTTGCGGCCCTGGTGGAACGGCATCGCGTCCTCACCGGCCTCCAGGAGCGCCTGACCGAGGCCCGCCACATTGCCGTGGCCGAAAATGCCCCACGTGCCGGAGATCAGCCGGTGGCGTACGCCGTCGCGCTCGGTGTACTGGACGGACAGGAACCGCACCAGCGCCTGGGCGACGGTCAGACGGCGGGTAGGGGTGGTGCTCATCAGGACTTCTCCGGGGCCGTGTAGAGGGGCAGACGGGGGTCGACGGGCTGCTCGGGCCAGGTGGAGCGGACCCAGGCGTGATCGGGGTGGTCGCAGATCAGCCAGGCACGGTCGGCCTCGGGGCCCGCCATGACGTTGAGGTAGTACATGTGGTGGCCCGGTACGGCCATGGAGGGGCCGTGCCAGCCGTCGGGGATGAGGACGACGTCGCCGCCGCGCACCTCGGCCAGCACATCCGTGTTCCGGCCCTGGCCGGACGGGGACACCCGCTGGTAGCCGAGGCCGGGCGTGCCCTCGTGGTCGGCGAACTCGAAGTAGTAGATCTCCTCGAGGACGGACTCCTCGCCGGGCCGGTGCTCGTCGTGCTTGTGCGGCGGGAAGGACGACCAGTTCCCGCCGGGGGTGATCACCTCGACGGCGATCAGCTTGTCGCACTCGAAGACGCCGGCCGCGCCGAAGTTGTTGACCTGCCGGGAGGAGTTCCCGGTGCCGCGCAGTTCCACCGGGACGGAGGAGGCGGGCCCGTAGCGGGCGGGCAGCCGCCGGGTGCAGCGCGCGCCGGTGAGCGCGAAGCGCCCGCCCGTGGCGGAGGTGATGGTCGTACGGGCGTCACGGGGCATGTACACGAAGTCGCTGACACCGCTGAACACGCTGTCGCGGCCGTGCACCTCGAAGCTGGAGTGGCCGAAATCGTCCGTCGTGTCGACCGTGCAGGCGCCGTTGAGGGACAGCGCGATCCACTCGCTGTCGCCGGTCGAGAAGGCGTGCGAGCCACCCGGGGGCAGCTCCAGCACCCGAAGGCTGGAGTAGCCCCAGCCGGCCTTCTCGGGGTTGACGTCGACGACGTACGGGCCGCCGAGAGCCTTGCCGGCCGGGAGGTGGTAGGCGGTGGTCATGATCTGTCACTCCTGTTCACAGCGGGTCCTGTGTTGACCCGGTTCACGGCCGTACCCTGATTGTCTCGGTTCACAGCAGTCCCACCGCCGTGTCCACCGCTGCCTCCACACTGCCCGAAGACGGGTAGAGCAGCGACCGGCCCACGACCAGCCCCTGCACGGTCGGCAGCCGCAGCGCCTTGCGCCAGCGCTCGTAGGCGCCGTCCTGTTCCTCGGGGGAACCGCCGACCTCGCCCCCCAGCAGCACGGCGGGCAGCGTCGACGTCTCCAGCACCTCGGCCATGTCGTCCGGGTCGTCGGTGACGGGGAGTTTCAGCCAGGTGTACGCGGAGGTGCCGCCCAGTCCCGACGCTATGGCGATCGAGCGGGTGACCGCCTCGGCGGACAGGTCGCTGAGCACCCGGCCGTCGACCCGGCGCGAGATGGACGGCTCGACGAACAACGGCAGTTGGCGCGCCGCCATCTCGTCCACGGCCCGGGCTGTGGACTCCAGGGTGGTGAGCGATCCCGGGTCGTCGTAGTTGATGCGCAGCAGCAGCTTGCCCGCGTCGAAGCGCAGCCGGGCGATGTCCTGGGCGCGGTGGCCGGTGAACCGGTCGTCCATCTCGAAGACCGCGCCGGCCAGCCCGCCGCGGTTCATCGACCCCATGACGACCTTGTCGTCGAGCACGCCGAGCAGCAGCAGGTCGTCCAGGATGTCGGCGGTGGCCAGCACCCCGTCCACACCGGGCCGCGACAGTGCCACGCACAGGCGTTCCAGCAGGTCGGCGCGGTCGGCCATGGCGAGGGGACGGTCGCCGACGCCCAGGGCGCCGCGCGCCGGATGGTCGGCGGCCACGATCATGAGCCGCCCGCTGTCGCCGATCAGCGGCCTCCGGACCCGGCGGGCGGCGGCCTCCGCTACGGCCTCCGGGTGCCGGGCCCTGACCTTGGCGAGGTCGGCGACGCTGATGGTCAAAGCGTGCTCCGTTCAGGGGTGCGGGGCGCCCGTTCGGGTGCCCCCGGGCTCGCAGCGGTCCGGCCTTCGCTCATCGGGGCGATCCGCTCGCGAGGAGGCCGTCGACCTCGGACCCGGTCGGCATCGCGGAAGAGCAGGCGAGACGGGAGGCGACGAGGGCGCCGGCCGCGTTGGCGTACCGCATGGTCCGCTCCAACTCCCAGCCGGACAGCAGCCCGTGGCACAGGGCGCCGCCGAACGCGTCGCCCGCGCCGAGGCCGTTGACCACGTCGACGGGGACCGGCGGGACCTCGGCGGTGGCGCCGTCGCGGTGCACCGCCAGCACCCCCTCGGGGCCCTGCTTGACGACGGCCAGCTCGACCCCTGCGGCCAGCAACGCCTCGGCACAGGCGCGCGGTTCGCGAACGCCGGTGGCGACCTCGCACTCGTCGAGATTGCCCACCGCGACGGTCGCGTGGCGCAGGGCCTCGGCGTAGTACGGGCGGGCGTCCTCCGGGTTCCTCCAGGCTGTGTCACCCCAGAGCGCGGGACGCCAGTCCAGGTCGAAGACCGTGATGTCCGCCCGGTCGCGGGCCTTGAGAGCGGCGAGTGTGGCCGAGCGGCTCGGTTCCTCGCTCAGACCGGTGCCGGTGATCCAGAAGACGCGGGCGGCCCGGATGCCGAAGAAATCCAGGTCATCGGTGCGTATCTGCAGGTCGGGGGCGGTGGGTCGGCGGTAGAAGTACAGCGGGAAGTCGTCCGGCGGGAAGAGCTCGCAGAACGTGACCGGAGTCGGCAGACCGTCGACCGGTGTGACCCAGCGGTCGTCGACCCCGAACTCCCTCAGCGCCTGGTGCAGATAGTCGCCGAAGGCATCCGCGCCGGTACGGGTGACGACGGCCGAGGAACGACCCAGACGGGCCGCCGCGACCGCGACGTTGGCGGCGGACCCACCGAGAAATTTTCCGAACGTCTGCACTAGGGTCAGCGGTGCGCCGGACTGCAGCGGATAAAGATCAACTCCGATGCGGCCCATGGTGACCAGGTCGAAGGGCGGGGCTGACTCGGTCATGCGATGCTCCTTCGAGCTGCGGAGGATGCGGGTCCCGAGGGGCCTGTCGTCCTCCCAGGTGTAGGACTCGGAGGGTGACGCTGTCAAGGGTTTGTTCTTACATTCTGACCTGCTAGTGAAATGATGTCTTAACAAAGTATTGACAGCGGACAGTTCCAAGGATTTGGATTCGGTCCCAAGTGGACTGCCGTGTTCGCGGCACACGGCCCGGACCTCCGGGACCCGGGCCCGGGATCGCTAAGATCCCCACCCTCTCCCCGGTCGCACAGTGAGGTGCAGGAAAGATGGACCGCTCTTCTCGCTCCCGCAGAATCGCCCCCGTTGTTGCCGCTGCCGCGGCAGCGGCCTTGGTCCTCGCGGGCTGCTCCAGCAGTTCCGGCGGCAAAAAGTCCGAGGACGGCGGTGCCGACGCTTCGGCGGGCAAGGCCACCACCCCTCGGATGACCGTCGCACTGGTCACCCACCAGGCGCCCGGTGACACCTTCTGGGACATCGTCCGCAAGGGTGCCCAGGCCGCCGCGGACAAGGACAACATCAAGCTCGTCTACTCGGCCGACCCGAACGCGGGCAACCAGGCCAACCTCGTCGAGAACGCGATCGCCCAGAAGGTCGACGGCATCGCCATCACACTGGCCAAGCCCGACGCCATGAAGGACGCCGTGGCCAAGGCGACGGCCGCCGGTATCCCTGTCGTCGGCCTCAACTCGGGCCTGAGCGACTGGAAGAGGCTGGGTCTCCAGCAGTTCTTCGGTCAGGACGAGTCCGTCGCTGGCGAGGCGTTCGGCAAGAAGCTGAACGAACTCGGCTCCAAGAAGGCCGTCTGTGTGATCCAGGAGCAGGGCAACGTCGGCCTCACCCAGCGCTGTGACGGTGTGAAGAAGACGTTCACCGGCACGCTGGAGACTCTCAACGTCAACGGCACCGACATGCCGTCCGTGAAGTCGACGATCACCGCGAAGCTCAACCAGGACAAGGCGATCGACTACGTGGTCGCGCTCGGCGCCAGCTACGCGCTGACCGCGGTGCAGTCGGTGAGCGACGCCGGCAGCAAGGCCAAGGTCGCGACCTTCGACCTCAACAAGGAGATGACCGACGCCATCACGAAGGGTGACATCCAGTTCGCGGTGGACCAGCAGCCCTACCTCCAGGGCTACTTGGCCGTCGACTCGATGTGGCTGTTCAAGAACAACGGCAACTACAGCGGTGGCGGTGAGCAGCCCGTGCTGACCGGTCCGGCGTTCGTCGACAAGTCCAACGTCGAGAAGATCGCCGCGTTCGCCGCGAAGGGCACTCGGTGATGTCGAGTCAGGCAACGGCACCGGCGGCGAGTTCTTCGCCGCCGGCTCCGCCGGCCACTCAGAAGGACGGCCGCACCCGTCAGCGGTCGTTGGGGCGCCGGCTGCTGGGCCGCCCCGAGATCGGCGCTCTCATCGCGGCGATCCTCGTGTACGTGTTCTTCTTCGTGGCGGCGCCCTCCTTCCGGGAGACCAGCGCGCTGGCCACCGTGCTCTACCAGGCGTCCGTGATGGGCATCATGGCGTTGCCGGTGGCCCTGTTGATGATCGGCGGGGAGTTCGACCTGTCCGCCGGTGTCGCGGTCACCACCTCGGCGCTGACCGCCGCGATCCTCAGCTTCCAGCTGTCCATGAACGTGTGGACCGGCGTGTTCGTCGCGCTGATCGTGTCGCTGGCGGTGGGTGCGTTCAACGGCTGGCTGCTGATCAAGACTGGTTTGCCGAGCTTCCTGGTCACCCTGGCGTCCTTCCTGATCCTGCAGGGCGCCAACCTCGGCGTCACGAAGATCTTCACCGGGAACGTGGCGTCCGACTCGATCGCCGACATGGACGGCTTCGACCAGGCCAAGAAGGTCTTCGCCTCCGAGTTCACCATCGGCGACGTCAGCTTCAAGATCACCATCGTGTACTGGCTGGTGTTCGCCGCGATCGCCACCTGGATCCTGCTGCGCACCAGGTTCGGCAACTGGATCTTCGCCGTCGGCGGCAGCCAGGACTCCGCCCGCGCGGTCGGCGTCCCGGTCAAGTTCACGAAGATCGCCCTGTTCATGGGCGTCGGCGCGGGCGCCTGGTTCGTCGGCATGCACCTGCTGTTCTCGTTCAACACCGTCCAGTCCGGCGAGGGCGTCGGCAACGAGTTCCTCTACATCATCGCCGCGGTCATCGGCGGCTGCCTGCTCACCGGCGGCTACGGCTCCGCGATCGGCCCCGTCATCGGCGCCTTCATCTTCGGCATGGTCTCCCAGGGCATCGTCTACGCCAACTGGAACCCGGACTGGTTCAAGGCGTTCCTCGGCGTGATGCTCCTGGTCGCCGCCCTCGTCAATCTGTGGGTCCGCCGCCAGGCGACCCGGAGGTGAACGCATGACAACCAACGAAACCACCTCTCCCAACGGCACGCTCACGCAGGAGAGTTCACCCCAGGACACGGCGCCGATCGTCGAGCTGCGAAGCGCCGGCAAGGCATACGGCAACATCCGCGCCCTGCACGGCGTGAACCTCGCCGTCCACTCCGGCCAGGTCACCTGCGTCCTCGGCGACAACGGCGCCGGCAAGTCCACACTGATCAAAATCATCTCCGGCCTGCACCAGCACACCGAGGGGGAGGTCCTCGTCGACGGCAACCCCGTCCACTTCGCCACCCCCCGCGAAGCCCTCGACGCCGGCATCGCCACCGTCTACCAGGACCTGGCGACCGTCCCGCTGATGCCGGTATGGCGCAACTTCTTCCTCGGCTCCGAGATGACCAAGGGCCCCTGGCCGATCCGCCGCCTCGACATCGACACGATGAAACAGACAGCGGATACGGAACTGCGCAACATGGGCATCGTCCTGGACGACCTCGACCAGCCCATCGGCACCCTCTCCGGCGGCCAGCGCCAGTCCGTCGCCATCGCCCGCGCCGTCTACTTCGGCGCCCGCGTCCTCATCCTCGACGAACCCACCGCCGCCCTCGGCGTCAAACAGTCCGGCGTGGTCCTGAAATACATCGCCGCAGCCCGCGACAAAGGCCTCGGCGTCATCTTCATCACCCACAACCCCCACCACGCCTACATGGTCGGCGACCACTTCAGCGTCCTGCGCCTGGGCACCATGGAACTCTCCGCCGCCCGCAGCGAGGTCACCCTCGAAGAACTCACCAACCACATGGCCGGCGGCGCCGAACTCGCCGCCCTCAAACACGAGTTGGCCCAAGTCCGCGGCGTCGACGTCGACGAACTCCCCGAAGCCGAAGACCTCCAGGCACCCGGCACCTCCCCTTCGAAGGGGACGACGACATGACGACCCCGCTCGACCGTATCCGGGTCGGCTCGGCACCGGACTCCTGGGGTGTCTGGTTTCCCGACGACCCGGTACAGGTGCCGTGGGAACGCTTCCTGGACGAGGTCTCCGAGGCCGGCTACCGCTGGATCGAACTGGGCCCGTACGGCTATCTGCCGACCGACCCGGCCCGTCTGACGGACGAGATAGTCAAGCGTGACCTCAAGGTGTCGGCCGGGACCGTCTTCACGGGCCTGCACCGGGGTCCGTCCGAGTGGGAGTCGACCTGGGAGCACGTCAGCCAGGTCGCCGCCCTCACCCAGGCGATGGACGCGAAGCACCTGGTCGTCATCCCCTCGTTCTGGCGGGACGACAAGACCGCCGAGATCCTGGAGCCGCCGGAGCTGACAGCCGAACAGTGGGGTCACCTCGCCCGCGGCATGGAACGGCTCGGGCGTGAGGTGAAGGACACGTACGGACTGGACATCGTCGTCCACCCGCACGCGGACACCCACATCGACACCGAGACGCACGTCGAGCGGTTCCTCGACGCCACGGACTCCGACGTGGTCAACCTGTGCTTGGACACCGGGCACTACACCTATTGCGGGGGCGACAGTGTCAAGCTGATCGAGACGTACGGCGAGCGGATCGGGTATCTGCACCTCAAGCAGGTCGATCCGGCGATCCTGGCCGACGTGGTCGAGAACGGGGTGCCGTTCGGGCCGGCCGTGCAGCGGGGGGTCATGTGCGAACCTCCCTCTGGGGTACCGGAGTTGGGGCCTGTGCTAACTGCTGCGCAGGGCCTTGGTGTGGACCTGTTCGCCATAGTGGAGCAGGACATGTATCCGTGTGAACCGGACAAGCCGTTGCCTATTGCTGTGCGGACTCGGCAGTTCCTTCGCTCCTGCGGAGCGTAGACGCAGGCAGTTCATGGGTGGTTCGTTGGGTGCGGGTTGTCTGTGGCTGGTCGCGCAGTTCTCCGCGCCCCTACCGTCGGAGACCTCGCCCCAAGCCGTAGAGGGGCACCGTTTCTCCATGAAGCACCATGACATGCTCGGCGTAGCCGTGATCGGTACCGGCAAGATGGGTGCCGATCACGTTCGCCGTATCGAGGAAGTCACCAGTGGCGCCCGGGTGGTCGCCGTCGTGGACGTCGATCAGGAGCGGGCCGAGTCGGTCGCGGCCGGGATCGACGGTTGCAGGACGTACCCCGACCCGGCCGCCGCCATGGCATCGCCCGACGTCGACGCCGTGCTCATCGCCTCGCCCGGGGCCGCTCACGAGGCGGCCCTGCTCGCGGCGTTCTCGTACGACCTGCCGGTGTTGTGCGAGAAGCCACTCACGCCAGACTCGGCGTCCGCGCTACGGGTGTTGGAGGCCGAGCGGAGGCTGGGGCACCGTCGGGTCCAGGTCGGGTTCATGCGGCGGTACGACGCCGAGTATCTGCGGCTCAAGTCGCTCCTCGACACAGGGAGGTTGGGCCGGCCACTGATGCTGCACAACCGGCATCGCAACGTGGCTTCCCCGCCCTGGTGGACCAGCGCGATGCACATCAACGACTCCGTGGTGCACGAGATGGACGTGACCCGGTGGCTCCTCGGGCAGGAGATCACCGCGGTCACCGTGCTGTGTCCGAGGCCGTCCGGGAACGCGCCCGACGGGCTCCAGGATCCGCAGTTCGTCGTGATGGAGACCGACGGCGGGGCCATCGTCGACGTGGAGATCAACGTCAACTGCGGCTTCGGGTACCAGGTTCAGGCCGAGGTGGTCTGCGAGCACGGGACCGCGCGGATCGGCGACGGACACGGCATGGTCGTCAACTCGGCCGGTCACTGGGGCGGGACCATCGCCCAGGACTTCATCGAGCGGTTCGAGGACCTACGACCGTGAGGTCCAGGCATGGGTCGACGCCACCCGGCGCGGCGAGGTCACCGGGCCCGGCGTCTGGGACGGTTACGCGGTGGCCGCGGTCTGCGAGGCCGGTGTACGCGCGCGGACCGAGGGCCGGCGCGTCGAGGTGGAACTCGTCGAACGGCCCGCGCTGTACCGGTGAAAGCGGTACAGCGCGGGCCGTTCAGGCGTTCAACCGGACGTGCTCAGACCGTGCGTACTTCCTCGATGCGCACCGGGCGGTGCTCCTGGAGCGACAGGGTGCACGCGTCCGCGATCCAGCCCGCCTCCAGGGCCTCGGCGACCGTGCACGGGGACGTGCGGTTGCCCGCGACGACCTCGGTGAACGCCGTCAGTTCGGCGCGGTAGGCGGGGATGAAGCGGTCCATGAAGAAGTCGTGCGGCACGCCCGCCGGGAAGGTGACACCCGGCTCCACGGAACGCAGCGGGAGCTTGTCCTCCAGGCCCACGGAGATGCTGTCCTTGAAGCCGTGCAGGTCCATGCGGACGTCGTAACCACGGGCGTTGTGGCGGGAGTTGGACACCACTGCGATCGTGCCGTCGTCCAGGGTGAGGATCGCGCCGGTGGTGTCGGCGTCGCCGGCGTCCTTGATGTAGTCGGCACCCCGGTTGCCGCCGACCGCGTACACCTCGGTCACCTCGCGGCCCGTCACCCAGCGCAGGATGTCGAAGTCGTGCACCGAACAGTCCCGGAAGATGCCACCGGACGCGGCGATGTACGCGGCCGGCGGCGGCGCCGGGTCCAGCGTGGTCGACCGGATGGAGTGCAGGAGGCCCAACTCCCCGCTCCGGACGGCGTCGCGGGCCGCGGTGAAGCCCGCGTCGAAGCGGCGCTGGTAGCCGATCTGGATCTCGACGCCACTGTCCTTGACCGCGTTCAGCACCGCGACGCCCTCGGCCATCGAGCGGGCCACCGGCTTCTCGCAGAACACGGGGACGCCCGCCTCGACGGCGGCGAGGATCAGGGCCGGGTGGGCGTCGGTCGCGGCGGCGATCACGATGCCGTCGACACCGGCGGCCAGGAGGGCCTCGGGGGAGTCCGCCACCTGGGCGCCGAAGCGCTCCGCGGCGGCCTTGGCGGCCTCCGCGAACGGGTCGCTGACGACGAGGGAGTCGACGGCGTCGAGACCGGAGAGGGTCTCGGCGTGGAATGCGCCGATGCGGCCGAGGCCGAGGATTCCGATACGCATGGGCTGTGGTGCTCCTTGGGAGTGGTGCGGGTGTCTTGCGAGGAGAGGGAGGAACAGGGGGAAGCAGGGGGAAGTGAGCGGGTCAGTCCAGGCCGCCCAGGACGTTCTGGTCCCAGTCGATCACCGAGCCGGTGACCACGCCCGACCGGTCGGAGAGCAGGAGGACCACGAAGTCGGCGATCTCGTCCGGCTGGCCGAGCTTGCCCATGGGCAGGCGTTCGGCGGCCTGGTCGAGCCAGTCGTCGCCCGCTCCGTGGAAGGCCCGCTGGGTGGCGTCCTCGCCCTCGGTCGCCGTCCAGCCGATGTTCAGGCCGTTGATGCGGACCCGGTCCCAGCGATGCGCGTGCGCAGCGTTGCGGGTCAGACCGATGAGTCCGGCCTTCGCGGCGACGTACGGGGCCAGGAAGGGCTGTCCGCCGTGCGCCGAGGACGTGATGATGTTGACGACGGTGCCGGGCGCCTTGCGCGCCACCATGTCCGCCACCGCCGCCTGCATGGCGAAGAACGGGCCCTTGAGGTTGATCGCGATGTGCGCGTCGAACAACTCGGGCGTGGTGTCCAGCAGTGTGCCGCGCGAGGTCAGGCCCGCCGAGTTGACCAGGCAGTCGATCCGCCCGTGGGCGGCGATCACCTCGGCCACGGCCGCCTTCGCCTGCTCGGCGTCCGAGAGGTCGGCGCGTACGTACATGGCCTTGCCGCCGGCCGCCGTCAGTTCCGCGACGAGCGCTTCGCCCGGTTCCGGGCGTCGCCCGGTCACCGCGACGACGGCACCCTCGCGGACGGCGGCCCGGGCGATGGCCGCCCCGACGCCCTGGCTGCCGCCGTTGACGAGGACGACCTTGTCCTGGAGAAGTCCCATGCTGTTCGGTTCCTCAGCTCATCTGTCGTTCGGCGCCGGACCGCAGTTCTTCGCGGAGCGCCTCGGGGGTCCACTCCTCGCGCAGCGCGCGCCGCACGAGGTCCGCCTGCGAGGGCGGGGCCAGGCCGTCGACCGGTGGATCCCGGTCGAGGTTGGTGGGGAAGGGGTAGCCCTCGGCCGAGGCCGCGACGACCGCCTCCAGCCAGTCGTCGCCCGCTCCCTCGGCCCTGCGGGCGAGCAGTACGGGGTACACGGCGTTCACGACCGCCTCCCGGTCCACGGTCTCCATGGCCCGGCCGAAGGCGGAGGACACCTGGAGGAGGTTCGCCATCCGGCGGATGTCCGTGGAGCGGTTGGTGCCGGCCGCGTGGAAGAGCGCGGGGTTGAAGAAGACCGCGTCGCCCTTGGCCAGCGGCAGCTGCACGTGATGGGCGTCGAAGTACGCCCTGAACTCCGGGAGCCGCCAGGCCAGATAGCCGGGCTCGTACGAGTGCGAGTACGGCAGGTACAGCGTCGGGCCGGACTCGACGGGCATGTCGCAGTGGGCGACCGCGCCCTGGAGCGTCAGCACGGGGGACAACCGGTGGACGTGCGCCGGGTAGGCCGCGGCCGTGTCGTTGGACAGGAAGCCGAGGTGGTAGTCGCGGTGAGGGCTCTGCGCGGCCCCGCCGGGATTGACCACGTTGATCTGCGAGGTGACCTGGTAGCCGGGGCCGAGCCAGGCGGTCGAGACGAGGGCGATCATGTCGTTGGCGTAGTAGTCGGCGAACGCCTCCGGCGCGCGCAGGGCCGTCTTCTCCAGGGCGTTCCACACCCGGTCGTTGGCCCCGGGCCTGGCGAAGTGGTCGCCCGCGACGGTCCCGGCCGCCCGCTGGTCGGCGATGAGCGCCTCGAAGGCGGCGGTCGCCCGGTCCACGACCGACAACTCGGCGAAGGCCCGCTGGAGGACCACGACGCCGGGTCCGTCGGTGAGCGCCCGGACCAGCTCCGCCAGGACCTCCCGGCGGCCACCCGGAGCGGTGACGGCGGCGCGCAGCCGCTCACTGTCGTAGACGAGGACCTGTCCGCGGACGGCGGTCGAGTACGGGTAGTCGGCGGCGTCGGTCGTCCGCTCGACCTCGGCACGGAAGGCGTCGAGATCGCAGTCCTGCTCGGACAGCCACGCGCGGCGTTGTGCGGCGGTGAGGGACATCGTCGTCCTTCTCTCGATCTTCAACATCATCAGCATCGTCACCATCAGCGACGTCGTCCACGACGACTGAATGCTGTCATTGTTGTCATGACAAACTCGTCAAACAACCAGCAGACAGCCATCAAAAACCCCTCAAGCGAAAGCCGAGGAACCTCCCCATGGGCCACCCCTATCCGATCCGGGAGATCGCACGGCAGGCGGGCCTCAGCGAGGCCACCGTCGACCGTGTCCTGAACGGCCGGGGCGGCGTGCGCGAGAGCACCCAGCGGGAGGTGCGGCAGGCCATCGCCGACCTGGACCGGCAGCGCACGCAGGTCCGGCTGGTCGGCCGTACGTTCATGATCGACATCGTGATGCAGGCGCCCGAGCGGTTCACCACCGCCGTCCGGGCCGCGCTGGAGGCCGAACTGCCCGCCCTCCATCCGGCCGTCGTGCGTTCCCGCTTCCACTTCCGTGAGACCGGCCCGGTGGCGGAGCTGGCGGCGGCCCTCGACCGCATCGCCCGGCGCGGCTCGCAGGGAGTCATCGTCAAGGCGCCGGACGTGCCCGAGGTCACGGCGGCCGTCGGCCGGCTGGTGGCCGCCGGCATCCCGGTCGTCACCCTGGTGACCGACCTGCCCTCCAGCGCCCGTCTCGCCTACGTCGGCATCGACAACCGGGCCGCCGGCGCCACCGCCGCGTACCTCATGGGCCAGTGGCTGGGTGAGCACCCCGGCAACGTGCTCACCAGCCTCAGCAGCGGCTTCTTCCGCAACGAGGAGGAGCGCGAGATGGGTTTCCGGGGCGCCATGCGGGCCCGGCATCCCGAGCGCGCCCTGGTCGAGATCACCGAGGGCCAGGGCCTGGACGCCACCCAGTACGACCTGGTCAGGGACGCCCTGAAGCGCGACCCCGACATCCGGGCGGTCTACTCGATCGGCGGCGGAAACATCGCGACGCTACGGGCCTTCGCGGACCTGGGACGCGAGTGCGCGGTGTTCGTCGCCCACGACCTCGACCACGACAACACCCGTCTCCTGCGCGAGCACCGCCTGTCCTGCGTGCTCCACCACGACCTCCGCCAGGACATGCACGAGGCCTGCCGCACGGTCATGCGAGCACACGGCGCCCTGCCCCCGGCCGGCCCGACCCTGCCGTCCGCGATCCAGGTGGTCACCCCTTACAACATGCCGCCACGCTGATCCTTGTTCACGCGGTGCCGGGGAAACCCGGGGGAGCGGACCCGCGTCCCCGAAAGGGGTGCGGGGAACTGCGCGACCAGCCACAACGGGCCCGCAGCAATCACACCGCACAAGCCGACGGAGTCACTGCGCCCCGAGTGTCACCCACGCCCCCGACTCCACGGACCGACTCATCGCGTCCAGCGCGGCAGCGCTCCGCACCGCATCCGTCAACGTCGCCCCGTACGGCGTCCCTTCGGCCACCGAACGCACAAACCGGTGGGCCTCGATGACCTTCAGGTCGTCGTAGCCCATGGCGTTCGCCGCCCCCGGCTGAAACGCCCCGAACTCCCCGTCGCCCGGACCGACGAACACCGTGCTGACCGGCTGGTCCTGGTACGACGTGCCGGTGCTCACGCCCAGCTCGTTCATCCGGCGGAAGTCCCAGAAGACCGCGCCCTTCGTACCGTGCACCTCGAAGCCGTAGTTGTTCTGCTCGCCGACCGACACCCGGCACGCCTCCAGGACGCCCCGGGCGCCGGAGGCGAAACGCAGCAGGCAGGAGACGTAGTCCTCGTTCTCCACCGGGCCCAGGTCGCCGCCCGACGCACGCGTGTGACCGGCCGTGGCACCCGTCGGACGGGACCTCTCGGGCACGAATACGGCGGTGTCGGCGGTGAGCGCGGCGATGTCACCGAGCAGGAACCGGGCCAGGTCGGCTCCGTGCGAGGCGAGGTCGCCCAGGACTCCGCTGCCGCCGCGCTCCCGCTCGTACCGCCAGGTCAGTGCGCCGTCCGGGTGGGCCGCGTAGTCGCTGAAAAGGCGGACGCGGACATGGGTGACCGTGCCGATCTCCCCGGACGCGATGAGCTGCCGGGCCCGCTCCACGGCGGGCGCGTTGCGGTAGTTGAAGCCGACCGTCCCCTGGACACCGGCCTTGGCGACCGCGTCGGCGACCGCGCCGGCGTCGGCCGCGGACAGACCCACCGGCTTCTCGATCCAGATGTGCTTGCCCGCCTCCGCCATCGCGACGCCGATCTCCCGGTGCAGGAAGTTCGGCGCGGTGATGCTCACCGCCTGCACGCGCGGGTCGGCGGCCACGGCTCGCCAGTCGCGGGTCGTCGAGGCGAACCCGAACTGCGCGGCGGCCTCCTCGGCCCGGCCCGGCACCTCCTCGGCGACCATGACCAGTTCGGGCCGCAGCCCCAGCTGGGGGAAGTGGTGCGGCAGGCGGGCGTACGCCTGGGTGTGCACCCGGCCCATCCAGCCGAAGCCCACGACGGCGACACCGAGCGTACTTGCCATGACAGCCCCTCTTTGGACCGGTCCAGAACGTTTCCCGCCCACCCTCGGCGCCTTCAGCCTCTGCTGTCAACCCTTTGACAGGACATACAGGCTTGTGGAACGGTCCAAGGCATGAGACCGCCGACCATCCGAGACGTCGCCGAACGAGCCGGTGTGTCGAAATCCCTGGTCTCGCTGGTGCTGCGCGGCTCCGAACAGGTAAGGCCCGAGAAGCGGGAGGCCGTCCTGCTCGCCGTACGGGAACTCGGCTACCGGCCGAACGCCGCCGCGCGCAGCCTCAGCGAACAGCGCACCCGGACCGTCGGCGTCCTCCTCAACGACCTGCGCAACCCCTGGTTCGTCGACCTGCTCGACGGGCTGGGCTCCCTCCTCCACGACAACGGCCTGCACATGCTGCTCGCCGACGCCCGCCTCAACCGGCGCAGCGGCCAGGACCTCACCGGCCCCTTCCGCGACCTCGGTGTCGACGGACTGGTCGTGGTCGGCACCCTGCCCGACCCGGCGGTCCTCGGCACCCTCGCCGAGCGCGTCCCGGTCGTCGTCGCGGGTGCCCGCGAGCCCGCGCTGCCCGGCATCGACATGGTCGCCAACGACGACGAGCACGGCGCCCGGATCGTCACCGAGCACCTCATCGGGCTCGGCCACCGCCGTATCGCGCACATCGCCGGGTACGGCGCCGTCGGTGAGCTGCGCCGACGCGGCTTCGAGGCGACGATGCGCGCGCACGGCCTGGCGGACAGTACCCGCGTCGAGGCCGGCGACCTGACCGAGGAGGGCGGCTACCGGAGCACCGTCCGGCTGCTCGGCGACCCAGCCGACCGGCCCACCGCCGTCTTCGCCGTCAACGACATGACCGCCGTGGGCGCGATCTCCGCCGCCGAGGAACTCGGACTGGGCGTTCCGCGCGACCTGTCCGTCGTCGGCTACGACAACACGAACATCTCCCGGCTGCGCCACGTCTGGCTCACCACCGTGGACAGTGCCAGCCATGAGGTGGGCCGCCGCGCCGCCCGCTGTCTCCTCGACCGACTCGACCTGCCGCGCAGCCCGGGCGCCGTCCACCTCGCCGCCCCGACACTGGAGATCCGGGGGACGACGGCGCCACCCGCCCCAGGGCTGTGAAACCGCCTCGGGCCCGGTACTCCGCGCAGCTTCCGGTACAGCCGCCCTCCGACACGCCGAAGCGGCCGAGAACGCCGAACAGTTGCCGACGGACGTGCTGACACAGATCCTCGGACATGCCTGACCGGGCGAGACGGGATGAGGAGCGCGCGGAATGACCACTGAACCAAAGACGAGTGACAGCGGTGAGGGTGCCGGTTTCACGACCGCCGTCACCGAGGCCGTCGTCGACAGCATGCGCGGCACCGCCGACCCGCGTCTGCGTGAGCTGCTCACCGCTCTCACCCGGCACCTCCACGCCTTCGTGCGCGAGACCGAGCCGACGATCGGCGAGTGGGAGCGGGCCATCGGCTTCCTGACGGCGACCGGGCAGAACTGCACCGACACCCGGCAGGAGTTCATCCTGCTGTCGGACGTCCTCGGTGTCTCCATGCTCGTGGAGACCCTCAACGGCCACCGCGACCCGGGCGCCACCGAGTCGACCGTGCTCGGTCCCTTCCACATGACCGAGTCGCCGGTACGGCAACTCGGCGCCGACATCGACCTGGTGGGCGCCGGTGAGCCGTGCGTGGTCAGCGGGCGGGTGCTCGACCGGGACGGAACGCCGTTGCCCGGAGCGGTACTCGACGTCTGGCAGGCCGACGCCGAGGGCTACTACGACGTCCAGCAGCCGGACGTCCAGCCGCCGGGCAACGGCCGCGGGCTCTTCACCGCGGACGCGGAGGGCCGCTTCTGGTTCCGCACCTGTGTGCCGAGCCCGTACCCGATCCCGACGGACGGCCCGGTCGGCGAACTGCTCAACGCCACCGGCCGGCACCCCTTCCGACCCGCCCACATCCACTTCATCGCCACGGCCGAGGGCCACGAGCCCGTCACTACCCACATCTTCGTCGCGGGCAGCGACTACCTCGACTCGGACGCCGTGTTCGCGGTGAAGCAGAGCCTGGTCAAGGACTTCACCGAGACCGACGACCCGTCCCTGGCGGGTGAGTTCGGCATGCCGAACCCCTTCCGCCACGCACGCTTCGACCTCGTACTGGAGAAGTCGGAGAACAAGTCGTGACGACCGGACCGGACTTCGTGTACGAGGCCCAGCCGATGCGGGTCGTGCTGCGGGCCGGGGCCGCCGTCACCGCGACTGCCGGGGAGGCCGAACGCCTTGGTCTGCGCCGGGTGTTGGTCGTCTGTGGCGCGCGCGGGAAAGGCACCGCGCAGGCGGTCGCCGACTCGCTGGGACCGGCCCTGGCGGGTCTGCACGACGAGGCGCGGACGCATGTGCCCGTCGAAGTCGCCGACCGGGCCGTCGAGGTGGCGCTGGCCATGGGCGCCGACGGGTGTGTGGCGGTCGGCGGCGGCAGCGCGATCGGCCTCGGGAAGGCGATCGCGCTGCGCACCGGGCTGCCGTTGATCGCCGTGCCCTCCACCTACTCGGGGTCGGAGATGACCCCCGTCTGGGGCCTGACCGAGAAGGGCGTGAAAACCACCGGCCGCGACCGATCGGTCCTCCCGCGCAGCGTGGTGTACGACCCCGAGCTGACCCTCTCCCTGCCGGTCCCGCTCTCGGTCACCAGCGGCATCAACGCGATCGCCCACGCGGTGGAGGCCCTCTACGCCCCCGACGCCTCCCCGCTCGTCTCCCTGATGGCGCAGGAGGGCGTACGGGCGATGGCCGAGGCACTCCCGGACGTGGCCGCGGATCCCGCGTCCCTCGACGCGCGCGGCCGGGCCCTGTACGGGGCATGGCTGTGCGGCTCCTGTCTCGGCGCCACGACCATGGGCCTGCACCACAAGCTCTGCCATGTCCTCGGCGGCACCTTCGGCCTGCCGCACGCCGAGACGCACACGGTCGTCCTGCCGTACACCCTGGCCCACAACGCGCCCGCCGCACCGGAAGCGGCCCACGCCGTCGCCCGTGCGCTGGGCGGCGCTGCCGATGCCCCAACTGCCCTGTGGGAGCTGGCCGGACGCCTGGGCGCCCCGCGTTCTCTCGCCGAACTTGGCCTCACCGAGGCGGATTTGACGGTTGCGGTTACCCAGGCGGCCGGGCAGCCTTACCCCAACCCGCGGGAGGTCACGCCCGAGGGTGTGCTCGGTGTGCTGCGGGCGGCGTACCGGGGCGAGGCGCCCGGCACGGGCTGAGACACACCGGCACTTCACCCGACCATGACGGCACACAGCAGAAGAACAGAAAGGTGAACCCATGGCCCTCGCACTGCTCAGGCGCCTGCGGTCCAGAGGCGTCTCCGATCGCGCGGGCCTCTCCCTTCCCCTGCCGCCCGGCGCGGGATCCCTCGGCTGCGAGGTGCTGGACCCGCTCGGCCAGCCCATGGGCGGCGCCGAAGTGACCGTGAGCGCGACCGACGCACACCAGGTGATGGCACGCGGTACGACGGACCCCTACGGCTACTTCCTCGCCATCCTTCCGTCGGGCCGCTACAGCCTGATGATCTCCGCCGAGGGCCTGACGCCGCATCGCGAGACGGTCGACCTCCTCGACGGGGTGATGCTGCCGACACAGCGCGTCCAGCTGGAGCCGGCCCGGCGGCTGGACCTCCCCGTGCCCGGCACCTGGCTCTTCGACCCGCCGCACACCGCGATCCGGTTCATCGCCAAGCATGTCGGAATGGGCGATGTGCACGGCCGCTTCGAGCGGTTCGAGGGCGGCATCCAGGTGGCACGGACGATGACCGAGTCCAGGGTGCAGGTCCGAATCGACGCGTCGAGCATCACGACCGGGAACCGGACCCGGGACAACCACCTGCGGTCGGCCGACTTCCTGGACGTCGAGCGCTTTCCGTACATCGACTTCGTGAGCTCGCGTTTCTCCTACCGGGCCGGCGCGAAGTGGGCGGTGCAGGGCTCGCTCTCGATGCACGGGGTGAGCCGCTCGATATCGCTGGACACGACCTACCTGGGGTCCGTCAACGGCGGCTACGGCGAGGAGTTGCGCTGCGCGGCCCGCGCCCGGGCGGAACTGCACCGCGAGGACTACACCCTCAACTGGCGTTCCATGCTGGCCCGGGGAATCGCGGTGGTCGGGCCGACGGTCCAACTGGAGCTGGACGTACAGGCGATGTACCGGACGCACGACACTCCGACGCCGCCCGAGTGATCCGCACGTCCGCCGGGCGCGCTCGAACCTTTCCTTCCGAGTGACCGATCCGTGATATGGGCATGCCAACCTGACCGAACCGCCGTACCCGCACGGCATCGATCAGGAGGCCCCCGTGAAGAGACGTGTGCGCACCCGCAGAGCCTCGCTCGTCCTCGGCAGCGCGGTGGCGCTGGTCGTCGCCTTTCCGGGCACCGCCCTCGCCGCCCCGCCCGGGGCCCTGCCGGCCAACGCGGACGGCACCGAGCAGACGTACCAACCGGCGTACGACTACGACACGGACGGCTGCTACTCCACCCCCGCCATCGGTGCCACGGGCACCCTCAACGGTGGCCTCAAGCCGACCGGTTCCCTCAACGGGCAGTGCCGGGACGCCTCCGACCTCGACAACACCAACGGCTACTCCCGCTACAAGTGCAACAACGGCTGGTGCGCGATCATCTACGGCCTCTACTTCGAGAAGGACCAGGCACTCGCGGGCAGCAGCATCGGCGGGCACCGGCACGACTGGGAGCATGTGGTGGTGTGGGTGCGGGACGGCGTGGCGGAGTACGTCTCGACCTCCAACCACGGCGGCTTCACCGTCCACACCCGGGACCAGGTCCGCTGGGACGGCACGCACCCCAAGATCGTCTACCACAAGGACGGCATCAGGACGCACTGCTTCCGCCTCGCGGGCACCAACGACGAACCCCCGGAGAACCACAAGGGAACCTGGCAGTTCCCGGCGCTGGTCGGCTGGAACGGCTACCCGTCGGGCATCCGGGACAAGCTGACCTCCGCCGACTGGGGCAGCGCCAACTTCGGTCTCAAGGACGGCAACTTCGCCTCCCACCTGGCGGCGGCCATGCCGGCGGGCATCGCGTTCGACCCGAACGCCTGACCTCTGCCCGTCACTCGCAGCCGACGCCGTCGCCGTCCCGGTCGAGATGCCGGCCGTAGCCGGGATCACCGACACGCACCGGGGCGGCTCCGGCGGCGCGGGCAGCCGTGCAGTTCGCGTAGTACACGCTGTCGTCGCCGGACCCGGAGCCGTCGTCCGATCCGGTGTCGGAGCCGGTGTTGGTGTCGACGGCCGGCTCGGCCGTCACCGTCCTCGTCGCCCGAACGGTGACGGTGGCGGCGGGTTCGGGCGTGGCTGTCACGGTGCTCGTGACCGTGGCGGTCGCCGTCGCCGTCGCCGTCACGGTCGCCGTGGGCGCCGGGTCGGCGGCCACCGCGTCCTTGCCGTCCCCCTGACCGCTTCCCCCGATGCCGACGCCGAGAAGGAACACGAGCCCGAGGGCGGGCAGGACGAATCTCTTACGAGCCCATCTCGGCCCCTGCCCCCGACGGTCGGGCGTCGGCCCCGGTATCGGAGCCTGTGGCGCGTTCCCGGGAGTGTTGTACGGATTGCTCATGGTCGTCCCCCTGTTGTGTTTCGGGTGGGACGACGGTAGTGCGGCGGATGGGACGGTAAAGGCCCTTTGGTGTCCCGGTGACCGTTCCGTAACCGCTCGGAGGCGCGGCGGGTGTGCGGTAGGGTTTGTCTGTGCGATCACGCGGGGCAACCGTGGGTCGACGCACCGGGACGTGGCGCAGCTTGGTAGCGCACTTGACTGGGGGTCAAGGGGTCGCAGGTTCAAATCCTGTCGTCCCGACTGGAGACAGTCGCAGGTGAGGGCCGGTTTCGGAGACATCCGAAACCGGCCCTTGGCTGTTTTCGGGGGACCGGTTGGGGACCAGGGTCCTGGACCGGCGTCAGCGGGTCATGACGATCGGGCTCGGCGGGGAGCGTGGTGCGCGGAGCACGCTGCGGTGCGCGGAGAGTGCTGCGCCCGCGGCCGTGATCTTGTATACGTCCGGGTGTGATGGTGGAGTCGGGTATGGGAACCGCCCGAATAGGTCTGACCCGAGTGCCGTGAAAGATCTTGAGGGCCTGACAAACTCGGCGTTGACGCCGATCTCCGACGCGAGATCAAGCCGAATCCGTCCTGCTGGGGCCGATGCCGTGCGGAAGAGGCGCTCCTGCTTCAATCGGCTGGTTGTCCCCGCACTCTTTCCAGGAGCCTCTGTGACGTCGGTCCAGCCCCAACCTGAGTCGGCGCAGATACAAGAGCTCCTCGTCGCCGGGCAGGAGGCGGCTGAGGGCGGACGCTGGGTAGATGCGGGGCTTGCCTGGATCCAGGCTGCCAAGCTGGGCAGCCTGGACGGCGCGAACGCCGCCAGCAGATTCGCGGCCCCGCACATCAGACCGCTGGCTGATGCGGGAGACCCTGCCGCGCAGGCTCTGATGGCGGGGATCTTGATGGACTACTTCACCGAGGACGCCCTTCCGATGGCGGTCGGCTATGCCAGGGCCGCGGCCGCCGCTGGTCACGCCGTCGGCCTTCGCACCTTCGGGTTCATGCTGGTGCGAGGCAAGGGAGTGGAGGAGGACCGTGACGAGGCGCTGGAGCTGTTTCGTGCGGCAGCCGCGAAAGGGGACGCCTACGGGGCCTTCAACGCTGCGGTCACCCAGGGGGAAGGTAACTGTCGCGCTGACCGTGACGAGTACCTCCGGCTGCTGACCCAGGCCGCCGACGGAGGCATCGCGCAGGCTGCCGCGGTGCTGGGAGACGAGTTGGCGGCCGACAGACGCAACGAGGAAGCCCTGAGCTGGTACGTGCGGGCAGCCGAGAACGGTCACGCCGGCGCGGCGGATGTCGCGGCCGACTGGTACCGGGACGGCATCGGTACAGAAGCAGACCCCGTGCAGGCCATGCGTTGGCTCCTAGACGAGTCATTCCGAATGCTGACGGTGTGTCCGGGAACGCAGACAGGGCGTCCAAGATCGTTGTGTGACGAACAACCTGGACGCCCTGCTGACCGCACTGTACGTGAAGATCGACGACGAGATCGGGGGTACCCGGTGGCTGGGCCGGCCGCCGCGGCTGACGGATTCCGAGCTTGTCTGCCTCGCTGTCGCGCAGGCGTTGCTGGGCTTCACCTCGGAGTCGCGGTGGCTGCGGTTCGTGGACTCCCGCCTGGGCGGGATGTTCCCGTACGTGCCCAGGCAGCCGGGCTGGAACAAGCGGCTGCGGGCTGCGTTGCCGTTGGTCAAGAAGGCGATACGGCTGCTGGCCGTCGATACGGACTTCTGGTTCGACAACCACTGGATCGTCGACTCGACGCCGGTGGAGTGCGGTCGCTCGCGTCCGACGGTGAAGCGGTCGGACATGGCCGGCTGGGCCGGATACGGGTACTGCGCCAGTCACAGCCGGTTCTTCTGGGGCCTGCGCCTGTTCCTGGTGTGCACCCCGACCGGGATGCCGATCCTGTGGGCTCTGGCGACCCCGAAGTTGGATGAGCGCGAGGTACTGACCGCGATGCTCGACCGCGAACCCGAGACGGTCACGAACCGGCCGGGGCTGCTGGTGATCTCCGACAAGGGTTTCGCTTCCAGGGAGTTCGAGGCCGATCTGGCCCTGAGGGGCGCTGAGTTGCTGCGGCCGTCGTTCAAGCGCGAGAAGAAACGCAAGGGCGAGTCCCTGCTGAAGTCGGTGCGGCAGTTGATCGAGTCGGTCAACGACACCCTCAAGGGCCAGCTCGACCTGGAACAGCACGGCGGCCGGACCTTCGAAGGCGTCGCCGTCCGCGTCGCCCAGCGCGTCCTCGCGATGGCTGCTGCGATCTGGCACAACCACAAGACCGGCCAGCCGGTCCTACGATCCCTCATCGCCTACGACCACTGATCACATCGGAATGACTCGTCTAGTAGGGCTTGGTCATGTTGGTGCGAGGTCTGGCATGTCGCGGTGACAGGTGGGGCAGGCGCCGGTCCAGATCACGAGGAGTAACTGCAGCTCGCGAACGACTCGGTAGAGGCTCAGGCCGACGCCGTCTCTTTTGGGGATCGGCTCAGTCGCTGCAGGGTGCAGAAGGCGTGGGCGACCGAAACGAGGGTGACGTGGTGGTGCCAGCCTGGCCAGGTTCGGCCTTCGAAGTGGGCCAGGCCCAGGGCCTGCTTCATCTCTCGGTAGTCGTTCTCGATGCGCCAGCGAAGCTTCGCGGTGCGCACGAGGACGGGCAACGGGGTGGTCTCGGGCAGGTTGGAGAGCCAGAACTGCACGGGCTCGTCCTGGTCGGCTGGCCATTCGGCCAGCAGCCAGCGCACCGGCAGTTCGGCGCCGGGGGTGGCTTTGCAGATCTCACGTCCGGCGGGCCGGATCCGCAGGGCCACGAAGCGCGAGTACATGCGTTTGTGCCCGCTGCGGCCACTGCCCGGCCGCGATCCCTCCCTCCACTGCACTGGCCGTGCGGAAGATTTGCCGGCCGCGATGACCAGGCTCTTCACCCTCTGTGCCAGCTCGGGGTAGGCAGGAACCGGCCGTCGTCCCCGGCCGGGGTAGGCCGGGGTGCACGGCTGTGCGTCCCCGGGTTGCGCGGTGGTCGTGGTCGAGATGCCCACCACGTAGTGGAGACCGCGTTCCTCCAGGCCAAGCCGGAAGGCGGCGGTATCCCCATAGCCGCCGTCGGCGATGACCTGGGGCACCTCGATGCCCCAGGAGCGCGTCTCGTCGATCATGTCGAGGGCCAGCTGCCACTTCTCGACATGGCCCGCCTGGGCAGGGATGGCGCACTTGGCACGGCGGACCACTTTGACCGGATCCGCCTTCGGCGAGGCGGGATCCCAGCTCTCGGGCAGGAACAGACGCCAGTTCACCGCCGCCGAGGCGCCGTTGGAAGCCAGGTGCAGCGAGACCCCGGCCTGGCAGTTGGTGACCTTGCCCGCGGTGCCGGTGTACTGCCGGGTCACGCACGCGGACGCGTCCCCGTCCTTGAGGAACCCGGTGTCATCGATGATCAACGCGGTGGGCTTGATGACCGGCTGCATCCGCCAGGCCAAACGGGCCCGGACATGTGCCGCGTCCCACGGGCTGGAAGTGACGAAGTGGGCCAGGGCCTGCCGGTTCCCGTCTTCGCCCAGGCGGGCGGCCATCGGCTCCACCGACTTGCGCCCGCCGTCCAGCAGCAGGCCCCGCAGATATACCTCGCCCCACCGCCGCTGATCTGCCCGCGCGAACGGCTCGAACATCTCCGCCGCGAAGTCCTCCAGATCACACCGGACCGCAGCCAACTCCCCACCCAGCACACCCGATCAACGGCACGACCGATCAGGAAGACACGCCATCAAGGACCGCACCTGACCAAGCCCTACTAGTGCTGACCGCGCGATTGAACGTCGACGCCGTTCACCGGGCCCATCGGGTTGGCGCGCGGATGACGGACGAGGAGATCCTTGAAGCAGGACGGCTCGCGGATCAGCCCACCGAGGCCCAGGTCATGGTCTCCACACTCTCGAGAGCCCGCGAGCGCGAATGACAATGCCGAAGCGACAGGGCACCGTCCTGATCCGGCCTTTCACGAACCTGCGGTCAGAGCGCCCGAGTACCTCAGCCGACGCGGACCCACACCGTGAAGTCGTCGGCGAGTCCGGGCGAGTTGGACGCATATCTGGTTGAAGTCGGCCTCGGTCAGCGCGGCGGTCGGCCCCACGGTTGTCATCCGCTCCTCGGGGCGCGAGGGCTCGTCGTCGTACCAAAGTCCGGGTTCGCTGATCCACTGGTGGCGTGCTGCGGCTCCGTCGGGGTCTCGGGTGAGGTCGCCGATGGCCGTGACCTGGTTCTGTAGCCAGAAGGCTTAGTTCCGGTGACGTGGATACCCAGGGTGCGGGCGAGGACCGCGGCGGGCAGCTCGGTGGCGAGCTGGAACAGCGCGGTTGAGCGCCGATCCGCACGGGCCCGCAGGGTGCTTACGGTGACGTCGTGAGCGTGTGGCACGAGACCGGTGGGCCGGTCGTGCCCCGTGACCGTCGGCGCAGCAGGCCGCCCGGCCCGGGAAGTCGTTGCGGTGCGGCAGCGAAGGTGTCTCCGGGGGTGGCCGGTCGAGCAGGCGAATTCAGCGCTTTCGGGGCCCGACAAATGGAACCCGCACGCTTCCTGGTGCCTCTACATGACCGGGAACCGACCTACCGGTGTGGCGCAAACCTGGTCACCGGCTTTTCGTCGCTCGTCCCGACGACCACCACCGTTTACAGACCCGCCTCACGGGAGGAGCACACGATGCGACGCAGCCGGTTCGTGCCGTGCGTCGTGCTCGCGGCCTGCCTGACCGGGTGCGGTGCGGTGGACGAGGGCCCCCGCGACGAGGGCCCGGCCCCCACGGGGATCACGTGGACGGGGCCGGTGTACGTGGAGAACTGGATGGCCGAGCCACAGCAGCGGCCGGATTTGGTGAACCTCACCGATGACACGACCCTGGACCGGTTGAGATGGCGGGGCTGGGGGTCGCCCCGAGCCACGGCCACCGGCTTCGTGGTCGAGTTTGGCTGTCTGCCCGCCTGCGGCGACGACGGGCCCTTGAGCTATCCGGTCCGGGTTGTACTGAGCGGTCTGGTGAAACAGCAGTATGCGGCGTACTACGGTCACGCCTCCGTCACGGCGGTACGGCTGCCCGCGCCCGACTGGGCCGAGGACGTCTCCGACGTGGCTTTGCACGTGCCCAGGGCCTGACCGTGAGGCCGAGAAAAGTGTCGACGATGTCTCCGAAGAAGTGAGCCCATGCACGATGTTCTGCTGGTCGAGGACGACGAGATGATCCGGGAGGCGACCCGGCTCACCCTGGAAGGCCGCGGTTACACCGTACGGGCCGCCGCCGACGGAGAGGTCGGACTCGCCCTCTTCCGGGAGCGGCACCCGGACGTGGCCGTGCTGGACATCATGCTGCCCCGGCTGAACGGGGTGAGTCTGGCCGCCCGGATCCGCGAGGAGTCCGGGGTGCCGGTTCTGCTGATCTCGGCACGCAACGACCCGGTGGACGTGGTCATGGGTCTGGAAGCGGGCGCCGACGACTACGTCGCCAAGCCGTTCGACGGCCCGGTTCTGGTGGCCCGTATCCGAGCCCTGCTGCGCCGGGCCGCACCCGCCGAGCGGCCGTCGTCGAAGGGCCCCCTGCGCTTCGGGGACCTGGTTTTCTGTCCGGTGTCACTGGAGGTGCGCCTGGACGGCCGGATCCTCGCCCTGACCGCCACGGAGCTGAAACTGCTGCGGGAGTTCGCCGCGTCCCCCGGCATGGTCCTCACCCGGGACCTGCTCCTTGAGCGGGTGTGGGACTACGCCTGGTCCGGCGACACCCGGGTGGTCGACGTGGGCGTGAAGCGGCTGCGGGCCAAGATCGGCCGCGAGCGCGTCGAGACGGTCCGTGGCGTCGGCTACAAGCTGCGTGGCTGAGGCGGGCACCGTGCACCATGTCCGGAGGCGGTCCGCATGAACATCGGCACCAAGGTCGCGCTGGCCGTCGCCACCACGGCCGTGTGCGTGGCCGCCACGATCGGTGTGCTCGTCCACCGGATCACCGCCGGGAACCAGCTGGCCACCGCCCGTGCCGAGCTGGACCGGCAACTGATGAGCGCCGCGTACGACTTCACGGCCGCCCGGAAGTCCGCAGCACGCGTCGACCCCTCGAACCTGCCCGGCCCAGTGGCCGAGGCCGTCCGCCGGGGGGTTCGGGTGACTTACCTGCAGACGGATGGCACGCGCCCGGTGCTGTGGGCGGCGACCCGCGTTTCGGACCGCAACGTGCTCGCGCTCTCACGCTCCTACACCCCCGAGGCGCGGTCCCTGGCCGCGCTGGACGGGACACTGGCCGCCGCGGGTGCGGCCGCCACTTTTGTCGTCTCCCTGGCCGGACTGATACTCGGTACGCGGGTGGGCCGCCGGGCCACGGCTGCCGCCCGCACCGCCGAACGCATCGCCGACGGCGAACTGGACGCACGAGTCGACCCGGACGGCCGCGACGAGATCGCCCGTCTCGCCGTCTCCGTCAACTCCATGGCGGACGCGCTGAGCGCCCGCCTGGAGTCCGAGCGCCGGGTGACAGCCGACATCGCCCACGAACTGCGCAGCCCGATCACGACCATGGCGACCGCGAGCGGACTGCTGCCGTCCGGCCCGGCGTCGCGGCTGATGGCCGCCGGCGTGGACAGGCTGCGGGGGCTGGTCGAAGACGTGCTGGAGGTGGCCCGTCTCGACGCCGACGCCGCGACGGTGGAGTGCGAGCCGCGCCAGATGAGCGCCATGGCCCGCCGCGCGGTCAACGGACTGGACGCTGTGGAGGTCCGCGTCGTCCAGGACGCGGTCGTCACGACCGACCCCCGCCGCGTGGAGCGGATCGTCACCAACCTCGCCGCCAACGCGCTCAGCCACGGTGCCCCACCCGTGCTGGTGGAGGTCGCCGGCACAGAGATCCGCGTCCGCGACGACGGCCCCGGCTTCCCGCCCGAGCTGCTCGCGGTACTGCGCACTTCCGGCCCTCAGCGCTTCTTCACCGGTTCCGCGGCCTACGGCACGGGCCTTGGTCTGACGATCGCCGTCGGCCAGGCACGCCTGATCCGCGCCTGGCTGTCCTTTCGTAACCGCCCCGAGGGCGGCGCGGAGGTGGTCCTGCGGCTGCCGGCCGATGGGCCTGACAGCGACCGTACAGATACGTGACGAAGGGGCTGTGCCGTGGTTGGAAGCCGTTACGCGTTCGAGGGCCCCGGCGGAGTCGGCTTCCCTACCCGCTCCTCAAGGGTGAGCCGGGTTGCCCCGCGGGTGGCTCCCCGGACTCACTCCTCGTCAGCCAGGTCAACACCTGATGACCTGCGACCGCCCTTCCGGTTCGGCGGCTGGGGCGCCCCGCCCCTGGTCGGGATGCGGGGCGCTGCCGTCAGCCGGGCCGGTTTACCGGAAGCCGATGAACCGGAAGGACTTGTAGTGGTCGATCGAGACCCAAGTGGGCTGCACGCCCCTCCCGAGCGCCCGGACGATGCGGAAGTTGCCGAGCTTCTTGGCGCTGTCCGCACTGGGGCGGAAGTCGTAAAGGTGTCCGTAGTACTCCTGGAAGCCGCTCTGGAAGTGGGTGTAGTCGCTGCCGGCGCCTCCCCCGTGCAGCCAGCGGGTCAGGTCAGCCCCGTTGTCCCAGTACCGGCCGCCTGTCGAGACGTATCTCCGCACGAGCTGGTGGGTCTGGGTGAGTTGAACGTCGTACTCCCATGATTCGTAACGCTCGCCCGTGGGCCAGTCGAAGTCGTCCAAGGCGTTCACCGCCTCCTGGAGACCGCGCGGAACCGCTTGGACGTTGTTCTCGTCGCCGGTGATCTTTACCTGCGGCGAGCAGGACGTCGAGGGCAGGCTGGAGCAGCTGGCTCCCGAGGCGGCGTGCGCGGTCCCCGCCATGCCGAGCCCGCCGAGCGTGAGGCTCAGTAGCAGGGCCGGAATCGCGGCCTTCCGCGCGGTCCGAAGACCGGGTGTGAGAGGGGAGGACATGGACTGGCTCCTTGGTCTGTTGGTCGGTCGGCCGAGGCTGTGCTCCCCGGCTGATCGCAAGAACACCAGTCGTATGCGGCAGGGACCCGGCGGCGGGATCACAGTTTCCGGACAGAGGGACCTGCGGCTTTGACATGGTGGGCGACGTCGGCCGAGCGCCGTGAGCTCGTGCCCCCCACCTGGACCGGAATCCCCCGCTGATGTCGCCCCCGATTTGGTCGCGAGGATTCTACGGTCGGCTCCGGGGTGCCGCGGAGGCGGCGGGGCCGTCTTCGGACAGCGGCCTTCCGGGCCCTGCGCGACGAACGCGTACCCCAACTCGTAGCCCCGCGAGACGAGTTCCGCCTCGATCACCTGCCTCCCGTCGAGCAAGGCGGAGGAAGGTGACCCACCGGCTCCGGGCGGACCTACGCGTGGGTTGAGTTGAACGATTGACAAGCCGAATCCACCAAGGCTGTCATGAACGCATGATCCAGAGCCCCGTGACGTGCCGCACCACGGTCGAGGCCGGGCCGCCGCCAGGGGTGTCCCGTCCGTGACCGGTCGCCGCGAACTGTTCGACACCGCCCGGGCCGAGCTGGCAGGCCGTCAGGGAGTCCTCCTCCACGGGCCCGCCGGGATCGGCAAGTCCGCTCTGCTGACGTCCCTCCTGGCGGCCTCGGCCGAGCATGCCCAGCCGTCCCGAACGGTGCTGCGCTGCTCGCCCGTCCCCGAGGAGGCCGGGCTTCCCTTCGTCGGCCTCGTCGACCTGTTCGCGCGGGTGCCGGAGAGCTGCCTGGAGACACTGGCGCCCGAACCCCGATCGGCACTGGGAGCCGCTCTGCTGCACGAGCGCGAACCGGCCGACGACCGCGCCCGCCTCGCGGTGCGCGTCGCCGTCCTCGCCGTACTGCGCGCTCTCGCCGCCGCCGGCCCCGTCCTGCTGGTCGTCGACGGCCTCCAGTGGCTCGACGAGCCGACCGCCGAGGTGCTCGCCTTCGCCCTACGACGTGTCGAGGGCCTCGACATCCGGGTGCTGGCCGCCGAACGCGTGGCCGACGGCGAGCGGCCCGAACGGCGGCGCTGCTGCCCGCCGGACACCCTCGAACTCCTCGTGCCGCCCCTGGACGACGACGAGGTGGCCGACCTCGTGCGGACCGTCGTCGGCGCCGAGCCACCACCGGGCGTACTGCGGGCGATCCAGGACACCGCCGCCGGAAACCCGTCGTACGCGATGGAGTTGGCGCGCACGACCCCGCGCGACGCGGCGACACTCGGGCTCGGCCGCCCGCCGCAGGTGCCCAGGGGCCTGCGCGACCGGCTCCTCGACCGGACGCGCTCGCTGCCGCCGACGGCCCGGCACACCCTCCTGGTCGCGAGCGCCGCCGCCCACCCCACCCTCACCGTCCTGCGCGCCGCCGGGCTCCCCGATGCCGCCGACGACCTAGCGGAGGCCGAACGGCTGGGCGTCGCCACGGCCGGCGCCGACGGAACCGTACGATTCCGGCATCCGCTGGTCCGGGCCGCCGTGTACGCGGACGCGCCGGAGTACGGCCGCCGCGCGGCGCACACCCTGCTGGCCCGGGCGGTCACCGAGCCGGTGGAGCGCGCCCGCCACCTCGCCCTCGCCCACCCGCACGAGGATGAGACCACCGCCCGCACGCTGATGTCGGCGGCCGAGTCCGCGCGCCGCGACGGCACGCCCGAAGCCGCCTTCGAGCTCGCCGGGCTCGCCGCCCTGCGCACACCCGCCGACCGCCCCGCGGACCGCGCCGACCGCCTGCTCGCCGCAGCCGAGTACGCCTGCGACGGCGGTCGGCTGGAGGAGGCGGGACAGGCGGCCGGAACCGTCCTCGCCGGTTCGGGTTCCGCACGGCAGCGGGCACGCGCCCGAGTGATCCTGCTGCGCAACGCCGGGCAGGCGCTGGAGGGCACCCGCGACCTGATCGGGGAGGGCCTCCGGGATGCCGCCGGCGACCCCGAGGCGGAGGCCTGGCTGCACTACTGGGCGGCCGTACGAGGCCTGCTGTGCGGGGAGTTGGGGGATGCGGTCCGCCATGCCCGCCGCGCCGCCCGGCAGGCCGACCGGGCCGGTGACACGGACACCGGGATCGGGGCCCTCGCCACCCTCGCCCGGGTGTTGTCCCTGACCGGAGAACAGGTCGCCGCCGACGCCGCTCTCGAGGAGGCGCTCGCCCTCACGGGCGGAGCCGACGCCGGCCCGGAGAGCTGGGGGCTGATCCGGATGCGGGCGATTCTCGCCCTGGACTCCGACAGGGTCACCGAGGCGGGGGAGCGGGTCACCCGGCTCCTGGCGGAGATCGGCGAGTTCGCGGGGGTCGAGGAGGTCGTCGCGACCCTGGTCGCGCTGACTCGTATCCAGGTGCGCGCCGGGCAGTGCCGGGAGGCCCTGCGCACCGCCGCCCACTGCGCGCGCACCCTGGCCGGGACCGGCGTACAGACCGCTCCGGCGCTGTACGCGGCGGCGCTCGCGGCGACCGCGGGCGGCAGCGCCGACGAGGCCCGGCGCCTCGCCGAGCAGGCGGTACGGGCCTCGGAGGCGGACGGCGACCGGCTGTTCCTGCTGCGCGCCCTGGCGGTGCTCGGCCAGGCCGAGCTGCTCGCCGGGGACCCGCAGGGTGCGGCGGCCGCGGTCGAGGTGCTGCAACGCGTCAAGCAGTTGGGCGAGGCGATGTGCGCTGCCGACCCGCCGTTGCTGCACTGGTACGCGGACCTGGCCGAAGCCCTGGTCGTCCTGGGGGAGACGGACGCGGCCGGGGACGTGCTCCACGACGCCCGTGCGCGCCTGTCCGGTGATGTGCCCGGCAGCGTACTGGCAGCCCTGGAGCGGGCGGAGGGACTGCGTGAGGCGGCACTCGGCAGGGCGAAGGAGGGAGCGGTGCGACTGCGTACCGCCGTGGACCGCCTGCGCCGACTCCCTTTGCCCGTCGAGCTGGTGCGGGCCCAGATCGCACTCGGCACGGTCGAACGCCGGTCACGGCGCAGAAGCGCGGCGCGAACGGTCCTGCACGAGGCGTTGGACACCGCGAAGCGGATCGGCGCCGCTCCGCTGGTGGCACGGGCCTGGGACGAGCTGGCGCGGCTGGACGCCAGGGACCGCGGCGGTGAGACAGGCACCGGCGAACCCGAACTCACCCCGACGGAGGCCAGGATCGCCGAACTGGTCGGCGGCGGGGCCACCAACCGGGAGGTCGCCGCGAAGCTGTTCATCAGCGTCAAGACGGTGGAGGGCGCCCTCTCGCGGGTCTACCGCAAGCTCGGGGTCCGCTCGCGCACCGCGCTCGCCCACGCGATGGCGGTCGCCGTCCTCGCCTCCGGGGCCGCCGTGGCGTACGGCGACGACGACCAAGTGACCACCGTGCCACAGGGAGTGACGGTGAGTCAGCCCGGCCGGATCCGGACGCCCCGCGCACCCGACACACGCCGTTGACATGACATGTGCAGTTAACACATGGAGCAAGGGTTCCCCCGCTTACGGGGGAGGGGCCGCCGTTCCTACGGTGAAGTCGTTCCGCTTCCGGGACATCGCCCCCACTCTCCGGAGGACCCCAGTGAAGTCACGCCTGAAACTGCTCGGCCTGGTCGCCGCACCTGCCCTGCTCGCCGCCGCGGTCCCCGCTGCCTACGCCGCCAACGCCGTCCAGCCGCACACGACTCGCGCCGCTGTCACCGGAGATGTCCTCAAGGGCCTGAACAAGCACGCGACCCGCACCGGCAAGGTCGCCGCCGGTAAGCGGATATCGGTGGCGATCAGTCTGACCCCGAGAAACGACAAGGCGCTCGACACCTTCGTCGCCAAGGTCAGCGACCCGCGGTCGAGTTCCTACGGCCACTACCTGACGAAGGGCCAGTTCGCCGCCCGCTTCGGCCGGACCGACGCCGAGGTCAAGCAGCTCAAGGACTACCTGCGGGCCCAGGGCCTCACCGTCGGCAAGGTGCACTCGGGCAACCTGCTCGTCGACGCGAGCGGCACCGCCGCCCAGCTGGAGAAGGCCTTCGGCACCAAGCTGTCGACCTGGAAGGACGCGTCGTCCGGGCGTTCCTTCTACGCCAACGACGCCGCGCCGACCCTTCCGTCCTCCGTCACCGCCCTCGTCAGTGACGTGGCCGGCCTCAACAACCACACCCAGCTGCACCACCAGTCGGTCTCCCGGGTCGCTCCCCGCAACGGCCCGGGCGGCGGCTACACCCCGGCCCAGCTCAAGGGCGGCTACAACGTGTCCGGTACGTACACCGGCAGCGGCCAGAAGATCGCACTGCTCGAGTTCGACGGCTTCCAGCAGGCCAACATCACGAAGTACGACACCAACTACAGCCTGGGTTCGCCCACCCCGACCGTGTCCAAGGTGGACGGCGGCTCCGGCGCGCTCGGTGACGGGCAGGTCGAGGTCGAGCTGGACATCGAGGTCCTGCACGCCATCGCCCCCAAGGCGAACGTCACCGTCTTCGAGGGCCCCAACTCCGACGCCGGTGAGGTCGACACCTACCAGGCCATCGTCGACAGCGGCATCCCGACCACGTCGATCAGCTGGGGCGCCTCCGAGAGCGCCCGCACCACCTCCAACATCAACGCCGTGGACGCCGTCTTCAAGGCGGGCGCCGCCCAGGGCCTCGGCTTCTACGCGGCCTCCGGCGACGACGGCTCCGACGACGCGGGCGACGGCACCACCACCGTCGACTACCCGGCCAGTGACCCTTACGTCACCGGCGTCGGCGGCACCAAGCTGACGGTCACCTCGGCCAACGCCTTCAGCAAGGAGGTGGCCTGGTCCGGAGGTGGGGGCGGCAAGTCCTCCGTCTTCAAGATCCCCAGCTGGCAGACCGCGGTGCAGAAGACCGCCGGCGGCGGCTTCCGTCAGGTCCCGGACGTCTCCGCGCACGCCAACCCCAGCCCCGGCGTCTCGATCTACTCCCAGGGCTCGTGGGGCACGGTCGGCGGCACCAGCGCCGCGGCGCCCGAGTGGGCGGCGTTCGCCGCGCTCTACAACCAGCAGGCCGCGGCGGCCGGCAAGGCCAACCTCGGCTTCGCCAACCCCGCCCTCTACACGGCCAACGGCACCGGCTTCCACGACATCACCAGTGGCAGCAACGGCGCCTACTCCGCCGCCACCGGCTGGGACTTCACCACCGGCTGGGGCTCGTACAACGCCGCGACCCTGGCGAGCAAGCTGCTCGGCTGACCCCGCCGACCGAGGGCCGACGACCGTAGCGCGGGCCGGGACCAGTCCCGGCCCGCGCTCGTCGGCTGTACCTCGCCGGGGCGTGTACGGGCGAAAGCCTCGCCCGTACACGCAACCACGAAGCCGCCTCGCCCCTCCTACACAGGAGACGCACTGGCAGTGGGCGAAGCGACAGGGGTGGCGATGGAACGGCAGTGGTCCCGCCGGAGGTTCATGGTCTACTCGCTGGCCGCGACCACCCTGATCGTGGCCGCGCCGATCGGCTGCGACTCGTCCTCGGCGGAGGGCGCCGAGAGCGCCGACGCGAGCGGGCGGCCCGGCGTCGTGGTGACCGGGGACGACGACGAGATGCTGGTCCTGGAGGTCACCGCGGCGAACCGGGTGGTCGTCCGGCTGCCGCGCGTCGAGGTCGGCCAGGGTGTCACCACCGCGGTCGCCATGATGATCGCCGAGGAACTGGACGCCCGGCTGGCCGACGTCGACATCCCGCTCGCCGACGCCCGCACCAAGGGAAGCCAGTTCACCGGCGGTTCGAACTCCGTCAGCTCCCTCTACGGACCGGCCCGGGCCCTGGCCGCCACCGCGCGCGCCCGCCTGGTGACCGCCGCCGCCCGGCAGTGGCGCCTCCCCGCGCGCACACTGCGGACCCGGAACACGATGGTGGTCGCACCGGACGGCCGTACGGCCACCTTCGGATCGCTCACCGAGGCCGCCGCGCAGGTCACCCGGCCCGCTGTGTCCAGCAAGCCCAAACCGCCCTCCCGGCACAAGGTGATCGGGAAGCCGACGACCCGCATCGACGCGCGGGACATCATCACCGGCAAGGCGCAGTACGCCGGCGACCTGAAGGTGCCCGGCGCGAAACCGACCGTGGTGGCCCGGCCGCCGACGCTCGGCGGGAAGATCCGCGCGGTCGAAGACCGGGCGGCCCGCGCCCTGCCGGGCGTCCGCGCGATCGTCCGGGTCGCGGGCGGAGTCGCCGTGGTCGCGGACACCTTCCACCATGCCTTCCAGGCCCGGGACGCCCTGCGGATCACCTGGGCGCCCGGCCCGCTGGCCGCGCTGTCCGACACGGCCATCAGATCGCGGCTGCGCGCCGCGGTCCCGCCGCTGGGCGCCGTACCGAGCGGATCGACGCAGGTGACGGGGGAGTTCGAGTTCGCGTTCGTCGGCCATGCCCCGATGGAGGTGCTGACCGTGGTCGCGGACGTCCGCGCGGACCGCGCCGAGCTGTGGTTCTCCACCCAGACGCCGATGGACGCCCGGGACAGCATCGCCTCGGCGGTCGGACTCCCGGCGTCGAAGGTCAAGGTCCATGTCATGCGCGGCGGCGGCTCGTTCGGGCGGCGGCTGAACCACGACTTCGCGGTCGAGGCCGCCCTCGTCTCCAAGGCGGCCCGCCGGCCGGTCAAGCTGATGTGGAGCCGCGGCGACGACCTGCGGCACGGCAGGATGCGCCCGGCCACCCACCACCGCATCAGAGCCAGCCACAAGGGCGGCCGGGTGGTCGCCTTCGTCCATGCGACGTCCTCGGTGAGCGAGTCCTGGGAGGGGGAGGGCCTCGCCGCACAGGGCGGGGTGACGTCCATGGCCGCTCAGGCGGGGCGCGTACGGGCGGCAGGCCCCGTGCCCAGCGACAGCGGACTGTACAACTTCGGTCAGCTGTCCGGGGATTCGGGCGATGTGGCACTGGCGGCGATACCGCTCGGCGCCTGGCGGTCGGTGGACTCCGGGACGACCCGGACCGCCGAGGAGATCATGGTCGACGAGATCGCCCGGAGCCTGGGCAAGGACCCGGTCGCCTTCCGGCGCACCACGCTCCGGAGCAGAGCCGTGCGCGCCGTACTCGACAAGGCGGCGTCCGCCGGGAGTTGGGGACGGACCATGCCGGCCGGGCACGGGCAGGGCATGGCGGTGCACGAGGAGTACGGCTCCTGCGTCGCCTGCCTGATCGAGATCGACGCCACCGACCCGAAGAACCCGCGGGTGACGAAGGCGGTGATGGCGGCCGACGTCGGAACGGCCGTGAATCCACGTGGACTTGAGGCCCAGCTCATGGGTACCGCGATCGACGGCATCTCCACCGTGCTGCGGGCCGGCCTCCACATCGACCGGGGCGCGGTCAGGGAGGGCAGCTTCGCCGACTTCCACTACGCCCGCCAGCGGCACGCGCCGCTGCACTTCGAGGCGCACATCATGCCGTCCAAGGGGGAGCCCGGCGGGGCCGGGGAACTCGGGGTGCCGGCCGCGGCGGGCGCGGTCGCCAACGCGTACGCCCGGGCGACGGGCACCAGGCCCCGCCGCTTCCCGCTCAACTTCTGACCACCGCCCCGCCCCTGTCTCTGCCCCTGCCTCGACTCCTTCCACCCCCGTCCCCACCCCGACCTCGCATCCGAGAGGGTTCCGATGCCCCGCTACACCTTCGACCTCAACGGCGAACCGGTCACCGTCGAGGCCCCGGCCGACATGCCGCTGCTCTGGGTGCTGCGCGACCTGTTGAACGTGACCGGCCCCAAGTACGGCTGCGGGGTCGGGGTCTGCCGCGCCTGCACCAGCCATCTCGACGGCGCGGAGATCCAGCCCTGTGTCGTGCCCGTCGCCGACTGCGCGGACCGCAGGGTCACCACCATCGAGGGGCTGGCCGACGGAGACACCCTTCATCCCGTCCAGCAGGCTTGGCTGGACCGGGATGTCGCCCAGTGCGGCTTCTGTCAGCCCGGACAGATCATGGCCGCGGTGGCGCTGCTGAGGCGGACCTCCGAACCGACCGACGCGGACATCGACCGCATCGAGAACGTCTGCCGTTGCGGCACCTACTGCCGGATCCGCGAGGCCATCAAACAGGCCGCCGCAAAGACCGAGGGGTGACCTGCGGGACAGAAGCAGGTCGGCCGGTATTGGCGAGTTCAGTTCCTCGATGGCCGATATGGGTATGCTTTCGGGGAATCAATCCATCGGCCCGATCATGATGTGACGTTTCTGCGTAAATATGCGGAACCGGCAGCCGTGCACTTTTATAGCACGATGTGCTGCGCGTGGGGAACGGTTCTTCGATTTTCCATTCGGACGAGTGATGGGCAATCGGCTCGGTTTGTCCGTGAGTTGACCCGGACAGTCCTTTCCCGTCGGGTGGGGATAGGCCGTGCGAATTTTCTGGGTTCGCACCCAAGGGATCATTTCGGGGCCGTGTACCGCATGAATTCGGAAGACTGCGCAGATGAGCTCGTAATCGTCGACGGAGAAATCCTTCGGGAGTTGTCCTGGGAGGAGATCGCCGGCCACCGGGAACGACTGATGCGACTGGTCCGGCGGCGGCTGCCGACCGCCCAGGACGCGGAGGACTGCGTCCAGGAGGCGATGTTGCGGGCGGCGGCCCACGACAACCTCGACCGGGAGCGGATCGGGCCCTTTCTGACCTCGGTCGCGCTGCGGCTGTGCGTCGACCACTACCGCGAACTGGAGCGCAGGCGGCGGCTGGTGGGCCGTACCGCGCATGTCAGCAGGCCCGTGCTGCCGGACGAGGACGTGTGCGACGAGGACTTCGGACGCTGGCTGCTGCGCCAGGTCCAGCAGCTGCGGGGTCGCGAGCGTCAGGTCATGCTGGCCCGCGCCGACGGTATCTCCACGATGGAGTTCGCCCGTATGCACCAGATCTCGCTGAAGGCGGCCGAGGGCGCGTTCACCCGGGGACGGGCACGGCTGCGGCTCGTGTGCGCCCAGGCGCTGGACGGGGTCACGGCACACCACGGGTAACGAATGGCCGCATGTGAGTGTCGGCGTGCGTCCGGCCTCTTGTGAACGACTTCCGGGTTTCGGGAGTTCAGTCGACAAGAAGGACATTGTTACGGGCAGGAACAATACGCAGGACGCGATCAAGGGATTCATCGGCGATGTCGCCGACGGTGCGAAGAAGGCCTTCGATGAAATTCTCGACCGAAAGGGTGACGACTTTCATGCAGTGGAATGGATCACCCCGGGGAATCCGTACCGGGCGTTGAACGAATTGCCCGTGGACG
This sequence comes from Streptomyces sp. NBC_00459, assembly GCF_036013955.1. Lineage (NCBI taxonomy): Bacteria > Bacillati > Actinomycetota > Actinomycetes > Kitasatosporales > Streptomycetaceae > Streptomyces > Streptomyces sp. NBC_00459. Next base: position 8,595,896 of record NZ_CP107903.1, read on the forward strand.
TACTGCGGACGGTCGGTGCGCTCTCGGCCCTCGGCGGGGTGGCCAATCCCGTCGCGGCACTGGCGAACGCCGCCGGTGAGCAGTGCGGTGGGCCGGACACCGGTCCGGGTTTCGGGCACTGCGAAGTTCCCCCGCGGTCGGGTGGGCGTGGTCGGCGTCAGGTCGAACAGTGCTGTGGGCCTCGTACCGAAACCCTCAGGCGACCGTCAGGGGTGCCTCGTCCAGACAGGCGGCCGGCGGCCCCGTCATCCGCGACCTCGACGGCGGGTGCAGGGCGAGGCCGTTGGTGCAGGCGGCGAGGTGGCCGACCTCGTCCGAGGCCATGAAGGTGGGCCCGCCGAGCAGGGACACCGGAGACCGGCGGGGCCGGCGCCGTCCGCCGTACGAGACGCCCTTGACGTGGGCCGCGAGCGGATCGACACTCCACATGGGAATCCTAGTGAAAAGGTAGGGAAACGTGATGCGCGTGGAGTCGAGAGCCAGTCGGGTGGTTCGCACACCCCGGCCGACCCCGCTGCTGACCTCCCGCCGGCACATCGACCTGCAGCGTGTCTGCAGCTCCATCAGCCCTCTGCGCTGAGCCCGGCCGCCCACCCCGCGCCACCACGGCGGCCCCCGACTACGCCTTCCGCCGCGCGTACGTCTGCGCACCACATCTGGGGAGACTCATGACCGTCACACCACTGGCCGCCACCTCCGCCCGCCCCGCCCCGGCCTTCCGCGGCCGGCTAGGCCGGGACGCGCGCAGCGGCCACTACGCCGTGCCGCGCCGCTACCGCCTCCACCTGTCCCCGGCCGACCCGGACTGTCTCCGGATCGCCGTCACCCACAGCCTGCTCGGCCTCGGCGCGGCCTGTCCCGTGACCGAACTGCCCGCCGTGCCCGACGCCCCCGGCGGCGAACACTCCGCACTGCGCCCGCTGTACGAGGCGAGCGCGCACCGCTACTCCGGCGCGGCCACGGTCCCGGTGCTCAGCGACGACTGGTCGGGGCGGATCGTCAGCACCCACACCCCGGACATCCTGCGCGACCTGTCCCGGCACTTCGGCGGCGGCCGCCCCACGCTGTACCCGTGCGGCCTGGAGGCGGAGATCGAGGCCGTCGAGCGGCTGTGCGCCCAGGGCATCGACGCGACGGCCCAGCGAGCCGGAGACGCCGCCGCCGAGGACGCCGACCGCGCCGACGCGCTCGCCTCCCTGCTGCGCACGCTGGGTTCACTGAACGCGCGGCTCGACGCGGACCCGTATCTGCTGGGCGACCGACTGACCGCGGCGGACGTGGAGTTGTGGGTCTCCCTGGTGCGCCTCGACACCGTGCACCGCTGGCATCTGGACGCTGCCGCCGTGCACCGCGTCGCCGACCATCCGGCCCTGTGGGCCTATGCCCGCCGTCTTGCCGCCCACCCGGCGTTCGGCCGTCATCTCGACCTCGACGCGATCGCCCGCCGGCACCATGCCGACTGCCGGGGGCTGGAGGCTGCCGGAGCGGCCGTTCAGATCCTGGACTGGGCGGCGTACGCGGAGCGCTCCGCGGGTTAGGCGGTTCGTTTGGCGCGGGTCCGGTGTGGGCTTGTCGCGCAGTTCCCCGCGCCCCTCCGGGGCGCGGCCGGTGTTCATCCGGCCGACACAGAGAGCCGGAACACGCGGCGGCATCGCTTTGTTGACCACGTCGTGACGAAGCCCATTCCGTGCCGTCCGAGGCTGTACTCGCGGCGGCACATCGACCTCCTGCGCGTGGCCGGCGCGCTCTGTCGTTCCTGACCTGCTGTCTCGTTCTCTCGTACGGTCGATCAGGAAGGCGTCACTCTCGTGTCCTCGTCACCCTCTTCTCTGCACCTCGCCGTCGCCCTCGACGGCGCCGGCTGGCACCCGGCCGCCTGGCGCGAACCCGTCGCCCGGCCGCGTGAGCTGTTCACCGCCCGCTACTGGGCCGACCTGGTCGCCGAGGCGGAGCGCGGGCTGCTCGACTTCGTGACCATCGAGGACGGCCTCGGCCTCCAGTCCTCGCACCCCCTCGAACCGGACGGCCGTACCGACCAGGTCCGGGGCCGCCTCGACGCCGTCCTGATCGCCGCCCGGGTCGCCCCGCTCACCCGGCACATCGGCATCGTCCCGACGGTCGTCACCACCCACACCGAGCCGTTCCACCTCTCCAAGGCGATCGCCACCCTCGACTACGTGAGCACCGGCCGCGCGGGTCTGCGCGTCCAGATCACCGCCCGCCAGAACGAGGCGGCCCACTTCGGGCGCCGCCCGATACCGCACATCGACCCGCTGAACGACCCGCCGGCGTGGGAGTCGGTGGCGGCGCTCTTCGACGAGGCCGCCGACTACGTCGAGGTGGTGCGCCGGCTCTGGGACAGCTGGGAGGACGACGCGGAGATCCGCGACACCGCGACCGGCCGCTTCATCGACCGCGACAAGCTGCACTACGTCGACTTCGAGAGCCCCCACTTCAGCGTCAAGGGGCCGTCGATCACCCCTCGCCCGCCGCAGGGCCAGCCGATCGTCACCGCGCTTGCCCACGACACCGTCCCGTACCGGCTGGTGGCCCGCTCGGCCGACGTCGGATACGTCACCCCGCACGACACCGGCCAGGCCCGCGCCATCGTCGAGGAGATCCGCACCGAGCAGACGGCGGCCGGCCGCGCCGGTGAACTCCTGCACGTCTTCGGCGACTTGGTCGTCCTCCTCGACGACGATCCCGCCGAGGCCGCCGCCCGCCGTGAGCGACTGGATGCCCTCGCCGGTTACGCATACACCAGCGACGCCCGGATCTTCGCCGGTACGCCCGCACAACTCGCCGACCTGCTGCAGGAGTTGGCGTCGGCCGGACTCAGCGGCTTCCGGCTGCGGCCCGCCGTCGCCGGGCACGACCTCCCGGCGATCACCCGGCGACTGGTACCCGAACTCCAGCGCCGGGGCGCCTTCCGGCAGGCGTACGAGGCCGACACCCTGCGCGGGCTGCTGGGCCTGACCCGCCCCGCCAACCGTTACGCCACCGCCACCGCTGCTGTCGGCGCCTGAGCCGGAAGGACCGTACGACCATGAGCAAGCCGCTGAAGCAGATCCACCTGGCCGCGCACTTCCCCGGCGTCAACAACACCACCGTGTGGAGCGACCCGCAGGCCGGCAGCCATATCGAGTTCAGCTCCTTCGTCCACTTCGCCCGGACAGCCGAACGCGCCAAGTTCGACTTCCTGTTCCTCGCCGAGGGGCTGCGGCTGCGCGAACAGGGCGGAAAGATATACGACCTGGACGTCGTCGGGCGGCCCGACACCTTCACCGTCCTCACCGCGCTCGCCGCCGTCACCGAGCACCTCGGCCTCACCGGCACCATCAACTCCACCTTCAACGAGCCCTACGAGGTGGCCCGCCAGTTCGCCAGCCTCGACCACCTGTCCGACGGACGCGCCGCCTGGAACGTCGTCACCTCCTGGGACGCCTTCACCGGCGAGAACTTCCGGCGCGGCGGCTTCCTCCCGCAGAACGAGCGCTACTCACGGGCGAAGGAGTTCCTGCAGACCGCGGGCGAGCTCTTCGACTCCTGGCACGGCGACGAGGTTCTCGCCGACCAGCACACCGGCACCTTCCTGCGGGACGCGAAGGCCGGCGCCTTCGTGCACTCGGGTCAGCACTTCGACATCGAGGGCCAGTTCAACGTGCCCCGCTCCCCGCAGGGCCGCCCGGTGATCTTCCAGGCCGGCGACTCCGACGAGGGCCGCGAGTTCGCCGCGTCTACCGCCGACGCGATCTTCAGCCGGTACGCCACCCTCAAGGAGGGCCGGGAGTTCTACACGGACGTCAAGAACCGCCTGGCCAAGTACGGCCGCCACGCCGACCAGCTCAAGATCCTGCCCGCCGCGAGCTTCGTCCTCGGCGACACGGACGCCGAGGCGGAGGAACTCGCCCGCGAGGTACGCCGTCTGCAGGTCAGCGGGGCCACCGCCATCAAGCACCTGGAGTTCGTCTGGAACCGGGACCTGTCCGCGTACGACCCGGACGGCCCACTGCCCGACATCGACCCCGACCTCGGCGAACACACCGTCGCCCGCGGCCGGGCCCAGGTGCGGATGTACCGCGACCCGCTGGCCACCGCCCGCGAGTGGCGGGAGCGCGCGGAGGCCAACAACTGGTCCATCCGTGACCTCGTCATCGAGACCGGCAACCGGCAGAACTTCGTCGGCTCCCCGGCCACCGTCGCCGAGACCATCAACGACTTCGTCCAGGCCGACGCGAGTGACGGCTTCATCCTGGTCCCGCACATCACCCCGGGCGGCCTCGACGGCTTCGCCGACACGGTCGTCCCGCTGCTCCAGGAACGCGGTGTCTTCCGTACGGAGTACGAGGGCACCACCCTCCGCGACCGGCTCGGCCTCGCCCACCCCGACGCCGAGGCGGCGGGTGAACGCGCGGCGTCCTGAAGCCGTGGCACATGGCGTGGTCGAGGACGTCACCCTCCCCCATGAAGGTGACGTCCTCGACCGCTCCCCCGAGTGCCCGAAGGTGGTCTGATTCGTTCGCGGCGGCCGTCATGCGCTGGTCTCTGCCCCCAGCTTCACCAGCACATGACGGCCGTTTCCCCCGATCCCCACGTGGAGTAGAGGCGTACGCGGACGAAGTAGTGGCGGCCCTTGACGAGCCGGACCCTGACATGGGCGTTGTGCGGAGTGCCGCCGTCGTCCTCGGCGGAGAGGTAGCGGGGCTCGCCGTCGATCTCCTCGAAGACCGCGACGACCGTGTCGCTCTCCCCGAAGGTCCCCACGGTGTAGTCGCGGGTCTCCGGCGGCGCGATGCCGAAGTCGGCCTGCTCGCCCGCGCCGAGGCGCAGGGGCGCGGACCGGAACGGCGCGAGTTCGGCCGGCCTGCGCGTGCCCGTCGGCGGATACCAGCGGAGCACGAACTCCTTGTCGGCCGGGGAGAGCGTCCCCAGAGGCCTCACCCCGGACCGGAACTGCTCCGGTTCCAGGACCAGCCCCGCCGAGAACGGATACTCCATGATCGACAGCGGGTCCCAGACGGAGCCGTTGACCTCGTCCGGGTCGAGCTTGCGGAGAATGTTGAAGTACGTCTTGTCGCGGCCCCAGAAGTTGGGCGGTCCGGCCAGGTCGTCGTACACGGCCTCGTCGTCCCAGTGGATGCCGGCGAACGGGTTCTGGTGTTCGTGGAGCAGGCCCAGGGCGTGCCCGATCTCGTGCAGGGCCGTCGCGCGCTCCCCGGGCGCGGTCAGATCCCAGCCGAAGTTCATCGTGCGCCGCCCCAGACCCACCGAGAGTGCGTCCCGCCCGACCGTGGAGTAGGAACCGTCACCGGTCTGGAACCCGATGCGCAGTTCGGCCTCCGAACGGTCGCGCACCTCGACGAACGACAGCCCGATCCCCAGGTCGAGCCACTCCCGGAAGCAGTCGCGGACGACCTCGCGCTGTGCCTCTGCGCCGGCCCACGACTCCCACCGCGTCTCCCCGGTCCCCGGCAGCGGGATGACCGAACCGTCGTTGTCCCGGTCGAAGAAGTAGTAGTGGAGCACGGTGCCGTTCACCCACATCAGACGCCCCGAGAGGAGCGCGCTGCGCCGCTCGGCCGGCAGCCCCGGTGCGAAGGTGGGGGCCGGTTGCTGCGCGAGTGAGCAGAACCGTGCGTTCATGAGGAACAGACTGCGGGTCACGGGGCCTCGGGCGCCTGAGTCGGGGGCTACTCAAGTCGGCCTGTATCAAAGGTGAGTAGCCCGGCTCCTGTTCACGTGACGACTTTCGTACGGGAAGCCAAGACCCTGCAACTGCCCTGGCCGTTCACCGGCCGGGACGACGAACTTGAGCTGATCCGCCGATCGTTGGCGGCCGAACGGCACGGCGTCGTGGTGACGGGCCCGGCCGGACACGGCAAGACCCGGCTGGTCACGGAGGTGGTCCGGGGCACCGACTGCGCGAAGGTGAGCGGTACGCCCGAGACACGGGGCATCCCCTTCGCCGCGTTCGCCCACCTCCTCCCGGAGCAGGTCTCCCTGCACCGCGCGGTCCAACTCCTCACCGGCGTGCGCACGTTGCTGGTCGACGACGCCCATCTGCTGGACGACTCCTCGGCCGCGCTGGTCCACCAGCTCGCGGTGCACGGACGTACCCGGCTTCTCGTGGTGGCGACGGACGGTGCCCCGGCGCCCGGCGCGGTGTCCCGGCTGTGGACCGGCGAGGTGCTGCCGCGTCTCGCCCTGGAACCGCTGCCCCGCGAGGAGACCGCCCAACTGGTCGCGACCGGCGCCGGCGGTCCGGTCGAGCCGCTCACCGCCCGCCGTCTGCACCACCTCTGCCAAGGCGATCTGCGGCTGCTGCGGGACCTGGTCGGCGCGGTGCGCTATCGCGGCGAACTCACCCTGGAGTCCGATGAGTTGATGTGGCGAGGCCCCGTTCCCGTGACGGCCGCGGTACGCGAGCGGGTCGGGCAGGCCCTGAACCGCGCCTGCGCCGAGGAGCGGGACGCCCTGGAACGCCTGGCGTTCAGCGAACCGCTCCCGCTGGACATCGCGGACCTGGATCTGAGCGCACTCGAACGCCTCGAAGCCGACGGCCTGATCCGCGTCGACGCCCTCTCCGAGGTCCGCCTCGCCCACCCCCTGCACGGGCCCATCCTGCGCGCGGGCGCCGGGCAACTCCGGGCCAGGAGACTGTCCCGGACCCCGGCCGAGTGCGTGTCGGCCCTGGACGCCGAGCGTGCCGAACTGGCCGACCGCATCGAGCGCACCGACGTCCAGGAACCGGCGGGCCCCGTCGGGGACTGGCTGGCGGCCGGGAACACGGCCCCGCACCCTGCCGTACCGGCCGACTACGCGACCGTACGGGCCCGCTTCGCCCGACTGCGCGGAGAACTGCGCGAGGCCCTCTCGTGGGCCAGGGAAGGCCTGCGCGGCACCCCGGACGACCCGTCCTGCCGTACGGAACTGGCGCTGGCGGCAACCCAGTTGAGCGAGGTCGCGACCACGTCCCCGGGCCGGGCGACCCCATGGCTGAGGGCGGCGCACGGCGACATCGCCGGGGCGCTGGAGTCGGCCACCGCCCCCGAGGGCGGGGAGGGGGAGGCATACGTCCTGTACGACGCCGTACGCCTCGGCGCCCCGCACCTGGTCGCCGACCGGCTGGCCCGGCTGCCCGGCGAGGGTGCCGCACCGCTGGCCCGGCACGCCGACGCGCTCGTCCGCCAGGACGGCCCCGCGCTGGACCGCGCCGCCGAACTCCTGGAACGGCGAGGCCTGTTGCTCTTCGCGGCCGAGGCGCACGCCCAGGCCGTCCCGGTACACCGCGACCCGCGCGCCGCCCGCAGGTCCCGCTCCCGAGCGATGACCCTGGCCCGCCGCTGCCAGGGCGCCCGCACCCCGGCCCTGTCCGGCCTGGTCCTCGGCGAACTCACCGCGCGCCAGCGCCAGATCGTCACCCTGGCGGCGACCGGCCTGAGCAACCGCCAGATCGCGGACCGGCTCACCCTGTCCGTCCGAACAGTCGGAAACCACCTGTACAGCGCGTACACCCGCCTGGGCGCGAGCGACCGGGGCGCCCTGCCGTGGCTGCTGGACGAGCCCCCGGCCGCACAGCCGGCGTGACCGCCGGGGGCGTGCGCAGGGCGGGTTCGGGCGGTGCCGAACGCCGAAACGCGCCCCCGTTGCCAGGCGCGTCGCGTCCCGGGACAGGGCCGATCCGGGCCTCGGCGAGGGGCCCATGCTGACGGCGGCTGTGCGGGGTCGGCATCAGCGGGCCCCGGCCGCGTGGCCCACGTGACCGCCGGGGGCGTGCGCAGGGCGGGCTCAGGCGGATCCGAACGCCGAGAACGCCCACCCCGTTGCCTGGTGCGTCGCGTCCCCGGGGAGGGACGCGCGGGCGTCGCGCAGGGCTTCGGCGAGGGAGAGGCCCACGCTGAGGCCCTTGTGCAGGGCCAGCATCAGGGGGACCACTGCCGCGTCGTTGACCGGTGCGCTGCTCGCCACCACGCCCGCCGTGCCCAGCGGGAGCAACGCCGTGACCAGACCGAGGAGTTCGTCCGCTCCGACGTTCGCCAGGCGGCCGGTGTCGCAGCTGGACAGGATGATCCGGTACGGACTGCGGTCGAGGCGTTCGAAGTCGTGGACGATCAGCGGGCCGTCGGCCATGCGGAGGGACGAGAACAGGGGACTGTCCGCCCGGAAGGTGCCGTGGGCCGCGATATGGGCCAGCGCGGCCCCGTCGAGCGCGTCCAGCACCGCCGGTACCCGCGCGCCCTCGTGTTCGAGGACCGTCGGTCTGCCGTACCGGTCGACCAGCTCGGGCACCTCCGCGCCGCCGCTCGCCAGGCCCGGCCCCCGGACGAGGACGTGCCGGCCGCCCGGCGGGGGCCCGGTCTCCTGGGCGCGCAGCCAACTGCTCGCCGACGGTGACACGCTGAGCACCCGCTCCCGGAGGGACGGCAGCAGGGCCCAGGGGACCCGGTGCAGTCTCCCCGGCGGGACCACGACCACGGGGCCCGAGCCAAGATGTGGCACGGCCGCGCCCAGCAGCAGTTCCTCCAGCCGGCGGCCCGACGCCTCCAGCACCGCCAGCCTGCCCTCCGCCCCCGGGTGCGCGAGCCGTCGCAGCCCGGCCTGCACATGCTCGGCCTCCGTCACCGCGTCCGCGAGCAGCCCCGCCTCGAAACGGCGCACCCGACCCTCGCCGCACAGCAGCACCTGCACCCGGCCGTCGACGACGGCGATCTCGATCAACCGCACACCGTCGCCGAGGCGTTCGAGCAGCCGGCCGGGGTCGAAGCGGCTCCCGCCGCCGGGCGACTCGCCGCGGATGTGGAGGGTGCGGGAGCGCACCTCCCGTTCCAGGCGCCGCTGTTCGCGCTCCAGCGCCGGTACCGGACGGCCGTCGTTCCGGGCCTCCTCGGCGCGCGCCGCGATCTCCCGGAACGCGGTGAGGCTCTGCCCGAGCGCCGGGTCGTCGGGCGGCCGGACGGGCGGCGCCGACAGGACCGTGGCCCGCAACCGCTCGCTCCACACCAGCAGCCGCCGGGGCCCACCGGACTCCAGGGCCGCCCGCTGAGCCAGCGCGGCCAGTTCGGCGCCCTGCGCCGTGGCCCGGGCCCGCAGCTCCGACGCGCCGAGCGTCATCCGGTGGTCGTCCAGGACGGCGAGTCCACGCCGGCAGGCCTCCAGCACACCCCGTCCGGACCCCGCCGCCTCCGCGCGCAGCGCCTGCGCGGCCCACCCCGTCATCCTTGCCAGCGGGGGACCCACACGCCGGCTGCGGGCGGCGACCTTCAGATGCTTCTCCGCGTCCTCCCGCCAGCCCAGCGCGAGCGCGATCCGGCCCGCGAGCAGCGACGCCTCGGGCGCGGCCGGCGAACCGAAGGCGGTGAGCCGGTCGGCCAGCGCCGCCGCGTCCGCGACGAGCCGGCCCGACGTCCGCCCGGTCGCGACCCGCGCCTCCAGCAGCACCAGCCGGGCGTGCGCCTCCCACCAGCTGCGCCGCTGCCCGGCGAACAGCCGGACGGCCACGGCCGCGCGGGCGATCGCGGTGTGCGGATCGTCCGCGAGCCGGGCGGCCTTCGCCGCGGTCAGCAGCAGCTCCGCCTTGCGGGTGCTCTGCCCGCCGATGCCGTCGAGCACACCGAGCGCCGTGTCGGCCTCGGTGACCGCCTCACGGGCGAGCCCGGCGGCCATCAGCACCTCGCAGCGGCGGATGTAGAACATGAAGATGGGTGTGCCCAGCCGGTCGTACCGCTCGGCAGCCTCGTCGAACAGCCGCAGCGCCGCCGGGATGTCGCCCGCCCGGTACGCGGCCAGCGCCCGGCTCTCGACGACATCGGCCTTGTCGTGCTCCTGGCCGGTGGTGTCCCACAGCTGTTCGGCGGCGGTGAAGTCGGCGTCGGCCCGCTCGGGGCGGCCCAGCGCCAGATGCACGGTGGCGCGCAGCGTCAGCGCCCGCGCCGTCCAGATGGTGTCGTCCGCCTGCCGCAGCACGGGAATGGCCCGCCGTACGTCGTCCAGCGCCTCGCGATGATGGCCCAGCACCCACCACGCGTACGCCCGCCGGTACAGCACGCGCGCGCGTGTATGGCCCGAACCCCGGTCCACGCCTTGCTCGAACGCCTCCAGGCCCTGCCGGGTACGGCCCGCGTGGACCAGCGCGACGCCGAGCGTGCCGAGAACGTCAGCCTCGCGTTCCGCCGACCCGGCGTCCGCCGCGAGATCGCGGGCACGCCGCAGATGACGCAGGGCGACACGCATGTCGCCGAAGTCCCGCTGCCACATACCGATCACCTGATGGGCGACCGAGGCGTGAAACGCGGTCGGATCGCTGCCGAGGAGGTTCTCCGCGCGAGCGAGGGCGTCCTTCGGGCGGGCGAACACCATCGGAAGTAGTTCGAGAACCGTGTCGCTTCCCGCTGTCACCCAACGGATGGTAGTGCTCCGCGCCCCGCGTCACACAGGTTTGGCCATGGATAACTCGCTGTCCATCTCTGATCGACCCCTGTATCAACGAACGTGTCGCGGCCCCTGTATCACGCGGCCGCGACGCTGCTCTCAATAGAGGCAACAGGGGATCGGTTCAAGGGGGAGGGCATTCCATGGCACCTCAGCGTTTCCAGGAGCAGTTCGACCAGATCCAGCGCTCCATGCCAGGCGTCGAGCTGGCGATGGGGCCGGACGACGCCGCCGAGTTCATCTACGAGAAGGGCGTCGTCCTCGCCCGCGACGGCGAGGAGGCGCGGATCGTCGAGGACACCGTACGCGCGCACTTCACCACGTTCGCCGGTCTGGCGGCCGACGATGTGCGCCGGGCGAGCCCGGAGACCAACCGGTCCGGCATCACCCGGATCCAGGTCGGCGACCCGGCCCAGGGCGACCGGCGCGGCGACCGCGCGGTGGCGGGCGCGCTGCGCGCGCTCAGGGAGACGGAGGGCAACGCGGGACGCCGACTCGTCAGCCGCAATCACGTCGTGCACATCGCCCCCGTCAACGCCTGCCCCGGCGACGAGCCCGTGCCCGTCCCGTACACCGCGGGACCCAACCCGGCGCTGGCGGAGAGCGGTTACGACGCGGACAGCGCCGTCGGCGTTCTGGTCGTCGACACCGGCCTCATGCACGACTACGCGTCCTACCCGGCGATGGCACACGTCCAGGGCGACCCCCAGATCGCCGAGTGCGACGCGAACGGAGTGCTCCAGCAGTACGCGGGGCACGGCACGTTCATCTCGGGGCTCGTCGCGGCCGTCGCCCCCAACACGAACATCGTCTCCCGCAACACCCTCAACGACGCCGGCGCGATCCTGGAGTCCGAGTTCGGCGACAAGCTCTTCGAGGCCGTCGAGCGCGACGGCTGGCCGGCCATCATCAGCCTCTCCGCGGGCACGTCGAACGGCAGCACGGAAGGCCTGCTCGGCCTCGCCGCGTTCATGGAGGCCCTGCGCGAGCAGCCGCGCACCCTGCTGGTCGCCGCCGCCGGCAACAACGCCAGCGCCACCCCCTTCTGGCCCGCCGCCTACGCCGACAAGCCCGAGTACGCCCAGTCGGTGATCTCTGTCGGCGCCCTGCGCAGCGACGGCGAGTTCGGCGCCTGCTTCAGCAACCACGGCGCATGGGTGAAGGTCTACGCCCCCGGCGAGCGTCTCACCGGGCCGCTCACCGGCTTCGGGACGCCGGTGCCGTACATCTACCAGCACAGCACGTACGACACCTGCCGCCACCACTTCACCTACGCCTGCACCTGCCAGGACCCCCAGCACCTCGGCGTGCTCTCGGGGGACCACGAGACCACCTCGGGCACCCCGGACCAGGCGGTGTTCGAGGGGTTCGCGCAGTGGAGCGGCACCTCGTTCGCCACCCCGGTGGTCGCCGCGATGATCGCCGCCCACATGACCGCTCACAAGGAGGCCGACCCGCGCGTCGCCCGGCAGCAACTCCTCGCCGCGAACACCGAGTTCGCGGAGGTCCGGGGTGCGGTCGTACCGGCGCTGATCCCGCCCACGTGGAGCCCGGTGCCGGTAGTGAACATCCCGCCCGCCATATGAGGCCGACAGGCCTCCGTACAAGGACAAATCGAGTGAGGACCATGCGCAGGACGAGTGGAGCACCCCCTTCCACGGCGTACGATGACTGGCCGTACACGAGGGGTGGGGACGTGGACCGAGCTGCGGTCGGCGCCTTGGTCCAGTCCGCCGTCGACGGTGACGCGGCGGGCTGGAAGGCGCTGGTGGAGGGGTTGAGCCCGCTGGTGTGGTCGGTGGCGCGCGCCCACCGGCTGTCCGACGCGGACGCGCACGAGGTGTACTCGACCGTGTGGTTCCGTTTCGCCCAGCATCTGGGCCGGATCCGTGAACCGGAGAAGGCCGGTTCGTGGCTCGCGAGCACCGCACGGCACGAGTGCCTCAAGGTCATCAAGAGCAGCCACCGGATGACACCGACGGACGACACCCAACTGCTCGACCGGATCAGCGACGACCGTACGCCCGAGCAGCGGGTGATCGAGTCCGAGGAGGCCTCGGCCGAGGCGGAGCGCATCCGGCAGTTATGGCAGGAGTTCGAGGAACTCGGCGCCCGGTGCAGGCAGTTGCTGCGCATCCTGATGTCCACGCCGCCGCCGAGCTATCAGGAGATCTCCGCCGGCCTCGGTATCGCCGTGGGGAGCATCGGCCCCCTGCGCCAGCGCTGTCTGCGCCGGCTGCGGGTCCGGCTCGCCGCCCGGGGGGTGTTGTGAACAACGCGCACGACAACGACGGTTCACCGCACGACTCCGACGACATGGACGGCGCGGCCGAGATGAACGGTACCGACGGCACTGAAGGCACGGACGGCTTCGACGACGAACTGGACGCCGACGCCGCCGACCTGGCGGAGTTCGAGGACGACGACCCACTGGACAACGACCTCCTGGAGGAGACGCTGCGCCAGGCCGCCGCCATCATGGACCCGGTCCCGGCGCAGCTCCAGCAGACCGCCGTGGAGGCCTACGCCCTGTACTCGCTCGACACCCGGCTTGCCGAGCTGACCTTCGACTCGCTCGTCCACGGCATCCCCGTCAGGGGCGCCGTGGACGCACCCCGGATGCTGACCTTCCACACGGATGAACTGACGGTCGACGTCGAGGTGACCGCGCACGGTCTGATGGGGCAGGTGCTGCCGCCGCAGGAGGCCAGGATCGAGGTGTTGAGCGGTCCGCAGCTCGCCTCGCCACCCAGCCTCACCGCCGACGACATGGGCCGCTTCGCCGGCGACCTGAACGTCTCCGGGCCCTTCGCGCTCCGGTTGCGGACGGACGCGGAGGTCGTCATGACGGAGTGGCTGCGCGTCTGACACGACGCACGACTGCCGGGGGGCGGATCCGACCCCCGGCAGCTGCTCCCGTCTGCCGCTCTCAGCCCGCGGCCACCAGCGGGTAGTGGCAGGCGACCGCACTCCCCGCTGCCGTCGTGACGAGCCGGGGCCGCTCCGCCGCACACACCTCCCGTGCGTACGGACACCGCGTGTGGAAGGTGCAACCGGCCGGTTCGGCCACCGGGTCGGGCACGTCTCCGGTGAGGACGATCCGTTCCCGGCGCGGCCCGTCCGGGGCGCCGGTCCCGTCGTCGATCTCCGGGACCGCCGACATCAGCGCCTCGGTGTAGGGGTGAGCGGGAGCCCCGTACAGCGTCTCGGTGTCGGCGAGTTCGACGATCTCACCGAGATACATGACAGCGATCCGGTCCGAGACATGACGGACCACGCCCAGGTCGTGCGCGATGAAGACATACGTCAGCCCGAACTCGTCCTGGAGATCGGCGAACAGGTTCAGCACCTGCGCCTGGATCGACACATCGAGCGCGGACACCGGCTCGTCGGCGACGATCAGCTTCGGCGACGTCGCCAACGCCCTTGCGATACCGATGCGTTGACGCTGACCGCCCGAGAACTCGTGCGGGTAGCGGTCCAGATGGGCCGCCGACAGCCCCACCACGTCGAACAGCTCGGCCGTCCGGCGCCGGACGGCGGCTGCGTCCCCGTACCGGTGGATGAGCAGCGGCTCGGCGACGATGTCCCCGGCGCGGCGGCGCGGGTTCAGGGAGGCCTGCGGGTCCTGGAAGACGAGCTGCATCCCCGGTCGTACGGGGCGCAGCCGGCGCGCGGACAGGCTGGTGATGTCCTGCCCGTCGAACTCGACCCGCCCGCCCGTGATGTCGGTGAGCCGGACCAGACAGCGGCCGAGCGTCGACTTGCCGCAGCCGGACTCGCCGACGACGCCGAGGGTTTCACCCGCGCGCACCTCCAGCGAGACCCCGTCCACGGCCCGCAGCACCTTGCGGCGCAGGGTGAGGGTGTCGCCGCGCAGCGGGTAGTGCTTGGTGACGTCGGTGGCGCGCAACAGCACGTCGGCGTCGCCGGTTCGGGCCTGGGGGTCCGTGGTCACGGCGCCGCCTTTCCGTCGAGGGTGTCCGGTGTCGAGTGCGCCGTTCGGGCTGTTCCGCGCTCCCGGATCGGCAGTCCGCGGCACCTTGCGTTGCCGGTGAGGGAGTCGCCGCGCAGCGGCACGTCGGTGTGGCCGGTCCCGGTCCGGGTGTTCGCTGTCATGGCGCTGCCTTTCGGTCCGGTGCCGATCGGGCCGCCCTTCGGGCTGTTCCGCGCTCCTCGTCCGGCAGCCAGCAGGCGTCGAGGTGGCCCGACTCGCCTCTGAGTACCGGGCGTTCGTCGCAGAGGTCGTGCCGCGCCGGGCAGCGCGGCGCGAAGGGGCATCCCTCCGGCACGCTGTCCGGTGACACGGGCACGCCCGCGATGGTGGGCAGCCGGCGCAACCGCGGTCCGCCGACCCGGGGCACCGAGTCGAGCAGCCCCCAGGTGTACGGATGCCGGGGACCGTGGAACACGGCCCGGCGCGGGCCCTCCTCGGCCGCCCGCCCGCCGTACATGACCAGCACCCGGTCGGCGATCTCGGACACCACACCCATGTCGTGCGTGATGAGCACCACCGCCGAACCGCGCCCGTTCAACTCCCGCATCAGGTCGAGGATCTGGGCCTGGATCGTCACATCGAGCGCGGTGGTCGGCTCGTCGGCGATCAGCAGCGCCGGACCACAGGCGAGGGCCATCGCGATGACCGCCCGCTGCCGCATCCCGCCCGAGAACTCGTGCGGGTAGGCGTCGACGCGCGAGGCGGCGTCCGGGATGCCCACGTCGGACAGCAGCCCGACCGCCCGGGCGAGCGCCTCCTTCCTGGACACCTTCTCGTGCGCCCGGATCTGCTCGGCGATCTGCCGGCCGACCGTGTAGACCGGCGTCAGCGCGGTCATCGGGTCCTGGAAGACCATGGCGATCTCCCGGCCGCGCACCGACCGCATCTCCCTGTCGGGGAGAGCGAGCAAGTCCCGCCCCCGGAAGAGGACTTCACCCGTGACGGTGACGTTGGAGCTGGTCAGCAGCCGCAGTACGGCCAGCATCGACACGCTCTTGCCGGAGCCCGACTCGCCGACGACGCCCAGGATCTCGCCGGGGGCGACCGAGAAGGAGAGCCCGTCGACGGCCGTGACCGTCCCGGTGCGGGTACGGAAGCTGATCCGCAGATCCCGTACGTCGAGAAGGGGTTCAGGGAGTAGGGGTTCAGGCATGGCGGGCCCTCGGATCGAGTCGCGCGTACAGGATGTCGACCAGCGCGTTGGCGAGGACCACGAAGAACGCCGCGTACATGACCGTACCCATGATCACGGGCAGGTCCAGGTTCTGGAGCGCGTCGAAGGTGAGCTTGCCGACGCCCGGCAGGCCGAAGACGACCTCGGTGAGCAGGGCCGCACCGCCCACCAGCGCGCCGAAGTCCAGGCCGAACAGCGACACGATCGGGATGAGCGAGCAGCGCAGCGCGTGCCGGATCAGGATCCGCCGCTCGGACAGCCCCTTGGCCCGCGCGGTGCGTACGTAGTCCTCGCCGAGCGCGCTGACGACCTCGCCGCGCAGCAGCCGGGCGTAGATGCCGGCATACAGCAGCGCCAGGGTCAGCCACGGGAAGAGCAGGTGCAGCGCCCACTGGCCGGGGTCCCTGCCCAGTTCGACGTACCCAGGTGGCGGTACCCAGGAGAACACCGAGTCGTGCAGGCGTTTCTGGGTGAGGAGGTTGACGACCTCGCCGAGCCAGTAGGCGGGGAGCGAGACACCGACGACCCCGACCAGCATGATCAGCGGGTCGGCGGCCGTGCCGCGCAGGCCGGCGGCCACCGTGCCCATGACGATGCCGACCGTCATCCAGATGACGGCCGCCCCGATCACCAGCGACAGTGTCACCGGCATGGCCTGTGTGATCTGCGGGATGACCTTCGAGCCGCGGTTGACGAACGACTCCAGGTCCCGGTCGATCAGGAGGTGCCGCATCATCAGCAGATAGCGGACGGGCAGCGGCCGGTCCAGGCCGAAGGAGTGCCGTACCTGGGCGAGGGTGGCCGGGTCGGCGTTGCGGCCCGCGATACGGGCGGCGGGGTCGACTCCCGGGGTGGCGAAGAAGATCAGGAACACCAGCACACTGATCGCGAACATCACCAGCAGGGCGGAGAGGAAGCGCCGGAGCGCGAAGTACAGCATCGGATCACACCCCTCCGCGCAGTCGGGCGTTCGGGTCGAGGGCGTCGCGCACCCCGTCGCCGAGGACGTTGAGGGCGGCCGTCGTCAGCGCAATGAGCAGTCCGGGGGCGATCGTCACGGTCGGGCGGGTGTACAGCAGTCCGAGGCCGTCCTCGATGATCGTGCCCCAACTGGCGTCGGGCGGCTGGACGCCGACCGACAGGAACGACAGCGCCGACTCCGTGAGCATCGCGAGGGCGGTCATCAGGGGCAGGAACACGATCGCTGTGGGCAGCACGTTCGGCAGCACCTCCCGGCGCATCACCCGCAGCGCGGGCGCGCCCGACCCGATGGACGCCTGGATGAACTCCTTGTTCCGCAGCACCAGCACCTGTCCGCGCATCGGCCGGGCCACGTACGGGACGTAGATCGCCGCGATGATCACGACCGGCAGCCACAGGCTTCCGGCCTCGACGGTGACCGGTCCGAGGCTGAGCCCGTCGGTGAGCAGGACGACGGACAGACAGATGGCCAGCAGATACACCGGGAAGGCCCAGATGACGTCCAGGACACGGGAGACGACCGCGTCGACGACCCCGCCCGCGTACCCGGCGAGGACCCCGACGCCCGTACCGAGGACACAGCACAGCAGCGCCGCCGTGACCCCGATGAACAGGCTGGTACGGCCGCCGTACAGCAGCCGGGCCATGACGTCCCGGCCCTGGTTGTCGGCACCGAGGAAGTAGTGGCCGAAGTCCCAGGTGGGGCCGATGGGCGTGACGCCGAGACCGAGGCCGGTGGTGCTCGGGGTGAGCACCGGCACGGTCTTGCCGTCGACGACCGTCGTCCCGGAGACACGGGACTGGAACGGGTCGGTGTGCGCGATGTGGTCGGCGTACAGCGGGGCGCACAGGGTCACCGCGACGACGGCGAGCAGGACGAGGGCCGCGGCCACCGCCGACCTGTTGCGCAGCAGGTCGGCGACGGCGGTCCGCCAGGGGCCCGGCGAGCGACGCCGGGCCGTGGGGGAGAGCAACTGGGTCGCTGTGTCGCTCACTTGACCCACAGCTGCCCGACAAGCATGTAGAACTGCTTGCTGAACCGGTAGTTCCCGACCCGCTTCGACGTGAAGTCGATGATCTTCGGGTTGATCACCGGGACCACCGGGGACTGGGCCATGATGTCCTGGTCGATCGTGCCCCACTGCTGGTCGGCGGCCTTCTGGTCGGTCTGCCCGGCCTTCAGCGCGGCCTGCATCCGCGCGTCGATGCCCTTGTCGCAGAACCCGGAGATGTTGATGCTGGAGTCGCTGCCCGGGTGGAACGAGGCGCAGGACAGCAGCACGTTGAGGAAGTCGGAGGCGGCCGGGTAGTCCTGGTACCAGGACGTCAGGGCCAACTGCACCTTGTTCTTGGTGTTCTGGATGTAGGTGAACTGGATGTTCGCGGACAGCGGCTTGAGCGTCGCCCTGTAGCCGAGCTGGGTCAGCAGACTCTGCAGGTACTGCCCGATCGACTTGTTGACCTCGTCGTCGCTGACAACGATGCCGACCTCCTGCCCGGCCGTCCCCGACTGCTTGATCAGCGCCTTCGCCTTGGCGAGGTCGGGCGCCGACCAGGTCTTCCCGCCGCCCTTGGTGTACTGGCACTTGTCGACGTGCCCGGGGAAACCCGGCGGGAGGATCGTGCACGCGGGCGAGGCGAGGTTCTTGCCGCCGTACAGCCCGACCACCGCGTCGCGGTCGATCGCCCAGTTGATGGCCTGACGCGCCAACTTGTTGTCGAACGGGGCCGAGTTGACGTTCAGCGTGACGTACCAGAACGCGGTCAGCGGATTGACGTGTGCCTGGGAGGCGTACTGTGTGCCGATCTCGTTCAGCCGGTCGGCGGGCGGCGGGTCGAACATCCAGTCCGCCGAGCCGTTCTGGACGGCGGTCACCTCGGACTCCACGGTCTGCCCGAAGGTGTAGTCGACGTTGTCGGCGTAGGCCTGGGGCTGAGCCTGGCTCGACCACTCCTTGAAGTACGGGTTGCGCACCAGCTTCAGCGCCCGGTTCGGGTCGTACGAGGCCGCCGTGTAGGGGCCGGTCGTCGGCAGCGGCTTCGTCCCCGCGTCCTTCGTCGACGAGTCCTTCGGCAGCACACTGGCGTGCGGGACGGCCAGCTTGTACGGGAACTCCGGGTCCGGGGCGGTCAGGTTGACGGTGACCGTGCCGGCCGCCGCGTCACCGACGACGCCCTTGGCGAGTGTGCAGGTCGCCGGTGTCTTCAGACAGGCGTCCGCGCCGACGATGCCGTTGTAGAAGGTGCCCGCGGTCGGGCTGGACACCTTGAAGATCCGCTGGAAGGACGCCACCACGTCGTCGGTGGTCACCTCCTTCCCGGTGGAGAACCTGATCCCCTTGCGGAGTGTGAAGGTGTACGTCTTCCCGCCGTTGCTCACCACCGGCATGGCTGCCGCCAGATCCGGGACGACGGTGAACGACTGCTGCCCGCCGGTCTTCCTGAACGCCAGCAGACCGTCGTACATCGACTGGTACAACTGCCAGTACTGGAGTGTGTAGTTGACCTGGGGATCGAAGGTTCCGGCGGCTGCGTGGGCGACCAGCTTCAGCGTGCCGCCCTTGTGCGCGGCCTGGAACACGGCCGACTGCGCGCCGCCGGGGGCGGTGGAGGCCGGGTCGGACGAGCCGCCGTCGTCGGAGGACGAACAGGCGGTCGCGGTGAGGGCGAGGGCGGCGGTCACGGCGGCGAGGGCGGTACGTCTGGTGATCCGGGGCATCGGGGAACTCCCGTCGGTGGAGCGGGTGTTGAAGATGAGGAGGGGTGAAGGGGACTGGGTGCCGGGGGACTCAGTCGGTGGAGTCGAGGAAGTCGCCGACGATCCGGAGGTAGAGCTCCTCCTCCTCGACGTGCGGCATATGGCTGGAGTGCTCGAACATGTGCCAGCGCACATCGGGGATGAGGTCGGCGAAGGGCCGGAGAGTGTCGGGCGTCGCCTCGTCGTAGCGGCCGGAGACCAGCAGGGTCGGCACGTCGATCAGGTGCAGCCGGTCGACGACCGTCCACTCCTTCATGGTCCCGACGACATGGAACTCGTTCGGCCCGTTCATCGTGTGGTAGACGGTCGGGTCGGCCGCGATGTTGTCCCAGGTCGCCTGGACCTCGGCGGGCACCGGGACAGTGCGGCACACATGGCGCTCGTAGAAGACCTGCTCGGCGGCCTGGTAGTCGGGGTGGTCGGTGGTCCCGGCCGCCTCATGGGCCAGCAGGGTCTCCTGCACCTCGGGCGGAAGCGCGGAGCGGAGTTCGGCGGCACCCGCCAGCCAGAGCTCCATGGAGGCGGGGGAGTTGGCGATGACCAGCCCGCGAAGTCCGGCCGGGCGGCGCACGGCGTGCTCGGCGGCGAGCATGCCTCCCCACGACTGGCCGAGGAGGTGGTAGGCGTCGGCGATGCCCAACTTCCCCAGCAGGTTGTCGAGTTCGTCGAGGAAGAGCTGGACGGTCCAGAAGTCGGCGCCCTCGTCCGGCAGATGGGTGGACCGTCCGATGCCGAGCTGGTCGTAGTGCACCACCGGGCGGCCCTGCCCGGCGATGCCCGCGATACGGAGGGTGTAGTCGTGACCGGCGCCGGGGCCGCCGTGCAGGACCACCAGCGGTGTCCTGCCGGGTTCGCCGGTGATGCGGTACCAGGTGGACCAGCCGTTGAAGTCGATGGTCCCGGTGTGGTTCGGTTCGGGAATCGCCACTGAAGAGCCTCCGAGGACGGGCAGAATCAAGCCAGTCGGCGTCTGGAAAGGGTTGGTGTCCGGGGATGGCTGACATACTGTTTGGGTAAATGCTCAGTCCACAAGACCTTTTAAGACCTTTTAGCGGTGGCCCGGCAGAAGTAACTGCGCGTTTACGCGCCCGGAACCCGCGACCGACCGGGGAGGACCGCTGACCGTCGCACCGCAGCCACCAGAACTGCCCGAGTCGTCCGAACTGCCCGGGCCGCCGCAACGATCAGGCGCCGGGGACGAGTTCTCGCGGGTGCTGGACCGGGCCCTGTCGGGCGGTGGCGCCCCCTCGCCCGAACTGCGCCCGGTGCGTGTGGCCTCGGCGGTCGACGAGGTCTCCGACCGGCTGCTCACCGCGATCGCCGTGGGCGACTTCCTGCCGGGGGAGCGGCTGCCGGTCGAGCGCGAGCTGATCACGCTGCTGGGGGTGAGCCGTCCCACGGTGCGTGAGGCGGTCGGCCGGCTCCAGGCGGTCGGTGTCATCGAGATCCGCCGGGGCCGCAACGGCGGTGCCTACGTCCGCGACAGCTGGACGGAGACCTCCGGCGCCGCGGTCCGGCGTACCCTGCTGCCGCGCTGGGCGGAGTTGGAGCAACTCTTCGACCTGCGCGGGCTGGTGGAGGGGATGGTGGCGGCGACGGCGGCCCGGCGCCGACGCCCGGAGGACCTCGTACCCATGCGGGAGGCGCTCACGGCCTACCTCTCCGCCCGCGACCCGCGCGAGGAACGCGCCGCCGACAGCGCCTTCCACCGCAGCGTCTGCGACGCCACGCACAACCCCCAGATCGCGATGCTCAGCCGCGACCTCCTGGCCCGCGCCAGCCTGGGCTTCCCGGTCGAACCCTGGGGCAGGGGCGAACGCGCCCACTTCCACCGGGCCGGTGAGGACCACAAGGCCCTCTACGAGGCAATCGCCTCCGGCGACCCGGACCGCGCGGAGAAGATCGCCCGGGACCACTTCACGATCAGCGCGGACATGATCCGCGACGTTCTGGCGAGGGTCAGGAACACCCACCAGCCATGACGATCGGCCCCCGGCACGCAGATGCGCGTTCCGGGGGCCGATCGGTGAGCCTGGTGAACTCGGGGTGCCATTGAGGGGCGCGGGGAACTGCGCGACCAGCCACCACCGGGCCGCACCGATCACACAGCCGAACCAGTCGAGCGCTAGCTCAACGTCGCCAGCGTCTCGTTCCACGTGGCCGACGGACGCATGACCTTCTTCGCCTTCTCGACGTCCGGCTGGTAGTACCCGCCGATGTCGGCAGGCTTGCCCTGAACCGCGATCAGCTCGGCGACGATCGTCTCCGCGTTCGCGGTGAGCGTCTCGGCGAACGAGGCGAACGCCTTCGCCAGGTCCGCGTCCTCCGTCTGCGCCGCCAGCTCCTGCGCCCAGTACAGGGACAGGAAGAAGTGGCTGCCCCGGTTGTCGATACCGCCGACACGGCGGGTCGGCGACTTGTCCTCGTTGAGGAAGGTCGCCGTCGCGCGGTCGAGGGTGTCGGCGAGAACCTGGGCGCGCGCGTTGCCCGTGGTCGTGGCGAGGTGCTCGAAGCTGGCCGCCAGGGCGAAGAACTCGCCCAGGCTGTCCCAGCGCAGGTAGTCCTCCTTGACGAGCTGCTGGACGTGCTTCGGGGCGGAGCCGCCGGCGCCCGTCTCGAAGAGGCCGCCGCCCGCCATCAGCGGGACGACCGACAGCATCTTGGCGCTGGTGCCCAGCTCCAGGATCGGGAACAGGTCGGTGAGGTAGTCGCGCAGCACGTTGCCGGTCACCGAGATGGTGTTCTCACCGCGGCGGATGCGCTCCACCGACAGCTTGGTGGCGTCGACCGGGTTGAGGATCCGGATGACCAGGCCCTCGGTGTCGTGCTCGTCCAGGTACGTGTTGACCTTGGCGATCAGGTTGGCGTCGTGCGCGCGGGTCTCGTCCAGCCAGAACACGGCCGGGTCGCCGGTGGCACGGGCGCGGGTGACGGCCAGCTTCACCCAGTCCCTGATCGGGGCGTCCTTGGTCTGGCAGGCGCGGAAGATGTCACCGGCGGCGACGGCCTGCTCGATCACCACGTTGCCGGCCTGGTCGACGAGGCGGACCGTACCGGCGGCCGGGATCTCGAAGGTCTTGTCGTGGCTGCCGTACTCCTCGGCCTTCTGCGCCATCAGACCGACGTTCGGGACCGAGCCCATGGTCGACGGGTCGTAGGCGCCGTTGGCGCGGCAGTCGTCGATCGCGACCTGGTAGACACCGGCGTACGAGGAGTCCGGGAGGACCGCGAGGGTGTCGGCCTCCTGGCCGTCCGGGCCCCACATGTGGCCGGAGGTGCGGATCATGGCCGGCATCGAGGCGTCGACGATGACGTCGGACGGCACGTGCAGGTTGGTGATGCCCTTGTCGGAGTCGACCATGGCCAGCGCCGGGCCCTCGGCCAGCTCGGCGTCGAAGGACGCCTTGATCGCGGCACCCTCGGGCAGCGACTCCAGGCCCTTGTAGAGGCCGCCGAGACCGTCGTTCGGGGACAGGCCGGCCGCCGCGAGCGTCTCGCCGTACTGCGCGAACGTCTTCGGGAAGAAGGCGCGCACGACGTGGCCGAAGATGATCGGGTCCGAGACCTTCATCATCGTGGCCTTGAGGTGCACGGAGAACAGCACACCCTCGGCCTTGGCGCGGGCGATCTGCGCGGTCAGGAACTCGCGCAGCGCGGCCACGTGCAGGACGGACGCGTCGACGACCTCGTCCGCGAGGACGGGTACGGACTCGCGCAGGACGCTGGTCGAGCCGTCCTCGCCCACCAGCTCGATGCGCAGCGAACCGGCCTCGGAGATCACCACGGACTTCTCGGTGGAGCGGAAGTCGCTCTGGCCCATCGTCGCCACGTTGGTCTTGGACTCGGGGGTCCAGGCGCCCATGCGGTGCGGGTGGGTCTTGGCGTAGTTCTTCACCGAGGCGGGGGCGCGGCGGTCGGAGTTGCCCTCGCGCAGCACCGGGTTCACGGCGGAACCCTTGATCTTGTCGTAGCGGGCGCGGATGTCGCGCTCCTCGTCCGACTTCGGGTCGTCCGGGTAGTCCGGCAGCGCGTAGCCCTGGCTCTGCAGCTCGGCGACGGCCGCCTTGAGCTGCGGGATCGAGGCCGACACGTTCGGCAGCTTGATGATGTTCGCCTCGGGCGTCTTCGCCAGCTCACCGAGCTCGGTGAGGGCGTCCGCGATGCGCTGGCCCTCCTCCAGAAACTCCGGGAAGACGGCGATGATGCGGCCGGCCAGCGAGATGTCCCGGGTCTCGACGTTCACCCCGGCCTGCGAGGCGTACGCCTGGATCACGGGCAGGAACGAGTGGGTCGCCAGTGCGGGCGCCTCGTCAGTGTGCGTGTAGATGATGGTCGAGTCAGTCACCGGGTGCTCCGCTCCACGTCTGCAACATTGCTCGACATCAAGATATCTCCTGCTCGGCTCTCACTCGACAGGGGTCCGTAGGGAACTCGACACAGGCCGGTACGGAACCCGGTCGGATCCGGTACGGAACCCGATCGAAATTCCGTGCGGATTCAGGCAACCGACTTCGCCGATCTTGTGGTCTAGGGGGTAGACCCCACACCGGATCGGCGGCCGGACCTGACCACCGGGATGCCCGAGTGAAAGCGAACCATGAGATATCGCACCAGACTGACGGCCCCTGCGGCAGCCCTGCTCGGTACGGCGGCGGCCACCACCCTGGCCCCCTCGGCCCACGCGGCGTCCGGGAGCACGTCCAGGGCGGCTTCGGGGACAGAGGCCGCCGCCCCGGGCCCCGAGACCCTCGGTGACCCCGTCTACCCGAGCCTGGGCAACGACGGCTACCGCGTCGCCGCGTACCACCTCGACCTCGCCTACGACGCCACGACCAAGCTGGTCGACGGCGAAGCGACCCTGCGGATCCGCACCACCCAGGCCCTCAGCCGTCTCTCCCTCGACGCCCTCGGCCTGGACATCCGCGCCGTCCGCGTCGGTGGCCGCACGGCCACGTTCGAGACGGTGGACGAGAAACTGCGGATCACGCCCGCCCGCAGCCTGCCGGCGGACACCGGAACGACGATCTGCGTCGAGTACGGCGCCGACCCGCGCCGTGCCCTGACCCACACCGCCTGGGTCCCCACCGCCGACGGCTTCGCGGTGTGCCCGCAGCCCAACTCCGCGCACACCGTCTTCCCGTGCAACGACCACCCGGTCGACAAGGCCGACTTCACGTTCCGTATCACCGTCCCGAACGGCCTGCGCGGAGTCGCGAGCGGCACCCTCGTGCGCACGGAGACCCTGGACGGCGACCGGACCGCGTACTCCTACCGCTCGCGTTCGCCGATCGCGACCGAGCTGGTGCAGATAACCGTCGGCGACTACGTGGTGAAGGACCGGCAGGGCCCGAACGGGCTGCCGCTGCGGGACGTCGTCCCGGTCGCGCGCGCCGAGGCCCTCGAACCGGCGCTGGCGCTCACCCCGGGCCTGGTGGCATGGCTCGAACAGCGGCTCGGCGCCTACCCGTTCGAGACGTACGGTCTGTTGCCGTGCAACTCCGACGACCCGGCCGCCTTCGACTTCACGGGCCTGGAGACCCAGACCCTCACGCTCTACAAGCCGAACTACCTGCTCCAGGCGGAGAGGTTCATCGGCTCGCACATGATGCACGAGCTGGTCCACTCCTACTTCGGCAACAGCGTCAGCCCCGGCACCTGGGCCGACCTGTGGCTCAACGAGGGCCACGCCGACTTCTACGGCCTGCTCTACCGCTACGAGCGCGGCTGGACCGACTCCCTCGGCCTGACCACCATGGAAGCGCGTATGAAGAACACGTACGCGCGCGGCGACCAGTGGCGCCGCACCTCGGGACCGGTCGCGGCCCCCAACGAGGCCAACCTGTTCGACAGCCAGCGCTATCTGGGCGGCGTCCTCGTCCTCTACGCGCTGCGCGAGTTCGTCGGCGAGGCCACTTTCGGCGCGATCGAGCGCACCTTCCTCGACCGCTACCGCAACGCCTCGGCGACGACCGAGAACTACATCTCGGTCGCCTCCGAGATCGCCGGCCAGGACCTCTCCGGCTTCCTGCGGGACTGGCTGTACGGCACGACGACACCGCGGATGCCCAATCACCCGGACTGGACGGTCACCCCGGTGACCACGTCACTGCTCGCACCGAAGAGCCGCACGGCCGGCCACCACGACAACTCCGCGACCCTCTGAGGTTGCCCGCCGAGACGTGAGTCTCATCTGTCGAGCTTGTCGAATGTGTCGAGCAGGGTGGACGCCGGTCCGCCCTGCTCGACGCCGAGCCCCAGGTCGGGTTCCGCATGGCCGTTGCGCTGCTGCGGGATGACCACCGCGCCCTGCTGCAGGGCGACCGTCCGCGCGGGCGCCGGGATACTGATGCCCTCCGCCCGGTAGCGCCTGTGCAGGCGCTTGATGAACTCGTGCTTGATCCGGAACTGGTCGCTGAACTCGCCGACCCCCAGGATCACCGTGAAGCCGATCCGCGAGTCGCCGAACGTGTGGAAGCGCACCAGCGGCTCGTGCTCCGGGACCGCGCCGGTGATCTCCGTCATCACCTCGGTCACGACCTCACAGGTGACCCGCTCGACCTGCTCCAGATCGCTGTCGTAGGCGACGCCGACCTGGACCAGGATCGTCAGCATCTGCTCGGGGCGGTTGAAGTTGGTCATGTTGGTCCCGGCGAGCTGTCCGTTCGGGATGATGACCAGGTTGTTGGAGAGCTGGCGGATCGTCGTCTGACGCCAGTTGATGTCGACGACGTACCCCTCCTCACCGCTGCTCAGCTTGATGTAGTCACCGGGCTGGACGGTCTTCGAGGCGAGGATGTGGATGCCGGCGAAGAGGTTGGCCAGGGTGTCCTGGAGGGCGAGCGCGACGGCCAGACCGCCGACTCCCAGGGCGGTGAGCATCGGCGCTATCGAGACGCCCAGCGTCTGCAGCACGACCAGGAAACCCAGGGCCAGGATGACGACCCTGATGATGTTGACGAAGATCGTCGCCGACCCGGCGACCGCCGACCGGGACTGGGTGACGCTGCGCACCAGGGTGCTGACCACTCTCGCGGTCGTCAGCGTCGTCACACCGATCAGCAACACGGTCAGCGTCTGGTTGACGTTGTGCCCGACCGTCCTGGTCAGCGGCAGCGCCGCGGCGGCCGCTGCCGCGCCCCCGGTGAACGCCGACCACGGCACCACCGTGCGCAGCGCGTCCACGATGACGTCGTCCCCGCTCCAGCGGGTGCGGTCCGCGTGCCTGCCCAGCCAGCGCAGCAGCATGCGCAGCAGGAAGGCCGCCAGCAGGCCCACGGCGAGGGCGATGCCCGCGACGACCAGATCGTCCACGGTGAGTTCCCGCTTCACCGCTCACCTCCGAGGAGTGGTTCCGCGGCGCCCCGCGCCACCGACGGCCGGATGTGAAGTCTCGTCACTTGCCACCTGTTCGAATGTGCGAAAAGTCTTGGATATGCGATCAATCCCCGGACGTCTGTACGACGTCCGGCGACCGCTCATCCTGCCGCATCCGGCCGACCGATCGTCACCGAGCAGTGGCAAACCCGCCATTGAGCAGCTCAGACGGGGAGCGCATCGCAGACGTCCGCCGGGTGCACCTCCCATGCGGGGAAGGGGTCCTCGTACGCCGTATGTGCCAAGTCGACTGCGTATGCGGCCAGTTCCTGCTCCGTCAGCAGACAGTGCGACAGTGCCAGTCGCAGCGACTGGCGGTGCAGATCGGTGCCGATGAACACCAACTCCTGCCCCTGGACGGGGGATTCGGAACCCGTGGCATCGCCCGTCGCGATCGGCTCGAACCGGGCCACCGAGCCCGCCTGTGACCACAGGCCCGTGGTGCCGGGGCGGGAGGCGAGGGTGAAGAAGCCCTTGGAGCGCAGTACTCGGCCGTAACGGCCCGCGTCGAGGGGGCCGGTGAGCAGGTCCCAGAGGCGGCCGGGGTGGAAGGGGCGCGGGTCGCGCAGCACGAGCGAGGAGATGCCGTACTCCTCGGTCTCCGGCACGTGGTCGCCGTTCAGCTCGGCCACCCAGCCCGGTGCCTGCTCGGCCTTCTCCAGGTCGAACAGGCCCGTGCCGAGGAGCTCGGCGGGGTCGATCGTGCCGCGGACGGTGCGGTGGACGCGGGCGGCCGGGTTGAGGCGGCGCAGGGTCGCCGCCAGACGGTCGGCCGCCTCCTCGGGGACCAGGTCCGTCTTGTTGAGGAGGATGACGTCGGCGAACTCGATCTGGTCGATGAGAAGATCGCTGACCGTGCGCTCGTCGCCCTCGACGGGGGTGATCCCGCGTTCCAGCAGGTCGTCGCCACGGTCCAGCTCGGGCAGGAAGTTCACCGCGTCCACGACCGTGACCATGGTGTCCAGGCGGGATACGTCCAGCAGGCTCGCGCCGTCGTCACGGGCGAAGGCGAAGGTCGCGGCCACGGGCATGGGCTCTGAGATTCCGGAGCTTTCGATGATCAAGTAGTCGAAACGGCCCGCGCGAGCCAGCTTCTCGACCTCCTCCAGGAGATCGTCCCGGAGGGTGCAGCAGATGCAGCCGTTGGTCATCTCGACCAGCCGTTCCTCCGTACGGGAGAGGGTGCCGCCGTCCCGGACGAGAGCCGCGTCGATGTTGATCTCGCTCATGTCGTTCACGATGACCGCGACCCGAAGGCCCTGACGATTGCCGAGAACGTGATTGAGCAGCGTCGTCTTTCCGGCGCCGAGGAAACCGGAGAGCACGGTCACGGGCAGGCGGGCGTCGGTGGAAGTGGTGGGCATGCCTCCGCACGCTAGCTTATTGGAAACCATTTTCACAAACGACGGTCGCGCCGGCTTCAGATCACCTTCAGCCGCACCAGCGCCCCCAGTGTCAGCGCCCCCGGCAGCAGCGGCACCCAGACGGTGATGATCCGGAACGCGAGCACCACCGCCGTGGCGACGGCCACCGGCCCGCCCACCGCGACCAGGGCCACGATCAGCGCCGCCTCGACGGAGCCGATACCGCCGGGCGTGGGGATCAGCGCGACGGCGACCGTCGCGGCGAGGTACGCGAGCGCCATGTGCCAGGCCGGTACCGGCAGCCCCAGCGCCGTCCCCACCGAGGCCAGTCCGGCGGCCTGCAACGCCGGGAACGCCAGCGAACCGCCCCACAACGCCAGCGCCCGGGACGGCCGCATGTGCACGGATCGGGCCTCGCCGAGCGCCGTGCGCAGAAAGGAGCGGACGGCCGCGCGCAGCCGCCGTACGCACACCAGCGCGACGGCCGCCGCCAACAGCACCGCGCAGACGCCGATGAACAGCGGACCGAGTGCCGTGCCGGGAAAGAGACCGCCGAGCCGCAGGGCGTGCGGGAACGCGATCAGCAGCGCGGCGAGCAGGCCCAGCCGGCCGACGGCCTCCGCGAGGAGATACAGGGCGAGCGCCGCCGAGGAACGGGCCGCCGGCAGACCGCACACCGTCATGAACCGCAGATTGACCGCGCTCGCGCCGAGCCCGGTCGGCAGCAGATGGTTGGCCGAGCCGGCCGCGAACTGCGTGGCGAGCAGCCGCAGCCTGGGCAGCCGCTCGACGACGGCTCCCTGCCGGCCGGCGGCTGCGGCCACCCAGGTCAGACACGTCGCTCCGGCCGCCGCCAGCAGCCAGGGCCACCTGGCCGACGCCAGATGGCCGAAGCCCTCGGCGAGCACCTCGCGGTGGCGCACCGCGACCACGGCGACGAGAAGGAGCGGGAGCAGGCAAAGGACCTGCCGCACCGGTACGCGCCGGCGCCGGGCCGGGGGAGGGAGAACCGCTGTCACAACCGGAGAGGTTCTCCGCACCGCACCAACACCGGGTTGCGGACACCCGGCCACCGGCCGAAGCGCCGGGCAACGGCACGGGCGAGCCCGGTACGCACGCCTTCTGCCGTCCTTGACCTCAAGGTCGCTTGAGGTCGTACGGTCGCAGCATGAGTATGGAGACCACAGCCTGGATGCAGTTGCACAGCGTCATGAACTCCCAGCAGGACCGGCGCCCCTTCGCCCGCGCGACCCTGCGCCGCATCGCGGAGTTCGCACGCCCGCACCGCCGCCGCATCATCCGCTTCGTCGTCCTGAGCGTGCTCACCGCACTGCTCGCCGTCGCCACCCCCGTTCTCGCGGGCCGTGTCGTCGACACGATCGTGTCCGGCGGCGACGAGAGCACGGTCGTCCGGCTCGCACTGCTCATCGCGGTCATCGCGGTCGCCGAGGCGGTTCTCGGGATTCTCGGCCGCTGGCTCTCGTCGACGCTCGGGGAGGGGCTGATCCTCGATCTGCGGACGGCTGTGTTCGACCATGTGCAGCGCATGCCGGTCGCGTTCTTCACCCGCACCCGTACGGGGGCACTGGTGTCCCGGCTCAACAACGACGTCATCGGCGCGCAGCGCGCGTTCAGCAACACCCTGTCCGGTGTGGTCAGCAACCTGGTCACCCTGGTGCTCACGCTCGCCGTGATGCTCACCCTGTCCTGGCAGATCACCCTGCTCGCCCTGGTACTGCTGCCGGTGTTCGTCATCCCCGCCCGGCGGATGGGCAGCCGCATGGCCAGACTCCAGCGCGAGGCGGCCGACCTCAACGCCTCGATGGGCACCCGGATGACCGAACGCTTCTCGGCCCCGGGCGCCACCCTCGTCAAGCTCTTCGGACGGCCCGACGAGGAGTCCGCCCAGTTCGCGGCCCGCGCCCGCCGGGTCCGGGACATCGGCGTACGGACCGCCCTCGCGCAGTCGGTCTTCATCACCGCCCTCACCCTGGTGTCGGCCCTGGCGCTCGCCCTGGTCTACGGGCTCGGCGGCTGGTTCGCGCTGCGCGGCAGCCTGGAACCCGGCGCGGTCGTCTCGCTCGCCCTGCTCCTGACCCGGATGTACGCGCCGCTCACGTCGCTCGCGGGGGCGCGCGTCGAGGTGATGAGCGCCCTGGTGAGCTTCGAGCGCGTCTTCGAGGTGCTCGACCTGAAACCCCTCATCGAGGAGAAGCCGGACGCCCGAGAGGTCCCCGAGGGCCCGGTCGCGGTGGAGTTCGACAACGTCCGCTTCGCCTACCCCGCCGCCGACCGCGTCTCCCTCGCCTCCCTGGAGGAGGTGGCCGCCCTGGACACCAGGGGCGGCACGGAGGTCCTGCACGGGGTCAGTTTCCGCGCCGAACCCGGCCAGACCATCGCCCTTGTGGGTACCTCCGGCGCCGGAAAGTCGACCATCGGACAACTCCTGCCCCGTCTGTACGACACCGACGGGGGCGCCGTACGCATCGGTGGCGTCGACGTCCGCGACCTGAGCGCCGCCTCCCTGCGCGCCACCCTCGGGATGGTCACCCAGGACGGCCACCTCTTCCACGACTCCGTGCGCGCCAACCTGGTGCTGGCCCGCCCCACGGCGACGGACGACGAACTGTGGGCCGCCCTGACCCGCGCCCGCCTCGACGACCTGGTCCGCGAGCTGCCCGACGGCCTCGACACGGTGGTCGGTGAACGCGGCTACCGTCTCTCCGGCGGCGAACGCCAGCGCATGACCATCGCCCGGCTGCTGCTGGCCCGCCAGCGTGTCGTCATCCTCGACGAGGCGACGGCCCACCTGGACAACACCTCGGAGGCAGCGGTCCAGGAAGCCCTGGCGGAGGCCCTGGCCGACCGCACGGCCGTGGTGATCGCCCACCGTCTGTCCACGATCCGGGCGGCCGACCTGATCCTCGTTGTCGAGGCCGGGCAGATCGAGGAACGCGGCACGCACGACGAACTGCTGGCCCTGGACGGGCGGTACGCGGAGCTGTACCGCACGCAGTTCGTGCAGCCGGGCGAGCGGGCGGAGGTGACGGAGGGCGTGTAGGCGACAGGGGAACGGACTGCGGAAGCGGCGCACGGACATACTGCGGTTCCTGTAGG
This sequence comes from Streptomyces sp. NBC_00459, assembly GCF_036013955.1. Lineage (NCBI taxonomy): Bacteria > Bacillati > Actinomycetota > Actinomycetes > Kitasatosporales > Streptomycetaceae > Streptomyces > Streptomyces sp. NBC_00459. The sequence continues at coordinate 8,627,089 of NZ_CP107903.1, forward strand.
TGCAAATCCCGTGGGACGTCCAACTCGACCACGGCCGTGCGATGTTGATCGGTGTCGGGGGACATACGGATCTCCGTCCGGTGGGGCGAACGAGGCGTACGAAGACAGCGAGCGAATGGGAGTCGTGCGACATGTCCGAGGAACGCAGATGGCAGATCGAGGAGAGTGTGCTGGTGCGGGCCACTCCCGAGCGGACCTACCGCACGATCAGCGATGTACGGAAGATGGGCACGTTCTCCCCGGAGTGCATCGGCGTCTGGGTGCACGGCCGTGGCCCGGTCACCCGGGGCACCAGGTTCACCGGCTTCAACCGCAAGGGCCTCTGGCTCTGGTTCACCGCCTGCCGTGTCGTCCGCGCCGAAGAGGGACGTGACTTCGCCTTCCGCGTCACCAGCTTCGGCCTGCCGATCGCACTCTGGGGCTATCGCTTCGCGGAGGAGGGGGACGGCACCAGGGTCACTGAGTACTGGGAGGACCTGCGTACGGGACGCAAGGGTCGGCCGGCCGAACTGCTCGGCTTCTTCACGGGCACCAAGCCGGCGGTACGGCACAAGGCGAACGCCGCAGGGATGCGGGCGACGCTGGGGCGGTTGAAGACGGTGCTGGAGCAGTGAGGGTGTGAGACGTAGGAGGGCAAAGGCGAAGGAGCATGCCGGTTCCCCGTCGGAGGCGATCTGCGGCGAACCGGCTTGCCCCTTCACCGGATGCCCACTCGTCCACAACCTCCCGCGACACAACCCCAACGGCGCACGGCACGGCCGACGGCGCCTACGTGCCCGTCTCCCACGGCCAGTTGGCGTCCCGTCCGGCCTCTATGAGCGGGATCAGCCGGAACGCGGCGTCGCTCAGGCCGCCGAAGGTGTGGTGATGCGGGCCGGACGGGGCGTGGGCCGGGGAGTAGCCGGCCAGGTTCCAGGTGTAGACGGGGGTACGAGCGGGGATCGTCCGGAACGGGTTGGACCACTGGGTCGGCCCGGTCTGTTCGTCGGTCACCACGACCACTCGGTCGTGCCGGTCGTAGTGCCGCCTGAGCGCCGCGGCCGTGTTGGTGCCGCCAAGGTCGTGGAAGCGGTCCAGGACGCGCAGTACGGGCTCGCCCGGGGTGAGTTCGACGTGACGGCTGTCGGTCCCGAACTCGACCAGGTCGGCCCGCTCGGCCCGCAGTGCCAGCGCCGTACCGAAAATGGCCGCGGAGTCGGCCCGGTTGAGCTGGGTGTGCTCGCTGGGCCGGTCGAACATCGAGCCCGACCGGTCCACCAGGACCAGCGTGCGCCCGGGCAGTTCGGGGACGTTGGTGAGGGAGTGCCCGAGGGCCGTCTCCAGGGCTTCCTCCCAGCGGCGTGAGGGCGCGTTGCGGTGTGCGGCGAGATAGCGGAAGGGGAACTGGCGGGAGCGGCGCACCTCGTCCGGGTCGGAGATCCGCGCGGCCACCTCGGCGGCGACCCGGTCGCTCACGCCGGCCAGGTCGAGGTTGCGCAGGTTGCGTACGAGGGCCATCGCGCCCATCGACGGGACCAGGGCCTCCCACACCGCCGCGTCGAGCGGCCCCTGCAGCCAGCCTGCCACCGACTCCCAGGTCATTCCGGCCGAGTTCAGCCGCTCGGCGCCGCCGTGTGCGGTGACCAGGGCGTGCCGCTGCTCGACCGGTACGGACAGCAGCTCCCGGTGTGCGTCGAGCAGGCTCTCGCCGGGGGGAGGCAGGGCACCGCCGGGGCGGTGGCGACGGTCGATTGCGTACCTGAACAGGCCGCCCTGCCAAGGTCGTTGGGGGTCGGGTGCGGGGTGGGTGAGTTCGATGACGTCGCCGAAGCGGTAGGCGCGCGAGGCGGTGTCGTACTTGAGGAGCGCGCGCCCGGTGTAGAGGCGTCGTACGGCGTCGGCGATCCCGCGTTTGAGCGGCTGAGGGAGCCTGCGCCCGTACCGGGCGGTCCAGTAGGCGATCAACTCGCCGGGCTCATCGGCCCGTTGGAGCACGGCGGACACGGCCTGCCGGGAGAAGCCGACGGCCTCGGCGTCCAGCCTGGCCCGTACGAACTCGGCCGCGCCCACCAGAGAGGCGGTACGCATGTGGGCCTCGGTGCGCAGCCAGCGCAGCAGACCGAGCGTCCACTCGGGGTCGCTGACGGCGAGCGTGCGCACCAGCTGCTCGTAGCGCGCGTCGCGGGCGGTGGCGTCCTCGTAGAAGCTGTGGTGGCCGACCATGTTGGCCATGGCCAGCAGGAAGAGCTCGGCCTTCGGGGGGCGGGCGTAGCCGGCGCCGCCCTGGTGGGTGCGGCTGTGGAGCCGGAGGGCGTCGGGGTGCCGCAGGGGTCGTGTGGTGGTGGCCGGCGGGAGTGGCCACCGGCCGTGGGTGGAGAGCGACAACGTCGCTCCGCCTGCGGTCAGACCCGGTATTTCCGCCTGGATCTCGTTCCTGGCTTCGGACTTGGCCCGCTGACGGTTGAAATGGGGCATGCAGAAGGTCCCTTGGGAGACGTCCTTGAGGAAAGAAAGAGAGACGCCTTCCGAGATCAGTAGTGGCACCGGGGTGGTGTTGCGTCTCGTCAGGAAGTAACCGGGGCACAGCGCATCGGAAGGCGTCGAACAGGCACGCTAGTCCGTGAGGTGAGCGGACGCACGCGAATAAATTCGCTCCGGTCCGTCCGGAAGGAGGTGACGGCCCCGCGGGACGATCGCCGTCGTCGCGGCACTCGGTGAGGACCGCCCTTGACCTGCAGAACAGGCAGGGAGCCGACTTCCAGGAGTCCAAAATGCTGCGCACCGTGTTCAAGTCCAAGATCTAGTTCTTGACTGTCTGTCCCGTGAAGACGTGTGACGGCCGCTGTTCGGTCAGCATCGGTGCCCGCTCGGATTCCGGCGTCGTAGGCGATCGAGCTGTGGACGGGCTGCTTCGATCCAGCCGTATCGGAGCGGTGGTCTCCCCTGTGCCCGGGAGTTGTGTGCTTCGCCGACACGACGACGGTGCAGGGGAGTCGGCACGTGAACGGCCTGTTTTCCGGAACAGTCCTCCGGAGTGTCAGTGGCGGTCCGTACCCTCGACGGCATGGAGGGGAACGAGCGGAAAGTCCCGCACGGGGAGGAAGCCGACGCCGAGGCCTGGCAGCGGTTGAGCGCGTACGCGTACCTCAGCGCGCCCGAGCGCCTGGAGTACGTCGCGGTGATGCGGGTGTTCTGCGGCACACTGCTCGCCGACCTGTCCGTACCCGACCTCCTCGCCAAGCTGGCCGAGAAGGACTCCCCGGGTGCGGCGCTGGACGCGGAAACGCTCACCCGAAGGCTCGAAGAGCTCGTACGCTGGGGCAATCTGCTGCGCAGCACGCACACCGTCAAAGCGACCAGCATCACCGAGTACCAGCGCTCGCGGTCGCGCTACCAGCTGTCGAAACTGGGGGAGCGCGTACAACGGGGCGCGGACGAAGTACTGGTCGGGGCGGACGCGGCACGCGAGGTGAGCAGCGAGCTGCTGGTCCTCGTCGACCGGGGACTGCGCGAGATCGCCGCCATGGCCGCGGCGCCGGGTGGTGCCGACCCGCAGCAGGCACTCGAGCGGATCAGCACCCTCTTCGTGCAGTTCGCCGAATTCGCCGAGTCCGTCCGGGACTTCTACGCCTATCTGGGCCAGGTGCTGGCGCGCTACGACCTCGACTCGGCCGAGTACCAGGGGTTCAAGGAACTGCTGCTCGACTACGTGGAGGCCATTACGGAGGACGTCTCCTTCCGGGCCCCGCGCATCGCGGCCCACCTGGACGCCGTCCGGCCTCACCTGCCCGGGCTGCTCGCCCGGATCGACGCACACGCGGCGGGTATGGGGGCACTCGCCGACGGGCTGACCGAGACGCGGGTGCAGCGCAGTCGCGGACGGGACATCGCGGACTGGGAGGGGCTGCGAGAGTGGTTCACCGACACCGGAGGGCACTCCAGCCAGGTGGATCAGCTTCGTGACGCCACCCTGCGGGCACTGCAGTCGCTGCTCGCCAACGCCAAGCGGATGCTGCGTTCGGCGTCCGGTGAGATGTCCCGTCGCAAGGACCTGCTGCGGCTCGCGGCCTGGTTCGACGCGGCGGAGCCGGACGAGGCCCACGACCTGGCGGTCGCCGCCTTCGGGCTCTACGGCGCGCGCCACCTGGGGGTGGCACCGGACCCCGACCGATCTGTGCCGGCGTACGTGAGCTGGTGGACAGGGCCCGCGGTGGACGTGCCGGTGGCGCTGCGCGAGCGCGGCAGCAGAGCTCCGCGTGGACGGGCCGCGGCCACCGAGGACCACTCCGCGCAGAAGCGTCACCTCATGGAGCAGGCGCGGCAGCAGGCCGAGGCCAGGCAGGCGGCCGCCGACGAACTGCGCAGCGCCTCGGGCAGGTTCGATTCTGTGCGCCTCGGTGCCCCGGCCATGCGGCTGCTCCTGGAGCTCCTGGCGACCGCACTCGGCAACGCCCGACTGAGCAAGGACGCCCGTGACTTCTCGCTCGACCGCGCGCAGGCGGACGACGTGGACCTCGACATCCGGCTGACCGCGTGGCGCACCCCCGGCCGGTCCACCGTCCTGCGGTCGGTGGACGGCGACCTGACGGCGGACGATCTCTCGCTGGCCGTCGAGAGCCTTGCCGTCGGGACCACATCCGCACCGGCCATGGGGGAGGCGAGCGCCTGATGCCCCTGCCCTCCGCGCACGATGTCGCCCTCGCGGCCGAGCGCCGCACCGCCGCCCGGCTTCTGCTGGCCCACCCCCTGGTCACCAGCTCCGGACCGCACAGCGACACTTTCCCACTGATCCGGCGCCACGCCGACTGGCTGGCACAGCGCTTCCAGCAGGTGTTCGGATACCGCCTGCTGGTGGAGGCCTCCTACGCCCGGCTGTTCAAGGCGGGCCTCGGCCCGGGCTCGGGTCACCGTCTGGAACGGCCTTCGACCGGAACACCGTTCAGCCCGCGCACCTACGCCTATCTGGCCCTCGCACTGTCGGTCCTCGTCACCGCACCGGAGCAGCTCCTGCTCTCCCAACTCGTCGCCGACCTGCGGGCCGCGGCCGTCGACGCCGGCATCGAGATCGCCGACACCGGGCGGCAGGCCGAGCGGCGCACCCTCGCGGCAGCCCTGCGGCAACTCGTCGACTGGGGCGTTCTGGTCGAGACCGAAGGCCATGTCGGGGCCGTCGCCGAGGAGCGGTCCGGTGAGGCGTTGCTGACCGTGGACCGCGAGATCGCGCGAGCCGTCGTCGCCGGCCCGCTCACGCGCAGCCGCGACGGCGCGGACCTCGTGCGCCGGGCGGCCGACCCCGGTTTCGGCGGGCCACGTACATACGTTCGCAGGCGTCTCGTCGAAACCCCCGTCGTCCACCTCGACGACCTCACGGACGCCGAGCGTGAATGGCTGCGCACCCGGCAGCGACGCGAGGCGCAGGCGTTCTCCGAACTGCTCGGCCTGGAAGCCGAGATCCGAGCCGAGGGCATCGCTCTGATCGACACGGACGACGAACTCACCGACCTGAGCCTGCCGGGAACAGGGACTGTCGCCCAGGCCGCGCTGCTCCTCGTGGAGCGGCTGGTCGACCGGCTGCGTCCCGAAGACCCGGGCCACCCGGCGATCGGCGGACGACTGGTCATCGGCGTGCGTGTCCCGGACGGGCTGCTCCCCGGCCTGCTCGACGACCTGATCGAGGAGTACGGCAAGCGCGCCAACTGGCAGCGCGGCCATCTGGAGGACCGGGACGGATTCCTCGCGGCCGTACTCGACCTCCTCGGCCGGATGCGTCTGATGGCTTCCGCCGGGCCCGTGCGCGCGGACGGCCACGGCCTGCCCGAGGGATACGAGCAGACGGTGACAGACGGGCGCTCCGTCACCGATGTCTCTCAGGCGCGGGGCCAGAACCGTCCGGACGGAGGCTGGATTCTGCTTGCCGCAGCCGCCCGGTACGCCACCACGGTGGCGGTCAGGCCCCGTATCGACCGGTCCCCAGCGGACGACGTCTTCGAGGAGTCGCCCCGATGAACCGCCCACCGACCCTGCACCGCTACCGACTGCACCGCGCGGGCATCCGGAACGTCTGGCAGTACGACGAGCAGGAGTTCGTCTTCGGCGAGGGCCGCCTGCTGCTGCGTGGCAAGAACGGCGCCGGCAAGTCCAAGGCCCTGGAGATGCTGCTGCCCTACCTCCTCGACGGCGACGCCCGTGCGCTGGACGCCACGGGAACCGGACGCACCACGCTGGCCTGGCTGATGCTCGACGGCTTCGAGCAGATCAACCGGCTGGGCCATCTGTGGCTGGAGTTCGTGCGGACCGACGAGCACGGGAACGACCACCATCTGACCATCGGCGCGGCCGTTCGCGCGTCCCGGTCGACCAAGACGGCGAAGCCGTTCTTCTTCACCACTCGACTACGAATCGGTGAGGACCTCGACCTGGCTCCCGCCGGGCACCCCCTCCCCATGGACCAGCTCAAGTCGCTCGTCGGCCCGGAGAACGTCACCGACCGCGCAGTCGAGCATCGGGCCAGGGTCGCCCGCGAACTGTTCGGCCTCACCGACCCGGCGCGCTACCGCAACCTGCTCCACCTGCTGCACCGCCTGCGCCGTCCCACCATCGGCGACCGCATCGACTCCGGCGGACTGGTCTCGGTCCTCGCCGAAACCCTGCCCGCCCTCGACGACGAGGTCGTGGAGAAGGTGGCCCGCAGTCTGGACGACCTGGACTCCGTAAGGGCCTACCTCGGACGCCTCGAACGTACCGACCGGGCGCTGCGCACCTTCCTCACCAGCTACCGCGGCTACCTGCACGGCGCGTTGCGCCGCCGCACGGACCAGGTGACCGGTGAGCTGGAGCAGTTGATGGCGCACCGCAGGTCCGCGGGTGACGCGGCACGCAGGGCGGAGGGGCTCCGCGAGCGCGAGCAGGAACTCGACGCCCGCGTCGAAACCCTCACGAGCGAGTCGAGTACCGCCGAGACGGACCTGGCCGCCCTGCACGCCAGTGGCGGCTACCGCAGCCTGCAGGAACTCGGGGAGAGACGCACCACGGTCAACGCCCTGCACAGCGCGGCTTCCACCGCCTTCAAGGCAGTCCGCCAGGCGCACGGCAACCAGGAGGAGGCGGGGCGGCGTCTCACCGCCGAGGCCCGACGGCTCGGTGAAGAGCTGGTCGAACTGAGCACCACGCACGGCGAGTTGGTGCGGGAAGCCGAGCGGTCCAGGATCGACCCCGTGCACCTGGGGGAGCCCGTGGCCACGCCCGTCGCACCGGTCACGCCCGCCACCACAGCCGAACTGACCGCGCCCGAAGGTGACTTCGACCTGGTACGACACAGCGAGGTGCTGGCGGTCGACACAGAGACCTGCACGACCGCGCTGCGGGCCTGGGACGCCCGGCTCGACGTCGCGCAGCCGGTGATCAGGAACCGCGTCAGGTTCGTCACGGAACTGGGCGCTCTCATCGAGCGGTCGAGTGAGGCTCAGAGGCAGGCGGACGAGTCCGACGCGGCCCGTGAACGACTGGGGGAGCAGGCGGACCACGCGCGGACCCGGGCCGATGGCCGCCGACAGGAAACCGCGCGTGAGTCGGAGGCGTACGCCACCGAGGCCAGAGGCTGGAGCGAGCGGTTGCGGGCCTCCACCGGGGTGTCTCTGGACGCCGTGTACGCCCTTGTCACGCAGGACGCGGCCGATGGCCCGCTGTCCGCGCAGACCCCCGACGAGGTGGCCGAGGCGGCGCGGTCGGCCGTCGACCCGTGGCTGGCGGGGCTGGGCGCGGAGCGCGACGACGTCGCCCTGGCCGTCCGCGAACTGGAGGCCGAACAGGTCCGTCTGCGGCGTCGGCGCGAGGAATGGGAACGCCGCACCGATCCCGAGCCTCCGTCCCCGTCCCACCGCACGGCCCCCCGCACATCCGGCACCGGGGCGCCCCTGTACCGCCTGGTGGACTTCGCCCACGACCTGGCGCCGGACGCGCGGCCGAGCCTGGAGGCCGCGCTGGAGGCGAGCGGTCTGCTCGACGCCTGGGTGCGTGCGGACGGCGCGGTCCTCGACCCGACCACCCATGACACCCTCCTGATCCCGGGAGCCCCGGTGGCCGGGCCGACGCTGGCCCGGGTGTTGCGCGCGGTTGCCGCCCCCGACAGTGGAGTAACGGCGGAGCAGATCGAGCGCGTGCTCGGGGCGGTGGCTCTGGCCGGGGCCGGGGCCGGGGCTGGGGTCGGCGTCGGCTTCGGCGATGCCGGGCCGGTGGACGATGCGGCAGAGGCGGGGCCGCACACCGTGATCGGTACCGACGGCTCCTGGAGGCTCGGCATCGCCCACGGCCGCCACACCAAGGAGGCCGCCGAGTACGTGGGTGCGGAGGTGCGTGCGGAGACACGCCGCCGGGCGCTGGCGGATCTCGACCGAGGACTGGCCGACCTGGAAGGCGAGTTGACGGAACGCCGGCACGGCCTGCGGGTCCTCACCGAGCACCGCGACCGGATCGCCGACACGCTGCGCCGACCGCCCTCGGCACGTGGGCTGACGGATGCGTGGGCTCGTACGATCGAGGCCGAGCGCACCGCCGAATCCCTCGCTTCGCAGGCGTCCGCGGCAGCCCGCGAAGCGGAGCAGGCGCGTGCCCGTGCGGTCGCCGCCCGGCGCGAGACCGAGGCGACGGCGAGTGCCCAGGACCTCCCGGCGGACCTGGCCGCGCTGGAAACGGTCCGTCTGGCCCTGGACCGCCTCGGGCAGGGTACGCAGCGGCTTCGTCGGCGCGTGCGCACGGTCCTGTCCGCGGCAGACGGCCACCGGGACGGCCGGACGGACTACGAGCGCGCCCAGTCTGCCCGCCGAGAGGCCGAGTCGGACTACGCCGAGCCGCTCGGCCGCCTGGAGACCGCCCGCCGAACCGTCCAGGCGATGGAAGAGGCACTCGGAGCCACGGAACAGGAGATCCTCGCCCGGGAGGCCGCGGCGACGCGCCGTCTGGAGGCGTTGGGACGCCAACTCCCGCACACGCGAAGGGACCTGGCCGAAGTGCACGACCTGCGCGTACGGGCGGAAGAGGACGAGAGGGTGCAGCGCGAGACGCTCGCCGGCCAGGAAGCCGAGGTGCTGGCCTGCGGCAGGAGACTGCGTACGGCCCTTTCGCTGCCCGGCGTGCTGAGAGGAGCGGGTCTCGACCCCGACGCCGACGACGGAGCCCTGAAGTCCCCTGACCCCGTCCACCACGACGTGCGCGAACGCGTCGCAGCGCTGCGCCTGCTGGGAGACGCCGTGCGTCGCGGATTGGCCGCCGAGCGCCATGACGTCTCGGACACCACCCTCCTCAACCGCCACACCGACCTGCGCGACCAGCTCTCCGGCGGCTACGACGCGACGATCGAGGAGCACGGCGGCATCAAGCTGTGCCGGCTCGTCGACGACCACGGCCCGCACGACATCGCCGTGGTCGGCGAGCGCATCGCGGCCGAGGCCGCCGAGGCACGTGACCGGCTGACGGACCGCGAACGTGAGGTCTTCCAGCGCTTCCTGACGGGAGAACTGGGTGACCACCTGTCCTCGCAGGTGCTGGCCGCAGGCACCCTGGTCGCCGCCCTCAACAGCACCCTCGCCACGGTTCGTACCTCGCACGGCCTGGGCGTCACCCTGGACTGGAAGCTGGCGGACGGTGTCGAAGCCGACGTCAAGGCGGCCGTCGACCTCCTGCGCAGCCCCTCCGGGCTGCGCACCCGTGAGCAGTCCGAGCAACTCCGCGCCGTCCTCCAGCGCCGGATCGAGGACGCCCGCCGCGCCGACCCGGCCGCCGGCTACGCGGCCCACCTGCGCACCGCCCTGGACTACCGCGGCTGGTTCGCCTTCACCCCCTGGGTGGTCGACGACGCGGCACCAGGCAGCCGCCGCAAGCTCTCCGGCCGCACGGGCCTGAGCCAGGGCGAACAGCGGGTCCTCTCCTACCTGGTCCTCTTCGCCGCGGCGGCGGCGCACTTCACCGGCCTCGCCGACACCGCCCCGCACACCCCCCGGCTGATCCTCCTCGACGACGCGTTCGCCAAGGTGGACGAGCCCACGCATGCCCGCCTCGGCCGCATCCTGGTCGACCTCGACCTCGACTTCGTCCTCACCAGCGAGCGACTGATCGGCAACTGGCCCGACGTACCGTCCCTGCACATCTACGAGTGCCTGCGGGACCCGCATGTGCGGGGCGTGGCCACGCTCCATTACAGGTGGAACGGGCGGCAGCGGAGACTGATGTCGGTATGACAGGCCGTGAGAGAGTCGGCGAACATCCTCCGGCCGCCGAGGCCCTCGCGTTTCTCACCCGGCCGGGCCTCACCCGTCTCTGGACGGCGGCACGGACCCGGCTCGAACGCAACGGCCTCCAACCGGCCGGAACCATCAGACTCGAGCACCTGGACGCACAGGAGCGCGAGGCGTTGTCCCTCCTGCTGGCTCGACCGGTCACCGGCCCCACCACCACGATCCGCCTGCAGGACCTGGACACCCGCCTGCGAACCAGCGCGGTCGGACGGGGCCTGGCCTCGACACTGGAGGAACTGGGGCCGTCCCTGACCGACCGCCGAGCGGTCCGCGACGCGGCGGCGGCCGAACGAGACGGCCTGTGGTCAGCGGCTCGGACCGAGGTGGAAGCCACGTCGCTGTCGGCCCAGCCCTGGACAGCACAGTGGCTGGAGGAGATACGACGCGGCGGCACACTCACCCGCCAGGATCCGAAGACCGCGGCGACCGTCATCACCCAGGCTGTCCAGATCCTGGCGATGCTCTTCCCCGGTACGGCCCCACGTTCCACCCCGACCACCTGGGGCCGCGGCGAACTGGCCACCCGGGCCACCGGCTCGGCCCACGGCCTGGACGACGGCACGCTGCTGTCCCGGCTGGCCCTCCGTGGCATCGCGCTGGCGCACGGTGTCGAGCTCCCCGCGGATGCGCCCGCGCGCAGGGCCCTGTGGCGCATGGCCTCGGTCACCCCGGACGAGGTGTCCAGCACGGCGCTCACGTACGGCCTTCACCCCACCGGCGGCACTTGGCGGGAGGCGGCCCTGCGCGAGCGTGCCGACCACCACATGGAAACCCACCTGACCCTGCGCGAACTGCGCACACTGAGCCTGAGGATGCCGCCCGCCACCCACGTCCACGTCTGCGAGAACCCACGCGTGGTCGAGGCCGCGGCCGACACCGGCAGCACGGCACCCATGGTCTGCACCTCGGGGAGCGCCACGACGGTCGTTCTCACCCTCCTGGACGCGCTGGCGGCATCCGGTTGCACCTTCGCCTACCACGGAGACTTCGACTGGCCCGGCATCGCGCTGGCCAACCGGATCATGCACCGGTACGGAGCCACATCGTGGCGTATGCGAGCGGCCGACTACGAGTACCTTGCGACGCGCACGCAGGTGCGGGGCACGCCCCAGATGCCTCTAATCGGAACGCCGACCGAGGCGGTGTGGGACGCGGAACTGGCCCCCACCATGGACGCCCTGGGGATCGCCCTGCACGAGGAGGCCGCGCTGGATCTGCTTCTGGAGGACCTCGGGTGAAGGCTCCGGCCGACGGCTGACCCGTACGCCGCAGCGGGCGTTCGGCAGGGCGCCGAGGCGGCCGTGCCCGCGGCATCGGCAGTGGTTGCTCGGGCGGAACCAGGGAGGTACGCCCCGCATGAGCCGACGACCTCCTCCCGCAGACGAGCAGGCTTGCCGCAGCGGGCAGAGCTGTTTGGTCGTGAGCCGCTCGCCACCACGACGGCGGCAGACCTGATGCTGTGTCGGTTGCCGGCAGAGCGGACCAGATGCTCGCACCGGTCGAAGGGGGGTGTGAGCACCCGACGCCCTGGTTGGTGTCCCACTGAAGATCGCCGGCCTGCTGGCAGGGACGCCCCGGCCCAGAAGATGGCCAGGCCCTTCCGTACACGTGCACGTACCGCAAGGCGGGCCGCCGTATCCGCGCCGAGCTCGTGCGGCGGGGCATCCTCACCCAGGTCGTCGCCCTTCCGGCGGGCACGGCGGCCTCGCATGCGCTTCCCGTCCACCTCTGGCACCTGCGTCGCCCCCGGACGCTGGGGGATGCCGTCACCAGTGTCCGCATGGTCGATCTGACGGCGAGCGATCCGGACGGCTCACTGGAACCGGGTCCCGAGCAGACGGCGGACGTTCCCCTGATCGATCTGCTCGACGATGCCGTGGACATCACTCCCGGCCGTCATGTCGAGGACTCCCATCGTGACTACACGGTTGAGTACCAGACCCTGCGGCGGGAGCTGACCGAGCAGGCGAGGCTGTTGGCGGAGTTGCTGCCGGTGTTGGTCGAGGGCGATGGCCCGAGCGCTCTGGACGGACCTACCGTCAGCGTCGCCGACCTCGCGCGCGCAGGGCTTGTCGAGTACGGCGAACCGGAACCGGTCTCGATCAGCGACCAGCTCGACACCGACTACCTTCAGGGCTTCCTGCGCAGCGCGGCCAACACGCGGCGCTCCACGAGCACCAGCGGCACCTTCCGTCTCGACGGCAAGGGCGCCCGGATCCCGCAGATGGACATCACCGAGCAACGGAGGTACGGAGCGGCCTTCCGCGCGCTTCAGGAGTTCGAGGAGCGGGCGCGGCGAGTGGTGGAGCTGAGTCGGGACGCGGCGGCACTGGCCAGGGACGGGCTCGGCAACGGCGCGCTCGCCCCGGACAGCTGACGGGGAGCGTCACATTGCCGGCCCTGTACGTCTGTTCGGTCACGGCACGAACGAACTGGCCGACCCGCTCCACGTCACGGCCAAAGCCTCCCGCGCACGTGTGCACGCCACGAACAGCAGGCACCGCTCCCGTAGCAGATCCGAGTCATGCTGCAGCGCGTCAACAGTGGCCGGTGTCACCTCGCGGGCGAACGGCACCGCGGTTGCCGTCACTCCCAGGACGGTGACGCAGCGGAACTCCAGCCCCTTCATGGCGTGCATGGTGGCAAGCCGCACCCCGTCCGCGCCGGGCCCCGGGTTGTCCCTGACCCGGACCACCGGGATCCCGGCCGTGGTCAACTTGTCGTACGCCTTGTCGAGCAGCACGTTGAAGCGGGCGCACACCCCGATCTCCGACGGCCGGATGCCTTGGCCGATCCAGCCCTCGACGCGTTCGACGAGCGCCGCGACCTCAGCCTGTTCGGAGCCGTACCCGTCCACGTGGGGTCTCCGGCCGTGCAGCAGGGAGCGGTAACCGGCGAGGCTGTCGCTTCCCTCGCCGCCCAGGTCGTCGACCGACACCGGGCTGAGGAGTCCGGTCGACCAGACGAGGATCTCCTCCGTGGAGCGGTAGTTGATGCGCAGACGGTGGGTGCGGCCGGTCACCGAGATGCCCAGGGAGCCGAGCGACACCTTCGAGTCGTAGATGCGCTGGTGCGGGTCGCCCGTGATGAACAGGTCGTCACTGCTGGGTGCCACCGCGCCACGCAGGACACGCCACTGCGCCGGGTGCAGATCTTGTGCCTCGTCGACCACGACGTGATCGTGCGTGGGCACCGATCCGGCCAGGAGGTCGGCCGCACGCGCACACACTTTGAGATGCGTGGTGGCCTTCTGGGCGCGCAGCATCGACTCGAACAACTCGACGGCGGACCACAGTTGATCGCGTCGCGCCGATGGCAGCGCGCTGCCGCGCCCGCGTCGAAGGGCGTTGCGGTAGGCGTCAGGCGTGCGCAGGTCCTGGGTGAGTACGACGTGTCGGTACTCCTGAGCCAGGAACTGCTCCGTCCACGGCACCCCCAGTTGCTTGACGACACGCTGCCACAGCTGCCGTTCCTCCCGATCGTTGATGGGGGAGGGGGCTTTGCCGTCGAGGCGGGTCACGACGCCGTGTGCGTAGGCGTTGACCGTGGTCACGTCGACACGGCCGAGCAACGCGTCGTCGCCGTCGAGGAGCAGGGACAGGTTCTCGCGCAGTGAGCCGGCCAGGGCGTTCGTGTACGTGGTCAGCAGGACGCGGGTGTCGGGCGAGCGAGTGAGGAGATGCTTGACGCGGTGCAGGGCCGCGACCGTCTTACCCGTGCCGGGCCACCGGTGATCTGGACCGGGCCGCCGTAGGACACCCGGTAGGCGACGCGCGCTGCGAAGGGTGCAGGAACACCCGCCAGGCCGTGAACGGCTTCTCCAGGATGTCCGCGAGCTCATCGGGGCCAGTGACCAGGGTGATGCGGTTCGCGGTGTTCGCGATGGCGACGGCGAGGCTCTCGTCGGGGTCGGGGCCCGCACCGACCGGACGGCGAACGGCGACCACGTCCCGGTACACCTCGTCGGGGCCGAACCCCTCCGCGAGGTATTGGAGCACCTCGCACTGGTCCTCCGGCAGCAGTGTCTCGAACGCCTTGAGCTGTGCTTTGTCGATGATGGTCCGCGCGGCACGCAACACCTGGTCGTCGATGCCGAGTTCCCGCAGCACGGTTTCCGAGTACTTGGCGAGGAGCAGGGAGTCGGCGGCCGCGGCTGCCTTCTCCAGGGCCGGGGTCAATTGCTCGATGGCGGTCACGTTGCGGACTTCGAGCGCGCGAGTCGCGGAGTTCGTCGTGTACAGCCGCTTGGCGGCCCAGGTGTACGCGTCATCGTGCCGTACGACGTTGACGAGCAGGAACACATCACTGCCGTCGTCCGGGGCGAGGACGACACCGCGCCAGAAGTCGTTGATACGGATGGTCCGCATGCGCCCGTCCTGCGCGTTCTGCACGGACTCCAGGTGGAGCCCCTTGTCCGCGTGCAGTTCGGGCACGGAGAGCAGCTGGAACTTCTGCATCGCCTTGCGCACGCCTACCTTGACGCGCTTGTCCAGGACGTCCTAGCTCTCCCAGAAGCTGTTGGCGAACGCGAGCTGCGGCACGAGGTGAACTCCCCACCCTGGACGGACACTCCGCAGTCGATCATACGCGCGGGGTGTTCACCAGCCGCTGGGCCACCTCGTCGATGTCCGTGAGCAGCCCGGGGGGTTCCTGGTCCAGGTCGAGGGCGTGTTGATGAATGACGATGCCCGCGTGGCGCACCTGGTGTGCGGCGTGTGGGGCATTGCCCTTCGCATAGACCAGGTGCCCTTCGCGCAGGCCGAGGGCCGTGCAGTACGCCAGCATCTGGTACAGGTCGGCGTCGGGATATCCACCTGGTCGCTCGGCCTTGTACTTGGCGTCCACCACGGCACACGGGGTGCCGTTCGGCTCGTACAGCACGAAGTCCGGCCTCATGCGGATCGTGGCGGCCTCGTCGAGGTGGTGGGAGTCCTGGAGGCGGGCCGTGTGTCCGCCCGAGCTCCGGCCCTGGCCCTGGAAGATCTCCCGTAGGGCGGTCGTCACGAAGTCCTCGAAGAGCTTGTTCATATCGAAGAGGAAGCCGTCGATGCGCAGATCGCCGGGGATGTGTTCGACGGAGGCGCCGTCCAGGACGACTCGCGAGAGACGCAGGGCCTGGTGGTAGCGGGAGTTGAGGCGGGTGGGACGCCAGTCGGGGATTGGCTGTCCGCGCACGATCGCCGTGACGTCCGTCAGGCGGGCGCGCTGGTGCAGCAGCCTGCGGCGTACGTCGCTCGGTATGCCGGACAGGCGAAGGAGCCGTTCGACGGCCGCGCGTAGGATACGGTTCTCCGCGATGTCGGTGGTGAACTCGTCGTACGCCACCTCGATCGGCAGCATCGCCCCGAAGCGCCGCCGTATCTGTTCTGCCTCTCTGATCCGGCCGCGGACGACGAGTGCGGATTCCTCGGTCGCCCTATAACCCTGCAACAGGCCCTGTCGCAGGGCCCGGTCCACCTGCCGTTCCACTGCGTGGGCGAGCGCCGGCAGCAGATCGCGGTGCTCGGCGACCTCGACCTCGCCGTTTCGCCAACTCCTCCTCGGATCAAGGCTGTAGCCGAGCAGGAAGAAGAGCCGGATAATGGGCACCTTGGGCGTGATGCGCACGGTGACCGGTCCGCCGCCGCCCGGTGCTGTGACGGCCACGGCCCCGACCTTGCTGCCGGCCCGCAGCAACCAGTGCCCCGGCGTGTATGGGTCGGGGGTCGCGTCCACGATGTCGGAAGCGGCAAGGGCACGGCCGACCGCATCCGGCAGGACGAGACGACTCGCCGACGCGTGCTCGACCAGTTCGACGGAGCTCGGGGCGTCTACCGCGGATGTCACCCCAGCGACTCCCGCAGCGCGGCCAGCCCGTACCGCTTCTCGATGTCCACACCTTCCCCGTAGTGATGCTCCTCCATCAGTGGGAGGATCTTCGTCCGCCAGGTCCGCTCCAGGCCGCCCTCCCGGTAGACGCCCTTCTTCATCAGGTACGAGGGCCCGATACGGAAATCGGGATCGTCGATACGGGAGTTGAGCGCCTCCAGCAGGTCGGCGGGCTCCGCGTCCTTGCCCTCCTTGGCCAGCCAGCGGCGCAGCAGACCGCGTGTCGGCTCCGTACGCGGCGACAGTTCGACGAAGGCGAAGCGGCGGCGCATCGCCGCGTCCACGAGGGCGATGGACCGGTCGGCGGTGTTCATCGTGCCGATGACGAACAGATTCGGCGGCAGCGCGAAGTCGTCGCCGGAGTAGGTCAGCCGAACCGACTTGTTGCGGTACTCCAGCAGGAAGTACAGCTCGCCGAAGACCTTCGCCAGGTTGGCCCGGTTGATCTCGTCGATGATCAGGAAGTGCGGGATGTGCCGGTTCCCCTCGCGGGAGGCCAGGTCGGCGAGTTCGCGCAGCGGGCCCGCGGTGAGCCGGAAGGCGACCTCTCTGGTCTGCGGGTCCTCCTGGGGCCGGAAGCCCTCGAAGAAGTCCTCGTAGGCGTACGACGGGTGGAACTGGACCAACTTGACCTGCTCGGGCCCGCCGCCGAGGAACTCGGCCAGTTTCAGCGCGAGGTAGGTCTTGCCGGTGCCGGGCGGCCCGAACAGCACCAACTGCCGTTCATCCGAAAGGAGTTCACGCACCTCGCGCAGCCACGCGACCTCATGCACGAGGAACTCGCCCGCCAGCTCGTCCGTGGGCTCGGGCAGTTCGAGCTCACGGCGGGCGACGATCGCCGGGATCTCGACGCTCGGATCCCGGTCTATGGCTTTGGCCTCCTCCGTCAGCTCTTCGTCGCTTCGGCCCAGCCCGTCGACGAGGGCTTGGACGGGGGTCAGGTCGACGACGTCGTGCTGGATCGAAAGCTTCTGCTGGAGAGCCTCCGGCAACTCGTCGTACGGGACTCCGGCGGGCCTCCACCTGGCCCTCCGGCGCAGATTGGACAGTCCGCCCTCGGACTCGACCTGCTCGGCCTCACCGGTGACCGTGCCCACGTACAACTGCCCGTCGGAAATGGCGCAGAGGGTGTCACCCAACCGCATCTGGGTCAGGAAAGAGTGCAACTCGTCGACCATGGCCTGCTTCTGGCTGTACGAGGTGGTGGCGTCATACCCCTCCTGTACGAACCGTCGCAGCACGCTCTTGGTGGGGTCCGCCTCGTCCACCTGCGGCAGATGAGTGGCCGAGAGCGTCACCCACCCGTCGGGCACCCACAGTCGCTTCACCAGGTCCCGCCCGGACACGTTGGAGCCCCGCACCAGCCAGGTTTTATGGGCAGTGCGCCACGAGCTCCCGAGGTAGTCGACGAGCGGGAAGCCCTCTTCCGTACGCCATTGCGCCAAGCCGTCAGTGCTGCGCCCCGCCACCACGGAGGCGGCCGCGGAGGGGGAGTTGCACTCGATGTCCCGTGTCGTCTCCCAGAAATCCGGCCACCGGTCCGACTCTCTACGGATACCGCCGTCCGCCACCAGCCTCTCCCGCTGGGCCGCTGGGTACGGCGGGATGCCGGGGGTCTCCTCGGGATGCACGGGAGAGCCGGCGAGGACGAGGAACTTCAGGCTCCCGTTCATACCTTTCTCGGGCAGCACCAGCCCCCGGGCCTGTGGCCCTCCGTTCGGCAGGGTCAGCAGGAACTCCGGATACACCGTGGCGGCCCCGCCCTGCGCCGCTTCCGGGCGGGCCTCGTCTCGCTCGTTCACTCCCGCTCCTCGCCCCGGCACCCGACGGCGCTCAGACTTCCCGATCCACTCCGCGCGACCCTACCCGCGGGGTACGACAACTGGCGCTCGCCGCGGATCGACGCCTCAGGTCATGGTGGTGCTCTGGCGTGATGCACCAGACGATCGAGCCACTGAGGCGTCGCCGCAATGCGTATAAGGACGTTCCCGTACCTCCGCCGACGCGACAGACCGTGCCGATACGGCTTTCAGAGGTCGTCGGGGAGCAGGCGGAAGGAGGGCTGCCCGGTCAGTGGCCGCATCATGCGGAAGTGGGCGTCCGTCGTGAAGACATCGGCCGTCTGGAAGGCCGCCGCCAGGGCAACGTTCATCGCGTCCGCCAGACCCACTCCCGCACCGCCGTCCGCGTCGACGTACCCGCGCATCACCGCCATGGCGCTTCTCAGATGCGGTGCGGTGTCGGGGACCTCGAACCGGCGGGCCTCCGCCTGGCCGGTAATGAAGTCCAGCGCGTTCATGGCGGCCTTGGCGCCGACTCGTGAGGTCAGCAGGTAGTCCAGTTCGGTGAGCACCATGGGTGAGACCACGAGGTGCCCAGTTCGCGCGAGAGCTTCTCGGTGGGCGGAGTGGCGGGGGTCCTTCGGTGTGAACAGTCGGTACAGGGCGTTCGTGTCGGCGATGGCGACCGGGATGTCAGGCATCGGCCCCACCGGTCACGGTTTCGCCCATCCCCCGTAGCGTCCCCTCGATCTCTTCGTCGTCGAGCACGGGACCGCCCAGGTCCGGGATGTCCAGCTCGCCCATGGGGTCGGTGCGGAACGGGTACGCGGGTCGGCCAGTCAGCGCACCGCGGGGCACGATGTCCCCTATCGGGACGCCGTCCTTCGTGATGGTCACTGTCTCCCCGGCCGCCACTCGGGCCAGGACACGCGATGTCTGCTGGTTGAGCTCCCTCAGCGGGACCTCCGCGCTGTCACTCATCTCTTCACTGTACTACTCGTTCTACACACTGACGCCGCGACCGTTCGGCAGTCATGCAGGTACGTGCCCATGCCGGGCGTATCGGTCCGGGTGTCGGTACTCAACGCAGCGCTGACCGGATCCATGTGCCGGCTTCCTCGGGGCGCCCATGGGTGTCGATGCCGAGGACGTGGATGATGCCCAACAGGCCCCTGGGGCCGCGCACCTGGAGGGTCCGCTGGGCGTGACTGCCCGGCTGGGGATGGACGATGACGGCGAGCGGGGCGTCGGCGGCCGCGTAGCCGCTGCCGTAGGTGAGGAGCTGGTGGACATCGGCCGCGCCCACGCCGTGGCGGTCGTAGCGCTTGTACTTGGCGTCCACGGGCAGCAGCGTGCGTTGTGCCGTGTCGTGGCTTGGAAGTCCTGGAAGGCTGAGCAGGAGATCGGGCCGGAAGGCCGAGGCGTTGCCCAGGTCTCCGCGGACGGTGATGCCGACGCCGCTTCCGCCGGGTACGGCGTGGCCGCCGTGCGGGCCGACGGCCTCGGTGCCGAGACGGCGGACGACGGCTTCCCAGAGCGCGGGCATCGCGAGCAGGAGACCGTCCGCCGTGGTGCCGTGATCGGTGAGCAGGTCGGTCACACCTCCACCGCGCAGTAGGAGGCGGGCCCAGGTGTGGGCGGGCCGGTAGCGGGCGTTGAGGCGGGTGTAGTGGGTGCGGTCCAGGGTGCGGAGTGCCGCGGCCGGGGTCGGGGCCTGCGGAAAGGCGCCGGCGGCGTTGTGCAGGGCGCGCGCAAGGTCGGGACTGGCGGTCAGGGTGAGAGCTGCCTTCAGCGCGCTCCCCAGAACGCGGTTGTCCCAGATGTCCGCCTCCCGGTCGAAGGTGCGGATGTGCAGCTGGTCCAGTTGCCCGTAGCGGCGGGTGGCCTGGGCGGCGACGTCCAGGCGTCCCCGGAGCACCGGTTCGACACTCCTGTGGCGCACGTAGTCCCGGCGCAGTCCCTCCCGCAGCAGCCGCTCGCACTGGTCGAGCAGGGCGGCGGCGACCAGGTCGGCGTAACCGTCGGGGCCGGTGGCCCACCGCCTGGCCGTCGCCGGGACGGGCGTGCCGAGGGCGTAGGCGAGCCAGCTCATGAGCTGCTCTCCCGGAATGGCGAACTTGGGTGTGATGACCACGCGGACACGGTCCAGGACCAGAACTCCGACGGTCGCGTCGGCCTTGAGCCGCCACCCGGTGCGCTCGCTGGTCAGGGTGAGGCAGCCCCGTGCCTGGAGGGCGTGCAGGCGGTCGACGTCCCGAGGAGTGAGCTGATCGGGTTCCAGCGAGGCGGACTCGTACTCGCCGAGCTGGACCGGCGTGCGGTCAGGCATCCGGGCCGGGAACGCCGCTGGTGAACTCGGTCGCCAGCGCGTCCGCCAGGTCCTGCGGGGGCATGAGGAGCGGACGCCCGGTCTCGGCGTCGACCAGGCCGCCGAGGATACGGTGCAGCAGATCCGCCCGGCCGAGGCAGTAGTCCTCCAGGAGCGGGATCACCTCGTGGTGGAAGGCCGCGGCCAGATCCTCCTCGGTGGCGATCGGCTCACCGTCCCGCATCAGATAGGCGTGCCCTATCTGGTGGTCGGCGTCGAGATGACGGGCGATGCGGGAGTTGAGGGACTCGAAGAACGCGGCCAGGTCCAGAGGGCCGACGGTTCCGGAGACCGCGTCCGGGTCCGGCCCCACGGGAAGGAAGGCGAAGCGGCGGCGAACCGCGGCGTCCAGGTGGCTGATGCTCCGGTCGGCGGTGTTCATCGTGCCGATGACCCGGACGTTCGGCGGTACGGAGAAGCGCCGCTTGCTGACGGGCAGGGCGACGGGCAGGTTCCGCTTGTCGAGTTCGAGGAGTGTGATCAACTCGCCGAAGATCCGCGGCAGGTCACCGCGGTTGATCTCGTCGACGACCAGCAGAAACGTCTGGTCGGGATGGGCGGCGGCCCGGCTGCACAGGCTGTGGAACAGGCCGTCCGTGAGAGCGAGGGTAAGCCCTGGGCCGGTGGCGCTCAGGTCCGGCTTGAAGCCCTCGACGAAGTCCTCGTAGCCGTAGGAGGGGTGGAAGGTGACCATGCTGACACGGTCGCCGTGCAGCATCTCGGCCTGCGCCTCGGCACGTTGACGGGTATCGGCACCGAGCGCGTCCGCACGGCCGTCCAGGGCGAGGGCGGCGCCGAGCGCGAGCCGGGTCTTGCCGGTACCGGGCGGCCCGTGCAGGATCACCTGCCCCTTGCGCTCCAGCGCGTCCAGTACGACCTGCACGTCCTCGGGCAGCGCGACCGGCGGGCCCGCCTGCGCCTGGCCCGTACCCGGGTCGGAGGCAGAGCCGGAGCCGGAGTCGGTGTTATGTGCGGTGAACCTCGCGAAGAGGGACGGGTCGACCTTGGCGAAGGTGGACCGCCACCCGTGCTGGGGCTTCGGCAGTTTCTGTGCGTGGGAGGGGTCCCAGGCCACCGGGACGACGTGGTGGAACTCCGGCCGGTCCGGGTCGTAGCGGTAGCTCCCGTCGACCCTGCCGGTGGCCAGGACCTCGTCCATACCGCGGTTGGCGACGACCCGGTCTCCCGCCTCCAGGTCTCGGAAGGCCAGCAGCCGGCGAGCGAGGGTGAGGCTGGGGCCACTGCTGCGCGGCCAGTGCGCGTCCAGGGCCTGCTTCAGTTCGGTGTCGCTCTGGTACTGGCCGAGATCGCCGAGCTCGTCCCACCCGACGGAGATGAACCCGCCGTCCCGGCATTCCTCCCACAGACGGCCGCGCTCGCCGGGGGCGATCTTCCAGATGGTGCGTTGCCGGGGATTGAAGTGTTTGTACAGGAAGCGCATCACCTCCCGTCCCGTCCAGCCCTCGAACTCCGCACGGCCCTGCACGAGTTCGCGCAGCTGACGGTTCGTGCGCGAGGCGGGGACACCGGCCTGCGCCTCGCCGCCGAGCAGCGTGACGAACGTCCGCAGATGCTCGGCCGCGTAGATCGGCAGGAAGTGCTGCGGGAAGTAGGTCGCCAGGGACTTCGTCACCAACGTCGGCCCGTACCGCAGCACTTCGAGGTCGTCCAAAGCCTCGAAGTCCCCTGCCCCGACGGCATCAAAGGCCCGGACGAACTGTCCGCGCAGTTCCGCCCAGGCGTCCTGCGGGTCCATACCCCTCAGCGGAGCGGCCAGCCGCCATTCGCCGGAGTTGTGGTGGTACATGATGTGCTTCGCGGCACTACCGCCCCTGATGCTGCCCAGATTCGGAGTGAGGAACTCCAGCAGCCGACAGTACGTCGGCCCCGACCCGGGCGGCGCGGCCTGCCCGAGGGCGTAGCGCTCCAGTGGCAGCTCTGCCCACTCCTCCAACGGAAACTGGGACAGCACCTGCTTGCGCTCGTCCTCGGCAACCGACTCGGTGTCCGCCACGGCGGTCCGGTCGAACTCGGCCGCTGCTGTGGGTACATCCACCCCGTTTGTCATGGGGGCATGATGCCGGAACCGGCGGCAACGTCCCTCACCGAGGTCGAGGTTGAGCATCTTCCTCACGCTGGCGGCCCAGGTCGCCGAGGACGAGGACATGCAGTACATCGTCAGCCTCAACTCCGACGACCTTTCCAAGGCGATCCAGCGTGGCTTCAGCGTCGAGGACCGCATCATCGAGCCACGGCTGACGGATGAGAGCGAGGAGGGCGGTTCGGGTTCCGGTTCTGAGCTGATCCGGCCAGGTGGAGCCCTGCCCCCGTGTGTCATGCTGTGGCGGTTTTCGGAAGGGGAGGGTGAGATGACCGAGAACCCGCTGACGCACAAGCAGGCGCTCGCCGCGGTGATCCAGGCGCTGGGAGGCACCTGGGACACCGAACGTGCCGTACTGGCTCTACGAGTCGCCGGGTACCGGCCGGCGGACGACGAAGCCGCGGGCAAGGAGGCCCGCCGCAACCTGCGCGAGCTCGCCCAGGACGGTGTGATCGTGAGGCCGGACCCGGGCCAGGCCGTGTATCGGCCGGCGTAGTCGCCGCCGCAGGGCTCCGGCACTGACCCGTCAAGGGACGGCGGGCTCCTGGAAGCCGTTCGTAGTGATGTGGGCGATGGCTGACGGGTGACTGGTCAGCCACTCGCCGCACACCCGCCACCTGGGACAGGTGCCGTCGCTGAACTCGGGTCGCACTTCCGCGACGAGCTTGTGGTCGCAGTCGCCGCGCGAGGCCATGGAGCAGATCACATCGCCCTGTTGCTCGATGGCCGGTACGTATGGATGGATCGAAAGGATCGGAGAGCGCATCTCCCGCGCTGCTGAATGAGGCATGGCGCGGAGGGTAACAACGCGGCTTCGCCGACCGCTTACGCCGCTCGGCGGGTACGGCTCCACGCCCCAGCGGTCGGCGCTTGGAAGCCCGTTGCCGCGTCGGCGCCGTTAGCCTGTGGGCATGTCGGAGCGTGTCATACCCGGTCGTACGGACGGCCTGATCACCCTGGGTGCCGCGGACGCTCTGTGGGTCGATCTGACGGCCGACAGTGCTGTGCCGACGGCTTCTGGGGCATTCACCCGCTCTCCTGCCCATGCACGGGTGGGGTACGTCCTGCTCGGCGGCCATGTGGTGGTGACGGTGAGGGCGAGCGACGGTCAGTGGAGTGTGCCGGAGGTCGCGGTGCGCCGGGCGGCGGCGGAACTGAACGCGGTGGGGATGGATCGGCGGGACCTGGTCCGCGTCGGTCCGTTTCGTGGGGCGCCGAGGCAGCAGTGCGACGAGGAGACGACGCTGCGTTGGCGTCGGCGCATCACGGGGGAACTTCGGGAGCCGGGCGGCCCCGAGCGGGCAGCACGACGTGACCTTGGCCGGCCGTCCCATCTGGCGGGGATCGACTGGCGACTGATGCTCGTGGAGCAGACCCGCGACGGGACGCAGCGGACGTGGTGGCTGCCGCGCGCCGTGGTCAGGCTGCTCGACGCGGCCGAGCACGCCGAAGCGCGGTGGGTGCAAGCCGCGCGGACCCGCCGCGCAGGCGCAGCCGCCACCGAGCCGCCCTCCCACCCCCGGCGGGCCCGAGACGCCGACGGTCGGCAGACGACGAGCCCCGAGGGTCCCACCGCCTCACCGCGCCCGTACAACGCAGAGCTGGAAGGCCAGCTGTACTCGGTGCTCAGCAGGAAGCCCGGTACCTCCCGCAGGGTGGCCGGGTGGGCGTGCGCCGTCTGCCGCACCGCGCCCGCCGCGGTCCTCGACCACTGCCACGAACACGGCTACGTCCGCGCCCCCGTCTGCCAGTCCTGCAACACACTTGAACGTCCGGACCACCTGTACAGCAACGACATCCGGGTGGCGAACCGCTACACACGCCTCTTCCACACCGACACCGACGACTGGCTTCGCCACTGGCACCGCTGCCCAGGCTGCCGCGCCCGCACCACCCTGCCCCTGCCGCACCTCGCCGCATGGACCGCCCACATAGCCTGCCGATCGCTGCGCCCGACCCACCGAGCCCTCCGCGGGCGCACGCCGTGCGGTGTTCTGCGCGTGTCCTGGACGGGCAGTCAGAACGCCCCCCGTTCCTGTCTGCTCACCGTCGCCGTCGACTGCTGCCCCTCCGGCGAGCACCGTGTGCTGGCGCGCGTGCCCTACCGCGAAGCCGTCGACCGGTTTCGCATCTGGTTGGCCGAGACGACCCCTGCCGTGGCCGCCGCGGCCGGTCCTGACCGCGTGGACGGCCTCCCCGCCCAGTCCCGGCCAGTCATCGCGGACACCAGCGGCGAGGGCCTGGCACTGTTCTGAGCGGGCACCGGGAGACCTGACACCCCAACGTCACCCCGCAGCCACCGGCCCCTGGCCCCCGAGACGGTCACCCCGCACGCCCGGCGAAACGCGCGGCAGAGTTCTTGCCGAGACTCCTGCAGAAGGCCCCAGCGTTCATACCGGGGGTGAACGCTCGATCCGCGCCAACGTCGGCCGGCTCAACTCCGCCCGTTGGTCTCAGGCTGCCGGCACTGGGTTGGCACTCGCGGGGGGACCATTCCGTGGGCCATTAAGAGGTCATCTCATTTGGCGAGTCTGCGATAGCAGATGAGGGTGCAGGCGGCGATGTTGGTCACACCCGCTCAGCCCACCGAAGTGTTCTGTGTCGCCTCGCGTGCTTCGGTGAGGGCGCGCTGCCTGAGGTTGCCGCCGAACAACTGCATCGTGGTGGCGGCCAGGATGTCATCCCTGCCGATGGTACTGCGGGCGGGCAGGGCCCGGAGGGAATCCTTGAGGAACGGGGGTGGGGCCGGTTCTCCCGACATCACTAGGGTGACCGTAGCGAAACGTTTGACCCCGCCCTCGCGGACGACCATGGCCGCGTCCCGGGCGAGGTCCGTCAGGAACACGCTCGCGATTCCGTCCAGGTCGCGGACCATCGCCGGGACGGCCGTCGCCCCCTGGCTCCGCAGCAGCTTCTTGACCCCTGCCTCGAACCTGTGGGCGCCGACCACAGCACTCGGTTTGCGCGACCTGCTGCGCTTACGAGAAGGCACGATGACGCCCTCGGCGTCGTACATGACACCGGTCAGGCCTTGAAACGTCGGGCTGTGGTCGTACCACTTGTTCCCTACCTCGAGCTCGACGTTGCGGTCGATCGCCGCGAGAAGGTCCCCGGGAATCAGCTTCTTCCGGGCCTCCGCCGCCGCCGCTCTCCTCGCGCCGTCGATGATCTCCGTCAGCACTGTCCGCGTCACCGACGCGGCGGCCCACGCGGCCGACCGAGAGACGTGCATCGAGGTCACGTCCCTGAACACCGCTTTGACGAGAGAAGGCTTGAACGGCGAGACATCCATGACCGAGGCGGTCTCGGGACCGGTGCACCCAGGGCGTGCGGGCTGTGCGGTCATTGGAAGAAACGCTCCCTGCTGTCGGAGTTATCAGAGGCCCACACTTCACCACGCAGACCCGCTCTCTTCCTCCATCCTCCGTCGAAGCGGCACCCGGTCAACGGCCTGACGGGCACATCTCGACGGCCGGGCCGATGATTAGCCACCTCCTGCACGCCCTCGTTCCATGGCACCTGCGTCCCCGTGCGGCTACACCCCGTTCTCCCTGGCCCCTGCCACCGAGGAGGAGCGGCCGGTGAAGCGCACGCAGGACGACAAGGGAGGGCTTGCGTCGTCGTCGCCCGCGGCGCGAGCGGATCGGCGGGATGCCCTTCACCAGCGGGATCAGGGCCCGGCTGTCATGCAGGTTGGCCTCGGAAATCCCGACGGATATGGGCAGACCTGACCGTTCCGTGATCAGGTGGATCTTCGAGCCTTAATTGCCCCTGTCGACAGGATTCGGACCTGTCAGGTCTCCCTGGGCCCGCATGTTCACCGAGTCGATCACGCAACGGGACCAGTTCAACTCGCCGCGTGCGCCCAGTTCGTCGAGGACCAGGCGGTGGAGCTTGGCCCACACCCGGGACTTCGACCACTCCGTGAAACGGCGGTGGGCCGTCGCCTCCGACGGCCCGAACGACGCCGACGGCACCTGCTGCCAGGTACAACCCGACGTGGCTACGAACACAATCGCGGCCAGCACCTCCCGGTCACCGTACCGACGCCGGCCACCCCCCTGAGGTCGCGACGGCGCCTCCGGTACCACCCGCTGGCATCCCGGAGTTCGCTGAACTCCTCGCCGACACCAGGCAGTCGGCCGCCCATCTGGAGATGAGGGACGCCTACTTCACCAACCCCCGCTTCGAAGCCTGGCAGGGCGGCCGGCGCGTCGACTGGGACGACCGGGGTTCCTGGTGGCGTCCCTACCACCAGAACATCGCGGACGCTGTCGCCCGCGGCGTGCATGTGCGGCGCGTCAGGTCGTGTCCGAGCCGGTAACCGACTACATCGCGTGGGAGCACTACCAGACCCGCGCCAACGTGGAAGCCAGCGAGGAGGTGCGCTGGCTCCCCCGGCACCACGGGTGGGACCTGCTCGTCCCGGGCACCGACCTGTGGATCTTCGACGGACGGCTGATACGCAGCCTGGAGCGCAGAGCACCTCGGCTCAAGCCACAGCTGTACACCTCCCGGGCCCGAGCGGAACAAAGCCGTTACCGCACACTGGACCTCGGCCGCCCGGGGATCGTGCTCGTTCACCGGGCGAGTGCCAAAGGGCTGGGCTTCGACACCGTCGTGATTTGAGTTCGGTTCCTGTCGTGGTGAGGCCGCTGACGAGGGATGTTCGAGGATCACGGGGGTACACGTCGGCATGTCGGCGCGACAACGGCCCGTCGGCGACGCACGGTCTGGCGCCGAGAGCTGATGGGTCATTAGGAGAGTCGGCGACGGGTGAGTGTGAGCCCTGAAACACCCGAGGCCAGCTGACCGAACATACGAATCGTTGTACGCTCCGGAGACCGCCCTTGACCAGCGATAAGCAGGCAGGGAGCAGACAAGTCGGGAGTACCTCCATGCTGCGCACCATGTTCAAGTCCAAGATCTAGCTATTTGGCGTCGCCGCAGGTCAGGGGCATCATGTGCCCCCCTCGGGTCAGCAAAGGGTCAGCACGCGTCGCAGTCGTGTCTCCGCTTGCTGACCTTCGACCCGCAGCGCGGCGCCGGTGTATGGATCTCGGTGCTGGAACGGATGGTGTGTTAGATGGCCCGACAGCTCGCCCGCGGCATGGGGTCCTTCTTCAAGGACTGCGGCTGCACGAAGCCCACCCGCTGCCCTCACCCGTACTCGATCCGTTTCAGGGACGCGCTCGGCAAGCAGCGCGAGGAGTCCGGTTACAGCACGCAGGACGATGCGATCGAGCGCCTTACTCAGCTCTACGCGGAGAAGAGGACGACGGCGCCGTCCGTGGCGGCTGCCCGCCGCGAACTGGGTCAGCAGACGGTCGAGGAGTACGCAAAGCAGTGGCGGCCTCGGCAGCGCAAGATGACGGAGTACTCCACGGGCGAGCACGTCGACAGCTCGATCAATGTGCACATCGTTCCCCGCCTCGGATCACGAAAGCTGAACTCGGTCACACCGATCGTGGTCGAGCGCTTCCTGGACGAGATGGAGAGCGACGGGGTCGGCCGAGGGAACCAGGTGAACATATTTCGCGCCCTCAAGACCGTCCTACGAGACGCCTATGCCAAGGGGGCCATGGCGGACGACCCGGTGAAGGGTGTCCAGGAACCGGAGTACGTCCGGCAGAAGGTGGCTATCCCGTCTCTCGCCTATGTGAAAAAGGCGCTGCTCGTCGCCGACGAGGACCTCGCGCTGGAGATCGCCATGATGGCGGGATGCGGCCTGCGAAACGGCGAGGCGCGGGCGGTGAACGTCAACAATGTCGTGGCGCGGGACGTCTACCGGGTGCGTGAGCAGATCCATTCCAACACGCTGAAGCCGGCAAAGCTGAAGCACCGCAAGGTGGGGGAGTTCAGGGAGGTTCCTCTGCCGCGGTCGGTCCGGGAGACGATCGAGCGCTACGAGGCCAAACTCGGCACCACGAACGACGGCTACCTGCTGCGTGGCCCGGGCGGCTATTTCACGGAAGGCATGGAGCGGCGCCGTGTGAAGAGGCTCTTCGCGAACCTTCCGGCGGAGGAAGGGGTGGGGATGTACGGCTTCCGGCACTACTTCGCCTCGAACGCTCTCGGGAACGGGATCCCCATCACCGACGTAGCGGAATGGATGGGCCACAAGTCCATCGAGGAGACGTACCGGACCTACCGGCACCTGATGCCGGGGAGTATCACCAAGGCCGCTCGGATCCTGGATGCCGGTCTTTGGGAAGTGGCCTGAGGAGTCGTACGGAAGGCGGAGGGCCCTTCGGTAGAAGAGAAGATGATGAGCATTTTCATGGGTACCTCCTGATGAGATTAACAGATGAGCCCCTGGCCGGTGTTCTTGCAGTTCATGTACCGCGTCCACCCCCAGTTCGCGGCCTTCGTCGAGCGGATCCGTGCGGGCGCCGTCGGCGAGGTCCGCAGCGTGGAAGCCGCACTGTCCTTCGTCCTGGAAGATCCTGCTGACATCCGGATGTCGGACGAACTGGGCGGCGGGGCACTCCTGGACCTCGGGTGCTACATCGCCGACGCCGCCAACCTCGTGTACGGCGGCCTCCCTGTCACGGGCTCCGCCGTCAGCCACCGCGGTGACTCCGGCGTAGACCTCCACACCTGTGCCGTTCTCGACTACGGCCGTGGCAGGACCGCCCAGCTCTCGGCGAGCTTTCTGCTCCCCTGGCACGACTCACGGCTGGTGGTCCGCGGAGACAAGGGCAGCCTCAGCCTTGACCACTGCTTCAACCCCGGTACGGGAGAAGGTCGTCTGACCCTGCTGACGGCGGACGGGCACCGGGAACTGACCACCTACGCGGGCGTCGACATGTACGAACTGATGGTCGACCGCTTTGTCCACATGGTGAGTGGGCGCGGGGAAAGTTACGTCACTCTCGACGATTCCGTGGGCGTGCAGCAGGCGCTGGCGCTACTCACCACGCCGCGCACCGATCGGTGACGCGACACCCAACCGTCTTCACTCCGGTAAGGAGATTGATATGCGAAAAGACGACCGACTTCTGACCGCGTCAGTGCATCCGTTCGAGCTCACGGACCGACGCCGCGACAACCAGGCCCTGAACCTCGAGGAGTACCAGCAAGGGGCGGTCAAGCTGCGCAGCCGGCCGCTGGCTCTGTTCGTTGAGCTCACCGAGAACTGCAACCTCAAATGCCCGATGTGCCGCTTCGGGGAAAAGTATGACCCGGCCCTGAACATGGACGAGCAAATGTTCGACCGGCTGGCCGACGAACTCTTCCCGTACGCGCATCTGGTGGACGTCCGCGGCTGGGGCGAGTCCACCATGCTCAGCGGCTTTGGGGACATGGTGCTGCGCGCCCTCGAGCATCAGGTCCGGGTCCGGGTCGTGACCAACGGCCAGATCAACCGGCCCGCCGTCTGGGACGCCATGATGCGGGGGCAGGGCATCGTCACCGTCTCGTGCGACGCCGCCTCGCCCGCCCTGTTCAAGAAGTTGCGGGGCGGCGGAAGCCTGGAGCGGCTCGAAGCGACCTGCCGCGCCCTCGTGGAGGCGCGCGACCGCTACCAAGTCCCGCGCGACCATGTGAACTTCAATGTCGTCTCCAGCATGGACAACCTGGACGAGCTCGCCGACATCGTGCGGCTCGCGAGCCGGCTGGACATTCCGCTCCTGGTCATCCACCCGCTGGTTGCCGCTGCCGACGACCCCTCCCACCTGCGCCAGGACCTGGGCCGGACGCGCGAGGCGTACGCCGAGGCGGCCGAGGCCGGCCGCGAACTCGGCGTCGTCGTGCAGCTCGGTGCCGCGCCGGACCCTTCTCTGGCGCTGCCGGAGATGGTCCGCAAGCCGGCCTGCATGCACCCGTGGAGCTATGCGTACATTCGCTACAACGGGGACGTCGGATTCTGCGACCACCTGATCGGCAACGGCGAGTACACCCTCGGCTCCCTGCGCGAGAACACCTTCGAGGAGATCTGGAACGGCGAGGCGTGGCAGTCGCTGCGCCAGGCTCATGTACAGGGTGAGATACCCGATGCCTTCGCCCCGTGCCGCTACACCTACGCGCAGCGCTACATCGACTTCGAACACCTGGTACATCCCGACCGGGCGGAGATGATCGTGAGCAGCGCCACCCACGCCGAGGTCACACGGACCCGGGATCCCCGGCAGGTGCCCGTGGTGCCGTTCGGTCTTGAGCCCACGCCAGAGGTACTGGTACCCACGGCCATGCTCTCCGAGAGGCTGCGGCAGCTGCCCGGTTCACCGCGTTCGTGAGCGAAAAGACTTAGGGTAGGAGCTACACCGTGAATGAAATCGAGAAACTCCTCGGCGGCTTCATAAGTGGCGTGGTCCTGGTGGACGGCACGGTGCGACGTAGTCCGACCGGGAATTCCGGTTTCGTCAACCGCCTGCTGCAGCACTACGAAGCGAATTCCTGGAACGGCGCGCCCCGCTACCTCGGTAGAGACGAGGAGGGCCGGGACACGCTCAGCTATGTCCAGGGATATGTGCCCTGGCAGGGCGGCAACCCCGCGGTCGCCTCCTCCGCGGCCTTGACCGCGCTTGCCCGCCTGGTCCGCGCGGCCCACGACCTCACGGCAGGCCATCCTCTGGCGGACGGGCATGAGGTGGTGTGCCACAACGATCTGTCACCCAAGAACACGGTGTACCGCTCCACGGATGAACCACTGGAGCCCATCGCTCTCATCGACTGGGACCTGGCGGCACCAGGTCGGCGTGTCCATGATGTGGCGCATCTGTGCTGGCAGTACTTGAGCCTCGGTCCCGGCACGGATCCGGTATGGGCGTCCGGACGGATCCGTGAGGTCGCGGATGCCTACGGTCTGGCATCCGCCGACCGCCAGGAGCTGGTACCAAATGTGGCCGCGTGGCAGGAACGCTGCTGGTGGGGTATCGAGAGCGGAGCCGCCGGCGGAGATGCGGCCTTGATCAGTTTGCGTGAGGCGGGCGTCCCGGAGGAGATTCGGGCCGCACATGCCTGGGTGACGCACCATCAGCAGACCCTGGAGGCCGGCCTCGCGGCCAACTGATTTGTGCAGGACGTCGCTTCCCGCTTCTCCGCCCTCGTCAGGGCCGGCGGGAGCCGGTGACGTCCGTCTGCTCTGGTCGTTCGGTTCCTCCGCGTCCGCCTGACGCGCCACGCGGACGCCCCATAGATATCCGATTGCACGGACGAAGACAGTGACCGGTCCGTGGAATCGGACTTGATCTGCTCGGTCGTGCCCGGCTCGGCCCGCTCGCGGCTTTGGTCGCACCGTTTTCCGCCGACATCCGGCACCCAGATAAAAGGAGTTGCATATGCCAAATGAGCGCCCTCAGACCGTCCTTGTCCTCGGTGGGGACGGATTCTGCGGCTGGCCCACTGCTCTGGACCAGTCTGACCGGGGTCGCAATGTCGTCATCGTCGACAACCTCAGCCGCCGCAAGATCGATGCTGAACTTGGAACGGCCTCGCTGACCCCGATCCAGAGCCCGGAGCGACGGCTGGAGACATGGCGTGCCTTGTCGGGCCGGACCATCGACTTTGTCGAGCTGGATGTTTCGGCGGACGTCGAGGCTCTGAGCGGACTCCTGGACAAATACCGGCCGGACGCCGTTGTCCACTTCGCCGAACAGCGCTCCGCGCCCTATTCGATGCTGTCCTCGACGCATCGAACCTACACGGTGCGTAACAACCTGATGGCGACTCAGAACCTGCTTGAGGCAACTCGCCTCTCAGGGGTGCCCACGCACATTGTGCACCTTGGGTCGGTGGGGGTGTACGGCTATTCGTCGAAGGACTGGACGATGCCGGAGGGCTATCTTGAGGTCACCGTCCCGTCATCTGCGCACCCGGACCGGAAAGTGGAGATACTGCATCCCTTCGAACCGGTTTCTATCTACCACCTCAGTAAGTGCATGGATGCGCAACTGTTCGAGTTCTATGCCCGGTACGACAACCTCCGGATCACCGATCTGCACCAGGGTGTCGTCTGGGGAACGCAGACCCGATTGACGAGCCAGAGTGATCTTCTGGTCAACCGTTTCGACTACGACTCCGTCTGGGGCACCGTGGTGAACCGTTTCCTCATGCAGGCGGCGCTCAATCACCCCCTGACCGTATACGGCGTGGGCGAGCAAACTCGCGCGTTCATCCACCTCGAAGATGCCGTGAACTGCGTCAACCTCGCCCTGGAGAACCCGCCGGCGCCGGGTGATCGGGTGCGGGTCCGCAATCAGGTGGCCGAGTGCCTGCGGGTGCTGGATGTAGCCACCGTGATATCGGATCAGACTGGTGCTGAGATTTCCTACGTGGACAATCCGAGGAACGAGGAGGCGCAGAACACCCTCAGCGTGACCAACGAGAGCTTCTCGGAGCTCGGTTTCACCCCCACCCTTCTGCGCGAGGGGATCTGGCGCGAGTCGGTGGAGATCGCGCAGCGGTTCCGCGCCGATGTCGATCTCGATCGAATCCTGCCCGCGCGGCCCGGTGAGCACGTGGGGGAACGCGCATGAACGGCATGCGGCAGGACGTAGTGGCGGAATTTTCTGCGGTGGACACTGATTTCCTTGAGCGTGCCCGGCGGGCCACAGGCGATCCGGCCGAGCATGACCGGCTGTTCGGTGAGGCCGAAATCTTCGGCCAGATCGAAGTGCGTCAGCCGAGTAATGCCGTCTCGAAACATGACGGGCCAGTACGGATAGGCGCGTGGAACGCGGAGCGCTGCAAGTACGTCGGGGCAAGCGCGCAGCTCATCAGGGAATCGGGCTGCGATGTCGTGCTGCTGTCCGAGATGGACGTGGGCATGGCCCGTTCCGCCAATCTGCACACACTGCGCGCACTGGCCGAAGAGCTCGGTTTCGGCTATGCGTACTGCGCGGAGTTTCTTGAGCTGGGCATGGGCAATCAATCCGAGCAAGTCGAGTTCGCTGACGAGCGCAACCTGGTCGGAATCCATGGCAATGGAATTCTGTCCCGTTTCCCTTTGTCGGAACCGCTGGTCGTGAATTCCCCCGCACAAGGCCTGTGGTACTCACTGGACTGGCACCACCGCCGGATCGGTGGTCGGCGGGCTCTGTTCGCAACCGTCGCTGTCGGTACGGAACGGATCAGGGTGGGCAGCGTCCATCTGGAGAGCCTGTCCGATCCCGACACGAGGTCCGCGGAGCTTTCGGCGCTCGTCGACTCGACCGATTCGACGTTGCCCACCGTCATCGGCGGCGATTTCAACACAGCAGACGTACCCGATGAGGAAGCGCCGGACGACTGGTTCGCCAAACCTGGTCACCACGAGCCGCTGTTCGACGTGTTCGCAGCGGCGGGTTTCGACTGGCTGGACTGCAACTCGGCGGTCCCGACTCGTCGCACCCTGGGCAACGGCCTGCCCCGCGCCCCGCACCGCAGGATGGACTGGCTTTTCCGGCGCGGCCTGGCCGCACGAAATCCCCTGTGCCGACCTGCGGTGAACTCGGCCAGCCATCCCATCTCCGACCACGAACTCGTCAGCGCTGACTTCCTGCACGGGCTACCCGACGACCGTGGCAGGGCTCGCGAGTGGTGACGACGAGGCCTTGCGAGCCCGTCGGCGCGTGAAGGAGACCGCGGTGCGAAGTGCACCCGCGAGTTGCACGACGTCCGGTGAGGTCAGACGCGCGGGCCTCGTCCCCCGCCCGTCCGGTTGATCAACGCTTCACCCCATCGGTGACGCAGGGTGTATGACACAGTCGAAAGAGAGCCCAACGGTGACCAACATTCCGGTCCACACACTCAACGACGGAACGGCGAGCCCGGCGATCGGTCTGGGTACCTGGCCGATGACAGACGCGGAGGCAGAGGAGGCGGTGGCCGGAGCCCTCGGCATGGGCTACCGCCTCGTCGACACGGCGACGAGCTACCACAACGAGACCGGCGTCGGCCGCGGTATGGCGCGCAGTGACGTCCCTCGCGAGGAGATCGTGGTGACGACGAAAGTCCCCGGCCGGCACCACGGATACGAGGAGACCCTGGCCTCCTTCGAGGCGTCCCGCGCACGGCTCGGCGTGGAGTACGTGGACCTGTACCTGATCCACTGGCCGCTGCCCCGCGTCGACAAGTACGTCGACTCCTGGCGGGCCATGATCAAGCTCCGCGAGGACGGCCTGGTCCGCTCGATCGGCGTCTCGAACTTCACTCCCGAGCACATCGAGCGGCTGGAGAAGGAGACCGGCGTCCTGCCGTCCGTCAACCAGATCGAACTGCACCCCTACTTGCTGCAGGACGGCCTGTGTGCGTTCCACCAGGCCAAGGGCATCCGCACGGAGAGCTGGAGCCCTCTGGGCTGCGGCAAGCACCTGCTGGACGAACCCAAGATCATCACCGTTGCCGAGGACCTCGGAGTGACCCCGGCCCAGGTGGTCCTGCGCTGGCACACCCAGCTTGGCGCGATTCCCATCCCCAAGTCCGCGAGCTCCGAGCGGCAGCGCGACAACCTCGATATCTTCGGCTTCACTCTCAGCCCCGCCCAGATGCGGTCCGTCGCGGACCACGTCCCCCGGCGGCTGGGCGGGGACCCGGAGGTCTACGAGGAGTTCTGAGTCCGCGGCGGAGTACCCCCGGAGCCCCGCGGGACGACCGGGAGTGCTCGCGCACTGCGCGCCGCGGTTCGAGGACGCGCCGAATCCGGTCTGTCCGTTCGAGTGATCGCACCGTCGACGGCGGCACCACGATTGCCCGCTCGGGCGGCGAGAAGGCCGGATGGACCTGCGTCTCGCCCTGGACTGTATTAAGCGAGCTCGGCGGGATACGGACGGTTGGGGACCGGCTTTGTGGAGATGGGGTCCCGAACTCAGCAGCGCGCTTCGAACGATCCGACCGGCCAGCTCGGTGAGGACCTGCGTTTCCTCGGGCTCGGCTCGCTGCTGCGAACTCCCGACTTTTGCCGTCGGTCTGTCCGCAACCGTCCTGACCTGCAGCGATCGCCTGAACGTTCCCGTAGTGGCGGGTGTGCGTTCCAGAGCGATCTCCTGGCCACCCGCTGACCTGCGGCGATGGAGTTTTCTACAAGCCCCGATCAAGACTGTGATCCGAGGTGTCGGATCCAGAGGAGACCGGCGCATAATTCGAGTCCGGCCTGGTAGCTTTCAGGCTTTTTGTCGTAGCGGACAGCGAGGCCGCGCCAGTCCTTGATCTTGTTGATGGTGCGTTCGACGCTGTTGCGGAGCTTGTACAGCTGCTTGTCCCAGGTGACGGGCCGTCCGCCGCGTGAGCCGCGGTTCTTGCGGTGGGCGGCCTGATCCTTCTTCTCGGGGATGACCGCCTTGATCCCACGTTTGCGCAGGTGGGATCGGTTCTGGCGGGACGAGTACGCCTTATCGCCCGCGACTGCGTCTGGCCGGGTGCGGGGCCGGCCGACCGGGCCGGGGACGCGGATCTTGTTCAGGACGGGGATGAACTGCGGACTGTCCCCGGCTTGCCCCGCAGTGATCCTGAGCGAGAGGGGCAGGCATTGCGGCACACAGGACAGGTGCGTCTTGGTGGTCAGACCGCCGCGGGAACGTCCCAGGTCGGCGGCGGCGAGTCGGGCCTTGCGGCGACGCCTCACGCGTCGTCGTTCTTCCCGCTCCGGGTCCAGTTGCCCGTCTTGTTCCTGGCCGGCGCCCCTTTTTCCGCGGCGGCCTTCTCCAACGCGTCCAGGGTCCCGGGCTCCACGATCATCCCGGCAGCATCATGATGGGCCCGGACCGTGGTCGAGTCAACGCTGACCAGCGACAAGTCCACCAGGCCCCGCTTCGCCGCCTGGGCGATCGCACCCTGGAACACCGCGGTGAACACCCCGGCATCCCGCCACTGCCGAAACCGGCCGTAAATGCTGGACCAGTGCCCGAATCGTTCGGGCAGCTCCCGCCATTTCGCCCCGTTCCTGAACCGCCACACGACGCCCTCGAAGTGCGCCCGCAGGTTCTCCGGGTACGGCCCGTACTCACCGACCGGCAGAAACGGGGAGACGAACTCCCACTCGGCATCCGAAAGTTGAGGTCGAGACACCCCACCGTTTTACTCCAAGCGCCCCGGCACTCCCAGGCCGGGGCCTACTAGATCACAACTCCACACAGGCCCTAGTACTCCAGCAGTACTTCGTGGCTTGACCTGGGGAAACGTCGAGCGGTGGGAGTGTAGCGGGCGGGAAGTCGTCACGGACGGCTTCTGCCCGCACGCCCCTCGAAGGAGTGCCCCCGACGTCGGTAGTGGCAGCGGCGGGCCACCGCTTGGCGTCGTCGGCGCCAGTGCGACCAGCTCAACACGTGAGTGAGGGTGTGAAGGTCTCGGGGTGTGTGAGCTGCCAGGAGTCGTCGCACTTCTGCCACGGTGAGCTCGATGACCACGGCATCCTCACCAGTGGATCCCCTTTTTCGGCTGCTCGCGCGCTCATCGCAACGAGGAAGGTGTGGGCGAGCATGGCCAGGGTGATGTGCCGGTACCAGCCGACGTAGCGGCGGACTTCGTACTCGTCCAGGCCGCACTCGTTCTTCGCTGCCTGGAAACACTCTTCGATCGCCCACCGGGCGCCGGCGACGCGCACCAGTTCGTCCACACCGACATCCAGCGGTGCGTAGCCGAGGTAGTAGGCGATTTCGTCCGGCCGACTCAAGCTGCGCCGTGCCAGCGCCCACCGTCGACGGATCAACACGCCGTCCTGGTGGTCGTACTCGGACACTGGGCGCAACTGGACGGCTGCCCAGTCGTATTCGCGCTGTCCCTTCGCGCCCGCGCCGCAGGAACGGCGTTCCCATGCCTGGTCGGGGGCCTGCTCGAAGGCCTTGTCGATGCGTGGGCCGGCCAGGGAGAACTGGGACTTGGGGACGGCGAGGACGTAGCCGACGCCGGATGTTTCCAGCATCCGGCGGAAGCGGTTGTCCTGTCCGTAGGCGGCGTCCGCCGTGACCCAGGCGACCGGCAGCGGCGAGGCCAGCGCCCTGCGGACGATCGTCGCCGCGAGGGTGTTCTTGGTGGCGAACTCCCGCTCGTCGGGGACCTTGGCGGCGCGGCAGCGGTCACGGTCGTCCGTCCAGGACTTGGGCAGGTAGAGCTCCCGGTCCACCAGGGCGCGGCCGGCTGTGGTGGTGTAGGCGGCGAAGACGCCGATCTGGCAGTTCTCGGTGCGGCCGGCGGTGCCGGAGTACTGCCTTTGGACTCCGGCGGATGTAGTGCCCTTCTTCAGGAACCCGGTGTCGTCGATGATCAGTACACCGTCGGGGCGGCCGAGGTGTTCGGCGACGTAGGTCTGCAGGTCGTCGCGGATGTCGTCGGGGTTCCAGCGGGCTCGGGAGAGCAGGTGCTGCAGTCCGTCTGGGGTGGCGTGGCCAGCGTGTTCGGCAAGTTGCCAGCTGTTTTTTCGGGCCACCGGGGCGAGCAGTGCGCGCACGTAGTCCCGCATGTGGCGGCGTGGTTCGACACGGCCGAAGTGGCGCCCGATGGCGGTGAAGAGGTGGTCCAGGTCGCGGTCCCAGGTCTCGGCTGCCTGTTCGGTGATCACGACCCGAGGCTTCCCAGGCCCGGGGCGACCTTGCCGTCGGGGGCACTCCTTCGAGGGGCGTGCGGGCAGAAGCCGTCCGTGACGACTTCCCGCCCGCTACACTCCCACCGCTCGACGTTTCCCCAGGTCAAGCCACGAAGTACTGCTGGAGTACTAGTCGTGGGCCAGTACGGTGCTTGGCTCGCCCATGATCAACAGCCTGGCCTCTTCGGAGAGCGCCCGCGCCATGCTGACGATCTGCCGGGCGGCGGCTGGGAGTCTTCCGACGGCCTGGCCCACCGGTATCTCACCGTGACTGAGGCGGGTGAGGACCTCCTTGGCGAGGCGGCGCTTCTCTGCACGGCGCACGCCCCCCGGCCCTGCGGGCTCGCGGCCGAGGCAGTTGTTCTCGGCCACCGACATGTCCGGGACCATGTCGAGTTCCTGGTAGAAGGTGGCGATGCTGGCCTTCATGGCCGCCCGGGGGCCGGTGAAGGACACCGGCTCGCCCCGCCAGACGATCTCCCCGGCGTCGGGCTGGTGGACCCCGGAGAGGATCTTGATCAGGGTGGACTTCCCGGAGCCGTTCTGCCCTAGACGAGTCATTCCGAATGCTGACGGTGTGTCCGGGAACGCAGACAGGGCGTCCAAGATCGTTGTGTGACGAACAACCTGGACGCCCTGCTGACCGCACTGTACGTGAAGATCGACGACGAGATCGGGGGTACCCGGTGGCTGGGCCGGCCGCCGCGGCTGACGGATTCCGAGCTTGTCTGCCTCGCTGTCGCGCAGGCGTTGCTGGGCTTCACCTCGGAGTCGCGGTGGCTGCGGTTCGTGGACTCCCGCCTGGGCGGGATGTTCCCGTACGTGCCCAGGCAGCCGGGCTGGAACAAGCGGCTGCGGGCTGCGTTGCCGTTGGTCAAGAAGGCGATACGGCTGCTGGCCGTCGATACGGACTTCTGGTTCGACAACCACTGGATCGTCGACTCGACGCCGGTGGAGTGCGGTCGCTCGCGTCCGACGGTGAAGCGGTCGGACATGGCCGGCTGGGCCGGATACGGGTACTGCGCCAGTCACAGCCGGTTCTTCTGGGGCCTGCGCCTGTTCCTGGTGTGCACCCCGACCGGGATGCCGATCCTGTGGGCTCTGGCGACCCCGAAGTTGGATGAGCGCGAGGTACTGACCGCGATGCTCGACCGCGAACCCGAGACGGTCACGAACCGGCCGGGGCTGCTGGTGATCTCCGACAAGGGTTTCGCTTCCAGGGAGTTCGAGGCCGATCTGGCCCTGAGGGGCGCTGAGTTGCTGCGGCCGTCGTTCAAGCGCGAGAAGAAACGCAAGGGCGAGTCCCTGCTGAAGTCGGTGCGGCAGTTGATCGAGTCGGTCAACGACACCCTCAAGGGCCAGCTCGACCTGGAACAGCACGGCGGCCGGACCTTCGAAGGCGTCGCCGTCCGCGTCGCCCAGCGCGTCCTCGCGATGGCTGCTGCGATCTGGCACAACCACAAGACCGGCCAGCCGGTCCTACGATCCCTCATCGCCTACGACCACTGATCACATCGGAATGACTCGTCTAGGAGACAGTGCACCTCGCTGGACCGGAGGGTCAGTTCCACTCCGTCCACGGCACGGACGCCAGGCAAGCCCTTCACCACGCCGGGGGTGTCGTCTGGCGGTGTGCCCGGCGGATTCGTTCATGTGAATCTCCCGTAAGCGAGTTCGCTGGCGAGGACGGCCGCGCCGACAACTCCGGCGCGGGATCCCAGTTCGGACCGCACGATGCTGAGGTTTCCCGTCGCCAGCGGCAGGGACCGTGCGTAGATGACCGCGCGGATCTCGGCAAGCAGGGTGGGTCCGAGTTCGGCAAGCCCGCCACCGATGACGATCATCGAGGGGTTCATGAAACTGACGAGTCCAGTGAGCACCCTGCCGACTCTGCGGCCTCCCTGTCTGATCAGGTTGGTGCAGATGACGTCACCGGCGGCGGCGCAGTCCGCGATGTCCCGGGAGGTCAGCCGGCCCGTGGCGGCGAGCCGTTCAGCCAGCGCGGGAGACTCCCCGGCGCGGGCGGCGGCCTCGGCGTCACGCACCAGGGCGACACCGCCGAAGTACGCCTCCAGGCAGCCTCTGTTGCCGCAGGCGCAAACCGGTCCGTCGTCCTCGATCTGGATGTGGCCGATGTCGCCGGCGCTGCCGTCGGCACCCCGGTAGATCTCCCCGCCCACCTGGACGCCGCAGCCGATGCCACTGCCGATCTTGACGAAGAGCAGATCCGGGGTGCGCTGGGCGACGCCGCTGTGGTGTTCCCCGAGCACCATGACGTTCACGTCGTTGTCCACCACGACCGGGCAACCGACCTCCTTGGCGAGCAGGTCGCGGACCGGGAACCGGTCCCAGCCCGGCATGATCGGCGGGGACACGGACACTCCCTCCCGGAAGCTCACCGGTCCGGGCAGTCCGATCCCGAGCGCGTCCAGCCGGTCCACGCCGCCCTGCGCGCGCAGCTTCGAGAGCGTCTCGGTCACCCGCCGCAGCACCACCTCCGGGCCGAGCCGGATGTCACTGGGTTCCTCGGCCGAGGCGACAGGCATGAGCCGACCGTCGGTGATCTCGACGTCGACCGAGCTGACGCCCAGGTCGACGGCGGCGAACCGGATTCGTGGATCCAGCTCGACCAGGGTCGAGCGGCGACCCCCGCGGGACGCCGCCGGACCGGCCTCGACCACCCGCCCGGCTTCGATCAGCCGGTCCACCACGCCCAGCAGCCGCGGCCGGGGGACGTCCAGTCCGGTGGCGAGCTGAGCCCGGGAGAGCGAACCGTGATCACGCAGTCGGGTGAGCACGTCGTACTCGATACCCATGCCCCCACCTCGTTCGTAGGTCCTGTTCACGGACAGAACGCTAGACCCTTTGACGCGATCACCCGAGTCTTCGGTCAACACCTCGGATACTTTCGGCGAATCAATCAGAAGTCCTCGGTCGGTGGATCACCACCCATGCTCCCGGGCACCCTGTGAACAGGGTGCCCGGGAGAACTTCACGGGGAGAACGCCGTACCCTGGCTAGCTCTTGAGCGCCTTCGCGTCGCGCACCAGCGCGGCGGATACCTCGGAGTTCTTCACCAGTTTCCGGTCGGAGGAGGCGGCGATGAACTTGTCGAGCGCCTTGTTCGCCTGTGCCCCGTGGCCGGCCTGCGTCAGAACGCGGGCCTGTTCGATGCGCAGGACGAGCCGTACGGCGCCCTCGCCGGTGATCAGCCGCTTGCTGTGGAAACGCTTGACGAGCGCCTTCACATCGGCGAACGAGGTACCGGTGGTGAACTTCACCGTTCTGCTCGCCGCGTTGCCCGCCGTGTCCTTGCCGGTGACCACGAGTTCGTGCGCGCCGAGCGGCAGCCGCCACAGGTCCAGCGGCCCCGCGGAGACCTGCTGCCCGTCGAGTGCCGCCGTGGCGGTCGCGCCGCCGGACACGGTGTCGGCGGCGCCGAAGGCGAGTTCCGGCCGCGCCGAGTCGCCGTGGTTCGTTCCCTCCGTCAGACCGGAGGCCTCCACGGTGGGACCGCTCTTGTCGATCTTCACAGTGATGCTGCCGGTCTCGGAGACGTTGCCGCCGTTGTCCGTCGCCCGGTACAGCACCGTGGTCGCGCCCTCTGCGGCGAGGGTGACGGCGTTGTTCGCCGCCGCCCAGGTGGTGCCTCCGTCCACCGAGTACTGGCGGCTGCTGACCGTGCCGTTGTCGGTGGCGGTGACAGTGAGGCCGACGTTGGAGGTGTACCAGCCGCCGGTGCCGTTCGGCTCCGCCGGGCTGAGCGACGCGGTGACATTCGGCGCGGCCCTGTCGGCCACACCGTCGCCGACGAAGGTGAACGCGTCGACGCTCACACCGCCCGACGAGGTGACGTACAGCTTTCCGGTACCGGCCGGAGCGTCCGACAGCGAGGAGGTGACGGTCTGCCAGCCGTCACCGGCCGGGATCCCCACGGTCTCGAAGGGCTCGGCGTCCGGGGAGTTCCAGCGCAGTTGGAGTGTCCCGGCGCCGTTGGCGGTGGTCTGCACCGTGTCGATCCCGGACAGGTTCACCGGGTCGTACGCGATCCAGTCGCCCTCGTCGAAGGAGGTCACCATCCGCGCGCCCGAGGCGCCGTCGTCGTCGGTGATCGTCACACCGCTGACGGTGTCCGCATGCTCGGCCTCCATCTGCTTGGGGTTGAGGACGACCTGGGTCTCACCGGTGGCCGCCGGGACCCCGTTCGCGCCCCTGTCGGTGTAGGTCATGCTCAGGACACCGAAGACGTTCTCGGTCTCGCCGTGTCCCTCGTCGGTGGGAGTTACCACCGCTCCGGCGCAGCCGGTGCCGTTGTTGAGCGGGTGGGCGTGCTCGTTGTGGCCAATTCCGAAGGTCCAGGCGGCCCTGGCACAGTCGATCGCGGAGCCGTCCTCGGGGTCGTCGACGTTGATCGCGTACGGGACGGCGTCGCCCCAGGAGAAGAAGCCTCCGTCGGTAGGGGAGGCGAGTGTCACGGTGGGCTCGGTGTTGCCGACCGTGATCTGGCGCGAGGTGATCGCGTACCGGCCCTGCGGGTCGGTCACCTTCAGCCGTGCCTGGGTCTGGCCGTTGTCGGTGTAGGTGTGCTCGGTGGTGGACCCGGTGGCGTCGAAGGTGCCGTCGCCGTCGAAGTCCCACTGGTACTGGAGCGCGCCGCCCTCCGGGTCGGTGGAGTCCGCTCCGGAAAACCTCACGTCGAGGGGGGCCTGGCCGGAGGCGGGCGATGCCGTCATCCGGGCGGTGGGGGCCTTGTTGCCCTCGGCGTAGTCAACGCGGTAGAGGCCCGCGTCCGGGTTCTGCCGGAAGAACCCGTCACCGTAGTCGAGGACGTAGAGGGAGCCGTCCGGACCGAATTCCATGTCCATGGGGTTGTCCCACACCGGCTGGGCAGCCTGGGACAACGAGGCGTTGGGCAGGAAGTTCTCGAGCTTGCTGACGGGACCGTCGGGGCCGTCGAGCGTGAAGGCGGCCACGTAGTCCTGGGAGAACTCGCCGAAAAACGCCTTGCCGTCCCAGTACTCCGGGAACTTGGTGGTGGACGGGTTGTCGGCGTCGTAGTCGTAGACGGGACCGCCCATCGGGCCCTGGCCGCCTGCGGAGCTGAAGCCGGTCAGCTCGGGCCAGGGCTGGTCGGTGTCCCTGTCGCCGTACCAGAGGGTGGCCGGGACGGCAGCGGGCAGTTCGGTCAGACCGGTGTTCAGACGGGAGTCGTTGACCGGGGCCGCGCAGTCGTAGGCGTCACCAGGGGTGAGCGTCGCGAAGTCGAAGTCTCGGTACGGCTGGGAGTTGTCGCCGGTGCAGAACGGCCAGCCGCTGTTCATCGGCCTGCTGGTGGTCTGCCACTCGACGTAGCCCATGGGACCGCGGTTCGGGTTGGCGGTGCCGGCGTCAGGGCCGTAGTCGCCCCAGGACACGGCGCCGGTCGTCGCGTCGACGTCGATCCGGAACGGGTTGCGCACACCCATGACGTAGATCTCCGGGCGGGTCTTCTCGGTCCCCTCCGGGAAGAGGTTGCCGTCCGGGATCGTGTACCCACCGTCGTGCCCGGGGTGGATCCGCAGGATCTTGCCGCGGAGGTCGTTGGTGCTGCCGGCGCCGCGGCGGGTGTCGAGGCCTGGGTTGTAACCGGGGGCGTCGTTGGTCGGCGCGTAGCCGTTGACGTTCGGGCCGGCGGCCGCGGTGTTGTCGCCCGTCGACAGGTACAGGTTGCCGTCGGCGTCGAAGTCGACGTCACCTCCCACGTGACAGCACTGGCCGCGCTCGACGTCGACGCGGATGATCTCCTGCTTGCTGGACAGGTCCAGCTGCCCGCCCGTCCACTTGAACCGTGCCAGTTGGTCGTAGCCCTTCCACCGGTCCCAGTACGACTCGTCCTCACCTGCCGGCAGTGTCAGCGGCGCGGCTCCGGCCGGGGTGGCCAGCGGCGGCGAGTAATA
Organism: Streptomyces sp. NBC_00459; assembly: GCF_036013955.1. Lineage (NCBI taxonomy): Bacteria > Bacillati > Actinomycetota > Actinomycetes > Kitasatosporales > Streptomycetaceae > Streptomyces > Streptomyces sp. NBC_00459. The sequence goes on from NZ_CP107903.1 coordinate 8,670,910, forward strand.
GAGGTAGACCCACTTGTTCTCGGCGAAGTCCGGGTCCAGCGTGACGGTCTGGAGCCCCATCTCGGAGTTGTTGTACACGTCGACGTGGTTCACCACGCGGGTTACGCCCGTCGAGGGGTCAGTCATCCGCAGATCGCCGTTGCGGGCGGTGTGCAGCACTCGGCTGTCGGGCATGACTGCGAGGTCGATGGGCTCGCCCACGGTCTTGGTCAGGGTCGTGCGCTCGTAGTGGGACCAGTCGAGTGCCGCGTCGGCACCCTCGTGGCCCTCGTGCGACTCGGCGGCCGGTGCGGAGAGGCCGGTGAGCCCGAGCGCGGGCAGGACCACGAGGGCGAACCCCGCAGTCCAGCGTCTCAGGGTACGGTGCATCACGATGTGTCTCCTCTGCTCGTCAGGCGGTCAGGAGGTGCTCACCGGGGCCGGGCCGCCGTCCCACACCGTGTCGGCGGTGCGGGTAACACGGCTGGTCCGGCCATCGGTGTACGGGAGGTCTTCAGCGCGTCGGCCGCGTTCGGGGGCCGGCCTCGCGATCGCGTACCGGGTGTCGCCCGGGGCGCTCTCGGCCAGGCTCTGGGGGACGCTTCGACGAAGCGCGGGGCCCGGTCCGGTGGCCTCCGGCGGGTCTGTTCGCCGGTGCACCCGACAGGGCGAGGCTGGGCCGACCGGTCGCTTCCGGTCCGCCTCGAACGTGTACGAAGCGACGCGCGCGTGGGCTCAGTCGAGTAGTTCGGAGAGTGCCTCGAAGCTGCGCTCGGCGGCCCCGAACGAACCGGGCGGGTTGGGCAGTGTGGTCGGCGCGTTGTCCTGCTCCCAGACACCGACGTGCGTGCCGAGCGGGCCGATGGCGTGGATGAACCGCTGCCAGGGCAGGTCACCGGCGCCGAACTCGACGATGTCGTAGCCGTTGGCGTTCTCCGGGTTGGAGGCGCCGTCTTTCATGTGGAACAGCGGGTAGCGCCCGGGGTTCTTGCGGACGTATGCGGCCGGATCGAAGCCCGGGAAGCGGTGCTGGCCGACGTAGGCCCAGTAGACGTCCATCTCGAAGTAGACGTTGCACGGGGCGGTGTTCCGCAGGAACACGTCGTACAGGCGGACGTCGGGCCGGTCGGTGGCGAAGGCGAACTCGCCCGCGTGGTTGTGCTGGTAGAGCTTCAGACGTCGGGCCCTCGCCGCCGCACCCCAGGCGTTGAACTCGTCGGCGGCGGCCTTGTAGGCGTCGACGGTGTTCGTGGCCGATGGCGCGTTGGCGGTACCGATATGCGGCATGCCCAGGATCTGGGCATTGTCCAGTTCCTGCTGGAGGGTGGTGCGGAGGGCGTTGATGCCGACGTGACTGCCCACGGCCTTGAGACCGTTGTCGTCGAGCAGTCGGCGGATCTCTGGAACGGTGATCTGCCGACCCAGGATGGCGGTGGACTGGGTGTAACCCGCGAACTCGACCTCGGTGAAGCCGATACGGGACAGTTCCTCGAAGACGACGGCGAAGCCGAGGTCCCTGACCTTGTCCCGGATGCTGAACAGTTGGATGGAGATCCTGTCCCGGGGGATGGAGAGGGCGTTGGGCTTTGCCCCGCAGGGCTGCGAGGCCATGGCGGGCGCGGCGCCCACCAACAAGGCCGCGCCGACGCCCACGGTGGTCCCGGCGGTGGCTCTGAGGAAGGCTCTTCGGTCGAAATCCCTGCGCGACTTGCTCACGGTCACTCCTCGGGTGTGCACGGACGGAGCGGTACGGGACACAGGTGGGGGTGAGTCGGCTCGGACCCGGCCGCAGGGCAAGTCCGGTGGGAGGGAGACATATTCGCGTCATATCGGCGAAACATCTCAGCCGAGGCGAGACGCTAGGAGCCCGGAGTCGAGCTGTCCAGAGGTTGAGCCGAAAACGGGCGTAACTTTTTTTCAAATCACTAAAAGTTTTAGCGATGTCGATAAATGCTCCGCCCTACTCGCACGTAACGGACTGACAGCACGTGGCCGCGGGGCGACGTTCATCACCGCCTGCCAGCACGCGAACATTCTCGGCACCAGTGACCCGTCGCACCTCTGCGGCTCCCTTTCCAGGTACTTCGCGCCGACGTGGTCGGCGGTGGCGACCAGGGAGGAGATGGAGCGTTCCATGTCGGTCGCGTAGGCGAGCAGGCCGGGCAGGTCTCCGTCCCTCTCTCCGTAGTAGGCATGACAGGAGACGAAGTCGACCAGGTCGTAGGTCTCCGCCAGGACGGTGGCCTCCCAGGAGCCGAAGGTGGGCATCGAGGAGCTGGAGCTGCCGCAGACGACCAGTTCCAGATCGGGATCGATCATGCGCATGGCCCGGGTGGTCTCGGCTGCGAGGCGGCCGTACTCGTGGGCGGTCTTGTGGCCGATCTGCCAGGGGCCGTCCATCCCGTTGCCCAGGCACTACATGGCGTGCGGGGCCTTGGGCCCGTTGGCCGGGCGCAGGCCGGGCAACAGGGTGCCGGACTCCACGTTGCAGTACTCCAGCAGGTCCAGCGCCTCGGCGACGCCGCGGGTGCCGAGGTTGACCGGCATCATCGGCTCGACCTCGGCCTTGGCGGCCCAGCGCATGAACTCGTCGACGCCGACCTCGTTGGTCTCGGTGGTGTGCAAGGCCAGGTCGAGCCTGCGGGGGTCGCTGGGCGACCGGACCGATGCCGCCTTCCCAGCGGTAGCCGGAGACGAAGTTCCCGCCGGGGTACCGCACCGTGCTGACCCCGTGTCAGTTCCAGCACGTCGCCGCGGGAGCCGTCCGCGCCGGCGCTGGGGTGGCCGGGTTCGTAGATCCCGGTGTAAACGCAGGCGCCGAGGTGTTCGACGAAGGTGCCGAAGGTACGCCGGCGTACCGGGGTGATACGGAACGCCGGATCGATGGTGAACTGTGCCTGGTACATGGGTCTCCTGGAAAGCTGGTCAGGAGGGGCCAGCTGGGCTCGGGCAGCGCCGCAGACGACTTGGCCGTCCCGCAGTTCCAGTTCGACCACCTCGATCTCGCCGCGACGGTCGCCGGGGCCGGGGCCGGGGTGGGGTGGGTGGGTGAAGTAGAAGAGGAAGGCGGGGCCGCCGCAGACCACGACGTCGGCGTGCAGACCGCGCTGTTCCTGCAGGATCTGGCCCGGTTGGCGGACCCAGGTCAGCGTGTCCTCGGAGTGGTGGACGGCCTGGCCGTCCCAGACGTCGACGACCATCCGCTGGCACCCGCGCCAGCGGAACACGTTGGGGCCCCTCGGCGTTCCGGCGGCCGACTGACATCCGTACGGCGCTGAAGCGACCACCTGCACACGGTTCCGCCCGCCGGTGGTTGGCCGGACTCGGACGACAGGGCAGGCCCTGTGCGTTGGTCGACGAGTTGCCCTGGCACAACACGGTCCGAAGACGTGCGTCCCCGAGACGGTGTTGGCCACGCTCTTGCCGGAGGAGCCGGCCACGCTCGTACACCTGTGCCAGTTCCAGGCCAGGTGCATCGTGGGACGTCGAAGAAGTGCCTGGATTTGCGGTTCGGGCGGACCTCAGCCTGATGTGCCGGTCCTGTTGGCCGCGGTGGGGACATCCGGTTGCGCGGATTCCAAGGGTTGCCCCTCCTGTTTGGTGAGCGAATACCGTTCCCGCACCCTCGACAGGGCCGGGCTCCAAGCGGTGTGCCGATATGCCCGTGATCGCGGCCGACCGGGCAGGGGCGGGGCGGGCAACGTCGTCGACGGCCGCACCTCGCCACCCGCCCGACCAGCAGGACGCCGCCGAACTGCGGCAGTTGGGCAGGCAAATCTCAAGGGCGGCCGTGCCCGGCGTTGCCTCGCGGCCACCCCGAAACACAGGAGTGGTGGGGCTCTCCACATCACTCGCCGGTTGCCGACCTCCTCACATGGCGACGATCTGCCACTGCGCCTCGGCGCCCCGGCTGTAGGTCCGCTGGTCGACGTTGGCTCCGTCGGCGGTGGAAGCGCCACTGACGTGGAGGGACAGGCCACTGAACCGGTTGGTGAGGAAGTGGTAACCGTCGCTGGTGGGGGTCACGGCCCAGTGCTGCTGGTAGACGTCGGCGTCCTGCCAGATCGCGACGTTCCCGCCTTCCGCGCGGGACAGTCCGGCCACTTCCACCAGCTTGCCGCTGTTGACGCCGCGGATCTTGTAGTAGCCGTCGCCGGTTGGGATGAAGGTGAACTTCTGCGTGGCGTTGTCGAGCCACGGCCACTGCTGCACGTTGGTGCCGTTGGCGGTGCCCCAGTTGTAGACGTCGAGGACCTTGCCGCTGTGCCGGGCGGCCAGCCGGTAGACGGTGCCCGCGGCCGGGAAACCGGAGGACACCAGGGCCGGCTTGACGGACCGTCCGCCGATCCGCACACCCCCGATGTTGGCGTAGTCGCCGGTGGCGGCGTTGACCTGGATTCGCACGTAGCCGACGTTGCGGTTGGGCCACTCCGCCACCTTGGTCTTGCGGTTGCCGTCCCAGGTACCGGCGGCGACCTGAGCGAAGGTGACCCCGTCGGTGCTGGTGGAGATGGTGTACGAGGTGATGTCGCCGTCGGTCGTGTTGGTGCGGCTCCACTGCTTGGGCAGGTACTCCAGGGTGGAGACATTGCTCCACACCCCGCCGAGGTCGATCGTGATCGACTGCGGCAGTGTCAGGCCCCAGGTCGACCAGCAGGTCTCGTAGCGGGCGTCGCTGAGCCCGTCGATCGCGTTGAGCGGCCCCTCACCCGTGTGGAAGCCGGTCGCATGGGCGTTGACCGGGGTCACGGGGTGCTCTGCGCGCAGCAACTGGGTGGGCAGCGGGGCCCGGGAGGTGTTCGGGCTCCATGCTGCGCCGACTTCGGCGAGCCGGTTGACGATGTTGGTGTCCAGTACACCGTTGCGGTTGGGTGGGCAGTTGAGAATGAACGAGGTGTACTTCGGTTCCAGGTCGGCCAGATGCGACAGGATCGCGTCCTTGCTCATGAGGCCCTCGGTGGGGGTGGACGGGTGCCAGAACCATCCGTTGCTGATCGTCTGCCCCTGCATGCCGGCGTAGGTGTTGCCCGCCGGCGCCGTGATCCCCAGCGGCTCCTCGAAGAAGATCGCGTCACCGCAGAACGGTTCCAGCAACCCGCAGATGTCCAGCATGACGCAGTCCGGCTGGAGCGACTTCACCAGTTCACGGATCTTCTGGTAGGACACCGCCTGCTGGCCCATCTGCCACGCATAGCCATCAGTCATGAACATGTCAATAGTCCCGTAGTTGGTGAGCAGCTCCGTGATCTGATTCAGGATGTAGGTGGTGTCCTTGGGCTCGATCGAATCGTTGATTTCGAGCCCGGTCACCTTGTGCCGGGTCTCCCACGCCTCGACGCTGAAGGTCCGGTCCCAGATGGAGTAGTAGAGACCCACCTTCAAGCCCTTCGCCCGGAACGCGGTGACGTACGCGTCCACGATGTCGTGCCGGTAGGAGCTGCTCCCGACGTTCTGTGCGCCATGGGCGCTCGGCCACAGCGCGAAGCCGTCATGGTGCTTGGTCGTCAGGATGCCGTAACTCATCTTCGCGGCCGCCGCAGCCGCCGCCCACTGCTCGCAGTCGACTGTCGTGGGGGCGAAGAGCGAGGGGTTCTGGTTCGGGGCGGCCCACTCTTCGTTGGTGAACGTGCCCAGATTGAAGTGGTTGAACATGCCGAAGCGCAGGTCGACGAGCTTGGCCAGATTGGTCTGCGTGTCCGCGGCCGCAGCGTGCGGCAGAAGACCGGAGAAGCCGGGGAGCACGGGCAGCGCGGTGGCGGCTGCCGCGACTCCAGCGGCGCCGAGGAACGTACGACGCGTCAATCGTCCCGAAGACATGGGCCCACTCCAAAGTCTGGTGGCGATACGGAGGCGGTTCCGGGTGGCGCTGTGGAAATGATGTCCGGCGGAACCGGTGAGATCGGATGTTAAGGGCGAGTTTCGAGAGTGGTCAAGAACTCTGACGAGCAGCAAGTTCCCTCGTCTACCCAGATCTGCGAACGATTTTCGCGACCGATCAGCCACTGGACAGTGGCGTCGACCGGGCCAACAGATAGGATGTTTCACTCGGTGCTGTCAGAGTCTGGCACCGGGGGACGGCGCCGCCCTCGGCGGTTCGCAGCGCGTCCGGGACCGGTGCCGGTTCCGGCAGGATCTTTTGAAGCCAGGTAACGCTGACCAGCACTCGATGAGCGCGTCCCGCGACGCACGAAGTGCCGGAAGTCGACATTGCCGTATGCCTACCGGCAAAGAATCGCTGATCTCGACACGGACAGCGGATTCCATGGCCACGGCTCGCTGTGCATCGATGGAGCCGCGCAGAACCTGGCGATGTACAGCCAGTTCGATGGCCAGACGCTTGAGCTGAGGCTTCGGATCGGATGTCCAGCGCATCCGCACCGCATGCCCGCAACCCCACGTCTCGGGTGGGGACCCCACTCTTCTACGACATGGACGACCACGTCATGGAAACCCTCCACGCGGATGCCCTGGCTGCCTGGCCGAGGGCAGCCACCCGGCCGAACTCCTCAACGTCATACGGACGATCGCCGTCGGCGACGCTCCGCAGCCGCCGGGGCCCATCGCCAGCCCGAGCGCCCGCGTACCGCGCACCCGGGCTCCGCCGAACCCGGTCCCCCTCCTCCCTGTGCGCAAATTGCGACCGCGAACGTCAGGCCCTGACGTCCGTCGCCCGAGGCGTCAACCACACCGGTTCCACAGAGGCGTTGCTCCTGAGGCCGTTCGTCACAAAGACCCCGGCTCAGGAGCATCGCGGGCCGCTCGGCACTCGACAGGGCTCAACTTGCCATCGCCTCCTGCTGAGTTTGAACTCGGGTTGTCGTTGGTGTGAGTGATAGTCCGCTTCCGGCGAGGCATCCCTCGATGAGGGGCTCACGGCTCGCTTCCGACTCCAGGACCGACACGATCCGCTGGTGGTCCGGGGTCTGTGCGGGTTTCGCTGGACATACTCCCGTCCGGCCCCATCCGGCGTGGCCGTTCAGCCCCGTCTTGACCTGACGGCCGAGCCGCCCGGAACTCCCAGCCGTGGCCGCCGTCGGTGATGGCCCGACGCAGCGCCAGGACCTCCGGTTCGGTGCGGACATCGGTCGGCTCGGCGTGCGCTGCGTCGGTCAACGGGGTTACCTGAAAGCCATGACGCGACTCTGATCGGACTCGGCCACGCCCAGTGAGGCGGATCATCGCTTCGCGGGCCACACCGGCGCCGACTCCGCCGCGCATGCCCGGGGTGGAGAACCTCGGTCGCCGCACCGCGCGCGGTCCGCCGCTGAAGGTCCGCGCGCACCAAGTCGTGCACACCGCGGAACGGGCCCGCTTGGTCGAGTCGACCAGCATGGGGGGCAGGGTACCCGCCAATCGAAAGGATAGGTAACTTTCGAATCTGAGTTGCATCGACGAATATTCTGTGTTTCATTGGTCGGGTGCTGTTCCGGTGACCGAAGGCCGGAGCCCCATCACGCCACCAGCGCTAGGAGCCTCCCGTTGGCCACGAGTCCGTACGACCGCCTCCAGCGGGTACCGTCCTTCGAGCTGACCAGCACAGATGTCAAGGACAGCCAGCCACTGCCGGTGGTCCACCACTGAGCCAGGACCGGCCTCCCGGGCGCCGCCGACGCCGCGCCGTCGGGCTTCTGGCACTGGGTGCTGGGCGTTGGCCGACGTCCTGGCCGGTGTCACCGAACTCCCCACCGGCGGGGGAGCCTCTGGCGGGCAGTCGCTGTCCAAGGGAGCGTTCCACGTCCCCAATGACGCCCGGCTCGCCCTTCTACGCCGCCGCCCGGCACCGGTACTTCGACGTACACGCCCTGGGCGTGCCGTCTCTGACGGACCTCGGCATCAGTGAGGGCTCCACCTCGGCCGCACTCAACTTCTCCTTCCTCGGCCACACCCTGGCCCGCGCGGTCGTCACCCCCTGGGGCGGCGACGCGTAAGACCAACCACCAACCACCCCCGCACGAAGGACACTCCATGAAGCATTCGACCAACTACCGCGGACGTTTGACAGGCCTCATCGCCGCCGCACTGGCCACCGCAGCCGTGAGCGTCACTCTCCTGAGCCAGGGCGCGTCCGCGACCCCGGGTCACACCGACCCGCACTTCCCGGCGGCGACGCCGAAGGTTTCCCGCGCGGTGGCCGACACCCCGTACGCCAAGCTGCCGAAGGTCCCCTCCTTCAGCCTGAAGAGCACCGACGTGGCCACCGGCAAGCAACTCGGCACGGCGCAGACCTCGGGGAACACATCCCCGCAGCTGTCCTGGAAGGGCTTCCCCAAGGGCACCAAGAGCTTCGTGGTGAGCATGTACGACCAGGACGCGGGCACCGGCTCGGGCTTCTGGCACTGGGCCGCCTACAACCTGCCGGCCTCCACCACCACGCTGAAGAGCGGCGCGGGCGCCCCGGGCGGCGCCGGGCTGCCGGCCGGAACTGTCCAGGCCCCGAACGACGCGAGCGTGGCTGGCTACGTCGGCGCGGCCCCGCCCGCCGGACAGACCCACCGGTACTTCATCACCGTCTACGCCCTGGACACCGCAACGGTCCAGCTCCCGCCCACCGCGAGCCCGGCGCTGGTGGGAGCCTCCATCGGCAGCCACATCCTCGCCCGCGGCACCCTGGTCCCCCTCGCCAAGGGCTGACACCGGCTGATCTTCTCTCCACACCCTTGGCCCCTGCCGCCGGACGACCACGGCGGCAGGGGCCAAGGCCGTACCGGCAAGGCGCCTCGTTCACTCCACCGGCAGGATGGGCACAGCGCACCACTCACGAGGAGACCCGCATGACCACCAGTCCGTACGACCGCGGCCCGCAGGTCCCGTCCTTCACCGTGACCAGCACAGATGTGGCGGACGGCGAAGGGCTTCCCGCCGCCCAGTTCACCGCGAACTTCGGCATGGGCGGCACCGACACCTCCCCCCAGCTGTCCTGGAGCGGCGCACCCGTCGGGACGATGAGCTATGCCGTCACCGTCTACGACCCCGACGTTCCGCCCCCGTGCGGCTTTTGGCACTGGGCTGTCGCGGACATCCCAGCCGCCACGACCTCCCTGCCCGTCGGCGCGGGCGACGACACCGGATCCGGTCTTCCCGCCGGGGCCTTCCAGCTCCCCAACGACGCACGCCTGGCCCGCTACATCGGCGCGGCCCCGCCTGCCGGCTCCGGCCGCCACCGCTACTACGTCGTCGTGCACGCCGTGGACACCGCGTCCCTCACCACCGTGGGCATCGGCAAGGACACGACGCCGGCCATGCTCAGCCTCGTCCTCCTCAACCACACCCTCGGCCGCGCCGTCCTCACCCCCTGGGCCGAGCGTTGAGCCTGCAGACCCCGCCCCCGAGCGCATGGCACCGCTTCCGGGACTCCCCGTACCTGCCGGCCAGCGTCCTGGTGCTCATCGTCTCCGCGGCCGCGGCTCTGTTCGCCGGTGCATACAGCTACAGTTCCGCCAACCCGGTGCCACACCGGGTCCCCATCGCCGTCGTCGGCTCCTCCGCCCAGGACACCGCCTTCGTCCAGGAACTGGACCGGCGGATGGGTACGACGCTGGACGCCCGCTCGTACGACACCACAGCCGCGGCCCGGCACGCGATCGACGAACAACACGCCTTCGCCGTCCTGGACGCCGGGCGGGGCTCCGCCACCCTGGATGTCGCCTCGGCCTCGGGCGTGTCCATCGCCCGCCTGTTCGACGAGGCGGCGCCCACGGCCGCAGAATCCCTCGGTCACCCGGTCACCGTCACTGACCTCAAGCCGATGCAGGACAGCGACCCCCAGGGCCTGGCCCTCTTCTACACCAGCCTGGCCGCCGTCATCATCGGCTTCCTCGGCTCGGTCCAACTCGGCATCCATGCGAGAGGGCTGAAGCCGGCCGAGCGGCTCGCCTTCACCGCCGCGTACTGCCTGCTCGGCGGGCTCCTCATCCACCTGGCCGTGGATCCGTTGCTCGGCTCGCTGGACATGCCGTTCCCGGGAAGCTGGCTGGTCCTGGCCCTCACCATGTTCACCGGCGCGATGGTGTTCACCGCCTTCAGCAGCCTGCTCGGCCGCTGGGCGATGCTCCCCACCTGGGGACTGCTGCTCCTGCTCGGCAACCCCAACTCCGGCGGCACCGTGGCCTGGCCGCTGCTACCGCCGTTCCTCGCCTTCATCGGCCGCTGGCTGCCACCCGGCGCGTCGGTCAGCGCACAGCGAGACACCATCTACTTCCCCGGCCATCAGCACGCGGAGCCCATCCTGGTACTCGCTGCCTGGTCAATCGCCGGGCTGCTCACCTACGTACTCCGCGAACGCCGCCCTGTATGAATTCCGAGCCGGTCCGCGCGGCGAACGGTTCGCTGCCATTGCACGGACCCGGCACGCGCGTCGCCTCGCGGGGCCTGCCCGACACGGTCAGGTCCCGTGGCGCGTAACGCCGCTTCCCGTTTTGATCACGCGATGGGCGAGGTTCGTGCCGAAGCGGTTGATCAGCAGACCGTGGATGGGGACATCCCAGATGACCAGGTCGGCCTGCTTACCTGGTCAAGGCTTCCGACGCGGTCGGCCCGGTTCAGCGACGGTGGCGGCGTTGATGGTGGCCATGTGCCAGATCTCGGAATAGGTGAGGCGGTACAGACGGGCGGCGAGATGCATCACGGCTTGCATCAACGTCAACGCCCTCGCGGAGAACATCTGGATGCTCATCCAAACCGAATGCATCCGCGGCCGCACCTGCACCACCCGCGCCGAGGCCAACCTCGTGCTCTTCGAGTACATCGACGGCTTCTATAACAGCCGTCGTATCCAGAAGCGGCTCGGCTACCTCAGTCCCGTCGAGTTCGAGGAGAAGCACTACGCCGACCGGGCAACGGCCGAACGAACGAACGAACGAACCTGAAACCCCGTCAACCTGCCCTAACCAGCTGATCAGCACCTCCCGCACAGCGGGGTACCTCACTTCTGGTCCCACGTCCGGCCCTACGGTGACGTGACCCTCGACATGGACACCCGCCTCAACCTCGCTGCGGCGGCCGTTCCGGGCCCCGGGCCGCGGACAACGAGGCCGCCCGATCCGCCGTGGAACGCATGAACCTGCTCCACTACAGGCACGGGGCCGGACTGGCCGACATCTCGCCCGGCGTGATCCTGACACGTGGCTGCCCAGGCCCGCGCCTGGGCAACGGTCCTGGTCTCGCCCGCCTGGTGGCGGCTTCCCGGCGAAGACCGTGACGCCCCCCGCTCCGGTGTCGAACCGCCTACTGAACCAACCGGCAGGTCCGCCGCAGCGGCCTGTGCCTGTCCTGCTGGATGCGCGAAAGCAAGCCCGACATCCTGGCCTGCGACGGTGGCGGAATGCGCCCCGTCGAGGGTCGGCGGGACGAGGCCGTGCACGTCGCCGCGATCCGCTTCGACGGCCGGCGCTTCGGTGTGCCCAACGCACGGTGAGTGACCTTCCCGGAGGCCCGTGCCGGGTTGGACAGCCTGCCGGTCCCGGAACCAGGCGAGCCTCTAACGGTCCGCAATCGGGTGGTCGGCGGCTTGCGCGGCCCACGAGGCGAGGATGCGCAGACGGTCGTGGCTGGGTGTGCCGGGCTCGGCGGTCAGGGTGATGAGCTGCTGGTCGGGATCGTCGGTGGAGGTCAGGAAGGACCAGCCGAGGGTGAGCGGGCCGACAACCGGATGGTTCAGCGTTTTCGTGCCCGATCCCTGGGTGGCGACGCGGTGGGCGCCCCACCAGCGCCGGAAGTCGGGGTCCTGAAGCGACAGCTCGCCGACCAGTTCGGCCAGCCGCGGATCTTTCGGATCGCGGGCGGCTTCCATGCGCAGCTGCGCCAGGGTCATCTGCGCTACCCACTCCCAGTCCGGGTACAGCGCTCTGATGGCCGGTTCGCAGAAGACCAGCCGCACGAAGTTGCGCTTCTTCTGCGGTATCCGCGCGAAGTCGGTGAACAGGGCGGCCGCCATGGCATTCCAGGCGAGGATGTCCGTGCGGCGGCCCAGGACAACGGCCGGCGTGGTGGAGAGGTCATCCAGCAGGCGCTGCAGCTGCGGCTGGACCTTCTGCGTGGTGCGCCGACGCGGCCGGGCGGCGTCTCGACCAGACAGTTCGAACATGTAGGCACGCTCACCGTCGTCGAGCCGGAGGACACGCGCGAGGCTGTCCAGGACCGGTTCGGAAGCCTGGCGGCGGCCCTGCTCCAGGCGCGTGTAGTAGTCGGGGCTGATCGACGCCAGCAAGGCCACCTCCTCGCGGCGCAGGCCCTTGACCCTGCGCCTGCCGGCCGAATCAGGCAGCCCCACTTCGGCCGGGCTCAGCTCTGTGCGCCGCGCCTTCAGGAAGGCGCCCAGTTCGCTGTGGTGGGCGTTGCTGCTGCTCATAGGCGCAAGTCTTACAGCCCGCCGGGCCTGTGACAGTGGGCCTGCCGTGTCCCAGGACCGCGATGTCCGGGGACAGAAGGAGCCCCTTACCCGCCCATGTACCACGTGCGAGTGTCGGTGACGTGGCCGACGGACAGACCGCCCCGAGGACGAAGGCGCCGACGGAGGTCCTGCCGGAGAAATCCGCGCGGTCGCGGTCACAGCACTTCTTCACCTGCACCAGGAGACACAGACCGTGAAGACCAGCGTCACCTTCCCCAGCAACGATCTCGCCCTCGCCGGGATTCTCTTCACCCCCGACGACTACGTCGACGGCCGGCTGTCGGCCGCTGTCATCTCCCATCCGGGAGGCAGCGTGAAGGAACAGAGCCCGAGCATCTACGCCGAGCGCATGGCCCGGGCCGGATTCGCCGCGCTCGTCTTCGACGCCGCGTACCAGGGCGAGAGCGAGGGCGAGCCGCGCGGCATGGAGAACCCCTTCCAGCGCGCCGAGGACATCAAGTCCGCCGTGACCTACCTGACCACCCGTAACGACATCGACCCGGACCGCATCGGCGCCCTGGGGATCTGCGCGTCCGGCGGTTACGTCCCCTACGCCGCGCAGACCGACCACCGCATCAAGGCCGTCGCCACGGTCAGCGCCGTGGACCTCGGGTCAGTGTTCCGTGAGGGACTGGGCCGCACGCAGGACCCGGCGATCCTTCAGGCCATGCTCGACCAGGCCGGTGCGGCGCGCACCGCGGAAGCACGCGGCGCAGACCCGCAGCTGGCGGCATGGATTCCCGACAACGCTGAGGAGCTGCTGGAGACCGAAACCAGGCAGTTCCGGGAGACGTTCGAGTTCTACTGCACCCCGCGTGGCTACCACCCCCGAGCGGTCCAGGGATGGGTACTGCGTAGCGTCGACCAGCTCGCCCAGTACGACTCGTACGCGATGATCGAGCTGATCTCGCCCCGCCCCCTGCTGATGATCACCGGCTCCAGGGCGGAGAGCGCCTACTTCAGCCGGGAAGCGATCGAGCAGGCGGCCGAGCCCAAGGAGTTGTTCGTCATCGACGGCGCCACCCACATAGACCTGTACGACAAGGACGAATACGTCACCCCCGCCGTCGCCAAGCTCACCGAGTTCTTCGGCAAGTGCCTGGCCGAGTGACTACCCACCACTTCGGACCCACGGGCAGCAGATGCAGCCATAGGCCTACATCCTCGCTCTGCCGACGCCCCACTCCGGCCATCCTGTCGGCAAGCGATCGAATGACGACAGGCGGCCGACGCGTCCAATGAACCCGTGCAATCCGGGAGTTCGCGGCGGCTCGAATCCAATCAGATCCGATGGCGATTGCTGACAGGATTTGACGACACGTAGGGTCCGATCTTCCGTACGGAAGGGGCCCTCGGTGGCGAACCTGGTCTACAAGCGGGTCTCGACCGACCAGCAGTCGACCGCCCGGCAGAACCTCGTCCTGGACGAGGCCGGGATCGAGGACCCGGTCGTCTTCGAGGGGACCCGGGCACCTCCAACCGCCTCCAACCGCCTCCACCCGCTTGAGCGCCCGAAGTTCGGCGAGCTGCTCACCCGCGCGCGGCCGGGCGACACCGTACACATCTCCGAGATGTTCCGCCTGGTGCGGGGCACACAGCACGTTCTCGACGTGCTCGACGTTCTGCACCGCGACCGTCTCGCGCTGTGTATCCATGACGGCGCGTTCTCCGCGATGGACCTCACCGCCCGCCACCCGCGCACCGGAGAGTTGCTGTCCACCGTGAGGTTCATGGTGCAGACCCTCGCCGCCGCCGGCGAACTCCAGCGAGACCTCCAGCGCGAGCTGACCTACGACGGGCTGTGGGCCGCTGAGGCCAAGGGTAACGAGGGCGGGGGCTGATGGGGCTCGTTGAATTTGATTCCCCACCCCCTACTCGGGTGTTGGACAGACCTGCTCACTTCGATTCCCCACCCACGAGCTGCTGACCTGCGGTCGGGCGCCACAGCGGAGGGGCCGGCCGATAGCCAGCCAGGTCCAGGGGCGGGTCGAGCTGTCCAGGGTGGGCGTAGCCCAGCGCGTAGCGCCGCCGAAGGCGCCCTTGACCGGTCGGCGCGACCTGCACACTCCACGAGCGGGCGGCCCCGGCTCTCGTTGCTGACAGCAACTGTCTGGGGAACGAAGAGCAGCTCTGGGGAATTTCATGAAGCCGCATCAGCGGCTGACCGTCGGCGTCCCCCAGTGTCAGGCGGTGACCGAGGTTGTGGTGGACGTATTCGTTGTCCGCCTGATCGGACCGGAAGACGTCGACGTAGTAGCCGGTGGTGGGCGAGGTCCTGATGATGGGCGACCTGGCGGCGCTTCTCGTTCGCCGAGACGTCGGTGAACTGCGCGTTCGCCGAGATCGGCAGTGTCTACTACCGGCCCATTGGGTGCCAGGCTACAAGGAGCCGCCCACCGTCCCAGGCGAGCAGCAGCGCGGGGACGGCCTGGTCGACGGCGGTGCGCGAGGTCGTAGTGCGCGGATGTGGACACGGATGCGCGGACGGCCCACAGGTCGTAGCCGGTCATGAACGACCGCTCCCCGGTGCCGTGGCTGATCGGGTATGCCGCTCCCGCTGTGTCGGTGGCCCAGGACCTGGGGCGCGTCACGTGCGGCTGGTGGCCGCGACGAGCCCCACGATGTCGTCCTCGTAGGTCAGGTAGCGGCCGGTGAGCGCGTCGGCATCGCCCCGGATCAACGGCAGCAGATTGGCGATCGCCTCGGCGACCGGGGTGTACCGGCCGGTCGCACGCTGTGTGTCGAGCCAGGAAGCAACGCGGCGCTGCCACGGGTTGTCGCTGTCCCGTGGTGCGTCTGCGACCGCTCCGAGGCCGACGTCCACGATCCCCGGGTGGTAGCTGAACGCGGTGATCCCGTGCGGCAGAAGTTCGATGGCCATGTTCTCGGTCAGCTTGTTCACCGCTGCCTTGGACACCGAGTACGCGCTGACGTACGGCCAGCGGGTGTGCCCGGCATTGCTGGAGATCGTGACGACCCGCCCCTGGCCGCGCTCGATCATGCCGGGCAGTACCGCCCGGCAGGCTGCCAGCGCGCCACCGAGGTTGACCTCCATCGCGTGCCACCACTCGGCCGGGTCGCTCTCCCAGGCCGGTCCGGCCGGTCCGGGTACACCGGCGTTGTTGACCAGCACGTCGATTCCGCCGAGCCGCGCGGTGGCCAGCTCGACGGCCTTGGCCAGTTCGGCGTCGTCGGTGACGTCGGCGGCGGCCATGACGACCTCGGCGCCTCGGTCGAGACCGGTGGCGGCCCGGGGGAGCGAGTCGGCGTCACGCGTGGTCAGCACCAGGTGCCCGCCCGCCGTGTGCACGGCCTCGGCGATGGCCCGGCCGAGCCCTCCGGCCGCCCCGGTCACCAGGACCCGCAGCCCGGCCAGGTCCGTCGTGTCTTGAGACATCACAACCTCCACCACGGTCAAATGAGTTTCCAGGGCTCCGCTGCGACTACGCCGGCCAGGCGCTGGGGACGGGGGCGAGTTCCGCACCCCCTGGTTCTCCGGAACATTCGGCTCGATCGAGCTGGTCCGCTTCCTCACCGCGCCGGTCGCCGGTGCCGGGGCGGCGGCCATGACTCCGGTCTCGCCGCCGGGCCCCGCGGCCACGCGCTGCGGCTGCTCGCCGCCCCTTGTCCTCGGCGACCACGACCTGCCCCGGCCGGAGATCGGCCAGGCCGTGCTGCGTGGAGTTCCCGGCAGCGATGTACCCGGCTGCACCCTGGACAAAGCGCGGGCCTTTCCCGGCTCAGATGCGGCGGCGGAGCCCATGGCCCCGGCCCGGCCCAGGGTCATGGGCACGGCCCCCACCGAGTGGGCGTTCCCCGTGGGATGCGGCCGACCGTCTGTCGGTTCAGCACGGCGGCCGAGTCGTTGGAGCAGGCGTCGCGCGGTCCGATCGGTCGGCACGGGGCCCAGCCGCGGGCGGCCTTCGCCTCCGCCGAGAGCCCCATGACCCGTCGGGCACCGTGCGGTACCTGTATCGCCAGGCTCCGCGACCTGGCCGTACGCCCGCATCAGTCGCTCGCTTCCGCCGGGGCGGCCAGCGCCCGGTGGAGTTGGTCGGCCAGGGCCTGCGGCGCGGGGTGGTCGAGTACGAGCGTGGCGGGCAGCCGCAGGCCGGTCAGGACGCTCAGCCGGTTGCGCAGTTCCACTGCGGTCAGCGAGTCCAGTCCAGAGTCGTGCAGGCTCCGGTCCGGGGGCAGGGCCTCGGCGTCCTGATGACCGAGCAACTCGGCGGCGAGCGCACGCACCTCGGCCAGCAGCCGTTCGGCCCGCTCGGCCGGAGCCAGGTCGCGCAGTTGGACAGCGGGTGCGGAGGCGGCCGGTCCGGCGGGTACGAGACCGCGCAGCAACGCGGGCGCCCCGCGGGTGCGCAGCTTGGCCACGTCGAACCTGGCGAGGGTGAGTGCCGGGTCATCCTGCCGCAGCGCCTCGTCGAACAGGGCCAGCGCGTACACGGTGGGCATGGGCAGGGTGGCGTCCGGGAGGGTGCCGTCCCGGTCGCGGGCGCGCAGTGTCCGCGACATGTCGGAGGTCTCCTCCCACCCGCTCCATGCCTGGGACTGCGCCGGTAGGCCGTCGGCCCTGCGGCGCTCGGCGAACGCGTCCAGGAACGCGTTCGCGGCCGCGTAGTTCCCCTGTCCCGGACTGCCCAGCACCCCGGCCACCGAGGAGAACAGCACGAAGGCGGCCAGTTCGGTGTCCTTGGTCAGCTCGTGCAGGTTCAGCACGCCGTCGACCTTGGGGCGCATCACCTGCTCCACCTGTGCGGCGGTCAGCCCGGTCATCACCCCGTCCGCGATCACCCCGGCCGCGTGTACAACCGCGACCAGCGGATACCTGGCGGGCACAAGGTCGAGGGCGGAGGCGAGGGCATCCCGGTCTGCGACGTCGCAGGCGGCTACGGCGACCTCGGCACCCAGCCCCGTCAGTTCCGTGATGAGCGGGCCGGCGTTCCGCGCCCCGCTGCGACTGGTGAGCAGGAGGCTGCGGACCCCGTACTCGGTCACCAGGTGCCGCGCCAGCAGCGACCCGAGCGTGCCGGTGCCACCGGTGATCAGCACGGTTCCGTCGCCGAGGTCCGGTCGGGCGTTCCGCGCCGGCGTGGCACGCGCCAGTTCCGGCGTCCGGAGCCGTCCCGCGCTGATCCGCACGTGCGGCCGTCCGGCAGCCACCGCGTCGGCCAGCCGTGCCGAGGACCGTGGGTCGTCGTCCGTCTCGACCAGCAGGAACCGTCCAGGGTGCTCGGACTGCGCCGACCGCACCAGGCCGCGCGCCGCGGCGTGGGCCAGGTAGTCGCCACGGGTCAGCACGACGAGTGGGACGTCGGCCGGGCGGTCGGCCGCCAGCCAGTGCTGGACGTGGGACAGCGTGTCCAGCGTCGCTCCCCTGGCGTCGTCGTGCACCGGGGTGCAGACGACCGCCTCGGCGTCGGCGAGGTCGACCAGCTCGGCCAGGTCGGCGGTCACCCCGAAGCGGTCGGTTCCCAGCAGCGCCCACTTCGGTGAGGGTGCTGCCATCGGGCCGGTGAATTCGGCCCACCGCGTTCGGTACACCGAATCCGCCGGCAGTGCGCCCGCCAGCTCGCGCACCGCCACGGTGCGTGTTCCGAGCGTTGCCCGGAAGAGGGGTTCGCCCTCGCCGGTGGTGACGGTCACGGTGAACTCGTCCCGGCCGCTGGGGGTCAGGTGGACGTATGCGTGGGCGGAGTGCCCGTCGCCGGCCCACACGTCGTGCCATACGAACGGCAGCACGACATGGCCGTCCCGGGGCGGTTCGGTCAGGGCGAGGGCGTGCAGGGCGGCATCACCGAGCACGGGATGCAGTCCGGGGCCGGCGGCGAGCCTGCCCGGTGCCTCCTCGGGCAGCCGCAGCTCGGCGAAGAGTTCCCCGTCTCGCCGCCACAGCCTGCGTACGGCCCTGAACGCGGGACCGTACTCGTAGCCGCGCTCGGCCAACGACGCGTAGTCGACGTCGAGTTCCTCGGCGTCGGCCGGGGGCAGTTCCCCGGTGAACGGCTCGTCGCGGGTGTCGTGGAGCATGCCCTGCGCATGGCGTCGCCACTGGCTGCCGGGCTGTTCCGGCCTGCTGAACACCTCGACCGTACGCTGTGCCGGGTCCACCACGACCTGAAGCTCCGCCGTGCCCTGCTGGGACAGGACCAAGGGCGCCTCGATGACCAGCTCACCGAGTCCGGCGCCTCCCCCACGCTCGGCTCCGCTCGCGCGGGGGGACCCTCCTGCGCCGTGCGCGGCGCGCAGCGCGAGGTCCAGCAGCGCGGTGCCGGGCAGGACGCAGGTTCCGTTCACCGCGTGGTCGGCCAGCCACGGCTGCTCGACCGGTGAGATACGGCCGACGGCCACGAACTCGCCGCTGCGGGCGGATTCGACCGGCGTGCCGAGCAGCGGGTGGCCCGTGCTCGCCTTGGCCGAGGAGGCTGTCGTGAGCCAGTACCGCCGTCGCTGGAACGGTGTGGTCGGCAGGGGTACCGGCCGCCCGGCGCCGGTGGTGAGGCGTACGCCGTCCATCCCTCGCGTGTACAGCCGCGCGGCGGACATCAGGAACCGTGCGGGGCCGCCGTCGTCGCGGCGCAGGGTTCCGGTGACGACCCCCGTGGTGCCGCTCTCCTCCAGCGTCTGTTCGATCACGGAGGCCAGCACCGGGTGCGCGCTGGACTCGACGAAGACCCGGAATCCGTGGTGGGCGAGATGCTCGACGGCCGGCTGGAACCGCACGGGCCGGCGAAGATTGCGGTACCAGTACGCGCCGGTCAGCGTGGCGTCGCCGACCCAGTCCAGGTCCACGGTGGAGTACATCGGCACCGTGGGCGCGGTGCTGCGGACCTCCCCCAGCCGGGCCACCAGCCTCTCCTCCAGCGCCTCCATCAGCGGGCTGTGCGAGGCGTAGCCGATGCGGACGCGGCGGGCGTGGAGGCCGTCGAGGGCGCACTCGGTGAGCAACCCCTTGATCGCCAGGTCGTCACCGGCGACCGCGGTGGAGGACGGACCGTTCAGCCCGGCGATCCAGAGCCGGTCCGGCCAGCGCTCCAGCAACCAGTCCAGTTGGGCGCGCGACGCGGTCACCGACGCCATGCCGGTGCCGCCGCCGAGTTCGGCGATGACCTGGCCGCGTATCGCGACGACCCGGGCGGCCTCGTCCAGGGTCAGCGCGCCCGCGACGTACGCGGCGGCCACCTCACCCACGGAGTGGCCGAGCACGGCGTCCGGTTCGACGCCGTGGGAGCGCCACAGGGCGGCGAGCGACACCGTCACCGCGAACAGCACGGGCTGGACGACATCCACCCGTTTCAGCCGGTCGGCGTCACCGGCCAGTACTTCGGTGAGCGACCAGTCCACGTGGGGTTTGAGCGCCCGCTCGCAGGCGTGGATGGACTCGGCGAACACGGCCTCGCCCATCAGCCCGGCGGCCATGCCCACCCACTGAGTGCCATGCCCCGGGAAGACGAACACCACCTTTCCGTCCACATCGGCCACCCCGGAGACGACGTTCCGCGCCGGTTCGCCTGCGGCGACGGCCCGCATCCCGGCGAGCAGTTCCTCGCGGTCGCCGCCGACCACGACCGCGCGGTGGGGGAAGCGGCCACGGGAGACCGTGAGCGCGTGCGCGAGGTCCACCGGTGCGACGTCCCCGGCGTTGGGGAACAGTCGGGCCGCCCAGTCGCGTAGCCGCTCGGGGGTCTTGCCGGACAGCGTCCATGCGACGGCGGGCGGCTCGGCGGCGGGCGCCGGTGCGGGTTCTTCCGGTGGTGCCTCCAGGATCAGGTGCGCGTTGGTGCCGCTGATCCCGAAGGAAGAGACGGCCGCACGCGGGGGACGGTCGCGCTCGGGCCACGGCATGCTCTCGGTGAGCAGCCGGACGTCTCCCGACGCCCAGTCGACGTGCGGTGACGGCTCGTCCACGTGCAGGGTCTTCGGCAGGGTGCGGTGCCGCAGGGCCTCCACCATCTTGATCACGCCACCGACCCCGGCCGCCGCCTGGGTGTGCCCGATGTTGGACTTGAGCGAGCCCAGCCAGAGCGGGGCGCCGCGGTCCTGCCCGTAGGTGGCCAGCAGCGCGCCGGCCTCGATGGGGTCGCCGAGCCGGGTGCCGGTGCCGTGTGCCTCGACCGCGTCGACGTCGGACGTAGTCAGACCGGCGTCCCGCAGGGCGAGCCGGATCACCTCCTGCTGTGCCGTCCCGCTCGGCGCCGTCAGGCCGTTAGACGCGCCGTCCTGGTTCACGGCGGAACCCCGGATCACGGCCAGCACCGGGTGCCCGGCGCGGCGGGCGCTGGACAGCCGCTCCAGTACGACCACGCCGGCGCCCTCGGCCCAGCCGGTGCCGTCCGCCGCCGCCGCGAACGCCTTGCACCGCCCGTTCGCGGCCAGTGCACCCTGCGTGCTGAACTCCACGAACCTCTGCGGCGTCGCCATGACGGTCGCGCCACCGGCCAGCGCGAGGTCGCACTCGCCCCGACGGATCGACCGCACCGCGAGGTCGATGGCCACCAGTGACGAGGAGCACCCGGTGTCGACGGTGAGCGCGGGACCGCGCAGCCCCAGCACATAGGCGACCCGCCCGGAAGCGACGCTGCCGGCCGAGGCCGTGCCGACGTAGCCCGCCACCTCGCGGGGCACCCGGTCCGGGTCGGTGACGTAGTCCTGGTCCAGCAGCCCCGTGTACACCCCGACGCGCTGTTCGCGCAGGGAGGTCGGGTCGATGCCGGCGCGCTCCAGTGCTTCCCAGGAGGTCTCGAGGAGCAGCCGGTGCTGCGGGTCCATCGCCAGCGCCTCACGCGGCGAGATCTGGAAGAACTCGGGGTCGAAGTCGGCGGCCTCGCGGACGAACCCGCCCCACCGGGTGTGGGAGGTGCCCCTGCGGTCGGGGTCCGGGTCGGACAACCGGTCGAGGTCCCAGCCCCGGTCGTCGGGAAACTCGGAGGCGGCATCGACCCCGTCGGCCACCAGTCGCCACAGCTCGTCGGGGGACGTGACCCCGCCGGGGTAGCGGCAGCCGATCCCCACGAGCACCACGGGGTCGTCGTCGGGGCCGGGCGCTGCGGCGGGCGCCACTGCGGTCGTGTCCTGTGACCTGGGTTTACCTGTGAGCTCGCCTCGCAGATACCCGGCGATCGCCCGCGCCGAGGGATGGTCGAAGGCGAGCGTCGTGGGCAGCCGCAGTCCCGTGGCGGCGGCGATCCGGTCCCGCAGCCGGACCGCGCCCAACGAAGTCAGCCCGAACTCGCGCAGCGCCCGGTCCGGTTCGATCCCGCCGGTGTCCCCGAGCACCTCGGCGACCTCGCCCAAGACGAGGTCGAGGAGCCTCCTTCCCAGGTCTGCGCCGGTGAGCCCGGACAGGTCCGCCCTGCTGGGCAGTTGCTCCGACGCGGTGGCCCGCGCCGTCCGTACGGCTGCGACCAGCGTGCTGCCCGGCCGGCTCAGCGCGATGTCCACGGCGTCGCGGATCCGGTGGTCGGTCAGCCCGTCGGCCAGCACCAGCGTGGTGGGAGCGGCCCCATCGACGGCGATCGTCACGGTGGAGCCGGTCACAGTGGCGGTGACGCCATGGTCCGTGTCGTCAGGCTCCACGCTCCGGGCCTCGTGACCGGCCACGAGGTGGTGGGCGATCAGGTCCGCGAGGTCCCCGGTGTCTCCGGCAAGGGCCACGTCACGGCCGGCGAGGGGACTGGCGGCGGACAGTTCGCCGCCCGGGAGCGGGGCCGGCTCGCCGTCGGCTCCTGTGAGATGCAGGCCGTCGGGTGGGCCGGCGACAGCGAGCAACCGGCCGGGCAGTTCGGCCAGCGGTTCGCGCGCGACCTTGCCCGTGGCCGTCCTCGGCAGTGCGGCCACAGCCCGGATCTCCACCGGCACCTTGAAATAGGCGAGTTCCCGGCGGCACCGCGCGAACAGCTCCGCACAGTCGACGCCGTCGGGGCCGGGCACCACCACCGCCACCGGGACCTGGCCGAACTCTTCGTCCGCTCGTCCGGTGACAGCGGCGTCGCGCACCCCCGGCACCCGGGCGAGCACGGCCTCGATCTCACTGGGGTGCACGTTCTCCCCGCCCCGGATGATCACGTCGTTGCACCGGCCGGTGATCCACAGGTAGCCGGCGTCATTGCGGCGGGCGAGATCGCCGGTGCGGTACCAGCCGTCGCGGAGCACTTCGGCGGTGGCCTCCGGCTGGTTGTGGTAACCCAGCATCACGTTCGGGCCGTTGACCCAGATCTCGCCGACCTCGCCGGTCGGCACCTCGTCGCCGGTGTCCGGGTCGACCACGCGCAGGTCCAGTCCGGGCAGCGGCAGACCGCACGAACCGGGCACCCGCTCACCGCCCGGCCGCATGGTTGCGACCGGCCCGCTCATCTCGGAGCAGCCGTAGTTGTCGGTGAGCTCGATACCGAAGGCGTCCTCGAACCGTTCCGCGAACCCGGCCGAGGTGACCGCGCCCGCGACGAAGCACACGCGCAGCGCGGGCAGCGTGAGTTCTTCCGCTTCGGCGGCTTGGACCAGGTTGTGGTAGACCGTCGGCACGCCGGCCAGGAAGGTGTAGGGCCGGGAGCGCAGTTCATGGAGCACCTCGGCAGGGGAGAAGCCCGTGACCAGATGCGCCGTGGCGCCGACCGCGGTCACGGCCATCACGCACAGGTTGTAGCCGAAGGCGTGGAACAGCGGCAGCGGCCACAGCAGCACGTCCTCCGGGGACAGCCCGATGATCGGGGCGTAGCAGGTGGCGGCGTTCCACAGCACGGCGCGAAGCGCGACCAGCACGCCTTTGGGGCGACCCGTCGTTCCCGAGGTGTAGAGCAGGTAGGCCGGTTCGTCCAGGCCGAGGTCGTCGCGTGCCGGGACGGCCGGTTCGCGCGTGACCAGGTCCTCGTACGACACCTCGTCTGGGTGGTCGCCGACCACGACGAGAGGCCGTTGTCCGGGCGGCAGCACCGCGCGCACCTGTTCGACGTGCGCGGTGTCGGTGATCACCGCGCGGGCGTCGCAGTCGGTCAGCATGTGCCGCAGCTCCGCGTCGGAGGAGTGCGGGTTGAGCGGCACGCCGACGCAGCCGGCGCGGTTGACACCGAGGTAGCTCTCCACCATCTCCACGCGGTTGCCCATCAGGATCACCACCCGCGCGCCCCGGGGCAGGCCGAGTGCGACCAGGTGGCCGCCGAGCCGGGCCGTACGCCGCTCGAGTTCCGTATGGGTCACCACCCGCCGCTCGTCGGAGTACGCGACCTTGGACCCGCGCAACTCGGCATGGGTACGCAGCAGTTCGGGCAACGGGCGGATCAGATCGGCACGGTGGGGCGCGGACATGCCTGCCTCATCTCTCGATGCGGTCATGAGAGGGCTCCTCCGACTGACTCGGCCGCGGCGAGCCGCTCCGCGGTATCGACGCGCACACCGGTGCAGCCGGTCGACCCCGTCCTACGGCGGGGCGGACTGCCGCTAGGAGATGGTCTGGAACATTCGCGTGTCACCTCCCCGTGCCGGTGTGTGGCACGGCGGGCTTCCGGGCCGGTCCGTCGTGTCGTGCCGCTGAGCGGCACACCGACATTTCCACAGACCCGAGGATCCCTCAGGCTGCCGTGTTATGACGCGGACATCGGAAGCACTCATCCCGAAGCTGCAGGAATACGTGACTGCACACAGCACCCCGGCGGACGAGATCCTGTGTGACCTCGCGGCCGAGACCGAGAAGCTCTTCCCCGACGACAGTTTCATGCAGATCGGCTCCGAGCAGGGGAGCTTCATGACGCTCCTCGCCCAGGTCGCGGGCGCCAAACGGGCAGTGGAGATCGGCAGCTTCACCGGCTACTCGGCCATCTGCACGGCCCGTGGTCTACAGCCCGGCGGCTCACTGCTGGCGTGCGACATCAGCGAGGAGTGGACCTCGGTCGCCCAGCGCTACTGGAAGCGTGCCGGGCTGGACGACACGATCACCCTCAAGCTCGGACCGGCACTGGACACGCTGCGTGCGCTGCCAGCGGAGCCGCAGTTCGACCTCGCTTTCGTCGACGCCGAGAAGGAGGACTACGTCGACTACTGGGAGGAGTTGGTCCCGCGGGTGCGTTCCGGCGGGCTGATCCTCGCCGACAACACCCTCCACCACGGGCAGGTCGTCGACCCCGAGGAGAACGCCACCAATGTGCAGGGGATCAGGGCGTACAACGCCCGGGTTCGCGATGACGACCGGGTGCAGCAGGTGCTGATTCCGATCGGCGACGGCCTGAACATGGCCCGGAAGAAGTAGGCGGGGAAAGGTGCGGAGGGCTACCCCGTGAGGTGCGGGGGGCCCTACCGCTCTCTCTCGGTCGGGTGAGGCGGGGTTCGGGAACCAGCGTCTCGAAGGCGCCCTCCCGTCAGCAGGCGAGGGCGCCTTCGAGACGGCCTATGAGGGTGAGGATGTCGGAGGGGGTGCCGACGGAGATCCGCATCCAGCCGGGCATACCCATGTCCGTGGTGTCACGCACGTGGACATGTTCGGCGAGCAGTTGCCGGGTGACCTTGAGCGCGCTCCCGGGCAGGTGCAGGGTGACGAAGTTGGTCTGCGAGGGCAGGTACGTGATGCCGAGCCGATCCAGCGCGCAGCACAGCATCGTGCGTGCCGTGTCGGTGTAGACCCTCGTCTGCTCCAGGAACGCCTGGTCCGCCAGAGCCGCACAGGCCGCGGCCTGCGCGAGCCGGTTCACGTGGTACGGCATCGCGTCCTGCACGGTCTCCATACGGGAGACGACGTCAGGGCCTCCGATCAGCGCACCCACGCGCAGGGACGCGAGGCCGTACGCCTTCGAGAAGGTCCGCAGCACGCTGACCGGGCCGCCCTCCCGCGCCCAGGGCAGGGCAGTGGTGAAGGAGTCGTCGGCGAACTCCGCGTACGCCTCGTCGAAGACGAGGTACGAACCGGTGGCGTACGCGGTCTCGCACAGGCTCTTCACCGCGTCGGCGTCGAGGACGGACCCGGTGGGGTTGTGCGGATTGCACACGAAGACGAGAGCCGGTTCCTTGTGCATCTCCTCCTTCAGCGCCGCCGGGCACACGCGGTACTGGTCGAGGGGGACGTGCGTGACGCGCAGGCCCACTGCGTCCAGGCTCTTCGGGTAACCCTGGTAGGTGGCCTCGTTGACCACCGCTCGGCCGGTGTCGCGCAGCGCGAGCGCGAGCATCATGATGATCTCGTCCACCCCGTTGCCGACGGCGACGCTGTCGGTGGTGACGCCGTAGTGGGCGGCGAGGGCGTCGATGAGCGCGGTGTGCCGCGGGTCGGGGTAGCGGTGAACGCGAAGCAGCTCGGCGCGTGCCGCTTCGACCGCCTTGGGGCTCGCGCCCCAGGGGTTCTCGCTCCGGTGCAGTAGGAGCGGGGCGGGTGGGAAGCCGTCGGTGACGTTGTGGTGGGCGGTCGGTGTCCTCGTGCGCATCAGGTCTCCTGCCGTCGTTGGATGGAGAATTCGCTGCTGGACTGCTCTGGACTGCTGGCGGGACGGGGCGGTTCGAGGGTTTCCGGGCGGGGAGTGTCAGGCGCTGAAGTCCTCGTCGCGGGTCTCGGGCAGGGCGAGCAGACAGCCCAGGCTGACGAGGCACAGCAGGCCGCCGTAGACGCCGAGGACCAACGGCGACTCCCAGCGCGAGGTCAGCCAGGTGGCGACGAGCGGGGCGAAGCCGCCGCCGAAGGTGAGGGCGAGGATGAAGGTCACCGAGGCCCCGGTGTAGCGCATCCGGGCCGGGAACAACTCCGGCAGGAACGCGGCCATGGGCGCGAACATCAGGCCGAACAGGACGAGCCCGATGGTGAACGCCCCGGTGATCAGTACGGGGTCACGGGTCTCCAGGGAGCCGAACATGGGCAGGGCCCACAGGGCGCTCGCCGCCGCGCCGGCCAGCATCACCGGGCGTCTGCCGATCCGGTCGGCCAGCATCGCCAGCGGCAGGATGACGGCCACGTCGGCCGCGGCGGCGATGCTCGTGATGGTCAGCATCGTGGGCTGCGGGATACCGAGGACCGTCGGGCCGTAGGAGAGGCTGTAGACGGTCGCCAGGTAGTAGATCGAGGCACCGCCGATCGCCGCGCCCATGCCGAGGAGCAGTCGGCCGGGGTACTTCTTGACCAGGGCGCCGAGCGGGAAGCGGGGCGCCGCGGCGTCATCGGTGGGCCGTTCCTCGAAGATCGGCGACTCGGCGATCCGGGAGCGGACCCAGAGGCCGACGGCAATCAGGCCGGTGCTCAGCAGGAACGGGATGCGCCAGGCCCAGTCGGCGAAGCCGTCCTTGCCAGCGATCGCCAGCGTCGGCAGGATCACCGCGCTGGACAGCAGGAACCCGAGCGGCGGGCCGGCCTGCGGGATCGACGCGAACAGCGCGCGGCGTCCGGGAGGCGCGTGTTCCGCGGCCAGCAGCACCGCGCCGCCCCACTCGCCGCCCATGCTGACACCCTGCAGCAGGCGCAGCGCGACCAGCAGCACGGGGGCGGCGAGGCCGGCGGTCTCGTAGGTGGGCAGCAGCCCGACGCCGACGGTGGACACGCCCATCAGGAGCAGGGCGAGGAAGAGGGCACGCTTGCGGCCGACCCGGTCGCCGATGGCGCCGAACACCACCACGCCGATCGGGCGGGCCACGAACGCGGCGGCGACAGTGAGGAAGGCGGCCAGGGTGGAGACCGTGGCGTTGCCGGAGGGGAAGAAAGCCGGGCCGAGGACGAGGGCGGCGGCCGTGCCGTACACGGCGAAGTCGTAGTACTCGATGATCGTGCCGATGAGGCTCGCGAAGGCGACCCGGGAGGCGGTGGATTTTCTGGGGGCGGTGGCCTTGCTTACCGTGCTGACGCTGCCGAGTGCGGCGTCGCTGGTGGTCTCGGACATGGAGCGGCTCGCTTCCAAGCCAGGCCCGGATCTGGGGTGACCCAGGACACACGGGGGGACTGAGCGGGAACTGTAGTACTGCGTCAACCGGGCGAAGTGCCCATGTGCCGTCCTGCGGCACAACACAACGGGCACACCCGCGCCCCCACCCTCAGGGCATGGAATGGCCCAGTTCAGCGGCGTTCCGGAGCGCGTAAGGGCCCATGCGTGATGTGGAACGCATGGGCCCATGAGGAGACACAGGACAGCGTGGTGACGACGCCTTCGCGGTGCGTACGCGACCTCGCGTCAGGCACCTTTCTCTGTGGTCTTCGCGGCCTTCGTGCTCTTCGCGGGAACCTGCAGTGGCCTGAACTCCTCGTGGAACCCGAGGCGTTGAAGCAACGGTCCCGTCATGAACGTGGTGGCCAGTGCCATGACGACCATGGCACTGAACATGCGGGTGTCCAGCACTCCGAGCGACAGACCCACGTTCAGGATGACCAGCTCCGTGAGCCCTCGGGCGTTGAGCAGCACGCCGAGCGTCGCCGACTCGGCCCGCGAGGCGCCGGAAAGGCGTGCGGCACCGGAGGCCCCGACGAACTTCCCCACGCACGCCACCAGGACGACGGCGACGGTCATCATCACACCGTGCCCACCGAGCCCACCGAGGTCCACCGACAGCCCGGTCACGGTGAAGAAGACCGGCAGCAGGAAGAGACTGGTCTGCTCGATGCGCTCGGCGACCTGAGGGGCCTGCGCCTCGATGTGGCCGCGGGGCACCGCGGCACCGAAGGCGAAGGCACCGAAGACCGCGTGCAGACCGATCTCGTTGGTCGCCCAGGCGGACACCAGCAGGCCGGTGACGAGGACGGTGTGGATGAGGGAGCTGCTGGCCGCCCACGGCCGCTCCGGAGCCATCAGCCAACGCAGTCCCGGGCGCACGGCGTACAGGAGGACGACCAGGAACAGCCCTGACTCCAGCACCATCTGTGCCAGTGGCCACAGTCCGCTCGCGCTGGCGATGACCACGATCACGGCCAGTACGCACCAGGCGATGAAGTCCTCGATGGCGGCGCAGGTGAGCGCCATGGCGCCGATCCGGCTGCGTTGCATACCGCCTTCGGTGATGATCCGGGCCAGAACCGGGAACGCGGTGATCGACATCGCCGCCCCGAGGAAGAGCGCGGGGGCGAGCACACCGTCGGTGCTGAGCTGCGACTTGTCGTACCAGGGGAACAGCAGAAGGGCGAGCCCGGCTCCCAGCGCGAACGGCAGCGTCACGGAACTGAGCGAGACCCAGACGACCCGGCGGCCGGCCCCCCGGAGACGGGCGAAGTCCAGTTCGTAGCCGATACCGAACATGAACAGGACCAGTCCGAGCTGAGAGAGCGCCTGAAGGATCGGCCGCGCGTCCGCCGGGAACAACGCTCCGACGGGGTCCCCCGGCAGGAGGCCCAGCAGGCTCGGTCCCAGGGCGATACCAGCGACAATCTCCCCCATCACCAGAGGCTGCCGAATGCGCCTGGCCAGCCGGGCGAAGAGGAATGCCACGGTGAGGATCACGGCAAGTCCCGCGAGCATCTGTCCGGTCAGGACATCGGCGGAGCTGGCGGCGACCGAAGAGTGGTCCAAGGTGATCACTTCTCCCATGCGGAAGGTGCGTTGGCGGTTGTGGCAGGCCCGGCGGGCGCCGACGGGAGGTTGCGCGGGGCGGCCCTGGCGCACGGGCCCGAGCCCGGCCGGCCGCAGCTGCGGCCGGCCGGGCTCGGCGTGGAGGTGCTCAGCCGGCGCTCTGCTTGACCCGCTCAGGACTCTTCTTGAGGGTGATCCAGAGGTCGTTGACCGGATTCTCCTGAGAGTCCTCGTGGTAGATCTCGGCCAGGCGCATCAGCGACGCGTCGCTCTCCCACAGCTTGACCTGCTGCTGCACCGCCTCGTTCGCCGGCCGGGCCTTGCACTCCGCGACGACCGTGCTGACGAGGTGGCCCGTCATCCGCTCCATGAAGCGCACGTTGGCGGCGAACCGGCCTTCCATTTCCTGGTCCGACAAACTGTCGGTCATGCCGACGTGCAGTTGCCGCATGAAGTCGAGGTCGTAGTAGCGCACGAACGGGTCCGTTTCGCTCGCCTGGTCGATGCCGTGCCACTCCCGGAGGAAGTCCTGGGCCTGCTTGGTGACCTCGTGGTAGCGGGCCAGATCGGCGGCCATCCGCGGGAACTCGGCCAGACGGCGGAACACGTCGTGGAAGTACAGCCAGCCAGGGCCCGCCCAGTAGCGGGTCGTGTCCCAGATGATCTTCGACATCATGATCCTGGCATTGCCCATCAGCGGGTACTGCCCCTCGAAGATCCGCAGCCAGTCCTGGAAGACGGCGAGATACGTGCGGTTGTGGATCGCCGCGCGTTCCTCGACGTCCTCCCCGTCCAGGGCGCGGGTGACGAGATCGGTGATCAGCCCGTTGCCGATGGCGATCATGTCCAGGCCGGGCGAGTACAGCGGGTCGAGGAAGACTCCGGCCTCACCGGTCAGACACCACCGGTCGCCGGACATGACCTGCTCGCAGCCGTAGGCGTAGTTCTTCATGACGCGGAAGTCCTGGAGCTGGTCACGATGCTGCTCGACCACGCGGGCGCACTCCGGCTCGTTCTCGCGCAGCCAGTCCATGGCCTTCTCGAAGCGGTTCATGGTGGAGAACGGGTGCATGTCCGCATCGGTGACGATGCCGAAGCTGATCGAGTCGGAGGCCAGCCGGATCAGCCAGACCCAGTATCCGGGACCCATCAGGTGGTTGGTGGACAACTCGCGGTCGCTGTACGGGACTTCGTGGTCGATACGGCCGTGCCAACCAGGTTCGTCCGACCACTTGTCGATGTCGATGGGGTGGCCGATGCGGAACCAGACCGCGTTGGCGCGATGCCCCACCTTCCTGGCCAGCCCGAGCTGACGCTTGATCACCGACGACCGGCCCGTGGCGTCCACCACCCAACGGGCCTCGATCCGGCGTTCGACGCCGTCGTCGGAGACCAGGCTCAGCCGATGGTGGTCCTGGTCCGGTTGCAGCACCAGTTCCTGCGTCCTCCAGCCGGAAAGGAACGTCACGTCGATCGCCTGCGCTTCCTCCCCCAGCGCGTTCTCCAGCCGTCCCCGGTCGAGCTGATAGCTGATGACGCTGTGGGGCGGGAAGGCGGAGTGCCCGATCTCCGGCCGGCATGTGATGTCGTTGTTGCTGTCGTCACTGAAGAACATGCGTATGCCGAACTTCTTGAGCTGGTGCCGCTCCAGGTGATCCTCCAGCCCCAGCACGTTGCGCAGATAGCGTCCGCCGATCTCGACCGTCGATTCGCCCACCTTGTGCGCCGCCTCGGGCACCGGATGCTGCTGCTTCTCGACCACCAGGATGCTGGTGTCCGGGCGGGCCTGCTTCAGTTGAAGCGCCAGCGTCAGGCCGGCCAGACCGCCGCCCATGATCACCACGTCGTACACATCAGGCTGCTGTTCCACGCTGTGCGACATGCTCATGTTGTGTCCTCCTGCTCCTGGGATTCCTGCTGCCCGAGAGGCCCCGCTGCTGCCGATCGGAGTGGACTCGCCGTTCCTCGGGAAACCGCGACCAGGCCGGTCGCCGCTTCTGTGCGGATCGATGGGGGGGAGCCGAACAGGGGGTAGGGGGCGGCGAAGACGCCGGGCCGTGGGGGGAGCCACGGCTGACCGGCTTGCCGAGCCGAACCAGGAGATGACCTGGAACACTTGAATGTCACCCCGCCGTGCCGCAGAGCGGCACAACAGAGGGCGAGCGCTGGCTGGCAAGAGCACTCTTGGACTGAGAGATCCCGGAGGAGACCCGGGGAGGTCACCGGAGTTGCCCCAAGGAGGGATCCTCCTGTCCACCGCATCCCGTACCAGGCACCTCTGGTGGTCCCCACTCGGTCATCGGCTGGCTCGGACGGCCCGAGCCAGGCTGCTGGTGCTTCCCCACGCCGGTGCCGGCCCCGGCTCACTGCGTGCCGCGCTCACCTCGGTACCCGGTGACGTCGAGGTCCTCGGGCTCTGCCTGCCCGGACGCGAGCGCCGCTACGACGAGCCGATCGGCTGCACACTCGGTGACGTGCTGGACAGCTTCCGCACCGAGATCCTCGACCTGGCGCCGCTGCCCACAGTGATCGTCGGACACAGCCTCGGCGCTCTGCTCGCCGCCCGGATCGCACAGCTGCTGGACGAGGGCTGCCGGGCGCTGGTGGTCAGCGGGCAGATCCCCGGGGGCGCCGTGCGCACCCGGGAGGCGCGCACGGCGGAGGAACTGCTCCAGGTGGTCAACGCGGGGGAAGGGACCTCCGACCAGGTACTGAGGGACCACCGGATGCGGCAGCGCCTTCTCGACGTGCTGGACGCGGACCTGCGGCTCAGCCGGGAGGCCGCGGACCTCGCCTCGGTCCGCGTCACCGTACCGGTGTACGTCCTCGGCGGTCGCTCCGACCGTCTGGTCCCTGCAGACCTCCTGCCGGCCTGGGCCGAACACACCACCGGTGAATGCCGGGTCGAGCTGCTGGACGGAGGCCACTTCGCCCTGCTCGCACCGGACAACCGGCAGTCCGTGGACCGCGTCCTGCGGACGGCACTGCGACCGGCTCCCTGATCGACCGCGTACGCGTCGGCGTCCGGTGAGCCCCGGGAGTCGCCGTCGCCGAAGCTGTGACGTGCAGCCGTGCCGCCCACTGGCACACGCCCTTCCCGAAACGCCCCCTCCGCACTGGAATGACGGCACCGAGCGTCGCCCGCAGGAGCAGCGAGACACCGGAGGCAACATGGTCGACGACCTCGACACCGTTCTCGACACGCCGATCGGGGACAGCCCTGACCCGGGCGAGTTCATCAGGGCGGCGATGCGATGGCACTTCGCCCCCGGGACCGGGTCCCCGTTCTGGCTGGCTCGGGCGAGGACACTCGACTTCGACCCGCTGACCGACGTGAAGACGGTCGATGATCTCGCGCTGTTCCCGAACGTGTGCGACGAACTGCGCGACGTACGCGCCGAGGACCTCGTTCCACGCGGGTACGGCGAGAACCCGGACGTCTGCGGGTTCTTCGAGAGCGGCGGCACCACCGGCCGGCCCAAGCGAGTGGTTGTCCTGCGGGACTGGTTCGTCAGGTCACAGGAATGGATCAGCAGGAGCCTGGACGCGCACGGTGTGCCGAGGGGCGTGAACTGGCTGACGCTGCTCCCCAGCGGGCCGCACATGGCCGGCTACGCGTATCCCCAGCTCGCGAGGGACCGTGGCGGCCACGGGTTCTCGATAGACATGGACCCGCGCTGGGCCAAGCGACTCGTCTCCTCCGGCCGCGCCGAGGACGCCCGCGCCTACGCCGACCATCTGCTCGGGCAGGCCCGGTACCTGTTACGCAGTCAGGATGTGGGCCTGCTCGCCATCACGCCGCCGGTGCTCGAACGCCTCGCCGCTGACGACGAGTTGACCGATCTGGTGCGGAAGAAGGTCAAGGCGATCATCTGGGTCGGCACACACATGGACGCCAGCACCCGTGACCTGCTCGGGAGTGAGGTCTTTCCCGGCCTCGCGCTCATCGGCTTCTTCGGCAGCACGATGATGATGCACAGCTGCAGCCAGCGGGTCACCGAGGACGCCGGTGAACTCGTCTTCGACCCGCCGTCGCCGTACATCACCTTCCGGGTCGTCGCCCCGGACAGCCGGAAGCAGGTCGACCACGGCGCCCGTGGCCAGGTGGTCGTCAGCCACGTCAGCCGGAGCTTCCTGCTGCCCAACAACCTCGACCGCGACGAGGCCACCCGTGTACCGGGGCTGCCGGGACAGGTGGGCGATTCCCTGGCGGATGTGACTCCGGTCCAGGTCTTCGACGGCGAAGCCGTGATCGAGGGAGTCTATTAGTGAGCGGCACGAGCGACATCGTCCGGCTCGACGCACTGGGCCCCGGCGGCGCGTACCGGTCGAGGAACATCCAGACCGTCAACGACATCCGTGGGGAGCCGTTCGCCGAACTGAGCCTGGTTCCCCCGCTGTTCGTCGCCAGGACGATGTCGGCGCTGCGCAAGGCCGACCCGCTGACGCTCGAACAGCGCCTGGACGCCGTCGCCAGGGCCGGCCGGGCCTTCGCCACCGGAACCGTCGGCGGACTGTCCGCCGAGGACTACCAGCACGCCGTGTGCCGGGTCTCGGGCCTGCCCTGGGTCACGACGGAGAAGGCCATCGAGCACACCCTGCGGTACACGGAACGCGCGTACCTCAGCTCCCAGCAGGCCCGTCCCGCCGGGGCGGTCAACGACTGGCGCCACCCGCGCACCCGGAACGGCAGTGGCGTGTGGGTCCGTCGCGGTGAGGTGTTCGCCGTCCACGCGCCTGGCAACACACCGAGCGCCCACACCCTGTGGCTGCAGTCGCTCGTTCTCGGCTACCGGGTGGCGGTGCGGCCGTCGAGCCGCGAACCGTTCAGCCCGCACCGGTGGATCACTGCTCTGCGCGACGCCGGCTTCGGCGCCGACCAGGTCGCCCTGCTGCCGACCGACCACGCCACGGCCGACGAGGTCGTACGGGGCGCGGACCTGGCGATGGTGTACGGCGACGACGAGGTGGTCCGCAAGTACTCCTCGATGGCGACGGTGCTGCCGCAGGGTCCGGGGCGGTCGAAGTTCCTCATCACCAAGGACGCCGACTGGACGTCCCATCTGGACACCGTCGTCTCCTCGGTCAGTGCGCACGGCGGGGCCGCGTGCGTCAACACCACCGCCGTGTTCGTCGAGGGAGACCCGGCCCCGCTGGCACGGGCGCTCGCCGAGCGGCTCTCCGTACTGCCCAGCCTGCCGCCGCAGGACCCCAAGGCGGTGCTGCCCGTGCAACCGCTCGACAGTGCCCGCCGGATCGAGCGACACCTGCTGGCCACGGCCGCCGGAACCACCCCGTGGCTGGGCGGCGACGGGATCGTCGACGACCTCGGGGACGGCACGGCGGTACTCCGTCCCGCCGTGCACCAGGTATCCCGTCCCGATGCCCCGCAGACCGGCGTCGAGTTGCCCTTCCCCTGTGTGTGGGTGGCGCCGTGGAGCCCGGAGGCCGGGGTCGGGCCGCTCAAGGACACCGTGGTGCTCACCGCCGTCACCGACGACGAGACGCTGGTGGACCGGCTCGTCAACGAGCCCGGCATCGCCAACCTCTACCTCGGTGACCACCCGACGCACTGGCTCGCCCCCGGCGTCCCGCACGACGACTACCTCGAATCGTTCCTGATGCGCACGAAGGCCTGCGTCCGCTGATCATCCGCGCGGGGGAACACCCGTCGTGACGCGGTCCGCCAAGGGGGCCTTCCAGTCGGCCTCGCGGAAGGGTGCCGATCCGAGCCAGCCGAGCAGGAATCCGACCGGAACCGAGACGATGGCCGGGTTGTGGAGCGGGAACACCGAGAAGTCCAGGCCGGGCAGCAAGGCCCTGGCGTTTCCGGACACCCCGGGCGACAGGCCCACCAGCGACACGGCGGTGGCCAGGCCCCCGTAGATGCTCCACAGCGCGCCCCGGGTGGTGAAGCCCCTCCAGAACATGCTGTACAGCAGGGCGGGCACGATCGCGGAGGCGGCCACGGCGAAGGCCAGGCCGATGAGGAAGGAGACATTGAGGTTCCGTGCGATCAATGCCAGCACGGTGGCTCCCGTCCCGACCGCCACGGCCGCCACCCGTGTCACGAACAGCTCGCGTTGGGCGGATGCGGTGTCCCGGGTGATGACCGCGCCGTAGATGTCGTGGGCCAAGGAGATCGCTGCGGCGAGAGCGATGCCGGCCACGACGGCCAGCACGGTGGCGAACGCCAGGCAGGCGATGAGGCTGAGCAGGAACGAACCCCCGAGTTCCGCCGCGAGGAGAAGCACCGCTGTGTTCCCGGAAGGGTGGTCCGCCACGATGGCGTCCGTGCCGACCAGTGCCGCCGCCCCGAAGCCGAGCACACCGGCGGCCACGTAGAACGCGCAGGTCATCAGGGCCGCGTACTGGACCGATCGGCGCGCGTCGCGCCGGGACGGCACGGTGTTGATCCGCATCAGGAGATGGGGCAGTCCGGCGGCTCCGACCAGCAGGGCCAGTTGCTCGCTGGCGGAGTCCAGCATCGTCGTTCCGCCGTCGCCGAAACGTAGCCCCGGCTGCAGGAAGCGTTCGCCGTGACCGCTGTTGCCGGCCGCGGTGTTCAGGAGCGCGCCCGGGTCCCAGTCGAACCTGGACAGAACCGCCAGTGCCAGGGCGGCGCCGCCGACCAGCAGCAGGACCGCCTTGAGCGTCTGAATGAGCGTGGCCGCTCCCATACCTCCCATGACGATGTAGAGGATCATGAATGCGCCGAGGACGACTGTCATGCCCTGTTCCATGTCACGGCCGGACGGGCCCAGTATTCCCACCGTGAGTGCGCTCGCGCCGACAAGCTGCGCGGTCAGGTAGACCAGGCAGACGAGAAGCGTGGCGATGCCCGCCGCCAGATGCACCGCACGCGGGCGCAGCCGACGGGCCAGACGGTCGCCGATGGTGAACTGTCCCTTGCCGTGGTACCGCTCCACGACCAGCAGGAGGACGACGATCCAGGAGACGGCCGGTCCCAGAACGGAGAGCGTGCCGTCAAAACCGGTAAGGGCGATCAGGCCGGGGCTGCCCAGCAGAGCGGCCGCGGACATGACGTCTCCGAAGAGGGCCAGACCGTTGTGGGCGGGCGTCAGACGGCCGTCGCTGACGTAGAACTCCGAAAGGGTCCCTCGCTGCGGGGCGGCCCACACCGCCAGGAACAGCACGCAGACGAGGAAGCCGGCGAAGACCGGCAGATATGCGGTGACGCGATCTGGTGTCATGGTCGCTGCCCCCGCTCCTCGACGGACGCCCCCGAGCTCTCGGGGAGAGTGTCGAGCGAGGTCTCGGCATACCGCCCGTACCACAGGACACAGGCCGCGACGGCGACGAGTTGGAGCAGCCCGAGGCTGAGACCCGCATTCAGCGGGCCTGCCACCGACAGGGCCATGAAGTCCCTGCCCGCGTTTGCCGAGACGATGATCAGTACGTACAGCGCGACGACCGGGACGCCCGCGAGAACGGCACGGCGACGGGTGCCACGCGCCCGCCGTGCGGCACCCGTCACTGCATGGGCGTCCCTGGACGTCGCCCCCGGGGCGACGGGCGCCGAGTGGATGCCCGGATGGCGCCTGGCCAGGTCCGCGGCGACGCGTGAGGCCCACGCCCGCCGTTCGCGGAGGGTGTGGGCCTCGGTGTCCCTTGAGTTCAGCAATTGCGCGTACCGGAGGCTGAGGTCGTCCTGGCCTCCGAACGACGCGTAACAGTCGTTCATCGCCCGGAGCAACTGCTCGTCGGAGTACAGGCTTCTGTGGTCGAGTCGGCTCAGGTACAGGACGACGACCGCGAGCGGGTCCTGCTGGGGAGGTCTGTTCTCGGCATACATGGGCGGCTCTCTGCGTAGGGGAGTCCACTGCGTACGGGGTCATGGCGTTGCTGTCCCTGAACTGCCGCGTGATTCAGCTCCCGTCTGCCGGCCGACGACTCGGCTGCTGCGGTGGCCCGCACCGGGCAGTCCGC
Organism: Streptomyces sp. NBC_00459; assembly: GCF_036013955.1. Taxonomy (NCBI): domain Bacteria; kingdom Bacillati; phylum Actinomycetota; class Actinomycetes; order Kitasatosporales; family Streptomycetaceae; genus Streptomyces; species Streptomyces sp. NBC_00459. The sequence continues at coordinate 8,707,687 of NZ_CP107903.1, forward strand.
ATCACGGAAGGAGCCGTGGCGGTGTGTGCGCCACCATCAAACGCTCTGTCACCACTGTGGGTGCAGCGGTCGTGCCGTTGTGCGGCACGCCGAAAGCCCCGCGAAGCAAGGGGAGTTGCTCCGGACGGCCTCGGGAAGTCGAGGACCCTTGGGGTTCCCTTCGGCCGAGAGCTGTGCTCAGGTGTATCCCTCAGAGCAATGCGCCGCGCGGATTTCTGGGTGTGGATGGGGAGGGATCCCGATCTCCGGCCGCCGTCCGCTTCCTGACTCGGGAAAGGGCCGCCGGACGAAAAGGCCGTTGTCAGGTGGAGCCGACCGGACTTCTCCGGCATCTTCTTGAGATTCCGGAAGGCGAACGCGGGACGGCCGTATCCTCCGGAGTCATTCCCCGGTTACGGGGAGCGATTATCCGAATACAGTGCCGCACCGTGAATAACACCGGCTCGCCGGGAACAGAGCGTGATCCGGACTCCACCGTCCGTCGCTCGGGGCGGGATTCCCCTCCGAGGTACGGGTCGTTTCCCTCTCAACTACAGTGGGAGCCATGTCGTCGGGAAACAGCATGGTGGCGCGCAATGTGCGTCTCCTCAGGGAGCAGCGAGGGCTGTCGCTGGCCGAACTCGCCCGTCAGGCCGGCCTGGCCAAGCAGACATTGTCGAAACTGGAGTTGGGCACGGGAAATCCCACGGTCGACACGCTGTTCTCCATTGCGGGCGCGCTCGGCGTGCCCGTGACGCGGCTGGTGGCCGAGCGGGAACAGGTAATGACTGTGCAGCGGGACGACGACGTTGTCTGGGAGCGGCACGATGGCTACGAGTCCCGCTCACTGGACCATGTGTACGGCTCCGGTGTCATCGAAAACTATCTGGTCCGTGTCACCCGTTCACGGGGGATGGAAGAACCGTCGGAGCCTCACCCCGTGGGCACGCTGGAACACTTGTACGTGATCCGGGGCCGGGTTCGGGTGGGGCCCGCCGACACCCCGGTGGAGCTGACGGCCGGCGACTTCGTACGGTATCCGGGCGACCGGCCGCATGTGTACGAGTCGCTGGACGAGGAGAGTCTGTTCCACATCGTGGTGAGTGTGCCGCGCGTGCAGCCCGGCACCGGCGGCATGACCGTCGCACACACCCATGGAAACAAACGGGCGTGAGCGCCGTCCCGCGCGCACGACCAGGGATGGGCACGACTCCCACCGGGTCAGGCCATGGGCTGGCCGCCCCGTCCGGACGGTAACGTGCCGCGCGCCTTGGCCGCGACGACCGCGCGGGCCGCTTCGTAGGCCACGCGACGCAGGGCGTCGGCGTAGTGCGAGGGGGCGAACCGGTGGTCGGCGCCGGCCACGGAGAGTGCGGCGACGGGACGGCCGAGGGGACCCATGACCGGTACGGCGACGCAGGTCAGGCCGAGGGCGGCCTCCTGACGGTCGTAGGCGATGCCGTCCTGGCGGATGCGCCGCAGCTCGCCCCGGAAGCGGTCGGCGTCAGTGAAGGTGTACTCGGTGAGGACGGGCAGTCCCGCCTCGATGGCCGCCTCGGCGGCGTCGTGGTCGAAGGCCAGCAGGGCCTTGCCGACAGCCGTGCAGTAGGCGGGCAGCCGGGCGCCGATCCGGGAGGGTGAGCGGGCCGCGCGGTGACCGTGGATCTTGTTGATGTACACGATCTCCGTGCCGTGCAGCACGGCCAGATGAACCGTCTCGTGTGTCAGTTCGTACAGGTCGGCGAGGTGGGGCAGCAGCCATTCCTGGAGCAGCGGCGGCGTCGGCCCGTAGACGCGGTTACCGATGTCGAAGAGCTGGCCGCCCAGCCGGTAGTTGCTGCCGACCCGCTCGACGAGCTGGTTGCGTTGCAGGATGCCCAGCAGGCGGAAGGCCGTCGACTTGGTGAGACAGGCACGCCGGGCGAGTTCGCTCACGCCGACCTCCCGGTCGTGCTCGGCGAGCGATTTCAGGAGGACCAGCGCCTTGTCGACGGCTGTCTGCTGCTCGGGGGCGGGGGGCGGCCCGGAGGGGCATGAGGGGGCGGCATGCTCGGAGGGAATGGCGGTGACGCGCATGGGCAGACTCCGGTGGGGAGAACCGAGAGCGGCCAATTAAGTGGACGCGCGTCCAACATAGGAGACCGTAATGGGATTGTAAACGCCTTGTACCGTCCCAGTATCGGCAGCAGCGGACCCGCCGCGGCCGATCACCACGGGACACGTCCCCGGCCCGCGTTCGCCGTGCTCCGGCTCGCGGCCCGAGGACGCCTCACCTTTGGGGCGCGCCCGCAGAGTGTGTACGGGCAGTGGTGTCAGGGTCATGGACAGGTGCCGAGCAGGTCCGTGCCCGGCGGCTCAGCCCGCGGACGTGTAGCCCTCGGCCGTACCGCTCTCCGCCGCCGGCCCCTGGAGGGCGAGCCCACCGGGCACGGAGCTGTCGACCTTCGTGACATACGTCTGGCGGGACGGCTGACGGCCGGTGGCGGAGAAGTCGAGGGCCGACGTCAGACCACCCGTGTCGACGTTCTTCAGCTGCCGGAACGCGGTGTTGACGCCTTCGCGGGTCAGGTCCCGGTTCTCACACGCCTTGTCCAGGACCTTGGCGTAGACCAGGGCACTGGCGTAGCCCAGGTTGACGAAGCTGTTGGGCTGGGTGTCGGGGAACTTCTCGGGAAGGGCGGCGGCGACCTCCCGCGGTCCCTCGTCCGTCGAGCTGAACGGGGCTATGGAGGTCATCACGGACAGGTTCTTCTCCAGGGCCGACTTGGCGGAGGTGGAGAGCAGGGACGGGTCGAAAGCGGGCGTGTTGGCCAGCAGGGGCACGTCGTATCCGAGGGAGGCGGCCACGCCCGCCACCGACGCGGTCTGGCGGGGACCGACACTGAGCACGATGGCCTTCGCGCCACGGGACTTGAGGGTCGTCACCTGCGCGGTGAGATCGGTGTCGGTGGCCTTGACCTGGATCCCCTCCAGCTTCAGGCCCAGCTTCTCGGCCGCGTAGGTGCTGCCCTGCAGCGCGGAGTTGCCGTAGTCCCCTTCGAAGTAGATGTGGCCCAGGACGTCTCCCGACTTCAGGTCCTTCTCCTGCACCAGGTGGTCGACCCCGTTGACGGTCTCGACGTCGTAGGTGTTGCCCATCACGATCATGTCGGGGTTCTTCAGCAGGGTGGAGGACCATGCCGTGGCCACGGTCAGCGTCCTGGCATCCGTGATGTCGGTGTCCAGGGCGCTGGTGATGGGCGATCCGAGCATCTGCACATACCCGAGGACCTCCGGTTCCGTCTCGGCGTAGAGGCTCACGGCCTTCTGCACGTCCGTCCCGTGGTCCTTGACGACGAGTTCGATCTTGCGGTCGCAGATGCCGCCCGCGGCGTTGATCTTGTCGATGTAGAGCTGGTTGCCCTGCACGATGATCTTTCCCTGAGCGCCGAAGACCCCGGACAGGTCGGTGAGCGCGCCCAGCGTGATGGTGTCGGCGGTGACGCCCGGCCCCGTCTTGGTGCCGGAGGAGGAGCCGGCGGTCTCGGTGGCCTTGCTGCTGCAGCCGACAGCGACGAGTGAGAGCGCGGCGGCGGCCGTACCCAGTCTGGTGACCGAGTTGACGAGCATGCGGAGTTCCTTTCGGAGGTTGGTCAGGAAGAGGCTGTGGTCATGTCCTGTGGGGGAAGCGCGGGTTGGCCGACGGGATCAGGGGGGCCGGGATCCCCTGAGCCGGCGGCGTCCACCCGGGGCCGGGCGGCGGGACGCAGGCGTCTGCCCAGGGCGACGAGGCCCCCCTGTTCCAGGAGGATCACCGCGACGATCGCGACGCCGAAGACGAGGCGGGCGGCCACCGCCGGGTCCACTCCGGACGTTCCGGGCTCGGCGAGGAAGGTGAACAGTCCGCTGTAGTGGCTGAGCAGACTGGGCAGCCCGGTGACGAAGGCGGCACCGAGGACGGCACCGGTGACGGAGCCGAGCCCGCCGATCACGATCATGGCCAGGTACTCGACGGAGAGGACGAGCCCGAAGTACTCGGGCACCACCCGTTGGAACGCCTGGGCCAGCAGTACGCCCGCCAGACCGGCGTACATCGACGACAGGACGAAGGCGGAGGCCTTGTAGCGGCTCACCGGTACGCCGACGACACCGGCGGCGGTCTCGTTCTCGCGCATGAGGACCAGGGCACGGCCAGGACGGCCCGCGAGTACCCGTCGGGCGAAGACGTAGGCGACGACGACGCACACCAGGGCCACGTACCACTGGCGTTCCCGGTCTCCGAACGGGACGCCCAGAAGCGTCAGTTCCGGGTCCCTGCCGGTCAGCTCGAAGCCGAGGACGGAGAGTTCGGGCACGTTGCGTCCGTTGAACCCGCCGGTCACCGAGGACAGGTTGAACAGCAGGTGCTGACCGAGGAACACCAGGGCGAGCGACGCGAGCCCCAGGTACAGGCCGCGGACGCGGCCGGCGACCGGGCTGAACAGCAGTCCCGCCGCTCCCGCCGTGGCCACCGCCAGAACGGCCGCGAGCAACGGCGGCAGTTCGAGCCCGGTGAGGGTGATACCGCCGCCTCCGGGCCCCGGTGCTCCGGCGAACCAGCAATAGGCGTAGGCGCCCACGGCCAGGAAGAAGGCGTGCGCGAGGGAGAGCTGGCCGGCCGTGCCGACGAGCAGGTTGAGGCCGATGGCGCCGATCGCGGCGGCCATGACCATGACTCCGAGCAGCAGCCAGAACCCGCTCAGGTAGAAGGGCACCATCAGCGCCAGGAGCAGGCCGGCCACGGGAAGGGCCCGGCTGACGAGGTTCGTACGGTCAGACACGGATGAACTCCCTGGTGCCGAAGAGCCCGGACGGCCGCCACATGAGCACCGCCACCATGAGGACGTAGGGCATGACATCGCCGAAGCCGGCACCGAGGAAGCCGAGTTCCGAGCCGTACCCGGCGGTGAGGGTCCTGGCCATGCCGACGGCGATGCCGCCGATGATCGCGCCGTGTGTGGAGTCGAGGCCGCCGAGGACGATCGCGGGTATCGCGGCGAGGGCGATGGTGCTCGAATGGCTGTCCAGGCCGGCGGACGGGAACGTGGACATGAAGACACCCGCGCCCGCGGCAAGCGCCCCGCCGATCATCCAGGAGACCGTCGCGACCCGGCCGAGCCGGATTCCCATGAGTGACGCGGCCTCGGCGTCGGCCGACGCAGCCCGCATGGCGACGCCCCACCCGGTGTACCGGAACAGCGCCAGCAGCAGACCGAGGACCGCGACCGCGACCGCCATGGCGGCGATGCGGGCCTGGGGGACGGTGACGCCCCCGAGTTGCACGGTGTCGGCGCCCCACGGGTCGAGCATGGACAGGACGTCGGGGCCGATGCGCCGGGTGAGTTCGGTGGTCAGCACGACGTCGACACCGATCGTGGCTATCGCCAGCGCCATGTGGTCGTGGCCGCGGGCCCGGGAGAGCAGAAACCTGATCAGCAGGGATCCGGCGACGGTGATGGCGATCCCGGCCGCCGCCGCGGCCCAGAAGCCCGCCGAGGGGGCGATGCGCGCCACCGCGTACGCGCCGAGCGCCAGCAGCGAGCCCTGGGCGAAGTTCACGACCCGGGTGCCCTTGTAGATGATCACGAACCCCATGGCGATGAGTGCGTAGAGCATGCCCAGCGACAGCCCGACGGCGAGAAGTTCCAGTAGGCGTGTCATACGTGCTCCGCAGTCGTTGTTCCGTCGGTCGCCGCACCGGCGACCCCCGATTCACCGGCCGTCGGTTCGTCGGCCGTCGGTACGTCGGATCCGAGATAGGCGCGGATCACCTCCGGGTCGGCGCTCACCTCGGCCGGTGCGCCGTCCGCGATGCGGCGGCCGAAGTCCAGGACGGTGACCCGGTCGGCCAGGGACATGACCATCGGCATGTCGTGCTCGATGAGGAGCACCGTGACACCGAGTTCGTCCCGCGCGCGGCGGATCTGACGAGCCATCGCCCAGGACTCGTGGTGGTTCATCCCGGCGACCGGTTCGTCCAGCAGGAGCAGTTCGGGCTCGGCCGCCAGCGCCCTGGCCAGCTCGACGCGCTTGCGCTCGCCGTACGACAGCAGGCCGACGGGTACGTCCCACCGGTCGCCCAGGTCGAAGAACTCGGCGATCTCACGCACGCGCTCTCGATGCCGTCGCTCCTCGTTCCGGGCGGAGCGCAGCCGCAGCCCGGTGGCCACGAACCCGGCGCGGGTGAGGTGGTGCCGGGCGACCATCAGGTTCTCCGCGACACTCTGGCCTCCGGCCAGGGCCAGGTTCTGGAAGGCCCGGGCCATGCCCAGGGCGGCGATGCGGTGCGGGGCCAGGCCCACGAGTTCGTTTCCCGTGTACCGGACGGAACCGGCGACCGGGCGGTAGACCCCGGACAGGACGTTGAAGCAGGAGGACTTGCCCGCCCCGTTGGGGCCGATGACGGCGTGCACGCTGCCCTTGGCGACCTCGAACGAGACCGCGTCGAGCGCCGTGACCCCGCCGAAACGGACCGTGACGCCGTCGACCCGGAGAATCGTGTCCACGCTCATGCGGACCACCTGGCCAGCGCGCGCCCACCGGGTTTCGCCGACCCGTGCAGATCCGGCCCGTGCTGGTCCTGCCCGGCATCGCCGCCCAGGTAGAGCCGCCGGATCTCGTCGGACTCCCGCAGCCGGGCGCTGGGGCCGGACAGACGTACCCGGCCGACCTCGAAGACGTACGCCGTGTCGGCGACGGAGAGAGCCATGGACGCGTTCTGCTCGACCAGGAGCACCGCGGTGCCCTGCCGGTTGATCTCCTGGACGATCTCGCCGATGCGCCCCACGATCCTGGGTGCGAGGCCCAACGACGGTTCGTCCAGCAGCAGCAGGGACGGGCGGGACATCAGTGCCCGCCCGATGGCGAGCATCTGCTGCTCGCCGCCGGAGAGCAGACCGGCGCGCTGCTCCCTGCGCTCCGCGAGTACCGGGAAGAGCTCGTACACCTCGTCCCGTGTGCGGGTCCGAGCGGGCCGGTCCCGCACCAGTGCGGCGCCGGCCCGCAGGTTCTCCTCCACCGTGAGGGTGGTGAAGATCCTGCGGCCTTCGGGTACCTGGACCACCCCGGCGGCCACGATGCCGACGGCGTCCAGTCCGCGCAGCGACCGGCCGTCGTAGGTGATGGTGCCCGCGTCGACGGTGCCGCGATGGTGCCCGAGCGTTCCGGACAGGGCTCGCATCAGCGTGGACTTGCCCGCGCCGTTGGCGCCGAGCACCGCGACGGCGGCGCCGTCCGGGACCGTCAGGGTGACATCTTGCAGGGCGATCTGCGCCTTGCCGTAGTGCACAGCCAGTCGACTGACTTCGAGCACGACGGGGTCACCCCCCGCCGGACCGGTGAGAACGGTCTGCGGGCGACCGGGGTGTGGAAGGTGGCGTGGAAGGTGGTGGCATCGTGGACTTCCCTGAAGGAGGCGGGCTCCCCGGCCTGACCGGAGACGGATACCGCGTATGACGTGGGGGTGCGTCGAGATCCCGGAGCCGGATCCAGGACGAGGGCGCCCGCCTCTGTGAGGATGGTGACGTCGGCCGGTGCGGCGTCACCAGTGGTCTCGGACATGGGGCGGCTCGATTCCGATCATGTCTGGATACGCGGTGATCCAGGACACACGGCCGGGGGGACTGAGCGGGGACTGTAGAGCTCCGGCCGACGACGGAAAGGCCGATGTGCCGCCCAGCGGCACGACACAGCGCGCACACCGGGCACTCCGGACACGGGCGAGGCGCGCGGCCCATGTCAGCGGTGTGCCGCTCCACGGAACAGCGGCTGTTCCGCGCCCGGACGGTGGCGTGTGCTGGGCCCATGCACCGACATGACACCGACGGCGCCGGCCCGGCGGCTCCCGGCAGGGCCGACCCGTTCAAGGAGGCCCAGCGATGACGTCCATCCCTGCCCGCCCCGGGGCACCCCGACCGGCCCGCATCGCCGAACCAGCCGTCGACGTCAGCGCGTACCTCGACCTCGACCACGGGCTCGTCGACCGCACGATCCTCAGCGACCGGACGCTCTACCGGCAGGAACTGCGCCGGGTCTTCGCACCCAGCTGGCTGTTCCTCGCGCACGAGAGCCAGTTCGGGAAGCCCGGCGACTTCTTCACCACGTACATGGGCGAGGACCCGGTCATCGTCGCCATGGGCCGGGACCGGAAGCTGCGGGCGTTCCTCAACGCCTGCCGGCACCGCGGGATGAGGGTCTGCCGAGCCGACGCCGGCGCGACGAAGGCGTTCACCTGCAGCTACCACGGCTGGTCGTACGACATGGCGGGCAAGCTGGTCAACGTACCCAACGACGCGGACTACCCAGCGCACTTCGACCGGGAGGACTGGGGTCTCACCGAGGTCGCGCAGCTCGACATGTACAAGGGGCTGGTCTTCGCGACCTGGAACCCCGAGGCGCCGCCGCTCGTCGATGCGCTGGGCGGGATGACCTGGTACATGGACGCGATGCTCGACCGTGACCCGGCGGGCACCGAGGTCGTCGGCGGGGTCCACAAGTGGGTGCTGGAGGGGAACTGGAAGCTGGCGGCCGAGCAGTTCGCCTCCGACTGGTACCACGTCAACATCTCGCACGCGTCCGCGCTGATGGTCATGTCACCGTCCGGCAAGGGGCCGAAGACGGAGATCGTGCAGACGCCGGGCCGGCAGTACACCGATCCGCTCGGTCACGGCGCCGGTTTCCCGACCCACCCCAAGAGCCGCTTCGACGACCGGGTCGTGCACGGCCACTACGACTACGAGGCACTGCGCGAACGGCTCGGTGACGCCCGTGTCGAAGGGCCCATGACCACCGGTCACGCCACCGTCTTCCCCAACTTCTCCTACCTGCCGGTCAACGGCTCCATCCGCGTCTGGCACCCCAAGGGCCCGGACCGGATGGAGGTCTGGGCCTGGACGGTCGTCGACAGGTCCATGCCGCAGGAGGTGCGGGACGCCCAACGGCTCTACAACCTGCGCACGTTCGGGCCGACCGGCATCTTCGAGCAGGACGACGGTGAGAACTGGAGCGAGTGCCAGGCCACCGCGCACGGATTCATGGCCGGCTCGATGGCTCTGAACTACCAGATGGGGATGGGACTTCAGGCCGAGGACGGCGTCCATCCCGGCACCACCGGCCGTCTCTACAGCGACGGCGCCGCCCGCGGTTTCTACGCACGCTGGCGCGACCTCATGAACACGCCCGCCTGGCACGAGAAGAACCACCCGAAGGACACCCCATGAGCATGACGAGCACCGGCATCAAGGTCGCCGAAGTCGGTGACATAGGGGACGGCGAGGCACTGCGGGTGCCCGCGGAGACCACCGGCCACGGCGACGCCATCGCCGTCTTCCACGACGGCGGCGCCTACTACGCCCTGGACGACACCTGCTCCCACGGCCAGGCATCCCTGTCCGAGGGCTGGATCGAGGACGGCGAGGTCGAGTGCCCGCTGCACAGCGCCCGGTTCTGTCTGGAATCGGGCGAGCCGCAGTGCATGCCGGCCACCACGGCCGTGCGCGCGCACCGCGTCGAGATCCGCGACGGGGGGATCTGGCTGCACCCCGGTCCCGGTCCGGGCCAGGAGGCCGGCTGATGAGCATCCCCCGGCGCATCGCCGTCGTCGGCGCGGGCCTCGCCGCCGTCTCCGCATGCGACGCCCTGCGAGCCCAGGGCTACGACGGCGAACTGGTGCTCTACTCCGCCGAACACGGGCTGCCGTACGACCGTCCGCCGCTCAGCAAGGACGTGCTGCTGGGCAAGGCCCGGCGCGAGGACGTCCTGCTGCGGCCCGAGCACTGGTACGCGAAGCAGCGCGTCGTCCTGCGGGAAAGAACCGTGGTCCGGGCGCTCCGCCCGCGCGAGGGCGGCCTGGAACTGGCGGACGGCAGCCCGGTGGGAGCGGACCGGGTCGTCCTGGCGACCGGCGGTACACCGCGGACGCTGCCCGTGCCCGGCGGCGACGATCCCGCCGTGCATGTGCTGCGCACCTGGGAGGACTCCGTGCGGCTGCGGGAACGGCTGCTGCCCGGAACCCGGGTGGCGGTCGTCGGTGCCGGGCTGATCGGTGCCGAGACGGCGGCGGTGGCCGTGGTGCGGGGTTGCCGGGTCACCCTGGTGGATCCGGTGGCGGTGCCGCTGGCCGGGGTGGTCGGTGACGCCGTCGCGGGTGCCCTGCACGGCCGGCACACCGCTGAGGGCATCGACGTGATCGCCGCCGGGGTGTCGCGTCTGGAGCACCGGCCCGGCGGCTCCGGCGTCGTGCTGCACCTCAGCGGGCAGGGTGGTTCCGTGGCGGCCGACCTGGTCGTGGCCGGCATCGGGATCCGCCCGGCCACCGGGCTGGCCGAGGCCGCCGGACTCCGCGTGGACAACGGCGTCGTCGTCGGCGCCGGGCAGCGCACCTCGCACCTGAACGTCTTCGCGGTCGGCGACGTAGCGCGCATAGGCGGCCACCGGGTGCGGCACGAGCACTGGGAGGCCGCCCAGCGCAGCGGCGAGGCCGCGGCCCACGGCATCCTCGGCCGACCGCTTCCGGAGCCCGGCGCGTCCTGGTTCTGGTCGGACCGGCACGGTTGCCGTCTGGAAGCCGTGGGCACCATGGCGGACGCCGAGCGGACCGTGGTGCGCGGCGATCCGGACAGCGGTGCCTTCACCGTCTTCGGACTGCGCGACGGCCGGCTGGTGGCCGCGGCGGCCATCGACCGCGGGCGCGACATCAGGTCCGCCCGCAGGATCGTCGACCGGGGCATCCCGGTCGACGCCGCCCAGCTCGCCGACGAGAGCGCCGACCTGCGCGCGCTCCTGAAGCGGTGACGCACCGCTGTGCCGACCCGTGGCACGTGCCCTCCCCCGAACCACCCTCTCCGCGCTGGAATGTCAGCACCGAGCGCGGCCCGCAGGAGGACCAACCGATGAGCATTCACCCACCGGGGCCGACGGTCGCGGACACCCCGCCCCTCTCCTTCGACGAGGAGACGCGGCTCCACTTCGAGGTGCAGCGCCTGTACGCCTTCGAGGCACAGCTGCTCGACCAGCACCGGTACGCCGACTGGCTGGAGCTGTTCGCCGACGACCTGCACTACTGGGCGCCGGTGCGCACCAACCGGCTGCGGCGCCAGCAGGCGCTGGCCGACGGGGCGCCCGGTGAGGTGGGGATCTTCGACGAGACCAAGGCGAGTCTGGCCTGGCGGATCCGCCGTTTCGACTCCGGCATGGCCTGGGCCGAGGACCCGCCGTCGCGAACCCGGCATCTGATCACCAACGTCCTGGTCACACCGGGCGAGGAGCCGGGAGAGTACGTCGCCGAGTCGGCGTTCCTGTGCTATCGCAACCGGCTGGAGCGAGAGGTCGACCTCTACGCCGGCGGCCGTACAGACGTACTCCGCCGCACCCCGGAGGGAACGCTCCTGATCGCCCGCCGCACGATCCTGCTCGACCAGAACGTCCTGCTCGCCAAGAACATCAGCACCTTCCTGTGACCGGAGACCTCTCGTGACCACAGCCCGTACAGAAGAGCCCAAACTCGTCGAGCACACCGTGCGGACCTCGCTCGGGCCCATCGCGGTCGGCGTGGCCGGTGAGGGGCCGGTGCTGGTGATGCTGCACGGCGGCGGCCCGGGCGCGAGCGCCGTGGCCAACTACCACCAGAACCTGCCCGCCCTCACCCGGCACTTCCGTGTCGTACTGCCCGACCAGCCCGGCTTCGGCGGCAGCTACCGTCCCACCGAGGCCGACCTGGATGTCCGCAGCATCACCGAGATCACCGTGGACGCGCTGCTACAGGCCCTCGACGGCCTCGGCATCGACCGCTTCCACCTGCTCGGCAACAGCCTCGGCGGCGCCGCCGCCATCGCCACCGCGCTCGCCGCCCCCGAACGGGTCGAGAAGCTGGTGCTGATGGCGCCCGGCGGCGGCTGGCTGCCCTTCGGGCCCACCCCGACCGAGGGCCAGAAAGCCATGTTCCGCTACTACAACGGCGAGGGCCCGACCCTGAGGAAGATGCGGGACTTCATCGGTGTGATGACCGCCGAACCCAAGCGCTGGGCGGACACCGCGCAGGCCCGCTACGAGGCGTCCCTCGACGAGTCCCACATCGCCTTCTACCACCGCTACAACGCGGCCTTCGCCAAACGGCACGGCATGGACCCGCTCTGGCAGCGCGTCCACAAGATCAAGGCGCCGACCCTCTTGCTCTGGGGCCGCGACGACCGCACCATCACCCTCGACGGGGCGCAGCTCATGCTCAAGCAGATCCGCGACGTACAACTGCACGTCTTCGGCGGCTGCGGTCACTGGGTGCAGCTGGAGCGGCAGGCCGAGTTCGAGCGTCTGGTCACCGGCTTCCTCAAGGAGCACTGACCCATGGGCTGGCTGGAGGGCGAGGTCGCTCTGATCACCGGCGGCGGTTCCGGGATCGGCCGCGCCGTCGCCCTGCGCTACCTGGCCGAGGGCGCGAGCGTCACCGTCGTCGGCCGCGACGCCAGGCAGCTGGAGGAGGTGGTGCGCGCCGCCGGCGAGCTGGGCGACCGGCTGCTGCCCGTCCCTGGCGACGTACGCAGCCCCGAGGACCTGCACCGGGCTGTGGAGGCCACCGTCGAACGGTTCGGGAAGCTGGACGTCCTCGTCCCGAACGCCGGGATCTGGGACTACCACCGCAGTGTCACCCGGCTGACCGGCAAGGAGCTGTCCGAGGCCTTCGACGAGATCTTCGGCATCAACGTCAAGGGCTACGTCCTCGCCGTGGAGGCCGCCTGGCGCGAACTGGTCGCGACCCGTGGCTGCATCGTCATGACCCTGTCCAACGCCTCCCTCCACACCGACGGCGGCGGCTCCCTGTACACCGCCAGCAAGCACGCCTGCCTCGGTCTGCTCCGCCAGTTCGCCTACGAGCTGGCGCCGAAGGTCCGCGTCAACGGCGTCGCCGTCGGCGGTATGCGCACCAAGCTGCGCGGCCCCGAGAGCCTGGGGCTGCGGGACCGCACGCTGGAGGCCTCCTTCGCGAAGAACGAGGCGTCCGGCGAGAAGCAGCCGCCCCTCATCCCCTTGTACGACTCCAGCGTCGAGCCCGAGGACTTCACCGGGCCCTACGTGCTGCTCGCCTCCCGCGCCAACAGTTCCACCGTCACCGGTGCCGTGATCCCCGCTGACGGCGGCATCGCCGTCCGCGGCTTCCGCACCCCCGCCGGCGGCGCCGCTCTCTGACCCACTGCACCTGCCCCCGTACCTCCCTCCTCGCCCGTCCCTGACAGTCACCGAAGGAGCCGACGCCATGGCCGCCGTCGACATCAGCCCCGCCGCCGCCCTGCGTCGCAGAGCCCAGTCGCCCGCCACCGCGGTCGTGTACGAGGGCCGCGAGTTCTCGGGCGCCCAACTTGCTTACACAGCAGCCAAGTTGGCTGACGGTCTGGCCGAGGTCGGGCTGCGCCGAGGGGACCGGATCGCCTACCTCGGATTCAACAGCGTGACGTTCCTGGCGACGATGATCGCGGCGGCGCACCTCGGGGCGGTCTTCGTCCCCGTCAACTTCCGGCTCGCGGCCGACGAGGTCCGCCACGTCCTCAACGACAGCGGTGCCCACACCCTCGTCGTCGAGGAGGGCCACCGAGAGCTGGTCGAGTCGATCGCGGCCGAGGTGCCGGCGCGCCGACACCTCCTGGTCGACACCGACTCCGTGTGCCCCGCGACGGCCGTCCCCGACGCCGTCTGGACCCCGCTGTCGTCGCTGTACGGCTCCGGTCGGACCGCCCGGGAGCCGGTGGCGCTGTACGACGACGACCTCGCGATGCTCATGTACACCTCCGGCACCACGGGCCGGCCCAAGGGCGTCATGCTCACCCACGGCAACCTGTGGTGGAACGCGGTCAACGTCGACAGCGTCGTCGACACCCGTGCCGACGACGTGAACCTGGCAGTGGCCCCGCTGTTCCACATCGGCGGCCTCAACGCCCTCACCCTGCGCACCCTGTTGCGCGGCGGCACCGTCGTCCTGCGCCGCGGCTTCGACCCCGCCCAGTGCCTGGAGGACCTGGTCCGGCACCGGGTGTCCTCCTTCTTCGCGGTGCCCGCCATGTTCGCCGCGCTCGCCCGGGTTCCCGGCTTCGCGGAGGCCGACCTGGGCGCACTGCGGTCCGCGATCGTCGCCGGGGCTCCCGTGCCGCCGCAGCTGATCAGGGACTACGGCGAGCGGGGCATCCTGCTTCAGCAGGCGTGGGGACTGACCGAGACTGCGCCCTTCGCCACCTACCTGCCGGCCGGGCTGACGCTGGGGAAGGTGGGATCGGCGGGCGCCCCCATGCCCTACACGGAGGTCTGCCTCACCGACCCCGTCACCGGCGTGCCGATCCAGGAGGCGGACACACGCGGCGAGATCTGCGTGCGCGGCCCGAACGTCACCACCGGCTACTGGAACAACCCCGACGCCACCCGCGCGGCCTTCGACGACGCCGGCTGGTTCCACAGCGGCGACATCGCCCACCGGGACGGGGACGGCCTCTACTACATCGTGGACCGCCTCAAGGACATGATCATCAGCGGTGGGGAGAACGTCTACCCCGCCGAGGTGGAACGCGTCCTCGCCGCCTGCCCCGGTGTCCTGGAGGCCGCCGTCATCGGCGTACCGGACCCCAAGTGGGGCGAGGGCGTACTCGCCGTCCTGGCCTGCGAACCGGGTACGGCGCCCACCTTGGAGGAGGTCCGCGCGTTCGCCGGCGACCACCTGGCCCGCTACAAGTTGCCCACCCGGGTGATGGTGGCCGAGCAGCTGCCGCGCAACGCCAGCGGCAAGCTGGTCAAGGCCGAGCTGCGTCGCTGGGTGGAGTCGCACCAGCCCGTCAAGGCGGTGTGAACCCGCTGTGGCCACCGCCCCCGACGCCCAGCCGGCGCTCGGTGAACCCCGGCTGGGCGGCCGGTGGGTGCTGCGTGCCCTCGCCCGGCCGCCCTACGGGCTCCGCCGCGAGCGGACATACTCGGTACGGGCCGCCGAGGGCGGCCCGGAGCTGTTCCTGCGACTCCACCGCGTACCGGACCATCCGCTGCGGGACTGCTATCCGTTCGGTGCCCACGATCTCGCGGTCGGCCTCACCCTGCCCGGCGCGGACGAGACCAGGGCCGGGGGCGGACCCGGTCCGGCCGCACGTCTGCTGCGCGACCTCGTGCCCGCCCTGTTCGCCCTGGACCCGGGATGCCGCCGGGTGATCGCCGCGCCGGACGAGGACGACACCGCCACCCAACTCGCCCTGGAAAGCGGCGGGTTCCGCCGGATCGCGGAGGCGGACCTGCCTGGCGGCAGCGTCGTGCTGTTCGCGGCGGAGCCACCGGGGATCGCCCGCCTGTCCACCGCGCTGGACGACATGCCCCACTGACGACGGACAGCTCGCCGACTCGACCTGCCTGACGACCCGACCCGCCACTCGAGCCGGCCGGGTTGTCAGGCTGTCCGTCGTCCGGGACCGGTGCGTCGCGCCCTGCCGGTTCACGACGCTCTTCGCACCCGCGCACAGTGTGTGCTGCACAGCGGCACAGCGGCTATGGCCCCGTGCCGGTCGGAGCGAACGTAAGTACGTGCTTGCTGCAACCGCTGTTTCCCAGAGCGCCACCGATCCGCTGTCAGGACTGGTGCTGCGCGACGTCCCGGAACCCACGCCGAGGCCCGGATGGTCCCGTGTCCGTGTCGTGGCCTCCTCCCTCAACATGCACGACCTGTGGACTCTTCGGGGCGTCGGCCATCCTCCGGAACGTCTTCCGATCGTTCTCGGCTGCGACGCGTCCGGATACGACGACAACGGCAACGAGGTCATCGTCCACCCGGTGATCGGCGACCCGGACGCCGGCCGCGGTGACGAGACGCTGGACCCGAACCGTGCGCTGCTCTCCGAGCGGCACGACGGTTCCTTCGCGGAGTACCTCGTCGTACCGAGCCGCAACCTGGTACCGAAGCCGGCGTGGCTGTCCTTCGAGGAGGCTGCCTGTCTGCCCGTCGCCTGGACCACGGCCTACCGCATGCTGTTCACTCAGGCCCGGATCAGTGCGGGGGACAGGGTGCTCGTGCAGGGCGCGGGCGGCGGGGTCGCCTCCGCCGCGATCAGGCTGGCCGTGGCCGCCGGGGCCGTCGTGTACGCCACCAGCCGGAGCAAGGCCAAGCGCGTCGAGGCCCTCTCCTGGGGCGCGCGGGCGGCGCTGCCCACCGGTGAGCGGCTGCCCGAGCGGGTCGACGTGGTCATCGAGACCGTCGGGGAGGCGACCTGGTCGCATTCCCTGAAGTCCCTGAGGCCGGGTGGCTCGGTCGTGATCGCCGGTGCCACCAGCGGCGCCAACCCACCCGCGGACCTGGGCCGGGTCTTCTACCTCCAGCAGCGCATCCTCGGCTCCACCGGGGGCACCCGCGCCGAACTGGTCTCGATGCTGCGCATGCTCGACGCCACCGGCGTGCGGCCGGTGATCGACCGGACCCTGCCGCTCTCGGAGATCCGCAAGGGCTTCCAGCTCATGATCGACGGCGAGTTGACCGGAAAGCTCGTCATCCACCCGCCGGCCCCCCGCCAGTAAGGAGCCCTGCCACCATGACCGCAGCAGCCGTAGGGCTGTCCCACTCGCCGCTCATCGGCCGGAACGACCCGGACGCCGACGTCCTGGCCCGTGTCGACCGGGCCGTTGCGGGCGCCAGGGACTTCGTCCGGGACTTCGACCCGGATCTCGTGGTGCTGTACGCGCCCGACCACTACAACGGCTTCTTCTACCGGGAGATGCCACCGTTCTGCCTGGCGACCGAGGCGCACGCGGTCGGGGACTTCGGCTCCCGGTCGGGCCCGCTGTCGGTCGACACCGGCGCGGCCAAGGCCCTGGCGCAGGGTGTCCTCGACCGGGGCGTCGACCTGACCGTCTCCGCCCGGATGACCGTCGACCACGGGTTCGCGCAGCCGCTGGAGGTGCTCTTCGGCGGGATCGACCAGGTGCCCGTCGTGCCCGTCTTCGTCAACGGGGTGGCCACCCCGTTGTGTCCGGTGAGCCGGATCAGGGCCCTGGGAACGGCGGTGGGCGAGGCCGCCGCCGGGCTCGGGCGACGGGTGCTGTTCCTCGCCTCGGGCGGCCTCTCGCACGACCCGCCCGTCCCGGTCCTGGACGGCGCGCCGCCACGAGTCGCCGAGGCGCTCGTCGAGGGCCGCCCGCCGACACCCGAGCAGCGGGCGAGGGGCGAGCAGCGAGTGCTCCAGGCCGGCCGTGACTACGCCGCTGGGTCGACCGCGATGATCCCCATCAACCCCGACTGGGACAACCGTCTCCTCGACCACCTGGAACGCGGCGAACTCACGGAGTTCGACTCCTGGACGGTGGAGTGGATGGCGAAGGAGGCCGGCGGTTCGGCACACGAGGTCCGCGCCTGGATCGCGGCGTTCGCCTCGCTGGCGGCGACCGGCCCATACGACATGGCGTCCCGGTTCTACGAGGCCGTTCCCGCGTGGATCGCCGGGTTCGCCGTCGCGACGGCACACGGGCGGTGACCGGCATGACACCCATGAATCCCGACGCGGACGCGGTGGAACGGGCCGTCGCGCGTCTCACCGCCGCCCTCGACGAGGGCCGCCCCGTCGCACCTGTACGGGATCTGATAGGCGAGCACGACCTTGCCGCCGCCTACGCCGTACAGCGGGAGCTGACCCGCCGTCGGCTGGCCGGCGGGGCGGTCGTGACCGGCCGGAAGATCGGTCTGACCTCACCCGCCGTCCAGCGTCAACTGGGCGTTGACCAGCCCGACTTCGGGGTGCTCTTCGCGGACATGGACGTCTCGGCGGAGGCCGAGGTGCCCTCCTGGCGGCTGCTCCAGCCCAAGGCCGAGGCCGAGATCGCCTTCGTCCTCAAGGAGGACCTGGCCGACGGCGACCTGGACGCGGCACGTGTGCGGTCCGCGGTCGACTACGCGGTCGCCGCACTGGAGATCGTGGACAGCCGCATCGCCGACTGGGACATCCGCCTCACGGACACGGTCGCGGACAACGCCTCCAGCGGGCTGTACGTCCTGGCCGAACGCCGCCTCGGCCTCGACGAGTTCGAACCCCGCGAGACCACCATGCGGATGTACGCCGACGACGTGCCGGTCTCCGAGGGCGCCGGATCCGCCTGTCTCGGCGATCCGCTCAACGCCCTCGCCTGGCTGGCCCGTACGGCGCTGGAGTTCGGGGACCCCCTGCGCGCCGGCCAGGTCGTCCTCTCGGGCGCGCTCGGCCCCATGGTCCCGGCCCCGCCCGGCACCCGGATCCGGGCCGAGATCAGCTCACTCGGCGAGGTCACCGCCACTTTCTCCGAGAAGTCCGGAAAGCCTGAAAAGAGAGACGCATGACGAAGACGAAGGTCGCGATCATCGGGTCCGGCAACATCGGCACCGACCTGATGATCAAGGTGCTGCGCCTGTCGGGCTCGCTGGAAATGGCTGCCATGGTCGGCATCGACCCGGCCTCCGACGGTCTCGCCCGGGCCGCACGGTTCGGTATCCCCACCACGCACGAGGGCGTCGACGGTCTGATCGCGCTCCCTCACTTCGACGAGATCGGCATCGTCTTCGACGCGACCTCGGCCAAGGCCCACGTCGCGAACGCCGCGAAGCTCGCCCCGTACGGGAAGCGGCTCATCGACCTCACCCCCGCCGCGATCGGCCCGTTCGTGATCCCGCCCGTCAACCTGGACGAGCACTTGGACCTGGGGGCCGACAACCTCAACATGGTCACTTGCGGTGGTCAGGCAACGATTCCCATGGTCGCGGCCGTCTCTGCGGTCACCCCGGTCCACTACGCGGAGATCGTGGCCTCCATCGCCTCCAAGTCGGCGGGCCCGGGCACCCGGGCCAACATCGACGAGTTCACGGAGACCACCTCGCACGCCATCGAGTCCGTCGGTGGCGCGGCCCGCGGCAAGGCGATCATCGTCCTGAACCCGGCGGAGCCGCCGCTGATCATGCGGGACACCGTGTTCTGCCTGACCGGCGACGTCGACCACGACGCCGTACGCGCGTCGGTGGCGGCCATGGCCGAACGGGTCGCACAGTACGTGCCCGGCTACCGCCTCAAGCAGGAGGTGCAGTTCACCCCGGTCCCTGACGGTGAACCCGTGCACACCCTCCTTCCGGACGACGTGGGCCCGGTCACCACCCAGGTGTCGGTGTTCCTCGAAGTGGAGGGCGCTGCCCACTATCTGCCGGCCTATGCCGGGAACCTGGACATCATGACGTCGGCCGCCGTGCAGGTCGCCGAGTCGATCGCACAGCGCAGCACGTCCCCCGCGGAGGCGACCCGATGACGACCGAATCGACGACCGGGACAGCGGCAGAAGCGGCGACCGGCACGACGTCGGCCGCCGGGGCTCCGTCGACCCGCGTGGACCGGAAGCTGTACGTCCAGGACGTCACCCTGCGGGACGGCATGCACGCCGTCCGGCACCGCATCGACCCCGCCGACGTGGGCCGTATCGTGGCCGCGCTCGACGCGGCGGGGGTCGACGCCATCGAGGTCGCCCACGGCGACGGCCTCGCGGGCGGCTCGGTGAACTACGGCCCCGGCAGCCACACCGACTGGGAGTGGATCGAGGCCGCGGCCGACAACATCCGCTCCGCGGTCCTCACCACGCTCCTCCTGCCCGGCATCGGCACCATCACCGAACTGGAACGCGCCCACGCTCTCGGCGTCCGCTCGGTACGGGTGGCGACCCACTGCACCGAGGCCGACATCGCCGCGCAGCACATCGCCAAGGCCCGCGAGCTGGGGATGGACGTCTCGGGCTTCCTGATGATGAGCCACCTGGCCCCGGCCGCCGGACTCGCCGCCCAAGCCAGGCTCATGGAGTCCTACGGCGCGCACTGCGTGTACGTCACCGACTCCGGCGGCCGCCTCACCATGGACGGAATGCGCGAACGCGTCCGCGCCTACCGCGACGTGCTCGACCCGGCCACCGAGGTCGGCGTGCACGCGCACGAGAACCTGTCCCTGTCGGTCGCCAACAGCGTCGTCGCCGTGGAGGAGGGCGTCACCCGGGTGGACGCCTCCCTCGCCGGCCAGGGCGCGGGGGCGGGAAACTGCCCGATCGAGGCGTTCGTCGCCGTGGCGACCCTGCACGGCTGGCAGCACGGCTGCGACCTGTTCGCCCTCCAGGACGCCGCCGACGACCTTGTCCGGCCACTGCGGGACCGCCCCGTACAGGTCGACCGGGAGACGCTGACCCTCGGCTACGCGGGCGTGTACTCGTCCTTCCTCCGGCACACCGAGATGGCCGCCGCCCGCTACGGCGTGGACGCCCGGACGCTGCTCCTGGAGGTGGGCCGACGTGGCCTGGTGGGCGGCCAGGAGGACATGATCGTGGACATCGCGCTCGACCTGGCCCCGGCCGGGCACACGCCCTCCGCACGCTGACCACCTGCGCCAAGGCTGCTGCTGCCCAGAGGCCTGCGGCCCTCTTGCAGGACCGCGAAAAGTGAAACTCCGGGGAAAGGCACCGGAAAAGCACCAGCGCCGTGTCGGTTCACCCAGTCCTGCCCAGGGTCACAGGCTGGGTCTCGTCGGCGATCTTGCTGGTGATCCGTCCCTCTTGCTCCTCTCGGGCGATCTCGACCGTGCCCTCATCGGGGAGCGAGGGCACGTCGGTGGACACGTCTGGCCCTGCCGTCAGCAGGGCCCGAGGCACGGGTTGGGAACGCACCGCGGCCACGTTGTCGCGCGCGAGGCGCTGCCGGCGCCAGGCGTTTCCAACGTGGTTCTCCTCCAGGACCGCAGTGCGGTGAACACTCAGGGCGGCTGGGATCGGCACTTCTGCTCCGTCGTCGAAGCCGACGAGGTGTCACGGGAAGAGCCCTTTCCGGCCGTGCCCGTCCATTGCGGGCTCCAGGCCGAAGTGCGTGAAGCCGGGGGAGACCTCAGGTTCGGGGATGGCCAGGTGCCGAATTCCTGACAGACCCCACGCTTGCCGGGTGTGCCGGGTTCCACGAGCCGGGACGCTGCGCGAGAACCTGTCCGGTCATGGATTCAGGGCTTGCGCTCCGGTGTCGAGACGGAGTCCGGCGGTGAGGTTGATGAGGCGGCTCAGCGCGTCGGCCGCGCGGTCGGGGTCGCGTGCGAGGGTGGCGTCCAGCAGTTCGCGGTGCTCCTCGGGCAGGTTCGGATCGGCGGGAGCGGGGCCAGCGGCGGGGTCGGGGTGCGACCAGCGGCGGTAGAGCTCGGCCTCCTCGCGCAGGGCGTTGGCCATGGCCAGGAGTCGGCGGTTGGCGCAGCCGTCGAGCAGGGTGTGGTGGAAGGCGGCGTGGGCGATCAGCCAGTCGGGGGTGGGACGGTCGGGGGCGGCCGGGTCGGTGCGCGGGGTGCGTTCGTAGCGGTGGTGGGCGGCGACCAGTCGTGACTCCCAGGCCAGGTCTCCGTCCGCGATGGCCCGGCGCAGGACGAGAGTTTCGATCTGCAGCCGCGCGTCGCTGAGTTCGGCGTGTCCGGCTTCGCTCAGGGGGGCGACCTGGAACCCGAGGTGGGCCTCGGAGCGGACCAGCCCGCGCTCGGCCAGGCGGATCAGGGCCTCTCGGATGACGCCGACGCTGGCTTCGTAACCGGCCGCCAGATCGGGGAACTTCAGCCGCTGTCCGGGCAGCAGCCGGCCGCTGAGGATGTCCGCGCGCAGACGGGCGTGGACATCATCGGTACGGGTGCGTTTGGGAGTGACATCGGACGGCATGCAAGCAATCCTACCCTCCACCGAAACGACCAGTAACTTTCGAAAGTGATTTGAGTCTTTGAATTATCTGTGCTTCAGTGGAGCCACGTCACCCCGGGCAGACACCGGCGTGGAAGAGACAAGGCAAGGAGGAGTCCCGTGCGGATCGCCAACCTGAACGGACGGCTCGTCCTGCTGACCACGCAGGGCGCGGTGGACGTCGAACAGGCCAGCGCAGGCGCCTTCGGCGCGGACCCGCAGGCCGTCTACGAGAACTGGGCGGCATTCACCAACTGGGCCGACCGGTCCGGAGACCTTGCGGGCACCCCCTACGACGAACGCGACCTGGGAGCCCCGGCACCGCGCCCGCGCCAGGTCCTGGCCGTCGGCCTGAACTACCGGGCGCACGCCGACGAGAACGACGTCGCCACCCCCGACACTCCGGCGGTGTTCACCAAGTTCCCCAGCTCCGTCACCGGTCCCTACACCCAGGTCCGCCTGCCCCGGGGGCACGTCGACTGGGAGGCGGAGCTGGTCGTGGTGATCGGCAGGCGTGCCTGGCAGGTGACCGAGGCCGACGCCTGGTCGTACGTGGCCGGACTGACCGTCGGCCAGGACCTGTCGGAGCGCCTCGCCCAGTTCGCCGGACCGGCCCCGCAGTGGGGACCGGCCAAGTCCCACCCCGGCTTTTCCCCGACCGGGCCCTGTCTGGTCACCCCGGACGAGTTCACTGACCCCGACGACCTGGAGATCGGCTGCTCGCTGGGCACCGAGGTCCTGCAGAAGGACCGCACCGCCGGCATGGTCTTCTCCGTCCCCGCGTTCATCGCCGCCGTGTCGCGGAACCTGCCACTGCTGCCCGGTGACGTCCTGTTCACCGGGACCCCGGCCGGCGTCGGCCTGGCCCGGACCCCGCCACGGTTCCTCGCCCCCGGCGACGAGCTCACCACCTGGATCGAAGGCATCGGCACCATCCGCCAGACCTTCACCGCCTGATCACCCGGACGGAGCAGCCCGTCCGGCGCTCTACCACTGCTCGCCGCAACACTCGACAAGACCCCTTACAAGAAGGCCACTGCTGCATGTCCCTGTTCCGCCGCACCAAGACCACCGACACCCCCGCACCTCAGGAGGCTCCCGTGCCCGCCAACCCCTTCGACAGGCTCCCCCCGGTCCCTTCCTTCACCGTCACCAGCACCGACGTCAAGGACGGTGAGCCGCTGGCCACGGCGCAGTACTCCACCCGCACCGGCATCCCCACCGCCGCCGACGCCTCGCCTCAGCTGTCCTGGACCGGCTTCCCCGAGGCCACCAAGAGCTTCGTGGTCACCATGTACGACGCGGACGCCCCCGTACCGGCCGGTTTTTGGCACTGGGCCGTTGCCGACATCCCGGCCGGCGCCACCGAGCTGGTCACCGGCGCGGGTGCCCCCGGCGGCCAGGGCCTGCCCGCCGGCGCGTTCCACGTCCCCAACGACGCACGCCTCCCCTTCTACGCGGGCGCCATGCCCCCGCCCGGCACCGGCAAGCACCGCTACTTCATCGCCGTCAACGCCCTCGACGTCGCGTCCGTCAAGGACCTCGGCGTCGCCGACGACTCCACCCCCACCGTGCTGTACTTCAGCATCCTCCAGCACACCATCGCCCGCGCTCTGATCACGCCCTGGGGCGGCGAAGGCTGACACAACCCCCTCCGCCTCGCCGTCGGCGATCCGACCGGGGTCCTCAGCCACTCGCTGGCTGTGGGCCCCGTTCCCGCACCCGCCCGGCTCCGTGCCGTCCGCCCGTCACCACAAATCCGCAATCAGGTCCGTTCCTTCACAATCCCGTCCCGCATGACACGGCATCAGTCACCCACTGGTTGAAGAAATTCCGTACCCATCTCACGCAACAGGCCCACGGGGGAGGGCTTCCGGCGAACGCGGATCGCAAGTTACCTGAAGTAAGTGCCAATTTGCCGCGCCATGCGGCGCGAATGAACTCCACGTCTTCCTCTCCGATATGCAAGCGGCCCGGGAGGGAACACGAACTCGGACGGGACCGGAGTGGATCGGATACGGGCTTCGTAACCGCACACAAAGCGTCATTCGCCGTTCCCGTCAGGCATATTGCCCCTTGCCAGCGCTTCGACCCCGTGGAAAGCTCTGCCCCCACCACAGGTTTCCCCGGGTTCGCTCTCCGGAAATGCACTGCGCGCCTATAGGGCCGCTGGGTGCCGGGTCACTTGCGGTGCGCATGAGTTCGCGAGTGAGGAATGTCTTCGTGCCGGGATCAACCTTTTCTCAAGGTGACTTGGAGTCGGCACTGCCGTCGGAGTACCGCCAGTCACTGACCGCGTACGCCACGCTGTGCACCACGACCCCTGCGTGGGCTGAGCGGTTGGCGCTGGAGGCGCTTGCGCGGGCCGACCGGTCCGCAGGTGGTCCAGTCGGCAGGGAACCTCTGCCGAAGCTACTGGTGGCGGTGCGAACGACTGCGGCCGACTGGGCGGTTCAGGGGCACGACGGTCGCTTGGACCAGGAACTGCTTGGCTGGCTGGCCTCGGAACAGGCCGCACGCCGCTCGGGCGGTCGGGTAGGGCAGCCTTTGGGGGCACGGGCGCTGTCCGACATGCCGGAGTCCGGCGCAGCGTTGTTGTGGTGGGTGGAAGTGGAATCACTGTCACTGCCCGACGCGGCTCTGCGGCTCGGCCTCGGCCATATGGACACGCACGCGCAGATGGACCAGGTACGTCGGGTTTTCCGGGAACGGGTTCTGCGGCACCACGTTCATGCCTCCGCCGGCGGGGAGTGCCGTGGGTACGCCCGGATACTGGGAGCGGTCACCCGGCTGCCTGGAACTCCGGTGCCTGAGGACCTTGCGCGGCATCTGGCGACGTGCCGGCGGTGCACCGAGGCCGAGGCGGCCCTGCGAGCGCGAGATGACGTGCTGGCCCGTCTGCTGGCCAGGGATGTGCTCGGCTGGGGCGGACTCGCCTATCTGGAGCGGCGGCGCGCCTCGTCGGAGCGCTCTCCCGCCGTCGAGGGCCTGGGCGGCATGGAAGGGCTTGCGGCCGAAGGGGACCGGAGAGGGGCGGGCCCTCAAGCCGGTCGTCCTCTCCGCCGGACCGGGGTTGTGGCAGCGGTGGCGGCCGTCGGCGCGACCGTTGCCATGGTCTTCCTGCTCTTCTCGACGGCTCCGGAGGTGGCCGAGGTCGCGCACCCGGAGAGTTCACCGGTGCTGGACGCGTCCCTCTGGGGATCCGTGCCGGACGCGGGAGCGGACCACCGCACGCCTTCTGCGGCCGGACCTTCGCAGACATCGTCTCCATCTGCGGCGCCAACGGCCGGGGCACAGGAGTCCGGTGAACCGGCTCGGACATCCGCACCTCCCACCGACGGCTCCTCCGGCGTCGGGCCACCCGGCGTGTCTCCTGCCTTGATGGACACTCCCACGTCATGCGATGCTGACTACGAGCTGATCTCCCAGTGGACCGACGGGTTCAAGGCCCGCGTCACCGTCACCTCGCACAGCGCGCTCGAAAACTGGCGTCTTGGCTGGACGTTCCGCGACAGCCAGCGCCTCACCGAGGTGTACGGCGGCACGTACGACCAGAGTGGATCCCGGGTCACGATCGAGGCCGCGGACTACAACAGGGACGTCGAAGCCGGCGAATCCTTTCAGATCTACTTCCTCGGCGAGTCGCAGGACCGCAACACACCGCCCGGGGCTGTGATCCTGAACAACCGTAGCTGCTCGGTCTGAACGGTGCCCGCACGGGCTCCGGCACGAGACGGGTCCGGTAGTCCGAGGCAGCCGAAAGCAGCGCGCACCTCCGCGCCGCTGCGGGCCGGCCGGGCGTTGGCCGTCCGAGCGGCCGACAGTGTGTCCTACGACGCGTGCGTGGTCCCGAGCCGGCTCCAAGACCATGGGACAGTGACGAGCCGGACCACCGAGGGACTTCTGGGCGAGCCGCGCCGATCGCATCACTCGGCCCGCACGCAGGCCGTCAATACGTCATCCACCGGGCTGGTACGCGCGGGGTGTGGAGCCCGTCCAGCGTTTGAAGGCCCGGTGGAAGGCGCTCGGCTCGGAGAAACCGAGACGCTGGGACAGCTCTTCGACGGAGGTGTTTCCCGAGGCCAGCTCCATGATGGCCACGTCCCGGCGCAGTTGGTCACGTACCTGCTGGAACGACGTCCCCTCGGCTGCGAGTTGGCGCCGCAGTGTCTGTGGACTCACCGTGAGGAGTGCGGCGATGTCCTGCGCGGGTGGCATGCGGTCCGGGAGCGACCGTCCGAGCAGCCGCCGGACGCGCGCGGCGGCCGTGCTGCCGTAGTCCAGGCGTGCCAATACGTCGGCGGGCGCGCGCCGCAGGAACGTGCTCAGGCCCGCCTCGTCCTGGAGCACGGGCTGGTCCAGGACGGCCCGGTCGAAGACCAACGCCGTACGCGGGGCGTCGAAGGTGCACGGGACGCCGTACAGGAGGTCGTACTCCAGGGCGTGCGCGGGCCGGGGGTGGCTGAACTCGGCCCCGGTGAGCGTGATCCGGCGGCGGACGAGCCAGCTGGCGAACCGGTGCAGGACGACGGTGACGGACTCGGCGAGGTAGTGCTCCGGGTCGTCGAAGGCGGTGAGGTCGAAGACCACCCGGGCCTCGCCCGAGTCCACCGCGCCCCCGGTGTCCCGCACGTCTCCCGCCTCCTCCACGCGGAAACGGGGGCCGCCGGGAAAGAGTGCGTAGAACGCGCCGCACCGCTGCAGCGCGGACCGCAGGTCGGGACTGCAGTGGACCACGGCATGGCACATCATCGCGAAGGTGCCCACCTTGAGCGGCTGCGGCCCGAAGCCCTGCACCTCGTCGTCCAACGCCTGCCACGTCTGCCGTACGAGCCGTGCGAACTGCCGTGGCGAGACCCGGGCCAGCGGAACGTCCAGCAACTGTGGCGGGATACCGGCCCGGGTCACCAGGGCGGAGACGTCCGCACCGCGCCGCCGGGCTCCGTACAGGGAGGCCCGCACATGATGCATGGCGACCGACCGCGACGAAGTGACCGTCCCGGACCGCGTGAGGGAGAGATCGTGCGGGGCGGATGCGGAGGCCATGATTGCCGATCGTACGGGACCGGACCGCAGAGAGCTGGAAAGGTCAATGCTTGTGAGCGCTGCGGTCATGACGGCGTCGGACAGACCCGTCCTACCCTCACCACATGATCAGACACGGCCACTTCGACGACGCCCACGAGGCGTACCGGGCCGTGTGGCGCCACTTCGTCGAGCGGGAGGTCGTGCCGCGGCAGGCGGTGTGGGAGAGGGACGGCATTGTCGGAACGGATGTATGGCGGCTCGCGGGCGAGCGGAGGCTGCTGTGTCCCTGGGCCGATCCCGCCCACGGCGGTCTGGGGCTGAGCGACCTGCGGTACGTACAGATCATGATCGAGGAGCTCGCGTTCGCCGCCGAGTCCGGCTTCGCCGTGCCACTGCACTCGGGCATCGTCGTCCCCTACCTGGCCGAGTTCGGCACCGACGAGCAGAAGAAGCGCCATCTGACACGCGCGGTCGGCGGAGAGAGCGTGGTCGCCATCGCCATCACCGAGCCGGGTACCGGCTCCGACGTGGCAGGCATCCGCACCCGCGCGGTGCGGGACGGCGACGACTGGGTGATCGACGGTGCCAAGACGTTCATCTCCAGCGGCATCAACGCTGACCTGGTCATCGTGGCCGCCCGCACCGGCGAGGGACGCGCCATCGGTCTGTTCCTGGTGGAGTCCGGGATGCCGGGCTTCACCAGGGGCCGCAAACTGGACAAGCTGGGCCTGCGCACCTGGGACACCGCCGAGTTGTTCTTCGAGCAGGTACGGATCCCGGACACGCATGTCCTGGGCGAGCCGGACCAGGGCTTCGTCATGATGATGGGGCAGTTCGCCCTGGAACGCCTCGTCGTCGCGATGGGAGCGGTCGCCGACGCCCAGGCCGCTCTGCTGGAGACGATCGCGTACGTCAAGGAGCAGACCGTGTCTGGCAGGCCGGTGGCGGCGTTCCAGGACATCCGCTTCCGGCTGGCCGCGATGCGCGCCCGGACATCCGCCGTCCAGACCCACGTCGACGCCTGCGTCCTGGCCCACAACGCCGGACGGCTGGCCGCCGAGGAAGCCGCGGAGGCCAAGCTGGTGGCCACCGAACTGCAGGGCGAGGTCGTGGACGACTGTCTCCAGATGTTCGGCGGTTACGGCTACCTGCGCGAACACCCCGTCTGCCGCCGCTACTCCGACGCCCGCGTCCAACGGATCTACGGCGGCACCTCGGAGATCATGAAGGAAATCATCAGCCGGTCCATGAACCTGTGAACGGGACGAGGCACAGCTCTGTGAACAGTGCGGGGAACATCTCTGCGACCGCCGCGACAGGCCCGTTGGACGGTGTGCGCGTACTTGAGATCGCCAGTCTCGCGCCCGCGCCGTTCGCCTGTACGGTGCTGTCCGACCTGGGTGCGGAGGTGCTGCGCGTCGACCGTCCCGGGTCTGCGGCACCGGAATCCGCGGTCCAGGACCCCTTGACCCGGGGGCGCCGGTCGGCCGCCGTCGACCTCAAGCACCCCGGCGGCGCGGAGACGGTGCTGCGGCTGGTGGAGCGCGCCGACGTCCTCGTCGAGGGTTTCCGGCCGGGGGTGTGCGAGCGGCTCGGCATCGGGCCCGGCGTCTGTCTCGCCCGCAATCCCCGCCTGGTCTACGGGCGTATGACGGGCTACGGGCAGGACGGGCCGCTGGCGCCACGCGCCGGGCACGACATCAACTACCTGGCCGTGTCCGGCGCCCTTGAACCCCTCGGCCCGGCCGACGGCCCTCCGCTGCCGCCACTGAACTACGTCGCCGACTTCGGCGGCGGCGGGATGCTGCTGGCCGTCGGCATCCTGGCCGCCCTGTGGGAACGGGAGCGATCCGGTCGCGGCCAGGTCGTCGACGCCGCGATGACCGAGGGCGCCGCCCTGATCACCGGCATCCTGCACGGTCTGCGTGCTCGCGGACTGTGGCGCGAGGAACGGGGCGGGAACCTCTTCGACGGCTCCGCCCCCTTCTACCGCACGTACGCCTGCGCCGACGGCCGCTACATCGCGGTCGGCGCGATCGAGCCGCAGTTCTGGTCCCGCACTCTGGAACTGCTCGGCCTCAGCCCCGAAGACCTCCCTCCGCAGCTCGACCCGGACGGCTGGCCCGAGCTGAGTGAACGCCTGGCTACGGCGTTCGCCGCCCGCGACCGGGACTCATGGGCGGAGGTCTTCGAGTCCGCCGACGCGTGCGTCACCCCGGTCCTGAGCCCCTTCGAAGCTCACCGCCACCCGCACAACGCCGCCCGCGGCACCTTCACCCAGGTCGCGGGCACACGCCAGCCCGCCCCGGCGCCGCGCTTCTCCCGTACCCCCGGGGCGATCTCCGCCCCCTCTCCCCGCCCCGGCGAGCACACCGACTCCGCGCTCACCGACTGGGGCCTGACCACCTCCGAGATCACCACACTACGAAAGGACGGTGCCCTCGCATGACCGTCGTCGACGTCTGGGCCCAGCACCCCACACTGCGCTTCATCCAGCACGAGATGTTCGCCTCCCTGCGCCGCTGGACCGGCGCCGACACCCTCACCGAGGAACTGCCCGTCGACCTGACCATCGCCGCCATGGACGCCGGAGGCGTGGATATCTCCCTCCTCAGCGCCTGGTTCGGGCCCGAAGGCGCCCTCATCTCCAACGACGAGGTCGCCGCGTTCACCGCCCACGCCCCGGACCGGCTGGTCGGTGTCGCCTCGGTCGATCTGCGCAAACCGATGGAGGCGGTCCGTGAACTCCGCCGTTGCGTCGACGAGTTGGGCTTCAAGGCGCTGCGTGTCGTCCCGTGGCTGTGGGGCTGGCCGCCCAACGACCGCCGCTACTACCCGCTCTACGCCGAGTGCGTACAACTCGGCGTCCCGTTCTGCACCCAGGTCGGCCATACCGGCCCGCTGCGCACCTCCGAGACCGGGCGCCCCATCCCCTACCTGGACGACGTCGCGCTCGACTTCCCCGAACTCACCATCGTCGCCGGGCACATCGGCTACCCGTGGACGGAGGAGATGATCGCCGTGGCCCGCAAGCACGAGAACGTCTACATCGACACCTCCGCCTACACCAGCAAGCGCATCCCGCCCGAACTGGTCAACTATCTCGGCAGTGACCGGCACAAGGTCCTCTTCGGCACCAACTACCCCATGCTCACCGCCGACAGGGCCCTCGCCGACCTCGACACCCTCCATCTCGGCGACACCGCCAGGGAGTTGTACCTCCACGGCCACGCCGAGCGGATCTTCAGCCTCGCAAAAGGCCCCGCCGCGAAGTAGACACGGGTGTACTTCCTTGCCCCGGCACTCAATGTCGAACCCCTGCTCCGTGGCCGCGCTCCCAGGCTTCCCCAGGGCGTGTGTCCGGTGCGGACGGGTCGTCACCGACGCGGCACGATCCACGCAAACCCCTCGGCTCCGTGTGTGATTCGCACGAGCGGGCCGAGGGGTGCAGTTCCCCGCGGGACGACGGCCGAGGGGAATCGCGATGCGGCATTCGGCGCGGCGGTCGTCATCGGCGACCGATCCTCCCTCCGTCCCTCCCTCCGTCCTGCAGCCTGCGATCGTCGTCCTCGGACCCGCAGGAGTAGGAATTGCACTGGTTCGTCGCCGAGGGCGACGCGGAGTCCGTCGGTTTCGCCGTGGAGGGTTCGGGCTTCACCGTCGAGGACGGGAGGCGGGACGTGCTGGGCGGGGTCTTGCCCGCAGTGGCCGCCTCGTCGCGTCCGACGCGCGACGCGACCAACTCCAACTGTGCCGATGTCACCGAGGTGTCGAACTCCCAGCGTTGGGCATCGCTGTCCGTCCGCGTCTTGAGGGTGAGATACGCCCCCTTCTCGTCGGAGATCGACGCGAGAGCGAGGTCAGACATGCCCCGTGGCAGCAGGTTTCCCTGGATGGTGAAGTCGTAGCGCACGAGGGCCTCTCGCGACCTGTCCGCGCAGTCCCCGAGCCGCACCGAGAAGCCACGTCGGGAGTCGAGGCACAGTCCGGGGGCAGCCACGCCGCGCAGCGAGCCGTCGCTCTCGTAGGACCACTGCTGCCCTGGGGACGAGGTGCACGTGAGGAGGAGAGGCTCCGCTCCCTCCGTCGCCCTTCCGTCGGCGATGCCGACGCACAGGCCGGTCTCCGCGTTGCGCAACCGACCCGTCAGCGAGTTGCCGTCGCCGCCCGCCCTGATCCCGGAGGGCTGTCCACCGGACCCTGTGGACGCCGATGGACTCGCCGCGTCGACGGGGCCGGCACCGCCGCCCGAGCCGTCACCGCCAACCGGCCAGAAGAGCAGTGGAATCAGCACGCATCCGCTCAGGCCCACCATCGCCAGGACGAGGTTCCGGCGACGGAGGAAGCCTTTGGGGCTGCCGTGCCGCACAGCGCCGTGACCGGCGGACGGGGGGTTGCGCGACTCGTCGAACACGGTGGGCCGACGGGGACTCGGCCCCGGCTCGGTGACCCCGGTCGGCCAACGGAGAGCGGCTCCTGTCCCGCTCTTCGTTTCAGAAGGCATGGACACTTCCACGATCTGCGCAGTACGCCGTCCCGGCCGTGAGCCGAGATAGTCCCGCGCTCCCCACCCCAGTACCCCCTCGGCGAGCAGCACCGACAGCCGGTCGCCCGACTGGTCCAACTGGTCGGCGGCGTGCCGGCAGTAGGGGCACCTGCTCATGTGGCGGAGCAGATCCCGGTCGAGGTCCGCGCCACCACGCTGGATCGACACGTCCAACAGCCGGTTGAAGCGGCGGCACTCCTCCTGGGGGGCGAGTTCGCGATGAGCCTCGACGCAGGCGTCCCTCAGCTGGACACGCGCACGCTCCAACTGGGCAGGGGCGTCCGCCGGTTCCAGTCGCAGCAGGGCGCTCGGTATCGCGAGGTCCTCGGCCTCGACCTCCGTGTGCCACAGCAGGCACCTGGCCCGCTCCGGCAGCCGGTGAAAGGCGCGGGCCACCAGGAGGCGGTCCTCTCGAGGAAGGAGTCTGGCCGCAGCCCGCTCCGTGTCCGCTGTCAGCAGTCGGGGGTTGAGCAGCGCCCGGCGCTTGTCGGCATCCCATTCACCCGCGATGCGACGAACCGTCATGAGCAGGTGCGGCCGCCACGCGGCCGTCGGGCCGGACTTCCTCTGAGCTTCGCCGAAGAGCCTGGCGAACGCCGCGCTGGTGAGCATTCCGGCGTACTGCGGCTCGCTGGTGCACAGCCTCGCGTACGAGAACACCGCGACCCAGTGCCGGGCGAGCAGTTCACCGACCGGATGGTCTGCGGGCCCCCTGCCGGAGCGCTGCCTCAGTTCGACGGCGAGTTCCTCGTCCATCGCCTCGAACGGGCGCTCGGGAGTCTGGCAATTCGGCCGAGTTACTTCACTCAAGTGCGCTTTCCTTCACAGGCCATGCGGGAAAAACTCCGAACCAGTTGATTGCACGGCCCGACCGATGAGCCGCTCCTCCGAAACGAAAGGCAGCCAGGCGTGACTCGTGCACGCGGACCCGGAGAGCATCCGCCCCGCGTTGACAGGTGTCACCATCACACAGTCAACAGACAGGAGGCAAGCGCGAGAGTCTTTGTATCCATTCAACTCGAAAATGACTGACAGGGCGTCATGAGGGAGTTCTGGAAATGGGTTTCGAGTTCACAGCATCCAGTGCGAGGAGATCTCGTGGAGGAAAGCTGAAAGAAGCTCAACTTACTTGAAGTAAGCCACCATTTGGCATGCCGTGCACCGAGCCGACGAGTCCGCTCATCCTGCGGAATGGGCGCCCACCTGAATCGGAGCCAAGCACTCGGGCGGATTCAGAAGTGTGCCGGGGTTCTTCACGAACCGCGAGGCGAGGACCGGTAACAACGGAAGAGGCGCCGTCGAGCACTCCCAAGAGAGCAAGGCCCTCCGCGCCCGCCCTCAAGGGAGACGGTGCCCGTCAGTGGACAACAACTCCGTTGGACACGCCCGGAATCCGGTGGATCGCCGACGCCTGGAGCAGGATCGCCCCCCAGGGCGATGGCGCCGGGCTGAATCCGGCCCCGCCGACCCTCGCGCCGATCGGGGCGCGACGCGACGGATGGCGGCAGGCTGACGTTCCTTCAGGCCAGGATGCCGCCCAGCACGATGTCCAGCATTCCGTCGAGGCGCTCGCGCAGGTCGAAGGGTTCGGGTTCCGCGCCTGCCCAGCGGATGACGCTCGCGAAGTAGCCGGCCGCGATCAGGGATCCGGCCTCAGCGGGATCCACTCCTGGCCGTACCTCGTCCCGGCTGACGCCGTCCGCGATGATCCCGGCGAGCGCCAGTTCGGGGGTGGGGTCGCGCAGCAGCTGCCCGAATCGGGCCGAAGCTTCCATCAGTACGGCCGTCTCGGCGCGTGAGTCGATGTTCAGGGTCGCCAGTTCTCCGACATAACGCCGCAGCCGGTCCTCAACCGGCAGGTCCTCGACATGTTCCTGTCGGAGGATCTCCAGTACGCGGGCCCGCCGCCTGGCGCCCCATTCCTCCAGGAACCCGGTCTTCTGCGTGAAGTGGTTGAAGACCGTGGCCCGTGCCACGTCCGCGCGCTCCGCGATGTGGTCCATCGTCGTGGCCTCGTAACCCTGTCGCGTGAACATGTCGATCGCAATGCCGTAGAGCTGATCGCGCACCTGCTGCCGCTTGCGTTCCCTGCGGCCGATGCCGGTGGTGTGCACTTCCGGGCTAGTCATGACCTCACAGATATCACGCCCTCCCGGACTCTTGACCGCCCACAGCCCTCCTCGATAGATTTCAGATCAATGATGTACTCAAGTCCAATGTTAGATTAAAGTCCGATCTGACCTGTGAGAATCGCAACCCGTAACAGGAGGCAGTGTGGCTTCCGAGCACTCCATCGCCGGTCCACAGATCGTCCGGCTGCGTGGCGGCTGCCATCTCTGGCAGCAGTCGGCAGGCGGGTGGGGCATGAGCAACGCGGGACTGATCGCGGGCCGGGACGCGTCGCTGCTCGTCGACACCCTCTATGACCTGCGCCTCACCGCACGGATGCTTGACGGGTTCGCCGCCGTGACCGCGCGCGCTCCGATCACCACGGTGGTCAACACCCACGGCAACGGCGACCACTGGTTCGGGAACCAGCTGGTCGAGGGCGCGGAGATCGTCGCCTCGCACGCCTCGCTCGCCGACATGCGCCAGGTCCAGCCTGCGGACATGGCCCGTCTGATGGCTCCCGAGACCCCGTCAGGCCGTTTCGCCAGGCGGATCTTCGGCGGCTTCGACTTCGCCGCGATCCGCCCCGTCCTGCCCGGCCGGACCTTCGAACGGGAACTGACCCTCGACATCGGTGGCACCTGCGTCCAGCTCATCGACGTGGGCCCCGCGCACACCGCCGGAGACACGATCGTCCACGTGCCGCACGCCCGGACCGTCTACACCGGGGACATCGTCTTCGCCGGGGCGACCCCGGTGGTGTGGCACGGCCCGTTCGACAACTGGGTCGCCGCCTGCGACCTGATCCTCGGCCTCGGCGCCGAGACCGTCGTGCCCGGCCACGGCCCCGTCACCACCAAGGCCGCGCTGCATGCGACCCGCGCCTACCTGGAGTACGTGCACGAGCAGGCGAGCGCCCGCCACGCCGCCGGCATGAGTCCCGGGGAAGCCGCCCGCGACATCCCCCTCGGATCCTTCGCAGACCTCGCTGAGAGCGAACGCCTCGCCGTGAACGTCCACACCGTCTACCGCGAACTCGACCCGGATCTCACGCCGTTGGACGGCCCCCAGCTGTTCGGGCACATGGCCGACCTCGCCTGTCCCCGGATCTCCTTCTGACCCTCTCCCCGAGCCGCCACGCCCCGTACCGCACGGGGCGTCTTCCCCAGGAGAAGACATGGTCTCCAGCTCCGCCCGACCACAGGCCGCGCCGACGGCCACCGGCACGCCCGCACACCACACCGGCACGCTGATCGCGGGCTGCCTGGCCGTCTGTCTGGCCCAGATCGGTCTCGTGCTCCCCGCCGCGATCAACGGCGTCATCCAGCGCAGCCTCCAGACCTCCGGCGCCGAACTGACCTGGATCAGCGACGCGTTCATGGTCCCGGCCGCCGTGCTCGCGCTCACCTTCGGCGTCCTGGGCGACCTCTACGGCCGTAAACGGCTCCTGGTCCACGGCGCCGGCGTGGCCGCGGTCGGCTACCTCGTCTCCGCCACGGCCGACACTCCCGGCCAGCTGATCACCGGCCAGGCACTCTCCGGTATCGGCGCGGCGGCCCTCTTCCCCGCCTCCCTCGCGGTGATCACCGCACAGACCACCACGCCCGCGGCCCGCGCCCGGGGGCTCGCCTCCTGGACCACCGCCCTGTCCATCGGTGCGTTCATCGCCCCGCTGCTGTCCGGCGCGGTCGTCGAACACACCTCGTTCCGCTGGGCGTTCGCCGCCGTCGGCGTCCTCGCGCTGCTCACCGCCGTCGCCGCCCGGCTGCTGGCCGCCGAGTCCAGCGCGCCCGAAGGACGCGCGCTCGACTGGCCCGGCCAGATCTCCCTCGCCCTGGCCATGCTGTGCCTGCTGTACGGCATCATCCAGGGCCCCAGCGACGGCTGGAGCTCGACGCCGGTGCTCGCGGCCTTCCTCGCGGCGGCGCTGCTGCTCGCCGTCTTCGTCCGGGTCGAGAACCGGTCCACCGCGCCCATGCTGCGCCTGGAGCTGTTCCGTATCCCGGCCTTCGCGGCCTCGGCCGTGGCAACCGTGGTCGGCATGTTCGGATTCCTCGGCGGCGCCTACACCCTCAGCATCCGGCTCGGCGTCATCCAGCACCAGAGCCCGCTACGGGCAGCCATCCCCTTCCTGGTCATCCAGGGCATCACCCCCTTCATCTGGCCGCTGCTCGTCCGGCTGCTGCACCGCACCGGCCCCGGCCCGATGCTGGTCGCCGGGTTCGTCTCACTCGCCGCCGCCCAGCTGTGGCTGCGGGCGGTACCCATCGACGAACACGGCCTCGTCCCACTCCTCGGGCCGCTGGTCCTCAACGGCTTCGGCTTCGGACTGGTCGTCGCGGCCCTCACCGCCGCCGCCGTCAACACCGTCCCGCAGAAACTGACCGGCATGGCCGGCGCCACCACCAGCCTGGTCCGCGACCTCGGCCAGACCCTCGGCCCGGCGATCGTCGGCGCCATCGCCCTCAGCCTCGCCACCACACAGA
Source organism: Streptomyces sp. NBC_00459 (assembly GCF_036013955.1). Lineage (NCBI taxonomy): Bacteria > Bacillati > Actinomycetota > Actinomycetes > Kitasatosporales > Streptomycetaceae > Streptomyces > Streptomyces sp. NBC_00459. The sequence continues at coordinate 8,743,543 of NZ_CP107903.1, forward strand.
TCGCCTCGGACCTCGGCGCCGCGGGCCTCACTCCCGCCGAAAACGGCACAGCCTCAGCCGTACTGTCCGAAGGCGGCCCCATCGCCCTGCACACCGCCGAACTCGGTCCGCTCAGCTCGAAGATCGCCCTCGTCACCGAACGGGCCCTCGCCGACGGCTACAACACCGGCCTCCTGGTCACCGCGTGCGCGTGCCTCATGGCGGCCGTCGTCTCCGCGAAGTTCATCGGCCTCAGGCCCCAGGCCACCCGCCTCCCCGACACCACCGGGAACTGAGTATGCGATTCGCGACCTTCGAGTACGACGGAGCACGGCACTCCGGAGTCCTGTCTCTCGCCGGCGACACAATCCATCCCTTCCCCGCCGTCTCCAGCCTGCTGCGGCTCATCGAGGAGGGCGAGCAAGCACTGCGCGAGACGGGAGAGCACGCGCTCGGCACAGCGGTCCCCATCGTCCTCGCGGACGTCCGTCTGCTGCCCCCGCTCCAGCCGCCCACCATCCGCGACTTCATGACCTTCGAGCAGCACGTGGAGGGCATCGCCCAGGGATACGGCGACACCGTCCCGTACGAGTGGTACGCCCAGCCCGCCTTCTACTTCACCAACCCCTACTCCGTCGTCGGCGCCCACGACGACGTCCCCGTGCCGCCCGGCTGCGAACGCCTCGACTTCGAACTGGAGGTCGCCGCCGTCATCGGCAGGCAAGGCCGCGACCTCACCCCGGAACAGGCACGCGAGCACATCCTCGGTTACACGATCCTCAACGACTGGTCCGCACGCGACCTGCAGGGCTTCGAAATGCGCGTCAAACTCGGCCCCGCCAAGGGAAAGGACTCCGCCACCACCCTCGGCCCCTGGCTCGTCACCGCCGACGAACTCGACGCCCACCGCGACAGCTCGGGCCGTCTGGGCCTCAACGTCCTGGTCAAGGTCAACGACAACATCATCGGCTGGGACAACCTCTCCCACATGGCGTGGACGTTCGAGGAGATGACCGCGTACGCCTCCCGGGGCACAGAGATACGTCCAGGAGACGTTCTCGGCTCCGGGACCTGCGGCAACGGCTGCCTCGCCGAATTCTGGGGCCGCAAAGGCAGACTGCACCCGCCCCCGCTCCGCCCCGGCGACACGGTCACCATGACGGTGGAGGGCATCGGAACCATCAGCAACACCGTCGTCGAAGGCGTGCCACCCGTACCGATACCGAGTGCCAGGCAGGTCAAACACTCCAGGTAGAGGATCCGGGGGAGGGGGCCAGGCTCATGCCTTCTGGTCTCCTCACCCAGGGCTCACACCCGGCCACGCCGACAGACTTGAGACAGTCGCAGCGGGTGACGATGCACCGGTAAAGGGCGTCGGGGAACCTGTCTGTGCGGGCGGCTGCCTCGGTCAGGGAACCCACGGGACCGACGAGCCGGCTCCGCACCCGTTCACACGGACCGACTCGGAGGAAGCGGACTCGGTGCGCGTAACGACGGTCCCCCTTCTGATCACACGACGGGCGGGGCTCACGCGGAAGCGGTCGCCCGGCAAGCTGTGAGCGGGGGACATCCTGGACGGACCCACTCGGGCTGCTCGCAGGGGTCGAGGGCTCAGACGCCGACGGCCGGTTCGACGCGTAGACGTCGAACCGGCCGTCCACCGGATTCCAGCATGGGCGAGGTCGCGCAGGCGGGCGGCGAGCCGCGTCACGGCCTGCGTGGACGACGTCGTGCAGATGTCGGGGGCGTCGTCCCTGGACGAGTCCGAACCTCCGTCTGGCAGCGCCGAATACTCTGCCCCTGCCCCATGAGCGGTCACGCTGAAATGCACTTCGATTCACCTCATCACCGGAAGCGGGAGGTGACCCTCTTGGCGTCAGTGGGAGCTGCTGGTATCGTGGTGGGAGCGCTCCCATCGAAAGCCATGCTAGTTCCCAGGGTTTCCGTGTCGACGGCTCCAGTCACTTGGTTGGTTGAAACCGAAAATGCCCCCAAGGATTGTCGGCCGTTCGGAGTCAGGTGCCTCTCTGCAGACTCGCTGTTTCGGGCTATTTTCTCCGCAATGTGTTTCGCGACAGGGATCTTGCCCCTCAATCAGATGGCAGTAAGGCGGCCCTGGAAATCGATGTGCACACGAAACTGCCAGGCAACTCCTTGCCGCGCGTGAAGTGGGCTCAGGAGCCCTTCGGGATTTCCTTGATGTAGCCGCTGGGTTTTTTTGTTGCGTAACCCCGCCCCGACACCCTTACCACGCCGCGGGAGCCCCCGCCTGCGCGCGGGCGCCGAATGATGACCATCATCACATGTGCTCCCAGCTGTGACGACGTTGCGTTTTAGTTCGATCTCCCGTGTCACCTTCCCGCTGCCGTCATGACGAGCGGCTCGATTCCAGGCATGAACTCCCGGAGCAGGTAAGGCGGACGCGAAAAATTCTGGTTACTCCCCAGTCGACCATCCGGCGTTCACCTTCCGTTCGCCGAAGGAGACATTTTTGGGGTTGCGTATCGCAAATAAGGGGCTTAACTTTCCATTAGCCCCGGAAGCCGGGGGTGCGGCTCCCCGCCTTTAAGGCTGGAGTTTCCGCACAGATCAAGGAATTTCAACGACCATGACGGCATCCCTGGGTGAGCCCCCGCCTTTCAGGTGCGGATCACGCTGCGTCCAGGGCTGAGCATTCATCGCGTCGGCAACGCCGAAAGGGTTGCCGGTCCGCGCTCTTACCGGCGAGTCGACCGCGACGGACAAGTATTCCCGCTGCGGCGGCGAATCCATGTCGTCCTGGTGTGTTGATCTTCCGCAGAAAGTTCCAGCTTTTCTGAGGAGTGGTGAGTGAACAGAACCATGAGGCCCGCGCGTCTTGGACGACTGGGCTCCGCGTCCGCGGTGGTCGCTCTCGCGGCGACCATGCTTGTCGGCGCTCTGCCGAGTGCGAGCGCCGACGAGGGACCGTACACCGACGACACGTCGATGACGGCCACCGACGCCGAGAACCAGGCGCGGGTGGACGGGGACGCGATGTGGGCGCCCATCGAGGAGATCGCCTGGGAGTCCTCGGCGCTCGACTACTACACCGACGCCACCACGGGCAAGCCGGTGCTGGTCTTCCCCGCCGACATCGGCGCCACGGAGGAGAAGTCGGCCAAGGACGCGATCGCGACCCAGTCGCCGAACTCCGGCATCACCTACAAGAAGAGCGCCCGGTTCGACACCAGCGAACTGCAGGGAATCATCCAGTTCATCCAGGACAACCGCACCAACCTGCCGTCCCTCCCCTCGCTGACCCTCGACTACGACCCCGCGACGGACCTGATCAAAATGGGCACCGACGCCACCCCGGCGGAGATCACCGCGATGGTCGGCGAGCATGTGGCCGATGTCGTGGTCGAGACGGGGGTGACCGCCACCGCGGAGGCCAACCGCTTCGACGACTACGTCACCTACCTCGGCGGCGTCGCGCTCACCAACAAGGTCGGCCTGTGCACCGCCGGCTACGCGCTTGAGACGGACTCACGGCGGTACATGACCACTGCGGCGCACTGCTACAAGGAGACCGAGGCGGTCTGGAACCAGAAGGACACCGCGGACTTCAGTGCCAGCAACCAGGTCGGGTCGGTCATCGCCCGCTACACCAACATGGACACCGAGGTGATGTACCGCAACGCGGCGCCGCTGGCCGGCGCCTACACCGGTCGTCTGTGGAGTGGCGGGACGAAGTACAGCACCGCCAACATCAGGGTCGCCGGCACCACCACCGTCTGGGCAGCCATGGAGAACCTCCACGTCAGCGGGCGCAGCACCTACCAGCACACCAACCACCGCGCGGACGACATCAACTTCAACATCTGCTGGAGCGGCAGCGACGCCTGCATCGGCGACAACAACGGATTCACGTACGACCGGGGGCCCTGCAACTGCGCGTCGAAGACCGCGGGCGGCGACTCCGGCGCCCCGATCTTCCTGGTGAGCAACCAGAACACGGCCTTCATCGCCGGCCACCACGCGGGCTCGATCACCTGGAGCAACGGCAAGTACCGCATGGTCGGAGTCAAGGCCACCGCGGTGATGCGCAACACCGGAGCCCACATCCTCAACAAGCTCTGAGCCGCACCACACCGGCCGCACTACCGCACAGCCGGTGACAGCCGTCCGCCGGAGCGCCCCCACCAGGCGCCCCGGCGGACCGGCGCACCCGCAAGGCATCCCCGGCCCTGCCTCCGTGCCACGACCTCCCCGTGCCACATCTCCCTCTCCGAGAACACAGAGAAAACACAATGCGCCGTCTTATCCCGCTGTCCGCCATTCCGCTGCTGCTCTCAGTGGCCGCCTGTTCCGCAGGTGGGCCAGACCTCACCGCACATCCGGACGTCCCGCTCCCGATGGTCACCACGGGCAAGGCTTTCGGCGAGGAACCGACGCTTGACCGGGGCAAGGGTGACCCTCCCAAGAAACTGATGACCACGGTCCTCAGCAAGGGCTCTGGTCCGGTCCTGGCCAAGGGAGATCCGTTCGAGGTCAACTACATCGCGCAGGAATGGACCAAGGACAAGCCCTACGAGAACACCTACGACGTCAAGATCCCGTTCTCGGAGACCATCGGCACCGGCGATCTGATCGCGGGCTGGGATCAGGGCCTCGTCGGCCAGAAGGTCGGCAGCCGCATCGAGATGGTCATCCCCCCGGAACTGGGCTACGGCGAGATGGGCCAGGCAGGTGTCTCCGAAGGCGCGACTCTGGTCTTCGTCATCGACATCGTCAAGGGAGCAGCGGTACCAAGCTCCGCCAAGGGCACCAAGGTCGCCAAGGACGATCCTGGCCTCCCCACGGTCGGCACCAACACCGACGGCAAGGAACCGGACCTGGAGGTCCCGCGGACCAGGGAGGCTCCCAAGCACCTCCTCTCCAAGTACGTCCTGGAGGGCGACGGTCCGGTGGTGAGGAAGACCGACACGGCGGTGGTGAACCTGGTGGGAAGAGTGTGGGTCACCAACGCCGAGTTCGACAGCAGCTACGACCGGGGGAAGGTGCGGGTCATGCCCTTGTCACAGGTGACCATCAAGGGAATGACCGACGGGCTGGTCGGCAAAAAGGTCGGCAGCCGCGTCCTGCTCGTCATCCCTCCCGGCCAGGCCCTGGGCGACGGGGAGTCACCGCTCATCCCCAAGAACTCCACCCTCGTCTTCTCCATCGACATCCTCGCCACGATGTAGACGCGCCGGCTCCGGCTGCGGACAACCAGCCGTGACGCGGCTTCGCGTCCAGGAAGTCGACGCCTTGCGATCGTCCGTGCACCAGCATCAGAGGTTCTCCGACCACCAGGAATGCATCCGTCCCATCGCGCAGAACAGATTGAGGTCTCGCACATGACTCTCAGCAGACGCCAGGCCCTCGCCACCGCGGCCGCCGCCGGAACCGGCCTGGGCATCACGTCCTTCGGAGCATCGGCATCAGCAACGCCGTCCAGGCCCAGAACGTCCCGAGCGGGTGCGGCCGGCCGCGAGGAGACCCGAACGCTCGACGAGCTGTACCAGGCCGCGCTGGCGGAGGGTGCGAAACTCGTCATCTACGCCGGTGGGGACACGCCGACCCAGCAGGACCTCACCAAGAGCGCCTTCCTGTCCCGCTTCCCCGGCATCGAGCTGAAGCTCATCGTCGACTACAGCAAGTTCCACGACGTTCGCGTGGACAACCAGTTCGCCACCGGTACCCTCGTCCCCGACCTCGTACAGCTCCAGACGGTTCAGGACTTCGTCCGCTGGAAGAAGCAGGGCCGGCTGATGCCGTACAAGCCTGCTGGATTCTCCAGGATCCACGAGGCGTTCAAGGACCCGGGCGGCGCGTGGGTCGCGATCCAGGTGTTCGCGTTCAGCTTCATGTACAACGTCGCCGACGTGGGCGCGAACGCCCCGAAGACGCCGCAGGACCTGATCGACCCGCGGTGGAAGGGCAAGATCGCCTCGTCCTATCCCCACGACGACGACGCGGTCCTCTATCTCTACAGGCTCTACACCCAGGCGTACGGATGGGACTGGGTGGCCGCCCTCGCCGAGCAGGACGTCCAGTTCGCCCGAGGCAGCCACACCCCCGGACTGGCCGTCGGCAACGGCAGCAAGGCCATCGGGATCGGCGGCGCCGGATCGCTGACGCTGCCACCCGCCGCGCCCACCCGGTGGGTGGTGAACGGCAACCACCCGTTCATGGCCTGGGGCCAGCGGGCCGCGATCCTCGACGGAGCAAAGAACCCCACGGCGGCCAAGCTCTACCTCAACTGGCAGTTGTCCGTTGCCCGTCAGCAGGCATCCTTCAACGGCTGGTCGGTACGGACCGACGTGACTCCCGCAGGCGGTCTCGAACCCATCTGGAACTACCCGACCGCCTTCGTCGACGGCTTCCCCCGGTTCATGGCCGACCGTGCGGCGGTCGAACGCTGGAAGCAGACGTTCGCCCTGTACTTCGGCGAGGTCAAGGGCGATCCCACGCCGGGGTGGCTGGGACTTCGACCCGGCGCGTAGCTCTCCGGGCGCCAGGAAACGGTCTGGCCGGCCGGCAGCAGATCGAAGTGACGGTCTGCGAGGACCGCTGGCCAGACCGACTTTCCCGGGCGGAGCAGTACCGTGCGGCACGTCGACCTTGGGAAGGTCGGGCCGAGGCATCCGTCCCGTTCGCGTCCGGGCACCGGGACGGGCCGGTGGATCAGCCTTCTGTCGGGATGGACTGATCGATGCGGGTGGGGAACCAGCTTCCGGGACGGCCGTCAGTCCAACAGTGCGGCGCGCACAAGTCGTTGTGCGGTCATGGCATCGTGCGCGGCCTGGGCCTCGCGGAGTCTGTCGAGCGGGATTCGAGCAGCTTTGTTCTCCAGCGCACGGATGGTGGCCACGCTTTCACGAACGGCCTCGCCAGGGTCCTCCCTATAGGGGAAGAGATCCAGTTTGAGCGGATGCGGCCAGTCCAACTGCCGGACGGTGTACAGGAACTCCAGAGTCTCGACGAGGTGGACGGCGCCGACGGTGAGGTCGTCGTCCCACTCCCGGTAGTTGTCGTCGAGTTCGATGTCGACAAGCCGCCCCATGCTGTGAGTGAGAAGGAGTGCCTCGGCCGGGTTCTCCTTGGCGAAGAGGGAGTGCCCGAAGTCGACCACGAGGCCGACGTTGTCCACTCCCATGCTCTCGATCGCGAGCAGGCTGGTTGCCGCCGTGCTCCAGAACAGCCGGTTGCGCGGCTCCTTGAGCTTGTACTCGATCGCGAAAGTGACCTCGGGGAAGTTGCGGGCCACATCGCGGATGCCCTCGATGGCGTGTCGGCGCAGCGTGGCGTAGTCCACCTGGAACGGATAGTCGTAACCATCCTGACCGGGCCAGAACTTGACGTATCTGGCGTCGAGGTCACGCGCCACCTCCACGGACTCGTGCGCGAGGTCGAGGGCGGCCTGCCGGGTGGCGGGGTCGGCGCTGCTGAATGATCCGGAGCGGAATCTCCGGTCGTAGATGACAGGAGTGATGTTGGTGGTTGTCAGGCCGTGGTCGGCAAGGGCCTTGCGGACGTCGTTGACGGTGACGCCCTCGTCGAAGGGATAGTTCAGGTCGAGCGCTGTGAGCTCTCCGGACAGGCCTGCCAACTCGATGGCCCGCAGCGTTCCGATCGGAGGCCCGTACCCATCCGTGGCGTAGCGGTCGATGACGCGCCCGAAACTCCACAGTCCGCCGGCGAAGGTACGGGTTGACATAACAGCCTCCTGAATATGCATTCATGGTCTGCACGTTTACCGCCTCACTCACTGCCTCGGAACGTAGATCCGACCAGGAGCCGCGTCAAGGCTGCCGCAGAGATCGAGTTCTCCCCAATATGCGGTTCGCCACGGCCCAAATCGGATGCGGTCTGGGGCTTCCCGCTTTCCCTGCGGTCCCGGGTATTGACGGCCCTCCGTTCAGTACCCCACCATCGCGGCACATAGAAAATCATCTCTGAATGGATATTCAGATGCTGACCGCTGACGCAGCTGTTGTCGATCACTACCGAGATCTTCGGCGGACCGTGCGCGACGGCCACCCGGCCCACGCGCTCCAGGAACTGCGCTCCATGTCCACAGCGGTGCGCCTGCGCATCGTGAACATGATCGACCAGGCCCAGCTCGGTCACATCGGCGGAGATCTGTCCGTGACCGACATTCTCGTGACGCTGTTCGGCACCGTCCTCGACGTCGACCCCGACGACCCGCACGCCCCCGGCCGCGACCGTCTCATCCTCAGCAAAGGACACTGCGCAGCCGCCCTTTACGCGACATTGGCCCACTGCGGCTACTTCCCTGTGTCAGAGCTGGCCACCTTCATGGCGCCGCTCTCCCCGCTGAACGGGCATCCGGACCGCCGCAAGGTCCCGGGAGTCGAGACCAACACGGGCCCTCTCGGTCACGGCTTCCCTGTTGCCGTGGGGTGCGCACTCGCGGCCACGATTCGCGACGAGACCTGGCGCACGGTCGTTGTGCTCGGCGACGGCGAGTTGCAGGAGGGCAGCAACTGGGAGGCCGCCATGACCGCGAGCCACTACGGGTTGACGAATCTCACCGCGGTAGTCGACCGAAACCGGCTCCAGCAGGGCGCCAGGACCGAGGAGACCAAGGCGCTGGAACCACTCGCAGCGAAGTGGAAGGCATTCGGCTGGGAGGTACGCGAGGCGGACGGACACGACCATGCCGCACTGATCGACGCGCTGAAGCCCGCCTCGACCGGGAAACCCCTGGTCGTCCTGGCGTACACCGTCAAGGGCAAAGGTGTTTCCTTCATGGAGGACCAAGCCGAATGGCATCACAGGGTGCCCGACAAACGCCAGGTACGTGCCGCGATCAAGGAGCTGTCCCGGTGACGGAATCCACTGTGCCGACCGCCCTTTGGAACCGCGGAGCCCCGGACATCGAGTCTGCCGTGTACGACTGTCGGCAGGTCTTCGCGGAGGAACTGGCCGCTCTCGCACGCAGGGATCCACGGGTCGTGGCCGTCTGCAACGACTCGGTCGGCTCCAGCAACCTCGTCGCCTTCCGCACGGAGTTCCCCGATCGGTTGATCAATGTGGGGATCGCCGAGCAGGACCTGGTCGGTGTGGCCGCCGGCCTCGCCAACGCCGGCATGATTCCGTTCGTTTCGGCAGCCGGTCCCTTCCTGACGGGGCGAGCCCTGGAACAGATCAAGGCCGACTGCGCATACAGCGGCCAGAAGGTCGTCCTGTGCGGCCAGAGCCCGGGTATGGCCTACGGCGAACTCGGCCCCACCCACCACTCGGTCGAGGACCTGTCCTGGCTGAGGGCCATCGCGGATCTCGCTGTGCTCGTGCCCACCGACCGTGAGCAGACCCGCGCCGCCCTGCGCTGGGCCCACGCGACAGTAGGCCCCGCCTATCTGCGCATCCCCCGCTTCAAGGTGCCCGACGTCATCCCTCCCGGAGCTCCCTGTGAACCAGGGAGAGCCCTGACTCTGCGGCAGGGGGACGACGTGACCGTCATCGCGATCGGCACGCTGGTCTCCCGCGCCCTCGATGCCGCTCGGACACTGGCCGGAGAAGGCATCTCCGTACGCGTACTCAACACGCCCTTCGTCGACCCGTTGGACGATGACGCAGTCCTGGCAGCCGCGTCCGAGACCCGCGCCATCGTGACGGCCGAGGAGGCCACGCTCAGCGGTGGTCTCGGCGCCGCCGTCGCGTCGCTGGTCGGTCAGCATCACCCGGTTCCCCTGAGACTTCTCGGCGTGACGGGCTTCGCGCCGACCGGCTCCACCGGGTTTCTGCTCGAACACTTCGGTCTGACTGCCGACGGCATCTGCCGCGCGGTCAGGAGTGTGCTGTCGCCTGCGGTCAGGGAGTCACAGCCATGATCCGGGACGATCCACTGATCCTCGCGGTGGACCAGGGCACTTCGGCCACCAAAGCCGTGCTGACGGACCGCTCCGGTGCTGTCCTGGCCTCGGCCTCGGTCCCGCTGACCGTGGCTCATCCCCGGCCCGGATGGGTGGAACAGTCCGCACAAGAGATCTGGCACAGCGTCACGGCAGCGGTCGGCCAGTGTCTGGCGGGTCACGAACCCGACCGCGTCGTGGGGCTGGGGCTCAGCACACAGCGCGAGTCCGTCCTGCTCTGGGACCGGTCCACCGGCACGCCGCTCGGGCCCATGCTCGGCTGGCAGGACCGGCGTACGGCAGAGGCGTGTGCCGAACTGCTTCGCTCGGGTGCGGGTCCCCATGTGCGTGCGGCCACCGGCCTGCCCCTCGATCCGATGTTCAGCGCGTCGAAAGCGCAATGGCTGCTCGACGCCCACGACCCGCAACGCATCCGCTCGCGACGCGGGGAACTGTGCCTGGGCACGGTCGACTCCTGGCTGCTGTGGTGCCTCGGCGGTACCGGCGAGCACGTCATCGAGGTGGGCAACGCCGCACGTACACAGTTGCTGGACATACATGCGCGGGACTGGGACGACGGGCTGCTGAGTCTCTTCGGTGTGCCGCGTGCGGTATTGCCCCACGTCGTGCCGTCCACCGGCCCCTTCCCTCCGGTGCGGGGCCTTCCTCCCCTTGCGGACGGGACTCCGGTGACAGGGGTACTCGGTGATTCTCACGCCGCGCTGTACGGGCAGGGGATCTTCACACCTGGACCGGTGAAGGCAACCTACGGCACCGGGTCGTCGGTCATGGGGCTGGTCGACGAGCCGGAGAAGGTCGTCGCGAACCAGGAGCTCTGCCTGACCATCGCCTGGGACGACGGTGAGCCCGCCTACGCGCTGGAAGGGAACATCCGGTCCTCCGGGGCCACCTTGCGTTGGCTCGCCGAACTGTTCGGACACACAGAGGACGAACTCCTCGCCCGCGCCGCGGCAGACGCGGGCGGAGTCCACCTCGTACCGGCCTTCGGTGGGCTCGCCGCACCCTGGTGGGACGCTGGGGCAACCGGCCTGATCAGCGGCCTGGGTTTCGGTACCGGACTGCCCGAACTCGCCTGTGCGGCACTGGAGTCGATCGCGTTCCAGGTCGAGGACGTGGTCGCGGCGGTGGAACGCATGACGGGCCCCGTACCCGTCATACGCGCCGACGGCGGCCCGAGCGGCAACACCAGGCTCATGCAACTCCAGGCCGACCTCTCGGGACGTACGGTCGAAAGCCCTCGTACCCACGGCCTCTCCGCGTGGGGTGCCGCGAGTCTCGCGCGCCACGCCCTCGGGCTCGGTCTCCCGCACCTGCCCACATCTACGGACCGGGTGTCGGACGTGTACCGGCCGCGTGGAACGCCCGCCGGCCGGGAGCGACGGGTACTGGCCTGGCATCGGGCGGTTGCTTCTTCACGAGTGAGGTCCGCGCCATTCGTTGCCGGCCCGACGGCGGGGAACCGGGATGAATGACCGTCCAGGGACACAGCGGTCCTTTCTCCTGGACTCGTCGCCAGGAGCGGTCAGTAGGGTGCCGGACATGTCCCAGTCCCATGACCTCATCGGTGCGGAGTCCGTAGACAGACTCCGCCTCATCGTCCGGGTCGCCCGCATGTACCACGAGCGCGGCATGCGCCAGTCGCAGATCGCCGAGGCCGTGGGTCTGTCCCAGGCCGGTGTGTCGCGGCTCCTTCGCCAGGCGGTGAAGCTCGGTGTGGTGCGCACCGTGGTCGTTTCGCCCGTGGGGATCCACAGCGAACTGGAAGAGGCGGTGGCGGACCGGTACCGGCTCACGGACGTCGTGATCATCGACGGGGACGATCTGCTGGAGCACCCGAGCAGTATGACGCGCGCGCTCGGATCGGCCGCGGCGTCCTATCTGGAGACGGCGTTCCGTGCGGGAGACCTGATCGGTGTCTCGACCTGGAGTGAGACGCTGCTGGCCGCCGCGGAGGCGATGCAGCCGTCCAGACGTCCCGTCGCGGACAAGGTCGTACAGCTGATGGGCGGCATGGGCGATCCGCGGGGGCAGGTGCAGGCCACCCGACTGACCGTCAGGCTCGCCGATCTCACCGGGGCATCGCCGCTGTTCGTCAGGGCCCCGGGACTGGTCGGATCGGCCGAGGCACGGCTCTCGCTCCTGCATGACCCCTCGGTGCGCGACGTGAGCGAGGCATGGCAGCGGCTGACCGCCGTGCTCGTGGGCATCGGCAGCGTGGAGCCGTCGCCGCTGCTCCAGCTGAGCGGCAACGCGGTCGCCGAGGAGGAACTCGATCGGCTGCGTGCCCTGGGCGCCGTGGGCGACATCTGCCAGCGCTTCTTCGACGAGAACGGTGTGCACGTCGACGCCGGACTGGGAGAACGCACTATCGGCATCCCCGTGGACCAACTGCGCACCGTACAACGCCGGATCGCCGTCGCCGGAGGAACGCGGAAGTACGCGGCTGTACGAGCCGCGGTCCGCGGACGCTGGATCACGGCTCTGGTGACCGACATCAGCACCGCCAGGCAACTGCTCGACGAACCCTAGCCCCACGAACGGGGCATCCGATCAGGGACAGGAGCACAACAGCCATGAGCACTCCTCACAACGAGGTGGGGGAACCGACCTCCGCCTGGTGCCCGGCCGAGATCACGTTGACCGCTGAGCGGGAGTACGACCGTCCCTACGCCGACGTGGCGGTGTGGGCCGAGTTCACGCACACCTCGGGGAAGGTCGTGCGCCGCCCCGCCTTCTGGGACGGCGGTTCCACCTGGCGCCTGCGTTTCGCCGCCCCACTCACAGGTGGCCGCTGGACCTGGCGGAGTTCGAGCTCGTCGGCCGACCCGGGACTGGCGGGCCAGCGGGGTGAACTGACGGTCTCGGAGCGCCCCGACGAGAGCAACCGTTTCCGCAGACACGGCTTCTGGCGGATGTCCCCGGCCGGCCGCAACCTCGTCCACACCGACGGCACGCCCGCGCTTCTGGTCGCGGACACAGCATGGGCCCTCCCCTGGCGAGCCACGGAAGAGGACGTCCGGATCTACGCGGCCGACCGGCGTGCCAAGGGCTTCAACGCCGTCCTGCTGATGAGTGTGCAGCCGGACATGGGCGTGCGAGGACCGCGGGACCGTACTGCGGACGGCGGATTCGGCGTCGCCTTCGAGGATCTGCCGGACGGACACCTCAGCGAACTGAATCCCGGCTACTTCCAGTACCTGGACCGGCTCCTCGGCATTCTGGCCGAGCACGAGATCGTGCCGGTGCTTCAACCGGTCTTCCAGGGCTACGGATGGAAGGGGCAGAAGGCTGCCGGAACAGTCGTACCGCCCGAGGAGTACGCCCGCTACTGCCGCTACCTCGTCGCACGCTATGGCGCGAGCCCCGCTGTCTGGCTGGTGGGCGCCGACGGCAGCGGCGAGGATCCGCAGACCGCCGCGGGAGGCGAGGAGATCGAGCGGTGGGACGGGTACGGCCAGCCGTGCGGCATCCACTACCGGCCGTACGCGTCCAACCGTGTCCATCAGGCGGCGCGGTGGCTGGATTTCCAGTGGTGCCAGACCGGTCACCGCGGCGAGCACGCGCCCGAACGCCTCACCGACATGTGGCGCAACGGGCCCGCCAAGGGCGTTGCCAACGGCGAACCGACATACGAGAACTCCGGTGAGAGAGGCAAGGGCGCCGGCTGGTGGCAGGGTCACGAAGCCTGGAGCAATCTGTGCGCCGGCGGCACCATGGGCGTCGTCTACGGCGCGGGCAGCCTGTGGCAGTGGCGGCTGCATCCGGACGAGCCCGGCCATGAGCCGTTCTTCCTCGCGGACGGTGCCGGGTGGCGCGAAGCACTGGATTTCGAGGGCTCACGCTACGTCGGCCTGGTCGCGCGGATCCTCGAAGGCCTGCCGACCACCGACATGCGGCCCAGCTGGGAGGTGTCCCTGTCGCCACGGGGCCTGCTCGTTCCCGGTGTCCTGTACGTCGCCTACGGCGAGCACGGCGGGCCGCTCGGAATCAGGGACCTGACCGGTCGGCAAGTACCGCGCTCGTACCGGGTGGTGGATCCACGTACCGGCGAGATCACCGGCAAGGGGGTGCGGACCGCAGACGTGGAGTACATCCCCGACGACGGGGGCGCTCCGAGGATCTACATCTGTCACGACGGCTGAGCCCACCCGGTCCATGGAGTGTCGAGGCAAGGGAACCGCCCGTCGACTCGATTGAGGTGGGCATGACATTAGAGCCCGTCGAAGCTCCCTCGCCCTTTGTCCTTGTCGGCCGGTCCTGTCGACTCCTCCGTATCCACCCACCGGCGCACACCTCACAGGCACCACCACCCCGAGCACAAGGAGCCCATGACAATGACGTCAGCACCATACGGCCGCGCCCGCAGAGTCCCGTCCGCCGCCGCCACGGTCACCGCGATACTCCTGCTCACCGCCACAGGCTGCGGCGACTCCGGAACCGGCGGGTCCGGCTCCGAGGGGGAGGGAACAGGGACGGTTGTCTTCTGGGACAACAACGGCGGTGTGCGCACCGACAACTGGAAGAAGATCATCACCGAGTTCGAGAAGAAGTACCCCGACATCAAGGTGAAGTACGTCGGTGTGCCGATCGCCGACGTGCAGTCGAAGTACGACACGGCGATCCAGGGCGGCGGCCTGCCCGACGTGGGTGGGGTGGGCACGGCCTATCTCGCCGGTCTCGTCGCGCAGAACGCCCTGGAACCGGTCACCGATCGCATCGAGAAGAGCGGCCTCAAAGGGAAGCTGGTCACCGGAATGGTCACCAGCGTCCGCGCCGCGGGCGGCAGCGAGGACCTGTACGAAGTCCCGACCTCCGCGAACATGGGCACCCTCTGGTACCGCACCGATCTCTTCGAAGAAGCGGGCCTGCAGCCACCGACCACCTGGGAGAACTTCTACAAGGCCGCAGCCACTCTCACCGACGCCAAGCGGAACCGTTTCGGATTCACCATCCGCGGCGGCGCAGGCTCGGTGGCGCAGGCGCTGGAGATGATGTACGGCCAGTCCGGCATCGACACCTTCTGGAACGGCGACAAGACCACCGTCAACGACCCGAAGAACGTCAAGGCGCTGGAGAAGTACGTCGCCCTGTACAAGAAGGCCACACCGGCTGCCGACGTGAACAACGACTTCGTCAAGATGGTCGCCCAGTTCGACCAGGGGCAGATCGGCATGCTCCAGCACAACCTCGGCTCCTACGTGGACCATGTCAAGGCATTCGGGAAGAGCCGGATCGAAGGCATACCGACGCCGCCCTCCACCCCGGGTGGTCCACGTACGCCGGTCTCCAACCCGGTGGACGGACTGGGACTGTTCAAGTCGAGCAAGAACAAGGCCGCCGCGTGGAAGTTCATCGTGTTCGCCGCTTCCGCCGAGATGAACAGCTTCTCCAATGAGGCGGCGGGCGGTGTCCCCGCGAACACCGACGCCGCGGACGACGCGTGGATCAACAGTGCCAAGCCCACGAAGACGGCCATGGAGGCGCTCAACGACCCAGCCACGAAGATCGTGCAACTGCCGTACTACCTGCCCGACTGGAACACGCTCAGCAAGGCCGACACCGAACCGATGTTCCAGAAGGTGCTGCTCGGCAAGATGTCCGCCCAGGAGTTCGCGGACATGCTCGCCGAGAAGCTCAACACCGCGCAGGCGGACTACAAGAAGCACAACAGCTGACGCCGACCGGTCGGGCCGGTGATGCCGCACGTTGCCCCGGCCGGGCCGCTCCTCGACGCCATCTCCTCCTGGTCCGATCGCCTCTCCGCCCGTTCGCCCCCACGTATGAGGAGCCGCAGCGTGTTCGCGAAGTCCCGCACTCTCGCCGTGTTCGTACTGACCTGCTGCACCACGACTTTGGGTCTCACCGCACCCGCTTCGATCGCACAGGCCGGCGTTCGGCCGCCGTCGCCCGGCACAGCGGTGCTGCAGCCCGGTGACGGCTGGGCCTCCGAGGGGGCCGGCACCACGGGAGGCTCGGCCGCCGACGCCGCTCATGTCGTCACGGTCCACAACCGTGCCGAGCTCGTCTCTGCTCTCGGCAACGGCGACAGCACTCCGAAGATCATCCAGGTCCGGGGGATGATCGACTTCAACACCGCCGCCGACGGCACCCGGCTCACCTGCGACGACTACGCCACCGGCGGCTACACACGTGCCGCCTACCTGGCGGCCTACGATCCCGCCACCTGGGGAAGCGCCTCTCCCGCAGGACCGCAGGAGGCCGCACGTGTCGCCTCCCAGAAGCGCCAGGCCGCCCGGGTGAAGGTCCGCGTCGGCTCGAACACCACCATTGTCGGCCTGGGCAAAGGCGCCACTCTGCGCGGGGGCAGCCTGACCGTGCAGAACGCCGACAACGTCATCGTCCGGAACATCGATTTCAGCAACGCGTCGGACTGCTTCCCCGCCTGGGCTCCGAACTCCGGATGGAAGTCGGAGTACGACAACCTGGAGATCACGTCGTCCCGGCACGTCTGGATCGACCACAACACCTTCAGTGACGGCGATGAGCCGGACACCTCGCTGCCTCACTACTTCGGATACATCTTCGAGAAGCATGACGGGCTGCTCGACATCGTCCGGGGCAGCGACCTGGTCACCGTCTCCTGGAACGTCTTCAAGGACCACGACAAGACCACGCTCGTGGGAAACAGTGACGGCGCGGCGGCGACCGACTCATCGAGGCTTCGTGTGACGCTGCATCACAACCTGTACAAGGACGTGGGCCAACGTGCTCCCCGAGTGCGCTTCGGCAAGGTAGACGCCTACAACAACCACTACGTGGTCTCGCCGACGTCCTCCGGTGCATACGTCTACAGCCTGGGGGTCGGCTACCAGTCCCAACTCGTCGCGGAGGCCAACGCTTTCACCGTCCCCCGGAGCATCGGCCTGGGCAAGGTCATCAAGAGCTGGAGCGGCACCTCCCTGACTGTCCGGCAGAACTATGTGAACGGAGTCGAGACGGATCTGCTCACGCTCCACAACGAGAGCTTCCCCTCCGAACACCTCGACGACGGAGCGGGATGGGCGCCCACCCTGCGCCTCCGGGTGGACTCTCCGTCAGCGGTGCCCCGGATCGTCTGCCGCCATGCGGGGGCCGGCCGGATCTGAATCGCGACCAGCCCTCCGATCAGCACCAGGAAATTCGCTCACCAGAACGACGAACCGGATCGGCAGACTGGTTACGCAGAGCCGACTTGAGCGATTTGCCGTAGAACACCAGATGGGCCTGGAACTGCAAGGGGCCGATGTTCGACGTTCCGCAACGCGATGACCCCCCTCTCGAGGACGCTGCGTAAATTTAATCGAACAGATCAGGAATCCAGGGCTGTGATGGCACCCATGCCGCCATCACAGCCCTTTCCTGCGCCAAAATACATGTCCGGACATCTTGACGGACGGTCGATGCATATTCGATCGGAAGTTTCAGGAAGCGCATAAAAATTCCAATCCTCTCGCATTGCAGCAAGCGTTGACGGCGCCGTCACAGATGCGTAACCTCCGGAAAGTAAGCGCTTACCGCTCAACCTCGCATTAAGGCGATGGAAATCGCCTCCCGTTTATCCGGATGAGCGAGATGGCGGCTATCGCAGAGCTCTGGAAATTCCTGTCACATTTCTGGCCGATCCTCGGCAGCTGATCCGGAAGATTCGAAGGAGGCGCCATGACGGTAATGTCTTCATCTCGCACCACTGGCGGAGCACTGGGTCTACTCCTCTTGCTGGCGGCAGCGTTGGCACCGGCCGGCCAGGCCGCGGAGGCGGCTGCCACGCCCTTGGCCGACGGCCCGGTGGGCTTCGCCGCGGTGAACGCCATGGGGAACAACGGAACGACGGGCGGTGCGGGTGGCCCCACGGTCACGGCCACCACGGCCGAGCAGTTCCTGGAGTACATAGACACGGTCGGCCCGCTGGTGATCCACGTGCAGGGCTCGATCAACTTCTCCGGCAAGCAAGGCGTACGCCCGAACAAGACGATCCTGGGTGTCGGCTCGTCGGCCGTGCTGAACGGAGGCGGACTGGACTTCCACCGCTCCAGCAATGTGATCGTCCGCAACATCAGGTTCACCAACGCCGATGACGACGCGATCAACATCGGGCAGGAGTCGCACCACATCTGGGTCGACCACAACGAGTTCTCCGGTGCCGCCGACGGATCGGTGGACATCGTGCGGGCGGCGGACTACGTGACGGTGTCCTGGAACTGGTTCCGCGGCACGGACAAGTCGATGCTCATCGGTCACTCGGACGGCAACGGCAGCCAGGACACCGGGCACTTGAAGGTGACGATCCACCACAACTACTTCGACGGCTCGAATCAGCGGCATCCCCGCGTGCGGTTCGGAGAACCCGTCCACGTCTACAACAACTACTTCCGGGCGAACGGCTCGTACGGCGTCGCCTCCACGATGAACGCAGGCGTCCTGGTCGAGGCGAACCAGTTCGAGAACGTCGCGCACCCCTGCTACTCGGCGAGTGGCTATGCCGACTCCGGGCCCGGCCGCCTGGTGCAACGCGGCAACGGTTTCTCCGGGTCTGGCGGTTGCGAGGCCAACGGTTCGGTTGCCGAACCACGCAATTACTACGCCTACACGCTCGATTCCGCAGCTAGCGTCCCGGCCGTCGTGCGTGCCGGTGCCGGCGTCGGAAAGGTCGGATCGTAGCCGCTTCGGTCTCCAGAAATCTTCCCGTCATCGGGACGGGAGTCCGCTCCGCAGAAACAGGAAAGAGACAAGAGGGAGGAAGTCAGTGGGACTCATGAATGGTTTGTCGTCACAAAGGCTCGGACGGCGGTTGGCCGGTGTAGCCGTTGCCGTGGGTGCGGTGATAGCGGCGTCATTGGGAACGGGTCAGGCACAGGCCGCGCCCACGGACCTGGTGGGCTGGGCGACGCAGGGGGGAGGAACGACCGGTGGCGGCAGCGCCTCGACGGTGACGGTCAGCAGCGCGTCGGCGCTGAGCAGCGCGATCTCATCGGGCAGCGCGTCGGTGATCCGTGTCTCGGGGACGATCAGCTGCTCCGGGATGCTCAACGTGACCTCCAACAAGTCGATCCTGGGCAACTCGGGCGCGACGATAGTCGGCTGCGGGCTGAACGTGTCGCGGGCATCGAACGTGATCATCCGCAACCTGACGTTCCGGGACTGGAACGACGACGCGATCAACGTGCAGTACTCGACTCGGGTGTGGATCGACCACAACACGTTCTCGAACGGCTACGACGGAGTCGTCGACATCAAGCGGGCCTCCGACTACGTGACGGTGTCGTGGAACCGGGTGTTCTCCCACAACAAGGTCATGCTGCTGGGGCATTCGGACGACAACGGAGCCGAGGACCGGGGCCACTTGCGGGTGACCTACCACCACAACTACTTCGACGGCACCACCCAGCGTCACCCCCGGGTGCGGTTCGGCAAGGTCGTCCACGTCTACAACAACTACTACCGCAGCGTCAGCAGCTACGGCGTGGCCTCGACAGTGGAGGCCGGAGTACTCGTCGAGGGCAACTACTTCGAGAACACGGGTGACCCCTACCACTGCGGCGAGGGTGGTTCCCCAGCCGGTTCGCTGGCCGCCCGCAACAACTACTCCACCGGTTCCGGCGCCGGTCAGACCTGCGGCAGCGTCGGCGGTGTGCCCTACTCGTACAGCCTCGACACCCCTGCCAACGTCAAGTCCATCGTGACCGGCGGCGCGGGTGCGGGGAAGATCTCCGTCTGACCGGTCCGCTCGCGCCGGGTGGGGAAGCCGTCACCACGGGCCCCGCCCGGCGCTTACCGGCAACCTCAACCATGCCTGGGCCTCGACCCCCGGCCGTCCCGGGAATCCGGCCCATCGGGCCGCCTCATAGGGAAGCCCCTCGGCATCCGGGCTCCACCCCCAGGGAAAGGCATCCTCAGACATGTCCTCCTCCCCGCTGCCGTCACCGCCGCACCCCGCGGTCGGCTCACCCACACAGCGAAACACCGGTCAACGCCGACGCCCGGCGGATTTGACCGGGCGAGTGGGCACGCTCGGACGAACCGCGAGTCCGCTGCTCGCGCTGCTGCTCGCTCTCGGCTGCCTCGCCTGGCAGAACCCCGGCACGGCAGCGGCTGCCGGATCAGCCCATGACAACCGTCCACGCGTGCTGGTGTCCACCGACATCGGCGGCACGGACCCCGACGACTTCCAGTCCATGGTCCACCTGCTGGTCTACGCCGACCGCTTCGACCTCGAAGGACTCGTGTCCTCACCGTTCGGCCCCGGGCGCAAGCAGGACATCCTCGATGTCATCGACCTGTACGAACACGACTTCCCGAACCTCAGGACGTACAGCCGGCGTTACCCCAGCCCGAGCGCACTGCGGGCGATCACGAAACAGGGCGCGCCCGACACGCTTCATCACCCCGGTTACGGAAAGCCGACCGAAGGTTCGAGGTGGCTGGTCGAACACGCCCGCAGCAAGGACCCGCGGCCTCTGAACGTACTGGTCTGGGGCGGCATGGACGATCTCGCCCAGGCCCTGCACGATGCCCCCGACATCCTGCCGAAGCTGCGCGTGTACTTCATCGGAGGCCCGAACAAGATGTGGAGTGTGGACGCGTACGACTACATCGAGCGCGCTCACCCCGCGCTCTGGATGATCGAGGCCAACTCGACGTACCGGGGATGGTTCACCGGCGGAGACCAGACCGGTGAGTGGGCGAACGACAGTTTCGTGTCCACACACGTCACTGGCCGCGGCACCCTCGGTGACTTCTTCGCCACCTTGCTCGGTGGCACCCTCAAGATGGGCGACAGCCCTTCGGTGGGACGGCTGCTCAGCGGAAACGCCGCCGACCCGACACGCCCAGGGTGGGGCGGAAACTTTGCACGTGTCTGGGACGGACGGAAGACCGTCTTCAACCGGCTCACCACAGAAGCGGACATCGCCGAGGCATTCGGAGTCGTCGAACTGGTCCTGCCCCTGCCCAAGGGGTTCACGGACCGCAACACCGCGACGCTGTTGGTGGACAACCGCATACCGGCACCGGGCGTACGGCAGGGACACCATGTGCGCTTCCGCTTCTCGCCTCGTGACGCGAAGGTCTGGCCCTATGTGATCCAAAGCGACTTCGCGGGCCTCAACGGACAGAGCGGCAGGTTCACCGCCACGCCACCGCCCGTGGAGCGCACACGCACGCCGTCGTCCGTGCACCCCCACTGGTGGACCGACGACCCCGACCCGGCTGTGGCTGAAGGCGTCCACGCCGGCGCGAAGACCGTGAACCGGTGGCGTGTCGACTGTCTGCGCGACTTCGCGGCACGCATGCTCCGATGCGCATCACCTGCACCCGCTGAGGGACGGACCGACATGCAACGCCAGAGCCAACGGTCGTAAGACAGAACGTCGATGGCCCCGCTCTTGGACCGCCGGTCAGACTCCGGCAATGGTGGCGCCGGAGATCCTGCCTGTGTTCTCGGGAGAGGCGAAGGGCCTGTGACCCTGGTCAGCGGGTGCGCTGCGTCAATATGGTGAAGATCAGGACCAGCACCCCGACGAGGAGTGTGAGGAGGTCCACGGCCTCTCCGAGGAGCACAACGCTCCATCCGAGTGTGAGAACGGGTTGGGCGAGTTGCAGCTGACCCACCCGTGCCACGCCACCTCGGGCGAGCCCCGCGTACCAGGCGAAGAACCCGAGGAACATGGAGAAAAGGACGACGTAGCCGAGCCCCAACCACGCTTCGGGGGAAGCGGCGCCAGGGTGGGTGACGGCGGCGACAGCCACGGTGAGGGGGATGCCGAGGGGTAGCGACAGCACCAGTGCCCAGCAGATCGTGCGTGCCCCGCCGAGTTCGCGGGCCACGACGCCGCCCTCCGCGTAACCCAGCCCTCCGAATATGACGGCCAGGAGCAGGAACACGTCGGCCAGTTGCAGCCCCGCGTCGACTGAACCACTCATCACCACGAACACGAGGACACTGGCCAGACCGGCCGAGCTCGCGCACCAGAAACGGATCCCCGGACGTTCGCCGCCTCGCAGCACCGCGAATATGGCGGTGGCCGTCGGTAGCAGGGCAGTGACGACGGCGCCGTGCGAGGCGGTCTGTGTGGTGAGGGCGAGAGACGAGAACACGGGGAAGCCCACCACGACTCCCGTCGCGACCACGAGCAGTCTACGGACCTGGGAGGGGCGTGGCAGCGGAGCCCTGGTCGCCATGAGGTAGGCGAGCGCGAGAATTCCGGCTCCCAGCATGCGGGCGAAGGCGACAAACCACGGATTCATGTCGCCCACCGCAACGCGTGTGGCAGGCAGGGTCACGCTGAAGGACAGTACCGCGGTGGCGCCAAGGAAGAGGCCCGCGTTCCTGCCTCCGTCCTGCCGCGGTTCGGCGGCATGTCGGTCCTCCGGGTCGTCCACTCCCTGCCGCTCCGAAACCGCTCCAGCCCGTCCACCGCGAGACGGTCCGCCGTTCGGTTTCCCCACGTTTGCCGCGGGGTCGGCCGTCTCGCCGACGGAGACGTTCGTGTCTTCAGTCATGTCCTTCTCACTCGACTCATGTCCGCGCCGATGCCGGCGTTCGGACCGTGCCGCTGGGTACCGTGCGCCGGTCGGCCCACGGGTGGCGACCTTCGTTGGCCCCGAGAGACCGCCACCCGTGGACAGGGTGGTCAGGAACTCTCCGAGGACTCCACGGGAAGGCTTTCGCTGCGCCAGTACTGGATGCCTCCGATCAGCTCCTTGGCACTGATCCCGTGCTCGGTGAGCTTGGCGGCAGCCTTGGTGCCGGCGTTGCAGCCTGGGTTCCAGCCGTAGACGACGTAGGTGACGTCGGGGTCGAGCTGGGCTGCGGCCTCCTTGTCGATGGAGGCGTGCGGCATGTTCACAGCTCCGGGGATGTGCGCTTCCGCGTACGCCTCGGGTCCGCGCGGATCGATGACTGCAAAACCCTTGACATCGTTCTGGATGTCATGCCAGACATCCGACGAGTCGGTCTCGTGACGCAGCCTGGCGGCAAAGTACGGGTGCGCCTCACCCGCGGGCAGGGGCTGTGCCGCAAGGATCTTGGATTGCGCGACTGACATGGTCTTCTCCTTCGTCGTCCGGTTCGCTTTCTGCATCCCGGTTCGTGTTGGTGTCGGTGCTTGCGTTCAGGCCACGGTCATCGGCACTGTGGGGCTGCACTCCCGCTCGGCCTCCGCGACAGCGGCGTCGAGGATGCCCAGTGCCGCATGGAGGAGGTCGGCGGTGATGTTCAGTGGGGGCAGCAGCCGGATGACAGCGTCGTCACGGCCTCCCACCTCGACGATCAGGCCGCGCTGCAGGGCGGCGGCCTGCACCGCTCGCGCCAGTTCGCCTCCGGCGGGCCCGGGGCCCGGGTGACCGAACTGGATCCCCCACATCAGCCCGAGCCCGCGAACGTCGGACACAGAGGTCGAGCGCATGCCCAACTTCCCCAGCCCGGCTGCGAGTTCGGCTCCCCGCCGTTCGACGTTGCCGAGGATGTCATCCCGTTCGAAGACGTCGAACAGTGCGCTCCCGGTGGCGAAGGCCAGTTGGTTGCCACGGAAGGTGCCGGTGTGCGCGCCGGGAGCCCAGGTGTCGAGTCGTTCGTCGAAGATGACGATACTGACTGGTAGCCCGATCCCGCTCAACGCCTTTGACAGCAGCACGACGTCCGGTTCGATGCCGTACTGCTCGAAGGCAAGCCATGTACCTGTGCGGCCACAGCCGGTCTGGATCTCGTCGACGATCAGAGGGATGTCGAGGCGGCGGGTCAACTCACGTACGCGCCGGACGAACTCGAGATCCGCCGGTATGACCCCGCCCTCCGCCTGAACGATCTCCATGAGAACCGCGGCGGGCCGGGTGATGCCCCCGTTGGGGTCTTCGAGCGCGGTTTCGAGGAAGGTCGCACAGTTCACCTCACACGTGCACCGCATGAGCCCCATCGGGCAGTTACTGCAGTTGGAGTAGGGCAGGAAGTGCACACCCGGCATGAGGTTGCCCACGGGATTCTTCTGGCTGAGCAAGCCGGTCACCGACATCGCGCCCGTCGTGCAGCCATGGAATCCACCGCGAAATGTGATGATCTCCGACCGACCTGTGGCGGTCTTGCACAGCTTGATGGCCGCCTCGACCGCGTTCGCACCCGTTGGCCCGCAGAAGTGGATCTTCATGCGATCACCCATCGCGCCCGGCAGATGGGCGAGCTGCCGCTCAGTGAAGCGGTCCTTCGCCGGGGTGGGAAAGTCAAGCCCGTGGACGAACTCCGCCATCTGGGAGCGGGCGATATCAACCAGTTCCGGATGATTGTGCCCCAGGGGTAGCACACCCGCTCCGGACAGAAAGTCGATGAACACATTGCCGTCCATATCCTCTATGAACGGCCCTTGTGCCCGACGAACGGCTATGGGCAGACGCCGAGGGTAGGAACGGGCGTTGGACTCCCGCGCCTCCTGCCGTTCGAGCAACGCCCGCCCCTTCGGCCCGGGGACCGGCGTGGCTCTGACCACCTCAGTGAGCGGGCGCATGAGCAGTCTCCGTCCGCCACTCCGCGGACCGCTTCCGGAGACTCTCGGCGAGCGTGGTGGCCCTCACGGACAGCAGGCTGAAGGAACCCGCGTCGCCCATGCCGTGCGAAGACTCGCACAGCCCGTTGAGGTACAGCGGCGGCTCGTCGGGGTCGGTGAACGCGAGGGAGTAGTCCTCCTGTACGAACACCGAACCCTGATCGTCGTAGACGAAGCGGTCGGCAAGGTCGTGAAGCAAGGAGGGATACGGCTCCCGGGCTGGGCCCCTGCCCAGATTCTTGAACCCGGTGGCGACGACGACGAAGTCGAAGGTCTCTGCAACGCTCTGCCCCTGGTGAACTTCGCGGACCGTGAGCGTGACCGAGTCCTCGTCGGAGGCCACGGCATCGACGGCCCGGTTCCCCAGGACATGGACCCGCTGTCGTCCGTCCAGCCGCTGTTCGTAGATCAGGCGGTACAGCTCGTGCAAGACGTCGGCGTCCGTCGAGGAGTAGTTGGTCAGGTACAGGTACTCGTTGAGGTACTTCCGGGCCTCGGCCGAGGAGTTGTAGAAGTACTGGGTGAAGTCAGGGAAGAAGACCTCTTCACTGAAGGGGCTCGTGTCCTTGAGCCGGAAGCTGGGCGACCGCAGGTAGGTGACAACTTCGGTCTCGCTGAACCGGCCGGCCAGGTCGAGCGAGATCTCGACCGCGCTCTGGCTCCCGCCGATTACGGCGACTCTGCGCGGTTCACCCTGGCCTGTCAGTCGGTCGAGGGCGAACAGGTAGTCCGATGCGTGGAAGATTCGCGGGGAGAGCTCGCCGGCAAAGGGCTCGGGAATGTACGGGGTACGGCCCGTCCCCAGGATCAGGGTTCGTCCGTGGTATTCCTCTCCCAATTGGCTGGCCACCCGGTAGCGGCGGTCCGGGCCGGTTCCTACGAGACTGACGGACGTGACCTGCTCACCGAGGCCGGCGACATGGCCGAACTGCTGCGTCACCCACGAGATGTACTTCGCGTACTCCTTGCGCAGCGGGAAGGCCGCAGGGACGTTGAGATGCTCCACCAACCTTGCCGACTCATGGAGGTAGTTGAGGAAGCTGTACCTGCTGCGGGGATTGCGCAGGGTGACGAGGTCGCGGGAAGGGTGATTCTGGATGTCCGACCGGTCCAGCAGCATCCCGGCCTGCCACAGCGGATTCGCACGGGCGTCGAGGAACCGCATTGTCAGATCTGGTGCCGTCTCCTCGAGCGCGATGGCCAGGGCCAGGTTTGCCGGCCCAAATCCCACGCCCAGTACGTCATAGGTTTCACTCACGAGCGCCTCCTGAGTAGTCCGAATGGGAGCAGAGGGAACTAGCGTCCTTCTGCGACTCAAGGCATTCCGCTGAATGGAAAGCAGATGAATCGGCCCGACGACGTGGGCCAGGGAGCGAATCCAGCGGTTGCCCGTCATTCACCTGCGGACCGAGTGAAGCATGGGGGCAACCAGCTGAGAAGTGGCTTCCGCCGATGCGCTCATCAGTTCGGCCGATAGCCTCGACAGGTACGTACTTTTGCGTCCGCTATACCTTGGATGGACGACCAGGCTACTGTGCGGTAACGAGGAGACAGGGAGAGCCTCGAGTCGACGAGGCGTGGAGTTCCATCTCCCGGGCGTGGCGCATACAACTCAAGTCGACGCAAATGTACCGAAGTGAATTAGATGATATTGGCGAACTTCACCTCAGGCCACCCAAAACGGGCAGATCGTTTAATTAGATCCCAAGGTGGGGTTCGCGCACTCGTCAAAACCTACCAAGTGATTCCGACATTACATAAAGGTAAACGAATGGGTAACTACTGGCAGCGATCCGCTGCGCCCACTTGCGCTCTCGAAGAATTACTCCAGGTGTGTATATTGAGCTTGAAAGCAGGGATGTGTAGACACCGCAAGCGGTCGCAGTGAGTGACTGGATGCACCCGTTGGATTGGGTCGAATAAATCCCGTCAGGACGCACTCTCGCCGACGGGCTCACTCGTCGACTGCTATCGGTTGTGTACGTGTTGTGTGCGTTCCATGTCCCCAGGAGTCGCGGCCATGCCTGAAAAGTCCACGCTCAGGAATCTCGACCTCAACTTGCTCCAAGTACTGGACGTGCTGCTGAGGGAGGTGAACGTCACGCGGGCCGCGGAACGGCTCGGACTCAGCCAGCCGGCGGTCAGCGGTGCACTGGGGCGGTTGCGGCGGCACTTCAACGACGACCTGCTGATCCGGCTCGGCAACCAATATCACCTCTCCCCTCTGGCGATGGAGCTCTCCAAACGTACGAGCGTCGCTCTCAGGTCCGTAGCGGATGTGTTTTCCCTCTCGTCGGCTTTCGACCCCCTCACGTCAGAACGTGAGTTCGATATCGTGCTGTCTGACTACGCCTCAGCGGTACTCGGGCAGGCCATTTCGATGGAACTCGCGGGGCGAGCGCCGAGAGCGCGCCTACGCTTGAGACAGGTGCCCACGCGGGAAGTGAAAAGCGCGACCGCCTTCTTGCGTACGCTCCATGGTGTGGTTCTTCCGCATGGCCCCGTCACCGGCCTGCCCCACATCAACCTCTACAAGGACACGTGGGTGTGTATGGTCGCCGCGAAGAACAACGAGGTCGGCGACACATTGACCACAGCTCAACTTTCCCGGATGCCGTGGGTGACCGTGCGGGAATGCCCCAAGGCCACCGACATGCTCCCCCGATTGCTGGCGTCACTCGGCGTCGTTGTCCGGGAGCAAGTGCGGGTGGGTTGCTACCGGGAGATGCCACATTTCGTCGCTTCGACGGATCGTGTCGCCTTGTTCCCGGCCCGTTTGGCCGCCAGGACCTCGCCAACGGCCGGAGTGCGTTTTCTGCCCTGCCCGCTGAACGTCGTCCCACTCGTGGAAGCGCTGTGGTGGCACCCCATGTACGAGCAGGATCCGGCCCATCATTGGTTGCGTTCGCTGGTCCACGACGCGGCCCGAACGGTCGTGGAAGATTCGGCAGCGCCGTCGGAGACACCGCCGTGTGCGCAGGCCGGCCCGACTCCGGATGGCGGGAGGTGACAGATGCTTTGGGGGCTGCTCACCGCCACGATCGCAATGAGTTGATACACGGGCTGCGACTGCAGCCCGCCTGGTGCAGACGTCCGCCAGGACCGCCGCCCGTTCACGGTCTCCGTCCGCTTGGGCCCCGCTGCGGACGATGCGCGGGTGGTGACGACGGATCGGAACAGCCCTGGGCGACCTGTGCGGTTCCCCATGCACTCCCTGCGGTCTCGCCACTACTCTTGGCCACACACGTGACGCGTCCGTATTGACCCGAGACACGCCGGGGCACTCCGCTTCCGCACAGGGCGCCGCAGAACGGGACCAAGGATGACGACCCGCGACAAGACGTTGGACGAACTTCCCTATGCGTTCGACGAAAGCGGCAGCGCGCGAGTCGTCATCGACGGCAGGGGTGCCTTCGTTCAGTGGAACGATGGCGCCCAGCGCCTGCTGGGATACCGGCCGGCCGAGGTCCGGGGTCGGTCCGCCACCGAACTGCTGACCGTCGACTGCCACGTCTCGCCCCCCGGACCGGCGGAGAATCGTTGGAGCGGCACACTTCAGCTGCGTCATCGTGACGGGCGGACGCTCTCGATCTGGGCGCTCGCGCATCGGAGGCAGCCTGAGCTCGGCGGCCGCAGCGAGTGGTTCGTGGTGTCCCCGCTCCAGTCGACGCCCCCGCCGCAAGTGGAGGACCCACTGACAGCGGCCGAGCTGCAGCAGGCTCCCTGCGCCACGGCGGTCTACGACGAGAGGCTGCGGCTGCACCGCGTCAACGACGCCATGGCCCGCGTGATCGGTCTCCCGGAGGAACGCATCCGCGGCCTTCGCATCACCGAGATCGGGGGCGGGCCCAGGAGTCTCGATCTCGAACGGCACATGTACCGCGTGCTCGCCACCGGTGAGGGACACGACGTCGAGACCTACCTCCGCACCGGCGGGGAGGTCCGCGAGCATGCCTGGCTGGCGCGGATGGCCCCGCTGACAGACACCGCGGGCCGGATCCGCGGTGTCTGTCTGATGGCCCACGACATCACCAAGCAGTACCTGGCACGTCAGCGCCTCCAGCTGGTCAACGAGGCGAGCGTGAGTATCGGCACCACCCTCGACATCGCGCGAACGGCGCAGGAACTGACCGATGTCTGTGTTCCGGTCCTCGCCGATTTCGTCAGCGTCGATCTGATGGACCCTCCAGAACAAGGTGGCGAGCCGCGCCCGGGCACGCCGTCGCCCCCGCTCACTCTCCGCCGGGCAGCCCATCAGTCCATCACCGCCGGGTGTCCCGAGGCCCTGGTCGAGCCGGACCACACAGACGTCTACCCCGCGTCGTCACCTCAGGCGGCTTCCCTGGTGGCCGGCCGGACGATCGTGGCGGCGGACCCGGCCCGCACTCTCGGCGACTGGCTCGCCTGGGACGCTGCCCGCAGCTCGCGCGTGAAGGAGTTCGGTTTCCACTCCATCATGTCGGTGCCGATCCGGGCCCGGGGAGTCACGCTCGGAGTAGCCGTCTTCACCCGCTACCGGCGTCCCGACCCGTTCACATCGGAGGACGTGCTCCTCGCCGAAGAGGTGACGGCGCGGGCCGCGGTGTGTATCGACAACGCCCGCCGGTTCACCCGCGAACGCGCCACCGCGCTGGCCCTGCAGCGCAGCATGCTGCCGAGAACACTGCCGCGGACGTCCGCGCTGGAGGCGGCCTCACGCTATCTGCCCGCAGCCCGTGCGGGGATCGGCGGCGACTGGTTCGACGTGATTCCGCTGTCCGGAGGGAGGGTGGCCATGGTCGTCGGGGACGTGGTCGGTCATGGGCTCCAGGCATCGGCGACGATGGGCCGGCTCCGCACTGCCGTGCACACCCTCGCCGACGTCGACCTGAGCCCCGACGAACTGCTGACGCACCTCGACGACCTGGTCGTACGGCTGTCCACGGAGACCGACAACGACGGGACCACCGGTGATGTCGGGGCCACCTGTCTGTACGCCGTGTACGACCCGGTGTCCCGCCGCTGCACGCTCGCCCGCGCCGGCCATCCGCCGCCGATCATGGTCCTGCCCGGCGGTACGGCACAACAGATCGACATGCCGTCCGGGCCGCCGCTGGGCCTTGGAGGACTGCCTTTCGAGTCGACGGAGCTGGAACTGCCCGAAGGCACCGTGCTCGCGCTGTACACCGACGGCCTGGTGGACGGCCGCAGCCGAGACCCCGTCGCCGCGCACCGAACGCTGTGCCGGATCCTGACGGAATCCGCAGGTGCCCTCGACAAGGTGTGCGACGACGTTCTCAGCAACCTGCTGCCGTCGCCGGAGGCGCCGGAGGACGACGTGGCCCTGCTCCTCGCCCGTACACACGCACTGCCCGCCTCGCAGGTCGCGGTCTGGGACGTGCCTGCCGACCCGGCACAAGTCAGCGGCGTCCGCAGGGACGTACTGGCGCAACTCGACGCATGGGGCCTCGGTGACATGGCGTTCGTCATGGAGCTGGTCGTGAGCGAACTGGTCACCAACGCGATCCGCTACGGCGCCCCGCCCATCCGACTCCGTCTCCTCCGCAACGCAACGGCGCTGATCTGCGAGGTGTCCGACGCCAACCACACGGCGCCGCATCTGCGGCGGGCACGGACCTTCGACGAGGGCGGACGAGGCCTGCTGCTCGTCGCGCAACTCACCCAGCGGTGGGGTACCCGACACACTGCGGACGGCAAGACGATCTGGGCCGAGTCGACGTTGGTGCAATGAGCTTGGTCGCCCAGGGCGAACTTCTGTCGAGCCCGCCTGTGTGCGTACGCATGGGGCGTACGGCTCACTCGGACGGCCGACGTGGGAGTCGCCCCGGAGTCCGCCCTGGCGAGTGCCGGTTCGGCCCCGGCGTCGGATAGGAACCCGGCGCAGGAGTTGTCATGGGCGCGCGCCAGACGATCGATGCAGTGGGTACGGATCGTCCGTGCGTCGGCAGACAAGAACACCATGGTGGAGTCGTCACTCACGCGCGAAGGCGAAGTACAGGGTTCGGCCGTCGTCGCCCGTCGCGGTGTTCGAACCGCCGCTCAGGCCGAGCGCTGCGGGCGGATCGAACCTGGTGCCGATCGCGGGGACGGCGTCGAGGACTTTGCCTGTCACGGACCGCGTGCACGCCCCTTGCCAACGTCCAGCGAACCGGTTCCGGCTCAGGGGCGTGAGGGCACCCGGACGGCAACTGCGGTCACACTCATTGACGGCTATGCATGCCCATGACACTCTCAGAATGGGAGCGCTCCCACACCCCTGGGACCACAACATCCGGAGCCGCTCATGCCCACGTCAGACTTGTTACGTCACCACAGCAGGCCCCTCGCAGCCGTTCTGCTGACGAGTTCCCTCCTTCTCGGCGGCGTGCTTGCCGCGCCCGCCGCCGAGGCGGCGGGAACGAGCGCCGTGCGCGTCAACCAGGTCGGCTACGTGCCGGACGGCCCCAAGCGCGCCACGGTCGTCACCACGTCGACGCAGTCCCTCACCTGGCAGCTGCGCAACGTCTCCGGCACGGTGGTCGCCTCCGGCTCAACGGTCCCGCGAGGCGCGGACACGTCCTCCGGCCAGTCCGTCCAGGTGGCGGACTTCTCGTCGTACCAGGCAACGGGCTCGGGGTACGTCCTGGCGGTGGACGGCAGCACCAGCGACCCGTTCGACATCCGGGCGAACCTCTATGACGGGCTGCGCTCCGACGCGATGGCCTTCTTCTACCACCAGCGCAGCGGCACGGCCATCGATTCCTCTCTGGTGGGCCCCGCCTATGCCCGCCCCGCCGGACACCTCGGCGTCGCCCCGAACAAGGGCGACACCTCCGTCCCCTGCCAGTCCGGTGTGTGCGACTACACGCGGGACGTCAGGGGCGGTTGGTACGACGCGGGCGACCAGGGCAAGTACGTGGTCAACGGAGGCATCTCCGCGTGGCTGGTCGTCAACTCCTTCGAGCGGGCCAAACGTGCGGGCACGGACGCGGCGCTGGGCGACTCGACCTTGCGCGTCCCTGAGCGAGGCAACGGTGTTCCTGATGTCCTGGACGAGGCACGCTGGGAGCTCGACTTCCTGATGCGCATGCAGGTGCCCGAAGGCAGGCCATACGCCGGGACGGCTTTCCACAAGATCCACGACGCGGCCTGGACCGGCATCCCGACCCGCCCGGAGCAGGACTCCCAGCCACGCGAGTTGCACCGCCCGTCGACGGCGGCGACCCTCAACCTCGCGGCGACCGCCGCCCAGTGCGCCCGTGTCTTCAGGCCGTACGACGCCGCGTTCGCCGACCGCTGTCTGGTCTCCGCACGCCGGGCCTGGACCGCGGGGCAGGCCAACCCGGCCCTCTACGCACCGGACTCGGACAGCACGGGCGGCGGGGCCTACGGCGACACCCAGGTGAGCGACGAGTTCTACTGGGCGGCAGCCGAGCTCTACGCGACGACCGGCGAGAACGCCTACCTCAACGCGGTCACCTCCTCGTCGTGGCACACGTCAGCGACCGCCTTCACCGCCTACGGCTTCGGCTGGGCCGATACTGCCGCGCTCGGCCGGCTCACCCTGGCCACTGTGCCCAACGGGCTGCCCGCCTCCGATCTCGCGCGTGTCCGCTCCTCGGTGATCTCGGCCGCCGACGGTCACCTGTCCAGAATGGCCGGACAGGGTTATGCGGTGCCCATCCCCGCAGACGGGTACTTCTGGGGCTCCAGCAGCGAGGCCGCCGACAACGCGATAGTCATGGCCGTCGCCGGGGAGCTGACCGGTGAGCGGCGCTACCGCACCGGAGCGCTGGAGGCGATGGACTACCTGCTCGGCCGCAACGCCATCGGCCAGTCCTACGTCACCGGCTACGGCGAGCGGTCCTCGCACAACCAGCACCACCGATTCTGGGCACACCAGGCTGACGCCTCGCTGCCCAACCCCCCGGCGGGTTCACTCGCGGGCGGACCCAACAGCGCCCTGCAGGACCCGGTGGCCCAGGAGAGACTGGCCGGGTGCGCGCCCGCCGCGTGCTACATCGACGACATCGGCTCGTACTCCACCAACGAGGTGGCGGTCAACTGGAACGCTCCGCTGGCCTGGCTGGCCGCCTACGCCGCCGAGCGGACCTCCACCGGTGAGCAGCCCACCGCCGCCTGCACGGTGACGTACCAGGTGGACAACGTCTGGAGCGGCGGATTCACCGCGACCGTAAGCGTCAAGAACACCGGCCCGGCAGCCGTCAACGGGTGGCAGCTCACCTGGAGCTACCCGGGCGGCCAGCGCGTCACCAGCGCCTGGAACGCCACCGTCACCCAGAGCGGCGCCGACGTCTCCGCCCTCAACACCGACTGGAACCGTTCGATCGCGCCCGGCTCGACGGCGAGTTTCGGAGTCCAGGGGTCGCTCAGCGGGAGCAATCCCTCCCCGACGGCTTTCGCCCTCAACGGGAGCGCCTGCGACTGACCCGCTGAGGGTGTCTCGGGCAGCGAGGAGGGCGCGCTGCCCAGGACACGGCCCGATGCCGACGTCCCGTACTGCGAACGTCGCTGGTGGACCAGCGAAGGAAATCTCCGCACAGCGGTTCGAGTTGCCCGGCGTCGCGGTTCCGTGGAACAACCAGGAGCGCCGCGAGGTGTGGGCACCTGCTGTGGGGAGGCGACAGGCGAAAGGGAAGTCGTGATCCCGTACCGTCCTTGACTCCCGAGTGCGTTAGGTCTGGGACGCGGGTTGAACGGCCCACGGGCGATCGGCAATCCAAGTCCGCGAGTGATTCCGACAGCGGGTCTCCCTGGGGCAATCTGCGTATCGCCGTTGCCCGCCCGGTACAGCCGTTCACACGGGCGGACACCGATCAGCCCCGCGGGCTACGACGTCCTCATCCGGCGGCCGAAGCCTCCGGGACTGACTGCGACGGCGAGATGACGGAGGAGGTCACCTCGTTGGTGCTCCAGCGCTGCAACCTGCGAGCCCTGTCCTGCGGGACGGGCTCCAGGAGAATGATCGACCCCTCGGTCCGGCGATCCGGCGTCACTGCGACTCCGGGCTCATCGATGAGCGTGAGGAGACCGTCGGTCGCCAGGTCGTACCGCGTATCACTGGAGTTCTCGCCGTCCGGGCCCGCCGAGGTGTCGCACGGGCGCAGTGCGAGGCTGCCCTCCGGCTCGGCGTTCAGGCAGAGCCCTGGATTCGCCTGGCTCCGCAGCGGCTCTCTGTCCGCCAGCCGCCACACCTGGGTCGGCGATCCCCCGCACTTCGCCGTGACCGCCGGCGCGCCCACCACCGCCGTGGGAGCGTCCACGTCGAGGCACAGCCCGGTTCTGACGTTCCGCAGCTGCGTGACCAGACCATCGCCCGCGCCGGGCGCCGGGGCGGTACCCGGCGACAGGCTGGGAGCGGCGGACGATCCGGCAGCGGGGGCGGACGGGTTCCGCGTCGGCCCGGATGCCGGGCCACCTGCCCGCCCTCCGTCGTCACCGGTTCCGCTCAGGACCATCGGGGTTGCCGCGATCACTCCGAGCAGCACCGCACCCAGGGCGACGGGCACCGGCCACCGGCGGCGCGGCCGTAGTGCTCGACCGCCTGCGACTGCCGGCTCGGCCACGACGCTCGCGTGCTCCGGGACGGTCAGCGACTCCGCACGAGCCAAGGCGAAGGCCTGACGGCCGGGCCGGGTCGCGAGGTAGTCCGCCGCACGGAATCCCAGGACGGCCTCGGCCAGGAGTACAGGCAGCCGGTCCGAGCACTGGTCGAGCTGGTCCGCCGCAGCCCCGCAGTAGGCACAGACACCGAGGTGTTGGAGCACCTCCGTCGGCGTCTCACCGGCCCGGGGCCGGGTGTGGACATCGATGAGGCGGTTGTAACGGCGGCAGCGCTCGTCGGGCACAAGGTCGAGGTGGGCCTGCACGCACTCGTCGCGCAGCAGAGTGCGGGCGCGCTCCGGGTTGAGCAGAGAGGCCTCGGTGCCGAGAACCGCCGCCACCGTCTCGATGTCCTCCGTCTCGACCTCGGTGTGCCACAGCAGTGCCTGGGCGCGATCCGGCAGGTTCAGATAGGCGCGCAGGAGCAGATTCTTTTCGTCGGCCTTGCTGGTCGTAGCGGACGTCGGCTGGACCGCGGCACGGGTTGCGCCGTCGGGCAGATCCGGATGGAGGAGGGATCGTCTGTCGTCGGCACTCCATTCACGGGCGGCGTCGAGGACCGCCGTGAGCAGCCGAGGGCGCCACGGAAAGCCGACGCCGCCGTGCGTTGCCGCGCTGCCGTGGGTGTGCCGGAACGCCTGCCCGGCGAGCCGCTTCGCGGCGCCCGGACTCGTCGCGGTGCACAGCGCCGCGTAGTCCAGGACGGCTCTGCCGTGCAGCGCCAGCAGTTCACCGACCGAGGGCGCGGCATCTCCCGCCTCCCGTTCGCCCGGCTTGTTCTGCTCGGAGACGAATTTTTCTCCGGGCTCGGGGGCAAAGTCCTCGCCATTCACCGAGGTGAAGTCCTCTCCCGATGGCATGTGCTCTCCTCCGACCAACAAGGGCTCCGCCGCGGGAGCACCATCCATGAAACCGGTTCCCCTCCCTGATCCGTACCGTCGGCCTATCGGTCCAACAGTCCGTACGTCCCGCGCGCTGACTCGGTTCACCACGACCGGGAAGCATGGTCGAGGATCCTCGGCTACTCGGTCCTGAGGGCGATCAGGACGTTTGGGCCCAGGACCCGGCAGGAGAGCCAGATCACGGCGAGCGCTCTGCCGTCGCCGGCCGTTACCAGGAACAGGGCAATCCACTCCCCGGGCACAGCCATCTCTGGTAAATCCCGCGCGGCAATTCGGCATCACCGCCGCAGGCACCGTTGCGGGGCCGCGCCGTACCGGACGGCGTGGTCTGGCAGCACGCTGCTGAAGGCCGTCAGCAGCCATCAGAGTGGAGGGCCGCCCTCGAGTCCGACGTGGTGCGTACGACGTCGAACATCCCTGGGAGACAACGAGTCCCGGCCCAGCCGCCCGGAGAGCTTGCAGAGGTACTCCCTGTAGTCGCTCACCTCGACGTAGGCCGTGTGACGGCCGGAGCCGACGAACTTGACCCCGCTCGACAGATCGCGCCGATCCTCGTGAGTAAGGCGCTCGAACAGCGCGGCATGTGCCGGCTGGTGGATCTGGTGGTCGAGCCCGACCAGACCTCGCTGCTCGCGGCTGAACGTGTCGAGGTACAGCTGAGGCCGGCCGCCCTTCCAGTGGCAGTAGCCGGCGGTTACATGCACGCGATGTTCGTGCGGTAGCCGGTGGCGAACACGACGAGGTTGCGCTGCGAACGCTGCGCGGAACGCGGTTCGTCATGCCCTCACCTTGCCCTGTCGCGGTGCCGTACCGGAATCCAGCCAGGGCGAGGGACTGCCGACAGCAGGCGGCGGGTGTATTCGTGCCGGGGAGCATCCAGCACCTGAGCGGTGGGACCGGACTCGACGATCCGGCCGTTGTGCATGACGACGCAGTCGTCGCTGATCTGCCGTACGACGCCCAGGTCGTGAGAGACGAACAGATAGGCCACCCCTGTGGCCTCGCGCAGATCACCCAGCAGGTTGAGTACCTGGGCCTGCACGCTGACGTCGAGGGCTGCGACGGCCTCGTCGAGAATGAGCAGCCGGGGTCGGGCGGCCAACGCGCGGGCGATGGCGACGCGCTGCCGCTGGCCGCCGGACAGGGCCCGGGGGAAAGATCGCCCGACGCGGTCGTCGAGGCCGACCTGTTCCAGCAGCTCGCCGACCTTGGTGGCGCCGTCGCCGTGTTGGCCGAGGACTTCCGCGATCGCGGCGGAAGCGGTCTGACGCGGGTCGAGGGAAGAGTTGGGGTCCTGGAAGACCATCTGCACTTCGCGGGCGCGGCGCAGGCGTTCGGCGCGGCCCACGCGGCCTGTGGACCGGCTGGCTCCACAGATCTCGATGGTGCCGTCGGTGGCTTGTTCCAGACCGGCGATGATGCGGGCGCAGGTGGTCTTGCCGGAGCCCGACTGGCCGACGACGGCCAGGGACCCTCCAGGAGAGACGGCGAAGGAGACGTCGTCGACGGCGGTGAGGAGTTCCTCGGTTCCGTTCGCGCCCTTGACGGTGAAGCTCTTGCTCAGGCCGGTGACGGTGAGCAGGTCAGTCATGGTCGGCCATCTCCTTGCGATTCAGGTGGCCACGGAGTTCCTCCGCGCGGTGGCAGGCGACCTGATGACCGTCGAGCGGCCGTGGGGCCGGGGCCTGTTCCTGGCAGAGGGGTTGCGCGTGCGGGCAGCGGGGCGCGAATACGCAGCCGTGTTCGATCTCGTACGCGGTGCTGGGGCGTCCGGGAACGGCGGCGAGGCGGACCCGTGCCGAGGTGCTGGGGCGGGAGGCGAGCAGGGCCGCGGTGTAGGGGTGCAGCGGGTGCTCGCGGAGTGCGGCCGCGATGCCGGTCTCGGCGATGGCTCCGGCGTACATGACCGCGAGCCGGTCGCACACCGCGGCGGCGAGGTCGAGGTCGTGGGTGATGAGGATCATGGCCAGGCCGCGTTCGCGGCGTTGTTCGTCGAGGATGGCCATGACCTCCTCCTGGGTGGTGACGTCGAGTGCGGTCGTGGGTTCGTCGGCGATGATCAGCCGTGGTTCCGCCAGGAGTGCGGCGGCGATCATGACGCGTTGCAGCAGCCCGCCGGAGAGCTGGTGCGGGTACTGGGCGAGGCGTCGCTCCCCGTCGGGGATGCCCACCTCGGCCAGCCGGCTGACCGCCCGGGCCGCGGCTACGCGGCGGCTGGTTCCCTTGCGCAGGCGCAGCCCTTCGGTGAGGAAGTCTCCTACGGTGCGGACGGGGTTGATGTGGGCACGGGGGTCCTGGTGGATCATGGCGATCTCGGAAGCCCGCCAGTCCCGCAGTGCGCGCGGCGACATGCCGTACACGTCCCGGCCGTCGAAGGTGACGGTGCCCCTCGCACGGACGCCCCGCGCGAGGAGCCGCTGCACGGCGCGCACGGTCATGGACTTGCCCGACCCGGACTCGCCGACGATACCGAGTGCCTCTCCCGCACGGACTCGGAAGCCGACGTCGGTGACGATCGGACACACCTCGTGGTCCGTGAGCACATCGACGCTCAGGTGCGCCACTTCGAGCAGTGCCTCGTCGGTTGTCGTGTTCGAAGTGGTCATGTCCGCGCCTCCGCTCGCTGGGCGAGTCGTTCGCCGAGCACATTGACGGCCACCACGGTCAGGACGATCAGGCTGCCGGCGATGAGGGTCTGCTGCGGGGACCCGTTCAGCAGTGAGGCCCGACCCTCGGAGATCATCAGGCCCCACTCGGAGGCGGGAGCCTGGACGCCGAGGCCGATGAAGGAGATGGCGGCGAGATCGACCAGGGCCGAGCCGAAGGCGACGGTCGCCTGGGCCCGGATGATCGGAAGAAGCGACGGCAGCAGATGCCGCACATTGATCCGCCAGGTGGAGAACCCGGCTATCAGACACGCCTCCACATACGGCAGGTGTCGCTGGCGGACCGCTGCCGAGCGCACGACTCTGGCGAGGAACGGGACATACGCCAGACTCAGCGCGGCGACGGGCGCGGCCCAGCCGGTGCCGAACACACCGACCGCGAGCACGGCGAACAGCAGGCTGGGAAAGGCGAGCAGGATGTCGAGCATTCTGCTGACCACGGTGTCCACCCGTCCTCCGTACCAGGCCATGGCCAGAGCGAGCGCGGTTCCGCCGACGGTCGCGACCAGGACGACGAGGGCCGGGCCGAGCAGACTCAGGGCGGCTCCGGACATGGCCCGGCTCAGCAGGTCCCGGCCCAGGGCATCGGTGCCGAGCAGATGGTCGGCGGAGGGGCCCTGGTCGGCGGCCAGGACGTCGGTCTGCCGGGGATCGTGGGGAGCGAGGAGCGGCCCGAGCACGGCGAGCAGCGCCAGAAGGACGCAGAGCGTCAGGGCGATGGTGAGGACGGGGTCGAAACGGCGGCGTGCGGAGCGTGCCGCGGCGGGCGGAGCGGTGAGCGGCGGTGCGGTGACGGTCATCAGCTGGTCCTCCG
This sequence comes from Streptomyces sp. NBC_00459, assembly GCF_036013955.1. Taxonomy (NCBI): domain Bacteria; kingdom Bacillati; phylum Actinomycetota; class Actinomycetes; order Kitasatosporales; family Streptomycetaceae; genus Streptomyces; species Streptomyces sp. NBC_00459. Next base: position 8,781,943 of record NZ_CP107903.1, read on the forward strand.
GTCGCGGATCCTGGGATCGAGGACCCGGTGCAGACTGTCGATCGCCGTGGTGATCAGGACGAACAGCACGACGAGCAGGAGGCTGATGGCGAGCACGACGTTGTAGTCCTTGGTTGCGACGCTGCTGACCAGGAAGGACCCGATGCCGTCGATCCCGAACGCGGTCTCGACGATCACCGAGCCGGCGACCAGTCCGGCGATCAGCGTGCCGGTGACGGTGATGATGGGGAGGGCTGCGTTGCGCAACACGTGTCGGCGGAAGACGACGGCAGGCGGCACGCCCCGCCCCAGTGCGGTTTCCACATGTTCCCGTGACTGCTCCTCGCGCAGTGCGGTCCGGGTGATCTGGGCGACGTAGGCGCTCCAGCCCACCGCGAGTGACACGGCCGGGAGCGTCAGATGCCACGCTCTGTCGCCGAATCCGCTGCCCGCGCCGATCGTGGGGAACCACTCCAGGCGCAGCGCGAAGACGGTGACCAGCGCGGAGGCCGCGACGTAGCTGGGGATCGCGATGCCGAGGCCGCTCAGCCCCGCGGTGACAGGGCCGAGCGGACGGAACACCGCGCCGAGAATGCCCAGGGCAAGGCCGATGATCACGACCAGCAGGCTCGCGTAGCCGACAAGGAAGAGTGTGGTGCCGAGCCGCGCACCGATGAGTTCGGAGACCGGGGACCGGTGCGCGATCGAGAGGCCGAAGTCTCCGTGGAGGCAGTCGGTCAGCCAGTGGACGTAGCGGAGCGGCAGGGGTTCGTCCAGGCCGAGTTCATGGCGCAACGCCGTGCGCTGGGCGTCGGTGGCTCGGGCGCCCAGGACCCGGCCGACCGGGTCGCCGGGCGCCAGGGACAGCGTGGTGAAGACGGCGAAGGACGCGACGAGGACGGTTGCGGCCGGGCCCAGGACCCAGCGCCACAGTCGGCGCCGGGCCCTGGCCGCCCTCGCAGACCTGGGCGGGGATGTGCTCATGGTGGTACCTCCGTGCCGACGGCCGGGGTGGCCGAATCGGTCACTTCCTGCCGATCAGGGCGAGCGACGGCGTGAACAGGTAGGGGAACGAGGTCGTGGCGCCGGTCAGGTCCTTGCCGAGGTAGCTCACCTCGTAGGTGTTGACCAGTGACGTACCGGTGGCGGCCTTCTCCCAAGCGCTCTGGGAGTCGGTCAGCAGCTTGACGCGCTCGGCGGTGTCGAAGGTCTGCCGGGCCTCGGCAACCGCGTCGAAGACCTTCTGGTCCTCGTAGCCGGCCCAGTTGTAGGGCCCGCCGGGTGTGAAGACGAAGCCGAGGTACTCCAGCGGGTCGGGAGCGCCGTTGAAGTTGGCGCTGAGCAGCAGGTCGGTGCCCTTGCGTGCCTCGGAGTCGTAGAGCATCGTCGAGTACTCCAGGGGCTGGGCCTGGTTGATGGCGATCTTGACGCCGATCTGTTCGGCCTGCTGCTGGATGAGCTGGGCGATGCGGGAGAACGTGTCGTCACCGGCCTGGACGGACAGGGTGAGCTTCTGTCCTGTGTACCCGCTGGACTTCACGAGTTCCTTGGCCTTGTCGAGGTCGTAGGCGTTCTCGGTGGTGTAGCGGTCGGACGCCTTCTTCCAGAGTTCCCTGCCGTCGGGGTCCCAGGTCGAGGATGCGAGCAGGGTGTAGTTGGGCTCGGCTGCGCCGTGGTACACGGCCTCGGCCAGAGCCTCACGGTCGATGGCGATCATCAGTGCCCGGCGTAGATCGGTGTTCTTGAGGGGCCCGTCCGCGGTCGCGACGGCGAACTCGAGCGACTGGGGCGACTGCCCGAAGTACACGGAGCCGGCGGAACCGTTCTGGAGGCTGGGAATGACAGAGGCAGGGACCTCGTAGGCGCCGTCGATCTCACCGGACTTCAGGCCCTGGACGAGAGCTGCGGAATCGGTGACGAAGGACAGGATGACCTCGGCCGCGTGGGAGCGGTATTCCTTGTCCCAGTAGTCGTCGTTGCGGGTGAGCCGGATCTCGGAGCCCGGCTTCCAGGAGTCGAGCTTCAGCGGACCGCTGCACATGATCCCGCCGGACGCGGTCCCGAAGGACTTGCCCGCCTTTTTGGTGTAGGACTCCTGGACGACGAGGCCGGCGACCGTGGACAGTTCCTTGAGGAACAGCTCGTCCGGCTCCTTGAACTTCACGGTGACCATGGAGGAGCCGGCGGCGGTGATCGAGGAGACGTTGGCGAAGACGAAGCCGACGACCGCCGTCGGGGCCATGCCGCGGTTGAGGCTGAAGGCGACGTCCTCGGCCGTCACAGGTGTGCCGTCCCAGAAGGTCGCGCCGTCGCGGACGGTGAGGACCACGGTCCTGTCGTCCTTCTGGACCGCGGTGGCCAGGCCGGGCGAGGTGGTGAAGTCGGGGTTGTAGCGCAGCAGGGTGTCGCAGAGGTTGGAGGCGACGAGGGCGGAGCTGTAGTCGACGGCGTTGACCGGGTCGATGGTGGTGGGCTCCCCCTTGGGGAGCGCCCAGGTGAGCTTGTCGATGTCGCCGGTGGCCGCGGCGAGCTGGGCCTGGACCTTGGTCTTCCCGGTGTCTGCCGTGTTCTTGCCGCCGGAGCCGCCGCAGGCGGACAGGGTCAGCAAGGCACAACAGCCTGCCACGAGCACGGTGGTGCGGGGATGGCGCTTCACGTCGTACCTCCGGAGGTGCTTCTCTGAGTCTGAACCTCTTGTGTTTCTTGGCGTGCTCGGACTCTCTGTGTCTCTCGCGCTTCCACGTCGTCGGTGGGCAGCCACAGGACCCACTGATCGGCGGTGAATCCCGGGCGCTCAGCTCCCCTGACTTCCACGGCGATGCGCAGCAGGAGGAGGTGACCTTTCCCCTTGGGCCTGACCTCGGCGACGGAGCCGTGCACCCGGATGGGGACACCGGCCTGGACCGGAGTGACGAAACGAACGCGGTCCAGGCCGTAGTTGACCGCGTACCAGCGGTCGCCCTCGGCGGCGACGAGGTCGTTGGTCAGATGGTCGAGCAGAGCCAGCAGGTGGAAGCCCTCGACGAGGTTCTCCGCGTAGTTGTCGTCGTCGAAGGCGTGGGCGTTCTGGTCGGCGTAGGTGGCGTCGTCGAAGACCGGAAGTTTCTCCCTGCCGACGGTGAACCACGGGCCCTGGAACTCCCGGTCGATGAGGGCGGCGACGTTGTCGAGGGGGACGCAGAGCCGGACGGAGGTGTCGGCCTCGGCGGGTGTCTGTACGGTCGTCACGGACGGGCCTTTCGGTCGGTGTCGAGGACGGGTTCGCCGACGAGCAGGGCATCGACGATGCGAACGCGGCCGGTGCCGTACTCGACGAGGGCCGGGTTGAGGTCGGCCTCGGCGATCAGGCCGGTGAAGTCGTCGGCGAACCAGGACAGTCGGTGCAGCGCGTCGGCGAGCGCGTACGTGTCCGTGGTCGGATGCAGGTTGCGGTAGCCGTTCAGGAGCCGTGCCATCCGGGTTCGGGCGATGCGGTCGTGGGCCTCGGCCGGGGTGAGTGGTGCGAGACCGGAGGCGGTGTCGGCCTCCAGCTCCACCAGCACGCCACCGGAGCCCACGGTGACGACCGCACCGAAGACGGGGTCGCCGACGAAACCGAGCATCGCCTCGTGAGCCCCGCCGACCTGCTCCTGGATCTCGAAGCCTCCGAGGACCGCGTCGGGGCGGGCAGCGGTGACGGAGGCGGTGATGCGCTCCAGTGCGGCACTCAGTTGCCCCGGGCCGGCGATGTCGATGACGACGCCCCCGATGTCGGAGCGGTGCGGGATGTCGGGTGAGGACACCTTGGCGACGACCGGGTAGCGTCCCTCGGCCCACTGCAGGGCCTGCTCGGCACCGGTGACCAGGGCAGCTGCCGCCATTGGCAGCCCGTACGCGGTGAGCAGCCGCCGGCACAGCGCGTCCGGCAGCGGTCCGGCAGCGGAGGCGGTGTGGGAGGCGACCTCGGAACGCAGCTCGGCCAGCGCGTCGGGCCCCGGCAGGCCGTCGGGCCGGCGGGGACGGCGGGGGACGGGCCGGGTGTTGGCGGCGGAGGCGGCCAGGGCGGTGAAGGCGTTACCGATGCCGCGCAGCACGGCCACGCCCGGCCCTGTGAACTCCCTGAATCTCTGGTGCGTGTTGACCGAGGAACTGGCGGCGATGACGACCGGCTTGCCGGCGCGGCTGGCGGCCTTCACGCCCTCGCACAGGTCGGCGGCGTAGTCGAGTTCGGGATCCGTCATGGTGGCGTGGGCTTCCATGACGACCATGACCGCGTCGACGTTCTCGTCCCGGGCAGCGAGTTCGTAGGAAAGGTTGTAGGCGTCGTCGTCCGCGGTCGGGCTGCCCCCGGCGTCGAAGGGGTTGTTGATCGATGCGTCCGGCATCAGTTCGGAGAGCCGGGCCACGGTGGCCGGGGTGAAGGGCTCCAACCGGACGGGATAACGTGCGGCGAGATCGGCGGCCAGGCCCGCCTCGCCTCCGGAGTCCGTGATGACGGCGACGCGGTTGCCCCTGGTGGCGGGCCTTGCGGGAGTGGCCAGGAACTGAAGGGTCACGGCCATTTCGTCGTAGTCGTCGACCAACGGCACGTCCAGCCGCTCGAACAGCGCGGAATACGCGGCGTCCTGCCCGATCAGGGCCCCTGTGTGAGCCATGCTCGCCCGGGAGCCCAGAGCTGTCCGGCCCACCTTGAGGGCGACGACCGGCTTGCCGGCCTCACGCAGGGCTCGTACGCCCTCGGAGAATGCGGCCACATCCTTGATCGACTCCAGCACCACACCGACCACCTCGGTCGCGGAGTCGTACGCGAGCCAGGCCAGGAAGTCGGCCGTGGTCAGTCCGACCTCGTTGCCCGTGGAAATGATCTTCGCGAAGCCGACGTCCTCGGTCGCCCGTGCCAGGAAGGTCGCCGAGCCCGACTGCGAGACGAGGGAGACGCTGCCCCGGCGCTGATCGGTGAGCACACCGTCGTAGAACCACAGCGGGATGCCGTCGGTGACATTGATGACCCCCATGCAGTTGTTTCCGTGCACCGCCATCGAGGAGACGGCGGCGAAGGCGGCGATCTCACTGCTCTGCAGTGCGTCGAGTCCGGCGCTGGGCACCAGGGCGGAGCGGCACCCCGCGGTTTCCAGGGCCTTGAGGGTCTCCAGCACCGCGGCCCCCGGCAGTGACACAAGAGCGGTGTCCGTCCCCGGCGGCAGGGCCGCTATGTCGGGGACGACGGGCAACCCGTCGATCGTGGAGGCCGAGGGATGGACGATGTACAGCCGGTCCTCGGGGAAGCCATGGCGACGCAGGTTCGCGATCGCCTGGTTGCCGCTGGCGGGACGACGGGCGGAGGCGCCGACGACGGCGACGGTCCGAGGCCGCAATAGCGAGCCGATGCCGGTCGAGCTCGTGGGCCGTGCGCTCATACGAAGAGCTCCTGTCACTGCGTCATTCGTTGTATGACGGGCAATGTATAAAGGTCGCTATGCATTAACAAGAGGTTGCGGCCGATAAAAGAACACCCTTTACACAACGGAAACCCGGCAGCCCTCCAGCAGGGCGACCTTCCCGAGGAGGCCTCCATGCCCCGTGTCGTCGACCGCGAGGAGCGGCAACTGCGGATAGCGGAAGCCACCCTGCGGCTCCTGGGCGACAACGGACCGGGAGGCCTGACCCTGCGCCGCCTGGCCGAGGAACTGGGTGGGTCCATCACCCTGATCACGCACTTCTACCGCAACCGCGACGAGTTGCTGGAAGGCGTCCTGACCACGGTCCTGGCAGGCTACGAGGCCGAGCTGGAGCGGCTGGAGCGCGGTGCCGACGCCCACGGCCGCCTGCGGATCCTGCTGGAGTGGCTGCTACCGCTGGACGAGCCGTCCAGGCTGCAGGAGAAAGGACGGATAGTGATGCTCGGGCACCTGGGACCGGATCCCGCCGTCCGCCGATTCGTGGACGCCATGGAGGAACGCATGACCGGCCTGCTGCGGCGCCATCTGGAACCGCTCACACCGGCCCCCGATCTCGCCGGAGCCGTCGATGCCTTGCGGGTCGTCACGAACGGCGTGATCCTGTCGGCGGTGGAGCATCCCGGCGAGTGGCCTGTCGGACGGCAGCTGAAGGTGCTCGATTCCGCTCTGGGCGCTCTCGGGTTGGCGCGTGTCGCAGTTAGAGGCTGAACGCGGTCAGCAGCCGCCGGAGCACCGCGAGCTGGCGCTCCGCGGGCCACTCGTCACGGTGCTCCACCGCGCAGAGCACGATGCCGTTCAGTGTCACGCGCAGCATGTCGACCATCTCCCCCAACTGGTCCGCCTCGACCAGCGGCGCCAGATGTTCACGCAGGTACTCCCGCATCCGGGCGTCCATCGTGTCGAAGAAGGGGTCGATGCTCGGATCATCCTCGCGCTGACCCAGCAGGGCGATACGGCCGCACTCGGAGATCCAGGCCTCCTCGTCGAGCGGCAGCATCCACTCCAGCAGGATGCGCAGCCTGGTGCTGTCGTCGGCGCCCTCCTCCAGGCCCGCGAGTTCGACGTCGTACTCCTCCAGCACTCGCCCGGTTATCGCCTGGAGCAGTTCCGCGCGGGTGGAGTAGAAGTGCGTGACCAGGGTGATCGATCCACCGAGAGCCTTCGCGAGCGATTTGAGGGTCAGGGCTCCCAGGCCGCGTTCCGCGAGGATACGCATCGCCGCGGCGGTGATGTCCCGCCGGCGCTGTTCGTGATCGACATAGCGGGGCAACGCCGCCTCCTTCCCCCCCGGCCCGTCAACCGAGGCTACGGGCGTTCGATGTGCAGCGAATGCTACACAAAGACGCGTACGCACCGCTCGACCGCCCCCGATGTGGACGTGCACCCCTTGGCGTAGTGCATCAAGCGTTGTATTTTGCTCGCTACACAAAGGCTGAGGTACCCGACCCCTCTGGAGATCTCCGGTGAACGACGACGAGCTGTGCTTCACCCCGGCGACCGAGTTGGCCGCCCTGATCAGAGCCCGCCGACTCTCACCGGTCGAGGCAGTCCAGGCCGTACTGGCGCGCATCGAGCGTGTCGGCTCCCCCGTCAACGCCTTCGTCACCATCCTTCCCGAGCAAGCACTGGCCGCGGCTCATCGCGCCGAGCAGCAGATCATGGAACTCCCGGCGGACGAACTCGGCGCTCTGCACGGCGTACCGGTCACGGTGAAGGACCTCACCGACACCGCCGGTGTGCGCACGACCTACGGTTCGGTCCACTACAAGGACCATGTCCCCGACCGCGACGGCATCGGCTGGGCCCGGCTCAAGGCCGCGGGCGCCGTGCTGATCGGCAAGACCACCACCCCCGAGTTCGGCATGGGCGCGGTCACCGACAGCCCACTCACCGGCGTGACCAACAACCCCTGGGACCTCACCCGCACGGTCGGCGGGTCCAGCGGCGGCGCCGGGGCCGCTGTCGCGGCCGGGCTGGGGCCGATCGCCTGGGGCAGCGACGGCGGCGGTTCCATCCGCGTGCCCGCCTCCTGTTGTGGCACCGTGGGGTTGAAGGCGTCCCTGGGCCGCATCCCCGTCACCGGCGAATGGGACGTGTACGGCACCGTCGACATCTCCGGCCCGCTCACCCGTACCGTCGCCGATGCCGCGCTCGCCCTCCAGGTCACCGCGGGCCACGACCAGGACGACCCGCTGTCCCTGCCCGCCTCGACGGTGGACTTCACCCGGTGCTTGGACAGTGCGTCCGTGCGCGGGCTGCGTGTCGCCTACAGCCCGGACCTCGGCCACGGACCGGTCGACCCCGAGGTCCGAACCATCGTGGAAGCGGCGGCACACACCTTCGCCACCACCCTGGGGGCACTCGTGGAAGAGGTCACCGTCGACCTGCCCGATCCGATCCAATACTTCTCCGACTTCTGGTCCCCGCAAGCCCTGGCAGCCCTGGAAGACATGGTCGTCGGCCAGGGCTTCGACCCGGAGCTGTCCAACCCGATCTTCGCCGAGTTCGCCCAGCGAGGACACCGCATGTCGGCCGTGGACTACTACCGCGTCGCCGTGCTCACCCGCGCCCGCATCGCCGCCGGCTTCGCCGCCGTATTCCGCGATCACGACCTGCTGCTCACCCCCACGATGCCCGTCGCAGCGTTCCCTCACCCCGGCCCCGAGGGTGGCCCGGTCGAGATCGACGGCCACCCTGTACGGGAGCCCGTGTACGACTTCCACCGCTTCACAGAGCCTCCCAGCCACGCCGGACTCCCCGCCATCACGCTCCCCTGCGGTTTCACCTCCGACGGCCTGCCTGTCGGTCTGCAGATCATCGGCCCTCATCACGCCGATGACGCTGTCCTGCGGGCGGCGGCCGTCTACGAACAAGCCACTGAATGGCACACTCGACGGCCACCCCTCGGTGCAGTTGCCCCGGGGCACAGCAGCCGCGCCCTGTAAGCCGTCTCCGTACACCCGAGTGTTCCTTCGGGCCATTCCCTGACGGCCTGCTCCTCCCGCCCGACCGGGCGGCAAAGCCGCGTTCCACACAGCGCGGTGTCCTTCGCCTTTCTCGTAGAGCCCGGTTCGGGCTCGTGGCCTCCGGGGCCGGTATGACTCGCTGCCCCTGTCCTTGCCCTCATCGTGGAGGTCACCGAGGAACTGCGACAGAGTGCGGCAGCCTCGGTGTCCCAGCCCGGCCGTGGGCTGAGAGCCGGGGTGGCCGACCGGCTGCGAGCCGCCTTCGCAGTAGCACGGCGCGACCAGGAGGAGCAGCCTGGCCGCCAGTTGGCGTTCTACGAGCTGACCGCGCTGGCCCTTCGTACGCCCGCGCTGCGGGACCTGGCCCGTCGGCAGTACGTGGCGTACCGCGAGACGTCCACCGAGGCTGCTGCGGCCTGGATGGCTGAGGAAGGCGTTTGCCTCCCCGGTGGAAGCCAGGCATTGGGAGAACTCCTCGCTGTGACGATGGACGGAATGATGCTGGCCTGGCTCGCCGACCCCGAGGGCAGCAACCCCGAGCAGGTGTTCGCTCTGCTGGAAACGTTGCTCACGCGAGCGTGCGACGTGCGGCGCCCAGCGGAGGGCGGGGCGACTTCTGCCCATACCTGCTCATCAGAAGACACACCACCCCATCCAGGTCCATTGGACCAGGCTTTCTGAACCGTCGACTTGTTGCTCAGGGAGGCGCTGAGGGAAGAAGTGGTCCGTTGTGGCCGGTGGCCCGGGCTGCGGGGGCGGTTGAGACTGTCAAGCCCTGGGTTTTGTGGAGAGTGAGTTAGCTGGTTTTCTGGAGTGACGCAGGGGGTTCGGCCGCGTAGTAGGCGGTCTCGTGCTCGGCGGGTGTGACATGTCCGAGCTCGCCGTGCAGTCGGCGCTGGTTGAACCAGTCGACGTACTCGGCGACCGCGATCTCGACGTCGTTGATGGACGTCCACGGTCCCTTGTTGCGGATCAGCTCGGCCTTGAACAGGCTGTTGAACGCCTCGGCGAGAGCGTTGTCGTAACTGTCGCCTTGTGAGCCGACGGAGGCCACGGCCGCCTCATCGGCAAGGCGTTCGGTGTAGCGAATGGCACGATATTGAACTCCGCGATCCGAGTGGTGTGTGAGTCCGGCCAGGTCGGCGCCGGTGTGCCGGCGGCGCCAGATCGCCATCTCCAGCGCGTCCAGGGCGAGGTCGGTGTAGAGGCTGGTGGCGACCTGCCGGCCGACGACCATGCGGGAGAACACGTCGATGACGAAGGCGGCGTAGACCCAGCCGGAGAAGGTGCGGATGTAGGTGATATCCGCAACCCACAGCTGGTTGGGGGCAGTTGCGGTGAACTGCCGCTCGACCAGGTCGGCGGGCCGGTCGGTCTCCGGGGCGGGCCGGGTGATGCGCGGGCTCTTGGCCCGGATCACCCCGCGAAGTCCCGCCTGGCGCATGAGGCGTTCGACCGTGCAGCGGGCCACCTCGTGCCCTTCGCGGACCAGGGCGGCATGGACCTTGCGGGCCCCGTAGACGCCGTAGTTGTCGGCGTGGATCTGGCGTATCTCCTCGGTGAGTTTGGCGTCGCGCCGACTTCGGGCCGACGGCGGGCGGGTATGGGCGGCGTAGTAGGTGCTCGGCGCGATCGGCGCGTCCGTCTCGGCGAGGACGTCACAGATCGGCTGGACGCCGAACGTCTCCTTGTACTGGTCGATGTAGGCGACCTTCATCGCAGTGGACGGTCCAGCTCCGCGGCGAAGAAAGCCGAGGCGGACTTCAATATCGCGTTCGCCCGCCGCAGTTCCTTCACCTCCCGCTCCAGCTCCGCGATCCTGGCGGCCTCCGCACTGGTAGTCCCGGGCACGCTGCCGTCGTCGATCTCGGCCCGCTTCACCCACCCGCGCAGGGCCTCAGGGTGCACGTCGAGCTGGTCGGCGATGCGCTTGATCGCACCGGCCCGGCCGACCGGGTCCTTGCGGGCCTCGACAGCCAGACGCGTCGCGCGCTCACGCAGTTCGTCGGGGTACTTACGGGGAGCAGCCATGATCGGCATCCTTCCGAGCCTTGATGATCTCCATCAAACCCGGGGCGGTTCACTGGGAGCCGCGCCGACTACGGCTCCGCCTGTTCACCGCGGCCGGACAGCTCGTGACCACCGGCCGCCGGCGAATCCTCCGCCTGGCCCGGCACTGGCCCTGGACCGGTCACATCACCGCAGCCCTCGACCGGCTCACTCAACTGCCCAGCCCTGGCTGACCAACAGATTCCCCGTCCCTTCGACAGCACCTCAACACCCGGAGCAGTGGAATCCGGCGCCACCCCGCTGGTGAGCTATTGGAGTCGCGCGGCCGACTGCCGAGCAGGTCGAAGACTCTTAGTGGATCTTTTGCTGCTCCAGCCATTTGAAGACCTCGGCCCTCTTGTACAGGACCTTGGCGTTCCTGCCTCGGCCGAGCTTGTAGCCCCTCAAGCCCAGTTTCGATGCCTCCCTATAGACCCAGCTCGTGGACATACTGAGCATCGCGGCGACCTCGGAAGTGTCGATGAGGACAGGCTCGACGGGCTGGCGCCTCCGCGATCGGCTGATCTCGGTGCGGCGTTCGTTGGGGTGCGGCTGCGGTTCCATGGGCAAGGAGGGCTCCTTGAGGCTGGCCGGGGCTGATCGCTGCGGTGGGCCGCGTTCTGCTCTGGCTGGGTTTCGAAGATTCTTGGCACCCGCCCCGTGTCTCCGAAGGGTCACCGGTCGGGCCGTGGCCATGGTCATGAGAATCGTCGGCTTTGCCGACCCGCGATTCGCTGCTAGGTTGCCGCGCTGCGTCGAGCCCTCCGCGATGCCCAGGAGGACCTTCCGCGTGGTCATGGACAGCCATGGAACCGCTGTCAGCTCGTCGGGGTGATCGCGATCACGGATACCCGAGGGGGAGCGCTGCGTGGGCTTGGGAAGTCGTCGCGGTGGGGTCCGGGAGGGCGAGTGGAATCCTCCCGCCACAACCTGATGATGCGTCAGGAAAGTCAGCAAGTGGTCAGCATGAGTCCTGAAAAACCTAGGGAATGCTGCCCGAACATGCGACTCGTTGTAGGGTGAGGAAACGGACCTTGACCTGCAAAAACGCAGGCAGGGAGCCTATGTCCAGGAGTGCCTCCATGATGCGTACAATATTCAAGTCCAAGATCCACCGCGCCACCGTCACCCAGGCCGACCTGCACTACGTCGGCTCCGTGACCATCGACGCCGACCTCCTCGACGCCGCCGATCTGTTGCCCGGTGAGCTCGTGCACATTGTCGACATCACGAACGGTGCCCGGCTGGAGACGTACGTCATCGAGGGCGAGCGGGGGTCCGGTGTCGTCGGGATCAACGGGGCCGCGGCCCACCTCGTCCGTCCCGGAGATCTGGTGATCATCATCAGTTACGCTCAGGTGACCGACGCCGAGGCGCGGGCGCTGCGGCCGAAGGTGGTCCACGTGGACCACGGCAACCGCGTCGTGGCCCTGGGCGCCGATCCGTCCGAGCCGGTGCCGGGCTCGGACCAGGAGCGCAGCCCGCAGGCGGTCACTGTCTGACCGTTCGGTGAGCCGGCGTGTCCGACGATGCGACGACCCGACGAGGAGTGTGGCCATGAGCGACATCGAGATCCGCGACGACCGGACGGCAGGGCGCCTGGAGGCGGTGGCGGCGGGGGAGGTCGTGGGCCACATCGCGTACTTCGTGCTGGCCGCGCGGGGACGCGCGCTGGTCCCGGTCCACACGATCGTCGAGCCGGCGCACGAGGGAAAGGGCATCGCGGGCTCACTGGCCCGCGAGCTGTACCTCATGGCCGCCCGGGAGGGCATCGTCGTGGCCCCCCTCTGCCCGTACGTCGTGAAGTGGGCCGAGCGCCACCCCGACGAGGCCCCGGCGGCGGACCCCCAGCTGATCCGCGCCGCCAAGGAGTGGCTCGCGGCGAACCCCGACCGCTTCTGACGTCCGACAGTCCGACAGTCCGCAGGTTCGACGAGGGGGTCCTCCGCACCGTGCTCGCCCTTCTGCACACCTCCCCCCTGCACGTCCCGGTGTTCGACGCCCTGTGCGACGAGGACCATCAGGGCCTGGAACTCGCCCACTTCGTCCACGAGGACCTGCTGACCAGAGCCCGGGCCGATGGGCCCGACGCCGTGGCCGACGACGTCCGGGCCGTCCTGGAGCGGGCCGTCGCCGACGGCGCCGTCGCCGTGCTCTGCACCTGTTCCTCCATCGGCGGTGTCGCGGAGGCGGCCGCCGCGCGGGTGGGGGTGCCCGTGCTGCGGGTCGACCGTCCGATGGCCGCCGCCGCGGTGGCCGTCGGACCGAGGGTGGTCGTCGTCGCGACCTCGGAGAGCACGTTCGGACCCACGGTGGCCCTCGTCGAGGAGGAGGCGCGCCGCGCCGGACTCCCCGCCGAGGTGCGGAAGCTGTTCGTGGACGGCGCCTGGGCCCTCTTCCAGGCGGGCGACACGGAGGGGTACGTCCGTTCGGTGGCCGCAGCCGTGGACTCGGTCCCCGGCGACAGTACCGACGTGATCATCCTCGCCCAGGCCTCCATGACCCCGGCGCAGCGGCTGACGACGACCGCGGTGCCGGTACTGTCCAGCCCCCGGCCGGGACTGGCGGCGGGCGCGGCGGCGGCACGGGCCGCCGCGGCCGGGTGACGGGCGCCCACCTGGCCGCGCGTGAGTAACGCGGGGGAGTGAGTGGGGGCGCGGGTGCCGGGGTACGCGGGGGAGAAGTCCAGAGCCGACGTACCGACTGGCTGGAGGAGACCGTGACGCACCCGGACCCGCACCCCGTCCCGCCGGGCCCCACCCCCGGCCCCTTCCCGGACCCGATCCCGCCTTCACCGGGCCCCGACCCGAAGCCGACACCCGGTCCGGTACCGGGCCCACCGCCCCCGGCCCCCGACCCCGTACCGCAGCCCCCGGGCCCCGAGCCGGCACCCGCCCCCGAACCGGGCCCGCCACTGTCCTGAACCGGGGGACGGCGGAAACACCAGGTGGGCGGCCGGGAAACCCCGACCGCCCACCGTCATGCCGGGTGCGGGACCGCGCCTCTAAGGGGCGCGGGGAACTGCGCGACCAGCCCTCACGCCCCCGCGGCCAAAGAACCGCCGATCCAAAGAACTGCCGATCCAAAGAGCCGCCGATCCCGCGGAGCGACCCTCAGCCGGTCACCTCGGACCGATCCCCACCCCACAGCGTGTGGAACGAGCCCTCACGGTCCGTACGCCGATAGGTGTGCGCACCGAAGAAGTCCCGCTGCCCCTGCGTGAGCGCCGCAGGCAACCGCTCCGCGCGCAGGGCGTCGTAGTACGCGAGGGCCGCGGCGAAGCCCGGCGTCGGGACACCCTGGCGGGTCGCCGCGACCAGCACCTCGCGCCAGTCGTCCTGCGCCGCCGCGATCTCCTGCGCGAACGTGTCGTCGGACAGCAGGCTCGGCAGGTCCGCCCGAGCGTCGTACGCGGCGCGGATACGGTCCAGGAAGGCCGCCCGGATGATGCAGCCGCCGCGCCAGAGGGCGGAGACGGCACCGAGGTCGATGTCCCAGTCGTACTCCGCGCCGCCCGCCGCGATCTCGTGGAAGCCCTGCGTGTACGACACGATCTTCGACGCGTACAGCGCCTGCTCGACACGGTCGGCGAAGGCCGCAGCCTCCGACTCGCTCAGCGGGGTGGCTGTCGGGCCGGCCAGCCCGCGCGACGCCTCGCGCAGTGCCGCGTGGCCGGAGAGGGAGCGGGCGAAGACGGCCTCGGCGATGCCCGACACGGGGACGCCCAGGTCGAGGGCGATCTGCACGGTCCAGCGGCCGGTGCCCTTCTGCTCGGCCTGGTCCACCACCACGTCCACGAACGGCTTGCCCGTCGCCGCGTCCACGTGCGACAGCACCTCGGCGGTGATCTCGATCAGGTAGGAGTCGAGACGGCCCGTGTTCCAGGTGCGGAAGATGTCGGCGATCTGCGCGGGGGAGTACCCGGCGACATCGCGCAGCAGCTGGTACGCCTCACCGATCAGCTGCATGTCGGCGTACTCGATGCCGTTGTGGACCATCTTCACGAAGTGCCCGGCACCGTCCGGACCCACGTGCGACACACAGGGGGTGCCGTCCTCCGCCTTCGCGGAGATCTTCTCCAGCATCGGACCGAGCGAGTCGTACGACTCGACAGGGCCGCCCGGCATGATGCTCGGGCCGAGCAGCGCGCCCTCCTCGCCGCCCGAGACGCCCATGCCGACGAAGTGGATGCCCTGCTCGCGCAGGTCGCGCTCCCGGCGCCGGGTGTCCGCGAAGTGCGCGTTGCCGCCGTCGATGATCATGTCACCGGGCTCCAGGAGCGGGGCGAACTCCTGGATCACCGCGTCGGTCGGCTCACCGGCCTTCACCATGACGACCAGGCGGCGCGGCCGTTCCAGCGCGGCCACGAACTCCTTGGCGGTGTCGGCCGCGACGAAGTCGCCCTCGGTCCCGAACTCCTCGACCAGAGCGTGCGTACGCGCCGCCGTCCGGTTGTGCAGCGCGACCGTGTAGCCGTTGCGCGCGAAGTTGCGGGCGAGGTTGCGGCCCATCACCGCGAGTCCCGTGACGCCGATCTGGGCTGAGTTGCTCATGCGGATGGCTCCTAGTGGGTCCTGGAAAACGGTGGTGCCGGTAGGTCCTGGAATCGGTGGTGCCGTACGTGCTCGCCAGTATTGCCCTTCGGGCCATCCTGACGTGCCGGTACGCCGACCGCACATCCGGGCTGCCGTTCCTGCGTACGCACATACGCACCAGAACCCCCACCTGCCTCAGCGTTCGCGCAACCGACCCGTATTCCCGGCGACTTCGGTATCCCCTCGGATGTACTTCGGCCGCAAGGAGGCTGATTTGCCGTCTTGTCATGGCCTGTTCGCGGCGCTTACTTTTGCGGCTCCTGGCAACGGTAAGGGGGCTCTTCCATGGCCGTGCGCGGCAAGCATCGCCGGTACCAGCCGAACCGGATCAACCGGGCCTCTCTCACCGTCACCGCCGGCAGCGCGGGCATCGCGCTCCCGCTGGTGGGCGCCGGGGTGGCGGACGCGGCGGATGTGGCGACCTGGAACAAGGTCGCCGCCTGCGAGTCCACGAACGACTGGAACATCAACACCGGCAACGGGTATTACGGCGGGCTCCAGTTCAGCCAGTCCACCTGGGAGGCGTACGGCGGCACGGTCTACGCCGGGCGGGCGGATCTGGCCACCAAGGACCAGCAGATAGCGGTGGCCGAGAAGGTGCTCAAGGCGCAGGGCCCCGGCGCCTGGCCCACCTGCTCGGTCCGCGCCGGCCTCACCCGCGGCGGCGACACCCCCGACATCAACCCCTCGGGCAACTCAGGTAGACCGGCCGACTCGGAACGGAAGTCCCAGCGGACCGTCCGTGACGTGAAGCCGCAGACCACGCCCCAGTCCCAGGCGGGCACCGCCGAGATGTACACCGTCGTGCACGGCGACACCCTCTCCGCCATCGCCGACGACCGCGACGTCCGGGGCGGCTGGCAGCGTCTCTACGCGTCCAACCGCACGACGATCGGCGCCGATCCCGACCTGATCGTCCCCGGCCAGCGGCTGAACCTCCGTACCAAGGCCGCACCCGGTGCCCCCACCACGGACGAGCCCGCCCGCAGGTCCCGGACGGAGAAGGCACCCTCGCGCACCGCGGAGAAGGTCGCCACCAAGGCCCCCCGCACCGCGACCACCACGCTCACCGCACCCGTGGGCGCCGCGACCGGTACGCCGTACCACAAGGCGGGTTCCTCCTGGTCGAAGGGCTATCACACGGGCGTCGACTTCCCGGTGCCCACCGGCACCTCCGTGAAGGCGATCGGCGTGGGCGAGGTCGTCGACGCGGGCTGGGGCGGGTCCTTCGGGTACCAGGTGGTGATCCGGCACGCAGACGGGCGCTACTCGCAGTACGCGCATCTGTCCGCGATCTCCGTACGGGCGGGACAGTCGGTGTCCGTCGGGCAGCGCATCGGGCGCTCCGGTTCCACGGGCAACAGCACGGGCCCGCATCTGCACTTCGAGGTGCGGACGGGGCCCGGCTTCGGCAGCGACATCGACCCGCTGGCCTATCTCAGAGCGGGCGGCGTCAGGATTTGACCCGCATCCGGTGCCGGTCGCGGGCGGATATCGGGATCGGCACGTAGGGGATGCCGTAGAAGGCCCCGTACGGAATGGGCTCCTCGTCCAGCACGTCCAGCACGTCCTGCGCTGTCAGCGGTGCCGGTGTCGGTGCCGCCGCACCTGCCAGGGCGGGCCGGGCGGGCTTCCCGCTCACCGCCGGCGTCTCCGCGTGCTCCTCGTGCCCGGATCCGGCCTGTTCCGGTACCTCGGGTGCCGAACCGACGGGAACAGGGGAAACAGGTGAAGCAGCGGCAGGAAAGGCGGAGGGCGGCGCGTCGGTGTGCGTGGCGTGCTGCAGCCGTTCCGTGGTGAGCAGGATCAGGCCGCCGGCCGCGACCACACCGCAGCTCAGCGCGAGGATGGTGCCCGTGGTGCCGTAGCGGAAGGTTTCGCCGAACATCGTGATGCCGACCGCCGCCGCCACCACGGGGTTCACGACCGTCAGCGTCGCGAGCGGTGCCGTGAGGCCGCCGCCCCGGTAGGCCGCCTGGGAGAGCAGGAGACCGGAGGTGCCGAGCACCGCGATCAACGCCAGTGACGGCACGTCCGCGGTCGTGAGGCCGCCGGACCAGTCCACGGCGACCACCTTCGTGAAGACCGACGACATGCCGAAGGCGATACCGGACGCGATGGCGAGCAGGGTGCTGCGCACCGCCGGGTGCCGGTGGGCCGCGCGGCCCGCGACCATCAGCGCCACCACGGCGGAGCCGGTGACCACGGCCAGCAGCACCCGCTCGGTGGTGCCCAGGGACTGCGCCTCGGACGTGCCGACCAGGGACAGCAGACCCGCGAGTCCCAGCGTGGCCATGATCGCGCCGCGCCAGGCCGCCGCCCCGGCCTTGCGGCGCACGAACAGGGCCGCCATCGGCAGCGCGAACACGATGGTCAGGGCGCCCATCGGCTGGACGACACTCAGCGGCCCGAACGCCAGCGCCACCACGTGCAGCACTCCGCCCAGGCCGTTCAGCGCCACGGCGGCCCACCAGACCGGCCTGCGCATCGGCGCGTAGGACGGGCCGTTTCCACCGGAGTCCGCGACCCGCTCCTGCACGATCGCCCCGCCCGCGTAGGCGACAGCGGAGACGAGCGACAGCAGAATGGACAACGCGAGGGCGCTCATGAGCAACTCCTCTGCGTGCAGCGGGGGCGCGGGGCCCGGCGCGGCGAACGATCGGCTTCCATGGTGACTACCATCCCCCCTCTCGGGCGCCTTCGCGTCGTACCAGAGCATCCATTGGGTCCTACTGCCGATGGAGTACGCCGGGCTCCACGTCCTCCCCAGGGTGGGTGACGCGGGGACGGAGCTGCTGCTCTCGGCTACTGCCCGACCTGGTACTACTGCTTTTCGTGGACCTCGACCCCGATCTTGCGGCGCTCCGACGGCTCGGCGGCTTCTTCGTACTACGCACGGCCGGAGCCCCCGCCGATCCACCGCCGACACTCGCGCAGGCGTACGCACACCGAGGCGAGGAGGTTTACGCGGATTCGACAACTTTTCGCGTTCATATGGTCGCGGACCGTATTCACAGCTCTGAGCTGCGGGTTTCCGCGTCGATCGCCCAACAGGCGCTCGCGGCCCGTCTGTGGTCCATCGCCCTCGGCTGTGCCGTCCTGTACGGCAGCGTCCCCGACCTCGACCCCCGCCTGCTCCACTGGGACCCCGCCGCGAGCACCCCCGACGACCTGTGGCTGGCGGAGTTGCGCCCCCGGGCGGCCGACGCCGCGACGGTCCTGGACCTCGTCGTGCACGGGCATCTGGAGCCCCTCACGGCCGCCCTGCACGCCCGGTACGGCGTCGCCGAGGGCCTGCTGTGGGGGAACGCGGGATCGGCGCTGGCCGGCGCGGCCCGCGAGCTCGACCGCTGGGCGCGCGGGGCCGACGCCGACGCCGGTGCGCGCGCCCGCACCCTCGCCGCCGAACTGTTCACCCACCCCCGCCTCGCCCCGACCGGCACCCTCACCGGCAGCGCCTTCCGGCGGCGCAGTTGCTGCCTCTACTACCGGGTTCCGGGCGGCGGGATCTGCGGTGACTGTTGCTTCACCAGGACCCCATGGTCTTCCCCGGACGCCGCATCTGGGTGACCATGTGGGAACCAACCGCCGAGACAGGGAGTTTTGGGTGCGTGTGGGCCTGCTGACCCGGGAGTACCCGCCGGATGTGTACGGCGGCGCGGGAGTCCATGTCGAGTTTCTGGCCCGGGAGTTGGGCGCCCTCACCGACCTGGAGGTGCACTGCTGGGGCGAGGGCCGCGGAATCGGCGTCATCCGGCACCGGTCCTGGCCGGCGCTGGACGGGAGCAACGACGCGCTGCGCACCTTCTCCACGGACCTCTCCATCGCCGCCGCTCTCGAAGGCCGCGAACTGGTCCATTCCCACACCTGGTACGCGAATCTCGCCGGCCACTTCGCCAAGCTCCTGTACGGCGTCCCGCATGTGATGACCGCGCACTCCCTGGAGCCCCTGCGCCCCTGGAAGGCCGAGCAGCTCGGTGGCGGATACGCCCTGTCGAGCTGGGCGGAGCGCACCGCCATCGAGGCCGCCGACGCCGTGATCGCCGTGTCCGGGGCCATGCGCGAGGACATACTCGCCTGCTACCCGGCTCTCGACCCGTCGACCGTCCATGTCGTCCACAACGGCATCGACACCAGCCTCTACCGCCCGGACCACGGCACGGACGCCCTCACCCGGATCGGCGTCGACCCCGACCGGCCGTACGTCCTGTTCGTCGGCCGCATCACCCGGCAGAAGGGCGTGCCCCATCTGCTGCGCGCGGTACGGGACATCGACCCGGCGGCCCAGGTGGTGCTGTGCGCGGGTGCCCCCGACACGCCGGAGATCGACCGGGAGTTCCGCGAACTCTTCCAGGAGCTGAGTGCCGTACGCGAGGGCGTCTTCTGGATCCCGCAGATGCTGCCGCGCCCGGACGTCATCCAACTCCTCACCCATGCCACCGTGTTCGTCTGCCCTTCGGTGTACGAGCCGCTGGGTATCGTCAACCTGGAGGCGATGGCCTGCGGAACTCCCGTCGTGGCCTCGCGCGTCGGGGGCATCCCGGAGGTGGTGGAGGACGGGACAACCGGGGTACTGGTGTCCCTGGACGACGATCCGGGGATCTTCGAGGCGGACCTCGCGCGAGCCCTGGACTCCGTGATCGGTGATCCGGAGGCCGCGCGGCGGATGGGGGACGCCGGACGGGAGCGCGCGGTGGGGGAGTTCGGCTGGGACGCCGTGGCCAGACGGACGGTAGGACTCTATGAAGAGATCATCAAACAAGGTCAACAGGCTTAGCCCGACCGGCGTGCGGGAAAGCATCGTGCACAACCACGGTGAGGGGAGCGGCGATGCGTCGTGGTGGGCCTTCTGTGCTCGGGATCGTGCTGGCGGGCGGCGAGGGCAAACGTCTGATGCCCTTGACCGCGGACCGCGCGAAACCGGCGGTGACCTTCGGCGGAACGTATCGCCTGGTCGACTTCGTCCTGTCCAACCTGGTCAACGGTGACATCATGCGCATCTGCGTGCTCACGCAGTACAAGTCGCACTCGCTGGACCGGCACATCACCACCACCTGGCGGATGTCCAGTCTGCTCGGCAACTACGTCACCCCCGTCCCCGCCCAGCAGCGGCTGGGCCCGCGCTGGTACCTGGGCAGCGCCGACGCGATCCTCCAGTCCCTCAACCTCGTGCACGACGAGCAACCCGACTACGTCGCGGTGTTCGGCGCCGACCACGTGTACCGCATGGACCCCCGGCAGATGCTCAACCAGCACATCGAGAGCGGTGCCGGGGTCACCGTCGCGGGCATACGGGTGCCGCGCGCCGAGTCGTCGTCCTTCGGTGTGATCAGTCCCGGCTCGGACGGCCAGACCGTGCAGGGCTTCCTGGAGAAGCCCGCCGACCCGCCGGGCCTGCCCGACGACCCCGGATGCGTCTTCGCCTCGATGGGCAACTACATCTTCACCACCAAGGCCCTCATCGAGGCCCTGCAGCGGGATGCGGAGGACGGCGACTCCGTGCACGACATGGGCGGTTCGATACTGCCCGCGCTGACCGACCGGGGCGAGGCCCAGCTGTACGACTTCAGCGAGAACCACGTGCCCGGTGAGACCACCCGCGACCAGGGCTACTGGCGGGACGTCGGCACGCTCGACGCGTACTACGACGCCCACATGGACCTGATCGCCGAGCGGCCCGCCTTCAACCTCTACAACCGCAGCTGGCCCGTCTACACCCACTCCGGCCAGCTGTCGCCCGCCCGCTTCAACGCCGGCGGCATCGCCAGCGAGTCGATCATCAGCGCCGGGTGCCTGATCCGGGGCCAGGTCACGCGCTCCGTGCTCTCGCCCGGCGTCCGGGTCGATCCGGGTGCCGTCGTACAGGGGTCGATCCTGCACGACAACGTGCGCATCGGGCGGGGCGCGATCGTGCGCGGGGCCGTCCTGGACAAGAACGTCGAGGTCCCGCCGGGCGCGACGATCGGCGTCAATCCGGAGCGGGACGCCGACCTGTACACCGTTTCCAAGGGCGGCGTGATCGGCCTCGGGAAGGGCCAGCACGTGTCGTAGGCAGGTACACCCACGCCCGACGGCCCCGGTGAGCCCGTGCTCACCGGGGCCGTCGGCGTGTCCGGGCTCAGGCGAGTGCGCCGAACGGGGTGTTGCCGTACGGCTGCGAGGTGACCGTGCCGGGCGCGGCGCGGATCGGGACGTCCGGCGAGGAACGGATCCGGGACACGGACCCGGGGCCGCGTTCTCCCGGGGGACCACCCCCGGACCCCCGGCCCGCTCCGACACCTGTACCGAGCCGACGGAGGTTCTCCCTGTGAGATGGACGCTGCGCACCGCGGGGGCGGTGACGGCCGCCGCCCTGCTGGCCGGCGCGCTCGCCGCCCCGGCCGCCCACGCACGTGACGAGCGGCTCACCGACCTGGTCAACCCGTTCATCGGCACGGAGAACGAGGGCAACACCTTCCCCGGCGCGACCGTGCCCTTCGGCATGGTGCAGCTGTCGCCCGACACCGGGCACAAGACCGGCTACCGCTACTCCCACACCCGTATCCGGGGCTTCTCCCTCGTCCATCTCTCCGGCGTCGGCTGCCGGATCGGCGGCGACCTGCCGGTCCTGCCCACGACCGGCGACATCACGAGCACCGACTACGCGTCCTACGCCGCCGAGTTCACCCACGACAGCGAGAGCGCGAACCCCGGCCACTACAGGGTGGGCCTGAAGACGGGCATCGACGCCGAACTGACGGCGACCGCCCGTACCGGCGTGCAGCGCTACACCTTCCCGGCGACCACCAAGGCCAACGTGCTGCTCAACGCCGGCCAGTCGCTGCACACCAAGGTGTCGAACCGGGTCGAGATCCTCGACGACCGGACCGTACGCACGACGATCACCGGCTCCGGCTTCTGCCGGGGCACCAAGCCGTACACCGTCCACACGATCACCCGCTTCGACCGGCCCTTCACGGCGTACGGCACCTGGGACGGCACCACGGTCACCGGCGGCTCCCGGACCGGGGGCGACGGCGCCTACGTCCGCTTCGACACGACGGACGGGGACCGGACCGTCGAGGCCACCACGGCCCTGTCGTACGTCGACGCGGAGGGAGCGGCGGGCAACCTGCGCGCCGAGGGCGGGCGTACGTTCGACGAGGTCCGGGAGGCGGCCCGGGCCGCCTGGGAGGCGCGCCTCGACGACGTGGGCGTGACCGGCGGATCGGACACGCTGCGCCGGACCTTCTACTCGTCCCTCTACCGCAGCTTCCTCGCCCCCAACATCGGCAGCGACGCCGACGGCCGCTACACCGGCTGGGACCTGAAGATCCACCGCGCGCAGGACTTCACGTACTACCAGAACTGGTCCCTCTGGGACACCTATCGCACCCAGGCACAGCTTCTGTCGCTGCTGGCGCCCCGTGAGGCCAGGGACATGGCGCTGTCGGTGCTCAGGATCGACGAGGAGGGCGGCTGGCTGCCCAAGTGGGGGTACGGCACGGTCGAGACCAACATCATGACCGGCGACCCGGTCACCCCGTTCCTCACCCACGCCTACCAGCAGGGCCTGCTCCACGGCCACGAGGAGCGGGCCTACCGCGCCCTGCGGAAGAACGCCGACGGCGTGCCGCCCGCCGCCCTGCCGATGCTGGGGCGCGAGGCCAACCGGGAGTACATCGAGAACGGCTTC
The DNA here is from genome assembly GCF_036013955.1 of Streptomyces sp. NBC_00459. Taxonomy (NCBI): domain Bacteria; kingdom Bacillati; phylum Actinomycetota; class Actinomycetes; order Kitasatosporales; family Streptomycetaceae; genus Streptomyces; species Streptomyces sp. NBC_00459. The sequence continues at coordinate 8,804,645 of NZ_CP107903.1, forward strand.
GCGCCCTATCTCAAGGGCCGTGCCCGCACCAAGCCGGGCGACTCGGACTACCACTGGGGCGCGTCCGTCACCCTCGAATACGCCCTGTCCGACGCGATGCTGGCCCAGATGGCACGCGAGCTGGGCCACGAGGCCGACGCCGCCCGTTACGCGGCCAGGTCGCAGAGCTACCGCGCCGTCCTCGACCCCTCGACCGGCTTCTTCCGGCCACGGGACGGCTCGGGAGCCTTCACCGGCGACCCCGATCCGGCCATCGGCGAGGGCTTCCACGAGGGCACGGCCTGGCAGTACCAATGGCTGGTACCGCAGGACCTGCCCGGCCTGGTGGATCTGCTCGGCGGCAGGCAGGCGGCCAACAACCGGCTCGATGCCTTCTTCGCGTACGACGCGATGAAGGCGGACCCGGCCCGGACGGCCCGCGAGGTGTGGGTGAACGGCCCGTACGCCTACTACAACGCGGACAAGTACAACCCGCAGAACGAGGTCGACCTCACCGCCCCGTACACCTACCTCTCCACCGGGCAGCCCTGGAAGACGACCGAGGTCGTGCACGCGGCGCTGACCCTCTACACGGACGGCCCGACCGGGATGACCGGCAACGACGACATGGGCACCATGTCCGCCTGGCACGTCCTGTCCGCGATCGGGATCTTCCCGGTGCAGCCCGGCTACGACACCTGGGGCCTGTCCACGCCGGTCTTCGACCGGGTCGACCTCACCCTCGACACCCGCTACTACCCGCTCGGCGCGCTCACGGTCACGGCACCGGGTACGTCGGACAGCCGACGGTACGTCCAGTCGGTGACCGTCGACGGGTCGTCGTACAGCCGTACGTATGTGACGAGTGGGATGTTGCGGGGTGCCCGCTCGCTCGACTTCACGGTCGGCCCGGAGCCGTCCGGGTGGGGTACGGGCGCGGATGAGGCGCCGCCCGCCCTGAAATAGCCGTCTCCTGCCTGACGTAAGCTCATAAAACAGTTAAGTCCCACCGCTCCCGCAGCGGTGGGACTTAATCCGTTGTTAACTGAGCGTAGCTTGATCGTACTTGACCGTAATCGCGCACTAGCGATTGACTGCTGGTTCACCCGTCGTCGACGCGAGAGCGATCCCTTGACCTCTGAGACCTCGGACCTGCTCGCCCCCCTCGACCTTGCGTTCTGGCACATCGACTCCGATCTGCACCCCATGCACCTGGGCGCCCTCGGTGTCTTCTCGGCCCACTCACCCACCGCCGGAGCCCACGCGGCCGACCTGCTCGCCGCCCGCGCCGCCGCCGTACCCGGACTGCGCATGCGCATCCGGGACGTCTGGCAGCCCCTGCTCCCGCTGGCCTTCGGGGGCGCCACCCGCGAGACCGCGCCGGACTTCGACCCGCTCGACCACGTCAGGCTGCACGCCCCGACCGCCGACTTCCACGCCGAGGCCGGACGCCTCATGGAACGCTCGCTGGAGCGCGGCCGGCCGCCCTGGGAGGCACACGTCCTGCCCGGCGATGACGGCACCTCCTTCGCCGTGCTGTTCAAGTTCCACCACGCCCTGGCCGACGGCCTGCGCGCACTGACCCTCGCCGCCGGCGTCATGGACCCCCTCGACCTGCCCAAACCGCGCCCGCGCCCCGAACAGCCGGCCACCGGCCTCTTCCCGGACGTGCGCAGGCTGCCCGGACTGGTACGCGGCGCCCTCTCCGACGTGGGCCGCGCCCTGGACATCGGCGCGTCCGTCGCCCGCTCCGGTCTGGACAACCTCAACAACCGCTCGTCGGCCGCGCTCGTCGCCGAACCGACCGGTACCCGCCGCACCGCCGGTGTCGCCGTCGACCTCGACGAGGTCCACGTCGTGCGCAAGTCCGTCGGCGGCACCGTGAACGACGTGCTCATCGCCGTGGTCGCGGGGGCCCTGCGGCGCTGGCTCGACGAGCGCGGCGACGGGAGCGAGGGTGTCGCCCCGCGCGCGCTCATCCCCGTCTCCAAACGGCGTCCGCGCACCGCGCATCCTCAGGGCAACCGGCTCTCCGGGTACCTGATGCGGCTGCCCGTCGACGACCCGGACCCGCTCCGGCGCCTGGCCCGCGTACGGACGGCCATGGACCGCAACAAGGACGCCGGCCCCGGGCGGGGCGCCGGCGCGGTCGCACTGCTCGCCGACCATGTGCCGCCGCTCGGGCACCGGCTCGGCGGACCGCTGGTCAAGCAGGCCGCCCGCCTCTGGTTCGACATCCTCGTCACCAGCGTGCCGCTGCCCAGCCTCGGCCTCCGGCTCGGCGGCAACCCGCTCACCGAGGTCTACCCCTTCGCCCCGCTCGCCCAGGGCCAGTCACTGGCGGTCGCCATCTCGACCTACCGGGGGCAGGTCCACTTCGGGCTCGTCGCGGACGCGGAAGCCGTCCCGGACCTCGACCGGTTCGCCGCCGCGCTGTCCGCGGAGGTGGAGACGCTCGTCGCCGCCTGCGCCCTGTGACCTGCGTCATGATCGTCGCGGGTTTGGTGACTGGGCCCGGGCTTCCGTAAAATCGCCTGTTCGAGAGCGGGCGCGGTCTGAGCGCCGCGACGGCGACCCAGGGAACGGCAGCGCGATGACGGTGACAGAGGACGGCCCGACGGCCGTGGACGGCTCGGGCGACGTGGGCGACGTCTCCTACGGCCCCGGCATCGACCCCGAGCGCATGGCCGTCTGCCTCGCCGTGCTCGAAGAGCTCGACAAACTGGACGTCGACCACCCCGACGCAATCGCCGTGCGCCGCGCCACCGCCGGCGTCTACCGCACGGTCAAGCAGCGCCGCCGGCAGGAGCGCCGGGCCTCCAAGACCGCCCACGACAAGGCGGTCACCGAGTCCACGGCGACCGGCTCCGCCCAGCGCATCGACGACGAGACCGAGGGCATCCTGCCGTCGTCGGTGACCGAGGAGGGGCAGATCGCCGGGATACTCCAGCGCCCGCGCTCCTGCTACACCTGCAAGACCCGCTACGTCGAGGTCGACTACTTCTACCACCAGCTCTGCCAGAACTGCGCCGCCGAGAACCGCTCCCGCCGCGACGCCCGCACCGACCTCACCGGCAAGCGCGCGCTGCTCACCGGCGGCCGGGCCAAGATCGGCATGTACATCGCGCTGCGGCTGCTGCGCGACGGCGCGCACACCACGATCACCACGCGCTTCCCCAAGGACGCCATCCGCCGCTTCAAGGCCATGGACGACTCGGCGGACTGGCTCCACCGCCTGGAGGTCGTCGGCACCGACCTGCGCGACCCCGCACAGGTCGTGGCCCTGGCCGACCGGGTCGCCGAGCAGGGTCCGCTCGACATCCTCATCAACAACGCGACGCAGACCGTACGCCGGCTGCCCTCCGCGTACGCCGCGCTGGTCGAGGCCGAGAGCGCCCCGCTGCCGGCCGGTGAGCTGCCCGCCCACCACGTCATCGGCGCCTTCAACTCCGGTGCGGTCGACGGACTGGCCGCGCTGCCCGTCGGTATCAGCGGCATCGACGCCCAGAAGGTCGCCGACCTCGCCCTGGTCGCGGGCAACGCCAGCATCGCCCGGCACCTCGACGGCACCGCCATCGACGCGGGCGGTCTCGTCCCCGACGTCGTCGACACCAACACCTGGGTGCAGACCATCGAGCAGATCTCCCCGGTGGAGCTCCTCGAAACCCAGCTGTGCAACTACACGGCACCGTTCATCCTGATCAGCAAGCTGCGGCCGGCGATGGCCGGGGCGGCGCGCGCCGCGGTCAGCAAGCGGGCGTATGTCGTCAACGTCTCGGCGATGGAGGGTGTGTTCGGGCGCGGGTACAAGGGTGCGGGCCATCCGAACACGAACGCCGCGAAGGCCGCGATGAACATGGTGACGCGGACCAGCGCGCAGGAGATGTTCCAGGCCGACGGGATCCTGATGACCTCGGTCGACACGGGCTGGATCACCGACGAACGTCCTCACTACGACAAGCTGCGCCTGGCCGACGAGGGGTTCCACGCGCCGCTTGATCTTGTCGACGGGGCGGCTCGTGTGTACGACCCGATCGTGCGGGGCGAGGCGGGGGAGGACCTGTACGGGGTCTTCATGAAGGACTACGCGCCCGGTAAGTGGTAAGCGGGTGGTGGTAGGGCGGCTGCGGGTCGGTGGGGGCTGGTCGCGCCCACGCGGCGGAGCCGCAAATTGACACAGCCCCGCGCCCCTAGGTGGGTCTGTGTTGCCGCATCTGTTCATGGACCGTGTATGTCGTGTTCGTTCGCGCCGGGCGTACCCGGGTTCCGCCGTCCACCAACAAGTCTGTCCCTGTTACCCACTCCGCCGCGTCCGACGCCAGCCACAGCACCGCCCGCGCCACGTCCTCCGGCTCGCCGATCCTGCCTAGGGGCAGCCCGGCGGCTACGGCGTCCTCGCCCTGCTCCCACACGAAGCGGGCCATCTCCGTCCGTACGAGGCCCGGGGAGACCGAGTTGACCCGTACTCTCGGGGCCAGTTCGCCCGCGAGTTGCCGCGTGAGGTGGAGCAGGGCCGCCTTGCTGGTGCCGTAGGCGCCGATGTTGGGGCCGACATGGGTGGCGCCCTCCGTGCAGATGTTGACCACGGTGCCGCCGTGGTCGCGCATCCACGCCTGCCACGCGCACCGCGTCAGCCGCAGCGGAGCCTCGACGTTGACCGTGAACGCCTCGCGCCACGCGTCCGGGTCGGCGTCCATGAGCGGGCCGTAGGGCTGGTTGGTCGCCGCGTTGTTCACAAGGATGTCGAGCCGCCCGAACGTGTCGAGTGTGAACTCGGTCAACGCCGACAGATGTGCGGGGTCGGCGACGCTGCCCGCCAGCCCGACCCCGCCGAGCGTCTCGGCGGCCCGCCGTACCCCCTCCGGGTCACGGGCCGTCACACACACCCTCGCCCCCGCCCGTACGAGCGCCCCGGCGACGGCCAGCCCGATCCCGCGCGTGCCCCCGGTGACCAGGGCGACCCGCCCGTCGAGTCCGTACGGCGACGTCATCCGCGTACCGTCTCATGACGAACCGTCAGTCAACAGCCCCTGTACGTAAGGGGATTCAGTCGACGGCACCCAGCCTTGAGTGCTGCTGCGCGACCAGTTCGAGCAGTGTGCGCCAGTCCTCCAGGACGCCCGCGTCGAACCCCGGGACCCGGCCGGCCTCGTCCGCCTGCCGCAGGGCGAGCGCGTCGGGGTCCATGGACGGGTCCAGGTCCATGGCGTACGGGCTGTCGCGCACGAGGCGGGCGACCCGTTCGCCGAGCAGGTGCCGGACGGCGTCCGCCGCGACCCGGGCGTGCCGGGTCGGGGCACCGGGCACCAGGAGCCGGCCGATGACATGGACCAGACCCGCCACCTGGAGTTCCTTGTCCGCGGGGCGACTTCGGCGCAGCAGGGCGGCCGTCTGGAGGGCGTGCTGGTGCAGATCGACCGGGCCGACCGGGCCGACCGGGCCGACCGGGCCGCCGCCGTGCTCCGGGGTGCCCCGGCAGGCGTGCAGCAGGTCCATCAGTTCCTCGACGCCGCGCAGCTCCATACGTCAGTCCTCCCGAGTCCTGCCGCGGGACCAGCCGTTGCTGTCGGCCAGCAGATCAGGGCCGACTTGCGCGCGGACCAACGGGAGCTGAACTGCCGGACGTGTTCCGGCAATGGCGTACGTGGGTGCGTCCACTGAGCCGTACGGGTGATGCGCAAACAGCGCTCAAGGGCACAAAGAACCGCAGATCATGGCTGAATGAACACTGAGCGACTTGAGTTCTTTACTCCTTGTTTTCACCCCATCGAGCGGGAGCCCGCTCATTTGGTTAATACTGGAGCGGACGGGCAGCACGACCGGGTTCCACCCACACCCATGGTCCGTCACCGGCGCCACCGCGTCCTGACTGCTCTTGACCCAGACCCGAGTGGACGTGGAGCGACCGGCATCGGACCGGTCCCGAATGTCCTGAGGGTTACCCGACACATAAGGAGTGCGCGGTGACACCGGAGAAGACGAATCTCGAACAGGGCCCCGAAGAACGAACGGCGGCCCCCGGCGACCGAAGCGACCGGCTCGGCAGCCTCGACGTGTGGGCCAGGTCGGCCCCGATCCGCCTGGCGGGCTACGAGGACGACCTCGCCGAGCCCCACATCCTGCCCAGCGTCGACTGACGCCACGACAGGACCTGTCGAGAACGCCGTCGGCATGGGCGCGGGACTCACGCCCATGCCGACCGAAGAGACCCGGCACATCGCGGTCAGGCGAGCGGAGCCGTCCGCTGCCAGGGGTGCAGTTCCTCCAACTGCTGGGCCACGTCGAGGAGTACGGCCTCCGAGCCCGGCCGGCCCACCAGTTGCACGGCGCAGGGCGCGCCCGAGGGCAGGGTGCCGAACGGCACCGCCATCGCCGGCCAGCCCGTCAGGTTCCACGGGGGCGTCATCGGCGAGTAGTTCGTGTTGGCGAGGACATTGCGCAGCCAGCCCCGCTCGTGCCAGGCCGCGGCGGCGGGTGAGCGCCGGGCGAGTGCCGGGGTGAGCAGCACGTCGTGCTCGGCGAAGAACGGTTCGAGGCGCCGGCGCAGCTGTTCCTTGTGCCGGCCCCGCTCGACGTAGCCGATGAACCGGCGCCCGACGGCCGCGTGGACCCGGGTGCGCCGGGTCAGCCCGCTCCGGTCGAAGCCCTCCGCGTCCCGTGCCGTGCCCGCCGTCCAGTGGGTGAACGAGGTGACGCCGATCGACAGCGGGTACGGCGGATCGGCGGGCCGCACCTCGTGACCGGCGCCGTCCAGCAGGGCGGCGGCCTCGCGCGCGGCGGAGGTGTACGGCCTGCTGATGACGACGCCGGCGATGGGGCTGCGGACGGAGAGGGCGATCCTGCGACCGGCGTGCGCGTCGGACCGTACGAACGGGGTGTCCGCGAGGACCGACAGCACCAGACGGGCGTCCTCGACCGTCGTCGCCAGCGGACCGTTCTCCGACATGCCGAACCAGTCGCCGTTGCCGATGCCCGCCGGGACGACCCCGAGGCCCGGTTTGATCGTGACGACACCGCAGTTGGCGGCGGGGATGCGCAGTGAGCCCATACCGTCGTTCCCCAGTGCGACGGGCACCATCCCGGCGCCGACGGCCGCCGCGCTGCCGCCCGAGGAACCACCCGCGGTGCGGGTGGTGTCCCACGGGTTGCGGGCCGTGCCGAGAGGGCCCTCCGTGGTGCCCCAGATGCACAGCTCGGGCACATTGGTGACCCCGACCACGATCGCGCCCGCCGCGCGGAGCCGGGCCACGGTGACATGGTCGTGGTCGGCGGGGGTGTCCGGCGTCGCCGTGGAACCGTGCCGGGTCGACTCGCCGCGCACGCCCAGGTTGTCCTTCACCGCGATGGGTACGCCCGCGAGCGGAAGGTCCGCCAGGTCTGCGCGGCCGGCCACCTCGTCCGCCTCGGCCAGCGCCTCCTGGGCCCGCAGCCGGCGGAACGCGCCGACCCTCACGTCCAGCAGTTCGATGCGCGCGAGATGCTCGGCCACGACTTCGCGCGGGGTGACGCGCTTCTCGCGTACGGCGGCGGCGATCTCTGCGGCGGTACGGCCGGCCCAGCTGGTCACGGGGGCTCCTCGGGGTGGATGCAACACATCGTGCAACGCGTGAGGCGATGAGGCTACTCGCGAGTACAGAGGGGAGTCGAGTGTCGTCGAGCTTGGACATTCGGCCCGTGTCTCTTGGACTTTTCTGGCGCCGGGGCGTCTCGTTGCCGTGGCAGAGTCGCTGGTCATCCGATCACTGGCTGAACCGGCCTGGTCCTGGACCCCATTGACAGTCCCTGGGGCGCGCTCAATCATCACACCTCCGATGAATGGGAGCTTCCAGATGAGCAGGTATCCAAGACGTCGGCTTCTGGGTGCGCTGGTGACCCTTCTGCTGCTTGCCGCCCCGGTCCCGGCCGTCGCGCGCACAGCGGCGGCGAGCGTCCCGGTCACCGTGCCGGCCCTCACCGACTGGACCCCGGAGCAGGGGAGTTATCGGTACGGCGGCGCCGCCCGGCTGGTCGCCGACTCCGCGCCCGAGCGCAGGGTCGCGGACACCCTCGCCGACGATCTGCGCGACGCGGGCCACGGCGTCGTCCCCGTGGTGAGCGGTGGTGCACGGGCCGGTGACATCGTTATCGACGTGGCCCCCGGACGGGCCGCACTCGGCGCGGAGGGGTACGAACTCCGGTCGGGCGCCCGGCTGTCGGTGACCGGCGCGACCGAGGCGGGCGCCTTCTACGGCACCCGCACCCTCCTCCAGCTCCTCGCCCAGGGCGACCGGATCCCCGCCGGACGCACGGTCGACGTGCCCCGGTACGCGGAACGGGGCGTCGGCGTGTGCGCCTGCTACATCCACATCTCGACGCCGTGGCTGGAGAACCTCGTACGCGAGATGGCATACCACAAGCTCAACCAGCTGCTCCTGGAACTCAAGGTGAAGAGCGACGCCCACCCGGAGGCCAACACCTGGGGCTACTACACCAAGGACGAGATACGGCGGCTCGTCGCGCTCGGCGACAAGTACCACGTGGAGATCGTCCCGGAGATCAACTCCCCGGGCCACATGGACCCCTGGATCGAGAACCGCCCCGATCTCCAGCTCACCGACTCCGACGGCAACAGGCAGCCCAGCAGGCTCGACATCACGCAGCCCGCCGCCTTCGACTACTACACGAGCCTGATCGACGAGTACGCGCAGGTGTTCACCGGCGGCTCCTGGCACATGGGTGCCGACGAGTACATGCTCGGCTCCGACTTCGCCAAGTACCCGCAGATGCTCCGGTACGCCCGGGAGAAGTACGGGGCGGACGCCACACCCCAGGACGCCTTCATCGACTTCGTCAACCGGATCCGGACCCACCTGGCCGCCAGGGGGAAGCAGCTGCGGATCTGGAACGACGGGCTCACCGGGGCCAACACCGTGCCGGTGGCCGCGGGTACGACGGTCGAGCACTGGCTGAACGTGGCCGTGAAACCGAGCCGACTCCGCGCCCAGGGCTACTCGTTGATGAACGCGGCTTACGCGCTGTACCTCGTCAGGGGCGGTTTCCACAGCGACACCAAGGGCCTGTACGACCAGAGTTGGGATCCGCGCAGCTTCGAGGGCGAGAAACTCGCCTCCAGCCAGGGCATCACCGGCGCGAAGATCAGCCTCTGGCCGGACAACGGGCGCGGCGAGACCGAGAACGAGGTCGCCGTCGACACCGACCCGGCGCTGCGCCATCTCGCCCAGGCCACCTGGGGCGATCCGCATCCCGACGCCACCTACGACCGGTTCACCGCGCGGGCGACCGCCGTCGGGCACGCACCCGGCAGGCGGGACCTGACGCGGGTGCCGGTCGCGGACGGGACGTACACCTTGCGGGCGGGCGCCGCCTCCCTCACCGCCGACGTACGGCGCACACCCGACGGATACGTCACCCTGCGCACCGCGGACGGCTGCCTGGAGGTGCGCGGCGGAAAGCTCACGCTCAACACCCCGCTGCAGCCCGGTGTCGAGATCACCGCACAGACCTGCGATGCCGGAAACACCTTGCAGCGCTGGGAGTTGGAGCAGGTCGCGGGGGGCCTCGCGCTCGTCAACGCGATCACGCGGATGACGGTGCACGTGACCGGCGACGGTCGGCTCACGCAGTACCCGCCGGACCGGCAGCCGCCCGCTGTCTGGCACTTGAACACCCTCCACTGACCACGCTCCGTCGACCGCCATCCACTGACCCGAGGAGCCCGTTCCCCCATGACAGTCTCCAGACGTCTCTTCGTCACGGCAGCCGCCGCGATCGTCGCCTCCAGGGGCACCTCACTCGCCCTGGCCGCTCCGGGCCGGGCCACGGCTCCAGTCGCGGAGGAACCGGCCTTCCGTATCCCTGTCGCCCCCACCGACTCCGCCGAGGTCCTCGTCCGCAAGGCCTCCCAGGTCCGGCCCACCGCACGGCAGATCGCCTGGCAGCGGCTGGAACGGACCGCCTTCCTGCACTTCGGCGTCAACACCTTCACGGGCCTCGAATGGGGCACCGGTGACGAGGACCCGGACGTCTTCCAGCCGACCGGCCTCGACACCGACCAGTGGGCGCGGGCCCTGCGCGACGGCGGCTTCAGGCTCGCCATCCTCACCGTCAAGCACCACGACGGCTTCGTCCTCTACCCCTCCCGGTACACCGACCACTCGGTGGCGTCGAGCAGTTGGCGCGGCGGGCAGGGTGACGTACTGCGTTCCTTCGCCGACTCCATGCGGCGGTACGGGCTGAAGGTCGGTGTGTACATCTCCCCGGCCGACGAGAACCAGTACCTCCACGGCGTCTACGCCAACGGCAGCGCGCGCACCGAACACACCATCCCGAGCCCGGTCGCGAACGACGACCGTCCGGACGGCCCGACGTTCACCCTCCCCGCCACCGACTACGGCGCCCATATGCTCGACCAGCTCCACGAGGTCCTCACCGAGTACGGACCCGTCGACGAGGTCTGGTTCGACGGCGCCCAGGGGCGGATCCCGCCGGACAAGGTCGAGAAGTACGACTGGGACAGCTGGTACACGCTTGTCCGCACGCTCGCCCCGGACGCCACGATCGCCGTCTCCGGCCCCGATGTCCGCTGGGTCGGCAACGAGGGCGGGCTGGCGCGCGAGAACGAGTGGAGCGTCGTACCGGTCACCGAGAAGGACTACGGCAAGACCGACTTCGCGCTCTCGTACGACGCGGCCGACATGGGCGGCCGGGACGCGCTCGTGGCCGCACGTTCCGTCGCCGACCACGTGCAGTGGTGGCCGGCCGAGTGCGATGTGTCGATCCGGGACGGCTGGTTCTACCACGCGGACCAACAGCCCAAGTCGGTCGACCGGTTGACCGAGATCTACTTCGGCTCGGTCGGCCGCAACGCCGTACTCCTCCTCAACGTCCCGCCGGACACCGACGGCCTCCTCGCCGCCGCCGACGTCACCCGGCTGCGGGAGTTCCGGGAGCGCGTCGACCGGGAACTGCCCGCCGACCTGACGGCCGGGGCCGTGGTCACCCGGACTCCGGGTGTCGTCACCGTCGACCTCGGCAGGGAACGCGAGGTGGACCGGGTTCGGCTCGCGGAGGACATCCGGCAGGGACAGCAGGTCGAGGCCTTCGTCGTCGAGGCGTTCGCCGGGGGCCGCTGGACCCGGGTGGCGGGGGCGGGCACGGTCGGCGCGAGCCGGATTCTGCTGCTGGCGGCTCCTGTCCGGGCGCGGCGGTGGCGGGTTCGGGTGACACGGGCCCGCGCGGAGGTGCCGATCGCGGAGTTCGGGCTGTACCGCTCGGCGGTGGGCTGACGGTCGCCGGCGGGCGTCGTACGCGGGTGCGCTCCCGTGCCGCACCCGCCGTACGCCGGTGCCGTGCTCAGACCGGGCGCTCGTCCCCGGTCGAGCGGGCGGGCGGGGACGCGGCCTGGCCCCGCAGCCACTGTTCCACCTCGCCGACGTGGGCCGCGGCTGCCGCCCGGGCCGCCTCCGGGTCGTGGGCGACGAGCGCGCGGTGGATCGCCGCGTGCTCGCGGCGGGTGCGGGTGAAGGCGCCCTCCTCCTGGTAGGCGCGCCAGACGCGGGCGCGGAAGGTGCGGGAGGAGAGGCCCTCCAGGATCGCCGCCATGCTGTCGTTGCCCGCAGCAGCGGTGATTTCGCGATGGAATGCCAGGTCGTGGGCGAGGATTTCCTCGGGATCGTCGGTGGCGTTCATCGCTGTGAGGTGTTTCTCCACCTCCGCGAGCTGCTCCGGGGTTATCCGGGCGGCGGCCAGGGCGGTCGCCGTCGACTCCAGGATGCGCCGTACCTCGAGCAGCTCGGCCAGTCGTGGGCCCCGTGAGAGGTCCGCGACCACACCGAAGGTCTCCAGCAGGTCGCCGGCCTCCAGCTGGGTCACATAGATGCCCGAGCCGTGCCGGGCCTCCAGTACGCCCATCACGGTGAGCGCCCGGATCGCCTCCCGCATCGAGCTGCGCGAGATACCCAGCCGGGCCGCGAGATCGCGCTCGGTGGGCAGCCGCTCGCCCGGTTCCAGTCGGCCCTCGCCGATCAGTGCCTTGATCTGGTCGATGGCGCGCTGCGTCACGGTGCCCTTCTGTGGGGCGGCCTCGCCGTTCCTGGCCGGGATCTCGTCCACGCCGTGTCCTCCTGTCGCCGGGTCCGCCGCAGTCTAACCAGAGGGTTGGTCGGACCACTACAGCCGGAATCTAGGAAAATTTGGCCCGATGGGCTGTTCTTACCTGGAAGTGGTCTGATAAATATGCGGCATCCGCTCGATCACGCTCAACGAGGAGCTACCAAATGCTCGACCGAACAGTGGGGAACCCGAAGAAGCGCGCCAGAGCGCGGAGCCTCGGTGTGGTGGCCCTCGCCGCCTGTACCGGCCTGGTACTCAGCGCCTGCGGCAGCACAAAGGACACCGTCGCCACTGGCGGTGACAGCGACGGAACGGGCAAGGTCGGAGTGATCCTGCCGCTGCTCACCTCCCCGTTCTGGCAGTCGTACAACGACTACGTGCCGAAGATGGCCAAGGCCGAGGGCGTCGACGCGCTGAAGACCGTCAACTCCAACAGCGACCCCTCGCAGCAGATCACCGACATCAACAACCAGCTCAACCAGGGCGTGAAGGGCCTGGTGGTCGCGCCGCTGGACAGCGCCGCCATCGAGGCCGGCCTCGACCAGGCCGAGCGCAAGGGCGTGCCCGTCGTGGCCGTCGACGTGGCGCCCGAGAAGGGCAAGGTCGCCATGGTCGTACGCGCCAACAACGTCGCGTACGGCGAGCAGGCCTGCGAGTATCTCGGCAAGCACATCACCTCGGGCAAGGTCGTCCAGATCATGGGCGATCTCGCGTCGGTGAACGGCCGTGACCGGTCGGAGGCGTTCCGCGCCTGCGTGAAGGAGAAGTTCCCGAAGCTCAAGGTGCTGGAGATCCCGGCCAAGTGGGAGTCGGACACCGCGGCCTCCAAGCTCGACACGCTCCTCAACGCCAACCCGGACCTCAAGGGCATCTACATGCAGGCCGGCGGCGTCTACCTCGCGCCCACGCTGCAGACCCTGAAGTCCAAGGGGATGCTGAAGAAGATGGGCCAGGCCGGCCACATCGCGATCGTCTCGAACGACGGCATCCCGCAGGAGTTCGACGCCATCCGCAAGGGCGAGATCGACGCGACCGTCTCGCAGCCCGCCGACCTCTACGCCAAGTACGGCATGTACTACATCAAGGCGGCGATGGCCGGAAAGACGTTCGAGCCGGGTCCCACCGACCACGACTCCGAGATCGTCAAGCTGCCCAACGGCCTCCTGGAGGACCAGCTGCCCGCGCCCCTGGTCACCAAGGAAAACGTCGACGACCCCGGCCTCTGGGGCAACACGGTCGGATGAGCAGCCAGCAACGGGAAATCCCGGACACCTCTCTCGTTCCGCTTGTCGAGGCCCACGGCATCGCCAAGCGGTACGGTCCGACCACCGCGCTCCAGGACGGTCGACTCACCGTCCTGGCGGGTGAGTCGCACGCCCTCGTCGGCCGCAACGGCGCCGGAAAGTCCACCCTGGTCTCCATCCTCACCGGACTCCAGGCGCCCGACGAGGGCACGGTCCGCTTCGACGGCCAGCCCGCACCCCCGCTCACCGACCGGGACGCCTGGCGCTCCAAGGTGGCCTGCGTCTACCAGAAGCCCACTGTCGTCCCCGAGCTGACGGTCGCCGAGAACCTCTTCATCAACCGGCAGCCGGCCGGGCGCGGCGGAGTCATCAGCTGGCGCCGGCTGCGCGGCGAGGCCGCCGAACTGCTCGACACCTGGGACGTCCACGTCGACCCGGAGGCCCGCACCGCCGACCTCAAGGTCGAGGACCGCCAAATGGTGGAGATCGCACGGGCGTTGAGCTTCGGCGCCCGGTTCATCGTCCTCGACGAGCCGACCGCCCAGCTCGACAGCCGGGAGATCGAGCGGCTCTTCACCCGGATGCGAGCGCTCCAGGACTCCGGCGTCACCTTCCTGTTCATCTCGCACCACCTCCAGGAGGTGTACGAGGTGTGCCAGACGGTGACCGTCCTGCGCGACGCCCGCTGGATCACCACAGCCCCCGTCGCCGACCTCCCGCGCCAGGCCCTGATCGAGGCCATGGCCGGGGAGTCGATCGCCGAACAGGCCGTCACCCTCAGGGGAGTCGAACCGGGACAGCCGGTGCTGCTGGCCGCCGAGGGACTCACCTCGGCGGCGTACGAGAACATCGATCTGACCGTTCGCCGCGGTGAGGTCGTCGGACTTGCCGGGTCCAGCGGCAGCGGCAAGATCGAGCTGGCCGAGTCCTTCGCCGGACTGCACACACCGACCGGCGGAACGGCCCAACTCGACGGCGCGCGGCTGCCGTTCGGGGACGTGCAGGCGGCACTGACCGCGGGTGTCGCCTGTGTGCCGCGCGACCGGCACGAACAGGGGCTGGTCTCCGGCATGACCATCGGCGACAACGCCACCATGAGCGTCCTGCGCAGGCTCGGACGGTACGGATTCGTCTCCGGCGACCGCAAACGAGGTTTCGCCACCGAGCTCATCGAACGCCTCGACATCCACGCCGAGGGCCCCGAACAGCCCGTCTCCGACCTGTCCGGCGGAAACGCGCAGAAGGTCGTCATGGCCCGAGCCCTCGCCTCCGACCCCAGACTGCTCGTCCTCATCAACCCCACCGCGGGCGTCGACGTGAAGTCCAAGCAGTCCCTTCTCGCGCGCGTGGACAGCGCCCGTGAGGACGGCACCGCAGTCCTTGTCGTATCCGACGAACTCGACGACCTGCGCCGCTGCGACCGCGTCCTCGTCCTCTTCCACGGCCGTGTCGTCGCCGAACATCCGGCGGGCTGGCGCGACCACGAGCTGATCGCCTCCATCGAAGGAGTGGACCATGGCTGACACGAAGGCCCCACCGCTCGCCCCCCTGCGGGCCCCGGACTCGCGTTCGGCCAAGACCGTACTGCTCCGCCGAGCCCGTGAACTCGCCCTGGTGCCAGCCCTGTTGCTGCTCATGGTGCTCGGAACGGTGGTCAACGACTCGTTCCTCACCGAACGCAACCTGATCTCGATCCTCGGTGCCTCCGCGGCACTCGCGATGGTCGTGCTGGCCGAGTCGCTCGTCCTCATCACCGGCAAGTTCGACCTCTCCCTGGAGTCGGTCGTCGGCATCGCCCCGGCCATCGGCGCGCTGCTGGTGCTGCCGGTGGCGCAGTCCGGGTGGGGGACCGAGTTCCCCGCAGTACTGGCTCTGTTGGCGATCCTCGTCGTCGGCGGCCTTGTCGGCGCGTTCAACGGCCTTCTGGTCGTCAAGCTCAAGCTCAACGCGTTCATCGTGACGCTCGCGATGCTGATCGTGCTGCGTGGGCTGCTGGTCGGCTCGACCAAGGGCAAGACTCTGTTCGGCATGCCCGACTCCTTCTACTCCCTGGCCACCACCACCTTCCTCAACGTGCCCATGTCCGTGTGGGTGGCCGGGGCCTGCTTCGCCGTCGCCGGCCTCGTCCTCAAGTACCACCGCGTCGGCCGCGCCCTGTACGCGATCGGCGGCAACGCGGACGCGGCCCGGGCCGCCGGTATCCGGGTCGAACGGGTGATGCTCGGCGTGTTCGTCGTCGCCGGTGTCCTCGCCTCCGTCGGCGGGATCATGCAGACCGGGTACGTCGGCGCGATCAGCGCCAACCAGGGCAACAACATGATCTTCACCGTGTTCGCCGCGGCCGTCATCGGCGGCATCAGCCTCGACGGCGGCAAGGGCACGATGTTCGGTGCGCTGACCGGCGTACTCCTGCTGGGTGTTGTGCAGAACCTGCTGACGCTGGCCCAGGTGCCGTCGTTCTGGATCCAGGCCATCTACGGCGGAATCATCCTGGTGGCTCTCATGATCGCCCGCGTGACGACAGGGCGGGCCCAGGACTGATCCCCGCCCCGACCCTCACGTATCCCTGAGGCTCCCCCATCGAGCCCCTGCCACTGACCGAAAGGCGTTCCGTGTCCCCGACCCCCGCCCGCGTTACCGCGGTCGACACCTACGACATCCGGTTTCCCACCTCGCGGGAGCTCGACGGCTCCGACGCGATGAATCCCGACCCCGACTACTCGGCGGCCTATGTCGTGCTGCGTACCGACGCGGCCGACGGGCACGAGGGGCATGGGTTCACCTTCACCATCGGGCGGGGCAACGAGGTCCAGGTCGCCGCGATCGACGCGCTGCGCGGTCATGTCGTCGGCCGGTCCGTCGACGAGCTGTGCGCGAACCCGGGCACCCTGAACCGCGACCTGATCGGCGACAGTCAGCTGCGCTGGCTCGGACCCGAGAAGGGCGTGATGCACATGGCCATCGGCGCGGTCGTCAACGCCGTATGGGATCTCGCCTCGAAACGGGCGGGCCGGCCCCTGTGGCGGCTGCTCGCCGAGGCCGAACCCGAGTGGCTCGTCCAGCAGGTCGACTTCCGCTACCTCACCGACGCGCTCACCCCCGAGGAGGCCCTCGACCTGCTGCGCCGGGGCCGGGAGGGCGCCGCCGAACGCACCGCCGAGCTGCTGGCGAAGGGCTTCCCCGCCTACACCACCTCCGCCGGCTGGCTCGGCTACGACGACGAGAAGCTCACCCGGCTCGCCGCCGAGGCCGTCGCCGACGGCTTCACGCAGATCAAGCTCAAGGTCGGATCGGACCTGGAGGACGACGTACGCCGCTGCCGGGTCGCCCGCAGTGTCGTCGGCCCCGACATCCGTATGGCGATCGACGCCAACCAGCGCTGGGACGTCGACGAGGCGATCCGCTGGACCAAGGCGCTCGCCGAGTTCGACCCCTACTGGATCGAGGAGCCCACCAGCCCCGACGACATCCTCGGTCATGCGGCGATCCGCCGGGCCGTGGCCCCCGTCAAGGTCGCCACCGGCGAGCACGTCCAGAACCGGGTCGTCTTCAAGCAGCTCCTGCAGGCCGACGCCCTCGACATCGTGCAGATCGACGCGGCCCGCGTCGGCGGCGTCAACGAGAACCTCGCCATCCTGCTGCTCGCCGCCAAGTTCGGCGTCCCCGTCTGCCCGCACGCGGGCGGCGTCGGCCTGTGCGAACTCGTCCAGCACCTGTCGATGTTCGACTACGTCGCCCTCGCCGGCACGACCGAGAACCGGGTCATCGAATACGTCGATCATCTGCACGGCCACTTCCTCGACCCCGTGGTGATCAGGCAAGGTCATTACCTGGCACCGACCGCGCCCGGCTTCTCCGCGACCATGCGGCCGGAGTCCATCGCGGAGTTCACGTTCCCCGGCGGCGGCTTCTGGGCTGCCGACCTGGCGAAGGAGAAGGGGCAGGCCGCATGACCGACTTCGAGGGTCTCAGGGCGCTGGTCACAGGCGGCGCGTCCGGCATCGGCCGGGCCACCGCGGAACTGCTGGCGGCGCGCGGTGCGCAGGTCGCGGTCCTCGACCTGGACCCGTCGTCGGTCGAGAAACCGCTGCGCGGCTACCGGGCCGACGTCACCGACGACACGTCCGTACGGGAGGCGGTGGCCGCCGCCGTCAGCGACCTCGGCGGCCTTGACATCGTCGTCAACAACGCCGGGATCGGTGCCCAGGGCACCGTCGAGGACAACGACGACGAGGAATGGCAGCGCGTCTTCGACGTCAACGTGCTCGGCATGGTCCGCACGGCTCGCGCCGCCCTGCCCCACCTGAGGAACTCGGCGCACGCCGCGATAGTGAACACCTGCTCGATCGCGGCCACGGCGGGCCTGCCCCAGCGGGCCCTGTACAGCGCCACCAAGGGCGCCGTGTACTCGCTGACCCTGGCGATGGCCGCCGACCACGTCCGGGAGGGCGTCCGCGTGAACTGCGTCAACCCGGGGACGGTCGACACACCGTGGGTCGGCCGTCTACTCGACTCGGCCACCGACTCCGCCGCCGAGCGTGCCGCGCTGGAGTCCCGCCAGCCCACGGGCCGCCTGGTCTCGGCAGACGAAGTCGCGGGTGCCATCGCCTACTTGGCGAGCCCGCTGTCCGGCGCCACCACCGGCACCTCACTCGCCGTCGACGGCGGTATGCAGGGCCTGCGACTGCGTCCGGCGGCCCGGTGAACACTCCGGACAACACCGCAGCGGGCTCTCGGATGTCAGCGCCCGCGCCGATGCCGGTGCACGCGCTCGGTCGCAGCCGCGTCGAGGTCACCGGCCTGGGCTTCGGCGCCGCCGCCATCGGCAACCTCTTCACCGAGGTCACCGAGGAACAGGCGCACGACGCCGTGTCCGCCGCCTGGGGCGCGGGCATCCGCTACTTCGACACCGCGCCGCACTACGGCATCGGCCTCTCCGAACGCCGCCTGGGGGCAGCCCTGCGCGAGCACCCGCGCTCGGCGTACACGATCTCCACGAAGGTCGGCCGCCGCCTCGAACCCACCGAGGGCCCGGCGGGCGACGACCTCGCCAACGGCTTCGCGGTCCCCGCAACCCACCACCGAGTCTGGGACTTCAGCGCCGACGGCGTACGCCGCACGCTGGAGGCGAGCCTGGAGCGGCTCGGTGTCGACCACGTCGACGTCGTCTACCTCCACGACCCCGACGACCACGCCGAGTCGGCCTTCCGCGAGGCCTACCCGGCGCTGGAGAAACTCCGCTCGGAAGGCGTCGTGCGGGCGATCGGCGCGGGCATGAACCAGGCGGAGATGCTCACCCGCTTCGTCCGGGACACCGACGTCGATGTCGTGCTGTGCGCCGGCCGCTACACACTCCTCGACCAGAGCGCGCTCACCGAACTGCTGCCGGCCGCCGTCGAACGGGGCACGTCCGTCGTGATCGGCGGCGCCTTCAACTCCGGGCTGCTGGCGGACCCGAGGCCCGGGGCGACATACAACTACGCGGCAGCGTCGGGTGAGTTGCTGGACCGCGCCCTGCGCATGAAGTCCGTCGCGGACCGCCACGGAATCACCCTGCGAGCCGCCGCGCTCGCCTTCTGCGCGGCCCATCCGGCCGTCGCCGGCGTCCTCGTCGGAACCCGTACGGCCGCCGAAGTCCGGGACTGCGCCGAGCAGTTCGCCGTAACCGTGCCCGAGGCCTTCTGGCAGGAACTCAGGGACACCGGTCTGCTGTCCACCGAAGAGCCGTCGGAGGAGCCGTCATGAGAGTGGCCCTGCACACCAAGGTCCGCGCCGACCGTGTCGCCGAGTACGACGCCGCCCACCGCGAGGTCCCCGTCGAGCTGACCGACGCGATCCGCGCCGCCGGTGCCACCTCCTGGACGATCTGGCGCAGCGGCACCGACCTCTTCCACGTCCTGGAGTGCGCGGACTACGCCCTCCTCCTGGCCGAGTTGGAGAAACTGCCGGTCAACGTGGCCTGGCAGGCCCGGATGGCCGAACTCCTCGACGTGGTGCACGACTACTCCGCCGAGGGCACGGAGTCGGGCCTGCCGGTGGTCTGGGAGCTGCCGTGACGGTCGTCGACGCGCACCACCATCTGTGGGACCTGTCGGTCCGGGACCAGGACTGGATCGCCGGGGACAGTCCACTGCGCCGGGACTTCACCATGGAGGACCTCCGGCCCGAGGCCCGCGCGGCCGACGTCGACCGCACGATCCTCGTCCAGACGGTCACCGTGCCCGAGGAGACCCCGGAGTTCCTGGCGCTCGCGGCGGAGCACGAGCTGATCGCGGGCGTCGTCGGCTGGACGGACCTGACCCGTACCGACATCGCCGACGAGCTCGCCAGGCTGCGCGCACTGCCCGGCGGCGAGTATCTGAGGGGCATCCGTCACCAGGTCCAGGGCGAGCCGGATCCGGAGTGGCTGCTGCGCGCGGACGTACGCCGTGGACTTGCCGCAGTCGCCGACGCCGGCCTGGTGTACGACCTGGTCGTCCTCCCGCACCAGTTGTCCGCGTGCGTAGGGGCGGCCGAGTCGCTGCCGCAGCTCACCTTCGTCCTGGACCACCTGGGCAAGCCGCCGATCGCCTCCGGCGCGACGGAGCCGTGGGCCTCGGAGCTCCGCTCTCTGGCGGCCCTGCCCAACGCGGTCGGAAAGCTCTCCGGTCTGGTCACCGAGGCGGACCACACCTCCTGGAAGTCCGACGACCTGCGCCCGTACGCGGACACGGTCCTGGACGCCTTCGGTCCGGGCCGGCTGATGTTCGGCTCCGACTGGCCGGTGTGCACACTCGCCGCTTCGTACGGCCAAGTGATCTCCCTGGCCGAGGAGTTGACCGCATCCCTCGACGCGAGCGAACGCGAGCAGGTCTTCACAGGCACGGCGACCCGCGTCTACGGCCTCTGACCCGACCGGGCGAGCCGTGTCGGGGGCATGAACTCCCGTACGTACACCCGCTCCCAGCGTGCACCGGTAGCCCGCAGCTCCCGCCAGGTCGTGTAGCGGTAGCGGAAGAGGCGGGCGCGGACGCAGCGCGGGGGCGCGTCCTGCGGGAACGGGCAGACGCGCAGCAGCCGGAGCGTGTCGCGGTCGTTCTCCAGGAGCCGTTCGACCAGCGCGCCGAACCACGATCCCGCGTACGCGGGCGACAGCGCGGCGAACCACATCATCCAGTCGAGCCGCAGATGGTAGGGCGCGAACTGGCGCGGCCGGCGCCGGGGATCACCCGGCTTGCCCTTGAACTCGTACTCCCGCCAGTCGGAGTCCTCGCGAGGTACGTCGTCGGCGGTGCCCTCGACGATCACCTCGTAGCGGACGCGGCTCACGCTGCCGAAGGCGCCGTAGGTGTTGACCAGATGGAGCGGGTCGAAGGAGCGGTTCATGACCTGGCGGCGCGAGAGCATGTTGCGGACCGGGCGGTAGCTGAGGGCGACCAGTGCCGTGCCGACGGCCAGGACCACGATCTCGTACCAGAGCGGGGCGTCCGGGGAAGGCGTCGGCGCGGTGTCCGGGAGACGTACCGCCGACAGTGCCAGCACGATCGTGATCCAGTTGAGCCAGGCGAAGTTGCCCGACAGAACCAGCCACAGCTGGGTGACGATCATCAGGGACGCGGCGGCCGTCGCCACCGGCTGGGGGGTGAACAGCAGGACGGGGACGGCGAGTTGGGTGAGGTGGTTGGCGGCTGTCTCGATGAGGTGGACCGGCTTGGGGAGATGGTGGAAGTACCAGCTCAGCGGGCCCGGCATCGGCTGGGTCTCGTGGTGGAAGTCGAGGCAGGTCAGTTTCCGCCAGCACGCGTCGCCGCGCATCTTGATCAGGCCGGCGCCGAACTCGACGCGGAACAGGATCCAGCGCAGCAGGAACAGCACCAGGACCGGCGGCGCGACCTCGTCGTTGCCCAGGAACACGGCGAGGAAGCCGACCTCCAGGAGCAGCGACTCCCAGCCGAAGCCGTACCAGGTCTGCCCGACGTTGACGATCGACAGATACATCGCCCACGGCAGCAGCCACAGCAACATCCCGGCCCAGAGCGGGAGTCGAGAGTCCAGCCCCGCCAGCAGCGCCACCGAGACCGCGCAGCCCGACCAGGACCAGACGGCGAAGAAGCGGTCGGAGTAGTGGAGTTGGAACACGCTCGGTGCCTGCCCGAAAGGCACGTGGGCGACCAGACGGGGGACCGGAAGCATGCCCCGCTCACCGATGAGCGCCCGGAACTGGCGGGCCGCGCCCAGGAACGCGACGAGGTAGACGCAGGCCAGGCCCCGCTGGAAGAGCTGTCGGCTCAGCCAGTAGTCGGGTGCGGTGAACCACTCCACGCCGGCCGCTCCTCTCTCCCTCCCCGTTCCCCTTCCCGCCGCCTGCCCTTCCATTGTGACCGTGGGTGACGGTTCTCGGCTTGCGTACGCCGAGTGGGGGACGCAGACAATGGGGAATGCACCGAACCCTGGTCACGGTCTGCGCACTCTCGACGGTCCTGTTCGTCGGCGGCTGGGACGGCGACCCGCCGGGCGAGGAGGCCGTGTCCCCGGACGACGTCGGACTCGGCACGGCCCAGGACGCCTGCAGTGACATCGGCCCCGACCGGGTCCCGGAGATCCCCGACCTCCCCGACGGCGGCGGCCTGATTCCCGACGAGACCACCACCGGGTACGGCTCCTACGTCCCGTACGACCCCTGCGAGGGCTTCGGCGAGTGAGAATCGCCCGGCGAAAGCCGTCGGACAAGTCGAAGAATCAGCCAAATACTGGCAGTGTGGGCGCATGGCTGATCGGGGAGCGAGCGCCCTGTCACTCCCGGACGACTGGCCCGCCCACCCGGACCCGGTTCTGGCGCTCAACCGCATGGGGACGTTCGACTGGGATCTGGACGCAGGCCTGTTCCACATGGACGCCGTGGCGTTCGAGATCTTCGATCTGCGCCCCGACGAGTACGACGGGCACCCCGAGAGCCTGGCCGTGCGGGTGCCCCCGATGGAGGGCCGCCGGCTCGACTCCGTCGTCAGCGAGGCGATGAAGGACGGCAGCGAGAACTACGGCGCGTACTTCCGCGTCCGCCGCCGTGACGGCACCCTGCGCTGGACCCACACCCAGGGCTACATCCGTCGCGACGACACGGGCCGCCCGCGCCGGATCATCGGCCTCGTGCGCGACGCCACGCAGGAGCTGCGGGACAGCCAGGCCCGTAGCGAACAGGCCGCCCAGGACGAGGTCCGGCGCCGCCAGACCAACGTCGTCACGGTCATCACGGCGGCCCTCGCCCACGCCCGCACCGTGGAGGACGTCATCGACGTCCTCACCGACTCCCACGGCGTGCCCCACCTCGGGGCGGCCAGCCTGGTCATGGGCCTGGTGGAGGCCGGCCGTATCCGGCTGGTCGCCGAGGGCCCGGCGGGCGCCTCCGTACCCGGCACCCGCATCACCCGTATCGACGAGCCCTACCCGATGGGCGACGTCGTACGGACCCTCAGCCCGCGTTTCATCGAGTCGCCGGAGGAGTTCGCGGACGGATACCCGATCCTGTGGCCGCACCTCACCGACCTGAAGATCACCTCGGCCGCCTATCTGCCGCTCATCGCGCAGGCCCGGCCGATCGGCGCGATGGGTCTGCTCTACAACGACCGGTACGGATTCTCGGCGGAGGACCGGGCCGTACTCGTCGCGCTCGGCACCAGCATCGCCCAGAGCCTCCAGCGGGCCATGCTCTACGAGCAGGAGAAGGACCTCGCCCAGGGCCTCCAGCAGGCGATGCTGCCCCGCTCCATCCCCGACGTGCCCGGCGCCGACATCGCCGTCCGCTACCGCGCCGCCTCCTCCGGCGGCCAGCTCGGCCGGGACATCGGCGGCGACTGGTACGACGTGATCCCGCTGCCGGGCGGCCGGGTCGGCGCGGTCATCGGTGACGTACAGGGCCACGACACCCACGCGGCGGCCGTCATGGGCCAGCTGCGGATCGTCCTGAAGGCCTACGCGTCCGAGGGGCACCCGCCCGCCACGGTGATGGCCCGTGCCTCCGTCTTCCTCCACGAACTCGACACCGACCGCTTCGCGACCTGCCTGTACGCGGAGGCAGACCTCTCCACCGGGGTGGTCCAGGCGGTCCGCGCCGGTCACCTCGACCCGCTGGTCCGGCGCGCCGACGGCACCTGCCACCGTGTCCGGGTCGACGGTGGGCTGCCGCTCGGCCTCTCCGCCGAGTTCGGGCGCCTCACCTACCCGGTGGCCACCCTCGAACTGGACCCCGGCGAGACCCTGGTGCTGTGCACGGACGGGCTCATCGAGCAGCCCGGCGCCGACCTCGACGACGGGCTGCGGACCCTCCGGGCGCTCATCGCCGCAGGCCCGGAGAGCGTCTGGGAACTCGCCGACTGCCTCATCGAGGTGGCCGACGAGCGAAGCGGGGACGACGACGTGGCCCTGCTGCTCCTGCGCCGCCGGGGACTGGCCGCCGTACAGTCCGCCGGCCGGCTCCAGCAGCATGTCGCGCCCGCCGACCCCGACGCGCTGAGCGAGGCCAGGCACATGATCGGCGCTGCGGTCCGGGCCTGGGGCGCCCGGGAATGCGCCGACGAGGTCGAACTGGTGGCCGACGAGCTGATCACCAACGCCCTGATGCACACCGAGGGCGCGGCGGTCGTCACCCTGCGCGTGCTGAGCGGCACGGAACGACGGCTGCGCGTCGAGGTCGAGGACTCCTCCAGCGCGCTGCCGCGCCGCCGGGAGGCGGGGGAGTCCGGGGTCTCCGGGCGTGGCCTGCTCCTGGTCGACCTCCTCGCGGACGACTGGGGCGTCGAGGCGCGGGGTGGCGGCAAGGTCGTGTGGTGCGAGTTCGCGGTGCCGCCCACGAGCTGAGCGCCGGGGCGCGCGGTGGCACTCTGGACGTATGCCGGAACTTCCCGAGGTCGAAGCGCTCAGGGTCTTCCTGACCGACCGGCTCGTGGGCCATGAGATGGTCCGCGTGCTGCCCGTCGCGATCAGCGTCCTGAAGACGTACGACCCACCGGTCACCGCCCTTGAGGGCCGCGAGGTCACCGCAGTGCACCGGCACGGCAAGTTCCTCGACCTGACGGCGGACGGCGGCCTGCACTTCGTGACCCATCTGGCCCGCGCGGGCTGGCTGCACTGGCGCGACCGCCTCCGCGACGGCCCGCCGAAGCCTGGAAAGGGCCCGCTCGCACTGCGTGTCGCCTTGGAGACGGGCGAGGGCTTCGACCTCACCGAGGCGGGCACCCAGAAGCGGCTCGCGGTGTACGTCGTACACGATCCGCAGGAGGTGCCCGGTGTGGCCCGCCTCGGTCCGGACCCGCTCGCCGACGACTTCGACGAGGCGCGCCTCGCCGGTCTGCTGACGGGGGAGCGGCGACAGCTGAAGGGCGCGCTGCGCGACCAGAGCCTGATCGCGGGGGTGGGGAACGCCTACAGCGACGAGATCCTGCACGTCGCGCGGATGTCCCCGTTCAAGCTGGCCGCCTCACTCACGCCGGAGGAGAACCGGCGGTTGTACGAGGCACTGCGCACGACGCTCACCGAGGCGATCGAGCGCTCCCGGGGCCTTGCGGCCGGACGCCTGAAGGCGGAGAAGAAGAGCGGCCTGCGGGTGCACGGCCGGACCGGCGAGCCCTGCCCGGTCTGCGGGGACACCGTCCGCGAGGTCTCCTTCAGCGACTCCTCGCTCCAGTACTGCCCCACCTGCCAGACGGGCGGCAGACCGCTCGCGGACCGCCGTATGTCACGCCTGCTGAAGTAGGCCGACGGGCAGCCCACGGCAGGCGTCCGTCGGGCTAGGGGGCGTCCAGGGTGACCAGGTGCAGGCCGTCGGTGGTGCGCAGCTCGTACTTGTCGATCTGGTCCGGGTGGAGGGTCGAGGCGCCCATCATCGTGCTCTCACGGGCGTCGTGCTCGGGCACGTTCCAGTTGGTCAGCGTCTCTTCCGTGCCGTCGTCCGCGATGGCGACGAGATGGCAGGCGCGGGGACCGGCGCCGTCCTTGACCTTCAGTTCGATCTGGCTGCCCCAGACCGTGTTCTCACTGGTGACCTGCGCCCAGACGCCGGACCGCTCGTCGGTCGCGGTGACCTGTTGCGTCCGGTCCGCGTCGCCGCTCGCCATGATCGCGATACCGGGCCCGGCCACGGCGAAGACCACCGAGGCGGCCACGGCGTACAACCAGCGCCGACGGCCGGCCCGCTGCCGGTTCGCGACTTCGCCGAGCAACCGGTCCAGAAGCCTGGGACCGGGTTGGGTCATGGGGTGCACGGAGCGCGGCGTGGCCCGCCGGTACAGCAGCAACTGCCGTGTGGCGGGACCGAATTCGGTTACATGGGCCGCGCACTGAGGGCACTCCATGAGGTGGTCCTCGAAGCGGTACGCGTCCGCCTCGTCGAGCACGCCGAGCGCGTATGCGCCGACGTCGCGATGCAGTTCCAGGGACCTCATGCCGAATCCTCGTGCCGATGGTACGGGTGGGGTGGTGTTGCTACCACCGGTACGCACCGGACCGCGGAATCACTCAAGCCCCATACCGAATCGAGACCAAAGGTGTTCGGAGCGGTGGGGACCGCGGATTGGTCGGATTCTAAAAAAGATGGATCGCCAGATGCCCGAGAGGCAGTCCCAGCCGCCAGGCCGGGGTCCACACCTTCGGTCCGTCGTCCTCACCGAGCACGGGCCCGCCTCCCGGTACGGCGTCCAGGTCCGGGGCGAGCAGCTCGGTCTCCTCCAGCCAGCGCCAGGCGGCGGCGGCCAGGTCCAAGTCCGGCGCCGGCGCCCTCGATTCGAGAGCATCGGCCGCCAACCTGGAAATACGTGTCCGGACCCAGTCCTGCCAGGGCTGGTCGTACGCCGTGAGCGAAAGCCACTTCTCCAGTTGAGTGATGACCCGGATGCCCGAGAGTTCACCGCTGGTGTCGGACAGGAAGATGGTGAGTGCCAGCGCGTCCCGACCCGCGCGGAACTCGAAGGACGTGGGCGGCATCAGGTCGCCCGTCCGCAACAGCTCGTCGGCGATGTACTCGGCGTACAACCAGGCCATGGGGACGGTGAGTTCGCCTCCGCCGGTGCCGTCGGTGCTCTCTTGACCTCTGTGCAGCATCCCTTCCTGCCTTCCTCCGGTGCGTGCGCGTCGCCCGACCCCGGGCCTCCGGGACTTCGCCCGGTTCGGACACGGATGAAGACAGCTGATTGCTCAACCATGGTCCTCAGCAAGGCACTTTACCGAGGTTTGACCGGGCCATTGGTTTCACCGCAGGTCGGCCGCATAACCCGGAAGGACTCGGCGCAGGGCGCGCAGTGCGTAGTACGCGCGGGACTTCACCGTACCGGGCGGGATACCCAGTGCCGCGGCGGCCTCCGCCACACTCGCCCCCTGGAAATACACCAGCACCAGGACTTCACGGTGCTCGGGAGTGAGTGTCTTCACAGCCTCTCGCACATCGAGCGTCGCCGCGGACCGTTCCGCGTGATCGGCGCACACCCGCGCGTTCTCCAGGATCGCGTCCCCGACCTCGGCCGGCCGCGCCTGCCGGGCCCGCCGAGCGTCGATGGCGAGCCGCCGACCGACGGTCAGCAGCCACGGCCGTACGGAGTCGAAGGCGTCGGCGCGCAGCGCCTCGGGGTGCTGCCAGGCGCGGACGAGGGTTTCCTGCACCAGGTCCTCGGCGCGCTGCCGGTCGCCGTCGCACAGGCGCAGCAGCAGGGCGAAGAGCGGTCGGCCGTGCTCGCGCTGCAGCGCGGCCAGCTCGTGCTCGGCGGTCGTCGTCCCGTGGGTGATGGTGGTTCCGGCCGTCATGGCCGTATGGCATCGCAGGGTCCCGATTCGGGACAGAGCGTGGACCGGAGTGTGCGGCGGACGGTCGGACCCGTCGACGAACGGTGCGACGAACGGTCCGAACGGTGGGTTCCTCTTCTGAACGGCCGCTTCCCCGTTTGAGGCCGTATGCGGATTCGTACAGATACATATGTACATACGACCGCGACGGAGTGAGTCGATGATCATGCGCAGCCGACCGACGACCAGGGGACTGGCGGTGGCCCTTCTGGTCGCGGCCACCGCCGCCTGCCAGGGCGGACAGCCACCGGGCGCGACCGGACGTCCCGGGGCGCCCCCACCCACCCGCGGCTTCACCCTCCTCGCCTCCGGCGACGTCCTGCCGCACGACTCGGTCATCGCCCGCGCGAACGCCGACGCGGGCGGTACCGGCCACGACTTCCGCCCGATGCTGGCCAGGATCGCCCCCGTCGTTTCCCGCGCCGACCTCGCGCTCTGCCACATGGAGACCGTGTACGGAGCCGACGGCGACTACAGCGGCTACCCGGCCTTCAAGTCCCCGCCCCAGATCGCGCAGGCCCTGGCCGACACCGGCTACGACGGCTGCTCCACCGCCTCCAACCACACCCTGGACGACGGCGCGGGCGGCATCCACCGCACCCTGGACGCCCTCGACCGGGCCGGCGTACGGCACGCGGGATCGGCACGCACGGCGGACGAGGCGGGCGCGGTCACGCTGCTGCGCGCGGGCGGCGCCCAGGTCGCCCACCTCTCCTACACCTATGACACCAACGGTTATCCGCTGCCCGCCGGGCAGCCCTGGGCCGTCAACCTCATCGACGAGAACCGGATCGTCGCCGACGCCCGGGCCGCCCGCCGGGCCGGCGCCGATGTCGTCGCCGTGTCCCTGCACTGGGGCACCGAATGGCAGGACGAGCCCGACGAGACCCAACTGGGCCTGGCAGACCGGCTCACCGCCTCCCGTACCGACGACGGCCGTCCCGACATCGATCTGATCCTCGGCACCCACGCCCACGTCCCGCAGGCCTACGAGAAGGTCAACGGCACCTGGGTGATCTACGGCATGGGCGACCAGATCGCGGGCGCGATGACCAACCACGAGGGCCAGAGCGACCCGCGCGGCAACCAGGGCACCCTCGGCCGCTTCACCTTCGCCCCGCCGGCCCGCGAGGGCGACCGCTGGGAGGTGACCCGCGCCGAGTTCGTGCCCCAGGAGTACGACCTGGACACGGGCCGGGTGGTCCTGCACTCTCCCGGGGGACGGCCCCAGGACCCCCGGCAGGAAGGCATGTCGGTTGCCGTGCGCGACCGTATCCGGGATGTGGTCCTGAGCCGGGGAGCGGGCCAGGACGGCCTGACGATGGGCCGGTAGGACCCGCTACGGGACGACCGTGACCGGCCAGCGGCCCGCCTTCACCAGCCGGACCGCGACCGAACCGATGATCCGGTGGCCCGCCTGCTCGGACGTGCCGACGACCACGGCGTCCGCCTTCAGGTCGTCTGCGGCCTTCACCAGACCCGCGTACGGGTCCCCGCGCAGGGTGTGGAACTCCCACCGGACATCGAATATCCCCTTGACCTGCTCGGTCGACTGCCGGATCTGCCCGATGAGATCCTCCGCGATGCTCTCCGTCGTCTCCGCCACGGGCGCCCCGAACGCGGCGCCCGCCGTCAGCACCGGCTGTACGTAGACCAGCGCGAGCAGCGCGTGCTGGCGCCGGGCCAGCCCCGCGGCGTAGGCGGCGGCACGGAGCGAGGAGTCGGAGCCGTCGACACCGACCACGATGACCTTCGGGCCGTCCGTACCTCGCTCGAACTGATGCTCGCCCCGGGGTGAATGCTGGTGTTCCGTCACGCTGCGAGGCTATCGGGAGCAGGGGGTCCACAGGGCACGCGGGGCGCGCGTGAACAGCACCCTGGCGCCGGGAACCGGCCGTCGTAGGCAGCAGGGAGGCGTGGGCGCGTACTGGTCCCAACGGGTGCTTTCCTGCCGCCGCACCGGTGTCGATGCGGGGCGGCAGGACCGGACCGGGCGACTGATGACTCATGACGAAGGATCAGTTGCTCACACGGCGCCGGGCGTTGATGATCGGCGGAGCCGCCGCCGTGGGAGCGGCCGGTACGGCCGCGCTGCTCACCACCGGCCAGGACACGACCCCGGCCGCCAGGCCCGCCGCCCCCGCCGCGGGCCCCCCGGCACACCGCGCGCTCAAGCCCTCCGCGTACCGCCTCGAACCCCTCACCGGTTACGGCCCGCCGCGCACCGTCGCCCACGGGCGCACCCTGGTCCGCCACGAGCCGCTGCTGCGCGTGTCCGGACGGGGCCGCACGATGGTGCTGACCTTCGACGACGGCCCGGATCCCCGCTACACCCCGGACATCCTGCGGACCCTGCGCGAGCACGATGTCCGCGCGATGTTCTTCGTGTGCGGGGAGATGGCGGTCGACAACAAGGACCTGCTCGCCGAGATGACCGAGGACGGACACGTCGTCGGCAACCACACATGGTCCCACCCGCTGCTCACCCGCCTCTCGCGCTCCGAGATCCGCTCCCAGATGGTTCGCACCAGCGAGGTCGTCGAGGACGCCTGCGGTGAACCGCCCGTCTGGTTCCGCGCGCCCTACGGCGCCTGGAACCGGACCGCCTTCCAACTCGGCGCCGACCTCGGCATGGAGCCGCTCGCCTGGACCGTCGACACCCTCGACTGGATGACCCCCGGCGCCCGCACCATCGCCGACCGGGTCGAGCGCGGCGCCGCCCCGGGTGTCGTGGTGCTCTCCCACGACGCCGGCGGCGACCGCTCGCAGAGCGTCCGGGCGCTGCGCGACTATCTGCCGGAACTGCTGGACTCCGGATACCACATCACCGTACCGACCCGGCATTACACGTAACCGGATTGCCGGGACGGGCTTTCGCCCGCCCGGTCGGGGAACGCTCAGCGAACCTCGACCAGGCGGGCGAACACCACGACATTCCCGTTGTATCCGTTCTGCTTGGAGAAACCGCCCCCGCAGGTGATGACCCGCAATTCCGGGGTGTTCCTGCTGCCGTAGACGCGGTCGCCGGGGAAATTGTTCTTCTCGAAGACCTCGATGCCGTAGATCTCGAAGACGGCGACCTTTCCGTCCTGGCGCTGGACCTCGACGCGATGACCTTTTTTGAGGGCCCCCAGTCCGTAGAACACGGCGGGGCCCTGTTTGTTGTCGACATGCCCGACGACCACCGCGGTGCCCTTCTCGCCGGGGGACACGGCGCCGGTGAACCAGCCGGCCAGGTTCGGGTCCTCCGGCGGCGGGGCGTCCACCCAGCCGGCCGCGTCCAGACCAACCGGCAGCACCGGCGCGTCGACCGAGATCGCCGGGATCCGCACCCGGTCGACCACGGAGTACGGCAGAGCGGCCGGGACATTGGAGAAGGTGCCGCCCGGGAGACGGCTGTCCGCTGCCGCCGCCGACGCGGGCTGTGGCGGACCCACGTCGAACTCTCCCGAACCGTTTCGGATGAGAGCGAGGCCGGTCAGCAGAACAAGCGCTATCACGCCCCACGGAGCGCGCTTCTTCCGCCGCTCCTCTTCTTCCGCCAGCTCGGACCCGTACATTCGCCATCCCCTCTCGACCCGGCCGTCGCCGTGTCAATCGCGCATACGAGAACGCTAAGTGCCCGACGGGAAACCGGCGACGGGGCAGCAGCGAACGGGTGGCGGCTGTGTCGTTCGTGAGCCATCCGGGTCGGCGTCGCAAGTATTTTTTCTGACGGTCCGTGACCTGCGGCAATATCTGATTGTGCGGTCTTGTGTCGGCGTGTCCCTCACCAGGACGGACCATTCCCGAAATGCGGCTGCGCGCATGGCATCTGAGGGTTCGTCTGGGAGGCGTTTTCTCGCCGATCGACCGGGGACGGGTCCCGGGGCGCCTTCCGCGGAGGTTCACATGCGTACTACTCGTGCCCTGGTGGTGTCTGCCGCCACGGCTGCCGCGGTGGGGCTCGCCGCCCCGGCGGCCTCGGCCTGGGACCAGCCGTCCAGCGTCACCGCCGCCCCCAGCGTCATCGCGCCGGGCGGTCAGCTGGTGCTTACGGCCAATGGCTCGGCCTGTGCCATGAAGGACAGCACCATCAGTTCCAACGCCTTCCCGACGACCAAGTTCAAGTCGATGAACGGCAACTCGGCGACGGCGACGGTGACCGTCAATTCGAACGCCACCGCGGGTTCGTACAGTGTCACGACGAATTGTGACAACCAGTCCAGGTCCTTCACCAGCGTGTTCACGGTCATCGGTGGCGTCCGAGGCGGTCTCGGTGGCAGCAGCTCCACCGGGGCCACCCCGACCGACATGGCGATCGGAGGCGGGCTGGTGGCCGCCGCGCTCGTCGGCGGTGGTGTGTTCTGGATGCGCCGCCGGTCCGAGAACCGGATCTGACGCTCACTCCTGCGGAGCGCGGACCGCACGTCGACAGCCCTTCGCCCCGGAACCCGTCAGGGTCCGGGGCGAAGGGCTGTGCTGGTGCCGCCGGTCAGGCGTTGTCGTCGCTCGGGCGACGGCGCGAGAAGTGGTACGCCACCGCCAGCGACCCCGCGATCAGTGCCGCGCCGAGACCGATCTCCTTGAGGTCGAAACCGGCGACGCTGCCTCCTTCACCCGCGTGCACCCCGCGCTGGATGGGCAGGGGGTAGTGCGTCGGGTCGCTGGGGTGTCCGACGGCGATGGTGAGGTCGGTGTGGCCGCTCTCGCCGCCGCATGTGAACGTCACCCGGTACGCGGCCCCCGGCTTGGCGTCCCAGTCGACCTTCGCCGTCGCCGACGAGTGCCCCTTGGGGATGGTGACCGGATCGAAGACACCGGAGGAGACCCGGGTGTCGTCGTTGCAGTTGTCCACGCGCAGGGTGACCTGTCCGCCCGCCGCGATGGTCGAGGGCGCGACACTGAAGCCGAACGAGGTGACGTTGTTGTTCGTGACGGCCGCCTGAGCGGCGGGCGCGGTGCAGGCGAGGGCGGTGACGCCCAGCAGTGCGGCCGAGGCGACGCGTATCGCGTGCATATGAGTCCTCCGGGTCCCCGAGGAGCAGCTGCGGACCTTTTCCGCTCGCGCCGTACCGGTCGCGCCAGAAATGCACCTCGATATCCGAAACGCTAGGAACGCGTGTGCGTACGCGCGATCGGTGTCGTGCGAATGGGGCACGGGTGTGGGCCGCTCAGGGGATCTCGTTGGGCGAGCCGGGGGACACGCGCGCGTGGCGGGTGTCCCCCGTGGATGCGTCCGGTGAGGAACCGTCAGCCGGTCGTCACCGGACCATGTGCGGTCAACGTCAACGGCCCACGCCCGGGAAGAGCGTCAGGAACGGATCCGCCGTGGCCGTGATGCCACGGCTGTAGGGCGCGTCGAAGTCCCAGATCAGGAAGAGCAGAAAGGCGATCAGGGTCGAGAAGAGCCCGGCCAGGATCAGTTCGCGCGGTGTACGGCGGATCTGGAGGGCGAAGATCATGCCGACCGTGATCATGGCCCCCGCGATCAGACCGAACCACACGACGCCGGGCATGGTCGGCCCGGTCGAGTCGGCGCGGGCCGTGCGTGCCTGGTCCGCCGCGGTCACCTGGTCGAGGAGCGGCTGGTAGGCCTGCGCCTGGAAGTCCGTCGTCGGCTCGTAGTCCGTGACGTCGACGCGGATGCGCTGCAACAACTGGTCGCCGCGCTTGGTGACCTGGCCGTTGTCGGCCATCTCCTGCCACTCGGTTTTGACGACGTGTCCGACATAGGCGTTGACGTCGTCCCGAATACGGTCACGGACGTCCGGCGGATACACCCGGACCCGTTCCGAGATCTCGTGCAGCGCGTGGGCCTCGTTGGACACGTGGTCCTGGGCGACGCCGCGCGCCTCCCAGACGCCGGCGATGGCCAGACCCAGCACGATGGCGTACACCACCCCGATCCACATCGTCATGTACTCGATGACGTCCGGGGTGTCGGACGGATCCTCGTCGTCCGGGGCCCTGCGGTCCCGTACGAAGGTGATGAGGATGACGACCGCGCACGCGGCCGCGATCGCGACGGCGAGAACAAGCCATTCCGACAAGGGGATGTCTCCTAGGGGTCAGCGCGGACGCAGTGCGGCGACGGCGATCACGGCGGGCACGGTGACGAGCAGGGTGAACGAGACCAGCGACGG
Source organism: Streptomyces sp. NBC_00459 (assembly GCF_036013955.1). Taxonomy (NCBI): domain Bacteria; kingdom Bacillati; phylum Actinomycetota; class Actinomycetes; order Kitasatosporales; family Streptomycetaceae; genus Streptomyces; species Streptomyces sp. NBC_00459. The sequence goes on from NZ_CP107903.1 coordinate 8,837,910, forward strand.
GCCGCTGCGGACGGTCCGTTTGCGGGCGGACACGTGGTACGGCGGATAGCTCACCGGAGCCGGTGAGGCGGTCGGGCCCGGCTTCGAGGTGCGCGTGGGTGTGTGCACGGGGGCGGGTGCGGGAGCCGGGGGCGGCGGACTCGGGGTCGGCCGCGGGGCCGGGGCGGGCGGTGCGACCGGTCGCGGCGGTGCCGGCGTCGGCTTCTGCGGGGGAGTGGGCTCAGGGGTCGGGGTCGGGGTGGGCCTCGGTTTCGGTGGTGGTGGCGGTTCCGGCGTGGGTGTGGGCGTCGGTGGGGGAGTAGGCGTGGGTGTCGGAGTGGGCGTCGGTGTCGGGGTCGGTGTCGGGCAGGGCGGGGGTGGTGTCGGGCTCGGGCACCAGGAGCCGGTGCCGACGACGACGGCCGTGCCGTTTCCGGTGACGGCTGCTCCACCGTTGCCCACGCCGACCGACCAGCCGTCTCCGGCGGCGACCGGGACACCGGTGCCTACCGTGACCGTGGCGCCGTTCCCTGTGACCGTCACCGAGGTGCCGCTGCCCGAGCCGGTCGAGACGGAGACGCATGTCTTCGCGTCGGCCGTGCCGACCGGCACGCCGACGAGCAGCCAGGTCAGTGCCAGCAGTGCCAACAACCGTATGGCGAGGGCGAATCGGGTCCGTGTGGGTCCATACACGACGAAGATCATGTGTGCTGGGTGCTCCCGCGCGCGCGGGAGCGCGAGGAGATTGCCCCGAACGAGTGACATATGTCGTGCAGCGGTTTGGATCACGCGTTCTAGGTGTGGCTGGTGGTCGTCCTCGTGTGCGAGTTGTGGCGGGTGGTCCGGGTGTGGCCACAGGGTTCGGAAAGAATTTTGTGCGGTGGTTGAACGGAGTGACCATCCCCGCCCGTACCTAGGACCGTGCGGCGGCCCAGCAGGGCGTCGCAACACCCTAATGATTACGGGGAGTACGTAATGAAGACCTCCTGGCGGAGCGCCTCACTCGTAGCGTCAGCTGCGGCCGTGCTGGCGCTGACGACGGCGTGCGGTCAGGAAAAGGGCGCCGACACGAGCAGCCAGAACGTCGGCGCGGCGGCACCGGCCGCCGGTGGATACGGTTCTGTGGCCGGCACGGGCACGGCAGGCACGGGTACCGGTACGGACACGGGTACCGACACCGGTACGGAGGCCAACGGCGAGCAGGCCGCCGCCGGTGGCTCGGCCGCTGCCGGTCAGTTGAACGTGGTCACGAACGCGCAGGTCGGCAAGGTGCTGGCCAGCAACAGCGGTCGTACGCTGTACCGCTTCGACCAGGACACGGCCGAACCGCCGAAGTCCAACTGCGACGGCGACTGCGCCACCGCCTGGCCGCCGGTTCCGGCGGACGATGTCACGGCCGGTGCCGGTATCGATGCCGCGCTGCTCGGCGAGGTGACCCGTTCCGACGGCACCAAGCAGCTCACCGTCGGCGGCTGGGCCGCCTACTACTACGCCAAGGACACCGCGCCCGGCGACATCAAGGGCCAGGGTGTGGGCGGCAAGTGGTACGGCCTCGCGCCCGACGGCAAGAAGGCGACGCTCGCCTCGCTGCCCGGCCTGTCCACCCGCAACGACCCCAAGCTCGGGACGATCGTCGTCGACAAGAACGGCATGACGGTCTACCGCTTCCTGAAGGACGAGGCCTGGCCTAAGCCGGTGTCCGCCTGTGTCGGTGCCTGCCTGGACAAGTGGCCGGTCGTCGAGCCGGTCGCCTTCAAGAACACGAAGGGCATCAAGGAGAAGGGCTACATGAACTTCACCCGGCCCGACGGTGCCGAGCAGCAGACGCTCAACTGCTCGCCCATCTACACCTTCATCAACGACAAGAAGGCCGGCGACACCAACGGCCAGGGCGTCGGCGGCACCTGGTACGCCGTGGCACCCGACGGCAAGCTGGTCGGCGCGCCGAACCAGTAACAGCCGAACCGGCGACAGGGGAGACCGACTTCTCCGGGCCTGTTCCCTCCGTCCCGCACAGTCCGTGCGAGCCGGAGGGAACAGGCCGCTTCGGCATGTCCGGAAGTCATCCGTAGGCAGGGCGATTTGCCGGTGAATCGTCCCCGACTCGCCGTATTTCAACGGGGAGTCGGCGGCGACTGCTTCGTAACCCTTGAGAACTCTTTGCAATGCTCCGGATACTTTTCGTAGGGGAGTTCGCGGTACGTCAATTCGGCACGTGCCGCAGGCAGTGACCGGGAACGGATGGTCAATTTCCGTTTAGGCTCGCCCCTTTGGCAGGCGATCAGTAACCTCAGCTCGAACACTGGAGCGCCAACGCCTGCCAACTCCTGGGAGATAGATAGATGGAGCGTCCTGCCTGGGCCCCCCGGGGCATCGACATCTCGGTGCCGAGCGTTTCCCGGATCTACGACTTCTACCTGGGCGGATCGCACAACTTCGAGGTCGACCGGGAAGCGGCCCGCAGGGCCATGGAGTTCATGCCGGGACTTCCGAAGATCATGCAGGCGAACCGCGCGTTCATGCGCCGGGCCGTCCGCTTCGCCGCAGCCGAGGGCATCACCCAGTTCCTCGACATCGGCTCCGGCATTCCCACCTTCGGCAGCGTCCATGAAGTGGCCCGGGAGGTCAGCCCCGAGGCGCGGGTGATGTACGTCGACCACGACCCGGTTGCCGTCGCACACAGCCAGGCGGTCCTGGCCGGGGACGAGCGGGCGGACGTCCTCGCCGCCGATCTGCGCAAGCCCCGGGAGATCCTGGACAGCCCCCAGGTGCGGGCTCTGATCGATCAGAACCGGCCAGTGGCCCTGCTTCTCGTTGCCATACTGCATTTCGTGGAAGACATGGACGACCCGTACACGGCGGTCGCCGAGCTGCGCGACGCGCTCGCTCCCGGCAGCCTGCTCGTCCTGACGCATGCCTCGTACGAGGGAATCCCGCTGCCGCAGGAGCGGGCCGAGGGCGCGGTCGACGTATACAAGGGCATTCGCAATCCGCTGGTCATGCGCTCGCGCGAGGCGATCGCGCGGTTCTTCGAGGGGTACGACATGGTGGAACCGGGACTGGTGCCCATGCCGCAGTGGCGGCCGGAGACGGCGCCGGAGGACGAGGACGCGTACTCCTTCTCCGGATTCGCCGGCGTGGGGCGCAAGGCGTGACCGCCGAGCCGGACGGCCCTCAGGACAGACTCCGCAGGTTCGCGACCATCTGGAGCCGGGCGGTCTACCAGGTGACCTCCACGTCACTCACCCGGGTGGAGTTCGAGGAGCAACTCCTGCCGCTCGCCGGGCGGTTGAGCCAGGCGCTGCTGGCCAGGACGTTCGACGCGGAGGAGGGCCGGGCGGTCGGCGCGGCGCTGGTCTCCGCGCACTGCACCGACCCCGAGGCGCTCAGCCGCTCGCTCGACTGCGTGGACGCCTATCTGGTGCTGTACTGCGGCGAGGACGGCCCCCAGGAGGACCTCCGCGCCCGTTCGGCGAGGCTCCAGCACGCCATGTCCGCCGGATACGCCGCCGCGCTGCGCGACCGGACACTGGCCGAGCAGGAGGCGATCGCATGGGCCGCGCAGACCGCGCGCAGCGCGGTCGCCGAGGCGCTGCACGACAGCGAGGCCCGCTTCCGGGCGGTCTTCGAGGGTGCGGCCATAGGCATCGGCATCGCCGACCTCGACGGCAACATCCTCCAGATCAACGGCGCGCTGCAACGCATGTTCGGCGGCTCGGAGCAGACCGTACGGGGCCGCAATGTCACGGACTGGACCCATCCGGACGACGCCCCGCAGGTCTGGCGGCTGTACGACGAACTCGTCCGCGGCGAGCGTGAGCACTACCACGTCGAGAAGGCGTTCTACCGCCCCGACGGAACGGTCCTGTGGACCAACCTCACGGTCTCCCTGCTGCGCGACGCCGACGGCCGGCCGCAGTACCAACTGGCCCTGATGGAGGACACCACCGAGCGCCGTCTCCTCAACCTCCGGCTGCGGTACGAGGCCACGCACGACGCGCTCACCGGGCTGCCCAACCGCACCCTGTTCTTCGAACGCCTGGAGAAGGCGGTGTCCGCGGGCGAGGGCCAGCGCTTCGGCCTGTGCTATCTCGACCTCGACGGCTTCAAGACCATCAACGACAGCCTCGGCCACGCGGCCGGCGACCGGCTGCTCGTCGAGGTCGCCGACCGGCTGCAGTCCTGTGCGACGGCGCCGGGCGAGATGGTGGCCCGGCTGGGCGGCGACGAGTTCGTGGCGCTGACCACCGGCCCCGACACCGAGCGCGAGGTCGACGAACTCGCCGCCCGCATCATGAACGCGATGATCGCGCCGGTCAGTGTCGACGGCCGTGAGCTGACCGTGCGCGGCAGTATCGGCATCGTCGAGGGACCGGCGGGGGAGCGCGGCCCGGCGGAAGTACTGCGCAGCGCCGACATCACCATGTACCGGGCGAAGTCGGCGGGCGGCAACCGCTTCGAACTGGCCGACCCCGAGGCAGACTTGAGGGCGATCACCCGCCACGGGCTGACCACCGCGCTGCCGGCCGCCCTGGACCGCAGCGAGTTCTTCATCGAGTACCAGCCGCTGGTCCACCTCGGTGACGGCAGCGTCCGCGGCGCGGAGGCACTGGTGCGCTGGCTGCATCCGCAGCACGGTGTCCTCGGCCCGGACCGCTTCATCCCGCTCGCCGAACACACCGGCCTGATCGTCCCGCTCGGCCGCTGGGTCCTGGACCAGTCGGTGCGGCAGGCCCGCGACTGGCAGGAACAGTACGGGGGACACCCGGCCGGGGGCCCGCTGCGCATCAACGTCAACCTGTCCCCGTGCCAGCTCACCCACCCCGGTCTGGTGCAGGACACCGTCGACATCCTGGAACGCGCGGGTCTGGAACCCGAGGCCCTGTGCCTGGAGGTGACGGAGTCGGCGTTGATCGGCGCCGACGACGACCTCCTCAAACCCCTGCGCCGCCTCGCCGAGATGGGCGTGGACATCGCCCTGGACGACTTCGGCACCGGCTACTCGAACCTCGCCAACCTGCGCCGCCTGCCGGTGAGCATCCTCAAGCTCGACCGCTCCTTCACCCAGGGGATGCAGCAGTTCCCGGCGGACCCCGTCGACCTCAAGATCGTCGAGGGAATCGTCTCCCTCGCCCACAGCCTGAACCTCACGGTCACGGTCGAGGGCGTGGAGACGGGCGCCCAGGCCGAACAGCTCCGCATACTGGGCTGCGACACGGCCCAGGGCTGGTACTACGCCCGCCCCGGCCCGCCGGAACGCCTGCACGACCTGGCACTGGTGGACGCGACGGGCTGAGCCGACAACTCGGTTGCGGGGGCGCCGGGGTCACCCGCGATCATGTGCGGGTGACCCAGGAATCAGCTGACGTGAACGAGGCCATCGCGGGCGAACTGCGCCTGATGGACCCCGCCTTCCGTTCCTCCGGCGAGGTCGCCCGCCTGTTCGACCCCGAGTTCGTGGAGGTCGGCGCCTCCGGCCGGCGCTACACGTACGAGGAGACGATCACCGGGCTTCCCGGCAAGCCGGGCAGTTCGACGGACGGCCCGCGCTACGAGCCGTCGGCGATCACGGGCGTGCTCCTGGCCCCCGGCCTGGTGCACCTCACCTTCGAGACGGTCTTCGACGGCCACCGGGCCCGCCGCAGCTCCCTGTGGCGCAAGCGGGACGAGGAAACGGGCTGGCGCATGTACTACCACCAGGGCACCCCGGTGCCGCCGAATCAGACCTGACGGGCAGCGCGCCCTGTAGGGGCGCGGGGAACTGCGCGACCAGCCACGGACGGCCTGAGCTGTGCCCATGACCCGAGCCGCCCCTCCCGCAGCCCGGCGCAGCGCCCCTCACCGCTCCAACAGCATCCGCTGCAACTCCCGTGCCGCCCGAGGCGGAGCCACATCACTCCGGTGGGCCAGGGCGATCGCCCGGAACAACCCCGGCCGGGCCAACGGCGTCACCCGCAGCCCGCGCCCCGACCGGCTCGCCACCATGCGCGGTACGACGGCCACGCCCAGCCCCGCCCGCACGAACCCCAGCACCGCGTCCATCTCACCGCCCTCCACCGCGAAGTCCGGCTCGAACCCGGCGGAGCGGCATGCGGCCACGGTCAGTTCGCGCAGGTCGTAGCCGTGCCGGAACATCACCAGTCGCTCGCCCTCCAGGTCGGCGACGCGGACGGTCCGCCGGCCCCGGCCGGGTGCGGGTGCCTCCGGGGACGACACCACCACCAGGTCCTCGCGCAGGATCTCCACCGTGGTCAGCGCCGGGGACGGGGTCGGCAGCGGGAGGACGACCAGGGCCAGGTCCAGGGCGCCGCGCGCCAGCTCCCGTACGAGGTCGTGCGAGCCGCCCTCCTCGATCAGCAGCCGGATGCCGGGATAGCGGTCGTGGAAGGCGCGCAGCACGTCCGGCAGCAGACCCGTGCACAGGCTCGGCGTCGCCCCCAGCCGGATCCGCCCGGACCGGAGCTGGACCAGTTCCTGCACCTCGTGCCGGGCGGTGTCCGCGTCGGCCAGGATCCGCCGGGCCAGCGGGAGAAGTGCCTCGCCGGCGTCCGTGAGGGTGATGTTGCCGCGTGCCCGCAGGAACAGTTCGGCCCCCAACTCCCGTTCCAGCGACTTGATCTGCTGGGAGAGCGAGGGCTGCGCGACATGGACGAGATCCGCGGCGCGGGTGAAGTGCCGGGTCTCGGCGACCGCCACGAAGTACTGGAGCTGCTGGAACTGCATGCGTCCAGCATAGGCCGTGCATAGGCACTGGCTATGGAAACGAGCCGGACCATGTCTTGGACCGATCGGGGTTCCGCCGCCTAGCGTCTTGGCCATGGCTCTGGCAACGCGGACGGACCGACGGTCGTCCATGGCACGCACGGTGTGGGACAGCTCCGTCGGCAAGAAGACCGTGATGGCCGTGAGCGGTCTGATCATGCTGCTGTACCTCGTCGTCCACATGATCGGCAACCTGAAGATCTTCTTCGGACCGGGCGAGTTCAACCACTACGCCCACTGGCTGCGCACGGTCGGCGAGCCCTTCATGCACTACGAGTGGACGCTCTGGCTCATCCGGATCGTCCTCGTGGCCGCCGTGGTGGCCCACGCCACCTCCGCCTACCAGCTCAGCCGCCGCGACATCCGGGCCCGGCCGAGCAAGTACGTGCACAGGAAGGCGCGGACGAGCTACGCGACGCGCACCATGCGCTGGGGCGGGACCATCCTCGGTCTCTTCATCGTCTGGCACATCCTCGACCTGACCACCGGCACCGTCCACTCGGGCGGCTTCCAGCCGGGCCACCCCTACCAGAACGTCGTCGACACCTTCTCCACCTGGTACGGCAACGTCATCTACATCGTCGCGATGCTCGCCCTCGGCCTGCACATCCGGCACGGATTCTGGAGCGCGGCCCAGACCCTCGGCGCCGGCAGCCGCACCCGCGACCGCGCCCTCAAGACCGTCGCCAACGTACTCGCGCTGCTGCTCACGGCCGGTTTCCTCGCCGTACCCGTGGGCGTCATGACCGGAGTGGTGAGCTGAAATGACCTCTGAATACAGCGAGTTCACGACCGGTGAGCCCCTCGTCGACCACAAGGCGCCCGCCGGGCCGGTGGGCGAACGCTGGGACAGGCGCCGTTTCGAGGCCAGGCTGGTCAACCCCGCCAACCGGCGGGGGCACACCGTCATCGTCGTCGGCACCGGCCTCGCGGGCGGCTCCGCCGGAGCCACGCTCGCCGAACAGGGCTACCACGTCGTCCAGTTCTGCTTCCAGGACTCCCCGCGCCGGGCCCACTCGATCGCCGCCCAGGGCGGCATCAACGCGGCGAAGAACTACCGCAACGACGGCGACTCCGTGCACCGGCTGTTCTACGACACCGTCAAGGGCGGCGACTTCAGGGCGCGCGAGTCCAACGTCCACCGGCTCGCGCAGATCTCCGTCGAGATCATCGACCAGTGCGTCGCCCAGGGCGTTCCCTTCGCCCGCGAGTACGGCGGACTGCTCGACACCCGTTCCTTCGGCGGCGTCCAGGTCTCGCGGACCTTCTACGCCCGCGGCCAGACCGGACAGCAACTGCTGCTCGGCGCCTACCAGGCCCTCAGCCGGCAGATCGCCGCCGGGAACATCGAGATGCACGCCCGCACCGAGATGCTCGACCTGATCGTCGTCGACGGACGGGCCCGGGGGATCGTCGCCCGTGACCTGATCACCGGGGAGATCTCCAGCCACTTCGCGGACGCCGTCGTCCTCGCCTCCGGCGGCTACGGCAACGTGTTCTACCTCTCCACGAACGCCATGAACTCCAACGCCACCGCCGTCTGGCGGGCCCACCGGCGCGGCGCCCTCTTCGCCAACCCCTGCTTCACGCAGATCCATCCGACGTGCATCCCGCGCACCGGCGAGCACCAGTCCAAGCTCACCCTGATGAGCGAGTCGCTGCGCAACGACGGCCGCATCTGGGTGCCCAAGGCCCAGGGGGACCGGCGGCCCGCGAACGAGATCCCCGAGGACGAGCGCGACTACTACCTGGAGCGCATCTACCCCTCCTTCGGCAACCTCGTGCCGCGCGACATCGCCTCCCGCGCCGCCAAGAACGTGTGCGACGAGGGGCGCGGTGTCGGACCCGGCGGACAGGGCGTCTACCTCGACTTCGCCGACGCCATCGCACGGTTGGGCCGCAAGGCCGTCGAGGAGAAGTACGGCAACCTCTTCGACATGTACGCCCGGATCACCGCCGAGGACCCGTACACGGTCCCCATGCGGATCTATCCCGCCGTGCACTACACGATGGGCGGCCTCTGGGTCGACTACGACCTCCAGACCACCGTCCCCGGCCTGTTCGCGATCGGCGAGGCCAACTTCTCCGACCACGGCGCGAACCGGCTCGGCGCCTCCGCGCTGATGCAGGGCCTGGCCGACGGCTACTTCGTCCTCCCGGCCACCATCAACGACTACCTGGCCCGCCACCCCGGCCGCGATCCCGTCGACGCCCAACACCCCGTCGTACAGGAGGTGTTGGCGGAGACCGAGGACCGGCTGAACCTCCTTCTCTCCGTCGACGGCGACCGCACGCCCGACTCCTTCCACCGTGAACTCGGCGAACTGATGTGGGAGTTCTGCGGAATGGCGCGGAGCGACAGCGGCCTGCGCAAGGCACTGGAGCGCATTCCGCAGATCCGCGAGGAGTTCTGGCGGCGGATCAAGGTCCCGGGCACCGGAGAGGAGTTCAACCAGTCGCTGGAGAAGGCGAACCGCGTCGTCGACTACCTCGAACTCGCCGAGCTGATGTGCCTCGACGCCCTGCACCGCGCCGAATCCTGCGGCGGCCACTTCCGCGAGGAGTCCCAGACCCCCGACGGCGAGGCGGAGCGCAGGGACGAGGAGTTCTCGTACGCCGCCGCCTGGGAGTTCACCGGGACGGGCGAGGCCCCGACCCTGCACAAGGAAGACCTCGTCTTCGAGTACGTCCACCCCACCCAGCGGAGCTACGCATGAAGCTCACCCTGCGCGTCTGGCGGCAGCGCAACGCCGACGCCGACGGCGCCATGTCCACGTACGAGGTGGACGGCATCTCGGCCGACATGTCCTTCCTGGAGATGCTCGACACCCTCAACGAGGAGCTCATCCTCAAGGGCGACGACCCGGTCGCCTTCGACCACGACTGCCGCGAGGGCATCTGCGGTGCGTGCTCGCTCGTCATCAACGGCGACGCGCACGGGCCCGAGCGCACCACCACCTGCCAGCTCCACATGCGGTCCTTCGCCGACGGCGACACGATCGACGTCGAGCCGTGGCGCGCCGCCGCCTTCCCGGTGGTGAAGGATCTCGTCGTCGACCGGTCGGCCTTCGACCGGATCATCCAGGCCGGCGGCTACGTCACCGCCCCGACCGGCGCCGCCCCCGAGGCCCACGCCACCCCCGTACCGAAACCGGACGCGGACTTCGCCTTCGAGCACGCCGAGTGCATCGGCTGCGGGGCCTGCGTGGCCGCCTGCCCGAACGGGGCGGCGATGCTCTTCACCTCCGCCAAGGTCAACCACCTGAACGTCCTGCCGCAGGGCGCGCCCGAGCGCGAGACCCGCGTCCTGGACATGGTCGCGCAGATGGACGAGGAGGGGTTCGGCGGCTGCACCCTCGCCGGGGAGTGCGCCACCGCCTGCCCGAAGGGCATCCCCCTCGTCTCCATCACCGGGATGAACAAGGAGTGGCTGCGAGCCGCTCGGAGAGAGGCGAAGCGATAGGGCCGTTGTCGGGTGCGCGTCCCGTCGTGGCTGGTCGCGCCCACCCGGCGGAGCCGTAAATGTCTCAGCCCCGCGCCCCTGTCAGGGCGCTCCAGTGACCGTTCGCCGACAAGGGTGCGGACGGGTGGGACCGGCAGTGGTGCTCATTGCCGGTCCCACCAGGCACCCCTGGCATTCAACAAGCTCACACCCGATCGCTCTTCGAGAGTCACGCGCAGGACAGCCGCAGTCGGAAGAACTGATACGGCCGGACGTAACGGGACCGGCCAGCTCAGCCCCCGCCGTCCCCGGCCCGTGACCAGGAGAGAGCCATGACCGGCGTTTCCACCATCGAACGTCCTCCGCTCCCCGCCACACCCACCCGCTACACCGTCACCCTCGCCCGCGACGAGGACGACGTACGAGCCGCACAGCGGCTGCGCCACGACGTCTTCGCCGGTGAGCTCGGCGCCCTGCTGTCCTCCCCGCAGCCCGGCCTCGACATCGACCCCTTCGACGCGTACTGCGACCACCTGCTGGTCCGTGACACGTTCACCGGCCAGGTCGTCGGCACCTACCGGCTGCTGCCCCCGGAGCGGGCCGCGATCGCCGGACGCCTGTACTCCGAGGGCGAGTTCGACATCTCTCCGCTCGACGCGATCCGCCCCGGCCTGGTCGAGGTCGGCCGCTCCTGCGTCCACCCCGACCACCGGGACGGCGCGGTCATCGGCCTCGTCTGGGCCGGGATCGCCCGCTACATGGTCGACCGGGGCCACGACTGGCTGGCCGGCTGCTGCTCCATCCCGCTCTCCGACGGCGGCACGCTCGCCGCCGGCACCTGGGACCGCGTCCGCGACCGGCACCTGGCTCCGGAGGAGTTCCGGGTACGCCCGCTGCTGCCCTGGTCCGCCGAGGGCGTGGCCCGTCCGGCCGGCCGCACCGAGCTGCCCCCGCTCCTGCGTGGCTACGTCCGCCTGGGCGCCTGGGTCTGCGGGGAGCCCGCCCACGACCCGGACTTCGGGGTCGCCGACCTCTACGTGCTGCTGTCGATGCGCCGGATCAACCAGCGCTATCTGCGGCACTTCCTCTCCCTCGTCCCGGCCTGATGAGCGTCTGGCTGCCCAGCGCGCCCTGCACCCCGAGGACGTGTGTGGAGACGACGGGTTCCGCGACGGCCGCACCCCTGGCCGTGCTGCGGCTGGTGACCGTCCTGGTCGTGCTGCTCGCGGGCATCATGCTGTGCCCGCTCGGCAGGCTGATCCCCGCCGGGTGGGTACGGCGCTGGGCCCGCACCATCGTGCGGGCCGCGGGCGTCCGGCTCCGGGTGACCGGTCCCAGCGCGCCCACCGGAGGCGTGCTGCTGGTCGCCAACCACATCTCGTGGCTGGACATCCCGCTGCTGGCCGCCGTACGGCCGGCGAGGATGCTGGCCAAGGCCGAGATCCGGCGGTGGCCGGTGGCGGGCGCGCTGACCGCGACCAGTGGTGCGCTGTTCATCGAGCGCGACCGGCTGCGGGCACTGCCGCAGACCGTCGCGAGGATCGCCGACGCGCTGCGGGCGGGCACGGCGGTCGTTGCCTTCCCCGAGGGCAGCACCTGGTGCGGCAAGGCGCAGGGCCACTTCCGCCGCGCGGTGTTCCAGGCCGCGCTGGACGCAGGGGTCCCCGTCCAGCCGGTGCACCTGCACTACCGGCTCGCCGGGGGAGCGGCCAGCACGGCGCCCGCCTTCGTCGGCGAGGACTCCCTGCTCACGTCGGTGTGGCGAGTGGTGTCGGCCCGCGGGCTGGTGGCCGAGGTCGAGGTACGGGACGCCATAGCACCGGGGAGCCATCGGGACCGGCGCGCCCTGGCCAGAGCTGCCCAGCCGCCGCTCCTCGGCCCGCACCGGCCCTCGCCGGCCGAGGCACGGCACGCCGATACGCCGGGCAGCCGTCCGGATCGGCTTGCTCCGGCCCGGACGGCTGATGCCGGACGGGCAGTCGGCTCCGCCGCGTAGGCACGCCCTGCGGCGGCCGGTCGCGCAGTTCCCCGCGCCCCCGAAGAATGAGGCCGGCTGTGCCGCCTCTTCTTCGGGGGCGGTCGGCCGGGGGTTCGCCGCTCGACTGAGCCGTTCAGCCCGCCCGAGAGATCCCATGTATGGAATCGCAGTTGATCGTGGTGGGGTGATCTTTCGGGATCAACACCTCTGAGAGCCTGCTGTTTTTTCGTGAATTTGGGTCAATCTCGTCTCAACTGTAGACGCGGCCATGGTCGTTCTCCTATAAATCCATCCGATGTCTTCTGTTGGGTGATGCGGAGCACGGCCGCCATGTCGGCGTTCCGCTCCTAGCGCCCTGTCATCCCCCTCTGACACATGGAGCCGCACCATGTCCTCTGCCTCCCTCAGCAGACGCTCTCTGATGAAGGCCGCCGCCCTTGCCGGTGGAGTCGCCGCCTTCGGGCTGCCGCAGGCTCTGTGGCCCTCCGCCGCCGAGGCGTACACCGTCCCCTCGAAGATGGACTGGTGGTACCAGGCCCGGTTCGGGATGTTCATCCACTACGGGTCGTACTCGCAGCTCGGCCAGGGCGAATGGGCGTTCACCAACTCGCGGTGGAGCAAGGCGAACTACCAGACCCAGGTCACCCAGAACTTCAACCCGAGCCAGTTCAACGCCGCCCAGATCGCCGAGCTGGCCAAGAACGCCGGCATGAAGTACCTCGTGATCACCGCCAAGCACCACGAGGGCTACGCGATGTGGGACTCCAACGTCCCGGGCTTCACCGACGCCACCGGCACCAAGCAGTACAACCTGCACGACTTCGGCGGCGTCCAGACGGACCCGCTCATGCAGCTCAAGTCCGCGTGCGAGAGCCGCGGGATCAAGTTCTGCCTGTACTACTCGATCCTCGACTGGGACCACCCTTCCCAGACCGACCGCCACGACAACGGCCTCACGACGATGTCGTCGCAGGCCGCCCGCACCGCCTACATCAACGACATGAAGGCGCAGCTCCAGGAACTGCTGGACCGATACGACCCGGCCCTGCTGTGGTTCGACGGCGACTGGTTCAACGAGCCTGCCAGCGCCACCCTGGAGCACTGGTGGCTGGAGTCGGACGGCGTCGATCTCTACAACTGGCTGATCGCCCGCAAGCCCGGCCTCATCGTCAATGAACGGGTCAAGCGGGGCCACCGTCTCGGCGACTACGACGTCGCGGAGTTCGGGATACCCGACGAGCCGATGGGCCGGCCGTGGGAGCGGTGCGTCACCATGAACGACGCCTGGGGCTACAACGCGTCGAAGGAGAACTCCTACAGATCCGTCAAGGACATCATCCAGGAGCTCGTGACGGTGGTGTCCCGGGACGGCAACCTCCTGTTGAACATCGGCCCCAAGGGCGACGGTTCGGTCACGGCGGGATCCCAGACCGTCCTGAACGGCCTGGCCTCATGGATGTCGACGTACAGCGACAGCATCCACGGCACCAGCAGCAGTCCGTTCACCACCGAGCCCTCGTGGGGGAGGCTCACCAGGAAGAACGGCAAGCTCTTCGCCCATGTCTTTGCCTGGCCCACGAACGGCCGGCTCCAGATACCGCGGATCGACAACACGATCAGCCGCGTCTATCTGTTGAACAACCCCTCCGCCTCGCTCTCGTACACCGTCACCGACAAGATCAACGTCACCGTGCCGGCCACCGCGCCGAACGCCAACCTCTCGGTGGTGTGCGTCGAGGTCCAGGGCATGCCCACGACGGTTTCACCGAGCGTGTTCCAGAACGTCGACTACCAAGGCACCCGCGCCGCTCTGCAACTGGGCAGCTACACCTCCTCCCAGCTGTCCGCCGCCGGTCTGGGGCCCGCCGCGGCCTCCTCCGTCCTGGTGCCCGACGGCTACCAGGTGACCGGCTACTCCGGCGACAACTTCACCGGCACCGCCTGGACGTTCACCTCGAACAACCCCGACCTCCGGGTGACCGGCAACAACGACGCCATCGCCTCACTGAAGGTGACGTTCAACCCGGCCGGATACTTCCGCCTGGGCAACGTCACGAGCGGTCTGGTGCTGGACAGCGGCGGCAGTTTCACCAGCGGCTCGAACCTGAAGCAGTGGGAGCCGGTGGACAACGCCAACGTCCAGTGGCAGGCGATCGAACTCGGCAACGGCTACTACAGGCTCGTCAACCGCACCAACGGCATGGTCGCCGACGGCTGGGGCGCCACCGCCAACGGCGATCCGGCCCGGCAGGCCGCCTGGAACAGCGGCACCAACCAGCAGTGGCAGATCACCCACCGCGGCCAAGGCCAGTACTCGGTCACCAACCGCACCACCGGACTGGCCCTCGACGGCGGCGGCATGGTCGCCGCAGGGTCCGTGGCCAAGCAGTGGACGTGGCAGCAGCACAACAACCTGCTGTGGACGTTCAAGCCGGTCGGCTGACAGACACTGCCCCTTCCGCATGCCGACGGTCTTCGGCGGTGGGCGCCCACCGGCCGGTAGGTGCCCACCGACAGCGGTTGCGTCCCTGGAGACGGTGTACGACGCCGCCCGTGCCGGCCCGGATCGGTGCGGGCCGCGGCTGCCACGGCCGCGGCCCGCACGATGGGCGCGGAACCGGCGACCCCGGGCACGCCATGGTGTTCGGAGACCCGGTACCGGTGGAAACCGGGTGGCTCCGCCTCCCGGGCCGGTGCGACGGTGTCCCGCAGAGCCCCGGCTTCCGGGACCGGTCGAGCAAGGAGAACCGGGTCGCGGACAGCACCGGACCCGGTCGCCGTGATCGCACCGGATGACCTGGTGGGTTCGGCACAACGGCTCCGGACGGCTCCGGACGGTCTCGGATGTGCCCTGCCGGCGATCTTCCCGCCGCACGCATTCCTCGCGGCCCGCCGGGCACCTGTGCGAGGGTGCAGTACATGTCGACTACACCGGACGGCCGTCCCATACCTCCCGCGCACGCCGACGAACGCGCCATGCTGAGTGCCTGGCTCGACTTCCACCGCGCCACCCTCGCCCTCAAGTGCCAGGGCCTCGACGACCGGCAGTTGCGCCTCGCCTCGGCGGCTCCCTCGGAGATGACGCTGCTCGGGCTCGTCCAGCACCTGGCCGAGGTCGAACGGAACTGGTTCCAGCGGGTGTTCGCGCGCCTCGACGTGCCCCTCGTGTACCCGGAGGGCAAGGGCGACGGTTTCACCCTCGTCCCCGAGCGCGGCCTCGACGAGGCGCTGGCCGTCTGGCGGGCGGAGGTCGCGCGGAGCCGGGAGCTGGTCACCGCCGCCGGCTCACTGGACGAGTCCGGACGCCTGTCGGAGGCGGAGGCGGCTATGGCAGGTACCCAGGGGCTCTCGCTGCGCTGGATCATGGTGCACATGATCGAGGAGTACGCCCGCCACAACGGCCACGCCGACCTCCTGCGCGAACTCGTCGACGGGGCCACGGGTGCCTGAGCCCCGGCAAAGGTCCAACTCAGCCGATCAGTAAGGGGATTCAACGTGTCTGCGCCACGCCTGCGGGCGACTCCACTGCCGGGTATAGGGGTTCAGTACGACCTCGTCACACGTGAGCAACGGCATCTGTCGGTGGTGGCCCACCGGGACGGCGGCCGTACCGTGAACCTCTACCGGGACGACGATCCGGACTCGTGCGCCCAGTCGCTGCGGCTGACCGCGCCCGAGGCGGCCTCGCTGATCGACGCGCTGAGTCCCTCGCACCACAGCTCCAGTCTGCTGTCCACGACACCGCTGGGGCTGGTCGCGGAGCGGGTGGAGGTCGCCGCCGGGTCGCGCTGGAACGGGCGGGTCCTCGGGGAGACACGGATGCGGACGGAGACCGGCGCGTCCGTGGTCGCTGTGCTGCGGCGGGCCGAGGCGATCCCCTCCCCGACGCCCGCCTTCCGGCTGGCCGGCGGTGACGTGATCATCGTGATCGGCACCCGCGAGGGCGTCGACGCCGCCGCGGCGATACTCGGACGGGAGTGACACCGCCATGCACTCCCAGGTTCTGCTGATCGAGTTCGGTGCCATCATCCTCGCGCTCGGGCTGCTCGGCCGGATGGCCGCCCGGCTCAGCTTCTCCCCGATACCCCTCTATCTGCTCGCCGGTCTCGCCTTCGGCGAAGGCGGTCTGCTGCCGCTCGGCGCCAGCGAGGAGTTCATCGCGACCGGCGCCGAAATCGGCGTCATACTGCTGCTGTTGATGCTCGGGCTCGAGTACACGGCCAGCGATCTCGTCTCCAACCTCAAGTCCCACTACCCGGCAGGGCTGGTGGACTTCACCCTGAACGCGCTGCCCGGCGCCGTCGCCGCGCTGCTGCTCGGCTGGGGCCCGGTCGCCGCCGTCGTGCTCGCCGGGGTCACCTGGATCTCGTCCTCCGGTGTCATCGCCAAGGTGCTGGGCGACCTGGGCCGGGTCGGCAACCGCGAAACCCCGGTGATCCTCAGCATCCTGGTCCTGGAGGACCTGGCGATGGCGGTCTATCTGCCGATCGTCACCGCGCTGGTGGCCGGTGTCTCGCTCGCCGCCGGCAGTGTCACCCTGGCGATCGCGCTGGGGGCCGCCGGGCTGGTGCTGTTCGTGGCGGTCCGCTTCGGCCGGGTCATCTCCCGCTTCGTCTCCAGCGACGACCCCGAGAAGCTGCTGCTGGTCGTCCTCGGCCTGACCATTCTCGTCGCGGGCATCGCCCAGGAGCTCCAGGTGTCCGCCGCCGTAGGGGCGTTCCTCGTCGGGATCGCGCTGTCGGGCGAGGTGGCGGAGGGGGCGCACACCCTGCTCAGTCCGCTGAGGGACCTGTTCGCGGCCATCTTCTTCGTCTTCTTCGGGCTGCACACCGACCCGGCCAGTATCCCGCCCGTGCTGCTGCCGGCCCTCGCCCTCGCCGTCGTCACGGCAGGCACGAAGATCACCACCGGCTACTGGGCGGCCCGCCGCGCCGGAATCTCGGTCAAGGGCCGCTGGCGGGCGGGCGGCGCGCTGGTGGCGCGCGGCGAGTTCTCCATCGTCATCGCGGGCCTCGCGGTCACCGCCGGCATCGAGTCCGACCTCGGCCCGCTGGCGACGGCGTACGTTCTGATCCTGGTCGTCGCAGGCCCGCTCACCGCCCGCTGGACCGAGCCCCTGGCAGCCCGGGCCGGCGCGTGGCGAACCCGGCGCGCCCGCTCCGGGACCCCGGCCGAGGCACCGGCGAACGAGACGGTGCAGCCGACGACGGTGGGCGACTGATGGTGCCCCCGGTCGTAGGGGAGGGCGAGCGGGCCGCTCGGCCGACCCGGCGGTACGGACTGTAGGGCGTCCCGCGGCTCACGACGTCTGCGGCGGCAGGGCCCGCACCAACCCCGACTGGTAGGCGATGACGACCAGTTGGGCCCGGTCGCGGGCGCCCAGTTTCGTCATCGCGCGGTGTACGTGGGTACGCACGGTCAGCGGGCTGACGTACAGCTTCGCCGCGATCTCGTCGTTCGAGCCGCCCTCTGCCGCCAGGCACATCACCTCCCGTTCACGGGTGGTGAGCGCCGCGAGCGCCTCCGGGGTCGCCAACTGGGTGCCCGGTGCCGGGGAGTTGAGGAAGCGGGTGATGAGGGTGCGGGTAGCGCCCGGGGAGAGGAGGGATTCGCCGGAGGCCACCGTGCGGATGCCGTCGAGCAGTGCCTCGGCGGTGACGTCCTTGCCGAGGAAGCCGCTGGCGCCGGCCCGCAGCGCCCGGGCCACGTACTCGTCCGTCTCGAACGTCGTCAGGATCAGCACACGCGTCGCGGACAGTTCCGGGTCGGCGCAGACCGCGGCGGTGGCGGCCAGTCCGTCGGTGCCGGGCATCCGGATGTCCATGAGGACCACGTCGGGGAGATGGGCGCGGGTCAGCTCGACCGCCTCGCTGCCGTCGGTGGCCTCGCCGACCACCGTCATGTCGGCCTCGGAGTCGATCAGGATCCGGAAGGTCGCCCGGAGCAGGGCCTGGTCGTCGGCGAGCAGGACACGAATGGTCATGAGGTGCGCTCTTCTTCTTCCGAGGGCTGGGGGTAGAGGGGCAGCGCGGTGGAGACCTCGAATCCGCCCTGCGGGCGATGTCCTGCCTCCAGGTTGCCGCCGACGGACTGGGCGCGCTCCCGCATCCCGATCAGACCGAAACCGTGGGCAGGCACGGGGGCGGCGGGACCTGCGGGGACCGAGGTGGTGGTGGCATTGTTGGTGACCGTGATGGCCAGCCGGTCCGCCGAGTACGCGAGCCGCACACACGCCGCCGCTCCGGCCGCGTGCTTCGTGATGTTGGTGAGAGCCTCCTGCACGATCCGGAACGCCGTCAGGTCCACCCCCGGGGACAACGGGCGTTCCCTGCCCACGGTGGTGAGGGTGACCCCGAGCCCGGCGGAGCGGACCGTGTCCATCAGCTCGGGGAGCCGGGAGAGCCCGGGGGCCGGTTCCAGCGGGGTGTCGACGTCGTCGGCGTGGCGCAGCAGACCGACGGTGGCCTTGAGCTCGCGCAGCGCCGACGAGGTGGTGCCGGTGAGGTCGTTGAGCATCCGGCGGGTCTGCTCGGGGTTGCTGCGCGCGAGATGTGCGGCGGTGGTCGCCTGGGCGTTGGCCAGAGCCAGATGGTGGGCGACGACGTCGTGCAACTCCCGGGCGATGCGCATGCGTTCCTCGGTCACCCGGTGGCGGGCCTCCTCCTCGCGGGTCCGCTCGGCGTGGTCGGCGCGGGCGTGCACGGCGTCCAGGTAGGCACGACGCATGCGTCGCGCGCTGCCGGCGGCGACCGGGACGAGTACATAGGCGATGGGGGCGACCGTCTTGAGGACGAGCGGGTGGTCGACCGGGTCGAGGATCGTGGCCGTGGTCACCAGCACGACGATCACGCCGACGCAGTGGAAGCGGGTCGTCCTGCGGTCGGTGAGAACCGCCAGCCAGTAGATCGCCACCATGGCGGGGGCCAGCATCAGCACGGTGAGCAGATATCCCAGCGCGCTCGCCGTCATCGCACAGGCCGTGGTCACGACGACGGCCGTACGTGGACGGCTGCGGCTCAGCAGCACGCCGGCGCACGCGTTGACGGCGAGGAGCACGGCGGGCCACAGTTCCTCGCGCCGGGTGGCGCCGGGCAGGCTGATCCGGGCGCCGACCAGGAAGAGGACGAACAGCGTCACCACGGTCACCGTGTCGACGACACGTGGATGGTCCGCGATGTAGCGCTCGATGGCGATGTTCATCGGCTCTCTCCGGTCGAAGGGCGTGGATCCATGGTCCACGACGGCGCGGCACGACGTCCGACGAGGGCCGCCCGTGTGTCCAGCACGGGCGGCCCCCAGGGCGTACGGCCGAATGTCAGACCCGGACCGCCTCCCGGTCTGCCGTTCCGTCCGCCCCGTCCTCGGGTGTGGCCGCCCTGTGCGCGAGTGCCTCGCCCTCCACGTCGACCTTGGGAAGCACCTTGTCCAGCCAGTCCGGCATCCACCAGGCGGCCCTGCCGAGCAGGGCCAGTACGGCCGGGACGAACGCCATCCGGACCACGAAGGCGTCGAACAGGACGGCCACGGCCAGTCCGAAGCCGATCATCTTGATGATGGACTCGCCGGCCCCGATGAACCCGGAGAAGACGGCCATCATGATCAGCGCGGCGGCGACGACGACCCGCGCGCTGTACCGGAACCCGGTGACGACCGCCTGCGCGGGCCCGTCCCCGTGGACGTACGCCTCCCGCATCCGGGCGACCAGGAACACCTCGTAGTCCATCGCGAGGCCGAAGACGATGCCCACCAGGAAGATCGGCATCATGCTCATGATCGGACCGGTCGTCTCGACGCCGAGGAGCGAGGCGCCCCAGCCCCACTGGAACACCGCGATCACGGAACCGAGCGCCGCCAGCACCGACAGGAGGAAGCCGAGGGCGGCCTTCACGGGTACGAGGATCGACCGGAAGACCAGCAGGAGCAGCACGATGGCCAGACCCACGACCACGATCAGGTACGGGACCAGCGCGTCCTGCATCTTCTGGGCGACGTCGATGTTCGCGGCCGTGCTGCCGGTGACACTGAACTCCGCGTCCGTGCCGGCCACCGTGGCCGACCGGTCGGACCGGATGGTCTTCACGAGGTCCTGTGTCTTCGTGCTGGTCGGCGCGTCGGCCGGGACCGCGGAGAAGATCGCGGTGTCACCGGCGGGGTTGAAGCGGGCCCGGGAGACGGACACGACCCCCTTCGTGGCGGCGATCCTCTCGGAGATCGTCGCCACCGCGCCCTTGGCGTCGGCAGCACCCTTGGCGTCCACGACGATCGTCAGGGGGCCGTTGAAGCCGGGGCCGAAGGCCGTCGCGAGGTCGTCGTAGGCGCGGCGCTCGGTGGTGGAGGTCGGCTTGGCCTCGTCGCCGGACGTGCCCAGCTGGAGGTCCATCACGGGTATCGCGAGGGCGCCGAGACCGGCCACCGAGGCGATCAGCACCGGGATCGGACGGCGCAGCACGAACCGCGCCCAGCGGCTGCCGCCGTTGGTCTCGTCGGCCTGCTCGATGCGCCCGGTCTTCCGGGCGGAGCGCGAGAGCAGGGCGTTCGGCCAGAACCCGACCAGGGCCGGTACCAGCGTCAGCGCGACGAGCACGCCCACACCGACCGCGCCGGCGGCGGCCAGCCCCATCTTCGTGAGCATCGGCACCCCGACCACCATGAGCCCGGCCAGTGCGATGACGACGGTGAGACCGGCGAAGACGACCGCCGAACCGGCGGTGCCGGTCGCGAGGGCGGCGGCCTCCTGCGGGCCGTGCCCCTTGCCACGCTCCTCCCGGTACCGGGAGACGATGAACACCGCGTAGTCGATACCGCAGGCGAGGCCCAGCATGCTGGCGAGCGTCCCGGTCGTCGAGGACAGACCGAGCGCGCTGCTCAGCGCCAGGATCGACGCCATGCTGACGCCCACACCGATGATCGCGGTCAGCAGCGGCAGCCCGGCGGCGGCCAGCGAACCGAAGGTGACGATCAGGACGAGGGCCGCGATGGCGATACCGATCGCCTCGGCCGCGCCGCCCGCCGAGGGCGTGGTCGCCAGCGCCGTGCCGCCGACCTCGACGGTCAGCCCCGAGCCCCGCGCCTCCTTGACGGCGTCCTCTAGGTGGTTCTTGGTGGCGTCGGTGAGATCGTCGGGCTTCGCCCTGTAGTTGACGGTGGCGTACGCCGTCGAGGCGTCCTCGCTGACCGCCTGCGCCTGGAAGGGGTCGGCGGCGGACGAGACCTGCGAACCGTCGGCCACCTCGCCCACGAACTTCTCGATCGCCGCCCTGTTCTCGGTGGCGGTGACCTTCTCGCCGCCCGGCGCCACGAACACCACCCGGGCGTTCGCGCCGTGCGCGTTGGAACCGGGGAACCGCTGGTCCATCAGGTCGAAGGCCTTCTGGGACTCGATTCCCGGCATCGTGTTGTCGGCGTCGGGCGCGGCGGGCGCCGTCGCGGCACCGGCACCGACGGCGGCGAGCACCGCCAGCCACATCAGGGCGACGTACCAGCGCCGCCGGAAGGCCAGTCGGCCCAGCTTGTACAGGAAGGTGGCCACGAGGGGGAGGTCTCCACATCATCGGATCTCGGGTACCCGACAAGGTTCCCGGGACCGCCCCCCTCCCGTCGTCGTGCACCTGCCGACAATCGCGACTACTGAGAACGCAGTACAGGCGGCCTCACCGCTCGTCCGCACGCAGGACGGGCGGTACCCCTCGGGTAGGGGTACCGCCCGCGACGATCAAGAGACGTACGTCGGTCAGGACACGTACGACGCGCCCTGCGCCGTGCTCACCACCGTGTTGGCCGCCGCCTGCGTGAGAAGCCCCGCCGACACCCAGGCCGTCGTCGTCGACTGCACCCGAGCCACCAGCGCGGCCTTGTTCGCGAAGGGCGCCCCCGCCCAGATCTCGTCGAGCAGCGTGGTGCCGTCGCTCTTCGCCGGGTTGGCGATCCCGGAGGAGACGGTCCCGAACACGACCGTCGGCTCGGCGCGCCGGACATAGGCGTGCGTCGGGTCCTCGGTCCCCTCGGAGAAGGGGGCGAACTCGGTGCCGTTCAGCGTGTAGTGCAGCGGCTTGCCGCTCACCGGGGTGAGGGAGGGCAGCAGGTCGCCGGAGAGCGCGGCGTTGCGGTACAGCCCGACGGACAGGTAGCTCGTGCTCGTACTGCGCGCGACCAGGTTCACCGGCCCGTAGAACAGGGTCTGCAGCGACGGGTCGTCGAGCGCCTTCTCGACCCGCAGCCGGAACGGCACGCTGATCCGTACGACATCCCCGCTCTGCCAGGTCCGCGACACCGCGAAGTAGCTCCCGGCGACCGGAGTCCCGCTCACCGCCTGCCCGTTGACGGTCACCTGGAAGCCGGCCGTCGCCCAGACCGGCACCCGCAGCCGCAGCGCGAAGGCCGCGCTGCCGCCCCCGATCGTGAGCGTGGTGCCCTGCTCCTTCGGGTACTCGGTGGTCTGGGTGACCGTGACGCCCTTCTCGGCCCAGGTCAGGGTGGAGGGGCTGTACAGGTTGACGTACAGGGAGGCGCCGTCGGCCGACTTGAAGTACACCGAGTCCTGGTACTTCGTGGCGCTCTCCATGCCGGTGCCCTCGCAGCAGGTGGTGCCCTGCTTGGGCGTGTAGTCGCGCACATGCCCGGGCATGAGCCCGATGAAGTACGTGACGAGGGGCTTCTCGGCGTCGGCCTTGTCCTGCTTGGAGCCGAGCACCTGGTTGTAGAGGGCCCGCTCGTAGTAGTCCATGTACTTCGGGTCCTGCTCGTGGAAGAACAGCGTCCGGCTCAGCTTGAGCAGGTTGTACGCGCAGCAGGTCTCGGCGTTGGTGTCGCTGATCGTCCCCGCGATCACCCCGCGAGCCTTCCAGAACTCGCCCGTGCTGGTGCCGCCGATCCCGTACATGCGCTGCGGGACGACCATGCCCCAGAAGTTCTTCGCGGCGGTCAGATAGCGGGTCTCGCCCGTCGCGTCGTACAGCCGTACGTACCCGGTGAAGATCGGGATGTGCTGGTTGGCGTGCAGGCCGTTCAGCGTGTCGGTGTTCGCCGCGCACGCGTCGATGAGCGTGTCGAGGTCGAACAGCTTGGCCAGGGCGAGGTGATCGGCCTTCCCGGTGATCGTGTAGAGGTCGACGATGGTCTCGACGATGCCGCCGAACTCACCGCTGGAGAAGATCCCCCACATCCGCTGCAGGGTGGCGTCGGGCAGCTTGGACAGCCGGGAGTACATCCAGTCGCACATCCCGGACGCGAGGTCCAGCGCCCGGGCGTCGTCCGTGGCGAGGTAGGCGTCCAGCAGACCCTTGAGGATCTTGTGCGCCGTGTAGTAGGGCGCCCAGATCTTGGTGTAGTCGGCGCTTGTCGCCGACTCCAGGGCGATGAACTGTGTCTCCGGGTAGGCGGCGAGGAAGCCCTGGTGGCTCGGGCCGCCCCAGGTGCGGCGCAGGGTGGCGGTCAGCCCGCGCCCGGAGGCGTCGCCGAAGGTGCCGCCGGTCGTGGCGGAGAAGTAGTACGAGGCGAGGTTGCCGAGCCCCGCGGTGGACTTCTTGGCCTCGTTGCTCTGCAGCGAGGTGATGTCGGCCGCGGTCAGGGCGCGCGAGTAGACGTTGAACTCGTCGAAGGCGCCCGCGTAGACCGGGTCGCCGGAGTAGTTGGAACGGCCCAGCCAGTTGTTCGTCAGGGTGCCCAGGACGGACGGGTTGACGGTCATCGCGGTGTTCGTCGCGACGGCGGCGCCGTTGACGTAAAGGGTTCCCGTGGTGCCGGAGATGGTCACCGCGAGATGGCTCCACTGGTTCAGCGGCAGCGCGGCGGTGCCGTTGAGGCCCTGTTCGCCGCCGGCACCGTTGGTGGTGATGGCGAAGCGCGGCACCCCGCTGCCGTTGCGGGAGGCCAGGTACATGTACCGGGTGGTGTCGTTGCCGAAGTCGAAGACCCGCTGCCAGTTGGCGTCGTGCGTGGGCTTGACCCAGATCGACAGGGTGATCGCCGCGGCGCCGCCCAGTACGGCCGCCGGGAGGTCCACGTACTGGTAGGAGCCCCGGACGTTCTCGTGGGCGCCGCCCCATTTCCCGGTGACGGTGAGCATGCGCGGGTCGGTGCGCAGCGCCGCGCGCACGTCGGTGAGCGCGCCGACCATGGTCGAGATCTTGTCGGCGTAGGTCTGCTCCCCGGTGCTCGCGTACGCCTGCGACAGCATGCTCAGGAAGTGGCCGGTGTAGTGGCCGCGCAGGTTGCCGTTGGCCTCGCCGTCCAGGCCCTCCCAGCCGCCCGGGGCGACCGCCCCGCCGGTGGAGAGGCCCGCGTTGGCGCGGAACACCTGGAGCAGCCGGTTCACGTCGTAGCCGCGCCCGTGGTCCAGCATCAGCTGGCGCTTGCTCGCGAAGACGCCCGTGCCGAGCGAGACCTCCTTCAGCTCGAAGGGACGCAGCGTCCAGGCGGACGGCGCGGGCAGGGCAGCGGCGGCGGCCCGTCCGGAGGCGGCGTAGGCGAACGCGGGCGCGGCGGCGGCGAGGATCGCGCTCTGGAGCAGAAACCGCCTCGACAGCTGGGGGGTCACATGTGCCTCGTCTCTGAGGTGACTGACGTAGGTGAGCTCTGAAGTCCCTTGATCTGTAAGGGTTTTCACCCGGCGCGCTACTCGGCGTAGTAGGTCGCGTCCTGCTGGTCCAGGGACGTGCTGATCGGCTGGAGCTGGATGAGGCCGTTGTAGTGCCGGATGTAACGGCCCGGGAAGTTGTACGACTCGAAGGACACCCCGGCGGGGTCGGCGAGGCCCGCCCGCCGGGTGAAGGACGCGTCGGCCAGGAAGGTGGCCGTGCCGCTGTTCTTCTCCACCCACAGCTCGTAGTTCTTGTGCCGGAGGTAGTAGCCGGGGAAGTTCGCCGACTCCAGCGAGACGGTTCCGGAGCCGGTCAGCCCGGTGACGATCCGGAACTGCGAGTCGGCGAGGTTGGTGACGTTCGCCTCCAGCTTCGCCCGGTACTCCCAGTGCCGGATGTACCGGTCCGGGTAGTTGAACGACGAGAACCGGACCGGGGTGAGACCGTCGGAGACCGGGATGCCGAAGTTCGGGGTGCCGTCGGCGTTCCAGTACAGCTTCTGGTAACGGGTGCGCCGGTTGGGGTCGTTGAGCGGATCGCCGCTGATGTCCTTGTAGTTGCGGTCGTGGTAGACGAGGACGTCGGACTTGCCGTCCTCGGAGACCGTGAACGTGTTGTGGCCCGGCCCGTACTGCCCGGTCGCGGCGTTGCTCGTGAACACCGGCTGCGGACTCTTCGTCCAGGAGGCCGGGTTGAGCAGGTCGGCGGAGGCGGACGCGGTCAGCAGCCCGAGGCAGTAGTTGGCGTCGGTGGCGCTCGCCGAGAAGGCCATGAAGAGCTTCCCGTTCCGCTGGATGACGGAGGGCCCCTCGTTCACCGTGTGCCCGATGATCTCCCAGGACAGCGTGGGCCGGGAGATCATCGCCGGAGTGCCGCTGATGGTCCAGGGGTTGGACATCTTCGCGAGGTAGATGTTGGTGCCGTCGCCGACGGCCGGGTCGTTCTGCGCCCAGCTCAGATAGCGGGTGCCGTTCACCACGAAGGTCGTCGCGTCCAGCGAGAAGGTGTCCAGCGGCAGTGCGATCCGGCCCTTCTCGGTCCAGGTCCCGGTGATCGGGTTGGCGGAGGAGGACTCCAGGACGTAAGGGCGGATCTTCCAGATGTCGTTGGAGGCGCCGGCCGCGAAGTACACGTACCACTTGCCGTCGATGAAGTGGATCTCCGGAGCCCAGATGTGGGCGCCCATGTCACCGCTGGCGTGCTTGGTCCAGATCGTCGTCTCGGCGGCGGTCGCGAGGCCCTGGAGCGTGGTGGCGCGACGCAGCACGATCCGGTCGTACGCGGGGACCGTGGCGGTGAAGTAGTAGTAGCCGTCGGTGTGCTTGTAGATGTGCGGGTCGGCGCGCTGCTCGGCGATCGGGTTGGTGAAGGTGACGGCCGGGGAGGCCGGGACGGCGGCGAACGCCGGGGTGCCGATGGCGACGGGCACGGTCACGGCGACGACCAGGGCCGTGCAGGCCTTGAGGAGCGTGCGTCGGCTGGTCGAGCTGCAGCGGGGGCGGTCCACGGCGAGTCTCCTTCAGCGGCCTGTTCGCGGGCCGACATTGTTCGGTATATGGAACGGTGTACGGAGGTTCGACCGAAAGATAGGTAGGGGGCGTGAGTGAGTCAATGTTTCCGACAGATTGAATTCCGGTTGATCGCTCACGCCCCCGGACTGCGCCCCGGACTGCGCCTCCGAAGATCGCCTAGTAGCGCACGCCGATGTTCGTTCCGGCGCGCGGGACGAGGAAGCTGGGGGCGGCGGGCAGTGAACCGTCCGCACGGCGCGCGCCCGTGATGGCCGCCGGGTCGGTGCTCAGTACCGAGGCGGCGTTCCAAGTGCCGCCCAGATTCCAGGAGTTGCCTGTCGAGACGGTGGCGGAGCCGACAGCGACCGCACGGCCGTCGGCGACCGACAGGTTGGCGGTGAGGGTGGCGCGTCCCCCGGAGATGTCGAAGTCGAAGCCGGTGCCCGCATTCCCGTACGCGGTACTGTGGTTGACGCTGATCGCACCCGGATTGCCGTTGTCCGTGAAGCCGTGCGCCGCGTTCTTGAACGCGGCGGTGTTGCGCAGGACGTGCCCCGTGGCGGGCGCCGGGGTGCCACCGCCGAGCTTGAAGCCGTTGCCGTCGCCCGCGAAGTCGGGGAAGTTCCAGCGGTTGTAGCCGTTGCCGTACGCGATGGTGTTCTCGATCGTGATCGGCGAGGTGAACTTCCAGGCGTCGAAGCCGTCGTCGACGTTGTTCCACAGCCGCGCGCCCCGCACGACGTTGCCGGTACCGCCGCCCTCCTTGATGGCCAGCCCGTCCGCGCTCTCGCCGTTCTTGCGCGGGTCGCGGTTGCCGTAACTGTCCAGGTCCAGGATCTGGTTGTTGCTGGACGTGCCCTGGAGCTGGAAACCGGACTCGTAGTTGTCGTGCGTGATCAGGCGGGCGAAGACGTTGTTGTTGCAGCCGTCGCAGTAGACGCCGTACGGCCCGTTCACGATCTCCAGTCCCGAGATCCGCCAGTACGAGGCCTCCTGGTGGATGGCACCGCGCTCGCCGCGCGGGATGCTGCCCCCGACCGGTGTGTGGCTGGCGGGCAGCCGCTCCCCGTCGACGACGACCCGCTCGCCCGGGTAGGTGCCCAACGTGATGGGCTGGGACGCGGTGCCGGAGGTGGCGATGGTGATGTTGTCGGTCAGGGCGTAGGTGCCCCCGCGCACGGTGATCGTGTCGCCCGGTTTCGCCAGGTCGACCGCCTTCTGGATGGTCTTCAGAGGGCGCGCGAGCGTGCCCGGCGCCGAGTCGTCGCCGCCTGTCGCCACGACGAGCGTCGTCGCGGCGCTCGCCCCCTCGGCGACGCCCACGAGCATCCCCGCTGTCATTAACGCGGTGCCCAGGACCGCCGTTCCCGTCCGGATCGCTGCGTTGCGCATGTACGGCTCCCGCCTCTGCCTCGGCTGTGTCGCCAAGGAGTGGCCGCCGACGCCGTGGAGGTTGCCGGGTCTGACTAAGGTCAGGGTCTGTGACGCAGAACAGCAGCTCGAACCGGGGCAGACCGCTCGCCGTGTTCGACCTCGACAACACGCTCGCCGACACCGCGCACCGGCAGCGGTTCCTGGAGCGCAGGCCTCGTGACTGGGCGGCCTTCTTCGCCGCCGCACCGCACGACCCGCCGCTCACCGAGGGCGTCGCGCTGGCCCTGGAGAGTGCGCGGGAGTGCGAGGTCGTCTACCTCACCGGCAGGCCCGAACGCTGCCGCCGGGACACGCTCGCCTGGCTCGCCGCGCACGGACTGCCCGAGGGCCGCGTCTGGATGCGGCGCAACGACGACCGCAGGCCCGCCCGCAGCACCAAGCTGGAGACCCTGCGTCGCCTGGCCCGCGACCGCGAGATCCGCGTCCTGGTGGACGACGACGAGCTCGTCTGCCAGGACGCGGAACGGGCCGGCTTCAGCGTCGTACGGGCCCGCTGGACCGCTGAGTCCGGCGCGCTGAAAGAGGCGCAGGAGGGCGAGGGCCGGACCTGAGCAGGCGGCCCGGTACGGCTACTCGCCGTCCTCCAGCCGGAAACCGACCTTCAGACCGACCTGGTAGTGCTCGATCTGCCCGTCCACGATCTGGCCCCTGACCTGCGTGATCTCGAACCAGTCCAGATTGCGCAGGGTCTGTGAGGCCCGGCTGATGCCGTTGCGGACGGCCTGGTCGACGCCTTCGTGCGAGGTGCCGACGATCTCGGTGACCCGATAGGTGTGGTTCGACATGCGGGTGCTCCTCTTCGCTGCACTGGATCTGCTGGCTGTAGTGGATCTTCCTGGCGGCGCTCCACGTTCCACCGTGCCCCATGTGGCGGTGGTTCGCGAGGTGTCGCTAATGGGCAACGCTGAGCGACAGCGCGAAGCGGCCCTGCTGGTCGGTCCACCACCGGGTCGGTTCCAGCCGGGCCGCGTCGAGTTCGTCTGCCACACCCTCCTTCCGGAACTTCGCCGACACCTCCGTACGCATCTCCTCGTCGACCGCGAAGTCGACGGCGAGATCGAGTGCGGGAATCTTCACGGTCTGCGCGGTGCGCGAGCGCAACCGCATCTCGATCCACTCGTTGTGGGAGTCCCACAGCGCCACATGCTCGAAGGCGTCGGGATCGAAGTCGGCCCCGAGCTCGCGGTTGACGACGGTCAGCACGTTCTTGTTGAACTGGGCCGTCACGCCGGCGGCGTCGTCGTACGCCGGGACCAGCACCGACTCGTCCTTGACCAGGTCCGTGCCCAGCAACAGCGCGTCGCCGGGCGACAGCAGGGAACGGACCGAGGACAGGAACGCGGCCCGCTCGGCGGGCAGCAGATTGCCGATCGTGCCGCCCAGGAACGCCAGCAGCCGGGGCCCCGGTGTGCCCGGCAGCGCCAGCCCGTCGGTGAAGTCGGCGATCAGCGCGTGCACGCCGAGCCCCGGCCGCTCGGCGATCAGCGCCTCGCCCGCCTGCCGCAGCGCGCTCTCACTGACGTCGACCGGGACGTACGTCTCCAGCTCCGACAATGCGTCCAGCAGGTGCCGCGTCTTCTCAGACGAGCCGGAACCCAGCTCGACCAGCGTGCGCGCACCGGTCACGGCGGCGATCTCCCCGGCCCGGGCGAGCAGGATCTCCCGCTCGGCCCGGGTCGGGTAGTACTCGGGCAACTCGGTGATCTCGTCGAAGAGCTCGCTGCCGTGGGAGTCGTAGAACCACTTCGGCGGGAGTGTCTTGGGCGTGCGGGTGAGCCCGTGGAGAACGTCGGCACGCAGGGCGGCCTCCGTGGCGTCCTCGGGCAGGGTGCGGGTGACCAGGAACGGACTCACGTACGAAGCTCCTCGGGTGGTACGGATGCCAGGTCGTCGCTCAGGTCCCGGAGCGGGGTGAGCCGTACCCCGGTGCGGCTCGCGATGACGAGGGTGCGGTCGGGTACCTCCTGCCAGCGGGGATCGTCGTCGTACGGTTCGGACGCCACCACCGTGCGGGGGCCCGGCCCGGTCAGGTGGAAGAGGCTGTCGCCCCAGCTGGTCGCGGCGATCGTGGTGCCGTCGGTGAGCAGGAGGTTGAGCCGGGAGCCGGGGGCCGCCGCGTCGACCTCCAGGACGGTGCGGGCCAGTGCCCGCCCCACGTCGTCGCCCGCGTGCAGCCGGTGGAGCACCAGGGCCCACAGGAACGCCGAGTCGGAGCGCGCCTCCATCGACAGCAACTCCTCGCCGGGCAGGCCCTGTACGAGTGGCGCGAGGGACCCCGGCCAGCCCATGACCGCCCCGTTGTGCCCGAACAGCCAGGCACCGGCGGCGAACGGCGCCGCGGCGGCCTCCCCGTCGGCGCCGGCCAGTGTCGCGTCCCGCACTGCGGCGAGCAGCGCGGTGGTCCGTACGACCCGGGCGAGGTCGGCGAAGGACCGGTCCCCCCAGATGGGTCCGGCACGCCGGTAGCGGGCCGGCACCGGATCGTCCTCCGCGTACCAACCGACCCCGAAACCATCGGCGTTGACGGTCCCGTGCCGCTGGTGCCGGGGCGCCCACGACTGCCGGTACAGCCCGTGCGGCGGCTCCGTCACCACACTGCCGATCGCCTCCGGAGGCCCCAGAAAGGCAAGTTGACGGCACATCAGACTGCCTCCGGGGTACGGGCGGTGCGGAACCCGGAGAAGATCTGCCGCCGGATCGGATAGTCCCAGTTGCGGAACGTCCCCCGGCAGGCCACCGCGTCCACGGCGAACGAACCGCCGCGCAGCACCTTGTGATCGGGCCCGAAGAACACCTCCGAGTACTCCTTGTACGGGAACATGCTGAACCCCGGGTACGGCAGGAAGTCGCTCGCCGTCCACTCCCACACGTCACCGATCAACTGCCGTATCCCGAGCGGCGATTCACCGGCCGGATACGAACCGGCGGGCGCCGGACGCAGATGCCGCTGACCGAGGTTGGCGTGCTCGGGGGTGGGGTCGGCGTCGCCCCACGGGTAGCGGGTCGAGCGGTCGGTCGCCGGGTCGTGCCGGGCGGCCTTCTCCCACTCCGTCTCGGTGGGCAGGCGGCGACCGGCCCACCGGGCGTAGGCGTCCGCCTCGTACCAGCAGACGTGCACGACGGGCTCGTCGGGCGGCACCACCTCGGTGACCCCGAACCGCCGCCGCAGCCACTGCCCGCCGTCACGGAACCAGAACAGCGGCGCGTACAGGGAGTGCTGGCGGACATGCGCCCAGCCGTCCGGTGTCCACCAGCGCGGGTCGTCGTAGCCGCCGGCGGCGATGAAGGCCTGGTACGCGGCGTTCGTCACGGGCGTCGTGTCGATGAAGAAGGACGCCACTTCCCGCCGGTGCGCGGGCCGTTCGTTGTCCAGGGCCCATGGCTCGGCGGAGGTGCCCATGGTGAACGGGCCACCGGGGACCAGGACTTCGGCCGGACCGGTGAAGACGGGAGCGGGCTCGGGATCGGGGGCGCTGAGAACCGCCGGCCCCTTCCTGAGCTGATGGGTGATCAGCATCGTCTCGTCGTGCTGCTGTTCGTGCTGGGCGATCATCCCGAAGGCGAACCCGGCCTCGGTCAGCCGCGCACCCGTACCTTCGAACGGAGCGCTCTCCAGCACGTCCAGGGCCCGGCCGCGCACCTCCGCCGCGTACTTACGGGCCTCGGTGGGCGGGAGCAGCGGCAACGTGGGCCGTTCGGCGCGGGAGTGCTCGAAGGCGTCGTACAGGCCGTCGATCTCGGGCCGCATCGCCTCCCGCCCGGCGACCGCACGCAGCAGCCACATCTCCTCCTGGTTCCCGATGTGGGCGAGATCCCACACCAGCGGGGACATCAACGGCGAGTGCTGCGCGGTGAGTTCGGGGTCCTCGACGGAGGTGAGGAGCGCGGTCCGCTCCCGCGCGATGGTGAGCGCGGCGAGCGCGCGCCCCCGGAGTGTCTCCGGATCGAGGGCGGGGTCGGTCATGTGCGGAGATCCTTTCCGTACGAATTCGCGTGCGCACGCCGGTCCGTGTCGCGCAGGCTGTCGAGCAGGTCGTCGGCGGGGCAGCGGCCTCGGACGACATAGCGGTCGAGGTACGCGGCGACGGCGTCGACGACCTCCAGGCTCGCGCCGAGCCGGGGCAGGGCGTCCAGGGCGGCCGAGAAGCAGACGAGGGCCACCTCCTGCAGCTCGGGGTCGGCCAGGCCGTGGCGGGCCGCGTCGGACCACAGCGGATTGTGCGGGGCGGGCAGTGACCGGGTGCGCTCGGCGAGCGGCTTGACCGCCCGGTAGGCCAGCTCGGCGGCCTCGGGGTCGTCGAAGAGCGCGGCCGTGACGGCGAGCGGGACGATCCAGCCGTCGTCGCCGGGCTGGGCGTCGATCATGCGCAGTTCGAGGTGGCCGCGTGGCCGCACCGGCGGGAACAGGGTCGTCAGGTGGTAGTCGAGGTCCTCCCGTGTCGGCGGCCGGGGCGCCCCCGACCGGATCCACTCCCGGAACGTCAGACCGTCCTCCGGCACGTCCCACGGTCCGCTGTCCCGCCGTACGCACATCACCGGGGCGTCGAGCACATGCCGGGCCCAGGCCTGCCGCGGCTCGGCATCCAGTGGCTGGGCCCCTGCTCTCCCGGCGCCGATCTCCATCCACAGCGCCTGCCGGGTGGAACGCCAGCCGGTAGGGCTGCCCACGGCGAGCGGGGAGTTGGCGAAGGCGGCCACGAGGACCGCGCCGAGCTGGTGCGCGAGCCACCAGCGCCGTCCGTGTCCGAGGGGGCCCGGCTCCTCGTCACCGGCGTCGAGGCACACCTGTACGGAGGCCGAGGTGCACATCATGGCGCGGCCGGCCGGGCCCGTGAGGTCGAGGCACCGCTCCAGGGCGTCGTAGCGCGGCTCGTGCAGGAAACGACGGGGCGAGTGCCAGGGATCCTGGCCGATGCCGACGATACCGAGACCGTGCTCGCGCAGTACCGCGCGGACGGCGTCCAGGTCGGCGGAGACGGATCCGACGCACTCCATCAGGGAGTCGGCGGGAGCGGAGCTGAGCTCCAGCTGACCGCCCGGTTCGACGGTGAGCGCCGACCTGAGAGGCAGGGTCCGCAGAGCGGCGTAGGCCGCTTCGAGCCGTTCGGGTGGCACGGGGAGCTGCGGCTGCCGCAGCTCGTGGACGATCCATTCCACCTCGACACCGAGGGTGCGGGGTGGTCCGGTCTTGAAGCAGATCCCCCGGACCAGGGCTTCGACCTCGGCCTCGGAGAGAGCGGTGCGGCGTTTCGTACAGCCGCTTACCGAATCGGACATGTCGGGATCCTCCTGAGATTCCACCATGCCGCCGGCCCGGCTTCGGGTGGGCCGGACAGGCAACGCTCGTCCCACCCAAACCCCTGGCGCCGAATCGCACAAGGGTGCACATGGGCACTTTCAGGACGATGGATCTCCGTTTCCATGGCGTTTGTGAGCCGTTCGCATACCCGGGAAACTCTGTTGCACCGCGTGTCCAGCATCACCCACGATGCCTGTATGAGCACGGCGGGGGAGCGAGTACCAGGCACGGTCATGGCGCACACGGGGGTGGCGCCATGAGTGCCCGCCTGCGCGACCTCGCCCGTGGTACGGAGGAGATCGTCGCGGCCGGTTCCTATCGCGCGTCCGACGGACGTGAGGTGCGACTCGCCGCGGCGATCAAGGCCGCCCGGGCGGGCACCCGCCTCTACGGCCCGGGCCCGCTGGACGTACCCCCGGAGGCCTCGCCACTGGACACGTCCTTCGAGGTCACCGGCGAGAGCAGCCTCGAGGCCGCCCGCCGCCTCCCCGGCCCCGTGGCGGTCCTCAACTTCTCCTCGGCCCGCAACCCGGGCGGCGGCTACCTGAACGGCGCCCAGGCCCAGGAGGAGGCCCTGTGCCGGGCCTCCGCGCTGTACACCTGTCTGACGGGGGTGCGTGAGTTCTACGACCACCATCGCACCCACCGCGACCCGTTCTACACGGACCGTGTCATCCACTCACCCGGGGTGCCGGTCTTCCGCGACGACCGGGGCCGCCTCCTGGACACCCCGTACACGGCGGGCTTCCTGACCTCGGCGGCCCCGAACGCGGGGGTCGTACGACGAACGGCACCCGAGCGGGCGGCGGAGATTCCCCGGGCCCTGGCGTCCCGCGCGGAGCGGGTCCTGGAAGTGGCGGCGTCAGAGGGCTACGGCCGCCTGGTCCTGGGTGCCTGGGGCTGCGGGGTCTTCCAGAACGACCCGACGACGGTGGCGGCCACCTTCAGAGACCTGCTGGTGACCGGCCGTTTCGAGGGCAGATTCGAGAGGGTCGTGTTCGCGATTCTGGACCGCACGAAGAACACAGCAACGCGATCGGCCTTCGAACGTGCCTTCGCGGGAGTGAGCGTCCCCTAGGGCGCGGCCTGTTGGTGGCTTTGAGGGGCGCGGGGAACTGCGCGACCAGCCACACACAACCCGCACGCGCCCCACGACCGAACCCCTCACCGCCAGCCGTACAGCTCCTGCAACCGCCGCACAACGGAGTTGAACCGCATCCGGTCCAACGCACACGCCTCCCGCCGCATCCCGTCCTCGAACAGCCGCAGCACCCGGTCCACGTCGACCCACGAGTCCCGCCCGGTCCGATCCCACGGCCCGCTCCCGATCGGAACCCACTCCCGGTCCCCGTCATGCCGCTTGCTGGACAACTGCACGGCAAGAAACGTCCCGGCGGCCTCGCGGGCCACGACCAGCACGGGCCGGTCCTTGCCCCGCCCGTCGTTCTCCTCGAAAGGCACCCAGGTCCACACGATCTCGCCCGGATCGGGATCCCCGTCGTGGGCGGGCGAGTACTCCGTACGCACCCGCCCGATGTCGCGGGGATCGGCCTCGGTGGTGGCGGAGGGGCCATAGCGCCCCGGAACATCGGCATCGGTGAAGGCAGTCACGGGGCTCACGTTAGAGCCTGAGCCCCGCGACCGCCCGCATCACCCCTCGTCCTTCTCCACCGGCACCTTCTGAACCGTCGGCGCCGCCAGCCCGTTCAGCGCCGAAGTCCCGTTCGGTGTCTGCCCGTTCTGGTTCATGGACGTGAGCAGCTGCCGCGCGAGCCCCAGCCCCGTACCGCCCATGGTGAGTGCCTTGGCGAGCATCTCCGCCATGCCGTCCGCACCGTTGAGCACCACCATGTTGTCCACGCTGCCGAACGCGGACGCACCGGCCTTCACGATCTCCGGCCAGTTCTCGGCGAGTTGCTGGGCGACCACCGCTTCCTGGTTCTCCGCGAGCGCGGCGGCCCGCGCCTTGATGGTCTCCGCCTCCGCGAGACCCTTCGCCCTCGTCGCCTCGGCGGCGGCGAGGCCCTTGGCCTGGGACGCGGCGGCCTCGGCCTCACCCGTGGCCCTGGTCGCCATGGCGGCGGCCGCACCTCGTGCCTTGATCGACTCGGCCTCGGCGTTCGCGGCCGTCTTGACCCGGTTCGCCTCGGCCAGGGCCGCGAGCTCGGTCTCCTTGGCCTTGGCCTGCGCCGCCGAGATACGCGCGTCACGCTCGGCCTCGGCCCGTGCCCGAGTCTCGTAGGCCTGCGCGTCGGCAGGCTTGCGGACGTCCGCCTGGAGCTGCTGCTCCCGGCGCAGGGCGTCGAGTTCGGCGATGCGCGTCTCCTGGACGACGACGTCCTGCCGGGCGGCGGCGTCGGCGAGAGGTCCGGCCTGCCGGGCCTTCGCCGCCGCCTTGTCGCGCTCCGCCTGGTACCCGGCCTGCAGGATCTCGCTGTCCCGGGTGGCCTCCGACATCCGCGCCGCGGCCTTCTGCTCGGCCTCGGTGGCGAGACGGTTCGCTTCCGCCTGCGCGATGCGCGCGTCCCGCTGGACGGCGGCGGCGTGCGGCATGGCGAGGTTCTTGATGTACCCGGTCGGGTCCTCGATCTCGTGGATCTGGAGGGAGTCGACGATCAGGCCGAGCTTCTCCATCTCCGTGCCGCACGCGGCCCGGGTCTGCCCGGTGAGCTTCTCGCGGTCGCGGATCATCTCCTCGACGGTCAACCCGCCGACGATGGACCGCAGATGACCGGCGAACACGTTGTGCACGCGCTCCGCCATCATCTTCTGCTGGTCGAGAAAACGGCGGCCCGCGTTGGCGATCGACACGAAGTCGTCGCCCACCTTGAAGATGACCACGCCCCGCACCTTGAGCGGAATGCCCTGGGTGGTCACACAGTCCACATGCAGTTCGGTCTCGTTCAGGTCGAGCGAGATCTTGCGCACCGCCTGGACCCCGGGCAGCACGAGGGTGCCCCGCCCGGTGACGATACGGAACCCCATGCCTGCTTCAAGGCCTTCGGTCCTGTGCTTGGAACCGGAGATGATGAGTGCCTCGTTGGGTTCAGCGACCCGCCACATCATCTTGAAAATACCGATGAGTGCGAGGACGGCTACTACAGCGACCCCCGCAACGACGCCGACGAACATCGGCATACGCCCCCTTTGCCTGGTGCCCTTTCGGCACCGAACGACGCAAGGGTGCTCCTGCGCGAGGCCTGGGTACAGCCGCTGAGGAATCCTTGTTGCAAGCTTGACGCACACGTGATCGTCCGCAGACCTGCGGACCCCCCGACCGGACGTCCGCCGGGCTCAACTGTCGTACGCGGAGGTGACGTACACGGTGCGTGGCGGCAGGTACTCGACGACCATGACCACCGTCCCCCGCTCGATGCGCTCCTGGGTCGCGGAGGCGTACGCCAGGAAGTGCTCGGCGCCGCCGCGCACCCGGACGATCACCTCGCCGACCAGCCCCGGCCCGATCGTGCCCGTCACCCGCCCCATCAAGCCGACCATCGCCGCGTCGTCCATGGTCACAGCGTACGGGCCCAAGCCCCCTTGTGCCGCCGCCGAGTCGACGACCGGTTCGAGCGGCGGCCGACGGCGTGTTCCCCATAGTGATTTCACAGCTTCGCTACCGCACGGCAACGGCTGACGGAGCGGTGCGGTCCGAGATGTCGAATGCACCGCGTCCGGGCGCAAGTTCACAGGTCCGGAGCGTGTCCGAAGTATTGACGTGCGCACGACCCGGATTTACGGTCTGACCGATTTACCGAACTGCGTTCGCAATGTCGAACGTAGAGAGCCGTCGGTTGGATCACCAAGGAGCCGTACGTGAACACTCCCCGCCCCACGCCCTCCCGTCGTAGCCTGCTGCGTGCGCTGGCCGTCCTGCCCGCCTCGGCGCTCGTCGTGGGCGAACTGCCCGGGCTGCTCGGCACCGCCGCCGCGGCGGCCCCGCCCAGCGGCTCCGCCACGCGCTACACCATCGTGCCGTTCCTCAACAGCAACGACGGCACGGTGAACGTCTACCAGTCCGACGACGCCACGGACTTCCGGCTCGTGCAGTCCTCGGCCTACACCCCGCCGAGCAACCGCATCCGCGACGCGAGCGTCCTCAAGCACACCAACGGCTACTACTACGTCACCTACACCACGCACACCTGGCAGGACACCAGCACGACCATCGGCTTCGCCCGCAGCTCGGACCGCGTCAACTGGACCTTCCTGTACGACTACACGGTCCCGATCACCAACCTGTCCCGCGCGTGGGCACCCGAGTGGTTCGTCGACAGCGACGGCAGCGTGAACATCATCGTGTCCTGCTCGGTCACCAGCGACGAGTGGATCTTCACCCCGTATCTGCTGAAGGCGACCAACTCCGCGCTCACGGCGTGGAGTTCGCCGGTGGCGCTGTCGGGCATCGGATCGAACCACATCGACACGTGCATCGTGAAGATCGGCTCGACCTATCACGCCTTCCCGAAGAACGAGACGACGAAGTACATCGAGTACGCCACCGCCACCAGCCTCGCCGGCCCCTACACCATCTCCAAGACCGGCAACTGGGCCGGCTGGGGCAGTTACCGCGAGGGCCCGTCCGTGATCCAGCTCGACAACGGCGGCTGGCGGATCTTCTTCGACGGCTACGGCGACGGGAAGTACTACTACAGCGACAGCTACGACACGTTCGCCACCTGGACCGCCGCGAAGGCACTGCCCTCGATCTCCGGAACCGCCCGTCACTTCACAGTGGTCAAGGAGACGGTCAGCGGCGGCCCGAGCCTGTCGAAGAACGTCACGCGCTCCTTCCAGTCGGTCAACTACACGACGCGGTACTGGCAGGTGCAGTCCTCGCTGCTCAACCTCCCGGTGGTGAGCAGTTCCAGCACCACCGCGCTCAAGCAGGCGTCCACCTTCACGGTCGTCGCCGGACTGGCCGACGCGAGCGGCTACTCGTTCCGCGACAGCTCCGGCAACTACCTTCGCCACTACGACTACCGCGCCCGTTTCGACGCCAACGACGGCACGTCGACCTTCGCGAAGGACGCCACGTTCATCGCCCGGACGGGCACGGCGTCGGGGTCGGTGCGTTTCGAGTCGTACAACTACCCGGGGTACTTCCTGCGGCACTACAACTACCAGCTGCGGGTGGACGTGACGGACGGCACGGACACCTTCCGCCAGGACAGCTCCTTCCTTCCGGTGACGGCCTGGGCGTAGTCGCCGCCCCGCTAAGTACGCCCCAAATGCCGCATGGTCAGGGCCAGTTGCAGTCTGAGCCGGCCCTGCGGGGTACGGACGGGCCAGCCGAGGAGTGCCTCGGCGTGGCCCAACCGGTCCTGAAGCGTGGAGTGATGGACGCTGACCTCGACGGCGGCAGCACGCAGGCTCGCCGTCGAGGCGACGGCGTGCAGTGTCGTCAGCATCCAGGGCGCGTCCGCGACCGCGGCCTCCAGCGCCCGCACATCGGGCGGCGGCTCCGCCCCCGGCACGACGAGCTCGGCGAGCAGCCCGATACCGCCGAGCTCGTCGGCGTACACGACCCGTGGTCCGGGGGAGTACGGGGTGCCGTCGGCGGTGAAACGGAGCGCGGTGCGGGCGGCGGCCCAGGAGCCCGGCAGTTCGAGCACAGGCACGGCGGGGCCGACCCCGACCCGGCCGGACGGGAGAGCGAGGCCGGCGGATCCGTTGTCGGCGGCGGCCGGCCTGGCACGGGCCGAGTCCTCCGAGGCCGGCAGCCGGCCTTCGACGGGGACCGGCGCGCGCAGGGCTGAGGCGGCGAGGACACGGGGCGGACCGCCCAGCGGGGCGACCGCGTGGGCCGGAGCGGCCGGGTCCAGGCCCAGCCGGCCGGCCGCGTGCAGCCGTATCTGCTCCGGGGCGGTTGCGTCCAGAAGGGTCTCGACGAGCGCCGGGTCGTCGGCGTGGGCCGAGGGCGCGCGACCGCGGGTGCGGTCGAGGACGAGGCGGATGGCAGCCGCCGCCCGTTCCAGGATCACCGCGTCGACGACGTTGGGCGGCCCCGCCCGCTCCAGCCACAGCGCCGGGGCACCGTCCGGCGACAGTGCGGCGGACGGCCAGTCGGGGTCAGGCGGCTGCTCGGTGTCCCGACGGCGTCCGTCGGTCTCGACGCGCAGACGCACCCGCCGTCCGGCGTCCGACAGGCGCGCAGGACACCCGGCCAGCACGGCGGCCCCACGCACCAGCGCCTCGAGGCCGGCCCGGTGCTCGGTCAGCCGGTCGAAGTAGGCGATGACCCGGACGGCGGCGCCGGCATCCGGATCCAGCGCGGTCAGCCGCCCCGCCAGCTCTTTCATGGCCCCATGGTGCCAGGTGCTCCGCAGGTTGTGCGGTTCCTTGGCTGCGGGCCCGGTGGGGGCTGGTCGCGCAGTTCCTCGCGCCCCTGGGGGCTGCGCCCCCCCAGCCCCCGGTCACGTGTCCTGCGGGTTGTTGTCCTGTGTTCTGCTGCGGTCCGGGTGGGGCTGGTCGCGCAGTTCCTCGCGCGCCTGGGGCCGCCCCTGGGGGCCGCGCCCCAGCAGGGGAGGCGCGGCCCCATGCGCCTACTCCGCCAGCAGCCTGCGCAGCCAGTTCACCTGGGCTGCCTGGCAGGCCTGGGAGAGGACGGCCTGGGGGGCGAAGCCGTCGAAGCCGTGGAAGCCGCCCGGCCATACGTGCAGCTCGGCGACACCTCCGGCCTGCCACAGGCTCGTGGCGTAGGCGACGACCTCGTCGCGGAACGTCTCGGCGGAGCCGACGTCGAGGAAGGCCGGGGGCAGCCCGGACAGGTCCGTCGCGCGGGCCGGAGCGGCGTACGGGGAGACGTCCGGGCCGCCGCGCCGTTCGCCGAGCAACGCAGTCCAGCCCGTGTCGTTGGCCGTGCGGTCCCACACGCCGAGGCCCGCCATCTGGTGCGTGGACGCGGTGTCGTTGCGGTCGTCGAGCATCGGGCACATCAGCAGCTGGCCGATGGGCCGCGGACCCTTGCGGTCCCTGAGGAGCAGCGCCAGCGCCGCCGTCAGGCCACCGCCCGCACTGGCGCCCGCGATGACGATCCGCTCGGGGTCGGCGCCGATCTCCTCGGCGTGATCGGCGGTCCACAGGAGTCCGGCGTACACATCGTCGATGGGCGCCGGGTGCGGGTGCTCAGGCGCCAGCCGGTACTCCACGGACACCACGATGGCGCCAAGTTCCCCGGCCCACCGCAGAGCGGCGTCCACGCCGACGCGGTTGTTGCCGATCACCATGCCGCCGCCGTGGACGTGGTAGATCACGGGCAGCGGACCGTCCGTCGCCGGAGCGACCGGGCGGCAGATCAGCAGCGAGATGTCCGGAGCGTTCTCGGGGCCCGGCACGACCCGGTCCTCGACCTCGAAGACCCCGCCCAGCGTCAGGTCCAGGTCCGCCAGCATCGCGAGACCGGGCCCGTTGCGCGTGGCCTCGATCTCGTCCATGGTCAGCTGGGGCGGCACCGCATCCTTGATCATTTCCAGGACGGCGGCGAGTTCCGGGTCGAACGGGGGCGGCGTAAGCGTCATTGCTTCTGCTCCTCATGCTGCGTGCGGCGGATCGTACGGCGATGGTCCGCGCGCCCGTCGGGTTCCGGCAGCCGCCGTACGGCGGGACTTGCCCGCCATCCGGCGGGTAGCCTGGTCGGCCCCGCGTCGCCGCAGGAGAACCCGCACCACTGACCTGGGGATTTTGCCAGGTGATGAATCGTTGTTCACCGCATTGGGGTGGAAATGATCAGGGGTGATGACAACGCTGCCAATGCCCCCCTTCCTCTGGAGTACCTGTGAACGTCTCATTCGCCGTCTGGACGCTGACGGTCGTCGGCCTGTGCGTCCTCGTCGCCGTCGACTTCTTCATCGGCCGCAAACCCCACGACGTGTCCCTGAAGGAGGCCGGCACCTGGACCGTGGTGTGGGTCGTCCTCGCCTGTCTGTTCGGGCTCGGGCTCGCGATCTACGGCGGATCCAAGCCCACCGGTGAGTTCTTCGCCGGGTACATCACCGAGAAGTCGCTGAGCGTCGACAACCTCTTCGTCTTCGTCCTGATCATGGGCAAGTTCGCGGTGCCCTCGCAGTACCAGCAGCGGGTGCTGATGGTCGGCGTCCTGGTCGCCCTGGTGCTGCGAGCCGGGTTCATCGCGGCGGGCGCGGCGATCATCTCCACGTTCTCGTGGGTCTTCTACATCTTCGGCGCCTTCCTCATCTGGACCGCCTGGAAACTGGTCCAGGACGCCAAGAAGGGCTCGCACGAGGAAGAGTACGAGGAGAACAAGCTCCTCAAAATGGCCGAGAAGCGATTCGGCGTCGCGGACCGGTACCACGGCACCAAGCTGTTCATCGTGGAGAACGGCAAGCGGATCATGACGCCGATGATGGTCGTCATGCTCGCGATCGGCTCCACGGACGTGCTGTTCGCGCTCGACTCCATCCCCGCCATCTACGGGCTGACCCAGGACCCGTACATCGTCTTCACCGCCAACGCCTTCGCCCTGATGGGCCTGCGCCAGCTGTACTTCCTCATCGGCGGTCTGCTGAAGAAGCTGGTCCACCTCAGCTACGGCCTGTCGATCATCCTCGGCTTCATCGGTGTGAAACTCGTCCTGCACGCGCTGCACGAGTCCGGCGTCCACGTCCCGGAGATCTCCATCCCCTTCTCGCTCGGCTTCATCGTCCTTGTACTGGCCGTCACGACCGTGACGAGTCTGCGGGCCTCGAAGAAGCAGGAGGAGGCCGAGGCCGCCCAGCCGCAGGCTTGACTTCGCGTGCGCTCCAGGAGCTAGCGTCGCTCGTCGAACACCGCTGGATGCAGGCGAACGGAGACGGACATGCGGCTCGGCGTGCACATCAATCGGTTCAACCACTCCGGGGGTGGCCCCGCGCTCGGCGCCGAGCTGGCGGCGGCCGGTGCCGCTGCCGAGGCGGCGGGCGTCCACCGGCTCACGGTCATGGACCACTACTTCCAGATGGAGTTCAACGGCGGCGCCGAGGACCCCATGCTGGAGGCCTACACGACTCTGGGCTTCCTCGCCGCCCACACCTCCACGGTCCGCCTCGGCGCCCTGGTCACCGGCGTGACGTACCGCCACCCCGGACTGCTCGCCAAGATCGCCACGACGCTCGACGTGCTCTCCGGCGGCAGGGCGACCCTCGGCATCGGGGCGGCCTGGTACGACCGTGAGCACGAGGGGCTCGGGGTGCCGTACCCCGCGACGGCCGAGCGGTTCGAGCGGCTGGAGGAGACCCTGCGGATCTGCCTCCAGATGTGGGACCCGGACACCAACGGGCCCTTCGAGGGCACGCACTACCGGCTCGCCGAGACCCTCTGTGTCCCGGCGCCGGTCAGCTCACCGCGCCCCGAGATCATGATCGGCGGCGGGGGAGAGCGGAAGACCCTGCGCCTGGTCGCCCGGTACGCGGACGCCTGCAACCTGTTCGCGAGCACCCCGGAGGAGGTCGGGCACAAGCTCGACGTCCTGCGCGGCCACTGCGACAGCGTGGGACGCCCGTACGACGACATCACCAGGACGCTTCTCTACATGGGCGACGCGCCCGAGAAGAACGACGTCGACGCCTTCGTCCGGGACATCGAGGGCTACGCGAAGTTCGGCATCGAGACAGTGATGCTGGGGCCGCGCACGGGCGAGCCGGCCGCATGGATCGAGCAGTTCGCGGCCCCGGCGGCGCGGCGCGCGGCAGAGCTGGGCTGAGGCCGGGGGCAAGACGGAGGGCCCAAGACGGAGGGCCCAAGACGGAGGGCCGGAGCCTGTGCGGCTCCGGCCCTCCGTCACAGTTGCGTCGATCAGGCGGCGACGGACGTGGCCTCGCCGTGGATCAGGCCGATGACCTCGGCCAGCTGCCCGGCGACCTCGGCGTCGTCGGAGGGGTGCGTCTCGGCGAAGCGGACCAGCGAACCCGGGATGGCGAGCTTGACGTCGAGAACCTTGGCACCGGCGATGCCGGCGGCCTTGCGGGCCTCGTCCTGCGCCCAGACGCCGCCGAACTGGCCGTAGGCGGTGCCGACCACCGCGAGCGGCTTGTCGGTGAGGGCGCCGGCGCCGTACGGGCGGGACAGCCAGTCGATGGCGTTCTTCAGGACGGCCGGAATCGTGCCGTTGTACTCGGGCGAGAAGAGCAGCAGCGCGTCGGCCGAGTCGGCCGCCTCGCGCAGTGCGACGACGGAGGCCGGGAGGCTGCCTTCCACGTCGATGTCCTCGTTGTAGAACGGGACGTCGGCGAGGCCTTCGAAGAGCACGACCTCCGCGCCCTCCGGGGCGTGCTTGACGGCCGCCTCGGCGAGCTGGCGGTTGGTGGAACCGGCACGAAGGCTGCCGACGAGGCCAAGGATACGAACTGACATGGGGGACTCCACAGAGGGTTGAAACACTGCCGTCACGATCCGGACCGAGGTCCGTTTAAAGTTCTACCAGTGAAACGGACCGTGGTCCAGTTTTCTTCCGAGGCGTTACGCTGGCTTCATGTCCGACTCCCTGCCGCCCTTCCCGGAGCCCCAGTGGCCGGCCGGCGAGCACCTGCTGCTGGAACTGGGTAACGGCATCGGCGCCGATACCGACACCGACACCGATACCGACACCGAGGTCGGAGCCGACGAGCCGTGCCTGCGAGCCGACGCCGCCCGCAACCGCGCCCGCCTCCTGGAGGCCGCCGCACGGCTGGTCGAACAGTTCGGTGCGGCCGGCGTGACGATGGAGGCGGTGGCCGCCGCCGCGCAGGTGGGCAAAGGGACCGTGTTCCGGCGCTTCGGGGACCGCACGGGCCTGCTGATGGCCCTGCTCGACCGCTCCGAGCGGAGCCTGCAGGCCGCCTTCCTGGCCGGCCCGCCGCCGCTCGGACCCGGGGCGCCGCCCGTGGAGCGGCTGCGCGCGTTCGGCGTCGAGGTGCTGCGCCGGACCGTCGACGAACTGGAACTGCAGCTGGCCGCCGAGGGCCAACCGGGCCGCCGCT
The DNA here is from genome assembly GCF_036013955.1 of Streptomyces sp. NBC_00459. NCBI lineage: Bacteria > Bacillati > Actinomycetota > Actinomycetes > Kitasatosporales > Streptomycetaceae > Streptomyces > Streptomyces sp. NBC_00459. The sequence continues at coordinate 8,881,848 of NZ_CP107903.1, forward strand.
TCGCATCCGCACCCCGCATGGTCCGGTCCGGTCACGTCGCCATGCTGCTGCGTCAGGCGATTCCGGGCGCCGACTGCGAACTCCTCGCGAAAACGCTGATGGGATATCTGGACCCGGCCCTCATCCATCACTTGACCAAGCAGTGCGGGATGTCGCCGGCGCGGATCGAGGCGGGCTGGATCGATCTCGTCGACCGGATCGCGGGCGGCGCGCCTCCGCGTTGAGCGCGATTTTCGGCCAACTGCGCCGGTCGCACTCCGGCGTGCGGGGGTGGTCAACCCATGGGACCTGTCCGGGACTTGATCCCGGCTGTCCGGAAAGCGCGTTCGGTGCGCGGCGATACGGGGTGGGGTCGTGAAGTGGTCGTACGACAGGCTCGGGACAGCTGGAAATGATCATTCCAAAGCGTTTTGGTAAAGCGCTTTCCTGAAGCGCTTTCGTCAACCGCGTTTGCTATCAGGTCGATTGCGAAGTTCCCCCGGTCAAAACTGTGCCCCGAGCTTCTGCAAAGATGCCGTACGTCATGGTGCAGATACCGAATTCGGCCGCCCCGGCGACGCCCCAGCCGCGCTCCGTGCCCACGAGCGCGGATGTGGCACGCCTGGCCGGCGTCTCGCGCGCAACCGTCTCCTACGTCCTCAACAACACCAGTGCCGTCCGGATCAGCGAACCCACCCGCCGTCGCGTCCACGAGGCCGCGAAGGAACTCGGGTACGTTCCGCACGCGGCGGCCCGCAGCCTGCGGGCCGGACACAGCCGCCTGGTCCTGATGCCCGCGCCGAGCGTGCCCATCGGCCCGCTCTACAGCCAGTTCATCAACGAGCTCCAGTGGGCGCTCAGCCGCCTCGACTACACCGTCGTCCAGTACGCCTCCGTCGGTCTGCGCGGCGACGAGGCCGCCCGGGCCTGGGCCGAACTGCGGCCCGCCGCGGTCCTCGTGCCCGTCGGCGGGATCGGACCGGAGGGTGTGGCCGTTCTCAAGCGCTCCGGCGCCCGGGCCGTCGTCACGCTCGGCACCGAACGCATCGAGGGCGCGCACAGCCTGCTCGTCGACCATGCCGGAGTCGGCCGCGTCGCAGGCGCGCACCTGTACGCCCGTGGCCGCCGCCGGATCGGCGTCGTCGTGCCCGAGGAACACGGACTGAAGGTCTTCTCCAAGCCCCGCCTCGACGGGGTGCGCAGCGCGGTGGAGGGTACGGACGCCTCGGTGACCGTGCTGCCGCTCGCGTACGAGGAGGAGTCCGCCGCCCGCCTCGCCGACCGCTGGCCCGAACTCGGCCTGGACGGCGTGTTCGCGTTCAACGACGAGTACGCGATGCTCCTGATGCGGGCCCTGCAGGACGCGGGCGTCACCGTCCCGGACGACACGGCACTGGTCGGCGCCGACGACCTGCTCCTCGGCCGGCTGCTGCGGCCCAGACTGAGCACGGTGCACATCGAACTCCCGGCCGGTCGGGATCTCGCGGAACTCGTCGACCGCGCCGTGCGCAACCCCGGTGCCGCCCCTGAGGCCCACCACGTCCACGGAGCGATGCTCGTCCACCGCGACTCCAGCTGAACCGGCGTCCGCACGCGGCGACTTGGGCGGCGCGGTTCTCGTACGGCGTGACTAGGATGTTGCACGCTCAACCAGTGGGGATGCCGTCGACCACCGGACGCCGTGTGCTGCTTCGCCGCGCGCCGGATCACCGCATCCCGCCCCGCGGCTGACGAACGGCCGCGAACCACACGGGACTCGCGTTCGCTCCGCGTGTCCCTCCGGTGACTGATCGGAGAGCCGCAATGCCGTTGCTCGACCCCAAGACCTGGCAGTCCCACGCCGCCCGTCCCCTGTCGGGCCCCGAGTACACCGTCACCGAGCCCGCCACCGGCGAGGCGCTCGGCACGGTCGTGCTCGCCACCGGCGAGGACGTCGGACCGGCCGCGCAGGCCGCCCTTACCGCCCAGGCGGCCTGGGCACGCACCCCGCACTTCGTCCGTGCCGGAGTGCTCCGCAAGGCGGGTGACCTGTTCGCCGCGCACGCCGACGAACTGCGCGACTGGATCGTCCGCGAGTCCGGCTCGATACCCGGCAAGGCCGAGTTCGAACTGCACGTCGCCGCCCAGGAGTGCTACGAGGCAGCCGCCCTCGCCTCCCGCCCGGCCGGGCAGGTGCTGGCCTCCGAGGCGCCCCGGCTGTCGTACACACGGCGGGTACCCGTCGGAGTGGTCGGCGTGATCTCGCCGTTCAACGCCCCGCTGATCCTCTCCATCCGCTCCGTCGCCCCGGCCCTGGCGCTCGGCAACGCGGTCGTCCTGAAGCCGGACCCGCGCACGGCGGTCTGCGGCGGGCTGTCGCTGGCCGCGGTCTTCGCCGAGGCCGGCCTGCCCGAGGACCTGCTGCAGGTCCTGCCGGGCGGCCCGGACGCGGGCCAGGCTCTGGTCGCCGACCCGCTGGTGCCCGTCATCTCCTTCACCGGCTCCACAGCGGCCGGACGGGCCGTCGGCGAGGCGGCCGGCCGCCACCTGAAGCGCGCCCACCTCGAACTCGGCGGCAACTCCGCCATGATCGTCCTGGAGGACGCCGACCTCGACGCGGTGATCTCCACCGCCGCCTGGGGCTCCTTCTTCCACCAGGGCCAGATCTGCATGACGACCGGCCGTCACCTCGTCCACCAGTCGTTGTACGGGGAGTACGTGGAGCGGCTCGCCGCCAAGGCCGACTCCCTCGCCGTCGGTGACCCGTACCGCGCCCAGGTGCACCTCGGTCCGATCATCGACGGCTCCCAACTCGCCAAGATCCACGGCTTGGTGGAGTCCAGCACGGCCGCCGGCGCCAAACTGGCGGCGGGTGGCACGCACGAGGACCTCTTCTACCGGCCGACGGTCCTCGCCGGCGTCGACGACGGGACCCCGGCCTACGCGGAGGAGGTCTTCGGTCCGGTCGCCCCCGTACGCCCCTTCTCCACCCTCGACGAGGCCGCCGCCCTCGCCTCGGCGGGCCCCTACGGGCTCTCCCTGGGCATCATCACCCGTGACACCGCGCGTGGCCTCGACCTCGCCGAACGCATCCCGACCGGGATCGTCCACATCAACGACCAGACGGTCAACGACGAGGCCGTGGCCCCCTTCGGCGGGGTCGCCGCGTCCGGCACCGGTGCGAGGTTCGGTGGCGAGGCCAACCTGGAGGCGTTCACGGACGTGCGGTGGACGACCGTACGGGGCGATGTGGCCCCGTACCCCTTCTAAAGGCTCTGCCGGAAGGTCTCCATACAGCCTGCGGTGCGTTGTGGCCGGTCGCGCAGTTCCCCGCGCCCCTGGGGGCTGCGCCCCCTCGGGGGCGCGGGCCCCGGTCGAGTTACTCGCCCTGCTGGGCCTGCTGCTCGGCGACCGACTTGCGGACCTCGTCCATGTCCAGCTTCCGGGCCTGCCCGATGACGTCCGTCAGGGCGGCCTCGGGCAGGGCACCCGGCTGCGCGAACACGGCGACCTGGTCCCGGACGATCATCAGCGTCGGGATCGACTGGATACCGAAGGCCTGCGCCAGCTCCGGCTGCGCCTCGGTGTCGATCTTGCCGAACACCAGGTCGGGGTTGTCCTCGGCGGCCTTCTCGTACACCGGGGCGAACTGACGGCACGGACCGCACCAGGACGCCCAGAAGTCGATCAGCACGAACTCGTTCTCCGTGACCGTCTGGTCGAAGTTCTCCTTGGTGAGCTCCACGGTGCTGCTCATGACCTGATTCCTCTTCCTGCTGTCGGGTCTTTGCCGGTGGCGCTCGCACAACACGGCCCGGCCACCGCGTATTCCGCGCCCATACCCGTGTGGCCACGGGCCACGCCACCTACCAGACTGAGCCCATGACGGAAACGGAAACCAACGTGTACGACGTCGTGGTGCTCGGTGCCGGACCCGTGGGGGAGAACGTGGCCGACCGCACCCGCGCGGCCGGCCTGTCCACCGCGATAGTGGAGAGCGAACTCGTCGGCGGCGAGTGCTCCTACTGGGCCTGCATGCCCAGCAAGGCCCTTCTGCGCCCGGTCATCGCCCGCGCCGACGCCCGACGGGTACCCGGCCTGCGCCACCTCGTCCAGGGCCCCCTGGACGCCGAAGCGGTCCTCGCCCACCGCGACTACGAGACCTCGAACTGGCAGGACGACGGACAGCTCGGCTGGCTGGAGAGCATCGGCGCAGACCTCTACCGGGGCCAGGGACGCCTGGCCGGCCCGCGCACGGTGACCGTGACGGGTGAGGACGGCTCGACGCGGACGCTGACGGCCCGGCACGCGGTCGCGGTGTGCACGGGCACCAGCGCCCAACTGCCCGACCTGCCGGGCCTCGCCGAGGTCGGGCCCTGGACCAGCCGCGAGGCGACCAGCGCCAAGTCGGTGCCCGGCAGTCTGATCGTCGTCGGCGGCGGTGTCGTCGCCGTTGAGATGGCCACGGCCTGGCAGGCACTCGGCTCGCGGGTCACCCTGCTCGTCCGCGGCAAGGGCCTGCTGCCCCGTATGGAACCGTTCGCCGGCGAACTGGTCGCCGAGGCACTGGCGGAGGCGGGCACCGACGTCCGTACCGGTACCTCGGTGCAGTCGGTGACCAGGGAGAACGGCACCGTCGTGGCGGTCACCGGCACCGGCGACCGGATCGAGGCCGACGAGATCCTCTTCGCCACCGGACGCGCCCCGCGCACCGACGACATCGGCCTCGACACGGTCGGCCTGGAGCCGGGCTCCTGGCTGTCGGTCGACGACAGCCTCCGGGTCACCGACAGCGAGTGGCTGTACGCGGTCGGCGACGTCAACCACCGCGCCCTCCTCACCCACCAGGGCAAGTACCAGGCCCGGATCGCGGGCGCCGCCATCGCCGCCCGCGCGGCCGGAGTACCGCTCCTGGAGACCGACCCCTGGGGCGCCCACTCGGCGACAGCCGACCACGGCGCCGTCCCGCAGGTCGTCTTCACCGACCCGGAGGCGGCGTCCGTCGGCCTCTCCCTCGCCGAGGCGGAGCAGGCGGGCCGCCGGGTGCGCGCGGTCGACGTGGAGTTCTCCTCGGTGGCGGGCGCCGGCCTGTACGCCGACGGCTACCGGGGTCGCGCCCGCATGGTCGTCGACCTGGACCGCGAGACCCTGCTCGGCGTGACCTTCGTCGGCCCCGGCGTCGGTGAACTGATCCACTCGGCGACCGTCGCCGTCGCCGGCGAGGTGCCGCTGGGACGGCTGTGGCACGCGGTGCCGTCGTATCCGACGATCAGTGAGGTCTGGCTGCGGCTGCTGGAGGCCTTCCGGGACGGGAAGTAGGAACCGGCGGTCGGCGGGGACGGGCGGTCAGAGGGGGAATCCGAGCTCCTCGGCCGCCTGCGCGGGGGTCGGCTGGGCCCACCGCTCAGCCATGGCGGCGCCGGAGGACAGCGAGCGCAGCTCCGCACGGTCGAGATAGAGCGTGCCGTCCAGATGGTCTGTCTCGTGCTGGACGATCCGGGCCGGCCACCCGGTGAACACCTCGTCCACCGCGTGCCCGTACTCGTCCTGGCACGTGAGCCGCACCGCCGCGGGCCGCGACACCACCGCCTGCCAGCCCGGCACACTCAGACAGCCCTCGAAGAACGCGGCCCGCTCGGCACCCACAGCCTCGTACGACGGATTCACCAGCACCCGGAACGGCAGCGGCACGCGCCCGCGCACCACCCGCACCTCCTCCGGCACCGGCGCCGGGTCCTCGATGACGGCGATCCGCAGCCCCACCCCGACCTGCGGCGCCGCCAGACCGACGCCCGGTGCGGCACGCATGGTCTCGCGCAGCGCCTCGACGAAACGGGCCAGCAGCTCCGGACCGAGCTGCCCGTCGAAGGGCACGGTGCCACGGCGCAGCACCGGGTCGCCGGCGGCGACGATCGGCAACGGGCCGCCGACGGCGAGGAGTCGTTCGACCCGGTCGACAAGGGTGCTCGGGTCATGGGGAGTTGCCATGGCGCCAGGATGCCATGCGCCTCTGACACCCGGCGCCCGCGAATGTGACGTACGCCACTGACGTGGCCGGGAACTCGACGGCCCGGCGGTCCGACTACTGAACCGTCCCCACCGTCGTACCGCCCGGAGTCGTCCCCACCCGGCCGCCACCCCCACAGCCGTCTTGCCCGCTCACACTCCCCAGCCCACCGGAGAGCCCGCCGATGTCCATCGCTCCCACGACCACGACGGACGAATCCCCGGATGCACCGGACTCGTCGAAACCCTCCGCCCCGGTGAAGCCGTCCGCAGCCGCCACGCTCCGTCCGCTCGTCCTGCGGCTGCACTTCTACGCGGGTCTGCTCGTCGCCCCGTTCCTGCTGGTCGCTGCTCTGAGCGGGGCTCTGTACGCGGCCTCCTTCCAGGCCGAGAAGATCATCTACGCGGACGAGTTCACGGTCTCCGCAGGGGACACCAAGCTGCCGATCTCCGAGCAGGTGGCCGCGGCCCGCAAGGCCCATCCCGAGGGCACCGTCGCGGCCGTGCGCCCCTCGCCCGAGGACGACGCCACGACGAGGGTCATGCTGTCCGGCGTCGCCGGTGTCGGCGAGGGACATACGCTCGCCGTGTTCGTCGACCCGTACACCGCCAAGGTGGAGGGCGCGCTCGAACAGTACGGGTCGACGGGCGCGCTGCCCCTGCGTACCTGGCTCAGCGAGTTCCACCGCAATCTGCACCTGGGTGAGAGCGGCCGCCTCTACAGCGAACTCGCCGCGAGCTGGCTGTGGGTGATCGCGGGCGGCGGCCTGGTGCTGTGGTTCGCCCGCCGCCGTACCCAGCGCAAGGTGCGCGGCACCAGCGGACGCCGCCGCACCCTCGGGCTGCACGGCACCGTAGGAGTCTGGGCCTCGGCCGGCTTCATCTTCCTCTCCGCCACCGGCCTGACCTGGTCGACGTACGCGGGCGCCAACATCGACGTCCTGCGCACCTCCCTCGGCCAGTCCACCCCCTCCATCTCGGCGGCGGGCGGCGAGCACACGGGCCATGGCGCGGCGGCCGGCACCGGGAGCACCGGCGAGCACGGTGTCGGCCTCGACAAGGTGCTGGCCGCGGCCCGCGCCGAGGGCCTGAGCGACCCGGTGGAGATAGTCCCGCCCGCGGACGAGTCCTCCGCGTACGTCGTGAAGCAGGTCCAGCGCAGCTGGCCCACCAAGCAGGACGCGGTCGCCGTGGACCCGTCGACCGGCGAGGTCCTCGACGTCCTCCGGTTCGCGGACTACCCGGTGCTCGCGAAGCTGACCCGCTGGGGCATCGACGCGCACACCGGGGTCCTGTTCGGGATCGTCAACCAGCTCGCGCTGATGGCCCTCGCGCTCTCGCTCGTCCTGCTCATCCTGTGGGGCTACCGCATGTGGTGGCAGCGTGGCCGGGCCTCCGCCTTCGGCCGCCCGATCCCGCGCGGCGCCTGGCAGCAGGTGCCCCCGCTGCTCCTCGTGACGCTGATGGCGGGCGTGGCCGTCGTGGGCTACTACGTTCCGCTGCTCGGCATTCCGCTGGCCGCCTTCATCGCCGTCGACGTGGTCCTGGGCGAGATCGACCACCGGCGGGGCGGACGCACGCGCGGGGAGCGGGTCGTCGGCGCGAAGTAGGTACGAGAGACGGCCCGGTTCCCCTCCTGGGCGGGGGCCGGGCCGTCGTGTCCGTCGTACGGGGATCTACTCGAAGTCGCCCGCGAGGGCCGAGGCGAGCTTCATGTGCGGTGCGGCCTCCTCGTGGCGGCCCTGGCGCTGGAGCGTGCGTCCGAGCATCAGCCGGGCGTACTGCTCCACCGGGTCGCGCTCCACGAGGACGCGCAACTCGGCCTCGGCTCGCTGCAGTTGGGCCGAGTGGTAATAGGCACGGGCCAGCAACAGCCGGGGCGCGGTCTGCTCCGGCACCTCCTTGACCAGCCCGTCCAGAACACGCGCCGCGCCGGCGTAGTCCTTGGCGTCGAAGAACAGCCCCGCCCGCTCCCAGCGCTCCGCGGCGGTTCCGTGGTCGTAGTACGTGTACGTCGTGGTCTCCACTCGTGCCTCCTTCGGCAGTGCTAACCGGCCGGAGCGGTTATTCATTCCGCCGCTGATCCGGCCATCGCGGCCAGTTCCCTGTTCGCCCGCTCGTTGATCAGTGACAGCACCCGGCCGGCGGTGACCAGGTCGGCGTCCGGGATGTCGGCGTAGATCCGCGCGGAGATCGGGGCGGTCTCGGCGCTGGTGGCGCGGTACAGCTCGCGTCCCGCGTCCGTCATGGTGAGGAAGGACGTGGACCCGGCTGTCAGCAACCGGCTCTCGACGAGTTCCTCGACGACCGACCGCACGGTTGCCTCGTCGATCTTCAGCGCGTGGACGACGTCACCGACCAGCCGCTCGCGGTCGACGGGCCCGTCGGCGACGGAGACGAGCCCGAGTGTCACCGACTGCTGGAAGGTGGCGCCGTGCCGGGCCAGCACGGTCTCGAGGATCGCCCGCCCGGCGTAGTGGGCGAGCGCTATGACGCGGGGATTCAGGGCGGGAGCGGTGGATGTGGTCATGACTGCTCCTTCTCGGGGTCGGCGTGGAGCGGGGTGTCGAGCAGTAGTGCCAGTTCGCGGGTGAAGTCCCGGGTGCGCTCGCTGTCCAGGCCGCCGAGGGGCTCCAGCAACTGCTGAAGCAGCCGCTGTACGACCTTGATCGCACGCCGGGTGACGTCACTGCCCTCCTCGGTGAGGGCCAGTCGCACCGCTCGGGGGTCCTGTGGGTCCCGGGTGCGTTCGAGCAGACCGGCGGTCTCCAGGGCTCGGGCGAGCTTCGACACGTAGAGCGGTTCGAGGCCGGTGCGGTCGGCGAGCTGCCGCTGGCTGGGGCGCGGACCGGCGCGCCGCATGCCGTGCAGCGAGGCGACCAGTGCGTACTGCGCGTGGGTCAGCCCCAGGGGGGCGACCGCCCGGTCGACGGCCACGCGCCACTTCGTCGACAGACGCCAGACCAGGTAACCGGGTGTCTCACCCTCGGATGTCGAACTCATGGCCGATACCGTACATGGCTACTATATACATGGCTACTAAATTCTCGCGAGGCTCCGAACCGGGCCGTCACGGTCATCTGCTCCGCAGCGGCGGTGGCGGCAGCGCCGGTGACGGTGTCGGTCAGGTGCCGGTGGCGGCTTTCGTCGGCGCTCGGTAGGCGAGGGCGTCGGCGGAGCGCAGGTGATCTCTCAGCCCCTGCTCGGTGCTGCTCACATGCAGCAGAGCGGCGGCCTGGCTGAGGGAGGCGTCACGGGTGGACAACGCCCGGTAGATCGCCTCGTGCTCGGCGAGGGTGCGTCCCGCGGCCTGGGCGTCCACCAGGCCACGCCAGATACGGGCGCGCAGCGTGCGGCCGGAGATGGCCTCCAGAAGGGTGAGCAACGTGTCGTTGCCCGTCGCCGAGACGACGGCCCGGTGGAAGGCCGCGTCGTGGGCATTGAGCCGTTCGACGTCGTCGCGGGCCTCGCGCATGGCGTCGAGATGGCCCTTGACCTCGGCGAGCTGCTCGTCGGAGATCCGGGTGGCGGCCAGCGCGGTGGCCATCGGTTCGAGGAGCCGGCGTACCTCCATGAGGTCCTGCAGGGCGGCCGAGTCCCCCTGGAGCAGTTCCACCGCCCCGCCGAGGCCCTCGAACAGCAACCGGGGCTCCAGGCTGGTCACATACGTGCCGTCGCCTCGGCGGACCTCCAGGATCCGCGCGACGGCGAGGGCCTTGACCGCCTCGCGGGCGAGGTTGCGGGACAGACCGAGCTGGGCGGCCAGTTCCGGTTCCGGCGGGAGCTTCGATCCCGGTGGCAGGGCGCCGGTGCGGATCAGCTCACGGATCTGCTCGATGGCCTTGTCCGTCAGTGACAACGCGAACTCCTTCCATGACCGCTGTCCGCGGGCACGTCCGACCTGATCAGTTCCTGGGCACGAAGATCGTCCCAGAGACCTTCGGGGATGTGCCGACGGCGGAGTTCCACGTACCGTGCCACTTGCTCGGGGCTCCGCATGCCGAGGGTGACGTCGATGATACTGGGACGGCCGTACGGGAAGGCCGTCGCGGCGGCGGGGAGGGCGGTGCCGTGGGCGGTGCGGACGTCCGCGATCGTCCGGGGGCGGGTGATCGGGGCGGCTCCCCGACGCTTCTCGGAGAGGCCCAGGCCCAGGTGCGGTGCCGTGTCGTAGTACCGGATGCCGGCGTCCCGGGCCACGTCGACGGTGCCCGTGATCTTTCGGTGTCGCGCGATGAGGTCTCCTTGGCGGTGAGGGCCGGGGACGCTGGCCGGGCTTCAGCGTCTGACCGCTGCCGAGCCGCCCGCGATGAGCGCTTCGACTTCGGCGAGGGTGGCCATGGAGACGTCGCCGGGCGTGGTCATGGTGAGGGCGCCGTGGGCGGTGCCGTAGGCGAGGGCGTGTTCGAGGGAGGCGCCGGTGAGCAGTCCGTAGATGAGGCCGGCGGCGAAGGCGTCGCCGGAGCCGATGCGGTCCAGGATGTGCAGACCTGGCATCCGCGGCCCCGGGACGAAGCCCGTTTCGGCGGACCACGCGGCCGACGACCAGTCGTTGACCCCGGCGGAGGGTACTTCGCGCAGGGTCGTGGCCAGGACCTTGGCCTGGGGCACGAGGCCGGCCGCGGCGGAGAGCGCGTCGGGTACCTCGTCCGCTGCTGTGTGTGTCGCGCCGGGATGCTCTCCGGTCAGGGCGAGGGCTCCGACGACGACGTCGGCGTGGCCGGCGAGTCGTAGGTCGGTTTCGCGGGCTCGTTGTGGGCCGCCCCGGTCGGCCCAGAGGCTGGGGCGGTAGTTGGGGTCGTAGGAGACGGTGACGCCGTGGCGGCGGGCGGTGGTCATGGCCTCCTCGGCGACGTCGGCGGTGCTGTCGGAGAGGCCGGCGAAGATGCCGCCGGTGTGGAACCAGCGGGGGCCGGTGGCGAAGAGGGTGTCCCAGTCGACGTCTCCCTTCCCGAGTTGCGAGACGGCGGTGTGGGCGCGGTCGCTGACGCCGAGGGCGCCGCGAATGCCGTAGCCGCGCTCGACGAAGTTGAGGCCGTTGCGGGTGGTGCGGCCGATGCCGTCGTCGGGTGTCCAGCGGATGTGGGCGGTGTCGACGCCGCCCTGGAGGATCAGGTCCTCGACGAGCCGGCCCACCGCGTTGTCGGTGAGGGCGGTGGCGATGGCGGTGCGCAGTCCGAAGCAGCGGCGCAGTCCGCGGGCGACGTTGTATTCGCCGCCGCCTTCCCACACCTGGAAGGTGCGTGCGGTGCGGATGCGGCCTTCGCCCGGGTCGAGGCGGAGCATCACCTCGCCGAGTGCGATCACGTCGGTCATGGCGTGCTCCTGTCCACGGCTTCGGCGGTGAGGCGGCGGATGGCCGTGTAGTCGCCGTGGGCGAGATGGGTGCGGGTGGCCATCCAGCTGCCGCCGACGGCGAGCACCGCCGGTTCGGGGAGATAGGCGGTCAGGAGTTCGGCGTCGATACCGCCGGTCGGCACGAAGCGTGCCTGCGGGAAGGGCGCGCTGAGGGCCCGCAGGGTGGCCAGGCCGCCCAGGGCTTCGGCGGGGAACAGCTTCACCGTGTCGAGACCGGCTCGCAGAGCCCGCATCAACTCGGTCGCCGTCGCGATTCCAGGAACGACGGGCACACCCAACTCCCCGCATTTCGCTACGACTTGCTCGTCGTAGCCGGGGGAGACGATGAATCGGGCGCCGGCTGCGACGGCGCGTTCTGCCTGTTCGGGGGTGAGGACGGTGCCTGCGCCGACCGTCAGGCCGCCGTGGGCGGCCATCGTCTTGAGTGCCTGTTCGGCGTCGGGGGTGCGGAAGGTGACTTCGGCACAGGTGGCGCCGCCCGCCGTCAGGGCGTCGGCCAGCGCACCGGCCGTCGCTGCGGACGGGATGGTGAGGACCGGCACGATTCGGGCGCCTGCCAGGAGCGAAGCCAGACCGGTGCCGCTCATCGGCCCAGCCATCCGCCGTCTACGGGCAGGGTGATGCCGTGGACGTAGGTGGCGGCGTCGGAGGCGAGGAAGACGGTGGCGCCCGCGAGGTCGTCGGCGTCGCCCCAGCGGCCGGCGGGGATGCGGTCGAGGATGGCCCGGCTGCGTGCGGGGTCGTCCTGGAGGGCTTGGGTGTTGTCGGTGGCGATGTAACCGGGGGCGACGGCGTTGACGTTGACGCCGTGCGGGGCCCATTCGTTGGCGAGGGCCTTGGTCAGGCCGGTGATGCCGTGCTTGGCCACTGTGTAGCCGGGGACGGTGATGCCGCCCTGGAAGCTGAGCAGCGACGCCGTGAAAATGACCTTGCCCCGGCCTCTGGCCACCATGGCCGCTCCCACCGCGCGGGTGAGGGTGAACTGGGCGTTGAGGTTCACCTGGAGGACCAACTCCCAGTCCGCGTCGGTGTGTTCGGCGGCCGGTGCGCGACGGATGGTGCCCGCGTTGTTCACGAGGATGTCCACGGGCCGTTCCCGCTCCGCGAGGTCGGCGCCCAGAGCCCGTACGGCTTCGGGATCGGCGAGGTCGGCGCGGATGGCTTCGAAGGCGCGGCCGGCGGCGGTGACGTCCTTCTCCACCGCGCTGCCGGACTCCTCCAGGTGGGCGCTGACGCCGATGACGTCCGCGCCGGCTTCGGCGAGTGCGCGCGCCATGGCCCGGCCGATGCCGCGCCGGGCGCCGGTGACGACCGCGAGCCTCCCGGTGAGATCGAACATGGTCATACGGCGGCTCCCTGGGTGTCGTCGGTGCAGTCGATGAGGATCTTCATCACGTCGCCGCCGCCCTCCAGCGCCTCGAACGCCGAGGGCGCCTCGGTGAGCGGGACGACCTTGCTGATCAGCCGGTCGGCGGGGATCGTGCCGTCGGCCACCAGGGTCACGGCCTTCTCGAAGTCGGTGCGGTCGTACAGGCGGGCGCCCACGAGGGTGAGTTCGCGCCAGAAGAAGCGGTGGAGGTTGATCTCACGGGGCCGGGGGTGGATGGCCACCAGGCACAGCCGGCCCCGCACCCCCAGCACCTCCACCGCCGTGTCCACACCGGCCGCGGCGCCGGACACCTCGAACGCGACGTCCGCGCCGGCGTCGCCGGTCCAGTCGCGGACCAGGGCGGGCACGTCGGTGTCGGCCGGGTCCCAGGTGGCCAGTCCCGACTCCTCGGCCAGCAGCCGTCGGTGGGCGCTGAGCTCCACCACCCGGACCTCGGCTCCGGCGGCGCGTGCGACGAGGGCGATGAGGATCCCGACGGGTCCGCCACCGACCACGACGACCTTCTCGCCCTCGGCGACGGCGGCACGGCCGACATCGTGCACGGCGACCGCTGTGGGCTCGACCAGCGCCGCCCGGTCCAGCGGAAGGAATTCGGGCAGCCGGACCAGGGTGGAGGCGGGCACCGTCCAGCGTTGTTGCATGGCACCGGGGGAGTCGATGCCGATGAAGTCGAGGTGCTGGCAGATGTGCTGATGGCCGGCGTTGCAGGCGGGACAGGTGTCGTCCCAGCGCAGCGGCATCACGGTGACCGCGTCCCCGGGCGCCCAGCCCTCCACGCCGGGGCCGACGCGGACCACGCGGCCGGACATCTCATGTCCGAGGACGGCGGGTGTGCGGACCCGGGTGTCCATGTCGCCGTGGAAGATGTGCAGGTCGGTGCCGCAGATACCGACGAAGGCGGGGGCCAGTTCCACTTGGCCGGGTCCGGGCTCGACGGTGTCGACGGGAGAGGTGTCGAGAGCTCGGGCGGCCAGGTAACGCACGGCGAGTGTCATCGCGGGGTCAGGGTCCTTTCAGCGCGGACGCCGATCGTCAGCAGCAGGTTGGCGTAGGTACGGGTGTCGGCGGTGACGAGCGCCAGCGCCAGGTCGGGGGAGCGGGCGGCGTCGTAGAACTGGAAGCGGCCGAGTGTGTCGACCGGGAGGGGAGTCAGACGGGCGCGGTACTCGGCGATGGCCGGCGGTTCCGGTTCGCCCGGGGGCGGCACCATCACATGGGCGGACTCGACGGGTATCGCCCGCAGCAGGACGTCCAGCACGGTGGTGACGTCCAACAGGCCGGGGGCCAGGTTGAGATGGACGGTCCGGGCGCGTTCCCCGGTCGCGGTGCTCGCCGGGTAGTGGCCGTCGGCGAGCAGGACGCGGGCGCCGTGGCCGGCTCCGGCCAGCGCTTCCAGTATTCCGGGGTGCAGCAGGTCGGTCAGGAGCACGATGTGCCCTCCTTCCTCTCAAAGAGGCGTCAGGGAAAGGGAGTTCAGGTGGTAGAAAGCGGTCGCGGTGTCGGCGAGGATCGCCGACGTCTCGGCGGCGGAGCAGCCGACGAGCAGTTCCTCGACGGCGGCGGCCCAGCGGTTCCAGCCGCCCGCGAGGACACAGACCGGCCAGTCGGAACCGAACATCAGCCGGTCGGAGCCGAAGGCGGACAGCAGCACGTCCCACACCGGGCGGATGCCGGCAGTCGTCCAGTTCCGCCGGTCGGCCTCCGTGACCAGGCCCGACACCTTGCAGCGCACCTGAGGGTGCGCGGCCAGCCTCCGCAACTGCCTTTCCCAGTTGCCCAGTTCACCCCGGACGATGGGCGGCTTGCCCGCGTGGTCGAGGACGATCGGCAGATCGGGGAAGCGTTCCGCGAGGTGGACCGCCTGGTCGAACCGGTGGCTGCGGATCAGGACGTCGTACGCCAGTCCGCGCTCGCCCACCGCCCGCAACCCCCTCTCCACGGAAGGCCGTTGCAGCCACGCCGGGTCCGATTCGCCCTGTACGAGGTGGCGCAGGGCGCGGAGGTACGGGCCGCCGGGCCCGGCGAGCAGGTCGTCGAGCGTGTCCCCGGCGGCCGGGGAGGTGAGGTCCACCCAGCCGACGACCGCGCCGATCAGCGGGTCGGCGCCGGCCAGGGCGAGCAGTTCCCGTGTCTCGGACACGGAGGCCACGCACTGGACGACCACCGTGCTCGTCGGCTCCCGTCCGGCGATCGGCCGGGTCGCCGCCGAGCGCAGGTCGGCCGCGCCGAAGGAGCGGCGGACGGGCTCGTGACCGGGCTCGTCCAGCCAGGGCTGCGGTCGGCGGTCCAGGTCCCACAGGTGATGGTGGGCGTCCACCAGACGCCGGCTGTCAGACACGGGAGGCCCAGACCGGCCCGTCCGGATACGTGTACTCCTTGAGGGAGTCCTGGTGCATCTGCGCGCTCAGCCCGGGAAGGGCGGGAGCGAGATAGTGGCCGTCGGTGATGCGCACCGGGTCGACGAAGTGTTCGTGCAGGTGGTCGACGTACTCGATGACGCGGTCCTCAAGGGTGGCGGAGACGGCGATGTAGTCGAACATCGACAGGTGCTGGACCATCTCGCACAGGCCGACCCCGCCGGCGTGCGGGCAGACGGGCACGCCGAACTTCGCGGCGAGCAGCAGGATCGCGATGTTCTCGTTGACGCCGCCGACCCGGGCGGAGTCGATCTGCACGATGTCCACCGCACCGGCCTGGAGCAGCTGCTTGAAGACGACCCGGTTGGCGATGTGCTCGCCGGTGGCGACCTTGATGGGGCTGAGGGCCTTGCGGACGGCGGCGTGGCCGAGGATGTCGTCGGGGGAGGTGGGCTCCTCGATCCAGTACGGGTCGTAGGGGGCCAGTTCGCGCATCCAGTCGATCGCGGGCTGGACGTCCCATCTCTGGTTGGCGTCCACGGCGATGCGAATGCCGTCCCCGACCGCCTCACGGGCGGCGCGCATCCGCCGTACGTCGTCCTCCAGGGAGGCGCCGACCTTCAGCTTGATCTGGGTGAAGCCGTCCGCGACGGCCTCGCGGGCGAGGCGGGCCAGTTTCTCGTCGGAGTAGCCGAGCCAGCCGGGGGTGGTGGTGTAGGCGGGGTAACCGCGCTCCAGCAGCCGGGCGATGCGCTCCTCGCGGCCCGGTTCGGCGCGGCGCAGGATCTCCAGCGCCTCTTCGGGGGTGAGGGCGTCGCTGAGCCAGCGGAAGTCGACCTGGGCGACCAGTTCCTCCGACGGCATCTCGCCGAGGAAGCGCCAGACGGGCTTGCCGGCGCGCTTGGCGGCGAGGTCCCAGGCCGCGTTGACGACCGCGCCGGTCGCCATGTGGATGGCGCCCTTCTCCGGGCCCAGCCAGCGCAGTTGGGGATCGTGCACCAGGGAACGGGAGAACGCGCCGAGGTCGGCGCAGACCTCGGCGACCGACAGGCCCACCACGTGCGGGGCGAGGGCTGCGATGGCCGCGGCCTGGACGTCGTTGCCGCGGCCGGTGGTGAAGGCCAGGGCGTGGCCCTCCAGGCCGTCGGCGGCGTCGGTGCGCAGCACGACGTAGGCGGCGGAGTAGTCGGGTTCGGGGTTCATCGCGTCCGAGCCGTCCAGGTGCTCGGACGTCGGGAAGCGCACGTCGAGCACGTCCAGGGCGATGATGCGGGCAGATGCCGATACGGGGGACTCGGTCGCGGACATGGCAACTCCTAGGGGGCAGGGGCGTGGACCCTGCGGCGATTGGGGAACGACGACGGCGGAGGGCGGGGCCGCGCGGTCACGGTGGATCCGGCGACGGCCGCCCGTTCAGTCCTGGACCTTGCCGCCCGTGATGCGCGAGATCATCAGCGCGACCAGGATGATCAGGCCGTTGAGGGCGCCGATCCACTGCGCGGGCACGCCGCCCAGGGTGAGCACGTTCTGGATCATGAAGAGCAGCAGGATGCCGCTGAAGGCCCCGAACATGGTGCCCTTGCCGCCGTTGAGGCTGATCCCGCCGATGACGGCGGCGGCGAAGACGGTGAAGATGTAGCCGTTGCCCTGAGCGGAGGCCACCGAGGCCAGCCGTCCGGACAGCAGCAGTCCGGCGAGGGCGGCCAGCAGGCTGCCGGTGACCAGGACGATCCACAGCACCCGGTCGGTACGGATCCCGGCCGCCTTCGCGGCGTCGACGTTGCCGCCGATGGCGTACAGGGAGCGGCCGAAGCTGGTCCAGCCGAGGACCACGACGGCCACCGCGAACAGTGCCAGGCAGAGCCAGATGGAGGCGGGCATCCCGAACCACTGTGCCGTGCCCAGGTAGAGCATCGACTCCGGCAGCTGGAAGAAGGTCTGGCCGCCCGAGATGCCGGTCAGGACACCGCGCAGGACGATCAGCATGCCGAGGGTGACGATGAAGCCGTTGAGGCCGAAGCGGATGATCAGCAGCGCGTTGACCACGCCGATCAGCGCGCCCACGGCGAGCGTGACCGGGATCGCCCAGGCGCCGGGAAGGAGCCCCAGTCCGTGTCCCGCGCCGGTCGGCACCACCAGCCAGGCGGCCACACCGGGCGCGAGGCCCATGGTCGATTCCAGGGAGAGGTCCATCTTCTTGACGATCAGGATCATCGTCTGGGCGAGGACCAGCAGCGCGATCTCGGACATGGTCTGCAGTACGTTGATCAGATTGTCGGCCTGAAGGAAGACAGGGCTGACGATCTGGCCGACGATCGCGATCACCACGATGGCGGGGACGAGCGCGAGGTCGCGCAGCCTGGCCACCGGTATCCGGCCGCCGAACAGCGCGGTCCGCCCGGTCCCGGACTCGGTGGCCTTGGGCGCGGGTGTCTCGGCGAGGACGGTTTCAGGCATGGAGGTCCACTCCTTCCATCGCGGCCACGAGGTCGTGGTCGTGCCAGCCGCGGGTGATCTCTGAGGTCACTCGGCCCTGGAACATCACCAGGACCCGGTCGCACATGCGCAGGTCGTCGAGCTCGTCGGAGGCGATGAGCACACCGGTGCCGGTCCGAGCGGTCTCCTCGACCTTGTCGAGGAGGAACTCCTTGGAGCGCACGTCCACACCCGCCGTCGGGTTGATCAGCACCAGCAGCCGAGGGGCGTCGGCCAGGGCGCGGGCCATGACGACCTTCTGCTGGTTGCCCCCGGACAGGGAGGAGACGGGCAGCTCGGGACCGGGTGTCTTGATCGCCAGGTTCTCGATCATGCCCTCGGCGAGCCGGTCCCGGGTGCGGCTGCTGAGGAACCCGTTCCTGCCGATCCGGTGGGGCACGGACAGGGTGGCGTTGTCCGCGATCGACATGTCGGGTACGAAGCCCTGGTGGTGGCGGTCCTGCGGGACGAATCCCGCGCCCGCGGCGAGCGCGGCGGGGACACTGCCCGGCCGGGGACGCTGACCGGCGATGGCGACCTGGCCGCCGTCCGCCGCCCTGAGTCCCACGACGGTCTCGGCGACCTCCGTGCGACCGCTGCCGGCCGCCCCCGCGAGCCCGACCATCTCGCCGGCGCCCACCCGGAAGGTGACGCCGTCGTAGGTGTCGCCGCTCAGTTCGCTGACGCTCAGAGCCGCGGTCGCCTCGGCGGCCAGGGAACCGGCCCGCTCCTCGCGACGGTCGGTCGCTGCCTCGCCGGTCATGGCGGCGACGAGTTCGGTTCGGGGGAGTTCGGTCACCGGCGCGGTCAGGATGTGCCGGGCGTCCCGGAACACCGTCACCATGTCGCAGATCTCGTAGACCTCCTGGAGGTGGTGACTGATGAACAGGAAGGTCACGCCCTGGCGTTGCAGGTCGCGGATGCGGTCGAAGAGCCGGTTGATCGCCGCGCCGTCGAGCTGGGCGGTCGGCTCGTCGAGAATGATGAACCGGGCGCCGAAGGACAACGCGCGGGCGATCTCGACGAACTGCCGCTGCTCCACGTCCAGTTCACCGGCCAGGGTCTGCGGATCCACGTCCACCGACCAGGCCGACAGCAGTTCCCGCGCACGACGCCGCACACCCCGCCAGGTGATGAGCCGGCCCCGGCCGTGCTCGTGCCGGTTCAGGAAGAGGTTCTCGGCGACGGTCAGGGTGGGGATGATCGTCGACTTCTGGTAGACACAGGCCACCCGTCTGCGCCAGGCGTCCCGGTCCGCGGGCCGGGGGGCCGGGACGCCGCCGAAGGCGACCGTGCCCTCGTCCGGGGCCTGAAGCCCGGTGAGGACGGACACCAGGGTCGACTTGCCGGCTCCGTTGCGACCGACGAGTGCATGTGTCTCGCCGGGCCTGATGGTGATCCGGGCGCCGTTGAGCGCCACCGTCGGACCGAATCGTTTGACTATGCCCGTCGCCTCGACGACGGGCGGGCCCGCCGGGGCCCGGCCGTCGTCCGCCGGGGCGGGCGCGGGGGTGACTGCTCGCTCCCCGTCGCTCATCTCAACCGCCTTGTGTCCGTGTGTCATTGGGGCTGTCTGGCAGGGGTTCAGCCGAGGTTGTTGCCCCACAGGGACTTGTCGTCGCTCTTCAGGCTTGCCACGCCGCCGTAGGTACCGCCGTCGGCGGTGACCAGCGGGGCGGAGAGCTGGTCCTCCAGCAGGCCGTCACGGACCTGGATGATGGTGCTGTCGTGGTCCGTCCTGCCGGGCTTGAACGTCTTCCCGTCGATGGCGGCCTTCAGGTAGTACAGGGCGTACTTGGCGTAGAGGTCGGCCGGCTGGGAGACGGTGGCGTCGATCCTGCCCTCGGCGATGGACCTGAGTTCCTCGGGGATGCCGTCGTTGGAGACGACGAACACGTGCTTCTTGTCCGAGGGTTCGACCAGCAGGCCCTTCTGCTTGAGGACCTGGAGGGTGCCGGCCAGGGCGAAACTGGACTGCATGTAGACGCCCTTGATGTCCGGGTTGGCCGTCAGGTCCGTCTGGAGCTTCTGCGCGGCGACGGCACCGTCCCAGTTGGTGGCCTCGCCGAACACCTTGATGTCCGGGTAGTTCTTCTTCATGCAGTCGTTGAACGCCTCGGTGCGGTCACGGCCGTTGATGGAGTCCAGGCCGCCCTGGAGCATGACGACCTTGCCCTTGCCGCCGAGCTTGGTGCCCAGGAACTGGCATGCCTTCTCGCCGTACGCCCGGTTGTCGGCGCGGACCACCATGAAGACCTTGCCGCTGTCGGGGCGGGTGTCGACGGTGACGACCGGGATCTTCTTCGCCTCCAGCTGCGCCAGCGTCGGCGCGATGGCGGCGGTGTCCTGCGGGGCCATCGCCAGGCCCTTGACGCCCTGGCTGATGAACGTCTGCGCGTTGGCGGTCAGCTTGGCGACGTCGTTCTGCGAGTTGGTGGTCTTGAGGGAGAGGCCGAGTTCCTTCGCGTACTCCGGCGTGTACTTGATGTACGAGTTCCAGAAGTCGGTGTCGGAGCGCGGGTAGTCGACGCCGATCAGCGGTGTGCCGTCACTCGACGCGCCGGTGCTGCCGGAGCCGCCGCAGGCGGTCAGCAGAGCCAGCGCGGAGAGGACGGAGGCGGCGGAACAGAGGGCGGTTCTGACTCTCATCGGTACTTCCTCACGCTGGTCCCGTAGCGGGAGATGTTTCGGATGGGCGACAACCGTGTGTCACAGCTCGGAGAGATGGGATGTATATATAGGCGAGCAGTTGAAGGCCTGTCCAGTCTCTCGCGCAATGTGCCCGTTAAATACGGTTTTGCGTGTGAGCTCGGCACTCAAGGTGGCAGGTTCAAGGTCAAATCCATCCCATCAATCGCGAAGGATTCATGAGGCGATTCAGCCATGCCGCGGCGGCGAGACATACCATGTCTTCAGAGTGTTCAAGCATGATGAAATATGAAGAAAGAGACAAAACCCCTGGTCAAGGAGTGCTTTTCATCCCTGCGTAACCGTTGACATGCCCGGGACGCATGGACGACCTTCGTCCGTAACTACCGGCACCGCATCAGGGATGTCCCATGTCGAGTTCGATCAACAGGCGCCACTTCCTCGCGAGCGCCACCTTCGTGGCCGCGGCAACGGTCGCCGACGGCCTGTTCGGCGCTGGTGGCGCGCAGGCGGCACCCAGCACGTACACACCCGACTGGAACTCGGTCGACCAGCACCCGCCGGCTCCGGAGTGGTTCCAGGACGCCAAGTTCGGCATCTACTTCCACTGGGGTGTCTTCAGCGTTCCCGCGTACGACAACGAGTGGTACCCGCGCAGCATGTACTCGGCCGGCAGCAACGCCAACACGCACCACATCGCGACCTACGGACAGCCGTCGGCCTGGCCGTACCACAACTTCATCAACGGAGCGAAGGACCTGGCGGGCAACACCGTCCAGTTCGCCCCGAAGCTGAAGTCGGCGGGCGGCAACTTCGACCCCGACGAGTGGGTGCAGCTGTTCGTCGACGCGGGCGCGAAGTTCGCCGGGCCGGTCGCCGAGCACCACGACGGTTTCTCGATGTGGGACAGCCAGGTCAACGAGTGGAACTCGGTCGCCAAGGGGCCGAAGCTCGACCTGCTGGGCCTGTTCACCACGGCCGTCCGAAGCCGGGGCCTCAAGCTGCTGGTCGCCATGCACCACGCGTACAACTACAACGGCTTCTACGAGTTCGCGCCCGCGCAGACGGACACCAGTCTGAAGAAGCTCTACGGGCAGCTCGGCGCGGCGGCGGAGAACCAGCTCTGGTACGACAAGCTCAAGGAGGTCATCGACCGGGCCGAGCCCGACATCCTCTGGCAGGACTTCAAGCTGGACGCGGTCGACGAGACGCAGCGCCTGAAGTTCCTGTCGTACTACTACAACCGGGCCAACAGCTGGGGCCGTGAGGTCGTCGCCACGTACAAGGACGGCATGAACGGCAAGGGCGAGGTCTTCGACTACGAGCGGGGCGGGCCGGGCGACCTCACCACGCCCTACTGGCTGACCGACGACAGCATCTCCAGCTCCAGCTGGTGCTACACGCAGGGCATCGGCTACTACAGCACCCGGCAGATGCTGCACTCGTTCCTCGACCGGGTCAGCAAGAACGGCAACGTGCTGCTGAACATCGCACCCATGGCCGACGGCACCATCCCCCAGGCCCAGAAGGACATCCTGCTCGGCATCGGTGACTACCTGAAGCGCTTCGGCGAGTCGGTGTACTCGACCCGCGCGTGGAGCGTGTACGGCGAGGGTCCGACGAAGATGGGCGGCGGCTCCTTCACCAACCCGACCGCCGGGACGGCCCAGGACATCCGCTTCACCCGGAACAAGACGAACAACGTCCTGTACGCCACCGTCCTTGGCTGGCCCGGCAGTTCCCTGACGATCACGACCCTCGGCTCGGGCCGGATCAACCTCTCGTCCCTGACATCGGTCGAACTGCTCGACTCGACCGCGGGCAGCTACATCAACCTGCCGACACCCGTGCAGAACGCCTCCGGGCTGACGGTGTCCCTGCCGTCCTCGGCGCCCCACACCGCCAACGCCTACGTCCTGAAGCTCACCTTCTCCGACGCCATTCCCAGCCTGCGGCCGCGGACCGGAGCCGTCGCCTTCGGTGACGTCGACTACTCAGGTACCGGCGCCGTACTCGCCGTCGGCGACTACACCGCGAACCAGCTGCAGCAGGCCGGACTGGGCGCACTCAGCCTCTCCTCGCTCTGGCTGGCCCCCGGCTACCGGCTCGTCGGCTACTCGGGCGACAACTTCACCGGCACCTCGTGGACCTTCACCGCAGACAATCCCGACCTCAGAGTCACGGGCAACAACGACCAGGTCACCTCGCTGAGGGTCCAGTTCAACCCGGCGACGTACTTCAGGATCGGCAACATCACCAACGGCCTCGCGCTGGACGGCGGCGGCAGTACCACCTTCGGGGCCAACCTCAAGCAGTGGACATGGGACGGTTCTCCCAACCTTCAGTGGCAGGCGGTCGACGTCGGCAACGGCTACTACAGGCTGGTCAACCGGACCACCGGAATGGTCGCGGACGGCTGGGGTGCCACGTCCGACGGTGCCGTCGCCCGGCAGGCGGCCTGGAACGGCGGAAACAACCAGCAGTGGACGATCACCCACCGGGGTGCCGGCCAGTACTCGATAGCCAACCGCACCACCGGCCTCGTCCTCGACGGCGGCGGCAACGTGGCCTCGGGCTCCGTCACCAAACAGTGGACGTACGGCAGCAGCACCAACCTGCTGTGGACCTTCACGGCCCAGTAGTCCTCGCCCGACGTCACGAGCCAGGTCAAAAGGACAGCCGGTCCCGGACTTCCGGGACCGGCTGTGACCTGCCGGGCCCGCCAACTCGCGGTCGGCGCGCCCGGTGTGCCGAGGCCCGCAGGCCTCCAGCGGCTTTTCCGCCTAGCCGCGGACGGTGTGGACGTCGAAGCGGTAGGAGCCCGACCCGACCTCGAACACGGCAGCCCCGTTCTCCATCCGGAGGAAGCGGACTCCCTTGGCGGTCTCGGCCGGTCGGCCGCCCTCGGTGACGGCCCGGCGGGGCGCGGACGGCACGTGAACCTCCGCGACGGTGTTGACCGGCACGGTCACCTTCAGGTCGAGAGTGCCGTCGCGGGTGCTCCACTTCGAGGAGAGAAGGCCGTAGACGGTCTTGAGGCTTCCGGAGCCCTCGGTCAGGTCTCCGCCGGGCACCGGTGCGATCCGGGAGCGCTTGTAGCCGGGTTCGAGAGCGGAGAGTCCGCCGATGTTCTGGAACATCCAGTCGCCCACGGCGCCGTAGGCGTAGTGGTTGAAGGAGTTCATGTCGACCGGCCCGAAGTCACCGTTGGGCATGATCGAGTTCCACCGCTCCCACATGGTGGTGGCACCGCTGGCCACCTCGTAGCCCCAGGACGGGTAGTCCTTGTGGAGCAGCATCCTGTAGGCGAGGTCGTCGCGGCCGATCCTGCTCAGGGCGGGCAGCAGCAGTGGTGTGCCGATGAAGCCGGTCCGCAGGTGGTAATCGGTCAGTGCGAGCTTGGCGACGAACTTCGCGCCGACCTTCTCGACCAGTGCCGGGTCGGAGACGAGGTTCATGCCGAGAGCCATGGCGTACCCGGTCTGCGAGTTGCCCTTGACCGTGCCGTCGGCGGCGACGTAGGCCGTGGTGAAGGCGGTGCGGATGTCGGCGGAGAGCTTGCCGTATTCGGACGCCGCCGCGTCGTCGCCGAGGGCCTTGGCCATCTCCGCCATCATGCGGGCGTTCTCGGCGTAGTAGGCCGTGCCCAGGATGCCCTGCTCGGTCGGGTCGTTCAGGTGCAGCCAGTCGTTGGTGAAGAACGTGGTGCGGCCGGGCTCGAGAAGATCCGGTCCGGCGCTGTCGCGCACGAACTGGAAGAACTTCCGCATGGCGGGGTAGTTCTCCCGCAGGATGCGGGTGTCGTCGTACGAGCGCCACACCGAGTACGGCACGGTGATCATCACGTCGGACCAGCCGACGCCGCTGTCGCCGAACTGGCCCTGCGGAGTCGGGACGACCGCGGGCAGGTCACCGTTGGTGTACTGGGAGTTGCGGACGTCCGCCATCCAGTGGGACAGGAACGCCCGGGTGTCGACGAGGTAGTTGGCCGTGGGGGCGAACAGGCTGATGTCTCCGGTCCATCCCAGACGCTCGTCGCGGGCGGGGGTGTCGGTGGGGATGGAGAGGAAGTTGCCCCGCTGGCTCCAGGAGATGTTGCTCACCAGTTGGTCGAGCATGGCGTCCGAGGTTTTCAGCGTGCCGGTGGACGGGAGGTCGGATCCCCACACGACGCCCTTGACGGCGGAGAGCGCGGGAGGCCCGCTCACCCCGGTGATCTCGATGTAGCGGAATCCGTGCTGTGTGAAGGTGGGTTCGTAGGTGACCGTTCCGGCCTTGGCGAAGGTGTAGCGGTCGGTGACCCGGGCGGTGCGGAAGTTGTCGGTGTAGAGGGTGCCGTTCTTGTTGAGCACCTCCGCGTAGCGGATCCGGACGGTCTGGCCGGCGGACCCGGTGAGGGTCAGCCGGGAGACTCCGACCATGTTCTGCCCGAGGTCGTAGACGTAGGTGCCGGTGGTGGGCTCGGTCAGCTCGCGGGCCTTGAGCACCTGGGTCGCACGCACCGGTTCGTCGCTCTGCGGAACCAGGAGGGCGGTCCGGGACTCCACGCTCGCGACGGGCTCCCACGCCGAGTCGTCGAAGCCGGGCCGGCTCCAGCCCGACGGCTTCAGACGGGCGTCGTAGGTCTCGCCGTCCTGCAGGTCGGCCCGGGTGTAGGGGCCTTCAGCCGCTTTCCAGGAACCGTCCGTGGCGATCCACTGGACCGAGCCGTCGGTGTAGGTGATGCGCATCTTCGCCACGAGCGCGGGGGTGTCCCCGTACTGGTGGCTCCAGCCGATGCCGACCTTGCCGGCCCACCAGCCGTTCGCCAGGGACGCGCCGATCGCGTTGTCGCCGCGGGCGAGCAGTTTCGTCGCGTCGTACGTCTGGGACTGGATGCGCTTGTGGTAGTTCGTCCAGCCCGGGGCGAGCTTCTGGTCGCCGACCGGCTTGCCGTTGATCTCCAGCGCGTACACACCGAGCGCCGACGCGTAGACCCGTGCGGAGGCGATCTTCTTGCCGGTCTTGGTCGCGAAGCCCTTGCGCAGCAGTGGCAGCGTCCGGACCGAGGGCTCGGCCAGGGCGTCCGTGGTGCCGGACACCACGAGGGCGGAGCCGACGATCGCACCGCCGGTGAACGGGTTCTGGTCGGCGGCGAAGTCGGTGTCGAGCAGCGTGCCGCCGTCGGCCGCCGTCACCACGGCGTCGTAGACGGTTCCCTGCTCGCCGCAGCATCCGTGGGTACGGAAACCGACGTAGCCCTTGCTGAACGTGGTGTCCGTGAAGGTGTTGACCAGCTTGCCGTCGAGGGTCGTCCTGATCGTGCTGCCCGTCACGTCGAAGCGGACGGTGTGCCGGTCGGCGAGGAGACTCGCGTCGGTGAAGCCGAACGGTGCGAGATCCACCTCCTGCAGCACGCTGTAGTTGCCCTTGACCTGCTTGTGCAGCCTCAGCATCGGGGTCGGGCCCGTGACGTTGAACTGCCACATGTAACCGTTGGTCGTGTCGGAGGCGCGCAGGAACATGCCGAGGGCGGCGCTGTCGATCTTGAACTCGACCGTGGCGACGTAGTCGGTCCACTTGTCCAGCTCACTCGCCGCCTCGGGCCGCGTGATCCACTGGGCGCCGTCCCAGTCGCCGGAGTCCAGCAGACCCGTCTCGAAGTGCGCGGGCACGCTCCACCGGCTCGCGGCGTTCCTGTCGTCCCAGGCCCGCACGCGCCAGTAGTAGCGGGTGCCCGGCTTCAGGGCAGGACCGCCGTACCGGACACCGGTCTGGCGGTCGGACGCGACCTTGCCGGACTTCCACACATCGGCGGACCCCGGTGCGAGTCCGACCTGGATCTCGTACGCCTTCTGCGAGGTCCCCCGCCGGTCCGACGTGGACTGCCAGCCGAAGACGGGGTCCTCACCGCCGATGCCCAGGGGGTTCACCCGGCCGTTGGTGGTCGGAGTCGTCACGGAGATCCCCGCGTCCTGGACCGACGAGGCAGGAGACGCGGACGCGGGCACGACCGCTGTGCCTCCGACCACGGCGAACACGAGAAAACCTCTGAGAAGTACGTACAGCAGCGAGCGTTTACGGAGCATGGCATCCCCATGTGAAGTGTTTGACGCCGTCAGGTGTTCGCGGCCGGTGTCGACGCGAAGCGCGGTGTGCGGTGGGCGGTGTGGAGGTCAGTCCGTGGTGCTGCTCAGCAGGGTCTCCAGGGCGGTGGCGGCGTCGGCGCCGCCGTCCTCGAAGAGGACCCTGTTCAGCAGCGCGGGCAGCTCACGGGCCGGTATGTCCAGGAAGGGCGCGAGCCGCCGGGCCAGTTGTGCGGGGTCGTCACCCAGGCCGTGCCGGGTGAGGGCGTCGGCCGCGCGTCCCCAGAGGCCCGGTTCGTCCATGAGGTCCCGCACGGTGACCACTTCGGACGGTGCCGGGGCGGGGCAGGGATCCTCGATCGTCCAGAAGTGTTTGCCGTGCCTCGCGGTCAGGGCCGGCCAGCCCTCGCCGGGCAGGTGAATGGTGGCCCGTGTTCCCACGGGTACGACGACGTCCAGGCGGAAGCGGCCGTTCTCGCGCCGCCAGCTCACCGATGCCTCGCCGTAGGGGGTGAGGTGTCGGGCGGAGGCGTGGGTGAGGGCCCGGTACGGCAGCGGGCGTACGGTGAACTCCCGGTATCCGGGGGCGGCGGGGGCGAGTCCGGCGACCGTACGGTGCATCCAGTCGGCGACGGCTCCGAGGGCGTAGTGGTTGAAGGACGTCATCTGGCCGGGGTTGACGGTGCCGTCGGGCAGCATGCTGTCCCAGCGTTCCCAGACAGTGGTGGCGCCCATCGTCACGGGATACAACCAGGAGGGGCAGCCCTTCTCCAGCAGCAGGCGGTGGGCGAGATCGGGATGGCCGGCGGCGGTGAGGGCGTCGGTCATCAGCGGGGTGCCGACGAATCCGGTGGCGATGCGGAAGCCGTTCGTGCGGACCAGGTCGGCGAGCCTGTCTCCGGCCACCGCACGATGGTGGGGGGAGGCCAGCAGGTCCCATTGCAGGGCCATGGCGTACGCGGTCGGTGAGTCGCCCAGGATCCGGCCCGCGGGGGTGACGAAGGCACGGGCGAACGCCTCGCGGGTGCGGGCCGCGAGCGTGGAGTACCGTGCCGCGTCCTCGTGGCGGCCCAGTACTTCCGCGGTGCGGGCGACGACGTCCGCGCAGCGGGCCAGGCACGCGGTGGCGACGACGTCGGTGGGAGTGCGGGCGGCGAACGGGTCGTCGGGCGGTGCGGTGGGGTCGAGCCAGTCGCCGAACTGGAAACCGCCCGCCCAGACTCCGTCGGTGGTCAGCGAGGCCGTCTTGTCGACCCAGGCGCGGGCACTGTCGAACTGCCGCCGCAGGATGCCGAGATCGCCGTACCGTTCGTACAGCACCCAGGGGACCACGGGGGCGGCGTCGCCCCAGGCCGCGGCGGTGGGGGCGGTGTCTTCCAGGATGTCGGGGATCACCCAGGGGACCGCGCCGTCGGGGTGCTGGTCGGCGCTGAGGTCGGCGAGCCAGGAGGAGAGGAAGCCGGCGGAGTCGAAGAGGAAGGCGGCGGTGGGGGAGAAGACCTGGATGTCGCCGGTCCAGCCGAGGCGTTCGTCGCGCTGCGGGCAGTCCGTCGGTATGTCGAGGAAGTTGCCGCGCGTGCCACGGACGACGTTCTCGTGGAACTGCTCCAGGTCCGGGTCGGAACAGGAGAACCAGCCGGTCCTGCGCAGATCGCTGCCGACCACCATGGCGTGCAGGTCCTCGACCGCCAGGTCAGGTATGCCGGTGATCTCGGCGTACCGGAAGCCGTGGAAGGTGAGCGAGGGTTCGAGGACGGCCTCGGCGGCTTCCGCCAGCAGATAGGTGTCGATGGCGTCGGCCGTGCGCAGCGGCCTGGTGCACAGTTCCTCGCCCTCCAGGACCTCGGCGTGGCGGACCGTGACCTCCCGGCCGTCCGTGGCGTCACGCACCCGCAACCGGACCCAGCCGACGACGTTCTGCCCGAAGTCGACGAGCGTACGGCCGGACGGCGACTGCCAGACCTTGAGCGCGGGCAGCACCTCGGTGACCCGTACGGGCGGCCCTTCCGGGGCGACGAGTCGCGACAGGTCCGCCTCCTCGTCGGACAGGACGTCCACCGGCCCGGTCGCTTCGCCGGGCGCGATGCGCAGATCGGCGCGCTGCCCCTTGTAGAGGTCGTCGGCGAGCACCCCGGTGTCGCGGGCCCGCCACTGCTCGTCGGTGCCGAAGGTCTCCACCGACCCGTCGGCGTACCGGACTTCCAGCTGGGCCAGCAGGGCGAGCCGGTCGCCGTACAGGGCGCGGGCGCCCCACCAGCCGAGATGGCCCCGGAACCAGCCGTTGCCCAGCAGGACGCAGAGAGTGTTCTCGCCCTCCGTCAGCAGTGCGGTGACGTCATGGGTCTGGTAGCGCAGCCGGTGGCGGTAGCTCGTCCAGCCAGGTGCGAGGACCTCGTCACCGACCCGGACGCCGTTGACGGAGGCGGTGTAGACACCGTGAGCGGTTGCGTAGAGGCGGGCCGAGACCACGCCCGCGCGCAGTGTGACCGTCCGGACGAGTTCGGGGGCCGGCGAGTCCAGGGCGCCGTGATCGCGGGGGGTGACGAACCGGGCGCTCCAGTCGGAGGGGTGCAGCAGTCCCGCCTCCACGGTGGCGGGCGCACTCCATTCGCTCCAGCGCTCTCCGGAGGCCACCCGGACCCGGACGCTCCCCCGGCTCCGCGAGGCCAGAGGGGCGAAATGCCATGGCACCAGAACCTGTTCGGCCGACTCGACCCGCACGGTCGTGGCACCGTCCAGCTCCACCTCGTACGCCGTCTGTCGCCAGGCAGGGTCCTCCGTGCGGACCTGCCAGGACAGGCGGGGCTCCGGGGTGCCGACGCCGAGTGAGTCATCCCGGTGTTCGAACCGGACGGAGACCACCGTGGTGTCGGGTTCCGGACGCTCAAGGCTCATACCGACCTGCGCTCCCTGCATTGTGTGGCACGTTCTACACTTGAAACGACTCAACCCTGAGGTGAAAATGTCCGGCGCGTCAAGAGGCGAGGCACGGGAATTTCCCGGCGGCACTCGGCACAGGTCCGGAACCCGTTCGGCGCGGGTGCGCACGTGAGAGGCGGGGAAGCGGACCGGATCAGGCGCCGGACAGCGGCGCGGTGCTGCCCCGTGTCACCAGGCGTGGCGTGGAGGCCATGACGACTGAGCGGTCGCGCCGTTTCTCGATCCGCTCCAGCAGCAGCCGGGCCGCGGTCTCGCCCATCATGGCGCCCGCCTGGTCGACGCTGGTCAGGCTCACGGGGGTGAGGGCGGCGATGGAGGTGTTGTTGTACCCGGTGAGCGAGAGGTCCTCGGGGATGCGCAGGCCGAGTTCGGCGGCGGCCCGGAAGACGCCGGTCGCGGCGACGTCGGCGCCGGCGAAGATCGCGGTGGGCGGGCGCGTGGAGGTGAGCAGTTCCATGGCGCCGCGGTAGCCGCCCTCGTCCGAGTAGCCCGATTTCACGACCCGGGCCAGGTCGGCCAGGCCGTGCCGGGCCATCGCGTCACGGTAGGCGGCCCGTACGTGGTGCTCGGGCCGCTGTTCCCACTGGCTGTCGCGCACCGTCGGATGCGACACATGGGCGATGTCCCGGTGTCCGAGTGCGACCAGGTGATCGACGATCAGGTCGACGCCGGCCCCGTCCTGGTTGACCACGCGGTCGTACGCCGGTGAGGGGTCGTGGTGTCCGACCACCACCGTCGGCACATCGGCCGCTATGCGCACCACTTCGGCGCGGGCCACGGCGGGCGCGACCAGGATCAGGCCGTCCATCTGGCGGTCCACCATGGCATGGATCAGCTTCGTCTGTTCCTCGGTTTCGGCGGAACTGCTGGAGCCGATGAAGAGCGCGTACTCGGTGCCCCGCAGCGTGGCGTTCACCCCGTCCAGGAGGTCGGCGTAGAAGGCGTTGCGGACGCTCGCCAGCAGCACGCCGATCGTGTAGGTGCGGCCCCGCATGCCCCGGGCGGCGGCGTGCGGGCGGTAACCCAGCTCGGCCATCGCCGCCTGCACGCGCTCACGCATCGCGGGGCTCACCCCGTAGGCGTTGGTCAGCACCTTCGACACGGCGGAGGTCGACACGCCCGCACTGCGCGCGACGTCCGTGATGGTGACTCTCTTCGAGCCGCTTGCCGCTTGCACAGGTGCGCACCTCCGTTGTCATGCACCGCTCTGCCCGTTTTGCGTTTCCGGAACGTTACTCGCGGATGACTTGACGACTCGGGCCCGTTCGCTTCAATCTTTGGGGCAACTGCTTCGTGGAACGTTACACGAAGCAGATCGCATGACCGGGCCCACTGATGGGTGGCTGCGCAGAAACCGGGCCGCCCAGGGTGTCAGATGTGCCGACCGCGACCGGAGGGCCCGGAACCGGAAGTCGCAACCGCGTCGTTGTCGCCCCGCTTTCCCGCACCGGAGTCGTCCGGAGGCGGAAATCCCAGCCCGCCCCCGTTCCCCGTCTCCCCACAGGCCGCCCCCGGGTCGGCCGCGACCCAGTGGAGGTTCTCCATGAACCGACGCGCCGCCTCCGTGACGGCCTCCCTGTGGCCGATGTGTGTGCCAGTAGGGCATGACGGCGGGTGGGTGCTCGTGTTCGCCGCAGGGTCATCAGTCCGTAGCAGCGCTGTCTTGAGGTATCACACCCAACCGGTTGAATCGATTCAGTCGGCGCTTGGAACGAAGGAAAAGCCATGAGGTCAATCACTCGCACCAAGAGAAGAGCCGCAGTCGCGGCAGCCGCTGTGCTGCCGCTCGTGCTCAGCGCCTGCAGCGCGGGCTCGCTCGGCTCGTCCAGTGGGAACGACAGTGCCACGACGTCGATCAAGCTGCTTGTCGACAACGCGCCCGACAACCTGAACGCGGCCAAGCAGCTGGCGAAGGACTTCGAGGCGAAGAACCCGAAGATCAGGGTGAGCGTCGAGACGCGCCCGGGCGGGACCGAGGGCGACAACCTCATCAAGACGCGGCTGCAGACGGACAGCATGTCCGATGTCTTCTCCTACAACACCGGTTCGCTGTTCCAGCAGATCGACCCGACGAAGACACTCACGCCGATCACCCAGGACTCGTATGTGAAGAGCCTGGAGAAGTCCTTCCTCCCGCAGGTCACGGTCGGTGGCCAGACCTACGGTGTGCCTTTCGGCTCGGCTCTGGGCGGCGGTGTCCTCTACAACAAGAAGGTCTACGCCAAGCTCGGTCTGACGGTGCCCAGGACCTGGGCGGACTTCATCGCCAACAGCGAGAAGATCAAGGCCGCCGGTATCGCACCGGTCATCCAGACCTACCAGGACACCTGGACCTCCCAGCTTCTGGTCCTGGGGGACTTCCACAACGTGTCCGCCGCGGAACCCGACTTCGCGGAGAAGTTCACCGCCAACAAGGCGAAGTTCGCGACTGACGCGAACGCGGTGAAGGGCTTCGAGCGCGTGGAGCAGATCCACGACCTGAAGCTGCAGAACTCCGACTACGCGTCGGCCACGCTGGTCAAGGGCCTGCAGATGCTGGCCACCGGCAAGGGCGCCCAGTACCCGATGCTCTCCACCGTCATCGGCGCGATCAAGGCGAGCAACCCGGACGAACTCGACGACATCGGCTTCTTCGCGCTGCCGGGTGAGAACGCCGCGGCCAACGGCCTGACGGCGTGGTTCCCGAACGCCTTCTACGTCCCGAAGAGCACCACGGGAGACAAGCTCTCCGCGGTGAAGAAGTTCCTCGCGTTCGCCGCGAGCCCGGCCGGCTGCACCTCCCAGGCGAAGGCGTCGACACCGACCGGCCCGTACCTGGTCAAGGGCTGCACCCTGCCGTCGGACGTGCCGACGATCACCAAGGACGTCGCCGCGTACTTCACCAGCGGTGCCCAGAGCCCGGCCCTGGAGTTCCTGTCCCCGGTGAAGGGCCCGAGCCTGGAGCAGATCTGCGTGCAGGTGGGCTCCGGTATCACGGGGGCCGAGGACGGCGCTGCCCTGTACGACAAGGACACGAAGAAGCAGGCCCAGCAGCTCGGTCTGCCGGGCTGGTAGGAAGCCACGTCAGTGCCTCCCCGCCTTCGTCAAGGGGAGTAGGAACGCACGTCAGTGCCTCCCCGTGTTCCTCATGGGGTGCGGGGAGGCACCCGAGAGAGGTCGATCGATGACCACAGTTGTACCGAGCGGGCCGAAGCGGGCCGAGGAGCCGAAGGCGGCGGACAGGACGGGCCGGGCGGGCGGGGTGTTGCGGTCCCGGGGGACGCGCAGTTCCTATCCCGGCTGGTTCTATCTGCCCGCGGCGGTCGTCTACGGGGCGTTGTTCCTCGTCCCGACCCTCGCGTCGTTCTACTTCAGCCTGACCCGGTGGACGATCTTCAAGTCGACGTTCATCGGCCTGGACAACTACACCGCGTTCTTCCAGGAACCCGCCCTCGTGAAGGGCTTCGTCAACACGTTCCTCTACGCGGTCGTCACCTCCGGCCTCAAAGTCGTCCTCGGCCTCTTTCTCGGGATCCTCCTGACCAGCCAGATCCGCGCCCGCGGCTACCTGCGCTCGGTGGTCTTCTTTCCCGTCCTGGTCAGCACCGTGGGTGTCGGCATCACCTTCACCGCGTTCATGGACCCCTCCACCGGCGCCATCAACAAGGCCCTGGCCGTGATCGGCATCGACGGCCCGGGATGGCTGACCGAGCCCTCCCTCGCCCTGTTCTCCGTCGCTCTGGTCGACGTGTGGAAAGGCGTCGGCCTGGCCACCGTCATCTACATCGCCGGCATCGTCTCCATCCCCGACGACTACTACGAAGCCGCGAAACTCGACGGCGCCAACACCCGACAACTCCTGCGCAACGTCGTCCTGCCCCTGTCCTGGCCCGCCACCTCCACCGTCATCATCCTGTCCCTCATCGGTGGCCTGCGCTCCTTCGACCTCATCTGGGCCATGACCCGCGGCGGACCCGGCTTCAGCTCCGACGTCGTCGCCTCCGTCATCTACAAGCAGTACCAGGCAGGCTTCTACGGCCTGTCCACCGCCGGGAACGTCATCCTCTTCCTCGTCGTGACCGCGATCGTCGTCCCGCTCTCCCGCTTCCTGGCCCGCAAGGAGGTCCAGCGATGAACAAGTCCACCCGCACCTGGCTGGGCGCCCTCTCGGTCACCGCCAGCATCGTCGTCTTCGTCGTCCCCTTCGCGTTCATCGTCCTGACCGCCGTCAAGGACCCCCAGCAGGCCGCCCGGCTCGACTTCTCCTGGCCCCACCACTTCCAGCTGATCGACAACCTCGTCGAGGTCGTGCGGGCCCGGGACTACATCCTCGTCATCGCGTTCGTCAACAGCGTCATCCTCACCGTCGCCAGCGTGAGCGCGATGGTCGTCCTGGGCGCGATGACCGCTTTCGTGCTGCAGCGCCGCACCACCCGCTGGACCGGCCTGATCAACTTCCTGGTCCTGTCCGGGCTGATCATCCCCCCGGCGGTCGTGCCCACGATCTGGGTCCTGCAGAAGGCCGGGCTGTTCGGCACGCTCCCCGGACTCATCCTCGTGGAGATCGCCTTCGGGCTCTCCTTCTCCATCCTGCTGTTCCGCGCCTTCATCGCCACCATCCCGCGCGAACTCGACGAGGCCGCGATCATCGACGGCGCGTCCCCGCTGCGGCTCTTCTTCCGGATCATCCTCCCCATGCTCCGCTCGGTCGTCGTCACCGTGATCGTCGTCCAGTCCGTCGCCGTCTTCAACGACTTCACCAACCCCCTCTACTTCCTGCCGGGCGAACAGAACGCCACCGTCCAGCTCACCCTCTTCAACTTCCAGAGCCAATACACCACCAGCTACAACCTGCTCTTCATGGACATCCTGCTCATCACCATCCCGCCGCTGATCATGTTCCTCTTCTTCAACCGGCAGATCGTCGCGGGCATGACCGCAGGAGCAGTCAAGGGTTAGCCACACCGCCCGAGTCGTCTTGTCGGCGGCCCCCCGAGCCGGGCCCGGCCGGCCCGCCGACCCCACGTACGTCCCTCAGCGCCGCGATCCAGCACCACTGCTGGTCCCCGGCCTGCGCCCGCGCCTCATCTCCTCCCCGACGGGGCGCGGGCACGGGACGCAGCGCAGCCCCCAACAGTCGCTGTGCACAAGGGGGATGGCCCCCCGACCTCTCTGAACAGCGCCACGAAGGAACCTCCCATGCAGATCCACTCCCACCCCGGGCCACGTCCCGGCACAGCCGCACGACGAGGCCGGTCCGCACTCGCGACCGTTCTGGTGGCATTCCTGACCGTCCTCGGCCTGGTCACCGCCTCGCCCGCCGGAGCGGTCAGCGGTGACACCCGCATGCACGACCCGAGCCTGATCAAGGTGGGCAGCTGTACCTACGGCTTCTCCACCGGGTTCGAGCACGACTCGCTCAACCCGAGCGGCTCCATCACCATCCGCAAGTCGTGCGCGGCCAACGCGGCGTCCGGCTGGACGAAGGTGGGCAACGTCTGGGGGGCGACCCCGTCCTGGATCAAGGCCAAGCTCGGCTCGACGCCACCGAACATCTGGGCACCCGAGATCAAGAACTTCAACGGCAAGTACCACCTGTACTACGCCGGTTCGCTCTGGGGCTCCTCGTACGCCGTCATGGGCGTCGCCACCGCGACCAACATCGAGGGCCCCTGGACCGACCAGGGCATGGTCACCGACGTCAACTACCCCATCGACCCCAACGTCGACTGGGGACCGGACGGCCGGCTGTACATCACCTGGGGCTCCTTCACCGGCCCCGGCACCTACATGCACGTCCTGGACCAGGCCACCGGCAAGCTGTCCACCACCGACCACAACCTCTGGCACCTCGCCGTCGGTATCGAGAACCCCACGATCATCCTCAACGGCGGTTTCTACTACCTCTTCGGCTCCAAGGGCCTGTGCTGCAGCGGGACCAACAGCACCTACTACACGGTGGTCGGACGATCCACCAGCATCACCGGCCCCTACCTGGACCAGAGCGGCAAGAACATGCTCTCGAACGGCGGAACCACCGTCCTCACCGGTGCCCGCCCCAAGGTGGCCGCCGGTGGTGCCGACGCCTTCGACGACGGTGTGTCCCAGTCCCTCGCCTACCACTACTACGACGGCGACAACTCCGGGCGGGAGACCCTCGGCATCCGCAAGGTGAGCTTCGCGGGCGGCTGGCCCGTCTTCGGCGGTCCTGTCGGGGCCGCGAACAACCACCTGTCGAACAAGAACGCCGACAAATGCGCGGACGTCTGGTCCGCGAGTACGGCTGACGGGGCGTCGGTGAACGCCGGGAACTGCAACTCAGGGTCCAACGAGCAGTGGGTCACCACCGCCGTCGGCTCCAACTACCGCCTGGTCAACGTCAACAGCGGCAAGTGCCTGCAGATCGCCGGGGCGTCCACCGCCAACGGCGCGGCGGCCGTCCAGTCGACGTGCACCGGCGCCTCGCACCAGCTGTGGAAGAAGACCGCGGTGATCGGCGGCTACGTCACGTACACCAACGTCAACAGCGGCAAGTGCCTCCAGGTCGCCGGGGCGTCCACCGCCAACGGCGCGCCCCTGGACCAGTCGACCTGCAACACCGGCGCGAACCAGCAGTGGATGATCGTCTGAGGCGAAGCAGTTCCCTCGCGGGACAGGCGAAGAACCCGGGCGGCCGAGACAGGCCTCGGCCGCCCGGACTCGCGCGTCGGCGACGGTTGACGCGTCCTGCCTCGCCGAGGCCGCCGACGTCCGGTACGACGGGTTCGGCGACGAGGTGGGCCGACGGCCTCAACGCCGACGGCGCGACCGTCGTCGCTGGACACGACCACGAGGGCCCGATTCTCGCCGGTCATGTGTGACGCCTGCGCCAGAACCCTGGCGCGGGGCGTCACACATGACCGGCAGCCGTCCGTCCGTCCGTCAGTCCAGCCGCGGGTCGACATGGACCTTGGGCCCCGGCCCGGCTCCGGCCGGACGTTCACCGGCGAGGACGGGACCGGCCTGCTCCAGGCCGACCGTCGCGGCGATGAGCGGCCTGGGGTCGACCGATCCGTCGGCGTACGCGCGGATGGTGGCGTCGAGGCCGGGCGAGGCGGACAGGATGCCCACGGCGGTGACGTCCTTGAGGACGAGGGTGCGGGTGTCGATCCTGCTGGGTTCACCGGCCAGGCCGATGCAGACGATACGGCCACCCGGTTCGACCAACCGGAGGGCCAGGTCCGGGAGATGGGTGGCGTTGGAGGCGTCGACCACGGCGTCGTACGGCAGGTCCGGGACGGTGTCCTCCCGCCAGGCGTGCTCGAAGCCCAGCTCGCGGGCGAAGGCGAGGGAGTTGTCGGTGGCGCCCATCAGGTGGACCTCCGCACCGGCGGCGCGGGCGAACATCGCGACCAGCAGTCCTATGGTTCCCGGGCCCAGGACCAACACCCGGTCCCCGGGGCGCAGTTCGGCCGCGCGGGCGGCGCGCAGGGCGTTGCCGCCGGGCTCGACGAGGGCGCCCAGTACCGCGTCGACGGAGTCGGGCAGGGCGTGCAACGAGGAGGCCGGCACCGCGAGTTGTTCGGCCAGGGCGCCGGCCCGCTCCCCGCGGATGCCGACCTCCTGCCGTTTCTCGCACACGTGCTGGTGGCCTCGTCGGCAGCGGCGGCAGGAGCCGCAGCCGAGCATGGTGTCCCCCATGACCCGGCGGCCCACCCACACGGGGTCGACCCCGGCGCCGACCGCCGTCACACGCCCCGCCCACTCGTGGCCCAGACGCATCGGGTAGGAGGAGTGGCCCTGGTGGAGGTAGGCCATGGCGCCGGTGAAGAACTCCATGTCGGTGCCGCACACGCCGACCCGCTCGACGTCGACGACGACCTCGCCGGGGGCCGCCACCGGGGCGGGGACTTCCTGGACCTCGTACTTCCCGGGAGCCGTGAGGACGAACGCGCGCATGGGGCGGCGGGTGTTCACCGGGGGCCGAGCACGTGCTGGCGCTGGCTGCCGAGGCGGGTGATGCCGAGTTCCATCACGTCGTCCGGCTGGAGATACACGGGCGGGTTGAGGCCCATACCGACGCCGGGAGGGGTGCCGGTGTTGATGAGGTCGCCGGGTTCCAGGACGAGGAACCGGCTGAGGTAGTGCACGATGAAGTACGGGTCGAAGATCATGGTTCTGGTGTTGCCGGTCTGGCGGCGGACACCGTTGACGTCGAGCCACATGTCGAGCGCGAGGACGTCGTCGATCTCGTCGGTGGTGGCCAGCCAGGGGCCCGCCGGGTTGAAGGTCTCGGCGGACTTGCCCTTCGCCCACTGTCCGCCCCGCTCCAGCTGGAAGGCACGCTCACTGACGTCGTTGACGACGACGAAGCCGGCGACGGCGTCGCGGGCTTCGTCCACCGAGTCCAGGTAGCTGGTGCGGCGGCCGATCACGATGCCGAGCTCCACCTCCCAGTCGGTCTTGGTGGACCCGCGCGGGATCCGCACGTCGTCGTTCGGGCCGACCAGGGTGTTGGGCGACTTGGTGAACAGGATCGGCTCGTCCGGCACGGCCATCCCGCTCTCGGCAGCGTGGTCACGGTAGTTGAGGCCGATGCACAGGATCTGGTGCGGTCGGGCGATGGGTGCGCCGATCCGCTCCCCGGCGAAGCGGGACACCTGCCCGGCAGCCGTCCGCTCGGCCACGACAGGGCGGATGCGGTCGAGGCCGCCGGATCCGAAGAACGCCTCGTCGAAGTCCGTGACGGTGTCCGAGAGGTCGACGTATGTCTCGTCGTCGATGCGGGCGACGGGCTTTTCGGCACCCGCGGCACCGATGCGCATGAGGAACACGAGCTCAACTCCAGTGGTGGGGCGGTGGGACAGGGGGATGCCAAGGGCGAACGGGACAGCTGGACCAGGTCGGGAGGGTGGCGCGGCGCCCGTGTCCGCGCTGTCGAGTCGCTCTGCTCACCGGTGCGGCTCTCCCAGGGCCCCGAGCCGAGCGCGGATCTCGTCGACCGCGTCGACCAGGGCACGCAGAGGAGTGCGGTAGGTGAGCGCGCTGACGCTCACGGCGCCGGAGGGCGTGGCCGGCGAGGTGGCGTAGACGGGCACGGCAAGGCAGTTGACCCCGGTCTCGTTCTCCTGGCCGTCGACGGCGTAACCCCGTTCGCGGATGTTCCGCAGCTCACGGTGCAGGTCGGCCCCCGTGCACAGGGTGTGCGGTGTGCGGCGTACCAGGGGCGAGTCACCGATCCATGCTTCGACGTCTCCGAGGGTGCCCAGCCGGTGGGCGAGCAGCAGCTTGCCGACGCCGGTGGCGTGGGCGGGGTTGCGGCCGCCGACCGTCGAGGTCAGCCTGACGGCGCCGGTGGGCGGGTCGACCTTGGCGCGGTAGACGACCTCACGGCCGTCGAGGACCGCGTAGTGCGCCGTCTCGCCGAACCGGTCGGCCAGCGCTTCGAGTACGGGCCTGATGCGGACGTGCTCGGGGCGGTCCTCGTGGTGGGCGAAGGCCATCCGGAGGAACTCGTCGCCGAGCACGTAGCGGCCGTGGGTGTCCTGGTCGGCGAGGCCTGCCCGGCGCAGGGCTCCCAGGGCCCGGTGCACGGTCGGCTTGGGGCTGTCGATCACCCGGGTCAGCTCCTCGAGGCCCACGCCCTCCGGGTATCGGGCGAGCTCCTTGAGGACCGCGAGTACCCGGTCCGAGCCCACGAGTCGGCTGGTGTCGGCACTCGTCGCGCCGTCTTCACCGGGGGCTGTCGATCCGTCGGATGCCTGCGTATGCTTCATGGCGTTCCAAATTTTAGACCGCCGTGTCAATTGTTGGAAGGGGCTCCATGGTGAGGCTCCGGAGCGCACAGTGGTACGCGGGTGACGACCGAAACGCCTATATCCACCGGGCCTGGATGCGCCGGGGCGCACCGGACGACGCCTTCACGGGCCGGCCGCAGATCGCCATCGCCAACACCGCCTCGGACCTGACACCTTGCAACGCGCACCTGAACGAGGTGGCGGCCTCGGTCCGCAACGGCGTCTACGAGGCGGGCGGTATCCCCCTGGACCTGCCCGTGGTGTCGCTGGGCGAGACCCAGGTGAGGCCCACGGCGATGCTCTGGCGGAACATGGCGGCGATGGCCACGGAGGAGATGCTGCGGGCCAACCCGATCGACGGTGTCGTCCTGCTCGGCGGCTGCGACAAGACCATCCCGTCGCTGCTCATGGCCGCCGCCTCGGTGGACCTGCCCGCCGTCGTCGTACCCGGCGGCCCGATGCTCAACGGGACCTTCCGCGGCACACCGCTCGGCTGCGGCACCGACGTGTGGCGGCTGTCGGAGGAGGTGCGGGCCGGCACGCTCTCCCAGGAGCAGTTCACCCGCTCCGAGTCGTCGATGATCCGCAGCCGCGGGCACTGCAACACCATGGGTACCGCCTCGACGATGGCTCTGGTCGCCGAGGCCCTGGGCACTGTCGTCCCGGGTGTGGCCGGTATCCCGGCACCCGACAGCCGGCTATTGGAGGCCGCCCACGGCACCGGCAGGCTGGCGGTCGACATGGTCGCCGCCGACCGCAGGCCGGGCACCTTCCTGACCAAGGCGTCCTTCCACAACGCGATCGTCGCCCTGGCCGCCATCGGCGGATCCACCAACGCGGTCGTGCACCTGCTGGCCATCGCGGGCCGACTCGGGATCGATCTGTCCCTCGACGACTTCGACCGCATCGGCTCCCACGTCCCGGTCCTGGTCGACCTCCAGCCGGCCGGGCGCTTCCTCATGGAGGACTTCCATCGCGCCGGCGGCCTGTCCGCCGTCCTGCGCGAGGTACGCGACCTGCTCGACCCCGACGCCCTGACCGTCACCGGCGAGCCGCTGGTCGACCACCTCGACGATGCGCCGATCTGGGACGCCGAGGTGATCCGTACGCGTGCGAAACCGCTGGTGGCCGAGGGTGGCATCGCCGTCCTGCGCGGCAATCTGGCCCCCCGCGGCGCGCTCATCAAACCGGCCGCCGCCTCCCCGCACCTGCTGCGTCACCGGGGCCGGGCGATCGTCTTCGACTCGATCGAGGACTTCCACGCCCGGATCGACGACCCGGACCTCGACGTGGACGCCGACTCCGTGCTCGTCCTGCGCGGCTGCGGCCCCAAGGGCTATCCGGGCATGCCCGAGGTGTCGAACATGCCGCTGCCGAAGAAGCTGCTGGAACAGGGCGTCCGTGACATGGTCCGCGTCTGCGACGGCCGGATGAGCGGCACCGCCTACGGCACCGTCGTCCTGCACGTGGCCCCGGAAGCGGCGGCCGGCGGCCCCCTCGCACTGGTGCGTACGGGGGATTTCATCAGCCTCGACGTCGAAGCCCGCCGCCTCGAAGTCGACGTACCCGCCGACGAACTCGCCCGCAGGACCCCCACCGAGGCCACCGTCAACGGCTACGCCAATCCCAGGCGCGGCTGGGAACGCCTCTACGTCGACCACGTCCAGCAGGCCGACACCGGCGCCGACCTGGACTTCCTCATCGGCTCCAGCGGCTCCGAAGTGAGCCGTGAATCGCACTGAGCGGCGTATCCGGCGCAGCCGACGGTTCAGTTGCTGATGACAGGCATGGCCTGGTGGTAGCGGTTGTCGGTGAGCTGGGAGACCAGGAAGGCGGCGATGTCCGTGCGGGTCATCGCGGAGCCGACCTTGTCGTGACCCAGGAAGCCGGACCTGATGCGGCCGGTTGCGGGCTTGTCGACCGGATTCGTGATCCGGGCGATGGTGTAGTCGAGCGGTGAGGAGGTGACCGCCTCGGTCATGCCTTGGAGCTCGGTCAGGGCGTTGGGGAAGGCGAGCTTGGCCATGACGGGCAGGACCTTCGGCTTCCAGTGCGGTTTGTCGCGCGGGTCGGTCAGCGAGGGGGTGGCCAGACCGATGAACCGGGTGACGTTCTCGGCCTGCATGGCCTCGACGACGGTGCGGGTGCCGTCCGTGACGGCGGTGCCTTTCACGGAACGCTTCAGCGACGGGCCGAGTGCGCTGATCACCGCGTGCGCGCCTGCCACGGCCTTTCTGACCGCTGCGGTGTCGGAGAGTTGACCGGTGGCCACGGTCGGTTTCCCGTCGGCGAGGGTGAGTTTGGCGGGGGTCCGGACGGAGGCGGTGACGTGGTGTCCGGCGTCCAGCAGTTGCCGGACGACCAGGTGGCCGATGGCGCCGCTGGCGCCGAAGACGGTGATACGCATCAAGGTGCTCCTGCGGTGCGGGGGCGGAGGGCCGTTCACGATGACGGCTGCATGGCCAGGACGGCGCCGGGCTCCCGGTCGAAGTAGCCGACGGGGATGGTGATGCGGCGTCCGGACTTACGGCCGGTGCAGGTCAGCAGCATCAGGAATCTGCTGAGCACGCCGTGCAGGCGCGAGGCGAGCAGAGGGCGGACGAGGCGGTTGGCCGCCCGGAACAACGCGACCGGGGACCCGCTTGCGGCAGGTGATTTCGGCCTGGCACATGAGGTGCTCCTGAGGGGGATGCCGGTGGCGTGGAACGACTGGCCCAGGGCGCGGAGGAACCGGGGTGCCGTGCGGGCCCCCATCGCCACCGGCTCTGCCGGATCGCTCAGACGGTGACCTGCCGGCCGATCTTCTGAGCCCGGGCTCGGGCCTGCTCGTGCGACTCGGCCAGGGACGCCTCGTGGAGCGGGAGGAGGTGGGCGAGGTCCGGGACGACGGTGGCCATGGTCAGTTCGGGGGTGAGCGTGGTGACGTCGAGGCCGAGGGTGTGGGGATCGCCCAGGACGGTCTCCAGCGCGGGCACGAGGTGGTCCTTGCCGTGGTTGGGGGTGCCGGGGCCGTAACCGCCGCCGCGGGCGGAGATCAGCAGGGCCGGGCGGCCGGTCGTCGCTGGTCCGTTGGTGAAGTCCAGGGTGCGGCCCTGGACCATGATCTGGTCGAGCCATGCCTTGAACACCGAGGGCATCGTGTAGTTGTACATCGGCACGGTGAAGAGGTAGGCGCTCGCTCCGAGGAACTCCTCGATGAGTTCGTCCTGGACCGCTGCCGCCGTGGCCTGCTCGGGGGTGTGCTGGGCGGGGTCGGTGAAGCGGGCCGAGACGCCTGCCGCGCTCAGGTGCGGCACGGGCGACGCGGCCAGGTCGCGGTGGACGACCTCGCCCGTCCAGGTGTCCCGGAAGGACCGGGCGACCTGGTGGGAGACCGAGGCGGTGCCGATCGAGGACGAGTCGATGTGCAGCAGGTAGGACATGGTGACCTCTGTGTGTGTCGAAAGGAAGTGGGGGAGAGGGGCTGTGCGGATCGGGGATCAGACGCCGACGGGACGGGTGGCGGGCACCGCGCAGCCGTCCGGCCCGCACACCTCCGCCTCCGTGTCGGCCGGTGACAGGGGGGAGTGGGCCTCGTTCCACACCTGCCGCAGCGCCTGCAGGAGGGCCGCGGTGTCCTGGGCGCCGGGGATGGCGTGACGCCCGTCGATCAGGAGGAACGGCGCGCCGGTGGCGCCCAGACGCCGTGCCTGGAGTCCCTCGTCCCGCACCTGCTGCCGGAATCGGCCGTCGGTCAGGACCTGCCGGGTCCGGACCGGATCCAGCCCCAGCTCGGGGGCCAGCTCGACCAGGGCTTCGACGGTGAAGACCGACCGCCTCTCGCCGTAGTAGGCGCGGAAGACCCGGTCCCATGCCGCACGGTTCTTGCCCTGTGCCGAGGCGTGGGCGAGGAACTCATGCGCCCGCCAGGTGTTGCCGACCATGTTCTCGAGCACGTGGTACGGCGCGAGTCCCTCCTTCGCGGCCAGCGCCTCCACCCGGCGCGGCCCCTCCTCCAGGCGCTCGTCCGACAGGCCGTGGACCCGCTTGAGG
The DNA here is from genome assembly GCF_036013955.1 of Streptomyces sp. NBC_00459. NCBI lineage: Bacteria > Bacillati > Actinomycetota > Actinomycetes > Kitasatosporales > Streptomycetaceae > Streptomyces > Streptomyces sp. NBC_00459. The sequence continues at coordinate 8,924,833 of NZ_CP107903.1, forward strand.
GCCTGGCGCACGGTTGCCACTCCCTCGCCCGGCACATCGGCGGTGAGGGGGAACGAGCGGTGGACCAGTTCGACCTCGTCGCGGTGCTCGAACAGGTCGATGGCCTTGTCCAGGCGGTGACTGCCCAGGCCGCACCAAGGGCATGTGATCTCGGACCAGATTTCTACCTTCATGGCTCTGACCTCCAATGCTTACGATTGGTATGTAGCGCCATGATGCGCCAGTATGGGAGGCGTTACAAAAGGAACACCCGTGTCCGTAACCGAGGGAGGATGTCTGTAATGGACGCTGCCGCAGCTCAGGAGAACACCGCCGCGCCGGACACCCTGGTGCTCCCGGAGCCCTGCTCCCGGGTGCCGGTCGAGCACGCGGACTTCATCCGCCAGGTCCTGGACCGGGTCGGGGACAAGTGGACGCTGATGGTGGTCGCCAACCTGTACGGCGGCTTGATGCGCTACAGCGACCTGCAGCGCAGCATCCCCGGGATCTCGCAGCGCATGCTCTCGCGCACTCTGGCCCAGCTCCACCAGGACGGCCTGGTCACCAGGACCGCCTACGCAGAGGTGCCGCCGCGCGTGGAGTACGCCCTCACCCCGCTGGGTGCCAGCCTCAACCACATCGTGGCCTCCCTCATCGAATGGGCGGCCGACCATCACGACGAGATCCGCCGGCACCGGGAGAGCTCCGGCGCGGCCGGCAAGCGCTGACCGGGCAACCGGCAGACGATCGAGCGGACCCCGCTGCGCGAGCGCGGCGGCAACCTCCGCGACGAGGACAAGAGAGATCAGGTCAACAGGCCGACGGCGTCGGCATGGTGCTCCACATCGCCGACGGCGTCGACGTTGTCCACAACGGCCGAGAGCCGGCGGTCTCGGTGAACGGCTGACAGCCGGTCCCGGACGCCCGAGACCGGAGGGTCGGATCGCCCCTGGTCAGCGCACCCTTCCCCGTGGCTTCAGCGGCGTTTCGGGCAGCGACGGAGCGCGGAGAGGATCTCCGTCATAGCCCTTCACCTCGCCGAACCGGGTCCCCGTCGCCCAGTCCTCGCGGGCCTGCACGATCTCTTCCTGGGTCCGGCCCACGAAGTTCCACCACATGATCAGCTCCTCCTCGAACGGCTCACCGCCCAGGAGCATCACGCTCGCGTCGGACGCGGCACGCAACGGGAGTTCGGCGCGGCCGCAGCCGAGGTAGAGCATCGAGCCCGGCAGTACCGGCACCCCGTCGACGTGCACCTCCCCGGACATCGCCAGCACCCCGTACTCGAAGTCGGGTACGAGCGGAAGGCGTACGTCGGCGTCGGCGGCGAGTGTCAGGTCGGCGCCGACGATCGGGGTGTACGTCGTGCCGGGCGAGGCCGCGCCGTCGAGGTCGCCGAGAACCACGGTCGCGGTCACGCCGGGTGCCGTGACCGTGGGCAGGTCGGCGTGGTGTTCGAAGCGGGGGTCGGTGTGGCGGTGGCCGTCCGGCAGGGCGACCCACAGCTGCGCCCCGTGCAGGAACCGCGCGTGGGATCTCGGGCTCTCCTCGGAGTGGCTGATGGCCCGGCCGGAGGTCATGAGGCCCAGTTCGCGCGGGCGGATCGTCTGGAGGCTGCCGGTCGAGTCACGGTGCAGCACCTCGCCCTCGTGCAGCCAGCTCACCGTCTGGAGGCCCATGTGAGGGTGCGGCGGGACCTGCATACCGGGCTCGTCCGCGATGTCGTCCGGCCCGTAGTGGTCGACGAAGGCCCACGCGCCGATCATGCGCCGGCCCAGGTTCGGCAGCAGTCGGCGTACCTCGGTGCCCTCCCCGAGCTTGACGCGCCGGGGACTCAGCAGCTCGCGCACGGGTTCGGCGACGACGAATCCACGGCCGCCACAGACGCTGGGCACGGGCGCGCGGTCAAGGTTGCTCATGGCGCACAACCTAGTCCGGGAGCAAGCCTGCGCGCACGGGAGCGGTGCCTGGGGCCGCTCTCGTGGTGACACTCGCCGCCGTCTCCAAATGACTTTGCGTTCGCCTGGTGAAAGCTAATTCACCTCCGCTACCGTGTCGTGGACCCCCATTGTCAGGCGTTCCTGAGGAGTCCGCGATGAGTACAGGCGAGTTTCCCGAGGTCAGGACGGGCGCAGGAACGGTCCGGGGGCGTCGGGAGAGCGGCCTCGCGGTCTTTCGCGGGATTCCGTTCGCGCAGCCGCCGGTGGGGGAACTGCGGTTCGCGGCGCCGCGGCCGGCCGGACGCTGGGACGGGGTACGGGAGGCCTTCGCGTTCGGGCCGCCTCCTCCGCAGGAGGTGGCGGTGAATCCCGGGGCACCGTTGATCGGGGACGACTGGCTGACCGTCAACGTCTGGACGCCCGACGCGGATCCGGCGGCGCGTCGGCCGGTGATGGTGTGGCTCTACGGCGGTGCCTACAAGCTGGGCTCCGCCGACGACCCGAACTACGACGGCAGCCGTCTCTCCCGCGACGGAGACGTCGTCGTGGTGACCCTCAACTACCGGGTCGGCATGGAGGGGTTCGCCCGGATCGAGGGCGCCCCGGCCAACCGCGGGCTGCTCGACCAGGTCGCCGCCCTGGAGTGGGTGCGCGAGAACGTCGACGGGTTCGGCGGCGACCCGGACCAGGTCACCGTCTTCGGGGAGTCGGCGGGCGCCGGGTCCGTCGCCGCACTGCTGGCCATGCCACGGGCACGAGGACTGTTCCGGCGGGCGATCGCACAGAGCGTGCCCGGCACGTACTTCTCGGACGAACTGGCCGGGGACATCGCCGAGGCGCTGGCCGGCGAACTCGGGCTGCGTCCGACGGTCGCCGACCTGTCCGCCGTGGATCCCCGCAAGCTGCCCGAGGCGGGGGCCGCGCTCGCTCCCCGGATGCGCGAGTACGTGCCGAGATGGGGCGCGGTCGCCCTCACACCCACCCCGTTCTCGCCCGTCGTCGACGGCGACGTCCTGCCCACCGCTCCGTGGGAGGCGCTGACCGGCGGCGCCGCGCGGGACGTGGACCTGATCGTCGGACACACCCGGGACGAGTACCGCCTCTTCCTCATGTTCGGCGGGCTCTTCGGCCGCGTGGACGAGGAGACGGCGGCGACGGTCCTGCGCCTGTTCGGACCGGGAACCGACCCCGAAAAGGCCTACCGTGCCGCGTTCCCGGCCGCCTCGGCGGAGTACCTGTTCGAACTCGTCCAGTCCGACTGGCTGTTCCGTATGCCGTCGCTGTACCTGGCCCACGCCCAGGCGGCCGGCGGCGGCCGGGCTCATGTGTACGAGCTGACCTGGCCCGCCCCGGTCAACGGCGGCGCCCTCGGCGCCTGTCACGGTCTGGACGTGCCGCTGACCTTCGGCAACTACGGCGACAGCGTCGGCGGGCTCGGCGGCATGCTGATCGGACCCACGCCGCCGCCCGGGACCGAGGCACTGTCCGCCCGCTTCCGCACCGCGTGGACCTCCTTCGCGGCTACGGGCGACCCGGGCTGGCCCGCGTACGACGACGAGCGGCGACTCGTCCAACTCCTCGACGCCGAACCGGCCGTGGCCGCCTACCCGGAGGAGGCCTCCCGGCGCCTGTGGGAGCGGCACACCTTCGGCGTGCTGCCCTTGACGACGCCGTGAGGGAGCGGCTTCACCGCGCGGCCAGCAGCCGCAGCACCCGGTCGGAGACCGGCGCGGGCAGGGCACGCAGCGTACGGACCAACGCCGATGTCTGCCAGGGGAAACAGGCCTGCGCCGGTTCCCGCTCCAGGGCGCGTACGACGTACTGCGCCGCGCGCTCCTGACTCACCTGGAAGGGCTTGGGCAGGCCGTCCGCGTCGACCCGGTCCGTCCCCACGAAACCCGGGTGGATCGAGGTGAACCGGATGCCCCTGGGCGCCAGTTCGACACGCGCCGAGTCCAGGAGGGTGCGCACGGCCGCCTTCGCCGCCGAGTACGGGCCCTGGCGTGGGATGCCCATCAGTCCCGCCAGGGAGTTGGTGTGGGCGATCAGGCCGCCGCCCCGCTGCTCGCCCAACTGCCGGATCAGCGGGACCAGATAGTTGACGACGACGTCGTAGTTCAAGGCCATGATCCGGGAGACGTCCGCCGTGCTCACCTTGGCCATGGCCATGTCCGGCCCCTGGCCGGCGTTGAGCAGCGCGACGTCGATGGACCCGAACTCCGCGACGGCCGCCGCCACGACCCCGGCCGCCGCCTCCGGATCCAGGGCGTCGGCGGCGATGTCGAGGCAGGCGCTGCCCGCGGCCCGTACCTCCTGGGCCACGGCGGCCAGTTCGGGGGCGCGCCGGGCCGTGAGGACGAGCCGGTTGCCCGCCGGGGCGAGCCGCCGGGCCACCGCCGCCCCGATACCGGAGGAGGCGCCGACGATCAGGACCGTCCGGCCGGTGATGGTGGTGGCTGGGACGCTCACAGGAAGTGGTGGCCCTCACCGCGGAAGGTGGGCACGGTGTCGACCACCGCGCCGCCGCTGACCAGGTGCAGATCGCCGATGCGCTCGCACAGTTCACCGGCCTTGGCGTGCCGCAGCCACACCCGGTCCCCGATGTTCAGCACGCTCGCGGCTTTGCCCACCAGCGGGGTCTGCACCTCACCGAAGGACTCGGTGGCGGTGACACGCAGCCCGGGCGGCCAGGCCAGCGTGGGCAGTCGGTCCTTTCCGAGCGGCCCGGAAGCCACCCAGCCGCCGCCCAGGAGCGTCGCGATCGAGGACGAGGGACGGCGTACGACGGGCAGTACGAAGTACGCGGCCGGGACGGGCCGGAAGGCCCGGTAGAAGTCGAACAGCCCCGGACCGTACAGGCCGGAGCCCGCCGCGAGTTCGGTGACGGAGTCCTCGCGGGTCGTGGTCTCCAGGCTGCCCGTGCCGCCGCCGTTGACGAACCGCAGCGGTGTCACGGCCCGCACGGCCGCGACCGCGGCTTCCCGGCGGTGGCTCAGCTCCTCGACGGAGGAACGCTGCATCGCCCGGATCACGGCCCGCTTGACGGCGTTGCCGGGCTGGTTGTCGCCCATGCCGGCGACCTGGCCCTCGTACCCCATGATGCCCGTCAGTTCGAAGCCCGGACGGGACACGATCTCGCGCGCGAAGGCCTCGGCCTCCTGCGGGGTGTGCACCGGGGACCTGCGCGGTCCCAGGTGGAGACGGCCGCCCGCGAGGCGGAGGGCCGCGTCCAGTTCCAGACAGACCTGGATACGGGTCTCGCGCGGCCCGGTGGCGGCGTCGATCAGGTCTAGGTGCTCGACGCAGTCCACCATCAGGGTGATCCGGGACGCGAGCCGCTCGTCGGCGGCCAGCCGGCGCAGTGCCGTGCGGTCGGCGGTCGGGTAGCCGACGACGATGTCGTCGAACTCCTCGGCCAGCCACAGGGCTTCGGGCAGGGTGAAGCCGAGGATGCCGTCGAATCCCGGACGGTCCAGAGCGCGCCGGATGAGGGCGCGGGAGCGCAGCGACTTGCTGGCCAGCCGGATCGGCTTGCCGCCGGCACGGCGCTCCAGATCGCGGGCGTTGGCGTCGAAGGCGTCCAGATCGATGACGCCGAAGGGGGGTTCGAGGCCGGCGGTGGCCGCCCGCAGGCTGTCGAAATGGCTTTCGGTCGCGGGAGCCGAACCGGCTCTGGGGGTGGTGGTGTCGACGCTCATCGGTGGGAGTCTCCTTGCTCGGGTACCGCCGTGGACACCGGGACGAGGCCCGTGCTGCGGCGCTTGGCCATGGCTGCCACCTTGGGGATCACGAAGCGCATCAGCCGGGGAAACACACCGGCGACCCGCTGTACGCGTCCGCCGATGGCGGGGTGGACGATTTCGACGGGCTTTTTCGCGATGGCGTCGACGATCACCGAGGCGACCTTCTCGGGGGTGAGCGGCTTCTCGGCGAAGGTGATCACCGCGCTGGGGTCGGCCATCTCCTGCTCCAGCATGGGGGTTCGGGTGCCGGGCGGATGGATGATGCTGAAGGTCACGGGCCCGTCGCGCTCCTCGATGGCCACACTGTGGTGGAAGGCGCGCAGCCCGTGCTTGGTCGCGCCGTAGGTGGTGTAGCCGGGCAGCGGCAGGAACGAACTCATGCTGCACACGGTGACGATGTGCCCGTGGCCCTGGGCGCTCATCCGGGACAGGGCGGCCAGCATGCCGTTGATCGGGCCGAGCAGGTTCACCTCCACCATGTGCCGGTGCTGGGCCGGCGACAACTGGCGTGCGTACCCGGTGTGGATGATCCCCGCGTTGTTGACGAGCACGTCGACCGGGCCGAGTCGGTCCGCCACGGCGTCGAACGTCGCCTCCCACGCGGCCTCGTCGCGGATGTCCAGCTCGAACGCGCGGGCGGCGGAGCCCAGTTGATCGGCGATCCGGGTCGCGCCGGGCAGGTCGATGTCGGTGAGGGCGACCCGGTGGCCCCGGCGCACCGCCTCGCGGGCGGTCGCCGCACCTATGCCGCTCGCGGCGCCGGTGATCAGCACGACGCTCACCGAGGACCCCCGTCATGGGCGCCCGTGTGCGGGGGAGCGGCGCTGTCCGTTCGCTGTCCGTGCATGGGAACTCCCGGGGAAAGAGGCTGAGTTGATGAGGGACGGGCTCAGGTTGGCAGGACGTACGCCTCCAGCCGCGACCCACCGAGGGAGGCCGCCCGCTCCGGGTCGTCGGTCGGTGTGGTGGCCGCGTACAGGGTGTTGCCGTCGGGGCCGGCGACCAGACAGCTCAGCGTCTGCTGGCTGGTGGAGACACGGTCCAGGATCGCGCCGCCGGGTCCGACCCTGACGCACTCGCCGCGCAGTGCGTTGGCGACCCAAGCGGTACCGCCTCGGCCCGGTGCTATGCCGTCGGGGGCGATGGGACTGGCGGAGCGGGCGGCGATCGCCGGGCGGTCGAGGAGGGCGGAGACGCGCCGGGTGACACGGCCCAGCAGCCCGGGATGGTTGAGGGACCTCCACAGGGCCGACGGGATCAGCGGCGCCCAGGGCCGGGGCGGGCCGAAGCGCCCGTCGGGCAGAACGGGGATCGCGGTGAGGCGCATCGCCAGGGTCTCGGCGACCAGCAGAGTGGGCCCCTCGTCCGTACGCTGCTCGTCGTCGAGCAGGAACAGGCCGTTCGGGAACACCAACGGCTCGCTCAGGCCCAGCAGTTCACCCTCGGGGGAGAGACAGGCGAGGGGTGTCCGGGGCGGTCCCGGCGGTACGTACAGCATCGAGTTGGGCTGCCTGCGGACGAAGCCGTGGTAGTCGAAGCCGAAGTTGCCGACGTAGGCGCGGCCCAGCCGGTCGACGAACATGTCGTTGACGGGGCCCCCGGCGATGTCCTTGAGATCGGCGTGCACGACCAGGGAGCCGTCCGGCTCCCGCCGGTACACACAGTGCCCGTCCATCGAGGCGACCAGCATCCGCCCGTCGGGCAGCCAGCCGAGCCCCCCGGCCCGGCCCGGGACCTCCGCCACCGTCTCCGGTTCCCCTCGGGTGTCCCAGCGGTGCACCGTCCCGTGGGCGAGGTCGCAGAACCACAGGGCACCGTCGTGCCAGCGCAACGACTCCAGCACGCCGAATCCGTCCAGAACGACTGTCGCCCTCGGTCGCACCCCTGCCTCCTGAGGCTGCTGAGCGGTCTGGTGGAGCCGGGTGCGCAAGCGCGCCCGGACGGGCGCGGGGAACTGCGCGACCAGCCCCCACCGGCCCGCGGTGGTCGAACCGGACTTCCCGCGGGGCGCTTGGGGCCCGGCGTTCTGTTCACGCTACGGTGGACCAGAACCGAGAAGTAAGTCAAGCGTCCTGGACGAGCGACTTACTATTCTGCGGTCGGATGGTTATCCTGGCGGGCGAACCCACAGGTGAGACCGGTGCGGAGAGGAGAACGCGTGCCCCGCATGGCGGCGAGCGACCGGAGAGCGGAGCTCCTTGAGGCGGCGATCCGGGTGATGGCACGCGACGGCGTGGCCAAGGCCACCACCCGCGCGGTGGTCACCGAGGCGGACATGACCCTCGGGGCCTTCCACTACTGCTTCGAGTCCAGAGCGCAACTGCTCGAACTCGTCACCGAGACCCTCACCGAGCGGTACGTCGCCGAGGTCCGCGGTCTGTTCGCCCCGCACAAGGACATCCGCGACAGCGTCCTCGACAGCCTGCACGCGTTCTGGAAGGGCTTCGAGGCCAACCCCGGCGAGCACCAGATCAGTTACGAGCTCACCCAGTACGCGCTGCGCAACCCCGGCTTCGAGGACGTCGCCGGAAAGCAGTACGAGATCTTCCTGCGGGCTTTCGTGGGCCTGCTCGAACTCGCCGCGGACAACGCCGGAATCGAGTGGACCGAACCCGTGCCGGTGCTCGCGCGGTACGTCCATTCGACGATCGACGGCCTCAACATGACCTGGCTCGTCGACCGCAACACCGCCGACAGCCAGGCCGCGCTGGAGCTGCTCGCCGATCACCTCCTCCTGCACGCCCGGCCGCGGGCCGTCTGAGCCACCACCTGTCCGAGCCGTGAGCTGTCCGAACCACGAACCGCCTGAGCCGTCAGCCGCGAGCCGCTTGAGCTGAGCGAAAGGGTGTTCCCATGGCGTTCGCCGACTACCAGAACGAGATCTATCTGAACGGGCTGGGCGGTGTCCTGCCCGCCTTCCCCATGGAGTTCGCCGAGTTGGCGGACCGGGCCAGGTCCGCGCTGCCGCCGTCCGTCTGGTCCTACGTCGCCGGGGGCGCCGGCGACGAGCACACCCAGCGGGCCAACGTCGCCGCCTTCGCCCGGTGGGGGCTGATCCCGCGCATGTTCGTCGGTGCCGCCAGGCGCGACCTGACGGTCGAGCTGTTCGGCACGACACTCCCGTCGCCGGTGTTCCTCGCCCCGATCGGTGTCATCGGACTGTGCGCCCAGGACGGTCACGGCGACCTGGCAACGGCCCGCGCCGCCGCCCGTACCGGGGTCCCGATGGTCGCCTCCACCCTGTCCGTCGACCCGCTGGAGGACGTGGCCGCCGAACTCGGCGACACCCCCGGCTTCTTCCAGCTCTACACCCCGACCGACCGGAGCATCGCCGAGAGCCTCGTGGACCGTGCCGAGCGGGCCGGGTACCGGGGCATCGTCGTCACCCTCGACACCTGGATCACCGGCTGGCGCCCGAGGGACCTGGCGACCGCCAACTTCCCCCAGTTGCGCGGGCATTGCCTGGCCAACTACACGAGCGACCCGGCCTTCCGGGCCGCGCTCGGCCGCTCGCCCGAGGAGGACCCGCAGTCCGCGATCCTCCACTGGACCCAGATCTTCGGAAACCCGCTCACCTGGGACGACCTGGACTGGCTGCGCTCACTGACCGACCTGCCCCTGATCGTGAAGGGCATCTGCCACCCCGAGGACGCCCGTCGAGCCCGCGACGCGGGAGTGGACGGCATCTACTGCTCCAACCACGGCGGCCGGCAGGCCAACGGCGGCCTCCCCGCCCTGAACGCCCTGCCCGCCGTCGTCGAGGCGGCGGGCGAGCTGCCCGTCCTCTTCGACTCCGGCGTCCGCAGCGGCGCCGACATCGTCAAGGCCCTCTCCCTGGGCGCGACAGCGGTCGGCATCGGCCGCCCCTACGCCTACGGCTGCGCCCTGGGCGGCACGGACGGCATCGTCCACGTCCTGCGCTCCCTGCTCGCCGAGGCCGACCTGATCATGGCCGTGGACGGATACCCGGCCCTCAGGGACCTCGTCCCCGAGGCGCTCCAGGCCGTCTGACCGCCCGGACATCCATTCAACGTTCAACCGATTGGTTGAACGGAGGTTCATCCCGGTGCCCTGCACCCCGCTCCGTACAGCCGACGCGAGGACCCTCTCGCCCGCGTCAGGATCGAACTCCCAGCGCAACTCCCCCCATCGAGAGGCCCGCAGAGTGTCCAGTTTCCTCAGCCGACGACGTGTACTCGCCACCGGAGCCGGAGCCGCCCTGGGCGTCGGCGCGCTCGGCGCCACCGGGACCCCCGCTGCCGCGGCCTCGTCCGCCGGTTCCCGCTCGGCCGGACCCGCCGAGGAGACCCGGACGCTCGACGAGCTGTACCAGGCCGCGCTGGCCGAGGGCGGAAAGCTCGTCATCTACGCGGGCGGTGACGTCGACAGCCAGGGCAACGGCGTACGCGCGGGCTTCGCGGCCCGCTTCCCGGAGATCGACCTCAAGGTCGTCGTGGACTACAGCAAGTACCACGACGTCCGTGTGGACAACCAGTTCGCGACCGACACCCTCGTCCCGGACGTCGTGCAGCTCCAGACCCTCCACGACTTCACCCGCTGGAAGGGGCAGGGCCGCCTGCTGCACTACAAGCCGGCGGGCTTCTCCAAGGTGTACAACGCCCTCAAGGACCCGCAGGGCGCCTGGACCGCCGTCGCGGTGATCGGCTTCAGCTACATGTACAACGTCGCGGCGGTCGGCGCGGACGCCCCGAAGTCCCCGCTCGACCTGATCGACCCGAAGTGGAAGGGCCGGATCGCGTCGTCCTACCCGCACGACGACGACGCCGTCCTCTACCTCTTCAAGCTGTACGTGGACCACTACGGCTGGGACTGGGCCGCCGGGTTCGCCGCCCAGGACGTCCAGTTCGCCCGTGGCAGCCACACTCCCAGGCTGGCCGCCACGAGCGGGCAGAAGGCGCTCGGTGTCGGCGGCGGAGGCTCGCTCGTGGCGCCGTCCACGGCACCCGTCCGGTGGGGTGTCGCCGAGGGGCACCCGTTCATGGCCTGGGGCCAGCGGGCCGCGATCCTCAAGCGGGGCCGGAACACCACGGCCGCCAAGCTGTACCTCAACTGGCAGCTCTCCACCGCCCAGCAGCAGGGGGTCACCAACGGCTGGTCGGTACGGACGGACATCACCCCCGCCGGTGGCCTGAAGCCCGTCTGGGAGTACCCGAACGCGAACCTCGACGGTTTCCCCCGTTTCATGGCCGACCGGGCGCAGGTCGAGCGCTGGAAGCAGACGTTCGCCCTGTACTTCGGTGAGGTGAAGGGGGATCCGACCCCCGGCGTGCTGGGCCTGCGCCCCGGGGCGTAGCCGAGAGGCGGAGGAGCCGGGAGGGACCAGCAGCCTCCTCCCGGCCCCTCCATTTCCTTGCATCTTCACACAACTCATACAAGCGGTCGCTAGACTCGGGGCCCTGTTCGATTGGATCAGTCTGCCCAAGGGGATCTTCCGTGCCCGATCGTGTCCCCGTCCGTACGCCGCCGAGGTTTCGTGCCGGTCGGCTCACGCTGGAACACGTGTCGCATCTGGCGTTCTTCGTCGTCGTGGTGTCCGCGCTGCTGCAACTCACCCGGCTCAACAGCGAGTTGTGCTGGTACATCGCGACGGTCAGCGGGTTGCTCGCGCTCACCTACACGGGCGGGGTGATGCTGTGGGACCGGCTCGGGGCGGTCGGGCGTGCGAGCTGGATTCCGCTGCTCCTCGCACTGTGGGGCCTGCTTCTCTTCCTTGTCCCGGCCACGCTGACCTCCGCCTTCGTGTGGTGTGCCCTGCCGTTGGCGTGCGCCGCGCAGCGCGTCCTGGACCGCCGGTTCGCGACCGCTGCGCTCGCCCTGATCACCCTTGTCCTCGTCACGGCACTGGTCGGGGCCGACGGCCGGTTCCTGATCGACGCGGTGCTGGTGCCCGTGGCGGCCGTCTGGGGCACCGTCGCCCTCTACCGCGCCCAGCAACGGGACGCCGAGGCACGCCGGCGTCTCGTCGAGGAACTGCGCGACACGCGTGACCTCGTCGCCCGGCAGCAGCGCCGGGCGGGGGTGCTGGACGAGCGGACGCGCATCGCCCGCGATCTGCACGACACGCTCGCCCAGGAACTCGCCGGCGGGCTGATGCTGCTCCAGGCCGCCGAGCGCGACTGGGACGACCGCCCCGACGTGGCCCGTACCCGCGTGCGCGCGGTCGCCGACGGCCTGGGCACCAACCTCACCGAGACCCGCCGTATGATCCGGGACCTCACCCCGTCCGCCGTCGCCGAGACCGGCCTCGAAGGCGCGCTGCGCGTGCTGTGCGCCCGCTCCCAGGCCGACGGGACCGCGGCCCGGGTACGGTTCCGGTCGGTCGGCGACCCCCAGCCCGTCCTCGACGAACACGCCGCCACCACCCTGTTCCGGGTCGCGCAGAGCACCCTGGCGAACATCCGTGAACACGCCCACGCGGTGAACGTGCAGGTCACCCTCAGCAGGCAGCAGCTCGACCGGGTGGACCTCGAAGTCAGCGACGACGGTGTCGGGTTCGACCCTGCCGAGGTCCTCGCGCGTACGTCGCAGGGCCCGGGCCGCGGCTTCGGACTGCCCGCGGCGCGGGCCAGGCTGCGCGAGTACGGGGGTGACCTGGACGTCAGCGGCGCGCCGGGCCGGGGCACCCGGATCCGGGCCACGGTCTTGGCGCGGCCCCGGACCCAGCCGGCTGCCGGACCCGTCGCGCCCGTCCCCACGGCTCCCGCCCGATGACCACGGACCCGCCAGGCCCGGCCGAGCCGCTGCGTGTCCTGATCGCGGACGACCACGCCGTCGTACGGGCCGGTCTGCGCGCGCTGCTGGAGGGTGAACCCGGTATCGAGGTGATCGCCGAGGCCGGCAGCGGTGAGGAGGCTGTCGCCCTGATCGCCCGGATGCTGCCCGATGTCGCGCTGATGGACCTCCGCTTCGGGAGTCCTGGGGGCGGGATCGACGGGATCGAGGCGATCCGCCGGCTCGCCGCCGAGGCGCCCGGTGTGGCGGTGGTGATGTTGACCAGCTATGCCGGACGGGCCGACGTGGTGCGGGCGTTGGAGGCGGGAGCCCGGGGCTATGTGCTCAAGGCGGGCGCGCCCGAGGAGTTGTTCCGCGCGGTGCGCGGGGCCGCCGCCGGGGCGCTGGGACTGGCACCGGAGATCGTCGGTGAACTCGTCGGGCAAGTGGTCAGCCCGGAGCAGGAGTTGAGCGGGCGCGAGGTCGAGGTCGTACGGCTGATGGCCGAGGGGCTCAGCAACCGGGCCATCGCCGGGGCGCTGTTCCTCAGTGAGGCGACCGTCAAGACGCATCTCGTGCGTGTCTACCGCAAGCTCAGGGTCGACAACAGGGCGGCGGCGGTCTCGGAGGCCGTGCGCCGGGGCGTACTCGAACTGACCTGACGCGGACGGGGAGCCGTAGAGGCGCCAGGTGTCCTGCGGTCGTCAGCCCCTGGCGGTGAGCCAGTCCTCGTCCGCCCGGACAGCCGTCTCCGGGATGCGTGATCCGTATTCCCGGAACTCGTCGACGCGGGCGAGGACGCTCGCGTGCACCCGGGCGTGCGGAGGCAGCCGACGGCGCCGGTAGGTCAGCAGGGCCCAGACCCAGCCCATCCTGTGCACCTTGCCCAGCGCGTCCTTGAGGTCGACCGTCACTTCGTGCCGGTAGGCCCCGGGCTTCAGCAGAAGGCCCTTGCCGTCCGGGGCCAGGGCGCCGTCCACGACCCACTTGAGGGCGATCGTGGCGAGACGAGGGTCGTCCTCGAAGGTGCCGCCGACGTCCGAGTGGACTCCCGCGAACCACACCTGCTCGACGCTGTCCGGCAGCGTCGGCCGCTCGCCCGAAGTGACCAGGTACTCGCGGTAGGGAGTGCGTTTCTCGTCGATGGAGACCGCGTGCCGGACCCGGAGGGCATTGGGGACCTGGCGGGTGTGCGGCCAGCGCAGGTTCCAGCGCAGGATGCCGGCCGCCTTCACGGAGTCCCAGATGCCCAGGTACTCGACCGGGATACCGGTCCGGGCCTCCACCTCGATGCTGAACGTGCCAGCGAAACGGTGGAGTTGGGCCCAGTCGTCCGCGGTGAAGGTCTTGTTCCTGGCGTAGACCGACACGGCGTACGGGACGAGGTTCTCCAGACCGGGCCGCAGCAGACCGATCGCCTTGAGCATGCCGGTGAGCGCGCGGGCCGTGTACGCGCCCCGGCTGAAGCCGAACACGTAGATGTGGTCGCCCGGTTCGTAGTGCCGCATCAGATACGTGTACGCCTCGGCGAGGTTGACCCTGATCCCGGAGCCGAGGGCGAGCCCGAAGAGTTTCGACAGCCGGCGGCCCACGGGGGTCCAGGCGCCCGCCGCGGAGAACGTGCCGACACCGGGGTCGTAGTACGCGATCTGCCGGGCGGGGTCGGAGAGGTCCAGCATCTCGTAGAGCCGCACGACGTTCGTGTTGCCCTTCGCCCTGAGCTGGTTGCCCGTGCCGTCCAGACAGATGACGAGGTTCTTGGCCATGGCGGGCCTCACCTTCACTGCCGTATGCCAGGACATACAGGGTATTCAGAAATATAATAAGAGAAATGCTGTCAATGGGCATGCTCGGGAGCGGTGGTGTTCCGGAGGATCCATGGCCGGTTCAGTGATCCATCTCGAAGAGGCGGCCGACCCGCCGCGCACCCACGCGCTGGTCGTCGGAGTCGGCAAGTACCCGCACCTCGCCGGCGGCGAGTCACCGGTCGCCGACTCCGACGGGATGCGTCAGCTCAGCTCACCCCCGGTCTCGGCCCGCGCCTTCGCCACCTGGCTGCTCGCCGAGTACAACGACCCCGAACGCCCGCTCGGCAGCGTGGCCCTGCTGCTCAGCGAGGAGCACCCCACACCGTTCACCGACCCCCGTACGCAGACCGACCACGATGTCGACGAGGCCACCATCGACAACCTCGTCGCCGCGGTCGCCGACTGGTACGACCGGGGCGACAGCCACGTCGACAACCGGCTCCTCTTCTACTTCTGCGGACACGGCGTCTCCCAGGGCGAGGACATGGCGCTGCTCGCCGCCGACATCTTCGCCGACCACCACAACCCCCTCAACGGAGCACTGGACTTCGCCGGCCTGATGAACGGGCTCAAGCGCTGCAAGGCCGGCCAGCAGGTGTTCTTCGTCGACGCCTGCCGCTCCAACTCCGATGTCCTGATCGAGAGTTCGGGCACCCGGTTCGCCGGCCGCACCCCGCTCGGCGCCGGCGCGCGCCCGCTGGACCTGCCCCGGCGTTTCCACATCCCGTACTACGCCACCCTGGCAGGCGACCGCTCGCACGCCCGCCCCGGACAGGTCAGCCTGTTCACCGAGGCGCTGCTGAAGAGCCTCGCGGGTGCCGCCAGCGACGATCCCGAGGGCGACTGGCGGGTCAACACCTCCCAACTCCTCACAGCCATCGACCACTTCATGCACCAGCCGCGCTTCGCCGGAGCCGTCTCGGGCGTCCAGGTCCCCTCCGTCGGTGAACTGCCCGTCTTCGTCCTCCACCAACTGCCCGGCACCCCGGTCGTCCCGGTGTACGTCGGCTGCGACCCGGCCGAGGACAACGCCGAGGCCGAGTTCGTGTGCCGGGAGGACGGTCAGGGCGGCCGGGAGCGGCTGCGCCGGCCGCCGGTCGACAACAGCGCGGACGACTCCGAGAACGAGTGGGCCATCGAACTCGGCTTCGGCAACTACGTCTTCGAGGCACATCTCGGCAACGACGAGGTGCGGACCAAGCCGGTCACCGTGCGACCGGTGTTCCGGCGCGTGCAGTTGGGGAAGCCGTCATGAGCACCGGCCTGCGGATCACCGTGACACTGAGCCTCCACGAGTCCGACCTGCCCGACGGGGCGAAGGTCGTCGGCGACATCTACCCGACCGACGGCGCCGGCAGCGCCCACCGGGGCGTCCTCTTCCCCTGCGGGACCACGGCACCGGCCGCCCGCTACGAGGTCGACCCCGGGCACTACCTCGTGTCCGCCACGCTGCCCTCCGGCGTCGTGCTGTCCAAGGACGCCGAGGCGAGCGAGGGCAAGGACACCCACGTGACGCTGTGCACCGCACGCTCGCCCTACGAGTCCCACTCCTGGCAGTACCTCATGGGCAACATCGAGTCGTACGGCGCCTACCACGACGACGAGACGATCCCGGTGCCCCGCTCCCTGGGATCGCGCTCCGGGGTGTGGGCGACGGGCGGGGTGGTGCCGCCGGGCAGCGCGGTCTGGGTCGGCGATCCGAAGCCGGAGGGCTGGCACTTCGCCACCATGCTCGCCCTGACCGACGGCCCCTCGCCGGAACCGATCGCCCTCGACCTGGCCCGCTCCGCGCCGCACACCGTGCCCAGCCTCGACCTGGGCGACGCCGCCGCCCGCCTCTACCGCTTCGGCCCGCAAGGCCCGGTCGACGAACAGGGCACCTCCACCCTTCAAGGGCCCACGGGCCGACGGCAGTTCCTCGTCGTCTCGATGACCGGCGCAGAGTACGTCGTCACCCTCCCCGCGCCCTGGGGGAACGCGCAGATCGAGGTGCTCGTCAACGAACGCCAGAGCCCGACCGGCAGCACCGTATCCGTCACCGTCCGCGACAGCCGGGTGGGGCCCGCTCTCGGCTATATGGCCCGGGGCGCCTTCGACACGGCGGCGGCGCTGGTCAAGGACGCCGAGGAACTGCTCTACGCCAAGATGGAGAACCCCCTCGCCGCGGTGGCCGGCGCCTATGTCCTGGTCGGCAGCGAGCTCACCGAGCGACGGCACCGATGGGACGCCTGGCTCGATCATCTGCGCCGCGAGTGCCCCTGGCTGAGCGACGGATCGCTGCTGTGGGGCATGCGTCATCTGCGCCGCGCCCACACCGAGACCGAACTGCGCGCGGCGCGGGACGCGCTCGTCGAGGCCTTCGACCGCGGCGTGCCGGTCTTCACCCTGGGCCTGAGCCGCCTCATCCACGGCCTCTCCGAGTTCCCCGACGACCCGGAGTGCGTCACCCGCCTCGACCAGGCCCGTCTGCTGTCCTACCGCGTGGACATGCGCGAGCCGTTCGTGATCGTCGGGCTGCGAGGAGTGCCCGAGTAGCGCGAGGGAGACCGCGATGATCCGCTTCACGATGATGCCCGGCGAGGACGGCGACTGCCTGCTCCTGGAATACGGCGACGACACGTTCGTCCGGCGGATCCTGGTCGACGGCGGTCGCGCGGGCACGTATCCGCTGATCAAGCCGGTGCTCGCCGGCCTCGACGGACTGGTCGACCTCCTGGTCGTCACGCATGTCGACCAGGACCACATCCTCGGAGTGCTCGCCCTGCTGGACGATCCGGAACGCTCGGTGGAGATCGGGGACGTGTGGTTCAACGGCTTCGACCACCTGCTCGACACCGAGGGGTTCGGCGCGCAGGACGGCGAGAAGCTCACCAGCGCGCTGCTGGCGCAGAAGGTGCCCTGGAACGACGCCTTCGGCGGACGCGGAGCGGAGGTCGGGCGGCAGCTCGGGTGGTTCGACGACGGTTCCACGATGGAGGTGCTCTCGCCCGACCGGCGACAACTGGAACGGCTGGCCCCGGTGTGGGTGAAGGAGTGTGCCGCCCACGGACTGATCCCGGGCCGGGACCCGGACGAGCCGCCCGCAGTCCCCGGTTTCGAGCACTTCGGCGGTGCCGTGGACGTCGAGCGCCTCGCCGCCACGCCGTTCAAGGCGGACACCTCACCGACGAACGTCACCAGCATCGGACTGCTCTTCGAGTTCGAGGACCGGCGGATCATCCTCACCGGCGACGCGGACGACCGCAGGCTCGTCGACTCGATAAGGCCCCGGGCCGAGGCGGCGGGCGGGCGGCTCCACGTCGACGTCCTGAAGGTCGCCCACCACGGCAGCGGTCACAACCTCTCCAACGATCTCCTGGACCTCCTCGACTGCGACCGCTATCTGATCTCCACGAGCGGTGCCCGGCACGACCACCCCGACGACATCGCCATGTCCCGGATCCTCCAGCACGGCGGAGCCCGCAAGGAGATCGTCTTCAACTACCGGGACCGTGCCGCGCTCTGGGACGTCACCTCCCTCAAGAACCGCTTCGGCTACACGGTGACAGCGCCGGCGCCGGACGCGCAGGACGGCCTGGTGACCTTCGAACTCTGACACCGGGGATCACTCGGATGGCGGCCCCGCCTCGACAGGCGGACGATGGAGGAGAACAAGGGGGCCGACAGCCATGGAGGGGATTGGGAGGCAGCGGACATGCTGGAGATCAAGACGGTCGAGAAGCCGGACGAGCGGCGTGACTTCCCCCGGGGACACCTCGAAGCCGTACACATGACAGGCCTCGACTTCGCCGTGGGAACCTTCGAACCGGGCTGGCGCTGGTCCGAGTCCGTAGGGCCCATCGTCGGCACGAAGAGCTGCGAGATCCACCACAACGGTTACGTCGTCCAGGGCCGAATGCACATCACGATGGACGACGGCGGCGAGGGCGAAGTGGGCCCCGGCGACGTCTTCGTGTGCCCGGCCGGGCACGACGCGTGGGTCGTCGGCGACGAACAGGTCATCGTCTACGACTTCGCGGGAGGCATGGCACAGGAGTACGCGAAGGCACCGGGAAGCTGACCGCCGGTTTCACACGGGGAGCAACCGGCTGATCAGCGCGCCGAGTTGGAGGGCGTTGCGGCACTCGCGCATCTCCACCAGCTCGGCGTACTCGGGCGCCGCGGAGTCGCCCGTGCCCCACTGGGACCGCGCCTCGGGATTCAACCAGTGGACGCGGCGGGCCCGTTCGGCCAGCTGTCGTACCGCGGGCAGATTCGGGTCGCTCATGTTCGTACGGGCGTCACCCAGCACGAACACGGTCGTACGCGGTCCGACCGCGTCGGCGTACCGTTCCGTGAACTCGCCCAGCGCGACGCCGTAGTCACTGCTGCCGTGCCACCCCGTCAGGGTCGCCTCCGCGCGGATGCGGGCGCCCAGCCCCTCGGCGTCGGCGGCGCCGTGCACCAGCAGGCCGGTCACCTCGTCCACACGATTGACGAAGGCGAACACGCGGACCTTGCTGAACTGGTCGTGCAGCGCCTGCACCAGCAGCATCGTGAAGTCGGAGAACCCGGCCACCGAGCCCGACACATCGCACAGCAGCACCAGTTCGGGCCGGGCGGGCCGGCGCCGGCGCAGCACGGGCCGCATCGGCACGCCGCCCGTCGACAGCGAAGCGCGCACCGTGCGGCGCAGGTCGATCGAGCCACGCGCGGCCTTGCGGCGACGAGCCGCCAGCCGGGTGGCCAGCTTGCGCGCGAGCGGCTGAACAGCCCTGCGCAACTCGGCCAGTTGGGTGCGGCCGGCGAGCAGGAAGTCCACCCGGTCGGCGGTCGGCGCCACCGCCCGCCGGGCGATCTCGTCCCGGCCGCGCCGCTCGGCCACCCGGCGCCGCGCCTCCGCGCCGACGAGCCGCCTGAACTCCTCGATGCGCCGCCGGATCTCGTCGTCGAGCAACCGGTCCGCGAACCCGGTCTCCCCGCCGCCCTCCCGGAGGCTCGTCCGCACCCGGGCCAACAGGGTCTGCGGCCGGATCCGGTCCAGCGTCTGGTACGCCGACCAGCCGTCCGACCCCGGCGAGGATCCGTACCCGCCGAATCCGTCGACCGCCTCGGCGGCCAGCCGGGCAAGCAGCGCCCGGTCGTTCGCGGCCAGCGCGGCGGCGAGCCGGTCGCGCAGCTCGTCCCGCTCCGCCTGCTCGGTGCCGGGGGCTCCGACACCCCGGGGAAAGTACAGGTCGAAGACGGGGTCGAACACCGGGCGCTGGTCCGTGCCGTGCAGCAGGGTCGCGGCCAGCCCTTCGCGCAGCAACTCCCGGTCGGCGAAGCCGAGTACGGCCACCGCCCGGGCCGCGTCCACGGTCTCCCCGGTGCCGATCCGTACCCCGTGCGAACGCAGCGCCGCGACGAGCCCTGTCAGCCGTTCGGCGACGTCGGCATCCGAACCGCCTTGGTCCGACCGCGTGTTCACAACGCGTCCAGGTCCAACTTGGCGCTCGCCTTGAGGACATCGTCCTGGTGCTTGAGGAGAACCCCCAGGCTGTCCCGTACGACCGCCTCGTCGAGGCTGTCCGCCCCCAGGGCCAGCAGGGTGCGCGCCCAGTCGATGGTCTCGGAGACCGACGGCACCTTCCGCAGGTCCATCGCGCGCAGCGCGCCCACCACCCGTACCACCGACTCGGCCAGCGCCGCGTCCAGTTCCGGCACCTTCAGCCGTACGATGCGGCGCTCCAACTCGGCTTCAGGGAAGCCGATGTGGAGGAAGAGGCAGCGGCGGCGCAGGGCCTCGGACAGCTCACGGCTGGCGTTGGAGGTGAGGACGACGAAGGGACGGCGGGTCGCGGTGATCGTGCCCAGCTCGGGGACCGTGACCTGGAAGTCGGAGAGCACCTCCAGGAGCAGGCCCTCCACCTCGACGTCCGCCTTGTCGGTCTCGTCGATCAGCAGCACCTTCGGGTTGTCGCCGCGGATGGCGGTCAACAGGGGCCGGGGGAGCAGGAACTCCTCGCTGAAGATGTCCGTGCGCGCCGCGTCCCAGGTCTCGTCGCGGCCCGCGCTGATGCGCAGGAGCTGCTTGGCGTGGTTCCACTCGTACAGCGCCCTGGACTCGTCGACGCCCTCGTAGCACTGGAGGCGGATCAGCTCGGCACCGGCGATCTCGGCGACGGCCTTGGCCAGCTCGGTCTTGCCGACGCCGGCCGGGCCCTCGACCAGGAGCGGTTTGCCGAGGCGGTCGGCCAGGAAGACCGTGGTGGCGACGGCGGGCGAGGCCAGATACCCGGTCTCGGCGAGGCGCGCGGAGACGTCGTCGACGGATGTGAACAACGGGGCCTCCAGCAGGGGCGTGAACGGGTTCCGAGTCACTATCTAAGCGCTTGTTCACCACACCTGTCACGCACGAATCCTCGCGACGGCCCTCCACGGCCGGGGCCGGTCGTCGCGGTGGCCGGCCCCTCGAGCCCGTTCACGCCCGGCCGTCACCGCTCACCAGCACCACCTCCAGGGTGCGTGGACCGTGCACCCCCTCGACCCGGTCGAGTTCGATGTCACTGGTCGCGGACGGCCCGGAGATCCATGTCAACACCCGTGCCGGGTCCAGGAGTTCGAAAGCCTGGGGGACCGAGGAGACGACCTGGTCGGGGACCCGTACGACACAGATGTGGTGATCGGGGACCAGAGTGATCCGGCGGCGCCCCTGGTCAGGACCACCGTCCAGGACGATGGTGCCGGTCTCTGCGATGGCCAGGGCGCACGCGGTGACGACGCTGTCGACCTCGTCCAGGTCGTACACGGTGCTCTCCGCGCGGTCCTCGACCCGGGTGATGTCCGCGGCCGACAGCCACGCGGGCGGGAGCCCGGGGGGCACGACCACCGACGTCGAGCCGTGCGCGGCCAGCATCCCGGCGAGCTGGGCGGGGAGTTCGGCGTCGGTACAGCGGTGCACGATCGCCCGGTAGTCCGCCAGGTTCTCGGCGAGGAGTTCGACGGTCTCCTCGACGCCGAGGTTCCCGTGCTCACGCAGATAGTCGCGGTCGACGGCCTGGTCGTACGGCGTGTCGTCGCGGGGAACGTCGGCGAGGGCCCGGCGCACCCGGCCCAGGATCAGGTCGCGGCTGTTCACTTCGTGGTGTCCTTTCCGCCGTGGGTGCGCTGCCACCAGTCGCGGAACGGCTCCGCCGGCACGGCCGGCAGGTCACGGGTGCCGCTCCAGGCCCTGCCGGGCCCGGGCAGGGTGCGGGGGTGGAAGCGGCGGGTGCGGGAGGCGAGCCGTTGGCCGGTGCGCAGGGCGCCGGGGTGGCCGAACGCCCAGCGGGCGGCGCGCATGGCGGCCCGCTCGGCGGCGTGCCCCTTCGCGGGCTTCAGCACCACCTTGTTGCCCTCCCGGGTGGCCGGTCCGCCCTGGACGACCCGCTCGCGCAGATGCACCAGCACCTCCGGGATGTCGATGGCGACCGGGCACACCTCGTAGCAGGCCCCGCACAGCGAGGAGGCGTACGGGAGCGAGGCGTCGATCTCGCTCGCGGTGCCCCGGAGCTGAGGGCTGAGGATGGCGCCGATCGGGCCGGGATAGACGGAGCCGTAGGCGTGACCGCCGGCCCGCTCGTACACCGGGCACACGTTCAGACAGGCCGAGCAGCGGATACAGCGCAGGGCCTGGCGGCCGACCTCGTCGGCGAGGGTGTCGGTGCGGCCGTTGTCGATCAGGACCAGGTGGAAGGTCTGGGGTCCGTCCCCGTCCGTCGTACCGGTCCAGGTCGACGTGTACGGGTTCATGCGCTCGGCGGTCGAGGAGCGGGGGAGTGTCTGGAGGAAGACCTCCAGGTCCTGCCAGGTCGGCACGATCTTCTCGATGCCGACGACCGAGATGAGCGTCTCGGGCAGGGTCAGGCACATCCGCCCGTTGCCCTCCGACTCGACCACGACCAGGGTGCCGGTCTCGGCGACCATGAAGTTGGCGCCGGAGACTCCCACCTTGGCGCGCAGGAACTTCTCCCGGAGATGCAGCCGTGCCGCCTCGGCCAGTTCGGCGGGTGTGTCGGTGAGGCCCTCGGGGGCCGGGCGGCCCCATTCGCTCATCTCACGGGTGAAGATGTCCCGGATCTCACCCCGGTTGCGGTGGATCGCCGGGACGAGGATGTGCGAAGGCCGGTCCTTGCCCAACTGCACGATCAGCTCGGCGAGATCGGTCTCGTAGGCCGCGATCCCCTCGGCCTCCAGGGCCTCGTTCAGCCCGATCTCCTGCGTGGCCATCGACTTGACCTTGACGACCTCCGACTCGCCGGTCATCCGCACCAGGTCGATGACGATCTGGTTGGCCTCGTCCGCGTCGGCGGCCCAGTGCACGACACCGCCCGCCGCCGTGACCGACTCCTCCAACTGGACGAGATAGCGGTCGAGATGGCGGAGCGTGTGGTCCTTGATCCGCTTGCCCGCCTCGCGCAGCTGAGCCCAGTCGGACATCTCGGCGACGGCTTTCGCCCGTTTGCCGCGGATGGTGTGGGTGGCGTGGCGCAGATTGGCGCGCAGGGTCTTGTTGCTGACCGCCTCGTGGGCCGCCTCGGGAAACGCCGGCATCCCGACGAACGTTCCGCCGCTCATACGCTCGGCTCCTCTTCCGTGCCGGCCAGGATCTCCGCGATGTGCACCGGCCGCATACCGGTGCTCAGCCGGGTCATGGTCCCGCCGATGTGCATGAGACACGAGTTGTCGGCGGCGCACAGCACCTCCGCGCCCGTCGACTCGGCGTTGCGCACCTTGTCGGTGCCCATCGCCGCCGAGACATCGGCGTTCTTCAGCGCGAACGTGCCGCCGAAGCCACAGCACTCGTCGGCCCCGGGCAGCTCGCGCAGCTCAAGACCCTTGACGGCCTGGAGCAGCTTGAACGGCCGGTCGGCCAGCCCCAGGCTGCGCAGCCCGTGGCACGTCGGGTGGTAGGTGACGGTGTGCGGGTAGTAGGCGCCCACGTCCGTCACCCCCAGCACGTCCACCAGGAACTCCGTCAGCTCGTACGTCTTCGGGACCACGGGCGCCAGCGTGACCGCGAGCCCGTCCCCGCGCCCCTCGGCCCGGGCCCGCTCACCCATCCGCGGATACAGCTCCCGCACCATCGCGCCGCATGACCCGGAGGGCGTGACGATCGCCTCGTACCCCGCGAATACATCGGAGAAATGACGGGCGAGAGGCTCGGCCTCGTGCCGGTACCCGGTGTTGTAGTGCGCCTGTCCGCAGCAGGTCTGAGCCATCGGGAAGTCGACCTCGACACCCAGCCTGGTCAGCAGTTTCACCACGGCGCGACCCGTGTCGGGATAGAGCGTGTCGTTGACACAGGTCAGGAACAGGGCGACACGCATCGCGGCTCCTAGTGATCGGTCATCGGATGGGTGCAGAGTACGCGGAGGTCGCGCGATGGGGGAATCCCCGTCTCACCGGGCGTCGGTGAGACGGGCCTCCGCCGCGCGCCACGCCGCCTGGCCGCCGGACGGCTCGTAGCGGGTCAGCGGCTGGGTACGGGCGAGCAGCCGGCGCATGTCCGTACGGTCGCCGACGAGGCCGTGGGCCCTCGCCTGGACGAGGACGTTGCCGAGCGCGGCGGCCTCGGCCGGACCCGCCACCACCGGCAACCCGCAGGCGTCGGCGGTGAGTTGGCACAGCAGCTCGTTGCGCGTCCCACCTCCCACGATGTGCACGGCGTCGACGGAGTGCCCGGCGAGCCGCTGGGCGTCCGCCACCGCCCGCCGATGGGCGAGGGCGAGGGAGTCGAGGATGCAGCGGGTGATCTCGCCCGGAGTCCCGGGCACCGGCTGCCCGGAGGCCCGGCAGGCCTCGGCGATCCGCTCCGGCATCCGCCCGGGCGCCAGAAATGCCGCGTCCCCCGCGTCCACCACGGACCGCAGCCCCGGTGCCTCGCCCGCCGCCCGCAGCAGGTCGCCCAGATCGGGGTTCCCCCAGGCCCGTACGCACTCCTGGAGCAGCCACAGCCCCATGATGTTCCGCAGATAGCGGACCGTGCCGTCGAGCCCCAGCTCATTGGTGAAGTTGGCGGCCC
Organism: Streptomyces sp. NBC_00459; assembly: GCF_036013955.1. Lineage (NCBI taxonomy): Bacteria > Bacillati > Actinomycetota > Actinomycetes > Kitasatosporales > Streptomycetaceae > Streptomyces > Streptomyces sp. NBC_00459. The sequence continues at coordinate 8,949,059 of NZ_CP107903.1, forward strand.
GGCTCTCCTCGGAGAGGACGGGCGCGTCCAGCTCCAGGCCCGCCAGGGACCAGGTGCCGGTGCAGATGTAGGCGAAGCGCTCGTCCACCGCCGGAACGGCGGCCACCGCGGAGGCGGTGTCGTGCGACCCGACCGTGGTCACCGGCACCGGCCCGGTGAGCCCGGTCTCCTCCAGCACCTCGGCCCGCAGCACGCCCGCCGGATCGCCGGGCTGCCGCAGCGGCGCGAACAGCCCGAGATCGATGTCCAGCCTCCGCGCGATGTCATGGGCCCAGTCGCGGGTGCGGGGGTCGATCAGCTGGGTGGTGGAGGCGTTGGTCAGCTCGGTGCCGGCCTCGCCCGTCAGCCAGTACGTCAGCAGGTCCGGGATGAGCAACAGCCGCTTTGCGGCGGCCAGTTGGCGGGTGTCGCGGGCTGCCGCCAGCTGGTAGAGGGTGTTGAAGGGCGCGTACTGCAACCCGGTCGCCGCGTACAGCTCGGCGGCCGGGACGGACGCCCACACCTTCTCCGCGACACCCTCGGTGCGGGTGTCGCGGTAGTGCACCGGGTTGCCCAGCAGGGCACCGTCGGCATCCAGCAGGCCGTAGTCCACGGCCCAGCTGTCGATGCCGACGGAGGACAGTTCTCCACCGCAGTGGGCACCGGCCGCCCGCAACCCGTCGAGGACACCCCCGTACAGCGCGAGAACATCCCAGCGCAGCCCCTCGGGCACCCGCACGGGCCGGTTCACGAACCGGTGCGCCTCGGCCAGCTCCAGCGTGTCGGACCCGACCCGGCCGACCATGACGCGCCCGCTGGACGCGCCGAGGTCGACCGCGGCGTACGACTTGACGGTCCGGCTCATCGCAGGAAGGCGGCGGCGACGCCGGCGTCGACCGGCACGTGCAGCCCGGTGGTGTGCGTGAGCTCGCCACCGGTGAGCGCGAACACGGCGTTGGCGACGTGCGCGGGCAGCACCTCGCGCTTGAGGATGGTCCGCTGGGCGTAGAACTCGCCGAGCTTCTCCTCCTCGATGCCGTACGTGGCCGCACGCTGCGCGCCCCACCCACCGGCGAAGATCCCGGAGCCGCGCACCACACCGTCGGGGTTGATGCCGTTGACCCGGATGCCGTGCTCGCCGAGCTCGGCGGCGAGCAGCCGCACCTGGTGCGCCTGGTCGGCCTTGGTGGCGGAGTAGGCGATGTTGTTCGGTCCGGCGAAGACGGCGTTCTTGGAGGCGATGTAGATGATGTCGCCGCCGAGTTCCTGCGCGATCATCACCCGCGCCGCCTCACGCGAGACGAGGAACGAACCGCGCGCCATGATGTCGTGCTGCAGGTCCCAGTCGCGGGCCGAGGTCTCCAGCAGCGGCTTGGAGATGGAGATCCCCGCGTTGTTGACGACCAGGTCCACACCGCCGAAGGCCAGCGCGGCGGCCTTGAACGCCTCGGCGATCTGCTCCTCGGACGTGACGTCCACGGTGACGGCGACAGCCTTGTCGGACCCGCCGAGCTCCTCCGCCACAGCCTGGGCGTTCTCGGCGTTGAGGTCGGCGACGACGACACAGGCACCCTCGGCGACCAGCCGCTCGGCGATGGCCTTGCCGATGCCGCTGCCCGCGCCGGTGACAAGAGCGACCCGAGTGGCCAGCGCCTTCGGCTTCGGCATCCGCTGGAGCTTCGCCTCCTCCAGCGCCCAGTACTCGATCCGGAACTTCTCCGACTCCTCGATCGGCGCGTACGTCGAGACCGCCTCGGCCCCGTGCATCACGTTGATCGCGTTGACGTAGAACTCGCCGGCCACCCGGGCGGTCTGCTTGTCCTTGCCGAAGCTGAACATGCCCACGCCCGGGATCAGCACGATCGCCGGGTCGGCGCCGCGCATCGCGGGGGAGTCGGGCAGGGCGTTGCGCCCGTAGTAGGCCGCGTACTCCTCGCGGTACTCGGCGTGCAGCTCCTTGAGCCGCGCGATGGCCTCGTCCAGGGGAGCGGCGGCCGGCAGGTCGAGGACGAGCGGCCTGACCTTGGTGCGCAGGAAGTGGTCCGGGCAGGAGGTGCCGAGGGCCGCCAGCCGGGGGTGCTCGGCGCGCGACACGAAGTCCAGCACGACGTCCGAGTCGGTGAAGTGCCCGACCTGCGGCTTGTCCCGCGAGGCGATGGCCCGCACGTACGGTGCGAGCGCGGCGGCCCGCTCACGCCGCTCCTCGGGCGCGAGGGCCGCGTACCCCTCGACCACCGGGCCGAACGGCTCGGCCCTGCCGCGCTCGGCCAGGAACGCCTCGGCGGTACGGATGATGTGCAGCGAGTTCCTCTCGCACTCCTCGGCGGTGTCGCCCCAGGCGGTGATGCCGTGTCCGCCGAGGATGCATCCGATCGCCTGCGGGTTGTCGGCCTTCACGGCGGCGATGTCCAGCCCGAGCTGGAATCCGGGGCGCCGCCACGGCACCCACACCACGCTGTCCCCGAAACACTCGGCGGTCAGCTTCTCCCCGTCGGCTGCGCAGGCCAGCGCGATACCGGAGTCGGGGTGGAGGTGATCCACGTGCGCGGCGTCCACGAGCCCGTGCATCGCGGTGTCGATGGACGGAGCCGCTCCGCCCTTGCCGTGCAGGCAGTAGTCGAACGCGGCGACCATCTCGTCCTCGCGCTCGACGCCCGGATAGACCCCCTTGAGCGCGTGCAGCCGGTCCAGCCGCAGCACGGCCAGCCCACCCTCGGTCAGGGTGCCCAGGTCACCCCCGGACCCCTTGACCCACATCAGCTCGACATCACCACCGGTGACGGGGTCGGTGTCGGTCCCCTTCGCGGACGTGTTCCCACCCGCGTAGTTGGTGTTCCGGGCGTCAGCACCGAGCCGACGGGACCGAGCGATGAGGGCGGCGGCTTCAGGATGGGTAGCCATGCGTGTTCAATCCTTACGTGATGTGTAGCGCCCCGACAGGGGCGCGGGGAACTGCGCGACAAGCCACGACGAACCGGCAGCCTGCGCCAAACCGAACCAGGCGGACGGAGCCCCAGAACCTAGGCTCCCCACCCCGCCTGCTCCCCACCAACCCGCTCCGCAGCGATCTTCGAACCCCACCCGGACCGGGCATACGCGGCGATCGGATCCCCGTCCAGCCCCAGCTCCTCCCGAACCTCCACGAGCAACGGCCGGACATCCGTGTTGTACGCGTCCATCAGCACCGCGTTGGCGGCCAGCACATCCCCGGCACGCTGAGCAGCAGCCAAGGCCACCCCGTCAACAAGGAGTGCCTTGCCCGTCGCCTCCTGAACGTTCATCACCGACCGGATGATCGCCGGAATCTTCGCCTCGATGTTGTGGCACTGGTCCAGCATGAACGCCACCTCGGGAACGAACCCTCCGCCCCGGATCACCTCGTACATGATCCGGAACAGCTGGAACGGGTCCGCCGAGCCGACCATCAGGTCGTCGTCCGCGTAGAACCGCGAGTTGAAGTCGAACGCGCCGAGCTTCCCCTCGCGCAGCAGTGTCGCGACGATGAACTCGATGTTGGTCCCGGGCGCGTGGTGCCCGGTGTCGACCACGACCTGTGCCTTCGGACCGAGCTTGAGGCAGTGCGCGTACGCCGTGCCCCAGTCCGGGACGTCGGTCGCGTAGAAGGCCGGCTCGAAGAACTTGTACTCGAGGAGCATCCGCTGGTCGTCGCCGAGCCGCTCGTACACCGCGGCCAGCGCCTCGGAGAGCCGGTCCTGCCGTTCACGGATGTCGTCCTGGCCGGGGTAGTTCGTCCCGTCGGCGAACCACAGCTTCAGGTCCTTGGACCCGGTGGCGTCCATGATGTCGATGCATTCGAGCAGATGGCCGAGCGCCTTGCGCCGAACCACCGCGTCCGGGTGACAGATGCTGCCGAGCTTGTAGTCGTCGTCCTGGAAGGTGTTCGAGTTGATCGCGCCCAGCTTCAGGCCGCGCTCCTGCGCGTACTTGGCGAGAGCCGCGTAGTCCTCGACCTTGTCCCACGGAATGTGCAGGGCGACGGTCGGCGCGACTCCGGTGAAGGCGTGCACCTGGGCGGCGTCGTCCAGCTTCTCGAAGGGGTTCCGGGGGACACCGGGCTGGGCGAACACCTTGAAACGGGTCCCCGAGTTCCCGTACGCCCATGACGGCGTTTCGATGGCCTGGGCCTTGAGAGCGGCCTTCACCGCGCTGAGCTCGGTCACTTCAGGACTCCTGTGACATCGGGTCGGAACGACTGCTGGTAATCAGCACGCGGAACGACGGTCTGATGAAACGATTCAGAACGGGAAGCTATGAGCCGCCCGAAGGGGTGTCAAGTCCTCTGACCGATTCGGGCCTCCGTGACTTGCCTGTGACCTTCAATTATCGAAAGAATTTCGACACAGACCCATTGACGTGACATGTCTCCCGTGTCTAACGTCCCGGCAACCCAGTTGAAACCTTTCACGACGTCGTGAGGCCAGTCCCACAGGCGTCGTCGAGGAGCCCTCATGACCCACCCGTCCGACCCGGGGCCGGCCCCTGTGCTGGCACTCAAGGACATCTCGAAGTCCTTCGGTGCGGTGCGTGCCCTGCGGGACGTCTCCATGCAGCTGTTTCCCGGCGAAGTGCACGCACTCGCCGGTGAGAACGGCGCCGGTAAGTCCACTCTCATCAAGACGCTCGCCGGGGTGCACCGACCGGACGCCGGCCAGGTGCTGCTCGACGGCGCGCCCGTCGTCTTCCACGGTCCCGGCGACGCCCGCGACGCGGGTATCGCCGTGATCTACCAGGAGCCCACGCTCTTCCCGGACCTCTCGATCGCCGAGAACATCTTCATGGGCCGCCAGCCCCGGCGCGCCCTCGGCCGGATCGACCACAAGGCCACCCACGCGGCGACCGCCGCGCTGATGCGGCGACTCGGCGTCGAACTCGATCCCGACCGCCCCGCCCGCGGCCTGTCCATCGCGGACCAGCAGATCGTCGAGATCGCCAAGGCGCTCTCCTTCGACGCCCGCGTCCTGATCATGGACGAGCCGACCGCGGCCCTCACCGGCAGCGAGGTCGCCCGCCTCTTCGGCGTAGTGCGCACCCTGCGCGAACAGGGCGCCGCCGTGCTGTTCATCTCGCACCGGCTGGAGGAGATCTTCCAGATCTGCCAGCAGGTGACGACCCTCCGTGACGGTGCCTGGATCGCCAGCGAGCCGATCGACGGCATGACCGAGGACGATCTCGTACGCCGGATGGTCGGCCGCGATCTCGACGAGCTCTACCCGAAGCAGGACGTGGAGGCCGGCGAGGTCGCACTCAGCGTGCGCCGCCTGACCCGTGAGGGCGTCTTCACCGACATCTCCTTCGACGTCCGCCACGGCGAGATCGTGGGCCTCGCCGGCCTCGTAGGCGCCGGCCGTACCGAGGTGGCACGCGCCGTCTTCGGCATCGACCGCTGGGACGCGGGCGAGGTCGAGGTGGACGGCACCCTGCTGACGAACGGCGCCCCCTCCACGGCGATGGCCGCCGGGCTCGCCCTCGTCCCCGAGGACCGCCGCGCCCAGGGCCTGGTGATGGACATGTCCATCGAGCGGAACATCGGCCTCACGGGTCTTCGTACGACCGTCAGGGCCGGGCTGATGGACCGGGGCGCCGAGCGCAGCCGCTCCCTCGACTGGGCCGTGAAGCTCCAGGTCAAGTACGCCCGTATCGCCGACACCGTCAACACGCTGTCCGGCGGCAACCAGCAGAAGGTCGTCCTGGCCAAGTGGCTCGCCACCGGCCCGAGGGTGCTGATCGTCGACGAGCCCACCCGGGGCATCGACGTCGGCACCAAGGCCGAGGTGCACCGCCTGCTCAGCGAGCTGGCCGCCGACGGGGTGGCCGTGCTGATGATCTCCTCCGACCTGCCCGAGATCCTCGGTATGGCCGACCGCGTGCTCGTGATGCACGAAGGCCGCCTCGCCGCCGAGATCCCGCGCTCCGAAGCAACCGAGGAAACGGTGATGGCCGCAGCCACCGGGAGGGCCGCCGCATGACGGTGACCGCTCCCAATCCCGCCCCCGCCGCAGAGGTGCCCAAGTCCAGTGGCACCCGGCTGGTGGACCGCGTCTTCAAGATGCGCGAACTCGCCATCCTGGTCGTCTTCCTGGTGATGATCGCCGTCACCCAGGCCGGCAACAGCGAGTTCCTGTCCGAGCAGGGCATCAAGGACCTGCTGCTGAACGCGACGATCCTGGTCCTGGTCGCCACCGGCCAGTCGCTGGTGGTCATCACCCGCAACGTCGACCTGTCGGTCGGCTCGACGCTCGGCATCAGCGCCTTCGCCGCCGGCCTCTACCTCCAGGACGGCGGAAACCCCGTCGTGGCCATCGCCCTGGCCGTCCTCCTGGGCATCGGCTTCGGGCTCCTCAACGGACTGCTCGTCAGCTTCGGCCAGGTACCCGCCCTCGTCGTCACCCTCGGCACGCTCTACATCATCCGCGGCATCGACTCCATCTGGGTCGGCTCCCGGCAGATCACGGCGGCCGACCTCCCGGACGGATTCGTCGACTTCGGCTCCGGCGGCATCACGGCGGTCCCGTACCTCGCGCTGATCGCGCTCGCCGTACTCATCGCCACCGCCTACTACCTCAGGCAGTTCGGCAGCGGCCGTGAGCTGTACGCGCTCGGCTCCAACCCCGAGGCCGCCCGGCTCGCCGGCATCCCCGTGCGCAAGCGGATCCTCACCGCGTACACCTTCTGCGGCGCCCTCGCCGGACTCGCCGGCGCGCTCTATCTCGCGCGGTTCGGCAACGTCGACTCCAGCACGGGCAACGGCTACGAACTCACCGTCGTCAGCGCGGTCGTGGTCGGTGGTGTCGTCTTCACCGGCGGCTCGGGCAGCGTCTACGGGGCCGCGCTCGGCGCCCTGCTGCTGACCTCCATCAACAGCGTGCTGCCCGCCCTCGGCGTCAGCTCGGTGTGGGTCATGGCCATCAACGGCATCCTGCTCATCCTCGCCATCGCGGTCGACCGGATCGTCGCCCTGCGCGTGGCGTCCGCCCTGAAGAAGAGGAACGCCCGCCATGGCTGACTCGTCGCTCGCGCGTGCCGTCCGCGGGGCCTCCTTGAAAAGGTGGGATTCCGCCGTCGGCGTCCTCCTCGTCGTCGTCCTGCTGCTGTCCTTCGGCTTCGTGGACGGGTTCGGCAACGGGCTCAACCTGTCCTTCCTGATCGGCAACACCCTCCCGATCGCGCTCATCGCGCTGCCCATGACCCTCCTCGTCGTCTCCGGCGAGATCGATCTGTCCGTCGCCTCCACCGCGGGACTCTCCGGGGCGGTGATGGGGGCCCTGTGGAACCAGGGCCTGACGATCGAGGTGATCATCCCGATCTGCCTGGTCCTCGGAGTCGTCTGCGGGCTGATCAACGGGCTGCTCGTCACCCGCCTCGGTCTGCCCTCGCTCGCCGTCACCATCGGCACCATGGCCGCCTACCGGGGCATCGCACAGATCGTGCTCGGCTCCGACGCGGTGACCGACTTCCCCACCCAGTACCTGGACTTCGCCGCCGGACGCATCGGGGACACCTTCATCCCGTACGCCCTGCTGCCTTTCCTGGTGCTGCTCGCGATCGCCGTGGTCGTGCTGCACGCCACCCCGTTCGGCCGCTCGCTGTTCGCGATCGGTGCGAACGAGGAGGCGGCCCGCTTCGCCGGCCTCCGGGTCAAGCGGCAGAAGCTGATCCTGTTCGCGGTGACCGGTCTCACCGCCTCCCTCACCGGGATCTTCTGGGCGCTGCACTACGCCAGCGCTCGCTATGACAATGCCACCGGGCTCGAACTGTCCGTCATCGCCGCCGTGTTGCTGGGTGGCATCGACTTCGACGGAGGCAAGGGCACGCTCGGCGGTGCGATTGCGGGAGTCTTCCTGCTCGGTGCGCTGCAGAACGTGATGAGCCTGCAGGATGTCTCGGCCCAGTCGCAGATCGTCGTCACCGGCATTCTGCTCGTGCTGTCCGTGCTTGGACCTCGGGTCGCTCGGCAGGTCTCGCTGGCAAGGGCGTCTCAAAAGCTTACGTAGCAGGCCGTTCGTAAGGTGCCGGTCCGTCGTGGCTGGTCGCGCAGTTCCCCGCGCCCCTGCAAAGGGGCACTCCACTCACCCTCTGTTCTAAGGAACCCTCATGCGCAAGTCATCCGTCCGCCGGGCCTCCGCGGCTCTCGCCGCTGCCACCTCCCTCGCTCTGGCGCTCACCGCCTGTGGTGGCACCACCAAGAACGACGTCAAGGACGAGGGCGCCTCGGCCGCCGCGACCGGCAAGGCCGACCCGAACGCGGCCACCAAGAAGGGCCTGACCGTCGGCTTCCTGCCGAAGCAGGTCAACAACCCGTACTTCACCTCCGCCGACAAGGGCGGCGAGGAGGCGCTGAAGGCGCTGGGCTCCAGCTACAAGGAGGTCGGCCCCAGCAGTGCCACCGACACCTCCGGGCAGGTCTCCTACGTCAACACGCTGACGCAGCAGCAGGTCGACGCGATCGCCGTGTCCGCGCAGGACCCGGGCGCCCTGTGCACCGCGCTCAAGCAGGCCATGAAGAACGACATCAAGGTCGTCACCTACGACTCGGACACCAAGACGGACTGTCGCAACGCCGCCGTCTCGCAGGCCAGCGCCGAGGACCTGGGCCGTACCGAGGTGCAGCTGCTCGCTGAGCAGATCGGCTACAAGGGCGAGATCGCGATCCTGTCCGCCGCCCAGACCGCGACGAACCAGAACATCTGGATCGACTTCATGAAGAAGGAGCTCGCGGACCCGAAGTACAAGGACATCAAGCTGGTCAAGGTCGCGTACGGCAACGACGACGCCCAGCAGTCCTTCCAGCAGACCCAGGGCCTCCTCCAGGAGTACCCGAACCTGAAGGGGATCATCTCCCCGACCACCGTCGGCATCAAGGCCGCCGCCCAGTACCTGTCCGGCTCGAAGTACAAGGGCAAGGTCAAGCTGACCGGCCTCGGCACCCCCAACGACATGCGCAAGTACGTCAAGAACGGCACCGTCGAGGGCTTCGAGCTGTGGGACCCGGCGAAGCTCGGCGCGCTCGCCGCGTACACCGCTGTCGCGCTGGTCTCGGGTCAGATCACCGGCAAGGAGGGCGAGACCTTCAAGGCCGGCGACATGGGCGAGTACACCATCGGCAAGGACGGCGTGATCAGCCTCGGCAAGCCGACCGTGTTCACCAAGGACAACATCGACCAGTTCAACTTCTGATTCCCGGGGGCTGTTGATGCAACGCGTGTGCTTTCTGCTGAAGGTCCGGGCGGACCGCCTCGACGAGTACCGCGAGCGGCACGCCGCCGTGTGGCCCGAGATGCTCGACGCACTCTCGGCCACCGGCTGGCACAACTACTCGCTCTTCCTGCGCGAAGACGGCCTGCTGGTCGGCTACTTGGAGACCGAGGACTTCGCCGCCGCCCAGGCCGGCATGGAAGCCGCAGAGGTCAACGCCCGTTGGCAGGCGGAGATGGCGCCGTTCTTCGAATCGCTGGACGGCGCCCGTCCCGACGAGGCCATGAAGCCCCTCACCGAGGTGTTCCACCTCGCCTGATCACCCCCGCTCCGCTCAACTCCCCTCATTTCGCAAGACAACGGAGTCCCCGAGATGAAAAGACGTACGCTGCTGGGCGCCGCCCTCGCCGGTGCCGTCGTGACCCCCGCCCTCGCCGTCGGCAGCGCCCGCGCCGCCGACCCCGGCCCCTCGGTCACCCAGACCGGCAACACCACGCTCGACTCCCAGGCCGTCTTCTTCGTGTCCTACGACGGGCTGGTCAACAACAACTCGTTCCAGAAGAACGGCCTGCTGACCTACAAGGGCTACCAGTACGCCGTCTGGTACACCGCCGACAAGAACGCCGTCGTCGGCCGCCGTGTCCTCGGCGGCACCACCTGGGCGACGGTCCAGGTCGGGCACACCCTCAAGTCGAGCGACTCGCACAACGTCATCTCCATGGGCGTCTCCAAGGTCGACGGCCGCCTCCACCTCAACATGGACTCGCACAGCGACGGCTTCACCTACGTCAAGTCGGTGGCCGGGCTCATGGACAACCCCTCCGGGCTCAGCTGGATCGCGTCCCGCTTCGGCACACCCCAGTCGACGCTCGACGGACTCGCGCTGACCTCGCAGTTCACCTACCCGCAGTTCGTCTCGACGCCCGACGGCAAGCTCCAGCTCAGCTACCGCGCCGGCATCTCCGGCAACGGGCGCAACGCGATCGCCGAGTACGACGGCACCTCCTGGACCAACCTCGGCGAGTGGTCCAGCTCCACCGGCACGTACACCAGCGAGCACGGCTCGTCGACGGTCCGCAACATGTACCTGCACGGCATCGACTACGACAAGAACGGCCGCCTGCACTCGTTCTTCACCTGGCGCGAGCAGAACGGCGCCGTCATGTGCAACAGCGGCGGCATCACCAACCACGACACCGGTTACGTCTACTCCGACGACCGGGGCCGCACCTGGCGCAACAACGCGGGCACGCTCGTCGGCACCACCGGCGGCTCCGACAAGGTCGCCGTGACCGACAGCGGCCTGGTGGTCGACGCGCTGAACCCGGACCACTCCCTGATGAACCAGGAGAGCCAGTTCACCGACTCGTCCGGGCTGCCGCACGCGATCATCAGCTACGTACCCGGCCGCTTCGGCCAGTGCACCACCAACTACGTCGCCAACCGCACCGCCAACGGCCGCGCCTTCCACCTGCGCAAGAACTCCGCCGGCACCTGGCAGAAGACCGAGATCCCGGTCCCGCTGAACTCCAGCCAGCGCACCAAGCTGGTCCTCGACAAGTACGACAACGCCTACGCGATCTTCCCGTTCGGGCGCATAGCCGGCGCCTCGAAGTCCTCCGGGTACACCGACTGGACGGTGCTGTTCGACGGCAGCGGTCTGAACGCCTTCGGCGAGGTCGTGGTCGACGAGACGCGGATCGCCCAGGACAACGTCCTGTCGGTTCTCTACCAGGTGACGTCGAGCGGTACGACCCCCTCGGCCCTCCATGTCGTCGACTTCCGGCTTCCCTCGTGACCGGAATGATCAGCGGATTAGTCAAGGCCGGGCAGGCGGCTAATGTAAAGGTCTGCCCGGCATCGCTCGTTTCTCTGGAGGTCCCCGCCTGATGGCCCAGCCGGTGGGTATCAAGGACGTCGCACGTGCCGCCGGAGTCTCCGTCGGTACGGTCTCGAACGTCATCAACCGCCCGGACTCGGTCGCCACCGAGACCCGTGCCCGTGTGCTGTCCGCGATCGACCGCCTCGGGTACGTCCGCAGCGAGTCGGCCCGTCAGCTGCGCGCAGGGCGCAGCCGGATCATGGGCCTGCTGGTCCTCGACATGGGGAACCCCTTCTTCGTGGACGTGGCGCGCGGTGCCGAGCGGGCCGCGCGGGACGCCGGGCTCGGCGTGATGGTCTGCAACAGCGCGCAGAGCGCCGGGGAGGAGGCCGACTACCTGTCGCTCTTCGCCGAGCAGCGGGTGCGCGGTGTGCTGCTCACCCCGGCCGACGCGACCGGCCGCAACATCGACGCGTTCCGCCGCCACGGCATCCCGTTCGTCCTCGTCGACCGGGTCGCCGAGGGCACCACCGAGTGCTCGGTGTCCGTGGACGACGTCGCGGGCGGCGCACTGGCCGTACGCCATCTCGTCGACGCCGGACACCGCTCCATCGCGTACGTCAGCGGACCGCCCGGCTTCAACCAGGTGCGCGACCGCCGCACGGGTGCCATGAACGCGCTATCCGAGGCCGGCCTCAGCCCCACGGCGCTGCGCGAGCTGCCCACCGAGCGTCTCGACGTCGCCGCGGGCCGGGACGCGGGCGCCCGTCTTCTGGGCCTCGCCGACCGCCCGACCGCCGTCTTCTGCGCCAACGACCTGCTCGCCCTCGGCGTCCTGCAGGCCATGTACGCGGCCGGGGTCGGCGTCCCGGACGATCTCGCTATCGTCGGCTACGACGACATCGAGTTCGCCGCAGCGGCGGCCGTCCCGCTGACCTCCGTCCGCCAGCCCGCGGTGACCATGGGCGCCCTGGCCGCGGAACTCCTCCTGGAGGAGACCGAGACGGAGGCGGAGTCCGGGTCGAGACGTCACTCCCACCGCAGGGTCGTCCTCCAGCCCGAGCTGGTGGTCCGGCGATCCAGTCTGTCGGCCCGCTGACCTGGCACTGATCCGCGATTCAGTACCGGATCGCGCACGGCAGCATGATCCCGGGGCTCGGCAGCGCCCCGGACATGTGCTGAACTGGGGCGGCCTGGAATCCAACCGTCTCGGGAGCCCCGTTGACCGTCAGCTACCGCCAGCCCGGTGTCGTCCTCACCGACCGCCGTTTCACCGTGCCCCTGGACCACGACGACCCCGGGGGCGAGACCATCGAGCTGTACGCCCGCGAGGTCGTCGCCGGTGACAGGGCGGGCCGGGACGACCTGCCGTGGCTGCTCTATCTCCAGGGCGGTCCGGGCTTCGGGGCGAATCGTTTCGTCGGCCAGGGGGCCTGGCTCGGCCGTGCTCTGGAGGAGTTCCGTGTCCTCCTTCTGGACCAGCGCGGCACCGGCGCCTCCAGCCCCGCCAACCGCCAGACGCTCCCGCTGCGCGGCGGGCCGGCCGAGCAGGCCGTTTACCTGACCCGTTTCCGCGCGGACTCGATCGTCCGGGACTGCGAGGCGATACGCCCCTCGGTCACCGGTGGCGCCCCCTGGACCGTCCTCGGCCAGAGCTTCGGCGGCTTCTGCACGGTGAACTATCTGTCGACGGCGCCCGAGGGCCTGACCGCCGCGCTGATCACCGGCGGCCTCCCCTCCCTCGACGGGCACGCGGACGACGTCTACCGGGCCGCCTATCCCCGTATCGAACGCAAGGTCGCCGCGCACTACGCGCGTTACCCCCAGGACGTCGAACGGGCGCGGCGGATCGCCGAGTACGTGATCGGGCACGAGCCGGTCCTGCCGAACGGCTATCGCCTGACCGCCGAGGCCTTCCAGTCCCTCGGCATCCTCCTGGGCGGCGGCGAGGGCAGCCACCGGCTGCACTACCTCCTGGAGGACGCCTTCGTCCGCACCCCGGGCGGCGCGGCCCTGTCCGACGCCTTCCTGGAGGAGGTCCAGGGCCTTCTGTCGTACGCCGCCCATCCGCTGTACGCCCTCGTCCACGAGGCCATCTACGGCCAGGACGGCCGCCCCACCGACTGGTCCGCCGAGCGGGTGCGCGCCGAGTTCCCGCAGTTCGACGCGGGCAAGTCCCTCGCGGGCGACGGCCCGTTGCTGTTCACCGGCGAGTCCGTCCACCCCTGGATGTTCGACGTCGACCCGGCCCTGCGCCCCCTGCGCGAGACCGCGGATCTCCTCGCCGCCCATACCGACTGGCAGCCCCTGTACGACCGTTCACGCCTCGCCGGCAACGAGGTCCCGGTCGCCGCGGCCGTCTACCACGACGACATGTACGTCGACACGGGCCACGCGCTGGAGACCGCGCGGGCCATCGGAGGGCTGCGGACCTGGGTGACGGACGAGTTCGAGCACGACGGGGTGCGGGCGGGCGGTCCCCGGGTGCTCGACCGGCTGCTCGCCCTGACCCGCGACGAGGTGTGACGGCGACCGGTCGCTCAGGCGGCGACGGCGATTCCGCCGCCGCGCAGCGGGCCCACGGCCCGTCCGTCCGGCAGGAGTTCACCTGTGTCGTCGAAGACGATGGTGCCGTTGCAGAGCAGGTTCCAGCCCTGCTCCGGGTGGGCGGTGACGATGACGGCCGCGTCATGGTCCGGGCTGTCGACGGACGGGCACGGAGGCTGGTGTGTGCACATGGTCTCTCCCGCGTCTCAAGGTTCTGTCTCTGTAATAGCGGAGGTTGTTTTCCTCTGTATGTGGAGACACCGACACGCCGGGAAATTCATCTGTGAGGTCGAGACTCAGACAGTCGCCAACTCCGTGCCGGGGGACCGGCGTTCGAGGTGCAGCCGCAGTCCCTCCGGTATCACCGTCAGCCGTTCCGCCACCCGCAGCCGGTAGTCCGGGTCGGGCTTGAGGTCGTAGCGGCGCAGGAGCAGGCCGAGGACGAGCGTCGCCTCGTGCAGCGCGAACTGGCGGCCGATGCAGGCCCGGGCCCCGGTGCCCCAGGGCTTGAACGCGTGGGCGGGGCGGGCCCGCACGGCCGCCGCGTCGAAACGGTCCGGGTCGAAACGGCTCGCGTCGGCGCCCCAGACGGCCGGGTCGCGGTGCAGCAGCGGAGCGAGGACCAGCGTCCAGGCGCCCTCGCGCATCGGATGTTCGCCGCCGAGCACCGTGTCGTGGCGGGCCTCGCGGGCGAAGCCGGGTGCCGTCGGCCACAGCCGCAGCGACTCGTCGAGCACCCGGCGCACATACCGCAGTTTGGCGACCTGGTCGTAGCCGGGGACGGCCGTCCCGCCCCAGACCCGGTCGACCTCGGCGCGGGCGCGGTCGGCGACCTCGGGGTGCCGGGACAGGTAGTGCAGGGCGAAGGAGAGCGCGCCGGACGTCGTCTCGTGGCCCGCGATGAGGAAGGTCAGAACCTGTCGGCGCACGTTCTCCGGCGCGAGGCGTTCACCGGTCTCCGGGTGGGTCGTGTCGAGCATGCGGTCCAGCAGGTCGCCGGTGCCGCCCCCCGCGCCGTCCGACGCTCGGCGGGCCCGGATCAGCTCGTCGACCGTGCGGTTGAGGTACGCCATGCCCGCCTCGTTGCGGCGGGTGGCCCGGCGCAGCAGCAGCGGGGCGAGCGGGGCGGGGACGATGTTCAGATACTGCGCGTGGTTCAGGGCGCCCACCATCGCCGTCACGAAGGGGTGCGGGCGCTCGCGTTCGAAGGAGCCGAAGTCGTGCCCGAAGCCGGTGCGCGCGATCGTCTCCAGGGTCAGCTTCGTCATGTCGCCGGGCACGTCCACCGCACGGCCCGCCGTCAGTTCCCGGTCCCAGTGGTCCGTGAGCCGCTCGGCCACGGCCAGCATCATCGGGTGGTAGCCCTCCATCGCCTCGCGGCTGAATCCGGGAGCGAGGACGTCGTGCGCCAGCTGCCAGTTGGGCTCGTCGTTGTACGCGGTGAACAGGCCGTCCCCGGCGACCGGACGCAGATTGGCCACCCCGAGGCCCACATGTTTGGCGAAGCGCGACTCGTCCGCCAGATCGGCGGTCAGATCCGCGCCCCACACGAACACGATCTCCTTGCCGAACGCCCTGCGCCGGAAGATCGGCCCCAGGGGCAGCCCGATCCGCATCGAGTCCTGGAGAGGCGTACGGGGGCTGACACCGACCAGGTCGCCGAGCAGCGGGATCCGGTGCGGCGGACGCGGGATCCGGTGCAGCTCCGGCCAGCCCAGCTCGGCACTGCGGAATCCCCTGGACGGAGCGGTCCGGGTCGCCGTCTCGGTCATGACGCCATCTCCCTTGATGCAGCGGCGTGTTGATCCTGTTGTACGTGGATTCAATAGCGGGGTCAGTCTGATCCCGCTGTTGAACCGACGTCAAGTAAAGTGCGGGCATGGCCGCGAAAGAGGGGCAGCGCACACGTCGGCGGTTGAGTACCGGCGAGCGTCGGGAGCAGCTCCTGTCGGTCGGCGCTCGACTGTTCTCGGAGAGTCCGTACGACGACGTGTGGATCGAGCAGGTCGCCGAGATCGCCGAGGTCTCGCGCGGGCTGCTCTACCACTACTTCCCGACCAAGCGGGACTTCTTCGCGGCGGTCGTGGAGCGCGAGAGCGAGCGCATGCTGCGGATGACGGTCGCCGTGCCGGGCGTTCCCGCGCGCCAGCAGCTGGACGCGAACCTCGACGCCTTCCTCGCGTACGTCGAGGAGCACGCGCACGGTTATCGCGCCTTCCATCGCGCCGACGCGTCCGGCGACCAGGCCGTGCGGAAGGTCTATCAGCGGGCGCTGGCCGCGCAGGAGCGGCAGATCCTCGCGGCCCTGGCGGCCGACCCGGAGTTCGGGCGGCTGTCCGACGAGCGGCCCGACCTGCGGCTCGCCGTCCGTGGCTGGCTGGCGTTCACGACCGCCGTGTGCCTGGAGTGGCTGCGCGGCTCGGACCTGTCCCGGCAGCAGGTGCGGGATCTGTGCGCGCGGTCGCTGCTGGGCACCCTCGCGCCCTGACGGCGGTCGGCCACCGGTACGGAATCGCACGGGATCGCGGTAGATGGTTGGCGTACACCCGGATCTTCGATAGGTTAGGCAAGGCTTACCTAAGGAGATCTGGGATGGGTGACAGTCAGACCTGGACGGCCGCGCCCGCCGCGGCGGAGCTCGCGCGTTCGGTGCTCGCGGCGTCGTGGTCCTGCGCGGTGACCGCGGACGGTGGACGCGAGGAGTTCGTCGGCGCGCACACCGTCGGCGAGGACGGACGGGTGGTCCTGGACGTACCGGCGGACAGCACACTGCTCGCCGCCGCCGTCTTCGCCCCGCGCGGCGAGCCGTCGGCCGTGCTGGAGTTCGCCGACGTCTCGCCCGTCCCCGTACGCAACCGGATCCGCGCCCGGCTCTGGATGGCCGGCTGGTTCGCCGTCGAGGGCGAGCAGCTCGCGTTCCGTCCGACGCGCGTGGTGCTGCGCCGGACCTCCGGGGCCACCGTCGTCGACCTGGACGAGTTCGCCGCCGCCGCGCCAGACCCGCTGGCCATGGCCGAGGCAGGGCTGCTGACCCACCTCGCCGACTGCCACGGCGACGCCGTCGAGCGCCTCACCCGCCTGGTCGAGCGGGACAGTCTGCACGGCGCCGTGAAGGTCCAGCCGCTCGCCGTCGACCGGCACGGACTCACCCTGCGCATCGAGCGCGCCCGCACCCACGGCGACGTACGGCTGGCGTTCCACCAGCCCGCCGACACCGTCTCCCAGCTCACCGAGCGCATGCACATCCTGCTCACCCAGGCCGGCGCCGCCTCCTGCCCGCGCGCGCTACAGCGGCAGCGCGCAGACGACGACGGGTGACGCGAACGGCTCGCCCGCGAGCCGCAGTTCACCGCTCGCTCGGTCGACATGGAAGACGCTGACCGTACTCGAGCGCTGGTTCGCCGCGAACAACAGGTTCCCGGACGGCGAGAGGGCGACGTGGCGCGGAAAGTCGCCCGCGACCGGCACCGTGTCGAGGAGCCGGAGCCGGGCACCGCCCGCCTCCACCGCGTACCGCGTCAGACTGTTGTCGCCGCGGTTCGCCAGGTACGCGTACCGCCCGTCCGCGGTCACCACGAACTGGGCCGGGTAACTCGTGCCCTCACCCGTCCCCGTGGACTGCGCCTCCCCGATGTCCAGGCGCCCGGTCGCGGGGGAGTAGCCACAGACCGCGACCGTGTTGTCGACCTCGTCGGCGAGGTACGCGTACCGGCCGCCGGGGTGGAAGGTGAGATGGCGTGGGCCCGCGCCCGGGCGGGTCCGAGCGCGGGAGACCTCGGTGAGCGTGCCGTGCGCGAGGTCGAGACGGTATGTGTAGACCGCGTCCGTGCCCAGATCGACCGCGAGGACATGACCACCGTCGGGGCCGGTGAGGAACTGGTGCGCGTGCGGGCCCTGTTGACCCGGGCCCGGCGCCGGACTGGTGTGGGTGACCAGATCGGTGCGCTCGCCCAGCGCGCCCGAGGCGTCGACGGGGTGCACCGCCACACTGCCGGAGCCGTAGTTGGCGCTGAGCAGCCACCGGCCGCTCGGATGGACGGACAGATGGCACGGCCCCGAGCCGCCGGTGCTCCGGGTGCCGAGCACCCGGTGCCGCCCGTCCTCGCCGCCGAGCCGGATCGCGGTCACGCCGCCGTCCTGGCGCTCGTTCACCGCGTACAGGGTGCGGCCGTCGGGATGCGCGGCGAGGTAGGAGGGGTCGCTTACGCCCGTGAGGGTTCCGGCGCCGGTGACACGGCCCGAGACCGGGTCGTAGGCGGCGAGACCGATGCCGGCGCCGCCGCCCTCGACGGAGGTGTAGGTGCCGAGGAAGAGGGGGCGCGGAGCCGCCGGACGACGGGTGTCCGGCGCGGGCGACGGCGTGCGTGCGGGCGCGTCGGCGGACTCCACCGGTGCGGACGCCATCGCCCGCACCGGGACGGACGCCGTCGCTGCCGTCCCGGCCGCCGCGCCCACGAAACGGCGCCTGCTCCAGCCGCCGCGCATGCCCCGCGCCGGTTCCGTACCACCGCTCATACCTGCACCCCGGGTCTCGGTCGCCTCAGTCGCTCATCGGCAACTCTGACGTGGATCACCCGGCATATGCAAGAAGAGCAATGCGCGTTGCGCATACTGCAACGTCGGCAGGAGGGCGGTGCCTTACCAGTCCCCGTCCTCCACCGGCTTGCCCGTCAGCGGCTTCACCTGACCGGGCGACGGTGCCTGCCAGGGCTCGTGGTCCTCGCCGAGCCAGTCGCCGACCGGCTGCACGGCCGCCAGAGGGTCCGTGGGGGCGAGGTCCTCGGCGTCCTGGTCGAAGTAGTCGAACCAGGGCAGCCCGGCCCGCGTGTAGGCCGCCCGGTCGACGGGCGACGGAGGCGGGGCCTCACCGGTGATGCGGCGCCACTCGGGCGGCGTCACGAGGTGCACGAACACGCGTCCGGCAGGGCGCTCGGACCACGCCGTGAGCGGGCGGTCGTCCCGGTAGACCTCCTGGCGCATGGAACCCCCGACGCCCAGACCCATCGCCGCCCCCGACCGCTGCGGCCCCGCCATGCCGCCGGGCGCCGGCGGGGCGGCCATCGCCATGGGTGCCATCGGCACGGCCCCGCCGTAACCCCCGGTCGAAGCGATCGCCGCCCGCGCCCGCTCCGCCCGCCGCTGCTCCTCCTCGCGCCACTTCGCCAGTTCCGCGTCGGTCAGCGCGAACGACTGGAGCTGTACGCCGCCCGACACCTCCTCGCCGGTGACCTGGCCCTCGACGGTGGCCCCCAGTCCGAGCGGCACCGCCACGAACTGGCGGACCGTGCCCTTGCCCGAGTTGATGCCGTCCAGCCAGGGCTGACGCGGCAGCACCACATAGTTCTGCGGCTTCCTCGACAGCCGGTCGCTCCACGGCTCGCCCGACACCGCGCACACCTTGCCCACACCCACCTGCAACGCGGCGGGCTGGACCGTGCCCCCGAAGCTCAGCCACATCGCCTCGCGCAGATACACCGGCAGCAGCACGCCGCCGCGCGCCCGCCAGGCCTCCGGCACCGTGTCGGCGTAGTCGGCGACCCGGCGGACCGGGAACTCGCCGAGCCCCGGCGGCAGCGGATGCGTGCCGGTCTCCGGCAGCCGGAGGGTGCGGATGAACCGAACGGCCACACCGCCCGGCAGCCTCAGTGTGTTCCCGTCGATCCGCACATCGGAGTCACCCATGCGCAGCCCCCTCAATCCCGGTTGGTGCCAGTCGTCCTGTTCATGTGACTTCGTCACATAGAACGCTGTGACACCGGCTTGCGGTTCCTGCCCGGCACGCGCACGTGCTTGGTGTACTTCCGCAGCCGGGTCACCCAGGGCATCCGCTCCCGCTCCTCACGGGTGCAGCGGTCCAGCTCCTCCAGCAGCCGCCGGGAGCGGTGCTCGGTGTCCAGCTCGTCGAGGATGCGGTTGACCTCGGTCAGGACGGCGCCGTGCAGTTGCCACTGGGCAGCGATCCGACCGTTCTGCTGGATCTCCGCCAGGAGCAGCTGGGCCAGCTTGTCGCGGGTGGCCGTCGCGGCCCGGAGTTCGGTGGCGAGCCGGGTCTCCGCCGACTCGGCGCTGACGCTGACGTCGGTGGTGACGAGGACCGCGAAACTGACCACGGCGTCGGCGATCTCGGCCAGCAGCCGCTCCAGCGCGGCGCCCGTCTCCGGGGCGAACAGCGGGTCGGGGTCGCGTTCCTTGGCCAGGTCGGTGAGGCTGCGGGCGAGGACGCGCAGGACGACCGTGCAGATCTCCAGCGTGTCCAGGCCGGTGCGCAGCACCACCCGGTGCAACAGGCCCTCCCGGACGCGCGGATTGAGCCGCAGGCTGTCCTCGGCCTGTTTCAGGGCCGCGTCCACCTCGACGATGTCGTGGTCGAGCCGGCGGGCCTCGTGCAGACGGGCGGTCGCGTGGTCCACGGGGGTGCGGCCGGCGGCCTCCTCGCCCATGCGCAGCATCAACTGCCGTACCCGGCGCGCCAGCCCCTCGATGGACTCGCCGGCCGCGTCCACCCACACCGGAGGCGCGAACAGCAGGTTGAAGGCGAGCCCGACGACAGCGCCGATCACGGTCTCCAGGACCCGCGACCAGGCCGTGTCGCCGACCCGGGTGACCCCCAGCACCAGCATCGCGCTGATCGCCACCTCGGGCACGAACTCGCTGACCCGCACCAGATGCCCGACGGCCAGCGAGGCCAGGATGATCAGTCCCAGGCTCCACCAGGTCAGGCCCACCAGGACACTGAAGCCGATCGCGATGACGACCCCGGCCACCACGGAGTTCACCCGGCGGATGCCGGTGGTGATGGTGGCGTAGAGGGTGACCTGGACGACGAGGAGCGCGGTCAGCGGGGCGGTGAGCGGCGCGGCCTCGGGACTGAAGCGGAGCGCGACGACGTACGCGATCGTCGCGGCGGCCGTCGACCGCAGGGACTGGACGACCACGGGCTCGCGGTGCTTCCGCACGAACCGGACGACGGAAGCCGTCCACTCACCAGGTACCACTCGCATGCGCGCGCACGCCTCCCTTCCCGCCTCCGGCAAACGGACCGAGCGTACTCACCGGAGTCCCCTGGCGCGCGGGATGCGGAGGGAGGCATTCCTCACGTGATCAGGGATGTTTGCCTCGTTGACCAAAAAATTGTGGATCTTCGGGGCCGCCGGGTGATCTCCTGGTCGGCATGGTGGACGACCCCGATTCCGCGCACGCGCAGGCCCTCCGACATGTCGCCGCCCTCTCCGCCGGCCCGGCCGTGCCCCCCGACCTCAGGGTGACCCTGAACTTCCACCCCGACCGGACGGTCCGCGA
Source organism: Streptomyces sp. NBC_00459 (assembly GCF_036013955.1). Lineage (NCBI taxonomy): Bacteria > Bacillati > Actinomycetota > Actinomycetes > Kitasatosporales > Streptomycetaceae > Streptomyces > Streptomyces sp. NBC_00459. Next base: position 8,969,919 of record NZ_CP107903.1, read on the forward strand.
ACTGCCCCTGCTGCGGGCGCTGGCCCAGGACGGCTTCTACCGCTCGCAGTTCGTGACCGGTACCAGCAACGGCGGGCTCACCGCCCGTCCCGGCGGCGACCGCTGGCGCTGGGAGAGCCGGATGTTCGCCGGGGCGTACGACAGCGCACCCGCCCAACAGCGCCCGGTGTACGGCGCGTTGAACTTCCGTCGCCAAGTCGTGGGCGCCGCACCGAGGTTCGGCTCCTCGCACTTCCGGCTGACCGGGGCCGCACTCGCGCGGGCCACCTTCTGCTACCCGGACAGCGCGGCGGAACCCGTCCACTTCGGGGTCGCCGCCGGTATGTCCCTCGTCGCCCTCGCCGAGGCGGACACCCAGGACGCGCTCGACGACTACATCGAGGCCCAGGTGCACGGCCCCGTCGCGCTCGACCGGGACGTCGAGGCGCTGGTCCTCGACGCGAGCTATCGCGGCACCCCGGTGGAGAAGGCGGCCCGCGCCCTGGCCGTACCGCTCGAATGGCACCCCGGATACCGGCTCACCGTAGGGGAGTTGCGTCACCACGCCGACTACCGGGGACCCGAGTACGTCGAGCTGGGCGCCCGGATCGCCGAGGACGGCCGTCTCGACCCACGGATCATCGGTGACGCGGTGCGCACCGGACGCCATGAACTCCAGCACCTGAAGATGGTCTGGCACTGCCTCGCCCGGTTCGGCGCCCCCGAGGGCGCGGGTACCGCCTTCTCCGCCTGGCTTCCCTAGTGCCCTCGGGTTTGTTCACGGCGGGCGAGTCCGGCCGGCAGCGTGTTCCGTACCCTGTTCCAGTGCCGTACGCACGGTACGGGCGCGGCTGGTCGAGGCAGGGGAGGCACGGACGGTGACCGATTCGTGGGAGCGGGCCAGGCAGGTGCTCGTAACGGCGGGGCTGCCCCCGGACCACCTCGCGGACCGCCGTCCGCTCACCGGCGGGACGTACAACACCGTCGAGGAACTCCGGCTGGCCGACGGCAGCAGCTACGTCCTGAAGATCCCACCGCCGGAAACGGTCCCGGGGCTGCGTCACGAGTCCCGACTGCTCGTATCCGAGGCGGAGTTCTACCGATCCGCCGCCCCGGTCGGCGTCCCGGCGCCGAGTGTCGTGGCGGTCGGGGACGGTCACCTGCTGATGACCGCCTGCCCGGGCGCCCCCTGGGACGACTCCACGACCGGCGCCGAGCAGGAGCTCCTGAGAGGCGAACTGGGCGGCCTGGTGGCACGCCTGCACCAGGTCACCGGGCCCGCCTTCGGCTACCCCTCCGGCGCCCTCGGGCCCCTCGCCCCCGACTGGCGTACGGCCTTCACGGGGATGCTCGACGCCGTGCTCGACGACGCCGTCCGCTACGAGGCATGGCTGCCGGTTCCGGCGGACGAGGTGGCCCGTGCCCTCCGGGACTCGTACGACGCCCTTGACGAGGTCACCGTTCCCCAGCTGGTCCACTTCGATCTCTGGCAGGGGAACATCCTGGTGGACCGTTCGACGGGGGCGCCCCGGATCGGCGGACTCATCGACGGTGAGCGCATGTTCTGGGGCGACCCGGTGGCCGACTTCGTGTCCCTGGCTCTGCTGGGGGACATCAGGGGCGACGAGGCGTTTCTGAGGGGTTACCGGCAGGCGGGAGGACGGGTCGAGTTCGACGAGGCGACCTGCCGGCGGCTCGCCCTGTACCGCGCCTACCTGTACCTGATCATGCTGATCGAGACGGTGCCGCGGGCCGTGGGGGAGGAGCGCGTGCGATGGACGCGGGAGGTGGTGGGGCCAGCGCTGATGGACGCGCTGACGGATCTCCCCGGTTCCACCGTCCGGACGGCGCCGGAGGCAGGGTCCGACCGCGGGAGATGATCGCGCCATGAACGAGATCATCCTGATGTCGGACGCGAAGGTTGCCGCCGTGCCCGTCGAGGAGTGCGGTGAGCGTCTGGTGGAGGTGCGAGGCGCCCTGCTCACCGACGACCGGAAGCAACAGGATTCCGGTGGCGCCCAGTTCCGTCTGCGTCAGGGCGTACTGGACCGGCTGCTCGACGCGCAGGCCCTGCTTCCCGACGGACTGCGGCTGCTGTTCGTCGAGGGCTACCGGCCGCCCGCCCTGCAACGCCGCTACTTCGAGGAGTACTCCGCCGAGCTGCGGGCCCAGCACCCGGACTGGCCCGCCGACCGGCTCCGCTCCGCCGCCAGCCGCTATGTCTCCCCGCCCGAGATCGCCCCGCACAGCGCGGGCGCCGCCGTCGACCTGACCCTCGTCGACGCCGACGGCCACGAACTCGACCTGGGCACCGCCATGAACGCGAACCCCGAGGACAGCGCGGGCGCCTGCTACACCCACGCCGACAACATCGGCGACGAGGCCCGCGCCCACCGGGAGATCCTGGGCAAGGCCCTGAGCGGGGCCGGCCTCGTCAACTACCCCACGGAGTGGTGGCACTGGTCCTACGGCGACCGGTACTGGGCGCTGACGACCGGCGCCCCCACCGCGCTGTACGGCCCCGCGGAACTCGACGCGGGGTCCTCCTGATCACTGGTCCATCGGCTGACGGGGGAAATGGCCCAGTCGGCCCAGTGGCCCGCCGGACAAGTGGCTAGACCGCGAACGCGTCGACGCCGGTCAGACGCGCCGACAGCTCCCACAGCCGGGCCGCCTGCTCGGCGTCGACCGCGTAGTCCCGTACGCCGCTGCTCTGGTCGCCCGGAGTCGCGAGCTCGGCGATGTCGCAGTCCTCGCAGTAGACGCCGCCCGTCGTGGCCAGCTGCGGAGAGGTCGCGGCCCAGACCTGGGTGGCCGCACCCTGCTCGGGTGTCTTGACGCCCGCCAGGTCGGCCAGGTTGCCCTCGGCGTCCCGCCAGCCGCGCTCGATCTGCTCGGCGATCGGGATGTGACGCTGGAGCGGGGTGAAGATGGCACCGGGGTGGAGCGAGAAGGCCCGTACGCCCTTGTCGCGGCCCAGCCTGTCCAGGTGGACGGCGAACAGGACGTTCGCCGTCTTGGCCTGGCCGTACGCCTCCCACTTGTCGTAGTCGCGCTGCCAGTGCACGTCGTCCCAGCGGATGCCGGAGAAGTGGTGGCCGCGCGAGGAGACGGAGACGACACGTGCGCCGCCGGGCTCGATGGCCGGCCACAGCCGGTTGACGAGCGCGAAGTGGCCGAGGTGGTTCGTCGCGAACTGGGCCTCCCAGCCGGGCCCGACCTGGGTCTCGGGGCAGGCCATGATCCCGGCGTTGTCGATCACGATGTCGAGGGTGCGTCCGGAGGCGAGGAAGCGGTCGGCGAAGACGCGCACGCTCTCCAGGTCGCCGAGGTCGAGCGCGTCCACCTCGACGCCCTCGACGTCGGCCAGTGCCTCCCTGGCGGTCTCCGGGCGGCGGGCGGGAACGACGACCCGGGCACCCGCCCTGGTGAGCGCGCGGGTCGTCTCCAGGCCAAGGCCCGAGTAGCCGCCCGTGACGAGGGCGAGCCGCCCGGAGAGGTCGATGCCCGCGAGGACGTCGTCGGCGGTGCTCCGGGCGTCGAAGCCCGAGCCGATCTTGTGCTGTGCGGTGGTCATGCCCGGCACGCTACGAATTGGAGTGCGCTCGAAGTCAAGCCGCGCCGCCGCTCTCCCCGAGGCGCTGCCCGAGGCCCGGCGGCAGCCTGCGCTCCCGGGTCCAGGCCAGCAGGTCGTCCACCGGCCAGGTCGTGACCACCCGTTCGGCCGGTACGCCGCACTCCTCGGCGCGGGCGCAGCCGTGGATCTGCCAGTCCAGCTGGCCGGGCGCGTGTGCGTCGGTGTCGATCGAGAACAGCACGCCCGCCGCCACCGCCTGCCGCAGCAGCCTGCGCGGCGGGTCGAGCCGCTCCGGCCGGCTGTTGATCTCCAGGGCCGTGCCCGTCTCGGCGCAGGCGGCGAACACCGCGTCCGCGTCGAACTCCGACTCGGGCCGCTCACGGCCCCCACCCCGCTTGCCGCGCCCGCCACCGCCACCCCTGGGCTCCGGGCCGACCAGCAGTCGCCCGGTGCAGTGCCCGAGCACGTCGGAGTGCGGATCCCGTACGGCGGCCACCATCCGGCGGGTCATCGAGCGCGCGTCCATGCGCAGCTTGGAGTGCACGGACACCACGACGACGTCGAGCAGGTCCAACAGCTCCGGGTCCTGGTCCAGCGAACCGTCGTCGAGGATGTCGCACTCGATACCGGTGAGCAGCCTGAACGGCGCCCAGGTCGCGTTGAGTTCCCCGACCAGGGCCACCTGCTCGCGCAACCGCTCGGCGGACAGGCCGTGCGCCACCGTGAGTCGCGGTGAGTGATCGGTGAGCACGGCCCACTCGTGCCCGAGCCGCGCGGCAGTGCGGCCCATCTCCTCGACCGGGCTGCCCCCGTCCGACCAGTCGGAATGCAGATGGCAGTCCCCGCGCAGCAGCGCCCGCAGCCGCTCCCCGTCCCGGAGCGGCGGGGTCACCCCCTGTTCACGCTCCAGTTTCTCCAGGTAGCCCGGCACCTGCCCGGCCAGCGCCTCGCGCACCACCTGCGCGGTCTTCGGGCCGATGCCCTTGAGGGACTCCAGGGTGCCGGCGTCGGCCCGCTGCCGTATCTCGTCCGGGGGCAGCGCCATCAGCACGTCGATCGCGGTACGGAACGCGCGTACGCGATACGTGGGTGCCAGGGAGCGCTCCAGCAGGAAGGCGATCCGGTCCAGCGCCTCGACGGGATCCATCGCCATGCCCATCGTCACCTCCGCCTCCAGCGTCGCGCGGGCTCGGCGGGTCCGCACCACGGAGAGGCGGAGGCGACCGTTCCGGAACCGTCCGTGGCCGGTACACGATGGCCGGATCCGCTCTACGCTCGATGCATGACCGAAATAGCGAGCCCTTACATGTCCCATCCGCGGATCATGGTGCTCGGGGTGCAGCCGGGCGTCCCGCCGTTCCGGATCGTGGAGATCGACGGTGAGGTGGCCGGAGCGGCGCGGACGCTCACCGATGTACTGAGAGTCGCCGCCGCGGCCGGTATCACGGTTCATGATCTCGACGATCCGGACACGGTCCGCTGGGTCGGCGGCGACAAGTTCACCTGGTCGAGGTCGAGGTCCAGGTGACCGGCTTCGGTGGCCCGCTGGGCCGCCGCGCTATGCCCGCTGCCGCTTGGGTGCGTGCACCGCGCGGCTGAGCCGGCGGCCGAGGAGCAGGTAACCGATCAGCGCGCCCGTGGTGTTGAGGATGACGTCGTCGATGTCGAAGGCGCGCCCGGTGATCATCGCACCCTGGGCCACCTCGACCATGAGCATGACGAGTGCGGTCAGGAACAGCACCCGGAGAAGTCCCCGTGTCCGCGGCGCCACGATCGGCATCAGGACACCGAAGGGCACACCGAGGAGGACGTTTCCGCCGATCTGCCGGATGGCGTCCCGCATTTCGGGCTGGTCGAGGTAGGCGCGCAGCGAGCGGCCAGGATGGAAGTTGGTGTGGGTCAGCGCCACGGACGCGGGGGACGGCTCAAGGGTCAGCCGGGCCAGGATCACGGCGAACGCCACCATGAACACGAAGGCGCACAGGACCGTCAGCACCCGGGCCAGGAAGGCGAACGGCCGACGCTTCGGCCGGGCCGCCTCGGGCGGCGGTTTCGGGGCGGCCTTCGGGGCCTTCCGGGTCTTCGACGAGAACTTCGACGAGAACTTTGACGACAACTTCGAGGACGACTTCGGCGTGGACCTGGTCGTGGACTTGGACGCGGACCTGGGCGGGATCTCGGGCGGCTTGCTCTCGGCCTTCGTCGGGCGCAGACGTAGCGCGGCGAGGGCGCGTGGAGCTGATCGGGCCATCAAAGTCCTCCGGTCATCAACTGAACAACCCCGTGCGGTGCCAGCTACCCCCGAACAGGACGAGAATGCCGCTCCGGCCTGCCCGGATCCCAGGACCCGGGCAGACCGGCTTCGCTCAGGTCCCGTAGGTCACCTTCACGTCCGTGAAACCGAGGGAGCCGAGCAGGCCCTTGAGCATGGTGGTCGTGTTCTGCTCGGCACGCACGGTCAGTTCGCTCTCCTTCGCCGCGTCGCCGATGTGCCGGGCCGCGAGCTTCTGGACGGCCTGTTCGTCGTTGGGGTTGTCGGAGAAGAGGTCGGTGATCCGGTCGAAGATTCCGCGCTGCTTGGAGACCGCATAGGAGCGGTCGGGGTTCAGCGCGGGCTTTCCGAGTGCCGCGTGCGGCAGCCGGAGCGTCGCTGACGTGCGGTCCTTGTTGACCGTCACGTCGTTCTTCGCGACCTTGCCGAGATCGACATAGGCGTCGACCGTCCCGGCACCCACATAGAGCACACGGGTGCCCTTGATCGCGTCGGGCAGGTACTTGGTGTCCTTCTCCAGGTCCACGACGACCTGGAAGTTGCCGGACGCCGCGTCGTAACGGCTCATGTCCTGGATGGATTCGAGGAGCACGGGTCCTGAACGGTCGTGCGTCTCCTCGCCGAAGATGTCCCCCAGCCCCGGCAGCACCGCCAGCCGGAGCCCGGCCAGCAGCAGCGCGAACACCAGTACCACGCCACTGAGCACCTTGGCCCAGAGGGGCATGCGTCGCACGGCCTTGATGGGCGTCGTCATGGCGACGGACCTCCTTCTTCCTACGTACTGAACCGGATGCCCGCCAAATGCCCTGCCAGACCGTCCTGTTGACGTATCGCAACAATTGAGAGCGGGACTACCGGAGCGCGCGGTCTCCCGAGACGCGCGACCACCACACACCCTCGCCGTGCGTCAGCCCCGGCAACCGCAGTTCGGCCTCGCGCACCCGCCGCGCCGCCAGCTCACCGGTGAGGTGCCAGCCGGTACTGCCAACCGTGGTCCGGCCGAACTCCGCGCCGAGGGACGCGAGCAGACCGGTCACGGGCGCCAGCGCGGTCGCCGGGATCTCCAACTCGAAGGCGTGGTACGGCTCGTACACCCGTGTCCCGGCCCGCTCCAGGGCGCGGCGCAGTACCACCGGCGTGAGCGCCCGGAAGTCCGCGGCGGTGCTGAGCGGCCCGACGAACCCGGAGCGGACAAGGACGACCCGGCAGTCGGTGACCGGCCACTCGTGCGGCCCCGCCAGCAGGCCGGCATGGACGGTGTCCTCGATCGCCTGGTGGAACGCGCGGGGGAGCGCGCCGAGTTCGGTCTCGTACGTGAACACCGCGCCCGAACCGGGCGGTCCCGGCTCGACACGCAGCCCGACCGTCGCGAAGCAGCGGGCGCGGTCGAGCCACGGGTTCTCCTCGGACGCCTCGCCGGTGCCCCTGGGCCGCTCCAGGAACCGGACGCGGCTCGGCTCGAACTCGGCGTCGATGCCGAAGTCCTGGACGAGGGTGGCGGCGAGGACCTCCTTCTGCACCTCGCCGTAGAGCAACAGAGCCGTGCTGCCGTCGGCCGCGGGCCGGGCGTGGGTCAGCGGATCCTGGTCGGCGAGGGTCAGCAGGGCCGAGCGCAGGCGCGCCGACTGCTGAGGGTGCCGGGCCCGGACCAGGGTCTCCAGTGTGGGCGGTGCGAACTGCGGGGCGCGGTCGGTGAGTTCGCCGAGGCGGTCGCCGACGCGGACAGCGCCGAGACCGGTCAGGGCGGCGATGTTCCCGGCGGTGAGCGGGCCTCGGCGGCCGATCACCGCAAGGCCGGTGACCCGGCCGGGGACCTCGCTGGTCCGGCCGTCGGCCTCGCGCCGCAGGAACGTCAGCCGCTGACGCTCCGTCACCTCACCCTCGTACAACCGCAGATACGCCGTCCGCGCCCCGTCGGGTGCGGGGCGTACGGCGAACACCGTGCCGCGTGGGGCCGCGTCCGCGCCGGCCGGGGCGGGCCGGGGGATCAGCCGGGTCAGGGCACCGACGAGTTCGGGTACGCCCTGGCCGCCCAGCGCGGAGCCGAAGAGGAGCGGGTGGAGCGAGCCGTCGGCCGTGCGGGCGGCCAGGGCCTTCTCCAGCTCGTCCGGGGTCGGCGCGGGGCCGTCCACGAGCGCCGCCAGAACGCCCGGGTCGACCTCGGCGATCGCCTCCGCCGTGCCCGTGGCGGTGAGGGGGCGGGGCCGGGTGCGGGCGGCCGGAGTGCCGACGCCGTCGATGTCGGTCAGCGGGACGATGTGCGGGGTCAGACGGCGGCGGACGTCCGTCAGCAGGGCCTCGGACCGGGCACCCGCGCGGTCGATCTTGTTGACGAAGACCAGCGTGGGCAGCCGCAGCCGCCGCAGGGTCCTCATCAGCACGCGCGTCTGCGCCTGGACGCCCTCCACGGCGGAAAGCAGCAGCACCGCGCCGTCCAGGACCTCCAGGGCGCGTTCGACCTCGGCGATGAAGTCGGAGTGCCCGGGGGTGTCGATGAGGTTGACCTGGGTGTCGCCTGCCGTGAACGCGGCGACCGCCGAACGGATGGTGATCCCGCGCTGCCGCTCGATCGCGCCGTCGTCCGTCCGGGTGTCACCGGCGTCGACGCTGCCGAGCCGGTCGATCGCGCCCGAGTCGAACAGCAGCCGCTCGGTGAGACTGGTCTTACCGGCGTCGACGTGGGCCAGGATGCCGATGTTCAGGGTGTGCGGGGTGTGCGGGGTCTGCATGGGTGGTCGAGTCCTCGAGAACGGTGTTCCGGCATGGGCGGAGGGTTCCGAGGAAACGGCGCATTCCGTGCTCCTGAGGTCGGGGGGATTCGGCCGTGGCCATCATGGCGCAGCCCCGGCGGCCGGCCGCAACCGAATATCCCGGCCGGGTGGCGGTCCGGGAAGGTAAGTAGCATGGGCACCGGCCGACCGGAATGATCATGCTAGGAGCAGATCGTGCGAGACATCGCCGTGTTCAGCGGTAGTGCCCACCCCGAACTGGCCGCCGAGGTCTGCGAGCACCTGGGGGTGCCCCTGCGGCCCACCCAGGTCAGCCGGTTCGCCAACGACTGTCTGGAGGTCCAGCTCCAGGCCAACTGCCGCGAGCGGGACGTCTTCCTCATCCAGCCGCTGGTCACGCCGGTCCAGGAACACCTCGTCGAGCTGCTGATGATGTGCGACGCGGCGCGCGGGGCGTCGGCGGGGCGGATCTCGGTCGTCATGCCGCACTACGCGTACGCCCGCTCCGACAAGAAGGACATGCCCCGGATCTCGCTCGGCGGACGCCTGGTCGCGGATCTGCTGGTCGCGGCCGGCGCGAGCCGCGTCCTCGCGATGACCCTGCACTCCCCGCAGGTCCACGGCTTCTTCTCGGTCCCGGTCGACCATCTGCACGCCCTGCGCGAGCTCGCCGAGCACTTCCGCCAGTACGACCTGTCCCGTACGACCGTCGTGTCGCCCGACCTCGGCAACGCCAAGGAGGCCGCGCACTTCGCCCGGCTGATCGGTGCCGAGGTGGCCGCCGGGGCGAAGCAGCGGTTCGCGGACGACCGGGTGCAGATCAGTTCCGTGATCGGCAAGGTCGCCGGACGGGACGTCATCGTGCTGGACGACGAGATCGCCAAGGGCAGCACGGTCCTCGAACTCCTTGAACGACTGCGGGAGTTGGGGCCACGGTCAATCCGGGTCGCCTGCACCCACGGGCTGTTCGCGGCGGGTGCGCTCAAGCGGCTGAGCGAGCAGCCGGACGTCCTGGAGATCGTGTGCACCAACACGGTGCCGATCCCGGAGGAGGAGCGCACCGAGAAACTGAGGGTGCTGTCGATCGCCCCGGCGCTTGCCGAGGCCGTGCGTCGCATTCACAACGGTGAGTCCGTCAGCGCCCTGTTCGACGCACCGGGAACCTGACGTCGGGTGCGGGTCATAACGTGCCGGACGTGGTCTCGGGCAGCCCGAGGGCCGCGTCCAGGGACGCTGCCGGTGGCAGCACCTTGGCCAGGCCGGTGACCTTGAGGACGCGCAGGGTGAGCGGGTGTGTGCAGACCAGGTGGAGGCGACCGCCGTGGGTGAGCACCCGGTGCCGGGCCCGGTACAGCAGGCGCAGTCCCGAGCAGTCGAAGAACTCGACATCCGTCAGGTCGATCACGATCCGGGTGTCGGGATGTCCGGTCGCCGCGTCCAGGTGGGGGATGATCTCGACCGCCGCGGCGATGTCGATCTCACCGTGGAACTCCAGCACGGTGTGACCGCGGTCCTGGTGGACACGCAGATACCGGGTGGGCGGTGGAGGATCCTGCTGCACGACGACATCGCCTCCAACCGGCTGTTGTGGTGGCGGAACAAGCCGGTCACCGGGGGCCGGGGTGACGTCGTGCGAGGAGCGTAGACGTGGTACCGGGCCCAGATGAGCGCAACTGACTGTCCCGCCCTGCAAGTTACCCTCGATAGAGTGAATTTGAGCATGTTCGATTGACATATGTCTTCGAAATTGACGCGTGTCTCGCGCACGTCTTTCCGTGATCAGTGAGGCGGGGTTACGACAGCGCGTGCCAGGCCGTGGAGAGCGACTGCCGGAACTGGTCCGCCTGGTGTGACGTGAGGTCGCGGATCATCCGCTGCTCCAGCTCCCGCACGGGCTCGGAGAAGCGGTCGAGCAACTCGCGGCCGGCGTCGGTCAGCAGGATCAGCAGCTCTCTGCGATTGCGCGGATTGCGCTCGCGGCGCACGAGTCCGCGGTTCTCCAGGGATCGGACGAGATCGGCGATGGACTGCGCGGTGACGAAGGAGTCGCGGGCCAGCTGGGCCGCGGAGAGGCCGTCGTGTCGCTCCAGGACAGTGAGCGATGTGTACTGGAGTGCGGTGATGCCGGCTGGTCTGACCAGCTCGTCCAGATGGGAGCGTACGACGAGCTCCACCTGCTTGACCATGTAGAGCAGTGAGGGGGGCGCCTTGGTGCTGACCATGGATCCAGATTAGAGCATTGACAGGAAACCTGTCTGTAATCAGACTGCGGACCAACAGGAATCCTGTTGATTGAAATCTTGGCGATGAGGCTGAGGAGTGGTGATGACCACCTTCGAGATCGAACCCGGGCGACTGTTCGTCGGAGGGCAGTGGCGCGAGGCGGCGGACGGAGCACGTACCGAGGTGGTCGACCCGTCCCGGGGCACGGTCGTCACGACCGTCGCGGAGGCGTCGGCGGCCGACGTGGACGCGGCCGTACGTGCCGCGCGGGAGGCCTTCGACAGCGGCCCGTGGGCCGCGACGACCGGTCGCGAGCGCGGCCGGATCCTGAACCGGGTCGCCCAGCTGATCCGGGAGAACGCGGACGAGATCGCACAGCTGGAGAGCCTCGATGTGGGCAAGCCGATCAGCCTGTGCCATGCCGTCGACGTGACGAACGCGGCCAACGACTACGAGTACTTCGCCGCCCTCGCCTTCTCCCTCGACGGCGCGACCCGCGAGACGATCCACAACGCACTCGCCTACACCAGGCGCGAGGCCGTCGGCGTCGTCGCCGCGATCACACCGTTCAACTTCCCGCTGATCCTCGCCGGTTCGAAGCTGGGCCCGGCGCTGGCCGCCGGCAACACGGTGGTGCACAAGCCCGCCGACGAGACCCCGCTCAGCGCCCTCTACATGGCGAAGCTCTTCCAGGAGGCGGGTGTCCCGGACGGCGTCGTCAACGTCGTCACCGGCGCCGGCCCGGTCGCGGGCGAGGCGCTGCTCCGCCACCCCGGCGTCGACAAGATCGCCTTCACCGGCTCCACCGCCATCGGCAGGCATGTGGCGAGCGCCGCGGGCGAGGCCCTCAAGCCGGTCACCATGGAGCTGGGCGGCAACGCGGCGCACATCGTCTTCGAGGACGCCGACGTCGAGAAGGCGGTCGGCGCGGTCATCAAGGGCTTCGTCTTCAACACCGGCCAGTTCTGCATGGGCGGCCCACGGCTGCTGGTCGCGCGCCCCGTGTACGAGACCCTGATCGGCATCCTCGCCGACGCGGTGCCCGGCGTCCCGGTCGGCGACCCGCGCCTGCCCGGGACCGTGGTCGGCCCGATGGCGGCGGAGAAGCATCTGCGCAAGGTCGAGGAGTACGTGGCGCTGGCCCGCAAGGAGGGCGCCCGGATCGTCTGCGGTGGTGAGCGGCTCGACCTGGACGGCGGCTACTACTACAGGCCGACAGTGATCGCCGACCTCGCGAACGACTCCCGGGTCGTCCAGGAGGAGATCTTCGGCCCGGTCCTCACCGTCCAGCCCTTCGACTCCGAGGACGAGGCGGTCCAGCTCGCCAACTCCACACCGTACGGACTGGCTTCGGGTGTCCAGACCACCAACCTGGCCCGCGCTCACCGGGTCGCGAACCGGCTCCAGGCAGGCATTGTCTGGATCAACGACTGGGCGATGCTCGACCCGGCGATCCCCTTCGGCGGCGTCAAGGACTCCGGCTTCGGCCGTGAGTACGGCCCCGAAGCGCTCGCCGCGTACACCAAGGTCAAGTCGGTAGTCGTCTCGCTCGACTGAGTGCGCTCCCCGATCCGCCTGCTCGCCCGCTCTCGCCAACTCGTAAGCCCTTGAGCCCGTAAGGGAGTTCACGATGTCCATCACCACCCGCGCCGCGGTCGTCGAGTCCGGCGGTGCGCCGTTCACCCTCGCCGACGTCGAACTGGCCGAGCCCGCGCCCACCGAGGCGCTCGTACGTCTGGTCGCAACAGGTCTGTGTCACACGGACCTCGGGGTGGCGAGCGGCGGACTGCCCTTCCCCCTCCCCGGAGTTCTGGGGCACGAGGGCGCCGGCGTCGTCGAGGCGGTCGGCTCCGCCGTCACCGGGATCGAGCCCGGCGACCACGTCGTCCTGTCCTTCACCTCCTGTGGCGGCTGCCGCAACTGCCGTGACGGGCACCCCGCGTACTGCGTGGCCTGGCTGCCGCTGAACCTCCTCGGGGGCCGGCGGGCCGACGGCACCGCCACGATCAGCCGTGGCGGTACGGAGCTGGGCGGCCACTTCTTCGGCCAGTCCTCGTTCGCCGAGCGGGCGTTGGTCGATCAGCGCAGTCTCGTCAAGGTCGACCCGGACGTACCGCTGGAGTCCATCGCCCCGCTGGGCTGCGGTGTCCAGACGGGTGTCGGCGCCGTCTGGAACGTGCTGAAGCCGGGCCTGGGCAGTACGGTCCTGGTCCTCGGCGCGGGCGCGGTAGGTCTCTCGGCGGTCATGGCGGCGGCGCTCACCCCCGCGACCAGGATCATCGCCGTGGACCGGGTCGGCGAACGACTTGCGCTGGCCGAGGAGTTGGGCGCCACCCACACGATCAACGCGGGTGAGGCGGACCTCGGGGAGGCCGTCGCGAAGATCACCGACGGTCAGGGTGTCGACGGCGTCGTCGAGACCACCGGCAACGTCGCAGTCCTGCGCCAGGGCGTCGACGCGCTCGCCCAGCGGGGCACGCTCGTCGTGGTCGGAGCCCCGCCCTTCGGCACCGAAGTCGCCCTGGACGTCAATGGGATGCTCGGCGGCAAGCGCGTCGTGGGCCTCACCCTCGGTGACGCCGAGACCCAGACGTTCATCCCGGCCCTGGTCGACCTGGTGAAGGCGGGCCGCCTCCCACTGCACCGCCTGATCAGCACCTACCCGTTCGCGGACATCGACCAGGCGGTACGGGACATGAGCGCGGGCAAGACGATCAAGCCGGTACTCACGTTCGGCTCATAGCCCGTCCGGCCCCCACCCCCAGCCCGTCCGGCGTTTGAGGACGAGGCCCCTTCAGGGCCGATGGGGGTCTGGGGGCGCAGCCCCCAGGTACGGGATGGGACGGGTAGGGGCGGCGGGGGCGAAGGAAACCCCTACCGACTCCGATGCAGCGCCACCAGCAACTGCCACACCTGGTGGGCGATCTCGTCCGACGTCGCCTCGATCCTCCCGTGCAGCCAGTCCGCCAGCACCCCGGCGAACGTGGCGGCCACCGCCGAGGCGACGAGCGGAGCGTCCGCCGCACCCGCGAGTTCGCGCTCCGCGAGGCTCCGCGCGCGCAGGTCCCGGTGCAGTACCTGGCCCAGTGGACCCCCGCCGCCCGGACTCAGCAGGGCCCGGTACAGCGCGGTGTGCGGGGTGAGGGCCGCGAAGAACTCCAGCAGCGCGGCCGGGGCGATCACCGGGTCCGGGCGGCCCCGCCAGGCGTGCAGGGCGTCCACGGCCTCCCGTACGACATCGGCGCAGGCATCGACGGCCAGCGCCTCAAGGTCGGGGTAGTGGACGTAGAACGTGGCCCGGCCGACCCCCGCCCGGCGCACCAGCGCGGCGACGCCGATCTCCGCCAGAGGGTGTTCGGCGCACTCCGCGAGGAGGGCCTCGCGGAGCTTCGCCCGGGTGCGGGCGGCCCGCGGGTCCTCGGGCGCGCCGCGCGTCACCGCGCGACGAGGACGGCGGCCAGAGCGATGGCGCCGGGCAGGGCCTGGGCGAACAGGATGCGCCGGTTGGCGGTCGCGGCCCCGTAGACGCCCGCGACGATCACGCAGGCGAGGAAGAAGACCTGCGCGCGGAACCCGGTCGGATCGGCCGCGATCAGCCCCCAGATCAGGCCCGCCGCGAGAAACCCGTTGTAGAGCCCCTGGTTGGCGGCCATCTTGGCCGTCGCACCGGCCATCTCCGCGTCGAACCCGTGGAACTTGCGCCCCGGCGGGCGCTGCCACAGGAACATCTCCATCACCAGGATGTACAGATGCAGCGCGGCCACCAGGCCGACCAGCACGTTCGCGACCGTCTCCATGCTCGGCAATCTCCTACGTCAGGCTTCTGGAAGCATCTTCTTGGACAGGTGTCCATCATGGACAGGCGGCCAGCATACATGGACAGCTGTCCAGTAAGTCGGCCGGGTTGTCAGACCCCGCCGCTAGCGTGCCGACCATGACCGATCACCCGGCCCACATCCCGACGATCACCGTCCGCCGCGCCCGCGCCGACGACATTCCGGGGCTCGTCGCCTCCAGCACCGGCCTCTTCGCCGAGGACGCCGGAACCCGTGATCCGAGCGTCGACGCGGACTGGCCGCGCGAGCACGCCGCCGCGTCCTTCGCTGCGGCGCTGGGCGACCCGGCACGCCTGGTACTGGCGGTCGAGTGCGCCGGCGCGGTGGTCGGCCATCTGACGGGCTCGCTCACCGAACCCACGCCGAGGCAGCCGGTGAGGACCGCCACGCTGGTCAGCCTGTACGTCCGTCCCGCCCACCGGAGTTCGGGGACCGGGGCGCGCCTGGTGGAGGCCTTCGTCCGGTGGGCGCGGGAACAGGGTGCCGAGCACGCCGAGGTGACCGCCTACGCGGCCAACACGGACGCCGTGCGTTTCTACGAGCGCAACGGCTTCGCGGCCCAGGCGGTGACCCTTCGCCTGGGCCTGTAGTCAGACGCCCCCGTCCGCCGCCGCGTACACCCTCTCGCCCCCCACGTAGGTGAGCGCCACCTTCGTCTCCCCGATCCCCTCCGGCGGGCCGGCGTACGGATCGCGGTCCAGGATCGTCAGGTCGGCCAGCGCCCCCACGCGCACGCTGCCCGTGTCGTCCAGGTGGTTGGCGTAGGCCGAGCCCGCGGTGTACGCCGTGAGCGCGTCCGTCAGACCGATGCGTTCGGCGGGGAGGAACACCGGAGAGGTCGGGGATCCCGGTGCCGTGCGGTTGACCGCGACATGGATCGCCTGGAGCGGGTCGGGGCTGCTGACCGGCCAGTCGCTGCCCGCCGCCAGGGTGGCCCCGGAGCGCAGCAGCGCACCGAACGGATACTGCCAAGCGGCCCGTTCGGGGCCGAGGAAGGGGATCGTCAGGTCGTCCATCTGGGGTTCGTGCATGGCCCACAGCGCCTGGATGTTCGCCACCGCCCCGAGCCGGGCGAAGCGCGGCACGTCGTCGGGGTGCACCACCTGGAGGTGGGCCAGATGGGGCCGGGTGTCGCTGGGCCCGTTCGCGGCGCGCGCCGCCTCGACGGCGTCCAGGGCGTCGCGTACGGCCCGGTCTCCCAGCGCGTGGAAGTGGCACTGGAAACCGAGGGCGTCCAACTGCGTGACGTACTTGGGCAGTTCGGTGGCGTCCACAAAGCTCGTGCCCCGGTTGGCCGTGGCACAGCCGCACCGGTCGAGGTACGGGTCGAGCAGCGCGGCCGTGCCCGTCTCGGCGACCCCGTCCAGCATCAGCTTCACGCTGCCCGCCCGGAACCTGCCGGTGCTCAACTCGGCGCGCCGCTCGACGAGTTCGGGGATCTGCTCGGCACCGCGCTCCCGGTCCCACCACAGCGCTCCGACCACCCGCGCGGTCAGTGAACCGTCCCGGGCGGCGGCGAGATAGGTCGCGGAGGGGTCCTCCATGCCGAGGAACGAGCCGACCAGCGCGTCCTGCCACGCCGTGACCCCGAGCGAATGCAGTCGGCGCTGCGCGGACAGCAGGGCCGCCAGCCGCTCCGCGGCCGTGACCGGCGGGGTCAGCCGGCCCACGTACTCCATGGCCCCTTCCTGGAGCATCCCGGTCGGTTCGCCGGAGGCGTCCCGCTCGAAGCGGCCGTCCGCCGGGTCCGGGGTGTCCCGGGTGACGCCCGCGAGTTCGAGCGCGCGGGTGTTGACCCAGGCGCCGTGGTGGTCCCGGTTGGGCAGGTACACCGGCCGGTCCGGGACCACCGCGTCCAGCAACTCCCGGGTGGGTGTGCCCCCTTCGAAGGCCTCCATGGACCAGCCGCCGCCCGTGATCCACTCCCGCTCCGGGTGCGCGAGAGCGTAGGCGCGGACGACGGCCAGCGTGTCCTCGGCGGTCTTCGCGCCGGTCAGATCGCACTGGGTCAGTTCGAGCCCGGCCGGCAGCGGATGGACATGGGCGTCCTGGAAGCCCGGCAGGAGCAGTCGCCCGGCGAGATCGACGACCTCGGTCCCCGGCCCGATCAGATCGCGCACCTCGGCCCGGCCCACGGCGGTGATCCGGCCGCCGGTGACCGCGACGGCCGTCGGATTCCCGGGGGCGAAGACCGGGCCGCCGGTGAAGAGGAGGTCAGCGCGCATGTTCTGTTTCCTTGAGGTGTGGGGGAGGGTGACGGTCGTGGGACGGCTACCGTGCCGACGGCTGCTTCACGGCCAGCAGTTGCGGCGCATCCGCGTCGGTGCCCCGGCCGGTGCTGAAGTACGGGCTCCTGCGCCCCCACTTCGCCCAGGCGGCGGCCAGGAAACCGGACGCGACCATCAGTGACGGTACGAGAAGCAGGAACCAGCCGTTGTCCGGGCTCAGTTCGAGATGGTCGGCGGAGGTGTAGAAGGACCAGCCCAGATAGCCGCCGAGCCCCAGCAGAGTGGCCGCGCTCAACACGGGCAGCACCACCGCCCGTACGCCGTCCCGCCAGTTCTCGCGCAGCAGGCCCCGGAAGCGCGCGGCGGCGGCGAGTGCCGTGAGCGCGTACGACAGGGCGACGACCATGCCGATCGCGTTGACCGCCGCCAGGATCATGTCGGCGAGGCGCGGGATCACCAGGGCGAGTCCGGCGACGGCCGCCGCCAGCGCGCCGATCATCAGTGTGCCGGCCGCCGGGGTGCCGTACCGGGGGCTGACCCGCGACCAGGCAGGGCCGAGCGTACGGTCGCGGCTCATCGCGAACATCGCGCGGGCCGTCGGGATCACCCCGGCCTGCAGCGAGGCCACCGCCGAGAACATCAGCGCGACGAGGGGCAGCGCGGCCAGCGGCTGGTCGGCGAGCCGGTTGCCGAAGAACGCCAGACCCTCGGCGCCATGGCCCGCCAACTCGCCCTCGGACAGCACCCGTTGGAAGGCGACCGAGCCGAGCAGGAACAGCCCGAGCATTGTCACCAGGGTGGTGATCCCGGCCCGCGAGGCCTGTCTCGGGTCCTTCACCTCCTCGTTCACACTGAACGCGGCCTCGAAGCCCCAGTAGCAGAACACCGACAGCAGCATGCCCTGTGCGAGTGCGGACGCCGAGGGGATCTGGAAGGGGTCGAACCAGCTCAGGCTGAAGGGGTGCGGGCCGGCGACGATGCCGTAGCCGCAGAAGCCCAGCAGGACGACGTACTCGAAGACCAGCAGTCCGCCCTGGAGCCGGGCGGCCGTCCTGATGCCGGAGACCGCCGTCAGGGTGACGGCGACCAGGACCAGGATGCCGACGCCGGTCGTCTGGGCGGTCGACCCCGGGTCCAGGGTCAGCCCGGCCACCCGGTGCAGGCCCGCGTCGCCGGCCAGCTGGATCACCGCCGAGCCGGTGACCGCCGTGGTGTACGCGAGGAACACCACCGAGGCCACGATGTTCACCCAGCCGACCATGAAACCGAGCCAGGGACTGAGCGAACGCCCCACCCACACATAGCCGTTGCCCGCGTTCGGCTCCACCCGGTTCAGCCGGGAGTAGGCGCCCGCGATGCCCAGGATCGGCAGGAACGCCAGCAGCATGATGGCGGGCAGATGCAGCCCGACCACCCCGGCCGTGACCCCGAGACCGATGCCGATGCTGGTGGTGGCCGCCGTGCTGGAGGCGGCGATGGCGACGCCGTCCAGCATGCCGAGGGACTTGCGCAGCGCGGGCTGCGTGGGCGACGCGGTCGCCGCGGGTGGGGCAGCTCCGTAGGGCTGGGGATCGGTCATGGCGGTCTCCGCTCACACCTGGGGGCCTCGGACGACCCCGGTGAACGCACATGAAACTGCCCGGGGCCTTAACAGGTCAACGGTGTTGTCATAAGGTGCCCGCACCGGCCCACCGCGCAGAACCGAGTGCGACCGTGAGCGACCGCGCAGGAGGAAACCCGTGAGCGAACGTGTCGTCCCGCCCGACGCCAGGCGGCGCAGGCGTCCCACCAAACACGGAGTCGTCCTGTCCGAGGAACTGATCGTCGAGACGGCGATGCGGCTGCTCGGCGAGCACGGCGCCGAAGCACTCTCCGTGCGCCGCCTCGGCCGCGCCCTCGGAGCCGATCCGAGCGCCCTGTACCGCTACTTCCGTGACACCGACGAGCTGATGCTGGCCATCGCCGACGAGCTGATCGGCCGTACGCTGCGCACCTGGCGGCCCACCGGGGACTGGAGCGCGGACCTGCGGGACCTCGGGCTGCGAATGCACGCCGGAGCGCTCGCCCAGCCGCAGGCGGCGGTGCTCAGCTCCTACCGGGTGACCGGTCGGGCGTACGAGATCCAGGCCGTGGAGACCGTCCTCGGTGTGCTGCGCGGCGCCGGGTTCCCGGACGCCGAGGCGGTTCGGATCTACCACGCCTTCGTCGACCAGGCGCTCGCCTTCGGCGCCCTCGACTCGGCGAACGCGGCGCTGCCGAAGGCGGCCCGTGAGGCGGAGACCGCCGTGTGGCGGGCGACCTACGCCCGGCTGCCCGCCGACACCCACCCGCACATCAACGCGACCGCCCGCCACCTCGTGATGGACATGCGGCACAGCTCCTACCCGGTGGCACTCGACCTCTTCCTGACGGCGGCGGCGACCCGCCTCGCACAACTCACCGCGCCCGACGACGCACGGCCCGTGTGATTCCCGTGTGCGGGGTACCCGCGTAGGAGTGGGCAGCGACGATCCGTCCCGCCCCGGACTCCCGGAGGAAGCATGACCTTGGTGACGGCAGGCGTCGTGGTGCTGGACTGCGCCGAGCCCGAGAAGCTCGCCGCCTTCTACATGGATTTGCTGGAGGCCGAGGAGACGGAGACGACCGTCAACCGGATCGAGATCAGGGGCGCCGGGGGAACCCGGATGGAGTTCCGCCTCGACGCGAACATGACTCCGCCGAGCTGGCCGCGTGCCGAGGCCTCCTTCCAGGTCCACCTCGACTTCCGCGTGAGCGATCTCGACGAGGCGGAACGCAGGGTGGTCGGACTCGGCGGACGCGCGCTGGAGACGAAGGACGCCGGAACGCCGTACGAGGAGCGCGGGTACGCCGACCCGGCCGGTCACTCCTTCACCCTGCGCCAGGTGACGTCGACGGCTCCCGAACAGCGTTGACGGCGGCACCGGACCGGGAGGAGCCGAGCGGCACGCCGGCCGCGGACCGCCGGACGCGCGTGACCGTGCTGGTGGCGCTGGGCGCCAACCTGCTGATCGCCGTCGCCAAGGCGGTGGGCGGCCTCGTCACCGGGTCGCCCGCGCTGCTGTCCGAGGCCGCGCACTCGGTGGCCGACAGCCTCAACGAGGTCTTCCTGCTCGCCGCCCTGCGCCGCAGCCGCCGCCCCGCCGACCGGCGGCACCCCTTCGGCTACGGCAAGGAACGGTTCTTCTGGTCGCTGCTCGCGGCCGTCGGCATCTTCGTCATGGGCGGCTGCTTCTCCTTCTTCCAGGGCGTGGAGGCGCTCAGGAGCGATACGGAGGAGTCCTTCGGCGGCTATGTCGCGGGCCTGGCCGTGCTCGGCGTCGCCCTGCTCGCCGAGGGAGCCTCACTGCTGCGAGCCGTGCACCAGGCGCGCGGGGAGCGGGGGAAGGGCACAGCGGGCGGTACGGGGGCCCTGCGGGACCCCGCCCTGCGTACGGTGATCGCCGAGGACGGCACCGCGGTGCTCGGCGTGACGCTCGCCATCGTGGGCATGGCCCTGCACATGGTCACCGGGCAGGTCGTGTGGGAGGCGTCCGCCTCCATCGCCATCGGGGCGCTGCTCGTCTGCGTCGCCTTCTGGCTGGGCCGGGACGCGCGAGCCCAGCTCATCGGCGAGGCGGCCGACCCGGAGCTGAGCCGCGAGATCCGCGGCCTGCTGGCCGCCCAGCCCGAGATCGACAGTGTGGAGGCGCTGTTCACGATGAAGATGGGGCTCGACTCCACACTCGTGGCCGCCCGGATCGACCTCGTCCCCGGCCTCGACAGCGAGCGGGTCGAGGAGGTCGCCGTACGCATCAAACGCTCGGTCGCCCACGCGGTCCCAGAAGTCGGCGAGATCTTTCTCGACGTGACCGACGCGGCGGCGAAGGAGGCAGCACAAAGCCCCGCCGCGACGGGGGAGCGCGGCGGGGCCTGAGATCCGGGTGCCCGGAGGCGAAAAGTTCATTCCTCCGGGTACCGAATTCGTTCTCGGCCCGGCCGGGATCAGTTCCCGTCGGCCGGTTCGAGGACGAACACGGGTATCTCGCGGTCGGTCTTCTTCTGGTACTCGGCGTACTGCGGGAACGCGGCCACCGCCCGCTCCCACCACACGGCCTTCTCCTCACCCGTCACCTCGCGGGCGACCCTGTCCTGGCGCACGGGTCCGTCCTGGATGTCGACGTGCGGATCGGCGAGGACGTTGTAGTACCAGACCGGGTGCTTGGGGGCGCCACCCAGCGAGGCGACCACCGCGTACAGGCCGTCGTGCTCCACCCGCATGAGCGGCGTCCTGCGGATCTTGCCGCTCCGGGCGCCCCGGGTGGTGAGCAGCACGACCGGCATGCCGGTGTCGAGCAGGGTCGTTCCCTCGGTGCCGCCGGAGCTCTCGTACAGCTCCACCTGCTCACGCACCCACTGTGTCGGACTGGCTTCGTACTCGCCCTCAAGAGGCATGGAGTTCGTCCCATCGTCTTGTCGTGTGACCGTCGTGTACGAGGGGTCAACACAGGGACGGGGCGGATTCATCCGGGGCGTCGCGGCGGCGGCCGGGACATGGGACCGATACGGATCGTCGTCACGTCGGTGCCACCACCATCCGTACCGCCAGCGCGGTGATCACCGCACTGGACGCGAGGGCCGTCACCAGCCTCCCGCGCCGGCCCGTCAGCGCCCGGCCGAGCAGCGCGCCGCCGGAGGCGATCAGCACCTGCCAGCTGGCCGAGGCGAGGAAGGCCGCGAGCACGAACACCCCCTGCTCCCAGGGGGACACGGCGTCCGAGGCCCGGCTGCCGAGCACCAGCGCGGCGAAGTAGATCACGGTGGTGGGGTTGAGCAGCGTGATGCCGAGCAGCAGGAGGAACGCCCGCGGCGGACTCGGCGGTGTCGGGTCGGCCCGTACGTCGAGCCGACCGGCACGGTACCGGCGCAGGGCGACGGTCCCGCCCCGGACCGCGAGAGCGGCCAGCACCAGGGCGGAGGCCCAGCGCAGCGGCACCAGCACCGGCTCCAGGGCACCGGCCAGGGCGGTACCCCCGAGCATGGCCAGCAGGGCGTAGAGACCGTCGGCGGCGGCGACACCGAGCGCCGCGCAGACACCGGTCCTGAGAGACGTACGGGCGGTGAGGGAGACGAGATAGGTCGTGACGGCTCCGACCGGGACGGCGATGCCGTACCCCGCGAGAAGCCCCGCGACGAGCGCGGCCGTCATGACCGGGGAAGCACGGGCCTCCAGGGACGGCCGGGCTGCTGCTGGACCCGCACCGGACGAGCGGTGGCGAGGGACAGCGGCCGGGGGGTTTCGTACGTAGACATGGCGTGATCCTGAGGGCTGGGACCGTGCACCGGCAACTGATTTAGGGTTTCCGGATGACCGAGACGCCCGCACCGGCCCCGAAACCCTTCCTCTACGTCGTCGTCTGCGCCGCCGGAATCGCCTCCGACATCAGCAAGTTGATCACTGCGGCGCAGGAACGGGACTGGGAGGCCGGGGTCATCGCGACGCCCCTGGCCATGGGGTTCTTCGACACGGCCGCCGTCGAGGCGCAGACCGGGCGCCCGATCCGGTCCGCGTGGCGCAGGCCCGGTGATCCACGGCCCTTTCCGGCGCCCGACGCCGTGCTGGTCGCGCCCGCCACCTTCAACACCGTCAACAAATGGGCCGCCGGGATCGCCGACACCCTCGCCCTGGGCACCCTGTGCGAGGCGTGCGGGCTGGGCGTGCCGATCGCCGTACTGCCGTGCGTGGGCGACGCGTTGGCCGCACATCCCGCGTACCGGGCGAGCCTGGAACGGCTGGGCGGGATGGGGGTGCGGTTCGCGGATCCGTACGCCGGAGACGTACAAGAGGGCGGTCGGCGACCGGAGTTCGGGTGGGAACGGGGGCTGGAACTGCTCGCCGCATGGTGATTCACCGCCCGGTGGCGCGTCACACGGCGCCTGGTCACACGGTGATGTCCAGTGGGGCTCCCGTCGGCAGCCAGCGGAACCGGTCCCGGATGTCCTCGGGCGCCTTCGCCAGTTCCGCCTCGATCGACTGCCGGCCCTCCTGGAAGTGCCGCCAGCCCTCGTAGTGCACAGGCAGCGCGACCCGGGGCCTCAAGTCGCCGCACAGGGCCACCGCCTGAGCCGCCGTCATGGTGTAGCGGAGGGGGCCGGTCAGCGGGAAACGGACACCGCCCAGGTGGAGGAGCGCCGTGCCGACGGTCAGACGGCGGGCGACCTCGCGAACGCCGCCGTAGAGGACGGTGTCCCCGGAGATCCACAGCGCGCCGTGCCGCTGCCCCTCCCAGCGCAGGGCGAAGCCCGTCACCTCACCGACGACCGCACGGGAGAGGGGCGGGCCGTGCCGGGCCGGGGTGGCGGTGACCTCGATCGTCGGACGGTCCGGCGCTGTCAGGCGGTATGTCGTCCAGGGGGCGAGGCCTTGCGCGTCGCCGCCGAGCCTGCGCGCCCCGGACGGTGTCGTCAGGACGACGCCCACCCCGGGCAGCAGGGCCCTGCCCGCCCGGTCGAGGTTGTCGCCGTGGTGGTCGTGGGTCAGCAACACGGCGTCCAGCGGCGGGAGTTCGGCGGCCGGCAGGGCCGGACCCGAGGTCTTCACCGACGAGGTGCCCCAGCCGAAGGAGTAGCGCCTGCCTGGCGGGTCGAACGTCGGATCCGTCAGCAGCCGCCAGCCGCCCGCCTCGATCAGCGTGGTCGGGCCGCCGATGTGGGTGATGCGAGCCTCGGTCATTCGGGTTCCCTCCGGGTTGCGGATGCCCGGGGCGGCCGGTGTCCGGCCGCCCCGGGCTCGTTGCGGTCTACCGGGCGTTCCGGACGGCCCACTCCAGGACGTCGTCCGCGATCTCCTCCCAGCCGGGGGCGGCGGGGAGGAGATGCGGCCGGCCCGCGTACTCCTTGATCTCCGTGACCGTCTTCGACCTGTAGTGCTTGGCGTTGGACTGCTGCACCTTGGGCGGCATCAGATGGTCCAGCTCGCCCGAGACGAACAGCAGCGGCGCCCGGTCGTCGTTGTGGTAGTCGACGTACGTGCTCTGGTGGCCGGGGCGAAGGGTGGCCAGGGCGCTGTCGAAGAAGATGCTGCCGGACGCGGGGACCGCGTACCGCTCGTACAGCCGTCGGGACTCGGCCTCCTCGAACGTGTTGGTGAACGCGTAGTGCCACTGCTCGAAGTTCAGGCCGACCGCCCGGTGCCGGTTGGCCGGGTTCTTCAGGACCGGGAAGGCCGCCTTGATCTGGGTCAGCGGCAGCACCGCGACCCCCTCCGTCGGCGCGGAGTTGATCGCGACGCCCGCCGCTCCGTGGCCCCGGTCGAGCAGCAGCTGTACGAAGACGCCGCCCGCCGAGTGGCCGATGAGGATCGGCGGCCTGTCCAGGGAACGGACGACGTTCTCCAGGGTCTCGACGATCTGCGGGACCGTGACCTGCTCGACCGGCGTCGGGTCCGCGTTCAGCGACTCGACCTCCACCTCGAAGCCGGGGTAGGCGGGTGCGATGACGCGGTAGCCGCGCTTCTCGTAGTGGGCGACCCACTGCTCCCAGCTGCGGGGCGTGACCCAGAAGCCGTGGATCAGGACGATGGTGTCCGGTGTGCTCATCATTGCTCCTCAGTCGGTGGCGCGGTAAGCGGCCTTGATCTGGCGGACGACGGCGTCCGGGCGGGACATCATCACGACGTGCGAGGCCCCCTTGACCTCGACGGTCCGGCTGTCGGCCCGCTCGGCCATGAAGCGCTGGACGGCCGGCGGGATGACGTTGTCGGCGGTCGGGATGACGTACCAGGAGGGCAGGGACTTCCAGGCCGGTGTGCCGCTGCCCTGGCTCAGCCCTTCGAGGCTGCCCGGGCGTTGGGTCGCCGCCATGACCTGGGTCGTCCTCCTGGGCAGGTCCTGGGCGAAGACGTCGTGGAACTTCGCCGGGTCGACATAGCCGTCGTGGCCGTCGGGCCCGCCCGGCTGCGGATACGTGCGGACCAGGAGGGCCGTCGGCAGTTTGCTGCCGGGGAACTTGTCGGCCAGGGCCAGCGCGGTCTCGCCCTGGTCGGGCGCGAAGGCGGCGACGTACACCAGCGCCTTGACGTTGGACCGGCCGCGCGCCGCGTTGGTGACGACCTCGCCGCCGTACGAGTGGCCCACCAGGATCACCGGCCCGGGGATGCTCGCCACGACCGAAGAGACGTACGCCGAGTCGCCCGCCAGGTCCCGCAGCGGGTTGGCCGGGGCGATCACCGGGAAACCGGCGTCCTGAAGCGACTTGATGGTGGCGTTCCAGCCCGACGCGTCCGCGAACGCACCGTGGACGAGGACGACGGTCGGCTTGGGAGCGCCCTTCTGGGACGAGGAGGGCGCGGGGGAGGAGTGTGCGACGGCGCCGGTCAGTCCGACGACCAGGGCACAGCTCGCGAGGACCGTGCCCAGGGTGCGGTGGAGTCGCATGCTCACGAAGTTCCTTCCAGGGGTCAGGAGTTGAGGAAGTCGAGGAGATCCGCGTTCAGTTGGTCCCTGTGCGTGTCCGTGATGCCGTGCGGGGCGCCCGGATAGACCTTGAGGGTCGCCGACTTGATACGGGCCGCCGACGCCCTGCCGCCGACGTCGATCGGCACGACCTGGTCGTCGTCGCCGTGCACGACGAGCGTGGGTACGTCGAAGGCGTCCAGGTCGGCGCGGAAGTCGGTGGCCGAGAAGGCGGCGATGCTCTCGTAGGCGTTGCGGTGCCCGGCCTGGAGGCTCTGCCGCCAGAACGCGTCCCGGATACCCTGCGAGACGTGTTCGCCGGGCCGGTTGTGGCCGAAGAACGGCCCGTCGGCGAGATCCCGGTACAGCTGCGAGCGGTCGGCCAGCGAACCGGCCCGGATCCCGTCGAACACCTCGCCCGGCACCCCGCCCGGGTTGTCGTCCGTCTTCAGCATGAACGGCGGTACGGCGGACACCAGCGCGAGCTGTGCGACGCGCCCGGTGCCGTGCCGGCCCACATAGCGGGCGACCTCGCCGCCCCCGGTGGAGAACCCGACGAGGGTCACGTCCCGCAGGTCGAGGGTGTCGATGAGGGTGGCGAGGTCGTCGGCGTAGGTGTTCATCTCGTTGCCGTGCCAGGCCTGGGTGGAGCGGCCGTGGCCGCGCCGGTCGTGTGCGATCGCCCGGAAACCGTGGGTGGCCAGGAACAGCTGCTGCGCCTCCCAGCTGTCCGAGTTCAGCGGCCAGCCGTGGCTCAGGACGACCGGGCGGCCCTGGCCCCAGTCCTTGTAGTAGATCTCAGCGCCGTCCGCTGCGGTGACGTATGGCATGAGGTGTGCTCCCGTCCGTGGGAATCGTCCGACCCCCTGAGCGTCGTCGGGGACCGGCGGGCCCCGTATCCCGTGCGGCGCGTAGTCGTGACCCCGGATCAGAGTTCCGGGGCCCGGGCGAGCTGGCGCCGGGACGTCACATCGAGTTTCCGGAAGATCTTCCGCAGGTGGTAGTCGACGGTGCTCGCGCTGATGAACAGCTGGGCGGCGATCTCGGCGTTGGTCGCGCCGTCCTTCGCGAGGCGGGCGACGGTGAGCTCCTGCGGGGTGAGCGCGTTGGCCGTCCCGGCCGGTCCGCGCCGGGGGTGCTCGCCGGTGGCGGCCAGCTCCTGGGCGGCGCGTGCCGAGAAGCCGGTGGCGCCCATCGCGTCGAACAGCCCCACTGCCGTGCGGAGTTGCTCGCGGGCGTCCTTTCGGCGCTTCCGCCGGCGCAGCCACTCGCCGTAGTGGAGATGGGCGACCGCCAGATCGGACCGTGCCCGGGTACAGGACAGCAGCTCGATCGCCTCGGTGTAGAGGGGTTCGGCCTCGTCCGCGGAGGCGAGCAGGGCCCGGCAACGGGTCAGCACCCCCAGCCCCCAGGGGGTGCCGGCGGCCGTCGCCCTGGAGGTGAGCGTCCGCAGGGTGGAGGCGGCGAGGACACGGTCGCCGCAGCGTACGGCCGCCTCGATCAGATGGGGGAGGACGCGGGAGTGGATGGCGTACCGGTCGTGCTCGACCAGCGCCCGGGTGTGGTCACGTGCGGTCGCGTAGTCGCCGCGGCTCAGGGCCGCCACGGTCATCCCGATGCGGGCGATGGACTCGACCGCGCCGTTGCCGAGCCAGGTCCCCGCCTCCATCGAACCCCGCAGGACGGCGTCGAGTCCGTCGGCGTCGCCGTGCCAGGCGACAAGTTCTGGATGCCGGTAGATCGCCCACACGTCGTCGGTCGCGCCGATCGCCGCCCGGATCTGGTTCCCCTCCGCGTGCAGGGCGTCCGCGGCGGCCAGCTCTCCGAGGTTCGTCTCGGACATCACCCACGTGTACAGGGCGATGTCCAGCTGGGTGAGCGCGCCGGTTGCCCGGGCCACGTCCGCCGCCCGGCGCATCACCGCGGTCTGCGTCTTCTCGTCCCACCGGATCATCGACATGGTGACGGTGGGCAGATAGGCCCGCAGTACCTCCTCGTCGGAGGTGCGCGGGTCCAGGATCATCGCGCAGGCCCGCCGCAGATGCTCGACGGCACTCTCGTAGCCGTCGAGCACCAGCACGGCGAACGCGCGCAGCACGAGATCGACGCCGGTGGCGGGCCCGGAGCGGGGCAGCAGCGTCTCGATGGCCCGGGCGATCTCGGGCGGTGAGGTGTCCCGGATCAGATGTTCCGAGGTGATGACGCCCTGGATCGCCTGCAGGAACGCCTGGCGGGCGAGATCCGGCGCCCCCTCGGCGAGCAGCAGTGCCGCCCGCAGGCACAGCGCGGGCCCCCGCGAGAACGAGTCCGCGTCACCCAGCGCCAGGATGGTGTACGCCCGGACCAGCAGGATCCTGCCCCGGCCCACCGCGTCGAGCAGTTCGACGTCCACCGCGTCGACCAGCGACTCCGCCTGCAGGGGTGCTCCGGCGCGCAGCGCGGCCTCCGCCGCCGCCAGCAGCCGCCCGGCCCGTACACCGTCCTCGGGCGTGAGTTCGGCGGCCCGGGTGAGGAAGGTGGCACGGGCCGCGAACCCGCCCCGGGCGCCCGCCCGGTCGGCCGCGCGCTCCACCTCGGCCGCGACCCCGGCGTCCGGCCCGAGCGCGGCGGCGGCCAGATGCCAGGCCCGCCGGTCGCTGTCGGCGGGTCGGTCGGTGGCCCCGGCCAGTGCGCGGTGGGCGCGTCGCCGCTCCACGCTGGTGGCACCCCCGTACACCGCGGAACGCACCAGCGGATGCCGGAACGCGACGCCGGTACGCAGCACCACCAGCCGGGCGGCCTCCGCCGGGCCGGACGCCTCGGCGCCGATCCCGAGCTGCTCCGCCGCGCCCGTGACGTACCCCAGGTCGCCGCCGGGTTCGGCGGCGGCGAGCAGCAGCCAGGTCTGCGCGGACGACGGCAGGGCGCGCACCCGCTGGAGATAGTGCGCCTCCAACCGGCCGCCCACCGGCAGCGGTTCGGGCAGCGCGAGGCCGCCGGCCAGCTGGTCGGCGGACAGCTCCTGGCCGAGGTCCGCCAGAGCGAGGGGGTTTCCGGCGGTGGCCGTCACGATCCGCGCCGCTACCCGTGCGTCCAGCGGCCCGGCGACGGACGCGCGCAGCACCTCCAGCGCGAACGGCTCGGCCAGCCCGGTGACTTCGGTGACGGGCAGCCCCGCCGGCCCGTCGAACCCGGTGCGCGCGGCGAGCAGCAGCCCGACGCCCTCCGCGTGCATCCGGCGCCCGACGAACGCCAGCACACCGAGCGACTCCTCGTCGAGCCACTGGGCGTCGTCCACGAGCGCCAGCACCGGCCGGGCCTTCGCCGCCTCGGCGAGCAGGGTGAGGGTGGCGAGTCCGACGAGGAAGCCGTCGGCGGGCGGCCCGTCGGCCAGTCCGCAGGCCACCCGCAGGGCCTCGCGCTGGCCCGCCGACAGCGGTCCGGGCTCCTTGAGCCCCTCCAGGAACGGTACGAGCAGCCGGTGCAGCGCCGCGTACGGGAAACCGGCCTCCGCCTCGACGCCGGCCGTCCGCAGCACCCGCAGTCCGGCGGCCTCGTTCGCGGCATGGTCGAGCAGTGCGGTCTTCCCGATCCCGGCGTCCCCGCGCAGCAGCACGACCCGGCTCAGCCCCGCGCGAAGATCGGTGACAAGGTGATCGAGGAGCTCCCGCTCCGCCGCGCGCCCTGTGAGAATCAACCCAACACCCTTCAAGAGGGCCTCGGTTGAGGCCGCCGACGAGAATGTGCGGATTCCGTGGAGCCCTCTCATTCAAGCAGGCGTGCCGCCCCGTCAGGGGGAGATGTCCAGTTACGCGTCAGCGGGTTCTGCGGATGTACCCGGCACTGCCCGGTGTCGACACATCGACATCCCTGCGGACGATGCTCAGCCGGTCGCCGAAGGCCGCGCGGGCCTTGCGCAGCCCGGAGTCGGTGTACTCGATCACGACCACCCGGTCGTCGAACGCCTCCGCGTACTCCCCGCACTCGTCGTACTCCCCGCACTCCTCCGCGACCGCGAAGTCCAGTCCTGTCCTCTTCCGGAGACCGGCCAGCTCCACGGTGTTCTTCTGGCCGATGGCCAGCCCACGGGCGTGCGCGTGCTTGGAGAGGAGGGTGATGAAGGCGGTGGCGTCGGCGGCGGTGAGAAGGCCGTCGGAGCGGGTGTAGCTGTCGTAGTTGTCGGGCTCGACCGCGTCGAAGCCCTTGTCCGCGCAGCCGTCGATCCACGTGTCCACCCGCGCCGCGATCCGCTTCCGCTTCGCCGCCGTGCCGATGTCGAGCAGCGCCTCGTCCCAGTCGTCGTCGACGACGGTCTCGCCGTTCGCGTCCCGCAGCAGCAGGTCGGCGGGCCACGACTTCTCCTCGCCGGGCTGAGCCTGGAAGGCGTTGACGTAGCAGATGTTGTACAGGCCGGGCGCGGGCGCCGCCGTACGGTCGCGGCTGACGATGCGCACGCCCGCCGGGGGCGGGTAGGCGCCGCCGATCTGGTAGTCGAAACCGGCGTGCGGCGGCGGCAGTTCGACCTCGGCCGACGTGGTGGGGGAGGGCGTCGAACCGGGTCCGGCACCGTTCTTCGTCTCCGGCGGGCCACCGCACGCGGTCAGTCCCCACACGGTCGCGCAGACGGCCGTCAGTACGACGGTCGGCGTCCGGATACCTCCGGCACGGGGTGCGCCCTTGGCGGACATGTCCGCTCCATCGATCGCGGGTACGACCACTACCGGCTGGGTGTACCTCTGTGCACCGGGCGCTCGGCTCGGCACAGTCAAGATCAAAGCGTCCGGCACGTCCGCCAGTCAAACAGGCCTCGATGCGCGGACGCGGGGCAGACCCAGTCACTTGACAGAAGCCCGCGGTCCGACATCCCGGACATGCTCAGGACGTGCCCTCGCACGCTCGTTGTCGCCGGGTCAAGGAAGGCGCGTCATGCGTATCGGCATCATCGGCGCCGGAGCCCTCGGGCAGGCCCTCGCGGTCCGGTTCGTGGCCGCCGGGGCGGAGGTGCTTCTCGGTGACAGCCGAGGACCCCGGTCCCTGCGGGAGCTCGCCGACTCGATCGGGCCCGGGCTCACACCGGTGACCGTGGCGGAGGCGGCCGACCCTGAGATCGTCGTGCTCGCGGTGCCCTGGCGCGGGTTGTCCGAGGCCGTGCGGGCGGCCGATGTGTCCGACTGGCAGGAACGGATCGTCATCGACACCGCCAACCCGCTCGGCCCACCCGACCTCCGGGTCGCCGACCTCCAGGGGCGGCCGTCCAGCGAGGTCGTCGCCGGTCTGGTGCCCGGGGCCCGCCTGGTGAAGGCTTTCAACACTCTGGCACCGGCGGTCCTCGGTGCCGATCCGCGTACGCCTGCCGGACGACGGGTGATATTTCTCTCCGGCAACCACGAGGGCGCCAACAACCGGGTCGCCCGGCTCGTCGAACACGTCGGCTGGGCGGCCGTCGACCTGGGCCCCCTGGCTGATGGGGGCCGTCTCCAGCAGTTTCCCGGCGGCCCGCTGCCGACGCTCAGTCTGCTCCTTCAGCCATGAACCGCGAGCCCGTCCAGAAGCACTCCGGGGCCGGTGGACGGTCAACTCACGGTTTATTGTCAGGACATGATCGGAGACCGCAACCCGTCGGCCTTATGCCACTCGTCGACCCGCGCCGACCGGCCTCTCGCAGCTGGATCGGCGCGAGAACCGGTCGCGTCGGCCGTCCGTCCGGCCGGGTCCGCCGTATGAGCCCCTCCCGCCTCGGCGCGGAGTGGATAGTCGGCCGTGACCGCGAACTCGCCCTGCTGGCCGACCTGGTGAACGAGGTCACCGCCGAAGCCGCAGACGCGCCGGGGGGCCAGCCCCGAGTTGTGGTCGTGACCGGCGGGCCGGGCGCCGGCAAGAGCGTCCTGCTCGACGCGGCCGGCCGCACAGCTCTCCGGGCCGGAGTGCGCGTCCTGCGCTGCCGTGGCTGTGAAGGGGAGTCCGGGCTGCCGTTCGCCGGTCTGCATCAACTGCTGCGGCCCGTACTCGACCTCGCCGAAGGGCTGCCCGGACGCCAACGGGCCGCGCTGCTCGGTGTGTTCGGGCTGGACCCCGAGCAGGCACAGGACGCGGTGCCCGACCCGCTGCTCACCTCGCTCGGCGCCCTCACGCTGCTCTCCGACGCGGCGAGCCGGGGACCACTGCTGCTCGTGATCGACGACGCCCACTGGCTCGACGTGGGCACGCTCGACATCCTCGCCTTCGTCGCCCGGCGCCTCGAAGGGGAGCAGGTCGCGATGGTGCTCGCCGCCCGGGACAACGCCGTACCCCGGCAATTCGCCCGCGAGAGGCGGCGGTTGACCGTCGAGCCGCTGACCCCGGCCGCCGCCGGGCGCCTCCTCGACCTCCAGCCCGAACCGCCCGTCGGACGCGCCCGCTCCCGCATCCTCGACCAGGCGGCCGGCGTCCCCCTCGCCCTGGTCGAACTCGCCCGCGCGATCAGCCGTGACCCCGCCGCCGGACAGGACGGCGTCACCGACGCGCTGCCCCTCACCGACCGCCTGGAGGCGATCTTCGCCGCCGATCTGCCCGAACTCCCCGCACCCACCCGACGGTTGCTGCTTCTCGCGGCAGCCGCCGAGACGGCCGAGCTGCCCGTCATCCTCTCCGCCGCCGGGGACACCGCGGTCCCCGGCGACTGGCGGCCCGCCGAACGTGCGGGACTCGTCCGCATCGACGACGGCCGGCTCCACTTCCGGCACCCGCTGATCCGCTCCGCCGTGTACCAGTCCGCGAGCTACGCCGAGCGCCACGCGGCGCACACCGCCCTGGCCGACGTCCTCACCGGCGACCCCGACCGGCGAGCCTGGCATCTGGCGGCCGCCGTCTCGGGCGTCGACGAGGAGGCCGCCCAGGGCCTGGAGGACAGCGCGGGCCGCGCACAGCGCCGGGGCGGTTACGCGGCCGCGGCCGCCGCCCTCGAACGGGCGGCCCGGCTCAGCCCCGACCCGGGCGTCCGCTCCAGGCGGTTGGTCCGGGCCGCGACCATGGCCATGCACGCCGGACATCCACGCTGGGTCGGCGAGCTGGCCACCCACGTCCTCACCCTCACCGATGACCCGGCCGTGCTGGCCCACGCCTCGCTCCTGGCCGGCTGGGCGCTGGCCGTGACCACCCGCTTCGAGGACTCGCTCGGCTTCCTGCTGCCGGTCGCGGACGCCACCGTCGACACCGATCCCGCCCTCGCCCTCGACGCCCTGGGCACGGCCACCACCCCCGCCTACCACTCCGGCGACCCGTCGTTCCGTGAACGGATCCAGCGGATCACCGAACGCGTCCCGCCGCAGGACGACGAGGGGGCACGGGTGTGGGCGCTGGCCGGCTGCGATCCCGTACGCAACCGTGAACAGGCCCTCGCGCTGCTCAGGGGCACCGACTGGACCGAGGACCCGCCCGGGGCAGACCAGGACCAGAGGCTGTCCCGGCTGGTCGTCGTGGGGGCCGCCGCCTGGGTCCTGGACGAGACCGCCGAGGCCGTCCGCCTGCTCGGCGCCGCCCTGGACCATCTGCGGCGTACCCCGACGGCCGGAGCCAACGCCACCGTCGCCAACGCCCTCGGACTGGCCCTGTACGAGAGCGGCTCCTGGACCCGGGCCCGCACGATTTTCGACGAGTCGTACCGGACGGCGGCCGAGACCGGCCTGGAGATCGTGGCGGCCGGCTCACCCGTGATGGGCGCCACCATCCTCGCCCGGCGCGGTGACACCGAGGCGGCCCGCGCCGCCGTGCAGCGCGCCGTCCACGGCGTCGACCTGCCCAACTCGCGCAGCCTGCAGGTACGGAGGCACTACGCCCTCGGTGCCGCCGCCCTCGCCGAGGGCGACCACGCCGCCGCCTACACCCGCTTCCGGGCCGTCTACACCCAGGAAGCGGAGCCCGAGCCGGTGCACTTCCATGCCTCCCACTACTACCTGGCCGACCTCACGGCAGCGGCCGTACGCACCGGCCGGGCCGACGAGGCACGCCGGATCGTCGACGCGACCCGCGGGCGCCTCGTGGCCGGGGGCGTCTCCGCCCGGCTTGCCGCCGTACTGCACCGGGCGGAAGCCCTGCTGAGCGAAGGGGACGAGGCGGAGGGGCACTTCACGGCGGCCCTCGCCGACCCGGCCGGCGAACAGTGGCTGTTCGAGCGGGCGTTGGTCCGCCTCGACTACGCGGAGTGGCTGCGCCGCCGACGCCGCTCGGTGGAGGCCCGCCCGCAGCTCACCGCCGCACTCGACGCCTTCGAGCGGGTCGGCGCCCGCCCCTGGACCGAACGGGCCCGCGCCGAACTGCGGGCCGCCGGCGTCACCCCCACCACCACCGCACCGCGTGACGTCCTCGCCGAACTCACCCCGCAGCAGTTCCAGATCGCCCGGCTGGCCGCGGCGGGCCTCACCAACCGGGAGATCGGCGAACGCATCTTCCTCTCGCCCCGCACGGTCGGGTTCCACCTCTACCGCATCTTTCCCAAGCTCGGTATCACCGGCCGCGCCCAACTCCGCGACACGCTGCCGGAGTCGTCGGCGCCCCTGGACGGGTCACCGGGCCGGTGATCAGGTCAGGCGTACGCTCCCTCTGAATACCCCATCCGAAGGCAGGAGCAGCAACGATGCAGTACGTGAAGCTCGGTTCGACGGGCCTGGACGTGTCGCGGATCTGTCTGGGCTGCATGAGCTACGGCTTTCCCGACCGCGGCAACCACGCGTGGACCCTCGACGAGCAGGCGTCGCGCCCGCTGATCCGCCAGGCCCTCGATGCCGGCATCACCTTCTTCGACACGGCGAACGTCTACTCCGACGGCACCAGCGAGGAGATCGTCGGCAGGGCGCTCGCCGACTTCGCCCGCCGCGACGAGATCGTGCTGGCCACGAAGGTGCACGGCAGGATGCGGCCCGGTCCCAACGGCGGGGGTCTGTCCCGCAAGGCGATCCTGACCGAGATCGACCACAGCCTGACCCGCCTCGGCACCGACTACGTCGACCTGTACCAGATCCACCGCTATGACCCGGTCACCCCGATCGAGGAGACGATGGAGGCGCTGCACGACGTCGTCAAGGCGGGCAAGGCCCGGTACATCGGGGCGAGTTCGATGTACGCCTGGCAGTTCTCCAAGGCTCAGTACACGGCCCGGGAGCACGGCTGGACCCGGTTCGTGTCGATGCAGAACCACTACAACCTCCTCTACCGCGAGGAGGAGCGCGAGATGCTGCCCCTCTGCGAGGACCAGGGCGTCGGTGTCCTGCCGTGGAGCCCGCTGGCCCGCGGCAGGCTCACCCGCGACTGGGACACCACCACCGGGCGCAGCGAGACCGACGACTTCGGCCGCACCCTCTACCCGGAGGGCGACCGTACGATCGTCGACGCGGTCGCCCGCATCGCGGCTCAGCGGAACGTCCCGCGTGCCCGGGTCGCCCTGGCCTGGCTGCTGCACCGGAGCACGGTGACCGCCCCGATCGTCGGCGCCACCAAGCCGCACCACATCGACGACGCCGTGGCCGCCGTCGACCTCGACCTGACCGACAAGGAGATCGAGGAACTGGGGCAGCCGTACACCCCGCACCCGGTCAGCGGCCACTGACCCGACCGCGGCGATGTGTCAGTGCGGTGCGGACGCCGACCCGAACTCCGTACCGCACGGCCCCCCGCCCTCGCTCTCGCGCAGCCGGACCCGGTCGCCGTTCATGGAGATCGTGCGGTAGAAGTGGGCGATGCTCTCCGCCGAGCGGCCCACATAGTGTCCGATGAACGAGCGGCGGAACCGGTCGGCGCTCCGGTTGGGCTGCGAACCGTGCACCAGGCTGCCGTTGAAGAACAGGACGTCACCCGGGGCCATGTCGACCGGCACCGTGGCCAGCCCGGGCGGCGGGGGCACGTACTCCCGGGCGAAGGACACACCGGCGTCCGCCTCCTCCGGACAGAACAGGTCCATGCGGTGCGTGCCCGGCACGACCTCCAGGCCGCCGTTGTCCCGGTCGATCGAGTCACAGGCGATCCACGCGGCCACACAGGTGCCCGGCTCGACCCGCAGATAGAAGTTGTCCTGGTGCAGCGCCTGGCCCCGGGCACCCGGCGGCTTGAAATAGAACATGCTCTGCGCGGCCAGGACCTCCTCGCCGAGCAGCACCTCCAGGACAGCGCGCAGCCGGGGATCCAACAGCCGCCCGAGGGACGGCTCGTGGAACTCGTGCGGCTGCATCACCCGCGGATACTCGTCCAGCGGGTCGGCCGGGCGCCCGTCCTGCCCGGACGGGCGCGGCTCGAAATGCCCCGGCACCGGACCGGCCGCGTGCAACGCCGTGAACTCGTCGCGGAACGCGGCGATCTCGTCGTACTCGAAGAGACCCCGCACAACGGTGAATCCGTCCTCCTCGAACCGCCGGCGCTCCTCCTCCGGCAGGATGGGGGCGCCGGCGTCCTCGATATCCGTGACTGTCATCCTCGACTCCTTCGGTCAGCTGTCAGCGGCCGCCAGACTAGGGTTGTCGCATCCCGGGGAGGATGCCCATGAGCGCTGACCGATTGCCCGAGACCGCTGTCCCCGCACCGCCGCCCGGTCTGGTGACCGTCGGGCGCTACGACGAGGGGCCCGGTTACGCCGTCAACCGGCCGCAGGGCGCCGAAAGCTGGCTGTTCACCTGGACGACGGACGGCCACGGTCTGCTGACCCAGGGCGCGGCCGAGGCGCGGGCCGGCGCCGGGGACCTGGTCGTCCTCGGCCCCGGGGTGCCCCACCGCTACCTGGTCCGGCCGGGCGCCCGGCACTGGCGGTTCTGGTGGGCGCACTGCCAGGCCCGCCCCTCCTGGACGGCCTGGCTGAGCCCGTACGCCGTCGGGGACGGCATGTACGTCGTCGCCCCGGTTCCGGAAGCACTGCACGACCGTATGGCGACGGCGTTCGCGCGCATGCTGTCGGACGCCCGCTGGCCGGGCAGCGACACCCGCCCGCCCGCCTCCGCTTCCGCCGTCCAGGCCGTGCCCGACGGCCCGACAGCGGTCGCACACGGCGCCGCAGCCCGGGAGCTCGCCCTCTGTTCCCTGGAGGAAATCGTCCTGCTGGCCTCGGCGGCCGCCCGCCCCCTTCCGCAACGGCCGGGAGTGGACCCCCGGGTGAGCCGGGCGGAAGCACTCATCGCCGCCGACCCCGGCGCCCCGCACACCGTCCGATCGCTCGCCGAGGAGGTCGCGCTCTCGCCCTCGCGGTTCGCGCACCTGTTCACCGAGCAACTCGGCCGGTCCCCGATGCGGGCGCTGCGCGAGGCCCGGCTGCGCCACGCGGCCCGGTTGCTCGAGGCCACCGACCTGCCGGTGGAACGCGTCGCCTTCGCCTCCGGTTTCGCCAGCCCCTTCCACTTCAACCGGGTCTTCCGCGAGCGTCACGGGACGCCGCCGGGCGCGTACCGGGCACTGTGCAGACGCGATCCGGCGTACACCGCGCCCGCTATTGGTTTCACGGCCGCTCCTGCACACAGAGGTGCAGGGACCGGTCAACTGTCATGACGAGGCAGTGCGTTACGGCGGCGGACGGCATGCCCGCGACCATGAGCTGCGGAAACGCACAAGAGGCGGGGACAGGACACTGCGGGCGGGCGATTTCGCGCCATCGGCACAGGACGCACCTCAATGGTTGCGAAACGTCCCTGAGTGAAGTGAATACCGTTTGCAATGAGGATGTTGATACAGTGGCAATCCCTAAAGGTGCATCCCATTGACGCGCAGTCAACCGCATTAGGTCACAGTGCAATGCGGAAAACGGCGTGATCTCTTGTTACGGCTCGATGAGCTGTGCAAAGGTGTGCACGTCGGCGTGCGGGCAATCTTTTTCCTGCTGCACGTACGCGACGCCCCCGCTGACTCCCCGCTCCAAAAGAGCTGTCCGCTGCGGGTGTTCGCGATGCCGATCCCCTGTTTGGTCGGATCCTGTCGTTTCGTCGGCAGGGTCGCATACCCCTAGGTATGGACTAAAACCCGCGTTGTCCGTGGAGGAATACAGACGTGAAAGACGCAGGCCTGTCGAATTCCCCTACACCGGCTCCCGCGTACGACGCCTCGGACGTCGAACTCAGCGCGGAGCTGAAGAAGTGGACGGGGACGACGCCCGCGCTCCATCCCGTCGGTGAACTGCTCGACCGGCACTGGGAAGCAGCCTTCGCCTATGCCCGGCTGTGCACCAGCGGCCCACGCCCCGCAGGAATGCTCACCACCGCCGCGTTCACCCGCCTCTTCGGGGAATCCCTGCGCCAGAGCGGCCCCACCTCCGCCTGGCGGCCCCACCTCCTGGTCACCGTGCGCCGGCTGGCGGCGGAGTGGGAGGGCGACCACCGCCACGAAATGCTCCACCCCGAGCTGCGTTCCAGACCTGGTAGCGAAAGCCGTGTCGCCGCCCGGCTGCTGCCCGCGCCCGACCGACGGCTGCTCTCCAGGGCCTTCCAGAACCTCCCGCAGTCCGCGCGCTGCCTGCTCTGGCACGCCGAGGTCGAGGCCGAACCGCTGGAGATACCCGCCGGCCTGCTGGGCCTGAGCGTGTCGGACGCCGCCGTGGAACTCGGCCGGGCCCGCGGACGCCTGCGCGAGGAGTGCCTGCACGTCCACCGCGAGGTCGTGCCCCAGGAGGAGTGCCGCCGCTACATCCGGCTGATCGACGTCACCTGCCGGCGCCGCAGCTTCGAGATCGACCCCGACCTCGCCAAGCACCTCACCGACTGCATGCACTGCCGGTACGCCGCCGACCAGTTGAACCAGTTCAACGGCGACCTCGCCCTCGCGCTCGCCGAGGGGGTCCTCGGCTGGGGTGCGCGCGCCTATCTGGAGTCCCGCCCCGGACGGGCCGCGGAGAGCGCCATCGTGGAGGTCGAACAGGCCCCGATCATCGAGATGGCCACGGTCGAGAGCGTGCTCCCGGTCCCGCGTGTCCTGGCCCAGGCTCCGCCCATGCCCACGAACGCGCCCATCTCCACCGAACTGGTCGTCCGCACCGGTTCGCACCGGTCCGCACACAAGGCCGCCCGGCGGGCGGTCCGCCGCCGCAACCGTGTCCTGGCCGCCGCGACCGTCAGCGCGCTGGTCCTCGTCCCGCTGGTCCTGTGGTCCGTCCTGGCTTCGGACGACGAGGACGGCTCGACGGCCGAGACCAGCCCCCCGGACACCGCTACCACCGGCTCCGACACGGCCGGCGACCCCTCCTGGGTCGGTTCGGGCGAGACCACGAAGGGCGCCCTGCGCGGCCGACTGCACAACGTCGAGTCCGGGCTGTGCATCGGCATCGTCGGCGGCAAGGCCGTCAACGGCGCGGAGACCGAGCTGACCAGCTGCTCGGCGGCGGCCGGCCAGGAGTGGTCGTACGAGACCAACGGACTGCTGCGCAACGCCGCCGCCCCGGATCTCTGCCTCGACTCCCACCTCGGCTACTCGGTCACGCTCGCCCCGTGCACGGGCACGGCCCAGCCCGCCACCAAGAACGTGCGCTACGACTTCACCCTCCAGGGCACCCTGGTCCCACGCTGGGACCAGGAGCTGGCCTTGACGCCCGCGGACGGCCCGGGCGAGGGAGACGCTCCGCTGGTCCTGAAGTCGCGCGAGGAGTCCGCCGACCAGCACTGGGTCTTCGACTCCTCGGCACCCTCGCTCCAGATGGAGGCCGTCAACTGGGACGCGGCCGCCCAGTCCGGACCCCCCGCCGTCAAGAAGAGCCCCGAGCCCTCGACGACCCCGACGCCGACCCCCACTTCCCCACCGGCCCAGCCGTCCCCGACACCGTCGGCGGCCACCCCGACCCCCTCGGCCTCGAACCCGACGAGCGTGCCCTGCTACTACTACGGCTACTACAACTGCGGGAACGGCCAGAACACCAGCGGCGGCAACTACGGCGGCGGCTACGGCTACGGCTACGGATACGGCGGCTACGGCGGCTGGGGAGGCCGCTGACGACCGGGACCCGCCGGTCCCTCAGCCCCCGAGGACCATCAGCGAGCCCCACAACGCCACCACGGCCGGGATCAGCGCGGCCGGTACGGAGATCAGCCCGAGCCGGGTGAACTCCCCGACCCCGATGTCGTGTTCGTTCTGGTGGACGATGCGCCGCCACAGCAGGGTCGCCAGTGATCCGGCGTACGTCAGGTTCGGACCGATGTTCACCCCGAGCAGTACGGCGAGCACCGCGCCTGGACCGGCCGTGGCGGTCAGCGGCAGCAGCACGAGCACCGCGGGCAGGTTGTTGATCAGATTGGCGAGTACGGCGGCCAGCGCGGCGATCCCGAGCAGCGCGGCCAGCCCGGTCCCGTCGGGCAGGACCCGGCCGAGCGCGTCCGCGAGCCCGTTGTCCACGACCGCGCGCACGACGACGCCCAGAGCCAGCACGAACGCGAGGAACCCGGGAGCCGTGGCCCGCAGCACTGTCACCGGGGTGGCCTGCCGTCGCAGAAGGGCGCGTCCGGAGAGTACGAGCGCTCCTGCCAGCGCGGCCCACGCGGGATCGACGCCCAGCGCGGAGGCCACGACGAACCCGGCCAGCGTGCAGGCCACGGTGACGAGGGCGAACAGGGGGAGCGCGGGCGCGTCCGCCGTGTCGGTGCCTGTGTCCGCAGGCGGAGTGTCCGGTGTCGGGTCGGCCAGGTCGGCGGCGAAGAAGCGCCGGAACACCAGGTACTCGGCGCCGATCGCGACCAGCCAGGGCAGCGTCATCAGCGCGGCGAACCGGGTGAAGCTCAGGCCGCTCGCGCTGAACGCCAGCAGGTTGGTGAGGTTGGAGACCGGCAGCAGCAGCGAAGCCGTGTTCGACAGATGCGCGCAGGCGTAGGAGTGCGGTTTGGGCCTGACTCCCGTCCGGGCGGCCGTGGCGAACACCACCGGGGTCAGCAGCACGATGGTCGCGTCCAGGCTCAGTACGGCCGTGATCGCCGAGGCGAGCACGAAGACCGAGGTCAGCAGCCGCCCGGGCCGGTTCTTCGCCCATCGGGCCATCCACGCGCCGCAGGCCCGGAAGAGCCCCTCGACATCGCAGAAGTGGGCCAGCACCAGCACCGCCGCGAGGAAGCCGACCACCGGCCCGAGCCGCTCGGCCTCCTCCCACGCGTGATCCGGCGAGATCGCGCCGGTGACGACCACGAGCCCGGCGGCAGGAACCGCCACGACCGCCTCCGGTAGCCCGAACGGGCGGACAACGGCGCAGGCCAGGACAGCGACGAGCAGGACGACGGACAGGGCCTCGGCGGACACGGCGTTCAGAGTTCGGTCCTCCGGGACAGGGACGGCGGTACCCCTCCATGAAAGCAGGCCCCGGTCACCGGCCCCTCGACCGGGTCGGGCGGCGCCCGCGTAGCCGCGCAGGGTGCGGGTGCGGGGGTCGCCCCGTCCACACTCCTGGAAGTCACCGCGCGAACGGCGTCTCGTGCACGTCACGGCTGTCCGGAGACCGGGGACCCAAAAGGAAAAGGACCACGCGGCAAAGAACCGAGCCGTCGTCAGTGAGTGCCGGGACTCACATCTCGTCCGTCATGGACAGTTCCGCCCAGATGGTCTTCCCGTCGGGCGTGTGGCGGCTGCCCCACCGCTCGGTGAGCTGGGCGACCAGCAGCAGACCGCGGCCCCCCTCGTCGAAGGTCCTGGCACGCCGCAGGTGCGGAGCGGTGTGGCTGGAGTCGGAGACCTCACAGATCAGGGTGGCCGCGTCGTGGATGAGCCGCAGCCGGATGGGGTGCGAGCCGTAGCGGATGGCGTTGGTGACCAGCTCGCTCACCACCAGTTCGGTGGTGAAGGAGGCCTCGCTCAGGTCCCAGACGTCGAGCTGCTCGCCGACCTGCTTGCGGATCGGCCCGACGAGCGCCGGGTCGGCCGGGATGTCCCACGTCGTGACATGGGAGGCGGGCAGGCCCTGGGTGCGGGCCAGCAGCAGTGCCACGTCGTCCGCCGCGCCACCCGGCGGGAGCAGCGTGTGCAGGATGCGGTCGCACGTCTCGTCGAGCGAGTCGGCGTACGCCGCCAGCGCGTCGCACAGCATCCGGTGACCGGCGTCGATGTCCCGCTCGCGGCTCTCGATCAGCCCGTCGGTGTAGAAGGCGAGGACCGTGCCCTCGGCCAGATCCAGTTCCGTGGACTCGAACGGCAGCCCGCCCAGACCGAGCGGCGGACCGGCGGGTAGCCGCACCTGCCGGGGAGTGCCGCCCGGGGTGAGCATGACCGGCGGGGGATGCCCGGCGCGGGCCAGGGTGCAGCGTCGCGACACCGGGTCGTACACCGCGTACAGACAGGTCGCGCCCACCTCGCCCGGGCCGCCCTCGCTGCCGGCCTCGGCGGACAGCCGTACGACGAGATCGTCGAGGTGGGTGAGCAGCTCGTCCGGGGCGAGGTCGATGTCGGCGAGCGTGCGCACGGCGGTGCGCAGCCGGCCCATGGTGGCGGAGGCCTGGATGCCGTGGCCGACCACGTCCCCGACGACCATCGCGACCCGCATCCCGGACAGCGGGATCACGTCGAACCAGTCGCCGCCCACCCCGGCCCGCGCCGCCGGGAGATAGCGCGAGGCCGCTTCGAGGGCGGCGGTGCGCGGCAGGTTCCGGGGGAGCAGGCTGCGTTGCAGGGCGAGAGCGGTGTCGCGTTCGCGGGAGAACCGGCGGGCGTTGTCGATACAGACGGCGGCCCGGGCGGTCACCTCCTCGGCGAGCAGTGCGTCGTCGGCCGTGAAGGGGTCGGGCCGCCGGTACCGGGTCAGGACGGCGACACCGAGCGTCGTACCGCGCGCGGTGATCGGCACGGACATCATGGAGTGGATGCCGAACTCCTTGACCCGGTTGAGGCGCGCCTTGTCCCAGGCCAGCCGCCGTTCGAGGTCGTCGGAGGGCAGGGTGGCCACGATGGTGCGGCCCGCGAGGAGGGAGTCGGCCTGGGGCGAGAAGGCGGGGTACTCGTCCAGCTGCCCCGGCTTGGCCACGGCTTCGGGGCTGCCAGGGATGATCGACCGGTGGGCGGCCCGGCGCAGACTGAGGGGCGCCGTCAGCTCGGCCTGGCGGTGGTCGCCGCCGTGCTGCGGGGGGTCCAGCAGGTCGACGCTGACGAAGTCTGCGAGCGCCGGGACACAGACGTCGGCCAGCTCCTGGGCCGTACGGGTGACGTCGAGGGTGGTGCCGATGCGCACGCTCGCCTCGTTGACCAGCTGGAGCCGCTCACGGGCGAGGTACTGCGCGGTGAAGTCGTGGGCCGCGAGACAGACCCCCCGCACCCGCCCCTCGGCGTCCTTGAGCGGTGCCAGCCGGGCCAGCCAGGCGTGCGCGTGGTCCTCGCCGCCGGTGCGCAGATAGGTCTGGACGTCCTTCGCCCGGCCGCTGGTGAGCACGTCGAGCATGTGCTGCTCCAGCTCCGCGCTGCGCTCCCTGCCCCCTATCTCGGCGATTCTGAGCCCACGGATGCGCTCCAGCGGCAGCCCGATGACCGTGGCCATGGCGTCGTTGACACCGACCAGTCGCAGCCGGTCGTCGTAGACGGCCGTCGCACAGGGCGCCTGGGCCAGCGCGGCCCGCATCAGCGGATCGTCCGCAGGCCGGGAACCGTCCTCCAGGGGGGTGACGAGGAGCCAGTCGCCCCGGCCGCCGTCCGGGGCGGGCCGGTAGTGCGCGAGGAGCCAGGAGGAGATCGTCCGGCCGTCGCGGTGACGCAGCGCGAGAGTGCCGTGCCAGATGTCCTCCGCCGGCCGCCCGGGTTCGTCCGAACCGTCGGCGGCCAGCAGAAAGGTCGCGGGACGGCCCAGCACTTCGGCCGCCGACCAGCCCAGCAGCTGACGAGCGCCCTCGTTCCAGCCGGTCAGTGCGCCCCGCGCGTCGACGACGGCCCGCGCCGTGGCGGCATCGTCGAACGGGTACACCGGACTCATCGTCGCCACTCCATCGTGAACACTCACAGTGAGCAGGGGATGTCACTGGTGTTCCACACTAGTGCGTTCTGTCCCCGCATGGTCGGGAACACTCCTGTCCCCGGACCGTCACGCAGGCCGCCCCGTGGGGCGGGATTCAGGCCGTTGTGACAGGTGAGGCCGAAGTACGTCACCGGACTCTTGACGGGCGCATGTTCCACACCGTCAGAATCTGTTTGTTAACGATCAATTGTGAGTACTTCTGGGCCCTGATGAGGGAGAGCCACCTTGACGGTCACTCGCAGATCGGTGTTGGTCGCCGGTACGTCCGCCCCCGCGGCCGGAGCCCTGCTGGGCACCGCGGCCGACGCGCGGGCCGCCACCGGCCGGGCCGGTCGCCGAACCGTCCCGCTGCGGGACGGCTGGCGCTTCGCGCTGGTCGACCCGGGCGGGATCACCGATCCCACGGGCGCGTACGCGAACGCCCACGACCCCGCCTACGACGACTCGGCGTGGCGGACGGTCGCCGTCCCCCACGACTGGAGCGTCGAACTCGCCCCGACCACCGACCACAACACCACCAGTGGCACCGGGTTCTTCCCCGGCGGCCTCGGCTGGTACCGCCTCGCCTTCACACTCCCGCCGGGACTCGCCGGCAAGCGGATCTCGGTGGAGTTCGACGGCGTCTACATGGACTCGTACGTCTACTGCAACGGCACGCGGGTCGGCAGCCACCCGTACGGCTACACCGGCTTCGCCCTCGACCTCACCGACCTCCTGCACACCGACGGCACCACCGAGAACGTGCTCGCGGTCAAGGTGCAGAACCAGTTGCCCAGCAGCCGCTGGTACTCGGGCAGCGGCATCTATCGCGAGGCCCGCCTGGTCGTCACCGAACCGGTGCACGTCGAGCGCTGGGGTACGTATGTCACCACCCCGGAGATCACCGCGGAGCGGGCCGCCGTCCGCGTGCGGACCTCCGTGACGAACGAGTCGGGCGCCGCCGCAGAGGTCGAGGTCGTCTCCCGGATCGTCGATCCCCGCGGCCGTACGGTCGCCCGTACGGCCTCCACGGTCGCCGTCACCGACCGGTCGACCGAGACCCATGAACTCACCGTCCGCGAACCGAGGTTGTGGGACATCGGGGCCCCGCACCGCTACACCCTGAAGACCGAGCTGCGCGTCGGCGGCACCACCGTCGACACCCACCGCACCACCTTCGGCATCCGGAGCTTCCGTTTCGACCCGGACGAGGGCTTCCAGCTCAACGGCGTCCCTCACAAGATCAAG
This sequence comes from Streptomyces sp. NBC_00459, assembly GCF_036013955.1. Classification (NCBI taxonomy): domain Bacteria; kingdom Bacillati; phylum Actinomycetota; class Actinomycetes; order Kitasatosporales; family Streptomycetaceae; genus Streptomyces; species Streptomyces sp. NBC_00459. The sequence continues at coordinate 9,014,321 of NZ_CP107903.1, forward strand.
GGAGTCGATCTCCACCACGACCTGGGCGCCCTCGGGGCGGCTGTCAGCGTCGACGCGATCCGCCGCCAGATGACCATCATGAAGTCGATGGGCGTCAACGCCTTCCGCACCTCCCACAACCCGCCCTCGCCGGAGATGATCCAGGTCTGCGAGGAACTGGGCATCGTGATGCTGGTGGAGGCCTTCGACTGTTGGCGCACCCCCAAGAACCGCTACGACTACGGCCGGTTCTTCGACGAGTGGTGCGAGAAGGACGCCACCGAGATGGTGCTCGCGGCCCGCAACTCGCCCGCCGTACTGATGTGGTCGATCGGCAACGAGATCACCGACTCCACCCGGACCGCCGGGCTCGCCATGGCCGACCGGATCATCGGCGCGATCAGGGCGGCCGACGACACCCGCCCGCTCGTCATCGGCTCCGACAAGTACCGCACCCCGCCCGCGAGGGGCTCCGCGGCCGATCTGATGCTGGCCAAGCTCGACGGGCTCGGCCTCAACTACAACACCGCCAAGTCGGTGGACAACCTGCACATCGCCTATCCGCACCTGTTCCTGTTCGAGTCGGAGTCCTCGTCCGAGACCTCCACCCGGTCCACCTACCAGGAACCGGAACACCTCAACACCGGCGAGAACCACACCCCGGGGCGGCGCGCGGTCTCGTCGTACGACAACAACCTCGCCTCCTGGACGATGAGCGGCGAGTACGGCCTGAAGAAGGACCGGGACCGGAAGTGGTTCGCGGGCGAGTTCCTGTGGTCGGGCATCGACTACCTCGGCGAGCCGACCCCGTATGACGTGTTCCCGGTCAAGGCTTCCTTCTTCGGCGCGGTCGACACCGCCGGTTTCCCCAAGGACATGTACCACCTGTTCCGCAGTCAGTGGACGAGTGAGCCCATGGTCCATCTGCTCCCGATGACCTGGAACCACGAACCGGGCGACACGGTCGAGGTCTGGGCCTACGCCAACGTCGACACGGTGGAACTGTTCCTCAACGGAAAGTCGCTCGGCACCAGGCGGTTCGACACGAAGAGGACCGTCGACGGCCGCGTCTACCTGGAGACCACGGAGGCCACCGGCGACGACAAGACGGTCACCGCCGGCCCCTGGCCCGGCAGTTACACCAGCCCGAACGGCAGCGCGGGCAAGCTCCATCTGACCTGGCATGTGCCCTATGAGCCGGGCGAGTTGAAGGCGGTGGCCCGGCAGGGCGGCCGGGTCGTGGCGACGGACGTCCTGCGGACGGCGGGCCCGGCACACGCGATACGCCTCACCACGGACCGCAAGTCCCTCGCGGCCGACGGCCGTTCACTGTGCTTCGTGACCGCAGACGTGGTCGACGCCCGGGGAGTGGTCGTGCCCGAAGCCGAGCACCTGCTCGCCTTCGAGGTCGACGGCGGCTCGCTGGCAGGCCTCGACAACGGGCGCGAGGAGAGCGCCGAGCGCTATCAGGCGAGCACCCGAACAGCCTTCCACGGCAAGGCCCTTGCCATGGTCCGGGCGGGAACGGCGGCCGGTCGGCTGAAGGTCACGGCCCGCTCGGCGGGGTTGCGCGCGGGCACGGTCGTGGTCCGTACGACGCCCGCCCACGGCGAGGCGCTGACCCCGGCCGTGCTCTTCGAGCCCGACCCCGGTCCGGGAGTCCCCGTGTACCCGCGGGCGGACGCCAGTTACTCCGGCCGCCCGGACACCCCGCCCGCCGCGATGCTCGACGGCGCGCCGGGCACCGGCTGGTCCAACGCCTTCTACAAGTCGCCGACCGCGCTGCTGCCCGCGTTCAGCGGGGCCCGCGCCGAGGACTGGGTCTCGGTCGACTGGGGACGGGCCCGAGACCTCACCCGGATCGAGGTCGCCTTCACAGTGGACGCGACGCACAGCCTGCCCGCGTCGGTCGCGGTGTCCGTCCGGGACGGCGACCGGTACGTGCGGGTGCCGGACGCGACCGTCGAGTGGGCCGACGGCTCCGACGCGCTCACGGCGATCACCTTCGCGGCGGTACGGGGAACCGGGCTGCGGCTGGACCTGACGAGCCGTTACCCGGGGGAGACGCGGGGCGCGGTACGGATCACCCGGCTGGAGTCACCGGCGGGCTGATTTTCGCCCCCGCCGCCCCTACCCGTCCCATCCTGTTCCTGGGGGCTGCGCCCCCAGACCCCCCCATCGCGCTGAACGCGCTCGTCCTCAAACGCCGGACGGGCTGGATATGCGGGCCGGCGTTGGTATTTCAGCCTCTCCGGCGTTTGAGGAGCGGGGTCTGGGGCGGAGCCCCAGAAGGATGGGACGGGTAGGGGCGGCGGGGGCGAGAACCCCGTACCTGAACCCAGTACGGTCCGCACCGTTGACGAGCCGCACGACCTCGCACAGCATGGGCGACGTCCGCATCTGGGAGCGCTCCCACGGCAAGCGCCGCTCTTCCGGCACCCGCGCCCCCACCCTCACCCGAGGAGCTCCAGACGTGAAACGACGCAGAACCACCCTGCTCCCGGTGGCCGCCCTCCTCGCGGCGGCACTCACCGCACTCCCCGCCGGACCCGCCGGCGCCGAGGAGATCGAGCAGGTCAAGAACGGCACCTTCGACACCACCACCGCCCCTTGGTGGACGACCAGCAACGTCACCGCCGGCCTCTCCGACGGAGGTCTCTGCGCGGACGTGCCCGGCGGTACCACCAACCGCTGGGACGCCGCCGTCGGCCAGAACGACATCACCCTCGTCAAGGGCGAGTCGTACCGCTTCGCCTTCAAGGCGCTGGGCACGCCCGCGGGACACGTCGTCAGGGCGATCGTCGGCCTGTCGGTGTCCCCGTACGACACCTACTTCGAGGTCAGCCCGCAGCTGAGCGTGTCGGGTGACTCGTACACGTACACGTTCACCGCGCCCGCAGACACCGCCCTGGGCCAGGTCGGTTTCCAGCTCGGCGGCAGTGCCGACCCCTTCCGGTTCTGCATGGACGACGTGTCGCTGGTGGGCGGAGTGCCGCCCGAGGTGTACGAACCCGACACCGGACCGCGGGTACGGGTCAACCAGGTCGCCTATCTGCCAGCGGGCCCGAAGAACGCCACTCTGGTCACCGGCGCCACGCAGCCCCTGCCCTGGCAGCTGAAGAAGGCCGACGGGAAGACGGTGGCCCACGGCAGGACCGTGCCGCGCGGCACCGACGCCTCCTCCGGGCAGAACGTCCACTCGATCGACTTCGGCTCCTACCGCAAGCACGGGACCGGCCTCACGCTGGTCGCCGACGGTGAGACGAGCCGTCCCTTCGACATCGACGCGAGCGCCTACGACCGGCTGCGGCGGGACTCGCTGAAGTACTACTACACGCAGCGCAGCGGCATCGCGATCCGCGAAGATCTGCGCCCCGGCTACGCCCGCCCCGCCGGCCACGTCGACGTCGCGCCCAACCAGGGCGACTCCGCCGTACCGTGCCAGCCCGGCGTGTGCGACTACACGCTCGACGTCACCGGCGGCTGGTACGACGCGGGCGATCACGGCAAGTACGTGGTCAACGGCGGCATCTCCACGTGGGAGCTGCTGAGCACGTACGAGCGCGCCCTGCACGCCCGTACGGGGCAGCGAGGTGCGCTCGGTGACGGCACGCTCGCCATCCCGGAGAGCGGCAACAAGGTGCCGGACGTCCTGGACGAGGCCCGCTGGGAGCTGGACTTCCTGCTGAGGATGCAGGTGCCCGACGGGCAGCCGCTGGCCGGCATGGCGCACCACAAGATGCACGACGAGCAGTGGACCGGACTGCCGCTGCTGCCGAGCGACGACCCGCAGAACCGGCAGCTGCACCCGCCGACCACCGAGGCCACCCTGAACCTCGCCGCCACGGCGGCGCAGGCGGCCCGGCTGTACCGGCCCTACGACCGCGCGTTCGCCACGCGTGCCCTCGCGGTGGCGCGGAAGGCCTGGACGGCCGCCCTCGCCCACCCGGACCTTCACGCCGACCCGAACGACGCGACCGGTGGTGGTGCCTACAATGACACCGACGCGCGGGACGAGTTCTACTGGGCCGCCGCCGAGCTGTATCTCACCACCAGTGAGAAGACGTTCGAGCGGCACATCCTGAACTCGCCGATCCACACGGCCGACATCTTCGTGCCCCTCGGCTTCGACTGGGCCAGGACCGCGGCGGCCGGCCGGCTCGACCTGGCGACCGTCCCGAACCGGCTGCCCGGCCGGGACAAGGTCCGCCAGTCCGTGATCAAGGGCGCCGACGGCTATCTGACCACGCTGGCGGCACAGCCGTACGGCATGCCCTACGCCCCCGACGCCAACGTCTACGACTGGGGCTCCAACGCCCAGGTCCTCAACAACGCCGTGGTCGTCGCCACCGCGTACGACATCAGCGGCTCCTCGAAGTACCGGGACGGCGCGCTCCAGAGCATGGACTACGTCTTCGGCCGCAATGCGCTGAACATGTCGTACGTGACGGGTTACGGCGAGGTCAACTCGCATCAACAGCACAGCCGTTGGTACGCCAAGCAGCTCGACCCGAGCCTGCCGAGCCCGCCGGACGGCACGCTTGCGGGAGGCCCCAACTCCAGCATTCAGGACCCCTACGCACAGAGCAAACTGCAGGGCTGCGTCGGCCAGTTCTGCTATATCGACGACATCCAGTCGTGGTCGACGAACGAGCACACGATCAACTGGAACGCGGCCCTGGCCCGGATGGCGTCCTTCGTCGCCGACCAGGGATAGCCGGCCGTTCCTCGCCCCCTCGGTACCACGGACTTACCCTGCTGACCTGGTGGTATTTACGGGTAAGTACCGGCGCGGTACCGTGGGGGCATGCCAGCTCTCAACGTGGAGTTCAGTGACCGCGAGCTAGAGGACCTGCGGCAGATAGCCAAGGAGCGCGGTACGTCCATGAAGGCCCTCGTGCGTGAGGCGGCGGCGGCCGACATCGCCCGCCACCGTGCCCTGCAGGAGGGCGCGGAGGAGTTCCGGCGGTTCTTCGCGGCCCACGCCGACGAGTTCGCCGCAGCGTTCCCCGAGGACGAACCGGTCGCGCCGGGCCGGGGACGGGTCGCCTGACCGATGGCTTCCGTCATCCATATCGACGTGCCGTGGCTGCTCCAGCGCCACGAAGAGGTCCTGCCGGACCAGCCCACGGTCAACGACTTCTCCGCCCTGGTGGCCGCCGTGGCCCGTCACCGGGTCGACCCGCCACGCCTCGGCGTGGACTCCGACCCGGCCTGGCGGGCCGCCGCGCTGCTGCACACCCTCGCGCTGCTCAAGCCGCTGCCGTCGGCCAACGCCCGCTTCGCCTGCGCCACCGCCGTGGCGTACATGTTCGTCAGCGACGTCGGCATCGACCCGCCCTACGGCGCGCTCGTCGACCTCGCCCGCGACCTGATCTCGGGGAAGGTCGACGTCTACGGCGCGGCGGACCGGCTGCGCTCCTGGCAGATCTGAACGGATCCGGGCAGTTCTGACCGGCTGCCGGGCTGCCGGGCTGCCGAGGTGGGCCCGCCCTCGGGGCCGCCGACCGAGGGCGGGAAGAACGGGGTCGGCGGCCGTTTCGCGCGGGAGAGCCGCCTTTCCGCGCGGGGCCTTCGAGAAGGCCGGTTCCAGTGGACCGCACCGCTGCACGCGCCGGAAGTGTGCGCGGCGCGCCGGCGCGTGCGCGCGGTTCACACGGGGCGCGGGGAAAATGCCGAAAGCCGGTACGAGGGCCGAAAGGTTCCTCTGTTGCTGACTTTCCTTCAATGAGCGGATGTTGCCCATGTGCCTTGTTGGCCAGGAGCGACTTGTGCAAGGGTGAACCACTTGTACAGGGGGAATGGCCGGGCTCGATTCGCCGGTGGTGATTCTGTGGCGGTCCAGCGCCACAGCCGGGTGGGGGACACAGCCGGGAACCTCTGTGAGTTGCCCGCGCGTGGGAAGGAAACCGCTCAGTGCCCCACCCCCACCCCCCTCGTCCGTCCTACTCCCCGTACTCCGGTGGGGTTCCTGGGGAATCGGACGAGAGCCTTGCCGCCCAGCTCAGGACCAGGCCGGAGGGCGAGACCGGCCCACCCGTCGCCCTGCTGACGGCGCGGCACTGGCAGGCGACCCATGAGTACGCGGTCATCTGCCTCGCCACCTCCGACCGGACCGCCTCGATGGTCACCGCCGCCGCCTTCCATCAGGTCCTGGAGCGGGTGATGCGGGCCGAGTCGGCCGTCGCCCTGCGCCCGCGGTTCCTCGTGGCCGTGCGCGACACCGTGAGGGAATGGTCCGCGGACGACCGCATATCCGATGTGCTGCCGGACCTGACGAAACCGGCGGGCGGTCGCGGAATGCGTGCGGCGAAGTCCATGACGGCGGAAAACCGAAAGCTCGCGGAGCGTTCGTTCCAGTCCCTTCCCGGACTCGCCCAGTGTCTGCTGTGGCACACGGAGGTGGAGGCCGATCCGATGCATGTCCCCGCCACTCTTCTTGGCATGGACACGGATATGGCGGCGGCGTCGCTGGAACAGGCCCGCGAACAATTCCGGGAGGGTTGTGTACGCGCCCACCGGGAACTCGCGCCGTCCAAGGAATGCCGGTTCTACAACCGTCTCCTCGACGTCCCCATCCGGCGCGGCGGCGCCCTGCTGCCCGATGTGCAGCAGCACCTGTTGGAGTGCCGCTACTGCCGTTACGCCGCCGAGCAGTTGAGCCACTTCGAGGGCGGCCTGGGCACATTGCTCGCCGAGGCGGTGCTCGGCTGGGGCGCCCGGCGCTATCTCGACTCGCGCCCGGGGCGCAGCCAGGGCGGCACACGGCTGCGGGGCCATGCCCGGCACCGCGGCGGTGGTGGCGAGAGCGGAGCAGGCCGGGGAATCGGCCTGGGGCGCCTTCGTCTGCCGGCCCGGATTCCCTTCCCGCGCCGACCGGTCCCGGGCGGGACCCGCGACAGAAGAACCCTGCTCACCAGCGTGGGCCTGGCCTCGATCGTCGTTCTCGCGGTGGTGCTGGGCAGCGGACTGTGGCCGAAGGACGGCAGCGGTGCCGACCCGACCGCTTCCTCCAGCGCGACCGGCGGACGCGGCGCGACGCCCGACGCCTCGCCGACCCCGCCCGTGGTGTCCTCCTCACCCTCCGCGACGGGCAACAGCCCGACAGCCGCCCGGCAGACCCGGCTGCGCAATGTGACGGCGGACCGGTGCCTCGACATCCGGGGCGGCAGGGCCACGGCCGGCGCCGTCATCAAGCTGGGGCCCTGTTCGACCGCGTGGACCCAGATGTGGACCTACGAGGACGACGGGCTGTTGCGCAGTGTCGCCAACCCCGAGTTGTGTCTGGACTCGCATGCCGACGCCGGTGTCGTCATCCTCGGCCGCTGTGCCGCCGCGTCCGCCGAGCGCGGCGACGACGTCCGCTACGACCTCACCGTGCGGGGCGAGTTGCTGCCCCGCTGGGAGGAGGGCCTCGCTGTCGCTCCCGCCTCAGACGACCCCGACACGGACGTGGTCGTCAAGGTCCGCGACGGCTCCGCGGACCAACGCTGGCTCACCGACACGGCCACCGCCAGCCCCGGCTCCCTGTCGATAGGCGGCCCTCCGGGCAAGGCGGTCCAGGTCGACGCGGACCCGAGGGAGCAGTAGGCCCAACCCGGCCGGTGTTCACCTCCAGCCCGTCCGGCGTTTGAGGACGGGGCCCCTTCAGGGCCTATGCGGGGGTCTGGGGGCGGCAGCCCCCAGTGTGGGTCGCCCTTCTGGGGGAGGGGTGGTGGGGTGGGACGGGCAGGGGCGGCGGGGGCGAAAACGATCCACCGCGTCCACCCCCACCGTGCCGTCAGCCTGCGGTCGCCGACCGGTGCAGGACGGCGGCCAGCTCGCGTGGGCTGGAGAACATCGGCCAGTGCCCGGTGTCCAGCTCGACCAGTTCCCACCGGCCGCTCTTGAGCAGCTCGACCACGTCCGCGGGCGTCTCCGGGTCGTCGAGCAGACATTTGACGTAGGTCGCGGGGAGGTCACCCATCGAGCCCGTGAGGACGGCCGGCTCGGTGAGGGTGGCCCCGGGGTGGGGCGTCGAGCCGCTCACCATCCGCGCGATCTGTTCGTCGGTGAGCCCCTGGCCCGCGAAATGGTCCGCCGCCGGGGTCGGCCAGAAGCCGTCGTGCTCGGAGATCGACGCCTCCACCCCGGCGCTGTCCCAGCCCCACAGGAACGACCTGCCGTCGGCCGGGACACTCGCGTCGACGAACACCACCCGGGTCAGCCGTTCGCCGATCCGCTCTGCGGCCTGCCCGACGGGTATCCCCGCGTAACTGTGGCCGACGAGCACGACATCCCGCAGATCGAGGCGCTCGACCTCCTCGACGATGTCCCGCACATGCGTCTGCTGCCCGGCCGGCTCGCCCTGCCGTTCCGCCACTCCCGACAACGTCAGCGGGTGCACCCCGTGCCCGGCGGCGCGCAGTTCGACCACCACCTCGTCCCACGCCCAGGCACCGAGCCGCGCACCCGCGACCAACACGAATTGGCTCATGCCGCCCAACGTAGCGCGAGCGTCTGACAAGGCCCCCGCCGCCGGTGGAGTGAGCGCCGGCGCCACGTGGCTCGATGAACGACGGAGGTCGCCAGGGAGTCCGTACGGAGCTCAATCGGAATGTTTCAGGCCGATTAAAAAGGCAGGTGGATCCGGCCACTCGGTCGCCCCAAGCGATCAACGACCGCTCAGTTACGGGCTTCACTCGATCGAAGAACGTAACTTCACGCCACTGATTCAATACGCAAGGTTACTGAAACGCATGGGGTCGAGATGAGTTTCGGCGCCGGACTCGGCAGACTCACGCTCGCCGATCCGGCCCGACCGGCTGGGATCGAGTACCCATGCGGACCGTTGGACCTTCGATTCGCAACTTCGAACTGAGCGGAAGGATGCACACAATGCCGAACACCGCGCGCTGGGCAGCGACTCTGACCCTGACGGCCACCGCCGTCTGCGCCCCTCCCACCGGGGCCGCCGTCGCCGCCCCGGCCGCCGCCCCGTCCGGGCTCTACGCCCCCTCGGCCCTGGTGCTCACCATGGGCCACGGTGACACCGCGGCCGCTGTCACGCCCGAGCGTGCCGTCACCCTGACCTGTGCCCCTACGGCCTCGGGCACACACCCGGCCGCCTCCCGGGCCTGTGCCGAACTCCGGGCCGCCGGTGGCGACTTCGACCTGCTGGTGCCGACGGGTGACGTGAAGTGCACCAAGCAGTACGACCCCGTGGTCGTCACCGTCGAGGGCGTGTGGCGGGGCCAGCGGGTCGCCTATGAGCGGACATTCGCGAACGAGTGCGTGAAGAGCACCTACGGGACAGCCGTCTTCACGTTCTAGGGACCGGGGTCGCGCGCTTCCGTGAGCAATGCGGGGCGCACGCGGATGGGGAGTGCGAGCCCTGTGTCGCGGGATGCCGCGCGATCTCGCAGCAGGGCCGGTCGGTGGTGTGGGGCCACCGGCCGGCCCATGGCATGTCCACGGGAACGCGACACCGGTTCCCTCACTCCGGCTCCGGCTCCGGGATGCGGGCGAGAGGCGGGAAGCGGTGCAGCAGAACCGCGGCGCTCAGCAGCCGGTGGAGACGGGGCCTGTCGGAGACCAGTCGCAGCCGCCCGCCGCGCTCGCGGGCCCGGGTGTCGGCGCGGCACAGTTCGCGCAGGCCGGAGCAGTCGAAGAAGCCGACGCGCCGGAGGTCGACCAGTACGTCGGGGCCGGGGCGCGAGGTCGCGGCGTCCAGATGCTCGGCGAGGAAGCCCGAGGTCGCCAGATCGATCTCGCCGGAGACCTCGACCACGGTGAACGGCCCGTTCGTGTACGTACGGGCATACGGGTTGGCCGGCGGCGTGAGGGCTCCGGACGGGTCCGGGGCCGTGCGCTCGGGCGGCCCGGGGATGCGGTCGTCGGCTTCCGGCGTCATGGCTGCTCCACCTCGGCGGGGGCGCATTCGATCTCGGTAGCTACCCCGACTGGGTGCGGACCATCCCTGACACGCCGTCCGCAAGATCTAGTTCACTCGACAAGGTGAATTTCGAGCTGTACTCATTGACATTCCGTGCACTGTGCACTTACCCCCCAGGGGGTCGCGACAGCAGGAGGGGCCGCCGTCTCCCTGCGGACGGCGGCCCCTCGGCCAGGTCGACCCGGGCGGGTCACATGTGGACCACCGGCGCGGCGTTCTCGTCCTGGACCGGGACGCCGGGGCGGTACAGCAGGAAGGTGATCAGGGCGCCCGCGGCGAAGAAGCCGGCCGACCACCAGAAGGCGGTGGTGTAGCTCTCGATCGTCGACTGGGCCTGGACCAGCTTGTCGGCCGCGTTCCGGCCGGACAGATAGTTGGTCGCGGCGCTCGCGGCGAGCGTGCTCAGCAGTGCCGTGCCGATCGAACCGCCCACCTGCTGCATGGTGTTGACCGTCGCGGAGGCCACTCCCGCGTCCTCGGCGCCGATCCCGCTGGTGGCCAGCTGCATCGCGGGCGGCATGATGGCGCCCATGCCCGCGCCGATCACCAGCAGTTGCGGGAGCACGGCGGTACTGAAGGACGAGCCGACGCCGATACCGGTCAGCCAGACCATGCCTGCCGCACCGAGGGCGAAGCCTGCCGGGATGATGATCCTGGGGCCGAACCGGGGCACGAGCATGGTGGTGGACACCTGGGCCGCGACCATCAGGGCCGCCATCATCGGCATGAAGGCCAGGCCGGTCCTGGTCGGACTGAAGCCGAGGTTCAGCTGCAGGTAGTAGGTGAGGAAGAGGAAGACGCCGAACATCGCGGCACCGGAGATGAGCACGGTGAGGAACGAGGCGGCACGGTCACGGTCCAGCAGGACGCGCATCGGCAGCAGCGGGTGCTTGGCCCGCGTCTGCCACCGGGTGAACGCCGCGAGGAGCAGTACGCCCGCGGTGAGGAAGCCCCAGGTCTGCGGCGAACTCCAGTCGTGCGTCTCGGCGTTGGAGAAGCCGTAGACGACGGAGAAGAGACCGGCGGAGACCAGCAGTGTGCCCGGGACGTCGATCTTGGAGTTGGCGGCGTCGCGGTGGTTGCTCAGCAGCATCCAGCCGCCGACGAAGGCCACGACGGCGAAGATCAGGTTCACGTACAGCGTCCAGCGCCAGTCGAGCGCGTCGGTCAGCAGACCGCCGAGCAGCAGGCCCACCGCGCCGCCGGCTCCGGCGATCGCGCCGTACACGCTGAACGCGCGGGCCTTTTCGCGCGCGTCGGTGAAGGTCGTGTTGAGGAGCGAGAGCGCGGCGGGTGCGAGCAGTGCGCCGAAGACACCCTGAAGTGCGCGGGCGACGACCAGCATCTCGAAGCCGTTCGCGGCGCCACCGAGGACGGAGGCCCCGGCGAATCCGGCGACACCGATGAGGAAGGCGGGCTTGCGGCCGAACAGGTCGGCGATCCGGCCGCCGAGCAGCAGCAGGGAGGCGAAGGCCAGCGCGTACGCCGTGACGACCCACTGCCGGTTGCCGTCGGAGAAGCCGAGGTCGGCCTGTGCGGAGGGGAGGGCGATGTTCACGATGGTGGCGTCGAGGACGACCATCAGCTGCGCGATACCGATGATCGCGAGGATCCACCAGCGCTTCGCGTTCGGCGCGGCGGAACCCTTGTCCGTGTCGTGCCCGACGCCCTTCGGGGCGCCTTCGGTGAGGGACTGTGGCATGTGAGCACACTCCAGGGAAGGTCGCTCTGAAGCGGAGCGACGAGTGGTGACGGAAGGCGAAGGAGACCGGAGGTAACGAGTATGTAAACGAAACGGTTTCGTACTCCAGGCCTTCGAGACTAGACCACTTTCATCGAAACGGCAAAGTATCGATACGGGAAAGTATCGCTAGGGAGGATGTGTGGACGTGAGCAGCGGCAGGCTGACGGTCGACGACGGGGCCGAGCTGTACTACGAGGTACGCGGGGCCGGCCCGGCCCTGCTGATGATCAGCGGCGCCGGGGGAGACGCCGGCTACTACTCCGGGATCGCCGAAGGCCTCGCCGACGCCTTCACGGTGATCACCTTCGACCGGCGCGGCAACTCCCGCAGCACAGGTGGCGGCGTCGCTCCCATGGCGCTGTCGCGGCAGGCCGCCGACGCCCGCGCGCTCGTCGCCGAACTGGCGGGCGGCCGGGCCCTGGTCTTCGGCAACAGCGGCGGCGCGATCATCGGGCTGACCCTGGCCGCGCGCCACCCGGAGTGCCTGGTGGGCCTCATCGCCCATGAACCGCCCGCCGTGAACGTGCTCCCAGGCGACGATCCCGGGCGCGGTTTCTTCGCCGAAGTGGCCGCCCGGTACGCGGCGGGCGGTGCCCCGGCGGCGGGCCGCCGCTTCGGCGAGACGGTCCGCGGCGAGGGCTCCTACCGCTGGCCCACCGACCTGTGGGAACGCTTCCTCGGCAACGCCGAGCACCTCTTCGGCCATGAATGGCCCGCTTTCGCCGCCTTCCAACCCGATGAAGCGGCCCTGCGGGCGGCCCCGTTCCCCATCGTCCTGGGCGCCGGTGCGGACGACCGGGGCACGTACTACGCCCGGCCGTCGGTCGAGATCGCCCGTCGGCTCGCCGTGCCGTGGGTGGAGTTCCCCGGCATCCACATGGAGTTCCTGCGCAACCCGGCCCTCTTCGCGGCGGCACTGCGGGTACTGGCGACGCAGATGTACGCCGTCGGCGGCCGGGTTCCGGAACTGTGGCGGGGCGAACCGGAGGCACCCTGAAGCTTCCCGGTGACTCGCGCCCCGCAGTGCGGACGTGGCCCCTGCGGCGGGCGTTCGGCGCGAGAAGGTGTCACGGGCCCTCGACGACGAGCTCTGCGTCTGCGACGAGTCCGGCTCATACGGAGCGCTGTTCCACCCGTGAGCCCGGCGGTTCACGTCCGTCCCGCGGACCATGACGCCTCCCCGCCGGTCCCGGCGACCTCTGTCGTCCTTGCAGATGTCCCGGAGGGGCCTGCCGACTACGCCAGCTGCCTTCGCACCAGTTCGTGCAGCCGGCCGCCCGTGTCCGCGAGCAGTTGGGCCGGGGGGCCCTGCTGGGCGACCCTGCCGTCCTCCATCACGATCACCCGGTCCGCGTCCAGCACCGTCGACAGACGGTGGGCGATCACGATCCGGGTGGCGTTCAGGGCGCGGGTGCTCTCGATGACCGTGCGCTGCGTCTCGTTGTCCAGGGCGCTGGTCGCCTCGTCGAAGAAGAGGATGCGCGGCCTGCGGATCAGCGCCTGCGCGATCATCAGCCGCTGTCGCTGGCCGCCGGAGATCGCACCGCTGCCCTGAACGATGGTGTGCAGGCCCATCGGCATCCGCCTGATGTCCTCGGCCAGACCCGCCATCTCGGCGGCGGCCAGCGCCTCCTCCGGTGTGTAGGGCTCGGTGCCGCAGATGACGTCCAGGATCGAACCCGTCATCGGCTGGGCGTGCTGGAGCACCACCCCGCACTGGCGGCGTACGGCCGACTGGTCGAGCGCGCCCAGGTCCTGACCGTCGTACAGCACACTGCCCGAGACCGGTTTGTCGAAGCCGATCAGCAGGCGCAGCAGGGTCGACTTGCCGCAGCCGCTGGGGCCGACGATCGCCACGAACTCGCCCGCCCGCACCTGGAAGGACACGTCGTCCAGGACGAGCGGGCCGTCGTCCGCGTAGCGGAAGGAGAGCCGGCGGGCCTCGATCGCACCGGTCAGCACACCCGGCCGGGTGCTCGCGAGGCGTACTTCCGGGGTCGCCTCCAACACCGGCTTGATCTCCTCGTACAGCGGGAGCGCGGCCACGCCGGAGACGAAGGCGCCGGTCAGCTGGGTGACCGAGGTCAGGAGCATCGTCACCGAGGTGTTGAAGGTGAGGAAGGCCGACGCCGACATCTCGCCGCGCGCCGGACCCGCGAGCAGCATGAACATCACCAGGGTGCAGACCGGCAGGTACACCGCGCCCAGCACGGTCGTGAGGTTCTTGATGCGGCCGACCTTCTGCTGGAGCTCGCGGCTGCGCGCGAACTCGCCCGCCCAGGCCGCGTACGCGTAGTTCTCGGCCGCCGCGACCCGCAGTTTGGGCAGACCGCGCAGGGTCTGGAAGGCCTGGTTGTTCAGCTTGTTGGAGAGCACGATCAGGCGCCGCTGCCAGCGGACCTGCCATAGACCGAGCCCGAGGAACACGGTGGCGATCACCACGAGCATGCCGACCGCCGCCAGCGCCATCGGGACGCTGTACCAGAGGAGAAGGCCCAGGTTCATCGCCGCGACCGTGACCGACTGCGTGACGACCGGGGCGACTCCCGCCAGCAGCTTGCGGATCGCGCTGATGCCCATCGCCGCACTCGCCAGCTCACCGGTCGAGCGCTCGGTGAAGAACTTCGTCGGCAGGCGCAACAACCGGTCCCAGACGGCCGGTTGGAGCGTCGCCTCGATACGGCCCTCCATCCGGAGCAGGGTGAGGTTCTGCAGCAGCATGAAGGCCGCCGTCACCACACTGCTGATCATCACGGCCAGACAGAACTGCACGATCAGCGCGGTCTGCGCCTTCGGCACGAACTCGCCGAGCACCTTGCCGGTGGCGACGGGCACCAGCGCGCCGATGGCGATCGTCACCAGGCTGCTCAGCAGCAGGTTCACCACATCGCCCCGGCTGCCGCCCATGCTGAACCGGAGAAGTCGCAGCGGGGTCATTCCGCGTTCGGGCAGCGGGCGGTAGAACATCACCGCCCGCTCCTCGAACTCCGCCGCGTTCGCCTTCTCCACCGGTGTCTCGCGCCCCGACGAGGGGTGCACGGCCACATAGCCGCCGCGTCGCCACAGCAGCGCGACCGGGGCGCCCGACAGACTCCGGTGGCCGATCAGCGGGCCGACGTTGTCGTGCCACCAGCGCCCGTCGAGCCGGACGGCCCGGGTGCGGACCCGGGAGGCGAGAGCGATCCGTTCGACCGGGTCGAGCCGGTCGCTCTCGGTGCCGCTCTGCGCGGGCTCGGCGAGCGTGATCCCGGCAGCCTCGGCCACCAGCTTGCAGGCCGCGTACGTCGCGTCGGCGTCGGCGGCGGTCGTGCGCTTCGCCGACGGCCTGCCGATCGACGCCAGCAGCGTCCGGTCGGCCTGGGCACGGACGGCCTCACCCGCCTTGATACCGGCCGCCGTACGGGTCTCGTGGCTGCGTTCCAGCTGCTCGATCCACCGGTCGAGGGTGGCGAGCAGCCGGTACTGCTGGTCGACCATGCCCTGCCAGACCCCGGGGTCCATCAGCAGATCCGAGGCGGCCTCCGCCCCGTACAGCGACCCGTACTGGACGCTGCCCGGCGGGACCTGCATCCAGAACACGTCGTCGTCGGTCGGTGCGGCGGCCCGTTCCGAGGCCATCGGCGCCTGGAAGAGGATCGACAGGCCACGGCCGACGCCCAGGGCGAGGGCGTACTCCAGCGGGCTCGTCGCCGGGGGCACGTACTGGGCGTTGCCGTACTCGTCGTACGACCAGGTCTCCGTGCCCGGTGACTGATAGAGCTCGCGCAGGCCGATGCGGTGCACCACGCAGTCGCGCACCGGGCGGGCGACCAGCGTGTGGTCCGGTCCGGCGACCGGGCCGAGCAGCAGCGCGCCCGCCTCCAGCCGGCCGATGTGGTGCCACTGGCCCTGCTCCAACGCGTCCACCGCGTACAGGTCGAGCGCGCCCGACGCGACCAGCCACAGCACCTGCGGGCCTTCGAGATCGAGGCGGCCCTGGCCGGACAGGTCGAACCGCGTCCCCATCTGCCCGAGCGCGCTCAGGACGACATCACCGTCGTGGACCGTCGTCATCTCATCGCTCCCTGACCAGCTCGGCGTACGCCCCACCGGCTGCCACCAGGGCGTCGTGCCGCCCGCGTTCCACGATCGTGCCGTGCTGGAGCACGACGATCTCGTCGCTGTCGCGCACGGTGGAGAGCCGGTGCGCGATCACCACACAGGCGCAGCCGCGCTTGCGCAGGTTGTCGATCACCGTCTGCTCGGTCTCCGCGTCCAGTGCGCTGGTCACCTCGTCGAGGACGAGAATGCTCGGGTTGCGCACCAACGCCCGCGCGATCTCCAGACGTTGGCGCTGCCCGCCGGAGAAGTTCCGCCCGTCCTGCTCGACCCGGCTGTGGATCCCGCCCGGCCGACGCGTGATGACGTCGTACAGCGCCGCGTCCTCAAGGGCCGCCACCACCGACTCGTCCGGGATCGACGGATCCCACAGCGCCACGTTGTCGCGGACGCTGCCCTCGAAGAGGAACACGTCCTGGTCGACGAAGGAGACCGAGGCCGCCAACGCACCGCGCGGAATGTCCTCCAGGCGCTGCCCGTCGATACGGATGACGCCCTCCCAGGGCACGTACAGACCCGAAATCAGCCTGGAGACCGTCGACTTGCCGCTGCCGGAGCCACCCACCAGCGCCACCTGCCGACCCGGACCGACCGTCAGGTCGAAGCCCGACAGCAGCGGCTTGTCGAGCGGGCTGTAGCCGAAGGTGATGTCCTGGAGCTCGACGTGGCCGTGCAGCCGCCGCGTCGAGTCACCGCCGCCCGGGCGGGCGTACAGCGGATCCGCCTGGAAGTTCTCGACGTCCTTGAGACGCGCCACGTCCGCCGCGAAGTCCTGGATACGGCCCGCCACCCCGTTGAGGCGGGTCAGCGGCGCGGTGAAACGCGTGACCAGGGACTGGAACGCCACCAGCAGACCGACGGAGATACCGCCCTCGACGGCCCGCATCCCGCCGATCCACAGGATCAGCGCGCTGTTCAGCGTCGCCAGCGTCGGCGCCACCACCCCCAGCCAGGCGCTCGGCACCCCGAGCCGCTGCTGCTCCTCCAGCGTGGTCGCGTGCTGCCCGGCCCACTTGCGGAAGTAGCCCTCCTCGCCGCCGGTCGCCTTCATCGTCTCGATCAACTGGAGCCCGGAGTAGGCCGTGTTGGTCAACCGGGCGTTGTCCGCACGCAGTTTCGCGGTACGGGTCGCGCGCAACCGGATCACCACCCGCATGGCCACGATGTTGAGCAGCGCCACGCCGATGCCGACGGCCGTGAGCTGTGGGTCGTACGTGTAGAGGAGCACGGCGTACAGCACGACGACGATCGCGTCGACGCCCGCCGCCGCGAGGTCGCGGGCCAGTGTCTCGGACACCGCGTCGTTCGACTGGAGGCGCTGGACCAGGTCGGCCGGGCTGCGCTGGGAGAAGAAGGTGACCGGGAGGCGCAGCAGATGACGCAGGAAGCGCGCGCTGCTCAGGGTCGAGGAGATGATGCGGCCGTGCAGCAGGTTCGCCTGCTGCAGCCAGGTCAGCACGAGCGTCAGCGCCACGCACGCGCCCATCGACGCGAACAGCACCTCCAGCATCGACGTCTGACCGCCGATCAGGAACGTGTCGATGTAGGTGCGGCTGAGCGCGGGCATCGCGGCGCCCACCGCGACCAGCAGCAGACTCGCCAGGATCGCGGCGGGCATCGTGCCCGAAGTACCGCGCAGCCGGGCCGGCACGGCGCCCAGGACACCCGGCTTGCGTCCGCCCCGCTCGAAGTCGGGGCCGGGCTCCATGACGAGGACGACACCGGTGAAACTGGAGTCGAAGTCCTCCATCGGCACGAACCGGCGGCCCTTGCCGGGGTCGTTGATGTACACCCCGCGCCTGCCGAGGCGGCGCCCCATGCCGTCGAGGACGACGTAGTGGTTGAACTCCCAGAACAGGATCGCGGGCGCGTTCACCTCGGCGAGCGCGGCCGTGTCCATCTGCATGCCCTTGGCCGTCAGGCCGTAACTCCGGGCCGCCTTGAGGAGGTTGCTGGCGCGCGAGCCGTCCCGCGAGACACCGCAGGCGATGCGCAGCTCTTCGAGGGGGATGTGCCGCCCGTAGTGCCCGAGGACCATGGCGAGCGAGGCCGCGCCGCATTCCACGGCCTCCATCTGGAGAACCGTCGGGGTGCGTACGGACCTGCCGCTGCCCTTCGGAACCGTGCGGCGGGGCGGGGCCGAGCGGCGCTTGGCCCGGGAGTTCGGAGCGGCACTCACGGCAGCAGCCAATCGACGGGACGCTGGTCGGCCAGCCGGATCGAGCCCGAGGCCAGGGTCATGGAGGTGAGCGCGAACGGCGGCCCCTCGGCAGAGGACCACTTGTAACCGCTCTTCGTGGCCGACGACTTGTCCAGCTCCACCAGCACGGCGACCGGCCTGCCCTTCTTGGTGAACTGTTCGCCCAGCTGGCTGTCACCGAGGAACGCGCCGATCTGCTGCTCGGTCTGGGCGGCCCGGTCCACCGACTTCACATGGCCGCGCAGCACCCCGTACTGCTGGGTGGGCGCGGTCTGGACGGTCAGGTCGACGGCCGCGTTCGAGGGGATCGTGGCTGCGTTCTCGGCCGGGACGTACACCGTCGCGTACAGCGGGTCGCTCGCACGGGCGACCTTCTCGATGGCCGCGATGTTCGTGCCCGTGCCGACGATCTGGCCGATCGTGGCGGCGAGCGCGGTGAGCCGGCCCGCGGCGACCGAGCGGACGACCGACTCGCCGGAGGCCGTACGGACCTTCAGCACAGGGGCGTTGGCGGGCAGCCGGGCGCCCTCCTCGGCGAGGACCGCGGTGATCTGGCCGGATACGGGGCTCTGCAGGACGTAACTGCCCTCCCCGTGCGTGAGGATGGCTGGCGCGCTGACCGTCGAGGAGACGGATCCCGTCACCGCCCACACGGACGCGGCGGCCATGACGACGACCGTGACGGCGAGGACCAGCCAGCCCTGAGGGCGCGCGAAGCGCACCGGAAGGTCCAGCTCCTCGGCCGACTGGAGCTTGGCGAGGGCCTGTTGGCGGAACTGCACGGGACTTTCCCTCACCTGCGAGCGGATGAATACCGGCGGTGAACGAACCGCGTATCAGCGCAGCGCCCGGCACCCGAGAGTCCCGGAACCGGTGAACGGTTCCGGGACTCAGCGGCGCAAGGCGTCGATCAGAGACCGGCGACCAGGCCGGTGACCGCACCGGTGTTCAGGCCGGTGAGGCCCTCGACCGTGCCGGTGACCGTGCCGACCAGCGGGAGCGCGCCGGGGGCAACGCTGTCCACCAGGTTCGTGACGGTGCCGACGGCGTGCAGGGACAGACCGCCGGAGACGGCGTCGAGAGCGGCGTCCGACAGCTCGGCGGTCTCAACCTGGGGGGTGGAGTTCATGGGGGAACTTCCCTTCATATGGGGATTCACAAGGGGGGAGCGGCCCCCTCTGGGGGACAGACGACGGCCGCGACCGCAGGGCCACCCAGGCTCGTTTCCGGAACCTCAGCGGCCCCTGCGATGCGATGGATCAAAGCACGCCCGCACAGCGCGCTTCCAATCAACCAACCGCCTCACCAGGGCATTTGAGGCCCGCGGGCGCCACACCGTGAGGGTGTGCGCACGCCTTGGTGGCGACTTCTTCACATGCCTCACGGCTTCGGTGCAGCCCGTCCCTTGCGGCCGGGTGCACACGTCGGACAGGCGTACAAGGCGGAATCGGACACTCCGCCATCAATGGCGTGACGTGTGACGAGGGGATGTGCGGAACCGTCGCATGCGGTGACCTGACTGGGTATTCGATGTGCAGATTCCCTGAAGCCGGGATTCGTATCGGTTTGACCGACACAACGCCATGAGGCGATTACGGAAAGTGCCTTTCTGTGCATTTCCTGTGCCGGGTGGCGGTCTTGGAAGCGCCGGCGCCACCCTTGCGCGGGTCGCGACCACTGCCTCGATCAGGACATCGGATCCGGTCGCGGCGCACCGAGATGTTCTGGACCACTGGACCGCCGCCATGGGGTCGAAGTCTCCGCGCGCCACCGGCGTCGCGATCACGGTCGAGGTGTCGGCGGCGGCCGTCAGGGCCTGCCCCGGCGCTGCGTCGACCAGGGTGTTCGCGGCAATGCGCGGTGCTCGCAGGGCTCCGCCGCCGACAGGTCGGGACCGGGCGTCCGGGGCGCGGAGCCGGCGGAAGGATCCTGTCCGCTTCAGTGGGCGTCATCGGTATATGGGTGGTTGTTCCCGGCAGCGGTTGGTCAGGCCCGCGCAATGACCGATTCGCTTTTTCGCAAAGGGAGTTGGCAAATAATTTGAACGCCCCGAGCAACCCGTCCGTACCTACAGCCATCCAGGCGCCCCAGTCGGTCGCCGATGAACGATCGGCGGCTAAGACCCCGCCCCGCAGGAGGTCAAGAAGTTGAGTCACAAGCGAGTTCCGAAGCGTAAGGCCGCGATAGCGGTGGGCAGTGTCGCGGCGATCGGAGCGGCGGCCCTGCTGCTGCCCAACGCCATGGCGTCCCAGACCGACGCTGCGGACACCGCGGCTCCGAAGACCTTGAAGGCGACGGATGCCTCGGATCTGGCCTCGCAGCTGCAGCAGTTGCTCGGGGATGCCTTCGCGGGCTCCTACTACGACGCCGACAAGCAGCAGCTGATCATCAACGTCGTAGAGGGCGACAACAACAACGTCGTCGTCCAGGCCAAAAAGGCCGGTGCCGCTGTTCGCGAGGTCGACAACAGCATCGCCGAGCTGAAGGCCGGCGCGCAGACGCTGAAGACGAAGGCGACGATCCCGGGCACGGCCTGGGCCCTGGACCCCCGCACCAACAAGATCCAGGTCACCGCCGACAGCACGGTCACGGGCGCCAACTGGAACACGATCGAGTCGACCGTCAAGAGCCTCGGCTCGGGCATGGCGACCATCAAGAAGACCGAGGGCACCTTCAAGACGTTCGTGGAGGGCGGCGACGCCATCTTCGCCGGCGGCGCCCGCTGCTCCCTCGGCTTCAACGTGGTGACCGGAGACGGCACGCCCGGCTTCCTGACCGCCGGTCACTGCGGTGTGGCCGCGGCCGAGTGGTCGGACTCGGAGACCGGCGAGCCCATCGCCACGGTCGAGGCGGCCACCTTCCCGGGCGACGGTGACTTCGCACTCGTGAAGTACAACGACCCGGCGACCGTGGCGGCCAGCACCGTCGACGTCGGCAACGGCCAGACCGTCGACATCCTCCAGGCGGCCGAGGCCGCGGTCGGCCAGCAGGTCTTCCGCATGGGCTCCACGACGGGCCTCAACGACGGCGAGGTCACCGGCCTCGACGCCACCGTGAACTACCCCGAGGGCACGGTCACCGGCCTCATCCAGACCAACGTCTGCGCGGAGCCCGGCGACAGCGGCGGCTCGCTGTTCACGCAGGACGGCGGCGCGATCGGCCTGACCTCCGGCGGCAGCGGTGACTGCACGGTCGGCGGGGAGACCTTCTTCCAGCCGGTCACCACGGCCCTGGCGGCCGTCGGCGCGACCCTCGGAGCGGGCGACGCGGGCGCGGGCGCCGGTGAAGAGGCCGGCGCGGGCGAGGAAGCGGGCGCCGGTGAAGAGGCCGGTGCCGGTGAGGAAGCCGGTGCGGGCGAAGAGGCCGGACTCGGTGAAGAGGTCGGCGCCGGCGATGAGGCCGGCGCGGGCCAGGAAGCCGGTGCTGGTGAAGAGGCCGGTGCCGGTGAGGAAGCCGGTGCGGGCGAAGAGGCCGGACTCGGTGAAGAGGTCGGCGGCGACGAACTCGGCGGCGTCGACGACCAGACCGGCAACGGCGCGGACGACGGCACCGGCCTGGGGAACAACGAGAACCACTGACCGGCCGCACCAGTAGTCCCGGCCGCCACTGACACGGTCCGGCCCTCCGGCGGGAGGGCCGGACCGTTCCGCGTGCGCGGCGCCGCTCGACCCGTGGGAGGGCACTGCGCCCCCGGCGAGGGTGCCCCTGCCGGGCGGTGGCCGTCGGTTCTGCGCGCGGCTCCGTTCGGCGGAGCGGGCCGCGGGTGGCGGCCCCGCCGCCGCATGTGTGCCCGGCCACGCGTCGTCGGCTCGATCCGCCGGAGGGCCCTGGGCCACCGGCACGGGCGCTCTCTTGTCCGACGGCCGTCAGTCCTCCACCCGCGCCCTCAACAGCAGCAGCGCGATGTCGTCCACCCGCTCCGTCACCCCCGCGCCGAACTCGACCAGCCCGTCGGCCAGTTCGTCCAGCGGCCGGTCCCCGGTCTCCGCGAGCCGACGGCCGAGGGCGGTCAGTGTCTCGTCGATGTCGACGCCCGGGGACTCGATCAGCCCGTCGGTGTACAGGGCGAGGACACAGCCCGGCGGCAGTTCGACCTCGGTCGTCGGGTACGTGGCCGAGGCGTCGATCCCCAGCAGGGGACCCCCGGCCAGGTCCAGCACCCGCACGCGGCCGTCCGGGTGCCTCAGCAGCGGCTGCGGATGCCCCGCACGGGCCATCACGGCCCGGCCGGTGCCCGGATCGAGCCGCAGATACAGACAGCTCGCGAACAACTCGGTGCCGAGGTCGATCAAGAGCCTGTTGGTGCTGCTCATGACCTCCTGGGGCGCCTGACCGACGGTCGTGTACGCCCGTACGGCCGTACGGATCTGGCCCATCAGGCCGGCCGCCGTCACGTTGTGTCCCTGGACGTCCCCGATCACCGCCGAGGCCCGTCCGTGCGACCACACCAGGTCGTAGAAGTCGCCGCCGATGTCCATGCCCTGGGTGGCGGGCAGATAGCGCGCGGCGGACTCGAAGCCGGGCAGCGACGGCAGGGAACTCGGCAGCAGGGCGGCCTGGAGGCCGTGCGCGACCCGGTGCTTGGCGTCGTACAGTATGGCCCGCTCCAGAGCCTGGGCGATCAGACCGCCGAGACTGGTCAGGACGGCGCGCTCATCGGCGGGGAACGCGTGCTGTTCGGCATAGCCCAGCACACAGGTGCCCACCGGACGTCCGGACGCGATCAGCGGGAGAAACGCCCAGGCCGCCGTCGGACCGGA
Source organism: Streptomyces sp. NBC_00459 (assembly GCF_036013955.1). NCBI lineage: Bacteria > Bacillati > Actinomycetota > Actinomycetes > Kitasatosporales > Streptomycetaceae > Streptomyces > Streptomyces sp. NBC_00459. Next base: position 9,037,036 of record NZ_CP107903.1, read on the forward strand.
CATCTCCCGCACCGCCGGATACGCCCGCTCCACCTCCCCCCGGGACTCGAAGAAGGCGGGCACACCGGTGCTGAGGACCTGGTTCCCCGGGGTCGGCGCGGTCCGAGGCAACCCGTCGAACCGCTCCACCAGCTCCGGGTCGGCGTACCCGCGATGCCCCACCACCCGCATCCGCCCGCTCTGCGAGCCCAGCAGCACCAGCGTCTGACAGCCGGCCGCCGGCATGATCTCGTCCGCGACCAGCTGGATGACGTCCTGGACACTCGCCGCCTCGGTGAGGGCACCCGCCAGGGACAGCACCTGCGAGATCGTGACCAGGCTGGACGGCCCGCCCGGCCTTCGCCCCGCCCGGTCCAGCTCGGTCACCGCCCGCGCCCGGGTGATACGGACGCTCAGCCCGGTCGCGCTCGGATACAGCCGGAACGACAACCAGTCGCCGGGCGGGCGCAGCGCCACGAACGAGGTGACGTGCAGGCTGAACAGCGCGGCGCGGTAGCGGTCCTCGTACACCGGATCGTCGAGCCAGGGCACCGACACCCACAGCTGGGTGCCCAGCAGAGCGTCCGCGGGGACACCCAGCAGGTCAGCGGCGGCCGCGTTGACGAAACGGACCCGACCGTGCAGGTCCAACGAGCACAGCCCGTACGGCAGCCGTGCCACCATGCGAGCCGCCTCGACCGTGCCCAGGGGGTCGGCCGTGGGCGCCTCGGGCGAGATGGGAAGCAGATCCGCCTCGGGCCGCAGCTGACGGTGCTCGGCCGCGGCGCGCTCCAGACGCAGCGCCAGCCGGTCGCAGGCAGTGCTGAGCTGTGTCCGCTCACGGTCGGACAACTCCGGCGGATGCGAACCGGGCCAGGTCACGAAGACCGACCCGTACACCGTCGAGGCGGTCGCCACCGGTACGGCGGCCAGCGCGAAGGGGTAGGGCAGCACGACGGCGACCCGTGGATACCGCCGCGCCATGTCCTCGTCGCCGCCCACCCACACGAATCGCCGCTCGCGCGCCGCCTCGGCGACCGGAACGGGCGAGCTGATCCCGACCCGCTCCCAGGGCGCCGCGAACGCCCGGGGCAGCCCCGCCATGACGGCCATCTCCAGTACCGACCCGCCGGGGGCCAGCAGATACACCCCGCCCGCGAGGGCCCGGACGTCCTCCATCATCCCCGCGAGCGCCAGCGACAGCAGCGGCTTCCCGAACGCGGCCGAGCGGGCGTCCGCCGCCGGCCGTCCGCGCGCGGAGGCCCGTCCATCGGCCATCGGGACCACCTCCTCGCCGGGCCGGGTACTTCCGACTCAAGGCTCTGTCCACTCGGCCCGTCGCGCACGGCGAGCGGGCTCCGGCACACTCCGCGCCGCGGTACCCGGGCAAGGAGGAACTCCGCTCGATACCCCCTCGGTCCCGGCTCGTACCCCTGCGGTGGGCGCACAGGTCCGGCGTGCAAGCCCCGGGTGTGCGCCCCTGCGCACCCTGTTGGCCAGTTCTGCACGCCCGGGAGCCGCCACAAGAGGCGAGAGCCGAAAAGAGGGCACACGCGACAGCGGTGGACCCGGACCGGGGCGAGTGAAGGAGCGGCAGTGATCGGAGTGCTTCTGGTGCACGACGCGTGTCTGGTGCGATCGGTCCTGGCGGAGTGGCTGGGCAGAGAGCCCGACCTCAGGGTGTCCGACGCCTCCTGGCCCAGTGCCGCGGGCAGCGTGCGGTCGCTGCGGCCCGATGTCTGCGCGGCCGACCTGGAGAGCCTGGACTCCTACGGCTCACCTCCGCTGGGCGAGTTACGGGGCCTCGGGACGGTCACGCCCGCCCCGCGCCTGCTGGTGCTGGCCAGCGCCGCCAGGCCGGGGCTGCTGAAGCGGGCGGCGGAGGCGGGCACGCTGGGCTATGTCGACAAGGACAGGGAGGGTGCGCCGGAACGGCTGGTGTCCGCCATCCGGAAAGTCGCCGCGGGGAAACGTTTCGTCGACGACTCGCTGGGCTTCGGCTTCCTCAGAGCCACGCAGATTCCGCTCACCCCGCGTGAGCTGAGCGTCCTGTCACTCGCCGCGGAGGGGTCGTCCGTCGCGGAGATCGCCGGCAGCCTGCACCTGTCCCATGGGACCGTGCGCAACTACATGGCGGCCATCACCCGCAAGACCGGAGCCCGCAACCGTGTCGACGCCATCCGTATCTCGCAGGGCGAGGGCTGGCTGTGACGGCCTCGAAGGCTCCGCCGACCAGCTGCCCACCAGGTCGCGGTAGAGGGACGAGCGCTCAAGCAGTTCGTCGTGCGTCCCGTACGCGCACCGCCGGCCGTCCATGACGAGGACACGGTCCGCGCGGCGCGCCGAGGCGATCCGGTGCGCGACCACGACCAGGGTGGTGCCGGCCCGGGAGGCGAAGGCCCGCTCGGCGCGTTCCTCCGCCTCCGGGTCCAGATGACAGGTCGCCTCGTCGAGGAGCGCCACACAGGCGTACGAGAGCCAGGCCCGCGTCAGCGCGATCAGCTGGCGTTCACCGGCCGACAGCGCGGCCGGGTCGACCCGGCCCCCGGGTCCGCCGTGCCGGGCGAGGAGCGGGGCGAGCCCGACCGCCTCGGCGGCGGCCAGCAGTTCGGACTCGGGCACGGGGTCCGGCCGCAGACAGCCGAGGTTCTCGGCGAACGTCCCGCTGAACACGTACGCCTCCTGGGGTATGACGACCCGGTGCGCGCGGGCGGTGTCACCGGGCACCGGATGCCCGCACAGCCGGATCGCGCCGTACCGGGGTTCGAGAAGACCGGCGGCCAGGGAGACGAGGGTGGACTTGCCGATGCCGCTGGGGCCCACGACGGCGAGCCGTACGCCCGGGGGCAGGCTGAGGGCGAGGCCCTCGACGACAGGGGCGCAGGTGGGGCCGTACGCGAAGGTGAGGCCGGAGACGGTGAGGGCGGGCGCCCTCTCGGGGGTGTGGCCGGGGCGGGGGTCAGGACCGGTGCCGCCGGCCGCCGCCGGACCGGCCGGTACCAGGCGGCGCAGGACGACCGCGAGCCGGGAGCCGCTCGTGCCCATGCCGTGGACCAGGTTCTGGAGGGCGGGCAGCAGGGACTGGGTGACATAGGCGAGCGCGCCGACCAGCGCACCGGGAGTCACACCGCTGCGCAGCAGCCAGGGCGCGGTGACGAGCAGCAGGACGACGGGGAGCTGTCCGCCGACGGCGATCGACGCCACGCGCGGCACCCCCCAGCGGGCCAGTGAGACGGCCGCCCGCAGCTCGGCCTCGACGCGTTCGCCGACGTCGGCCGCCACCCGCACCTCCGCACCTCCCGCGGTCACGTCCCGCAGCCCCGCGCAGACGTCCCCGAACCGGTCCGCGAGGCGTTCGTCGGCGACGAGGAACGCCTCCTGGCGGTGGGCGAGCGGGCGCATGCTCGCCGCGAAGAGACCCACGCCGACGACCAGCGGGGGCACGACCACCAGCAGCAGGGGCGGCGCCAGCGAGCCCAGCCCGATCAGTGCGCCCGCGGCAGTGAAGACGAAGGAACGGGACACCATCACCACCCCGGCGAAGGTGTCCCGGGCGATCTCCACCTGCTGGGTCAGCGCGGAGAGCGACCCGCCCTGCGCCTCCCGCACCCCGCGCGCCACCACCCGCTCCACCAGCCGGTCCCGCAACGGTTCGACGAGCTCGGCGACCGCCCCGTACACCCGCCCGGTGCCGTACGCCCCGACAGCGACCGCGAGCGCGGCGACCCCGAGCCACCCGAGTCCGACGCCCGTCCGGCCGCGCAGGAACCCCTCGTCGAGGGCGCGGGCGAGCGCGTACCCCATGAGGAAGGTCTGCGCGGTCTCCAGCACGGACCACAGCACGAGCCGCCCCACGACCCGCCGCTGCTGGCGCAGAAACCGCACTCCACGCGCGCGCAGACCGTCACTTCCGGCCGGCCGTTGCCGGGCGGGCTCATCCTTCGGCACTCGCGAACACCTCCCGGTAGGCCCTCTCACGCCAAAGCTGGGCATGCGCGGCGACCGCCCGCACCCGCCCCCCGTCCAGCCAGGCCACCGTGTCCGCGCGGGCCGCCGTGGAGACCCGGTGGGCGACGATCACCCGGGTCCCGCCGGGGGAGTGGTGCAGCAGGGCGTCGACGACCTGGTGTTCGGTGACCGTGTCGAGGCTGGAGAGCGCGTCGTCGAGGACGAGCAGTCTGCTGTCGCGGGCCAGCACCCGGGCGAGGCCGAGGCGCTGCCGCTCGCCCCCGGAGAGGGGCGCGTCCCGGCAGGGGGTGGCGTAGCCGTGGGGCAGCCGGCGTACGAACGTGTCGGCGCGGGCGGCCGCGGCGCCGGCCCTGATCCGGTCCGGCGGAGCCGCCCGGACGCCGAAGCCGATCGTGTCCGCGACGGTGCCGCCCAGCAGCGCGGGCCGCTCGAAGGCGTAACCGATCGCTCGGCGCAGCTCGTCGTGGTCCAGCTCGGGCAGCGGTACGCCGTCCAGGAGCACGGTTCCGTCGTCGGGATCGGCCAGGCGCCCGGCGAGCGCCGCGAGGAGGGACTTGCCCGCGCCGGAGCGCCCGACCACGGCGAGTGTGCTGCCCCCGGGCACGACCAGGTCGACGCCGTCCAGGAGCGTACGGCCGCCGCGCCGGGCGGTGACCCCGCGCAGCTCCAGCCGGCCCCGCCCCGGAGGCAGCCGGCGGCTCCCGTACGGCGTCACCGGCTCGGCCAGCACCTCACCGAGGCGGCGGGCCGACGCGCGGGCCCGGACCAGCCCGGACAACTGTCCGACGAGGACGCCCACCCCGGCCGCCAGGACGGCGTACCGCGAGGCGGCGAGCATCTCGCCCACCGTCAGCCGGCCCCGGACCAGCAGGACACCCGCCATGGCCACGACCCCGAGTTGCAGCGACGGGGCCAGGGTGACCGCCCGGGCCGCCGCGCGTCCCTGGACGTGCCACATGCGGCGTCCCGCGCGGGCGAGCTCGGGCAGCGGCCGCAGGGCCCTGGCCACCTCGCGGTCAGCCGTACCGCACGCGGCGATGGTGCGGGACCCGCCGATCGCCTCCGCGAGCCCGCTCGCGATCCGCCCCTGGGCTTGCTGGTATTCGGCCACACACCGTGACGAGTCCTGGGTGAAGGTGCGCAGCAGCAGGGCCAGCAGGGGCGCTCCGGCGAGGAACACCGCCGCCAGCCACGGGTCGAGCAAGCCGAGAGCCACCACCGCTCCTACCGGTGCGGCGAGCGCGGCCAGCAGCGCGGCGAGGGAGGCGGGCGCGGTCCCGGCCTGTGCGGCGTTGCCGACCAGCCGGGCCACCAGTTCGCCGGACCCGAAACGCTCCCCGGCCCGTGGCCCCGCGGCGAGCAGATGCCCGGTCAGCCGGTGCCGCAGCCATGCCGTGGCGCGGGCGCTCGTGGCCCCGCTCAGCACGGTCTCGACCGCGTCGAGGACGGCGAGCAGCAGGACGATTCCGGCGCACCACAGGACCCAGCGCATGGCGCCGGTACCGTCCGGGTGCGTCAGCAGCACGTCGACAGCCCGCCCCAGGGTCAGGGGCAGGGCCAGGCCCAGAGCCGTCGAGACCGTGGCGACCAGGAACAGGACCGCCCAGCGTGCCCCGGTGCGGCGCACGGTCGCGCGCAGCGGGGAGGCGAGGTCTTCGGCCGTGGCCGGCCGGTCATGGGTGGTTGTCGTCATCGGGTGGACCCTCCGACGGGGGATGACGGACCGCCGGGCGGCCCTCCCACGAGGGGAGAGACCGCCCGGCGCCCCTGCCGGAGGTGCTCAGAGACAGAGGGTGACGCTGGCCGCGCTGACGCACGACAGCAGGCTGAGCGTGCTGTTGCCGCCTGTGGCGGCGGCCTCGTCGGACTCCATCGTCTGCAGGTCGAGAAGTGCCATGTCGATTCCTTTCGTCGGTCCCGGTGGGTTCCGGGTTCTTCCCGTGGGGACGGGTTCGCGTCACGACTCCTGATGCGGAGCCGCGTCTTGGGGCCGCCGTGGCGGCGGGAGGAAGGGCAGCGCGGCGGGGGCCGTCCCGTCGAGGGCCGCACCGAGCGCGAGCAGACAGCCCGCGGTGCCGGTGCCCAGGTCCATGGAGAGCCGCATCATCTGGTGCCCGGGGAAGGCCAGTTGGCCCTGGTACGACATCGCGTACCAGCCGAGCCCCGCGATCTGTTCCCGCTGCCGCGCCTCGGGGGCGCCGGCGCGGGCGAGGTGCAGGACCATGCCGGCCCTGCCCTGGAACAGACCGGGCTGTGCGTAGAAGCGGGAGGCGGCGGAGGTCAGGATCCGGTCCCGGGCCTTCTCGAACCCCTCGCGCCCGTCGGGGTGGGTGCGGGAGCGCCCTTCGGAGGCACTGAGCGCCAGGTGGTCGTCGAGGACCAGGCCGATCCCCACACTGCCCTCCGCGAGGTAGGGCATGGTCCGCCGGCCCTCGTCGACCTCCAGGCCGCCGCCCCGCTGTACCACGCAGCAGTCCAGGTCCCGGCGCAGTGCCGTTCCGGCCGCGTCGAGCAGCGCGGGGTCACCTGTCGCCTCGTACTGCCGGAGGAACAGCAGCGCGGGCCCGCTCGCGCCCCGCAGCAGCCCGGCGCGGCGCTTGGGCGGGTCCGGGAGCGGCTCGTCCAGGCGGCTCACCAGGATGTCCGTGACGTCCTGGGCCCGCCGGGCGAACTCCGTCTCCCCGGTCGTGCGCGCCAGCCCGCCGAGGACCAGACCCAGCCCGGCGAGGCCGCCGCGCAGGTCCGAGGAGAGCTTGTGCCACTTCTCCCGGAGGACGGTGTCGATCAGGTCCAGCGCACGCGCGCGGTGCCCGAGCAGTTCCAGGACATGGGCGACGCCTGCGAGACCGTCGTACAGACCCAGCGGTGTGCCCACCGGCACCGGGTCGGTGTGCGCCAGCAGCCAGCGTTCACCCTCCTCGTACCGCTCCGCGCCCGCCTGGGACAGCGCGTACAGCACCCCGGCCGCGCCGTGCGCGATCCCGAGTCCGCCGCCGTCGGAGAACTGGGTGATGTCTCCGGGGAAGAGCCGGTCGTCACGTTCGGGAGTGGCGGAGGCGAGAATCGCCTTCACCATCGAGTCACGGCTGTGCGGCCAGTCGCCGGGCTCGACGGGAGCCGCCGGCGGTGAGGGTACGGGGCGGACGGCTCCGGGCGCGGACACGTCACGGGTGATCTCGGCGACCGCCTGGGCGAGAAACTCCTCCGGTACGTCCGGGAACTGGCCGGCGATCACCTCGGCCAGATGGGCGGCCTTGCCGCGGTCCACCACGAACAGGGTGGTCAGGGGCATGAAGAGGGCGAGCCGCAGACACGCCAGCGCGTACCGGTCGACGTCGGGGCCCCTGCGGTCGGGCGGGGCGAAGAACCCGGGGTGGGCCACGACCTGGCGGCCCTGTTCCCCGGTCGGTGCCGCCGCCTCGAAGTCGACCAGGGACACCGACTCCTCGTCGGGCGCGACCATGATGTTGAAGATGTGCAGGTCGTTGAAGACGATCCCGCGCGCGTGCACCGCCTCGACGGTCTCCTCGACCGCGCGGTGGATGCGCAGCGCCCACCGTGTGTACGAGGCAACCGCCTCCGGGTCGGGTTGGTGGGTGAGCAGCGGATGGCGCTCGGCGAAGAAGGAGTTGAGGGGGCGCCCCTCGATGAAGTCCATGACGAGGAAGCGGTGGTCCCCGAGTGTGAACCAGTCACGCACCTCCGGCACCGTCCCGAGCCCCGACACCTGCTCCAGAGCCGAGCGCTCGCGCTCCAGCCGGGTGATCGCGTCCGCGCCGTCGGCCGCGAGACCCGCGTGCGGTCGCCCTTCCTTCAGGACGACCCGGCGCCCGTCACGCGTGTCGGTTCCGACGTACACACCGCCGCCGTTGGAGAAGTGCAGGGCCTTCTCGATGCGGTACGGCAGGTCGGTGACCGTCGTGGCGTTGCGAGCCGCGAGCTGGGCCTCCAGGAACCCGGGCAGCCGCACCCACTCCGGGACCTGGAAGGAGGGCGCGCGCCGGTCCGGCACCAGTCGCCCCTCGCCGTCCCGGACAGCGGGTACGAGCGAGCCGCGCTCGTCGACCACGAAGGAGCGGGCGAACGCCCCGTAACGGACGTACAGCGGACCCCGGTGCCAGCGCAGATCGGTGAGGATGTACGGCCCTTCGCAGCCCTCCAGCAGCGCGCCCAGCTCCCTCAGCACCTGGTGCAGGACGTCCTCGTCGGCCGGATAGACCGTCACGAACTTCCCGCTGCCGTCCCGGCCCGCGTACTTGGTGTTCCGCAGATGCAGCAGATGGGGTCCCGGCAGGAACTTGAACGGGATGCCGCGCGGCACGCAGTAGTCCCACACCGCCGCGGCGATCCGCTCCGCGTTCGCCCGGGTGGCGGACGCGTGCACCTTCCAGCCCTGTGCGGGTCCGGGCAGCGGGTCGCCCTCGGGACCGAGCGGCGTCATCGCCAGCCAGTCGCCGATCCGCCCCGCACGCCAGCCCTCCGGCACCGCACGGGTCGCCGTCTCGAACAGGGGAGAGGCCTTGCCCGCTGCGGACAACCGGTCCGGCGTCTCGTAGAAGTGCTGGTCGGCGAGTGCGTACACCTCGTACCGCTGGTCCATGCCCAACTCCTCGATGGCTTGCACCGAGCCTTCCAGTCCGTGGACGGCGCCCGACAGTCACCGCTGTCACGAGACCACTGTGCGGAACGCACAGGTGGCGGCCGGGGCGAACACCGGGAGCGTCAGGGGCTGCGCCTGCGCCCCATACGCGCTGTAATGACGACGTGGTCAGCGAGGAGGCGGGACGCGGAACGAGAACGGCGCGAGCCGAACTCGCGCTCAAGTCGCTCACCGCCGACCTCGACCCACGTGAGCGCCTCCGTCGGGTCCTCGAACAGACGCTCGTCTTCGCGGGCGCGAGCGTCGCCGCCGTCTACACCCCGGGCGACACCGGTGACGTGCTGTGTCTCGTCGAGTCGGCCGGAGTGCCGAGGACGTTGTTCGGGCTGCGCGACAGCTACCCCGTGGACGCCCGATCGCCCGCCGCGGTCGCCCACCGCACCGGACGGCCGGTCTGGCTCGGGCCCGACGAACTCGCCGGGTGCGCCGAGTCCCGGCGGATGCCGGCCGGTGCCGTCCACCTGGCCGCCCTGCCCGTCCGAGCGGGCGCCGCAGCCGGTGACGGCGGCTGTCTGCTCGCTCTGACGGAGCGTCCCGGCGGCTTCGACGACAGCGCCCGGGACAGCCTCGGACTGCTCGCCGAAGCGGTCGCCTGGCCCGCTCCGCCCGCCGCCTCGGACCCCGGCGAACTGTCGGCCGGCGCCTTCAGCCTCGCCATGGACAGCGGACGCGTCGAGGTCGGCGACGAACTCCTCGAACTGTTCGCGCTCGACCGGGCGGACTTCGACGGCAAGGTCGAGACCCTGCTCGGTCTGACCGTGCCCGAGGACCTGCCCTCCCTGATGTCCGTCGTCGAGGCCGACCACATGTCCATCGGCGACCGGGAGCTGGAGTTCCGGGTCCTCCAGCCCGCGGGCCCGCCGAGGTGGCTGCGGCTGCGCGGGCGGCTGGTGACCGCAGGTGAGGGCCGGGCCGCCCGGCTCGTGGGCACGGTCGGCGACGCCTCCCTGCTGCGCTCCGGAGTCACCGACGTGGCACGCGTCCAGCGCCTCGCCGCAGCCCTGGCCACCGCCGGCACCGTCCGTGACGTCAGCCAGGCCGTCGTCACCGCGCTGCGCGAGCCGCTGCTCGCCGACCGGATCGCTCTCGCCGAGCTGGACAACGAACGTCTCGTCGTCACCGTCCTCGACCCGCCCGAACCAGAGGCCTGGCCCGAGCTGTGGCGGCTGGAGTGGCGCTCCGAGTGGCCCGAGTCACCCGTTCGCTCCATGCCGACGCTGGCCGCCGCCCTGCGCGAGGGCAGGGCCGCCATCTGGCCCGCGGGAACCGAACTGGAGCCCGCGCTCCAGGGCGTCGGCCCCGGAGGTCTCGCGGTACTGCCGCTGCCGACCGGCGGCCGGATGGCCGGCATCTGCCTGATCGGCTGGGACAGCCCGCACGAGTTCGGCACCGACGAACGCGCACTGCTCACCGCCGCCGCGGGCCTCGCCGGGCAGGCTCTGACACGCGCCCACGCCTTCGACGCCGAACACGAACTCGTCAGCATGCTCCAGCGCTCCCTGCTGCCCCGCCGCCTGCCCAGACTGCCCGGCGGGGTCGCCGAGGCCCGCTACCTCCCGACCACCGAGGGCCTGGAGGTCGGGGGCGACTGGTACGACGTGATCCCGCTGCCCGACAACCACGTGGCGCTCGTCATCGGCGACGTCCAGGGCCACAACGCGGGCGCCGCCACCCTCATGGGCCAGATGCGCACCGCCCTGCGCGCGTACGCCGTCGAGGGTCACCCGCCGGACGTCGTCGTCTCCCACGCCAACCGTCTCCTTGTCGACATGGAGACCGACCTCTTCGCCACCTGCTGCTATGTCGAGGTCGACATGGAGGAGGGCACCGCCTGGTACGTCCGGGCCGGCCATCTTCCCCCGGTCGTCCGCAACCCCGACGGCACCACCGAGATCACCGAGTCCGACGTCGGCCCGCCGCTCGGGGTGCTGGCCCGGGCCGACTACCCCATGAGCCTGATCCGCCTCCAGCCCGGCACCCTGATCGCCCTCACGACCGACGGCCTCGTCGAGTCCGCCCAGATCGACATCGAGGACGGCCTCGACGCTCTCGCCGCCGACCTCGCCGCCGCCGACCCCGCCCATCTCGGCCTGGTCGCCGACGCCCTGCTCGCGGGCGCCAACCGCAACGACGACGTGGCGCTTCTCCTGCTGCGCTACGACGGCATGGAGCGGCGCCCGCTGCGGGAGAGCTGGACGGTGTGGCGGGTGCCCGAGGCGGTCCGGCACGCCCGCCGCTTCACCCGGCGCACCCTGCGCACCTGGGGCGTTGCGGGGGAGCCGGGCATCCAGGAGAACATGGACACCGTGCTCCTGGTCGTCTCCGAACTGGTCACCAACGCCCTCGTGCACACCGACGGCCAGGTCCGTCTCGACCTGACCCTCTTCAACGGCCGGCTGCGCGTCGCCGTCGCGGACAACTCGCCCCGTACGCCCATCAGACCGACGAACCTCGGCTGGGAGGCCACCGGCGGCCGGGGCATGCTCCTGGTCGAGGCCATGTCGGCCGCCTGGGGAACAGTCCCGGTCAGCGGCGGCAAACAGGTGTGGAGCGAGCTCGCGCTGGAGCCCTGAGCGCCCACGAGCAGGCTCCCCCACCGGTCACGCTGAGGCACCGGATATTACGTCGTGGGGAATCGCGGCTAGGGTGAACGGATGAAGGCTCTCGTGCTCTCCGGCGGCGCCGGCACGCGGCTTCGGCCGATCACCCATACCTCGGCGAAGCAGCTCGTGCCCGTGGCCAACAAAGCCGTGCTGTTCTACGGCCTGGAATCCCTCGCCGACGCGGGCATCACCGAGGTCGGCATGATCGTCGGTGACACCGCCGCCGAGATCGAGGAAGCGGTCGGCGACGGATCGAAGTTCGGTCTGAAGGTCACCTACATCCCGCAGGAGAAGCCCCTGGGCCTGGCTCACGCGGTGCTGATCGCGCGGGACTTCCTCGGTGACGACGACTTCGTCATGTACCTCGGCGACAACTTCATCATCGGCGGCATCAGCGACCTCGTCGACGAGTTCCGCAGACTGCGCCCCGACGCCCAGATCCTGCTCACCCAGGTGCCCGACCCGCGCTCCTTCGGTGTCGCCGAACTCGACGCGGACGGCCAGGTGATCGGCCTGGAGGAGAAGCCCGAGCACCCCAAGAGCGACCTCGCGCTCGTCGGCGTGTACCTCTTCACCCCGGCGATCCACGACGCCGTACGCGCCATCCGCCCCTCCGGGCGCGGCGAGTTGGAGATCACCCACGCCATCCAGTACCTCATCGACGCCCGGTCCGACGTACGATCCACGCTCATCAAGGGCTACTGGAAGGACACGGGGAACGTCACCGACATGCTGGAGGTCAACCGCATGGTCCTGGAGGGCCTCGACCGGCGGATCGACGGCGACGTGGACGACGCCTCCGAGACCATAGGGCGGGTGGTGATCGAGGAGGGTGCGAGCATCAGCCGCTCACGCATCGTGGGACCCGTCGTCATCGGCGCCGGAACCGTCGTCAGCGACTCCTACGTCGGACCGTTCACCTCCGTCGCGGAGAACTGCCGGATCACCGACAGCGAGCTGGAGTTCTCCATCGTGCTGCGGGACTCCTCCATCGCCGGGGTGGGCCGCATCGAGTCCTCGCTCATCGGCCGGCACGTCGAAGTGACCCCGGCGCCCAGTGTTCCCAGCGCCCACCGACTCGTCCTCGGAGACCACAGCAAGGTGCAGATCCACTCATGAACCTCCTCGTCACCGGCGCCGCCGGCTTCATCGGCTCCACGTACGTCCGCACACTCCTCGCGTCCGACGCCCCCGACGCGCCCCGGATCACCGTGCTGGACAAGCTCACGTACGCGGGCACCCTGGAGAACCTGCCGGTCGACCACCCCCGGCTGAAGTTCGTCCAGGGCGACATCTGCGACGCCGAACTCGTCGACAAGCTGATGGCCGAGGCCGACCAGGTCGTCCACTTCGCCGCCGAGTCCCACGTGGACCGCTCGATCGACGGCGCCGCCGACTTCGTCCGCACCAACGTCGTGGGCACCCAGGTGCTGCTGGACGCCGCCCTGCGCTACCGGGTCGGCCCCTTCGTGCACGTCTCCACCGACGAGGTGTACGGCTCGATCGAGACCGGCTCCTGGCCCGAGGACCACCCGCTGGCCCCCAACTCGCCCTACTCGGCGTCGAAGGCGTCCTCGGACCTGCTGGCCCTCGCCTACCACCGCACCCACGGCCTGGACGTCCGCGTCACCCGCTGCTCCAACAACTACGGGCCGCACCAGTTCCCCGAGAAGGTCATCCCGCTCTTCGTCACCAACCTCCTCGACGGCAAGAAGGTCCCGCTGTACGGCGAGGGCCTCAACGTCCGCGACTGGCTGCACGTCGACGACCACTGCCAGGGCGTCGACCTGGTGCGCACCGGCGGCAGGCCCGGCGAGGTCTACAACATCGGCGGCGGCACGGAACTGAGCAACAAGGAACTCACCGGGCTGCTCCTGGAGGCCTGCGGAGCCGACTGGGACAGCGTGGAGTACGTCGAGGACCGCAAGGGCCACGACCTGCGCTACTCCGTCGACTGGGGCAAGCTCCACGACGAGCTGGGCTACACCCCGCGCCACGACTTCGCCGCCGGACTCGCCGCCACCGTCGCCTGGTACCGGGACAACCGCGCCTGGTGGGAGCCCCTCAAGCAGCGCGTCGGCACCGCGGAGAAGCGGGTCGAGGGATGAAGTGGCTCGTCACCGGCGCCGCCGGCATGCTCGGCCTCGACACCGTGGAGGAACTCCTCCGGCGCGGTGAGGACGTCGTGGGCCTCGCCCGCGCCGCCCTGGACATCACCGACCCCGACGACGTGCGCCGCGTCTTCGCCGAGCACCGGCCCGATCTGGTCGTCAACTGCGCGGCCTACACCGCCGTCGACGACGCCGAGACGGACGAGGAGACGGCGCTGCGCATCAACGGCGTCGGACCGCGCCTGCTCGCCCAGGCCTGCGCCGAGCACGGCGCCCGCCTCATCCACGTGTCCACCGACTACGTGTTCGACGGCGAGGCCCGGGACACCCCGTACCCCGAGGACCACACCCCGGCCCCGCGCACGGCGTACGGTCGCACCAAACTCGCCGGTGAACAGGCCGTCCTGGCCACGCTCCCGGACACGAGCGCCGTCCTGCGCACGGCCTGGCTGTACGGCGCCCACGGTGGCAACTTCGTGCGTACGATGATCGATCTGGAGGCGCGTCGGGACACCCTCGACGTCGTCGACGACCAACGCGGCCAGCCCACCTGGAGCGCCGACGTCGCCGCACGTATCGCCGACCTGGGGCCCCTGATCGGCCCCGGGGCGAACGGTATCCTGCACGCCACCAACTCCGGCGAGACCACCTGGTTCGAGCTGGCGCGTGAGGTGTTCCGCCTCGTCGACGCCGACCCGGACCGCGTACACCCCACCACCAGCGCGGCCTTCGTCCGGCCCGCACCCCGACCCGCGTACAGCGCCCTCGGCCACGGCCGTTGGCAGCAGGCCGGTCTCGGACCTCTCCGTGACTGGCGTACCGCCCTGCACGAAGCACTGCCACACATCCGCAAGGAGATTTCCTAGTGAAACGTCATGAGTTCCTCCGGGAGCTCCACAAGGTCAGCGCGAACAGGAACTACCTGGAGATCGGCGTCAACGACGGCCGAAGCCTGACCCTGTCCCGGGTACCGAGCATCGCGATCGACCCCGCTTTCAAGGTGGTCTCGGAGATCCGCGCCGACGTCCACCTCGCGAAGGCGACCAGCGACGACTTCTTCGCGCGGCAGAACCCCCTCGCCCACCTCACGGGCGGCCGGCACCCGCTGCGCAACCTGGCCCGCAACCGCAGCCCGTTCGGCTACTGGCAGCGCACCACGCTCGACCTGTCGTTCATCGACGGCATGCACCTGTTCGAGTACGCGCTGCGCGACTTCATCAACGTCGAGAAGCACTCGGACTGGGCCAGCGTCATCGTCCTCGACGACATGCTGCCGCGCAGCATCGACGAGGCCGCCCGCGACCGGCACACCAACGCCTGGACCGGTGACGTCTACAAGCTGATCGAGATCCTCGCCCGGTACCGCCCCGACCTGGTCACGGTCCTCGTCGACACGGCACCCACCGGACAGCTCATCGTCTTCGGCGCCGACCCCGACAACACGGTCCTGAAGGACAAGTACGACGAGATCATCGCGGAGTTCGAGGTCCCGGACCCGCAGAAGGTGCCCGAGAGCGTCCTGGAGCGGACGCCCGCGATCAAGCCGGAGACCCTGGTCGAGGCCGCCTTCTGGGCACCCCTCGTCAGGTCCCGCAACCGCGGCACCAAGCGCGGCAAGGGCCTGGAGCAGCTGCGCCGCAGCCTGGCGCCGCTGAGCACCACCCGCTGACGCCCGACTGAGCAGAACCCGCGGCCCCGGCAGCTGATCAGCTGCCGGGGCCGCGGTTCGTCTCTGCGGGGGAGTTACCGGTTGCCGCGCAGCTCCGCGTAGTACGCCTTGCACTCCTCGTACGACGGCAGCAGCCCGGCCCGCTCCGCCTCCGCCAGCGTCGGCGCCTCGGCGTCCTTCTCCGAGAGCACCGGTGCGATGCCCTCGGGCCAGGCGATGCCCAGCTCCGGATCGAGCGGATGCACCCCGTGCTCACGGCCCGGCGCGTACCCCGTCGAGCACAGGTACACCACGGTGGCGTCGTCGGTGAGCGCCATGAAGGCGTGCCCGAGGCCTTCCGCGAGGAACACGGCGTGCCGGGTCTCGTCGTCGAGCCGTACCGCCTCCCACTGCCCGTAGGTGGGCGAGCCGACCCGGATGTCCACCACGACGTCCAGGACCGCGCCGCGCACACACGTCACGTACTTGGCCTGGCTCGGCGGCACGTCCGAGAAGTGCACCCCGCGGACGACGCCCCGGCGCGAGACCGAGCAGTTCGCCTGGGCGAGGGAGAGGTCGTAGCCGGTGGCCTCGCGGAACTCCGCACCCCGGTACCACTCGTGGAAGGCGCCCCGGTCGTCCGGGAAGATCTTCGGTTCCAGTACCCAGGCGCCTTCGATGTCCAGTGCGCGCATGCTGTCAGGCTCCGTTCCCGCGTCGCAGCCCGGCCTTGCGCGCGATCTTCCCGAGCGTGCGCCGCACCTTGCGGACCACCCGCTGCCCGGTGCCCGGTCCGGCGGGCTTGGCGGGTCGCACGACCTGGAGGCGGCCGGCCTTGGCGCTGAGGCCGACGGACACCGCCAGGAAGCGCGGCTCGTCCGCCTCGGGGGCCAGGCACAGCGCGGGCTTCCACGTCCCGTCGGTCAGAGCGCCGCCGGGCAGCGTCGCCTCGACGAACGCCCCGGAGCCGTCGGAGGCACCGGACAGCGTGCCGGACACCTCCACGGGCTGAGCCGCCGCCGGAGAGGTCAGCCGCAGCAGCGCCTTGGTGTCGCCGGGCGCGTGCAGGGGCAGCGTCACGCGCAAGCGGTCACCCGTGACGGTGACATCGTCCGGCTTGACGCGGCCCAGGCCCACGCCCTTGACCGCGCGGTCGACGTCCAGGGACAGCGTGGCCTGCTTCGCGGTCCAGTACGGCAGGACCACGCGGCCGGCGACCACACCGGCCGGCGGCACCGGGCGGGGGTCGAGCTTCACCGGGCCGAGCCGGCACTCACGGGTCCAGCCGCCCAGCTTGATCCGGACGAACACGTCGAACAGACCGCCACCGAGCGCCACACCGCCCGCCGCCGTGCCAGGGTCGACGGTGGCCGTGCCGCGCAGCACCAGCCGCACCTGCCCGTCCTCGTCGGCCGGGAGGGTCTCGCGGGTCAGTTCCACCGGCTGGAAGAACTGGGCGGCCGTGGCCCGCTCACGCACCAGGAAGTCCGCCGTCGCACTGCCGAACCGGGCGACGGTCGACGCGCCCACCCGGGCGATCGCGTCGTCGGCGTCGGTGGGGGTGCCGTCCAGGTCGGCGCCGTCGCTGTCGTCCTCGGCGGGGAACGTCATCGGCTTGCCGCGCGAGGTGAACTCGGCGGTGAAACCGACGTGCAGGACACCGTCGCGCCACTCCACGCTCTGCGGGGTGGCGGTGGGGGCGAGCGACGCCTCCCACTCGGCGAACGCCACCACGTCGTCCAGCCGGTCGGCGGCGATCAGCGCCGCCACGATGCGCTGCGCCTCCTGCATCCCGTTGGCGACACCCGGGCCGAAGCGCTCGACGACGACCCCGCGGATCTCGTCGAACATCTCCTTGCGGTAGTCCTCCGGCAGCTTCAGGAGACGGTTGCTGCGCATGCGCTCGACCATCTCGTTGCGCAGCCAGCGCCGGAACAGGCGGTCGCGGACCGTCCCCGGCTCGGTGTACCGCTCGACGACGTCGAGGGCCTCGCGCAGGTTGCGGAAGTAGCCGACCGGGTCGAAGCGCTGGAATCCCGCGTTCGAGGCGTCGTCGCGCTTGACGTGGTAGTAGCAGACGTAGTCGCTGAGCACGGAGACGTTGTCCGCGCGCAGATACGCCTCGGTCACGAAGACATGGTCCTCAAGGCGCCGCCTGCCCTCGGGGAAGCGCAGCCCGATGCGGTCGAGGAACGCGCGGCGGAGCATCTTGTGCGGGGTGAGGCTGTCGATCAGCGGGGCGTTCTCGACACTGGCCTTGGGGTGGTTGTGCCGGAACAGCTCGACCGGCACCGGGCGGCCCTTGCCGGCCATCTTGCCGACGATCACATCGGCGCCGTTGGCCACGCCGTAGTCGTACATCCGCTCAAGGGCCTCGTCGCCGAGGTAGTCGTCGTTGTCGACGAACATCACGAACTCGCCCTGCGAGGCCTCGATGCCGACGTTGCGCGGCTTGCCCGACCAGCCCGAGTTCTCCTGGTGGATGACCTGGACACGCGGTTCCTCCGCGGCGAGCTGGTCCAGCCGGGCCGGGGTCTCGTCGGTGGAACCGTCGTTGACGAAGATCACTTCGTACTCGTCGGCGGGCAGCGACTGCCGCAGCAGCGACGCGACGCAGTCCTCGATGTACGGTCCCGGGTTGTAAACCGGAACGATGACGCTGACCTTGACCGGCATGCGGCTGAAAGCTCCCTTTTTGGCTCTGCTCCCCGTTTCCGCAACGGCACGGTCCGGGCTGCCCGATACTAACCGGGCGAGGGCCTCCTGGACCTGCCGGGGCGCGGCCCCGAAGGGGCGCGGGAAACTGCGCGATCAGCCACGACGGCGCCGCACCCGCGAGACGGCAAATCGTGGCACCCCGCAAGGCGCGCCCACGCTCACAAACGCGCACCTCCTGCTCATCTCCGACACCCGCCTCCCCGAACGCACTGTCATCCGCCGGAGCTAACCGCCCTCCGGCGGATGGATCGCCCCCACCTTTACCGTCAGCGACACCCCGCTGCCGCCCCAGCGCAGGGCCACGATCTCGGCGGCCACGGACACCGCCACCTCCTCGGGCGTACGGGCGCCCAGATCCAGCCCGATGGGGGAGCGCAGCCGGGACAGTTCGGGTCCGGTGAGGCCGGCCTCCGTCAGCCGCCCGTGGCGGTCGTCGTGGGTGCGGCGGCTGCCCATCGCCCCGATGTACGCGGCGGGCCGGCGCAGCGCCTCCTCCAGCAGCGGTACGTCGAACTT
The DNA here is from genome assembly GCF_036013955.1 of Streptomyces sp. NBC_00459. Classification (NCBI taxonomy): domain Bacteria; kingdom Bacillati; phylum Actinomycetota; class Actinomycetes; order Kitasatosporales; family Streptomycetaceae; genus Streptomyces; species Streptomyces sp. NBC_00459. Next base: position 9,055,240 of record NZ_CP107903.1, read on the forward strand.
CGGGTCGTGGGTCAGGACGCAGATCACCGTGCGCTCGTCGGTGTCCGTGCCGCGCAGATAGCGGTGCGGCCAGTCGACGACCACCTCGACGCCCTCGGGGAAGCGCTTCGGGGTGGCGAAGAGCGGGCGGGCGTCGCAGACGGTGACCCGATAGCCGAGGAAGGCGCCGATCCGGGCCACGGCGGCGGCGTAGTCGATGGCGCCGAAGACGAGCATGCGGGGCGGAGGCGCGAAGGAGTGCAGGAACACGGTGACGGCGTCCTCGCGCCGCTCGCCGTGGGGCCCGTAGTGCCGCAACCCCGTTGCCCCCAGCGCCAGTTCACCGCGCGCGTCGGCGGTGACGGCCACGTCGAGACCGGTCGTGCCCAGCGTGCCGGCCACCCGGTCGGGCCAGACGGCGAGCGTGGCGCCGCGCGCCGCCGGACCGTCGGTCACGGTGGCCACGGTCACCGGCCGGCCCGCCGCCACCGTCTCCGCGACCGCCGCGAAGGACGGATCGAGGTCCGGCGTCACGGGCCGTACGAGGAGGGTGATCTCACCGCCGCAGGTCAGCCCCACCGCGAAGGCGTCCTCGTCGCTGTAGCCGAAGGTCTCCAGCCGTGCCTCACCGCTCGCCACGACCTCCTGGGCCAGCTCGAACACCGCGCCCTCGACGCAGCCCCCGGACACACTGCCCACCACCTCGTCGCCGGGCCCCACCGCCATCGCGGCCCCGGGGTCACGGGGGGCGCTGCGGCTCACCGAGACGACGGTGGCGAGACCGAACGGCTCGTCCGCGGCGTACCAACGCCCGAGCGCGGGGAGAATGTCACGCACGATTCGCTCCTTTTGTCGCCCATGTGCCTTGATGATCGCCCATGAGAGTCAAAAGCTGAAGATTACTCAGGAGTCAGTTGGTATTGACGACTCCTGATGCGCGCGGGACTGTAATGCACATGTCGAAGTTGCGTGTGCATCTGCTCGGCGTACTGGTCCTGGTCACGGGTTTCGTGACCACCGTCGGCTCCCAGCCCGCCCGGGCCGACACCCTTTGGTTCGACTCTCCTACCTCCACCACCCTCACCGTTCAGAACGGTCGGTTCACCGACGCTCTGGGCCGCGAGGTCGTTCTCCGTGGCTACAACGTCTCCGGTGAGACGAAGCTCAAGGAGAACAACGGACTGCCCTTCGCCTCGGTCGCCGACGCCAAGAAGTCGGCGACCGCCCTGCGAGCGCTCGGCGGCGGCAACAGCGTCCGCTTCCTGCTCTCCTGGGCGTACGCGGAGCCTGTCCGTGGCTCGGTGAGCAGCAGCTATCTGGCCGCCGCCACCGCTCAGATGGGTGCCTTCCTGGACGCGGGCATCCGCGTCTACCCCGACTTCCACCAGGATCTCTACTCCCGCTGGCTCTTCGACTCGGACAGCTGGTACACCGGCGACGGCGCCCCCAAGTGGGCCGTCGACCTCGGTAACTACCCGGACGAGTACTGCGGGATCTGCCCCTTCTGGGGGCAGAACATCACCTCGAACGCGGCGGTGACGAAGGCGACTTACGACTTCTGGCACAACACCTACGGAATCCAGGACTCGTTCCTCGACACCGCGCAGAAGACGATGGCGTACCTGAAACAGAACCTCACCAGTGCCCAGTTCACGGGTGTCGTCGGCTTCGACCCCTACAACGAGCCGCACTTCGGGACTCTCGACTCGGGCCAGACCAGCCGGGCCTGGGAGAAGGACGTCATGTGGCCCTTCTACGTCAAGTTCCGGGCCCGGATGGACACGGCCGGCTGGCAGGACAAGCCCGCCTTCGTCGAGCCGAACCTCTTCTGGAACGCCAACATCGACTTCCAGAAGCAGGAGGGCGGACTGCTCGACGCCGGGACCATCGGCCCGCGTTACGTCTTCAACACCCACTTCTACGACCAGAAGGCGATCTCCGGCGTCTTCATGTGGGGCAAGGCGGAGGACGGCCAGTACGCCACGGACATGGGGACGATCCGTGACCGGGCCGCGGCAGGCGGTACGGCGGGGATCGTCAGCGAGTTCGGCCACCCGCTGAACGGCAACGTCTCCGACAAGGCGCCGACCGTCCTCAAGGCGATGTACCAGGGGCTCGACTCCCGGGTGAAGGGGGCGAGCTGGTGGGCCAACGCGAGCGGATCGGGCCCGGTGCTGTCCGGCAGCCAGTGGCAGTGGGACATCTACAACGGCCGTCACCATGAGCTGATGAACGACAACCCCGACAAGGTGCTCACCACCGGTGACGCCTGGAACGACGAGGACCTGTCCGCCGTACGCCTCGACGACTCGGGTACGGCCGTCCTGCGCCAGGACGCCCGGATGCTGGACCGCGTCTATCCGGGCGCCACGGCGGGGACGACGCTCGCCTTCACCTACGAGGACCGCTCCCGGGACGGGTCCACGACCCTCACCTGGAACCCGGTGCCGAGTTCACTGCCGAACGTGTCCACGCTGGTGGGCTCGGGGCAGTACGGCGTGCTGGTGTGGCGGTCGAAGGGCATCTCGGCGCCGACCGAACTCCATCTGCCGGCGTCCTTCCCGACGGCGACCACCACGGTCGTCTCCGACCTCGGCACGGTCTACGGCCCGCCGGCCTACACCAGTACGACCCCGATCGCGGCGGGCACCGACCCCGGCAACACGGGAAGCCGCCGCCTGCTGCTCACCGCGCCGGACTCGGGAGTCCTGCACTACGCGCTGGTGACCAACGGGGCGACGGCTCCTTCGGCGACCGTACTGAACGCTGCGCGGGCCGAACTGGCTTCGTGGGCCGCGCAGGAGTTCAGCTAGTCGATCGACCGGCGGTCAACCGACCCGGAATCACGGGTCAGTTGGTCGCCGGGCCAGTCCAGTCCGCCTCGACATGGCCGAGGCGGACTCGCTGGGGGTGGTCGCCGACCGGCACGGACACCGTCTTCAGCCCGGTGGCGAAGTCGATGGCCGTGATCTGGTCGGCGCCGCTCTCCGAGATGACACAGGACTTGCCGTCGCCGCTCACCGTGGCCCAGTAGGGCTTCGAGGCGGGGACGAGCGGGCCCTCCTGGAGTGTCGCGCGGTCGACGACCGTCGCGTAGTCGTCCATCGTGCCCGCGACGCACAGCTTCGTGCCGTCCGGCTTCATCGAGATGCCGTGGTGGCGCGAGTCGTTGACGAACGTGGTGCGGTCGTCGCTGGTCGCCGGGTTCTTCGGCAGGGTCTTGGTCCGGGTGATCTTGTCTGTGGCGATGTCGTACTCGAAGAAGCCGTTGAAGAACGAGACCTGGAAGTACAGCTTCGACTCGTCGGGCGAGAAGGCGGCCGGGCGGACCGCGTCCGAGTAGTCGTTGAGGCCGATGGCGTTGAGCCGGTCCCGCATGTCGATCACCTTGACCTGCTTGAAGGTGGCCGCGTCGACGACCACGATCTTCCGGTCGCCCTTGGTGAAGTCCTGCCACGGAGCGTCCTGCGAGGTGTTGACGTCCCCGATGGCCATGTTCCAGATGTACTTGCCGTCCTTGGTGAAGATGTTCTCGTGCGGCTTGTCGCCGGTGGCGAACGAACCGATCTGCGCACCGGTGTTGATGTTCAGCACGTGCACGGTGTTGGAGATCGACGCGGAGACCGCGACCCGGGTGCCGTCGGGGGATACCGCCATGTGGTCCGAGCGGTAACCCGACACGGGGAAGCGCCAGTTGATCGCCCCGGTGGCGAGGTCGATCGACACGACGTCGGCGAAGCTCGGCCGGGAAACGACCACCGACTTGCCGTCCGGGGTGGAGTACATGTCGTCGACCAGCTGGTCGTGGCCCTCGCCGACTCCGTTGCGGATGGCCATGAAGTAGATCCACTTGATCGGATCGGCGTTGATCGCGGCCAGCCGCGCCGCCTTGTCCGGTACGACGTTGATCCGGCCGATCTTGGCGAAGTCGCCGGTGGACTTGACGACGTCGGCGGTGCCTTCCCAGTTGTTGCCGACGAACATCACCTCGCGCAGGCTCGCGGCGGCGGCCGTGTCGGAGTCAGCGGCCTCGGTCGCGGCGATGGCGGAGCCGGCCGCGGGTGCGGTGACGGTCAGGACGAGGGCGGCGGCCATGGCACAGAGGTGCCTGGATCTGAAAGCGGGCATGAGTGCTCTCCCCTCCGGGAGTGGACAGACGGTCTGTGGCGGGTGCATGACATGTCGGGCATAAGGGGGAACGGCGACTGCGGGCGGGAAACTGAACACGGTCACGTTCAGATTGGACTTACTGGAAAGTAAGGAGGGGGTGCCCTTCTCCACAAGACTGCGTGCAGGACAAACTTGGCCCCCGGACGATGAAGGAGGGTTCATTGGCGGGCAGACTCAGGGCGCCGACCGGCCGCTACGCAGGCAGGACGGCCGAGGAGCGACAGGCCGAGCGGCGCCGGAGATTCCTGGACGCCGCACTCCAGCTGTTCGGCGACACGCCGGGCTACCGCTCGACGACCGTCGCCGCGCTCAGTGAGGCGGCGGGTCTGTCGACCCGCCAGTTCTACGAGGAGTTCCGCACCCTGGAGGACGTCCTGGCCGCCCTTCACCTCCAGGTCAACGACTGGGCCGAGGGAGCGGCGCTCACCGCGCTGGCCGCCGCAGAGGGCCTGCCCATCGCCGAACGAGCCGCCGCGATCTTCCGCGCCTACGCCGCCAACGTCACCGCCGACCCCCGCCGCATCCGTATGACCTTCGTCGAGATCATCGGAGTCAGCTCCCGGCTGGAGGAACAGCGTCTCACCCGCCGCTCACGCTGGGTGAACCTCATCTGCACGGAGGCGGAGGCAGCCGTCGCCCGCGGAGAGGCGGCGCCGCGCGACTACCATCTCGCCGCGACGGCTTTCATCGGCAGCGTCAACGGCCTGCTGCACGACTGGAGCGCCGGATGGGTGGACGCCACGCTGGACGAGGTGGTGGACGAACTGGTGCGGATGCTGCTGGGCATCCTGCGCCCGGCCGGCTGGGAGCCCCCGCGCGCCGAGCCTGCCGGTGACACCGCCGAGGTCGCCGGCGACTCCTGACGTCTGCCGGCCTTCTGCCGAGCCGAGGCGACGTCGGGGGAATTCACCCGGCCAGCCGGTTCACCGACTCCAGTACGGGCCCGACACCGTCCTCCGCGCCGATCCGGGCCGCGAGGGCGCGCGCCCGCTCCCGGTACGAGGGGTCGCTGGTCGCCCGTACCAGGGCCGACGCCAGTTCGGCGGTCGTCAGCCTCCGCAGCGGAAGCGTCCGTGGTGCCACGCCCAGGGAGACCAGCCGTGCCGCCCAGAAACCCTCGTCGAACTGGATCGGCACGGGCACCGCCGGCACTCCGGCCCGCAGGCCGGCGGCGGTAGTACCCGCTCCCGAGTGGTGGACCACGGCCGCCATACGGGGGAACAGCGCGGAGTGCGCGACCTCGCCGATCGTCAGCATGTCGTCGCCGTCCGCTCGGAGCCCGCCCCACCCCCGCTGGACAACCCCACGCATCCCGGCCTGCCGCAGGGCCCCGACGACGGCCGCGCTCAGCTGCCCGGGATCGGGCACGGTGGCGCTGCCCAGGCCCACGAAGACCGGCGGCGGGCCCGAGGCGAGGAACTCCTCCAGCTGGGACGGCAGCTGGGGCCGGGCGTCGTACGGCCACCAGTAGCCGGAGACGTCGAGCCCGGGGCGCCAGTCGCGGGGCCGGGGCACCACCAGCGGGCTGAAGCCGTGATGCACCGGCCAGCCCCGGCGTTCCCGGGCGCGGCGTGCGGCCCCCGGGGCGTGGCGGGGCAGGCCCAGCCGGTCCCGTACGGCAGGCACGGTCGAGGCGAAGACCTGCTCGACGGCCATGCTCACCCCGTTCCCGGCGAGCCGGTTGCCCGCCGGGCCCCAGGAGCGGCCCCCGAGGAGGGCCGGCCCGAACTCACCTGTCGGAGCGAGCGGTTGGAGATACACGCCCATGCTCGGCAGTCGCAACCCCTCCGCGATGGTGTGCCCCAGGGGTCCCAGGGAACTGGACAGCAGCAGCACGTCGTTCACGCGGGCTGCGGCCAGCAGGTCGTCGGTCATCCGGTCGACGAGCCGTCGCGCCATCTCGACCACCCTCAGGAGTTTCCCGGCCCCGGTCGCGCTGCGGTGAAGCCCGCGCCCGCGTGGCGACTCCAGCTCCGCCCGGGGATCCAGGGGCAGGGCATGGAACCCGACCCCGGCCCCCGCCACCAGCGGCTCGAAGCAGCCGTGCGTGACCAGGGTGACCTCGTGCCCGGCCCGGGCAAGGCCGTGCCCGAGCCCGGTGAAGGGGGCCACATCACCTCGTGAGCCTGCCGTCATGATCGCTACGCGCACGGGAGCCAGTATGGTGCCCCGGGGTGTGCGGGGAACTGCGTGATCAGCCATCATCGGCCCGCGGTCAACGAACCGACCGCCCCTCTCGTGGAGCGCCTAGCGTCGTGGCGGAGCGAGGAGGAGCAGAAGGAGCGGTGTAGTCGCCGCGAGCGCCAGAGCCACGGCCGTCAGCCTGCCTTTCAGGCGGCGGTACTTCGCCTCGTACTCGGCCCGCAACTCCGTGCTGCGGGCCGCGGTGCGCTGCCAGGAGGTCCGGACCACAGCGAGATGTTCTGCCGCGAACTGCCTTTCCAACTCGGCTCGCTGATGATTCGTCAGCCAGTCGAGGGAGGCGGTGAAGCGGGCGGCGGCCTCGTGTCCCTCCTGGCGGGTCGCGGCGATGAGCAGGTGGCCCTGGATCTCGTTGACCAGAGCCGTCACGTCGACCTGGCCGTCGTGGTCTCTCGCGGTCACTGTCGGGTCAACTCCTGCTGCTGGGGGGAGTGGTGCAGGTCGAAGGCCGGGGATTCGCTGCGGATCCGCGGCAGGGTGAGGAAGTTGTGCCGCGGGGGCGGGCACGAGGTGGCCCACTCCAGCGAACGGCCGTAGCCCCACGGGTCGTCGACCTCGACCTTCTTGCCGTACTTCGCGGTCTTCCACACGTTGTAGAGGAACGGGAGCACGGAGAGACCGAGGACGAACGAGGAGATGGTCGAGATCGTGTTCAGCGCGGTGAGGCCCTCGACCGCGAGGTAGTCGGGGATGCGGCGCACCATCCCGTTGGGACCCAGCCAGTGCTGGACAAGGAAGGTGCCGTGGAAGCCGATGAACAGGGTCCAGAACGTGATCTTGCCGAGGCGTTCGTCGAGCATCTTGCCGGTGAACTTCGGCCACCAGAAGTGGAAGCCGGAGAACATGGCGAACACGACCGTCCCGAAGACGACGTAGTGGAAGTGGGCGACGACGAAGTACGTGTCGGACACGTGGAAGTCGATCGGGGGTGACGCGAGCATCACGCCGGTCAGGCCGCCGAAGGTGAAGGTGATCAGGAAGCCGGTGGCCCAGAGCATCGGGGTCTCGAACGACAGGGACCCCTTCCACATGGTTCCGATCCAGTTGAAGAACTTCACGCCCGTCGGTACGGCGATGAGGAACGTCATGAAGGAGAAGAACGGCAGGAGGACTCCGCCGGTGACGTACATGTGGTGGGCCCACACGGTCACGGACAGGCCGGCGATGGCGATGGTCGCGCCGATCAGGCCCATGTAGCCGAACATCGGCTTGCGGGAGAAGACCGGGATGACCTCGCTGATGATGCCGAAGAACGGCAGCGCGATGATGTACACCTCCGGATGCCCGAAGAACCAGAACAGGTGCTGCCACAACAGGGCACCACCGTTGGCGGCATCGAAGATGTGTGCGCCGAATTTCCGATCCGCCTCCAGCGCGAAGAGCGCGGCGGCGAGAACGGGGAAGGCGAGCAGGACGAGGACCGCGGTCAGCAGCACGTTCCACACGAAGATCGGCATGCGGAACATGGTCATGCCGGGTGCGCGCATGCAGATGATGGTGGTGATGAAGTTGACCGCGCCGAGGATGGTGCCGAAGCCGGAGAAGGCCAGGCCCATGATCCACAGGTCGGCGCCGATGCCCGGGGAGCGGACGGCGTCGGAGAGCGGGGAGTAGGCGAACCAGCCGAAGTCGGCAGCACCGGAGGGGGTGAGGAAGCCGCCGACCGCGATCGTCGAGCCGAACAGGTACAGCCAGTAGGCGAACATGTTCAGCCGCGGGAACGCGACGTCGGGGGCGCCGATCTGCAGCGGCATGATCCAGTTGGTGAAACCGGCGAACAGCGGCGTCGCGAACATCAGCAGCATGATCGTGCCGTGCATCGTGAACGCCTGGTTGAACTGCTCGTTCGACATGATCTGCAGACCCGGCCGGGCCAGCTCGGCGCGCATGAACAGCGCCATCACGCCACCGATGCAGAAGAACGCGAACGACGTCACCAGATACAGCGTGCCGATCGTCTTGTGGTCAGTGGTCGTCAGCCACTTGACGCTTCTTGGGCTCTTGGTGGTGCGGGGTTCGACAGCGGGTCTGACGTTGATGGTCTTCACGCCCCGCCTGTGTCCGCGCCCGGCCCGGACGTCACACTCGGGTGACGCGACGAGGATCACGGAAACGGGTGTGACGATCCGCGGAGTGCCGGACAAGAACGGGACATGAGCAACGACGAGACCTTCGCCGCTGCCTATCGCGAGCACTACTGGGCGGTCAGCCGCTATGTCGCTCGACGACTGGACGGCCGTACCAGCGAGGTGGAGGAAGTGGTGGCGGACGTGTTCACCGTCGCCTGGCGGCGGCGCGGCGACCTGCCGGCGTCCCCGCTGCCCTGGCTGTACGGCGTGGCACGCAACTGCCTGGCCAACGCGGTACGCGGCCAGGGCCGTCGGCGTCGGCTGGTCGACCGGCTGGGCAACGACGAGACGGCGCACGGCAGGCAGGTCGTGGCGAGCCCCGACACGGAGTCGCCGGGCGCCTGGGTGCACGAGGCGCTCGCCCGGCTCACCCCGGCCGACCAGGAGGTCCTGCGCCTGACGGCCTGGGAGGAACTCGCCGTCGACGAGGTCGCCGTGGCTCTGGACTGCGGTACACGCGCGGCGGCGATGCGGCTGCACCGGGCCCGGCGCCGGCTGAGAACCGAGATCGACCGGATACGCCCCACGCTCGCCGCCGACGTGAACTCCCCGAAGGAACACGGCCATGCCTGACGAACTCGACCTGCTGCGCGGCGCCAACCCCGTGCCGGCGGACGGCCCCCACTTCGGCGACGGACCACTGGACCACGACGCGGAGCGCCGGCTCAACCGACTGCTGCACGGCGGCGGCCCGTTCGGCCGTCGCCGCACCCGCTGGATGTGGAGCCTCGCGACCGTCGCGGTGGTCGCCGCGACCGCGCTGGCCCTGCTCCTCGTGGGCCCCAACACCGCCCCGGCGGTGGCCGCCCCCCGCCCGTTGCTCGTGCAGGCCGGCTCCACCCCCGTACCCCTGGCCAGGATGGCCGAGATCGCCGAGGCGGCAGCGGCGGACGGCTCGCCGGAACTCCGCAGGGGCACCCACGTACAGACGTGGAGCATGGGCATGTCGGAGGACGCGCCCCCGATCACGCTGCCCGTCGAACGCGTCGTACGCTGGCGGGCCGACGCGAGCCATACGGAACTGGTCGTGGCGACCGATCCACAGCATCCCGGTCGGCCGGTCCTGAGTGAGGGGGACGACGGAACCGACCTGGTCGAGGACGGACACGTCATCAGCGAGCAGACGTTCGGGCCGAGCTGGAGCGACGCCCCGCCCGAGTCGCCGCCGCCGCACGACCCGGGCCTCCTGAAGGCCTACCTTCAGGAGACGCAGTACCCGAGCACCGCGCTGACGACCCGCGAACTCCTCGACGCGGTGCGGGTGTTGCTCGACCACTGGACCCTCGGGGCCCGCGAGGACGCGGCCGTCGCCAGGCTGCTGGCGGACGCCGGAGGGCTGCGGCCTGTCGGCCGGGTGACGGACCGGCTCGGGCGGCCCGGCCAGGCGTATGTGTACGACGGACGCGGCTCCCGTCAGATGCTGATCATGGACCCGGTCACCGGTGCCGTCCTCGGCCTGGAGGACACCGCCACCACCGCCGAGCCCGAGTGGGGTCTGAAAGCGGGCGACGTCATGGACTACAGCGCCTGGATGCGCTGATCACACCCCGAGCTGCCGGGCGGCGGCCTCGACGGTCTGCTCCAGCAGCGTCGCGATCGTCATCGGACCGACGCCGCCCGGAACCGGGGTGATCAGCCCGGCCCGCTCGACGGCGGAGTCGAAGTCGACGTCGCCGGTGTTCCCGGGGTTGTACCCGGCGTCGATCACGACGGCGCCGGGCTTGATGTCCTCGCCCCGGATCAGCCGGGGCCGGCCCACGGCGGCGACCACGATGTCCGCCTCGCGCACGACGGACGACAGGTCCCGGGTCCGCGAGTGGCAGTACGTCACCGTCGCATCGCGTCCGAGGAGCAGCATGCCGACCGGCCTGCCGAGGATCGCGCTCCGGCCCACCACCACGGCCCGCCTGCCGGACGGATCGACCCCGTACTCGTCCAGCAGCCGCATGATGCCGCCGGGCGTGCAGGACACGAAGCCCGGCAGGCCGAAGCTCATCGTCGCGAAGGAGGCGAAGGTGACGCCGTCGACGTCCTTCTCCGGCGCGATCGCCTCGAACGCGGCCCGCTCGTCGATGTGCGCCCCCATGGGGTGCTGCAGCAGGATGCCGTGCACAGCGGGATCGTCCGAGAGGGCGCGCAACGCGCCGACCAGTTCCCCGGTGGTCGTGGCGGCGGGCAGCTCGACATGGCGGGACTCGATGCCGGCCTTGCGGCAGCGGTTCCGCTTCATCCGGACGTAGGTGACGGAGGCGGGGTCGGCACCCACCAGCACCGTCGCCAGACAGGGTGCCGTACCCGTGCGGTCGGTGAGTTCGGCGGCCTTCTTCGCGGTGTCGTCGGCGATGCGTCGGGCGAGCGAGGTGCCGTCGATGAGCCGGGCCTGGGACATGAGCCACTCCTGAGCTGACAGTCGTCATCGCCCAGGCGCACGGCACGCACTCCGCGTCCACGGAGAAACACAGGCCTCCGTGCGGGCCGCTCCCCGGTGGTGCTCCACCTCAGCGCCAGTCACGACCCGGGTTCAGCCTAACGGAGGGCCTCACCCGCCTTCTTCGTCCCATGCCTGCACCAGGGTCTCGTCGACGATCTTGCCGTCGCGCAGGGACAGCATCGCGCTGGCCAGCACGCGGACCCCGTCCGGATACTCGCAGGACTCGGTGTAGGCGACCTGGTCGCCCTGGACGACGACCTGCTCCAGCTTGTGGGTCATGTCCCTGCTGTACACCTCGTTCAGCATGGCGCCGATCTCGCCGCGCCCACGCTTGACCATCGGGTGGCTGGGCTGGGTGTTGCGGTCGATGACGCGCAGTTCGGCGTCTTCGGCGTAGAGCGACAGCAGTGCCGTCGCGTCGTGTCCTTCGATGCCCCGGCGCAGTGCTTCGGTGTCGAAGGCGGGGCTTGCCGCGGTGCCCATGGTGACCTCCTCCGAGGGCTGCGGCCCGATCGGGCGCGGGCCGCGGGGGACCTCTCCTCCCGAGCGTCCTCCGTCCAGGGAGCCTCGGCAAGCGCAGACAAGAGGATGAGCCTGACGGGTGAGCGGGACGCGGTGCCCGTGTCCGGTGCGGGGCGCGCGCCGTTCATGACTACATGATCTCAACACGACGAATCGCTGCCGCCGTTGGTCTCGCTGTCGGCGTCACCGGCCTCGCCGCCCCGCTGGCGAGCGCGGCTCCCGCCGCCGACCAGAACGCGGGCAAGCTCAACCCCATCACCCAGCTCGACTCGCTCGCCGTGAGCGAGATTCCCGCCCAGTACCAGGACGACCTGCCCCGCGTCTCCAGCCAGCTGAGCTCGCTCAACCGCCTGAGCGACCTGAGCCAGCTGCACCAGCTGACCGACCTGGCAGCCCCCGTGACCGGTCTGCTGCCGGGCATCGAGGCCTGACGGACGTACGTACCGAGGCATGTGGGCCGCCCGGCCGGACCGGGCGGCCCACGCGTTTGTCGTACGTGTGCGCTATTCCGGTCGGTTCGTCGCCACCGGCTCCGCGCCGAGGAAGTGGAAACCGGGCTTCGGATGCATCAGGAAGTCGTGGTGGGAGATGTTCCACGCGTAGGCGCCCGCCAGTGAGAACAGCACCCGGTCGCCCGCCCGCAGCCCCCGTGCCGGCACCAGCCGGGCCAGTACGTCCTTCGGCGTGCACAGCTGGCCGGCGAGCGTGACCCGTGGCTCCTCGGCCGTCGGGCGTGGCCACGGGTGCGGCCAGGTGTCCACCGGCAGCACCGTGCAGGGCTGGTCGTGGCCCTTCGTCGCCGGGGTGCGCAGATGGTGCGTGCCGCCCCGGACGACCGCGAACTCCTCGCCGTGGCTCCGCTTCACGTCCAGTACCTCGGTGGCGTACCAGCCGCAGTACGCGGTCAGCGCCCGGCCCGGCTCGATGCGCAGGGTCAGTTCCGGGTACGCCTCGGTCAGCCATGTCAGGCCCCTGCCGAAGGCCGCCCAGTCGAAACGGCGGGCCGGGGCGGCGTAGTCGACGGCCATCCCGCCGCCGACGTTCACCTCGGCGATGCACACGCCGAGCCCGGCCGCCCAGGTGACCACCGACTCGGCCACGGCCAGCTGCTCCCGGGCGTCGAGTCCGCTCGCCAGGTGGGCGTGGATTCCGCGCAGTTCGAGCTGCGGGTACGTTCCGTTCGTCAGCGCCCGGAACACCGGCGTGGCCCCGGCCGGGTCGAGTCCGAAGGGAGTCGGCCGACCGCCCATCGTCAGCGAGCTGCCCGCCAACGAGCCCTCGGACAGCGGGATGTTGACCCGCACCAGCACCGCCACCCGGCGCTCCGGGCCGACCTGCCGCGTCAGTTCGGCGAGCATGTGCAGCTCGTGCTCGCTCTCGATGTGGAACCGGTCGACGCCCAGTCTCAGCGCGGTCAGCACCTCTTCCGGCGTCTTGCCTGGCCCGCCGAAAGCCAGTGGCCGGCCAGGCACCGCCCCGGCGACATGGGTGAGTTCGCCGCCCGAGGACACCTCGTAGCCGTCGACGTACGGCGAGAGCGCGGCCAGGATCTCCGGCTCCGGGTTGGCCTTGGCCGCGTAGTACAGCTCGACCCGCTCGGGCAGCGCTTCCCGGACCATCGCCGCGTGACCGCGCAGTTCCGTCAAGTCATAGACGTAGGCGGGCAGTTCCGTGGTGGACAGGGACAGTGTGTGGTCGCGCACGGCGAGGGTCATCGGGTGCTCCGGGTGGTGTCGCGCAGGATGTCCTCGGCGAGCGGGGACGGCAGGCGTACGTATCCTGCCTCGCGGTCCGCCTTGCGTTCCCAGCGGGTGAGAAGGTTTGTCTTCGCGGGCAGTGGCACCCCGGCGAGCAGTGCGGCGAGCCGAGGCGGGCAGCCGGAACGGTCGGCGTAGGACCGAAGTGTGTCACGCACCCTCGCCCACAGTTCGGCCTCGGCGCGAGGGTACAGGTCGGCCAGGGCGGCGAGAAGTTCGGCGATGTGGTTGACGAGCAGGCAGTAGACGACCCGGTCCCAGCCGCGCTCCGCGTCGTACGTCATCGGGCCCGCGACATCGGCCGGAACAGCGGTCAGCGCCTCGGCGTGATGCTCGGGCACCAGCTTGGTGCCCTCCAGGTCCCGGAAGAGCACCTGGACGGGACGGCCGTCGGCGCCCACGCAGATCAGCACGTTCTGGAGGTGCGGCTCCAGGACCAGCCCGTGGTCGAAGTAGGCGGCCAGGACGGGCGGGACGAGCAGTTCGAGATACGCCGACCACCAGTCGAGGGCCGTGTCCGGGTCCGCGTCCGTGAGCAGCCGGGAGACATGGGCGGCACCTGACGGGTACTCGTCGGCAACCGCCGCAGCCAGCAGGGGAGTTGCCCCCGGTGCGAGATGTCGGGGCAGGCCCTCGCGGACGATCACGCCGAAGCCCTCGAAGAGTTCACGGTCCGGGGTGCCGTCGGGGCCGGGCAGGGCGAGCGTGCGGTAGGCGGGTTCGCGGAGCACCGCGCTGCCGGGGAAGCGCTCGGCCAGGTCGGTGAGGGCCGGGGCGAGGGCGCGGGTGAGGGCGACGGCGCCGGACAGCTCGTAACTGCTGTTCTTGCGCAGGCAGTTGGTGATCCGCACATTCAGGCTGAACTTGAGGAACGTCTCGCCGTCGTACAGGGTGCGCACGGATGCCGTGGCGGCGAAGGGGCGGCCGCCCGGGCCGAGGTCCAGGATGTCGCCGCGCTCCGACGCGGCCCGCAGCAGCGGGTGCCGGCGCAGGGTGTCGTACTGCCAGGGGTGGGTGGGCAGCAGACGGTAGCCGTCGGGTACGTCCTTGCGCTGACCGTCCAGCGCGGCCGGCGCCCAGGGGGCGGCGCTCTCCTCGGCGATCAGGTGGGCGCGGACGGCGAGGTGCCGCAGCGGGAAGACGGCCGCGGTCTCCGGTGCGTACGCCGCCCAGGCGCGCGGGTCGCCGGTGCGGGCCTTGGGCGTGGGGTGGAAGCGGTGGCCGAACAGCAGGGACTGTTCGGAGGCGAGGTAGGCGGCGAGGTGGCCGTCCGCCGGTCCGGCAGGGCGTTCACCGGCCAGGGCGGCCGTGACGGCCCGGTGGCTGGAGGCGATCTGCTCCAGGAACTCCTCGTTGCGTTCACCGGTCCGCAGGGACAGCTCGTCGCGCGTGTACTCGGCCAGGCGCCGCCAGTCCACCACAGCCCAGCCGTCGTCGGCCTGCTCGCTCACCGGGCCGCTGAAGCGATGGGCGCCCAGGAGCGACGTACGGCGCAGGCCGACCCGCAGGAGAACGCCGCGGCGGGGCAGGCGGAGCAGGAGGTGGCCGTCGTCGACGACGGTCTGGCGTTCCGGGCCCGAGACCTCGCGCAGCAGGCAGTTGAGGAGAGTGTGGGTCACCACGTCGTCGGCGGTGGGGAGCCCGGCGGGGGCGGTGGTGGCGTCGGGTGAGTCGGTCAGCGAGGGCATCAGCGGCTCCAACGGGCGCGGGGCGAGCGGGGGTTGGGGAGGAAGAGGGAGGCGAGCACGGTGACGGCGGCGGCTCCGCCGCCGGTCAGCACCGGCGCGGCCGGGCCGAACCGGGCGCTGCCCGCCGCCGCGGCGAGGCCGGCGACGACGGCGCCGGCCTTGGAGAAGAACTCCAGTGAGCCGAACATCCCGCCGGGCGCACGGCCCTTGGCGCAGTCGGCGGCCAGTACCGACAGGGACACCAGGCCGAGCGTGAGCCCGGCCCCGAGGACCAGTCGTACGGTGATCAGCGCGGGCAGCGAATCGGCGACGCCGTGTCCGGCCAGGCCGAACGCGATACAGGCGAAGCCGAGGACGATCCCGGTCCGGGGCCGGACCCGGACCGCCGAGTGCACCGCCAGCGCCGACACCAGATAGACCAGGTGCGGCACGGCGAAGAGGACGCCGGACAAGGTCGCCGAGGTGCCCGGCAGTTGGTCCTCCACCAGGGAGATCAGATAGGGGAAGGAGATGACGGTGGAGAACACGAACGCGAACTCCAGGGCGTACAGGGTGCGCAGGGAGACCACCGGCGCGGAGGTGCGCGCGGTGGTCTCGGGTATGGACTCCGCTGTCTGTTCCTCGACCGGTTCGGGGAGCGCGGCGAGCAACAGGGCGGCGGCCAGCGGGAGTACGGCCAGTAGCGCGTACTGGCGGTGCGGTGACAGCCAGCCCGACAGTGAGCCGACGACGATCGGCGCGACGACCAGGGCGGCCCGGGCGCTGCCCTGCATCAGAGTGAGCGCCTTCGACAGGGCGGGGCCCTCCAGCGCGGCGCCCAGATAGCCGTTGGACGCGGCGAAGGTGCCCCCGAGGATGCCCTGGAGGATCAGTGCCGCCGTGAACGTGGCCAGTGAGTCGGCCCATCCGGCGAGCAGAAAGGCGACGGCTAGGCCCAACTGGGCGCGCAGCAGAAGCCGTTTGCGGCCGAAGCGGTCGGCGAGTCTGCCCCAGAAGGGGGCGCCGAGCGCACCGAACACCGTCGGCACCACGTACAGCACCCCGGCCCAGCGCGCGGAGCTGTCGCCCAACTCCGGGAGGATCTGGGTGAGATACGGGGGAAGGCCCAGGGCGGCGAATGACGCGACGAAGTAGCAGCCGGCCACCGCGTGCACCTGTCCACGGCCGAACGCGGAGCGTCGCGGCAGGCGCCACGCCTCGGCGCTCACTCGGCGTCCCCGGTGTGCGGCCCGGACTCGTCTTCGGCGTGGAGAAGGTAGTTGGGGCCGGTGGTGTAGTGCTTGTTGATGTCGGCGGCGCCCGAACGCTCCTTGCTGAGCAGGGTTCCGGCGCTGACCATGGCCTTCACGGGCAGGTGCGGAGCGTCCAGGATCCGGGCGCGCAGTTCGGCGGCGGGGGTGCCGCCGAGCCGGTCGACGGCCTCGCCGAGCCGGTCGCGGACCAGCCCCAGCAGCGTGGGGAGCGGGGCGCGCCCGTGCCGGGCGAGTCCGAACGCGTAGGCGCCCGCGCACAGATGGACGGTGATGGTGGCGAACACATCGACGACCGGTCCGTCCTCGGTGCCGTAGGTCCGCTCGTCGTCGAAGCCCCACGGCCCCGGCAAGGCGGTTGCGAGCCGCGCGGTGTTGATGCGTGGGCCGTCGTTGTCCTTGAACAGCAGCCGCACCCGGCCCGGTTCGGGCCCCAGCACCAGCGAGACGTTCTGCTGGTGCGACTCCAGGGCGATGCCGTGACCGAAGAGGGTGGTCTGCCAGTCGAAGAGGACGGTGAGGCAGGCGTCCAGCAGGGCGAGCGGGTCGCCGTCGTGGAAGCGGTCGGCGAGCTGGTCGACGACCAGCCGTCCGGCGGGCGCCTCGGCCAGCAGCGCGGCCAGCGGGACGATGGCGGCGTCGTCCAGGCCGGCCGGGTAGCGGCGGCACAGGACGGCGAGGAGTTCGTGTCCGGCATGCGCGTACGTGGTCTCGTCGGCGTGCAGGACGGTGTCCTCGAAGCGCGGCTCGTGTGCGACGACCCGCTCGGTCAGCCGCTGCCCGGCGGCGCCGTCCACGAGCGTGCCCGGCTTGATGGAGCGCCGGTTGCGCAGCCCCAACGTAGCTGTGGCCAGAGGTAGTTTGAGGTGCAGGGTGGGATCGGAGGCCACCGCGACGGTACGCATGGACAGTGTCGGGACCACGTCGAGGTACCCGACCCGGGCGAGCCGGGCGCGTCCCGCGAGGCCGGTGACGCGCAGTGCCTCGTCGAGCGGGGCGCCGACGGTCAACGGGTGCACGGGCAGGGTGAGATGCGTGCTCTCCAGATCCTCCATGCCGAGCATCGCGGGCGTCGGCCAGCCCTCCGGCAGCGGACCCGTGAGCGTCACCTCACCCCGGGGCACGGCGAGCCAGCGCAGCGCGAAACGGGGATGGAACTCCGGTGCGTACATGCGAAGTTGCTCTTCCGTCAGCCCGGACCGGCCACGTGCGGTCGGATACACGGGATGGTCGACGCGAGCCGCGAGGGTGTCGTACGCCAGGGAGGCCGTCAGGCCCGTCCAGTCGGCCGTGTCGGCTCCATGGCGGTCCGTCAGCCGCCCGGCGACCTCCTCCCGCGTGGCGTCGTGCAGCCGCAGGGTGGCGAGGGTCTGCCGGCACTCCTCGGTGAAGGCGTCGAAGCCGTCACGGTCCACCGGATCGGCCAGTGCCCGCAGTACGGCGAGGACGGTGTCGTACGAGGTGAACCGGGCGCCGTCCGACTCGCGCACGAGCAGCGGCAGTCGGGCGGCGTACACGCACTGGAAGCCGTCCTCGGTGAGCGGCAGCAGCAGGGCGTCACCGTCGGTCGGGTGGCGCAGCCAGACGCCGTCCGGGCGGTGGGTGAGCGTGCCGAGGGTGCGCAGGCCCACCACGTCCTCGCGGAGCAGGGCGCTGAGGACGCGGGTGAGCAGCTCGGCCTCGGCGGCGTCGGTCGTCACGAGGGCCGGAGAAGCGGCGGTCACGGCTGGACCTCCCAGTGCCGGTCCGCCAGGAACTGTGCCGAGACCCGGTCGACCGTCGGCTGGTCGGTGCCGGTGGCCCGCAGCACGCCCAGGTAGTCGCGGTTGGTGCGGTGGAGTTCGTGCCGCTCACCGATCGCGCGCAGCGGACGGTACGTCAGATGGACGCCGTCCAGGGTGAGTTCGGTCGCCGGGGGAGCCGCGGTCAGGGTGCCCGCACGGTGGGCGTACGGGTACTCCAGGCGGGCCGCGCCGTCGCGGCGGATGCCCAGGTCGGCCGGGAGCGGCTCGCCCAGGTGGGTGCGCAGGATGTGCTCGAAGAGGGGGATCCCCAGCAGCCGGGCCAGCAGCAGGTCGACCTGGTCGCCGATGGCGCGGTAGTTGACCTCGATGATCCGGGCACGCCCCTCGTGCACCACGAACTCGGTGTGACATGCGCCGAACCCGACGCCCAGCGCGTCGAGTTGGGCCAGTATCTGTGCGACGACCGGCTCGGGGTGGGCCGGTACGAGGACGAGCCGCTCCTCGATGAAGTACGGCGGCGCCGACAACTCGGTGTGGAAGCCGCCCAGGACATGCCGGACGTTCCCGTCGCCGAGCGTCTCCAGGGTGTACAGCTCCCCGGGCAGATACTCCTCGACGACCAGGACGGCACCCGGGCGCCGAGCGAAGATCTCCCCGGCGCGGGCCGTCAACTCCGCGGCGCTGTCGACGAGGACGACGTCCTCACTGGCCACACCCTCGCGCGGCTTGAGGACGCACGGGTACGGCGCGGCCAGGGCGACAGGCGCGCCGGGACCGGTCTCCGTGAGTTCGGCGGACCAAACGGTGTCCACGCCCGCGACGGCGAGCCGGCGCCGCATCTCGGCCTTGTCCTTGCAGGCGAGCGTGGCCCGCCAGTCCTTGGCGGGGAGGCCGAAGTAGTCGGCGGCCAGGGCGGTCTGGGTCTGGAGGTGGTCGCTGTTGCTGAAGACGCCGTCGGGCCGGTGATGCGTCGAGATCCGGGTGACGACGGCCCGGAAGTCACGGACGTCGCACTCCAGGACCTCCACGTCCGGGTACACGGCCCGATGGGCATCGGGCTGGTCGGTGAGCACGGTGACGTCGAGGCCGAGGCGTGCGGCGGCGGGCAGGAAGCCCTCGGTGACGGAGTCGGTGGGGTTGAGGGCGAGCAGGTACAGACGCATGAGGTGTGGAACAACTTCCGCTAGCGGGTGGGGGGTTGCGGCCCCGGTCGGAGGGCCCGGGAGCGGGGCGCGTGCAGAAGGGCGCGCCCCGCTCCCGTACGGCGGGAGTTACTTCTTGGGGAGTTCCACACCGGTGGCCTCGGCCACGTCGACGAGCATCTGCTCGGCGGCCTGAACGCCGATGCCGGACATCCAGATCTCGTCCGGGACCTCGAAGACCTTGCCGTTCTTGACGGCGGGCAGGCTCTTCCAGACCGGGTTGGTGACGACCTGCTGCTTCTGGGTCTTGTCCTCGGTGTCGGCGGCGGTGACGAAGATCAGGTCGGCGTCGGCCCTGTCGATCTGCTCCGGGCTGACGTCCTTCATCGTGACCTCGGGGTCGGTCGAGACCTGCGACTTCGGGCGGACCAGACCGATGTCGCCGAGGACGACACCGCTGTAGGAGTTGGACTGGTAGAGGCGGGTCGGACCGGCGATGAAGCGGACCACGGACGCGGTGGGCATGGTGCCCTTGTCCTTCGCCTTGATGGCCTCGCCGAGTGCCTTGGCCCGCGTCTCGTACTCCTTGAGCCTGGCGGCGGCCTCGGTCTCCAGGCCGAGCGCCTCGGCGTGCACCTTCAGGTTCTGCTTCCAGACACCGCCGGTGGTCTCCGTGAAGACGGTCGGCGCGATCGCGCCGAGCTTGCTGTAGATCGCCTCGTGGCGGACCTTCGAGGACAGGATCAGGTCGGGCTTGAGGGACGCGATCAGTTCGAGGTTCGGCTCCAGCAGCGGACCGACGTCCTTCGTGCCGCTCAGCTCGCCCTTCAGGTAGGCCGGGAAGCCGCCCTCGGACTTGAAGTGCGGGGCGACCGCGCCGACCGGGTCGACGCCGAGGAGGGTGACGTCGTCCAGTTCGCCCGTGTCGAGGACGACGACCCGCTTCGGCTTGGCGGGGATCTTCACCTCGCCCATGACGGTCTTGAGGGTGCGGGGGAATCCGGCGGTGTCGGCGGCGGCCTCGGCGGCTGTGTCCGAGCCCTTGTCGTCGGAGTCGCCGCTGCCGCAGGCGGCGAGCACGGCGGTGCCGAGGACGACGGCGAGCAGCATGACGATGAGCCTGCCGAGTCGGCCGAACCGGCTGATTCCGGGCATGTGGGAGCTGTTGCGCATGGGGGGTTGGACTTTCTGTCGACAACTGTGGAACAGGGGGTGAGTCAGGCGGTCGTGGCGGAGTGCCGCACCGCGCTGCTTCTGGGCACGACCAGCGGGGTGCCGGTCTCCGGGTCGGGTATGACCCGGCAGTCCACGTCGAACACGGACCTGACCAGCTCCGCGTCGAGCACGTCGGCCGGTGGGCCGGCGGCGGCGAGTCGGCCGTCCTTGAGGACCACTATGTGGTCCGCGTAGCGGGCGGCCTGTCCGAGGTCGTGCAGCACCATCACCACGGTGCGGCCCGCCTCGGCGTGCAGGGCGGCGACCAGATCGAGTACGTCGAGCTGGTGCCGAAGATCGAGGAAGGTGGTCGGTTCGTCGAGCAGGAGCAGCTCGGTGTCCTGCGCCAACGCCAGGGCGATCCAGGCGCGTTGACGCTGGCCGCCGGAGAGCCGGTCGACGGGCTGGTCGCGCAGCGCGGTCGTGCCGGTGCGCTCCAGGGCCTCGTCGACCGCCCGCTGGTCGGCCGTCGACCAGGGGGCGAGCAGCCGCTGATGGGGATAGCGGCCGAGCCGGACGAGCGCCTCGACGGTGATCGCCTCCGGGGTGACCGGCTGCTGCGGGAGCAGCCCCATCCGCAGGGCCAGCGCCTTCGCGGACATGCGGTGGATGTCGGAGCCGTCGAGTGTGACCGTGCCGGCGGCGGGTGCGAGCAGTCGGCTCAGCCCTCTCAACAGGGTTGATTTCCCACAGGCGTTGGGGCCGACGATGGCGGTGACGGCGCCGCCGGGGAGGGTGAGGTCGAGCCCGCCGACGACGAGCCGGTCGCCGTAGCGCAGGTCGAGAGCCCGGGTGCGCAACTGGTTGGTGGTGTCCGGTCGGCCGGTCATGCGTGACTCCTGTGAACGGGCTTGCTCTGACGGAACATCAGCACCAGCAGCCAGGGCGCGCCGAGCGTGGCGGTGACCGCTCCGACCGGCAGCCCCTCGACGGGCAGCAGATGCTGGACCACCAGGTCGGAGGCGAGCAGCAGTACGGCCCCGGTGAGACAGGCCAGCGCCAGGGAGGCGGCCGTCGGCGGGCCGGTGAGAAAGCGGACGATGTGCGGGACGGCGAGCGCCACGAACGTCACCGGACCGGCGAGCGCGGCGGCCAGCGAAGCCAGCACGACCGCGACGAGGAGGAGTTGGAGCCGCGCGGCGGAGGTGTTGACCCCGAGGGCACCCGCCGAGTCGTCCCCGAGGTCCAGCACGGCGAGGCGTCGGTGCAGCAGAAGGGTGACGGCGAGCGCGGCCACCATGGCGCCGCCCGCTCCCCACACCTCCGTCCACGTCCGTCCGTACACCGAACCGGTGGTCCACTGGAGCGCGGACCCGGCAAGCTCGGCCGGGAAGCGCACGATCAGCAGGTTCACGGCGGCGGCGAGCCCCGCCTGCACGGCGAGCCCGGTCAGCACCAGCCGGGTCACGGCGACCCCCGAGCGCCAGGCGAACACGCCGAGCAGCAGGGCGGACAGCAGCCCGCCGCCCAGCGCACCCACCGGGATCAGCGTCTGCGAGGCCCCGGCCGCGATGAGCGACACCGCACCCAGAGACGCCCCGCCGGTGACGCCCATGACGTCGGGCGAGGCCAGCGGATTCCGGAACAGCCGCTGCAGCACACACCCGGCGACACCGAGCCCGGCCCCGGCGACGATCGCGGCGAAGGCCCGCGGCGCCCGGAACTGCTGCACCACCAGCACGTCCCCGGATTCGCCGAGCCCGACCAGCGCCCGCAGCGCGGTGCCCGCCGGAATCCCCGTCTCACCGGTGGTCAGGGCGACGGTGAGCAGCCCGAGGACGGCGACGAGTCCGCAGCAGGCGAGGAGCGGCACGCGGTGGTCCGTCCGTGCCGTACGGACGGCCGGCGCGGCGGCGGTCATCGGGCCACCTTCCTTGCCAGCAGCGCCAGTAGCGGCGCGCCCAGGAACGCGGTCACGATGCCGACCTCCAGCTCCGAGGGGCGGACGACCAGGCGGCCCAGTACGTCGGCCGAGAGCAGGAGCAGGGGTCCGGCGATCAGACAGCCGGGGACCAGGAGGCGGTGGTCGCCGCCCAGCAGGGGGCGTACGAGATGGGGTGCCGCCAGGCCGATGAAGGCGATCGGGCCCGCCACGGCCACTGCCGAGCCGGCGAGCAGGACGACGGCGATCCCGCCCGCCAGGCGGATCCGGGCCACCGGGACGCCCAGTGCCTGGGCCGAATCGTCGCCCAGGGCAAGCGCGTTGAGGGCGGGGGAGACCGCGAGTGCGACCAGCAGGCCGAGCAGCAGGGTGGGCAGTACCGGCCAGAGGGTGCCGAGGGAGCGCCCGGAGAGCGAGCCCGCCAGCCAGAAGCGGGCCTCGTCCAGGGTGCGCTGGTTGAGGAGCATGACCGCCGATGTCCAGGAGAGGAGGACGAGTTGGAGGACGGTGCCGCCGAGCGCGAGCCGTACCGGGTCGATGTCGCCCGCCCGGCGGGCCAGCGCCTGGGCGAGGAGGGCGGCGCCCGCAGCGCCCGCGAAGGCGAACCACACGTACTCGACGGGGTCGTCGAGCTTCAGCGCGAAGATGGCGACCACCACCGCGAAACCGGCACCCGCGTTGATCCCGAGGGTGGTCGGCGAGGCGAGCGGGTTGCGGGTGATGCCCTGGGCGACGGCCCCGGCGACCCCGAGTGCCGCGCCGACCGCGAGCCCGATGACCGTACGCGGCAGCCGCAGCCCGGTCACCACGAGCGCGTCCCTGCCCTGGGCGTGGCCGAACAGCGCGTCGGCCACCGTCGAGAGGGGCACCGGGCGCGCGCCGAGGGCGAGGCTCAGCGCGGCGCACAGGGTCAGGGCCCCGAGGCCGGCGAGCAGGATCGGGATGTGCCTCAGGGCGTGGAAGGGCACGCCGGTCGGCGCACCCCGTTGGGTCGCAGTCACGAGCCGGGAGCTTAGGTTAGGCATGCTTTACTTTTCAACCAGCTGTGGAGGGGCTGTGACGTGCGCGGTCCTTGATCGTCGACATGAGAGCACCCCGGTAACCGCCTTGCGATCTTGCCAGTAAGGTAAGCCTTGCCTATCTAACCCCACTCGCAACTTTCTGCGCAGGAGAACCGATGAGCGTCGCCCTGGAGACCCCGCCGGCCACCGCCGCCGCGCGTGTGCTCGGCGGTGCCTATCAACGCCTCGTCGACATCGGCGAAGTGCTCACCGCCCAGGTCGTGGAGCCGGGTGCACCGGTTCCACAATCGGACGTCATCGGGGCGGAGTTGACGGGCAGTCAAGAAGCCCTCGACGCCTTCGTCCGGGCCGAGGCGGCGCGGATCCAGGAGCGCTACGGGCACACCGCCCGCCCCCACGTCGCCGCCTCCCGCGCCCTGCACGACTACGCCTGGTCGGTCGGCCTGCTGATGAGCGGCGTCTGGTACCTGGAGCGCCGTGTGCCGCGCATCCGGCCCGAGGACGTCCGGTTGGACCTCGCCACCGGCGTGTACAAGATCACACCGCGTTCCTCCCTGTCCTGCCTCCCGGACGACCCCGCCGCCACGCTCCCCGGAGTCACCGTGCTCCCGCACGAGGAGGCGCTGCGCACCGAGTTGCGTTCTGCCGTGGCCGACCACATGGCCCCGCTGCTCACCGCGCTCGGTCCGATCACCCGCCGGGGACCGCGCGCCCTGTGGGGCCTGGTCTCCGACGACCTGGTCTCCGGGATCTGGTACCTCGGGCGCGTTCTCGGCCGGGAGGACGACGCCGTCCGCGCGGCCACCGGACTGCTGCCCTCCGCCGTCTCCCCGTACCCCGGCGGCGCCGACTTCCGCCACCTAACCGACACGTCCGGGCGCCGCCACCCGACCCGTACCCGCACCGGCTGCTGCCTCTACTACACGATCCGCCCGGACGAGGCCTGCTCCACCTGCCCCCGCACCTGCGACACGGAACGGCTGCGCAGACTGGAGAGCTGATCGCACCCCGAAGGGAACGCCTCCCGGGCGGAGTGCGCTCAGCCGGTGGTCGCCAGGAACTGCGTCGCCGCCAGCTCGGCGTACAGCGGGTCCCCGGCGACGAGTTCGCGGTGGGTGCCCACCGCGCGCACGCGGCCCGCGTCCATCACCACGATCCGGTCCGCCATCGTCACCGTCGACAGCCGGTGGGCGACGACGAGAACGGTCGTCGTACGGGCGACATCCGCGACCGTGTCGCGCAGCGCCGCCTCGTTCACCGCGTCCAGCTGCGAGGTCGCCTCGTCGAGCAGGAGCAGCCGGGGGTGGCGCAGCAACGCGCGGGCGATGGCCACCCGTTGGCGCTCGCCGCCGGACAGCTTGGTGCCGCGATGCCCGACCAGGGTGTCGAGGCCGCGCGGCAGCCGGTCCACCAGACCGTCGAGCCGGGTCGTCTTCACCACGCGCGTGACCGCGTCCTCGTCCGCCTCCGGACTGCCCAGCAGCAGGTTGTCACGCAGCGAGCCCGACAGAACGGGTGCGTCCTGCTCGACATAGCCGATGGCGGACCGGAGTTCGGTCAGGTTCCAGTCGGCGGTGTCCCGGCCGTCGAGCGTGATGACGCCGGACTCGGGGTCGTAGAACCGTTCGATGAGCGAGAAGACGGTGGTCTTGCCCGCGCCGGACGGGCCGACGAACGCCGTCATGCCCCGGGGCGGCACGGCGAACGTCACGCCGTGGTGGACGTACGGAAGATCGTCGGCGTAGCGGAAGCGGACCTCGTCGAAGGCGAGTGCCGCCGGTTCGGCGTCGGCGGCCGGGAGGGGCGCGGGGCGGGCCGACGACGGTTCGGCCGGCAGGGCGAGGGCCTCCTGGATACGGGTGAGGGCCGCGGCGCCCGTCTGGTACTGGGTGATCGCGCCGACCACCTGCTGGATCGGCGACATCAGATAGAAGACGTAGAGGAGGAAAGCGACCAGTGTGCCGACCTCGACCGCGCCGGTCGCGACCCGCGCGCCGCCGACCGCGAGCACCGTGATGAAGGCGATCTGCATCGCGAGGCCGGCCGTGTTGCCCGCCGCGGCCGACCACTTGGCGGCCCGTACGCTCTGCCGCCAGGACTCCTCGGCCGCCGCGTGCAGCCGCTGCTCCTCCCGGTGCTCGGCGCCGGACGCCTTGATCGTGCGCAGCGCGCCCAGTACCCGTTCCAGCGAGGCGCCCATGACACCGACCGCGTCCTGCGCCCGCCGGCTCGCCTTGTTGATACGCGGCACGATCACCCCGAGCACGGTCCCCGCCCCCACGATCACGGCGAGGGTGACACCCAGCAGCACCGGATCGACCAGGCCCATCATCACGATCGTCGCCACCAGCGTGAGACCGCCGGTGCCGAGGCCGACGAGCGAGTCGGTGGTGACCTCGCGCAGCAGGGTCGTGTCCGAGGTGACCCGGGCCATCAGATCGCCGGGCTCGGTCCGGTCCACGGCCGGAATCCGCAGCCGCAGCAGATAGGAGGACAACGCCCGCCGGGCCCCCAGCACCACCGACTCGGCGGTGCGCCGCAACACGTACGAACCCAGCGCGCCCAGCGCCGCGTTGGTGACGACGAGCGCCGACATCAGCACCAGCGCCCCGGTGATCGTCCGGTCGTGGGACAGATCGTCGATGAGCCCTCGCGCCACCAACGGCAGCGCCAGCCCCGCAGCACCCGTGGCCAGGGACAGCAGAGCGCCCGCCAGCAGGGTCCACCGGTGCGGCCGTACGTAGCCGAGGAGCAGCCGCCAGGCGGGCGGACCGGCGTTCGGCTCTGCGATGCTCACGGCGCTCCTCGGGAGGCGGACGGGCGGGACATTCACCCTACGTCGGCGGCCCGGGGAGAGGAGAAACGGTGACTGTCCCCTCTCCCGCATTCCCTACCGCCGGAGCGCTCGCCAGTCCCGGGCCGTCGCGAGGACGACAGTTTCCGTCTCGCCGCTCAGCAGACAGCCGTCGAGCAGGCCGGCCAGTACCTCGCCCGGGCCGAGTTCGAGGAACGTGTTCACCCCGTCCGCCGCCAACAGGCCTGCCGCGTCCGCGAATCGGACCGGTTCGCGCAGCTCGCGCACCCAGAACTCCGGCGTCGCCGCCTCGGCGCCGACCGGCTTCGCCGTGATGTCGGAGACCAGGGACAGGGCCGGGGCGCGCAGATCCAGCGTCTCCAGGGTCCGGCGGTACTCGTCGAGAACCGGGTCCAGATGCGGCGAGTGCGCGGCCACATCGATGCGCAGTGCCCTCGTTCGCCGGCCGCGATCCGCCCACTCCTCCCGTACGGCCGCCACCGCGTCCCGGTCGCCCGAAACCACCACCGCCCGGGGCCCGTTGACAGCCGCGACCACCACCCCGGGCCCGAGGCACAGCTCCTCCGGGGACGCCTCCACCGCCGCCATCGCCCCCTCCTCCGGCAGCGCGCCCATGAGCCGGGACAACGTGCCCACCGCGCGGCAGCCGTCCGCCAGCGAGAACACGCCCGCGGCATGGGCGGCGGCCATCCGCCCGGCCGAGTACCCGAACAGCACGTCCGGGCGCACACCCCAGCTCTCCAACAGCCGGTACTGCGCGATCTGGAGCGCGAAAATCGCCGGACCGCCGAACGCGATCCGGTCCAGCAGCGCGGCCGTGTGCGTCCCGGCCTCGGCGAACATCACGTCCAGCAGCGGCACGTCCAGATAGGGGTTCAGCCCGGCGCACACCTCCTCCAGCGCCGTCGCGAACACCGGGAAGGCACTGTGGAGTTCACGCCCCATCCCTGGCTGCTGGGACCCGGCGCCCGAGAACAGGAACGCGGTACGGCCACCGGAGAGGCTCCGAACAGGGTCGGTCGGCCGCGCCGGGTTCGACTCGACGGTCGACTCATCGGCGGGGGAGGTGAGTTGAGCGACCACCTCCTCGGCCGACTCGCACACCACGATCCGCTCCAGATCCCCGGGACGCAGGAAACCCTCGTCCCGCGCGTGCTCCAGGAAGGTCAGCAGCGGACGGTAGAAGCCGTACGGGTCGAGCAGCAGACACGGTTTGCGATGGATGCGCAGCTGCGCCCAGGCGAGCGCCTCCAACAGCTCCTCCGCCGTACCGAGCCCGCCCGGCAGTGCCACGAACGCGTCGCCCGACTCCGCCATGCGCGCCTTGCGTTCGTGGATGTCCGCCACGACCTCCAGCTCGCTGAGACCGGTGTGCGCGATCTCGTACGGCAGCAGCCGTCGCGGCACGACCCCGGTCACCCTGCCGCCGCCGTCCAGCGCGGCGTCCGCGAGCGCGCCCATGAGACCGGTGCGGGCCCCGCCGTAGACGAGCCGCAGGCCCGCCCGTGCGAGGGCGCGGCCCAGGGCGGCGGCGGTCTCCCGGTGCCCGGGACGGTGTCCGGGGGAGGCACCGCAGAACACGGTGACGGCGGTCACGGCCACAGTCCGTACCCCCGGGTGAGGACGGAGTGCGGGTCGTAGCGGTCCTTCGCGCGGGCGAGTGTCTCCCAGGCGGGGCCGAAGTGCGCCCGCCAGTCCTCGCAGGTCATCGGCAGCGCGCTGGTCGGATGCAGGACACCGCCGAGTTCGCGTGCCCGCTCGTACAGTGCCCGGTTGGCGGAGACCGCCTCCCTGACGTTCTCGGGGGCGCCGGGCGGAGCCGTACGCATCAGCGAGAGCAGGCACAGGAGTTCGCCCGGCGGCCTGCGCAGCAGCGGGGCGCGCAGGGCCCGGGAGCTGAGCGGACGCAGCTGGACCACTCCACAGGCGCGCAGCCCGCTCTGCGCGTGGTCGGCCAGCACCGCCGGGACGAAGCCGGGGGCGGCCTCCTCCGGGAGGAGCAACGTCAGCCAGGGATGCGGGCGTTGCCACTCGCCCGTGGTGCGCAGGATCCGCTCGTCGCGGTCCATGCGCCGCAGGAACTCCTCGTACGAGAGGTTCTCGATCTCCTCGGTGTCCCGGTCGTGCTCCAGGCCGCCGGTCAACAGGGTCTCGTCGCAGGGGAGTCGGCCGGTGCACGGGGCCACCGCCTCGATCATGTAGTCCCAGGCGCCGCCGAGCGTGGGGCGCGCCTGGCCGTACACATGGCTGAAGCGGTCGTCGCGGGCCAGGGCGCGCTGGTCGGCGAAGAACGTGCCGGGGGAGTGGTGGTAGAGGCGGAAGCGGCGCACCAGGGTGGGTGCGGGGACCAGGTCGAGCGTGGCGCGCACGATCAGCGCGCACTGGCCGAGGCCCGCCAGCACGGCGTCGAACAGGTCCGGGTGGCGCTCGCGCGAGCAGGTCACCTCCTCTCCGGCGCCCGTGACCACGTCCAACTCCCGCACATGGTCGGCGACCAGACCGTGCCGGTGACTGGAGCCGCCCAGGCCTCCGGTGCTCAGCAGGCCGCCGACGCTGCCGCCGAGGTGGTCGGGGAGCACGGGCGGGGTGAGCCCCTCGGCGAGGGCGGCCCGGACGACTTCGCTCCAGCGGGCGCCCGCCCCGGCGGTGAGCGTCCGTGCGGCGGGCGCGCAGCGCACCTCGTCGAGGGCCCCCAGGTCGACGACGTACCCGCCTTCGGCCTGGCCCTGGCCGTACACGGAGTACCCGCCGCCCCGGGCGGTGACCGCCAGACCCTGTGGGCCCGCCATCGCGACGAACTCCGCCAGCGCGGCCACGGACGGGGGCGTGAAGACGCCGAGCGGTCGCGAACCGACGATATGGCCGAAGTCGTCGGCGGCCCGGACCAGGTCCTCGACGGCGGAGTCCGGAAACGGAACGAGGTGATCCGGCCGGGTAATGCTGCCGGGGATTCCCTTCATGCGGCACGTCCCAGCATGCTCGGATCGAGCACCGGGCCCGGCAGCCGCTTTTTGAAAGTTTCAGTGAACACGCGACTCTGGAGAATTCCGTGCTCCGCATGCCGCAGAGCGATCAGCGATGCCATCCGGGACCGCACCGGACCGGACAGCACCTGTTTGTGAATGCTCCCTACATCCAGTGAATATTTCGCACAGCATTCGAGGACGGCTTCGAACCCGTTCACGGACGCCGCGAAACGCCGGTGCCGGGGGTCCGCCCAGAGCGCGGCCAGTTCCTCCAGGAGGCTGCGGTCGGGGTCCGGCGGTGCGAGCATCGTCTGTGCCCGGTGGGTGAGCGCCTCGACGTAGTCGCCGTACGCGGGCAGCGGCAGCACCCGCACGGACAGCTGCCAGGGCAGGGGGGCGCAGCGCTCGGCCAGCACCTTGAGCAGGGAGATCGAACCACCCTCGACGATCACGAACGGGTGCTGCGCGCCCAGCCGTTCCACCAGTGCGAACAGGGAGTCCGCAGCCGCGCCCGCGCCGAGGTCGCCGTCGGCGACGGTCCGGTCGGCGAGCCAGTACCGCCGCACACCCGGGGCCTCCGCACCCGCGCGGGCGCTCGTGGTGGCCAGGTCCGTGAAGCACTGGAGGCGGTCGGCGACGACGACCGGAGCCCCGGTGACCCGGGCCAGGTCGTTGGCCGCGGCGCTCTTCCCCGCCCCTGTCGGCCCCGCGATCAGATGAACAAAAGGACGAACCGCGCAATCCGCTGGGATTTCGACCATCGGAGTTTCCCTCCCGATCCGTGCAGCCGTTGCTGAGCACGGTCAAGAGAAGCACGGCCCGACACGCGTCAACACCAGCTCACAGCCTGGGCAGGGCAAAGAATCGACCACGTCCATCTGCGCTTGTTAAAGGCTGGAAAACCCGGCGTGGCGGAGGTAATTCCGGGGAATCCGCAACGATGTGAAGAGCGCTACAGGCGCCTATTTTAATGAATTCCTAACGCTGTGCTCAGGCTCTTACCCAGGAGGACTCCGTGCAATCCGAGATGTTGCTCGCCGCCGCCGACGCCCTGCCGCTCACGGGCGGCGACGAGGCTCGCCCGGACGCCAGGATCCTCGTCGGCTTCGGTGTCCCCGCGGAACTCGCCAGGTTCGCCGCCCGCCCCGACTGGACCCTGTACGTTCCCGGCCACCCCGACGAGGTGCGGCGGGCCGTACTGACCGCCATCGCCCGCGGTGAGCGGGCGTACGTCCATGTGTCCGCCGAGTGCAACGCCGAACCGCACGGCGCGACCGACGGCTTCGAGCAGGTACGGGACGGGAGCGCGGGCGTGGTGCTCGCGGTGGGCGCCATGCTCGACCCGGTGCTTCGCGCCACCGCCGGACTGGACCTCGCCGTCCTCTACACGGGCATCGTCCGCCCCTTCGACGAGGTCGGACTGCGCACGGCCGTGCTCGCCGCCGACCACGCCGACGTGGTGCTGGTCGAACCCTGCCCGCGCGGTACCTCGGCCCATCACATCGCCGGCACGCTCGTCCACGTCCCGCACCGGCTGCTCGCCCTCGGCGGGCCGGGCGCCCTGGACGAGACCGAACTCGCCGGAGCCGTCCGGGACTTCATGCGCTGACGTCCGTGGCGCGCCCCACCCGCTCGGGCGGCCCGGTGGACTCGGCGCACTCACGGGACGACTGTACGGGCACCCCTCGGCATGTCCACTGCCGTACCGGAGACACCCCGGGGGTGTCTCCGGCGGTGGGCTCCAGCGTGGGCGCGCCGTTACCGATCGGTCGCGCGTAGGGTCGGAGCGAGGAACCGAACATTGGCCGATGGAAGGGTTCAGCACCATGGCGCAGGAAGTACGCGGCGTGATCGCACCGGGCAGGAACGAACCGGTGCGGGTCGAGACGATCGTCGTGCCGGACCCCGGTCCGGGCGAGGCCGTGGTCCAGATCCAGGCCTGCGGTGTGTGCCACACCGACCTGCACTACAAGCAGGGCGGGATCAACGACGACTTCCCCTTCCTGCTCGGTCATGAGGCGGCCGGGGTCGTGGAGTCGGTGGGGGAGGGGGTCACGGACGTGGCTCCCGGTGACTTCGTGATCCTCAACTGGCGTGCGGTGTGCGGAAACTGTCGGGCCTGTCTGCGCGGGCGTCCGTGGTACTGCTTCAACACGCACAACGCCAAGCAGAAGATGACCCTGCTCGACGGCACGGAACTCTCCCCGGCGCTCGGTATCGGGGCGTTCGCCGAGAAGACGCTCGTCGCGGCCGGACAGTGCACCAAGGTCGACCCGGCAGCCTCGGCCGCTGTCGCCGGGCTGCTGGGGTGTGGCGTGATGGCCGGAATCGGCGCCGCCATCAACACCGGGAACGTCGGACGCGGCGACTCCGTCGCGGTCATCGGCTGCGGTGGGGTCGGGGACGCGGCGATCGCCGGGTCGAACCTCGCGGGTGCCGCGAAGATCATCGCCGTCGACATCGACGACCGGAAACTGGCCACCGCCCGCACGATGGGCGCCACGCACACGGTCAACTCCAAGGAGACCGATCCGGTCGAGGCGATCCGTGAGCTGACCGGCGGCAACGGCGCCGACGTGGTCATCGAGGCGGTCGGCCGCCCGGAGACGTACAAGCAGGCGTTCTACGCCCGTGACCTCGCCGGGACGGTCGTGCTGGTGGGTGTGCCGACGCCGGAGATGAAGCTGGAGCTCCCGCTGATCGATGTCTTCGGGCGCGGTGGCTCGCTGAAGTCGTCCTGGTACGGCGACTGCCTGCCCTCCCGCGACTTCCCCATGCTCATCGACCTGCACCTCCAAGGCCGCCTGGACCTCGCCAAGTTCGTCACGGAGACCATCCAACTCGACGAGGTGGAGAAGGCGTTCGAGCGGATGCACGGCGGCGACGTGCTGCGTTCGGTGGTGGTGTTCTGATGGCCGCCCGCATCGAACGCCTCGTCACCTCAGGGCAGTTCAGCCTCGACGGCGGCACGTGGGACGTCGACAACAACGTGTGGATCATCGGCGACGACCACGAGGCGATCGTCATCGACGCCGCCCATGACGCCTACGCCATCGCGGAAGCTGTCGGCGACCGGCGCCTGACCGCCATCATCTGCACCCACGCCCACAACGACCACATCGACGCTGCCCCCGCGCTCGCCGGGCGCACCGGCGCCACCATCTGGCTGCACCGCGACGACCTGCCCCTGTGGAAGCAGACCCACCCGGACCGGGAACCCGACGCCTGGCTGGCCGACGGCCAGGTGATCGAAGCCGCCGGCGCGGATCTCATGGTCCTGCACACGCCCGGACACGCGCCGGGAGCGGTCTGCCTGTACGACCGGGGCCTGGGCACCGTCTTCACCGGCGACACCCTCTTCAACGGTGGCCCGGGTGCCACCGGCCGTTCCTACTCCCACTTCCCGACGATCATCGACTCGATCCGGGACCGGCTGCTCGCCCTCCCGCCCGAGACGAAGGTCCTCACCGGGCACGGCGACCCCACCACCATCGGGGCCGAGGCACCGCACCTCCAGGAGTGGATCGACCGCGGCCACTGACGGCCACGGACACCGCAGAACGCCAAGTGGGCGCCCACCGTCGCGACGGAGGGCGCCCACACGGACGTACAGAACAGCCGGCATGGCGCTCAGGCGGCCACCGGAAAGCCCGCTGTCCGGAAGACCTGCCGGTCGGCGTCCACCGCGAACACCTCGCAGCCCTTGCGGGCGGCGGCCCACTCGATGCCCTCCGTGCCCATCGCGAACGCAGCCGTCGCCGTGGCGTCCGCCTCGGTGAGCGTGGGGGCGACGACGGTCAGGCTCAGCAGTCCGGTGGCCGGGCGTCCGGTGCGGCCGTCGAGGATGTGGTCACCCCGCTCGTAGCGGGCGGAGGTCGCCACACCGCCCTCGGTGAGCTCCAGCACCGTGCACAGCTGGTCGGCGTGCTCGGGGTGCCGTACGCCCACCCGCCAGGGGCGCCCGGCGGCGACCACGTCACCGCCGGCGTTCAGGCAGTACGTCCGTACGCCCGCGGCCTCCAGCAGATCCGCCGCCCGCTGCACGGCCCAGCCCTTCACCACCGCGCAGGGATCCAGGCCCCGGCCGGGCAGCCGTACGTCGAACGCGCCCTTGGTGGCGACCCGGTAGTCCTCGCACAGGCCGAGCACCTCGGTGAGGTCCGCGCTCAGCTCGCCGGCATCCAGCTCGCCCCGGTCGAGGCGGGACACCTCGCTGTCGGGCTTGAAGGGGCTGAAGCGCGCGTCGACCTCGTGGAGCCAGGCGAACACGGTGTCCGCCGCCTCCACCGGGGCGTTCTCGTCGTCGATCCGCAGCGAGATCGGGAACCCCATGATGTGCTCGACGCGCCGCATCCGCTCAGCCCTTCGCGTCGATGGCGGCCTGGAGGGACTCCTTGTAGCCGTCGCTGGTGATGGTGGCGCCGGAGACCGTGTCGATGTCGGCGCTCTGTGCGGCGAGCGTCTCCTCGATCAGGACCGGCACGGCGGCCGTGGTCTGCGGGTGGTTCGGCTGCTGGAGCATCTTCACGGACGCGATCGAGTCGCCCTCGAAGGTCACCTCGACCTGGACGGTGCCCTTCTCGGTGTCCACGGCGGTCCCGGAGACGACCTTGGACGCGGACTCCGCGGCGGGGGCCGAGGTGGACGCGGAGGGCGACGGGGACGCCGCGGCGGAGTCCGCCTGGGAGTCGATGGCGGCCTGGAGGGACTCCTTGTAGCCGTCGCTGGTGATGGTGGCGCCGGAGACCGTGTCGATGTCGGCGCTCTGTGCGGCGAGGGTCTCCTTGATCAGGACCGGCACCGCGGCGGTGGTCTGCGGGTGGTTCGGCTGCTTCAGCATCCGCACCGAGGAGATCTTCGTCCCCGCGAACGTCACCTCGACCTGGACGTCACCCTTCTCGGTGGTCACGGTCGTGCCCTGGACGACCGTCGACGACGAACCGGAGGAGCCCGAGGACGACACCGACGGGCTGGTGGCGGGGGTGGAGGCCTCCGAGGAGGTGACACCCAGCGAGGGCTCGTAGAGCCAGACGGGGACCAGGCCCGCGATGCTCAGGACCAGAACAGGCAGTGCTCGTTTCACGACGTTCCTCTTATCCGGCCAGGCTGAAGCGCTCGAAGTGGGTCTGCGACTTGGGCACGCCCAGATCCCGCAGGCTGCGCAGCACCGCGTTCATCATGGGCGGCGGGCCGCACAGGAAGACGTCCCGGTCCGCGATGTCCGGCACCAGCTCGGCCAGCTCGGCGGGGGCCAGCTTGTCGGGGGCGACCGGCCCGCTCACCAGGTGCAGCTCGGCCCCCTTGGCGTGGGCGAGGTCGCGCAGCTCCTCGTAGAGGACGGCGTCCTGGTCCCTGGCCACCCGGTAGATGACCACGGCGTGGCCCTGGATCTCCTCCAGGAGCGCGCGGATGGGCGTGACGCCCACACCGCCGGCGATGAGGACGGCCTCAGGGCGGGTGCGGTGCATCGCGGTGAACGCGCCGTAGGGGCCCTCGGCGAAGACACGGGTGCCGACCGGGATGTGCTTGAGGGCGGCGGTGCCGTCGCCGGCGACCTTCGCGGTCAGGCGCAGCGACCTGCCGTCGGGCGCCGCCGACAGCGAGAACGGGTTCGCCTGCCACCAGCGGTCCTTGGTGAGGAACCGCCACAGGAAGAACTGGCCCGCGCGGGCGGGCAGCTTGTCGAGGTCGCGGCCCGTCATGTAGATCGAGACGACGTTGTCGGCCTCGGGGACGACGGCCGAGACACGTAGCTGGTGACGGAGGTTCTTGCGCAGCGGCAGCACCACCCGGCCCAGGAACACCGAGCCGAGCGCCACGCTCCACAGGGCCCACCAGTACGTGGTGGCGGCGGACGACGAGGTGAACGTCGTGCCGACACCGACCTGGTGCGTGAACGCCAGGACCACCGCCACGTAGGTGTAGAGGTGGATGAAGTGCCAGGTCTCGTAGGCGAGGCGGCGGCGGGCGTAGCGCGCGGAGACCGCGCCGATGACCATGATCAGGACCAGGGCGACGATCGCGCGCAGCACGCCCTCGGTGGTCTCGGCCAGCTCCACCAGTTCGTCGACCGGGCCCATGGACGTGCCCTCGGCGTAGCCGAAGGTGATGAACACCGCGTGGGACATCAGCGTCCACAGCAGCCCGAAGCCCACCCAGCGGTGCCAGGAGGTCAGCCGGTCCATGCCGATGCGGTGGTCCAGCCACGGCAGCCGGGCCACCAGCACCAGCTGGAAGGCCATGACGAGGGCGCCGTACAGCCCGGCGAGCCGGCCCATCACGATCAGCGCGTTCGACGCGAACCCGGCCTGGAAGAAGAAGACGGTCACGACGGCCACGTTGGCGGCCAGCACGGCGTACAGCCCGGTGCGGGCCACCACTTTGGGTCGTATCGCCGTGGGGGGCGCGGGAGGCGATTGGACGGTCGTCACGGACGGTGCTCCTTGATCGGGTCCGGGGGTACCGAGCATGACCGACGGTAGCTGTCGATGAGCTGTCGTTGGACTTTCAAGTTGTTATCGATCTCGCGTACGAGGGGGGAGAGCTATGGCGACGGAAGCGGCGTGCAGCACTATGGGCACGTGGAAAAAGTAC
The DNA here is from genome assembly GCF_036013955.1 of Streptomyces sp. NBC_00459. Lineage (NCBI taxonomy): Bacteria > Bacillati > Actinomycetota > Actinomycetes > Kitasatosporales > Streptomycetaceae > Streptomyces > Streptomyces sp. NBC_00459. The sequence goes on from NZ_CP107903.1 coordinate 9,090,749, forward strand.
GACTTCTCGTTGTGGACGACGATCCGCCCATCGCCGACCTGGTCGCGACGGTCGCCCGCTACGAGGGCTGGGAGGCGGTCACCGCCTACTCCGGTGAGGAGGCGCTGAGCAGGGCCGCCGAGTTCCATCCGGACATCGTGGTGCTCGATCTGATGCTGCCGGGCCTCGACGGCTTCGCCGTGCTCGACCGGCTGCGGCTGTCGGGCACGATGGTGCCCGTGGTCTTCCTCACCGCGCGTGACGGAGTCGCCGACCGGGTCGCGGGGCTCACCCGGGGCGGCGACGACTACCTGGTCAAACCCTTCGCCGTGGAGGAGTTGATGGCCCGGCTGAGGACCGTGCTGCGCCGCAGCGCCGGGCCCGCCTTCCAGCGCTCGGTGCTCCGGGTGGCGGACCTGACGATGGACGAGGACACCCGCGAGGTCCGCCGCGGAGACAAACGGCTCACCCTCACCCCCACCGAGTACGAGGTGCTGCGCTACCTGATGCGCAAGTCGCCGACCGTGCTCACCAAGGCACAGATCCTCGACCACGTCTGGGAGTACGGCTTCGGCGGCCGTTCCAACGTCGTGGAACTGGTCGTCAGCCGGCTGCGCCGCAAGCTCGACGATCCCGACCAGCACGACGAACCGCTGATCCACACCGTGCGGGGCGTCGGCTACGTGGTCAGGCAGGTCGGCGAGTGATCCGCCGCTGCCGGCAGACCTACCGCAGGCTGCGGCTGGGCACGCGGCTGGCACTGGGCATGGGCGTGCTCTCGCTGGCGGTGTTCGCCGTCGTCGGCGCGTCGCTCTCGATGTACATGCGGGAGTACCTGGTGCGCCAGCTCAGTGACCAGATGACGCACGTCCAGACCACCCAGTCCAAGGACGTCGCGGACTACGGCAGCGTGCAGGCAAAGCCGTACTGGGGCTGGTACACCGCCTCGTACGAGGTCAAGAGCGGCACGCCCGTGCTCCGCGAGCCCGCCGACGTGCCGAAGGACTCCGGTGAACTCGCCGCCACCGCGGAGACCCTGCGGACCTCCGGAACCGACCCCGTCCTGCGCACCGCGCCCATCGACGGGAACACGTACCGGCTGCGTGCCTGCGAGGTCGAGGACGGGGTGGTCCTGGTCACCGCGGCGCCCATGGACGACATAGAGAACACCATGGACCGGCTGGTCACGGTCCAGGTCGTCGCCTTCGCGCTCGCCCTGCTGGGCCTCGTGATCTTCGGCCGGGCGGTGCTGCGACGCGGCCTCCGGCCGCTCAGCGACATGGCCCACACCGCCCGCGGCATCACCTCGCACGACTTCACCGACTCCGCCCGGCTGCCCGTACGCGCCGACCGGGGCAACGGCGGCCCCGAGGTCGAGGAGCTGCGCACCGCGTTCAACACCATGCTCGAACACATCGACGACTCGCTCGCCGTGCGCACCGAGGCCGAACAGCGCCTGCGCCGTTTCGTCGCCGACGCCTCGCACGAGCTGCGTACCCCCTTGATGTCGGTACGGGGCTATGCGGACCTCTTCCAGTACGCCGCCGCCAACGAGCCCGGCGAACGGGACCGGCACCTGGCCCGGCTGCGCGCCGAGGCGGCCCGGATGGGTGTCCTCCTCGACGACCTGCTGCTGCTCGCCCGGCTGGACGCGGCCCAGGTCGAGACACCGCTGCGCATGGAGAGCGCCGACCTGGTCGAGCTGGTCGGCCAGGCGGCGGACGCCTTCCGCGCGGGCCACCCGAAGCATCCACTGACGGTGACGGAGGCCACGAAGGCACTGTCGCTGCGTCTCGATCCGCTGCGTATCCGGCAGGTTCTGGACAACCTGCTGACCAACGCGGCCGTACACACGCCCGCCGGCACAGCGGTCTCCCTGGACGTGACCGTCGACAGGGGCGACAAGGGCGTCGGCGGCCACGCGATGGTCCGGGTCGCCGACGCGGGCCCCGGCATCCCGGCCGCCGACCAGGACCGGGTCTTCGACCGCTTCTACCGCATCGACAAGGCTCGCAGCCGCGACCGGGGCGGCAGCGGTCTGGGGCTCGCGGTCGCGCTCTCGCTGGCCCGGGCGCACGGCGGCACCCTCGACCTGACCAGCGGCCCCGGTTCGACCGCCTTCACCCTGCGCATCCCGCTCGACAGGACGGAGGGGCGCTGAACAACTGAACAGCTGAACGAGAACGCGAACAGAACGACCCAACGCAGAGGACCGCCCAACCGCAGAGAACCGCCCAACCGCAGAAACGACTCGACCGAACAGAACGACTCAGTCCGAACGGCTCAGCACGGACGATCTGAGGAGACCCCCCACTGTGAACGTACTGATCGTTTTCGCCCACCCCGAACTCTGCTCCTTCAACGGTGCGTTGAAGGTCAGAGCCGTGGACGTCCTGAAGCGGGCCGGGCACGAGGTCGTGGTCAGCGACCTGTACCGGCTCGGCTGGAAGGCCGCCGTCGACGCCGACGACTTCCCCGGCGTCTGGACCGACCCCGACTTCCTGGATGTCTCCGCCGAGCAGGAACGCGTGTCGGCGGCGCACGAGACCCCGCCCGACGTCCTCGCGGAGCAGGAGAAGGTCGCCCGGTGCGATCTGATGATCCTCCAGTTCCCTTTGTGGTGGTCCGGCATGCCGGCCATCCTCAAGGGCTGGGTCGACCGCACGATGGCCCGCGGCTTCGCCTACGCGGAGGGGCGCGCCTACGACTCCGGGCCCCTGAGAGGCAGACGTGCCATGGTGTGCACGACCACCGGCACCCCCTCCGGCCTCTACGACCCCCACGGCACCGACGACGACCTGGACCGTGCCCTCTGGCCCGTGCACCACGGCATCCTCGGCTGCCTGGGCTTCGACGTCCTCCCGCCGTTCGTCGCCCGCGCCCCGGGCGAGGTGTCGGCGAAGCAGCGCGAGGAGTACCTGACGGAGTACGCCGAGCGCCTGCTGGCCGTGCGTCCTGAGGAAACGCGCCCCGACAGGGGCGCGGGGAACTTCGTGACCGGCCCCCACCGGCCCGCGCCGAACGAACTGCCTGTCCCGTGAGGTGTCGAACGGGCGGGTGGCGGGGCGATCGTCACCGCCGACGCGGTGGGCGTCCTCACCGGGCGAAGGCAGCGCGTTGCTCAACTCCCGTACGGGCTACTCCCGTACGAGGGCGGCCACGTGGTCGGTGACGGAGTCGAGGATCTCCGCACAGGCCTTCTCGTCACCGAGGGCCAGGAAGTTGAGCGTCAGCCCGTCTGTCACCGTGGCCAGATAACGGGCCAACACCGGGACGGGCACGGTCAGTTCGAAGCCCATGGTCTCGCGCAGCTGCTCCAGCAGTTGGGCGTACGTGTCGGCGTACAGCTCGTACTGCCGCCGGGCCAGATGCGCGAACCCCGGCTCGCGCAGGGCGTACTGGGTGAGTTCGTAGGTCAGCATGTGCTCGCCCGGATGGGCGGCCACATGATCCCAGTACGCCCTGAAGCCCGCCCGGATGGTCTCCTGGAGGGTGGACTGCGGCTGGATCGCCTCGCGCACCACCTCGACGTAGTGGTCCATGATCGTCGTGATGACCGACTCGATCAGGGCCTGCTTGGAGTCGAAGCAGTAGTGGAAGACGCTCAGCGACACGCCGGCCTCCGCGGCGATGGACCGGGTCGTCGTCCTGGGGACGCCGTCCCGGGTCATCGCGCGGATGGCCGCCTCGGTCAGCTGCCGGCGCCGCTCGGCCGACGGCTTGCGTGCCATGAACTCCCCCTAGGTACGGAACTCAGCTGCTGTAGACACCCACTTCGTAGAGTGAGTATCCCCAGTCCGTGCCCCGATCCAGTCCGTGGACGCGCACATATCGAGCCGGTACTCCCGCGAACTGCGCGGTGTCCAGGCCGCCGTCACCGACGGTCGTGGACCACGCGGTCTGCCAGGTCGTGCCGTCGGTCGAGAGCTCGATGCGGTACTCCTTGCCGAACGCCTTCTCCCAGTCGAGGGTGACGCGCTTGACCAGGTTCGTCGACCCGAGGTCGAGCTGCAGCCACTGGTCGTCGCTCCAGTCGCTCGCCCAGCGGCTGCCCGAGTCGCCGTCCACGGCCCGGCCGGGCTGGTAGCTGGTGAACGGGTTCGACTCGGACGAACTGGCCGTCGCCGTCACGCCCTTGGCGAGGTTGACCCCGGCCTTGTGGGCCTCGGAGGCGCCCCAGGTGTCGAGGTAGGACTCGGCGCCCCGGAAGAGGTCGCTGACCGCGTCCGCGCCACCGACCTGCTTGATGTCCTGGATCCAGTCCGGGATCAGCCCGACGTGCGCGGCGCCGTCCGTGTTGAAGTCCCAGGTACGCGAACCGGTGGTCTGGCGGTTGATCACGGAGCCGCCGTCGACACTCGTGAAGGGGTACGTCACCGTCGAGGTGGCGCGTGGCGCCGGGTGGTCGCCGATGCCGTTGAAGTCGGTGCCGTAGCCGTAGCCCACGTTGTACTTGGTGCGCAGGGCGTCGGTGCGCGCGGCCTCCGCGACGAACTCCTCGGAGGAGTGCATGTACTGGGCGATGAAGCCGCCGAGGCCGTAGACCCGGTCGGTCCAGTTGAGGTCCATCCAGCTGTGCGAGGAGAGCACGCCCGGGTAGGCCTCGGCCGCGAAGATGTCCATCGCCTGGCCGGCCGCCTTGACGCCCATGTGGTCGATCTCCAGCATCATCTTGCGCTTCATCATGCCGCGCACCGCGTACTCACCGAGTGAGGTCAGGCCGCGCTTGTTGCACTGGGCGGTCGAGCTGTACGTCGGCAGTTCGGTGCCCTCCGGCAGGTCCTCCGTCGCGCTGGTCGCCGTGGCGCCGCCGATGGGGTTGTCGTGCATCGCGGTCGTGCAGGTCTCCGTCTGCCAGAAGGTGCCCGTCGACAGGAACTGGCCGACGTTGATCGCCGTACCGAGACCACCCTCGTCGAACCGCACCCCGCACAGCGCGTTGTCGAACTTGTGGCACAGGAACATGCTGCGCACACCCAGGCCGTACAACTCGTCGAGGCCCTTGTCGATGTCTGCCTTGCTGCACTGCGCGATGTCCAGGATCTGCTTGCAGCCGAAGGGCTCGGACGTCTCGACGCCGAGGACGACCGCCAGCTTGCCCTGCTTGATCACCTCACGCGCCTGCGCGGTGTCGGTGACGATCCGGAACCAGCCCTTGCCCGTGCCGCCGTACTGCGCGTCGATGTAGTCCTGGAGCTGGTACGTCAGCTTCGCCTGGAGACGGATCGACGTCATCTCGTCGCAGCTGCGGTCCTTGAACGGGTAGACCGAGCAGATCACGCCGTTGGTGACCAGGTCGTTGACCAGTACGCGCTGACCGCCGCGCCAGGCGCGCTCGATCCAGGCGTAGTAGTTGGCCTGGTGGGTCATCGAGTCGTACGCGGGCCAGTCCTTGAACGTCGGGTAGCCGACCGGGTCGTGCTTGCCGTCGCCGCCGTGGGTGATGTAGTCGAAGATCGCGAGGGTGCCGTCCGGGTAGTGCTCCGGACAGTCCTTGAGGGCGTCCGCGATCCCGCTGGTGGAGAACACCTTGCCGCAGATCAGTCGCCCGCCGAAGGCCTCGTTGGAGAACAGGTGGTTGTGCGCGTCGACGAACCCCTGTACCTCGCCCTGGGCGTTGGTGCCCTTGAAGGGCTCGCCCGTGACGTTGATCTGGGAGTCGGGCGTCGGTCGCGCGGTCGGCGTCCACCAGTCCGTGCCCGCCGCCGAGCTGGGCCCGGTACCGAGCATCAGCGCCATGACGGCGAGGAGCAGGGGCAGCACGGTCAGGGGTCTGCGTCCGCGACTCGGGCGAGGGGGGAAAGCAGGTTCGGTCATCACTCACGTCCTCGCACAAAGGTTGTCATGGCTCGCGCAACTCTGTGATGAGGATCGCGACAGCAGGGTGACGGAGTCAATAGTCCGGGACGCTTGACCTGATAGCCGGATCGGCCCTAAAGGGGGACTTCTGTGAGTGAACCGCGCAAGAACTTCTCGCCGACCGGGCGTGAACTGCGCAGAAGAATAGAGAACAATATTGTTGACAATGTTGTCCGTCTAGATTTAGCGTCGACACGCACTCACTCAGGAGGGCACATGCCGAACCAAGCCCGTCCAGGCACCGGAGAGCAGGCCAAGCAGCACGCGCTGGAGCGGCTGCGGCAGGCGATCCTGCGCGGCGACATGTCGCCGGCCCAGCGGCTGGTGGAGAACGAACTCGCCGAGCAGTTCGGTGTGACCCGGGCCAGCGTCCGGGCGGCGCTGATCGAGCTGGAGTCGGAGGGGCTGGTCGAGCGGATCCGCAACCGCGGTTCGCGGGTGCGGGTGGTGACCGTGGAGGAAGCGGTCGCCATCACCGAATGCCGGATGGTCCTCGAAGGGCTGTGCGCGGCCAAGGCGGCCGTGGCGGCCACCGATGACCAACTGGCCGAACTGACCGGCCTGGGCGAGGCGATGGCGAAGGCCGTCGCCGACGGCGAGCCGGTCACGTACTCCGGACTCAACCAGGAACTGCACGCCCGGATCAGGCAGTTCTCCGGCCAGCGGACAGCCGTGGAGCTGCTGGAGAAGCTCAACGCCCAGTTGGTGCGCCACCGTTTCCAGCTCGCGCTGCGACCGGGGCGCCCCCAGCAGTCCCTGGGTGAACACCTGGCCATGGTCGAGACGATCACGGCCAGGGACCCGCAGGCGGCCGAAGCGGCCGCTCGCGCCCATCTCACGAGCGTGATCGCCGCGTTGCGCGAATAGCGTGCCGCGCGAACGACGCCGCCGGGGTGGGCCGACCGACCTGTCCACCAAGGAGATCTCTGCCATGACACACGACGCGGTGCCCGTCACCGCCCGCTCGACGCTGGTGATCAGCGCACACGCCGGTGACTTCGTCTGGCGGGCGGGGGGTGCCATCGCGCTGGCGGCCTCGCGCGGCGAGAAGGTCGTCATCGCGTGCCTGTCGTACGGGGAGCGCGGTGAGTCCGCCAAGGCCTGGCGGGAGGGCAGGTCGCTCGACGAGATCAAGGGGATACGCCGGACCGAGGCCGAGCAGGCCGCCGCCGCGCTCGGCGCCGAGGTCCGCTTCCTCGACGCCGGCGACTACCCCCTCCTCGCCACACCCGAGTTGACCGACCGCCTCGTGGGCATCTACCGCGACACCCGGCCCGACGTGGTGCTCACCCACCCGCTGTCCGACCCCTACAACGCCGACCATCCGGCCGCCGCCCGGATGGCCCTGGACGCACGGATCCTCGCCCAGGCCATCGGGTACCCGGCCCCCGGCGAAGTCCTGGGCGCGCCACCGGTGTTCTTCTTCGAACCCCACCAGCCGGAGATGTGCGACTTCACCCCGCAGGTGCTGCTCGACATCACCGAGGTGTTCGACACCAAGCGCAAGGCCATGGAGTGCCTGACCGCCCAGCGGCACCTGTGGGACTACTACACCGACCTCGCGAAACGGCGCGGAGTCCAGCTCAAGCGCAACGCCGGCCCCAACCTGGGCCTGCCGCACACCACTTACGGCGAGGCCTACATGCGCCCCTACCCGCAGGTCACAGAGGAGCTGGCATGAGCGGCGTCATCGTCACCGACCCCCCGCGCGCGCACGCCGAGGACGTCGAGGCGCTGGCCGGCTACGGCGTGGCCACCGTCCACGAGGCCCTGGGCCGCACCGGACTCCTCGGCCCCACCCTGCGCCCCGTCCAGCAGGACGTGCGCATCGCGGGCACCGCCGTCACCGCGCTGTGCTGGCCCGGTGACAACCTCATGATCCACGCGGCCGTCGAACAGTGCGCCGAGGGCGACATCCTGGTCGTCACCACCACGTCCCCCTGCACGGACGGCCTGTTCGGCGAACTGTTCGCCACCGCGCTGCGCCACCGGGGTGTGCGTGGCCTGGTCATCAACACCGGCGTACGCGACACCGCCGAACTGCGCGCCATGGACTTCCCCGTCTGGTCGGCGGCGGTGTCCGCGCAGGGCACGGTCAAGGCGACCGGCGGCTCGGTCAACGTCCCGGTCGTGGTGGGCGGGCAGCAGATCCGCCCCGGCGACGTGATCATCGCCGACGACGACGGCGTGATGGTCGTGCCCCGGCGGCGCTCCGCCGAGGCCGTCAAGTTGTCCGAGGCCCGCACCGCGAAGGAGGAGGCGTCCCGACTCGCGTTCGCCGAAGGCCAGTTGGGCCTGGACCGGTACGGGCTGCGCGAGACCCTCGTACGGCTGGGGGTGCGGTACCAGTCGTACGAGGAGTACGTACGGGCTGCCGACCCGGAGACCGGAGCGGGAGTCGGCCCGGACGCCGGACCCGGGACCCGCTCGTGAGTACGGCAGGCCCGGGGGAGGGGCTGCGCTGCATGCTGATGCGGGGCGGCACCTCCAAGGGCGCCTACTTCCTCGCCGAGGACCTGCCGGCCGACCCCGACGCCCGCGACGAACTGCTGCTGCGGGTCATGGGCAGCCCCGACCCCCGCCAGATCGACGGACTCGGCGGAGCCCACCCCCTCACCAGCAAGGTGGCCGTCGTCTCCCGCTCGGCCGACGAACAGGCCGACGTCGACTACCTCTTCCTCCAAGTAGGCGTCGACCAGCCGACCGTGACGGACCGTCAGAACTGCGGGAACCTGCTCGCGGGCGTCGGCCCGTTCGCCGTGGAGCGCGGACTGGTCGCGGCCGGGGAGGAGTCGACCTCCGTACGCATCCGCATGGTCAACAGCGGTGACCACGCCACCGCTGCCTTTCCCACCGAGGGCGGGCGTGTCGTCTACTCGGGCGCGACCGAGATCTCCGGTGTGCCCGGCGCCGCCGCTCCGGTCGCGATCGGCTTCGGGCGGGGGAACGCGCCCCTGCTGCCGACCGGCCGGGCCCGCGACACCGTCGCCGGGACACCGGTGACCTGCGTCGACAACGGCATGCCGACCGTACTGATCGCCGCCTCCGCCCTCCAGGTCACCGGCCACGAGGACCCGGGGGACCTGGAGGGGAACACCACCCTCAACGAACGGCTGCGCGAAATCCGCCTGGCGGCAGGCAAGTTGATGGGCCTCGGCGATGTCTCCGCGACGACCGTGCCCAAACTCACCCTGCTCGCCCCGCCCGCCCACGGCGGCACCGTCACGACCCGCACCTTCATCCCGGTCCGCTGTCACACGGCGATCGGTGTGCTGGGTGCCGCGAGCGTCGCCGCCGGCCTGCGCCTGGCCGGCGGCGTCGGGGAGGGCGTGGCGCACCTCCCCGCCCATGACGACGAGCCGCTGCGCATCGAACACCCCACCGGATTCCTGGACGTCGAATCCGTCGTCGACACCGACGACCCCACCCCGGTTGCGCGCCGCACTGCCGTCGTCCGCACCGCCCGCAAGATCTTCGACGGCACGGTCTTCCCCCGCCCCGCCGTCCCTCGCGACGTCTCTCCCGCTCTCCCCCTCGCTGACAGGAGCCGCTGATGACCCCGCCGCTCGGCGACATCGCCCACCTCGGCCATGTCGAACTCCTCACCCCCGACCTCGGCGCCAGCGTCCGGTTCTTCACGACGATCCTCGGCCTGACCGAGAACGGACGTTCCGGCGACTCGGTGTATCTGAGGACCTGGGACGACTACGAGCACCACAGCCTCACCCTCACCGCCCATTCGACCTCCGGCATCCGCCGCACGGCCCTGCGCGCCTCCAGCGAGGAGGCTCTGCAACGCAGGGTCAAGGAGGCCGAGAACGCGGGCCGCCCCGGCCGCTGGACCGAGGACGAACCCGGCCTCGGCCCGCTCTACGTCACCACCGACCCCGACGGCCACGAGATCGCCCTGTACTGGGAGAGCGAGTGGTACGAGGCGCCGCCCGAGCTGCGGCCCGGTCTCAAGAACCAGCCCCAGGCCAAACCCGCCACGGGCGTCGGCGTACGCCGCCTCGACCACGTCAACTTCCTCGCCGCCGCGGTCGGGCCGAACGCCGGGTTCGTCCAGCACGTCCTCGGCGCCCGCCCCACCGAGCAGATCGTCCTGGACGAAGGGCGCCTGGCCGCCCAGTGGCTGACGTTCACCAACAAGTCGTACGACGTCGTGTACACGGAGGACTGGTCCGGCGCCAACGGCCGCCTCCACCACATCGCGTTCGCCACGGACACCCGCGAGGACATCCTGCGCGCCGCCGACCTGTGCCTGGACAACGGCGTGCACATCGAGACCGGCCCGCACAAGCACGCCATCCAGCAGACGTTCTTCCTGTACGTCTACGAGCCGGGCGGCAATCGCATCGAGCTGTGCAACCCGCTCACCCGACTGGTGCTCGCCCCCGACTGGCCGCTGATCACCTGGACCCAGGCCGAGCGTGCCAAGGGACAGGCGTGGGGTCTGAAGACCATCGAGTCCTTCCACACGCACGGCACGCCTCCGCTCGACTGACGTTCCCATCTGCGGCACGGGCCGTGACCGGCGAAGGCACGGCTCGCACCATCCTGTGATTGTTGACAAAAACGTTGACACTCGTCGCGACGGCTCCCTACCGTCGAGCGCGTCTCCCCTCCCCGCGGAGCAGCGGCTTGCCCCCTCCCCAGGGACTTTCCTGCCGGACGATAGGAACAACGATGTCTCCGTCCCCCGCCCCCGCCCCGCCCGCTCGCGGCGGCAGACTGGCCGTGCTCGTCGTCGGCCTGTGCTGGCTGGTCGTCTTCTTCGACGGCCTCGACATGTTCGTCTACGGCGCCGAACTGCCCCACATGCTGGAGCACAAGGCCCTCGGACTCGTCCCCGACCAGGCCGGAGACCTCGGCAGCTACGCCACCTTCGGCATGCTCATCGGCGCACTGTCCGCGGGTACGGTCACCGACTGGATCGGGCGCAAGAAGGTGATCATCACCTGCACCGCCGTGTTCTCGCTGGCCTCCGCCCTGTGCGCGATCGCCCCCAGCCTCGGCGTGTTCGGCCTCGGCCGCTTCGTCGCCGGCCTGGGCCTCGGCGGTCTGCTGCCCACCACGATCACGATGGTTTCCGAGTACGCCCCGCGCGGACGTGGCGCCCTGATCGTCGGCACGCTGATGACCGCGCACCAGGCCGGCGGCATCATGGCGGGCTTCCTGGGCCTGTGGACGAGCGGCCCCGACGGGTGGCGCGTGGCCTACTGGGTCTGTGTGATCCCGCTGCTCGTCGGAGTGCCGCTGGTCGCGAAGTTCCTGCCCGAGTCGATGCGCTTCCTGATCGCCAAGGGCCGCATCCAGGAAGCCCGGGCCCTCGCCGACCGCTACGACGTCGAACTGCCCGCCACCGCGACGGAGCGCCCGGTCACCGGCGACCGCTGGAGTGCCGTCGCGGCCCTCTTCCGCGGCAACCTGTGGCGCACCACCGCACTCTTCTGGCTGGCCTCCTTCTGCGGCCTGCTGCTCGTCTACGGGGTCAGCAACTGGCTGCCGACCATGATGCGCGGCGCCGGCTACGAACTCGGCTCCTCCCTCTCCTTCCTCATCGTCATCAACCTCGGCGGCATCGTGGGCATGCTGGTCGCCGGCCGCTGCTCCGACCGCTACGGCTCCGCCCGTATCGCCACCGTCTGGTTCGCGTGCACCGCCGTCGGTGTCTACCTGCTCGGCATCCAGATGGCGCTGCCGCTCACCTACACCGTGGTCTTCCTCACCGGTCTGTTCCTCTTCAGCGCCCAGGCCATGATCTACGCGACGGTGGCGGGACGTTCGACCGACGCCGACCGTGCGACCGCGGTGGGCTGGGTGTCCGGCATCGGCCGCTTCGGCGCGGTGTTCGGGCCGTGGCTCGGCGGCCGGTTGGTGGCGAGTGGATCGGAAGGCTGGGGGTTCACGGCGTTCGCCGTCGCGGCGGTGCTCGCCACGGTGTTCGTCGCGCTGACCGGCCTGCGCACGCCCCGGCAGCCGGCGCCGGCCGAACCGGCCGAGGAACTGTCCACCGCAGGCCCGGCCAAAAAATAAATGGGTCCATGTGTCACAACCACCGGCCGGGCGGTGTCTTGAGTCCGAACCCCCAAGAAGGGGCGCAGAGGAAGCGGAGGAGACACCATGAGCGGGAACACCGATGTGGTCGTGATCGGCGGCGGTTACGCCGGAGTCATGGCGGCCAACCGTCTGACCCAGCGCGCCGACGTGACCGTCACGCTGATCAACCCGCGCCCGGCCTTCGTCGACCGGATCCGCCTGCACCAGTTCGTGAGCGGCAACCACGAGGCGGTCGGCGACTACCGCGAGCTCCTGGCCGAGGGCGTCCGGCTGGTGGTGGACACCGTGACACGGATCGACGCGGCCGGGCGCACCCTGGCGCTGGCGAGCGGCGACACCGTGGGCTACGACCACCTGGTCTACGCGGTGGGCAGCGGCAGCACCGACCCGCGGGTACCCGGCGCCGCCGAGTTCGCCCACCCGATCGCCGGTCTGGAGGAGGCGCAGCGGCTCCGGGCGGTCCTCGACGCGGAGCCCGCCACAGCCCCGGTGACCGTGGTCGGCGCCGGTCCGACCGGCATCGAGACCGCCGCCGAGCTCGCGGAACAGGGCCGTACCGTCACCCTGGTCTGCGGCGGGCCGCTCGGCCCGACCCTGCATCCGCGGGGGCGCCGCTCGGTGGCCAGGCGGCTTGCCGCACTCGGGGTGAGCGTGCTCGACGGCCCCGACGCGAAGGTGACGGAGGTGACCCGCGACGCCGTACGGATCGCCGACGGGCGCGAGCTGCCGAGCGCGGTGACGATCTGGACCGCGGGATTCGGGGTGCCGGACCTGGCCGTGCGCAGCGGGCTGCGCACCGATGCCCTGGGCCGCCTGCTCACCGACGAGACCCTGACGAGCGTCGACGACGAGCGCATCGTCGCGGCCGGGGATTCGGCGGCCCCGTCGGACCTGCCGTTCCGGATGAGCTGCCAGGCCGCGGTCCAACTGGGCCCGCAGGCCGCCGAGACGGTGCTGAGCCGGATCGCGGGTGAGCGCCCCGCGGCCGTCGAGGTGGGGTTCGTCGCCACGTGCGTCAGCCTGGGGCGTCGCGCCGGCGTCTTTCAGCTGATGAGCAAGGACGACATCGCGAAGTCGTACTACCTCGGCGGCCGATCGGGCGCGAAGATCAAGGAACTCATCTGCAGAAGCGTCCCCTGGCAGTTGTCGTACGAGGCACGCAAGCCCGGTGCCCGCACCTGGTGGAGCAAGGACGCCAAGCGCGGCCTGCTGCTCCGGGCCGGAGCCGGACAGGAGCGGGCCACCACCGAACCTGCAGCCTGAAGACACCGCCCGGCGTGCCACTGCCGAGCGCCGGGCTGTGTCTCCCTGCCGTTCGAACGACTGTCGACGAAGACGAAAAGGACCATGTTGTGGAAGCACGCCTGAGAACCGTCGGTGACCAGGGCCACCGTCCGCGCCGGACAGGGGCCGGGACATGAGCGAGCACACTCCCACCCCGGAACCCGCTCCGGAACCCGCTTCGGCCGCGGACCCGGCGACCGAGACGTTCGTCGCCCACCGCAACCTGCTCTTCACCGTCGCCTACGAGATGCTCGGCTCGGCGGCCGACGCCGAGGACGTCCTCCAGGAGACCTGGCTGCGCTGGGTCAAGGTCGACCTTGAGCAGGTCCAGGACCAGCGCGCCTACCTGGTCAGGATCACGACCCGGCAGTCCCTCAACCGGCTGCGCACGATGAGCCGCCGCAAGGAGGCGTACGTCGGCCAGTGGCTGCCCGAGCCGCTGCTCACAGCGCCCGACGTGGCCGAGGACGTCGAACTCGCCGAGAGCGTCTCGATGGCCCTGATGCTCGTCCTCGAAACCCTCTCGCCGACCGAACGCGCCGTCTTCGTCCTGCGCGAGGTCTTCGACACGGGCTACGACGAGATCGCCGCCGCTGTCGACAAGAGCCCCGCTGCCGTCCGCCAGATCGCCCACCGCGCCCGTCGGCACGTCGACGCCCGGCGCCCCCGCCAGACGGTTTCCCCGGAAGTGGGCCGGGCCGTCCTGGAATCGTTCCAGCGCGTACTGGAAACCGGGGACCCGCAGATCCTCCTCGACGTTCTCGCCCCGGACGTCGTCCTGGTGAACGACGGAGGCGGCATCAAGCAGGCGGCGCTGCGGCCGATCAACGGCGCCGACAAGGTGGTCCGCTTCCTGTTCGGCACCGCGGGCAAGAACAAGAGCCTGATCACCTTCACCCCCACCATGGTCAACGGCGGCCTGGCACTTGCCGTGCACCTGGGGGGCGAACTCGACGGCATCATGGCGATGCGCGTCGAGAACGCCCTGGTCACCGGTCTCTACTACGTCCGCAACCCCGAGAAACTGACCCGCGCGGAATCGGAGACCCCGCTCACGCTGCGATGAGAGGGAGGGCCCGTGCGGGCGTCAGTCGCCCGCCGTGGCCCGGCGTACGTGCTGGGCGATGAAGGCGTAGATCTCCCGTGCCTTCTCCTCGTCGTCGAGGTCGTAGCCATGGTCGACCCCCGCCATGTCATGGTGCTCGACCAGTGCTCCCACCTGCCGCAGCCGCTCGGCGTAGCGCAGGTTCTCCGCCAGGAGGCGGTCGTACGCGGCGGTGACGACGAGGGCCGGGGCGATGCCCTTGAGATCCGCGGTCTCCTTCGGATGGGCGGGGGAGACCAGTCGGTCGGCGCGCTCGCGCGGGTCCGGCACGTACGCGCTGTCGAACACCTCGCCCATCCACGGACGCAGCACCGGCTTGCTGATCGCGGCCGTCTTGTCCTTCGCCGCGGTCGCGAGGTCGAGCGGGGCGTAGTGCAGGACCTGGAGCGCGATCGAGGGGCCGTTCTCCTCCAGGGCCTGGCGGGCCACGGCCGCCGCGAGACCGCCGCCGGCGCTCTGTCCGCCGACGGTGAGCCGGGCGCCGTCCCAGCCGTGCTCGGCGCCGTGCTCGGCGATCCACCGGACCACCTCGTACGACTGCCGGGGCGGGGCCGGGAACGGGTGCTGCGGGGCGACGACGTAGTCGACGTTGACGACCACCACGCCCGCCAGCGCGGCCACGGCACGGCAGAAAGCGTCGTCCGACTCCGTCAGCGGCAGGATGAATCCGCCGCCGTGGAAGTTGACGTGGACCGGTGGGGCCGGGTCCTCGGTGGTGGGGCGGTAGACCACGACCCGGGCGGGGGCGATCGAGGTCGGGATCGTCAACGCGCTTGTGGCACGCGGGAATTCGGGAAGGCGGGCGTGGGACGCGGCGGCGGAACCCCGGCCGCTGGGCCGCCGGTCCGCGAGCATGACGAGACGCTGCATCGTCTTCGCGATGAGTGAGGCCACCGCAGGCCTGGCCAGGAGGGACATGCGGTTCCGTTCGGTCGGGCTATTGCCAGGAATCCTGTCGATCGACAGGATGACATTAAACACGACCGATCGGTACAGCGGAAGCGGCTACGCCTTGTACGCGACCCCTCCGTACACGTCCGTCGGCTCCGGCGAGGTGCCCGGCTCCGGGCGCCACAGGGGGCAGGAGACGATGCCCGGCTCCACCAGTTCCAGCCCCTCGTAGAGCGCGGAGAGCTTGTCGGGGCTGCGCAGCACGTACGGGATCGCGCCCGTGTCGTCGTACCCGTCCTGGGCGCGCTTGAGTTCCTCGTCGGTGTCCGTGCTGTCGTAGTGCACGAAGTAGCTGCCCGGGGGCAGGGCCGCCTGGAGGCGGTGCGCGATCGACTTGGCCTCCTCCCAGTCCTGGATGTGGCCGAGGATGCCCATCAGCATCAGCGCCACCGGCTTGTCGAAGTCCAGGAACCGGCGTGCCGTCTCGATGATCTTCTCGGGTTCGTGCAGATCCGCGTCCACGTAGTCCGTGGTGCCCTCGGGAGTGCTGGTGAGCAGGGCCTGGGCGTGCCGCAGGACGAGCGGGTCGTTGTCGACGTAGACGATGCGCGACTCGGGGGCCACCTTCTGGGCGACCTGGTGCGTGTTGTCGTACGTCGGCAGGCCGGTGCCGATGTCGAGGAACTGGCGGACACCGCGCTCGCGGGCCACGAAGGTGACCGCGCGGATGAGATAGGTGCGCGAGGCCCGGGCCATCGTCTCGATGTTGGGGGCGATCTCGCGGTACTCGTCACCCGCCGCCCGGTCGACCTCGTAGTTGTCCTTGCCGCCCATCCAGTAGTTCCAGATGCGGGCGGAGTGCGGCACCGTGGTGTCGATCTTGGACAGTGCTTCCTGGTCGGGGGTGGGGCGGCCGTCTGTCATCGGTCTCTCCTGACTTGCCTCGCGCGGACTTCGCTAACCTATCGTCAACTGCCTGGTAGGTTCCCGGAGTTGGGACTGACGGGGCGCAGGCGCACGGATGCGGCGAGTCCGGTCGGTGGCCACGTCGGTCATGGCGGAGCGGACGTGCACGCTCACCACGGGAACGTGCTGGGCGAGCGTCCGGAACACCCGGGCGTAGGCGAGGGCGGCGGCCGCGGTCTCCGACCCGTCGTCGCCGTGCTCACCCCCGGTGAGGTGGAGCATGGCGCCCTCGCGTTCCGCGACCGCCTCGGCGAAGTCGAGCGCCTGGATCCAGGTCACCCGGGACCGTCCGCGGCGTAACGGCCCGTACACGAGTTCCCCGATGATGCCGCCGTCGATGACGAGCCGGCCCGGTGCCGCCAGCAGGTCGCGGTACGGCCGGGCGGGATCGAGATGGTGCAGACCGTCCGGTGGTCGCCGCGACGGGAAGCCGAGCAGGGCCAGTCCGGAGAACAACTCGGTGCGGTGAACCCCCTCGTGGCCCTCGACGACCAGGGTCCGGTACGAGGCGACGGCCTGCGTGAGGCTCCGCGGAGGGCTCATCGCGTGGACGTCCGCGTCCTGGGGGAGCGGCCCGGCAGGGGAGTGCCGGCACGTCCGGGCGGCATGGCTCGACCCGGGGCGCGAGGCGGCGTACGCATGCCGCTCCCTTCGGACTTCACGGTGGTGCGCGCGAAGTGGTGCGCGCGGTGGGGCGTCGACCTCCCCAGTGTGTACGGAAGCTCCGCACGGCGGGAGTACACGTACGGGTTGTCCGGTTGCGCGGGTGTGGTGGTGCGCCGTGCGCCGTACGCGAGCCGCTCGCGCGGGGGGTGTACGGCGGGCGGAGGCGTCAGTCGATCAGGAAGTCGGCCTGGCCGGACTTGGCGCCCGCCAGGAACGCCACCATCTCGTCCCGGGAGTAGACCAGCGCGGGCCCGTCCGGGTCCTTGGACTGTCGGAACGCGACACTGCCGTCGGGCAGCCGCTTGGTCTCGACGCAGCTTCCGCCGTTGGTGCCGCTCCAGGGCTTGTGCCAGCCCTCGGAGCCGAGTTCGGACGCGGGCATCCCGCTGTGGATGGGGCCGTTGGTTGCCATGGTTCACAACTCCTTACGCAGTGCTGCCAGGATCTCCCTGGTCCGAGCGACCGGCTCCGCCTGCACGGACATCCGGTCCAGTACCTCCAGGTACGTCACGACGTCGGCGGGCTGGTCGAAGTACTGCGCGCCGGCGAGGCTCTCCGTGTAGACGACATCGGGCAGTTCGGAGAAGCCGAATCGGAAGTAGTGGAAGGGGCCGAAGGCTCCCGGGTGCGGACCCGCGGCGAAGCGCATGATCTGGAGCCGGACCTTCGGGTACTCCAACACCTCACTGAGGCGGTCGATCTGAGCCCGCATCACCTCGGCCCCGCCCACGGGCCTGCGCAGCACGGTCTCGTCCAGTACGGCCCAGACGGCGGGCGCCTCGGGCTTGTCGAGCAGGTTCTGGCGCCTCTGCCGCAGGGCGACCCGGCGCCTGATGTCCTCGGGACTCTCGTTGGGGAAGCCGATGCGCAGCAGCGCGGCGGCGTAGTCCTCGGTCTGCAACAGGCCGGGGACGTAGTGGGGTTCGTAGAGCCGGATGACGCTGGCTTCGCTCTCCAGGCTCACATAGGCGCTGAACCAGTCCGGCAGCACGTCGCGGTACGTGTACCACCAGCCCGGCTGATTGGCCTCCCTGGCGAGGTGGACGAAGTCCTCGATCTCCTTGGCCAGGACCCCGTAGGTGCGCAGCAGCTCCTTCACGTAGGGGATGCGGAGGCCGACCTCGGCCTTCTCCATCCGGCGGACCGTCAACGGCGTGACCTCGATCGCCCGGGCGGCGTCCTCGAACGACACCCCTGCCCGCTCCCGCAGATGCCTCAAACGCTTGCCGAGGACCATCCGAAGGACGGTGGGGGCACTTCCGCCTGAGCGGTTGTCGCTCACGTGGGACCTCCGGGGACCGCCGTCACAGCGGGCAGTGTGCCATGTCTTCGGTTGACACCGACAGGCCTTTGCGCTTCATTCTGAAATTATCAGAACGAAGGTTGCGAGCTGTGCCTGTCGGTCACCATAGTGATCGGGTGAGCTGCCGCACATCGCGCGGTGGCGTCACCGAAGCTCGTCCGTCCGCCGGGAAGTTGACGTTCCGGCAGAGCGGACACGAGTACGAAGCCCCACGCCGACGTGATGCGACACCTGGATGGCCGCCGTGACGAACGGACAACCGAGAAGCCCCGGCAGGGGCGCGGGCGGAGCCAACACGGCGCTGGCGAGCGCGCTCAAGGACGCGGGCTGCTCGTACGCGTCACTCGCACACCGCGTCAACGAACTGGGCCGCCGTCAGGGCGTGGACACCAACTACGACAAGGCGTCGGTCACCCGGTGGCTCCAGGGTCAGCAACCCCGGGGCGGCACGCCCGAGTTGATCGCCGCCGTGCTGTGCGAACGACTGGCCCGCCCGCTGTCCCCGGCGGACCTCGGCTTCGTCCCCGACCGGCAACGCCCCGTCGTGGGCAGGGCACTTGTGTACGGCGAGGACGTCGCGGACACCCTGCACACACTCGCGGAACTCGGCTCCACCGACATCTCCCGGCGCACACTCCTCGGCACGGTTCCCTTTGTCGCGGGCGCCCTGACGAACCCTCAGCGCGAGTGGCTGCTCTGGCTGCTGGAGAGGAACGGGACCACCGACGGGGCCGGTGGGGCGGGCGCCGTCCGTGCCGTACCGGCGGCTGTCCCGCCTCCCGGCTGCGCCGGTCCGGTGGAGCAGGTCCACGCGATGATCGGCATGTTCGACGAGATGGACAACCAGTACGGGGGCGGCGGGGTCCGCACCAGCATCGTGCACTATCTGGCCACCGAGATCGTCCCCATGCTCCAGCAGCGCGGCGTCGCCCCCGCCCGGCTGCGCGAGCTGTTCGCCGCCGCCGCCCGCCTCGCGGCGATGGCCGGCTGGAGCTCGTACGACGCGGGGGAGTACGGGCTCGCCCAGCGCTACATGACCCAGGGGCTGCGGCTGTGCGCCGAGGGACGCGACCGGGTGCTCGGCGGGCAGATCCTGGCCGGCCTGTCCCACCTGGCGACCAGCCTCGGCCGTCCCGACGAGGGTGTGTGTCTGGCCCGGGCGGGCCTCGCCACCGCAAAGGGTTCGGGCAGCCCGCTCGGCCTGATGCGCCTGCACGCCATGTCCGCCCGGGGACACGCGGCACTGGGCCGTGCGCGGGAGACCTCCGATGCCCTGCGCGCGGCCGAGCAGCAGCTGGCCGCGAGCCGGGGCAGCGCCCAGGAGTCCCCTTGGGTGCGCTTCCTGGACCACCACTACCTGGAGGCGGAGTCGGCGGTGTGTTTCCGGGACCTGGGCTGGGCGGCACAGGCCGAGGACACCGCGACGCAGTCCGTACGCGCCCACGCCGACCGCCGTCGGCGCCAGGCCATCAGCCGTTCCGTCCTGGCCACGGCCCATCTCCAGCAGCACCGCCTCGACCAGGCGCTCGGCACGGCGACGGAGGCGCTCGACGCGCTGAGCGGCGTCCACAGCGAACGCTCGATCCAGGCACTGCGGGACTTCCGCGGACGGCTCGGCCCGCATCGCGACGAGCCGATGGTGCAGGAGTTCGAACGCAGGTCGCGACCGGTGCTGGGAGCTGTGGCGTAGCCGGCGCCGGTACCACCACGCACGACCACCTACGCATTACCACCACGCACGACCACCTACGCATTACCACTACGCATATGCACCCGGACAACCCCCGCACTCCCTGGCCCGGCAGACCCCCGGTGCTGTTGTCTTCGACAACAGCACCGCCGCACCGGAAGGAGGACACCGATGACGGCACCCGCGGCATCCCCGCCGGGCTTACCCCGTCGTCGCCGACCCCGCCGCAAACCGGGCCGGGCGGACGGCATGACGTGGACGTGGACTACATGGTGAGGCTCCCTTGATCTCCCTCGGCAGGCCCCGCCTGCTCCAGGTCGCGGTGCCCGCGCACCCCTCGTGCGCGGGGCGGGTACGGCGCACGGTGGCCGCGCACCTCACTCTCTGGCACCTGTCCCACCTGCTCGACGAAGTGGTCCTCGCGACGAGCGAGCTGTTCGCGAACGCGGTCCGCCACGCGGGCGCGGACCCGGCCGACTCGATCGCCCTCGTGCTCGAACACACCGAGGACGAACTGCGCGTCACCCTCTCGGACCCCTCGCCCCTGCTGCCCCGGCCGCGTACCTCCGGCACGGCGGCCGAGTCAGGGCGGGGACTGGCGATCGTCGCCGCGCTCGCGGACGACTGGGGCACGGCACCTCCTGACCCGGGCACCCCGGGCAAGAAGGTGTGGTTCTCGCTGGCCACCGGCGAGAGGGCGTGAAGGTCATCGGGGGCAGGAGAACGGTATGAGGAGCGCACCGCCCATGCAGACCGCACGAGGCTCGGCCGCCGAGCCGCAACGGGGCGCCCTGGCCGCCGAACTGGTGCGCAGGGCCGAAGAGGACCAGCGGCTGACCCGGCTGGCCCGCGAAGTGCCCACGGCGCTCAACCGGCACTACGTCACCCGGTGCCGCGGCGCCAACGCCGACGCCCTGAGATCGGTCGTGGCCCGGCGCGGC
The DNA here is from genome assembly GCF_036013955.1 of Streptomyces sp. NBC_00459. NCBI lineage: Bacteria > Bacillati > Actinomycetota > Actinomycetes > Kitasatosporales > Streptomycetaceae > Streptomyces > Streptomyces sp. NBC_00459. Next base: position 9,111,493 of record NZ_CP107903.1, read on the forward strand.
TGGCCCGAGGCCGGTCAGATCGGGGAGCCCGCCTCGACGGCGGCGCTGATGATCCTGCTGCACACCGCCGACCTCGGTTTCCAGCTCACCTGCCGCGATCTGATCGCGGAAGCCGTGGCGGACGGCGGCTGTCCGGCCGTGCACCACGCCTACATCGCCGACCACTGCGCGGTCGAGCTGGGCCAGCCGCAGTTCTACGGCACCCGTATCGACGCCGACACCCTCTGTCCGTACCCGATCCGCCACCCGGAGACGGTCGAGGAACGCCGTCAGGACGTGGGCCTGGCCCCGCTGGCGGAACTTCTGCCCGCGCTGCGGCATGTCGTGAGCGGAATACCCGACAGTGGATGTCCGGTATCAGCGACACCCTGGGCGTGACAGCGGTTCCCGAGCCGGATCGCTCGGAAACGCACTCACGCACGGAGGAGACACGGACATGCCGAGGACGACGGACAGCCCCCTGGACAGGCAGCAGCAGGAAGGGGCGCGGGGCGGCGAACTGGCGGGCAGGGTCGCCCTGGTCGCCGGGGCGACCCGCGGGGCCGGCCGCGGGATCGCCGTGGAACTCGGGGCCGCCGGGGCCACCGTCTACGTGACCGGCCGCAGCACCCGGCAGCAGCGCTCCGAGTACGACCGCCCGGAGACCATCGAGGACACCGCCGACCTGGTCACCGCTGCGGGCGGCCACGGCATCGCCGTACCCACCGACCATCTCGACCCGGCGCGGGTGAAGGCGCTGGTGGACCGTGTCGCCGAGGAACAGGGCCGGCTCGACGTCCTGGTCAACGACGTCTGGGGCGGCGAGAACCTCTTCGCGTGGGACAGCCCCGTGTGGGAGCACGACCTCGACAACGGGCTGCGGCTGCTGCGACTGGCCGTCGAGACACACGCGATCACCAGCCACCACGCCCTGCCCCTGCTGCTGCGCAACCCCGGTGGTCTGGTCGTCGAGATGACCGACGGCACCGCCGACTACAACCGCGACAACTACCGGGTCTCCTTCTTCTACGACCTCGCCAAGTCGTCGGTGCTGCGCATGGGCTTCGCCCTCGGCCACGAACTCGGCCCGCGCGGAGCCACCGCGGTGGCGCTCACCCCCGGCTGGCTGCGATCCGAGATGATGCTCGAACACTTCGGCGTCCAGGAGGAGAACTGGCGGGACGCCCTGGAACGCGTCCCGCACTTCGCCATCTCGGAGACCCCGCGTTTCGTGGGCCGCGCCGTGACGGCCCTGGCGGCCGACCCCGACGTGGCCCGCTGGAACGGCGAGTCCCTCTCCAGCGGCCAACTCGCCCAGGTCTACGGCTTCACCGACCTCGACGGCAGCCGTCCGGACGCCTGGCGCTACATCGTCGAGGTCCAGGACGCGGGGAAACCGGCGGACGCGGCCGGATACCGGTAGAGACTCAGGGGCTGACGGATACAGGCGTCCGCGTCAGTCGCGGCTTCCGGGTTCGCCGGTGCTCCCGGGCACCGGCAGGACCGGCCACCGGGCGGAGTGGCCCGGCGGCAGGGCCAGATCCTTGCGTACGGCCGCGTAGTAGCCCTCGCGTCCCGACCGCTGGCGTTCCAGCAGGGCCTGCCAGGTGCGGGGATTCTCGGTCCGTTCGCGCAGGAACGCCTCCATCTCCAGCAGTGTGGCGACCCACTCCCGGGCCTTCGTCACCACCTCGGGGTCGCCCAGCAGAAGCAGGGCTTCCCCGTACGGGTCCCTGGCGACAGTGGCCTCGGCGATCAGGGGTGCCGCCTCCTCGGGCGTCAGCGGATGCGGATGCGGGTCGTTGCCGAGGCCGGCCGCGACCCGGTACGTCAGCGTGACCGACCTCTTGAGCGCCCGCGCGTAGTCCGTGTACACCGCGAGGCGCCGCTCCTCCCACCGCGCCTCCCGTTCGCGCCGGAAGCGGACGCGCTCCCCTCGTGCGACGGCCCAGTAGGAGCCGAGGGCGCCGATGACGACACCTATGAGAGCGGGGAGTTGCTGAATGAACGCGGACATGTCCGCACGTTATCCGCCGAGTTGATCGCCGGGACAGTACGGTCGGTACATGACACCGACACGGCGCTTCGACGGGGGTGGGGTTCCCGTCACGGGGCGGTCCGGGGCATCGGAGCCGCGGCCGCCCGGCGACCAGGGGAATGTCACCGTTTCGTCCCGGGACGGGCGGTGCTACAACCGATCAACCCGAACGCCTGTCTAGCAAGGCAGAGAACGTTCATGACAACCCGCACGCAGCACGCAGGAGAGAGGTACCGACATGGGGGACGTACGCAGACGAGGGGCCGTCGCGCTCGGGATCGCGGGACTGGTGGCGCCGCTCACGATCGTGCTCGGTACCGCTCCGGCGCAGGCCGCGAGCTGTACGACGCAGACCGGCCCGTACCAGAAGAAGGTCGAGAAGTTCCTGGGGCGGCCCGTCGACGGTGTCCAGTCCGTCGGTGACTGCAAGGCCATCCAGGGCTTCCAGAAGAAGCACGGCATCACCCCCAGCGCGGGCTACGCGGGTTCCGTCACCTGGGGCGTGATGGATCTGATGCTGAAGCAGCGGGCCGTCGGCAACAATCCCAACAAGGAAGGCAAGTGCCCTACCAACAAGGGCCGGATAGCCTGCGTCAACCTCACCCTGCAGCTGAGCTGGATCCAGGACGGCAGCCGTCTCGTCTACGGCCCGGTGCCGGTCCGCACCGGCCGCAACAACTACGAGACCCGCACCGGACTGAAGCAGATCTACTGGCGGGACATCGACCACGTCTCGAACATCTACGACGTCCCCATGCCGTACAGCCAGTTCTTCGACGGCGGCCAGGCCTTCCACTCGGTCGGCCTCAGCATGTGGAACCCGCCGGGCTCGCACGGCTGCGTCAACATGACGAAGACGACCGCCAAGAAGTACTGGTCGCTGCTGAAGAACGGCGACGACGTCTTCGTGTACGGGCGCAAGCCGGGCACCTGAGGCACCCGGCCGTTCTCGTCCCGTGCCCCCGGGTCTCACACCTCGGGGGCGTCCCCGAAGTCCGGGATCGGCAGCCTGGCCCCGCCCTGCCGCGCCGAGTCGTGCGCCACGATGCCCGGCAGGGTGTAGCGGGCGGCCACCCAGGCGTTCACCGACGGCAGGGTGCGGGTGTTCACCGCGGTCACGAAGTCGTCCACCAGGAAGTGGTGGCTGCCCTCGTGGCCGTTGTGCAGCTCGTCGAACTCCCTCGGCAGCCGCGACCGGTCGTGCACCGGAGCCGAGCCGGACGTGAACGCGGCCCGCAGGTCCGGGGCGATGTGCTGCAGTGACGGATCGTCAGGAGCCATGGTGGGCTTGGGTTCCAGCAACTCGCTGATGTCCGTGACCCCCTTCTTGTCCTGCCAGAAGGCGACCGTTGCGAGCTGCTCCATGCTGGCGTCCGTGCCGAAGAACCGGAACCGCGACTCCCGGATCTGCGAGGGGTAACCGACCCGCCGGAACTCGTTCGTACGGAACGAGCCGCCGCCCGCGACCTCGAACAACGCGCTCGCGTTGGAGTAGTCGTTGCCGAACTGGCTGACCTCCTTGTCGAACACACCGTCGCCGCGCTCGTCGCGCACCCCGATGGCCGACACGCTCACCGCGTGCGTCTGCCAGGCACCGAGCACCCCGCCCACCGAGTGCGTCGGGTACAGGAGCGGGGGATAGCTGGCGGTCGCCTTCCAGTTCTCGCCGCCGCTGTACTGGTAGGCCTCGTAGAACCCGAGGTCCATGTCGTGGACGTAGTCGCCCTCGGCGTAGAAGAGCCTGCCGAAGGCACCCTCGGCGATCTGGTTGCGGGCGTGGACGGTCGCCGGGTTGTACTGACTCGTCTCACCCATCATGTAGGTGAGCCCGGTGGCCCGTACGGCGTCGATGATCGCGCCGATCTCCGCCGCCGTGACCGCCATCGGCACCGCCGAGTACACGTGCTTGCCGGCGCCGAGCCCCTGAAGGACCAGCGGGCCGTGCGTCCACCGCTGGGTGAAGATCGCCACCGCGTCGACCGCCGGCGATTCCAGCATCGCCTCGTACGAGGGGAACGTGCCCGACAGGCCTTCCGTCGCGGCCAGTTGCTCCGCGCGCTCCGGCAGGAGGTCGGTCACATACACCTCGCCGACGCCCGGATGGGCGAGGAACAGCTTGGCGAACTGGCCGGAGAACTGCCCGGCGCCCACGATGCCGAGGGAGAACGTCATGTTGTGCGTGCCCTTCTTCTGTTTCCTTGGTTGCCCGACCGGTGACTCGGGTGCCGTCACTGGTCGAGGATCAGGTTGATCTGGCTGTTGGTCCGGTCGAGGCTGGTCACGGACCTGCCGTTGCCGAAGATGTCCTGCATGGCCGGGTGCATCAACGCGTACACGTCCGCCGCGTAGTTGGTGATCGGGTAGGAGAAGGTGGCGAACTCCTTCCCGCCCGCCTTCTCGTCGGCGACCGGCCTGGTGAACGCCGAGACGTCGATGCCCTTCTTCTCGTACGCGGCCACCGCTGCCTTCGTGCCGTCGGGTGTGGCCGGGAAGACGATCCCGTAACTCCCCACCTTCTGCTGGCACTTGGGGGACGCGAGGTAGGCGACCCACTTCTTGGCGCCCGGCATGTTGTGGGCGTCCTTGGTGATGGAGTCGGCGAGGCCGTTCATCATCGTCGCCCGCTTGCCCGTCGGGCCGGCCGGAGTGACGGCGGTGGCCATGTCCAGGTCCTTGAAGCCGGCGTACGACGAGATCATCCAGGCGCCGTCGAACGCCGTTGCCGCCTTGCCCGACGAGATCTGGGTGTTGGCCTGGTTCGACTGGGAGTTGTAGTCCGTGAAGGGCACCATGTAGCCCTTCTTCGCCAGGCCGAAGTACCACTTGATCACCGACTGGAAGGTGCTGCTGTCGTACCGGTACTCGGTGCCCCAGCGCTTCGCGTTCGTGTAGGTCCAGCCCGCGGAGGCGGCGAAGGTGCTCCACTGGGTCTGGCCGTCGCCGTCGCCGCCGCCGTTGGTGGCCAGGCCGTACACCTTGACGTTGTTCTTGTCGAAGCCGGCCTCGTCGCCCCGTTTGCCGTTCTTGTCGACGGTGAGGTGCGCGATCGCCTTCTCGAAGGTGCCGCCGTCCTTCGGGTTCCAGGAGAGGTCGTTCAGCTGCGCGGCCGTGAGACCGGCGGCCGTCGTCAGTTTCCGGTTGTAGAAGAGGGCGACGGTGTCCCAGTCCTTCGGGGCGCCGTAGCGATGGCCGTCCTGGCCCATCCAGTTGGCGGCGAGGCCGGGCTGGTAGGCGGAGTCGTCGATGCCGAGGTCGTCGAGCGGTTCGAGGACCTTCAGGTCGGCGAACTGGCCGAACTTCTGGATGTGGTCGGTGAACACGTCCGGCTGGGTGCCCGCGATGAAGCTCGCGGTGAGCTTGGTCCAGTAGTCGTCCCAGCCCAACTGGGTGATCTTCACCTTCAGTCCGGGGTTCTCCTGCTCGAAGTCCTTCGCGCAGGCCTCGTAGGCGGGTTGCTGGTTGGCGTCCCACAGCCAGTACGTCACCGTGTCCGACGACGAACCGGCCGCTCCGCCCTGCGCGCAACCGGTCACGAGGGACAGGGTCAGGGCTCCGGTCAGTGCCACGACCGTACGAATTCGCATGTCCGTCCTCTCGGTCGATCGGGTGATCAGATGGTCGGTCGGCGCGGTCACTTGATGCCCGTGAAGCCGACGGAACTCACGATGCGGCGCGCGAAGCACCCGAACAGCACGAGCATCGGCAGCGCGGCGATCAGCGTCGCCGCCATCAGCCCCGACCAGTCGACACCCGTCTGCGGGGTCTGCGCCCGGAAGATCGCCAGCGCCACCGTCAGCACCCGCGAACTGTCGCTGTACGAGACCATCAGCGGCCAGAAGTAGTCGTTCCAGGCGGTGATGTACGTCAGGATCGAGAGTGTGATGACCGGCGTGGACGCCATGGGCAGCAGCACCCGGAAGAAGACGCGGATCTTGCCGGCGCCGTCGAGCAGCGCCGCCTCCTCGACCTCGCGCGGGATGTTCATGAAGAACTGGCGCAGGAAGAACACCGCGAACGGAGTCATGAACATCGTCGGCAGTGCGATCCCCAACAGGTTGTCCACCAGGCCGAGTTGCTTGATCAGGACGAAGTTCGGCAGCAGGGTGAAGATCGCCGGGACCATCAGGCCCGCCAGGAACAGCCCGAAGACCGTGTCCCGGCCGCGCCAGCGCAGCCGGGCGAAGGCGTACGCGGCCATCGCCGAGAAGAAGATCTGGCAGCCGGTGACCAGGGTCGACACCACGACCGAGTTGAGGAGGTAGCGCCAGAAGTCCAGACCGCCGCCCGCACCGCCCTGCGCTATCGCCTCCTTGGTGGACTGCAGGCCCAGCGCCCGCTCGAAGCCGCCGGTCGTCGGATGCACCGGCAGGGGGTTGGTGGGGTCGGCGGCGAGGCCCGCGTTGGTGGACAGCGCGGTGCGCAGGATCCAGTAGAACGGCAGCATGGTGACCAGCACGATCACGGCCATCAACGCCCAGGCGGCGATCCGCCCGACGGAGGGTGTGCGCCGTACGGGCCGTACGGTCGTCTTGGCGGGTGTCGGGGTCGGTGCTGGTGCCGGTGTCGTCAGGGTTGTCATGGTGTGCGTCTCCCGGTCAGCCGAGGTCGGTGTGGCCGGCCCGGGTGAGCCGGTACTGGAGGAAGGTGATCGCGCTCAGCACGACCAGCAGGGCCACGGACATCGCGGACGCGTAGCCGAACTGGAAGCGGCCGAAGGCGGAGCCGTAGATGTAGAACTGCAGGACGTTGGTGGCGTTCGCCGGACCGCCCGCCGTCGTCACCGCGACCGTGTCGAACACCTGGAACGAGCCGATCACCGTCATGATCAGGACCACCGCGAGGACCGGCCGCAGCAGCGGCATCGTGATGCGCCAGAACATCCGCCACTCGCTCGCCCCGTCCACCTTGGCCGCCTCGTACATGTCGGTCGGGATGGCCTGGAGGCCGGCGAAGAGCAGCAGCGCGGTGTAGCCGACGTGCCGCCAGACGTTGATCACCGCGATCGTCGGGATCGCCCAGGTCTCGTCCGCGAGGAACGGGATCCGGTCGAAGCCCAGGCCCGCGATGATCTCGTTGCCGATACCGAGCTGGGTGTCGAGGATCCAGAGCCAGACGATGCCGGCGACGACGTTCGACATCAGATACGGGGTGAGCACGATCCCGCGCAGCACCGCGGACTGGGTCAGCCGCTGGAGCAGTACGGCGATGGCGAGCGCCGACACCGTCTGCACACCGATGTTGATGGCGACGTACTCGACGGTGACGGTCAACGAGTCCCAGAAGATGGGGTCGTTGACCATCCGGACGTAGTTGTCGAGCCCCACCCACTCGGCCGGGGTCAGCAGGTTGAATCGGGTGAAGCTCAGGTAGACGCCCCGCAGCGTCGGCCAGAGCAGGAAGACCAGGAAGCCCAGCATCGCCGGGGCGACGAAGAGCGCCGCGAGTGCGCCGTCGCCGCGTGGTCGTCGCAGGGGAGGGCTGGTGGAGGCGACGGTCATGGAGAGACTCCCTCGTCTGCTCGTCGGCGGCTCGTCCTCAGGGCACTTACTTTCGAGGTGGAACAATCCATCCGTCAAGATGCGGGCGGATATCTTTTCCGGGCAGGGAATCCGGCCCTATGATGACCTTGTTAGTTCCATGGCAAAAGAAAAGGTGAGGGGTTCGACGCCATGACCGCAGTGACCGACGGCTGGCCGCCACTGAGTCCCGGCGAGCGTTCGGTGGCGATCGAGGTGCTCGTCAACGGCCCTCTGTCCCGCGCCGAGCTCGCCCGGCGGCTCGACCTCTCCGCCGGCAGCCTCACCCGGCTGACCAAACCGCTGCTCGAATCGGGCCTGCTCGTCGAGGTCCCCGACGCCGGATCTCCGGCCGAGGTGCGCCAGGGGCGCCCGTCGCAGCCGCTCGACGTCGTCGCCGAGTCCCGGGCCTTCCTCGGCTTCAAGATCACCGAGGACATGGTCTACAGCGTCGTCACCACGCTGCGCAGTGTGGTCGTCGCCCGTCTCGACCGGCCTCTCACCAGCCATGACCCGGCCCATGTGGCCGACCTGGTGGGCGAGATGACCGCCGAACTGACCGCCGCCCACCCCCGGGTGTCCGGCATCGGGATCGGAGTCGGCGGGCGCGTCGAGAACCGCTCCGTGGTCGCCGACTCCGTCTTCCTCGACTGGTACGACGTCCCGTTCGCCGACCTGGTCGAGGAACGCACCGGACTGCGGGTGGTCGTCGAGAACGACGTCACCGCCCTCGTCGAGGCCGAGAGCTGGTTCGGCGCGGGCCGCGGCCTCGACCGTTTCGCGGTCCTCACCATAGGGGCGGGCCTGGGCTACGGCCTGGTCAGCGGTGGTCGGCGCGTCCAGTCGTCCGAGGACGGACTCGGTATCGGGCGTCGCTGGATCGTCAACCCGAACGGCCCGCTCACCCCCGACGGGGAACGCGGCAGCGCCATCTCCCTGCTCACCATCCCCAGCATCCGCTACCAGATCCGCGCCGCCATCGGCCACGATCTGACGTACGACGAGATCCTCGCCCGGGCGGCCGCCGGTGATCCCATGACCGCACGGGTCGTGGACGAGGCGGCCCGCGCTCTCGGCACGCTGGTCGCGCAGATCGCCAACTTCGCGATGCCCGAGAAGATTCTGCTCGCCGGGGAGGGGGTCGGGCTCGTCGAGGTGGCGGGTGCCGCGGTCGAGGAGAGCATCCTCGCCAACCGGCATCCGCTCGCGGACCCGGTCGATCTGGAGACCAAGGTCTCCGACTTCCACGACTGGGCGCGCGGGGCCGCCGTCCTCGCCCTTCAGGTGCTGGTACTGGGGGCTGCCGACAGATGAACACCGACGCTGAATCGGCGGATAACGGGCGCCGGACGTGATCAGCAACACGGTCAGTAATGCCGCAATAGTCCGAATTAATCTATTTGGTCTTCACTTGGAGCGGCATATGCTTCACAGCATGTCCACCACTCTTCAATCCGCCCCTGATCGCTCGGCAGCCGACGTCAACGAAGAGATCCGGGCCCTCTGGCTCCGGTCGGGCGGGATCCTCAACAGCGAGCAGCGGCTGACCTATCAGCAGCTCGTCGCCGAGTGGGCCGCGGCTTCCCCGCACCCCGGACGCGACGCGTAACCGACTCTCGTTCGACATCTCAACAGCAGGGCCGGGGCCGCGCACCGCGCGTCAGCCCCGGCCTCTTGTGTTTTCTCAGCTCCACGTCGCCGAGTACGACCGGCGGTAGTCCCTCCGGTCCTGTTCCACCCGGAACCATCGCGTGGCGACCAGGGCGATCAGGCTGCCGCCCACGATCAGCAGTCCGGGCCCCACGTTCTTCGGGTCCGCCAGCCTCTCCAGCAGTGCCTCCCCGGCGGAGCCACCTGTCACCGGCGCCACCGAGCCCGGCTGGGCCTCTCCGGGAGCGACGGCGCTCTGCGTGGCCGACGCCGACGGCGCCGGAGCGGCCGCCTGACCCGCCTGGCCGATCAACCGGACGTTGAGCGCGGTCAGCGCCTCGGTCACCGGCTCGAAGAACGTCGTACCGCCGGTCTTGCAGTCGCCGTTGCCGCCCGAGGTGATCCCCAGGGCGATGCCCTCGGAGAACAACGGGCCGCCGCTGTCGCCCGCCTCGGCGCACACGGTGGTCTCGATCAGGCCCGACACCGTGCCCTCCGGGTAGTTGACCGTGGCGTTGAGCCCGGTCACCTTCCCGTCGCGCAACCCGGTCGTGCTGCCGCTGCGGAACACCTTCTGGCCGACGGTCGGATCGGCCGCACCCGTGATGCGCACGCCCCGGCCGTTGCCGATGGCGACGACATCGGCGCCGTCACCGGCCGAACCGCCGTTGTACTGCACCAGCGAGTAGTCGTTGATCGGGAAGCTGCTGCTGATCGTCTTGCCGATCTCCGTCGAGCCTCCGGTGTCCGCGAACCACACCGAACCGTTGGGCCCGCAGTGACCGGCCGTGAGGATGAAGTCGGCCGACCCGTTGGTCACGTTGAAGCCCGCCGAGCAGCGCCCACCGGTCGACAGGATCGGCTGCGCCGCGTTGATACGGGTGGTGAAGGTGCCTCCGCTCCGCTCCATGCGTACGGAGCCGCCGAGACTCTCGGCGACCGCGGACAGCTTCTTCCAGTCGGCGGCCGACACGGTGCTGTCGGCCTGGACGACCACCTCGTTCTTCGTGTAGTCGACCGCCCAGGCCGTGCCTGCCACGCGCGGCGCCGAACGCAGCGTCTGTGTCGCCGACTTGAGGTCGTTCATGCTGTGGTCCACGACCTTGGCGCGGGCGCCCGCCTTCTCGACCTGCGCCGCCGCCTCGGCGTCGGTGACCGCGACGACCGGTTTCCCGTCGGCCGCGATCCAGCTGCCCGCCGTCCGGTCGGTGCCGAGTTCGGTGACGAGCTCGCTGCCGGTGGTGCCGGCGGCCTGGGCGGAACTGAAGGGCAGGTTGGCTTGTGGGGGTTCGGTCGCCACAGCCTGGGTGACCATTAATCCGCCGAGGATGACTCCGCCGACGGCCGCCAGCCGTGTCGCTCGCCGGACGATCCGTCGTCGTGCGTGCCTCATCAATGGCTCCCGAACCCTGAACGCGCGGTGTCGACACCGCGGGGCCCTCCGGTCGTTGAGTGGCCCTCACTTCCATACGTGGCGAGCGGTGTTCGTGTTCACCGACTCCAAGATCTCGTTCGGGCCGTCGGCCGAGGGCGGATCACGTCAGGCCTTGCGGGCCACTCCGCAGTACATGGCGACCTCCGCCGGCCTGTCTTCCCCGGGGCGGAATCCCTCCGGGCGCCAGTGCGAGCAGGACACGACCCCGGGCTCCAGGAGTTCCAGACCGTCGAAGAAACGCGCCACCTCGTCGGGGGTCCGCTGGGTCAGCCGAGGGGTGCCGTGCGCGTTCCAGTACCGGACAGCCGCGTCCACCTCGGCCAGCGCCGGGCCGGTGATGGTGTGCGAGAGCGCGAGATGGCTGCCCGGGGGAAGGGCGTCCAGCAGCCGTCGTACGACACCGTGCGGGTTCTCCTCGTCGCCGAGGAAGATGACCACCCCGAGCAGCATCAGGGCGACGGGCCGGGTGAGGTCCAGGGTGCGCGCGGCCTGTTCGAGGATCGCGTCGACGTTGCGCAGGTCCTCGTCGACGTGGTCGGTACGCCCCTCGGGGGTGCTGGTGAGGAGGGCGCGGGCGTGCACCATGACGAGCGGATCGTTGTCCACGTACACGACCCGGGTGTCCGGTGCGATCCGCTGGGCCACCTCGTGCGTGTTGTCGGCGGTCGGCAGTCCGGTCCCGATGTCGAGAAACTGCCGTATCCCGCACTCGGCGACCAGATGGCGCACGGCCCGCCCCAGGAAGAGCCGGTCCGCGCGGGCGTACTCACCGATGCCCGGGTGCAGTTCACGGATCCGGTCACCGGCCGCGCGGTCGACCTCGTAGTGGTCCCGGCCGCCGAGCCAGTAGTTCCAGATCCGAGCCGTGTTCGGCTGTCGCGAGTTGATCCGCGCGCGCAGCGACGGGGCCGGCGTGTTCTCGGGCACGGGGGCAGCTCCAAAGCACCTGCGAGAAAGTGTCAACCGGCAATCTAGACAAGGTTGTTGATGTTGGCGAGGGTCCTGGCGGATCAGTTGTGAACAGCTTCGAAAAGCGCTCCCCGGCTGCGCTCGTCGCCCCATACGGATCCCGTGTTCACGTACGGGCGCAGCAGCGCCGTGAGGGTCGGGTCACCGCGTCCGTTCAGTTCGTGGGAGGCGGCGCTGCGGGCGATTCCGGCGAGGAAGTCGGCCAGTTGCACCCGGGTGTCGTCCCGTGCGACGACGAGGCGGAGCCCGCCGATCCGCGCGGTGCCCTTGAGCCACTCGATGCGCTCGTCCGTCAGCATGTTCTGCCGGTCGTGCACCAGCACGACGGTCCGCCCGTCCGCGCTCCAGTGGGCGGCCGTCCGCACGATCGCGGGCAGCAGCGGGTTGAGTGCGGGGATCAGGGCGGGGGCGGCGAGCAGCCTGGCCCGGTGGTCCGCGGCGCGGGAGCGGGTGCCGCCGAGCCGTTTCAGTACGTCCGCCGCGTCCGGGTCCCGGAGCTCCGGTGCCTGTCCGGCCAGGGCGTCCACCGCGTGGAAGAACGCGTCGACGGGCGCCCCGGGAGCGCCGTCGGTGTCGCCGCGTACCCGGAGCAGGGCGTTGGTCGCCGCCAGGAACCGGTGCCACCGCTCGGCCCCGAAGTCCTCGGCGCCCGCACGGCAGAGGGGGAGGGCGCCGGCCGGGTCGTCCAGGAGCAGGTCGAGAACCCGCTCCACCATGAAGAAGGTCTTCTCCGTGAGATGGACGTACGCGTGTCCGTGGAGCGGCCCCGAGGGGGCGAGCAGCCATTCGAGGACCGCCCGGTGCTTCTCCCGCAGCAGATGGTTCGCCTTGTACTCCTCGGCGGGCGACCGGATCCGGTCCCGGATCTCCTGGACGGCCGCCGCGGCCGACGCCATGGGCACATCCACGCTGGCGTGCGCGAAGACGTCGGTGTTCCCGCCGGTCAGGTTCTCGCCGTCCGACCCCGACTCGTCGCAGGCGATCTCGACTTGCGTGTACTGCGGGGTCACAGCGCGCCCTTCGTCCCGTGGCCTCCGGCCAGCATCCCCCACGGACATCCGAAAGGGCACCTGGTTATCGGGGAGGCGTGGGTCGTGTGACGTCCGTGAAAACTCCGAACCATGTCTTGACATACGGCTGAAACCGTTCGTAGCTTACAGCGATCATTTAGATTCGTGAAAGACGTTCACGGATATGAACGGAGAATCTCCATGGGCGATCGCCGACGAAGTCGCCGCCTGGCCGCCGTGCTCGTCGCCACAGGGCTCGCATCCGCCACGGCCGCCTGCGGGGCCGGTTCCGACAGTGCCGGCCGCGACCCGAACACGCTGGAGGTGTGGACCCGTAGCAACCCGGATGCAGCCGCCACCTATGAACGTGTCTTCGCCGCCTTCACCAAGAAGACCGGGATCAGGATCGACTACCAGCCGGTCGTCAACTTCGACCAGCAGTTGCAGAGCCGCGCGTCGACCAAGGACCTGCCGGACGTCATGATCAACGACACGGCGCTGATGGGCAGTTACCAGAGTCAGGGGCTGCTGAAGGTCATCGACCCCGGCTCCGTCGCGGGTCATGACCAGATCACCGCCAAGTCGTGGTCCTCGACCGTGGGCATCGACGGCAGGCACTACGGCATCCCCTACTCCCGCCAGGCCCAGACCCTGATGATCAGGAAGGACTGGCTGCGGAAGCTCGGCCTGAAGGCGCCCACCACCTGGCAGGAGATGCTGGGTGTCGCCAAGGCCTTCGCCACGCGTGACCCGGACGGTGACGGCAGGGCCGACACCTACGGCATGGTCGTCCCCGGCAGCGCCCAGAACGGCTACGCCGCATGGTGGGGCGCAAGCTTCCTCTGGCAGGGCGGCGCGAGGATCGTCGAGCCGGACGGCAAGGGCACCTACAAACCCGCCATGGACTCGGCCGCCGCCGTCAACACCGTGACCTGGATGAAGGACAACCTCTTCTGTGGTGACAACGCTGTCATCCAGCCCGGTGCCCTGACCGCCGTCACCTCCACCGCCACCAACTTCCAGGACGGCAACGCCGGTATGTACATGACCGGCCCGTACAACATCACCACCTTCGACCAGACCCTCGGCAAGGACAGGTACGAGGTCGTCCCGGCTCCCGCGGGTCCGGCCGGCGGCGACGTGCTGGCCGACGGCGAGAACGTCTACTTCGGCGCGAAGACCGGAAAGACGAAGCAGGAACAGGCGCTCGCCGCGTTCCTCGTCTCGCCCGAGGGCCAGCGGCTCGCCATGACCGGCGACAACCAGCCCGTCGTCCGCATCCCCGTGAACTCCACGCTCGACGCGGCCACGGTCCGCGGCGACGCCCGCTGGAGCGTGGTGCAGAAGGCCTACGAGGACGCCTCGCAGCAGTTCCCGAACGCGCCGGACTTCGCCCCCATCAAGCAGGACACCGCCGACAGCCTCAACGCGATCTTCACGTACTGCGGCGGTGACGTCCGCTCCCAACTGAAGGAACTCAACGAGACCCTCGCCGGTGACCTCAAGGACCAGGACCTGCTGAAATGACCGCTACCGTGACCACCCCCGCGGTGACCACCCCCGTGACGCGCCGAGGCCGTGGCCTCACCAAGAAGTCCGTGGTGCCGTGGCTGTTTCTCGCGCCCGGCCTGCTGCTCGCCCTCGTCTTCAAGTTCTGGCCGATGGCCAAGGGCGTCTGGCTCAGCTTCTTCGACGTGCGGCCCTTCCTCGGCGACAAGTGGACCGGCCTCGACAACTACACCCGGGTCCTGACCGACCACCGCTTCCAGGACGCCATCGGACACACCCTGCTCCTCGGCATCGGCCAGTCCCTCGGCGCGATCGTCCTCGGCTTCGTCCTCGCCCTGCTCCTGGAGGGGCAGGCCCGCTCACTGAAGATCGTGCGCACCGCCGTCTTCCTGCCCGCCGTCACCGCCACCGCGGTCGTCGGCGAGCTGTGGCGGCTGATGTACTACCCGACCTCCGACGGCCTGATCAACAGCGGCCTGGACTTCTTCGGGCTCGGCCCCGTCCAGTTCCTCGACAACCCCGACCTCGCACTGTGGTCGACGATGGCCATGGGCATCTGGATCTGGGCCCCTTACAACATGGTCATCATCATGGCCGGCCTCGCGGGCGTCGACCGCTCGCTGTACGAGGCCGCCGCGATGGACGGTGTCTCCCTCCGCCAGCGACTGCGGTACGTCACCCTGCCGGCGATCCGCCCCGCCCTCGGCATCGTCCTCACGCTCGCCGCGATCCGCGGACTGCGCGTGTTCACCGAGGTCTACGTCCTCACCGGCGGCGGCCCGGCCGGGTCCACCGAGGTCTGGATGACCCGCGCCTACACCCTCGGCTTCACCCGCAACGACATCGGCGGAGCCTCCGCGGCCTCCGTCGTACTGCTCTGCGTGACGCTGCTGCTCACCGTCACCGTCAACCACTTCCGCAAGAGGGGAGACGTGCGATGAGCGCCCCCGTCATCGAACCCGTCCGGACGACCGCGCCGAAGGCGAAAGCCCGGCGGTCCGGCAAGACGCAGCGGACCACACCGGCTCGCTTCGACACCGCCCTCGGCTGGAACGACAGGCCGGGCGCCGCCTGGGCCCTGCGGATCCTGTTGTGCGCGACGGCCCTGGGCATCTTCGCCGCGCCCTTCCTCGCGATCCTCTCCGGCGCCTTCACCAGGAACGCCAGCGGCTCCTCCCTCTCCTTCCTGCCGCACGACAGCACACTGCTGAACTTCACGGTGGCCGGTGAGCGCGGCATCTGGGACTACTTCTCCAACTCGCTCGTCATAGCGGGCGGCGGGCTGCTGCTCCAGCTCGTGGTCTGCACGCTCGCCGCGTACGCGCTGGCCAGGCACCGCTTCCGCGGCCAGGCCCTGATCCTGACCCTGTTCATGCTGACGATGATGCTCCCCGAGGAGGTCATCGCCATCCCGCTGTCGCTGGTCCTCGGTGACGTCCCGGTGGTCCACCTCGACCTCAAGGGCACCGTCTGGGGCGTCATCCTGCCGCTGGGCGCCTGGGGCTTCTCGGTGATGATGCTGACCGAGTTCATGAAGGACATCCCCGACGAGATCGAGGAGGCCGCCCGCCTCGACGGCGTCGGAGAGCTGCGCATGCTGTGGCAGATCGTGCTGCCGCTGTGCAAGCCGGCGCTCGGCGTTGCCGGTGTCCTCGGCTTCATCATGATCTGGGACCAGTACCTGCTGCCGCTGATCGCCGCCAAGGACCCCACCGACTACACGGTGACCGTCGCCCTGTCCGTCCTGCGCACCGACCCCGAGGTCGGCTCCGGGGTGGTGCTGGCGGGCGCTGTCATCGCCCTCCTGCCCAGCCTGATCGTGTATCTGCTTCTGCAGCGCTCGCTGGTCACCGGCATCGCCGCCGGTGCCACCAAGGGCTGACACCACCCCCCACATTCGAGGGAGACATGAAGTTCCAAGGAGTGCTCTTCTTTCCGGTCACGCCCTTCAGGGCCGACGGCTCGCTGGACGGGGAACGCCTCGCCCAGCACATCGAGGCCGGGGTCGCCGCCGGTGCCGGCGGGGTGTTCGTCGCGTGCGGCACCGGCGAGTTCCACGCGCTGACGCCCGCCGAGATCGGGGAGGCGACCGGGATCGCGGTCGCCACGACCGCCGGACGCGTCCCCGTCCTGGCCGCCGCGGGCGGTCCGGTGCCCGTCGCCCTCGACCAGGCCGCCCGTATCCGGGAGGCCGGCGCCGACGGCGTCCTGCTGCTGCCGCCGTATCTGGTGACCGCACCGCAGCAGGGGCTCGTGCGGTACGCGCGTGAGGTGACGTCGGCCGCGGGACTGCCGGTGATCTTCTACCAGCGCGGCACCGCCCGCCTCACCGCGGCCACGGCCGCCGAGATCGCCGCCCTGCCCGGGGTCGTCGGCCTCAAGGACGGCATCGGCGACCTCGAACGCATGCACCGCATCGTGCGCACCGTACGGGCGCTGCCCGGCGGCGAGGACTTCGCCTTCTTCAACGGTCTGCCGACCGCCGAGATGACGGCCGCCGCCTATCAGGGCATCGGCGTCGACCTGTACTCGTCCGCCGTGTTCGCCTTCGCCCCGGAGATCGCCACCGCGTTCCACCGGGCGCTGGGGGAGGGCGACAAAGCCCTGGTCACGAAGCTCCTCGACGAGTTCTACGGCCCGCTCGTCGAACTCCGCGACGAGGTACCGGGATACGCGGTGTCGTTGGTCAAGGCCGGAGTGACCCTCCGGGGCCTGGACGTCGGCGGCGTCCGGGCACCCCTGCTCGACCCGACGCCGGAACATGTGGCCCGGCTGGCGGAACTCATCGACCACGGTCTGGAGGCGGTCCGCGCATGAGCGGCACGACGGGCGACGACAGGAGTACGAACATGAGTGGCACCGGCATGGGTACGCGGATCCGTGAACTCGTCGTCACCCCCATCGCGTTCGGCGACCCGCCGCTGCTCAACGCCGACGGGGTGCACGAACC
Source organism: Streptomyces sp. NBC_00459 (assembly GCF_036013955.1). Lineage (NCBI taxonomy): Bacteria > Bacillati > Actinomycetota > Actinomycetes > Kitasatosporales > Streptomycetaceae > Streptomyces > Streptomyces sp. NBC_00459. The sequence continues at coordinate 9,128,549 of NZ_CP107903.1, forward strand.
GCTCGCCCTGCGCTGCATCCTCCAACTCGTCCTGGAGGACGGCACGGTGGGCCTCGGTGAGTCGCCCGGCGGCAGCGCCCGCCTCGCCCGGCTCCAGGAGGCCGCGAAGGTCGTCGTCGGCATGGACGTCTTCGACACGACAGCCGTAGCCGCCGCGATCGACGCCGCCCTGACCCCGGCCGTGCCCCGGTCCCACGACCGCGGCTGGGCCACCTCGGCCGTCGAGGTGGCCTGTCTCGACGCCCAGGGAAAGCTGCTCGGCCGCCCGGTCGGCGACCTGCTCGGCGGCAGGGTCCGGGACGCCGTGCCGTTCGCCGCGTACCTCTTCTACAAGTGGGCCGAGCACCCGGCCCTCGACGGCCGTGAAGCCATCGCCGACGAGTGGGGCGAGGCCCTCGACCCGGCCGGGGTCGTCGAACAGGCCCGGCTGATGCAACAGCGGTACGGATTCAGCTCGTTCAAGCTCAAGGGCGGGGTCTTCCCGCCCGACGAGGAGATCGCCGCGATGAAGGCCCTCGCCGAGGCCTTCCCCGGACAACCCCTGCGTCTTGACCCCAACACGGCCTGGACGGTGGAGACCTCGAAGTACGTCGCCCGTGAACTCGACGGCGTCATCGAGTACTTGGAGGACCCGACCGCCACCATTCCCGGCATGGCCGAGGTCGCGAAGGACGCGCCGATGCCGCTCGCCACCAACATGTGTGTGATCGCCTGGGAACATCTGCGCCCCGCCGTCGAACAGAACGCGATCCAGGTCCTCCTCACCGACCACCACTACTGGGGCGGGCTGCGCCGGACCCGTGAACTCGCGGCCGTCTGCGAGGCGTTCGGCATCGAGCTGTCCATGCACTCCAACTCCCACCTGGGCATCAGCCTCGCCGCGATGACCCATGTCGGCGCCGCCATTCCCAACCTCGCGCACTCCTGCGACACGCACTACCCGTGGAACTCGGCCGACGACGTGATCGTCCCCGGAGCCATCGAGGTCCGCGACGGCGCGGTGAAGGTGCCGACCGGCCCCGGCCTGGGCGTCGAACTCGACCCCGACGCCCTCGACCGGGCTCACCGCCGCTACCTCGACTCCGGGACCCGGGACCGCGACGACACCGGGTACATGCGGCGGATCCGGCCGGAGTACGAGCGGCGGCTGCCGCGCTGGTGAGGACGAGCAAGGAGGAAGGGCGCCGGATGCCTGGCGAAGTCCCGGCGCCTAGACTCGCGTTCATGGACGACACCAGCACCCTGGACCGGCTCGCCGCGGGCAAGTATCTGCTGATCACCAGCTACCGCAGGAACGGCACGTCCGTCGCCACCCCGGTCTGGGTGGTGCGGGACGGGGACGCGCTCGGCGCCTGGTCGGCGGCGGACGCCTGGAAGGTGAAGCGGATCCGCAACCGGGCCGACGTCCTGGTCGGCCCCTGCGACGTCCGTGGCAACCCGACCGGCGAATCGGTGCCCGGCACCGCCGAGATCCTCGACCAGCCCGCAACCGACGTCTACCGGCAGCTCCTCGCCCGCAAGTACGGAGTGATGGGCCGCCTCACCCTGTTCGGCAGCCGACTGCGGCGCGGCAGGACGGGCACGGTCGGGATCCGGATCACTCTCGTGAACAGCTGAAGGTGGGACCACTGCCCGTGCGGGGCAGCGGTCCCCCCTTCTGTCACCGACGCACCTCTACGACGCGTCGAGCACGGTGCCCGTGAACTCCGGGCCGGGAATCGGCTCCCCGGTCTCCTCGTCGTAGTCGGTCAGCCGCAGCCGCACCGACTCCTCGGGCTCGGCCACCGTGTCCGCGACCGTCGGCAGGCTCAGGTCGGCGGTCAGCTGTCCCGGCGGGACGGCCCCGAACAGGGAGAGACCCTCGACCTCGGACAACGGCCGCTCCGGGAGCGGCGACTGACCGGAGACGTCCGCCAGCCATGCCGGGTCGACGTCCGTGGTGGACAGCGCCGCGCCGCCGGTGACCGGCAGCACCTCCAGGCTGGCGTACATGTCGGTGCCGGAGGGCGCCGACAGTGTCGCGCGCCAGACCAGAGGCTGTCCCTCGGTGACCCGGTCCGTGACGGGGGTGATGGTGACCGTGGGCTCGGGATCGTCGTTCTCGACGGTCACCCCGCCGCTGTACGAGCCGACGACCGCACCGCGTACCGCTTTCACGAACACGCTGCGCCAGACGTCGTAGTTGTACAGGGTGTCACCCTTCACCGTCACCGGCAGGTCGATGCTCTGCTCGCCCGGGCGCACCGTCACCAGCCGGCTCGTCATCGTGTCCGATCCGGGATTCTGGGCGTAGAGCCGGACCGTGCCGCCACCCTGTCCGGCGATCCGGACCGGCACCCGGTAGGTCCGGGTACCGGAGTCGCCCTCCTTGACGGTCAGCCGTCCGAGGTCGACGCGCGGCAGTACGGCCGGGCGCACCGCGGGAGTGCCGGGGCGCCAGCCCCAGGTGTCGATCAGCCAGGCCTGCCCAGCACGGCTGCGCGGAGTCAGCTCCACGCTCCGCACCTTGCGCAGGTCCACCCCGGCCCGGGCGGCGGCGGACAGCGGTACGCGGACCTCCCGCGCCCAGTACGAGGCAGTGCGCACGCTTCCGGGCAGTCCGTCCACGCGGACCCGGCCGAGCGTGGCGCGCTTGCCGGTCGTGTCGGTGACGGACACGTCCAGCTGTGTTCCGGTGGTGTTGGGCGGCACGATGACGCGCAGGGCGAGGCCCTTGGCACCCCCGAGGGACACCGGTCGCCCGGGGCTCACCCGCACCGCGGCTCCGGGCTGCGACCACTTGAGCGCGACCGCCCGGCGACCCACCTCCCGTTCCGTCATCCAGCTCGCGAAGTGCGGGGACTGACCGGCGTCCGCGGCCAGACACCTGACCGAAGCACGGTCGTCCACCGCGGAGCACAGCCGCCCGCCGCCACCCTGCACGGTCACCGCGCCGTCCGGCAGGATGCCGGCCGAACGGTTTCCGCCCACGGCGTGCGTGAGGACGCGCGCCGGGTCGGCGGACGGCGCCCGCAGGCCGGAGCCGTCGAGCAGCGGACGTACCCGGTCGTCGCCCGCGACGAACAGCCGGGCCGCCGCCGCGATGTAGGAGGCGCCCGCCTTGTGCTGCTGGTCGGCGGTCAGCCGGGTCCTGGTGCCCACGTCGCACACCGGGTCCTTCTCGTCCGGGTCCGACCAGAAGTCGTCGTCCGCCGGAGCCTGCGCCTGCCCCGGAGTCCACTCGGTGTTGAAGTAGTTGTGGTTGGCGCCGATCACGTAGACCGCGCTGTGCAGGGCGGCGCCGCGGCTGATCCCGCGGGTGCCGTCGACGGCCAACTCGCCCTGGAGATCGGACACATCGCCGTCGCAGCCGGGCAGAATCGTCACCGACGGCACGTCGGCGACCGGGTTCTGTCCGAAGATCGTCGGGCCGATGAGGACGGTGCCCCGGATGTTCCAGCGCACCGGGCCGCCGTACCCGTCCTGGTCGGCCGGCGGACGGTACAGGCTGTCCATCGCGGCCCGGTTCACGCCCTCACCGCCGCGCGAGTGACCCACCAGCAGCACCCGTGAGAGGTCGGCGACCGGAGCGTTCCGTACGACCGCCGGTGCCGAGGGCCGGTTCGCCGCCCAGCCCGCCCAGCGGGCGAGATGCTGCCGGACGAGGGAGGAGCGGGCCTGTGCCCCGGCGTCCTCGAGCGGTGCGTCCTGGGCGTTGATGCCGTTGGCGGAGATCGACACCGTCACATAGCCCTGGGACGCCAGGAGTTTCTGGTCGCGCAGATAGCCCCGGTAGCTCGGGATCTGCTTCTCACCGGCCGGGCAGGGCCACTCGCCGGTGACATCGTCGCTGCCGGGCTTGTAGCAGGTGGAGTGGCGTCCGTGCAGGAACAGCGCGAGCGGCCTGCGGCCGGTGGCCCCGGTCGGGGCGACCACCACGGCCTTCATCTCCACCGGCACGGGCATCCCGGGCAGTTTCACCGGGTCGAGCGTGTACTCGCCCGAGACCGTGCGGTACGAGCCCGGCTTGCCGGGGTCGACGGGATTGGCCGGTGCCGGCGCGGGCGGAGCCACCGGGGCGCGGCGCCCGTCCGGGACCGCCGCGAGTCCCGCGGCGTCCAACCGGCGTCCACCGGCGTGTACTTGGAGGTCCTGCAACGCCTTGGCACTCTTGAGGCCGCTGACCTTCAGTGCCTCTTCCAGCGGAAGCCGGAACGTCCAGCCGTCCTTCGTGGCCAGAGGCCGGCCGAGCAACCGGTCGCCCGCGTAGAACTCGACGCGTGCGTCACCCATCGGCACCGGTCTGCCGGAGCGCCAGACGAGCTGCCGCTGCGCACCGTCACCGGTGAACGTCCAGCCCTGGGGCAGCTGTTCGGCCGCCACCTGCGACCGGGCCGGCTGTTGCGCCTGCGCCCATCCTGGCGATCCCCCCACCACCGCGAGCACCGCCACAGCGGTGACCCATATTCGCCGCGCACGTAGCAACGGTCTCCTCCTCCTGGCCCTTGCTCAGGAGCCCCGGATTCCCGACGGCTCCTCTCGCCTCGAAGGACGGGATCAAGGACCTGTGGGTTGCCTGTGGAGGAGGGTCAATGGGGTTGCGCGGCGTGGAGGTCGGCGAAGCGTGGAGCGGGCGTGCCGGGAGGGCGAAGGGAATTGACGCGGTGTCAGATCCAGGCGCGGTACGGCTCGTCGAGCAGCTGGAACACCGGCTCGCCGCGCACCGGGTCCTTCGCCGTGGCCAGTCGGACCCGGTCCCCGCTGTGGATGCCGGCGGCCGGGCCCATCACCCGGCCGCGTACGACGAAGCCCTCGGCCATCTCGACCAGTGACACATTGCGCGCGCCCGGCGTGTTCCGGTTGACGACTGTGGCGTGCCGGACCGTGCCCGTGCCCTCGCTGTGCTCCGTGCGCAGATCGCTGCCCGCGCAGACCGGGCAGAGCAGCCGGTGGTACATGGCGGTGGCGCACCAGCCGCAGCGCTGGAAGACGAGGGTGTTCGTGTCGGCCGGGGCGTCGAGCAGGCCCGTGGCGGAACCGAAGGTCATCGGACGCGTGGCGCCTAGTGAGTGGTACACGGTGTCATCTCCCTGCGCTCGGCCTGAATCCGAAGTGCGCGGTTCGCCGTGCCACCGTGCACGGCCTTAGGGTATGGCACTCAGTGTCACGCGTAAAGGCACTGCGTACCCTCAATTCTCGCGCTGGGTGGTGAGCACCGACTCGATCTCCTGGACGACCCGCCACATGGGGGCGCCGCGCCGCGAGACGACGACCACCACGTCCTCGGACCCGGGCTCCGGCTCGTCCCGGTCGGGGGTCGCGGGCGGGGTGCCGAACGCGGCCTTCACATAGTCCAGGGCGTGGTCGACGGCCGTGGTCGCGTCGCCCTGTCCGTCCGAGCGCAACCAGGAGCGCAGCGCGTTGTTGTGGGCCGCGACGACGGCCGCCGCGATCACGTCGGCCCGGAGCGTCCCGTCCGGCCGGCCGGCGAAACGGCCGCGCAGATACGCGGCCAGGGCCCGCTCGTAACGCCAGACCACCGACAGCTCGGACGCGCGCAGCCCGGGAACCTTCTTGGTGAGGCGGTAGCGCTGGACGGAGAAGGCCGGGTTCTCGGCGTACATGAGCAGGACCATACGGGCGGCGTCGCACACCCGTCCGACCGGTTCTGTGTCCTCGGGGTTCTCGGCGTTCTCGGCCAGGTAGGCCGTCATGTCGGCGAGGCACCGCTCGTGGTCGGGGAAGACCACGTCCTCCTTGGAGGGGAAGTAGCGGAAGAACGACCGGCGCCCCACCCCGGCCAGCGCCACGATGTCGTCCACGGTGGTCTGCTCGTAGCCCCGCTCCAGGAACAGCTGGAAGGCCGCCGCGACCAGGGCGTCCCGCATGGGCGGTTTGGTCATGGTCGGGAAACTAGCATCAGACCGGGGTCGATGGCACTCAGTGCGCTGCTCATGGGGAACCGAGTGCCCTCGGTGTCTGCCCGCGGTTCACGCGAGGGTGACCTCCACCGGCAGCTTCTTGATCCCGTTGACGAAGTTCGAACGCACCCGGGGAACATCCCCCGCCAGCCGGATGTCGGCGAGGCGCGGGATCAGCTCCTCGAACATGATCCGGATCTCGGTGCGGGCCAGCAGGTTGCCCAGGCACAGGTGCGGGCTGCCCTTGCCGAAGGTGACGTGGTCGTTGTCCGTGCGGGCGACGTCGAAGTCGTACGGATTGCCGAAGACCGCCTCGTCACGGTTGCCGGAGGCGTACCACATGACCACCTTGTCGCCCTCCCTGACCTGCTTGCCGCCCAGCTCCACGTCACGGGTCGCGGTGCGCCGGAAGTGGTAGACGGGGGAGGCCCAGCGGAGGAACTCCTCGACCGCGCCCGGGATCAGGGACGGGTCGGCCTTGAGACGGGCGAGCTGTTCGGGATGCTGGAGGAGGGCCAGCATGGAGTGGGTGATGGTGTGCCTGGTGGTCTCGTTGCCGGCGACCACCAGCAGCAGGAAGTAGTTGTCGAAGTCCTGCGCCGACAGCGGGACTCCGTCGCGCGGGGTGGTGTTGACGAGCTTGGAGACCAGGTCGGTGCCTTCGCCGCCCCGCCGCTGCCGGGCCAACTCCCGCCCGTACAGGAAGACTTCGAGCGAGGCGGGGGAGCGGAAGGGCAGGTCGCGGTACTTCTCGCTCTCCGCGCTGTGCAGCAGCACGTCGGCGTAGTCGGGGTCGGTGTTGCCGATGATCCGGTTGCCCCAGTCGATGAGCTGCTGGTTGTCCTCGGGCGGAACGTCGAGCAGTCGGGCCAGGACGTTGATGGGGAAGTCGGCGGAGACCTCCTTGACGAAGTCGAAACTCCCCTTGGCCAGCGCCGCGTCGAGGGTCTGTGCGGTGAGCCCGCGCAGGAAGTCGGTGTAGCTGTTGATGACGCCCGCGCCGAACTGCCGCTGGATCACGCTCCGCAGGGCCCGGTGGCGCACCCCGTCCAGCTCCAGGATGGAGGCGCGTTTCTTGATCTGGTCCTCGTCGACCTCTTCCAGGTTGACGAACTTCGTGGAGGTGAAGGTCTCCGCGTCGCGGTCGACCCGCGCGATGTCCGCGTGCCGGGTCACCGCCCAGAAACCGGAGTTGGGTGCCTCCTCCGGCTGCCAGTGCACCGGGTCCTCGTGGCGCAGGGTGTGGAACATCCGCCAGGGCGTCACCCCGTCGGTGAAGTTGTCGAGGTCGGCGAGGTCGACGGCGTCGAGGGGGAGCGGCTCAAGGGGGGCGGGGGTGGCTGAGGGGAGGGTCTCGGTCATCGAAGGCTCCAGCAGGTCGTGCAGAGGCGATCAGGGTGATCGGGGTGAGCGGAGGCGATCGGGGGATCAGAGGTGGTACGCGTACTCGGTGAACTCCCAGTCGGTGACGTGCCGTTGGAAGCGTTCGACCTCGTTGCGCTTGTAGGCGAGGAAGGAGGCGACGAAGTCCTTGCCGAGCACCTCGGTCAGCGCGGTGTCCGCCTCCAGGGCGTCGAGGGCGGCCGACAGGCTCATCGGCAGCACGGCGGACCTGTCGGTGTCGTAGCCGTAGCCCTCCAGCGGGGCCGACGGCTCCTCACCGGCCAGCACACCGAGCAGCGCGGCGGCCACGGCACCGGCGATCGCGAGGTACGGGTTGGCGCTGGCATCGCCGAGCCGCAGTTCGAGCCGGGCCCCGGACCCGCGCTCCGGCGGTATCCGGACCATGGCGCTGCGGTTGTCGAGCCCCCAGTCGATCAGCCAGGGCGCGAGGGTGTCCGGCCCGAAGCGTTTGTACGAGTTGACGGTCGGGTTGAGCAGCGCGGCGAGGGCGGGCGCGTGGGCGAGGAGACCGGCCGCCGCGTGCCGTGCCGTCGCGGACAGTCCGTACGGCCCCGAGGGATCGTCGAAGAGGTTGCGCGCGCCGCCGTCCCCGTCGGGATCCGAGTCGCAGGAGAGATGGAGGTGGAAGCCGGAGCCGCCCGCGTCGTTGAAGGGCTTCGCCATGAAGGTGGCGAGCCGGCCCTCCTTGCGGGCCAGCTCCTTGATCGCGGCCTTGAACCGGAAGGCCCGGTCGGCTGCCGACATCGCCTCCGAGTGCAGCAGGTTGATCTCGAACTGGCCGCCGTCGAACTCGTGGTTTCCGCTGAGCACGCCGACGTTCAGATCGCGTACGTGGCGCAGGGTCCGCAGGAGATGGTTGTCGGGGTCGGCGCGCAGACCGGCCGTGTAGACGGCGCCCGGGCTACGGTCGTACCGCTGCCAGCCACTCGCGCCACCCGGCGCGGGATCGCACAGGTAGTACTCCAGTTCGGGCCCGACGACGGGCCGCAGCCCGTGTTCGGCGCACCGGTCGAGTACGGCGCGGAGCAGATCGCGGGGCGATTCGGGCGCGGGTGAGCCGGTCGCCGGGTCGACGACGTCCCCGAGGCAGGCCGCGACGCCGGGCTCCCAGGGCAGGGCGACCAGGGTGGACAGGTCGGGGCGTACGCAGATGTCGGGCAGTCCCGCGTCCAGGCCGCCGCTGATCGGGACCACATCGCCCTGGGGGCTGGTGTGGTAGACGGCCCGGCAGAAGGCGAGCCCGTGCTCGCAGGCGCGCGGCAGCTCGTCGACGAGCACGTCACGGGCGCGGTCGGTGCCGATGAGGTCGGGATAGACCACCCGGACCACGTCGATTCCCTCGGCGGCGAGCCGCTCGATGTGCCGGCGGACTTCTGGAAGGTCGATTGCGCTCACCGTTGTCTCCTCGGGCGGACGTCGGGCACCTCCGGAACGGGGGTCCGGGAGGCGGGTGGCGTGGGGAGTGCGGCCGGGGCGCGTAGTGCGGGCGAACATCCCGGGCTCTTTGTTTGAGGCCAAACGGTATGGAGGAGCGGCCCGTCCCGCAAGAGGGTCGGGGAAAGAATTTATCCATCCGGATAGCTATTGACCAGAGTCCGGCGGCTTCCTATCTTGTTTGAAGCCAAACGAGTCAGGGGTCGGGCTTCCGGAAGGATCTCCAACCCCTTTGGCCGGGGCCCGGTCCGACAACGGTCGGGCCCCTCCACACCTTCAACCTCACCCCCGTTCCGACGCCCTCACCACCAGGAGGACCGGCCATGAAGGTCGTCGTCGACATGAACAAGTGCCAGGACCACGGCCAGTGCGTCTTCGCGGCACCCGACGTCTTCTCGATGGACGACGGCGGTCACCTGCTGTACGTCTCCGACCCCGACGACGCGCTGCGCGACGAGGTCGAGGAGGCCGCGGACGTCTGCCCGCTCCAGGCCATCCGGATCGAGGACTGACGTGAGCGGCGAGGCGAACGTGTCTCCGGGGCGCGTGGTCGTCGTGGGCGCGTCAATGGCCGGACTGCGCGCCGCCGAGCAGCTGCGCGCGGCGGGCTGGACCGGGGCCGTCACGGTCGTCGGCGACGAACCGCACATGCCCTACAACCGCCCTCCGCTGTCCAAGGAGGTGCTGGCCGGCAGGGCCCCCTTCGAGTCCCTCGCCTTCACCCCGAAGGCGTCGGCGGCGGACGTGGAGTGGCGCCTCGGCACGAAGGCCGTCGCGGCCCGTCTCGCCGAGCGAGCCGTCGACCTCGACGACGGCTCGACCCTCTCGTACGACGGCCTGGTCGTCGCCACGGGGATGCGTCCCCGGCGGCTGCGCTGCCCCGGCCCGCGGGCCGGCCGCCACACCGTACGCACCCTCGCCGACGCCCGGGGTCTGCGTGACGAGCTGATCCGGCCCGGAGTCAGGGTCGTGGTGGTCGGCGCCGGATTCATCGGCTGCGAGGTCGCCGCCACGGCCGTCGGGCTGGGCGTCACCGAGGTCACCGTCGTCGATCCGCTGCCCCTGCCCATGGTGGGCCCCCTCGGTGGACTCCTCGCCCGCGCACTGCTCGGGCGGCACGAGGAACGCGGGGTGCGTTTCGCGCTCGGCACGGGAGTCGCCGGGTTCGAGGGCGACGACAGGGTCACCGGGGTCGTCCTCGACGACGGCACGATTCTGCCGGCCGACGTCGTCGTGGAGTCGGTCGGTTCCGTCGCCAACGTCGAGTGGCTGGACGGCAACGGGGTCGATCTCGGCGACGGTGTGCTCACCGACGAGTGGCTCAGGGTGGGCGGGCGTCCGGAGGTGGTCGCGGTCGGCGACGTGGCCCGCTTCCCCAACGCCCGCTACGACGGCGTACCCCGCCGCGTCGAGCACTGGTCGATCCCGACGGACACCGCGAAACACGCCGCGAAGTCCCTCGCCGCCCATCTCGCCGGTACGGGCGCGGAGTTGGCGCCCTTCGCGCCGCTGCCCACCTTCTGGAGCGACCAGCACGACTTCCGGCTGCAGTCCTTCGGCGCGCCCCTGCTCGGCATCGACGACACACGGGTCCTGGACGGCGACCCCGACGGAGATGTCGTTGTCGGCTACCACGTCGGTGAGCGGCTCGTCGGCGTCGTCGCCCTCGGCGGACCCGCCACGGCTGCGAAGGCCGCCCGCTACCGCGCCGAACTGCTCGAGCCGCCCGTCCCCGCCGTGCCGTCCGCCCTCACTGCGCAAGGAGTCTCCAAGTGACCGGTCCCCGTGGGTTCTTCCACCCCAAGACGGCGAGCGGTGCCTCGTCGCTCATCCCCTCGCCGCCCTGGCGCTACTCGGGCGACCTGTTGACCGTCGAGTACCGCACGGATCCCGCACGGGTGCGTGAACTGCTCCCCGAGCCACTGGAGTTGGCCGACGAGGACCCGGGTGCGGTCGCCCTGATCTGGGCCGACTGGCAGTCGTGCTCACAGTCGGGGGACGAGCTGCTGGATCCCGTGCGAGGGCAGTACAAGGAGGCGTTCGCGGTCGTCCGCTGCAAGTACCGCGGCGAGACGTACTCGCGGTGCGTCTACATCTGGGTCGACAAGGACTTCGCGATCGCCCGCGGGCTGCACCAGGGGTATCCGAAGAAGTTCGGGTCGATTCATCAGACCCGGCCGCATCCGTACGGGCCCGCTCCGCGGATCGAGGCGGGGGCGCGCTTCGGGGCGACGCTCGCCGCCGCCGACCGGCGGTTGGCTCAGGCGGTGGTGACACTGCGGGAGCCTTCGGCGACGAACGGGTTCGTCAACGGGCATCCCATGGCCCACCATCGCTGGCTGCCGTCCATCGAGAACGGCAAGGGGCTGGCTCTGGACGAACTGATCGAGTCCGGGGCGGCTTCGTTCGAGGGCGGGCAGGCGTGGGTCGGGGAGGCGGAGTTGGAGTTGTTCGACGCGCCTACGGAGGAGTTGGCCCGGCTGGAGATCCGGGAGCCGATCGCCGCGTACTACCGGCAGGTCGGCGTTGTCTGGGACGGCGGGCGGTTGTTGGAGTCGGGGACGTCCGGAGCGTCTGCCGGGTGAGGCAGTGGGCGGGTGCGGGTGCGTCGTGGTTCGTCGCGCAGTTCCCCGCGCCCCTAGGTAGGTGACCTTTCCCCGTGTTCAAGAAGGAGCCGTTTCTCATGTCCGACAAGATTGTTGTCGCCGGAGTCGGTGTCGACACCCGGCACTGGATCGGTGGCGAACGCGTCGCGTCCGCCACCACCTTCACCGATACCTCGCCCATCGACGGTCGCGCCCTCGGTGAGATCGCTCGCGGCGGGCCCGCCGAGGCATCCGCGGCCGTAGCCGCCGCCAAGGCGGCCTTCCCCGGCTGGGCCGCGACCTCGCGCACCGAACGTGCCCGCCTCCTCCACGCCATCGCCGACGGCGTCGAGAAGCGGATCGAAGAGCTGGCCGTCGTCGAGACCAACGACAACGGAGCCCTCCTCCGCTCGCACCGCCGGGGTGTGATGCCCCGGGTCGCGCACAACTTCCGTTTCTTCGCGGACTGGTTGCTGAAACTGGACCACGAGGACTTCGAGACCCGGGGCCACACGAACCACGTCTCGTGGGACCCGGCCGGCCCGAGCGTGCTGATCACCCCGTGGAACGCGCCCCTGATGCTGGCCACCTGGAAGGTCGCCCCGGCGCTTGCCGCCGGCAACACGGTGGTCCTCAAGCCCGCCGAGTGGTCCCCGCTCACCGCGTCCCTGCTGGCCGACATCGCCGCCGAGGCGGGACTTCCCGCCGGGGTGCTGAACGTCGTCCAGGGCTACGGGTCCGAGATCGGCGACGCGCTCACCTCGCACCCGGACGTACGGCGGATCAGCTTCACCGGTTCCGTACCGACCGCCAAGCACATCGCCGCCTCCGCCGCCGCGAACCTCACCCCGCTCAGCCTCGAACTCGGCGGAAAGTCCCCGCTGTTGGTGTTCGCCGACGCCGATCTGGACCTGGCCGTCGACCTCGCCGTGGAGCAGTACGACAACGCCGGGCAGGTCTGTCTGGCCGCGACCCGCATCCTCGTCGAGGAGTCGATCGCCGACGAGTTCACCCGGCGATTCATCGACAAGGCGATACAGCTCACACAGGGTGACCCGCGTGACGAGGCCACCGACCTGGGCCCCAACATCCATCCCCGCCAGCTGGAGAAGATCGACGGATTCGTGCAGCGGGCCCTCGCCGCCGGGGCACGGGCCGTGATCGGCGGGCACCGCGCGGACGGGGGCGGGCAGTACTACGCGCCCACCCTGCTCGCCGACGTCGCCCAGGACTCGGAGATCGTCCAGGAGGAGGTCTTCGGGCCGGTGCTGACCCTCCAGACCTTCGCCGACGAGGACGAAGCCGTCCGGCTGGCCAACGACACCCGGTTCGGCCTCGCCGCCACCCTCGTCACCGGTGACCCCGAGCGCGCCGAACGCGTCACCGCACGGCTCGTCGCGGGCACGATCTGGGTCAACTGCTTCTTCGTACGCGACCTCCAGGCACCCTTCGGCGGCTCCCGCCTCTCCGGGGTCGGCCGCGAGGGCGGTACCTGGAGCTTCGACTTCTACTGCGACGTCAAGAACACCGTCACCGCGCCGAACGGATGGAACAACCATGGGTGAGATCGTCGGGGCGGGTCTGCTCGCGCACGTGCCCACCATCGTGCTGCCGGAGGCCGACCGGCTGGAGCTGAACGGGGGCAAGGAGATCACCCTCGTCACCGGCCTGCGGCAGCTCAGGAAGGACGTGTTCGATCGGGACGACTACGACACCGTCGTCGTGCTCGACTCGCACTGGGCGACCACCGTCGAGTTCGTCGTCGGTGCCCAACACCGCCGGGCCGGTCTCTTCACCTCGGAGGAGCTGCCGCGCGGCATGTGCCGGATGCCGTACGACTATCCCGGCGACCCCGAACTCGCCCACAACATCGCCCAGTTCGCCGACAAGCACGGCACCTGGATCACCCCGATCGACGACGACTTCCTGCCGGTGTACTACGCCACGATCAATCTGTGGAAGTTCCTCGGCGAGGGCCTGCCCGACAAGCGGTGGGTGACCATCGGGGTCTGTCAGACCGGTGACATGGAGGACCATCTGCGCTTGGGTCGGGCGCTCGCCGACGGGATCGCCGCCACCCCGGGGCGCCGGGTCCTCGTCATCGCCTCCGGTGCCCTCTCGCACACCTTCTGGCCGCTGCGCCAGATCCGCGACCACGAGGCCAGTGACCCGGTGCACATCTTCACGCCGGAGGCCCGCGCCGCCGACGAGGAGCGCATCGCCTGGTTCAAGGAGGGCCGCCACGACAAGGTCCTCGACACCATGCCGGAGTTCTGGAAGTACAAGCCCGAGGCGAAGTTCTTCCACTACCTGATGCTGGCCGGCGCCCTCGGCGAGCAGGCCTGCACCGCACCCGCCCGCCAGTACGGCGAGTACGAGAACTCCGTCGGCACCGGCCAGGTCCATCTGTGGTTCGACCGCCCCGCCGCCGGCTGGACCCCCGCACCCCGAACCCCCGTACAGGAGCCCTGACATGCCCGAATACCGACGCATCCTCCTCGACGGCGCCACCGTCCAGGTCACCGTCGACGGTGACGAACTCGTCGCCGGGGACGGCCGCCGGGTCAAGACCGAGGGGGCGCTGCACCTGCCTCCCGTCGTGCCCTCCAAGGTCGTCGCCGTTCATCTCAACCACCGCAGCCGGGTGGACGAGTTCCAGATCCGACTGACCTCCACCCCCACCTACTTCCACAAGCCGACCTCCTCCCTCAACTCCCACAAGGGCGCCGTCGTCCGCCCCGAGGGCTGCAAGTGGCTCAACTACGAGGGCGAGGTCGCCATCGTCATCGGGCGGACCGCGCGGAACATCTCGCAGGCCGAGGCGGGGGAGTACATCGCCGGCTACACCGTCGCCAACGACTACGGGCTGCACGACTTCCGTGACACCGACGCCGGTTCGATGCTCCGCGTGAAGGGCTCCGACACGCTCTGCCCGCTCGGCCCCGGCCTGGTCACCGACTGGGACTTCCACGGCAAGTACCTGCGGACGTACGTCAACGGCGAGGTCGTGCAGGACGGTTCGACGGACGAGATGGAGTGGGACATGCACTACCTCGTCGCCGACATCGCCCGCACCATCACCCTCCACCCGGGCGACGTACTGCTCTCCGGTACGCCCGCGAACTCCCGGCCCGTCCGGCCCGGCGACGTCGTCGAGGTCGAGGTCGAGGGGCTCGGACGGCTGACGAACCACATCGTCACCGGGCCCACCCCGATCCGGACCGACGTCGGCGCGCAGCCCACCGAGTCCGAGGAGGTGCTGTCCACCGCACTCGGCGGCGACTGGGAGTTCCGCGGCATCCGGGCGCCACGGCGTTGACCGTGGCCACGGGCACGGGCCGGGTCACGGCCACGGGTAGGGTCGCGGGCATGACCGAGCCCGCCGCCCCGCGCCGCCCCCGCAAGCGCGTGACCTACGGAGCCGGCCGCGAGGCCCTGCTGAACGCCGCCGTACGCGTGGTGGCCCGCGGCGGGCTCCGCAGGCTCACGTACCGGGCGGTCGCCGAGGAGGCGGGCGTCACCCACGGGCTCGTCGTACACCACTTCGGCTCGCGCGACGCGCTGATCGAGGAAGCCCTCACCCACGCCATCCGCTCCTCCCTGACCAGCAGCGACCTCGAAACCGGTACGGGCAGGGCGGCCGACTTCTCGGCCGGGCTGACGGAGATGGTGGAGAGCGGCCCCGACCTCCAGGCCTTCCAGTACGAACTGCTGCTGGAGTCCCGCCGCAGGCCCGAGCTGCTCCCGCACCTGCGCGCCCTGTACGACGGCGAGTACTTCGAGGCCACCCGGCGCGAGCTGGCCCAGCTGCTCCCCGGCCAGGTCGGCGAGGGCCTCTCCCGCATGGTCTTCGCCACGCTGGAGGGTCTGGTCCTGCACCAGCTCGTGTTCGGCGAGCGCGAGATCATCGAGGACGCCCTCGACGAGCTGCGCAACGTCCTGCGCCTCCTGGCCGCCGACCGCGACGCCGAGGCCTGAGGTCCGTCTCCGGCTGATCGCGGCCGTGCGGCAAATCCCGTCGGTGCCGGAATCTCCGCGCCGAACCCCTTGCCAAACGGATAGTTCCACTCCACCATGAGGCAACTCGTTTGGCCTGAAACGATCCTCCTCTTCCCCTGGCAGGTGATCCGAGTGGACAGTCAGACGGTCTCGGCAGAGCAGACCGCACGGGACGCATCCACCGCAGGCAAGCTCAAGCCCAACGCCCTCGGCGTGCTGGGCATCCTCTTCCTCGTCCTGTCCGCCCAGGCCCCGCTCACCGGCATCGCGGGGTCGGTCCCCATCTCCGTCGCGATCGGCAACGGTCCCGGCACGGCCGGCGCGTACGTACTGGTCGGAGTGGTGACCCTGCTCTTCGCCGTCGGCTTCGTCACCATGGGCCGGCACGTCGTCGACGCGGGCGCCTTCTACACGTACATCGGCAAAGGGCTCGGGAGGACCGCCGGCGCCGGCAGCGCGGGCGTGGCGCTCTTCGCGTACTGCGCCATCCAGGCCGCCATGTACGGGCTGTACGGCGCCATCGTCAACGGCCTGGTCAGCGCCCACACGGGTCTCGACCTGCCGTGGTGGGTGTGGTCGCTGGCCACGATGGCCGTCGTGCAGCTGCTCGGCGCCACCGGCATCGACATGGGCGCCAAGCTCCTCGCGGTCTTCGTCCTGGCGGAGTTCAGCATCCTGCTGGTCTTCAGCCTTGTCACCCTCTTCAAGGGCGGAGGGCCGGAGGGGCTCGGGATCTCGGAGACCTTCTCGCCGAGCGCGGTGACCCAGGGCGCGCCGGGCGTGGCCGTCATGTTCGCCCTCGCCTCCATGTTCGGCTTCGAGGCCACCGCGATCTACGGCGAGGAGGCGCGCGAGCCGAAGAAGACCGTCCCGCGGGCCACCTATCTGGCGATCGTCGTGGTCGTCGGCTTCTTCGCCCTGACCTCCTGGATGCTCGTCTCCGCCCATGGCCCCTCGACGGCCGTCGAGGCGGCCGGCAAGGCGCTGGAGAGCGGCGACTCGACGGCGTTCGTCTTCGCCCCGATCGCCGCCGAGTTCGGCGACTGGGTCAACGACGTACTGCCGATCCTGCTGGCCACCTCCCTCTTCGCCGGCCTCCTCACCTTCCACAACTCGGCCAACCGCTATCTCTTCTCGCTGGGCCGCGACGGGCTGCTCCCCGGCCGCCTCTGTACGCTCAACAGCCGCCGCTCGCCCTGGGTGGCGGGCTGTGTGCAGACGGCCGTCGCGGTGGCCCTGGTGGTGCCGTTCGCCCTGGCGGGCAAGGACCCGGTGCTGACGCTCTTCTCCTGGTTCAGCGGTGTCGCCGTCCTCGGGATGATGCTCCTGTACCTGCTGACCTCGGTGTCCGTGGTCGTCTTCTTCCGCCGCGAGCGCCTGGACACGCGGCTGTGGAACACCCTGATCGCCCCCGCACTGGCGACGGTCGCCGTCGCGGGTGCCGTCTGGCTGATCCTCGACAACTTCACCACCCTCATCGGCGGCGACAGCGACACCGCCCTGTGGCTGGAGCTGACCGTCCCGGCCGTCATGGCCCTCGGTCTCGTCGCCGCCCGGCTGACCCGCCCACGCGTACCGGCCGCCGACGCCTGACCGGGCCGTACGCCCGCCTCCGGAGCGGCCCCCGCCGCTCCGGAGGCATTCACCCGTGTGTTCTCGCCCCCCTCACCCATCTGTTCTGGAGGCCCGAATGTCGCCTGTCACCCACGACGAGTGGCTCCGCCGAGCCAAGGCGCCCGTGGTGTACGGCGCACACCACATCGACGGCAGGGACGAGCCCGGCGGCGGTGCCACCTTCGCCGTCGTCTCGCCGCGCGACGGCCAGGTGCTGACCGAGGTCGCCGACGGCGGACCCGCCGAGGTGGACGCCGCCGTCGCCGCCGCCCGCCGGGCCTTCGACACCGGACCCTGGCCCCGCCTGGCGCCCGCCGAACGGGGCCGGGTGCTGCTGCGGCTCGCCGAACTCCTCGAAGAACAGCGCGAGTCGCTCGCCCTGACCGTGACCCTGGAGATGGGCAAACCGATCACGGACGCGCACGACATCGAACTGCGCGCCGCCATCAACACCTTCCGCTGGTACGGGCAGCTGGCCGACAAGCTCACCGACGAGTCCCCGCACACCGCACCCGACGCGCTCGCCCTCGTCACCCGTGAGGCTGCCGGAGTGGTCGGCGCGGTGGTCCCCTGGAACTTCCCGCTGACGCTGGCCGGCTGGAAGGTCGCCCCGGCACTCGCCGCCGGCTGCACGGTCGTCCTCAAGCCCTCGGAGAACTCCCCGCTGTCCGCCCTCGCCCTCGGCCGGCTCGGCACCGAGGCCGGTCTGCCGCCGGGCGTCCTCAACGTCGTCGCCGGAGACGGTCCCGGGGCCGGTCGGGCGCTCGGCCTGCACCCCGACGTCGACGTACTGGCGTTCACCGGATCCACCGCCGTCGGACGCCACTTCCTGCACTACGCGGCCGACTCCAACCTCAAGCGTGTCTGGCTGGAACTGGGCGGCAAGTCGCCCAACATCATCCTTCCCGACGCCCCCGACCTGGAGAAGGCCGCCGCCACCGCCGCCTGGGGCATCTTCTTCAACCAGGGCGAGATGTGCACCGCACCCTCACGGCTCCTGGTCCACTCCTCCGTCGCCGAGCAGGTCACCGAGGCCGTCGTCCGCCGGGCGCGCGAACTGCGCGTCGGAGACCCGCTCGACCCCGCCACGGAGATGGGCGCGCTGGTCGGGGAGGCCCACCTGGGCCGCGTACTCGACCACATCGGCGCGGGCACGCAGGAGGGCGCCCGCCTGCGCACCGGCGGCGCCCGCGTCCTGGAGGCCACGGGAGGCACCTACCTGGAGCCGACCGTCTTCGACCGGGTCGGCCCCGGCGCACGCCTGGCCCGCGAGGAGATCTTCGGCCCGGTCCTGTCCGTCCTCACCTTCGACGACGTGGACGAGGCGGTACGGCTGGCCAACGCCACCGAGTACGGCCTCGCCGCCGGCCTGTGGACCTCGAACCTCACCACCGCCCACCAGGTCTCGCGGGCCCTGAAGGCCGGCACGGTCTGGGTCAACTGCTATGAGGAAGGGGACCTGACCGTCCCCTTCGGCGGCATGAAGCAGTCCGGCAACGGCCGCGACAAGTCCGCGCACGCCCTGGAGAAGTACACGGAGCTCAAGACCACCTGGATCCAGCTGTGACGACGCGAACAAGGCCGCTCATCGCGATCCCGGCCCGCTTCGCCGCCTCCACGTCGGCACTGCGCTACGCCGCCGAGGTCAACGCCCGTGCCCTGATCGAGGCCGTCTGGCGGGCGGGCGGCGAACCGGTGAGCATCCATCCGGCCGACAGCGACGTGGCGGCCCGCCTCGCCCGCTTCGACGGTGTCCTGCTGCCCGGCGGCGGCGACCTCGCCCCACACCGCTACGGAGCCGCCGACACCCACGACACGGTGTACGACGTCGACGACCTCCAGGACGCCTTCGACCTCCAGGTCGCCCGCAGCGCCCTGGAGTCGGGCGTCCCGCTGCTCGCGATCTGCCGCGGCCTGCAGGTCGTCAACGTCGCTCTGGGCGGCACCCTGCACCAGGACATGGGCGGACCGGACCGCGAACACCGGCATGTCGTCCAACCGGTGACGATCCGTCAGGGCTCGTTGCTGGCACGAGTGGTCGGCGCCGAGAAGGCGGAGGTGTCCTGCTACCACCACCAGCGCGTCGACAGTCCGGGCACCGGCCTGGAAGTCACCGCGACAGCGGTGGACGGCACGATCGAGGCACTCGAACTCCCTGACGCCCGGGGCTGGTTCACGGCCGTCCAGTGGCACCCCGAGGACACCGCACACGAGAACCCGGCCCAACAGGCACTGTTCGACGCTCTGGTGGACGCGGCCCGGTAGTCGTCCTGCGGCGGCGAGCACAGGTGAGCCCCGCGCCCTGCAAGGGGCGCGGGGAACCGCGCGATCAACGCCCACCGACCGGCAGACGACGAACCGTCCGTCCAGCGGAGCGCTCAGCCCCGTTCGAAGACCACCCGCCCGTCGAACACCGTGAGATCCACCTCGACGTCGGTGATGTTGTGCGGGTCGATGCCCAGCAGCGGCCGGTCCAGCACGCACAGATCCGCCACCCTGCCCACCTCGACCGTGCCCTTCCAGTCGTCGGCGAAGTCCTGCCAGGCCGGGGTTGCCGTGTAGGCGCGCAGCGCCTCGGCGAGCGTCACACACTGCTCGGGTCCGCTGGGCCGGCCGCTGGCCTTCGACTCGCGCAGCAGCATCGCGGCCACCCCCTGCCGCCAGTCCGGCTTGGTGATCGGCGCGTCGGAGCTCGCGCACACCCGCACCCCGGCCTCGACCGCCGACCGCACCGGCCACTGGTACGCAGACCGCACGGATCCCACGACCTCGTCCATCAGATCGGAGATGGTCCACTTGATGGCGGGGTTCATGTTGACCCCGTACCCGTGCGCCGCCAGTTTCGCCAGGCTGTCCGCGCCGATGAAGTCACCGTGGATGACGTAGTGCCGGGCGTCGGCGCGGGGCGCGGCGGCCTCGGCGTCGACGAACGCGTCGACGACGGTGTCGATCGCCCGGTCACCCGTGACATGCACGCCGAGCTGGAAACCGGCCTCGTGCGCGACCCGGATCATCTCGCGCAGCTCGTCCACCTGGAGGTCGGGCGTGGTGCCGTGCACGCACAGCGCGCCGTGACCGCCCTCGGGATACGGGTCGTTCATCCAGGCCGTACGGTTCGGTGGCACCCCGTCGGCGAAGATCTTGACGCCGATGGCGTTGAGGAGCCGGGGATCGGCCGACTCCGGCCGGCGCAGCTCGGCCAGACCCTTGCGCACGTCGTCGGCGGAACCGCCCATGGGTGCGGGAAGCAGCAACACGCTGATCCGCGCGTCCAGTTCACCCTCCGCGGCCAGTTCGGCGTATGCCGTCCAGTTGTCGGTGCTCAGTCCGCCGAAGAAGGTCCCGGCACCACCGGGCCCGAGCCCCGGCTCGGTGTAACTGGTGATCCCGCGCGAGTGCAGCTCGCGGACCACCCCCTGGATGGCCAGGCGCCGCTCGGCGACGGTGGGGGAGGGGAGGCCGGCCTGCACGAGCCCCTGGGCGGCCTCGCGCAGGATGCCGGTGGGCTCCCCGTCCGGGCCGAGGTCGATGACGCCGCCGCCCGGCGCCGCACTGTCCGCGTCGATCCCGCACGCACGAAGCGCCGCGCTGTTGAGCCACACCATGTGCGAGGAGAAGTCGGTCAGACAGACCGGGTGGTCCGGCGCGACCGCGTCCAGGTCCGCGCGGTGCGGAAACCGCTGCGGATCGGCGAGACACTCCGCCAGATACCCGGGATCCCAGCCGAGCCCGACCACCCACTCACCGGTCCGCGCCTCCCGCACCGCGCGTTCGACGACCCCGGCGACATCGGCGATCGACCCGACCGTGGGATGGCCGACGTCGAGGGCGAAGGGCGGCTTCGTCATCCCGTATGCGGCCCCGTGCAGGTGCGAGTCGTTGATGCCCGGCAGGACGGTACGGCCGCCCAGCTCGACGACGCGGGTGTCCGGGCCGGCGAGGGCGCGTACCTCGGCGTCGGTCCCGACGGCGACGATGTCCCGGCCGCGCACGGCGACGCCTTCCGCCACGGTGAAGTCGCCGTCGACGGTGAGGACCTGACCTCCGGTCAGGATCAGGGTGGGAGCGGTGTCGCTCACGCGGAAACCTCTTTCATGGAGTTCACGGTGTTGATGGAGTTCACGGTGTTGATGGGGTTGTCGGGCCTGAGGGTGTTGACCGAGTTCACAGGCAACAGGTCGGCAGAGGGGCTCATCGGGCGGACCGGGGTGCGAAGTGGGCGAGCGCGGCGCCGGCCACCAGCGCGGTCCCCTGTGCCATCTGCTGCCAGAAGGTCGGCACGTCGAGCAGTGTCAGCCCGTTCTGCAGGCTGCCGAGGAACAGCACGCCGAGCAGCACCCCGAGGACCGACCCCGAGCCGCCGGTCAGCGCGACCCCGCCCAGCAGTACGGCGGTCAGGACCGTCAGCTCGAACCCGGCCCCCGAGGTCCCGGCGACCGCGCTGTCCAGCACGGACGCCTTGATCGCCCCGGCGAGCGCCGCGGCCACCCCGGTGACGACGAAGAGCGCGAAGGGTGTACGCCGGATGCTGATACCGGACAGATACGCGGCCTCCCGGTTGACGCCGATCGCGAAGACATGCCGCCCGGCCGGCGTGAGCGCCAGGAACAGGGCACCCGCGGCCAGCACGAGGGCGGCGATGACGACCGGTGCCGCGATCCCGGCGATGCGTGACCCGCCCAGCCAGGCGAACCCGGCGCCGAACCCGCTGAGCGGCAACGGGAAGAGCTGCTGTGCGAACCCGCGTACGGCGGTCAGCATGCCCAGCGTCACGATGAACGCCGACAGCCCGAAGTAGCAGCACAGCACCCCGTTCACCGCACCGACCGCGGCCCCGGCGGCGAGCCCGCCCAGCACGGCCACGACCGGCGACTGCCCCTGCCCGGCCAGCCAGCCGGCGACCAGTCCGCCCAGGGCGAGCGTCGAACCGACGGACAGATCGAGATAGCCGCTGATCACCAGCAGCGCGAGGGGCACGGCGACGATGGCGAGGGTGGCCGCGTCGGTGGCGATCCCGCGCAGGTTGGCCGGGTCGAGGAAACTCCCTGTCGACACCTGGAACACCAGCACCATCACGGCCAGCACCAGGATCAGCGGATGCCGTCGCACGGTGCCGAGACCGCCCGCGGCGAGGGCGCGCGGGCGCACGAGGACGGAGTCGGCGGTGGTCATACTGCTCCTTCGGCGGGGACGGACTGCTGCTGGTGTGCGGGTGGAGCGTCGGAGGCGTCGTGCACGGCCGACAACAGGGCCTCCTCCGTGAGTCCGGCGCCGGACAGCTCACCGACGATCCGGCCGCCGGCGACGACAAGACACCGGTCGGCGAGCTCGACGATCTCCTCCGGGTCGCTGGACGCGAACAGCACGGCGGTGCCCCGGTCGTCGGCGAGGGAGCGCACGACCCGGTAGATCTCCTGCCGGGCGCCCACGTCGACGCCCTGGGTCGGCTCGTCGAGGAGCAGTGCGCGGATGTCCCGCGTGTCGTTGATCCACCGGCCGAGGACCAGCTTCTGCTGGTTGCCGCCGGAGAACGACGCCGCGGGCAGCCGGGGTTGTGCCGGACGCAGGCCCACCGCCCCGGCCAGCGACTCGAACATCCGCCGCTCGGCGCCGAGTGCCCGTACGCCGTACCGCGCCAGTGGGCGCACCGCCGGAAGCAGCGCGTTGTCCCGCGCGCTGAGCGTCGGGAACAGTCCCTGTCGGCGCCGGTCCGCCGGTACCAGGGCGATCCCGGCGGCCAGCGCGTCGCCGGGCCGGGCGGCCCTGACGGTACGGTCACCGACCCGCACGGTGCCGCCGGACGCGCGGCGCCTGCCGTACAGGGTCTCCAGGATGCGTGTCCGACCGGAACCGATGAGTCCGTACAGCCCGACGCGTTCACCGCTGCCCACGGTGAGGGTGACGGGCCCGAAGCCGGGGCCGCGCAGGCCCTCCAGGACCAGTCCGCCGGAGGAGGAGCCCACACCCCGCGCCGCTGGACCGGCGGGGGAGGCCGTGGCACGGGGTGTGGTGTCGGTGCGGGAACCGTGTCCGGAGGTCGAGGGGCCGGTCCGCCGATCCCCTGCAGGCGCGTCGGCCGGTCGTCCGGCGATGGCGGCGACCAGGTCCCGCCGGCGCTGTCCGGCGCCCACCGCGTGATGGGCGACCCGGCCGTCCCGCAGCACGGTGACCGCGTCCGCGAGTCGTTCCACCTCCGCCAGCAGATGCGTGACGTAGACGATGGCCAGCCCCTGGGTGCGCAGGTCCTCGACCCGCTCGGCCAGGGCGTCGCTCTCGGCGGTGGACAGCGCGGCGGTCGGCTCGTCCAGGACCAGCACCGACGCGCTGCGGCTGAGCGCCTTGGCGATCTCCACCAACTGGCGCTGTCCCATGGGGAGTTCACCCACCCGGTCGCGTGGTGAGCAGCTCGCCGCCACGCGTTCCAGGAGTCCGGCGGCGACCTGCTCCTGGGCGCGGCGGTCGATCCGGCCGTACCGTGTCCACTCCTGGCCGAGGAAGATGTTCTCGGAGACGGTGAGCGCGTCGACCACGCTCAGCGTCTGGAAGATGATCGCCACCCCCGCCGCGATCGACTCGCGCGGGCTCAGCCGCTCGTACGCCCGCCCGCCGACCTCGATCGTGCCCGCGTCCGGCGGGTATGCCCCGCCCAGGCACTTGATGAGCGTGGACTTGCCGGCGCCGTTGTGCCCGAGGAGGGCGTGGACCTGTCCCATCGGCACGGTCAGGTCCACGCCGTCCAGGGCCCGGACCCCGCCGAAGGACTTGGTCAGTCCGCGGATCCGGAGACTCACCTCCGTCATGACGGTCCCCTAGCCGTTCTGGGCGAGCAGAGCGTCGATCTTCGCCGTGTCCCGGGGGCCGACGAGCGCGATCGGTACCTCCACGCCCGGGTTCGCCTTCCCCGCGGCGACCGCGAGCGGGACGTCCACGATGGCGTTCGCGATGTCCTGCGGGGCGAGGGCGGCGGAGGCCCGATAGAAGGTGCCCTGCTTGATCGCGAGGAGCGAGGGGGCGGCGCCGTCCTGCCCGCCGACGAACGTCTTCGCGTCGTCCTTCGCCCGTCCCGTCTGCTCCAGCGCCTTGTACCCGCCGTACGCCGCCGCGTCCGTGACCCCGAGCACCAGGTTGAGGTCGGGGTGCTTGGCCAGGATGGCCTTGGTCTTCGTCAGGCCCGTGTCCGGGTCGATGGCCTGCTCCTGGGCGACCACGTCGACGCCCGGCGCGAGTTTGGTGAAGGCGTCGACCATGCCCTTGGTGCGTTCGCGGCCAAGTTCGATCGTGGCGTCGGTGAGGAAGGCGATCTTGCCCTTGCCGCCCAGGTTCTCCAGCGCCCACTTGGCCGCCGCCTCGCCGAGCAGGGCGCCGCCCTCCCGGAAGCTGAACCGGATGTCGGCGCTCTGGTTCTCCAGCGTGCCGCCGTACGTCACCCAGATCAGGCCCGCGTCCAGTGCGGCCTTGGCGATCGCCTCGGTGGCCTCGAACACCATGGGGAACGACACGATCGCGGGCGTCTTGCGGGCGACCCAGGTGTTGAGATTGGTGGCCTGGGTGTCGGGGCTGCTGCCGTCGCTGGTCGTCAGCAGGGTGACCCCGTGCTTCTTCGCGGCGGCCGTGGAGAGCTTCACCAGCGTTGCGTAGAGCGGGAGTTGGGTGAACGGATAGTCCAGGCCGATCTTCGTCAGCGGGTCACCGGACCCCTTGCCGTCGGCGGCCTTCTGCCCCGACGACGCCGCGCTGCTGCCGGGTGCCGAACAGCCGGCGGCGGCGAGGGCGAGGGCCGCGCAGGACCAGGCGAGGAACTGTCTGCGCGAGGCCGCGTAGTCGGCGAACGGGGATGTGGTCATGGCGGTGCTCTCCCAGGGGGACGTGCCCGGCGGGGGCGGGCTGCGAAGGGTGCGACAAGGCGCTGCTGACGCCGCCGGTCAGGAGAACCGGCTGTGCCGAACAGAAAAGACCCCCGCGCCCCACCGCACCATCCGTACAAATACCGACCCCGTCCCGGCCGTGATCCACCCCGGTGGTCCGGCGGGAGCGATCCGGTCACGTCGGGGCGAACGTCTTGCCCGGCACGGGTCGCGGCCCTAGCGTTAGGGGCCAAACGACTTTGCTGCTGGATGACTCCCGGGCAGCTCCCGGAGGCGCGCATGCTCAGCCACCACCAGATCGCGGCGGCCACCCGCATCGGCATGCTCACGCGCGAGCGCGACACCGTGTCGGCGTGCGCCCAGGCCCTGGAGGAACTCGGCCGTGCCCTGCCCCTCGACGTGGCGACGCTACTGTCCATCGACCCGCTGACCGGTGAGCACGTCCAGGTTGCCGGCATCGGCTACACCGCCGAGAACTCGCAGGCGATGGCCGCCGAGTTCGTCGACACCCCCTGGTACCGCAACGTCGTCCGCCAGGACGTGCCGCCCTCCATCTCCGAGGACGCCGACGACCCCGGCCAGCGCTTCCGCCACGGCTGGTTCTACGCCGAGCGGGTCCGCCCGGCCGGCCTGCGCGACGCCATGACCGGAGCGCTCCGCCACGACGGACGCCTCGTCGGCCTGATCAACCTCTCCACCCGCGACGCGGACGCCTACGACACCGAGGCCCGGCTCCTCCTCGCCTCCGTCATCCCCGCGCTCGGAGCGCTCGTCGACCCGACGGCACACACCGGCGACCTCCACGGACTGCCGGCCGAGGGCGCGGCGAGCCTCGTCGCCGAGGGCGGCAGCGTCGATCTGCCGGGGCGGGAACGCGCCCGGGTGGCGGCGGACGAGGAGTTCCGTCCCCTGCTGCGCGCCTTCGCCGGGACGGGCGGCCGGCGGCTGCGGCTGCTGTGGCCGCTCGACGGCACCTGGTACCGCGTCTCCCTGCACCGGCACACCACGGCCCCGGGTCTGACCGGCCCGGCGGAGGCGGTACTGGTCCACGAGACACCGACCGAACTGCCGTACGGGCTCAGCCCGCGCGAGCTGGAAGTGCTCACGCGGGCCGCCACCGGGCAGACCAACCAGGCCATCGCACAGGCACTGTTCCTGTCCCCGCGGACCGTGCACAGCCACATCGAACACCTGCTCCGCAAGACCGGCGCCGCCTCTCGCGCCGAGGCCACCGCCCTCGCGGTCCGCGACGGCCTGCTGCGCCCGGCCCCGGACCACCTGGACCACTTCGTCGAGCGGAGCGACCCGAGCCAGGGCAGTACGGGACGTCCGACTTCCGGCAACCTCCGCCCGCCGCACTGAACTTGGCGGCCCCTGACCGCGTATCACTTCACGGAGCCGACGGCATCGCCGTGCGCGCCCCGTGTGGAGTCCGTACGCAGGGAAGGGGAACAGAGTGTCGACACCGCCCGCATCGGGCCGGCCGGGAGGCCGCCGACCCCTGGAGCCGACGCGCGTGGTGCGCCGTCGCCGCACCGAGGCACTGGCGCAGCTCATGCGGGAGCACCAGGACGCGATGTCCGGAATCCCGGAGGGCTACGAGTCCGTGCCCCTGCCCCGGCCCGCGCCCAGGCCGGCTCCCGGCGCCGAGGACACGACTCAGGAGTTGCCCCCCGTGTCCCGCCGACGGCGTGCCGTACGGACGGAACGGACCGGCAGGGGCTTCGGGTTCGGCCCGAACCTGCGCCGCGCCGCTGTCGTGGTCGCCGTCGGCGCGGCGGCCCTGGTCGGCTTCGGATCGGCTCTGCTGCTCCCGGGCCGCGCCGAGGGCGAGGAGGTCCGGCCGGCGCCCTCGGTCGCCCCGACCGCCGCCCCCACTCCGTCGGCTCCTGTCGCGGCCGACCCGGACGGCCCCGGCACCCTGCGCGAGGGGGACAGCGGCCCCGAGGTGACCGACCTGCAGGAACGTCTGCTGCGCATCCCGGACGTCTACACCCACGGTGCCAGGAGCGGCAGTTACGACACCGCCCTCACCGAGGCCGTGGCCCGCTTCCAGCTCTGGTACGGCATTCGCGGTGACGAGACGGGGGTCTACGGCGACGACACCCGCAAGGATCTGGAGTCCCGTACGGTGTCGTGAACGCACCGGTGACGGGAGGCCGACCGGACGGCGGGCTCAGCGGGCGGCGTGGGTGTCGACCAGGGCCTGGGTGATCGCGCGGATGCTGCGCGCGATGTGCTGGAGCTGGAGCACCTCGGCGGCGTACATCTTGATCGTGTGCTCGATGACCGACTCGCTCAGGCCGAGGCCTGGAAGGTCCGCGCGGGCCGTCTGGAGGGCGGTGCGGGCCACGCGGATCTCGTGCTGGACCTGGATGTGCGCGTGGCGGGCCAGCAGGACGGGGTGGCGGATGAGCGTGGGGTAGGCCGCGTAGCGCGTCGGCACCAGCTCGCGGAGCCACTTGACCGCCGAGCGCTCCCAGTCGTAGCTGCCGGGGATCTTGACCTGACAGGGCCAGTCCGGGCTGATCCGCGTGGTCATCGTGGACGTCATGGGCATGGTCATCGCTTCCGGGAGTGCGGCGTCGACGTGGTGGTGCGACGGTTTTCAGCGGCCCCGGCCCAGGGGATGGCCGGGGCCGCAACGGGCGTTCGCGCAGGCGACACCCGTCCGGACACCCGCGGCGCCGACGCGGGTAGGAGACGGCGGCAGCGGGTGCGCAGGGGTGGAACGTGTCCCGGAGTCCCACCGGGACGCGATCCGTGAGCAGTATTTATATATGCCGTCCGCTTTGCAAGAAGTATGAAAAAATTCATGCACAAAACGGGATGAACGCCCATACGGGCATACAGGCGGCGCAGTCGGTGAAGGCGGTGCAGACAGTGGGGTCAGTCCCGGAGAAAGAACTGGTGCAGGTCGGCGCTCTGCTCGTACTCCTCCAGGCGCCCCTGTGTCCGCTCCGGATCGGCGTCCGTCATGGCCTGGAGCAGCGCCGCCGACAGCACCACGGGCCCGGCGTACGAGTCGAACACCAGCCGTGAGCCCGTACCGGTGGCGAAGGCGATGTCGGCCTCGTCGGCCAGCGGACCGAGGGCCAGGTCGGTGATCAGGGCCACCCGCAGCCCGGCCCGCCGGGCGACCCGCACCGCGGTGAGCGTCTCCTGCGCGTGCCGGGGCATCGAGAAGGCCAGCACCCAGGTGCCCCCGGCCTCCCGCGACTGGAGGAGCGCGTCGTAGGCGACACTGCCGCCCTGGGTCACCAGCCGGACATCGGGGTGGATACGGCGGGCGGCGTAGGCGAAGTACTCGGCCAGTGAACCGGAGATGCGCAGGCCGAGCACGGTCAGCGGAGCCGAGCGCGACAGGCTCCGGCCGACCTCGATCACCCGGTCGGGGTCGGCGAAGTCCCGCCGCAGGTTCTCCAGGTTGGCGATCTCGGCGTCCACGGCCGCCTGGAGTTCGTTGCTGCGGTTCTCCTCCGCCGTGCCCGGCGCGCTCGCGAGAGTGCTGAGCGCGATGCCCTGGAGCTTCTCGCGCAGCGCGGGGTAGCCACTGAAGCCGACTGCCGCCGCGAACCGGGTCACCGACGGCTGGCTCACGCCCACCCGGTCCGCCAGGTCCGTGATCGACAGGAACGCGGCCTCGGTGATGTGCTCGATCAGATACTGCGCGATGCGCCGCTGCCCGGGGGAGAGCCGGGGCCCGTCGAACAACTCCCGCAGCCGGGAGGACGGCGCCGCTTCCACCTCCGGGGCCGTCTTCCCCGAGGTGATCGCGGACGCCTGGGCGCGTGCCTGCTGCGGCGATGGCACCGATGTGCCTCGTTCGTCTCCCACAGCGACTCAACATAGCTCACCGTTCACCTGCGGAAGATCGTGATCGAGTGGCCGACCTCGTCGACCTCGTGGCTGCTGTGGATCAGTCGCGCCAGCCGCCCCCGAGCCTTGGCGACCGACGAGTCCGACACCACCAGCAGCCCGCGCACCTTCCGTTCGGGCCGGCTGCGCGGATCGGAGGCGTGGATCCCGTAGTACGACGGCACGCCGCTGCCCTTGTAGACCAGCCAGACCCGCTGCCCGGCGTACCGGTCCCGCAACCGGTCCGCGAGCCGTCCCAGGTCCTGGCCCCAGTCGACGTTGGAGTCGTGCAGCCGCTCGTGCGTCCTCGCGGTTCCGCCGAACGCCTCGTTGGAGTACGGCAGATAGAACGGGAACGTCCGCAGTGAGCTGACCGCCACGAAAGCCAGCAGCCCCGCCGCGACGAGGGGCACCCACCGTCGCCGCAGCGCGAGCGCACCGACCGCGGCCACCGCTCCGAACATCGGCACGAAGATGGCGTACCGCACCCCGAAGTTCCGTTCCCCCTCCATGGCGGCGGCCAGCAGTACGGCCGTCGGAAGCAGCAAGTAGGGTGCCACCGGCCGGAGTTGATGGGACGTCACCAACGCGACCGTCCCCGCTGCCCACAGCGCCAGCATGCCCAGCGGTGTCTTCACCAGGAGCGCGGCCGGCAGGTAGTACCAGAGGGAACCCGAGTAGTGCCGCCCGAAGAGGAAGCCCTCCCAGTGCGCGTTCTCCAGACCGAACTGCATCCGCATCCCGTCGCGATACGCCTCCGGGAAGGGGAGCAGACCGGCCAGCTGCCCCCGCAGCCCGTGCACCACCGGTACCTCACCGGGGGACGGCGTCCAGCGCAGCCGGGGATCGACGACGAGATACGACGCCCATACGACAGCCACCGCGACCAGCGCCACCATGGCCGCGCCCGCAACGGCCCGCCCGAGCAGTCTCCGTCGTGCTCCCGGAGTCGTCGTGCGCCGGGCCCGCCACACCGACAGCCCGGCCAGCACAAGCAGCACGGGGACGGCGGCGAGGGTGTTCATCTTGGTGGCAACGGCAGCCCCGAGCGCCGCTCCGGCGAGCGGCAGACACAGCCGGGGCCGCAGCCGCGCCCGCCACAGCAGCCACACCGACGTCAGCGTGAACCCGGCCGCCGGTACGTCGAGCGTGGCCAGCGAGCCGTGCGCGACGACGTCCGGCGAGAACGCGTACAGGGCGAGTGCGCCCAATCCGCTCGCCGCACCGGCGAGTTCACGGCCGAAGGCGAACACCACCAGCCCGAAGAGCAGCGTCAGAACGATCACCGGCAGACGCGCCCACAGCATCAGCCGCCAGGGGTCGTTGCCGGACTCGTAGAGCAGATGACGGCCCACGTGGCCCTGGTCGCCGTCGTGGCGCCGGTCGAAGTGCGGATCGGCCGCGGCCACCCCGGCGGCGATGATCAGCTTGCCCAGCGGCGGGTGCTCGGGGTTGAGGCGCAGACTGTGCTCGTGGAGATAGACGGCCGCCGTGCCGACGTACACGGGCTCGTCGATGGTGGGTGTCTGCTCGACCGCCGCGGTGATCATCGCCACGGCCATCTGGAGGAGCAGGGCGGCCACGGCGAGCGGGACCAGCAGGCGCCGGTGGCGTCTCGGACGGGCGAACAGCCGCGCGTGTAAGGCCGGGGCCGTCGGCGCGGCGGGAGCGGCACCGGGGAGGACGTCCTCCGAAGCCTCGGGGGACGTCCTGGGGTCGAGAACCGTGTGCCGGTCGCGCGTCATCGTCCGCCCCGCGGCGAAGCCGACCGCGCGGCGGCGGGAGTGATCCGGAGCCGGGCCATGGCCCTACTCTCGCATCAGCTCCCGCCCCGCAGCGTGCATTACCGCTTCAGGAGTCGTACCGACAGGCCCTTCGCCGTGTAGACGGTCACGGCGCGGAGCTTGTCCGAGTTCAACACGACACGGGCGAAGCGGCCATGGAACGCCGAAGCGGCTATGACGGGGACGACACTGCCCACGGCCGGCGGGTTCTTGGCGTCGAGGGTCAGCGACAGGACGCCGTTCTTCCCCAGTTGCACCTGGCGAGCCACCGTCACGGCCTCCTTGTGACGGTCCTTGCGCAGTGTGACGGCCAGAGTTCCCGCGTCCTGGACGTACGTGCCGTGCAGCTGCACCTGCTCGGTCACCCGCAGTGTCCCGGCCTGCACCCGGACGTCGCCGCGGCCCAGCGCCTGGGGCGAGGCCGACACGAGCGTGCCGGCCTTGAGGACCGTCCCGCCGGCGTAGGTGTTCCGGCCGGTCAGCGTGAGCTTGCCGGTGCCGGTCTTCGTGAGCCTGCCCCGGCCGTCGATGTCGTTGCGCCAGGCGTCGGCCGCACCGAAGCCGTGGGCGGCCGCGTCGAGAGTGAC
The DNA here is from genome assembly GCF_036013955.1 of Streptomyces sp. NBC_00459. Classification (NCBI taxonomy): domain Bacteria; kingdom Bacillati; phylum Actinomycetota; class Actinomycetes; order Kitasatosporales; family Streptomycetaceae; genus Streptomyces; species Streptomyces sp. NBC_00459. The sequence goes on from NZ_CP107903.1 coordinate 9,159,579, forward strand.
GGTCACGTCGGACTCGAAGGAGCCGTAACCGTCCGCCGCGGCGAACAGGTTGAGCCGCCCCCACTGCTCGAAGCCGTCGAGCAGGACGTACCCGGAGGGCAGCGCGGTCGAGCGCAGCACCGCCCGGCGCTGGTCGGCCGTCAGGTAGGGAAGCCGCGTCTCCAGCAGTACCTCGGCGCCCTTCGGCACGGTCAGCGGCGTCGAGCGGCCCTGCCGGTTCAGGACGTACGTCAGCTTGGGCGTGACCAGGGCGAGGTTCGCGGCCCGGTCGGCGTACTTGTCGTTGGCGTCGGAGTGCGCGTAGGCGAACAGCGTGTCGGCCGTCGTGCCCGTCTTGGCCTGGAAGTACTCGGCGGCCTGCTTGCGCGCGGCGGCCTTGAGCGCGGTGTTCTCCGGCTTGTACAGCACGGCCGCGGCCAGCGCGGTGGCCATGATCCGGCCGCCGATGACGTCGACCGTGGAGTGCATGCCGGACATGATCCGGGTGTGGCTCAGCTCGAAGGCTCGGGTCACGATCTCCTGGAAGCGCTCCGGGACCGCGTACGCGTACGCCAGGGCCGCCAGGTGGAAGGCGTTGGTGTGACCGCTGGGGAAACCGCCGTCCTCGGCCGGGACGTCGCTGCGCTGCCGCAGCAGCTGCGTCACGACGACGACGTCGGAGTCGTAGACCGGGTAACCGAGTCCGTCGACCTGTCCGGTGTCGACGACCTGGCTGTCCTCGTTCATCCGCCACGGGCGCGGGTACTGGAAGGCGAACTTGGCCGGGTTGCTGGAGGTGAAGTCCCCGCGCACGGTGTCGACGAGCTTGGCCACCAGACCGAGGTCCGAGTCGTACGAGCCTGCGCCCAGCGCGGAGCCCGCGGGCGCGTCGGCCGGGACGGCGTCGTTGATCTTGGCCGCCGGGATGCTGTGCGGGGCCGTGGTGATCGAGGTGACCGCCTTGGCGCCCGAGCGGTACAACTCCGCCAGCGGGCCGAGCCCGTTGATGATGGCGTAGCTCTGGTGCTGGCGGTCGTAGACGAAGGCCTCCCTCGCCTGCGCCTCCGTGCGCAGCCCCGTGAGCTGGATGCTGTACCGCACGTTGGCGCGCAGGACCGCGGGCTGCAGGGGTGTGCCCGTGTTCCAGGCGTCACCGGTCTTCCACACCTTCGCGAAGCCGCCGAGGGCGCGGATGACCGCGTTGGTCTCGGGCGTCGAGTTGGCGACGATGTTCGTGCTGTAGTCGTCGACGAACGCGAGAGGCGCGGCGGCGGTGTTCGTGTCGGCCGCCACCGCGAGAGGCGTGGTGGCGGCCTTCGCGTCGGCCGCGGTCAGCCAGCTGACAGCGGTCGGCGCGGCGAGGATACCGGCCGACGCGCCGAGGGAGGTACGAAGGAACCCGCGTCTGTCGACCGCGAGTTCACGGCCACGGGCCGACGGGGTGGCGTGGTGCCCGGCTGCTGACGGCATGCGATGCCTCTCTTGAGTTCTTCGGCCCTGTGGCCGGGTGACGACGTACGGACGGCGGTGCCTCAGGTGCGCATGAGGCACATGAGGTTTACGAGGCCTGTGTGTTGTGTGTTTCCGGAGGAGGAAGCGCACACTACGAGGAGTACGAGCGAAGATCTACGGCCGGAGCATGTACCGATGCCCATGATCCGGCGACCGTGGGACGGCCACGAACTGTCATGCGAGTGAACGAGCCAGTGCCACGGCCCCTTCGACCGGCGGCACCCGCGACGGCCGCAGCCGGGCGCCGGGGACGAGTATGGCAAGTGACGCCAACAAGGCGTCGTGCAGGGCTGGTTGCGCGAGCACCGTACCGCCCGAGACCACCACGTCGTCAACGGGGACCCCACGATCGGCGAGCCGCACCACGAGCGAGGCCAGGGAACGGCCTCCCTCGGCGATCACCTCACCGGCGATCCGGGAGCCACTCGCCGCGGCCTCGAACACCACGGGAGCGTGCCGTCCCCACTCGGCGGAGACATCCTTGGCGCTCTCCAACGCCGCGCCCAGCGCGGGTACTTCACTCACCCCGAACGCGGAGATGAGCCCCTCGGCGAGCACGTCGGGCGCCTCGCCCCGGTCATGGGCGGCCCAGACGGCCCGCGCCGCCTCGCGCACGAGACCCGCGGCCCCGCCTTCGTCGCCGAGGACCGCGCCCCAGCCGCCGACCTGTACGAGAGTGCCGTCGGGGCGCCGTCCCACGGCCACCGAGCCGGTGCCGGCGACCAGCCCGACACCCTTGTCCAGCCCCGCAGCGGGGACCAGCAGTTCGGCGTCGCCGACCACCAGACACGGCACACCGAGACGTCCCTGGAGTACGGAGCGGATCTCCTCGCACTGCCGGGGCGTCTCACAGGCGTGGGCGCCGACGGCCACCGAGAAGGGACGGGCGTCCGCGGGCAGCGCCTCGCGGACCAGGGCGTCCAGCCAGTCGGCGGCGGCCACGGGGTCGTGCGGCCGCCAGCCGCTGCTCGGGCGGACGTGATCGGCGATCGACTCGTCCCCGGCGCGGGCGCGCAGGTGCGTCTTGGTGCCGCCCACGTCGATGCCCACGACGAGCGGGCGTGGGAAGGGGGAGTCCTGCACGGATCCTCTTTCGTCGTTGCGCTGTGGCGCGACGGTGGGCGAACCGTGCCTGGAGCAGGGAAAACCTGTTGTGCAGAAGAGCTAGGGAAGCCCCGGGACGGGCCTCTGAGCGGACACGGCAGGCGAGTACCGTGACATTCGTTAGGAAGTTAACTAACGAAGTACAGTGCGTGTCAAGAGGTATCGCGGACTCGACCGCGGCGGTGGCCCGACCGGGCCGGAACGCGGCGGGAAACCGCGATACCAGGGCGTCCCATCGCCGCATCCCACGACATCGAGCCAACGGGGGAGCGCGGCCTTCGACCTTGGGGAGACTGTGGAACACGACGTGGCGAAGGCCCCCCGCCTGACCGAGAGCGCGAGCGCGGTGTTCGCCGTGCTGGCCGGGGCGGGCACGGCCACCCGGCCCCAGCTCGCGAGTCTGGCGGGCCTGTCGAAGCCGACAGTGTCCTCCGCCGTGGCGGAGCTGGAGAACGCCGGGCTCGCCGCCCACTCGGGCATCGCCTCCGGCGGCACGGGCCGCTCCGCCGCCGTGTACGGACTCGGCCCCGCGGCCGGCTCCGTGCTCGCCGTCGACCTCGGTCCCGCCCTGACCCGGGTGCGCGGCTGCGCCCTGGACGGCACCCTGCTCGCCGAGGCCACCGGCTCCCGCGAGGAGCCCGCCGACGTGGTGCGCGAAGCGCTGTGCGCGCTCCCCGCCGACGCTCCGCTGCGCACCATCGTCGTGGCCGTCGGTGACGTCACCGCGCGCGCCGAGGAGGGCGCCGCGCGTCCGGCGACCGCCAAGGCGGGACCCGTCTTCGACGCGGTGGCCGTGGCGCTGCCGTCCGGAGTGCCCGTCCACCTCGAGAACAACGTCAACTGCGCCGCGCTCGCCGAACTGCACGAGGGCGCGGCGCGCGGCCGGCACACCTTCGGCTATCTGCGGATCGGTGTCGGTATCGGTCTCGGCATCGTCGTGGGCGGCCATGTGCTGGCCGGGGCCAACGGGGCGGCCGGAGAGCTGGCCCGGCTGCCCTACCCCTGGGACGACGACCTGGAGCCCCGCCACGAGGCCCTGGAGGAGTACATCGGCGCCCGCTCCCTGCTGCGCCGGGCCGCCGAGGCCTGGCCGGAATCCGATGGCCTGTGCCCCCGTACCGCCGAGCAGCTGTTCTCGCTGGCCGGACAGGGCGGCGCCACGGCCCGCGCGATCGTCGACCGGCACGCGGTGGACGTGGGCCGGCTGGCCGCCGCCGTGACCGCCGTACTGGACCCCGGGCTGCTCGTCCTGGGCGGCAGTACGGGCGCGTTTCCGCAGCTCCTGCCCGGTGTGCGGGCCGAGCTGGAGCGGCTGAGCTGGCCCACCGAGGTGGTCAGCAGCCAGGTCGGTGATCTCGGCACCGTCGTGGGTGCGGCGCGGCTCGCGGTCGCCAGAGGAGTCCAAACCGTGACCGAGGCGGCGGGGAAGAAGGATTGACGGTTTCGGACTCGGTCTGCCAATGTCCGGACAAGCGCTTTCTAAGTCGGCCGGGACGCCGGCTTGGGGCGAGCCTCCCGCCCGTACTCGACGTACGGCAACCGCACGAGGGCGTGCCCGTGCGGTGACGGCCAGAACGGCTGGGGATCCCGCCCCGCGTGGACGACGCGGCCGGGCGAGGCTGCGCCCCCGGAAGGCAACTTTTCCTGCAAACTGCACCCGTGCCGCCTTGATCGGCGCCGTGCTCTGTCCCCTACCGAAAAAAAGGGATCGAAGATGACCACTGTGGGTGTGCGGCGCTCCCGCCGACTCGGCCGCGGCGGTATGCGCCGCCTGGCTCCCCTCGCTGCCGTTGCCACGGCAGGTGCCCTGCTGCTCTCCGCCTGCGGTGGAGGGTCCGACTCGGGCGGCACGTCCAAGTCGCTGACGTTCTGGATCTCCACGGTTCCGGGACAGGACGCGGGCTGGAAGAAGGTGGTGGCGCAGTACAAGAAGGAAACCGGCGTCGACCTCAAGCTCGTCAACATCCCCTACGACGGCTACACGACGAAGCTGCACAACGCCGCGCAGGCGAACTCCCTGCCCGACGTGGCGGCCGTGCCGGCGCTGGACCCGATCTGGTCGAACAAGCTGATCGACCTCAAGGCGATCGCCAACAACGCGACCAACAAGATCAACGCCAACTTCCTGGCGAAGGACTCGTCCGGGAAGGTGCTGGCCATCCCCTCGGACGTCACCGCGTCCGGCATGTTCATCAACAAGACGCTCTTCGAGAAGGCCGGCGTCTCCTTCCCGACCTCGCCCGCGAAGACCTGGACCTGGACCGACTTCATCAAGGCCGCTGACACGGTCCGGGAGAAGACCAAGGCCAAGTACTCCCTGACGTTCGACCAGTCGCCGTCCAGGCTCCGCGCCATGGTCTACGAGATGGGCGGGCAGTACGTCCACGCGGACGACTCCGGCAAGTTCTCGGTGGACGAGGCGACCAAGAAGGCCGTGAACACCTTCGTCGGATGGAACGACGACAAGACCATGCCGAAGTCGGTGTGGACCAGCGGTGCCGACCCGTCCGCCATGTTCCAGAGCGGTGACGTCGTCGCCTACTGGTCCGGTGTGTGGCAGGTTCCCGCCTTCGCGGACAGCATCAAGAACTTCGAGTGGGCGAGCGTCCCGACTCCGGCGCAGCCGGTGCAGGCCAGCGACGTCAACAGCGGCGGCCTGACGGTGGGCTTCAACAACAACGCCGACGCCTCCGCCGCGGCGACGAAGTTCCTGTCGTGGCTGTACGAGCCGGCCCACTACAAGACGCTGTGCGAGGCGTCCGGGTTCCTGCCGGTCGAGAGCGGTCTGAACCCGACGTACCCCTTCAAGTCCGAGGCGGCGCAGGCGGCGTTCAAGCTCTACAACGAGTCGATCCCGCTCTACGCCCCGATCTCCGGCTACTTCAGCGGCGCGCAGACGAACTGGGTGCTGAAGGGCAAGAGCCTCACCGAGGACCCGACCAAGACGGAACTCGGCAAGGCGATCAACGGCCAGCAGACGGCCGACAAGGCCCTGGAGAACATCGTGGCCGGCTACAACCAGCAGGTCGGCGGCTGATCGTAGGCCAGAGGGCGGGCGGCGGCGTCGACACGCCGCCGCCCGCCCCGAGCGCCCGCGCAATGCCGGGCTCATGGTGTGAGCCACCGGAATCCATTCCACCAGCACGGAGTCAGGAAGATGACAAAACGCGCCCCGGACGTGTCCGCGAGCCGGCCGAGCCCGTCCAGGAGACGCAGTAAGTACACGCTTGCGCCGCTCGTCCTCATCGCGGCCAACGTCGTGCTCTTCTCGCTGTTCTTCGTCTGGCCGGCGGTGATCGGGCTCGTCTACTCGTTCACGAACTACACGGGAGTGGGGGCGTTCCAGTACATCGGACTGGACAACTACCACAACCTGTTCGGGGACTCCACGTTCTACGACGCGCTGAGCCGGACGCTTCTGTACGCCGTGCTCTTCGTACCGCTGAACTTCGTGGTCTCGCTGCTCGCCGCCAACCTGGTGGTGAGCAAGAACGCCAAGGGCGGGTCGGTCGCGCGCGTCATCTTCTTCATCCCGTGGCTGCTGTCGCCCATCGTCGTGGGTGTCCTGTGGCGGTGGATGTTCGGTGAGAACTTCGGACTGGTCAACTACGTCATCGAGAAGTTCGGCGGCGGCGCCGTTCCGTGGCAGTCGGACGCGGACCTGTCGCTGCTGGTCGTGGTGTTCGCCGCATCCTGGGCCTGGACGGGCTTCTCGATGCTGCTGTTCATCGCGGCGATCAAGAACGTACCGGTGTCCTACTACGAGGCGGCCTCGCTCGACGGCGCCGGCCCCTGGCGCCAGTTCTTCAGCATCACGCTGCCGAGCATCGCGCCCACCTCGTTCATCGTGATCCTGCTCAACACGATCAACGCCATGAAGGAATACCCGGTGTTCGTCGCCCTCAACAACGGCGGCCCCGGCACCTCGAACAACCTGCTCGTCCAGTACATCTACGAGACCGGCTTCAAACGGGGCCAGATCGGCTACGCGAGCGCCGCGTCGTTCGTGCTCATGCTCATCCTGATGGCCGTCGCGATCGTCCAGCTGATCGTCAACCGGCGGGTGGAGAACCGATGACAACCACAGACATGCCGCGCCCGCTCGACGCCGACGCCAAACGGCCCACCGCCAAGAAGCGGCCCCGCAGGGCGGTCGGCGGCGGCCTCCGACGGGCGATCGCCCCGACGACACTGCTGTGGATCATGGCGTGCCTGTACGGGTTCCCGGTGCTGTGGTTCATCCTCAGCTCCCTCAAGCCGTCCAGCGACCTGTTCTCCTATCCGCTGACGCTGGTTCCGCACGACCCCACCCTGTCGGGCTTCAAGGCGGCGTGGGACAGCGCCAACTTCTCCCAGTACTTCATCAACACGGCCATCGTGTGCGTGATCACGACGATCCTCACGGTGGGCGTCAGCTGCTGCACCGGGTACGCGCTGGCCAAGTACGACAACCGATGGCTCAAGGCGTTCTTCATCTGCATCCTGGCCACCACGATGCTGCCGGGCGAGGTCATGCTCGCCCCCGAGTTCCTGGTGGTCCGCAACCTCGGCCTCTACAACTCGTTCGCCGGCATCATCCTCCCGGCCGTGCTCACCGCGACCGGCTGCTTCATGTTCCGCCAGTTCTTCCTGACGGTTCCCGACGAACTCGTGGAAGCCGCGCGCATCGACGGCGCACGTGAGCTGGCGATCTTCGCGCGGATCATGGTGCCGATCTCCCGGCCCATCATGCTGACCCTCGCCATCCTGTCCTTCCAGTGGCGCTGGAACGACTACATCTGGCCGCTGCTGATGCTCAACGACCCCAACAAGTTCACCGTGCAGATCGGCATCCAGAGCATCGTCGGCGCGCAGAACATCAACTGGTCGGTGCTGCTCGGCGCGTCGGTCATCTCCATGATCCCGCTGATCCTCGTCTTCCTGGTCTTCCAGCGCTACGTCATGGGCGCCGACATCAACGCCGGACTGAAGGACTGACCGTGCTCACCCCGCTCGACCACGAGTTCGTCCGGTCGGCGGCCCGCGCCGCCGACCGGCAGGCCGCGCCGCTGGCGGCCCGCCCCGACGAGGAACCCGCCGGTGTGCCGCACCGTGGTCTGGCGCGGCGGGTGAAGACCCTGGTCGCGGCATACCGTTCCCCGGACTCGGCACTGCACGGCAGCGGGCAGGCCGTCGCCGCCGCGACGACCCACCTGCGTGCCCTGCGGGCCACACAGACCAGCACCGGCCTCTTCGCCGGCGGCGACAACGTGCAGTCACCGCCGGACTCCGGCTTCACCGTCAACGACGTGTGCGACGCGCACGTCCTCGCCGCCGGCGCGGGGCCGGAACTGCGCGATGTCACGGCCGCGCTCGCCGAGATCGCAGGCGCCGCCTCCGGCAGTCTCCTCACCGGCGGGGTGCACACCCCGAACCACCGCTGGGAGCTGTCGGCGGCACTGGCCCGGCTGCACCGGTCGTTCCCGGACGACCGGCTCCTCGACCGCGTCGAGGAGTGGCTCGCCGAGGGCGTCGACATCGATGCGGACGGCCTGTACTCGGAGCGCAGCGCCAACTACGCGGCCCACGTCTCCAACCCGTCGCTGCTCCTGCTGGCCGAGGTCCTCGGCCGCGCCGACCTGCTGTACGCCGTCGAACGCAACCTCGCCACCACCCTGGACCTCATCAGGCCGGACGGCACGGTGGAGACCGTCCACTCGCGACGGCAGGACCAGAACCACCCGTTCCCGCTGGCCCCCTACCTGCCGCACTACCGGCTGCTCGCGATCCGCACCGGCCGCGGCGACTTCGCCCGGGCGGCCCGGCTGGCGGAGGCCGACGGCATCGACGACCCCGACCTGCTGGCCGAGACCCTCCTCACCCCGGACCTGTGCCGCCCTCTGCCGGCCCCGGCCGCGGAGCCCCTTCCGCGCGACCGGTACCTCACCACCGCCCGCCTCGCCACCCGAGCCTCGGCCACCGCGCACACGGTGGTGTACGGCGGCTCCGACGTGCCCGAGCACCGGCGCATCCGCTCGGGCCTCGCCTGCAACCCCACCTTCCTGCGCCTGTTCGCCGGGGACGCCGTCCTCGACGCGGTCCGTCTCTCGCGGGGGTTCTTCGACCTTGGCCCCTTCCGCGCCGCCGACATGGAGCAGTCCGCCGACAACAGCTACCGGCTCACCCAAACCCTCACAGCCGCCTACTACCAGCCGCTCCCGAAGGACGAGAGGCGGGACGACGCCGTCTACCGGCTGGTGGACGACGGACGCTTCTCGGCCTCGATGGCCTTCCCGGACCGGCCCCGGGACGAGGTCTCCCACACGACCCGCGTCGAGGTGGACCTGCGGGAGGACGGTGCCGACCTGCGGATCGACATCAGCGGACCACGGGTGCCCTGGGCCCTGGAACTGACCTTCCGGCCGGGCGGAGTGCCGGCGGGCGCCGTACCGATCGGCGACGGACGCTGGTGCCTGACGAGCGGACCGATGACCTACCGGGTCGGTGACGACGAGATCCGGGTCGAGGTCGACGTCGAGGCAGGCGAACCGCTCGCCGGCCCGGACCGGAGCGACGTACTGCGCTACGACCCGGGCCAGGACTACACCGTGGCGGGCGGCACCGACGCGACGACCGGGAACCGCGTCTGCATCGGTGGACTCGGCCCCCACACACTGACCGTCGCACTGCGTGCCCGCCGGCCCACAGCCGTCGTGTGACTCCGACGAACCACGCCATGGCCACCCCAGGCACGAAGGGCTCAGCGCATTGCATCTCCCGCACCAGCGAGGGGCGTTGCACGATCTTCCGGCGACTCCGGCGGACTACGACGCCGTCCTGACCGCCGTCGCGGGTGAGGCGCTCACTCGCCTCACCCGCGACGGTAACCTCGAACACCCCGACTGTGTCGACGACATCGGCGACACCTCCCTCGGTATCACCTCGCTGCTGGCCCTCGCCTGGCAGCGCGACAAGGACCCGCGTCTGCCGGAGGCGGTGGCCCGAAGCCTCGCCTTCCACCTCCGGGAGCGGGTCTACACCGAGGACAACCCCGGCTACCCGAATCTGAGGGTCCGCAACTCCGGTCTGCCGTACGCCCGTTACGTACTGGAGTCCGGCGCCCACCCCATCGGCGACTGGCCGAGCACGGTGTGGGCGCTGCTCCAGGCGGTGAACGTCCTGGACGCGGCCGAGGGGCTCGTCGCCGACGAACAGCGCGTGGAACTCGTCGAGTTGGCGCACGGCTACTGGCGCTGGCTGACCGAGGCGACCTTCTTCAACCCGCAGGAGGCCGGCAACCAGGCCATCGGCTGCGTCGTCGGCGGCCTGATGCTGGCACCCCATCTCCCCCCGGAAGACGGGCAGTCGGTACGTTCGCGCGCGATCTCGTTGTACGTCGACGAGATCCGCGCCCACCGGGTGAGCGACCGGGGCGCGGCCCTGCCGCCCGAGCACGGCGGCGCCTACGACAACAACTACGGCCCGATCTCCCTCTCCTTCCTGGCCCAGGCCCACCGGGTCAGTGGCGAGGAGATCTTCGCCGAGGACGGCGAGGCGCTGGCCCGCTACATCGACGCCCGCCTGACGAACGGCGGCTACGACAACGGCGGCCCCCGCTACAGCGAACAGCACTCCGCCTTCGAATCGGTCCTGGGCCTGCGCTACTTCGGCCACCGCATCGGCGCCGACCTCGGCCGCTACCGGGGCGACAGCCGCTGGGCCCGCCACGCGGTGAAGCCGGACGGCGGCGTCGACGGCCACTTCGCGTGGATGCTCATCTGGCAGATCCAGGACACCACCCCCTGGCACCGCACCCCCTCGACCGAGCCGCTGCGTCACCAACTCCGCGCGGGCACCGTCTCGGTGGCCTTCGACGACAGGATGACCCCGTCACTGGTCGAGGCGGCGGGCACGTACTACCTCCCGGCGGCCGTCGACCGCCAGCACGGCTTCGGCCCGGTGACGGACGGCTTCCTGCTCTGCCGCCCGATGGGCGAGGTCCGGGTACGCGACCTGCGCACCGCCGGTCTCGCGGCCAAGCTGGTCACCAAGCCCGTCGTCGGCCGCGACCACGTCCTGCGCCACACCCGGTCCCTGTACGTCACGGACGGCACGACCCTGTGGGTCACCGTCGCCGTCGAACACCTCGACGGGACCCCGTACCTGCTCGCCGGCCTCCCGTACGCCACGGACGACGGGGACAAGGTGCGCCGGACGGCCGAACCCGCCGACGTGGCCTCCGCGGGCCCGCTGCGCCTGACACACCCCCGGGCGAAGGGCGCGGACCACTTCGACGCCCGCGCGGAGACGACCCAGGAACAGGCGGCCTTCGCCCTCGCGGCCGACCCGCGCGGCTACGGCAACCCCGACGAGGGCTGGCGCCATCTGGTCAGCTCCACCGCGCTGGAGGCCGACCCGGCGCCCGGCGCACCGGAGGGGCTGAGCGTCTTCGCCGTACGCTACGGCGATGACGCCGACGCCGGGTTCGCGCCGGCCTTCGAGGCCACGCCTGAAGGTCTGCGGGTGTGCACCGAGGCGTTCACGGCAGTCATCGGCGAGGTGGCGGGCGACGCCCACGGCGAACCGGAGCTGACGGTCACCGGCCGAGAAGGCTGAGCAGGACCGCACAGGACGTACGACGCCGAGCGGCTCACCCGCGCGCTGCTCGGCGTCGTCGTGTCACCCGGCGGCCGGGTACCGCAGCGATCCCGGCAGCACCAGATCCGCCCGGTCCCGGGTCGCGGCGACCAGGTCGGCGTTGCGCTGGTCCGTGCCCCGCACCCATGCGACCGCCGTGTCGTGGTCCTTGCCGAACTCCTCGTGCCGGGCGACGAGCCGGCGGACACGCTCGCCCTCGTCCAGCTCGCAGAACCACACCTCGTCGAGCTGGGACCGTACCCGCGCCCACGAACCCTCCGCCAGCAGGAGGTAGTTGCCCTCGGTGACGACAAGCCGCGCCGACGGCAACACCGGGATCGCACCGCCGATCGGCTGCTCCAGCACCCGTTCGAACCCCGGCGCGTAGACGATCTCCCCCTCGCGGCCCTCGCCCGCTTCCTCACGCAGCCGCCGCAGCAGCGCCGCGTACCCCGCCGCGTCGAACGTCTCCGGCGCGCCCTTGCGGTCCCGCAGGCCCAGCCGCTCCAGCTCGACGTCGGCGAGATGGAACCCGTCCATCGGCACATGGGCGACCCAGGGCGCGCCGTCGCCGTTCAGTGCCCGGACGAGCCGCTCGGCGAGCGTCGTCTTGCCCGCGCCGGGACTCCCGGCGACACCGAGCACGGCACGCCGGTCGTCCCTGACCAGCTTCCGGGCCCGGCCGAGGAGGTCGTCGAAGGTGAGTGCGGGGGAGGTGAAGGGGTGTTCCACGCGGCAGATTCTCTCACCCGGACAGCCCTTCGTAGGCGGCCGCCAGGATCAGGAAGGCCCGGTCGTCGCCGAGTCCGTCAGCGTCGAGCATGCGGTTCATGACGTACGCCACCGTCAGGCGCGCGTCCATGTCGACCAGGACCATCGAGCCGCCCCAGCCACCCCAGGAACACGTGCGGGGGTTGGGGAGCTGGCCGCCGCCCAGGCCGTACCCCATGCCCCAGCGCATGGGCATGCCCAGGACCGAGTCCGTCCCGGCGAACTGTTCCTCCAGAGCGCGTTCACAGCCTGCCTCCGACAACAGCCGTACACCGCGTGCGGTGCCGCCGCAGGCCAGGACCGACTGGACGGCGGCGACCGAGCGGGCGTTGCCGTGGCCGTTCACGGCGGGAATCCCGGCGCGTCGCCAGGCCTCGGTGTTCGCGGTCCGAGGCGGGAGAGGCGGGTTGCCGGGGCGGTCGGCCGACAGGGCCCGGTCCGGGTCGAGCGGACGCCTGGGCGGGGGAATCACGGGCGCGACGCGATGGTCGTGCTCGGCGGACAGCCCGATGTGGAAGTCGGCGCCCAGCGGCCCGGCGATCTCCTCGGCGAAGAAGGCACCCAGGGTGCGGCCGGTGACCCGGCGGACCACCTCGCCGACGAGGTAGCCGTAGGTGATGGCGTGGTAGCCGCCCTCGGTGCCGGGTTTCCAGGCCGGGGCCTGGGCGGCGAGGCGGGCGGTGGCGGTCGGCCAGTCGTAGAGGTCCTCGACCGTCATCGGCTCGTCCCAGGTGGGCAGGCCCGCCGTGTGACCCAGCAGGTGCCGTACCAGGACGTCGTCCTTGCCGTTCGCGGCGAACTCGGGCCAGTAGCGGGCGACCGGCGCGTCCAGGTCCAGGTCACCCCGGTCGGCCAGGACCAGGGCGGACAGTGCCGTCATCGTCTTCGTCGTGGACCACGTGTTGATGATCGTGTCGCGTTCCCACGGCACGGTACGGGCCTCGTCGATGTGGCCGCCCCACAGGTCGACCACCGGTTCGCCGTCGAGGAACACCGCCACGGACGCGCCCACGTCCTTGTCGTCGAGCGAGGCCGCCAAAGCCTCGCGTACGGGGGCGAACTGGTCGGTGCACGTGCCGGATGTCTCCACCATGCCGCGACCGTAGCCAGGCCCTCGCCGACACGGCCACCGATTATTTCCGGACCTGCGCCCGGCCCGTGCGCACCCGGCCGGACGTCCGGGTCATGTCCGGTCGATGTGCACGCTCGTCGACTTCACCCGGGCCGTCGCCTCCACACCGACTTCGAGGCCCAGCTCCTCCACTGCCTCCCGGGTCAGCAGCGACACCAGCCGGTGGGGGCCCGCCTGGATCTCGACCTGAGCGGCGACATCGCCGAGTTTCACGGCCGTGACGATGCCGGGGAAGGCGTTGCGGGCGGAAGTGTACGACGGCTCCTCCTCGCCGGAGCCGGTGCCCGCGCCGGAGTTGGCCAGCTCGATCGAGAAGGCGGCCAGATCCCGTCCGTCGATCAGCCGCCGTCCGCCTTCGTCGCGGTGGGTCTTCACCCGGCCCGCGTCCGCCCACCGCCTCGCGGTGTCGGGGCTCACGCCCAGCAGACGGGCGGCCTGACCAATGGTGTAGGACTGCATACGCGCCAACCTAACTCGTTCCCCGATCTCGCAAAATGAGCAACCGTGCCCGTCCCGGCGTACTGAAGTGGTGGGGACGCACGCAATACAGCCACGCCCGGAGGTACCTCACCCGTGAGCATCACCAAAGCTGCCCCGCCCGGGGCCGGCCACCGCGACACGGAGGCTCCGCCGGACGGGGCGAAGGACGGTGCTCAGGGCGGGCAACAGGGCTGGCAGTTCAGCTCGCCGCTCGTTCTGACCATGCTGCTGATCCTGGTGGTCTCTCTGCAGGGGCCGATCCGCCGGGCGGTGTCCGCGCCGGTGATGCAGAGCTGGATGACGGTGTTCGTCGCCGTCGTCGTACAGGCCCTGCCCTTCCTCGTCCTCGGGGTGCTGCTGTCCGCCATGCTCGCGGTGTTCGTGCCGCCGTCCTTCTTCGTCCGCGCCCTGCCCGGCCGGCCCGCCCTCGCGGTGCCGGTCGCGGGGATGGCCGGAGCGATCCTGCCCGGCTGCGAGTGCGCGTCCGTGCCGGTGGCCGGCGCGCTGGTACGGCGGGGTGTCGCCCCCGCGGCGGCGCTGGCGTTCCTGCTCTCCGCTCCGGCGATCAACCCGATCGTGCTGACCGCGACAGCCATCGCGTTCCCCGGCAATCCGGAGATGGTCGTCGCCCGGTTCGTCGCGAGCCTGCTCGTGGCGTGCGCGATGGGCTGGCTCTGGCAGCGCCTCGGCCGCACCGACTGGCTCCGCCCGCCGGCCCACCCCTCGGACGAGGGCCTCGGCAAGGGCGCCGCGTTCTGGAGCTCGGTACGGCACGACGTGATGCACGCGGGCGGCTTCCTGGTCGTCGGCGCGATGGCCGCCGCCACCCTGAAGGCCGTGGTGCCGGCGAGCTGGCTGAGCCTCGCGGCGGACAACCCGGTGGTGTCGGTCCTCGCGCTCGCCGTCCTCGCGGTGCTGCTGTCGATCTGCTCGGAGGCGGACGCTTTCGTCGCCGCGTCCCTGACCCAGTTCTCGCTCACGGCCAGGCTGGCGTTCCTGGTGGTCGGCCCGATGATCGACCTGAAGCTGTTCGCCATGCAGACGGCGACCTTCGGCCGCGGATTCGCCCTCCGCTTCGCACCGGCCACCTTCGTCATGGCCGTGGCGTCGGCGGTCCTCGTCGGGGCGGTGCTCCTGTGAACCGGCAGGCACAGGCGGTCGTCCTGTTCCTCGTCGGCGGAGCGATGGTGCACGCGGGCACCACCGACCTCTACCTGCGTTACGTCAAGGCCGGGCTCCAGCCGATGGTCGTCGGCGCGGGCGTGGTGCTGATGCTGGCCGCGCTGGCGACGGTCTGGTACGAGCGGAGAGGTTCAAATCCCGTCGCCGGCAAGGAAGTCCACGCCCACGACCAGGAGGGTCAGGTCCACGACCGGGAGGGTCACGTCCACCGTGAACCGCGTGTCTCCTGGCTCCTGGTCCTGCCCCTGTTCGCGCTGATCCTGGTGGCCCCGCCCGCCCTGGGCTCCTACAGCGCCCTGCGCACGGGTACGGCCCTCCAGGCACCGCTGGCCTACCCGCCCCTGCCCTCGGGTGACCCCGTACGCCTCAGCCTGGTCGACTACGCGGGCCGCGCGGCCTACGACCACGGACGCTCGCTGGGCAACCGGCGGATCGCGATCACCGGGTTCGTCGCACTCGACGGCAAGGGCACCCCGTACCTCGTGCGGATGGCCCTCAACTGCTGCGCGGCCGACGCCCAGCCGGTCAAGGTCGGTCTGACCGGCCGGATCCCCCCGGTGCTGCAACCGGACACCTGGCTCGAACTCACCGGCACGTACAGCGACCGGCAGGTCAAGGACCCGGTGAACAAGGGACGTATCCCGTTCTTCGACATCGCCGAGGCCAAGCCGGTGCCGACCCCGCGCGACCCGTACGACGAGAGCTGGAACAACTGAGGCCCGGACCGGGGGCGCCGGTCAGGGCTGGATGAGTCCGCGCTCGTACGCCTTGACCAGCCGCTGCGGAACCATGTGCGCGACCCCGTCGACGGTGACCTGCACCAGCTGGGTCGTGGTCGCCTTCCACTGGGAGCGGCGGTGGCGGGTGTTGCTGCGGGACATCTTCCGCTTGGGAACGGCCATGGGAATCCTCCTCGGTTGGCAAGCGAGACAGGACGCTACATGAAAATGGATCCCATTAACAGTTGAGGACGGTCGGGCCGGTGGAGCCGGCGGAGGGGGACAGGAACACCACGACGTCGGACTCCGCGCCGGGCAGCGGCTCCGGCTCCCGCCAGCCCGTCCGGCGGTAGAACGCCACCGTCTCGTGGGCCTGGTCCCAGGTGAGCAGCCATGCCCTGCCACCCGGTGCGGCCGAGGTGAGCGTGGACAGGAGCCGCCGCCCCAGTCCGGTGCCCCGGGCGTCGGCCCGTACCCCCAGCTCGTCGATCTCGAAGGCGCCCACCAGCAACGCGTCGACACGCTCCGCGCCGAGCAGTTCGCTCACCTTGCCGTACGCGCGGTCGGTGCGGAACGGGGCCTCGGTGGTCCAACCCGTGACGAACCCCTGTATCCCGCCGTCGTCCGCGAAGGAGACGGCGGCACGGAAGCCGGCGCGGTGCGCGTCCGTCGCCAGCCGCTCGTGGAAACGTGCCCGGGTCTCGTCGGGGTCCCGGTCGCTCCACGGTGGGGCGGTGAAGATCTCGACGTACGCATCGGTGAGTTCGTCGGCGATGGTGAGAATGTCGGGTCCGAAAGTCCGCATGGGGAGTAAACGTACAGTGACGCCAGCTCAGGGAGCCATGCGCACGGAGCCCTGCGGGTCATGGGGATACGGCGGTGTCTGTTGGCCTTCCCCGGCCAGCCAGTCGGCGACGCACCGGGCTATCGGCTGCCCGGTGTCCATCTCGACGAAGCCGAACTGGCCCGACTGGTTGCATTCGAGGAACCACCAGACGCCGTCGGGATCCTCCGCGAAGTCGAAGGCCCCATAGGCGAGTTCGGCGCCCCGCAGATACCGGTGAACGGCCTCGGCGACAGGCGGCGGCACGTCGACCGGACGCCACGGCTCGTCCGAGGGTGCGAAGCGGACATCGATGTCGTCAGGGTGCGCGTCGGGTGCGACGGCTTTGCGGGCGGCGAGGATCCGGTCGCCGACCGCCGTCAGACGGATGTCGGCCCGTTTGTCGACCCGGCGTTGCAGCAGGGTGGGCCCGAAGGCGACGGCGGTGAAGTCGACATCGGGCGCCACCCTGCTCGTCGGCACCACTCTGGGTGGCTCCTGCGGATGCGATCCGGAGACCGGCTTGACGACCAGATCGGGAAAACGCAGCGCGAAATCCCGGGCGGCCTGCGGGAACGTGGTGATCAGCGTGGCCGGTACGGGGAGCCTGCTGCGCTGCGCGAGATGCAGCTGCCAGGGCTTGTGGCGGGCCCGGGCGGCGGCGTCGGGGTGGTTCATCCAGCGCGCGCCGGTGCCCCGGAGCATGCCGTAGAAGGCCTGCGAGGCCTCCTCGGTGAGCCAGCCGGAGGGCACGGCGGCCCGCGCCCCCGGAACCCCGGGCCTGCGCAGCCAGACGGACCGCAGCCCTTCCATGCTCAACGCCCTGCCGCCGGCGGAGAGATGCCCGCGGAAGGCACCGTTCACGTACTCGCCGGACAGGGCGACCTCGCCGGGCAGATCGGCGGGATCGAGCCGGACCACGGGGATGCCGGTGCTGTTCAGCCGGGCCACCACCAGATCCGCCGTCACATCCTCCTCGGACGTCAGAACCAGGACCGTCATCGCGTCAGGTCCACGTCAGTCATCGAAGTGCGTCTTGGAACCGGCAGTTGACGTGGTGGACCCGAATTCGCGCATCACGGCATGGTCATGAGCGGCAATCCGCCCGCCAGGAAGCACATTCAACTGCAGTCCGCAGTCGTAGCTGTACGGAGCGCTCACCTCCAACTGCTCAGCTGGGCGCGCGTAGTTCAGAACGAACAGCTGCATCGCTTCTCCTCGATCGGCGACGACGTCGGTCAAGTGGACGGGGGAGCTCCGGTAATACAACTGTCCCGTCCCCCTTGCCCCGCCTCCAAGGAGTTATACGAATCGAACGAGTGAATGGTTGCCTCACGTTGTCGGCAACTGCGTCCGGGCGGCATTTCGCGAGCCGGGACCGACGCCCGCGGGTCGTCGGGCCGACGCCGTGGACGGGTCAGTGGCGACCCAGGCCGCCACTGCCGAAGGAGCCGCTGGAGCCGGGATCCCAGCGCCCCCGCTGCTGGTCCTTCCGCCGCTTCGTCGACGCGTGATGGAGTTCGTGCGGCATCAGCCGCTCCCGCTCCTCGGCCGCGCGCGGCATCTCGTCGGGCTCTCTCATCTCACGGACCTCGTGCACCGGGCCGGAAGGCGGAAGTGTGGGTTGTTCGTCGGGGCGGGGCCGGGGGGATTCCCGGTCCCGGACCCGCATGCCGAACCAGAAGGCCCAGATCAGTGCACCAGCGATGAACAGGCCCGCGACAAATGCGGCCGTTACGTTGAGTAGATCGCTCGACGCGGCCAGTAGTTCAGACGTTGTCGTACTCATATACCGATTATCGCCGACAGCATATGAATGCGCGTCCGAAAAGAGTCTGTGGAATCCCTGTCCCTCTTGTCGGTCAGGGCTTCACGGCGACGGCACCGAATTGCGGAAGAACGGCCGCGGAGCCGCTCTCCGGGCGCCACTGCGCGCAGGAGACCAGCCCCGGGTCGAGAAGGTCCAGGCCGTCGAAGAAGGCGGCGACCTCGGCACGGGGACGCGCGGTGATCGGCGGGGTAGCGTTCTCGTTCCAGAACTTCATCGCCTCGATGTTTCCCTCGCCGTCGAGGTCCGAGTCGGTCGTCGGATGGGTCAGGACCAGATAGCTTCCCGAGGGCACCGACGCCATGATCCGGCGCACGATGTCCTGCGCCTGGCCCGTGTCGAGCACGAAATTCAGGATGCCGAGCATCATGACGGCGACGGGCCGCTCGAAGTCGAGGGTCTCCGTGGCCCGCTGGACGATGCCGTCCGGGCGGTGGATGTCCGCGTCGATGTAGTCCGTGGCCCCCTCGCGCGTGCCGGTCAGCAGCGTACGGGCGTGCGCGAGCACGATCGGGTCGTTGTCGACGTACACGATCCGTGACTCGGGCGCGAGACGCTGGGCGATCTCATGGGTGTTGTCCACCGTCGGCAGCCCTGTGCCGATGTCCAGGAACTGGCGCACTCCCCGCTCGGCGACCAGGAAGCGCACGGCCCGCCCGAGGAAGGCCCGGTCCGCGCGGGCCACGCTGCGGATCAGCGGGAACATGGCGTCGATGTGGTCACCGACCCCCTGGTCGACGACGTAGTTGTCCTTGCCGCCGATCCAGTAGTTCCACACCCGCGCGTTGTGGGCCACCGAGGTGTCCAGCCGGCCGCGTCCCTCTGACGTGCTGCCCTGCTCGCTCACGTCGCTCCCTCTCGTCACTTCCCGTGCCCCGCACGGACGTTGACGAGCACACGAGCCGTCAACATCGTTCGCGCCTACGAGGGTGATCTTATGGCCGGGCTCTTCGCGGCCCGCGCGGGAGGCCGCGGAACGGGTGCTGCCGTGTGCCGCCGGACAGGCCCTAGGCTCGCCGGAAAGGCCCCAGGGAGCGGGAGAGAGACCGATGGACGACTACGGCTACGACCTCGGAACCCACGGGCGGCCCGTGACGACCTCGTCCGCCGAGGCCCAGAAGTGGTTCGACCGGGGCCTGGTGTGGACGTACGGCTTCCACCACGAGGAGGCCGTCGCCTGTTTCGAGGCCGCCGCCGCGGCGGACCCCGACTGCGCCATGGCCCACTGGGGCATCGCCTACGCCCTCGGCCCGAACTACAACAAACCCTGGGAGTTCTTCGACGGCGAGGATCTCGCACGGACCGTCGCCCGTACCCACGCGGCCGTCGAACTCGCACAGCGGAAGGCGTCCGGTGCCACGCCCGCCGAACAGGCACTGATCGGCGCTCTGCGGGCGCGCTACCCACAGGCGGAGGCCGTCGAGGACTGCTCGGTGTGGAACGAGCCCTACGCGGACAGCATGCGGACGGCGTACGAACTCGCCCCCGACGACCTCGACGTGGCCACCCTGTACGCCGACGCACTGATGAACCTGACGCCCTGGCAGCTGTGGGACGTACGCACGGGCGAGCCGGCCGAGGGCGCCCGCACCCTCGCCGCGAAGGCCGTCCTGGAGCGGGCGATCGCGACCGACGCCGGTTCGCGCCACCCGGGCCTCCTGCACCTCTACATCCACCTGATGGAGATGTCCGCCGCCCCGGAGACCGCCCTGCCCGTCGCGGACCGGCTGCGCGGCCTGGTCCCGGACGCCGGCCACCTGCAGCACATGCCCACACATCTGGACGTGCTCTGCGGCGACTACCGGCGCGTGGTGGCGGACAACGCCGTGGCGGTCGTCGCCGACGAGAAGTTCCGCGAGCGGTCCGGCGCGATGAACTTCTACACCCTCTACCGGGCGCACAACCACCACTTCAGGATCTACGGCGCGATGTTCCTGGGGCAGTCCAGGACCGCACTGGAGTCCGCCGCGCAACTCGAGGCCGCCGTCCCGGAGGAACTCCTGCGGGTGCAGAGCCCGCCCATGGCCGACTGGCTGGAGGGCTTCCTCGCCATGCGCGTCCATGTGCTGATCCGCTTCGGCCGCTGGTCGGACATCCTCGAACTGCCGCTGCCCGCCGACCCGTCGCTGTACTGCGTGACGACAGCCATGCTCCGGTACGCCCGAGGGGTCGCCCTCTCCGCCACCGGCCGGACCGCCGAGGCCGAGGCCGAACGCGAACTGTTCCGCGCGGCGCTCACCCGGATCCCGGAGACCCGGATGCTGTTCAACAACACCTGCCCGGACATCCTCGCCGTCGCGTCGGCGATGCTCGACGGCGAACTGGAGTACCGCAAGGGCAACCACGAGGCCGCCTTCGCCGCGCTGGAGCGCTCGATCGAACTGGACGACAACCTTCCCTACGACGAGCCCTGGGGCTGGATGCAGCCCACCCGGCACGCCTACGGCGCCCTGCTCCTCGAACAGGGCCGTGTCGCCGAGGCGGAAGCCGTCTACCGGGCCGACCTCGGCCTCGACGAGACACTTCCGCGCGCCGTGCAGCATGCCGGCAATGTCTGGGCCCTGCACGGATTCCACGAGTGCCTCGTCCGGCTGGGCAGGGACGGGGAGGCCCGGATCGTGGCCCAGCAGCTCAAGATCGCGCTCGCCCTGGCGGACGTCCCGATTGAGGCGTCCTGCTTCTGCCGTCTGGACGTGGGCACGGGCGGCACAGGTGGCACAGGCGGTGCGGACGGGGGCTGTTGCTGAGAGGGTGCCAGTGCATGTGATGCGAAATGATGACGTTTCATATCAATATATGCTGGCGACATGGCCTCACCCACACTTACCGAGCTCACCGAGCGGCTGCCCGAGTCTCTCGGCCGCCCCGAAGCCGACCTGCTGGCGCCGGGCGGCCCTTGGAACCTTTCCCAGACGCTGCAGCACTGTGCCCAGACCGTCCGCTACTCCGTGACCGGATACCCCACGCTCAAGCCCGCCCTGTTCCGGGCCACGGCCGGCGCCCTGGCCAAACGCCTCTTCCTGCGCCGCGGAGCGACGAAGCACTCGCTCGGCGCGGAGATCGACGGGGCTCCGTCACTGGACCCGAGCCTGCCGTCGGCAGAGGCCGCGTCGGACCTCGCGGACGCGGTGGCCCTGTTCACCGGCCATACAGGACCGCACGCCCCGCACCCCGCCTACGGACACTGCACGCACGACGAGTTCGCACGCCTGCACGCCATGCATCTCGCCGAACACCTCCCAGGACTGGCCGACGCCTGACGCCGCGCCGCCGTCACCCCAGTTTGGTGGCGGCGCTCTTGATCGCCTCGCGGATACGGAAATAGGTCCCGCAGCGGCAGACGTTCGCGATCGCGTCGATATCGGCGTCCGTGGGGTTCTTCGTGCGCTTCAGCAGGGCCACCGCCGCCATGATCTGGCCGGGCTGGCAGAAGCCGCACTGGGCCACGTCCTGCTCCAGCCAGGCCTCCTGCACGGGGTGCAGCCGGTCGTCGTCCGCCAGGCCCTCGATGGTGGTGACCTCCTTCCCCGCGGCCTCGGCCACGGGGACCACACAGGGATTGACCGCCTCGCCGTCGAGATGGCTGGTGCAGGCCTTGCAGACGTCGATCCCGCAGCCGTACTTGGGGCCACGCACGCCGAGCAGATCGCGCAGCACCCACAGCAGGGGCAGGTCGTCGGGGGCGTCGACGGTGACGGACTTCCCGTTGACGGTGAAGGTGTGGGAGGGCACGTACGTTCTCCTGTCAGGGTGCTGAGGGCGCTGAGCCGAGGGGGCTCAGTGGGCGTTCGGCGGATGTTCGGCCGGCACTCAGCGAGGAAAGGGAGTGAAGTCGACGTCGAAGTTGACGGGGAAAGCGCGCGGCTTCGTGCCGGTGGCCCGGGCGTAGGCGTTGGCGATCGCCCCGACGGCCGCCGGGACACCCAGCTCTCCCGCGCCGCCCGGCTCGCCGCTCGCGGGCATGATGAAGATCTTCACGTCCTTGGGGCTGTCCTTCTGCCGCGCGTAGTGGAACTGCGAGTAACTGCCTTCCAACGGCAGTCCCCTGTCGATGTGGAGGCCGGCCCGCAGGGTGGTGGAGACGGCGTCCGTCAGACCGCCGAGCAGCTGGGCCTCAAGCCCTCGCGGATTGATCGGCCGCCCCACATCGGCGGCGATGACGGCCTTGGTGACCCGTGGCCGCTTCGGGTCCGTGGCGTCGATCTCGACCAGACAGGCCGTGCAGGACTTGTACTCCTCGTGGAAGCCGACGCCCTGTGCCCAGCCCTTCGGCAGAGCGCGGCCCCACCCGCCCTCCGTCGCGACCTTGTCGAGCACGGCCCGCTGCCGGTCGGACTTGAGGAACTCGCGCCGGAAGACCACCGGGTCCTTGCCCAGCTTGGCCGCCAGTTCGTCGGCGACGATCTCCTCCGCGCCCCGGGTGTTGCCCGAGTACACGGAGCGCCAGGACCCGGTGTGCATCTTCAACGGCACCTCGGTGAGTACCTGGGTGGTGAGGCCGAAGTTGTACGGGGACTTCACGGTGGTCAGGAAGAGCGTCTGGGCGAAGCCCGCGTTGCCCACCCCGGAGGGGAGACTGGCCGCGGTGGCGGTCAGGATCTCGCCGAGACCGTGCCGGAAGTCGGTCTCCACGGCCGCCACCCGGTGCTCGAACGAGAGCACCTGCCCGAGCGCGTAGGTGGCACGGATCCTGTGGTGGGTGGCGGGCCGCATCCGGCCGTGTCGCATGTCGTCGATCCGTGACCACTGGAGCCGGACCGGGCGCCCGCTCTTCTGTGAGACGAGCGCGGCCTCCAGCGCGGCGTCGAAGAACAGCCGGCGACCGAAGGAGCCGCCCGCCTGCACCACATGGACGGTGACCTTGTCCAGCGGCAGTCCGAGCTCCTTCGCGATGGTCTGGCGGGCCACGATCGGGGACTTCAGCCCCGACCAGATCTCGGCCCGGTCGGAACGGACGTCCGCGACGGCCGAGTTGGTCTCCAGCGGAGCATGGCTGGCGAACGCGAAGTCGAACTCGGCGTCCACCCGCTTGACCAGCAGCCCGGGAACCACCAGCGGGGCGGTCGCCGCCTTCAGCTTCTCGGTGATCTCGTCGTCGGAGAACGCGTCGACGCTGCCGGGACCCCAGACGACGTCCAGGGCGTCCTTGGCGTCGAGTGCCTGCCCGAAGGTCTCCGCGACCACCGCGACGCCCGAGGGGACGGTCACGACGTCCAGGACGCCCGGCATGGCCCGTACGGCGGACTCGTTGTTCACCGATTTCACGGTGCCGTTGATGGTGGGCGGCCGGCGCAGCATGCAGGGCTTGGCGCCGGGCACCTCCAGGTCGAGGGTGTACTCCTGGCGGCCGGTGATGATCGCCCGGGCGTCGATACGGGAGGTGGGGGTGCCGACCAGCGTGTGCTCGGACTCCGGCTTGGGGGTGGCGGTGAGCGCGCCCAGACCGGGGGAGGCCGCGGCTGCCGACAGTGATCCGTAGGAGGCGGTGCGCCCGTCCGGCGCCGTCACCGTTCCCTGATGGACCGTCAACTCGCCGGCCTTCAAGCCCCATTGCCGCGCGGCGGCGGCGACCATACGGGCACGGGCCGCCGCGGCTGTGTGCCGTACCGGGTCGTAGAGCGAACGGATCGAGTTGGAACTGCCGGTCAGCTGATTGAAGAGCAGCTCGGGCCGAGCGTCGTCCAGCCGGATGCGTACCCGGGCGAGCGGGACGTCCAGCTCCTCGGCCACCAGCATCGCCACCGCTGTCGTGAGGCCCTGCCCGACCTCCTCTCTCGGCAGCCGGAAGTCCACGATCCCGTCCTCGCCGATCTCCAGCACCAGCATGTTCGCGGTGGGCGCGCTCGCGAGGATCAGCACATCCCCGAGGTCGACCAGATCGGCCGGTGCGGGCAGCGTCGGTATCGCGGCCTCGGCGCTGGTCGGCGCGACGGCGTCGAGGCCGACGTTCGTTGCCAGCGAGAGGGTGGGGGCGGCGACCAGATAGGTGAGGAACCTGCGCCTGCCGAGTCGTTTCATCGACGCTCCGTTCAAGCGTGCCCGCCGACGTCGCCGGGCCGCGCTCAGATCATTACCGAGTGGTAGGCACAGGTTCAAGGGCCTTGGATTTTCCTCCGACGTGACGTGGACGACGCCGGTTCGACCGACGGGTGCGACCGGTGCTGTTGTCGAGCTCCTTCGACGCGACCCGGCCAGGGAAAGGGAAAGCGGGCCGAAACGGTGACGGTCCCGGTCCGTCAGCCGTGGGCGTGCAGGCCGTCGAGGAGCGGGTGGTGGCTGTGCCGCCAGCCGTCGCCGACCCGTCGCGCGTCGGCGAGATGCGGGTGCCCGGCGGGGAGACCGGCGTGCTCGTGCTCGACGGGCACCTGTTCCCGCACCGGCCACAGGCGTACGGCGAGCAGCGTTGCGGCC
This sequence comes from Streptomyces sp. NBC_00459, assembly GCF_036013955.1. NCBI lineage: Bacteria > Bacillati > Actinomycetota > Actinomycetes > Kitasatosporales > Streptomycetaceae > Streptomyces > Streptomyces sp. NBC_00459. The sequence goes on from NZ_CP107903.1 coordinate 9,184,136, forward strand.
AGCGCGACGGCACCCAGCGCGAGCACCGCGGACCGGAGTCCGGCCGTCGCGCCGAGCCATCCGGCCAGTGGGTACGTGAGCAGCCAGCAGCTGTGCGAGAGGGAGAACTGGGCCGCGAACGCGGAGGTGCGCGCCTCGGCGGGCGCCGCCCGGCGGATCAGCCGCCCGGTCGGAGTGAGCACCATCGAACAGGCGGCACCGAACGCGGTCCAGGCGGCCAGCAGCGCGGGCCAGCGCCAACTGCCGCCGCCCGCCGAGGTGACCGCGCCGAGAACGACGAAGACCGGGGTGAGCAGCAGCCCTCCCCGCAGCATCACCGCACGGTCCGGGACCCGGTCGAGCATCCGGGGCAGGAGCAGCGCCACGATCATCGAGCCCGCACCGAACGCCCCGAGTGCCAGCGGTACGTCGCCGGCGCTCCGGCCGAGCTGGTCGCGGACGTACACCACGGTGTTGACGGTGACCATGGCGCCCGCGGCGGCCACCGCCAGGTCGAGCGCGAGCAGGGCGCGAAGCCGCGGGACGGCGAGAAAGAGGCGGGCGCCCCCGGTCGCCCTCGAACGGACGCGGCCGGTCGGTGGGGCGGTACCGACGGGGTGGGAGACGGCCGGCTTGGGCAGGACGGCGGAGGCGACCAGGGCGGCCGAAGCCAGGAAACCGGCCACCGTGCCCAGGAACAGCCAGTTGTAGGTGATCAGTGACAGCAGCGCGGCGGCGAGGGCCGGGCTGCACAGGCTCTCCAGGTCGTAGGCGAGCCGGGACAGGGACAGCGCCCGGGTGTAGTCGCGTTCGGCGGGCAGTACGTCCGGTATGACGGCCTGGAAGGTGGGGGTGAACGCGGCCGACGCGGCCTGGAGCACGAAGATCAGGACGTACACCTGCCAGACCTGGTCCACGAACGGCAGCAGCAGCGCGACCCCGGCCCGCGTGAGATCCGCCCCGACGAGCAGTGTGCGCCGCGGCAGCCGGTCGGCGACAGCTCCGACGGCCGGGGCGATCGTCACGTACGCCAGCATCTTGACGGCGAGCGCCGTGCCGAGCACCGATCCGGCGTCGGCGCCCGCCAGGTCGTAGGCGAGCAGGGCGAGGGCGACCGTCGCCAGCCCGGTGCCGGTCAGGGCGACGACCTGGGCGGTGAAGAGGCGGCGGTAGGTGCGGTTGCGGAGTACGTCGAGCATGCGGCGATCCCTCGGCCGGTCGGGGAGCGGGCGCGATCCCCCTCCATTGTAGCCATAGGTGCGCACTCGTGCACATGTTGCTGCGGGGATCGGAACGGCGACACCCTCGATGGGTCCGTCCTGCCTCTACGCTGAGGGCATGCCTGCTCGCGAGACCTTGCCAACTGCGGCCGATACGCACTTGCGTGCCCCGGACAGTGCGCGTCTCGCGGAGGCGACCGAGGTGTTCGCGCTGCTGTCCGACGCGACGCGGCTGCATCTGCTGTGGCTGCTCGCGCAGGGCGAGTCGGACGTCGGTTCGCTGACGGAGCGCTGCGAGGCGTCGCGGACGGCGGTCAGCCAGCATCTGGCGAAGCTACGGCTCGCGGGGCTGGTGGAGACGCGGCGCGAGGGCCGGTACGTCCACTACAGCCTGCGCGACGGGCATCTGCGGCGCCTGGTGATGGAGGCGTTGAGCCACGCCGACCACAGGGTCAGCGGCAAGGCGCCGCACGACTGAGGGCCGGCGGATCGTCCTCGCCCCCGCCGCCCCCAGGGATGGGACGGGCAGGGGCGGCGGGGGCGAGGAAAGGCTGTCACTGCTGGGCGGCGCCCCGGCGTCGTACGAGAAGGACAGCCCCGCCGGCCACGACAACCACTGCCGCGCCGATGCCGATCCAGGCACCCGCGGACATTCCGCCGTCGTCCTCGCTCGTCGCCTCCGCCGATGGTGAGGCCGCCGCCTCCGAGGCCTCGGCCGTGGGTGTCGGCGTCACGGACGGAGACGGCGACTCGGACGCGGTCTCGCTCGGTGACGGAGCGATCGGCTTCGCACCCGGCGCCGCAGCCTTCAGCTTGAGGACCGGAGCGGGCTGCTCGCTGCTCTCGTCCAGTTCGATCCAGCGGTCGATCTTGCCGTCGCTGTAGGTCTGCAACGACTTGAAGGCGAGTTCCTTCACGTCGGGGAGCTGCCGTACGACGACGGAGTACTCGGCGTTCACGCCGGCCTTCAGAGCCGGGCCCTTGATCGTGTAGCCGTCGTCGGCGGTCGTGAACTTCCAGCCCTTGGGGCCCTCGCCGTAGGTCACGTCGCCGGGCGCGATGCCCTTGGGCAGGATCACGCGGACCGCGGCGATCCCCGCGGTGTCGGACTCCGCCTCCGCGTCGAAGGAGATCTCGACGTTCTCGGCGAGAGCCTGGGCCTTGTCGGACTCGACCTCGACATGGGCGGCGGCGGGCCCGGCGGCGAGGAGGACGACGGTGCCCGCGGCGGCGGCCGCGAGGGCCAGACGCCGCGCGGTGCCGTGCTGGACGGGGGCAGTGAACATGGGTGTCTCCGGGTCTTTCGGGGCGTGCGGTGGCACGGACGTCCGACCTGCGTCGGCCGTTCCGGCAGGGTCAGTTGGCGGGAGCGGGCCACGCCGACGGAGGACCCCGCCGTACCACCACGTCCGTGAGGAACGCGCCACCGGGCGGCGGCGGTTCCGTCCGGCGCGGGCGGCGTACCCGCGATCCGCGCCCCGACGGCAACAGTCGGCCGTCGAGCAGCGCCCGTACGGTGGCGATCCGCGCCCGTACCGCCTCGACGGCCGTGGTCAGGCCGCGCGCCAGTGACCAGCAGGCCGCGTCCGCGCGGTGCAGCAGCACGGCGACGAGTACGGCGGCCACGGCATGGAGAACCGTCATCGTGGGCGAGTGGTGCAGTCCTTCGGGCCAGGCGCCATGGGCGGGCGTTGTGTGATGCACATGCGTGGGCACGGGCGTGCCGGTGGCCGCCGCGTGGCGTGAGTGGGCGACCGACAGCCACACATGCAGTCCGGTCTGTGCCGCCGCGCTCGTCACCACCACCCCGGCAAGTGAACGCGGGCGCCGCGTGCCGACCAGTCCCACCACGAACAGCAGGACCGCCGCCGCCGTGCTCGACCGCCACGGGGCAGGCCCCTCGGCGACCAGATGATGCGCGCTGACCCCGAGCACCGTGCCGACGACCGCGAACACCGCTGCCCGGAACACGGGCAGTGGCACGGGGTGCGTCGTCGGCGTCCGGAGCATGGTCATGGCCCGCCCATCATCAACCATGGGGCGGCCGGGCAGGAGCCGGGTCTCAGGAATTTCTCATTCCTTTCCCATGACGGACCCATGCAATGGTCACAGGATGGTCAAGTACTCAAGGGGGATGGGGGTTCGTACACCGGGGGGTCAAGGAGGCACGGTCATGGTTCTGGTCGGTCCGGAAGTACGCCGAGTGGCCCGGGGGTTGAGGCGGCGGGTACGGCGATTCGCGGAGCCGCCCGTGCCGCGGTCGGCCCACCGGCTCGTCCAGGAGCCGGTGTTCGTGATCTCCTCCGTGCGCTCCGGCTCCACGCTCCTGAGGGTCCTGCTCAACAGCCATCCGCAGATCCGGGCGCCGCACGAGATGCACCTGCGCACTCTGGCGGTCGACCTCACCAAGCCGTACACCAGCAAGGCCATGACACAACTCGATCTCGACCAGCGCGAGTTGGAGTTCCTGCTGTGGGACCGCATCCTCCACCGGGAACTCGTGCGCAGCGGCAAGCAGATCATCGTGGACAAGACACCCGGCAACGCGGGCTTCTGGGAGCGGCTTTCGGAGGGCTGGCCGAAGGCCCGGTACATCTTCCTGCTGCGCCATCCCGCGTCGATGGTGAGCAGCCTGATCAACAACCGACCCGACCGCGACCTCGGCGCGACCGTACGGGAGGTGCGCATGTACGTCGAGGCCGTCGAAGCGGCCCGCAACGGGCTGGACGGCCTCACGGTCCGCTACGAGGACCTGACGGAGCGGCCCGAGGCGGTCACCCGGGAGGTCTGCGGGTATCTCGGTGTGCCCTGGACGCCGAAGATGCTCGACTACCGCAAGGGCGATCACGGCCCCTTCGTGCCGTTCATCGGTGACTGGAGCGAGAACATCAAGTCCGGGAAGATCCAGCGGGCCCGGCCGCTGCCGGCCGCGGAGGACGTCCCGGGGGCGTTGCGCGACCTCGCCCGCGCCTGGGGATACCACTGCTGAGCCGACTGCCCGCAGGGCGCTGACCGGCTCCCGGCGTCTATACGATGTCCGCTCGGGCAACTGGCGGTCAGCGAACGGGAGACAGGGTGTGACGGAGCACCGGCAGCGTCCCCGGCGGCGGGAGCGGGGCGAGCTGGAGGCGCTGGTCCTGTCCGCGCTGCGCGAGGCGGAGGGCCCGGCGACAGCCGGCTGGGTGCAGGAGCGGCTCGGCGGCGGCCTGGCCCACACGACCGTCATCACGATCCTCACCCGGCTGCTGGCCAAGGACGCGGTCACCCGGGAACGCGCGGGCAGGTCCTTCGCGTGGACGCCCGCGTCCGACGAGGCAGGTCTCGCCGCCCACCGGATGCGCAGGGTGCTGGACGCCGAGAACGACCGGGCGGCCGTACTGACCAGCTTCGTCACCGGGCTCGGCCCGGAGGACGAGAGGCTGCTGCGCGAACTGCTCGGGCGGCCCACGGCGGACGAGGAGAGCGAGGACTGAGTCCCCTCGGTCTGCGCGGCATGGGGGGCTGGGCCTGGTGACGCCGGTCGGCCCAGCCCTGTTCTCAGCCGTCGCCGAATGCCCTCAGGATGCGCTCGGCGGCGAGGGTGGCCGTCAACTCGCCGTTCCTGACCTGCTGTTCGAGGCCGGGGGTGACGGCACGTACGGCCTCGTCGGTGTGCAGACGGCCCAGCAGTTCGTCGCGGACCATCGTCCAGGTCCAGTCGACCTGCTGGTCGCGGCGTTTGGCGGCGAGACGGCCGGACGAGTCGAGCAGGGTGCGGTGTTGTTCGAGGCGGTCCCAGACGGTGTCCAGGCCGGTCGACTCGCGGGCGCTGCACGTCAGCACAGGCGGTGTCCAGGCCGCGTCCCTGCCGTGCATCAGCCGCAGCGCGCCGGCCAACTCCCGTGCCGCTGACTGGGCGTCGCGCTCGTGCGGGCCGTCCGCCTTGTTCACGGCGAGCACGTCCGCCAGCTCCAGGACGCCCTTCTTGATGCCCTGCAACTGGTCGCCGGTGCGGGCCAGCGTCAGCAGCAGGAACGAGTCGACCATGTTCGCGACGGCGGTCTCGGACTGGCCGACGCCGACCGTCTCCACCAGCACGACGTCGTAGCCCGCGGCCTCCATCACCACGATCGACTCGCGCGTCGCCTTGGCGACCCCGCCCAGCGTGCCCGCGGTGGGGGAGGGCCGGATGAAGGCCGCCGGATCCACCGCCAGGCGTTCCATCCGGGTCTTGTCGCCCAGGATGGAGCCGCCCGTACGGCTGGACGACGGGTCCACCGCGAGCACCGCCACCCGGTGCCCGAGCCCGGTCAGCATCGTGCCGAACGCGTCGATGAACGTCGACTTCCCGACCCCCGGCACCCCGCTGACCCCGATCCGCCGGGCCCGGCCGCTGTGCGGGAGCAGTGCGGTCAGCAACTCCTGTGCCAGAGCCCGATGCTGGGGCCGGGTCGACTCGACGAGGGTGATGGCCCGCGCGACGATCGCCCGCTTCCCGTCGACCACGCCCTTGACGTACGCGTCGAGATCGATCACAGGTCGTGCCCGAGGTCGGCCGAGAGCCGCTCGACGAGGTCGTACGCCGCGTCCGGGATCACCGTCCCGGGCGGGAACACGGCCGCCGCGCCCATCTCCAGGAGGGTCGGCACGTCCTGCGGCGGGATCACCCCACCGACGACGATCATGATGTCCTCCCGGCCCTCGGCAGCCAGCTCCTCGCGCAGCGCCGGAACGAGGGTGAGGTGCCCGGCGGCCAGCGAGGACACCCCGACGATGTGGACGTCCGCCTCCACCGCCTGCCGGGCGACCTCGCCCGGGGTCTGGAACAGCGGGCCGACGTCCACGTCGAAGCCGAGGTCGGCGAAGGCGGTGGCGATCACCTTCTGGCCGCGGTCGTGGCCGTCCTGGCCCATCTTGGCGACCAGGATGCGCGGCCGACGCCCCTCGGCCTCCTCGAAGGCGTCCACCAGGGTGCGGGTGCGGTCGACGGACGGGGACTCGCCTGCTTCGTTGCGGTACACCCCGGCGATCGTACGGATCTGGCCCGCGTGCCGCCCGTACACCTTCTCCAGCGCGTCGGAGATCTCCCCGACCGTCGCCTTCGCGCGGGCGGCGTTCACCGCCAGCTCCAGCAGGTTGCCCTCACCGCCCGCCGCCCGGGTCAGGGCGTCCAGCGAGTCCTGGCAGGCCCGCTCGTCGCGCTCCGCGCGCAGCCGCCGCAGCTTCTCGATCTGCTGGGTGCGTACGGAGGAGTTGTCGACCTTGAGGACGTCGATCTGCTCGTCGGTCTCCACGCGGTACTTGTTGACGCCGATCACCGGCTGGCGCCCCGAATCGATACGGGCCTGGGTGCGGGCCGAGGCCTCCTCGATGCGCAGCTTGGGGATGCCCGCGTCGATGGCCTGCGCCATACCGCCCGCGGCCTCGACCTCCTCGATGTGCTGCCAGGCGCGGCGCGCGAGGTCGTACGTCAGCTTCTCGACGTACGCGCTGCCGCCCCACGGGTCGATGACCCGGGTCGTGCCCGACTCCTGCTGGATCAGCAGCTGGGTGTTGCGGGCGATGCGCGCCGAGAAGTCGGTGGGCAGCGCGAGCGCCTCGTCCAGGGCGTTGGTGTGCAGCGACTGGGTGTGGCCCTGGGTCGCCGCCATCGCCTCCACGGCCGTACGCGTCACGTTGTTGAACACGTCCTGCGCGGTGAGCGACCAGCCCGAGGTCTGCGAATGGGTGCGCAGGGAGAGCGACTTGGCGTTCTGCGGCTCGAACTGCTTCACCAGCCTGGCCCACAGCAGGCGCGCCGCGCGCAACTTGGCGATCTCCATGAAGAAGTTCATGCCGATCGCCCAGAAGAAGGAGAGCCGGGGCGCGAACGCGTCGACGTCCATCCCCGCCTCCCGCCCCGCCCGGATGTACTCGACCCCGTCCGCGAGGGTGTACGCCAGCTCCAGGTCGGCCGTCGCACCCGCTTCCTGGATGTGATAGCCGGAGATCGAGATGGAGTTGTAGCGGGGCATCCGCTGCGAGGTGTACGCGAAGATGTCGGAGATGATCCGCATCGACGGCTTCGGCGGATAGATGTAGGTGTTGCGGACCATGAACTCCTTGAGGATGTCGTTCTGGATGGTCCCGGCCAGCTTCTCGGGCGGCACGCCCTGTTCCTCCGCCGCCACGATGTACAGCGCGAGGACGGGCAGCACCGCGCCGTTCATCGTCATCGACACCGTCATCTTGTCCAGCGGGATGCCGTCGAAGAGCTGCCGCATGTCGTAGATCGAGTCGATCGCCACGCCCGCCATGCCGACGTCACCGGTCACACGCGGGTGGTCGCTGTCGTAACCCCGGTGCGTGGGCAGGTCGAAGGCGACCGACAGGCCCTTCTGGCCGGCCGCGAGGTTGCGGCGGTAGAAGGCGTTGGACTCCTCGGCGGTGGAGAAACCCGCGTACTGGCGGATCGTCCAGGGCTGGTTGACGTACATCGTCGGGTACGGGCCGCGCAGATACGGGGCCGCACCCGGATACGTCGAGAGGAAGTCGAGGCCCTCCAGGTCACGGCCGGTGTAGAGCGGCTTGACCGCGATGCCCTCCGGGGTCTCCCAGAAGGTGCCGTCCGAGCCCGTGGCCGCCTTGACGGCCGTACGCCAGTCGTCGGCGCCGGCGTTGGCGGTCGGGGTCCCCAGTTCGATTCCGGAGAAGTCGGGGATTCCCATCAGGACGCTCCCATGCGGTCGAGGGTGGCGGAGAGCACGGCGACGGCGTCGCAGCCGGCGAAGACGTACGCGTCGACGTCCGTGTACTGCCCGGGACGGCCGGCCAGGAACACCTGCGAGGCGCCGGCGGCCTTCAGCTCCGCGGCGACGGTCGCGGCCTGCTCCTCGTACAGCGTGTCACTGGAGCAGAGACAGGCCTCGGTGGCGCCGCTCTCCTCGAAGGTGCCCTCCGTGACGGGCTCGATGCCGCCCGCCTGGAAGAGGTTCGAGACGAAGGTCGTCCGCGCGGAGTGCGCGGCGGCCGGGCCGATGGTCGCCAGATAGACACGCGGCCGGGATCCGGTGGCGGCGAGGTGGGCGTCGGAGCGGGCGCGCAGTGCCTCGTACGCCTCGTCGCGCCGCACCCGGGGAAGTCCTCCGGACGGCGGAACGGGCGCGGGCTCGCGCTCCGGGAGGCGTTCGGCGAGGTTCGGGAACTCGCTGACACCGGTGATGGGCTCGCGTCGATTGGCCAGCTTGGCGGAGCGGGCCGCCCAGGTGGTGGCCAGCGCCTCGCCCAGTCGTCCCGAGCGAAGGGCGGCGGCGGGACCTCCCAGGCCCTCGATCCACTGGAAGAACTCCCAGCCCGCGTGGGCGAGTTCGTCGGTGAGCCGCTCCACGTACCAGGAGCCGCCCGCCGGGTCGGTCACCCGCGCCAGATGCGACTCCTCGACCAGGATCGTCGAGGTGTTGCGGGCGATCCGGCGCGCGAACGCGTCCGGCAGGCCCAGCGCGTGGTCGAAGGGCAGCACGGTGACCGAGTCGGCGCCGCCGACACCGGCGGCCAGTGTGGCGACCGTCGTACGCAGCATGTTCACCCATGGATCGCGGCGCGACATCATCACCGGCGAGGTCACGGCGTGCTGCACCTGCGCCCCGGCAGTCGGTGCCCCGGACACCTCGGCGACCCGCGCCCACAGCCGCCGGGCCGCGCGCAGCTTGGCGATCGTCAGGAACTGGTCGGCGGTGGCCGCGTAACGGAACTCCAGCTGTGCGCAGGCCTGTTCGACGGTCAGCCCGGCCTCGGTCAGCTCCCGCAGGTAGGCCACCCCGGTCGCCAGGGACGCGCCCAGCTCCTGCGCGGCCGAGCCGCCGGCCTCGTGGTACGGCAGCGCGTCCACGGTCAGCGCGCGCACCCCCGGGTACTCCTCGGCGCACAGCCGCGCGAGCCCGACGACCGGCGCGAAGGCCAACTCCTCACCCGTGCGGGCCTCGTGGCCCAGCGGGTCGGCGCCGAGGTTGCCGCGAGCCGCCTCCTTGGCGACGCCCCGCTCCTCGTACAGCCGCAGCAACTCCCGTGCCGCGGGCTCGACTTCCTGTCCGGCGTCGAGGACGACGGGCGCCAGGTCGAGATAGACGCCGTCGAGGGCCCGGGCGAGCGACGCCACCGGGATCGCGTCCGGGCCGACGGTCAGCCAGAGCGAGGTGACGCCGTTCTCCAGGTCCGCGAGCACCGAGTCGCCGACGAGGGCCGCGTGCCGCTGCCGTACGTCCCAGCCCCCGACGGTGTTTCCCTCGGGTCGCCCGCCGCGTACGAAGGGGGCGAAGCCGGGGAAGCCGGGCTCGGGAGCCTCGTCGCGCGCGGTGTAGAGGGGGCGGGTGGTGAGTCCGTCCTCGAGCGCGGTGGACAGTGCCTCCTCGGCTGTCGCGGCGGAGACCTCCTTGCCCGCTTTGCGCAGGACGCCTTCCACCAGGCGCTGCCACTGTTCATGGGTCGTGGCAGGGAACTCGGCGGCCAGTGAGAGCCCGTCGTTGGGCAGGACTGTCATGCCCGGATGCTAGGGCAGAGAGGTCCGGCCACAGCAGAGCCGCAGCCTGTGACCTTGACCTCGGCCGAACTGTGACCTCGGCCTCACGGCGATCTGGGAGCCCGGGAGGGCGGTGGGGGGAAGGCCGTCACGACCCCGTCCGGGCGGGATCGTCGCCGATGCCGGCGTGGCGCGTCAATGAGGCGATGCTCGTCAGGGGCCGGTGTCAGTGGTGCCTCCTAGACTCCTGCCGACCTGATCGAAAGGCGGGGCCACCATGGAAGACCTGACGGGGATCGACGCGTTGCGGCAGCTGATGCCGCCACCCCCGGGCGCGGGGGAGAAGATCGACTGGCAGGCGGCCGAAGAGCGGTGGGGCACCAGGTTTCCGCAGGACTACATGGACTTCATGTCCGTGTACGGCATCGGGGGGATCGAGGACTCGGACGAGGAGGCCGGCGAGGTCGCGGTCCTCGGGCCGTTCTCCACCGGGGCCTACGAGTTCTCCTCCGACGACTTCGAGGACGAGACGGAGAACGCCCGTCTGACCTGGGAGGAGGAAGGCGCGGATCAGGACGACCTGGACCTCGACCCGGACCACATCCTCGCCTGGGGCGTCACCACCCACGCCGACATCCTGTGCTGGCTGACCAGCGATCCGGACCCCGACAAGTGGCCTGTCCTGCTTTTCGCCCGTCATGGCTCGGTGACCTGCGAGGTGGTCCCTCTGGGCATGGTCGAGTTCCTGCGTCGGCTCCTCGTCCACGAACGTGCCCCGTACAGCCTGGAGTACACGTCCGCGCCGCGCTTCGTGCACTGGCGCAAGGAGCGGGGGCTTCCTCCACTGGCCCAATAATCGGTGGCGGAGCGGGTCGACGCGCGCGAGCATGCCCCCATGGATTCGCGCGCGCACGACAAGGAAGCAACGGCGACTCGCTGGACGGTCGCGACCGTCTACGACGACATGTGGGTCGACCCGGACGACGACCCGCGCGAGACCGACACCGAGATCGTCGACGAACGCGGCACGCTCCTCGAAGGCCTGCGCCACTACCGCCTCACCGTGGAGATGAAGTGCGCCGGTCTGGACGCCGAACAGATGGCCCGGCGCTCCGTACCGCCGTCCACGATGTCCCTGCTCGGGCTGGTGCGGCACCTGACCGAGGACGAACGGCACTTCCGCCGGGTGATGGCCGGTGAGGACGCGCCCAAGCTGTACCGCACCGACGACGACCGTGACGGCGACTGGAACGGCGCGGTCGCCGATCCGGCGGTCGTGGAGGACGCCTGGAAGCAGTGGCGGGCGGAGACGGAACGCACCGACCGTTTCATCGCGGGCGTCGACGACCTCGGCACCACGAACGCGGGCTTCTCCGACTTCGGCGCCGACCCCGGCGGGGAGATCCAGCTGCGCGATCTCCTGGCGGCGCACGTCAACGAGTACGCACGGCACTGCGGCCACGCCGACCTCCTGCGCGAGTGCGTCGACGGCCGAGTGGGCCAGTGACCGGCTGACCGACCGGCTGGTCAACGGTAGGGCGAAACGCGCGTCACCTCCGTGACGGACCGGTGGAACAACTCATCGCGCCACCGATGAGTTTTCGCATCAGGATCGGTCGAAAGAGGTGACAGCGTTCCCGCTCCAGGAGGTACCCGATGACCACCGACGGATTCACCACGTGTCTCTGGTTCGACGGACAGGCCGAGGAAGCCGCCCACTACTACGTCTCGATCTTCAAGAACTCGTCCATCGGCAGGGTCGGCTACTACAACGAGGCCGGCCCCGCCCCCGCCGGCGGCGTGCTGGCCGTCGACTTCGTGGCCAACGGCCAGAAGTTCGTCGCCCTGAACGGCGGCCCGCAGTTCAAGTTCAGCGAGGCAGTCTCCTTCCAGATCTTCTGCGCAGACCAGCAGGAGGTCGACCACTACTGGGCGAAGCTCACCGAGGGCGGCGGCGAGGGCGGCCCCTGCGGGTGGCTCAAGGACAAGTACGGACTGTCCTGGCAGGTCGTCCCGGAGGGCCTGATCGAGATGATCAGCGACCCCGACTCGGAGAAGGCCGTCCGTACCACCAAGGCCATGTACGCGATGGGCAAGCTGGACATCGCCGCCCTGAAGAAGGCGTACGCGGGGGAGTAGGGGACATCTCCGGGAGCGCGGTGCCGAGCCGCCCCCTCCCGGGCGGCTCAGGCCCGCCGGCCGCTGTGCTCGGCAAGGATCTCCCTGATCACATGCCGGGAGTTCGCAGCGAGCACCGGATTCGTCTCCCGGTAGTACGGCAGCTGGATCAGCGAGATCGACAGCGCCCAGCCACGTCCGCGCGCCCACTCTGCGTCGTCGGCGCCGACGGCCTCCCGGAAGGTGTCGCGGACGTGGGCGGGCAGGAGGTTCCAGGCCACGATCAGATCGACGGCCGGATCGCCGACCCCGGTACAGCCGAAGTCGATCACGGCACTCAGCCGCCCCTCGGTGACCAGCACATTGCCCGGGGAGAGGTCCGCGTGCGCCCAGACCGGCGGTCCCGCGTGCTCAGGAACTCGCATGGCCTTCTCCCACAGGGTGGTCACCGCTTCCGTGTCCACCTCCTGCGTCAGCCGGGCGAGGGCCGCGCGTGTGTCCGTGTCCCGCGCCGCCAGCGGAACGGCCCGATAGTGGGACGGGCCGTTCGCGGCGTCGACACCGCGCAGGGCGCGGATGAAACCGGCCAGTTCCTTGGCCAGCGTCTCGGGAGCTTCGAGGGCGTCGACCGCCGGATTCCGGCCGTCCAGCCAGCCGTACACGGACCAGGGCCATGGGAACCCCTCGTCGGCGCCGCCCCGGCCGAGCGGCTCGGGTACGGCGACCGGCAGCCGCGGGCCCAGCAGGGACAGCCAGCGCTGTTCGTGCTCGATGCTGTCCACCGCGCCGGGATGCCTCGGCAGCCGGACCACCAGATCACAGCCGAGCCGGAACATGGCGTTCTCGGTGCCGGCCGACTCCAGCCGCTCCACGGGCAGACCCGCCCAGTCGGGAAACTGCCGGGCGATCAGGTGCTGGACGAGCGGGGCATCGATCTCCACCTCGTCCGCATGCATCTTCAGGGCACACATGTCGACCATCACAGCCGCCGCCGGGTCCGGAGTCCAACGAATTTCGGCTTTCGACGGTATGGCGGCACGGGCGCCGACGCGGGGTCGTCCGGTGGCGAACGCCCCGCGCCCGACGCTCAGTTCACGGCGTCATCCCGTTGGTGCACGCGGCACCGGGCTCGGGCGTCTGAGCGCCCTGGACGTACTTGTCGAGGAACTTGGCGACCCGTGGGTCCGACGCCTTGTCCACCTTGAGCTGGTGCTCCCAGGCGCTCAGCACGATCGGCGACGACTGGTCCTCGTACGGACTCATGAAGGTGTACGACGTGTTGGTCACCTTCTCGGAGAGCGTCTCGACGTCCGCCTTGGCCGCCTTGTCGTTGTAGGTGATCCAGACGGCACCGTGTTCGAGGGCGTGCACCGCGTTCTCGTTGGGGACCACCTTGGTGTAGACCTGCCGGTCGCAGTTCACCCACACCTGGTTGTGGTCACCGCCGACGGGCGGGCTCATCTTGTAGGTGACGGCCTTGGCGACGTGGTTCTGGGTGAGCTTGGACCAGCTCTTCACGCCCGAGATCGGCGCCGCCTTCGCCTCTTCCTTGTCCTGGGCCGAGTCGACTAGGAGCCAGCCGCCCCCGGCCAGAGCGACGAGTATGACGGCGGTCGCGCCGAGCGTGAGCAGACGCATACGGCGCTCACGGGCCTGCTCGGCCTTGCGCAGCTCTTCCATGTGGGCGCGGCGGGCCGCGGTCTTCGCCTTGGCGTTGGATGTACCCATGGGATGTCCTTCTCCGTGCCGTGCCTGTCTCCGGGCATGGCGCTGCAAGCTGGGGTGATGGTCGTGGCTGAGCGGATCGGCCCGAGGGGCCCGGCCACGGCCTAGACCCGGAGCAGTTGCAGCTCGTGGAGATCGGGAGGGCGGGCGGCCCCCGGGGTCCGCGACGGGCCGAGCGGCAGCCGGGTGGGGGCGGTGTTCGACTGGTGCAGCGCGGCTGCCCGGTCCGCGCCGGTGAACGGCGCGTGGTTGAGGACGCCGTGGTGCCCGGGGGTGTGACAGCCGTGGGGCGGGCCCTCCTGGCAGGGGTCCCGGTCGGTGATGTGCACGGAGTGCGCCGACACCGGCTGAGCGGGCCCGATGTCCGGCGAGGGCAGGGCACCGGCACAGGAGAACGCGAACGTGGCGAGGACGAGGACCAGCACACCCAGCAGGTGCGGAACGCTGCCGCGGGCGTGCCGCGTCGCTGGGCGACGCACCCGTGCAGCGGACATCTGGACACCTGGAGGTAGGGGAGGGGCCGAGGAGAGACGAGCGCCGATGAAATTATCAGACCGCAGGGGTGTGTTTTTGCCGCGCCCTGGGGGTTGTTTGTCGGCCGCGGGCCGGTGGGTACCTGTCGCGCAGTCCCTCGCGCCCCTTGAGGGATGCGTCTCCTCCCGTCTGTAACAGGGTGGGCCGCTCGGCGCGCGTCCTGGACGAAGCCTGGCTAGCGTGAGAATCCGGACACCCGACGAGACCGGAGAGGCCGGAGCCATGGCCGTGCAACGTGAGGGAACCCCCTGTTGGGCCGACGCGATGTTCAGTGACGTCGAGGGAGCCAAGAGCTTCTACGGGGAGGTGCTGGGCTGGACCTTCGGTGAGTCGTCGTCGGAGTACGGCAACTACACACAGGCGTACGCCGACGGCAAGGCGGTCGCCGCCGTCGTCCCGCCGATGCCCGGGCAGGAGGGACAGTCGGCATGGTGTCTGTACCTCGCCTCGCCGGACGCCGCCGCGACCGCCACGAAGATCCGTGACAACGGCGGCGAACTGCTGATGGAGCCGATGCAGGTGGGCGAGTTCGGCACCATGTGTCTGGCCCGCGACCCCAGCGGCGTCGCCTTCGGCGTCTGGCAGGGCGGCACCCACGAAGGCTTCGAAGCGGGACCGGACAAGCCCGGCGCCTACTGCTGGGCCGAGGTCTTCACGCGCGAGACCGAGAAGTCGGACACCTTCTTCCAGACCGTCTTCGGCTACTCGGCCAAGCAGATGCAGGACGACGCCATGGACTTCCGGATGTACAACCTGGGCGACGACACCGTCCTCGGCCGGATGCGGATGACGGACGACTTCCCGCCCGAGATGCCGCCGTACATCAACGTGTACTTCACCGTCGGCAACTGCGACGACGCCGTCGCCACGGCCACCAAGCTCGGCGCGGTGCTGCGCTTCGGGCCGATGGACAGCCCGTTCGGCCGGTTCGCCGCGATGAGCGATCCGCAGGGCGCCAACTTCTCCGTCATCGACGTCACGACGACGGCGGGCGAGATGCCCAAGTCGGTGGACGTGGGCTGAGGGGACCCCCGACGGGGGCCGGGAGCCCGTCGCACGCATGGCATGATCGAGCGCATGCGTGAACGTGTGGTGGCCGCGTGCGACGGGGCTTCGAAGGGAAATCCGGGACCTGCGGGCTGGGCCTGGGTGGTGGCCGACGGCTCGGAGAGCCCCACTCGCTGGGAGGCCGGGCCGCTCGGCCGGGCCACCAACAACGTAGCCGAACTCACCGCACTGGAACGGCTGTTGACGGCCGTGGCGTCGGACGTACCGCTGGAGATCCGGATGGACTCCCAGTACGCGATGAAGGCCGTCACGACCTGGCTGCCCGGCTGGAAGCGCAAGGGCTGGAAGACCGCCGCCGGCAAGCCGGTCGCCAACCAGGAACTCGTCGTCCGTATCGACGAACTGCTCGACGGCCGCTCGGTCGAGTTCCGCTATGTGCCCGCCCACCAGGTGGACGGCGACAAACTCAACGACTTCGCCGACCGCGCCGCCAGCCAGGCCGCGATCGTGCAGGAGCCGGCCGGCAGCGACCTCGGCTCCCCGGAACCCCCGGCCTCACCCGACACCCCTCGCTCCTCGGGCCCGAAGGCGGCCGGCACGAAGACGTCCGGCACGAAGACGTCCCGGCCGCGCAGTGGCAACTCCAACCGCACCCTCAAGGCGAAGTTCCCCGGCCGCTGCCTCTGCGGACGGGCCTACGCGGCCGGCGAGACCATCGCCAAGAACGCGCAGGGCTGGGGTCACCCGGAGTGCCGTACAGCCGACGCCTGAGCGCACCCGGCCGCACCGGCCGTCCTGTGGTGGACGGCATTTCGGTGTGCCCACATCCTGCTACTCTCCGACGCGAACTGACCACCTTCCGTAATCGCTAGGGGTGTGTGTGAAGGTCGCCTGTGTCGGAGGCGGGCCCGCCGGCCTGTATCTCTCGATCCTGCTGAAGCTGCAGGATCCGTCCCACGACATCACCGTGTACGAGCGTGACCCGGCGGGCTCGACCTACGGCTGGGGCGTCACCTACTGGCGCGGACTGCTCGACAAGCTCCACGAGCACGACCCCGGGTCCGCCCGCGCCGTCGAGGACGCCTCGGTGTCCTGGAACCACGGAGTCGCCCACGTGGGCGACAGCGCGACCCGGCACCCGGGCGACGAGGGCTTCGGCATCGGCCGCCACAAGCTCCTCGACATCCTCGCCGACCGGGCCGGGCAACTGGGCGTACGGCTGGAGTTCGAGCACGGGATCACCGACGCCGCCGAACTGGCCGACGCCGACCTCGTCGTGGCCGCCGACGGCGTCAACAGCGCGTTGCGCGAACAGCACACCGAACACTTCGGCGCCGACCTGCGGGCCGGCCGCAACCGGTACATCTGGCTCGGCACCACCAAGGTCTTCGACGCCTTCACCTTCGGCTTCAAGGAGACCGAGCACGGCTGGATCTGGTGCTACGGCTACGGCTACAGCCAGGACCACAGCACCTGTGTCGTCGAGTGCGCCCCCGAGACCTGGAGCGGCCTCGGCCTCGACCGGGCGAACGAGGCCGACGGTCTGGCCCTGCTGGAGAAGCTCTTCGGCGACCTGCTGGACGGCCACCCGCTGATCGGCCGCTCGGCCGCCGACGGCGCCGCCCAGTGGCTGAACTTCCGCACGCTCACCAACCGCGCCTGGCACCACGGCAACCTCGTCCTGCTCGGCGACGCCGCCCACACCACGCACTACTCCATCGGCGCCGGCACCACCCTCGCCCTGGAGGACGCCCTCGCCCTGGCCGACGCACTCCGCACGCACCCCGGACTCCCGGCGGCCCTCACCGCCTACGAAACGCGGCGCAAGTCGGAACTGCTCTCCATCCAGAGCGCGGCCCGCTACAGCGCCCAGTGGTACGAGAACCTGCCGCGCTACATCCGGCTGCCCCCGGCCCGGATGTTCGCGCTGCTCGGCCAGCGCCACTCGCCCCTGCTGCCCTATGTGCCGCCCCAGCTGTACTACGGCATCGACCGGGCGGCCGGGAGCCTCGAAGCGCTGCGCCGGCTCAAGCGATGGCTGGGCCCGAAGCTCGCCCGGACCGCGCAGACCCGCGCGCTGGCCTCCCGTACCGGGGGAGAGGCCGAGAGCTCCGGCAATTAACCAGGTCACGGCCGTCATTCTTGGGTGAATGGCGATTCACCGCTATGGTGAATCGCCATTCACCCATTTTTTGTCGCGCAGAGCGGCCGGCCGCCGGAGTGCCGATGGACCAGCCCGTCCCGATGACCGCCCCACACAAGACGTCCGCCCCGCGCCCCCTGCGCGAGCGGATGACCGTGCCGGCGCTGGCCTTCGGCGGGATGCTGATGGCCGTCATGCAGACCGTGGTCGTCCCGTTGCTGCCCGACCTGCCCCGGCTGACCGGCGCCTCACCCGGCGCGGTCTCCTGGATGGTGACCGCGACCCTGCTGTCCGGCGCCGTTCTCACACCGGTGCTGGGCCGCGCCGGTGACATGTACGGCAAGCGGCGGGTACTGATCGCGGCCCTCGGGCTGATGGTCGTCGGCTCGGTCATGTGTGCTCTGTCCTCCGACATCGGCGTGCTCATCACGGCGCGCGCTCTGCAGGGCGCCGCGTCCGCCGTCATCCCCCTCTCGATCAGTATCCTGCGTGACGAACTGCCGCCCGAGCGCACGGGAAGCGCGGTCGCGCTGATGAGCGCCACCGTCGGGATCGGCGCCGCCCTGGGGCTGCCGCTCGCCGCGCTGATCGTCCAGTACGCGGACTGGCACGTCATGTTCTGGGCGACCGCCGGCCTCGGTGCGGTGGGCGTGACGGCGGTCTGGTGGGCGGTGCGCGAGTCACCCGTCCGGGAACCGGGGCGCTTCGACGTGCTGGGCGCGCTGGGACTGGCCGTCGGACTGGTGTGTCTGCTCCTCGGCATCGTCGAGGGCGGCGAGTGGGGGTGGGGCAGTCCGCGCGTCCTGGGACTGTTCCTCGGCGCGGTCGGTGTGCTCGGCCTGTGGTGGTGGCAGCAGTTGCACACCCGACAGCCCCTGGTGGACCTGCGGCTGGTGTCCCGGCCCAGGGTCGGCCTGTCCCATGTCGCCGCCCTGCTGACCGGGTTCGCCTTCTACTCCAACTCCCTGGTGACGGCCCAGCTGGTGCAGGCGCCCGGGGCGACCGGGTACGGGCTCGGCCTGTCCATCGTTGAGACGGGCCTCGTCCTGCTGCCCGGCGGCATCGTCATGCTGGTGTTCTCGCCCGTCTCGGCCCGCGTCTCGGCGGCGTACGGGCCGCGTGTCACCCTGGCCGTCGGCACGGCGGTCATCGCGCTCGGCTATGTGGTGCGCATCGCGGACAGCCGTGACCTGTGGATGATCATCGTGGGCGCCGCGGTCGTCGGTATGGGCACCACCTTCGCGTACTCGGCGCTGCCCATGCTGATCCTGGGGGCCGTACCGCCCGGCCAGACCGCCTCGGCCAACGGCGTCAACGTCCTGATGCGCACGGTCGGCCAGGCCATGTGCAGCGCCGCTGTCGTCGCCGTGCTGGTACGCCACACCAGTCCGGTCGACGGCGTCCCGGTGCCCACCCTGCACGGCTATCTGCTGGCCTTCGGGATGGCGGGCGTCGTCGCCCTGCTGGCCTGCACGGCGGCCCTGACCATCTCCCGCGACCCTGCCACCGGCTCCACCAGGCGCGCGCGTGGCCGCACGCCGGGGGCACGGGACGAGGCGATGGAGGGAGCATGAGCGCCGTGCACACACCACCACCGACCCACCCCGACACCGAGCCGACCCCCGCCACGACCCCGCGTCGGGACGCCGAACAGACCAGGGCCGCCATCCTGCGCGCCGCACGGCATCTCCTCGCCCGCCACGCCCAGGCGGACATCACACTCAAGGCGGTCGCCGAACGTGCCGGTGTCAGCCCGCCGTTGATCCTCAAGTACTTCGGCAACAAGGACGCCCTCTTCGCCCGCGTCATGTCCTTCGACCAGGACGCCGACGCCCTCCTCGACGCACCCCTGGACGGCCTCGGCCGCCACATGGTCCGGCATCTCCTCACCGGTCAGACCGAGCGAGGAGCCGACCCCGTCCTGCGGATCGTGTTCGCTCCCTTCCAGGGCGACCGGGGCGACATCATGCGCGCCAACTTCCGTACCCAGGTGAGCGACCGCCTCGCCGGCCGTCTGCCGGGACCCGACCCGGGCCTGCGCGCCGAACTGGCCGTCGCCACCCTGCTCGGCCTCGGCGTCATGTACGGCATCGCCCGCGGCACGCATCTGCGGGAGGCGACGATCGACGACATCGTCGACCGGTACGCCCCCACGGTGCAGGCGCTGTTGACCCCTTGACGGAGACTCGGCCGCCGGTCCTCAGCGCAGCAGCCGGTCCAGGAAAGCGTTCCCGAACACGCCGTGCGGGTCGAGCCGGTCCAGGGTGCCGACGGCCTCCTGCCATACGGCGCCCCCGTAGGAGGCCGGTACCGCCGTGCCGATGACCTCCTCGTCGCTCCAGCCGGCCGAGTCCGTGTACCCCCACCCCTTGGACCACTCGACCCTGGTCAGCGCGTGCCCGCCGTCGTACGTCCCGAGCAGGAACTGTTCGAGTTCGCGGAAGAACGCCTCCGCGTGCGGCGTCCCGGGCAGCGTCAGTACGTCCAGCCAGACGGCGGTGTCCCACTCGGGATGCCCGTCGACCGGTCGCAGCGCGGACAGCAGCGGGGCTTGGGCGCCGGCCGAGTCGGCGTCGCCCGGACGGTCGAGACCGGTGGCGCGGATCTCGACCGTGCCGTTGACCGGGAAGCGCCCCGACGCGGCGTACGCGGCGAGGCGCTCGCGGTAGAAGGCGGTGAACTCGGCGATGACACGCTGTACTTGGGCCCGGCTGGTGAGCACCGCGTAGCCGTTGGCGGTGACCCGGAGAGTCGTCGGCCTGACGTACAGCAGCGTGTTCTTCGACGGCCCCCAGATGTCCGCCGACAGCGTCGTCACGAGCCCGAGCGCGGCCACGTCCAGCTGCGCGTTGCCGAGCACCGGCGCGAGATACCAGGCCCCGTCGGACAGGATCCGCCCGACGAGGTCGGCCACCAGGGTCGGGACGTTGTCGGAGAAGGGGTAGTTGTAGGGCGACGACACGCGCCGCGAGGTCAGCGGCCTGGTCGGGGCGACGCTCCACACCTTCAGCCAGGGGAACTCGGTGAAGGCGAACCAGATCGTCTCGACCCGCCCCGCCTCGTCCAGGAAGCTCGCGAAGGTCCGCCCGCCGGAACCGCTGCCGGGCGCCGCGAACAGCTCGGCCGCCGGAATGTCCGTACGGCTGACGCAGCGCAGATTGCTGTTCGCCCCCACCCGCAGCACGACCTCGACGACCAGGGACCGGCCGAGGTGGGTGAGGAGCGCCGCGCAGTCCGCCTCGTCGCGGTCGAACGTCCGCAGGACGTAGGCGCCGGAGCCCTCGTCCCACACGACCGCCGTCAGCGACAGCACGAGATTGCTGAGCGAGCCGTACGTGTGTCCGGGCAGCCGCGTCTCGCCGGTGGCCGGTACGGCGGTGCCGTGGGCGTCGACGGCCAGCGCGCCGCCCAGCGTGAGGTCACCGGGGGCGGGAGCGGCGGTGACCCCGAGGCCCCGCTGCTCCAGATAGGTGAGCAGGGCCTCCAGGGTGACCCCGGTGCCGGCGCGCACGGCGGCCGGGCCGCTGGACTCCAGGGCGAGGCCGGTGAGACGGGGAGCGGTGTCGACGATCAGCACGGGCGCGTCGGACTCCGTACCGGCGGTGATCGTGAGGGGCGACCAGCCGTGCGCGGAGCCCCGGGCGCGGACCGTCCAGCCGTGGCGCCAGGCCCAGTTGACGACGGCGACCACCTGGCCGGGGTCGGCGGGCGCGCAGGCCCACAGCCCGTCGGCGGTGATCTCGCCGACCCAGTTGCGGTATCCGGAGCGATAGGGCGTGACGGCCGCCGGGAAGTCGGGAAGTTCGGCTGCGGCGACGGCCGGGTCGGCGGCGATCGCCACCAGGGCGAGGGAGGCCGCGCCGAACAGGAAACCCCGGCGCGTCCACGCGGAGTTGTCGTCCTCGGGGGTGTCGGAACCTTCGGATCGCGCCGGGTGATCAGTCACCCGGTCACGCTAGAGGGTGACGGTTCTCGAATAGTTGCCTCATTCATCAATTCACTCGTGCGGGTGAAGCTGGGGCATGCGGGTTTGGCGGGCGCCTGGTGGGCCCCGTACGCCCGGACCTGCGGACGGATGACACACTGACGCCATGGACGAGCGTGTAATCGGTAGGTCGGGTCAGCAGGCGTCGGTCATCGGCCTCGGAACGTGGCAGCTGGGCGCCGACTGGGGCGACGTGGAGGACAAGGACGCCCTCGCGGTGCTCGACGCGGCGGTCGAGTCGGGAGTGACCTTCTTCGACACCGCCGACGTGTACGGCGACGGACGCAGCGAACAGACCATCGCCACCTTCCTGCGCGGCAGGCCCGAGCTGGACATTCTGGTCGCGACCAAGATGGGCCGCCGGGTCGACCAGCTCCCGGAGAACTACGTCCTCGACAACTTCCGCGCCTGGAACGACCGTTCGCGGCGCAACCTCGGCGTCGACCGGATCGACCTGGTCCAGCTGCACTGCCCGCCGACCCCGGTCTACTCCTCCGACGAGGTCTTCGACGCCCTGGACACCCTGGTCGAGGAGGGCCGCATCGCGCGCTACGGCGTCAGCGTCGAGACCTGCGAGGAGGCGCTCACCGCGATCGCCCGCCCGGGTGTGACCAGTGTGCAGATCATCCTCAACGCGTTCCGCATGAAGCCCCTGGCCGAGGTGCTCCCCGCCGCGGAGAAGGCGGGCGTCGGCATCATCGCCCGCGTCCCGCTCGCCTCGGGCCTGCTGTCGGGCAAGTACACCAAGGACACGGTGTTCCCCGAGAACGACCACCGCACCTACAACCGCCACGGCGAGTCCTTCGACCAGGGCGAGACCTTCTCCGGTGTCGACTACGCGACCGGCGTCGAGGCTGCGGCCGAGTTCTCCGCCCTGGCCCCGGAGGGATGCACCCCGGCCCAGCTGGCCCTGCGCTGGATCCTCCAGCAGCCCGGTGTGACCACGGTGATCCCGGGCGCCCGCTCGGCCGAGCAGGCCCGGGCCAACGCGGCGGCCGCCGCTCTGCCGCCGCTGTCGCAGGAGACGCTCACCGCGATCCGGGACCTCTACGACCGCCGGATCAAGGCGCAGGTGGAGAGCCGCTGGTAGCGGACCGACGTACGCGTGTCACGGTTCCAGGAGCAGCTGCCGTTCCTGTTCCTGGTCGCCGGAGACACTGCCCCGGTCGTGGGCGGTGAACGTGCCCGTGAGGGTGGCGCCCGCGCAGCGGACTGCCTCAGGCGTGCCCTGCACGGTCACCATCACGGGCGCCGAGAGCGGCTCCCTCCTCGGATGACCGGGCGCATGCGACTCCGTACCGACCGTGAAGGCCGCCGTGTGCACGGTGGAGTGCCCGTCGTCGTCCCCCGGGGACTCGGCCGCAGGGCCGAAGGCCGACTCCAGGGCCCGGACGACCGTCTGCGCGTCGGCGGCGCTGCCGCCGCTGAGCGTAAGCGTGAGCTGGGTACCGGACATGGCCGGACCTCCTCCACTGTGGCCACCGTGGTCCTCTGCGAGTACCGCCCCGCAGGTCGTCCAAACGGCCCGGCCGAGATCTGATCGAATCCGGTTCCACGGGGAACCCGGATCGGGACAGGCAGTCAGGACGCGGAGGCCGGGAGGAACCATGGCGGACACCGAGAGCGAGGTCGGCACGCTCGACCGGGGACGGGACGAGACCGAGGAGGAGCGGGCCGACCGCAAGTGGGGCGAGCTCATCCAGGAGGTCCGGGTCGCCCAGACGGGTGTGCAGATCCTGTTCGGCTTTCTGCTGACCGTCGTGTTCACGCCGAGGTACGAGCAGCTGGGCGACACGGAACACACGATCTACATCATCACCGTCGTCCTGGGCGCCGCCGCCACCGGCGCCCTGATCGGCCCGGTGGCCCTGCACCGGATCGTCTCCGGCCGCCAGGTGAAACCCCAGGCGGTGCGCTGGGCCTCACGCCTGACCTTCGCCGGTCTGGTGCTGCTGTTCGCCACCATGATCTCCGCGCTTCTGCTGGTCCTCAGGGTGGCCACCCACGACGGGTACGTGCCCTGGCTGGTCGCGGGGATCGCCGCCTGGTACCTGGCCTGCTGGTTCGTGGTGCCGATGTGGACGCGTCTGCGCTACACCGAGGACTGAGGGTGCACCGCCGCGAGCTGCCGGTCGTGGACGCGGCTCAGCAGGAGCAGCGAGAGGGTCGCCCCGATCAGCGCGCAGAACATGTCCCACTGTGTGTCCCACACATCGCCCTGCGTGGCCAGGAAATCGTCGGCCGCCGCGCCGCCGATCACGGCCGCCGCCCACTCGAACATCTCGAACAGCGCGCTGAAGGCCAGGCAGGCGCACACGGTCAGCGGCGCGAGCCAGCGGCTGCCGCGCAGCGGTGACGTACGGCTCAGCAGCTCCCGTACGAGCAGAGCCGGCACGAAGCCCTGCATGAGGTGGCCGAGCCGGTCGTACGGGTTGCGGTCGAGGCCGAACGTGTCGCGCGCCCAGTCGCCCAGCGGGACCTGCGCGTAGGTGTAGTGGCCGCCCACCATCAGGACGAGGGCGTGCAGCGCGAGCAGAGCGCACAGCAGGTTCGTGAGCGGGAAGCGCCGCCAGGTCAGGATGAGCACGGGCAGCCCGATCAGGATCCAGACGGTCTCCAGGAACCAGGTCGTCAGGTCGTGCGGGTGCCGTACCGAGACCGCGAGCGCGACGGCCACCAGCCCGGCGAGCAGCACCGGAAGGTGCCGCCGCGGGGCGTCGGTGGCCGTCGGGAGGGTGCGGGGGATGTCGTCGACTGCGGGCATCGGAACGCTCCTTGTGGTGGGAGCATCATCGTGGCGGAGCGTTCCGCCCCGGGCATGAGTAGGACTACTCAGCTCGGGGCGCCCGCGCCCTCAGGCGTCACGCGGACGAGGTGCGTGCTCCGCGCAGCGCCGTGATGCACGAGGCGATGGCCTCCTGGAGCTCCTCCAGCTGCTGGACCATGTCGTCCTCGGCGAACTCCTGGACGTCGTCGAAGGTCAGCTCCTCGAACGCCTTCGTGGCCTTCGTCAGACTGCTGTAGAACTTCGTCCGCCGTTCCTGGACGCGCAGTTCGGGGTCGGCCTCGACGGCCTCGACGACGAGGTTCTTGAGGGTGTCGTACGCCTCGGTGGCCCACTCGCCGGTGTCCTCGTCCTCGTCCAGCTCGTCGAGGAGGGACAGATGCCGTTCGGCCTCCTGGCGCAGATCGACGGGCGCTTCGATGGTCTGCCCGGCGGGTGTCTTCACCTGGCCCGACTCGGCGATCTGACGGACGTATCCGACCCGGTCGGCCGACCGGGACTCGGAGGCCACGGCCTTCTTCAGGTCGTCGGTGCGGACGATGTCGCGGGCCAACTCGGCCTGGAGATCCGGGTCTTCCTTGATCCGGTCGAGCAGTGCGTGCCGGGCGGCGCGGGCGGTCGAGGGGTCGGCCATGATCGCGGCCCGCAGCGCGGTGGGGTTCTCCGCGACCTCCAGCGCCTTGGTCGGCCGGATGCCCTCCGCCTCGGCGGCCTCGGTGATGGCGGCGCCGCGCTCCGAACCGGCGCTGGAGCGGGAGCTGTAGTACGTGAGCCACAGGTCGGCGCCCGGGAGTTCGACCTCCGCGCCCGGGGCCAGCGCCTCGAAGTGCGGGACGACACCGTCGTCGGCGGCCTTGTCCCAGGCCTTGTAGTAGCGCATGACCCGCTCGGGCGAGCAGTCGGCGAGAGCGGCGAACTCCTTGGCGGACACCTTCGGCGTCTCACCGGCGGGCTGACCACCGGGCCGCACACTCCGTGCCACCTTCAGCCCGAAGGCCCAGCCCCCGGTCCGCGCGTACGCCCCGAAGTCCTGTGCGTCGCGCGCCACGAGGGGTGACACCTCGGCGGCGTCGAGGGCAGCCTCCACGGACTCGCCGGTCTCGTCGGTCCCGGCGGACGGCTCGGACCACTCGGACCCGTCGAACTCCTCGGACACGGGGGACACGGGTGTCACCTCGGGTGTCTCGGAAGGCTCAGGGATCTCCGACGTTTCGGACGGGGCGATCGCTACGGTCACTGGTGACTCTCCCGGGCAGGCTGGACGGACTTCGAAGGTGCAGACGGGCAGCCTATATGCGTGCATTGACGATGCTTTGACAGACCGGGCCCGACCCCGCCTCCGGCCTGTCACCACGTCCGCACGGCCGGTGGTGGACACGTGTACCCGCCCACAGCTGTACCCGGTTCACTCTCTGAAGGTCCGCAGGAACGCGTCCAGCGCCTGTCGGTTGGCGGTGTCGTTCCAGTCGGCGGCGGGTGTCGTCCAGCGCAGCGAGTAGCCCGTGTTCTGGCCGGTGAGGAAGCCCCGGCCGAATGTACGTATCCGGGTGCCCTCGAAGTCTGACAGCCACTCCATGTCGGCCGCGCTCCGGCCGCGATAGGTCGTCGCCCGGATCGCGCCGATCCGCTGGAAGCCGATGTCCGCCCGGATCAGGACCGGCTCGACGTCCTCGCGCCAGACGGCCACGGGGTCCGAGCGCAGCCGCTCGCTGTAGGTGATGGTCAGGGTGCGCGGGTCGTCCTCGGCGCCGAACACGATGCGGTAGGCGACGTTGCCGGGGGAGACGTCCTCGCTCAGCCGCTTCCACCCCTGGGGGAGGGCGACCGAGAACCCTTCCGGGGCGTTGTACACCCGGAACCCCGCGGGCAGCGCTTCGGCGGTGCCCGCGGTCGCTGAGGGAGTGGGCGTGGGAGACGCGGCCGGCGGCGCCGATGGCGTCGGTGAGGCCGGTACGGAGGGAGAGGGACTCGGTGCGGGGTTCTGGTCGGGGACCGCGGTGTCCCCGCCGGTGGCGGGGAGGGACGGAACGGGGGCGACGACCGGCGGGGTGGTGTCCGCGCCGGATGCCGAG
The DNA here is from genome assembly GCF_036013955.1 of Streptomyces sp. NBC_00459. Taxonomy (NCBI): domain Bacteria; kingdom Bacillati; phylum Actinomycetota; class Actinomycetes; order Kitasatosporales; family Streptomycetaceae; genus Streptomyces; species Streptomyces sp. NBC_00459. The sequence continues at coordinate 9,210,178 of NZ_CP107903.1, forward strand.
GCGTCGATGCCGGGCAGGTTGTCCGTCGTCGCGAGGACGGCGACGGTGACGGCGGCCAGCGCGGCACCGACGAGGACGATCCTGCGGGGACCGCGCCTGTTCAGGGTCCGGCCGGCGCGCCGCGCGGCGACGGCGGCACCGCCGCCGTGCAGCCGGGCGGCGGGCACCGCTTCGTCCGAGGTGTCGGGTTCGTCCCTGATGACGCGGAGCAGGGCGTCCCGTGCCACCGGAGCGGTCAGCCGTTCCCGGGCGCTCTTGCGCAGCAGCCCCTGGATGACCTGTGCGAGCGGGCCGGCGCGCACCGGGCTGCGCAGCGGCAACCGGTCGACCGCCTTGAGCGTGGCGTCGGGGCGCCCCCGGTCACGGAAGGGCGGCCGGCCCTCGGCCATCGCGTAGAGGATCGCGCCGAGCGCCCACAGGTCGTCCGACGGCTCGGGGCGCGCGCCGTGGGCCTGTTCCGGCGAGGCGTACGAGGGCGCGCCGACCCGGGACACGGATGTGGCGCCCGCCAGGCCGAAACCGGTCACCACGACCGGGCCCTGGTCCCGCACGAACACCTGGCCGGGGCTGAGTTCGGCGTGCACGATGCCCTCGCGGTGCGCGGCCTCCAGCGCGTCGAGCACTTCGAGGGCGATGCGCGCCGCCCGCACGTAGTTGAACGTGCCCTGCCGTTCGAGGAGTTCACTGAGCGGTGTGCCGTCGATCCACTGGGCGACCGTCCACAGGGTGCCGAACTCCTCGACGACGTCGATCACGGCGGCCACCCGGCCGGGCAGCACCAGCCCGAGGATCTCGGACGCGCGCGTCACCCGGGCGATGGCCCGGCGGGCGGTCTGCTCCCGGGGGTCGGGTGGGAGCTGGATCTGGGTGAGGACCACCGGGCGCTCGGATGCGGTGTCCTCGCCGTACCAGGAGACCCGGTTCGTTTCGCGATCGACGACCTCGAGGAGTCGGTACCTTCCGGCCACCAACTCGTGTGTGGAGACGTGCGCCTTGACCATGGCCATCCCTCGCTGAACACCTGGCTCTCACCTTTCCCAGTGGTACGAGGGGTGTGACGGGGTCTGTTCAAATATTCCGCAACTCCCGGGACCGATTCTCCTTTTATTCATCTGCGGCGAGCAGGTGTGCGAAGAAAAGGGGCATTCACCGGCCTTGAGGTGACGGCCCGCACACGATCTCCCCACCGGATCTCCGCCGCCCGCCTCACAGCTCGCGGCGCACCAGGAAGCCCAGCAGCGTCCGCAGCTCGCCGGCCGCGGGCCCTGTCAGGGGCAGGTCGGCCAGGCCGTTCTCGACGGCGGCGAGGTGCCGTCGGGCCTGGGCGAGGGCCGCCGTACGGCCGCCCGCCTCCGTGACGAGTGCTGCCGCCCGTCGCGCGAGGGCCTCGTCGGGCGCGTCGACGGACTCAAGGAGCGCGGCGAGCCGCCGGGCGGCCGGGACCGGCGCGTCGAGCGCGGCCAGTACCGGGTACGACTTCTTGCGCTCCCGGAGATCGCCGTGGACGGGCTTGCCGGTGACGGCGGGATCGCCCCAGATGCCCAGCACGTCGTCGACCATCTGGAAGGCGGTACCGGCATGCCGTCCCACCCGCTCCAGGGCGGCCGTCGTTGCCGGCGGGGCACCGCCCAGCGCGGCTCCCAGTGCGAGTGCGCAGCCGAGCAGCGCACCCGTCTTGCGCTCGGCCATCGTCCGGTACTCCTCGGGCCGCACCCGCTCGGGCCCGGTCCATGGGCGGGCGGCGAACAGCAGGTCGTCGGCCTGCCCGGACACCACGTCCGTGAGTGCGGCCGACAGCAGCCGCGTGCCCGCCGGGCCGCCCGGGGTCCGCGCGAGGGTCTCCACGGCCAGTGCGAGCAGCGCGTCGCCCGCGAGGACGGCCGGGCCGGTGCCGTACGCCTTCCACACCGTGGCGCGGCGGCGCCGAGTCGGGTCGCCGTCCATGATGTCGTCGTGCAGCAGCGAGAAGGTGTGCACCAGTTCCACCGCCACGGCCGCCGCGATCCCCGACGGTACGGGTGCCCCGGCCGCTTCCGCACCGAGCACGGCCAGCGCCTGGCGTACGCCCTTGCCGCCGGACGCGTCGACGGGCGCACCGCCCACCTCGCACCAGCCGAAGGAGTACGCGGCCATCTCGCCCAGCCAGGGATGCAGCTGTTCGACGGCCTCGGTGAGCGCCGGACGCACCAGGTCACGGCACCGGTCGAGGAGTTGGGGCACGGACGGGGCCGCCGATGCCAGGACCTCGGGGGCCGGCGGTGTCATCGTGCCGTCTCCGTTTCCGTGTCGAGGCCGAGTTCGGTCTGTGCCCGCGCCACCATCGCGCGGGCGTGCCGCAGCCCGATGCGCTCCAGGTCGCGGGCCAGTTCGGCCAGTTCGGCGGCTGTCTCGGACCGGTCGCGGCCCAGGCGGGCCAGGGACTTGGCGAGTCCGAGGCGGGACAGCGCCTCGCCGCGCGGCTCGCTCATGGCACGGAACTCCGCCAGGGCCTGGAGATACAGGTCGCGGGCCTCGGCGTAACGCCCGGCGCGGTAGCAGACGTTGCCGCGCATCTTGTGGTTGTAGGCCAGCGCGCTCGACAGGTTCATCGCCGTGCAGCTCTTCTCCGCCTCCGAGAGCAGGGCGAGGGCACGTTCCGTGTCCCCGTCGCGTACGGACACGATGTCGGCGAGTCCGCGCAGCGCCCAGGCGTGCCCACGCCGGTCGTCGGCCCCCGCGGCGATCTCGGCCGCCTCCTCGAACATGGAGTACGCGGTGTCGTACGAGCCGGTGTTGCGGTGCATCTGCGCGATGCCCTCCAGAGCCCACACCGTGTGCCGTGCTTCCCCGCGTCTGCGCGCCTCGGCGAGCAACTGCTCGTGCAGCCGGCCGACCGCCTCGTAGTCGCCCTGGATGCGACCGGTCTCGGCCAGCCCCGCGAGCGAATATCCGCGCACGACGATGTCGTCGCCGCGTTCGCCGAGTTCGGCCGCGAGGCCCAGCAGCCGCCGGGCCAGCGGGAACGCGCCGCGTTGGCGGGCCAGCGTGCCGCCGCTCCACAGCGCCCACGCCATCGCCGCCGTGTCCCCGGCAGCCCGGGCCGCGCGGTAACTCGCCTTCCAGGCCCGGTCCGCGTGGCCCACCTGACCGAGCCGCCGGTGCGCCTCCGCGACCGCGAGTCCGGAGCGGGCGGCCTCACCGCGCCGCCCGGCCCGCTCGGCGGCGGCCAACTGCTCGGTGCCCGCGGCGAGTACGTCGACCAGGGAGGAGTTCACCGAGAGGCTGGTGAGCGCGCCCTGGTACTCCGGGGCGAATGCCTTGCCGTACATGCAGCCCTTTCGGTATACGCTCAGCGTATACATGGTGTGTATAGTGCGCCGAAATTTCGCCCCGGCCGGTTGGGCCGGGGCGGCGCGCCATTGGTCGTCGGTGTCGTGGATCAAGACGTGGACGACGGTGGTGAGGTTGCCTGTGCGGCGCAGATCACGTTCCGGGACGCGTGTTCGCGGTCGACTCAGTGCTGCTGGGCCTTCTGCGGGGTCGCCTCGCTCGGCCGTACGACGACGATCCCCTCCCCCTGGAGCATCAGTTGGGCGGCCTCGCCGGAGCCGCCGCGGATCATCGAGCCGAAGGACTGCGAACGGTGCAGCGACGTCTGGAGGCCGGCCGACCAGCCCACGACCGCGTCCGTGTCGACGTACACCGGGTACTGCGGCGACACCGGAATCACCAGCGGATTGCCCTCGCACACCAGCCCGAGCCGCCCCTGTCCGGTGAAGACGCTGTTGAACAGGCCCCCGCCGCTGATCCCCGCCCCCTTGACCGTCTTGATCTCGTACGCCAGCGAGGCGTCGAAACACAGCACGTTGCGGCCGTTGACCGTGAAGACGTCACCCGGGTCGATCTCGACGATGAAACAGTTCTGCGCCTCGTGCGCGAACCACGCCTCGCCCTGTCCGCGCACCGCCATCAGGGGCAGGCCCTCGCCCGTGACCGCACGCTTCAGCATGCCGCCGACGCCCTGCCCCTTGCGCTCGAACTGGAGGTTGCCACGGAAGGCGATCATCGCGCCCTGCCGGGCGAACATCTCGCCGTCGACTGCGTACTTGATGGACTTGGCGTTCTCGGCGGTCATGCCGGGCGCTGTGGCCGGCTGCACCATGTACTCACTGGAAAACAGGTCACCCTTCATGCGGGCATCGTGTCCCGGAGGGTGCGTGTTCCGCCAGGAGAACGCGCGGAAAGGACAGAACCCGGCCAAAGGCGGCCGGAGGGCTCTCTGTGTCCGGACGATCCGGCGTCGGCGGCGTCGGTGACGCTACGTTGTAGGGCAGGGCCGACTACGGTTCCCCACAAGGAGGTTGCCCGGTGACGCAGGACTCGTCCGCCCCCGGCACACGGACGCCGGAGAAGATCGACACGACGGTGCCGCACTCGGCCCGGATCTGGAACTACTGGCTCGGCGGCAAGGACAACTATCCGGTCGACCACGAGGCCGGCGACGCCTTCCGCAAGGTCTTCCCCGGCATCACCGACCTCGCCGGCGACTCCCGCGCCTTCCTCGGCCGCGCGGTGCGCCTACTGGCGGGCGAGGCCGGGATCCGGCAGTTCCTCGACATCGGCACCGGCCTGCCCACGGCGGACAACACCCACGAGATCGCCCAGCGGGTGGCCCCCGACGCCCGCATCGTCTACGTCGACAACGACCCCCTTGTCCTGACCCACGCTGCCGCCCTGCTCACCAGCTCCCCCGAGGGCGTGACCGACTACGTCGACGCCGACCTGCACGACCCTGACGCCGTCCTCCGGGAAGCTGCGCGGACCCTGGACCTCAGCCGACCGGTCGCCCTCACGCTGATGCAGGTCAGCGGGCACATCGCCGACTACGAGGAGGCGCGGGCCATCGTCGGCGCCCTGATGGGCGCGCTGCCGTCGGGCAGTCATCTCGCCTTCAACGACAGCGTGGACACCAACAAGGCCAACGCCGAGGCCACCCGTCTCTACAACGAGAGCGGGGCCGCCCCCTACCGCCTGAGGAGCCCGCGGCAGCTCGCCGGTTTCTTCGACGGGCTGGAGCTGCTGGCCCCCGGTGTCGTCCCCATCACCGACTGGCGCCCGGATCCCGGGACGGCCGCCGCGACCGGCGAGGTGATCGCCCTGGGCGGCGTCGCCCGCAAGCCGTAGGCGGGCGCGGACCGCCGGAGGGGCGATCAGGCGCCGAAGAGCTGGGTCCAGTACGTGCCCGCCTTGCCGCCGCCCGCGAAGCCGATGCCTATGTGCGTGAACTCCCGCTTGAGGATGTTGGCACGGTGCCCGGGGCTGTTCATCCAACCCTCCACGACCTCGGCGGCGGAGCGCTGCCCGCACGCGATGTTCTCCCCGATCGTCCGCCGCGTGGACCCCGCCGCGGCGGCCCGGTCCCACGGCCGGCTGCCGTCGGGCCCGGTGTGCGAGTAGAACGCGCGGACCACCATGTCCGTACTGTGCGCCTGCGCGGCACGGGTGAGCAGGGCGTCGGTGGCCAGCGGTGGCAGCCCGGCCCGGGCCCGCTCCCGGTTGGTGAGGTCAGTGACCTCGACGGCTGTTCGCGCCAGGTCCCCGGGCAGGAGAGGCCGGGCCCAGAGAGCGGTCCAGTACGTGTCACCCGTGCGGGACCCGGTGACGTACGCCAGGCCGACCTGGGTGAACGCCGGTTCGTGCAGGGTGCGCCGGGCCTGCTCGGTGCGCAGGCAGTAGTCGACGAACTCCTCGGGCGTGCGCGGGCCGGAGACCAGATGCTCGCCGACGGTCAGATACGTGTACCCGGTGGCGGTGACGCGCTGGTGGACGGAGGTGCCGTCCCGGCTCTCGGTGCCGAGGCGGCCGGCCGAGGCCATGTCGGTGGCGTGCGCCCGAGCGGCGGCGCAGAGCCGCGCGTCGAGGGAGACGGGTGGCGAACCGGCGGTGGCCCGGGCGGAGTTGACCAGGGTGACGAAGCCTTCGGCGGAGGTGGGCGGGCCCGGTGTTCCGGCGGCCGAGTACAGCGACCCCGGCGACGCACCGGCGGCAGGCACGGTGGCCGGGCGGGCCGACCCGGCCGGTGTCGGCGCGCCCGTCGGCCGGGACCGCCGGGCAGCCGCCTCCGACAGACGGGAGGCCGCGCCCGACAGCCGGGAGGCGGCGTCGGACAACCGGGCGGGTGCACGAAGACGCGCGCCGGCCGCCGCAGGCCGCGCGGAAGACCCCGACGAGCCCGAGGCCGAGGAGGCGTCGTCCGCGACATCCACCCCGAAGTCCCGGGCCAGGCCCGCCAGCCCGTCCGCGTACCCCTGGCCCAGCGCACGCAGCTTCCAGCCCGTGCCCCGCCGGTACAGCTCCGCCAGCAGCAGCACTGTCTCCCGCTGCGGGCGCGGCGGCGTGAACCGGGCGAGGGGGCGGCCTCCGGGACCGGTGACGTGGACTGTGGGCGCGGGCAGCCCGCCCAGCGCCGTACCCGGGTCGGCTGCGCTGACGACCACCGTGACGCGGGTGGCGCCGGGGCGCAGGGCTGCCGGATCGACGGTGAGGGTGTCGCCGTGCAGCCGGGCTCCAGGTGCCGACGGCTGGTTGTAGAACACGAAGTCCGCGTCACCGCCGACCTTGCCGCCGTCGTCCGTCACGAGTGCGCTCACGTCGAACGGGCCCGGCACCCGGAGCGTGAGGGCGCCGCTGGGAAGGGGCGTGTTGCCCCCGGGGACCAACTCGCTCATCGCGCCTGCCCTGGGGTCGTCGTTCGGGCCCCATGAGGGGCGTTGCCCCTGTAACGCCCGGCCAGGGCGCCGCGGTTCCCCGGCCGACGACAGCCGACCGGGGAACACGGCGGCTACGCCTCCCGCACGCGCACCAGGTGCACAGCCGTGCTGGACCAGTCGCCGGGTGTGAGATCGAGCCGGAAGCCGTACTCGCCGAGCACGTTCGCGTGGTGGACGGCACCCGTGCTCGCGTCCCGGTACCGGGCGCCGGGAGTGAGACCCCGCAGCCGCACCGGAATCCGCGGGAGACCGTGCCGAGGACCGTACCGGAAGCCCAGTACCAGGGCCTCGGCCGCGTCCTCGCCGACGTACTGGACCACCGTCGGCTCCTCCCCGTGCGGCCCCGACAGCCGGTACAGCTCACCGTGCTGCACCAGATGCCGCACCTTCTTGTACTCGGCCACCAGCGCCGCACCCTCCGCGAGCTCCTCCTCCGACCAGCGCGTCAGATCACCGCCGATGCCGAGCAGCCCGCACATCGCCGCATGGAAACGGAACCGCAGCGGCACCGAACGCGCCGTGAGCTGATTGGGCACGTCGGTCACCCACGCCGACATCGCACGCGCCGGATACATCTGCCCGAAGCCGTGCTGGATCACCAGCCGGTCCACCGCGTCCGTGTTGTCGGACGTCCACGCCTGGTCCGTACGGGACAGGATGCCGAGGTCGATCCGGCCACCGCCGCCACTGCACGTCTCCACCCGCAGTCCCGGATGGTCGGCACGCAGCCGGTCGATGACGTCGTACAGATTCGCCACGTACCGCGTCCACAGAAGGTCGTTTCCGTCCCGCTGCTCCGGCCAGCCCGACTCGCCGAAGGCGCGGTTCATGTCCCACTTGAGGAAGTCGACCCCGTGGTCCCCGACCAGCCGGGTCAGCCAGCCGTACGCCCAGTCCGCCACCTCGTCCCGCGCGAAGTTCAGGACGAGCTGGTTGCGCATCTCGGTGCGGGCCCGGCCGGGGACGTGCAGCACCCAGTCGGGGTGCTCCCGGTACAGCGCGCTGTCCGGATTGACCATCTCCGGTTCGACCCAGATCCCGAACCGCATCCCGAGCCGGTGCACGGAGTCGGCCAGCGGCCCGAGCCCCTCGGGGAAGCGCTCCGGAGTCGGCGTCCAGTCGCCCAGCCCCGCCCGGTCACTGCGCCGCGCCCCGAACCAGCCGTCGTCGACGACGTACAGCTCGACCCCGAGCAGGGCGGCCCGCTCGGCCAGCGCCTTCTGGCTGGCCTCGTCGACGTCGAAGCCGGTCGCCTCCCACGAGTTGTAGAGGACCGGCGCCAACTCCTGTGCCCGGGGCAGCACATGGGTCGTCGTGTACGTGTGCCAGGCGCGGCTCGCCGCCCCGAACCCGCCGTCCGTGCACAGTCCGGCGAACACCGGCGTGGCGAACTCCTGCCCCGGCGCGAGCGGAATGCTCGTCCCCTCGTGGCCGACGCCCCCGGTGAATCCGGCCAGCCCGTCGGGGGTGCGCTGCGTGGTGATGCGCCAACTCCCGCTCCAGGCGAGGGCCGCGCTCCACACCCGGCCGTGGTCCTCCGTCGCCCCGCCCGCGTCGAGCATCACCCACGGGTTGGCGTGATGGCTGGTGATGCCGCGCCGGCTGGTCAGCACCGTCTCGCCGAACGGGAGTGTGTCGCGCCGCAGCTGACTCTCGGCCGACCACTGACCGGTGACATGGCTGAGCCGGTAGTCGCGCAGCGGTGGCAGCGTCCAGGCGGCCGAGTCGGCGCGCAGCAGATCGATGTGCTCGTCACCGGCGTTGCGCACCACGGTCCGGCGCTCGATGACGTCGGTGTCGGCGCGGACGGTGTAGTGCAGGGAGACATCGAGGGGGTGGAGACGGTCGCGGAACTCCAGCACCAACTCGCTCACGCCGGGCGCCGGTTCGAGCACGCGGTGACCGGTGGGCACCCACTCGAAGGCGCGGGAGGAGTCCGCGTACCGCACCTGGAGGGAGGGCGGGCCGTAGCGGGTGCCGCCGTCGACGGGGAGTTCCTCGCCGACCGGAGGCCTGCCCTCGAAGCTGCTCGTCATGTCCTGTGCCGGGGCGACCAGCGCGCCCGCCTCCGCCAGGGTCAGCCGCGGCCCCCACGCGAGATGACACGGCGCGCCGGTCTCGTCGATCCGCAGCGCGTACGACGTGCGCGGTGTGGTCAGCAGCCAGACCCCGGTGTCCGGGGAGTGGGAGATCAGCGGCATGGTGCCTCACGTTCGTGCAACTGGCGTAGCTCGGGGAATCCGAGCGAGACCATGGATCATGTGTCAATGGGATGCCTGTGTCGGCCTTTCGTAAGTCTAGATGCCGTCGCAGAGGTGGTTCATCTCGTCGATGCTTCTTTCATTGACAGGGGAAAATAAGCGATCTAGGTTCCGGCCATGCCCTCGACCTTCCGTGCCGAGGTGTTTCCGGCCCGTACGCCGGCCGCCTCGCAGATCTTCACCACGGTTCTGTCCCACGGCCCCCTCACCCGCGCCGACGCGGCCCGGCGCGCCGGGCTGTCCGCCGCCGCCGTCACGAAGGCGGTACGCCCGCTGATCGACGCCGGGTACCTGGTCGAGGACGCGGACGTCGAGACCCGCCCCGCGCTGGGGCGTCCCGCGAACCTCGTACGCGTCGACGGCGGGCGGGCGCTGTTCATCGGCATCAAGATCACCGGCGACGAGATCTTCGGCGTGCTCACCGACCTGTGCTGCCGTATCCGTGTCGCCCGGGACATACCCCTTACGGCCCGTGCCCCCAAGGCGGTGCTTGCCTCGGTCGCGGAGCTGGTGCGGGAGCTGCTCACCGAGGCGGACGGCTTCGGGGTGCCGGTGCTGGGCTGCGGAATCGCCGTCGCCGGAGAGGTCGACCGGACGGAGGGCGCCGTGCGCTACTCGCCGTTCCTCGACTGGCGTGACGTGCCGCTCGCGGAACTCGCCGCCATGACCACCGGGCTGCCCGTCACGGTCGACAACGACGTGCGTGCGCTCACCGTCGCCGAGCAGTGGTTCGGCGCCGGAGTGGGGCTGTCCGACTTCGCCGTGGTGACCGTCGGCGCGGGCATCGGCTGCGGGCTGGTGGTCCACGGGCGCGTGGTGGCGGGGATGCACGGGGTGGCCGGGGAGATCGGGCATGCCGTCGTCGATCCGGCGGGCCCGCCCTGCCACTGCGGCCGGCGCGGCTGTCTGCAGGCGTTCGCGGGGGACGCGGAGATCGTCGCCAGGGTCCGGGAGGTCACGGGCACCTCGATCACCGACAGCGCCGAGGCTGTCGCCCTGGCCCACGCGGGCCACCCCGGAGCGCGGGAGGTGTACGCGCGGGCCGGTGAGGCGATCGGGCGGGGCATCGCCACCGTGGCCAACCTGCTCGGACCCGAGCGCGTGATCATCTCCGGTGAGGGACTGGCCGCGTACGACCTGTTCGCCGGGCAGATCCGCGACGCGTTCGCCGCCGCGGCCTTCGGCTCCGCCGCCCGCTGCGAGCTGCTGACCAGGCCGCTGCCCTTCGAGGAGTGGGCGCGCGGGGCGGCGGCGACGGCGATCCGGTCCTTCGTCAGGGCGGACCGGTAGCCGACGGACCAGGTCAGGGGCAGGGTCAGGACTCCTTCGAGGCCGCCGGGATCAGCCCTTCCCGGTAGGCGACCGCCACCGCCTCCCCACGGCTCGCGGCACCCAGCTTGGCCAGGATGTTGGAGACATGGACACTGGCCGTCTTGCCGCTGATGAACAGCTCCTCGCCGATCTGACGGTTGCTGCGGCCGAGGGCGAGCAGCCGTAGGACGTCCTGCTCACGGGCGGTGAGGGGCGTCGAGGCTGCCCCGGGAGCATCGGCGGGGGAGGACTCCGTCAGCCGGCCGCGGCGGATCAGGGCGTCCACCTCCCGGAGCAGGGGCACAGCACCCAGACGTACCGCCGTCTCCCGTACCGCGAGGGCCTGTGCGGCCGCCTCCTCACGGCGGCCGTCGGCCAGCAGGGCCTCGGCGAACCGCCTTCGGCAGCGCGCCTGTTCGTAGACCTCACCGAAGCCGAACGCCGTGACCGCCCGCTCCCACGCCTCGGCCTCGGGTCCGGCCGTCGCCCGGGCCCACTCCGCCTCGGCACGAGCCAGCCAGGCCAGGCCTTCCGGACCCTGCGGGGCGCCGTCTCGGCCGTACGTCGCCCGGGCCCGGGCCAGCTCCAGCAGTTCGGCGGCCGTACGAGTCCAGCGCAGCGTCCCCGCCTCGTCGCCGGACCGGCGCAGCCGGACGGCCGTGTCGGCGACGGCGGCGAGTGCCAGCGCGGCGAGCCGGACCGCGACCTCCGGAAGCGCCCCGGCGTCGTCGGTGAGCGCCTTCACCGTGCTGTGCACACGCTCCACGGCCGCGTCCGGGTCCCCCGCCAGGGCGGCGGCGTCCGTGAGCACGATGCCCGCGACCAGCGTGGCCATCCAGTCGAACGGGCCGTCGAGGAGAGCCCGGGCACGGTCGGCGGCGCCCATGTCACCGCGTGCCAGTGACACGTACAACGAAGGCCCCGTCACGAATCCGGCCGCCGCCGGAAGCACCTCGGTGTCGGTCGCCGCCGCGCGGGCGCAGTCGTCCCAACGGCCGAGCGTGTACAGCACCACGGACTGCAGATAGCGCATCTCCAGGGGATACGGCGAGGAGAGGAGACCGGCGCGGCGGGCGCGGTCCAGGCCCTCGGAGAGCCACGGCAGGCTCTCCTCCAGGAGACCGGACTCGAAGCAGCCGATCGCGAGATTGAACAGCGCCCGCATCTCCACCGGCGAACAGCCCGCCCGCCGGGCCAGCTCACGGGCCTCCCGGAGCTTCTCGCGGCCCTCGGGGGTGCGACGGCCCCCTGCTTCGAGAGCGGCCACGGAGATCATGAGGTCGGCCTGCGCGTCGGTGGCCTGAAGCTCCTCGGCGACGGACAGGGCCTGCCGGGCGACCCGCAGCGCGGTGTCGCTGTCGCCCATCTGCCGTGCCGCCATGACATGGGTGGCCGCCGCCCACACCCAGGTCCGCGACGGAGGCTCGGCCGGGATCAGGGCGAGGGCCTCGCTGCTGTACGCGAACGCGGCCGACAGATGGTCGATGCTCATCAGGTTGTCGGCGAGCGTGTAGCGGACGCGGGCCGCGAGTTCGGCGTCCGTGTCCTGGCCCACTCCGGCGAGCGCCGCCCGGGTGAGCGACACCGCGCGATGCGAGTCCCCGGCATGCGCCGCCGCGGCGGACGCCCGCAGCATCAGGGTCACCGTGTCCAGGCCCTCGCCGGCGGGACGGGCTCCCGCCTCCACCGCCGGCCACAGGTCCAGGGCGGCCTCCAGATGCCGTAGCTCCTCCGCGGGCGCCCCGACACGATGGGCGTGATCGGCGGCCTCCAGCGACGCCGTGAGCGCCTCGGCCGGATCGTGGCTCTCCCGGTAGTGGTGGGCGCGCTCCGCCGCACTCTCGGCGGGGCGGCCACGTCCGGCCAGCAGTCGCGCGAACGCCCCGTGCAGCCGCGACCGCTCGCCCGGCAGCAGATCGGCGTAGACGGCCTCACGGGCGAGCGCGTGCCGGAAGGAGTACGTGTCGCCCTCACCCGCGACGAGGAGCTGCCGTTCGACCGCCTCGCGCAGTGCCGACTCCAGCTCGTCCTCCGGCAGCCGGACGGCGTCGCTCAGCAGCTCGTGCTCGACGCGCCGCCCGGCGACCGCGGCCGTACGCACCACCTGCTGGGCCGTGTCGGACAGTTGCTCGAAGCGGATGAGGAGAACGTCGGCGAGCCCGCTGGGTACGCCGCCCGACTCCGCGTCGGTGGCCGCGAGCAGCTCCTCCGCGTAGAACGCGTTGCCCTCGGCACGCTCGACGATCCGGCGGACGGTCGTGTCGGGCAGCGGCCCCTCGCCCAGGGCACGCACCAGCCGGGCGACCTCGGCGTCGGCCATCGGCCGCAGCTCCAGCCGCTCCACGGCGGGCAGCCGCACCAGCTCCGCGAGGAGCGGGCGCAGCGGATGGCGGCGATGGAGGTCGTCCGCGCGGTACGACGCGAACACCGCGAGCCGGTGACCGGGCGCGCCACCCGTGGCTCCCTGGAGCACGCCACGGCTGAGCAGGAACCGCAGCAGATCCCGGGAGGACTGGTCGGCCCAGTGCAGGTCCTCCAGGACGAGCAGCAACGGAGCGATCTCGGTGACGCCGGACAGCAGCCCGGCCATCCCCTCGAACAGCCGCAGCCGCCCACCGGCGTCCCGCTCGCCGTCCTCCGCGCCGCCACCGAGCAACCGCCCGACCACGGGATGCGCGGCGAACACTTCCGCGAACCGCTCGTCGGCCGCCAGTACCCCCAGGATCTCGGTGAACGGCAGATACGGCAGACCGACGTCACCGAGGTCGACACAGTGCCCCGTGAGCACGGTCATGCCGGCCACGGAGGCCCGTCCGGCTGCCTCCGCCAGCACCCGCGTCTTGCCCACCCCGGCGTCCCCGGCGATGAGCACGGCACGCGGCTCACGGACACGGGCGCGATCGAGTACGGCCGAGAGACGGGTCAGTTCGTCGTCGCGGCCGATGAGCGGGGTGTCGAACAGGTTCTGCGGCACAGACGAATCCTCACATGCACCGCTGACAGTCCTGACCTACCGGCTCTCAGCGCAGGGTCTCCGCCCAGTTCGCCGGGACGCGTCCCGCAGGTCCCGGGGCGGGCTGGTCGGCCGGATGGCTGCTCGGGGGAGTGAGCGGCGGCCCGTCCTCGAACAGCTCGGACGTCTCGAAGTTCCAGAACCAGGCCTCGCCGGGCTCGTAACTGCGGATCACCGGATGACCGGTGTCCCGGAAGTGGCCGGTGGCGTGCTTGGCGGGCGAGTCGTCGCAGCATCCGATGTGGCCGCACTGGGCGCAGCGCCGCAGATGGAACCACCAGCCACCGGCGGCGTCGCACTCGACGCATCCGGCACCGCTGGGCGGGACGCTGGGGTCGATTCCGGTGTCCTTTGTCATGACGGCTCCTGAGCCGGGTCGGAGGCCCCGGCGGTGTCGGTGTCGGTTTCGGGGTCGGCGGCGGTGAGGGGGAGCAGCACCTGGAAGCGGGTGTCACCCGGTACGGACTCGACCTTCAGGTCACCGTGGTGCTTGTTGACGATGATCCGCCAGGAGATGTCGAGCCCCAGCCCCGTGCCCTCGCCCACCGGCTTGGTGGTGAAGAACGGGTCGAAGATCCGGCCCTTGATCTCCGCCGGCACCCCCGGGCCCGTGTCGCGGAACTCCACCAGCAGCCGGTCGTGCACCGGTGCCGTCCGTACGGTCAACGTCCCTTCCCCGCCCGCGCTGTTGATTGCGGAGACCGCGTTGTCGATCAGATTGGTCCACACCTGGTTCAGCTCGGCGGGGTAGGCCGGGATCCTCGGCAGCGAACGGTCGTAGTCCTTCACGACCTTGACGCGCGAGCCCATCTTCCCCGACAGCATCAGCAGCGTGCTGTCGAGGAGTTCGTGCACGTCGGCGACCTGATAAGGGGCCCGGTCCAGCTGCGAGTACTGCTTGGCGGCGTCGACGAGGTGGGAGATGCGCGTGGTGGAGTCCTCGATCTCGGACATCAACAGCTCTGTCTCGACCGTGTAGTTGAGCCAGCCGATGGCGGCCTGGAGGATCTCCTCGTCGACGGCCGCCGCGACCTGCTCCAGCCAGTCGACGTCGAGGCCGCCCTGCACGAAGGTCGGCGCGATCTGCCAGCCGCCCTGGATGCCGTGGTCGTCGAGCCAGTCGGAGACCTCGTCCTCCCGGTCGGACGCTTCGAGCGGGCTCAGCGACTGCGCCTTGGCGACCCGTTCGGCCGTCCGCTCCTGGATGTCGACCAGGGACTTCAGGGCATCGCGGTGGTAGGGGCCCGAGGCGATGATCCCGAGCTTCTGCCGCATGTGGGCCACCCGGTCGCGCAACGACGACGTGGCCCGTACGGCCGCGGCGGCCGGGTTGTTGAGCTCATGGGTCAGTCCGGCGGACAACGAGCCCAGCGCGAGCAGCCGTTCACGTTGTCCGATGGCCCGCTGCGCGGTCTGCGTGCCGAAGAACAGCCCTTCCAGGAGGTGGACCGCCATCGGGAACCACTCCTGCATGATGGCCGCGAACGTCCCGCTGGGCAGGACGAAGAACCGCGTCGGCTCGGTGACGCGCATCGAGCTCTTGTACTTCTGCGGCGTCCCCTCCTTGAGGTACGCCTGCATCGCTCCCGTGTACACCCCGGGCTGGGACGTGCGGTTCACCTCGACGTCGTCGCCGCCGACCCGGCGCGACATGACGAGCGTCCCCTCGATCATCACGTAGAAGCAGGTGGCCGGGTCACCCTCGGCGAACACCGGCCCCGGGTCGAACAGTTCGACCCGGCCCTCGCAGCACAGTCTGCCGAGCTGCTCGGCGGTCAGCTTCTCGAACAGGAACAGCGCCCCGATCTCCGCGGGGCTGCACGGCATCAACCGGCCGCTCACGACTGCTCCAGATACCGGTGTACGAGCATCACGGCCATGGCTCCCTCTCCGACGGCGGACGCGACCCGCTTGGCGGACTCCGCGCGCGCGTCCCCGGCGACGAACACGCCGGGGATGTTGGTCTCCAGGTGGTACGGCGGCCGGTCCAGCTCCCAGTCCGCCGGTGGCCGCCCGTCGGCGGTCATATCGGGCCCGGCGAGGATGAACCCGCGCTCGTCGCGCAGTACCGTGCCGTCCAGCCAGTCGGTCAGCGGGGCCGCGCCGATGAACACGAACAGCCACTGCGCGTCGACCAGTTCGGTCTGCCCGCTCGCCGTGTCGCGCAACGTCAGCTGCTCCAGGTGGTCGCCGCCGTGCGCGGCCTCGACGACCGTGCCGGCCCGCACCGAGATGTTCGGCGACTCGGCGATCTGCTGGATCAGGTAGTGCGACATCGACGCGGTGAGGTCCGCTCCGCGCACCAGCAGCGTGACCGACTTGGCCCCCCTGGACAGGTACATCGCCGCCTGCCCGGCCGAGTTGGCGCCGCCGACGATGTACACGTCGTGGCCCTGGCAGGAGGCGGCCTCGGTCAGTGCCGACCCGTAGAACACCCCGCAGCCCGACAGATCGGTCACGCCCGGCGCCTCCAGCTGCCGGTACGACACCCCGGTCGCCAGGATCACGCTGTGCGCGGCGATCGCCGACCCGTCCGAGAACCGCACGAGCCGCGCCGCGCCGCTCACCTCCAGGCCGGTGACCTCGCGCGCGGAGAGGATCTCGGCGCCGAACTTCGTGGCCTGGCGTCGCGCCCGGTCGGTGAGCTGGCCGCCGGAAACCCCGTCCGGGAAGCCCAGATAGTTCTCGATCCGCGAACTCTGCCCGGCCTGTCCGCCGGTCGCCGACCGTTCCACCAGCACCGTCCGAAGCCCCTCCGAGGCCCCGTACACGGCCGCGCCCAGCCCGGCCGGGCCGCCGCCGATGACGACGAGGTCGTAGAAGTCGGCCGTCGGCGTGGTGGCCAGCCCCACCTGCGCGGCCAGCTCGGGCACCTCCGGCTCGACGAGCGCCGTACCGTCCGCCGTGATCACCACCGGCAGCCGCTGCCCGTCCTGGCCGCAGGCCGCCAGCAGCCGCTGCCCCTCGGGTTCCTCGGTGGAGTACCAGCGGTACGGCACCTGGTTGCGGGCCAGGAACTCCCGTATGTCCGACGAGCGGGCCGACCACCGGTGACCGACCACCTTGGTGCTCGGCACGGGCCGGTGGTCACTGCACCGCCAGGCCTCCAGGAGATCGTCGAGCACCGGGTAGAGCTTCTCCTCCGGCGGATCCCAGGGCTTGAGGAGGTAGTGGTCGAGGTCGACGACGTTGATCGCGTCGATCGCCGCGTTGGTGTCCGCGTACGCGGTGAGCAGCACACGCCGCGCGCCCGGATAGACGTCCAGGGCCTGTTCGAGGAACTCGATGCCGTTCATCTGCGGCATCCGGTAGTCGGCCAGGATCACCGCCACCGGATCACCGCGCAGCTTCAGCTCCCGCAGCGCGTCCAGCGCGGACTCGCCTGACTCCGCGCGCACGATCCGGTACGACTCGCCGTAGCGCCGCCGCAGGTCACGGGCGACGGCCCGGGACACCCCGGGATCGTCGTCCACGGTCATGATTACACCTACGGTAGACCTCTCAGGTGCCATGGAACGACCGTACGTGACGGGGAGGGGCCATGGCGACGGCAACCGTGATCCGGGCAGCACGTGAGTACCTGCGGGTGGGCGACCACGAGAGCCACCAGCGCCCCTGATCCAGCTACCACGCCGAAGGCGGGCTTGACCAGGTCGAACAGGGTCGACGCGCTGAGCTGCCGCTCGGGCTTGAGGGATCGGGCGCCCAGCAGGTCCCAGCCGATGAAGAAGGCCGCGGCGGCTACGGTTTTGGCGGCGGTGAAGGTCATCGTGAGGGCAGTGCCGACCGGCCACAGACGAGAGGGCGGACCTGGCAGCTGCTGCCGTGATCGGGAGTGCTCCTGCGGCAGTCGGCCATGCCGGCGGGAGAGTTGCCTCCTCCCAGATCGTGAGCGGCTACGTCTGCCACAGGAACCACCCCGCACCGGGCAGTACGAGCAGGGCAAGAAGGCCGACAACCCCGCAACGGCCCCTGTCCTCGCCGGTGTGACGTGCTTTGTGCAAGGGTCGCGGCCTCGATAGTGAGAGTTCGTTCGAACAGCCGTTAAGCAGGGCCCTAACCATTACCAATGGCTAGGGCTGGGGAACCGGCGGCCGCACCGCGGACTGCAATCGACCCAGTCAGGAGCGTCTCAGGTCGTAGGTGGCGGCGCATGCCGTGGCCGGGAACGGCCGGGTCTTTCTGCTAGTTCTGATACACCTTGTCGTTGCCGGGGCCGCCCGAGAGCCTGTCGTTGCCCGGACCGCCGTGCAGGACGTCGTTGCCGCTGTTGCCCCACAGGACGTCGTTGCCCCGGTCGCCGTACAGGCGGTCGTTGCCCCTGCCACCGTAGAGGTTGTCGGCGCCTGAATTTCCGTGCAGGACGTCGTTGCCGTCGCCGCCGTCCACGCGGCTGCTGTCGGCGTCGCCGGTGAGCGAGTCGTTGCCGGCGTCGCCGTAGCACGCGGAGCACCCGGTCAGGACGTCGTTCCCGGCTCCGCCGCGCGCTCCGTTGCCCCGCTGCTCGCCCCCGCCGACGGTGCGGTCGTTGCCGTCCTGGCCGTAGAGCTCGGTCTGGCTGTTGCCCACCAGCACGTCGTTGCCCTTGCCGCCGTAGATCGTGCTGTACGCGTAGTTGTCGGCGGCGATCGACACGGTGTCGTTGCCGTTGCCCAGGTCGATGT
The DNA here is from genome assembly GCF_036013955.1 of Streptomyces sp. NBC_00459. Lineage (NCBI taxonomy): Bacteria > Bacillati > Actinomycetota > Actinomycetes > Kitasatosporales > Streptomycetaceae > Streptomyces > Streptomyces sp. NBC_00459. The sequence continues at coordinate 9,228,176 of NZ_CP107903.1, forward strand.
AGTAGTCGTCGGTGAAGTCGGTGCCCACCGGGACGTGGACCGCGCAGCGGGCGACCGTGCGGTCGGTCGCCGACGGGTACACGCACTCGTAGTTTTCGGCCGCACTGCTGTCGATGGTGATGGGCGCGCGGTCGCGGAAGGTGAGGATGTAGTAGGCGTCGTTCCCATCGTCGCGGCTCTCGAACTTCATCGACACCGTCAGCCGATTAGTCTGACCGGCCTCGTCCTTGAACCAGAGGTCGCGCTCGCCGTGGCGCGCGACGTCGCGCAGCGTACCCGCGTCCGGAGTGGCCGCCTGGACGGCGGGAGCCGTGAGCGCGGCTGCGCCCAGGACAAGGGTGAGAGTGAGGGCGGTGGTTGTCGCGGTGGCGATCCTTCTCCGTGTACGCATGCCGAGCAGCCCCTTCGCGGGAGTGGTGCCGTGGGTTTCTGATTACCCGTTAGACAGCGCACCCGGGGCTGAGGTTGTACGCCGGAGCGAACCGGCGCCGCCCTGGTCGAGCTGGATCGCGCTGATCACCCTGCACGGCAGGGTCTTGGCGTGCCCAAGGACCCTGCCTGCGGCCTGGCCCGCCCGGGCTTCGTCACCGTCGCGGTGCGCGCCCCGCGGCCGACCGCCCGCGGATGCATGGCCAGCAGCGTCTCGCCGCTCGCGTCCGGAGCGGTGGAGTGCAGCATGACCTGTGACTTCGGCGGCCGGATCTCCACCAGCTGGCGCGGGCGGACGCGGCGGGCGGGCACCGAGTAGAGATTGCCGCCGAAGGCGACCAGGCAGTCCTTGCCGACTGGCCGCAGGTGCCGCTCGGCCACCAGATACGGAGTCGGCGGCAGCGGTTTGAGGGCCGCGTGCTCACGGACCGCCCGCTCGCCGATGACCTCCCGGTGCGTCTTGTGGATCTGCGACCGCCGCCGGGGCACTCACGCCGTGAACGCGGCGTCCATCTCCTCGACGGAGGAGGCATACGCCTGCAAAATCTCCCCGAACACCCTCTAACAACGGCTAACACAATGAATGCCACACCTCTTGACGCCTGCCCTGGATGGCGGTGGGAACGTCCGGGGTCACCTTCGGAGGTGCACGGTAACCACCCTGGCAATCGCAAGGCCGTAACCGATGGTAGGGACAAGGCTGACAAGGAAAAGTAGTCCGCCGGGGAACATCAACTTCGCCCAGCCGAGTTGGCTGGGGAATAAGGCATGCCCGGGTCGTGCCGCATCGTAGAGCACGGTGACGCGATCGCCGGTCGAAAGACCGTCCGGGGCTTGGATGACGTCGTCGATCGACGCCTGGATGCCATGGGCGCCAGTCAGGTTGACGGTGATGAAGGAGGGGTGTTGTTTGGGCTGCAGTTTGGCGTAGTCGGCTTCGACCACTACGGCTGGAATCTTTTCGGCGTCATCGAAGTGCAGTCGTGCAGCCCCGTTGTCCAAGCCGAAGAAGAAACCCAAGGTGGCGAAGAGTAATCCGAGTACCAGGCCCAGCGTGTATCCCAGGGCTCTGCGGATTCTCTCGCCGTCTTGAGGTCTGTAGACCCGTCCGCGGCCTACGCCGATGATCGTGTCGTTCTGTCGACCGCCTCGCGCCATGGCTCCCCCCGCCACCGAGTCACTTCATTGTCCTGCCTGGCAGGCCCAACGACCCCAACTGCCTGACTCGCCGGCTGTCGTCGTCCGCACTGCCGCTACGAGCGCAAAGCTGAGCGCTTCCTCGCCTTCACGAGCATCGCTCGCACGCTCATCTGTTACCGGTGGCTCGCCAGTTGATGTGGGCCCGCAGCAGATTCACCGCCAGCTAGTGTCCGTACTGGGCGGCCATGTCCAGCGGTGTACAACCGTCTGGATCCGCGAGCTCCGGGTCAGCGCCGAAGGCCAGCAGTACAGCAGTGATGTGAACCGTCAGCGGCTCACCACCCTGCAGGGAGCTGTCGCCCTCGGCATCGATGGCGTGCGTCAGCAGCGTCATGTTGCCGAAGACCTCGTCGGGATCGGCACCGTCGGCCAGTAACCGGGCCAGAGCCTCCGCATTGTCGTGCTCGACCGCATCATGGGCAGGCGTCCAGTAGTCACTCACCAAGGCATTCAACCGTCACCGCACACCGTCTGCCAGCGACTATCTCCACTGTCAATCACCAATTGAGATGACGTCTTACTCGCTGCCCGCTCCGATCGAGGACCCGGACCGGATTCCCCGTCTGGACATAAGACGGCGAGCGCGACCGGGCGGCACCCTCCACGAGTATCAACATGCCGCCTGAGCAGCGTGGAGGAGGTATTCGGCAAGCGCAGCGCTGGACCTCATCTGGCGGCGGCCGGCTGGAGGATCGTCTGCACGAGCACTTTGCTGCAAGAGCCCTGGGTCGTGAGTGGTTCGATTTCCGGGATCCTGCAGATCCCGTCCAGATGATTGCCCAAGCAGCGCATGACGGTCCGCGCTGCGTCCGCGGGCCTGTGTCATTCGTCTCCCACCCCGAGCGGTCGGAATCACCGGGTGGTGTCAGCCCGGTGCCGCGCCGCCTTCGCTCCACCGTATGTTCGATCGCCCGGCTTCGTTCCGGTCAGCTCCTCCGCGCGCCGAGCACGCAGAACTCGTTGCCCTCCGGGTCCTGGAGAGTGGTCCAGGACTGCTCTCCCTGGCCGATGTCCACGTGGCGCGCCCCGAGGGCCAGCAGGCGGTCGACCTCCGCCCGGTGGTCGTCGGGCCGGAAGTCGAGGTGCAGCCTGTTCTTGACGGACTTCGCCTCCGGGACCCGTACGAAGAGCAGCCCCGGCACCTGATCCGGCGTCGGACGGATCTCGTACTCCTCGGGGGAGTCGTCGACGACCGCCCAGCCGAGAGCCTCCGCCCACCAGCGCCCCAGTGCGGCCGGATCAGCCGCGTCCACGATCACTTGTTCCCACTGCAAGGTCATGGGTACACGGTAGTGAACACTGGGCCCGGTATGCATGATCACGACCCGGAGGGAACCGTATGACTCGCCCGATCACGGCAGGGGTGGACGGAACGTCCGAGAGCCACGCGGCGCTGGCCTGGGCGGCCCGCGAGGCGGTACGGCGTGGCCTCGCGCTGCGTGTGGTGCATGCCTGGCAGCTGGTGCCGGACCAGGCGTTCGGGGCCGGGACCCGTGAGACCCACGACCAGTGGGTGCGGGACGGTGTGGACGAGGCCGCGCGGAGCGTCGCCGAACGCCATCCGGAGCTGGACCTGACCGTCGACGTGGTCGAGGGCAACGCGGCGCACGCGCTCGCCGGGGCCGCGGCGCAGGCCGAGATGCTGGTGCTCGGCTCACGTGGGCACGGGGCCGTCGTGGGGTTCCTGCTCGGCTCGGTCGGGCAGCACGTGATCGCCGAGTCCGAGCGGCCCGTCGTCCTCGTCCGCGCGGAGGACCGCGCCTCCGACGAGGCCGCCGGGCGTGAGGTCGTCGTGGGGCAGCAGGGCGACCCGGAGGAGAGCGGGCCGGCCCTGCGGTTCGCGTTCGAGGCCGCGGCGGCTCGTGGCGCGATCGTTCGCGTCGTACGGGCCTGGAGCCTGCCGCCGGTGTTCGCGTACAGCCCGGGTTCGCTGAAGCTCCTCGACGAGGCCGGGGGCATGGAACCGTACGAGAAGAACGCGCTCGCCGCCGCCCTGGAACCGTGGCGTGAGCGCTTCCCCGAGGTGGCGGTCACCCAGCACGTGGAGATGGGCAGCGCGGGGGAGGTGCTGCTCTCCGTGGCCTCCCGGGCGCAGCTCCTGGTCGTCGGGCGGCGCGCCCACCGCTCGGCCGTGGGCGCGCGGATCGGCTCGGTCGCCCACGGCGTACTGCACCACGCGCACTGCCCGGTGGCCGTCGTCCCGCACGAGTGACTCAGACGGGCGGCGCCGCTGTCTCCTCGTCCGTCGGCAGCGGCAGCGCCTGGCGGGCCTTGGGCAGGATGTTGACGATGTAGTCCTTGACCGCCGTGTCCAGGCCGATGTCGTGCTGCGCCCGCTCGGAGAGGAACCAGCGGTGCTCCAGGAGCTGGTGGTAGATCTCGGCGGGATCCACGTTCCCGCGCAGTTCGCGGGGCACCTCCCGCACGGTCGGCCGGAACACCTCCCGCACCCAGCGGTGCGCGAGCACCTCCGGGCTGGCGCCGAGGGGATCGCCCGGCTCGTAGTCGTCCTGGGTGGCCATCCAGCTCTCCAGGTCGCCGAGGAGGCGCCGCGCCTGGTTCTCCTCGGTGTCGAGCCCGGTCAGCCGCAGCAGCTGCCGCTGATGGTGGCCGGCGTCGACGACCTTCGGTACGAAGGTCACCGTGTCGCCGTTCGAGGAGTGCTCGATCTGCATCTCGGCCACGTCGAAACCGAGCTCGTTGAGACGCCGGATGCGGCGCTCGATGTAGTGGTACTTGCCCGCCGGATAGACGGAGGTGCGGGTCAGCTCCTGCCACAGCCGCTGGTAGCGGGCGCAGATCTCCATACCGAACTCGATCGGGTCCACGGAGGGGTGCAGCGCCCCGGACGCCTCCAGGTCCAGCAGCTCCCCGCTGATGTTGACGCGGGCGAGGTCCAGGTCGTACTCGCGCTGGCCGTCGCTGAGCTGCGGATGCAGATCGCCCGTCTCGGCGTCGACCAGGTAGGCGGCGTACGCGCCCGCGTCACGCCGGAAGAGGGTGTTGGACAGGGAGCAGTCGCCCCAGGCGAACCCGGCGAGGTGGAGCCGGACCAGCAGGACGGCCAGCGCGTCCATCAGCCGGTGCATGGTGGCCGGGCGCATCGTGGTCTCGAACATCGAGCGGTACGGCATGGAGCCGCCGAGGTGCCGGGTGATCAGCACCGGCTCCAGGTGGCCGCCCTCCTCGGTGGCGCGGCCGGTGACCACGGCCAGGGGGTCGACGGCCGGGATGCCGAGCCGGTCCAGGTCCCGCAGCAGCTCGTACTCGCGCAGGGCGGGGCGTTCCGCCAGCTCCTTGACGGCGATCACCTCGTCGCCGGCGCGCGCGTAGCGCACGACGTGCCGGGAGATACCGCGCGGCAGCGGCACGAGGTAGCGGTCGGGCCACTCCTCCAGGGGGAGGTGCCACGGCAGTTCGAGCAGGAGTGCCGGGTGCTCGGGATTGGTGGCGCTGATCTGCAATGCCATGGGTCGACCGTTCTCGTTCCGCTGGTGATCGTCACCTCACTGTAGAGCGCCGCCTCAAAGCGCCCGCTCCCGCGCCTGCCGGGCCGCCTCCCGCACGCTGCCGCGGTGCACGGGCCCATGGCCGGGCAGTACGACGTCGGCCGCGAGCTTTTCGAGCAGGTCCAGGGAGGCGACCGCACGCTCGCGCTCGCGGTGGAACATGTCGGGCAGCAGCTGGGGGCCCTTGAGCCGGGAGGTCGGGTGCCCGCTTACCAGGGCGTCGCCGGAGACCACGACTCCGGCGTCCGGGAGGTGGAAGGCGCAGTGCCCGTCGGTGTGCCCGGGGGTGTGGACGGGGACGGGGCCGCCCGGCAGGTCGAGTGCCTCCGGGAACGGCTGCGGCTCGGCGACCGGCACCTGCGCGGTGCCGCCGGAGCGGATCGCGTGCACCGCCCAGGGGAGTACCCCCGGCCGCCACCCGTTCTTCAGCACCTCGCCGACGCTCACCTGATGCAGGAAGTCCCGGCGCGCGTGCGGTACTTCGGCCTCGTGGGTGAACACCGGCGTGCCGTACGTGGAACGCAGGTGCTCGGCCGAGCCGATGTGGTCGTTGTGGGCGTGCGTGACGAGTATCGCCGCGACCGCCTCCGGTGAACTGCCCACCTGCGCGAGCGAGTCGAGGACCAGCTGCCGATCGCCCGGGTATCCGGTGTCGATCAGGGTGGCGGCGCCCCCCTCGGTGAGGATCACCCAGTTGGTGTTGCTTCCGTGTACGAGGTAAATGCCATCGGCGACTTGCTGGACGTCTGCCCGCATGATCTTCCCGTTCTGCAGTTCGCTGCCGGATGACGCACAGCAAATCAGACGGCGGGGGAGTGGATCACGACGGGGCACACAGCCCGGTGCCTCACTGCACGCCGCGCGGCCGGAACTGGACACTGATCCGTGGTCCGGCGGCCCGCGCGCTCTTGGGAACCGCGTGCTCCCAGGTCCGCTGGCAGGAACCGCCCATCACGATCAGGTCCCCGTGCCCCAGCGGACGCCGCACCGTCTCACCACCGCGCACCGGCCGCAGCAGTAGGTCGCGCGGCGCGCCCACGGAGAGGATCGCGACCATGGTGTCCTCGCGCGCGCCGCGCCCGATCCGGTCCCCGTGCCAGGCGACGCTGTCCCGTCCGTCCCGGTAGTAGCAGAGCCCGGCCGTGGTGAACGGCTCCCCGAGCTCGGCCGCGTAGTGGGCGCCGAGCGCGTCCCGCGCCCGGGTCAGCACCGGATGCGGCAGCGTCTCCGCCTCGCCGTAGAAGGCCAGCAGCCGAGGTACGTCCACGACGTGGTCGTACATCTTCCGGCGCTCGGCCCGCCACGGGACCTCGGCCGCCAGCTGTTCGAACAGGGCGTCGGCCCCGTGGAGCCAGCCGGGCAGCTCGTCGATCCAGGCGCCGTGACCCAGCTGTGTGCGGCGTGTTCCGGCCAGTGCGCCGAGCCGGAGTTCGTCGGTCTGGTCGAAGAGGGAACCCTGGAGATGCGCGGTCATAGGGGCAGCGTACTCCTGTATTCGAATAGGTGTTCCTATCTGTTGGGTGGCGAGATCTCATGCCCGCGAACCCTTTGGATACATCGATGCATCGGATACATTCCTGTATCGAACGGAGGGCGACATGGCGGTCGAGGGAACGACGGGGCGCGTGACGAAGCGGCGCGTGCGAACGCGGGCGAATCTGCTGCAGGCCGCGTTCGAGGTGTTCGCCGCGAAGGGGTTCGGGCGGGTCTCCATCGAGGAGGTCTGCGAGGCCGCCGGCTACAGCAGAGGTGCCTTCTACTCGAACTTCGACAGCCTCGACGAGCTGTTCTTCGCCCTCTACGGGGAACGCGCGGGCCTGATCGCCGACCAGGTCGCGGGCGCGCTCGCCCTGGACGGCCCGGATCTCGACGTCCCCGCGGCCGTCGACCGGGTCACCGAGGTCCTGCTGCTCGACCTGGACTGGCTGCTGGTCAAGACCGACTTCCTGGTCCACGCGGCCCGGGACCCCGCAGTCGCCCAGACCCTCCTGGAACACCGCGAGCGGCTGCGACGAGCCGTCGCGGACCGGCTCGCCCGCGCCACCGGACACACCGAACTGCCCGCCGTACTCGGCGACACCGAGGGCGCCGCCCACGCGGTGATCGCCGCGTACGACGGGGTCACGACCCAACTGCTGCTGGACAAGGACGTCGAGCACGCACGCGCGTGGCTCAAGCAGCTGCTCACCGCACTGCTCACCGACGGCAGCGACAACCCGGCCGCGCGCAGCGGCGGATGAGAAAGGGAACGGTCGCCATGGATGCGGACGTCATCGTCGTCGGAGCCGGCCTCGCCGGACTGGTCGCGGCACACGAGCTGACCAGCAAGGGCCGGCGGGTCGCGCTCGTCGACCAGGAGAACGCCGCCAACCTCGGCGGACAGGCCTTCTGGTCGTTCGGCGGGCTGTTCCTCGTCGACTCACCGGAGCAGAGACGCGTAGGCATCAAGGACTCCTTCGACCTCGCCTGGAGCGACTGGCAGGGCAGCGCACAGTTCGACCGGGTCGACGACGAGGACTCCTGGGCGGTGAAATGGGCGCGCGCCTACGTCGAGTTCGCCGCGGGGGAGAAGCGGTCCTGGCTCGCCGGTCACGGCATCTCGTTCCTGCCGACGGTCGGCTGGGCGGAACGCGGTGACCTGCGCGCCCACGGTCACGGCAACTCCGTACCCCGCTTCCACGTGTCGTGGGGCACGGGCACCGGAGTCGTCGAACCCTTCGTGCTCAGCGCCAAGGAGGCGTCCCGCGCCGGACTGCTGACCTTCTACCACCGTCACCAGGTCGACGAACTCGTCGTCACGGAGGGCGCCGTGCGCGGGGTACGCGGCACGGTCCTCGCCGAGGACACCTCGCCGCGCGGAGTGGCGTCCAACCGGGACCGCATCGGCGACTTCGAACTCACCGCCCAGGCCGTGATCGTCACCACCGGTGGCATCGGCGCCAACCACGACATCGTGCGCCGGTACTGGCCCGAGCGGCTCGGCACGGCACCCGCCAACATGGTCACCGGTGTGCCCGCCTACGTCGACGGACGGATGCTCGACATCAGCGCCGAGGCCGGTGTCCGGCTGGTCAACCGCGACCGCATGTGGCACTACACCGAGGGCATCCAGAACTGGAGCCCGATCTGGCCCGGCCACGGCATCCGCATCCTGCCCGGCCCGTCCTCCATGTGGTTCGACGCGCTCGGCCGCCGTCTGCCCGACCCCTGCCTGCCCGGGTACGACACCCTCGGCACCCTCAAGTACCTGCGCACCACCGAGGACATCGCCGAGCACGACCACTCCTGGTTCATCCTCACCCAGCGGATCATCGAGAAGGAGTTCGCCCTGTCGGGCTCCGAGCAGAACCCCGACATCACCGCCAAGAACCGCAAGGCGTTCCTCAAGGAGCGCATCCTCGGCAAGGGCGCCCCCGGCCCGGTGGCCGACTTCGTGAAGCACGGCGCGGACTTCGTGGTCGCCGACACCCTCGACCAACTCATCGGGAAAATGAACGGGTTGACCGACAAACCGCTCCTCGACGTGGCTCAGGTGCGCCGCCAGATCGAGGCCCGTGACCTCCAGATCGCCAACCCGTACAGCAAGGACGCGCAGATCCAGGGCATCCGCAACTCCCGCCGCTACATCGGTGACCGGCTCGGCCGCACCGCCTCCCCGCATCGCATCCTCGACCCCGAGGCCGGTCCGCTCGTCGGCGTCAAACTCCACACCCTCACCCGCAAGACCCTCGGCGGTATCCAGACGGACCTCGACTCACGGGCGCTGGGTGCGACGGGCGAGCCCGTCGAGGGGCTGTACGCGGCCGGAGAGGTCGCCGGCTTCGGCGGCGGTGGCGTGCACGGCTACAACGCGCTGGAGGGCACGTTCCTCGGCGGCTGTCTGTTCTCGGGCCGCGCGGCGGGGAGAGCGGCGGCACGGGCGACGGCCTAGGGTTCCCCGTCGCCGGAAGTCAGTAGTCCGGCGAGCACCGAGGCGTGGCTCCGCTCGGGGGCCTTGGCGGCGGTAACAAGCGTCGCCGGGCCCCTGGCCGCCAGTTCATGGAGTGCGTGCAGGGGTTCGGCCGCCTCTGGCGCGGCCAGCTCCGCCTCGTACCGGCGCCGGAACTCCTCGTAGGCGTCGGCCGCGTCCTCCTGGGAGTGGTACCAGCGGCGCAGTTCGGTCGACGGGGTCAGCGCCTTCGGCCACTCGTGGATCTGCGCCGCGTCCTTGGACAGGCCGCGCGGCCAGAGCCGGTCGACCAGTACGCGTACGCCGTCGTCCGGCGCGGGCGGTTCGTAGACACGGCGGACGCGGACGGTCACGAGGGGCCTCCGGCGGGGTGGAATGCGGGTGCGGTGACCGAAAGAATGATGCGTTCGTCCGCCGGGGCCCGCAACTTGACCGGAAGGAGGAAGAAATCGTGCGGTGGCGCCTTTAGGGTGAAAACCCTGAAGATGATCACACCTCGTATCGTAGGAGTTCGCGTGAGACCCCCCAGGAAGTACGCAGGCACACGCACCGCGGTCCTCCGTCGTGACGCCGTCGTCGCGACCGTGCCCGTCGCTCTCGCCGCCCTGCTGGCCGCCGCCGCACCCGCGGGCGCCGCGACGACAGGCACCTCCGGTGTCGGAGACCCGTACTTCCCGTTGTCCGGAAACGGTGGGTATCACGTCGCTCACTACGACCTGAACCTCCGCTACGACCCCGTCAGCCGCCGCCTCGACGGCAAGGCCGTGCTCACCGTCCGCGCCACCCAGAAGCTGACCCGCTTCAACCTCGACCTCAGCGGTCTGAAGGTCACCGCCCTCACCGTCGACCGTGTGAAGGCGGGTTTCCGGCGCTCCGGCCAGGAACTGATCGTCAGTCCCCGCCACGCACTGAACAAGAACCAGACGTTCCAGGTCGCCGTGACCTACAGCGGTGTCCCCAAGGCGGTCATAGACCCGGACGGCTCGAAGGACGGCTGGATCGCCACCGACGACGGCGTGTTCGTCGCCGGTGAGCCACAGGGCTCCATGAGCTGGTTCCCCGGCAACAACCACCCCAAGGACAAGGCCTCGTACGACTTCACGATCACCGTCCCGCAGGGGCGCACCGCGGTCGCCAACGGCGTCCTCCTGAGCCAGAAGACAGCGGGCGGCAAGTCCACCTTCCGCTGGCACCAGTCCGAGCCGATGGCCGCCTACCTGGCCACGGCCACGGTCGGGAGGTTCAAGGTCGAGCAGTACACCACCCGCGGCGGCATCAAGGTCTACAACGCCGTCGATCCCCGCGAGGCCTCCGCCGCGGCGCCCGTGCTGAAGAAGCTGCCGTCCGTCCTGGACTGGGAGGCCAAGCTCTTCGGCCCCTACCCGTACAAGGCCGCCGGAGCCATCGTCGACCGCGCCCCGCAGGTCGGCTTCGCGCTGGAGACACAGACCCGTCCCGTGTACGACCAGGCACCCAGCCTGAGCACCCTGGTCCACGAGAGCGCCCACCAGTGGTTCGGCGACTCCGTCGCCCTCACCACCTGGAAGGACATCTGGCTCAACGAGGGCTTCGCGACCTACACGGAGTGGTTGTACGCGGAACAGCACGGCGGCCCGAGCGCCCAGAAGACCTTCGACGACCTGTACGCCACCGCCGAGGACGACGACCTGTGGTCGTTCCCGCCCGCCGACCCGGGCAGCGGCGCGAACATCTTCGGCAGGCCCGTCTACGACCGCGGCGCCATGGCCCTGCACAAGCTCCGCAAGGCGGTCGGTGACCCCGCCTTCTTCAAGATCCTGCGCACCTGGGCCACCGACCACCGGGGCGGGCACGGTACGACCGCCCAGTTCACCGCCCTCGCCGAGCGGGTCTCCGGCAAGGACCTGGACCAGCTGTTCCTGACCTGGATCGGCACGAAGGGCAAGCCGTCCGCGCCGTAGAGCCGCAGAAACCCCCGTCTCCCCGGGCTGCGGCCCGGGGAGAGCGGCTCACTGCTCGCGCATGCCCCACGGCGAGCCGTACGCGGTCAGCAGGTCGAGGAAGGGACGGGCCGGGAAGGCCTCAGGGCCCAGGACGCCCGAGCCGGACCAGGCGCCGGTGGCGACTAGTTCCAGGGCGACGACCGGATTGACGGCCGTCTGCCACACCACCGCCTGGGAGCCGTACTCGGCCATGGACCACTGGTTGTCGACCACGTGGTACAGGTACACCTCGCGCGGCGCGCCGTCCTTCGTGCCCCTGACCCACGTACCCGCGCACGTCTTGCCGTGCATGCGCTCGCCCAGCGTCGCCGGGTCGGGCAGACACGCGGCGACGACGTCCCGGGGCGACACGGAGACCGGACCGGAGGCGCTCGGGACGGTCACGGGGTCGGTGCGGTCGAGGCCCAGCAGGTGCAGCGTCTTCAGGGTCTGGATGAACTCGTCGCCCAGGCCGTACTTGAAGGTGACCCGGCGCGCGTCGATCCAGCGCGGCACGAGCAGCACCTCCTCATGCTCGACGTTCACGCACTCCACCGGGCCGATGCCCTCGGGGAAGTCGAACACCTCCGGCTCGCTGAAGGGTTCCGTGGTGAACCAGCCCCGGCCCGACTCGTAGACGACCGGCGGGTTGAGGCACTCCTCGATCGTCGTCCAGATGCTGAAGGACGGCGCGAAGTCATAACCGTCGACGGTGAGGTTCGCGCCGTCGCGGATGCCGATCTCCTCGATCTCGTCGAAGAGTTCGTCGGCCGCGTGCCGGGCGAACACATCGGACATGCCCGGCTCCACACCCATGCCGACGAGGGCCAGCGCACCCGCCTTCGCCCACTCGTCCGCCGCCTCGAACTGGGCGTCGCCGAGCTTGACCCCGCACTCCTCGTACGGCCGCTCGGCATGCGGGCGGGACAGGGACATCGCCATGTCGACATAGGTGACCCCGGCGGCCCGGGCAGCGCGGAACAGTGGCATCACGAAGCGCGGGTCGGTCGCGTTGAGCAGCACGTCGCATCCGTGCCGGGCCAGCAGCTCCGCCACCGCCGCCTCGTCGGACGCGTCGACCCGCTCCGCCACGAACCGTTCCCCGGCATCGAGTGCCGCTACCGCGGCCTCGGCCCGCGCCGGGTCGTAGTCGGCCACGACCATCAGGTCGAAGAAGGAGCGCCGGGCGGCGATCCGGGTGATCGCGGTCCCCACACCGCCGGCTCCCACGAGCAGCACACGCATGGCAGAACTCCCTTTTTGTAAAGGTTCCGACGCTGTTGTCCGTCGATCCAACGCCTCGTCGCCATCTAAGGTCAATGGCGTTGGCATAAGAGCGAGAGGAGTGGCCGTGCCCAAGCAGGTCGTGCCGGAGGAGAAGCGGCGGCGCCGCCGTCCCACCAGGAGCGGCACCGTGCTGTCCGAACAACTGATCGTCGACACCGCCCTGCGCATGCTCCGCGAACACGGCAGCACCGGCCTCACCGCCCGCCGCCTCGGCCTGGCCCTGGACGCCGACCCCAGCACCCTCTACCGCTACTTCCGCGGCATGGACGACCTGACCCTCGCCATCGGCGACGCGCTCATCGGCCAGGCGCTGCAAGGCTGGCGGCCCACGGGGGAGTGGGCGGCGGACCTGCGCGCCGTCGGGCTGCGCATCCACGCCGTGTACGTCGCCCATCCGCAGGCCGCCGTCCTGACCGCCAGCCGGGTCACGGGCCGTGCCAACGAACTGGCCGCCGACGAGGCCATCCTCGACGTCCTGCGCACGGCCGGCTTCCCGCTGCCGGAGACGGTACGGATCTACCACGCCTTCATCGACCAGACGCTGGCCTTCGCCGCGCTCGACGCCGCCTCCCTGGCCCTGCCGCGCGCCAGCCTCACCGCCGACGAGGACATGTGGCGTTCGACCTACGCCCGCCTGCCGCGCAGCACCCACCCCCGGATCGCCGAGGCGGCCCCGCTGCTCGCCTCCCGCATGGTCGCCAGCGCCTATCCGACGGCCCTGGACATGCTGCTGGACAGCGCGGCCCGGACGCTCGCCGGAAATGGCCCCGGCAGTGCCGGCGGCTCCTGTGATATTGAAAGCTGAGCCGATTGGATGTAACCAGCAACCAGGACACCCGTGGACCCCAGCAACAGCAGCACCGGCAACGACTCGGATCCGCGGCCGACCGCGCCCCCGGACGAGCCCCGCCCGCCCGGACGCCGTTGGACCATGGACACCCGGCCCCTGCGCCGCCCCGCGTACCGCCGTCTGTGGTCCTCGACCGCCGTCACCGCCGTCGGCAGCCAGCTCACCGCCGTCGCCGTGCCCAAGCAGATCTACGACATCACCGGCTCCTCCGCCTGGGTCGGCTACGCGAGTCTTGCCGGACTCCTGCCCCTCGTCGTGTTCGCCCTGTGGGGCGGCGCGATCGCCGACAGCATGGACCGCCGCAAGCTCCTGCTGATCACCAACACCGGCATCGCCGTCACCTCGCTGCTGTTCTGGATCCAGGCCCTCGTCGGCCTCGACTCCGTGGTGACCCTGATGGTCCTGCTCGCCCTCCAGCAGGCGTTCTTCGGCCTGAACTCACCGGCCCGCAGCGCGGTCGTCGCCCAGCTGGTCCCCGAGGAGGAACTCGCCGCCGCCAACGCTCTGGGAATGACGGTCCTGTACACCGGCCTGGTCGCGGGACCGCTGCTCGCCGGCACCCTCATACCCGTCATCGGCCTCGCCGAGCTGTATCTGATCGACGCGCTCGCCCTGTGCGTCACCCTGTGGTCCGTCGTACGGCTGCCCCCGCTCCCGCCCGGGCCGGCGGCCTCCCGGAAGGCGGGCGCACGCGAGATCGTGGCCGGATTCCGCTACATCACCCTGCACAAGGTGCTTCTGCTCTCCTTCCTCGCGGACATCGTCGCCATGGTCTTCGGCATGCCCCGCGCCCTGTTCCCGCAACTGGCGGCCCAGACGTACGCCTCGTACGGGGAGGGGCGTGCCCTCGGTCTGCTGTTCGCGGCGATCCCCGTGGGCGCGGTGCTCGGCGGCCTGTTCTCCGGCACGTTCTCGCGGGCGCGCCGGCACGGCTGGATGGTGATCGGCGCGGTCGTCGCGTGGGGGCTGGCGATCACGGGCTTCGGGCTGAGCACCAGCCTGTGGGTGGCGGTGGCGTTCCTGGTCGTCGCCGGCCTCGCTGACATGGTCTCCGGTGTCTTCCGGGTGGCGATCCTGATGTCGGCGGCGACCGACGAGATGCGCGGCCGGATGCAGGGCGTCTTCACGGTGGTCGTCGTGGGCGGTCCCCGCCTGGCCGACCTGCTGCACGGCACCACGGCGTCCGCCCTGGGCCCCCGCACGGCCGTCGCCGGCGGCGGACTCCTGGTCGTCGCCGTCACCCTGGCCCTGACGGCCGCGATGCCTGCGCTGCGCCGCTACCGCGTCCGATGACCGGCGCCCCTTACCCGGGCCCCCGCTTGTACAGGGAGTAGTCCTCCATCAGCCTGCCCCGGGTCAGCTCCAGCCGATGGGCGAGGATCTCGGCGATGATCCGCACCAGCTGCAGCCCGAGGGCCGGTTCCTCCTCGCAGAGCTGGAGCACCGCTGCGGCGTCGAACTCGTAGGCGCGTACCGGGCTGAAGGCCTCCGCGCCGAAGTCCCACCGGTGGGGCGGGAAGAGCCAGGACCAGCCGAGCAGGTCACCCGCGCCGAGGCTGGCCACGGTCACCCGCTGTACCGGCGTCACCTGCTGGACCAGGGAGACCGCACCGGAACGGATCACCCAGAATCGGTCGGCGGTGTCGCCCGCCTCGAAGATTCTGAAGTCCTCGGGAAAGGACACCTCCGTCGCGAGCGCCAGCAGACGCTCACGGCGGGGCGGGGGAAGGGCGGTCAGCAGCTTCGTGGCTTTGGTCATGAGCGGGGCTCCTCGCCGGCTATCCGGAGGGAAGGCGTCGGCCGTGGCAGCGCACCACCCGGCTCAGCCGGCTTCCCCTCCATCCATTTCAGCCGTTGCGGACGCGCCGGGCACCTCGGAGGGAGGCATGAATCCGTTTTTTGACAAAAGAAGGCCCTGGCTGGACGGGGGAGACCAGCCAGGGCCGTAAGTGGTGGCACGCGGAGGGCGGTCGCCTCGCGGCGAAAGGCTCCATGGGGCTTCAGCCGAACGATCTTCCCCATGGGCTATGGGTGAGGCCCGGGGACACTGTCCCCTCCGCAGCCACGTACAGAAGAACGGCCGGCCCCTCCGGGTTGTTCCGCATCGACTCCCCCGTCGGGAGTGATCCACGTCACGTCAGGTTTCGGGTGGCTCAGCTCTCGGACACCTGGGCCATGAGCGTCTGCAGATGAAGTCCCCGACGTGCGTCGAGCTCGCCGGCGACGCCGGATCGTACGGCGGTCGCGAACTCGCGGCGCAGCACCGGCCAGCTCTCCTCGTAGTCGAGTTCGGAACTGTCGAACACCAACTCCGGGCCCGAACCGAAGAGTTCGACACGGGCGACACCTTGCGCCACGTTCACCGAACCGGACAACGAGGCCTGACTGACCGCGCCGTTCTCGTGCTCACAGGTGAGCTCGATCCAGCGGCACGGATCCCCGGTCCCGCGCACCCGTGCGATGCGCCCCACGGACGCGTCGAGCAGGTCGAGGACATGCGGCCCCAGATCCAGCAGCGCACCGTGTTCGAGCCGCCAGGGAGTCGTGAACGCGCCGCCCAGGAAGGCATCGCTCAGAAAGCACGCCCGCGCGCCGAACACGTCCGCCTCGCTCGCCGCCTCCAGGAACCGGCGGGTGGCGGGGTGGTAGCGGTTGGTCAGGCTGACCTGGGAGACGACCCCGGCCTCGTCGATCGCGTCCACCAGCCGCCGGGCCGCCCCGAGATCCTCGGCGATCGGCTTCTCCAGCAGCAGCGCCTTTCCCGCCTTCGCGGCGCGCAGGGCGAGCTCGGCCTGAACGGCGGGCGGTACGGCGAACGCCACCGCCTCGCAGGAGTCGAGGAGTTCCTCGAACCGGGCGGCGACCGGGGCCCCGTACGGTGCCGCCGTCTCCTGGGCCGCCTCGGGACGGCGCGCCCAGACCCCGGCGAGCTCGGTCTCCGGTCCGGCGGCCAGCACGCGCGCGTGCACCCCTCGTGCCCAGGGTCCGGCCCCGACGAGCCCGACCTTGACGGGCGTGTGCGACCACGGTGCGGCGGTACTGGTCACGGCAGGGTCCAATCCGTACGGGAGGCCGATACGGAGATCACTCTGCGGGCCCGTCCGCCGCACCGTCAACCAGGGTCGGCGCCGCGTACACAGCGTGTGCGCGACGTGTGCTCAGCGGAACACGTTGTCCGAGTCGTCCCAGTGCGCGAGTTCCTCCACAGCCGCGTTCGGCCGGGGGGAGCGCGTCCTCGCCTGGTACATCGCGTCGATCTCGAAGGCGTAGTGCCGCACGATCGCGTCCCGGCGCAGCTTCATCGAGGGGGTCAGCAGACCGTTGCTGAGAGCGAAGGGTTCCGCGAGAACCCTGAACACCCGGATCGACTCGGATCGCGACACCGCGCTGTTGGCCGCGGCGACCGCCCGTCCGATCTCCTCCCGCAGGGCGTTCTCCTCGCGCGCCTGACGGTGCGGAGTGTCCTCCTGAAGGGCCAGTGAGGCACGCCAGTGGGCCAGGAACTCCGGGTCGAGTGTGATCAGGGCGCCCACGCACGGCCGGTTGTCGCCCACGATCACCGCCTGGTGCACCAGCGGATGCATACGCAGCCGCTGCTCCAGGGCGGCCGGAGCGACACTCTTGCCGCTGCTGGTGATGATGATGTCCTTCTTGCGCCCGGTGATCGTGAGATACCCCTCTGTGTCCAGCCGCCCGATGTCCCCGGTGGCCAGCCAGCCGCCCCGGAGCGCTTCCCGGGTTCCGGCGTCGTCGTTGACGTATCCCTGGAAGACGGAGGTGCCGTACACCAGGATCTCGCCGTCCTCGGCGACCCGGATCTCCGTGCCGGGCAGCGGCTGCCCGACCGTCCCGAACTTCTCCCGGCCCACCGGCTGTGCGGTGACGCCGCCGCTGGTCTCGGTGAGGCCGTAGCCGTCGTGGACGAGGATGCCGATACCCGAGTAGAACAGGGCGAGTTCGCGGTTGAGGGGCGAGCCGCCCGACACCGCCCCGCACACCCGGCCGCCGAGTGCGGCACGGAGTTTGCGGTACACCGTCCGTTCGTAGAGGGCGTGTTGGAGCCGCAGGTCGAAACCGGGTCCGGAGCCCGTGCCGAGCCGCTGGCGTTCGACGGCCGTCGCGAAGTCCCGCGCGGTCTCGACGGCCCGCTCGAACAGGGCACCCCGGCCCGCTTTCTGGGCGGCGCGCAGGAAGTTCTTGTAGATCTTCTCGAACACCGACGGCACCGCGTACAGATACGTCGGCCGGAAGGAGAGCAGTGCCGCCGCCAACGCCTCCCCGCCCAGGTCGGGTTCGTGGCCCATCAGCAGGCCGCCGCGCAGGCACAGGTTCTGGATCATCAGGCCGTACACGTGCGAGAAGGGCAGGAAGGCGAGGACCCTGGGCTGTACGCCGGGCGGTGCCGCCGTGTGTCTCCAGCCCGCGAGCAGGGTGTCGGACGGGCTGGCCAGGCTGCGGTGGCTCAGGGCACAGCCACGGGGATGCCCGGTCGTGCCGGACGTGTAGGCGATCACCGCGGCCGAGTCCGGCAGCACGATCCGGCGCATCGAGTTGACCGTGGTCGTCGCCACCGGCTGCCCCAGCTCGACGAGTTGGGACAGGGCTCCGTCGTCCAGCTGCCACACGTTGCGCAGCAGGGGCAGCGAGGTGCACACCGAACCGACGGTCATGAGGCCCTGTTCGTCCTCGACGACGACGGCGCTGCACTGCGAGTCCGCGAGGATCCATGCGACCTGGTCGCGCGAGGAGGTCGGGTAGATCGGTACGACCTCGGCGCCGACCGCCCAGAGCGCGTAGCAGAGCACCGTCCACTCGTAGCGGGTGCGGGCCATGATGGCCACCCGCTGGCCCGGTGAGATGCCGGACGCGATGAACCCCTTGGCCAGATCGACGACCTCGTCCCGGAGTTCGGCGGCCGTCACCTGTGTCCAGACCTGTTTGGCCGGGTCGAGGCGGCGCGCGAGCTGGGGCAGGTTCGGTTCACGGAGCGCAGTGTCGAAGACACTGTCGGCGAGTCCGCCCGTCAGCGGTGGAGTGGTGGGGGGAGCGAGGGCGAAGTCGCGCATGCGCTGCTCCTGGATCGTACTGACTGTGACCGCGCCGACGAGTGGAGTTATCGACGGTGAACGAATCTAGCTCAGGTGAGGGGCTTTGTTGCCGGGAACTGCGAAGTCGTTTTCCCCTGGGAGGTTTCGGAAGTGGTTTTCCGTGAACAGAGCCTCGGACCGGCTCGCTTCACCTCACCCGCGCACCGGCGTCAGCCATACCGTGGCGAGCGGCGGCAGCGTCAGCCGGACGCTCGCCGAC
Source organism: Streptomyces sp. NBC_00459 (assembly GCF_036013955.1). Classification (NCBI taxonomy): domain Bacteria; kingdom Bacillati; phylum Actinomycetota; class Actinomycetes; order Kitasatosporales; family Streptomycetaceae; genus Streptomyces; species Streptomyces sp. NBC_00459. The sequence goes on from NZ_CP107903.1 coordinate 9,246,668, forward strand.
CGGGGCGTCACGGCCCCGGTGTTGCGGACGTCGCTGCCGCCGAAACGGGCGGCATCGGTGTTGAGGACCTCCTGCCAGGCTGGGGCGGAGCCGGGAACGTCGAGGCGGTAGTCGTGGCGGACGACCGGCGAGAAGTTGCTGACGGACAACAGGGGTTCTCCTTCCGCGTCATAGCGCAGAAAGGCGAAGACGTTGTCCTCGGCGGCGTCCCCGGCCACCCACCGGAAACCGGCTGGGTCCGTGTCGCGTTGCCAGAGGGCGGGGGTGCGGCGGTAGACGGTGTTGAGATCGCGGACGAGATCGCGGACACCCCGGTGGTCGGGCTCGGCCGCGTACGCCGCGTCCAGCAGCCACCAGTCCGGCCCGTCGGCCTCGGACCACTCCGCGCCCTGGGCGAACTCCTGCCCCATGAAAAGGAGTTGCTTGCCGGGATGGGCCCACATGAAACCGAGGTACGCGCGGTGGTTCGCCCGTTGCTGCCACCAGTCGCCCGGCATCTTCGACACCAACGACCGCTTGCCGTGGACGACTTCGTCGTGGGAGATCGGCAGGACGTAGTTCTCGCTGTACGCGTACACCATGGAGAACGTCATCTCGTGGTGGTGGTGCTTGCGGTGGACCGGGTCGTGCTGGACGTAGCCGAGCGAGTCGTGCATCCAGCCCATGTTCCACTTCAGGCCGAAGCCGAGCCCGCCGCTGTCGGTGGGCCGGGTCACCCCGTCCCACGCGGTGGACTCCTCGGCGATCGTCACGACCCCCGGGACCCGCCGGTAGACGGTGGCGTTCATCTCCTGGAGGAAGGCGACCGCGTCCAGGTCCTCCCGCCCGCCGTGCACGTTCGGCGTCCACTGCCCGGAATCACGTGAGTAGTCGAGGTAGAGCATCGAGGCGACCGCGTCCACCCGCAGCCCGTCCAGGTGGAACTCCTCGCACCAGTACACGGCGTTGGCGACCAGGAAGTTGCGCACCTCGGTCCGCCCGAGGTCGAACTCGTACGTCCCCCAGTCCGGATGCTCGGCCCGCCGCGTGTCACCGGGCTCGTAGAGAGGCCCCCCGTCGAACCGGGCCAACGCCCACTCGTCCTTGGGGAAATGCGCCGGAACCCAGTCCAGCAGGACACCGACACCGGCCCGGTGCAGCGCGTCGACCAGGTACCGGAAGTCGTCGGGGGAACCCAGCCGGGCGGTCGGGGCGTAGTAGGAGGTGACCTGATACCCCCAGGAGCCGCCGAAGGGATGCTCGGCGACCGGCATGAGCTGGACGTGCGTGAAGCCCAGGTCCTTTACGTACGCGGGGAGTTCGTCGGCAAGCTGACGGTATGTCAATCCACGTCGCCAGGAAGGAAGATGGACCTCGTACACGGAGAACGGCTCCTCGTGCACGGCCGTGCCGGTCCGGCGGGAGAGCCACTCCTCGTCGCCCCACTCGTAGTGGGAGGCGGTGACGACGGACGCCGTCGCGGGCGGCACCTCCGTGCGCCGGGCCATCGGGTCCGCCTTCATGACCCGGCCACCGTCCCGGCCCACGACCTCGAACTTGTACCGCTCGCCCTCACCCACGCCGGGCACGAACAGCTCCCACACACCGCCGGCGCCGAGGGAGCGCATCGGATGGGCTGTGCCGTCCCAGAAGGTGAAGTCCCCGGTCACCCGGACCCCTTGCGCGTTGGGAGCCCAGACGGTGAAGCGGGTACCGGTGACGCCCTGGTGGGTCATCGGCTCGGCGCCCAGCGCCTTCCACAGCTCCTCGTGCCGTCCCTCCCGGATGAGATGCAGATCCAGATCGCCCAGCGCGGGCAGGAACCGGTACGGATCCTCGACCTCGGACTCGCCGCCCTCGTACGACACCAGCAACGTGTAGTCGGGAAGCGCGGCGGAGGAGGGGGCGAAGGGGAGTACGGCGCTGAAGAACCCGTCACCGTCGTCGTCGAGCCTGCTCGACTGCCCGTCGACGAGCACGCTCACGCCCCGCGCGTGCGGGCGCAGCGCACGGAGGACGACCCCGCCTCCGGGCACGGGATGCGCGCCGAGCAGCGCGTGCGGGTCGTGATGGGTGCCGGAGAGCAGGCGCTGCTTCTCACCGGGATCCCACAAGGCGTCGGGTCTGCCCAGGGAGGCCGTGTCGGGGAGGGAGGGGTCGTGCAGGGCCACAGCGGTCAGCCTCCTCGGACGGAGAGTCGCTCGATCGCCGCCATGGGGACGGGGAGCCAGTCGGGGCGGTGCCGGGCCTCGTAGACGACCTCGTACACGGCCCGGTCGGTCTCGTACGCGCGCAGCAGCCCGGGGTCGTGGCGCGGATCCCGCCCGGCCCGGGCCGCGTACCCCGCGCAGTAGGCCTCCCGGCAGCGCAGCGCCCACTCGGGGCGCCACGGCAGACGCGTGCGGGCGGCGTAGTCGAAGGAGCGCAGCATGCCCGCGATGTCCCGTACCGGTGACTGGGCACTGCGGCGTTCGGCGAGCGGGCGGGACGGTTCGCCCTCGAAGTCGATCACGAACCAGTCGCCGCCGGTACCGCCGGTGCGCAACACCTGTCCGAGGTGCAGATCACCGTGGACGCGCTGTGCGGCCGGGCCGGCGTCGAACCCGGCCAGGGTGTCGAAGGCGGCCCGGAGTCCCTGGGCGTACGGCCGCAGCGCCGGTACGCAGTGCACGGCCGCATCGAGACGCTCGGTCATCGCCGCCGCCGTACGCCTGCTGTGCCGCACGCCGCGGGTGTCGCAGGGGAAGGCGGTCGCGAGGGCCAGATGTACGTCGGCGGTGGCGCGCCCCAACGCGTAGGCCTCGTCGGTGAACGGGTGTCCCGCGGCGAGGGCACGCAGGGCAAGCGTCCAGCCGTCGGAAGCTCCGGGCAGGTAGGGCTGGAGCACCCCGAGAGTCGCGTCCTGCGGCAGACCGGTCCGGAACCAGGCGGCCGGGGCAGGTACCCGGGCGCAGCCCTGCCGGGCGAGGGCGGCGGGTACCTCCAGGTCGGGGTGGATACCCGGCTGGACGCGTCTGAGCACCTTCAGGATGAACGAGTCGCCGTACACGAGCGAGGAGTTGGACTGCTCGACGTCGAGGAGTCGCGGGGCGAGTCCGGCGGGCACGCTGATGCCGGGATCGGCCTCGAAGCGCAGGGGGCCGGCCGTTCCCGGACGCCGGAGCCGCTCCAGCAGGAGCCCTGCCGCCCGGGGGTCCTGCAAGGCGTCGTAGACCAGCAGTCCGGCCAGGGGTCCCTCGTGCGCGCGGCCGATGAGGGCCCGGCCGAGGCGCGGTGACGGGCGGTCCCGTACTCCGAGGAGCAGTTGGTAGCAGTCACCGGGTGGGGGAGGGCCTCCCGGAGCGGGGACGGCCGTCTGGCCGGTGCGGACGAGCAGGTGCAGACAGCCCGGAAACAGCTCGGTCATCGACAGCAGGCCCAGGTCCGTGACGGGCCGGTCCTTGCCCGCGAACCAGCGCTGCTGGGGCAGCCACTCGCGCAGCAGCCCGCCGAGCGAGGTCAGCGGCTCGGCGAGGGCCGTCCTGCTCGGGCGAAGAGATGCGGTCTTCGGCATGGTGGCGCGTCCTTTCGCGAGCACACATTCACGGTCGTCGGGCAGTGCGTGGGGCGACTCGGGACAGCCGGAACCAGTAGAAGCCGTGGCCTGCGAGGGTGAGGAGGTAGGGCAGTTCACCGATGGCGGGGAAGCGGACTCCACCGATCAGCTCGACCGGGTGTGCGCCGCTGAACGCCCGCAGGTCGAGTTCGGTGGGCTGGGCGAAGCGGGAGAAGTTGTGGACGCACAGGACGAGGTCGTCCTTGTGTTCGCGGAGGAAGGCGATGACGGCGGGGTTGGTGGAGGGGAGTTCGGTGTAGGAGCCGAGGCCGAAGGCGGGGTTCTGTTTGCGGATCTCGATCATGCGCCTCGTCCAGTGCAGGAGCGAGGAGGGGGACGACATGGAGGCTTCGACGTTGGTGACCTGGTAGCCGTAGACGGGGTCCATGATCGTGGGCAGGACGAGGCGGCCGGGGTCGCAGGAGGAGAATCCGGCGTTGCGGTCGGGGGTCCATTGCATGGGGGTGCGGACGGCGTCGCGGTCACCGAGCCAGATGTTGTCGCCCATGCCGATCTCGTCGCCGTAGTAGAGGATCGGCGAACCGGGCAGCGACAGCAGCAGGGCCGTGAACAGCTCGATCTGGTTGCGGTCGTTGTCCAGGAGGGGCGCCAGCCGCCGCCTGATGCCGATGTTGGCGCGCATACGCGGGTCCTTGGCGTATTCGGCCCACATGTAGTCGCGTTCCTCGTCGGTGACCATTTCGAGGGTCAGTTCGTCGTGGTTGCGCAGGAAGATGCCCCACTGGCAGTGGGAGGGGATGGCGGGGGTCTTGGCGAGGATCTCGGAGACGGGGTAGCGCGATTCGCGGCGGACGGCCATGAAGATGCGGGGCATGACGGGGAAGTGGAATGCCATGTGGCATTCGTCGCCGCCGCTCTGGTAGTCGCCGAAGTAGTCGACGACGTCCTCGGGCCACTGGTTCGCTTCCGCCAGGAGCACCGTGTCGGGGTAGTGGGCGTCGATCTCCTTGCGCACGTGCTTGAGGAAGTCGTGGGTGGCCGGGAGGTTCTCGCAGTTGGTGCCTTCGGCCTGGTAGAGGTAAGGGACGGCGTCGAGGCGGAAGCCGTCGATGCCGAGGTCGAGCCAGAACCGCAGCGCGGAGATGATCTCCTCCTGTACGGCCGGGTTCTCGTAGTTGAGGTCGGGCTGGTGGGAGAAGAAGCGGTGCCAGTAGTACTCCTTGCGGACCGGGTCGAAGGTCCAGTTGGAGGCTTCGGTGTCGACGAAGATGATGCGGGCGTCCTGGTACTGGTCGTCGGTCTTCGCCCACACGTAGTAGTCGCCGTAGGGGCCTTCGGGGTCGTTGCGGGATTCCTGGAACCAGGGGTGCTGGTCGCTGGTGTGGTTCATGACGAAGTCGATGATGACGCGCATGCCGCGTTGGTGGGCGGCGTCGACGAACTCGACGAAGTCGGCCAGGTCGCCGAACTCGGGGAGGACGGCGGTGTAGTCGGAGACGTCGTAGCCGCCGTCACGCAGGGGTGACTTGAAGAAGGGGGGCAGCCACAGGCAGTCGATGCCGAGCCACTGGAGGTAGTCGAGTTTGGCGGTGAGGCCTTTGAGGTCGCCGATTCCGTCGCCGTTGCTGTCCTGGAAGGAACGGACGAGGACCTCGTAGAAGACGGCGCGTTTGAACCACTCGGGGTCCCGGTCCTTGGCGGGAGTGTCCTCGAAGGTGTCCGGGACAGGCTCGTTGACGGTCACGGGGTCACTGGCCTCCAGTCGAATACCGCAGCAGGTGAAAGACGTGCGCGGGCGCCCTTCCCGGCTCCAGACGTACGTAATTGGTGCGGCCCCAGCGGTATGTCTCACCGCTCAGTTCGTCACGCACCGAGAGGGAATGCTCTTCGTCTTCCCGCCTGCCCAGGCCGAGTTGCGGCATGTCCAACGAGACCGTCGCCTCCTGGGTGTGGTGAGGGTCGAGGTTCACCACCACCACAACCGTGTCCTCGCCGGTGCGCTTGCTGTACGCGATCACCGCGTCGTTGTCGGTCCGGTGGAAGTGCAGATTCCTGAGCCGGTGCAGGGCGGGGTGGTCTCGTCTGATCCGGTTCAGGGAGGCGATGAGCGGAGCGATCGACCGTCCGTCTCGCTCGGCCGATTCCCAGTCCCTGGGCCGGAGTTGGTATTTCTCGGAGTCCAGGTATTCTTCGCTGCCCTCGCGCAGGGGGGTGTTCTCGCACAGTTCGTAGCCGCTGTAGATGCCCCAGGTGGGCGAGAGCGTCGCGGCCAGCACGGCACGCGCCTCGAACGCCGGACGGCCGCCCCGCTGAAGATACGCGTGCAGGATGTCGGGGGTGTTGACGAAGAAATTCGGCCGCATGTACGCCGCCGCCTCACCCGACAGTTCGGTCAGGTACTCGGTCAGCTCCGCCTTGCCCGTGCGCCAGGTGAAGTACGTGTACGACTGCTGGAAACCGACCTGGGCCAGCGTGTGCATCATCGCCGGCCGGGTGAACGCCTCCGCCAGGAAGATCACGTCCGGGTCGGTGCCGTTGATGTCCGCGATCACCCGCTCCCAGAAGAACACCGGCTTCGTGTGCGGATTGTCGACCCGGAAGATCCGCACCCCGTGCGCCATCCAGTGCCGCAGCACCCGGGTGGTTTCCGCGACCAGACCCGGCAGATCGGCGTCGAACGCGATGGGATAGATGTCCTGGTACTTCTTCGGCGGGTTCTCCGCGTACGCGATCGTCCCGTCCGGCCGGTGATGGAAGAACTGCGGATACTTCTGCACCCACGGATGATCCGGCGAGCACTGCAGCGCGAAGTCCAGCGCCACCTCCAGCCCGTGCCGGCCGGCCTCCGCGACGAAGAAGACGAAGTCCTCCAGCGTCCCCAAGTCGGGGTGTACGGCGTCGTGCCCGCCCGCCTCGGAACCGATCGCCCACGGCACCCCCACATCCTCCGCCGACGCCGACAGCGTGTTGTTGGGACCCTTGCGGAAGGTGTGCCCGATCGGATGGATCGGCGGCAGGTAGAGGACGTCGAAACCCATCGCGGCGATCGCCGGCAACCGCCGCGCCGCCGTCCGGAACGTCCCGTGCGGCTGCTCCGGCGTGCCCTCGGAACGCGGGAAGAACTCGTACCAGGCCCCGTACAGGGCCCGCTCCCGCTCCACCGTCAGCGCCAACACCTCACTCGACGTGACCAGCTCACGCAACGGATACCGACGCAACACCTTGCCCACCGCCGGGGTGAGAGCCGGGGCGAGACGATCCGCGACAGGGAGCGAGTCGTCGCCCAGGGCATGTGCTGCGGCCAGCACGACAGCACGGGCCGCCCGATCCGACACCCCCGCGGCTGCGCGCTCGTACAGCAGCGCGCCTTCCTCCAGCACCAGCCCGACGTCGATCCCGGCCGGGATCTTGATGCCCGCCTGATGCCGCCAGGTACTGACCGGGTCGCTCCACGCCTCGACCCGGTAGGTCCAGTGGCCCGGTGCGTCCGGGGTGACGTCCGCGCCCCAGCGGTCGCTGCCCGGGGCGAGTTCGCGCATCGGCGTCCAGGGGCCCGGACGGCCTTCCGGGTCGCACAGCACGACGTTCGCGCCGACCGCGTCATGGCCCTCGCGGAAGACCGTCGCGGTGACCTGGAAGGTCTCATCCGCGACGGCCTTGGCCGGGCGCCTGCCGCTTTCGACGGCCGGGCGCACATCCCGTACCGGGATGCGGCCGATGGCCGGGGTCGGGCTCATGGGTCTCACCTCGCCGAGTTCTGGTCGGGGTCGCGGGTGCCGCGGGCGGGGCTATCCCCCCGCTGTGGAGCGCTGGACGGCCTGGGCGGCGTGCCCGGTGAAGCGGTCCGCGTGGGCCCAACCTGCCTGTTCCCGGAGATAGGCGACCAGGCTCGTGCGGAGATAGCGTTCGGCGGCGTGTACCGCCTCCCGTGCGCAGCGTTTCCCCATCAGCACGCACAGGGTGTAGCCCGAGTCCTCGAAACTGTCCCGCGCCGAACGGTCGGACGGGGCCGCGAGCATGACGCGCTCCCACGCCCGGTACCTGTCCAGCTGTCGGGCGACCTCGGCTTTGGCGGGCAACAGCATGGCGCTGGTCCCCTTCCTCGTGACTCACTGCTTCTACGCTTCCACGGCGAGACCTTCACTCATGGTGCACGTGCGGCGACCCAGCGTCTTGTTGGACCTTCAACCACTACTGGTGGTGCTCGTGTTGCACGAATGGACCAACGCTCCCACTCTGGAGCTGACTCAGAAGCGAACAGTGCTCACGCTTCGCGTTCGGGGCTCGTCCCCGCAGGGCGTGAAGGGGCGTGGGCCCGCCGTGAGGAGCCAACGAAGATGAAGAGCGCAGAGTCCTGTTACTACCACCTCGACGTGGAGGTCTGTCCCGAGCGGGTCGGGCAGGTGGGCCGCATTCTGGCCGCCCATCTCCGGCTCTGGGACCTGGAGCATCTTGTCGGGTCCGTCTGCCAGGGCACCGAAGCGCTGTTGCGTGCCATCGACGAGCACGCCACCGACAAGCAGACGGTGATCGAGATGTGGTGGAACGGTCAGCACCTCATCACGGCCATCGCCGAGCACGACCGTGACCTGCGCCTCGACCGGGAACTCGGCAACTGCCTGGCGTGGATCGCCGCGGTGAGCGACGGCTGGGGCTGCTGCGCCACCGGCACGGGTGCCAAGGTCATCTGGTTCTCGCGTCGGGCCCGCGCCTGCGAAGGCGCCCCGCTGATCCCGGGCCCGCCCGGACCGACCCTGCGGGAGGTGCGTCAACTGCCCTGCGGGGGACCGGCCTTCGCCGGTCCGGAGAACAGGGCGTCGGGTGTTCTCGTGAACACGTAGGGGCACGGTACTTCCGGACTCTGTCCGGGCATAGTGGAGTTGGCATCCTGCTACGGGGGCGGGGTGGGTACAGGGGGAACACCGTGTTCAGGTATGTCCACTACGAAGTGATGTGCGGGATCCTCGCGGTCTGTGCGGCAGCCGTGAGTGCGGGGGTGGTTTTCGGGGTGAAGGGCGCTCCCGAGACGCCGCGAGGTGTCGCGCATGCGGTCGCCTTCGGTCTGCTGCTCCTGGCGGGCGGCGCGGGGTTCGGAATTGTGAGCGTCTCCCGGCTGAAATGGTTCGGAGAGGGCCGGGACTTCGACAAGGCGGTACCTCTGGACGAGACCGGTGCGGTCCTGCCGACGCAGGGCGAGCAGTACCGCAACTGCGTCAACGTGTACCTCTTCGTCTTCCTGGTGGCATACGCGCTGGGTGGCGGGCTGCTGTGGGAGCGCGGCCTGGCCCTCTCGCCGCTGTTCCTCGCGGCGGTGTGGCTGGCCCGCGGGTGGTGGGTGGCCCGCTGGGAGCGATGCCACGGCCTGCTGCTCTGGAACGGCCGGGCCCGCGCCCGGCTTCCGGAAGGCGACCAGGACCTGTACTCGTCGATCCGATAGCCGGCGGGCTCAGCGAGGGAGGCGCGACGTCACCGTGAACTGCGCCCCGTCCGGATCGCGCAGCACCGCCTCGTGCGGCACGGAACCGGAGTCGTACCGCAGGATGCTGCCGCCGTTGTCCTGCGCGGACTTGACGCAGGCCGCCACGTCCTCGACCGCGAAGTGGACCTGCCAGTGCGGCCGGATGGTGGGGTCGGGAGCCGCCTCCAGGGCACCCGAGACGATGCGGGCCACGACGTCGCCCCGGCTGCGCAGTACGACCTCGTCGCCCTCGTAGTGGACCTGACAGCTACCGGGCCGGCCCGAGGCCCACTCCAGGATCTCGCCGTAGAAGATGGCCGCGTCGAAGGCGTCGCGGGTGTGCAGCCGCACGAAGGTCGGCGCCGCCCGGCGCCAGGCCTCCCAGCCGGCGAGCAGCTCACCCTCCCAGATCCCGAAGATCGCCCCGTCGCGGTCGGCCAGCAGGGCCGCCCGGCCGGGCGGGAAGGAGAGCGGCCCGACCGCCGCCGTACCCCCGCGCTCGCGAACCCGCGCCACCGCATCGTCGGCGCTCGGCACGGCGAAGTACGGGGTCCAGGCGACCACCATCTGCCACACGGAGGCCACCGCGGCGATCCCCGCGACCGGCGTGCCGTCCACCAGCGCGACCCGGAAGCGGTCGCCCAGGCGGGCCGAACGCCATCTCCAGCCCAGGACGGCGCTGTAGAACGCCTCGGTGGCCCGTGTGTCGCGGCTGGTGAGGCTCACCCAGCAGGGGGCGCCGAACACCGAATGGGTCGAGGAGACGACGTCCGTCGCGCCGCCGGGATGTCTCGGGTGGTTCATGGCACTCGTGTCCTGACTTCGTCGACCGGCAGGCACCGGTCGGGCACCAGTCTCCGACCGAACCCCGTTCCGGTGCCTGTCGAGTACCCCGATCGGGTCTGCCGGCACATGGTGGGCGCAATGCCGTATCGCGGGGATGAATCCGAGCCGGGGAGGTGACGGAGGAATGCCGGCCCGAAATCGGTGCCGAGCTGAAAAACACTCCACACCGTCACGGCCCACTCGGATTCAGGTGGCGGACCGAATTCACCGCCCTTGTCGTGAGCGGGAGTGGGTTTCAACTCCGTCCTTCTGGTGAAACCGGGAGGGAGGGCATGCTGACGAGCCTTTCCCGGGAGGGTTCGGCAGTGAGCCCGTCCCCCCCCAGTCGCCCGGCCGAGAAAGACCACCCCGGGCGACTGCGGCATGGACGGGTTCGGCCGGCTCTCAGCAGGCGCCGGCGAGCTCCCCCCGCCGTGTCCGGCTCCTCCCGGAGCGGTCGGCGGACGGCTCGGTGGACGATTCCTCGTCGAGCTCCTCACGTATGCGCGCGCAGCAGGTGCTGAGCAGCCGGGAGACGTGCATCTGTGAGATGCCGAGTTGCGACGCGATCCGGCTCTGCGTCATCCCGCGGAAGAACCGCAGGTAGAGGATGGTCCGCTCACGTTCGGGCAGAGCACGCAGGCAGGGACCGACGGCCGTACGGTCGACGATCAGGTCGAAGCCGGGGTCGGTTCCGCCGACGGAGTCCGTGAGCGCGTATCCGTCGGTACGCGGCAGCTCCGCCTCCAGCGACAGCACGGAGAAGCACTCCAGGGCCTCCATGCCGGTCCGCACCTCGCTCTCGCTCAGTTGCGTGCGGGCGGCGATCTCGGCGACGGTCGGTGGACGTCCCGAGACGGTGGCGGACAGTTCCTTGGAGGCGGTGCGAACCCGGTTGCGCAGGTCCTGCACCCGGCGCGGCACATGCAGCGCCCACAGATGGTCGCGGAAGTGGCGTTTGATCTCGCCGGTGATGGTGGGCACGGCGTACGCCTCGAAGGCGGCGCCGCGCTCCGGGTCGTAGTGGTCGACAGCCTTGACGAGTCCGACGGCCGCGACCTGGTAGAGGTCCTCCAGGGCCTCCCCGCGTCCCCTGAAGCGGACCGCGATCCGCTCCGACATGGGCAACCAGGCCCGTACCAGGTCGTCCCGGAGGGCTTCGCGATCCGGTCCCTCGGGCAGTCGGGCGAGCCGTTCGAAGTCGGCGGCCGTGTCGGGGGCGTCGTCGTGCGGATGTTGCTTCGTTCTGGTGGCGACAAGCATCGCGCGCACCTTCCTCGCACTGGTGCTGGATGGACAGACACCGGGGGAGAGTGCGCTCACGGACCGGACGGAGACCGACCGAGACCCGGCGAACCGGCTCCCACGGGCGTGCCTCCAGTCCGAAGCACTACCAGTCGAATTCCCGCTCCAGATGACAGGGAAACAAATCGGCACAAAAAGTGACTCACTGTTTCCGATCGGTCGCCACGCGAATTCATGATGCGAAATTTGCTGCATACATGTTCTTGACTTCTCCATTCCTTTCTCGTGGTTCATCACCTCTGACACAGAGCTAATCTCGATATGTGGAACCAGTGACCTTCGCGGACGAACTGGCCGACGCGCTCCTCGGGGTGCAGCGGCTGATCCGGCGCCGACTGCGCGGCGGGACGAGCGCGCCCCGGCTGCGGGGCGCCGAGGTAGAGCTGCTGCGCCTGGTCGTCAGCCGCCCCGGTATCGGTATCTCCGACGCGGCCAAGGAGCTGTACCTGGCGGGCAACTCCGTGTCGACGCTCGTGAACCAGCTGGTCGTAGCCGGTTACCTGATTCGCGGCACGGACCCGGCCGACCGGCGGGCCGCCCGGCTGCTGCCCACCCCGGCGGCCGAGGCCCGCCTCAGGGAGTGGCGGGAACGGCGCACCGCTCTCGTACGCCGGCAGATGTCCCGCCTCGACGACGCCGACCGGGACGCCCTGCGGGCCGCGCTTCCGGCCCTGCGGAAACTGGCCCGGAACCTGCGCGAGGAACGCGAGGAACGCGAGGAACGCGAGGAATCGGAGGAGACGTGACGTCCGAAAAGATCACCGACAGCCTCGAAGCCGTCAGCTGTACCGGTCTCGTGTACGCCTTCGGCGGGACCAGAGCCGTCGACGGACTCGATCTCATCGTCCGGGAAGGGGAGGTGTTCGGGCTCCTCGGGCCGAACGGCGCGGGCAAGACCACGGCGATCCGCTGCGTCACCACACTTCTGCCGGTGCCCGCCGGGATGGTCCGCGTCTTCGGTCACGACGCCGCCGGGGACCGGATGGCGGTGCGCCGACTCCTCGGATACGTGCCGCAGCAACTGTCCGCCGACTCCGGGCTCACCGGACGCGAGAACGTCGTTCTGTTCGCCAGGGTCTTCGACGTCCCGCGCCGCGAGCGTGCCGAACGCGTCGGCCAGGCCCTGGCGGCGGTCGGCCTCACCGACGCGGCCGACCGGCTCGCGAAGACGTACTCCGGTGGCATGGTGCGTCGGCTCGAACTCGCTCAGGCGCTGGTCAGCGCGCCCCGGCTGCTCATCCTCGACGAACCCACCATCGGGCTGGACCCCATTGCCAGGACCGGCGTGTGGGAGCACATCGACGCCGTGCGCGCCGCCACCGGTATGACGGTCCTGGTCACCACGCACTACATGGACGAGGCCGACCAGTACTGCGACCGGATCGCCCTCATGCACCACGGCCGTATCCGCGCCCTCGGTACCCCCGACGAACTCCGGGCGGGTCTCGGCGAACGCCGCCGGGCCGAGGGCGTGTCCGCCGCCCCGCCGCCCACGCTGGAGGACGTCTTCCGGGATGTCGCCGGCAGCGGCCTCGACGACCGGTCAGGAGACTTCCGCGATGTCCGAAGCACCCGCCGCACCGCTTCCCGCGTCGGCTGACCCCGCCGCCCCGAACCTCCTGCTCGTGCCGCCCAAGCCCAGAACGGGCTGGCGGCTGCTGCCCGCCAGGGTCGGCGCGATGTGCGCCGTCGAGCTGCAGAAACTCCGCCACGACCGCACCGAGCTGTACACCAGGGCCGTCCAGCCGGCCCTCTGGCTGCTCATCTTCGGCGAGACCTTCACCCGGATCAGAGCGATACCCACCGGCGGCATCCCGTACCTCGACTATCTGGCGCCCGGGATCATCGCCCAGTCCGCGATGTTCATCGCCATCTTCTACGGCATCATGATCATCTGGGAGCGGGACGCCGGAATCCTCACCAAGCTCCTCGTCACCCCGACCCCGCGCGCGGCCCTCGTCACCGGCAAGGCCTTCGCGGCCGGTGTGAAGGCGCTGATCCAGGCCGTCGTCGTGATCGTCATCGCCGCTCTGCTCGGTGTGGCCCTGACCTGGAACCCGCTCAGGCTGCTCGGAGTCGCGGCGGCCGTCGTCCTCGGCTCCGCCTTCTTCTCCTGTCTGTCGATGACGATCGCCGGGATCGTGCTCACCCGCGACCGGCTGATGGGCATCGGTCAGGCCATCACCATGCCCCTCTTCTTCGGCTCCAACGCCCTCTACCCGGTCAGTGTGATGCCGGGCTGGCTCCAGACCGTCAGCAGGATCAACCCCCTGAGCTACCAGGTGAACGCCCTGCGCGGTCTCCTCCTCGGCACCCCCGCCAACCTCGCCGTGGACTTCGGGGTCCTGCTGCTCGCCGCCGTCCTCGGCGTCGTGGCGGCCTCCTCGCTCCTCGGCCGACTGGCCCGCTGAACGCCGGTCACGACCATGCACCTGAACGTGATGTGCGGCACGCGCCCACCTGGTGTGGGACGGCCCGTCGGTGGATTTCCGCTGCACACCGCTTGATCAGTGATCAAGGGGACGAATTCGCTGGCCACAGCGCATTCCGCTCATTTGACTGTGTGCCGGGCGCAAGGATAGGAAGCAGCCATCCGAGGTCGAGAGGTGGACTGTGCACGAGCCGAACGTGGTCGGGGACTGGCACGAGTACGACGAACATGCCGGCCTGCGTGTCCGCGCCCACCGTCTGGTCGCGGCCGAACCGCCGCGCGGACGCGACGACGCAGCCGAGGGACTGACCTATTTCAGCCTCCGGGTGACGGTCGAGAACCGCGGCAGCCGGCATTTCGGCGTCCACCTGGAGGACGGCCAGATCGACATCAGGCTCGGCGCCGACGGCGAGGGCGCCTTCATCGACTGGCGGAACTCGCAGTTCATCGAGGGCTTCGACGTCCACCCGCTGCGCCGCGCCACGGCCGTCCTCTACGCGGCCGGACCGGAAGCCTCCCTCGCGCAGGTGGACGTACAGATCCAGCTGCGCGTCGAGGAGGAGTGGACCGCCCGGCACCTCTGGGTGGGCGGGATCGGTCTGCCCGAGGACTTCACCGGCGTCGGCGTACACCACGGCACCGCCCGTGACGGGGTGGCTCACCAGGCGAGCGACTTCCTCAAGGAACAGCGGGACCTGAGGGAGCAGCGGGACCAGAAGGGCCAAACGGAACCCACCTGAGTGACGGACCGACCCGAACCGGCATGCTGCCTTCGCCGCCGCCGGACGGGCTCGGCTTCCGCACCCCGGTCCTCAGTGCGCGATGTTGTCGATCAGCTCGCGCGCGCCCTGCCGCAGCAGCGCCACCGCCACGGACGTGCCGAGCGTGGCCGGGTCGAGGCGGCCCGCCCACTCGTGGGCGTTGAGCTGCACCTTGCCGTCCGGGGTGAACACGCAGGCGCGCAACGAGAGTTCACCGCTGCGGTCCACCTTCGCGTACCCGGCGATCGGGCTGTTGCAGTGCCCCTGGAGAACGTGCAGGAACATGCGTTCGGCCGTCGCCTCCCGATGCGTGTCCGGGTCGCCGAGGCCGCTGACCGCGTCGATCAGCTCGGTGTCGCCCTCACGGCACTGGAGGGCGAGGATGCCCGCGCCGATCGGCGGCATCATCGTCTCGGGGGAGAGGATCTCGCTGACCACGTCCATCCGGCCGATGCGCTCCAGGCCGGAGACGGCGAGGAGCAGCGCGTCCGCCTCCCCGGCCGCGAGCTTCTCCAGTCGCCGGTTGGCGTTGCCGCGGAACGGCACGCACTCAAGGTGCGGGTGGGACGCGGCCAGCTGGGCGATCCGGCGCACCGAGGACGTACCGATCCGGGTGCCGTCCGGCAATTCGTCGAGGGTGCGGCCACCTGGGTGGATCAGGGCGTCGCGGATGTCGTCCCGCTTGAGGAACGCGGCGAACATCGTGCCTGCGGGGAGCGGCCGGTCGGCGGGCACGTCCTTGACGCAGTGCACCGCCAGATCGGCCTCACCGGCCAGCAGCGCGGCGTCGACCTCCTTGGTGAACGCCCCCTTGCCCTCGACCTTGGACAGATCGCCCATCCACTTGTCGCCGGTCGTCTTCACGGGGACGACCTCGGTGCGGACCTGCGGATGTACGACGGCCAGTTCGGCACGCACCCGTTCCACCTGGGCCAGTGCCATGGGCGAGTCGCGGGAGACGATACGGATCAGTTCAGGGACGGACATGCCGACACGATAGACCCTTCGGGCCACCCTCCTGCTCCGAACCGGTGGCTTCGCCCGGGGAGTTCGCACCCGCCGCGGAGACCACCGGGCGCCCTGCCGTCGACTGCCCGGCAGGTACGGCTGCCCGCCCGCCAGGGCAGGAAGGGCGCGAAGCCGAAGGCCGGACGCGTGGCCCCGGCACCGAGCAGTGTGCTCGCCGGTGCGGCGGCACCGGCGAGCCCCTCGGTCGGCGGTTCGTCGCGCATGGTGCCGATCCCCAGAGCGAGCCCTCCCCGGATGGCATGCCCCTGCGGGTCCGCCCGACAAGCATCGGCGCCAGGCCCTCGCCGAGGGCACGGGCAACCGGGTCGGCCGCCGACAGAGCCAGGCCCTGCCGACGCGATCGCCCTCGGCGTCGCCGCCCTGTGAGCTGCCTGTCCAGCGGAGACCGTGGGGCGGGGGAGCGGGGCCCGGGGCTTTGGAGTCTCCCCGGGTCCAGCCCGCCCGCCGTCGTGACTGGCTTGCCCCCCGGCTGTCAGTCCTGCCCGTTGTCCTGTTCGTCGAACGTGACGACGACCTTCTCGGCGGCTCCGGGGGTGAGGGCGAGATCGAAGGCGCTGCCGACGTCGGCGAAGGGGATGCGGTGGCTGATGAGCTTGGCGAAGGTTTCGTGGTGTTCGACGAGTTCGGGGGTGACCTCGAAGATCTCGGTGGGGTAGCCCTGGGAGGCGATCAGGGTGAGCTCGCTGCGCAGCATGCCGCCGAGGTCGATCTGGTCGGACTTCTTCTGTACGGCGACCATGACGAGCTTGGCGCCCCACTTGGCGGAGTCGACGGTGGTGTTGAAGACGGCGGGGACGCCGGCGGCGTCGATGTAGATGTCCGTGCCGGGGCGGGGCTGGCCGAGGGAGTTGGCGGCTTGGCCGTGGAGTTCCGTCAACCGCTCCGTCACGTTCTCCGTGCGGGAATTGATGACGGCGTCGGCGCCGATGGCGAGGGCGGTCTCGAGGCGCTCGGGGATGACGTCGGCGACGACGACGTGCTTGACGCCGCGGAGTTTGAGCCAGATGGTGGCGCCGAGGCCGATGGGGCCGGCACCGAAGACGACGACGGTGTCCTCGGGTGTGGCTTCGGAGCGGTTGACGCAGTGCCGGGCCACCGCCATCGGTTCGTTCAGTGAGGCGACGTCGAAGGGGACGGTGTCGGGGAAGACGGCGACCGTCTTTCCGACCTCGCAGTCGTCCAGGAGCAGGTACTGGCTCATCGCTCCGTGTGCGCCGCCGCAGCCGATGATGCCGGACGACACGCCCTGCGGGTTGACGACGACACGGTCGCCGACCTTCAAGTCCCTTACTTCAGCGCCGAGTTCGATGATCTCACCGGCGGGCTCGTGTCCCAGCGGGATGGCCCGCATGGTGCCGTCGGCGCTGGGCATGCCGCCGAGGTGGAGGAAGAAGGTGTCGGTGCCGCAGATGCCGCAGGCACGCACACGCATGAGGGCGTCCTTGGGGCCGGGGACGGGGCGCTCGACGTCGACGACCTCGACCTTGTCCTTCGCGGTGTGCACGGACCTCATTGTGGTTGACATGAGTAACTCGCCTTCTGCGTAACGGTGTTGGTGTTCATGCGTGGGGGCTCTGGGGGGTGGTCGGCGGTCAGGCCGCGGTTCGTGTCCGGGACGGTGTCGATCTGGATGTCGCGGGCGTCGACGGGCCCGGGCCGATCGCATCGGCCCGGATGCGCTGCTTCCCTCACATCGCGGAAGGGTTCTCGGCGTATGGGTGTCGCACGGGTACTCGTCCGCTCAATGGGACATGGGCGCTCATCCCGAAGCCTTCACGGCGCGCAGCACGGCGTCGGCCATACCGCGCTCACCTCGCTCGTTGGGGTGAACCGGGGCCGCGTCCGCCGCCGGTATCAAGGGCTCGATCCAGCGGCTGTCCCGAGCCGCGCAGGCGTCACGGCCGACGGACGGCCCGTAGGTGTCGACGTACACCGCCCCGGCGGCCTCGGCCCGCTTCCGCAGCGTGCTGTTGAGCTGCCGCTCCTTGGCGTCGAGGAACCGCATGTCCCCGGGAGCGAGGGTCATGTCGTCGTCGCAGCGCTTGCCCGTGGACGGCAGGATCGCCGGATAGCCGACGACGTACACCTCGGCCCGCGGCGCCCGGCGCTTCACCTCGGCGAGCGCGGCGGTCAGCCGATCGCCCGCCGTGTCGATCCGCCGCGACACCTTGTCGGCGCCGTCGGAGACGTACTCCCCGTGACAGGGGGCGTCGTTCCCGGTGAACCTGTCGCTGCCGGTCAGCCGGTAGACGACGCCCTTCTTGACGCACTCCTGGATCGTGGCGGCGAAACCGATGTCGTTGCCGCCCACCCCGATCGTGACCAGCCCGGTCCTCGCGGTGAGCGCGGACAGCTGGGCCGGGTTGACGCCGTTGTCCGTGGTCTGGGCCGAGGAGAGGTCGGCGATCTTCGCTCCACTGCAACTCATGTCGCGGAAGTCGGCAGTGTCCAGGGCCAGTTGCCGCGCGACCAGGGAGGGATAGTTCCGGTCGGAACGGTCACAGCCCGCGGGCGTGGTGGCCTGGGTGGGAATCCCCGGGCCCGAGGTGTAGGAGTCGCCCAGCGCCACGTACGGGCCCTGTGGCGCCGCCGAACCGTCGTCGTCGCGTCCGACGGCGATCGCCGTGACCAGCACGCCGCACGCGACCGCCCCGGCCAGTCCGACTCGTACGAAGGTCCTCATAGGGTGTCCTGCCTTCCGTCTCCTGAGGCCGGCCCGGCCGGCACTGCTCGCTTCGGGGGCGTGTGGGCCCGGGGGACGGTGGTGGGCGGTGAGCGGGACGGTCTCGGTGGCACTGTCGGCCTCGTACGCCGGGGAGGGTGGGCCGGGGTGCTGCCCAGTGGCCACGAGGAGTGCCGTCGAACCGGGGGGGGTGTCCTCGGACCCGGCGCCGGACGGGGGGAGTTGTCCGACGCCGAGTCCGAGGGGCGCGCCGGGCCCCGTCCCCACGGGTTCGGCGCGGCGGGGCCTCCTCCGCTCAAGGCGGCCCCGGTCCGGGTGCCCGCTGCTCTTCGCTGCGCGGGCTTCGGTGACCTGGGCGGTCACCGGGGACGGTGGTCAGGTGGTGCGGGTCATGAGAACTCCTGCGGCTGTGGTGTGCGGGGTCCGTCGGGTCGCAGGGGTGCTGCCGACGGCGAAGGACTCCGTTTTGCTTGAGTCAGGCAAGCACATCTGAATTACTTGAGTCAAGCAAGCTAATGTCGAACGGTGTCGAATCCGGGAAGGGGTGTGGTTATTTTGCTTGAGTCACGCAAGCAGAATGTTAGGGTGGCGGACATGCTCACACCACCGTCAGCGGAAGTCCTCGCTTCGGCGGCGACAGACGTGGCCGAGATCGACCGGAATCTCAATCGCATCGCTCACCTGGCCTACCACGCCAGGCAGCACGGGCTGCTGAGAAAGCTGGCAGGCGTCCCGCTGGAGCGCTCCGCCGTGGTGCTCCTGCGGCAGATCGCCGACTCCGAACCCCTGCGCCCGGGAGAGCTGGCGAACCTGCTGGCGGTGGAGGCCTCGCACATCACCCGCCAGGTTCAGCAGCTCCAGAAGGCCGGTTACGTCACGCGCGTACCCGACCCCGACGACCGCCGCGCGCAGCGCATCCAGCTAACCGCGGCGGGTGAGGACGCGGTCGTCCGCATCCGGGAGGTCAGTTGCCGCAGCATGCGGAGGGCCCTGGAGGGCTGGTCGCCCGATGAACTCCGGCGCCTGACCGCCTTCGTGGACCGGATGGTCGACGACGTGCTGTCGGCCATCGACGCGAGCGACGGCCGTGAGGCCGCCGTGCCCCAGCACACCCCCTGACCGCACAGGGCGGCGCGGCGTGCACCCCACTGGTCCTGCCGTCCCGTGTCGCCGGACGGCCGACCGGGGTGGTTCGCGCGGCCGTTGAGACGTGAAGCGTGGACCCCATATGAACGGTCTTCCCCAAGCGGACATCTGCGAGAAACCGGCGCTGGTCCAGGATCGCGGGCAGCATGTCCTGATCATCGCCGGCGATCCCGTGACCGTCGAACTGCTGGCGACGGCGCTGGAGTTGGCGGGCTATCTGGTCGGCACCGCAGGCTCCGGGGCCGAGGCGCTGACCCGGCTCGGGGGCTTCCGGTTCGACCTGGTGGTGCTCGACCTGGCCCTGCCGGACCTGGACGTGCTGGCGCGGCGGCATCGCGTCACCGGTGAACGCCCGGCGGTTCTCTTCCTGGCCGCCCCCGACTCCCTCGGCGCACTGCTGTCGGCGATGGGCCCGGTCGGCCGGGACTACGTGACCACGCCCTTCCGTGTCGCCGAAGTCCTGGTCCGCGTACAGGTGTTGCTGCGCGGCTGGAGCCCCGCAGGGCAGCCGAGGGCGCTGTCGTACGGAGATCTGGCCCTGGACGACGCCACCTGCGAGGCGTACCGCGGGCCGCGTCCGCTCGATCTGACTCCGGCGGAGTACCGGCTGCTGCGCCACCTCCTGGTCAACTCCGGGAAGGTGCTGTCGAAGGAACAGATCGCCCGGCACGTGTGGGGTGAGTACCGGGGCGGCAACGCGATCGAGCAGCTCGTCTCGCGGCTGCGCCGCAAGGTGAACCAGGAGGCGCCGGTGCTGATCCACACCCGTCGGGGGTTCGGCTACTGGCTCGGTGCCGCCACTTCGTGAACGAGGGTGGGGGCGGGGCGGGTTGCACCCAGGGTCTTCCCGCTTCCCTTGCGCACCGCATCTCGATGCGTTCGATGCGTTCGATCGGCCGGGAGAGCCCCGACTGCCGAATTTACTTGAGTTACGCAACGAGATGGTAAACTTGAGGGTATGTCCACACCGCCACCCAAGACCGCTCCCGCCCCGAAGGATGTGGCAGAGATCGAGCGAGCTCTCACCCGCATCTCGTATCTGCTCAGCCGTGCCCGGCAGCACGACCGTCTGATGGCCATCGCCGGAGTCCCGCTCGACCGGGCCGCCACCGCGCTCCTTCGGCAGATCGCCGACTCCGAACCGATGCGCCCCGGCGAACTCGCCAACCGGCTCGCGGTCGAGGCCTCCCATGTCACCCGTCAGGTGCAGCAGCTCCAGAAGGCCGGATACGTCACCCGGGTTCCCGACCCCGACGACCGCCGCGCGCAGCGCATTGAGCTGACGGCGACGGGTAAGGAGGCCGTCGAGCGCGTCAGAGAGGCGAGCCGCCGCGGTATGCAGATGGCCCTCGGAGGCTGGTCCGCCGAGGAACTTCAGCAGCTCGCCGGCCTGTTCCACCGGATGGTCGACGATTTCCTCGCCTACTCCCTCGACGATGACGGCGAGGCGGGCGTCGTCGAACCCCTCCCCAGCGTCTGACGCAGCACCTCGCGCCGTGTCGCACCGCGTCCGCGGTGCGATCGGTCACTCCCCGTCGAGCACCAGCTCGACCGTGTGCCGACCGGTTCCGGCCGCGGCGAGAACCGGGGCGGCCGGTCGTCCGTCCACCGTGCAGGAGCGCACCCGGTTCCCCGCGCCGGTCAGTGCGATGTCGAGGGTCATGCCCCGCCAGCGCAGCCCGCGCAGCCGGACCGACCCCCACCGCCGAGGCAGACAGGGTCTCAGCCGCACCGCGTCCGTCGAGTGCTCCAGGCCGACCAGCCCTTCGTGGACGAGGCGCAGATACGCGGTCGCCGACCAGGTCTGATGCGGCTGCGAGACGAAGTGCTCGGCTCTGCCGCTCGCGCCGCTCTGCCAGCCGCCGTCGACCGTCCCGCTCACCGAGTCGTACACCTCGTAGAAGTCGCCCCCGCTGCCTGTGACGAGGTCCGCCAAGGTCTCTACGGCACGCGCGAACGGTTCGGCCCGGCCGGCGCCGGCCGCGGCCAGTCCGTACAGGCCGTGCACCATCGGCCAGACCATCACGTTGTGCCGACCGGGTCGGCCGGCGCCGAACCGGGCGAAGTGCGGCCAGACATTGACGATGCCGTGCGGCTGCCAGTGGGTGCTGTCCAGGATCTGCCGCGCCCGCTGCCCGTCGGCCACGCCGAGCAACAGCGCGAGAGCGAGTCCGGCGCCCTCCTGCGAGGTGTCGACACGGCCGGCGGACGGACCGGCACCGTGCACGAGATACGCGTACGTGCCCGCGTCCGGCCGCCACAGATGCCGGTCGATCGCGGTACGCAGCCGCTCGGCCGCCGCACGCCACGCCGATGCCTCCGCTGGCTTGCCCAGGGCATCGGCCATGGCCGCCAGAGCCGATCGCGCGCCGTAGTACAGGCAGTTCGTCGACAGGCACAGCAGGTCGGCGGCGTGCGGATGGTCGAGGACGAAGGACGAACGGACACCCGAGGTCCAGGGCGGATCGGGATAGCCGGAGATCCCGTCGTTCATGAACCCCGGCCCCCGGAAGAGCCCGTACGTACTGTTGAAGCTGTGCGCCTCGCGCGCCTCCATCGTGTGGACGGCCGTCTCGTGCGCCTTGGCCAGGAAGTCCCGATCGCCGGTGACCAGGTAGTGGTGCCAGGCGGCCACGATCCACACGACCTGGTCCCACCACTGGTTGTCCTGCTGTACGACCAGTCCGCCCGGCCCTCGGTCCACCACCGACCAGAGGGTGTTGCGGCCGAGTCCCGGAGCCAGCAGGGAGGCCGCGCTCCACGCGTTGACGGCCGCGTCCCGGGTCCATCGCTGCGGCGTCGGATAGCCGGCCCCGGCCCGTACGACGGTGCCGGGCGGGTCGGTGAGCAGCCCCGCCCTGTCGTAGACCGCCGGATCCGCCCTGATGGTGTTGCGGTCGGACATGTCCGTCAGCGCGGACGCGTAGAGCCTGCCCAGTCGGCGCTGGGTGGCCGGGTCGTCGAAGGTGAGTGTGGGCATGGTGAACCCGATCGTGGGGGCCACGGCACGGGCGGTGGCCGGGGCTGGGGCGGCACCGACGCCGGCCGCCGTGAGCGCCGTACCGCTCGCGGCCTTGAGAAACCCCCGTCGGCGAACCGGGGCTCCCTTGCCGTCCCGGTCACCGGTGTCCTGCTCCGCAGCCGCCATGCTCATTCCTCGCCGCTCCTTGTTCACGTCCCGCGAGCCGTGTGCCTCCCGAAGCCTGGAGAACGACGGCACCGCCCGGTCGGTGACGCGGCGAGGGCACTCCTGTCGGTGGGGTGCTCGCGGGCGGCGGTTGCCGGCGGCTCAGGCGATGCCCCCGTTGGCACGCAACACCTGGCCGTTGACCCAGTGGCCGGCCGGGCCGACCAGGAAGGACACGACCGAGGCGATGTCCTGAGGCGTGCCCAGGCGTTCCAGCGGCGGCTGGGCGGCCAGGCGGGCGACGGTCTCCTCGTCCTTCCCGTCGAGGAACAGGTCGGTGGCCGTCGGTCCGGGCGCGACGGCGTTGACGGTGATGTCCCGGCCGCGCATCTCCCGGGCGAGGATCAGCGTGAGGGCCTCGACGGCGCCCTTGCTCGCCGCGTAGGCGCCGTAGCCGGGGAAGGACAGGCCGAGAACCGACGTGGAGAAGTTGACGAGCGCTCCGCCCGGCCGCAGCCGCCGTGCCGCCTCCCGGTCGACGACGAACGTGCCCCGGATGTTGGTGCGGTGGACGGCGTCGAGCTCGTCCAGGTCGAGTTCGGCTATCGGGGACAGAGCCATCCGGCCGGCCGCGTGGACGACGGCGTCGACGCCTCCGTACGTGCTCTCCGCGAGGTCGAACAGGGCGCTCACGTCGGCCTCGTCGGCGACATCGGCGCGGGCGGAGCGCGCGGCGCCGCCGGCGGCCTCGATGGTGTGCACGGCGTCCTCGGCGGCCTCCTTGTTGCCTGCGTAGCCGACCACCACGGCGAAACCGTCGGCGGCGAGCTGCTGGGCCACCTGCCGCCCTATCCCGCGCGAGCCGCCGGTGACGATCGCGACGCGGGGGCCGGTGCGGGGAGTGCCGGACGGGGTGGTGCTGGTCCGAGAGGTCATGACGGATCCCTTCGTCATCGCTTCGTATCGACGTTACGGTTGATTCGTATCGACGGTATCACGGAATCGTAGCGACGATAAAGGGTGCTCGTAACGTCGCTACGAATGTCGTACCGTGAAGGCATGGACGCGAGAGAGAAGATCCTGGACGCCGCCACGGAGTTGCTGGGCCGGGCGTCGGCAGCCGATGTGTCGACGCGGGCCGTGTGCGAGGCGGCGGGCGTGGGGGCGCCGATGCTCTACCGGCTCTTCGGCGACAAGGCGGGGCTGCTCGCCGCAGTGGTCGACCGGGGATTCGAGCAGTACCTCGCGTCCAAGCGCGCCGCCCGGCCCAGCGACGACCCGGTCGCCGACCTCAAGCGCGGCTGGGACAACCACATGCGCTTCGCGCTGGACCACCCGAACCACTACCGCCTCATGTACTCGCCCGAGCTCACCACGCCCCCAGCCGCCGCGAATGAGGCCCACGCCCTGCTGCACGGCGTGCTGGAGCGGTGCGCGGCGGCCGGGCTGCTGACCGTCCCTCCGGAGGCCGCCACCCGGGTCGTCATGGCGGCGAACGTCGGCGCGGCCCTGTCCATGCTCACCAGGCCGGAGCAGTACCCCGACATCCGGTTCGCCGCCCGCCTGCGGGACTCGGTGATCGACTCCGTCACCCGCCCCGCCGACACCGGCGAACCGCGCGACACCGGCCGGGAGAGCGCGGTACCGGCGGCGGCGGCCACCCTCGCCGCCCGGCTGCGCGCCGAACCCCCGCAGCGGCTCACCGTGGTCGAGGCGGCCCTCCTGCAGCAGTGGCTGGGAACGCTCGCCGATTCCGGCGAGCCCACGGCCTGACCACGGGAGACAGTCGAACACCCCCCTCTCGAACTGGATTTACCGTCCAGTAGGATCGCCCGGCACACCATCCGAGGAGGAAGCGTGCCCCGGTCCCAACGTTCACCCCTGCTGCTCGCCGGTCTGCTGGCCGCCGCAGGTGTCACCCACTTCGTCGCGCCCCGCACGTTCGACGCGATCGTGCCGCGCTCGCTGCCGGGCACACCCAGGACCTGGACGTACGCCAGTGGCGCCGCCGAACTCGCACTCGCGGCCGGGATCGCGCTGCCGCGTACCCGGCGGGTCGCCGCGCTGGCCACGGCGGGCTTCTTCGTCGGGGTCTTCCCGGCCAACGTGAAGATGGCCGTCGACTGGCGGAACAGGCCCGCCGCCCTGCGGGCCGGAGCCATCGGGCGGCTGCCGCTCCAGGTTCCGCTCGTCCTGTGGGCACGCAGTGTCGCGAAGAACGGAGAGGTCCGGTCATGACAAAGGTGAACGTCGGGGACAAGATCGAGGACTTCGAGCTGCCCGACGAGAGCGGAGCGCCGCGTCGGCTGTCCGAACTGCTCGTCGACGGGCCGATCGTTCTCTTCTTCTATCCCGCTGCCCTGACTCCCGGCTGCACCGCCGAGGCCTGTCACTTCCGGGACCTGGCCGCCGAGTTCGCCGCCGTAGGCGCGCGGCCGGTGGGCATCAGCGGTGACTCCGTCGACCGCCAGCAGGAGTTCGCGCAGAGCCACACGCTCGGCATGCCGCTGCTGTCGGACGCCGACGGGACGGTCCGTGAGCTGTTCGGCGTCAAGCGCGGGTTCTCGGTGCTGCCCACCAAGCGGGTCACCTTCGTCATAGCCCAGGACCGGACGGTCCTGGAGGTCGTGACGAGCGAGCTGAGGATGAACACCCACGCGGACCGTGCTCTCGCCGCACTCCGCGCCCACAAGGGCTGACGCGCTCCTGAGCTGGTCCTGGCCGCCCGCAGCGGGGCGGTCAGGAGGGGTTGCCGGGCCGGGGTGGGTCGTCGGGGTTGATGCCCCGGGGCCCAGGGACCATCCTGGGGCGTATGAAACAAGTCGCCGCCGCGGTGATCATCGATGCCCGAGGCATGGTGACGGGATGGAGCGAGGGTGCCCGGCGGCTGACGGGGCACGCGGCGGAGGCCGTCGTCGGACGCCCGGCCGCGGACCTCCTCGCCGAGGACCCGCCGCCGACGGCGATGACCGAGCTGGCCGGTGTGGTCGCGCTCCGCCACCGGGACGGCCACCGCGTCGAACTCACCGTCAGCGCGTGCGCCGTACTGGGCGCGGACGGCGAGGCGCGGGGATTCGTCGTCACGGCCCTCCCCGAACCTGCGGCGCCCGAGCCGCAGCCGGTCGTACAGGGGCCCGCCTCGCTGGAGCGGGCCATCCGGCAGGCCTCCGTGTCGATGTCCGCCTTCGACACGAACCAGCGCTACACGTGGCTCAACGACGCCGCCTGCGATCTGATGGGGGTCGAGGAACAGACCCTGATCGGGCAGTTCTACGCGGACGGGAACATCGTGCCCGACGACCGGATCAGCGAGGGATTCCTGCTCAACCTGCGCGAGGTCACCCGCACAGGCGTCCCCGTCCGCTACGAGACCTTCGGCAAGGACGCGGACGACGGCCGGGAACACGCGTGGAGCATGGAGATGTGGCCGGTCCGCGACGACCTGGGTGCCGTCGTCTCCGTGGGCATCGCCGCGTTCGACAGCAGCGAACAGCACTGGTCGCGGCGGCGGCTCGCCCTGCTCAACGAGGCGGCCGCGGCCATCGGGACCACCCTCGACGTCGTGCGCACCGCCGAGGAACTCGTCGAACTCGTCGTGCCCCGGTTCGCCGACTTCGTCAGCGTCGACCTGCTCGACTGGGTGCTCGGCGCGGAGGAGCCCACGCCCGCACAGGCCGACGAGGTCGTACTGCACCGGGTCGCCCACGGATCCGTCACCGAGGGCACACCCGAGGCCGTCATCGCGCTGGGTGCGAAGGACACCTATCCGCCGTCCACCCCGCCCGTGCGGGCGATCGCGGAAGGCCGGGCGGTACTCGGACGGGTCGGCGAGCGGGCGTTCGACGAGTGGGTGGCGGAGCGCAACGCCCGCGAGCCCGTCGGTCGCCCGTACCGCAAGGGCGTCCACTCCATGGTCACCGTGCCGCTGCGGGCCCGCGGCACCACCCTGGGCGTCGCGGTCTTCCTGCGCATCGGCCGACCCGACCCCTACACCGAGGACGACGTCGTCCTAGCCGAGGAACTGACCAGTCGCGCCGCCGTCTGTGTCGACAACGCCCGCCGCTTCGCCCGCGAGCGCACGACCGCGCTGGCCCTGCAACACAGCCTGCTGCCCCGGGGGCTGCCAGGCCAGGCCGCGGTCGAGGTCGCCCACCGCTACCTGCCCTGCGGATCGGTGGCCGGCATCGGCGGCGACTGGTTCGACGTCATCCCGCTGTCGGGCAGCCGGGTCGCCCTCTGCGTCGGCGACGTCGTCGGACACGGCATCCAGTCCTCCGCGACCATGGGACGGCTCCGCACGGCCGTACGGACCCTCGCGGACGTCGATCTGCCGCCGGACGAGCTCCTCACCCACCTCGACGACCTGGTCACGCATCTGGCCGACGAGGAGGACGGTGCGGACGTCGCCGAACTGGGCGCCACCTGCCTCTACGCCGTCTACGACCCGGTCTCGCGCCGGCTGACCCTCGCCTCCGCCGGGCACCCGCCGCCCGCCTTCGTTCCGCCCGGCGGTGTCGCCGAGCTGATCGAGGTGACGGCGGGACCGCCGCTCGGCGTGGGCGGCCTGCCCTTCGAGGCGACCGAGCTGAAACTGCCCGAGGGCTCACTCCTCGCCCTCTACACGGACGGACTGATCGAGGACCGCGACCGGGACATCGACCACGCCACCGCCGAGCTGTGCCGCGCGCTGAACCTGCCCGGAGCCTCGCTCGACGCCGTGTGCGACGCCGTGCTCAAGGCCGTGCTGCCCGAGCAGCCCGGCGACGACGTGGCCCTGCTGCTCGCCCGCACGCACGCACTGGGCGCCGGCCGGGTGGCCACCTGGGACGTCCCGCCGGACCCCGCGCACGTGGCCGTCACCCGTCAGTCCGCCATGGAGCAACTGGCCGCCTGGGGGCTGGAGGAGGAGGCCTTCGTCACCGAACTCGTCGTCAGTGAACTGGTCACCAACGCCATCCGGTACGGCGAACCGCCCATCCAGCTGCGGCTGATCCGCGACCGCGCCCTCATCGTCGAGGTCTCCGACGGCAGCTCCACCTCACCGCACCTGCGCCGCGCGCACGTCTACGACGAGGGCGGCCGTGGTCTGCTGCTCGTCGCCCAGCTCACCCAGCGCTGGGGCAGCCGCCAGACGGGCACCGGCAAGACGATCTGGGCGGAGCAGCCGCTGCCGACGGAGTAGATCCGCAAGGGATCCGAACCCGGCCGAGCGGTCCTGTCGTGTGATCCGGCCGGGTGGTCCGTTCAGCGACCGGTCACTGGAAGTCGCACCCGGGGTTCGGCGCGTCCTCAGAGAAGGGCGAGCCGTGCGGCAGCACGTACAGGACGTCGAGCACGACGGGCGTGCTGCCGAGATTCCGGCCTATGTGGACGTTCCCGGGACCGGCCGGCTCGCTGATGGCGCTGCCCTGCGGATACTCGCCGTCGGATGCGCAGGTGGAGTCGAAGTGGCTGAGGGTGCCCTGTTTGACGAGACCGTAGAGCGGCCCGTCGTGGTAGTGCCAGCCGGTGGCCTGGCCCGCGGGGATGGTGATCTCCCGCAGGGTGTAGTCGGTGTCGCCGATGGTGGTCTGGGCCAGTATTCGGCCCGACACTCCCGGCCCGGGCGGGGTGGCGTGGGCGGTGCCGCAGGCGAGGACCGCGGTGACCGTGACAGCCCCGGCCGTGGCGGTGCGAAGCAGATTGCGCATGTTGGAGTCCCCCGATGGCGAGAGCGTGAGCGCGTCATGACAGGTCAACGTGATCGTAGAGGGGTGGGGTGGCGGCGGAAAGAGGGAGAGGCTCCCGCCGAACAGAACGCGCCGGTGACTGCCCGTCCGTCACGTACGGGCAGTCACCGGCTCCGGGGTGGAGCGGGATTTCAGGCTCGCTCGGCCACTGCCTCGGCCGGGATCTCCGTCTCTGCCGCCCTGCCCGTTTCCGGCCGGGGCCGACGCGGAATCCCCAGCGCGCACAGCGCGCCCGCGAACACCACGACGACACCGACCCACACCGCCGGGTGCAGCCCGTCCACGAACTGCTGCGGCGAACCCGTGCTGCCGTGTGCCACGAACACCGTGCTCAGTACGGCGATCCCGAGCGCCCCGCCGATCTCCCGGACGGTGGTGTTGGCGCCGGACGCCTTGCCCGCGTGCTCGCGGCTGACCGAGCCCAGCACCACCGCCGCTGTCGGCGCGAACACGAAGCCCATGCCGATCCCGGCCACGATCATCGGCCCGACCAGGGAGGAGTACGTGGTGTCGATGTCCGCGACCAGGTTGATCCAGCCGAGCCCGACGCCCTGGAGGAAGAGGCCCAGGGCCATCAGCCGGCCGCCGCCCACCTTGTCGGTGAGCAGGCCCGCGACGGGGGCGACGAACATCGGCATCAGTGTCCAGGCGAGCGTGCGGACCCCGGCCTCCAGCGGCGAGCGCGGCGGCACGATCTGGAGGTACTGGGCCAGCAGGAAGAGGGACCCGAAGACACCGAAGTACATGGTCGCCGAGACGACGTTGGTGAGGGTGAACGCCCGCACCCTGTAGAAGGACAGCGGCAGCATCGGCTGCGGGACCCGGGCCTCCCAGGCGACGAACACGGCCAGCAGAACCGCGCCCGCTGCGAACGCGCCGAGCACCTCGGCCGAGGTCCAGCCGTCCGTCTCGCCGTTCACGATGCCCCACACCAGTGCGAACAGGCCGGCGGCGGCCAGCACCATGCCGACCAGGTCGAGTGCGGCTCCGGGCAGCCTGCTCTCGCGGAGCGTTGCAAGGACCAGCGGCACGGCGACGATGCCCACCGGTACGTTGATCCAGAAGATCCACCGCCAGTCCAGTCCCTCGACCACCGCGCCGCCCACCACCGGGCCCATCGCGACGGCCAGACCGCTCACACCCGACCACAGGCCGAGCGCCAGCCCGCGCAGCCGGTCCGGGACGGCCTGCGAGAGGAGGGTGAGCGACAGCGGCATCACGGCCGCGGCACCGAAGCCCTGCACGGTACGGAACGTGATCAGCTGCGCGCTGGTGTCGGAGAGGCCGCAGCCGACCGAGGCCAGAGTGAAGACGACGATGCCGATCACGAAGACCGCGCGTCGGCCGAACCGGTCACCGAGCGCGGCCCCCGTCATCAGCAGACAGGCGAAACTGAGGACGTACGCGTTGACGAACCACTGGAGCTGCTGGGTGTTCGCCTCCAGGTCGACGGCCAGTGTGTGCAGGGCCGTCGAGACGACCAGGTTGTCGAGCGCGACCATGAACATGGGCACGCTGCACGCGACGATCGCGACCCACAGCGGCACCCGCCGGCCGGTGGCCGGCGGCGCGTCGGCCGCGTCCTCCACGACCGGGTTCTCTTCGGACAGCGTCATGGCGGGGGAGTCTCCTAGGGGGAGTGGCTGATCCAGTAATCGAGTGGTCCAGCGATCCGGTGGTGCGGTGGTGCGGCGGTAGTCGGCAGGAGGGGTCAGACGGTCGGTGAGCTGCCGTCGGCGTCAGCGCGCTCCTGGGCGGCCAGCCGGTCGCGCGCGTCCGACCAGTCGATGGGCAGGTCCGCCGCCGGGGTCTCCCAGAAGGTGAAGACCGAGCGGTTCATCGTGGAGCGCAGGCCGGTCATGACCGACTTGTGGGGCTCGGTCCGCGCGTAGGTGTAGAGGGCCTGCTTGTCCTCCCAGGCCGACAGTGTCCAGAACGTGCGCTTCAGCGGCTCGGCGATCAGCGAGGCGCCGTACGCGCCGGGCGCGCTCTTCACCTGCTTCCACGCGGCGAGGGACCGCAGGAAGAAGCGGGGGACGTCCTTGAGGGAGCGGACCTCCAGGCGGGACGCCATGACGAACGCCGTCGCGTCCGGAGCGGGCTTGTTGACAGTGGTCCAGGGCAGGGTGGGCATGGCTGCGGCCTTCTTCTGAGAGGCAGGGCGGAGCAGAGGCTCTCTTGGATACCTTCGCTATCCATGTTAGACAGTAGAGGTATCCAATGACCAGAGCGGAGCCCGACCGATGCGCATGTCCGAGCTGAGCCGCCGCAGTGGCGTCTCCGTCACGACGATCAAGTACTACCTCCGCGAAGGTCTCCTCCCGGTCGGCCGCCAGCTGTCGGCCACGCAGGCCGAGTACGACGAGAACCACCTGCGCAGACTCCGGTTGATCCGCGCGCTGATCGGCGTACGCGGCCTGTCCGTCAGTACCACCCGGGAGGTGCTGGGCGCCCTCGCCGAGCACACCGCGGACACCCACCGCCTCCTGGGGCTCACGCTCGGGGCGATCCGGCTGGCCGACGAGACCGAGGCGGACTCTCCGGAACCGGCCGAAGTCGACGCGCTGATCGAGGAGTTGGGCTGGGACGTGCACAAGTCCGCCCCCGCCCGCGTCACACTGGCCGACACCCTCGCCTCGCTGCGCACCCTCGGCTCACCACTGGACATGCGGGTCCTCCTGCCGTACGCCCGGCTGGCCGAGGAGACCGCGGTCCTCGATCTCGACCAACTGGACGGGATCGAGGACCCGTTGGAGGTCGCCGAACGCGCGCTCCTGCTCACCGTCCTCCTGGAACCCGCGCTCATGGCGCTGCGCCGCATGGCCCAGCAGAACGAGTCGGCCCGGCGGCACGCCGACGGGGCGGACGGGCTGGACCGGGCGGACAACTGACCCGGCCTACCGGCCCAGTTCGCGCAGCAACTGGGCCGCCGCCTCCTTCCCGGCGGAGAACGCGGCCTCGTGCGAGCCGATCTGGTCGTGGTACTGCTGCTTGGAGTGGAAGTACGAGCCGCACAGCTTGACCCGGGGTCCTTCGTTGACCTCGTAGACGGTCTGCTGGGCGCGGCGCATCGCCATGTCGAGGACCGGGTGTTCGTAGTGGAAGGTGCGGATGACGGTGTCCTCGGCGACCGGCAGCGGGCAGTCGAGGGTGACGAAGTAGTCGGTCTCCGACTCGAAGTCGTGCAGCTTGTTCATGTAGTAGGCCACGTACGTGCGCGGCTGCCCGTCGACCGTCACCTTGCCGTAGTTCCAGGCCTCCCAGCGGGACCGGTCGGCCGGCATCACGGACGGATCGGTGTGCAGGATCACCGTGGAGGCGTTGTAGCGCAGCGGCGCGAGCAGCTCGCGCTGTCGGTCGGTGGGGTTCTCCAGGAGGGCACGGGTCACATCGGCGTGCGTGGCGAGCACCACGTGGTCGAAGCGCTCGGAGCCGCCCGCGGTCCGCACGGTGACCCCGTCCTCGTCCTGGTGGATCCCGGTCACCGGCTCGGACAGCCGCACCTTCGGGTCGATCGCCGCGAGCACCTTGCGGACGTACGAGATCGAACCGCCGCCCACGGTCCGCCAGTCCACGCGGCGGCCGCCGAGGCCGGTCTCGTCGTGGGCCATGAAGAACGCGATCACGGTCGTGGCCGGCATCTCCCAGACCAGTTCGGCGGGCACCGACCACACCGCGCTGCACAGCAGGATGAAGTAGCCGTACCGGAACTCCTGGCTGTAGCCGCCCCGGTCGAGGTACTCGCCCATCGGCATGTCAGTGCGCTTGCGGAAGAAGTCCCGGCGGCCCTCCTCGTGGAACCGGCGGGCCTCGCGCCAGATGGTCTGGAACGCCTCCGGGTAGCGGGCGCGCACCTCCTCCTCCGGCAGGTCCATCTCGTCGCTGCCGTACTGCACGCCCTCGGTGAGGTCGAAGAAGTTGAAGCCGCTCAGCAACTGCTTGGATTCCACGCCCAGTTCGTCGAAGAACCCGCTGAGGTTGGGGTAGGCGGGGCGGTTGAAGACGACGAACGCGGTGTCGATGCCCAGGACCCGGCCGGCGTCCTCGACCTCGACGGTGTTGGCGTGTCCGCCGTAGTGGTCCTCGCGTTCGAACAGGGTGATCTCGGCGTGCTCGCGCAGGGCGTAGGCGGCGGAGAGGCCGGCGACGCCACCGCCGACGACGGCGATGCTGGGCTTGGCGGACATCGAGTGCTCCTTGGAGTCAGCTGGTGAGCGTGGTGGTGACCAGTCCGCCCGGTGTGCCTTCTGCGGCGGCGACTGCCACCACATGACCGGGGCTCGGATGGATGAGGTCGAAGTGCCAGCGCCGGCGCGCCGGCTCGGGTTCACCGGTGTCGTACAGGCGGATGGTGCCGCCGGTCAGGCCGGTGAAGGCGATCGTGGACAGGTCCCGGCGCAGGCCCGTGCCGAGCGCCTTGAGGTACGCCTCCTTGAGCACCCAGTAGGCGGCGACATGGTCGGGGAGTGCGGCGTCCGGGACGGCCGCCAGTTCTGCGCGCTCCCGGTCGGCGAAGAATCGGGGGAGGTGCGCGACCGCGTCGGCGCCCGCCGGTGAACGTTCGGCGTCCACCCCGCAGGCCCGGCCGCCGTCGGTGACCACGCAGGCGGTCAGGCCGTCGGTGTGGGAGAGGTTGAAGCGCAGCCGGTGCTCCGCGGACGGCTCGGGTTCCGGTCTGCCGTCCGAAGTGGTGTGAAAACGCCAGGAGTCGAGCGGTCGGCCGGTGCGGGAGCTGAGGGCGTGCCGGGCCAGCAGCCGGGCGGCCAGCCGGCGGCGCCGTTCGGGCGGCGCGAGGACGCGCTCGCACCGCTCGCGCTCGGCGGCGTCGAGCAGGGCCGGACCGCCCGAGCGATCGATGAACGCCTCGGCGGCCGAGTCCGGCAGCAGCCACAGATGGCGGTCGGGGTTCGGCATCCGGCACTCCGGTCAGAGCCCGGCGGCGGGCAGGTCGCCGCGCTCGGCGAGCGGGAACTGCCAGTACGAGAACAGCCGGTTCTCCCGGTGCAGATGCCGCAGCACCCGCATCACGTCGTCGACCACACCGGCGTCGGTGACGGCTTCGTGAGGACGCAGGTGCCGTCGCACGCGCTCCAGTTGGAGCAGGAGCAGCGCGCCGCTGGGCAGCGGGTCCTCGAACGCGGCGGCGGAGTGGACGTAGGTGTGCACGCAGGCGGCGGCAGCGTGCAGGAGGCAGTACTCTTTGGCCAGGTCGAAGAGTTCGGCGGACTGGCCGTACTCCCGGCCCAGCGACGCCTTGAGCGAGATCACGCGCTCGCGCAACGACTCGGCCCCGGCGAGGAGTTGCTCCGCCGTGTCAGCCGCCCGGGTCAGCCGGTCGCGCTCGTCCCGCTTGGCCTCCCCGGCCAGCCGGCGCAACCGTACGAGCGCGGCGGGCGCGGCGAGGAGGGCGTCGTCCCGGCCCCGGCTGTACAACTCCTGGTCCCAGGGCCGGTACAGCGGCAGCTCGCGGTCGATGCCGTAGAGCACGGCCGCGCGTTCGCCTGCCTCCTCGCGCAGTGTCCCGTCGGCGGTCGCGGCCGTGGTGAGGAGGCCGTCGAGCTGGAGCGCGATGTTCTTGAGGTTCACGACGGTGTTGCCGTCGGCGAAGTTGGCGACCGGCAGATCACGCAGCATCTTCTGGTGGATCGCGTAGTGCGGATGGTCGCGCAGATAGAAGCGTGCTCCGAGTACGACGTTGAGCTGGGCGAAGGTGCGCTCCAGGACCGTCGGCACGAAGTACTTGACGACGGACGACCACACGCTGGTCTGCTCCGGCACCACCTGCAGGGCCCGCACCGCGCCCAGACTGACCGCGTCGGCGACCATCAGATCCGCGAAGCACTCCACCAACTGGCGCCGGGAGTAAGGGACATCACTGACCGTACGGCCGAAGACCGTCCGCCCCTCGGTGAAGTCGAGCGTGATCCGCAGCCCCGTGTCCACCGCCGACAACGCGATGCCGCTGATGAGGGCCCGGGCCGTATGCGAGGTCTTGAGCGCGATCTCCAGACCCTGTCCCTCTCTGCCGATCAGCGCGGAGTCCGGCACGAAGACCCGGTCGAGACGGAAACCGCTCATGTCCAGCCCGCGCAGTCCGTGCATGCGCTCGCGCGGCAGCTCGTCCACGGTCCCGGCGGGGGTCTGCCGTTTGTCGAGGACGAAGACGGAGTAGCCGCCGGGTCCGCCCCGGGGGTCGGTACGGGCGTGGACGCTGAGCCCGTCGGCGACCCGGCCGTTGCCGATCAGCCACTTCTCCCCGGTGAGGAGATAGCCGCCGTCCGTCTTCTCGGCGGTCATCTCGTTGGCGAGCAGATCACTGCCGTGCCGCCGCTCGGACAGGCCCCAGGCGTAGCGGGTTCCGTGCTGGATGGCGTCCACCATGGCCCGCTTCTGGGCGTCGGTGCCCGCCACCCAGGCCGGCATGAAACTGAGGCTGGTGATGATGAACGCGGTCGCGGTGGTCGGGTCCCGGCGGGCGATCAGCCGCATCAGGTTGAAACCGATCTCCACATCGCCCGCCTTGCCGCCCTGGGCGCGGGGGAGCGAGTGGTCCAGCGCGCCCCAGCGCTGGAGAAGGTTGACGAACTCGTAGGGATAGTCCTCCCGTTCGTCGTACTCGAGGACACGGGTGTACGGCATGCGGCTCGCGGGGTCGTGCGGATCGCCCAGGTGGCGTTCCAATCGCCCGGCCAGCTCCGTGAGGTCCGACTTCGGCACGGGGTCTCCCAACGGTCAGTGGTCGGCGGCGGGTTCGGGGTGCGGCGCGAGTTGCTCCGGGTGCGCGCAGAAGAGTTGGTTACGGGTGTGCAGCTCCGTGGTGATGTCCAGGGCGGGGAGGAGTGCGTGGGCCTCCCGGCGTGGGTCGGTGCCGTCCGCTCGGGCGAGGAGATAGGCGAGACACGCGGCGAGCCAGCGGGTGTCGCCGGGCTCCGCGCCGAACAGGGGGCGGGTGGGGTTGGCCCACCAGAGGAGGAGACAGCAGGCGGCGGCGTGGAGGTGGGCGAAGCGGTCCGCGGCGTCCACCAGGCCGGTGTCTCGGTCGGCCGTGGCCATGTCTTCGGTCAGTTGGGTGAGGCTGGTGGTGAGGCGGGTTGTCAGAGATGCGGTTGTTCGGTCGCCCTGGGTGGTGAGGGCGGTTGTTGCATGGGGCGCGATGTCGAACAGGGCTGTGGTTATGGGGGAGTTGCCTCGGGCGGTCAGGTCCAGGCGTTCTGGGACGTATGGGGGGAGGGGTTCGGTGAGGTCGAAGACCTCGCGTATGTGGCGGGTGAGTTCTCGGCGTTGGGAGTTCTCTTCGACGGCGCGTGCTGCGCCGTCGTGGTTTGTCGCGCCGTTCCCCCCGCCCCCGGGTCCGTTGCCCTGTGCCAGTGTCGGTAGTTGAGCCGCGTATGCGCGCAGGTTGGCCAGGGTGCTGGTGTCCACGACTCGAACGATCGCCGCGTCCCGCTGGAGCTTCTGGAACAGGCCGTCGCCCGGGCCCTCCGTGCGGAGTACCGAGCGGGTCGCCAGGACCGTGGCGCAGCGGCGGATCAGGTCCTCGGTGTTCTCCGCGACCACGTGCTTCGCCGCGCAGCCCCAGACGCTGAACACCTCCGGGAACACATGGATACCCCGGGCGGCGGTCAGAGCTGTGACGTCCGCCGCCAGGAGAGCGGCCGACGCGACCGCCAACTCGCGCCTGGGATAAGGCGATTCTCGTACCGTTGCGCGGCCGACCCGGCGTGCCGACGCGAAGTCCAGGGTCAGCCGCAGGGCAGTGTCCGCGCAGCCGAGGCTGCCGGCCATGCTCATCACCCGGACCACCTGCTGGGCCTTCATCACCGACTCCAGCGCCTGCCCCTCGTGGCCCACCAACGCCTCGGCGGGGACCGGGAGTCGGTCGAAACGGAGGTGGGCGAAGTCGACGCCCCGCATACCCGAGGTGGGAACGGCCGGGCCGCGCTCGACGTCTCCTGACAGGTCGAGCAGCACCGCCGTGAAGGCGCCCGGCCCCCGCCCGCCCGTCCGGGCCACGAGATACAGCGCCTCGCAGCGGCGGCCGAGGCCCACCATCCACTTCTCGCCCGACAACTCCCAACCGTCCAGGGCCGGTTCGAGTCGCACGGTGTTGGCCAGCAGGTCGCTGCCGTGGTCGGCCTCCGACAGGGCGAAGCCCACCGCGCCGCCCCTGCCGAGGATCTCCGCCACATGCTTCTGCTGCTCCGGCGAGCCGTGCAGTGCCAGGCAGGTCGCCGCGGTGATGCCGAACATGGTGCCCGGCATGATGTTCAGGTCCCGGCGGGCGGCGGTGCGGACCGTCACCATGCTGTGCTCGAAGGACTCGAACCGGCCGCCCCACTCCGTCGGCAGGTAGTTGAGATGGAAGCCCGCCTCGCGCAGCGCGGCGCACAACTCCTCCGGGAACGCGTCCTGTTCGTCACGGCGGACGGCCGCCGCGAATCCGTACGGGTTGTCCCCGTCGTACGGATCGCCCAGCAGACGCTCGATCTCCCCGGCGGTCGGCGCGCTCATCGCGTGCCCTCCGACTCAGCCTGGGGTTCCAGGGGAACGGGGCGATAGTCGGCCGCCGACGCCGGGATCCGGACGCCGGAGACGCGGAGCTGGGCCAGGCGGGTGTGGAACGCGGCTCCGCGCATCAGATGGTGGGCCACGTCCGCGACCCGGCGGTTGCCCGGGGCCTTGAGATAACTGGCGGTGACCCAGTCGTTGAACGCGCCCATCGCCGGACCGCACCACACCTGGTAGTCGAGCACGCGGTCCGGGTCGCCGACCGTCGACCAGCGGGACGCCATGCCGAGGTACCAGCGGAACACCAGCGCCATCCGCCGCTTCGGGTTCTCGGCGGCACGGGCCAGCTGCTCGGGATCACGGCGGCCGAAGTAGCCGACGCACTCCTGCCAGACGTCGTCCAGCGGGCGGCGGATGATCTGGGTCTCCAGCCGGGCGCGCTCACTGTCGGGCAGCGCCTCCAGGCCGTCGTACCGCTGGTACAGCTCGTACAGGCGCTTGGCGCGCATCGGGAACAGGGTGCCCTTCTTCAACACCTGGAGTTCCACGCCCATTTCGAACATGTCGGCGGCCGGCGCCATCTCGCAGTCCGCGATGCCCGCGTCCGCCAGCAGTTCCTTGGTCGGCTTCGACGCACCCGACTCCACGCACGACTGGTTGACCGAGCCGGTGACCACATAGGCCGCGCCCATGGTGAACGCCGCCGCGACGGAGGAGGGACAGCCGAGGCCGCCCGCCGCGCCCACCCGGATCGGGGTCGGGTAGCGGTGGTCGTGCTGGACGGTGTCCCGCAGCCGGAGGATCGTCGGGAGGAGGGCGGTGAGCGGGCGGCGGTCGGTGTGGCCGCCCGAGTCGCCCTCGACCGTGATGTCGTCGGCCATCGGGACGTACTTCGCCAGGTCCGCCTGTTCGGCGGTGATCAGGCCCTGGGAGTGGAGGGCGCTCACCAGAGCCGCCGGTGCGGGGCGCATGAAGCGCTCCGCCGTCTCCGGGCGGGAGATCTTCGCGATGAGCCGGTGTGCGGCGACGACCTCACCGGACGGACCGCGGCGCAGGCCGGCCAGACGGTAGCGCACCACGTGCGGGCTGAGGCTCATGAAGGCCGACGCCTCCACACACCGCACCCCGTACCGCAGGAACAGCTCCACCGCCTCCCGTTCCAGGCGCTCCTCGCTCGGGCTGTGGATCAGATTGACGGCGTACGGCAGCCCCGGGATCTCGGCGGCGAACCGGGTGAGCGCCTTCTCGATGGTCTCGGGCAGCAGCCCGGCCGCCCCGTACGAGGCGAGGAAACCCTCCTGGGCCAGGGCGATCACCAGGTCGGCCGAGGCGATGCCGCCCGCCATCGCGCCCGCCATATAGGCGTACCGGACGCCGTGCGCGGCCAGGAAGGCCGGGGAGCCGAGAGCGCGCGGGGGAAGCGGGCCGGCGGCGGCCAGGAGGGGGAACCCCTCGCCCGGTGTGGCCCGGCCCCCGGAGACGGCGCCGATGCCGGTGGGTGTGCGGACGACGAAGGCGGGCCGGTCGAGGTCGGCGAGTGACCGGTAGATGCCGGCCGGGTCGGTGCCGGGGCTGCTGTCTCCGTACCACCGCAGAGGAGTGGTCTGGGTGTGCATGGTCGGGGTCGTCTCCTCTGAGCCGGTCAGGCCCGGTCGCGGGTGGTGTCGGGGCTGACCTCGATGGCCACGTCGGTGAGTTCGTAGATGCGCAGCCCCGGCTTCCACAGGTCGGCGTCCGCGATCACCACGAGCCGCCCACCGTCCCGGCGGACCTCCTTGACGTGGACGTCGAAGCGCAACTCCCCGTCGTGACGCAGGATCTGGCCCCGGTACTTCCAGCTCGTCGGGACATCCACGGCGAGACCGAACCGGGGGTTCTCGATTCCCTCGGCGAGGCCCTGCTCCAGGACGAACAGGCGCAGTCCCTGGAGGATCGCCTCCACACCGAGGGAGCCGGGCATCACCGGGTCGCGGTGGAAGTGGCAGTCGAAGTACCACTCGTCGGGCCGGACCTGGCGGTAGCCGTGGAGGTATCCGGCGCCGTGCCTGCCGCCGTCCGCGACCAGGTCGACGTGGTCGACGAGGTGGTAGTGACCGCCGGGCAGGTGCAGCCGGCCGCCGGTCGGGTCGGTGAACGCCGGTGCCTCGTCGGGGAGTTCGATGCGGCGGATGCGGGAGGCGGCCGGTTTCTCCTGCTCGATCCAGGGCGCGACGTACGTCCCGTTGTCCAGGCCCACCTGGTTGGTGAGCGCTGCCTCGCTGAAGTAGCCGAACAGGGACTCGCCGGTGTAGAAGACCTCGCCGTCGGCCGAGAGTTCGTACTTGAAGTTCTGAAGTACGGCACCCGACACGGCACTTGTCATCAGCAGCGTGGAGTGATGACGGATCGTCCTGCCGCGCAGATCGATGTCCTTGACGTACGTCGCCCTGCCGTCGAGGTTGCGGATCGAGTACTCGGTCGTCGGCTGCTTCAGGGTGGCGCCCAGGTAGTAGCCGTTGAGGATGGCCGCCTGGAGCGAGGTCTCCATCAGCACGCAGTTGGGCAGGTGGGGATGCGCGTTCTCGCGGTAGTACCAGGCGTCCGCCGGTGAGTCGTACTCCGTCACCATTTCCGCACCCGGCTTCAAATCGCCCCGAGTGCCGGTGAGTTGCATGATGCGGTCCACGAACTGGAAGTCCCCGTTGGGGATGTACGGGGCCCGGCTCTCCTT
Organism: Streptomyces sp. NBC_00459; assembly: GCF_036013955.1. Taxonomy (NCBI): domain Bacteria; kingdom Bacillati; phylum Actinomycetota; class Actinomycetes; order Kitasatosporales; family Streptomycetaceae; genus Streptomyces; species Streptomyces sp. NBC_00459. The sequence goes on from NZ_CP107903.1 coordinate 9,285,915, forward strand.
GTACACGTCGAACTCGGGGCCCATCGCCGTACCGAGGTCGCCCTTCGCGGCGTGCGCCAGATGGAGTTCGTTGATCAGGGCGGGCTCACCGGCGCGGTTGCGGCGGCCGAGGAACTCCGGGATGCCGCCGGGGCCGGCCCGGTAGGGCGTACCGTCCTTCTCGCGGATCTGGATGCCGAAGTTGCGCATCCGGATCACCGCCTTGTCGCCCAGGTACACGAGGATGTCGGCGACGACGGAGGGACGCGGCAGCAGCGTCAGCTCCATGATCTCGATCTCGTACCGGATCTCCCGGTGCTTCGGTGTGATCTGGCCGCGGACCTGCACCTCGGTCTCCAGCCCGACGATCGTCTGGAAACGGGCGTCGGGCAGCACCAGGTGCATGCCCTGGTGGAGCAGATACGCCTGGAGGGTCTGGACGGCGCCCTCCGCCACCATCGACCCCGCCAGCACCGGATCGTCGGGGAAGTGGCACTCGAAGTACCAGGCGTCCGGCTCCAGCCGCTTGTGAGCGGTGATCGCACCGATCCCGCGCGGCCCGCCCGTACGGTCGATGAGGATCTCGTCGACCATCCGCAGCCGCGCGTCGGGCAGCCGCAACGCCGGGTTGAGACCGGCGTCCTGGGCGTGGTGCGGCCCGAACACCTCGCCCGGCTTCCCCGCTGCCAGCAACTCCAGGTCGGCGGCGGTGAGCCGGTTCTTCTCGGTGTCGGCCAGCGGCTTGAAGGTGGTCCTGGTCAGTGCGGCGCGCCGCTTCCTGTCCCGCTCGGTGACGACGACACCCAACGGCGTGTCGAGTTCGGCCTGCGTGAAGAACCCGGCGCTGGCGTCCTTGAGTTCGAGGATCAGCTCGCCGTCGGCGTAGCAGAGATAGCTGAAGAAGAAGAGCGTGGTGTCGCCCTGACGGATGAAGCGGTTGATCGAGATGTCGTAGCGCAGGGTCTGGCCGGTCCTCGGCAGGTCGCCGTGGAAGACGAGGGTGCTGTCGAGGAGCCGGTAGACCCGCTCGCCCTTGTTGCGGAAGTCGATGCCGAGATAGCTGATGAGCAGCAGGTCGCACTGGCCGGCCTCGATGGCCACGGCCGGCGGCACCCCGCCGTCCACCGCGTACCAGGCGTCCTTCGGCACGTCGTACTCGGTGCGGATGAACGACGGTTCGTAGACGCCGGTCTCCGCCCGGAGATCGGTGACCCGGGTGACGAAGTGGTACGGGGGTGCGGGCAGCCGGACGCGCTTCGCGTAACCGTCGATGTCCGCGAACTCGGGGCCGAACACGTCCGTGATCCGGCCCGTGGCGAAGGCGAGGAGCTGTTCCTCGTCCCAGATGACACCGGGCGCCCTGGGCGGCGGGGTGACGTGAGGTGCCGCTTCGATGGCGGCGGGGAGCGGCGGGCCGGCAGGGAGCGCGGACGGCGGCGGGGCGACGGGCGCCGTGGTGGGCGCGGGGGGCACGAAGGCTGCTTCGAGCAGCGCCTCCGTGCGGGCCAGGGTGTTCTCCTGGAGGACGCGCTGTGTCTCCATCACCACCGAGTGCGTGGCCACCATCTGCTGCCGGATCTCCCGTACGAGATCGGTCGCGGCGTTTCCGGACGACCACCCGGAGGACGGGACAGGGGCGGGGGTAGTGGCACGGCCGGGTGGTGGTGTGTCCGGGGCGGCGGGCACGAGGGACCTGTGCACCGGCGCCGCAGCCGGCGCGGCCGGTTCCGCCCAGGGCAGGAAGGCGATCGGTTCGCCGTCGAAGGTGATGACCTCGATGTCGTCGAGGCTCGGGTCGGCGGGCATCGGGGCGGGTACCTCCAAGTCGGCCGCCGTACGGGCGGGTCGGGCGTCCTTGACGTCAACTGCCTGGGGAGAAAGCTCCGTTGAGCCGTACCTGGTAGCCACGCCGACGGTCGCGGGCTCGGGCCGCGCGGCGGCGAGGACCGGTGAGGCCGCCGCCAACCGCGCCGTGATGCCCGCCGGAATGGGTGCGCCGCCGCCGACCGGCACCCGCAGCAGGGCCGGTCGGGTGGCCGGCACGGGGTCCGGCCCGAGCAGTGCCATGAGGTCCACCGGCAGCCCGTGCGCGGTGAGCCGGGCCGCCAGCTGGGCCACGGAACGGGCGGCGGGGACACCGCGCCGGTCCACCGGCATCGCCACGTGCTCGGCGTCGCCGAGGGTGTCGTGCACCCACCGGGTACAGGTGGCGCCCGGACCGACCTCGACGAAGTAGCGGTAGCCACGGTCGTACGCGGTACGCACCAGGCGCGGGAAGTCGATCGCGGCGCGCAGGGTCCGCGCGATCCGCCGGGCCACCTCCGACCGCTCCAGTTCGGGGACGGAGCCGTAGTCGTAGGCGCTCAGCAGGTCGAGGCCGCCCGGGGAACCGGTCGGATGGTCGTTGAGCTCGGCGAGACCGGCCGACTCCCCGTCCACGACCGGACAGTGCATCACCGAGCCGACCGGTGAGCGGGCCGACGGGCAGCCCAACTCCTCGATCAGAGAACGGCACTGAGCGGGATCACCGGCGATCACCGCCTCGCGCGGGGTGTTGACATGGGTCAGGAACACCCTGGCGTAGGGGGTGTCGGCGCGGGAGAGGGCCTCCGTGATCCGGTCCGCGGACTCCAGCAGCACGAAGCTGCCCCACACGGCCTCGTCCGGTGTGTCCTCGGAAAGGCGCCACAGTTCACGGACGGTACGGCGGGGCCCGGACAGCCGGTCGCGGAACAGGGGAGTGGCGCTGATCCGGTCGTCCCGGCGGGCCGAGCGCTGCCAGCCGCCGGTGGCGAACAGCATGCTGCTCTCGCCCAGGCTGTAGCCGAACGCGCCGTGCGCACGCACGCCGAGCAGCTCGCGCACCAGGTCGGTGTAGAGGATCGCGAAGGTGGTGCCGGTGGCGAGCATGAACGGGATGTCCTCGCCGAGTTGGCCCTCCAGAGCCATCAAGTCCCGTCGCTCAGGGGTGACTTGAGTGCGCGGATAGAGCTGGGCCGCGCGGAAGAGCCGGTCCGGGTCGGAGGCCTCCGCCTCGAAGGTGTCGAGCAGGGACGGGAAGGCCCGGAAGAAGTCCTGGCCCAGCCCCGGGTACGAGTTGAACGCGCCCGGATAGACCAGGGCCACCTTCCCCTCCGGCCCGATCGGCCGCGGCGCGAAGCAACTCCCCGCCGGGGTCGTCCACTCCTCGCCCTTCGCAGCCGCGCCGGGCAGGTCACGTGCCGCCAACTCGAGCTGGGCACGAAGCTGTTCGGCGTCACGGCCGACCAGGACGACACGCAGCGCACTGCCCGGTAGGCGCTCGGCGGCGGCCCGGCCCAGTCGGTACGGATCGACGCCCTCGCCGAGGAGCCTCAGATGCCGGTCCACCTCGGCGAGCAGCCCGTCGACGTCCGGTGCGCCGAGCGGCAGCAGCACCGGGCCGCCGGCCTTGCGCCAGTCGCTGCGGGCGATGTCGCCCCGGGTGCGGTCGGCGGACAGGACGACATGGGCGTGGGCGCCGTCCGAGCCGATGGCGCTGACGGCCGCGTACCGACGTACACCCTGCGCGTCGCGCAGCCAGGGCCGGGACGCGTCCGGCACATGGAACGCCGATGCGGCGAAGTGGTCGGCCAGCTCCGGCGCGGGCCTGCGCCAGCCGGGTGCGCCGGGAACGTAGGCGTGGTGCAGGCACAGCACGGCGCGCAGCAGGCCCGCCATCGCGGCGGCGGTCTGGGTGTCGCCGAGCTGCGCCTTGGCACTGCCCAGCGCGACCGTGCCGGAGCCCGCCGGGTACACCTGGGCAAGCGCCCCCAGCTCGGCCGAGTCCTGCCCGGGTGTGCCGCCCGCATGCGCCTCGACATAGCCGACGTCGGCCGGGCCGATGCCGGCGGCGGCCAGCGCGTCCCCGGCGGCCAGGGCGAGCGTGTCCGCGTCCGCCTCCGGCAGCACACCCGCGACGGGCGAGGCGTGCCGTACGGCCACGGAGTCGATCCGCGCGTACGCACGCCGTTCGTCCGGGGCCGCGCCGGGACGCGTGACGACGACGGCACCCGCGCCCTCGCCGATCCGCCGGCCGTGCTTCCCCTCGCCGAAGCTCAGACCCGCCCCGGACACCGGCTTGTCGTCGCGCAGCAGCAGGTTCTCCGGCGAGGCCGCGAGATCCACCGCGCCGACCAGCACCGCTTCGACACTCTCGTCCAGCAACAGGAGTTGGGCGATCTGGAGCGCCTCGGCGGTGCCCGCGCCGTCGGACGAGACGGTGAAGGACGGTCCGGTGAGGTTCCAGAGGGAGGAGATCCGGCTCGCCATGATGTTGCCGATGTAGCTCAGCACCTCGTTGGCGACGATCGGCTCGTGGACGCCCTCCCGGGCGACGGCGGCGACGGCGGCGAACTGCTCCTCCGTCAGTTCAAGGCCGGCATCGTCGTAGGCGCGGCGGAGGAAGTCGCCGAGCCCGTAACGGGCCAGGTGCAGATGGGCACTTGGCTCGATCTCCATGGCCACGACCACCGCGATCCGGCGCGGCTCGGGCGCCTTGCGGCCCGTCGGCACCGTCCGGTCGTACCCCGCGTCGCGCAGCGCCTCGTCGGCGACCTTCGACATCAGGGCGTGCTGGAGGTTGTAGTTGCGCAGGTCGGCCGGGGGAATGCGGTTGTCGGCCGGATCGAGTTCGACGCGGTCCACGAACCCGCCCTCGGGCAGCGCCGCCCGGTGCAGCCCCGCCCGCTCCAGCGTGCCGCCGCGGGTTTCCTCCAGGCCGCGCCAGCGGTGCTCGGGCAGCGGCTGGAAGGCGTCGGTGCCGTCGTGCAGGGCGCGTTCGAAGGCGGTCACGTCGGCGAGGGTGCCGAAGTGCGAGCCGAGACCGATCACGTCGAGGGCGGGCGGTACGACGGGTTCCGCGACCCCGGCTTCCAGGGCGTCCGGCCGCTGGGAGAGGACGACATGGGCGTTCGTACCGCCGAATCCGAACGCGGAGACCGCCGCCCGGCGCGGTCCCGGCCCGCGGTCGGGCCAGTCGCGGCCCGCGCGCACCACCGGCACCTCGCCCGCGCTCGGTGTGCTGAGCGGCCGGTCGATGCCGATGGTCGGCGGGAGATGCCCGTGTGCCATCGACAGGATCACCTTGAGGAGACTGCTCAGCCCGGCCACGGTCAGCAGATGACCCAGGTTGCCCTTGACCGAGCCGAGCGGCGGGACCGTGCCCCGCGTTCCGAACCAGGCGGCGACCGACTCCGCCTCCGTGCCGTCCCCGATGGGCGTCCCGGTGGCGTGGCACTCCAGGTAGTCCACCTGCTCGGGCCCGAAACCGGCCTGGGCGTAGGCGAGTTCGTAGGAGCTGAGCTGTCCCGCCGGATTCGGCACGAGGAGATGGCGGCCGGCGCCGTCGTTCGACAGTCCGATGCCGTCGATGACCGCGTAGATCCGGTCGCCGTCCGCGATCGCGTCGGCGAGCCTGCGTACGGCGACCATGCCGGCGCCCTGACCGGTGAGGATGCCGGTGGAGCGGGCGTCGAAGGGCTGGCTGACACCGTTCTGCGGGTAGGCGTGCAGGTCGGAGAAGGACAGGTGGATGAGTGTCGGGTCTGGTGCGCACACCCCGCCCGCCAGCACCAGGTCGGCCTGTCCGGCGGCGAGATGGTCGCAGGCCAGCTTCAGCGCGTACAGGGCCGAGGAGCAGGCGGCGTCGAGGGCGTAGCGGGGGCCGCCGAGGCCCAGGGCGGTGGCCGCGAGCCGGGCGGGGGCACCGCTCACCCGGGCGTCCGCCGGGAACACGGCGGCGGGGTCGAGCAGTGGGCCCGGGGCGGGCGCGGGGCTGCCGGACCCGCGCAGGCCCTCCAGCACGGCTTCGTGGACGAGAGGCAGGCTGATGCGGGCCGAGGCCGGGGTGGGGAAGGAGTAGTCGCCGACCACCAGGCCGGTGCGGGCCAGCAGTTCCGGGCGGCCGTCGTGACCGCTGTCCCGGAGCGCCTCGCGGGCCACGTGCAGCGACCAGTGGAAAACCCGGTCGAGACCGGCGAGAGCGTCGGGGCGGAGCAGGAATCCGGTGGGGTCGAACTCGAAACCGGTGACGAAACCGCCCCGGACACAGGTGATGGTGTGATCGGGATCCGGAGCCTGCTGCCGGTCGTCGGCCGGTCCGGGAGCGGCGGGGCCGAAGACCTCCGGGCCGCCCTCCGCGCGGCTGTCGACGCCGGCGCGGAGGTTGTCCCAGAACGCGCCGGGAGTGTCCGCCCCGGGGAAGAGGCAGGAGATCCCGACGATCGCGAACTTGGTGCTCATTGAAGCTGTTCCCTCCAGGGTGCCGGGGGCCCGGCGGGGGCCGAGGAGACCCTCCGCCGGGCGACCACCGGTCCGGTCGTCGGCTCAGCGGCTCGCGAACTTGGCGGCCAGCTGCGGGGTGGACACAAGGGAAACTCCTGTGAACCGAGTCAACACCCGTCCGTCGGGAGTGCATGCCGTCACTGTGAGCGCAGCGGACGTACGGTTCTGGCTCCCGCTGCCGTTCACAGAGGCCGGTTCCGGTTCCACCACGACGACGAACGGCTCCCCGTCGGGCAGGGCCTCGTAGAGATCGACCCGAGCCACCCCCATCGGCAGACTCGCCGTGTCGCGGCGCAGCCGCATCCACACCAGCGCGGCCTGGAGCAGCAGATCGGCGGTACCCGGTGCGTACCTGCCCGTCCCGAACGCCCCGCCCGCCGGCCGGTGTTCGGCCAGCGCGCACTCCAGGACCAACCGGTCCTCGTCCGACGCCAGCACCCGCCGCAGCCCGCGCAGGGACTCCCCGTGGAAGAGCGTGCCGTCGGCGTAGAAGACCTGCGCGTCACCGCCACCGCCCAGCGCGGGCAGCCCGGCCATCTGCCCCGGAACCTCACCGCCGGCGCCGCCCAGGATCACCCGGGCCGCGTAGTGCGGCCGTACGGTGCCGTCGGCACCGGTCGAACGGATCGCGACGTCGGCCTCGGCGCCGTCGGGCGTCGGGTCGACGGAGAGCTGGAAGGGCCCGCCGAAGCCCCCTGTTGCGCTGCCGCCGTCGCCACCGACGCCGTAACCACCGCTGCCGTCGAAGACCACGCCCTTGTGGACCGCGAAGTCCCGGACCTGCGCGACGACGCCGCCGGTCAGCCGCTCCACCGCACCCGCGGCCCAGCCGAGGGCAGCGGCGGCGGGCAGCACCGGTACGTCTCCGATCACATGGTCCGCGACGAGCGGATCGGTGACCAGGCCCGCGAGATCCCGTTCCAGTACGGCCGGCGAGGTCGGCGCGATCTGTTCGCGAGCCGACAGGGGAGTGGTCGGCCCGAGAACCGTGACCACGTCACCGGCCCGCTCGGGGCCGAACTGCTCGGTGAACATCACCGTCCCGGTCCCCACCGGGATGAGCGGAATGCCCCGCTGCTCGAACACCGCCTTGATCTGCGGCGACACCATGCCACTGTCCCAGGCACCCCAGTTGAGGGCGGTCACATGTGCCTCCGGACGCCCGCGCCGGAAGGCGGCCGCCCAGGTGTTGAGCACCTCGTTGGCCATCGCGTAGTCCGACTGCCCCCGATTGCCGAAGAACCCGGCGACCGAGGAGAACAGCACCACGTGCCGCAACCGCTCGGCGGGCAGAGCGGCCACCACCGAGCGCAGACCGCCCAGCTTGACCGAGAAGACCCGGTCGATCTCGGCCGCCTTCTTCGCGGAGATCAGCTGGTCCGCGAGCACACCCGCGCCGTGCACCACTCCCGTCACGCGCTCCCGGTAGGGGGCCAGCGCGGCGGCCGTCGCGGCGGCGTCGCCGATGTCCACCGCCACGTACTCGACCTCGCTGCCCGCCGCCCGGATCTCGGCGAGCGTCGAACGGACCTCGCGCTCGCCGATCACCGCCTGGTACAGCTGCTCGACCCGCTTCGGCGTCGGCTTCTCGCCCGCCCGCTTCAGCTGGTCCACGGCCGCCGCCTTGAGCGACGCCGCGTCGGCCAGTCCGCGCGCCCACTCCGGCTCCTCGCCGAGTGCGGTGCGGCCGAGCAGCAGCAGGCCCGGGCGGTACGCGGCGGCCAGGGCCACCGTGCAGCGGGCGGTGATCCCACGTCCGCCGCCGGTCACGACGAGCAGGTCGTCGGAGGTGAGGGCAGGGGCCGGCCCGGCCGGGCGTATCCCCTCGCCGGGCGCGATGTGGGGAGTGGGTTCGAGGGTGAGGGCCACCCGACGAGCACCGTCCCGGCCCACCTGCACCGGGCCGGAGGCCGCGTCGTACACCTCCTCCAGGACCAGTTCCGCCGCGTCCGCCGGGTTCAGGGCGGGGGCGAGGTCGACGGCCCGGCAGAACAGCTCGGGCGCCTCCACGGCCAGCGTCTTGACCAGCCCGCCGACACCGCCGGCAGGCACCGCGTCCTCACCCACCCCACCGAGCCCGAACGTTCCGTCGAGCCGGGTGACCGTGACGAACGCGGCCCGGTGACCGCTCGCGGCGGCCTCGGTGAGCGGGCCCACCGCGTGCTTGGCGATCAGCAGGGCGTGCGCCAGCCTGCGTACGCCCTCCGCCCAGGGCAGCTCGGCGGCGGCTGCGAAACCGAGCACCAGATGCACGCGCTCGCCGCCCAGCTCATCGAACCCGGCCGCGAGTTCGCCGGCACCCCAGCCGCCGAGAGGCAGATCGGCCGCCCCGGTGATCCGCTGAGGGACGCCGGGCAACCGCAGAACACGCACCCGCCAGCCGGTCGCGACGAGCCGTGCCGCCGTAGCCTCGGCGACCTCGCTGCCGTCGTCGACGACCACGGCGGCGGCACCCAGCGGATACGCGCCGACGAGGCGGTCCGGCGTCGGCAACCCGGCGAGCGACGCCTGCCCACGGCCGAGCGCGGCAGGCGCGGCGACGGGCGCCGCCCCGGGGTTCGGCTGCCGGGCCGGGGAGCCCACGGCAGGGGAGGCGGCACCGGCCGACCCGGACGGGGCCCCGGACAGACCGGCGACGAAGCCCACGATGTCGCCCAACGTGCGGAGTTCCGCGAGTTGTTCGGGTCCGACGGGGGTCGGGCTCGGGAACTGTTCCTGGAGGACGCCCATGATCTCGACGCGTTTGATGGAGTCGATGCCGAGGTCGGCCTCGACGTCCATGCCGAGGTCGAGCATCTCGGCCGGGTATCCGGTCTTGGCCGCCACGACGTCGAGAAGGGCCCCGCGCACGGCATCGCCTTCGACGGCGGTGGCCACGACGGGCCCAGGAGCCGTGTCGGTTGCCGGAGTTGAGGCAGAACCCCCCGAACCGCCGTTCAGACTGAGCATGAAGCCGACGATCTCGTTCAGCGTGCGGAGTTCCGCGAGTTGTTCGGGTCCGACGGGGGTCGGGCTCGGGAACTGTTCCTGGAGGACGCCCATGATCTCGACGCGTTTGATGGAGTCGATGCCGAGGTCGGCCTCGACGTCCATGTCCAGGTCCAGCGTCTCCGCCGGGTAACCCGTCTTGTCCGACACGACACCGAGCAGTACGTCCGCCACGTCCTTCGCGCCGATCGCGGCCCGGGGGGACGCGGTCGTGGTCGCGGTGGCAACCGGGACCTGCTGGACCCGAGGAGCGGCGCTGCGCGAACCTCCGAGACTGAGCACGAAGTTCACGATCTCGTTCAGCGTGCGGAGTTCCGCGAGTTGTTCGGGTCCGACGGGGGTGGGGCTGGGGAAGCGTTCCTGGAGGACGCCCATGATCTCGACGCGTTTGATGGAGTCGATGCCCAAGTCAGCCTCCACGTCCATGCCGAGGTCGAGCATCTCGGCCGGGTAGCCGGTTTTCTGCGACACCACGTCGAGGAGAGCCGCCGCCACGTCGTCTGCCGTGACGTCGGCCGACGGAGGCTCGGACGGGTCCGGGGCCGCGACAGGCGCAGGCAGAGAGACAGGTGCAGGAGCGACCGGGGGCGCGACGGCGGCTGCCACCGGAGCCACGGGAGTCACCGGCGGCGCAACAGGCGCCGCGAGCGCGGCCGGAGTCGCCGGGGCGGACGGCGCGACCGGAGCAGCCGGCGCCGACGTGCCGAGCTCCATCGACGCCAGGTCCCGCAGGATCTCGTTGGCCCGCAGATGCGTACGCCCGATGGCCAGCCCGTGTTCCTTCACGGTGGCCACACCGGGGATCACCGCGTCGACCCTGCCCTGCTCGTCCGCCCTTTCCAGGATGCCCATCAGGCGCTGGGCGCTGTTCAGCTGGCCCTGGAGATAGTCGTCGTGCAGGGCCAGGTGGTCGGCGATCAGTCCGGAGAGCCGGTCGGGGGCGGGTGTCCGGTCGTGTTCTTCCACAGGCTCGCTCTCCATGATGTGGGCGGCGGGAACGGGCGGCGCGGCGGGCGCCACCGGGTGGGGGGCCGGTCGTACGGCGACCGTGGTCGACGCGGACCCGGACGTGGTCGAAGGGGGCGGCGGCGTCTCGGGAACGCGCGCGACGGTGGCACTCGGAACGGGGACGGCCTCCTGGCCGGCCCGCGCGGCCACCGCTCCGGCGGCCTGGCTCGCGCCCGCGACCCGGTAGCCGTTCTCCAGCGCATCCCGGTACGCGTCGCGGCGGGCCTGCGGCACATGGTTGATGCCGTGGAGCGGTACCGTCATGCCCTTGGTCGGCTCGACGGCCATCGGCTCGGACACATAACGGTCGGCCGTGGCCAACGGCAGCCCGAGTGTGAAGAGTTGGGCGACCGCCCGCTTCAACGCGGTGTCGGCGTCCCCGCCGCTGCCGGGGTCGAGCTGTACCGCGAAGTGCTCGCGCTCGCCGAGGATGCGACGGACCAGCTGGGTCAGCACTCCCTTGGGGCCGAACTCGACGAACGTACGGAAGCCCGCCGCGTACATCTCCTCGACCCGGTCGGCGAACTGCACCGGTTTGACGAGCTGGTCCACCAGTGTCCGCCGGTTGGCGTCGAGGTCCGAACCGTACGAGGCGCCAGGGGAGTTGGCGAAGACCGGGCGCCGTGGTTCGACGATGCGCGCGTCGGCGACACGGCGGCCGAACGCGTCCACGGCGTGGGCGACGAACGGCGTGTGGAAGGCCGCCGACACCGGCAGCCGAGTCGCCCGTACGCCGGTCGAGGCCGCCGCCTCCACCAGTCGCTCCACGGCTTCGGTGGCACCGCCGACCACCACCTGGTCCGGCGCGTTGCGGTTGCAGACGGCCAACCCGGGGTGTGCGGCGAGGAGTTGTTCCAGCTGCCCGGCGGAGGCGGTCACCGCGGCCATCGCCCCGGGGTCGAAGCCGGGCTCGGCGGGCGGTGCCATCGCGGCTCCCCGCGCCCGGGCCAGCGCGAAGTAGGTGTCGTCGTCGATCGCGCCTGCCGCCCACAGCGCAGCCAGTTCGCCGAAGCTGTGGCCGAGGAACCCGTCGGCGTCGAAGCCCAGTTCGGCCAGATACCGGAAGTGGCCGGCGGCCAGCGCGCCGATGGCAGGCTGGGCGTACTCCGTGCGGCGCAGCTCGCTCTCCTGGGCCGTACGTGTCGCCTCGTCGAAGGCGGGCGGCGGGAACGCGACTCGGGACAAGGGGAGTTCATGGGCCCCGAAGGCGGCGTTGGCCCGGTCGAAGGCCGCCCGCAGCGGGGGCAGCGCCAGGACCGCGGTCCGGCCCGGGGAGACGTACTGGCTCCCCTGCCCCGCGAAGAGCGCGGCGACCTTTCCGGTGGGGGCGGCGGACCGGCGGAAGTAGATCCCCTTGGGGTGCACCCAGGAGTCGGCCTCGCCCCTGGCCCGCAGTTCGGCCACGGCGAGGGCACGCAGCTCGGCGAGTTCGTCCTCGCCTCGGGCCACCAGGGCGAGCCGTGGATGGGATGCCGGGGCCGGGCCGGAGCTTGGCCGTTGGTCCGCTTCGAGGGCCCGTACGAGAGTATTCATGTCAGGTTCATGCCATGCATATACCTGGCTCACAGGGAACATCACCCGCAGGTCGTCCCCGTCGCCGTGTTCCTCCAGCACCAGATGGAAGTTGGTGCCGCCGAACCCGAACGAGGAGACCCCGGCCCGGCGTTGCTCCCGGCGCGGGTCACGGATCCACGGGCGGGTCCGGGTACTGACGTAGAACGGGCTCGCGGGCCAGTCGAGGGCCGGGTTCGGGGTGTCCACGTTGATGGTGGGCGGCAGCAGCCTGTGGTGCAGGGCGAGCGCCAGCTTGATCATGCCGGCCGCGCCGGCCGCCGCCTTGGTGTGACCTATCTGCGACTTCACACTGCCGACCGCCGCGAACTGCCGTTCCTCGGTGTGTTCCGACACCACCGCCGACAGCGCCGACAGTTCGGTCGCCTCGCCGACCGCGGTACCCGTGCCGTGCGCCTCGAAGAGCTCGACCGACGCCGGGGAGCAGTCCGCGTCCTCGTACGCGCGGCGCAGGGCGGCCATCTGGCCCTCCTTGCGCGGGGCGTAGATGGACTTGAAGCGGCCGTCGCTGGACGAACCGATACCGCGGATCACGGCGTAGATCCGGTTGCCGTCCCGCTCGGCGTCCGAGAGCCTGCGCAGCGCGAGCATGCCGATGCCCTCACCGATGAGGGTGCCGTCCGCGTTCGCGTCGAACGGGCGGATGTGGCCCGCCTTGGAGAACGCAGGCGTCTTGCTGAAGCACAGGTACATGAAGATGGTGTTCTCGGCGTCGCAGCCGCCCACCAGCATCATGTCCGAGCGCCGCTCCAGCAGTTCACTGACCGCGGCCTTCACCGCGCCCAGCGAACTGGCGCAGGCCGCGTCGATGGTCATGTTGGTGCCGCCGAGGTCGAGGCGGTTGGCGATCCGGCCGGCCACCACGTTGCCCAGCATGCCGGGGAAGGAGTTCTCCTCCCAGGGCGCGAAGGCGAGCTTGAACTTCTCCGCGATTTCGTCGGCGTCCCGATCCGAAAGGCCGCAACTGCGTACGACCTCCTTGATGACGGGCGTCTGGAGCCGGGCCGACAGGGGCTGGGTGAGCTGGTTGGCGCCGGTCACCCCGAGCACGACCCCGGTCCGCGAGGCGTCGTACCACTGCTGGTCCGAGCCCGCGTCCCGGAGCAGATCGCGGGCCACGACCAGGCTCAACAACTGGAGCACATCGGTGACTTCGAGGGTGTTGGGCGGCAGCCCGAACTCCAACGGGTTGAAGGGGACGGCCGGGATGAAGCCGCCCCGCTTCGAGTACGTCTTGTCGGGAGCTGAGGGATCGGCGTCGTAGTGCTCGGCCACACTCCAGTGGGTCTCGGGCACGTCCTCGATGCAGTCGGCGGCGGAGACCACGTTGTCCCAGAAGGCGCGCAGATCACGCGACTTGGGGTACAGGGCGGACAACCCGACGATCGCGATGGGGTCGCGGGCCAGCCGGCGGTCGAGTTCGGAAGGGTGCGAAGCGTTCACGGGAGGCTCTCTTGGTCGGACGGCGGGGGACGCACCCCGCAGCGGTTCGGAGGAACTGCACATGACGCACGAGAGAAGGAATGGGGGCGGAAAGACGGAAGGAGGAGAAGGAGAAGAAAGAGGGAGAATGGGGAGAAGAAGGAGAAGAAGGACAGGGGAGATCGACGGAAAGAGGTGAAACGGCGGGAAGGTACCGGTCAGGACGCCTGGAGCAGCGGTGCGATCACGCTGAGGGAGTCCGGGTGGGCGAGCATCGTGTAGTGGTCGCCGGGACAGCGGTACGTGGTGAGGCCGTGCGGGGCGAGCGGGCGCCAGCCGAGTGTCGGGTCGGCCGGGACCAGGCTGCGTTCCGCCTGCACCAGCAGCAAGGGCAGCATGGCGGAACCGGGGCGGTGCGGAGCGGTCAGCCGGTTGTTGCGCAGCAGGCCGTCGACGTAGGTGTCGTAGAGCTTGCGCAGACCCGGCAGCGGGGTGCCGGGCAGCAGTGCCCCGGTGGCGGTCGCGGAGTCGAGGACGGCGGTCAGCCCCTCGTCGGTCCCGCACCCGGCCAGCCGGTCCATGTCGAGCGGCACCGGACGGCCCCGCTTGGCACCCAGGTACATGGCGAACCAGCTGAGCAGCAGATCCGGCCGGAGGGCGTCGTCGGGCTGCTTGTACTCCTCGACGGGGGCGATGCTGTCGAGGAGCACCAGCCGCCCGGGCAGTCGTCCGGCGGACATCAGCCCGGTCATCGCCAGGGCGAGCACCCCACCGAAGGACCAGCCGGCCAGGCTCCAACTCCCTTGCACAGTGGCGCCGTTGCCCTCACGCGACCGCTCCAGCGCGGCCAGCAGCAGGGCCGCCAGATCCTCCACGGTGGTCGCGGCCCGGCCGCCGGTGAGTGCCGCGTCCGCGTACTCGGGGACCGCGCCCAGGTCGAGCACGGTGAGCCCGGTGCCGTCCGGCAGCGCGTTCGCGAGCCCCTCGTACACCTGGACGGCCAGGGCGCCCGGATGGACGACGTACACCGTGTGGCCGCCGGACGTGGCGGTGCGGAAGGGGCGGGCGACCGGCGGCGGACCCTTACGCGGTGGCCGCACGACGGCCGCACTCCTCGGCTATGTAGGCCGCCAGGTCCTTGACGGTCGGGTGGTACCAGAGGGTCGTCGTGCTCAGCTCGAAGCCGAGCCAGTTCTCCATCTCGCCGGCGAGGATCAACGCCTCGGTCGAGTCGAGGTCGAGTTCGTCGAAGTACACCTCGGGCGAGATCTCGCCCGTCGTCACGCCCATCCGGTGGGCGATCTTCTCGATCAGCCAGTCCTGGGCCTCGCGAGCGGTCACTACGGCCATGGTGTGTCGTCCTTCCCTGTGGCGCGCCCGGTCGGGGATCCGGGGCGCGAGTGGATGGTGAACGCTCCCGCTCGAAAGGGTCCTCAATGGCCCGATTCGGGAGCGCACTGTTCCGACCCGGCATCAATCGGCTGACCGGTACGAAACGGGTCGAGATAGACGGCAGCGTTTTTTGTGACTTACTTCACCGCGTGCGGCGGAGAACAACCCGTCGGAACAACCCGTCAGTGGACGGGTGTAGTAGGAATCCGGTCTTCTGGTCCAGACATGCCACTCCGCACGAAAGGAGCTGCGTTCGGGATTGGCCGCCCGGAGCACGCAGGCCACAGTCTTGCCAGCTCGCTGAATCTTGGACAACCACTCTTCCGGAGAGTGGAAAGAAATCGTGGTTTACGGGCGTAGAACGGGAGGCGGAATATGTTACCGACGAGTGAAGTCCTGTTCGGTGGCCGCGGGGTTGGCGCTAATTCTGGGGATGGGTGCCGCGCCGGAATGTGCCAGGTGTCATATTCACCCGTCGCACGAAGAACTTGCCGAAGTTCGTGACTTCGGTGAACCCGAGCTGTCGGGCGATGGACCCTACGGGCAGATCCGTGTGGACCAGCAGGCGTTTCGCCTCCAGGGCGACGCGGGCGTCGATCAGGTCCTTGGTGGAGGTGCCGGCGACGATGCGGCAGGCCCGGGACAGCGTGCGGGGCGTGCAGTTGAGCGCGGTGGCGTAGTCCTCGACCAGCCGGGTCGTGCGGTAGGAGGCCTCCAGCTCGCGGCGGAAACGGAGGAACAGCTCACCGTTCTCGCCGGAAGGGGATTCGCCCGTCTTGTGATCACTGTGCTGGCTGCGGCACATCTGGTCGATGTACATCAGGGCGACCGCCAGCAGATGTTTGAGGATGTCCTCTCCGAGACCCTGGTCGGGCCGCGCGAACTCCTCCTCCATCAGGTCGAGTACCCGTTTGAAGCCGGCCAGCTCGTCGTCGCGGAGCTGCCAGTGGCAGGGGCGCAGGACATCGTCGAGCATTCCCATCGGGGCGCGCAGCCGCAGCGGGAAGGTCTCGGTGAACATGACGAGCTGAGCGTCCATGTTCGTCGCCGACGTGAACTGGATCACCTGGTTCGGCCGGATCCACAGCAGTGAGCCCACCCGGCACGAGTAGCGCGTGGAGTCGATCGTGAAGTCTCCGCTTCCCGACCCGATCAGCATGATCTGGTGGTATGCGAGCCGGTGGGGCGAGGTGGCGAAGCTCATGCCGACCTTCGAGCGCACCTCACTGAGCGAGGTCACGGCCAAGCCGACCCCGGGTCTGCAGACGGGTGTGTAGGGGATCACAGGGATCGGTAACGAAGCGAAATCGACCATGAGCGTTCCGGAATCGACCTTTCTCAAGCTTCTTTAAAAATCAATGATAGGCGTGGCCGCCCGTTGCCAGATCACTCTGGCGTATGCACGAGTAACTGTCCCCACATGATGTGCAGGTGAAGGGAAGTTCACGGGATGACCACCCACCCAGGCGCCCCCGAGCGCTCGGTTGTCGACCGTACGCTCAGCATCCTCGGCGTCTTCGACCGCGACAACCGCACCCTGACGCTGAGCGACATCAGCCGGCGCTCCGGTCTTCCGGTCGCCACAGTCCATCGCATCGTCAACAAACTCCAAGGCTGGGGCGCACTGGAACGAGGAGCGGAAGGCGGGTACAGCATCGGCCTGAGGCTGTGGGAGACGGCGACGCTGGCCCCCCGCTACTCGGGCCTGACCGACGCCGCGCAGTCCCACCTCGTGGACCTCCAGGGCCAGTCCGGCGGAGCGGCCGTCCTCGCCCTGCGTGACGGAACGGAGAGTGTCTGTCTGTCCTTCCTCTCCAACGACCCCGGTCTCACGGCCTTCTGGGGCGACCCCGGCTGCCGGCTTCCCCTGCACGTCACCGCGACCGGCCTGGTCCTGCTGGCCAACGCCGGTGTCGTCCTGCAGGACGAGATCTGCGCCGGCCCGTTGCGCGCGTACACCGCCGCCACCATCACCGACGGCACCACACTGCGGAATCACCTGAGCAAGATAAGGCGCGAAGGTTACGCGATGGTGTGCAGCACTCTGCGCGAGGGCCGGGGAGCGATCGCGGCCCCGGTGCGCAACGCGCGCGGCTCGGTGGTGGCGGCGGTGGGCGTCGTGGCCCCGCTGAACATGCTCCAGCCGACCCGACTGGCCCCGCTCGTCCTGGCCACGGCCGAGGCGGTCTCCCAGCACGACCGGACGGAAGGATGGCGGATGGCGGGCGTGGGCGCGTAGGCCCTGCACCAGGCACGCTGCCCCGCCCCCGGCCGCCGGCGCCGCCGCGATCCGCCGACGGGCCCGCAGCCGTTCCGACTGCGCCACCGGGGGGCAGGAGTTCCTCCCGAAGAGGGAGGAACATGCCGCCCCACCGGGTCGGGCCGGCACGCGGACAACCGCCGAACGAAGTCACCGGGCTCGGGGCATCGGACGCGGCAGCGGACATCTTCACACTCTTCCTGCACTGCCCGCCGGAACCGAAGCCCGCGCCCGGGGCCGTGACAAGTGGTCCCAGGGAAAGCGTGCGTGGGGCTGTGGACATACCGGCTTCCGGTTGAGCCCCACGCCCGGTCGCCACGCCCGCCGAATACTGGCACGCTCACCAGCGAGACCGATACGACGGACCCACGATCGGAGCGTGCATGAGGACGGACCGGACCGCGTACGGCGAAGTGCCGCCGACCGCCCAGGAGGTGGGAAAGGCGAACGCCGCCGGAGTGGAGGTGGGGCCCGTCGCGGGGCACATCGGCGCCGAGATCTCGGGAGTCGACCTGACCGAGCCCCTCGACAGCGCCGTGGTGGCAGCGATCAGGGCAGCCGTCCTGCGCTGGAAGGTGGTGTTCTTCCGCGGTCAGCGGCTGGACCACGCCGGGCACATCGCCTTCGCGCGCCGGTTCGGCGAGCCGGTCGTCCTCGGCCGGCGCGGCGGCGCCTCACCGCGAGACTTCCCCGAGATCGAGACGACCGCCGACCGGCTGGAACTGGGCGGGCGCTACGGCATGGAGCACGCCGAGTGGCTGGAGCGGCGCCGCCACTCGCTGCTGCGCGGCTGGCACTGCGACCACGGCGCCCGTGTCGACCCGCCCGCCGCGACGATCCTGCGCGCCGAGACCGTACCCCCGTACGGAGGTGACACCACCTGGTCCAACCTGGCCGCCGCGTACGCCGGACTCTCCGCGCCCGTACGGGAGTTCGTGGACGGCCTCAGGGCCGAGCACCGGCTCGGCGTCGGCTACCAGGCGCGGCCCGGCGACGACGCGTACCTCAGGCACCTGCTGGACCACCAGGTCGCCTCGGTGCACCCGTTGGTGCGTGTCCACCCGGAGACGGGGGAGCGGGTGCTGTTCGTCAACGGCTACTACCTGGAGCAGATCGTGGACGTCTCCCGCGCGGAGAGCCGACTGCTCCTGGAGATGCTCCTCGAACAGGCGACCAGGCCCGAGTACACGGTCCGTTTCCGCTGGGAGCCCGGCAGCGTGGCCTTCTGGGACAACCGGGCCACCATCCACCTGGCCCCCGGCGACAACGCCCACCTCGGCCACCCCCGGGTCATGCACCGCGTGATGCTGACCGGCGACATCCCGGCCGGCGTGGACGGCAGGCCGTCGGAGCCGGTCACCGGTACCGAACCCGGGCGGTGGTGAGAACTCCGGAGGGTCCTCAGCCGGTGGCCGGCCGCCAGCCCAGCGCGGGACCGAGCCGGGTCGCGATGTCCGTGAGGATCTGGACGTAGTCCTCGTGGCCGAAGGTGAACGGCAG
Organism: Streptomyces sp. NBC_00459; assembly: GCF_036013955.1. Taxonomy (NCBI): domain Bacteria; kingdom Bacillati; phylum Actinomycetota; class Actinomycetes; order Kitasatosporales; family Streptomycetaceae; genus Streptomyces; species Streptomyces sp. NBC_00459. The sequence continues at coordinate 9,304,339 of NZ_CP107903.1, forward strand.
CGCGAAGGCCACCTCGTCGATCTCCTGGAACGCGACGTGCGCGTAGAGGCGTTCGGCGATCTCGGCCGACGTGCCGACGAGGTCCGGCGCGAACATCAGCCGCGCCGGACCCTGTGGGGCCGCGGTCCGTGGCAGCCGCTTCGCCGCGTACTCCTCGTACTTCGCGCGCTGCTCGGGCGAGGCGCTGTCGGTGGGGATCACGACGAGACCCTGGGAGACCCGGGCCCGGTCCCCGTCCGGGTGGTGGGCGCGGAAGGCCCGGACGCCCGCGAGCTGGATCTCGGCGAAGTCCGGCGCCTCGTCGTCCCCTTCGGCCTTGACGACACTGCTGGTCAGGAAGTTCATCCCGTGCTCACCGGCCCACCGGGCCGAGCGCACACTCCCGCCGCCGTACCACAGCCGGCTTCCGAGCCCCGGGGAGTGCGGCTGCACCCGGTCGGAGAACACCTCGAACCCCTGCACCCCGCTGAAGTCGCTGGCCGCCTTCCCGCGTACGTGGTCCAGCAGCCGCTCGACCCGCTGGTAGCTGAAGTCCTCGGCGTCCGCCGTGTCCGGGTACAGGGCGCCCTTGACGTGGTCGTAGTTCATCGGCGGGCCCACACTCAGACCCGGGTTGAGCCGGCCCCCGGAGAGGATGTCGACGGTCGCCCAGTCCTCCGCCAGGCGCAGCGGGTTCTCCCAGCCCAACGGGGTGACCGCGGTGCCCAGTTCGATACGGCGGGTGCGCTGCGAGGCCGCCGCGAGGACGGCAACGGGGGAGGAGATCCCGTACTGGAGATGGCGGTGGCGCAGCCAGGCGCTGTCGAAGCCGAGTTGCTCACCCAGCTCGATGATCTCCAGCGTCGACTCGTGCCCCGCTCGCGGATCGTCCCCGTCGAACAGTCCGATGGTGAGGAAGCCCAGTTTGCGCAGCGGCTGTGAGGGGGTCGGCACGGGCTCCTCCATCGATCGTCGTACGGACGTTCACGCTTCGTCGATTGTGCCAGCCGGCCAGGTCAGCGGAATGACCACCTCGTCCTCGACCGGCGGATCCAGCTCCTGCCTGAGCTTGCCGGTCGCGGAGAAGCAGCGCAGCCGGACCTCCTCGGGGGACACGTCGAGACGCAGGAAGCTCTTGAAGAACGGCGGGCTGTACGTCGCCGAACCGGGGGAGAACAGCTGTGTGTACACCTTCCGGACCGGGAGCCGCAGCCGCCGCTTGCGGCCGGGACGGCGGGCCGTGCCCAGCAGGCCGGCGACCAGCCGGATGCGCCAGGTGAGTCGGACGGGATCGCCCGGGGTGCGCGTCGGCCGGATGCCCAGGCGCTCGGCGATCACGGCCGTCGCCTCGGCCTCGGTGAGGGTGAAGAAGCGGCGCAGGTGCAGGCGTCGGCCGTAGATCCGGCTGTAGAAGGCCAGGGAGTCGCCGCGCAACGGATAGCAGCGGAAGTCGTCCTCGGTGACGTCGGCGACGGAGACGCGCTCGATGGTGTGGGTGGCGTGCATGAACGCACCGCCCCCGCCCGAGACTATGTACTGGACGGTCCGGCCGGTCCGGTTGGTTTGGCCGACGCGGCCGGGCACGCTCACCGGATAGCGCTGGTAGTTGTGGATGTCGCCGCCTATCGCGGCCACGAAGTTCCGCTCCGGATCGCGGACCAGGTCGTCGACCGTGCCGCCGCCCTCGATCGGGCAGGGGTGGTGCTCGCCGTCCACGTACAGGGGCGACCCGGTGACCAGGATCTTCGGGACCGGCCCCGCGGAGACCTCCCTCAGCCAGCGGCCCTGCTCGGCGTCGAGCGTGCCCAGCAGACCGGTGTCGATGCCGATGACGCGCACGGTTCCGGCGTCGATCGCCCAGTACGGGCCGGGCTGGACCGCCTGTTGGGCGGGTGCCGAGCGCAACTTGCCCGCCTCGGCGAGGCGTTGCTCGTCGACGGCGCTCGGCCTGTGCCACAGCAGCGAGCGCAGCCAGGCAGGGGTGAGCGGGCGGGGCGCGGGGTCCGCCGGGAGGGGCGGGGCGTCGCAGAACACGCGCATGAAACCGTTCAGGTCCTCGTACCAGTCGTGGTTGCCCGGTATCGCGTAGATGGGCGCCGGGTAGTCCTGGTAGGGACGGAAGAACTTGGTGCCGTAGTCGTCGGTCGCCCCGACGGGGTAGATCACGTCACTGGTGAGCACGGTGAACGCCGTGTCCTGACTCACCGTCAGGAAGCCTGGGACGACGGCGTACTGCGGCGCGTCACCCTCGCCGGTGTCGCCGATGACCATGAAGGAGAAGCGGTCCAGGTCGCTGCGCCGGATCACCTTGTCGGCGGGAGCGCCCGCGGCTGTCCGTTGCTCGGTCCAGCGGCTGCGGGTACGACCCGTGGGGTCACCGAACCAGGAGGCCAGCACACCGTTTCGGGCGGGCCACAGCGTCCGGGGGTTGACCCATGAGAGCTTCTCGACCCGACCCGGCATCAACTCCCGGTAGGCGCCCGGGTCTTCGAGGCCCCAGCCGGCACCCTCCGCCGTGTCGCGAGAGGAGTGGGTGCGTGAAGAGTCGACCATCGGGGCACCGTAGCAATGCCCTACAGGCGAAGATCCGTCCGGGTCGGGGCCGGGGTCCGCTGCCAGCGGGGAGAGGGGCGTCCCGTGTCCTGGACCGACGCCTGCTTCGGTATCTGCGCCACCTGCTGACCGGGCTGTCGGCGGGGACCCTTTCCGCCCCACTCCCCGTCGCCCAGTACCAGCAGCGGGTCGAACATCACCACGACCGAGGCCAGCAGCAGGAAGATCACCGGCCCGATCAGCATCGGCAGCAGCAGCGAGGTCGGTGAGTCACCGGACCAGGTGTTGCCGGACGCCTCGTGCAGATGCACGCTGACGGCGGCCATGCCGGTGTAGTGCATACCGCTGACGGCCACACCCATCACCAGGCTCGCCCCGAGACTGGTCAGGAAGCCCCGGATGGACACGGCCGCCCACAGCGCGGCGGTCGCGGCGACGATGGCGATCACCACGGAGAGCCCCACGGTCATCGCGTCGTAGCGGATCGTCCCGTTCAGATGGAGCGCCGCCATCCCGAGGTAGTGCATCGCGGCGACACCGAGACCGGTCACGATGCCGGCGGCGGAGAGCGCCGAGGGCGTGGCGCCGCGATAGCCGACGACGAACACGCCGATACCGACGACGACGATCGCGACGGCGAGGCTGGTGACCGTCAGCCCGATGTCGTACCGGACCGCTGTCTCCTCGACCTGGAACCCGATCATCGCGATGAAGTGCATGGTCCAGATTCCGCATCCGATGGCCGCCGCACCCAGCGCCAGCCAACCCGGCTTCCACGAGTCCTGGTTGAGCAGCGATCTGACCACGCAGCGCAGCCCCAGGGCGCTTCCCAGGCAGGCCATGATGTAGGCGGCCACGGGTGTGACGAACCCGTAACTGAATCCGTCAATTGTTCCTTGCATATGCCAAATCCCCCCGAGGTGCAACATGTTGAGGGGTGAAATTCTCGCGTCAAGTGCGAACAAAGCAAGCAGTTACCGCAGGTACTTGGTGAATTTCGTTTGACTGATGGTCAAGATCGGTCGAAAAGGGATGGGACTCGGCCGGAATCCCTGGTTCCGGTGGTGATGCTGCCGTTCAGCCTGGTGATCGCTATGCTGCGCCAAAGCGTTCAAACGAACATTCCGGTGCACGGGTAGCCGATACACCCGGACATGAGGGAGCGAACGGTATGCGCGAGCCGGTCGAACTGAGGCGGCAGCGGATCCTGGCCGCCGTGCAGGCGCGTGGCGCGGCCCGGGTGACCGATCTCGCCGCCGAGCTGGAGGTCTCGGTGGTCACCGTCCGCCGGGACGTGGAGGAACTCGCGCGCGAGGGCAGACTCCGGCGCGGCCACGGCGTCGCCCGCTCCACCCTCCCCGCACCGGACGCCCGTCCCGAGCCGGTCGCCGCATCCGGGGACGGCGACACCGTCGTCCTGGTCGTCCCGGCCCGCCACTCCTACCTCTACGAGACGCTGCACGGCGCCCGCCCCGTCCTGGAGGATGCCGGCGTACGCATCGCCCTGCACATCGCCCCGCAGGTCGCCGGCGCCGAACAGCCCCTGGTGGAGCGGGCGTTGGCGGACGGTGCGCGGGGAGTGCTGATCGCCCCCCGCTGGCGGTCCCTCGCCGCCGAGGAGGCCGACGCGAAGTGGCTGTGCGGGCTCGGTGTGCCGACCGTCCTGATGGAGCGCAGACCGCGCCCCGGCAGCGCGCTGCACGCTCTGGACTCCGTCTGTACCGACCACTGGTACGGCGCCCATCTCGCCGTGGCGCACCTGACCGCTCTGGGCCACCGCAGGATCGTCTTCGCCACCCGCGACGACAGTCCCACCGCGAGGGCCCTGCGCGCCGCCCTCGCCGAGATCGCCGGAGCCCGTCCGGAGCTCGACGCCTGGGTCCTCACGCTCAGCTCCCCCGACGCGGGCCCCGACCACATGGCCGGCACGGACCGTCCGGGTGTCGACCTGCCCGGCGTGCTGCGCGAGCTGGACGCCACGGCATGCGTGCTGCACGGCGACGTGGACGCGCTGATGCTGGTCCAGGACCTGGCCGCGCACGGCGTCCGGGTGCCGGAGGACTGCTCGGTCGTCGCGTACGACGATGTCGTGGCCGCCCTCGGCAGTACCCCCCTCACCGCCGTGTCCCCGCCCAAGGGCGAGGTCGGCCGGGCCGCCGCCGAACTGCTCCTGCACCGGCTGCGTGACCCGCGCGGCAGCGGGGCAGGGCCGGCGCGGCGGATCGAGCTGCTGCCGGAGCTGAAGGTGCGAGGGTCGACACGGGCGCCGGCCTCCTCGGTGTCCCCGCCCGGCGTTGAATGAGCGTTTGATCGCTTTGTTTTCTTCTGATCGTTCTCTTGACCGTTTTCTTTGCGCCGATCAGGATTCCCCGTATGACCGTGTCCTCGCCGGGCCCCGGCTTCCGACCCCGTGCCGCTCTCGCCATGTCCCAGGACGCCGCGACCGCCGTCCTCGACCCCGCCTCGCTGACGGCCCTCGCCGCCGTCTGCGACCTCGCCCCACTGCCTGTCCTCGACGACTTCGGCACGGAGCGCGCACGCGAGATCCTCACCGACGTCGACCTCCTCGTCACCGGCTGGGGCTGCCCCGCACTGGACGCCGACGCACTCGCGGCGGCGCCCCGGCTGCGGGCGGTCGTGCACACGGCCGGCAGTGTCCGGCCGCATGTCACCGACGCCTGCTGGGAGCGCGGCATCGAGGTGTCGTCCGCCGCCGCCGCCAACGCCCTGCCGGTCGCCGAGTACACCCTCGCGATGATCCTGCTCACCGGCAAACAGGTCCTGGAACGGGCCCACGCCTACTCCACCACCCGCACCCGCGACAACTGGCTGCTCACCTCCCGCACGATCGGCAACTACCGTCGGACCGTGGGCATCGTCTCCGCGTCCCTGATCGGCCGCCGCGTCATCGAACTGCTGCGCCCCCACGACTTCGACGTCCTTCTGTACGACCCCTTCGTCACCGATGCCGACGTGGCCGAACTCGGTGTGGAGCGCGTCGAGTTGGACGCCCTGTTCGCCCGCTCCGACACCGTCAGCCTGCACACCCCGCTGCTTCCCGCCACCCGGGGCCTGGTGAGCCGCGCCCTGCTGGACGCCATGCGCCCCGGCGCCGTCTTCATCAACACCGCCCGGGGAGGTGTCGTCGACCAGGACGCGCTCACCGACGCCGTCAGTGAGCGCCGCATCCGCGCCGTCCTCGACGTCACCGACCCCGAAGTCCTTCCGCCCGAACACCCGTTGTGGAACTGCCCCGACGCACTCCTCACCCCCCACCTCGCCGGTTCCGAGGGCAACGAGTGGCGCCGCCTGGCCGATCTCGCCGTCGCCGAGACGGAACACTGGGCTTCCGGCGCGGGATTCCGCCATCCCGTACGACGCGAAAGGCTGGCCTTCCTCGCATGAGCAGCACGACCCGTATCAGCAGCAGGGGCATCCCCTTCGAACTCCCGCCCGAGGACCGCGAGTCGAGCCCGCACACCGGGTACACCCGGGCCCACTGGGAGGCCGTGGCGGACGGGCTGCTGGCTGCCGCGTGGCGCTGGAGCACCCCCGGCGGCGCGCTGCTCGACCTGCCCGGCACCCCGTCGTATTCGGGAGTGCGCTCCGACGGGCTCGAAGGTTACGCCCGCACCTTCCTCGCCGCCGCCTTCCGCGTCGCGGGGGCGGGCGGCGACGACCCGCACGGCTGGCTCGACCGGTACGCCCAGGGCCTCACGGCGGGCACCCTCACCCCGGGCCGCGCGGACACCGAGTCCTGGCCGCTCATCCTCGACCACGACGTGCAGGGTCAGCCGATGGTCGAGTCGGCCTCCGTGGCCCTCGGCCTCAGGCTGACGGCGCCCTGGCTGTGGAAACGGCTCGACTCCGCCGTACAGGACCGGGCGGAGGAGTGGCTGCGAGGCTCGCTGCGGCACTCGCCCGCGCCGAACAACTGGTACCTCTTCCCCTACACGGTCGCCGGGTTCCTGGAGTCCGTGGGGCGCGGCGACACCGAGACGGCCAGGGCGCGTGAGCGGGCGCTGGAGCTGATGGAGACCTGGTACCGGGGCGACGGCTGGTACGCCGACGGCGACGGCCGGGCCTTCGACCACTACAACGGCTGGGCACTGCACCTGTACCCGGTACTCGACGCCCACCTCGGCGACGACCGGGAAACGTCCGCCCTCTACGGTCCCCGCCTGCGCGAACACCTCGAAGGCTTCGCGCTCATGTTCGGCGCAGACGGGGCCCCGATCCACTTCGGCCGGTCCCTGTCGTACCGCTTCGCCGCTTCCGCCGCCGTCGGCCTGGGCGCCCTCACCGGCCACACCCCGCTCACCCCGGGCACGAGCCGACGCCTGATCAACGGCAGCCTCCGCCACTTCCTGGACCGGGGCGCCCTGGCCGAGGACGGCCTGCTGACCCTCGGCTGGCACGGCCCGCACCAGGCCACGCTCCAGACCTATTCGGGCCCCGCGTCCCCGTACTGGGCCTCGAAGGCCTTCGTGTCCCTGCTCGCCCCCGCCGACGCCCCCCTGTGGACGGCCAGGGAGGAGCCGGCGCCGGTCGAGGAGGGCGACCGGGTGCTCGCCCTGCCCGCACCGGGGCTGCTGGTGCAGTCGACGCGCGCGGACGGGATCGTACGGCTGCACAACCACGGCAGTGACCACGTCCGTCCGCACGAGGGCGAGACCGCGGCCCAGGACGACCCGCACTACGGCCGGCAGGCCTACTCGACGCACTCGGGTCCGACCGCCCTCGCCAACATCGCCGACAACCACCTCTCCGTGGAGATCGGCGGCCGGGGCAGTGTGCGCCGCCGTATCCACCCGCTGGGCGCGGGCCACGGGGACGGCTGGGGCTGGGCCGCGTCCTGGCACCGGCCCGTCTTCACCGCCGGGCCGCCCATGGTGCCGGGGCTGAAGGTGGAGAGTGTCACGGTGGTACGGGGCCGCCACGAACTGCGCGTCCACCGCGTGATCGGCGCGCCGGCCGGGGCACGCGTCACGCACACGGGCTGGGCGACGGGCCCCGAGGAGGAGGTGAGGTCCGCGCTGCACGGCCTGTACGGGTGGACCCCCGACGAGGAGGAGGCACGGGCCCCGCAGGGCACCGCCTACACCCGCTGGGCCCTCGTCCCCCGCCTCACCGGCGAGGCGTCCGGCACCTCGCTCCACGTTGCCCTGGCGACCCTGACGGCCGACCCGGAACCCCTCGTGCCCGAGCGGGTCGTCTCCGGCGCAGAGGTGACCGACACGGCGGTCGAGGTGCACTGGGCCGAGGACGGGGCCCGCACAAGGATCACCTTCGAGCCGCTGACCGTGCGGCACGGCTAGCCCCGGCGGGGGCGCGGCGCGGGGCTGTGTCGATCTGCGGCTCCGCCGGTGGGGGCGCGACCAGCCCCCACCGGTCCGCGGACGACGGGCCGGTCACCCGGGACGCCCGGACAGCCGGCCGTCACGGCAACAGCTTGTCCAGCGCCGCGGGTCCCTCCTCGGCCAGCTTGCGCTCAGCCCAGGCCAGGTTGCGCGGAGTGAGGTCACGGCCCGCCGCGAGCACCAGGTCCTCGGCGGACGCCCCGTGCTCCGCACCGGTGTGCAGCAGGACGTCGGGGGTCGTGGTGTCGTCGGAGGGAGAGGGCGAATCGGAGTGCTGGATCGGCATGACGTCTCCTTGCTCGACCGGACCTCCTACCACCATGCACACCCCACGCCCCCACGCGCACCCCGCACCGGCCTCCTCCACGGCGCCGGTGACGATCCGGCCCGCACCCGGCGTCCCGGTGTGCCTCGGACAACGACGTCAGAGCGTTTCCCCGGGGCGGAAGGGGCCCTCACTCGAACCGTGACGTGTCTCCCGCGCCGCGGCGCACGATCTCGGCCTCGCCGCTGGAGAAGTCGATGACGGTCGTCGGCTCCGTGCCGCAGTCCCCGGAGTCGACGACCGCGTCCACGACATGGTCGAGCCGCTCCTTGATCTCCCAGCCCTGGGTGAGCGGCTCCTTCTCGTCGGGAAGCAGCAGCGTGCTGGACAGCAGCGGTTCGCCCAGCTCGGCCAGGAGCGCCTGCACGACCGCGTGATCCGGGATCCGCACGCCGACGGTCTTCTTCTTCGGGTGCAGGAGCTTGCGCGGCACCTCGCGCGTCGCCGGGAGGATGAACGTGTAGCTGCCCGGTGTGGAGGCCTTCACGGCCCGGAACACGTCGTTGTCGACCTGCACGAACTGGCCGAGCTGCGCGAAGTTCTGGCACACGAGGGTGAAGTGGTGACGGTCGTCGAGCTGTCTGATCGACCGGATACGGTCGATCCCGTCACGGCTGCCGAGCTGGCACCCCAGCGCGAAGCACGAGTCCGTCGGATATGCGATCAGCGCGCCGGAGCGGATGCTGTCGGCGACCTGACTGATCGTGCGGGGCTGCGGGTTGTCGGGATGGACGTCGAAGTACCTTGCCATCCAACGAGCTTATGCCGTCGCGTCACCGAACCCGCGCAGGCCCGTACCAGCGACCGGACGGTGAGCGGCTCGCACCTGTCGGTGAGGTAAATTCCGGACCGTGATGCGGTATGGGACGTGATCGACCAGGGGAGAGCGGTCGTGCCAGGCAGTGGGGCCGGCGTCGGACACGACGGCGTGGCCGACAGAGGGTCCGGTGACTGGGCGGACGAACTCCTCGACCATCTGCGGCCGGCCGCCCGGGACCTCGGCAGGGTGGTCACCTGGCTCGCCGGAACCATCGAGGCGGAGGCGTCCCTCCAGGACGAGACCGGTGCCCTCCTCGCCGGCACCCGGCTACCGGCGGACGACGGCCTGATGACGGACGTGTCCACCGGCAGAATCGCTTCCGCGGCGGTGCACGCAGAGGGACGCCATGTCCGGCTGGCCGGACTCGGACACCCGGTCACCAAGGGGGTGCTCGCGGTGTCCCGCGCCCAGCCCTTCGACCGGCGTGCCACCGACATCGTTGCCCGGACCGTCTGGGTGCTCGAACTGCTCCTGCGGGAACGCGAGACGATCAGCGCCGAACGCCGGCTCGACAGGGCGACCGCCGACCTCAGGCTCGCCATCCTCCAGCTGCTCATGGTGGGTGACATCATCGCGGCCCGCCGAGTCGCCGCCGGTCTCTGGCCGGGCCTGTTCGACACCGACACCGCCTGTGTCTACGTGGTGGAAGGCCACGCCGCGCAACGCGACGACCTGGCCGAGGACTGTCAGGAGGCGGCGGAAGGGCACGCGCTGATCGTCCGCTGCCCGGCCGTGGACGAGCATCTGATCGTCGTGGCGCCCATCGACCGGGGCCAGGACAAGGCCGGTGCGGAACTCCGTTCGGTCGTCGGGGAGCGCCCCGACACCTTCATCGGCGGCAGCGTCCGCCACGGTCTGGCTCAGACCGCCACGGCGTACGGACAGGCCGTCAGCGCCCTCGCCGTGGCCCGTTTCCGCCCGGACAGGGCCGCCGTGTACGCCGAACGCACGCATCCCGAGCGGCTGATGAACCCGGCGGCACTGCGCGGCTGGGCGGACCGGCTGCTGAGCCCGCTCGACGACCTGCCCCACCACACCCGCGCCGAACTCCTCGCCACCACCCGCCTCGGATTCTCGTTCACCGCCGTCAAGACGGCGATCATCCTCGGCGTCAGCCGCAACACCGTGCGCGCCCGGATGGAACGTGTGGAAGGACTGCTCGACGCCGACTTCTCGGACCTCACCACCCGAGCCGCCGTCCAACTGGCCCTGAACACCCAGGCCGCGGTCCCGGACGGGCCCCGCCCGCCCGTGGCTCCGCCGGCCGGGCTGACCGAACTGCTGCGCACGGAGCCGCTGTTGGCCTGGGCGGACAGCCTCCTCGGACGCCTCACCGCGGACACCCGGGACCTGCGGCGGACGGTCCTCACCTGGATCGCCGCCGGTGGCAACGCGGAACGCACCGCACAGGTGCTCGGCATCCACGCGCAGACCGTCCGCGACCACGTACGCAGCGCGGAGCCCGTCCTCGAACGCCAGCTCCTGGCCGGCGGCAGCGACCTGTACGAGGTCGTCCTCGCCCATCTGGCGCTCGGTGACCTCGGCGAACCCGCTGTCGGCCGGGCGAAGCGGGACCATCCGGACGGGACTGTGCACGAGTGAGTCCCCCGCGTACAAGAGAGGGCATCGGCGAGATACACACCGTGCCCGGACGCGCGTAGCTTCATCTGGACGCCGGTGCTCCGGTATGTGCACCTCCCTCGGAGGTGTGCCTGAGCTCCGGGGCCGACGACGTGGTGCCTGGCCGGGAACACCGGCCCTGTGGGCCCGCGGGCGCGGGGGGCGCGGCCGGCACGGGGGTCCGGCCGTACCCCGCGCCCGCGTCTTTCCGGCAGCCGGCTCGTGGCCGCCGCAGGTGGGTGGTGCGAGTAGCCGACCGGTTCCGGGGCACTCGGCGGCCATGAACACGGCAGAAGCAGCAGACGCGGGACAGGTGCTCGCCGCATCGAGCGACGTACTCAATGTGATCGCCGCCTTCGCCGGTGGCCTGATCGTGGTGGCCCTGCTGATCTGGGCCGTCCGGCTGGGAGTGAAGACCAAGGAGGCGGAGTCGCCCCCGCCCGGCCCGGAGGAGCAGCCCAGGCTGCCGGAGACCGGGCCGGTGCACGAGGAGCGGGAGATGCGCGAGCCCAACGAGGTGCCGCACACCTCGGAGGAGAGCGAGCGGCTCAGGCCGCACAACCTCGATTCCGCCGGCACGAAACGCGGCGAGGACCAGACCCGCCCCCGGTGGTCGCCCGGCAACAGCGGTTCCTTCGGCAGCGGCGGCTCGGGTCGGAAGTGACTCCTCTGCCGGCCCGTGCCTGACCCGGCCTCATAGAGTGGGCCGCATGGGGCAAACACCACACACGCGGCCCACCTCGGAGTTCCACGCGCGCAACTTCTCCACGGCGGACGTCGGACGGCTCGTGGCGGGCCTGGACGCGCAGGACGGGGCCGACGGCGTACGACGGCTTCGCGTCTGGGCGCAGAGCGCCCTGGACCCGTGGCCGGGCGAACAGGTGATCGACGTGGGCAGTGGCACGGGATCGCAGACCCTGGCCCTGGCGGCAGCCGTCGGTCCAACCGGCGACACCGTGGGCATCGAGGCGAACCCGGCGCTGCGCGAGGTCGCCGAGCGACGGGCGGCGGCGGCCGGCAGCACGGCCCGCTTCCTGGACGGCGACGCGCTCGCCCTCCCGCTGCCCGACGCCACGGTGGACGTGGTCTGGTGCGAACGGGTCCTGCAACACCTGTCCGAACCGGACAGGGCCGTCGGTGAGATCGCGCGGGTCCTGTGCCCCGGCGGACGCGTGGTGCTCATCGACTCGGACTGGGCCACCGCCCTCCTGCACCCCGGTGATCCCGACGCGGTGGCCGCCCTCCTGGCGGGAACCCTGGCCGCGGCGGCGAACCCGTACTCCGGACGCCGGCTCCCGGACCAGCTGTCCGCCGCGGGGCTGGTCATCGACGACCAGGGCTCGCAGGCGCTGCTCCAGGACAACAAGGCGGTGCCCTGGCCCCTGGTCCGCATGATGGGCGAGTCGACCGTGCGGCGCGGACTGATGACCGAGGAGCAGCGCGAGGGCCTGTACGCGGCGCTGACCGAGGCCGCGGAGCGGGGCGCGCTGCACATGTCGGTGACGATGTTCGCCGTGGTGGCGCACCGCCCCACCTGACCTGCCCCGGGAGTCCGTCGGCGCCCGGCATGCGGCCGGAGTCGTGTCGTGGTCCGCTGTGAGGCCGAGGACGCGACGACGGACCCTGTGGCGGCGTGATGTGCTGGAGTGCGACGGCTGATCTGGTGGCGGGCGTGGGCATCGCCGCTGTCGGCGTGGCCAGTGTGACAGCGGTGACCCGGGCGGGCAGGGGCCGGGATCTGCCGCTGGCCGCGCTGCCGCTGCTCCTCGGTGCCCACCAGATCGTCGAGTCCCTCGTCTGGCGCGCGGACGGCGGAACCGGCCGGGCGATCACGGTCTGGGCCGTCATCGCCCTCCCGCTCCTCGCCCTGTGGGTGCCGGCGGCCGTCCTGTGCGCGGCACCCGGGAGCGCGAGACACCGCCTCCTGCTGCCGCTGGCCGTGGGCAGCGTGACGAGCGCGGCACTCGCCTACAACCTGGCGACGCACCGGGTGACGGCGGACATCCGCGGCCACACGGTCGGATACGGCATCCACCTGTCCCACTCCGGACCGCTCATCGCGGGCTATCTGCTCGCCACGGTCGGCTCACTGCTTCTGTCCGGCGACCGCCGGCTGGTGCTGTTCGGACTCCTGGCCGGGGCGGGTGCTCCGCTGTGCTGGGCGTTGTGGCGGCTGGAGTTCGTGTCGACCTGGTGCGCGCTCGCCGCGCTCTGCTCCCTGGTCCTGCTGGGCTGGGCACGCGGACGCCCGCTGTCACGGCACTGACGGGACCGGCCCCGGGGAGCCGGTCCCGTCAGTGCCCTGTGAGCCGTACGCCCTACTCGTTGTCGGCGCCGGCTCCGACGAGCGCGCGGACCTCGAACTCCTCGTACGAGGAAGTCTCCTGACGGTGTGTCAGTACTGTGCCGAGCCAGCCGAGGAAGAAGCCGGCCGGGATGGAGACGATGCCGGGGTTCTGCAGCGGGAACCAGGCGAAGTCCGCCGACGGGTAGATGGAGGAGGAGGTCGACGAGACCACCGGCGAGAACACCACCAGAAGCACCGAGCAGATGAGCCCTCCGCACAGGCTGAGCAGCGCGCCCCGCGAGTTGAAGCGGCGCCAGAACAGGCTGTAGAGGAGCGTGGGCAGCAGGGCGGACGCGGCGATGGCGAAGGCGAGGAAGGCGAGCGTCGAGACGTTGGTCTCCCACGACAGCAGGGCCAGCCCCATGCCCAGCACGCCGATGAGGACCGCGGCCAGCCGGGCCACGCCCAGTTCCTCGGCCTGGGTGGCGCGCCCCTTGCGGATGACCTCGCCGTACAGATCGTGGGCCAGGGACGAGGCCGCCGCGAGGGTGAGACCGGCCGCGACCGCGAGCAGCGTGACGAAGGCCAGGCAGGACAGGAGTGCGGTGAGTATCCCCCCGCCGATGGACTGTGCCAGCAGCAGGACGGCGGCGTCGCCCTTCGGGTCGGTGTCGATGATGGAGTCGCGGCCCACGAGGGCGGTGGCGCCGAGGCCGAGGATGCCGGCGGCCAGACAGACGAAGCCGACCAGACCCGCGGCCCACACGACCGAGGAGCGCAGGACGTTGGTGGAGCGTGGGGCGAGCAGCCGCATCATCACGTGGGGGAGTGCGGCGAGACCGAGCACGATGGCCAACTGGAGGCTGAGGAAGTCGAGTTTGCTCGTGGTGCTGGCGCCGTAGCGCAGGCCGGGCTCCAGGAACCGCTGGCCGATGCCGCTGTTCTCGGTGGCGGCCGCCAGCAGAGCGTCGAAGTTCCAGTCGAAGCGGTGCAGCACCATGACGGCCGTGACGGCGACGCCCGATATGAGCATCACGGCCTTGACGATCTGGATGAACGTCGCGCCGGGCATACCGCCGAGCGACGCGTACACGATGACGATGGTGCCGATGACGACGACGCACAAGGTGCGGGTGGTGGTGCTGGGTACGCCGGTGAACTGGGTCAACAGGGCTACACTGCCCACGAGTTGGGCCACCAGGTAGAGACAGCAGATGGTCAGGGTGCAGATGGCGAGCGCGAGCCGGACCGCCCGTCCGCCCTGGGGCAGCCGCAGCGCCAGGGTGTCCCCGAGGGTGAACCTGCCGGAGTTGCGCAGCGGTTCGGCGATCACCAGGATCACCATCATCCAGGCGACCGTCGTGCCGCACAGGTACAGAAGCCCGTCGTACCCGGTGAGGGCGACCAGCCCGGTACTGCCCAGCAGGGTCGCGGCCGAGAGGTAGTCCCCGCACATCGCCAGCCCGTTGCGCAGCGGCGACATCTCCCGGTTGCCGAGATAGAACTCGCCGACCTCGTCGCGCTGCGGGGCGATCAGGAGCGCGGCGAACAGCGTGACCACGACGACCGACAGGAACAGTACGAAGGTCAGCTGCCGGCTGAACGGGTCGACGACACCGGCACCGATGGTCACCATGTGCGGTACTCCCTCGCGCTCCGCGGACGGGCGCCGGCCTGCTCGGCCGGACGGTGCTGCCCGGTGCGCGGCTGCTCCAACTGGGCGCGCAGCCCGCGGGCGACCGGATCGAAGCTGGTGCGCATGCGCAGTACATAGCGCCAGGCGGTCACCACCATCACGAGGAACTGCCCCAGTCCGAGCGCGAGTCCGAGGGTGAAGTGACCTGCGAGGGCCTGATTCATGATGCCGGGTGCGAAGTTCGACAACAGGACGTACAGAAGGAACCCGCCGACGGAGAGCGCCGTCGACGTGGCCGCGAAGCGGCGGTACCCCTTCCGCATCGACTGAAATTCAGGATGGCTGTGGATCGCCCGTACCGGAGTGGGTTCGGTGTACTTCGGGCTGTGTGCGGGCGGCTCGTCCGGCCGCGTGAAATAATTGGACATAAACGCACCTTCTTCGCTGCATTATGTCGCGCATCCAACTCTTCCGAGCCGTCGATCCTCCAACTCGCCAGAATGACGGAAAAAGCCGGAGTCCCGTTCTTGTGCGCACTTGGTGGGGGAATCGTGAATCCGGACGTATCGCCGAGTGAATTCCGGCGCGGAGCATCAGGGGGTTTTGTGTCAGCCCTCGGAGGGCCCGCCGGGGGTGACGACGGGTCAGGAAGCGGATTATGGCAGCGGCGTTCAGGAACAATCAACTCGCTGTGAATTACTATTGAGTACTGGCTCATTCGCGCTCTTCGTGGGCGCTTTGTGATCCGGCGCAACCTGCGGGAATCCGCCGCGGCTGGACAAGGTCTGTACTATCCCCACCTCGGACTGTCTCAAATGTGCTGTGCGGGACAGGTGTCGAGGCCGCGGTGTGGAGACGTGGTGAAGGGGTAGCCGAAGGGCAGGAAGGCCGAAGCAGGGCATGCGCGGAACAGCGGAGGGGTGATGGATTCCACCACGACTGTGATGGTGATCGTCGCGGTCCTGGCGGCGGCCGTGCTGGCCGTGGCGGCGACAGTGCTGGTTCGGCTGGTCCGCACCCGCCGGGATCTCCGCCGCGCGGGCCTGCCGACGGGCTCGCGCTGGGTCTTCTGGGGTGCGGTTGCCTACCTGGTGCTCCCGGTCGACCTCGTGCCCGATCCCGTCTACCTCGACGACATCGGCGTACTTCTCCTGGCGCTGCGCAGCATGCGTAACCAGGCGCGGGAGTTCGGCATCGGAGGACAGGCCGATGCCGTGCCGACCGGCCGCCCGGATCCGGTCGGCCGCCTGGACAAATCCGGGTGAGGGACGAAGAGGGCTCGGCTCGCGGTATACCGCGAGCCGAGCCCTCTTGCTGCTGTGGCCCCGCTTACGCCTCGCTGGCCCGGAGCATGTCCTCGCGCTCGACGAGCTTCACGCGCTCGCGTCCCTGGGGCTCTCCCAGGGCCTTCTCCGCGGCGTCCAGGCGGTGCCAGCCCTCCCACGTGGTGAAGCGGACGTCCCGCTCGCCGAGGAACGCGTCCACGGCCTCCGGTGCGGGCGAAGCCGGCTCGGGCAGACGGCCGTCCGCGTAGTCGGCCAGCAGATTGGCGACGGTCTCGTTGGCGTCGCCCTTCGTGTGCCCGATGAGCCCGACGGGGCCGCGCCTGATCCAGCCGGTGACGTACATCGACGTGAGGTGCTCGCCGGTCTCCTCGATCACCCGGCCGCCCTGATCGGGGACGGTGCCCGACTCGACGTCCCAGGGCAGCTTGGGCAGCTTGTCGGACAGGTAGCCCACGGCACGGTAGACCGCGCTCACGTCCCAGTCCTTGAAGGTGCCGGTGCCCTTGACGTTGCCGGTGCCGTCGAGGGCGGTGCGCTCGGTGCGCAGGCCGACGACCCTGCCGTCCTCGCCGAGGATCTCGGTGGGCGACTCGAAGAAGTGCAGGAACAGCTTGTGCGGGCGGTCGCCGGTGTCGCGGATGGCCCAGTTCTCCAGGGTCTTGGCGACCATGTCGGCCTGCTTGTTGCCGCGCCGGGTCGCGATCGAGCCGTCGTCGTAGTCGATGTCCTCGGGGTCGACGATGACCTCGATGTTGGGGGAGTGGTCCAGCTCGCGCAGCTCCATCGGGCTGAACTTGGCCTGCGCCGGGCCACGACGGCCGAAGACGTGGACCTCGAGCGCCTTGTTGGCCTTGAGTCCGTCGTGGACGTTCGGCGGGATCTCGGTCGGCAGCAGTTCGTCCGCCGTCTTGGCGAGAATCCGCGCCACGTCGAGCGCGACGTTGCCGACCCCGAGGACCGCGACCTTCTCCGCGTCGAGGGGCCATGTGCGCGGCACGTCCGGGTGTCCGTCGTACCAGGAGACGAAGTCGGCGGCGCCGTAGGAGCCGTTCAGGTCGACGCCGGGTATGTCGAGGGAGCGGTCGGCCGTGGCCCCCGTGGAGAAGATCACCGCGTCGTAGAAGGCGCGCAGATCGTCCAGGTTGATGTCGCCCGGGTAGTCGACATTGCCGAAGAGGCGGATCTGCGGCTTGTCGAGCACCTGGTGCAGGGCCGTGATGATGCCCTTGATGCGGGGGTGGTCGGGGGCGACGCCGTACCGGATCAGCCCGAACGGGGCCGGCATCCGCTCGAAGAGGTCGATGGACACGCCGGGCTCCGCGGCCACTGCGGACTTGAGCAACGCGTCGGCGGCGTAGATCCCGGCGGGGCCGGCTCCGACAATGGCCACCCGCAGAGGGCGAGGCATGATCAGGTTCCCTTCGAGTGATGACAAGAGATCTTCGAAAGAAGCCTAAACTAAGGCAAGCCTAAGCTGGTACGGGGGTCAGGGTTATGAGCTCATAAAGTGGACTTATGGGCCTCGTGGACCCTCTCGGGGACCTTGTTTCCTTAGAGGTTCCTATGAATCCGCGTTGTGCTTGAACGCCGGTGCGTCCGCCTGCGTATGGGACTGGGGATCTTTCCATGCCGAACCGGCCATGAAGCGGAGTACTTCCGTGGGACGTAACACGCGCAGACGCCCGACAGGTCCACGCCGCGCCACCTTCGCGGCGATCGCCCTGATGCTGGGCGGGGGTGGACTGGTCGTGGGAAACGTGTACGCCTCGGCCACCGAAGGAGGTCTCGGCGGTGACCAGGCTCAGCAGAGCCGGACCGACCGGACCCTGTCCTCGGGAGCCGCCACGATCGACTGCCCCGATGTCGGCGACCGGTTGGCGTGGGTACCGGACGAAGCCCGGTCGGAGGTCGACAGCGAACTCGCCGCTCTGGACCAGCAGATCGCCGAGGCCTATCAGCGGCTGCAGGAGTCGACGCAGGCGATGCAGCAGGACAGCGGTTTCGCCGACTCCGCGATCATGAATCCGCTGAAGGAGAAGCGGGCCGCGACCATCGAAGGGATCGCGACCGCCATCGGCCGGGCGGGAGACCGCCCACAGGGACTCGAGAACATGGCGGGCTGTGGGTTCCGCGCCTCCGGCAATCAGGCCGGGGAGTGGCAGGACCAGAACGGCGACCAGGGTGGCGAAGGCCAGGACGGCCAGGACCAGGGCGACGGTCAGGGCGACGCCGGACAGGGCGACGGCCAGGAAGACCAGCAGAACGGCAACGGGGGCCAGGCCGGAAACGGCCCGGTCGCCGACGACTTCGCGGACATCACCACCGTCCAGCCCAACGTGCAGAACCCGTCCCCGGAGAACGGCGCCTCCCGCGGCACCTTCGCCACCAGCTGCGGTGTGAACGCGAACGGCCTGTTCAACTCGGACAACGTCATCGTGGCCCCCGGCGTCTCCAACGGCGCACACCACTTCCACGACTACGTCGGCAACCAGTCCAACGACGCGTTCGCCAGCAACGACGACCTGGCCCAGGCGCAGACCAGCTGCGTGGACCAGGGCGACAGGTCCTCCTACTTCTGGCCCGTGCTGCGCCTACAGAACGGTGCGCAGGAACAGGACGCCCAGTCTCCCGGCGGCGGCATCGAGGGCAACGCCGGTGAGATCGTCACGCCCGGCCAGGTCACGATGACGTTCGTGGGCAACCCGCGCGGCCAGGTCGTGGCCATGCCCAAGCTGCTGCGCATCATCACCGGCGACGCCAAGGCGTTCGTCAACGGCAACGCCAACGTCAACGCCTCATGGAGCTGCACCGGGTTCGAGGACCGGCAGCTGAAGGACAAGTACCCGCTGTGCCCCCAGGGCAGCGACGTGGTGCGCACGTTCAGGTTCCAGAGCTGCTGGGACGGCAGGAACATCGACAGCGCCAACCACCGCACCCACGTGGCGTTCGCCGACGCCGCCGGGAACTGCGGAGACGGTTTCCTGGCGATTCCGCAGCTGGTGCAGCGCATCGTCTACGACGTCGACGCACCGAGCCTTCAGGACGGCGGCCGTACGGTGCCACTGTTCGCCGTCGACTCCTTCCCCGAGCAGCTGCACAAGCCGGTCACGGACCACGGCGACTTCATCAACGTCTTCGACGAGGACCTGATGGGGGAGATGGTCGACTGCATCAACACCGGCCGGCAGTGCGGCGCCGGTTCCTCGAACGGCGAGGACCCGGAGAACAACCCCGCGCCGAATCCCGACCCGCCGTCCGACGGGACCGACGAGCCGACTGCCGACCCCACGGCCGCCCCGAGCCAGGACGAGACCCCGGAGCCCTCGGACTCCCCTTCGCCCTCCCCGAGTACGCGGACCCCGGACCCGGCGAGCGCCACTCCCACGAAGGAGCCCGTCGAAGCGGAGCCCAGGGCCTACACGTCGCCGCCGGCCACCCAGCGGGCCGAGTCCGCGGCGCCGACGGACGCCGCCGACGACACAGGAAGCGCGGGGACCGCAGACGAAGGCGACGCCGACGGCAACAGTGTGGGTGACGTCTCCGCCCCGCAGCCCGAACCGCAGGCCGTCTCCGGCGATCTCGCCGACACGGGAACCCAGCTGTGGCCCGCCGCGCTGGGAGCGCTTCTCCTGATAGCCGGTTTCGTGATGCTTCGCCGCGTCCGGCACGGATCACGATGACGGCCGTGGGCGTCTCCGCTCAGGGTCGGTAGGACTGCTGCGGCGGCGTGTCGGTGCGGCCACCGACAACGCCGCCGACGCCCTGCATCTGTTCCGCCTGTTCCCTGGTCACTTTCTGCTCCGCACCACAGAACGTGCACTGGGTCGTGTACTTCGTCGAGAAGGGGAACAGGGGCACGAAGAACAGAGTGAACTTGGTGACGCGTTTCCGGAGCGCGTGCGCGGAGGGATTCCCGCATTGGCCGCACACCAGCGTGAGTATCGCGAGCTGGTACAGATATCCCTTGGTGCCGAAAACAATCATGTTGCAAATCCCTTCGTCGGTGCTTCTGTTGTCGGTCCGGCCCCCCTCAGAAGGGGGTAGTGGATCGTGTGCGTCCGGTTCATGGTGGGGGCATGACCGAACTGCGGACTTTCCCACTGCCCCCGACCGTCGAAGGCAGTGACGCCGACCGGTTACTCGGTCGGGCGCTCATCGCTGCCTGGCAGGTCGACGGTATCTTCCAGATCCAGGCCACTCCCGACCAGGATGCCGCCACCGGCCGAGCCCTGGACGCGTCCAGGGCCTTCGTCGGCCGCCCGCTCAAGGAGAAGGCCCAGTACGTCTCCGACCTCACCTACAGCGGATACGTCGCGTCCGGTGAGGAGGAGACAGCCGGGGAGAAGGACGGTTCCGAGATCTTCACCGTCTGCCCCGACATCCCCGGGGACGACCCCCGCGTCCTCGACAGGTGGCCGTGTCACGGCCCCGCCCCCTGGCCGTCCGACCAGTACGCCGCAGCCATGAAGGACTACATGGCCGTGGTGGGAGACATCGGCCACCGTCTGCTCCAGCTGACCGCGCTGGGACTCGGACTGGACGACATGGAGCACTTCACGCGGCTCACCGACGACGGCTGGCACCACATGAGGGTGCTGCGCTTCCCGCCGGCCGACGCCACCTCCGAGCGCGGAATCGGCTCCCACACCGACTACGGTCTTCTCGTCATAGCGGTCCAGGACGAGGTCGGCGGCCTCTACATACGGCCGCCCGTCCCCGGTGAGAGCCGGGGGCGCAACTGGCTGCCCGACGAGTCCATGGCCGGTCGCTACGAGAACGAGGACCCCTGGACCTTCGTCCCCCCGACCCCCTCGGTCTTCACCGTCTTCCCCGGCGACATCATGCAGTTCATCACCGGCGGAACCCTCCTCTCGACCCCGCACAAGGTGCGTCTGGCCGACCGTGAGCGATTCACCATGGCGTACTTCCACGAGCCGTCGTTCCAGGCCGTCGCCCGCCCGCTGGACGCGCCCGAGGCGGACGAGTTCATCCACTACGGCACGCACTTCACCAACATGTTCATGCGCTGCTACCCCGACCGCTCGACCACCGCCCGTATCGAGCAGGAGGACCGGCTGGCGGTCCTGGAGCGGCTCCGCAAGGAGGCTCTCACCTCTTGACCGGTGCCTGCCGCACATCACGAGGTCCGGCTCATTCCGAAGTCGTCCAGCCGCCATTGGGCGGCCCCCCGGACGGCTGGGCGGCTCCAGAATGAGCCGGACCCGGGAAACAGTGTCTTCACCCCGGCAGTCCCGCTCTCAGGGCAGTAGACCCAGGCGGCGGGCGGTCATGACCGCCTCCAGACGCGAATGGCATCCCAGCCTGCGCATCGCGCTGCGCAGATAGCTCTTCACCGTTTCGGCCCGCAGCCCGAGTTCATCCGCTACGTCGGTGTTGGTCCGCCCCAGGGCGACGCACGACAGGACGTCGAGTTCTCGCGACGAGAGGACCGGATCGGTGGGGCGCCGGGAGTCCGGGGCTCCGGCGTCGGCCAGCTTGTCGCTCAGTGCGGCGACCCGGTCGCGCAGATCGCTGTCCGTGAGGTGCTGGGCGAGCACCCGCAGCTCGGCGTACGCCTCGCGAATCGTCTCCCAGCGGGGGGACGCCGGCTCCGGCATGCGGTCGGCGGCCGTCCCGGGCTCGCCGAGACGGCCGAGATGGCGCGCCACCTCGTCGCGCACCGCCAGGTTCTGTTCCAGGGCGCGGGCGGTCTCCATGACCGCGTCGACCGTCCGGTCGCCCAGCCCGACGGACTGGCGGACCGCGCCGTACATCACCGCCCGCACCGTCCGGTTCACCACGACGGGGGCCGCGACGACGGCGCGGATGCCCTCGGCGGCGACCATCAGATCGTAGTGGTGGCTGATCCGCTTGGAGTTCGCGTAGTCGTTGACCGCGATGGGGCGGTGCAGAGCCACCGCCTTCCCGCCGAGTCCCATGCCGAACCCGAGGGTCAATCCCATGAGGGCTCTGGTCGAGTTCCCGGCGAACTCGGTGAGCTGGGCGTGGCGCCCCCTGGTCACGACGCCGCCGAAGGTGAGATCCACGCCGGTGGTGTGACGTAACGAGTCGATGGCGCGCTTGAGTTGACGGTCGTCGTCCGAAACGGGGGGTGGGTTCACTGTCATACGTTTTCCTCGGTCTGCGTGGGAGCCCAGTCTGCTCCCGATGTGCCTTGCCGCGCGGGGTCAGCGGCCGGTGGGGAGCGTGAGGACGCGGTCCTCGGTCCAGTCGACGGTCAGTTCCCGGCGGGTGAAGCGCCAGGCTCCTGTCGTACGCCGGTAGGAGTCGCGGTAGCGGATGGAGCGCACGCGCAGTCGGGCGGCGTCGGCGTCGGCGGCGTACATCTCGTGCGAGAGGCAGTCGGTCTCTCCCGAGGCGCTGTCGCCGGACAGCCGGACCTTGTGGCTGCCGACGAAGTGAGTGGTGACGACGCACGGCGCCAGTACGGACAGTACGCTCGCCCAGCCGTCCCGCCCGTCGAGGACGAGGGGCGGACGGCCGGTGCCTGCCGGGGGGTTCAGGACCAGTTCGCCGTCCTCGTGGAACAGCGAGGCGAACAGCTTCGGGTTCTGCCGGTCCAGGGCGGAGGCGTAGGTGTCGACGAGCCGGCGCAGGTCCTGCCGGTCCTGTGCTCCGTCCTGCCAACCGGCTTTCTTCTCCGGTGAGTTGCTCGGATAGGTGGGTGTCACTTGTACCGCCAGACGGATGTGGGGTTCGTTTCCGCGGCGCCGAGGTCAGCTGCCGGTGGTCTGCGAGGCCTCGGGCAGGGGCAGCCCGGACTCGTGGACGATGTGTGCGCCGACCGGCTGGAGCGGGGCGGCGGCTGTCGGCAGCGCGGGGAGGGCCGTGCCGACGCCGGCCGGGCGGGCGGGCGGCACGTCCTCGGGGGATGCGACCCCGCAGCGGGCGGGGACCGCTCGGGCGACCGGACCCGGATCGCGGTCGTGGACCGCCACGGTGACCCCGAAGGCCGGGACACCGTCGGGCGGGGCGGCGTGTTCGCCGAAGTCGCCTCGCCAGGTGCCCATCGGCGCGATGTCGCGGAACATCTCCCGGCACCGGGACGCGCAGTGCTGGACCGCGTGGCACGGCTCCATGGCGTCGCGCAGGGCCGGGACCGGGCTCCATCGCGGCACGGCAGACGCGCTGACCGGACAGGCCGTTCGATGAGCGCGTCGTCCGCGGTGAGGGCCTCGCCCACCGCGGAGACGGGCAGCGGCCCCGGCAGTCCTCGTGTGCCGGCCTCCACGGCCACCGCGCTGGCGCTGGGAGCCCTGGGGTCGCACCCCGGTCGATCTCCCACGCGATCCGCTGCGACGGCGTGTGTCGACGGCGACGCCGGTCGCCGGAATCGACGGCGTGATCAGGTGGTCCGCCAGGTCGCCCGATACGTCGTCGGTCTCGCATTCGTCCTCGTGCACCGCGATCTTCCGGGTGAGATCGACAGCGCTTTCCTCGGGATCGGCAAGACGCGGTGACTGGGAGAAATCCATGGGGGTTCCTCTCTGGGCGTGCGGGCAAGGTGCCGCCGGGTGCACACGACGGCCTTGCGCTGGGGTGGAGTGGAGCGCGGTCCAGGGGACGGGTCATACGGCTGTACATCCCGTTCTGTGGACCGGGGAGCGGCCTTCTACTGGCACCACCATGAGGTAAACCGTGCCGCTCAGCTACCCCCGGATGAGGGGCAAGTGGAGGGAAGTGCTCCTCATGAAACGTGTCGAACATGTCGAAACCATGCCGGAACCACCCGGCCCTGCGGGTTTCGGGGTGTGGGCGCGCCACTTCAAGAAAAGCTGACGATTGGTCAACTATGGTTTCCTGCACGGAACTTGACGTCGAAGGGAGCTTGCAGAAGTGTTCTCCTGGCAAAAGGAGGGGCACGGGGCTGCCGTGAGGTGAGGAGTCGACCGGGTCGTGTTGCCGGCGGAGGACAGTGAGGTGGCTGCCGCCACACGGGCGGCGGTGCTGGCGCTGCGCAGGGACAGCGGGATGCCTGTCGCGGGTGCGGCCTGGGTCGTCGGCCCCCAGTTGCTGCGGATCAGTGAGACCAGCGGTGTGAAGTCGCCGGGTCGCCGGGGCTTTCCCGTGCCCGCGGGCGACGGACTGATCGGCAAGGTGCTGACGACACGTCGGCTGGCAGCGGTGAGCGACTGTCGGGCGGCTCAGCAGATCAGCCATGAGGACGACTGCTTCGTCGCGGCGGAGGAGGTGCGGGCGATGGCCGCGGCACCCGTGATCGTCGGCACCACGGTACGAGCAGCCCTCTTCGTGGGGTCGCGAGACGCGGTACGGCTGGGTGACCGCGTACTGACCGCGGTGACGGAGGCGGCACGCGACCTGGAGCAGTTCCTCGCCACCCACGAGCACGCGCACCGGCTCCTCTCGGAGGCCCGGGCCGTGCGGAGCCCTGCCTCACCCCGTGACGCTGCGGCCCTGGAACAGGTGCACGAAGTCCATACCGAGCTGCTGGATCTGACGGCGACGATCGGCGAGGGCCACCTCAAGGAGCGCTTCCACGAGGTGTGTTCCCTTCTGGAGTCGGGCTGCTGCTCCGAGCGGTCGTCACATGAGCCGACGGCGAGTCTGTCGCCGCGTGAACTGGACGTCCTGGTCGCGGTCGCCGCGGGTTGCACCAACCTGGAGATCTCCGGCCGGCTCGAGATCGGCCTGGAGACCGTGAAGGGCCATCTGCGTTCGGTGATGCGCAAGCTCCGCGCCAGCACCCGACTCGAAGCCGTCACCGCGGCCCGCCGGGCGGGCCTGCTGCCCTAGACGAGTCATTCCGATGTGATCAGTGGTCGTAGGCGATGAGGGATCGTAGGACCGGCTGGCCGGTCTTGTGGTTGTGCCAGATCGCAGCAGCCATCGCGAGGACGCGCTGGGCGACGCGGACGGCGACGCCTTCGAAGGTCCGGCCGCCGTGCTGTTCCAGGTCGAGCTGGCCCTTGAGGGTGTCGTTGACCGACTCGATCAACTGCCGCACCGACTTCAGCAGGGACTCGCCCTTGCGTTTCTTCTCGCGCTTGAACGACGGCCGCAGCAACTCAGCGCCCCTCAGGGCCAGATCGGCCTCGAACTCCCTGGAAGCGAAACCCTTGTCGGAGATCACCAGCAGCCCCGGCCGGTTCGTGACCGTCTCGGGTTCGCGGTCGAGCATCGCGGTCAGTACCTCGCGCTCATCCAACTTCGGGGTCGCCAGAGCCCACAGGATCGGCATCCCGGTCGGGGTGCACACCAGGAACAGGCGCAGGCCCCAGAAGAACCGGCTGTGACTGGCGCAGTACCCGTATCCGGCCCAGCCGGCCATGTCCGACCGCTTCACCGTCGGACGCGAGCGACCGCACTCCACCGGCGTCGAGTCGACGATCCAGTGGTTGTCGAACCAGAAGTCCGTATCGACGGCCAGCAGCCGTATCGCCTTCTTGACCAACGGCAACGCAGCCCGCAGCCGCTTGTTCCAGCCCGGCTGCCTGGGCACGTACGGGAACATCCCGCCCAGGCGGGAGTCCACGAACCGCAGCCACCGCGACTCCGAGGTGAAGCCCAGCAACGCCTGCGCGACAGCGAGGCAGACAAGCTCGGAATCCGTCAGCCGCGGCGGCCGGCCCAGCCACCGGGTACCCCCGATCTCGTCGTCGATCTTCACGTACAGTGCGGTCAGCAGGGCGTCCAGGTTGTTCGTCACACAACGATCTTGGACGCCCTGTCTGCGTTCCCGGACACACCGTCAGCATTCGGAATGACTCGTCTAGGGTCCGTTGGTTCCCACCCGTGCCGTTCGCCTCAACCCCCGAAGCGCGACGCGCCGAGCGTGACCTGGTGACCGACGAGGCCGATCTCGACGCCGTCCGGTTCGGCGCGCGCCGATTCGAAACCGACGCCCTCCGGGAGGTCGACCCGCCAGACGTTTCCTGCCCGTTCGACACCAGGGACCGTCAGGGAGAGTTCCGTGCCCTGGGCGAGGAGCGTTCCCGTGGTGTTCAGCGCCGTCCCACCGACCGTGCCCGAGACCTTGACGCGTGCCGCCTGGCCGTTCGATCCCGGCGCCCGGGAGACCTGCAACGGGCCGGCGTTGCCCGCGAGCCGGGTCAGCGCCTCGGACAGCTCCTTGTACGAGAGGGTCAGGGTGCCGGTGGCCAGGTTCGCTTCGGCGCTGCGCGCCGTCAGCGATGTCACCGTCACACCACGCAGGTCCAGATGGAGACGGTCGATGTGCAGATAGCCGCCCTGGGCGTTGGTCGTGGTGTCGACGAGGAACCGGCTCGCGGTCAGCGCCACATGACCGAACTCCTGGTCGGCAGCCTGGGTCAGGAAGGGAAAGCCCTCGATCGTCACGTCCAGACGGCCGTCGGTGGTGTTGGCGTAGCCGTACTTCTCCTTGGCGAGCTGTGTGGCTTCCTTGTCGGCGTAGTGCACGGCTGCGCGGTCGGCGGCCGTGAAGAGTGCGGCGAGCACCACGACCGTGATCAGCAGAACCTTCACCCATCGACGTCTCACGCCGATCCCCCCATGTGCGGTGAGTCCAGTACAGGGCGCTCACATGGAGGCCGGGGGAGACTCTAGGAGGCCGTTGGACATGAACGGACGTGCGGTTGTTCAAAGCAGCGTCAAGGTGTCCGGCAGGGGGCGCCCGGCCGGGGTGGCCGGGCGCCCACGAGGTGTCAGACGGCGTCGAGTTCGGCCGACTCCTCGGCGGAGAGCACCAGGTCCACAGCGGCGGCGGAGTCCCGGATCGTCTCCGGGCGGCTGGCACCGGGGATCGGCACGACCACCGGTGACTTGGCGAGCATCCAGGCCAGGCACACGCGCTGCGGGCTGACGCCGTGGGCCGCGGCGATCCGGGCGAAGGGGGCGTACGCCGAACCGAGACCGCCGGCCCGGGAGATGCCGCCGAGCGGACTCCAGGGCAGGAACGCGATGCCCAGTTCGTCGCACAGCCGCAGTTCCGGTTCGCTGGAGCGGAAGGCCGGGGAGAACTGGTTCTGCACGGAGACCAGACGGCCGCCGAGGATCTCGTTCGCCTGCCGGATCTGCTCCGGGTCGGCGTTGGAGATGCCGGCCATACGGATCTTGCCCTCGTCCAGCAGATCCCGGACCGCGCCGACCGACTCCGCGTACGGGACCCTGGGGTCGGGGCGGTGGAACTGGTACAGCCCGATGGCCTCGACGCCCAGGCGGCGCAGCGAGGCCTCGCACGCCTCCTTGATGTGTGCGGGGGAGCCGTCCAGGGTCCAACTGCCGTCCCCGGGACGCAGATGCCCGCCCTTGGTGGCGACCAGGACGTCCGGGCCGCGCTCGTGGGAGGCGAGCGCCTTGGCGATGAGCGTTTCGTTGTGGCCGACCTCGTCGGCGTCCCGGTGGTAGGCGTCCGCCGTGTCGATCAGTGTGAGGCCCGTGTCGAGCGCGGCGTGGATGGTGGCGAGGGAACGGGCCTCGTCCGGCCGTCCCTCGATCGACATGGGCATCCCGCCCAGACCGATCGCGCTGACCTCCACGTCACCGATGCGTCGAGTCTGCATGTGCTCGTGACCTCTTTCGGGTGTCGCGAAGTAAGGGTGCGCGCTCCAGCCTTGCTCGCCGACGCTCCGAGGTCCAATAGAGGAATACGAACGCATTCAGCACCTGGGCATCTGAATCGTGGTTCCGCCGCTGATAAAATGGGCTCACGCTTCGACACCGCCGGGGCCCGTACCAAGGGGTACGGGCCCCGGGGCGTTCCAGGCGTCAGACCAGGAAGGTTCCTCATGAACGCCAAACCGTCGGGCCCCGGACACTCCCGTGCAGGCAAGCCCCAGCAGGCTGCGCTGTCGCAGGGCGAGATCTCCGCCCCGAAGACGGTGTCCCCGGGTCTTCCTCCGGCCGCTTCCTTCGACGCGCTCGGACTGCCGCCCGAGCTCATGGAGACGTTGACGGGCCTCGGGGTCACGGAGCCCTTCCCGATCCAGGCGGCGACGCTGCCCAACGCGCTGGCCGGCCGAGATGTCCTGGGCCGCGCGCGAACCGGCTCCGGCAAGACGCTCGCCTTCGGGCTCGCGCTGCTCGTCCGTACGGCGGGCCGGCGCGCGGAGTCCAAGCGGCCGCTCGCGCTGGTGCTGGTGCCGACCCGGGAACTCGCGCAGCAGGTGGGCGACGCGCTGGCACCGTACGCGCGGGCACTGAACGTGCGGCTGGCGACGGTCGTCGGCGGGCTGTCGATCAACCGGCAGCAGGCGGAGCTGCGGGCCGGCGCCGAGGTGGTCATCGCGACTCCGGGGCGGCTGACCGACCTGGTGTCGCGGCGGGACTGCGTCCTGAACCACGTGCGGATCACCGTGCTGGACGAGGCGGATCAGATGTGTGACCTGGGGTTCCTGCCCCAGGTGTCGGACATCATGGACCAGCTCCCCTCCGACGGACAGCGGCTGCTGTTCTCGGCGACGCTCGACCGCAACGTCGACCAGCTGGTACGCGACCACCTGCACGACCCGGTGCTCGCCACGGTCGACCGGGCGGCGGGCTCGGTGACCACGATGGAACACCACGTCCTGAACATCCACGCCGCCGACAAGTACGCGACCGCGACCGAGATCGCGGCACGGGACGGCCGGGTGCTGATGTTCCTCGACACCAAGACCGGCGTGGACCAGTTCACCCGGCACCTGCGGGCCAGCGGGGTGCGGGCGGGCGCCCTGCACAGCGGGAAGTCGCAGCCGCAGCGCACGCACACGCTCGGCCAGTTCAAGGACGGTGAGATCACCGTGCTGGTGGCC
This sequence comes from Streptomyces sp. NBC_00459, assembly GCF_036013955.1. Taxonomy (NCBI): domain Bacteria; kingdom Bacillati; phylum Actinomycetota; class Actinomycetes; order Kitasatosporales; family Streptomycetaceae; genus Streptomyces; species Streptomyces sp. NBC_00459. Next base: position 9,332,957 of record NZ_CP107903.1, read on the forward strand.
ACCAACGTCGCCGCGCGGGGCATTCACATCGACGCCCTCGACCTCGTCGTCAACGTCGACCCGCCGGCCGACGCCAAGGACTACCTGCACCGCGGCGGGCGTACGGCGCGCGCGGGGGAGTCCGGGAAGGTCGTCACCCTGGTCACCCCCAACCAGCGGCGCGACGTGAACCGGATGATGTCCGACGCCGGGATCCGCCCGACGGTCGCACAGGTGCACTCCGGCGAGGAGAAGCTGACCGCCATCACCGGCGCGAAGCGCCCGCCGACCGAGACGAAGACCGCCACCGGCAACGCGCCCTTCCGCGGCATCGGCACCCGCCCGGGCCGCCCCGCCAAGGAGTCCCGCAAGACCGCCGAGGCCCGCAAGACCGCGGAGGCCCGAGCGGCGGCGCGGGTCCGCAAGGGCCGCTGACACCGAGGCGCGAGAGAGGCAACCCACTCCCCGGCTCTCCGGCGGACCGGCCCCTGCGGGTGCGACCGCTCGGGGCTACGGCTTACGGCCGAGCCCGCCGTGTTCGCCGATGACCTGGGGCGCGGGGGCCGCGGGATCCGGGCGCCAGAGCGGGACCGAGACGACGCCCGGGGCCAGTAGTTCCAGGCCGTCGAAGTAGGACGTGATCTCCTCGACGGTGCGCAGGTTGTAGGGGACGGCGCCGCTTTCGTTGTACGCGGCCTGGGCCCGCTCGAAGACGGGGTCGATGCCTGCCGAGCCGTCGTTCACGGAGAGGTGGCTGCCGGACGGCAGTGCGTCCATCAGTGCGGTGACGGTTCTGCGGGCCTGCTCGTGCGTGGCCACGTGGCCGAGGATGTTGCTGAGGATCAGCGCGGTCGGCCGGGACAGGTCGAGCGTCTGCGCGGCGGCGTCCAGGATGCGGTCGGTGTCCAGCAGGTCGGCGTCGATGTACGCGGTCGCTCCCTCCGGTGTGGAGTGGAGCAGGGTTCGCGCATGGGCGAGGACCGTCGGGTCCTTGTCGACGTAGACGATCCGGGCGGTGGGGGCGATGCGTTGGGCGACCTGGTGGGTGTTGTCGGCGCTCGGCAGCCCGGTGCCGATGTCCAGGAACTGGCGTATGCCCGCCTCGGCGACCAGGTAGGTGATGTTGCGGGCCAGGAAGGCGCGGCTGCTGCGGGCGATGGTGACGATGCCGGGGAAGACGTCCGTGTAGGCGTCACCGGCCGCTTTGTCGACGGGGTGGTTGTCCTTCCCGCCCAGCCAGTAGTTCCAGATGCGCGCCGAGTGCGGCACCGACGTGTCGATCCTGTGGTGTTCCGTCGGCCCGGGCTTTGCGGGGTTCTCGGTCATGGGCGGCGTTCCGTCCTTCGGCAGGGGGCGAGGAGGGTTCGATCGTGGTGCCGACCGCTCGTCAGAGGGCGAACGCCTCGGTCAGGCGCACGTGGTAACCGTCCTCCTCCATCAGGACGACGGTGACCCCGAAGGGGGAGGGGTGGTCGATGTCGAGCGGGATGAAGGAGTAGTCGACAGCGGCCCGGACCGGGGGCAGGAGTTCGCCGTCGGGCTGGGGTTCGGGCGCGGGGAGCCACTGCGGTTCGACCGTGCCCTGGCCCTCGGGGGCCTGCTCGGTGTAGGGGAAGCGGTGCAGGGTGTGGCCGTCCTTGGTGGCGTGCACCAGGTTCAGACACGGCGCCGGGTCGGTGACCGGCAACTCGCAGGCGGCGGCGACGTCCTGGGTCTCCCAGGCGAGGACGACCTCGTCGGCGCCGGACGCCGCGGCGATGTTCGACAGCTGGGCGATGCCCGTGAGCGCGTCCTTGCCGGTCTCGACGGGACGCAGCCAGATCAGGCCGACGAGTTCACCGCGGACCAGCGGCATGATGACCGGGCGGGGCACGGTCCCCTCGCCCAGGCCCGCGGTGTACGCGTTCTTCATCGAGGCGGCCAGTGCGTCCCAGGTCTGCGTGTCCACGAACTTCCTCTCACCAACAGCACGTTCACGAATCAGGAGACCCTGTCATGGCAGCCGCGCCGACGCCACCTCGATCGAACGGGACCAGTGGCAGCAGCGGCCGGTCCGGGACGGCCCGCGGAATCCGCTCCAGGACACCGCCCGCGAACACGTCGTACAACGGCAGCGTCTCCAGGTGCACATATCCGATGTGGCAGTCGCACACCTCCGACGGGCAGGCCCGCGGGCGCAGCGCGGCACGGTAGGAGCCGTCGTACAGATTTCCCAGCTCCGCGCGGACGAAATGACAGCGGCGCACCGTGCCCTCACCGTCCACCGAGAGCACCGACTCACCGGTGCGGCACGGCAGACCCGCCGAGCGGTGCGGGTGGCGGCTGAGCGGGAAGAGCGGGTCGAGCTCGGTCCACCGGTCGGCCTGTTCGTCCGTGTAGGTGTGCCCTTCGGCGGCGTTCACCCACAGATACACGTGCTCCGGCAGCTCGGCGCGCAGCCGTCGCGCGTGCTCCAGATGGTCCGGTACGCCGACGACGCCCACACTGAAACGGACCCCGAGGGCGGACAGCTCGTACGTCTTGGCAAGGAACCGTTCGTAGGGCGTCTGGCCGGGGTGGAAGGTGCACCACAGGGCGACGGTGTCGCGGTCCGCGTCCGCGAGCCAGTCGGTGCGGCAGCTCAGGTTGGTCTGGATCGCGACCCGGCGTACATGTGGCTGGTGTGAGAGTTCGACGAGCGCGCGCCGGTACCAGGAGCGGACCAGTCCCTCGCCCCACGGGGTGAACAGCAGCGACAGCCCGTCCTCCCGCTGCTCGCACGCCCATGCCGTGAAGCGCTCCAGTGCCGCACGGTCGGCGCGCAGCTGCGCCGTGGTGTCGCGGCGCTTCGCGAACGGGCAGTACGGGCAGTCGTAGTCGCAGGAGGAGAGCGGCCCGCGGTACAGCAGTGTCAGATCCACCGGGCGCCTCTCACTTCGTCTCGTAGGCGGCCATGGCGTCGCGCACGGCCGGTGAGAAGAAGTCGGGGCCGATGGCGTCCGAGTGGGCCAGGCCCTCGGCGGACAGGCGCAGCCGGTCCGCCCGGTCGCCGTCGAGCCAGCCACGGGCCGCGAGGGTGTCCAGCTCGGCGGGAAAGTCGTCGTACGGGTCCGAAGCGAACCGCAGTCGGTACTCCGCGACGGGCAGGCCCTCGGCCTGGAGCAGCGACTGCAGCAGATGCCGGCGCCGTGCCTCGTCCTCGTCGACCCAGCGGCCGTGCAGCACGCGGGAGAAGTCCTCGGTGGCGGTGTAGTCGTCGATGATGCCGCGTATCTCCCGCATCGACACGGCGTAGTCGAAGGAGTAGTGCAGCCGGGAGGTGTACGAGCGGGCACCGCAGCCCAGGCCGATCATGCCGTCGGTCTGGCAGGCGTAGTCGTCAGGACCCTGCGGCGGCGCGTCCGAGCGCCGGAACATACGCATCGACACCTGCTCGTACCCGTGGGAGAGGAGGTGGTCGCGGCCCTCCCGGTAGCGGCGCAGGCGTTGTTCGTCCCATTCCCGGTCGGCTGCCAGTGGGTCGGTGTGGCGGCCGAGGCCGGTGAGCGGGCGGATGTAGAGGGGGTAGAGATAGATCTCCTCGGGGCGCCAGGCGAGGGCGGCGTCCAGGGAGTGGCGCCAACTGGCCGCTGTCTGACCGTCGATGCCGTAGATCAGGTCGATGTTGAGGACGGGCACGCCGGCCTCACGGATACGGGTCAGTGCCGCCTCGACGTCGGACCTGTGCTGTGGGCGTGCGGCGGCCCGTGCCTCCTCCTCGACGAAGCTCTGCACACCGAGGCTGAGGCGGGTGGCGCCCCGCTCGACCAGCACGGCCAGCCGGTCGGCAGTGGCCGTGGACGGCGACGCCTCCACGGAGAGCGGGACGGCCCGCAGGTCCACGCCCGTCTCACGCTCGGCGATGTCGCACAGGCGCTCCAGCTCCGCCGCCTCCAGAAAGGTCGGAGTGCCGCCGCCGAACGCCGCGTTGGCGAACCGCGGGGCCTGCGTGTCGCCCAGCGCCTCACGGACAGCGGCTGCCTGGCGCTCCAGGGCGTCCAGGTAGCGGCCCGTCAGACCGTCCGGCGCGCCGATACGGGTGAACAGGTTGCAGAAACCGCAGCGGACCTCGCAGAACGGGATGTGCAGGTACAGGGACAGGGCCTGGCGGGACTCGCCGGCCCACAGGTCCGCGAGCCGGGGCCCGGGCGTCAGCGGCCGGTAGGCGGTCTTGTGCGGGTACGCGTACGTATAGCTCTGGTACGGCCGCGGCGGGCGGACGGAGGTGTCCGCCGAGTTGTCGGCCGGTGTGACGGTCGTGCTCATACGGACGGCTCCAGGAAGAAGTGGCCGTAGGGCACGGTCCACACGGATTCGTGACCGAGGCGGTGACCGGTGTAGCCGTCGTCCCCGTAGGCGGTGCCGTGGTCGGAGCAGACGATGGCGAAGCAGCGGCGGCGCGAACTCATCGCCGCGAACAGCCGACCGACATGACGGTCGACGTACTCCAGCGCGGCGGCATGGGTGAGCCGGCTGTCGCCCGCCTCGCGGGTCGCACCGGGGAGGTGGAACCAGTTCGGCTGGTGCAGCGCGGAGGCGTTCAGGAAGAGGAACAGCCGCTGTTCGGGCGGCAGTTCGGACACCGTCTGCTCGGCGCGCGCCACCTGCGCCTCGAAGGAGGTGGGGGAGGCCACCGAGAACTCCGGCTCCCAGTGGCTCTCCTGGAAGAACCCGGGCAGTACGTCGCCCAGGGCGCCCTGCTTGTTGAAGAAGCCGACGCCGCCGACGCACACCGTGCGGTAGCCGTGCGCGGCCAGGCCGGACACCAGGTCCGGGGTGTCGAAGACGTACGTGCCCTCGGCTGTCGTCTCGCTGCCCGCGAACCGGGCCGCGAACAGGCGCCGATGCGGCCCCGGAGACGCCGGTGTGGGCAGGAAGCCCGCGAACATCGCCTGGTGGGAGGCGTAGGTGAAACTCCCGGGCGCGTGACGCTTCTCCCAGGTGCCGCCCGGCAGGTGCGCGGTCAGGTTGGGCAGCCGTCCGGCGGCGGCGAGTTCGACGGCCACGTCGTGGCGCAGGGTGTCCAGGGTGAGCAGCAGCAGGTCGTCGCGGCCCACCACCTGGTTCATGTCCGGCCCGGCGGCCGGGGCGGGAAGGGGCTCAGACGGCGGCATGTGTGGTCCTCGGCAGTTCGTACGGTCGTACCGGCGGCGCGGATGCGGCGGGCAGCCCCGGTGCCCCGGGCAGGTGGCCGGCGGCGAAGGGTACGGCCGCCGCCACCTGAGCGGCGTAGGTGTCCAGGCCCTCCGCCCCGCTGCCGGGGAGGCCGGTGAGGCGGGGGAGCAGGTCACCGAACGCGTTGACCTCGCCGACGGCGAAGCGACGCCAGCCGACGGCCGGCAGCAGGTCGACACCGACGCACAGGGTGCCGGGGAAGCAGGCCGCGGCCCGTTCACTCGTTTCGAGGGCGGAGGCCCACCGGTCACCGGCCAGCACCCGTACGGCCGCCAGGTCGCCGCGCGTACCGCCCAGATGCAGATTCGTCAGCGGGGAACGGCTGGTGCGGACCACGGCGTGGGTGGCCCGGCCGCCCACGACCACGATGCGCAGATCCGCCGACCGGCCGCCGAGCGACGCCTTGGGCAGCCACCGTTCGATGTGCAGTCCGTCCGGGGCGATCGTGTCGACGATCGCGGCGATCTCCCGCTCCTCGGTGTAGCGGCGCACCCGCAGCGAGTTGTGGAGCCGGCCGTCCTCGGTCCGCTCCACGGACGTGGTCGCGCGGATGCGCCCCGAAGCGGTCGTCTCGATCGCCAGGACACCGGAGGCGGAGGAACCGTGCGCGAGCTTGACGAAGACACGCCGCAGTCCCGCCTCCTCCATGAGGCCCCGTACGTCCGCCCAGTCCCGCACCGGCGCCACGCCCCCGGAGGTAGGGGACGGCGGTACCGGGACGCCCGCCCGGAAGAGCCGGTCGTGACACAGCCGTTTGTCGAACATCACGGCCAGGTCCACCGGGTCGTCGAGCCGTCGCCCACCGCGCAACGAGGCCACGCACTCCAGGAACCGCCCGTACCAGCGCGCGGACCCCTCCACCCGCGTCGGATCGTCCACACCGCGCAGCAGGGCGTCCACCTCGGGGTTCTCCCCGGGAGAGTCGAGGCGGACGAACTCGTCGTCGGCGAAGTCGTGGCCGCCCTCGCGCAGCACGTCCCGCCACTCGACCACGCGAGGCGTGCCGTGACCGGCGGCCTCGGTGGCCGCGGCGAACAGACTCACCCGACGGTTGTCCCCGTTGGCGACCACCACCCACCTCGGCGAGGCGCTCCCCACCTCCGTGTACCGCATGCCGCTCCCCATCCCCCCACCTGCCTTGGTTCCCTGGTCCGGACGCCGGTGTGCTACTCGCCCACCGAGACGAAACGCCAGACCTCGCCGTCGTCGTCCTCGTCGGAGTCGGCGTCCTCGGGATCGGCGTCGACCTCCACACCGGCGGGCTCCAGCGTCTGGAGCAACCGCGTCCGCAGCGCCTCACTGAGGTAGTTGTGGTGCAGGTCGAGCTTCTTCAGATGTGTCAACGGCTGACCGGTCAGCAGTGCCGTGGCGCCGTCGTCGGTGAGCACGCCCATCGAGACGTCGAGCACCTCGAGACGCGCCACCACCGGCGCGGACGCGAGCGCCGTACAGATGGCGTCCTGGATCTCGCTGTTGCGCAGGGCGAGCCGCCTGAGGTTCGGCAGTCTGGTGCCCGCGAAGAAGGGCTCCAGGTCGGCCACGTCGGCATCACCGCCGTACTCGGACGTGCCCAGCCACAGGTCGAGTTCGACGAGGGCGGGCAGATCGCTGCCCGCGATGCCGCGCACCACCTCGACGGGCATGCCGCCGGTCTCCACGGTCAGCCTGCGCAGCCGCTCGTGGCGGACGGCGGGGAAGACCAGCTCGTTGCCCCCGCGGACTCCGAACTCCTCCAGGTCGGGAAAGGCGGCCAGGAGGGGAGCGACATCGCCCTGGTTGATCCAGGAGATCTCGCACTCCTCCGACAGGATGTCGGCCAGGAACAGCCCGCGCAGGGCGGGCAGTCGGTCGCGGGCCGCCACCAGTGCCCCGATCACGCCGTCGGGGGCGTTGTCGTACGCGTCGCTCCACGCGCCGACGATCAGCGCGCGGACCCGCTCGGTGTCGACGGCGTCAAGGAAGCGGGCGAAGGCCTCCTCCCACTGCTCCTTGGCGTCGTAGGAGTCCACCGCGATGCGCCAGGCGACGGACTCGGGCGACGGAAGGGCGGACATGTCCGCCGATGTGTCACCGGCGTCGGGAAAGGTGAAGGCCGGGAGGCCGTGGAGTTCCCCGAGGTGGCTGCCGAGTGTCATGCGTGCCTGCTCCCTGATGCCGAGACCGGTGGATCGGCTGTGATGGTGCTCGTCCTGGCGCGCGCCGATCGCGTCCAGGTAGAGGAGTTCTACCAAGCCCCACTGACAACGCCGCGAACAGGGGCCTCCTACTCGGCCCAACGGCCCTTCCGCGAGCCCCACCTGACCACCCGCCACGCCATCGGCGAAGGTGGTCCGGCCCGGCAGCCAGGTCCGATTGTCAGTGCCCGCCCCTACGGTCGTTCCATGGCACACGCCGTGCCGTAGCGGGAGGGAGACCCATGTACCGGCAAGGTGACGTTCTGATCGTGGCGCTGGCCGAGGGGGCGGTGCCGGAGTACGCGGTCGACGCGGCGTCCGAACCGCGTGACGGCCGCGGCAGGCTCGTCCTGGCCCTCGGTGAGGTCACCGGGCACGCCCACGCGGTGGCCGGTCCGGGACGGCTGATCCGGGAGGCCGGCGTGTTCGGGCCGATGCTGCTGCACGTGCCCGAGGGCGCGCGTGTCGTGCACGAGGAGCACGCGGCGATATCGCTCCCCAAGGGCTGGTACCGGGTGATCCGGCAGCGGGAGTACATCCCGGGTTCGGTGCGCGTCGTCGCCGACTGACAGCACCCGGGCACGCGGGGAAGCGAAGGGCCGGGCGGCACGGGGATGTGGTCCGGCACAGCACTGGGAGAGGAACGGCGTTGAAGGATCAGGGCAGTTGGCGGGCGGCGGCAGCGGCGACGGGGCCGGGGGACCGGGCGGCGGCCGAGGCAGGTGTCCGACTCGCCTACCGGCGCGCAGGCCTGCCGGAACCCGACCGCATCCTGTGGGCGCGCTCGCCCCGTGAGGCGGTACGGATGCTCATGACGGCCACCCACCCGGACGGTTCGGCGCTGGGCCCCCTCGGCGCCGGTGTCCGCGACGCCGTGCTGGGCGCGCCCTGGGCCGCCGAACGGGCCCGGCTGCACGCGCGGTTGGGGCCGGAGCGGTGGAGTGGGCACTGGCGGTCCACGGGAGCGAGTCTGTGGGAGTCGACCCGTACTCTGGTCGACCGGGTGCGGGCGGGAATCGTCGAGGAACTCGCCACCGGCCGCCAGGAGGAGGCACGGGTCCGCCTGCTGCTTCTGGACGCCGCGCTGGGACAGCACGACGCGGCCTGGCTGTGCGCGTTCGAGGCCGGTGACGACAGCCCCCTGGCAGGCCTGGCCGCGGTGGCGCGCGAGGCGGGCTGGTGGTGGCCCTACGAGAAGACGGTGATCGTCAGCGAACGTCCCCTGACGCTGCACCGCGACGAAGCGGGCCGTCTGGACCGCGGAGACGGCCCGGCGCTCGGCTACGCGGACGGATTCGAGCTGTACGCCTGGCGCGGCATGCCCGTACCGAGGGACTTCCTGGACGAGCTGACCGCACTGACCCCGGAGCGGATCCGTGGCGAGGAGAACGCCGAACTCCGCCGGGTGATGCTGGAGTACTACGGCTACGACCGGTACCTGGACGAGTCGGGCGCGAAACCCGTCCACCGCGACGAGACGGGGGTGCTGTGGCGGGTCGAACTCGTCGGCGACGAGGACGTGGTCATGGTCGAGGTCGTCAACTCCACACCGGAGCCGGACGGTACGAGCCGCACCTACTGGCTGAGGGTGCCGCCGACGACCCGCACGGCCCGTGAGGGAGTGGCCTGGACGTTCGGAATCGGCGCGGACATGTACGAGCCGTTGCGGCAGACATGACCGGAAGGCCATGCCCGCCGACGGTGTCGGCCCGAGGGTCCCGGGCCTGTTCCAGCTTGTCGATCGGGGCGGCGACCAGTTCCTGGGTGCGCGGGTCGAAGGCGACGGATCGATTCTGACGGCCGGACCGTCGGCACCCGATCCCGCCGCTGATCGGCACCCGTGATGTCGGCCCCGGCGTCAGGAGACCTGTACCGGTGTGGTCTCCAGGAGGTCGGTGGCCATCCGGCGGGCGGGGGCCTCGGTCTGCTGCGCGATGCGGTGGAAGGTCTCCTGGGCCGAGCGGGCCGGCCAGTCGGGGGGCAGGTGGCCGGCGGGGAGCCGTGGGTCGGTGCGGATGGTGTCCAGCCATTCGCTGATCACGCGCAGTCGGACACCGAGCGGGTCGTCGGACCCGGTGCCGGGCCAGCCGGCCCAGCGCTTGTCGAAGTCGGCGTACCGGGCGCCGATGCTGCCCAGGTCCCAGGTGTCCCGGATCATCAGGCCGATGTCGGTGGCCTCGTCGGCCGAGGCATGGAAGATCTTGACGTGGGCGGCGAGGCCGAGCTCGGAGACGAGTGTGGAGACGTCGACGTCCCCGGGGGCGATCCACAGTCCGCTGTACAGGGCCCCGAAGCCCGACCAGGTGAGCCGGGAGCGCAGATCGTGCCGCTGGCGCTGCCAGGACTCGGGCAGTGAGAAGCCGAGCAGGGTCCAGGTGCCGTCCCACTCCTCGTTGACGGCCCCGGTCTGCCAGAGGCGTCGCTTGCCGTCGACGAGAATCTCTTCCGTTTGAGCGGTCAGACCGAAGTACATCCTGCGTCCCTGGCGCTGGCGCTGCAGCAGACCCCGGTTGACCATGCGGGTGAGGGTGGACCTGACGGCGTGTTCCCCGACTCCGGCACGGGCGAGTACATCGATGATGCTGCCCGAGTACACATGTCCGAGCTCCTCCTCCAGGACATAGCTGCCGAACAGGGCGAACATCAGCGACTGGGGGCGCGGCTGCGGTCCGTCGGGGGTTTCCGCCGCGGCCCGGGTGTTCTCGTCGTGCACGTCGGAAAGGGTACGGCCGTCCCGCCGGTCCCCGACGCCAGGGGGCACGGGCGAGGTCACGGGGACGTCGGGCCGACGGGGCCACGGATTCTCATGCGGGGGTGCACGGACGGAACTCCCTTTTCTGGTGTGCCTCGTCGGCGGTGGCCGCACTCGGCGAAGTTGTCGGGGCCTCTCTTGTCCTGAGTACTGACAGCGCGAACATAGGTGTGTACATTGCGGCCGTCAAGAAAGTGCACAACATTCGGGTCGCAGGTCCGCGCGACCCGGTCCTTCACATCGGGGCGTTCACCCATCCAGCGTTGCTTCCGTCAGGAGAGGCCCATGCAAAGGCGCAGTTTCGGGCTTGCCGCAGTAGTGATCACGATCGTCGGCGCGGCCGGATGCGGGTCGTCGGACCCGGCAGACAGCGGTTCGTCGTCCTCCGGCGGCGACAAGACCACGCAGGTCAAGGTCGGCATCATCCCCATCATCGATGTGGCCCCGCTCTATCTGGGCCAGAAGAAGGGGTTCTTCAGCAGCCGGGGCATCGAACTGGAGATGGTCAGCGCCCAGGGCGGCGCGGCGATCATCCCCGGTGTGGTGAGCGATCAGTTCCAGTTCGGGTTCAGCAACACCACGTCGCTGATGATCGCCCAGGTCAAGGGCGTACCGATCAAGTCCGTGGTCAACGGCGCGGCCTCCAACGGCAAGGTCGGGGCCGACGTCACCGGTGTGGCCGTCAAGAAGGACAGCGCGATCAAGTCGGCCAAGGACCTCGCCGGGCACACGGTCGCCGTCAACACCCTGCAGAACATCGGGTCCACCACGGTGCGCGAGTCGGTCCGGCTGGCCGGCGGCGATCCGTCGAAGGTCAAGTTCGTCGAGATGCCGTTCGACCAGATGCCGGCCGCGCTGGACGGCGGGCGGGTGGACGCCGCCTGGATGGGCGATCCCGCGATGACGATCGCCAAGGCGCAGGGCGCCCGCGTCGTGGCCTCGCCGTTCGCCGAGACGGACCCGAAGCTCACCGTGGCGACGTACTTCACCTCCACGCAACTCGTGAAGCAGAAGCCCGACCTGGTCAAGAAGTTCGCCGCAGCCATGAGCGAGTCGCTCCAGTACGCCACCGACCACCCGGACGAGGCACGCCAGATCCTCACCACCTACACCAAGCTCAGCGGCGATGTCCTGAACAAGGTCACGCTGCCCAGCTGGCCTGCCGAGATCGACATGGCCTCGCTGCAGAAGCTCGCCTCCCTCGGCGAGACGGACGGCCTCTTCGACGGCAAGAAGCCCGACCTGAACGCCCTGTTCTCATGACCCGCGCCGCCGTCACCACCGACGTGGCGGGCTCCGCCGGGACCGGCACCGGTCCCGGCGGAGCCCCCGCCCGGCGGCTGCCGGAGCGGGCCGTCGCCCCGCTGCGCGGCCTGGCCGGACTCGCCGGGCTCGTCGCCGTGCTCGAAGTGCTGCCGCACACCGGCCTGGTGTCGGCCGACTATCTGCCGCCCGCCTCGGAGACCGTCCGCGCGCTGTGGCACCTGCTCGCCGAGCAGGCATTCTGGACCGCGCTCGGCGACACCCTCACCGGCTGGGGCCTGGGCCTGGCCATCTCCGTCGTGGCGGGCGTGGCGGCCGGACTGGTCATCGGCTCCGTACCCGTGCTGCGCGCGGTCACCGCCTCCACCATCGAGTTCCTGCGCCCCATCCCGTCCGTCGCCCTGATCCCCGTCGCCGTCCTGCTCTACGGTGCCGACCTCCGGTCCAAGCTGCTGCTCGTGGTGTACGCCTCCTTCTGGCAGGTGATCGTCCAGGTCCTGGCCGGTATCCAGGACGTCGACCCGGTCGCGGACGACACCGCCCGCAGCTATCGGCTCGGCACCTGGGGACGGCTGCGCCACGTCATGTGGCCCACCGCCCTGCCGTACGTGATGACGGGCGTACGGCTGGCCGCCACCGTCGCCCTCATCCTCGCCGTCACCGCCGAACTCGTCATCGGCGCGCCCGGACTCGGCCAGGAGATCGCCGTCGCGCAGTCGTCCGGAGCCGTACCGCAGGTCTACGCCCTGGTCCTGGTCACGGGGCTGCTCGGCGTCGCCGTCAACCTGGTGGCGCGAGCGGTCGAGCGGCGGGCACTGCACTGGCACCAGTCCGTACGTACGGAGGTGGCCGTATGACCGTCCTCACCGTCCTGCGCCGCGCCCTGCTGCTCCTGGGCCTGCCGGCCGTCCTCTTCGCCGTGTGGTGGTACGCCACCGCCGACAGCACCGACTTCTACGTACCGCCGCTGTCCAGCATCCTGGAAGCCTTCGGGAAGGTCTGGACGGGGGAGCGGCTGCTGTCCGACGTCGTGCCCAGTCTCCTTCGCCTCGCGGCCGGTTATCTCCTCGCCGTGGTGGCCGGAGTGGGGCTCGGCCTGCTGGTCGGTATGCGGCGGGTCGTACGGGACGTCCTGGAACCGGTCCTGGAACTCTTCCGGGCCATTCCGCCGCCCGTCCTCGTACCGGTGATCATGCTGTTCGCGGGCATCGGCGACACCATGAAGGTGATCGTCATCGTCAGCGGCTGTGTGTGGCCGATCCTGCTCAACACCGTCGAAGGCGTCCGCGCCGTGGACGAGGTGCTCGGCGACACCTGCCGGTCCTACGGCATCACCGGCACCGCCCGCCTGCGCCACCTCGTGCTGCGCGCGGCGAGCCCGCAGATCGTCACCGGCATGCGCCAGGCCCTGTCGATCGGGATCATCCTCATGGTCATCAGTGAGATGTTCGCCGCCAGCAACGGCCTGGGCTTCACCATCGTGCAGTTCCAGCGTTCGTTCGCCATCCCTGAGATGTGGAGCGGCGTCCTGCTCCTCGGCATCCTCGGCTTCCTTCTCTCCCTGCTCTTCCGGTTCGCCGAGAACCGGGTCCTGGCCTGGTACCACGGCCTGCGCCGCGCCCAGCGCAACCCCTGAAACGGAGCCGTCGATGCTCGACGTACGCAACCTGCAGAAGATCTACACCGGTCGGAACCGCAATGTCGAAGCCCTACGGAACCTGACGTTCCATATCGGCGCCGGTGAACTCGTCTGCCTGGTCGGGCCGTCCGGATGCGGCAAGACGACGCTGCTGAAGTGCATGGCGGGACTGCTCGCCCCCACCGACGGCGAAGTGCTCCTGGACGGACGCCCGGTCGACGGGCCCCCGCCCGGGATGGCGGTCGTCTTCCAGGAGTACGGCCGTTCCCTGTTCGCCTGGATGAACGTCCGCGACAACGTCGCCCTGCCCCTGCGCCGCAAGAAGCTCGGCAAGGCGCGGACACGGGAACTGGTGGACCACGCACTCGAGGTCGTGGGACTGGCCGACGCCCACCAGGCCTACCCCTGGCAGCTGTCGGGCGGTATGCAGCAGCGCGTCGCCATCGCACGCGCCGTCGCCTTCGAACCGAAGGTGCTGCTGATGGACGAGCCCTTCGCGGCCGTCGACGCCCAGACGCGTGCCGAACTCGAGGACCTCATCCGGCGCTTGTGGCGGGAACTCGGCGTCACCGTGCTGTTCGTCACCCACGACATCGACGAGGCCGTCTACCTCGGCCAGCGCACCGTCGTCCTGTCCAAGTCGCCGACCGTCGTGCAGGAGGACCTCACCATCGACCTCCCCGACGAACGCGACCAGTTGCACACCCGCTCCAGCCCCCGCTTCGCCGAACTCCGCGCCCATGTCTACGAACAGATCCAGCGGGCAAAACACCGGAGCGGCGACACGGACGCCCAGGTCGAGGACCGGGCACCCGAGCCCGCACTGCAGAAGACCGAACGCTGAGCGGCCTCTTGGGGGAGCAGGACATGGAACAGCCCACCGGAATCGAGGAGATGGCGGAACGGGTCGCCCTGGTCGACGCGGCCGTCCGGCCCATCGCGCAGCGGCCCGTGGACATCACCGACCCCGACTGGGTGGAGAAGATGCGGCAGGGGCCGGCTCCGCTGGACGAGGCGGGTGTCCGGGCGGAGGCCGAGTCGGTGCTGCGGGCCCTGATCGCCGTCTACACACAGGGCGACGAGTCGCTTCGCGTGTCCGTACGCGGGCTCTTCTCTCGCTACACCTCCTTCCGTTGGGCCACCCACCTGCCCGTCGATCCCACCCCCGAAGGCTTCCGGCAGCGCCTGCTGCACATGTCCGCCGTCGACCAGGGCTCCGACATGCGAGACGAGCTGCTCTCGCTGCGCGACCTGTGCGCGGACGCGCGAACGGCGGGGATCGACATCGGACCGATCCTGCGTGAGGTGGCGGAGCTGTCCAGCCGGGAGGACAAGTACGGGATGGGGTCCATGCGGGACATCCTGCGCGGTGCGGCGCAGCCTTGACCGGGCGAAGCCTCGGCCCTACCCCACCGGCTGCCGCACGGGCGACCTTGCCAGTCGTGCGGCGACCGCCATGACGACGACGGCGATCAGGACGATGCCGGCGCCGACGAAGAGCGGCGCGGTGTAGCCGAGGCCCGCGGTGATGGCCAGCCCGCCGAGCCAGGCGCCGAGGGCGTTGCCGAGGTTGGACGCGGACACGTTGGCGCCGGCGGCCAGTGCCGCTCCGTGGGCGTGGTCGGTGACGCGGGTGATCATGCCGGGCACACTGGCGAACCCGGTCACTCCCATCAGGAACACCAGTACCACCGACGCAGTGGCGTTGCCGGCCAGCAGGCCGAACGCGGTCAGGGTGACGGTGAGTCCGAGCAGGGACAGGACCAGGGTGCGGTCCCGGTCGCGGTCGGCCGCTCGCCCGCCGACGATGTTCCCGACGACCAGGCCGGAGCCGTACACCATCAGCAGCCAGGCGACGTCCGCCGACGCGAAGCCGCCGACCTCGGTGAACGTGTAGGCGATGTAGGTGAACGCCCCGAACATCCCGCCGTAGCCGAGCGCGGTGGCCGTCAGGGTCAGCCAGACCTGCCAGGACCGGAACGCCCGGAACTGCGCCCGCAGGCTGCTGGGAGGTACCGGCTCCGCGCGGCCTGTCACCGCCGTCGGCCGCGTCGCTCCGGCCCCGCCGGGGACGAGGGCGACGATTCCCGCCAGCGCGAGCACACCGATCGCGGTGACCGCCCAGAAGGCCGCCCGCCACCCCCACCGCTCACCGACCAGCGCGCCGAACGGCACACCCAGCACGTTCGCCACCGTCAGCCCGGCGAACATGACGGCCACCGCACGGGACTTACGCTCCGGAGCGACCAGACCGCGCGCGACCAGTGATCCGATGCCGAAGAACGAGCCGTGGCACAGGGCGGCGACGATCCGCCCGAGCAGCATCACCTCGTAGTCCGGCGCGACCGCGCACATCAGGTTGCCGACGACGAACAACGCCACCAGGCCGACCAGCACCTGCTTGCGGGGCAGCCGTGCCGTCGCCGCGGTCAGTGCGATCGCGCCGACCGCGACACTCAACGCGTACCCGGAGATGAGCCGGCCCGCAGCCGCCTCGGACACCTCGAAACCCGACGCCACCTGCGGCAGCAGCCCGGCGATCAGGAACTCGGTCAGCCCGATGCCGAATCCGCCCAGCGCCAGCGCGACCAGTCCCATCGGCATCCGTCCCATGGTCCAACCCTCACCCCTGGCGACGGAGGCGTCCATGGACATCGACCGGCGGCGCTTGGACGGAATTCGGCGGAGCCCGAGTGCCCTTCAGCCCGCGGTGATACGGGAGTTGACCCGCCGCATCCAGTCCCCGTCGGTGTGCCACATGGGGTGGTGAGGGGCCGCGTTGGAGGTCAGGACGATGCCCTGGAAACCCGCGGCGAGGCAGCGGTCGACGACGAACTCGGCGATGTCCTTCCCGACGGCGTCCTCCTCGAAGCGTGTCAGGAGCGGGGTGTAGCCCACGACGCCTTCACCGAGGACGGCGGGGATGCCACGGCGCCGCGCGAACTCGGCGACGGAGTCGACCCAGCCGGCCAGCGTCTCCCGCATGCTCTCGCGGTGCGCCGCGTAGTTCTCGTAGAGCCACAGGTCCCAGCGGTCGGGATCCACCCAGTCGTGCGCGTAGAACAGTTCGCGCGGAATTCCCGTGGCGGCCAGCCGCCAGGGCTCGTCCGGCTGGTATTCGGCGAACGCGGGTGCGTTGGGGCGCAGCATGGCGGACAGCTCGGGGGTGGGCCAGGTGGGCGTCTCGGGCGCCGCTTCGGTGCCGTGCCAGAGTCCCACCGCCGTGTACAGCGCGCCGAGCACGCCGTAGACGTAGAAGTGGAAGTGCGCGAGCTGCGCCTGGTCCGGCAGGTCGTCGATCTCGTCGGGCCATGGTTCGCCCAGGGAGTAGGTGACGGGGATGCCGGGGTGGCGTGCCTGCAACAGCTTCACGGCGCGTTCGAGGGGGCCGCGCAGCCGGGCGTAGTGTTTGGGGTCGCCGTCGGCCGGTACCAGGGAGCAGTTGTCGACCTCGTTGTGCACCTCGACGTACGCGACGCCGTCGGTGAGACCCCGCTCGGTGAGGAAGTCCAGCAGCCCGGCGAGCGCCTCGGCCACGGCCTCGGCGCGGTCCGGGCCTGGCACCTCGGCCAGGGCGCGGTGCCAGGCGTCGGTGTCGGCGAAGCTGGGGGACTGCTGGTACTCCCACGACGACACGATCACCTTGCAGTCGTGGCGGGCCGCTGCCTCGAACAGCTCGACGAGCCGCCGACGGCCGTCCAGTGGATAGCCGCCGCGCACGTTGTACCAGCGGGTTCGCTGCCCGAACTCCTCGCCCAGGCCGCGGACCTGAAGTGTCTCCGGATCGTCGACGCGCCCGGAGAACAGGAGGAAGGGCATCGCGCAGATGCGCACGGTGTTGAAGCCCCGGTCGACCGTCTCGGCGAACGCGCGGTCCAGGTCGGCGAACGGTTCGCCGGGGCCTGCCTGCGTGTACCAGCTGAAGTCCCACAGGGTGATGGCCATTGTCTGCTGCTGTGTTGTCATGAGAGCACGCTAGCTCAATTCATTATTTATGAATAATGCTTGACAGGGGTGGCGGGACTCCCCAGGCTCAGGTGCCATGACCGAACCCATCCGTCCGTCCCGGCGTACCGTCGTGACGGCACTCAGCGCCGCCGCCGCCGTCGTCGTCGCTCTGCCCGCCTGGCCGGAGAGCGCGCAAGCGGCGACCGCCACATCCGGCGCGGTGCTCGACACCCACCCGGCCACCGAGCCCTCCGGCACCCATGTGCGTGACGTGGGCGGCACCAACGTCGTCTTCCAGTACGGCGCGGTCCTCCCCGCCTTCGACGGCTGGCGCACGCATGAGCCCACCCGCGACTACCTGTCCCTCGACAGGAAGTGGCGCTTCCGCTTCGATCCGGCCGGCCAGGGGCTCGGTGAGGGCTGGCAGTCCGCGCACCATGACGACAGCACGTGGGGCCACATCGGCGTCCCGTCTGCCTGGGACCTGCTGGACACCCCCGGATTCGGCTCGGAGGACGGCCCCTTCGCCCAGGGCACCGCGTTCAACGACGGCTACGCCTGGTACCGCACCACCGTCGACGTACCCGGATCCTGGCGGGCCCGGCATGTACGCATCGCCTTCCTCGCGGCCGGGTACAGCGCCGAGGTCTGGCTCGACGGCAGGCATCTCGGCAAGCACGAGGGCGCCAACTCGCCCTTCGCGCTTCCGGTGGCGGGGGCGCTGAGGCCGGGAACGCGTCAGACGATCGCCGTCCGTGTCTTCCGCAAGGCCAGCTACACCGACTACACGGCCTCGCCCGCCCAGCCGGTCACCGACAACCACGAACTGCCGTACAAGCCCGTCGACTACTGGCCCTACGCGGGCCTCACCCGGTCGGCCTGGATCGAGGCGGTCCCGCAGGTCACCATCGCCAAACTGCTCGCCGTCGGCGCGAACGGGCGCCTTGAGGCACGCGCGGTCGTCGAGAACCACAGCGCCACCGACTTCGACGGCCGGCTCACCCTGGATCCCGGCCGGGGCAGCGGTGGCCGGCCCGTCGTGGTCGCCGCCCGGATCGCGGCCCGGTCGGCCGGCGTCGTACGCGTCTCGCTCCCGATACCCCGGGCCCCGCGCTGGAGCCCCGCCTCGCCGCACACGCTGACCGCCCGCGCCACCCTGGCCGCCGGTCGGCACTCGGGCCCACGGGTGGACACGCTGTCCACCCGGTACGGCGTGCGTGAACTGACCATAGCCGACGCCCGGTTGAGGCTGAACAACAAGCCGCTGTTCCTCAAGGGACTCAACTGGCACGAGGAGACCGCCGCACACGGCAGGGCGATGACCCCGGCCGAGTACGACCGGGAACTGGGCCAGGTGAAGGCGGTGGGCGCCAACCTCATCCGCAACTGCGTCTACAACCGCCACCCGTACGTCTACGACTGGGCGGACGAGCACGGGGTCCTGGTGATGGACGACATCGACACCATGTGGCTGAACACCGCCCAGGAGAAGCTCCAGACCGAGCGCTACGGTCTCGCCCGCGCCCTTGCCCTGACCATGGCGTGGAACCAGCACAACCACCCCTCGGTGATCCTCTGGGGGCTCCAGAACGAGTCGGAGATCGACGCCGCGGGCGCTCCGGTCTACCGGGCCTGGCTCGCCGACCTCAAGGCGGCCGTGAAGGCGGTCGACCTCACCGCCCGGCCCGTCACCTGGGCCTCCAACACCAGCAACGACCCCGCCTTCGACCTGGCCGACGTGATCGGGTTCAACGAGTACTTCGGCTACTTCTACGGCAAGGACGCCGACCTCGGCCCCACACTGGACACGGTCCACGCGAGGTATCCCGACAAGCCGATCCTGATCACCGAGAACGGCACGTGGTCCGAGGCGGGCACCCACGGCCCCGCAACCACGCAGGGCACGGAGGAGTGGCAGGCGGCGAGCTTCACCGCCCACTGGAACCAGGTGACCGCGCGCAGCGACTTCGTCGCCGGGTTCGTCTACTGGGTACTCAAGGACTACAAGCAGCGCTGCGGGTACAACCAGGACCACAACGGCATCTCCGTCATGGGCCTGCTCACCTTCGAGGAGGAACGGCCCAAGCTCGTCCACGAGGTGTTCCGGAAGGCGGTCATTCCCGGGGACAGGTGACGCCAGGCGGTGACGCCGAAAGAGGGGAGGGGCGATCTGCCCCTCCCCTCTTGTGTTGTCGCCCCCTTGTGCCGGCGGCGAGTGCCACTTCGGCTCCCGGTGCCGTGACGCGGTCGGCGTCAGCCCTTTACGCTGCCCTCGGTCAGGCCGCTGCGCCAGAAACGCTGCAGGGTGACCATGGCGATCATCAGGGGGACGACCGAGACGAAGGCACCTCCAACGGTCAGCTGATAGAGCTGCGGTTGGCGGTCGGCGAAGGACTGCCACGACGTCAGACCGAGGGTGATGGGGTACAGCTTGGAGTCGGAGAGCATGACCAGCGGCAGGAAGTAGTTGTTCCAGATGCCGACGAACTGGAACAGGAAGATCGTCACCAGGGCGGGGGTCATGATGCGCAGAGCGACGACCGTGAAGATGCGGACCTCTCCCGCGCCGTCGATGCGCGCCGCCTCCAGCAGCTCGTCCGGTATGGATGCCGCGGCGTAGATCCGGCACAGGTACACGCCGAAGGGACTGACGAAGCTCGGCAGCAGTACGGCCCAGTAGGTGTTGGCCAGGCCCGCCTTGCTGAACAGCAGGTACATGGGCAGCGCCAGCGCCGTGGCGGGGATCAGGACGCCACCCAGCACGATGTTGAAGATCGTGTCGCGGCCGGTGAAGGAGAACTTGGCCAGCGCGTAGCCGGACATCGCGGCCAGAAGCGTCGCCACGGCCGCGCCGACACCTGCGTACAGCAGGCTGTTGGCGGCCCAGCGCAGGTAGATCGCGTCGTCGTAGGTGACCACCTCGCGCAGATTGCTCAGGAACCGGGGATGGGAGAACCACAACCCGAAGCTGCCGAACAGGTCGCCGGTGGACTTGGTGGATGCCACGGCCAGCCAGTACACCGGGAGCAGGAAGTACCCGGCGGCCGCCACCAGCAGGCCGGTCACCAGGATGCGACTGCGAGCGGTGACCCCGGTGATGCCGCCGCGCGGCGTCGTGCCGTCGTCGGAGGCCGGCGTCTCGCCACTCGGCGGGAGTGTGCGGGCCGGCGTATGGAGACTCACGCGTCCCCACCTCTCTTGTTGATCAGCCGCAGAAAACCGAAGGAGAGCACGAACGCGGCGAGGGCGAGCAGGACCGCCTCGGCAGCGGCGAGGTGGTAGTTGTCGTTGGTGAACGCCTCGTTGTAGGCGCTGAGGTTGGGGGTGTAGGCGCTGTCGATACTCGACGAGACGGGCTTGAGCACCAGCGGTTCCGCGAACAGTTGCAGCGTGCCGATGATGGTGAAGACCGTGGTGAGGATCAGCGCCGGGCGCAGCAGCGGCAGTTTGACGTACCGGACCGTCGCCCACGCACTGGCACCGTCGATGCGGGCGGCCTCGTACAGCTCCGCGGGGATGGTACGCAGCTGTGCGACGAGAACCAGGACGTTGTAGCCGGCGAACTCCCAGGTGACGATGTTCGCGATGGACCACAGAACCGTGTTTCCGCCCAGCAGGTCGACCGACACCCCCAGATGGCGCATGCCGTCCACGAGCGGGCTGACTCCCGGTACGTAGAGGAAGCCCCACAGGATGGACGCGATGACGCCCGGAACGCCGTAGGGCAGGAAGAAGGCGGCGCGGAAGAACCGCACGCCTCTGGCCGAGGCGCTGTCCAGCAGCAGCGCGAGCCCGGCGGACAACGCGACCATCACCGGCACCTGGACGGCCGCGAACAGCAGTACGCGGCCGATGCTGCGCAGAAAGGCGTGATCGGACAACGCGTCGGAGTAGTTGTCCAGCGCCACGAAGACGGTATGGCTGCCGCCGAGCCCCAGGGCCCCGGTGTACTCGACATCCATGACGCTCTGGTGCACGGCGTAGCCGATGGGGAGGGCGAAGGCCAGGAGGAACAGCAGGAGGAACGGCGCGACAAAGGCGAAGGGCGCCAGGTTTCTGCGGCGACGGGGTGCTCGGGTAGCCATCAGGGTTCTTTCTGGAGTCCGGAGGGGAGAACGGCGGCGGCCGTGTCCCGCCCTCCGGAGGTGGTCACTTGCCGGTGGAGACCTTCAGGCCCTTCCTCTTCAGGTCCTCGACGGTCTGCTTCTGCGCCTGCTGGACCGCGGAGACGAACGTGCCCTTGCCGGCCAGGGCGGCCTGGAAGCCGTCGTTGAGGTGCTGGTAGGTGGCGTCGATGGTCGGTATCCACTTCCACGAGGTGTCGATGCTCTTGTCCGCCTGTGCGAAGACCTCGTTGTACTTCTGCCCTCCGAAGAACGGTGACGGCTTGTCCAGTGAGGAGCCCTTGTATCCGTCGGCCGAAGCAGGCCAGCCGTATCCGCCCTGGAGGAGCAGGTCGACGCTCGCGGGGTCCGTGTTGAGCCATTCGGCGAACTTCAGGGCCTCGGGGATGTGCTTGGCGCCCTTGAGGACAGCCGTGGAGGATCCTCCCCAGTTCGCGGAGACGTTCGAGCCCTTCGTCCACTGCGGCATGGGTGCGACGGCCCATTTGCCGGTGGTCTGGGGAGCGTTTCCGCTGATGATGGCGTCGCCCCACTGGGCGCTGACCCATGAGGTGATGGCACCGGTCTGCAGGTCCTTGTACCAGCCGTTGGCGAAGTCGGGTTCGGTCTTGATCACTTTCTTGCTGCGCAGGTCGTCCCAGAAGGCGGCGACCTTGAGGGTCTGCGGGGAGTCGATGTTCACCGACCAGGTGTCGCCGTTCACGCCGAACCACTTGGCGCCGGCCTGCCAGGCGAGTGCGGTGAACCAGGCGGAGTTGCCGGCGGGGAAGGTGCTGATGTAGGCCTTCGGGTCGGCGGCGTGGATCTTCTGCGCGGCCTGGGCGAACTCGTCCCAGGTGGCGGGCGGCTCGATGCCCCACTTCTTGTACAGGTCGGAGCGGTAGAACAGGCCCATCGGACCGGACGCCTGGGGGATCGCGTAGACGGCCGAGCCGAAGACTCCCTGCTGCCACTGCCAGTCCACGAACTTCGACCGGTCCTTGTCCGCGCCGTACTGGGACAGGTTCACCAGTCCGTTCTCCAGCAGGAACGAGGGGATCTCCTGGTACTCCACCTGTGCCAGGTCGGGTGCGTTGCCGCTCTTGAGCGCGGCGCGCATCTTGGCGTAGCCGCCGCTGCTGCCCGCCGGGATCTTCTCCAGTTTGACGTGGATGTCCGGGTGGGTGGCGTTCCACTTGTCGACAGCCTTGTCGACACCGGGAACCCACGACCAGAAGCGCAGGTCGACCTTCTGGCCGGGCTTGACAGGTGCCTGGACCGCGGGGTCCTTCGAACCTGACGAACCCCCGCAGGCGGAGATCAGCAGGGAGGCGGTGGCAAGGGTGACGGCGAGTGCGCCCCGGCTTCTGCGGAGGCGTGTGGTGCGGCTCATGGGAGGAGGTCCTTTTCCTGGCTTCGTACCGGAGGGGCCTGTTGCTTGCCGGTCAGTCTTGGAGCGGCGTCGCCACCCCGTCAAGATATATTCATAATTAATTGAAACAGCTATGGTGGGGCGCAGGCAGCCGGAAAGAAGAGGTAAACGATGACGGAGTGCCACAGGATGGCCGGACGGGTGGCGGTGATCACCGGCGCCGCGCACGGCATCGGCGCGGCCACGGCGCGAAGGCTCGCGGCAGAGGGCGCGACAGTCGTGGTGACGGACGTGGACGACGCTGCGGGCAAGACGCTCGCCGCGGACATCGAGGACAGCGGGGGCCGCGCGGAGTACGTGCGCTGCGACGTCACCTCGGCCGCCGACTGGGAGAACCTTGCCCGCCACGTCGAGGAGCGGCACGGGCGCCTGGACGTCCTGCACAGCAACGCCTTCGCCCAGGTCAACAAGCCCGCCCATGAGCTGAGCGAGGCCGAGTGGGACGGTCAGATGGCCGTACTGCTCAAGCCGGCCTGGCGGGCCATGAAGACCTTCGCCGTCATGCTGCGCGAGGCCTCGGGATCCGTCGTCCTCACCTCCTCGGTGCACGCGGTCATGGGCCTGCCCGGCCACGCCGCCTACGCCGCCGCGAAGGGCGCGCTGTGCTCGCTGGGACGGCAGCTGGCCGTCGAGTACGGGCCGGACATCCGGGTCAACACCGTGCTGCCCGGACCCATCCTCACCGCCGCCTGGGACGGCATCCCGGAGGCCGACCGGGCACGCAGTGTGGCCGCCACGGCCGCGAGGCGGTTCGGGCAGCCGGAGGAGGTGGCCGCCGCCGTCGCCTTCCTGGCATCGGCGGACGCTTCCTACGTGACCGGGGCGAGCCTCGTGGTTGATGGAGGATGGAGCGTCATGAAGGAGTCCTCGTGAGAGGCGCGCACCCCGCGACGGGCCGTGCGCGGCCTCGGCGAACAGGACCGGAACGGAAACGGAGAACACGGTGATCCATCCCGGTAGGGGGCTGCACGGCCAGGCGGTTGAGGAGCTGGGCCGACGCATCATCCGCGGCGACTACCCCCCGGGCTCCGTGGTGGACCCGACCAACTTCGAGACGGAACTGGGCGTCAGCAAGACCGTGGTCCGCGAGGCCATGCGTGTGCTCGCGTCCAAGGGCCTGTTGGAGTCGCGGCAGAAACGCGGTACGACCATCAGGCCCCGCGCCGACTGGAACCTGCTCGACAGCGACCTGCTGCGCTGGCAGGGCAGCAGCGCTCCGACCGACGGTTTCCTGGAGGACCTCGCGGAGGTCCGCGCGATCGTCGAGCCCGCCGGCGCGCGGCTCGCCGCGGTCCGCCGTACCCCGGCCGACCTGGACGCGATGCGGCAGGCACTGGCCGCGATGGCGGCGGCGGGCACGGACGCGGCGGCGATGGTCGAGGCGGACCTGGCCTTCCACCGCGCCCTCCTGGACGCCGCCCACAACGAACTGCTCAGCCGTATGGAGGTCGTCATCGAAGCCGGCCTGCGCGTCCGCGACCGGATCGTGCACGGCGCCCAGCACTTCTCCGACTCCATCCCCGTGCACCAGGAACTGGTCGACGCCGTCGAGGCGGGCGACCCGGACGCCGCCGCGGCGGCCGTCGCATCGCTCCTGGCGCAGGCCTCCGACGACCTGGCCGCCGTACAGGCCAGGAAAGACAGGGAAGACCGCGCCGCCGACGTCGCGACCGACACGCCGCCGAAGGAAATTCCTTGAAGATAACCGGACTTGAGACGTTCCTGGTGGCTCCGCGCTGGCTGTTCCTGCGCGTCGCCACCGACGAGGGCGTCACCGGCTGGGGCGAACCCGTCGTCGAGGGCCGCGCCGAGACCGTACGCGCAGCGGTCCACGAACTGGCCGACTACCTCGTCGGCCGCGACCCGCTGCGCATCGAGGACCACTGGCAGGTACTCACCAAGGGCGGCTTCTACCGCGGCGGTCCCATCCTCTCCAGCGCCGTCGCCGGTATCGACCAGGCCCTCTGGGACATCGCGGGCAAGACCTACGGCGTCCCGGTGCACCGCCTCCTCGGCGGCCCGGTCCGTGACCGCGTCCGCATGTACGCCTGGATCGGCGGCGACCGCCCCAGCGACGTCGCGGAACTGGCCGAGGAACAGATGAAAGCCGGCTTCACCGCCGTCAAGATGAACGGCTCGGCCGAACTCGCCCCCATCGACACCCCGGCACGCACCGCCGAGGTCGTCGAACGCGTCGCGGCCGTCCGTGAGGTGCTCGGCGACGAGCGGGACATCGCTGTCGACTTCCACGGCCGCGCCTCCACCGCCATGTCACGCCGCCTGCTGCCCCAACTGGAGCCGCTGCACCCGCTGTTCGTCGAAGAGCCGGTCGCGCCGGAACACTCGGCCAACCTGCGCAGCCTCGTCGAGTCCACGAGCATCCCGCTCGCCACCGGCGAACGCCTTTACTCCCGCTGGGACTTCCGCGACGTCCTGGCCAGCGGCATCGCCGTCGCCCAGCCCGACCTTTCGCACGCCGGCGGCATCTCCGAGGTCCGCCGTATCTCGGCCATGGCCGAGATGTACGACGTCGTCATGGCCCCGCACTGCCCGCTCGGCCCGATCGCCCTGGCAGCGAGCCTCCAGATCGCCTTCTCCGTACCGAACTTCCTCATCCAGGAACAGAGCATGGGCATCCACTACAACCAGCAGTGCGACCTGCTGGAGTACGTGATGGACCCCGAACCCTTCCGGTTCCGGGACGGATACGCCGTCGCCTCCACCCGCCCGGGTCTCGGCGTCGAGATCGACGAGAAGGCGGTGCGCCACGCCGCCGAGACCGGACACCGCTGGCGCAACCCCGTATGGCGCGGCCCCGACGGGGCGTTCACCGAGTGGTGACCGCCATCGGACCGTGCCCCGAACCCACGCGCAAGGAGAGCCCGCTCCCATGAACCCGGCGGAACCGAACCTGGTGGAATCGCTCCGCGCCCACCGCCTGCTGGCGATCGTCCGCGGCAAGGACCCCGCCGCGGCCCTGAACACCGTACGCACCCTCGCCGAGGAGGGCATCGCGGCCATCGAGGTCTCGCTGACCGC
Source organism: Streptomyces sp. NBC_00459 (assembly GCF_036013955.1). Classification (NCBI taxonomy): domain Bacteria; kingdom Bacillati; phylum Actinomycetota; class Actinomycetes; order Kitasatosporales; family Streptomycetaceae; genus Streptomyces; species Streptomyces sp. NBC_00459. The sequence continues at coordinate 9,358,479 of NZ_CP107903.1, forward strand.
CGCGGACGCCCTGACCGTCATACGTCGGGCCCGCGCCGAACTGGGCCCCGACGCACTCCTCGGCGCCGGCACCGTACGCTCGGCCGCGGACGCCGCCCGAGCCGTGGACGCCGGAGCGTCGTACCTCGTCACACCGGCCCTCGTCGACGGGCTTGAGCAGTACGGCGTACCCGTGCTGATGGGCGCCCTGACACCCAGCGAGATCGAAGCCGCGCTCGCACGGGGCGCCGCCGCGATCAAGCTCTTCCCCGGCTCCTTCGGCGGCCCCGGCTATCTGAAGGCCCTGCGCGATCCCTTCCCCGAGGTGCCCTTCGTGCCGGTCGGCGGAGTGGACGCGCGGGCCGCCCGCGACTACCTGGACCGGGGCGCCATCGCCGTCGGTGTCGGCTCCCCGCTCGTCGGTGACGCGGCCGACGGCGGCGACCTGGACCAACTCCGCCTCCGCGCGGCCGGGTTCCGCAAGGTGGCGGCGGGGGAGACACCGTGACGATCCCGACTGCACCGGAGGTCGTGACCTTCGGCGAGACCATGGCGGCGCTGCGGGCGCACGGCGCGCTGCGGCTCGGCGGCGAGCTCGGCCTGTCCGTGGCCGGAGCCGAGTCCAACGTCGCGATCGGGCTCGCCCGGCTCGGGCACCGGGTGAGCTGGGCCGGGCGCGTGGGCGCGGACGAACTGGGCGCGCTGGTACTGCGCACGCTGCGCGCCGAGGGCGTCGACACCGGGCACGCGGTGACCGACGACGCCGACCGCCCCACCGGACTGCTGCTGACCGAACCCCGGCTCGGCACCCTGACCCGGGTCAGCTACTACCGTGCCGGCTCGGCGGGTTCGGCCGTGTCGCCGGACGACGTACTGCCCGCGCTGGCCGGCGGCGCCCGCATCCTGCATCTGACCGGCATCACACCAGCGCTCGGCCCGTCGGCGGCGGAGGCCGCCCTCACCGCCGCCAGGACGGCTCGCGACACCGGCATCACCGTATGCCTCGACGTCAACCACCGCTCCCGGCTGTGGACCACCGACCGCGCCCGCACGGTCCTGCGGCCGTTGGTGGCCCACATCGACCTGCTCATCGCCTCCGAGGACGAGCTGCCGCTGGTACTGGAACGACCGGGCGCGGAAGAATCCGAGGCCGTGCACAGCATCCTGGCCGCAGGTGTCGGCGAGGTGGTCGTCAAACGCGGGGCGCGCGGTGCGACCACCTTCACCGTCGACGGAGTAACCGATCGTGCGGCACGTCAGGTCGACGCGGTCGATCTGGTCGGCGCGGGTGACGCGTTCGTGGCCGGATACCTGTCCGGTGTCCTCGACGGCGGGGACATCCCGGCCCGTCTGCACCGGGCCGTCACCACCGCCGCCTTCGCCGTGGCCACCCGGGGCGACTGGGAGGGCCTTCCGACGCGGGACGAACTCGGGCTGCTCGACCGGCCCGACGGCACGACCATCCGCTGACCAGGAGACGGAACATGACCTCAACGGCGGCTTCGGCTGCGGTTCTTGTGGACGGCGGGTACGAACTCGCCGAAGGCGGGCGCTGGGTCGACGACCGGTATGTGTACGTCGACATCCTCAGCGGCCGGCTCTTCGAACTGCGTGACGGCGCCCGACCCGCGACCCCGCGCCAACTGGCCGTACTCGACGTGCCGTTGGGTGCTGTCGCGCCGGTGGGAGGCACACCGGGCGCGTGGATCGCCGCCGCGGGCACCGGGATCGCGCTGCTCACCGCCGACGGCGTCCTGGAATGGCTGGACCGCCCGGAGGACCGTACGCCGGTCCCCAGCCGGATGAACGACGGTGTCGCGGACCCCGGCGGCCGCTTCTGGGCGGGCAGCATGGCCTACGACGGCACCCGGGGCGCGGGCTCGCTCTACCGGACGGACCACGACGGCACGGTCGTACGCGTCCTCGACGGCCTGACCATCGTCAACGGCCCGGCGTTCACCGCCGACGGCACGACCATGTACCTCGCCGACACGGCCGCCGGGACCATCCTCCGCTGCCGGGTCGACCCCGACTCGGGCGACCTCTCGGGAGGCCCGGAGACCTTCGCCCGCCTGGGCGAGGCCGACGGCAGCCCCGACGGGATGACCGTCGACGACGAGGACTGTCTGTGGGTCGCGATGTGGGGCGCCGGTGCGGTCCGCCGGTACCACCCCGACGGGCGCCTGCTCCACACCCTGACCGTGCCCGCGCCCCATCCCACGTCGGTGTGCCTGCATCCCGACGACAACCGCCTCCTCGTCACCACGGCCCGCTACGGGGTGCCGAACCCGACCGTCGCCTCCGGGGCGGTGCTCAGTGTTCCCGTGCCGGTCCGGGGAACGCCGGCCTGCTCCTGGCGGGGCCGGCGTCAGAGCGGCCCACCCGGATCCGGCCGGGCAGGGAGTCGGCGGGGAGGGGTGTACTTTCAGGGCACGCCTCCCGTGGAGTAGCCGGGTTCGCGGCCTTCGCCGCGGCGCCCCGGATGCACCCAGCGTCTCCCCACCTGCTTGATTCCGGCCTTCCGACGGTCACCGGTGGTGTGCCGATCGTGATGGCCGAGGGGAGGTCGTCGGCGCCATCGGTGTCGGCGGGGCGGACGACACCACCGACGACCGCATCGCGCGGCACGCTGTCGGTTCCGTCACGATGATCGTTGCCTGGACCTGTCGTCGCCGTACGAGGGATCGACTCTCCACGGCTCCGGTCGCGGACGGCCGCGGATCGTCTTCCTGGACGCCCGTTCGGCGCGGGCCCGTGGCCTCGCGCCTTCCGGCACACACACCACGGGCCAAGCTTCAGAACATCGCCCGGATGATCCCCACGGTGCGCGCCAGATGCGGTTCGGCGCGGTCCGCGCGGTGGGCGACGGCCAGTTCGATGCGGGCGTCCGCCCCGGCCAGCGGCAGGTAGGTGACGCCGTCGAGGGCCAGTGCGGTCACGGGCTCGGGCACGACCGCGACACCGAGGCCGCCCGCGACGAGCGTGACCAGCGTCGAGGTCTCGCCGACCTCGTGGCGGATCCGCGGCTCGACCCCGGCATCGAGCAGGAGGCCCAGCACGACGTCGTACATCACCGACCGGCGGTCGGCGGAGTGCACGATCAGGTCCGTGCCGGCCAGGTCCGCTGCCCGCAACCGCTTGCGACGGGCGAGGCGATGGCCCACCGGGACGGCGACCACGAGCCGGTCCCGGCGCAGCGTGTGCACGGTGAGGGAGAGGTCGGCCGCCACAGGCCGCAGCAGCGCGACGTCGATCGCGCCGGTGCGCAGCGCCTCGACCTGGTCGGGCGCGAGCATCTCGCCGCGGAAGGAGAACTCCACGCCGGGAAGCTCCTCCGCGAGCCTGCGCGAGAGCGCCGGCAGGAGGCTGTACGTCGCCGAGCCCACGCACCCGATCGAGAGGTGGCCCACCGAACCGGCGGCGACGAGCCGGGCGTGGTGGGCGGCCTCTTCGACGCCGGCGAGGATCGCGCGTGCCCGTTCGAGGTAGGCCCGGCCGGCATCGGTCAGGTCGACACGGCGTGTGGTGCGATGGAGCAACTCCACGCCGAGCTCGGTCTCGAGCTGGCGGATCTGCTGGGAGAGCGGCGGCTGGGCCATGTGGAGCCGCTCGGCGGCGCGCCCGAAGTGGAGCTCCTCGGCCACCGCCACGAAGTACCGAAGATGACGCAGATCCATATGTCACCCATATCAATCAGCTCGGATATGTGTACTTCAGAATATCGCGGTCCGGGACTAGCCTCGCTGTCATGAGCGCTTATCTGTACGCCGCGACGAGGACGCCGTTCGGCCGCTTCAACGGCGCGTTGGCCGGTGTCCGCCCCGACGACCTCGCCGCCGCCGCGATCACCTCCACGCTCGCCGACGTGCCGGGCCTCGACCGCGCCGCGATCGACGACGTGGTGTGGGGCAACGCCAACGGCTCCGGCGAGGACAACCGCAACGTCGGCCGCATGGCCGCGCTGCTCGCCGGGCTTCCGGTGAGCGTGCCCGGCACCACGGTCAACCGGCTGTGCGGTTCGAGCCTCGACGCGGCGATGACGGCCAGCCGGACGATCGAGTCCGGCGACGCCGAGGTGGTGCTGACCGGCGGCGTGGAGTCCATGACACGTGCGCCGTGGGTGCTGCCCAAGTCGGCGAAACCGTTCCCGGTCGGCGATGTCACCGCGGTCTCGACCACGCTCGGCTGGCGGCTGGTCAACCCGCGGATGCCGAAGGAGTGGACGGTCAGCCTCGGCGAGGCCAACGAGCAGCTCAGGGAGCGCTTCGGCATCTCCCGTGAGCGGCAGGACGAGTTCGCCGCCCGCTCCCACCAACTTGCCGACCTGGCTTGGGAGTCGGGCTTCTACGACGGTCTTGTGGTCCCGGTCGAAGGCGTCGACCTGACCCGCGACGAGGGCATCCGGGCCGGATCCACACCGGAGGTGCTGGCCGAGCTCAAGCCGGTCTTCCGTACGCCGGAGCAGGGCGGCACCATCACCGCGGGCAACGCCAGTCCGCTCAACGACGGTGCCTCCGCGGTGCTGCTGGGCAGTGAGAAGGCCGCGGCCACGATCGGGGCCGACCCCATCGCCCGTATCGCCGGCCGAGGGGTGCTGGCGCTGGAGCCGCAGGCCTTCGGATACGCCCCGGTCGAGGCCGCCAACCGTGCGCTGGCCCGGGCCGGGATCGGCTGGGACCAGGTGGGCGCGGTCGAGCTCAACGAGGCCTTCGCCGTGCAGTCGCTCGCCTGCGTCGACGCGTGGAAGATCGACCCCGCCATCGTCAACCAGAAGGGTGGCGCCATCGCGATCGGGCACCCGCTGGGCGCCTCGGGCGGTCGTGTCCTCGCCACGCTGGCCAAGGTGCTGCGCGTGACGAAGCAGCGCTACGGCGTCGCCGCGATCTGCATCGGGGTCGGTCAGGGACTGGCCGTCGTACTGGAGAACTGCGGCGTCACGGAGGAGGGCCGGTGAGCCGGGCGGAGATCCTCGAGAGCGCCGACGCGGCGGTCGCCGGTATCGAGGACGGGGCCACCGTCCTGGTGGGCGGCTTCGGCCTGGCCGGGATGCCGTTCGACCTGATCGACGCGCTCATCCGGCAGGGGGCGAAGGACCTCACGATCGTGTCCAACAACGCGGGCAACGGCGAGGTCGGGCTGGCCGCCCTGCTGGCCGCCGGCCGGGTGCGCAAGGTGCTCTGTTCCTTTCCGCGCCAGTCCGACTCCTGGGTGTTCGACGGCCTCTACCGCGAGGGAAGGATCGAACTGGAGGTGGTGCCGCAGGGCAACCTCGCCGAGCGGATGCGCGCGGCCGGTGCCGGCATCGGTGCGTTCTACTGCCCGACCGCGGTCGGCACACCGCTGGCCGAGGGCAAGGAGGAGCGGGAGATCGACGGCCGGAAGTACCTGCTGGAGTACCCCATCAAGGGCGACTACGCGCTGATCGGCGCGCACGTCGCGGACACGCTGGGCAACCTCGTCTACCGCAAGACCGCCCGCAACTTCGGACCGGTCATGGCCACGGCCGCGACGACGACCATCGTCCAGGTCGACGAGGTCGTCGAGCCCGGAAAGCTCGACCCCGAGGCCGTCGTCACCCCGTCCATCTACGTCGACCGGATCGTCCAGGTCGAGGCCCGCCACTACACCGTGCAGGGGGCACGATGACCATCACGCCGGGCGATCAGGTGCGCGCCGACCACCAACTCTCGATGGACGAGCTGGCCGCCGTCATCGCACGCGACATCCCGGCCGGTGCCTTCGTCAACCTCGGTATCGGACAGCCCACCAGGATCGCCGACCATCTGCCGGCCGACTCCGGGGTGGTGCTGCACACCGAGAACGGCATGCTCCACATGGGTCCGAAGGCCGAGGGCGACGCGGTCGACCCCGACCTGACCAACGCCGGCAAGGTCCCGGTGACCGAGCTGCCGGGGGCGGCGTACTTCCACCACGCCGACTCCTTCGCCATGATGCGCGGCGGGCACCTCGACGTCTGCGTCCTCGGGGCGTACCAGGTCGCCTTCGACGGCGACCTCGCCAACTGGACCACCGGCAGGCCCGACGACATCCCCGCCGTCGGCGGCGCCATGGACCTCGCCATCGGCGCCAAGGACGTCTACGTGATGATGACGCTCTTCACCCGCTCCGGTGAGCCGAAGCTCGTGCCGCGGTGCACCTACCCGCTCACCGGCATCGGCTGCGTCAGCCGCGTCTACACCGACCACGGCGTCTTCGACGTCGGCCCCGACGGCGTACGGATCAGGGAGACGTACGGCGTCGGCGCCCACGAACTGGCGGAGCGACTCGGCATCACGCTGTCGCCGTCCGCGCAGCGGCCGGCGCGCCGGACGGCCGAACCCGGGGCGGGTCCCGCAACTCCGCCCTGACTGTCCCTGATGTCGCTTTCGCTGCCCGTAGGCTGGTCCGCGCACAGGACGGACAGGAGGCTGAGGTGGCCGAGACGGCGTTGGCCGAGGTGATGGCCGAGCTGGCCGCACTCGAGGACCCGAAGGCACGTGCGGTGAACGAGAGACACGGTGACGACCACGGTGTGAACCTCGGAAAACTGCGTGCGCTCGCGAAGCGGCTGAAGACACAACAGGAACTGGCGTGCCGACTCTGGGCGACGGACGACACCGCGGCGAGACTGCTGGCGCTCCTGATCTGCCGCCCGAAGGCGTTCGGGCGTGACGAGCTGGACGCCATGGTGCGCCAGACGCGCGCGCCCAAGGTGCACGACTGGCTCGTGAACTACGTGGTGAAGAAGAATCCGCACGCCGAAGAGCTGCGCCTGGCCTGGTACGCCGATCCGGATCCCGTGGTCGCGAGTGCCGGCTGGGCGCTGACCACCGAACGCGTGGCGAAGAAGCCCGAGGGCCTCGATCTGTCAGGGCTGCTGGACGTCATCGAGGCGGAGATGAAGGACGCCCCGGATCGGCTGCAGTGGGCGATGAACCACTGCCTGGCCCAGATCGGGATCGAGCACGCAGGGCACCGCGACCGCGCGATCGCCGTCGGTGAGCGCCTTGAGGTGCTCAAGGACTATCCGACGTCCCCGGGCTGCACCTCTCCGTTCGCGCCGATCTGGATCACCGAGATGGTGCGCCGACGGTCCGAGTAGGAGGGTCCGGTGGCGCTCCGCGCCGGGAGCGCCACCGTTGTGCCGTCGGCCTCAACTCCCGGTGAGCACTTCCCGCAGGGCGGGGACGGGGAGTTCGCCCGAGCCTCGGACGATGAGGCGGGTGGGGACGGTGACGGTTCGGGCGCGGGTGCGGTCGCCGTCGAGCCTGTTCAGAGCGGTGGTCGCCGCCGCCCTGCCGATTTCCTCCGCGTCCTGGGCGACGACGGTCAGAGCCGGTTCGAGCGCCTCGGCGAGCGCCACGTCGTCGAAGGCGACGACGGCGACGTCCTTGCGCTTGCTGCGGGCCAGTTCGGCGACCGTGCCCAGCGCCATGATGTTGTTGCCGGCGAACAGGGCGGTGGGGGGATCGGCGAGGCCGAGGAGCCGGGCGGTCGCGGTTTCGGCGCCCTGCTGGTCGTGGGCGTTGGTCACGAGTGAGCGGTCGTAGGGGATGTCGGCTTCGTCGAGCGCCGAGCGGTAGCCGGCCAGACGTTCACGGCGGGTGTGCAGCCTCAGCGGGAGGTCGCCGACGAAGCCTATGCGCCGGTGTCCGTGGGCGACGAGATGGGCCACGCCGGCGTGGGCTCCGGCACGGTTGGAGCTGACGATGCTGTCCGTGGCGAGACCGACTCCGGGCCGGTCGAGGAAGATCACCGGCAGTCCGGCCGTACGGTGGGACTTGAGGTGGGAGTGGTCGGCGCCGACGGACGGCACGACGATCAGGATGCTGACGCGGCGGGCCAGGAACTTGTCCGTCAGGGCGCGTTCGCGATCGGGGGCGTCCGCGGAGGAGCCCATGAGCAGGGTCAGTCCGCGTTCGCGGACGGTGTCCTCGATGGCGCGGGCGACGGCTCCGAAGAAGGGGTTGGCGAGGTCGGGAATGACCAGGCCGATCGTGGTGTCCGGGCCGCCGACGCGGATGTTGCGGGCCATGAGGTTCGGCTGGAAGCCGAGCTTGGCCACTGCGGCCAGTACCTGTTCCCTGGTCTGCGCGGAGGCGGGTCCGTCCTCGTTGAGGACTCGGGAGACCGTCTTCGCGCTTACACCGACTTCGCGGGCGACGTCGGCCAGGGTGGGGCGGCGGTTCGCTGCCATGGAGGAAACCGTCTCCTGAGGGCTCTCGGTTCCGGCCGCGGCCTCGGCCGGAAACTGCGAGAGCGGTGTTGAGCTGTCAGGTGGCCTGGACTCCGGCGGCCTTGGCGGCCTCCGAATCCGCTACGACAGTATCTCCGGCCTCGTCGACCGTGAGTGCGCCGGTCATGATGGCGACGACCTCGGCCATGGAGTAGTCGGAGGGCTTGATCACGGCGGCGCGCCGGCCGAGGCGGTGGACGTGGATCCGGTCGGCGATCTCGAAGACGTGCGGCATGTTGTGGCTGATCAGAACGACCGGCATGCCCTTGTCCCGGACCCGGCGGATCAGGTCGAGAACCTGGCCGGACTCCTTGACGCCGAGGGCGGCGGTGGGTTCGTCCATGACGACGACGCTGCTCGCCCAGGCGACGGAACGGGCGACCGCGACGGCCTGCCGCTGTCCACCGGAGAGCGTCTCCACCGACTGCGTCAGCGAACGCAGGCCGATCTTCAGGTCGGCCATGTGCTCGGCCGCCTCCTGGCGCATGCGCTTCTTGTCGAGCATCCGGAAGACACTGCCCAGGACGCCGGGGCGGCGCAGCTCCCGCCCGAGGAACACGTTCGAGGCGATGTCCATCGAGGCGGCCACGGCGAGGTCCTGATACACCGTCTCGATGCCGTGGGCGCGTGCGCTCTGGGGCCCGGAGAAGGTGATGGGTTCGCCGTTGAGGCGTATCTCGCCCGCGTCCGGGACGATCGCGCCGGTGAGCGCCTTGATGAGGCTGGTCTTGCCGGCGCCGTTGTCGCCGATGACCGCGAGGACCTCGCCGGGGAGCAGGTCGAAGTCGGCGCCGTCGATGGCGGTGACCTGGCCGTACCGCTTGAACAGGCCGCGGGCCTGCAGCACGGGTGCGGGGGAGGAGATGGCGGTCATCGGGCCTTCTTCCGGGAGAGCTGGTCGACGGTCACCGCGAGGATCACCAGGACTCCGGTGATCAGGGTCTGGTAGATGGACGCGACGCCCATCAGCTGCAGGCCGTTGCGGAAGACGCCCACGATGAGGACTCCGATGAAGGTGCCCAGGACCGAGCCGCGTCCGCCGAAGAGGCTGGTGCCGCCGAGGACCACGGCGGTGATGCTGTCGAGGTTGTCGGTCTGCCCGGCCTGCGGATCGCCGACTCCGGTGCGGGAGATGAGAAGCAGGGCGGCGATGCCGTACAGCAGGCCGGCCACGGTGTAGATGCCGATGGTGAGGCGCGAGGTGCGGATGCCGTTGAGCCGGGCGGCCTCGGCGCTGTTGCCCAGGGCGTAGACGTGCCGCCCCCAGCCGGTGTTGCTCAGCGAGTAGGCGAGCAGGAGGAACAGGCCGATGGTGACGAGGGAGCCGTAGGTGATGTCCGTGTGGCCCAGCGGGAACGTCTCGCCGAGGGCGGTGAGCGGGCCGGGCAGGTTGGTGACCGTCTGCTCCTCGGAGTAGATGTGGGTCAGCGCGAACGCCACATTGAGCATGCCGAGGGTGACGATGAACGGCGGCAGCGGGATCTTCTGCACCAGCAGCCCGTTGAGCAGCCCGAACCCGCCGCAGACGGCGAGGCCCAGACCGATGGCGAGGAGCGGGGGCAGGGAGCCCTCGGCGGCCATCTTGGCGATCACGATGCTGCCGAACGCCATCACGGCGCCGCACGACAGGTCGATGCCCGCGGTGAGGATGATCAGGGTCTGCCCGATGGCGAGGGTGCCCACGACCATGACCTGCTGCACGATCAGCGAGAAGTTCCCGCCGGTCAGGAACTGGTCGGTCGAGAAGGAGAAGAAGGCGCAGGCCAGAAGGAGGGCGGCCAGGGGTCCGGTGGTCGGCGCCGTGAGCAGTCTGCGGGCCGTGGTCGGCGCTTTGAGCTCCGAGTACGGCGTGGTCGTGGCTGTCATGCGAAGTCCTTGTCGGAAGACAGATGTCCTTGTCGGCGGGCGACGGCACTGAGCGGTTCTGAAGGAGCCGGGTGCGCGGCCGGGCCCCACCGGCCCGGCCTGCGGCAGACGACCGCATGTTCCGCGGAGCGTTCGGCCTCGCCGCCCGGGACAAGGGGGACGGCCGTCCCTGGCCGGGGAGGTGGGACGACCGCCCCGCTGAGGGGAGGGGCGGTGTCGTACGGTCCTCGGGCTGCTCAGCCCCAGCAGTTCTCCAGGCCGTAGGCGGTGTCCTTGGACGCGACACCGTCCTGGGCCTTGTCGGTGATCAGCGTGACGCCGGTGTCGGTGTAACCGGACGCCTTCTTGCCGTCCTTGGCGAACGACACGACTGCCTTGACGCCCTCCGCGGCCATCTTCAGCGGGTACTGCTGCGAAGTCGCGGCGATCTTGCCGTCCTTGACCGCCTGGGTGCCGGTGCAGCCTCCGTCGACGGAGACGATCAGGACGTCCTTCTCCCGGCCCTTGGCCTTCAGCGCCGTGTACGCGCCCAGGGCCGCCGGTTCGTTGATGGTGTAGACGACATTGATGTCGGGCTCCTTCTGGAGACAGTTCTCCATCGCCGTCTGGCCCTTGGCCTGGTCGCCGCCGGTGTCCTGGGCGCACGCGACGTCCTTCTCGGTGGCGCCGAAGCCCTTGAGGAAACCGTCGTGCCGCTGAACACCGACGGAGACGCCCGGCGCGAGGTCGAGCGCGGCTATCTTCGCCGTCTTGCCCTTCATCGCGGCCTTGGCGTACTCGCCGATCAGCTCACCGGCCTTGAGGTTGTCGGTGGCGAAGAGGGCGTCGACCGCGCTCTCCGGCTCGGTCGGGGTGTCCAGCGCGATCACCAGAACGCCCTTGGCGCGGGCCTTCTCGATCGCCGGCACGATCGCCTTGGAGTCGCTCGGAGTGATCAGAATGCCCTTCACCCCGGCAGCGACCATGTTCTCGATCGCGGTGACCTGCCCGGCGTTGTCCCCATCGAACTTCCCTGCAGCGGTGGACAGTTGGGCGCCGTTCTCCTTGGCGGCCTTCTCCGCGCCCTCCTTCATCTTCACGAAGAACGGGTTGGTGTCGGTCTTGGTGATCAGACCGACCTTGACCTCGCCCGAACCGGAACTCGACGAGCCCGATCCGGAGCCGGACCCGCAGGCCGTCAGGGTGAGTGCCGCGACGCCCGTGACCGCGGCGGCTCTGAGGAGGGACGAGGACAGGCGAGTGGTGCGAGACATGATCGACTCCTGAGGGATAGCGGGCAGCACAGGGCTGGGATCGGAGCATGCTGCCCGGGGTGTCATCGTTGACTTATGTCATCGTTGACACTGCCTGGCCAGGATGATGGACTCCGGATCCCGGCAACGTCAATGCCTTCCGCTCGTCACAAATCGGCAACGCCCCGACGATCGTTGCCGCGCAGCCGGTCAGCGGCTGTGTGGCCGCCGCCCGACTGCCCGGGCCTTCCGGGCCTTCCGAGCCCGTCCGAGCCCTTTCGAGAGAGAGCAGCCCATGAGCCCGCGTCAGATCACCGTGCTGGGAGAGTGCGTCGCGGACGCCTTCACCGAACCGGCGGCAAGCGCCTCGAACGAACTCGCTCTGCGGGTGCTGCCCGGCGGCGGACCCGCGAATACGGCGGTGGCCCTGGCCCGCCTCGGAACACCGTCCCGCTTCCTCGCCCGGCTGTCCGGCGATGTGTTCGGCCGCCTGTTCCGCGCCCACCTGGAGGCGTCCGGCGTAGACCTGTCGTACGCCGTCGCAGCCGCCGAGCCCAGCACGCTGGCCGTGGCGGAACTGGACGCCACCGGGCAGGCCGCGTTCTCGTTCCACGCGCAGAACACGGCCGACTGGCAGTGGACCCCGGCGGAACTGGCCGGGGTGGATCTCTCCGGAACGGCCTGTGTGCACACCGGATCGCTGGCGCTGGTCCGTGAACCCGGCGGAGCGGTGGTGGAGGAGTTCCTGGCGGCAGCGGCCGAGCGGGCCACCATCAGCATCGATCCCAACGTCAGGCCGCTGTTGGTGCGCCCCGACGTCTACCGTGCCCGGCTGACGCACTGGTGTGCTCTCGCCGACATTCTGCGGCTGAGCGAGGACGACCTGGAACTCCTCCTGCCGGGCACCGCGCCCGAGGAGGCATGCGACAGCTGGCATGCCGCAGGGGTACGGCTCGTCGTGGTCACGCTCGGCTCCGGCGGCGCGCTGGCCTCACTCGACGGCGAACGGTTGCGGGTGCCCGCGGTGGCCACGCGGGTCGTCGACACCGTCGGCGCGGGGGACTCCTTCACCGCCGGCCTGCTGCACCACCTCGGTGCCGCCGGACTCCTCGGTGGCCGACTGTCCGGGCTCGGGCTCCACGAGGTCGCCGAGGCCTGCCGGTTCGGCGCCCGGGTCGCGGCCCTGACCTGCTCGGTCGCGGGCCCGAACCCGCCGTGGCGCAGCCAGTTGGAGCAGCTCACGGCCGCCGGTGGTGTCTGACGGTTCGTGCGGCCCGCGCCGGGCAATCCTGCTCGTACCGTTGACGCGCCGGTCGGATTTCGCCCATCATCGGGCCACTCGATGTCATCGATGACACAAGTCAACGTTGACATGCCTGGTCGGCGGCATGGACGATGACGCCGGCCAGGGCGTCACTCTTCGGCCGGTCCACGCAGGAAAGCCGCAGGCTCTGCCCGGTGGACGACCACAGCACAGGAGACACCATGAGCTCTGGACGTGTATCCCGGCATGCCCGCATACGGATGATGGCTGCGGTGGCGACCGTCTGCGCCCTGTCCGCAGCGCCGCCGGCTCCTTCGGCTGTCGCTGCCGGCACTCCGCCGTACTCCGAGACCTACCGGCCCCAGTTCCACTTCACTCCGGAGAAGAACTGGATGAACGACCCCAACGGGCTCGTGTACTTCCAGGGCGAGTACCACCTCTTCTACCAGTACAACCCCAACGGCAACTCCTGGGGCGACATGTCCTGGGGGCACGCGGTGAGCAAGGATCTCGTGCACTGGACGCAGTTGCCGCTCGCCCTGTCCCACGACGACGAGGAGATGGTGTTCTCCGGCAGCGCGGTCGTCGACCGGGACAACACCACCGGGTTCGGCACGAAGAAGAACCCGGCCATGGTGGCGGTCTACACCAGCGCCTACAAGAACGGCGGCAAGCAGGCCCAGTCGCTCGCCTACAGCACCGACCGGGGCCGGACCTGGACCAAGTACCAGGGCAATCCCGTCATCGACATCGGCTCCGACAACTTCCGTGATCCCAAGGTCCAGTGGTACGCGCCGACGAAGAGCTGGCTGATGACGGTGTCGATGTCCGCCGAGCACAAGGTGCGGTTCTACTCGTCGAAGAACCTCAAGGACTGGGAGCTGCAGAGCGAGTTCGGGCCGGCCGGTGCGACGGGCGGGGTGTGGGAGTGCCCCGACCTGTTCCCCCTCGCGGTCGACGGGAACAAGAACAACATCAAGTGGGTCCTGGTCGTCAACATCAACCCCGGTGGAATCGCGGGCGGTTCGGCCGCCCAGTACTTCGTCGGTGACTTCGACGGCAAGAAGTTCACCGCCGACGACAAGGGCACCTACACCCCGCCCACCGGCACGGTGGTGCAGGACTTCGAGGGCACCGACTTCGGTTCGTGGACGACCACGGGCACCGCGTACGGCACCGCGCCGGCAACCGGGGCGGTGGACGGTCAGGGCGCGGTCACCGGCTTCGACGGCAAGGGTCTCGCCAACAGCTTCCACGGCGGTGACGGCGCCACCGGCACCCTGACCTCGCCCGCCTTCACCGTCGACAGCAGGTACCTGAACTTCAAGGTCGGTGGCGGTCGGCACCCGCACGAGGCCGGGACCGTGATGGACAGAACTCCGCCCGAGGGCACGGTCCTCGCCGACTTCGAGGGCGGCACGTACGGCGACTGGACGACCACCGGGGACGCCTTCGGCACCGCGTCGGCCCCCGGCACCCTCCCCAATCAGCAGGAGGTCTCCGGCTTCCTGGGGAGCGGCCTGGTCAACACCTTCCTGAACGGCGACTCCACCACCGGCACCCTCACGTCCCCCGAGTTCACCATCGACAAGGACTACGTCAACTTCCTGGTCGGCGGCGGCAATCACCCCGTCGGCTCCGGCAACCCGACCGCGGTCGAGCTCCTCGTCGACGGCCAGGTGGTCCGCAGCACCACCGGACGGGACGGTGAGGCGCTCAACTGGGCCTCCTGGGACGTCAAGGACCTCGCCGGGAAGAAGGCCCAGATCAAGATCGTCGATGACAACAGCGGCGGCTGGGGCCACCTCAACGTCGACCACATCATGCTCTCGGACACGCAGGCCCAGCCCGTCTCCCAGGAGACGTCCGTCAACCTGCTCGTCGACGGCAAGGTCGTCCGCAGTGCCACCGGCTCCAACAGCGAGACCCTGGACTGGGCCTCCTTCGACCTGCGGCCCTACGTCGGCAAGCAGGCGCAGATCCAGATCGTCGACATGAACACCGCCGGCTGGGGCCACGTCATGGCCGACCGGTTCACCGCCGCCGACAAGCCCGCCAAGTCCGTCGTACAGCGTGCCGACTGGGCCGACTACGGCAAGGACTACTACGCGGCGGTGTCCTGGGAGGACGCCCCGGACGGCAAGCGCTACATGATCGGCTGGATGAACAACTGGGACTACAGCGGCGCGATCCCCACGTCCCCCTGGCGCGGCGCGCAGAGCATCCCCCGGGAGATGGCCCTGCGTACGGTCGACGGCGGCATCCGGCTGACCAGCGAGCCCGTGAGCAGCGTGACGTCCCTGCGGCAGAAACAACCGGCATCCGCAGCCGGTGTCACCGTCAAGAACACCTCCACGGCCCTGATCGGCCCCGCGGCCCGGGGCAGGGCGCTCGACATCGAGGCGACCTTCTCCCTCAAGGACGCCGACCGCTTCGGCCTCAAGGTCCGCACCGGTACGAACGGCGAGGAGACCGTCATCGGCTACGACACCACGACCCAGGAGCTGTACGTCGACCGCACCCACTCCGGCGCCGTCGACTTCAACAGCACCTTCCCCGGCGTCCAGACCGCACCCCTGAAGCCCAAGAACGGCAAGGTCAAACTGCGGATCCTCGTCGACTGGTCCTCCGTCGAGGTCTTCGGCGGCAGTGGCGAAGCGGTGATCACCGACCAGATCTTCCCCGACCCCGCGAGTCAGGGAGTGCAGGTCTTCGCCGAGAACGGTTCGGTGCGGCTGGACAAGGCCGTCGTCTGGCAGCTCGGCTCCGCCCACAAGTGACGACCAGGACCGCAGCGCACATCTGATACATCGAGCCGACAAGGACACGAGACCATGAAGAAGACCCTGCTCGCCGAGTTCACAGCCCGCGAGGGAGCGCAGGACCAGGTCGCCCGCATGATCGGGGACTACGCCCTGAAGGTGCGCGAGGAAGAAGGCAACATCGCCTTCGACGTCTACACCAAGGCAACCGCTCCACGCGCCTTCTGGATCTTCGAGGTGTACCGGGACGAGGACGCCTTCCAGGCGCATCTGAACGCCCCGTACGGCGGCCCATTCAATGCCGCCCTCGTTCCCCTGATCGAAGAGGACGCCTCCGTGCTGACGTTCCTGACCCCGCTCGTCTGACGCTGCGGGGCCCTACGCCGGGCGGCCCGACGGCAGTTGGCACCTGCTGGTCGGCTCGTCAACTCGATCCGGTCCGTACCGGGGGATGATCGCCATATCCGTTCATGGGGCTGATCGGTGTGCTCGCAGGAATCCGGGCGCCGGCGCTGCGCCGTGGACAGCCGGCTGCGACCCGGTGTCGCTGCTCGTGGCGCCGGGCCGGATCTCCGTCGAGATCCGGCCCGGCACTGTGTCGGAACGGGTCGATCAGCCGAGGACCCGGCCCAGTTCGATCCGGTCGATGTTCGGGGCCCACGCGCTCGCGTTCCCGAACGTCACCTTGTTGGAGCCCGCCTTCAGGTCGACGGGGACGCCCACCGTCCAGTAGTCGTCCCAGCCCCAGGTGTTCTTGAAGGTGACCGTCCGAGGCGCGGCCGTCCCCACCGTGAGGTCCGCTGTACGGGACATGATGTCCGTGTTGTAGGAGTGGCCGTTGTCGCGCCGCTCGTTGTGCGCGTAGGTGACGACCAGCATGTAGCGGCCCGACTTGGGCGCGTGCACCGTGAACTCGGCGGTGCTGGCGGCACTGTTGCCGAGCCAGCCGATGTAGGAACCGGCTGAGGCGTACACCGAGTCGACGAGCTTGGCGCCGCCCGCGAGGGTGGCCGAGGCGCCCTCGTAGGAGAGGACACCGGACGTCGAGCCGGCACCCGAGACGTCGAGGGAGCGGACGGAGGCGGCCTTGGCCGTCAGCGCGATGCGGTTGTTGCCCGCCACCAGATACAGCCGCAGGGCCTTGCCCGGTACCGCCGTCACCTTCTGGCCGTGCAGCTCCAGCCGCACCGGCGCCGACGCGCGCGGCACCACCGAGTAGTAGCCGTCGCGCGGCGCGTAGGCGTCGAAGACCGCCTTGTCACCGGAGCGCAGGACGAGGGCGCCGGTGCCGACCCCGGTGGACGAGGAGTAGTCGAAGGACGGCCGGCCGCTGATGTCGGCGAGCGTGGCCTCGTACGACGCCGAAGGCACGGCGGAGGTACGGGCGGTCAGGTCGATGCGGTCGAGGGTGACCTCGGTGTCGCCCTTGGCCAGCGTCAGGACGTGCTGGCCGGCCGGGAGATCGACCGTGACGTCCTTCTTGGCGCGGTAGGTCCAGTTCTCGGTGGAGGGATAGGAGACCGTGACCGGGTCCTTGCCGTCGACCGAGAGCTTCTGGGTGGCGGGCGTCCCGGACTGGTTGCCGTAGAGGATCGCCAGGTCGTAGCTGCCGGCCTCGGGCACGTCGACCGTGAAGTCGACCTTGCTGGTGGCCTGGTTCAGCGAGCCGACGTCCTTCGTCCCGGAAGCCGCGTAGCCGTTGGCGTTGCTGACCGTGCCCTGCGTGTAGACCCTGCCGTCGGTGATGGCCGCGTCCTCGGCCTCGTACGACGCAGACCAGGGGACGGACGCGGCGGCCGGGGTGCCGGTACCGCCGGGGGTGAGGACGATCCGGTACGCGGACATCTTGTGCAGGCCCCGCAGCGGAACGCTCACCGTGCCGTCGGCCGCGACCTTCACCTTCGTCCGGGCGAGGACACGGGGTGCCGCGTGCTGACCCTCGTAGCCGGACCAGGCGGCCTCGGCGACGGTCGCCGTGACCGTACGGCCGAAGGCGGACCGGGAGACGTTCTGTACGACGACGTCGGCGTCACCGGCCGCGCCGCCGAGCAGCACCTGCGCCTGGCGGCGCTTCTTGTCGTACGAGGCCAGACCCTGAAGGGTGTCGACGGTGTTGGCCTGCGGCGGAGTCACCTTGACCGTGTCGCCCGTCAGTCCCGCGTACCAACGGAAGAACCACCAGCCGCCGTTGGGGATGTTGCTGCGGACGACATTGCCGTCGAGGTTGCCGGCCGCGTCCCAGTAGGCCTGGTTCGCGTACACCTTGTTCCGCTCGAACATCGCGACCCACTGGGCGAGTTGGCCCGGAACGGACAGGTCGCGGCGGTTCGCGTACTCATCGATGTTGATCTTCAGGGGTGCGATGCCGAGACCGCGCTCGATGGAGCGGTAGTTGTCGTAGTTCCCCTGGAAGTTCTTCAGCGAGCTGGAGTCCAGCTCGTGCCAGGTCATGACCTGGGGCAGGACGTTCTCCCGCTTGGCGAAGGCGAGGAAGTCGGTCAGCAGGCGCGTGTGGTAGCCGGATTCGTTCGGCCCGGCGATCCTGGCGGTCGGGTCGATCGCGCGGATGCGCTCGTACACCGTCTTCCAGTCCTTGAAGAACCGGTCGCGGTTGACCTCGTACTGCGCCTGGTTGGAGGTGCCGAGGTTGTACCAGATCTGGTCGGGCTCGTTGAAGGGGATGTAGACGAAGCGCTCGCTGTTCGGGTCGGCCGCCACCTCCTTGACGATCTTGTCGACCTTGGGGAGGTAGTCCTCGATGCCGAGATCCTCGTACGGCCACTTCGCGTAGATGTCCTGCATCATCACGTTGATCTCGCCGCCGCCGTTGCGGAAGAACGACTTGGAGACGGCGAGCGCGTCCCCGTTGGGATGCTGGGCGCCGCCCTCCGGCTTCTGCGAGATGCTGGTGATCTTCAAGGGCGCCAGCATGGCGTCGCTGGGCACGCCGTCGTCGCTGAGCCCGTACAGGGTGCCGTTGGCGCCGAGCGTCACCGGTCCCTCGGACGCGGCGAGGTCGACGGTGACGCGCTGCGGGTCGGCCGCTGCCGCGGGCCCCGCGGTGGGGAGGGTGCCTGCCATGGCGGCTGCTCCAAGTACGGCTGTGGCAAGGACGGTTGCGGAACGGGAACGGGATTTCGTGCGGGCTCGCGTGGGGTTGGGGGTGCTCACGCTGAGGGACCTGAAGGTCATTTGACGGCTCCACTGGTGATTCCGGACACGATCTTTCGCTGGGCCACCAGGAAGATGGCGACCATGGGCAGGCTCATCACCACGACGTACGCGAAGACGAGATGCCAGTTGTTGAGGTACAGCTGGGCGCTGGCGACCTTGTAGAGGTTGAGCGGCAGGGTCGCCTTCTCTCCGCCGCCGAGGACGAAGAAGGCGTAGAAGATGTCGCTCCAGGCGTAGAGCATCACCATGATCGTCGCGGTGGCGATGACCGGCCTGAGCAGCGGCAGAATGATCTGCCGGAAGATCCGCAGCGGCGACGCGCCGTCCATCCGCGCGGCCTCCTCCAGCTCCACGGGGATGGCCCGGATGAAGCCGGTCATGAAGAAGATCGACGTGGACAGGTACATCCCGGTGTAGACGGCGATCATCCCGGGCCGGGTGCCCGCGAGGCCCAGCTGCCGCAGCTCCATGACGATGGTGATGACGGCGGGCGGCAGCAGCAGCCCGCTGATGCAGATCGCGTACGCCGCCGAGACCAGCTTCGACTTGCGGCGCGCGAAGACCCAGGCGGCGCCGGCCCCCAGGATCAACACCAGGGCGACCGAAGGCACCACGACGAGCAGGGAGTTGAGGAAGCCGTGCAGCATCTCGCCCTGGCTGACGGCCTCTTCGTAGTTGCCGCCCGGCTGCCAGTGCCGTGGCAGGTCGAGGTTCGGGGTGATCGCCTCGGCCTGCGGCTTGGCGGAGGTGACGGCGACCAGCCACAGCGGTACGCCGACGGCGAGCCCGGCGAGCAGCAGGACGAGCGCCGGACGGCCGTAGCGCCAGGCGGGGTTGACGGCGGATGCGCGACGTACGGCGGACGAGGGATTCGCGGCGGACACGGGATTCACAGCGGTGCTCACAGCAGTTGCTCCCTTCGGCGCAGTCCGATGACGAGGGGGATCGCGACGGCGACCACGACCAGGAAGAGGACGAGGCTCATCGCGGAGGCCTGGGCGTACAGGCCCTGTCCGAAGATCCGGAACATGTAGATGTTGAAGACCTCCGTGGAGCCCGCGGGCCCGCCGCCGGTCGTGGCCTGCACGATGTCGAAGGTGTTCATCGAGCCGATCAGTGCCGTGGTGACGTTGAAGGTGAGGGCGGGCGCCAGCATCGGCCAGCGGACCGACCAGAAGGTCCGCCACGGCCCGGCGCCGTCGCACTTCGCGGCCTCCAGCATCTCGCCGGGGATGCCCTTGAGACCGGCGAGATAGATCAGCATGGACAGGCCCATCCACTTCCAGCCGTGGATGACGGTGACCAGGACCAGCGTCCAGCTCGTCGAGCCGAGCCACGGGATGTCCGTACCGAGCAGGCCGTTGACGGCGCCGTCCTGGTTGAACAGCGACTGGAAGATGTAGCCGGTGGCGAGCGCGGAGATCAGCACGGGCAGGAAGAAGACGGCTCGGAAGAACCGGTTGAACCGGCTGTCCGCCTCCAGCAGCAGTGCCAGACCGAGCCCGAATCCGTTCTGGAAGACGGCCGCGAGCAGGGCGTAGAGCAGGGTCGTGCGGATCGCCCGCAGCAGTGAGCCGTCGTGGGCGATGGTCGTGAAGTTGTCGAGGCCGGTGAAGGCGATGTCCGGGTGGTACGAGGACCAGTTGGTGAACGGGTAGTAGAAGTTGAGCAGGTTCGGCACCAGGAAGAAGGCCGCGAAGACGACGATCGCGGGGAGGGCGAACCACCAGGGGTGATGGACGGCGGCGCGGGGCAGCCGTCCCACCTTTCCTCCCCGGCCCTTGGCGGGCGCCGGTTTCTGCGTGCGCGTGCGTATGGCCGTGTCCGCCATCGGGAGATCCTTGCCAGTCGGTCGGTCCGGAGGCCGGTACGGAGGTCGACTAGAAGCCGGGCGCGCCCTGGGCCTTGGCCACCTGCGCGAACTGGTCCTCGATCGCCTGCGCGACCTGCTGCGGGCTCTTCTTGCCGTAGAGCATGTCGGCGAGGTACAGGTGGGTGTCGGGCGCGACGATCGCCTTGGCCTGGAAGACACCGATGGCCGTGGGCAGGGCCTTGAACTGCGCCATCGACGCCTCGGGGAGGCCGGCGGGGGTCGGCACGGACGGCTCCACGGACGGGATCTTCATCGTCTTGATGTAGTCGGCGTAGTCCGGACCGAGCCAGAAGGCCAGGAACTGCCGGGAGGCGTTCTGCCGCTTCTCGTCACCGGTCTTGAAGGCGACGACGCCGTTGGTCTGGTCGGGGGAGTACAGGCCGGTGGCCGAGGAGTTGGCGACCGGGAACCAGCCGATCCTCTTGTCGATCTCGGCAGTGGAGTACTTGGCCTGCAACTGGCTCTGGAACGAGGTGACGTTGAGGACCATGCCCGACTCGCCCTTCCAGAGGGAGTCGGCCTGCCCGGTGAACGTGCCGGTCTTGTAGTTCTTCTGCGCGAGCCCGGCGTCGAGCAGCTTCTCCTTGTACTTCTTGATGGCGCCGACGACGACCGGGTCGGTCCACTTCACCTTGTTCTGGTTGAGGTCGGCCCACCACTGCTTGTCGAGGTCGGTGAGCTGGACCTGCATCTGCCACTGCAGCGGCCACTTGTCGCCGCCGGCCTCGTAGAAGCCGGCCGCGTCGGTCTTGTCGGTGACCGTCTTGCCGAGGGCCAGCAACTGGTCGTACGACTTGGGGAAGTCGGCCTCGCTCAGTCCGGCCTTCTTGAAGACGTCCTTGTTGTAGTAGACGCCGAGCATCGCGGGGCTGGTGACGATCGCCGCGTACCGCTTGCCGTCGATCACGCCGAGCGACTTCTCGGTGTCGCCCAGCTTGGACACCCACTCCTCCCCGTCGAGGGTGAGGAGGTTCTGCTTCGGCTGGATGAAGGGCAGCGTGGAGATGGACGGCTGCCAGAACATCAGGTCCGGCCTGTCGCCCGAGGCGAGTTTGGTCGGCACGTTCTGCTCGTACAGGTCGGGGATCGCCTGTGTCTCGACCTCGGCCCCGGTGGCCTTCTCGAAGGCGTCGATGACCTGCTTGGGCGCGTTGAGTGTGTTCTGCGCGGTCCACATGGTCAGCTTCACGCCGTCCAGGCGGGCGGTCGGGTCGACCTTCGTCTGCTTGGCGCCCGAGTCGGCGGACGAACCGGAGTCACCGGCTGTGGGGTCACTGCAGGCG
This sequence comes from Streptomyces sp. NBC_00459, assembly GCF_036013955.1. Taxonomy (NCBI): domain Bacteria; kingdom Bacillati; phylum Actinomycetota; class Actinomycetes; order Kitasatosporales; family Streptomycetaceae; genus Streptomyces; species Streptomyces sp. NBC_00459. Next base: position 9,380,148 of record NZ_CP107903.1, read on the forward strand.
GTGACGGACAGGGCGGCGGCGCATATGAACGCCAGCGCGGGGAGGGCTCTTCTCGTCATGACGTGCCTTTCGCGAACGGGCTCGGACGGGCGGCGGATCGTGAGGCGGTCGGGCTGAGGAGGTGCGGGGCGTAGCAAGCGGGGGCGGAGAAAATGGGGGAGGAGCGCGGGCGGAGCGGGAACGGGGTCATCCGTGTGCCGGCGGTGGCCCCGAGCTCTCCCGCACGACCAGTTCCGGTACGGAGACGGGGTGCGGGGCGATCTGCGCGGACTCCTCCAGCACGCCGTGCAGCAGGGCGAACGCGGACCGGCCGAGGCCGGTGAAGTCCAGGCGTACGGTCGTCAGCGACGGGGTGAGATAGGCGGAGTGCGGGGCGTCGTCGAACCCGGCCACGCTCACTTCGCCGGGAACCGACCGCCCCGCCTCGTGGAGGGCGCGGATCACACCGAGGGCGAGGTCGTCGTTGCCGCAGAGGATCGCGGTGACATCGGCGTCCTTCGCGAGCTTCAGGCCTGCCGCATGACCGCCCGCCGGGCCCCAACTCCCCTGTAGGGGACGAGGTTCGGGCGCTCCCGCCTCCCGGAGTGCCTGCTGCCAGCCGGTCGTTCGGGCGCTGGTGCGCCGGGTGCTGGACGGGATGGCGACGTAGTGCACGGTTTCGTGGCCGAGGGAGAGCAGATGGCGGGTCGCCTCGTAGGCGGCCTCGCGGTCGTCGGCCCAGACCCAGGGACGGTCGTCACCGGGCGGACTGGCGGGTGTCTCGACCACGCCGACGACCGGCAGGTCGGCGGGTACGGCACCCAGGGCCCGGACACCGGCCGGATCGTATGCGATCACGATCAGACCGCCGCCCGCGTCCGCCGCCCGCTGGACCTGGGCGGCGATGGCGGCCTCGTCGGGCCCGTCGGTCGATTCGAGGACGCCGACCCCGACGCTGTACGAGGCGGCGCGGGCGGCCTCCTCGATGCCCTGGAGGATCGAGGCGTAGCCGTAGTGCGTGGTGTTGGAGGTGAGCACGGTCACGGCACGGGTGCGCCCGCTGGCGAGGGCCAGCGCGGTGGAGTTGCGCCGGAACCCCAGTTCGTCGATGGCGGCGAGCACCCTGTCGCGGGTCGACGGCTTGACGCTGGGGTGGTCGTTGATCACCCGGGAGACGGTCTGGTAGGAGACTCCGGCCGCGGTGGCGACATCCCGGATGCTCACTGAGCGTCTTGTGTGACCGGTCACATTCATGCCAGGATTGTGACCGGTCACATGAGGGTCGTCAAGAGACCGTAACCATCAATTCACGCGGCAGAAGCAGACCGTCGGCCCAGACGGCATCGGGAGGGGAAGACGTTGACCGGTACGTCGGATTCGGCGGGCACGGCCCCCCGCACCACCACTGAGCAGCACTTTGTCTGGGGTCACCGCGCCCTGGAGGCCGAGTTCGCCACCGGCGCCGACGGGGTCCTGCGGCTGGTCGGGCTGACCCGCCCCGACTCCGCGTCCCCGTCGAGCTGGAGCGGCCCCACCGGGGAGTCGACACCGGAACCCGGCCCGGACGCCCCCCTCCACCTCGTGGAGCTCACCGCACTCGGTCACGGCAGTGGCTGGTCGGGCCCCCGCTTCACCGGTACGGCCTTCGGCGCCCGTCTCTGGCACGTGGGCCACTCCACCCGGGAAGCCGACGGCTGGACGTATCTGACCGTCGAACTCCACGACCCCGGCAGCGCGTTGACCGCCTTCGTCGAGCTGTCCTCGCCCGTCGGACTGCCCGTGCTGCGCTCCCGCGTCCGCCTCCGCAACGACGGAGAGCAGCCCCTTGTCGTCCAGTCGGTCAGCAGTCTGCTGCTCGGCGCCCTTCCCTCTCCCGACGGCCTCGACATCCACCGGGCCCGCAACGACTGGCTGGCGGAGTGCCGCTGGCACACCGAGCCGCTGCGCCACACCGTCAGCGACATCCATGTCGACGTCCACCAGCACGACAGCCGGGCGGCGCTGACCCTGACGGGACGCGGCAGCTGGCCCACCGACGGACACCTCGCGATGGGCGCCCTCACCGAACACGACGGCGACCGGGCCTGGTTGTGGCAGATCGAATCCCCGGCCGGCTGGCGCTGGGACCTCGGTGAGCGCGACCACGGCACGTATCTGGCGCTCAACGGACCCACGGACGCGGAGCATCAATGGCGCGTCCGCCTCGAACCCGGCGCCGAGTTCACCACCGTGCCCGGCGTCCTGGCCCTCGGCTCCGGCCTGGACGACGCCTTCGCCGCCCTGACCTCGTACCGTCGTGCCGTACGACGCCCGCACCCGGACCACACCACGCTGCCCGTCGTCTTCAACGACTACATGAACACCCTGATGGGCGACCCGACGACGGAGAAACTGCTGCCGCTGATCGACGCCGCCGCCCGGGCCGGGGCGGAGTACTTCTGCATCGACTCCGGCTGGTACGACGACAGCACCGAGGGCTGGTGGGACAGCGTCGGCGAGTGGCTGCCCTCGGCGCGCCGCTTCCCCGACGGCGGTATCCAGGCGGTCCTGCACCGGATCAGGGAGCGCGGCATGGTCCCCGGGCTGTGGCTGGAACCGGAGGTCGTCGGCGTGCGCAGCCCCGTCGCGTCCGAACTCCCGCCGGAGGCCTTCTTCCGGCGGGACGGCATACGGCTGACGGAACAGGGCCGCCACCAACTGGACCTGCGGCACCCGGCCGCCCGAGCGCACCTCGACAAGACGGTGGACCGCATAGTCGGCGACTGGGGAGTGGGCTACCTCAAGCTGGACTACAACATCGTGGTCGACCCGGGAACCTGCGCCCCCGGGGACATCGCGCCCGGAGCCGGCCTTCTCGGCCATGCCCAGGCGTACCTGGACTGGCTCTCCGAGGTACTGGACCGGCACCCGGGCCTGGTGATCGAGAACTGCGCCTCGGGCGGGATGCGGATGGACGGAGCCACGCTGGCCGTCACCCAGCTCCAGTCCACCAGCGACCAGCAGGACCCCCTGCTCTGCCCGCCGATCGCCGCCGCCGCACCGACGGCGGTCCCGCCCGAACAGGGCGCCGTCTGGGCCTACCCGCAGCCGGGCTTCGACGACGACCTGATCACGTTCACCCTGGGCGGGGCGCTGCTCGGCCGGATCCACCTCTCCGGCCATCTGGACCGCATGTCGGAACATCAGCTCGCCCTCGTGGGGGACGCGGTGGCCGTGTACAAGACACTCCGCGCCGATCTCACGGAGGCGGTGCCGTTCTGGCCGCTCGGTCTGCCGGGATGGACGGACGAGTGGACGGCCCTGGGCATGCGGGTACCGGACGGCGGTACGTCCTACCTCTCGGTGTGGCGCCGAGGCGGCGAGCCGGAGCTCCGCCTGCCGGTCGCGCACCTGGCCGGGCAGGAGGTCCGGGCGGAGATCCTGCACCCGACCGCTCCGGCCACAGGCTCGGCGGTCTGGGACGCGGACGGGCACGCACTGCGGGTGTCACTGCCGCACACGCCCGCTGTCCTGCTGATCCGGCTCACCTCGGAGGAAGACCACTGAGGTGACCGGCGGGCGGGTGAGGCACTGCTCCCGGAACGGCGGGAACAGGATTCCCGCCGGGCGCATCCGAAAGGGACCCGCGCCCGGAAGTGATCACCAGGGGTACCTGCCCGGTTCGCCGAGCAGCCCCTCCGCCCCGGACCCGGGCGGATCACCTGCCGGTTCCTCCTGCTCCCCGGAGTGCGCGCCATGAACGTCTCGGTCGTCCTGTTCACCTCCGACCTGCGTCTGCACGACCATCCGCCGCTGCGGGCAGGCCTGGACGGCGGCCGCGGGGTCGTCCCGCTGTTCGTGCGTGACCCCGCGGTGGACGGCGCAGGGTTCGCCGTACCCAACCGGCTGGCCTTCCTCGCCGACTGCCTGAGCGACCTCGACGCCGGTCTGCGCGAGCGGGGCGGACGGCTGGTCGTGCGCCACGGCGACCTCGTCGGCGAGGTGTGCCGGGTCGCCGCCGAGGCGGGCGCCGACGAGGTGCACATGGCGGCCGACGTCAGCGGCCACGCGCGCCGACGGGAGGACCGGCTGCGCCGCGCCCTGGAGGCGGACGGCGTACGGCTGCACGTCCACGACACCGTGACCACCGCCGTCGCCCCGGGTGCCGTGGTCCCGGCCGCCTCGGACCACTTCGCCGTCTTCACGCCGTACTTCGGGCACTGGTCGCGGCAGCAGCTGCGGGAGCCGCTCGGGGCGCCACGGGCAGTGCGGGTCCCGGACGGGGTCGGATCCGATCCCCTGCCGTCCCGGAGCGGTCTGCCGGGCCTCTCGGAGGGGCTCGCCGCCGGCGGCGAGACCGAGGGCCGCGCACGGCTCACCACGTGGCTGCGCGGCGGGGTGGCGACGTACGAGGAGGGTCACGACGACCTGGCGGGCGACGCCACCTCCCGGCTCTCCCCGCATCTGCACTTCGGCACCCTCTCCTGCGTCGAACTCGTCCACCGCGCCCGCCGCGCCGGCGGACCCGGCGCCGACGCCTTCGTACGGCAGCTCGCCTGGCGCGACTTCCACCGTCAGGTGCTCGCGGCCCGCCCGGACGCGGCCGTCGCCGACTACCGCACCCGGAACGACCGCTGGCGATCGGAGACAGAAGCCCGGGAGGACGTCGAGGCGTGGAAGGAGGGCCGCACCGGCTACCCCATCGTCGACGCGGCGATGCGCCAGTTGCGGTACGAGGGCTGGATGCACAACCGGGGGCGCCTGCTGACCGCGAGCTTCCTCGCCAAGACGCTGTACGTGGACTGGCGGGTCGGCGCCCGCTACTTCCTCGACCTGCTGGTGGACGGCGACGTCGCCAACAACCAGCTCAACTGGCAGTGGATGGCCGGCACCGGGACCGACTCACGGCCCAACCGGGTCCTCAACCCTGTCACCCAGGCCAAGCGGTACGACCCCGACGGCTCGTACGTGCACCGCTGGGTGCCCGAACTGCGGTCGCTGTCAGGGGCGGCGGTGCACGAGCCGTGGAAACTGCGCGGCCTGGACCGCGCCGCCGTGGACTACCCGGATCCGATCGTCGGCCTGTCGGACGGTCTCGACCGCTTCAAGCGGGCCCGCGGTCTCGACTGAGCCGCCACCGGGCCACCGCCGGCGGAACTCACCGCCCCTCCGTGTACAGGGCCTCCAGGGTGTCCAGGGCGTCCTTCAGGGACGTGGGCCAGGGCATCCCCGGGTCCGATCGGCCGAGCCAGCCGGGGCCGCACGGCACCACCAGCGGGCCGCGCCGGGCGCCCTTCACACCCCACCGGGCGCCGGCGACACGCCGGGCCAGCGGCAGACTCGCCGTGGAGCGGGCCTGCGCCCACAGGACGACGGCCACCGGGCCGAGCCGGTCCACCGCCGCGATCAGTGCCTCCGCGGGGACCGCCGACCCGAACATCCGGGTGGGCAGGCCCAGTTCGCTCAGCCCGCAGTGGAGCGACTCCAGCGCCAGGGTGTGCTGCTCGCCCGGCATGCAGGCCAGAACCACCGGTCCCAGTGCCGAGGCGCCGCCGGATCCGGCGGCCGGGCGGGCGAAGCGGCGCAGCGTGGTCGAGACATGCCAGGACAGGAGGTGCTCCACCTCGACGTACCGGTCCCCGGACGAGGCCCATCTGCGGCCCACGGCATGCAGCGTCGGCACCATCACCTCCTGCCAGGCGACCACCAGACCGTGGGTGTCGACCGCCGTGGCCAGCTGCTGCTCCACAGCGGGCGCGTCGAGTCGTACGGCGGCGCGGGCGAGCCCCCTGCACTCCCGGCGGACGTCGCCGAGCGGAAGCGGGCCCGCCGCGCGGGAGCCGGCTCCGATTGCCGGTTCCGGCGCGGCGGCGGGCGCCCGGCCCTCGCCCGGGGCCCCGGCGGCCGTCGCCCGCGCGGCGCGGGCCGCCTCCGCGGGCGGCACACCGGCGGACGTCAGCCGGCACATCGCCTCCAGTACGGCTATGTCGTGCGGAGCCCATCGGCGGTGCCGGCCGTCGGGGCGGATCGCGGGCCCGATGCCGTAGCGGTGGTCCCAGGAGCGCAGCGTGGTGGGTGACACCCCCAGCCGACGGGCCAGCGCGCCGGTGGTGAGACCTGCCGCGACGCCCTGGGGCTCCGCCTCCGAGCGGGCCGCCGCGCTGTCACCCGTAGTGCCGTCCACGGGCCGACTCTACGGCTTGAGCCTCGCCGTACGACGCAGAATCGATGCGAGTTGATGCTCTGCGCCCGGACTCGGACGATGACAGAACCGTCGTACGCCGGATCGCGACGCCGGATCCGTTCCGTGCAAGGAGTCTCCTCATGAACATGCCCGAGTGTGCCGCTCCGGCTGCCGTGCCTGCCGCGTCATGGGACGAGGCGGAGCTGGTCCGGGGCCTTCTCGCGGGTGACGAAGCATGCCTGGCGGCCGTGTACCGGCGCTGGTCGGCGCTGGTGCACACCCTGGCCTGGCGCTCCCTGGGAGATGTGAAGGAGGCCGAGGACGTCACCCAGCAGGTCTTCCTCGGTGTGTGGTGCGGTCGGCGGGGCTACCGGCCGGAACGCGGTCCGCTCGTCGGGTGGATCGTGGGCATCGCCCGGCACCGGATCGCCGACGCGCTGGCCGCGCGCACCCGCCGCTGCCGAGCGGTCGCTGCCGCGGACTCCTGGCCGACCCTCGCCGATCCCGCGGACGACCGGTTCGAGGGGGCCCTGGACCGGGTGGTGGTGCGCGCCGAATTCGCCAAGCTGGCCTCGGCACAGCAGCGGGTGCTGCGACTCGCCTTCTACGAGGACCTGAGCCAGAGTCAGATCGCCGAGCGCACGGGCTGGCCGCTGGGCACCGTCAAGAGCCACGCACGGCGCGGGCTGTACCGGCTCAGGCGCGAGCTCGAAGTCGTCTTCGACCCGGAAGCGGTGTGACACTCCGGGCTGCCTGCGGCCACCGCGCTCCGCGGCGTCGTCGCTCCAGGCGACGGTTGAGAGCGGGGTGGATGCCTTCGACCACGACCTGGCGCTGTGCCCCGTCACTACCCACCGGTGTCCGGGAACAGTCGTGGCCCCTTCCCGTGTTGCCGCGAGCATGACGACGAACACGCCGAGTCCCGAGGTGCTGCGCTACACCGCCTTCTCCACCTCTCCCGACGGCGGAAACCCCGCCGGTGTCGTACTGGACGCCACCGGCCTGGACGACAGCCAGATGCTGGCCATCGCCGCCGACCTCGGATACTCGGAGTCCGCGTTCCTGACCGCGCCGCCTGAGGGTCCGGGCGGCCGGGAGGGCGGCAGGGCGTACACCATCCGCTACTTCAGCCCCAGGGCCGAGGTGCCGTTCTGCGGGCACGCGACCGTCGCGACCGCCGTCGCCCTGGCCGAGCGTCACGGTCCCGGCGAGCTGGTGTTCGCGACACGAGCCGGCACCGTGCCGGTGGTGGTGACCGAGGAGGGCGGGACGCTCCGCGCCACGCTGACCAGCGTCGAGCCGCGGATCGAGGAGATCGCCGCCGCCGACCTCACGGAAGCCCTGGCCGCGCTCGACTGGCCGGCCGCCGATCTCGACCCGGCCTTCCCACCCCGTATCGCCTTCGCCGGCGCCCGCCACCTCGTTCTCGCGGCGGCGACGCGCGCCCGCCTCGCGGATCTCGCGTACGACTTCGAGCGCCTCGACGCCCTGATGCACCGCCTGGACCTGACCACGACCCAGTTGGTGTGGCGGGAGTCGGCCACCGTCTTCCATGTCCGTGACCCGTTCCCCGTCGGCGGGGTCGTCGAGGATCCGGCGACCGGCGCGGCAGCAGCCGCGTTCGGGGCGTACGCCCGTGAACTCGGCCTGGTCCCCGAGGACACCGTCCTCACCCTGCACCAGGGCGAGGACCTGGGCCGCCCCGGCGAACTCACGGTGACCCTGCGCGCGGATGACCCGCGCGTCCGGGTCGGCGGCGCGGGAACACGCATCGGCTGAAGTGCCGGCCATGACGGTGGTGCGGACCTGGGGAGAGGAGGCTTCAACCCACCGTCAACGGCCCAACGGCGGCCGTCCGTACGACAGTTGATCGCGGGTCTCCGTGAACTGCCGCAGCTGATGGTGGGTACCGTTCGAACGGTGTCGGTGGCGGCGTCTAGGCTCCCGTCCATGAGTGAGGCAGACAGAGGCACCGGGCGACGGATCGTCGACGGGCGCTTCGAGTTGGAGGCCCGTCTCGGCGGAGGCGGGATGGGGACCGTCTGGCGGGCCAGGGACGTGGTGCTCCACAGGCTGGTGGCGGTCAAGGAGGTCCGCCCGCCCGACCGGGACCTCGCCGAGTACGACCCCGAGGGCGCGCGCATGCTGCGCGAGCGGGTGCTGCGCGAGGCCCGGGCCCTGGCCCGGATCGACCATCCGAACGTCGTCACCATCCACCACATCGTCGACGGCGGTGAGGGCACCTACCCGTGGATCGTGATGGAACTGGTCAGCGGCGGCTCGCTGGCCGACCGGCTGGCCCGGGCGCCGATGACGCCGGCCGAGGCGGCGCGGACCGGCCGGGGAGTGCTGGCCGCGCTCACCGCCGCGCATGACGCCGGTATCCAGCACCGGGACGTCAAGCCCGCCAACGTACTCCTGCGGCCCGACGGGCGCCCGGTGCTCACCGACTTCGGCATCGCCGCGATCCGTGAGGCGACCAGCCTCACCGCCACGGGCTCCATCATCGGCACGGCCGACTTCATGGCACCCGAGCGCATCTCGGGGCACGAGGGCGGAGCCGCCTCCGACCTGTGGTCGCTGGCGATGATGCTGTACACAGCGGTCGACGGCCACCACCCGCTGCGCCGCGGCACCACCCTGGCCACCCTCGCCGCGGTCCTCCACGAGGAGGTGCCGCCACCGGTGCGGGCCGGCGCCCTCGGTGACGTCCTGATGAGCGTCCTGGTACGGGATCCCGCGGCGCGGCCGTCCGCCGCGGTGCTGGACCGGCAGCTGGCCGCGATCGAGTCGGCTCCGGACCGGTCGACCGCGTCGAGGGACGAGCCCACCTCCTACCCGCTGGGTCCGCCGTCCGCCCCCGCGACACCTTCGGACCCGCGCACCTCTGCCGCGCCCGCAGGATTCGTCGCGACCGGCGGAATCCCTGTCGCGCCGGTCACTCCCGTCCAGGCGGGGTTCGGGCCGCCGCCGGTCCTCCCCGGGCCGGTCACGATCCAGCCGGTCACCGCACCCGCACCCGTACCAACCGCACGCCGACGCGTCCGTGGCCTGAGGGTCCTGTGGGGTGTCTCTGGATCTTCGCTCGCCGCAGTCCTGGTGTGGTGGCTGCTGCCTCTCGGGGGCGACTCGGGTGACGCGAACACGAACGCGGGCGCGGGCGCCTCGACGTCCACGCCGAGCCCGCGGACGGATGTGTCGCCCACCGCGAACACGGACACGGCCGCCCCGGCAGCCCAGGAGTCCGAGGAGACCCGGACCGGCACACTGCTCACCCCGGCAGGCATCCGCATGGTCATCAAGGAGCTGGAGAAGGAGACCGGCCGGGACAGGTTCGGCGACTTCACCGTGTACGAGGAGTACGCCATCGCCCAGATGATGGTCAACGGCAGCAACACCAAGTACGACTCCTACACCTACCGCCCGGGCAACGGTGTCGAGAAAAGCATCATCAAGGGTTCGATCTTCAGCGGCAACCAGCCGATCACTCTCGACGGCTTCAACTGGGACAGCGTTCCCGCGCTTCTGAAGGAGGCGGACAAGAAGCTGAACGTGGCCGATCCGGAAAACCGCTACCTGGTGGTGAAGCCGCCCAACGACATCCTCGACACGCCGGCCGGAATGGCTGTGTACCTGTCCGACAGCTACGGGTCCGGCTACCTGGCGGCGGACACAAAGGGCAGGGTGACCAGGGTGTATCCCGCCGAGGACTGACCGCCGGCGCGGCGTCGGGCCGGCGAGGCGGAACACCGGCCGCGCCGGCCGAGGAGCGCCGTCATAGGAGGCTGCCGCTGCCGTACGGTGCGTACAGATCCAGCAGGCGGGTACGGGCGGCGCGCAGCCGGTGGGCGAGGATGCTTCCCACCCAGTCGGAGACGGAGCGGCCCAGCGCGGGGTCGTCCCGGCACATCGAGCGGACCGCCGTGGCGTCGAACTCGTACGCGCGCACGGGCGTGGTCGTGGTCGCGCCCAGCTGCCAGGCGTGCGGCGGGAACAGCCAGGACCAGCCGACGAGTTCGTCGTGGCCGAGGCGCTCGATGACGGCGGCCCGACGGCCGGGCACATGCATGTCGAGGTCGACGGTCCCGGTGCGGATGATCCAGAACCGGTCGGCGCGTCCGCCCTCCTCGAAGAGCCGGGCTCCCTGCGGGAACGACACCTCACGGGCGACGTGCATCAGCCGGTGCCGGTGCTCGGCGGGCAGCGCCCGCAGCATGCTGGGGGTGGGAGGGGAGTTCATGACGGGACCTCCGGGGCGTTCTGACGAGCCTGCCGCTCTCAGTCTCGTCCGGAGTGCCGGTTCGGGCCATGGGCCGGTCGGCCCTCGCCACCGGGCCACACGGCCACACGGACCCTCGGTGAAGCCGAGCGCCCCCCACGGGTGCCGGTGGCGCGTGTCGCCCTGTAGGGAGCCGATGGACCGGCCGGGACCTCGACCCGCGCCCGGCCGTCCGCCGGGGGCGTCGTCCCGGGCCGTGAGACACACGCCCGCCCGCCCGCACGTCCATGCGCCGAGGGTGCCGACGCGGATCACGACGACGTGCGGTCGGGGGATGCGCGGCCTACTGAGCCCGTTCCCACTCGCGGTACGCGGTCACGGCCGTCGGCAGGGTGGGGAAGATGAGGCCGGTGCCGACGGACTCCGTCAGGCCGTACGCGTCCAGATCGTCGCGGAGGTCCTGTTTGACGCGGGCGAGGGCGAAGACGATGCCCCGGCGGGTCAGTTCGCCACGCAGCGCGTCGACGGCGTCCAGGGCGGTGATGTCGACCTCCACATTGGCCTCGGCGTTGAGGACGAACCAGTGGACCGGGCCTTCCTGTTCGTCCACGGCGGCCAGGGCCCGTCGGTGGAAGTTCTCCGCGTTGGCGAAGAAGAGGGGCGAGTCGTAGCGGTAGACCACCAGCCCCGGGATCGTGCGGGCCTGCGGATAATCGTCGACGTCGTGCATACCGGCCACCCCGGGCACCACACCCTCGACCGCGTCGTGCGGCCGCGCGACCCGGGTCAGCAGCTCGGCCACCGACAGACCGACGGCGACCAGCACCCCGTACAGGATGTCCAGAGCGAGCACTCCGGCCAGGCAGCCGAGTGCCAGCAGGAGCTCACGACGCCGGAAGGACGCCAGTCGTCGGAAGCCCGCCAGGTCGATCATGCGCAGGGCGGCGTAGACGACGAGCGCGCCCAGCACGACCGAGGGTGTCCTGGTCAGCAGGGGACTCAGGAAGAGCAGGACGGCGAGGACGACGACGGCGGCTACCAGGGAGTACGCCTGGGAGCGGGCGCCCGCCGAGGACGCGAGCGCGGTGCGGCTGGCGCTGCTGCTGACCGGGAACCCCTGCACCGCCCCGGCACCGAGGTTGGCCGCGCCCAGGGCGAGCAGTTCCTGGTTGGCGTCGAGCCCCGGGCCGTCGTCGTCGGCGGCGGTGCGGCCGGTGAAGGCCCGCGCGGTGAGGATGAAGTCGGTGTAACCGACGAGGAGGACCCCCAGGGCGGGCAGCACCAGATGCGGCAGCTCGGCCAGGTCCGGGGCGGCCAGGCCGGGCAGACCCGCGGGCACATCGCCGATCACCTTGATGCCGTGACGGTCGTCGAGGCCGAACACGGCCACGGCCGTCGTGGCGAGGACAACGGCCAGCAGGGGGCCGGGGACGGCGGGGAAGAAGCGGGCCACGGCGAGGACGAAGGCGAGCAGGATCACGGCGAACAGCAGGGTGGCCCCATGGATCTGCGACACATGGCCCACGAACGACCACAGTTGGGGGAAGAAGGCGGAGCCCGTGGTGCTGACGCCGGTGAGCTTCGGCAACTGGTCCACGATCATGATCAGTGCCACGCCCGCCAGATAGCCGACCAGGACGGGCCGGGAGAGCAGGTCCGCGACGAAGCCCAGCCGCACCGCCCAGGCCACGACGCACAGCAGCCCGACCGTGACCGCCAGCGTGGCGGCCAGAGTCGCGTAGCGGCCCGGGTCTCCCGCGGCCAGCGGGCCGACCACGGTCGCCGTCATCAGCGCGGTCGTCGACTCGGGCCCGACCGACAGCAGACGCGAGGAACCGAACAGCGCGTACAGGGCGAGCGCGGGCAGGATCGCCCACAGACCGGCGACCGGCGGCAGACCGGCCACCCCCGCGTACGCCATCACCTGCGGCACCAGATACGCGGCCACCGTCACCCCGGCCAGCACATCACCGCGCAGCCAGGCGCGCCGGTAGCCGAGGAGCGCGTGGAGCCCCGGCGCCAGTCGGTGCCACACGGGAACGGGTCTGCCCGAGCTTTGGGACATGGGCCTCCTTCTGCCGAATGACCTCATGATCCACGGACGAGCGGGAGACCGCGAGGACCGGGTCGGCCTGAACTGCCCTCGGACATGCGCCCCGCAGCCCAACAGGCCCCCGGAACTGGGTCGTTCAGCCGACGCCCCCAACTCCCCTTGCCCGCGCGCCCGCAGGGTGCTCAACCGGCGTGGACGGACTCAGAGACCGGCCGCGTGATCGGGGACGTAGGTCTGCAGATCACGTGGCGGACGCACGTACCCGGTCGACGGCGGCCGGTGCGGCAGCTTCAGCACCGGTGGCGGTACCTCGTGGTACGGGAGCGTGCTCAACAGATGGGCGATCATGTTCAGCCGCGCCCGGCGCTTGTCGTCGCTCTCCACGACGTACCAAGGCGCCTCGGGGATGTCGGTGTGGACCAGCATCTCGTCCTTGGCCCGGGAGTACGCCTCCCAGCGGGTGATCGACTCCAGGTCCATCGGCGAGAGCTTCCAGCGCCGGGTCGGGTCGTCGAGGCGCTGGCGGAACCGCTCCTGCTGCACGCTGTCGCTCACCGAGAACCAGTACTTGCGCAGCACAATGCCCGCCTCGGCCAGCATCCGCTCGAAGATCGGGCACTGCCGGAGGAAGAGCTGGTACTCCTCCTTCGTGCAGAAGCCCATCACATGCTCGACGCCTGCCCGGTTGTACCAACTGCGGTCGAACAGCACGATCTCCCCGGCCGCCGGCAACTGCTCGACGTACCGCTGGAAGTACCACTGGGTGCGCTCACGCTCGGTCGGCTTCGGCAGCGCCGCGATGCGGGCCACCCGCGGATTGAGGTGCTCCGCGACCCGCTTGATGGTGCCGCCCTTGCCCGCCGCGTCCCGTCCCTCGAACACGACCACCAGCCGGGCGCCCTCCGCCCGTACCCACTCCTGGAGCTTCACCAGCTCCGTCTGCAGGCGCAGCAGCTCCGGCTCGTACACCTTGCGCGGCAGCGTCGTCGTCTTCTTGCCGGCCATGCAGCCTCCGTCGTCCGAGACCCACGTCGACCACTCGGGGAGTCACGATGCCCGGGCGAACACCAGGACAGCAGCACCGTACTGACCGACGACGAACAGCGCACCCCGCGCACCCACCGCCGGGCGGGCGACGGCGACCGCTCCCGCCGAGGGTGCCGAGGTCAACGGCGGTGCAATGCGGTGATGACGGTGGCTCGGGGGTGTGCACGAAGGCCTGGCCCGAGCCGAATGCGAGCAGCGCGAGCGTGATCGAGGCGGCTGCGACGCGGGTGCGTAATCGTCTGGATCTCACGGAGCCCCCGTGATCGGAATGCACGGGCATGTGCACGACGACCGGCCATGACCATCCCGGACGCACGTTCAGATAGTGGCGAGCTGCGCACCGCTTGGATGATCGAGTTCCTGCCAAGAGATTCCCCCGGAGCCGCCAAGAAAGGTTCAACGTTTGATCATGAATCAGCAACTCGAACTGAGGGGCATTCAGCCGGACATACGTTCCCTTCCGTGAACTCTGACCCAGCACCCCACACTGCCGTCCTCCCGCAGCGGACTGCATCCGTCGCCCCGGTCTCCGGCGTGACACCCCCCGCCCGGCGCTCACTTCTGCGCGCCGCGCTCACCGGGACCGCCGTCGTCGGCGCCGGCCTGGTCATCGGCGCCGAACCCGCGGTTGCCGCACCCCCCACCGCCGCTCCGCGAAAGCGGCCCGGCACCGCCGAGGAGGCTCTGCGGGAGCTGTCCGCGGGCAACCGCCGCTGGCGCACCTTCCGCCAGCAGCATCCTGACGAGTCTCCCGCCGTCCGGCAGGCGCTGACGACCAGTCAGCACCCCTTCGCCCTGGTCCTCGGCTGCATCGACTCCCGAGTACCTCCGGAGATGGTCTTCGACCAGGGCCTCGGCGATCTGATGACCATACGCAGCGGGGGCCAGGTCCTCGACGAGGCAGTGCTCGGCAGCCTCGCGTACGGCGTGCTCGAACTGGGGATCCCCCTGCTCATGGTGCTCGGCCACCAGTCGTGCGGAGCGGTGAAGGCCACGGTCCAGGCGGACGAGTCGGGCGAGAAACTGCCCGCCCACATCCAGTACCTGGCCGACCAGATCCGCCCGGCCATCGATCACAGCAAGTCGGGCGACGCGCGTGTCGACGCGACGATCGACGCCAACATACGGCTCATACGGGCACGGCTCGCGGCGGAGCCCGACCTCGCCGCCAAGGTGAACTCCGGCGCCCTGACCATCGTCGGCGCCCGCTACGAGCTGACCACCCAGCGAGTGCACCGCATCAGCTGACCGTCGTACGCACAGGAGCCGGCCGCGGTGCACAGCCCCGCGGCCGACTGCCCAAGGCTTTGACCCGGCCTCCTCCGGCGAAGGTGACGTCCCACTCCCGCACCGCGGCGGAGCTTCCGCCGCGGTGCGGGAGTGCGTCGACGCTCCGCACATCGGGGAGCCTGCCGAGCCGCCCACCCGGTGTTCGGATAGATGTTGAGGCGTCGACGTCGGCGCCGGGCCGACCGGGGCGAAGGGCTGTGATGAGGATGACCGAGGTACGGACACTGCTCACCGGCAGGGGTCTGGTGGAGTCTCCGCGCTGGCACGGCGACCGCCTGTACTTCTCCGACTGGTCCGCCGGCGAGGTCATCTCCGTCGACCTCGCCGGCCGCAGCGAGGTGATCGCCCAGGTGGCGTCGTTGCCGCTGTGCACCGCCTGGCTCCCGGACGGCCGCCTGGTGATCGTCTCGTCCCCCGACGGGCTGCTGCTGCGCCGAGAGCCGGACGGCACCCTGGTCACTCACGCGGACCTCCGGCAGCCGGGCTGGAACGACATCGTGGTCGACGGTCGCGGCAACGCATACGTCAACCGCGCCGGCTTCGACCCGATGGCGGGCGAGGCGGTCAAGCCCGGTTTCATCCACCTGGTCACACCCGACGGCTCCGTGCGCCAGGTGGCCGACGACATCGCGTTTCCCAACGGCATGGCGGTCACCCCGGACAACTCCACGCTGATCGTCGCGGATTCCTACCGCCACCACCTGGTGGCCTTCGGCATCGACGCGGACGGTGCGCTGTCCGACCGGCGCGTCTGGGCCGACCTCGGGCAGGGCACCCCGGACGGCATCTGCGTCGACGCGCAGAACGCCGTCTGGTACGCCGATGTCCCGAACCGGCGGTGCGTGCGAGTCGGCGAGGGCGGCACGGTCCTGCAGACCGTGCCGCTGGACCGCGGCGGTTTCGCCTGTGCGCTGGGCGGTCCCGACGGGACGACCTTGTTCATCGTGGCCGCGCAGTGGCAGGGCATGACCGAGCCCGAGCCGGTGGCGGTCGGCACAGGTCAGGTGCTCACCGTCCAGGTCATGGTGCCGGGAGCGGGCTGGCCGTGACCCACGGACGATGCCCGGCCGGATCCACCTCCGTGCAGGTGATCAGCTGATGCACAGCAGTCCGAGCAGGCAGACCTCCGGGGACGACGAGGAGGCCGAGGGCGTCGAGGAGGACTCGGACGGCGAGGGACTCGCCGACGACGTGTCCTCGCCCGATGTGCCGGTGCTGTCGGTGTCCGTGGCTGTGGGCGTGGGTGAGGCCGTGGTCCCGGTGGTGGTGTCCGTGGCTTCGGACATGGTGGAGACCGCCTGTGAATCGGCCGAGGCCGTCACCGCCGTCAGGGGAACCGGGACGCTCTTGGGGCGGATCACCTGTGTCGCCGGCGTGGCCCGCGGCGCGGCGGCGGCCTGTTTGCGCGGTTCGTTGGCCGTGGAGGCCCGGGCGCCGGACGAGGTGCGCTCGGCCCGGTGCGGGGCGATCGGCGTCGACGAGTCCGGGGTGGAGTCGGTGACCTGATCCTCCGCGGTCCCCATGGGCTCTCTGTCCGGCACGGAGGCCGCCTGTGTTCGGTCCGGGGCCTGGCGGTTCAGCGAGGAGACGGTCATGCCTCCGCCGACCAGGGCGACCGCCGTGGCGACCAGGGCTCTGCGCTGCGTCTTCTTCCAGCGTTCCCGTTGACGACGCCGTGCCGCCCGGCCCTGAGGCGCGGGGGCGGGAGCGTCCGCGCTGTCGTAACTCTCGTACGGGAGGTCCTGCGGTGACTGGGGGCTCTCCGCGGCGCCGTCGTCCGCGTCGTTCCACAGATGGACAGGGGCTTGCCGCGTCGCCGCATCCGTCACGGCGGCCGGTGCGGGCGTTCCGTCGGCGAGGGGAGCGATGTCCGGTGCGTAAGCGCCGCACCCGGGGCACACGAGAGCGCCGTTGAGGTGCCGACAGCATGTGGAGCAGTAGTCCATCTACGGTCTTCCTGTGTTCACTCTCGCACGGGTGAGCGAGCCGGCAGCAAACGTAGCGAGGCTTTCGAGAGTGTGTGTGCAGCCTGTGTGACACTCCTGCGCAGATGCGTCCGGGCTGCGACCCCTGTACGGCACATCCGCGTGCCCTTTCTGCTGGTTGCTCGGCTTTTGCCGGGGCACCTGTGTCGATCACGCACACCGGGTACTCCCACTCCGCCCCGGAGCGCCTGGGGGATGGCGCTGAGGTGTCCGGTCCCTTTGGGAGATCCAGCGGCGCCTGTTCGGACAGCGCTGTGCACCAGCGTCGCCTACGTCACGCCCGTTGGCGTGTGAGCTCTGCCCGAACGGAGGCAATCATTCGAGAAGTCCGGCTGGGCCGGGAACACCTGAGCTGCCGTGCCGGTGGATGTCCGTCGGCGTTCCGAGCGGCCTCGCGGGCCTCCAGCACCTCGACAGCAACACCCTGAACAGGGACTTCGTGCCGTCGTCCCCGCCCGGCGGCTGTTCTGCCATGACCCGGAAGGCTTTGCTCGCGGCGGTCGCAAGGGAGACCCGAGGTCTCCTCACCGGCTCGGGACACGAGCCGTTCGGCCTCTGTGGAGACCGCAGGCCCTCTGGCGCCCGTACCCTTTCTATGTCTACGGCGTCACATAGCGGGCGCCAAACCACTGGAGGCAACACCCCGTGCTGATTGCTCAGCGTCCATCCCTGACCGAAGAAGTCGTCGACGAGTTCCGCTCCCGGTTCGTCATCGAGCCGCTGGAGCCGGGCTTCGGCTACACCCTCGGGAACTCTCTGCGTCGTACGCTCCTCTCCTCGATCCCGGGTGCGGCGGTCACGTCCATCCGCGTCGACGGTGTCCTGCACGAGTTCACCACCGTGCCGGGCGTCAAGGAGGACGTCACCGACCTCATCCTCAACATCAAGCAGCTGGTCGTCTCCTCGGAGCAGGACGAGCCGGTCGTGATGTACCTGCGCAAGCAGGGCCCGGGCGTCGTCACCGCCGCCGACATCGCGCCGCCGGCCGGTGTCGAGGTGCACAACCCCGACCTCGTCCTCGCCACGCTCAACGGCAAGGGCAAGCTGGAGATGGAGCTGACCGTCGAGCGCGGTCGCGGCTATGTCTCCGCCGTGCAGAACAAGCAGGTCGGTCAGGAGATCGGGCGTATCCCGGTCGACTCGATCTACTCGCCGGTTCTCAAGGTCACGTACAAGGTCGAGGCCACGCGTGTCGAGCAGCGCACCGACTTCGACAAGCTGATCGTCGACATCGAGACCAAGCAGGCCATGCGTCCCCGTGACGCCATGGCTTCTGCCGGTAAGACGCTCGTCGAGCTGTTCGGGCTCGCCCGTGAGCTCAACATCGACGCCGAGGGCATCGACATGGGCCCGTCCCCGACGGACGCCGCCCTCGCCGCCGACCTCGTGCTGCCGATCGAGGAGCTCGACCTCACCGTCCGCTCGTACAACTGCCTCAAGCGCGAGGGCGTCCACTCCGTGGGCGAGCTCGTCGCCCGCTCCGAGGCCGACCTGCTGGACATCCGCAACTTCGGTGCGAAGTCCATCGACGAGGTCAAGGCGAAGCTGGCCGACATGGGCCTGGCCCTGAAGGACAGCCCGCCCGGATTCAACCCGACCGCCGCCGCCGACGCCTTCGGCGCGGACAACGACGCGGACGGCGGTTTCGTGGAGACCGAGCAGTACTGAACACCGCCCCACCAGGCCCGTCACTCCGGTTCCGGTCTCGAACCGGGGGGACGGGTCGGCGCGGATCCTTCATGAGGGCTTCCCCGGACAGAGCGGGGTAGTGCCCGACCGAAGGGACGGGGGCCCTGGTCGTCGCTGGACGCGATCGTCGTCACAGATCGATGACCAGGCGCCCCCCGTACGCGCGGGACACATTGATGAGCATGATGTCGTCGGCGGCCTGCGCCGGCCGACTCCGGGATCGGCATAGGGGCCGGCCGCGTCCCGGTCCTCCCGAGCCGGTGCCGCACGGCAGCCTGCCGGAGTTCTCTCCCCCCAGCGTGGTGGCCGGCGTTCTCGCCCGGGCTGCCCGAGCCGTTCCAGGTGCCGCCGGCTCCGTGCCGGTTTCCGGACCGCAGCTTGCTGTCGGTCTCCGTGCGCGTCGACGATCCGATGGCCCGGCCGTGCACGTCGATGGCCGGCCGGAGAGAACCGACCACGAGTCGGCCGCCCGGCAGACGCACGTGAAACAGAACGCATCCCCCGTCGCATCAATACGTATGGGGGAGCGGTTCCCCCGGAACGGGGAAGATCACAGTGACGGTCAAGCGCAGGATCGCAGGGCAACTGGCGGCAGTTGGGGCGATCACGATGGTGATCAGCGGAACCGCCACGGCCGAGCCGGCCGCCGGCGGGGTGTGGACGGAGACGTCGACGGGGCAGGTCTCGGTGATGACCTTGGCCCAGCCGAGCTCGTCGAAGACGTGGGCCGGCGGCGCCGAGGTCGTGGAGAATCCCGAGAACGGTTCCATCCGGTTCACACCCACCATGTACGAGCGTGACCTCGCCCGAGGCGGGGCGTGGAAGAAGACGACGCTTCGGGGCGCCGACACATGGGACAGCAGAATCAACGACATCGCCACCGCGGCAGACGGCTCGGCGTTCTTCGTCGGTGACCAGGAATCGGACGGCGGGGGCGCTCTCATCGGGCGCTATGTGGCGGGCGCCTGGCAACTGACCGCCGACTCGGGTCTGCCTGCGGGGACGGTCAACGCCAGCTTGCTGTCGGTGAGTTCGGTCTCCGGCCGCGAAGCCTGGGCGGTGGGCCAGGGCTACACGGAGGACACCTTCACCCAGGTTCCGGTCGTCCAGCACTGGGACGGCCGACGGTGGCGGCCCGTGCGGATCCCGGGGTCGACGAACTGGCTCCCGACCCAGGTCGAGGAGTTGGCACCGAACGACGTCTGGATAGTCGGCATGGACTTCGACACCAGCCAGTCCGTCGCCATGCACTGGGACGGACGCCGGTGGACACGGACGCCCACCCCGGCGTTCCCCGACTCGGCGATCCTCTTCGACGTCGCCGCCCGCACACCGACGGACGTCTGGGCCGTGGGATGGTCCCGTGACACCGACAAGCAGCGCCCGGCAGGGCTGGCCCTGCACTGGGACGGCACCTCGTGGACCCAGGTGCCCCTGCCCGCAGGCACCTTCTCGCTGCAGGCGGTGACCCTGCGGCCGAACGGCGGAATCGCCGTCGTGGGCGGCAACGACGACGCGGCTGTCGGCATGAGCTGGACGCCCACCGAGGGCTGGCGGTCGCTCGGCCTGCCCGAGAGCGATCCGGAGTTCCCCCTCGGTGTCAGCTCCGTGGTGTCCTCCGGCACGCATCTGACCGTCGGCGGCTGGCACTACCGGTCCAGCGGCAGTGGCGACTCCTTCAAGAGCGGCGCCATCTTCACCAAGTAGAGCGGTCCCGACCACCTCGGAGGTGTGCGGGGACGACCCGTCCCGCTCGCGCGGAACGCCTGCCGGCTCCGGGGTGCACCATGCACGGACAGGATGCTGTCCACGTCGCGGTACTCACCGGAACGCAGGGGACCGCCGCGCTCCGGCGCAGCGTCCGGATGCCGCGTAGCTCGACGGCCGGACGCACACCGACTGCGGCAGGCCGACGGGCTCCCGCCAGCGCGCCGGGCCCCGTCGGCAGGCCGAGGTCGGTGGCCTTCCGGCGGGGATGATGCCTGTGCGTCAGCTCCCGGTCCCGTCACGGCGGCAGTGCAGGAAGATGTGGGGCTCGGCACCGGCGGCGGGGTGGTCCGGCGCGAAGACGATGCTGTGCCGGGCCAGCACCGTCAGCCCCGCCGCCTCCGCCATGCCGATGAAGTCCTCCTCGGCGAAGCTCGTGGCACGAACCGGCTGGCCCATGAAGACCACATCGAGGTCCTCCACGTCCGCGGGCACGGTGGCCAGCACCAGATGCCCGCCGGGCCGCAGGGCCAGAGTCAGGCGCCGCGTCAGAGCCGCCTGCTCGGCGCGGCTCATCTGCAACAGCGAGAAGAACACGCACACGCCGTCGAACGAGTCCGCATCGAGCGGGAGTTCCCGGACGTCGACGCAGCGGAACTCGGCCTCGGGGACCTGACGGGCGGCGAGTTCGACCATGACGGGCGAGACGTCGACCCCCAGCACGCTGTGCCCTGCCTCGATGAGCGCCGCCGCGGTGGGCCGACCCGTGCCACTGCCCACGTCCAGCGTTCGCGCGCCGGGCGGCAGCCGCTCGATCAGCCAGTCCAGCGCGGCCAGGTGCGCCGGCGCATGGGAGAACGCCTTCTCGTAGTCGGGGCCCAGAACATCGAACAGGACGGCGGCGGGCGGCCGTTGGTCCTCGTGACTCACGTCGGTGTCCCTTCATTCGCCGATGTGCATCGTCGCACCCGC
The DNA here is from genome assembly GCF_036013955.1 of Streptomyces sp. NBC_00459. Classification (NCBI taxonomy): domain Bacteria; kingdom Bacillati; phylum Actinomycetota; class Actinomycetes; order Kitasatosporales; family Streptomycetaceae; genus Streptomyces; species Streptomyces sp. NBC_00459. The sequence goes on from NZ_CP107903.1 coordinate 9,401,252, forward strand.
CGGGCGCATGCCACAACGGCCGCCCGGTGGGCGTCCCGGCGGGCCGGACGGAGGAGAATGAGGCACGTACTCAACGGTCGACCCTTGCGGAGGAGCGGGAAATGCAGGACGCGCGAGCGGGACAGGTCGCCGGGCCCGAAGACCTCATCGATGTGGCCCGCCTGGTCACGGCGTACTACGCGCTGCACCCCGACCCTGCCGAACCCGGGCAACGGGTGGCCTTCGGCACCTCGGGACACCGCGGGTCGTCCCTCGCGACCGCGTTCAACGAGGACCACATCGCGGCCACCAGCCAGGCCATCTGTGAATACCGTGCCGCCCAGGGCACCGACGGCCCCCTCTTCCTCGGTGCCGACACCCACGCCCTGTCCGAGCCCGCGCGGATCACGGCACTGGAGGTGTTCGCCGCCAACGACGTGACCGTCCTCATCGACCAGACCGACGGTTACACGCCCACCCCGGCCGTCTCGCACGCCATCCTCACCCACAACCGCGGTCGCACGTCCGGCCTCGCCGACGGCGTGGTGGTCACCCCCTCGCACAACCCGCCCGCCGACGGCGGCTTCAAGTACAACCCGCCGAACGGCGGCCCCGCCGCTTCCGACGCGACCTCCTGGATCCAGGACCGCGCCAACGAGATCATCACCGGCGGCCTGAAGGACGTACGGCGCATCCCCTACACCCGGGCCCTGGCCGCACCCGGCACCGGCCGCCACGACTTCCTCGGCGCCTATGTCGCCGACCTGCCGAACGTGCTGGATCTGGAGGCGATCCGGTCCGCAGGGGTGCGCATCGGCGCCGATCCGCTGGGCGGCGCCTCGGTCGCCTACTGGGGCCGTATCGCCGAACAGCACCGGCTCGACCTGACGGTGGTGAATCCGCTGGCCGACCCCACCTGGCGCTTCATGACGCTGGACTGGGACGGCAAGATCCGCATGGACTGCTCCTCGCCGTACGCCATGGCCTCGCTCATCGAGCAGCGCGACCGGTTCGACATCGCCACGGGCAACGACGCCGACGCCGACCGGCACGGCATCGTCACGCCGGACGGGGGCCTGATGAACCCCAACCACTATCTGGCCGTGGCGATCTCGTACCTGTTCTCGCACCGGGAGCAGTGGCCCGCGGGCGCCGGGATCGGCAAGACACTGGTGTCGTCCAGCATGATCGACCGGGTCGCGGCGGACGTCGGCCGGCAACTGGTCGAGGTCCCGGTCGGATTCAAGTGGTTCGTGGACGGGCTGTCCGACGGAACGCTCGGTTTCGGCGGCGAGGAGTCGGCGGGCGCGTCCTTCCTGCGCCGTGACGGCTCGGTGTGGACCACCGACAAGGACGGCATCGTCCTGGCGCTGCTCGCCTCCGAGATCGCGGCCGTCACCGACAAGTCGCCCTCGGAGCACTACACGCAGCTCACCGACCGCTTCGGCGCCCCCGCCTACGCGCGCGTGGACGCCCCGGCCTCCCGCGAGCAGAAGGCGCTGCTCGCCAAGTTGTCCCCGAGCCAGGTCACCGCCGACACCCTCGCGGGCGAGCCGGTCACCAAGGTGCTCACCGAGGCTCCCGGCAACGGCGCAGCCCTCGGCGGGATCAAGGTCGCCACCGCCAACGCCTGGTTCGCTGCCCGCCCTTCGGGCACCGAGGACGTCTACAAGATCTACGCGGAGTCCTTCCTCGGTCCGGACCATCTGCACCGGATCCAGGAGGAGGCAAGGTCCGTGGTGCTCGCGGCGCTCGGCACCTGACGCGGACGAGACCTCTGTACGCCGCCGTCGGCGCTGCGATCGGCGGCGGCACACCGACGGGGCGTTCAGGATCGCAGCGGCGAGTGGCAGCGGGGGGAGCCCGGGCGTTGAGCTCCGCCTCGGACCGAACCCGGCGTACAGCCCGACTCGTCTGCCGCCTTTCATTTCCGCAGGTCAGTGGCATGTTTTCTGACTGAATAAACTCCTGGGGCCGAATCCGGGTCGAATCCGGGCTGTGAGTATCGTCGTCCGTGTCTTCTAGCCATCGGGCAGATCCGGGCATTTTGGGTGTCAAACGCGGTCTCGCGTCAGCCTGAAGTGGACGTAAGAGCTTCGGATTCGCTCGGAAGTATTTGTCCGGCGTGTCTTCCTGTTGGCCCTCTCTTGAGCCGGTGGGGACGGGTGGGTTCCGAGGGCGGAAAGGGCCAATGCGACGTTCGTGACTGTCGGTCACCTACCGGTGGCCGAGACGTCGATCACGGTGGTGCTGGCGCGCGCGGTCTCTGACTGCGTCGCGGCAGTGGCGAACGCCGTGTGTGCCCCGGCTGAGAGCAGTGCGAGGTCCTCGTCGCGGGGGCCGCGATGGGTGGGTGTTCGGGGGCGGTGAGGTGTACGTCGTCGGGGGCCGGTCATGACGGGCGGCCTGCTGGGCCTCGGTGAGGTTTCGGGCGAAGGCGGTGACGTGGCCGGAGCCGGCCGTGTCGGTGGCCAGGGTGATGTCAGTGATGCCGAGCGTGACGGCGACGGCCGAGCCGGAGCTGTGGGGCCGCCGGAGATCTTCTCGGGGTCTAGCGCGTTGTGGATGGGGCTGCGGGTGCCGCGCTCACGCTAGATCTCAACCGGCAGAGAATCGCCTTGAGGATGGATCGGGTAACGAATTCTTGGTGCGGGCGGCTCCTGGTTGTGCGGCCGTTTTGTGAAGTGTACCCCGGCTACAGGCTTAGGTGTGTGTACATTGTCAACAGTCTCTCTTGATTGATGGACTCCTGGGGTCCGTGTACGGTGATGTCCATGGCAAACCACCCCGCTCCGTCCGTCGGCGGCCCGCTTGTCACCGGCTCCGAGATCGCCAGGCTCGCCGGCGTTACGCGGGCCGCCGTCTCCAACTGGAGGCGGCGGTACGAGGACTTTCCCCCGCCCGCGGGCGGGGGGGCGACCAGTCCACTGTTTGACCTGGCCGCGGTGCAGACGTGGCTGGACAAGCAGCGCAAGGGCCAGGACGTCTCCGTGGAAGTGCAATTGTGGCAGGCCCTGCGGGCGGTCTACGGTGACGACATGATCGGCGGGCTCGCCGACGTCGCCCAGCTGTTCGCCGGTGGCGAGGCCCCGGAAGCTCTGCCGACTGACGCCGTACGACTGGCCCGGCAACTCGGCGAGAGTGGATCACCTCGCGACGTGGTGAACGCGCTTACCGAACGCTTCACCGACTCCGTACGCCGGGCCGGGTCGGACCAGGTCACCTCGCCACGTATCGTCCAAGCGGTGCGGCGCTTCGCCGGCAAGGTGCCCGCTGACGCGACCCTCTTCGACCCGGCGTGCGGTATCGGAACACTCCTGTTGACCGTCGGACCCGAGCACGGGCCGACGCGGTGCGGTCAGGAGGCTGACGCCCGCAGTGCTCGATTCGCGCAGCTGCGAGCGGATCTCACGGGGCGCGCCGACGTCGACATCGCCACTGGGGATTCCTTGCGTGACGACCGCTGGCCGGACCTCAAGGCCGATCTCGTCGTCTGTGATCCGCCCGTCGGAGCCACCGACTGGGGGCGCGAGGACCTGCTCCTCGACCCCCGGTGGGAACTTGGCACACCCTCGCGTGCCGAAGGCGAACTCGCCTGGCTGCAGCACGCCTACGCGCACACCGCGCCCGGCGGCCGCGTTCTCATGGTCATGCCCGCCTCGGTCGCCTACCGCAAGGCCGGCCGCCGTATCCGGGCCGAGCTCGTGCGGCGCGGCATCCTCACGGACATCATCGCCCTCCCACCGGGGAGCGCTGCATCGCACGCGCTCCCCGTGCATCTCTGGCATCTGCGGCGCCCGCAGAGCCCGGATGACGCCGTCGCCAGGGTACGCATGGTCGACCTCACGGCGAACGATCCGGACGGCCCGCTGGAGCCGGGGCCCAACCAGACGGCAGACGTACCCCTGATCGAACTCCTCGACGACGCCGTGGATCTCACTCCCGGCCGTCACGTCGAGGAGTCCCATCGCGACTACGCGACCGAGTACCTGGCCCTGCGGCAGGAGCTGGCCGAGCAGGTGCGGTTGCTGGCCGACCTGCTGCCGACCTTGATGGGAGGCATCGCCCCAAGTGCCTTGGAAGCGCCGTCCGTCAGTGTCGCCGACCTCGCACGTGCCGGGCTGGTCGAATACGGCGATCCGGAGCCGGTCTCGGTGAGCGAACAGCTCGACACCGATTACCTCCAGGGTTTTCTGCGCAGCGCGACGAACACCCGGCGGTCCACGAGCGCCAGCGGCACCTATCGACTCGACGGCAAGGGCGCCCGCATCCCGCAGATGGACATCGCCGTACAGCGCCGGTACGGGGCCGCGTTCCGCGCGCTGATGGAGTTCGAGGAAGGAGCGCGGAGGGTGGCCGAACTCAGCAAGCAGACGGCGACACTGGCGAGGGACGGGCTCGGCAACGGGGCGCTCTCACCTGAAGAGTGACGTCCAGCCATATCGCCGGGCTGCGGTCACGTCGTCCGCGGAACGAATGGACTGGCTGCCCCGCTCCACGACACCGCCAACGCCTCCCGCGCACGTGTGCACGCCACGAACAGCAGACACCGCTCCCGGAGCAGGTCCGAGTCGTGCTGCAGCGAGTCCACGGAGGCCGGCGTCACTTCGCGGGCGAAGGGAAGCGCGCTCGCTGTCGCACCGATGACGGCGACGCAGCGGAACTCCAGCCCCTTCATGGCGTGCATGGTGGCCAGTCGTACGCCGTCCATGCCCGGCCCCGGATTGTCTCTGACCCGGGCCACCGGCACACGGGCCGCTGTCAGCTTGTCGTACGCCTTGTCGAGCAGCACGTTGAAGCGGGCGCACACGCCGATCTCCGACGGCCGGATGCCCTGCGCGATCCAGCTCTCGACGCGCTCGACGAGCGCCGCGATCTCCGCCTGCTCCGAGGCGTGCCCATCCAGGTGTGGAGTGCGGCCGTGCAGGAGCGACCGGTAACCCGCCAGGGTGTCGCTGCCCTCGCCACCGAGGTCATCGACCGACACCGGGGTGAGGATGCCCGTCGACCAGGCGAGGATCTCCTCCGTACTGCGGTAGTTGATGCGCAGGCGGTGCGTGCGCCCGGCCACCGAGATGCCCAGCGAACCGAGTGAGACCTTCGAGTCGTAGATGCGCTGGTGCGGGTCGCCTGTGATGAACAGGTCGTCGCTGCCGGGCGCCACCGCTCCGCGCAGGACACGCCACTGGGCCGGGTGCAGGTCCTGTGCCTCGTCGACCACGACGTGGTCGTGCGTGGGTGAGGAAGTGGCCAGGAGCTCGGCCGCACGGGCGCACACCTTGAGGTGAGTGGTGACCTTCTGGTCGCGCAGCATGGACTCGAACAGTTCGACTGCGGGCCACAGCTGCTCCCGCCTGGTCGGCGGCAGTGCGCTGCCGCGACCGCGCCGGGAGGCCGCGCGGTAGTCGTCCAGGGTGCGCAGGTCCTGGGCGAGGACGACGTGGCGGTACTCCTGGGCCAGGAACTGTTCCGTCCACGGCAGTCCGAGCTTCTTCACGGTCCGCTGCCACACCTGCCGCTCCTCCCGGTCACCGATCGGGGAGGGCGCCCGCCCGTCGAGGCGGGTCACGATTCCGTGCGCGTAGGCGTTGACCGTGGTCACCTCGACGCGGGCGAGCAACGACTCGTCGTCCAGGAGGACGGACAGGTTTTCCCGCAACGACGCGGCCAGGGCGTTGGTGAACGTGGTGAGCAGCACGCGGGCGTCCGGGGAGCGGGTGAGCAGGTGCTTGACCCTGTGCAGTGCCGCGACCGTCTTGCCCGTCCCCGGGCCGCCGGTGACCTGAACCGGGCCGCCGTACGACACCCGGTAGGCGACCCGGCGCTGGGAGGGATGCAGAAACACCCGCCAGGCCGCGAACGGCTTCTCCAGGATGTCGGCGAGTTCCTCCGGGCCGGTGACCAGGGTGATGCGGCTCGCGGTGTTGGCGATGACGACGGCCAAGCTCTCGTCCGGGTCGGGTCCCGCGTCGATGGGCCGCCGGACGGCGACCACGTCCCGGTACACCTCCTCGGGGCTGAACCCCTCGGCCAGGTACTGCAGCACCTCGCACTGGTCCTCCGGCAACAGCGTCTCGAAAGCCCGTAGCTGCGCCTTGTCGACAATGGTCCGCACGGCCCGAAGTACTTGGTCGTCGATGCCGAGTTCGCGCAGCATCGTGTCCGAGTACTTCGCGAAGAGCAGCGAATCGGCGGCCTCGGCGGCCTTCTCAAGAGCCGGGGTCAGCTGCTCGATCGCCGCGACGTTGCGGACCTCCAGTGCTCGGGTCGCGGAGTTCGTCGTGTACAGCCGCTTCGCGGCCCAGGTGTAGGCGTCGTCGTGGGGGACGACGTTGACAAGCAGGAAGACGTCACTGCCGTCGTCCGGGGCGAGGACGACACCCCTCCAGAAGTCGTTGATGCGGATGGTCCGCATGCGTGGATCACGCGCGTTTTCCACGGACTCCAGGTGCAATCCCTTGTCCGCCTGCAGTTCGGGCACGGTGAGCTGTTGAAACTTCTGCATCGCCTTGCGTACGCCGGCTTTGACGGGGCGCTCAAGGACGTCGTAGCTCTCCCAGAAACTGTTGGCGAACGCGAGCTGCGGCACGAGGCGCTCTCCCCACCCAGAACGGACACTCAGTGGTCGATCATACGCGCGGGGTGCTCACCAGCCGGGCGGCCACCTCCGCCACGTCCGAGAGCAGCCCGGAGGGTTCCTGGTCGAGGTCGAGGGCGTGCTGGTGGATGACGATGCCCGCGTGCCGCACTGTGTGGGCCGCGTGCGGCGCATTGCCCTTGGCGTACACCAGGTGGCCTTCGCGCAGGCCCAGGGCTGTGCAGTACGCGAGCATCTGATAGAGGTCGGCGTCCGGAAAACCGGCCCGCTTCTCGGCCTTGTACTTGGCGTCCACCACGGCGCACGGGGCGGCGTTCTGCCCGTAGAGCACGAAATCGGGCCTCATTCGAATCTCGGCCGCCTCGTCGAGGTGATGCGGATCCTGCAGCCGCGCCGAGTGTCCGAGGCCACGGCATGCTTCCCGTAGTGCCACTGTCACGAAGTCCTCGAAGAGCCTGTTCATGTCGAACAGGAACCCGTCGACGCGCAGCCCGCCGACCGCGTGCTCGATGGAGGCGTTCTCCAAGACGGTACGGGCGAGATGCAGGGCGTGCTGGTAGCGCGAGTTGAGCCGGCTCGGCTGCCAGGCAGGCAGTGGCTGACCGCGCACGATCACCATGACTTCGGCCAGGCGGGCACGCTGGTGGAGCAGTCCCCGACGAACATCGTGAGGTACGCCGGGCAGCCGCAGGAGGCGCTCGACGGCAGCGCGCAGCAGGCGGTTCTCCGCGATGTCGGTGGTGAACTCGTCGTACTCCACCTCCACCGGCAGCGCCGCTCCGAACCGCCGTCGTATCTGCTCTGCTTCCCCGATACGGCCCCGGACGACCAGGGACGTCTCCTCGGTCACCCGGTACCCCTGGAGGAGCCCCCGCCGCAGGGCGCGGTCGATCTGCCGCTCCACTGCATGGGCGAGCGCGGGCAGCAGATCGCGGTGCCCGGTGACATCGACTTCCCCGTCTCGCCAGCTGCCCTTCGGGTCGAGGCTGTACCCGAGAAGGAAGAACAGGCGGGCGATGGAAACCTTGGGGGCGACGCGCACGGTGATCGGCTCGTCATTCCCCGGCACCGCGACCGCCACGGCGCCGACCTTGCTGCCGGCCCGCAGAGACCAGTGCCCCGGAACGTACGGATCGGGAGCCGCGTCCACTATGTCCCCGGCCGCCAGGGCCCGTCCGGCAGCGTCGGGCAGCGCGACGCGCAAGGCCGGTGCGTGCTCGACGAGTTCGACGACCCGGGTCACCCCGACGACTCCCGCACGGCGGCGAGTCCGTACCGCTTCTCGACGTCCACGCCCTCCCCGTAGTGGTACTCCTCAAGCAGCGGCAGAATCTTGGTCCGCCATGTCCGCTCCAGTCCGCCCTCCCGATAGACGCCGCTCTTCATCAGGTAGGAGGGTCCGATGCGGAAGTCGGCGTCGTCGATACGGGAGTTGAGCGCGTCGAGCAGATCGGCCGGTTCGGTGTCGCGACCCTCACGCGTGAGCCAGCGGCGCAGCAGCCCGCTCGTCGGCTCGGTGCGCGGGGACAGTTCGACGAAGGCGAAGCGGCGGCGCATCGCCGCATCGACCAGGGCGATCGACCGGTCGGCGGTGTTCATGGTGCCGATCACGAAGAGGTTGGGCGGAAGCGCGAAGTCGTCGCCGGAGTACGTCAGCCGGACCGACTTGTTGCGGTACTCCAGGAGGAAGTACAACTCGCCGAAGACCTTTGCCAGGTTGGCGCGGTTGATCTCGTCGATGATCAGGAAGTGCGGGATGTGCCGGTTGCCCTCGCGGGAGGCCAGATCGGCGAGTTCACGCAGCGGGCCGGCGGTGAGCCGGAAGGCGACCTCCCGGGTCTGCGGATCCTCCTGCGGCCGGAAACCCTCGAAGAAGTCCTCGTAGGCGTACGACGGATGGAACTGCACGAGCTTGACCTGCTCGGGCCCGCCGCCGAGGAACTCGGCGAGTTTCAGGGCGAGATACGTCTTGCCGGTTCCGGGTGGGCCGTACAGCACCAACTGTCGCTCGTCCCACAGCAGATCACGCACCTCTCGCAGCCAGGCGGTGTCGTGCACGAGGAGTTCTTCTGCCAACTCGTCCGTGGGCTCGGGCAGTTCCAGCTCACGCCTGGCGGTGAGCGCGGGGATCTCCACACTCGGGTCCCGATCGGCGGCTTCGGCCTCCTCGATCAGGTCCTCGTCGCTCATCCCCAGGCCGTCGATGAGATCCTTCACGGCGGTCAGATCGACGACGTCATGCTGTGCGGAGAGCTTCTGCTGGAGGGCCTCGGGCAGATCCTCGTACGCGTGCCCATCGTCCGCCCAGTCCACCGGTCGGCGCAGATCCGACCGGCCGTCCTCGGAAGCGAGCTGCCCGGCGTCTCCCGTGATCTTGCCGACGTACAGCCGACCGCCCGAGATGGTGCACATCGTGTCGCCGGGCCGCATCCGGGAGAGGAACATGTGCAGTTCCTCGACCAGCTGCACCTTCTGGTTGTACGTCACGGTGGAGGCGTAGTCCTCCTCGACGGCGGCGCGCAGCCGGTCCTTGCTGGTGCCCTGCTCGACACCTGGTCGCAGGTGACGTACTCGCAGGGTCACCAGCCCCTCGGACAGCCACAGACGCCGGACGAGGTCGAGGCCGGAGACATTGGAGCCGCGCACCAGCCAGGCCCGGTTGGGTCCCCACCACACCTGGTCCAAGTAGTCGGAGAGCGGATGACCGTCCGCGGTCTTCCACTCCAGCCATCCGTTGGCGCTGCGACCGACCAGGATCTCGGCGGCGGCCGACGGCGAGTTGCACTCGACGTCCGCAACGAGCTCCATCCAGCCGGGCCAGATTTCCGACTCCACGAGGATTTCGTCCTCGATCAGTCGCTGCCTCAGCCGGTACGACGACGGCATGCGGACGGGGAAGGACGGCACGACCTCCGGGCGCCCCGGCGACCCGGTCAGGACGACGAACTTCTGGCTCCCGTTCGTCCCCTTCTCTGTCAGCAGCCGTCCCCGGGCCTCGGGGCCGCCGTTCGGCAGCTTCAGCCGGAACTCCGGGTACGGCGTGCCGTCGTCGGCCATGGTCACCATTTCTCCCGTTCGTGCACCGTGCGTTCAGCGAGAACGATAGGGGGCACCGCTGACAAAAGGCGCCCCGAGCGGAGTAGTACGTACCGGGATGCGGCACGCGCCCTCAGGTGTCTCCCTTCGGCGTGGCGGAATTCGTGCCCGCTCTGCCGCGCAGGGCGGCGAGGAGTGAGGTGACCTCCATCAGCCGGGCGTGCACCTCCGCCGGGGCCGGGGGCAGTTCGTACGTGCGGTAGTGGCATGCCGCGCTGAGCGCCGCCCAGGTGGTGCGGCACCGGCGGGCGGTGTCGTGGCCCGCGTACCACTCCAGGCACAGCATCCGGTGCTTGCCGATCCGCGTCATCGACGGAGTGACCCGCTGCCAGTAGGCGTTCAGGGCCTCATCGAGCGCCATGCGGAGCAGGACCGCGGCGGCACGGGCGCGCAGGCCGGGGCCCAGAGTGGACACGCTGCCGGGCTCGGGCAACAGGAGACGGCCGGCGGCGGTCACGAGGGTCTCCGGCGACGTGCTCATTGGGTACCGCCGGCGCTCTGCGTCCCCGTGCTGTTCCGGATCGCCGTCGCGAGCGCCTTGGTCCGGCGGACGAGCTCCTTGCGGTCGCCGACGGTCGGCAGGGGAGTGTGGGCACCCGAGTTGAGGGCTTCGACCAGCGCCCATCCCCCGGGGCAGATGCGCTCGACGGCCGCACGGGCGTGCTGTTTCTCGTCGCCGAGGAGGGCGAGGGACACGTACGACTTGGTGCGCTCAAGGGACTCCACGCGTTCCTCGACCGCCCGCAGCCCGAGTCCCTTCTCGTCGCGGAGCCTACGCCGCACGGTTTCCAAGCAGGCGACTTCCACCACTCCTCTGCACATGGCGGGCAGCACGTGATCGGCCACGTCCTGCGGCAGGTTGGGGTCCAAGGAAACCGCCCGCGCCTCCGCGAGAGCCTGTTCCACCGGGTCGGTGAGCGTCTCCACGCCCACCACCGAGTCGGTCTGGCGGCTCACGCGCAGGACGGTCGCCTTGATGCCGAGGTGGGCGATGGCCTGCTGGAGCCGGGTGTCGTGGGTGAAGACGATCACCTGTCTGTCCTGAGCGTACGCGTCAAGCACTCGGGCCAGACCCTCGACCTTCTCCGGGTCCATCGACTGCACGGGGTCGTCGATGACGAGGAACCCGAACGGACTGTCCGCGTGCGTGGCGCGCGGCAGGAACAGGGAGAGTGCGAGGGAGTGCAGTTCGCCCTGGCTCATCACGCTGTAGGCGGGGGCGGACATGTCGTCCACGGAGACGTCGAGTTCTACCTTGCCGCGACCGGGAGTGCCCGCGAGGGTGACGGATCCGAGCGTGACGCTGCTGTGCTCGCACAACTTCTGCCACACCTCCTGGGACCGCCGGGCGAACGGGCGCAGCCGCTCGTCGCGCAGTTCGTCCACGATCGGCCGCAGCCAGGTCCGCGCCTTGCGCGCGTGCTTGCGCCGCTCGCGCGCGGCCTCGGCCGCCTCCTCCGCGCCGAGCCACTCGGCGAGCCGTACGGCGAACGGCTGCCAGGCACCGTCGTGCTCGGCGAGCCGCCCGGCGGCCTCCTCCCGCACCTGCCGGCAGGTGTCGTCCAGGGCCGCCACGGCACGCTCGACGCGGTCCGCCAGTTCCCTGGGGTGAGTGACGTCCCGGCACAGGGCCCATTCCTGCCACAGGGCCGTGAGCGGGGAGTTCTCGCCGCGCAGCCACACCGGAACCGGCTGTACGAGGCCGTGCACGGCCCGTACGGCGACCGCCACCTCCTGCCGGGCGGCCTCGGCACCGGCGGCCTCCGTCTGGAGCCGCTCCACCTCCGCCCGCGCCTGCTCGGCCCACGCCCGGTCCAGCCGGTTCTCGGCGCCGCAGACTGGGCAGTCCGTGCCCTGCGAGCGCCGCTGGTGTTCGACCGCCGCCTCCAGCAGCCGGGCCAGGCGGCGGGCCTCCTCGGCGCTGCCGTACCGGGTTTCCTCGGCACCGATGGCGGCTTCCCTAAGCCGGACGACAGCCCCGCGGACCTCCGCCGGATCCGGCCCGGCGAGGCTCGCGTGCCGACGCAGCAGGGCCAGCTCGGCCTCGGCGGCCGGGGTACGGCTCTCCAACAGCGCCCGTACCCGGCCGAGGTCGCGCTTGGCTCCCGACAGCGCCTGCGCGGCCTCGCGGGCCCTGGCGTCGTCGAGCGGGCCCAGCGCGTCGAGGAGCCGCGCGGTGAGTGCGTCCGCGTGCTTGATCGCCTGCTCGCACTCACTCGCGGTGTCCTTGACCCGGCCGTCGAACTCGGCGAGCAGTTCGAGCCCGAGGAGCTTGAAGAACGCGTCGTGCAGGCCGCCGAGCGTGCCGTTGATCATCGAACCGAGTTCGCTGTACGGCAGGAAGGGCCGGGCCAGGTCCAACGCCTCGGCGTCGACGACCTCCTCCAGCTTCCGCTCCGAGCCGTCCGATCCCTCGACCTTGGTACGCGCCTCATCGACCTTGAGCCCATGCCAGGTTCGCCGCAGGGTGACCGCCTCGCTCCGTTCGCCGACGGCCAGCTCGACGCAGACCTCGGGGGTGACGTCGGGACTGTGCAGGTTGCGCCAGCCCTTCTGCCAGTCGGTTGCCCGCCGCCCGTCCCACCGGGAGTTGCGCCCCGTCAGCGCGGTCTCGGCGGCTTCGGCGAAGCTCGACTTGCCGGAGCCGTTGGGACCCGCGACCACGACCAGGCCCGGCCCGGGCGGCAGTTCGAGAGTGGTCCGCGGACCGATACCGCGCCAGCCGGCTGCGGTGATGGACCGGAGCTGCACGGGTCCGGCTCGCCCTCCGCCGCTTCTGGCCGACTCCTCGGGGAGCAGCGCGCGCAGCAACTCCCGCACCTGAGGCGCGAGATCGGAGTGGTGCAGGCGGTGGAGCAGGAGATCGCGCAGGGACGCAGGAGGCTGATCGGTCATGGTCGGTTCCCGTTGTCGGGCGCGGCGGTAGGGGCCACGCGGATTGCTGGTGTGTCTTGTTGGCGATTCGAGCATGACGAAAGCGTGTTAGCACTGTCAACACATTTACGTGAATCCATGCACTCGAATTTGTGTACGCACCCTGCGCGCCGTCACGCGGCCACGCGCCCATGACATCGTGTTGCGATTTTCGCAACTCGCCCATATGGTGAACTCATGGATGAGTCCGTAATCGATCGTGTACGCAAAGTCATGACGACGGCCTCGATCAGCCAGGCGGCGTTCGCCGAGGTAGTCGGGCTGTCTCCCGACAAGTTGTCGAAATCCCTCAGTGGCGTCCGCAGGTTCACCTCGTACGATCTCGCCCGGATCGCGGAGTTCGCCGGCGCCACCGTCGACTGGCTGCTGACCGGTCGTGAACCACTCCGCCCCCCCTTCGCCGCCCGCACGAGCACTCCGGCAATGGACGAGCAGGGCCGCGGCCAGCTCAAGGACCTCGTCGAAAGGTTCACCACGGCACACGAGGTGATCGACCTGCTGGGCCTCTCGCCCCGGTTGCCGGAGCTGCCCGCTGTCCGTTCGGACGTGAAGCGCTACGTCGACCAGGGCGCGGCTCTCGCGGAGGACGCACTCGCCTCGCTCGCCGCCACCGGCTCACCGACCATCGGCGACATGGACACGGCCGATCTGGTCCAGGCTCTGGAACGTGCCTTCGGCGTCGACGTGGCCAAGATCGCTCTGCCGGACGGAATCGACGGCGCGGCCTGGCAGGCGGACGGATTCCGGCTCATCATGATCGCCCGGACGAAGGCGCCGACCCGCCAGCGCTTCACCCTCGCCCACGAACTCGGTCACATCCTGGCCAGGGACGCCCAGGACCTGCTGACGGAGACCCATCTGGCGCCCGGGCGCCAGAAGGACCTGACCGAGGTGCGGGCCAATGTGTTCGCCGCCCACCTCCTGATGCCGCACAGTGAGATCAACTCGTGGGTTGGCGAGAACGGCCTCACGGACGAGCAACTCACCTCACTGGTCGTGCGCTTCCAGGTGTCTCCCAGCGCACTCGCGGCACGGCTCGCGCAGTTGCGTCTGATCACCTCGGAGACTGCGGGCAGGCTGCGCGGACTCACGACGCGGGACTGCCACTGGTTGACCGGACAGAGCGACCTGTTCGAAGCCGGCAAGACGTGGTCACTGGCCAGGCGACTGCCTTTCCGCCCCGCCCAGTTGCTGTACGACGCCTACCTCGCGGGAGACACGACGCTACGCCCGCTGGCCGCCTACACGGGCCAGGACGTGGACAGGATGCGGGAGTTGCTGGAACCCGAACCGGCTCCGCAGGAGGACGCGGCGTCTGGCAGTGACGTGGACGATGGAGACCTGGTCTTCCAGCCATGACGCGCCACTGCTGGTTCCCCGACAACACCGTGCTGTGCAATTTCGCCTCGGTCGACCGGCTGAGCCTCCTGGAGAAGGTGCTCGACGGCCGCGGCCGTTGGACACAGGCCGTGGCAGCTGAGGCGGAGCAGTCGGCGCGGTACTGGCCGCCGCTGAGCCAGGTCCCGGCCGACGGATGGCTCGGTGAGCCCATCGAGATCGACGATCCCGCCGAAACGGCTCTGGTGGACCGTGTCCGCCGCGTCGTCTTCGCCGGCGCCTCGGCGCGGCCTCTGCAACACCTTGGCGAGGCGGAGACGCTGGTCGTCATCGAGCATCGCAGCGGCTTCGCAGGCTCGGTGTGGATCACGGACGACGGCGAAGCGGGCCGCTACGCGCACCGCAGGGGCATCTGTGTGAAGGACACGGTCGGCATGATGCGTGAGGCCGCCGTCGGGGGTCTGGTCACGGCCGGCGACGGCCGTTCGCTGCTCCTGGCGATGGAACAGGCCGGACGCCACCTGCGCGGCATTCCACAAAGGGCGGAGGACTTGTTGCGCTGACGGGAAGCAGGACTCGTCGGGAAGACGCGCCGCTTACCAGGGTTCGAGGTCCTGCCGGGCTGGGTCGGTTCGGGCAGGCCTGCTTCACGGGCCTGGGGGTGGTGGCAGATGCCGTGGGCGCTCTTGGCGTCCGCGACACCGTCCGTCTCGGCGGCGTACCTGATCAGGTCGCGCGTAGGTCAGTCCGGGAAGTCGAGCGCTTCCTGACCTGGTCCGGGGCTGCGCCGGGACACTCGCGGTGGCTTCGGTTCCTTGGCCGCGTAAGGGGGCACGGGCAGGATGCCCTCGCCTCGGAGGTCGTCGGTGGTGATGAGCGGGCCGCTGCTCACGGCGTCCAGGAGCCGGGCCTGTCGGGGTTCGAGGGCCACGAGGAGCCCGAGCGCGTTGATGAGGTCCAGGAGGTCGACGGTCCACCGGGAAGGCCAGGTCGGGGGCAGGATGTCGTTCAACGGAGTCTGCCGTTCCACGTCCGGCCTGCGCTTGCGGAAGCCGAACCACTTGCGGATCACCTGCACCCCGCCGATCCGGTAGTCCCAGACTTCCGGCGCCACAGGGCGAATCGAGCCCGTGCCCACCGTGAGGGTTCGCGTGGGCGCGTCGTAGGAGATGTCCTCCGGCGGCCCATCGTCCTCTCCGATGGCGACGACACAATCCGGCTGCTCGTCCTGGGGGAGCCTCGGGGTCGAACCGGGCGGACTGCCGGGGTGGTGAGAGGCGAAGCGTTGGCCGTACGTGTGGATCCACACCGTGCGCCTGCCCACCTCCACGACCTCCGCCCACAGCGCCGGGTCCCGCGTCAGGGGGATACGGGCGCCCCGCTCGGCGAGGTTCGCGGTGAAGCGGCGGGTGTAGCCGCTGTGGCCGGCGGTACCCGCGATGTACGCAAAGAGGTCTTCGGCGGTGACCGCCACGCCGTGCGTCTTGGTGAGCAGCCGCAGCAGGCCGGGCGTCACGTTCGGTTCCGCCTGGTGAGGGTGGCGATAGAGGGGGGCGACGCGACCGCCTTCGGTGCCTTTGAAGTGATGAATGTCGGGCAGGAGGGCGGTGAAGCTCACCGCAGGGCCTGGGCGACCTGACTCTGTGTGGAGTTCGGACAGGTAGATCTGACGTCGGTCGTCGTGGGCGAACCACAAAGCCGGCCGCGGCCGGTCGATCACTCTCCGGTCAGCAATGATGTACTGCCGGTCGAAGGTCATCCGTCCGTACCGGACGATGACCGGAACCGTCTCCTTCTCCGCGGCGAGACTGCCCTTCTCCTGCTGACCGGGCAGGGGTGGTTCCGGTTTGTCCGGGCGGCGGTCTCCGGTGCTCTTCATCAGCGCCGCTTTGGCTTGCGCCGGAGCCTGGACGAGCCTGCGCCAGCGCTGTTCCAGAACCTTCCGGCTGGGTGAGACGGGCCAGCTGCGGTTGTTCTTGTTGCCGGAAGTCGTCCAGGGCAGCAAGGCGTCCACTGGCGGCATGGCCGACCACTCGGCGTCGGACGTGACGTGAAAAGGCGTGGTCCACTGTGTGGGGCAGAGCTGCCAGGAGGTGCCGTCGCGGTGGCCGTCGAGGCCGAGCCCCTCCAGCCAGTCGAACTTCTCCTCGCGTGTGCCCGCGGGGACGTCGAGTCGCCAGACCCGTGCCGGTGTATCCGCGTCCGGAGCGCCGTGGCGGACGAAGACGGCGATGCAGATCTCCCGCTTCACGTCCTGGAAGACGCGGGTGCGTGTGTCGGAGTAGGCGCCCTCGGGGGAGAGACCGATGACCCAGCCCTCGTCGGCGACCTCGCGCAGGTAGTGGCGCATGCCGGCCGCGCCCTCGCTGTCCAGGAATCCGGAGTTGGTGATGAGGGCGACGATCCCGCTGGGCGCTTTCGGTGTGCCCGAGGCCGTCAGCTGGTCGAAGACCTTCCAGGTGGACCACGCCCAGAAGTAGACGTAGAGGTTGTCGAGGGCGTATCCGACGCGCCCGTTGTCCTCGGGGTGGAAGCGGGTGAGGATCGGGCCTTGGCCGTTCGGGTTGCCCTCGGTGACCCAGCGTCCGACGCCCGACTGTTTCGCGCCCCGCAGGTAGGGCGGGTTGCCGATGACCACCATGACCTTCTCGTCCGCCTTGATCTTGTTCGCCATTCGGCGGTGGCGGGCGATCGCCTCGTACATGAAGCCCAGGTGGTGCTCGACGGCGGGATCGTCGAGTGTGTCGGCCACCAGGAGCCTCGGTGGGCGGCGTGTGACATCGGCGTCGTGGGACTGGAGGGCGTGGTGCACACGGAGTTCGGCGACCGCGTACGGCCCGGTCTGCTTCTCCAGCCCGACCAACCGGCCGGAGAGTTCCCGCAGGAGCCCGGACTTGAGGTGCCTGCCGTACTTCAGCGACAGGGACTTGGCGACGTGGTCGATGACGTTGATGAGGAACGTCCCGGTGCCCATGGCCGGGTCTACGACGGTGACGTCGTCGCTTCCGTACCCGTCCTCCTGGCCGAGCCGCTCACGCAGCACCTCGTCGGTGAACCCGACCATGAAGCGGACGACTTCGCCGGGTGTGTAGTACGTCCCCGTCCGCCGTCGCAGTTCCGGGTCGTAGGCGCCCAGAAAGCCCTCGTACAGGTGGAGGTAGGCGTCTCCGGTCTCGTCCTTGAACATCTCGGGGTCGACGGCCGATATGACGTCGATCAACGGGTCGATGACACCCCGCAGATCATCGAGGGCGTCGTCCGTCAGCACCGCCAGCGCCTTGCCCATCAGGGAGTGCCGCTTGCCTAATCGGATCGCGACCTCGGGGAGGGTGAGCCTGCCCAGATCGATGTGCTCAAGACGGGCCAGCAGGACGGCGAACGTCAGCGTCTGGCTGTACTGGTCCGCGAACTCCTCCGGACGGGCGTCGGGGAAGAGCAGGTCTTTCCAGTTCCCGGCCAGGATCGAGAACGCCGCGTCGGCCTCCCCGTGTTCCTCGCGGGTGAGGCGTTCGGTGACCTCGTCGCGCAGCAGGGCACAGATTCCGGCGATGCGCCGGACCAGTTCGTCGATGCCGCCGTGGACGATGGGCGCCGGCATGAAGAAGTGCGTGAGGGCGCGCTCGAACCCGGTGTCCGCGACGACGAGTTGCCGACGACCGGATTCCAGGTCACCGACGAGGATTCCGGTAGGGCCGACCCGCACGCCGAAACGGTAGACAGCCCACTGGTATCCGTCGGTGTACAGCACGTTGTGGAGGGCCTTGACCTTCTCCCACTGTTTCCGGTCAGGGTTCTTCACCGACCACTTCTCCGGATCGGCCCCTTTGCCCGGCTGCTTCAGCTCGACGTGCCCTATCGTCCTGCCGCCGCTGGTGATGGCGAAGTCGGGCCGGATACCGAGTTCCTTGACACGGCTCTGACCGTGGGCGGTGAGCTTGAGGCGTTGCCGCGAGGCCATACCACGCAGCAGTTGCTCCACCGGCGCGGTGAGGCTGTCCTCCCTGCTGCTGACCGCCCCTGCCGGGCCTTGCAGCTTGGCCCTGACCTCCTCGCCGAACCGGGCGACGAGGTCCGCGACCGATTCGGTGGTGCCCTTTCCCGTCCGTAGGTCCCCTCGTGACATCGGCCCCCCAAGGCTGCGTGCACGCGCAGTGATCAGACCCATACAGAATGCCCATGCGATTCCAAGTCGCAAACGCCGGTAGATGTAGGTCAGTTGGCGGCATGTACCGAAAACCTCGCATACGGAGGGAGCGCGGTCGTCACCGAACCGCCCTCCCTCCCCCGGTCGGCCCGGGACGCCGACGGTCAGCGGACGACGAGGCCCGAGGGCCCCACCGCCTCACCTCGCCCGTACGACGCGGAGCTGGAAGGCCAGCTGTACTCGGTGCTCACCAGGAAGCCCGGCATGTCCGACAGGGTGGGCGGGTGGGCGTGCGCCGTCTGCCGCACCGCGCCCGCCACGGTCCTCGACCACTGCCACGAACACGGCTATGCCCGCGCCCCCTTCTCCGAACTACCGGTGCGATCCGTCTCGTTGGGGCCAGATCGCACCGGTTCAGTCCGTCGAGAACGCTTCGGCTCCTGATGGAGCGGCGAGAAGTACAAGTTGCGTGCGGACCAGGCCGGGGTGCTGACCAAAGCATTCGTGATGCGGAATGCTTTGGCCATGAGCGAAGAATCTGAGCGGCTAGCGAAAGCTCTTATCGAGTTCCGGGAAGCCGAGGGCATCTCCGTGAGGGAGCTCGCATATCGCACCCAGTTGAGCCAGGCGACCATCAGGCTCCACGAGAGTGATCGCGGACGCCCACCCGTCCCCTTCGCTGCCCGCCGTTTCGAGGAAGTACTCGGCTGGTCACCGGGCAGCATCCCGACCGATTCGCACGAGACGACGGATCTTGAGCTTCCGCTGGACTCCGGCCCTGCTACTGGATAGTCCGAGAGATCAGGTGGTCAGAGGGTGCTGGACCACCCGGCGATCTGACCGAAGGCGGGCAGGCCCAGGTGAATCACCGAGGGCTTGAGTGCGGCATTGAGCTGGGCCAGTTTCTCCTCGGCCCCGGCCAGGCTGATCTCCAGGCCCTCGACCTCTGCGAGCCAGCCTTCGCGCTGAGCTTCGGCGATCCGGTCGAGTGGGGGGCCCTTGCCGGTGCCCCGCGTCGGCAGGACGGGGACTACGGGCCGTGCCCTCGCGGGTGGGCGTCGCCTGCGGGCCACCCGCGGGGCACGTCCGCGGGAACCGTTACCGGCCGCGTGGACCGTGGCCGGTCCGGCAGCGCGGGCAGCGGCACGGGGGCCACCCGAGGGAGACCGGCGGGAGCGTGCCCGCGCCGGGGGCGTACACGGTCGGTTCCGCCGCGCCGACCCAGTGCCCCTCGCCGTCGAGGCGGTAGGTGCTGATGGTGATGCGGGACCTGCCCGGTTCGGGAGGCGTTCCGGCGTTCACCGCGCAGCCTGCGACGGGGAGCAGGAGGGGCGGCGCCGCCACATCGGGAAACCGGCTGCCCCAGGCAGGGACGACGGCACCCCGCGCGTCCGGTGACACGCCTCGCGCACCGGGCTGTGACCGAGGGTCGACGCCCTCACCGCTCGCCACCGTCGCGGCGGGACCCGGGCGGCAGTGACAGCACATCCGTTACGGGCGGGAAGCCCGGCGCGCAGTCCTGGCACGCGTACACCGTGAAGCCGGGACCGGAGCCCTGGTGCACCACGGAGACGACCACCGGCGCATCGGTGATCGCACAGCAGCGCACACACATACGCACCGGCACACGCGTCCGCCCCGCGTCGCCCGCGCACCGGTCGCCGTCGCGACCTGCCGGGGCCGTCCCGGGACGCTCGCTCCGCCCGCCCGGCTCAACCGGCTCCCTCGACTCAACCGGCCCACTCATCGGGCCACCGCCTCTGCGCCGACCACATGCCGGTCAAGGTCGATGCCGAAGTCCGCCGCGAGCGCCATGGCGACCCGGCGTCGACGCTGTCGCGCCCGCTCACTCTCCCGCTCCCGTTCCCGCTCGGCGAGAACGACATACGGCCGGACCACGGCCGTCGCCTCGCCGGGCAACGGCCCTCCGAGGCCGTACGGCGACCGCCGCACCGGAGGCCACGGCGCGGTCGCAGGGGACGCCTCGGGAACACGCACGGGGGTGCATACGGCGGCGTTCACATCCGCCCGGCGCCTGCCGGTACCGGGCGCGAGCACGCCCAGGATCCATCGCGTGAACGCGTGGATAATGCTCACTGTCATCAGCTCCTCAGGGGCTGGTGGCCATGCCCCCGGACGTTCGCCGCGTCGCGGGGGTTCTCACGCTCTGGACGGTACTTCCATCTTGTATAGGACGTCTAGGACGTTGCCCATATGCGCAGCGTATAGAACGTACCTAACGTCCTAGTCATGGAAATTGATCGTTTCGATCCGACGCCTATCTACAAGCAGGTGGCGCGAGTCATACGGGGCAAGATCGAGTCCGGCGAACTGCGTCCGAAGGACCCGGTCCCGTCCGAGTCGAAGATGGTCGCCGACTACGGCATCGCCAGGGACACCGCGCGCCAGGCAGTTGCGCTGCTGCGCTCCGAAGGATGGGTGATCACCCTTCCCCAGCGAGGCACGTTCGTTGTCGAGCAGCCGCCCGCGAGCAAGCCTGAGACTGGCGAGTCCGCCGACTGACGTGCGACGTCCGGCCCGGTGTGCCCTGGCGATTCTGGCCGAGTGAGGGGCACGGCCGACCATGAGCACACTGGATCTCGTCTGGTTCGAGTCCAGCTACGGCGTCGCAAGGCGAAGAAGGCCTGAAGGGTGTCCCGCGTATAGGACTTCAAGGGCGTGACGTGCTCTCACCGCGCCGTCGGGCGTGCGGAGTGGTCGCGGTTCGTGGCGGAGGCCTGAGCATCGTTTGCCCCGGCGGTTGCATGGTCACGGGTCACGTTCGCCGCCGGGACACCCGGCCTGCGGGGTCAGTCGGTGGCCTGCCCTACAAGCTTCTCGGCCTCGTCGCGGAGGCTCCTGATCTCCGTCAGGGCTGTTTCGCGTGCGGCGCTGATCTGCGCACCCGGGTGCGTGAGATCGCTCAGTGAGTGTTCCACCTCGGCTATCCACTCCCTCAGGTGCTGCTCACCGGCGGCAACGAGGTCGGTCCGCTGTCCGAGCGCCACGTTGGTGAAGTGATCCCGGAGCGCCCGTCGGCGCTTGCTGATCGCCATCCGCTTGCTCTGGTCCTGCGCGATGCTCTTCAGGTCCATCAACGGGCCCATGGTCGCCATCGCCCACTGCACTGTGGTGGCCGCTCCGGCAACCTTCTTGGTCGCCTTACCCTTGCCCCACGGCTTGAACTTGCCTACGCCATCGGTGATCTTCCCGCTGGCGTCGAGCACCTTCTGGCCCGCCCGGGTCTTGTTGAGCCAGTCCGCGACATCGGCTGCCCGCTCGCTGCTGGCAGCGACCCTCTTGACCCACACGTACAGTCTCCCGGCCTCCACCTTCGCGGCCTTCTCCGCCGCTTCCCTGATCGCCCGTTTGTACGGTGACTCCGTGGGCGCGGCGAGCGTGGCCTCGGGTGAGTCGACGACGTTCACCCAGTCCTCGGGCTCCGGCACACCATTCCCGTACTCGGCGACCAACGCGTCGAATGTCGCCCTCACCGATGAGGAGAACCTAACGTCGAAGTCGGTGCGGGCATCAACCACCTCTCCGGTGACGGCAGTGGCGATGTCGACCGGGACGACGCCGTTCTTCTCCGAAACACTGTCGGCTGCTCTGCCTCCAGCCGTTCTGATCCTGGAAGCGACGACCTCGCTCTCCCTCTCCAGGGCGTCCCGCACCCCCTCCTTCGCCCGGGAGAACGACTCCTCGACCTTCTTCGCGGTCTGGGCGGCGTCGAGTTCCTCGCCGTCCAGTTCCCACCGCTGTTCGGCGTGCCGAAGAACCCGGATAAGTTCGCACGCCTGCGCCGTGGGTCGGACACTCTCGACGCCGGGGGCGATGATTCTCCGCAACTCGGAGGTGAGGGCTTCGATGCCGCTCTCCGATGCGAGCAACTCGCGGTGCTTGTCCGTTAGTTCGGGGTCGTTGGCCGCGTCGACGTAGTCGCGAGCGTCGGTCGGGACGATCGGGACTCGGTCGGCAAAGGGGCCGAGCCGCTTGCGGATCTCGTCGAGGATGACGTCGCGGTCGCTGTTCTCGGCGCTCATCTTGTTGATGACGACCACGCTTCGGTCGGCGAACCCGTCAGTGTCGAGGGCCTGGAGAATGGCCTTGGTCTCGGACTCGCCCGGCAGTTCACTCGTTGTCACGATCATCAGCGCGTCCGCACCGCGCACACCACGCCGGGCAGCAGCGGAGTGCTCGTCGTTGCCCGACAACGTCCCGGGCAGGTCGACCAGCGTCACGCCGTTCCACGGATGCAACATCGCCTCCTGCGTCTTGGGAGCCGCGTCGACGAGCCTCTCGACTTCGGCCGCCGGAAGCCGGCGCAGTGCCGCGATGAGCATCGACTTCCCGGCGCTGTACGGACCAAGGAGCGCGATCCGCAGCGGGCTCGTGTCCGCTTGGGGCAGGCTCGCTGTCAGGTCCCGGGTACGAGGGTGAGTGTTCAGGACCTCCTCGGCCTGTGCGCTCAGCGCAAGTACGCGGGCGCTGGGACCCCCGTCAGTCGTCAGCCGCGTTCCCATCGCCTTCTCCGCTTCTTGATTCCGAGCAGATCTCGATCCGCTCGGTGAGGACATCTACGAGGTGCTTGTGCAGGCGTGCCCGCATGTCCGCGGCACAGGACGTGTCAGTCCAGACGCGGAGGTCGACCCCTGGCGTCCGGCGTGCCCGGCGGATGGCCGCCGGGTCCCCGCCCGCGAGAGTTAGAAGCCGACGCGTCAGCACGAGGTCGATCGCGTCGAGGGCAGACCTCACGGCCGACCGCAGCCGACCGAGCTGCTCGAACCGTTCCCTGGTGCTGCTGATGTCGGCGGCCTGCGCTGCGAACTGGGTCTCGATCTGAGCCGTCGCGTCATCGACGATGCTCGCCAACCGGGCATCGGCCCAGTCGAACAGCTCGTCGAGGCCAGCCTCGGCCGCTGCCGTGGTCGCGCTGGTCCACTCGTCCTCCGCCTGCCGCGCGCGGTCAAACTCGCTGCTTACCGCTTTCGCCGCTCCGGTCAAGGCCTCCGCCGCGTAGACCGCCGTCACGGCGGGAGGGGGGACCGCGAGCTTCTTGGGGAGCCCCTTGGCGGCGAAGGAGCTCAGGAAGGCTGTCGCCGCCCCCTTGGCAGCCGCTGTCACGATCTTCCGGTCAGGACGGGGCCGTACACGCGGGTGCTCGGCGTCCTGCCGTTCCGGGGCGCTCACCCGCGCGCGCAGCACCCGCCTTTGCTTCCGAGCCTGCTGCTCGAGTTCGCTCTCAAGACCAGAGCACAGGCCGTCCAGCTCCAGTCCGGTGATGAAGTCGCTCCACCGCTGGGCATGATCCGCGCCGCCCAGGTCCCGAACCAATTCCGGCAATCGCTCTTTGACCCGGTGGCACTCGGCTTCGAGCCGTTCGTGTGAGTTTCGGCCCGCGGTCCGGAACGCTTCGAGCAGCGCGGCCTGTTCATCCGGCGTCGAGCGTTCGAGTTCGCCAAGTGCGAGACCGATCTGCGGGAGTTCTTGGACCGCCCGGTCGTGGAACGCGGCGAGCGGCGCACGTACGCTTTCGGCCAGCCGGACGGCGCGAAGCGGAATCGCGCGCTCGGCGAGGAGCCGGCCGAGGGACTGCTCCAGTTCGGGCAACCTGCTCGCCCGCAAGGCCCTGTCTCCCAGCTTGCGATCCTCCGTGGACAGCGCCTCGTGCGCGGCGCCTGAGTGGACCGCGAGGATGACGGGCGGGGCGACTCCGACCGCTCTGGCGACCTGTTCGATCCGAACGGCATGCCCCGGCGCCGACTTGAACTCTCTGTTCGGGGAGTCGGCGAAGAGCTCAAGGCGGACAGGTGTGTTGACCAGCCCCTTCACATTGACGACAGCCAGCAGGGGTTTCCCCGAGAGGAGAAGACGCCGGAGTTCCGCGGACTCCTCGTCGCGCAGCGTGTCGGCGTAGTTCCAGATGACCGCGTCGGCGCCGTCGCACGCCGCCCGCGCGCGCTGCGCGTCGAAGTCGTCGTCCTTCGCAGCGAAGCCCGGCGTGTCCAGATAGGTCACTGGGCCGACGTCGAACGCGGAGGTCTTCCGTGTGGTGCGATGTGCCCCTCGCCCGATCCCGGATCGGTCCGCGTCACGCGTCAGGGCTTTGCGAAGCGTGGTCTTCCCGGACTTGGTCCTTCCGACGATGGCCACGAACAGCCTGCCTCTGACGGCGGGTAGGGGCCGCATGGCATCCCGCAGTTCGCGTTCGAGCGTTCCGATGCGGCCGATGATCCCGACGAGTTCCTCGCTCTCCATCGCGTGCTCGGAGTACGGCGTTCGCTGAAGGCCAGCCTCGGCCTTGGCCCGAAGAGCGGACTGGATGTCGCGGTAGTCCGAACGGCTCGTGTCCACCGCCCCGGGGGGCAGCGCGAGTTCGCCGACCAGGGGGTCGAGGGCCGTACGGAGTCCGGGATCTGCAACCCGTACATCGATGGCCGCTGCAACGTGGTCGAACAGCACGATGTTCTTCGTGTACCAGGGCTCAAAAGCGCGCAGCTGGTCGACATCGTGCCGGGAGGCGACTGCCAGGAGCCCCGACACGAGCCGTGCGGCCGAACTCATGGCAGGCGGCGCGGACAGGGATGCGGTAGTGGTTACGGAGACCGTCGCCGACGCGTGTTCGATCACGGCCCGCGCGTCGTCCGCCGCAAGCAGCTCAAGAGCGCTTCCCGACACGGCGCCGGTGTCGCGGGCCTCGATCGCCCACACCAGGGCGTCACGCCGGTCCGACCTGAACCCGGACCGCGCGTCCGGCCCGAGCCAGCGCCACCACCCCGGTCGCACGGAGAGGAAAGCCTCGTACGCCTTCTCTGCCGCAACGAAGTCCCGCGCCTTCTCAAGCCGTGTCACCAGATCCCGGTTCCGCAGATCCCGAGCTGCCGAGACGCTGTGCTGGAGTACGAGTTCCCGTGCGGCTGCTGCCTGCCGGGTGACGCGGGGCCGGCTCAGGTCTGCCAGGGCGCTGTCGACGTCGATGTCGCGGATCGAGCGCCAGATCTCCTCAGGCCAGTCCTGATCCGCACGACGGCACGGCTCAAGGACTCCCGGCAGCAAGCGTTCCGCCACCGCCACCGCCGCGAGGTCCGCCTGAAGTGCGTCCACCGGGACGCCTTCAAGTGCCTGAAGGCGCGACCGTACTCCTTCGAGCCGTGTCAACTCCCGCAGAGCTCTGGCTTCCCCTCGGGCAACTTCCGGACGGGCCAGTTCGTGTTCCTCGACGCATGCCGCCACGGCCTCGGAGACCCAAGGAAGCGTGCTCCCGGACGCAGGCAGACCGACACACCCGTACTCCTGGGCCACCGTGTCAACGTTCTCGGCGAGCCGCCGGAGTGCGGCCTGCCCTGCCATGGCGTCGACACCCAGCGGTTCGAGCAGGAGAGCCAGAATCTCGGTTCTGAGGCTCGTCCTGCCAGTCACCTCGGTCACCGCTACTCCTCATGCGGGCGGTGGTAGCGGAACGTGGGGAGCGGGCCGGGGCCCGGGGGAATCAGGGCCAGCTGGGCGACCCGGTGGCGTGGCGGCACGCAGGTACGCGGGGTGAACACCCACATTCCCTGGGTCAGGGTGGCTCCGAGGACCCGCTCCTTGTTTCGCAACCAGGGGTATCTGCCCTGCAGTTCGACATAGTTGTCGTTGGTGACGACCGTGCCCTGTGTGTCCTGCGCGATGGCCGTGACCAGCGCATCGCCCTTCCCCTCGGTTCCGGCCGGAGGCTGGATGAGCTCCCCCTTGCCGAGCGCCGCCTCCACCGCTGCCCGTTCCTCCTCCGCGACCTTGTGCCGGAACGTGGCATCGACCACGACATGCAGGACGGCATCGGGATGGTTCAAGGCCAAGGCGGCGCGGGCAGAAAGGAGTTGGCCGTACGACGGCCGGTCATCCTCGCCGTACACGCCGGGCTGACGCGGCGATCTGCCGATCCACGCGAGGTTGGAGCCGTCGACCACGAACACGGGCGCCGGGCCCGTTGCAGCCTTCGGTATCTGTGCAGGGATCGGCCTGGTGACCGTGTTTCCCGCGAGCAGGTCATCAAGTTCCTTGCGCACCGCCGGTGTCGGACCGCCGGAGCTGAAACTCTTGATCTCCTCGTTCAAGACCTCCTCACCGGTGCGTTCCAGGGTCGCCTTGACGTGGAGAAGGCCGTTCGTGTCGTACGTGTACTCCAGCAGGAAGCGGGAGTCCTCACGAGCCCGGGGCTCCGCGTAGGTGAGACGGAGATCCGTCAACTGCACGTTGTCAGGGTGGTCCAGGGGCCGGTCCGAGTCGCCTTCCCAGATCTCCACGGCAAGGCTGCGGGCGTTGTCCCGGCGCGGCGTGTAGTTCTTGCGCTCCTTCCAAGGCAGCGGCGAGTTGCGCGGGATGATCTGACTGAACTTCCGCTGCCCAGTGTCGTCCGTGACGACCGTGCCCAGGGCATGGCTCGTTGCCACCTGGATAACGCCGTCAACCTCCCCCGACAGCACAGCTGCCGCGATGGAGGCGCCGCGTGCGACCGCCGTCATGGGATCGCACAGTTCGACCGCGACGGGCTGCTGCTGCATGACCTCGGCGACCGCCGCCCGGACGCTCGGGATCTGGCTCGTGCCGCCGATCATCAGCACGGCGTCCACATCCAGGGGCGCCATGTGCAGGTCGGTGAGGCACTGCTGGACCGGCGCCAGGGCGCGGTCCACGAGGTCAGTGATGACGTCCTCCAGCTCGTCCTGCCACACCTCGACCGTGTCACCGTCCGGGGTCCTGATGGTGACGGAGTTTTCGGAGGACAGCCGGATCTTGTTGCGCTCCACGTCCAGCGCGAACTGCCGCTCCTGCGCGGGCGTCCACACCGATCGTGCCGGAGCCCGTTCGAGGACGAGGTCGCGCAGCCGACGGTCGATCTCCAGACCGCCCAGCTCGGTCACGCCCCGCGACGCGAGCTCCTCGAAGAACCCGTCCTGGTAATCGAGCACGGTGACGTCGATGGTGCCGCCACCCCAGTCGAAAACCAGAATGGTGCGGGCCTCTTGCAACTCGTGCACGTATGAGATCGCGGCCGCCGTCGGCTCGTTGAGCAGCGCCAGGACCTCGATACCCGCGAACTGCGCGGCGGCGCGCGTGCGGTAGCGCGCTGCACCCGTGGCATTGGCGGGCACAGTGATCACGGCCTGGTCGATGGCGGTGAGGTTGTGCTCCGCGCCCTTTCGCATGGCCTGGAAGACACCCGCGGCCACCGTTGTGGCCGCGAACCTGCGGCCCTGGATCGTGACGTATTCGTCGCTCTTGAGGAGTCGCTTGCAGGCCTCGGCCGCTTCCTCGGAGCGGAGCTTGGCCTCCCAGCCGAACAATGCCCCTCGACGCAGCGAGCTCATGCCCACCACCGACGGGAAGAGGTACTCGAAGCCGGGACGGCGCCAGTCGGCGTCGATGTGGTGGGCGTCCAGCAGCAGCACGTCGGCGTCGTCGCCGAGCCACTGGGCCACCACGGAGTTGGTGGTGCCGAAGTCGATCCCGGTCGCGGTCACGAGTCCTCCCCGGCAGCTTGGTCACCTTCCTGCACCCCGGGCAGGCGGCGCAGTTGTCCGGAGAGCACCAGCTTGCCGGTGGCCTGGTCCACGTAGGCGGGGCGCAGCACCTCGAACGCCTCGCCCTCGCCCTCCACCACGACGAAGAGCTCACTTTCACCGTCGGGCGAGTCGACACACCGCACACCCTGGTCCAGGAGGGCGGCACGGATGCCTTTCCGGAGCGAACTCGCGTTCTGCTTAGGTGCGCCGGCGAGCAGATCGACCTCGACCATTCGGGCCACGTACTCCTCCCGGGAGCGGAACGCCTCCAGAACGGCCTGACGCAAGGCACCCGTCACAGCGGCCTGGGTGGGGCGTCCCTCCTCCGGGAGCGCGGCCATGAGTTCGGTCGCCCGTTCGGTGAAGCGGGAGAGCAGCGTGGGAGGACTCAGCAGTTCTTCTGGGCGGTAGGTGCGTGGGGAGTCCTTGGGGGTTTCGGCTGCCGCCCGCCGCTTCTCCTGACGGTGCTTGAGACCGTTGTTCCCTTTGCGGGGCTCCTGTTTGGGTGCGGCTGAGG
The DNA here is from genome assembly GCF_036013955.1 of Streptomyces sp. NBC_00459. Classification (NCBI taxonomy): domain Bacteria; kingdom Bacillati; phylum Actinomycetota; class Actinomycetes; order Kitasatosporales; family Streptomycetaceae; genus Streptomyces; species Streptomyces sp. NBC_00459. Next base: position 9,429,403 of record NZ_CP107903.1, read on the forward strand.
GTTTCCGCAGCCTACGGGGCACGTGTCTCACTGTGTGTGCATCCTTGCGTTGTGATCGGGGCGCCGGGGCGCGCTGAGCAGGTAGGGCAGCAGATCCGCCACCGCCTGCTGTCGCACGAGCGCCAGGCTTTCGGGGGAATGAGGCGTCGTTCGCCTGGTCAAAGGTGCCAGGGGCGGGACCAGCGTGACCGGCACCTCGTCCGGAAGGGCGTACACGTCCAGGTCGAGCGGCAGCACGAAGAACCCCGACCAGTCGTTGTCGCGCTCGGCGTCTCTGATGCGTTTCATCGCGCTGTTGAGCCGCGCGCTGACGTCCACGTCGTGCACATGCTCCCGCCGGAGGTCCCGGTACCGGGTTTCCCAGCTCGCCGAGCCGTGCGGCAGCCCGAGGTCCAGATAGGGATTGGAGGCTGCCGGTCTGTCGTTACGGGGAACGGTCCGGCGCTGCCGAACCATGCGGAGGTTTGACTCGGCGGACCTGTGCGATCCGCTGATCCCCTCCAGGACGACGGCTGCGGCGTCCAGTTCCTCCCGGAGCAGCAGCGTGTAGGCATGGAGGTTGAGGGCCTCGGCTCGGTAGGCCGGGGCAGCGGTCTCGAACGAGACCAACTTGTCTATCTGCGCCGACGCATGGGCCAGTTCGTTCAGGCACAGCAGGTCGTAGGCCTGACGCAGGGCCATGAGCGCGTGCAGGGGCGAACGCGACGGGTTGACGGCGGCCTTGGGCTCCCACAAGGAGAAGACGAGCCGCCACAGACCCCGGTCTTCCCATACGTCCCGGTCCCAGTTGCCGACGTCGACCCCGCCGAGGATCCGGCGCAGCCGGAGCACCAGATCGCGGGGCAGCTCCCTTTCGAGTTCCTTTACAACCGAAGCGTCTCCGTCTGCAACTCGCTCCAGGAGGTCGTAGACATCGCCGCCCGGGGGCAGCGGGTCGCCCCCAGCAAGGAACGTGGCCCGTCGCTGCCAGGCCGACCAGTCCAATGCGGTTGCCTGATCGGTGGTCACCTGATCAGGAACGAGGCGGGCTTTGAGGTACGCGTGCTCCGGCTGCTCGGTCCGGTACTGCCAGGGCTGGTGCTCGGGGCCGACCGTGCCGGCGTCGACGAGGTCGTCGAGGACACTCAGAGGTATCCAGGGCAGCAAGCGCGGCAGCGTACGAGGCGGAAAGGCGGCCGTGCCATCCGGGGTCGCGAACGTGGCGAGGAGGGCGAACGCCCCGGAGGGGTCCTCGCTCCCGGGGACAGCGAGTGTGTCGTCGCCGCCCGCTGTCAGTGCGGTGAGCCGTTGCTCCCCGATCTCGGACAGCCACAGGAAGCCGCCCGCGTGGGCGGCCGTGAGCGTGGCGGCGACTGTGTCTGGGGTGGCCTGTTCAAGGACGGCCCGTACGGCAGGCAGCAGCCGGTCGTCCGGTGCGTCGCGCAGGGCGTCGGCCAGGGCGTCATGGGTCGCGTCTTGCGCGAGGGGCGCAAGTTGCTGGAGTACAGCATGGGCCTGAAGTACCGCCTGGGCTCCGAACACCCCCACCTTGCGCCACCTGCGTACGGTGAACCCGTCGACGCCCGTGTCCGCGCTCTGGGCGTCTCGGCGTTCCCTGAGCGCCTTCAGCCGTTCCCGTTCCCGGGCTATGGCCTCGGCCCTGGGCCCCGAAGCCGACGGCGGACTTGTCACTGTCCGCGCCCTTCGTGACGGGGGCCGTGGCCCGGGGGCGGGGTGAGGGTAGAGGTGTAGGTCTCACCTTCGACGAGCGGGTTCTCCAGGGTGAGGCCGGCGGCGGCCATGCGGTCGTACTCGGTGAGTACGAGACGCTTGGTGCGGTACTCGCCGTACCTGGCGATCTCGTTGTTCTTCAGGCCGCCGTTGTCGGTCTTGAATGACTCCAGGATGTAGTCGGCGTCCTCGCGGGAGACTCCATAGAGGTGGAAGAAATAGGCGTCCAGTTCTGCTCGGAGTTGCGTGCGGCGGTCTTCGGACCAGACGAAGGGAGCTCCCGTGTCACCGAGATCCTTCGCCAAGGGCTCCATCTCCCAGGAGACGTAGACGAGTTCGAGGGTGCGGGGGGTGAGGAAGGCGGTGTGTGGGGCCATGTTGTCGGGGTGAGGGACGGGAAGCTGCTTCCAGGTCCTCAGCCCGGCGTCGATGCCAGCGACCTTTTGGCGTGCCACGTAGTCGAAGACCAAGGAGCTCTGCGCGCTCACGAGGGCTGCGCACAGCTCAGGGGGAACATTCGGGAACATCAAGGGGAACGTATTGCCCACACCTACGCGGGGGAGGAACGCGGGAATTGCTGTGCGTTCGTCAGTAACGCGGGCCACTCGGCGCCAGCCGAGCAACCAGCCTCGGCTCCATTCCAGCGCTTTGAGGCGCTCGTCGACACCAGAAATCCGCACCGAATTACCCTTGCGCGTGGTGGGAATCAGTCCAGCATCCTGGATCCATTGACGTGGCTGTGCTGCCCCGTACGGATCCTGCTTGGCCTCTAGCGGTACTCGCTCGTAGTCGTCGTTGCCGAGTCCGTAGTAGCTGTTCCAACGGTGATCGAAGAGATGGGCCATCTTCGCGTCATAGAGGGGTAGCATGCGCTCGCCGTCGCGCAGGAAGATATTCCCCTCCAAATGCCAGCCTTGTGAATCCAGTTGTGTTGGCTCACGGAAGAGGTCCGAGTCATCGGTTAGGTTGATGAACTGCTTGAAGGATAGATGCCACGGGTTGCCGTCCGCACGATGATCGCGCACCAGCACTGGCACCCTGCGCTGAATGGCACCAGTGAGATCGGCATCCCGCCGCGTGCGAAACACCGGCAGGGTCCCCGTGTTCGGGTTGATGAGGGCGATCTCTTCCGGTGACAACGCGAACACCGCCTTACCGTCAGCCAGTTCGTCCGGGTGGCCTAGGAAGAATGCGAAGCGCGCAGCTGGCTCGCTCAGGCCTCTGCCCGTAAGGGAGATCAGGGCGAACTGGTAGCGAGAGTCAACAGCTGGGAACAACTTTTCTCGCTGGCCGTTCTCAAAGTCGTACAGATGCTTGACCACACTCCGTCGTGACAGATCCTGGAATAGGAACTGAGCCCCCGCACCTGTGGCGATTTGAGTCGGTACGACTGTGCCGCATCGCCCTTCGGTCCCTGTGATGGAGACGAACCGTTCTGTGAACAGCTGATCGGTCTGGAGTGAGTTGACTCCCTTGACCGCCAGCCCTTTTCGAAGCTGCGGGTATGTTCCAGAAGCGCCCAGGAAGTGGAACGAGGACTTCACCCGTCGCCGTGCCGCGTGATACTTGTCGCCCTCCTCATTTTCGGAGGCCCACTCTGCAATCGCGGCTCGACGTTTCTGTCCGGAGAGTTGGGCCAGAGACGGCTCGACGACGCTGAAGTACTCCTGATCCTTGAAGTCGACCTTGTCCCACGGAGGATTACCCAATACGCAGGAAAAGCCCCCCGCCCACCCAGTGACAGGGTCAACCTCCAACCCTGAAGAGTCCTCGGGCACGCTGAAAACATCCGGAAACTCCAGATGCCAGTGAAAGAACCGGTACTCCTCGCTCAGCCGCCCGATCTCGTCGTGCGTCTCCTTCAACGCGCCCTTCCCGTCCTCCGACTGGAGCGACAGGAACACCCGCTGTGTCACCGGGGCGGGAGCGGACACCGTCTTCTCCCACATGAACGCGGCGCACCACGCGTCCGCGATCTTCATCGCGTCGCGGTACGCGGCGGATTTCTCCCACCTCCGGTACCGCTGAGCCAGCCTGCGTACCTCACCGAGTTTGTCGGTGGGCGATGTGTCGAGGAGGTTGCGTAGATCCTCGGCGAACGCCGAGTTCGTGACGCTGACCGACTCCTCCATCTCGGCGTCGAGCGTCACGATCCCCTGATGTTCTTCCTTGTTCCGCTTGAGCCAGCTCTTGGCCACCGACGGATCGTCGCCCTCAACGGCCTTGAACGCCTCATCAGGAACTCCGCCTCGCAGCAACGCCGGTGTCGCCCCGATGAGCCCATTACCGAGTTTCACGTGTGCGTCGAGGAAGCCCAGCGCCTTCCCCGGTTCCAGCGCCTCCATCCAAAGTGAGACCTTGGCCAGCTCCACAGCCATCGGGTTGAGGTCGACGCCGTAGACACACCGGGCGATCACCTCGTGCAGCGCGCTCCGCACGTCCTCCGCCGTGGGCTCTGGAGTCTGCTTCCGGACCGCCGCCACCCGCTTCGCGATACGGCGAGCGGCAGCCACGAGGAAGTGGCCGGACCCACAAGCGGGGTCACAGACGGTCAGTGACAGCAGCTCCGAGACGACAGTTTCGCGTCCGTCCGTCTGCTTCGCCTCGGCGGCCTTCTTCTCGCCTCGCTCCTGCGCGGCATCTATCACCGGGTCCAGAGTGGAGTCGAGCAGCACGTCCACCAGCGAGCTGGGCGTGTAGTACGACCCGGTCCTTTTGCGCTCATTACCGGCCCGCGGCACCAGCTCGAAAGCGCGGTCCTTGCTTGCCTCGGGCACGAGGTCGAGCAAGGACTCGTAGATCGCACCCAGTTCTTCCGCGTCCAGCGTGCGGTAGTCGACCGTACGCCACCGCTGGGCCTCCGTGTCACGGACGACCGCCAGATGCCGTACAGCGGCGAGCAGATGCACGTTTGCAAGGCTCAGGTCGTGCAGCGGGGCGTCGGCCGGTGTGTCGTCGAACAGGCCGCCCAAGCCCGGCAGGCCGAGTTCCGGCAGCCCGTCCTCCTTGCCGAGCGCGCCGAGGACGAGACGCAAGGCTTCCCACCGGTCCGCGTGCGAGGTGCCCCGGCGCCGACGGGATTGCCCGCGCAAACGGGCCGTCGAGAAGTAGTCGGCATATCGCTTGCGGGCCTCCGCCGGGGTCTTCGGCGGGTGGAGGGCGTCGCGGTCCTCGGCGACGAAGGCGAACAGCAGGCGGTACACCAGTCGCAGCAACGCCTTGTGGTAGGTGTGGCGGTCGAAGTTCTCGCGCAGCGCGCTGTTCGCCGGATGCCTGAGGAAACCTGTGCCAAGCTCCTTGATCGCGAGTCGAACGCCTTCGCTGATGTCGTCCAGGAAACGTGCGCCCAGGCGGATCGCCGTGTCCCGCCACACCTCCAGCCAGCAGGTCCACTGCGTGCCGCCGTCTGGGCTCTCGAACCGGGAGGCGTGCAGGAGTCGGTACAGGACGACGAACTCGCTGAACAGCTCACCGTCGAAGATCGCCTCAAGGTCGAACTCCACGTAGGCGGCCGTGGCAAGCGCGGTGGAGTCGCGCAGCAGACGCAGCTGACGACCGTTGGTCAGTAGCGCCCACAAGTGGGCCTCAGTGCGGTTCAGAGCCTCCTGCAGCAGCGACTGAGGAGCCGGGGCCCCCGCTCCCCGGTGCTTGTCGAGCTGCACGTTCCACGCCGTGACGTGTACCAGCGTGTTATCGCGACGGTGGCTGATCGGGAACGTCTTCGTGCCGTCGTCTGACAGGATGCCCTGTTCTCCGACCGGAGTGAGGTGGCCGAAGCCCAGCGTCTCGAACAGCGGCTCCACCCAGTTGGCGCGGGCGTATCCGGTGCTGTCCGGGCGGACCGACGACTCCGGTTCGGCGGGCAGCTTCTCTCGCAGCTCGCGCCACAGCGACTTGAGGTTGTCCCAATGGCGCTCTGCCTCGTCACGCACCGAACGGGAGCCCGGAATGCGGTAGTCGGAGGGAGCGAGACCCTTGAGATCCTTCGTGGGCCTGCCCTCGGAGATCCGCACCAGCATGTCGGCCGGCAGCAGCCCCCCGACCGTGTGGACGGCGGTGAACACCTGGTTGCGGGTGGTGGCGGACATCAGGCGGACACTCCAACCGAGACAGAGGCAGCGGCGGCAGCAGCGGCGGGCAGGTAGACGTACGCGCCGAGGATGTCGGCCGGCTTCTGGGCGGTGACCGACAGACCCCGGACGATCTCGCCGGAGGCGACGCGCACCCGGCGGTGGGCCGCGTGCAGATCGGCGGCCAGATCGTCGCCGTACGTTTCCAAGTGGCCGTTCACGTCGGGTAGTTGATCGAGGATGCGGGTCATCGTGCGCTCCCCGAAGTGCGGGTCGGTGTTCTCCGACGCCGTCGCGTCCAGCAGCCCGGCCGCTCGCTCCGGCGGCAGCCACACCGCGTTCCTCGGCGCGCCCTCGAAGGCCAGCAGGCGCGCGTCCTCCGCGACCAGCTGCCGTTCGCCGCTCCGGGACGGCAGGGTGAGGTGGAAGCGGTAGCGGACCAGGAGCAGGGTCGTCCTGGTGCTCACCGCGTCCGTCGTGATCACTCCGCAGCGGCGGGCCGGGCGGGCGCCCTCCGCCCGGGTGTCCAGCGCGGCGTTGAGCACGTGGGACGCGAGTGCGCCCACCACCGGGTCGGTGCGGACCAGCGCCGCCTCCCCTCGCGCCACGGCCGGGTCGGTACGGAACGGGATCTCGCGGTCCTTCTCGACAACCTCTGCGCCCACCACCGGCGCCAGCGCGTCCCGCAGGCCCGCCGGGGTGCCGCCGACCTGTGCGGTGAAGTCGTCGCCGCTGTCGCGCAGTACGGCGTTCAGGGCGCCCAGTGCCTCTCGTGCGAAGGTCCGGATCTCGCCCGCCCCGCCCAGTGCCTCCCGGATCGAGGCGACCTCGCGGGCCACCTCCTCCGGGTGGACGGAGCGCTGGGCGAACCGGGAGCGGGACTGCCGTTCGCGTTCCGCCGCCGAGTTCCAGTCGCTCTCCAGCTTCTCCTTGCCGACCTTGAAGGCGTCGGCGCCGAACAGGGCGTCCTCGTTCTCCCGGCCGCGCATCAGCAGCCACTCCACGATCGCGTCCGTCACGCCCGTCGACAGCTCGTCCGGGACGGAGACCGAGATGCCGAGGTCCTTCTTGATCTGGCGGTGCTTCTTGATGAGCACCTCCAGGACCTTGCCGTCGATGCCGTTGTCGTCGCCGTAGAGGGTGATGACCCGGACCTCGTCACGGCGCTGGCCGTAGCGGTCGACGCGGCCCTCGCGCTGGTCGTGGCGGGTGGGGTTCCAGGCCAGGTCGTAGTGGACGACGGCGTCGAAGTAGTGCTGGAGGTTGACGCCCTCCGAGAGGCAGTCCGTGGCGATCAGGACCCGGCGGGCCGCCGCGTCCTCGCCGGCCTCCGCCGCCAGCGCGTCGATCCGCTCGATGCGCTGCTGCGGCGACAGCTCGCCGGTGACCGCCTTGACGACCGTCCTCGCGCCCAAGGGGCCGCGCTTCTTCGTCTCCGGGTCGTTCGCGAGCTGCTCCGCCAGGTACTTGGCCGTCGGGATGTAGCGGCAGAAGACGATTGGGTTGTAGCCGTCGGCCAGCAGGGCCTTGAGGTGTTTGATGAGGGCCTTCAGCTTGAGGTCCTTCTCCGGGCCCTTCAACTGCGCCGCCAGGTCGGCCAGTTCGGCCAGCCGCGATTTCACCGGCCCCTCGTCGGCCCTCTCCTGCGTCTCCGCGCCCGGTGCCACGTCCATGCCCTCCATGGCGTCGCTGTCCGCCGCGTCGCTGTTGAGGGGAGCGCCCAGCTTGTCGGCCTCCTCCGCCGACGCCGCGATCGCCGCCGCTGAGCGCGTCGTCAGCGTCTGCGCCGCCGCGGCCGGGGACGACACCAGTGAGCGCAGCAGCGCGATCGCCGACCACCAGGCGATACGGGCCTCGCGCCGGCCCTGGCCGCCCGCCTCCTCGACGCGCTCGCTCGCGTATTCGATCGCGTCGTCCAGCAGGGCCCGGTACTCGGGGGACAACTTGTACGTCTCGTCCTTGAAGAAGCGGTCCGAGGGGAAGGCGGTGCGCTCGGCGAGGGAGTCGTCCGCCAGGCCGTCCTCCTTCGTCAGGTACTGGCGTACGTCCGCCCGCTTGCGGGCCACGAAGTGCTGGGCGAGCAGCTTCCTGCCGTTCTCCGACTCCAGGTTCACGTCCGCCAGCTCCGGTTTGACCAGGCCGAGCAGGTTCCGGAACGCCGACTCCTTGCCGCTGTGCGGGGTCGCCGTCACGAGCAGCAGGTGCCGTTCCGTGTCCTTGGCCACCCGGCGCAACAGCTCGTAGCGCAGCTGGTTCTGCGTGCTGGCCGACGTGTCGTCCGCGGCCACGCAGGTGTGGGCCTCGTCGACGATCACCAGGTCGGGGCAGTGGCGTACGAAGTCGTCGCGGTGGCGGGTGGACTTGATGAAGTCCGTCGACACGATCACGTTCGGGTACTTGTCGAACAACGACTGGCCCAGGTCCAGGCCACGCTCCAGGCGCGACACCGTCGAGGACAGGACCAGCTCGGCGTCGATGCCGAACTTGCCGCGCAGCTCCTGCTGCCACTGTTCGGCCAGGGCCGGGGAGCAGAGCACCGCGAGACCGCTCGCCTCGCCCTGTGCCAGCATCTCGCTCGCGATCAGGCCCGCCTCGATCGTCTTGCCGATACCGACGTCGTCCGAGATCAGCAGCCGTACCGTCTTCTGGCGCAGGGCCATCAGCAGCGGTACGAGCTGGTAGGCGCGGGGCTCGACCGCGATGCCCGCCAGGGAGCGGAACGGGCCCGCGCCCGAGCGAAAGCCGACCCGCAGGGCCGTGCGCAGCAGTCCCGCCGCCCGCTGGTCGCCGAGGTCGGCCGGCTCGGGCGGTGCGAAGCGGGCCTCCTCGACGGGCTCGAACGGGAGGACGGCCGCGATGTCGTCGTCCGAGCCGCCGAGCGGGCGCAGGACGAGCAGGTCGGGCTCGCTCTCGGGGAGCACCACCCACTCGCGGCCACGGGCCTTCACCAGGGATCCGGCGGAGAACGTGAATGCCATAGCGATCGTCAAATCCTCTTGGTGGTCGGTCGAACCGTGGGCGGTCAGTTGGCGGCCGGGGAGCCGAAGTAGCGGGTGTTGGCGGCGGCTACGGCGTCCCAGTCGGCGTCGTGCGGGAAGCGGACCACGTCCCAGGTGGCGTCGAACAGCCGCTCCTCGGCGTCGGCGTCGCGCAGCGCGCTCGCCTCGGTGTCGGGGCCGTCGACGAACACCGCGACGTTGGCGCCCGGGAGCCGGTAGACGAAGTCCGGTGCCGCGTTCGCCTCGGTCAGGAACACGTCCTTCTCGTCGGGAAGCCGAAGGCCGCGTGCCTTCGCCCAGCCCAGGAAGTCGCCCTGCGCGGCCAGTTCGGACGCCGACGTCTCGACGGCCGTCGGTTCGGCGGGGGACGCGGCCAGCAGTCGGCGGTACTGCTCCGAGCGGGACTCGCCCCGCGACTCGCGCCGCGCCGACGCCGTCGCGAACCGCACCAGCAGAGCGGCCACCGTGTGCCGGTTGATCTGGGCGTGGTCGAGCTGGTTGCCGTAGGTGAGCAGGCACTCGTAGCAGCCGAGCGCGCAGGCCCGTCCCGGGCGGTGTTCCTCGTCGCCCTCGTCCTTGCCGTCCTCGGAGAAGTGGCAGATCTCCAGTGCTCGGAGGGCCGCCTTGGCGAGGGCGTCGTCCTCGGCCTGGAGGCGGCGCAGTACGCCGGCGCCGCCCTCGGCGGCCTCCGTGAACAGGATGCGGCGCCTGGGGCCGTCGTCCGGCGGCAGGAGTTCGCTGGACAGCTCGGCGTCCTCCAGCTCGAACGCGGCCTCGATGCCCCGTTCCAGCGCGTACATCAGCGTGAGCGCGACCGGCTCGGGCAGCGCCTCGTCGAGGGTGACCACGAGGATGTTGCGGCGGTCCTCCACGAACGGGATGACCCGCTTCTTGCGGCGCCGCTCGTTGCCGTCCTCGTCGACCGCCGGCAGCTCACTGAAGTCGCCGACCGCCTCGGCCGCGTCCTTGTCCTTCATCCAGCGTCCGTCGGCCAGGTCCAGCCAGTAGCCCGGCGGTTCCTCCGTACGGGCGCGTACCCGGCCGGTGTTGGTGATGCGGACGGTCGCGGAGTCGCCGTAGGCGATCTGCGCCAACCGGCCGTCCGGGTCCGTGATCGTCGCGTTGAGGCGGCCCTTGCGGATGCCGTGGTCGTGGAAGCGGTACGAGGTCTCCAGCCGGAAACCGGCCCGGCGCCGCTCCTCCTCGTCCGAGGAGATCCGCTCGCGGCGGGTGGTGTACACGGTGTGCAGGTGCAGCAGGCCGTAGGTGGCCGCGCCCAGCGTCTCGTCGCAGAAGCCGCAGCGGTCCTCGCGCTCCTTGGGCTCGTGGTGGTAGCCGCAGTTCGCGCAGCGGCGGGCCTCGCCGGTGGTCAGCTCGCCGGAGGAGTCCGGGGGCAGCTGGATGCGGGTGACCTGGTAGCGGGCGCCCTCGTGGTAGATGAGCGAGCCGGGGCCGAACTCGCGGATGGCGAGGAAGCGGGGGCGCTGGAGGTAGTCGCCGTCGCCGCGGCGGCGGCCGATCGTCGGGATGTACGCGGCCAGCGGCAGGCGCGGGAAGCTGTAGCCGGGCAGGAAGCCCTCGGAGGCCAGGTAGCGGTAGGGGTTGAAGTCGGAGAGGACCGACTTGCTGTCGACGCTCTCGTTCATCAGCAGGTTCAGCTGGGTCTCGGCCTCGCGGCGGCGGGCGTTGGCGCGGTTGCGGTCGCTCTCGGTGAGGCTGTAGTCCAGGCGGCGCCTGTTCTGGACGTACTGGTCGTCGAGGGCAGCCCGGAACAGGCTGCGCCAGCGGTCGAAGGCGCGGTCGAAGCGCTCGGCGACCGTCCGCACCTTGTCGTCGATCCAGTCGTCGTGCCACCAGGTGGTGTCCGCGAAGTCCTCGAACAGCGGGCCGAGGACGCGCAGGGCCGCGTTCACCGTGCGCCGCTGGGCACCGTCGTCGTGCGCCGCGTCCCGGATGTCCGGCAGCAGGTGCAGCGCCGGGTCCGGGCGGTCGCCGCCGTCCGGGTACGACACGTCGAGCACCTCGGGGAGGGAACGGCCCAAGCGCAGGCCGGCCTCGGCGATCCAGATGCCCTGGAGGTGGGAGAGGACCAGGTCCTCGTTGGCGAGGTCCAGCCGGGGCGGGGCGACCGCGCCCGCCACCATCCGCTCGGAGCGGCGGAAGTAGTACTGGTCGTGGCTGTTGCCCGTCGCGCAGTACGTCGTGACCAGCGCGGGCTGGCCGCTGCGGCCCGCGCGGCCCGAACGCTGGGCGTAGTTGGCAGGCGTGGGCGGCACGTTGCGCATCATCACCGCGTTGAGCTCGGAGATGTCCACGCCCAGCTCCATCGTGGGAGAGCAGTACAGCAACTTCAACTCGGCCTTGCGGAAGGCCTCTTCGCGGGCCTCGCGGTCCGCGGGGGACACCTGGGCCGTGTGCTCGCGGGCGTACAGGCCCGACAGCGCGTCGGCCGTCTCCCGGTACAGCTTGAGGAAGAACGTGTTGATGCGCGGGCCGTCGCCGCTCTGATACGTGCGCGTCAGCGGATCGTGCGCGCCCGACTCGCCCTTGCCCGCGCGCCACACCAGCGACTGGGCGGCCACCCGGTAACCGGTCGTGGCGGCGGACGAGGCCCTGCGGTAGCGGCCGGCGCGCTGCGGAGCGGCCTCCACCTCCTTCACCAGGCCCGCCTTGGTCAGCACCTTCAGCAGCTCGGTGATGATCAGCTGGAGGTCGTCCTGGTGCAGGTCGCGGAAGGCACGGTCCGAGCGCCGCAGATACTTGCCGAACTTGCCGCGTGCCGACAGGAACAGGCTCGAACGGTCCGTGCCGGGCCGGGACGGGTACGGGAAGGCGATGCCGACCCGGGGCTTGTCGGCGGAGGACAGCACCCACGGGTCGACCAGCCGCTCCTCGCTCGCGCGCTGGAGGGAGTCGAAGGTGTCGTCACGGAAGTACGAGACGTCGATGGCGAGGGAGCGGCGCATCTCGTCCAGCAGGGCCTTCGTGATCTCGGCCCGCAGCGCCGGATCGGCGTCCCGCAGTGCCTGGTGCGTGCCCTCCCAGCGGTCCTGCTTGGCGGCGACCCAGCCCAGGTCCTCGTAGTCGATCTCCAGCAGGCCCGTCTGTTCCAGGTTGGGCATGGTGATGCGCCAGCCGCGTTCGAGGTCGAGGTAGAGGCGGAAGGCGACCACGTCCCGCAGGGTGCGGGCCGCGTTGCGGGCCAGCGACGGCGGTAGGTCGGCCTCGCCCGTGTAGTCGGCGGGTGAGACGGCGAGGGCGTTGGTCACCGCCGAGGCGAGTTCCTCGTGGTGCAGGCCGTCGTCGCCGGTGTCCAGCGCCGCCCGGTACAGCGCGCCGCGCAGTTGGGTGATCTGCACGAAGTCGTTGAAGTGGCCCGCCTGGAGGGAGGCGTCCTGCCGGTTGTCGACGAAGGTGAGGAGCTTGCGCGCTTTCTTGTCGAGGGCCTCCTCCGGCACCGACTTCAGCGAGCGGACGATCGACGCCGAGACCAGCGAGGTCGCGGAGGAGCGGCCCTCCTGGTCCAGCGTCGCCAGCTTGGCGAAGTCCCGGCCGCGCGTCTGCTCGTACGCCACACCGCAGTGCAGGCAGAACAGGAACGGCGAGGGGACGAACGCGGCCTTCAGTTCGCCCCGGCCCTCGCGGCCGAACGCGTCGACGGTGACCGCCTTCGGCACCCGGTCGCGGTAGGTACGCTTGACGACCTCCTGGCCCTTGTCGTCCAACTCCAGCCAGGATTCCGGCAGTCGGCGGTCGTCCACCGCGTACTGCACGTTGGACGGCCACTCGCGCTCGTGGTCGACGTAGAGGTAGCCGTCGCCCTGTCGGCCGCCGGTCGCAGAGGTGTCGCGGCGGGCCTCGTAACGGACCTCGCCGTCCTTCTCCGTACGCCACACCGTCAGGTACTCCTGGCCGCACTCCCGGCAGAACGCCAGCGGGATCAGCGACTTGCCGCCGCTGCCCGGCTGTTCGAGCTGGTAGGAGCGGGTGAGGTGGCGGGAGGGCTTGTCCTCCAGGGTGACGTAGACGGTGTCGCCCTTGGAGAGGAACTGGTGCAGGCGGAACGCGAACAGCGGCCGTTCGTTGCGCGGGTTGAGCGCCTGCGAGCCGGCTTCCAGGGTGGCGCGGATCGCCTTCGCGCAACTCTCCTCGTCGACGCCCGACGTCTCGTGCAGCTCACGCGCCGCGACCTCGATCTTCGTGGGCGGCCGACGTACGAGGCGGCCCGTCGCGTCGTCCTCGACCAGGCCGAAGCGGTCCTCGATCCAGCGGGCCAGCGGGTCGCGCGCCAGGTCGTCGTAGGCGCGCGGAGCGGAGGAGGTGAGGCGCTCGGCCGGCACGGTGGCGGGCGCCTCACCGGTCGCCCTGACCAGGGTCTCGCCGATGACGTGCTCGGGGCGGACCGCCGTGCCGAACAGCGTGCTCGCCACACCGGCGACCACATGCCGTTGGTCCTCCAGCGTGCCCTCCGTCGACATGGTGGCCGAGGTGCCGATGCACTGGACGTTCTGCGCCTGACAGGCCTCGCGGACCCGGCGGATCAGCAGGGCGACGTCGGCGCCCTGACGGCCGCGGTAGGTGTGCAGTTCATCGAAGACGAGGAACTCGAGGCCCCGCGCCATCTTGATGAGGCTCGCCCGGTCGGCCGGGCGGGTCAGCATCAGTTCCAGCATCACGTAGTTGGTGAGCAGGATGTCCGGCGGGTTGTCGCGGATCTCCTTGCGCTTCTCGTCGTTCTCCTGGCCCGTGTAGCGGGCGAAGGTGACCGGCTCACGGCCGGCGCCGTAGCCGTCGCGCAGGTACTTCTCCAGCTCCCGCAGCTGGCTGTTGGCGAGCGCGTTCATCGGATACACGATGATCGCCCGCACGCGCTTCGGAGCGTTAGGGCCCTCCTCGTCGCGCTCGTGCAGCACCTTGTCGACGATCGGGACGATGTAGGAGAGCGACTTGCCGGAGCCGGTGCCGGTCGTCAGGACGTAAGACGCTCCTGAGGCGGCGGCGTCGATGGCGTCGCGTTGATGCCGGTGCAGGAGCAGCGGTCGGCCGTCGCAGACGGTGCCGCCCTCGGTCTTCTTCGCCTGGAAGATGCGGGCGCACTCGGGGTGCAGCACCTTCTGCTGGGCGAGTTCGACCACCGTGCCGCCGCCCTGGAAGAACGGGTTGAGCGACAGCCAGGGGTTCGGCCACTGGGACTTGGCGTCCAGGTCCTTCTCGACGTACGCCTTGATGCGCTCGTCGCGGATGACGGTGCCGCCCTCCGTGAAGGAGCGGTAGTCGCGGATCAGCGTCTGATGGACACCGAAGACGTCCATGCCGACGCCGGAGCCGGTCACCGGGGCGGGTGGCCGCAGCGGGGCGGTCACCGGGGCCGGGGCGGTCTCGCGCAGGGGGAGCGTCGGGTCCCGCTCGCTCCAGACGGGGACGAGGCTGGTGCCGTCCGACGACGGTACGGCGAGGGGGAGCAGGGCGTCCCGCACGGTCACGGCGTCGGCCGGGCGGTTCGCCGGGTCCTTGGCCAGTAGCCGGTCGACGAGACGGGCGAGCTCGGCGGGGACCTCGCTGCGGATCGCGCGGACGGGGCTGGGCTCCTGGTGGACATGCAGCTCTGCGAGCTCGTACGCCGACTCGCTCGTGAACGGAGGGACGCCGACCAGCATCTCGTACAGCACGCAGCCCAGCGCGTACAGGTCGGCGGCCTGGGTCACCTGCTTGGCCTGGCACTGCTCGGGCGCCATGTAGCGGGCCGTGCCCACGCTGACCCCGGTGCTGGTCAGGCGGGTCTGGTCCGGGTCGTCGACGATGCTGCCCATGCCGAAGTCGAGCACCTTGACCGTGCCACCCCGCGTGAGCATGACGTTGGCGGGCTTCAGGTCCCGGTGGACCACGCCCTCAGCGTGCGCGGCGGCGAGTCCGGCGGCGATCTGCGCGCCGATGGCGGCGACCCAGGCGACCGGGAGCTGGGACTCCTCCTCGATGAGGTCGCGCAGCGACTCGCCGTCCAGGAACTCCATCGCCAGGTAGGGCAGATCGTCGCAGTCCGCGGCGATGCCACCGGCGACGAGCCGGGTGAGGTTGGGGTGGTCCCGCAGCGTCCGCATGATGGCCACCTCGCGGGCGAAGCGCTCGACGGCCTTGGTGTCGCCGCCGGTGTCGATCCGGCCTCCGGTGCGGCGACGCAGGATCGTCTTCACGGCGACGGTGCGCCCGGGCGAGCCTTCGGGAGCGCGCAGGTCCTCGGCCTGGTGCACCTCCCCCATGTTGCCCCTGCCGATGACGCGCCCGATACGGAATCTGGCGTCGACCAGCTCCTGGCTCACTGCCGCTCCTCTACTGCCTGCTGCTCACGTTCTCGCGGTTCCGAAACGGAACGCGCCCCCTGACCTGCTGCCGCACGGCCCATGGTGTCAGAACGGACAGTGAGGCAGTCATTACCGTACACGACGATGGCAATATTTGATATGTGCTCAATCTGTTGACATCGTCAACGCGCCACCTCTAGTCTCGCCATGGAGTGAGCGGGGGTGGGTGGCGTGCAGGATCGAACCGTCGGCGAAGCGACTGCGCCAAGCTTGAGGGCCGCGATGGGAGAGCTGCTGTCTCGGCTGAGGCATGCCTCCGTGAACGGTGTCGTACCCGAGGCGGTCTTCGCGCAGAGCATGCGAACCCTGGGGCTCGGCCATGCCGAGCGAGACAGGCTGCGGAACGAGCTGGCCCGATTGGGCCTGCATGTCCAGGACGCGCGTGCTCATGTAGACGCGGACGCTCCGGATATGGAAAAAGTTGCACTGATTCGTGGGGAAAACGTGTTCCCTGGTGCCGACCTGGTGCAAGCTCTGCTGCTGCGCTACACGGACACCGACGGGTACGTGACCTCCAGAGCGGTGGACGGTGTCGCCCGGCTGGCAGGACTCGGTGCACGACAGACGGCTGCGCTGAGGTCCTGGGCAAACGTGCGCGACACCGACGAGGACGCTGCGCCGGACGATCCCCGTACGGAGGAGACTCGGCCCGGAGGTGAGGCCGGAGGCGAGGAGGAAGCGCCGTCGGCCTCGGAGAAGCCGGAGGCCGGGGCGGAGGGCCGGGACGTTGACGCCGCCGTCGTCGCGGCACTGGCCGTACTGGAGGAGGACCGCTTCCGAAGACGCCCCGGAGACTCTCTCCTGAAGGCCGAGGCCGAGGTCGGCCTCACCGTGCTGCTGCGCGGCGGCGCGGATCGCATGGGACAGGAGCCCGACGCCGAGGAACTGAGCGGACTGCCGTCCGGTGATCTGAGGATCAGGGCCCGCGACTGTCTGGTCCTGCACAACCAGCGCCTTGTGCACTCGCTCATCCGCCCCTACCTGGAGCAGGGGTTGGACTACGAGGACCTGTTCCAGGTGGGAACGCTCGGGCTGATGAGAGCCGCTCGCAAGTTCGACCCGGCCAAGGGCTACAAGTTCTCGACGTACGCGACCTGGTGGGTGCGGCAGCAGGTAGCCCGGGCCATCGCGGACGAGGGTGCTCTCATTCGGATCCCGGTCCACATGCATGACCAGATGCGCAAGGCGGCTGCCGCGGAACGCGCCCTCGCCGCGCAGGGGCGACCTACGTCGGCCGTCGACGTGGCGGTGCGGTGCGACATGACCGTGCAGAAGGTGGAGGAGATCCGGAGACTGAGCCGACGCACCGACTCGCTCGACCGGGTCATCGGTGACGGTGCCACTCTCGGCGACTTCGTCGGGGAACATCAGGCCCTGCCGTCGGTGGAGCAGGGAGTGGTGAACACACTCCTGATGGAAGACGTCATGGCCGTCGTCGACACCTTCTCCGAGCGTGACGCCCGCGTCCTTGTCCGACGCCTGGGCCTGGACGGCGACGAGCCCTCGACGCTCGACGAACTGGGGCGGGAGTTCGGCGTGACCCGGGAGCGTATCCGGCAGGTGGAGAGCAAGGCCCTCACAGCATTCAGGGCACGCTTGCGAATGGCCGGGGTCGTCAGCGCGTACGAGGGCGGGAACGCTCAGGAGGGCGCGGAGGACGGCACGCAGGCGCCGTCGACGAAGCGGCGTGCTCATGGCAAGGCGAAGCCCGTTGCCTCGGTGGTCAAGTCGTCATCACGAACCGACGATGCCGTGCTCGAGGTCGATGAGCCGTCACACCGGAACGATGGGGAGGAGGGTGCGGCGGTGGAGGAAGGCAAGAGGGAAACAGCGAAGGGCACGCACGACGGTGTCGTGGAACCCCTGCCTTCGACCTCGGTCGTTGAGGCCGCCGAGCGAGAAGAGCCCGACGAGCCCGAGTCGCTTGAGAAGCCCGGCCCGGCCGAGCCGGCGCAGCGCACCGCGGACTGGGAGAAGGCCCTGCGCCTGGGAGCGAGGTTCGAGGGCGGCGTCGACTGGCTGGCCGAATACGCGCTGCTGGCGCTGGGGCAGGCCCGGCTGACGGTGATCCTCGGGCCTCGGGCCACCGCGGACGTCGTACGCGCCGCACGGGAGCGCAGGATGCCGGACCGCCAGGTGCTCGCGGCTCTGGAAGTCCTGCAGCGCGTCTTCGACACGCTGAGAAAGGCCCGGCTCCGGCCCGAGGACTTCTTCGAGCGACCGTCGGAAGCACTGGTCGGGCTGACCCCCTCGGCGTACCTGGCCAGGAAGCCGCTGGTGAACTCGGAGTCCCGCCTGGCCGTGCGCGACGCGCTGCGGGAACTCGCTGCGGGCATCCCGAGCCGAGGTGCGCCGGAGGAACCACCGCCCGCCCCTGGGGTCGGCGACGCGATGGACCGGACCGAGATGATCCCGCGACGTGGCGCACCCCCCGATGAGAGCGACGAGAGCCACCACCACGTGTCAGGACACGATGTGGTGGTGGACGGCGCGGGAGGCTGTCCGGCAGCGGACCCGGAACTGTGCTCTGAGAACGGGGGTGAGAGAGCACTGTCCGTCGCCGTCCAGGAAGAGGAGCAGATACGCACGGACGACGGGCGGCTCGTCGCCGGGCTCCGCCGTGAGCACGAGGCCGAGCTGAAGCGGGTGCGGCTCGAACACCAGGAGTGCCTCGTCCAGGAGCGCCGGGTGCGGCAGACCGTCGAGGCGCGTGCCGCCGCATTGGAGGCGGACACGGAGCGGCAGCTCGACGCCCTTGAGAACGGGCTGCTGCGGCGTATGGACAGGACACTGGCTCGCCGCAAGCAGTTTCTGCGGGCCGAGGCCGGAGCGCGGATCGCGCTGCTGGAACAGGAACAGCACGCGGTGCGACAGGGACTGGTCCGCCAGGTGGAACAGGCGGAGATATCCGGCCGGGCCGAGGCCGAGGACGCGGACTTCCACCGGAAACGGGCCGGGGCGGCGGACCTACGTCTGCGGGAGTACCGCGAAGCAGCCGAGACGCGTATCTCCGACCTGGAGGCGAGACTTCGGCACGCGGAAGCCGCACTCGCAGGGCGGGACCGGGCCGTCGAGGCGGCCCGCCGGCACGCGGAGAACGTCGAGCAGCAGGCCGCGCAGCGCATCGCCCAGAGCGAGCACAACGCCTGGGCCCGCATCACCGAACTGCAGCAAGCGCTGGCCACGGCGCAAGCAGCTGACACCGACCGCACCACGTTCTGGGACCGTCGGCGCCGGACCTGAAACGCGCGCAGCCCACGTCCCCGTACCTCTGAAGGAACAGCATGGATCCCAGACAGGAACTCGTCGTCTACCTGCACAGACAGCTCGTCGGCCCGGTGGGAGGCCCCGAGGAGACGCTCGACGCCCCGCCGGACCGGCAATACCTGATGGGCACTCTGTATCCCCAGGACGCCGATCTGCAACGCCAGTTGGATCTGGCCGCCGAGGAACCGGACGGTGCCGGTACGGAGAGGGCGGCCGAGGACACCGCTCCCGCCACGGACCCCGTCGCGGAGTCGAACTCGTGGCTGCCCTCCTCGCTCGGCCTCAGCTTCTACACCGACGCCGGCACCGTGGAGATCCGATGTTCCGGTGCCCGCTACGAGACCCGCTCCGGTACGAGCGAACGGGGCCGGAGCTGGCAGCGCATCCCGCTGCCGGCCGAGACGCACTCTCTCGGCCCCGGCCGCGACCAGGTCACCGTCCTCGACGCGCGTGCCGAACTCCGTGTCAGGCGCCGCGCGTTCGGTACCGGACAGCTGGTGACCGTGGCTCTGGTCAACGCGGCCCGGCACGAGCCGGCCCTCGGCAAAGCCGCCCAGTGGGACCGCATGCTGTTCCAAGCGGAGCTGGAAGTACGGCCCGTCGACGGCAGGGTGCTCCAGTACCCGAGCGTGCGCCTCGCCAGCCGCGACCCGGAGGAGCAGGAACTGCGCCTGCAGTACCGGCACGTGCGCACCCACGCCGTGGGACACGGCTGCGCGGTCGCGGAACAGTACGACGATGCGGGGAACCAGGTCACGGCGCTGCGCGCGGCCGTCATGCCGGAGGCCGAGGTCATCGGTGTCCGGGCGGCGGGCCACAGCGACACGCCGGTGCTGAACCTCGGGCACCTCGCCGACCCCGACGTCTCCGCCGACCAACTTCGAGAGGAACTCTGGGAGTTCGCAGCCGAATACCGTGCGTGGTACGTGGGGCAGCTGAACGCGGACATCCCCGAGTGGGGACGAGCCGCCGCGGACCGTGTCCTGGGCCGTGTCGCCGCCGCCGTCGCCCGCATCGAGTCAGGGGTGCGCACCCTGTGCGATCCGTCCCGGCCCGAACTGCTGGGCGCCTTCCGTACCGCCAACCACGTCATGGCGCTCCAGATGCGCCATTCCGCCCCGGATCTGGCGGGGACGCGCCGGTCCCGCCGCGATGCCGTGCCCCCGGAACCGGAGCCGGCTCCAGACGCCGCCTGGCGCCCCTTCCAGCTGGCGTTCTTCCTACTCGCCCTGGACGGAGTGGCCGACCCCCGGCACCGGGACCGGGCCGTCACCGACCTCATCTGGTTCCCGACTGGCGGTGGCAAGACAGAGGCGTACCTGTTGCTCGCGGCCTTCACGATGGCGCTGCGCAGGCATGAACCCGACGGGGGCGGCACGGCGGTCCTCAGCCGCTACACCCTGAGCCTGCTCACCACCCAGCAGTTCCAGCGCGCGGCCACCACCGTGTGCGCCCTCGAAACCCTCCGCCGGGCGGACCCGGCCGCCCACGGCGAGGAGCCCTTCTCGATCGGCCTGTGGGTGGGTGAGACGACTACACCGAACACATACGAAAAGGCCCGTGCGGCCTTCGATGACGTACGCGCGGCCGCCCGGCCCGATGACGTGTTCATCCTTGACCGCTGCCCCTGGTGCGGCACCCGCATCCTGCCCGCCCACAAGTCACCCGACATCAGTGACTACGGCGTGCGTGCCGCCGCGGACTCCTTCGCATTCTTCTGCCCGCGCGAGGAGTGCGTCTTCCACGACGAGCTGCCCGTCGCCGTGGTGGACGAGCACCTGTACGACCGGCCGCCCACGTTCGTCCTGGGCACCGTCGACAAGTTCGCCCGACTGGCATGGGAGCCCCGTGCCGGACGGCTGTTCGCGGCGGGCGGTACGCAGCTGCCGCCGTCCTTGGTCATCCAGGACGAACTGCACCTGCTCACCGGTCCCCTCGGTACCACGGTCGGCCTGCACGAAGCAGCCGTGCTGGGGCTGTGTACCCGGCCCGACGGCATCGGACCCAAGATCGTGGCGTCGACGGCCACCATCCGCCGCTCAGGGGAACAGGTCCGCGCACTCTACGGCGGTGGGGTCCAGCTCTTCCCACCCGCCGGGCTCGACGCCCGCCACTCTTACTTCGCCGAACCGGACACCTCACGGCCCGGCCGCCGCTACCTCGGCGTCATGGCCCAGGGACACACGGCGGGCCGCGCCGCCGTCGCCGTGGCCGCCGCCATGCTGCAGGGTGCATGGGAGCTGCCCGAGGAACACCGGGACGCCTACTGGACACTCGTCGCCTACCACCACAGCCTCCGCGAACTCGGCCGGACCGTCACCGCTGCGGCCGATGACATTCCCGCCCAGCTCACCGGCCTCGAATCCGGCATGCGAACACGGAAGTTGACGGATCACCAGGTGCAGGAGCTGACCAGCAACCTGCCGCGTGCGGAACAACCCGTACTGCTCGACCGGCTCGAGAGGAGGTGGGACCATCCGGAGTCGGTGTCCTTCCTGCCCTGTACCAACATGCTGTCCGTCGGCGTCGACGTGAAGCGGCTGGCACTGATGCTCATGCAGGGGCAGCCCAAGACGACGGCCGAGTACATCCAGGCCACCAGCCGTGTCGGCCGCCACGCCGTACCCGGCCTCGTCGTCACGTTCTTCAACGCCACCAGGCCGCGGGACCGTTCGCACTACGAGACCTTCGACGTGTACCACCGCTCGCTGTACCGGCACGTCGAACCGACCAGCGTCACCCCGTGGTCAGTCCCCTCGCGCCGCCGCGCCCTGCACGCCGCTCTCGTCATCCTCGTCCGGCACCGCCTCGGCCTCGCCGCGGAGAACCAGGCGGGGGCGATACTGCACCACCTGCCCGAGGCGGAGGCCCTCGTGGAGGAACTGTCGGCGCGCGCCGAGGCCTGCGAACCCGCCGTGGGCGAAGCCGTGCGCAAGGAACTGTCGGACCTCCTCGCCGACTGGGAGGAAGCCGCGCGCGCAGCGCGCAAGGACGGCCGGGAGCTGTTCTACCGCAGTCAGGGCAAGGGCCAGTCCAACCTCATCAAGAGCTTCGAACAGAGATACGGCCTGTGGGAGACGCCCAACTCGATGCGCAACGTCGACCGGGAGTGCCAGGTGATGGTGAAGGGAGCCGACCTGTGAGCCGCACACTGCGGGTACGCCAGTCCCAGACGGTGCTGCCCTTCGGGGTCGGAGCCGTCTTCGACATCCAGGGCGAGTCGTTCGTCGCCACCGGAATCGGCGACTGGCCGAGCCGGGGCAGACAGCAGGTCGACTCGCCCCGACTGGCCTCCCGACTCGGGGTGACCGGCTTCTACGCCGCCCCGGCGACGGCCAACGACCGGTTCGACACGCCGGACGCGCCCGGGGCGCCGTACATCCGCTTCCCGTCCTGGCTCTTCTGCGGTGCCTGCCGTCGTATGACCAGGTGGCGCATCGCGGACGAGAAACCCGGCCGGCCGCCACGCTGCCCGTCCTGCTCGCCGGGGCGGGCGCTCGCGCCCATGCGGTTCGTGCAGATCTGCCAGGCCGGACACCTCAGTGACGTCGACTGGTGGTTCTGGGCCCACTCCCGGCAGGACGCGGGCGAGCGTCGCCAATGCGGCGACCGCGAAAAGCTGCGTTTCCTGGTCTCCGAACGCGCCTCCGGCCTTGAGGCGCTTTCCGTGGCCTGCACGGGCAAGGGCTGCGGAGCGGCCCGGGACCTGCTCGACATTCTCGGCACGCACGGCATGCGCTGCTCGGGACGCAACCCCTGGCAGCGGGCGAGCGAGGCCGTGGAGTGCGAGAAGCCGGTGCAGGTGGTGCAGCGCACCGCGGGAAACCTGTACTACCCGATCGTTCACTCGGCGCTCGACATCCCCGAGACCGACGCACCGGCCGTCACCGACGACGCGCTCGCTGCACGAGTGCGCGGACACGACCTGTGGGTGTCGCTGTGCAGAGTCGCCGACTCACCGCGGGCCGGGGTCTTCCGCTCGATGATCCAGGAAGACACCGGCGCCGACGACCAGCTTCTCGACACCCTCCTCGCTGAGGAGACGGGCAGGCCCACCACGGCGACCTCCACCGGGACCGGTACTCCCGACCGGCCCGACCTGAGCCGGGAGGAATGGGATGCCTTCACCGCTCCGGCACCGCCGGCCACCCGCGACTTCGCGCTGCGCGAAACCACGCTCGGTCTCGCCGGTGAGACCGCCGACCCCTGGGCGGGTCTCAGCCGCCGGTTCGGCCGGATCGTCCTCGCTGACCGGCTGCGCGAGGTACGCGCCCTGTCGGGCTTCACCCGGGTGTCCCCGGACGCCGTCCTCGTCCCCGCCGACACCGCACGGCGTCTGAGGTGGCTGCCCGCCGTGGAGGTCTTCGGAGAAGGCGTCTTCCTCACCCTGGACAAAAGCGAACTCGCCGCCTGGGAAGCGGACACCGGGGTCCGGCGCCGGGTGACCGGCATGCGAGCCGACCTCGACCGCTCCTTCCAGAAAGACCGTCTGGAAACCCTGACCGGACCGGAACTGTCCCCGCGATTCGTGCTCCTGCACACCCTCGCGCACCTGCTCATCCGCCAGCTCTCGTTCGAATCGGGATACACAACGGCGAGTCTGCGTGAACGCGTCTACGCACGCCCTGAGCAGGATCAGTACGGCATTCTCGTGTACACGGCCGCCGGAGACGCGGAGGGAACCCTCGGCGGTCTCGTCCGGCAAGGTGAACCGCCCCGGCTCGCCGAGACCCTGCTCCGGATGACGGAGGCCGCGGCCTGGTGCTCGGCCGACCCCCTCTGCGCCGAGCACACCGGCCAGGGCTTCGGCAACCTCAACCGCGCGGCCTGCCACGCCTGCGCGCTGCTCCCCGAAACCAGCTGCGAGACGGGAAACACCCTCCTCGACCGCGCCCTCGTCGTGGGCGGCGAACGGGTGCCCGGCTACCTGGAGTCCATCGTCACGGCGGCCCGCGCAGCCGCCGCAGACGCGGTGGAGGAGATGTGACCATCACCTATCTCGACCTCACCCAGGAGCAGCGCTCCTGCCTCGACGATCTGCCCTTCGACGGCAACCACCTCATCAGCGGTCCGCCGGGAAGCGGCAAGAGCCTCCTGGCGGCCCAGCGAGCCGTCATGCTCGCCCTGACGGGAACGCCGGTGGTCCTGCTGACCTACTCCAACCTCCTGCACCAGTCGCTGGCCGGAGCCGTCCACGCCCTGGGCCCCGTGGACCGCAGCGTGCGGGTGCGGACCGTGCACGCCTGGCTCACCGAGTGGTACGGCGAAAAGCCGCCCGGCGGTCCGGACGGCTGGTTCGACTGGCCCGACCTGTACGAGCGGGCCGCGGCGACCGACCCACCGCCCGGACTCGCCCTGGTAGTGGACGAAGGCCAGGACCTGCCGCCGGAGTTCTACCGTCTCTGCCGACTGCTGGGAACCCGCACGACGGTATACGCGGACGAGTGCCAGCGTCTGACCGACACCAACTCCACACTCGCCGAGATCGCCGAGCGCCTGGGCCACTGCGCGCGCCACGAACTCGACGGCAACCACCGCAACACCCGGCAGATCGCCTCCTTCGCGGCCCACTTCCACACCGGAGCCGGCCTGCCTCCGATCCCCGAACGGGGCGGCCCGCCTGCGCGGCTGCACCGCCTCCCCCAGCGTGGTGCCGCCGAGTTGGTGATGCTGCTGGCCAAGCAGCATCCGCAGCACACCATCGGTGTGATAGCCCACTCCAAACACACGCAGTTCTCCTTGCTCGGCACCCTGCAGAACATGGCGCCCAGACTCAAACCGCAGCTCTACACCTCCGACGCCTGGAAGGGAGGCCGCTACCACCGCCTGGACCTTGGCCGTCCCGGTGTCGTCCTGGTCCATCGAAAGAGCGCCAAAGGACTCGGCTTCGACACCGTCGTCATCCCCGACACGCACACCGACGCCGCCACCGATCCCACCGCGGCCGCGCTGCGCATGGAGTACTACGTCATGGCCACGCGAGCCCGACACGAGCTGCATCTCGCCTACGAAGGGGCATCCGAGCCGCCGTTGTTGGCGCAGGTAGGGCCAAGCGAATTGCTACGTGGCTGACATGCCAGGAACGCCACGCGTTCGGGAGCGTGCCAGTTGGGGTCCGCTGCGACCAGGCCCGAGCCTCCAGCAGAGCCCGTTCACTGCCGAGAAGAGAACGCGCGTCTAGTACTCCAGCAGTACTTCGTGGCTTGACCTGGGGAAACGTCGAGCGGTGGGAGTGTAGCGGGCGGGAAGTCGTCACGGACGGCTTCTGCCCGCACGCCCCTCGAAGGAGTGCCCCCGACGTCGGTAGTGGCAGCGGCGGGCCACCGCTTGGCGTCGTCGGCGCCAGTGCGACCAGCTCAACACGTGAGTGAGGGTGTGAAGGTCTCGGGGTGTGTGAGCTGCCAGGAGTCGTCGCACTTCTGCCACGGTGAGCTCGATGACCACGGCATCCTCACCAGTGGATCCCCTTTTTCGGCTGCTCGCGCGCTCATCGCAACGAGGAAGGTGTGGGCGAGCATGGCCAGGGTGATGTGCCGGTACCAGCCGACGTAGCGGCGGACTTCGTACTCGTCCAGGCCGCACTCGTTCTTCGCTGCCTGGAAACACTCTTCGATCGCCCACCGGGCGCCGGCGACGCGCACCAGTTCGTCCACACCGACATCCAGCGGTGCGTAGCCGAGGTAGTAGGCGATTTCGTCCGGCCGACTCAAGCTGCGCCGTGCCAGCGCCCACCGTCGACGGATCAACACGCCGTCCTGGTGGTCGTACTCGGACACTGGGCGCAACTGGACGGCTGCCCAGTCGTATTCGCGCTGTCCCTTCGCGCCCGCGCCGCAGGAACGGCGTTCCCATGCCTGGTCGGGGGCCTGCTCGAAGGCCTTGTCGATGCGTGGGCCGGCCAGGGAGAACTGGGACTTGGGGACGGCGAGGACGTAGCCGACGCCGGATGTTTCCAGCATCCGGCGGAAGCGGTTGTCCTGTCCGTAGGCGGCGTCCGCCGTGACCCAGGCGACCGGCAGCGGCGAGGCCAGCGCCCTGCGGACGATCGTCGCCGCGAGGGTGTTCTTGGTGGCGAACTCCCGCTCGTCGGGGACCTTGGCGGCGCGGCAGCGGTCACGGTCGTCCGTCCAGGACTTGGGCAGGTAGAGCTCCCGGTCCACCAGGGCGCGGCCGGCTGTGGTGGTGTAGGCGGCGAAGACGCCGATCTGGCAGTTCTCGGTGCGGCCGGCGGTGCCGGAGTACTGCCTTTGGACTCCGGCGGATGTAGTGCCCTTCTTCAGGAACCCGGTGTCGTCGATGATCAGTACACCGTCGGGGCGGCCGAGGTGTTCGGCGACGTAGGTCTGCAGGTCGTCGCGGATGTCGTCGGGGTTCCAGCGGGCTCGGGAGAGCAGGTGCTGCAGTCCGTCTGGGGTGGCGTGGCCAGCGTGTTCGGCAAGTTGCCAGCTGTTTTTTCGGGCCACCGGGGCGAGCAGTGCGCGCACGTAGTCCCGCATGTGGCGGCGTGGTTCGACACGGCCGAAGTGGCGCCCGATGGCGGTGAAGAGGTGGTCCAGGTCGCGGTCCCAGGTCTCGGCTGCCTGTTCGGTGATCACGACCCGAGGCTTCCCAGGCCCGGGGCGACCTTGCCGTCGGGGGCACTCCTTCGAGGGGCGTGCGGGCAGAAGCCGTCCGTGACGACTTCCCGCCCGCTACACTCCCACCGCTCGACGTTTCCCCAGGTCAAGCCACGAAGTACTGCTGGAGTACTAGATGCCTCCACGGGACAGCTGGCTGGTCAGGAGACTTCCTTCTCTGCCCGTTTCAGGTCCGGCGGGTATCCCTTGGCGCGCAGCCAGCTGTCGAGAGCCAGCGCGACGATGTCGCCGTGCGGTATGTCGTGGTCGGCGTTGTATCGGCGGACACGCCGCTGGAGCTGGAGCACGTCGGGAACGGCGTAATTGAACTGTCCCCGTTTGGTGTGGCGGTTGTCGATGATCTCCGTCGTGTCGGGGTGGGGGGGAGAAGGCTTCGTTGGCGGGATGGGATTGGGCTTCGAGTGCGTCGGCCATCTCACGCAGCCGTCGGGCGTGATGGAAGAGATCGGGCACGAATACTGCTCCGGTCGGTTCGAATAGGCGGCTAGTTAGCCGCCTATTGGGCTATTGGAATAGTGGGCGGAAGGGGTGGCCGCGCCTCATCCATGAGAGGCGGCCACCCAGCTCCGGGTGTCAGAACCCGCGGACGGTCAACCA
The DNA here is from genome assembly GCF_036013955.1 of Streptomyces sp. NBC_00459. NCBI lineage: Bacteria > Bacillati > Actinomycetota > Actinomycetes > Kitasatosporales > Streptomycetaceae > Streptomyces > Streptomyces sp. NBC_00459. The sequence continues at coordinate 9,456,042 of NZ_CP107903.1, forward strand.
GTCGTCTAGCGCGACGGAGACGATGTCGCCGATGGGCAGGTGATCGAGTTCGTTGTCGAGCGCGAAGCGCTTGATCCGCCTCTTCAACCTGAGCGCGGCGGGAACCGAGGCGTCGAGGCTCTCGCGCGCAATGATGCGCTGGTTGAGGACGACCGCCGCCTCCGGGATGTCCTTCGGACGTCCCGATCCCTGCGTCCACGAGGTGCCGTCACTGGGCGCCGTGTCCGGGCCGGTGTGCTGCTCGTATCGCGGACCCGGCGTTCCGCCCCTCGTCGGGAACGCCGTACCGCCGGTCGGAGACAGAACTGCCTGGCGCACGGCCATCTCAGCTCCCTGAGCAGGGTTCACAGGTGCGTCGCCTTCCGACAGCGGGCCGTTGCGGGCTACTTGGGGCGTCTGTTGTGGGACGACGGCCGATGCCAATCGCATCGCAGGTGAGGACTCGACGTGGATCTGCGGTGACTGCCCGTAAGTAGATGCGGCTTTGTCCACCTCTCCTGCCTGTTGGGTTGGCGGCACCGCGGAGGCGGACATGGTCGTGTCCTGGGCTGGCGCCTGCTGCTCGTGGGCAATGGCGCCATCCGTAGATTGCGTCCTGGGCTCAACGACGGCCGGGCTCAGGACCTGGGCCGCGGCCTGTTCAGCGGCGAACTGCTCGGGGGTGAGCTCGGCGGCTGGGGGAGGGGGCGGCGGGGCCTCCTTCTTGGCACCTCCCAGCGTTCGACCGCCCGTGCGGCGGGCTGGGGGCTTCATGCGCTCGGTCATGCCGCAAGCTCCTTCATCAACTCGGCATACTCGCTCAGTTCGGTCGGGATCTCGCCGAAGGCCTCCATGTAGTGCACCCAGGAGTGGATGGTGGTCTCGGCGAGCGGGAACGCCTCGTTGCGGTCCGGGCCGATGCCCTCGCCCTGGGCGGGGTCGAGGAGCTGGTCCTTTGCCCGGCTGGGCAGGCTGGTGCGGTCGTCGGCTTTGACCATCACGACGTGGGCGGTGACGCCGTGCTCATTGCGGGTGGCGGCGCGCTCGGCCTCGTCGAAGGTGGCCACGAGCTTGCGGCGCTCGATCTTGGTGGGGGCGACCGGCACGAGCAGCAGGTTCGCCTCGGTGACGGCCTCGTGGAACAACTTGGCGCTGCTGCCGCCGGCATCGACCACGATCGCGCCGAACTCGGCGCGCTTGGTACGGATGTACTCGGCGATGTCGTCGAACGGGTACCGCTCGACCACCAGGTTGGCCGGGATCTCGTAGTCTGCGGCCTAGACGAGTCATTCCGATGTGATCAGTGGTCGTAGGCGATGAGGGATCGTAGGACCGGCTGGCCGGTCTTGTGGTTGTGCCAGATCGCAGCAGCCATCGCGAGGACGCGCTGGGCGACGCGGACGGCGACGCCTTCGAAGGTCCGGCCGCCGTGCTGTTCCAGGTCGAGCTGGCCCTTGAGGGTGTCGTTGACCGACTCGATCAACTGCCGCACCGACTTCAGCAGGGACTCGCCCTTGCGTTTCTTCTCGCGCTTGAACGACGGCCGCAGCAACTCAGCGCCCCTCAGGGCCAGATCGGCCTCGAACTCCCTGGAAGCGAAACCCTTGTCGGAGATCACCAGCAGCCCCGGCCGGTTCGTGACCGTCTCGGGTTCGCGGTCGAGCATCGCGGTCAGTACCTCGCGCTCATCCAACTTCGGGGTCGCCAGAGCCCACAGGATCGGCATCCCGGTCGGGGTGCACACCAGGAACAGGCGCAGGCCCCAGAAGAACCGGCTGTGACTGGCGCAGTACCCGTATCCGGCCCAGCCGGCCATGTCCGACCGCTTCACCGTCGGACGCGAGCGACCGCACTCCACCGGCGTCGAGTCGACGATCCAGTGGTTGTCGAACCAGAAGTCCGTATCGACGGCCAGCAGCCGTATCGCCTTCTTGACCAACGGCAACGCAGCCCGCAGCCGCTTGTTCCAGCCCGGCTGCCTGGGCACGTACGGGAACATCCCGCCCAGGCGGGAGTCCACGAACCGCAGCCACCGCGACTCCGAGGTGAAGCCCAGCAACGCCTGCGCGACAGCGAGGCAGACAAGCTCGGAATCCGTCAGCCGCGGCGGCCGGCCCAGCCACCGGGTACCCCCGATCTCGTCGTCGATCTTCACGTACAGTGCGGTCAGCAGGGCGTCCAGGTTGTTCGTCACACAACGATCTTGGACGCCCTGTCTGCGTTCCCGGACACACCGTCAGCATTCGGAATGACTCGTCTAGGCGACCTTGAACCAGTCGTAGGCGGACTGGCTCGTCGCGTCGGCGTCCAGCAGCAGGGCGGGCAGGCCGAGGACGACTGCGTAGTAGAGGGCGATGAACCAGGCCGAGGTCGTCTTGCCAGTGCCGCCCTTGAGCATGCCGACGACGATGACAAACGCGTCCCACGCGCTCGCTGTGGCCGCGGCCAGAGTCTTGAGACGGGCGTTCTCGTTCACGTGTACTTGATCTCCTCAAACTTCAATGGGCTTTGGTCTTGGGCAGGTTGCCGACGGCGTCGACACGGCCCTCGCGTGTTGCGAGCGGGGACGAAGGAGGCGCCCTCGGCGCGAAGCTCCGGCTCGGATGATGGGCGGGTGATTCCTTGAGGCGCGCCTCTGCGCAGGGAGCATGTGGCAGGGCGTTCATGGCCGCTTCCAGGTCTGTGCTGCCGGGCCATGCCGGTGCTGGGGCCTCATGGGGGTGCCTGCCTGACGCAGGAGCCGGTAGACCATCGCAGTCGAGTAGTTGCACTCCTCGGCGAGCGCGGGCACGGTGGCACCGGCCTCGTACCGTGCCCGCAGAGACAGCGCGAGCTTCTGCCGCTTGACGGCGCGCGCCGCAGTGTGGATCCGCCTCGTCTGCTGGGTGGTGCGCACGGTGCCGCCAGCCTCGATGAGCAGGCCTCGCGCTACGGTCCTCGTCTCTCCTGCGGCTGAGGCAAGTTCGGTGAGGGTCGCGCCGTGCTGCTCGTAGAGGGCGCGCAGGTGGGCTGCGAGACGACGGCGCGCTGCGGGGTCCGCTCGCATCCGGCGGGTCTGCCACGAGGTGCGCATCACGGTCCCGGCCTCGCGTAGCCGGTTGAGGAGCGTGCCGTACGACAGGCCGCTGGCAGTCATGAGTTCCTCGACCTTGGCACCTGACTCGTACCGTTGACGAAGGGACTTCGGGGTCGGCGGGTCACCGGCAGGGGTGGTTTCGGGGCGTGTGGGTTCATGCTGCGGACTCCCATTTGCTGAGGGCTTCGGCATGTGCGGCGGCCAGGTCGTCGTAACTGCGCTGGTCGGCAGGCGTGATGAGGATCAGGCGGCCGTCGGTCGCGATCCGCCAGTCCGGAGCGGGCTGTCCGGTGACCGGATCCAGGACGCATCCGTCCTTGGCTTGCAAGGCGGATGTGACCTCATCGGGTCGGGGTGCGGGGACAAGGACCTGCCACCCTTCGCGGACGATCACCACAGCCTTGCTGCGGTGCTCCGACAGCCGCTCCAGCACCTTGCGATACGCCGCGCGCTCCGTAGCGTGAAGCGCCTTACGCCGGGCCGCGACGCCCGTGGTTTCATGCCGCTGCGCAACGGAATCCCACCCCTGCGCCGGCTCGGCACCCTCGGCGTCCACAGACGCCGGAGTGCTGCTCCCGTAGCCCTCCAAGGCGCCGGGTGCGAGGGCCCAGGTCTCACCGTTGTGGTGGACGAGGCCGAGGTCGGCCAGGCGTCGCAAAGTGCGGTAGGCCGTGGCGCGGGAGACTGAGGACGAACCGACAAGTTCACCGACCGTCTGCGCGGGGCGGGCATGCAGCGCGCCGATGATCAAGAGTGCGGCGCTGCCCAGACCGTGGTGGGCGAAGGCAACGTGGCCCATCAGACGGCCGATGACGCTGGAGTCGATGTCGGCCGACAGATCTGTCTCAGGGGTGGGCCAGTCCTCAAGTGCCGGGTCGGGGGGGTACTGAGTGGTCCGGAAATGAGACCGCGGAGCGGGAATGCCGTCGCGGGCGGTCCTGCCGTCGTCGAGGTACCAGGTCGAACCCTCGCGGCCATGTCCTACTCGCAGGCGTCGGAGCCAGCCTCGCGGTTTGAGGACGGTCTCATAGACGACCCGGAGGGTCGTCCGCGAGATTCCTGCCTCCTCCGCGGTCTGCCGCTCGCTGGCCTGGTGCAGAGGGCCGCCCGCGATCTCGGCGAAGTCAAGATGGGCCCGGAGTACCCGCAGCGCGGTCCGGCCCCGTTCCCCGCGCCAGGGCGTCGTCTCGATCCTGTCGCGCAGCGCGGCGAGGACCTCGTGCGCATGGTGGCGAGACTCCAGCACTCTCGTGTCGCTGACGGCATCTGAGGCGCTGGCCCACACCCGGCGTATGTAGTCCAGAGCCCGCGACTGACCCGAGCGGACCGCGATGTGCCGTGCGTGCTGGCCACCCTCGTGCTCGGGGTACAGCAGCAACTGCGCCAACTCGTCCACGCTTCCGCCGGCGCGGGCCACGTGGCAGGCAATGGCCGCGGTGACTCGGTGACCGTGCTCGGCCGCACCCTGGCGGTCCTCGCGCAGGACAAGGGTCCGGCGATCGGAGCTGAGCCTGCTGTAGCTGCTCGCCGCATAGCGGCCGGTGAGGTCCTCGAGCAGGATCAGGTCAGCCGCAGACCAGGGCAGCCGGTGAAGGCCCAGTCGCTCGTGCGGGTGAAGAAGCCGTCGGTGTGAGTCGGTGTGGTGGGTGCTGTGTGCCACTGTGGAGCCGTCCCGCAAGGACAGAGACGCCACCCAGGCCCGCTAAAACCACGGGTGGAGTCCGGAACCGACCTCCAATCGGTGCCAGCGAAGCCTCCAGGATTTCCGGTCCTGGAGGCTTTATTACACCTGGCTCCGATGGAAGGCGGGCATCTCCATCACGGCTCGACCGAAGACAAATCAGAGCTCTCGTCAGGGTCGCCACCCATGATCCGCACCCGTCAACTCGGGCCTCTAAAAGGCCAGTTGCAGAGATCGCTGCCTCTGACTGCCTCTGAGCGGCCCGGGTCGAACCCGGGTCGAATCCGAGCGGTTTCCTCTGACTGCCTCCGATCGCCTCTGCAACTCGACCTAGCAGGTCACAACCGATACGGCTCACAAAAGCGCAGGTCAGGAAGGTGCGTCAGAAATGCCCGCGGTACAGCCCGAGTCGGGCGGAGTCCTGCCGGGTGAGCCTGCCGGGGTCCTCACGGGGCAGCGTGTGGCTGCGTGGACCATGGCCGCGGAGCGGTGAGGATCGGCCCTCAGGAGCTGTACGGCTGTGACGGCTGTGCGGGCCGGTGTGCGGGGAAGTCGGACCCAGTGCCGTGGGGCGGGTACGCCGGCCGGTCCCATTCGTCGTCGCCGAGCATCATGTCGGGGTCGAACATGACGATCGCGCCGGCGATCAGGAGCACGGTGAGCGGGCCGGCGAGCATGGCCAGGAGGAACGACAACAGGCTGGTGGACGACTGTGAGACGGCGGACTGGCCGGTGAGGTGGACGGAGACCGCGGCCATACCGGTGTAGTGCATACCGGTCACGGCCACCCCCATGACCAGACTCGCGCCAAGGCTCGCCCAGAGCTTGTGGATGGAGACCGCCGCCCAGAGCGCCGCAGTGGCTGCGGCGACGGCGATCACGACGGACAGGGCCACGGTCCAGGTGTCGTAGTGCAGGCCGCCGGTGGTGTGGATGGCGGCCATGCCGAGGTAGTGCATGGCGGCGACTCCGATCCCGGTGACCGTGCCCGCCACACCCAGGTTCACCGCTGAGCCGCCCCGATAGCCGACGAGGAAGACGCCGACCGCGACGACGGCGATCGCGACCCCGAGGCTGAGGAGCGTCTTCGTCGGGTCGTAGCTGACCAGAGCGCCCTGGACGCTGAAACCGATCATGGCGATGAAGTGCATGGTCCAGATGCCGCAGCCGATCGCCACGGCACCCAACGCCAGCCAGCCGGCTCTGCGGTGGGGGCGGCGCAGCGACCGTGTCGTGCACCGCAGCCCAAGTGCCGCGCCGAGACAGGCCATCAGGTAGGCGGCCACGGGGGTCACGGCACCGTAGTGGAAGTTGGAGACGGTTGCGGTCATGGGAGTTCCCTTCACGTGCGCGAGGGCAGACGGCACCGTCGACTCGGAGTGACGCACGCGCCCGCCCGGCCTCGGGCGGTCATGACCACGGCGCACGGCAGTCCTGCCGCAGAAACAGGGCAAGGACGGCCGGGCAATCAGATCAAGCCATCTGGCCAAGTTATGCATCATTCAACCACATCAAGCACACACCTCCTTCACATTGAGCGCAATCCTTCGGAGAATCGATACATCACCATCCTTCGTCTCAAAGCAGCCCGTTCAGCGTTGTGGAGCGAGTGAGGGCCGGGCCGTACGGCGGAGGGCGGAGGGCGGAAACCGAAGAATTCGAAGGTTCGAGGAATGCGGCACGGCGACCGGGGTACACGCGAGCGTGTCGGTCGAAGGGCCGGCCGAGACGAGACCGATCGACCGGGAAGGGCGCATCATGACGACGACCGTGCAGACCGCCGAGCAGAGGGTGGACGTCCCCGAGATCGCAGACCCGTCCAAGGTCGCGCCGAAGGACGCGCGGGAGTTGTCAAAGGTGTTCTTCAGCCAGCTGGCGGTGCTGGAGGAGGGCACGCCCGAATACCAGTACGCGCGCAACACGCTGATCGAGATGAACATGTCCCTCGTCCGCTACGCGGCCGGCCGGTTCCGCAGCCGCGGTCCGGAGGAGATGGAGGACATCGTCCAGGTCGGGATGATCGGCCTGATCAAGGCGATCGACCGCTTCGAACTGTCCCGTGAGGTGGAGTTCGCCTCGTTCGCCGTCCCGTACATCGTCGGCGAGATCAAGCGGTTCTTCCGCGACACCTCCTGGGCCGTCCATGTGCCCCGGCGTCTGCAGGAGGCCCGCGTCCAACTGGCGCGCGCCAACGAGGAACTGCACACCCGGCTGGGTCGGACACCGACGATCGGTGAACTGTCCGAGCTGATGTGCCTTCCGGTGGAGGAGGTCGTCGAGGCCCAACTGGCCTCCAACGGGTACCGGTCGGCCTCCCTCGACGCGGCGATCGGCGGCGGCGAGGACGGCGAGGCCGCGCTGGCGGACTTCATCGGAGACGAGGACGCGGCCCTCGGACTGGTCGAGGACTTCCACGCGCTCGCACCGATGATCGCCGAACTGAACGAACGCGACCGGCAGATCATCCACTGGCGCTTCGTCGACGAACTCACCCAGGCCCAGATCGGCGAACGCCTCGGTGTCTCCCAGATGCATGTCTCGCGGCTCATCACACGCCTCCTGGCCCGACTGCGCGAAGGCATGCTCAGCACCCACTGACGATCGGTGACTCCGCGGGATCCTGCCGGCCGGGCGGGATCCCGCAGTCGTGGGGGCCGCCGGAGACAACGGGAGGTCCACCGGCAGTGAGACGGCGGTGAGGTGGGGGGAAGACCGGATCATTTCCTCTGCGATGGCTTGGCCAACTCCGCGTTGAACTGGGCGCCGACAAGCAGCGCCAGGTTGGACAGCCACAGCCAGACCAGGAAGACCACGATGCCGGCCAGCGAGCCGTACAGACGGTCGTAGGTGCTGACGTGCGACGTGTAGAGGGCGAAGCCGAGAGAGACTGCGAGCAGAAGGATCACCGCCAATGTGCCGCCGGGTGCCATCCGGCTGACAGGGCGAGCCAGTGATGGGCCCGAACGGTACAGCACGAGCACCAGGGTGACGGCGACCACGGCTATGACCGACCACCGCAGTGTGTCCCACGCGGACTGGAGTTCGGTACCCAGATCCAGCGCCCCGCTCAGACGCCGGGCCAGGCTGCCCGTGAGCAGCAGCGCGAGGGTCGACGTGAGGAGCAGGGTGACCAGGACCAGGGCCGTCACGAGGATGCGCGGAGCGGTACGCCAGACCGGCCTGTCCGCGTCGATGCGGTGCATGGCGTACATCGCCCGGCGGAAGACGCTCAGATAGCTCCATCCCGACCACAGGGCTCCGGTTCCTCCGACAAAGATCAACGTCCATGCCGCCGAGGACTGCCCTGCCATCTCCCGCAGGGTGCTGCGCAGCAGAGCGCGGGACTCGACCGGGACGGCTTGGGTCATACGGTCGATGACCTCCGGCTTGGCCGTGGGCATGGCCAGACCGAGGATCGAGAGGACCACCAGCAGCAACGGGAACACGGCCAGTACCGCGTAATAGGTCAGTGCGGCGGCCCAGTCCGTGACGTCGTCGTTCCACACGGCCACCGGCGTGCGGCGCAACGCCACCCACCATCGAGCCGTATGACCGTCTGCATCATCCATAGCGCGGATGCTCCTGCCCTCCGACCTCGGGTCACCTCGTCCAGCACTTCGCGCGTCGCCCACCGACCGTGTGCATCAGGTTTCCGCACCTGTGGGCGACATCCCCGAAAAGGGGCCTTCCCGGAGTTGCACCGGGCAGGCCCCTTTCACGGTTCTCGGTGGAGCAGGCGCGGTCAGCGCTTGAAGATGTCCTTCATCTTTTCCTTGGCCTCACGGGCAACACCCGTGCTCTTTGCTGCCTGCCCCTCGGCCACCATGCGTTCGTTACCGATGGCACTTCCCACGACTTTCTCGGCCTTTCCCTCGGCCTGCTCGATCTTTGCCTTGGCCTTTTCGCCGGCAGTCATGGAAAAGAACCTCCTGCTGGATCGTGTGCCGCGGTCGCGGTAACTTCGCTAGTGCCCCGGCGTTCTCGTCATAAACAGGACCTCCTCGGTGAATGAGCGCCGAATTGCAGGGAAGCCGAAGACGCAGGAGGTTGATAAAAATGGTTCCCCTGCTGATTGTTCTGCTTCTCGCCCTGCTCCTGTTCGGTGTCGGCTTCGCCGTCAAGATTCTCTGGTGGGTCGCCGTCGCCGTCCTGGTGCTGTGGCTTCTCGGCTTCGTCATGCGCTCCAGCACCGCGGGTGGCGGCCGAGGTCGCTGGTACCGATGGTGACCTGATCCGTACGCGCGGATGCGTCCCGGGGCCCGGCCGATCCATCGGCCGGGCCCCGTCGTATGCCGGACGTGCGGGCGGATCGTATGCCGGACGCGCGGGCGGAACGGCGAGGAGAAAGCGAACCCGTGCGACCTCCTGCCGTGTACCCGTCCCCGGCCCCACCGCCGTTCGTGCGCCCAGCCGGGCACGGTCACGGCGTCAGGAGAAGGCTCCGCACGCTCACAGGAAGCGCCGGATCGGTTTGACTGCGGCTTCCTTCACGCGTTGCAGCATGGTTCGGCGTCTCCATCGAGTGATGTCGATGTCCACGCTGTGCTTGAGGTCTGCCTCGTAATCCCGTTCGAGTTCGGCGGTGAACTCCTCGTCCAGCACGGCGAGCATCACCTCTTCGTCGTGGTCCATGGACCGACGGTTGAAATTGGTGGAACCGATGAGAGAGGCGACCGAGTCCACGGTGACGATCTTGGCGTGCATCATGGTCGGCTGGTACTGACGGATGTGCACGCCTGCCTGCAACAGACACGTGTAGTGGTGCTGACCGGCGAGCTGGCAGGCGCGCTGATCGGTGTGAGGCCCGGGCAACAGGATCTCGACACGAACGCCGCGCCGGGCTGTTTCGCACAGCAGGTCGACGAAATAGGGGTCAGGGGCGAAGTAGGCGGTGGCCAGCCGGAAACTCTCCTCGGCGGAGCCGAGCACGACGCGCATGAGGGTCTGCATGTCCTGCCAGCCGATGCTCGCCGAGCCGCGAACGACCTGTACCACCGACGAGCCGGCCTGCTGGTGTTCCGTGAAGCGGTCACGGTCGTCGAAGAGTTCGTCGTGGCACTCCGCCCAGTTCTGCGCGAACGCGGCCGCGATGCCGTCGACGGCGGGACCGCGTACCCGGACATGGGTGTCCCGCCACTCGGCGGGGTTGCGCGCATTGCCGCACCATTCCTCCGCGATGCCGACGCCGCCGGTGAAGGCGGTGTGCTCGTCGACGATGAGGGCCTTGCGGTGGCAGCGGTGGTTCTGCTTGAACGGCGACAGCCAGGCGGGTTTGCGGAACCAGGCGACATCCACTCCCGCGGTGCTCATGAGGTCCAGTAGACGCCGCTCGATCCTCTTGGCCCCGAAGCCGTCGAGCAGCAGTCGTACACGCACCCCCGCGCGGGCGCGATCGGCCAGCGCGGCGGCGAAGTCGTGGGCGATCTGTCCCCGCCAGTACACGAACGTCATCATGTCGATGGTGTGCTGAGCCGAACGGATCGCACCGAGCATCGCGGGGAAGATCTCGTCTCCGTTGCGCAGGGGCAACAGCTCATTGCCTTCGGTGGCGGCCACGCCGATCAGTCGCTCCAGGCGACGGCGTAGGCGCCGTTTGCGTGCTGCTGCGTCGGGCGCGGTGCCGCGAGCAGGGGGTGCAGGTATGCCGCCGAGTGTCACGCCGAATCTCCCACTGGACCATGAGGACGGAAGGGCTGCGGCGCGAGCCCGAAGAACCACGTTCCAGGCCGACGCCGCGGTACTCCAGCCGTCTGTCCGGACCGGGCCGTCACAAACGGGCTGCCGCACACGGAACGTGCGAGAAGAAGGGAACGGACTGTCTCTCGTACAGGCGCAACGCATCAGCGGATTCCGTGTGGGCTGCGCCTTGGCGATTCTGTACGGCGTCGACCGAAGTGATGGAACGGGCTTTCACGATTTGCGACGCGGTGACGTTCGAAAGTCCGATCCGCTCGATCTTCTCTTCTCTCCGCATTCGGTCGAGAGCTGAGACGCTTTCTCCGATGAAGTATGGGGCGTCGGCGCGGTGCAGGCGACAGAGGCCGACCCGAATCACGCCTTCACGGTACGAGCTCCTCGCGGAGGCTCTCATTCAGCGGTGCGGGGTTGGAGGATCACCACCGGGATCTCGCGTTCGGTCCATGCCTGGTACAACTCGAAGTCGGCGTAGACCTCCAACAGCAGAGGCCAGAGACGCGAGCGTTCCCGCGCATCCGCGGTCCGGGCGCGAACAGGTCTCCGCTCGGCGCGGATCTGCACATGGGTGTCGGGGTGGGAGCGCAGGTTGGCGTACCACTGAGGGTTCTTGGGGAGACCGCCCTGGGAGGCCACGACAACAGTGTCCGGCCCATCGGCCATGTAGAGCAGCGGCGTGGTGTAGAGCCTGCCGGACTTACGACCGCGATGGTCGAGGAGCAGTACAGGCGCGGGCTTGCGGAAGCCGGCGGCCATGCGCCACGTCCCGCCGAGCCGGCCACGGGTGCGTCGGTAGCACCACACCTGGACCTTGGCCATGTACTTGAAGAGTCTCGGCAGCAGCGGGGAGTCCAGTTGCTTGGGCCGTGGACGCTGGTGTGACACGGAACGCCTCCGATCGGGCCAGTGACCGGTTCGCTGCGGTTGGCCGAGTGCCAAGCTGTACCCGGTCGGGATTGTGGAGCGAGTGGCATTACAGCTTACGGAAGTCCCAGGAAACGGTCTTCGTAGGTGTCAGGCGGATCCACGCATGCCGGCCGTCGTGCGGCATTGCCTCCAGACCGAAGTTCTTGCGGGCGAACAACGCTTCCGACGCGCCGAGTTCAGCGCACGGTTCTCCGGTGCGGGGGATCTCGCCCACGAACTCCACGGCGCCTGACAGCTCGACCCCGCGCAGTTCGTCGTACCCCTCGCCCGAGTCGACGACGACAGCGACACGCGGGTCGTGGCGTAGATCGGCCCAGCGCTTGCTGCGCACGATGGAGTACAGCCACAACGAGGTGCCGTCCCATGCGAACCAGAGGGCACTGACATGCGGAGCGCCGTCGTGCGAGACGGTGGCGACGCGGCACATGCGTTGGGTGGCGAGGAACTCGTCCAGCTCCTCCGGCGTCATCATGATTCTCCGGCTCCTGCGCTGAGTCGCAGCCATGAGAGGCCTCTCTTCTCTTGCGTCGGTGCCAGGGAGGAGGATGAATCTGACGTAGCGTCAGAATCATGGGTCATTTTCGATGAGCCTGCAATGGTCGAGGAAGCACGAAGCCCCGGCTGGACGGGGGAGACCAGCCGGGGCGGGGTGCGGTGGTGGCGCGTGGAGGGTGGGCGCCTCGCGCGAGAGGCGCTCCATGGGCTTCAGTAGGGTCAACTGCCTCTGGGTGTACCGGCGTTGGCACCACGTCTCCGTGTGAGCCGGCGCGCCGTGAGACGCCGGGAGCGCGGTCAGTCGACGTAGTCGGTGACGAGGGCGGCGAATTCCTCCGGGGTAGCCAGCCGGATACCGAGGGTTTCTGCCTTGGCGCGTTTGGATCCGGCACCCTCACCGGCGACGACCAGGCTTGTCTTCTTCGAGACGCTGGAGGAGGAGCGGCCCCCGGCCCGTTCGACGAGTTCGTTCATCTGGTTGCGGCTGAGCTTCTCCAGTACGCCGGTCATCGCTCCGGTCACCACGACCGACATCCCGGTCAGGGGCCCACCCGTCGGCTCAGCGGCCTCCGCGAGGCCGTCGGCACCATCGACCGTGGCGGCGGGTGGGGTGGCGCCGGGCTCGGTCATGTTCACTCCGGCCGCGGCGAGCTTGTCGATGAGCGGGGCGAGTTCGGCGAGTTCGGCGACGATGGAGGGGGCCTTCTCGGTGCCGATGCCCTCGACCTGCCGCATCGCGTCGGCGTCTGCGGCGCGGATGTTGTCCATGGTGGCGAAGTACCGGGCGATACGGCGGGACATGGAGCGGCCGGTGCCACGTACCCCGAGCGCGCACAGCACCCGTGACAGCGGCTGTCCCTTCGCCGCGCCGATCGCGGCGACGAGATTGTCCGTACTCGTCTCACCCATTCTCTCCAGGCCCAGCAACTGCTCCCGGGTGAGGCCGAACAGGTCGGCGAGATCCTTCACCAGACCGGCGTCGACGAGCTGGACCACGCGGGTGTGGCCCAGGCCTTCGATGTCGAGCTGGTCGCGCCCGGCGGCGTAGGAGAGGGCGGCCACCAGATGGCAGTTACGGCCGTTCTCGCACCGCCAGCGCTGCTCGCTGGTGTCGATGCCGGCTCCGCACTGCGGACACACCTCGGGGAAGACGATGGGCTGCTCGTCTCCGGTGCGCAGATGGGCGACCGGGGCTTCGACGCGGGGGATGACATCGCCGGCGCGGTGGACCATGACGTGGTCGCCCAGACGCAGGTCACGCCGGGTGATGTCACCGGGGTTGTGCAGTGTGGCGTAGGTGATGGTGGCGCCGTCGATCTCGACCGGCTCCAGCACGCCGCGCGGCGCGATGATCCCGGTGCGACCCACGTTCCACTCCACCGCCAGCAGCCGAGTGATCTTCTCCACGGCCGGGAGCTTGTAGGCGATCGCCCAACGCGGGGCCCTCGATCCCGATCCGGCGGCCTGCTGGTCGGCGGCGAGGTCGGCCTTGATGACGATCCCGTCGATCCCGAACGGCAACTCCGCCCGCAGCGCGGCGATTTCTCTGACGCGGGCCAGAACCTGCTCGACGGTGTCGGCGGTGACGCCGGGCACGGCGGTGGTCGCGGTGGTGTTCACCCCGAGCTCGCCGGCCAGCGTCATGAGGTCGCTGTGCGCGAGCTCGGCCAGCCGCCCGGCCTGCGCGGTCTCGGTTCCGGGCACGGGGAGCAGTCCGTATCCGAAGAACGTCATGGGCACGGTGTACGCGCGGTCCCTGGCGCGCAGGGTGCCTGCCGAGGCGCCGCGCGGGTTGGCGAACGGCGGCCCGCCGTGTGCCGTCCGCGCGGTGTTCGCGTACTCGAACTGGGCGGTGGTCATGAGAACTTCGCCGCGCACCTCCACCGTCACGGGTTCGGCGAGCTCCGCGGGCAGGCCTTCGATGGTGCCGATGGCGTGCGAGACGTCCTCCCCGGCCGTACCGTCGCCCCGCGTGATCAGCCGGGTGAGGCGGCCTCTGGTGTAGCGGGCGGCGATCGCGAGACCGTCGAGCTTCGGCTCGACGCTGAAGCGGGTGACGTCGCGGCCGATACGCCGGGCCAGCGACGTCGTCCAGGCGGTGAACTCATCGGGCGAGAACACGTTGTCCAGACTCAGCATCGCGACCGTGTGCGGGACATCCCCGTCCACGGCGCCGCCGGCTACCTTCCCCGTCGGTGATTCGGGCAGCACCTGGTCGGGATGACCGGCCTCCCACGCCGCGATGCCGCGCACCAGCCGGTCGTAGGCGTCGTCGTCGAGCACGGAGGTGCCGCCCGTGTAGTAGGCGGCCGACGCCTTGGTCGCGTCCTCGACAGCCTGCGCGTAGGCGGCGGCATCCACGATCACTGCAGCTGGTGTTGTCATACCCGTCATCCTGCCTGCCACCACTGACAACGCCTCCAGCCGTCCGCGGCATCGGCGGTGCGCTGGGGCAAGGGGGCCGCGGCGGGCGGAGTTCCGTCAGCAACGCGTGGGCTACTCGGTGCTCAGGGCTTCCCGCAGGGCCTTGGCGGGGCCGGTCGGGTCGTAGCCTTCGGGGACGCCCTCGACCAGGATGATGTCGCCCTGGATGTGCCGTGAGCGCAGGGGTGCGATCTCCTGGTACGCGGGTGAGTCCCACCATGTCCGAGCCTCGGTGATCCCGGGAAAGCCGATCACCACGACGTTGCCGGGCCAGCTGCCTTCCTTCACCTCGTGCTGTGCGAAATGCACGAGGAAGCGTCCGCCGTACGGCTCGAAGGTGGCGGGGACGCGCTCGACGTACTCGGCGATGTCCGGATGCGGGGCGGCGGCTTGCAGATGAGCTATGGCGTAGGCGGGCATGGTGTCCTTCCCATTGGTCCCATTGTCGGTCTCACTGCGTCGGGCCACTGCCGAACAAGGCACGCACGACGAGCCTATCGCTCGCCTGTGTCCGAGGGGCGGGCCGTAACAGGCCCACCGCACGGCTCCGTCGAGCCGGAGTGCTCTCGGCCCGGCGTGTCACGGAGAGAGGCGTCGCTCCGTGTGTTCATCCCGGCGGGACAGTCGATGCAGCAGGTCTCTGCTGGCCGTGGCGATCAGCGGGGGCACATCGAGGTCACCGAGCATGTCGGCGGCGGCCTGCATTTCGGCGGTCCGGCGTACGGCGTGCAGGTGGCTGCCCCGGACCAGCCGGTCCAGGGTGGTGGCGTCCGTATGGGTCAGTTCCTCGGAGATGGCCTGCCGCAGCCAGTCCTCGCAGCCCGCGGCCCGCGCCGCGTCGAGAGCCTCGACCACGGCCGCCGCCAGGCCCTTGTAGAACACGCTGCGCAACAGCTTGCGTTCGGCTGCCAGGCCGGCCGGTCCGTCGAGTACGTCCACGTCCACGTCCACGTTCGCGCACAGGAGGCTGAGCGTCGCGGCGTAGCGGCCCGCCCCGACGCCGGAGACGAGCATGGGTGTCCGTAGACCCCTGCCGGGCACGGTCGCCATCAAGGACACGTCGGCGAATTCGATGCCGGTCGCCCCGGCGATCTCGCCGAGGTGTCGCTTCAACGCGGGCGACGCGGTGTTGAGGTCGGCCCAGAGGCAGCCGGGAGACACGCTCGTCAGACCCGCCCGGAGGGCGTCCTCGGCGTCGGAAGCACTGTTGACACTGAGGACGAGATCGCTGCCCGTGACCGCTTCCGCCTCACTGCCGGTGTCCACTACTCCCGGCGGTGCCGCGATCCTGGGGTCGTACCCGCGCACGTACACGCCCGCGGTGACGAGGTCTGTCGCGATGACGCCGCCCGCCTCTCCCAGACCGAGTACCGCGATGCGCGGGTTCTTGACGGTGGTGGAAGTCATCGACACTCCCCAGAATTGGCGACAATATCGTTGCCAATTCTGCTCCTTCGGCGGGGAGACCTGGAGAGGAGGTCACGTGTCGGCTGTGCGCAGAGTCCCGGCCGGGTCCGACCCGGTCGTGGAGGCGATCCGTGGGGCGATCGTGAGCGGGGAGTACGTCCCGGACCAACGGCTTGTGGAGGCCGATCTGGCGGAGCGGTTCGCGGCCGGCCGCGCGGCTGTGCGCTCCGCGCTGATCCAGTTGGGCAACGAGGGGCTGGTGGAGCGCATCCCGAACCGGGGCGCCCGGGTGCGCGCGGTATCCCTGGCCGAGGCGATCGAGATCACCGAGGTGCGGATGGTGATCGAGGGGCTCTGTGCGGCCAAGGCCGCGCGGCGGGTGACCGGGGCGGAGATCATGGAATTGCGTGAGATACGCGAACGGATGGCCGCTGCGGTCGGGGCCGGTGCGGTGGTGACCTACTCGGAGCTGAACCACCGACTGCACCGCCGGATGCTGGAGATGAGCGGACAGCGCACCGCCGAGGGCGTGATCGAGCGGCTGCGGGGGCAGTCGGTTCGGCACCGGTTCCGGCTCGCCATGCGGCCGGGGCGTCCGTCCGTCTCGCTGCCGGAGCATCTCGCGATCATCGACGCCCTCTGCGGTCGCGATCCCGACGCCGCCGAACGCGCTGCCCGAAACCACCTCGGGAGCGTGATCCGTGCCCTACGAGACACGGGCAACTCGACTTCCATTCCTGTGAGTTGACGCCTCGTCCCCTGGTGGGGGGCGTGCGGCCGGAGGCCGGGCATCACTTTCTGCGCGGACCATTGACGCTCCACGCCTGATTGTTAACAATCTGGGTCACCAAATTGGCGACAGGAGCCGTCCATGGCCGACCGACCAGCCACGCACCCGACACCCTCGGACCGTTCCCGCGCGCTCGTCGCGGGGGCCTACGACATCCACGTCCACATCGCACCCGACCTGATGAAGCGCCGCGTCGACGATCTGACCCTCGCGGCCCGCTTCACCGAGGTCGGTCTCGACGGGTTCGTACTGAAGTCCCACTACGTCCCGACGACGGAACGGGCCGAAGTGGTTCGCCGTGCCACCCCCGGGTTCGGTGCGGTCGGAGCGATCACGTTGAACGGCTCGGTGGGTGGGATGAACCCGATCGCCGTGGAGATCGCCGGTCGCGGCGGCGCACAGTTCGTCTGGCTGCCGACCGTGGACAGCGCCAACGAACGGGCCTGTACGGCGGACAGCCCCGAGGGCGCCACGCCACCCATGTGGGTTCAGCTCCAGAACGAGTTGCGGGACGCCGGCATGACGGTCGAGCCGGTCGAGGTGGTCGGTCCCAACGGCGTGGTGTCGGCGATCACCCGTCAGGTGCTCAGGGTGATCGCGGCGCACGACATGACGCTCGCCACCGGCCATCTCCACTCCGACGAGATCGCCGCCGTCGTGGACGCCGCGGCCGAGGAGGGCGTACGCCGGATCGTCGTCACCCACCCGGAGTTCACCTCGCAACGGGTGGGCGTCGAACGCCAACGCGAGCTCGCCGCCCGGGGCGCCCTGCTGGAGCGGTGCTTCACCACTCCGTACACCGGCAAGGTCTCCTGGGAGCTGTGGCTGGAGAACATCCGGGCGGTCGGCCCGGAGCACTCCGTGCTCTCCAGCGATCTCGGACAGCCCTTCAACCCGCCGGTGGAGGACGGCCTGCCGCTGCTGGCCGACCGGCTGCTGGCCGCGGACTTCACCGAGCAAGAGATACACACCATGGCCGTGGACAACACCCGCTGGCTCGCCGGTGTGACCAAGGACCGGCCGCGGCCATGAGCAGCGTCGTGGAAGTCCGGCGCCTGACCAAGCAGTTCGTCAAGGGCGACCTGGGGATCGTGGCGTTGCGCGACCTGAGCCTCGGCATCGAGGAGGGCCGCTTCGTGACGGTCCTCGGCCGCAGCGGCTGCGGCAAGTCGACCATGCTGAACATGATGTCCGGGCTCATGCGCCCCACGTCGGGCGTGGTGACCTACCGGGACAGGCCGGTGTCCGGTCCGCGCACCGAAGTCGGCTACATGACCCAGTCAGACACCCTGATGCCCTGGCGCGACGTCGTCCGCAACGTCGAGATGCCCATGGAGATCAAGGGAGTCGACGTGAAGGAACGCCGCGGGCGCGCGATGGAACTCATCGAGCGGGTCGGCCTCACCGGCTTCGAACGGCACTATCCGCGCGAACTGTCCGGCGGTATGCGGCGCCGGGCGAGCCTGGCCCGGATGCTCGCCGGCGACCCCGAGGTACTGCTGCTGGACGAACCCTTCGGCGCACTCGACGCGCAACTGCGGTTCGTGCTCCAGGCCGAGTTGCTGCGGCTGTGGCAGGGCAGCGGACAGACCGTGGTGTTCGTGACCCACGACATCGAGGAGGCGCTGCTGCTGGGCGACCGGGTCGTGGTGCTCGGCCGGATCGGCCGGGTGGTCCTGGACAAGACGATCGACCTGCCGAGACCGCGCGACGCCGACGAACTGCGGATCGACCCGCACTTCGTCAGCCTGCACAAGGAGATGACAGTGGCGCTCCGGGAGGCGCGGTGAGCACGGTCGAGGAGAAGAAGACGGCGAACACCACCATGAGCACCGAGAAGAGGATCGGTCAGTCGGTCACCGTGCCGTTGAACCGCAGTCGGTGGGACAGACACGGCGGCACAGTCATCGTCTGGGGCGGCAGGCTGGTCTTCCTCCTGGTGCTGCTGGTCGCCTGGCAACTGTCCGCGGGCCGCCTGTTCGACATCACATACACCAGTCGGCCGCTGGATGTCGTGCACCGGCTGGCCGACTGGCAGCGGGAGGGCCTGCTCTGGTCCAACACCTGGGTCACCCTCCAGGAAGTCGTGCTCGGATTCGCCCTCGGTGCCGGATCCGGCGCCCTCACGGGATTCGTTCTCGCCTCCCTGCCGACCTTCTACCGCGTGGTCGACCCGTTCGTCGTGGCGCTGTACTCGCTGCCGAAGGTCGCGCTCGCGCCTCTTTTCATCGTCTGGTTCGGCATCGGCCTCCAGATGAAGGTGCTCCTCGCCGCCGTCACCGTGTTCTTCCTGGTCTTCCTCAACACGGCCGTCGGCGTGCGCGAGGTCGACCGCGGACTGATCGACGCGGTGCGGCTGATGGGAGGACGCCGGCGTGACGTGGTGTGGAAGGTCGTCCTTCCAGGCTCGATGACGGGTCTGCTCACGGGCCTCAAGGTCGCCGTCCCGTACTCGCTGATCGGCGCGGTGATCGGTGAACTCGTCGCGTCCAACAGGGGGTTGGGCTACCTCATCAGTGACGCGGCGGCCAACTACGACACAGCGGGCGTCTTCGCCACCCTCGTCGTGCTCGGAACGATCGCCACGATCCTCAACCTGCTCGTCGGCGTGCTCGATCGCAGGGCCAACCGCTGGAAGCCTCTGGAGGGCCGCACATGAACCGTCGCCAACTCGTCAAGGGCATGCTCGCCACCGGAGTCGTCACGCTGGCCGCCACGGGCTGCGCCGAGGCCGGCGCGACGAAGACCGGAAAACTGTCGATAGGGCAGGTCAGCAAGTCCATCGCGTTCTTCCCGATGTTCGTCGCGACCGAGAAGGGCTACTTCGACGACGAGGGTGTCGCCTTCGAGGAGCCCGCCGTGCTCGGCACCGGCTCCAAGGTGGCTGCCGCCCTCAAGTCCGGGAGCATCGAGCTCGGCGGCGGGGTGATGACCGACGTCCTCAAACTGTCGGAGACCGGCGACGCCCTCAGCCTCGTCGCGGACATGGTCGACACCTACTACATCGACATCATCACCGGTACGAGGTTCGAGGGCGCGGCGACCGACGCCTCTCTGGACGAGCGGATCGCGTCCCTGAAGGGCAAGAAGATCGGCATCACCGGGCCGGGCAGCGGCACCGAGGCGCTTGTCGTCTACCTCTTCAAGAGGGGCGGGATGGACGCGAAGAAGGACGCCGAACTGGTCAACCTCGGCAGTGAGGCGACCGCGGCGCTCGGCGCCCTGAAGGGCGGCCAGGTCGACGCCCTCTCCTTCGCCCAGCCGCTGGCCCAGCAGGCGGAGGGGACCGGCACCGGCACCACGTACATCTCCCCGTGCCGCGGCGACGTGCCCGGCCTCCAGCGGGTGTCCCACGGAGTCATGTTCACCACCCAGAGCGTCATGAAGAAGAAGTCGAAGGAGATAGCCGCCTTCCAAAGAGCCCTGGTGCGGGCGAGAACGGACATCCAGGGCGACGACTCCGCGGGGATCAAGAAGTTGCTCGCCGCGTACCGCAGCGGCATGCCCGACACGGCGCTGGAGGCACTGCTCCCGCTGCTGAAGGAGGAGATCCGGGCGACGAACGGCTTCCCGCGCTCCTCCTTCGACGCCGCGGTCGCCTTCCACAAGGCATCCGGTCTCATCACGAAGGAGCCCGCATACGAACAGCTCGTCCCGGCGAACCTGCGCGAGACATGACCGCGGACGCCGTCGCCCGTCCAGCACGACAACCTGGGGTTCGTGTACGCCTACCCCGGCGACCCGATCATCGAGCTGATGGAGGCGATGCGCGCCCTCGGCATCGTCGTCGAGCGGCCCGCCGAAGCGCAGCGCGGGCATGTACGTGTCGCTGCGCGCCCGCAGCCCAACTTCCCTCAGAACAGCGGAACTTGACGACATCTGACGCATCTGCGGCGGGACGGCTGTGAATCTCGCATGAATCACGGCGACCCCATTGTTCACGGAATCGTTGACGAATTTGATGCTCTCTTGAACCGGAATCGACGTGACCGGTTCACATCCGTCGGCGTGCCCGTACGAACGGCCATGCCGCCTTCCGATCAGGAGGCCAAGTGGTACTGCCCAAGAGATACCCGGACCGGCTCCGCCCCGCCCGTCGCACCCGCCGAGCGGCGGTCGCCGTCACCACGGCGGCCCTGCTCGCGACCGCCCTCGCCACCGGCGACGCCGGGGTCGGCCTCGGCATCCGCGATGACACCGCGACCGTCGCCTACTCGGCCGAGGCCACGGCGGCCTCGGAAACCCTCACCGCGGTCAGCGCGTTCCTGGCCACCCTCAGCAGCACGCAGAAGTCGACGGTCCAGGCGTCCCGCACGCAGGCCAACCTCTCCCAGTGGTCGAACCTCCCCGACGGCCTGTTCACGCGCGCCGGACTGCGCATGGACACCCTGACCTCCACGCAGCAGGCAGCGGTGCTCGCCATCCTCCGGGCGGCGCTCAGCGACGAGGGCTACGAACAGGTCACCGGCATCACCACCGCCGACGGCGTTCTGCACACCGCCACCGGCAGCGACGACTACGGCTCGGACCACTACTGGATCCGCGTCCTGGGCACCCCGTCCTCGACGGGACAGTGGACCGTCCAGTACGGCGGCCACCACCTGGCGGTCAACATCACGCTGACCGGGGACACGATGACCCTGGCCCCGACCCTCTTCGGCGTGCAGCCGGCGACCTACACCCTCAACGGCGTCAGTTACGAGCCGCTGGCCGGTGAGACCGACAAGGCGTTCGCGGTCGTCCAGTCGCTCAACAGCACACAACTCGACGCAGCGGTCCTGGACACGGCCGTGACGGAGATCGTCCTGGGCGCCGGACAGGACGGGAAGACCCTCGCCTACGAGGGGGTCAAGGCCTCCACCTTCACCACCGCGCAGAAGACGCTGCTGCTGGACCTGATCACGGAGTGGATCAGCCCCCTCAACGACGAACAGAACGCGTCCAAGCTGGAGTCGGCCGCGGCGAACATCGACTCGACGTACTTCGCCTGGTACGGATCCACTTCGAGCGATCAGCCGATCTACTACCGGGTCCAGAGCCCCGACTTCACCATCGAGTTCGCCCACCAGCGGAACATGGGCGGCATCAGCCACATCCATGCCATCTACCGCGAGAGCGGCAACGACTACGGCGCGGGGGACTGAACCCTTGAGCACCGTCGAACGCCGCCTGGCCCGGTGGACGGCCGGCCTCGTGCTGGCCGCCGCCGGGTCGGGCCTCGTGGCCGCACCGGCCCAGGCCCATCCCACCGACGAGATCGTCCAGCAGGCGTACCTCACCCCCGACGGCTCCCGGCTCGACATCCAACTCGCGCT
This sequence comes from Streptomyces sp. NBC_00459, assembly GCF_036013955.1. Taxonomy (NCBI): domain Bacteria; kingdom Bacillati; phylum Actinomycetota; class Actinomycetes; order Kitasatosporales; family Streptomycetaceae; genus Streptomyces; species Streptomyces sp. NBC_00459. Next base: position 9,477,830 of record NZ_CP107903.1, read on the forward strand.
CATCCCAGGCGTGTTGGTGGCACCCGCTTTCGCAGAAGCCCTCGACAGCGACGGCGACGAAAGGCTCGGATCGGACGAAACGGCCGCACACGCCCAGCGCGTGACGTCGGCGCTCGGCCTCAGGGCCGGGGGGCGGACCGTCCCGCTGAAGCCGACCCGGAGCACCTACGCGGACTACGCGCTGCTCGCCGCCGCAGGCGGTGCCGTCACCCTCGACCTCACGGCCACCCTGCCCGCCGGCACCCGCAGCGTCACCTTCACCAACAGGTACGACCCGCCCGGCAGTTCGCCCACGACCGTGCAGGCCAACGTGCTCGTGCCCGCGGGTGCGCCGGCGGAGCCGGCGAATGTCGAACGCGCCGACGAGGGACGCACCATCACCATCCACCTGTCCGACAGCGCCGCAGCAGACACGAGTTCGACAAGCGCCGTACAGGAGGGCGCGACGAGCGGAGGCGCCATGCTCGGCGCCCTTCGCTCCCCGCTGTCCTCTCCCTGGGCCCTGCTGGCGCTGATCGGCACCTGTGCGCTGCTCGGCGCCTTCCACGCACTCACCCCCGGCCATGGCAAGGCCCTGCTCGCCTCCTACCTGGTGGGTGCCCACAGCACGTCCCGTCAGGCGGTGATCCTCGGCGCCGTCATCACCGTCACACACACGGCCTCCGTGATCGCCCTCGGCACGGCGGTGCTGTTCGCGGGGCAGTTCATCGTGCCGGGCGTACTCGTGCCGGTACTGGAGGTGGCCAGCGGACTGGTGGTACTGATCCTGGGGGTACGGCTGCTGCGGCGAAGGTGGCCGGGCAAGGGCGAGGCCGCGCACGACGACACCCACGCCCACGGTCACGCGCACGCCCACTCCGACGCGCACGCACACGACAATGCCGGTCAGGGCGGACACAGCCACGGCCCCGGTGGGCACCATCACCACCACCCGCTCACCATGCCCACGACCTTCCGGTCGATCGCCGCCATGGGCGTCTCCGGCGGAATCGTCCCCTGCCCCGAGGCGCTCACCGTTCTCCTGCTGGCCATCGGCCTCGGCCGCACGGCCCTCGGCCTGACCATGATCATCGCGTTCAGCGTCGGCCTCGCCGGTGTTCTCGTTGGCCTGGGACTGATCCTGGTGCACGCCCGCGCGGGTCTGGAGCGATTCCGGGGTTCGGGGCCCGGCCCGGTGGCGCGGTGGCTGCCGACGGCATCCGCCGGTGTGGTGACCGTTCTCGGCCTGGCCATCGCGGTCAACGGAGTGGGCGGTCTCGCGGGGTAGGTCATGCGCCCGGATGCGACATGCCTCGTAATCCGGATGGTCACGGCCTGAACCGACCGATTCACAGGAGCCACGCACTTCTGCGCCTCCACGGTCACTGATTCACTCCTGCCACACCCACCTTCGATCCGATCGCGCCACGAACTGCTTCGGGGCGCAAGGGAGTTCCGCATGTCCGAAGTCACCCCCCACACCACCGAGCCGGTCCTCGCCGAGCGCGGAATGCCGATGCGGTCGCGGGTACGCGCGCTGCTCGCCGTCGCGGGCGCCGTCTCGGCACCCGCGCTGCTCGTACCGACCGCCGCCCACGCGGCGACACCGGCCGGGGCCGCCGGCCCGAGCAGGAGAGTCGCTTCCGGCGAGATCTGGGAGGTCACCGCGATCACCCAGCTCGACGAACTGGTCATGGAGGACGGCGCCCTGCTCACCGCCCCGGAGGGGCACAGCCTGACCCTGACCGTGGACGGTGTGGAGACCGGGTCCGTCCTGGACGGCACCCACGGCTGGACGACCGTGACAGCCGCCGGCACCTACAGCGGCGACATCGTCCTGACTCCGGCCGTGGAGCACCTGGTGTCCTTCGCGGGTGTCACCTTCCACCTGCGGCAGGGCGTGTACGTCGGCGCCGGCGGCGTCGCCACCGACAGGTCGGTGCTGTCGGGCGTACGAGGCGGGACGCTCACCGACGCGTACGCGAGGAGCGTGTCCCTGACCTCCACCGGCGAGGCCTTCAACGGCTTCTTCGTCGCCGACGGCGCCTCGTACACCCTGGAAGACACCCGGATCGCCTTCGACGGCAACGGCCGCCTGGACTACGCGAGTTACGGTGCCGCAGTCACCGGCTCGGGAGCCGGGACCCGACTGGTCGTGGACGGAGCGGACATCGACAACCGGGGTGTGCTCCGGACCGGTGTCATCGCTCGTGACGGCGCCAACGTGATCGTGAAGAACTCCCGTATCCGCACCCGTGAGGGTGTGCTGCCCGACGACTACGAGCCGGGCCTCGGGGCGAACATGATGACGGCCCCGTGGACACTCGGCCTGTCCGGCAACGTCCGCGCCACCAACGCCCTCGGCGAGAACACCACGGCCACCTATCTCAACTCCGCTGTCTCCTCGGAGTCCTGGGGCGTGCTGTCTGCGGACTCGGTCCGCAACTCGCTGCTGACCGCGATCAATTCGACCGTCACCATCACCGGCGACTCCGGCTACGGAACCTATGTGGACGGCGGCGGCCAGCAGGGCATCTTCCTCGGCACCCACTTCGACGTCGCCACGTTCGCGGCCATCTCCACCGGGGGCGCCATGAGCTTCACAGGCAGCACACGCGAGGGTGTGGCCACGATGAACAGCTATCTGATCCTGGGACTGACCGAACAGGAACTCGACGCGATCGAACCCAGGCCGTCGGTCGTCGACTCCCGCGGCTTCGGTGTGATGTGGCACAGCGGCGACGGCGGTCGGCTGGAGATCAGCGGTGACACCCGCTTCACCACCGCCGAGACGATGTTCCTCGACAAGGGGAAGCGGATCACGATCGTGGTGGACGGCTCCCAGGGCGCCGAACTCACCGCCGGCAACGGCATCCTGGTACAGATCATGGAAAGCGACGACCCCGGCTCCCTGACCGGCGTCTACACCGAGCCGACCGGCGCCCCGGTCAGGGACACACGCTTCGACACCGCCGCCGAGCACACCGCCGACGCCCGCGCCTCCTTCGTCGACATCTCCCTGACGGGCGACTTCTACAACGCGATGCGCACCGGCAAGAACCTGGTTCTGTCCTTCCGGCGAAGCAGCGTCGAGGGCGTCGTCTCCGCTTCCGCGTCCCAGCACGCCGTTCCCACGATCACCTCGGCCGAGTGGCGGCACATCAACCACGTCACCAACACCCCGCAGCCCGCGGTCAACAACGGTGTGATCCTCAAACTGGCCGCCGGGGCGCGGTGGACGGTGACCGGCACGTCGTACCTGACGCGTCTGGTCCTGGACGCGACGGCGACAGTGGAGGCCCCGTCCGGCAAGACCGTCACCCTCACCGTGAACGGCACCCCCACAGCCCTCACTCCGGGCGCCACCTACTCCGGAGCCCTCGTCCTCACCGTCGCCGAGGGCGAGGGCGAGTGACCCCACGGACCCTGAAGTTCACCGCAGTCGATGCCGACCCGAACATCTCGTCCGTCGCCGCCATGGCCTGCTACCAGGCGGTGGAGAAGGAGACAGGCGGCGAGAGAGGGGACCGGGAATTCGCCCGGCCCGGGAAATAGCTGACCCATCCCGCTCCATCAAGGTCGTACCGGCGACGCGCGACAGTAATGCAGGGGCAAATCAAAGCGTCGCCCGGTGTAAATCACAGTGCCGCGCGGTGGAATTTATCTGGGCCCAACAAGGGTACAGGTCCTCCCGAAACCCACAGTCGTTCGAATCGATCGGCATGAGTCTTGTGAGGCCCTCCCGACTTGTCTCAGAAGGAGGCAACAAAATGCCGAGCAACAACACACACCGCAGGTCGATCCACCGCTGGAAGCGTGCGGGCATGGCTTTTTCCGCCGCGACCGCTCTTTTCGTCGGAGCGGCGTACGCGGCGACGGCGAACGCCACGAACGTCGACAGCAGCACCTCGGCCACCGAGTCGTCGACCTCGACCGAGTCGGCCACGGCGGTCTCGGACGTGGTGACCGCCGCCAACGCCTTCCTGGCCACCCTGGACGATGACCAGCAGGCCGAGGTGCTCCTCGACTTCACCGAGGAGAACGCCACGGCCTGGTCGAATCTCCCCTGCGGTTCGACCTGCCGGCCCGGCATCCAGCTGGGCTCGCTCACCGACGAGCAGCTGACCGCCGCGAAGGCGGTGCTGAAGGCGGCCACAGGCACCGGTACGGGCACCGGGTACGACCAGATCTCACAGATCCTGGCCGCGGACGACGTTCTCGGTGAGACCGCCAGCGGGTACAGCAGCGACATCTACTTCCTGGCGTTCCTGGGCACCCCGAGCACGGACGGCACCTGGCAGGTGCACTTCGGCGGCCACCACCTCGCGGTGAACCTCACCTACAAGGACGGGGAGGCGGAGGGCATCAGCCCGTTCTTCATCGGGGTGGAGCCGACCAGTTGGACCGACGACGACGGCACCACGTACGCACCCCTGTCCGGGATGCGTGACGGACTGCTGGACATGCTCGGGAGCCTGAGTACGACGGAGCTGTCGGAGGCGAAGCTCTCGGCGACGTACAGCGACGTGCTGGTCGGTCCGGGTGAGGACGGCGACTTCCCGGAGACCAAGGAGGGCCTCGCGGTCGGCGAACTCACCGACGACCAGCAGGAACTGGTGCTCAACGCCATCGCGCCGTGGGTCGAGGTGGCGGACGACACAACCGCCGCTTCCGTCCTGAGCACCTACAAGTCGGAACTCGACGAGACCTACATCTCGTACTCCGGGGGCACCGACCTGGACAGCACGAGCGACTACGTCCGCATCGACGGACCGGGCGTCTGGATCGAGTTCGTCTGCCAGAACGGTCTGGTCTACCAGAACCAGATTCACTACCACACCATTTTCCGGGACCACAACACCGACTACGGGGGAGAGTTCACGTTCTGATGAACCGTCCGCCGATCTCGCTGTCATCAGCCTTGCGCGTGACGGTCGGGACGGCGGTGGCGGTCATGGCGGCGCTGCTTCTCGCAGCGCCGCCGGCCGTCGCACGTCCAATTCGCGCCATGTTCCGGGTCGGTACGATGAATTTCGTGCAAGGCGCGGATCGTATGCTATTTCTGCTCATTTTTCTGTCCTGCGTCATCGCGCTTCCGGAAAGTTTCGAGGCGATCCCGGCCGACGCCCGGACAACCCTTTGTCGCATATTCGGGACCACCCTCATATTCGACTCTCAGTATCCTCGTTGGCGCCGTGAATTCCATTCGGACCCTATTTGCGGGACGTGAGGCCGTCGTTTCCGGTGTATTCGGGATCGGGCACGGAATGGCGTCGTCCTTCACCTGGCCCAAATGAATTCGTCGGCCATCGCGGTGGACGGGCCGATGCCGTATCCGCCACGGAAGGGGACGGACACGGAGGGGCAGGCGAAGCGGTTATGGAGAGGTCCGGTGGAGCGACGGGGCGTGCGGAGCGGCCGACCGGCAACCGCCCGTCCGGATAAAGGGTTCGACACCGTCCGGCCCTGCATGGCCCGCCCGTCGAGGCCGGTGACGCGGGTGCCGTCCGCGGCGAAACCGGGCAATGGCCCGCGGTCGTCGTGGGCGATGGACGTCGGCATACCCGTCCACGGCACGGAACTTGAGTCGACGCTGAGCATCATGGCCCGGTGATCAACCTGAGCAGAGGCTGGTCGGTCGACCGGCCATGCCCCTCGCCTCGGCCGAGACACCGCAGGTCCCGCCGAGGCGCCGCACTGCCGCCCGTCCCGATCCGTTGGGTGAAGAGCCGCTGTGAGTTTGGTAGAAAGCCCTTCCATCGCTCGCTTCGCCTGTCAGTCTCCATCCCGACCCGGATGTCATGTCCGGGATGAACGGATCGAAGACTGGAGCACCCCTTGCCCCGAGCCGTCAGCAGCGGACGGACCTTCCGTCTCGCCAGAGCCGCCGCCGTCACCGGTAGCGCCGTCGTCCTGACCGTCGCCCTGCCCTTCAGCGCCTCCGCGAGCGTCCTGCAGAACCTCCCGGAGAACGCGACCACCTTCCAGCAGTACTTCGAGCCCCTGTACGACTACGACTCGGACAGCTGCTACCCGGCCGCCGCCATCGACGCGGCCGGCAACCTCAACGGCGGTCTCAAGCCGACCGGCCCGGTGACCGGCGACTGCCGTGACGGCCACCTCGGCCACGCCAACACCTACTCGCGGGCCAAGTGCAACAACGGCTGGTGCGGAATCGTGTACGCCAGCTACTTCGAGAAGGACGAGGCATCTCCCGGCATCGGCCACCGCCACGACTGGGAGTGCATGGTCGTCTGGGTCCAGCAGGGCGCGGACACCCCGTCCTACCTGTCCGCCTCCGCGCACGGCGGCTTCAGCACCCACCCGATCGCCGACGTCCCGATGAGCGGCCAGCGCGTCGAGGCCGTCTACCACAAGGACGGCGTGAGCACCCACGCCTTCCGCTTCGCCAAGTGGGGCGAGACACCGGAGAACGACACCGGCGCCTGGCACCAGGAGAACCTGCTCACCTGGGACAACCTGGCGTCCAACCTGCGCGACACCCTGAACGCCTCCGACTGGGGCGACGCGAACTTCCCCCTGCAGGACTCCAAGTTCGCCGACCACCTGAACAAGGCCAAGCCGAGCGCCATCACGTTCGACCCCTACGCCTGACGAGGACGACCGGGGGAGGGATCGCCCTGATGAAATGAGGGCCGATCCATCCCCCGGTTCGCGTTCCCGGTCACAGCGGGGCCGCCCTCGTCCGTACCCGTCCGGGTCGCTCGGCGACGGGAGCCGTCGGCGTCGCTCAGCCCTTGACCGCGGAGCTGGCCACGCCCTGGACGAACCAGCGCTGGAAGAAGACGAAGACCACCAGCACGGGCAGCACGAGCAGGACGCCGAAGGCGAGGATCTGGCCCCAGTCGGGGGGCTGTTGGCCCTGGAAGACGCTGATCTCCAGGGGGAGAGGGCGCACCGACGGATCCGAGACCATCAGGACCGGCCACAGGAAGGAGCCCCACTGGATGAGGAAGGTGAGGATCGCGACCGAGGCGAACACCGGCTTCGACATCGGGACGATGATCGCGAAGAAGGTGCGCCACGGGCCCGCGCCGTCCAACCTGGCGGCCTCCTCGATGCTCGTCGGGATCTGCCGGAAGAACGTGTGGAACTGGTAGACGGAGAAGGCGTTGGCGATGAACGGCAGCGCCTGGATGTAGGTCGTGTTGCGCTGGCCGTTGAACATGTAGAACAACGGGACGGCCACCGACTCGAACGGGACCAGCATCAGCAGCAGGACGAGGGTGAAGAGGGCCCGCCGGCCCCGCCCCGTCAGCAGCGAAAGGCCGTACGCAGCCATCGAGTTGACGAACAGCCCGCCCGTCACCACCACGAAGGCCAGCAGCACCGAGACACCCATGAACTGCCAGAAGTAGCCGGTGCTGTCGGAGTTGAGGCTGTCGAGGACGGCGGAGTAGTTGTCGAAGGAGAGATGCGTGGGCAGGAAGCCGGACAGCCCGTTCAGGACCTCGTCGGACGGCTTGAGGCTGCCCAGGAACAGATAGAGGGCCGGCAGGGCGAAGACGAACGCCAGGACACCGAGGACGGTGTAGTCGAGGACGAGGCGTACGGGGGTACGGGTCATGGCCATGGATGTCAGTCCTCGTTGTCGGGCCGGACGAGGCGGCGCTGGACGATCGTCAGGACGAGGACGATCAGGAAGAACACGACCGTGATCGCGGACGCCTGGCCGACGTTGTTCTGGTCGAAGGCGGTGGTGACGGCCTGGTACATCACCGTGCGGGCGGCGTCCTCGGCCAGGCCGCCGCCGCGGATGAGGATGTACACCTGGTCGAAGACCCGGAACGACATCACCGAGGTCAGCAGCGCGACGAAGACGAGCGTGCCGCGGATGCCGGGCAGGGTGACATGCCGGAACTGCTGCAGAGGGCTCGCACGGTCCAGCTCGGCGGCCTCGTACAGCTCACCCGGGATCTGCTGAAGGCCGGCCAGCAGGATGACCATCTGGAAGCCGACGCCCTGCCACACCGACAGCACGATGATCGAGGCCATCGCGGTGGCACTGTCACCGAGCCAGTCGAAGGCGCCCCAGTTGCCGAAACTCACCGCGTCCAGCAGGGAGTTGAGCATGCCCTGCTCGCTGCGGGCGAGGATCAGCCGCCAGATCACGGCGACCAGCGCCATCGGGAAGACCACCGGCATGAAGAACAGGGACCGGAACAGGCCGATGGCCTTGAGCTTGCGGTTGAGGAGGATCGCAAGGCCGAGGGCGAGACCCGTCTGCAGCGGTACGACCACCGCCGCGAAGGTCAGGTTGTTCAGCAGCGCCCGCAGGAACGGGCCGGACTGGTCGGGGTCGGTGAACAGGCGCCGGTAGTGCTCCAGGCCGAAGAACGACGGCTCAAGCGGCGAGCCGAGCCGCACGTTGTAGAAGGAGAGCACGACGGCGTAGCCGAAGGGGATGCCGACGAACGCGATCAGCCCGCCGACGGCCGGCATGGCCATGAGCAGTCCGTGCAGCCAGTCCCGGTTCTTGCGCCCTGCCTTCGGGAGCTTTGCGGACGGCCCGGAGGAGGCCTGCTCCGCGCCCGGTGCCGCGGTGTGCGCGGGTTCCACGGTTTTCACGGGTGTGGGTCCTTTTCCTGACGGGGCGGGCACGGCGTGTCGCGCGCCCGCCCCGGCCGTCGGTGCCTACGGGATCTTGTAGCCGGCGTTGTCGGAGAAGTCCTGGTCGATGGCGCGTGCGGCCTTCTCCAGGGCCGACTTCGGGTCCGTTCCGCTGTAGATCGAGTTCAGGGCCTGGGAGAACTTCGCGGTGACCGTGGGATATCCGGCGGTCACCGGACGGGTGACGGCGACGCAGGACTTGCTGATGTCACGGTCGCCGCACGGCTTGGCGAGCTGGTCGGCGAAGAGCTGGAGCGGACCGCCCTGCTTGTACAGCTCACTCTTGGCGAGCGTGGACTTCGTGCCGGGGACCGAGCCGTTGGCCTTCGTCATCGCGCTGACGCTGGTGTCGCCCAGGAGGTAGTCCATGAAGGCGCCCGCGGCCTTGGCGTTCTTGGTGTCGGCGCCGATGCCCCAGGCCCAGGAGCCCTGGCCGGTCTTGGGGCCGTTCCCGAAGTCGGGCAGCGGCAGGACGACGAGGTCGTCACCGAGGGCCTCGCTGTAGGCGGGGTACGTCCAGTTGCCGACCCAGCTCAGCGCCACCCTGCCCTTGGCGAAGGCGTTGCCGTCGGTGTTGGCGTCGACATACGTCTTCCAGGACTGGAAGGTCTTCATCGCCGAGACCACTGCCGGGCTGTCGAGGGCACCCTCGGCCTTGCCGTCCTTCAGCAGGGCACCGCCGGCCGACCAGACGACCGGGGAGAAGCCGTAGGTGCCCCACTCGGTGGCCAGACCGTACTGCTCGGAGATGTCGAGCACCTTGCCGTCGGCGTCCTTGGCCTTCAGCGCCTTGAGCGCGGCAGTGAACTCGGCGGCGGTCCAGGCGTCGGACACGCTCGTCGGGTACTTCACGCCGGCCGCGTCCAGCAGCTTCTTGTTGCCCCACACGCCGAGGCCGGAGTCGAACATGCCCAGGCCGTAGTGCTTGCCGTCGATCTCGCCCTGAGCCTTGACGGCGTCGGTGGCGTTGTCGAGGGTCTTGGCGGAGACGTAGTCGTCGAGCGGGGCGAGCTTGCTGTTGTAGACGAAGCTGGCCATGGTCGGGCCGTCGAACTCCAAGACGTCCGGCAGTTCGGAGGCGCCGGTGGCGGTGATGGTCTTGGTGTAGTCGTTCTCGGGGATCAGCTTCAGCTCGGCCTTGATGTCGCTCTGCGAGGAGTTGAAGGACTTCACCGCGTTCTGCAGCGCGGCGGCCTCGCTCGCCTGACCCTGGTGGGCCCAGACGCTGATGGTGCCCTTGCCGCTGCCCTCCTCGGCGGAGGTAGTGCCTCCACCGCCTCCGCCGCAGGCGGCCAGCGCGACCAGGGGCAGGGCGAGGGCGAGACTCGTACAGACCGTGCGGCGGGACCTTCTGCTTCCGGCGTTCATGGACGGTGCCTCCGTGCTGGGTGAGGGTTCGGGTACTTCACGCTTCGAGGTGCGCGGGTGTGGTGGGTCGGTTCACAAGGGGCCGGTGCCTGACGGACGGCCGGGCTCACAGGGGACTGCGCGGGCTCGGCGGAGCAGTGGTCTCGCGCAGCACCAGGCGGATGGGCATGTGCACATGGCCCGTCGGTGCCGGTTCTGCGTTCGGTTCGTCGAGCTGTCGCAGCAGCAGCCGGGCCGCCTCCGCGCCCTGCGCCGGGACCGGCTGCGCGATGGTGGTCAGGCCGATGACCTCGGCGAGTTCGTGGTCGTCGAAGCCGATCACGGACACGTCGTCGGGCGCCCTCAGCCGATGTCGGCGCAGGGCACGCAGCGCACCCATCGCCATCTCGTCGGACTGAGCGAACACCGCGGTCGGCGGGCGGGAGACGGCGAGCAACTCGGTCATCGCCCGCTCGCCGCCCTCGACGGTGTAGCCGCCGTCCGCCTCCAGCGCCGGGTCGTGGGCGATGCCGGCCTCGGCCAGCACGTCCAGGTATCCCTGGCGGCGGGCGATCGGGGTGGTCCAGTGCAACGGCTCGCTCTCCCCGGAGATCATGCCGATGCGCCGGTGGCCGAGGTTGACCAGGTGTCGTACGGCGCTGGTGGCACCGGCGTGGTCGTCGATGCCGACCACGGTGAAGCCGTCCCGGGCGCCGCCGACGGTGGTGGCCAGCGGCACTCCGAGGGAGCGCAGCGCCTCTTCCTCCTGCAGGTCGGGGATGAGCAGCGAGAGGACGGCGTCCACCCGCTTGCGCACCGGCAGCCTGGTGAAGAAGCGTTTGCGTGCCTCCGGTGAACCCAGGTTGTAGAGCAGTACGTCGTAGCCGGCCGCGCTGAACACCGTCTCGGCCGCGTCGAGCACGGTGCCGAAGAACCAGCGGCCGATGTGCGGGGCGACGACCCCGATGGTGAAGGTGCGCCCGCTGGCCAGGCTGGAGGCCGACCGTGAGGCGGTGTAGCCGAGTTGAGAGGCGACGGCCGCGATCTGCGCCCGTACCTCGTCGGAGACTCCTGGCCGGCCGCGCAGCGCGCGGGACACGGTGGATGCGGAGACCCCGGCGACGCGGGCGACGTCGGTAATGCTGACCGTCACGGCTTCTTCCTCCCGTCGGTTTCACACCGATGTGATCTGTGGGTGACGAGACCGTAAACCCGCCTTCGTTGTTGCGCAAGCGTTTGCGTTGAGTTTTACTTGGGCCGATTCTCAAGCGAGACCTTCGAGGTCAATGCTCAGCGCATGCGTTTGAGCGCTGCGAGCCGACAGGAACTGTGCATGCGATACGCCCCGCCCGGACTCTGCGTGAACGACTTCGCCCTGCTGCGCGACGACGACGGCACCTATGCCGTCCTGCACCTGCAGGGCCCCTGGACCGCCGAGTTCGACCACCTGCGGATGGAGACCTCCTACGGTCGGGCCACCTCGACCGACCTGGTCTCCTGGCAGCCCCGGGGCACCGCGTTCGGCAACGGCCTGCCCGGCCGCTTCGACCAGCAGGCCGTGTGGACCATGCATCCCGTCCGTCACGGCGCCGGAATGGCCATGTTCTACACCGGTGTCCTCGGCCTCACCCCGGGTGGCTGGCCGATGCAGTCGGTCGGTCTCGCCTACTCCGACCGCACCGACGGCACCGGTTGGCGCCGGCACGGCACCAGCCCTGTCGTCGAGGCCGACGGGCGCTGGTACCGCACCGGTGAACGCATGGGCTGGCGCGACCCGTTCGTCGTACGCGACGACGAGTCCGAGGGCTGGGTCATGGTGGTCTGCGCCGCCGACGCGTCCCTGCCCGTCGAGAGCGGCGGGTGTGTCGCCTGGGCCACCTCCGACGACCTGGAGCACTGGAGCGTCCAGCCGCCGCTCATATCCCCGGGCGACGTCGACGAGTTGGAGTGCCCCGTCCTGGAGCGTCTGGACGACGGCAGCTGGCTCCTGCTGGGCGCCATCGGCGCCACGCGTGGTTTCGAGGCATGGACCGCGCCGCGCCTGAGGGGCCCGTGGACCCGCCGCGGCCCACTCGGCCCGACCGGCTCCTACGCCCCCCGTGTCGTCCTCGCGCCCGACGGTTCACGCGTCGTGCTGCACACGACCCCCCGACGTGTGAACCTCACCGACTCCGGTGAGCACTGCCGCGGCATGCTCGCCCAGCCCAAACTCCTGGTCACCTCCCCGGACGAGGCACCCCGCCTGGAATGGTGGCCCGGCCTGGACGCCTGGCTCGGCGAGGAGACCGAACAGGCCGCACTGCACGCGGTCGGTGATCTCGCCCTCACCGGCAGAGTCGAGATCACCCTGCGCACCGACACCCCCGGCGGCGACCGTCCGGCGCTGGTCGTCGGCTGCGACGGCAAGAACCTCTGGATCACCGGACCGCACGGGGACCGGCTGGGCGAGACGGTGCTGACCGAACCCGCCGCGACCCTGCGTATCCTCACCGTCGGCGAATACGTCGAGGTCTACGCCGACGGCGTCTTCGCCCTGACCACCCTCTGCTACTCCGGCCACCCCACCCCGTGGACGGTCACCTCGAAGGGCCGTACCGACGCCGTCCCGGTCCGTCCGGTCCGCCTGCCCGACCCCGAACGTGACGACGCGTCGGCCGTCTGGCCCGGACCGTCCCCGTACTGACGTCCGGCACGGCCGCCTGCCGGACGACGGCGCCCGCCGCCGGGACCGGTCTCATGACCGGCTCGGCGACGGGCGCTGTGATGGTGGGACCGCGCAGGTCAGTTGAGGGTCCACTGCTGGTTGGTCTGGCCGTTGCAGGTCCACAGGAGCAACTTGGTGCCGTTGGCGGTCGCCGCTTCCTCGGCGTCGAGGCACAGGCCGGACAGGTCGTTGGTGACGGTGCCGTCGGAGTGGACGGTCCACTTCTGGTTGGTGCCGCCGGTGCAGTCCCAGATGATGACCTTCGTGCCGTTGGTGGTGCCGGCGCCGTCGGCGTCCAGGCACTTGTTGCCGTAGACGACGAGCTCACCGCGTGAGGTCTGCGTGAAGGTCTCGTTCCGCCCGCCGAAGCAGTCCCACAGGATGGCCTGGGAGGCGTCGGTGATGGTGTTCTTCTCCAGGCCGGCGCAGCGGTTCGAGGCGACGCCGACGAGGGCGACACCGTTGGTGCCGGGGATGCCCTGGACACGGATCGCGTCGATGTCGGGCGTGCTGCTGCCGGAGACCGGCGCGAAGCGCACGGTGTTGGTGCCCTTCGCGAGGTGAGCCAGTACGGACACCGTGCGATAGGTCGTGGCAGAGCCGGTCGGCGGGAAGGCGACGACCTGGCTGTACTGCCCGTTGACCTGGACGGTGGCCTTGCGGGCGGTGCTGCCGCCGTTGGCGTAGGTGATGTCCACCAGCTTGGTGCCGGCCGCGCCGGTCGTGACGGCACTGAAGGTGGGCGTGGTGGCCGCGGTGGTGTCCTCGTAGGTCGACCCGGCCGCTTCGGTGCCGGAGACCGTGAGCAGGACGGCGTCGTTCGCCGGGACGGTGGTGGAGTAACTCGTGGCGCTGGAACCGGCGTTGGTGGAAGTCCAGGCATTGCGCACCGACGCGGAGGCACTGGTGAGGCCGAGGTCGGCCCAGCGTACGGTCATGGACGCCGACGAGGACGTGCGGTTGAGCAGCAGCACCGCGCGCTTGCCCGTGCCGGCGAGGACCTTGCCGTACACCTGGAGGTTGCGGGTGTCCTCGGCGACCTTGACACCCTGCAGCCCGCGCGCGTCCTGGTCGATGGCGACGACCTCGCGGTTGGTGAGGATGTCGCGGGTGGCGGTGCTCATCGTGGCGAGGTTGTTGCCGGCCAGCAGCGGGGCGCCGGAGATCGCCCACAGGCCCATGTGCAGCCGGTTCTGGGCGGCGGTCAGACCGCTCATACCGACCATCAGCATGTCGGGGTCGTTGTAGTACCCGGTGTGCTGGGCGGCCGGTTGCAGGCCGCGGTCGAAGTTGGTGAGCATCATGGCTGTCGTGGGGGTCTGGCCCCACAGGATGACGTCGGTGCTGGTGCGCCAGAGGTCGCCGTAACCGGAGGCCCAGTTCCAGGGCAGGCCGGTGCCCCACTCGCAGAAGGACAGCACGAGCTTGTGGCCGGTCACGGCGGTGGCGGCCTCATTGGCGGCGGCGATCGCCTTGTACGTCGTCTCCGGGGCGAGGCCCTCCACCTTGCCGCCGCACCAGTCGATCTTGACGTAGTCGAAGCCCCAGCGCTGGAAGGTCTCCAGGTCCTGCTGGTAGTGGCCCTCCATACCGGTGTTGGGGGCGGCCGGGCGGGTGGTGGGGTAGTAGTAGCCGCAGCCCTGCTTGCCGGCGTCGGTGTAGATGCCGGCCTTCAGACCCTTGCTGTGGATGTAGTCGGCGACGGCCTTCATACCGCTCGGCCAGAGGTTCGCATCGACGGTGATGGTGCCGTCGGAGGCGCGGTCGCCCTGCCACCAGCCGTCGTCGAGGTTGACGTACTGGTAGCCGGCCGCGGCCATGCCGGAGGAGACCAGGGCGTCGGTCTGCTGCTTGATGACGCCGAAGTCGATGCTGCTGGCGAAGCTGTTCCAGGACGCCCAGCCCATCGACGGCGGGGTCACGGCGGCCTGGGTGGTGCTGACGGCGGCCGGCTCGGTGGCCGGCGACACCGAAGCGTCGCGGTCTGCCACGGCCGTCAGGCCGGCCAGCGCGAGAGCGAGGGCGAGGACGCGCACGGTGATCCGTCTGGCCCAGGCGTGCGCGAGGGGGTACGACATGGAGAGCCTTTCCTGATCAGTACGCGATACGGAAGGCCGTGTACTGATGGTCTGTGGTGGTGGCGGTAGCCGTGGAAGCCGCCCGCCGGAGCGCCCCACCTCATGGGTGGTGATCCCGCGACGGCAAGCATCGGTCGATATACCGAACACAGTTCGGTAAGCCGGTCAGAAGGTAGGGCGTGGCCATGCACGCGTCAATCACCTCGTCCATCATTGGTGAAGTCTGTGCGCACAGGCCACGCCCGTCGGCCGCTCAGCGCTGGGTGTAGATGAAGCCGATCTTGTCGACCTCGTCGCCGGAGCGTCCGTGGAAGCCGGCGATCTGCCAGCCGCTCGGCGTGGTGCGGGTCACGCAGTCGGAGGTGGTGGTCCCGCCGGCCAGGGTGCGGCCGAGGTTGGTCGTGAACTTCGCGTAGAAGATCCTTGTGCGGTCGTCCTTGACTCCCTGGCACAGATACGCCGTCGTCACGTACTCGGTGCTGCCCAGCGTCAGCGAGGACGCGGTGCCGCCCGTTCCGCCGTGGGCGAGCGTGGTGCCGTTCGCCAGGGTCACGCTCAGCTGGTCGACCCGGGAGCCGGCGCGCAGGGCGACCGTGGTGGCGCGGGCGCCCGCCGGTACGGCGTCGATGTCGTTGTAGTAGTCGCCGTGCGGGCCGCCGAACTGGTCGCTGAGCTGAAAGGCGGTATTGCGCGACCAGGTGAAACCGGCGGTGAGGGGGTCGTGGTCGGAGAGCATGAGCCCGGCGTCCGTGAGGAACTTGGCGTGCTCGTTGTTGTAGGACGTGGCGTTGAGAGAGACGAGCTTGCTGCCGCGGTAGAGGATCTTGTCGACGACCTCGCAGGTGTTGGGGACGGTGGTCCCGGTCTGGTCGCAGACCAGGGCGTCGCTTCCCTTGGTGGGCGGGGTGCCGCCGCGGATCAGCTGGACCCAGGCGTCGGTGAGGCCGTTGGCGGCGGCGAACTCGGCGATGGTGTCGCCGGAGCGGGTGTAGCGGGTGTTGGTGTCGCCCATGACCACGACCGCGTTGCCGGCGGAGTGGGTGGCGATGAAGTCGCTGAGCTGGCTGAGGTTGTCGGCGCGGGCGACGAGGTCGTCGGCGTTGGTGCCGGCGTTGGTGTGCAGGTTGTAGAAGTCGACGTAGACGCCCTCGGCGAGGCGTTCACGCATGAAGGTGAAGCCCTTGGGGGTCAGACAGTCGCCGGAGCCGTAGGTGCAGGAGTTCCAGCCGACCCGCTCGAAGTCGTCCTCGTCGTAGGCGATCTTCGACAGGGTGTTGAGGCCGCTGCCGATGCCGGCGCCACCGCTGGTCGCGGTGCGGTAGGCGTGCGCGGTGTCGGCCGCGTAGAGGGTCGCGTGGTAGTTGAAGTCCTCCTGGACGTTGACGATGTCGTACGGCGCTATGCGCTGGCCGATCGTCGTGGTGCTGGACTCGCGGGGCGTGGGTGCGCTGGAGATGGCCTCGGGCAGGCCGGCCACGTTGTAGGTGAGGACGCTGAAGCTGCCCGAGTCGGCGGCCGAGGCGGGCGGAGCGGCCACGGTGAGTCCGCCGAGAACGGCGGCGCCGGCCGCCAGACAGGCGAAGAGTCTGCGCATGGGGGAGTGCCTCCTGGGGAGGGAAAGCGGTTGCGGTGGGACCGTGGCAGAAGTTACCGCTGGTTACCCGGGGTCTGTCGAGGGGTTGGGCGTGCATTCACAGGAGTCACCTGCCGTATCCGGACGGTTCGGTTCCCTGCCGGGGACCGTTCATGGCAGGGACACACGGCCGGCGGGCAACTGGCCTTGCCCGTGCGCCTCGTGGGAAGCCCCCGTGCGTATGGCCATCCCTGGCTCAGGGGTTCGGACGTGCGGCCCGTGCGGCAGGCGTACTGAAGCGGCCGACGGCGGTGCGGGCCTGTCGTCGGAGGTCACATCGTGGCGCGCAGGTGGCTGACGGTGACGAAGTGGTAGCCGCGGGCGGTCAGTGTCCGGAGGATCTCGGGGACCGCTGCGACCGATGTGGGATGGATGTCGTGCAGAAGGACGACGTCGTTGCGCTGCACCTTGCCGATGACCGTCTGCGAGATCTTCGCGGCGTCGGGGTACTTCCAGTCCTCGGTGTCCAGGGTCCACAGCACGGGGGAGAGCGTGGTGGCGTGACGGACGGTGCTGTTGACGGCGCCGTAGGGCGGGCGGAAGAGGGTGGGGGCCCTGCCGGTCGCGGCCTTGATGGCGGCGCTCGTGCGGTCGAGCTGGTAGGCGACCTGTCGGGGGGTGAGCTTGGTGAGATCGGGGTGGTTCCAGGAGTGGTTGCCCACCTCGTTGCCGGCCCGTGCCTCGGCGCGCACCAGGTCGGGGTGGGCGGCGACGTTCTGGCCGACCGTGAAGAAGGTGGCCCGGGCGTTGTACTGCGCGAGGTACGTCAGCAGGGTCCCCGTCTCCGGCGCGGCGGGCCCGTCGTCGAAGGTCAGCGCGACGCACCTGACCTTCGCGCAGTCGGTGTCGTCGTCGCCGGAGGCCGTGTGGGTGGGCACGGCGGCGGTGGGGGTGGAGGCCGCTCCGAGGTCGAGCGAGCCGGTCGGCCGGACGGTCTGCTGCTGGACACGCCTGCCGAAGGCGGACAACCAGGGGGTGACCGTCGCCCTGGGGACGGTCACGACATAGGGGCCGGCGGCGGGGGCACCGACCTCGCCCCGGTCGAAGGTCACCCGCATTCCGCCGTCGCCCGTGAAGGCCATGTCGTCCAGGACGGCGGCCAGGTTCGACGGGTCCCCGAACGCCTCGTCCACCATCCCCGCGTCCGTGCCCTCCCGTCCGTCGAGCTGCTTCTTCAGGGCGGAGAGGAGGGCGTCGCGGGAGCCGTCGCCGACGAGCGCGAGCGCGGTGCGGTACGCGCCCGCCCGTCCGTCGTACCAGTAGGTGCGCAGGCTCAGCCCGCTCCCTGCCGCGGAGTGGTCCTGGGTGGTGAGCCGGACGCCGAGGACGTCTCCGGAGGCGACCAGGAACTGGTGGCTGACGTTGAGTTCGCCTTCGGGGCCGGTCCCGTCGCCGTCTTCGCACGACTCGCGGACGATCGCCAGTCGCCGCTCCACGTCCTTCTTCATCGCGGCCGTCATCGCCTCGGCGCCGGGTACGTCCGGATAGCTTGCCGCGAAGGGGCAGGAGCTGTCCTCGCTGCTGTCGTTGACGATCTGCAGACCCTTGATCTTCGCGGGATCCACGGCCCGTACCGGCTCGGCACCGGAGGACGATCCGGGCCGTGCTCCGGTGGTCGCGGTCGCGGTCGCGGTCGCGGTGTCGTCGGATGTCCCGGTGGACCCGGACGCGCAGGCCGCCGTCAGGGAGAGCGAGCCGAGCAGCAGGAGGGAGGGGAGAAGGACGCGTGTACGCATGAGATCAGAACCTGGGCTAGAGGGCTTACCGGGTTCCGATCGTGCAGGTCAGGGGCATTTTTCAGCGACCGCCCGGGTCACTGTGAACAAAAAACATCCACTCTCCGCGCCCGTCCGTCCTTGCCGCTCAGCGTGCAGTGCCGCACACCTGCCGGTACGACGCGTCAGGGACGTACGTCCGCCACTGCGCCCGGGTGAGTCCTCCGCCGGCCCGGTCGCACAGGATGCGGACGACGTCGTCCGGGCCCACCGGATGGCGCTGGAGCAGCACGTTCGGGCCGCCGGCGTACAAGGTGGCGCCGTCGTGGGTGAAGGCGAGGGTGTCGATCTCGTCGCCCGGTGTGGGCAGGTCGCTGCCCAGAAGGCGTTGACCGGCGGTGTCCCACAGACGCAGGGTGCGCTGCAGGCCGCCCACGGCGAGTACGGCGCCGTCGGGGGAGAAGGCGAGCGCGCCCACGGCCTCGGGTTCACCCACGGGATTGGTGTCGGAGGTCCCGGTCAGGATGCCCATCCGGTGACGCAGGTCGCCGTCCCACAGCGTGACGTGCCCGGTCGAGTCCCCGACGGCCAGCCGGGAACCGTCGGGGCTGAAGGCCAGGGCGGTGACCTGCCGACCGTCGGCCAGGGCCCCTGAGCTCACGTGTCCGGACGGCAGCTCGGCGTACCGGTCGGCGGAACCGGCGAGCAGTCGTCCGTCGGGCCGCAGGGCGAGCCTGTCCGCATCGAGGCCGCTCAGAGTGGCCGTGCGGCGCCGGGAGGTGGTGTCCCAGACTTCGGCCGCCCCGCCTTCGGCGCTGGAACGCGCGGCCAGCAGCGTCCGGCCGCCCGGACCGAGGGCGAGCGCGGAGACGATGCGGTCCGCCGCCCCCGATGTGTCGAACGACGTACGGACCCGGTGTGCGGGGACGTCCCAGAGGCTGAAGCGCTGCCGCAGGATTCCGTGCGAGGAGACGGTGTCGGCGACGGCGAGGGCCCGGCCGTCCGGACTGAAGGCCAGCCGCGGCGGCCCGTCGTCGCTGTCGGCCGACAAAGCACCGAGCATGGCGTGGACAAGGACGGCGCCGGTGCGGGTGGAGCGCAGTTCGAAGCGGTAGCCGGAGCCGGAGCGGGTGGCGGTGGCCAGCACGGTGCCGTCCGGGCTGAGTGCGGTCGCGTCGGCCGGTGTGCTCTGCCAGTGGGCGTCCAGGCGGTCGCTCAGGTCGTACGTGCGAACAGTGGCGCCGTCGAGATAGCGAAGCGTCCGGCCCTTCCCCGGTGTCCATGTCAGCCCGCTGACCTCGGCGCCCGCCAGCGGTGTGTGGAAGACCTGCCCGCCGCCCAGGTCCAGCGACCACGCGGCGATCTCCTGGTCGTCGGCGGTGGCCAGGAATCGCCCGTCCGGAGAGAGGACGGCCTGGGTGAAGCCGCCGGTACCGCCGCTCTGGAAGTCGGCGACCTCCTGTCCTCCGGAGACGTCCCAGACCGTGGCCGTGTTCCCAAAGACCACGGCCAGCCGACGCCCGTCCCCGCCGAACCGCAGCAGCCGGAAGCCGCCGTCCGCCCCCGAGCCGGTGCCGCAGACGGCGCCGTCCGCCTTGTCCCATGCGCCCGGCAGCCTCTTGCCGTGGACGGTGTCCCACACCTGGGGTGCACCTTCGGCCGGGCACAGGGCGAGGAGACGACCGCCCGGGCCGACGGCGACAGCGGTGAGGGTGCGCGGCACTTCAGTGGTGAACACAGCCTTGCCGTCGCTCGCCCGGTACACCGTCACCGGCCCGGGATCACCCGCCGGGCTGGTGACGTAGGCGCTGCCGTCGGGCGCCGCCCAGTGGACCGCGTCGCCCAGTTCGGCGACGGCTCTGCGGGCGGCGAGGTCCCACAGCTCATCCCCGTCCTGACCGGTGAGGACGAGGAAGCGGGCATCGAGGCCGGCGTCCGACGCTTCTGTGCCGCTCGGCAGGCGGTAGGTGGCGGTGACGCGGTGGTCGGTCACGTCGCGGACGGTCGCCTCGGCGCCCGCGACGGTGATGAGGGCCCGGCCCTGATCGGTGAGGAATCGCTCGACGTTCTCGCCCGTCCGAGGGTCGGTGAAGGCGTCTCGCTCAGGTCGGGCCAAGGCGTCGAGCAGGGCCGAGCGGGACTCGGTCAGCGGGGCGAGCCGCCAGGCCGCGACGGAGAGGAGAGCGGCGGCACGGGGGTCCGCGGAGCGCAGGCTGTCGGCCACGGTGGCCAGACGGCGGGCAGCGGCCTTGGCCGCCTCCTCGTCACTCGCCCGGTCGCGCTGCCAGGCCAGCAGACCAGCGGCCAGCGCGAGCACGAGGAACACGGAAAGCCCCAGGGCGAGCAGCCGGGTACGGCGGGCGGCCCGTGTCCCGGCTTCCCGTTCGGTGTCGCGCGCCGCACGCGAGGCGTCGAGGAAGGCGCGCTCCCGCGCCGCGAGGTCGTCCTGGGGCTGCCCGGTGAACAGTTCCTCGGCCTGGGTCAGCCGTGTCCCCCGGAACAGCGCGCCCGCGTCCTGGTCCAGTTGCTCCCAGGCACGGGCCGACTCGCCGAGGAGCCGCTGCGCGCGCAGCCGCTCGCGGCCCTCCTCGATCCAGCCCGCCAGCCGGGGCCAGCCGGTGATCAGCACCTCGTGGGACAGTTCGACGGTGTCGCCGTCCAGCGCGATCAGCCGGGCGGCGGCGAGGCGTTCCAGTACGTCCTGCACGTCGGGCCCCAGCTCCGTCCGGGGCGCCGGGCGGCGGGTGTCGGCCGCGCCGTCCCCGGGTGCGATCAGCCGCAACAGGACGCGGCGGGCGATGCGGGCCTGCTCCGGCGTCAACTCGCCGTAGAGCTGCTCGGCGGTCGCGGCGATCGCACCGTGCACGCCGCCCGCCTCCTCGTATGCGGCCAGGCTGAGGGTACGGCCGCGGCGGCGGCGCCAGGTCTCCAGCAGGGCGTGCGAGAGCATCGGCAGAGCGCCGGGCCGGTCGGCGACCTCTTCGATGACATGGGCGGTCAGTGCGCGCTCCACGTTCAGGCCCGCGGCCGTCGCGGGCCGCGTGATCACTTCCCGCAGTTCGTCCCGGCTCATGGGCCCGACCAGCAGGTTCGCCCGGCTGACCGCCGCGGCCAGCTCCCGGTGGGCGCCGCAATGGCCGTAGAAGTCACCGCGCACGGCGACGGCCACCCGCAGCCGGCTCTCGGAATCGCGGGCGCGCAGCAGCAGGTCGAGGAAGCGGTCGCGCTCCCGGCGGTCGTGGCAGAGGGTGAACAGTTCCTCGAACTGGTCGACGATCACCCAGGTGTCAAGGTCGCCGTCCTTCGCGACGAGGGCCTCCTCGTGCGTGCGTGCCGGCTGTTCACCGGGCGTGAGCACCCGGATCACCGACGGACGTTCGGTGCCCTGCGTCTGTCGCAACGCGGGGACGAGCCCCGCCCGCAGGAGGGACGACTTGCCGCTGCCGGAGGGACCGAACACGGCTGCGAACCGGTGCCCGCGCACCAGGCCCATCAGCTCGCCGACCTGCCGGTCCCGGCCGAAGAACAGGTCGCTGTCACCCGGCTCGAAGCGGGCCAGCCCCCGGTAGGGCGCCCGCTCCTCGGCCGAGGGCGCCCGAACCTCCGCGTCCGCCTCCCGCCAGCGCCGCTCCCACTCGTCCGGATCGGCGTCCAGCACCTGGACGTACGCCCGCACCACCGCGAGCGAGGGCAACTGGTCGCCTGCCGCCGCCTGGGACAGGGCGGTCGTCGAATAGCCCGCCTTCTCGGCCATCTCCCGGTACGGCGGCTTCCCCGCCTTCTCGCGCAGCAGACGCAGCTCGTGCGCCAGCCGCTGCGCCGGCCCCGCATCCGGGTCCAGCGGCTTCTCGCGTCGTCCCACCGGGCCGTACCTTTCGACCTGCGAACACACCATCGATCGGCGCCCAACCTACGTTCGGCCGCCGCAGGGAGGCAATTCGGGTCTGTTCCCCGCACATGGTGCGAACGTGTCAGAGCCTGCCACCGGTATCCCGTACGCGGCATCCCGCGCCGTCGGACTCGGACGAGGCCCGTCCGCGCGGGCGTTCGGGCGGCCCCTGCCCATGAGGTGAGGTATCGGCTCGCGGGAGGGCTCAGCCGTTCGGCCGGTGTGTGCGGCTTCCCGCGTTGTCGTAAGTGGCCTTTCGGCTGATCTCCGCCACGCCGGTGGGAGGTTACTGTCACGCCGTGGATCTCCTGAGCAGCGTGCGCGCCCTGGGCGTGCCTACCGGGCCTGACGGCCGTCGGCGGAGCCTTCTGACCGCGGTCGGCATCGTCCTTCTGTTGCTGGCGACAGCCACGGACCTGCTGGTGGCCGGCGTCGACGGCCGTTCGCCATGGCCCCAGCTCGTGGTGCTGCCGATCGGTCTGGCGGCGCTGCTGTGGCCCGCCGCCCGGCGGCCGGCACGGCTCACCCTGGCGGTGCGTGCCGCCGTGCCCGCGGTTGTCTCCGGCGTCGTGACGGGGGCCGTGTTCCTGTCCGGTCGGGAGGCGCTGGCCGGACCTGGTGAAATCGCGATCCTGCTGTGCCTGCTCCTGCTCACGGTGCGGGACTGTCCCGTGCGGTGGGCGGTGGTCTGCGGCGTTCTGGTCGGCGCGGCGGTGCTGGTGCTGCCCTACAGGCAGAGTTTCGGCGAGTCGTCGGTCAACCCGTTCCAAATGCTGTTGCCGGTCTGCGTGGTGACCGGACTCGCCGGGTACCTGCGTGCGCTGGACCACCGCCGCCGGGTGGCGGTCACCGAGATCCAGCGGGCCGAACGCCTCGCCATGGCGGCCGACCTGCACGACTTCGTGGCCCACCATGTCACCGGGATCCTGGTGCAGACCCAGGTGGCCCAGCTCCTCGCCACGACGGACTCCGAGCGCCTGAACGGCATCCTGAAGGACGTCGAACGCTCCGCGACCGAGGCCCTGGCCTCCATGCGCCGCACCGTCGGCCTGATGCGCGAGGTCCCGGAAGCCGGGTCCACCGGCTTCCGGCACCCGGCGGGCGACCTGGCCGCGCTTCCCGAACTGGTGGAGGGGTTCGCTGGACCTGTCGGTCCGAAGGTGGTGCTGCACCGTGATCCATCGGTGCCCGACGGTCTGCCCCATGAGGTGCAGGCGGCTGCCTGCCGAGTCGTGCAGGAGGCACTGACCAACGTACGGCGACACGCCGCGGACGCCACCGAGGTGACGGTCGGCCTGGCCCACGACGGCCGTGTGCTGGAGGTGACGGTGCGCGACGACGGTCGCGGTGGCACCCGGCTGCCGCAGGCCGCGCGGGGCGGCGGCTTCGGCCTGGTCGGGCTGACCGAACGCGTCACCGCGCTCGGCGGCGAACTGCGCACGGGCCCCCGTCCCTCGCGCCGGGGCTGGGAGGTCACCGCGATCCTGCCGGCGGAGAAGGCATCGAGATGACCGCTTCGGCCCGCTCGGCCCACACGCTGCCGGGCCGGCAGGAGCACGGGCCAGGGCGCGCCGACACGGCGATGCCCCGGCGGGCAGGGGAGAGTGCGCCGCCGGGGACTGCTCGGGGCGGGCCCGGGCGTCAGAACGCGGGGACCGCTGAGGGCCTCGCCTTGTTGATGTTGCTGACGAGGTTGCCGGCCAGCGGGAAGTTGGCGTCGCCCCAGCGGGCGTCGGACAGTTTGGTCCGCAGGTCGCTCCTCATCAGGTCCAGGGTGACCAGGCCCGGCCTGTCCCAGCCGCCGTTGCCCCAGGCGTGCGGTACCTCGCCCCACTTGGCGAAACGGAAGGCGTGGGTGCTCGCGCCGTCCTTGTGGTACACGATCTCGACGCGGTTGCCGTCCATCGGCACCTCGTTGATCGGGTGGGTGCTGTAACCGCCGTGGCGGGAGGCGGCCAGGTAGCGGGGGCGTTCCTCGCCCTGCTTCTGGAAGACGACGACGGACTCCCAGTCGTGGCGGTGACCGAAGGCGTCGGCACCGTTCAGTGTCTGGTCCTTCTCGAAGTAGAGCCCGTAGACGTAGGCGCACCAGCCGTTCCTGCACAGGGACTGCGAGTACGTGTTCGCCTTGCCGAGGTGGTCGGTCCGGCAGCCGCCGGTGATCGACCCGCTGTTCTTGAGACCGCCGTTGAGGGTTCCGTTCGCGTCGATGGCCGCCGCGGGGAAACAGCCGTCCTTGTCGTAGTCGAAGTCCGGCATGTACTTCTTCTGGAAAGCGGTGGCGTTCGGGGCCAGCGGGGTCAGCACGGCCGCGAAGGCGCTGCCCTGCAGGCCGGCGCTCAACGCGGTGGCGCTGAGCGCGACGAGCAGGGTCCTGCCGATACGGCCGCGCGTCGTCCTGCCGCGCTTCACTGCGTGGGACATGTGGTGCGTCTCCAGTTGCTCGGTCCGCCGGGGATCCGGCGTGGTCCGTGCCGGGAAATCCGGCGGGTCGGGACCGAGACTGGGCAGCGGGGCGTTGTTCAGCAGCCGGTTCCGGCAGGGTGAAAAATCTCGTGCCGAGGATTGGCGGGTCGTTTCCGATGCCGTCACACACCGAACATCCCGGCGTCGCCCGAAGACGAGGGACGCGCACGGGCGCTGCGACGGGCCGCAGGAGGCGAGATGCCCGGTTCGTCGCCGCACCGGGGAGCGCCTGCTACGTGGGCGACGTGTGGACGAGGCGGCCCTGGAAGATGAGTGAGGCGGCCTGCTTGAGACGCCGGACGCGAATGCTGACCTCGTAGGCGTCGATGCCGTCGATGGCGGCGACCTGGGTGGTGAGGTAGCGGTAGAAGTCCTCGGCGTCGCGGCAGATGACGCTGGCCATCAGGTTGTGGTGGCCGCTGATGGCCCCGGCGAACGCGACCTCGGCGTGCCGGGCGAGTTGCTCCCCGGCCTGTTCGAGCCGGGCGGGGGCGACGCGCAGCCAGAGGGTGGCGTTGAGGGTGTGGCCGAGGCGCTCGGGGAGCAGTTCGACGTCGTAGACGATCGTGCCCGATGCCTCCAGGTTCTCCAGTCGGCGGGCGACACGGGCGTTGGACCAGCCGGTGAGCTCGGCGAGGTGGGTGTGGGTGGTGCGGCCGTCCTCGGCGAGGGCGTTCAGCAGGGGGGTGTCCTCGTCCGTGGGGGGCCGGAGTGGCCCGGCGGGGACGGGAGAGCGGTCGGCGGTGAGCTGCCGTACCTGGTCGGGGGTGAGGCCTGCGCCGTAGCCGGTCCATTCACTGGTGCTGGTGTCGCCGAAGGCGTGCAGCATGAGATCGATGCTCACGTCGAGGACGGAGGCGGAGCGGGGCAGTTGACGCAGGAGGATGTCGTCGCGGGGGGCCTCGACGGGGGAGCGGACCGTGCAGATGATCTCCGAGCCACCCGAGGAGAGGTTGGCGTAGGCGATGTCCGGCCGCTTGGCCAGGGAGTCAGCCAGGGGGCCGACCCTGTCGGGGCGGGAGCGGATGCGGGCCACCCAATGGGCATTCCCGTACACCGCCGGGTTGACCAGGCCGACCACCCGCATCACCCCGCTGCGGCGCAGCGCGTGGTAGCGGCGGGCGGCCGTCTGCTCCGACACGCCCGTCACCTCGCCGATGCGCCGGAACGGGAGCCGAGGCGCGCACTGGAGCGCGTGGAGGATTTTCTTGTCCAGGTCGTCGATCATGTCGGAATGTTGCCACAGGGCTGCACCTGTGCAGAGGTTCTTGTCTGTTTGGAGCCTTCAAGTCGGTGATTCGAGGCTGTGAGGCGGATGCTGGTCAGGTCCTGAGGAAAGGACGTGACTCCCATGAGCACGCGGCTGGTGCCGACGGCAGCCTGCATCGGCACCTTCGTCCTGCTGATGCACCTCACCACGACGGGCGTGGCGCCACCCCACCGGGCGACGCTCCCGCACACCGGTCTCTCCCGCATCCAGTGGGTGGTCGGCGACGTGGCCCCGGTGCCCGCAGCAGTGCTTGTGAAGGTTTGCGGGTGGGCCGTCCCAAGGGACGTCGCAGCCGCCCAATGACCACCGGGCCGAACACCACCGATGCCGAGTTCCCCTTCAACAGCGTCGGTTCCCGTGCCGGGCCGCGCGTCCATCAGACCACGTTCCGGACCGGGTCGAGACCGGCAGCGCAAGCCGCGGCGGATGCCGCGACCACCGACACCCGCGGGACGCAACCGGCCGCGTCCCGTGGCGGGGGCCCTGAACCCCTTCCCCCAACAGAAAGCGGAGAGTTTCCGTGAACGTCACCACACCGGCGAGCAGGTCGACGGACAGGCGGGCGGCCACCATCGTCATGGCCTGCCTCGGCGTGTTCGTCGCCTACCTGCCCATCACCACGGTCGCCGTCAGCCTGCCCGCCATCCAGCGGGCGCTGGACACCTCGACCGCCCAGCTGTCCTGGGTCCAGGACGCGTTCGTCCTGCCCATGGCCGCCTTCATCCTCACTGCCGGTCTCTTCGGTGACGTCCACGGCCGTAAGAAGGTCTACCAGGCAGGCCTGTTCCTCAGCGCCGTCGGGGCGACGGTCGCCCTGTGCGCGCACAACATCCAGACCCTGTGGGCCGGTCAGGCCCTGGCCGGTCTGGGCTCGGCCGCGCTGCTACCGACCACATTGGCGCTGATCAGCCACGCGGTGCCCGACTTCCGCGAGCGCGGCAAGTTCATCGGCATGTGGGCCATGGCCCTGCTCGCCGCCCTGGCCGTCGGCCCGGTCATCGCCGGCGTCATCCTCGACCACTACTCATGGCGCTGGATCTACGTCCTGTCCGTCCCTCTCTCGCTGCTGGCCATGGCCGTCGCCACTCCACTGCTGACCGACTCCCGCGCCCCGCACGGACGCAAACTCGACTGGCCCGGCCAGATCACCGCAGCCGTCGCCGTCACCGCCCTGGTCTACGGCGTGATCGAGGGCGGCGCCGACTCCTTCACCGCACCGAAGGTGATCGCCGCCCTCGCCCTGGGCGTCGTCGCGCTGATCGCCTTCATCGTCGCGGAGAAGCGCAGCGAGAGCCCCATGCTGGACCTGGCGGTGTTCCGCAGTGCGGCCTTCACCGCCACCGCCCTGATCGCCATGATCACTTTCCTCGGACTGATCGGCTTCTTCTTCGTCCTCAGCCTCTACTTCGGCATGGTCCAGCAGCTCGGCACCCTGGAAGCAGGCGCCCGCCTGCTGCTCGTCCCGGTCGCCGCGATCGTGTCCGGAGCACCGGCCGGACGGCTCATGCACCGTGTCCCGGCCCGCTGGATGATCACTGCCGGCCTGCTGCTGATCGCCGCCTCCCTGCTGGCCATGACCAACCTCGCCGCCGACACCTCCTACGGATCCATCGCCTGGCGGCTGATCGTGCTGGGCGTCGGACTCGGCCTGGTCACCACGCCGATGACGGCCACCGCCGTCGCCTCCGTACCGCACCACCTCGCGGGCATGGCCTCGGCCGCCAACAACGCCTTCCGCCAGGTCGGCGGCGCACTCGGCCCGGCCGTCCTCGGCGCCCTGCTGTCCACCCGCGCCGTCCACACCCTGCCCGGCCACCTCGCCGACGCCGGAGTGAGCGGCACCCAGGCCCACACCATCCTCGCCACCGCGAAGGACGGCGGCCTGGGCGCGGTCGCCGGCATGAACCTCGGCTCCACCGCGGGTCAGGTCTACGGCGCCCTGGGCGACTCCCTCATCGACGGCATGCGGCTGTGCCTCGTCGTCGCCGCGGTGCTGGTATTGATCGCCGCCGTATGCGCGGTCACCCTCCTGCGCCGGCCCAGGCAAACCGCAGAAGGTGCGGTGAAGGCCGCCGATACGGCACAGCGGGGCCGCGGTCCGGAAGCCTCCGCGGAGAAGGCCCAGGCGGGCTCCCCGCGCGGCTGACCGCGCACCGGGGCCGGGTCGCCGCCCGCGTCGGTCATACCGAGCCGCGGACGACGACCCGGCCCCGCGCCCGCCCCCGGGCCGGGTCGCCAACATCGAGCCCGAGGAATCCTCGTGCGGCGGGCGACGCTGCCGAGGGCCTCGGCGTCGGTGTGCGGGGCGGCCAGGACAACAGCGCCTCGCCCACCTGCGCGCTCCGTCCCTCGCCGTCCGGCGGATCGGCAGAAATCGGCCCGTCGCGGCGGGCGCCGATCACCACCGCGTCAGGCATGACCGCCGTTGGCGCCGAGAGCTGCCGCCCTGCGCCGGTTCCGGAGGACTTCCGGCGCCTCGGCCCGCTCCTGGGAGTCCTGCCTCGCTTCGCAGCCAAGCGCTCCTTCAGGTGCACGTGAACCCGAGGCGAAACGAACTCTGCCCATGACTTCGGATCACCGGCAGCGCCCCGTGGTGTCGGGCGCGCTCGGTCGGTTGCAATGCCCGGGTGGAGACATGGTGGTGGGAGACGTTGCCGGCGTCGGTGCGTGAGCAGGTGAACGGTCTCGTGCCGCACGCTGACTGCCTCCCCTTGGTCACTGTGCGGACGAGCAGGTAGGCCGACACCAGTGCGGGAAGACGCGCCATCTGACTTTCCCCGCCCGGCCCGTGTACTTACTTGCCGGGTTGACACCGCATCAGGCGGCCAGCTGTGGCTGTGAGCCGTTCGCCCAACTCGTGTGCGCTGAGTGCCGCGTCCCCGTGGGAAGGGACACGTCCGCTGTCCCGTGCTGCGCCAGTGATCGTGCGGTCCGGGTGCGGCGGCCGGCGAAGACGTAGACGCGAAGAATGGTGAAGCGGCCGATGCCGGCGAGGCCGGAGGCACTGAGGTAGAGGATCTGCTCGGTCAGCAAGGCGGGGGAGGACTGCACCAGATGCAGCACGTAGACCGCGGCGCCGGTCGCCAGGTAGGCGGCGGACGCCGAGCCCGCGGACTGCCAGTGCTCCCGCCGCCCGGCGCGGCGTCCTTTGGCGAAGGTGAAACGGGCGTGGAGTTCGGTGCACAACAGGGTGGAGGCGACAGTGATGATCGCGTTCGCCACCGCCCAGGGCATGGTCGTGGCCAACAGCGGTACCGCGAGGCTGGAGAGGACTCCGACGCCACCTCCGAAGATGACGAACCGAATGAAGGAGGCGATGGGCCGAGGGGCGGCCGGGGTCGCCGTCTCGGGCTGCTGTGCGAGCAGCGCCTTCATGGTGGGTGCTCCTTTCAGAGGCTGCGGGCGGTGATGTCGCCGTAGTTGGTGGTGGCGTGGATGTTGAGCTGGGCGGCGGCGCCGTCGGTGTTCTGGAGTGCGTTGTCGATACGGCCGTAGGCGGTGCCGGCGTCGAGGGTCGCGGAGACTCCGCGGGCTGCGCCGACCGAGATCTCGCCTGCCTCGGTGCGCAGGGTGACCGTGCCGCGTACGGCCTCGGTGATGCGCAGGTCGCCCTTGAGGGTGCGGAGTTCGCCGGGGCCGCCCAGGCGGCCGACGGTGATGTCGCCGGACTGGAGGGTGAGGCGGGCGCCGTCGGTCTCGTCGAGCTTGACCGTGCCCTGCGCGCACTCGTAGGTGACGTCGCCCAGGCGTCCCACGCCCCGGAGTTCGGCACTGGCCGCCTTCGCCTCGACGCGGGAGCCGGCCGGGAGCTGGACGGTGACCTCGACGGCTCCCGACTGGCCGAGGACGCGGTTCTTCGCCGGTGCGGCCTCGATCCGCAGGACGCCGTCGTCGTGGGCGACCGTGATCCGCTCCGCCGCCTTCGTGTCGCGGCTCGACGAGGCGTCGACGGGCAGGACCTCGACGGTGGTGTCGGCGCGGTCGGCGGCGATGAACCGGATGCGGCCCGCGGGGATGTCGAGGACGGCCAGGACCGGGGCGGGGGTGTCGAACTTCTGCATCATGCTCTCCCAGAGCTTCGAATCTGTTGTTTCGAACAATGGAAAAGCTACGTTGCGTTTGAAGAGTCAGCAATGAACTTGGCGTGCGAATTAGTCATCAATGCAGGTAGAAGCTGGAAAATCGTTGCAATGGAATCACGTCTAATGCAACGCTTCACGCTGAGGGCGTTGCAATGGGACGTGGTGAACGCTCGGCCGGATGTCCGCGGACCACGTAACCGGCGGACGCAGTTCACTCGGAGACACGCATACGGCTCGTGCGAGCGGCCCCTGGACGACGGGTCGTTGGGCTCGTGGCCGGTCCTGGTCCAGAGGCGGGCGAAGATCCTGGTGGAGGGTCGCGGCGTGTGTTGTCGACAGACTCGTCCTCTAACCTCGTGCAGGGACACGGCAGATGCCGTGTGCACCGCGATGAGGAGGCGTTGATGCTCGGAAGGGGTACGCAGTTGCTCGCGGGCGCATTGACCCTGGCCTGCATGGTGCTCGTCGGCCCCAGTGCACCGAGCGACGCTCTCTTCGCGAGGTCACTGCCTGTCCATGCCGTGAAGGACGTCGTGCCGAACCGGGTCATGACGTGGAACATCTGCAACCCCTGCGAGGCGAGCAATGTTCACCGGGCGGCGGAGATCGCCAGGTACGCGCCCCAGGTCATCGGCCTGCAGGAAGCGTGCGTGCGTGACGTCGAGGGGATCCGGGACTATCTGGAGAACCTGCACGGGCTGGTCTACCACGTCGAGTACGGGTCGGTTCTCCGGAGTTGGGGGCGCTGCGGGGGAGTGCCGTGGAACCCCGGAGGCTTCGGCCAGGCGATCCTGTCCGCGGCACCGATGACGGACCGCGTGAACGTGGAGTACCCCGACGGCGGATCCGAGGACCGTGGATACATGGCGGTCACCACGACGGTGGACGGCCGACCGGTCCGGGTCTTCAACACACACCTTGCCCAACGACGTCAGGAAGCGGTCCGGGCAGAGCAGGCCCGAGTACTTGCCGCAGCTGTTGCCCGGCACGAGCGCGCCATCGTTCTCGGCGACTTCAACGCGGTGTCGGACGCCCCCGAACTCACCAGGATGTGGGCGCTGGCCGCGGACACGGATCCCCAGTGCGAGCCGTCGTCGACCGGTATGTGCGAGCCGACCACCGACTGGAACAGCAAGTTCGACTACGTCTTCCTGCGAGGCATTGCTCCGCTCCGCCACCGGGTCCAGCCCACCGAGTACTCGGACCACCACATGCTGTACACCGACCTCGATCTGGTTTAGCGGCGACTACTACTCCGACATGTCGTCGCTCTCCGCCCGCGGGGGCTACATCGGGATCCCCGACGCGCCGCTGGACAGGCCGTGGGAGGCCTGCGCCACCATGAACGACGCCTGGGGCTAGGTCTCGTAGAAGGAGAACCAGTACCGCTCGGTCCAGACCCTGATCCGGGAGATGGTCACCGTCGTCGCGCGGGACGGCAACTACCTGCTCAACATCGGCCCCAAGGGTGACGGCAGCGTGACCGCCGGATCCGTGACCGCGCTGAACGGCAAGCTCTTCGCCCAAGTCCTCGACTGGCCCACGGGCGGCACGCTGCAGACTCCGGCGGTGTACAACACGATCAACCGCGTCTACCTGATGAACAACCCGGCACCAACCTCATCTACTGGGTCAGCGACGGGCAGATCAACGTCAGCGTGCCGAGCACCGCGCCCGACGCGAACGACTCCGTGGTCTGTGTGGAGGTCAACGGAATGCTGGCCGTCCTGGCGGCGGCGTCTACCGGCTGGTCTGCGCCCAGAGCGGCAAGGCTCTCGACAACGGCAACACCAGTGGCGACGGCACCCCGATCATCCAGTGGACCCCCAACGGCGGCGCCCCGCAGCAGTGGAACATGACCAAGGTCGGCTGAGCGGCCCCGGGCTGGCGCCTCCAGCTCAGCCACCCCGCAGAAGCGGTGACCTGCTGCCGAGGCGGAGGGCCCTCCCATCTGAGGGCCCTGGGGTGGAAGCACGGAGACCACATGGCCGGCGTCCCCGTCGGCCAGACCTCCGCATCGAACCTGACTGCCATGCGTTGTCGGACGAGGAGGGCGCGGGCGGCCGTCACAGAGCCCGCGCCCGGCTGGTGC
Source organism: Streptomyces sp. NBC_00459 (assembly GCF_036013955.1). Classification (NCBI taxonomy): domain Bacteria; kingdom Bacillati; phylum Actinomycetota; class Actinomycetes; order Kitasatosporales; family Streptomycetaceae; genus Streptomyces; species Streptomyces sp. NBC_00459. The sequence continues at coordinate 9,509,716 of NZ_CP107903.1, forward strand.
TCCGCCCGGCTGTTCATTCCCGGCACCCCATCCGACCAGAGAATCGGCGGCAACCTTTTCGTCACCTGTGGCCACTGAGCAGTGCGACAGCAACACGATCTTCCGAACGGACGGACATGCAAGAAACACGCCGGGCCGCGCGTCAGCGCAGGCGCAGACGCGGGTTGATGGTGGGCACCACCGCGGGGCTGGCCGTCACGGGTCTTCTCGTCTGCCTGGTCATGACGATGCAATCCGACGGCAAGGACGACGCCGGGCCGGCCCCGGCCACGGCCGTGGCCAACTCCGAGCAGACTCCCGCGCCGACGTCGCCGGAGAGGAAGCCAGCCACAGCCTCTCCGTCGGCCACCTCCGCGACCCCGTCGGCCGGCGCATCCCCATCGGTGAGCGCCACGACCCCGAAGGCCTCCGTGCCCCCGTCGGCGGCACCGACATCGGCCTCCCCGCGAACAGCCCCTGCCGCGTCGTCCCTCGCCGGACGGATTCGGCCCAAGAGCACCTATCAGGGAGTCGCTACCGTCTACAAGGCCGGGGTGGGTGACGGCGCCTGCTCGTTCGGTCCGAGCGACGACATGATGATCGCGGCGATGAACACCACCGACTACGAGACGTCCGCCGCCTGCGGGGCGTACGTGCTCGTCCGCACGGCGAACGGCAACTCCGTCACGGTCAAGATCACCAACGAGTGCCCGCTGCCCTGTGCGCCCGGGCAACTCGACCTCAGCGAACAGGCGTTCGCCAAACTGGTCCCCGTCTCGACGGGCCGGATCGCCATCACCTGGAGCCTGCTGAGCTCCGACGCGGTGGGCACGATCTCGATCCGCTACAAGAACGGCTCCAGTCCCTACTGGTGCGGCATCCAGGCACTGGGCCACCGCAACCCGCTCGCCCGTCTGGAGGTCCGCACCAGCGGTGGCTGGCGCCGACTGACCCGCACCGACTACAACTACTTCCTCTCTCCCGATGGCAGCGGGTGCGGCGGCGCGATCAGGATCACCGACATCTATGGAGAACGACTGACCGTCAACGGGCTCGCTGTGCGCCCGGATGTCGTGCAGTCGACTGGGGTCCAGTTCGCCCGGCACTGACCCCGTAGCCGGCTCCCTCCGGGTACGGCAGTGGCTTTGCCGGAGGGGGCGAGACTGGCGGGGCATTGTGCGGCTCCGGGGTCCGCCTGTCCGCGTGGCGGAATCAGGCGGACCCCGGAAGGTGAACGTATGTCACGCAGTTGTGCAGGCAGTGCCGTTGAGAGTGAAGGCGGTGGGCTTGGCGAAGGCGCCGCTGGAGGAGCCCTGGAACCCGAAGGTCGCCTGACCGCCGGCCGCTACCTCCCCGTTGTGGCCCACATTGCTCGCTGTGACCGCTCCTGACGACCCGGACAGGTTCGCGTTCCAGGCATTGGTGATCTGCTGCCCGGAAGGGAGGGTGAACGCGAGCTTCCAGCCGCTGACGCGGGCGGAGCCGGTGTTGGTGATGGTGACGTCGGCGGTGAAGCCGCCCTGCCAGACGTTCGCCCCGTACGCCACCTTGCAGGCCGTGGAGCCTCCGGGGGTACCCGGGTCGCTGGGGCCGCCCGGGTCTCCGGAGGAACCCTTGTTGACGGTGGAGGAGAACGAGGTCACGGCGAGACCCGTGCCGTTCTGCCACGGCTCGAAGCCTGCCTGAACGCTCGTCAGGTACCAGTTGTTCTGTGCGAGCCCCCGCGAGACGGTGTGCCGGACGAAGTCCATGACGTCGAAGTTCCAGCTGGTGATCGCCGACGGCGCGACGAACGACAGTACGTCGTTCATGCCGTTGCTGCCGGACCACACCTGCCAATCGCGCCCGCCCACGCTGGCGTTGCCGACCGGGGAGCCGATGGGCTGGACGGAGCCGACCTTGTTGAACCAGAGCATGATCTCGGTCCGGTTGACGCCGTCGGTGCGGGGCGTCGGGTCGAGCCAGATGTCGTACGAGGCGTTGTACGCCGCGTCGTTCACATAGTTGTAGGAGATGCTGGACGGCGCGCTGGAGATGCCGCTGAGCTGAGCGGGAAGGTTGGTTCCGGGCGAGCAGTTGGTGTAGTGGCAGCCGTTGTAGACGGACGGGTAGGACTTCGGAGCGCCGTTCGTGGGGACGGATCCGTCGGCCTGGGTGATCCTGAACCCCGAGTCGGTGACGGCGATGCACTGTGTGGCGCTGGTACCCCAGCGGTTGTTCTGAACCACGTAGCGGCCCTGGATGGTCGTTGTACCGAAGGGCTGGCAGATCGTGGTGTCGGCCTGCGCCACTGACGCTGTGGTCAGGAGCGCGGCGAGTGAGACGAGCGAGGTGAGCAGCGCGCCGAGCAGGCCACGCGCGCTACGGGCATGGTGCGGGGAAGGACGCATGCGGATCCTCTTCCGAGGGATGGGGGGGGGTACGGAAGATCTCCCACAACTCTTGTGAATGGGAGCGCTCCCAATCGAGGCTTCGGCTGGGACTGTAGGCATGGTTCAGGTCCCTGACAAGACTGTCGGCATGAACCTGTCCAACCGATTTCGGATACGCAGGTCGGACAGAGGCACCGAGATACGGCGCGCCGACTCCGGGAGCGCTCCCGAACGGAACCGGCGACGAAGGGTCAGGTCGACTCGCGTACCACAAGCTCCGTACGGAGGATGACGTGACGCCAGGCCACGGCGCCCTCCTCCATCTCCTCCAGGAGCAGTCGGATCATGGCCCGCCCGATCTCCTCGATCGGCTGGCGCACCGTGGTCAGGGGAGGGTCGGTCCGCCGGGCCAGCGAAAAGTCGTCGAACCCGATCACGGCGACATCCTCGGGCACCCGACGGCCGGCCGCGCGCAGGGCCTCCAGGGCCCCCGCGGCTGTGGTGTCCGACGCGGCGAGGACGCCGTCGATGTCCGGATACCGTTCGAGGAGTTCGGCCATGGCGCGGCGTCCGCTCTCCGCCGTGAAGTCGCTCTCGGCGACACGTGTCGGTTCGCCCTCCAGGCCCGCCATCGCCAGGGCCTCTTCGTAGCCGCGCAGTCGGCACTGTGCCGCGTACAGGTCGAGCGGTCCGGTGATGGTCGCTATCGCTCTGCGCCCCTGTCGCAGCAGGTGGGAGACGGCGCTGCGGGCTCCGCCGATGTTGTCGGCGTCGACATAGCTGACGTATTCCTCGCCCGAGCGGCGCCCGAGCAGCACGGTCGGCAGCCGGGCTTCGGCGAGCATGTCGGGCAGCGGGTCACCGGCGTGCACGGACATCAGCAGCACTCCGTCGACCCGGCCGCCGCGCGCGTACTCGAGGAAGCGCTGTCGCTCGGTGTCCGAGCGGACCAGGGTCAGCAGGAGTTGGATCCCGGTGTCTGTCAGCGCGTCTCCGAGCGAGCGGACGATCTCGGAGAAGAAGGGCTCGGCGAACTGCCGCCAGTCCGGCTCAGTCATGACCAGGGCGACGGCGTCGGCTCGTCGCCCGGCCAGTGAACGGGCCGCGAGATTGGGCACGTAGCCCAGTTCCTCGATGGCTCGCTGGACGGCCCGACGTGTCGACTCCTTCACGCCCGCCGCGTTGTTGATGACACGGGAGACCGTGCCGCGTCCCACCCGCGCGTGGACGGCCACTTCCTCCAGCGTCGGTGTGCCCGGGCGTCGTTTTCCCATGACCGCCTCCCCAAGTGATCACCGATCTTACCGGCCGGAGGCAACCGGGCACACGTCTTCACGAGGGGAGCGGGCGCCCTGCACCCGCGAATTGGGAGCGCTCCCGATCCTGGTAGGGGGGTATGGGTGTTATCGCTGGTGGTCGAATGCCGAACTCGCTTCCCGGGGTTCGGGTGATCTGTGTTTGTGAAAGGGAATATCGGGCCGCTCCGTAGAGTGCCCGAGAGGGTCGGACGAGGGGTCGGGGGAGCCGGGTTGTCGGAATCGCGCGCGAGGACCGGGCAGCCCCCGTGAGGGGTGGGGGCTGCCCGGCCGGGTGACCCCGTCGCCTGGTGACGGGGTCGCGTACGCGGAGCGCCGGCGGGGGCTACTCGAGGAGTTCCGCGTACGAGCCCATGGCCAGGGCTATGTCCGCCTGGGCCCAGAACCGGTGGTAGGTGAAGACGGGAGCGGCGCCGCCCTTGAGGTAGGCCTCGATCTTCGACCAGGCCGGGTCGCTCTTGTAGAAGGACCGGATCGAGGAGAACGTCGAGGACGAGTCGATGGTCTCGCCGTTCGGCATCTTGCCGGTCCAGCCGCTCGGCACGTAGAGGCTGTCGTTGAACCGGCTGTAGTCGGTGCGGGTCTCGGGAACAGCGATGCCGAGGCTGTCCTGGTAGTGGCTCCACATGCCGTCCAGCAGCGCCTTCGCCGTGGACTTCGACGCCGCGTCACCGGACCTGGCGCCGTAGTACGCGAGCGTCTTGGCGTAGGCGGCCGCCACACCGACGTCGTTGGTGTAGTCGGTGACAGTGACGTGAAGTCCGCTGTTGGCACCGGGACTTGACGCGTTCCAGGTGTCCGGCTGGCCCGACCACTTGAGGGTGGAGGGGATCTGGTAGCTGCCGTCGGGGTTGATCGTGGTCTTGGACAGCGCCCACTTGACCCACTTGTCGAGGATCGCCTTCGCGGAGGCGTTGCCCGTCTGCTGGTAGTACTCGGCGACCCGCTCCATGGACCATGCCTGGAAGCCGAACCACTGGTTGGACGGTGGGTCGTGGTACACCGGCTGCTCGTCGTAGTACATGCCGTAGAACGTCGACTTCCCGGCCGGCGGGGTCGCGTAGCGGCCCGCCCAGCTGTTGGTCGAGCCGCCCGCGATCGCGCCCTCGTCCGCCTGCAGCCAGCGGTAGAACTCCATCTGCCGCTGCAGCGACTTGCTCCAGTCCGCCTGCCCTGTCGCCGACTTGGGCTTCAGGTCGGCGTACGAGCTGAGCGCGTAGGCGGCCAGGGGGTTCTGGTAGCCGCTGTGGGCGAAGCTGGATCCGATCCGCCAGGCCCAGCCCCCACTGGTGTCGGTGGAGCCTCCCCAGGCGTAGTACCAGGACATCAGGTAGTGCGAGGCGTCCTTGCCGGTACCGGCGGCGCAGGTCGACGGCCCGACACAGTTGCCGATCTTCTTGAAGTACTTGTCGTACATGGCGTACCGCAGATAGTCGCCCATCTTGGCGGCCTTGGCGATCGTGCCCGACACGGCCGAGCCCTTGCCCTGCTGCTTAGCCCACAGGTCCGCCCAGTAGGCGGCCTGTACCGCACGCGCGTCGGCGTCCGGAGCGGTGGTGTACTTCCACTGCTTGGCGTACGACTTGTCCCCGGTGAACAGGTCCAGATAGCCGTTCTTGCCGCCGTACTTGAAGGCGTCGCAGGTCGGCTGCGGAACCGTCTCCCACACCGATTCCTGCGGCCCGCGCTGGAAGGTGTTCATGTACGACGGCCCGGTCTCCGTCGGGCCGGCCTCGCACTTGCCGCCCGGGGTGTTGCCGAAGCCGTAGGTGTTGTCGACGTCCTGGATCCAGTGCATGCCGTAGACGTCGTCCGTGCTGTAGGCCGACTTCAGCTCACCGGCGAGGGGGTCCGAACCGACGGGCACGGACGGGTCGAGCGCGGTCGGATACTGGTTCGGCGTGTCCTCCTCGGGCCCGTAGGTCGCCGGCTTGGAGGCGCTGTAGAAGGAGTTGGTGGGCTGGTCGGCGTGGGTGGGGATCATGTACTTCTCCATGATGTCCCAGGCGCCGTTGAACTTGGTCCAGTCGCCGGTGATCTTCCCGTACATGGCCTGGAGCCACAGGAGGTAGCTGTACGCCTCCGACGTGGTCTCGTGGCCGTGGTCCGGGGCCTCGACGATCAGCGTCTCGACCGAGTGGTAGGGGATGCCCTCGGGGGAGAAGTAGCCGTTGGCCGGGTTGGTGATCTTGCCGTAGAGGTCCAGGAACCGGGCGTCGTAGGTCTTGGACGCCGCGATCTGGGTGACCGTCACCGCCGCCTTGCCGTGGCCGGCGGCTGTCGACTCGAAGGTCGCCGCCCCCGTGCCCGAGGCGTCCGCCGTGACGGTCACCTTCTGTGCGGTGTTCCAGTTCGCCGGGGTGAAGGCGAGCGACGCCCCGCCGGTCACGGACAGCCCGGTGTTGCCGCCGGTCCGGGCGGTCGTCACGGTCACGGCGGCCGACGGCTGGGTCGACAGCCTCACGTCGTACGTCGCCGACTTGCCCTGCTGGACGGCGAGTTGGCTGGTCGAGGCGACCACGGCGGGACCCGTGGCGACCGTGATGCCGACCGGGGAGGACTCCGCTGACGCGCCCAGACTGTCGTACGCCTTCGCCAGCAGGGAATGACTTCCCACGGCCAGTCCGGAGGCGGAGTGCGTGTAGGGCGCGGTCGTGTCCGTGCCCAGCAGCGTGGTGTCGTCGTAGAACTCCACCTTGCTGATCGTCGCGCCGTCCGCGGCCGCCGAGGTTGCCGCGAGCGGCACGGCGTCACCCCGCGAATAGACCGCGCCGGCTGTCGGGCTGGTCAGCACGGTGATCGGCGGCTGGTGGGCGCCGATGCAACTGGTGCCGTTGACCGCGAAGTTGGTGGGCGCGGCGTTGCTGCCGCTGTAGCCGAACTGGGCGCCCGCGGAGACGGCGGCGCCCGGGGCGACGGTGCCGTTGTACGAGGCGTTCTTGACGGTGACGGCCTGACCGGCCTGGGACCAGGTGCCGTTCCACCCGTTCGAGAGCTGCTGGTTGCCCGTGTAGCCGTAGGTCAGGGTCCAGCCGTCGATCGCGGCGGTACCGCGGTTGGTGAGGGTGAGGTCGACGGTGAAGCCGGAGCCCCAGTCGTTGGTTTTGTAGTCGACGCTGCACTGCACGGCCGCCGCGCTCGCGGTGGTCGTGCCGCCGGCGAGCATCGACAGCGGTAGAGCGAACACAGCGGCGGCTGCGGTCCAGAACCGGCGTGTGGCTCTGCGTTTGCGTCCGGGATCCATGTGCTGTTCCTCCTTGCGTCACGCGACTCGCGGAGAGATGCCGAGGGGGGAATCCAGTGGGAGCGCTCCCATCGTGGAGATGAAGGCGGGATCGGTCAAGATGCCGACGACTTCAAAGTTCGAACTGACCCCATGAGAGCGAAAGTTTCGCAAGGGCCCTATGAAACCTTGCCAGTTGGCGCTAACTTCCTCCTCACCAGTGGGAGCGGTTCCATTACTCGACGCGTCCGTAGCGGCGCGCCAAGCTGTAAGGACTCGCTCATGCGACACCCCCCGCATTCAGTACTTTTAGTCAGCGACGCTCTCTTGAGCGCTGTTCCACCTGTGTTCTCGGCTCGGGGAGCCACAGCCGAGTGCACAGTGGGACACCCCGTCACCAGCCAGTGGGCCAGCCTCGTCCAGGGCTTCGAGCCGACCCATGACCGTGGCGTCGACCAGTACCCCCGCACCGGCGAAGTCCGGGCACGACGGACACGGCGGCCGGCTGCCCGGACGCGCAACAAGCTGCCGGAAGCCGATGCCGGACGTGCGTCGTGCTCCGTCCAACCCGGTATCGACGGTCGGCGCCTGCGCGCAGCGTCCGGCAGCCGAGTGCAGTGCCGGCACGGCGGCGCTGGTCACCGCGGAGCTCGGGGAGAACACGTGGGCGCACCACTTCGCCGACCGGGACGTCACGTCGCGCGACGACCGTGAGCCCGACCTGTACGGCCGGACCCGGAACGCGCGGGAGTGTGCCGGGTCCGGTCTTGAACTCCACCTGCGACGGCACTGCCACCGCGTAGGGCATCGGCTCGCGCGACCGTTCGCGCGGCCTCCATCAGCACGTCCACAACGAGAAAAGGAAACCCGCAGTCATGAGTCACACCAGGACATCGCTGCTCGCCGCCCTGGCGCTGGTCGCCGGGGCGTCGGGGACGGCGCTCCTCGTCGGCCAGGCCGGCGCAGCCACCTCCGCCGTGCCCTGCACCGTCGACTACAAGGTGCAGAGCCAGTGGGACACCGGCTTCACCGCCGCCGTGACCATCACCAACAACGCGGCCGCCAAGTCGGCCTGGTCGGTGAAGTGGTCGTACGCCGGCAACCAGAGGATCACGAACGGCTGGAACGCGAAGATCAGCCAGAGCGGTGCCGACGTCAGCGCCGCCAACGAGAACTACAACGGTTCCCTCGCGACCGGCGGTTCGGTCAGCTTCGGCTTCAACGGCTCCTACAGCGGCACCAACAGCGTGCCCGCCACGTTCACGCTCGACGGTGTCGCCTGCAACGTCGACAACGGCGGCGGCACCGGTGGAAGCACCGGCGGCAGTACTGGTGGCGGCACGGGCGGTAGTACTGGCGGCAGCACCGGTGGGGGCACCGGCGGAAATGACGGTGGTGGCGGCAACCGGGTGGACAACCCCTACACCGGCGCCAAGGTGTACGTGAACCCCGAATGGTCCGCGAAGGCCGCCGCCGAACCGGGCGGCAGCAAGATAGCCAACCAGCCCACCGCTGTCTGGCTCGACCGCATCGCCGCCATCAACGGTGTCAACGGCGGCATGGGCCTGCGCGCCCACCTCGACGAGGCCCTGAAGCAGAAGGGCTCCGGTGAACTCGTCGTCCAGATCGTGATCTACGACCTGCCCGGCCGTGACTGCGCCGCACTCGCCTCCAACGGCGAACTGGGCCCCAACGACCTCGACAAGTACAAGTCCCAGTACATCGACCCCATTGTGTCGACCATGTCCGAAGCCAAGTACGCCGGACTGCGGATCGCCACCGTCATCGAGCCCGACTCGCTGCCCAACCTGGTCACCAACGCCGGCGGCACCGCCACCAGCACCGACGCCTGCGTGGCCATGAAGGCCAACGGCAACTACGAGAAGGGTGTCAGCTACGCACTCGACAAGCTGGGCAACATCCCCGGTGTCTACAACTACATCGACGCCGCCCACCACGGCTGGCTCGGCTGGGACAGCAACCTCGCTCCCGCGGTGCAGCAGTTCCAGAAGGTCGCGACGACGAACGGCGCGAGCGTGAACGACGTGGCCGGCTTCATCGTCAACACCGCGAACTACAGCCCCACCAAGGAGCCGTACCTCAAGGTCACCGACACGGTGGGCGGTCAGACCGTGCGCCAGTCGAAGTGGGTCGACTGGAACCAGTACGTGGACGAGCAGTCCTTCGCGCAGGCGTTCCGTGACAAGCTCGTCGCGGCCGGATTCAACTCCGGACTCGGCATGCTGATCGACACCTCGCGCAACGGCTGGGGCGGCTCCGCCCGGCCCGCCGGTCCCGGTTCGCAGACCACTGTGGACGGCTACGTCGACGCCAGCCGCATCGACCGTCGGATCCACGCCGGAAACTGGTGCAACCAGAGCGGCGCGGGCATCGGTGAACGGCCGACCGCGGCTCCGGCCGCCGGTATCGACGCCTACGTGTGGGTCAAGCCGCCGGGGGAGTCGGACGGCAACAGCACGGCCATCCCGAACGACGAGGGCAAGGGCTTCGACCGGATGTGCGACCCGACGTACGGCGGCAACGCCCGCAACGGCAACAACCTGACGGGTGCACTGCCCAACTCGCCGCTGGCCGGACGCTGGTTCTCCTCCCAGTTCCAGCAGCTCGTCCAGAACGCCTACCCGCCGCTGTCATGACCTGCTGAAGCGGTACCTGACCGCCGGGATCGGTCCCTCGGCCCTGCCGAGGGACCGATCCCGGCGGATCCCCCGCGTCACGGTCGAGGGCGTCCCAGCGGACGGTCCGAACAGACTGGTCGCACGACAAGGTCGTCCGTGTGATCGAACCCGTAGCAGCCGGTGCGGAAGTGAGGGGCATGCCGATGACCGAGTCAACCCTGAGTGGAACAGGGCAGATACCCGAACGTCCGGACCCACCATCAGCGGGCCGTGACCTCGACATCCCAAGGGGCGGTGACGGCTTGCTCCATGTGTCGGAGGTGGCCACGGAACGCGGGCCGCTGTTCAGGGTCCGCATCCTCGGCAACGAGATCGACCCGGCTTCCGGCCTCGACCTCTTCGCCGCTGTCGGGCACGAGATCCGCTTCGGTGAGGACACCCACCCCGACCCCGGCACCACCCGCAACGACGAGCCCGACTGGCGCAAGGCGCACGGCATCCTGCTGCCTGCTTCCTCTCCGCCCGAGCCGTGCCCCCTGACGGCACCGGCCTCGACGGATCGGGAGACCAACCACGAGCAGGTGACCGCCGCCGGACGCGGTGTCCTGGACCTGTTGGAGCGCCACCGGGCCGCGACAGCCGGTGACACCCTCCAGACCCGGGTGCAGACCTGCGGCGAGGCCTGCCGACTGCCGGTGGACGACTCCGCGCCGGCGATCCTGGTCAGCGCGGGCACCGGTCCAGCTCCCTTCCGCGGGGCCGTCCTCGACCGTCTTCGCACCCGGTCGACCGGCACACTGCTGTGTTTTTTCGACTCCGACCATCCCGACGCCGACTACCCGCACCGCGAGGAGTTCGAAGCCGCCGAGGTGGCCGGAGCCGTCAGCATGCGGCCCGCCTTCTCCCAAGGCCCCCAGGGCGGAACCCGCTTCGTCCAGGACCGCATCGCGAAGGAGAGCCACGAGGTCTGGGCGGTACTGGAAGGGGGCGGACGCATCCACATCTGCGGCGACGAGGGGCGCCGCACGCTACCCGCTGTGCGGGAAGCGTTCATGGCGGTCTACCGCGAGTACACCGGCGCCGGAAAGGAGGAGTCCACCGCTTGGCTGTACGCCCTCGTCGAGTCCGGCTACTACGTCGAGAACGTCCGGGCCGAACCGCACTCCTTGATGGATACCGCGACACGATAAATATGCTCAAGCCCACAGGGCCTCTGGGAGCACCTGGGACGACCGGGCCACATGGCGGACGCCGGTTTCGAGTCGCGCCACCTCACCGGCCGGGTTGCTCGGGAGGCTCAGCGGACTCGGTCGTAGACGAGGGCCAATGTGCCGTGCTCGCCCGCGGTCTGGCTGACGAGTGTCCAATTGCCCGCGGGCAGGCCGTCGTCGAAGAGGCGCGGTCCGCCGCCGAGGAAGACGGGGAAGACGGTGAGCGCCAGCCGGTCGACCTTGTCGGCCGCCAGCAGGGCCTTGATGACGCTCGCGCTGGAGAGCACGAGGATGTCGCCGCCTTCGGTGGCCCTGAGGTCCGCGACCGCCTCGACGGTCGGCTTGTCGACGATCGTCGTGCGCTCCCACGGCGTCTCGTCGAGAGTGGAGGAGAGGACCACCTTGTCGGTGTCGACGAGCCATTTCGCGAAGGCCTCGTCGCGCGGGTCGGCACCCTCCATGCCGATGACAGTGGGCCAGAAACCGAGGAAACCCTCGGCGTTGACCCGCCCGAGCAGGGCCGTTGTCGCCGACTGCCAGAGGCTGGTCAGGTGGTCACGGGCGACGTCGGTCACGGCATAGGGCATCACCCAGCGCATGTCCAGCGGGTTGTCGGGTGCGGCGTAGTGGCCGTCGAGGGAGAGAGCCATGTTGGTGACGACTCGGCGGCCGAGGGTCTGCTGCGTCATTGGGTGCTCCTGGTGATGGCGGTGTCAGTGGTGTTGGTGTCGTGTGTGTTCGCGGTGAGGGTCGCCGCGAGCTTGTCGAGGCTCTGGCCGAAGCCGATCTCGATGCCGGCGATGAAGTCCGCGGAATCGACGGTGCTGTCGGTGATACGCCAACGGACGTCGATGTCCGTGCCCGTGTCGGCGGGACCGAGGTCCATGGCGACGTGGGCGGTGAAAGCGGGGCGGCCGTCGGGAAGCAGCGGCGAGAGACGGTAGGCGAGGTGCTCGCCGGGTCGTACGTCGCCGACGACTCCCTCTGCGCGTCCGACGGCCGGGTTGGAGTCGTCGACGTCTTCGGCATCGCGGTACTCCTGGACGATCCGGCCTCCGGGGCGCGCCTCGAAGACGAGCTCGGAGGTGCGAAGGTCCGACGGGGTCCACCACCGCGTGAGCAGGGCGGCTTCGGTCAGGTGGCGCCAGACCAGGTCGGGGCGCCCCGGCAGCGACCGGTGGAAGGTGAACGAGTGGCCGTCGGCCCACCCCGACTCCTGTGCGGCGAGCCGCTCCGCGTCGACGCTGAGCCGGTAGCGCTCGTAGGCCGCGCCCGGGCCGTCGGCCTGGTCCGCGGTGTCGGCGAGTTGGCCGAGTGCAGCCGCCAGATCCCGCAGGGGTCCGGGCCGGAGTGTGTAGATGCGGCGCTGCCCGGTGCGCTGGGAGCTCACGACGCCGGCGCGCTCGAGGGTTTGCAGGTGCTTGGTCGTCTGCGGTTGGCGTGCGTCGGTGAGCTGAGCGAGAACGCCGACCGAGCGGGGTCGCTCGGCCAACAGGCTGAGGAGACGCCAGCGGGCCGGGTCGGCCAGTGCGGCGAGGAGTGCGTCCATGACGGCAAGTATTCCTCATAAAGAATATTCGTGTCAAGGAATATATTGAACTTGCCGGGCCGGGCGGCGGGATGCCCCGGTTCTGTTGCTTGAAATTGCGAACGCCGATCGATTCGCCGGGGATGTCACCCGGATGGCAGTGGTTCGACAACTCCCGTTAATGTCCATCGCATGATTCGTTGAGCATCTCGAAATCTTTCGATGCTCGAAGAGGTCTCCGGACCTCCGATGGTGCTCCGGATTTCTGGCCCTGGTGATTGGCGAAGGCGTCGACAGGCGGCTGACCGGCCGCATGCTGTTGACATGTTCAGGATGATGTCTAGCATCCGTGACGTCGGCGATCCGAAATCGGATCGAAATGTCGAACGTCGTACACACGTCAAGCCTGTGACATCAGCCGATCGCGTGCTGCGGTCATCCAATGTCTGATGCCGACATGCACTGTGTGCGTCGCTCTCCCGCGCGTTTCCAACTGCACCGCACCGAGAGTCGACCTGCCGACGATCGTGTCACCAGTGTCACCAGCCGAGTCACTCGCAAGCGCCCCGGGTGTCCAGCCCGCGCGGCGCCCCAACCGGAAAGGAGCCCACGGTGCCCAGACGACCAGGCAGACGACTGCTCCGCCTCATCGCGGCCACCGCGCTGACGGTCACCGCGTCCTTCACGGCCTCTGTCCACTCCACCACCGCCTCCGCCGCGCCCGGCAGCCCGGCACTCACTCCACCGCTGGGCTGGAACAGCTGGAACAGCTTCGGCTGCGGGATCACGGAGGGGCAGGTGCGTCAGGCCGCCGACGCGATGGTGTCGTCGGGCATGCGGGACGCCGGCTACCGCTATGTGGTGGTCGACGACTGCTGGTTCGACCCGCAGCGCGACGCGGCCGGCAACCTGCGGGCCAATCCGACCAAGTTCCCGAGCGGGATGAAAGCGCTCGGGGACTACATCCACGGCAAGGGCCTGAAGTTCGGCATCTACCAGGTGCCGGGCGAACGCACCTGCGCCCAGGGCACCGGCGCCTATCCCGGCTCGACGGGCAGCAGGGGCCACGAGGTCCAGGACGCCGACACGTTCGCCTCGTGGGGCGTCGACTACCTCAAGTACGACTGGTGCTCCTCCAGCGGTACCCGTGACGAGCAGGTCGCGCGGTTCACGATCATGCGTGACGCCCTGCGTGCCACCGGGCGGCCGATCGTCTACAGCATCAACCCCAACAGCTTCCACGCCATCACCGGCGCCACGTACAACTGGGGTGAGGTCGCCGACCTGTGGCGGACGACCGAGGACCTGCTCGACATCTGGCAGAACGGCAACACCAACAGCTATCCGATGGGCGTCGGCAACGTCCTGGACGTCAACGCGCCGTTGGCGGCGCAGGCGGGCCCGGGGCACTGGAACGACCCCGACATGCTGGTCGTCGGACGTCCCGGCCTGACGCTGACCGAGTCCCGCTCCCACTTCGCCCTGTGGGCGCTGATGGCCGCCCCGCTCATGGCCGGCAACGACATCCGCACCATGTCCGCCGACGTGAGCGCGATCCTGCGCAACTCCCGTCTGCTGGCGGTGAACCAGGATTCGCTGGGCGCGGGCGGACGCAGGGTACGTGACGACGGCAACACCGAGGTGTTCGCCAAGTCACTGTCCGACGGTTCGGTCGCGGTGGGTCTGTTCAACCGCGGAGGCAGTACCGCGACGGTCAGTGCGACGGCGGCTCAAGTCGGTCTGTCGGGCGGGTCGTTCACCCTCACGGATCTGTGGACCGGCGGCACGTCGAGCACGTCCGGACAGATATCGGCGAGCGTTCCCGCCCACGGCGTGGCCGCGTTCCGGGTGACCGGCGGCAGCTCGCTCGCCGCCACCACCTCCCGGCTTCGCGGCAACGGCTCCGGCCGCTGCGTGGACGTGGACAACGCCTCGACCGCCGCCGGGGCCACCGTACTGCTCTGGGACTGCCACACGGCCGCCAACCAGCTGTGGACCACATGGGCCGGCGGCGAGATCCGAGTCTTCGGCGACAAGTGCCTCGACGCCTACAACCAGGGCACCGTCAACGGAACCCGGGTCATCACCTGGTCCTGCAACGGCCAGAACAACCAGAAGTGGACCGTCGGCTCCGACGGGTCGGTCCGCAACACCCACTCCGGACTGTGTCTCGACGTCGACCGGGCCGGCACCGCCAACGGCACCCCGCTGGTGCTGTGGACCTGCGACGGCCGGGCCGGGCAGAAGTGGAGCCGGTCGTGAGGGAGTCGGAGGCCTCCGTCGGCAGAAGGCGGCCACCCGTCAGCCATCATGCCCCGGCGGCGACGATGATCCCGGTCCGGCCCTCACCCACCTCCAGCGCGGGGCCCATCTCGGTGATCGCCTGGACCGTGGCCCTCGTCGTCCTGGCGTTCGCGTTCGTCCCTGCCGCAGTGCGGGCCACGGCGGCCGGCTGAACCGGTGGCAGTTCACCCGCGACGCCGCCGCGACCGCGCGGCGGCGACCCGGACCCCCCAGTCCGCACATGGCGATGATCCAACAGAGAAAGGGGAGTTGATGATGAAACGGACAAGGTTCCACTTATGGGGCGCTGTGACTGCTGTGCTGCTCGTCCTGACCATGGGAGGAACGGCACTCGGCAGCGACCACGGCGCGAACGCACGACGCACGCCATCCGGCACGGCCGCCGCATATTCCGGTACCGCCGCCCCGACAGCCGGATGCGGCAAGGCCCCCACCCTGACGAGCGGTACGTACACGATCCAGAGCAACGGCAAGAACCGGACCTTCATCCTCAGGGTCCCGGACGGCTACGACCGAAACCACGCGTACCGGCTGGTCCTCGGGTTCCACTGGCTGGGCGGCAGCGCCACCGACGTCTCGACGGGGCGAACGGTGGAGACCGGCACCTGGGCCTACTACGGGCTCCAGCGGCTGGCGAACAACAGCGCGGTCTTCGTCGCACCCCAGGGACTCAACAACGGCTGGGGCAACGCCGGTGGGGAGGACGTCACCCTCGTCGACGACATCATCAGGCGGATCGAGGCCGACCTGTGCGTCGACACGACCCAGCGGTTCGCCCTGGGCTTCAGTTACGGCGCCGCGATGTCGTACTCGCTCGCCTGCTCCCGGGCGACGGTCTTCCGCGCGGTCGCGGTCCAGAGCGGCGGGCTGCTCAGCGGGTGCAGTGGTGGCACTCAGCCGATCGCCTACCTCGGTGTGCACGGACTCAGGGACAGTGTCCTCAGTATCTCCGGCGGACGGACCCTGCGGGACAGGTTCGTGAGGAACAACGGCTGCACCGCCCAGAACCCGCCCGAGCCGGCGCAGGGCAGTCTGACCCACCGGATCACCACCTACTCGGGGTGCTCGACCGGGCACCCGGTGGCCTGGGCCGCGTTCGACGAAGGGCACATCGCCGCTCCGCAGGACGGGGCCGGCGGTGACAGCGGCTCCAGGACCTGGCTGCCGGCGGAGGTGTGGAAGTTCTTCACGCAGTTCCAGACCTCCACCCCGCCGCCCGACACCGCGACCTGCCGGGTCACCAGCACCGTCAGTGCCTGGGACTCCGGTCTGACCGTGAACATCACCCTCACCAACACCGGCACCACCGCGATCAACGGCTGGTCACTGGCCTTCTCCCTGCCCGCCGGCCAGACCATCACCTCCGGCTGGAACGCCGGCTACTCGCCCGCCTCCGGGCGAGTGACGGCAACGAGCGCGTCCCACAACGCGACCATCGCCCCCGGCGCGTCCGTCGGCATCGGCTACCAGGCCACGCACACCGGCGACACGGCGTCCCCGGGCTCCTACGCCCTCAACGGCGCCGACTGCGCCGTATCGGGAATCCGCCGAGGCGACCTGGAGGATCAGCGCCGAGGATGACGGTGTCACGGCGCCGGGCGGCTCCCGGCCGCCCGGCGACCGGGGGCATCAACTGCGCGTACTCCTCTTGAACTCATGACGATTCGCGTACCACCAGTTCGGTGGGAAGAACGACGTGCTGACGCGGTTCCTCAGGATTGCCGATCTCCTTGAGGAGGAGGTGGGCGATCGTGCTGCCGATCTCCTCGATGGGCTGACGCACGCTGGTGAGGGGCGGGTTGCTGTGCCGGGCGATGATGGAGTCGTCGAATCCGACCACCGCCACGTCGTCGGGGACGCTGCGCTTCTGCCTGCGCAACTCCGCCAGTGCCCCCGCCGCCATGACGTCCGAGGCGACGAACACGGCGTCGAGCCAGGGCACTTGTGCAAGGAGTGAACGCATGGCGGCCTCGCCGCCCTCCTCGGTGAAGTCGGCCGAGGCCACCAGGCGATCGGTGACCTCGTGACCCGCCTTCTCGAGGGCCTCCCGCCAGCCCTGGAGCCGACTGCGCGCCACATCCATGTCGAGGGGACCGCTGATCGTGGTGACGGTCCGCC
This sequence comes from Streptomyces sp. NBC_00459, assembly GCF_036013955.1. Taxonomy (NCBI): domain Bacteria; kingdom Bacillati; phylum Actinomycetota; class Actinomycetes; order Kitasatosporales; family Streptomycetaceae; genus Streptomyces; species Streptomyces sp. NBC_00459. The sequence continues at coordinate 9,526,406 of NZ_CP107903.1, forward strand.
TCCCTCGTGCGAGCAGGTGCCTGACGGCCGCCTCGGCTCCGCCCGCGTTGTCGGAGTGCACATGGCTGAGCGACTCGGCGGGGGAGCGGCGGCCGGCGAGCACCGTGGGCAGCCCCATGTCCTCCAACAGCCCCGGCAACGGATCGTGCTCGTGCACCGAGACCAGGAGAACTCCGTCGACGCGACGCTCCGCCACCGACTCGGTGAGCTGGTCCCGCTCGGCCTGGTCGCGCACCAGCACCAGTTGGAGCTGTGTCCGGGTTTCCGCGAGGGCGGTGCTGACCCCGCGGATGACCGCGGCGAAGTAGGGTTCGGAGCCAAGTCTGCTCGCCGACTCGGGGATCACCAGGGCCACGGAGTTGGTTCTGCTCGTCACCAGCCCCCGGGCGACCGAGTTGGGTACGTAGTTCAGCTCGGCGATCGCGGCGAGCACGGCGGCCCTGGCCTTCTCGCTGACCAGTTCCGAGCCGTTGATGACTCGTGAAACCGTGGTGCGTCCGACGCCGGCGCGCGCTGCCACGGTCTTGATGGTCGGGCGTTGCCTGCCTCCCATGACGGCTCCCTCGCTTTCGCGCTGTCCGACGGCCTTCACCTGCGCATTGTGCCAGACCTCCGGAGAGTGGCAGTGAGTCCCGAACGAAGCGGTACGACACCCTCCGGCAACGAAGTGCGTTCAACTTCTTGACAGACGGCTTTTGTGGCGGCGAGGCTTCGGGCTTCCGAGTGGGTACGTTCCCATCGCGCTTTGGGAACGTACCCACCGGACAATTCATACCTACGGGGCGGACCGTGGGACTCGAACTCCGGTGCGTCAGCGCCGTCGCCAGGAGGACCAGATGGACAAGTTCCGAAGGAAGTCACACACGAGAGTGGTCGCCGCGGTGTCGGCGGTGTCTGCTCTCGGGCTGATCGTGAGCTGCGGGGGCAGCGACAGCGGAGGGACGGGCGGGGGAAAGAAGGATGGCAAGGTCACCATCACCATGGGCCTGTTCGGCGTCATGGGGTTCAAGGAGACCGGACTGCTCGACACGTACATGAAGGAGCATCCGAACGTCGTCATCAAGGCGGACGTCGCGGGTGACGAGCAGACCTACTACACCGCCCTGCAGACCCACCTGGCCGCCGGCAGCGGACTGAAGGACATCCAGGGCATAGAGATTGGTCGGGCCAAGGAACTGTCCGACACCCAGCAGGACAAGTTCGTGAACCTGGCCGGTGTGTCCGGCACCGATCACTTCCTTCCGTGGAAGCAGAGCCAGGTCACCACCGCGGACAAGAAGGTCATCGGCCTCGGCACCGACATCGGCCCGATGGCGGTCTGCTACCGCAAGGACCTCTTCGAGCAAGCCGGCCTGCCCACCGACCGTGAGGAGGTCGCCAAGCTGTGGGAGGGCGACTGGTCGAAGTACGTCGACGCGGGCAAGCGGTTCAAGCAGAACTCGAAGGCCGACAAGGTCGCTTTCATGGACACCTCCAGCGGGCTGTTCAACGCCATGATCTACGGCAACTCCCAGCAGTTCTACGACAAGGAGGGTGAGCTGATCTACGCCACCAACCCCGTCGTGAAGGACGCGTGGAAGCTGGCCTCCGAGGCGGCCACCTCAGGTCTGACCGCCAAGCTCCGCCAGTTCCAGCCCGGTTGGGACCCCGGCCTGGCCAACGGCACCTTCGCCACCGCCGTCTGCCCGGCGTGGATGCTCGCGCACATCAGCGAGAAGGCGGGCCCGGCGAACAAGGGCAAGTGGGACGTCGCCAAGGCGCCCAAGGGTGCCAACTGGGGCGGATCGTTCCTCGGAGTGATGGAGAAGAGTCCCGTCAAGAAGGAGGCGCAGGACCTCGTCGCCTGGCTCACCGCCCCTGCGCAGCAGGCCTACCTCTTCAAGGAGATCGGCAACTTCCCCTCGTCGCAGACCGCGCTGGGGCTGCCCGAAGTGGTCGACGCCAAGTCGGACTACTTCAGCGGCGCGCCCATCGGGAAGATCTTCGCCGCCGCGGCCCAGGAGATCCCCGACGAGCAGGTGCTCGGCCGCAAGGACGGCACCATCAAGGACATCTTCTCCCAGGGCCTGACCTTGATCGAGGCGCAGAACAAGAGCCCGGAGCAGGCGTGGAAGACCACTGACAAGCGCATCGGGAAGGCCGTCGGCTGACCTCGGGTCCCGCCGCCCGTCTCCGCAGCTGCCCGGCGCCCCACGCACGGCACGTGTGGGTCGCCGGGCCCCCGACCGCCTCCCTCACCTTCCAGGAAGGACGCCTTCCGGTGGCCATCTCCACCTCGACACCCTCAGACGGTGCGCCCGGCACCGCCCCGCCGGCCGGGACCGGCACCGGCGGCGACCGGCGGCGGCGCAGTACGCTGCTGCACCGCCTCGACGTCCGGGGCGCCCCGTACGCCTTCGTCGCCCCGTTCTTCGTCGTCTTCGCCGCCTTCAGCTTCTATCCGCTGATCTACACCTCGTGGATCTCCCTGCACCGCGTCGAACTGTCCACCCTGAACCTCATGGAGTGGGTCGGCTTCGACAACTACACGGCGCTGTGGGACGACGACCGTTTCTGGAACGCGCTGCTCAACACCATCACCATCGGTGTCCTGTCGACCGTGCCGCAGCTCCTGATGGCGCTCGGACTGGCGCATCTGCTCAACTACCAGCTGCGCGGCTCGACGTTCTTCCGCGTCGCCGCACTGACGCCCTACGCCACGTCCGTTGGCGCTGCGGCGCTCGTGTTCACGATGCTCTTCGAACGCGACTTCGGCATGATCAACTGGATGCTGAGCCTGTTCGGTGTCGACAACATCGACTGGGAGAACAACAAGTGGGCCGCGCAGACGGCCATTTCGTCGATCGTCATCTGGCGCTGGACCGGCTACAACGCGCTGCTGTACCTCGCCGCGATGCAGGCGATCCCGCGCGACCGGTACGAGGCCGCGGCCATCGACGGCGCCTCGCGGTGGCAGCAGTTCCTGATGGTCACCGTCCCCGGCATCCGTTCCACCATCGTGTTCACCATCGTCCTGTCCACGATCGGCGCCACCCAGCTCTTCGGTGAGCCCCTGATCTTCGGTCAGGGCCCCAACGGCATCACCGGGGGAGCGGACAACCAGTACCAGACGCTCGGGCTGCTGCTGTACGAGGAGGGCTGGAAGAACTACCAGATGGGCCGGGCCGCCACGGTCGCCTGGGCGATGTTCCTCCTGCTCATCGTCGTGTTCGTCGTCCAACGAGTGGTCCAGCGCGTCGCAGCGCGCAAGGCCTGACCGGGAGATCTCCATGACCACAGACAGCATCCCGGCCCGGGCGGCGCACACACCCCCCGAAACCGTGCGGAAGAGCCGTGGGGCCACCCCGTCCAGGGGACGGCGCCGGCGACTGTTCGCGCACCCGCGCGCCGGACGACAGCATCACGCGGGTCCCCTCGCCTACATCCTGCTGGGGATCGCGGCGCTGTTCTCGCTCTTCCCGCTCTACTGGACGATGGTCGCGGCGTCGACCGACAACACGCGGGTCACCCAGACGCCTCCGCCGTTCCTGCCCGGACCCCACCTGCTGGAGAACCTCGGCAAGGCCTGGAACGACGCCGCGCTGGGCAAGGCCATGCTCAACAGCCTGATCGTGGCAGGCGTGATCGCCCTGTCCACGGTGCTGTTCGCCACCCTCGCCGGCTTCGCGTTCGCCAAACTCCGCTTCAAGGGCCGCAACGTCCTGCTGATGCTCGTCATCGGCACAATGCTGGTGCCGCCCCAACTCGGCGTCGTACCGCTGTTCATGATGATGACCGAGCTGGGTCTGGGCCAGAAGCTGCCCGCCGTCATCTTCCCCACGCTCGTCAGCGCCGTGGGTGTGTTCTTCATGCGGCAGTACCTGAGCGAGGCGCTGCCCGACGAACTCGTCGAGGCCGGACGGGTGGACGGTGCGCACTCCCTGCGCATCTTCTGGAGCATCGTGCTGCCGATCGCCCGGCCTCCCATGGCCGTACTGTTCATGATCACGTTCGTGCACGCCTGGAACGACTTCTTCTGGCCGTTCATCGTGCTCGACATGTCCAATCCGACGGTCCCCGTCGCGCTCACCCAGCTGAGCGCGGGATACGTGCGCGACCAGTCGCTGATCATGGCGGGCGCCCTGCTCGGCACCCTGCCCCTGCTCGCCATGTTCATCGTCTTCGGCCGTCAGATCGTCGGCGGAATCATGCAGGGAGCCGTCAAGGGATGAGCGCCCCGCCGTCACCCCGTGGCCGGGACCCCTCCCGCGTTCGCCACTCGACCCCGACTCGCCGCTCTTGCCCCGCAGTACAGCTGGAAGGACCCACGTGACCACCATCGCCCGACGCGTCGCGCCCGCCCCGGAGCACACCACCGTCACCGGTTTCCCGCCGGGATTCACCTGGGGCACGGCGACCGCCGCGTACCAGATCGAGGGTGCCGCCGCCGTGGACGGCCGCACCCCTTCGATCTGGGACACCTACTCGCACACGCCCGGCATGGTGCGCAACGGCGACACCGGTGACGTGGCCACCGACCACTACCACCGCTGGCGCGAGGACGTCGAGATCATGGCCGACCTCGGCGTGAGCGCCTACCGGTTCTCCCTGTCGTGGCCGCGTGTGCAGCCGACCGGACGCGGCCCGGCCGTCGAGAAGGGGCTCGACTTCTACCGCGCCCTGACCGACGCACTGCTGGAGAAGGGCATCGAGCCGGTCGTCACGCTCTACCACTGGGACCTGCCGCAGGAGTTGGAGGACGCGGGCGGCTGGCCGGAGCGTGTCACGGCCGACCGGTTCGCCGACTACGCGACCCTGGCGGCCCGGGCGCTGGGGGACCGGGTGAAGACCTGGACCACCCTCAACGAGCCCTGGTGCAGCGCCTTTCTCGGATACGGTTCGGGCGTCCACGCGCCCGGGCGCACCGACCCGGTCGCGGCCCTGCGCGCGGCCCACCACCTCAACCTCGCCCATGGCAAGGCGGTTCAGGCGCTGCGCGCCGAACTGCCCACCCGCGCGCGGGCCGGCGTCACGCTCAACATCCACCACGTCCGTGCGCTGACCGAGGCCGCCGCCGACCTCGACGCGGCCCGCCGGATCGACGCGCTGGCCAACCGCGTCTTCACCGGTCCCATGCTGGAGGGCGAGTACCCGCGAGACCTCCTCCAGGACACGGCGGGCCTGACCGACTGGTCCTTCGTACGAGACGGCGACACCGCCACGATCCACCAGCCGCTGGACTTCCTGGGCGTCAACTACTACTCGCCCACACTGGTTTCGGCCGCCACCGGCGACGCCGGACACGGCTCCGACGGCCATGGGGCCAGCGAGCACACTCCCTGGCCGGGCGCCGACCAGGTCGCCTTCCACCGTCCTCCGGGCAGCACCACCGCGATGGGCTGGGCGGTCGACCCGAGCGGTCTGTACGACCTGTTGATGCGTCTCAAGGCGGACTTCCCCACGATGCCATTGATGATCACCGAGAACGGGGCCGCGTTCGACGACTACGTCAACCCGGAGGGCGAGGTGGCCGACCCGGAACGCATCGCCTACCTGCACGGCCACTTGTCGGCCGTGCAGCGCGCGATCGTGGCGGGCGTCGACGTGCGCGGCTACTTCCTGTGGTCCCTGCTGGACAACTTCGAGTGGGGCTACGGCTACAGCAAGCGCTTCGGCGCCGTCTACGTCGACTACCCGACCGGCAAGCGCATCCCCAAGGCCAGCGCGCGCTGGTACGCCGACGTGGCCCGTACCGGCACGCTGCCGGACGGTGACGGCGCGAACCGGGCGGATCGCGTGTGACGTCACAGCCGGGAGTGGTCCCGGCGGAGCACTGATCCGGCGTCCAGGCCTGCCTGGACGCCATTTCCGGCCGCCCGTCCGAACCGGGCGGCCTCGGCTGCCGGTGCAACCCCCGGTTATAGGGTCGGCGCCATGGCGCTGAAACTTGTTCAGGTGAATTTCAAGGCCCGGGACGACTCGGCGCTGGGCCGGTTCTGGGCGGAGGCGCTCGACTGGAGTGCGTCCAGCGCGGAACCCGGCGCGACCAGCGTCAAACCCGTGGGTTTCGTCTGGGCGGACCCCGCCACCGTCGGGATCGACGTCATCCGAGTCCCGGACCCCGAGACGGTGGAATACCGTGTGCACATCGAACTCGCCACCACCTCCGCGGCCCATCACGCGGAGTTGGTCGCACGCCTGAAGGAACTCGGCGCGACGCCGGCGGATGCGGGCCGGGGCGACCTCCCGTCCATGGTTCTGGCCGACCCGGAGGGCAACGTGTTCTGTGTCCTGGAGCCCCGGGAGATCCACCGGGACACCGGGCCGATCGCCGCGGTGGTCGTCGACTGCGCGGACCCCCGGGCCATGGCACGGTTCTGGGACGAGGCGATGGACTGGACCCTGCACGAGGTGACCGACGAGCATGCGCTGCTGAGATCCGCGAAGGGTGTCGGCCCGTATCTGGAGTTCCTCCGCACGCCCCATCTGAAGGGCATGCGGCACCGGGCCCATCTCGACCTGGTCCCCCACCCCATCGACGGTCAGGCGGCGGAGGTGGCCCGGCTCGAGGACCTCGGCGCGACGCGCGCCGACGCAGGCCGGGGTGACTTCCCGTGGAGGATTCTGGCCGACCCGGAGGGCAACGAGTTCTGCGTCCTCGCCCCGGCCTGACCCGGAGCCTCCCCGCCTGCTACGGCACACCCACGCCGCCGAGCTCGTCAATGACGGCGTCCCCGTCGAAGCCGTCCGCCGCCTCGGCCTCACCTCCCGCCCCGCCCTGCCGCGGGTCCGGCGCGACAGCGCCGGTAGGCGGTGCACCGCCTACCGGACGCGGCCGGGTTGAGCGCCGTGTGCCGCGGCGGGATGCTGGAGGCAGCGCCCCTGACGGGCGACGCGGCGCCGTGCCGGTTCGCGGCAGGTACGAGGTCGGGATACACCGCATGGACAACGAGCCCGACACGACCACGGGAGCAGCGGGCGCGGGAGCGCCCGAGGACTTCGCGGTCGTCATCGACGCCCGCGGCACTGTCCTGACGTGCAGCGCCGGAGCCGGGCGTCTGCTCGGGTACGAGCCCGAGGACGTGGTGGGCCGGCCCGCCGTCGGCCTGCTCGCCGCGAAGCCGCCCTCGGCGATGCGGCGGCGGCTGGCCGCCAGGGAGCAGTGGACGTGCAGACTGGCGCTGCGCAGTCGGCACGGAGACCGGGTCACCGTGGAGCTCCGGGGCACACCGTTGGCGGATGGGCGAGGCAGGACGCACTGGGTCGTCACCCCGGCGGCGGTGACGTACCCCTCCGGGCCCACGGACGCCGGGGCGGCGGAGTTGTGGGATCTCACGCTCGCGCAGCTCCCGCTGCCCGTGGCCATCTACGACAGTGAGGCGCGGTTCGTCACCTGCAACCAGGTGATGAGCCAAGCCATGGGGCTGAGCACGGAGGAGATGCGGGGACGGACGTTGTGGGAGATCTATCCCGCCCCGCCCCTGGACGAGATCGACCGCCTTCAGCACCAGGTGGTGCGCACCGGAGAGACGATCTTCCGCGAGGAGCAGCCTTTCCGAGCCTCAGGCGAGGTGCGCGACCACGCGTGGTCGCTGTTCCTCTCCCCGCTGAAGGACCCGGCGGGCGCGGTGCTGGGGGTGTCGGCGCTGGTGATCGACATCACCGAGCAGTACCTGGCCCGGCGCCGCCTGGCCGTGCTGAACGACGCCAGTGTGCGCATCGGCGCCACGCTCGATGTGACCTGGACGGCCGAGGAACTGGCGGAGGTGGCCGTGACGGGATTCGCCGACTTCGCCGTCGTCGACCTGCTGGAATCGGTCGCCCAGGGACACGAGCCGCAACCGGTACCGCCCGCCACACCGGTCGTCTGCCGCCGTACCGCGCAGCGGTCGGTACTTCCGGGGTGCCCGGAAGCCGTGGTGTCCGCGGGCAGTACCGACGTCTACCCTCCCGGCTCACCACCGGCCGAGGCGCTGATCACCGGCCGTGGCACCTACTACCGTGCCGGGGACCCGCTGCTGCGCACATGGTCGACGGCCTCCGCGGCCCGTGCCGAGAGCATGAGGCGGTTCAAGATCCACTCGGTGATGATGGTGCCGCTGCGCGCGCGGGGGATCACCCTCGGTGTCATGCACCTCATGCGGCACCGGACCCCGGACACCTTCGGTCCGGACGATCTCGTGCTCGCCGAGGAGATCGCCGCCAGGGCGGCGGTGAGCATCGACAACGCCCGCCGCTACACCCGTGAGCGCCGGACCGCGCTCGCGCTGCAGCGCAGCCTGCTGCCCGAGCGGCTGCCGGAGCTGGACGCGGTCGACCTCGCCTACCGGTACCTTCCCGCCGGCCCGGGGGACGAGATCGGCGGGGACTGGTTCGACGTGATCTCACTGTCCGGGGGACGGGTCGCGCTGGTGGTGGGCGACGTGGTGGGCCACGGTGTGCACGCCTCGGCCACGATGGGCCGTCTGCGCTCGGCGGTACGGACCCTCGCCGACGCCGATTTCGCCCCCGACGAACTGCTCACCCGGCTGGACGACCTGGTGATCCGCCTCGACCGGGAGGAGGGCCCGGATGCGCGGCGACAGACGGAGCGGGCCTCGGGCGAGGTCGGTGCCACCTGCCTCTACGCCGTCTACGACCCCGTCACCGGCTGCTGCGACCTGGCGCGGGCCGGGCACCCGCCACCTGTCCTGGTGACCTCCGACGGCCGTGCGCAGGTGCTGGACCTGCCGGCCGGGCCACCGCTCGGCCTGGGCGGACTGCCCTTCGAGTCCGTGCGGATCGACATGGGCGAGGGCAGTCTGCTCGCCCTCTACACCGACGGACTGATCGAGGCCCCGGGCCGTGACATCGACGTCGGGCTGAACCTGCTCGGTGAGGCGCTGCGCCGGCCCGCCGCCGGCCTGGAGGAAGTCTGCGACGAGGTGCTCCGCAAGGTACAGGCCGATCCCCCTGCCGACGACATCGTCCTGCTCCTGGCGCGCACCTCTGCGCTCGGCGCGGACCAGGTGCGCACGTGGCAGTTGCCCATGGACCCCGCGGCCGTCGCCGGGGCCCGTCGTATGGCGGGCCGACAACTGGCCGACTGGGGGCTGGTCGAACTCGAGTTCGCCACCGAGCTGATCGTCAGCGAGCTGGTCACCAACGCCATCCGTTACGGGGACGGCCCCATCCAACTGCGACTCATCCGGGCCGATGCGCTCATCTGCGAGGTCTCCGACTGCAGCAGCACCGCCCCGCATCTGCGGCGGGCCCGCACCTTCGACGAGGGCGGTCGCGGACTGCTGCTCGTCGCTCAGATCGCGGAGCGCTGGGGCAGCCGCCAGACGACCGCCGGCAAAACGATCTGGGCCGAGCAGTCCCTGCCGGACGAGGATGCACGGGACCGCGACCGCTGACGTCCGCGCAGACAAACATGCGATGTTTACCGCTGCGGTAATGACGCTTTACCCCACATAGCGGTCAACTCGCTTTGCGTTATCGGCTTTTCATCCACTTAAACCGTTGACATGCTGGTGTCACATGGTTGAACTTCATGCGTAACATCTCGCGCCTGAGACCCCACGAGTGCCATGGCACTCGTGGGTCTTCTCCGTGTTGGGGCCGCAGGAATGGGAGTCACCGCATGTCGTCAGGAAGCCTGTCCCGCCGTACGGTACTTGGGGCGGCCGGCGCCGCTGCCGCCGCGACGGTGCTGCCCGTCGTCCCCGCCTTCTCGGATCTGGTGTCCGAGGCGGCGGCCGCCGATGCCCAGACCAATCTGAGCAACATGGTGAACATGCGGTTCGGCATGTTCAACCACTTCAACATGGGCACGTTCACCAACGAGGAGTGGGCGGCCCCGAATCAGAACCCCGCCCTGTTCGCGCCTACGGCGGTGGACTGTGCCCAGTGGGCGGCGGCCGCCGCGGCGGCGAAGATGAGCTACGGCGTGCTGACGACCAAGCACCACGACGGCTTCTGCCTGTGGCCGACCGCGTACAACAACTACAACGTCGCCAACAGCTCCCACAAGCAGGACGTCGTCGCCGAGTATGTCGAGGCGTTCCGGGCCAAGGGCCTGAAAGTGGGCCTGTACTACTCGATCTGGGACCGCACCTACAGCGTGCAGGGGTACGACAGCCGGCACGGCGTCGCCGCCGACCAGGTGATCCAACCCGGTGACCTCACCTACATGCTGAACCAGATCACCGAACTGCTGACCGGCTACGGCGCCATCGACATGTTCATCACCGATGGCTACGCGTGGCAGATGGGCCAGCAGGCCGTCTCCTACCAGCGGATCCGCGAACACGTGAAGTCGCTCCAGCCGGACATCGTCATGATCGACCATGGTGGGCTGTCCGTACCGTTCCTCGGCGACGCGATCTACTTCGAGGAGCCGCTGGGCGTCACCTCGCCCACCGGAAACACCTTCGCCTCCATGCAGGGTCAGACGATCAGCAACGGATGGTTCTGGCATCCGTCCACTCCGTCCGAAAGCCTCATGAGCAAGGCGTCGATCCTGGCCCATCTGTCGGACCTGGAACCGAAGTACACCTCGTTCATCCTCAACTGCCCGCCCAACCGCAACGGCCTGCTGGACAACAACGTCGTCAACCGGCTCGCCGAGGTCGGGGCGGCATGGAGCCCCAACACCTCCAGGGCGCCCCTGCCGACGCAGATGCCACGCGCCGAGCACCCCGTGACACCCGTCAGCGCCTACGCGACCGGATTCCACACCGGTGAGGGCCCGATGAACGCGATCGACGGGCTGAGCGACAAGGGCTTCGAGACCTGCTGGTCGACATGGGGACTGTCCCCGTCCCTGCCGCACACGATCACGATCGACCTGGGCGGTGTGTGGAGCGACGTATCCACCCTGGAGTACCTGCCCAAGCAGTGGAACCGCAACGACTCCACCGACGGGGACATCACTTCGTACACCATCTCCACCAGCACCGACGGTACGACCTTCACCCAGGTCGCCACCGGTTCCTGGGCCGCCGACCATGTCACCAAGGTGGCCGAGTGGAGCGCCAGGAACGTTGGGTTCGTGCGGGTACAGGCCACCGCCGCCACCGGTGGTTACGTCAACGTGGGCGCCGTCCGGACAGGCGGCAGGGCAGCGAAGCCGGCCCTGGTGTCGCGTGTCCTGCCCGGTGACGGAACCGTCTACCGCCTGGTCAACCGCAACAGCGGCCGGGTGGCTGACGTGAGCGGGAACGGGACCGACAACGGCACAGAGATCCTCCAGTGGCCCTGGCTGAACCAGGCCAACCAGAAGTGGACCTTCGTCTCCACCGGCGACGGCTACTACAAGATCAGGAGCGTCAGCAGCGGAAAGCTCATGGAAGTGGCCGGCCTCTCGCGCGTCGACGGCGGCAAGGTGGGCATCTGGTCGGACGACAGCGTCTTCCAGCAGCACTGGGCCGTGACGCCCACCGGTGACGGCTACCACTACCTCACCAACCGGCTCAGCGGACTGGCGCTCAATGTCGAAGACGCCTCCACCACCAACGGCGCCCGCATCGAGCAGGAGACGTACAGCCTGGCGAGCCGGCAGCAGTGGCAGATCATCGCCGTGTGATCCATCGACGGGCCCGCACATCCGGGCCTGCCGGGCCACCGCCCGGACAGGGGCGGTCAGCGATGTTCGCGGCGGCAGCGGAGGCTGCCGCCCCGGCCGCTGACCACGCACATTCCGCGCAGCCGACCGGCCATCCCGGGTCCGGCGCGGCCGGCCACGCCTCGGGGCACCTCCCGCGGACCGGCGCCGCACCCGGTGAAGGAGATGCGGATGACAGCCATGCGTCCTGTGCACAGGGTCCAGTGGTGGCGACGCGGGAGGCGAACAGCGGTACTCACCGCGGTGACCACCCTGATGGCCGCCCTCCTGACCGGGCTGGGGGCCGCCGGTACGGCGCACGCGCGCAGTCCACGGCCCCTCGCCACACCCCGGAGTGCCGCAGTCCCGTCAGGGAAGGCCGTCGCCGCGTGTGAGGATGCAGCAATGGCATGGCTGAGGAAACGCGGGGGGCGGGCGGTCGGGCTCGTGGCGAGTACGGCAATGGCGCTGGCGTTGACCGCCTGCAACTCGGGCGGCTCCGGCGGCAGGGAGCCCGAGGGACGCGAGGCGAAGTACCAGCGCGTCATCGAAGATCCTCACCCGCGCCCCGCCGATGTCATCGAAATGGCCGGCGCACCATACGGAGTGGCCCGTGCGGGCGACGGCTCGCTCCTGCTGACGTACGAGGCCGACAACGTCGAGGACGACGAGGGGCCGGCCGCCACCGCCTGGCGCATCGTCGGCCCCGACGGCCGCACGGTCGCCGAGCACGCGGAGCACGCGAATGCGGAGGATGTGCCGCCGGCGTTCAAGGGGATGGGTGAGGGCTTCGTACGGGTGCCGCAGGAGGAGACGGCGTGGACGCTCGACGTACGCGGCAAGCGGCACAAGGCAGTCCTCACCGAGACCCCGTCGAGCACCCGCCCCGGCGACATTCTCCTCACCGAACTGGAGCCGACCCTCGTCTACCGCCCAGCCACGCGCACCGTGGCGCCCCCGGCCGGAGTGCCGGACGACGCCATCAGCCTCGCCGTCGACGAGCGGGGCACGGCCTGGAGCCTGGACCAGCCCCTGACCGAAAAGCCCCACCGCGTCGTATGGCAGCGCGACGCCCGCACCCTCGGTTCCGTGGCCGTTCCCAAGCCGTACACGGGAGGCGCCCTTGCCGCACGGGGTGGCACAGCGGCACTCTCCCTCATCCAGGACGAGAGTGTGCGAGGCCTGTTGATGACGACGGACGACGGCGCGCACTGGCGGACGGTGCTGGCCGGCGGCATCGCCTGGAAGGACCTGAAAAACGGCCCGGAGGCACTGGTCCTGGAACTGCTCACGGACGGGCGGCTGCTCGTCGGCGAGGAAGGCGGCCGTTTCTGGCTCGCCGACGACCGCACCAACAGCGCCTTCCGCGAGCTGAAGACACCGGCGAGGTTCACATCGTTCACCGTCGACGGAACGACCCTCTACGGCATCGTGGACGCGACGACATCGACGTACGACCTGGTGAACGGCGAAGGGCTGTGGATCTCTCGCGACGGCGGAAGCGAGTGGCAGCGTTACGAGGCGCGTGGGTGACAGCGGACCGGGGCGGTGTACGCGTCCGCGAGTTCCCGACCGCTACCCCGGTGAACCGGCCGCCCGTTGGTGACGCCCCTTTCCCCTCGCCGCTTCTCAACTGCGTTGCCGGCGACCTCGGTTCATCTGATGCGTTCACGGGGAGACGGATAGTCTGCCCCCATGGGTGCGCGTGCGGGGAGCGAGGACGTCGGAGCGGATCTCGGCAGTCAGGGCTGGGATGCCACGCGGTCCTGGGTGGAGAAGGGGCTGTCCGAGGCGGAGCGCATCGAAAAGGTGGTGCGGCTGCGCGGCGGCTGGACGTCGGAGATGCGGCGCCTGGACCTCCGCGGTCCGGATGGTCGGCGCTCACTCGTCCTGCGGTCCTTCGTCAAGCCTTTCTTCGTTCGGCATTCGGAAGGTCTGCTGGGCCGCGAGGCGACTGTCCTGCGCCTGCTCGGTGACACGGATGTGCCCGCGGCCGGCTTCGTGGCGGTGGACGCGACGGCGCAGTACTGCGATCACCCCTCCTTGCTGATGTCCCTGCTGCCGGGGACTGTGCGCCTGAGCGATCAGGGAGCTGATGACCGCGCAGACCTGCTGGCCCGCCAGTTGGTGCGTATCCATCAGCTGCCGGTGACCGCGCAGCAACGGCCTCGCGCCTACCAGGCCTGGGCCTCTCCCGAACGAGTGAATCCGCCCGTGGCCACCGAGCGGCCCGACCTCTGGCAGCGGGCTGTCGACGTCATCCGCCGGGACCCCCCGGGCTACGAGGGTTGCTTCCTGCACCGGGACTTCCATCCCGGCAACGTCCTCTTCACAGGCAGCGACGATGATCTCCGGGTCAGTGGTGTCGTCGACTGGGTGGAGACCTCCTGGGGGCCGGCCGACCTGGACGTGGCTCATTGCTCGACGGCCCTCGCCCTGCTGCACGGGATTCCCGCAGGCATGCGCTTCGCCGATCGCTATGTCGACGCGGGCGGAACCCTGACCGACGACGACACCGCACATCTCCACTGGCGGCTGCTGGACGCGCTGGGGTTCGCTCCGGACGCGGAAAAGATTGCTGTCCCCTGGCGTGAACTGGGCCGCGTCGATCTGACAGCCACTGTCCTGACTCGACGGTTGGAGGGATACATCGAATCCCTCTTCGAACGCTATGGCTGAACCATCAACCACCACAGCTGAAGTGAACGCCTACGAACAGGAGTTCCGCGCGATGGGCAGAAGAGCCGCCGGGTGAGAAACGCGCGTCCGGCCGACTGACCGGACGGCCTGTTCCGCACGGGTCTCGGGCGGAGCAGGCCGTCGGCCTGGCGACGTCGACGTCGAACAGTCGTCACTTCCGGAGCAGCGCGCACACGAAGTTCTCCTCGACCTCGCGCAGCTTCGCGAGGAGCTGAGGCTTCGTCGACTCGTTCACCTGTGTGGTGAGCGACAAGGTCAGCGACCGCTCGCCGTCCGGTGTCGCGGCGATCAACTGGGTGTAGCCGGGAGTGTTGCCGGTGTGGCCGAGCACCACTCCGCATCTCGTCGTGTAGCGGAAGATCGCCGCCCCTGCCTCGTTCCGGCCCGGGCCCGCCGGTTCCGAGGCGCCGTCGACCCAGCGGCGCTGCTCGCGCAGTGTCGCCCGGGAGATCAGAGTGCCGCCCGCGTAACCGCGGATGAACCCGGTCATGTCCTTCGGAGTGGAGACGATTCCGCCCGACGCCCATACCCCCGAGGCGCCGACCAGCTCGCTGACGTCCTCCGGATCGGTCGGCGGCTGGATGGGGACGTCGTACCCGCGCATGTAGGGCTCCGGCAGCTCGAAGCCCTGGGGGAGACTCGTGTCGTGCAGGCCGAGCGGACGGTACACCAACTGCCGCAGCAGCTCCTCGTAGCGCTTCCTGGCCGCCGCCTCGGCCATCAGGGCCACGGCGATGTTGTCCGAGTTGGAGTACTGGTACCGCGAACCGGGGCGGAACAGCAGCGGCTCGCCGGCCACGAAGTCGAGCAGCCGCCGGGAGTCGAAGCGATGGTGCGGATCGGCCAGGAGAAGCCTGAGGAAGTCCGGACTGCGGCTGAAGTCCGGCAGGCCGCTGGTGTGGGTCAGGAGCTCGCGCAACGTCACCGCGTGCCAGGCCTGTGGGAGCGCGGGCAGCCGTCGGCCGATGGTGTCATCGAGTCCGAGCGTGCCCCGGTCGACGAGGCGGAGTGCCACGGCGCCGCTGAACGCCTTCGCCGTACTGGCGATACGCATGTGGTCGGTCGGTTCGATCGGCCTACCGGTTTCGAGGTCGGCGACTCCGGCCCGCAGGATCCGGCGTGACTCCCCTCGCTGGAGCACGGCGATGATGCCGGGCGGGCCACCCGGAGCGCGGACCAGTTGTTCGAGCTGGCTCTGCAGTGCGCGGTCCGTGGCGGAGCCGGGCATGTCCGCTTCGGCGGGTGCGGACACCAGGGCGGCAAGACAGGCGCCGGCCAGTACAGCGCTGACCGGCAGACGCAGGTGGGGGAGACGGGGCAGCGGCATGGGAACTCCTCGGGCGGGCTGGGGAGGGGTACGCCCAGCATCGGCCGCGTGGCGCCCGGTTGCCTGTGTCGCTGCTGCATACGGCCGAGCGGATCGTTTGCGTTGCCGTCCGTACGGCTGCGGCGGTGCGTCGTCCGCCCAGGCCGGCGGCCGACATGCCTGGTGGCATGTATGACGCCGTCGCGGGTACTGGCATGCGTGAACGGGGGGAGTGAGGGCGGACACGTGGGATGTCATGCCGGCGGTGACGCCTGTACGGCGCCGAACGCGTACCTGATGCGCGCCGGCTACGCCCTGGGCGGGGATGACGGCTGTATCGCCGACGCCCGCCACCATGCCGTTGCCTTTCTCGACCGGGCACGCGCCGACCATCACCTGCCCGTGCCCGAACGCGTCCGGGATGTCGTCCAGTTGGTGGTCAGCGAGCTGGTCACCAACGCCCGCAAGTACGCTCCGGGCCCCGTCCTGCTGGAGCTGCGGATCAACGCCTGCGCTGTGGACGTGGTCGTGTGGGACAGCGAGCCCAGCGTTCCCGCGGCCAGGGCGGCCGATCCCGGCAGAATCGGCCAGCACGGTCTGGAGATCGTCAACGCCGTGACCGCGGACCTCTTCATCGAGCAGGAGCCGGTCGGCAAGCGCATCACCGCTCGCATCGCCCTGTCCGAAAGCGGTGAGGAGCCACGCTCTCCCCGGGCCTGACTCGGGGACACACCTCCAGTGCCGCTCGCGGCCATATCTCGGCATCCACACGCGAAAATCTATGTTGACGAGAGTAGACATCGGTCGGTGGTCTGGCTATGGTTTCTCTCGTAGCCCAGAGAGACAGCAAGGCCCGGCAGACATGAACTGGCGGGTGGTATCAGTGCAGTTGCAGTTCGCAGGACGGTGCGGTGGTGGAGTTCCGAAGCCAGGGTTGTCGCAGGACGGCGACGGGGCTGACGACCGGACCGGGTGGCCCGCAGTGAGCAGGGGCCGCCGTGAGCGGTACCGCAGTGGCAGTACCTGTAGGTGCAGTTCGTAGTACCCAGCAGTACGCAGTCCCCTCGTTCGGCAAGCAGTTGATCTTCAAGGGAAAGAACGGAGGAGCCGACCGCCATCAGGATCGCCCGGGCGCAAGCCTTGAACCCGGGTACCGCAGGACATCGATAGCGAGGTGGTCTCCGGTCGAGCAACCGCGATCCCCGTATCCCCGACAGCAGTTCGGTCGGGTCTGCGGAGGCAGAAGGCCGGCACAGTACGAGGGCCGGCAGATGGTGTAGCAGTTCCTTCGGGCCCTGGCGCCGTTCGGCGCCAGGGCCCCTCCACGTGTTCGACAGAGAGGTGTACGTGACAGCAGAGGATTCGTACAGCCGCATGGACGACGATGACTACCCCGCCTACACCATGGGCCGGGCCGCCGAGATGCTCGGCACCACCCAGGGTTTCCTCCGCGCCATCGGCGAAGCCCGTCTCATCACCCCGCTGCGCTCCGAGGGCGGCCACCGCCGCTACTCCCGCTACCAGCTGCGGATCGCCGCCCGGGCCCGGGAACTCGTCGACCAGGGGACCCCCATCGAGGCCGCCTGCCGGATCATCATCCTCGAGGACCAGCTCGAAGAAGCCCAGCGCATCAACGCAGAACACCGCCGCGCCGCATCCCGGCACACGGCCTCTGTCTGACCCCGGCCCGCGCAGACGCGCCGGACCGACTCCGCCGATGCCAGAAGATGAGCGAATGATCGCCGAAGACATCGAACCGCCGGCCCCCGGCCGGGACTCCCGGCCCGGCCCCGGAACCACACCCGACTCCCTGCGCACGCCGTCGGTTGACGCGCCTGTCGGCGCAACCCGCAGGCTGCCCGACGGAGAGGCGGCCACCGGCCTGGAAGGCGTGGCGGAGCGGGCGGCTGCCGCGCTGAAGCCGAGGATGCGGGGCTGGCTGCACGCCGGGGTGTTCCCGCTCGCGCTGGTCGGCGGCATCGTCCTGATCGTTGTCTCCCGCTCGGCGGCGGCAGTGGCAGCCTGCTCGGTGTACGCGGTGTCGGCCTGCCTGCTGTTCGGCACCAGCGCGGTGTACCACCGCGGAACGTGGGGACCGCGTGGAGAAGCGGTCCTGCGGCGGATGGACCACGCGAACATCTTCCTGATCATCGCCGGTACCTACACCCCGCTGGCGGTCCTGCTGCTGCCCGCGCGCCGACAACTGGTGCTGCTGACCGTGGTGTGGGCGGGAGCCCTGGCCGGCATCGCCTTCCGCATCCTGTGGATCGGGGCTCCCCGGTGGCTGTACACCCCGTGCTACATCGCGCTGGGGTGGGTGGCCGTCTTCAACCTGCCCGACTTCGCCCGCGCCGGCGGCACCGCGGTCGTCGTACTCGTCGTCGCCGGCGGTCTGCTCTACACCGCCGGCGCCGTCGTCTACGGACTCAAGCGCCCCGACCCCTCACCGGCCTGGTTCGGCTTCCACGAGGTCTTCCACGCCCTGACCATCGCCGCCTTCACCGCGCACTACACCGCCATCCTCCTCGCAGCCACATGACCGCGTTCGGGGCACGCCGAAGGGTGGGACTCGGGCTGAAGAGGGTCTTGGCCGCACATGGTCCGGGAGAGGCCGACCAGCGGAGCGGGACCCGGGCCCCGTGATGCAATGTGACCTGTCCGGCACCGAACCCGGCACAGCTCTTTCTCGCGCTTCCGGGGCGGAGTCCTGAGCGTCATCGAGCAATTGAGGGAGTCGCTGTGACCGAAGGAGGGCCGGACGGCGGACAGGCCACTCGTCTTCCCGTGGGCGAGAGGGGCCCGGGCAGGGCGATGACTCTGGCGGGGACGTTGGAGGCGGCCGAGGCCGCGGCGCCGGTGGAGTCGCTCGACGTGGTCGCGCGCATGCTCAAGGAGCAACTCGGGGCCATGTCGGTGTCGTTCCTCATCACCGACTTCACCGGCACCTCGGTCGTACGGCTGGGGACGGCGGGCAGTGTCGACACCGATGAACCCGCCCGGCGGATCGTGCTGCGGGGCACCCTTTACGACGACGTGATCCGCACCCAGCGGCCGAGCCTGGAGGACAAGGGCGAGGGCGCCCTCGTGCGGATCGTCGCCCCGGTGACCAACCGCGGGGACGCCATCGGGCTCCTCGAACTGTTCCTGCCCGTGACGCCGGACGCGGAGGTGATGCGGGAGATCGGCGAGACGGCGCACGCGCTGGCGTACATCGTCATCGCGAACCGCTCGTACACCGACGTCTACCAGTGGGGCCGCCGCACCACCCCGCTGAGCCTGGCCGCCGAGATCCAGCACAGGCTGCTCCCCGCGTCGCTGGCGTGCGAGGCCGCGCAGTTCGCGGTCGCCGGGGCGCTGGAGCCGGCCGACCACGTCGGAGGCGACACCTTCGACTACGTGGTCGACCGGGACAGCGTCCAGCTCTCCGTCACCGACGCCATGGGGCACGACGTCGACGCCGCACTGCTGGCCACCCTCCTGGTCGGTGCCCTGCGGCGGGCCCGGCGAGCCGGTGCCGACCTCGCCGAACAGGCCCACCAGGCCGACCAGGCCATGCGCGAGTACGGCCGCCAGGGCTACGTCACCGGCCAACTCCTGCGCATCAGTCTGATCGACGGCAAGACCGAGTTCATCAACGCCGGGCACCCCTGGCCGCTGCGGATGCGGGACGGAGAGGTGCGGGAAATGACCCCGAAGATCGACACACCGTTCGGCTTCCCCGTCCCTCACACCTACCGGGTGCAGTCGCTGGATCTGCGGCCCGGCGACCGGCTGGTGATGCTGACCGACGGCATGCTGGAGCGCAACGCGGGCCGCCTCGATCTGTCCGACCTGATCGTGCGCACCCGCGCGCTGCATCCACGCGAGGCCGCCCGCAACCTCATCGCGGCGATCGTCGACGCCAACGACGGCCACCTGCAGGACGACGCGACCGTCATGTGCCTGGACTGGCACGGCACCGGCAACTCCCATCGTGACGCCGCCACCGGAGCCGACCTCACCGATGCCTCACGAGCGTCAAGAACGGGACGGACCACTCCCGGGCGATGACTCGGGGCGCGCCTCCGGGATCAGTCGTGCGGCGGCGGTGCCTGCGCTGTGGTCAGTCGCGTCGCGATGGCGGTGAGGCGTTCGGCCAGGGCGCCGGGGGTGGAGCGGGTCATGGCGGTGAGCTCGATGGTCGCCGTCGTGTGGCGGAGCGGCCGGAACCGTACGGCCGGGTGGGACGCGGAGGCCGCGGCGGGTACGACGGTGACGCCGAGGCCGCACTCGACCATGGCGATCTGAGAGGTGACCGACCGCGCCCAGTGGGCGGGGACGGGGCTGAAGCCGGCGGCCCGGCACATGGTCGCCATGGCGTCGTGGTAGTCGGGTGAGATGCGCCGGTGCAGCCAGACCCAGGGGTCGGCGGCGAGGTCGGCCAGGTCGAGGGGGCCGGCGGCACCGGCGGCACGGTGACGGGCCGGCAGGGCCGCGACGAACCGGTCGGCGTAGAGCGAGGTCGCCGTGGTGCCGCGTACCGGGGCCGTCTGGCGCACGATCGCCCAGTCGAGCGAGCGGTCGAGGAGGCCCGGCCCTGCCTCGTGGGTGTCGATCTCCTGGGTGCGGATCTCGACGTCCGGGAGCTCCTCGTGGAACCGCTTCAGCACAAGGGGCAACGGCCAGGAGAACGCCGAGGCGACCGCACCCAGGCGCAGGCGTCCACCCCGGCCGGTGGCCGCGTGCCGGGCGGCGATCTCCGCCTCCTCGGCCTGTCGGACCAGTGCGCGGCAGTGGTCCAGGAATACGGTCCCGGCGGGGCTGAGGGCGGCCGACCGCTGGGTGCGGTGCAGCAGTTCGCAGCCGAGCTGCTGTTCGAGCTGCTTGATTGCCTGGGAGAGCGGTGGCTGGGACATCTGCAGTCGCTCGGCCGCACGGCCGAAGTGCAGTTCCTCCGCGACCGCCACGAAATATCGGGCCTGCCGGATCTCGACCACGATTCGCACAGCCTCTTACTGGGAGAGTAAATCAGACCTTCTCAATATATCTGGTGGGTGTTGAAGTGGAGTCCATGAGCAACACATCTCTGTTGGACCGCTACGCGGCACTCGACTCGGCCGCCGTCAGCGACGCGCTCGACCAGCTCGGGCTTCCCTCCGGGGTCGGCGGCCTCCGTCCCGTGTGGGGCCCGGCGGCCGTCGTCGGGTTCGCCGTCACCGTCGGGCTCGAACCACGTGGACGGCCCTGCCGGAGCCCACATCGCCACCACGGCCGTCGAGGGCGCGGACGACCGGAGCGTGATCGTCGTCGACAACCAGGGCCGTACCGACGTGTCCTGCTGGGGCGGCATCCTGAGCCTGGGCGCGGCCCGGCGCGGGGTACGCGGCGTCGTCGCCGACGGGGTGTGCCGCGATGTCGCGGAGGCGCGTGAGCTGGCCTTCCCGGTCTTCTCGCGCGGGGCCGTCCCCGCCACGGCCCGGGGCAGGCTCCAGCAGCGCTCCACCGGCGAGCCCGTCACCGTAGCCGGGCTCAGGGTCGCGCAGGGCGATGTCGTCGTGGCCGACGAGACCGGTCTCGTCGTCGTACCGCGTGACCGTGCCGAGGAAGTGGCGGAGATCGCCGCAACGATCGTCGCCCGGGAGCACGCCATCGCGGACGAGGTGCGCGCGGGCGCGCCCCTCTCCCGGGCCATGCACGACGCCCGCCTCGCAGGAGAGAAGGAGTCGGTCCGATGAGTGACCCCACGGCCACCGCCACCGCGAACCTCGCCGCCGCCCCCTCCACCGCGTCGGTCTCCGACGCCCTCGACTCGCTCGGGCTCCCCGGTTCCCTCCACGGCATCGGCGCGCTGCGGCAGGGCCAGCGGACCGTCGGACCGGTCTTCACCGTCACCTACGAACCGGTCGACGACACCGGCGGCACGGTGGGCGACTTCCTCGACGACGTCCCCGTCGGCGCGGTGATCCTCATCGACAACGCCGGTCGCACGGACTGCACGGTGTGGGGCGGCATCATGAGCGGGACGGCCCACGACCGGGGCGTCGCCGGCACGGTCATCAACGGGACCTGTCGTGACGTGGCCGTCGCGACCGCCGTCGGATACCCGATCTGGTCGGTCTCCCGTTTCATGCGGACCGGCAAGGACCGTGTCCGTGTGGCCGCGGTCCAGAAGCCCGTCACCATCGACGGCGTCCTCGTCCACCCCGGCGACATCCTCGTCGCCGACGACGACGGCGCCGTGGTCGTACCGGCCTCCCACTGGGGAGAGGTGGCCGCCCTCGCCCGCCGTATCGACCGCGTCGAGGACGCCATCGTCGACGCCGTCCGCGCCGGCGCCACGCTCGCCGAGGCTCGCGCCCAGCACGGCTACCACTCGCTCCAGACCCGGAAGGACCCCTCATGAGTACGTACGACCTCGCCCGCGGCCACTCCAGCGCGACTCTGTCCGAGGCGTCCGGACTCTCCGTGGCGCTGGCCCCGGAGATCCGGTCGCTGTGGGCCGGTGCCCGTCTGTGCGGGCCGGCGTTCACCGTGCAGGGAGCCGGCGGCGACAACCTCGCCCTGCACCACGCCGTACTCCAGGCCCCGGCGGGCTCTGTCCTGGTCGCCGACCTGGGCGGCGCCCGCTTCGGCCATTGGGGCGAGATCCTCACCGTGGCCGCCCAGCGCCGGGGGATCGCCGGCCTCCTCATCGACGGAGGTGTACGGGACGCGGCCGAGACCGAGGCGCTCGGTTTCCCCGTCTTCTCCCGCAACAACGCCATCCTCGGCACCCGCAAGGACTTCCCCGGCGTGTTCGGACGCCCCGTCGGCGTCGGCGGCCTCATCATCCGCACCGGCGATCTCGTCGTCGGGGACGTCGACGGAGTCGTGGCCCTTCCCGCCTCCGACACCGAACGGATCCTCGACCGCGCCGACGCACGCGTGGCCCACGAGAACGAACTCATGAGGCAACTGCGGGCAGGCCGCAGCACCCTCGACCTGTACGACAACTTCGAGACCGCCGGGCGGTGACGACACCGATGCCGGACAATCCGATCTTCGCCGTGGCCGCCAGGGCGCAGGCGCTACGGGCACAGGGCGCCGATGTCATCACCCTCGCCGCCGGAGAGCCCCAGGCGGCCACCAGCGCCGTGGTCGTGGAGGCCGCCGTCGACGCGGTCCGCGACCCTGCCACCCACCACTACGGGACGGCCCAGGGCGACCCCGCCCTGCGTGCGCTCGTCGCCACCGCCGTCGCCGCCGACACCCTGCTCCCCTGGAGCGTGGACGACGTCCAGATCACCCTCGGCGCGAAACACGCCCTCTTCCTCGCCGTCCAGGCCCTGATCGACGACGGAGGCGACGAGGTCCTGGTCGCCGCGCCCGGCTGGCCCGGGCACGCGGAAGTCGTCACCGCCGCCGGTGGCCGTGCCGTCCCGGTCGCCACCGACGAGGAGTTCCGTCTTTCGGCCGAGGCCCTCGACCGCTGCCGAACCCCGCGCACCCGGGCGGTGATCCTCTCCAGCCCCGGCAACCCCACCGGCGCCGTCCATCCCGAGTCCCGGCTCCGCCAGATCGCCGACTGGGCCGAGCGGCACGGCGTCCGGGTCGTCAGCGACGACATCTACCGGGCGTTCGACTACACCGGGACCTACCGGTCGATCCTGCGAGTGGCCCCGCAACTGCGCGGCCGTACGGTCGTGGTGGGCGGAGTGTCCAAGGAGCACGCCATGACCGGCTGGCGCATCGGCTGGCTCGCGGCACCGCCGGAGATCATCGCCTCCGCGCGGCTGCACGTGTCCCGCACCATCACCCACGTCCCGACGGTCAGCCAGCGGGCCGCCCTTGCCGCTCTGGGCGACACCGGCACCCCCGCCGGGGCCGCACATGACTACCGCCGCCGGCGCGCGCTGCTGGTGGAGGCGCTGAACGGGATCGACGGCATCTCCTGCCCGCTGCCCGACGGCGGCATGTTCGCCTTCCCCGATGTCAGCGGGCTGCTCCGCGACCGCGGCTGGACGAGCAGCGCCGACCTCGCCGCGTGGCTCCTCGACACCGCCCATCTCGCGGTCGTACCCGGCGAGGCATTCCAAGCCCCCGGACGCATCCGCCTGTGCTTCGCCGTCGACGACCACACACTGCTCAGCGCCATCGACCGTCTGAAGACCTCCCTCGGATGCGCCCCCGCCGATGCGGCGCACGAGGCCGACGCACCGACCCCGGAGGAGGCCCGATGAGCCACGTCAACAAGCTCGAAGCGTTCACGCTCCCGCTCACCGTCGGCGGCACCCGCGTCGACGTGTCCGGCCTCCACCGCGGGGGCACCGGCACCCCGTTGGTCTTCCTCCACGGCTTCGGCTCGACGAAGGAGGACTACGCGGACGTCGTCCATCAGGAACAACTCGCCGACCGCCCCGTACTGGCCTACGACGCACCGGGCTGCGGCGCCAGCACCTGCTCCGACCTCGGCGCCGTCTCCGTCCCCTTCCTCGTCACCGTCGCCGAACAGGTCCTGAGGGCCAGGCAGATCGACAGGTTCCACGTCATCGGGCACTCGATGGGAGGCCTGACCGCACTCCTGCTCGCCGACGGCGACCCCGGCAGAGTCGCGAGCTTCACCGACATCGAGGGCAATCTCGCCCCCGAGGACTGCTTCCTCAGCCGCCAGATCTTCACCCACGCCGACGACGACCCCGACGCGTTCCTGGCCCGGTTCGCCGAACGCGTCGGCGGCTCCCGCTTCCACGGCGGCGCCCTGTACGCGTCGAGCCTTCCGCACAAGGTCCGGGCCGGAGCGGTCAGGGCGATCTTCGAGTCCATGGTCGACCTCTCCGAACACGGCAAGCTGCTCGACCGGTTCCTCGGGCTCCCGGTACCGAAGACGTTCATGTACGGAGAGCAGAACAACACCCTGTCCTACCTCCCGGCCCTCGCCGAAGGCGGCGTGGACCTCGCGGAGATCAGCCACTGCGCCCACTTCCCGATGTACTCCAACCCGCCGCAGATGTGGGCCCGCATCGCCGGCCTCGTCACACAGGCCGACGGCTCCTGAACACCCGCTTCCCCGAGTTGCGTGTAAGGGCCCTGCCACCGCGGTCGCGGATGGGGCACGCGCACATGGTCAGTGACCGCGGCGAGCTGTGACGATCCAGGCACGCGAGTCGAAGTACACGCCTCCGACGGTGTTGTGGGCGTCGAGGCTGGCGCGCAGCCGTGTGCGTGCCTGCTCGGCTGCCGTGGCGTCGAAGGTGGCGAGAAGGTCCTTGAACTCCCATAGGCGAAGCACGGCATCGAAGGCCGTGGCGCTGTCCGGGCCGTAGTAGACGGGCTCGTGCACGTCGGTGAAGCCGACGTCCGTGAAGCCGGCCGCTGTCAGGATGCCTTCCGTGACGGTCGGGTCGGCGAGTGAGAACGCGTCCGGACCGTGGGGTGCGGCTGGTGCGGCGGTGAGGGTCCGGCGGATCGCGGTGGCCCACTCATTGCGGTCGCGCTCTTGCCAGACCAGCAGCACCAGGCGCGCCGCGGGGCGCAGAGCGCGCCCGATATTCGTGAACGCGGCGACCGGATCGGCGAAGAACATCGTCCCGAACCTGCTGATGCAGAGGTCGAAGTGAGCCGGTGGGAAGGGGTGGACCTGGGCGTCCGCCTGCTCGTAGGTGATGTTGGTCAGTCCCTGTTCGTCGCTGAGCCGACGTGCCCGTTCGAGCATGGGCGCGGAGAGGTCGACGCCTACCGCGCTTCCGGTGACGGCGGCGCGGGCGGCCTCGCGCGTGGACCGGCCTGTGCCGCAGCCGATGTCGAGCACACGGTCGTGAGAGCCGACGCGGGCAGCGGCGCGAAGGTGTTCGTTGTGCAGGCGCAGTTCCGCGTCGTAGTCGAAAAGGTCGGACATCACCGTCACCGGGTCCTCTCCATGTCGATACCGATGTCTGCCGGGCCGTCGCGGAGTACGCCTCGCACCTGATCCAGCGTCACCGTTTCCGGCGCGAACTCCGCGAGCCACCACGTGGCGCCCGCCTTGGCGTACGGTGCCGGATCGGCGCCGGGCGGGAGGGGGACCGCGATGTCGTACGGGGTCGTGTCAGGCCGACGCAGTTCGGTGACGGTGGTGACGATGTCGGTGAGCTGGTCCGGGTGTTCGAGATTGACCGGGACGAAACCCTCGTGCCGGGCGGCGCGGCGCAGTGGTCTCACGTTACCGGGAAGTCCTGCCACCCACACCGGCACGCCGGGTCGCTGCACGGGCCTCGGAAGGAAGGAGATGCCGTCGACGGTGTAGTGGCGGCTGTGGTGGTGCACCGGCCTGCCGGACCACGCCGCGGTGAGAATCTCCAGTGATTCGTCGAGCAGGCGGCCCCGCTGCCGGTCGTCGAGTTCCTCGCCGGTCGCGGACAGCTCGCAGGCGAAGCGATCGCTGCCGAGACCGACGCCGAGCGTGAGGCGTCCGCCGCCGAGCCGGTCCAGCGTCGCGGTCTCCCTGGCGACCTTGGCCGGCCGGCGCCGGGCGAGGGGTGTGACCATGGGGCCGAACCGGAGACATTCGGTGGCCGTGGCGATCGCGGCCAGGGTGATCCACGGGTCGGCGACCTGCTGGACGGGCGCCCGCCAGCGCAGATGGTCCCATACGAACACGCCGTGCCAGCCTGCCTCTTCCGCCTCCGCGGCCAGACGTGCGACCGCTGTCGGATCGGCGAGTTCGTCGAAGAGCGGCAGCCAGAGCGCCGACCGCAACCGGGTCATGGACGGCCGCCTCGGGTGTGCCGGAGCAGAGCCGGGACGAACGCGTCCCACAGCGGCTTCGGCAGGTCGTGCCCGGCGCCTTCGAGGACCAGCAGCGTCGAGCCGGGAATCGCGTCGCGCAGCGCATGTCCGTGGGGGAGTGGGAGAAACGGGTCGTGGTCGCCGTGCACCACCAGGGTCGGTGCCTTGATGGCGGCGAAGTCGCGGGACGACCCGTCGAAGGTCATCGCGTAGTGGTTGACGAGGGTGGACGCGATGTCGCGCGTGCGGGCCACGTCCCGCTCGACCAGCGCGCGCACGGCGGTCTCGTCGAAGTAGGGCGAGCCGCCCGAGCACGCTTTTGCCGATGCGACGACGAAGTCCACCACCGCCCCGGAATCGGCGGGGTCCGGGTCGGCGGGGAGGCAGCTGGCGAGCTCGGGCGACGACGGCGGGAGTCCGTCCTCGCCCGTGGAGGTGGAGACGAACGTCAGTGACTCCACCCGGTCTGGGTGGTCCACTCCGATGATGAGCCCGATTCCGCCTGCCATGGACCGGCAGACGATGTGTGCGCGCTCGACGTCCAGGGCGTCCAGGATGCCCAGCGCGTCCCCGGCCAGGTCGGTGAACGCGTAGCCCGGCCGTCCCGGCGGGTAGTTGGTGGATCTGCCGGTGTCCCGGTTGTCGTAGCGGATCACGAACCGGTCGCCGCGCGCGATCTGTTCGCACAGCTCGGCTTCCCACCACAGCATCGAGGCGGTCGCACCGTCGATGAGCAGGATCGCCGGGTGCGCGGGGTTTCCGAAGGTCTCGAAGCACAGCTCGACATCGTTGATCTCGACGAGGTGCTCTCCGTGCGAAAGGTGATTGGTCATGAGCGCCACGCTAGACCTGACAGTTCATCGAAAAAAGCGATAGTTTCCGATCAAGTCAATCGCGTCTGGCGATGTTAATGGCTATGGTGGGCTCATGTCCGATGTTGAACTGCGGCACCTCACCACGATGGCCGCCGTGGCCGACGAGGGCTCGTTCGGGCGGGCGGCCGTGCGGCTCGGGTACACCCAGTCGACGGTGAGCCAGCAGATCGCGGCCTTGGAGAAAGCCGTAGGCGGTGTCGTGTTCGACCGGCCGGGCGGGCCGAAACCGGTGCGGATCACCCCGCTCGGCACGGTGGTGCTGGCCCACGGGCGAGAGCTGCTCGCGAAGGCCCAGGCGTTGGCAGTGGCCGTCGACCGGTTCAAGGCCGGCGACGGCAGGGTCGACATCGGCACTTTCCAGAGCGTGTCCAATGTGATCCTGCCGTTGGTCGTGCGCGGGCTGCGGGACGAGCACCCCGACTGCGACATCAGGCTGTTCGAGGAGGAGACCGACCAGCCGCAGGTCCAGGAGCTCGACCTCATGTTCTTCGACGGCCGCGTCGACGGCGACGTCGAACACCGCAAACTCCTCGACGATCCCTACCTGTTGGTGGCCCGCCGCGGCACCTTCCCCGACGGGCCGGTGCGCCTGGCCCGACTCGACGGTGTCCCCATGGTCGCGCACCCGCCGATCTGCGACCAGGCCCGGATGGAGCAGGCGCTCGCCCGCCGCGGCGTTCGCCCGCACATCGTGTGCCGCACCGCGGGCAACGAAACCGTGCTGTCGATGGTGCGCGCCGGAATGGGTTCGGCGATCCTGCCGCGACTCGCCCTCCACGGCGCCGACATCGCCTCCGATGAGTCACTGTGCGTCCACGAGCTCAATCCCGGACTCCCGCCACGAGAGATCTTCCTGTTGTGGCAGGCGCATCGCACTCACTCCCCACTCGCGGCACGAGCGATCGAGATCGCCGTGGACGTCGCAGACATGATCGCCAAGCGCACGTGACCGGGACCGGCCGACGGGAGTACCCCCTGACTACGAGCAGCCCGGAGGCGCGAAGGATTCTTGTGGCAGGTTCCCCGTTTGAGAGAGGAATCTCAGGCGACACGGGGGGAGGAAGGTTCCTTCGAGCGGGACGGGAGTGAGTGACTGTGGCCAAGGACGAGAAGGGCCGGGCCAAGGCCGAGCAGGCCAAGGGCAAGGTCAAGAAGGTGGTCGGCGGTGCCGTGGGCAACGAGTCCCTGAAGGCCGAGGGGAAGATCGAGGAGTCCAAGGGGGACCTGCGTGCCGCCAAGGAGAAGGCCAAGGACGCGATCAAGCCCAAGTAGGCGCACGTCCCCTGATCCCGGCAGCCCGCCTCCCGCGGGCTGCCGGGATCAGTGCTGTGGTGTCGCTGCTGAGGATCAGTCGCGGGGGTGTCCGACGCGGCATGCCTGTCTACGGATTCCACGCCTCGCACGAGCAGATCCCGCCCGCGGACCTGCTCGACGCCTCGGTGCACGCCGAACGGGCGGGATTCACCGCCGCCATGTGTTCGGACCACTTCTCGCCCTGGAGTGTCCGTCAAGGAGAGTCGGGATTCGCCTGCTCCTGGCTCGGCGCCGCGCTCCAGGCCACCGACCGGATGCCGTTCGGCGTGGTGAACGCGCCGGGGCAGCGCTACCACCCCGCGATCGTCGCCCAGGCGATCGCGGGTCTCGCGTCGATGTACCCGGGCAGGTTCTGGGCGGCGCTCGGCAGGGTGAGGCCTCCAACGGGCACATCACGGGTGCTCCCTGGCCGCGCAAGGACCTGCGCAACGCGCGCCTGCGGGAATGCGTCGACATCCAGCTGTTCGCCGAGCGCTACCCGGAGGCTCCCGAGCTGGCGTGGGGTGAGTACCGCCTGGTGGAGACGGGGGAGCGTGCCGTGCTCGCCCACATCTCCTGTACCCCGGACGGGAGGGTCCTGGCCCTGCACAACTTCGCGGGCCGGCTCCTCACCGTACGACTGCGGCTTCCGGAGACCGCACCCGGCGGCAGGCCGACAGACCTCCGCGCCGAGGACCACGCCGGTCTCACGGTGTCCGACGACGGTCTGCTCCGCGTCGAACTGCCCGCCTACGGCTACCGGTGGCCGCGCGCCGGTACCTCGGCCGACGACCCGGAGAGGGTTGCCGCGGGCTGAGAGCCCCGGCGGGGTGTCGATCGTCGGTGCTCGGGCCCTCGCCCCGCGAGCAGGCTCGGGCCACCGTCGCGGCGTCGGCGCGGAGGGTGCCGGCCGGGTGTGGCCCGCGCTCGGTACCCGACCCGGGCGTCAGGACCGTGGTGAGCGCGCCGCCGCGCATCACAGCGTCGCGGTCGTCGCCTCTCCGGAGGCGCTGCCCGCGAGCCACTGGTCCCATCCCAGGTTGAAGTCCGCGTAGCCGTTGTCGGCCGAGGCCTTGGCGCGGGGCGAGCCGGTGACGGTGACGGGATCGCCCTGCTTGACCTGGCCGTAGAACCACTTGGCATCCGACATGGACAGGTGGACGCAGCCGTGCGAGCCGCGGGCGCTGCCGCTGCCCGGGTTCGGGTCGCCGGTCGAGTAGTGCACGTAGGTCCCGGACTGGGTCAGATGGACGTCCCAGGGCAGCGTCAGGTCGTAGTAGTCGGGGCTGCCCTTGTCGCAGCTGATACCGACGCTGCAGGAGGTCATGTGGACCTTCTCCTGCTTGTCGATGACGGCCATCGTGCCGTTCCACGTCGGATACTCGGCGCTGCCCGCGTTGATCGACAGGGTGCGCACCAGCGTGCCGTTGCGGGTCACCTTCATGGTGTGGCCGGTCACCGAGACGTCCGCGCGCACGTCGTCACCGATCTTGAAGGTGTGCGTGTAGCCGTGGACGCCGTAACGCCCGTTGCCGTTGCTGACGCCCTTCATGTCGGCATCGATCTTCACTGTCGTGCCGGAGGGCCAGTACGTCTTGGGGCGCCAGTCGGCCCGCTGGTCGCCGAACCAGTGCCACGCGCCGGCCACCGGCTGCGAGGCGCTCACCTTCATGTGCTTCTCGACCGTGGCCCGTGCCTTGGCCGCCACGGGGTTCGTGAAGACCACCGAGATCGGCATGGCCACGCCCACCGTGGTTCCCGTCTGGGGGGTGATCGTCTCCAGCAGCATCGGCGGGCCCGCGGGCTTTGTCGGTGACGGCGAGGAACTCGCTTTCGGGTTTCCCGACGCCTTCGCGTCGCTGCCGCTCGCCTTGTCGCTGCCGCCCCCGCCGCAGGCACTCGCTCCCACCAGCATCACGCCCGTGACGAGTGCGATCCCTATGCTGCCCTTGCGCCGTCGCACGACTTGCCCCGCTCTCTAGCTCTTCGGCCCTGCCGGGCCCGACGCACTGTGAGACAGAGACAACG
This sequence comes from Streptomyces sp. NBC_00459, assembly GCF_036013955.1. NCBI lineage: Bacteria > Bacillati > Actinomycetota > Actinomycetes > Kitasatosporales > Streptomycetaceae > Streptomyces > Streptomyces sp. NBC_00459. The sequence goes on from NZ_CP107903.1 coordinate 9,556,896, forward strand.
CGGGCCGCAGTTGCGTGTGCCGCGTAAAGCGTGTCTCAAACCTTGGTTCCACACGGGGATCGGCCGAGGACCGAAGGGCTGTCACCACACGGCCTGAGCGCGTGGCCCGGCCGGTTGGACAACGCGTCGGAGTACGCCGGCGAAGGAGCGACGGACCCGGACCCGCCGGCCACGGGGCCCGTGCGTCCGTTGCAGCTCCGGACCCTGGCGTCGGCGACGGCTGCCCGAACGCCCGGAGTCAGCAGGGCGGCCGGGCTGTCGCGCACGCACGTCAGCCCCTGCGCGACGACGCGGTCAGACGGGCTGCCACAGTTCGATTCGATTGCCCTCAGGATCGGTGACCCAGCCGAATCGACCGACGCCCTCCATGTCCTGCGTCTCCTCGGCGACGTCCGCTCCCTCGGCGCGCAGCTGCGCGAGCATCGCGTCCAGGTCGCGGACCCGGAAGTTGAGCATGGTCTGCTGGGCGCGGGACCCGAAGTAGTCGGTCTCGGACTCGAATGTCGCGAACACCGTCGGCCCGGCTCCCTGATGCCACAGGCCGTTCTCATCCGCGTCCAGGCCCAGACAATCGCGATACCACGCGCTCAGGGCCGCCGGGTCGGACGCCCGCATGAAGTACCCACCGATGCCAAGCACACGTTCCATGCCGCCATCCTGTCAGGACGGCAATCGGGTGGCCACGGACCTCACCGCGGGCTGGGGTGCTGTCCGGGCAGCCGAAGATGGGCGACGACCTGCTTGCCGGTCTCCAGGCCGATGGTGTGCAGCTGGTCGCACAGGCGGGTGACCAACTGCAGGCCGTGCCCGCCGACACGGCGGACGTCGTAGGCGCGAAGTTCGGGCCGACGAGGGGAGCTGTCACGCACGGTGATGCGCAACAGGGCGGCGTCGGGTGTCACCTCCAGCGCCAGGCCGCCCGGACCAGGTGCGTGGCGCAGCGCATTGGTGACCAGCTCACTGACGACGAGCTGGGCGTCCTGGCTCGGTCGGTGTTCAGGGCGGTGGCCCGCATCGGCCAGGAGCGCGCGCACCGCTGCTCTGGCGTCCGCGATCGAGGCGTCTGTCGTGTCCCAGGCGGCGCTGTATCGCAGGGCCGTCGGCTTCTGTTCATCCGATGCCCGGGTTTTACGCGGGATGATCATAGAACTCTTCCCGTGGATCGATTTTCTTCGTCACAGGTTGTTGTTGTCGCTTGATTTCGCCTACCCGCTGGCGTCTTGTTCATGGGGTGTCCACCGGTGCGAATTGATCGGAGCCGCGCCGGTTCCGGCGCGGGAACCGGCGGGCGTACTGCGCGTCGAGGCGCGTGGCGTGTGCAGCTCTCCAGCGTGAGCGGGGTGAAACGCACGGTCACCACAGCAAGTACCGTGTCCACGGGATCGCCCACCGAGGAATGGCGAACCGCCACACCCCCATAGGAATTCGCCTTGCTGCTCAGGCGACCGTGTCCGGCAAAGTGCGCGCCCGAAGGAGCGTTACGCCTACCTCGGTTTGGCTCTGACGAGTCCGGCGTCGTACGCCATGATCACGGCCTGAATGCGGTCACGCGCCCCGATCTTGGCCAGGACCCGACCCACGTGCTTCTTCACCGTGGACTCGGTGAGGACGAGCCGTTCGGCGATCTCCGTGTTCGTCCAGCCCTGGCCGATGGCGACCAGGACCTCTCGTTCGCGGTCGCTGAGCGTCCGCAGCCGGGGGTCCTCGGCCGGGGGGCCACCGTGCGGCGCCAGCACCTGGTGGGCGTAGGCGTCCAGGAGACGCCGGGTCAGGCTCGGGGCCACGACGGCGTCGCCGGTCGCCACCGCGTGGATGCCCGCGATGAGTTCCTCGGGGCGGGCGTCCTTGAGCAGGAAACCGCTGGCGCCGGACCGCAGTCCTTCGTAGGCGTACTCGTCGAGGTCGAAGGTGGTCACGATGAGAATGCGGGTACGGCCCCCGGCGGCGATGATCCGACGGGTGGCCTCCAAACCGTCCATGCCGGGCATGCGGATGTCCATGAGAACGACATCGGGGCGGAGTTCCGCGGCCAGGCGGACGGCCTCGGCCCCGTGCTCGGCCTCGCCGACCGGGGTCAGGCCGGGAGTGCCCTCCAGGAGCATGCGGAACCCCATGCGCTGCAGGGGCTGGTCGTCGGCGATCAGCACGGTGGTCACGGCAGATGCTCTCCCGATACGGGCAGGGCGGACGCGGAGGGCACGTCGAGCACGACGTCCACCAGCCAGCCGGGCCCCGTGTCGCGGGGACCGGCGGTGACGTCACCGCCGTACATGGCTGCCCGCTGCCGGATGCCGACCAGGCCGTGACCGGGGTCGACGCCGGTGTGCGGTTGTGGCTGCGGCTTTTCGCGTACGGGGGTCCCCGACGGTGTTCCGGTGTCGGTGACCCGGATCCTCAGCCGGCCGGCTGAGGCGGCCACGGCGACCTCTGCGGTGGAGCGCGGCCCGGCGTGCTTGAGCGTGTTGGTCAACGCCTCCTGGACGATGCGGTACACGGTGAGCTGCACACCGACGCCGAGCGAGTCGAGCGAACCCTCGGTCCGGTAGGTCACGCTCAGTCCCGCCGCACGCACCCGCGCCAGAAGGGGATCCAGGTCACGGATGCCCGGCTGCGGACCCAGCAGCCGTTCGTGCTCCTGCTCCTGGCGCAGCACGCCCAGCACGCGGCGCAGTTCGCCCATGGCCTGGCGCCCGGTGTCGCCGAGGATACGCAGGGCCTCGGCGGACTGCTCGTTGCGGTTGGCGGCGAGGGTGGCGGCCCCGTCGGCGACGCTGACCATGACGGAGAGGTTGTGGCCGACGATGTCGTGCATCTCGCGGGCGACCCGGGCGCGTTCGGCGGCGGCGGTGAGCTGGACGCGTTGGTCGCGCTCGATCTCCAGGCGGGTGGCGCGGTCCTCCAACGCGGCCAGGTACATACGGCGGATGCGCAGGGTCAGGCCGATGGCGACGGCCGCTGTCGCCGTTCCCAGCAGGAAGAACAGGCCGAGGAGCGGGTGTTCGACCTGCTTCAGGAGGTAGACCGCCACGGTGAGGCTGATGAAGGTGAGCGCGACGGCCCAGCCGAGCACACGCAGGGAACCGCGTACAGCCAGGGTGTACAGAGCGACGAGGGTGCTGATGCCGGCCTGCTGCCAGACACCCACCGACCACTGGACCATGGACACCAGCAGGATCACGAAGAAGGTGACGGTCGGGGCCCGGCGACGCCACCACAGGGGTACGACGAGCGCGACGGCGAACGCGGACATGACGGCGGTCGGAAGCTGAGCGCGGCTGCTCGCCTCCCCGAAGGGGCCGTTGCTGTCGGGGGAGAGCAGGTCGGGCAGGCTGATGAGGGCGACGATCAGTACCACCGCGGTGTCGAGCAGCCACGGATGGTGCACGTCCAGTTCGCGGTGGCGGTTCTGCCCGCGCAGCAGACGGCCCAGGAGCGGGTGCGCCCAGGCGTCGTCCAGCCCGGAGGACGGCGGGAGCGTCCTCCGGGCGGTCGGCGCGGCGGCTGCCGCGCGCTGTGGACTCATGGACCTCATTGTCGCTGGTTTTCGCAGCTCAGGCGTCGGTCCGGACCAGGCGGAAGGCCGCACCGGCGAGAGTCAGGGCCACCCAGCCTGCGAAGACCGCGAGTCCTGCCCCGGGTGACAGGGAGTCGGAGGACTGCTGCAGGGCGTAGACGGCCGAGCCGGCGTTGCTGGGGAAGTAGGGGTTGATGTTGTCGTACAGCGAGTCGGGCAGCAGAGAGGCGAGGCCGGGGAGGATGAGAAGGATGCCGACCAGGGCGGCGATGGCTCCGGCGGAGGAGCGCAGCAGCATCCCCAGCGCCACGCCGAACACGGCGACCAGAGCGAGGTAGACACCGGCGCCGGTCAGGCTGCGCAGCACACCGTCGTCACTCAGGGACAGCGCGATCTTCTCGCCGTCCAGGCCCAGTGTGCCCAGCTGGAACGCCGCCAGCGCGGCGATCGTGGTGAGGATCAGCGCGATCGGCCCGATCACGGCGCTCTTCGCCCACACCACGGGCAGCCGACGCGGAACCGCGGCGAGGGTGGAGCGGATCATGCCCGTGCTGTACTCGCCCGCGGACAGCAGTACGCCGAGCACACCCACGGCCAGCGACGCGAAGGTCACACCGGTCAGAGCCAGACTCACCGCGTCGCTGACGCCGGAGTTCGGGCCGGGCCCCTGATTCGTGACGGCGTCCGGACTGTAGGTGGCGGACGCGATCGCGCCAAAAGCGATCAGCAGGACCACCCCGACGGACAGCGTGATCCAACTCGACCGGAGCGACCAGAACTTGGCCCATTCCGAGCGCAGCACCCGGAGACCGGTCACCTTCTGGACTGTCGTGCCGGAGGAAGCCGGGGCAAGCGTGGCGGAGGTCATCAGGCTGCCTTTCGCGCGGTGTCGGCGGGAGCGCTCTGGTACTCCACCGCGTCGTGGGTGAGTTCCATGAAGGCGGTCTCCAAAGAGACTGCCTGCGGGGTGAGTTCGTAGAGGGTCACCCCGTGCTGAGCGGCGATCGTCCCGATCTCGCGGGCGTTCCGTCCGTTGACCACCAGTTCCTCGGCGGAGGAGGAGCTGATCGTGACGTGCGGGCCTGCCAGCAGCGAACGCAGCCTCACGGCTTCGGCGGTGGCGACCTTCACGCCCGAGCCGCCGGCCTCACGGGTGAAGTCGTCGACCGTGGTGTCCGCGAGCAGCCGGCCCCGTCCGATGATCACCAGGTGGTCGGCGATCAGCGCGGTCTCGCTCATCAGGTGCGAGGAGAGCATCACGGCGCGGCCCTCGTCGGCCAGACCGCGCAGCAGGTTGCGCACCCACAGCACACCTTCCGGGTCGAGGCCGTTGACCGGTTCGTCGAGCATCACGATGGCCGGGTCGCCGAGCAGGGCCGAGGCGATGCCGAGCCGCTGGCCCATGCCCAGCGAGAAGGCCCCCACCCGCTTGCCGGCCACGCTGGTCAGCCCGGCCAGCTCGATGACCTCGTCCACCCGGCGCCGGGAAATGCCGTGGGTGTGCGCGAGCGCCATCAGATGGTTGAAGGCGGTACGGCCCGGGTGGACGGACTTGGCCTCCAGCAGGGTGCCGATCTCCTGGAGCGGTGCGGCGTGCCTGGCGTAGGACTTGCCGTTGACGGTGACCGAGCCCGCGGTGGGCGAGTCCAAACCGATGATCATCCGCATGGTCGTGGACTTGCCCGCGCCGTTGGGGCCCAGGAAGCCGGTCACCTCGCCCGGCTTGACGATGAAGCTCAGGTGGTCGACGACCGTCTTGTCCCCGTACCGCTTCGTGAGTTCACGTGCTTCGATCATGTGAGGGCCCTTCTCGCTTCGAACGCGACCGCGAACGCAGCGCGGCATCTGTGTTCGAAGTTACGGGCGCTGCGGCGCGGCCCTCTGGGACCACAGGAGACTCTTCGGCAGCCGACTGGTACCGCGGTACCAGTCGGGCAGCGCCTGCACCTCATCCTTGTGGTGCAGTCCGTCGTGGCCCGGGTGATGGAAAGGCGGCCCGAGCGGCCGAAGAATGCCCGTGCTTCCGATGCCCGCTCGCCGCTACCGGGCCGCGATGCCGACCGGCTTCTCTCCAGGAACGCCGCCCGACGAGAAGGCGCCGACCACGCCGCACTCGTGACCACTGCCTTCTGATGTCTGCCGAGGAGGGCGCTGCCTGGTGGCGAGTGCTGCCTCGCGGAGCGGCGCAACCTCCGGGAAGGATCAGCTGTCTTCCATACGGGCATCAGGTGCCCCAGGAGTAGGGCAGCAACCACAGGGCACGAGTTCTGTTCCGAGACATGGCCGGCGGGTGAGAGCCGAGGGTCCGTTCTGCGAGGGCGAGGAGGCAAGTGGGATGGCTGCACGGCGTGACGGCTCAGACGGCCTCACAGGAGGCTCCCGCGTGTCCGGCGTGGCATCAGGCGGGAGCCCCCAGCCCGCCGCGGAACGCGTACACGTCACGCTGGAAGTGGTCGAACCGCTGCTGCGCCGGGCCGACTTGTTGTCCCAGCTCCTGTGGATCGGGTACGGACGTGACTCACGGAGCCAGTAGACGTGGCTGAGGCCGGGGGCATCCGCGGTGGCTCGCCCGGACCGTCGGACATGAAGAGGACCTCGGGCCGCGCTCGCGTTCTGCGCAGGCCCACGCCCGTGATCCGTATGTGATCAGTGCCCCGTAGATTCCACCCGACCAAGGGTTGGCAGGACGCGCGACCAAAACGGGGGACACACATGGCATACGGGCGTGCGGCGATACCGGCACTGATCGGAGGGGTGCTGCTCACCGCGCTCCTGTGGTGGGCGGGGGCAAGTGCGCAGGCGCTCGATCTGCCGGGCACCGCCGACGTGATCGGTGGCCGGGCTGCGGCCGATCTCCAGCAGTGGCTCACTCCTTGGTCGTACGACCCCCCGGCCTCGGTTCGGTTCGGCACCGGGGCGTCCGGCGGAATCGGGGAGGCGGCCGGTACCGACGGCGCCCACTACCTCGATCTGTACGCGACCGCGCTCCAGATCCGGTTCGCCGCGGTCTTCGCCATCTTCGTGCCCGGCGCGCTGCTCCTGGTCCGCAGGCTGCCGCCGGTGCACGGCCGGATGCCCGCCGCGCTGCTCGCGACATGGGCGTGGGGTCTGGTGGCCGGGACCCTGGCGGTGACCGTCTCGGCGCCGTGGCTGATCGCTTCGCAGGGGCACGGCAGTTACCGCTTCCTGCCACAGCTGGCGGGCGTGATCTCTTCCGGGCGGCAGATTCTGGTGGTGACCGCGTTGGTCGTGGCGGCGGTGACGGTGTTCGCGGCACGTATCACCGCGAAGGGCTCCGGTCCGCTGCCGCAGGAGATCGTCCCGGCGCGTGCCGCCCGTCTGGCCGCCAGTGCCGGGACCGCGGTGATCGCACTGTCCCTGGTGGTCCTTTCGTACCAGTCGGTCGCCGCCACTCTCCAGACGGCGTTCACCGGCGGCGGGCTGCTCGCCGAACCGGGCGACCTGCTGCGCCAGTGGCTGCTGCTCGGCGCCTGGGCTGTTCCGTCGGGCACATCGCTCGGTGACTGGCTCCTGTACCGGGCCGCCGACGTGCTGCTGCTCGCGGTGGTGTGGTGGGCACTGCGGCGGTTGCCCGGGATGCTCACCCGAGCCACTGTCCCGGCGATGGCGGTCGGTGCCGTCTGCGCGACCGTTCTCGGGCTGCTGGCGAGCCAGGTGCTGCGAATGGCGACGGACGGGGCGAGTATGCGCTGGGGACTGGTCTACCTGTCCACCAGCCTCGGCGGCGGCGTCCCGGCCGCCCTGACCTGGGGCCTGGTGGCGGGAGTCACGGCTGCCGTGACGCTGCGGGTGGCCGTAAGACGCACGGTGACCGCCGATGCCACGGTTTCCGTCCCGGACCCCGCCCGGATGTAGCAGCGCTGCCTGGTCCTTGACCGCCCGGGTGCCGGTTCGGAGCCTTAGGTCCTCGGGGCGGGAGGCGGGCGAGCGACAGCGACAGCGTCGGAGTCGGGGCAAATCGCCGGTGCACCGGTGCGTCGTACTGGGACAACGTGCGCATTCCGCGAGACGCTGCCGCCGGGACGGCGTGGAGACGCCGACTCCCCGTCCTGTCCGCTCGTCCTCCCGGAGCCCGCCGTGCCAGCACAGTCCGCCCCACCCGAGGGCAGTTACCGTTTCGACGACTTGCGTGCGCTCTTCATCAACTGCACGCTCAAGCCGTCCCCACAGCTCAGCCACACCCAGGGACTCATCGACAAGAGCCGGGCGATCATGGAGGCGCGTGGGGTGACCACGGACGAGATCCGTGCCGTCGACCACGACATCGCCCCCGGCGTCCATCCGGACATGACCGAGCACGGCTTCGCCACGGACGCCTGGCCCGCGCTCTACGAGCAGGTGATGACCGCCGACATCCTCGTGCTGGCCGGACCGATCTGGCTGGGCGACAACAGCTCCGTCACCAAACACGTCATCGAGCGGCTCTACAGCTGCTCCAGCCTCCTCAACTCCCAAGGCCAGTACGCCTATTACGGGCGGGTCGGCGGGTGTCTGATCACCGGCAACGAGGATGGTGTGAAGCACTGCGCCATGAACGTCCTCTACAGCCTCCAGCACCTCGGCTACACCATCCCACCGCAGGCCGACGCGGGCTGGATCGGCGCTGCGGGACCTGGTCCGTCGTACCTGGACCCCGGCTCCGGCGGCCCGGAGAACGACTTCACCAACCGCAACACCAGCTTCATGACCTGGAACCTGATGCACCTGGCCGCCCTGCTCAAACGCGCCGGAGGAGTCCCCGCCCACGGCAACCAGCGCACGGAGTGGGACGCCGGCTGCCGACCAGGTGCGGACAACCCCGAGCACCGCTGAGTGAGGGGAACGGACCTTACGAGAGCCTGACGTGCAGGAAAGCCTTCGCATCCCGCCCGGCCCGGCAGGCCTACAGCGCAGCGGTTGGAGCGCGGTCGTCGAGACGAAGGGTGTACAGGTGATGGCGCGACGGTTGTGGGCCGTCGCGCCACCGGTGCGGTAATGCGACGTAGCGCGGTGCTCGGAGGAGTCGGCTACGGAGCCACGGCTCGTCCGGTCGCCGGGGAGATCTTCCCGGCGCACAGGCCGCGGCCGGCCAGCCCCTGCGCGATGCGTGGAACCGCGGCGAGCGTGTTGGCGGACCAGTCGTGCATGAGGATGACCTGCCCGTTGGTGAGCCGGGCGGCGGCCTGCACGATCGCGTCGGTACTGGCGTTGTTCCAGTCCTGTGAGTCGACGTCCCAGATGATCTGGGTCAGACCGTACTTGGCGGCGGCAGCTTTCACCGTCGCGTTGGTCTCACCGTACGGCGGGCGGAACAGCACCGGGGTGCCGCCGCCCGCGTTGGCGATGGCCTGCTGGGTCCGGGAGATCTCGGATTCGATCTGTGACTGGCCGAGCTGGGTCAGATGCGGGTGGGTGTAGCTGTGGTTGGCGACCCACATACCGGCGTTCACCTGTGCGCGGACCAGGGCCGGGTTGGCGGCGGCGTACTGGCCCTGGTTGAACATCGTGGCCCGCAGCCCGTTTCGCGTGAGGGCGCTCAGCAGGGCCGTCGTATTGGTGGACGGGCCGTCGTCGAAGGTGAGCCCGACGTACCCGTTGCAGGCGGCGGCCTGCGCCGGTGCGGCGGTGGGGCCGGCGAGGGCGGTGGCGGCGGCCAGGGCGGCGGCGGCCAATAAGGGAAGACGCCTTGCTTTCTTGAGAGTCATGGCTAGCCCACCGTGATGTTGGAGTTGCCGCTGCTCCGGTAACCCTCGGTCGCGAGGATCATGTAGTAGCTGAACCCGCCCAGGGGCATCCCGGCGCGGGCCCAGGCGTCGAAGTGGTTGCCGGTGGTGATGGTGCCGCCGGTCCGCTTCGACTGCCGGACACTCCAGTACTGGTTGAAGGTGCGGGTGCCTTCCACGGACGGGGCGTTGTAGCGGGTGGTCTGGTAGATGTCGTACGTGCCGCCGTCGCTGGTGACGGTGCCCTTGTACGTTCCGGTGGGCCGGTAGGTGCCCCAGTTGTCGACGACGTAGTACTCGACCAGCGGGTTGGACGTCCAGCCGTACAACGTCAGGTAGGCGTTCCCGGACGGGTTGAAGCTGCCCGAGTAGGTCACGGTCCTGCGTGAGCCGTTGCTCCAGCCCTTGCCGGCCACGAAGTTCCCGGTGTTGCTCCATGAAGTGCTGTAGTTGCCGCCGGAGTTCAGGGTCATGGAGACGGTGCCTGGTGCGTCGGTCCAGAACGAGTAGTAGTAGCCGTTGTTGGTGCCGGTCTGGTTCGTGGTGACGACCGTGGCGGCCTGAGCGGTGCCGGGCAGGGCCAGAGTGGCCACGGCGACCAGCAGCATGGTGCAGATGCCGCTGATGAGAAGCCTGAGCCGGGATGCGGGTACGGCTGCGAGTGTGGGTGCGGGTGCTTTGTTCATGTGCGTGTTTCCTCCTCGTCCTCATGGGATCGATGGGGGCTGCTGAACACGCGACAGTGTTGGCCGGGTCACGTCAGGTGTCAAGAGTTTCGGTTTTCTCTCCGAAACATTCGAAATGAGCGACGATGGGACCAGTGGGCTGTAATTGCAGTTCAGTAGCATGATTTCTCCGATCCGTGAGGATGGAGGTGCCTCGAATTTGCGTGTCACCAAAATTCGGAGCAAATGCTTCAGGCCCATTTTCTCGAATGTTTCGAATCGTTCATCGATTTCAGCGTGCGGTGCCAAAAGCGGCGGGTCGCTCTCGCCGCAGAGGACGAGAGCGGGAGTGGTGACGGCCGCGAGGCGGCGGCGGAGGGTGGGGTCGTTCATGGCGGGGCTGCCGGAGAAGACGCGCGGGACTGCCATGTTGGCCTGCGTGACGGCGAGCCGCTCGGCCGGAGCGTAAAGAGACGGGCCAGGGGCACACGGAGAAGGTTCGTTCGACGAGGAGGGAGCCCATGGCCAGCGCCACTGCTCCGGCCGGAACCGGCCGCACCTTCACCAGCTCGATCCCTGCCCGCCTCGACCGTCTCCCGTGGTCACGCTGGCACTGGACGATCGTGATCGGTCTCGGCACCGTATGGATCCTCGACGGCCTGGAGGTCACGGTCGTCGGCAACATCTCCGCCCGGCTCTCGGAGCCCGGCAGCGGCCTGCCGATCACTTCAGGTCAGGTCACCGGTATCGCGGCAGCCCTGTACGTGGCCGGTGCCTGTGTCGGCGCCCTCTTCTGGGGCCGCATGACCGACCGGTTCGGCCGCAAGAAGCTGTTCATGATCACCCTGGCGGTCTATCTGGCCGCCACCGCGCTGACCGCGGTGTCCTTCTCGACCTGGTGGTTCTTCGCGTTCCGGTTCCTCACCGGCTTCGGTATCGGCGGTGAGTACGCGGCCATCAACTCCGCGATCGACGAGCTCATCCCGTCGTTCTACCGCGGCCGCGTCGACCTCGTCATCAACGGCAGCTTCTGGATCGGCGCGGTCGGCGGTTCACTGCTGTCGATCGTCGCGCTGAACACCGACATCCTGGCGAAGGACGTGGGCTGGCGCCTGACCTTCGCCCTGGGCGTGGTCCTCGGCCTGGTCATCCTCGTCGTACGACGGCACGTCCCCGAGAGTCCACGCTGGCTGCTGATCCACGGCAGGGAACGGGAGGCCGAGGAGATCGTCTCCTCGATCGAGCGCAAGGTCGAGTCCGAGAAGGGAGGACCGCTTCCGGAGCCCGAGAACGAGATCACCATCCAGCAGCGCAGGACGATCGGCTTCGGCGAGATCGCCCGCACGGTCTTCGCGACCTACCGCAAGCGGAGTGTGCTCGGCTTCTCCCTCTTCATCGGCCAGGCGTTCCTCTACAACGCGATCACCTTCGGTTTCGGCGCGATCCTGACGAAGTTCTTCGATGTCCCGAGCGGCAACACGGGCTACTACTTCGCCGTGATCGCGGTCGGCAACTTCTTCGGCCCGCTGCTGCTCGGCAAGCTGTTCGACACCGTCGGCCGCCGGGTGATGATCTCCTCGACGTACCTGCTGTCCGGCGTGCTGCTGTTCGGCACGGCATGGCTGTTCGACCGCGGCTCGCTGACCGCGACCACGTTGACGGCCTGCTGGTGTGCGGTGCTGTTCTTCGCCTCGGCGGGTGCATCCAGCGCCTACCTGACCGTCTCCGAGATCTTCCCGATGGAGACGCGGGCCATGTGCATCGCCTTCTTCTACGCCATCGGCACCACAGCCGGTGGCATCACCGGCCCGTTGGTCTTCGCCGACCTCACCGCGTCCGGCGTGGTCGGGGAGACGGTGCTGGCCTTCCAGATCGGCGCCGGGTTGATGTGCGCGGCTGGGATCGTCGCCGCGTTCCTGGCGGTGAACGCCGAACGCCGGTCGCTGGAGGACATTGCCAAGCCGCTGTCGGCGGTGGCGTCGGCCAAGGAGAAGGTGACGGAGAAGGTTACGGGGAAGGCGACCGGTAGGGCTGCGGAAGGCGCGACGGGCGAGGGGCCGAATTCGGCTCCGGCGTAGGAGAGAAAAGCTGCTGGGCAGGAAGCAGGAAGCAGGAAGCAGGAAGCAAGGGGGTCCGGCTGATGGTCGCCGGGTCCCCCTTGCTCCGTGGGCACCGTTTTGCGGCCTAGTACCGGGCCACGGGGTACGGCGTCTCGTGGCGGCCCCGATCCGCAACAAGGCCGATGCGGCGGCGCGGAACGCCTCCGAACGCTCGGCCGACCCGGCGGGGAGAACGACGACGGCAGACACCCGGCTGCTTGACCAGCTCTACCGCGGCTGCAGTTGTCTCCCTCAGCCAGGACGCCCGGAGTCGATCTCCCGCGGGAGGAACGCGGCGACGCGGTCTGCGATCCGTATGGGACCACCGACCTCGCAGAACGTGCTCGTCAATCTATTCGCCGCAGCCGAACACCTTGGCCGCGATGGCTTCGGGGTGGTCCTCTATGTACGCCCGTACGATCGACTCGAAGCTGTCGTCGGGCCGGAGTCCGAGTGCCGTGGCACGTGCGTTGTCGAGGACTACCGGCCACGAGCCGACGATGGCCTCGACGGCGGGGTCGGGCGCGACCGTCACCAGGTCGGCGACGGCGTCGCCGGCAACCCGGCGCAGCGTGTCCAGCATTTCGGCGACCGTGATCGTGAGCGCCGGAAAATTGACCGGAAGGCCGCCTTCGAGCCCGCCCGTGCCGCGCTCGGCCTCGGTGATGCGGAGGATGCCCTCGACGGTGCGCCGCGGCGAGGCCAGCGCGACCCCCATATCAGGGCTGACCGGGCAGGTGGCCGGGAGGCCCGCGAGCGGCTCGCGGATGATGCCGGACAGGAAGCCGGAGGCGGCGGCGTTCGGCGCGCCAGCCCGCACCGCGACGGTCACCAGGCGCGCCACGCGTCCGTCGACGAAGCCTCGGCGGGTGTACTCGGCGATCAGCTGCTCGCAGATGCGCTTCTGCGTTCCGTAGCTGGACTGCGGTATGGGCAGCGTCGACTCGCTGACCACCGGCGGCAGTGGCAGCGCGGGGTCGGAGCCGTAGACGGCGATGCCGCTGGAGAACACCAGCCGGGGAGTCGGCCCGCCGGCGGCTGTCTGGGCACGGACGGCATCGAGCAGCGCGCGGGTGGTGTCCAGGTTGGCGCTCATACCGAGGTCGAAGTCGGCCTCGCACTCGGCCGAGACAGCCGAAGCCAGGTGGATCAGGACGTCCACCGGCTGCGCGAAGATCTCGTCCAGGCACGTGCGCAGGTCGCCTCGGACGACCTCCACCAGTGGATCGTCGGCCACCGACGCGCCGGTGGGAACGACCCGGTCGGTGAGTACCAGACGGTCGATGCGAGCACCGCACAGGGCTCGCCGCTTGAGCAAGGAGTCGGCGACCCGCTGTCCCAGGAAGCCGAAGCCGCCGGTGATGACAATCCTCATACGCGTTCTCCTCGGTGGGTTTCGAGTTGGCCGAGACTCTCGTTCATTGTCGGCACGAGGGATGCGTTTACATCCGATCCGCGCGCCGAATCCCAACTCGTAGGCGACCAGGGTCCGATACAGGTTCTTGGGCAGAGTTCGTCGCTGCCTGCCCAGATGGACCAGGATTCGACCCGGGACGACGCCCGCGGTGAGTAACCGGCCGTGACAAGGGAGGAGCCGACCGGTGTGCCGTCCCTGCCACTGAGCTGTTTCCAACCTGATGGCGATGTCCGTCACTTGGGCGGCTCTGCAGCGCGATGAAGTTCCTGGTAGGAGGTGTCACGACCAAGATCCACCGTGCCCCACCAGGAGCTTCGCGTGCTTGGCTACCCGTCGTCAATTGATCTGTCCAGCCGCACGCTGTGCTACCTAAGCGCTCAAAACTGCATGCCCGGCGGCGGGAGGTCGGAACGCGCCGGCGGCGTCTGCCCACGGGCCGACAGGCCCTGCTCGCCTTGGCCCACCTGCGATGCGGCGATACCTATGCCCAGCTCGCCGCCGGGTTCCGCATCGGCATCGCGACCGTCTATCGCTGCATACGCGAGGTCATCGACGTTCTGGCCGCCCTCGCCCCGACCCTGACCGAGGCGATGAAGACCATCCGGACCAAGGCGTTCGTGATCCTGGACGGCACCCTCCTGCCGATCGACCGGATCGCCGCCGACACCCCGTACTACTCCGGGAAACACATGCGCCACGGGATGAACGTCCAGGTCCTCACCGATCCGTTCGGACGGCTGCTGTGGACGTCACCCGCCCTGCCCGGGTCCGTTCACGACCTGACCGCCGCACGGACCCACGGGATCATCGACCGCTCGCCGCGGCCGAGCTGAAGTGCTGGGCGGACAAGGCGTACCAGGGAGCCGGCCACCCCGTCCGCGTCCCGTTCCGAGGCCGTTGCCTCAAGCGGTGGCAGCGTCGGCACAACAGCATGCACGCCAAGATCCGCTGCCTCGGCGAGCAGGCCATGGCCACTCTGAAGGGCTGGCGCCTTCTGCGGAAGCTCCGCTGCAGCACCAACCGCATCACCGCGATCGTCCAGGCCGTTCTTGTCCTTCACCACGCGTCAGCGTGAGGTTGGAAAAGGCTCACTGTCCGAGAACTTCAGGGCGGCTCACTGGGAGTTGGAGTGGCTCGAACGTGAACCGGCCAGCGGCGGATACGTGATCTGCCTGCTTCGATAGCCAGGACGGTTGATCTGGAGCATGATCTGGCAGTCGGGGCGCGGGGCCGCTCGTGCGGGGCCTTGTCCAGGCGGCCCGTGAGGCCCGCCCTGGCATCCGGCCGCCTACGCCGGCTGAAGCGGGCGACCGGACACGAGAGATCGGGGTTAGGACGAGTTTCCGCCCGTCAGCACCCGTTGTTCGCCCGCCGGGATCGCGCACGGTGTGCCGCCCGCGTTGGTGAGGCCTTCCGGGCTGAGGGACCAGGTCGAGATCTGGCCGCCGGAGTAGCCGCTGTGGATAGTGTTGTTGAAGAAGCGGTCGTGGTACGAGGCGCACTGCCGGGCGATCTCGTTGTCGATCGCGCACTGCGTGTCGCAGAACTCGCCGCGATAGTACGACGCCCGCCCCGCGCGCGTGATGTCGTTGTACTCAATCGAGTTGTAGTTGCTCATGTTCCGCGACTTCACCACATAGCCGCTGACGTAGGAGAACTTGTTCCGCACCACCTGGTTGTTCGAGCTGAAGTGCGTGATGTACAGGCCGTGGATGTTCCCCTCATACGGGGCGGCGTTCTCGATGTTGATGAAGTGGCTGTTCTCCACCCGGTTGTTGGACGAGTTCGTGAGGACGATGCCGCCGTAGCCGAAGGTGGAGCCGCCGCTCCACTTGCTGCCCAGGTTGCGGAACTGCATCCCAAAGAACGTGTTGTGGTTCAGGCCCTTACTGCCGCGCACCTGGAGTGGCGGGTTGTAGTTCTCGTCTTTGACGTCACGCTCGGAGTCGCCGTAGACCGAGACGCCGCCCGCTGAGTAGTACTCCACCCGCAGATAGCGGAAGTCGAGATTGCTGTCGCCGCCGCCGTACAGCGGGTCGCCGGTGTCCCTGGGCAGCCGCGGCTGCAGCCAGAAGCCGGCACAGTAATCCGTGCCGCATGTGGCGTTCTTGAAGACCGGCAGCCCGCCCGCCGGGACCCCCTGCCCCGGCACGTAGTCGATCGGCATGAACGACACCTTGTGCCCGGGCACGTAGAAGCGCCACTCGTGGAACGGCGGCGCAATGTAGGTGCCCTGCTTGATGCGCACCTCGACGTCGGTGGTCGGCTTCTGCTGCTGCAGCACCTGCTGCACCCGCGGCAGAGTGGCCACCGCGTTGCCGGAGCTTAGCCCGTCGTTGGCGTCCGAACCGCCGGCGCCCGCGGGCGCCATGTAAACCGTGAAGGCGGCCGCCTCCGCAGCGGCCGGGGCGGCCATCACCGTCGTGACCGTGCCGGCAACCAGCAGCACGGCCGCGCCGAGCCCGGCCAGAATGCCGCGGGTGATTCTGGTACGTCTCTCCCGAATACCCATGATCACCTTCCTTGTAGGGTGATGCGCAGCGTCTTCGTCTCTCCGGCCGTCCCGGTCACATCGACCGTGAAGGTCATCGGATTGAGCGAGCCGACCGTGATGCCCTTGTCGGCGGCCACCGCGACCTCGAGCCTGACCAGGGTGCCATGGCGCGTCGGATCCGCCACCGACACGGCCAGTTCACCGTCGTCGCGCCGCAGCACCACCGACCCCGCGTCGACGGGGTGCTGGCCGCGAACTTCTGGGGCGCCGGGCGCGGCCGCGGAGCTCTCCAGTTGTCGCGCTGGGCGACCGTGTAGACCAGCGGCTTGCCGACGGCATCCGCGCCCACCGCGCCGCCGACGCACATGGCAGAGCTCATCGGACGCCCAGCGAAGTCAGTTCGCCGTTCGGGGCCGCGGCCAGCGCCGGACCCGCGGTGCTGGCCGCGGCCCGCCCCCGCCCCGTCGCCAGCGACAGCACCAGGAACTCTCTGCGTGAAAGTGCCCTCACCATGCACACCCCTCCAAGGAGCCCCAGGCACTACGGCCATAGCCGAAAGTGATCCTATTCCAAGCTGACGGCGTTGACCACGAGTTGGACGGTCCTGCGCAACGACGAAGCTCCTGGTAGACGGGTTCTCGACCAAGATCACCCGTGTCCGCCAAGAGCTTCGTGTGCTTGTCCACCCGTCGTCGTTCGATCTGTCCACCCGCACTCTGCGGTTCCTGACCGGGCAACTGACAGCCAGGCGGAGGGAGATCGGCACGCGGTGGCGGCGGCTTCCCGCAGCGCGACAGGCTCTGCTGGCCCTGGCCCACCTGCGGTGCGGTGACACCTACGCACAGCTCGCGGCCGGTTTCGGCATCGGGATCGCGACCGCCTTCCGCTACATACGCGGGGCCGTCGACATCCTGGCCACCCTCGCCCCGTCCCTGGCCGAGGCGATGAAGACCATCCGGACCAAGGCGTTCGTGATCCTGGACGGCACCCTGCTGCCGATCGACCGGATCGCCGCCGACACCCCGTACTACTCCGGGAAACACAAGCGCCACGGCATGAACGTCCAGGTCCTCACTGAACCGTTCGGACGGCTGCTGTGGGCCTCGCCCGCGCTGCCCGGCTCCACTCACGACCTCACCGCCGCGCGACAGCACGGGATCATCGAAGCCCTCGCTGATGCGGGACTCAAATGCTGGGCTGACAAGGCGTATCAAGGTGCCGGCGGAACCGTCCGAGTCCCGTTTCGGGGCCGCCGTCTCAAGCGATGGAAGGGCCGCCACAACACCACCCACGCCAAGATCCGCTGCTTCGGCGAGCAGGCCATGGCCACCCTCAAGGGCTGGCGGCTCCTGCGGAAGCTCCGCTGCAGCACCAACCGCATCACCGACGTGGTGAAGGCCGTCCTCGTCCTTCACCACCACGCGTCAGCCTGAGGTTGGAAAGAGCTCACTGATGCCTTTCTGTGAGGCGGGCGGACAGTCACCCAGCTGTCGGTTCGTCGCAAGGCACTGTCTAATTGTCGGCGCTGACCATTTGTCTTCGGAGAGGTAACTGTATGCACGACACAGCCGACTTGATAGCGGAGACCTACGCCCTCGACGCCGGACCGTGGACGTTGACGCCGGTCACCCGCGGCGCATTGGGACAGATCTGGAAGTTGTCCGGGAACAGCTCCTCGTGGGCGATAAAGGAACTCCTCTTCGGTTGCGATGAAGAACAGGTCGGCCGGGAGGCCGCGTTGCGGCAGGCTGCCGAGAACCTGGGGATCGCATCGCCGCGGCTTCTCCCCAATCGCCACGGCGCACACGTCTCGCACTTACCCCGTTCCTCCGGTGGGTCCTACGTCAAGCTGTACGACTGGATTGACGGCGCCACAGCGGACGCGTCTGATCCAGACATCTTGGCCTGGTTCGGGCGGACCATGGCGCTGCTCCACAAGGCTGCGGGTGAAGGTGCGGGTGAGACGCCGAACTCCTGGTACGAGCAGTGCCCCGAGGCCGCCGACTGGAAGGACCTGCACGAGAGGATTCATCAGGCCGACCTCCCGTGGGCAGACTCGCTGGGCCGGTTCATCGCCACTTCCGCGGCAGAGCTCGCGCAATGGGTGACGCCGTCCGAAGCCGGGGATCTGGTGACATCGCATCTTGACCTGCAACCCCAGAACGTCCTGGTCGGTGTGAACGGGCCAGTCCTCCTCGACTGGGACAACGCCGGTCCCGCCTCGGCGGAACGCGAACTCGCACGCGCCGTTTACGTGTGGTCCGGTCGGAACCAGACCAACATCGATTCGGCCCGGCGATTGACGCGGGCCTATCGGAGCGCCGGTGGCCGCGCGGAGATCAGAGGCCTGCAGTCGTTTTCGATGCTTTTCGCGACGGACTTGAACTTCATTTATGTGCAGGCTAAATGCGCCATCGATCCGGCCGTGACCGCTGCGCAGCGAGAGTTCGCGGGCAACCAGGTCGTCGCTTCACTGCGCAGGCTGCCCGATCTGGCGGTCATCTCGCAGTTGGTTGCGGCTCTGGAGACGCGGGGGTAATGAACGGGCGCGGACCGTGCGCATGCCTCCTGTTCGACAGCATGTGATGGTCCGCCAGCGGGAGAATTGCGCTGACACCTGGATCGTGCTGCTCTTTCGAGATTCCTACCAGTATGTGGCCGGTCCCGTGACGACCCAGCCGGGGTCGGTGAATCTGACCCAGGAGCCCAATTCCACCTCGATCATCTGCGCGCGGTAGGTGATCTCAACGTTGACGCGGCTGCCGGTGTGACCTCGGCGGAAGTCCACGAGATCGAGTTCGCCGAGCCAGGACAGGTCCTGCTCGCATTCGTCGGCAGCAGGGCTGCTGCCACTCGCCCCGGCTTCGACGGCACTCGCTTCGACGGAAGCGGCCCACAGCAACTTGAGTACATGCCGGACCGGTTGGGGATCGATGAGCTGTTCGGCCTCAGAGATCCTCCAGGCTCGGAGGGGACTGAGCCCAACGGCACCTACGACAACTCGAACATGGGCAGTCCCCACTGATTTCTTCCAACCTCCCGCGCCATCGGCAACCCGCCTGACGCGAGCTACATCATTTCTTGAGCACGGCGCCGACGCCAAGCCGCTTGATCGAGCTGAGCGGGAAAGCCTTAATGTCCGAAACAGGACCATCGGCGCATCCAACTATTTCGCCTTCCTCTTTGTCTCACATGGCACAGATGCGCAATACGCAGGAATCTGAAGGGATGTGCTCGCCGATGAGACGCTGGGCAACGGTGCTGGCAGCGCTGGCACTGGTACTGACGGGAGCCGGCACCGCGTCGACTGCCGTTGCCGCGCCACAAGCTGCGGTTTGTGAGACGGGCTGGGGGAGTATGGCGAAGGCGGCGCCGGGATCGATGGCGATGGCCGGCTCCCTGACGGATGTCAGGACCGGACGGCACACCTGCTACGACCGGATGGTTTTCGATATTCCGGGTATGACGACGGCCGATCCGGCCCTGTACTGGGTCCAGTACGTCCCCAGTTTCGCGCATCCCCCGTCGCAGACCGGTATCCCGGTCGCGGGAGGCGCGATCATCGAGATCGAGTTCACCGCGCCGGTCGACGACTCGCAGTACCACGTCGGGCTCGCGAAGCCGCTGCCCGGGCTCGACTTCGGGGGCTACCGCACCTTCCGGGACGCGAAGTTCGGCGGCTACTACGACGGAGGGACCCACATCGGACTCGGTGTCCGGGCCACGCTGCCGTTCCGGGTGCTGGTGCTTCCCGACCGACTGGTGGTGGATGTGGCGCACACCTGGTAGCCGAGCAATCGTGTGGCCTGCCGCGGTGGACCGTCGGACTGGAGACCGGTTCGGACACCTGCCAGTGGTCTCGGGAGTCGCTCAAACGGCGGTCTTGTTCCGCTGGCGGGGCGATGCCCAGTATGAGCTAGCGCCTTCGGGACCTCCTGGGTGTGGCCGAACGTGGCAGGCCGTGCAGATGATCGAGTAGGGCCGGCCGGGACGGGGATGTGCTGGTCCTTGCCCCGGCCGCTGGCGTGACACAGGATCCGGTGCGGTGCGGTGCGGTGCGGTGCGGTGCGGTGCGGTGCGGTGCGGTGCGGTGCGGTGCGGTGCGGTGCGGTGCGGTGCGGTGCGGTGCGGTGAGTTGTGAGCGTCGGGCCGCAGCCGGCTGGTGACTTCGACAGCCAGAATCAGTCGTCCATCAGCAGCCCGTGAGAGCGGCACTTCGGCGAGCAGCCGCCACAGCGGACCAGCACGATGCATCCAGGGGAGAGTGCGGCGTAGAGCCCGGGCAGGGACGCGGCGATGTCCGCCAGCCCATCGGTGAGTTGCCCGTGGAGTCGGGGGATGGGCGCCCGAACGCCGAGGTCCGAGATCGTACGCGGGGTGCTGATGCCACCGCTCCGATGCGACAGCGGCCCGCAGGGACCGCAGTGGTGAAGGGTGTCGGTTCCACATCCCGGCAACGCCCATGAGCCGGCGTGTTGTGGGCGCCGTCGGCAACTGCGCGACAGGTGAGGTGTCGAACGCGATTCGACGACCTTCGTGATGGGAGTTGCTGCGCGAACCGTTGACGCGCAAGGGGTTCGATTCTACCTTCCCGTTCGAAGTCGTGACCGGCGTTCACAATGCCGAATGCGCTGAGTCTGCCCGAGCGTTCTGCTCGCTCCGAGTATGGCGAACACGTCCGGACAGGGTCGTCCCCCCCACACCAGGAGGATCCGCGTGAGCCGCACCTCCCGCAAGGTCGCCCGCAGAACCAACCGCAGAACCGCTCTCCTGTCCGTCCCCGCGGCGATTCTGCTCGCACTCGTCCCGAACTCGGCGTCCGCATATCCGAACCCGGGCACCGTCACCGGCTCGATCGTGGTCCACGACCCGACGATGATCCGCACATCCTCGGGCCAGTACCTGCTCTACGCCACCGGCGGCGGCATCAGCAACCGCACCTCCACCAACCGCACCGCTTTCAGCGGCGGCGCCGACGCCTTCTCCAGCAGGCCGAGCTGGTGGCGCACCTACTCCTCCGTGCCGGAGGCCTGGGCACCCGACATCTCGTACCACGGCGGCAAGTACCTGCTGTACTACTCCGTCTCGTCCTTCGGCTCGCAGAACTCGGCCATCGGCCTGGCGACATCGACGACCGGCCGACCGGGCAGCTGGACCGACCAGGGCATCGTCTACACGTCGAGTTCGTCGAACGACTACAACGCCATCGACCCGAACCTCTTCGTGAACGACGACGGCAAATGGTGGCTGTCCTTCGGCAGTTGGTGGACCGGGATCAAGTTGATCCAGATCAACCCGTCGACCGGGAAGCAACTCGCGTCGAACACCACCCGCTACTCGCTCGCCTCCCGCCCCACCGGTACCAAGGCCGTCGAGGCCCCGTACATAGTCAAACGCAACGGCTACTACTACCTGTTCGCCTCGTACGACACCTGCTGCGCGGGCGCCAGTTCCACGTACAAGGTCAAGGTCGGCCGGGCCACCGGCATCACCGGCCCGTACTACGACAGGAACGGTGTCGCCATGATGAACAACGGCGGTACGCCCGTGCTGGAGTCGCACGGCCGGTACGTCGGCCCCGGCGGGCAGTCGATCTTGAACGACGCGGACGGTGACCTGATCGTCTACCACTACTACGACGGCCAGGACAACGGCACTCCGAAGCTCGGCATCAACCTTCTGAACTGGAGCAGCGGGTGGCCCGTCGCCTACTGACGCGGGTGGCGGCCATCCTGCTGGCTCTGCCCATGGGTCAGTCCCCGGCGAGCGCCGCGTCCTCCAACACCCGGTCGAGGCACAGAAGGGCGCCGACCCCTGGATTTCGTCTCGCAACGTCAACTATCAGCCGTCGGTGCCGAGTTGGACCGCCGCACTTGGTGGGCCTTGTGTGGGGCGACGCCGCGTGGAGCAGGCGGTGCCCGCGCCGCATATGGAAGGGAGAAAGCATGTTCTTCAGACGCTCGATGTGGCAACGGCTTACAGGTCGACGGATCGTCATGCGCGCCGCGTTGACCGGTGTCGCAGCCGTCCTGTCGATCGCCCCATTGGCCGTCACGGGGGCAACAGCCTCGGCGGCGACCCCCGTTCATGTCTACATCGCGGGAGACTCGACCGCCTCCACCTATGTGTCCTCGCTGGCTCCCCGGGCCGGCTGGGGGCAGGCGCTGCCGGTGTTCCTCACCTCCAATGCCGGGGTGGTGAACGTGGCCAAGTCCGGGGCCAGTTCCAAGAGCTTCATCGATCTGGGCCGACTCGACCACATTCTGGCTCTGATCAAGCCTGGCGACTTCCTTCTCATCTCGTTCGGGCACAACGACGAGAAGATCGATGACCCAACCCGCTACACCGAGCCGTCGACAACGTACAAGCAGTATCTCTCCCAGTACATCGACCGGAGCCGGGCCAAGGGAGCCGTCCCGGTTCTGGTCACGCCAGTGGAACGTCGCAAATTCAACAGCGCGGGAGTCATTTCCCCATCCCATGGCGCTTATCCGGCGGCGATGCGCGAACTCGCCGCGGCCAAAGGCGTACCGCTGATCGACCTGACCACCTCCAGCACCGCACTGTGGAACCGCGTCGGCGTGGCGGGAACGAAGAACTACTTCATGATCCTGAACTCCGGGCAGTACCCCAACTACCCCAACGGCAGCCAGGACAACACGCACTTTCAGGCCTTCGGCGCGATCGAGGTCGCTCGCCTCGTCGCCACTGCCTTGCACAACCAGAGCGTCCTGCCGTCGGCCGATTTCCAGCGGCTGACCGACACCATCCCCACCAGCGCGATCGTGTGGCCCACGACCGCACCGTACTGACGGTCACCGGTCACCTTCTGCCGCCGGCAACTCTTCCGAAGATCGACGAAAGGGTCACACATGCACCCGCTCGCCAAACACCGGACCCTGGTGGTCGCCGGTGCCCTTGCCGTCTCACCGCTGGCACCCCTCGGGCTGACCACCCCAGCGAGCGCCGCCACCACGATCACGGTGGCGAGTGACGGCTCCGGAAACTACACCACCATCCAGGCCGCGATCGCGGCTGCCCCGTCAGGCACGATCATCAACATCAAGCCGGGCACCTACCGCGGCCAGGTGTCCATCCCGTCGAGCAAGTCCAGCATCACCCTGCAGGGGACGACCGGGACCGCGACCGACGTCGTGATCACCGGAAACACCCCGGCGTCCACCGCCGGAACCGCGGGCAGCGCGACCGTACTCAACATGGCCAAGAACACCACGGTCAACGGCGTGACCATCGCTAACACCTACGCCGCTCACGACAGTCAGGCACTGGCTCTGTACGCCGGCGGCGACCGGCAGGTCTACCGCAACGTCCGCCTGCTGGGCTACCAGGACACCTTCCTGTCCTGGGGCGGTACAGGAAGTTCGCAGGTCCGCCAGTACGTCTACAAGAGCTACATCGAAGGCGCCGTCGACTTCATCTACGGCAACGGCGCCCTGGTCATCGACTCCACGACCATCCGCTCACTGGACCGTGGCAGCACCAACAACGGCTACATCACCGCCGCGGCCACCAACGCCAGCAACCAGTTCGGCATCCTGATCACCAGGTCGACGCTGCTGAGTTCGGCTGCGGCGCGCACCGTCGCCCTGGGGCGCTGCTGGCACGCCGGTGGGGCGGCCGACGCGATAGGCCAGGTGCTGGTCCGCGACTCGACGCTGGGGGCCCACGTTCGCCAAGCCGGAGCCTGGCAGGACATGAGCGGCTTCTCCTGGAAGACCTGCCGGTTCAGCGAATACAACAACAACGGCCTCGGAGCCAGCACCGGCACCAGCGACCGCCCGCAGATCAGTGGCGCAACCGCGGCGAACTACACCTCGCAGAAATATCTGACCGGAAGCGACGGCTGGAACCCTGTGCAGTAGGCAGTAGGCGTTGGCCGAGACCGTACATCCGCACGCCCGGCGGTGTGCGACGAGGCCATCGCCTCCTGCACCGGAGGGCGCATCTTCCCTGCACAACCGAGGTGCGCACGAACCGGCGTCTTCGAATTCGAGAGGTCTGGGGCGAGTTCCGGAGAGGTTCGATGCCGCCACGCTCTACGCCTGCTCGCTGCGGCAGCCTGATGTCACCGCTCGTGTCCGCGACGGCTTCCGAGTCTTGGGCGTCCCGGTCGGCCGGGCTGTCGAAGCGGCCGTGTGCGGCCAGTCGCTCCAGACCGTGGCCCGCGGCGACAACCTGGCCCTGTCAGAGCCCTTTCGGAACTCGTCCGGGGAGCTTCGCCACCGCTGACCGAGCTCTCCGGTCCGGTGCCCACGCGCGTGCCGGCCCACCCGCCCGGTGCACGGACCTCGATCGCCTCGGCGTGCGGCATGTACGGGATCCAGCACCGTCGTCGGAACGCTTCCCGGATCTTCTCCCGGCGCCCGAGTCACGGCCACCGGAACCTGAGTATCAGCATCAATGTCAGTGCCGAGGTCTACGGTGCGGCCATGTTCACCCTGCCCGACGGTCTGCCTCCCGGCCGTTTTCTGCCTCGTGGGTCCGTACAAGCCTGGGTCTCTGACGAATTCCCGGAGGACATCGAAAGGCTGTGGCCCCGCTTGCTGAGCGAGCGAAGAGCAAGCGGCCTGGTTCCGCTTCTGTGCCTGCCCGACGCCATGGGAAGACCACTCAGCCTGGACCACATCACCGCCGTCCGCCTGGAGGAGGTGCTGACCGCGGACTTCATTGAGTACCGTCGTCGGAGGCTGCCGCTGTGGACGGACCCGACGCCGGCCCCGGTACCTGAGGGAATCGAGCCATGGCCGCACGACCCGGGGCCGCCGTTCGAACAGTGGCCGGGCCTGGCACCGGCGACGCCGGTTACGTCGGCGGGCCCGACACCCGAGGAGGCTGCGTCAAGCCTGATTGCCAGGCTCATCGAGGCTGGCGATTTCGGACTGGCCGAGTGCCGCCTCGTTCTCGTCCCCGCCCATCGAAGCAGCGATGCCCTGGCGTTGATCGGCTGGTCCGCGGAGGCACCTCTCCTTCTGCTGTGCGCACTCCTGCGGAGCTGGGAGGACCGGTTCGGAGCTCAGGTCGTAGCCGCTTTCGGCAGCGAACTGCACGTCTCGGTCGCGAGGCCTCTCGTTGAAGCAGAGCATGCGAGCCTGCTCGCTCTGGAGCATGTGCTGTCGACCGCGGACAACATCGTCGACGACCCTCCGACTCCGTTCCCCGAGTACGCGACGGACCTTGTGGGGCGAACTTCCTGGTCGTTCTGGTGGGACTAGTCCTATTGATCACGAGCGTCGTTGACTGTCGCCGGGCCTGAACACGGCGAAGACCTCCGGTGTGGTGGAGCTGTCCAGGAACGCACCACACGGAGGTTTTCCTGTCCCACGGTGATCGGGGCGGCACCGGCCATCTGCCGGCCACTGCCCTCAAGGAGGGCCGGGACCTGTCCTTGGTGAGCGGCCTTCTGGTCGACACCGCCTACCGACTACTGCGGGCTCGGCGGCCCGGCGCTATTTCAGGTGCCGGTCGAAGAACCGACCCCCGTCCTCCACCTCGAACCACGGGGTACCGAGGTGTCCGCCCAGGTTGGCGTGCAGCGTCTTCTCCTTGCTGCCGAAGGCGTCGAACAGGTCCAGGGCCCGCTGCCGAGGGTTCCCTTCGTCGTCCCACTGCAGCAGGAGCAGCAGCGGGATGGTGACCTGCCGGGCCTCCTCGCGCTGGGCGCGGGGCACGTAACCCCCAGCGAAGAAACCGGCGGCGGTGATGCGCGGTTCGGCCACCGTCAGCCGAATGCCGAGGGCGGTCCATCCCGAGTACCCGACCGGGCCGCCGATCTCGGGGAGCGAAAGGAGCGCGTCCAGGGTGGTCCGCCAGTCCGGGACCGCCTTTTCGACCAGCGGGCCGATGAAGGACTCGAAGATCTCCTCGACCGGCTCTCCGGCCTGCATCGCCCGGCGGAGGTCGGCGCGAGCCTGCTCGTCGGCGGCGGAACGGGGCCGGTCACCGCATCCGGTGGCGTCGATGGAGGCCACCGCGTAGCCGTACGCCGCGGAGTGCCGGGCCCGGGCCACCATCCGGGCGTCGCCCTTGGGCAGGCCGTTGTTGTGGGCCATCAGGATCAGCGGGGCAGGTGCGGCGGATCCGGGCGTCCACAGGGTGCCGGGGATCTCGCTGAGGGTGAATTCGCGTTCGAGGACGCCGTCGTCGAGGCGCTTTTCGGAAGTGAACTGCATGGTTGTGCCCTTCGGGAGTGCTCAGAAGTGGCGCTCCCGGACGACCTACCGCCCGACCGTGACCCCGGAGGGGAGCACCCATGTCGATACTGCGTTCACGGGTACCACCTCCTCGTTCTCTCGCACGGCCTCCGGAAAAGTAGCAGTGGCCGCCGAGGTCCGCCAACGGGTTTTTGCGGAGGCTCCGTGGCCGGATGCCACAGAACCCGGCCGGATGCTGGGAAACTCCACCGCACCACCGACCACCCCGGCTTGCTGTATGTCCTGGAGGGGACCTTCGGCCGGTCCCTGCACAAGGTGTCCCTGCTGTGGGACGACGATCGTCGGCCGACGTAGTTGATGGAGATCCTGCTGGAGAACGAACCTGCCCCGTCGGCACGGCCGCGACAGCCCGTCGTACGGGTACGAGCCCGCCGCGTCGGCCGTTCTCGCGATCGGCCGGAACCGATGATTCGACCTCGCCCATCACTGCTCGACAACCGTGAGGGCGGCCGACTGGTCCTGCTACTTCTGACGGCCGCGCGCAGGCCGGTCCCGCTCGCCGTTGCCGACCGATGCTGTTGTCTCCTGCCGGAAATCGGGTGTGGGCCCGGCCCCGAGCCGCGTCGGCCTCGGCGCGGACGCGGCACCGAAATCACGCGCGCGGCAACTGACCGCCAGGCAGAGGTTCGTTGCCACCGGCCGCCGCCCCGAGCGCGTCCTTCACGCCCTCGGCGGCGAGCATGCGGGCCTCGTGACCGTAGCCCTGGACATCACCGACCCGGCCGCCGCCACGTCGGCCGCAGAGGCTGCCGTCGACTGCTTCGGCCGGATCGGCGTCCTGATCAACAATGCCGCCGACCTCTACGCCGGGTTCTTCGAGGAACTCCCCGATGCGCAGATCCGCACCCAGACCGAGACGAACCTGTTCGGCCCGATGAACGTCACCCGCGTCCCGCTTGCCCGTCACGCGTGCTGAGAGCGCCGGGCACGTCCTCACTCTGTCGTCGTCCCCCTTGCAAGAGCGGTCGGCACCAGTACGCCAAGCGCCTGGCCGCCCACGCCTGAACCCCACCGCTCCGGAGCGCCGCCGAGCTACTGGGCGGAGACCGCGCTCGTGGTGGCTGGGACGCACGCCTCGACAGCTTCGAAGAACGCGGCCCGTGCGGCGTTGCGGGTGAAATCCGCTCAGCGTCCCCACACCGCATACACGAACGCCCTCAGCGGCGCAGTTCCTCTGCTGCCGATGACTCCCGTAACGAGGGCCATGAGCACGTTCTCCTGGTCGGCCCAACTGCTTTGGGCGGCGATCCAGGCGAGGATGACCACCTGTCACACTGAGCCCGTGCGTGTCGCGGCAGGGCGGCACCCAACGGAAGGAACTGATCGCGGGATGCCCCGATGGATAGTGCTGGCCGTACCGGTCGGCGGCGTGGCAGAGGCAAACAGCGACGCGCGTACCGTCGCGGAGTTCGAAGGGAGCGCCGGCGAAGCGGAGACGGCTCTGCTGGAGGCAGCGAACACGTACAGGCACGGCCCCTGGAAAGTACGCCGCCGCGAGATCTTCAAGTGCTCCAGCCGGTCCTACCTCATTCGGATCCGGGAGCGGGCAGCTACATACAGCCTCCTCGTTCAGCTTGCCGAGCTTGTCCACGACTCTGATGTGAAGTCGGTGGACGAGTCTCTCGGCTGACGACCAGTCACCACGAAGTTGAGTCAGATCCCCTGTGAGAGCTGTGCAGTCACCCCGCCCGCGATATTCGAGTGAACGTGGGAGAGGGCTTGCGTAGGGTGGTGATCGTGGACCCAGCTGACTTTTACACCGGCATCGTCGCGGACCTCTACGGGCCGTTGAAGTCCTTCTCCCAAGACCCCGAGCCCTATGCGGCCTTCATTCAGCATGCCGGTTTGCCGGCGCTGGAGTTGGGATGCGGGGACGGTGATCCTTTGCTCGAGTTGCGCAGGCGCGGCCTGGATGTCGAGGGTGTCGACTCGTCCGCGGACATGCTAGAACGCCTGCGTCGCCGGGCGGATGAACAGGGCATCCGTGCCACCGTGTTCCACCAGCGCATGGAAGCTCTGGATCTGCCTCGCAGCTACCGGGCGATCTTCCTCGCCGGACCGACCTTCACTCTGCTCCCTGACGACGACGCGGCGCTGGCCGCCCTGCGCGGAATCCGCGCCCACCTGGCGGAGGGCGGCACCGTGCTGGTGCCTCTGTTCACCCCCGCACCGACCCCGGTGGAACAGCTCGGCCTGGTGCGTACGGCCGTCGCACCCGATGGCGCGGAGCTTCGGTTCTCCGTCGTCGCCGAGGAGCGCGACGAGCTGGCCCGGACACAGACGACGCTTCTGCGCTACGAACGCCATCACGGTTCGGACAGCAGCGTGGTGGAGCGCCCGTGGATCCTGCACTGGTACACCCGCGACCAGTTCGAGAAGCTGGCCACGACCGCCGGCCTGACCGTGACAGCGGTCACCGATCCTGACGGCAGGCCCGCCCCTGCCAGCGCCACCGACCTGCTCCACTTCCGGCTCCAGGCCACTTGACCCCCTTCTTCCCTGAACAGGTCAGGGCCCCGTCTCCGCTACCACGCCCGAAGATCCGTGCCAGGGCTTCGAACGCGCCGAACTCAGCGACGGGCGACTCTCGTCGAGAGTCGGGTCGCAAGGTGGACCAAGCCCCGTGTTCGCAGCTTGGAGATGGCTGACCGCTGGACACGGATGGTGATCGCCGCCTACGCCCCGGCCTCGGCTCGCGCGCTCGCTGGCGACGGAGCCACCAGATCAGACACTCAAAGGCGAGTAACTGCCGCAGCGATGCCGGACTTCCGGAGCGCGCGGGCCAGGTGTTCCATCTCGGGAAGCGTTCCTGAGTAATCGCCATCCACCGCGCGGCGTAGCACAGCCTTCGCGTTCATCAGGTCGATGCCGAGCTCGGCCCGCAGCACGCGCATGATGGCGACGCTCTTCGTCGACGGACTGCGCACCTGCAGCCTCGCGGGTCCATGCTCGGAGAGCATCTGATCCCGCAGTTCCGCCGGCACATCACCACCGCACACAGCTACCGCCCATCCACAGACGGAACAGGTCGACTCGACGTCCCACCGCAACTGGCCGCCCACCAGGGCCTGAACTCCCCAACACTCCAGCTCCGCACCGCAGTCCTGGCATACGTTCGAAGTCAATGCCCGTTTGTCCGGCCCACTTCGCGAGTGGTACCAGGCGCTCGACGCTACTGACCCGGGCCGCGTGGTGTGGAATTGGGATACCGAGGTGGCCATGACCCCGCGGCAACGCCATGACCTTGGCCTGTTCGACGACTGGATCCAGCGCTTGCCTGCCCTGTCTGCATGATCTACGCCGTGAGAACGGCTTCACTGAGGTGAGGTCGTTGACGCTCCCATGGGTGACTGCCGGTTGCAGAGCGATCGGGCCAACAGCAATGAACGAAGCCGCGGCCCTCCTGAGCACTCCGCTGCGGTTCCCCGGTTCTCCCGGCCGGATCTCCCAGGATCCGCGGGCGAGAAACACCACCCGATCCGACCCAACAGCCGTTTGGCGATCGAGCGTTCCCGGAACTCACCAGCACGCGCTGCCGCTTCCTACCGACACGATCAGCGCCGTGACTCACATCGTGGCGCGTGCTGCCGAGGCTGTCGGTTCACTGATCCGCATCGCTCAGCCGCCCGCTCCGCTCCCCGCCAGCGGGCGTACTGCCGGTTCGAGCAGCGACAGCGTCCGCTGCTGCGCGTCGAGGGCGACGCGGACACCGACCGGCATCGGGAGATTCGGGCCGGCGTGTCCGAACTCGACGTTGCCCAGGACCGGGATGTCACGGTCGCCGAGGACGTCGAGGACGATCTCGCGCAGGGTCGGGGACGCGTCGGGCGAGTCGAGTCCGTCGATCCCGTCCGGGATGCCCACGACCATGCCGGAGATCCGATCGAGGATGCCGGCGTGCCGCAGTACCTGCAGATAGCTCCACACATAGGCTGCCAGACCTCCCGCCTCCTCCCAGAACAGCACCGCGCCGTCGAACCATTCGAGCGGCAGCGCGTAGGACGTCGCTTGGTTCAGTACGATGCGGTTGATTACTCCGCCGATCAGGCGGCCTTCGGTGCGACCGGCACGCCAGCACTCCCACGTCGGGGTGGAGGGCAGCGGGCCGATCGGCTCGGTACCGGTCAGCAGCGTCGAGTAGAGCTCCTCGAGTTGCGCCCTGCGTGCCGCAGTCGCGCGCTGCCAGTGTCCGCCGAGTCCAGGGGTGGCCAGGTCGGTATGGAAGCCGACCAGACCCGTGCGCGCGTAGAACACCAGATGCAGCAGCGAGATGTCGCTGAAACCGAGGATCGGCTTGGGGTCGGCAGTGATCGCCTCGAAGTCGATCAGATCGAGGTATCCGAGCGCCGTCTGGCCGCCGTCATGCGCGATGATCGCGCGCACCTCGGGATCTCGCAGAAGGGCGTTGAGCTCTTCGGCGATCTCCGCCGGCCGAGCCGCGCTCCACCAACGGTGCCGCCCTGCATCGAGGAGCCGTGCCCGGCGCACACGGAATCCCATCCGCTCGAGCACGTCCACCGCCTGCTTGAGGTCGGGCTCGGATGCGGCATGGAGCGGCCCAGACAGCGATGCGATGACGACGAGATCTCCGGGCCTCAGGGCACGAGGTCGAAGCAGTCGAGGCAGCGCAGTAGGAGTCACCGAGGCAGTATCCCGACACCCTCAGTAACACGCGACGCATTTACCGGCGTCCATCCACGAAGCCCCTGGCCCAGAACAAGCCGCCCTCCGGGGACAGTTGGAGTCGCCTCGGGTGGAGCCAAGTAGCACAGCCCTAGCGACGCCCGCTACGGATGCGTCGGCCTGCATCCGGTTGCGTCGGTCCCAATCACCAGTGGTCCTTGCTGGATCGCCCTACTAGACCGTCCTTACCTCTGCTGCTCACCGTCCTCGACGGGATCATGGCCATCCAGTTCAAGGTGCTCACGGTGGCCATCCCGCTCTGGCTGGTCGGTGCCACCACCGCCCCGCACTGGCTCATCTCGGGCACGATGTTCACCGGAACCGTCATCGTCGTCGCGTTCCAGGTTCGAGCCGGCCGCAACATCGATTCCCCCGTGGCCGGCGGTAGCGCCTATTGCCGGGCTGGCATGGCCTTTCTCATCGCGTGCTCGCTGATCTCCCTGTCCGCGGGGATTCCGGCTTGGGCTGCCGCAACCCTGCTCATCACCGCAGTGGTCATCCACACAGTCGGCGAGCTCTGGCATGCCGCTGCCGGCTTCGAAGTGTCGTTCGCCCTCGCCCCGCGGCACGCCATCGGTCAGTACCTGGGCGTATTCGGGCTCGGCACCGGACTTGCCGAGGCCCTCGGACCAGGTCTGCTCATCGCCCTCTGCATCACCTGGAGCCGCCCCGGCTGGTATGCCGTCGGAGCGATGTTCGCCCTGACCGGCATGGCAGCACCACCCGGTGTCCGCTGGACACAACACCACCAGCACGCTCGTCAGACGCGGCCTCACTCTGTGGTGAAGGCGCAAGCCGCCTGATCAGCTGCAAGGAACGGTTCTAGAAGCCGAAGGAGTTGTGCGGTTCGGGATCGATGCGGAACATCCGGGTCAGCCGCCCGATCGCGCCGTCGGAGTGCGGAGTGATGTGGCCCGCGTACGTCAGGTCGTGCGCCGACATGCCCCCGAAGTAGAGCGAACTGAGCGCCGACACCGTGATGGTCAGGTCCGTCTTCTGGTCGGTGGCAACGCATGTCGGCGTGGTACCGCCTGCCCGGAGAAGCCATGTCCGGTTGTTTGCCGGGCACATTCGGTCGTCGTCGATGGTGAACACCAACTCGCCGACCGAGTCGTACGAACGTTGTGTCAGGGCGAGGGGGACGTCGAGCAGACGCGCCCACAGGTTGTCCGACTGGCGGGTGATGCGCATCGCCCGTGGGCTCGCGAGCATCCACCGAAGTGGTTCGTCGCGCGGACGGCCGGGCGCAACGATGGTCCTGGTGAGGTCGAAGTCGACCAGCAGACTCCACAGGGCGCGATATGCCATCGGGTTCGTCGCCTCCAACGCCTCTACGACGAGCGTTCCCGCATTGCCGACTGCCGAGGACCACGGCAGTCGAAAGTTGGCTATGCCGTCCACATCGCCGTGCTGGTCACGGTGGACGAGATACCGCAGCGGCCCGTTCGTGCCGTCCGCGCTACCGGACAGCCCGTCCCAGCGCCCGGGCAAGGGGGCGAGCTCACCGACACGGGATACACGCACCTCCGCGTGCACCATGGGCCAGAACTTCTTTGCCTGAGTGGCATCGACCAGCTCCAGCGAACCCGGATCGGGCTCTGCCGGAAGAAGGGCCGCCTCATGACGGTCCAGTTCCCACCGCACACGGTAGGTCGCCGGCGAGAAGCCGAATCGGCCGTAGATGCTGCCCTCGCTGGCGCTGAGCATTGCCAACGGCTCACCCCGGTCCAAGGCCGCCTCGAACATGGCCTGCATCATCCGCCGCAGGTAGCCGCGTCGGCGGTGTGTAGCGATCACCGCGGTAGCGGTGACTCCGGCCATCTTGACCGTAGTCCCGCCGGGGACCGTTACGTCGAAGGAGATGGTGGCCGATGCGCCGACGCAGGCGCCGTCGGCGAATGTCGCAATCGGATGGAAGGATTCGTCCTCGACATCGGCTTCTGCCCACTTCTCAAGCTGCTCAGCGGTTGCCGGAGTGCGCTGCGGAGGCCACGGCTCCGGACCACCGTGCCACGCTGCATCGGCCGGCTCCCAGCTCGGCAACCCGTTCGCGTAAGGCAAAGCCAGATAGTACGCGTTCATCTCATCGCGCCGTGGCGGGCGGACCTGAATAGCCATGACGCACATTGCATCCGCCGCCATCGCCTGCACACAACCGATTAGTTGCTCGTCGAGTCACCGGCCGTCTGCCGAGGAGGTGGTCGTGGAAGGTCCGGGCGAGATCGCACGCCCGGGCGTTTGTCAACGGCCACTCAGTT
Organism: Streptomyces sp. NBC_00459; assembly: GCF_036013955.1. Lineage (NCBI taxonomy): Bacteria > Bacillati > Actinomycetota > Actinomycetes > Kitasatosporales > Streptomycetaceae > Streptomyces > Streptomyces sp. NBC_00459. The sequence goes on from NZ_CP107903.1 coordinate 9,589,981, forward strand.
CTCCCCGGAGGCGGCCAGTAATTCTCCCCGCTGGCGGCCAGTAGATCTTCCCCAACCGCGGCCAGATATCTCCCCGCTGTTGGTGGGTGGATCAGCGCAAGGGGATCACCCCCTGACCGCTGGTGGCCTGGTTGAGCCGGAAGGAATCACCTTGGGTGACCACCACGTGAGCGTGGTGCAGGAGCCGGTCCACGGTCGCGGTGGCCAGGGTCTTGGGCATGATCTCGTCGAAGCCGGAGGGGTGGAGGTTGCTCGAGACGGCCAGCGCCCGCCGTTCGTAGGCGGCATCGACCAGCCGGTAGAAGCCCTCGGCGGCATCGGGTGAGACCGGCAGCAGTCCGATGTCGTCGACGATGATCAGGTCGGTCCGGATCAGCCGGGCCATCGCTCTGGCCAGGGAGTCGTCGGCTCGGTGGCGGCGGACGAGGGCTCCGAGGTCTTCGATGGTGAACCAGGCGACGGTCATGCCGGCTTCGATGGCGGCCTGTCCCAGGGCTTCGGTGAAGTGGCTTTTGCCCGTGCCCGAGGGTCCGCAGATGCAGAGGTTCTCCTTGCGGGTGACCCACTCGAGCATCTTCAGCGAGTCCTGGGTCGGCCAGGGAATTGAGGAGGCGGTCTCGTCCCAGTCGCCGAAGGTCTTGCCCGCGGGGAACCCGGCCCGCTTGCGGCGGGTGCGGAGGTTCGCGGCGTCCCTGCCGGCAGCCTCTTCGGACAGGAGGACGCGGACGACCTCGGCGGGGTCCCAGCGTTGGGCCTTCGCGGTGGGGATCAGGTCGGTCAACGCCCTCCGGATGTGCGGGAGTTTCAGCCGCCGGGTCAGCTCGATGGCCTCGGCGAGGGGATCGCCGTGGGTGCCGGTGACGGTGCGGATCGGGGTGGCCATCAGTGCTCTTCCTTCTCGTCGGCGACGCCGAAGTTGGACCAGGCGGAGGTGCCCGGCTGGAGGCTGTGGTTCTCGGAAGGCCGCGTGGGTTCGACTGTCTCCAGGCCGACTTGGTAGGTGAGGATGCGGATCAGGTCGTTCTCCGCGAACCGTCCGGCGACCGCCGCCGAGCCCAGGGCCCGGTCGACATCGGCGGCGGAGTGGAGCTTGGCCAGCGCGACGGCCTCGGCCATCTTCGACTTGACCCTGCGGGCTCCGGCCGCGCCGGCCTCGATCAGCCAGGACGCCGCCCCGGGACCGAGCGCGAGGAAGGCCGCTTCCTCGGCCGAGTTGGCCTTCGGTGTCCGGTCGCCCTCCTTGTCTTCGCGGGGCGGGTAGTGCTCGTCCTTGATCTGCGGGCTGCCGGGAGTCGAGCGGTCGTGCCGGGCGACCTCGGCCGGCCCGTCGTCCGCGACGGCGGTGACGATCAGCTCGTCGCCGTTGAAACGGGCCCAGACCCGGGTGTCGACGAGTTGGTGCGGGACCGAATAGCGCACGCCTTCAACAGAGATGGTGGCGTCCCAGTTGACCCGTCTCGTGGTGCCGAACGCGACCGCGAACGGCTCCTTCGGCAGCGGGTGCAGCCGCTGCCGTTCCTCGGCGAGGGCCTCGGCGGGCTTGCGCCGGCTGGCCCGGTGGACCCGGTTGTTGACCTCGTCGCAGAAGTCGCGGCAGGCCGCCTCCAGATGTCCGAACGACCCGTACTGCTCGAGCAGGTTGGCGTCGGTGGGCACCAGGTCGGCCTTCGCGATGCGGACCGTGGCCTCGGATCCGCCCTTGGTTTCCGGGTCGGCCGGCAGACACGTACGGATGGTCAGCCCGTAGTGCCTGGCCACCTCGACGATGTCCGGGTTGCGGACCGCGATGTTCGCGATGTGCATCGTGGTGACCGTCTTCTCGTTGTCGGTCAGCGCATAGGCAGGCACCCCTCCTATTCGCCGCAGAGTGGAGTCCAGGCAGGCCACGATCGTCGGCAGGGTCTTGTCGAACACCGGGATGACGACGCGGAACCGGGACCAGGCCAGCCAGGCGCACCACAAGGAAGTACGGCGTCCGCCGATCCGCGGCCCTTCGCCCCAGTCCCACTGCAGCCACAATCCGGGCTCGGTGATCCACGGCCGATAGACCCGTCGCGATCCGGCCCGCAGGCTCGTCTTGACCTCCGCGACCACCCGCCGGGTGGTCCTTTCCCCGCCCGTGAAGCCCATCGCCGTGATCCGCCGGTGCACGACATCGGCACGGATCCGGCCGTGGGAGTTCACCACCAACTCCTCGATCTTCGCGAGGTATTCGTCGATCGGGCGGGCCCGGTGCTGCCGCTCGGTCGGGCTCTTGCCCTCGGCCCGAGCCTGCACATACCGGGCCACCGTGTGGTGGTCGCAGCCGGCCAGCTCGGCCGCTGCTCGGTAACTCCCCGTGAGGTCGTATGCCTCAAGGATCTCCATGATCTCCCTGCTGTTCTTCACACCGGTCAGCTTCGCCGACCGGTATCGGTCCAGGTCCGGGGAGATATATGGCCGTCCGTGGGGCAATCCTTGGCCAGGAATGGGGCGCTAAGTGGCCGCCTACGGGGAGTATCTACTGACCGCCGTCAGCGTTGCCGGGGAATGGCAGCCGCACGTCGATGAGCTGTTCCTCCTCGCGGAGATTTCAGAGTGCCACGACGCAGCATGATCCAGGTGGTGATCTTGCGTGGGCTCGCGACAGCGCCGCGGGCAGGTTCGACAGTGCCGGTCCTGGGCCCGGCCACGTAGCGGCGCACAGGCAGGTCGCTGCCCTGGTAGCCGCGCTCGCGTATCTCGTGGAAGAGGTCGGTCGGGCTGGTCACACCGTCGGTGGACCGCTCGGTCAGATAGGCGGTGAACGGCTCCACCACCTCTCTGGGCGCCCGTGCCGTGCGGACGCAAGCAACTCGTCGGTGTCGCGGAAGCGGTGCACGGTGGCGATGGATTTCAGCAGTACCGGTCGGCAGTGCGGAGAGTGATCTTCGTGGTCGGCAGCGTCGGCGGTGGCAGCCGCCGAGGCTGTCCTCTCGGACAGCGGTGGCGACGCCTTCGAGGTCGGCTCGGGCCGGTACGGCTGGACGGTGCCGTACGCGCGTCCGCGGACGTCGAACCGGCCAAGCCGGTCCGTGGACATGAGCATCGATGCCCTGCTGGACCGCGAGGGCGCCGTCCGCGCATTCAGGTACCCGCTGATCGAGTACATCCCGAGGCCCGCCTTCATCAACAGCGAGGCAGGGGCTCAGGCCGGCACCACCGTGCGGGCGATCGCGGGGATGGCCCCCGACGGTGAGACCTTCCCTGCCAACCTGGAAGCGAGGTTCGCAGAGCCGGAGGGCTGTGCCTGACGGGTGCGTTCCCAGAGTCTGGTGTCACATCCCGTCTGCTCAAGATCGTATGAGGTGAATCTCCGTCGTCGGACGTCAACGCCTGCCGTCCACTTACCGCGGACCCGTCGATCTCTCCTGGCCAGAGCACTAGCTGACCAGGCGGCGGTGCCACTCCAGCGGGGTGACGGTGATGGCACGGTCGGGGGCCCGGTCCCAAACGGCCTGGAGACCGGCCGCGTCCAAGGCGGCCATGACCTCGTGGCCGACCGCTGTGGTGGTCTCGGACGAGCCGTCGAAACCTCCGTAGAGGAGCATGAGTTCGTGACCGGCAGCGGCGGAGTCCGTGCACTGGGAGTGGAAATAGACGAAGCCACGGGCGTCGGTCCTGCCTTCGCCGCGGATCTCGGACTGGCCGCAACTGCGGCAGCAGGTGAAGTTCTCGCGGGCGGTGATACCGGCCTCCTGCAGGGCAGTGAACGCGCGGGTGAGTCGTTCCGGGTCGGTCTCGCCTGTCCACTCGGCCTGCTCCGCGACGCGTTCCAGCCACATCCGGTCGGCCAACACCTCCGCCTGCTCCCGCGATACGGGTCGGCGGTCGGCGGTTACCAGGTAATCCTCGGCGAGCTCCGCCAGTTCGGCGCGGTCGGTGTAGCCGCCGACCAGCACCTCGCGGACGCGCTTCTCCAACTTCTTGCGCTCGTCTTCATCCAGGTCGAGCGGCGGCACCTCGCGGGCGAGGCCTATATCCAGCAACGACCAGGTCAGATGAGTGCTCCAACCGGACGTTTGCCGGGCCCAACCGGTCATCGCCTCAATCACGGCTTCGCAACCGTCGACCATCACCTGGAAGTGCTGGGCGGGGGCACCGTTGCGGTGCTCCAGCGTGTAGTCCCCGTCGGCCTCGTGCCAGAGCTGGGCGAAGACGTCGGGCAGGTCGGGTATCCGGTGGACCACCATAAACCGGTAGCCATCACGGCCGATTCGCCGGATCAGCCCAGCCCACTCCTCCGCGGACACACGAACGTGCCGTTCCCCGTTCTCCGTCTCCACCACGATCTCGGGCATGCTCACACTCTGACACGCCCCACTGACAGCCAATTTACCGGGACCAGCGATGCAGGTACCTGCGATGGCCCAGGGAATCCCTGACCCAGCGCAGACCGGACCGCTACCGGCAGCCGGAACAGCTGCAAACTTCTAAGTTTCGTGTCGGAATCTCACGGCTGGTTCCGGACGGAAGCAGTAACCCCATGTGGCGCTGAGACGTGCAGCCCGCGCCTGGACCTCCTCGTTAGGGTTGAAGCCCGGAAGCTTGGAGGACCAAACCCTCGCCTCGGGAACAGTCGGTCAGGTCCGCGCGGTTGCATCGACGGGGGCCGGCGCCGCACAGGCGGGGAACACGGAGACCACAAGGTCGTGGGCCCACCCGGATCCGGTCCCCAGGATCGCGGTACGCCCACCGCGCAATTGGACCGAGATGTATCTCTGCAGGAGGTTTCTTTCATGGCTGACCGGCCCTTGACGCTCATGGCAGTACACGCCCACCCCGACGACGAGGCCACCGGAACCGGTGGGGTCCTCGCGCAGTACGCGGCGGAAGGCATCCGCACGGTTCTCGTGACCTGTACCGACGGCGGTTGCGGTGATGGACCGGGGGGTGTCAAGCCAGGTGATCCCGGGCACGATCCGGCAGCGGTCGCCTTGATGCGCCGTCAGGAACTTGAGGCGAGCTGTGACGTCCTGAAGATCAGCGATCTGGAGATGCTGGACTACGCAGACTCCGGAATGATGGGCTGGCCGAGCAACGACGCCCCCGGATCCTTCTGGCAGACCCCCGTGCGGGAAGGCGCGGCCCGACTCGCGGAACTCATGCGGCACTACCGACCTGATGTGGTCGTCACCTATGACGAGAACGGCTTCTACGGTCACCCCGACCACATTCAGGCCCACCGCATCACGATGGCGGCGCTGGAGATGACCGCGTTGACACCGAAGGTGTACTGGACCACGATGCCCCGCTCGATGATGCGGCAGTTCGGCGAGATCATGCGCGAGTTCCATGAGGACATGCCGGAGCCGGATCCTGCCGAGGCCGCTGCGATGGCCGAGATCGGCCTCCCTGACGACGAGATCACCACGTGGGTGGACACCACCGCGTTCAGCGGCCAGAAGTTCGACGCGTTGGCCGCGCACGCCAGTCAGGGCGAGAGCATCTTCTTCCTCAAGATGGGCAAGGAGAGGTTCGGCGATTTGATGGGCATGGAGACCTTCGTACGTGTCCAGGACGCCACCGGCGCGGCCGTACCCGAGAACGATCTCTTCGCCGGACTGCGCTGATCTGCCTGCCTGCCTGCCTGCCTGCCCGCCCGACCGCCCGGCTGGCCCGGGCGAGCGCATCGAGCGCACGGCGCGACCGGGCGGGTCGCGCAGCCGGAGACCTGTCCACGCGAGTTCCGCTCCGGCGGCCCGTGTCCAGCTCCTTGCCGACGTTGTCGACGCGTGGCCGCGATTCCGACCCGACACCGCGACCGTCCTCAAGCCACCTGGTAGCCGCGCAGGCGGGAGTCCCGTGGCCTGCTGACTGGTCAGTGCGCGACAGCCCAAATGCCAACCCCGGCAGTCTGCTCCGATCAGGACAGACCGCCGGGGAAGTGGAACGGAGCTGAGCATCCGACGGCACAGACCTTGGCCAAAGTGGCCCGTTCGCATCTCGACGGCAGCTCTGGAGCCTGCCTCAGCGTGGTCCCGAAGACCATGAGGCAGGGAACTTCTGGTCTGTGGGTTACCAGGCTCCGTGGTCGATCAGGCCCAGGGTGAGGATGGCCGCCGCAGTGGAGAGGAACACGATCCCGCCCGTGATGTTGCGGGAGCCCACGCGCAGGTGGGCGGTGATGGCGCCGATGAAGTACAGCACGAGTCCGGAGGCGGCGAGGGTTCCAAGGAGCGGCACGGCGAGCCCGGCCAGCAGTCCCGCGGTGCCTGCCGCCAGCAGCATGCCCAGTACGGGGACCCACTTCCGGGGTATGCCCTTCATGTCCGCCTGGGTCTTGGGGTACTCGTGGCCGATCAGGTAGGTGACGGCGGCGGCACCGTTGAAGACCGCGCCGAGGATGGTGACGGTGACGTATGCGGCGAACACGATTTTCCGTTCTGTCGAGAACAGCACTGCTGGGCACTCCGGAAGGGATGCCGTTCTCCTGGACGACGAGTGGGCGACTCGATGTGTGACATCGATTGGCAGCCAGGGCCTGCCGGTCGTCTCGAACGCCTGTTGATCAACACCGCACGGCAATAACCCGGCCGAGTCGCGATCCGCGTCCTGTGTCGGATCCTGTGTCGCTGTGTCCGGGCTGCCGGATCTCACCCTTGCGGGCCGGCCGGTTGCGGTAACTGCAGGTGGCGTTCCGAGGGTTCCGTTCGAACCCAGAGCCGTAGTGGTGCTCGGCGACGCCCAGCGCGGTCGCAGAGCACCATCTGCCAGCGGTGGCGGTGGCGGTTGAACGAGGCCTCGGCGCGAGCGAAGTAGCCGCTGGCGCCGCCGTCCGCCGCCTTGTCCGCGACGTGGACCAGCCCCTTCCACGTGTTCGTCGAGCGAGCAGACCACGACGGATACCGAGGATTCCAAGACCCTTCACGCAGATGCCTCAGCAGACCGGCTTGCTTGCTTGCCTGCCCTTGTTCGCCGTCGGCCCGGTTGGCCCATCCCTCAGGGTGGGCCAACCGGGGATATGGGATTCCCCCCAGATGCTCCAAGAGGCACCCCACCGCAGACAGATACGTCAACTGCCGATTCTCGCGGCGATGATCGGTGCGAGGCGGTCGGCGATGACACGGTGACCCTGGTCGTTGGGGTGGACCGAGTCCGTGAGGTCGCCGGAGCCCAGCCAGCCGGTGGTGTCGACGAAAGAGACCCGCGAGTCGCCGCCGACGGTGGCAGCACGGACAGCCACTTCGGTCTGCGGGACGTACCGGCCGCGGAAGGTCTCCAATGCGAAGATCCAGGCCTGCGGATATGCGGCCCGTACCTTGCGCAGCAGGCTGCTGTACGCCGACTGGAACTGAGTCGAATCGACCCCGTGGCCGACGTCGTTGGTGCCGAGATTGATCACGACAGCGTTCGCCTGATAGCGGGAGAAGTCCCAGGCGGGCGTGGACGCGTTCGGGTTGAGCCTGCCGAACTGCTGCTCCAGCCCCACGCAGCCGTCCGCCGCCGCGACCAGGCACGCGCCGCCCTGGGCGATCTGGCTGTGCTCGGTGCCCAGCCGTTCCCCGATCAACCAGCCGTACGCGGTACGGGCGTTCTGCGAGGTCGTCGTCCCCACCGTGATCGAGTCGCCGACGAACTCGATCAGCTTGGCCGGCGCCGACGGCGCGAACGTCGTGGCACCGCTGTCGAGAACCAGCCCTTGGAAGACGGCGTCACCGCGGTAGGAGCCCGCGACCACCTGGTAGTTGACCTGGAGGGTGTGATTGCCGGCGGCCAGTGGCGAGGGGGTGAGGTTCACCGTCCCCTTGACGTCGTCGTAGAACGTCACCGGCCCGTTGTCGATCCTCGCCCAGAAGTCGATGGTGCCCCGTTGCTTGAGCTTGACGGTCCGTCCGGTGAAGCCGGTCCGGTAGTACGCGCCCGCCCAGTACGGGGTGTAGGCGGTGGTGGAGCTCTGAGTGTCCCAGCGGCCGACGAACTTGACGTTGGGGTCGCCGGGTTGGCCGGGAGCCGCTGCTCGCGCGGAGCCGGTGACGGTGCCGGCGAGTTGGGCGCTGATCACGGGGGAGAGTCGGCTCGCGAACTTGGTGTGGCCCGCCTCGTTGGGATGCCCGTTGCCGTCCTCGTAGTCGGTGCCGTCGGTGAGCCAGCCGGTGGTGTCGACGTAGTGCACCTTGGAGTCGCCGGAGTTGGTGCGGGCGCCGACGGCGGCCTTGGTCTCGGTGACGTAGCGCTTCTTGAGGGTCTGTACCGCGAAGAGGTGCGCGTTCGGGTACTTGACGCGGATGTCGCGGAGCAGGGCGATGTACGCCGACTGGAAGGCGGCGCCGGTCACGCCGTGGCCGATGTCGTTGGTGCCGAGGTTGATGACCACCGCGTTGGCCCCGTAGCGGGAGAAGTCCCAGTCCTGGCCGCCCGTACTGGTGGTCTTGAAGAACTGCGTACTCAGGCCCGTGCACCCGGACTGGGCGACCAGGCAGTAGCCGGAGCGGGCAATCTGGGTGTGGCGCATCCCCAACTGCTCGCCGGTCTTCCAGGCGTACGAGTCGAGCGCCAGCCGGTCGGTGAGGGCACCGGCGGTGATCGAGTCGCCGACGAACTCCACCAGCCCGGAGGGTGTGTTGGCGCTGACCGTGCGTGCACCGGAGTCGAGCACAAGACCCTGGAAGACGGTGTCGCCGGAACGGTAGAAGATACGCAGGGTGTGAGTGCCGGGGGACAGGGGCCGGGGAGTGAGGTTCACCGTGCCGCGCACACCCACGTGGAAGACGTCGGATCCGCCGTCGATGCTCACGTAGAGGTTGACCGCGTCTCTGGCCTTGACCTTCACGGTGGTACCGGTGAAGGCGGTCTGCAGATACGCGCCGGTCCAGCCGGGCACCGCCGCGGTGCCCGAGCCGGTGTCCCAGCGGCCGACGTAGGTGATGTTGGTGTCGGACACCGAGCCGTCGCCCGGCGCGGCCTGCGCCGGTAAGTTGCCCGCCCAGGACAGCAGGCAGGCGACGAGCACAGCGATGAGGAGGGCTGCTGAAGTGCGTCTTGCGTGGCGTGCGGGGGCGGGGTGGGGGGAGGTCTGCATGGGGATCCCTTTCGCATGAGGGGTGGGAGCGCTCCCATGGGCAGCCTTTCGAGAGAAGCAATGAAACGGTTCAGCGTCAAGAGGCCTCGCGACGGCCGATCCGGCTCCAGTCATGACCGGCGCCCAGTCGTGACCGTCGCTCAGCGGGATCGCCTCTGTCGGGAGGGCTCGGCGCCCCTGCGGCGGTGAACAGCCAGGACCAGGGGGGTGCCGAGCGGCACGCCGTCGGACCGCGCCACCGGCGAGAAACGGGAAGCCGTCTAAACACGTCTAAACCCGTTCCGGTTCACTCAGATGGCCACTGGCTGGCGGAGGAGGTCCTCTGTGTCGTGCGCGATCGTGTCGCCATCGACCGCGGCCGACATGGCGCGCACCGGGGTGACGCCCTCGATGCGCAGTACGCGTTCATGCGTGCCGGAGGCGGCATGGCCCCCTTCGGTGACGCGGGGACCGGGAGTTGTGCCGGAGGTGTTGCGTACGTCTGCGGCGGGGCCCCGGTTTCCGGCAGTGCGAGGTCGGTCCAGGCGGCGGGCCGCCGACTGCCGTGGCCGGTACTCCAAGACCACGGAGGCACTGGCGCTGGTGGCCGTACTGCGAGGGATGGGTCGGCGTCGGTAAGTGGCCGAATCTGCACAGCCCGGAAGAATGTTGTCGGTGTACGGTCACATGACCTCGCTCCTCCCGTCCCGGCCGCGCACCCCGACTCGTCATCCGGAGGAAAGCCATGCCGTTGTCCCGGACCCAGAGGATTCTCGCGTCGGCGGTGTCGATGCTCGTGCTCGGCGCCTTTCCCGGCGTCACCGCGGCGGCGCCGAGCGGCGAGAGACGGCCGGCCGACAGCGTGCTCGCTCGGGTGCACACTGCGGGACGGGTGAAGGATGCCGGAAACATGCTGGAGTACAGCTGGCCCGGCGTGTACTTCGAGGGCCGTGTCCGGGGGACCGGCGTGGGTGTCGTGCTCAACGATTCGGCCGCCGACTACGACGTCCAGGTGGACGGAGTCACCGTCGCCACGCTCGTCACCCCGGGCGCGACCACTCACTGGATCCGCGGCCTGAAGTCCGGCGTGCACACCGTCCGGCTGGTCAAGCGCAACGACAGCCCGTGGAGCACCAGTTCGTTCGGCGGATTCGTCGCTGTCCCCGGAGGTGCCGTGTTGAGCAGGCCCGCCGCGCGCAGCCGCCAGATCGAGTTCATCGGGGACTCCCTCACCGTCGGCTACGGCAACCTCTCGTCCTCCCGTGACTGCAACGAAGACCAGCTCAGGCGGAGCACCGACGCCGATGTGAGCTACGGAGCGCTCACCGCGCGGCGGCTGGGAGCCGATTACCAGATCAACGCCTACTCGGGCCTCGGTATGGTGCGCAACTACAACGGCGGCTCGCCGGATGTCACTTACCGCACCTTCTACGACCGCGCCCTGCTGAACGTGCCCGGTGACGTCTGGCGGAACCCCGGCACATGGCGCCCCGGGCTCGTGGTGGTACACCTCGGCACCAACGACTTCTCGACTCCCGTCAACGCGGGCGAGCCGTGGACCCCCGACAGTCTGGTGGCCGCCTACCGCAACGCCTACAGCGCCTTCCTCCAGAAGCTGCGGACGCGCTACGGGCCCGGTACCACCATCGTGGCGGTCGGCGCCGGCCAGTTCGCAGGGCACGTCCAACAGGTGGTCCGAGAAGGCACCGACGCTGGTGACAGCCGACTCCGCTACTGGTTCCTCGACGACACCGGCCTGGACTTCCTCGGCTGCCATTGGCACTACTCGGCCCACGACGACCGACTCGTCGCCGATCGGCTCACGGCGTTCGTCAACGGCCTGCCGATACGCTGGTGAGGGTACGGACCACCCAGAACCGCTCAGCCTGTCATTCACCCTCTGGGGCTGTTGCGCTCCACGACCCACTACGACGTCGGGCGCGGGTGGATGCGGTCCCAGGCCATGGCCCGGGCAGTGCCCCGTACCTGTCGGTGACCTGCACCGTCGCCGCGTTCGGCGCACCCCAGATCTCGGGCTCGGCGAAGCCGAACTCCCCGCCGTGCTTGGGCGGGTGGCCGACGTGGGGGTGGGCGCGGACCCGTATGCCGTCCAAGAGAACTGGACGGCGTTCACTCGGGATGCGTGGCTGCAGAGTTCCTCTCCGTACGACTCCTGCGGCTGATGCCGGAAGTCATTTCGGGCCGAGCCGCTGCGCTCAGCCGACGTCGGCCGGTGTGTTCAGCACTCGGTCGTGGCCGGCTTCGCGGACCGGTCCGGTCAGGTGGACGGTGCCGGTGAGGCGGATGTCGGTGCTGGAGGCTCCGATCATGACGGTGATCTCGCCGGGTTCGACGATGCGCTTCAGGTCGGGGCCGGTGTAGGCGAGGCGGTCGGTGTGCAGGCGGAAGGTGACCCTGCGCTGTTCGCCGGGGGCCAGCCGGACGCGCGCGTAGCCGGTCAACTGGGTCACAGGGCGAGGGAGTTGGGCGATGGGGTCGGCGCTGTAGAGCTGGACCACCTCGGAGCCGGGGATCTCGCCCGTGTTGCGGAGCACGCAGCTGATCTCGACCTCGCCGTCCGTGCGGATCTCATGGGCGCTCACCTCGAACCCGTCGTAGGCGAACGTCGTGTACGACAGCCCGTGTCCGAAGGGGTAGGCCGGGGAGGGGTCGAGGTTGCTGACGCCCTCGGTGTTGCCGCCCAGCGGGGCGTGGAGGTAGGTGCCGGGCTGCCCACCCGGCGTGCGCGGGATCTGGACGGGCAGTTTGCCCGAAGGGGTGGTCCGCCCGGAGAGCACGCCGGCCAGGGCGGGGCCGCCCTCCTCGCCGGGGAAGAAGGCCTGGACGACGGCGGCCGCACGGTCGGCGTAGGTCCCGAGCGCGTACGGGCGGCCGGAGACGACGAGGAGTACGACCGGGGTGCCGGTGGCGAGCAGTGCCTCGACCAGTTCACCCTGGACACCCGGCAGCGAGAGGTCTTCGGCGTCGCAGCCCTCGCCCGAGGTGCCGAGGCCGAAGAGGCCGGCACGGTCACCGACGACGGCGACGCACACCTCCGCCTGCCGGGCAGCATCCACCGCCGCGTCGAAGCCGTCACGGTCGCTGTCCTTGACGGGACAGCCCTGTTCGTAGGTGATCAGGGCCCCGGGCAGCTCCATGGCCAGGGCGTCGAGGAGGGAGAGCGCCTCGATGCCGTTGTCGTGACCCGGGTGGTGGGGGAGGACGTGGTTGGGGAAGGAGTAGCAGCCGAAGAAGGCGTTGGCGTCGTTGGCGCAGGGGCCGACCAGGGCGATGGACGCCGTGTCCGCGGCGAGAGGGAGGAGGCCCTCACGGTTGTCGAGCAGGATGATGCTCTGCTCGGCGAGTTCGCGGGCCAGGGCGCGGTGCGCGGGCGGGTCCAGGTCGATCGGTCCCTCGACGTCGACCTCCGGTGTGAAGCCCGCGTCGAGCAGCCCGAGTTCGGCCTTCTGGCGCAGGACACGGCGTACGGCCCGGTCGACGAGGTCCTCGGAGACGGTTCCCGCGCGGACGAGTTCGGCGAGTGGTTCGCCGTAGCAGAGGGTGTCGGGCAGTTCGACGTCGATGCCGGCCGTCAGAGCGCGGGCGCCGGCCTCGCCGTAGTCGGCGGCTATGCGGTGCATGGTGCGCAGGAATGCGACGGACCAGTAGTCGGAGACGACCGTGCCCTCGAAGCCCCAGTCTTCGCGCAGGAGCCGGGTCAGAAGCCCGGCGTCCGCACCGGCGGGCACGCCGTCGACATCGGCGTAGGAGTTCATCACCGAGCGGGCGCCGCCCTCGCGTATCGCCGTCTCGAACGGCGGCAGGATCACGTCGGCGAACTCGCGGGGCCCCATGGAGACGGGGGCGTGGTTGCGGGCGGCCCTGGAGGCGGAGTATCCGGCGAAGTGCTTGAGTGTGGCGACGATCCCCGCCGTCTCCAGACCTCGTACATAGGCGGCGCCGCTCGTGGCGACCAGGTACGGGTCCTCGCCGAGGGTCTCCTCGACCCGGCCCCAGCGGTAGTCGCGTACGACGTCCAGAACGGGGGAGAGGCCCTGGTGGACGCCGACTCGGCGCATGCTCGTGCCGATGGCGTGGGCCATGCGCTCGACGAGGGCGGGGTTGAAGGCGGCGGCCCAGGCGAGTGGGGTGGGGAAGACACTGGCGTGGTGGGCGGTGAAGCCGGTCAGGCATTCCTCGTGGGCGATGGCGGGGATGCCGAGCCGAGTGGTCTCCATCAACTCGCGCTGGAGGGCGGCGAGCCTGCGTGCTCCGTCGGCGGGATCCACCGGCTTGGTGCCGAAGGGACGGGTGATGTGGCCCAGGCCGTCCTTGCTGGCCTGTTCGAAGTCGGTGTGGCGGGCGAAGACGTCCTGCATCGGAGCCACGTTTCCGCTGACGTGCTCGACTCCGGGCCAGGCGCTGCCGAGCTGGGCGAGCTTCTCCTCCAGGGTCATCTCCGCGAGCAGGGCGTCGACCCGCTCGGCATGGGGGCAGGCCGGGTCGGCCCAAGGTGTGGTCATGGTGCGTTCCTCGGGGTGGTGGCGCAGGACGGCGCGTGTTGTTCAGGAAGGAGAAGAGGCGGGCGGGGGTGCGGTGGAGGACCGGACGACGAGCTGGGTGGCCAGTTCCACCCGGTGGCTGTCCAGGGGATCGCCCGCGGTGAGCCGGAGCAGGGAGCGCAGTGCTGCGCGGCCGATCTCGGCGAAGGGTTGCCGGACAGTGGTCAGGGGCGGGGCCGAGGTGCTGGCGGCGGCGGTGTCGTCGAAGCCGACGACGCTGACGTCCTCCGGTACGCGCAACCCCTGGACCCGGGCGGCCTCGATGACGCCGAAGGCCTGAAGGTCGTTGGCGGCGAAGACTGCCGTGGGCGGATCGTCGAGGGCGAAGAGTTCCAGGGCGGCCTGGTACGCGGGTTCGAAGCGGAAGGCCCCCCGCTTGATGAGGTGGGGATCGGGCGTGAGGCCGGCACCGCTGAGCGCGGCCTGGTAGCCGTGCAGGCGAGCGGTGTTGCACACGGCGTCGTGCCGTCCCTCGATCATCGCGATCCGGCGGTGGCCGAGTTCCAGCAGGTGCTCGGTCGCTGCCATGCCACCGCTGAAGTTCGTCGCGCCGATGCTGGGCACGGTGTCGTCGGGCACGTTCATCGGGTCGATCAGCACCAGCGGGATGCCGTGCTGCGCGAACTGGGCGCGCTGGCGGGCGGTTAGTTCGGACGTCACCAGGATGACGCCCTCCCGCCCCGCGTTCGTGACCTTCCGGGCCCACGCAGCGCCCAGTGGGTCGTCGGGCGCCGTGCCGATGACGACGTCGACCCCTGCCTCGGCCGCGGCCTGGGTCACACCCTGGGTGATCACCAGATTGTTGGGGTTGACCAGTTGGTCGAAGGTCAGGTCGATGGCACGTACCGGCGACTGCGCGCCCCCCGGACCACGCGCCACGTAGTCGCGCTCGACCAGCAACTGTTCGACGCGTGCCCGGGTTTCGGGCGAGACGTCACTGCGACCGTTGACCACCTTCGACACGGTGGCCACCGATACCCCGGCCGCCTCGGCGATGCCGGTCAGGGTCGTCCGCTCGACGACTCTCTTCGCCATGCTGGTCCTTTCGAAGGTTTACGGGGAAGGTAGCGCAAGGTTTCGGAACGGTCCAGGGCGGGCTTGATAGGAAAGTTGTTTCGTCCAGTGTATTGACCGGCCGAAAACAGGCCTCTACTTTATCGGCCAGAAAACGCAGAGGTTTCGAAAAGTTTCGAATCGCATATCGCGCAGCTGGCGAACCCTGCGAGCCGTCCAGCGCGGTCGAACCTCTGAAGAGCCGAAGGAGCTCCCCATGCCTGCGAGAATCCCCTCCCATGTGCTTGTCGCCACCTCGGCGGCAGTCCTGGCCCTGACCCTCACCGCCTGCGGCAGCAGCGGGCGGACCGCCGGCGGCAGCTCCGGTGACGGCGCGCTGGCGTGGGCGCTGACCCAGGGGTCCGAAGCGACCTTCCGGGCGTCCGCCACGGAGTGGAACAAGGAACACCCCGACAGCAAGATCAACTACCAGTTCTTCCAGAACGACCCGTACAAGCAGAAGCTGCGCACCGCCGTCGGCGCCGGCAACGGCCCGGTCCTGTTCGAGAACTGGGGCGGCGGCGGACTGAAGACCTACGTGGACGCGGGCAAGGTCGCCGACCTCACCGCCGATCTGAACGCCGACCCCGAGTGGAAGAACCGCATCTTCCCCTCGGTGCTGGAGTCCACCACCTTCGACGGCAGGACCTACGGCGTCCCGGTCAACGGGGTGCAGCCCGTGGTCCTGTACTTCAACAAGCAGCTGTTCGAGGAGGTCGGCGCCGAGCCGCCGAAAACCTGGGACCAACTGCTCGCCCTGGTGAAGAAGTTCAAGGCGAAGGGCATCGCACCGATCTCCATGGGCGGCGCCTCCAAGTGGCCCGACCTGATGTGGCTGGAGTACCTCGTCGACCGCGTCGGCGGACCGGAGGCGTTCGCGAAGATCGCCGCCGGCGGCAAGGGCGCATGGTCGGACCCGGCCGTCCTCAAGGCCGCGGAGATGATCAAGCAACTCGTGGACGCCGGTGGCTTCGCCAAGGGCTTCACCTCCGTCTCCGCCGACACCGGCCAGGCCGAGGCCCAGCTCTACACCGGCAAGGCCGCGATGATCCTGCAGGGCAGCTGGGCCTACGGCACGATGGCCACCGGCTCGCCGAAGTTCGTCTCCGCCGGCAACCTCGGCTGGTCGGGCTTCCCGGCCGTCTCCGGCGGCAAGGGCGACGCGAGCAACATCGTCGGCAACACGGCCAACTTCTTCTCGCTGTCGGCTCAGGCGAGCGCCAAGGACAAGAAGACCGCGGTGGCCTACCTCAGGGACGGCGTCTACAACGACACGTACATCGACAGTCTCCTCAAGAACGGCGACGTCCCGCCGGTGAAGGACCTGGAGGCCAAGCTCAAGGCCACCGACAACGCGGACTGGACGACGTACGTCTACGGCCTCGCCCGCGACGCGAAGAGTTTCCAGCTCTCCTGGGACCAGGCGCTGACCCCCGAACTCGGCAACGAACTGCTCACCCACCTCGACCAGCTCTTCCTCGGCGAGATCAGCCCGCAGCAGTTCTGTGCCCAGATGGACGAGGCGGCGCAGGAGTGAGCGCCTCCACCGTCCCCAAAGCCCCGTCGGCGCGTTCCGGCGCCGACGGCCCGCCGTTCCTCATGGCCCTGCCCGCCCTGGTGCTGTTCGCCCTCTTCGCGCTCGTGCCGATGGCGATCGTGATCTACCTGAGCTTCACCCGCTGGGACGGTCTGGGCAGCCCGGCGTGGGCGGGAGCCGACAACTGGCGCGAGGCGCTGACCAGCGACGTCACCCGGCACGCCCTGTGGCTCACCGTCAAGCTGATGGTGTTCTCCTGGATCGTGCAGACCCCGATCAGCCTCCTGCTGGGCGTCTTCGTCGCCGGGAAGCAGCGCTACCGTGCCCTGTTCGCCGTCTTCTACTTCGTCCCGCTGCTGATCTCCACGGCCGCGATCGCCGTCATCTTCAAGAACCTGCTCGATCCCAACTTCGGCCTCGGCGCGGCCCTGAAGCTGCCCGTCCTCGGCCAGGACTGGCTCGGCGACCCCCAACTGGCCTTCTACGCTGTGGTGTTCGTCATCGCCTGGCAGTTCGTGCCCTTCCATACGCTGCTCTACCAAGCCGGAGCCCGGCAGATCCCCGCCTCGCTCTACGAGGCCGCGTCGATCGACGGAGCGGGCCGCCTCGCCCAGTTCTGGCACATCACCCTGCCCCAGCTGCGCTACACCATCGTCACGTCCTCGACGCTGATGGTCGTCGGCTCTCTCACCTACTTCGACCTGGTCTTCGTCCTCACCGGCGGAGGCCCCGGCTACGCCACCCGCATCCTGCCGCTCGACATGTACATCACGGGCTTCCAGAGCAACGAGATGGGCCTCGCCAGCGCCATCTCCGTGGTGCTCGTCGTGGCAGGACTCGTCGTCTCCCTCGCCCTCGTCCGGTTCTCCGGCTTCAGCCGGATGCGCAGCCAGCAGGCAGGTATGTGATGTCAGCGATCTCCCACGCCCCGTCCACGGATTCCCCCGGCACACCGCCCCGAGACGAACCGCCACCGGCACACCCGCGGCGCAACCCCCTCAGCGGCCTGCGCCGCGCCAACCCGCTCGGTGCGTCGGGTGGACTGCTCTGGCTGGTGATCGTCCTGGTGCCGGTCTACTGGGTCGTCGTCACCAGTCTGCGTACCCGCGAGGGCTTCTTCGACGCCAACCCGCTCTCCGTCCCGTCGCATCCCACCCTGGAGAACTACCGTCAGGTTCTCGACAACGACTTCACGCACTACCTCCTCAACAGCACGCTGGTCACGGTCGGCGCGACGCTGCTGACCGTCGTGGTCTCCTTCCTGGCGGCCTACGCGATCGTGCGCGGCACCACCCGGGCCCTGCGCTGGGCGTTCAGCGTCTTCCTGCTGGGCCTCGCCATCCCGCTCCAGGCGACGATCATCCCGGTCTACTACCTGATCGCCAAGGCGCAGATGTACGACACCCTGGGCGCGATCGTGCTTCCCTCGGCGGCGTTCGCGATCCCGCTGACCGTGATCATCCTCGTCAACTTCCTGCGTGACATCCCCGACGAGCTGTACGAGTCGATGCGAGCGGACGGCGCCGGCCACTGGCGCATGCTGTGGAGTCTCGCGCTGCCCCTGTCCCGTCCCGCTCTGATCACGGTCGTCATCTACGACGCCCTGAACGTCTGGAACGGCTTCCTCTTCCCGCTGATCCTCACCCAGAGCCCGGACAAGAGGACGTTGCCTCTCTTCGTGTGGAGCTTCCAGGGCGAGTTCACCATCAACGTCCCGGCGATCCTGGCCGCAGTGGTCCTCTCCACGCTGCCCATCCTCGTGCTCTACGTCCTGGGCCGCCGCCAGCTCATCGGCGGGCTGACCGCCGGCTTCGGCAAGTGAACGGCAACGGTACGACGGTGGAAACGGCGGGTCTGCTCGCGGGCAGGACGAGTGGGCTCCGACAGACTCGGCTCGGCTGGACGATGAAGTGAATGCCCGAGTCAAGGACAGTGCCGGCTCCATCGGGCGGCGCACCCTCAGCTTCGCCGCCACCTCACCGCGCTGGTCGGCAAGGCCCCGACACCGCGGGCGCTCAGCACCAGGCCCCAGCCCTGCCGTGGTTCGCCGAGCATCGTCGGGTCGCCGTCGGTGCGCGGTGGCAGGTCGGGAAGCGACATCCGGGCGAAGAACGTAGCCGCCAGGAGGAAGGACGCGGTGTCCGCGCCGATGACCCAGCCGCCTCCGACGGAAGCGGTCAGCAGGCCGGCTGTGGTCGGGCCGAGGATCCGGGTGGTGTTCCTGACGGAGACCACAGTCCTGGGGGCAAAAAGCCAGCCGCAATGCGCTAGACTTGATCTTGAGCTGGTCGCCGCAACTCAAGTCGGCTGGTCGTGCGTTGGTGGTCCAAGGAAAGACGCCCCGCTTCCTGCGGGGAAATGCAGGTGCAAGGCCTGCCCGGCGCTCGAAACATGGGGCCCGTCCGCGTACAGCGGACGGGCCCCATGCGTTGCCCGGCGTCAGGACCCGAGCGGCTGAGCTTTCCCTGGCCGCAACGGACCGGACCGGGCCGTCTGTCCCGCCTGGAGACATTCGCCGCCTGTCTCCACCACGACACGGCCCTCGGGGCCGGATGGCCGATCGCCAGCGGCATCGTCGAAGGAGCAGCCCGATATCTGGTGGTCGACGACTCGGCAACACCGGAAGCCGGTGAAACGACCCACAGAGAACGCGAACCCTTCTAACCTCGCCCGACCGGCACACCTACGAATTCCTGGCCTGACAGACGAGCTCACGCCAGAAGAACCGCACCCTGTTCGCTTCTGCGCGCCCTTCCTCTACGCTCAAGGAAGGTCATCAACTACCGCATGACATCTGCCCGGTGACGAAGTCGGCGTGGGGTGCGCGTCCCCGCTCCACGCCACCACTGGACGGCTTCAGGCGCAGCCACGGGTCGGCACATCCGGACGCCGACGATCCCGGTGGTGCGTCCCGCCGGGCGGCGAAAGGGATGCGCCGTGCCTTCGGCGTCAGCGAACTACCGCACCCTGCTGCGCACCAAGGGTGCCGCGGCCTTCTTCCTTCCCACCGCTGTCGGGCGACTGGGCATCGCCATGACGGGCATCGGCATTGTCTGGCTGGTGCACGCACGCACCGGCTCGTATGCCGCTGCGGGACTCGTCACCGGCGGGTTCGCCGTCGCGGACGCCATTGCCGGGCCCCAAATCGGGCGCCTCGTCGACCTGTTCGGGCAGACGCGGGTGCTTTACTGCGCGGTGGGCGCGCACGCCGGTGCCGTGGCGCTGCTGCTCGTCGGCGCCGTTCCGGACCTTGTCGCCGGGGTGCTCGTCGGGGCAACACTGCCCCAGCTCGGTGCCCTGTCCGCCGCTCGATGGTCCGCCCTGCTGTCCGGCGAACGGGCTGCCGCGCTGCCAACCGCCTTCGCCCTGGAGGCCCTCGCCAACGGCGTGTCCTACATGGCCGGCCCGGCTTTGGTGAGTGTCCTCGGTGCGGCGGGCCGCCCCGGTTCCGGGGCGCTGCTCGCCGCCGCACTCGTCGTCGGCGGTGGGCTCGCCCTCGCCGCCCAGCGCCGCACCACGCCGCCCCTCACATGCCGCGCCGAACGCCGCCACGCCGGACGCGCTCTGCTCCGCTCCGTATTTCTGCGGCAGGTGGCGCTCGGCCTCGCGCTCGGGGCGTTCTTCGGCGCGATGCAGGTGTCCGTCACCGCGTACGCTGTCGGACGCGGTGCACCGGACACGGCAGCACTGCTCTACTTCGCCGCGAACTGCACCAACCTGGTGGGTGGTTGGGCATACGGAGCCTGGCGCCACGGCGGCTCACCCCGGCGACACCAGGCCGTAGCCGCCGCCTGCCTCACTCTCGCGAGCCTCCCGCTGATATTCCTCGACGCGCCCCTCGCGGTCGGCGCCACTCTCGCCCTGACCGGACTCGCGGTGCCGGTCCTGCTGATCCTCTGCTCCGTTGTCACCGAGTCGGCGGTCCCGCGCGCCGTCCTCACCCAGGCGTTCACCTGGGGCAACTCCGCAAGCGCGGCAGGAATAGCAGGCGCCGCGGCGGTCGCGGGGAGGGTTGTGGACGCGGGCGGTGCGCACGGCGGTTTCGGCTTGGCGGCGGGGGCCTCAGTGGTGATGACGGTCCTGGCACTCAGCGGTCTGCGGGACTCATCACCGAACATGCTGTCCGCGCCCGCGGAAACCAAGGCGCAAACGGGTCTACCCCCAACTTGACCAGTACAACTCCGAGGAGGACTACGAGGTCTGGGTCGAGAACTGGGAGCGAGAGCCTCGGCTCGGGAAAACAATGCCTTCAGCGTTGCATGCCGGGTGTCGGACGCCCGCCCGACACCCGCCCGCACACTCGAGCCCTTGCTCGCTCCTCCGTGGAGTCAGGTCGACAACAACTACAGCTGGAGCGACTTCCGTTTGAACCCGAGCCGGTCAGTACACGGGTTGAGGTGACCAATGACGGGGGCGGGCGCCATGTGGCGGGCGCTGGAACGGAACGGTGTCCGCCACCTTCGCCACGAAGGCACGGATCGCCACCGGCCGGAGCGGCTACACCGGCCTGTACTGCGCCCGCTGACCGCCCACCACCACCGGGCCCGGCCCCACCACCCCCGCAGCCGGGCCCGGTCACGTCCTGAGGGCCACCGTCGGTCACCACTACAGGACTGAGAGCGCCGACACCGCCGTGGCAACAATGTGGAGGCGGTCCCCGGGCGGGGGTGCCAGCGGGACTTGACCGGAGTGCGACTGTCCCCGCCCCGGGACATGACTGGTACGGGGCCGTCCTTCCGACCCCCGTGGCGGAAGGACGGCCCTGGCACTTTCTGGTGGCCGCCCGGTCAGTACAGCTTGTTGACGGCCGTGGTCGTGGTCTTCTTGAAGGCGGCTACGGGCGCGTCGTCGAAGTCGCCCATCTGTCCCCACTTGACGACGGTGACGGTCTTGTCGTCCCGTCCGACCGACAGCAGGGCGATGTCGTTGGCGCCCCAGGACGTCTCGGTGTGCAGGCCGCGGACGCGGGCGCCCTCCTCGACCGGCAGGGTGCCGTAGTCCCGGCCCTCGGCCTCGACGTCGGGCGAGGACTTCTCGATGCGGGCGGCGCAGGTGCGGATCAGGTCGTCGTAGTGCTTCGCGAGGGCCTTGGCCTGGGTGGCTGTGCCCGTCACGACGGTCAACTGCACGGCGCTGGTGTCCAAGTCGGTCTGGAACTCCCGGTGCTGGTAGTCGTAGTCGAGCACGCCCTCCGTGCTCACGCAGAGGCCGAGCGACTCCGGGAACCCCTCGGTGACCGGCCCGGCGGTCCAGGACGACGTCGGGTGCGGCGGCAGCTGGGACGCCGACAGGAACGTGGGTGTGGCAGCCTTCGGCGCGGCGCCTGCGGCCGGTGCAGTCAGGACTGTGCCCGCCGCGAGGGCGGCGACGGCGAGTGCGGTGACAGCGCCCGTTCGGATGCGCATGGACATGGGTGTTCCCCCGTGGACGAGTGATGAGTGCGTGGACATGAATGCCCCGGCGAGGCCGGCTGGTCGGTCCGGGCCCGCTCGGTGCGGCACCAAGAGCATCGGCGGTCACAGCGGCCGGGCGCAACAGCCGACAACCGATCGAGCAGGGTGGAACCGTCCCAGCCCCTCTGACGTGCAGGTATATGGGGTGCCTGGGATACCGTGTGGGCCGTGTGGGCCGTGTGGGCCGTACGAGGACGGGTGACCTGTGTCGCCACAGGACGACGGCATCCACCAGGTGGAGCGGTTCGCCCGGGACCGCACACACCGCGGCAAGGTGCCGGCCGCACCGGGATGCGCGCGGCGCGCCAGGCTGGGAGGCCACTGACAAACAGGGTTGATTCTGGTCCTTCGTACGACCGGGAACCCAGGGGCCTGGGTGTGGCTGAAAGCGCTCATGCCGTACGTGTGGCTTCGACTGACAGGCCGTCCAAGGCCCGCGACGACACGGCCACTCATTCGGATGAGCGAACAGAGAACGCTTCGTAAAGACACGTCGGCGTGGTCGTCTGCAGGGTCAGTCAACCGAACGAAGAGGGAGGATCGAGTGCCCGGGCTTTGGGCGGGGGTTGATGCCGGCAAGGCCGCGCATCACTGCACGGCGATCGTTACGGACGGGGCGAAGGTGCTGTCGTGCCGCGTACCGAACGACGAGGCTGGACTGCTGGATTCCTGGCCTTACCGTTAACTGTGCCGCCTGCGGCTGCCGAGGCTATGGCACGACCGTCGCCAAGGACGCCTACGTCATACCGACCTGGCACGGATGCGCCGGGATCGGCAGCCTCCGGGCAGGCCGATCGCCACCAGAGCCGCGCGTCCATCGGAGTCGGCATAGGCGATTGGACGTTCCTCGCCGCATTGACCGCAGAAGAAGTACGTGCCCCCGGCGCCGTCCCCGGCGAAACTCTCGAGCGCAGCGCCCGAGGCAAGGTGGACTTCCTCAACATGGTCGCCTCGATCACGGGCGACTGCGATCAACGATTCCATGGGCCGCACCGCCAGTTCACTGGGCTGACGAGGATCATTGGCAATCAGTCACATCGAAGCGGGATGGTTGTCACAGAGCCCGCTTGTTTCACAAAAGCGGACACCTGTCACACGCGAGGGGTGTACTGGTCCAGGATCGCCCGTAGCCGCTCGAGGTCCCCAGCCTGATGCAGGCCCCGCTTGGGCAGGACGTCGAGGCACATGATGTTGGGATCCCGGCTGAGCAGGACAAAGTGGCCTGCCGTTTCTCGGTACCCCTGGAAGAGGGACCACTTCTGGCTCAGTGTGCTGTGGTCGGTACGGCATGTGATCCCGGCCGGAGACACGGTGGCGTGGTACTCGCCCTGCCATCCCACGAGCCGCTGCACCTGGGCGGCTTGCAGCCGCGGATAGCCCCACATCAGCAAGACGACCAACAGGAGCAGAGCAGTCGAGAACACGTCGACACTGCCGCGGACGGCGGCGGAGACCAGCCAGTGTCCTACCGCCAGAAAGAGGACTACACCCCGCAGCAGCAGCCCGGCCCATTTGATCCGCTCGCGGACCCGCAGGCCGGCAAGGGTGTCGGCAGACTGGGGCCGGTACGCCAGTTCGACTACGGCCCGCCCGTCCACGACGTTGTCAGAGGATTCCGCATTGTTGATGCCTTGGTCGCTGTGGCCTTCGGCCATGGTCCCTCCCCGGTACAAGACATGCGGATCATAGCGAACTGAAGTTCTCACTCGGCCCGGGTCGAAGACCATGTCGATCACCCGGGAAGGTGCGCCCTCCGCGTTCCGCGAGCACCCCTCCCGAGTCCGATCCGCAGACATCGTGAGCATTCCTCCAACCAGGCCACCCGGCGCGGGTAGCGTGAGGTGACGACCAGCCAAGTGCCAGGCGGACGACTCAGACCACCGCCCTGAGTAAACGCGTTGACCGCGACGACCACCACGGGCACCTGGAGTACGCCGCCACATCATCTGGCGGGACAAGCACGCCCAGGACAGGCGCCTACGCGAATTCGTCGCCAGAGCACACTTCACCTGACTGGCAACTTACCCGTGACTTGCGGCGCATCACACTTGTAGCCGCCCGCAGCAGGCATCCCGAAAGGCCCGAAACGCTATGCGCTTCATCTCTGAGACGTCGTCCGACAGCGTCTTTGAACAGCTCTTTCTGATCGGCGACATCCCTGGCGTGCTATGGACACCGCGAGGTGTCGACGGGCCCCGCCCCCTGATCGCAATGGGGCACGGCGGCGGTCAGAGCAAGACGGCCCCTGACATCGTGGACCGTGCGCGCCGTTTCGTGGCCGAGTGCGGTTTCGCCGTGGTGGCGGTCGATGCGCCCAGCCACGGTGACCGGCCGGAACATGAGGAGTTCACCCGGATCGCGACCGAGTACGAGGCCCGGCTTGACACCGGTGAGGGACTGGCCCCGCTGATCGCCGGCTTCCAGGCGCTCGTTGTCCGCCAGATCGTGCCGGAATGGCAGACAGTCCTCGACGCGGTCCAGGAGCTCAGTCATGTCGGCATCGGCCCAGTTGGCTACTGGGGTGTGTCGCTGGGCTGCGTGATCGGTGTCCCGCTGATCGCGGCCGAGCCCCGGGTCCGGGCGGCGGTGTTGGGCCTGGGGGGTGCTGAGGTGTCAGCCGAGACCGCCGCACGGATTACCGTCCCGCTGGAATTCCTCGTGCAGTGGGACGATGAGCGAGTGCCACGGACCCAGAGCCTGGCACTGTTCGACGCCTTCGCCTCAACAGAGAAGACGCTGCACGCCAACCCCGGCAAGCACGGTGAGGTCCCGGCGTTCGAGATGGACAGCACGCTGCGGTTCTTCGCCCGGCACCTTGGCTGATACTCCCGCCTGTACTCCGTGACGCGCCGATCGGGAACCGTTCCCGATGGGAGCGTTCAGCGCGCACTGGCCAGAGTGGCCAACAGAGTTCAGGTCCGGGCGCGTCACCGTTCCAGTGCCTGCGCAAACATCGCCAGGACGAACGTTGACTGACGCGGCACCAGGGCCCGCCTTGAAGGGTGTCTGAGCGATGGACCAGCGACTGGCGCTCTGTCAGGGACTCAGCGTTGTTGAGCCCATCGCCTGCCGATGGCAAGGTGCGGCCTTGGGCGAGCACCTTTCTCGTCCTTGAGAGGGAGAGACCGTTATGACATACGGCTGCATCGTATCGATGAAAACCCAGTCCGGTTCCCGCGACGAAGTCGTCTCCATTCTTCTGAGCGCTGTCGACGGACTTCGTGCGGCAGGATGCGACATCTACGTCGTGGGCTTGTCCGACGATGATGACGTGACAATCTGGGTCACGGAGGTCTGGCGGACCAAGGAGCACCACGATGCTTCGCTGACGTTGCCCGAGGCAAGGGTCGCCATCAGCAAGGCCATGCCGATGCTGACGGGAGAGTTCACCAAACAGGAGTTGTCGGTCGTGGGCGGGCTGGGACTCTGATGTTCGTCTTTCAGAGCGATCTTGCCCAGATCAGTGATGACGCGAGAGTGATCGCCGCCTCGTAGGAGGTGACGATCACCTCAGGTCCAGTAGCGGTCGAAGTCGCCGTTGGTGAGCAGCGCGCGTGTGTTCGTCCGACAAATTCGCTACCTGGCGGCCGGAGTGGCGTGATAAACAACCGCCGTGCAAAACATCTTGGAGTTTCCCGAGGTCCTGCGGCTGATCGAAGACCGCTCGGCCGCGTTCCGCGCTGCGATCGCGTCCGCCCCCGACCTTGACGTCCAGGTCCCCACCTGCCCGGACTGGACACTGCGCGAACTGGCGCAGCACCTCGGTGACGGCCGCCGTCGCCAGGCCGCCATCGTCGCGGCGGGCCCGGGCGCTGAGCCCCCGGCGAGGACGGACCCGAAGGGCGCCCCGACCGCGCCCCGCGACCACGAAGCCCTGGACGCCTGGCTCGCCGAGTCGACCGAGCTCATGCTCGACGCGATGCGTGAGGCCGGTCCGGACCGCGGCTGCTGGACCTGGTGGGGCCGCTCGCAGGCTCCGGAGACCAGTGGTGCCGTGGCCAGGCACCAGATCCAGGAGATCGCCGTCCACACCTACGACGTCCAGCTCACCCAGGGCGCCGCACAGTCGCTGCCGACGGAAGTCGCGGTCGAGGGCGTCGACGAGTTCCTGACGACCGTCTCGGCGACGACTGTCCCCTGGCCGTTCAAGCCGGCAACCATCGACCTGCACGCGACCGAGGGCCGCTCCTGGCGCCTGACCCTCAATGCCGACGGTGTCCGCTGCGACGACCTCGCCGCCGACGCGGAGCCGGGCGACATGGCGATGTGGGGAGCAGCGAGCGAACTGATCCTCTACTTCTACGCGCGCGTCCCGTTCGACGGACTGGAGACCACCGGCGACACCGAGCCGATGGAGCAGCTCGCAGAGTGGGACCCGAACGCGTAAAGCGCGCACTTGTGACGTACCTGTTGGTGATGCGCCGCTCCTGCGGGCGCCACTGGGCCCGGAGTTGCGCACATCGCGCGGCTGCGGTCCTGCTGCGGGCCCGCTGTTCAAGGGTGCAAGGCGCATCTGCGGGCGGGCTGCCGCTGTACTGGGGACACTGCGCGGCGCCGGTGCTGCTGTTCAAGGGCGAAGGGCTCTCGCTCGTCCTGACGCCCGGTCAGCGGGCCGACTGCGCCGTGTTCGAAGCTGTCACGAAACGGATCCGGCTCCCCGCCCGGCATCGGCCGGCCTCGCACGACACCCGACAGCGTCAGCGCCGACAAGGGCAACAGGAACCGTCGCATCCGCGCCTGCCTACGTGGACGCGGGATCCGGCACGTCATCCCGGAGAAAGCCGACCAAGCGGCCCGCCGTAGGCGCGCGGGCACGTTGCTGACCATGTCGGCAGGAGGGGATACGCGCCGGCCTGGTGGCCGACTGCTTCGTGGGATGCCACACGGGTACGGAGGGGCCGTGCTGGAGCAGTCGGCCGGCGGTGTTACGAGCACGGGGACGTCGTATCGGAAAGCGGGCCAGCAGCCCGACCCCCGCGCGCAGGGCGTGTTCCGGTTCTCGACACCGGCCGGCCGATGCCGTCCAGGACGATCGGGGCGAACAGGATGTGCGGGAAGGGCGGGCAGCGTCGCCGCCAGGCTACGGCAGGGTGATGCGGTCGACCAGCCCTCGACGCGCACCGGGGCAGCCACCGCCGGGTCTGCTCGATACGCACCCAGGGAACGATCACCCGGTGCATCCGCTCGGTGGTGGACATCCGGAACCGCGTCGGCACCCCCAACGGTGCTTTTCAGCCATGCTCCTAAAACGTCGCGGCACAGAAAGGTACTTCCGTACAGGAGGACCCGTCTGACATCTTGCATCCACCACTCGTTTCGTACGGTCCGGCTGGTGCCATCAGCACGGTCGGGCCGTCTTCGGAGGACGCATTGATACCCCACATATCCGGCCGATCCAGACGCACGCTGGTGCTGGCGGCCACGCTCGGCGGAGCCCTCGCGTTCGGCGCCCCGGGTGCCCTCGCGGGCACGCTCCCCGTCGTCCCCTCCACCGCGTCGGCCGCCAAGGCCCACACTCCGGCCGCCGTGCCGGCTTCCCAGAGTGCGACCTGGGTGGCCGGCACGCGTGCCTACCTCGTGATCACCGCCCCCGGTGACAGTTCGGCGGTCCGCTCCGCGATCGCGGCCAACGGCGGCACCGTCTTCTCGAACTTCGACGCCATCGGCGTGATCGTCGCCCACTCGGCGTCCAGCGGATTCGCCGCCACCATGCGCGGCGTGGCCGGCGTGCAGCAGGTCGGCGCCACGCGCACCTCGGACGTCCCTGCCGACGCCTACAACCCGGCGCTCCCGGCCAATCCGGCTCAGGCCTCGACCCCGGCCGGAGAACCGGTCCGGGCCGACATGAGCCAGATCAAGGCCGACCAGGCCTGGGCCGTGAACCCGGGCTCTGCCACGGTCAAGGTCGGCATCCTGGACACCGGTGTGGACGACCAGCACCAGGACCTGGCACCCAACTTCGACGCGGCCGACTCGGTGTCCTGCGCCTACGGCAAGCCCGACACCCGTGCCGGCGCCTGGCGGGACGTCGACACCCACGGCACCCACGTAGCGGGCACCGTCGCCGCGGCCAAGAACGGCAAGGGCGTCGTCGGAGTGGCCCCCGGGGTGACGATCGCCGCGGTTCGGGTCGCCGAGCCGGGCAACGCCTTCTTCTTCGCCGAGAACACCATCTGCGGCTTCGTCTGGGCCGGTGACCACGGCTTCAAGGTCACCAACAACAGCTATTACACGGACCCGTGGCAGTTCAACTGCCCGGACAACATCGACCAGGCCGCCATCATCGAGGGCGTCAAGCGCGCCCAGGAGTACGCCGAGGGCAAGGGCTCCCTCCAGATCGCCGCCGCGGGCAACGAGAACTACGACCTCGCCCACAAGACGACCGACTCCGCGAGCCCGAACGACTCGACGCCGGTCACCCGCACCATCACCAACGCCTGCCTCGACATCCCGACCGAGCTGCCGGGCGTGGTCACGGTCGCGGCCAACGGCACGGGCGTCACCAAGGCCTCGTTCTCCAACTACGGGCAGGGCGTCATCGACATCGCGGCGCCGGGCAGCAGCGTGTACTCCACCGTCCCCGGCGGCGGCTACGGCAGCAAGAGCGGCACCTCGATGGCCACCCCGCACGTGGTCGGTGTGGCGGCACTCATCGCCAGCGCCAACCCGGGCATCACCCCGGCGGAGATCCGCGCCAAGCTGGCCGCCCAGGCCAACGACATCGCCTGCCCCTCGGACAGCCGCTGCACGGGCACGACGGCCAACAACTCGTTCTTCGGTGAGGGACAGACCGACGCCCTCAAGGCCGTCGGGACCACCCCGCCGCCCGGCAAGTACTTCGAGAACCTCGCGGACGTCACCATCAACGACAACGCGACCGTGGAGAGCTCGATCGCCGTCACCGGCGTGACAGGCAACGCCCCGGCCACTCTCAAGGTGGGTGTGGACATCAAGCACACCTACATCGGTGATCTGAAGGTCGATCTGGTGGCGCCGGACGGCACCGTCTACACACTGCACAACCACACCGGCGGCAGCGCCGACAACATCGCCCAGACCTACACCGTGAACGCCTCCTCGGAGGTCGCGAACGGCACCTGGAAGCTGCGCGTCAACGACAACGCCGCCTCCGACACGGGCAAGATCGACGCCTGGAACCTGACCTTCTAGCGCAGGGCCCGGCAACGCCCACGTACAGCACGCACTGCGCCGACGACAGCTCCCCGCCCGCAACCGCGGACAAGGCGGGCCGCGGTCTGTTCGGCCAGGGCTGCGAACTGCTGGGCGGCAGAGGGAATATGGGCCTCGGTAGCGGTGTATGCCGCAGCCGGGGCCCATACGCCGGAGGGCAGGACGCGTCCAGGAAGGCCGCGGACGGCCTGGGGCCGGTGTCCGGCTCACCGTGCGCCTCCCTGGGGAGTTTGCAGGGCGGTGTCCGCTCTGGCCGTTCGCTCCTTGCGGATCTCCAAGTCCATCGCACCCCTTGAGCTGGGGTGTTGCAACGACTCCTAGAACGCAAGGCCGCGCCGCAGGGGGCCTACGCCTTGCGGTTGGCGGGCTCTCAGGGGTACGACGTAAAAACTCCGCCCTGGACGCACACCGGCAAGGAGGCCGAATGCGGGGGAGGTGGGGCACCGAGTTCCGTGCACGGTTTCGACCAAGCCCCCAGCCGTCGGCCGGTCTCCGCTGCCCGCGTTCACGCCGTTCGTCATGGATCTACTCGCTCCCGTCCGGTGCGGTACCGGCCCGTCCGGCGCCGCGCGTAGCGGTCACAGCAGCCGGACCGACCAGAACTCCGACCACGAAGGCCCGACCACGGTCACGAAGCGGCAACGCCTCCGTGGACCAGGCTCAAATCCCCGACGACGACCCGGTCGACAACCGTCCGTACGCTCTGCTGTGCCTGTCCGTGAATCCGCAGGTCACTAAGCTGGCTGGGCCGTGGTCGGGAGGCCGAGGCGGGGCCGCCGTGCTGCGCCGCCGTCAGTGCGGTGGCGCAGGCGGGGGAGAGGTCAGGGCGGGCGCGGTGTCAGCGGGCAGGGTGGCGTCACAGGCCGGAGGCGTCGTGGGCGACATCGACGCCGCAGTACCGGCACAGCGTGTGCACGTGACGGCGGAGGACGTCGGCAACTCGGCCGGTTCCCGAACCGGTGGCCTCATCGCCGATCTGTTCTGACAAACGTTGCTGAGTAACAACCGGTGGCAGGCCCGCGGCTTCGCCACCGGCCTTGCGCCCGCTGGAGGGGTCGGTCATACACATGGAGCCGCACTGGGATCGCCCGCTCGACGGTCTCGACGAAGTCGCGTGGGACGAACTGCTGAGCCCGGACGACGCGGCGGAGCTGGTCTCGGCGCTACGGTCGCTGGCCGCGGAGGGCGGGAACGAGAACCGGATCTATGACGTCCTGGAGGACAACGACCACGACTACTGGTACGCGACCGTAAGTGGCAAACCTGAAGGTTTCCGGCCGGCCGCCGTGCCCACGTTGCGCTTCCTGGCCCGGATCGCGGCGCAGCCGTCCGGTGTCGGGAGCGAGACGGCACTGGAGCTGATCGAGACCATCGCGGACGCGGCCCTGGACCGGCCGACGATGACCGGTGTCGAGTTGGACGCGATGGTCGACGCACTGCGTGCGGAACTGGACGCTGCGCGGCCCGCGCTGGCCGAGGCGGGCCGGCTGGGCCGCGCGGGCGACTACCCCGTGCGACGCCTGCTGGTCGGTGTGGATGCGGGGGTGCTGCTCGGCGGCGCCTACGAGCCACGATGGCGCGGCGTGGCCCGGCCCTTGCTGGACAGCCCGACCGGCCGGCTCACCGTGGCCGGCGGCATGCTGATCACGCGAGAGAAATCGGATCTGGCCTTCCGCTCACCGCACGACGGCGAGCCGATCCACACATTCAGCTATCCGGGACCGGAAGGTGCCTGGCCGTTTGCCGGCTCCATCTCGCAATCGAGCGTTCTGTTCTCGAAGGACGAGTTGTCGGTGCATCCCTTCGTGGATCGCGATGGCCCCGGCGTGCTCACCGTGGATGCCGACGGCCGTCACCCTCGGCTCTGGCGTCCGGTCGGCGCCGACTGGCGTGCGACCCCGCTGGTCCGGCCCGGTCTGCGCCTGCGGCCGTCGGCACGGCGGGCAATGACGGTGGCCGCGCACGGCGGCGAATGCTTCGTCGGACACGCCGACGGTGTGGTCCTGAGGTTCGACGCTCGGACCGGCGTACCGTCCGGGCGGCCGATAACGCTGACCGCCAACTCGGCGATGCTGGGTGTCGACGACGACCTCCTGATGGTGACGCGTCGGACGCCCGAGGGCGAGCGAAACCTGATCCGCATCGCGCTCGCCACCGGTCGGCCCGTGGACCCGCTCTTCGGGTCGACCCTGATGCCTCCGGTCCGCTATGTGGCCGAGGGCCGTCCGCGGTTGGCATTCACCGACGGTTCCGGCCCGTACCGGAAGCTGTATCGGATCGACGCCGAGACAGGCTTGGAGATCGGCTCCCCGATCGGAATCGGCGACCTGAACGGCTTCTGTGTCTACGAACTGGGCGGCCGGCCCTGCCTGGCGGTTGCCGGCTGCCGCCAGGTGCACCGCCTCGACGCGGAGACCGGCGAACCGGTCGGTCCGCCACTCTTCGGCCACCGCCGCATCGTGCTGGATGTCGCGTCCGCACCGGTGGACGGCCGTGCGGTGCTGTATTCGGCAGACGGCGCCACCGTCCGCCGCTGGGACGCGGAGACCGGCACACCCTGGCCCGCGGCCGTACCGTCCTGAACGCCAGAAGGCACGGCGCTCCGAGGCTCCGCGACACCTTCCAGTCCGGTTGGGGCGAACTTGCGGCAGGTCGCCGGCTTGCCACCCCAGCCGGTGAACGAGCGAAACCATGCCTGGCGAACGGAGATCAAGCGATCATTTTCGGTGTCGCGGACGGGCACACCAACATCTAGAGACAATTCAAGGAGCGTGCGGGAGAGCGACGCCGTAGCTCTCCGAGGCCCCCCTACGGGCGCAGGAGCACCTTGCCGCGCGCACGGCCGGTCTCGCTCAGCTCGTGCGCCTTGGCGGCGTCGGCGAGTGGAAAGCTCCGGTCGACGCGCACGCTCAGGCGTCCGTCGGCGGCGAGGCGGGCATACTCGGTGAGCTCCGGCCCGAACCGTCGGTTGTCGCCGGAGAAGGTGATACCCAGCTCAAAGGCCCGGGGGTCGGAGATGGTGACGATGCGCTCGGTGGTGCCGCCGCGCAGTTGGACGGAGACATCCAGTGCGTCGATGCCGGCGACGTCGTAGACGGCATCGACGCCCTGCGGGGCGACGGCGCGGACACGGTCGGCGAGGCCGTCGCCGTACACCACGGGGATCGCGCCGAGAGAGCGCAGGTAGTCGTGGTTGGCCTCGGACGCCGTACCGATCACGGTGGCACCGCGGGCCACGGCGAGCTGGACGCCGACGGAGCCGACCACACTTGCGGCTCCGTGAATCAGGAGGGTCTCGCCCGGGCCGACCGCGAGCTCGACCAGCGCACGGTCGGAGGTCTCGACGGCCACGGGCAGCGCGGCGGCCGTCTCCCAGTCGAGGCCGGCCGGCTTGGGCGCGAAGTCCGAGGCCAGGGCGTACTCGGCGTAGGAGCCAGTCTCGGTCCAGGCCATCACCTCGTCCCCGACCGAGACACCGGTGACGCCCTCACCCAACTCGTCGACGATGCCTGCCGCTTCCATGCCGGGGACGGCGGGGAAGGACACGGGGCCCATCATCTCCTGGACCCAGCCGCGCCGAATCTTGAAGTCGATGGGATTGACGGCGGCAGCGACAATCCGCACCCGCACCTGCCCGGGGCCGGCGTGCGGCTCTGTCACCTCCGTCAGCTGCAGAACCTCCGGACCGCCGTACTCCCCGTACGAGATCGCCTTCACGTCTGTCACTTCCCGTCGTTCGTATGCATCAGCTCGCCGTGGTGGTGGCGGCCGGTCGTGGACAACACCTCCAGCCTCCGGCTGGACGGCTCGACTGGCGCTGTCCTTTCGGACGGTTTGAACTAGCCGAAAGGACGATCCGATGGGAGGGCCGACTGCTTACGCTGGCGGACATGAATCTGATGGCCGCAGTCGAGCTGATCCAGGCGCCGCTGTCCGATACCCTGTCGCGCCTGTCGGCCGTGCTGGCGAAGACGATTCCGCACCGGGCGATCGCCCAGCTGACCGGCAACTGCGCATACTCGCCGTTCCTGACCCACGGTGAAGCCCCGGGCCGGGCCGGCTCCGTCGCTACCGCCGCCGACCTGGTCGCGTTGCGGCCGCTGTTGCCGGCGAGGGGAAACTGGCAGGGGCGGGCCACGATGGCGGGCGTCGACGTGCCCGTGCTGGCTCTGACCAGCGACATCACTGGGCAGAGCGCGCTTCTGGTCGTCATACGGACCGAGGACACGGCAGTACCGGAGGAACACCTGACACCCGCCCAGCTGCTGTGGGACCTGGTGACCGCGCACCGGGACGGCGTGCGGACCGAGACGCTCCCCGGGTCGCTGGCCGCGTCACGAGCCGCGGCGGCGGCCCGTGCCGCCGCCATCGCCGAGCTCCGCGACACCCACGGGGGCGCGCTGACCGCGTTGCTCGGCGTCCTGCGCGACCGCGCCCTGGACGACACGAACGCCCGCACGCGTGCCGTCGACCTCGCCGTCTCCGCTCTCGACGAACTGCGGTCACGGGCCGAACTCGACCAGTCGCTGGCGGAGGAGCGGGCCGGAGACGCCTTCGAGCGGCTCGCCGTGTCGCTGCGCCGGATCCTGCGCGCTCGCGGCCTACAGCTGGAGTTGGGTCCGCCCGGCGCGGAGGAGGGCGCGGACCGGCTGCTGCCCGCCGATGTCACCGACACGGCGCTTGCCGTGGTCCGGGCCACCGTGCACGCGTCACTCGACGACCAGGGGCACGGTTCGGACGGTGACGGAGAGCACCGAGTCCACGTCGGCTGGAAAGTCGGTACGGACGAACTGCGCGTCACCGTACGGGACAACGGACCCGGGACCCTGTCCCGCAGCGCCCTCGACGCCCGGCGTGTCACCGAGCGACTGGCACCGCTCGGCGGGCGGGTCGAACTGGACGCGGTGCCCGGATGGGGCACGGCGGTGACCCTCGAGATCCCTCTCGCATCGCCCAACACACCCCGCCAGCACCCCCTGACCGCGCTGGGAGAACGGGAACTGGCGGTGCTGGGACAGCTGGCCCGCGGTCGGCGCAACCGGGACATCGCGCAAGATCTGCACATCAGCGAGTCGACGGTGAAGTTCCACGTGGCGAAGATCCTCGGCAAACTGGGCGTCAGCTCTCGCGGCGAGGCGGCCGCGCTCGTCCATGAATGGGGCACCGCATAGCCGTGTCGTGGGCAGTGGATGGCCTGTCGCAGCGGCGACCAGGACTCCGGATGTCCAGGTGCCGCGCATGGCGCACGGGACACAGGAGCTCGTAACACGATCTTGGCGAGGAGCATCGGGCTGGCTCGGTATGTCTACTCTCACTGGCGGGCTGATCGTCTGCGGGTGATGCAGCGTGTGCTTCCGGTACGGTCGCGGCATGACTGGCGTGTTCGACGTGGCCCAGGCTCTGGACGGCGGAATCACCGACCAGGAGCGGGCGTGGGTATTCGTCCGCGCCTTTGCCGCTGCTTGGGACGAGCCGTTGACCGAGGACGACGGCACGCCAGCAGCGGAACTGGCGCGGGCCGAGGCGACGCTCGGCTGCTCCCTGCCGGCCGTGCTGTGCGAGTTCTACACGCTCCTGGGTACGCAGTCCGGCCTGATCGCCAACCAGGATCCGCTGCTGCCGGCCCCCCGACCGGCTTGCCCCATTCCTCAGGAGCCTGCCGACGGGATGGTAAGGGTCGTGGCCACCCGTGAACCGGGCCAGGGACTGCTGTCCGCCGCCGACCCCCCTGTGTGCCCTGCCGCTGGGCGACTTGATCACCTGAGTCGAGAGCAGCAGCACTGGCGAAGGCTACGGGGGTCCGCTGTGGGACAGGCTCACCGCGGCAGCGGTCACCGGTCCCACGGTCGGGTCTAGGCCTGGCGGATGGCGGATGGCGGATGGCGGCCTCGGCGAGTCGCTGGGCCCGGGTCAGGTTGATCGTCCGCGTCACGGACGATCCCATGGTGCCGGAGCATTCCACGTCTCGTGGTCGGGCTGTTGCTGGATTCCTCTCTGTCCTGGCTTTGCTCCTGCATCTTTGTGCCGCACGTCTCTTACGCATTGTGGGGGCCTTCTTGGGCGTCCTGGCCTACGGCGGCTGGCAGGTGGTTTCCGGTGACCATGGATGCGTGGCACGGAAGGTGGGCGATGGTGTGGCCACCGGGCCCCGCCGTTTAATGCTTCATGCGTGAAGTTAAATGGACGTCACTTCATGGCGCCACTGGCGCTTCGAGTGATTCACTTCACGTGTGAAGTGATGTCTCGTGTCTGATCGGAGACGTCACGGACTTGAGCCTCAGCGGAGCTCGGCGCTGCCCGTTGCCTGGATGATGCGCTGCGCGATCTGGGTCATCTGGCGTACCTGTGTGGGGGAGAGGCTGTCGAAGATGAGGCGGCGGACCGCGGTGACATGACCGGGGGCGCTGGTTTCGAGTTTCGTCATCCCTGTGTCGGTCAGGCTGGCCAGGGTGTAGCGGCCGTCGGTGGGGTCGGGGCGGCGGGTGAGCCAGCCGCGCTGCTCCATGCGGGCCGCGACCTGGGACAGGCGCGGCAGTTGACCTGCGGTGAAGTCGGCCAGCTCGCTCATGCGCAGGGTGTGCTCGGGGGCCCGGGACAGGCCCACGAGGACCTGGTACTCGAAGTGTGTGAGCCCGGCGTCGCGCTGGAGCTGCCGGTCCATGGCCGCGGGCAGCTTGGTCACCATGCCGGCCAGGGCCATCCAGGCGTGGAGTTCCTCCTCGTTCAGCCACTGGACCGGTTCCGCGGCCTCGCTGCCCTGTGCCGACTCGGCTTGCCCGTCGGGGCTGGTTTCACCGACGGGTGCGCTGGGGGTCCGCTTGGCGGCGCGGTTCTTGGCCATGGGCAGATTCTATGCGCGAGGGGCGGATGGCCTTCCTCGCGAAGCCGTCGGCCAGGCAGGCGAAGCAACGACGACAGCGGCCGGTCATCCCGCTCTCGGGCGGCCAGGTTGCCCTCGGCGTCGGCGACGTCATGGGCCGCGGCCCGTCCGGGGCGGTCGCGGTCACCGTGAGTCGTCTGCGCATGCAAGGGCCACCGGACGGCACGGGCCGAACTGCGCCTCCTCTCGCCCACCCGCCGCACGGCGACGACTCGCTTCACGTACGACTGCCCCTGACCGGCCGGGCAGGGGCGGTTTTTGCCGCCCTAGATGGCCGTGGTCGGAAAACTCCGTGGAGAAAATGTGCAGTTGTTAATCTATCAAGCGTTTGACTCTTCTCAAGCAACTTCATTAGTGACAAGGTGGCTGTGATCTCGGGGAACTGACCACTCCACGCCCTGCGCATGCCTGTCCCATGCATGCGCAGGGGGAAGGGCACTCTGTGTCTCAGCAGCACCTCGGCCGACGCAGCCGCCTCGGCGGCAGAGCCGCGTCGCTCCTGGCCCCGGCAGTCGCCGGCAGCCTTCTGCTTCTCGCCGCCGGCCCGCCCGCGCAGGCCGCGCCCACCGGCCCGGCGGCGCGGCAACCGGCCGACACCACCCGGCAGACGTACGCCGCCGGCACCTACCTCGTCCAACTCGCCGACCAGCCCGTCGCCACGTACGGCGGGACCGCGCCGGCGCCCGGAGAGAAGGTGAACCCGCGCTCCCAAGCCGTACGCGACCACCTCGGCCGACTGAAGCAGGCACGCGACCAGGTGCTGGACGAGGTGCGGGGCGTCACTCCGCTGTACAGCTACCAGTACGTACTGAACGGGTTCTCCGCAAAACTGACGGCCGGTCAGGCCGCGGAACTGGCCCGCACCCCCGGCGTCGTCTCGATGACCCGCAGCGAGGCGAGCCATCTGGTCGCCGCGGACACCATGGCCGGTACCGCGGCCACGGCCGCCACAGCAGGTACCCCGACCGCGACCACCGCAGGCTCTCTCCCGCCCGCCGACACGGTCGGGTTCCTCGGTCTGAAGAAGCCCGGTGGTCTGTACTCCAAGATCCCCGGCGGTCAGCGGAACGCGGGGGAGGGGATGATCATCGGTCTTCTGGACTCCGGGATCGACACCAACAACCCGTCGTTGCGGGCCCTTCCGGAGCCCCGGCCCGACGCCGAGGTCATCGCCAAGAAGTGGAAGGGCGGCTGTGACCCCGGCGACGACCCCGCGCACCGGGTCACCTGCAACAACAAGGTGATCGGCGCCCAGTACTACAACAAGGACGTCTTCGACCCGGGGCAGGACGACTGGCCGTCCCCGATGGACCCCGAGGCCCACGGCACGCACACCGCGACCACGGCGGCCGGCCTCGCCGACGTGCCCGCCTCGGTGCCCGACACCGCGATATCCGGCCGGATATCCGGGATAGCCCCGGCCGCGCGCATCGCCGCCTACAAGGTGTGCTGGAACAGCGTCTGCGGGACGGCCGACATCGTCGCAGCCATGGACAGGGCCGTGGCCGATGGTGTGGACGTCATCAACTACTCCATCGCCGGCGCGTTCGACGAGCCCGCCAACCGCCCCGAGTACATGGCGTTGTTCAACGCCGCCAAGGCCGGCGTCTTCATCTCGGCAGCCTCGGGCAACTCGGGGCCCGGCACCGCCGCGAACGGGATTCCGTGGGTGACGACCGTAGCCGCCTCCACCCATGACGTCGGCTACCGCACGACCGTCACCCTCGGCGACGGCGCCTCCTACTCCGGCGTCGGCACCAGCGCCTCCGCCGTGCCGTCCGCGCCGCTCGTCGACGCGGCGAAGGCGGGCAGGAGCGGCGCGGACGCCACCGCGGCCGGGCAGTGCCGGACCGGCACCCTCGACCCGGACCAGGTGAAGGGCGCCATCGTGCTCTGCGCGTACGGCGGCGTCGTCCTGACCGACAAGAGCGACGAGGTCGAGGCGGCGGGCGGCGCCGGCATGGTGCTGTACAACGTCACCCCGATCGACGCGCAGATCGCCGGCGCCTACACCGTCCCGTCCGTCCACGTCGACCGGGCCACCGGCGTGGCGATCAAGGCGTACGCCGACAGTACCGGCGCCACCGCCGTGCTCGGTGCGGCGCGGGCCGTGCACCAAGAGGCGCCGGAGGTGGCCAACTTCTCCTCCAGCGGCCCGGACGTCAACAGTGGCGGCGACCTGCTCCAGCCCGACGTCACAGCCCCCGGCGTGGACATCACCGCCGGCACCACCCCGGGCGGTTCCGGCGGTGCCTTCAAGGGCGAGCAGGGCCTCATGTCCGGTACGTCCATGTCCACGCCGCACGTGGCCGGGCTGGCCCTGCTGCTGCGCCAGTTGCACCCCGACTGGTCTCCGATGGAGGTCAAGTCGGCCCTGATGACCACCGCCACCACCAAGGACAGCGCGGGCAGGCCGATCCAGCGCTCCGGCGCCGCGGCCACCCCACTCGACTACGGCGGCGGGCACGTCGCCCCGAACCCGGCCGACGACCCGGGCCTGGTCTACGACTCCACGTCCGCCGACTGGACGGCGTACCTGTGCGCCCTGGGTCGGCCTCCGGTGACCGCCGCCGACGGCGGCGACGCCTGCGCCACCGCCCGGAAGACCGACCCGAGCGACCTCAACTCCCCGACGATCTCGGTGGGTGACCTCGCGGGGAAGCAGACCGTGACCCGCACCGTCACCAACGTCTCCGCCACCACCGGTGTCTACACCGCCGCGCTGCGGACGCCGCCCGGCTACGAGGCCCAACTTTCGCCGGAGAGGCTGGTCGTCCCGCCCGGCGGCTCGGCCACCTACCAGGTCGCCTTCACCCGCACCGACGCCGCCTTCGGGAAGTGGTCGTACGGATCGGTGAGCTGGAGCGACAAGACCCACCGGGTGCGCAGCGCCGTCGCCCTGCGGGCCTCGGCACTCGACATCCCGGCCGAGGCGACCGGCGAGGGCGCCACCGGCGCGGTCACCTTCACCCCGAAGGTCGGCTTCGACGGCACCCTCACCACCACCGTGCGGGGCCTGTACGCGGGCACGGTCAAGAGCGGCACCCTGACCGGCGTGAACACCGACTTCGACCCGTCGCGCCCGTCGCCCTCCGTGGCCAAGGCCGAGTTCACCGTTCTGGAGGGCGCCGGCCTGGCCCGCGTCGCGATCCTCTCCGCCGAACATCTCGCAGGCAGTGACCTGGATCTGTGGGTGCTGGACAAGGACGGCCACCTGCTCACCAGGCCCGGCAGCAGCAACGACGAGCATGCCGACCTCGAGCCGGGCACGTACACGGTGTACGTCATCCAGTACGCCCTGCCGCCGGGCGTCACCAGCCAGACGTACACCCTCCACACCTGGCTGATCGGCCCGGACACCCCCGACCACCCGGCCACCGTCACTCCGGCCACGCACCCGGTCTCCCGCGGCGACACCGTCCCGACCACCGTCTCCTGGCGGAACCTCCCGGCCGGCGGCGTCTACCTCGGCCTGGTCGGCTACGGCGACGGCCCGGACACCGTCGGCACAACTGTCCTGACCGTCACCCCGTAGAACAGGGGGCTTGACGGGAAGGTCGCAACAACCGGAGCTCAGCAAAGGAATGAATGGAGGCTGAATGCGAACGCAATTCTGAAGCTGGCACACCAAACATCGAGCACTCAAGGAGATGTATATGAGCACGGTCATTGACCGGTTCCGGAGGACGGCAGTGATGGCCGCCGTCCTGGCTGCCGCACTGGGAGCAGTTTTCGTACCGCAGACGCAGGCCCACGCGGGCACTGTGCCTATTGGGCCCTCTACCTCCCAGCCTTTCTGCACGCTCTATCCGTCCGATTGGCACTGCAGTTGATCTGCCGTGCCACGCCTGGGCAGCTCTGACGCCTTTGTTTTGACGCTGCCACACCAAACATCGAGCACTCAAGGAGATGCTATGAGTACGGTCTTTGACCGGTTCCGGAGGACGGCGGTGATGGCCGCCGTCCTGGCTGCCGCACTGGGAGCAGTTTTCGTACCGCAGACGCAGGCCCACGCGGACGACATAGTCCTGCCTGACCCTCCCTCCTACTGCGACAACCCCCCTCCGTGGGCGACCTATTGCTGAGAGTGGTCTCTGACGCCTTGGCGTAGGCCTTTCGTGACGGCTCGTCGGTTCATCCGGCGGGCCGTTGCGATGTGTCAAAGCTCTGGAACAACGCCGACGCCGTGTCCACAAGCGCAGCAAGGAGTGCACGCGGTGCGAATCCTGTTCACCGGCCCGGTTAGGGCCAGTCATGTCTTTCCCGTGATCCCGACCGCGCAGGCTTTGTGATCGGGTCGCAGGCGCGCGGTCGGTGCGGTCGGCGCGGGTGGGGTGATCAATTCCGTCTTCGCCATGGCCATGCCGTCCTGACACCCCCGCGTCGGGCCACAGCGGACAGTCCTAATTCTCCAGCACCGCGTAGTCGTACGAGACACCGTTCCCGTTGGCCTTGGTCACGGACACCATGATCTGCTGCCGCTTCCCGTTCTTGGACGTCACAGTGCACTCGACCGAGTCGTGCTGCCGTGGCTTGAGACCTCCGGCGCAGCTCACGGATTTCGGCTTCTCCTGGATGAGCGGCACGGAGTAGTTCTCGCGGACCTGTTTCTCGACCTCTGCACGGCTCACGGCCCCGGTGGCACCGGCGGTGCTGGTCGACTCCGTACTCAGCAGCCGCGGTACGGCCACGAAAGCGAACCCGCCCACGGCCACGACGGTGGCGGTCACCAGGGACACAGCGGCGTATTTCATGTTCTCTCCTGCGATGTGCTTGCTGCGGTGAGGCTGTCAACGGAAGAGTGGCCCGCCGGACGGTGGCTGCGCTTCGGCCGGTCGGCCGACCGTGTGCGACCGGGGTCGGCCCGCAGGCCGATTCACGGGTCAGGCGGGCGGCAGCCGGCTGTCGCGTACCGGAGTGCAGGTCCGGCCACCAGGTCGAGCAACCACACCAGGGCCCCGCAGAGGGAGACTGTGACGGCGCGCCGGACGGCCGGGGAGAGCGGGATATATCGGGATCCGCGCCGCAAGGAGTACGGACGTACGGCCGAGCAGCGGGTCGGCCCGCAGGCCGATGCCGGCGGTCCCGGACCGGTCCGGCGGCCGAGGACGCGCGGGGCGGTACGGCTGGACAGTCGACGGCATGCAGATCCTCACCGTTCTCCAACCGGCCCTGGCGACGTTCGCCGGGCTGTGCCTCGTCCTGTGCGCCCTCGTCACCGTGGAGTCCGCCCGATGAACTCGTACCGCACGACCGCTGCCTACCCCGTCCTGGTGGCCGCCGGTCTGAAGAAGTCCTACGGTCCGACCCGCGCCCTGGCCGGTGTCGACGTGTCCGTCTCGGGGGGCGAGTCGCTGGCGATCATGGGCCCGTCCGGGTCGGGCAAGTCCACCCTGCTGCACTGCCTCGCCGGCATCGAACGCCCCGACGAGGGCCAGGTGATGCTCGCCGGCGAGCGAAGCGAGACGGGGGTCCCCTCGGACGGAGCCTGGGTGAGCGTGGAACAGCTGGACGAGCCGCACCGCAGCGAGCTGCGCCGGACCCGCTTCGGCTTCGTCTTCCAGTCCGGCCAACTGCTGCCGGAGCTGCCCGCCGACGAGAACGTGGCCCTGCCGTTGATGCTCGGTGGCATGCCCCGCCGCCAAGCGGTCCAGAAGGCGCGGGGGTGGTTCCCGCCGCTGGGCCTCGCGGGCATGGAGGAGCGGCGGCCCGGACAACTGTCCGGCGGGCAGGCGCAGCGTGTGGCCATCGCACGCGCGCTGGTCGGCAGCCCCCAGGTGATCTTCGCCGACGAGCCCACGGGCGCACTGGACCAGGTCACCGGCATGGAGGTCATCGACCTCCTGGTCACCACCACCCGCAGGCAGCGAACCGCACTCGTCGTGGTCACCCACGACGAGGACGTGGCGCGCTGGTGCGACCGCACCATCCGCGTCCGCGACGGCCGCCTGTCCGAGGACCACCGGACGCCGGACGGGGCCGCGGTCACGAGCGCCGTCGCCCACGCCGCCCGGGGCACCGCCGGACGCCCAGCCGACTACGACGCGGACGCGAGGTACGACCGATGAGGGCCCTGGACCGCACCACCTGGACCCTGACCTGGCGGCTGACCCGCGCCGGAGGCCGCACCGGGCTGCTGGCCACCTCCCTGTCCGTCGCCGCGGCCGCCATCAGCACCGCGCTCCTGCTGATCTGCGTGGCCGTCAACCTCGGTTTCCAGCAGCGAGCCGACCGCATCGACTGGCGCACCCCCGTCAAGTCCGCGGCTCCGGTTGCCGTCGAGGCGGTCGGTACCACCTTCAGCGGCGGTACCCCCGTCACGGTCGTCGACGTGGCACAGCTCCCGGGCAAGAAGGCCCCCGCCCCGCCCGGCATGCCCCGCTTCCCTGAGCCGGGCGAGGTGTGGGTCTCCCCGGCCCTCGCCGACCTGCTCCACCGCCTTCCCACCGACCGGCATCCCGTGCCCGGCACCGTGGCGGGAACCCTCGGCCGCGCCGCGGTGGCCCACCCCGGCGACCTGGTCGCGGTCGTCGGCCACAGGCCGACCGCCGTCGCCGTCACCACCCCGCGCGCAGACGATGCGCGCCGCCCCGGGGACACCGTCACCCCCACCAGGGTCGCCGACTTCACCGGACGGCGCTCGACCGACGGCATCGGCAGCGGGTACGTGGCTCTCGCGAAGATCGCCACCATCCTCGTCGTCGTACCGCTGCTGGTCCTGGGCGCATCCTCCGCCCGCCTGTCGGTCTCCCGCCGCGACCAGCGCCTCGCCGCGCTGCGGCTCATCGGTGCCACCCCGGGCCGGATCGCCGGGATGACCGCCGCCGAGGCGGCCCTCACCGGCGCGGCGGGCGCGCTGCTGGGCACCATCGGATACGGACTGCTCATGCCGGCCACCGCGCGGGTGTCCGTGGCGGGCGGCTCCTGGTACGCGGCAGACCTGTGGGTGGGGCTCCCGATGCTGCTCGCCGTGCTCGCCGGTGTCGTCGCCATGGTGGTCGTCAGCGCGCTCGTCGGGCTGCGCCAGGTCGTCGTCGGCCCCCTGGGCGTGGCGCGCCGCTCCAAGCCACCCCGCATGAGCTTCCTGCGCGCCCTGGCCTTCGTCGCGGTGATCGTGGGCTACAGCTTGTTCACCCAGGAGCACAAGAGCGATGTCAACGGCCCCCTCGTGTTCTTCGCCGCGGTCTTCCTCGCCCTGTCCGTGATCGGCCCGTGGGTGGTCGGCGTCCTCGGGCGGATCATCTGCGCCCTTGCCCAGAAGCCGGCGACCCTGCTGGCCGGCCGCCGCCTGCTGGACGATCCCAAGAGCGGCTGGCGTACGGTCTCCGGGCTCACCCTCGCCGGATTCGTGGCCGGGTTCTTCGCTCTCTTCGCGATCTCAGGCGTCTCTCCGTGGGGACATCCCGACACCCTTGCCGTGGCTGTTCCCAAAAGCCGGGCGGCCGTGGTCCAACAGGATGCGCGGCATCGCCTGGAACACGCGGGGATCACCGCCACCATCGGCACGGACACCGACTGGGTCGCCACGGGCGGCGGCGAGAACAGCGTCCAGGTCACCGCCACCATGCCCGGCGGCACCGAGCAGCTGGACCGCGCCCGCACCGCGCTGACGTCCCTCGTACCCGGCCAGTACCCGGTCACCGGAACCGACATCGACTGGTCGACCAGGTTGTTCGCAGACGACTTCTCCAACGCCACCCGGGTCATCCTCGGCGTCACCTTCATCACCGCGATCGCCTCCGCGGGCATCACCGCGGCCGCCTCCGTCCTGGACCGCCGCCG
The DNA here is from genome assembly GCF_036013955.1 of Streptomyces sp. NBC_00459. Lineage (NCBI taxonomy): Bacteria > Bacillati > Actinomycetota > Actinomycetes > Kitasatosporales > Streptomycetaceae > Streptomyces > Streptomyces sp. NBC_00459. The sequence continues at coordinate 9,633,458 of NZ_CP107903.1, forward strand.
CACCTACGGCCTGCTCCGCCTCGCGGGTACACCGCTGCGGACCCTGGACGCCGCCCGCCGCAAGGAGACCCTCCTCCCCGTGGCCGTCCTCGCCGGCGGAGCAGCCCTGACAGGCATCTTCACCGCCGCCCCGCTCACCCTCGGTGAGGGCTCGAGTATCGAAACCGGCGGCCTGGTCCTGCTCGCCCTGTGCTTCGGCGTCGGCGTCGCGGGACTGCTGGCGGCCGGCGCGCTCAGCCGCCCGCTGCTGAGGTCGGTCACGGAGCAGTCAGGCCCACGCCCCGAGTAACAGGCCACCGCCGTACCCGCATCCCGGGCCAGGGCAACGCCCCCGATCAGCAAAGGTGACAACAACCCATGCCTATCGTCATTTTCGCGATCCTCGCCGGGCTGGCCTTCCTGCTCCTCCTGGCCCGGACGCGGCAAGACCCCCGCCGCTTCGGCAACGCCGTCCTCCTCGGACTGTGCCTCGTCCTGCTGACTCTGGCGCTGCTCGCCCAAATGGCAGCCGGCAGCGCGCCCCCACCCCTCCTCGCGGCGATGACCCTCGCCCTCGTGCTGCTGGCTCTGGGGGTGCTCGCGCTCGCGTTCTTCCTGATGGCGAACGCGGTGACGATGGTCCGCAAGGAGGGCCCACGCCCCGCCAACCTGCTCTCCGGGCTGGCGGGGCTGGCCGTCCTCGGCTGCGTCTCGCTCACCGTGACGGCCGCCGACGTCGACTCGCCGCCGTTGCGGCACATCGCCGGAGCGGTCCTCCTCGTGGCCGGCTACGTCTCGTACGTCTTCCTGTCGTTCCTCGCCTACGCCTTCCTCTACGCGCGGCTGAAGGTCCGTCACGACGTGGACTTCGTCGTCGTCCTCGGCTCCGGTCTGATCGGCGGCTCCCGGGTGCCGCCCCTGCTGGCGAGCAGACTGGAGCGGGCGCGTGCGGTGTACGAGGCGCAGGCGGCGCGGGGTAGGCCGCCCGTGCTGGTCACCTCCGGCGGCCAGGGCCCCGACGAGGACCTGCCCGAGGCCGAGGCGATGGCCGACTACCTCATCGCCCGTGGCGTCCCGGAGCGGCATGTCGTACGGGAGAACCGCTCACGCACCACGGAGGAGAACCTGCGCTTCAGCGAGGCGCTCATGCGGCAACGCGAGCCGGACCACCGGTGTGTGGTCGTCACCAACAACTTCCACGTCTTCCGCGCCGCTCTGACGGCCCGGCGCACCGGCGTGAACGGCCAGGTCACCGGCTCGCCCACCGCCGCCTACTTCTGGCCCAGCGCGACCATCCGAGAGTTCGCCGCGATCTTCCTCCACTACCGGGCGGTCAACCTCGGCTCGTGCGCGCTGCTCGGCCTGCTGGGCTTCCTCCTCCCTTCCTGAGAGTGAGGTTCCGTCCTCGAACCGCGTTGCGCAGGTGGCGGTTCATCACGGCAGGTTCCTTCCGGGTTGGGGCAGGGCATTGCCCCGTCAGCTCGGCGCTCGCGGCTCGCCCGGAGGCACCACCCCAGCCGTCCACCCGACCACCCGCGCCGAACCACGGCCGCCCCGGAAGCCGACCGACCTCCGGGGCGACCACACGCCGTCACGTACCCAGTGCCACAAGTCCCCGGAGCTTGAGTTCCGACGTCCGACCTACTCCTCGACTCCCCGGGCGGCTTGCGGACCTGGCTCGGCAACGACCCCGGCCGCCTTCGGCATCCGACTCGGGCGTCTGCATCTTTGGCGCGGCCCGGTTGCTGTCCAAGACCTCGACCACCACCGCCCCATCGGACACCCGCAGCCGCGCCGCGACCTGTGGCAGCAACTCGCGCATGGTCGGTCCGCACGTGTGATCCGGTCGCCGGGCTCTGCTGCCGGTTTCGGATGGTCACGACAGGCCCCGAGGCTCAGGCCAGTCCCAGAAGTGATTCGGCGTTGCCGGCCAGGATGCCCTGGGTGTCCTCCGCGTCGAGACCGGCCCGTTCGATGTAGGCGACGGTGTCGAGGTAGTGCTCGCCGCCCTGGTACGGGAAGTCGCTGCCGAGGACGAGCCGGTCCGCGCCGACCGCCTGGACCGCGGCCCGGAGCGCCGTCTGGGAACTGTGGGCGACGGTGTCGTACCACATCAGGCGCGCCGCCCGGCTTGGCGGAAGGGGGGCCTCGGGTGCCTCGAAGTGGGCAAGGTTGTCCCACCGCTCCAGCAGCATGGGCAACGCGCCGCCGAAGTGGGAGTTGAGGATGCGTACACGGGGGTAGCGCGTCACGAACCCACGGGTGATGAGCTGGGCCGCTACGACGGTGTCCTCCACGGGCGCTCCGACCATCCAGGTGAGGTGGTGGTCGTTGATCTGCGGGGAGGCGACGCCGTCACCGGAGGGGTGGAGGTACATCACGGAACCGCGGCGGTCGAGTTCCTGCCACACCGGTGCGAAGGCCGGGTCGGTCAGCGCCCGGCCCGCGGCCGAGGTGGTCAGGGCAACGCCCACCACCCCCGGCGCGTCGAGGACGCGGGCGAGTTCGGCCAAGGCCACGTCGACGTGCGGCAGAGGAAGCACGACGAAGGCCAGGAAGTGGTCGGGGTGGCGGTCCACCAGGTCGACGTACCGGTCGTTGATCATGCGTGCGGCTGCGGCGGCCTGAACCGGATCCGGCAGTGCGCCCGTCAGCGGTGAGGCCGAGATCACCTGCCGGTCCACACCGGCCCGTTCCATCAGGGAGAAGCGGGCCTCGAGTTCCTTGTCGGTGTCGTCGGCCCCGAGCCCGCGCTGGCCGCCGGTGGTCGTGACGCCCGAGTCGGCCAGGAAGTCCAGGTAGTCGCTGGGGTAGACGTGAGCGTGCGTGTCGATGCGCATCAAGGGGTTCGTCAATCGTCGAAGGGAAGGGAAGGGAAGGGAGAGGGAGAAGGGAGCGGATTCCGGATTCGCCGTGGTGCAGGGGACCTCGGACGGTCTCGGCCGCGGTCAGTGCCTTCACGTCTCCGATCAATTCCGGCGTTGACCCTGAGTACCGGGCTGGGTCCCGCGGATTCGTCATTCACTGGACGCGCCGACCGGGTGGGACCGGAGAAGGAGCGGTGAAAACGGCCAGGCGAAATGGATGGGCCGAGCTACTTGTCGACCAGGGACATGTGGTGCTCGTTGTAGCGGTTTCCCTGTACCCCGATGCGGCCGGCGAGTCCGTTGAGGTCGGCGAGGTCGTCGGCGGAGAGGGGCAGTCGGGTGGCGCCGATGTTCTCCTCGATGCGTGCGGTGCGCCGGGTTCCGGGGATCGGAACGACCGACGGATGCTGTGCGAGCAGCCAGGCGAGCGCGACCTGGCCCGGTGTGGCGTCCTTGGCCTGCGCGAGCAGGTTGACGTGGTCGACGAGCGCTTGGTTCGCTGCCCGGTTCTCGGCTGTGAACCGTGGGATGTTCGTGCGGACGTCGTCGGCGGTGAATGGCGTCGTGGCGTCCACCGTCCCGGTCAGGAACCCCTTGCCGAGCGGGCTGAAGGGTACGAATCCGATGCCGAGTTCCGAGCAGGTCGGCAGAACCTCATGTTCGGGGTCCCGGGTCCACAGCGAGTACTCGCTCTGTACTGCCGTCACCGGGTGGACCGCGTGGGCGCGGCGGATGGTCTGCGCACTGGCCTCGGAAAGCCCGAAACAGCGCACCTTGCCTTCCTGCACGAGCTCCCCCACGGCTCCGGCGACGTCTTCGATCGGCACGTCCGGATCGACGCGGTGCTGGTAGAAAAGGTCGAGCGTTTCGACCCTGAGCCGTTTGAGGGAGGCCGTGGCGACGGCTCGGATCTGCTCGGGCCGGCTGTTGAGTCCGGCGGGGGCGCCGTTCTCGATGCGGAATCCGAACTTGGTGGCGATCACTGCCTGGTCTCGCACCGGGGCGAGGGCTTCTCCCAGGAGCTCTTCGTTGACGTAGGGGCCGTACACCTCCGCGGTGTCGAAGAACGTGACTCCACGGTCCACGGCGTCACGCAGTACGGCGATCATGTCGGTGCGATCGCCGGGATTGGGGCCGTAGCTCTGGGACATTCCCATGACGCCGAGACCGATGGCGGAGACATGCAGGTCGCGTCCGAGTGTTCGGGTGTGCATTCTTCCTCCTCGTTGCTGTCAATGCTGGTGGGTGGGCTTCAGGCAATAGGCAGCCCGCCGCCGCATCCGGTGCCGTCGCGAGTCGCTTTTCCTTCGCGTGATCGTGCCGAGGGTCGGCGTACTGCGGTTCACCGCGTTGTCCGCGGAAACAGGCGTTGGGCGTTCGCCGTAGTGAGCGAACGCCATGTCGTGTCCTGCGCCGGTGGTGCGGCCGCGTCGATCGCCGCGATGTGGGCGCCGGCCAGCGGCGCAGGCGTCCAGCAGTAGTCGCTGCCGAAGAGCACGCGGTCAGGGTCGACGAGCTTCAGCAACGCGGGGACCTGGCGCGGGAAGGCAGTGCCCGCCATGTCGTAGTACAGACCGCGGAGTTGCTGCACCGCGTCGGGGCTGGGCGCCTGCTGCTCAGGCAGGAACAGGCTCATGAACTCGTTGATGCGGTCGGCCAGGACGGGAATCGCGCCGCCGCAGTGCGGGACGATCACCCGCATGTTCGGGTGACGCGTCAGGACGCCCGCCATCACCAGGTCAGTGACGGTGCGGGCCGTGTCGAAGATGTACTCGACCATCGGACGCGGTCTGCCGAGAGCGGACCGTTCCCAGCACACCGGTGAGGTGGGGTGCAGGAAGACCACGGCGCGGCGGCGGTCGAGTTCCGCGAAGACCGCGTCCAGGCGCTGGTCACCCAGGTAGACGCCGTGCGTGTGTGTCATCAATGCCACGCCGTCGGCGCCGAGTTCGTCGAAGACATATGCGATCTCCTCCAGCGCGCCGTCCACATCCGGGAGGGGGAGGGAGGCGAAGTTGCCGAAGCGGCCCGGGTGGTCCCGGGTCAGTTCGGCGGTGTACTCGTTGACGCGCCGGGCCAGGAGGCGGGCCGCTTTGTCGTCGCCGAAGTGCACGCCGGGGGAGGACATGGACAGCATCGCGGACTCGATGCCGTGGCGGTCCATCAGGTCTAGGTGGGCTTGCACGGACCAGGACGGCCAGCCGCCCATGCCGTCGGGGTGGGCGTGGCCGGCCGCCGTCGCCTGTTGGACGTAGAAGTCGGGAAGGAGGTGGGCGTGAACGTCGATGAGGCCGTACGACATGGCAGCGGGATCCTTTCTCGTGGGCTGCTTGGGCGGACGCCCGGTGCACTCGGCCTACTCCACCTGCTCGCCGCCGGCCAACCGGACCTCTTCGTTGTCGAGGGCGGCCTGGAGCCGGCGGAGCACGGTGTCGTCGATGTGCCGTTCGTCGCGCAGGCGGACGACGGTCGCACGTTTGTTGGCGATCAGGGCGAGGCGCAGGTCGGTGTAGTGGCGGTTGTGGAGCAGAGCGGGATCGTCGTCGGTACCGGCGCCCTTGGCCCGTACGGTCGCCAGATTGGCCTCGTACTCCTGGCGCAGCCACTCCACGACCTTCGGGGTGGTGCCCCGTTCGGCAGCTAGTTGCGGCAGCGCCTTGATGGCTTCCTCGGCTGCGGTGGTCTCGGCCAGGATCTGTTCCTCGTCGACGGACGTGTCGGGAGGCAGCCGGGCCCAGCGCACCACGCCCGGAAGCAGCAGTCCCTGCACCACGAGGGTCACGACAATGACGCCGGAGGTGACGAAGACGATGAAGGCGCGGTCGGGGAAAGGCTCGCCCGAGTCGAGTGTCGCCGGTACGGAGAGCGCCACCGCGAGCGACACCGCGCCCCGGAAGCCCGCCAGTCCGCTGACGACACGGGCCCGGTGACTGATTCTCAGTTCCCGCTGCTGGGGACGCCGGTCGATCGCGCGGATCAGGTAGGCGGAGGAGAACAGGAACGCGAAGCGGACCGCGACCAGAACCACACTGACCGCTCCGACCGCGATCAGCGCATCCCTGAGGTCGGATCGGCTCAGGTGGCGCAGCGCGTACTGCAGTTCCACGCCGACCAGGACGAACAGTGCGCCGTTGATGATGAAGGTGAGCAGTGGCCAGAAGGCCAGTGCCTGGCGGCGGTGCTCGGCGCGGATGAGGCTCGGAGCCACCTGGGCCATGATCAGCCCGCTGACGACGACCGCGAGGACGCCGGAGGCATGGATCATCTCGGCCAGCAGATACGCCGTGAACGGCGCCAGGATCATGACGAGGTTGCCGAGCAGGGGATCGTCCAGTCGGCGCCGCAGGTTCATGTTGATCCAGGCGACCGCCACGCCGACCGCGGCCCCGCCGCCGTAGGCCAGGAGGAACAGCGCGCCGACGTGCGGAAGGGTGAGGTGTTCCTCGCCGACGGTGATCCCGACCGCCAGGCCGAAGATGACCAGCGCGGTTCCGTCGTTGACGAGGCTTTCGGCACGTAGCACGGTGACCTGGCGGCGAGGCAGAGAGCGGGCCAGGACGCCCACGGCTGTGGCGTCGGTGGGAGCCACGGCCGCGCCGAGCGCCCAGGCCGGTCCCCACGGGAGTCCGAGCGCGTGTCCGGCAACCGCCACGGCGCCCGCGGTCAGGATCACCAGGACCGTGCTGAGCAGGACGATCCCGCGCAGGTTCGTACGGATCTCCCGCATGGACGTGGTCAGGCTCTCCCAGTACAGCAACACGGGGAGGAAGAGCAACAGTACGACTTCGGGCGGGAGTTGGGTCTGGCGGACGGCGGGGACGAGACCGAGGATTGTGCCCACGACGAGGAGCGCGACGGGTGGTGCGACGCGGAAGCGCCGGCCCAGGACGTTGCCCACCAGCACGGCCGCACCCAGGACGACGACGAGTTCGAGACCGAGCATGGCGCTTACTCCTGCGAGGGACTGGGTGTCGGTGGTGGCTCAGCGCCTTCCACCAGGATCGTCTTGGTCATCTGGGTACCAGCCGCAGCGTCGTCGAGCGTGCCGCCACCATGGGATCGACGTACGCGCCACCGCAACGGCCGTACTTGGTGCGATACGCGGTGTCGACACGGTCGTTGACCTCGGAGTCCGGGACCTCGGCGAAGGCGACGTCCTTGTCGACCCCGCCGGAGCGGATGTGCCCCTGATGGTTCGCGCGGGCCGTGCGCCACCAGCCTCCGTTCGCGCCTCGGAAGGAGCGGACGTACAGGTCCTCACCGTCGCGGACGACCCAGATCGGCACCGGCTCCCGCAGGGTGCCGTCACGGCGGAGCGGTGCCATCTCCAACTCGTCCGCTCCGGCGATGCGGTTGAGCTCGTCGCTGTTCCATGTCGGCATCGGTGGTTCTCGCAACTCTCTTGATCGCGGCATGCGGAAGGTGACTCGTCAGCCCCGGCAGGCCGTCGTGCGACCGGGACGGGAGTGGGAACGGGCGCCGACGTGGTGGAGGGCCAGATGGCCTGCGGTCAGGCGGGAGCGGTGGGAGTGGTGGCGAGTGGGTCACCGAGGTGGGTACGGGTGATTCCGAGTGAGTCCTCGAAGACGCGGTAGTCGGTGATCAGGCCGTCCGTGACGGTGAATCGCAGGATCATCTCGCTTTCGAGCACCTCTCCCGAGGGATGGAACCGGGAGGAAAACCGGCCCGGTGCCAGGACCCGTCCGTCGGCCTCCACCATGGTGCCCAACCCGAAGGTGAGTGGCTCGACGGCGGCGAAGAACTCGGTGAGGGACTGCTGGATCTCCTCCGGCCCGGTGCGAGTTCCGGCCCAGGGAGTCAGAGCCGGATCGCCAGGAATCGTCCAGGTCGCGTCGGGCGCGAAGTGGGAGAGGATGCGCTTCATGTCGCGTGTGCCGAAGGCCTCGAAGTACGCCTCGACGGTGGCGATCGCCTCGCTGGTCATGGCTGTCGGTCCGTTCTGTTCGGTGGCTGCGGCGACGGTCGAACGGCCGCTGCTGCGCGGTGGTGCCGGCGGTGGTGGGCGTGGCTGATCCGGCGCCCACCACCGCCGGGCTTCAGGTCAGGGGCGCAGCAGCGTCTTGATGGCGCGGCGTTCGTCCATGGCCTTGTACCCCTCCGCGGCCTTGTCGAGGGGCAGCGTGAGGTCGAAGACCTTGCCCGGGCTGATACGGCCGCCGAAGACGCGGTCGATGAGGTCGGGAAGGTAGGCGCGCACAGGGGCCGGGCCACCGCGCAGACCGACGTGGGAGAAGAAGAGCTCCTGGCCCTCGATCTGCGAGCCGTGCGGGAAGCCGACGAAACCGACGTTACCGCCGGGGCGGGTGGACTGCAGGGCCTGGCGCAGCGACTCCTGGGTGCCGACGCATTCGAGGACCGAGTCGGCGCCGATGCCGTTCGTCAGTTCCTTCACGCGAGCCACGCCTTCTTCGCCGCGCTCGGTGACGATGTCGGTGGCGCCGAACTCCAGAGCGAGCTTCTGCCGGGACTCGTGGCGGCTCATGGCGATGATGCGCTCGGCGCCCAGTTCCTTCGCGGCGATGACGCCGGACAGGCCCACCGCACCGTCACCGACGACCACGGCGGTCGAACCGGGCCTGACCTCGGCAGCCTTGGCGGCGTACCACCCGGTGCCCATGACGTCGGACAGAGCCAGCAGGTCCGGGATCAGCTCCTCGGCCGGCTCTTCCGGGGTGGTGACCAGGGTGCCGTCGGCGAGAGGAATGCGGACGTACTGGGCCTGGGCGCCGTTCACCCACTGCGCGTGCAGGCAGGAGGTCTGGTAGCCGAACTGGCAGACCGGGCAGGTGTTGTCGGAGGCGACGAAGGAGCCGATGACGAACTGGCCGGGCCTGACGGTCGACACGTCGCTGCCGACTTCCTCGACGATGCCGACGTATTCGTGGCCGATCGGCTGAGGCCCGGTGACCGGCAGAACGCCCCGGTAGCTCCACAGGTCGGAGCCGCACACGCAGGCGGCGACGGTGCGGATGACCGCGTCCGTCGGTGCCGTGATCTTCGGATCAGGAACGTTCTCCACCCGGATGTCACCGGGCGCGTGAATGATGGTTGCTCGCATGGTGCCTTCCCAGCGCTTGTCGGGTCTGTCGGGTCTGTCGTGGTGTCAGGGGCGGGTACGGGTGCTCACGCGCCGGCCGTTACAGTCGTCGTCCGAGACGTGTTCGAGCCAGGTGGCGTCGTCCGTCTCCCACAGGGCGAGATGGACCAAGAACTGGTCGGGCGCGGCACCGTGCCGGTGCTCCTGGCCCGGGGGCGTGTGGATGACGTCGCCGGGATGAGCCTCGGCGATGGCGCCGCCACGGGACTGCACCAAGGCGATGCCCTCGACGATGTAGTGGGTCCGAGGTGTCGTCCCTCTGGTGTGGTGCTGCCGCCGGTCCGTGCGGCGGCGGTGTGTGGGGGAGAGCCCGCGATGTGGGGTGCGTGCGGAGGGGCATCAGCCGGACTGGTCCGACTTCTCCACGATCTCCTTGAGCTGGGTCATCGCGGTCATGGCGTTGGGCCATCCGGTGTAGAAGGCCAGATGGGTGATGGCCTCGACCAGCTCGTCCTTGGTCACGCCGTTCTCCAGCGCCTTGCCGAGGTGGAAGCCGAGCTGGTCGGTTCGGTACAGGGCGGCGAGAGCAGTGACAGTGACGAGGCTGCGGTCGCGCGGGGACAGACCCGGCCGCTCCCAGATGTCACCGAACAGGACAGTGTCGGTCACCTCCGCGAGCTTGGGGGCGAACTCCTGGATCGCCGGCGGCGCGAACTTCTTCCGTTCGGACATGGGGTGGTGCTCCTAGCGTGTGTGGGGGGAATCAGGCTGCCCGGCCTTCGACCGGGGGGCGGGACGGGTGCTCACCGAAGAACGAGGTGAGCTTGGCGAGGGCGGGGGAGACGTATTCGTCCTTGTCGTGCAGGTCGAAATGGGAGGCGCCGTCGATCCAGAACAACTTCTTCGGCTCCCCGGCCCGTTCGACGGCCGTTCGGCTGAAGTGGAACGTGGCGGACTCGCTGCCCGCGATCATCGGCAGCGGGCGCGGAGCGAGGCTCTCGATGCCGGCGAAGGAGTCGTAACGGCCGATCTGGTCGACACTGCGCAGAACCCACGCGTTCTCGGTCCGCAGGTTCGTACCGCGTGCGGTGCGGCAGTGCTCGTGCCTCTGCCGGAGATGGCCCTGCGTCGTCTCGTCGGCTTCACCGCGCACGATGTGTTCGACGGGGCTGGGCCCACCGAGAGCCTCGTCCGTACGCGGGAGTCCGGCGCGGTCGTCGGGCGTGTGCAGGTGACCGGCCGGCGTCAGGCCGTTGCTGACGAAGGTGACATCCGTTCGCACTGTTTCACTCGCCTCCTCCGCCTGCAGCATGGAAATACGGAATATCGGTGACGTACGGAAAGTAATTCCGTCCCGGGGGTTGGCCGTCCCGGTTGATCGGGTGGATGCTCCTTGTAGGCCGATTCTGATCGGCGAACACGCCATCGACCCTGCCACTTTCGAGGGAATCCGCAAAGGGGAGAATTCCACCCTGGGCATCACTTATCCAGGGGAGAGATTCTTACCCCCCTCGGGCAGACCGAGCGCTGCGACACTGGCTGTCATGACCAGCGACGCGCATCTGAACGAGCTGGGAGAATTCCTCAAGGTGCGGAGGGCGGAGTTGACCCCGCGCACCGTCGGTCTGCCCGACACCGGTGGCCGGCGTGTGCCTGGCCTGCGCAGGGAGGAGGTCGCCCTGCTCGCCGCAATCAGCACCGACTACTACACAAGGCTGGAACAGGGCCGTATCCAGCCGTCCGCGTCAGTGCTGGCGGCGCTCGCCCATGTCCTGCGTCTGGATGATCACCAGCGTGACCACCTGTTCGAGCTGGCAGGCCGGCAACGGGCGGGACACCGTCGCCCGGCCGTCCAGAAGGTTCACCCGCAGTTGTGCCGTCTGCTCGACGATCTCACCGTGAGTCCTGGCGTGGTGATCGGCCGCAGTATGGACATCCTGGCGTGGAATCCGCTTGCCGCCGCCCTGGTGACCGATTTCGCGAAGGTGCCGGAAGGCAAGCGGAACTGCGTCCGTATCCTCTTCACCGATCCGTCCATGCGGACGCTGTACCCGGACTGGCGGGCCGTCGCCCGTGGCTGTGTGTCTCATCTGCGCATGACGGCCGCCAAATACCCGGACGATCCGCGGCTGACCAGCCTGGTCGGCGAACTCTCCGTGCAGGACAGGGATTTCGGGCAGTGGTGGGGAAGCCGTCACGTGCCGTCTCGCAGGCTGGGCATGAAGAGGTTCAACCACCCCGTCGTCGGCGAACTCGTCCTCGACTGGGACACCTTCACCTGCGGCAGCGATCCCGACCAGGAACTCGTCGTCTGGACGGCGGAGCCTGGCACGCCGTCGTACGACGGGCTGCGTGACCTCGCCTCGTGGGCCTCCGGTCGGCGCGGCGGCCCCGCCGACCGGTCCGGTCGACCGGTGTGAAGGACTGGTCCGGCGTCGTGCACTCGGGAGGAAAAGGTGAATTACCGAACCCTGGGAGAAAACTCTCCCCCTCAGTTTTCGGATGAACGCTGCGACACTGACGGCTATGGACAGCGAAGCGCATTTGCCTGAACTGGGAGAATTCCTCAAGGAGCGCCGAGCCCAACTCAGCCCGCGGACCGTGGGCCTGCCCGACTCCGGGGCACCTCGGCGTGTGCCGGGGCTGCGCCGTGAGGAGGTCGCCCGACTCTTGGGAATCAGTCCGTACTCCTACGCGCGGTTGGAGCAGGGGCGTGCCCCCGTGCCGAGGTCGGTGCTCAACGGTCTGGTCCGTGTCCTGCACCTCGATGACGACCAGCGTGACCATCTGATCGAGCTGGCCGCGGGTGGCGAGTATGAACCGCGCCGCCGACCGGCGCAGAAGGTCCACCCGCAGCTGAGGCGCATCCTGGACGAGCTGACGGCGACTCCCGCGCTCGTCCTGGGCCGGAACCTGGACATCCTCGCCTGGAACCCCCTGGCCGCCGCTCTGCTCACCGACTTCGACCGGATCCCCGAGAAGAAGCGGAACTACGCCCGGCTGCTATTCACCGACCCCGCCTTCCGGGAGCTCTACCGCGACTGGCGGACGAACGCCCGGACCTGCGTCGCCCACCTGCGCCTGGAGGCCGCCAGGTGCCCTGGCGACCCCGGTTTGGCCGCACTTGTCGGTGAGCTCTCGGTGGCCGACACCGACTTCAGGCAGTGGTGGGCCGGCCGTCAGATGACCGGACTGCGGATGGGCACCAAGAGGCTGCGACACCCGCTCGTCGGCGACCTCACCCTCGACTGGGACAGCCTGACCTGCACAACCGCCCCCGCACAGAAGCTGGTGATCTCGACCGCCGAGCCCGGGACCCCGTCCCATGACGGGCTCCTCTTCCTCGCGTCGTGGACTGCGGATCCGGATCAGTCGGCACGGGACGCGGCAGCCTGATCGTGACGGGGGCAGCCGGCTTGCGCCGTCGTGGCGGCCGGGGGTGCCGAGGACGAGATGAGGGCGGGCTGAGACCGGAACACCGCAGTCACTCATGGGTATCGGTCCCACGACAGCGCAGGTGTGGTCGGTCACGTCCTCCTGCTGGCTGTTCCGGGCGGCCGTGCACCTGTGGGATCCTGACGGGATGACCTCGCTGGACCGTGCCTGGGGCCTGGCCGAGGGCACGCTGGCAGGAGCGGCGTTCGAAGGCGAGCTTCTCCAGGCAGCCGTCACGGGGCGTCTGAGCGACGAACAATGGCGGCGCCAGATCGCCCAGGTCCTGGCCTCGGTCTGTGGATCAGTTGAGCGGGCCGGGGGGCTCGTCGAGGCATGGAGCCGACTCACCGGCCGAGTCGACCCTGACGTTGTGGATTTGCTCGCCGCGCTCCGCACGAAGGTGCCGGTGGTCCTGGTCTCCAACGCGACCACGCGGCTGGAGGCATATCTTGCGGGGATCGGACTGGACGAGGCATTCGACGCGGTGATCAACACCGCCAGGATCGGAGTGGCCAAGCCAGACCAACGCGTCTTCGACATAGCCGCCGGGCGGGTCGGAGCCGATCTCAAGCGCTGCCTGTTCGTAGACGACACCGTCGGCCATGTCACCGCAGCCCAGGCGGCCGGCGCAACCGGCGTGCACTACCAGGACATCGAGCAACTACGGACCGCGGTTGCACTGCTGCTGGATTGACATGCCTCGCGAAGACGCTGGCCCTCGGATGTTGCTGAAACGCCGACACTTCTGCGCGCAGGTCCCGTCCAGCGTTCCCGGAACTGACCTTCAGATGTCGCACCCGACACAATCAGCCACCACCGGCTCACCTCGTAGAAGTGAGCGGTGCGTTGCGTTCCCGCGTGAGAGCTGGCGGCAGATCTGGTCCAACAACCCGCAGGAACGCCTGAACAAGGAGACCCGTCGCCGCACCGACGTCGTCGGGATCTTCCCCGACCGCACCGCCTTGATCCGGCTGGTCGGCGCGGTCCTGGCCGAGCAGAACGACGAACGGACCGAAGCCCGCCGCTACATGGGCATCGAACTCCTCGGCAAGGCCCGCCTCCACCCGATCGAGTCAGAAACCGACGAGACGGCCCTGCCCACCGAACTCACCGCATAGCCTCAAAACGAGATCACCGAGTGGCCGTCAGTACACCACTCCAGCGGACGTGACCCGACCGTGTCAGCATCACCTCGAAACGCGAGGACAGCCAGAAGTAATTGAGTACCCACTGAGGCCGCCCCGAGGCAGAATGATCACCATGACGACTTGAAGAGCGTCGGCAGGACGCGCGGCCTGGCGCAAGATGGGGATCGGCTGGTCCGTCTTCGACGATGAACGCTGGATCTGCATTGCGTGCCGGGAACCAGTCAGTTCCTACCAGTACCGCTTTCATCCGCCCGAGTCCTCAAGTTTCGAGCGCTGCGTCGGGCTGGCATGGTGCTCTGGATGCCGGATCTACTCGGGCAACATGGTTCGCGTTCCTCGCGAGCGGGTCCTGGTCGACGCCCTTGCGTCGCTTCCTCCCGGCGATCGTGACCGGCTGCTCCGCAAGGAGGCCGCGTTGATCGACCATCTCGATCGCCGAGGCCTCAGTCAGCAATGAGGTGAGCAGCACGTTGAGCCAGACCCGGGGGAACCGGAGTGGCCGAGCGCAACACTGTCAAAGAGCTCCTGAATCGCCTATCGATGCAACAAGCGGGTCCTGGTGACAAGACGTCAAGAGCGTCCTGAGACCTCGCGATGCCAGTGGTCAGCGCCCCGCATGCCGGGTCCGTCTGTCGTTCGGTGCGAACCTGGTTCTGGAGGTGCTCGACGACGGTCGGGGCGCGTATCCAGCCCGCTCCCGCGACGGAGGGATGGGGCTGGTCTCCGTACGCCGCCGGGCCGAGGAACTGGCGAGCGAGCAGGTGCAGAACGCTGTGCTCGGGGCCAGGATGAGGACGTACGGCAGGGCGACGATGCCGTACACGGCGGCCGTCGCCCCGACGTTTCACTGGCCGGAGCCGCTCAGTCCTTTGCCTTCCGCCGCATCCTGGCCCTGATGTAGGCGACTGCCGAGACCACAAGGATGAACAGGCCATGGCCACCCTCAAGTCCTGAACCTGAAGAGGAAGCCTCACTGGCTCCTATACTCCTGGCGTGTTTGATACGCCGAACCTCTTCCACGTTTCCTCCGTGCTCAATCGCCGGTCGATCGCCCAGCATGGCCTGGATTGGGCCCGGATGGGCGCCGCACGGGGAATCGCCGGCAGCCGCCGCCCTGAGGTGGAGGGGATCTTCGTCTGTCGGGGCGAGGAGGAAGCAGCGTTCTTCTTTCAGATCAACAACACCGGTGGGCGGGTTGATCTCTGGTCCGTGGACGGCGTCGATGAGGGGTTGCTCCTCGACAACGGCAACGGATTCGTCTACCTGCCCGGCCGCATACCAGCCGCGCGAGTCCGTCTCGTGCGATCAGACGTTCCTCCGCAGCTTGGTTTTTGACTTCGCGCGGCGGTGCGACTGGGGGCAGGCCCACGCGGAATCTGGATGTGAGCTCGGCAAAGGTGTGGTTGCAGCGCAGGTGCGCCAGCCTCGTCAGCGCCTGGCGGCTGCCGGTCAGCCGCCGCCGGGTGCGGATCTGTCGTCGCCGAGCGGCCAACCCCCGCCGCAGCAGCCGCAGCGCGGAAGTGGACAGGTGCAACCCGGATGGTGGGCAATGACCCGGGGCTCTAGGCGGAGAAGGTTGCTGTTCGCCGACAACCCATCTACCTGGGGCTTCGTTGTCCTGTTACCGCAACCCCTCGATCCCACAGCCAGGTTGGAAGGGGCTCAGCGTGGTGAGGAGTTGCTCGACTCCGCCGTCGGCCAACGTGTTGGCGTACGCGGCGGCGAGGTTCCTTGTCGCCGTGTACCAGGTTCTGGGCCCAGGACTGGTGCACGGCACGGCATGGAATTCGATGTTCTTCAGTTCGAGGCGCATCAGGGCACGCGGAGCCGCCAGGAGATTGTCCACTGCGAGGTGTGGTATTCGATGAGCCGGACGTTCCGCCAGGAGTGGTCGGGGGTCATGTCCGTCCAGGGTTGCGTGATCGTGACCCCGCCCTGGATGGCTCCTCGTGAACGATCCAGCCGCTGG
This sequence comes from Streptomyces sp. NBC_00459, assembly GCF_036013955.1. Classification (NCBI taxonomy): domain Bacteria; kingdom Bacillati; phylum Actinomycetota; class Actinomycetes; order Kitasatosporales; family Streptomycetaceae; genus Streptomyces; species Streptomyces sp. NBC_00459. The sequence continues at coordinate 9,648,914 of NZ_CP107903.1, forward strand.
TCCAGCTATGACCGATTACGCGTGAATGGGGCCGGACGTCGTTCGACGTCCGGCCGCACTGTGAGGTGGCGCTGTGGGCTGCAGCCCCTGTGCCCGTACTTGACTCTGCTCAGAAGGTCAGGACCAGTCGGCCTCGAACGCCGCCGGCGGCGAGGAGCCGGTGCGCCTCGGTGGCCTGTTCCGCCGGGAACGTCCTGGCGACCCGGAGTGTGATGAGGCCGTCCTCCACCTGCTGCCGGAGCCGGTCGAGCTTGGCGCGCTCCCGGGCGTATCGGAACACGACGATCGGCTCGTAGGCGATGTCTCGTTCGCCGGGGCCGTCATAGCCCAGGAGCGTCACCACCCGGCCGCCGTCGCGTACCGCCCGAGCGGCGAGAGCGCCGAGCGACGCGGCGTCGACGAGTCCGTCGACGCCCTCCGGGACCTCTGCGCGAACACGGCCCGGGTACTCGGCGCCGCGACGGAGTACGACGTCTGCACCGAGTTCCTTGATCAGTGCCTCGTCCTGCTCCGAGGCGTCGGCGACCACCCGCAGTCCGTCCGCCTTGGCCAGTTGGACGGCGTATCCGCCGACCGCGCCGGCCGCTCCGGTGATCGCGACGGTCTGCCCGGGCTCCAGGCGGAGGGTGTCCAGCGCCAGTCGCGCGGTCAGGCCGTTCATCGGGAGGGTTGCCGCCTGCACGTCGGTCGTAGCGTCAGGAGCGCGGACGACCGACTCCACCGACACCACCACTTGCTCGGCGTACGCGCCGTGGGAGCCGCTGGAAAGCACGATTGCCATCACGCGGTCGCCGACGCGCAGGTCCGTGTTCGTACCCGTGCCTATCTGGTCCACGACCCCTGCGGCTTCCATGCCGGGAACGAACGGCGGTTGGGCGTCCGGCGACCGGGCGACTCCGCTGCGCTGAAGGGCATCGACCGCGTTGACGGTCGCGGCGTGCACCCGGATGCGGACCTCGCCCGGACCGGCATCGGGAGCGGGCAGTTCGAGAACCTGAAGCACCTCCGGCCCACCGGATTCCGTGAAACCTACAGCCTTCATTCGAAGCACCTCATTGCTTGGCATGTGGTCGTTGAGGTGTCCGACCTTTCCGTCTCGCGTGCGCCCGGAAAAGGGGAAGGTTTCTGGCTGGGATGCGGTCAGTGGGGGGACGAATCTCTCCCCCCACTGGCCGGAGCAAGTATGTGGGGCGGCCTGAGGCCTGATCATCCTGAGGCGGAACGAACGGGCCCGGCGTCCGAGCGCTCGGACTGGGAGGACCAAGCAACCGAGGACCACGTCGGCAATGGGTACGGCCGTCCAGCGGCCGGACGCCCACAGCACTCTCGCGGCGGCCGAGCCGATGGCGTCGCGGAGGGGCGACCTCTGTCGGCCAGGGCAGCCCTGGCCAGGGGAAGGATTTCTCCCCCTGCGGACGTGAGTGGGAGAGGGCTCAGATGGCGGGGTCGGACGTCGTCGGCTTCTGGTCCGCGGCCCAGGAGGCCAGGAGACGCAGTCCGTCGTGGGACGGGGTACCGGGTTCGGCGTTCCACACGATGATGTGCTGGTCGGGGTCCGTGCCGCAGGTGAGCGTGTTCCAGTCGAGTGTCAGCTCGCCCACCACCGGGTGATGAAGCTTCTTGATGCCCTTGCCGCGCATCGCGACGTCGTGTTCGGTCCACCACTGCCGGAACTGTGGGTCACGGGCGGAGAGCTCCTCGACCAGAGCGGTGAGGGGCTGGTCGGCGGGGTAGCGCGCGCTCTCCATGCGCAGCTGGGCGATGGCCAGCCGGGTGACCTCCTCCCAGTCGGCATACAGCTCGCGCATCCAGGGTTCGGTGAACAGCAGTCGGACGAAGACGCGCTCCTCCTCCGGGTAGCGCCCGAAATCGGTCCACAGGGCGGCGGCGAGCTGGTTCCAGCCCAGGATGTCGGTGCGCCGGCCGATGACGAAGGCCGGGGAGGCGGTGAGATCGTCCAGCATGCGCTGCAGCTGCGTATCCACCTGCTGGCGCTCGCGCGACGTGGACGGGCGCACTCTCTCTTTCGCCGCGAGGTCGAAGAGGTAGGTGCGCTGGTCTTCGTTCAGGCGGAGCGTCTTGGCGATTTCGTCGAGCAGGGGAGCCGATGCCTGGAGGCGGCCCTGCTCGATGCGCGTGTAGTACTCGGTACTGATCGCGGCGAGAAGGGCCACCTCCTCTCGGCGCAGACCGCTCACACGCCGTCGTTCCCCGGCACGGAGTCCGACCTCGGAAGGACTGAGCTCGGCACGGCGGGCCTTGAGGAACTCACCCAGCTCGTTCAGATGAGGGTTGCGGTTCATGAATTGCAGCCTCGCACAAAAGCCCGGCTCTGTAAGGGGGAGAGATCCTGCCCACGTTGGGCTTTACCTATATGTGAGAACATTATCGACTCTGACCTGCATGGAAAATGACAGAACGGGACTCGGCGGCCCGTAGTGCGTACCGGGCCGCCGAGTGAGTACATGGCCCTGGTGTCAGCTCACAGTGCCTTGAGCAGTTCCTGGGCCAGAGCTACCGCGGAGCCCGGGTTCTGGCCGGTGAACAGGGTGCGGTCCACCTCGACGTGCGGGGCGAACGGCTCGGTCTCGCGATAGTCCGCACCGAGTTCGTTGACGAGGCGGTCCTGCAGCAGCCACTTCGCGCGGTCCGCGAGACCGTTCTGCTTCTCCTCGGCGTTGGAGAGGCCGGTCAGACGGTAGCCGGTGAACGGGGACGTCCCGTCCGGGCCGATGGTGGCCAGTAGCGCCGCGGGGCCGTGACACACCAGGGATACCGGCTTGCCCGAGGCGAGCCAGTCGGTGAGCAGCTTGCCGGAGGCGGCGTCATCGGGCAGGTCTTCCATCGGGCCCCAGCCGCCGGGGTAGAACACGGCCACGTAGTCGTCGATGTCGACGTCCTCGATGCGCATCGGGTGCGCCAGCTCGGTCGCCTCCTGCAGGGCGGTGCGCATACGCTGCGCGCCTTCCTCGCCACCGTTGAAGTCCGCGGTGAGGCTGAGCGCGTCCGCTGTGGGCGGCACACCGCCGGGCGTCGCCGCCGCGATCTCGAATCCGGCCTCCTTGAAGACCTGGTAGGGGCCGATTGCTTCCTCGGCCCAGAAGCCGGCCGGCTGCCGGGTTCCGTCGGCCAGCGTCCAGTGGTCGGACGCGGTGATCACGAAGAGGATCTTCGCCATGGGTGGATCTCCTTGAGGGGGGTGGTCTCAGCCCTTGAGGGCTTCCTGGATGACGTGGCTGTCGGCGGCCTGCCGCATGCTGACGGCCTTGCCGTCACGGACGGTCCAGAAGTGGATGAACCGGACGTCGACCGCGTTCCCGGTCTTCGTCTCGGCGTGGTAGTGCCCAAACACGAAGACATGGCCCTCGTCGTCCGCGTAGAACTCCTCGGGCACCGCGCCCAAGGAGACGAGGTTCGGCATCGGCGTGCCGAAGAAGTCCTTTGCCACGCTGTCCCAGCCGTGGTAAACGCCGCTGTTCGGGAAGCCCGGAGTGATGTCCCAGACGAGGTCCGGGGCCATGACCTCCGAGGTGACCTCGGGCGCCATTCGGGATTCGTATACCCGGCGGATGAGGGCGAGGTTCGGAGAATCGGACATGAGTTGCTCCTTGCGGGGGGTGGGCGTGGGGGTGGTCGATCGGAATCCGAAACAGGAAAGAAGGCCGGGTGATCAGGCGGCGAGCGCGGCCCGCCCGGCCCGGAAGACCGCGGCCTGGTGTGCGACGCGCGCGCCCAGGTGCTCCGCGGTGGCGAGGTCCGACCGGTGGACCGCTTCCGGGCCGGCATCGGTGGGGCTCTGGGCGCCGGCGCCCATGAAGAAGCCCAGCCGGTTGATGTCGTCCTCGCTGCCCTTGGTGGAATCCCAGCCCGGCATCAGACCCAAGCTGATCCAGTGCATGCCGTGCTGAGCGGCCAACGTGGCGTAATAGTTCAGGGTTGACGACTTGTCACCGCTCTTGGCGCCGGAGTTGGTGAAGCCCGCGGCAAGCTTGTCCGCCCAGGCGTGCGAGAACCAGCGCCTGCTGCTGGCCTCGGCGAACGCGTGGAACGCCGCGGAGGCGGTGCCCATGTACGTCGCGGCACCGAAGATGATCGCGTCAGCGGCGTCCAACTGCGCCCACTGCTCATCCGTGATGGTGTCCACGGAGATCACGACCACGTCGGCGCCGGCCCCCGCCGCGCCATGTGCCACGGCCTCGGCGACGACGGCCGTGTGGCCGTAGCCCGAGTGAAAGGCAACGGCGATCGTGGTGCGGCCGGAAGGGGACATGACGATCGGGCTCCTCAAATGTCTTTGTGCGGTGTGTGACCGAGCATTGCATCGGAAGAGCGCGCTGTGAGGGGTAAGAAATTTTCCCCTGTCTACCGCTCTCCCGGTATGTGAATCCGTCCGACGGCCGGAACCCGCAGAGTGGCCCGTCCCGCACCCGCGTGGCACGGCAGTTACAGTTTGCGTTCGCTGCTCGTCGGAGACTCGGTTTCTGTCCATACTCGGCTGAGGCGCTGAGGGCCACTAGAGGACGGCGAAGAACTCCACCATCTTGGGGATCGCCTGGTCCACGTATTCAGGCACGTCGTACATCGCAATATGTGTTGCGCCTTCGACGACGAACAACTCCTTCGGCCCCTTGGACAGCTCGTAGGCCTGGTCGCTGAATATCTTTGTGTCCGCCTTGCTCCCTGCAATGAGGAGCATCGGCTGGGTAAGAAGTTCCGGGATCTGGTCGAACGCCGAGAAGGCGAACATCTTGTCCATGCTGGTCAGCAGGAAACGGCCCTTCGAATTGGGATGCTCACCTCGCGGCGTCCTGTAGTAGTCGTACCCCTCGCGCAGGAGGTCCGGCGTGCTCTCGTTGATCTCCTCCAGCGTTTCTGGGACGAACGGGGCGTAGAGAGGTTTTGCTCCCCTTGCTTCCGCCGTGCGCTGCTGGGCGACCATCTCCAGCGTTCCGATCTGCTCGGCCACGGGGGACAGATGCCCCAGAAAGCCCCTGGAGCCTTCGCCCATCGGAGCTGCGCTGACCGTAGCCACTGCCTTGAAACGACGTTCTGTCTGAGCCACGTTGATCGCGTAGCCGCCGCCGGCGCAAATGCCGAAGACCCCCATGCGCTCGGAGTCGACGAACGGAAGTGTGGTGAGGAAGTCTGCTGCACAGCGCGCGTCTTCCACCCGGGTCGTCGGGTCCTCCAAGAGGCGGGGTTCGCCACCGCTCGCTCCCTGGTACGAGGAGTCGTAGACGACAGTGACGAATCCGTGTTCAGCGAGCCTCTTGGCGTAGTGGCCGATGGTCTGTTCCTTTACGCCTCCGGCCGGATGAATACCGACGAGTGCCGGATATTTCTTGTCTTCGCTGAAGTTTTCCGGCAGATGGAGATGTCCCGCAATCTCTACTGCCTTATTCCTGAACGAAACAGTTTCGACCATGGTGCGTGCCCCTTCTGTGTACTCGGGCCGCGCTCGGGCGGACCTCAGATCATGGTCTGCCGAAGCTCAGGGCATGTCTACACGTGATGGGGGGAGGAATCTTTCCCCTGGGTACAACTCGCTGGGTAGGTAATTGTTCCCGCGACCCCGTTCCGCTCTTGGTTCCTGTAAGGGCTCAGAACGATTTCGCTTAAGAGGTCCTAACAGAAGTTGTTGATCATGTGACTTTCGGCTTGGGTGGTCGTTGGTCTGGTCGTGGGGAAACGACAGTCGCGGCCATGGATCGTGTCGGATGAACTGTGGTCGCTCATCGAGCCCTTGCTGCCGGGACCGGGGCCGAAGTTGGTGGAGGGCCGCCCACGGGTCCTGGACCGGCAGGCGCTGTGCGGGATCCTGTTCGTGCTGCATACGGGCATCCAATGGGATTACCTGCCGCAGGAGTTGGGCTTCGGGTCGGGGATGACGTGCTGGTGGCGCCTGGCCGCGTGGAACGAGGCCGGCGTGTGGGAGGAACTGCAGCTGGTGCTGCTGACGAAGCTGCGGGCCGCGGGGAAGCTGGACTGGTCGCGGGCGGTGATCGACTCCTCCCATGTCAGGGCGGCGCGGCGCGGCCCAAAAGCGGGCCGAGCCCGGTCGATCTCGCACGGCCGGGCAGCAAGCACCACGTCCTCACCGACGGGCAGGGCATCCCGCTCGCGGTGTCCTTGGCCGGCGGCAACCGCAACGATGTCACGCAGTTGCTGCCGCTGCTGGACAAGGTTGTGGCCGTGGCCGGTGTCGTCGGCCGGCCCCGACACAGACCCGACGCGCTCCTCGCCGACCGCGGCTACGACCACGACAATTACCGCCGCCTGCTGTGGCAGCGCGGCATCCGCCCGGTCATCGCCGAACGAGGCGTTGAACACGGCTCCGGCCTGGGTATCTTCCGTTGGGTGGTAGAGGGCACGATCGCCTGGCTGCACGGCTTCCGCCGCCTGCGGATCCGCTGGGAACGACGCGACGACATCCACGAAGCCTTCCTCGGCCTCGCCAGCCACAGCGGGATCTTCTCAAGGCGAACCACGCCCTGACCGCTCACATGGCAAGCGCGGCATACCGCGTCGACGCGGCGCTCAGGTCGTATCGCGCTTCGCGGCCGACGGAGAGGGCGGTTGCTCGTCGCGGCTCTCCGAGGTGAAAGCGTCGCGGCGAGTGAGAGTCACCGACAGAGGCAGGCCCAGCCGCTCGGCTGCGCGGCGCCGGACACCCACCTGAGCTCGGGTCCGGGGACGGAAGGAGGGGAGACGCGAGCAGCCGCAGCCGGGGCGGTGATCGTAGGTCAGCCCCTCCGCGAGCACAGTCGCAACGACTGACCACGCCTTCGTGTCGCGTCGCCGGGGTGCAGCAAAGTCGTAGCCGGCGAAGACGAGCTGTTCACGACAGCCAGGACAGATGCGCTTCCGGATCGGCCATGTGCTGCCTTTGAAGGAGAGCCGGCACGCGATGCATACGTAGTGCCGGAAGGCGCCGTTGAACGCGTGGTAGCACATGGTCCGACAGGATACGCATCGTCCGCGGGCGAGCCCAACTGGATTCCTAGAGCCCGATCTGGCCAGTCGGCCGCCCGGCCAGTGTCCGCACCACCACACGATGGGCGCGGACGCACAAATAGCGGGACTCCCCTTAGGGTGTGGCGCTGCTCCAGCGCCGCGACTCCGGCGCCCAGTCGCCCTCGTACTGAACCGGGACGGTGCGCACGAACTTGACGATGCCGGGATCGTCCTCCAGCCGGGGCACCCTGTCCGCACCGTTCCCGCGGGCGTGAGCGGTGCGGACATCGGCACACTTCCTCTCGATCAACCAAGGCACGGATCGATTACCACCACTCAGTCGTATCGGAACCACTCGTCCAGGTGCTTCGTCCGGGGAGGTTGAGGACGGAAGCGCCAGGTCGACCGAGGGATCTTGAACGGGTGAGCGTCTTCCGGTTCGGCGTGATTTCGATGTCTGCACCGAACCGGAAGACGCTCGTGGTTTTCAGTCAGGCACGCCTGCCGAGGCCGGAGGCGTCTGCTTGGCCCGCTGTTCGGTCGAGGATCACTGGCTGCTGAGGCGGGTCCGGACTACGGAGCGCTTCCAGGTCTTCCCGGCCACTACACGGCTATGGGCGGACGAGAGTCAGAGTGCGCCCAGCGCGGCGCGCGCGACCTCGTCGTCCTGGGCCGGGGTGCCTCCGCCGGCCCCGAGGGCACCGATGAACTGGCCGTTCTCGAAGATCGGGCGACCGCCGGGCAGCAGGCTGCAACCGCTGGCGACGAAGGAGGCGATCTGGCCCGGGTCCTTGATGTTGGTGGCCAGGTCGGCTGTGGCGGTCCGGAAGGTGCGCGCGGTGTGTGCTTTCGCCGGTACCAACATGACCGCCGCCGAGCTGTTGTTGTCCATGCGAAGCGATGCCTTGGTTTCGCCGGCGGAGTCCACGACCAGGACGAACATGGGTGGAAGGGAGTGGTCCCGCACGTAGCGGACGGCGGCCTCGATGAGCCGCTGGGCCTGGGCCAGGCTGATCGTCCGCGTCGCGATCGATCCACTGCTGCCGGTGGCGGCCGAGGCGCTGTCGGCGAGCATCTGACTCAAGGCCACTCCGCCCGCTACCGCCCCCGCCATCCCTAGCACTCCGCGCCTCGTGGCCTGGCTGTTGCCGGATTCTTCTGCCATGGTTCTGCTCCCTCAATCTCTGTACGGAAAATTCTTGCGAATCTCGGTGTGGGCTTCCTGGGCGCCCTGCCTGCGTCGACGGGCAGGTTGCTGCCGGTGATCATGGATGCCCGGCCCGGACGCCGGGCGATGGAGTGGGCGCCTCGCCTTCCGGAATCACTTCATGCGTGAAGTTATATCCGGTGTCACTTCATGATGCAACTGATGCCTGAAGTGATTGACTTCACATGTGAAGTGATGCTGTCTCGTGCCGGAACCGGGATGTCACGGCCTCGGGCTCAGAGGGTCTCGGCGCTGCTCGTCGCCTGCGCGATGCGCCTCGCGATCTCGGTCTTCTGACGCATCTGCACGGGGGAGGGGCCGTCGATGATGAGACGGCGGACCGCGGTGACATGACCCGGGGCGCTGACCTCGATCTTCGCCGTCCCTGCGTCGGTCAGGCAGGCCAGGGTGCAGCGGCCGACGATGCGGTCGATGCAACGGCCGCGGAGAAGCACCTGGCGCCGGCGATGATCAGAGGTGAGCTTCGCCTCGGTGATTCCGCATCCGGCGCTCGTGCCCCGTGGAGGGCATAACGAAGGGGCGGTTCCGCCCGGATGGCGCTCCGGCGACCGCGCCCACCGGGGCCGGGATGGGCAACCGGGTCGGCTGGTGGCTCCACCCCGGCGACCACCACCGAAGGATGCGGGAGGTGCCGGGCACGCAGTCGGCCTGGTGATGGTGATAGGGCGCCGGACAGGACACCGGAGGATGCCGGGCACAAGGCGGCACCTGCTCCGGTCAGGCGGGCCCACCACCGCTACGCCCCGAACCTCGACACCCGACTCGTTTCGGCTTGGGCGAAGGTCTGCTCACCCGCGGGTCAGGCCCAACTGGCCCGCGCGCATTCCGGCCTGGAAGCGTGAGTCCGCGCCCAGGGCGAAAAGGAGTTCGGCGACTCTTCGACGGTAGGTGCGCAACGACATGCCAAGTTCGCGTGAGGCTGTCACGTCGGTCATTCCGGAGCCCAGTGCGTACAGCACTTCGCGGGTTTGCGCGTCGATCCGGGGCCGGTCGGCGTCGAAGAAGGCCGCCAGATCGGTGGCCGTCTCCCACGCGGCTTCGAACAGCGCGTACGCCCCGCTGACCAGGGCGGGTTCGACGCTCATCGTGTACGTACGGTGACGGGGACCGTGAGCGGCCGAGGCTGAGTGCGTGGGGTCGGTGAGGAACATGGTTCGCCGGTCGATGAACACCGTCCCCTGGGGGAGGGGGGTGGCTGTGATCCGCACCTGCATGCCGTGGGCGGTCATCTCGCGCAGTACCTCCCGGTCGCGCTCGTCGGCGAGCACGGCGGGGCTGTACAGCTTGCGGGCCTGGCGTGCTCCGTCACGTCGGATCCGCAGGCGGGCGGAGTCGCGGGCATGGGGCCAGGTGTCGAGGTCGCGTGCGGCGCTGACCCACTCCGCGTCGAACAACTCCACCAAGGGCTTGATCCGCGCGCGGAGCTCAAGATCACCTTTGAGGGCCATGTGCTGTGGCATGCGTTCATTGTGCCTGTGGCAGCAAGGTGCCACAGCCTCGTCAGCAGGTTGAGGGCCGTGCAGGCTGGGCCCATGAGCAATGAATTCCGCCTCGGCGGCGACCTGGCCGTCAACCGGCTCGGCTTCGGTGCCATGCGCCTCCCGTCCAAGGAGGGCATGGGTGGACCTGCCCGCGATCCCGAGACCGGCCATGCCGTACTGCGCCGTGCCGTCGAACTGGGCGTCAACCTCATCGACACCGCCGACTTCTACGTCAGCGCCGGTGGTGCGGTGCGCGCGAACACACTGATCCGCGAGGCCCTCCATCCTTACGCGTCCGACCTGGTCATCGCCACCAAGGTGGGCCCCGTCCGCCGCCCCGACGGCTTCCGCCAGGCCGCCACCCCGGCCGACCTGCGCGGCTTGGTGGAGGCCAACCTCGGCGGCCTGGGCGTGGACCGCCTTGATCTGGTCTACCTGCGCATCGGTCGGATGGAGCCCCCGCACGGGGAGTCGCTCGCCGAGCGCTTCGAGGCGCTCGCGGCGCTGCGGGAGGAGGGCCTGATCCGTCACCTCGGCCTCAGCAACGTCGACACCGCCCATGTCGCGGAGGCCCGCGCGATCGCCCCGGTCGTGGCAGTGCAGAACCAGTTCCACGCCGCCAAGCGCGACGACGTGGAACTGCTGGCCGTCTGCGAGGAGGCCGACATCGCGTTCGTGCCCTTCTACCCGATGGGCGGCGGCAGGGAACTCGACGACGAGCGACTGGCCAAGGTCGCGGCCCGGCACGGCGCCGCCGTGTCGCAGATCGGCCTGGCCTGGCTGCTGGCCTCCTCCCCGGTGACCCTGGCCATCCCCGGCACGGGCTCCCTCTCGCACTTGGAGGACAACATGGCCGTCGCCGGGATCACCCTCACCGAAGAAGACCTCGATGACCTCTCCTGACGTGCGAGGGCTGTCGAAACGCCTCAAGGGAAACCGTCACGAGCATCGTCGTGATGACGGGCGCGACAGCAGGAAGCGGTAGGCACGCGGCCTGCCGACTTGTCGGTCGACCCGAGGTTCCCGAACACCGACCGGCGCGGTGCCGGTGACCACCGGGCGGCCTCCGTCGTCGACAACCATCCTGCCCACAGCCTGTTGGCACGGCTTCTCCTGCTCGCCACGGGAGATCGCGGACGGCTGCTCGATCGCCAGGAGCGCCGCACACGACCGGCCATGCGCCGATGCCGCCCATGACGCTGGATCCGAGGGCCCTCGCGCATCCCTCGTTGCGGGCCGTGGCGCACATTGTGCGTTCGACGACCCAGCGGCAACGTCAGGTCGGTGCCGTGCGGTTGTCCTCCTTCGGCGATCGCGGATCGGGCGTCGGCGTACAACCACCTCAGGATCCTCGCGCTGACGCATGGCAGTCCGGGCCGCCGGGGCGACGAGGTTGTCGATCTCGCCGACCGGGGCAGCGTGGCGAAGAAGAGGGCCGGTACCTTCTCGCTCGGCACGGGCCAACGGCTGGGCATTGCCGCAGCGCTGCTGGGTGATCCGCAGACGATTGCGCTGGACGAGCCGGTCAACGTCGACGCTGTCACGCGCCGCGTCTTCCTCGGCAAAGAATCTCCCGGAACTCCTCACCGGGGCCGGTGGTTACGGCACTCCTTCCTCCTGAGCAGGGCGCGGCCTGCCGGGTGTCTACACTCACGTGAGATCTGGTGAACTCATGGGAGGAGTCGGGATGCCGCGCAACCGCCAGCAGATCCCCCGGGAGGAGCGCACGGGTGATCTGCTAGCCGCGGCCACCGAGCTCTTTCTGGCGAAGGGTTATGACAAGACGACGATGGCGGACATCAGTTCCGCCGCCGGTGTGGCCCGAGGCAACGTCTACTGGTACTTCGACTCCAAGGACCACATCTTCGCCGCCGTCATCAACCGCATGCTCAGTCGCGAGATCCGCATCCTGAACGAGGAGCAGGCCGGTTCCGACCCATTGAGCCGCCTGGTGCGCGGGCTGTCCGACATGCGCTACTCCCGGCCGCTGCACCAGGCCATGCACGACCGGCTTCCCCATTCGGAGGCAGTTCGCGAGGCCCACAGCACCTTCATGAACTGGATCGTCGGACTGGTCGACGAGTTCATGGCCGAGCGCGGCCTCGACGACGCCCCTGGTATCGATGCCGGGCTCGTCCGCGATGTCGCGGTCGCCGTCTTCGAAGGGGCGCACGTGCCCAATGACTGGAACAGACCGGCCCACGAGATGATCCGGTTTCTGTTGGAGTCCGTCGTGGCCAGGAATTCAGCGGCCAAGGGGCGGAAGCGCTGAACGCGGTACCTCAGACGAGGTGAGGCCCGACTCCCGCTGATACCGTCCGCGTCGCTCCGGCCGCTTTCCCGTCCGAAGGCGGGACCGTCGCACCGCGCAGTCTGTCGAGCACGGCGACGGGATCCGCGGGAGCCTGCCGGCCTCGCCAGCCGACGTGACCGTCCGGGCGTACGAGCACCAGCGGCCGCTCGTACAGTTCCGCGGCGGCAGGGTCGGCGAGGCGCAGCACCGTCAACGGCACACCACACCCGCGCGCGGCCTCCACCAGAGGCATGGGGTCCGGGGAACCCGAGACCACGAGCGTGAACCCGTGCCCGAAGTGGTCGAGCACCGAGCTGCCGTCGGGCAGCCAGGCGTGCGGTGCGCGGCAGCCGGGCCACGTCGACGGTACGTACTCGTCCGGCTCGTCGGGCGGTTCCGGACTGCCGTCGGGTACGCAGACCGGGGAGCCGCTGTACCGGTAGCCGAGCTGGACGCCCGTGCAGCGGAACTCCTTGGCCCGAGACCCGCGGATCTTTTCGCCCATCTCACGTCGGGCCCGTTCGCCTTCCTCGTCCGTGTGGTCGAGCACTGGGTCGGGGACGAGCCGCGCGTCGGCCCTCCAGTTGCTGGAGGCTTCCGTGACGTTGCGGACGGCGATCGGCCGCCGCTCCTGTTCGTAGCTGTCCAGGAGCGCCGGGTCTCCCCATCCCTGGAGGGTCGCGGCGAGCTTCCAGCCGAGGTCCACGGCGTCACCGATCCCGGTGTTGGCGCCGAATCCCCCCTTCGGCCACAGCAGATGCGCCGCGTCGCCCGCTAGGAACACCCGGCCCTCACGGTAGGTGCGGGCCACGACGCAGTGGCCGCTCCAGGGCTGCGCCGCGAGGATCTCCACGTCGATCGGCGCACCGACGGCCTCGCGTATCCAGGTGACCGCGTCAGCGGGGTCGGGCTCTTCGTCCAGGTAGACCGAGAGCCGCCATTCGTCCACGCCGTTGACGACCGTGATGTACGGCCTGCGCGCCGACGACAGTGTGTGGATCTGTACCGCGGGGCCGCCCAGTCGCTCCCGCACAAGGTCCAGCAGCTGCGGCGCACGGAAGTGCACAGCGAAGTTGTGACCCTGGGCGAACATGCCCTCGAACGGGATATCGAGCGCCCGACGTATGCCGCTGCGGCCTCCGTCGCAGGCCACCAGGTACGTGCCGGTCAGTGTCTCGGTGGCACCGCTCGCCAGGTCGCGCACCACGGCCAGGACACCCTCGGAGTCCTGCTCCATCGTCTCCAGGCGGGTGCCGTACAGGATCTCGACCCCTGGCAGTGCGCTGGCCGTGCGTGCGAGCAACGGTACGAAGGCGAACTTGGACAGGAACACGGGACCCTCCGGCGTCAGCGGGGCGTACACGCCCGAAGACCGGTTGGTGACCCCGTAGTCGAAGTCGGTGAGGACATGCCCCGTGGCGGAGGTCGCGAACACCGTGCGGTGCGGGTAGTCCGGGGGCGGTGCCGACTCCGTGCGTGCCTCTTCCGCACAGCCCCAGCGCCGCAGGTGTTCCATGGTGCGCGAAAAGATGGCCTCGCCTGCGGGAAAGGGCACGCGGCCGTCGCCCTGATCGATCACGGTGACCGGTACACCGCGCCACCCCAACTCGGTCGCGAGGGCGAGGCCCACGGGCCCCGCTCCCACGACCAGGACGCGCCGAGATCCGGTTTTCTCGTGCCGGTCGTACATAGAAGATCTGCCTTCCTGAGCAAGGGTCGGACCTCTCATGGTCTCATCTCTTGAACCGGGGTCAGAGTCGCACGTACATGTCGATGTATGGAAGACCTGCAAAAACACAAGCCTTTTGGTCGATCGTATGCGGTGCTACGCTCATCTCGCGTTCAAGAGACAGGGAACGTCATGGTGACTCCTGTTGATCAGGAAGATGCCGGGAGCCGCTGCCGGGATCGACGAGTTCGCAGACGCTGCCGAGTTCGAGGCCTCAATGAGGTGACCGGCGCTCAGGACGGCGGGCCCCACGCCAAATCCGTCGAGCTGCGGGCGCTGATCCTGCCGCACGTGCGGCAGCCCGATGGGGCCCACGCCCTGGACCATCTCCTCAGCACCACCCACCAGTTCAGCCATACCGGGGGCAGGCGGCGCATCACGCGGCGCGCCTGAAGGCCGCTGCACCCCACCGTTTGACGGGCAAGGAGGCCCTCACTATTCCAGCGCTGGTCTCCTGTCCGTCCCGGCAGACGACCCTTGACCCGGCGACGTGATCAGCACCGGGACCCCGGCCGGCGTCGGCCACAGGCAGGGACTCTTCCTGCGGTCGGGCACCGAGGTGCGCATCGAGATCGAAGGCATCGGCACCCTTGTCGACACCTGCGCCTGATCGACAGGGCGCGCCGGGGGCCGTTCCAGCCGGAGGAACGGCCCCCTCACCACACGATTCCGGCAGCCTACGGAGGACATGACGACATGAGTAAAGAAACCAAGAACAGCTTCGGCGGCGGCGACCCGTGGGGGTACATCCAGCCGTGGGACGAGGAGCGTTTCGGCCCGGAGGTCCACGACGTCGAGCAGCGGGTGAAGTGGGAAATGGCCATGGCCATCGCCGGTGGCCTGCCGTACATCTGGCAGGAGCTGGCCCGGCCGATCTCCGAGATCGTCTACGGTCTCCTCGAACTCCGTGCCGGAGACCGGGTTCTGCTCATCGGTGAGGGCATCGCGCCCGCCGGGTGGGTCGAGGACATGCGGGCCCTGGTGGGACCGGAGGGCGTCATCGACACCGTGGAGATCATCAAGGACGGACGAAACGCCGTCCTGGGCAAGATTCCCGGCCGGAACGGCCAGGTCGGCTGCTGGCGCTGGTCGTACACGGACTCGGTGGACGACGAAGCATACGACTGTGTCGCTGTGTTGCAGGCGACACAGCACTGTGACGACTGGGCCGAGACGGCCGCGGACCTGCTGCGGGTGATGAAGCCCGGCCGGCGCATCGTGCTGGCCGAAGCGGTCTTGAAGGGAGCGACGTTCTACTCCCGTATCGACTCCGACGTCCACCTTCGGCAGTGGTTCGACAAACTCTTCGGGCACGTCCCCGCGGACGACATCCCGTACTACTCCGGAGAGCAGATCCGCGAGGCGTTCGGGGACAAGGTCGACAGCCCTCAGCTGATGGAGTGGAAGGGCATCGAAATGTACTGGGGCCGAAAGAGGTGAGCACTGCCGTGCGCTTCGGGCAACAGGCCGCGGCGCACGTTCCCCCTCACCCGGGTCGATCCACTCATTCACCCAAGGACAAGGAGGTCCCCGTGAGTGTTGTTGAAGACGTCATGGTCCTGGGCTCCGACCATCCGTTGCGCAGTGTCGTCCGCGACGAGCACCTGCTTCTCTCGCCGCCGCATCCCCCGAAGGTGCCCGTCAAGCTGTGGGCGGAGCACCCGCCGCTGACCGTGGTGCACTACCCGCAGCAGTACGAGCCAGAGGCATTCGCCCGGCCGCGCGATGTCTACGAGAACGACGAGATCCGTGTCGAGTGGCAGAAACTCGACGGTCGGCAGCCCTTCTACCACCGCAACTGCGACGTCGACGAGATCTCCTACCAGATCGGCGGCGAGCGGACGCTGATGTCCGAGCTCGGTGTGATCGAGTTCGGGCCAGGTGAGTTCTCCCGTATCCCGCGCGGCGTTGCCCACGACAACTACGGCCGTGAGGACAGCCACCTGCTCTTCTACATTCCCGCGCCGGTGACCGAGCTGGCGTCGGCTCAGCGGGAGTCCGGGGCCGTGTTCCCGCCCTTTCCCGGCTGGCAGCCTGGCGAGGCAAACGAGGCGATCACTCAGTGCATGGCCGCGGCCGGCCACGACGTCACCGTCTTCGGGGTCGACGAACAGTTCCTGCTCGAGCAGGTGCACCACGAGGACCGGCGGATGGCGGTGCTGCGGGCCGATCCCGGTCAGGACGTCAGCTGGCTGTACACGACCGATCGCATCCGCCTCGGCATGGTCACCACCACCCCTGGCGGACAGCGCCGCTACCGGCGCACTCTCGACGCCGACGAGATCCAGTACCAGGCCCATGGCCACCGCACGCTGATCACCCAGCGGGGCGTCGTCGACCTCGAGCCGGGCGACTTCGTGCGCATCCCGCTCGGCATCTCCCACGCCAGCGTGGTGAGCGAGCCCGGTGACTACGTCAGTCTCCTCTCGCACCAGGAACTGCACCAGGTCGCCGAGACCGCGCGGACGGCGAACGCCTACACCCCCGAACAACTTCCGAGCCTCACCGTGGAGGTCCACTGATGGCCACGATGCTTGCCCTGCGCGCGCACCAGGGTGCCGAAGCACTCGCCCTGGACGAGATACCCGTCCCCGAGCCAGGTCCGCTCGACGTGGTCGTGAAGGTCGCCTCCGCCGGCCTGGCGCCGGGCATCATGCGCCTGCTCCATATGGGGGCGCTCAAGCATCTGCCCACCACCCTCGGCCACGAGGCCGCCGGCGTCGTCTCCGCCATCGGCCGCGATGTCACGGGCCGCGCGGTCGGCGACCGAGTACGGGTGCACCCCCTGCTGAACTGCCGTGAGTGCGACTACTGCCGTACCGACCGGGACATGATGTGCGATCAGCAGGCCATGCTCGGCCACGCCGCCTTCGGCGATGCCCGGATGCCCATGTACGAGCAGTACCACGATGGTGGACTAGCGGAGTACGTCCGCGTCCCGCACTGGCTGATCGATTTTCTGCCGGACACCGTCAGCTTCGACGTCGCGGCCAAGGTCCAGGATCTCGCCAACGCCGTACGTGCGCTCAAGTGCGCCGACCTTCCGGAACGGGCCACTCTCGTGGTCACCGCCGCGACCGGCACCATGGGAACCGCGACGGTCAAACTCGCGGAGCACTTCGGAGTCGCCCGTCTGATCCTCGTCGGCCGCGACGCCGAGCGTCTCCACCGCGTCGCCGGGCTTGCCGGCGGCATACCGGCCGGAGTCGTCGCACTCGACGAACTCCCCGAGAACTGGTCGACCGACGGCACTCTCACCCGCCGACTGCGCCGGCTGGCACCCGAGGGAGCTGATGCCGTCATCGACTTCATCCCGGAGGGTCCCGCCCTCGGCCAGACCATGGCCGGCATGGCGACCGGCGGGACACTCGTGCACATGGGCGGCAACTCCACCCCGCTGCCCCTGCCCCCCATCGCCCTGATGATGCATTGCTGGCGCTTCGTCACCACGCGCGCGTGCACCCGCCAGGACACGACGGATGTCCTGCGTCTGCTCGGGACGGGCACCCTCACCGTTGACGAGCTCATCACCCATCGGTTCCCGCTCACCGAAGCGATCAAGGCCATGGACGCCATACAGCAACGTGCCGACGACCCCATGTGGATGACCGTGATCAACCCCTGACCCGGCACGCGAGCGGGTCACGCCTGCGCGGAGTCACCGCTGGAGGCCTCGCTGCGGGTTCCAGTCCGGGTCCGGGGCCGGCTCGGAGTCCTGCAGCTTCGGCGTCGACACCGGCTGTTGCCGCTGAAGCGCACTCCTGCCGGCTCTGGTCAAGGCCTCGGGGAGCTGACGGGCCGTAGGCCGTGGAGGACGGTGTCGACGATCTGTTCGGGCAGCCCGTCCGGGAGATCGGGGTCGCGGTGCGTGAACGAGCGGATGAGCAGGGGGCCGACGAACATGTCGATGACCGTTTCCAGGTCGACGTCCGTACGGAGCTCCCCGGTCAGCTGGCCCCGGCGCAGAACCTGCAGTCCGAGGTCCCGCCGGGGAATGATCACACTGGAGTGATAGGCGGCCCAGATCTTCGGGCTGCTTCTCATCTGGGCGTGCGCGTTGAGCAGGATCGCCGACGAGCGGCTGAGCAGACCGCGTTGGCGCAGCGACTCCAGCAGAACGACCAGGTCGTCCCGCATCGACGTACCGGGGAGTGTGCGCTCGGCCGGCTCGGCGGCGCGCATGACGTCGACGAAGAGGTCCTCCTTGCCGCTCCAGCGGCGGTATATGGCCGCCTTGCTGACGCCGGCAGAGCGAGCGATGCGGTCGACGGAGACATCGGCCAGCGCAACACCGTTCTCCAGGAGCCTCATCACCCCGTCCAGAATGGCCTGTTGCACGGCCTCGCTGCGGGGGCGGCCCCGAGTGGGTTCGTACGCCGACGGACGGGTCTTGGCACGGCTCATGGCGTTTCGTCCTTTCACGCGCGATGCGCCGACGGCCATCCCTCGGTCCAGGTCTGTGCCGTGTTCAGGGCGGCGGTGGGTGTTGGCACACCATTGCGCGACCGAGAGGTCGTGGTCGAGCCGCCCGGGAACCGCTGCTGCGAATCTCCGTCCGCAGGGCATCCGCCGATAGCCAGGGCCGGTTAGTCCGACGATCGACCGGCGAGGGCGTCGGGATTCAGTTCCTCGACCAAACGGTAGAGCAGACGGTGAATGGTGTCCTTGTCGTCCGAAGAGAGCGGCGAGGTCGTCTCCCCTTCGACGCGGCGGGCGATCGACGCGGCACGAGCGGCAGTCGTGTGTCCTTCGGCGGTCGCGAACAGGCGCATGCTGCGGCGGCTGGTCGGATGCGGCTCACGTCGCAGCAGGCCTCGCTCGACGAGCCCGTTCACCGCTGCCCCCATGGACTGGGCCGTGATGCTGGAGCGGCGCGCGATCTCCGCGGCGGACACCCCTGGCGTCCACAGGACTTGCTGCAGAGCGTTGTGCTGCGCCAACGTGAGGTCCTCCGCGCGCAGCGCCCGCTCCAGCCGTCCGGCGATGAGCTGCGAGAACTGCCAGGCCAGATATCCGGTGGTGGTGGGGAACGCCGCGTCGGTCACGGCCGCAGTCTACGAGAGTGCGGCGTGCCGCTTGCGAGCGTGTCACCGGTCGGCGGAGCTGCGCCGTTGTGTCATGAACCGTGGGCCTGGGCCGCCTTCCGGCCTGGATGTGGCGTGCGCGAACGGCCCTTGACCGGGGGCGGGTCAGCCGACGGCTGCGCCGCGTGACCCGCGGACATCCCGCCAGAAGAGCGTCGCGGCGGCGACCAGGATCCACGTCACCAGGACGGCGATGCCGGCGGTGAGACCGTCGTTGTTGAAGTGGGACAAGCCCTGGACGGCTCGTACGCCGACTCCCACCGGGAGGATCTCCGAGAACGGGTGGAGCCAGTCCGGCAGGTAGGCGGTGGGCAGAGTGCCGCCGCTCGTGCTGTTGCCGAAGGTGAACAGCACCACGGCGGCCAGCGACATCCCGGCCCTGCCGAAGACGCGCATGAACGCCATGGTCGCGCTCGCGACGGCTGCGGCCATCAGCGCGATGACCCCCGCTATGCCCAGGAAGGGTCCCGGCAGCGCCGAGAAGCCCAGGCTTCCGGCTATCACGGCCACCAGAATGCCGCCGAGGACGCTGAAGGAGGCCAGGCTGGCCAGCCTCCACCGGTATTCCAGTCGGGGAGCCATCTGGTAGGTCATCATGCCGAACAGGAACCCGGCCAGTACGACGCCGAACCCGGCGTAGAACACCGACATACCGCGGGTGTCGCCCGCCGAAGCCGGCACGACGTCCTGCACGCTCATCTGCTCGCCGTTCGCCTTGGCGACACCGGAGAAGGCGCCGGTGACCGTCGAGGTCACGGAGGGACCGTTGGCCCCGGCATAGAGCAATTCGGCGGAGCTTCCGGAGTCGGTGACGTAGGCGGCGTACACCTTTCGGTCCTGCAGTGCGTGGCGGGCCGCGGTCTCGTCGGGGTAGTGCTTCACGTCGAATCCACCGGGCAGTCCGATTTCCAGTCCTCCGGTGACCTGTTCGAGCTGTCGGGTCGTCCCGACGACGGCGACCGGAAGGTCGTGCGGCTGGGGGGCGTGAAAGGCGGCCAGGAACACGCTGACGAAGATCGAGCCGATGATCAGCACGATCCCGACCGGGAGCAGAACCCCCTTCAGCCCAGTGGCCCCTTGCGGCGCTGGAGCGGTGTCCAACGCATGGTGATGGGGCGCGTGGCGCGGTTCGACGGAAGTGGTGGGTGTTGTGGGCATGGGAGGGGGCTCTCATCCTGATTGGAAGCTACCTGATAGTTGTATCATAGAAATATAAGGTGTCTTATCATTGGAGTCGCTCATGAACCGCACGCACGCAGATCCGTCCACGCGCATGGGCTACCTGGCGTGGCAGGTGGTGCATGTCATGGGAACTCGTCTTGAGAGAGCGCTGCGTTCGCTCGACCTCACGGCTGCCCAGCACAACGCTCTGCAGCACGTCGTCTGGACGCCGGGCATCTCCGCCGCGGAGATCGCGCGTCGGACCGGCTTCACCCCCCAGTCCATGGGTGCCGCCGTCAACGCGCTGGTGGACCGCGGCCTCCTGGTGCGCCGAGAGCATCCTTCGAACCGCAGAACCGTGCAGCTGACCATCACCTACAGCGGCGCGAAGCTCGCCGATCGGGCGCGGAAGCTAGTGGAGCGACTGGACACGGAGGCGCTCGCGGTCCTCGCTCCCGCCGAGCGGGCGGTCATTCATTCCTTGCTGCTCCGCGTGCTTGCCGAGCTGAATCCTGACGCCTTGCCGCCTTCGGATCTGCGTGGTGCGGACTCCGGAGTGGCGTGATCTTGGTTGACTTCGCAGGAGAAGCCTTGGTGCGCCTTGTTTCTCTCCTGCGATGTGTTCGCTGCCGTGATGTTGTCACCGGGAGAGCAGCCCGCTGGACGGTGGCTGTGCTTCGGCCTGTCGGCCGAGAGTGTGTGGTCGGGGTCGGCCTGTGGGTCGACCCAGTGCCGGCCGACAGGTCAGGCGGGAGGCGTCTGGCGGTCGTGTACGAGCCCGCTGTCCCAGGCCCAGGCGGCGATCTCTACGCGGTTGCGCACGCCGAGCTTGTCCTTGATGTTGGCCAGGTGGGTCTTGACCGTGCCCAGGGACACGAACAGCTCGCTGCAGACCTCCTGGTTGGTGCGGCCCACCGCCACCAGGCGTACGACGTCGAGTTCGCGCTCGGAGAGCGGATGCGGGACCGCTTCCGGCGGGTGTTGTCCGGCGAGGTGTTTGAGGAGTCGGACGGTGACGGCGGGGGAGATCAGGGCGTCCCCGCGGGCGGCGGAGCGCACGGCCTCGATCAGGAGGGTGGAGCCGGCGTCCTTGAGGAGGAAACCGCAGGCGCCGTTGCGCAGGGCGGTGTAGGCGTAGTCGTCCTGGTCGAAGGTGGTCACCACGACCACGCGGATCGGGTCGACGACGCCTGGCCCGGCCAGGGCCCGGGTGACCTCCAGACCGTCCAGTCTGGGCATGCGGATGTCGACGAGACACACGTCGGGGCGCATCCTGCGGGCGAGTTCGACGCACTCGGCGCCGTCGGCGGCTTCGCCGATCACCTCGAGGTCGGGCTGGGTGTCGAGGATCAGTCGGAAGCCGGTGCGGACCATTTCCTGGTCGTCCGCGATCAGTACGCGCGTCCGTGGACCGTTGCGATCGCTGTCGCCGCTCATGCCGATGATCCTTCCACAGCTGCCAGGACGGGGAAGTCGGCACTCACGCACCAGCCGCCGTCCGCTGTCTGTCCGCAGGTCAGCGATCCCTCCACGGCCTCCACCCGTTCCCGCAGGCCCACCAGGCCGAAGCCGCCCCGCCCGCCGGTCGGTACAGCGGCGCGCGTCTGCGGCGCCGTGTTGCGCACCTCCCCCCGCAACCGGTCGCCGCCGGAGTGCCGGTCCAGTTCGAGGCGGACCACGACGTCCGAACCATGGGCGTGGCGGCGCACGTTCGTCAGCGCCTCCTGCACCACGCGGTGGACGGACGTCTCCACCTCGGGAACCAGCCGGATCCCGCGCACCTCGGGCGCGACGTCCAGCGCCGCGGCGGCGCCGTTCTCGGCGAATGCCGAGACCAAGCGCTCCAGCTCGGTCAGCAGCTCACCCGGGCGGGCGGAGTGGTGATCGTCCTCGCGCAGCACCCGCACCAGCCGGCGCATGGAGTCCAGAGTTTCCCCGCCGGCTCGGGAGATGCCCTCCAGCAGCGGCTTGATCTGCTCCGGCGAGGTCTCCTGGATCATCAGCGCGGCGTTGGCCTGCACGACGATGCCGGTGACGTGGTGGGCGACGAAGTCGTGCAGGTCCCGGGCGAGTTCCAGGCGCTCGTTGTGGCGTACGGAGATCACGGCCCGGGCCCTGCGGGAGTCCAAAAGACGCAGATAGCAACCGAGGCCCACGACACCGCCGACGGCGAACGTCAGCACGAAGGAGAACTGGAGGTAGTCGCCCGTCGTGCTCCCGCGCAGGGGCATGGCGATCACCGCGGCAGCCAGCGCCGCCGACAGCGTCACGGCGGTGACCGGGCGCGTCACCCGCCGCGCGGTCCGGGGGAGCAGTATGAGCAGGGCGACCGTTTCGAGCAGACCCCACGAGCCTGAGATCTGGGCATACCCGCACAGGCCCACGGTCAGGGCCAGGGAGCCCAGTGCGGCGACGCCGGCACGCCAGTCGGGACCCGGCCGGCGGGCGGGAAAGAGCAGCGCGGCGGCGGCGAGGGGGCCGGAGACCAGGGTAAGCCAGCCCGACCAGCGGTTCTGCGGGTCGTAGTGGGTCACCAGGTCGAACAGCCATACCAGGGCCAGGCCTGCGCAGAGGGGGACCGTGATGGCGCGCCGGACGGCCGGGGAGAGCGGAGTATCAGGTTCCACGCCCAAAGGGTACGTAGGTACGGCCGGGCAGTGGGTCGGCCCGCAGGCCGATGCCGGCCGCCTCGGACCGGCCCGGCGGCCGAGGGAGGGCGCGTGCGTCCGGCGGGATCGTCGACGGCATGCAGATCCTCACCGTTCTCGAATGGGCCCTGGCGGCGCTTGCCGGGTTGTGCCTCGTCCTGTGCGCCCTCGTCACCGTCGATTCCGCCCGATGAAGGCGTTCCGTGCGACCACGGACTCCCTCGTCCTGGTGTGTGCCGGTCTGAAGAAATCCTGCGGCCCGACCTGGGCGCTGGACGGTGTCGGCGTGTCCGTCCCGGCGGGCGGGTCGCCGCCCCGTGTCCTGGCCTGAGCCGCTCCCGTCCCGGACAGGCTCGGCCGAGTCATCCGCGCGTGGAGATATAAAGGTGGTTGATGCACACACGCTTGTTTGATGTGGATCAGGAGGTTAATGCTTGGCCTGTGTCCAGAACCCTGGCGCTGATCACCGGTGACTCCTCGGTCGGCGGTGTCACCTGTGCCGTGCCCGCGGCCGCCCGACTGCGGCCTTCTCCCGGTGTTCCTGTCGGCGGCCCGGTCGTGGCGCACCCTCCGACCGCCGGTGACGTCCGGCTGCTGGAGCGCGCGCCGGACCCGGCGCCACTCTTCTCCCGCCGTCCCGAGAACGGCAGCCCGCCCGAGCAGCGGGCATGGCACACCTTCGCGGACGGCTCTGCCACCGACACACCTTTGATAACCACCCGCACCCCCACCGAGGGAGAGTGGCCATGTCCACCGAGCATCCCGCTGAAGCAGAGACTTTCCCCGGCGAGTCCCCCACGCCACCACCCACCCGGCGTACTTTCATCGCCACGACCACCGTTGTCGGAGGAGTCGCCGTGGCAGGCGGCCTGATCGCGGCGTCGCCCGCGCTCGCCGCCGAGGAAACGGTGGCCGCCGAGGTGGTGCCCGGCAGCCGGGTCTCCTTGACCGTCAACGGCGTCCGGCGCACCGTCACGATCGACAACCGCACCTCGCTGCTCGACCTCCTGCGCGAGCGACTCGACCTGACCGGCTCGAAGAAGGGCTGCAACGCCGGTGCCTGCGGCGCCTGTACGGTCCTGGTCGACGGACGCCGGGTCAATTCCTGTCTGACGCTGGCGGTGCGCCTGGAGGGCGCCGAGGTCACCACGATCGAGGGCCTGGCGAAGGGCGACCGGCTCCACCCGATGCAGCAGGCGTTCATCGACCAGGACGCCTTCCAGTGCGGTTTCTGCACATCGGGCCAGATCATGTCCGGCGTCGGGTGCATCCAGGAGGGTCACACGGGCTCCGCGGAGGAGATCCGGGAGTGGATGAGTGGCAACCTCTGCCGCTGCGGCTGCTACGTGAAGATCGAGCGCGCGGTCGAGCAGGCCGCCGCCGGCCGGAAGTGAGGATCGATCCCCGTGCATCCCTTCAGCTACACCAAGGCCGCGGACATGCGTGAGGCTCTCAGCGCCGGTTGGCGCGGCGGGCGTTACATCGCCGGCGGCACCACGCTCGTCGACCTGATGCGGGAGACCGTCGAACGCCCCGGCTCACTGGTCGACATCAGCACCCTGCCACTGCGCGAAGTCGCCGTCACCGCGCGCGGGGGACTGCGCATCGGCGCCCTGGTCCGCATGGCCGAGGCCGCCGCCCACCCCAAGGTGCGTGTCCTGTACCCCGTCGTCTCCGAGGCGCTGGAGCTGAGCGCCTCGGCCCAGCTGCGGAACATGGCCACCATCGGTGGCAACATCATGCAGCGCACCCGCTGCGCCTACTTCCGTGACGTGAGCGCCGCCTGCAACAAGCGTGAGCCCGGCTCCGGGTGCGCCGCGCTGCAGGGCTACAACCGCAGCCACGCGATCCTCGGCACCTCCGACCACTGCGTGGCCACGCATCCCTCCGACGTCGCCGTGGCCTTCGCGGCACTGGAGGCGACCGTGCACCTGTTGGGCCCGGACGGGGAGCGCCGTGTCGCCTTCGCCGACTTCCTGTTGCGGCCCGGCAAGACACCGAACCGTGAACAGGCCCTGCGCCAGGGTGAGTTGATCACCGCTGTGGAGATTCCGGCCCACGCGCGCCCACTGAAGTCCGGTTACCTGAAGGTGCGCGACCGGCAGTCCTACGAGTTCGCGCTCACCTCGGCCGCAGTGGCCCTGCACATCCGTGGCGGCGTCATCCGCGACGCGAAGGTCGCCGCCGGCGGGGTGGGCACCGTGCCGTGGAAGCTGCCCGCCGTCGAGCGCCACCTCATCGGCGAACGCCCTTCCGACCGGCTGTGGGCCGAGGCCGCCGAGCACGCGGCCGACGGGGCCCACCCCCTCAGCCACAACGGCTTCAAGCCCGAGCTGCTCAAACGCACCGTCGAACGCCAGCTGCGCACCGTAGGAGGCACCAAATGAGCCAGCCGCAGGCAGCTGTCGGTGCGGGGCTGCCCAGGGTCGACGCACGGCTGAGGGTGACCGGGGGAGCGAAGTACGCCGCCGACAACAATCCCGACGGGGTTGTGCACGCGGTCATCGTGGAAAGCAGCATCGGGCGGGGCCGGATCACCGGCATCGACACCCGTGCCGCCGAAGCCGAGCCAGGCGTACTGAAGGTGATCAGCCACCTCAACGCGCCCAAGCTGCCGCCCGTGGAAGGGCGGTTCCCGCCGGGCAAGCCGCTGCGCGCCTTTCAGGACGACCGGGTCCAGTTCTTCGGACAGCCCGTCGCGGTGGCGGTGGCGACCACGCTGGAGATCGCACAGCACGCCGCGAGCCTTGTGAAGGTCTCCTACGCCGCCGAGACCTCCTCGACCGACCTGAGCGTCGCCGACGCCGCCGGAGAAACCCAGACCTATGCACGCGGCGACGCCGACCGGGCCCTGGACTCCGCCCCCGTCCGGCTTGAGAGCGCGTACCGGACGGCCCGCAACCACCACAACCCGATGGAACCGGCCGGCATCGTCGCCCACTGGGACGGCGACCGGCTGACCGTCTGGGAGAAGACCCAGTACGTGCAGGGCGCCGTGTTCACCTTGTCCGGCGAGTTCGGCATCCCTCCGGGCAACATCCGCGTCATCTCGCCGTTCGTCGGCGGAGCCTTCGGCAACGCCGCCCGCACCTGGGTGCACTCCGTCATCGCGGCCATGGCCGCACGCGAAGTGAAACGTCCCGTGAAACTCGTCCTCACCCGCAGGCAGATGTACTTCACCGTGGGATTCCGGCCCGCATACGAGTACGGACTGCGACTGGGCGCCGACCGAGGAGGCCGTCTGACCGCGTCGACGCACGAGGTCCGCGCCGAGTCCTCCCGCTACGAGACCTACAGCGAAAGCGTTCTCGTCCCCGGCCGGATGCTCTACAGCACGCCCAACGTCCGCCAGGCGTACGACCACGTCCCGCTGGACGTGAGCACGCCGTGGTTCATGCGCGGCCCCGGCTACGCCAGCGGCACCTACCCGGTCGAGTCGGCCATGGACGAACTCGCCCACGAACTGGGCGTGGACCCGATCGAGCTGCGTCTGCGCAACGAACCGGCCGACGACGAGTCCAGTGGCCTGCCGTTCTCCACCCGCCGCCTGCGCGAGTGCTACCGCACGGGCGCCCGTGAGTTCGGCTGGCACCGGCGTAACCCCAAGCCCCGCTCGACGCGTGACGGTGACTGGCTCATCGGCATGGGCATGGCCGCCGGTGTCTACGACACCGCGCGCAGTCAGGCCCAGGCCTCGGTCCGGCTCGACGCCGACGGCACCGCCCTGGTGCAGTCCTCGACCAGCGACATGGGCCCCGGCACGGCCACGTCCATGTCCCAGGTCGCTGCCGACGCACTCGGCCTGACCATGCGCCAGGTGACCTTCGGGCTCGGGGACTCCCTGATGCCCCCGGCCCCCGTCCACGCAGGCTCGATGACCATGGCCAGTGTCGGATCCGCTGTTCAGGACGGTTGCGACAAGCTGCGCAAGCAGGCGATCACGCTCGCGGTCGACGACGAGGGATCACCGCTGTACGGCGCCGATGCGGCCGGCATCGTGGTGCGAGGCGGTCGGTTGTACGTGAAGGACGATCCCGCGCGCGGGGAGACCTACCAGCGGCTCCTGGCCCGCAACGACCGGACCCATCTCGAAGTGCTCGGTTCGTACGCCGGGGCACCGGAACCGGAGAGGTTCTCTCTCTACGCCTACTCCGCGATCTTCGCCGAGGTGGCCGTCGACGCCCGTCTCGGCCTGGTACGGGTCCGGCGCATGCTCGGTGTCTACGACGCCGCCCGCATCGTCAACCCGAGACTCGCCGACAGCCAGGCCATCGGAGCCATGACCGGCGGGATCGGTCAGGCCCTCCTCGAGCACACGGTCACCGACCACCGCGACGGCCGGATCGTCAACGCGAACTTCGCCGACTACCTCGTGCCGAGCCACGCCGACATCCACGACCTGAAGGCGATCTTCATCGACGGGGAGGACTACGAAGCCGACCCCATCGGAGTCAAGGGGCTCGGCGAGGTCGTCATCGTCGGAGTGGCACCCGCCATCGCCAACGCGGTGTTCAACGCCACCGGTCGCCGCATCCGTGACCTGCCCATCACCGCCGAAGCACTGCTCTGAGCCCCCGGGTGGCCGGTGTACCCCACCCGGCCACCCGGGCCGTCCGGCGCCCGTGACGTCACACCGCCGGGCGCCAGGGCCGTCGCCGCGGTTTCCTCCCCTAGGGCGCGGCGACGGCCCGTCGACTCCCACCTAACGGAAAGCCCCCATGCTGAACATCAGGGACACACTGCACGGCTGGTGCCACGAGGACCGGCCGTTCGCCCTCGCCACCGTCATCGGCATCAGAGGCAGCGCCCCTCTGCCAGTCGGCACCGCACTGGCCGTGGACGCCGACGGCAACGCGGTCGGCGGCATCTCCGGCGGCTGCGTCGAGGCAGCGGTGTACGAACTCGGCCGCCAGGTGCTGGCCGACCACGCTGCCCCCGTACGCGTTGCTTTCGGGTACTCCGACTCGGACGCCTTCGCCGCCGGCCTGACCTGCGGCGGAGAGATAGACGTCCTGGTGCAGCGTGTGGAGCCCGGCGTCCAATCCCATCTCGCCGCCGCCCTCGATGCCGTGACCGCCGGACGTCCGTCGGCCGTGGCCCACATCGTGGACGGTCCCGGTGAGCTCGTCGGCCGTACGCTCCATGTCCCCGACGAGGGGGCCCACGAGGGCACGCTCGGCGACGAGAACGAGGACCGGGCGGTCGTGGCGCATGCGCGTGCACTCCTGCGGGCGGGCCGTACAGCCTTGATCGAGGTCGGTGGCGGTGGGGGAGGAGCAGAGAACTCGGACGACGGCACCTGCCTGCGCAAGCTCACCGTCCTCGTCCACGTCCACGCGTCCCGCCCACGGATGCTGATCTTCGGCGCCGTCGACTTCACCGCCGCCCTGAGCCGGGCGGGGAGCTTCCTCGGCTACCGGGTGACCGTCTGCGACGCCCGCCCGGTCTTCGCGACCCCTGCCCGCTTCCCGCACGCCGACGAGGTGGTCAGCGACTGGCCCCACCGCTACCTCGTGGCCACCGAGACCGACGCCCGCACCGCCGTCTGCGTCCTCACCCACGACGCCAAGTTCGACATCCCCCTGCTGAGCCTGGCACTGACCCTTCCGGTCGGCTACATCGGCGCCATGGGCTCGCGACGTACCCACGAGCACCGCGTCGGCCTGCTCCGGGAAGCCGGTGTCTCCCAGGACCAACTGGCGCGTCTGCACTCACCGATCGGCCTGGACATCGGCGCCCGTACTCCCGAGGAGACGGCGATCTCCATCACGTCGGAGATCATCGCTCACACCAACCGCGCCACAGGACGGCCGCTGTCGGACGGTGTCGGCCCCATCCACCCTTCCGCGCAGCCTCTGCCCGGCCTGGCGACGGTGCCGTAACCCCCCGCCCGCACCGGGTGGGGGGTGGACGGTCACGCGCCGGGGTGGGCGTGGCCGGTCTGGTAGGCGATCACGACGAGTTGGGCGCGGTCGCGGACGTGGAGCTTGGTCATGATGCGGTTCACGTGTGTCTTGGCGGTGGAGGGCGAGATGTGGAGCTGCTCGGCGATGGCATCGTTGGAAAGGCCGGCCGCCACGAAATCGAGCACTTGGCGCTCGCGGTCGGTCAGGGTCGTCAACTCCGGGGCCGGAGCGCTCGTCCTGTCGGGTGTGGTGAGGTAGTGGGCGATGAGTGCCCTGGTCGCCCTGGGTGACAGCAACGCCTCTCCGAGGGCGACCAGGCGGATGGCGTCGAGGAGGTAGGAGAGCTCCACACTCTTGCCGAGAAATCCGCTGGCCCCGGCACGCAGCGCCTGGAAGACGTGCTCGTCGGCTTCGAAGGTCGTCAGGATCAGCACTCGTACGCCCGCGAGGTCCTCGTCCGCCGAGATGGCGCGCGTGGCGGCGAGACCGTCCATGTCGGGCATCCGGATGTCCATCAGTACGACGTCGGCAAGGGTGCTGCGGGCCAGTTCGACGGCCTCTTCGCCCGTCGCCGCCTCTCCGACGACCGACATGTCCGGCTCCGACTCGATGAGCATGCGGAAGCTGGTGCGGACGAGGGCCTGGTCGTCGGCGAGCAGAACGCGGATGGTCATCGCTGCCTCCCCTCGGCGGCTGTGGCGTGCAGGGCCGTGCCGGACCGATCCGCCGCGCGGTTGTCGGCCGGTGGTCCGTGTGCGGGCAGCGGTAGCTGCACAGCGAGGCGAAAACAACCGTCGTCGACTGTTTCGGCGTGGAGGCTGCCGCCGACCGCGTGGACGCGCTCGCGCATGCCCGTCAGCCCGTGTCCGGTACCCGTCGCGGCCGACGCCGGGTACGGGCCGGAGCGCAGGGGGTTGGTGATCCGAACGCCCAGTTCGTCGGGCCCGTAGTCGACGACCAGGTCCGCCTCGGCGGTCGCGCCGTGCTTGTGTGCGTTGGTCAGCCCCTCCTGGATGACGCGGTAGGCGGCCAGGTCGATGGCGGTCGGCAGGGGGCGCGGGTGGCCTGCCTGCCGATGGCGCACGCTCAGCCCGGCGGCGGTCAGCGACTCGAGGAGCCCTGCGAGGCGGGACAGGCCGGGCACGGGTTCGGCCGGCTGCACCGCGTCCGTCTCGTCGCCGGACTGCCGTAGTACGTACAGCAGCGGGCCCAGTTCGTCCAGGACTGTGCGGCCGGCCTCACGGATGTGGGCGAGCGCCACCTCGGCCTGATCCGGTTGGCCCCGAAGGAAGCGGCCGGCGACTCCTGCCTGAATGGTGATCAGGGCGATGTGGTGGGCGATCACGTCGTGGAGTTCCCTTGCGATGCGCAGCCGTTCTTCGGCGACCCGGCGGCGGGCCTCTTCCTCCTTGCTCGCCTCCGCCCGCAGTGCTCGCTCTTCCATGGCGGCGACGTAGTCGTGCCAGGTGCGGACGGTGGCCCCGACGGCGGCGAACATCCCGGTCCAGGCGAACATGGCGCCGGCCTCCGGGCTGGAGGCCGAATCCACCGCGTAGGCGATGGCGCCGTACAGGGAGAGAGCCGTGCCCGAGACCGCGATCAAGGCGGTCCGCCGACGGACCGTTCGGGCCACGGTGTAGACCGCGATCAACGCGGCGAGCTTCAGCGGCTGCGACGGATACGACGAGTGGACGGTGAAGGCCACCTCCCCGAGCACAGCGAGCGTCAGGACGGGCAGCGGTGCCCGGCGACGGGCCGTCAGAAGCAGGAGCGCGATCGCCACGGCGACGGCGTCGGCGCTCGACGGCCGTGCGCCGTCGGGCGATCGTCCGAACAGCAGAGGAAGCAGGCCGACACCACCCACGAGTGTGGCGAGGGCGGCATCCACCAGGCGCGGGTGAGCGCCGGTCAGCCGTCGCAGCGACGCCGGTGCGATCACGACTTCACCGTCCTTCGGTACGGATCCCCGGTTGGGGAGGATGCGGCCGCCCGGCCTCACGATCGAAGGCGGAGGTGCGGATCGGCCGTGTGCCCGCAGCTACCGGGGTCACGCGTCACGTTGTTCGAGCAGCACGGCCGCGCCGACCAGGACCACGACGATGCGGCAGGCGAACATGGCGAGCCCGGACCCGTGCCACAGCGAGTCGCCGGTCGTCCGCACCGTCATGACCTCGTTCGCCGTGTTCGACGGCAGGTACGGACCGACGGCGTCGTTGCCACTGCTCGGCAGCAGCTGGATCAGGCTCACCGGCTCATGCCTCCCGGACCACGCAGGCCACCTCGTCGAGCAGAGTCCTCAGTTGTGCGGCCTTCTTGGGGCCCAGCTTCTCGGCGATCTGCTCTTCGATCCCCACGATCACGGCATCGGCATCGCGCAGGGAGTCACGGCCCGCGTCAGTGAGGTGCAGCTCCTGCACATGGCGGTGGCGCGGATGCGGTCGGCGTTCCAGTTGGCCCCGCTCCTCCAGACGGGCCACCTGCGAGGCCACCGCCTGCGGGGTGACGTTCAGGCGGCGGGCCAGTTCCGCACCGGTCAGGCCGGGATCGCCGTGGACGGAGATCAGTAGCGTGTACTGCGCGGCCGCGATTCCCAGCGGTCGTAGCCGTTGGTCCTTCCGGGCCTGAACTGCCCACTCCGTCCGCCGTAGAGCCCAGGTCACCCGGTCCTGCGCGTTGGCGGCGATCGTCCGCTCGTCATCATGTGTCACGCCGCGAGAATACGACACCTGGGCTTGCATAAAACAGCTGATATCAATCAACCGGCTGGAGGCATGGAGCTTGCGTGTGGCGGCAGGCATGTGTGGTCAGGGGAGGGGATGGCCTCCGGCTCTCCGGTTGGGGCGCCAGGGGCCACCCCTCGCAGGGCGGCCGTCGGTCGACGGGGCCTTGGGGTCAGTCCTCGCGAATCGTCTCGGTCACCCGGTTGAGCAGCGCCCGCAGCTGCGCGGTCTCCTTCGTGCCGAGACCGTCGGTGACCTGCAGCTCGATGTCGGCTATCACCTTGTCGGCGGCGCTCAGTGACTCCCGCCCGGCGTCGGTGAGATGCAGTTCCTGTACATGCCGGTGACGCGGATGCTCGCGCCTCTCCAGCTGGCCGCGGCTTTCCAGGCGTGCCACCAGTGAGGCGATGGCCTGGGGGGTCACGTTGAGGCGGCGGGCCAACTCGGCTCCGGTCAGCCCGGGTTCGTCGTGCACCGAGATCAGGAGCGTGTAGTGCGCCGCCACCAAGCCCAGTGGGCGCAGCCGCTGTTCCTTCAGCGCCTGCACTGCCAGCTCCGCGCGGCGCAAGGCCCAGGTCACCCGGTCGAGCGCGTTGAGACCGACGGGCTCCTCGTTGTTTCGTATCACAGGAGCAGGATACGGCACTTCATGTCCATCAAGCGTTTGACATAACAACAGCGTTTGAAGAACACTAACCTCATGATTCGCACCAATGCTCTGATTACTGGCGCCTCCTCCGGCATCGGCGCCGCCTACGCCCGCCTCCTGGCGGACGACCACAACCTCATCCTGGTCGCGCGACGTGCCGACCGGCTCGCCGAGCTCGCCGAGGAACTCCGCGCCCGTGGAGCGGCCGTCGAGGTGTTGCCCGCCGACCTCGCGACCCAGGACGGCATCGCCGCAGTCGCCACCCGGCTGGCCGTCGGCGATGTACGCATGCTGATCAGCAACGCCGGTGCCGGCGGATACGCTCCGCTGACCGATGTCGACCCGGCCGAAATCCAGGGCCTTCTCACCCTCAACGCGGTCGCCCCCGTCCTGCTGGTCCGCGCCGCGCTTCCCGGAATGCTCGCGGCCGGGGAAGGAAGCGTCGTCACTGTCGCCTCGCTGCTCGCCTTCAGTGCGGGCAGTACTTTCGCCGTTCGAGCGGACGGCACACCCCCGCAGGCACCCCGGCGTACCCTCTACGTCGCTGCGAAGGCCGCCACTGTGGGATTCACGCGCACGCTCGCGGGCGAACTCGCCGACACCCCGGTCCGTGTCCAGGTGGTGTGCCCCAGCATCGTGGCGACGGAGTGGAACGGTGGTGTCTCGCGCGGCAACCCGCAGGCCATGCTGCCTGAGGACGTGGCCTCGGCCAGCCTGGCCGGCCTGCGCCTCGGTGAGACCGTCTGTGTCCCTGGCCTGGAGGACCAGGACTCCGTGCTGGACGCGCTGCTCGCTGCGGAGGCCGGTGTGATGTCGGGCGGCTTCCGGCCCGCCCTCGCGACTCGCTACACGGATCGGCCAGCCTAGGCGGCGATGGCCGGCCGGCGGGCGGGTGGTGGATCTCCTGTCGTCCGCCCGTCTTCCGGATCCGGCTGTCGGCCTGTGTCCGATGGGGTGCCAGGTCGAGTGACCGTGAGGGTCGGCCACTCTGGACTTCGAGTCAAGATGAGCCGGAAGCCTGTGCTCGTCTATTTCCCTCTGTCTGTTGACCGGTTGCTGGTCCACAACTACCTTGGCTCTCGTTCAAGAGCGACGAGGTGGGTGGGCCTACAGCGCTCAA
Organism: Streptomyces sp. NBC_00459; assembly: GCF_036013955.1. Taxonomy (NCBI): domain Bacteria; kingdom Bacillati; phylum Actinomycetota; class Actinomycetes; order Kitasatosporales; family Streptomycetaceae; genus Streptomyces; species Streptomyces sp. NBC_00459. The sequence goes on from NZ_CP107903.1 coordinate 9,681,887, forward strand.
GGGTGGACCGGGCCGGCGGCGGCTCTTTGCTGCGCCGGCGTGGTGATCAATCCTCTCGGAGTCGAGAAGGTCGACTCGGCTGCCGCGGCATCTTCCGAGACTGCGTGAGTTCGGAGGCCCTCAGGGCCACCCGGGTCAGTCCAAGGATCCGGACCCCGTCGACTGCGCGACTGGGCCTGTCGGTATACGCGCTGCCACTCCGGGGCTGATCGGCGGCGCGGGTCGGCGCACCGGCGAGTGGGGTGGGTGATGTCAGCCCGAACCTCCTGTGCGGGAGTGGTGCGCGCCAGGTAGGGCCATGAACAGGCCGAGTTCTCTGTGCTGGATCAGGCTTCCGGTCAAGCGCACCAGGCTCCTGGGTGCCGTCCTCGGTAGCCGTCCGCGCGCCTTGGCCTCCTTGGCCGCTGTCGACCGTGTGCCCGTTTCGTTCCTCGGCGTGGATCGATCCGAACGACAGAAGCACAAGTGTATTGGTATCTATCAAATGCTTGACACTCGCCCAGTGGTTGATAATCTGGCACTTGCGACGGCCTTCGGGTCATCGCTGAAGTTCATTCACGTCGGCGCGCCCGCTCTCACACAGCGCCTCTTCGCCGCGCCGAACACCGCGTCCGCCACCCCGGCGCCCTCAAGGTGCAGCCCGGGTACTGGAGGGCGTAACAAAGTGGGAGAAAACCGTGAGCAACAACAATCCGACGAGCACGCGTGATGGAGTCATCGGACAGGACGGCAGTGAGGTCATCACCGTCGACCAGGCCACCGGAGCCGAGTTCGCGCGATACCCCGTGGCGGGGAAGAAGGAGGCGGCCGAGGCCGTCGCTGACGCCCGCTCGGTCGCCGCGGCCTGGTGGGACCTCGGATTCGAGGGCCGCGCGGAGCGGCTGCGTGCCTGGCGACGGGAGATAGCCGTCAGTGGCGAGGAGGGCGCCGCACTCATTCACGCCGAGAACGGCAAGCCCCTCGATGAGGCCCGCGTGGAAGTGCTCGGGATTCTGGAACACGTGCAGTACGCCATCGAGAACGCCGAGCGTGTGCTGGGACGCCGGGATCTCCCCGGCAGCCACACCGTGCCCAATCAGCGCGCGTGGCTCGAATACCAGCCCTACGGCGTCGTCGGTGTCATCGGTCCGTGGAACTTCCCCCTGCTCACCCCCGGGGCCATCCTGATCGAGGCGATCGCGGCCGGCAACGCCGCCATCCTCAAGCCCAGCCAGATCACGCCCGGCGTCGGGGAGTGGCTCGTCCGGACCTGGCAGCGGGCCGTTCCCGACCTTCCCTCCGTCCTGCAGAGCCTGAACGGGTTCGGGGCCACGGGCGGGGCGCTCATCGAGGCAGGTCTGAACAAGCTCGCCTTCACCGGCAGCGTCACCACGGGCAAGACCGTGGCCGCCCAGTGCGCACAGTCCCTGACCCCCGTTCTGCTGGAACTGGGAGGAAAGGACGGCGTCGTCGTGGCCGAGGACGCCGACCTGGACGAAGCCGCCAGGCACGTCGTGTGGGGCGCCATGCAGAACACCGGACACGGCTGCATCAGTCTCGAAGTGGCCTACGTCGTCGAGTCGGTCCACGACGAGTTCGTCGAGAAGGTCAGCGAGCTCGCCAAGCAGGTTCGCGTCGGCAGTGGCGAGGACGCGGAGATCGGGCCGGTTCCCCTGCCCACCCAGATCCCGATCATCCGGGAGCACATCCGGGACGCTCTCGAACGCGGTGCGACAGCCACCGTAGGCGGCCTCGACGCGGTGGGCGACCGCTATGTCACACCCACCGTCCTCGTCGGCGTGACCCCCGACTCCCTCGCGGCGACGGAGGAGACGTTCGGTCCGACACTGGCCGTCGTCAAGGTCGCCGACACCGAAGAGGCCATCGCTCACATCAACGCCGGCCGGTACGGACTGGGCAGTGCCGTCTTCAGCCGCGACCGCGGCGAAGCCATCGCCCGTCAGCTCCGCGTCGGAATGACCAGCGTCAACGACGCACTGGTGTTCTCCATGAACCCCGCGGTGCCCTTCGGCGGTCGCGGCGACAGCGGCTACGGGCGCAAGCAGGGCGAAGAAGGACTCCGGGAGTTCGCCTACCCGCACTCCTTCACCGCCAGGACCGGCCCCGCCCAGTTCTCGGCCAGCACCTTCGGCAGGCCCGCGGGCGCCATTGAGGGAGCTCTCGCCGGTGTGCGCGACAGGATCCTGGCCGAGAGCGACAAGAAGACCGCCTGACCGACCGGCGACCGGAAGCCCACGGTCCGGGCCGACATCCACCCCGCCGCCAGACCGGTCACCGACTGACTGACGGCACCGGATCCGGGAGGGCTGTGCACGCCTCGGACCCGGTCGCCGGACACGGTCCGTCGCCCAGTGCGAGCCGACCACAACAGCCGATGTCCCACTGGGGAACGACGCGCACCTCCGCGGAGCACGATTGCGATGGGACGTCCCGACAACCACCGCGCCACCATCGAGGGAGAGCGGACATGTCCGACGAACGTCCTTTCCGAGCCGTGACTCCACCCGCCGAGCCCCTGACCGCAGCCACCCGGCGAGGATTCCTCGCCGCGACCGCCGCTGCCGGAGGAGCCGCCGTAGCCGGCGGTCTGGTCGCGGGACAACCCGCGCTCGCCGCGGAGGCAGTGCCTGGCAGCCCTGCCTCCATGAAAGTCGGCGGCTCGAAAGACCATCGGAACGCCAAGAAGGAGAAGAAGATGCGCATCGTAGCTGTGGAGGAGGCGTTCTCCATTCCCGGAGCCATCCGGCAGGAGGCGGCGATCCGTCAGCGCTTGGAGGCAACGGAGGAGACCAAGCGGGAGTGGTTCCGGCGCCTGGACGACGTGACCGAACTGCGGCTGGCCGACATGGACGCCAACGGCGTCGACATGCAGGTCCTCTCTTACTCCACGCCGGGCCTGGAAGTGATCGAGGATCCGGCGGAGGCGGTGGCCGTGGCGCGACGGGTCAACGACTATCTGGCCAAGGCGGTCGCCAGTCATCCGAAGCGGTTCGCGGGCTTCGCGGTCCTTCCGCTGCAGGACCCGAAGGCCGCCGTCGTGGAGCTGCGCCGGGCGGTGAACGAGCTCGGGCTCAAGGGTGTGCTGTACAACGACCATGTACGGGGGCACTACCTGGACGAGCCGCAGTTCAGGCCCGTATGGGCCGAGCTGGAGCGCCTCGGCGTGACGCTGTATCTGCATCCGGCTGTCATTCCGGCCGACAAGTGGCGTGTCTTCGACGGGCATCCCGTGCTGGTCGGGCCGTCCTGGGGCTGGACCGCGACGGTGGGCGCCCATGCACTCCGGCTGATCTACGGCGGCGTGTTCGACGAGTTCCCGGGCGCATCAGTGATGTTGGGTCACATGGGCGAGCTGCTGCCGTTCCAGATGGCCCGGCTCGACAGCCGCTACCCCGCCCAAGTTCCGGTTGAGCGGAGGGTGCAGCACCTGCCCTCGTACTACCTGCGCAACAACGTGTACGTCACCACCAGCGGAGTCATGTCCCATGCCGCGCTGCTGGGAGCCGTCCATGCTGTCGGTGTCGACCGGGTGCTGTTCTCCATCGACTACCCGTTCGAGTCCAGCGCCGATGCGGTGGCGTTCCTGCGTTCCGCACCGTACGCGCGGGCCGACCTCGCCCGCATCGCGCACGGCAATGCCGAACGCGTTCTGGGGCTGTGAACGGCTGACAGTCCGCGTGGGCCCGCATTCCCTTCACCCGCGGTGCGACCTGAGGAGCCACGATGCCCAAAGCAGTGCGATTCACCGAGTACGGCGGCATCGGCGTACTGAACGTGGTCGATGTCGAACGGACCGTGCCCGGTGAACGCCAGGTCCTCGTCAAGGTGGTGGCGGCCGGGATCAACCCGGGCGAGGCCGCGATCCGGCGGGGGTTCCTGCACGACAGGTTTCCGGCGACGTTTCCGTCGGGGCAGGGCAGCGACCTCGCCGGGATTGTCGAGGAACTCGGCACGGGAGCCACCGGATTCGCCGTCGGTGACGAAGTGATCGGCTTCACCCACAAGCGGGCCAGCCACGCCGAGTACGTGATCGTCGACGACGACCACCTCACCCCCCGACCTGCGGCGGTCCCGTGGGAGCAGGCAGGCGCGCTCTTCGTCGCCGGGACCACGGCGTACGCGGCCGTGCACGCCGTCAGGGTCAAGCGTGGCGAGACCGTCGTCGTCTCCGGGGCCGCAGGCGGAGTGGGCTCTCTCGTCGTGCAACTCGCCCGGCACGCCGGAGCCACCGTCATCGGCCTGGCCAGTGAGCCCCACCACGCATGGCTCGCCCGGCACGGAGCGATCCCACTCACCTATGGCGAGGATGTCGGCGAGCGCATCCGCGCGGTGGCCGGCGGCACGATCGACGCCTTCATCGACACCTTCGGCGCTCCCTACGTCGAACTGGCACTGGAACTCGGTGTACCCGGTGAACGGATCAACACGATCATCGACTTCCCCGGCGCGGCCAAGCACGGCACCAAGGCGGAGGGCAGCGCGGCGGCGGCAAGCGCCGACGTTCTGCGGGAACTCGCCACGCTGATCGCCGATGGGGATCTGGAGATCCCCGTAGCAGGCGTCTACCAGCTCGACGAAGTCCGAGAGGCCTTCCGAGAGCTGGAACGCCGACACACGAACGGCAAGATCGTTCTCAGGCCCTGACGGGCCGTCATCGACCGGCTGCCACCGCATCTTGCGAGCGAGCCGTCAAACCAAGCACACCCCTGAACGGAGCAAGGCCGTGGCCAAGCCGTCACAACCCGAGATCCGCACCCGGTGGTCGTCCCAGGACGCCGCCGATCAGTTCACCGTCGACAACCCCGCGACCGGCGCGCCACTGGCCGTCGTCCAGGGCGCCGGCGACAAGGAAGTCGACCAGGCCGTACAGGCGGCCTACGACGCGCACTTCTCCTGGAAGGCCCGCACCGCCCGCGAGCGTGGCAGCTGGCTGCGGAAGATCGCTCAGGCGATCCGCGAGCACGCCGACGAGATCGCGACCCTGGAGTGCAGCGACAACGGCAAACCCCTGACCCAGGCGCGCAACGGGGACGTGAACGCGGCGATCGGGCTCTTCGAGTATTTCGCGAGCCTGTGCGACTCCATGCCCGGTCAGGTCAACGACGGCGGAAGCCTGCTGGACATCACGGTGCTCGAACCCTACGGCGTCATCGCCGCGATCGTGCCGTTCAACTGGCCGCCGATCCACACCGCCAGCAAGCTGGCCCCGGCGCTGGCCGTCGGCAACGCGGTGGTGATCAAGCCGCCGGAGCAGGCCCCGCTCTCAGCCATGCGCATGGTGGAGATCATCCAGTCCGTCCTGCCCGACGACGTGGTCCACATCCTTCCCGGCACCGGCTCGATCGGGTCCCGGCTCGCCGGCCACCCGCTCGTCGGCAAGATCTCGTTCACCGGGTCGCCCACCACCGGCGTCTCGGTCATCAAGACCGCTGCCGACAACCTGACGCCGACCCTGATGGAGCTCGGTGGCAAGGACCCGTTCATCATCTTCGAGGACGCGGACCTCGACCTGGCGGTGCCGTGGGCGATCGAGGGCGGCCTCTACAACCAGGGCGAGGCCTGCACCTCGGCGTCGCGTGTCCTGGTACACGCCGACGTCTACGACGAGGTCGCGCGCCGCTACGGCAACGCGGTGAAGCGGCTGCGCGTCGGCAACGGCATCGATCCCGGCACGCACATCGGACCGATGGTGTCCGCCGCCCAGCGCAAGCGGGTGCTGGACTACATCGACATAGGTGTCCAGGAGGGTGCCACGATCGCGGCGCAGGCGCCGCTCCCCGATGATCCGGAGCTGGCGGGCGGCTACTACGTCGCGCCGACACTGTTCACCGGCGTCCGCCCGGACATGCGCATCGCGCAGGAGGAGATCTTCGGCCCGGTCATCTCGATGATCCCGTTCCACGACGAGGACGAGGCCGTCAGGATCGCCAACGGCACCGAATTCGGCCTGGTCGCCGCGGTGTTCACGCCGGACTCGGAGCGCGCACTGCGGGTCAGCCGCGCCCTGCACACCGGGTTCGTCTTCGTGAACAACTACAACCGGAACTTCACGGGCACGCCGTTCGGCGGTGTCGGCGCGAGCGGCTACGGCCGGGAAACCTCGGCAGAAACCCTTCGCGAGTACGGCTACAGCAAGAACATCCGCCTGGTCTCCGGGAGGGGCGAGATGCCGCGCTGGGCGCCGTCCCTGGAGGTGACCGGACACGACAAGTGAGCAACCCGGTCATCAAGGCGACGTAACCCGCCACGAAGACACGAAGAGACGGCGTGCGGCACCCTTGAGACGGACGGTGCCGCACGCCGTCGCGCCGTTCACAGTCCCTGACCGATGTCCTGCACGGCTGCCAGCAGGGGACGGGACAACGCTGCCAGGCTCGCGCGGGTGCACCGGACCGACGGAGCCGCGACCGCCACGGCGGCCACGGCGGTGCCTGTGCGGTCACGCACACACGCACCGACGGCGTGCACTCCGCGCTCGCTCTCCTGCAGGTTGATCGCGTAGCCGTCCCGTCGTACCGCCACCAGCTCGTTGAACAGGCGCTCCACGTCGCCGGAAGCGTCGGACCCCTCCCCGGGGAGCCCGTTGGGGTAGAGGGCCCGGAGCCGGTCGGCCGGCAGTGCCGCGAGCATGGCCTTTCCGCCCGAGGTCACATGGGCGGGCAGGAGCGTGCCGGTGCGATAGCTGACCCGCAGCGCCTGTGGGCCCTCCACGCCGTCCAGGAAGCGGGCTCCGTTGCCATCGAGCACCATCAGGTGGGTCGTCTCACGGACGGCGTCCGCCAGCCGTTGAAGGTGGGGGTGGGCGATGGTGATCAGGTCCGGGGGAGGGGTCGACCGGCTTCCCCTGATCGCCTGCAGAGCCGGCCCGGGCCGGTACACCTTGTGGCTGTCCTGCACCGCGAATCCCTCGAAGACGAGCATCGCCAGGATCCGGTGCGCGGTCGAGCGTGCGACGCCCAGCCGGTCCGCGACGTCCATCACCCGCAGTTCGTCGAGCTCGTGCAGCAGCCGGACCACGCGCAGGGCGTTGCCCGCGGCGCTCACCGGATACGAAGGGCCGGGCGAAGGACGAACTGAATTCTCCATAGCGGAATTCTACACTTCATGGATTCCGCTGAGGGGAAACAGTGGCCTAGCGTCAGGACCAGCGCCGAACGATGTGCGCTTCTTCCGACGGTCGCCGAACACAAGACCTGGAGGTCTCCGTGACCGATACCACCAGTGAACAGACCGAGCGCAAGCTGCTCGACGAGCTGTACGCGGACTTCGAGGACGCGGGTCTGATCCCGCTGTGGACGCAGGTGGACGGCCTCATGCCGATGTCGCCGCAGCCCGCCGCGGTACCGCACCTGTGGCGGTGGACGGAGCTGCTGCCCATCGCGCAGCGCTCCGGAGAGCTCGTACCGGTGGGGCGTGGCGGCGAGCGCCGTGCCATGGCACTGTCCAACCCCGGTCTCCCGGGCCTTCCCTTCGCCACCCCGACCCTGTGGACCGCGATCCAGTACCTGGGGCCGCGCGAGATAGCCCCCTCGCACCGGCACAGCCAGGGAGCCTTCCGGTTCGTTCTCGAAGGCGAGGGCGTGTGGACCAACGTCGACGGCGACGCGGTCGCGATGGGGCGGGGTGACCTGCTGCTCACGCCGAGCTGGGCCTTCCACGAGCACCAGAACGTCACCGACAAGCCGATGGCCTGGCTCGACGGACTCGACATCCCCCTCGTCTCCAAACTGGACGCGGGGTTCTTCGAGTTCGGCCCCGACGAACTCTCCACCCGCGAAACCCCCGAACACTCGCGCGGTGAGCGACTGTGGGGTCACCCTGGGCTGCGCCCGATCAGCCGGCCCGACCAGCCCAACTCCCCGCTGGGCGCCTACCGCTGGGAGCACACCGACGCCGCCCTGACCGCCCAGCTGGAGCTGGAGGACGAAGGCGTAGCCGGAGTGATCGAGCCCGGGCACGCCGGAGTCCGCTTCTCCAACCCGACCACCGGCCGGGACGCCCTGGTCACGATGCGCACCGAGATGCGCCGACTGCGGGCCGGAGCACAGACCGCCTCCGTGCGTTCGGTCGGCTCCGCGGTCTGGCAGGTGTTCGAGGGCGAGGCGGTCGCCCGAGTCGGCGACAAGGTCTTCGAGATCGCCACGGGCGACCTGTTCGTCGTCCCGTCCTGGTGCGAGGTCTCGCTGTCCGCCCGCACCCAGGTCGACCTGTTCCGTTTCAGCGACGAGCCCGTCTACGAAGCCCTGGGACTCGCCCGTACCTCCCGAGGAGAACACAAGTGAAGCTCGCCACCATCCGGGTCAACGGCACCACGCGCGCCGTCCGTGTCGACGAGGCCAAGGCCGTGGACCTCGGGGAGAGCGACCTGGTGGCCTTCCTGCGCCACGGCGACTGGGCGGCACGTGCCGCGGACGCAGACGGCGAAACGTACGAAGGCACCCTGGACTACGCCCCCGTCGTCGTCGCGCCCGAGAAGGTCGTGTGTGTCGGCCTCAACTACCGCACCCACATTCTGGAGATGGGCCGCGAACTCCCCTCGCACCCCACACTGTTCTCCAAGTTCGCGCGAGCGCTGGTCGGTGCGTACGACGACGTGACCCTGCCCGCCGCGTCCACACAGATGGACTGGGAGGCCGAACTCGGCGTCGTCATCGGGGCCGAGGTCCGGCACGCCGACACGGAGCAGGCGCGGGCCGCGATCGCCGGGTACACCGTGCTGAACGACGTCACCGCCCGGGACTGGCAGTACCGCACCACCCAGTGGGACCAGGGCAAGACGTTCGAGGCCACCACCCCCATCGGACCGTGGCTGGTGACCGCCGACGACCCGGCGGTGTCCGCCCAGGGACTGAGCCTGACCTGTGAGGTCGACGGCGACACGGTCCAGAAGGCCGACACCGGTGACCTCGTCTTCGACCCGGCAACGCTGGTCGCGTACCTGTCCGAGATCATCACGCTGGTGCCCGGCGACGTGATCGCCACGGGCACTCCGGGCGGAGTCGGCCACGCCCGCAAGCCCGCCCGCTATCTGCACGACGGTACGGCCCTCGTCACCCGGATCGAGGGGATCGGCGAGTGCCGCAACACCTGCCGCCGCGAGACACGGTGAGCGCCCGCCCGGCCGCGACGCTGGAGTGGGCGGCCAAGGGCACGGCGGCTTTCGAAGCCGCCGTGCACTGGCTGACCGACTCGGGGCTCACCGGGCCCTCGTACCTGCCGGGCTGGAGCAGGGCCCACGTCGTCGCCCATGTCGCCCGCAACGCCGACGCCCTCGTCAACCTGGTGACCTGGGCGCGGACAGGCGTCGAGACGCCCATGTACGCCAGCGGCGACCAGCGTGCGCGCGAGATCGAGGAAGGTGCCCGGCGCCCGGCCGAGGAGCTGCGTGCCGACCTGCTCACGGCCGACGGCCGTCTCGCCGGGGAACTCGCCGCACTGCCGGACGAGTGCTGGGAAGCGACCGTCCGCACCGCGCGAGGCCGTGAGGTACCCGTCTCCCAGGTGCCCTGGATGCGAGTGCGCGAGGTGTGGGTCCACACCGTCGACCTGAACATCACCACCTTCGACGATGTCCCGCACGACGTGTGCGCGGCGCTCGTCGACGACGTCGCCGCCGCTTTCCGGACCCGCCCGGACTGTCCCCCCGTCGAGCTCCGGATCAAGGGCGACGTCCGCACCTGGACCCTGGGCGCGCTCGGCGGCGCGGAGCCGGTCGTGGTCAGCGGCGACCTGCCGAGCCTGGCCGCCTACGCCACCGGACGCCCTGTGCCCGGCCCTCTGAATCCCGTCGGCGGCCAATCCCCGCCGAAGCTGCCCGCGTGGCTGTGAGCGCGAAGGAAAGATGATGAAAGTTGCCTGCATCGGCGCAGGTCCCGGAGGACTGTTCTTCGCGACCCTGCTCAAGCGGAGCCGACCCGGCGCGGAGGTCGTGGTCTTCGAACGCAACGGCCCCGACGACACGTTCGGCTTCGGAGTGGTCTTCTCCGACGCCACCCTCGACGCCATCGACGCCGCCGACCCCGTCCTCAGTGAGGCGCTGGAGAAGCACGGCCGGCACTGGGACGACATCGAGGTCCGCGTGCACGGCGCACGGGAACGCGTCGGCGGCATGGGCATGGCCGCTGTCGTACGCAAGACGCTGCTGAGCCTGTTGCAGGAGAGGGCCCGCGCCCAGGGCGTTCGGATGCGCTTCCAGCACGAGATCCGTGATCCCGCCGAATTGGACGACTTCGACCTGGTCGTGGTGTGCGACGGCGCCAACAGCCGCTTCCGCACGGTGTTCGCCGACGACTTCGGACCGACGGCGGACGTGGCGAGCGCGAAGTTCGTCTGGTTCGGCACCTCGTACATGTTCGACGGGCTCACCTTCGTCCACCAGGACGGCCCGCACGGTGTCTTCGCCGCCCACGCCTATCCGATCGGCGACTCGCTGAGCACCTTCATCGTCGAGACCGACGCCGACTCCTGGGCCAGGGCCGGACTCGACACCTTCGATCCCTCGACCCCGCCGGGCCCGAGCGACGAGAAGACCAAGGCCTACCTGGAGGACCTCTTCCGCGAGCAGATCGACGGGCACCCGCTGGTCGGCAACAACTCCCGCTGGGCCAACTTCGCCACGCGCAGGGCCAGTTCGTGGCGGCGTGGGAAGTGGGTGCTGCTGGGCGACGCGGCGCACACCGCGCACTTCTCCGTCGGATCCGGCACCAAGATGGCCATGGAGGACGCCGTCGCGCTGGCCGAGGCCCTGGGGGAGTCACCGCACAGCGTGCCCGAGGCACTCGACGCCTACGAGTCGCGCCGCCGCCCCAAGGTCGAGAAGATCCAGAACTCGGCGCGGCCCAGCCTGTCGTGGTGGGAGCACTTCGGCCGCTACGTCCGCTCGTTCGACGATCCGACGCAGTTCGCCTTCCACTTCCTCACCCGCAGCATCCCGCGCGGCAAACTCGCCGTGCGTGACGCGGCGTACGTGGACCGCGTCGACGGATGGTGGCGCGAACACCACGGGGCACCGCCCCTGGAGACACCTTTCCGCAGTGGGACGTTCAGGCTTCCCTCACGCCGCGTGGCAGTCGGCGACGACCTCCTGACCGGGACGGACGGCACCGCCATCCCGATGGTCCCCTTCGGCGGTCAGCCGTCCGAGGCGGGTGTGTGGATCGACGCCCCGGACACCGAGGAGGGTCTGCCTCTCGCCCTCGATCAGGTGCGTGAGACGGCGGAATCGGGCGCCCCGCTCGTCGGCGTACGCGGTGGTACGACGCTGACCCGCGTACTGGTCGCCGAGGAAGCCCGACTCGCGCACAGCCTGCCGGCGGCGGTCATCGGCGCGTACGACGACGACACCGCGACCACCCTCCTGCTGTCCGGCCGGGCCGACCTCGTCGGAGGCGTCAAGTGACCGCCCTCGACCCGCTGTTCGCACCCCGAGCCATCGCCGTACTCGGTGCTTCCGCCACACCCGGAAAACTCGGTGCGGCGATGACCGACTCGCTCGCCTCGTTCCCCGGACCGGTGCTGAAGGTCAACGCCGGCCGGCCGGATCCCGACCGGGGCTTCTTCCCGACCGTTGCCGAGGCCGCCGCGAGCCACGGCATCGCACCCGACCTGGTGGTGTCCTGTATCCCGGCCGCCGCCACTGCCGGGGCCATTCGCGACGCGGCGAACGCGGGAGCCCACGCCGCCCTCGTGTGCGCCGGCGGTTTCGCCGAATCCGGCGACGACGGCGCGCTGCACCAACAGGCCCTGGCCGAAGTGGTGCGGGACACCGGAATCCGGGTTCTCGGGCCGAACACGTCGGGCTTCCTCGCCCCGCACCGACGGCTGACGGCCAGTTTCGTCCCGGGCGTGGCCGGTCTGGAACCGGGTCCGGTGGCGGTGGTGGCCGCCAGTGGCGGAGTGAACCACGCGCTGGCCTTCGCCCTTGCCGAGGCCGGCGTCGGTCTGCGCCTGGGGGTCGGGCTGGGCAACAGCCTGGACGTCACCCAGGCCGACGTCCTGCTCCACCTCGCCGAGGACGAGGACGTACGGGCCGTCGCCCTGCACGTGGAGACCGCCGCGGAAGGGCGCCGTCTCACCGAGGCCGTACGCCGCCTGACCGACCGGATCCCCGTCGTGGCCCTGGTCGTCGGACGCAGCGACATCGGCGACTTCGCCCGCTCCCACACCGGCGCCCTGGCCACCTCCTGGCGCGTCACCAGGGCAGCGTTGCGGCAGGCCGGAGCCGTCCTCGTCGACGACGAACGCGACCTCGTCGACGCCGTCACCGCGCTCAGCCGCGTACGGCTCCCCGCCCACCCACGTCCGGGCATCGGCCTGGTCACCGCACAGGCCGGACCCGGACTGCTGCTCACCGACGACCTGCGCTCCCACGGCCTGCAGGTCCCGCCCCTGGTCGAACGGACGGTGAAGGAACTGCGCGAGCTGCTCCCCGCACTCACCTACCTGAACAACCCCGTGGACACCGGCCGCCCGTCGCCCGCGCTCACGCAGATCGTGGAGCGGGTCTCCCAGGACCCGGGCATCGACGTCACCGCCGTGTACGGACTACTGGAGCCCACAGCCGTGGACCTTTCGGGCGCTCTGGCCACCGCCCGCACCGCCACCCCGCTCGTCGCCGTCGTCGGCGGGCCCGTGGAGCAGGCGCGACAGGCCCGCCGGGAACTCGGCGCGGCCGGCATTCCCTGTGCGGCCACACCGGCCTCGGGATCGGTCATGATCCGCGCGCTCGTCGAGGACGCGGCCTCCCGAGCCCGTCGGAAGGCCGCCGACGTCATCGTGTCCGGTGCACCCACCCTGCCGCTGCCGGGTCCGGTCGACGAGCACACCGCCAAGAGTGTCCTCGGGGACCTGGGTATCCGCACGCCTCTGAGGCGCGTGTGCGCCGATCCCGCGGCGGCGCACGCCGCTCTCGACGAGCTCGGCGGACCGGTCGTCGTGAAGATCCTCGACGCGGAGATCCTGCACAAGACGGAAGTCGGCGGGGTCCAGGTCGGCATCCGCAGCCACGAAGAGCTCGACGACGCCCTCGCCCGCATGCCCGCGAGCCCCGCACTGCTGGTGGAACAGATGGCCCCCGCCGGCCCCGAACTCATCGTCGGAGTACGCCGCGACCCGGTGTTCGGCCCCGTGCTGGCTCTGGGCGCCGGGGGAACCGCCGCCGAAATCCTCGGCGACGTCTCCCTGCGCCTCGCGCCCCTGTCCGCACACGAGGCCGACGCCATGCTCGACGAGCTCGCCACCCGCGAGATGTTCCTCGGCGCACGCGGCACCACCCCGGTCGACCGCGCGCGGCTCACCCACGTACTGCTCGCCCTGGCCTCCCTCGCCACCGAAAGCGCCGTGGCCGAGTGTGAGATCAACCCTTTGCGCGTCCTGCCCGACGGCGACGTCGTCGCACTGGACGCCGTGCTGCTCCTGCGTGACCCATGGGATCAAGGAGGATCCGACGATGCGTGAGGGATTCGTCCCCTGGCCCGAGGAAACGGCCGACCGCTACCGCGAATCGGGATACTGGCGAGGCAGGCCCCTGGGTGCCTACCTCCACGAATGGGCCGAGACCTACGGCGACGCGGTGGCCGTCGTGGACGGCGCCACCCGACTGACCTACCGTCAACTCGTCGACCGTACGGACGGACTGGCGTGCCGACTGCTGGACTCGGGCCTCAGCCCCGGTGACGCGATGCTCGTCCAGCTGCCCAACGGCTGGGAGTTCGTCACGCTCACCCTGGCCTGTCTGCGGGCCGGGATCGCCCCTGTGATGGCACTGCCCGCACACCGGGGCCATGAACTGCGATACCTGGCCGCACACGCCGAGGTCGCCTCGATCGCCGTACCCGACCGGCTGGGCGACTTCGACCATCAGGCACTGGGGCGGGAGGTCGCCGAAGCCACGCCGAGCGTAAGGCTGTTGCTCGTCGCGGGTGGCACGGCAGGCAACGACGCCACGGATCTGCGTGCCCTGGCCGAGCCGGCCGCCGACCCGGCCGCCGCAAGGGCCCGGCTCGACCGGATCGCCCCGGACAGCGGCGACATCGCTGTCTTCCTGCTCTCAGGCGGTACGACAGGACTGCCGAAGCTCATCACCCGCACCCACGACGACTACGAGTACAACGCGCGCCGCAGCGCGGAAGTGTGCGGCCTCGACTCCGACACCGTCTACCTGGTGTCACTGCCCGCCGGGCACAACTTCCCCCTGGCCTGCCCCGGCATCCTGGGCACCCTCATGAACGGTGGCCGGGTGGTCCTTGCCCGTACCCCCGACCCCGACAAGGCGCTGCCCCTCATGGCAGCCGAAGGCGTGACGGCCACCGCCGCCGTACCGGCCGTCGTCCAGCGCTGGATCGACGCCGTGGCCTCCGGCCGTCACACCGCCCCACCCGCGCTGCGGCTGTTGCAGGTAGGTGGCGCCCGCCTCGCGCCGGAGGTCGCCCGCCGTGTCGAACCCGTACTCGGCGGCACGCTCCAGCAGGTGTTCGGCATGGCGGAGGGGCTGCTGAACTACACGCGCCCCGACGACCCCGACGACATCAGGATCGAGACGCAGGGGCGCCCCATGTGCCCGGACGACGAGATCCTCGTCGTCGACGCCTCCGACAACCCGGTCCCGCCAGGAGGGATGGGCTCGCTGCTCACCCGCGGCCCGTACACCCCACGCGGCTACTACCGGGCGGACGAGCACAACGCCCGCGCGTTCACCCCTGACGGCTGGTACCGCACCGGCGACATCGTCCGGGTGCACCCCTCGGGCAACCTCGTCGTCGAGGGACGCGACAAGGACATGATCAACCGGGGCGGCGAGAAGATCTCCGCGGAGGAGGTGGAGAACTTGGTCTACCGCCTGCCCGGTGTCGCCCGCGTCGCCGCCGTCGCGAAGGCCGACCCCGACCTGGGGGAGCGGGTGTGCGCGGTCGTGGTCGTCGAACCGGGAACCCACCTGACCCTCGAATCAGTACGCGCCGCTCTCACCGCCATGCAGGTGGCCCGCTACAAACTCCCCGAAGACCTGCTGGTCGTGGACGAGTTGCCGCTGACGAAGGTCGGCAAGATCGACAAGAAACGTCTGCGGGATGTCGTCCGTGACAGGGCAGACCCCGTCGAGGCGGTGTGACAGGGTTCGCCGCCGCGGAGGGCGGGCCGATGACTTTGCGGTGATGCTCCCGCCTCCCCGGGGGGAGTCAAGCTGCTCTGCCCGCCTTCTGGCGGTACCTGGGAAACAGCTCCAGGTACCGCCATCACCGTCACCCTGTCCCGACCGTCGGACCAGCAACGGGAAGTGCCCCTTCTGGTGACCGGCCTCATGCGTCCTCGGGTACGTCCTGCCGCTGAGTCTTTCTCTGGGCGGACCAGGTCGAGCAGGTAGAGCACCGGCCGGGCGGTCAGAGGAAACAGATCGGCGTCATCGGCGCGAGCCGCCGGCTGACCAGGGACTGCACGTCGCCACCCGTCGTGCGCGTGGCGAACGGCAGCCCGGAATCTGGAAGCGGTCGTCATTCCCCTTCGCAGATGCCCTCGACAGCGACCTTCTGGTACAGGTGCGGGTAGGCGACGGTGCCGGCCGGGTAGCCCGCCAGGTGCGAGGCGAACTCCGGCGTGCCGAGCGCCGCACGGAGGTGTTCGGTGGATTTCCAGACCGCGACGTTGGTGAACAGCCGGCTGCCGCCGATTCCGCGGTACAGCTGCACCGCGAGGAGGCTCCCCGACTTCTTCATGTACTCCGCGTCGTCCGTCCAGGCGGCCACCACCTCGTCCTCCTTGCCCTCCGGAGCGACAAACGTGTTGATGATGGTGACCGGGCCGACCTTCTCCTTCTGCTGGTCGTGGAAGTTGGTGGACTCGTCGAGCTGTCCGAAATTGAGCATGATTCCTCCATGGAATCGAGGGGGAAGCGGGTCTGCCGACCCACAGGGATTCAAGTGATCCGGGACCGGGAGGCGGCCCAACCGCGTGTTGGTGAGGCGTGATCAATGGGCAGTGCGCGGGAGGGGATACGCCGATGACCGCCGCGAGGCCCCGCCCGTGGTGTGCGTTCAGGCGTGGTGCTTGCCGAGGAAGTCGGTGGTGAGCTGCAGCCACTCCTCGGTCCGCTCCAGCATCGGCAGGTGGCCGGTGGCGATTTCGGCGAGCTGGGCGCCGGGGATGGTCTCGGCGAGCTGACGGTGCAGGGCGGGGGAGGTGAGCCGGTCGTCGGTGGTCGAAACGACCAGGGTGGGGACCTTGATGCCGGCGAGGTCGTGCCGTACGTCGACCTGGCCGACGAGGTCGGTCTGCTCGGAGCTGCCGTCGGCCGAGCCGGCGGCGACATAGCCGAGGGTCTGCCGCAACTGCTCGGCCGGCATCGACTCCAGCGCCTGGGTGCCGAGGGCCATCATGAGCTGGAACTCGGCGAGCAGTTCGCGGTCGCCGGACGCGGCGATCTTGCTCCAGACCGAGGAGGCGAGAGCGAGCCGGTTGTCGCGGTGCGGGAACGCGGCGGTCAGGACGAGCGCGGTGACGCGCTCGGGGTGGCGGGTGGCGGCGCGGATGGCGACCGGGCCGCCGAGCGAGTATCCGGACACGGCGAAGCGGTCGAGGCCCTCCGCGTCGGCGGCGGCGATGAGCTGGTCGGCGAGGTCGTCGACGGACAGCGGGGTCGTGGAGCGGGGGGTGTCGCCGCTGCCGGGGTAGTCGATGCCGACGACGGTGTGGCGGGCGGCGAGCCCTTCCAGGACGGGTCCGTAGGTGCCGGCCAGGCTGCTGCCGGCGCCGTGGGCGAGGAGCAGGCCGGGGCCGGAGCCGAGGCGAGTACGGGCGAACACGGGCTCGAGCAGGTTGCGGGATGACATGGCCATCTACCTTTCACAGTCACCGACACGCAATGAATCATCCAGTGCGTGTGATTGCTCTTCATTTGTATCACACGCTCTGTATGATTCAAGCTGTGACGTCAATCACGCTCGCCGTATGATTTGCCGCTAGGGTGGTGGCATGAACGAGCCTCCCCACCGCCGTCAGCCGACTCCGGGCAACCCGCGCGTGCAGCGCACCCGCAACCGCGTGCTGGCCGTCGCGCGAGAACTGCTGCCTCAGGTCGGACCGGCCGGGCTGACCTATGCGCTGCTGGCCGAGCGGGCAGATGTCACCCGTCAGACCCTCTACCGGCACTGGCCCAACCGGGCCGCACTGCTCTTCGACCTCGTCCTGGAAGGCCCCGACCTCGGCAACTATCCGGAACCGGGCAGCGACGTGGGCGCCGTGGCCACCGCCTGGCTGAAGAGCCTGCGTGCCGGGGTCAGCGTGCCGTCCGTGCGAACCGCGGCTCTGGCCGTCACCGCCCAGGCCGACCACGACCCGGACAGTGCCCGGGCACTCGTCCGCATCGGCGAAGACCGCTACGTCGGCTTCAACAGACTGCTGGAACCTGCAGGCATCCAGATCAGCGAAGACGAGTTCACCCTGCTGTACGGGCCCGTCCTCGCCCGGCTCTTCCTCGACCGTGGCCAGGTCACCGACGCCTTCATCGAGGCGGTCGTGGCCCAGTGGCTCACCATGCTGCGGCCTGTCGGCGCACCGCAGGACGCGGAGCGGTAGTCACCGAGGCTTTCGGCGGAGGCCGACCGGAACAACCGCCGATCGTGCCGGTGCGGTCGCCTGCTGACTTGAGTGAGGGCCCTGCTCCGGCACGAGGCCCTCACACGCACCGGGCATTGAGCGGGCGCCGGACCTTGAGAACAGCAGGACAACCTCGACACCGTTGGACCGTGGCTTCACCTGCACCCGGCACGGCGGACGCACCCAAGAGCTGACCAGGGTGGCGACTGAGTGAGGCCCCCTGCCGCTGTGAGAAGCCGGAGACCGCTGCAGGACGTGGGGCCGGTCCGGCGGTTGGCTTCATGGAAGCTTCATTTGCCGAGTGGTACGTGCCTTATGAGGCGCCTGTTGTCTGACGGTCATGCACGCACTCCTCGTCCCACCGGTGGGCACTGTTGAGCACCATGCCGTGGGGCACCTGACTATGGCGATTCACACAGCGCTGTCCGGTTCCGTCGTGCTCGGCGCGTTCCCTCGTCTTGAGTCGGCCAGGCATGTGGACCACGTCGGACAGACGGTCGGCGATCGCGCGCTGCATGAACGAACCGGCGGTCAGTCCACGACCTGTGCAGGGGGAGTGGCGGCGGTGTTGCCGACGGGGCCACTCCACAGCCGACCACCGGGTGGCGCGGCTGCATCGGCGTCATGGGGTTCCCGCGCATGAGTGCCGAATCCGACCGGCCGGCGGTGACCGGCCCAGCCGAGGAGCGACCCACCCGTCGCACTCTCAGATCGGCCTGGACCGCACACAGGTCCGTGGCGACAGCGCTCGTGGCGGGGACCATCGCCGTCCTGCACAGGACCTGCCCTGCCCGGCCCGGGCCTGGCGACGGGGCTTTGACGCACGCACATATGACCTGACTCTCACACAGAAGCAAGAGGGAAACCCGAAATGAACCTGCGACGGAACATCTCGCGTCGAAGGATGATCGAAGGAGCATCGGCCGCGGCGCTTGTCACGGCTGCGGCGGCGGCCACGGTGCCGACCGCCATGGCCAGTCCGGAGACGGCTTCGTCCGGCTCGGGGCTGCCGAAGGGCAACTGGCGTATCGACACCCACGCCCACTACTCGCCCGACGTGTACAACGACTACCTGCAGCGCTACGGCCTCCTCGGCGCCATCACCGGGGCGTACGGCCCGTGGTCGGTCGAGCGGCACGTGGCCTTCATGGACCAGTACCGGATCCAGGCCAGCGTCCTGTCGTTCGGCGACCTCCAGGTCACCGTCGGCCCGGTCGACGACCGGCGCGCCACCGCCCGTGCGGTCAACGACTACGCCCACAACCTCGTGCAGACCCGGGGTGACCGGTTCGGCATCTTCGCGGTCACCCCGATGCCCGACATCGACGGCTCGGTCGCCGAGGTGGACCGCGCGCTCGGTGAACTGGATCTCGACGGCATCTGCCTGCTAACCAACTACAAGGGCACCTACCTCGGGGATCCCTCGTTCGCGCCTCTGTACGAGATCCTCAACGACCGCCATGCCTACGTCTACGTCCACCCGACGGGTCCGGAGAACAACCCGGCTCCCAAGCTCTGCTTCGGTCCCGACATCCCGGCCGGGAACAACGTCTTCGAGTACAACTTCGACGCGACCCGCGCGATGACGAGCCTGATCTACAACGGTGTCCTGCGGGACTACCCGAACATCCGCTGGCACTTCACGCACTCCGGCGGGGCACTGCCGTTCCTGGCCTTCCGGCTCGCGACCCGGCACTCGGCCTTCCCGCCGTTCAACGAGGTGCTGCCCGAAGGGCCCCTCAAGTACATGAAGCGGATGTTCTTCGACAACGCGCAGGCGTTCACCGCCGCGCAGTTGCAGCCGCTGTCGTCGCTGGTGCCCGACAGCCACATCATGTTCGGCAGCGACTGGCCGGCGACCCGCCATCTCTACGCGGCCGACAACGTCGAGACGATGCCCTTCCTCAAGGGCAGCCTGCCCAACCTCAAGGCAGGCGACCCCGAACCGACCGTCGACGAGATCTACAGCCGGCGCGAGCGAATCGCTCTCGAGCGGGACAACGCCCTCCACCAGTTCCCGAAGCTGAAGGCGCGTATACGCCGCGCCGGCTCGCGCTGAGCCGCGACCGCACGCCAAGCCCGCCGCCCGCTGCCCCGCCGACGGGCGGCGGGCGGCGGGCGGCGCTCTGCGCAAAGATCAGCGCCGGCCGACGGAGGGGCCACCGACGGACATCGACGTCGCCGGGCCGGGTGAACACGGCCCGCAGGATGGGGAAGGCGGTTCCTGATCTGCCCGGCGGGGGTGCCGGTACCGGGACCAGCGTGGAGAAGGGGATCACGGTGCACCGGCCGGCTTGCCGCCGCACCCCGTTCCGCCTCCGCCTTCCGCGTCTGCCTGCCCTGACAGGTCGCCCGGCTGCTGAAGGCGATCGGTTCGGACGTCGGCACATCCCGTCCGACTTCGCCGTCCGTGGACCGCCTCATGGAGTTGCCCGGCGGCCCGGCGCCGGATGGGCGAGGCCGGCCCACAGGTCGTCGCCGGCCACGACAAACCCCGTACGCTGGCCGCATTCGAGGCGTTTGCCTCCACGCCGCCCGTCACCCCGCGGCCATGACGACCCTCCGCCTCCCTCTTCCCGACCGACGATGGAAAGCGAGCACGATGAGTACGCAGCGCGTTCTGGTCGTCGACGACGAGCCCAAGATCCGTATGACCGTGCGCGGTTATCTGGAGGCGGACGGGTTCCATGTCGTCGAAGCCGCGGACGGACCGTCCGCCCTGCGGGCGGTCACCCGTGACCGGCCGGACCTCGTGGTGCTCGATGTGATGCTTCCGGGGCTGGACGGATTCCAGGTCCTGCGCCGCATCCGGGAGGCGAGTCAGATCCCGGTGATCATGCTCACCGCCCGCGACGAGGAGGTCGACCGGCTGATCGGCTTCACCACCGGCAGCGACGACTACGTCACCAAGCCGTTCAGTCCCCGCGAACTGGCCTTACGGGTGCGGGCCATCCTGCGGCGCATCGACAGCCGGTCCGAGGAGGCCGAAGAGGACGGCGTCCTGCGGTTCGACGGACTGACCGTCGATCACGTGACCCGGACTGTGCTGGTCGATGCCGACCGGACGGTGGAGCTGTCCGCTCTTGACTTCGATCTGCTGTTCGCGATGGCCCAGGCCCCTGGGCGGGTCTTCACCCGGCGCGGCCTGCTGGCCCAGGTGTGGGGCGATGACTTTTTCGGCGACGAGCGTGTCGTGGACGTGCACATCCGCACTCTGCGTCGCGCGCTGGGCGACGACGCGGGCGCACCCCGGTTCGTAGGCACCGTCCGCACCATCGGCTACCGGTTCGTCGGGCGCCCCGCCTAGCGGCCAGGAAGGACACCACCCATGTCGCCCGCCCGCGTCCCGGCCTACCAGAGATGTCGTGCGCGGCTGCGCCAAATTCAGGAGCGGATGTCGCTTCGCAACCGGCTGGTGCTCTCGCACGTCATGGTCCTCCTCCTGGCGCTGCTGGCCATGGCGGCGATCAGCGCACTGATCGAGGTCTGGCTCGGTTTTGCCGACATCGAAGGTGACGTGGTCTTGCAGGTCGGCCTCTTGTTCGGATTGGCCGCGGCTTTCCCGGTGTCCGTCGCTCTGTCCCGGTTTCTGCTGAGGCCGCTCGACAGAGTGCGCGCCGCCACGCGCCGGCTCGCCGAGGGACACTACGACGATGTCCTCGAACTCCCCAGCGAGCCGGGCCTGGCAGCTCTGGTCCAAGACGTCAACACCCTGGCGGCAGCCCTCGCCGACACCGAACGCCGCCGCGCCCGGCTGATCTCCGAGGTCGCCCACGAGATGCGAACCCCGATCACCCTGCTACGCGCCCAGATCGAGGGCGTGGCCGACGGAATCTTCGTCCCCGACGAGGCCATGTTCGCCTCCCTCGCCGACGACCTTCACCGGTTGCAGCGCTTGGCGGGCGACCTCTCCAGCCTGTCCCGGTCGGAAGAGGGCGCCTTCGTTCTTCACGGCACGCCCACCGACGTGGCCACGTTGGCCCGGACGACAGGCGAGAGACTGCGCCCCCAGTACGACGACCAGACGGTGACCCTCGTCGTGGACGCGAGCACCCCCGTCGTCGCTTTCTGCGACCCGGACCGGATCACCCAGATCCTGGTGAACCTGCTCGGCAACGCACTGGCCGCATCCGATCGGCACGGGCACGTGACGCTGTCCGTGCACACCGAACCGTCTCCCGCGGCCCGGGTGATCGTCCGTATCGTGGATGACGGCATCGGCATCGCCGCCCACAACCTGGAGCGCATCTTCCACCGCTTCGAACGCCTTGAGCGTCCCGGCCGACCCGCTACCGCAGGCGGCAGCGGTATCGGCCTGGCCATCGCCCGGGGCATCGCCCGAGCCCATGGCGGAGACATCACCGCGGAATCCGCCGGCCTGGGCAAAGGAGCCACGTTCACCTTGCACCTACCGCAGGACCCCGCCCCTGGGAGCGGTATGCCACCGGCTTCTCACTGACTCCATCTACCCCCGACACCGGGGTGAAGGCGATGGGCAGATCGAGGTCGTGAAGGACGTCGAGGAAGTGCGCTCAGCGCGCGTCGCCGGGTTCGGAGACGGCGAGAGCGCGTGCGGCGGCCCGCGGCGCGTGACTCGGTCAGTGTTCCGGTGATCGCTCGGTCCGCAGGCATTCTCGGCGCCCGGTCGGTAGGACCCACAGTGGGTGAGCGGGCGTCGGACGCCCCTCGGGCAGCTCGTACGAGGACCAGCAGAGCACGGGGCTCGGTGTGAGGCCGCCGGCCAAAGCCGGCACCCGCACGTCGGCCCTGCCGACTCCCTCCCGCGTTACGCATCCGAGGCAGGAGCCCGGCTTCATGGAACCTTCATACGCCGAGTGGTAGGTGCTTTATCAGGCGGCTGTTGCCTGGCGGTCATGCAGGCATTGCTCGTCCCGCCATCGACCGGCGTTGAACACCATGCGGTGCGGCACCCGCCCAAGGCGGTTCACGCCGTCCTGTCCGGAGCCGTCGTGCTCGGCGCGCTCCTTCACGGGGCGTGGGCGGAGCACGTGGATCCCGTGGGGCAGACGCTGAGCGAGTACACGCTGCGTGAAGCAACCGCCGGCCTGGTCACGGCCGTTGTGGCGGCATCGGTGGGGTCGCCCGTGGGGCTGCTCCGCATCCGACAGCCAGCCGCTGATGTGGCCGACCCGGCTGCGTCGAGCATCGGGTGCGCCGGACTCGTGCTCAGCCGGGACCTGCTCGCGAACCCGGCGCTGTCGTCCGACCCGGACACGGCCGAGCGGATCCTCGACCTGATACGAACCCGCCCCGAGATCAAGTGACCGATCGTCAGGCCGATCAGCTTTCTGCTCCACCCCTGGCAAGCCGCCTGGTCGAAGTCCGCTCGCACTCGGTCTCGCCCGGCGGGTGAGGTGCGGGCGGCTGTATACAGCCCCCGACGAACCGCGTAACGATCTGAAGGAACGTGAAAGTGGAACAGACCATGATGGCGGTCCGCCTGTTCGAACACGGCGGGCCCGAGGTGCTCAAGTACATCGAGGCACCGATTCCCGAGGTCGGCCCCGACGACATCTTGATGCGCGTGCACGCCACGGCCGTCAACAGCTGGGACCTCCGGTACCGCGCGGGCAACTTGCCGCAGCCACTCCCGGGACGGCCCGCGTGGCCTCTGCCGTTCCAACTCGGCCGGGACGCGGCCGGTGAAATCGTCGCCACCGGCGAGAACGTCACCAGGTGGAGCCCCGGCGACAGAGCGGTGCAGCTTCCGCACCCGCCGTGCCGCAACTGCGCCCTGTGCGTACGCGGGCTCGAAAACCTGTGCATCGACACCGCCTACCCCGGACACCAGGTCTTCGGCGGATACGCCCAGTACGTCGTGCGTCGCCAGGACGCGATCCTGCCCATCCCCGACGGCGTCGACTTCGAGACCGCCGCAGCCACCATGTGGTCCTACACCACCCCGCTCAACTGTGCCCGGCAAGCCCCTGTCGGCCCCGGCGACACGGTGGTCATCACCGGCGCCAGCGGGGGGATGGCGATCGCCTGCGCACAACTGGCGAAGCTGAGCGGAGCCACCGTCATCGGCACCACCACCAAGCCGGACCACGACGAAGCGCTCAGGAAGCTCGGCTACGACCACATCGTGCGCTCCACGGATCCCCGACTGCCGGCACAGGTCAGGGAGCTGACGCACGGTCTGGGCGCGGACGCCGTCTGGGACTGTGTCGGCGGCAACGACTTCTTCCAACTCTCCCTTGCCTGCATACGGCTGGGAGGTACGGTCATCGTCCTGGGCACACCGACCGACCAGGGATCCCGCCTTGAGCTGGACGCACTGGCGCTCATCGGTGGGCAGGTGAAGATCGCCAGCGTGCGTGGCGCGACCCTGCGGGACCAGCAACTGTGCCTGGAACTGCTGGCAGAAGGAAAGATCGAGCCGATCATCGACCGGGCCTATCCCCTGGCAGAGGCGGCTGAGGCCCACGCGTACCTGGAAAGCCATCGGCAGACCGGCAAAGTGCTCCTCCTGCCATGAACCCGGGGCGATGACTGACGCCCGCGGAAGGCACGGCCGGACGCGCCATCGAGACGATGCGGCGGAGAACATGCCGTCGGCCCGCCGGTCAGGTCCACGCCGTCGGCTCCGCCTCCGGCACGCTCATCGAGGTCGAACAGCGCGAACTGGGCTCCTATGAGCCTCTGTTCACCGTCACTGCCGCAATCAGGCGATTGCTGAAGTGGGCCAGCCGGCCCTGTGACCAGCTACTGGTGACGCAACGGCCACCGACGAACAGCAGCTGCTCGATCGCGGCGGCGGGCACCGAGGTGACGGTCGCGGTGGTGACGTTCTTCATGCCCGGTCAAGTCCCAGTCCCGCCTGGGAGATGCGGGCCGCAGCGTCGAAAGGCTGCGGCGGACGGACTTCCGGGTGCGTTCAAAAGAGCCCCGAGCCCGGGGGCGGGTCAGCGGCGATCCCGGCTTCACTCGCTCCACCTGCTTTCCAGCGGGTGGAGACGAGGGCGGCCTGGATGTCACGCCTGCCTTCGGTGCGCTTGCGTTCGTAACCGGCGGGACTCATAGCAGTGTCCGTTGCTGGACAAGGCGGAGATGCAGAAGGCGCGTTGGAGTCGGCGGTTGTAGTGCCGCGGCCGGTGAAGACTGCCGGGGTCTTCGCCTGAGGCACCGCCGCGGTGGTCACCCCGATCGGCCACGTCAAGACCGGGACGGACGCCTGGACCCACGGCGACGGCACCCCCGGCGAGGTCACCCTGAACCTCCGTGATGCCCTGCTCGGCATCCGGCGGGGTGTCCGGGACGACAAGCACGGCTGGATGCCCTGACTGGGCTGAGCCCCGCGGGCCACTCGGCACGCAGTCCTTCCAGGGCCCGTCCGGACGAGTTCCGGGCGGGCCCGCTCTGCGTACTCCCTTCTGTTCCCTCCCGTCCACACGGCCACCCGAACCGGCCAGGCTGCCGTACGGATCCTGCTCGACCGGGCACTGGACGACTCCGCGTTCGACGCCCTGCGCGACCTGGATCTGACCGGATTCGGCAGCGTAACCCCGCGCTACGACACCACCGAGGCCTGCTGGGTACCGGTCCCCGCCGACGACAGCCCGGAAGCCGACTGGCCGAGCCGGTCCGACGGCTCGACGAGATGCCCGCGTACCCCGGGTGGGGGAGGGGTTGCGGACGATTCTCGGCCACGTACGGGCGTTCCTGGACGAGCCTCTCCTCGCGGACGCGTGACCTTCCGTCCGGGTTGTACGCAACAAGGCCTATTGACCCTGTGGTAGTTGGTGCGTTTGCCTCGGAGGGAGCCCTCGGCGCGGGGCCGGGGGTCATGCGTCAACGGGGAACACAAGGGGGAACATGTCCAAGGCTTCAGCCGTGTCCGGCAGAGCCGTGACCGTGTCCGGCATTTCCTTATCGACGGCGCTGCTGCTCGCGTTCACCGGAACGACCGCCGGTGCCGCGCAGCACGCGCCCCGGACGGAGCGGGTCAGCACCGCCGCCGACGGCACCCAGGGCGACGGCGCCTCCAGCGTGGCCGTCACCACGCCGAACGGACGCTACATCGCGTTCCGTTCGTCGGCCACCAACCTCGTGCCCGAGGGGGTCAGCCGCCCGGGCACCTACTCCTACATCCGTGACCTGACAACCGGCGAGGTCACCAAGATCGAGAGGGCACTGAGCACGCCCCGGCTCAGCGCCGACGGACGCTGGGCCACGTACACCGACTGGGGCAGCCGCAACATCAACGTCTTTCTGTCCGACCTGAGCACGGGCACCAGAATCCGGGTCGGGGCCCCCGACGGCCGGGACACCGCGTCCTCGCCGACCATCAGCGAGGACGGTCGCCACATCGCCTACCGGTGGCTCGGGCACCCTGATTTCCCGACCCGCATCGACCTCTACGACCGTCTGACCGGCACCCGTGAGACCGTCAGCGCGGGCCCGCAGGACTCCAACCGGGACATGGACAGACCGTCGATCAGCGGCGACGGTCGCCGGATCGCCTACCAGGACAACGGCACCGGTGACGTGTGGGTCGCCGACCGTGTCACCGGCGCGCAGACCGAGGCCGACGACGGCACGCCCTCGACCGTGGTCCAGCTGAGCGCCAACGGCCGTTTCCTGGCGATGGATTCGGCCGGCGGCTCCTATGTACGGGACCTGCGCACGGGCCGCGTCCGGCACTTCCCCGGCGTCCGCGTCCTGGCCGTCAGCCCGGACGGGCAGCGGCTGCTGACGCGGGACACGGACGCGAACCTGACCCTGCGCGGCCTGCGCGGCGGACGCGAGATCCCCGTCGGACACGGCAGCGCCACCGCGGGCTCGGTCTCCGCCCACGGCCGCTCCGTCGTCTACTCCACGGAGGACGCGGACGTCGTTCCCGATGACACCAACGGTCTGTACGACGTCTTCCAGTGGAGGTCACGCTGATGTTCCGCGCCTCAAGAGCCGTGCTCGGCACGGCAGTCACGATCGCGCTCGCCTGGACGCCGGCGGCCGCCGCACAGGACCGGGGTCACCAGGGGCCCGACCAGCCCCGTACCGTGCGCGTGAGCACGGCCGCCGACGGCACTCAGGCCGACGGACCGTCGAGCGGGGCCTCGATCAGCGCCGACGGCCGCCAGGTCGCGTTCACGTCCACCGCGCCGAGCCTCGGCTGCGAGCGCCTCTCGCCGTGCCTGTTCCTGAAGGACCTGACCGACGGCGGCCTGACCAGGATCGACCTCGGCAGCGGCCACACCTACGACGCGCCGCTGTCCAGCGCCGACGGGAGCCGTGTCGCCTTCTCCGCCGGCACCCGCTTCCAGGCTCCTTACCTGTACGACAGCGCCACCGGCCGTTCGGAGCGGCTGTGGCCCGAAGACCCGCCCGGATCGGCCGAGTTGGGCCGCGCCCAGTCGATCAGCCCCGACGGCACGCACGTCGCGTACACCGTCGGCGGCCGCAACGGAGGGCAGACCGCGCGGCTGCTGTACGTCCGGGACACGGAGACCGGCACCGAGGAGCTGATCTCGACCGCCGAGGAGGGCGACAAGAGCAAGGCCTCGGTGAGCGGTGACGGCAATCGGGTCGCCTACTCGGTCCAGGGGGACGTCGGGGGCGACGACCCGAACGACGTCTTCGTCAAGGACCGGGCGACAGGCCGGCGCATCCACGTCGACGCGGACCTCGGTGTCGCCCATCTGATCCGGATCACGGCGGACGGCCGCCGGGTCCTCCTCAACGCCAACACCGGGGTGTACGTCCACGACCTGAGCACGGGCACATCGCGACGGGTGGCCGACGGAACCGCCTCCTCGGCCACGGCGGACGGCCGGTACGCCGTCGTATCGGGTACGGACGGAGTGCGGGTGCGTGACCTGCGGACGGGGCTGCGAGGGGCCGCCCTGTCGTGGACCGCCACGGTGATGGGCGACTCGCTGGCCGCCAAGGGACGTGTGGTGGCGTTCAGTTCGACGGAGTCCCACCTGGTGTCGGGCGACACCAACCGGCAGTCGGACGTGTTCGCCTTCTCGGGGGGCCTCGGGAAGAACCCGGCCCCGATGCCGTCCGTCACTGAACGGCTCGGCGGACCGGCCGGAGCGTCGCACGACCCGGTGATGGGGGAGAACAAGCTCGTCACCTTCACCTCGGAGGAAGACGTCTTCATCAACGCGGCTGTCCGCGTCGTCCAGGTCAACTCCGCCACGGAGAAGCCGTCGTCGGAGGGCACCCCCTGCTACAGCGGACGCATGGTGAGCTATGTGATCCCGTCCGCCGCCGACGGCGCCCCGGAGATCCACATCCGCAACCGCTCCGTCGGCAAGGTCACCACCCTGGACTCCTACCAGGGCGTCCGCTTCACCTGGATGGGGCAGTCCCGGATCAGCCCCACCTGCCAGTGGATCACCTACGCGGCGACCCTGCCCGCCACCGACGCCGACCCGGACCCGCAACCCCGCGTCTACCGCTTCAAGTTCGACGGCGGCACCACGGACGTGGTCAGCGCGCCCTCGGGCGGTCCGGCGGGCAACCCGTCCATCGACTACGACGGCCGGTACATCGCCTTCGAGCAGGGCGACGACGTCTACGTCCGTGACCTGGACACCGGCGACCTGTCGAAGGTCGCGGACGGCGCCTCGGCCCCCTCCCTCAACGCGATCGGCCGCACGATCGCCTTCCAGCAGGGCCGGTACGTCTACGTCCGGGACCTCGACACCGGCACCACCACGGCCCGGGTCAGGGGCACCGAGCCCTCGATCTCAGGGCACGGCACAGAGTTCGCGTACACCTCGGGCAGTTCCGTGTACCTGCTCGAAATCGGCACGGGGAAGAGGCAGTTGGTCAGCGTCGATCGCTGGGGCGGCCGCAACGACCTCCCGGCCGGGCACCCCTCGGTCAACGCCGACGGCACGGTCGTCGCGTTCGAGTCGGCCTCACCGGATCTGGTTGAAGGGGACACGAACGGGGTGACGGACATCTTCCTGCGGACAGTGCGGTAGCAGGCGACAACCACCACGAACAACAGGCAACACCACAACGGGGGACCACCGTGCACAACACCAAGCGAGTCTTCGCGCTCGCGCGCACGCCAGTGGTGTTCCTCGGCGATTACCCGCCGACAGCTGAAGCGTACGACCGGCACACCGCTGCGGGCCCAGCCAGTAGGGGCCCCGGTAACGGTGGTACGGCCTTCCAGACGGATCTGGTCGAGGGGGGAGGCCCCAGAGAACAGGCAGTCGGTCAGGTTGGCGTCAGTCGGTGCCGGGTGCGCAGCATCCACGCCCTGTACCGAGACGCCCGGTTGCGGGCTTGAGTCGGCCGGCGGGTCCTGACTCATGGCCGTGCCGTTGTGGGTGAAGGTGGTGGGGTGGGTGCTGACCGACGCAGGGGCGGTCAGCACCGCCTGGCTGAGGTCAGCACCGAGCGCGTCCGCTTGCACGTCACTTCCCGCGCTGCTGTCGGGTGGCACGAGTTTGTGGGTCCGTCCGTCGCGGAGGGGCCCAGGACGTTGACACGGCGGCGGGGCAGGGCGAGGACGGCCTGGATGTGATGACCGTTCCAACCGGTCGTTGAACAAGGTGCGGGTGGATGTCGCCACCACCCGTAACACGGTCAACCTCCACGGCTGGACGCTGGAGGAAGCCTCCGGCCACACCGTCTGGCCGGCCGTGCCACGGCCCGTATCCACACCGGTGAGGGCCGCGACACCCGCACCGACCTCTACCAGGACCGCCGCAGCTACGTGTGGAACAACGACCACGACACCGCCACCCCGCGCAACGACCACGGCCGCTTCATCGACGACGAGCCCAGGAGCCGTGACCGTGACCGCGACCACGGCGACGCCCGCCGCTGAATCCACCCACCACGCGGACGGCTGAGCACGCCACCCGCCCCCGCACCTGAGATGACGGCGTGCCCGGCCCACAACGGACCGGGCGTGCCGCCGGCATGAGGGGCGGGGACGCTCGCGCACCCAACCACAGGCCCGACCATGGCCTGGGGACCACCAGGTCTGGCGATGACCTCGTGCGCCGCGAGCGCTGCCGAGCGGGCCAACTCCCGTTCCCGGACCACGAAGTCGTCGACGCCCCGCGGAAGCGCCATAACGCCCACCGGGCTGTAGCCCCGGTGCGCCCGGCCCGGGCCGCGTCAGCAGTCGCTGCCGCAGTGCCTCGTCCAGGCCCAGTCCGTCCGCGAGCGCGGCGACGGTCCGCCGCTGCGGAGCCGCCCGCCGCCCCGCTCCAGATCCCCCGATGCCCCGTGCACGTCCGACGCCTTCGCCAGGCCCTCGATGGTCTGCGACGCGGACAGCCGCAACTCCCGCAGCAGCGCCCCGAACGCCGCCTGCTCCCCGCTCAACCCCGCCCCCGAGCATGATCATTCGAATTCTGGAAGAGCCGGCGACGCGCGTCGGTCGTCGGCGCTGCTCAGTGGTCGGCAAGGGCGTTGTCAGTGGTCGCCGGTAAGTTCGTCAGTGTCGCGCCGATCGGTCGCGACACTCCCCCTGGGCTGCGCCGATTCGGCGTGCGCAAAAGCCTTGTGCCGTAAAGGAGATGGTGCGTGTCGGATTGGGAGAAGTCGAGTACGGCCCGGGTGGTGCCGCCCGCGAGGCCGCGCAAGCTCGCCAAGGTCCCCTTCGTCGAACTGGCCGACGGACGCCTGCAGGGAGTGGTCTCCAGCGGCTCGGACATCGAGCGGGTGTACGTCTCGTCGGTCGCCGCCAGTACCTACGCCTTCGCGTGCAGCACGAACAACAACCGCCCCTGCGGCGGCGCGCGGGGCTCGTTCTGCAACCACATCCGCGCCCTGGTCACCGAGGCCGTCCTCCAGTACGGCGCCGACCGCGTCGCCCGCTATCTGCGCGTCGAGCCCGGGGCCGCGCAGACGGACGCCGCCGCTCTCACCGCCGCGATGACCGGCGCCCGGCCCCCGCAGGCGGACGGCAAGGCCGCCGCGGCGTCCGTCTTCAGCCGGTTCCTGCGCCACCTGGCCTACCTGGAACTCGCCCCGGTCACCGCCCCGTTGCCGGAACTGCAATGGTTCCCGCCGACCAGGGCGGCGGCCGCCACGGGCACACCCGCCGACGAGTCCGATCCGGCCGGGGAGGGGGAAACCGGCCGGCTCACCGCGCCGGTGGCGGGGCTGGACGAAGCGCTGGCGGCCGCCGACGCCTTCGACCGGACCCTCGTGGCAGGCCTGCTGCGCCCCCGCCCCGACCGGGTGCAGGATCTCGCCGAACTGGCCCGCGCCGTCGCCGGCACCCCGCTCGCCACGCGGGTCGCCGAAGCGGCCGAGAAGGCCGCGGCCGGAGCGGCGAGGGAGGAGCACTTTGTCGCCCTGGCCGCCGCCCGCACCGCCCTGTTCGGCGCCGTGCACGACGCGCTGACGCTGGGCGCCGACGAGCTGACCGGCCGTACGAGGGAGGAGCGAGGGCCGACTGCCGCCGACGCGGGGCCCGAGGCCAACCTGCTCGCTGCGGCCCGCAGTTGGCTGTCGGACCTCGCGCGCACCGGCTGGCAGGGCATCGACCACGAACTGGTCAGCGGGGCCGCACCGATCGTCTCCGCGATGCTGCCCGACCCAGGGCTGCGCCGCCTGGCCACACTGCTCGACGGTTTCGCCGCCGAACTCGCCGCCTCCTGCCCCGGCGCGGCCCTGGACCGGATCCCGGCGCGCCGCTGGGGCGATCTGTGGGCGCGCGCCCTGCTGCTGACCCGGCCCGGAGCCGCCGATGTGCCCGCGGTCGAGGCCGTCACCGGCCGGCTGCTGCCGCTCGGCGTGGACCTGCACGAACACGTCACCGCCGCGCAGGCCCAGGTCCACGCGGTGTTCGAACCCGCCGACGGCGCCGCACCCCGGCTGGTCCGCGCGAGCGTCTCGGTGCCGAAGCCGGACACCGTCGTCGAGGCGGGCGTCTGGCAGTTGCTGCGTCCGCATCTGTCGCTGCTCACGGCCCTCGGCGAAGGCCGGACGATGGACCTCGACGCGATGCCCCTCACCGGCGAGGGCGATCTCCTGTGGGACGACGCCCGGGCCCGCCTAGGCGATCCCGCAGACGCCCTCGCGACCGCGCGGGTCGTCCTGCCGACCGCCACCGCCCTGGCGACCGCGCCCTTGGACCGCCACCCGGCGCGCATCGCCGAGCCGGTGTTCCTGGAGGGCTACGACAGGAGCCAGGACGGCGACACCCTCACCTTCACCGTCGCTGGCCAGGCCCTCCCCGTCGACACCGACCGCATTCCGACCGCGAGCCCTCTGACCCCCGAGGCCGTCGCCGCCTCCGGCGCGTGCATCGCCCTGCTCCGTTGGGATGCCGGCGGGTTCCGGCTCCAGCCTCTCGCCGTCGAGACCACCGTCCGAAGGAAGGCCGTCGCCCTCCACGCGGGCGCGTGGGCCGGCGGCACCACCGACAAGGCAGGCGCCCGGGCCGAGAAGGCCGCCACCGAAGCCGTGACCGTCCTGCGGGAACGGGCGGGAAGGCTGCTGCGGAAATGAGCGACGACATGGAATACGCGGCCGACGTGCTGGAAGCGGCTCCCGACGACAACCGTCGGCAGGTCCTCTACTGGCGTCTGCTCGCCCGTCTCTTCGACCCCGAGGAGCAGGCCGGCCTGGAGGCCGCGAGCCTCGCCGTCGTCGAGGACATCGGTCTGCCGCCCGCGCTGCTGGACCCGCAGGCCTCCGTCGACTCGATCGTGCAGCGCCACCCGGAACTGGCGGCGGAGTTCGACGGGTTGATGGTCCCCGAGACCGACACCGAGGATGCGGCTGACCGAGACACTCGCGACCGTGCTGCCGAAGTCCGGCGCGCGGCCCTGGTGTCCAAGGTGCTGCTGAACGTCTTCGCCACAGGCTCTGGAGCCGTCGGCGCCGGACAGTTGTCCCGTTGGCAGAGCGACGCCGGCTGGCTGGAGCGTGCGCTCGGCTGCGCACCGGGCGAGCTGCGCGGCGGCCGTGCGCCGGGAGGCCCCGGCGTCAGCCCGACCGGCTCCGGAGGCGGCGGCCGGACGCCCGACCTGAGCAACCTGATCCCTGCGATCGGTCCCGAACTCGGCGCCCTCGAAGCCGACCTCGTCCGGCGCATGCATCTGCGCGAGGTGCTCGCCGACCCGCAGCTCGCCGCGCGGCTCACCCCGAGCATGTCGCTCATCGAGCAGCTGCTGCGCGACAAGAACAACCTCTCCGGCGTCGCCCTGGCCAACGCGAAGGCGCTGATCCGGCGCTTCGTCGACGAGGTCGCCGAGGTGCTGCGCACTCAGGTGGAGAAGTCCTCGGTCGGCGCGATCGACCGCTCGGTCCCGCCCAAGCGCGTGTTCCGCAACCTCGACCTCGACCGCACCATCTGGAAGAACCTCACCAACTACAGCCCCGAAGAGGAACGCCTCTACGTCGACCGCCTCTACTACCGGCACACCGCCCGCAAGACGACGCCGCAGCGGCTCATCGTGGTGGTGGACCAGTCGGGCTCGATGGTCGACTCCATGGTCAACTGCACCATCCTGGCCTCGATCTTCGCCGGCCTGCCGAAGGTGGACGTCCACCTCATCGCCTATGACACCCGGGCGCTCGACCTCACCCCGTGGGTGCACGACCCCTTCGAGAGCCTGCTGCGCACCCAGCTCGGCGGCGGCACGGACGGGACGGTCGCGATGGCCCTGGCCCAGCCCAAGGTCGCCGAGCCCCGCAACACCGTCGTGGTCTGGATCTCCGACTTCTACGAGTGGCAGAGCCAGCCCCTGTTCGACAGCATGGCCGCCCTGCACCGCTCGGGGGTCAAGTTCATCCCCGTCGGCTCGGTGACCAGCTCCGGGCGCGGCAGCGTCAACCCGTGGTTCCGGGAGCGCTTCAAGGACCAGGGCACCCCGGTGATCTCCGGCCACATCCGCAAGCTCGTCCACGAACTCAAGACGTTCCTCACCTGAGCTCCTGGGTCTCCTGAGATTCCTGGGACTTCTCCCGCCTCACGAACTTTCGAGAAAGGCCTCTCCATGTCCGACCTGCTGCGCGCCCCCGCCGAGCTCAAGTACG
The DNA here is from genome assembly GCF_036013955.1 of Streptomyces sp. NBC_00459. Lineage (NCBI taxonomy): Bacteria > Bacillati > Actinomycetota > Actinomycetes > Kitasatosporales > Streptomycetaceae > Streptomyces > Streptomyces sp. NBC_00459. The sequence continues at coordinate 9,715,466 of NZ_CP107903.1, forward strand.
CCGAGGAACTCGACTGGCTGGAGTCCGTCGACGACGGCCCCAAGCCGTTCTCCTGGCGGCTGTCCCCGAAGATGGTCCGGCTGTTCATCCTGGGCTCCGAGCGCGCCGACGGCCTCGACCGGGAGATCTCCCAGAAGTGGTTCGGCGACCGCAGCTTCGTCGAGCGCTCGATCGTCACCCTCGCCTCCGACCGCGGCCTGCTGCTCATCGGCGACCCCGGCACCGGCAAGAGCTGGCTGGCCGAGCTGCTGTCGGCCGCGATCTCCCGCAACTCCACCCTGGTGGTGCAGGGCACGGCGGGCACCACCGAGGACCACATCAAGTACTCGTGGAACGTGTCGATGGTCATCGCCAAGGGCCAGTCGCGGGAGTCGATGATCCCCTCGCCGATCATGACGGCCATGGAGGCCGGCTCGATCGGCCGCTTCGAGGAGCTCACCCGCTCCACCAGCGACGTGCAGGACGCGCTGATCTCGATCCTGTCCGAGAAGTACATCTCGGTCCCGGAGCTGGGCAGCGACCAGGACAGCGACAACATCGTGTTCGCCAAGCCCGGATTCTCGGTCATCGCCACCGCCAACAGCCGCGACCGGGGCGTCAACGACCTCTCCTCCGCGCTCAAGCGCCGCTTCAACTTCGTCCGTATCCCGGTGGTGACGAACAAGAAGAGCGAGGCGGAGATCGTCCGCTTCCGCACCGAGGAACTGCTGCGCCGCCACCAGATCGAGCTGGACGTCCCGCCGACCCTGCTGGACGTGCTGCTGCAGAGCTTCGCCGATCTGCGGGCCTCCTCGGCCGCCGCCGGCAGCGACGACGAGAAGCTGGAGTCCGCCCTTTCCACGGCCGAGCAGATCGGGGTTCTGGAGGACGCCATCCTGCACAGCAACTTCTTCGGCGAGCGCGCCCTCACCGCGCACGCCCTCGCCGCCTCGCTCGTCGGATCCCTGGCCCGGCGCGAGCCCGAGGACCTCGCCATCCTCAACAAGTACCTGCACGGCGTGGTCGAGCCGCGCAGCAAGGAAGAGGGCGGCTCCTGGCCGGAGTTCCTCCAGGGCGGCCGCGACGCGATCGCGAACCTGTCATGAGCGGCGGCCCCTTCGAGGCGCTGCGCGGTCAACTACACGAGGCGGCGACGGAGTTCGCCGATGGTCCCGGAGCCCTGGAGGGCATCCTGCGGGGCATCGTCGACGACGTCGAACGTGCGGTGCGCGAACCGCTGGAGATCTTCCCGGTCTGCCACCACTCACCGGCCTCGGCGATCGCCATGTCCCGCCGGCTGCGCGAGAAGCAGCCGAAGGTGGTCTACCTGGAGCTGTGCGAGGACATGGCGCCGCTGCTCACGGAGCTGCGCAACTGCCGTCTCCCGGTGGCGGTCCAGGCCTTCGCGAGCGAGATCGAGGGCTTCCCCCTCGACTGGGCGCCGCTCTCCGTGGTCGCCCCGGTCACCGAGGCTTCCGCCGAATACCAGGCGATCGCCTACGCACTCGACACCCCGGGCGTCGAACTGGTCCTCGTCGACCGCTCCTCGGACCATGTCTTCCAGTGGGAGACCGAGCACCTCACCGAACCAGACGCAGCTGCGGACTCCGACCCCGACGCTCCCGAGACGCCGCAGCAGGCCGCCCTGCACGGCGACGCCGTCGGCGTGGAGATCGGCGACCTGCGCCCGCGCTTCGCCGAACTGGAGGAGCACCTCCTGCGCCACGGCCGGGTCCGGCACTGGTCGGAGTGGTGGCACCAGTACGTCGAACTGCCCCTCGGCGACAGCGACCACGACACCTACCGCCAGGTGATGCTGCTCATCGGCAGCCTCTTCCGGCGCCTCGCCCCCGGCGACCCCGGGAAGGTCCGCGTCGACGAGGACCGCGAGCGGTACATGTGGACGCGGATGCGCGAGCACCTCGCCGCCACCGGCGCCGACCCCGCCGACTGCCTCTACGTCTGCGGCGCCTTCCACGCGGCCAGCAGGGTCGAGGAGTTCGGCGTGCACGGCAGCGACACCTTCACCATCAGCCCGCCGAGCCCCACCAAGTGGCGGCACGGTCTGATCCCGTCCAGCCACGCGGCGATCGAGGCGCAGTTCGGCCTCGCCGCGGGCTCGGTGTCCATCGCCGCGACACAGTGGGCGAAGAACGTCAAGCGCACCGGCGTCCGCCCGTTCCGCCTGGAAGGCCAGGCGGGCACGAGGAAGAGCACGAAGAAGCCCACGGCGAGGAAGGCCCTCCCCGCGCCGACACCGGCCCAGGCCGCCCCGCCCGCCGACCGGCTCACCTGCTTCCTCCGGCGCCCGCCCACGCTCGACCCCCTCGACGAGGCCGAACTGCTCGGCTGGTCGGTGGACATCGTGCGCGCGGCCCGCCGGGGCGGCTACCTCGCCTCCACCGCCGACGCCATCGCCGTCTTCGAGACGTCGATCCTGCTGGCCGGGATGCGTGAGCGCGCCAAGCCGACACCGTACGACTTCCAGGACGCGGCCGTCACCTGCATCGAGAAGGACGCCGTCCCGGGCCGGCGCGACGTCGCCCGACTGGTCGAGATCATGATGGGCGGCGACCGCGTCGGCCAGGTCGGGTACGACGCGCTGCCGCCGCTGGCCCGCGACGTGCACGACCGGCTCGCCCCGCTGAACCTGAAGCTCCAGCAGCGCGGAGTGCAGCGCGCCCTCCTGGACATCGCCTCGCGGCCGGAACTGGAGCACTGCTCCGACCTGCTGTGGATGCTGCGCCGTCTGCTGCCCGACGGCGCCGCCCGGCCCATCATGGGCGAACGGCGGCTCGGCGAGCGCCCCATCCAGGAGTCCTGGGACCTGGCCCTGGGCACCCACCAGCGCGCCCTCATCGAGCTCGGCTACGAGGGCGTCAGCATCGAGCAGGTCCTCGAACAGCGGCTGCGGCGCGCCGCATACGCCCCGCAGGCCACGGCGGCCCAGGTCCTGGAGGCCGTCGAGGACGCCATCCTGCATCTGCGCAGCCGCCGGCTCGCCGACGAGCTCGGCACCCGTGCCCTGGAGGTGCTGGCGGGCGAACGCAGCGTCGACGGCGCGCCGGAGGTGCTGCGCCGGGTGCGCCGGCTGCTGGCCTACTACCGCACCGCCGAACCGGTGCTGCCGCCCTGGATCGAGTCCTTCGTCAAGGCCGGCTACGCGCACTACTGCACGCTGCTGCCGACGGCGTTCACCGACGACGACGCCACCGTCCGCCAGGTCGCGGCCATGCTGGGCTTCCTGTTCGGCATGGAGAGCCTGGCCCTGTCCCTCGGCTGCGACCGCACCCAGCTCGAACTCGCCCTCGCCCAGTCCCACCCGACCGAGCCCTCCCGCACCGCACTGCTGTGGGCGGCGCAGACCCACCTGGGCACGCTGTCGAGGACGGCGCTGCGGGCGCGCTGCGCCGAACTGCTCGGCAACCCGCTGGTCGTCCCCGCCTACCCCCGCTACCTCAGCGGGTTCGTGCACGCCCTGGAACCGGTGCCGGGTCTGGCCGACTTCGTCGTCGAGGCAGTGTCCAACGCCTTCGCCCGGCTCCCGGACCCGGTACTGCTGCCCTGGCTCCCGACGCTGATCACCGGCCTGCGGGCGGGCGGCAGTGAGTTGGCCCCGCTGCTGATCCGTGAGGCCGGCCGTGTCTTCCCCGCCCGGCTCGCGGAGCTGGACAGCTGGGTGCCGCCCTGGCGACTCCCGCAGGAACCGCCGCGCGTGCACCTTGAGTCAGCAGCGAGCACCGGGACCGGCCTGGCGCTCCTGTCCGCCCACCCCGTTACCTGCGATGCGCTCGCGGACCTGCTGGGCTGCGAAAAGACATGGGGGACCGCCGAAGCCCCGCCGGCCGGGGCGGCCCTGCTCGCCCGCCACCCGGAGACCGCGACGGCGCTGGAAGTGCTACTCGCCGTCGGCTGACGCGGCGCAGGTGCTCACCAGAGCGCGGATCGCCGGTGCGGGCAACGCCGGGTTGGCGGCCGCGTGGTGGACCAGCTCCTCGTCGTCGAGAAGCTCCGCCAGCCGGGACGGCGGAAGGTTCGGGTGGCGTGCGAACGCGGCCCGGACGGCGGGGTCGGGGTCCCGGGTGAGCCGCTCCACGGCGGCCGGCGGGACCTTGGGGTCGCGGGCGGCCAGCGCCCGGACGGCGGGATCCTCGTCGTCGGCATGGACGGCCAGTCCGTCGGTGGGGAAGTCCGGGCGGGTGAGGAGGCGGTCGCGCTGATGGCCGGTGTACTCGAGGAAGCTGCGCAGGAGCAGGGCCGCCGGGGCGTCCGGGTGGTTCTGGGCCAGCAGGACGCGCACGCCCAGGTCGTCGTCGACGGCCAGCCGCGCCACCAGGTCGGCCGGCAGCGTGTGCACCCGCGCGGCGTCTCGGCGCAGCATCGGGTGACCGGACAGCGCGTCCCGGCGGACGGCCTCGGGGTCCGGGGGCGTCAACGGCCCTGGACGGAACAGGAAGAGCCCGTCCAGGGGGACCGCGTAGTCGATTGCGGCCCGCTCCTCCTCGCTCCACGCGGGGTGCACGGAAACCGCCAGCCGCACGCCCGGATCGGGATCCGTGGCGAGGGCCTGCCGCTGGGCAGGACCGAGGTCCGGGTGACGAGCGACCGCCCTGCGCACGTCCGGCACGGGGTCGGCGGCGAGGGCGCGGCGCTCGGCGGGCCCGAGGTCGGTGCGGCCGGCGATCTCCGCACGGACCTCCGGGTCCGGATCGGCGGCCAGGAGCCTCACCACGTCGGGCGGCAGGGTGGGATTCCCGGCGATCATCGCTCGGTCCTGGGGGCCGACCGGCGCGGTGAGGACTCCGTCCACGACCGCCCTGCTGAGGGCGTGGTGCATCAGGGCGTCGGTGCGGCCGTGACACGGTCTGTCGGGCAGGACGCTCTCTACCCACACCGGGTCCTCGCCGCGCAGATGCCGCTGGGCCCTCGACCGGACCTCGTCGTCGGGGTCCGTCAGTAGCGCGGCCTGTGTGTCGGCGGGCAGCCACGTCCACTCCATGCCGACGCCCCAGGCGCGGACCTTCGGATCCGGATGCGTGTGCATGGACCGGCGCAGCCCGGGCGAGAACTGCCGGAAGAAGGAACCGCCGAGGTGTTCCTGGTCGTAGGTGTTGAGCATGTACACGATGGCTTCGTCGGGCAGGGGCGGCCCGTCGTAGTCCAGCCCGGGTCCCTGGGCGAGGTGGGCGCGGACGAACCAGTGCGGATCCTCCAGGAGCCGTGCCCGCTGGGCCGGATCGACATGGGGGTTGCGGGCGAAGAAGCTTCGGGTGCGATGGTCGGGGTGCGCGATCACGGCGTCGACGACCGCCGGCGGCAGGACCCGGTCCCGGCACAGCACCATCCGTACGGCGAGGGGGGCCTCGGCCAGCAGGTGCAGCAGGACCTCCAGCGGAGCGGCGGGATTCAGCGCCAGCCCGGCGAGCCGCCGGGTAGGCAGGTCGGCGTCCTGCCAGATGTCGTCAGGTGTCGGCACGCCTCGAACCCCCAAGAAAAGACCACGCAACGGACCCCTGCCACAGGACAGGGGGTCCATGACCCTAACCGCTCCCTGCTGCCCTGCCGGTCTCGGACTCCGATCGTGACGATGCCGCAGACCATCGTCGCGGCACTGTTGTCGCGGATCGCGGATCACCTGTCCGCCGGACGTCTTCCAGATCTTGATGCGGAAGGTGTCCGGTCTGGCCGTCGCTGTGATCCGGAAGCTGTCGCGGCCTCTCAGGCCGTCGTTGATGCGCCCGACGGGATGGGCACCGTCACCTCCTACGCCACCGAGGTCGCCCTGCCGTCGACGGGCACGTGGAAGAACCCCGGCGTGGGGGCGCGTGGGCCGACATCGTCCGCATCGCCCCGGAGGCCGGGCTGCCACTGCTGTTCATCGAGGCCGACAACTGCACCGAGGAAGCCCCCATCAGCGCGGCCAAGTTCGACAAGTACCTGCGCCACTTCCACCGCAAGGCGAAGGACACCGACGGCCACGAGAGGCCGATGTGGCGAACCTGTTGGTCCGCGCCCGATCCCCGGTGGAGCGACGCGCGCACCCGCCGGTCCTGATCGTCTTCCACCAGGTCGGCAAGCGGTCTGCGCTGAAGCAGATGGAGCGGGTCGCCGACCCCACCCGCGAGTACTGGCAGGCCCAGTGGGGAGAGGGCGGTTCCGCATCTACAACGGGAAGATGCCGGTCGTGGCGACCATGCTGGAGCTGCTGCGCGTGCACGGCCCGGCCGGGCCCGCGTTCTGGCGGTTCGGCCGCGAGGGCCGCCAGAACCTCTGGGACGCGATCGGCGATCCCCGCCCGGATGCCTTCCTCGCTCGCCGCGCCGGAGACGCGCGGCGCCACCAGGTGCGGGAAGCCGTTGAACGTGAGGCGCAGCGCCCGGCGTGCGGAGACTGCGGGCAGAAGTTCACCGACGACCGGTGGAAGGACAGCACCGCCGTCGAATGGGATCACGGGGACAGCCCCTGCATCTGTGCGACGACTGCAAGTGCCGGACACTCGAAGGAGAGCAGCAGGCACGAGTGGACGAGCGCGAGCGCCGGCAGGATCGCCAGGGGACGGAGGCGGCGGCCGCCGACCAGAAGGTCGGCGGCTGGTTCTGATGAGGATCTCTGAAATCGGCCAGGGACGCTCTTCCCTCCACTTCGTTGCGTCTTGAAGCGTGTGGGAATGTGAGGAGTGAAGAGCGCGTGTGAGGGCCCAGCGACCGAAGCCGCCGACGCCGGCCTGGCGGCCGCCCAGACCGGCGGACGAGGCAACGTCACGCAGAGACGCCGAGCGGCGGGTGCTCGAGCACACGGGGCTTGTACTCGACCAGCTGGATACGGCCATCGAAGGTGCGGTGCTCGATCATCTCGAGGGCAACGTCCGGATAGCCGTCGTAGATACGTTCTTCGCCCGTGGCCCCGGTGATCACCGGGAACATCACGACCCGGAAGCGGTCGACGAGTCCGGCTCGTAGCAGGGACCGGCACAGGGTGAGGCTGCCGATCGTGCTGAGGAGCCCCGAGCCGCTCGACTTCATGGCGCGGACCGCCTCGACGGCGTCGTCGCGGACAAGCGTGGAGTTGGCCCACGTCAGTGGCTCCTCGAGTGAGGAGGAGAACACCACCTTGGACGCTTGCGTGAGCTCGTCGACGGACGCCTCTTCTTCGGGCCTGAACTCGTCTTGGCCATTCGGGACCTCGCCTGCGGCGAAGCCCGACATCAGGCGGTAGGTGTTCGCTCCCATCAGGTAGGTGGCCTCGGGCTGCTCGCCGAGCCATGCGAGGTACTCCGGGCCCTCGAGGCCCCAGAACCCGGGCCATCCCTCTCCCGATGCGTGGCCGTCGAGGGAGGTGATGAAGTCGACGAGAAGCTCCGACATGGCGGTGTCCTACCTTTCAAGGGTGGTTGCTCTGGTCGTTCGTAGGATCGGAGGGCCCAGGGGTTCTGGGTATGGCTGTCATGGCGGCGCCGTTGGCAAGGCTCAAAGGACTTGGCCGCCCGGGACCCCGCGACGACTCGACCGCCAATTGGGAGACGCGACCCGATCGCTGCTGTAGGACAACGTCGGCGAGGTCGTCTGCGGGTGACAGGTGAGACGGCGAGGTGGCGGAGGTGACCGTGCCCGAGATCTGGGCCGGAGTGGACATCGGCAAGGAACATCACCACTGCGTGGTGATCAATACGGACGGTGAACGGCTGTTGTCGCGCCGGGTACTCAACGACGAGAGCGAGCTGTTCCAGCTGATCGGTGACGTCCTGGCGATATCCACGGACGTGCTGTGGGCCGTCGACCTCAACCACGGTGGCGCCGCCCTGCTGATCGGCCTGCTCCTCAGCCACGACCAGCCCATGGCCTATCTGACCGGCCTGGCGGTCCACCGCGCCTCGGCCACCTACAAGGGCGAGGGCAAGACCGACGCGAAGGATGCCTTCGTCATCGCCGACCAGGCCCGGGTCCGCCGGGACCTCGGCCTGCTGCGGCCCGGCGACGAGATCGCCGTCGACCTGCGCACGCTGACCAACCGGCGCCTGGACGTGGTCTTCGACCGCACCCGGCAGATCAACCGTCTGCGGGCCCAACTCCTTGAGATATTCCCCGCGTTGGAGCGATCCCTGGACCTGGTCAACAAGGGGCCGGTCATGCTGCTGACCGGCTACCAGACCCCGGCCGCGATCCGTCGCGCCGGTGCCAAGCGCATTGAGACCTGGCTGAAGAACCGCAAGGTCCGCAGCGCCGCCGTCCTCGCGAGGACGGCCGTGGAGGCCGCCCAGGCCCAGCAGACCGCGCTGCCCGGTGAGAAGCTGGCTGCCGCCATGGTGGCCCGCCTCGCGAAGGGGGTGATGGCCCTCGATGAGGAGATCGCCGAGCTCGACGCCCTGATCGAGGCCCGGTTTCGCGAGCATCCGCACGCCGAGGTGATCCGCAGCCTGCCCGGCATGGGCCCGAAGCTCGGTGCCGAGTTCATCGCCGCGACCGGTGGCGACATGGATGCCTTCGGCAGCGCCGACCGCCTGGCCGGCTTCGCCGGCCTCGCTCCCAGACCCCGTGACTCCGGCCGCGTCAGCGGCAACCTCCGCAGGCCCAGGCGATACCACCGCGGCCTGCTGCGGTCGATGTATCTCTCGGCGATGGTCAGCACCACGACGTGCCCCGCGTCCAAGGCGTACTACCAGCGCAAGCGGAGCGAGGGGAAGGGCCACAAGCAGGCCCTGCTCGCGCTCGCCCGCCGCAGGCTCAACGTCCTGTGGGCCATGATCCGTGACGGACAGTGCTATCAAGGTTCACCCCCCGTCACGGGAGCGGCTTGACATCACGATTGGGAAGTCCTTTCCTGGGATGTCACGTGCTTGGACTGGCCGGGAGCCACAAACTCATCGGCCGCGCTGTGGAGTATCGAGAACCCATGACGCTGCCGCCGATCAGGTCGGCGGAGCGGCACTGCTTCGGAGGGCCCGAGTCGTAAGGACAAACGGACCCCTGCCCCAGGCAGGTCATTCCACAACTGGGGAATCGCGAGCAGGTGTGGGGACACCCCTGAGCAGCGGGTGGCCAATTTCAAAGAGCGTCATCAGTCTCCCGCTTCCGGACCTGACCCGAGCCACACCGGTAGCGTCGGGGTTGCCCAGGACCGCCTGGGCAACCCCGCGTTGTCAGTGGCGGCTGCAAGGCTGGACCGCATGGACAGCGATGACGAGCAGCTGCTGCGAGGCCGGGTCTACGGTCACGACGCGGACGACCCTCACCCAGGTCCCCGCCCCGGCCGCGTCTACGCCGAACTGGTCGGCGGGCCGCTGGACGGCCTGCTGCTCGACATCACCGGCTGGAGGCAGGACGAGATCGACACCGGTGTTTCCCTCCAGACCGAGCTGGGGCACTTCGGCCCCGGTGGGAGAGCACTGTACGACCCGCGCCCCGGCGACCCGGCCCGCTGGGACTGGGGTGGCGACAGTCCCTGACAGGCGCGGACCGGCTACGGCCTGCCACGTTGGTGGGCGGGCTGGTGGCAGAGCAGCCAGACGGTCACACTGCGACCTGCCGGCAGAAGACTTGCGCGCGTCTCGGGGGGATCCTGGCTGAACAGGCGGACCGGCACGGGCATACCGTCCCCTTTGATCTTCGGGACATCCCCGATGAAGTGCGCGCCATCGCGGGGGAGCGTGAACGACTGTGGGAGCGGGCCTTGCACAGTGCGCACCATCAGTTCGCAGCTTCCATGATCTGGCGCAGGGGAGGAGCCCCCGAGCGGGGCCGGCGACGGGTCAAGCGTCGGGTCAAGCGTCGGGTCATGAGGGTGATGCAGGACCCGGTGATGAGTGCTTCGCTCATCTCGGGGAGCCGTTCGTGGTTTCGGCGGTGTCGACGGGCTCGCATGATCCACGACCAGGACCGTTCCACTGCCCAGCGGCGTGGTAAGGCGATGAAGCCTCTGGTGTTCGGCGGGCGCCGTACCGTTTTGACAGCGATGCCGAGGTACTTCTTCGCCCACGGCAAGGAAATGATCAACTGGAGCTGTGGCTCCGGGTCCCCAAGCAGTTGTCGGCTCAGCACGTACATTGCCACCAGCCGATGCTGACTCCACGGCGGCGCCCAGGATCTGGGAGCCGTGGATCTGTGAGCGGAGACGGGCGAGTTGAGTGGTGGGGTAGGGCTGTTCAGAGTGGGGACCGGCTTTTGCCGGGTTCGTGGGCTCATGCGGTGGCGACGTCTATTACGACGTAATAGACGCTGGGGGAGTGGCGGGGCGGGGATGATCCGGCTCGGCAGGAGCGGCCGCAGCGGATTGTCCTCAGCGCCAGGCTCACTCTTACTCTCACAAGACTCGGATCCTGCTCCAGTGACCAAGCAGCCGCAGGCTCTGGAGATCAGCCGCGGTCGAGCCGCGGCAGCGACGTACAGAGGTGCTCGGGCAATTCCGGCAGGACTTTGTGGATCCCGGCGCACCCCGCATCGCCGTTCGTGGCGACCGGCCGCCAGCCCGATGGCTCGGCCCGGTAGAACCAGCGCTGGGAGACACCAGAGGAGGAGCATCCGTCGCTGGCGTCATCGCACGCCGCCCCCATCCGGGTCGACAGGTCCAGCACCAGCCACGTGTCGTCGCAGCCGCGTTCCTCCCAGCTCGTGTGCTTGGGGATGTCCGTGTCGTTGACCGCCTGCCCGTACGAGGACGAAGTGCAACGCGGTGGCGTGGGGTCGCAGCCGTTCTCACCGCACTGCCGCAGAGCGGGTGGCGTGGCACCGACGGGGGTGTACACGTCCATGCTGTTCACCATGACCCTGCGGGAGCCCAGGGGCTCGCCCAGCTTCACCGTCGCTCTGACCTGCCGCGTGCCGGTGCAGCCGGAGTCCTGGTCCAGGGAACGGGTCTCGAACGTGACCTTCGCGTATACCGTGCCGTGCTCGACGGTGTCGAGCTCACCGCGCAGGCTGCGCACGCAGTCGCGTGCCCCGTCGGGCACTTCGGCATCGACCACCAGAGAGCGGCCGCCGTCGGCGGTACGGACGCCGTCGATGCGCATCGGAGCGGCGAGCGTCCAGGCGGAGGCCGTGGCCGCGTCTGTCGCCTCCTCACCGGTCTGGGCGCTCTGGATACCGCAGCCGGCGAGGACCATCAGGGCCGCGCCGAGCACGACCACCCATTTCCCCCGCTGCCACATGTCATGCCCCATCCGCCGAAGCACTGCAGCCTAGCGTGCCCCCAGGTGTCCCTGACCGTCTCCTCCCGGTCCGCCTGCAGGGCAGATCCAGGCCGAACACGTCGTCCAGGCCTGGACGATGCTGCATCAGCGATCCGCCGTGATGGCTCTCCAGGATCTGTGCCGACGCCAGCCCAGCGATGTCGCCGCCAACCCCGCAGGTGTGCTGGCGGCGCATGTAGGAACAGCGGGCCCCGCGGGTGTTCGCAAGGTTGGCGTAAGGGTGACCGGCTAAGGGCACCGGAGTTCAGCGTCAGGCCGCCATGGCCGGCATGTGGGGTGTCGTGTTCAGCGCCGGGCTGCCACGGCCGCTGCGGCCGCGGCCAGGATGCGGTACAGGACGGGGACGGGGATCGCCGGATTGGTGACCGCCGCGCATGCCGTGTCGCGGTCGTGCAGCAGCGCGGCCAGGACACGGGCCGGCAGCCGCGGATTGCGCACTGCGGTGCTGCGGACGTAACCCTCCGGGTCGTTCAGCAGCCGCACCGCGCCAGCCGGTGACAGCCGGGGGTCCTGGGCCGCGCGGCGGCGCACCTCGGCTTCGGGATCCCGGGCCAGGCGGGCGACGTCGGCCGGAGTCGACTCCGGATCGTCCAGGGCCAGGCGGCGCATCCGCCCGCTGGGGTCGGCGGCGTAGCGCAGCAGGCCCGTACGGGGGAAGTTGGGGTGGCTGCGGGGCCGGTCGGGGTGGCTGAAGCTGCCGTCCCACCAGCGCCAGACCTCCAGCAGCATCTCGGCCGGCGCGTCCTCGCACGATTCGGCGAGGAACAGGCGGACGGTCCGGTCTTCGTCCCGCGCCAGACGCTCCACGACGTCAGGTGGGAGATGCCGGGCACGGGCCACACTGCGGCGGATGAGCGGATGGGACGACACGGCGAGACGGCGCATCGCGTCGGTGTCGCCGTGCAGGTCCTCGACCCAGCGAAGGGTGTGCGACATCGACGTCGGGTCGAAGTCGTGGCGCACTGCGGCACGTTGCTCCTCGGTGAGGTCGGGGCGCAGTGCCACCGCGGAGCGGATGTCGTCGTGCGGGTCCTCCGCCAGGACGGCGACGCCGTGCGCGCCCAAGCCCGGGTTGGCGGCCAGTGCCAGGCGTACCTCCGCGTCCCCGTCCCGGACCAGCTCCGCCTCCAACTCGGGCTCGAGGCGGCACCGTTCGAGCGCCTTCCGCGGGTCGGGCAGCGCGGCGAAGACCTCGCGGGGCATGGGGACGTCGGTGTGGTGGGCGAGCAGCGCCGCCGTGCGCACCGCACTGTCGGTGTCGGCCAGTAGCCGCGTCCGCAGCGGCGCGGCGAGGTCTTCCCACCGGCCGCAGCCCGCCGTCCGCACTCGGGGGTCAGCGTCGGTGGTGAGGCTGGGGAGGTGGTGTGCGGGGAGCCCCGGGAGCTCGGCGGCCAAGGCGCGGGACGGGCCGGTGAGGAGGTCGTCGTATACGTCCTCGGGGAGTTCGGTGCCGCAGATGCAGGCGCGCTCCGCCCAGAGCACGCGCCGGCTCGGCGACGGTTCGGCACGGATCAGGCGTACCCACTGATCGGACGTGAGCTTGGGCCGGAAGGTGTCCGCGGGCCTTGAGCGCACCCCCGGATCGGGGTGCGCCACGGCGGCGTCGAGGACGGCGGGCCGGTCGCAGTCATGCAGGAAGCCCTCCTCCACATCCAGCAGCCGGATCAGGAGTTTGTCCGGCGCGGCCGGATTGGACCCGATCCCCTCAGCCCAGTGCAGAGGCCACGCTTGTCGGTCGGGCACCGCCGCCCACACCTCGGCGCGCTCGACCTCCGTCTCGCGCCCGGAGGCCGCGGCGGCCTCCTCCAGCCGCTCGGGCAGCCGGTCGAGGGCCGTCACCCGAGGCCCGTCCGCGCCGGGCACCTCCGCCAGCAGCACCTGCCCGTCGAGGGAGAGCGCCACGAACCCGGGGGCGCCGGTCAATTCCGGCACGCCGTTCCCGGCGTACCGAACCCGGGTCCACCAGGAGTCGTTGCCGCCGATCCGATGTCCGAGGACGGCCACCAGGAACTCGCCGTCGGCATCGGAAAGGCGGCGCCACCACGCGGCATCGAGCGCTTCTCGGGCCGCACCGTCCGGCGCCGCGATCCCTCGCGCGATCCGCCAGCCGGCCTCCGGAGGGAACAGGCTGCCCGGCCGCACGTCCTCGACGACTGTGAGTCCGGCGCGTACGAGCAGTTCGTGGAGTTTCCCTGGGTACGGCACCCGGTCATGATCCCCGTCAGCTGGCGCCGGAACAAGGCCCTCACCTCAGGCGCAGCCGACCCTCACCCGCGTAACACGTCATTGGCTACGACAATCGTTCGGTTGCCCCACCCTGGCGACTTGAGTCGGCCCCACCTGAGCAGTCGCGGTCTTCGCTGGCTCCGACAAGACGGGATGCCGGCACGAGCTCTCGAGGAACTCCTTCGCTTTCCCGATGGCAAGGTCAGGCTCCGGTTCGACCGCGCCTTCCATTCATTCCACTCGCCCTTGGCGAACTGCATGTTGTACGCGTACAACATTGGGGAGGTCCAACGTGAGCAGGGTCTGGGCAGTCTCAGTCGAGTCAACCTACTCCGCCTTTCTTGAGCGAGAGGCTGGCCGCCGTCCACCGTGCCGTTACGGCAACTCCGGAGCTGGCTGGAGTCGATGTCGGCTGACAGTCAGGGGCAAGGGTTAGATCTTCTGACCTCCCGTCGGGGTCCTAAGCCAGATTTTTCCCGTCCCATCGCCGCCGAGTCGGTCTCCGTCGATCTGGGGCTTCAGCTCCCGGTGCTTGCCAGGAAGGCACTCGTGGTTTCGTCGGTGGAAGCGGGCAACGTTTGTCGACGGTTTCGGGTAACAGTTGGCGATCAGACAGCTCGAAAATATCGATGAGAACTGACAACGCTGCGAGCTCTTCCCGGTGTCAGCGGGAAGCGCATACTGTGCGGTGTGGCGACTTACAACAGCATCGGTGCGACCTACGCTGACACCCGGCGACCGGACCTCCGAATCGCCGCCAGGATCCATCAAGCCCTCGATGGTGCCACCAGTGTGATCAACGTAGGAGCCGGCACCGGCTCCTACGAACCGTCACACACGGTGCTGGCTGTTGAACCCAGCTCAGTGATGATCGCCCAGCGCCCAGCCGGGTCCGCACCGGCCCTGGAAGCATCCGCGGAGTCGATCCCTCTCGCCGACGACTCGGCCGATGCGGCGATGGCCCTCCTGACCGTGCACCACTGGAGCGACCTGGAAGCCGGCATCGGCGAACTCCTCCGCATCGCCCGGCAGCGGATCGTCGTCCTCACCTTCGACCCCGACATCAACCACAGGTTCTGGCTGCTGGAGGAGTACCTGCCCGAAGCAGCCGCTTTCGATAACACACGTGCCGTCGCGGTCGACCGCTTGGCCACGCTGCTGGGAGGCGCCCGCATCGAAACCGTCCCCATCCCGCACGACTGCACCGACGGATTCCTCGCCGCCTTCTGGCGCCGACCCGAGGCATACCTCGACCCGGAAGTGCGGGCCGGTATCTCGCTGTTCGCCCAGACCAGTGACGAAGTCCTCCAGCCGGGCTTGGCCCGGCTTTCAGACGACCTGTCCTCCGGCCGGTGGCACCAACGCCATGCCGACCTGCTCGACCGCGAAGCCCTCGATGCCGGCTACCGGCTGCTCGTGGCCGACCTGTAGGACCAGGCGCGAGCCGTCTGACTGCACACTCAAGCCTGCGAGAAAGGGCCGGTCACGGCGGTGCGCCAGAAGTGATCAGTTCGCGGCGATGTCCTGTCCTCGGGCCGCCCTGGTGCTGGCGAGGCGGTAGGAGTCGGTGCCGGTCTCGATGATGTTCCCGCCGAAGGTGAGGCGGTCGACGATGGCCGCGCAGAGTCGCGGATCGGTGAACGTTTTGGTCCAGCCGCCGAAAGATTCGTTGGAGGCGATGGCGACGCTGTTCTTCTCCTCGCGTTCGGTGAGCACCTGGAACAGCAGCTCAGCGCCGCGGCGGTCCAGCTCCATGTAGCCGAGCTCGTCTATGCAGAGGAGATCGACGCGTCTGTAGCGGGCGATTGTCTTGGTCAGGACCTTCTCGTCCGCCGCCTCGACCAACTCGTTGACCAGCTTGGTGGCAAGTGTGTAGCGGACCCGGAAGCCAGCCATGGCGGCCTCGGTGCCGAGCGCGATCAACAGGTGGGACTTGCCTGTGCCCGAGTCGCCGATCAGGCAGAGCGGCAGGCCCTTCTTGACCCATTCGCAGGTCGCCAGGGTGTGAATGACGGCTGCGTCGACGTTCCCGTTGGCCTCGAAGTCGAAGGCCCGCAGCGACTTCTCCCGCGGGAACTGCGCCGCCTTGATGCGTCGTTCGGAGCGGCGGCGGGCCCGGTCGTCGCACTCGGCCATCAGCAGTTCGGCGAGGAAGCCGCGATAGGACATCTGGTCGCGGGCGGCGGCTTCGGCCAGTTCGGGGAACTGGGCCCGGATAGTGGGCAGCCTGAGCATGCGGCATGCCTGGTCGACGGCGGCGGTCGCGGCCTGTTCGGTCAGCCCGCGGTGTCGTTTGAGTGTCACGGCATCTCTCCATGGACGGCGGGGCGGTCGGCTGGCTGCCGGGCTCGCAGCAGCTGGTCGTAGGCCGCGACCGAGGGCAGCGGCCGGGTGTCGGGCGGCAGCTGGGCCAGCCGCCGTTCGGTCAGCGAGGTCACGTTCGTCCGTTCCGGCTCCGCAGGGACAACCGGAGCTGCGACCTCGTCGGCTTCGGCAGCCTTCCGGGCCTCCAGGGCGACGGCGTCCGCGGTCAGGGCGCCGGCCCTGAGCGCGGAGGCAAGCCCGGCGACCAGGTGCTCGTGGGGGACGTGGCGGCCCATCAGTAGGACCTCGATCAGGGCCCGGGTGCCGTCCCGCTCGCCGTGGGCGGCCTTCGCCGCCTCCCACCAGGCGTCATGGACGGGCGTGAACTTCCCTGCGGAACGCGCCTGTTCGAGGGCGGTGGCCCCGGGAAACGCGCCAGGCTTGCGGACCAGGGCTTCCAGGTAGTGGTCCAGATCCAGCCGGGCCTTCCCCTTGGCGATCAGCCGTTCATGACGGGCGACCTCCCGCTGGCCGTCGTAGACCACCAGCTCGGACGCGTGCAGTATGGCTCTCACCGTCCGCCCGATCAGCCGCACCGGCACCGAGTAGCGATTGGTGCGGACACTGATCTGGCTGAAGCGGTCCACCCGCAGGCTGAACAGCCGTCCCGTCTCGAAGGGTTCGGCCGGTAACGGCTGCAGCAGCGGCCGTTCAACGGCGAAGTACTCGCTCACCGGCCGTGGCCGGGACTCGATCCGGCGCCGTTCGTCCTCCTCGTCCCACTGCTCGATCATCACGCTGAGCTCGGCGAGGGAGGCGACCTCGGGGACGGGGACCATGTGATTGCGGCGGAACCAGCCGATCTGCCCTTCCACCCCACCCTTCTCATGGGCGCCCTCGATGCCGGCAGGCAATACGCAGCATCGATGCCGAAGTGCGACCGGAACGCGGTCCACCGCTCGTTCTCCACGCGGGAACGCGAGCTCAGCACCCGGGAGACCGCAGAGCGGAGGTTGTCGTAGCGGACCTTGCCGGTTGGGACACCGCCCAGCACGCTGAGAGCGTGGACGTGGCCTTCGAGGAACGCCTCCTGGCCGCAGGAGGCGAAGACGCTTCTCTGCACTACCGAGGATGAACGCGCGGCGTCGTGAAGGGCTAACGTTCCTGGCCGAGTTCAGTGACGAAGGCTTTAGCGGCTCGTTCGATCTTTGCGCGCTGGGCTTCCAGAAAAGCCGCGTCGTGCCGCGGAGTCGCGTACTGGGCTGACGTCCCCGTCGAGCCGTCGACCTGTTCGCGCAGGATGTCGGCGTGTCCTGCGTGCCGGCTGGTCTCGGTGAGCATGTGGACCAGGATGTTGAACAGCTTCACGTTGGGCTGGGGCCACCAGGGCACGTGGCCAGGGGAGTCGATGGCGAGGGCGGTGATCGTCGCGTCTGAGTGTTCCCAGACGCGACGGTAGCGGTCGGTGATCTCCTCGCGCGTCTCGTGCTCGGTCGCCCACAGGTCGGCGCCGCGCTCCCCGGCGTCGTCCCACCGGGGCAGAAGCTCGGGGAACGGTCGGTTGAAGACCTCGCCGAAGTACCTGGCCTCCCAGATCGACAGGTGCTTGACCAGACCGAGAAGGTTGGTACCCGTCGAGGTCAGAGGCCGGCGGATGTCGTACTCGCCGAGCCCGTCGAGCTTCCAGAGCATCGTCTTGCGCATCTCTCGTAGATCGCTGTGCAGGTACTCTTTCGCGAAATCATCGATCATGGCGTACGAGCCTGTCATGCGCTGCCGGTGGGCTCAACGTGCGACCGGCACTCCCTGGGTGGCACGTCCTGATAGCGGTCGTCAGCTGAGAGCACCGGTTCCTCCCTCTCCGTGTTCGGCATGCCGGCGCAGGCGGTCGGCCTGCTTCTTCTTCTCGGCGATGTGCCGCAGGCTCTCCTGCAGGCCGGCGACCTCGCCCAGCCACTGCATCCGCTGGGCCTCTCCCAGGCGCTGGTGGGTGTTGGTCTCGATCTCCAGCAGCCGGGGCTCCTGGGCCAGGTCCAGCCGGAGCATGGGGCACCTGACACAGGCTTCTCTGAACTAGCTCAACGAGTGGCCGGGGGCGGTGTCAGTGGCTCCTGTTAGGGTCCGCGCCGTGACCTCAACCGATCATTTGCTCGCATTGATCCGGGACACCCCCGGCATCGCTGACCTGCTGCATTCGTCTTTCGAGTTCGGAATCTTCCGCAACGATCACGGTGAGGCGGTCCGAGCAGCCTCGGGTGCCGCGCTGGACGCCATCGCCGGTGACTGGGCCGGCGGAACCTTCTTTCTGTGCCATGACGAGGACGGGCGGCGGCCCGTGGTGTTCGCAAGTTCTGAGGGACAGGGCGGTGTGATCGCTGGCGACTTGAAGGCAGCGTTGGAGATCATCACCGGCTTGGCTGTCTGGCAGGACTGTCTGAAGTTCTCCGGTGGCGGGAGTTTGGAGGCCATGGAGGACGCCGCTGTGCTCCTTGAGCAGGACCGGGTGCGTGATGAACCCGAGATCACCGAACACCGGGCCCGTGTTGCTGCGGCTCTGTCGTTGCGCCAGGTTCCCGTGCCTGAACTCGTCGTCCGGCTGCGGGAGGCAGTGGCCAGCACCGAACCGGGCCACGTAGTGGTAACCGAGTCGGGCGACGAGTACGAATCTCTCTTCGGGACGTTCCTGCCCACCGACAACCCGGGCTGGCGATGATTGATGACTGGTCGTGGTGTCAGGCATCATCTTCTGATGATCTCGGGTCCGTGACGGTTGGCTCGACGATGCGGCTGATGTCGGGCATACCGAGGTGGACGGTGGGGTGGCGGTCGAGCTGGGTGAGTTTCTCCTCTGCTCCGGCGAGGCTGACCTGGAGTCCTTCGACTTCGCCGAACCAGCCTTCCCGTTGGGCTTCGGAGATGCGGGCGATGAGGTTGTCGCGGATGTCGACGAGCCGTGCCCGCTGAGCGGGGTCTGGTCTCAGACGCCATCCGCTTATCGATCACGGGGCTGGTCTGGTCGAACAGGATTCCTGATCGGGTGGTCGCGCGGGGGCACGCGCATAAGAGCAGGGCCTCTTGGTAGTTCGGGGGTGCGAACCAAACCGAGTACCAGGAGGCCCTGTTGCCGCAGTCTTTCGCGCTCGCGTGCGTGGAGTCCAACTCGCTGCCACCGTCGTGTGACTGCCTCGCGCACAGGTTCGGCAACGCGGCGGACGGGCCGGAGCGCACTCCGAGTTATGGCTCCGACATGACGGAGGCGGAGTGGAGGGTCGTCCGGCCGTTGCTTCCGGTTCCGGCCTGGCTGGAGGGGCGGGGCGGGGCGGGCGGCCGGAGGGCTATTGCCACCGCGTGATGCTCGACGCGGTCCGCTATGTCGTGGACAACGGCGTGAAGTGGGTCAATCTGCCCGCAGACTTCCCTCCGTATCGGCGCGTGCATGCCTTCGCCCGCCGCTGGCAGGTCACGGGTCTGCTCGCCGAACTCCACGATCGGCTGCGCGACCGCGTCCGGGAGAAGGATGGCCGCTTGCCGGACCCGACGGCCGCGATCGTGGACTCGCAGTCGGTGCGGGCGGCGGCGAACATCCCGCGATCGACGTCCGGGTGGGACGGCGGGAAGAAGGTGGGCGGCCGAAAGCGGCATCTGGTGGTGGACTGCCTCGGCCTGGTCCTGGCCGTCGCGGTGACCGCGGCAAGCATCCAGGACCGCGACGCCGCCGTCCCTCTGCTCGAGCGGCTGCGACGGCAGTACTTCTCCATCCGACTGGTGTGGGCGGACGGCGGCTATGCAGGCCGGCTCGTCGACTGGGCGGCCGAGGAGCTCCGGCTCACCCTTCAGATCGTCAAACGCACTGACGACACCACGGGGTTCGTGGTGCTGCCACGCAGGTGGGTGGTGGAAAGAACCCTCAGCTGGCTGATGCGCTCGCGCCGCCTGGCGCGCGACTACGAGACACTGCCCGCCATGCACGAAGCCATGGTGCTGTGGTCGATGGCCATGCTCATGAGCAGCCGCCTGGCCGGACACCGTCCAGCCGGCTTCAGCCGGCCGGCACCGCGAGCGTGGTGAACACCCCCGGTCGCACCTGCAGGGCCCACCCCCGCTCCACCAGGCGTTTCGCCTTCGACCTCAGCCCCTCCACCTTCGCCGGGACCGCCTCCAACCCCAACGCGACGGCCAATTGCTGGCAGCGCATGCCCTCCCGGCCCGCTTCCGACCCCAGCACCGACACAATCCGCTGGTAGTCCGGCGCGAGGACCGACGCCGCCATGCCGTCGGTCCGGTGCGGCACCGGCGATCCCGCCACCGAACCCCGCTGCGGCTCGGCGACCGCGGAAGGCGGCTGGGCCAGCACCTCGGCCACCGTCCCCCGGGCATCCACCAGCCGCTCAAGCGCGCGTTCCGCCGCCCCGAGCGCAGCCTGCACCCGCTCGGCCTCCTCCCGCAACCGCGCAATCTCCTCCCGGACCTTCTTCTCCCGGGCCTCCAGCAGACCAAGCACCGACGCCACCAGCCACCTCCACGAGCCAGACGAGCGGACGAACCACGCCCATCTCTCCCGCCTCCGGCCGGAGATCATGCCCACCCACCCCGAGCCAACCGATCACGTTCGGAAAGCGGATGGCTTCTGAGCCACGGACGCCCAAACAGTCGCCCATTCACGCTTCATTTGCGGAGTCGTTTTGCTCCGGTGGTGGCGTTGGTGACTGCCGTGATCAGTTGATCGACTGTCTGGATCTGGAGGCCGATGCGCTCGGCGAGATGGGCGAGGCGCATCGGTTCGGGGACGTCGGCGAGGGCGGCTGAAGCGATGAGCACGCTCTCGACAGTGTCGAGTTCCACGGGGTTGCTCACCAGAGCCGTCATCAAGTTGTTCACGTGGGTGAGGTGTTCGTGCAGGGTGTCCTGGTGCTGTGTGGTGGAGTGCTCGATGCCGGGGATCAGGTCCGCCAATTTGCCGAGATCATCATCTTTTGCCCTGCCGTTGAGGCGCTTGATACGCCACGCTTCGACGGAGACTTCGTCCAGGACCGCGATGGTCTTGTCGACGTCCTTGTTGGCCTGGTCATTCCTGCGCCACCGGCGGTGGAACCAGAAGACGCCCCACGTCCCCGCGGCGCCGACGAGTACAGCGGCGCCCGCGACCTTGGCAGCGGGGGTCCAATCGGACGACTGGGACTGCACGGTAGGCGGAACCTCCTGAGGCGTCGCCCACGGTGCAGGGGAGGTGACGCCGACCCACGTGACCTGATCGGCTGGCAGTGCCTGTGCAGGATGGTGCGGCAGCATGAGTGCTGTACTTAGCGTCGCGGTCGCGATCAGGCGCCTGCCCCACAGGGACAGTGCGGGCCAGCCCTCGTGCGCCTTGCGGGTAGAAGGACCAGCGTCCGCGGGAGCTGAGCGAGGTCGGCGCCCATCAAGGCCTGAGGTACTGACGTCCTTGGTTGAAATGGCATGCTGGCCTGACACGGCCTGCCTCCCTGCAGGGGGTTGGGTCTGGTGTGGGCCCCGCCGCTCCTTGGTGGCCTGAGAATCCTGGGGAGCGGCGGGTGTCCTTGCGTAGTTCGGGCTGAGGCGATGAGGCGGTGTACCGGGCGGGAAGCGGCTCGGTCGGCGACGGCTTCCCATTACCGGTGACGGCCCGGGGCCCCATTCGACTCGAAGCGAACGGGACGCTTCCCGAGACGTGGGCTGCCACGTCGGCGGTTCGAATCACCGACATGGCGCAGGACCTTCACAGCGTTGGGCCTCTTCCCTAACCTGGAGAACAAGGTCTGATGACGGCGCATCGTAGGACCTGGGGAGCTACGCGTTCACCTCGCTTCGTGTCAACGACGATCTATCGGGGGTTCACGCCGACGCCCCAAAACTTGGCCCCATGCGGAGAATTGGCAGGCTCGGGGGACCACAGCCTGCTCGCTGACGCGCCGTTGCCCTCCTCGCGCTCCCAATGATGACTGTGGACGTACTCCTGCGCGATCTGTGTCTTGCCGACGCCACCGAAGCCGTCGACAGGTTCCGGCGAAACGGTGGTCGACAGCGGGACAAGACCCAGAACACGGCGCAGCAGACGGTGGGTTCGCGAAGCCGGTGCGGGGGTTGCCGAGGTGCAGTCCGTCGCGCTGAAAGCGTCCGACCGGGCGCGCAGGGGCAGTTGCGGGGCGACGGCGTCCAGCGGGTGGGCGGGGTCGGGTTCCCACATGACGGGGATGACCGCGTCGGCACTGCGGCCGGTCCTGGACCGCTGCATGCTGAGCCGGCGCTGGAAGTAGGACAGCTCGGCCCGGCAGTAGGACTGGCTGAAGTAGCGCGGTGAGTGGAGCACGACCAGGACGGTGGACCGGGCCAGCAGATCCGCCGACACGTCCGGCGAGTGAGGTTTCCCGTGGACGCCCACGACCTCCGGGGAGCGCCCGGTGCGCTCAGCGACGACCCGGCAGAGGTCGTGAAAGAACGACGCGACCCACTCCTCGTCGACGGTGCGAACGTGACTCAGATAGAAGTGGCTCACGGTGACTCCAATTGCCTGGCACGGCCCCATGGCGCGGGCAGCCTCGGGCTGCGCCGGACAGAGGCCGGGAGCGTGCCGCCTGCCGCCGCCTCCCGCGCGCCCGCGACCACCCGCCGCGCCGTCGCGTCTCCGTCGTGCCACCGCATCCTCATAGTGGATCCGCCCCCGGTGTCGTCTCGTCGGCCGTCTTCCCGCCACACCCGGCAGTTCCACGGCTCGTTGCAGGCGCACCGCCGCGCGACCTTTTCCGCCCACGCCCTCTCCTCCTCCTGATCGACCGCACCGCCCGCGCTCTGCACGACGGCGGAACCGCTGCTTACCGCACTGTTGGTCGACCCGA
Source organism: Streptomyces sp. NBC_00459 (assembly GCF_036013955.1). NCBI lineage: Bacteria > Bacillati > Actinomycetota > Actinomycetes > Kitasatosporales > Streptomycetaceae > Streptomyces > Streptomyces sp. NBC_00459. The sequence continues at coordinate 9,738,008 of NZ_CP107903.1, forward strand.
GAGGGGGTGCGTCCCATGACGCCCGATCTCACGGATGGGTGGATCACGCGAGGTCCGCGCACAGGGAAGCCGTGCAACTCCGCCTCGTCGGTCATGCATTCGAGGAAGTAGGTTCTCCGGGACGTCAGAGCGGCCTCGTTGCGCCACAGGCCCCGCAGAGCCGCGGCCACCTGCCGTCCGTACTGGTGCAGCCGTGCCTCGGCCGCGCGGGCCGGTGCGCCGTCGAGCGTGTGGTAGACGCGCGACCAGAACTCCAGCACGCCGATGTGGGCGTGTGTCCCGGTGAACACGGCGCCCAACGGCCGGGGATCGGGGCGCCAGCCCACCCGGTGCCGGGTCCGGTCCTGCGGGTCGGTCAGGTCGACCAGGTCGGTCAGCGCCGCCAGGGCTACGTGGTTCGTTTCGTGGAGCAGGGTCTCGGTCAGCAGCACCGGATCCCGCTCGGGAAGTCCTCGGCCGTCATGCGTAACGCCATGGGTTCGGTCACGAGGCCCTCCCGAACAGCTCCCTGACGTCGGCCACCACACGGTCCCGGATGTGCGTGGTGAGCCGGCCGAGATCGGCACAGAAGACGCTCGGATTGTCGAATCCGTTGCGCGGGCGGTAGCGGTGGGTCCGCAGTCCTCCGCCGCACAGCCGGACGACGGGACAGTCGAGGCAGTCGGCGGCGAGCGGGACCGGTTGCGCTCCTCGGGCCGTCACCACACCCGGATGACGCGCCACCGTGTCGAAGTCGTGGTCGAGCAGGTTCAGTTCGGTCGCCGCGGCGCCGTCGTAGGCGGCTTTGAGGTTGTCGGGGAGTTCCACCGACAGGTCGCTCTCCACCACGATGAAGTCGGAGACCACGGGCGCCGACGGGAGCCGGCCGCTGAGCGACAGTTCCATGATGTGCTCGAAGCGACGGATCCCCGTCTCCCTGACCGGCGCGGTGTACCAGCGCTCGAAGACGGCCAGGAGCCAGTCGGCGTAGGGCGTCGCCGCGGTGTCGTGGCCTGGCGGCGGGTGCTCCCATGTGCTGTGGGGGAGGAGGAAGTCGATCATCGGGGGCTCGTGCGAGAGCAGCTCCTCGTACACCGCCACCGGATCGTTGGCTATGTCCACCGTGCAGAGCAGACCGCTGTACAGCGCTCTGTTCTCCGGTCGCCTCAACAGTTCCAGCCCTTTCAGAACTGCGGTGTAGCTACTCCGGCCGTTCCTGGAACGCCGATGGCGGTCGTTCGCCGTGCGGTCGCCGTCGAGGCTGACCCCCACCGACACCCCGTACCGGCGGAACAGATCCAACCACTCAGGATCGAGGAGTGTCCCGTTGCGCTGTAGTGAGGTATCACAGCGCGACACTGCCTGCAGCGTGGCCCTCAGGGCTGAGACGATGTGTTCGATTCGCTGTCTCCCGGCGAGCAGCGGCTCCCCGCGGTGCAGCACGACGCGGACCTCGGGCAGAGCGTGGGCCCGGGCGTGCTCGGCAATCCGCTCGGCGAGCCGGACGGCCGACTCCTCCGTGATCACACCGGGTTTGTGCCGCCAGCTGGTGTCCTGCAGCTCGTAGACGTAGCAGTGGTCGCAGGCCAGGTTGCACTGCTGAGCGACCTTGACCACCCATTCACGAAAAGGCCGTACCGTTTGGGCGCGGACCGGCGTCTGCACACGGCAGAAGGATCGGGAACTGGTCGGGCTGCGGGGAGGATCTTGAGGGCCTTCCCGTGCGTTTCGCCGTCCAGGCTGGTCAGCAGCCGTAGGACGATGAGCCAACCTGTTCGGCCGGGGTGTTGCATCGCGCCGTCGTTACAGACGCTGCACGACCTCCTACCGCAGCGTGGCGCTCTTTCGTTGCTCCGAGTTGACCTTTGGCGGGCGGTGGCGGTGCCCCGGCAGATCCCGCTCTTTTACAGATGTCCGGGGTACGCGCCGCCAGGCACGGGTAGTGTCTGTGTCAGCCGAGTCAGGGTCATCGTTCGTAGCGAGGACACCAACTGGCATCCCAACTTGCCTCTTTCACCGTCCGGGGACGCGGCCGCACCGTGTTCACCAGCGGGTTCCTGTCTGTGCGCGTGCGCCGCCCGTCCGGTGCGCCCCGCGTTCTTCCCCTTTTGGAGTCCCGCGATGACGTCATCGCTGTCCGTGGCCCGGGCCATCGACTTCCTGTGCGAACACACCTCCAGCAAGAGTCGGGTGCTGGCCCTGCTGGTGCACGACTACGGGCCCAGTTCCCTGACCGCCGTTTTGACCTGCAAAAACCCCGAGCACGCCTTCGAGGCGACAGGCATTCTGCGCCGGGTCCTGGCGCTGCGTGACGCCGCAGCCGTCGACGACGAACTGACCGCTCTCACGGCTCAGATGCCGGATGCACCGGCCGGCTCCCTGCGCGAGGCCGTCACGCGAGCCGCGAGCGGGACCTGGCCCGCGGAACCCGGAACCCTGCTCACGGCGACGGACCCGGACCCGGAGCCGTTCGACGACGAACCGGATTCCTCGGCAGCGCCCGCAGCGGCGGGCCACTCCCGGCTTAAGGACCTGCCGGGGAAGGTCGTGCGGATCACCCACCTGCGCGAGTTCCACATCACCGACGAAGACGCGCTCCTTCACGCCGCTGCCCGCCGCGGCTGGGAGCCGCTGCCGGCGTCCGAACTCGGCGACGACGACCCACGCGACCTGGCCGGCGCCGTGATCACCCTCACCGAGGACAGCGACGTCACCGGCAGCCAGACGCTGGAAGACCAAAGCTCGGCAGAGGTGCTGAGCATCGAAGACGGCGACGAACTGGCCGACTGGAGCGCAGCGCCCGTCGTCACCCGGTTCGTCCACGGATGGCGCCTGCGCCAGCAGCGCAAAAGGCCCACAGCCGGTGAGCAGACGCCGAACTTCGCCGCCCTCTTCGCCGTCCGGGACTGCCCCTGCAAGGGCGAGGACCCCGACTGCGAGGAGTGCGGCTGGCAGCTCACCCCCCGCACCGCCGACCTGCTCCACACAGCCCTGGTTCTCCTCGCAGACCAGGCCTACGACGACGCACACCGCCTGGGGGACCAGTTCCTGCCGGACGCCAACGCCACCACCTGGGAAGTCTTCGACCGGCTGCCTACGCTCACCTGGACGGCCGACCACCGATGGCGGCGGCGCATGGCGCGCGCCTTCGACGACCTGGCCGCAGATCTCGCCCGGGGCAAGTGGCCCGAACCCACCTGCACCGCGGAGGAGATGGCCCTGCACCTGGCCATCGAGGACGCCCCCACCCACCTGGAAGACCGCCCTCCCACGGACCCCCACCACACGCTCCCCGAACACGGAGACGACTACAGCTGGGACGACTGTTCCGAACTGCTGTTCCAGGACCACGACGTCCTGATGCTCTTCGACCCGAAACTCGGCGGCATCGCAGACCCGGAGGACCCAGCGAACCAGTCCATGGGTGTGGGCGACCTCAGGACGGCCGCCTGGTTCGAGCCCTTCGGTAGCCACAGCGTCCGCGATCCCGGACGAGGCTTCCGCCGGTAGGACACAGCGCCTCCACGCCGGGCACCATGAGGCCCCGCCGAGCCCGGAGTTGCCCTCCGCCTTCCCGCGCCCGGTGCACGGACGCCCCGCGCCGAAGCCGGGTCAGGGTCCCGACCAGTGGACGGTCATGGTGAACGAGACCCGCGGCGACCGCTGAGAGCACTGCCCGATGACCTGCACCGCGCCAACGGCCTCGTAGCTTCCGAGCCGGAGAGGACGGCTGCAGCCTCAGCCGGTTGTCTGCGGGGCGCCGGCAGTGCTGTGCTGCTCGTCCCACTCCTGGATGGCCGTGCGCAACATTGCGGCGATCTCGGGGTCGGTGCTCTTGCGGGCGGCCACGCTGCGCAGGTACGCCTCAGCTCCCTGGAGCAGGCCGGAGCGGGGGTAGAGCGTCACCAGGGCGCGGTGGGTGCCGCGCTCCAGCTGGTGGCTGATGGAGTCGACGTCGTCTTCATCCTCGGGCGCGGCGATGTGTCCGTCGACGAAGGCGCCTCTGGTCGTCGTGCAGCAGTTCCAGCCGTAGTCGATGGCGCAGCGTTCGCAGGCGAGGGTGCCGTGCATGGCTGCGTATCGGCGCTGCCACTCGCCATCGAGGGCGATGACGTCCCCGGCGAGCGGGATGTTCTTGCGGCACAGGCAGCACCTGATGCGGAACGTGACGGACACGGCGGATCTCCCAATCACCTGCGGGCCGGACGCGCTCAGCCTGGCAGTCGGCCCCGGCGCTGCACCGTCGCCATGCCGCAGCGCGGTGCCCGACGCCGCTGTGCAACACCCCCTTGTTGCAGCCCTGATCTGGGAGGAAGCCGTTGCACGTCTTTCGCAACCCCGTGTTACATCTGACGAGATGTGCGATTGGATGAGCGATCCAATGCGCGAATAAGGGAGCGATTGAGGTATGATGTTCATTGGAGGTGACCTCTGTGTCCACTGAGAACGAGCTGTTCAGTGCTGTCGATGCGCTGCTGGAGCAAGTCGCGCAGGATGATCTACCGGTCCCCGCAGAGCGCAAGCGTCTGCGTGAGGCGGCGGGCCTGAGCCAGGCGCAGATCGCCACGGCGCTGGACGCGCGCCGGGAGGCGGTGGGGAACTGGGAGACCGGGCGGACCGAGCCGCGGCCGCCGAAGCGCGCCGCCTACGCCCGGCTGCTCGAAGGCCTCGCCGCGCGCTTCCCCGCTCCCGAGATCGAGGCGGCTGACGAGCCAGCCGTGCCGGAAGCGTTCACCGCCGCGCCCGCCCCGGAGGCGGCTCCTGCTCCGTCGGCGCCGGCCGCCGCGAAGGCACCCGCCCGACCGGCGGCGAGCACGACCAGGTCGTCGTCGACGTCACGGCGCCCGGGCGCGAAGAAGGCCGCGAAGGCCACCACTTCAACGGCGGCCGTGGCCGACGCGCGTTTCGAGAACGGGCCGCTGGCGGTCGTCGACTGCGAGGACGGGCAGGTGTCGGCGTACTGTGTCGGCGGCCTGGTCCTGGACGTGCCCGCCAAGTCGATCCCGGCGCTGGTCGACTGGACGCTGACCGAAGCCCGGCTCGGGCAGGCCCGGCTGCACCGCAACGGCCGTGACGCCGACCCGGTCCTGGTCCTCACCCCGGCCGCGCTGGAGCGCTACGGCCTGCCCGCCGCCCTGTCGGATGAGGAGCGGCGCGCGGGCCGGCTCCCGGACAGCCACAAGGTGGTCAAGCAGATCAAGAAGGCCGAACTCCAGCTCACCCAGCTTGGGTTCGGGCCGTGGGCGCGGATCTACCGGGACCCGGAGGGCTCCTGGCGCCGCTGCGTGCAGGTGTGCATCCCCTCGTGGAACGCGCTGGACGCCAGGGAGTGGGATAACAAGGACGACCCGCAGATCCCGTTCATGCACCCCGCCGACCTCGCCCGGTATCTCGGCACGTACGCGCAGCTGGTGATCACGCCGCGCGGCACCGCGTCGACGACCGGCCTGGAGCTGATGACCGCGCTGCGCCCGCCGACCCGCGCGGAGAAGGACGAGTCGACCGGGAACTTCGAGCGGGCGTTCAACGCGGACGCGCTCACGGCGGTGTACGACGTCGTGGAGTGCGAAGTCCCGGACGAGCACCCGGTCCTCAAGGGGAAGTTCGAGCGCCACCACCTGCGGACCCCGGCAGAGATGCTGATGGAGGAGCCGTACGACTGGTGCCGGCCGCTGACCGATGACGAGTGCCGGAATCCGTACCTGATCGCCATCGACATCAACATGTCGTTCGCCGCAGCCGCGAACGGCCTCACGGTCGGGCTGAACGGGCCGACCCACCTGAAGAACAACCCGACGTTCGACGCCTCGCTGCCCGGCTCCTGGCTGGTCGACCTGAGTCACGTCGACCTCGCCCGCGTGTTCGGTCGCGCTGTCGACCACGGCCGGCTCCCGAGCCCGTTCACTCCGAAGGGCGACCACCCGACCGGACCGGCCTGGTACGCCACACCCACCGTCGCGTACGCGGTGGAGCTCGGCTTCGACGTCGCACCGATCGAGGCACACGTGCGAACCCAGACCGGCCGCTACCTGGACCCCTGGTACAAGCGGCTGCGCGAGGCGTACGTGACGACAATGGCCGACCTCGGTGTCACCACCGCGATGAACGGCCAGGAGTTCCTGGACGCGATGGCCCGATCGAGGAACACCGACCCGACGATGGCGCTGCTCGCAAAGGCGATCAAGGCAACCGCGAAGGGCGGCATCGGCAAACTGCGCCAGCGCAACCGGGGCCAGGTCGCGTACTACGAGCCGTGGCCGGCACTCAAGCGGGAGACGTGGCGCCCGGACATCCGGGCCGCCGTGCTCGCGAGCCAGCGGGTCGGCATCCACCGCAAGCTGATGAAGACCGCCGCCGCGGCCGATCTGTACCCGGTCGCGATCGGCACCGACGCCATCGTCTACCCCTCCCCGGGCCCGTCCCCGCTGGACGTCCTGCCCTACACGGACGAGGGCAAGCTGGCGGCGGGCACGTTCCGGCTCGGGGTCTCGCCGGGCATGGTCAAGCACCAGGGCACCCAGACCGTGCTGTGGGCAGAGCAGCAGTTCGAGGAAGCCGGCGCGGTGTTCAACATCGCCAACCTCATCAAGAACGACCCGACCGCCGGAGAAGGGGAATAGCCGACCATGACCGACTCGCTCGGGGACAGCCTGGACCAGGCGCTGGAAGGGGCGTTCGCCTGCCGCATCCCGCAAAGCGCCCAGGCGCAGGTGAAGTACCTGGTCAAGCAGCTCAAGGGCACCAAGGCCGCCGCGCAGGCGCTCGGGATCTCCCAGCGCACCGTGGAGCGGTACGTCGCGGGCAAGTTCAAGCGGCCCCGCCGCGACCTGCGCGAGCGCATCGAGCGGGAGGTCAGGAAGCGGTGGCAGCCGCAGATCCGGGCGAAAGCCAAGAAGAAGGCCTCAAGCACGGGCGGTCTGGTCGTCTCCACCCGGGCGAGGTTCGGATTCACCGCCGCGCCGGGCACGACCGACGACGCCCGGATCCGCGACATCACCCAGGCCCTGCCGCCCCGCTGGGCGGACCGCCTCTTCGAGGCCCGCGACAGCGGCGCCAACGAGCAGCAGCTCCAGCGCATCGCAGCCAAAGGACTTGCGGAGATGTACTTCCGGAACAACAACACCCGGGCGGCCGGCCTGGGCGTGGAGTTCACCGACGTGGAGCACATCCAGATCGAGCTGTAGTGACCAAGCCCCGAGAGTCCCGCTAACTGTGACTGAGCGCTTCAGTTGGCGAGTGAGAGGTCGAGTCGGCGAGTTGAGCCCCAGATCGATAGGTCGGAAGTGGCGAACCGCGTCAGTCCAGGCGTCTGACCGGATCGGATCGCAACGGTCGGGTATTGCCGGGGTGCCTGCTGCCAGGGTGGGAGTCGAAAGGGAGGCTTCCTAATGATCTCGGCACTCAACCAACTTGTCGATCTTGTCGAGGAGCACCTCGTCGAGGAGCTCGACGTCGACAAGTTGGCCAGGGCGCTCGGCACTACCGAGTACCACCTGCGTCGGATGTTCTCGTCGTTGGCCGGTATGCCGCTGTTGGAGTACGTGCGGCGGCGCCGGATGACAGTTGCCGCCGCCGACGTCGTGCGGGGCAAGGAGGATCTGCTGGGTATCGCCGTCCGGCACGGATACGGCTCGAGCGAGGCGTTCGGACGCGCGTTCCGGGCGGTCCACGGTGTCGGCCCCGGTGACGTTCGCCGTAATGGAGGCCCCTTGCGCACACAACCGCAGCTCAGGTTCCGCCTGACTGTTGAAGGGAGTATCCCCATGGACACCCGCCTCGTCGACCGCCCTGCATTCCGGCTGGCTGGACACGCAACCCGGGTTCCGCTTATTCACCAGGGCGTCAACCCGCACATCCAGGAGCACATCGCCGCGCTGCCGCCGGAGGAGCATCTGCGGCTCAAGGCCCTCAGCGACACCGAACCGAAGGGCCTGCTGCAGGTCACCGACGACCTCGATCCCGACAGCCGTGAGGGCAGTGAACTGACCTACCTGCACGGAGTCGCCCTCAGCCGGGACACACCGGTCCCGGACGGGCTCGACACCATCGAGGTACCACCTGGCATGTGGGCAGTCTTCCGTACCAGCGGACCGCATCCACAGGCCCTTCAGACGACCTGGGCGGCAACCGCGACCGAGTGGTTCCCCTCCAACCCGTGGCGGCTGCGCCCGGGCCCCTCGGTCGTCTCCGTCCTCGAGCGCGCGGACGATTTCAGCACCGCGACGTGCGAGCTATGGCTCCCCGTCGAACCAGCGTGACCCACCATCGACCATCGAACGCGGTTGAGCGCTTCAGTTGGCCAGTGAGCGTGCGGGTTGGCCGGTTGAGTATTCCGTGTCGATGTTGTGGCAGAGCTGCTCGGCTTGGGCATCGAGGAGGAGCTTCATCTGCTGGAAGAGAGGCACTTTGTTCTGCCTGAGCCACTGACGGAAACCTCACAGGCCGGTACCCCTCTGAAAACCCAGGCCCCTACCGCCGTCCCGGCGGGGGACCACCCGGCCTGCGCGGGACCTTACTCCCCGCGCTCGCCGTCTAGATCTTCGTTCGTCGGACTGGTCGGCGCGCTCGTACGACCTGCGGTACAACGGTTGCTCACGCAACTGGTGCCTGCTGGGGGGAAGAGCATGGGACACACGACAGCCACCGTCGTCCGCTATCGAGCAGGCCGGGCCAACAGAGTTCTACGTATGGCCTTGTGGGAAGCGTGGGATTCGAAGTGCTACTGGTGTACCAAGCCCGTGGAGTTCAGCTTCTCCGAGATCGACCACATCATCCCCAAGGACGTCACCGAAGCGGACCTGGCAGAGCTCAAGACGGCCTACGGTCTACGGGCCGATTTCGACCTCCATGACCCGCAGAACCTCGCCCCGATCTGCCGCCCGTGCAACGGAGTGGAGGGCAAGAGCAACTCCATACGCCAAGCGGGCGTCACGATGAACTATCTGGCCAGCGCGGAGAAGCGCCGTCCTGCCGTGCTCAAACGAGTTCAGAACTTCGGCAGGTCGGGCAAGGTGGCCGCCCACGTGCTTGAGGCCGCCACCGCCGATCTCAGCCAACCCGACATCCGGCGTGAGTTCCTGGACACCGCCCCCGCGGTCGTCCGGGTCCTGGCGATGACAGACCAAGGCATCGGCGACTACCGGTCGTTCCGGGAGGCAGAGGTATGCATCGACGACGAGGATGGGCTGTGGCAGCGCATCGACGTGGCACTGGACGACCGAGGACGGCTCACGATCGCACTCCTGGAGAACCTGTGCGCCGCCGAACTGGAGGACGTCCTCCAAGATCCGGTAGTGCAGCTCATCCAGGAGATCCGCAGCCGCGTCACAGCCGGGTTCGAGTCCATGGATACGAGTGACCCGATCACCGCCGGGCCGCCCACCAGCGACTTCATCAACCTCAACATCGACTCTCTCGACTTCCTACGCTACGCCGGGCAAGTCGAGTTCACCTTCCAGGGCGCCTTCGAAGCAGGCTTCGCAGCGTCCGTGGTCCGCAGCAGCTCAGACGGGGGCGGGACGGACGACCTGCAAGGCGACGCTACGGTCAGCGGAACGTTCTCCTTTGTGGCCGACTGGGACCTCGCCGATGACCCAGCGCAGGTACACACAGGCGACTGCACCATCGAGGACTGGGATCAGGACCTCAACGTCGGGTAACGCGATGGCAGTCGGGTCGGCGGGCCGCGCACTGGACGGCACGCTCAACTGGCCAACTGAAGTACTCAGTCACACCGGCAACTCAGTTGCCGGGGACGAGGCGTTTACGCATTCCACGAGGGCAGATACACCGTCATGGCTGACAGGTTCGTTGTGCTTCCCGCTCCCTGCCGACCGGCACGGAGCGGGAAGCGTTCAGTCTCAGTTGCCACCACCACCGCGGCCGTTGAAGAAGGTGAAGATGATGGTGATCAGCTGTCCGGTGGTGCAGTACACCTCGACGAACTCGCTGAGAGACATGGAACCTCGCAAGGTCCGAACCCGGCCACGGCCAGGCGACAGGCAGACGCGGATCGGCCCACAACCAGCATCCCGCTGCCTCTGTATGCATTGTCGCAGCCGCCGACCGAATTTCCGGGCAGGACACACCCGTAGCCCGTGCCGTACACAGGTAGGCCCCGAACCGCGCTCCGGTTCGGGGCCCTTGTCACCGCCGCAAGGTCAGCCGGCGGCCTGCCGGTCTGCCAGCGTCTTCGTGGCCTGTTGCCAGTCCTCGTACGTCGCGGCCTGCAGCGTCTCCATCCGGGTCAGCGCCTTCGTGGTGTCGTCCTTCTTCATCGCACTGCCGGTGAGCTCCAGCAGTAGCTCCACCATCGCGTGGCTCTTCCAGTGGCGAAGTTCCGCCTCGTTCAGCAGCTCCGGGCCGCCGGTCATCATCAGGTCCACCAGGCGTTCCCGGGCCCGCCACTCCCGGCGTCGGCGCCACCAGCCCGCGTCCGGCCGGTTCAGGTCCCGCACCTTGCGGATCTGCTCCACCATGGCCCAGATCTGCGTCTCCTGCTCGGGCGTCCACTTCTGCCCGGCGCCCTCATGGGGCGCCTGTACGACCTCCTGGACGGCCTCGCCGCCCTTGCGCGTCCCATCGCCGCTCAGCTGCTCCACGGCCTTCCTGAGCGACGCTTCCGTCGCATGTGCGTCGTCGTGTTCGGACACGTTCACCCCTTCATCTCCAGAACGCGCAGCATGCCCGCCGCCCGGCGCGGCGGGCAATCGGACCGACCGGGCCTACTGCGGGTCCGCTTCACCCGGAGGGGATGCCGTACGCCGGGAGCGCCGGGGGATGACGTCGGGCAGCTGGCGGGAGGCGGCGGCCGGGATGAAGAACAGCCCGGTCATGCCGAGCCCGGTCACGGCGGCGCTCAGCAGGCTCACCGAAACCGACGGGTCGTCGACCGAGGCCACCCCGCAGAACACCGAGAAGCCAGCGACGAACACCAGCGAGGCGACGATCCACCGCTCCCGCAGCGGGGAACGGGTGCCGGCCATCACGCTCATCCACCAGGTCCATCCCGCCATCACGCAGAACAGCACGGCAGCCGGAGGCAGCAGCACGGGCGGCGCCCACCGCGCGACGTCGCCGCGGGGCAGCTGCTGCCCGGCCAGGTAGCCGACCTGGGCCAGCCACACCAGGTACACCGGCACCTCGATGGCGATCACCACCTACATCAAGGCCCGCAGTCCCAGTAACGCGCCGCGCTCGCTCATCCCTTGGCCCTCCCCCTCGGTCGTCTGGCCACCGGGAACGTACTGGCCACGGCCCCGCACCCGCCAGAGCGCGTTCACCGCCACGGGTGGCCAGTTCCCCCTCCGGCGGCCGGCCGCTGTCGGGGCTCCCGGTCAGGACTCTGCTGAAGCCCCGCTGCCTGGGGGCGTGGCGGGTTCCGCGCCCCAGGGGTAGAGCGCCCACGCCTCGTCCAGGATCGGATTGATGACGGGCCGTCCGTCGGCGAGGGCCCGCAGGGACCATCCGGCGGGAGGTGGCTGCTCGATCCGGGCCAGGACTGCCTCCTCCAGCGTGGGGTCCGTCGCGACGACCGCGTCCTCCAGTTCGCTTGCCGAGGCCACCACCGTCGGCACGTCCGAGGTCGGCAGGACGTGCCGGAACTCGGGGGTGTTGACCAGGTGGTACGGCTCCATCGTCATCACGATGCCGAACATCGGCCGGTCGTGGGGGATGTGGGCGAACTTCGGGTGCCGCTCCCGGATGAGCTTCGCGGTGTTCGGGATCTGCTTCCCGATGGCCTTGCCCAGCTTCTGATTCAGCTCTTCGCCGAACGTCTCCTGCGGCCCGAGCCGCAGGCCTGCGGTGGGCCGGGCCGCCTTGGCGTCCAGCAGCAGCACGAGGCCGGGCAGGACCACGATCCAGTCGACGCTGTTCTGGCCGCCGCCCTTGCCGTAGGCGATCTCGTGATGGACCTCGGCATCCGGGAGCAGCCGCAGATGCCGGCCCACGTACTGTTCGAACAGCTCGCCCAGGTCTCCCGCGAACAGCTCGAAGGCCTTGCTGCCGGGGCCGAAGTGCTCCATCCCTGTGTAGTAGAGGCCCATCGGGCTGACCTTGCCCAGCGCCGCGGGCGTCACCGGGATCAGGTAGTCGCACCCGAAACCCCTCACCAGGGGCCTGGAGCGCAGCGGGTTGGGCGTGTACCTCCGCATCAGCGGGTCGGACGAGATCAGTCCTGCGGCAGCACGGGCGCGTTCCTCCTCTGCCCCCGTGGCGAAGTGCCGTTCGAGGACGGCCTCCACGGCGGCGCGGCTCGTAAGCTCCGTGAACACGGCGAGCTCGTTCTCGGGCACCCAGTCCAGGTCGACCCGGCCCTGCCGGTAGGTCGCCGCGGTGAACAGCAGCTGCCCCAGCCACACGTAGTCCGAGACGGGGCAGCCCAGCACCTCCTGCTCCCAGCCGTCGACGAGGGCCTTCAGCGGTTTCGTCGGCTCCGTCTGGACCAACATGGCCACACTGCGGGCAAGCTCGGAGAAGTCGTCCTCCTGCCAGGTGAACTGCTGCCCGGCCACCCGCAACAGAAGTCCCGACATCCGATCACCGACCGGCAAGTGCCGGTAGAGGTCGTCCAGCGCCACGTACTGGGCATGGATCTCCTCTAGGTCGTCCATGGCCGCAAGCCGCTGCCGATGCTCGTTCCCACGGGTCAGTGACACCCATGCGGCGTCGGCGAACGCCCACGGCCGGTACAGCCCCTTGATGCTCCGGTGCCGGTTCAGCCTCACCCAGTCCTGCTGCCAGTCGACCTTCGTCGGCAGCAGCGAGCTCACCTGTGCGATCAGGGGCAGCAGGGAGCTGGGCGGGTGACGGCGGACCCGCTGGACGTACTCGTGGTCGGAGATGGGGAATCTGGACGAACGGACCATACACACGATTCTCCTCGCGTCGGCCCGCCGAACCGGACGCATTTTCCTGAGGAGGGCCGGGTCAGCGGGCGAGGGTGACCTCGATCGGGCTGTTCGGACAGCTGGAGAGGATGTCGGTGAGCGTCTTCTGTTCGGCGGGGTCGATCGTCAAGCTCCAGCGGGTTTTGACGGTGATCCAGTCGGCGGCGTAGGTGCAGCGGTAGCCGACCGCTGGGGGCTGCCAGGTGGCGGGGTCCTGGTCGGACTTGGACCGGTTGCTGGTGGCGGAGACCGCGATCAGGGCGCGCTCGTCCCCGAGGTCGTTTGCGTAGGCCTGGCGTTCGGCCGCTGTCCACGTGGAGGCGCCGGAGTCCCAGGATTCGGCGAGGGGAACCAGGTGGTCGATGTCGAGGGCGCGGGCCTGCGTGAAGTAGGTGTCGTCGTAGGGGGAATTACCAGGACCCGCCGCTCAGCACGCAGTTGGCGTCCTGGGCGGGGGCGGTGACGGCCTCCTCCAGAAGGACCTCCTGCCTCGTGTTGCAGGTGTCGCGGTCGGCGTCGACCGTGCGGGATGGCGGGGCAGCGGACGGGAGCGGGGAGGGTGGGGTCGGTGATGCATGTGCGGTGTCCGGTGGGGCTGCCGGAGGAGGGGTATCACCGGGTGCTGGAGGTGCTGGACGGGTTCTCGCCGGTGGTGCAGGTGATCCCGCCGGGCGCGGCACTGGTCGAACTCCGTGGCGCCGTCGGGTACCTCGGTATGGACGAGTGCGGGATCGCCGGTGTCGTACGGCTGAGGTCGGTCGCCCTTCTCGGGGTGGATCTCCGGATCGGGATCGGGACTTCCTGGACGGTCGCGGCGACTGCCTCCGGTCGGGTGACCGGGCCCGGCGGTGTCCTGGCGGTCAGCCCGGAGAGCACCGAGGAGTGGCTCGCCACGCTGCCGGTGGAGGCTTTGCACGGTATCGGCCCTCAGCACGCGGCGACGCTGCGCCGCTACGGCATCGACACCGTGGCCCTGCTCGCCGCGCTACCGGCGGGGACCGTGCAGCGGGTGCCCGGGCCGGGCGGACCGCCTCCGAGCGGGCGCGCGGCCGGGACCTCCGACCCGTCACCCCCAGAGCCCTCCCAATATCCGTGAGTGTCGGGCATCGCTTCGGGCGGGACCGCCTCGATGGGGCAGAGGTACGGGCCCGGCTGCTGGAACTGGTCGTACGGCTCGGCATCACGCTGCGCCGCCGCGGCCAGGCGGCGCGCGGGGTGACGCTCCGGCTGGTCTTCGCCGGTGACGCGCGGTGGGAGAAGAGCCGGCGGCTCCGGGAGCCGTCGGCGCACGAGGACGACCTGCGTACGGCCGCCTACCAGCTGATGGACGCCGCCGGTCTCCAGCGCGGGCGACTGAGGGGGATCACGCTGAAGGGCGAGGACGCGGTCGGTGCCGATGCTGTTGTCGAGCAGCTCAGCCTCGATCCCGGCCGGGACGCCCGCCTGATCACGGAAGAAGCCGCCGACCGGGTCCGCGACAAGTTCGGGCCCGGCGTGATCGGACCGGCTGGCGCCTTTCTGCGTGTCTCCTGACCGAGCTGCCCGCATACGTCGGCGGGCGACACGGTCAGGCCGGGTCCGGGCGACGAGGCACCCGCCGACGGTGGCTGTCGTGCCCGAGACGACCTCCATGTTCTGCAGGGGGCGCAGCGCTGATCAAGTGCGCCTTACGAGCCCCGTGCGCCCCCTGGCGAACCTGTGGCGGATGGTGCGTATGCGAGCACTTTGTGTAACGGCTGGACGAACCTGACGGTAACTGCACGCCTATAGAAAGAATTTGACGGCGTGAAAGTTTGTGCGCCGCGCGAGAGTCCTCCCGAGGGGCGTGAATGGGGCGCAAGTGGTCAAGGGCATCTATCGACAATCTGTCGTGTGCTCGGCTGGCGTATTAACCGAAGCGATAACGGCGGGAATCCTGCTTAAAATGGGTACGGGAATCCCCTCCGTTTGATGTTCCGTTAATTGGCGCTGATCCCCTATGCGTGGGGGGGGGGGGGTAGATAATCGGCGCGGCGCTATTGATTTATTCTTAAGATTTCAAGGACCGAGGGCTGTCGAGGAAGTGAGGGGACCCTTGCCTTGTTTTGCCAGGTGGGCCGGATGTTTTGTGATCACAGTTGTCGCATGTGGTCCGAGCGGTGCCTGGGGGCCCTCTGGCACGAGAAGCGTAAATCGCCCTTACGGAGCAAAACGCCCACGCCTTGTGATGATGTGATCCCGCTCTCTGTGCTTGTTTGATCCCCCAGCTGACGCACGGGCAAGCCCTACGAGTGGGGCGGATGGCGTGGAAAAGAAGGGCGTCACCGTGTCTTCGGCAGGGTCATGGTGTTAACTGAGCATTGGTCTGACCTTGGTGGGTCCGGGCCATTCCCGGGAGGTCTCGTGAGTGTGGTGCTCCGAGACCTCCCCTTTTTGCGCCTTGTTTACATGTGCGCCACGTGCTGCTCATCTGATAGATGGCGGAATCTGTACATCCGGGAATTCTGCATTTGACAGTCCGGCAATTAAATTACTTTCTTTTGGTGGCGACGTTATGGAATCGGTGTGACGGAAGTCACCGTGAAACCGATTGGCCGTTAGCGGGAACCAAAGTGAAAAGCCCTCGGTGAGCGGGATCTTCGCCGACCGCGACCGGGTGGGTGGATATTGTCTTGCCGCTCAAGGTAGCGTTATCAACTGACGTTCTCGCCGTGCGCGGCCCGGTCCCACCACACCGGGCTGCCCAGCGCAGGGGGAGTGGCGCCGGACCCACCACCCGGGTACGCCCGCAACAAAGCGGGCGTACCCACCACATGAACGACCAAAGGACATCAGACCCGTGCACACCGCCATCGTCGGCGGCGTCGTCCCGCTGGACCGGCTGTTGGAAAACTATCCGGGAAGCGACGCACCGTCACGAAACCTGCTCTTCCGCGCCCGGCAGGACGCGGGAGCCTCGCGGACTGGGGAGTGACGGATGACCTTCACTGCCCGCGCACCGCGCCTGACCGACCTTCTCCTCGGTCGGCACAAGATGCCAGAAGGAAGCTTTCTGGACCATCTCCCCCAGAAGACCTGGCAGATGATGACCAACGAGTGGGACCAGCGTGTCCGCGTCTTCGAACGCAATGAACCCCTCCCGCTCGGGCCAGACGACCGCAGTGTCTTCATCGTCGTACAAGGGTGCCTCCGACAGGAACGGTTCCCCATGGGACCCGGAAAGGACCCCACGATCACCCGGTTCAGGGGAACCGGCCAACTCGTGGGCGAGGCCAAGCTCATCAACCCCGACTCCTCAGTGCTCACCACATGCCTGTCCGAGACATGCGTGATCCCCTGGCGCACCCGCTACATGATCGCTCTGCAGCGGCAGCACCCTGAAGTCCAACTTGCGCTGCTGCGCGGCATTGAGGACCGCAACCGCGAGGACGAGCGGATCTATGCGACCTTCGCACTTCCCCCGTCCCAGCGCGTCGCCATGCTTCTCGCTCATCTCGCCGAGACCGTCGGCGTACCCGACCCCACCGTCACACGCAGCACCATCATCGTCGGCCCGTCCCAGAAGGATCTGGCCGCCGCACTGCAACTCGGTATCTCCTCAGTGGAGAACGCGATCCGTTCTCTCCGCACCGACGAAACGATCGACGTGGGGTACCGCAAGTTCATCGTCCACGATCTCGACGCCCTACACCACAGCGCCGCTGGCGCATAGGGCATCACCGGACCCGCCATCCGCACCGCTCACATGCCTGGCCACTAACCAGGCAAGCGGTAGCAATCTTTTGAACGGACCACCAAATGATCACGAACCCCACCATCCTGGCGATTGGTACCAGCGCAGGCTCTCTCCTGGTGACCGTCGTGGTGGGCGCCGCCACGGGCATCCTCACCTACCTCGCCCTGCGCCACCACCAGCAGGTCTTCGCCCTGATGAAGCGGATCAACAAGAACCAGGAGGACTCGAAGGACTTCGAGAACGCCACTACATACCTGAAGGAGCTCCTGGAGAAGCTCTGCGAGTACGCACAGAAGCCCTGCCAGGCCGCTGACTTCACCCCGCTGACCCGGCTGCACAACCTCGTCAAGGACATCGCCGACGAGGACCAGATGAAGCCGATCCGCACCGAGCTGGTAGCCGTCGCCACGAGCTTCGACCACTACCTCACGAAGGTCCTTCCCCCCATCGGAGCGCAGAGGCTCACGGTCGAGAAGTACATCGAGCGGCTCGAACTCGCCATGAAGCAGGAGCGCGCCCGCATCGACCTGGTGCAGGCCATCAAGGGCGCGCAGCAGAAGATCCGGACCCTGTGTAAGGGCAACTGAGGCAACACCCTCCTGTGAGGACCGCCGGTGATCCGGCGGTCCTCACCTTGTTTGCCGGGTGTCCACGAACCGACTGTCCGGCGTACCGCCCGTGGTGGGAGGGACACCATCCGGTACGAGGATCTGGAGAATTGTGCGACTCGCAGATACTCAGGCCCGGGCTGCGTTCTTCGACAGAGCGGCGCCCGCCGGGCCACCGAGCCGGACCGCGTTCCTCACGTACAGGTCCGGGGAAAACCGCTGCCGCCGGGGCCGGTTGACCTGCGACCATCAGGCAAAGGTTCAACCAGGCGAGGAACGATGACCGACTTCTCATTCGGCATGAACGACTACAGCGTCGACGTCCAGGCGCAGCACGATGTGACCTTCAGTCAGGGCTGGGACGTGCACCGTCTCGCCCTAGCCTTCGAGGTGACCGCCCGCGGTAACTACACCGTGGACGCGCCCTTCCTCGTCTCTGGCAGCCTTTCGACACACGAGATGCCCAACCCCGCCAGCTACATCGGCGTCCTCCACGCCCCCAAGGGACCCGTCGGGCTGAGGCCGTTCAAGAAGCACCTCACGCTGGAGACGACCGTGACGGACCAGCAGCTGCGCGGCCTGGAAAAAATGCGCGCGGGCGCGGACCTGGTCCTGCTCGCCGACCTCACCCTGACCGCCCTGGCAGACCCGAAGAACTGGCCCGTTGCTCAGGGCCAGGAGATCATCCGCATCCCGCACGCGAAGTGGAGCAACACCCTCACCCAGCTCGATGCCGGCGCCTTCGTCGACGTTCTCATCTCGGTCACCACCGTGGAGGCCCGAGCCACCGGCGCACGACGCATCCGCGAGGCGAAGACTGCGATCCGCGACGGACGGTACGAGCACGCCGTATCCCTGGCCCGAGCGGCCCTCGATCCCGTACGCGAGGCCTGCGACACCAAGAAGCTCCACGACCAGGCACTGCTGAAGAAGGCCGGGGAACGGAACCAGGAGGAGCGCTGGGCGGTGTTCACCCAGAGCGCCTACAACCTTTTCAGCGGCGCACCGCACGACGACTCGGGTACCACGGAGAACTTCACCTGGACCCGCGCCGACGCCCTCTCGGCCGTCGCCACCGCCGCAGGCCTGCTCGCCCGACTGGAAGACCTGCCGTAGCGCCGTCGACTGCATGGAGCGGGCTCGGTGTTCGGCCCAGCGGCGGTGGGCGCCTTCGAGCCCACCGCCGTCATCCTGCTCCTCGCCAGCAGGAGGGGAGTATCAGCGGGTCTGGATCCAGAGGCCTCCGTACGCGACGACGGCGCCGCCGGCCGCGGTTGCGGCACCTCGGAGCAGATGCAGCCCCGCCTCGTTGCGCAGCCGCCGGGCACGCCGGATCCACCGGGCGGGGAGGGGTTCCGGGTCCGGGCTGTTGCCCTTACTCTCGGGCTTGGACATGGGCTTCTCCTTCGTCGGGGATGTTCGGTCTTCTGCAGACGGCTCCCTGTGCCCCAGGGGGCCGTCGCCGTTTCCGGTGACGGCTGCGCCGCTGTCCATTCCTTGGGACGAATGGCAAGTCCCAGGGTGAACGGCACCAACAAAAGCACCTCGGATAGGCCTCTGACCAGCGGAAACAGCATTTTCCCAAAGCATGTTTTCCCAAGTCGTCAGTGGTCTAAGAGCAGCTGACACAGGCTCATACGAGGCAAAGTCTGGTTGAGATGAGGCGATATAGGGTTTCCTGAGGTGTGCTAACAGGCGTAAATAGGTCTTCCTGTGTCTAACTGGGCCTGCCCGTGACAGAGTTGCCGGATGCCACGAATGCTGCGGATGCCCGGTAAGGATGTTCTGCCGCCCGGCCCCAAGCGGGACTTCGTTGCCGAGCTCTACCTCCATTACCGGGAAGCCGGACGGCCCCCGCTCCCGAAGATCGAGGCGCTCACCGGCACCATGCCCGACGCCTACAAGGTGAGCCGAGAAACCATCCGGCGTCTCCTGCAGGGACAGACCACCAGCCAATGGCCAGTAGTCGACGCTCTCCTGCGAGCCCTGTGCCAGATGCAACATCGGGATCCCGACGGCCGTCGCTGGCCGGAGCCGGACGACAACCGCTGGGACGAGAACGATCCGACGACTTGCCGCGAACATCTACGCCGACTGTGGAACGACGACATTGACGGCCTCGAGCCGGACGAAGCACCGGCACCTCCACCCGCCGCGCCGGTGCCGCCGGCCCGGCAGACTTCCGGCGGGTGGGGTGGTTCTGCATCGCACCCGGCAGACGACCCATGGGCTACCGGATCCCCTGCCAAGACCCCCGCCCAACCAGGTGGATACAGCGACGAACCTCCCTTCTGAGGGACTCTCCCATTACCAAGGGCACGCCCTTCCAGGTGGAGATGTCCTTGGCCTGGCGTCCCGAGGGCCGCTCGGACAACCGCAGCGGAGTGGCATATCGCCGTCGTGCCCGGAACCGCGGGCGGCCGGGTTCCGGGCACGACGGCAGCTACATGCCGAGCATGCGGCGTACTGCATCGTCTGGGTCCACGCCCAGCACGTAGGCGACGACGGCCACACCCAGGACGAGTGCGGCGATCCCGCCGGCCTTGTTGGCGAAGCCCTTGACGAATTCCTCGCCGGACAGTGTCACCAGCTTCCAGGTGATGGCCCGCATGCGGGCGGTCATGATGCGCAGACGCCGGGTGAGGCGGTGAGCTCGGTTCGGGTTGGCGAGTACGGCGGCCCGGCGGTCGGGACAGGGCTGCGCGGGCAGCGCGGGATCGATGTCCCGGGACATGGTGGGACTCCTCTGAGAGGGGAGAACGGGGATCGCTGACACCTGCGGTGGTGTCGTCCGCGGGGTGTGCGCCGCGCGGTCGGCGGTCCTGCGGCTCTCTGCCTGAGAGCGTCCCTGTGAAGCCTCGGCTCTGGCCCAGGGTGGCTCGTCCAGAGTATCCGCGGCGTGGGGATTCGTTCCCCTGGGCGGCTGGTGAGTGCTCATCAGCAGCACCTTTCTGTAGTGGTGTTGTCGGGTGGGCGGCACCATGACCGATGACTGGTACTTAGGTCGCGGGCTCGTGGATGCCGGTGTCCCATCACCCCTTGAAGCACCGGGCGGGGCCACGGGCAGGACCGGGGGAGAAGGGGAAGTTCGAAAGACACCGCTGGGGCCCCGACATGTCGGGGCCCCAGCGGTGTCTTTCACATACGTCATGGGGGAATGGCGCCCGTTTGTGACGCGCGGCCAGGACTACTGGATGGCCGTGACGAGCACTCCGAGCACCGCGAGACCGATCGTCAAGGCGCCGGCACAGGCCATCACCCCACTGACCACCGCCTCAGGGACGGGCGAGCCGGCCCACCGCGCGATACCGAAGCCGATCACGCCCACCAGGACGGCCGCTATGACGAGTACGGCCAACCCGAGGATCAGCAGCACCAGGTCAGGCACGCTCACGTCGTGCTCCCCTGCTGCTCGCGGGCACCGTTGACGTGCAACTGCGCGGGGATCCAGATCTTCCCCTCGCTGGCGGCCTGGTAGAGAACCCGCCTGAAGCGGTACAGGCGGTTGCGGACAGCACCGGGCGTCGACTTGAGCCGGTCGGCGATCTCCCCGGCCGCGTATCCCTCGCACGTCAGACGGACTACGGCCCGGCTCTCGGCCGGCTGGGCGTCCAGCAGCTCCGTGAAGTCCCCCGAGAAGAGGATCGCCTCCGGCTCCCCGTGGTGGGGCAGAGCGCACAGCAGGCGGAAGAACGCCTCCGGGTCGAACAGAGCGGCCTCCACCCGCGCGATGCGCTCCCGCCGCCGGACCCAACGCAGGTAGACCCGGCGAAACTCCCACATGCAGCGGCCGATGAAGTACGTCATCAGGCAGCAGGGCCCCTTGGGGCCCCTGAAGTCAGGGTTCCAGCCGCCGTTGACGAGGGCCTTCTTCCGGAAGGTCTTCCGCGCGCCCATGAGGACATCGACGATGATCTCGTCCCGGTCGGCGTCGCTGTCGTGCAGGAGCCGCTTGTTCTCACCGCTCACGAAGAAGGTGATGTCCCGCTTCGCGAACTTCTTGACGGAGAGCGTGATGAACGTGCCGGAGCGGAGCATGCCGCGCAAGATCGGCATGCTGTCCCCGAGAAGACGCTCCTCGAACAGGTCGTACTCCAGGCCCTGGAAGCCGCCCAGGGCGAGGTCCGCGACGACGGCGGCATCGTGCTGGACCCGCAGCGCGCTCGGATCGGCGAGGAAGCCGCCCACCGCCTCCGCGATCACATCTATGTCAGACATACATCTCACTCCGGTGTGTGACGCCACCTCA
Source organism: Streptomyces sp. NBC_00459 (assembly GCF_036013955.1). Taxonomy (NCBI): domain Bacteria; kingdom Bacillati; phylum Actinomycetota; class Actinomycetes; order Kitasatosporales; family Streptomycetaceae; genus Streptomyces; species Streptomyces sp. NBC_00459. The sequence continues at coordinate 9,759,449 of NZ_CP107903.1, forward strand.
ACTGACCCCATTTACTGAGCCGCGCGCGGGAGGTGAGCATCTTGCATGTTGTACGCGCTCACTCGCTCCTATGCAGGGCCAAAGCGAGAACGTCACGACTGCCCGAAGATTTTTTCTTGTTGTGGTTTTCCTCGACGGGGCGAGACGAGGCTTTTGAAGTGCTCTTGGGAAACGACAGCGATCGTTTACCGCCCCTACTACGCCTACGAGGCGACGAAGTCGCCGTTGCGTGATGACGTTCTATTCCTACAAGGGCGGACAGGGCCGTAGCTCAACGCAGAGGCCCGAACCGAATGGTCCGGGCCTCGGAGAAGCTCGAAGGAGCCGATCGACTAGCAGGCAGTCAGCGACCTCTTGTTACGTTGTGTGACACGCACCTTCTACCCCCAGCGCATGCCGATCGCGGACAGCTGCTCCACACGTTCCGGGGAGAGCGTCGCGGCCCTGCTGCGCTGGTTGCCGATCCAGGCCCCCAGTTTGAACTCCCGCTCCTCCTGGTCCCCGTCGCCGTCCCCGCCGACCATCAGCGTCTCCATGTGCTTTCGGGGTACCCGCAGGTGTCCCTCGCGCTGGTAGAACTGCTGTGCGGCGGCGAAGTTGAGCGCCCACTTGTCGGCCTGCGTGCGGCGCGGAGGCGGCTTCTCGTCCTCGGTTGCGGGCTCGATCCCGAGGACCTGCTCACACATCCACTGCTGCACGGTGGTGAGCTTGTCCCAGCCGAAGCGAACCGCTTTGACCCACCGTCCGAGATCCTCGCCCTGGCGCAGGAGATAACCCGGCTCGGTCGGCAGCTCGCCGGCCTCGTCCAGGTGCAGCCGGGTGAGGTGGAACGCCCTCTGCCACTCCACGGGCCAGGCCGGGCACCACGAGGCGTCGATCTCCTCCAGCTGTTCCCGCCGGTCCTCCGACAGCGCGCCGGCCACCGAACCGACCGGCAGACCCTCGGCACGCCGCTGTTCGATGTCCACCGCCTTCCGCGCGGCGGCCCGGGCGTTCTTGAGCCAGATGCCCACCTTCGCACCCTGGTAGGTGGCGTCCAGCGGTGCCAGGAGGTGCCCGCTCTCGGCAGCCCACCCACGGGCGGCGGCCAGACCCTCCTCCCACGCGACGTCGAAGTGCGACCACACCATGCCCAGCTTCTCCAGCTGCTCGACACGATCCTCGTCCATGTCCCCGCGAGCGTAGAACCGCCTGTTGTCGGCGATCCACTGCCCCAGCGGGAAGTTGGCGAGCGTGGCCGGCCACCCCGCCTCCACCGCCTCGGGCCCCTTCGGCACGCGGTACGTGAACGGCACCTTCAGGTCGCCGGCCTCACGCGCATACAGCACGGCGGCCTCGATACCGCGCCGCCAGTGTTCGTGCTCGGGGTTGAGGACCCGCAGGTTGATGAACGCGGCCAGCGCGGCCGGGTCACGCGGCGTGGAGAACTTCAACAACGCCTTCGCCGAAGCCGACGGACCCCCAGCCCCGTCCCCACCGCCCTGCTTGGCCTTGGACTCCTTCTGAACGGGCTTGTAGCGGCTCGGGGCCTGCTGCTCAGCGAGCTGCTCCACGATGCGGGCGTCGTGCGCCCTGAGCGCCTCCAGCAGCTTCGCCAGCCCGCCGAACGCCCGACTCGTGAGCATGTTGTCCGCCGTCTCCCCAGGACCCAGGAGCACCGGCACGACCAGCGACGCCATCTTGCCCTCGCCCGGCTGCATCCGCAGCGCACGGCCCACCGCCTGGACCAGGTCCGGCATCGAGCCGCGCACGTCGGCGAAGTACACGGAGTCGCAGTTGCGGGTGTCGACGCCCTCACCCAGCACCTTCACGGAGCTGAGGAACGCCTTCTCCACCACCGTGCCGTCGGTGGCGATCAGGGAGGAGAACTCCCCGAGCACCCGCCGGCGGTGGAGCGGCTTGTGATCGCCGCACAGCCAGTCCGCCCACACCGTGGCCGGGTACAGCTCCGGATCATCGACGTGCAGCTGCGCCGCGACATCCGGGATCCCTACCGAGAAGGCTTCGGCCTCCTTCACGACGTGATGGAACGTGAGCGTGCGCTTGAAGCCCTCCTCGGACGACGCCTTCACCAGCGCCGTCTGCAGGGCAGCGAGACGCGCCCCACGCATCTCATCAGAACGACCCTCCGCACCCAGCAGCATGGCCGCCTGGAACTGCGTGTCAGTGATGTCCACACACACCACCTGGTACGGCGCACAGATCCCCCGGTCGATCGCCTCCGACAACGTCAGGGTGAAACACCGGCTACCGAAGGGCGAGTTGGGATCATCCTCCATGCTCGCCACCAGCTCGCCGGGCGCGCCGTCCTGGTCCTCGTCCCCGAGCTGCCACACCCGGGGCGTGGCCGTCATGTACAACCGGCGCAGAGACGGGATCTTCTGGTTGTCATGCACGACCGCCCACGGCTTACCGATCCGGCCCGAACACCGGTGCGCCTCGTCCACGACGATCAGGTCCCAGCCCGAAAGGCCGGCGGCGTGCGCCCGCTCCAGCGTGCCCAGACCAAGCGAGGCGTACGTGGCGTACACGGTGACCTTGTCCAGGCCCCGCGTCCACTCCACCAGCTCGTCCACGTCCGTGGTGTTGGGGAAGGACGCCTCCTCACCCCGCAGGGAGGAGACCCCGATCATCGCGCCCCGGCGGCCACCCTCGCGCCACGCGGCCTCGGTCTGGGCGAGCAGGTCCAGCGAGGGCACGAGCACCAGCACGCGGCCCGCGTGGAGCTCTTCCGCACTGCGGACCGCCACCCGGGTCTTCCCGGACCCGGTCGCCATGATCACCTGAGTCCGGAGGCCACCCTCCGGCACCAGCGATCTTGCAGGCAGTTCGAGGGCACGGAGGACCGCGTCAATTGCTTCTCGCTGGGCTGCCTCGCGCTGATCTGCGCGGTTCGTGGTCGACATTTCTGTCTGCCTTCTGCTGGGTGTCGTCCGGTCGATTCGAGCGGCGGTGAGCAGGAAACCTGCACGTAGATGAGCTGTGAGGGCTGGGGTTGGACTGGCTCGGTTGACTGACTGCTCTGCCTCACCGGATCACCGAAAAGGGTCTGCGGTGGATCTCCATAAGCCTCTGAGCGTTCTGGGGTGGCGTGCTCTGAGTCCAGAGTCTATCTCGTGCTTCAAAATGAAGCAGCAACAAGCGAGAAAATCCCTCGAACGTGGCGCGATCCTGTTAGCCTGTCCCTATCAGGCCGGAAAGCAGCTTGACGGGAGGTCACGCGATCGTGGTTTCAACTCCACCCCCGACCCAGTGTTTCCATGCCGTCCTGACTCCCTGTCACCTTGCTTTCCGCCCCCCACCCCCTCCCCTTACTGCTGCTGCTTTTCCCCACCGTTCCCCGTGGGGCGTGGACTGTTGGGGCTGGAGCGCAGCGGAGGCCCCGGATCGGACGGGAGCCGGGCCGGCCGCATCGCGGCCGTGGCTCGTGGAGCGCAGCGGAACGAGTCCAACTCGCCTGCTTCGCAGGCGAGTTGATGGACCCTCACGCAGTGAGGGTCTTGGCGCTCCCGCGGAGCGGGAGCGCAACAATCGTGCGCAGCACGATTGTTCGCTTGCATAA